>NZ_CP133166.1:0-200570 GCF_047947025.1 Pseudomonas sp. App30 | reverse complement strand
CTGTACATCTGCGAGAAACCGTCCCAGGCCCGCGATATCGCCCGCGTGCTGCAGGCCAACCGCCGCGGTGACGGCTGCCTGCAGGGCAATGCGGTGACCGTGACCTGGTGCGTGGGCCATCTGCTGGAGACTGCGCCACCGGAGACCTACGGTGCGCAGTACAAGCGCTGGACCCTGGAGGATCTGCCGATCATCCCAAGCCGTTGGCAAGTGGTCGCCAAGCCCAAGGTCGCGGCGCAGTTGAAGGTCATCGAACAGCTACTGCGTACCTGCAACGAGGTGGTGGTGGCCACCGACGCCGATCGCGAGGGCGAGATGATCGCCCGCGAGATCCTCGAGCGTTGCCGCTACCAGGGGCCGATCCTGCGCCTGTGGCTCTCGGCGCTGGACGAGGCATCGATCCGCAAGGCGCTGGCCACCCTGCGCCCGGGCGAGCAAACGCTGTCGCTGTACCACTGCGCGCTGGCGCGCTCCCGCGCCGATTGGCTGGTGGGCATTAACCTCAGCCGGCTGTTCACTTTGCTCGGTCGCCGCGCCGGCTTCGATGGCCTGCTGCCGGTGGGCCGCGTGCAGACGCCGACCTTGCGCCTGGTGGTGGAACGCGATCGAGCCATCGCCAGCTTCGTGCCCCGTCCATTCTGGACCGTCGATGCGCAGCTGCAGGCCGAGGGCATGGTGTTTTTGGCACGCTGGCAGCCGCCTGCCGGCAGTTGTGACGACAGCGGGCGCTGCATCGATGAGGCCGGCGCGCAACGGGCGGCGCGGCGGCTGGTGCAACGCGCCCAGGCGCGGGTGTCGAGCGTCGACGTGGAGCGAGTGTGCGAAGGACCGCCGCTACCCTTCGACCTGGGGACACTGCAGGAGATCTGCTCGGCCAAGCTTGGCCTCGGTGCCCAGGACACCTTGAACACGGCGCAGGCGCTGTATGAAACCCACAAGGCCACGACCTACCCGCGCACTGACTGCGGTTTTCTGCCTGAGAGCATGCTCGATGAGGTACCGCGCGTGCTGCATGCCTTGGCAGCCAGCGCACCGTCGCTGGGGCAATGGCTGAAGCAGGCCGACCCGAGCCGACGCTCACGCGCCTGGAACAGCAACAAGATCACCGCCCACCACGGCATCATCCCCACGGCCGTGACCCTCGACCTGGGCCAACTGTCCGAGCGCGAGCGGGCGGTCTACACGCTGATTCGCGCGCGTTACCTGGCGCAGTTCCTGCCCGACCATGAGTACCTGAAAACGTTGGTGTTGCTGCAGAGCGACGAGGACCAACTGCAGGCTCGCGGCAAGCAGATCCAGGTGCGCGGCTGGAAGGCGGTGATCGATGAAGCCGACGGCAGCGAACCGGGCGAGCCGAGCCAGCGACTGCCGACGCTGCGCGAGGGTGCGTCGCTGCCCGTGCTCGACGCCGTGATCAACGCCCACCGTACCCAGCCGCCAAAACCCTTCACGGAAGGTACCCTGGTCAAGGCGATGAAGACCATTGCCAACCAGGTCGCCGACCCGCGCCTGAAGCAGAAGCTCAAGGACAGCATCGGCATCGGCACCGAGGCCACCCGCGCGGCGATCATTCAGGGACTGATCGATCACGGCTACCTGGCGAAGAAGAAACGCAGCCTCGCGGCCTCCGCGGCCGCGCACACACTGATTGAGGCGGTACCGCCGGAGGTCGCCGATCCAGTGATGACCGCTCTCTGGGAGCAGGCGCTGGACCGCATCGAATCGGGGCAGCTGGACGTCGAGACCTTCCTGGCCAAGCAGGCCGCCTGGCTCACACAACTGGTGCAGAGCCACACCTCGCTGACCCTACGCGTGCCAGCCGCCGCCAAAGGCCCCGCGTGTCCGGTGTGCCGCAGCGCCATGCGCCAGCGCAAGGGCCGCACTGGTACCTTCTGGTCGTGCTCGCGTTATCCGGACTGCAAGGGCACCAAGCCGGTGGCCACCCCCAAGCGCACCAGCAAGCCGCGCTCCTCCTGAGAAGCGCGCGGCACCTTGACGCTCCTCGCCGGGGCTGTTGTAGTGAAGGCGCCCCATCGCCACTAGGCGAACCAAGACCGATACGCTCCGGGCAGCTCGGTCGAACCGTCGTGTTCGGAGCCATGCCACCCCCCTTCCTCGTGATTGCTTCTCGGCGTTATAGATCCTCCAGGCGGATGACCCGTGCGGCTTGCAGCAGGCCCCAGGGGTCATCCGCCTCGGCGATGATGCTCAGCACCGGTGCCCGCCGGCGAAAGACTGGGCGCCTTTTGTGCGCGGATGCGTGCCAGCAGTTTCCGATCCAGGCCACGACAAGGGTCGGTTGAACCAGGTGAATGACCGGCGACAGTTTTGCGATGGACTTCGCGGTCAGGGTACCGGGTCAAAGGTGGTCCTCCTCATCCTAGCCTGATGACCGTCGGGCTATTTTTTCGCTGGCAACTTTCCACCGAAGACCATCGACTTCCGGCCGCCGAAGACGAGCTCAAGCCCCTGTTGACGCGGGGTTCGCCTCGATCTATAGATGAACTGCACCTCGCTGTCGATGACAGCACCCTGGTAGCCAGAACCTTGAAGGCTACACCCATTGCGGGTGGTTCTCCCCCAGTGCGATCAGCGCTCGGCAGCTCGCACGGTCACCGATCCCTCGGTGATGAGCGCTCCTCGACCGGTCCTGTCACCACCCTTGCCTCCCCTTGCGGAACTCACCTCCCGCCAGGGCTGGTGGATATCCGCGTTTCTTGCAAACAGGAGATTCACCATGGCTACTGCAAACAACGCTGCACCCACCAGCTACTTCAACCTACACACCCAAGGCATTGGCTACCTGAACCGTATTCGCGAAGTCCCGGTACGTCGCGGGCAACCGTTCATGGCCTGCGACATTGCCGCGCTGCACGGTGCCTCGGATGACGTCGAGTACACCCGCTTCGACTGCAAGGTCGCCGGCGGTGAAGCGGAACGTCTGATCCGCGAGCACCTGGAAGACGTCAAGGCCGATCGCAAGGTGCTGCTGGCCTTTCGCATCGGCGATCTGTGGGTCGATGCCTTCACCTATGAAAAGGGTGAGCGCAAAGGCCTGCCGGGGGCCAGCCTCAAGGGACGGTTGATCTTCATCGAGTGGATCAAGGTCGATGGCCAACTGACCTACAAGGCCGCACCCCGTGCTGAAGCCCCTGCTCCAGTTGAACCGGAGCAGCAGGCTGATGAGGCCGATGCTGAACAGGAAGCGCCAGCCGACACCTCCCGCGCCGTTACCGGCCGCCGTCAAGCCCCGGCTGCCAACGGCCGTCGCACCTCCACTCCGGCGCGTCAGTCTGCCTAAGGCGATTGACCCACCCACCAGGCGCTCGCACGAGCGCCTTTTTTTCACCTGTGTCGGAGGTTGCCATGGAGAGCTACTGGCTCTGCCAGGACTGCCTGCAGGCGATGGCCTATGACGACTTCAGCGCGCTGTCGCTGTATTACAGTGAGGCTGAGGTCGACCTGCGCGTCGCCCGGATGCGCGCCGCCCTGCAAGCCCTGCTGCCCTTGAGTGCCGACTTCGATCCTGAGACCGGCATCGGCATCGAGGACTTTTCAACCGCGCCCTGCGAAGCCTGCTGCAGCCGCTTGCACGGTACGCGGCATCGCTTCACCCGGCTTTGAACTGCTGATAACTACCCAACGGGGGCTCTCCCCCTGGGGGCGCTCCGTCCTTACGAGGAATGTCCCATGAACACCACCCTGAACCTGGTCGACTCCGTCGATCCCGCCGTGATTCAGCGCGTCAACGAGGATGCGCTAATCGAGCAGGCCCTGCAGTTGCTCGACCGCCGCTATTTCCAGCGCGGCGAACTGCTGATCCAGCCTGCCGATGCCGCGGCCTACCTCAAGCTGCGCCTAGCCCCCTACCGGCAGGAAGTCTTCGCCCTGCTCTGCCTGGACTCGCGCAACCGCGTGCTCGGCTTCGACGAGCTGTTCTTCGGCAGTATCGATGGCGCCAGCGTCTACCCGCGGCAGGTGGTCATCAAGGCCCTGGAGCATAACGCCGCGAGCGTGATCTTCAGCCACAACCACCCTTCCGGCTGCCCGGAACCCAGCAACGCCGACCGCGTGCTGACCCAGCGCCTGACCGAGGCCCTGGCCTTGGTCGAGGTCCGCGTCCTGGACCACATCATCATCGGCGAAGGCCGTCCGTTGTCCCTGGCCGAATTTGGCTGGATCTGAACCGTCATCCCGACGCCACCGCCTGCATGGGGTGGCCTCAACTTCCACTGGAGAGCAGCCATGCATCTTCTTACATCCATTCCCTTCGTTCGCGGCTACCAATCCTTTCGCTGTGAACGCCTAATCCAGATTATCTACGAAGACTACTGTGAGCCCTGCTACCGGCCCCTGCACGATTCACAGGTGCATCTGCCGGACCATGACATCAACCGCCAGCCTTGCATATTCAACGATGACTTCGTGCTGGTCACCCGAGGGCAAACCCTAGTCAGAGAAGCCGTTGGACAATGCACTGACGATGGCACGGTGGTGGCGGTGGTCTACACGGTCATCGGCGATCATTTTGGCCAGTCTGCCCATTTGGGGGACTATCCGAGCGATGAGGCAGCGCAAGCGGTGATCACGCAGTTGACCTTTGCCACAGGGCACTACAGCCGCAGCTGGGAGATCAGCTCGGCGCACCTCCCCCCTGCGGAGTTCAAACTGCTGGAGGAGCGCACCTGGCGCGGCATCACGTCCGGCTTCTTCGAGTGTTTCGAGCTGTTCGACAGCCATGCCATCGGCTGCAAGCTGTATTCGACGCCCTGGCAAGACAGCAGCAACGCCTCTGAGTGTGTCGCCAGCCGCACCGAAGTCCTGGCGCGCCTGCATGACGACCAAATCCCGCCGGTGCTGACTGAACTGTTGCTGCTGGCCGGGCAAGCCGACGTGCGTTTCCTGGTGTTTGACCCAGACGCCCGACGACTGCCCGAGCTACCTATTTTTCCCGATGATTGATGCAAGGCGCCTACGGGCGCCTTTTTTATTGGGCGCGAATAGCCGTGGGCGGGAATCACTTTATCGGTGGGGCGACAGCCGCCCTTTTCGCCATGGTAGCGGCAACCTTTCCTGAGACATCGCCATGCATCGCCCACTCATGCTCACGCTGGTCATTGCCGCCCTGCTGGTAGGCTGCAGCCATGCTGCGCCGCCGCCCCGCCCAACACCGGCCCCCGACAAGCCCGCGACACCCGCCAAGCCGCGGGTGCCAGAAACACTCCAGGCACCTGACTGGGTGCGACAAAGTCGCTATACGCTGGTCAGCGCCCGGCCGACGCTGGAACAACGCCAACCGCTGCTACAGATGGTCGAGGTCAGTATCCCGCCGGCGCTGCACAGTGATGTTGGCGAGGCATTGCGCCATGTGCTGCAGCGTTCGGGCTTTTCGTTGTGCCCGGATGTCGCGCCGCAGGCGCTGCTGTTCAGCCGGCCGCTGCCGGCGGTGCATTATCAGATCGGCCCGATGGCCCTGATCGATGCGCTGACCATCCTGGGTGGGCCGGCCTGGGAACTCAGCGTCGACCCACTCAATCGCTCGGTCTGCTATGCGTTGCGGTCGCCATCACCTGCTGCACCGGTCGGCACGCTGGGGCTCGTCCCATGAAAATACAGACCTTCCATGACCTGTTGATCGGCGCCCTGTGCATCGCCGCGACCTTGCTGGCGGCGGTGACCTACAACCATCATCAGCAACTCGCGGCCATGGTCGCGATGGCCGCACAGGTCCAGCCTGATCCTACTCCTGCCCTGCGGCGGGATTTGGACCTCCTGCGGAATAGCCAGGCGACTCTGCAGCAACAGCTGCGCGACCTGGCTAGCCAGCAGGAGGCAGTCACAGCCAGCCAGGCGGCGACCCGGCAACAGTTTGATCGGCTCGGCGCTGCAGTTGCCGAGCAGTCGGTATCAACGGCCAATGCCCCCAGCAGCGAAGTATTTACGGCGTGGCAGCAACGACTCGACAAAGCCGAGGGAGGCCTGGCCCAAGTGCAGGCGCAGCTCGCTGCACACCCCCAGGCCCTGCCCCGCGCTGAGCCCGCCCCGATGCCAAAGCCCAAGGTGAAATCACTGCGCCCTTCCCAACCGCCGTTCTCAGTGCAGGGCATCGAGACGCGTGGCAGCGCCCGGTTCCTGTCAGTGCTGCCCAACGGTGCACGTTCGCTGTCTGCCGTGCAGCTGCTGCAGCCGGGCGATAGCCTGATTGGCTGGCAGTTGCGCGAGATCCAGCGCGACCAGGCCGTCTTCCAGGTCGCGGGGCATGCCGACCGCAGCTTGCCCCTGCCCTGAGGACGCTGCCATGCGCCGTTTCGCTCTGCTCAACGTGCTCCTGCTGCCCATCTGCCTGCACGCTGCCGTTGCTGCCGCGGCGGATCAGGTAGTCTCTGAATCCACCCCACGGAACAGTGATGTCTCGCCGCTGCAGCAGAAACGGACCACTGCAGCGCAGGCGTGGGGACTGACTGACGATGAATGGGCCAAGTTCGAACACCTGCAAAACGGCCACCGGCGCTATTGGTCGCCGCAGTTGGACCCGCTGACCACCCTGGGCGTGGAGGCGGAGTCCGATCAGGAGCGGCAGCGCTACGCCGAGTTGCAAGTGCGCCTGGAGGCCAAACGGGCCGAGCGCGAGCTGGCCTACCAGCAGGCGTACACCGCCGCGTGGGCGCGGCTGTTCCCAGGTCTGCAGCCCGTACAGGGCATGAGCAGCGCGGACAATACGTCAACCAGCACCCGCTATGCGCTGTTCGTCGAAGAGCAGTGTTCCGCTTG
Source organism: Pseudomonas sp. App30 (assembly GCF_047947025.1). Lineage (NCBI taxonomy): Bacteria > Pseudomonadati > Pseudomonadota > Gammaproteobacteria > Pseudomonadales > Pseudomonadaceae > Pseudomonas > Pseudomonas sp. App30. Next base: position 193,799 of record NZ_CP133166.1, on the reverse strand, counting down.
CCAAACCCGGGTCTCACAACTGGCGAAACAGGGCGCGCAGCTGGATGTGTACCTGGTCGGCAGCCAGGGCAAAGATGACGTGATCCGGCACTGGGCGCGCCAAGCGGGCATCACTGCCGCGCAGGTGAGCAGCGGGCAGATCACCCTCAACCATGACCGCGGCCGCTGGTTCGGTTTGGGTGCCAGCCGCCCCCTGCCGGCACGCTATCAACAGGTGGACGGACAATGGCAGCGCGTCGACTGATCTTCGCCCTGGCGCTGGGCCTTGGCACTCACGCAGGCGCAGAGGTGATACCTCCGCCGGCCTACCAGGTGATTGCCGCACAGGCCGGCATTCCCTCCTCGGTGCTGTTCGCCATCGCCTTGCAGGAAAGTGGTACCCGCCTGCGCGGCCAGACCATCCCCTGGCCTTGGACGCTGAATATCGCCGGCAACCCGCAGCGCTTCGCCAATCGTCAGCAGGCGTGTACCGCGCTCATGCTCGAACTCACCCGCCAGGACCCTCGGCGCATCGACGTTGGCCTGGGCCAAACCAACCTCGGCTACCACCCCGAACGCTATGCCAACGCCTGTGAAGCCCTGGATCCGCGGACCAACCTGGCGGTCACTGCCGCCCTGCTCAAGGAACACTTCGAGGGGGCTGGCGACTGGGTGCAAGCCGCCGGCCGTTATCACCGGCCAGCCGGAGGCGAGCCGGCCGCCCGCTATCGTGCCCTGTTCATCCGCCATTGGCAGCGGGTCGACGCATCGGCCGCCCTCAATTTGGAGAACCAACCATGACGCCTGTACGGATCATTGCCCTGATCACTTTGTGCTGGCTGTGGTACGGCGTGACAGCCCAGGCCGACGAGCAAACGATGCCCCGACCCGACCCACGCCGATTGAGCTGGGTCCTGCCTATCCACAGCGCTCGATTGAGCCCAGGTCCGGTCACGCGCAGAGTGCTGGATATGCCGGGAATGACGCCCTTGTTTCTGGTCGGGCAGGCCCCCCTTTCCCTGCAATGGCTAGCTGAGCATGCGCAAGCCCTGCAGGCGCTGGGCGCCAGCGGCTTGGCCGTGGAAGTCGCGAACAGCGACGCGCTGCAGCGCATCCAGGCAACGGCGCCGGAGCTGCCGATCTGGCCGGTCAGCGGTGACGACATCGCCGCACGCCTGCAACTGGAGCATTACCCCGTACTGATCACACCAACCGCCTTGGAACAGTGAGGGCAGCCCATGACCGATCACGCGATGGAGTCCCTGCTGCGACCGGCGGTGGAACTGTACACCGTGGGCGTGTGTGCGGGCGCTGCGGCGCTGTGCCTGCACTCGCCCTGGGCAGTGGCGCTCTCGCCCGAAATTGGCGCCGGTATGGCGATGGCCTACACCGCCTTTGGCCTCAAGCGCCTGAATGAAGCCCGCGTCGTGCTGCGCTATCGGCGCAACGTCCGCCGCCTGCCGCGCTACTCACTCACCAGCCGGCAGATCCCGGTCAGCAACAAGCGCCTGTTTATGGGCCGCGGCTTCCGCTGGACACGTTTGCACACCCAACGCCTGGTCGAAGCCCAGGACCCTGCGCTTGCTCGCTATGTGAATCAGTCTGCCGCCTACCAGTGCGCGCGACGCCTGGAGCGGGCGTTGGAAAAAGCGCCCTTTGCCCTTTCACGCCTGGCCCAGCTCACCGCCTGGGACAGCCCCTTCAACCCGGTCCGGCCACTGCCCCCGGTAGGCGGCTCCCCACTGCTGCACGGCGTCGAGCCCAATGAGCACGAGGCCAGCCTGCCGCTGGGTGAGCGCGTCGGCCATACCCTGGTGCTGGGCACCACGCGAGTGGGCAAGACCCGACTGGCGGAGGTGTACATCACCCAGGACATCCATCGGCAGAAACCGGAAGTGGTGGTGGTCTTCGATCCCAAGGGCGATGCCGACCTGCTCAAGCGTATGTACGTCGAGGCGCGGCGGGCTGGACGCGAGAAAGAGTTCTACGTGTTCCACCTGGGCTGGCCAGAGATTTCCGCGCGCTACAACGCCATCGGCCGCTTCGGGCGTATCTCCGAGGTCGCCACCCGTATCGCCGGGCAGTTGAGCGGCGAAGGCAATTCGGCCGCATTCCGCGAATTCGCCTGGCGCTTCGTCAACATCATTGCCCGCGCGCTGATCGAGCTGGGCCGGCGCCCGGACTATCTGCAGATCCAGCGGCACGTGGTCAACATCGACGCCCTGTTCATCGAGTATGCGCAGCAGTTTTTCGCCCGCCACGATCCCCAGGCCTGGGAGGCCATCGTGCAAATCGAAGGCCGGCTCAACGAGAAGAACATTCCCCGGCACATGGTCGGCCGAGAAAAACGCGTGGTCGCCATCGAGCAGTACCTGGCCACCAAGCGCATCTTCGATCCGGTGATGGATGGCCTGCGTTCAGCGGTGCGCTACGACCGCACCTACTTCGACAAAATCGTCGCCTCGCTCCTGCCACTGCTGGAGAAGCTTACCAGCGGCAAGACGGCGCAATTGCTGACCCCCAACTACACCGACCTGGACGACCCGCGGCCTATCTTCGACTGGCTGCAGGTGATCCGCAAACGCGGAATCGTCTACGTCGGTCTCGACGCGCTCACGGATGCCGAGGTAGCCGCCGCCGTGGGCAATTCGATGTTCGCTGACCTGGTATCAGTGGCCGGGCACATCTACAAGCATGGCGTGGATCATGGCCTGCCTGGCGTCTATAGCTCGGCCGAGAAGCTGCCGATCAACCTGCATGCGGACGAGTTCAACGAGTTGATGGGCGACGAGTTCATCCCACTGATCAACAAGGGCGGCGGCGCGGGCATTCAGGTCACCGCCTACACCCAGACGCTCAGCGATATCGAGGCGCGCATCGGCAACCGTGCCAAGGCCGGCCAGGTGATCGGTAACTTCAACACCCTGCAGATGCTACGGGTGCGGGAAACCGCGACGGCCGAGCTGTTGACCAACCAACTGCCCAAGGTCAACGTGCAGACGCGCACGCTGGTGTCCGGCGCCACCGACACCGCCGATCCGGACGCCCATACCGACTTCAGCTCCTCCTCCCAGGACCGCGTCAGCAGTACCGCCGTGCCGCTGATTGAGCCCGCGCATATCGTCAGCCTGCCGAAGGGGCAGATGTTTTCTTTTCAGGAAGGTGGACAGTTGTGGAAGGTACGCATGCCGCTGCCGCAACCGTCCGACGATGAAGCCATGCCCAAGGACCTGCGGGAGCTAGCCAACCACATGCGTGAGTCGTACAACGCCAACGCGGGCAGCTGGTGGACCAGCGCTGGCGGTGCGCCCACGGTTGATTTTGATCCGGAATCGCCACTGCCACCGCGCAAGCGCCAATCCTGAGCCACCGGATGAAATGCCACGTGCGCCGAGGTACCCATGCCGACCACGCCGGTCAATCAAACACTTGCACCGCGAAAGCCTGGTCTGATCCTCGCCACCGTCGAACTGTGCCTGAGGCTGCTGGGCGTGTTGTTTGGCTCGATGCTGTTTTCCATCGTGCTGGAGTTTGCCGGCATGGTGTGGTTTTGGCCCGATCAGAGCTGGCATCACAGTCAGGCCATGTGGCAGAGCGAGCTGGGGTGGCTGAGTGCGAACTTCAAACAGTCCTTGATCGTTGCGCAACCTGCCGAGGCCGTTGGCCGAGTCCTCGGAGCGATCAATGAGTGGTTGTTCGTCAGCATCGGGTGGGGCGAACTCCAGATGCATATGACGAAGCTAAGCCAGGAGGACAGCATTCCAGGAGCAGTGGCTCTAATGTACGTTGGGTTGCAAGACTACCTGGTAGCGGCCCTTTTCACCCTCCTCACGTTCATAGTCCGCGTCGCCGTGCTGGGATTGTCGATGCCCCTGTTCCTCCTGGCGGGAGTGACTGGAGCGGTCGATGGGTTGATGCGGCGCGACCTGCGAAAATTTGGTGCCGGCCGTGAAAGCAGCTTTGTCTATCATCGTGCCAAACGACTACTCATCCCCATGCTGTTCACGCCTTGGGTCATCTACCTGTCCTTTCCCTGGTCTATCAATCCAACGTGTGTATTGGTGCCCTGCGCCTGGGGGTTGGGCTGGATGGTCGCGATCACTGGGTCGACGTTCAAAAAATACCTTTAATTCTTGCAGGCATTTTCGACGATCAGTTGAAATCAGTTGACTAGGGTCCGTTTATAGGGGGGACAGGCTCAGAATTAAAGTAGGCCAGTGAGCTCACAACATATAACCGCATAAGTGGCCCCGGGGCGGTTCAGATTTACTGCAGCACGTCGTTCAAGCATCTGCTCGATCAATCTTGCTCGGACCGTAACCGACGATACCTGTCGAGGCCGCCGGTTAGAGGGCGCCGTCAGTGCCCCCGCTCTGCGTCTCCGCTCCTGACGAGACTGCGGTTCTCTCAACTGCCAAGATGAGCACAAAGGAAATCTATGAACACTCGGGACTTATGCGGTAAATGTCCGGTATTGGGAAACACCACGCTGATGGGCTGCCGTGGCAATGAGTACTCGGGCAGCACCCGTTCCAAGGTACCTGCGGCGATATCCCCCTCAATCACCCAGGCTGGCAGAACAGCCACACCTAACGATGACAAAGTCATCGAGCGGATCGCGGTGGATGAATTGGACTGGAAGGCGATGGGGCCAGTGACCTCTTCTGCCGTACCCGACAGATGCCGCAATGCCCACTGGGTCGGTCCCTGCAAATTACTGTTGGCAACCCAAGGCACGCCCTCCAGGTCTGCAGGACGGTGAATAGCATGGCGGGCCAAAAACGAGCTGCTGGCCACCAATATTATTTCATACTCGGCCAATTGCCGGCTCTTGAATGCCGAGTCCGCCAAGTTCCCTAGACGTACAACAACATCTAGTTTTTCCGCCACCAGATCATTCAAGGAAGAGTTGACATTATAGCAAAGCGTTATCTCGGGATACTGCGCCGCGAAGGACGGAATCAACGGCAGAATAAAACGTTCACCGTATTCACTGGTTGTACTGATGCGCAACTTTCCGGACACGCGATTTCGCCGGTGCATGACATTTTCGAAAGCATTGTCAATATCCCTGACAATTTCCTTGAACTCATCATAAAACTCCTGCCCGGTTTCCGTGAGCGAGATAGTTCGTGTATTGCGGATCAGCAAGGTAACCGCCAGCGCCTCTTCCAGAGCCTTGACGTGCAGACTGGCCATGGCCTTGCTGATGCATAGATAGTTCGCCGCCTTGGTATAAGAACCAAAGTCCACCACCGCCAGGAAGGTCTGGACACGATTGAGTTGATTGTGCATCACCGCACGCCCCATTGTTCAATTCCATTAAACAAAGTTTCAAGTATAACCACATCGACATTAGGCGTCCACGACGCCTATTCTGCGCCGCAAAAGAGGCAGAACATGACGTACCGATACCGTATTGCTACCGTATTTCTCATTGGCTTTTTTATCGACTGCATCAACATATTCATGTCAGCCGTGGCCTTGCCACGAATGGCCGTTGACCTGCAGGTCGGCAACTCCACAGTTGCCTGGGTCGCCAATGCTTATATTTTGGGGCTGACGCTGATCATCCCCATCAGCACGTGGTTGGCTGGACGCTGGGCGGCACGCAACGTGCTGACTGCGTCGATGTTAATTTTCAGCCTGGCCGTGGGCATGTGCGCCGAGGCGACCCACTTCGACAGTCTGGTGTTCTGGCGTTTCATTCAAGGCATGGCGGGCGGGCTACTGATTCCGGTAGGTCAAGCACTGACGTTCAACTTGTTTAAAGGCGAGCAGCGGGCACGCATTTCCACGCTGGTCATGGCGGTTGCACTGGTGGCCCCTGCCCTTTCCCCTACCGTGGGTGGAACAATAGTCGATCACACTTCATGGCGCTGGGTGTTTCGCTGCAACATCCCATTTTCGCTGGTCGCCGCCGCGCTGGCCTGGCTTTGGGTACGGGAAGATAGCGCTGCCGCGCCCGCTGCACGCCCAGACGTGACCGGACTGCTGCTGGTAAGCGCAACCCTGGCAAGCGTACTGATTGGCATGTCTTTGTATGGCGCCGGCTACAGCGCACCAGTAGCCGTTGGCTGCCTGGCCGCCAGCGTAGTGTTCGCCGCGCTGTACGGCATCCACTACCGCCGCTGCAACCAGGCAATCGTCGAACTTCGACTACTCGCCAGCCCGAGCCTTGGCGTTTCGGCGCTGGTGTACTTGGCGATCCCCGGGGTTTTTACCGGGGTCAACCTGCTGAACATTTTCTATTTGCAGGACACCTTGAACTTTAACGCCCAGGCCACCGGCATGTTCATGATCGTCTACGCCTGCGGCGCATTCATGGCAATGCTGCTGTGCGGCAAATACTACAACCGGGTAGGCCCCAAGCACTTGTTCATTCTCGGGATGTGCCTGCATAGCGCCGGTATCGCCACCTTATTCCTGGTCAATGCCAAAACGGACGTCGCCCTGCTGTTGCTCGCTTACAGCCTGATGGGGGTGGGCGGCGGGATAGGTGCCAACACCGCACAAACCACAGCACTCATTGACTTCAGCGGGCACGACACCCACAAGGCCAGCGTGATCTGGAACATTAACCGGCAAATGGCATTCAGCCTGGGCGCCGCGCTGTTCGTCATGATCTTCAACCTGCTGGCCGACCACCTGGCACCTCAAAAGGCTTATCACCTGACGTTCCTGATTGCGTCATTGGTGGGCCTGCTACCTCTCCTGCACATCGGCGTGTTGAACGCCCCAAAGGACTGCCATGCACAGCAACAACATTGAACGGGCGCATCACAGCGTTCATCACGTCCATGACCTGATTCTTCGGATATTCACCTGCCCTGCGCCTGCTGGCCAAGCTGCAATCTCAGAGCTGATGCCAGTGTTTGCCGACACGTTCAGCATGGTCACCACCGGCGGTGCCATTGTCGACCGTGACCAGGTTGCACATCTGTTCCATCGTGCAATGGGGGCGCGGCCCGGCCTGCAGATCCTGGTCAGCGATCTGCATACCGTGTGGCAGGCTGGCGACACCGTGGCGGTCCGGTATCAGGAAACGCATTGGTTGGCGGAGGTATCAAGCGCACGCCTCTCACTCGTTATCCTGCAGGACACGCCAGCGGGCGTGCGCTGGCATTATTTGCACGAGACGGCGCTTAGCCCGGAAGCACAATGAAATACACCATTACTCAGATCCGCATGCTTTGCCCTTCCATCCAGGAAATAACCGTCCGCCGACCCAATCCACAAGCAGATACGTGCGCCCCTGGTGCGCACTTCAAGTGGTTAATCCCTGGGATCGGCGAATGGCGGCATTTTTCCGTCGTGCAACTGCCGCACTCGGAGGCTGGCACCCATACGTTCGCGATCCGCTTGTCGGCAGAATCTACAAGCAGCACATACATCCGATCGCTCAGTGTGGGTGAGGACGTCGAGCTAGATGGGCCGTTCAATCATTTCAGCTACCCCACGGTCTGCCATGAGGGTCAGGACATTATCCTGGCCGGCGGCATCGGCATTACCCCCCTGCTGGGCATCGCGGGCCACCTGATGAGCCTGAAGCGGAAGGTAAGCCTCCACTACCTTGCACGAAGTGAAGCTGAAGCAGCCTATGCCCAACATGTCCAGGAAGCGTTTGGGGAGCATGCACACCTGCATTACTCGTCCACCGCTGGGGGGCGCACGAACTTGGCTGAAATATTCAAGGATATGTGCCCCAAGGACCACCTGTATGTGTGCGGCCCCGCGCCGATGCTCGAATCAATCTTCGTGATTGCCCAACAGGTCGGTGTGCCACGCGACCAGGTCCACTTCGAAATTTTCAATGCCGTCGACCGAGCGAATGAACATGCATTCACGGTGGAAGCTGCCGAGTCTGGCATCACGTTCGACGTCCACTCGGATCAGACGCTGTTACAGGCGCTGGAGGTAGCTGGGCTTGATCCGATTTACGACTGCCGTCGAGGCGAATGCGGCGTGTGCGAACTCGATGTACTTGAGGGTGAGGTCGATCACCGCGATTTCATCATGGACCCAAACCAAGCGATGTGCAGCGGAAAAATCTACCCATGCGTCTCGCGGGCCAAGGGCCAGCACCTGAAACTGGCTATCTGAGGAGCGAAAGCGTGAACACCTACTTCAACGGCAAAGAAGTTCATCGGTCACTGTTCCTCGATCAGCAAATCTTTGAACAGGAACAAATCCGGGTATTCGCCGCCAGCTGGTGCTATCTAGGGCATGAAAGCCTCATACCAACCACCGGCGACTTTTTCACCACTGACCTAGCCGGGCAACCTCTGGCCATGGTGCGGCAAAAAAGCGGTGATATCACTGTACTGTACAACCGTTGCCCACACAAAGGCGTCAAGGTGTTGGCTGAAACCCAGGGTAATGTCGGGCGATTCATCCGCTGCCCTTATCATGCCTGGACCTTCAAGACGGACGGCCAGCTGCTGAGTGTTCCTATCAAGAAGGAATACGACGAATGCGACCTGAGCAGTTGTTCGGCGCACAACGGCCTGCAACCGGTCGACCATGTCCGCAACTACCGGGGCTTCGTGTTCGTGCGCCTGGCACAAGAAGGTAGTGATTTCGAGACTTTTTTTGGCGAATCCCTGTCGACGCTCGACAACATGGTGATGCGCTCTCCGCAAGGCAGTCTGAGGGCAGTTGGTAGCCCCCTGATGCATCGGCACCGATGCAATTGGAAAATGGTCGTCGACAATCAGACCGATACCTGCCACCCCATGGTGGCGCACGAATCGTCAGCCGGTGAAGCCATCCGGCTCTGGCAGGAAACTGCAGACCCTTCGCTGCCCACCCCTATGGCCGTCGAACTCTTTTCACCCTTCATGTCGTCCTATGAGTTCTTCGCCAACATGGGCATTCGTACCTGGCCCAATGGCCACGGGCATACCGGTGTCAGCAACTCGATTCACAAGGCCTACAGCCAGATACCGGGTTACTGGGAATCCATGGTCGCCCGCTACGGCGAACAACAGGCGGCCGCCATCCTCGATGACACCCGCCACAACACCGTCTACTTCCCCAACCTGATGGTCAAAGGGCCTATTCAGACCCTCAGGATCATCAAGCCAATCAGTGCCCGGGAAACCATTGTCGAATCGTGGATTTTCGAGCTAGTGGGCGCGCCTCAACAAATGCTGGAGCGTACGGTGCAGTACAACAACCTGATCAATTCGCCCTGTTCGATGGTGGCTCACGATGACGTCGAAATGTACGAGCGAGCGATGGACGGGCTACGCAGCGATGCCAATGATTGGGTCAATGTGGCGCGATTGTTTGAGCAAACCGAGCGTTACCAGGACACTCAGGTCGTGTCAGGAACCAGCGAGCGTGCAATGCGCAATTTTTACCACACCTGGGACCTGATGATACGGAGCGGTCATGCAACACAATCAAACTGATACCCAGGCCATTGAGGCGCTGATCTACCAGGAAATCGCGTTGCTCGACGAGCAGGATTATGACAACTGGCAGAGCCTGCTAACGGCCGACTTTACCTACTGGATCCCCTTGAGACGCGAGCAACAAAGCCCCTTGCTTGAATCCTCGCTGCTTTACGAGGACCACTTCCTCACCCGGTTGAGGGTTGCCCGTCTTGCCAACGCCCGAAATTTCTCCCAGCAACCCAAAAGCCGTAGCCAGCACATCGCGCAAAAGCCGCAGATCGAATGTGATTCGGGCGCAGGCCATGCCTGCGTGACCACATCGATGCTGTATTGCGAAGCACGAGGTGACAGCGAATGGCAGTTTCCGGTCAAGGCCATTCACCAACTAAAGAGGGTGGAAGACAACTGGAAAATATCCGCAAAGAAGATCCTGTTGCTCAATCCATCGCGCGCGCTTGAAAGCCTGCAACTCATTATCTGATTCCCGAGAAGTTCTGTGACCACTATGATGATTGGCTTAGATGAAGCCGAAGAGACACTGTCGTTCCCTTTCGTCGACCTTCTTTACGACTACGGACAGTTTCTGCGCAATGCCACCGATGCAATCGGGCATCTTCCACAGGCAGTCGCAAATCGCCCAATCGGGATAATCGGAGCCGGGCTCAGCGGGCTCGTAGCGGCCTACGAGTTAATGCGCGCAGGTGCGCGGCACGTCACCCTTTTCGAAGCCGAACCCCACGTAGGGGGGCGCTTGATGACGCGCAACTTCAATGAGGATCATCCGCAATTTATCGCCGAAATGGGTGCCATGCGATTCCCGCCCAGTGAAGTGGGGCTGTTTCACTATCTCAAGCGCTTTGGTATCCGCACCACCGCTGCGTTTCCCGACCCGGGCATTGTGGACACGGAAATCCATTACCGCGGCGAAACCTATCAATGGCCAGCCATGCAGCCGCCCCCTGCCCTGTTCAGCACCGTTCACGAGGGCTGGATGGCGTTTCTCAATGATGGCGTCACCCTGGATGATGGCACCGCCCTGGCGCCACCCCTGGAGTTGACGCGCGGTTTACAAGCATTGGATTACGAACACGTCCGGCCGCGCTGGCAGCAATACTTGGATTGCTTTGGGGACATGTCGTTTTATTCGGCCATGGTGCGCATCTTCACGGGTCGAAAGCCGCCTGGAGGCAAAGGATGGCACAAGCCCGATGACTTCCATCTGTTCGGATCTCTAGGCATAGGCTCAGGCGGCTTTCAATCGGTCTACCGCGCATCGTTCACCGAAATTCTACGGTTGGTGGTGAACGCCCTGGAAGTTGACCAGCGCTTGGTCCCCATGGGGATTTCGTCACTGTCCGGGCGCATGGCCGATACCGAGTTCAACGGAATCACTCTGCGCGACCGGATCGTCCACACACGAGTAGAGTCGATCAACAGAGCGTCGGACGGCACGCTGCAACTGGTGGCAGGCAATGGCCAGACCTACCACTTTGACCGGGTCATCACTACCAGCACAACCCGCGCACTACAGGTCAACCTCAGGTTGACACAAAACCAGGCCTTGGTAACCCGTGACGTGGCGCGCGCCATCAACGAGACCCACATGGTGGGATCATCCAAGCTTTTCATCCTCACCAAAGACAAGTTCTGGCTCAAGCATGGCCTGGCACACAACATCCAGACAGACACACTGGTCAAGGGTGTCTATTGCCTTGATTACGCACCGCACGACCCCGACTCCTGGGGCGTGGTGCTGATCAGCTACACCTGGGAAGACGACTCCCACAAAATGGTCTCCATGACCGACAAGGTTCAACGATGCCAACGCCTGGTCGATGAGCTCGCTATCAGTGCCCCTGAGTTCGCTCGCCATCTGATCCCGCTTGACGGCGATTACCAGCGCTACGTCCAGGAGTATGACTGGCTAACGGATGCCCATTCGCTAGGGGCCTTCAAGCTCAACTTTCCAGGTGACGACATTTATTCGCAGCGACTTTTTTACCAATTTCAGACCGCATTAGACCCCGATCAGGACACTGGCCTTTACCTGGCAGGATGTGGCTGCTCGTTCACCGGCGGCTGGGCCGAGGGGGCTATTCAGACGGGAGTGAACGCGGCCTGCGCAGTCATCGCAAGCGTGGGTGGTGACTTGAATGACAACAATCCACTTGAGGGCTTGCACGCCCACTATCGCTACTGCTGATTCCCAAACTCTTTCGTCACATCCTGACCCACGAGACATTGCCATGACTACCTCACTAAACCTTGAGGCGCCGCCGGCCAGCCTTCGAGATGATCTGTACTGCCTGCCCGAAGCGCTGAGCGCTCTTGGGAACAAACATGCCGAGGAGCGTCAATTAAACAGCTTCATCAGCTACGCCCCCGACGCTTTCACGCCGGCAGTGCAAGAGCACCAGGCCGGGGCTTTGAGGGGGGTTACCGTATCGTTCAAGGACAATATTAATGTCTGTGGCATGGCGACCACTGCCGGGACACCGGGCCTTGCCGATTTTTATCCTGACCGCGATGCCAGTATCGTCCAGCGTTTTCGCCAGCTGGGCGCGCGCATCATTGGCAAGAACAATATGCATGAGTTGTCATTCGGCGTCACATCAGCCAATCACTCTCACGGTTCTGTCGTCAATCCGGCCAACCAAGCCCACAGCGCGGGGGGCAGCAGCGGTGGCTGCGCCGCTGCAGTAGCGGCAGGTCTTGTTCACTGCGCTGTGGGTACCGACACCGGCGGTTCAGTCCGCATTCCTGCCTCGTTCTGTGGCGTGGTGGGGTACCGCCCGACCACCGGGTGCTACCCGGGCGACGGGATTGTTCCCGTCTCCGCAACCAAAGACAGCGCTGGACTGCTGACTCGTACGGTACAAGCATGTGATTTCATTCATCGCAACCTGAAAGGCGTGCCTGAAACCGCGATTGACACCCAGGCAGTCGTGCGTATCGGGGTGCCGGAACACTTTTTGTGGAGCGACCTTGAGGATGAGGTCTACCGTGACTGCAACCGCGCCATAGCGAAACTGGCGAATGGCCCGGTGGAACTGGTTCCCATCAATGATGCACTCCTAGGTGAAATCAACGAGAGCATTCAATTTCCCTTACCCATCTATGAATTCTTTATCGATTTTCCGCGTTTCTTGATGAAGCATGGTGTGGGGAACCGGTTCTTGGGCATTCTGGAAGCAATCCGTGACCCGGACATCAAGCGGCTGCTGGAAACACAGCTTCAATCGCCGGCTATCTCCTACAAGGATTACCTTCAGGCTCTCACCAGCAAGGTAAGTCTGGAGCAGGAGTACTCACGCTTGTTCCTGCATCACAATTTGGACTTGCTGGCCTACCCAACGGTTCGCTGCACGGCGCCGTTGTTGAGCGACTGCGCTAATCCACAACATTTCGAATCCTTTGTGCGCAATACCGACATCGCCAGCAACCTCGCAGCGCCCAGCCTGACGATCCCGGTGGCCGCAGCGGGTTCGCTGCCAGTGGGGCTCTCCTTCGACGCTCTTCCTGGGCAGGACGGATCGCTATTGGCGGCAGCGCTGCACCTCTCAGCGTACCTATCCAACACCTGAGCCGCTTGCTACTCAACACCTCCTGACGCCACGCACCGTGGCGTTTTTAAGATTACCTGACGGATACAGGCCACCCCATGCGTGGAACGCTAAACTCACCTTCCCGTTACTTGATGCTTGCCCGGCAACACAATCGTCGTCCTTCGATCCTGGCGGGCGCCATGGTGATCGGTGGCACAATCGTGGGGGCGGGCATGTTCTCTCTCCCGGTCATGATGTCCGGACTCTGGTTCTACGGTTCAGTGGCCATGCTGGTCCTTACCTGGTTCTGCACTCTGCACTCAGGCCTCATGATCCTGGAGGCCAATCTGAATTACCCGCCAGGCGCGAGCTTTTCAACTATCACCCACGACTTGCTTGGCAGTCACTGGAACAGAATAAACGGGCTGAGCCTCCTTTTCGTTTTGTACACATTGACCTATGCCTACGTATCGGCAAGCGGGGCTGTGGTGCACCAGACAGCCGAGGCAATGGGGATTTCTGTATCTAGTCGCAGTGCCGGAGGGCTGTTCGCAGTGGGCGTGGCAGTTATCGTATGGCTGAGCACCCGGGCGGTAACTCGCATGGCAACGCTGATGTTTGGGGCAAAAATACTGACTTTCTTTCTGACCTTTGGTGGCCTGCTGGGACACGTGCAGTTTGCCACTCTGCTGCCCGCAGCTCATGACGGCACCTCCTACCTGCCCTACCTGCTGATCACCTTGCCGTTTTGCATGACTTCGTTCGGCTTTCACGGCAACGTCCCGAGCTTGATGAAGCATTTCGGCAAAGATCCCCAGCGCATACAACGTTGCCTGATGATCGGCACCCTGGTAGCGCTGGCACTGTACCTGGTGTGGATGTTGTGCAGCATGGGCAACATACCCCGCGAAGCGTTCCGCGATATAGCCAGTCGCGGCGGTAATATTGACGTACTAATCGCCGTCTTGGGCAAAGTGGCCAACACCAACGGCGTTGACCTACTGCTACTGCTATTTTCCAACTTCGCCGTGGTGTGTTCATTTCTAGGAGTAACACTGGGGCTGTTCGACTTTCTGAGCGACGCGTTGGAGCTTGATGATAGTCCCTTGGGACGGTTCAAAGCCGCGTTGGCGACTTTCGCCCCTCCTATAACAGCGGGCATGTGCTGGCCGGGAGGATTCAACCATGCGATCGGTTACGCAGGTCTGGCTGCCACGGTATGGGCGGTCATCACCCCAGCGCTTTTGGCCAGGGCGTCTCGGCTGCGTTTTGGCAACACCTTGTACCGTACGTGGGGCGGCAGTGGAATGATCGTGCTCATTCTGATCTTCGGCGTGTTTACCGCCATTTCCCAAGTGTTGAATCTGATGGACTTATTGCCAGCTTGGCGCTGATCCACAAATGCATCGCCTGACCGCATCACTTCGAGTGAGGTTTAGTGTGTGGGGGGCAGCGCTTCAACTTAGACAATTAGCTACTCTGGGCCACCATCAAGCGCCCCTCCATGGCGAGAAAAAAGCGGTCAGCGTCAGTTCAATATCTATCAAGCTAAAAATTCACAAGTCAGTCACGGTGATGCCAAACCTGCCGTGGACTACTTGTGATGACATTTCTTTCAATGCCGAGACTCTGTCTTTTCGCTGTCCTGCTCCCGCTTCCCGCCTTGGCCCAAGAGGGGATACAGGCACACCACCTGGCGTTGATCGTCAAGCAGCTAGACGCCATCGCAGAACTATCTGACCGATCAAAGCTTACTGCGTCTGCCGCTGGTGAATCACGCTATCGCTTCGACTACGGGCAACTCGCCCAAGACCTTCAGCTAATACGCCAGGGTGTTAACGACTACCTGACGCCCTCACGCGCACAACCCAACGAACTCACCCAGTTATCTGGTTCTTACCGCGCCAACGAGCCAGCGGCGGGCACAAGCCATGAGCATGACTGACACCCAGATCAACGCATTCACTGCGGCTGCCGGCTTTGCGCCGCAACTGAGTTCTGTGCTCTGGCGTTCGACAGTCTTAGTGCTGGCATTGCTGTGGTGCGCCTGGGCTCTGTGGACAGGTTACCGCGGGTGGGCGGCCGGTAACCTCCGCTTCGGTGCCCTCGGCGGGAGCACGGCCCGTCTCGCGCTTGCCCTGATCGTGCTGATGTTTTTCATGCTGTCCTGATCACAGGAGACCCTAGCCATGCCCCTTCGCCTATTTCGTCCCGTCCGCTTCATCCACCTACGCCAGCGCCTGCAGCAAGGCTTTGTGGGTAGCCTGCTGATTTGGATGTCGAGCGTGGCCCTTGCTGACCTTCCTACCATGGAAGCGCCCTCCCGTGGCGAAGGCACCGGCCTGATCGAGACCATCAAAAATTACGCCTACGACGGTGGCATCCTGCTCGGCCTGCTGATCGCCCTCCTCGCCTTTCTCGGTGTGGCTTGGCACTCACTGACGGTCTACGCCGACGTACAGAACCAGCGCAAAACCTGGAAGGATCTGGGCGCGGTCGTCGGTGTCGGTGCGCTGTTGGTGGTGGTGATCATCTGGTTCCTGACCAAAGCCGCCGCCATCCTGTGAGGTCCCCATGTCCGATTCCATCGCGACCCTGCCCGACGGCACCCTGACCTTCCTGCCCGAACGGCTCAATCGTGACCCTGCCGTGCTGCGTGGCCTGACCAACGATGAGATGTGGATGGCCCTTGCCATCGGTGCCAGCGTTGGCCTCATTGTTGGTGCGCCCCTAGCGCTGGCCAGCGCCTCCATAGCCATGCTGCCCACCTGCATGATCGCTAGCATGGCTTTGGTACTGTTTGCCGGCGGCAAGCTGCTGCGCCGCGCCAAACGCGCCCGGCCCGAGACCTGGTTGTACCGCAGGTTGCAATGGGATCTAGCCCTGCACTGGGGCGTTGGCGCCCAGAGTCTGATCCTGCAGTCAGGCCCCTGGACCGTCAGGCGCACCCGTCGTCATCGGGAGGGCAACCCATGAGCCGCTTCCGCAACAAGGTCGATGCGCAGCAGGCGCATATTTTCAGCCTGCGCCTGGCAGTAGGAGCGTTGGCTCTACTAAGTGCCGGGCTCTGGTATGGCTGGCAGACCGCCCCCAGCCAGCTGACCATCCATGTACCGCCGGATCTGCGCTCGGGTAGCACCCGCAAATGGTGGGATGTGCCGCCGGAAAACATCTATTCCTTCGCCCTGTACATCTTCGGCCAGCTCAATCGCTGGCCTACTGATGGCGAGGCCGATTACCCCCGGGCGATCTATGCCCTTCAGCCGTACCTCACGCCGGCCTGCAAGACCTTCCTCGACGGTGACTTCGAGTACCGCAAGGTCGCCGGGGAGCTTCGCGGGCGAGTCCGGGGCGTGTATGAGGTGCTCGGCCGCGGGTACAGCGATGACCCCGGCCTGCGGGTGAAGCAACTGGATACGCGCAGCTGGCTGGTCCAGCTCGATCTCAACGCCGACGAATACTATGCCGCCGAACCGGTCAAGCGCGTCGTTGTACGGTACCCGCTGCGCGTGGTGCGCTTCGATGTCGACCCCGAACACAACAAGTGGGGTCTGGCCTTGGACTGCTACGAAGGCACGCCGCAAAAATTGTCTTTACCGGGAGGTGCGTCATGAACAAGCGCTTGCTGATTCTGGCCCTCGCAGGGACAAGCGTCTGGTGCGCGAGCACGGAAGCTTTAGAGATCAAGCATTGGGATCGCCTGCCATTGGCCGTGCCACTGGTGGTTGGCCAGGAACGCATCCTGATGCTCGACGAGGACGTTCGTGTAGGCGTGCCCAATTCAATCGGCGCAAAGCTGCGCGTGCAATCGGTGGGCAGCACCGTGTATTTGCTGGCGTCCGACGCGATTCCGCCGACACGTCTGCAACTGCAGTCAGTGAAATCCGGCGACATGGTGCTGATCGACATTGAAGCGTTGGCCGGCACTGCCGCGCTGGAACCGATCAAGATTGTTGCGGACGCCAAGGCACCTGAAGCGGAGGGCGCCGCAGAAGCTACGCCGGCGGTACCGGCTACGCCGATTCCGGTGGTGCTCACTCGTTATGCCGCGCAAAACCTCTATGCGCCGTTGCGTACCGTGGCGCCGCTGCCAGGTGTCCACCGCGTACCGGTTGGTGGGTCCCTTGACCTCAGCCCCCTGCTACCCACCGAGCACATCACCGCCAAAGCCCTTGCCGCCTGGCGGCTCGGCGACTACTGGGTCACCGCAGTAAAGCTGGTCAACCAGGGGCCAGGCGAGGTTCTGCTCGACCCGCGCCATCTGCAGGCGACCCTGTTCGCGGCGACGTTCCAGCACAACTCGCTGGGGCGCTCCGGAACGCCTGAAGACACCACGGTGGCCTATCTGGTCACGCGGGGTGGAGGCCTGAAGCAGGCACTACAGCTGCCCCCGCCGAAGCCGGAGGGTACCGACCATGAAAGCTAACGTGCTGCTGAAGTGGCTGGTGCCCGGGTTGCTGGTCGCCGTCGTGCTGATCATTTTCAGGTCCTGGATTGCACCGCAGGGTGAAAAGCACCCTCAACCTCAGGACAACGCCACCCTCACTGCCGAGCAGGCCAAGTCTCTGGGCATTGCCGGCGATACCCCGCGCGACACCGTGGCCACCCTGGTCGGCCAGGTCAAAGCCATGCGCAGCGACATGCTGACGCTGAAGAAAAGCAATGAATCGCTGCAGACCGAGAACAATCGGCTGCGTACGCGCGAGGGCAGCATCGACAGCCGCATCCAGAGCACCCTGGGTAGCGTCACCCAGCAGGTGACCGAACAGCGCCAGCAAGCCAATGATGCTCGGCAAAAAGCCGAACAACAGCACCGGGAAACCCAAGGGCTGCTGTCGAAGCTCAAGGACCAGATTGCCGGGATGTCAGGACCAAAGTCCGACTTACCCGTGGGTTTCGGCCTGGAGCCCGGTGATGAGCAGGCCATCAAGGGCGTGCAGCCAACTGCGGATGTGCTGCAATGGATTGAGCCAGCGTCCTCACGCACGGCGAACGCCAGCTCCCCGAAAGCTGACAGCCCGTTGTCCAAGCTGTCCTCGAAGTTCAATGGCCTGGAGGGGCAGCAGGACAACGCCATCGACCGTGGCCAGAAACAGCTGCGTGCCGCGGCCAAGGGCGAGCGCGATCTCCCGTCTCAGCACGATCGCAACGATGGTGCCAAGCCCGTTTACACCATCCCGGAGAACGCCACATTGATGGGATCCGTGGCCATGACCGCGCTGATCGGCCGAGTCCCCGTGGATGGCACGGTCAACGACCCCTACCCCTTCAAGGTCCTGGTCGGAGCGGATAACCTCACGGCCAACGGCATTGACCTGCCCGAGGTGGTGGGTGCGGTCATGAGCGGTACCGCCTCCGGCGACTGGACACTTTCCTGCGTGCGGGGCCAGGTCGAGTCGATCACCTTCGTCTTCGCCGACGGCACCGTGCGCACCGTGCCGCAACCACAGGCCGTGGTCAGCCGCAACAGTGCCACCAGCCAGTCCTCGAACACCGAGAAGATCCGCGGCGGCCTGGGCTACATTTCCGACCCCTACGGCATTCCCTGCATTTCCGGCGAGCGCCGCTCCAACGCCCAGCAATACCTGGGCAGCCAGAGCCTGATCACCGCCGCAGGCGCCGGCTTCGCGGCAGCCTTGGGCAGCGAGCAGAACAGCGCCTCCTTTATCAGTTCAAGCAGCAGCTCCCTGGGCGTCAGCCAGAGTAGCGGCAACAGCGCGCTGAACGCAGTCATTAGTGGTGGCATCGGTGATATCCGTGACTGGATTAACAAGCTGTACGGCGAGGCCTTCGCCGCCATCTACGTACCGCCCTCCGCCAAGGTCGCGCTGCACCTGGACCACGAGATCACCATCGACTACGAGCCCAAAGGCCGGAGAGTCCATCATGAAAACTCATCCGTTTCGACGCTGGACCTGGATTAGCCTGCTCTGCCTGGCGCTGCTCGGATGCAGCACCGACAAAGACAAGCTGCTGCCCCATGGCGACCAGACGATGCTCGACATCTGGAACGGAGCCGGCTCTGTGGGCACCCAAGCACAACTGCAGGAGGCCCGCAGCGAATTGCGCCGGCCGGTCCTCGAACCCGGGCGGCTGATCAGTGACCAGGCCTCCTACACACGCACCGCGGCCAACGAGATCCGCGCGCAGTTTCCGCGTCTGCCCAACCCTGATCTGGTGATGTATGTCTACCCGCATCTGAGTGGCACCCAGCAGGCGCCCGTCCCGGGCTATGCGACCGTGTTTCCGCTGTACGAGAAGGTCCAGTACGCGCTGCCGGGCGAACGCCTGGATGATCTCTGATGACCGAAGAGCGCGATCAGGGGCAACGACGCTGGAAACCATGGCGCGCCGCCCAGCGCCGACGTGTAACGCAGGCCGATGAAGCCGCGCACTACGCGCACAACCCCAGCTTCACTGACCACCTGCCCTGGGTGGAGTACCTAGAGGCCGAGCGCTGCTTCCTGCTCGATGATAATCGCTCGGTCGGTGCGGCGTTCGAGTTGCAGCCGATCGGCACCGAAGGCCGCGAGCCCGAGTGGCTGCTGGCCGCCCGTGACGCACTGGAGGATGCCCTGCAGGACAGCTTCGATGAGCTCGACCAGGCGCCGTGGGTGGTGCAGTTCTACTGCCAGGACGACAGTGACTTCTCACCTTACCTGGAGCGCCTGGAACGTTATATCGCTCCTCGCGCCCAGGGCACGCCATTCACCGAGGCGTTTCTTGGCTTGATGCGCCGGCATCTGGGCGCCGTCGCCAAGCCTGGAGGCCTGTTTGATGACCACGTGGTGTCGCACTTGCCGTGGCGCGGTAGCAATCGACGGATTCGTCTGGTGATCTATCGTTGGCTGGATACCCCACCCGACAGCCAGGAACAGCCGCCCACCCAACTGCTGGCCAGGGCCTGCGACCGCATCACTGCATCCCTGCAAGCTTGCGGCGTCAGCCCTCGGCGGTTGAACGGACGCGACTTCTACGCTTGGCTTCTGCCCTGGTTCAATCCTGCCCCGGCCCTGATCGACGATTCACCCGCCGATTTCCACCGGCGTGTGCCCTATCCCGAAGACGGGGAAACAGACTCTCTGCAACTGCCGTTCGACCACGATTTTGCCGAGCGCCTGTTCTACCAGGAACCGCGCTCTGACGTTGAGCAGGGGCTGTGGTACTTCGACCAGCAACCCCACCGGGTGATGGTGGTCGACAAGCTGCGCAAGCCACCCCACATCGGCCAACTCACCGGAGAGACGCGCAAGGGCGAGGCGCTCAATGCGCTGTTCGACCAGATGCCGGAAGCGACGGTCATGAGCCTGACGCTGGTGGTGACGCCACAGGACGTACTGGAGGAACAACTGAACCGGCTCGCCCGCAAGGCCATTGGCGAAAACCTGGCCTCGACCCAGACCCGCCAGGATGTCGAAGAAGCCCGTTCGCTGATCGGCCGCCAGCACAAGCTGTACCGAGGCACCTTGGCGTTCTACTTGTCCGGCAAGGACGAGCAAGAGCTGCGCCAGCGCTCCATCCAGGCCGCCAACGTCCTGCTCGGTGCCGGCCTGCAGCCGGTGCGCGACGGCGATGAAGTCGCTGCCTGCAACAGCTACCTGCGCTGGCTGCCAATGGTGTACAGCGCCAACCGCGACAAACGAAACTGGTACACACGGCTGCTGTTCGTGCAGCACGTCGCCAACCTCTTGCCACTGTGGGGGCGCAGCGTCGGTACCGGCAATCCAGGCATCACGTTCTTCAACCGCGGCGGTGCTCCCCTGTACTTCGACCCGCTGTCGCGGTTCGATCGGTCCATGAACGGCCATCTGTTGTTGTTTGGGCCCACTGGCGCGGGTAAGTCGGCCACCCTGGTCTCGATCCTCATGCAGGTGATGGCCGTCTACCGGCCCCGCCTGTTCATCGTCGAGGCCGGCAACTCGTTTGGCCTGCAAGGTGACTATTTCGCTACCTTGGGGCTATCGGTCAACAAGGTCAAACTCAAGCCGGGCAGCGGGTTGAGCCTGGCACCCTTCGCCGACGCCCGGCGGCTGGTTGAGCGCCCCGACCAAGTCGCCAGCCTGGCCACCGACGATCTTGACGACGGCCACGCGGACAACGACGAACAACGCGACGTCCTGGGTGAATTGGAGATCACCGCGCGCCTGATGATCACCGGTGGCGAAGCCAAGGAGGAAGCGCGCCTGACCCGCGCGGACCGCAGCTTGATCCGAGAATGCATCCTCGATGCCGCCAAAGCCTGCGCGAACGCCCGGCAGCAGGTCATGACCCATGACGTGCGGGATGCGTTGCTACGGGTGGCCTGCGATGCCCATCTGCCCGACAAGCGCCGCGAACGCGCCCAGGAGATGGCCGAGTCCATCGATCTGTTCTGCCAAGGCTTCGAGGGCACGCTGTTTGACCGGGCCGGCACGCCTTGGCCCGAGAGTGACGTCACCATCGTCGATCTTGCGACCTATGCCCGCGAGGGCTACGAGGCGCAGATGTCGATCAGCTACATCAGCCTGATGAACACCGTGAACAACCTGGCCGAACGCGATCAATACCTGGGCCGGCCCTTGATCATGGTGACGGACGAGGGCCACATCATCACCAGGAACCCTTTGTTGGCGCCGTTCGTGGTCAAGGGCACGAAGATGTGGCGCAAGCTGGGGGCGTGGTTCTGGCTGGCCACGCAGAACCTGGCCGACTTCCCCAGCGCCGCGCAGACCATGCTCAACATGATCGAATGGTGGATCTGCCTGAACATGCCGCCGGCGGAAATCGAGGAGATCGCCCGCTTCAAGAAGCTGACGCCAGCACAGAAGGCGTTGCTGCTATCGGCGAGCAAGGCATCGGGCAAGTACACCGAGGGCGTGGTATTGGCCAAGAATATGGAGACACTGTTCCGCGCCGTGCCGCCAAGCCTCTACCTAGCCTTGGCCATGACCGAGCCCGAGGAAAAAGCCGAGCGCTGGCGACTGATGGAAGAACAGCAAATGTCCGAGTTGGAGGCCGCACTGCAAGTGGCCGCCGAGATCGACCGCCGGCGCGGCTTCTAATGCACCGGCTTCGGGTCTGCCTTGCTACCTGGAACTCACCGTCCATAACTGGTCCAGCCGGGTAGTGAAGCTCTGACTCATCATCTCCCGGCGCATCCCCCAATCAGGATTGGTCGGCACGCTGGCCAGCCGCATGGTGCCCCGCCCCCATCGACCGTTGATGGCATCCATCAGCCCCATGACCTTCTCGGTGGCCGCCGGCTGCGAAATCGAGAACAGGTCCTCGGTGTATTCGCCTTTCTGGCAGAGGCTCAGCAAGAGAACCTCGGCCTTGCTGTACTTGAAACCAGTTCGGTAGATACGGTCCACCGCCTCCACGGCAAGCTTGGTCATCAGCCGGGTATCGTCCGTGGGATAGGGCAATTCGACGACGACCCCATTAGCGTACTTGGCCTCATCGGGGTTGAAGAACCCGGTACGAATGCTCACCCGGACCTTCTTGCAAAGCGACTGCTGCGCCCGCAACTTTTCTGTGGCGCGCGCCATGTAGGTCGCTACTGCCTCCTTGATGGGCACCACATCCGTCAGGCGTTTGCCAAACATCCGGCTGCAACAGATCTCTCGCTTGGGCGGATCCGGCTCGTCCAGCTCAAGGCAGGGTGTGCCGGCCAACTCGCGCGCGGTCTTCTCGATTACCACACTGAAGCGCTTACGCAGCATCCAGGGATCTGCCTTGGAAAGCTCCCAGGCGCTCTTGATACCCATGCCCTCCAGGTGTGTCGTCATCCTCCGGCCGACGCCCCAGACATCCGACGCCGGGCATTTCTTCAGCACCCAGTCGCGTTTTACCTGATCGCGCAGATCCACCACTCCACCGCTTTGTGCCTGCCACTTTTTCGCCGCGTGATTGGCCAGTTTGCTCAAGGTCTTGGTGCCGGCGATCCCCACGCCGACGGGTATGCCGGTGCTCCGGTAAACCTGTGCGCGAATCTGACGGCCAAGCTGCTCCAGATCACCGGGTACACCGGACAAATCAGCGAACGCTTCATCGATGCTGTAAATCTCGACCTGCGGCACCAGCGATTCAATGACCGTCATGACCCGCTCGCTCATGTCGCCGTACAGCGCGTAGTTCGAGGAGAAGGCGACTATGCCGTGCTGCTTGAGCTTTTGCTTGATCTGGAAGTACGGCTCGCCCATTTTCACGAACGGCTTGGCGTCGGCGCTACGGGCGATGACGCAGCCATCGTTGTTGCTGAGCACCACGATGGGCGTGCTTCGCAGGTCAGGTCTAAATACGCGCTCACAGCTTGCATAAAAGCTGTTGCAGTCGATGAGGGCGAAGACAGGATCAGGCTTTGGGATCATGGGCGCGCACGCTGAAGGTCACGACGCCCCAGACAACCAGCTCATCGCCCTCGAGGATGTAGCGCGGTGGGTAGCCGGCATTTTCGGACATCAGGATGATGCTGCCTCCCCGCTTGCACAGGCGTTTGCACACCGGTTCGCAATTCACTGCGGCAATCACAATATGGCCGTGCTCGGCAGTGATCGAGCGATCGACCACGACCAGATCGCCGTCGAAGATCCCAGCCCCCTCCATGCTGCTGCCCGAGATCCGCACCAGGTAGATATGCGGCGCGCGGATCTCCAGCAACTCATCCAGCGAGATGTGCTTCTCGATATGATCGGCGGCGGGTGAAGGAAAGCCGGCAGGGACTTTGAACGAATACAACGGAAGCGTGGCCCCGCCCTCACCCAGCGGTCCCAGGAATGTGATGCTCATAACGAGCCCCTTGCGAAAACTGTATATACATACAGTAAACGTAAATTCGTTCTCCAGGTCAATCTTGGCGGCGAGGTATTTCGACAGGTGGGGTCGCTCGCGCTGGTCGGCGACTGGAATGAAGTGCCGCGCGTCACTCTAGCCGGGCGTAGCCTGATATCGATTAGCCCAACGTCCAGGGTAAGGCGAGAAAGCAACGGCCACCGTATGTAGGTCACTGAAAATCGCCTTACACGCCGCCCCTGATCGTAAAAACACCTCCGCGGATGCCGCTGCTAACCTCAGAATTAACCAGGAGGAAACGTCGATGACAGCTATTCAAATGTTGCAGAAATTGATGGTGGCGCAAGTACAGGCCCACCACGCCCTAGGCGCGGCGGTGGAGGAACTGGCGTTGTGGGCTGAAAACAGCGGAGGCATTGAGGCTGCGGTTAATGTGCGGAGCGCCCTAAACGGCCTGGACGAGTCATCGGCTCTGATTGGGGCCTGCCTGGAAACGCTTGGCAAAGAAGCTATCAATCAGCCCTGAAAATCGAGCGTTTCCGCGTGCACTCCCGTCACCCATACACCGGCCGCGTGGTTGTAGCAACCTGCGGCCTTCGTGGCGGAGCCCACAATGTGCGTTGAGCAAAACGACTGCGCCCAAACGGCCAGCTAAGCAGCGGCGCCTGCCAAAACTCGCCCTGCTGCTTCCCACCAACCTCGCTCACAGGTCGCTATTAATGACGAGGAGTACACTTGTACTCTTTCATGATTTTCAGCAGCTCTTCGACTCGCCCACCACCACTGCCTGCAGCCAACCCGCAAATACGATCACCCGCACCTCAATTTGCAAGGCGCTTACGGCGTTGCAATCCACGATGCTGAAGGTCGGCGCAATGGATGCAAAACGGTTGAGCTGCTGAGCGCTTTTCATGAACCTAAGTATCTTCAAATGCATCCCCAGGCCTTCAAGGCCGATAGCCTTCAGCCAGCGACTCGGTTGCAGACTACGTCGGCAGCTAATTGCCCTCGCCTCCATCATCGTTTCCACACCGTGCTACGCGTTGACGACGCCGGCCATCGTTGCCTCGATCAACTCACTGCAGTGCCTGGAGTACCGGGTCGTCGGGATCTGCTACTGGTTGTTGTGCACCCCCTTCGGCTGCACGGTCCGTACCTCACCCAAAGTCCGCCACTTCATTCCCGAACTGGTGGTATCGAGCTACGCCAACACCGGAGCCAACTCTTGGCTGGAAATGTCGCCCCTGTCGATGCCTGTTCCCAGTTCGGAGGGAGGGGGTAACCTCATTACCCCCTCCCCGCGACGCGACAACCTACCTCGCTTCAAGAATGTCGACGCCATCGGCCATCCCGGCGGGCTGGCACTGACGGCCTTGGCCCAGCGCTTTGGCTACAGTTGCCCGACCGGCGCAATCCCGCTCACCCCCTATTTCCTCAGCACCCTTGACCCACTCGGCTGGCGCCACGGCATTCCAGAATCGGCCTACCCCCAGGCGCTGGTGCCCGGCGTTCGCGAAATCGGCAGCCAAACGGTCGGCGAGATGTGGGGCAACGTCTATCCCCGCCAAGGCTTCCTGGTCCAGCCAGATGACTTCAAAGCCGCCGCCGTCATGGCCCAACGCGCCAGCGACTTCATCACCCGTGTGGGCCAACCTCACGTCTATCTGCCACTTCAGCCCACACCCTATGACGGCTACTGGCCGCCGTTGCCGGTGATGGAAAACGACATCAGCAACCATCGATGGCAGCTGCTTTACCCACAACTGCAGACCACATGTGCGGTGTTTCCAAGCCCAGCGATTCAAAGCGACGACGGTGCCTATGCCTGGTCGCTATGGAGGCCCTACCGCTGTTGCCAGCGCATGGGCCAGACCTTCCTGTTCAGCATCGACTTCGACGGAGGCCACTGATGAGTGCACGCAAATGGCACTACCCAATCGCCATGCTGCTCGGCCTGATGGGTGCGCTGGCGTGCGCTTCCAGCGCTGCGGCGGATAGTGACTACCACCTTGGGGATCAAGGGCAGGTACTGGATGACCGGGTGATGTACACCATCGGTGGTGGCTCGGCCGCAGGAGCCCCCTCCTCCTTGTACCGCCCCAGTGGCCTGGGCGTGGGGCTGTCATGGCGCGCCAACATGATGTGCGGAAACATGAACCTCGCCAACACGCTGCAGAACCAGTTGAACGGCGCCACCCAGGGCTTCCAGCAGATCATGGGCAACGTCATCCAGAATGCCACGCAGGCGGTGATGTCCCTGCCGGCGATGATCATCCAGCGTGCCAACCCCGGCCTCTACGAATTGCTCAGCAACGGAGTGCTGCAGGGGCGGCTCGATTTCGACCGCTCCAAGCTCACCTGCCAGGCCATGGCCGCCAAGATGGCCGACAAGGTCGATCAAGCCGGCTGGGGCGACATGGCGAAGAACCAGGAGATGCAGGCCAACCTTGAGCAGTCCGGCGGCGACGCGGTAACCGCGGTGAAAAACACCGAGACCAACAACGGCAACAACGGCGTCAGCTGGGTCGGGGGGCAGAAAGCCGGTGGACGAGCCCAAGCGCCCATCCGGGTGACCGCCGACGTCGTCAAGGCGGGCTACAACCTGCTGCACAACCGCTCGCTGGACGACAGTTCCACTATGGGCGCTACCTGCCAGAACGGCGCTATTTGCCAAGCCTGGTCCAGCCCGGGTGAAGCCTCCGACTGGGCGACCCGGGTGCTGGGCGAGACCGAGGTGGAGACCTGTGACGACTGTGAGAGCCTGCGGGCGACGGCAGGTACCGGTCTTTCGCCTCTGATCCAGGAAGCCTACACCGAGCAGTTGACCGGCCTGCAGCGGCTGGTAGCGGGCACAGATCAACCCACGCCCGAGAATCTGAGCAAGGTATCCAGCCCGCTGCTACCGGTGTCGCGCGGCGTGATCGAAGGCTTGCGCGATGACCCCGACCAGGACTTGCTCGCCCGGCGTCTGGCCAGCGAAACCGCGCTGTCGAGCGTCATCTACAAGGCCATGTTGCTGCAGCGCACCCTACTGGCAGGCAGTCATGAGCCCAACGTGGCATCGGCGCAGCCCGCAACCAACGCGCTGAACAACAACGTCGAAACCCTGGACCGCGAAATTCGCCTGCTGCAGACCGAACTGCAGGTGCGGCAGTCCCTGGCCACCAATACCGCCAGCCTGGTGCTGGACCGCCACGCCGGCGGTGCAGACGCCTCGCGCATCATCGATCAGCGCGACCCGGAACCTGGCAGGCTCCAGCGCGCCGATCAAGGCAGGAACACGCCATGACGATGGCCACCCTCAAAGCAGGTCTGATAGGCGTGCTGCTCGGTAGTGGCGCATGCGTGGCCCTGCTGTCGATCTCCTGGTTGGCCGTTCACTCCCTGAACGTGTGGCCTGAATGGCCAACGATCCCGCGCGCCCTAAGCGGCTACCTCGAGTGTTGGCGCGGCCTGCTCTACAGCCTGATCAGCGCCGGATGGTGGCGTGCATTCCGGGCTCAGCGCTCTATGGAAGGCCGGCGCCGACTGAAGTGCCTGGCGCTGATCGGCTTCAGTGCCATTGCGTTGGCTGAACTGACACGCCTGTGAGGTGAACCATGACCCTGAGCACCAACAGCTACCTGGAGTTTTACCTGTCGTTACTGGCCTGGATCATCAACAACGGCATCTGGAACACCCTGGTCGACACGGGGCTGTTCGCCGTGCCCTTCGGGGCCATCATCCTCCAGGAGTGGCTGTCAGCAAGGCAACAAGGCGCTGATGAGGGCAACAAAGGACTACTGTCGATCCCCCGCGTCGAAAATCGTTTATGGATGGCCTACGTGGTAATCCTGTTCGCCTGCATCCCTTTTTTCCCGCTGAACCTGTCGTCGATTACCTTCGATGACGCGGCCAGCCAGCGCTGCGGCGTCTCACTGGCCAAGCCGGCTGATACGTCCTGGGGCACAACGTTTAACACGATCGGCGACAAGTCGGCGAACGTACCGGTGTGGTGGTTTCTCGTGCATGCGTTAAGCAAGGGCGTCACTGCGGCGGCCACGGCCGCCATCCCCTGCGCGCCCGATATCCGTGAAATGCGCATGGAGATCGACAGCTCCCGCATCAGCAACCAGGTGCTGCTGCAGGAGGTCGCGGATTTCACTCGAGACTGCTATGGCTACTCACGGTCGCGGCTGTTTACCAACCGGCCAGAGCTCGACAAGGCGCAAAGCTACGACGCCTCCTGGATTGGCTCGAGCTACTTCCTCAATACCGCGGGTTATTACGATATCGACCGCTCGCGGACACCGAGGGTCGCATGGCCCTACGACGAGGCTCGCGACACGTCGTTACCTCAGTTGGCCAACGGCGCGGGCTATCCCAACTGCAAGCAATGGTGGAGCGATGCCGATGTTGGCCTGCGCGCGCGCCTGCTGGCCGAGGTAGATCCCTCGCTGATCTCGCGCCTGGAGGGCTGGTTGACGGGCCGTACCAACACCGAGGTCGAAGGTGCCACGCTACGCGAGCTGGTGAGCCCGCGGCAGCAGTCCATCAGCATGTCCCCCGGCCAGGTGTTCCAGGACTATGGCAGCAGCGCCCGAGGCGGTTCGATCACGCAGGGGTTGAACAACCTGGCCACCAACACCGGGCTGGCGCTTGGCTCATTCAGCAATTTCCCGGCGATGAATGCGCTGCGGGCAGCACTGCCGATGGTGCAGGCGTTCCTGATCCTGGGTGCCGTCATCAGCCTGCCACTGGTACTGCTGATCAGCACCTACCAGTTGAAGGCGTTGATGACAGCTACGTTCGCGCTATTCACTCTGCACATGCTGAGCTTCTGGTGGGAGCTGGCCCGGTGGGTGGACTCGAGCATGTTGGACGCCTTGTATAACCAGGTGTCGGCGACTGACCAAACGCTGTTGTCGCTGCCCACCTCCGGTTTCATGGATGGGACTGTCACAGCGCAAGTTATTGAATACGTGATGGGAGCGATGTTCGTGGTGTTACCCACTCTGTTCCTTGGCACGATGAGCTGGGCAGGGTATAGCATAGGGGCCGGCGTCCAGAGCCTTCTTAACCAAGGTTCAGAATCCTCCAAACTCCAAGCCGGTAAAGGATCTTCCGAGATACTCGGTGCCGCTAGAAAATTAAAGTAAACCTATTAAAGAAGATCCCCATTTTCATCGTACATCTCTGGGTGTTTCACTCGGTGCTGAGGATGACTTACTTGAAAAATATCGGGTTCGTCATCTGGACGAGGCATAGGCAGAACAGCCATTACCCAGACAGCAATCGTCACCAGCGTCAAAAATACAACATACAATGCGATAACACATGAGACGAATACTTTGACCGCCTGAAACCCGATTTGGCGGTACGTCAATGGAATAGCAGCTAGCCTAGGGGAGCTTACAGCGGCAACCTCAAAGCATTTGACCCAGCGGCCGGCATGAATTGCGGCATTCACCATATGCTGACGGCTTGGTGCCTGATTCAACCTAGAAGTCCTATGAAATGTCATGTGTAATCCTCAGGGCATCTCTTGTAACTGAAAGTTAAAATACCCAAGCGATTGGATCCAGACTTCAGTTTACTCTTGCTCCTCAAAAAATCCCAACCGTTCATCACTTCATTTCTTAGAGAAGACCCCAGTGGAGTTTCGTGAACCGGGCAATTCACGCAAGACCTCAATACCCATTGACGCTATTCCGATCGATTTGATAAACCGGATTTGCAACCGCTGGTTCCACAGCACCCAGGTAGCCAGAACCTTGAAGGCTACGTCGCTTCAACGATGGTTCTCCCAAGTGTGATTCGCGTTCGGCAGCTCACTCGATCGCCGCCCCCGCGGAGATGAACGCTCTCCCGACAGGCCCTGCTTACCTCGGCCTTCATACCAACCGCTCCACTGCTGGGAATTCCTCCCAGCCGGGCGGCATTCCTCAGTGCTATTGCTCGAGGAACTTATCATGCTTCGATTCACGGGAACCGAACTGCAAGCAGTGCTGGCTGAGGCCGGCATCAACGGCTGCCGAGTCATCCTGGTCAAGGATCAAGGCGTTTACCTGATGTCCGAGATCGGCGAGTCCAAACCAGAAGGTGGGCGCAAGCGGATTGCTTACGCAACCGGCTGCAATCCTGAAATTGACGACTTCGAGTCATGGTGGCACCGCGCTCGGGATGAGTTTGGTGGTGACGACTTTGTCGAATACTTCAACGTCGACGATCCCGTGCTGGCCGCGCTTCGCGGTACCTCGGGTTCTTTGCTGCTTGAAGCCACTCCTACACACCTGTGCCTGGCAGCCGAAGTTACCGTTCCTGGAAAGCTGTGAGCCAATCCATCACTACCTGTGCCGGTAGCCCCTCATTACGAGGGGCGCCGGCAGCAACGACCGAGGCAACATCAGCCGCTCATCTGGTTTCTAGGCTGCACTGTCTTCCCTGGAATTCACTGGATGCCGCATGCCATTGAGCTGCGCGAGCCTGGATTGACGCCTCGCCCAGCTGGGTTTAAACCACAGTCATCAGCAATGCTTTTCACATCAAACCTGCGACGAGCAGCCACCTGTTTATATGCCCGGTGCCGTGCTCAGCCGAGATTTGGGAGGTAGCAATGCTTAACCCCAGCCCCCTGTCTACTGCCATCGTACTGAGTCCCGGCGTATGGCAATACGTTATGGAAGCCAACGGTGGAAGTCCTCTATCTGGGCTTTCGAGCCAGCGTCTTTCATTCCTGCTGCGTTCCACCCTATCGCTGGCCAGTGCCGGCTTTAACGGCGTTGCAGTCGACCTGGAGCTCGACGCCGACCTCCCAGTGGGCTCGTTGCAGCATGTGCAGGTCAACAAGATGGACCCTCCCGGAGAACCTGCGTTTCTGTTGATTCACCTACCCAGCGAGGCAACAGTCGGCCCCTGAAAGCAGCCGGCCAACACCACCTTGCAACACTCCTTTCACCCCACCGGGAACCCCTCCCGGTCGGGCGGCGTTCCCTCCCACCTCAGGAGAACGTCATGTCCGACATCTACCTCGACGTCACCAACAAAATCATTACCGCTCTCGATCAAGGGGTAGTTCCCTGGATCAAGCCCTGGTCAACCCCTGGCGCAGGTGTGGACTCACCCTTCCCCACCAACGCCATCACCCGACGAGCGTACGCCGGCATCAACATCCCCCTGCTCTGGGCGGAGGCGCGCTTGCGCGGCTATCGTCAGGACCGATGGCTGACCTTCAACCAGGCACGCAAGGCGGGCGGGCATATCCGCAGAGGCGAGCAATCGACCCTGGCGGTGCTGTACAAACCGATGAGCAAGGAAGCCCAGGACGAGCATGGCGAGGTTGTTCGGGATGAACAGGGCAACATCAAGATGGTGCAGTTCGCACTGCTGCGTACCCATTGCTTGTTCAACATCGAGCAGACCGAGGGCCTGGCCAGCGAGCCTGAGGATACAGGTGAGGCAGAACCCGCCGCCCCCTTCATCGACCATGGGCCAGCCGAGCGAGTCTTGGAGCTATCAGGTGCGCGCATCGAGCATCGCTTTGGAGATGATGCTTTCTACCATCCCCTGCGCGACCTGATACAGCTGCCCACCAAGGCCCAGTTCGAGGACGTCGGCAGCTACTACGCCACGGCCCTGCACGAGCTGACGCATTGGTCCGGCCATCAATCGCGCCTCAAGCGCGACGGCATCACCGGCGGACACCGCTTCGGTTCTGCGGAATATGCGTTCGAAGAACTGGTGGCGGAGATGGGCGCAGCGTTTTTGTGCGCCCTCACCGGCATTCAGGGAGAGCTGCGTCATGAAGAGTACCTGGCCTCGTGGTTAAGCATTCTTCGGGAGGACAAGCGCGCCATCTTCCGTGCCAGCGGCTTGGCCCGTGAGGCCTCGGAGTATCTGTTGGCACTGCAGTCAGCTGAACCGGCCGCAACCTGTGAGCGACTGACCGCGTAAGCGAGCCCTACCACCAAAGGCCCCACTGGGGCCTTTGCTTTATCGGGTATGGATGTAGAACTGGGGTTAAGCTTGACCGCAGAGCGCGCAGCCGTCTCATTGCCGCCGGATGAGCTTTGCGTTTCCTCAGCCACGAATTACCATCCATTTCTCCAGTGGTCGAGGAAACATCATGCGACTTGTGCCAAAACGCATTGTTGACTGCGCGGGCCTTTTCATGGCGTTTGTCGGGGTAGCCTGTGTCGGCCACCTGGTAGCGCAGGAGCTTGAGTACCTTCACCGGTATTTTGAGCCACAGCCCACTCCATTCGTTTATCAGGCTGCGCCAACGTGGAATGCTCAGCCTCCAGCCCTACCGACGCTTGCGGACCTGCCACCAGATGCCGTGAAAGTCAGCACCAGCGAGCGCTAATGGTTTCCATCACGAAGTTTTCACACCCTCTACCGTAGGGTACAAGCACTCCTTTGTGATTCGTTGAAATCCCCGCCCGCCCCCCCATCGCGGGCTTTTTTTTGCCTCACGGGGCTCGCTTGCGGCGATACTCAGCGAGAATTCTGGAAAGGCGCGCCTCTTCTTTAAGTACCATGACCAGGGATGCAATAGACCGGCTGGTTGCCAGTTCCGATACGTGAATGCCCGAAATGAAATAGTCGGACTGATGATCCGCGTTGTTGAGTAATGTGATAGAGACGATCCCATCGTCTGATATCTCGCATTCACATTCGCCGGGCAGGAAAGCTGTTTCGATAACGTGACGTAATTCGAGGGTTGATAACACGGATTACTCCAGTAGACGCCGATGAATTACCAGCGTCCTACGCGCTTGCTGCGCAGATACCCAGCCTAGCAGATGGCACTCAAGCTCAAGCGTGGGGCTGGCCTGCTCCGGCCCTATCGCCTCGCTCCAGATTCCATGTGCTCAAGGTTGCGATTGAGCTGCGGCTAAAAGTTGGCCAGCAGGTCTCAGGGCCGGTCGCTGAGATCGTGCCCCAATCGTTGGATCACCCGGCGTCCGTCCCCTTGGTCATCTGTATCTGCCCGTTGAAAACCTCGACCAATCCTGCCTTGTTGGATCCTTAGTCAATTGACCTAAATAAACTGCTGCGATGCGAGGAATTTGTTCTTGATCAAGCGGCTACAGCCCGATAAGCGGAGGGAGACCAGCTAGCTATTGGCCACTAAAGCGTGGAAGCTTGTGCATCACTTAAAGGCGGTAGCGATATGCCAGATCGGCAGCGCAGATTGCAGCATTGGAACGCCGCTTGGCGGCTCTCTGAGACAACGATTCAATGTTGCCAGTGCGGCAACACTCAGCCATCGCAGCAGGCCTATAGCCTGTTTCCCCATGCCGCGCGATGCAGCGCTCAGTCAGAAGGCAGCCAGCATCCGTGGCTGGACCTGGAAAAGCTCTTGCTGTCAGTCTTCGATCAATCGGCGCCGGCTGGCGACTGACAATTTGGGCCAACGTCAACGGACGGTGTGCATGTCGCCTGGTTCCCATCAACAGCCGCCCGAAGGGCGCCCGACTGTCTTGCAAGCTGGCTCCGTTTGCGCCTGCCGAGTGCTGCATCTGCGGTGGTAAAACAAGAAGGCCGGAGAGGCGCTCGGTCGATGTCTAACACCGTCTTAGACTACTGCAGCCAGCTTTCCACCGTGTCCGCCCCATGCTCCTGCTTCCACTGTTTGAGGATCTTGTGGTTGCCACCCTTGGTTTCCACCACTTCCCCACTGTGCGGGTGCTTGTAGCGCTTGAGCTCACGTAGCTTGCGCTGCGGCGTGGCGGAGAACTTAGCGGCCGAGCGCCCGCCAGCGTTGACGGGGTCAAGGATAGCGATGATGTGCTTCAGGCTTACCCCGTACTCTTCCAGCAACGCCTTGAGCTTGCTCTCGAACTCGATCTCCCGTTTCAGCTCGGCATCATTTTTCAAGGCATCCAACTGCTGAATTTGCGCGGCGAGTCGCGCCTCCAGGGCTTTGAATTCTGCAAGTTTTGACATGGGAAATCCTTTTGCAAGAGTGAGGATGATTGTCTGAAGTAGTTTAGGAAAAATAATACCCGAAAGGTTCAGAAGTATTTCACCCAGGATACGCAACTAGAACAACCGATAGCCGAGATTTCGTGGACAACCACTAGACTGAGATCAGCAATGCATTCCAGCGCTGGCTAAACCTGCTCGATTGAGACGATGTCGATGTACTTGAATTTCTTTTTCTTGGCCAAGTCCCGCGCCTCTTGCTCCGCCAGCAGCGAGCTCAATGTCCGTGCTTCATGGACCAGGGTTTCAACTTCCCCCTCGAAGGTCTTGGTCACCTGCATCGTGACCCGCAGTTTCGGGAACAATGACGTAGGCTTCGCCTTCTTCGCGATGGGTTTAGCCGCCGCACGCTTGGTCGGCACGAACCGGAGCTCTGTCGAGTCCACAGTCTCCGCAGGCGCAGCTGCAGCAGAAGGGCCGAATAATGCTTCACGCATTTGTTGTTCTGTCAGCGAATCATGCATCTTCAAATACTCAAGGGTGTTTCAACAGCACAGGCCGCACGCCACGGATGGGCGCAATAACTTGTAAAAGGGATGGAAAATAGCCTAATCGACTTGGCAAGCGTAGATCAAGTCAGTCCAGGACGAAACTGGGACAGTGTGCATCGAACAATACAGCACGGGCAGCCTCGATGGCGTAGTTAATTCAGACATACCGTCACACACTTTATTGCCACCCTCATCTCCCCCATTTCGATCATCTGCTCCTATCCTAGGTGCACGCCATGGTGTCCACCCGGTCACACAGGCGCTGGAGAGGAGAAGGGTGTCATGCGTCAACGAGGCTCATGCTTCACCGCGTGGGAGGATCACAGGATCTACGCCGTGGTCCACGCGGAGACCCTGGACGACGGTACTGAGATTGATGTCAGGGCCAGGATTGCGCGCAGCGGCGCGACGCAAATGTTCTTAAGTGTCTATGAAGGCGATGGACGCATGCTGGCCGAAGAAAGCTACGCCGACTTGCCGGGCGCCTCCGTCGGCAAGGCCTTGGCGATGGGGGCACAGCGTGCGCGGGAGATTGCCATCCGCTCCATGACCCAGACGCGTATCACCGAAACGCAATAGCCCACGTTTCGCTCTGGTGCTCTTCCCCGCGTGCCGATCGTTCTTGCACCTGGAATGAGCACCGTGGCCCCCACCTCGCGAACAGGCACCAGCACCGACACCTTCGGCTGATCACCTTGATCCCAGTACTCGATACCTGCACTTTCACATTCCCGCACGCGAGCCAAAGGGAAAAGGGGTAAAGGGTAAAGGCGGCAAAGGAAGGGCTGGCAAGGGTAAGAGGCTTATCCGAAAAGGCAAAAGGACCTTATGGGCAGTCAACCGAGGTGGCGACGATGCCGAGTTGGTTCACGCATGAAAAGGCCAAAGTCCCCACGCCCTCAACTGTCCCCATTGCCGAGGGCTATTACGCGCCGATGACGGCCGAAGCGCTGCTCGCCGCGGAGCATCGACAGAAGCTGCTCGAGCGCATCTGGCAATACACGGCGCTATCCCAGCCGCAGTTCGAGCAGCTCTACCTGAGACCGATCCGCCGCTACGCCGACTATGTCCAGCAGCTGCCGGCCAGCGAAAGCCACCACCATGCCTACCCCGGCGGCATGCTCGACCATGGCCTGGAACTGGTGGCCTGCAGCCTCAAGCTGCGCCAGTCCCATCTGCTGCCCAGCGGTGCCGCTCCGGAAGACCAGGCAGCCCAGGCCGATGCCTGGAGCGCCGGCATTGCCTACGGCGCCCTGCTCCACGACATCGGCAAGATCGCAGTGGACCTGCAGGTCGAAGACCAGGGCGGCCAGCCCTGGCACCCGTGGCACGGCCCGCTGGACCAGCCCTACCGCTTTCGCTACCTGAAGGGCCGCGATTACCAGTTGCACGGCGCCGCTGCCGGTCTGCTGTACACCCAGGTGCTGGACCGCCCTATCCTCGATTGGCTCAGCGGCTATCCAGCGCTGTGGGGCAAGCTGTTGTACCTGCTGGCCAACCACTACGAGCACGCCGGCATCCTCGGCGAGCTCGTCCTGCTGGCCGATCGCGTCTCGACGGCGCAGAACATCGGCGCCAACCCCAGCAAAGCCTTGCAGGCGCCCACGCACTCCCTACAACACCACCTGCTCAGCGGCCTGCGCCACCTGGTGAAAAACGAGTTCAAGCTCAATCAGCCTGGCGCCGCCGGTTGGCTTACCGATGAACACCTGTGGCTGGTCAGCAAAACCGCCACCGACAAGCTGCGTGCCTACCTGCTGGCCCAGTCCGTGGACGGCATCCCCTCTTCCAACATCGCCCTATTCGATGAACTGCAGTCGCACGGGTTGGTCGACGCCACGCCTGACGGCAAGGCAATCTGGATCGCTGCGGTAACCGATGAGGACTGGCAGCAACAGTTCACCTTCCTGCGCCTGCAGCCCTCATTGATCTGGGCGGATGAAACCCGGCCGCCCACTTTCACCGGCACCCTCGAGGCTGACTTCGAGGTCCCCTCCGACCTCGCAGGACCACCAACCTCGCCCGGTACCGGTAACGCCACACCGACAGCGGTCGATCCTGCATCAGCCAATGCGAACCGGCCCAACCCCACTAAGCCCTGCCCTTCCGAAATGGACGACAGCGACTACCTAGGGCCCCTTCTGGAGCTATTTGAAACACCCGAGTTCGAGCCTAGTGCCCCCCCTTCCAGCGAGCCGGAGTTGACTCCAGAGAACAACAACGATCTCGGTCACCAGTTCGTGGATTGGCTGCGAACCGGATTGCTGAACCACTCGCTGATCATCAATGACAGCCAAGCGAAAGTGCATACCGTGAACGGCACGTTCTTCCTGGTGACCCCAGGAATCTTCCAGCGCTACACCTCGGAGCGCCAACCGGAAGGGAGCCATATTGAAAGCTCGGAAGCCTGGCTAAGTGTGCAGAAACGCTTTGAAAAACTGGACCTTCACCTGCGCCGGCCAGACGGCCAGAATATCTGGACATGCCAGGTAAAAGGTCCGCGGAAGCGCGGAAAACTGAACGGGTACCTGCTCAAGGACTCACAGACGATCAGCGAACTTAGATACGACGACAACCCCTTTCTAAGGCTGACCGAAGGCTAAGTGTCACACATCCAACCCAATGCGACCCGGAGGACTCTCCTTCTCTCTGGGACGTATGGATTGGAACAAAACCCACTATTGAGTCAAGACAAAAGTATCCATTCCAAAACCTTTAGTCATTGGTGGTGGCCGACGCGTAAGTCAATTTAACCCACCTCCTCCAGCTCTCCAATTGCTGTCCCCTCGAGGCAGTTTCCTGGCTTCGGCTTCGAGGCATACAGCAGATAATCCAGCAAAGCCTTCACCTTCTCAGCCGATTCAACATCATTTTGGATTCGAACAAACGCTTGATATGGCTTCTCGTCCTTAGACTCCTTCCAAAACAACGCGGTCTCGAAACATGTTCGGCACGCAACAAGTCTGACGCACCGTTCTGCGTTGTCGAGCTTCAGCACGGAGGCAATAGTTCCATTCATGCCCCAAGCTGGGTTGCCTTTCCCGGCCACCGTAAGTGGGGAATCGGTATCGTGGAGGATCGTGAACTGCTTGGAGAACTGCAGGAGGACTTTCGCCAGGGAAGGAATGATTTCCTTGCCGCGAGCTCGGATGATTTGGACATCCTTGTACTCTTCCAGGTGCATGTCCCTGATGATCGAGAATGCCGTGTACTCGGTGTCGCCCTCAACGATGATCTGCCGTCCACCGAAGAAGAACTCATTCACGTAGGGATCACAGACGTTGAGATTCTTGAGGTTTTTCCTATCGTCATCATCCAGCTTAGGGAAACTCCGAACAAGTTGCTCATCAGTCGAAAATGGGCGGTTGGGGGATGCAGAAAATAGCCCGATTTTCAGCCGCTGATTATTGGATAACCAAGGCCTAACCTTGGTTATCCGCCCTCAGGGGCAAACCCCTTCCGCGGCTGGCAATAATTTCCGGCGCGACATCCACAGATACGACAGAGTAAACAGCGTGGTCAGTTACGCCGTGTTCTTCGCTAAGCCACGGAATCGAGTTTTCACATAGCCGAATTGGCGCTTGATCACACAGAATGGATGTTCGACTTTCGCTCGCGCCTGCGCTTTCACCTTCTCGATCTTGCGTCTGGCTTTGTAGCGCGCGCTGCGTTTGCTCAAGTGCGTGTAAGTGCTGCGACGGGCCGCGATCTGCCAGATCACTGGTCGTCCGTCATACTCCGGCCGTTTCTCCACGCTGGTATAACCCGCATCGGCACAGATAGCATTTTCTTCGCCATGCAACAGATGAGCGACCTCCGTTACATCAGCCACATTCGCTGCTGTACCGTGGAAGTGGTGCACCAGGCCTGACTCGACATCTGCACCGATATGCGCCTTCATGCCGAAGAGATACTGGTTGCATTTTTTTTGTCTGATGCATTTCCGGATCGCGCTTGCTTTCGTTGTTCTTGGTCGAACTGGGTGCATGGATGATGGTAGCGTCGACAATGGTGCCCTGACGCAACGATAGGCCCTTTTCTTGCAGGTAATTGTTGATGGTGTTCAGAATGCCCGACGCCAGGTGGTGCTTCTCCAGCAGGCGTCAGAAATTCATTATCGTCGTGTCTTCAGGGATCGGAGCGCTGAGCGTCAGGCGAGCAAACTGGCGCATCGAAGTGATTTCGTACAGCCCTTCTTCCATGGTCGGGTCGCTCAACGAGAACCAGTTCTGCAGCAGATGAACGCGCAGCATGGTTTCCAGTGGGTACGGCTTATGGCCACCGCCAGCGTTTGGGGAGTGACGTTCGATCAACGCCACCAACCCGCTCCACGGAACCACCTGCTCCATCTCGGCAAGGAAACGCTCGCGACGGGTTTGCTTGCGTTTACCGGCGTACTCGAAATCGGAAAAGCTCATCTAACTTATGGGATGGCGGGCTTGTTGGGGGCAGTTGAACGGAGGGCTATTTCAGCACAGGTCGGATGGCCTGCGCTGACTTGAACGGAGAATCCCTAGGTGCTGGTAGTCCAACCCGATGGAGTGACCGGCAAGCATATAGGTGAACAGTGCTGCCATAGCACGGTTACGCCACCTGGTTGTGAACATCTTCATATCGGCCTGGAGGATTCAAGCGTTCCGAAGGTGTAGAAAACCGGTCTCTTCGAAAAAACTAGCCTGGCTTTTGCACTCCTGAGTCGAGTTGTTGCTGCCAGCAAGGCACAGGACAAACAGGGGCTGTCGTGCGCGCAACTCTCGACATGCTCTATCTTTCCTGGTCGACCTTTGCCTAGGCAGTCACGACCCTATCAACCATTTATACTGTATTTATATCCAGCTTTTCTTGATCACCCTCCCACGCGATAACTAGACTAGATGACGGCATTTTGCTAGCGTCGCTCGATTCGGTCTTTTTACTCCAACACGGCTGCCGCAGTTGGGTGACAGGTCGGGAATGGATTAACCTGATGCAGCGGGGCAAGTAAGCTTTGATCAATACATCAGTGGGCGCATTTAACGGAACCAGTTGGGAAGCGTTGATGCAGCTCGTCTTAAAGGCAAAGTATGGCGCTGAAGGGTATCAACATGTACCTGCTACGCCGGGTGACTTCGGCATTGAGGGTTTTACGCGGAGTACAGGCCTCGCGTTCCAATGCTATTGCCCAGACTTCCATTATGAGCGTAAAGAGCTCTATGAGAAGCAGCGGGACAAGATGACCCAGGATCTCAGGAAGTTAAAAGACAACGAGAAAAGCCTGTACACCATTCTTGGTGGTACGCGGATCAAGAGCTGGTACCTGATAACCCCTGACGTTATCCATAACAAAATACTGTCGCACGCTGTAGAAAAACAGACCGAAGTCAGAGAGTGGAAATTGCCCCACCTTCATGAGGATTTCACTGTTTACGTGCATGATGCCGGTTATTACATGCAAGAAATCAATCAGCAGAAGAAATTCGAGGGCTTGCCCATTTCTTTGGGCCAAGACCTGCATGAAATACCCAAGGTCAACGAAGGCAGCACCGAGTATGACGACAACTTGGAGCGCAAGACCAACCTGCGCATGGCTGAAAAGGGCGCATTGGCGGCTGAGGGTTTATTGAGGGTCACGAAAAAGTCGTTCCTCGATCACGACAGCTACTTCCAGAACCTGTACGACTCTCACCCTCAGACGTATTTCCAGTTGGCCAGGGCCTTACATGGCTTTGAGAACAACATTGAAGAGTGGAAATTCACGATCACTGGCGACCCTGATCAGCTGGTTGAGAAGGTCAAAACCAAGTTGCAGGAGCGCTTGGTCGGCGATGAGCTTTTGAGCATCGATGCAACCACTGCCGACGAGATCATCCGAAGGACAATGGCTCGCTGGCTGGCCGTCTGCCAGGTGGACTTCTACTAATGGCCACGCTCAAATTCACCTCACGGCCCAGCCCAGTACTGACGGAATTGCGGCCCATCTACAAGATATGCCAAGCCCTTTTGATCATGCACCTGACCGGGCGTGGCGACAAATGTAGTTTGGTAAAACTGCACCTCATGAACTGGGCGATAAAAACGCCACCCCGTGTTGAAACGATGAAGCTTGCCGCCGACCTCGGACAGATCACGCTACCGGTCTGGGGATTCGACCCAGCCCTTTCCATGGCGCTTAACCTCGCTTACAGCGATCAGCTGATCGAACCTACTACCACGGGCTTTGAACTGTCTATCAAAGGCAAACAGCTTGTGAAAACGATCATGGACGACAAGAGCGTCATGGTTGAGGAAAAAACAGCACTACTCAAAATCGGCAAAAAAATTACGGAAGATATGGTTAAGACCGTATCCAAGGAATGGGAATAACCGTGTTCATCAAATCGATCAAGATCTCAATTGACACCAACGAAGGCCCGTTTGGCTTCCTGACCTATTTCAAGCGCAACCTGAACATCATTCGCGGGCGTAACTCAGCCGGTAAAAGTACCATTGTCCATAGCATCCTTTATGCGCTGGGCATGGAGCAGCTGCTAGGTGCCCAGAACGACAAAGCCCTGACCTACGTCTTGAAAGACTATGTCGAGTATGGCGGGCGAAAGTGCTTCATCACCCGCTCACTCGTCATGATGGAGCTAGAGTCGAACGGTAAAACCATTACCGTGACTCGCAAAATCAGGGAAGAAAAGGTCGATCCGCGACTTGTCGAGATCCAAGAGTGCGCGGTGCTGACCAAAGGCGAACAGGCCGAACCGCTCTACCACTACCTGCACGACGGTGGCAGCGCACAGATCGAGGAAGGGTACTACACCTACCTCGAAAACTTCCTCGGACTTGACCTGCCTCAAGTACCGCACAAGAGTGGTACACAGACAAAGCTCTACCTGCAGTACGTCTTTGCCGCGCTGGCCATTGAGCAGAAGCGGGGGTGGACGGATTACATTGCCAATCTGCCCTATTTTGGCGTCCGTGACGCCCGTATCAAAATCGTGGATTACCTCGTCGGCACCAACGTATTCGAGCTGGATGCGAAACGCGCGAGACTTGACCATGAATCCGTCCAACTCAACACTGCCTGGCTTGACATAATCAAGGCGCTTTCAAATGATGCGCTGAAGAACTCGATCCAAGTCTTGAGTCTACCCACGGCGCCAACGGCAGTGTTCCATGCCAGTGAAGTGAGCTATCTCAAGCGTACGGCTCAAGGCCCAATGAGCTTGGATGAGTACAAAAACAGCCAATTCCAAGCTCTGCTGGGACTTCAGCTAGAAGAAACGAAATGGAAGGATGCAACTCCTGAAGCCACGCTCAAGGATATTGAGGCGGAGACCGAAAGGCTGCTGAGATTGACCGCTGCGTATGAGGCGACTCTGGGCGAACTCACCTTGCACCGAGCTTCACGCAGCGCTAACACTGTTCACCTGAAGCAGGCACAAGACGAACTCATTAAAAACAAAGCTGCGCAAAAGCTCATCAACTTCGGCGCATCGTTGGATCTGAGCATTGCCAAAGATGTCTGCCCGGCGTGTCACCAGGATGTAGGTCACTCCCTGACTGACCTACATGAACACACTCCCCATATGGACATCAAGACCAACATTGACTACCTGCAGTCACAGATCCGAATGTTGGAGCGCGACAGCGCCTCAATCGCCTTGTCCATGAGAGAAACCACCGTCACAAGTGAGGATCTGACACGTCGCATTTCCGAATCCAAATCCAGGCTGCGCGCGCTGAGATCGGACATTACGACGACCTCCACAGTCTCGAAGGCCAATCTACGTCAGCAGTTACAAATGGAGATGGACATCGAGGAGGCCTCAATGTTTACCCAGCGCAACCGAGAGCGCCTGGAAAAGCTGGAAGCCCTTGCCATTGAGGTCGATCTAAACCAGAAAGCCCGTGCCGACCTGCCCAAAGAACACTACTCCGAGACAGACCAGAAAAAATACGATCTGTTTGCGAAGCTATTCAGGTCCAACGTAGGCGCATTCGATTACCACAGCG
The DNA here is from genome assembly GCF_047947025.1 of Pseudomonas sp. App30. NCBI lineage: Bacteria > Pseudomonadati > Pseudomonadota > Gammaproteobacteria > Pseudomonadales > Pseudomonadaceae > Pseudomonas > Pseudomonas sp. App30. The sequence goes on along the minus strand of NZ_CP133166.1, from coordinate 151,664 downwards.
CACCTGTCAAAGACATCATTTTCAACACAGATAATCTCTTGCCAGAACTGGCCAAGATCGAGCTCAGAGAAATTTACCAAAAAGATTTCAGCGAAATCAAACAAGCCTCCGAGGAGCGCTCGTCACGAGACAGCAGCAACATCGCCCAAGAGTCGAGCGCAAGCGACTTTGTCCGCCTGATATGGAGCTACGTCTTCACCTTGTACGAAACCTCTTCGCACTCAACGGTGAACGGTAACCATCCAGGTTTTCTTCTTCTGGATGAACCTGGGCAGCACTCTATGGCGACTAAAAGCCAACAAGCCTTATTCATGAAGCTCGCGGCAGCCAAAGACCTTCAGAGCATCGTTGCGGCGTCCTTCGACGACAGCGAATCGACCTACCGCGAGTCCACCCACAACGTGGATTTCAAACTCATCAAGCTAGGCGATAAGGCAATCACTCCAGGCGGCGACACCGATCCTGTTGGCGAATGATGCCATTCACGTGCTCGCCGTTCGATCTGCATCTTCGACGGCGAGCCTGACCGCGATATTTGTCGATGCCTACCAACCAGGGAGCCCTCACCAAGGCTTCGAGCGCAACACACAAGCACGTCGCTTCAGGCTCAGTGAGCGCTGGCCTCGGAACGCTGTACGTACTTTTTTGATCGGATAAAACGTCCAAATCAGTGCTTGATGCGTTCGACAACAGGTCTTTTAGAGACCGGGTTCGCGGACAACAAGATTCATGTTACTCCCGTAGGATTCTGATCCGGCGATCGTGTCCCTGGAAGTGGTGTAACTAAACCAACCGAAGGCGCCCTGCGGGCAAAAGAGGATGGTCATCGTGGTTCTTGGCTAACGTTGAGTTTGCGAAGACCTAACACTCACCAGAGAAACCACGATGATTAAGCCCACTATCGCATTGACCGAGTTGCCTGAGAAAGGTGCAGATGCTGATCTGCTCAAGCAAATGATCCAGTTCGTTGCCCATCGCATGATGGAATTCAATGTCGAAGGCCTGTGCAACGCTGGCTTCGACATTAAAAGCACCGACCGAGTGAACAGCCGCAACGGCTAGCGAGATCGCCTCTGGCAAACTCGCGCCGATGATGTAGACCTGAATATCCCCAAGCTGTGCCACGGCAGCTACTTACTAGGCTTCCTGAAGTCACAGCGCACCGCTGAAAAGGCCATGGCAGCGGTCATTCAAGACGCTTACATCCATGTTGTCTCGACGCGTTCGGTGGACGAAATGGTCAAGGCAGGAGGATTGCGGGACGATAGCAGGCCGGCCGGTATCGGCCGGTATGGCGCCTTCAAAACCAGCTTGACCGGGTCGAGTTCGTCGACAAAGACGTCGACTATGCGCACCGGATTGGTATCGCTGACGTAGTCATCGAGGCTTTGGGGAAGTAAGGTACCTTGACCTCTATTCTCCCCTTGAACAAAGCGCTTCACGAGACGACCCTCTTTTGAAACTCGAATATTGGATGCTGCTGTGAAGATAGTGAAATCTACCCGTTTTGACGATGTCGACCACGATTTAGGGTATGAGTATCGTGGCTATAATTACAGCGTGCAGAACGATGGAGATATGTTCCTGGTCAGAACTTACGACGACGAGCTAGGTGTGCGACTGTCGTAAGTCCGACCACGGCGCAGGCCAACGGCAACCTTGGACAGCTCGTCACTTTCTTGCGGGCGCTTGGGGTCTCTAGGATCAGGCTCTACAAGGGTGATTTGGGGAGCTACGGTGAGATCGACCTTGAAACGTTGGCATTCCTTACCATTTAAATTCGGTAGCGATAGCGCGGTTGGTGTTTTTACACACTCTGGGCCAGAAACAGACGGTCGGATAGGCATGGCACCGTCCGGAATCCGGGTTGAACTAACCGATGCCCCGCTATCTCGACTGTCTGACACCCACCCAAGGCTGAAGACATCATGCGAGCACTTACCTACCACGGCGCCCACGACGTAAAAGTCGACACGGTTCCGGACCCGACCCTGAGCGCCCCCGACGACATCATCCTGCGGGTTACCGCGACGGCGATCTGTGGCTCCGACCTGCACTTGTACCGCGGGAAGATTCCGCAAACCGAGCACGGCGATATCTTCGGCCATGAATTCATGGGCATTGTCGAAGAGGTGGGCAGTGACGTGACGGCGGTGCAACGCGGCGACCGGGTGGTTATTCCGTTCGTGATTGCTTGTGGCAGCTGCTTCTTCTGCCAGCATGAGCTGTTCGCCGCCTGTGAAACCACCAACACCGGGCGCGGCGCCATCCTCAACAAGAAGGCGATCCCCCCGGGGGCGGCGCTGTTTGGCTTCAGCCACCTGTATGGCGGCATACCCGGCGGCCAGGCCGAGTATGTGCGTGTGCCCCAGGCCAACACCGGGCCCTTCAAGGTGCCTGGCACCCTGGCCGACGAAAAAGTGTTGTTCTTGTCTGACATACTCCCCACCGCCTTCCAGGCGGTGAAGAACACCGAGATCGGCGCCGGCGCAAGCATTGCCATTTATGGCGCCGGGCCGGTCGGGCTGCTGTGTGCGGCCGTGGCACGGATGCTTGGCGCCGAGCATATTTTCATGGTCGATCATCACCCCTACCGCCTCGCCTATGCGCAGCGCACCTACGGGGTTATCCCGATCAACTTCGATGAAGACGACGACCCTGCCGACACCATCATTCGCCAGACACCCGGCTCGCGGGGCGTGGACGGCGTGGTCGATGCGGTAGGGTTCGAGGCCAAGGGCAGTACCACCGAGACCATTCTGGCTACCCTCAAGCTTGAAGGCAGCAGCGGCAAGGCGTTGCGCCAATGCATCGCAGCGGTCCGCCGCGGCGGCGTAGTCAGCGTGCCAGGGGTCTACTCGGGCTTTATCCATGGCTTCCTGTTCGGCGACGCATTCGACAAGGGGCTGACTTTCCGCATGGGGCAAACCCATGTCCAACGCTACCTGCCCGAGTTGCTGGGGCACATCGACACAGGGGCGCTGGTGCCCGACGCCATCATCAGCCACCGCCTGTCCTTGGAGCAGGCGGCAGAGGGCTACAAGATTTTCGACAAGAAAGAAGAGGAATGCCGCAAGGTCATTCTCACGCCGGGCAACCGCCCCATCGAACTGCCCGTGGTTGATGGTCCGGGGCAGCCTGCCGTGGTCTGACGCTCGTCGAACGGCAAGCTGCGTTGTGCAGCGGTTGATGTCCAGCCACCTTGTGAGGCACGTTCATGCAGCTACTCCACCCGCACGCCCGTTATCGCCCCTACACCCACGCCTCCGGAGGGTGGGGCTCGGCGCATTCGGTGATGTCCATCCTGTGGCGCGAGCAAGCCTTGCAGCGCGCGCCCTTGGCGCTGATGCGGCAAAACAAGCCCAACGGCTTTGCCTGCGTCAGTTGCGCCTGGGCCAAACCCGGCAACCCGCATGCCCTGGAGTTCTGCGAAAACGGCGCCAAGGCGACGGCCTGGGAGTTGACCGCTTACCGCACCGGCCCCGATTTTTTCCAACGCCACACCCTGAGCGAGCTGCGCGGCTGGACGGACTATGCACTGGAGCAGCATGGCCGCCTGACCCATCCCCTGCGCCATGACCCCGCGACGGACCGCTACCTGCCCACCACGTGGGAACAGGCGTATCGGGAAATAGGCGCGCAACTGCAACGGCTGGAGCCCGACGAAGTGGTGTTCTACGCCTCCGGCCGCGCGTCGTTGGAAGCCTCGTTCATGTACCAACTGCTGGCACGCGCCTATGGCACCAATAACCTGCCCGACAGTTCGAACATGTGTCACGAAAGCACCTCGGTGGGCCTGCAGGAAAGCATTGGCGTGCCAGTGGGCACCGTCACCCTGGCCGACTTCGAACAGACCGACTGCCTGTTCTTTTTCGGCCAGAACGTGGGCAGCAACAGCCCGCGGATGCTCCATCCACTGCAAGCGGCACGCAAGCGCCAGGTCCCCATCATCACCTTCAACCCCATCCGCGAGCGCGGCCTTGAGCGCTTCGTCAACCCGCAGTCACCCAGTGAAATGCTCGGGCCGCACTCCACCGTCATTAGTACCCAGTACCATCAGGTGGCGATTGGTGGCGATACCGCGGCGGTCATTGGCATTGCCAAACACCTGCTGGAAATGGACCAGCTGGCGCTTGCCGAAGGGCAACCCGCAGTGCTCGACCATGGTTTTATCGCCGAACATACCCAGGGGTTCGACAGCTTCGTGGCCGAGGTGCACCGCCATGCCTGGGAGAAAATCGAGCAGCGCTCGGGGCTGAGCCGCAGCGCACTGGAAGCGGCCGCCACCGTGTACGCGCGCAGCCAGCGAGTGATGGTGGTATACGGCATGGGCATGACCCAGCACCGGCATGGCGTGGAGAACGTGCAAATGCTGGTCAACCTGTTGCTGCTGCGCGGCAATATCGGCAAGCCGGGCGCCGGCATCTGCCCGGTGCGTGGCCACTCCAATGTGCAAGGCCAGCGAACCGTGGGCATCACCGAGGACCCGGCCAAGGTACCCAGCGACATCATCGAGCAGCTATTTGGTTTTAAACTGCCGCTGCGCAAAGGCACCAGCACTGTCGACGCTTGCACCGGGGTGCTGGACGGCAGTATCAAGGGATTCATTGGCCTGGGCGGCAATTTCCTGCGCGCCGTGCCTGACACCCATCGCATGGAACCGGCATGGTCCGGCCTAGAGTTGCACGTGGAAGTGGCCACCAAGCTCAACCGCACCCACCTGATACCCGGCAAGCACACGTGGTTGTTGCCCTGTTTGGGGCGTATCGAGCGAGACCGCCAAGACGGCGTGGAGCAAGTCTACAGCACCGAGGACAGCACCGGCTGCGTGCACGGCTGGAAGGGCACCAGCGAGCCGGCCGGCGAGCATTTGCGCTCGGAGGTGGCAATCATCGCCGGGCTGGCCGAGGCCACCCTCGGCGAGCGCGTGCGTATCCCGTGGGCCGCCTGGCGTCGGGACTACGCGCTGATTCGCGCGGCGATTGGCCAGGTGTATCCCGCCATCTTCCATGACATGGAAAGCCGTATGTGGGAGCCTGGCGGCTTTCACCGCCCGCTGCCCGCCAGCCACCGCCACTGGCAAACCGATTCGGGCAAGGCGCTGTTCGTTACCCCGCGCAGCCTCGACGAGGACAGCGATGTCGCCATCAAGGCAACCCGGCGCGACGTATTGCAACTGATGACGATCCGCAGCAACGACCAGTTCAACACCACGGTTTATGGCTATGACGATCGTTTTCGCGGGGTAAAGGGGACGCGCAGCGTCATCTTCCTCAACCTAAGCGACGTCATTCGCCTGGGACTGGCGCCGGGTGGCTGGGTGACCCTGCGCACCGCCATCGAACCGCAGGTGCGGCGCGAGGTAGGTCCGTTCCAGATCATCGCCTACGACATACCTGCCGGCTGTGCGGCTGCCTACTACCCTGAATGCAATGCCTTGGTGCCGCTGTGGCATTACGCTGAGCGCAGCAAGGTGCCCGCCGCAAAATCGGTGCCCATCACCCTGCACGTTGCCCTGCCTTCGGCAGCCGAGCGGGCCAACGAACTGCCGCAAGGTGACCAGGTTGTTTGAACTGGCTGACGCGGCCCCGGCGCTGCTGGCCGCTCGGATTCAGTTTGCCACCACCATCAGCTTTCATATCGTGCTGGCCGCTTTCAGCCTGGGCCTGGCCCAGTGGCTGCTGGTGCTGGAGGCTATGTGGCTGTGGCGCGGCAATGCCCACGCGATGAACCTGTACCGCCGCTGGCTGAAGGTATTTGCCTTGACCGTGGCGGTGGGCACGGCCTCGGGGTTGGTGATGGAATACCAGTTCGGCCTCAACTGGGCACCACTGGCCAATCAGGCGGGCGCGATCATCGGGCCGCTGATGTTCTATGAGGTGCTGGTGGCGTTCTTCCTCGAGGCCGGATTTCTAGGGGTCATGTTGTTTGGCCTGCAACGGGTCGGGCCCCGGCTGCACTTTTTTGCCACCTGCGCGGTGGCGGCCGGCTCATTGGCCAGCGCCTTCTGGATTCTGGCAGCCAACTCGTGGATGCAGACCCCGGCAGGCTATTCCATCGACGCGGCGGGGCACTTTGTGGCCGAAGATTGGTGGGCAATCGTGTTCAACCCCTCGTTCCCGTATCGCCTGGCGCACATGATTGTCGCCGCGCTGCTGGGCACCGCCAGCCTGGTGGCCGGCGCCGGCGGCTGGCAACTGCTTCACGCCCCCGACAATCCGCGTGCGCGGTTGCAATACTCCATGGCCTTGTGGGTGCTGGCCGTTGCCATGCCGCTACAAATCGTGGTGGGCGACCTGCATGGCGAGCATAGCCTGGCCGTGCAGCCGCAGAAAGTGGCGGCCATCGAGGGTACGTGGAACCGGCCGCCTCCCGGTGCCGGCGAAGCGCTGCGGCTGTTCGCACTGCCGGACATGGCCGCACGGCGTAATGACTACGAGTGGGCCATACCCCGCGTCGCGTCGCTTTACCTGACCCACGACCTGCACGGCACCATCGCCGGGCTGAACCAGTTCCCGGAGCAGGACAACCCGCCGATGCTGCCCGTATTCCTGGCCTTCCGCGTGATGGTGGGGCTAGGGGTGTTGATGCTATTGCAAGGCCTGGCGGGGCTGTGGCTGCGGCGTCGACGCCGCCTTGCCACCACCCGCTGGCTGCAGCGTGTCAGCGTGACGATGGCGCCCGCCGGCTTCCTGGCAATGCTCAGTGGCTGGGTGGTCACCGAGGTGGGCAGGCAACCGTTTACGGTATATGGGCTGCTGCGCACGGCAGACAGCCTGTCGCCGGTTTCTGCCGCCCAGGTATCAACGGCGACAGCGGCCATCCTGGTGTTCTACACGCTGGTATTCGCCGTGGGGCTGTGGTTGCTGTTGCGCCTTCTCAGGCAGCCGCCGGATGCGCAGGAAGCCGGGCCGCAGCCGGGGCTGCCTGGGGCACGCGACCATGGCTGAGCCAAGCTGGCTAACCCTGCTCAGTGCTGGCGCCCTCGGCTTCTCGGTGCTGGCGTACGTGCTGCTGGACGGCACCGACCTGGGCGTCGGCATGCTGGTGGCGCTGGAGCGCCGTGAGGCACACCGGCAGGTCATGGTGCTGTCGATCCTGCCGGTGTGGGACGCTAATGAAACCTGGCTGGTGCTGGGCGGCGGGGGCCTGCTGGCGCTGTTCCCCCAAGCCTACGCCTTGCTGTTGCCGGCCCTTTATGTCCCCTTCCTGGTGATGTTCGCCGCGCTGGTGTTGCGCGCCATGGCCCTGGAGTTTCGCGAGCACGTCAGCCGGAAGCGCTTGCCAGAAGCGGTGCTGGTGCTGGGCTCGCTGATTGCCACGCTGGCCCAGGGGCTGATCATGGGCACCCTGCTCCAAGGCATCACCTGGGCGCCGGCTGCTACCGGCGGCCAGTTCAACGGCAGCGGCTGGGAATGGCTGCGGCCCTTCCCGCTGTTTTGCGCCGTGGCCCACGTCAGCGGTTATCTATGGTTGGGCAGTTGCTGGCTGTACTGGCGCACCCAGGGGCCACTGCAAGGGCGCAGCAAACGCCAGGCTGCATGGCTGGCCCCCATTGCGGTGGTGCTGGTGGCGGGCGTTGTGGCCTGGGCCTCCCTGCTCAATGAGCACTACGCCGAACGGCTGTTGCAGCTCAGCCTGCTGCCCCCTGCCACGGGACTGGTGGCCGCGCTAATGGTGCTGTTTGCCCTTGGCCTGCGTGGGCGAAGGGATGCCTTGCCATTGGTGGCGGCACTGGGAATGGTGGTGCTGGGTTTCGGCCTCCTGGCCTTTGCGGTGTTCCCGCTCATCGTGCCGCCTGCCCTTACCCTCGCCCAGGCCGCCGCCGGGCCGCGCACACAGATATTCGTATTGGTGGGTTTCGCGGTATGGGTGCCGATTACGCTGGCGTACAACACGTTTGGCTTCAGTTTGTTCGCTGGCAAAATTCGTGGGTGAAGGGTGTACCGGCTGTCAGCCTGAAGGGAGGAATCAGGCAGCGCCACGGTCGATCCCTTCGGTCACCTGCCTACTAAACAAATGTAACGATGACGAGTCACGCCTACTCGGACAATTAGAGGGGGTTGCACGGTCGTCCTGACCCGTGCGCGCCCACCTCGCCTGAGAGGTACTCACCATGTTCCTGCATAATAAACGTCTGCAATACACCGTGCGCGTCGCGCAGCCCAACCCGGGCCTGGCCAATCTGCTGCTCGAGCAATTCGGCGGCGCCCAAGGTGAACTGGCCGCTGCGTCGCGCTACTTCACCCAAGCCCTGGCCGAGGACGATCCAGGCCGCAAGGATCTGTTGATGGATATCGCCACCGAAGAGCTCAGCCACCTGGAAATCGTCGGTTCCATCATCGTCATGCTCAACAAGGGCGCCAAGGGTCGCCTGGCCGAGGGCGTCGACGAGGAAGGCGAGCTGTACCGCGCCATCAACGGCGCTGGCAATGACTCGCACATCACCGCGCTGCTGTATGGCTGTGGCGCCCCATTGACCAACTCCGCCGGCGTGCCCTGGACCTCCGCCTACGTGGACACCATTGGCGAGCCCACCGCCGACCTGCGTTCGAACATTGCCGCCGAGTCGCGGGCCAAAATCGTCTACGAACGCCTGATGAACGTCACGGATGATCCCGGCGTGAAAGAAGCACTCGGCTTTCTGATGACCCGCGAGATCGCTCACCAACTGTCCTTCGAGAAAGCGCTGCATGCGATCCAGCCGAATTTCCCCCAAGGCAAGCTACCGGGCATGCCGGAGTTCACCAACGTGTATTTCAACATGTCCCAAGGGGACGGCGAAGTACGCGGGCCTTGGAACAGCGGCGAGGAATGGGAGTTTGTCGCCAGCCCTGAACCGGCCGTGGATGGCGGTGACGGCAGCGCGAGCGTTGAGCTTGATGAAGAGGACCAGGCGCTGTTGCTCCAACTCAGTACCCGTACCGAGTCCGACCCCGCCAGCGACCCGGTAACCGGTGCCGACCTGGGTTCAGGTGGGCAGCCGGACCCTGAGGAAGCATAAGGACGTCGGCGGCGGGAAGCGGCTGGTTCCTGCCAATGTCACCGTCTGCGAATCAGGTTGAATTTTCGTCGCCCCGCCGGTTTCACATGGGTACACAACGACAAAGTATCCCGCCATGACCGTTCTCAAGCCCCTTGCTGCCATAGCCTCCCTGCCCTGCGCCGAGTCCCGCGACGCAGTGAACGTCTACCACGACTTGCTGCAAGGTGGGGGGCGACTCGGCGAGCACGGCCTGCGCTCGTTCCTCAACCAGCACTTGGCGGCCGCTGCCGCCCTGCCCTGCGAACTGCCGGATGACCCTGCCGCATTCGCCGGCTGGATGACCGCGAAAGTGAAGCATGTCGCGCAGGACTACGCTCATTACCTGGAGAAGCGCCACGAGGGCGCCCCGCGCCGCTATTTCAGCTGCAAGGCCCACGCGCTGTATTTCCTGCAGCAGGTGGCGCCCAGCAAGTTGGTGGATGGCGCCTGGCTGTACGGCACACTGCAACACGTCGACGACTGGCGTTACCAGGGCCTGATTCGCACCTATCTTGAAGAGCTGGGCGACGGTGAACCCGCCCTCAACCATGTGGCGCTGTACCGCAAACTGCTCGCCGACCACGACTGCGCCGCCACCCAGCCCCTGGATGCCGGCCTGTACGTGCAGGGTGCACTGCAACTGGCGCTGGGCACGGTAGGCGATGACTACCTGCCGGAGCTGATTGGCTACAACCTGGGCTACGAACAGCTGCCGCTGCATTTGCTGATTACCTCGTTCGAACTCAACGAGTTGGGTATCGACCCTTACTATTTCACCCTGCACGTCACTATCGACAACGCCAGCTGCGGGCACGCGCGCAAAGCCATCGAGGCCGTGTTTGCATTCCTGGCCGAGAGCCCCGTACCCGCCCAATTCCTGCAACGCATGCGCGCCGGCTATAACCTGAATGAATTGGGCGTGGGTTCGACAGGGGTGATCCAGGCCTTCGACCTTGCGCGTGAAGTGGTGGCCATGCTCGAGCGCAAACGCGAGTTCGGCCAGCACATGCATTCGGACTACTGCCGACTGGACGGCAAGACGGTCAACCAGTGGCTGCAGAAGCCCGGGCAAATTCCGGCATTTCTCGACGCTCTCCAGGCCACGGGCTGGATCAAGCGCCACCAGGACCCAGCCTTGAGCCGGTTCTGGCAGTTGATAGACGGCCCTGGCGCCGCCATGTTTGGCGTATTCAACGGCTATGAGCAACAACTGCTGCACGACTGGATTGCCGGCAGCTGGCAGGCCAGCCAGGAAGGTCGCCCCTTCCGCGCCCGCTTTCGCCGCCGCAGTGCGGCCCAGCCCGAAGGCGACGCTGCCGAGCCGCTGGCCACGGCGCCTGACGCCTTGCGCTGCCTGCTCCCGCAGTTAAGTCCAGCCCACCATGCAACGCCCGATGGCATGCGCGCAACGCGCGCTTTCAGCCGGCTGCTCAGCAGCGCAGGAGCTCAATAATGCTTTCACAGCCCCTGCATTCAACGCCCCCGGCCGCAGACGCTGACGATTTGGGCTGCGACCTGGCTATCCTGCAACTGGGCCGTCGCCTGCAAGCGTCTGGCTACCGTTTTACCACCGTTACCCCGCTGAGCCACCAACGCAACAATGCACGCGCCGAAAACCGGGTGGCCCGGCATGTGCGCGATGTATTCGGCTGGAGCCGGCCGTTCGCCCGTGAATTGCTGCCTGCGGCCGACTTCGATGCACTGGCCAGCGGCGGCGTGCTGCGCGAGCACGCGGGCCTGTGGGCCAGCGATATCCGCTGGTCCAGCCTGAACGACCTGCTACTGGTGCATTCCGCATACCCCACAGTGGCCCATGATGCCGTGTTCTTTGGCCCGGATACTTACCGCTTCGCCCAAGCCATGGAGGCGCACCTGCTTAGCCGTACCCAGCCTATCGAACGCGCCGTGGACATTGGCTGCGGCAGCGGCGTTGGCGCGCTGCTGATAGGCCGGGCCCGCCCCGCCGCCCAGGTGCTGGCTGTCGACATCAACCCCACGGCGCTGCGTTACACCGCTGTCAACGCGGCACTGGCCGGCGTGAACAACGTCACCGCCTGGCACAGCGACATCCTTGCTGGCACCGAAGGTGACTTTGACCTGATCGTCGCCAACCCGCCGTACATGCACGACACCCAAGGGCGGGCCTACCGCGATGGCGGCGAAGGCCTCGGTTCGGCGCTGTCGGTGCGCATCGCCGCCCAGGCGCTGGGGCGCCTGCGACCGGGCGGCACGCTGCTGCTGTATACCGGTGCGCCTTCTGTTGAGGGCCAGGATCTGTTTCTGCAGCAGGTCCAGCCATTGCTGGGGGCCTCAGGGTTTCAATGGGACTACCGGGAATTGGACCCCGACGTGTTCGGTGAAGAGCTGGACACTCCCAGCTACCGGACTGCAGAGCGTATAGCCGCGGTGCTGATAACGGTCACGCGACTACCCCGAACATTACCCGGAGATCTGCCAACATGAGTTCATTAAGTGGTATGAAGCCAGGCGAAAGGTACAACATCGAACACCCAGTCGACGGCCCCCATTTTCCCGGATTCTTCCTGGACGAAAAGTATTACCTGAGCCCCGACCTGTTGACCGCGGTGGGCTGGCTCGAAGACCAGCAATTCTTGTACGACGCGCTGGACGGCAACGGTGAACCGTTATTTCCCGAACGCAGAGTGGGCTTTATCGAAGACTTGATGCTGACCTTGCACGACGGCTCGCAGTTGCGCCTCGCGGTACTCCCCGTCCACCTCGACGCTGATGAGGCGCACGAACCCTGGGCCGCCTCAATGCCTGCGACCGCAATGCCCACGCCATCGGGAACACCCGTCCAAGGTGGATCAAATCCCGGACGCTTGAGCCGTGCCCTATGTGCCCTGGTGGCGGTGGGCGTTGGCGCATACCTGATGGCCCGCCTTTATCGCCGGCGTCATTAAGAGGCTGGTCCAATCACAGTTATCGAAAGTTTCTCTACCCGGTAGTAGTGGTGGTCACGCGCAGAAATGCGTCAGTCGGTTGCTCGATAGCCACCCGCCTTTTTTCTCGTATTTTATTGGAGCCACTGTACCTCAGCGTTTGTCGAACCATCAGTGCCGGTCATATGCAACCGGCTTGATTGTTTCGACGAAGAGGTTCGCATGGATCTTGGAATAACAGGGCGCGTCGCGCTGATAACGGGCGCCAGTGGCGGTATAGGTCAAGCAATAGCGCGGCTATTGAGTGAAGAAGGCGTCCTTCTGGTGCTGACCGATCGTGATGAAGGCGCCTTGCAGGCTGCGTTCGCCAACCTGCCCGGCGAACGGCTGTTGGTGGCGGCAGATGTCACAAACCAGCATGCCGTAAACCAGGTGGTGGCTGATGGCGAATCACATTTCGGTAAAATCGACATCGTCGTGCACACTGCCGGGGTTACCGGTGCCAAAGGCGATCCTCTCGAAATCTCTGATGCTGACTACGAAGAGGCCTGGCAAACTGACTTCTTCTCTTCGGTGCGCGTAGCACGCGCCACCATTCCACGCATGCGCCCACGGGGGTGGGGGCGATTTGTGTGTATCACCTCGGAAAATGCCGCGCAGCCCTACTACGATGAGGCCGTGTACAACGTTGCCAAGGCTGCCCTCGCTGCGTGGGTAAAGAACCTCTCGTACAAGGAAGCCGAGCATGGCGTGTTGTGCAACACCGTGGCTCCCGCGTTCATCGAAACAGGAATGACCAATGACATGATGCGCAAGCGAGCCGAGAAGCTCGGCGTCTCTTTTGAACAAGCGGTTGAGAGTTTTCTCAAGGAAGAGCGGCCCGGCATCGTGCAACAGCGGCGAGGACAGCCGGAGGAAGTGGCAGCGGTGATCGCGCTGCTGGTCTCGCATCGGGGGTCTTTCATAAACGGCAGCAATGTTCGAGTGGACGGTGGGTCGGTGCAAGCGGTGCAGCAGTAGTCGTTTACGGGTAACGCACAGAAAACTTTAAACGGGCCTCCAGTTTGCAATTGCTGACGTGGGAACGTCGCGCTGCCAATACAGTCGAATTGTGGTCCAGCTATTTGGCAGAGCGCGGACACAACTTTAGAATGACGAAATCATGGCATCTCAAGGCCCCCACCGATGATGAACAGCAGCCTGAATTCGTTTCGCCTGGAGGGCGATATCGTCGTGGTCGAGGACGATCCATTGCTCAGAAGGCTAATGGGGGACATCCTTGCCGATCTCAGCGACACTTGTCACAGCTTCCAGAACTGTGACGACGCACTGGTTTATCTATTGCAATCGGGGGGGTGCGCCGCTGTGGTGGCTGATCACGATGTTCCGGGGCAGCTCCACGGCGCGGAATTCCTCGGCATGGTCGCGGAAAAATGGCCGGGGACAGTGACGGTTTTGATGAGTGGCTTCGCTCTGGAGGACATTCCGGTGAAACCTGGAATCGTCTGCCTGGCCAAACCATGGTCGGCCGAGAGCCTGATCAAGGCACTGAGATCGTTTGCAGAACCGGTCACGGATAGTTGAGTGTCAAGAGACGATTATGGATCAGTGGCACCGAAAATATCTTGGTAGTGGCATTCAGGTATACGCATCTTTGCGCAATCTTCGCGAGGTTCGATACCAACTCGACCGTCAGGTGACGCCCGACCGTGGGTTCATTGTGCTTCTTGATATTGAACGGGACGACATGTCCGCGTACTTCCCACCTGGAAATGATCTTGTTGTGCAAGCGTTAGAAGCGGTTCGCTGCCCGCCACCGGGCGTTGCTTCCGAGAGGGTCAGGGAGTTCTCTCGCGAAGACTTTCCTATCAAGCCGGTATTTCTAGAGCTAAATTTGTTTTGAATTCAGGCGGTTGTCGCATACCTATCCAGCCCCCTCACTCGTCCTCGGGCTCATCATCCGCCTCGTCGTCGGAAGGCTCATCGCGTTCTTTCCGATTCTTGGCGGGGTCGTTGACGAAAGGCACGCGATCGGGACCTTGCTCTTCCAAACCTTCTGTTTGTGGTTGCATAGTTGTTGCTCCTGATCAAGACGGCATGAGGAGATCAGCCGAAGCATCGTGTAGCGTTCCCGCTGCTTCATGCATGAATATCTCCACGGTTTTGGGCCCCACTCCTTCAAAGCTTAGTAGCCAGCGCTCGAAGTCGGCGACCCCGTGAACCCCAGTGCACAACGCACACAGTTGCGGATGCAGTTCCTCGCTAACGCGCTGGCCCAATACCCGCAAGCGCCTCGCGGTGGATTCGTCATATCGCGCATAGCCCGCCTCGCCCAACCACCTGACGAATTGGGCATGACTGCACCTGGCTAATTGTTCAGGCGTGCCCACCCCCTCCTGGTCGACCAGCCGATGAAAAGCCTTCACCGCCACGGAGGTACGAATCCGCTTGCCGATCAAAAAACTGGCCAGCAGCCATTTAAACAGACCGTTGCCACCGGGCTCGTTGATATCAATACCCAAGTCCGCAGCGGTGACGGCGATCATGTTTGCCCCTGGATGAGAAAGCGGGTCAAACTCTTTGCACAGGCCTCTATACCTGCCGGCAACACTACCTCGAAGCCATGGGTGTTCTCGGTGGGGATGGCGATACAACCCGCCCGGCCAAGGGCCCCTACTGCCAATATCGCACTGGCGTCAGAGGCAAAATCCACCAGCAACGCCGGTTGCGGCGTGTAGCCAGCCCGTTGCGTAGCGGCAATCAATGCATCGGTGACCGAACGGGTGTAATGGCCTTTTTCGTCGCCAACGACGACGATGGGGTTTGCCGATAGCTCGGTGCCATACTCCGTTGCAATCGGGCCGACTTCCACCGCAACGGCGGTACGACATGGCAAATGGTGTGCTGCGAACAGTGCCCCTGCGTTGGTTTCCTCCTCCATGGTGGTGAAGGCGAAGTACGTGTCCTGGGCTAAGCGGCTTGGCGTTAGGGCAACCATGGCAGCCGCTTGCAGGACTGCTACCACAGGTGCGCGGTCATCCATGAAGTGCGCGCCAATAGCATCCTGAAGGTAAAACGGCGTGCGCCAGTGCTGGCTGAGCACCACTCGGGTGCCAGCTCGAATGCCTTGCTCCTCCAATTGCCTGCGGCTTTGCCGGGTGACCACGTGCACGTCTCGCCAGTGCACATTGCCATCCTGAACGTCGGCTCCCTGCGGCGATTGCCGAGTCACATGCATGCTGCCAAACGAAAGCACGCCAGGCAGCACGGCAGCATCGCCCAGAATATCGACCGGGCACATGCCGAAGTTGACCGGGTTGGCGCCGCCCAATGCGGTGACCCGCAATGAACCATCGTCGTTGATGGTGCGGACTGCCATGGCGATTTCGTCCAGATGCGCCATGATCAGCATGCCGGATCGCGCAGCTTGGGCATGGTCGGTGGGAGCGCTGAGCGCGCGAATCAGCCCAATCAGGTTTCCTGCATCATCGATCCAGGTTTCATCACAATGCTCGCGCAGTTCGCGCTCGCATATCACCCGCACCTCTTCCTCTTCGCCCCCGGGGCCTCTGGCGTACAGCAGTTCTTCAAGCAGTTGCATAGGATGCATCATGACTCCTTGAGTTGCCTTTACCTTCCGGGAAGCGAGCCCGCCACCGGCAATTGGGTACTCAGGGCTGCCCGGCTCCCCCTGAGGCACCGAACACCTGACCGGTCACATACGTGGACTTAGCCGACGCCAGTTGCACGTACAGTGAGGCAATTTCCGCTGGCTGGCCTGGACGTTTGAGCGGCGTGTCACTGCCAAACGCCTTCAGTTTTTCCATGGTTTGACCACCACTGACCTGCAATGGGGTCCAAAACGGTCCAGGCGCAACTGCGTTGACGCGAATTCCTCGATCCGCCAATTGCTTGGCCAAGCACTTGCTGAAGTTGGCGATGCCAGCCTTAGTCATGGAGTAGTCGAGCAGATTCTTCGACGGGTCGTAGGCATTGACCGACGAGGTGTAGACGATGGCGGCTCCCTCCGGCATCAGCGCAACTGCGGCCTTGGTGACCCAGAACATGGCGTAGAGGTTGGTCTTGACCGTCCAGTCGAATTGATCGTCTGGGATATCCAGGATCGAATCGAAGCTGTGCTGGCGGCCGGCGTTGCTGATCAGAACATCCAGCCCACCCAAGGCCTGATGGGCCTGCTGCACCAGGCTTCGACAAAATTCCGGGTCACGCAGATCACCGGGCAACGCCACTGCCTTGCGGCCGGCGTCCTGGATCAACTTCACCACTTCCCTGGCGTCCGTCTCTTCGGCAGGCAAGTAGTTAATGGCGACATCGGCGCCTTCCCGAGCGAAGGCAATCGCCACCGCACGGCCAATACCGGAATCACCGCCGGTGATCAACGCCTTGCGACCGACCAGCTGGCCGCTGCCTTGATAGCTATGCTCGCCGTGATCCGGGCGCGGGCTCATGCTTCCTGCCAGTCCCGGCCAAGGTTGTGACTGCTCGGTAAACGGCGGCTTGGGGAAACCACCCTGCGGGTTACGCAACGGCGCAGTGGCAGTCGCTGTCGCCGCTTGCGCCATTGAAGGTGCGGCGAAACCGACGGCGGCGGTTATGGCAGCACCTTGTAGCAGGTAACGGCGCGAGGGTTTGAAGTCTTCCATGAAAGTGCTCCTGACATTTAAAAGTTACTGGTTGGCTTTGTCTGGTTCGCCGGCCGGGGTGGCCTCGCCAGTGGGCGCATCCGGTTTTTGCATTTGCACGGAAGCCTTGCTGCGGTCAGCGCCCTGGGCAGGGTGATCGGTTTCATTGAAGCAACCTTGCAGCATGAACACGCAGCAGGCCAGACCGAACAGTTGAGTGGTTTTCATGATGGGGTGTCCTTGGTAAGCCGTTACCAAAAGGGAGAGCCGCACGGGCTTGAAAGTTCAGCCCAATTACAGTGCGTGGTTGCCCCTGAGCCCTGCGCGCCCAACGGCCCGCTGGTCGAGGTAGACCGAGATCCGACTCAACTTTTGCCTCGCCTCAGGGTTCTCAAGCGCATACCCGCTGCAAGTTCCAGGAGACCTGAATCATGCGCAACTATCCAAAACCACCTTTCCCCAGCCAGCCTCAAGCAGTGCCGGGATCGCAACGCAAAATGGACCCGGTGCCCGACTGCGGTGAGCAAAGCTACCAAGGCAGCGGCAGATTGGCAGGCAAGATCGCACTTATCACCGGCGCCGACAGCGGCATTGGCCGTGCCGTGGCGATCGCTTTTGCCCGTGAGGGCGCAGACGTTGCTGTCGCCTACCTGGACGAGCACGAAGACGCCCGAGAGACCGCGCGCTGGGTGGAAGCCGCTGGCCGTCAGTGCTTGCTATTGCCAGGCGATGTGGCGAAGAAACAGGTTTGCCAGCAACTGGTCGACGATACGGTCACCCGCTTTGGGCGTATTGATGTGCTGGTCAACAACGCTGCCTTTCAGATGACCCACGAACGCTTCGAGGACATCACGGACGAAGAATGGGTCAAGACTTTCGATATCAACATTACTGCCATGTTCCGCCTCTGCCAGGCCGCCGTGCCCTTCATGTCGGCGGGCGCCTCAATCATCAACACCAGCTCGGTCAATTCCGACACACCGAAGTCGACCCTGCTGGCCTATGCCACAACGAAAGGCGCCATCGCCAACTTCAGCGCCGGCTTAGCGCAGCTACTTGGAGAACGAGGCATACGGGTCAACAGCGTTGCCCCGGGCCCAATCTGGACGCCACTGATCGTGGCCACCATGCCTGATGAAGAGGTGACCCAGTTCGGTTCCCAGACACCGTTGGGACGCCCTGGCCAGCCCGTGGAAGTCGCGCCGATTTATGTGCTGCTGGCCTCGGACGAAGGTAGCTACATCTCCGGCACCCGCTACGGCGTTACTGGCGGCAAGCCCATCCTATGATCGATTGGGTGCAATGGCCGGCAATGGCGGTCACTATTTTTGCCGCCTGGTTCACCGGCTCCACTCAGGCCAGGCGGCGGATCATCGGTTTTTGGTGTTTCATACTCAGCAATGCACTCTGGGTGATTTGGGGCTGGCATGATCATGCCTACGCGCTGATTGCACTGGAGGTGGCGCTGGGCGCAATGAACTTACGAGGATTCAAGAAAAATCTGGGCATGCGCGAAGATGGTGGTAAAGAGGCACGCCGACGCTGAATACGCCGTTGAAACAACGGTGTATTTGACGCTAGCAGTGTCGGAGGGGCGGTTTGGGAACGGGATTGCCAACATTCCCTTTTCCCAAGCCTGCGGACGTCATCTTTGGACCTTTTGATGCCCGTCACTAGTGGCCGCTATCGGCCAGAAGCTGCCCTTCGCCCCCCCCCCCCCGACGGCCAAGGCTCAGTAACGCGCTGTAGCCACTGCCGCCAGGCTGCGCTGGCCGCTGGGTACGCTGAAGAATTCCAGTGTGGTTGAAGGCCAGCGCAGCCTGCGGCAGCGGCTACAGTGCTGGTCCCGGCCGTCCGCAATGGGTCGCAAGCAGACTCTTTTGGGGCCGTCCGCTTTGGGTCGAAAGCAGCCCCTCCCTTTAGTAGTGACAGGTTTTGCAATGCTCAGCTAGAGCACCACGGGATTCCCATCCATATGGAACGAGAAGCCAGTCTCCAAATCCATTCTCGACAGCAACGTGCACTGTTAACGTTCTCCAATCATTATTTGGAGCTTACGGTCCAAAGCTGATCCAAGCGGGTGGTAAAGCTCTGGCTCATCATCTCCCGCCGCATCCCCCAATCAGGATTGGTCGGCACGCTGGCCAGCCGCATGGTGCCCCGCCCCCATCGACCGTTGATGGCATCCATTAGCCCCATGACCTTCTCGGTGGCCGCCGGCTGCGAAATCGAGAACAGGTCCTCGGTGTATTCGCCTTTCTGGCAGAGGCTCAGCAAGAGAACCTCGGCCTTGCTGTACTTGAAACCAGTTCGGTAGATACGGTCCACCGCCTCCACGGCAAGCTTGGTCATCAGCCGGGTATCGTCCGTGGGATAGGGCAATTCGACGACGACCCCATTAGCGTACTTGGCCTCATCGGGGTTGAAGAACCCGGTACGAATGCTCACCCGGACCTTCTTGCAAAGCGACTGCTGCGCCCGCAACTTTTCTGTGGCGCGCGCCATGTAGGTCGCTACTGCCTCTTTAATGGGCACCACATCCGTCAGGCGTTTGCCAAACATCCGGCTGCAACAGATCTCTCGCTTGGGCGGATCCGGCTCGTCCAGCTCAAGGCAGGGTGTGCCGGCCAACTCGCGCGCGGTCTTCTCGATTACCACACTGAAGCGCTTACGCAGCATCCAGGGATCTGCCTTGGAAAGCTCCCAGGCGCTCTTGATACCCATGCCCTCCAGGTGTGTCGTCATCCTCCGGCCGACGCCCCAGACATCCGACGCCGGGCATTTCTTCAGCACCCAGTCGCGTTTTACCTGATCGCGCAGATCCACCACTCCACCGCTTTGTGCCTGCCACTTTTTCGCCGCGTGATTGGCCAGTTTGCTCAAGGTCTTGGTGCCGGCGATCCCCACGCCGACGGGTATGCCGGTGCTCCGGTAAACCTGTGCGCGAATCTGACGGCCAAGCTGCTCCAGGTCACCGGGTACACCGGACAAATCAGCGAACGCTTCATCGATGCTGTAAATCTCGACCTGCGGCACCAGCGATTCAATGACCGTCATGACCCGCTCGCTCATGTCGCCGTACAGCGCGTAGTTCGAGGAGAAGGCGACTATGCCGTGCTGCTTGAGCTTTTGCTTGATCTGGAAGTACGGCTCGCCCATTTTCACGAACGGCTTGGCGTCGGCGCTACGGGCGATGACGCAGCCATCGTTGTTGCTGAGCACCACGATGGGCGTGCTGCGCAGGTCAGGTCTGAACACCCGTTCACAACTTGCGTAAAAGCTGTTGCAGTCGATGAGGGCGAAGACAGGATCAGGCTTTGGGATCATGGGCGCGCACGCTAAAGGTCACGACGCCCCAGACAACCAGCTCATCACCCTCGAGGATGTAGCGCGGAGGGTAGCCGGCATTTTCGGACATCAGAATGATGCTATCTCCCCGCTTGCACAGGCGTTTGCACACCGGTTCGCAATTCACGGCGGCAATCACAATATGGCCGTGCTCGGCAGTGATCGAGCGGTCGACCACGACCAGATCGCCGTCGAAGATCCCAGCCCCCTCCATGCTGCTGCCCGAGATCCGCACCAGGTAGATATGGGGCGCGCGGATCTCCAGCAACTCATCCAGCGAGATGTGCTTCTCGATATGATCGGCTGCGGGTGAAGGAAAGCCGGCAGGGACCTTGAACGAATACAACGGAAGCATGGCCCCGCCCTCACCCAACGGTCCCAGGAATGTGATGCTCATAACGAACGCCTTGCAAAAACTGTATATGCATACAGTAAACGTAAAATCGTCCACCGGGTCAATCTTGGGGGCGAGGTATTTCGACAGGTGGGGGCGCTCGCGCTGGTCGGCGACTGGAATGAAGGGCCGCGCGTCACTCTGGCCGGGCGTAGCCCGATATCGATTAGCCCAACGTCCAGGGTAAGGCGAGAAAGCAACGGCCACCGTATATAGGTCACTGAAAATCGCCTTACACGCCGCCCCTTATCGTAAAAACACCTCTGCGGATCCCGCTGCTAACCTCAGAATTAACCAGGAGGAAACGATGATGACGGCTATTCAAATGTTGCAAAAATTGATGGTGGCGCAAGTGCAAGCCCACCACGCCCTCGGCGCGGCGGTGGAAGAACTAGCGTTGTGGGCTGAAAACAGCGGAGGCATTGAGGCTGCGGTTAATGTGCGGAGCGCCCTGAACGGCTTGGACGAGTCATCGGCTCTGATTGGGGCCTGCTTGGAAATACTTGGCAAAGAAGACATCAATCAGCCCTAAAAACAGAGCGATTCCGCGCGTATTCCCTTCACCCAATTGAAGGCAAGGGGTACGCCTGTACTCCCTCATGATTTTCAGCAGTTCTTCGACCCACCCACCGCCACCGCATGCAGCCAGCACGTATATACGTTCACCCACACCTCAGTTTGCAAGGCGTTTACGGGATTGCAGCCCACTGTACTGAAGGTCAGTGCAATGAATGCAAAACGGTTGAGCTGGCTATCCTTAGCTGCTTGCCAGCTTCGAAAAGATTGTTGATCTGGTAATCGACCGCTTTCGGCCCAGAGTGTGTAAAAACGCAGGCACGGTTTTGAAGTCTGCGCTGCTACGCGAAATCCTTCAGCATTTGGCTAATCAGCGGAGCTGGAAGTTGCATAGGCGCGCGATTTTAGCCCCCAATCAGGCCACCAAAGCTGCTCGAAAGCGTTTTTACCCAGCTTCGGCCAGAAGCGGACGGTCGGATACGCTCAGGATGAACGGCCAGCCCTATGCATCAGCCTATAGGTGCTGGAGTAACTCTTCCTCCCCCCCCGACGCCTTGGCTTTTCTCGGATTCGCCTCCACAGCAGCCAAGCACCTGGTTTCGCTCCCGCCGCTCCCCGGCTGATACAGCCTCATCATTCTTGGGGAGGTTCACCACCCCGTCCCTGCGATAAAGTTTGCTGCGCCCCCTAGTGAGGTTGCACACATCACAAAAGAGGGGCGGCACTCCCGTCACTGCGCCTCTCCTGCAGACCGATGGCAATAACAATTAGCGCCTTGCTCGCCAAGCGCCTCGATATAACGACAAAAAAATCTGCCACACACAGACGCGTGAGGATTGATTGTGCGAATGAAACAGCCACTGACAAGTGTGGAGCTCGGCCTTTCGGCTCTGCTGGCGCTGATCTGGAGCTCAAGCGGCCATTCCGCCGATGCCCTTGCCACTGATTCACCCTGGCTGTTGGGCGACCTGGGTGGCTCTCGCCAGCAATTGGCAACCCAAGGCCTGAACGTGGGCCTGTACTACCTGAGCGAGTTCGCCAATAACACCCACGGGGGCCACGACACCCGTAATGAGACGGTCAGCTCCGACCAGACCGCCTTGATCATCAACTACAACATGGCCCCTACCTTGGGCATAGTGGGTGACTGGAGCCTGGCGATCACCAACCGTGACAACCACCAACTGCTCAATACCACCCGCTTGAATGATCCGCGTGGTCCCTTGACCAACTTGAGCCAGGAAGTGTGGGGCAGCGGGTCGTTCACCCGTATCACCCACTTCACCTATCACCGTGACCTCTTGGATGGTGCAGCAGGCATCAGGGTGGGGCGCATGTCGCCAACCGAGGAATATTTCCCCGACCCACATGGTTGCGATTTCCAGGCACTGCAGAACTGCGGCACGGTGCCTGGCAACAGTAACATCTGGTATGGCTGGCCCGTGGCGACCTGGGGGTTGTCCACCAGCTGGCACATTACTGAGCACGTGTATGTCAAGGCAGGCGTATACCAGCAGAACCCTGATGACCTCAAAAAGTCGCGGGCGTGGTCGTTCAGTTTTAAAGGCGGCAGAGGAGAGATCTATCCCGTGCTGCTCGGCTGGCAGCCTCAGTGGGGGGCAAAGCGTTACGCAGGTAACTATTTCATCGGCGCCTTTTACAGCAACGTCGACAGCAGTGACGTCTACGAAGGCGCCAGCGGTGGCGCGCAAGCAATGAATCCTTCCGCAGGGTTTAAGCAGCGCACCGACCGCAAGAGCGCCTGGGTCTATGCCAGCCAGCAACTGACAGGACCGGGCGGCAGCAGTGCCCAGGGCCTGCAGATGTTTGCCAATGCCGAAGTCAACGATCCGCGAACCTCGGTGATCCACTACGTCTACGGGGCAGGCCTCTATTACACCGGCCCCTTCGCCAACCGCCCCCGCGACGTCATCGGTTTCGCCACCACCGTGACCCATATCAATGACCGCTGGGCCAGAAACCAGGCGCTCAACAACGTGATGCAGGGCTATGACAGCGATGCCCCTCTGTACTCCCCTGGGGTGTCACAAGAGCTCAATAGCGAGCTCTATTACCGCTGGCAGGCCACGGGCTCAGTCTATCTGCAACCCGGCGTCCAGTATTACCGACACCCCGGAGCCGTAGACTCGGTGCCTGATGCCGTAGTGCTTGCCTTGAGGATGGGCGTGTCGTTCTAGTCAACAGAAACCTCATGGGTCTCAATGCAATGCAAGTATTCGACTAAAGGATATGACGATGAAAACACCTGCCCTGCCCTTTGCCATCAGCCTGGTGACACTGGCGTTGATGAACGCCACCGGCGCATCGGGTGCAACCCCACCCTGGGCGGATGCCCACGCGACCCCGGACATGCGCGCCCAAAGCGTGGTCAAGGACATGACATTGGAGGAGCAATTGCAACGCGTGCACTCGGAGATGGCGATGCCCATTCTGGGTTTCAGCGTACCTGTTGGAGCCTTGGGTTCGGCAGGGTATATCCCCGCCGACAGCAAGCATGGAATCCCTGCCCTGCAAGTCACCGATGCAAGTCTGGGGGTGGGCAACCCCAACAATGTGCGGCCAGGTGATGGTGGAACGCCTTTGCCGTCTGGCCTGTCAATCGCCGCGACGTGGAATCCGCAAACCGCCCGCCAGGCTGGCTCCATGATTGGCCATGAAGCCTGGAGCAAGGGCTTCAACGTGATGCTGGCCGGTGGTGTCAACCTGGCGCGCGACCCACGCAACGGCCGCAACTTCGAATATTTCGGTGAAGATCCTCTGCTGGCAGGCACCACTGCGGGGGAAACCATCAACGGGGTGCAGGCTCAGCACGTGCTATCGACGGTCAAGCATTTTGCCCTCAATGACCAGGAAACCGCGCGCATGGGGCTCAGCGCCAACATTGGCGAGCAGGCCCTGCGCGAAAGCGATCTACTGGCATTTCAACTGGCTATCGAGAAAGGCCAGCCAGGCGCGGTCATGTGCGGGTACAACCGGGTCAATGGCGTGTACAACTGCGAAAATAAAACGCTGTTGCAAGATATTCTAAAGGACCAGTGGAGCTACCGCGGCTTTGTCATGTCCGATTGGGGGGCAGTCCATAGCCCGGAGGCTGCGCTGAGGGGCCTCGACATCGAAATGGGCACGCAAATCGACAAACTGCTGTACGGCAGCATACCTTTCCAGATACCGCTGGCACAAAAAGCCGCGGCTGATATCGCCTACCGCACCCGCGTCGCCGACATGAATACTCGTATTCTGCGGTCGGTCTTCGCGGCGGGCTTGGTGGAGCATCCACCGATCACGACACCGATCGACTATACGCTCAGCCGGGAAGTGGCGCACAAGGTAGCGCTGGAGGGTTCCGTACTGCTGCGTAATGAGCATCAGGCACTGCCGCTGAGCACCTCGGCCCAGCGCATTCTGGTCATTGGTGGTCACGCCGACGTTGGGGTGCTATCGGGCGGGGGCTCAGCGCAGGTCATCGAGCCCGAGGGGCCAGCGCTGTCGATCCCGCAAGGCGGCGAAGGCCTGCTGGCCAGCACCAGGGCTCAGGTCTGGCATCGATCCTCGCCACTGCAAGCCCTGAAGGGTGCCTTGCCCCAGAGCGTCATCACGTTCAACGATGGTCGCTCACCCGGCGAGGCAGCGGAACTGGCCCGACACGCAGACGTGGTCATTGTGTTCGCCACCCAGTGGATGATGGAAAGCTACGACACCTACGACCTTAATTTGCCCCAGGGTCAAAATGAACTGATCGATGCTGTGGCGTCGGCCAACCCTCACACAGTGGTGGTACTGGAAACAGGAGGCGCCGTCGCCATGCCGTGGCTGAACAAGACCGCTGCCGTGCTGGAAGCCTGGTATGCAGGCGCCAGCGGCGGCCAGGCCATCGCGGACCTGTTGACCGGACGACACGCGCCATCGGGCCGGCTGCCGGTGACGTTCCCCTCCTCGCTTGAGCAATTGCCCCGCCCTGCGATAGCCAGCTTCGGTGCGAAGGACACCGAACGCCTGGACGTGAACTACGACATCGAAGGGGCCGACGTAGGCTACCGATGGTTTGCCCGTACCCACGCCAAGCCGCTGTTCCCCTTCGGTTATGGCCTGACCTACACGCAGTTTGCCTATAGCAACGTCAAGGTGACCTCCAGCGCCCCGCTGCGCGTCACGGCCACCGTGACGAACACCGGCAAAGTGGCTGGCCGGGACGTGCCACAGCTCTACTTGACCCACGTTCCCGGCCGCCCCCAGCAGCGATTGCTCGGCTGGAGCAGCGTCTCGCTCAAGCCGGGTGAGAGCCAGCAGGTCAGCGTGGAGGTGGATGATCGGCTACTGGCGGACTTTGATGTCAATCAGCGCCAGTGGAATGTGCCCGCAGGCGACTACCAGGTGGCTCTAGGTCGCTCAGCCACCGATCTGGAGGCATCGTTGACGCTGCACAGGCAAGCCAATCGCTTTGCCGACCGCCCGGTGACGCAGCCCTTGCCGTAGCGTTGACAGTAGTCAGGAGGACGGTGGATATGCCTACGACGTCCTCTTGGCGGCTTACTCCTCATGGCTGCGCTACGACCTCTTGGAATAGTGCGTAAAACTGATGGATATCCTCCGGGGTGATGCGGCGAATCTTGATGTGATGTCCTTGTCGGTGTAGGTGTGAGGTGACTAATGGTTAGCAAGCCTCTTTCAGGCTATCGATATCCGCGTGCCTGCACATCAAACAGACTCGCGTACCGCCCCCGTGCCGCCATCAACTGATCGTGGTCGCCCTCCTCCAGTATCCGCCCCTGATCCAGCACGATGATGTGATCCGCATTGCGCACGCTGGAGAATCGGTGGGAAATCAACACGCTCATGCAGCCCTTGGCGTGTTCGCGAAAGCGCTCGAACACCTCAGCCTCCGCCCCGGCGTCGAGTGCGGCGGTGGGCTCGTCCAGGATCAAGAGATCGGCGTCACGCCGCATATAGGCGCGCGACAGCGCGACCTTCTGCCATTGCCCGCCCGACAGCTCCTGCCCACCCATCCAACGGCCCAGCAGCGTGGTGTAGCCGTTGCTGAGGCGTTCGATGAAACCGGCGGCCACGCCTTGGCTGGCAGCGCTGCGCCAGCGTGACTGGTCGTCGAATGCGCTGACGTCGCCTACCCCCAGGTTCTCGCCCACGCTCATCTGGTAGCGTATGTAGTCCTGGAAAATAACGCCGATGCGCCGGCGCAGGGCGTCTTCGTCCCAATCCTGCAGGTCACTGCCATCGAGCAGGATCCGCCCTTCGTGGGGGCTGTACAGCCGTGTGAGCAGCTTGATCAGGGTGGTCTTGCCCGAACCGTTTTCGCCTACCAAGGCCAGGCTTTTACCCTGGACAATGTGCAGGTTGATCCCGCTGAGGGTGGCATGGGCGGCTCCGGGGTAGCGAAAACCCAGTTGCTCACAGCGCAGGCCCTCGCCAGGGCTCACGCCAGCGGTAAGCGTGCCACGCTTGGGGGGCGTGTGGACACTCAGGTAGTCGTGCAGGTCGGAGAGGTAAAGGCCGTCCTCATACAGCCCGGCAATGGCGCTGAGGCTGGCGGTGATTGCGCTTTGGCCTTGTTTGAACAGCGCCAGGTACATGGTCATCTGGCCCAGTGTGATACCCCCTTGCACGGTGGCCAGCACGATCCAGGCATAAGCCAGGTAAAACGCTGCGGTACCCAGCAGGCCCAGGGCAAAGCCCCAGCTGTCACGGCGCAGGGTCAGTCGCCGGTCTTCGCCATACAGACGCAGGAAGTTGTCCCGGTAACGCTGCAGCAGCACAGGCGCCAGCCCGAACAGCTTGACCTCCTTGACATGCACTTCATGGGACAGCAGCGTTTCAAGGTAGGACTGCTGGCGGGTCTCCGGCGCCCTGCGTTGGAACAGGCGGAACGCGTTGCCGGAAAAATGCGTCTCGGCGAAAAATACCGGCAGCGCACCCAGTACCAGAACCAGCAGCACCCACGGTGAGAAATGCACCAGCAGCACGGCAAAACTGATCAGTGAAATCAGGTTTTGCACCAGGCCCAGGCTTTTGGTGACCAGGCTCAACGGTCGGCTGGAAGCACCCTGGCGCACGCGCATTAACCGGTCGTTGTAGTCCGAATCCTCACATTGCAGCAGTGAGAGGGTCTGGGCCTTTTCCAGCACCAGCAGGTTCACTTTCTGCCCCAATTGCACCCGCAACAACGATTGTTGCATGGACAGCCCCCGCTGCGCCGCCGCCAGCAGCGCCAACATCCCTGCCTCGGCCAGCACGTAACGCAGTACCGGCCACAACGGCGGCGGCTGGCCGGCGGCGTGAACCTGCATGGCCTGGACGACGCCATCAACGATACGCTGCCCTACCCAGGCCGCCAGGGCCGGCAACAGGCCGGCGATCAGCGTCGCCAGCACCAGGCCCAGGAATAGCCCGCGGGAGGTTTCCCACACCAGGCCCAATGCTTGCCCGGCCTGACGAGTAAAAGCGCACACACGATTGAACACCACCATGAAAGACACAGACTCCCTGTTCGACACGACAGATCAACGTGCCGGTCAGGCCTACGCCTGCCGGCACCGGGTGATATCAGGCAGGCTCGCCGGTGGCGATGGGCGCAAGCTGATCACTGCTCCACTCGCTCCAGGAGCCGGGGTACAGACGAGCGCCACCCAGACCGGCAATTTCCAGGGCCAGCAGGTTGTGGCAGGCCGTGACACCGGAGCCGCATTGCTGCACCGATTGCTGCGCCTCATGGGCGCCCAGCAAGGCAGAAAACTCGGCACGCAGGTCGGCTGCGGGCTTGAAGCGGCCATCGGCACCCAGGTTGTCGCGGAAGAAACGGTTGCGCGCGCCAGGAATGTGCCCGCCCCGCGCATCCAGGGTTTCGTTCTCGCCGCGGAAGCGATCGGGCGCCCGCGCATCGACAACCACCAGCGGCCCCTGCCCTTGCAGGTTGGCCAGCACCGCCGCGCGGCCCACGGTGTCGACCAATGCCTGGCGGCTGACAAAGTTACCCGGCAACGGCTGCGAGCGTTCGCTTTGCAACCCTTGGCCTGCGGCGGTCCAGGCCGGCAGCCCGCCGTCCAGCACGGCCACGTTTTCATGGCCCAGCCAGCGCAGCAGCCACCAGGCGCGGGCGGCAAACATACCGCCCTGGGCATCGTAAACCACGACTTGCTGGTCTTGATACAAGCCCAGTGCACGCAAGCGGACAGCCAAAGTGTCGCGCGCAGGCAACGGATGGCGCCCATTGTGGCCAGTCTTCGCCCCGCTCAGGTCACGATCCAGGTGCAGGTACTGCGCACCGGGCAAATGCCCCTCGGCGAAAGCCGCTTCGCCACTGCCTGGCGCGGCCAGGTCGAAGCGGCAATCGAGCAACAGCGGCGCGGGCCCCTGCTGCACAAGCGCGGCCAGTTCAGGCCCATCGATCAAGGTGGTATACGTGGTCATCAAGCACTTTCCTTCTGAAATCAAGTTACGCCACAACCTGGGCGTGGCGGTTGGCGATGAAGGGCAGGCCAAGGTTTTCGCGCAGCGTCTGCCCTTGGTATTCCTCGCGGAACAGCCCTCGGCGTTGCAACTCGG
Organism: Pseudomonas sp. App30; assembly: GCF_047947025.1. Classification (NCBI taxonomy): domain Bacteria; kingdom Pseudomonadati; phylum Pseudomonadota; class Gammaproteobacteria; order Pseudomonadales; family Pseudomonadaceae; genus Pseudomonas; species Pseudomonas sp. App30. Next base: position 123,260 of record NZ_CP133166.1, on the reverse strand, counting down.
GCACCACAAGTTCGGCGAAATCGGTGATGCCCTGATGCAGCCCCGAGAACATCACGTTGAAGCCATCGGCGGCGCCCCCTTCGAACCAGGCCTGAAAATCGTCGGCGATCGTGTGCGGCGTGCCAATTAGGATGCGGTGCCCGCCCGCCGTCAGTTGGTTGAACAGCTCGCGCACGGTGGGGCGCTCCCGGCGGATCAGGTCAACCACCAGTTTCTGCCGGCTCTTGTGGCCGTTGGTGTCAAGATCGTCAGGCGGCAGCGGTACCACGGAATCGAACGGCAACTCCGACAGGTCGATGTCCAGGCCGACAAACCGCGAGATCGAACGCAGGAACTCTGGTGGGTTCAACAAGGCCTGCTGCTGGTCATAGCGCGCCTGGGCTTCTTCCAGGGTGCGGCCGACGATGGGTGATACACCCGGCAGTACTTTCAGATTCTCGGGGTTACGCCCCAGCGCCTTGGCGCGCTGCTTGATTTCCTGGTAGAACGCCTGGCCTTGCTGCAGGGTGTGCTGGGCAGTGAAGATCAGCTCGCCGGCACGCGCCGCCAGGGCGCGCCCCGCGTCGGATGAGCCCGCCTGGGCGATCACCGGGTAACCCTGCACCGGGCGAGAAGCGTTGAGCGGGCCACGCACCTGGAAGTGCTGGCCGTGGTGGTTGAGCACATGCATTTTGTTCACGTCCAGGAAGCGCCCACTGTCTTTGTCCTGGACAAAGGCGTCATCCTCCCAGCTGTCCCACAGGCCGCTGACCACGTCGTAGAACTCTTCGGCGCGGGCGTAGCGATCGGCGTGCAGCACATGGGCGTCGAGGTTGAAATTTTCGCCGCCGCCCAAGGAAGTCACCAGGTTCCAGCCTACCCGGCCGTGGCTCAGGTGGTCGATGTTGGCCAACTTGCGTGCCAGGTTGTAGGGCTCGTTGTAGGTGGTGCTGGCGGTACCGATCAGGCCAATGCGCTGGGTAGTCAGCGCCAGTGCCGGCAGCAGTACCAACGGGTCCCAGCGCACGCTGGTCGGGCTGCCATACAGCGTGGCCTTGTCCGGGTCGACGTTGACGGCGTCATTGAAAAACACCGCATGGAATTTCGCTGCCTCAAGGGTTTGCGCGGTCCAGCGGAAATGGTCGAAGTCGCGAAACAAATCGGTGGCTGCCGCTGGGTGGCGCCACACCGAACTCATGAAACCGGCGCTGGGGATGAATGCGCCCAGGATCATCTGCTTGGGGGAATGACTCAAAGTTGGCTCCTTGGAAGGGTAAACACAGGCTCAGTCGAGCAGGTCCGGTTGTTCCGCGCGAATGCGGTCCCACAGCGGCAGGAAGTTCAGCCAGGCGAAAAACTCCTGGCCGGGCTTGTCGCTTGCCTTGGGTGGGTCGAGGTCGGGTATCACCGGCGTCCCTGCCGAATACGCCAGCAAGTGGGCGCGCGCGGTGTCGTCAGCCAGGATGAAGCGCCAGGCCGCGGTCTCCACGCTCTGGCCCACGGTCCACAGGCCATGGTTCTGCCACACCAGCAGGTTGTGCTGGGCAAAGGTGTCGACGAAGGCGCGGCTGACGCGGTCGCGGTCGCGCTCCACGCCATCTTCGGCGTTGCGCAGGGCCAGGCGCGGGAACAGCACCTGGTCGCCCTGGAAATAGCTCGACTCGGCGGTAATGGGCTGGAACAACTTGCCCAACGAAGACCACACCCGACCATGAAAACCGTGCACATGGGCGATGCCGACCACTTCAGGGCGGGCTTTTTGCAGGTCATAGTGCAGTTCCAGCGCGCTGGTATTCAGCACGCCCTCGCCCTCCACCACGCGGCCATCGCCGTCCACGCGCATCAGGTCCGATACGCGGATCTGCGAAAAGGGCACGCCCAGTGGGTTGATCCAGAAATGGTCGGTGTCCACCGGGTCGCGGGCGGTGAAATGCCCAGCCACCCCGACCTCGAAACCCAATTGGGCAAACAGGCGATAGGCTGCGGCCAGGCGCTGCTTGCGATGCAGGCGCTCCTTGAGCGGATCCTTGTGGTGCAGCGGCTCGCGTAAAGTCAGGCGATGATCGATCTGCGGCAGATCGCGAATACTGTGGGTAAAACGTGAGGTAGCGCTCATCAAGCGGGCTTTCCTGGCAGTGTTGAGGCGCAGCCGCCTCAACGGCTGCGCCAGGGTGAAATGGGGCGTGGCTTACAGGGTCAGTGTGAAACCCTCCACCAGGGCGCCGGGCAGCAGTACCGTCTGAGCATCGCGATGGTTGTAGGAGCGGGTGCTGATGCGTAGGGTCCGCTCGCGCGTCAACGCCAGCAGGTTGTCTCCGAGTACCGAGTAAAGGCTGTCGTCAAAACGCATCGTGTCGATGGGCGCGATGATCTGGCCGTCCTCCACCCAGAAACTGGCAAACCGGGTCAGGCCGGTGACCCGGGCAAGGCCCACGTCCGAGTAGTTCAGGTACCAGAGGTTGCCGATGTACAGGCCGGTGCCCAGCGCCTGCAACACCTCGGCCGTGGGCAGATCGCCTGCGGCCATGACCAGCGACGAAGGCAGTTCGCTGCCGTCCACGCCATTGGCCTGCAAACCGTATTCGCGAGCCGAACGGGCACCGACCAGTTGGCCTACCAACTCACCGGCGCTGATCAACGGTTGGTCCTGACGCAAGCTGCCGTCGCCGTTAAACAGCGGTTCCAGCCCGGTGGAGGCCGATTCACTCAGGCTGAACCTGGCGGACAGGCTGGCGGTGCCCAACTGCAGCGCTTGCAAGGCACTGCTGCGGTTATTCAGCGCCCGGGCGGAAAAGCCACCCCGCAACATCGACACCAGCGAGTTCAGCGCCGCCGGGGCGAAGTAGGTGCGGTAACGGCCCGGGCTCAGGCTTTTGCGCGGTTTGCCCAGGTGCACCAACTGCTCGCGCCCCTGGGCGAACTGCGCGGCCAGGGCATCGCGGTCCCAGTGGCTGGCCGCGTAGGTGATCTTCACTGCCTCGCCGTTGGCGTGGAACAGGCTGAAATCCAGGCTGGCGCTGGTCGCCACATGCCAACCACGCCCGCCCCAAGAGCTGGCGAAGCCGCGGTACAGGGGACCGCCAGCGTAGATGCCGACCATGTCCAGGCCCTCGCTGAGGCTCACCACCTGCTCGATCAGCTCGGCAGCACTGGGCACCTCACCGTCGCGTTCACGCTCGCTGGTGAACGCTTGATTGTGCAATTGCAGGTAAGGGTCGGCGGGCAACTGCACCAGCAGAGCACGCAGTTGCGCCAGCGCCCTGCCCAGCCGTGCAATGTCCAGGTCGACTTCACCGGTCAGGGCCAGGGTTTCACTGGCGTGGCGTTCATCGCTGATCAAGCGCAGCGTGACTTCAATCTGCCTGACCTCACTGACCTGCCGCACGCGGCCATGGTTGAAGCGGATGAACTGCGAGTCCTCGGCACTGTAGGCCAGGGAAAACTGCTCGCCGCTGGCCAACTGCTCATTGAGCCAGTGGGCCAGGTGGTCGAACGCGTCTCGATAGTGGAAATGGCTCATCAGGCTTGCCCCCCGAACACATCAATCTGCTGGAACACACAGGCGGGCGAGGCATGGCCCACGGTGATCGATTGGTTGGGTTCGCCCTTGCCGCAGTTGGGCGTACCCAGCACCTCGAAGGTGGAGTGGTCGCCGACGGCGCTCAGGTTGCGCCAGAACTGCGAAGACACCCCGCGGTAGTTGGGGTTTTTCACCACGCCGGCCAACTGACCGTTTTCAATCAACTGGCCCCACTCACAGCCGAACTGGAACTTGTTGCGGGCCTGGTCGATCGACCAGGAGCGGTTGGTGGCCATGAGAATCCCTTGCTCGATGTTGCTGATCATGCTGGCCAGCGTCTGGTCGCCCGGCTCGACGTTAAGGTTGGCCATGCGGTCGATGGGCGCGCGGTTCCAGTCGCAGGCGCGGCTGTTGGCCACCCCGTCCAGGCCCGTGCGAGCCTGGGACAACGCCCCGCCCAAGGGACGCTTGAGCACCCCGCCTTCGATCAGCAAGTGCTTGTTGGCCACCAGGCCCTCATCGTCGTGGCTGTAGCTGCCCAGCTCGCTCTCCACCTGCGGGTCGAAGCTCACGTTGAGTAACGGCGAGCCGTATTGGTAGTGGCCGAACATGTCCGGGGTGACGAAGCTGGTGCCGGCAAAATTGCGCTCATCGCCCAGGATGCGATCCATCTCCAACGGGTGACCGATGGATTCATGGATCTGCAGGATCATCTGATCAGGCATCAGCAACAGGTCTCGCGGACCTTGCGGGGTATTGGGCGCGGCCAGCAACTGCAGGGCCTGGTCTGCCACCTGCTCGATCTGGCCTACAAAGCCACTGTCCTGCACCACGGCATTGCTGCCCTGGCGGGCCACCGTCCAGGTGCGGCGCTGGCTTTGCTTGCCATCAAAAGCGGTTACGTCCAGGCGGGGGTAGAACAGGCGCTTGTGGGTGAGGATTTCGCTGCCGGTGCTGTCGATATACAGCTGCTGCCGGTCGGTGATCCGCAGCCCGGCAGACCAGTTCACCAGCTTCTCATGGCGCGGCACACGGGCCGACTCGCCACGCAGCACGTCGAGCCAATACGCCGTGTCGGGCAAAGGCTGCTCGGCGCCGGGCGAGGCATACGCGGTGTGTACCGCCTCACCCTGCAGGGACGGCAGCTTCAACAGACCCAGCTCACCCGTTGCCTGAGCCAGTTGCAAGGCGCGATCGTATGCACGGCTCAAGCCCTGTTCCGTCAAGTCACTGGTGGCGGCGAAGGCCTCGTTGCCATTGACGCGTACGCACAGCATCACACCGCAGCTGGACTGGCGGCGCGGCGGGTCGATGACGTTACGGGTGACTGACAGCCCCACGGTGTCGTGCTGCACATACCGCAGCGAGTGAAACTGGCCAGCGCCCAGGCGCAGCCGACTGAAGCGCGACAGCAGCAGCCTGAGTGAGGATGTATCTTCAAACATTGAGTCGACTCCCTGTACAGCGATTGCGGGGCAGCCAGGCTGCCTTGGGTTCAGTTGGGGTTAGTGCACATCGGCCAGCGCGGCCGGTGCCGGCGTGCCGGACGCAAAGGCGGCGGCCAGCAATTGCCGGGTGTAGGGGTGCCTGGGCGCATCGAACACCTGCGCCGTGGCACCGCGTTCCAGCACCTGCCCGTCCTTCATCACCAACAGGTCATGGGCCAGGGCGCGGACTACCGCCAGGTCATGGCTGATGAACAGGTAGGTCAGGCCGTGGCTGCGTTGCAGGCGGCGTAGCAGGTCGATGATCTGTTTCTGCACCGTGCGGTCCAGCGCCGAGGTGGGCTCATCGAGCAGGATGAAATCGGGCTTGAGCACCAGGGCCCGGGCGATGGCGATGCGTTGGCGCTGGCCACCGGAAAATTCATGGGGGTAGCGGTGACGTACCTCAGGGTCCAGGCCCACTTCCTGCAGCACGGCAATGACCGCGTTTTCTCGCTCGGTAGCGCCGAGATCGGTGTGCACCCCCAGCCCCTCGGCGATAATCTGCAGCACGCTCAGGCGTGGGCTGAGGCTGCCGTAGGGGTCCTGGAAAACCATCTGCATACGTCGGCGCCAGGGGCGCATCTGCCAATCATCCAGCCCATCCAGCGAGGTGCCATCAAAGCGGACCTGCCCCTGGGCCTGGATCAGCCGGAGCATGGCCTGGCCCAGGGTGGATTTGCCCGAGCCCGATTCGCCGACAATGCCCAGAGTGGTGCCGCGCCGTACCACCAGGTCCACGCCCTGCACTGCCGCCAAGTACCGGCGCCGCCAGAACGGCCCGCCCAGGGCAAAGCGCACGTGCATGCCCTGCCCTTGCAGCAGCGTGCCGCTGGTTTGCACCGGCAAGGGATCACTGCCAGGCTCGGCGTCCAGCAACAGCTTGGTGTAGCTGTGCCGGGGCTGGGTGAACAAAGTTTCGCAGTCGGCCTGCTCGACGATGCAGCCCTCTCGCATCACCGCCACTCGCTGGGCGATGTGGCGCACCAGGTTGAGGTCGTGACTGATCAGCAACAGGGCCATGCCGGTCTGCCGTTGCAGGTCCTTGAGCAACTGCAGGATCTTGCGCTGCACGGTCACGTCCAGGGCCGTGGTGGGTTCGTCGGCAATCAGCAATTGCGGCTCGCAGGCCAGCGCCATGGCGATCATCACCCGCTGTCGCTGGCCGCCGGACAGCTGGTGCGGGTAGGCGCGCAGACGTTCCTCGGCCCGCTGTATCCCCACCTGCTCCAACAGCTCCAGGGTGCGCCGGCGAATGCCGTGGCCATCCAGTGAGGTATGCAGGCGCAAGGTTTCGCCGACCTGCCGCTCTACGCTGTGCAGCGGGTTCAGAGAGCTCATAGGCTCCTGGAAGATCATCGCCACGCGGTTGCCGCGTATGGCACGCAGGCGCGCGGCGCTGGTGCCCAGCAATTCCTCACCCAACAGCTTCACGCTGCCGCTGGCCTGCGCGCTGGCTGGCAGCAATTGCAGGATGGCGTGCGCCGTGACCGATTTGCCCGAGCCGGACTCGCCCACCAGGGCCAGGCATTCACCGGCGCGGATGTGCAGGCCGACACCGCGCACCACGGGCTGGTCGCGGAAGCTGACCCGCAAATCATCGATTTCAATCAGGTGGTTGGTCATGTCAGGCTCGTGGGTCAAATGCATCGCGGCACGCCTCGCCGATGAACACCAGCAGGCTGAGCAGCAACGCCAAGGTGAAAAAGGCGGTCAGGCCCAACCAGGGCGCTTGCAGGTTGTTTTTGCCTTGGGTGATCAACTCACCCAGGGAGGGGCTGCCCGCGGGCATGCCGAAGCCGAGAAAGTCCAGCGCCGACAAGGTGCCGATGGCGCCCGTGAGAATGAACGGCAGGTAGGCCAGGGTCGCGGTCAAGGCATTGGGCAGCACGTGGCGCACCATCACCTGGGTGTTGCTCAAGCCCAGGGCACGCGCCGCCTTCACGTACTCCAGGCTGCGGCCGCGCAACACCTCGGCGCGCACCACATCCACCAGCGACAGCCAGGCAAACGCCGCCATCATGCCCAGCAACCACCAGAAGCCGGGCTGGACAAACCCCGACAAAATGATCAGCAGGTACAGCACGGGCAGGCCTGACCAGATTTCCTGCAGGCGTTGGCCAAACAGGTCCACCCAGCCGCCGTGGTAGCCCTGCAGTACACCGGCCGCAATGCCTACCAGGCTGCTGATGCCCGTGAGTGCCAGCGCAAACAGCAGGGACAGGCGTACGCCGAAGATCACCCGCGCCAGTACGTCGCGAGCCTGGTCGTCGGTGCCCAGCCAGTTTTCCCGGTTGGGCGGGCTGGGTGCGGCAGTGCGCAGGTCGTAGTTCACCGTCTGCGCGCCGAAGGCAATGGGCGGGAACAGCATCCAGCCGCCCTGCTGCTTGATCAACTGGCGGAAATAGGTGCTGCGGTAATCCGGCTCGAAAGGCAGTTGCCCACCCAACTCGCGCTCGGTGTGGTTGGACAGCACGGGCACATACCAATGCCCCTGGCTGACCAGCAGCAAGGGCTTGTCATTGGCCAGCAGGTTGCCGCCCAGGCTCATGGCGAATACCGCCAGCAACAGCCACAACGACCAGTACCCGCGACGGTGTGATTTGAAGCGCTGCCAGCGGCGGCGATTGACCGGGGAAAGGCCCATCAGTGCCCCCTTGCCGAGAAGTCGATGCGCGGGTCGACCAGCCGGTAGCACAAGTCGCCCAGCAATTTGATCAGCAGGCCCGCGAAGGTGAAGATAAACAGCGCGCCAAAGACCACCGGATAATCCCGGGATACGGCGGCTTCGTAGCTCATGCGCCCCAGGCCATCGAGGGAAAACAACACCTCGATCAACAGCGACCCACCGAAGAACACGTGGACCAAGGCGTGGGGCAACCCTGCGACCACCGTCAGCATGGCGTTACGTAATACGTGGCCGTACAACACCTGGCGCTCAGTGGCACCCTTGGCGCGGGCGGTCATCACGTACTGGCGGGCCATCTCATCGAGAAAGCTGTTCTTGGTCACCAAGGTCAGCGTCGCGAACCCACCCACCACCAGCGCCGTGACGGGCAGCACCAGGTGGCGAGCGTAGTCCAGCACCTTGCCGCCGGTGGACAGCCTGGCGAAATTCTCCGACACCAGCCCGCGGATCGGGAACCAGTCCAAGCCGCTGCCACCGCCGAACGCCAGGATCAGGAGCAAAGCGAACAGGAAGCCTGGCAAGGCATAGCCGATGATGATGACCACGCTGCTCCAGACATCGAACGCACTGCCGTGCTTGACCGCCTTGCGGATGCCCAGCGGAATGGACACCCCATAGGTGATCAGCAACGCCCACAGCCCCAAGGACAGGGTGACGGGCATTTTCTCGACAATCATGTCGGTCACTTTGGTGCCGAGGAAAAAGCTATTGCCGAAGTCCAGGTGCGCGTATTGGGTCAGCATCAACCACAGCCGCTGCAGCGGTGGCTTGTCGAAGCCATATTGACGCTCGATATCGGCTACCAGGCGTGGGTCCAGCCCGCGGCCGGCCGATGAGCCCTGGGGCGTGTCGATGACCTCGGTCACGCCGACACCGATGCCCTGACCGGCGTCCAGGCCCTGCAGCCGCGCGATGGCCTGTTCCACCGGGCCACCTGGGGCGGCCTGGACGATGGCGAAGTTGACCAGCAGGATGCACACCAGGGTGGGGATGATCAGCAGCAGCCGCCGCAGGCTATAGGCGAGCATGGTTGTGCTCCTGCATCAGCTCACGCATCCGCGTGTTATCAATGGGCTGCTCGCTCACCTGCCACCAGGCGTCTATGCCGGGCTCGTACGGCGATGCCTGTGCCGGGCGGCCGAAGCGGTTCCACCACACCACCGGGTTGCCCGGCGGGTAATAGTTGGGTATCCAGTAGTAGCCCCACTGCAGGACGCGATCAAGCGCGTGGGCGTTGTCTTCCATCGTCTGGCGGTTGTCGGCCGTGATGACGTTGTTGATCAACTGATCGACTGCGGGGTTGCGCAAGGCCATGTAATTGCTGGACCCTGCATCACCCGCGGCCGCCGAGCCAAAGTAATTGAGCAACTCGCGCCCCGGGGTGGCCGACACCGGGATGCTCGCCATGATCATGTCGTAGTCACGGGTGCGCAGGCGATTGACGTACTGGGCGCTGTCGACGGAGCGATAGTCGAGGGTGATACCGATCTGCATCAGGTTGCGTTTGAAGGGCATGATCAGGCGGGCAAACATGGTGCCGCTGCTTAAAAAGGTGAAATGCAGCGGCTGGCCGGCGGAATTCACCAACTGGTTGCCGCGCGGGTGCCAACCGGCCGCCTCCAACAGGGCCAGGGCCTGCAGTTGCTTGTCGCGGATCATGCCACTGCCATCGGTGTGCGGGGGCTGGAAGGCTTGGGTGAACACCTCGTCCGGCAACTGCGCGCGCCAGGGCTCCAGCACGCGGAGCTCCCCAGGCCCTGGCAGGCCGGTGGCCGCCAGCGGGCTGTTGGAAAAGTAGCTGCGCTGACGTCGGTATACGTCGTACATCAGGCTGTGATTGGTCCATTCAAAATCCCACAGCAGCGCCAGCGCCTGGCGCACGCGGCGATCGGCGAACTGCGGCCGGTCCAGGTTGAAGAAAAAACCCTGGGCATTGCGAATGGCCCCGGGGATCAGGTGATCGCGCTGCAGCTCACCGCTTTGCAGCGCTTCACCGGCGTAGGCGGTGGCGTATTGGGCCGCAGAGCCCACCGCCTGCAGATCGAACGCTTTGGCACGCAATGCCTGCACGGTGCCGCTGCCGGTGTTGGCAAAGAACTCAATGCTCAGTTGATCGAAATTGAACTGGCCGCGGTTGACCGGCAGGGTCTCGCCCCACCACTGGCGGACACGCTGCAGGTGCACGCTGCGGCCCGGTTCGACCTTGGCTACACGGTACGGCCCGCTGCCGGGTGGTATATCGAAACCGGCGCCGTTGGCGAAGTCATGCTGCCGCCACCAGTGGGCCGGCAGTACGGGCAAGCTGGCGATCTCCAGCGGCAGTGTCCGATCCTGGCCGTGGGTGAAGTCGAAGCGTACCTGCAACGGCCCCTCGACACTGACCTGGCTGACGTTGGCGAACTGCATGCGATATTGCAGTTTGCCGTGGGCCATCAGTTGCTCGAAGGTGTAGCGCACATCCTCGGCCGTGATCGGAGTGCCGTCATCGAAGTGCGCAGCCGGGTTGAGCCGGAAGCGAATCCACGAACGGTCCGGCGCCAGCTCAAGGGTTTGCGCCACATCGGCATAGACCGTGAAGGGTTCATCCTGCGCACGCCTCGCCAAAGGCGCATACAACCAGCCTTCGAGTTGATCAATCCCGCGCCCTGTGTCTATAAAGGGGATCAGGTGATCAAAGGTGGCCGCGCTCGATGCCAAGCTCAACTGCCCGCCCTTGGGCGCAGTGGGGTCTACGTAGTCGAAGTGGGTGAAGTTCGCCGCGTACTTGGGCGCCTCGCCGTACACGGTCAGGTACGTCTGTGGCTGGGCATGAACCACCGGTGCGCACAACAGCACGCACCAGGCGAAGCGGGCCAGTCGCTGGAACATCGTCGACCTCCGGGTATCAGTAGTCGAAGCTGACGTTGAACGACAGGGTTCGCGGGGCACCCAGGTACACCGACCCGCTGGACGCAAACGCCCAGTAGCGCCGGTTGGCGATGTTGTCCATCGCCGCACGCAAGGTGACCTCGTGGCGGCCTACCGGGATGCTGTAGTTGGCACCAGCGCCGAACAGGGTCACGCCCGGCAGGTCGATGGTGTTGGTGTCATTGGCCTGGGAGGCGCTGTAGTACTGTGCGTTGGTGTACAGGTTGAGCCCGTCCAAAGCCGGTACTCTCTGACTCAGCTCCAGGCTTTGCTGAAAGCGCGGCACACCCGACACCTTGTTGCCTACCAGGGCGGCCTGGGCCTTGGTGAACGTGGCGTCCAGCCAAGTCGAACTGCTGTTGAGTGTGGTGGTGTCCGTCACGTTCAGGCGGCCGTTGAGTTCCAGGCCTTTGTAGACTTGCTCGCCACCCTGCACATAGGCGCCGGTGCTGTCGGCATAGTCAGCCCCGCGCTCAAGGCGGAATATGGCTACCGAACCGCCCCACGTTGGGCGATCGGTCTTGACGCCAACCTCGAACTGCTTGCTGAGAATCGGGTCCAGGGTATCGCCCGAGTTGGTGTAGGTGGAACCGACGGTCTCGCCCGCCTCCAGTGCCTTGACATAGCTGGCGTAGAACGTTGTGTCGGGGCGGGGCTTGTACATCAGCGCCACGGTTGGCGACAGCGGAACTTCCCTGTAGTCGGTGGTCTGCACACCTGAGGCGTTGTAGACATCCTGGGTGTAAATGGTCGAGCGCAGGCCAGTGAGCAACGACCAGCCATGCGTGAGATCAAAGGTGTCGCTGGCGAAAATGGATTTTTGCGTGATGTCCGATACGTGATACGTCGGGAAATCAAGCTGGCCTGTATAGGTGATGCGCGTCGGGTCGCTGTACAGGTTATTGTTGCCGATGGTCTTGAACAGTGAGGTGGTAGCTGATCGGCGATCATAGTCCTGCCACGATACCCCCAACACGACTTTGTGCCCGATGGGGCCGGTGCTGAAGTTGCCTTGCAACATGGCCTGCACCTGGTCGTAGACCGCCGTGCCATTACCGGTACTGATCCAGTCCTGGTAATCCCCCGCCTTGTTCAACAACGTTGGGTACTCAGAGAGGTAGTTGCGGTTCTGAAAGAAGTGGTTGTAATCCAGGCTCGCCGACCAGTCGTCATTGATGCTCCAGTGAAGGCCAGTGGCCACCATCCAGGCTCGGGTACGGAACGAGGTGTTGTTGATCCCTTGGCGATTACTGTCGGGGTTGATCACGCTGGGCAGGCTGGAACCACCGGTGTAGCTGGGCAGGCGATAGTTCTGGATGCCACCGTTGATGACCCGCTCCTGATACATCGTGTCGGCGGTCCATGTCAGGTCCGGGTTGATGCGCGCATCCAGGGACAACGAGTACGAGTCACGATTCACATGGGAGCGCGTGGGTGTTTCACCCTCCTCGTGGGTGGCATTGAGACGGTAACCGAAAGCATCTTCCGGCCCGGTCCGCCCCCCGACATCCACGTGTTCACTCCAGACACTGTTGGAACGCACACCGGCATCCACGCTCAGGGTGGTTTCCTCGGTGGGTTTCTTGGTGACGAAGTTCACCACGCCCCCGGGCGCGCCGAAGCCGTACATGAAGCCCGTGGCCCCCTTGAGCAACTGCACCGACTCGAACGTCTCCATCGGCAACTCAAGGGTGGTAATGAAGATCGGCAAGCCGTTGATCTTGTAGCTGCCGGCATTATCAAGGCGCACGCCGCGCACCGTCAGGTTGCTGGCGGTCAGAGAATAGGTATCACCATTGCTCTGCACCGTCGAGTCGCCGACAAATACCTTGTTCAAAGCCTTGACCTGACGGTCCTTGAGCTCCTCACTGTCGACCTGAACCACCGAAAAAGGCGTATCCAGCGCACTGGCGCTGCCCAATGCCCCGGAGTTGACTTTCGGGGGGCGAACTTGCTGGCCGGTCACGGTGACCGTTTTCAGGCGGGTGTCAGTGCTGACAGGGGCGGCATCGGGCTCGATGCTCAGGCCGATGTCACTCTGCACGCCATGCAGGCCGGTGCCACGCAGCGCCTGGTCGACAGCCTGTTCCACAGTCAACTCACCCTTGACCGGATTGCTTTTGATACCTTGCAGCGAGCGCCCCTGGAACGAGATGGGCACGCCGGCCTGGCGGGATATCTGCAGCAGCGCTTGATCCAGGGCTGATGCGGCCAAATCGAAGTGAACTACCTTGTTCGGTGGCAATGGGGCCGCCGTGGCCTGCCCCAGGCACGCACCGCTGAGCAGCCCGAGCGCCAATACCGATCCCTTCAGATACCCCATACATCGCCTCTGCAAACGTGTTTTGATGGGGATAGGTGAAACAACCGCGAAAAATAAACAGGGGGGGGAAATATTTTTTGTCCCCCCTCCACTGAGCCGCACAGGCGGGCGAGCGCCAGGTTGTCAGCCGCGTGGCTCGATGCTGACCCAATAAGGCGAGTAGTAATGAATACTCAACGGCAACGAGCGCTCCAGCAGTTTCAAGGTGCGGTCGCTGTCATCCAGAAAGTACAAGCCGGTAATGCGCAGATCCGCCACCTGTGGACTGACCACGATGATGCCGCGGCGGTATTTGCGCAGGTGCTCCACCACATCGCCCAGCGTGCTTTCGCGCACCTCCAGCAAACCGTCCGCCCAGGCGTCGTCATAGCCACTGGCAGGCTCCACGGCCAGGTAACCCTGCTCATCGAAACTGGCCGCCTCCCCTGCCTTGACCACCCGCTTGAGGCCCGAGCGTGTGGTGATTTCAACTTCCGAATGCAACATCACCAGGCGGGTCCGGTCGTCGCGGCGCTGCACCAGAAAACGTGTGCCCAGGGCTTGCATGCGGCCGTGTTCGGTTTCCACCACGAACGGCCTGCCCGGGTCACGCGCCACGTCCACCAGCAATTCACCACAACGCAGCAATACCAGCCGCTGGACACTGTCGAAGCGCACTACCACCCGGCTTTGCGCGTTCAAGGTCAGCGCACTGCCGTCCTCCAGTGTCAGCGAACGACGCTCGCCGGTACTGGTCTGCAATTGCCCGGCCTCGGGGATAAAACCGTACAGCCGACCCAGGCTCCAGGCCAGCGCCCCCAGCCCGACCACCGACAGGCTTTTACCCAGGAAGCGGCGTCGGGTGGAGGGCGTATTCACGGTGCCCAGCACGGTTTGCCGGGGAACTGGGCGCAAGGTGTCGAGCGGCACTTGAGCCAGCCCGCCGCCCATTCGGGCGATCAATTCCGCATGCCGTGGGTGACTGTCTCGCCAGGCGGCAAAGGCTCGCTGCTCGTCCTGGCTGGCATGGCCAGACATCAGGAGTGCCAGCCATTGCGCAGCCTCATCGATGGCACGGTGGTCGTTGTGGCTCATGCGTGCTCCATCACCAGGTAAATACGTTTGATGGCCTGGGCCATGTACTGCTGCACACGGGTGGGAGACACCCCCAGCAATCGACCGATTTGGGGGTACGTCATGCCGTCCAACTGGTGGTAAAGAAAAGCGGTGCGTGCGTTGCTGGACAGGCCATCCAGCAGGCGGTCCACCGCGTACAAGGCTTCCAGGATCAAATGCTGTTCTTCAGGCGAGGGGTGCAACCCTTCGGCTTGTGCACTCAGTCGCGCCATGTACGCCCGCTCCAGATCGCGACGGCGCCACCCTTCGTACATCAATCGGCGGGCAATGGTACTCAGCAGAGGTCGGGGCGCACGCACGGCCAGCAGGTCTTTAAGCGTCAAGGCCTGAATGAATGTCTCGGAGGCGATATCCTCGGCACTGTGCGAACAGTCTGTGTCTTTTCTGACCCAGGCGCGCAACCAGCGGTATTCTTTCCTGAACCATTGATCGATCACCTGATTGCGGGAAATATGATCGATATCCATCACTTGCCTCCCAGACTTAAAGCATCCGCTTGAAAAAGGGGGCTACTATGCGGGTGTCGTTTTCAAATCCAAAAGAATAAAAAATAACTTATTCATGCATTTTGGAAATATGCACCCCCATCCAGTTGGGCACATGACAACGCAATGGGTGGCGAGTGGCGCGAAGCTTGCTCAGTTTTGCCAGATTGCATGAATCAGGGAGGCCCAATGGGTAGCATGTCGAGAAACAACCAGGTGGATGGCGTCGCGCAGGTGGTATGGCAACTGTGTGAGTACAGGGGCAAGCCCGACGCGCGTGCTGCGGTGCTTGCGCAGGTCGCTCATTTGCTGCAGGCCGACTTCGCGGCGTCCTTTGTCTGGGATGACCAACAGCAGCGCTCGACCCGTCGTTGTTCGGTGAACATTGATGAGGCGCACCTGGACGGTTATGACACTTTCTTCCACCAGGTTGATCTGATCACCCCCGCGATGCGCACGGTGCGCGAAGCCACCAGCGTCGACCGCGTCATTCATCGACCGAACCTGCTGCACAGCCAGTTCTATCACGACTTTCTCAAGCCGGCGCACATGAACCACGGCATCAATGTCTACTTCGTCGATCAGGGTCGCGACTTGGGTGATCTTCGCCTGTGGCGGGCAGCTGGTGATCCTCCATTCGGAGAGCGTGAGGAGCGAATCCTCAAGGAGCTCACGCCGTTTTTCGTCAGGGCGCTATGCCCGCCAGCGCAAGCAGATTCCCCCCTGTCCCAGCGCGAAACCGAAGTCGCGCAGTGGGTCGCTCGTGGTGCAACGGACAAGCAGATCGCACGGGAATTGGGCATCGCGTTCACCACGGTACGTACGCACTTGAAAAATGCCATGGCTAAACTGGAATGCGTCAACCGCACACAGTTGTCACGCCACTTCGACGCCTGACTCATCATTTTTGAGGAGAGGCACAGGGTTGCTCGCACGCTAGAGTCAGGCATACCTCGCTGACGCCATAGGAGCGGATCCTGCAATGACTCATACCCACCCCACCCCGCCGTACAAGGTCGCAGCTGTCCAGGCGGCCCCGGTCTTTCTGGACCTCCCCGCAAGCCTGGACAAGGCCATACGCCTGATCGAGGACGCAGCGCGTCAGGGCGCGGCCTTGATCGCCTTCCCCGAGGTGTGGCTGCCTGGCTATCCCTGGTGGATCTGGACCGAATCGCCGGCCGGTGGCATGCGCTTCGTGCAGCGCTATTGCGAAAACGCAATGGTGTATGGGGATGCTCACTTCTTGCGGCTGTGCCGGGCCGCAGCGCAGCATCGAATTCACGTGGTGATGGGATACGTGGAGCGGGTGGCCGGTACTCTCTATCTGTCTCAGGCGACGATCGACGACAATGGCACCTGCCTGAGCAACCGTCGCAAGCTCAAACCCACCCACGTTGAACGCGCGGTGTTCGGCGAAGGGGACGGCAGCGACCTGGTAGTGGTCGACACGGTGCTGGGCAAAGTCGGTGCACTGAACTGCGCCGAACACCTGCAGCCGCTGTCCAAATACGCGATGTACGCACAGCACGAGCAGGTGCATGTGGCGGCCTGGCCAAGCTTCTCGGTGTACCCCGGCGCCGCTTTCCAGCTGAGCGCTGCCGCCAACAACGCCGCCTCCCAGGTCTACGCACTGGAGGGTCAATGTTTTGTGCTGGCGCCCTGTGCCATTGTCGACCCGGCGATGCATGAGTTACTGGTGGATACGCCGGAAAAAGCCGAACTACTGCTTCAGGGCGGTGGCTACGCGATGATTTATGGCCCTGACGGCGCGCCGTTGTGCGAGCCCATTGCCCCTGACAAGGAAGGGATTCTTTACGCCGAGGTCGATCTGGCGCGCATCTACCTGGCCAAGGCTGCGCTGGACCCGGTGGGTCACTACTCGCGCCCGGACGTCTTGCGGCTGGCGATCAATCGCGAGCCACAACGACGGGTCGAAGCGCTGCCTGGTGGCCGCCCTGCCGCACCTGTCACCCTTGCAGAGCCCAAGCTCCGGGACCTGACCCTGACCCAGACGGCTGCGGCCTTAAGCAACGGCGACACCACCAGCCGGGCACTGGTCGACCTGTACCTGGCCAGGATCGAGGAGCGGCGCGATCTCAATGCGTTTATCTGCGTGGACAGTCAGCGTGCCCGGTTGCTGGCCGATGCCTACGACCTGCTGCCCCCAGAGGACAAGCAACGCTTGCCTCTGGGCGGCGTGCCCATCGCGGTCAAGGACAACATCCATGTCAGGGGCCTGCCCAATACCGCCGGCACGCCTGCCCTGAGCCATTTCATACCCGACGCCGATGCGCCCATCGTCGAGGCGTTGGTGGCAGCCGGGGCTATTATTCTGGGTAAAACCAATATGCAGGAACTGGCCTATGGCAGTTCGGGCTACAACGAGGGGTTTCATGTGCCAGGCACCATCGGCGTGCGCAACGCAGTCGACCCAACCCGCATCGCTGGCGGCTCTTCATCCGGGAGCGGTAGCGCAGTCGGGGCGCGCCTGGTCCCTGCCGCATTGGGTACCGATACCGGCGGTTCAGTGCGCCAACCTGCGGCACTCAACGGCTGCGTGGGGTACCGTCCGACTGTTGGACGCTATCCGCGCACAGGCATCACGCCCATTTCCGAAACTCGAGACACGCCCGGCCTCATCACCCACTCGGTGGCCGACCTGCTGTTGCTCGACAATGTCCTGACCAGCGAGGCGGCGGCGTCAGCACCGCTGCCTTCCACCCTGCGCCTGGGCGTGGTGGAAGCACTATGGGACGACCTCAGTGATGAGGTGGCGGAAGGTTGTGGCAACGCCCTTAAGGCACTGCAAGCTGCTGGCGTGACCTTGGTGCCGGTCCGTATTGATGGGTTGTTGGAGCTGAGCAGACAAGCCAGCATGCCCCTGGCCCTTTACGAAGGGTTGGACACACTGGCCAACTACTTGATCGAACATGGCACGGGGCTTACGCCTGCCGACGTCGCCAGCCAGATCGCCAGCCGCAGCGTCAAGCAGCTTTTCGACGATTACATCCTGCCGCGCAAGCTGCCGGGCGCCGATCATGCGCTGCTGGAGTTGGCGCCAGTGTACCGTGAGGCGCTGGAGGTGCATCGACCGGCACTGATCCATGCGTTTGCCCATGCTTTCAAACAACATCGCCTGGACGGCCTCGTATTCCCCACCACGCCAGACGTCGCGGATATTTGCAGCATCGAGGCGTCCAGCTTCGCCGCCTTCAGCCGTCAAATCCGCAATACCGATCCAGGAAGCGTCGCGGGACTGCCGGGCATCAGCCTACCCGTAGGGCTGTCATCGAGAACCCGGTTGCCCATCGGGTTGGAGATCGATGGTCTGCCAGGAAAGGATGTACATTTGCTGGCCGTCGCCCAGACACTGGAAAGCGTTTTATAACCGCTACTCGGTCGGCACTTGGCCCGCATCTACCTCTACGGGGACGCGTGTCCTCGTAGCGGTAGATGCGGGAATCGCGAACAAGGCTGACCGCTACCATGGACTGCGTAGCAGTCGACTTTAGTAGCGATGCCGACCACCCGCTCTCAAGGCGTTAGCTGTCGGCCAGATTTCATGCTGACAAGGCCTTGGCCAACATCGCCTGCAACAACACATTTCCCCCCGCCTGCGACCAGTGCGGGTGAATATGCTCCGCCTCGTTATGGCTCAACCCCTCCACGCACGGCACAAAGATCATTGCCGTCGGCGCCACGCGGTTGAGGTAGCAGGCATCATGCCCCGCCCCCGAGATGATGGGACGATGGCTGTAGCCCAGCGCCTCGGCAGCCTGGCGCACGGTGTCGACGCACTCGGCATCGAAGGCAATTGGCGCATACTGGAAGATCTGCTCCACCTGCCACTGCAAGCCGATCCCTTCGGCAATGGCCTGCACCGCCTCGCGCAGTTGCCCATCAAGCACCGCCAGCACCGCCTCATCAGGATGGCGAAACTCGACACTGAAGAACACCCGCCCCGGCACCACGTTGCGCGAATTGGGGAACACATTGGCCAGGCCCACCGTCGCCCTGCCCTCCGCGCCCTGGGCCAGGCCCAGGCCATTGACCGCCTCCACCACGCGGGCAAAGCCCAGCAAGGCGTCCAGGCGGTGGTCCATGGGCGTGGTGCCGGCATGGGCGCTGCGGCCTGTCAGCTCCACTTCATACCAACGTTGCCCCTGGGCGCCGGTGACCACGCCAATAGTGATGTCCTCGGCTTCCAGAATGGGTCCTTGTTCGATGTGTAATTCAAACGCGGCGTGAATCGGCGTCACCTGGCAGGGATGCTCACCGGCATAGCCGATGTGCGCCAATGCCTGGCCCAGGGTCACGCCCTTGGCGTCGATGCGCGACAGGCCGTACTCAAGGTCGAACACCCCGGCATACACGCCCGAGGCGATCATCGCCGGGGCAAAACGCGAACCTTCTTCGTTGGTCCAGTTGATCACCTCGATGGACCGATCGGTCTGAATGTCGTGATCGTTCAGCGTACGCACCACTTCCAGGCCGGCCAGCACGCCGTAGATACCGTCGAACTTGCCGCCCGCCGGCTGCGAGTCACCGTGGGAACCGGTGATCACCGGCGCCAGCGCCGGGTCACGGCCCTCGCGGCGGGCGAAGACATTGCCCATGGTGTCGACGCGCACCTGGCAGCCAGCCTCCCTGGCCCAGCGCACGAACAGGTCACGACCCAGACGATCCTCTTCAGTCAGGGCCAGGCGCGACACGCCGCCTTTCTGCGTGGCGCCATGCTGGGCCATGTCCATCAGCGATTGCCACAGGCGCTCGCCATCGATGCGCACGTCCAGGCTCATGGCTGACCGCCTTCGAGCTTGGCGCGGTAGCGGAAATCGCAGCGCGGCGCGCCGCCCATGATGGTCTGGGTGCGGGTGAGTTCGATTTCGGGGTTATAGCCGACGATGAACAGTTCATCGCGGTTGCACGACAGCAGGTGGCCGATCTCGCCCAGGCCCATTTCGTGGTACATCTCGGCGTAGCGGCAGCGTTTCACGTCGTAGTCGTAATGCTGTGCGTCGCTGGCGATGACCTCCACCTTGAGGGCGTCGTCTTTTTCCCACAGCACCTGCAGTTCGACAAAGCTTTGCAGGTCGGCGCCGCCCGCTTCCTTGGCGGCGAAGTCGCGGCCGGCCTTGATGGCCGCGTTGCCCACCGCCTCGCCGATCACCGCGGCCGCATGGGCCTGGCCGTGCTCGCGCTTGAGAATCTCGTAGATGGGCTTGATGATTTCGGCTTCAATGCGCCGGCGGGCCAGAATGCCCAGTTCACCGTCATGACTGCTCATGAAGTTGTCTCCTGTGAGGGCGCAGGGGCTGCCTGCGCCACGATGATGAAGTTACTGGCCGCCGTGGGCGACGCTGACCGGCTGCCACTGGTTGGCCTTGACCTGGTACACGGTGAACGACGGGTTCTTCAGGTTGCCCTGGGCATCAAAGGCGATGGTGCCGGTGACGCCCTGGTAGTTGCTGGCCCGCAGTACCGGCAGGTACTTCTGCGGGTCGGTGGAGTCGGCCTTCTCGATGGCCGCGATCAGCACGCCCACGCCGTCATAGGCAAACGGTGCGTGCAGCTCGATCGGCGCCTTGAACCGCTCGCGGTACGCCGCCTCAAACGCCTTGCCACCGGGCATCTGCGCAACGGCCAGGCCGGGTTCCAGGGCGGTCACGCCTTCGCCGTCGTTCTGCGCCAGCTGCAGGAAGGTCTGGCTGACGAAACCACCAGCGCCCATCAGCGTCGCCTTGATACCCAACTGCTTGATGCGGCGGGCCAGGGGCGCGGCCTGGGAATCGACGCCGCCGAAGAAGATCAGGTCCGGGTTCTGCGCGCGAATGGTGGTCAGCACGGCGCTGAAGTCGATGGTCTTGTCGTCCACGTATTCACGGGCAACCACCTTGCCGCCCTTGCCGCCCTTGGCGTCCACGGCTTTGACGAATTGGTCGGCCAGGCCCTGGCCGAAGGCGGTGCGGTCGTCGATCACGGCGATGCGCTGGGCCTTGAGCGTTTGCAGGGCGTACTGGCCCGCCACCTGGCCGCCGTCATCGTCGTGGCCCATGATGCGGAAACTGGTGTCGAAGCCCTGTTGAGTATAGGCATGCCCGGTGGCCACTGGCGCAACCTGGGCGATGCCGGCGTCATGGTAGACCCGCGCCGCCGGGATACTGGTGCCGGTGTTCCAGTGGCCGACCACGCCGACTACACCGGCGTCGACCAGGCGCTGGGCCACGGTGACGGCGGTGCGCGGGTCAGACTGGTCATCCTCGCTGACCAGCTTGAAGGTCACCGGCTTGCCCCCCAGGGTCGGGTGCCTGGCGTTGGCGTCGCTGATGGCCAACTGTGCGCCGTTTTCCAGGTCCTTGCCGATCCGCGCCGACGGGCCGGTCAGCGGGCCGGCCAGGCCGATGAGAATGTCCTGATCGGCCTGGGCGATGGCGCTGGCCAGGCTGCTGAGGGCCAGGCCCACCAGGGCTGCGCGTTTGAAAACGTGGTTCATGGTTATTTCCTGTCAAGAGTCCGGGCTGCTGGCAGCCACACTGCTAGTAAGAACACGCCGGCGGTCCGGTGGTATCACGGGTTCAAATCAATTCATTCGCCCAGGTAGGCGGCGCGTATCTGCGGGTCGTCCAGCAACTGCGCCGACGCCCCGCTCAAAGTAATGCGGCCGCTGTCCATCACGTAGGCGCGGTCAGTCACCTGCAACGCCAGGCGGGCGTTCTGTTCCACCAGCAACAAGGTCATGCCGGCCTGGCAGACGCTGTCGATCACCTGGAAAATCTTTTCCACCATCAACGGCGCCAGGCCCATGGACGGCTCATCGAGCACCAGTAAGCGCGGCCGTGACAGCAGCGCCCGGGCCAGCGCCAGCATTTGCTGCTCGCCGCCGGACAACAGCCCGGCCGCTTGCGTCAGGCGTTCGCGCAAGCGCGGAAAGTGGGCAAACAGGCCTTCTATTTCGTCACTGACCTGCTGACGGTCGCGGCGCAGGTGGGCACCGGCCTGCAGGTTCTCCAGCACGCTCATGCGGCTGAAAATGCCCCGGCCTTCCGGCACCAGGGCCAGGCCTTGACCCGGCAGGCGGTGGGCCGGCGTGCCGACAATCGACGCCCCGGCAAAACGGATGTCACCGGCCGCTGCCGGCAACAGCCCGGCCAGGGCCTTGAGGGTGGAGGTCTTGCCAGCGCCATTGGCGCCGATCAGCGTGACTCGCTCACCGGCCTGCACGTGCAGGTCAATGCCTTTTACCGCCTCGATGGCGCCGTAGCGCACCTTGAGGTCGCGGATATGCAGCAAGGGTTCAGACATGGGCACAGCCCCCCAGGTAAGCTTTGATCACCGCGGGATGACGACGTACCTGCTCGGGCGCGCCTTCGGCAATCAGCGTGCCGTGGTCCAGCACGCTGAGGCGGTCGCACACGCCCATCACTAATTTGACGTCGTGCTCGATCAGCAGCACGGTGCGGCCGTCATCGCGAATCTTTTCCAGCAGGCTGCGCAGTTGCACTTTCTCTGTGGCGTTCATACCGGCCGCGGGTTCATCCAGCGCCAGCAGGCGTGGCTCGGTGGCCAGCGCGCGGGCAATTTCCAGGCGCCGCTGGTGGCCATAGGACAAGGCATCGGCGCGGCTGTCGGCCCATTGGCCGATGCCCACGTAATCGAGCAGGTGCCGGGCCAACTCGCGGGTTTCGCGCTCTTCATCACGGGCGCGACGGTGACGCGTCAGCGCCGCCCATACCCCGTTGCGGGTACGCACATGGCGGCCGACCATCACGTTCTCCAGCACCGACATCGAATTGAACAGGCGAATATTCTGGAACGTGCGGGCAATGCCCGCCTGGGCCACCTTATGCACGGCGCTGGGCACATAGGTCTGGCCGTCCAGCACGAAGCGGCCGCTGTCGGCGGTGTACAGCCCGGTCATCACATTGAAAAAGGTGGTCTTGCCAGCGCCGTTGGGGCCGATCAGGCCATGGACGTGGCCGGGGGCGATGGTCAGGCTCACGCCGTCCAGCGCCGTCACCCCGCCAAATTGCTTGCGCACGCCATCAATCTGCAGCAAGGGAGTGATCATCGGGCACCTCGCGAAGCCGGCCACAGGCCTGCCGGGCGATACAGCATCGCCAGGATCAGGGCCAGGCCGTAGATCAGTTGCCGGATGATTTCCGGGTCTATCAGCACCTGGCCAAACAACGTCTGCTGCAGCGGGCCCATGCTGGCGCGCAGCAGTTCAGGCAGTGCTGCCAGCAGCAGGCAGCCCAGGATCACCCCGGGGATATGGCCCATGCCGCCCAGCACCACCATGGCCAGCACCACGATGGACTCGTTGAGGCTGAAGGATTCAGGCGAAACGAAGCCCTGGAACGAGGCGAACATCGCGCCACTGACGCCCCCGAAGGCAGCGCCCATGGCGAAGGCCAACAGCTTCAGGCGCTTGGTGTCCAGGCCCATGGCACTGGCGGCTTGCTCGTCTTCACGCACCGCCACCCAGGCGCGGCCGATACGCGAGTGCTCCAGGCGCAGGCAGACGAACACGATGACCAGCGCCAGCACGGCAAACAGGTAGTAATACAGGTACACCGAGGGCACGCGCAGGCCGAAAATGTCCTGGGTGCGCGCCAGGCTGACGCCAAACAGGCTCACCGGGTCTACCGAGGAAATACCCTTGGCGCCATTGGTGATGTTCAACGGGCGGTCCAGGTTGCGCATGAAAATACGGATGATCTCGCCAAACCCCAGGGTGACGATGGCCAGGTAATCACCGCGCAAGCGCAAGGTGGGCGCGCCCAGCAACATACCGAAGCCTGCCGCCAGCAAGGCCGCCAGGGGCACGATGGCCCACACGCTCACATGCAGCCCTTGGGGAAACCAGGCCCCCAACACAGCGAACTGGCTGGTCAAGTGCGGCGACGCCAGCAACGCGGTGAGGTACGCGCCCACCGCATAGAACGCGATAAAGCCCATGTCCAGCAACCCGGCATAGCCGACCACAATGTTCAGCCCCAGGGCCAGCATCAGGTACAGCAAGGCAAAATCCAGGGTACGCACCCAGGCATTGCCGCCAGCCTGGCCCACCAGCCATGGCGCCAGCAGGATGCCCGCGGCCAGCAGCACCAACCCCAGGCGCGCCTTGGCCTGCGGCATTACAGCAGTCAGTGAAGTATTCATGCGCGACTCGCCAGCCTTTCACCCAGAAGGCCCGAAGGCCGAAGCACCAGCACCGCGATCAACACCATGAAGGCGAACACGTCCTGATAGTTGCTGCCGAACACCCCACCGGTGGCCTGCCCCAGGTAGCCGGTGCCCAGGGCTTCGATCAGCCCCAGCAGAATGCCGCCCAGCATGGCCCCGCGCAGGTTGCCGATGCCGCCCAGCACCGCGGCGGTGAACGCCTTGATGCCGGGCAAGAAGCCCATGTAGAAATTGGCGCTGCCGTAGTTACTGGCCATCATGATGCCGGCCAATGCCGCCAGGGCGCCACCGATGGCAAACGTCAGCACGATCACCTGGTTGGGGTTGATGCCCATCAGGCTGGCGACCTGCGGGTTCTCCGCCACCGCGCGCATCGATCGCCCCAGCCGGGTGCGCTCTACCAGCAGCCACAGACCGGCCATGACCAGCACGGCCACCGTGATGGTGATCAGCGCGGTGGCATTGGTGATTGCACCGGTCGGCCCCGGCGTCACCTGGATGGGGTCCATGGGCAGCAGCTGCGGGAACATCAACGGGTTGCGCGACCACACCAGCATGGCCACGGTTTGCAGCAGCAGCGACACGCCGATGCCACTGATCAGCGGCGCCAGGCGCGGGGCATTGCGCAGGCGACGGTAGGCCACGCGCTCGATCAGCATGGCCAGCAGTGCGCACGCAGCCATGGCCACCACGCTTGCCAGCAGCAGATCGACGGCCCCCGGCAGCTGTGGAAAGACCGCCTGCAGCCCGTGCAACACCGACAGCCCCACCAGCGCGCCCACCATCAACAGGTCGCCATGGGCGAAGTTGATGATGCGCAGGATGCCGTAGACCATGGTGTAGCCCAGGGCAATCAGGGCATAAAGACTGCCAAGCAGGAGCCCGTTGAGGACCTGCTGGATAAAAGTATCCATGTGAATCGATCAATTCCGAGAAGCGAGAAGTCGGCACGGTAATTATCTATTCTGTTTTTATCAACTATCTAAAGTTCATATGCTTATTCCATGGGGTATTCGCGCAAATACGCTTCAACACTTGAATAAAAACAGGGGTTTTATCAGCATCTAAAGCTGTGCTAAATTCAACACATGAATAAAACAGAACGATTACCCAATGACCCTCCCCTGCGCGCCGTGCGCACCTTCGAAGCCTTCGCCCGGCACGGCGGCGTCAACGCCGCCGCACGCGAGCTGGACATCTCCGCCTCGGCGGTCAGCCATCAGTTGCGCTTGCTGGAAACCTTCCTGCAACAACCGCTGACCCTGCGCCAGGGCCGCAACCTGGTGCTCACCGAAGAAGG
The DNA here is from genome assembly GCF_047947025.1 of Pseudomonas sp. App30. NCBI lineage: Bacteria > Pseudomonadati > Pseudomonadota > Gammaproteobacteria > Pseudomonadales > Pseudomonadaceae > Pseudomonas > Pseudomonas sp. App30. Next base: position 98,271 of record NZ_CP133166.1, on the reverse strand, counting down.
CCGCGAGTACTACCGCGCTATCCGCTCAGCCTTCGCGGTATTGCGCAGCGCCACCGAGCACGTGTTGGAAAAGTCGGCCACGCGCCAGGTCACCATCAGTCTGATTCCCATGTTCGGTTTCAACCTGTTCATTCCACGGCTGGGCAGCTTCCTGGCGGACAACCCGGGGTTGGACATCAACGTGACTTACGCCAACCACCGCAGTTACCCCAGTGATGCAGCGGACATCTCCATCCGGTTCGGTACCGGGCACTGGCCGGGGTATCACAGCGAGGTGCTGCTCAGCGGCGCCGTCAGCCCCTATTGCAGCCGGGCGTTTCATGCGCAGCACGGACCCTTCACCCATGACCAGGCGTGGATCGACCTGCCCCTGCTGCATGACGAGGAACGCGGCACCTGGGGTCAGTGGTTTCAGGCGGCCGAACTCAAGCACGCTGGCGCGTTGAACGGGTTGCTGTTCGAAGATGGGCAACTGGCGTTGACGGCCACATTGACGGGGTTGGGGTGTGCGCTGTTGCGCGCCCCGCTGGTAGCGGACCGGGTGGCCGATGGGTCGCTGGTGCGTTTGTCCGAGCGCGAGGTGGACGATGGCCGCGCCTATTACCTGTGCCGTCGGTCTGCAGGCGAACTGTCGGCCGATGGGCTCAACCTGTACGAATGGATCAAGCACACCCTGACTGCTGTGGTGCAAGACTGACCCGCTCAGACGGCCTTTGCACTCACGTATTCGATATAGTGCTGCACCGCTGCCGCCCGCTCGAAGCGTCTGTGGAGCACCGCGAGCCAGGAGATTGCAGTCGTGTCCTTGAATGGCCTGTATACCACGCCAGGCAATGCCACGCGCCCCACCAACGACTCGGGCACTACGGCAACGCCCTGCCCCAGGGAAACCAATGCCAACACCGCTACCAAGCTACCGGGCTGCGGCCCCAGCCGCGGCGCAAACCCGGCTTGGGCGGCCAACTGCAGCGTGCCATTGATTTGCTCTGGCAGGATAAACGTCGCCTGCACCAACTGCGCCCCACTCACAGTGGCAAAACGGCACAGCGGCGAATGGTCCGGCAGCGCCAATACAAACCCTTCGGGGGGCAGATTTATTGACTCGACGCCGTCGGGAAGGGCAAGGGGCGCACGAACGATACCTATGTCTAGCCGGCCTTGAGCTACCTGCTCGGGTAATGACGCCATGGGGCGCTCACGGACATTGAGCAGGACCTCGGGGTAAAGCTCGGTAAAACCCTGCAATTGATGCTGCAGCACACCCGAGTACACCGCTGAGGCCACATAACCTATTTCGATGCTGCCGGTCTCCCCACGTGCTGCCTGCCTTGCGTGCTGCTGCGCTTGCTCGAACTGCCGAACCGCCAACGCCGCTTGCACCTGCAGCACCTCACCGGCCTGGGTTAGGCTGACCTTGCGCGCTTGTCGAGCGAATAGCCGCGCCCCCAACTGGGCCTCCATGTCCTGAATCTGCCGAGTTAAGGTGGGTGGCGCGATGCCCAACTGACTGGCGGCCAGGCTGAAACTGCCAAAGCGGGCCACCGCCAGAAAATAGCGAAAATGCCGAAGCTCCATACTAGATTACCTTTTAGGCAATTAACCAACCATTGTCGGCTAATAATACCTTGGCAAGCCCGTATTAAGCTGGCAATACGTTACCTTTGAGTGCTTCATCATGTCAGTTCCTGCTTCCGTGACACATCCGCGGCAGACCCTTTTGGTGGCCTCTGCGGCCTGCTCTCTGATCATTCTCGACACCAACATTGTCGCCGTCAGCTTGCCCAGTATCGCCCGTGACCTAGGCGCAGGCTTGGCTGACATCGAGTGGGTAGTGAGCGCCTATATGCTCAGCTTCGCGTCATTGCTGTTGCCGGCCGGCAGCCTGGCCGACCGCTTTGGCCGCAAGCGCCTGTTGCTGGGTGGTCTGGCGCTGTTCATCTTGGCGTCCCTGGGCTGCGGCCTGGCCCCCACCAGCCTGATGCTGGACTTAGCCCGCGCCGTGAAAGGCGTTGGGGCCGCCATGCTGCTGACTTCCGCACTGGCGTGCATTGGCCATGCCTTTCACGATGATCAACAACGCGCCAAGGCCTGGGCATTCTGGGGTGCTTGCATGGGCGTGGTGATCACCTTGGCGCCCGTCACAGGTGGTGTCATCACCGCCACGGTAGGCTGGCGCTGGATTTTCCTGCTCAACCTGCCCATCGGCCTTGCCTTGATGTGGGCCGTCATCCGGGTCATCGACGAGTCTGCGGACAGCCAGGCAGCGCGGCTGGACCCTTGGGGCAGCCTGACCTTCAGCACTAGCCTGGTCCTGCTGGTGTGGGGCCTGATTGAAGCCAACCGCATCGGTTGGGAAAACCCGTCGACATTACTACGCCTGGCCGCCGGCGCGGCCATGTTGGGCGGGTTTGTCTGGGTGGAAAAGGTGCAGCGCCGGCCCATGGTCGATCTGCAACTGTTTCGCCATCCCCGCTTCATTGGGGCATTGCTGGGTATGTTCGCCTACGCCGGCACCGCGCAGGTGATGATGACGCTGCTGCCTTTCTACCTGCAGAATGGCCTGGGGTTTTCCACCATCGCCTCGGGCCTGGGCATGCTGCCCTTTGCCCTGGCCATGCTGGTGTGCCCACGCATCGGTGCCCGCCTGGCACCGCACTACTCGCCGGCCACCATGACGGCCATAGGCCTGGGCCTGGTCGGCACCGGCAACCTGCTGTGTGCCTGGGCCACGGCCAGCGGCCGTTACGAAGCCTTCGCCCTAGCCATGGTCGTGACCGGTGCCGGTGCCGGGCTGCTCAACGGCGACTCGCAGAAAAACATCATGATGTGCATACCGCGCGACCGTGTCGGCATGGGTTCGGGCATGAGCACGACCATGCGGTTCAGTTCAATTTTGCTGGCGTTTGGTGCCTACGGCGCCTTGCTGTCGAGTCAGTTGCACCAGGCCTTGACGATGGCCCTCCAAGGCCTGCTGCCCGCGTCACTACCCGTGGCTGAGGTGGCTACCCGAGTGGCCGCCGGTGACTTGCCCTCAGTACTGGCACGGTTGCCCGCGTCGGTGTCGGCGCACGTTGCAGAGTGGGCGCCGCTGGCCTTTCGCAGTGCTTTTCATAGCGTGCTGGTGGCGGCCGGGCTGGCAGCGCTGCTGTCGAGCGTTGCCGTGGGCCTGTTGTTGCGAAAACCGCTGCCCATCTTGCGCTCACAGCCTACTTGAAGCCGGCGAGCGCGCCTGCCAGGCCAGCGTTCGACGCTGGCACTCACGGAGCACGCCGGCTGCGGCCATCCAGCACTAAAACTGATGAGGGTCGGCTCGGCGGACGGCATCCCCGGCGTGAGCCCGGCGGCTGCGCCTCCGTTGCCGGTGAAAGGGCAGCTGTACCAGCAATTGGTCAGTTGGGTAGAGCACCAGCAACCGCCAGGGCGGGTCATGCTGGCCAACACGGACAAGACCGTGGAGCACCCACTTTGCAAGTTCCCGAGCATGTTGCACTACAAGGGCGGCAACGTTAACGCGGGCGCATCGTACGACTGTCGTTAAACGTGAACCGGTGTAACCGCTTGCGCGACTACACCGGTTGTTTCCTGCGCTTCATAGTCGCTGCGGGCGCAGCATGAAGTTCACGCGCTCTGCAGGGCCCGCGGGCGATTGCTGCGCTGCTGCTCAGCCGGCACAGCCGCAGGCTGCAACTGGAAGTCAAACTCAAGCTCGGCAAACCGACCGCTCACCCCGGCCGCCTGTTCGGCGGCACCCGCTTCACTGAACACAACCTGGCCCACAAGGCCATCGCGGGTGGCAAACGCAAAGTCATCCCACAGGTACTTTTCCCCGGACAGATTGATCTGGGTGGTCAGGTGGCGATAGCCGGCTGCGGAAATGAAATAGTGGATGTGTGCAGGTCGCTGACCATGACGCCCCAACAGGTCCAGGCATTCCTGTGTAGGCCCTGCCGGGTTGCAGCCATAACCGGACGGCACGATGGACCGCGCGCGGTATCGTCCTTGCGCATCGGTGACAATGCGGCGGCGCAGGTTGTAATCCGATTGGCTGGAATCAAAGTAGGAGTAAGTACCTTGAGTGTTGGCATGCCACAGGTCAACCAAAGCACCGGCAACGGGCTTGCCTTCAATGTCACGCACCACACCGCGGATAAACAGCGGCGTGGCGACACCCTCCTCGCTGCCATCATCCATCCGCGCCTCGCCCTGGCTCAACGGGGAGCCCGCCACGTACAGCGGACCTTCGATGGTGCGCGGCGTGCCACCCGTGTTGCCCTGGCGGGCGTCCCGCGCGTCATGCAGCAAATCCAGGAAGTGCTCGATGCCCAGCCCCGCCACCAACAGGCCGGCTTCGTTACTGGCACCCAGACGATTCACGTAGTCAACCGCCCCCCACAACTCGTCGTCAGTCACCTCCAGATCTTCCAGTACGCGTGCCAGTTCGCTGACCAGACGCAGCAGGATCTGCTTGGCCCTGGGGCTGCCCTGACTGCTGCCAGCGCCGCTGACTTGCTGGAAAAATGCCTGCAGCTCAGGCGTATGGGAAATTTTCACGGTCATGGTCATTTATACCTGTTGTTATGGGTTACGAATCCTTCAATCCAGCCACTGGGCTTTGCTCACCCTAGGTCACCTCCACCTACCGGCAAGGTCACGCCAGTAATGTAGGAAGCTTCGTCCGAGGCCAGGAACAGGATCGCCCCCACCTGCTCGTCCACCGTGCCGTACCGGTGCATCAGGCTGCTATCTAGGGTCTGGTCGACGATCTGCTGGTACCAGACTTTTTCCTGTTCAGTTTGCTCGGCGCTGTTGCGCGGGATGCGCCGTGGAGGTGCTTCGGTGCCGCCTGGGGCGGTAGCATTGACGCGCACGCCACGCCCGGCAGTTTCAAAGGCCAGGCACGCGGTGAGCGCATTGACACCACCCTTGGCCGCGCCGTAGGGCACGCGGTTGAGGCTACGCGTGGCGATGGACGAGACGTTGACGATTGCCCCTGCGCCCTGCTCCAGCATGACCGGCAACGCGGCATGGCAGCACCACAGGGTGGGGAACAACGAGCGGCGCACTTCGGCTTCGATCTGCTGCGGCTCGTAGTGTTCGAAGGGCTTGGCCCAGATCGTGCCCCCGACGTTGTTGATCAGAATGTCCAGACGGCCGAAGTGCTTGAGCGCTGCGGCGACGACGCGGGCGCATTCTTCATGTTGTTCAAGATCGGCAGTGAGCACCAGTGGCTTGTTAGGCAGGTGTTCAAGCTCGTAGACCAGCTCGGAGCGGTCCACCAGCACCAGGCGCGCGCCTTCGCCCGCCAGGCGTTGGGCCACACGCAGGCCGATGCCTTGGGCGGCGCCGGTGACCAGGGCGATTTTGTTCTCGAATCGATTCATGAGGTGTCCTCTGTAGCCGCTGCCGCCAGGCTGCGCTGGCCTGTGTGAACCCTGAATATCTCCAGTGGGGCTCAGGGCCAGCGCAGCCTTCGGCAGCGGCTACGGTGATGGGTATCAGGCGGCGGCGAATTTTTCGAAGTAGAAGTTGGCGGGCACGATGGCCTGGTCGCGCAGGTAAGCGCTCACCGCCTCCACCATCGGCGGCGGGCCGCACAGGTAGACGTCGACATCACCCTCATTGAGGTGCCCTGGCTCGATGTGCTGGGTCACGTAGCCCTTGCGCGGGTGACTGCTGTCCGGGCTGGCCACGCAGGCGCTGAAGGTGAAGTTCGGAATGCGCGCCGCCAAGGCCTCCAGCCGCGCGGTTTCCACCAGGTCAATGTCGTGGGTCACGCCATAGATCAAGTGCACAGGGTACTCGCTGCCCTGCTCGGCGATACGTTCAAGCATAGCGGTGACTGGCGCCAAGCCTGTGCCACCGGCCAGCAATAACAGCGGTCGGCGTATATCGCGCAGGTAAAAGCTGCCCAACGGGCCTGCCAGCGTCATGCTGTCCCCGGCCTTGGCCAGACTGGTCAGGAAGCTGCTCATCAAGCCGCCAGGCACATTGCGAATCAGGAAGCTCACCTCGCCATCGCGTTGCAACGAACTGAAGGAGTACGCCCGGGTATGCTCGCTGCCCGGCACTTGCAGGTTCACGTACTGGCCCGGCAGGAAGGCCAACTGGCTCAGAGCATCGCCCTTGATTTTCAGGGCGATGGTGCTGTCGGACAATTGCTCCACGGCGCTGATGGTGGCCTCGTACTTCGCCTGCTTGGTCTTGCACACGTCCGAAGACGTCGGCACGCGCACCACGCAGTCGCTTTGCGCGCGCATCTGGCAGGTCAACACAAAGCCTTGGGCCGCTTCCTCCTCGGTCAGGGCATCTTCAATGTATTCCTCGCCCAGGTCGTACTTGCCCGCCTCGGCGAAGCATTTGCAGGTGCCGCAGGCGCCATCGCGGCAGTCCAGGGGGATGTTGATGCCCTGGCGGTAGGCGGCGTCGGCCACGGTCTCGGTGGCGCTGCTGTCGATGAAACGGGTGACGCCATCTTCGAAATTCAGTGCGATCTTGTAAGTCATGATGGCCGCCTCAGATGTGGTAGATGTCGATCAGCTGGCGCACGTAGTCGTTCTTCAGCACCACCTTCTTGGCCTTGATCAATGGCTGCTCGCCACGGGTATCGAGGGTGTAGAAGCTGGTGCCGAAGTAACTGTCGACCGTCTTGTAGCGAAAGCTCAGGGTGTGCCAGTTGAAACGCACCTTGGCGACACCATCAGCCTGTTCCAGCAGCTCGATGTTGCTCAGGTTGTGCGAGGTGCGGGTGTCGGGCACGCTGGCGCTGGATCGTTCGGTCTTGATGCGGAAAATGCGGTCTTCCAAACCGTCACGGCGGCCGTACCAGATCAAGGAGATCTCGCGCTGCGGGTCCTCGGTCAGTTCGTCGTTATCGTCCCAGCTAGGCATCCAGAAGCTGGCGTCCGGCGCGTACAGTTCCAGCCAGTTATCCCAGTCCTTGTCGTCCAGGTAGCGGGCTTCGCGGAACAGAAAGTCGCGTACCGTCTCGTAGGCGATCGTCATTGCACCACCTCCACGTCGATGCGCTTGGCATTCTCGGCCTGCAGGGCCTTGATCATGGTTTCCTGCCAGAACTTGTGCTGCATCACGAACAGGCCTTCGTCTTCGGTACGTACACCGCTGAGTAGCGGGTGCAGGTCAATCTCCTGGGCGGCCTGGTCGGCGCCCTCCACCCAATGCTCGGCGCCACGGGACATGTCGTTCCAGGCGGTAGTGCTGCCCTGGTAGCCCATCTGGCAAGAGCGGAATTCTTCCAGGTCATCGGGGGTGGCCATGCCGCTGACGTTGAAGAAGTCCTCGTATTGACGAATGCGCTGGGCACGGGCGGCATCGCTCTCGCCCTTGGGCGCGATGCAGTAGATGGTGATCTCGGTGCGGTTGACGTCGATGGGTCGGGCAATGCGTATCTGCGAGCTGAACTGGTCCATCAGGTAGACGTTGGGGTACAGGCACAGGTTGCGCGAGTTCTGGATCATCCAGTCGGCACGGGCGCTGCCAAAGTGCTGCGCCAGCTCGTCACGACGCTCGTACAGCGGACGATCTTCGGGATTAGACCAGCGGGTCCACAGCAGCATATGGCCCTTGTCGAATGAGTAGAAACCGCCGCCCTGCTTGGCCCAACCACCGGCACTCATGGTCTTGGCGGCCGCTTCGGCCTCGCGCTGCTGGCGTTGTTGCTGGGTAGCGGCGTAGTTCCAGTGCACGGCGCTGACATGGTAGCCGTCGGCGCCGTTCTCGGCGGTCAGCTTCCAGTTGCCTTCGTAGACGTAGCTGCTGGAGCCACGCAGCACCTCCAGGCCTTCGGGGGACTGGTCGACGATCATGTCGATGATCTTGGCGGATTCGCCCAGGTGTTCCACAAGCGACGGTACATCCGGGTCCAGGGAACCAAACAGGAAGCCGCGGTAGGACTCGAAGCGCGCGACCTTGGTCAGGTCATGGGAGCCTTCGCAATTGAAGCTTGAGGGGTAACCGGCTTCCTTAGGGTCCTTCACTTTCAGCAGCTTGCCGGAGTTGTTGAAGGTCCAGCCGTGGAACGGGCAGGTGTAGGAGCTGCGATTGCCGGTCTTGTGCCGGCACAGCATGGCGCCACGGTGGCTGCAGGCGTTGAGGAAGGCGTTCAGCTCGCCGGCCTTGTTGCGGGCGATGAAGATGGGTTGGCGACCCATCTGCGTGGTGTAGAAGTCGTTGACGTTGGGGATCTGGCTTTCGTGAGCCAGGTACAGCCAGTTGCCTTCGAAGATGTGCTTCATCTCCAGGTCAAACAGCCGCGGGTCGGTGAACATTTCGCGCTTGCAGCGGTAGATGCCCTGCTCACGGTCTTCTTGCAGCAAGGCATTCAGGTAATCGATTCCCAGGGTCATGGCCAGGGCCTCCATTGTTATTGTTCAGGCACCTCCAGCGTACGAATGGGTGGATGTTGTCGATAGCCGATTCTCGCAGACCACTATCCGTTTTTCGCAACGTCGCAGCGGCGCTGGCGCAGGGTTTCGGAGGGCAGTTGGCCAAATTGCTTGCGGTACTGGTCGGAGAAACGCCCCAAGTGCATGAAGCCATAGTCCATGGCCAGTTCGGACAGGCTGCGCACCGTGCATTGAGGATCGCTCAGGCAGGCATGAACCCTGGCCAGGCGACGCTGGCGGATGTAATCGGCGGGGCTTGCCTGTGCATTGCGTTCAAACAGGCCATACAGCGTGCGTGGGCTGACGTTGACCAGGCTGGCCAGGGTGTCGGTGTCCAATGCCTGCCGCAAGTGCCGTTCGATGTACTCCGCCACGCGTTGAAAGTTAAGCGTTGGTGCCGCTTGTTGCGTCTGCTGGACATTGGTTTTTATCAGGCACAGCAGCTTGCTGGCGATGATTTGCGTGTAGTGGGCCTGCACCACGGGTTGCGGCTCAAACTCTTCGGCCTCATGGCAGATCATGCACAGTAGGCTCACCAGGCCTTGCACATCGTCGAGGCGGTAGCGATTCTGCAGAAACCGTACGCCTGGGCTTGGCACCGTCCAACGTTGTTGCTCGCACAGGTCCGTCAGCAGGCGTACTGGGATCTTGACGATAAACTTCTCGCAATCGGCTGAATAGGTCAGGTCCACCGGCTCGTCGGGATTGATCAACAGCAATTCGCCCGGTGCCAGAAAGTGCTCCTCCCGCCCTCGGCGCCACAGGCAATGACCGGCCAATAACACCTGCAGGTGAAAGCAGCGTTCCAGGGCGGGTGACACCACCCGCACCGGTGCGCCGTAGGTGATACGGCACAGGTCGAGTTCGGCGAAGGTGCGATGGCTCAGGTGGGCCAGCGGGCGGCTGGCTTTGGGCAGTTGGATGCAATGGCTGCCCACATGCTGGTTGACGTAAAGCGACACCACGTGGGGGTCGGCCTGGTTGAACACTTCGCTGCGCTGGCCTAGCAAAGGCGTGTGCATGACATCATCACTCGAATTGTTTTTATAGTTGACCGGCAGTGTTCACTGCCGGACGTGTGCCCATCATTACTCGCAACGACCCATCTCGCCAATATTGCCAAGGTCTACCACCATACCCGTGGGGTATCGAGGCGTCCTACAGCAGCTTCCAGGTGTAGATGGCGATCAGGCGATTCTCGTCAAACTGGGCGCCATAGCGCGCCTGTGTTTCGATGTGGCGCATTTCCAGAGCGACCCCCTGTAACGGACCGCTTTGGATGACGTAACTGACGGTAAGGTTGCGCTCGCTTTCGACGTTATCCGCAAGATCCGCCCCACGGTCGATATCGGTGCCACGCAGGTAACGCACCATCATTTTCAGTCCCGGAAGCCCCAAAGCGGCAAAGTCATGGTCATAACGCGCCTGCCATGACCGCTCCCCGGCCTTGTAGAAGCCCAGCACCGACCAGTTCACCAGGTAGGGTTGCGGCGCGTAGCCATTGAGCAGTGGAAAAGCATCCTCTCCATACATGCGCTGGTAACCCAGGGTGAAGGTGCTGGGGCCTTTGCGTAACGCCGTCATCACGCCCAACGAACGGTTGTCCAGGCGGCCGGACAGCGCCTGCCCCTGATCGCTGTTGTGGTAATAGCGGATGTCATTCTTGAGGCTGTAGTCATTGCCAAGGTCCAGGGTTTGCGCCAATGCGAGGTAATGCTGGCGGTAAATATCGTCCAACTGGCCGTAGTAGTAAGTGCCACTGAATGTGGGCGTGAACGCATAGCGTGCGCCGACAAAATCCAACCCATCACTGCGCTGCGTCGGGCTGTGGTTGAACAGATAGATGTTTTCAGTGCTGGATGATTCACGCGTGGCAATGGTCCAGAACCGGCCGGCGTTGAGGGTCAGGTTGTCCCACTCCCGGGACTCCAGCGTCGCCCCCTGATAGGTGGTGATCAATTGCCTTGAGTCATCGATGTAGGCCACCGGCAACGTCGGACGTTGTTCGCCGATACGCAGTTCGATTTTCGATACCTTGAACTTGGCCGTCAGCCCTGAGCGTCCGTAATCACGTATCGGCTCCCTCCTCCCGTTGTCATAAGGCAGGACAGTGTCCGGGCCGCGCCCGCCGCCACCATCCAGGCGATAGGCGAATTGGCTATACGTATCCAGGCCAAGTTGGACCGGCCCGTCGGTATACCCCGACCGGTAGATCAGGTCGAAACCCTGACTCCAGCTGCCCACCCTGGACAGCGGCGCGTTGCGTTGCTTGAAGTCGCGATCCACGTAAAAGTTGCGCAGGCCTAGGGTCAGTTGGCTGTCCTGGAAAAAGTCGGCACGCGCACAAGGCATCACCGACAGCGACAACACAGCGCCCAAGGCGCTGAGGCGGATGGACGAATTCATGCTTTACCCCGGTCAAGATCTTGTTGTTTTCAGTGCACAGGCATGCCGGCTGCCGCGTCTGCGCGGCAACCGGTTTTTCGCAGAATTAAAGGCTGCGTTGGGGCAGCGGTTGAGCGTTCGAGTTGCGCTGGCGCGTCACCAGTAAAACGGCGAATACCGCCAGCACGCCAGGGATGGCGAACATCAGAAAATTCTGTTCGAAAGGCAGGCTCAAACTCACCAGCAGCCCACCCAGCAACGGACCCGCCACTGCCCCGCAGCGTCCGATAGCCGCCGCCATGCTGACGCCCGTGGCGCGGACCTGGACCGGGTACAGGTCAGCCGCCAGGGTGTGCACCACCGACAGGCAGCCCACGGTGGAGCCACCCGCCACCAGCAGCAACCCGTAGAGCAACGCGGCGTCCGGGCGCAGTCCCAGTAACGAGATCGACAACGCCGCCAAGGCAAAGCACAGCACCAGGGTTTTCCTGCAGCCCCAGCGATCGGCAATAACCCCACTGACCAAAGTGCCGATCAGCGACCCCAGGTTCATCACCACCAGGAACACGATGCTCGACCCCAAGGGGTACCCGCCGTTGCTCATCAACTTCGGCAACCAGGTGTTGAGCCCATAGACCATCAGCATGCACAGCCCGAACGCCAGCCACAGCATCAATGTGCTCAACGCCCGGCCCTGGCCGAACAGGGCGCTCATCGAGGTAGCGCGTGCATCTGCCGAAGCCTCGAGCCTGTAGCTGACCTCCCCGGTGGGCGCATGGGCCGGGTTGACACGTCGCAACAACGCGGCAACCTGCACCTGTTGATCACGGTGCAGCAGGTAAGCCACAGACTCAGGCAACGTTTTGTACAACAGTGGCAGCGCCAGCAACGAAAGGCCGGCCAAGTAGAACGGTGCCGGCCAGCCGAAAGCGGGAATCAGGTATATGCCCGCCACACCAGACAGCAACCCGCCCACGGCGAAGAAGCTCAGCATCAGGTTGATCAGTCGATTACGGCAATGGCCGGGCGACATCTCCTTGAGCAGCGTCACCAGATTAGGCACGACACCACCCAGGCCAGCCCCGGTCAGAAATCGGCACAGTGAAAAGCTGATGGGGCCGCTGGCCAGGGCGTTGGCCAGGGCCGCCACGCTGAACAGCGCCACGCAGAACAGAATGATGCGGCGGCGGCCAAAGCGGTCAGCCTGGGTGCCGAGGCTGAGCGCGCCAAACATCATGCCGACCATGGAACTGGAACCCAGCAACCCGGCCTCCCCCGCCGTCAGCGACCACTGGGTCATGAGATGGGGCAGCACTGACCCGTAGATGACCAGGTCGTAGCCATCGAACATCATGATGAAGGAACACCAGGCTACCAGCAGGTAGTGGAAACCATTGAGTCGTGCACTGTTCACGACCTCGGACGCATTGATCGAAGGCATGGTGGTCACTCTTATTATTGTTTAACCGGGGCGGTACACGCAGGCGCCCGCCGTGGCGGTCCTCGCGAAGCACGAGGTTCCCGTGGAGTGACGATATGGATTGACTTCGGATAGATCAAATAGATAGATTTTCGAATCAACTATAAGACTGGACTATATTCACCGATCATGATCGACCTCAATCTCGTTCGCGTCTTCGTCACCATTTTCGAAACGGGCAGTGTCAGCGGCGCTGCCGAACGCCTACATGTCACCCAACCATCGGTCAGCTATGCCTTGGCGCGCCTGCGCGACCTGCTCAACGACCCGCTGTTCAAACGCAGCCGCGATGGTATGCAGCCGACATTCCTGGCCACGCAGCTTTACGCCAAATTTCGTTATTCGCTGTCGGAGATCGAGCGCGCCATCGCCCAGACCAGTCATTTCGACCCCCGCGTGTCCACGCGCGGTTTCCGCCTGGCGTTGTCAGACCTGGGCGAGCTGTTTTTTCTGCCCTATATCCTGCGTGCGCTGCAGCAGCAGGCGCCCCAGGCCGAACTGGAAGTCATTCAGCTGGACATCGATAAACTGGGCGAATGGCTGAAAACCGGCAAGATCGACGCCGCTATCTGCAACCGCAGCGAACTGCCCCTGGACGCCAACTGCGACAGAATGTTCGAGGAGCGTTATGTGTGCCTGGTCAGTGCCGAACATCCACGCATTGGCGACACCATGACCATGGAGCAATACCTGGAAGAACACCATGTCGTGGTGTCGGCGATCACCGGACACCACGTGGTGGAAGACCGCTTGCGCGAGGCGGGACTGGAACGCAAGGTGCGGCTGCGAGTACCGCATTTCAGCGTGCTGCCCGAAGTGGTGTCAGGCAGCGACCTGCTGGTGACGCTGCCCGCTCGCGTGGCGCGCATGTTCGCCACGCGCAGTGCGACCAAGGTCGTAGAACTGCCCTTTCCGGTACCCGCCATCGAGATCAGCCTGCAGTGGAACGATCATGACAGCGACATCTTGGCGCAACGCTGGTTTTGCGGGTTGTTGAAGGAAACCCTTCGTGACCTTTAGGGCAAACGCCACGACAAAATAGATGGAGTTTATAGTTAATAGAAATACCATCTATTTGATCTATTCAGCTTCGAGTTTTACCGTGAAGGCCGAAGTCTTGAATGAGATTAACTGCAATGAGTACCGTACACGCCACCACCTACGACCTGCTGCGTGAGCAGGGCATTACCACCGTCTTCGGCAACCCCGGCTCCAACGAGCTGCCGTTCCTCAAGGACTTCCCCGCCGACTTCCGCTACGTGTTGGGCCTGCATGAAGGCGTGGTAGTGGGCATTGCCGACGGCTACGCCCAAGCCTCCGGCACCCCGGGATTCGTCAACCTGCACTCCGCCGCCGGCACCGGCAACGCCATGGGGGCGCTGAGCAATGCCTGGAACTCCCACTCCCCGTTGATCATCACGGCCGGGCAACAGACCCGCGCCATGGTCGGCGTGGAAGCGCTGCTGACCAACGTCGACGCCGTCAACCTGCCGCGGCCACTGGTCAAGTGGAGCTATGAACCGGCCAGCGCCCAGGAAGTGCCTCATGCCATGAGCCGGGCCATCCACATGGCATCGATGGCGCCACGCGGACCGGTGTATCTGTCAGTGCCCTACGATGACTGGGCCAAGGAAGCCGATCCCCAGAGCAGCCACTTACTCAAACGCCGGGTGATCAGTGCCGGAGGGCTGAGCGAGGCGCTGCTGACCCACCTTGTGGAGCAACTGGCCGGCGCCCGCAACCCCGTGCTGGTGCTGGGCCCGGATGTCGACGCGGCTGAAGCCAACCAGCATTGCGTGACCTTGGCTGAGCGCCTGCGCGCGCCCGTGTGGGTGGCACCCTCGGCGCCGCGTTGCCCATTCCCGACGCGCCATGCCAATTTCCGCGGCCTGCTGCCGGCCGGTATCGCCGCCATCGGCAAGCTGCTGGAAGGCCATGATCTGGTGCTGGTGCTGGGTGCACCGGTGTTCCGCTACCACCAATATGACCCAGGCCAATACCTGGCCGCCGGCACCCGGCTGATTGCCGTTACTTGCGACCCACTGGAAGCTGCGCGGGCGCCTATGGGCGATGCCTTTGTAGGCGACGTCGGCCTGATTGCCGCCACCCTGGCCGAGCGTGTGCCGGAGTCTGACCGCCCGGCCCTCAAGGCCTTGCCCGCACCCCAGCCGGTGGCCCAGGGGCTCGGCCCGCTGCGCCCGGAAGTGGTGTTCGACACCCTGGATGAGATCGCCCCCAAGGACGCTATCTACCTCAATGAATCCACCTCCACCACGGCGCTAATGTGGCAGCGCCTAGGCATGCAACACCAAGGTAGCTACTACTTCGCCGCCGCCGGTGGACTGGGCTTCGCCATGCCCGCTGCAGTGGGCGTACAACTGGCCAAGCCTGAGCGCCAGGTGATCGCGGTGATCGGCGACGGCTCGGCCAACTACAGCATTACCACGCTGTGGACAGCCGTGCAGTACAACATCCCGACCATCTTCATCATCATGAACAATGGCACCTATGGCGCCCTACGCTGGTTTGCCGGCGTGCTGCAGGTCGAAAACGTGCCAGGGCTGGACGTGCCCGGCATCGACTTTTGCTCGGTGGCCAAGGGCTACGGCATGGCCTCTGCCAAGGTCGAGGACCGCGCGCAGTTGGAAGGTGCGCTGCACCAGGCGCTGGCCAGCAACGCACCGTTCCTTATCGAGGTAAGCACGCTGGGCCCCTTGGGCTGAGGAACCGAGTGATGAGTAAACGTTCCCCCCTGAATGTCGCGGACTATCGGGAATTGGCTCGGCGCCGGTTGCCGAAAATGGTCTTCGATTACCTGGAAGGCGGCGCCGAGGACGAGAAAGGCCTGGCGCACAACCGCAGCGTATTTGACAGCGTGCGGTTCAAGCCAAAACGCCTGGTAAACGTCAGCCAGCGCAGCCAGACCACGTCACTGTTCGGCGTGCAGTACTCAATGCCGCTGTTGATTGGACCGACCGGTCTCAATGGCTCGCTGTGGCCCAAAGGCGACCTGGCACTGGCTCGCGCCGCCACGCGTGCCGGCATTCCGTTCGTGCTTTCCACCGCGTCCAATCTGTCCATCGAAGATGTGGCCAGTCAGTGCGATGGCGAGCTGTGGTTCCAGCTGTACGTGGTGCATCGCACCCTGGCCGAGCAAATGGTTGAGCGCGCCTTGGCGGCGGGCTACACCACCCTGGTGTTGACCACCGATGTGGGTGTCAACGGCTACCGTGAGCGTGATCTGCGCAATGCCTTCAAGATGCCCATGAGCTACACGCCCCGGGTGATGCTCGACGGCTGCCTGCACCCGCGCTGGTCGTTGGACCTGGTGCGTCACGGCATGCCGCAACTGGCCAACTTCGCCAGCAGCGATGCGTCCAACCTGGAAGTCCAGGCCGCACTGATGAGCCGCCAGATGGACGCCAGCTTCGATTGGCAAGCGCTGCGCTGGCTGCGTGACAAGTGGCCCCACACCCTGCTGGTCAAAGGACTGCTGGACGCCGGCGACGCTGCGCGCTGTATTGCCGAAGGCGTAGATGGGGTGATTCTCTCCAACCACGGTGGCCGCCAACTGGACGGGGCCATCGCCCCGCTGGAGGTGCTGGCCGACACGGTTCAAGCCGTCGATGCCCCCACCCTGATAGACAGCGGCTTCCGCCGCGGTGCCGACATCGTCAAGGCCCTGTGCCTGGGTGCCGACGCCGTGCTGCTGGGGCGCGCCACCCTGTACGGCCTAGCCGCCCGTGGCCAGGCCGGCGCCGACGACGTACTGCGTCTGCTCAAGGAAGACATCGATCGCACGCTGGCGCAGATTGGCTGCCCGTCAGTGCGTGAGCTATCACCCGCCTACCTGAACCTGCCGACAGCCGCCCAGGCAGCGCCAGCAAGCGCCACCGTTCACCCCCTTGAACTCGCCAGAAGGTAAATCATGACTGCCCCGCTGATCACCGGCCTGAAGACCCGTGCCGTCAACGTTCCCCTCACCTACCCTATCCACACCGCCGTGGGCACCGTGGCCACCGCGCCCCTGGTGCTGCTGGACCTGAGCACCGACGCCGGGGTCACCGGCCACGCCTACGTATTCGCCTACACCCCGGTCGCGCTCAAGCCGCTCAAGCACCTGCTGGATGAACTGGCGGCACTGGTCGTTGGCCAGCCGCTGGCGCCTCATGACATCGAGCAAGCCCTGAGCAAGCGCTTCTGCCTGCTCGGTTTCACCGGCCTGGTGCGCATGGCCGCCGCAGGGCTGGACATGGCCGCGTGGGACGCGCTGGCCAAAAGCCAAGGCTTGCCCCTGGCCCGGTACCTGGGCGGCAGCCTGCGGCCGATCAAGAGTTACGACAGCCACAGCCTGGACGGCGAACGTCTGGCCACCGAACGCGCCGTTCAGGCCGCCAATGCCGGGTTCAAGGCCGTTAAGACCAAGATCGGCTACAGCACCCTGGCCGAAGACCTGCGCGTGGTGCGCAGCATGCGAGCCGCCGTCGGCCCGGACTTCGACATCATGGTCGACTACAACCAGAGCCAGGGGGTGACGGAGGCCATTCGCCGCGGGCTGGCCCTTCAGGATGAAGGCGTGACCTGGATCGAGGAGCCGACCGTACAGCACGACTATGCCGGGCATGCACGCATTCGCGAAGCATTGCAGGTACCGATCCAGATGGGCGAAAACTGGTTTGGCCCTGAAGAGATGTTCAAGGCCATCACCGCAGGCGCCACCGACCTGGCTATGCCCGACCTGATGAAAATCGGCGGCGTCACCGGCTGGCAGCGTGCAAGCGCCCTGGCCCAACAATTCAGCCTGCCCGTGTCCAGCCACCTGTTCCAGGAATTCAGCGCGCATTTGCTGGCGGTCACGCCGAACGCCGATTGGCTGGAAAGTCTGGATATCGCCGGTGCAATCACAGAGCCGACGTTGACCTTCGATAACGGTCACGCAGTCATCCCCGACCTGCCTGGCGCCGGGATCATCTGGCGTGAAGAAAAAATCGCTGAATTCGCCGTGTAGTCACGACGAACCATTGAATCAATTCAAGGATTCACCATGAGTGACCCAAGCTTTACCTTTATCGATGAGTTGTTTGCCCAGCAAAAAGCTTTTTTCGCTACGCGACAAACACTGGACATTGGCTTTCGCAAACAGCAATTGCAACGCCTCAAGCAGGCCCTGCTCAATCATCGGGAAGACCTCTACTCGGCCCTCGATGCCGACCTAGGCAAATCCCGCGAGGATGTCGATCTGGCCGAAATCGGCGAGGTGGTACACGAGATTGATTTCGCCCTGGCGCACCTGGATGAATGGGCTGCGCCCCAGACAGTGCCCACGCCCGACATCATCGCGCCCTCCGAATGCTACGTGACCCAGGAACCCTTCGGCGTCAGCTACATCATCGGCCCGTTCAACTACCCGGTTAACCTGACCCTCACGCCATTGATTGGCGCGATCGTTGGCGGTAACACCAGCATCCTCAAACCGTCGGAAACCACGCCGCGCACGGCCTTGGTACTGGAAGCGATTATCACCGAAGCGTTCTCGCCCAAGTACGTCGCCGTGGTGCAGGGTGGCCGTGCGGAAAACACCCACCTGTTGGGGCTGGCCTTCGACTTTATCTTTTTCACCGGGAGCCCCGCAGTCGGCAAGGTGGTGATGAAAGCCGCCGCCGAACACCTGACACCGGTGGTGCTGGAATTGGGGGGCAAGTGCCCGCTTATCGTGCTGCCCGATGCCGACCTGGATCTGGTGGTGGCGCAGGTGCTATTCGGCAAGTTCATCAACAGCGGCCAGACCTGCATCGCACCGGATTACCTGTATGTGCACGCCAGCGTCAAGCAAGCGCTGCTGGCCAAGCTGGTACAGCGTATCCGCGATCAGCTTCCTGACCTCGGCTCCACGGGCAAATTGGTGACCGAGCGCCAGGTCGCGCGACTGCAAGCGATTCTGGGTGATAGCCAAGGCACGGTACTGGTGGGTGGGCAGGCCGACCCATCGCTACGCCAATTCAGCGCTACGGTGGTGGACGAGGTTCAATGGGACGATGCCCTCATGGCCGAAGAACTGTTCGGTCCAATTTTGCCAGTCCTCAGCTTTGAATCGTTGGAGTCTGCCGTTGATCTGATCAACCATCACCATCCCAAACCCCTGGCCCTGTACGTATTCACTCGTGATACCGCGCAGGCAGCCCCCATCATCAGCCATGTCCAAAGCGGTGACGCGCAAGTCAATGGCGTGATGTTGCATGCCTTCTCCCCTTACCTGCCCTTTGGTGGCGTAGGCGCTTCAGGCATGGGTGAATACCATGGCCACTACAGCTTCCTGGCGTTCACCCACAAGAAGTCAGTGCGCATCGTCGCCTGAGTCCTGAGCCGCGTTCAGCCGCCAGGACGGGCGCGGTTCTGATCCGCTTTTTATTCGCATCCCTGAACCTGTAACGATGCTGCCGGTGGGCCTATGCTCCAGCGCCCACTCAACCGAACAGGTTTCAACGACATGGCACATTTCGTACTGGTACACGGCGCCTGGCAAGGCGCATGGGTCTGGGAGACCGTGACCGCCGGGCTACGCATGAACGGCCACGCGGTAACGGTGGTGGAACTGCCCGGCAGCGGCAGCGACTCAACCGCTGCGCAGGAAGTGTCGCTGCAGCGTTACGCTGAGCGCATCTCACAAGCCGTACTCAACGCGCCTGGACCTGTGCATCTGGTTGGTCACAGCATGGGTGGCGTGGCCATCAGCGCCGCAGCTGAAACCGCCCATGGCAACATCGCGCGCTTGATTTACCTCTGCGCGTTCCTGCCTGTTGACGGTGATTCGCTGATGGGCCTAACCGGCTTGCTCCCCTCCGAGCACCCTGCCCCCTTGCAAGTCGATGACCAGCAACTGACAGCACGTTTCGACCCCGCCGCAGTACCTGTCGCCTTTCTGCACGATGCTGACCAGCCAGTAGCCGCCTGGGCGGCTCCGCAGTTCAAACCCCAAGCGCTGGCCCCACTGGCTACGCCGGTACACCTGAGCGCCGAGGCCTATGGCCGCCTGCCGCGCGATTACATCGTTTGCCTGCAAGACCGTGCCATTGCTCCGCCCTTGCAACGCCTGATGATCGAGCGTGCTGGCTGCGACACCGTGCATGAACTGGATGCTGGCCATTGCCCGTTCCTGTCCATGCCCTGGGAAGTCGCCCAGTTGCTCAACCGTATCGCACAGTAAGCACCCGCTTCTCGTGAAGCAATCCAGCGCGCACAAGATAATTGCTGCTGCAAAAACGCCAAGGGCTGCGAAATCGCTTCGCAGCCCTTGGCGCAACGGTGAATCGCTGGCGTTACTTAACCCGCATCCCGGCTCCAGCCATCAAAAGCCTCAAGGCCATCGCTACCAGGAACAACGCTCCCACGCTACCACTGTAGATGATCACCAGCCAGGCCATGCGGCTCCATACGGTTGTCGATTCAATCTCTTTCATCATGCACCTCCAGCCTCAGTGATAACCGTCTTCAGCCCGCACCTTGCCGCGGAACACGTAGTAGCTCCAGAAGGTGTACCCCAGGATGAACGGCAGGATAAACAGCGCCCCCACCAACATGAAGCCTTGACTCTGCGGTGGCGATGAAGCCTCGACGATGGAGATCGACGGCGGGATGATGTGCGGCCACAGGCTGATGCCCAGCCCGCTGTAGCCCAGAAACACCAGTGCCAGGGTCAGCAGGAACGGTGCGTAATGTGCTTGTTTTGACACGGCACGCAGCAGCCATACCAGCACCACCGCCACCAGCACCGGTACCGGCAGGAACCAGAACAGGTTGGGCAGGCTGAACCAGCGCGCGGCGATGTCGCCATGGGCCAGCGGCGTCCAGATGCTCACCGCCACAATGACCGCCAGCAGCACCAGCGCCAATGGGCGGGCCAGGCAATGCATCTGCCGTTGCAACGGCCCTTCGGTTTTCATGATCAACCAAGTGCACCCCAGCAAGGCATACGCCACCACCAAGCCGGCGCCGCAGAACAGACTGAACGGTGTGAGCCAGTCAAAAGCGCCACCTGCGTAGCTGCGATTGACCACCGTAAACCCATCGATGAACGCACCCAGGGCCACGCCCTGGAAGAAGGTGGCCACCAACGAGCCGCCGATAAACGCCTTGTCCCACAGGTGCTGCTTGGCCTTGGTGGCTTTGAAGCGGAACTCGAACGCCACGCCGCGGAAGATCAGCCCCACCAGCATCAGCACCAACGGCAGGTACAACGCCGACAATACCACCCCATACGCCAGTGGGAAGGCGCCGAACAGCGCCGCGCCACCCAGCACCAGCCAGGTTTCATTGCCGTCCCAGACGGGAGCGACAGTGTTCATCATCACGTCACGGTCTTTTTCGCCGGGCACGAACGGGAAGAGAATCCCGATGCCCAAGTCGAAACCGTCCATGACTACGTACATCATCACCCCGAAGATAATGATGATTGCCCAGATCAGCGGTAGATCGATACCCATCTCAATTCTCCTCGTCGGCAGCGGACAGCGGCCGCGCCGGGGTGCGGGATTGCCCAGGGCCACCATGGGCGCCATGGTCAACGTGAGGCTGCGGCCCCTTGCGCACCAGGCGCATCATGTAGCCGATGCCGGTGCCAAACAGGCTGAAATACACCAGCACGAACAGCACCAGCGTCACAGTCAGTTGCTCGACGCTATGGTTAGCCACGGCATCCTTGGTGCGCATCACGCCGTACACCACCCAGGGCTGACGCCCTACTTCAGTGGTGAACCAGCCGGCCAGCAAGGCGATCAACCCCGACGGCCCCATGAACAGCGCCAGGTACAGGAACGGCCGGCACTGGTATAGCGTGCCGCGCTTGCGCAGCCACAGGCTCCACAGGCCAACTACGATCATCAACATGCCCAGGCCGGCCATGATGCGGAACGACCAGAAGATGATGGTGGAGTTGGGTCGGTCTTCAGGCGCGAAGGATTTCAGCGCCGGCATCTGCTTGTCCAGGCTGTGGGTCAGGATCAAGCTACCCAGGTACGGGACTTCCACTGCAAACCTGGTCTTCTCGGCCTGCATGTCAGGGATGCCAAACAGAATCAACGGCGTCGGTTTATCATCGGTATTTTCCCAATGCCCTTCGATTGCGGCGATTTTCGCTGGCTGATGCTTGAGGGTGTTAAGCCCGTGCATGTCGCCGATCACCGCCTGCAACGGCGCCACGATCAACGCCATCCACATGGCCATCGACAGCATGCGCCGCACTGCCGGGTTGTCACGGCCGCGCAGCAGGTGCCAGGCCCCGGAGGCGCCGACGAAGAACGCCGTGGCGACAAAGGCGGCGGTGGCCATGTGCATCAACCGGAACGGGAAGGAAGGGTTGAAGATCACTGCCAGCCAATCGGTGGGCACCACTTGGCCGTTGACAATCTCATAGCCCTGGGGCGTCTGCATCCAGCTGTTGGAAGCCAGAATCCAGAACGTCGAAATGATCGTCCCCAACGCCACCATGCACGACGAGAAAAAGTGCAGGCCGCGCCCTACCCGGTTCCAACCAAACAGCATGACCCCCAAGAAGCCCGCCTCCAGGAAGAAGGCGGTCAGCACTTCGTAGGTCAACAAGGGTCCGGTAACGGAGCCGGCGAACTGCGAAAAGCCACTCCAGTTGGTGCCGAACTCGTAGGCCATGACCAGGCCCGAGACCACGCCCATGCCGAAGTTGACGGCGAAGATCTTCGACCAGAAATGGTAGAGATCGCGGTAAGTATCATCGTGGGTCTTGAGCCACAGGCCTTCGAGCACGGCAAGGAAACTCGCCAGGCCAATGGTGATGGCCGGAAAGATGATGTGGAATGACACGGTGAATGCAAACTGCATTCGGGCGAGATCAATCGCCGGCAGGTTGAACATGAGCCACCTCAAGTTAAGTAAATGATGTAGCCGCTGCCGTCAGGCTGCGCGGCGATTACACTGGAGAGGTTCAGCGCGGCTGAGGGCCCGCGCAGCCTTCGGCAGCGGCTACGGTTTCGGTTTCGGTTTCGGTTTTGGTCGTAGTTGCGGTTTTGCGATTACCGACGCCGAAACAGCGGTCTGGGTTCGATGGCCGAGCGACTGTACAGAACGCTCATGCCAGCCAGCCCCTTGAGTGCATCTTCGGCGGATTTATCCTCGCGCACGGCGAAGCTGTCGAAGCCGCACTGGCGCATGTGGCTGAGCTGGTCACGCAGCACATCGCCGATGGCGCGCAACTCGCCCCCCCAACCTAGCCGTGTGCGCAACAAGTAGGCCTGGCTGTAGGCGCGGCCATCCCGAAAACTGGGGAAATCCAGGGCAATCAACGGCAGCGCTTCAAGCCACAATTCCAGGCTTTCCAAGTCGTCATCCGGGCCAAGCCACACGCCATGCCTGGTATCCTGCCGTGCGCTCCAGCGGGACAGCGGGAGGATCAATGGCCCCTGGGGCAATTCGCCTTCCTGGTCACGCACCAGGGTCCAAGGGTCGTCGGCTGCCAGACGCGCGCCCTGTCCATCGAGTATCAGCAGGTTGTTCATGCCGGTTGCTCCTCGCGAGGCGGATATACCCGTTCCTTGAACGGCTCGATCCCGATGCGGGCAAAGGTGTCGATGAACAGTTCGTCCACTTCGCGGTAATCAACGAAGGTGTGCACCACACGCTCGATCACCTCCGGAATTTGCTCGGCGCTGAACGAGGGGCCAATGACCTTGCCCAACGACGCGGCCTTGCCTTGGGCGCCGCCCAGGGTGATCTGGTACCACTCCTGGCCGTTCTTATCGACGCCCAGAATGCCGATGTTGCCGATATGGTGGTGGCCGCAGGCGTTCATGCAGCCGGAGATGTTGAGGCTGAAATCGCCCAGGTCGTGCAGGAAGTCCAGGTCGTTGAAACGCGCCTGGATCGCCGCGGTAATGGGCAGCGAGCGGGCGTTGGCCAAGGCGCAGAAATCACCACCCGGGCAGGCGATGATGTCGGTCAGCAGGCCCGTGTTGGCCACGCCCAGGCCTTGGTCACTGGCCAAGGTCCACAACGCCAGCAGGTCCGTCTTGCGCACGTCAGGCAAAATCAGGTTCTGTTCGTGGGCAATGCGGATTTCGCCGAAACCAAACACCTCCGACCAATCGGCCACCGCTTCCATCTGCGCGGCCGTCAGGTCGCCCGGCGGCGTTTCAGGACCGGGTTTGGTGGACAATGTCACGCTGACGTAGCCCGGCACCTTGTGGGCTTGGGTGTTGCGCGATACCCAGCGGGCGAAATCGGGAAACGCCATCAACTGGCTGCCGAAGTTCAAATGATCGTCCGGCAGCACCTGGTAAGTGGGCGCAACAAACGCATCGGCAACACGCTGGTACTCGTCGACCGTCAGCTGCGCAGGACCGTCCTTGAGGTGTTGCCACTCTTGCTCCACCTCGGCCGAGAACGCCTCGATGCCCAACGCCTTGACCAGGATCTTGATGCGCGCCTTGTACTTGTTGTCACGCCGACCATGGCGGTTGTATACCCGCAGGATGGCCTCCACGTACGACAGCAGGTGCTGCCAGGGTAGGTCCTCGCGGATCTGCTGCGACAGGATCGGTGTACGCCCCAGCCCCCCGCCGACCATGACTCGCAGGCGTTTCTCGCCCTCGGCATTGGCGTACAGATACAGCCCGATATCATGCATCATGATTGCCGCGCGATCCTGCTCGGCCGAGCAGATGGCAATCTTGAACTTGCGCGGCAAGAACAGAAACTCAGGGTTGATGGTCGACCATTGGCGCAGAATCTCCGCGAGAGGGCGCGGGTCCATCAACTCGTCGGCGGCAACGCCTGCGAACGCTTCGGTGGTGATGTTGCGCACGCAGTTGCCCGAGGTCTGGATGGCATGCATGTCCACCGCGGCCAGGTGCTGGAGAATATCCGGCACCTGGTGCAGCTCGATCCAGTTGTACTGCAGGTTCTGGCGGGTAGTGAAGTGACCGTAGCCGCGGTCGTATTCCCGGGCGATGTGCGCCAGCGTGCGCAGCTGTTCCGCCGACAAGGTGCCATAAGGGATGGCCACGCGCAGCATGTAGGCGTGCTTCTGCATATACAGACCGTTTTGCAGACGCAGCGGCAGAAACTCCTCCTCGCTCAGTTCGCCCGCCTGGAAACGTTCCACCTGATCGCGAAACTGGGCCACCCGCTCGTGCACCAGGGCACGGTCATAATCATCGTATCGGTACATCGTCAGGACCTCATCAGGGCCTGCCCTCTCGCACGGGGCAGATTCGATGGGGCCACTATCCTCCGATGCTGATCCGGGTTACAGATTCACATACACGTTAAAAAAACGGATCAGATTGGCTTCTAGCGTGGCGGATTGACGCAGATAAAGACTATCTGATCCGTATTTATAAACCTGTTGTGAATCTGTTTAGCGGGGTACGAATCGCCCATGCTTCTGATCAAGCCAACTGAAGTCTCCTCCATGAAACGTTACGAAAAATTTGCCGCTGCGATTGCCGAGAAAATTCGCAGCGGCCTGTTGCCTCCAGGCGCCAAAGTACCCTCGGTACGCGTCGCCAGCCTGGCGTATGCGGTCAGCCCCTCCACGGTGTTCCAGGGCTATTACTTGCTCGAGGACCGCGGCCTGATCCAGGCCCGGCCCCGCTCGGGGTATTACGTTCGCGAGTCTGCCAGCCGCCAGGTCGATGAGCCGCAGCCCATGCAACGGGTTAGCGCTGGCACTGATGTGGGCGTCAGCGATCTGATCTATTCAGTGCTGTCTTCGCTCAGGGACCCAGACACCGTGCCATTCGGCTCAGCATTCCCCAGCCCCGACCTCTACCCGCTGCCGCGCCTGGCGCGGTCCATGGCCAAAGCCGTGCGCGGCATGGATGGTGGCCGCCTGAGCGACATGACCACCGGCCACCCCGAATTGCGTCGCCAGATTGCCCTGCGCTACATGAACAGTGGCGTACGCCTGCCCATGGATGAACTGGTGATCACCAACGGCGCCATGGAAGCGCTGAACCTGTGCCTGCAGTGCGTCACTCAGCCCGGCGACCTGGTGGCCATCGAAGCCCCGGCGTTCTATGCCTGCCTGCAGGTACTTGAACGTCTGAAACTCAAGGCGGTGGAAATCCCCATGCACCCTCGTGATGGCGTCAACCTGGCCGCCCTGGACGATGCCCTGCAGCGCTTGCCGATCAAGGCGTGCTGGTTCATGAGCAGCTTGCAGAACCCGTTGGGCGCCAGCATGAACAATGATGCCAAAGCTGCCCTCTACACCCTGCTGGAACAGTATCAGGTGCCGCTCATCGAGGACGATGTGTATGCGGAACTGTACTACGGCACCAAGCCTCCCCACCCCGTCAAGAGCCTGGATCGCAGCGGCCTGGTCATGCATTGCAGCTCGTTCTCGAAAAGCCTTGCGCCAGGGTATCGCGTCGGCTGGGTGGCAGGCGGGCGCTTCGCCCGGCAGATCGATCGCTTGAAGCTGATGACGACCATCTCCCCTTCGCTGCCGGCCCAGGCGGCGCTCGCCGACTACTTGCAGCACGGAGGCTACGACCGACACTTGCATAAGTTGCGCGACACGCTGGAAACCCAGCAGAACGCCATGCTGGCAGCGGCCGCGCGCTATTTCCCTAAGGAAACCCAGGTCAACCGCCCATTGGGTGGCTACTTCCTGTGGTTTGAATTCCCCCAGCGAGTGGACTCGTTGAAGCTGTTCGAACTGGCCCTGGCCCAGGGCATTAGCATCACTCCCGGGCCCATTTTCTCGGCCACCCAGCAACATCGCCACTGCATTCGGCTGAACTGCGGATACCGCTGGGATAAACGCAGCGAAGACGCCATGGCGCTGCTGGGCCGTATCATCGCGACATTTTGACAGGCCTGCCGATGATATTGATTCTGGTTTTAGCGATGGCAGCCTTGTTCGTTGCCATGAGGCTGATCCACCAAGGCTTGCCGCTGTATGCGACGGCCATCACCGCCACGACCCTGGCCAGTGCCTGGCTGCTGGTGGCCGGCAAGGGGTGGTTGGGCGCCTGCCTGGCGTTGGCGGTCTACGTGCTTATCCGCGCTGCCTTGGCAGCGCTGGCAGGGAACGACGCCTCATCAGAGCAGTAATAGGGCGGCCATCGTTACCTGTTACGCAACAGTGCATCCTGTGAATACGGCATTAACATACCGCCTCCCGGCACGTACCCTCCCCGCAACTTTCGTTTGCCCCCTCGTACTCAGCCACCCGACATGAGTCGGCGTCTGGACACCCGTCCGAACGTCCTGGCGTGGCAACGCTGAATCCTTCGTTTTACCCGCAGGAGACCTGCTTTTGGTCAACCCCTTGACGTCGCAGCGCCTCTCGGCGCTGATCATGGTGAGCGCGCTGCTGGCCGGCTGCTCCTACCACGACCTCCAACCCACGTCGCACCTCTGGAGCCGTTCGACGCCGCAGGCGCAGGATGCCTTGCAGGGCATCAACGTGTCCGCCGCCCACTGGCCAACCGAACAGTGGTGGAACGCCTTCGGCGACCAGCAACTCGATGCCTTGATGCACGAAGCACTGGACAAAAACCCCACCCTCAACCTTGCCGCCACCCGCGTGCGCCAGGCCAGGCCATCGTGGGCCTGAACCAGGCCATCGTGGGCCTGAACCAGGCGCCGCTGCTGCCCCGGGTCGACGCCAGCTTTTCGTCGAACCGCGAACGCTTCAGCGAAAACGGCACCGCCGGGGCTGTGTCCGGCACCTGGCAGACCCTCAACCAGACGTCTCTAGGCCTGGGCTACGAGCTGGATTTCTGGGGCAAGAACCGCGCGGCCCTGGACGCCGCGATTGGTCGCGCCCATGCAAGCCAAGTGGATCAGTACGCCACCCGGTTGATGCTGGCGTCGGCCATGGTGCAGGCGTATATCGAGCTGCAGCAGAACTACGAACAACTGGACCTGGCGCAACAGATCCTGGCTCAGCAGCAAGCCATCCTCGACTTGACCCACAAGCGCTTCGCCGCCGAGCTCGACTCGCAGATCGATATCAAGCAGGCCATGGCCAGCCTGCCGGCCAGCCGCGCCAATATCGCCGCCCTAAAGGAAGCCATCGACCTGACGCGTAATCGCTTGGCTGCCTTGATGGGTAAAGGCCCGGACCGCGGCGCCAGCATCCAGCGGCCGAGCATGCCACCGGCGCAACAGTTCGCGATACCCAGCAGCTTGCCCGCCGAGCTGCTGGGCCGCCGCCCCGACGTGGTTGCGCAACGGTGGCGCGTGGAAGCGGCCAGCCACGACATCAGGGTGGCCAAGGCGGCGTTCTACTCCAACATGCATTTCCCCATGGGGCTTTTGTCTTTTTCACGATCGAGTAACGATGCCGACGATCCAGCGTCGGCTACTGCACCCAGCCCTCCACCGTGTCCGCCCCGTGCTCCTGCTTCCACTGCTTGAGGATCTTGTGGTTGCCACCTTTGGTTTCCACCACTTCGCCGCTATCTGGGTGCTTGTAGCGCTTGAGCTCGCGCGGCTTGCGCTGCGGAGTAGCGGCGAACTTCGCGGCCGAGTATCCCCCGGCTTTGACGGGGTCAAGAATCGCGATGATATGCTTCAGGCTGACACCGTACTTTTCCAGGAGCGCCTTGAGCTTACTCTCGAACTCGATCTCCCGTTTCAGCTCGGCATCATTTTTCAAGGAATCCAACTGCTGAATCTGAGCAGCCAGTTGGGCCTCCAGCGCTTTGAATTCTGCAAGTTTTGACATGGGAAATCCCTTTGCAAGAGTGAGAATGATTGTCTGAAGTAGTTTAGGAAAAATAATAGCTGAAAGGTTCCCAACTATTTCACGCAGGACCCGCAATTGTGACAACCAGTAGCGGAAATCTCGTGAACAACCACTAGGCTGAGATCAGCTCTGTATTGTAGTCTTGGCTAAACCTGCTCGATTGAGACAATGTCGATGTACTTGAATTTCTTTTTCTTGGCCAGATCCCGCGCCTCTTGCTCCGCCAGCAGCGAACTCAATGTCCGTGCCTCATGAACCAGGGTTTCAACTTCGCCCTCGAAGGTCTTGGTCACATGCATCGTGACCCGCAGCTTCGGGAACAATGATGTAGGCCTCGCCTTCTTCACGATTGGTTTAGACGCCGCGCGCTTGGTCGGTACGAACTGGAGCTCTGTCGAGTCGAGAGTCGCCGCAGGCGCAGCTGCAGCAGAGGGGCCGAATAATGCTTCACGCATTTGTTGTTCCGTCAGCGAATCATGCATCTTCAAATACTCTAGGGCGTTTTCAACCACAAAGGCCGCACGCCACGGATAGGGCGCAATAAACTTGTAAAAGGGAAGGGAAATAGCCTAATCGACTTCGCAAGTATAGATCAAGTCAGTCCATGACGAAACTGGGGCAGTCGGCATCTAACGATGCAGTACGGGCCGCCTCGATTGTGTATTTGATTCAGACATACCGTCACAGACTTTATTACCACCCGTATTTCCCCATGCCAACCATCTGCTCCTATCTTAGGTCCATGCCATGCTGTCCACCCGGTCAAGCAGCCGCTGAAGAGGAGAAGGTTGTCATGCGTCAACGAGGCTTATGCTTCACCGCGTGGGAGATCACAGGATCTACCCTGTGGTTCATGCGAGACCCTGGACGACGTTACCGATATTTATATCAAGGCCAGGATCGCGCGCAGCCGCGCGACGGAAATTTCCTTTAGTGTCTATGAAGGGGATGAATGCTTGCCGAAGAAAGCTATACCGACTTGCCGGGCGCCTCCTTCGGCAAGGCCTTGACAATGGGAGTGCAACGCGCGCAGGAGTTAGATCTGTTGCCTAGAGGTTAGTCTTAAGACTTCGTCGCTTGCGCGGACGTAATAAGCACCAGAAACTGGCCAGAAACGCGGTAATGCTAGTCTGGCCAGCAGCGGGCTATCTCGCAGCAGCTCGATGCCATTCCAGATATGGACTGACCAATCGCCCCCTGGAGCGGATCGGTGCAGCAGGACTCAGTCTCAACACATCCCTGTCGAGATCGATTACCCGAGGCTGCGTCTGCCCTAGCCAATTCGGGAATAATGAAACGTACATACTATGCGTCAACGTGCGTTTCGCTTCATCCACCTCAAACTTCCCGGAATAGGCAATGTAGGTCGTCGCCTCGCTTTCATACTCCTGGGCAGTGCCATCGAACCAATCCCCAGAGGCGAACGCGATTCGTTGCGGGTTCATGAGCTGCGCCGACATGTAACCGTCGGGCGTATACATGATGATTCCCTGGGGGTGCATGCCGAACGGTTGAATTGCGGGCGAACCATCCACAGGCTCTTCAACGTATGACACCAGTTTCCACGCACCAATCAGCTGGTCGAATAGTTTCTCACTCATGTGAGACTCCTCAAATGTTCTGCATATCGCAATCGATGGGCAGCATCTGTCCAGAGATCGAGCGCCCACTATCCGACGCCAGGAAGACAGCCAAATCCGCGATATGTGCAGGATCGACCAGATACTTGAGCGATTGCGTACCCAACGCCTTGCTTGTCTCCTCTTCTACCGTTCGCCCGCTGAGCTGTGCGCGACCCTGTAATACCTGCTGGAACCGAGGACCATCGACTGCGCCCGGGAGAATCGCATTCACCCGAATGCCGTAACTCCCCAATTCGATGGCAAGGGTTTTGGTGAATCCGATGATCCCCCACTTCGAGGTTGAATAGGCGATGCGGTTGGCGTAGCCGAAGCGGCCTGCCACTGACGACATATTGATAATCGCGCCGTCGCATGATTGCTTAAGAAAAGGCAGCGCTGCTGCGGTCACGCAGAATGTCCCGTCCAGATTAATACGCATCACGCGTTCCCAGTCCTTGAGCAACAGTTGGTCGGCCGGAGCCGTTGGGCCCGAGATACCTGCATTGTTGACTAGAACGTCCAACCCACCGAGCAACTGCGCAGCCTTCTTTACCATCTCGTCGATCTGGTCTGGCTTCGCGATATCACAGACCAGGGTATGGATCTGCGGAAACTCCGTTGCCAGTTTATCAAGGGCTAGCTTATCGATATCGCATACGGCTACGGCCGCACCTTCCCAGATGAACGCGATCGCCAAGGCCCGGCCTATACCTCCTGCCCCGGCGGTGATCAATACCTTTTTCTGGCTCATTCCAGTGCTCCTCAATTAACAGGTCCAGCAACCTTTAGTGCTGCAAGACCCAATGTAAGGAGTCGTCACTCATAACTAAAATAGATTATGATTATTCGACGTATAAGCAGGGAATATGCCTTATGGATCTGCTCAAGATTGATGTGAATTTACTGGTGTCGCTGAATGTGCTGCTCCAAGAGCGCAATGTGACGCACTCGGCTCATCGCATGAACATTAGCCAGCCCGCCATGTCGGCGCAGCTCACCAAACTGCGCGGGCTTTTTGATGATCCACTATTGATGCCTGCGGAACACGGCCGTGGCATGACCGCCACGGCATTGGCCATTACCTTGCAACCTATGTTGCAGTCGGCGCTGAAGGTGTTGGAGTCTGCCGTCAGCATGCAGTTGAGCTTCGATCCTGATCGTGATCTGAGAACCTTCCACATCGCGGCCAGTGACAATGCAATGGTCGCGGTCGGGCAACCTCTTATAGAGCAATTGGCGGCAAACCATAGAAATGTGCGGGTTGTATTTCAACGCCCGGACCCTTCAACGATCGCGCAGCAATTGGAGATGGGCGAAATTGATGTGTTGATCGATGCCGATCGCCATATCCCGGTGTCCATGAAGGCGCGCTTGCTTTTGGATGACACGTTTGTGATGGCGCAACGTAAGGGGCACCCGCGGGGCAAGAAATCACTGGATCTGGAAACGTACTGCCAATTGCGCCATGTGCTTGTATCGACAGGCGACGATACGCTGCGGGGGTACATGGACGAGTACTTGGCCAGTATTGGGACGCAACGAGATGTCGCGTTAGTAGTGCCACACGTTTTGTTGGTCCCCTCGATCCTCACGGCTTCGGATTACGTGTGCACGACAGCGTCAACGTTGTTGGCAGGTCGGTTCGGTGAACTGGACTATTTTGAGTTGCCCTTCAAAGCGCCAAGCTTCACGCTGCAGATGGCCTGGCATCCACGCAATCAACAGGACCCGGCCATCACATGGCTGCGGGAGAAGATCCAAGGTAATACAGACTGAGTGCTGGATGCCTGCTCGTTGCAAGCAGGCATCCAACGCTGATAGGGACGCGGGTATCAGCGGTTCTCGCTACCGTTGGCCTCCCCTCCTCCCAACGCCTTATAGAGCGAGATCACATTGTTGACGCGAGCCAGTTTGGTAGTCACCAACCCCTGCTGAGAGCTGAACAGGTTGCGCTGAGCATCCAGAGAATTCAGATACGTATCAACGCCTTCCTTGTAACGGCTGTCCGCCAGCGTGTAATTGCGCTGATTGGCTTGGACCAATTGGGTCTGCGCAATGACTTGCTTATCCAGCGACTCCCGGGCGACGAGGCCGTCGGAGACTTCCCGGAAGGCTACTTGAATCGACTTCTCATAGTTTGCGACCTCTATCGAAGACTGAATTTTTGCCACATCAAGATTCGCCTTGTTACGCCCCGCATTGAAAATCGGGATGTTGATTGAGGGGGCAAAGCTCCATACGCCCTGCCCGCCCGCAAACAACTGCCCAAGATCCGAACTCGCCGAACCTCCCGAAGCGGTCAGCGTGATACTTGGGAAAAACGCAGCCCGTGCCGCACCGATATTGGCATTGGCCGCCTTTAAAGCATGTTCCGCCGAGAGGATGTCAGGCCGGTAAATCAGCAGCTCCGAGGGCAGCCCTACGGGAATCGAGCCATCGACTTGCTGGACGTCAAGGTTGACTGCTACAAAGTAGTGAGGTTCCAGCGGCTTGCCCACCAACAGTACCAATGCATTTTTGTCCTGCTCAACCTGCCGTTCATACTGCGCTTGCGCAGCCTCGGCGGTATGAACGGTACTTTCGGCCTGACTCAGATCCAGCTCGGTTGCCACTTGCTCGTCGTAGCTACTTTTGACCAGCTCATAACTGTCACGCTGACTCGTTAGGGTTTGCTTCGACAACGCCAGTAATTCCAGGTCTGCCTGCAACTGGAAATAGGCGCTTGAAACCTCTGCGATCAACGCTACCTTGACGCTGCGCTGAGCCTCCACGGTCGAGAAGTAACTTTCCAGTGCCTGCTGATTCAAGCTGCGGATGCGGCCGAAGAAATCCAGCTCATAGGCAGTGAATCCCACACCTGCGCTGTATTGATGGGTCACCTGGTTAGCGCCCGTCGTACTCAAGTCTGCTGGAACCCTTTGGCTGATCCCTCCGCCAGAGGCATCAATCGATGGCAACAGATCGGCGCGCGAGATCCTGTACTGGGCCTGCGCACGCTCGATATTCAGTGCTGCAACGCGAAGGTCTCGGTTGTTTTCCAGCGCCTGGCCGATGAGGCTCTTCAGTTCATCGTTTTTGAAGAATTGCTGCCAGGTAACACGGCTAGCATTTGCCTGGGCAGCTCCTGGGGCCGACCATGTTGTTTCAATGGGCGCTGCCGGGCGGTTGTACTCTGGAATCAACGAGCAACCGCTCAACCCCACTATCGCCACCACCACGGCAGCCGTCAGACGACTCTTGTTCATGATTCGGCTCCATGGGCGTGGGCGTGAGTTTGGGACGCAGCCTTGTGCTTTTTACTGAACCAAGTGCTGATCACGAAGTAGAACATTGGGACAAAGAAGACCGCCAAGAACGTTGCGGTGACCATGCCGCCAATGACCCCAGTACCGATGGAGTGTTGGCTGCCAGACCCGGCGCCGTTAGAGATAGCCAGCGGAAGCACACCCAGCATGAATGCCAGCGACGTCATGATGATCGGCCGCAACCTCAAGCGTGCTGCCTCGACGGAGGCCTCCAGCAGCGGCTTGCCCTGTTCCTCGTGAAGCGCCTTGGCGAACTCCACGATCAAAATCGCGTTCTTTGCAGACAGGCCAATCGTGGTTAACAAGCCAACCTGGAAGAAGACGTCGTTGGAGAGACCTCGACCCAATGTCGCGATCACCGCCCCCAGAATGCCGAGGGGAACAACCATGATCACCGAAATAGGAACCGACCAGCTTTCGTACAGTGCAGCCAAGCACAGGAATACAATCAGAATTGACAGGGCAAACAACGCCGGCGCCTGTGAGCCCGACAACCGCTCTTCATAGGAAATGCCAGTGAATTGAACACCTACGCCATCCGGTAGTTGACGCGCGATGCGCTCTACCGCTGCCATCGCATCACCGGAGCTGAATCCAGGTGCAGGCTCGCCCATGATCTCGACACCGGGCACGCCGTTGTAGCGCTGTAATTTAGGCGAACCGTAGGTCCAGTGGCCCGATGCAAACGCCGAGAACTTGACCATCTCGCCCTGGGCATTACGGACATACCACTTGTTGAAGTCTTCAGGCGAAACCCGACCGTCGACATCGCCTTGGATGTAGACTTTCTTCACCCTACCGC
Source organism: Pseudomonas sp. App30 (assembly GCF_047947025.1). NCBI lineage: Bacteria > Pseudomonadati > Pseudomonadota > Gammaproteobacteria > Pseudomonadales > Pseudomonadaceae > Pseudomonas > Pseudomonas sp. App30. The sequence goes on along the minus strand of NZ_CP133166.1, from coordinate 64,548 downwards.
GATCGACAAAGTCGTTTATGTAGGAAGAACCCCACGCAGTTGACATGGTTGCATTGATGTCGCTGATGCTCACCTGCAAGGCGCGCGCTTTCTCCTTGTCGATATCGATCTGATACTGCGGCTCGTCGCCCAGACCGTTGGGGCGCACGCGTACCAGCGTCGGTTCTTGCGCCGCCAGTTCCAGGAACTTTTGCTGAGCTTGCATGAGCTTTTCGTGGCCCATGCCGACATTGTCTTGCAGGTACATATCGAAACCGGTCGCGTTCCCTAGTTCCAAGATAGCCGGAGGCACAATAGCGATCACCGTGCCGTCCTTGATGCTGTTTGCATGGGCCTGAATACGCTTGGCAAGGGCAAACACTGATGTGTCTTCACCCTTACGCTCTTCCCAGGGTTTGAGGCCAACGAATAGCATCCCCGAGCTTTGGCCCCGACCTGCGAAGTTGAAACCGTTTACGGTATAGGCCGTTTCGGCGACACCGGTCTCTTCTGTGGAAACGTATTGCTGAACATCATCCAGAACGACCTGCATCCGTTCCGCAGTCGTGTTGGGCGGCATCTGGACCTGCACGATCATCGTGCCTTGGTCTTCATCAGGCAAGAATGCGGTCGGAATCTTTGGAAACAGGAATGCCAGAGCAGCCACGATGCACAAGTAGACACAAAGAAACAGGCCTTTGCGCTTGATGATGGTCGCCACACCGCCTTTGTATTTGTCTGCACCGCGGTCAAACATGCGGTTGAACCAGCCGAAGAAGCCCTTCTTGTCGTGATGGTCGTGCCCTATGGGCTTCAGGATGGTTGCACACAGTGCCGGGGTGAATACCAGGGCGACGAGCACCGAAAGTGCCATCGCCGAGACAATAGTCACGGAAAACTGGCGATAGATGATCCCTGTGGCACCACCAAAGAAAGCCATCGGCACAAACACAGCGGAGAGCACCAGCGCGATGCCGACCAATGCTCCCTGAATCTGGGTCATGGACTTGCTCGTCGCTTCCTTGGGCGACGATCCATCCTCGACCATCACCCGCTCCACGTTCTCCACTACGACAATGGCATCGTCTACCAGAAGCCCGATTGCCAGCACCATGCCGAACATCGTCAAGGTGTTGATCGTGAAACCGAACGCAGAAAGGATACCGAACGTGCCTAACAACACGACCGGAACCGCAAGGGTAGGAATAAGCGTGGCGCGGATGTTCTGCATAAAAAGGTACATCACCAGGAACACCAGCACGATACCTTCCAGGAGGGTCTTGACGACCTCATGAATGGAAGCGCCGACTGTAGGAGATGTATCGTACGGGTAGACCACCTTCAGCCCCTTAGGGAAATAAGGTTCAAGCTGGGCAACAGTCTCACGTACGCTTTTCACGGTATCCAATAGGTTCGCGCCAGTAGCCAAGCGTAAAGCGATAGCTGCCGCAGGCTTACCGTTGTATTTGCCGGTAATCGAGAAATCTTCGGCGCCGAGCGCAACCGTAGCGACATCCTTGACCCGGACCTGCGAACCATCAGGATTGACCTTAATGAGGATCTCGTTGAACTCCTCAGCGGTTTTCATCCGCGAACTGCCCAGAACCGTAGCGTTGAGCTGGACTTGTTTGCGAGTAGGCAGCCCACCCAGCGAGCCCGACGAGACCTGGACGTTCTCAGCCTGAACTGCGGTAATAACATCCTGAGGCGTCAGCTGATAGCTCTGAAGCTTCACCGGATCAACCCAGATCCGCATGGCGTACTGCGCACCCAGCAGCAGGAAGTCACCCACACCTTTGGTACGAGTGATCGGATCTTTCACGTTCGAGGCGATGTAGTTGCCGATATCGAACGCATCCATCGAACCATCTTCGGAGTACATACTGACGATCAACATAAAGTTGATCTGGTACTTCGCGACTCGAAGACCTTGCTTCTGTACTTCTTCTGGCAGCAACGGCGTCGCCAACTGAAGCTTATTCTGCACCTGTACCTGGGCGATGTCAGGGTCAGTACCCTGGTCAAACGTCACCGTGATGTTGGTGCTGCCGTCGCTGTTGCTCTCAGACGACATATAGCGCAAGCCATCGAGGTTGTTGAGTTGCTGCTCAATTACCTGTACCACGGTGTCCTGTACGGTTTGCGCGGAGGCTCCCGGGTAGGTGACCGTAATGTTCACCGCGGGTGCCGCGATGTTGGGGTATTGGTTAACCGGGAGTTTGAGGATGGCCAGGCCACCCGCCAGCATGATCACGATCGCGATCACCCAGGCAAAGATCGGCCTGTTGATAAAGAAGTTAGCCATTAACTGTTACCTAAGATGCGTGGAACGCCGCAGCGTCATTTCGTGTGCAGGCATTAGGGCGCCGATGCGGCCATCACCGATGAAGCGTCGATATTGGTCGCCGGTACCGGACTTACGACTGCGCCCGCCTTGACCCGCTGAACGCCTTCGGTAACAACCCGATCGCCCGCACTAAGCCCCGACTCCACCAGCCATTGATTGCCGATCGTGCGCATGACCTTGATATCACGCAGCTCAGCCTTGTTGTCCTCGCCTACGACAAAGGCTGTTGCCTGGCCCTTCAGATCACGAGTGACGCCCTGCTGGGGCACCAGAATGGCGTTATCCCGAACACCTTCGGCCAGGCTGGCTCGAACGAACATCCCCGGCAGCAGCACGTTTTCTGGGTTCGGAAATGCAGCACGCATCGTGACTGCGCCGGTGCCCGGATCCACAGTGACTTCGGTGAACTTCAAGGCGCCGGGCTGCGAGTACGGTGTACCGTCCTCCAGCGTCAGTTGGACCTTGACTTGGTCGGGGCCGGCCATGCTCAGTTGCCCGGATGCGACTTCGCGGCGCAGCCGCAACATCTCCGTGGATGCTTGGGTAACGTCGACATAGATAGGGTCCAGTTGATTGATCGATGCCAATGCCTCGGACTGGTTACTGCTGACCAACGCACCTTCCGTAACGGCAGATCTGCTGATCCGTCCATCTATCGGGGCGAGAACCTTGGTGTATTCGAGATTGATCTGGGCCATCTTCAGATCAGCCTGGGCTTGCCGGTAATTGGCGTCGGCGTCATCAAATTGCTGCCGGCTGATAGCGCGGGATTCCACCAGTCTTTTATAGCGTTCCGCCAGGTTACGGGTCGTATCCAGGTTGGCTTTTGCCTTGTCATAGGCCGCTTGGTAGGTCGATGGGTCGATCTGGTAAAGCTGCTGGCCCTGTTTGACTACCGCACCTTCATTGAATAACCGCTTCTGGATGATGCCGCTCACCTGCGGCCGCACTTCAGCAGCCCGAAACGCCGACGTGCGACCCGGCAGGTCATTACTCAGCAGTACACTTTTCGCCTTCAACGTGATAACGCCCACTTCAGGTGGCTTGGCCAGAGGCGCCTGCTCGGGCTCCTTGCATGCCACCAGTAAAAGCACGGACAAGGGCAACACGTAGCCGAGGCTACGAACAGGTCTGATCTTCATTTCAGTCTCCAATAACAAGCAGTCGCCCGCCCTGGCCTTAGGGCAAGAACGTGGGCATCGATTTTTACTCCTACAACGCATTTACCGCATTGTGGTGCTATGCATCATAATGCGATTCATGTATTTTCCGCAATAAATAATCTGAAGGTCACCCTGGCGAGGACTCTGTAAACTGCACCCAATCGTCGGAGCGACAGCCCGACTGGATATCGAGGCAAGAGATGAGTGACGCGAAAGAGAAAATCGATGACGACAGCCGCTCCGGCGGGATTCAGGTGATCGCTCGGGCGAGTGCGGTAATGCGCACGCTGGGAAGTCATCCAAAAGGCTTGACGCTGGCCGCTATTGCTCAGCACGTAGGATTGGCACGTTCGACGGTGCAACGCATTGTCGCGGCTTTGGAAACCGAGCAGATGGTTGAGGCGATTCGCCCTGGCAATGGCTTTCGGCTGGGGCCCGCATTGGCGCAGCTTATTCACCAGACGCACACGGACATCATCTCCATCGCCCGAAAGTCGCTGGAGTCGCTGAGTGAGAAGGTTGGGGAGAGCGTTACGCTCTCTTGCATCAGCGGTCGTCAGAACATCATCATCGACCGTGTGGTGGCGGAAAGGGACTTGAGGGTAGTCATCCCGATGGGGCAATCGATGCCCATGCACGCCACGTCGGACGGCAAGGCACTGCTTTCAACGTTGACCAACGACCAGGTTCGCGAATGGCTGGGCTCATCGCTCGATAAACTGACCGAGACGACTCTTGACCTAAGACACCTGTTGACTCAACTGGATGAAATTCGCATCAGCGGATTCGCCACGGCACATCAAGAGTACTCCGTAGGCGTCAGTGCTTGCAGCATCCTCGTCCCGACTTTCATGGGGCCTCATGCTGTCACAGTCGTGGCCCCTACTGCTCGATTTGATACGCAAGTGGCTGAATTCAAAGCGGCGCTGGAAGAATGCAAGGCCACCATCTCGCACTCTGCCGGCGCCGAGTGAACATTTCACAAGGCGATTTCTGTCAATCTTGGTGGTAGCTGGCCATGCTCCTGCGGCTGATCTGCCCAAGATCAGCGCTCATCTACCACCGTATTGATCAAAGTGCCAATATGGTCGACTTCGACCTCGACCACATCGCCGTGCTTTAGAAACAACGGGGGAGTACGTTTTAAACCAATGCCTCCCGGTGTCCCGGTGACTATCACATCGCCGGCGGTCAGCGGTGAAAAAGTGGAAATGTACGCTATTAACTTCGGAATGCTGTGAATGAGCTGTGAAGTGTCAGCGCGCTGAACTTCAACGCCATTCACACGAGTAATCAGAGTCATTTTGATATCGGCGGGAATGTCGTCTGCGGTATCCAACCAAGGGCCAAACCCACCCGTCCGGTAGAAGTTTTTTCCAGGTCCCCACTGCGCTGTATGCAACTGCCAGTACCTGATCGATCCATCGTTGTAGCAGGCGTAGCCAGCAATGTGGTTCCATGTATCAGCTTCGCTGATCCGACGACCCCCTTTACCGATGATCACAGCTATTTCGCCCTCGTAGTCGAATTTCTCAGACTCACCCGGGCGTACCAATGGTTGCCCATGGCCTACCTGAGAGGCAGGAACGCGCAGGAAAATCATGGGCTGTTCGGTAGTCTGCCGATTCGTTTACGCGACGTGGTCTGCATAATTAAGGCCTACGCAAAAAATCTGCGTCGGGGCTGGAATGACCGGCAAAAGCTTGAGGTCGCTCAAACGGTATTCCGGTGTGCCTTTGTCTATTTGCAGAGCAGCGTCTGCAAAGCCATCAACTTCAATCAAGTGCTTGAGATCGCTGTAGCGATTCTTCAACCGGGCCCCTAGGTCATAAACGTGCTCGCCAACAATGACGCCGTAGCTTGCTTTGCTGTCTATCTCAAAACTTACCAATTTCATATCGCTCTCCTTTCGCTGTGCGCTGAGGCAGACCAGCCCATAGACGGAATCTTCTGCGTCGGCATCGGACAAGCCCACCCAAAAGGGCGCCTTATTTCGGCGCCCATTCGGTGTCACTTATGGATGTCCAACACTGCTTCAATAGCGATGCGCAGTTGACCGAGAGCATCCCCGTCGCTCCATACGGCGTCCGATTGGCGCCAGGCGATATAGCCGTCGGGTCTTACGAGAATTGCGCCGGCCTCATGGACTTCCCGGGCTCGCTGCCAATCGAAATACGCATCGGCAGTGCCTGGCTCGCCAACCACTACCGTGCGAAGGAAAGGAAGGTTCAGTTCCCGCGCGGCGTGCACCCATGCCTGCCCCGCGAGCCCAGTTACAAGCGAGAATTTTCCTTTCCCGGTTACGTCAAGCGTTGAAGTACGCAGGCCATTCTTGTCCACCAGCCACGCGTGGGGAATTTTCGCACCGGGGCGCGTAGTGGCCTGGAGAAACAGCTGCTTGTCCTGGCCCCAGACTTCTTCACCCGCAGCCTGGTCAACCACAACCGCCTTGGACTCGTAGCGCTGATTCAGCTCGACGCCCTGTGCATTGAACTCATAGTCCTTGAGCTCCAGGGCCTCTTGCAGCAGCTGTCGCGTCTTGACGCCTTCCGGAGACGGGTCACGCACGCGCTGTACGAGTTGCTCAATGGTGTCGACGCCCTGGTTCATGCGGAAGCATTCTTTGAAAGGGGCGTAATCTGCTCGGGATTGGTTCGCCCGTTTGACGATCTGCTTGCCGACCGGCTGGCGTTCCAACGAGTAGGATTCCAGCAGGCCTGGGCCAGCATAGCCTTTGATCACATACGCCAGCTTCCAGGCCAGGTTGAAGCCGTCCTGGACAGATGTGTTGGAACCAAGCCCACTTGAAGGCGGATGCCGGTGCACGGCGTCCCCGGCGCAATGAACACGCCCTTTCGAATAATAGTTGGCGTAAGCCTGGTTGACGTACCAGGTAGAGTTCTTTTCGATCTCGACTTCCAGCTCTGGATCGCCGACCAACGTCCGGATGCGCTGGAGTACATGCTCGGGGGTAAAATCTGGCTCGCCTTTGGACATGTCGAATCCCCAGCCGGCAATCCATTGATTCCACGGGCGTACAGCCCTGAGCAATCCAAGGCCGATTTCGCCGAATCCCGCTACCGGGTTGGCGATCCACTGCAATACACTAGGGCGATGCGCTACGTAACGACTCAGATCGGCGTTGAAGATGACATAAGCAGTGCCGGCGCGCGCCATCTCGCCTTCGATAGGAAGCTCAATGTGCTCGGCGACTTTGGAGCGGGCGCCATCGGCGCCGACAAGGAAACGCGACCGTACAGTGTACTCACGCCCGGTGAGTACATCCTTGAGCGTTGAAGTGACGCCGTCGTCATCCTGAACATGACTCAGGTACTCGGTATTGAACGAAAACTGTGCGCCCCGCTCCGCAGCGTGCTGCACCAAGATAGGCTCCATCAGCGGTTGAATGATGTCCGCCATCGGGCACGGACTGCCCTTGATGTAGTCACCCTTGCGCGCCTCTCCAGAGCCCCAGGTTCTCATGCGGGCTAGCTCTTCCCCAACGAGGCTGGTAGTGATCAGCGTGTCGCCCATGTCTTCCCAGGGGGTGGCAACTTTACGGACCATTTCTTCTATGCCCAGGTCGCGAAACACCTCCATGGCGCGCTGGTTGGTGATGTGCGCGCGGGGGGAATTAGCCAGGTAGTTGAACATCGTGATGACACGAACTCGCACGCCATAAGTGGCAAGTGCCAGTGCGGCAGTGGCGCCGGCAGGCCCGGTACCAATCACCAGGACGTCGGTATCGAAATGCTTGGAATCGTTCATTATTGTTGTCTCCATCAAAGACAGATTTGTATTTATCTTCTGGCTTCATCTGGTTGACTGCCTGGGGAGCGGCATCATCAACCAAGGGTGCGGCGATTTGTCCCAGTAGAATCCATGAGCTTGCATGCTAGCATGCAAGTTTTTAAGCGTAAATCGACTTTATGCTCTGGCTCCTCACCTTTCGCCCAGTGCAGCAATAGGCGTACCGCCGTCAGGGGAATTGTAATTGTCCATGACGCCGCGCTTGAGCATGGACAAGCAGCACAGCGCGGCAGCGGCCACAACGATGCCGGGGGCGCAGGCCAACATGACTCCCGCAGTGCCGGTACCCAAGGCAAGCATCTTGCCCACCACCAGTGGCCCCGTCATCGCTCCCAGCCGCCCTACTGCAACAGCGCTCCCCACGCCCGTTGCGCGCCCGCGCGCGGGATAAAAGCCCGGGGCCAAGGCATACAGCACGCTCTGCCCCCCGGTGGTAAAGATACCCGCGACAAAGCCGGCTACCAACATGGCGGGCAAGGTCTGGCACAGATACAACCCAGCCAGCGCGACAAGTATGCCGAGGTAAATGATCAAGGCCATCACCCAGGTAGGCAGCCTGTCCATAAGAGAACCAAGCAGCAATGTCCCCAGCGTCGCACCAACCTGCATCGACAGCACGATCCAGCTCGCGTCCTTACCCGTGAAACCTTGCGCAACCAGCAGGCTGGGCAACCAGTTGATCAGTATGTAAGTCACCATCAAGGTGAAGAAAAAGCTGGTCCACAGAAGCAACGTCGGTTTGGCATTCGGCGCCTTGAACAGTAATTCGCCTACGGCTATCCGGGTGCCTGAGGCGTCAGCGAAAGCCTGGGATTCCAGCAGAAAAAGCCCCAGCATTGGAACGATCAACAGAGGGACGATGCCCCCGACGTAGAAGACCAACTGCCAACCGACCCCACTGCCCAAGGCACCGATCAGCGCTGCGCAAGCGGCTCCCAGGGGCACCCCGCAATACATCATGCTGACCGCCGTTCCCTTTAGTTTTGGGCCGGCCACCTCGGACGTCAAAGCAATGAGATTAGGCAGCGATGCCCCAAGGCCTGCGCCAGTCAGAAAGCGTGCGAGGACAAGGCTTTCATAATTCCATGCCACGGCCGTTACCAATGAGAAGATCCCAAAAAGTGCCACTGACCCCATCAGCACTTTTTTCCGACCCCATCGATCCGCCAGGCGGCCACCCAGGAAAGCACCGGGCAACATGCCCAGAATACCGGCGCTGAAGACCCAGCCCATGTGGAGCTTGTCCATCGCAAAGGCTGCCATCATCCCTTGAGCAGCGATGCCGGGCGCTTGAAGGTCCAATCCCTCCATCAGTGCCACTAGGAAGCAAAGCGCGATAGTCGTGGCCATGCGGGCGCGGGAGGTCATGATTGTCGAAGCGTTCATTTGCTTTCCCCCCCTACCCGAGTTAGTCGGATGACGGCGCTGACATTGAGAAAGCTATTAGACAGGCGGGCAAACGCTCTCCCACCCATGGGGAATACCGAATGTGCGTACATGGCATTGACCTATTGTTATTGTTGTAAACGGGGCAACAGCGCAACTGGCCGTCTTGCGGACGGCCAGCGTAGCAGCGCGTCAGCGCTTGAGAAGATCCAAGGCGACGTCGACGATCATGTCTTCTTGGCCACCGACCATGCGGCGCTTGCCCAACTCGACCAGGATGTCGATAGTCTTGAGGCCATACTTCTTCGCCGCTACCTCTGAGTGGCGCAGGAAGCTGGAGTAGACGCCTGCGTAGCCCAAGGCAAGGGTCTCGCGATCGACCCGCACCGGGCGATCCTGTAACGGACGGACAATGTCATCGGCAGCATCCATTAGCGTGTAGAGGTCGGTGCCATGGTTCCAGCCCAGGCGCTCAGCAGCGGCGATAAACACCTCCAGCGGAGCGTTACCTGCACCGGCACCCATACCCGCCAAGCTGGCATCGATGCGGTCACACCCCTCTTCCACGGCAGTGATCGAGTTAGCGACACCGAGACTGAGGTTGTGGTGCGCATGCATCCCCGTCTGGGTTTCAGGCTTGAGGAGCGCCTTGAAAGCACGGAAACGATCACGAATGTCCTGCATGTTCATGGCGCCACCCGAGTCAGCCATGTAGACACAAGTGGCCCCGTAGCTTTCCATGAGTTTGGCTTGCTCTGCCAATTTCTCGGGTGCAATCATGTGGCTCATCATCAGAAAGCCCACAGTGTCCATACCCAGTTCGCGGGCAAACTCGATATGCTGTTTGGAGACATCCGCCTCGGTACAGTGGGTAGCGACACGCACCACACGAGCGCCAGCGTTGTACGCAGCCTTCAGGTCATGGACCGTGCCGATGCCAGGAAGCAGCAGCGTAGCGATTTTGGCGTGGCTGATAACATCCGCTGCCGCTTCGATCCACTCAAGGTCAGTATGGGCGGCAAAGCCATAGTTGAAGCTCGAACCCTGCAACCCATCGCCGTGGGCGACCTCGATCGAATCGACTTTGGCCAGGTCAAGTGCGCGGGCAATGTCCTGAACGTTTTGAATGGAATACTGATGACGTATCGCGTGGCTGCCGTCACGGAGCGTCACGTCAGAAATGTAGAGCTTTTTGTTTGCATCAACGGTCATGACAAATCTCCTCAGGCGTTGTTCATCGACTGTGCCATGCGCTCTGCAGTAGCCAGCGCAGCAGACGTCATGATGTCGAGGTTGCCGGCATAGGACGGCAGGTAGTGGGCGGCGCCTTCAACCTCAAGGAATATCGAGGTCTTCAACCCCGAGAACTTGCCCAGCCCTGGAATGTTGAGCGGTGCGTCTTCGGGGATGACGTCAAATTGCACTTTCTGCTTGAGGCGATAGCCCGGGACATAGGCTTGAACGGCCGCGGCCATTTCCTCAACCGAGGCTTCGACTTTTGCCTGGTCTGCGGCTTCGGAGAGCACGAACACGGTGTCGCGCATCATCAACGGGGGTTCGGCCGGATTCATCACGATGATGGCTTTGCCGCGAGCAGCACCACCGACCGCCTCGATTGCCTGGGAGGTGGTTTCGGTAAATTCGTCAATGTTGGCCCGCGTTCCCGGACCTGCCGACTTACTGGCGATAGAGGCGATGATTTCTGCGTAATGCACTTTAGCAACACGTGACACCGCAGCCACCATCGGAATAGTTGCCTGACCGCCGCACGTCACCATGTTGACGTTCAAAGCGCGCAGGTTCTGTTCCAGGTTCACCACCGGGATGCAGTACGGGCCAATGGCCGCGGGCGTCAGGTCAACCAGGCGAATGCCTGGCTTCACGCTTCGCAAAAACGCATCGTTCTTGACGTGCGCCCCTGCGCTGGTCGCATCAAAAACGAAGTCAATTTCAGAGAAAATAGGCAAGCGGGTCAGCCCCTCAACCCCCTCGTGGGTGACTTCCACGCCCAGGCGAGACGCACGGGCCAGGCCATCGGATGCGGGATCGATGCCTACCATCGCGCCCATCTCCAGATGCTTGGCATTGCGCATGATTTTGATCATGAGGTCGGTACCGATGTTGCCCGAACCGATGATGGCGACTTTAAGTTTTTTCATGTTGTTGTTCTCTGTGTGCTCGCATGCGTTCGCTTACTCGGCGCTAAATTCCACCGCCACCTTGCCAATCCCGCTGATATTCGCCTCGAAGCGATCACCTGCGGCCACCGGAGCCATTGGGCCGAGGGCACCGGTCAGGATAATGTCCCCTGCCTTGAGCGGTTCACCAAGTTTGGCCATCGTCCGGGCAAGCCAGACCGCCGCATTGAGCGGGTGCCCCAGGCACTGGGCGCCGCTACCCGATGACACTTCCTCCCCGTTGCGAGTCATGTGCATGGTGGCTTCGCGAAGATCCACACCGTCGAGTCGCCGCGCCGGGCCGCCCAGAACGAAACAGCCACTGGAGGCGTTGTCCGCCACGGTGTCCACAAAGCGGATGTTCCAGCCTTGAACCCGGCTACCGACAATTTCGAGGGCTGGAACTACCCAGCCTGTGGCTGCCAGTACGTCAGCAAAGCTGGTGTCCGCGCGAGGCAGGTCCGCCTCAAGGATCAGCGCAATCTCTGCCTCGATCTTCGGCTGCAGGACGCTATTGACCGGCACCGTTTCGTTGTCACCGAAGCACATGTCTGCAAACAGCGTCCCGAAATCTGGCTGATCCACGCCCAACTGAGCCTGCACTTTCTTGTTGGTCAGGCCGATTTTGCGCCCCACTACACGCCGGCCTTGGGCGGTTGCGTGGGCAACGTTCAGACGCTGGATGGTGTAGGCGGCCGACCGGTTGTCCTCGCCGATCTCATCACGTAAGGGGGGAATTGCCGCTCCGGTGATTTCTGCCTCGCGCAATGCGGATGCGAGACGCTCGAGCTGCTGCAATTGAGTGTTCATGCTTGCCTCTTGAATCAGAAAATGACTAGGGCCTGATGCATCGCCTGTGCAGGGCGATGCATCAGCGGGCTGCGCTGACGGCGAATCAGTGAGTCAGGAAATCCAGGACCAGTCGGTTGAACTTCTCCGCGTGCTCCCACTGGGCCCAGTGACCGCAGGCATTGAAGACATGGAGCTCTGAGTTCGGTATGCCGGCAATCAAGCGCAGGCCAGTGTCCATTGGCACGAAGCGATCGTTCCGGCCCCAGATAACAAAGGTCTGGGCTTTGATCTCGCCCAATCGATGACCAACATCAGGAAACTGCTTAGGGTTGGCATCAATGCTTTTCACGAAGTTTTCCAGGTGCTCACGGCGGCTCAACATGTTGTCCAGGCGGCCCTGAAAGAGCTCCTCGGTCATGGAGCTGCTGTCATAAACGAACACCTTCATCATCTTCTTCAGATTTTCGATGGTAGGGTCGCGGTACAGGCCCTGGATCAACTTGATGCCTTCGGTCGGCATCGGAACAAAGGAACTGGCACCGCCGGTACCACCGCCCATCAATACCAGCTTGCCCAGTCGCTCAGGGTTCTCCAACGCAAACGCAACCACCGCGTGGGCGCCCATGGAGTTGCCGATGAGGTGAACGCGATCCAGGCCCAGTGCATTGACGAACCCTTTCAAGGCGGTTGCATTGAGCTGCGACCGCGAGCCTGTGCAAACGATGGGATCGCTTTTGCTCCAGCCAGGTACGTCTAGCAGGATGACGCGATAACCTGCGTCCACAAAATGGTCGATGTTGCGGTTGAAGTTGGCCCAGCCGCTGGCACCAGGACCAGAACCGTGCAGCATGATGATGGTCTCAGCACCCTCGCCCGCTTCGTTGTAGTGAAGCTGAAGATCAAGGTCGCCTTCTTTGATATGCACGAACTTACTGGTATTGGCATCGGTAAATGTGTGCTTGGCAGTATTCATCTCGTGTTCCTTCGATTGTTGAGAGGATAGGAAGCTCAGAAGCCGAATGTACGGCTAGCGAATCAGGCCCGGGCTATCAGCGCTCGGTGGTAGACCCGCTAAGCGCGCCGAAGCCTGCGATCCACTCAGGGATAGGCCGGTAATATCGATCGCTGGTGGTGTACGGGCCAAACGCCGACAGCGCTGCAAACGCTGCGACCCAGGCCTTGACTTCATGGGTGGACTTCCCTGCGATGGCAGAAAGGTCATCGTTCGCCACGCCATCCAGTTCTCCGATATGCCCTGCTTGGAGCACGTCGAGAAAGTACTGGTCCCATTCGGGGTTCAATGGGTGAAGGGAGTTCTGGTCTTCAATGAACAAGTGCGCTGCGTCAATAACCCGCTGCGTACGCGCGTCACGCTCGTTAGCCGTCAGGTTCCGTCCACTACCCAGCAGGCGGTCCCTCATTAACGGGTTGGCGGTTGCGAGCTCCGGGACAGGCGGCTGGTGGGAAAGCCCGCCGGAACCAAGCACCAGGACGCGCTTATTCAGACCCTGGGCAAAACGACCTACTGCCTCGCCCAACAACCGCACGCGCTGAAAGCTGGGCATCGGTTTAGCGAGGCAATTAATGAAGACGGGGATGGTTGGGCGATTGCTCAGCCCTCCTAGAAGCAATTCCAGCGGCTGGGCGAACCCATGATCTACTTGCATACGGTATGAAACGGCGACATCCACACCAGCATTGAGCACAGCACTGGCGCATTGCTCAGCCAAGTCTTGGGGGACCGAGATAACGCCTGCTTCTGATCCGAAATCACCCAGCGCCTCAGCCGCGATGCCGACGCAAAAAGCAGGCATCACATCGTAGAAAAAGCCGTTGTAGTGGTCTGGAGCGAAGAGGATGACCAACTCGGGATCAAATGCGGCAATTCGCTCACGAGCGCTGGCAATTTCTGCATCTATTTCGGCAAGTACATCCAAGGGTGGATCGACCAGGCCGACCAAAGGGGTGTGCGAGAGACAATGCAAAAGAACACTCATATCCATACACCTTGTGTTGCGCTGGAGCGTTCCGGAGAACGCTCGACGCACAATACCGACGGCTTGGGACTGACTGCGGCGCTTGCGGGCTGCACAGATCTGCCCCTCCTGGCATCGCCATGGTTGGAAGCACGTCGTTATGCGTACGCTGTTGTTGTTGGTGAGATCATCATGCGCCCTCACATGCTAGCATGCAAGTGCATTTTCCCTGGCACGCATTAGCCTTCCGTCTAATTGAGAAGACCCCAATACCCTGCGCGGAGCAGCAGCGCTCGCTAGGCTACACAGGCCCCGTATATCGCCGAACAGGGGACCTGCCTAGCCTGCGTCACTCTATAACTGCGGCTTGATCACGAAATTGCTGAAGCCGCCGTGCCTCCCTGCAATGGATGAAAGGGCTTCGTTGATCTGGTCCAGGCTAAATGCCGTGGTTTCATAAACCGACAGATCGAGGAGGCCCCGCTCCGCCATGTCGGCCAGATCCTGACCTTGCCCCGCCGTAAACCAATTTGACCCCAGCCATTGGACCTGCGCCGCCATCAGCTTGAACAGGTTCATTGGCACCAGCTCCGATACCCCGCCTACGTGAACGGCCTGCGCGCCACGATGCAGACAATCAATAGCATCGGTGACCGCGCTGGCCGGCGCGCCCGGGCCCAAGGTATCGACCACCAGATCAACACCCGCACCGCTGGTGGTGTCGTATGCCCACTGCTGCAGTGACTGCGTACCAGTAGTGGAGAATGTGTCAATTCGCTGCGGAGCCAACCTGCGAACGGTCTCCAGCAGGTCCACGTCACGGGCCACGGCCAGGACCCGGGTAACGCCCAGCGCCAGCGCCAGCAGCACAGCCCCAAGCCCTAGGGTACCCGTCGCACCATTCACTAGAACCGTCATGCCCGGCCCGGCATTTCCTCGCCTCAATGCGGCGTAGGCCGTACCGAGGTAGCCGAATCGAGCCGCCTGATCAAAGCTAACGTTGGCAGGTAGCTTGACCAGGCTGTACTGCGGGGCCGACATGAATTGTGCAAATCCGCCGTAGGGGTGGTGGCGGAGCAGGTCGTTAGCCGCAGGCGAAAAGCCGAAATACCCCGAGTACCCGAACCGCTCACAACTCAGCGCATCGTCACTGCGGCAGCTACGGCATGAACCGCAGAAGCGCGCCGGGTTAACATACACTCGGTCGCCTTCCATGAAGTTGAAGACTCGCTTACCCACGGCCACTACGGTTCCGGCTGAATCCAGGCCGAAGATGGCGGGGAGTTTGGGCAAGGGCAAATCCGGGAACCATGTCGGATAATTCTTGATGACATTTCCCAGGTTTGGCACAACGCCGCAGGCTTCAACACGAACGAGCACCTCATCGCTATCGGGTGTCGGAATAGGGATCTCGTCAACTGTCATCGCCGAGCCAATATCATGCAGGCGAGCAGCGCGCATAACATCTTGCATAAGTATTCTCCATGTTGTTATTGGAAGCGGAGTTACATTTCCAGCGTTTTATGTCGTACCAAAAGCTGTTCTGGTCAGCATTTGGTGACGTTAAATAAACCTTCGATAACGTTTACGTTTGCGCGCGCACCATTCTGTGCAGCCGCCATGCGAATACGTCGTGCGTCTTCCTGCCCTTCAGGCGGAAGCCAATTGCGGTCGTGCCCCCAGAAACTGGGACCATGAACAACCTCGTAGGGCTGCCACGTCTCAGGGTTGATCGCTAACCCGCCCCAACCACACTCGACCAAAAAGCCTGATGGGCTCTTGGCGTAAAACGAAACCACTTGGTCGTTGGTGTGCCGCCCCAACGTTGTGGCGATCCGCCCTTCGTCGACCAATGCAAGGTCATAAGCCTGACCCACATCATCCAGGCTAAGCGTTTCGAACATCAGGTGATGGATGCCCACTTCTCCCGTTTCCAGGATCGCAAGGCTATGGTGGCGCTGGTTCAGGTGCATGAAGACCGCCTTGAACGGCCGTTCGAAGTAATCACTCAATCGAAAGCCCAAAAGGTCTCGATAGAAAGGCAGGATCTGCGCGGCATTGGGTACGGTTAGCACTACATGGCCGATACCCATGTCCCCGGTGCGGAAACCGGACATCGTCCGCCCGGGTGTGAAAGGCGTGCCCGCATCGGCCAGCCCGTGATACACCTCAAGCCGATTACCTACCGGATCAGCGAAGACAACAAGATCGCGAACCTGACGCTGCTCGCAGAGCGCCCGGGATCCTCTGGAAATCTTGACGTGCGCTTTTTCCAGTCGTGCGGCAAACCGATCCAGGTGTAAGGCATCGGTCACCTCCCACCCCATAAACCCCAGCCCATTACGATTGGCATTGCTGACCGTCAGACGCTGACGCCGGTCGTCCATTCGAAACGCCATTGAATCGCTCACGCTGTCAGTCAGCTGCAACCCCAGAAACCTGGAGCCGTAAGCTCGCCAACCATCAAGATCGGTGGTGTCGACACCCAGATAACCTAATGCTTTAAGCTCCATGTTCTTGCCCTCTTGTCACGAAAGGGTTCCGACGTGTAACGCCGATGCGTCTAGGAGTGGCGCGGGGAGAAACGTGTAGGGAGAAGGATTTTGCTCTCCTGTTTTTGCATGACGTTGATGGTGGATTTAGCAGGGTCGGTCCACTCGGGATCCGACCACAAGGCCGCACGGCGGGCCTCGCGGTCCGCGTAATTCTCATACGCCCAGAGCTGGACAATCTGGTTGAGTTCGCCAGTGTCAGTGACGTAATAGCCCACCAATGTCCCAAGGTGCTTCTGCTGAATTGGAAAGCGTTCCCGCTCGAAAAACGGCAGCCATTCGCGGAGTTTTCCTGGTAACAGGGTGTAGGTTCTCATTTCAACAATCATCAAATTGACTCCAGTCATTATTCTTGGCGATGGATTTCAAATTGGACTATCGGGGCGTAAATAAACCGGCTTCCTGCATGGCGCGTAACACTAGTGGCTGGGCGGTTTCCGAGAGCGACAGCAAAGGGAGCCGACAGTGGGCTTCGATCTTTTCCAGCTGCGCCAATGCCCATTTTGTGGGGGACGGACTGCTTTCGATGAACAAGCTTTTGTGCAGCGGCATCAACTGCAAATGCAAACGTGCAGCAGCCCTTGCATCGCCTGAACGCGCTGCTTCACAGAGCCTGGCCATCAGGGTAGGCGCGACATTGGCAGTGACGCTAATGGTCCCCTCCCCCCCTAGCAGCATCAACGCTGCGGCAGTTGCATCGTCACCGGAATACAAACCAAACCCATTGGGGCGAGCGTGCAAAATCTCCGACGCTCGCTCGATACTGCCCGTGGCGTCCTTGACCCCTGCCACCCCGCCAACCTTTGCCAAGCGCAGCGTGGTAGCGAGCTCAATATCGACGCCGGTACGCGCAGGCACGTTGTACAGCAAGAGCGGCAAATCCACTGCTTCGGCGATCCGCGTGAAATGCTGGTAAAGCCCCTCCTGGGTCGGGCGCACGTAGTACGGTGCCACTTGAAGCGTGGCGCTCGCGCCGATTCCTTTCGCCATTTGCGTCAACTCGACCGCCTCACTCGTCGAGTTCGCACCTGCGCCGGCAATGACAGGAACACGTCCACTAACCTGGGCAACGGTGAAGGCGCACACCTGGGTGTGTTCCTCCACGTTGAGCGTGGCTGATTCTCCGGTAGTGCCCGCGACGCAAATGCCCTGGGTCCCCTCCCGCACATGCCATTCGATCAACCGCGCCAGCGCTTCAAAATCAATGCTCTTGTCTTCTCGCATGGGCGTCACGATTGCAACGATGCTGCCCGTGAGCCCCTTAGTAGGGTTATTCATTAGTCCTCCTGCTTTTGTTTGTCGTCCTTTTACAACTGGGGGGCCCCGAAAGCACCATTCCAGACTGGCGAGATAACCAGTTCATTGATGCAGACATGGGCGGGCATGCTGGCCACGAACCGCACTGCCGCAGCTATATCCTCGGGCTTGAGCATCTGGCGTAGCGCCGCCTCGCTCGGCGGGACTTTGCGACGCATCATTGCGGGTGTAGCAACCTCCGCCGGAGACACTGCGCAGGCGCGGATGCCATGCTTGAATTCCGAAGCATTCAAGCTAGTGGTCAGCGCAATGACCGCCGCTTTCGCAGCGCTGTAGGACGGCCCGGGCTTGGCAGAGACGAATCGGCCGGCCCAAGAGGCAATGTTGATGACGACGCCGCCTTTGCGCTGCCGCATGGCTGGCAGCACGGCATCGATCGTGTAATAAACGCCGCTCAAATTGATCTGCGTGACTTGATCAAAATCAGTGCTCGACAGCTCGCCCCATGCACGGCTGGCCACATTCATGCCTGCGTTGGCCACCAGGATGGTGACCGCGCCGTATTGTGCTTCAATGAAAGCCGCCGCATTTTTCACCGCATCAAAAGAGGTGACGTCGACGCTCACTGCAGCGGCGTTGGGACCAATAGCATGCAGACGCTCGAGCGCGTCCGCCAACGCGGGCTCTCCCCGTGCGGAGATCACGACAAAATGGTCGTCGGCCACCAGTGCCTCGGCAATTGCCAGGCCTATTCCGCTCGAAGCACCGGTCACCCAACACACGCTCTTCCAATGCCTGCTCATGACAGCCCTCCGACTTCCAGGAACTCGTCACTACCAGGGTTGATGTCACCACCAAATAGCGACAAAGGCGGGAATGCGTTCGGATCGATCATTACATCCAGCACAGCCGGTACGCCCGCGGCGAGCGCGCGCTGAATTGCACCCGCAAGATGTTCCGGACTATCGACGGTTTCAGCCCAGCAGCCAGTGGCACGAGCAATAGCCGCGTGATCGACAGATGCAAATCGGCACGCATCCGTGTGTACGCCGTAGTGAACATGCTCGGCGTGCAATTCATAGCCAAGAATGCTGTTGTTGAGCACGATCAGAACGACTGGAATGTTCATTCGCCGTGCCGTTTCAAGCTCCGACCAGCAGTGACCAAACCCACCGTCGCCCTCGATGGCGAACACCCGCGCGCCAGGTGCCCCCACTTTGGCACCCAACGCCATTGGGAACCCCCAACCCAACCCAGCGAGCCCGCGGGGGGTCAGGAAGCGCGAACCCGCGCGCCGCGAGGTCAGAAAACTGGTGACCCAGTTGGTGGAATAACTGGCGTCAGCGACAACGATATCGTCTGGTTTCAGGATCTTGTTGAGCTCGGCCATCAACGCTTCGGGACGTAGTGCACCTTTACGACCGACACCGATTGCCGTGCGCGCGGCCACCACCAAGGGTCCGCTCTGCTCAATCTGCTTCGTCACTGCAGCACGATGCTCGACGTTCGCACTGAAATCGTGATGCCGTAATTCGTCGACCAATGCAGCCAGGGTCAACCGCGCATCACCCAACAGCCTAACGCAATCGTAATTGCGCCCTAGCTCCATTGGATCAATGTCGATGTGGATGATGGTGGCGCCGGTAGGTACAGCCTTCCAAGAGTCAGTGCCGTTCTGATTCGTCCGGGTGCCTACCAGCACCACCACATCTGCATCTGTCAGAAAATACCCCAACTCATGCCCTGGAGTACCGGGCCCCATGCAGTTACCAAAAACGCCCAGCGAAAGCGCACCGGTTTCATCCACACTTCCCTTGCCCATATTGGTCGTGGCAACAGGAATACCGCACAGGTCGCTCAGCTCATTGAGGCTGGCAGTGGCACCGGACAGATGCACGCCTCCACCCGCTACGATGATCGGCCGTTTCGCGGCGATCAGCAGCCTGGCGGCATTGCTGATGGCATCGGCGGAAGGGGCGAACCGATCAAGCGGGTAGCCGCCCAGGTTGGAGGTGCGCGCGGTGTTCGATACAGCCGCTTTACGCAACAGGTCCATCGGCAAAATCAGCACTGCCGGCCCTGGTCGCCCACTGGCAGCAGCAGTGAATGCCTGGTCGATGTAATCATCCAGTCGCGAGACTTCGGTCAACCGCTTCACCCATTTGGCGCAGGACTGGAAGAGGCCCAGGTGATCAAACTCTTGGAACGCGTTGCGATCAGTCATGCTGGTCGGCACGTCCTGAACAATCGCCACGATGGGAACCGAAGCTTTAAGCGCTTCGGCCAAGGGAGCGACCAGTAAGGTTGCCGCTGGACCATTCTGCGCGGCGACAACGCCTACCTTGCCTGTAACCCGGGCGTAGGCGTCAGCCATGGCGCCTCCGGCGCTTTCGGTGCGGTAGCCAATCTGGCGGATACCGTAGTGATGAGCCACTACAAAGAATGCGGCGGGAATGCTCTGACCGAATACATGGGTTACGCCGTGTCGACGCAGCCCAGCAGCCAATACATCAGCTCCGGTCGTGGCCGCGAAAGCATTGCTGGCCCCATCCTGGCAATTGTCACTGTCGATTAATCGAACTTGGTTCATTTAAACCTCCGGTTTGCACCGCCCTAAGGGCATTGTCTGGGGCTGCGAATGCGGCCATTTTTATTGGAATGCTAGCATGCAAGCTAAGCCTCGATCAGGAAGGCGTCAACCATCAAACAGAACACAATATTCGTTTGGAGATGCGCTTCAATATCTGGTTATTCGATAAGTATCCAGGCATGTCCTCAGAGTTCTGCCCTCACCTTATCTACGCCGCGTGTTTACCAGAGGCTGACCGTGTAATCGATATTGACCCGGGTTTCATTATCGTCACGCATACTGGCGGCAGTTGAAAAATCATTCAAATAAAGCGAATTTCGAAGCCGCACAGTAAAACCTTTCAGGCTGCCTTGAAAGGCGTACGAGAGCTCAAGGTATCGTTCACTTTCCGTAAGACCATCCCCCCCCAGCGACGGTAGATCAATGTGGTCACCCTTGATGTACCGTGCGGTGGCTTTTAGTCCTGGCATGCCCTGAGCCGCAAAATCGTAGCTATACAGAACCTGCCAGGAGTGCTCTTTGGGATTTAAGAATTCCGAGCTTAGAAAACCTTCACTGACGACTAATGGCTCAGTACCCGCAAGATAGGGCATGGCCGTATTACCGTCCAGACGCATGTAACCCATGCCAAATGTGTGTGCTTGCAGGGAGTACGTGAACATAACGCCTGCGTTTCTATTGTCGACAGGCCCCGCCTTTGCCGCCCCGTTTTCTTCGGTCAAATAGTAGCGAAAGTCAGTTTTGAGCTTGCCGTAACCAACAGCCATGTTATGTTCGAAACCGGCATAGTTCTTGGTGTAGATATTGTCCAGGCTTGCATAATAATATTTAAGCGTCAGCGCCTGCGACACCTGGTAATCACCGCCGGCAAATAGAAACTTATCCGACTCCGCCGTGGCCAAAAAGCGTCGATTGGGTGACGCAACGCTCATCCGTTGATAATCTGTAGAATCACGATAGTTAATCCTATCCAGGTAGCCAACATGTAGGCTGAATTGGTCAAGGTCGGCAGAGCGAAGGTATGCACCGCGGAAGGTTTGAGGCAGCAACCTAGTTGGGCTGGCAAATGCGATCGGTAGGAATGTGGAGATAGTGCCTATCTGCAATTCCGTTTTCGAGATCTTCGCTTTGGCGGTCAAGCCGAGCTCCGAATATTCGTCTGATGCCCGCTTGCTGGTTGCGTTGCGTGGCAACAAACCCGTACCAGAACGATCAGGGGCGGAGTCCAGCTTGATGCCGAGCATCCCCGTGGCATCCAGACCAAAGCCCACTAGGCCGGGGGTAAATCCGGACACTATCTTCAAAATCCCGCCCTGCGCCCACTCACGTGCTGCATTCTGCGGCGTGACGCCTTTATAATCCCTGTCAAAATAGTAATTACGCAGGGTAAGAGTTGCCTTGCTGTCATCGATGAAACTGCCAGCATAACTCAGTGTTGCTGCCGAGCATGCGAACGGAAGAAGCAGCGAAACTGCTTTGGACGGGGATACTGGCATGGTTCAACTCTCATTTTATTTTTATAAAGAGGGCCGAGGCCCCGGCTAGATTTACTACTGATGACACGTGGCGTTTTGCCCTGTGGGATAAGCGAGTGCGGCCATTACCAATGACGAGTGACCGCAGGGTCAGCACCGCCCGCGACACAGGAAAATGCTTGGAGGCTAGCGCTTTTTCGGGTATACATGCTAGCATGTAGGGTTATCCATCATCCGTTTGTGCTGCATCGGCGGGCCCGGTGCAAGGCGTCATCGGTATAGGCCACACGTCTCTTGTGCCCTCCCGCCGCTGCCCCTGCAGTGCTTTCCCGAAACCCAAATACACTACGCCCCACCACATAATCCGAATCCCTATGCATACCCCAAACAAGAAAGTTGCTATCTATCAGGAAATTCTGCAGCGCCTGCTGAGTCGCAGGTATCTCTTTGGTGAAAAAATCCTGGTCAAGGAGATTGGCGAATCCACCGGGGTCAGCAGACAACCGATCATGACGGCGCTTAACAGCCTTCAGGAGCGCGGGTTCGTGCAAATTATTGCTCAGGTCGGCTGCCAGGTCGTCCAACCAAGCGCCGACGAAGTTGCTGACTTCTATAAAATGTTTGCCAACACCGAGGGGTTGATCGCAGGCCTTGCCGCTGAGCGCGGTACGCCAGCGGAAGTCGCGCGAATGAAAGAACTGAACGAAAAAATCGCTAATATCCGCCCGGAGCACAGTGACGCCGCAGAAAGTTACCGGAATCTGAATGTTGATTTTCACCGTCTCCTCCATGCGATGGCACGCTCACCGATCGTTTCAACTAGGCAATTGGCAAACTTTGAGCTCTCTGACTTTTTTATCGTTCAGAGTTGTGGCTTTTCCGCTCATCTCGACAACGTCACGGAAGAGCACGATGAGATTATTGCTGCATTGATGACTCGCAACAGTGACGTTTGCAGAACTGCGGCAATGCGGCATATCGACAGTGTCTCTCGACACGTGGTTGAAGCATTGCAGTCCGCCACATTCGCGGAAGTTACCGCCACCGCCTAAGCGCGTGGCGGTTATTAGGCTACAGAGGAAACGCGGCCTCCAACCAGACCGAGTCACCCATCGGTCCATTTTTTACATTGGTTTCATGCAGCCATTTCAGCACTACACCTGCGGACTGTGTGAAGGAGTAAAACAACTGCGGCCCTACGGCAAATTTTTCCAGCCGATTACCATTTGGCAAGTCCGTTCCGTCAATGTCGTCATCTGTTACCTGCTTCGTGTAATAACCGGCAACGCCAAACTGGAGTTTAGGCATGGAGTCGAACCGGTAGCCGACCATGTAGTCAACGTTGAAGACGTTTCCCGATCGATAGTCGGTGTCCTTGTTTCGCTGATTGACCGAAAAGGTCGGAGCAAGCGACACCTCCCAGTTGGGGTGAGGAAACCAGGTCAGGGCGAACTCGGAAATATAGGTAGTGTAGTTCGGGGTGGTGTTGGCCAGATCACGTTTGTCATACCCACCGATCGGCGTAAAGACGCTCACCCCCCCTAACAGATGCAGTTGAGGCGTAGGGGAGTAAAGAACATTCAGTGGCGTTATGTAGGCCTGCCGCATACCTGTTTTTTCATCTGACTGCCCCCCCGCCTCCACTTTGATGTGTCCGCCCGTGCCAATCAAGCCACTGGTAAACTGTACACCCGAGTCAGTCTGGTAATTCCAGGTATGGACAAGCCTGAGTGCCTGCACAAAGTTATCCAGCTTAAAGCCAGGAATCGCCGAGCGCCCAGAATTGCCTTTGTAACTGTCAGCATGGTAGTACACAGTGTAACTGTAAAATTCTGTACCTCCGGGCGGCGGCATCAATGCGGGAACAACTGTTTGAACACCAAGTGGCCACGTCGTATCTCCATTCTCCGTAGCACAGCTGAAATTTGTATACGATACGACAGACAGCAACAAGCACACGTAGGCACGAGTGTTCATATTCAATCTCACTTTTTTGTTATCTTATGTGGATTGTTCGGACGTATGACCGGTTGGGCGACAGATTACTCCGCGCTTATCAGCACAAAAGCCAGAGTCGCAGGTTTACTGCCAGTATTTCTCCAAGCGTGCACAGTGCCACGTTGAATAACCACACTGTGCTGCGCCAATTCGACCATGGCGCCGTCATCCAGCTCCAACGAAATAGTGCCATCAAGGACGATACCGTAATCAACCGTTGGCGTTGCGTGCATGCCGGGGCGTTCAGGGTCGAAATGATCGACCAGTCCCGTCAGGTGTGCCTGCTGCTCGGCGAAAGCTGCCGACGGATCGAAGGCGTCTGAGGCAAAGACGGTGTCGGGCGGAAATGTCACGATTGCCAGGGTGGTCCCACCCGCACCTGGAACGTAGGACGTTTGCGGCGACACGGGATCGACGCTGACGGTGGCGCTGCCTCCGGGCGAGGTTGCCCATACCAGCGCACTGGAGAACCCCGGAACATGCCGATAGTCATGGCGCCTTGGCACTGGCCCGTCGCTAACGATTACCGATCGCCCATCCACCGTTCCTGTAACAACACGTCTAATGCTCATTGTTTTTCAACCTTATACGTCTGAGATGGCGCCACCGCTCGGTGGCGCCGATTCCATTAACGGCCGGGGGTTACAACCACGTTGGTAAACCCGCCCTTGCGGTCTTCAAGTGCGTCCAAAGCTTCGTTGACCTGGGATAACGGGAACACTTCCTGATCGAAAATCGTGAGATCAAGCGTGCCGGCCGCGGCCATTTCGGCCATGTCCTGCCCTTCTGCAACGGAGAACCACAGCGAGCCAATGACGCTTATCTGGAAGCACATCAACTTGAACATAGGCAGCGGCAAATCCTCGGACATGCCGCCGATATCGACCATCCGACCACCACGCCGCAAGGCTTGAATCCCGGACACGCTGATTTGATGTGGCGCGCCTGGGCCGACTGCGTCGATGAATACATCCGCTCCCAGACTGCCGGTATGCCCCTGAACCCACTCTTCAATCGGCTCATCGCCAATGGAAAGCACGTATACACGTGACGGGTCTATTTGCCGGACGCGCTCCAGCAGCGTCTTGTTGCGGGCCATGCCCAAGACTTTCGTGGCGCCCATGGCCAACGCCAGCATGACTGCACCCAACCCCAACGTACCGGTTGCCCCGTTGATCAGGACTGTCTGCCCCGCTCCCACGTTGGCTTTTTTCAACGCAGAATACGCAGTCCCCAGGTACCCAAAGCGGCAACCCTGTTCAAAAGTGATGGACTCAGGGAGCTTGACCAGACCACCAACAGGCGCCGTCATGTATTCGCAGAATCCTCCGTAGGGATAATCCTCGAAAACACGCTGCGAGCCAGGCCCGAAGCCGAAGTACCCCTGGAAGGTGAACGCTGTGCAATTCAGATGTTCACCGCGCAGGCAAGCATGGCATGAGCCGCAACTACGCCCAGGGTTTACGTACACTCTGTCACCCGGCTTCACGCCATGGACATGAGAACCCACAGCTTTCACCACACCCGCCGCGTCCAAACCGTAAATTGCAGGTAGCTTGGGCAGCGGCAGGTACGGGAACCAGGTTGGATAACGCTCAATAACGTTACGTAGATTAGGCACCACGTTACAGGCCTTGACCTCCACAAGGACATCATTGGCACCACACGATGGAATATCGATCTGATCGATGGTGAATGTTGGGCCGACTTCATGGAGTCGTGCAGCTTGCATTTTGCTCATGGTTTTATCCTTATTGAGAGCGCGCGCAAATACATCCGCCATAGGCAGATGCAGTGGGAAATCAACGGAATAGGTGTCGGAACTGCTGAAGCGAGCGGCCCAGACAACAGCCATGAGCGGCATCGCGTATCACCAGGCACAGGCCGGCCCGATCATCGCAAGAGAATGGAGGGTGGATGTACAGGGCATTGAAAGATGTTTTCATGCTGCACCATATTTTTGTTGTTGGCTTAATCTTGCTCGCTTAAATACTAGCATGCAAGCTCTTTGTCAGATTCGGATTTCCATCCGTCGCCCTTCCCTAGCCAGGGGGGGCACCCCAGTGGTGACATCATCCCCAATGAGGCGCGCCCGGCAGCAAACCTGGTGCGACGCCACATCTTGCCAGCTGAATGCTCAGCCGTGATTGATCGTGAAATTGATGAAGCCATCACCATCAGCCGCAATATCTGCCAACGCTTCATTCAACGACGCGAGCGGGTAATTCCGCTCTTCAAAGAACGTCATATCCAGCAACCCTGACTCGACCAGCTGGACCATCTCGTCGGCCTCGGCAGTGGTGAACCATAACGACCCGATGTAGTGAAGTTGGGCGCACATGAAAGGATGAGGCTCGATAGGAATCGGTCCGGCAACGCCACCGATCTGGACGATGCGACCACCGCGCACCATTGCACTCATTGCGTCTACAGACAACGCTGCAGGAGCTTTGGCACCTAATGTGTCGAGCATTACATCCACACCACCAGGCACTTTCTCCAGAACCAGGTGGCTGACACGGTCGGAGATGATCCGGACTGTTTCCACTCGCCTCGGATCAAGCGCTTTCAGCTTGGCCAGTGCCTGTTCATCGCGCGCGGCGACGACCACCTTTGCCGCACCGAACGCAAGTGCAAGCAGCGTCGAACCAACCCCCAAGGTGCCCGAAGCACCGAGTATCAAGATACTCTGACCTGAGCGCAGGTTGGATTTTCGCAGGGCGGAGTAGGCCGTTCCCAAGTAACCGAATCGGGTCGCCTGTCGGTAACTCAGCAGGGCTGGCAGCCGAACGAGCGAAGTAACCGGTGCGACCATAAATCGGCTGTATCCAGCATGAGGGTACTTCTCGAAGAGCGCTTGGGAGCCAGGTCCAAAACCAAAATATCCCAGGAAGGTGTAAGAATCGCACCGCGGGGTTTCGCCCTGACGACAGAAGCGGCACTCACCGCAACCGATGCCTGGATTGACGTAGACTCGATCACCGGGTTTGAAGGATGTAACCCCTGACCCCACGGATGTGACTGTCCCCGCTGTATCGAGGCCAAATACAGCTGGAAGCTTGGGCAATGGCAAAAACGGATACCACTCGGGAAAATGAGTGGTGACATTCTTCAAATTGGGGATGAGGCCGCTCGCCTCGACTTTGACCAGCACATCATGTACGCCAGGCTCGGGCACGGGAATCTCGTCCAGGACGAAGGTTCCACCGATCTCATGCAGTCGTGCAGCCGTCATTGTAGGCATTGTCACTAACCTCCAGTCAGCGTGACTTTCTGTAGTCACTCGTTATTTTTGTTCAATGCACCGGGGCGCTCTGTCGGGGCCCTGATGGTAAACCGCTCGAAATGCATGGGCCCGTGACGTCAAATGCCGCCTTCCGGCCCCGATTGCGACGATCGCGTCGCGGTCAATTTGCCACGCTAAAATACTAGCATGCAAGGATTTTTTCTCGCCCCCCGAAGCCCTTCGCTGTTTCGCGACACTACGCTTTTCGCCCCGGCGAACACCCTTAGCCTCCCTCTGCGCGTGTGCCGCAACCTGACGATTACACCTCTTGCCAGTCCGCCAGTTATCGCATTATGGTGCATAATACCGCAATATGATACATTCACTTAAGTGCAGATGGCCTCTGCCTTCACCTCAAACCCACTGCTGGGTAGAGGCGAAGATGATGATCAACTAATCAAGGGGTAGACGGGGGATTGACATGGGCAGCGATGCGATAGCACTGGAACGAGCAGACGTAAAGGTTGATACGGCTCTGTTCTCGGAGATTGATCTGAATCTAATGGTCACCTTCCTGGTTATTTATCAGGAACGTAACGTTAGCCGAACCGCTGAAAAGCTGGGGGTCACACAGCCCGCGGTGAGCAACGCGCTGCTCAAGCTACGTCTTCATTTCAACGATGCACTCTTCGAACGATGCCGGCACTGGGTGCGCCCGACCTTCAGAGCCGAACTACTGTGCCGGGAGCTCTCCCCCGCCATTGATGCACTGCAAATCCTGCTCAAGCGCGACAGATTCCTACCAGACACTCCGGGCTGTGCTGACGAGTGAGCTCGCTTAGGCGATGTTGCCTGGCTCGTTTACATGAATAAACAGGAGGTCCCATGGATCAGTTAAACGCAATGCGAATTTTCATCAAGGTCAGCGAACTAGGCAGCTTCACCGCTGCGGCGAACGCGATGGACCTTTCCACTGCCTCCATTTCACGCTCGATTGCCGAGTTGGAAAACACGATCCAGGCGCGCTTGATGCAGCGAAACACCCGCCGCCTGTCCCTGACCGAAGTTGGAGATCGCTACCTCGCATCCTGCAAGGACATCCTGTTCAGAATCGAGGAAGCCGCAAGCGAAGCAGGCCAATCAATCCTAAAGCCAAGCGGCTGCCTGAAGGTTTATTCAGACTCAGAGTTTGCGGTTGAGTGCTTGGTCCCTCTCATTGTTGAGTACAACAAGACATGTCCGGATGTCTCGCTCGAGTTCACCCTCTCGACAGGCCCCCGCCCAGGAGCCATCTCGATCGATCACCAGGACGTCCAAATATCGTTATCCAATGATCTACCGGACTCCGAGATGATCGCACAGCAGCTCGGATGCTTTCCGAACGTGCTGTGTACATCCCCGGGTTATCTGGGTGCGCATGGCATTCCTACGCATCCTCGGGATTTGAACGACCACATCTGTTTGCGCTCATCTGATCAAAAGCTCTCGGAGCAATGGGTTTTTGAGGGCGATGGCGAAGTTCCTGTCCAAGCAAGTGAAACCTTCAAGGTGAATGTCGCGAACGCTCTCGTCATCGCAGCCAAGAATGGAATGGGCATATGCCAAATCCCAAGCTTCGTTGCAGCGAAATCTCTTGCAGATGGAACCCTCATGCGGATCCTTCCCGAGTATGAGCTGCGCCCTAAAAACGTCTACATCATCTACCCATCGAAGCGGTTTCTGGACGCCAAAATCAAAACGTGGGTGAGCTTTCTGAAACGCACCCTGCCGGCAGTGCTCGCCAGGCACTCCAAAATAATCGACGACCCCGACTGCTGGGCTTCAAGCAGTGCCAACGCGGCACGCATTCACGATGAGGGTGTAGCCAGTCAGCGCTCTGCGCTCACGAAGGTTACCCGGTTAAAAAAACTGGGTTGATTCCCTCCCTTATGCACCTGGCTCTGCCTCGACTCAATAGCGGCCCTACGCCGCTGCCACTGCCCTGCGAAGCGATACCTAAAAATGACAATCTCCCACCTCAACGCCTACCTGCTGGTCACCAAGGCCCGTGTCACCCTGGAGAAATGGATGACAGCGCAGCTCAAGTCTGCGGCCCTGACGATCACGCAATTTCGGCTGCTGGAGCTTCTGGCCAAACACGGAGGCACAAGCCCGGTGCAGTGCAGTATGCGCCTGGGCATCTCCAGCTCCGCCGTAACATTGGTGCTGGACCAGCTTGAATCCAGGCAATTGCTCACCCGCGCCCGGGTGCCATCTGATCGCAGAAGCTTGCGTGTCCAACTTACCCAAGAGGGAACCAACGTCCATGCGCAGGCACGCGCAGCGCTACAGAGCAGCCAGATGGAGGCCGAAGAAAGACTGCCGACGACCTACTTCACGTCACTGAATGCCCTGCTCGAGTGTTTGGAACTGTTGCCCGGCGACAGGCTATCGGTGGTGCACAAGCGCCACCGCTGATTAGCTTGCCATTGGCCTTATGGAGCAACCATGAACATCAACGTACTCATCGCCACCGTCATAGTCTTTTGCTTCGTGGTGGCACTGGTTCATTATTGAACACGCATTAGGGTGGAGGCTTCCTCTGCGTTTTTGTGCCATCGCGACGTGTCCCTTCTGGTTGATCCACTTGTCGCTGGCCGTTGCTGCTGATTAGTGCATTAGTGTTCGCCGTCCAATTACGATTAGGCGTTCAGGCTTCCGAATTATGGTCAATATCAGTCCGCAGCGGCCATCCTTGGGCACCACGAGGTGCTGCAAGTAGCCTCGGCGCCCATCATGCCCTGACATCACGCAACCGATAACCTTGTCATCTATCTTCGCGAGGAAACTTAATCCTGGATTACGTTCTAGGTAACGGCGGGGGGCGCTGAGGGAATCAGCTTCACGGACTGTCACGCCTGGAGTCTGGCTCATCAGTCGTATGACGGTGTCTTAACCGGCAATAGTGATAACGTACGTAGTGAACGCTAGTGGCTCGTTATCCGTAAATATCTCATCTCGGCAACAGTTTTTGGATTGAAAGCTTCGGTGGACTTCCAAGGGTTATACTGGCCTATTGCCGCAGGATTAGCTGTATAGGGATGCCCAGTGACAAGGAGTCAGTATGTGTAATGCGTGGAATCATCCTAGGAACTGTGCATGTGGCTGGGGGAGCCTGGGATACTCTGGCCGCTCCCATTCTCTTCTTAGTGGCCAGCACCGTGGCGCGATTAGTGAAGAGCATTGGGCTCACTCCTTCAAGGCGAGCTACTTCAGCTATATCAGTCCCAACGCGGTTTGCCCAGCGTGCGGCGATTCAGTATTTTTCTACCAGGCTCCAAATGGAGGCCGGCTTTTTTTTGACGCACTAGGCCCTCCTTGGCCAAAACATCCTTGCACTAACCTGGCCCAGGCGGGCACCTCAAAAAAGCAGCTGCATTCAGCTCAACGGGCGGGCGCCCCTGATCGTTCATATGAATGGCAGAATTATGGGTGGACGCCATTTTTCATCCAATTCGTGTCAGCCATCGACAAAAATTTCCTGAAAATAACAGGTACATTGTCGGGCGAGGCACTCTGCCTATACGTCCAGCGTCCGCGGGCATACTCGCCCAGCACTTTTCTGTCCGAGCGCACCGTTGCTCACTTGAAGCTAGAAGTAAAAGGAGCTTATCAGCTGTCATTTTTACTTCCTGGGGGGGGCAGCGTATTACGCTCTCGTCTTTTCGATGCTCGCAGATGCGCATTCAGAGCAGAGCAGACAGCTGGAGGCAAAACTTACATCTGCCCACCAGAATAGATTCAGAGGTGAACGTCCCAAGCGCCGAGAACCAACCCAGCGTCAACCTAAAGCCTCACGCAGTCGTTCCGAGCCAGTGCCAGAGACAACGATGGCCCTTGCCTTTAAGAAGGCGAAAACGGAAGTGGATAAATAACGCTTTACCGCAGGGGTGAGGGGCGCCCCCCCACACATGAGCCGTTTCTGCCGTCCTTCAGCTGGCAAAATCGAGAGCGCGGCGCTTTGGTTAATAGGATTGCTTGACTAGCGAGGATCCTGAGCTAGATCCACCGATGGAAACCGCATAAGTGAGGAGAGGCTGGTGATTCGTTGCACCATTACATATTGCCTGAGGGATCCCGACATACCCCTCCTGGATGCCTTCATCGTTAATCAGGAAAAAATCAACTCCACGAGCAGGAATCTATGATGCAGCAGTTACGCAAGGACAATCACTATGTACCTGAGCTCTATCTCAAACAATGGGCAGATAAGGATGGTGTCCTTACGTACCGATTGCTGGTGCCCAGCGAAAATACTAGATCCTGGAAAAAGCACTCCTTGAAGGGTATCGGTTACCAGAAGCATCTCTACACTTACTGGGCCGCAGGTGCGGAAACTGATGAATTTGAGTGCTGGCTAGACCGTGAGTTCGAGAGTCCTGCTCACGAGGCTATTCGCAGGGTGGTGCAGGAAGATCGGTTAGAACCGAAGCATTGGCGGCGTTTGGTGCGGTTCGCATTGGCCCAGGATGTCCGTACGCCCGCTCGGCTGAAGGAGTTCATCCGGCGTCAAAATTTAACGCTGAAACCTTTGATGGATGAGGTCATGCAGCGCTCCATTCACGAAATGGAGGATGCGGTGCAGCGGGGCATACCGTTGCCTCAGCTGGACGCAGATGACATCGATCCATTCCCGCTCTTCAAGACGTCAATTGAACCACTGGCTGAAGGCGGAGGGGCCGTTAAGGTTGAGACGATCGTGGGGCGGCAGATGTGGATCTGGAACATGAGGCGGATACTGACGCAGACAATTCAAAAGTTGCCCAAACATCGATGGACAATTCTGCATGCTCCACAAGGGATTTCCTGGCCGACCTCCGACAACCCTCTGATAAAGCTCAACTATCAGGACTCAAAGAACTACAATATGAAAGGCGGCTGGGGAGTAAATAGAGGCGATATCCTGCTTCCACTAAGCCCGAAACACTTGCTCCATACCTGCATCGGCCAGAGAGGCTGGCCGCGCGGAACCGCCCTCCCCATTGAGACGGCCCTGGGTATCCGAAAGGTCATCATCGAGCATGCCCACCAATATGTGTTTGCCAAAGAACCAGGAGACATCCACCTTATCCGCCCTCGGATAGTATGCCCGGAGACTTGCAGGCAAGAGAGGGCAGCTTGGGATCGTTGGCATGTGGAGCAGTGCACTGCAGAGCGAGAAATGCAAGCCAGGTGAGAATTAAGCTCAACTACGCATAGCCCGCCTCCTCGTCACTACCATTGATACGTTATCGCCCGCCCTAAAAGTCTGCACATCCGGTGGGAACATTGCGCGGCTTCGACGCTCACCCTTGCGTAATAGCACTGCAATGTTGAAGTCGCAGAACGGTTTCACTCCTATGAAGCGAAGCTGCGACTGCTAATGGTCTTGGATCTGGCGAAGCCCCAAGCTTTCTGAACTGCATAGGCTGTAAAAAAAGGAAGGTTGGCTAAGTTCGCACTGGTTTAGTGACATCAGTAGGTCAGTAAGACAGCCGTTGTGGTGCTTGCCGAAGGGAAGCGATAGTAAGCGCCCGGTGAACACACCTACCAAAGTTCAGCATTAAGGACGATGGTGTCCGCTTATTTTTAAGCGGACGCGATCGCCCTTATCGCCAGGATTTCCATGCGCCAACGAAGCTCTTACCCCAAATCATTCAAAGCCTAGGTCGTCCAGGAGTGCCTGCAACTCGGAGCGACGATTTCCAGCGTAGCCATCCACCATGGCATCAACGCCAACGTTATCCGCGAGTGGCTACCCATCTAGCGAGAACAACCACCCGCAACCCTGCCGGCTTTCGTTCCTATAAAAGCGGCACCAAGGCGCACAGCCGAAGAGATGGCGATCATCTCGCTGCCTCTGGGCGATAAATCGATCACAGTAAAATGGCCAACCGCAGACTCAGACGGCTGCGCACATTTTATTCGTGGCTTGGCCCGATGATTCGCATCGATGCCATCTGGCTCGCCACTGAGCCCATAGACATGCGCGCGGGCACTGAGACTGCGTTGGCCAGAGTGGTAGCGGTGTTTGGCGCGGCGAAGCCGCACTGTGCGTACCTCTTTGCCAACCGCCGGGCGAACCGCATGAAAGTCCTGGTGCACGACGGCGTCGGTATCTGGCTAGCGGCGCGACGCTTGTACCGGGGCAGGAGGAGTGTCTTTCTTCCCCATTACCCACAGGACGGCAAAAAGAATCAGGAGCGGGACAAACCATGACTGGGATTTCTTGAGCATATCCATTGCCCTCATTCGGCACGCATTACAACGGCTGTCTTCCTGACCAACCTGACGTCGTCCCCTATTGCCATCTTAGCCAAGCTTCCACTTTTTGCAGCCTGTTCAGTTCCAAAAGCTTGGGCTTGCCAAGATCCAGCACCCCAAGCAGCCGACATCTCGCCCCAGGGGAAGGGAACCATTCGGCGACTTCAACGTTGCAGAGTCTTGAATCGCTCAACGCCCATTTCACGATCATGTCTGCTGCGGCTCTGTAGTGATCAGCCATGAAAAGCCTTTCGTCCTCTACGGGCCAGCCACTCTCCCTGCGCTGCTCGGTCACATCAGTGATGCCCGTGTCACCGAAAAACGCATCGGTGTCTGGGTAGTGAATCCCTGCAAGCGACACCTTGGCGATCCTATTCATGTGATTGGTTGAACTCGCATCAACGGCAAGGGGCCTTGGCCAGACGGTTGCTGCGGGCATGCAGGCGAGCCGATCAAGCGGAGCATACCGCTTGATCGTTGCCCACATACCGCAGGAAGTAATATCACTCACTCAGGCTCGCGAGGACTTCGTTGAGCTTGATTCAACGAATAGGTAAGCGCAGTTTTTCCTCGACAAGTTTGGCAAGCTCCATCGTGCACTCCACCAAGTTTTTGAATGCACTGCTGACCGCATCGGAAATGCTCTGAAACTCCGAATAGGGAACGCGCTTCATGGTAAGCGTCTGATTTTCGAATCTATAATCAAACTGTTCAAGACCAAGCAGTTGCTCGTGGAAGCTATCAACCGCGTTCCGCCAGCTCGAATAAGCCAGTTTGAAATCCTTGCTGAGCAAGTCAGGCTGAGCGGTCATTCGGAATATATTTAGGTCGTCAAAAATCGCAAAAAATCCGCTCGGAAAAATCTTAGGCTCATACGATTCGTGAAACAAATGGATGAGCTTTCTGAAGCTCACAGTCGAGAATAGCGTTTCGAAAAAGTCGTGATCGTTTGAGGTTTTTCTTTCAGGAAAGCCCAGTTCAGCCCGTAGGAAGCCTGCCTCAGGTGCGCTCACAGCGTTTAAAATGTCTGCGCAGTCGAAAACAGAAGTGTCTTTCGTGAAACTCAATTTCTTAAGTTTAACTTTATCTGCGAGCTGTAACAGCTGCCCCGTGACGAATGTGAAACTTTCGGCACCACCCTTCTGTGCCTTGTCCATATCACTTAGAAATTTGGCCTCGATGTCCTCATAGGGCTTCAATGTTTTAACAGGAAAATAGCATGCGACTCTCAAGGTGCCATCGAGGCTTTGAAGGTCACGCCCTCCATCCCTTCCCCCTAACGGTGACACATTTTCCAGTCTGGGATACCCGATATACGAAAGAAAAGCAGTGACGAAAATCTCGGCTTTCCCGGCGCTGTGGGGCCACATTCTAAGCACTGACGCGATGGAATCTTGCATATGAGACCTGGCAGGTTGCTTGGCGATTAGATACTCAGCGATGAGTCTGAGCGACCAATCATACTCATGGGCTCGGCAGCGAGCCATATGCCACAAACACAGGGTGCGAGTGATGCTCCAGGCATCTCTGAATGCTCTTGACTCTGAAGGGCACAGCTGAAGAATTCCGCTAGCGGATGAACATGCTGCCGATCAGGATGAGGGTAGGCGTCCGCTTAAAAAGACTAGAAATGGTGTCCACTTAAATTTAGGTGGACACCATCGCCTTAAGCGATGGCGTCAGGAAGGTGTGTTGCCCAGACGGTTACGAGCGATAGGCCTGACGGCCCCGATGAGCGAGCGTTAGGAATACTGATCAACCCACCCAGCATGCCTAGGGCGAAACTGCGGTTCGCTCTGACCGCATTCGACCCAAAGCGGCCGCTCGCCAGGGGCCGCATTCGGCCCAGAGTGTGTAAAAACGCAGGCACGGTTTTGAAGTCTGCGCTGCTACGCGAAATCCTTCAGCATTTGGCTAATCAGCGGAGCTGGAAGTTCCATAGGCGCGCGATTTAGCCCCCAATCAGGCCACCAAAGCTGCTCGAAAGCGTTTTTACACAGCCTCGGCCATAAGCTGCCCTGCGGACCGTAGAAAAGTGCGCCGAGGAGCGGAGTATATATGTACTCCTGGCGGAGATTTTCAGGGCAGCGGTTCTTTCGCCCGTCTGCAACGGCCAAAAAGAAACGCACAGGCGTACCTTCATGTTGCGGAATGATGCAGACCTGGTGACGTATTCGGTGGAGCGGAGTCGGCCTCATCTATACTTGGGGGCATGCCCACTGAAGGAAAAAATCGATGCCTCGTGTAGCAGACCAGGACAGTGTCGAGCAAATAAAGACTGAAGTGTCGCAAGCGATGGCCGCGTACCATCAGTCACTGGGCAAATGCCCGCCAGAGGAATCTGCGCGGCTAGAGAATATATTGCTCGAAAAAATCGCAGTACTGAGCGCTTACGCACAGTTGATTTCCGGCAGCGCTGGAACGGTGCAATAGGGGCTTCAGGATCGCCCAGGCCTTGATCGGTTACCCTTTTCCCGTTAGCAGATACCTACAGTTCCCTCAGCGATGCCACTTCAATCTGACGAGCCCAGTTCCATGTCAATCAACCGCTTCCGGCCAGAAGCGGTCTGTGGTTTGAGGCCCTAGTCTGTCCTGAATCTGTCCAATATGTGTAACCGTGTATGCTTTCGTTGCGACCAAGCTCGCCGATCATCTACCCTATGTCGACAGGAAAAAATTCAGCCCCGCCATGTCGCCATAGTCGTTTCGGCCTTGGCCAAATGGGTTGGAGCTTGTGGGGTGCTGCTACAGCCGCTGCCGGAGGCACTCCGCGAGCGCACTACCGCCCTTCACATTATGGCAATCACAAATTTGGGCGTCTGTTACTAAATAAAAACAAGCGTTTTACTCAGGCTTTATATAAGCAAGCACGGCGCCAGGCAGCACCTTATCGCCAGGCTGAACCAAAATCTGTTTGACCCTTCCGCTAACTAATGCATCCACCTCAACAACGGCTTTATTATCGCTAAGGTCAAAGATCGTATCTCCTTTACATACGTTTAAGCCAACCTTTAAATATATCTCATCCACTTCCATCTCAAACATCGCGGGTGATAATACAGGAGTAAAAACATCTTTCCAGAGATCGCCACTCCTCAGTGAATTAGAAATTTCTAGGTTTCTCGCCCTGCCTGTTAAGAACTCTTCAACTTTAGCCCATGGAATTATCTGTCCTTGGCTTATACATTGCCGGACACCCAAATCAACCATTTCATGCCTGGCCTTCGCGCATAGCGCTTCCAATTCAGACTTTGCAACTCCGGTAGACGCTGCACAAATTTCCAATGCGCTGTATATTGCTGCTTTGCCCAGCAACAATGGCCCACTCCATCCTACCTTACCCTCATTTACGCGGTTCTCTGCATAGTCTACAACCTCGCGTAGCACAAATTGGTATCGAAGTATTTCAGATTTATCTCCAATCTGAATCAAATCGCCAAGACTTTTTATTCGCGACGCCAGCAACTCAAATTTATCGCTTTCAATTTTCTCAATAACCTGTGCAGCGGATTGTGATATGGCCAATTTCAACTCAGATGCGGCCTCCTTGAAGCTTGATTCCAAAACGACCGCAGCATGTCCATTATTCAAATCTTTGGGAGTTGAGGGTTCATTAAGGCGGTCCATAGCCCATCCAAGTGCGTAGCTGGTAAGCGTTGAAAGAATACTCACTGAAGGTGTACCTCCTGGTCATTGATGCTGCATACCTTAGCGGTTGCCCGTGGAGATTGTCATCATAGTCAGAGGTTTTCGGTTAGAAAAATAATCGGGTCAACACTGCTCGCTTGCAAACTTTGCCACGTAGTGGTGGCAGCTAAGCAAACGTCGCAACAGGCATCTCTAGGCCGACACGCCTATCTGCGTTGCGTAACGGTGTCTCTCTCGCCGCTCGACTGGCGGCTACGGGTCGATTAGCGACGGCCTTGGGTCAACCGTCGCTATGCACAGTCAAACCTCGGTCTGTTCCGCAATTTCCAAGGCACCATCGACCTCGATCCCCAAATATCGAATGGTGCTCTCCAGCTTTGTATGGCCGAGCAGCAGTTGAACCGCCCTCAGGTTTTTCGTCCTGCGATAGATCGGTGATGCCTTTGTACGTCTCATCGTATGAGTGCCATACATGGCTGGATCAAGGTCAATGGCTTTCCCCCAACCTTTGACTAAACCACTCGCTGTAGCCGCTGCCGCCAGGCTGCGCTGGCCGCTGGGTAAGCTAGAGATTTCCAGTGTGGTTGAAGGCCAGCGCAGCCTGCGGCAGCGGCTACAGTGCTGGGGCTGACCGTCCGCATTGGGTCGAAAGCAGCCATTGGAGAATGGCCGCCTTCTGCCCAAAAATGGCCAGCAGCCACGGATGCTGGGCCCATGACTCCGGTTGATCCCCAATGCTATTTCTTTTTACGCAGCCCCACCGCGACTCCCATCAATGCCAGCGCGCCTCCTACAGCATGATAGCTATGCAGCCGCTCCCCCAACACCGCGCACGCCAAGGTATGCAAGCAGCTAGGAAAAAGACAGTCCTCGCAGCGTAGGTGGGCCTCATCAGCAAGATGCAGGTTCAAATGCCCATTTCGATGGTTTCCGGATCCGGCCCCAAGCGGCCGGCTTGCTTGAGTTGGGCAATCGCTTCAACCTCCCGACGGCTGAGCTGAAAGTCGAATATGTCGATATTGGCCGCAATTCGTTCGGGATTGGACGAGCGAGGTATCACCACATAGCCATTCTGAAGGTGCCAGCGAAGGATGACCTGGGCAGGGGTTTTGCTGTGGCGCTGAGCGATTTCAGCGAACAGTGGCAGTTTCAGTACCTCACCGCCCTGCCCCAGCGGGCTCCAAGACGAGACAACGATGCCTTGCTCACGGCACCGATGGCTCAGTTCGGCTTGGTTGAAATCGGGACGGACTTCGATCTGGTTGATTGAAGGAATCACGCCTGTGTCATCAATGATATGCGCCAGATGCTCGCTATTGAAATTGGACACTCCGATTGAGCGGACCCGACCTTCCTTTCGCAGGCGCACAAAGGCCTTCCAAGTGTCACGATAGGCTCCCTTTTTCGGGATGGCCCAATGGATCAAGTACAGGTCCAACGTTTCAAGGCCCAGACGCTGCATGCTGGCGTCGAACGCTCGCAAGGTGCTGTCGAACCCTTGATCGGCATTCCATAGCTTTGTCGTGATGAAGATTTGGTCGCGGCCCAGATCGCTTTCCATAACCGCTCGGCCAACTCCGGCTTCGTTACCGTAACTCATCGCCGTATCAATATGTCGGTAACCGGATTCCAAGGCAATCCTGGAAGACGCATAAGCCTGCGCGTCGTCCAGTTTCCACACGCCGAAGCCCAGTTGCGGAATCTCTACGCCATCATTGAGGGTAATCCGTGGAGCGGATGCCATGGCTATCTCCTGATAAAGATTGAGGGGGACATCAGTAAGGTGGCTGAATTGAGTATCTCCCGGTTTCAATACTGTGATACAGATGCAATAATTTTAGCCATTCAAAACCGTGAGGTTCGCAATAATGGACAAGTTGAATGCCATGGCTATGTTCGTTCGCGTGGTTGACTGTGGCAGCTTCACTGCTGCGGCATTGGCGAGCAACGTCAGCCCGACCATGGTTGCCAAGCACATTCGTGCCAGCGAGGCACGCTTAGGGGCGCGCTTGCTCCACCGGACGACCCGTCGACAGCACCTCACTGAGGTAGGCCAACTCTTCTATGAGCGCTGCAAAAAAGTACTGGCCGAAGTCGAGCTTGCCGAGGCAAGCGCCTCGGAACTCCAGGAGACACCACGTGGTGCAGTCAGGCTGGTAGCACCGGTCACATTCGGTAGCCAGGTGCTGGTACCAGCTCTGACTCGTTATTTGGAGCAGCATCCGGAGGTGGATGTAGAACTCACGCTCGATAATCGAGCGCCTGACTTCCATGCCGACAATATCGAACTGGGCATATTGATTGGTGACGTGAAGGACATGGGCCTGGTTGCGCGGCCACTCAGGCCCTACCGCAGGATTCTGGCGGCGTCTCCAAAGTATTTAGCCACACACGGCACGCCCTCCCACCCTGAAGAATTGGAACGGCACAGTTGTTTGGGGCTATCGTACTGGCGACGACATGATCGGTGGAACCTGGTCTGCGAGAATGATGAAACATGCGCAGTGATGGTGAAGGGAAGATTCTCATCAAACCAGGGAAGTGCGTTACGCATGGCAGCACTGTGTGGAATCGGCATCGTATTGCAGCAAGAGGATCTGTTATCAGACGATATTGCAGCGGGGCGCCTGGAGCGGGTCCTGGCAGATTGGTCTTATAAGTCGACTCCAATGCATTTGCTCTACCGACAAGACACCACTCCGACTGCCAAGCTGAGAAGTGTGATCGATTTTCTCATGAGGGAGTTTGCAACTTGAGTTCTGGGGCGGTAGAGCATCGCATTATATGAAAGCCTAGCCTCCACTAGCGGCGAAAGCACGTCAGGGTGGATAACCGCTAAAGTTTTTCCTGCTCCTCGAAAACCTCTGAAACAACCCCCATAGCGTTGTTAACATTTGCCCCACCCGCATAGAACATGGTTTGTAGAACCGCTTCGACAATCTGCTCCTGGGTTGCGCCGGCCTCCAGTGCTGCCTGCGTATGTGCCCGGACCTGCGGCAGTGCGGATCCCATCGTCACGCAACTGGCGATGATAATTAATTCACGCGTTGCCAAGTCCAAACCCGGTCGATCCAAAATTCCAGCAAATGCCCAGCTCATCGTCATAGTGATCAAATCAGGGCAGATGTCCTCCCGCGACTGGGCCAACTGTTGCCCGCTATGGTTACCGTGCAACCTAGAGAAAAGCTGTAGCCCGCGTGTAAAATCCGGGCCTCTCGCCAACTGCTGTTTGCTCATATGCATTTACTCCTCTGGTACCGGTTATCCGACAGTGGGTCATTCTGCGAGGCATGAAGGCTGCGAAACAGCAGCTTCAGGTGTTTTCATTCCATACCCTGAGGTCCTGAATGAAAGAGAGTGGATAATTGCTCGTGACGGTCAGATGCGGTCGGACACTGGGTGGAAGCCCTGGGCCTTCTCTCATGCTTCACGTATTTGGCTGCCCTTCACAAAGGGCAGCTTTCGGCCACGAGCAGCCCTTCACCCCAAGCATCACATATCAGCCGTATGCCATAGCTGCCGAAGGCACGCGCCGCCCCCCAGATGTGCCGCATCGCCTGTGACGCGGCCTGGCGGCCGCTGCAACATACTGGTAGCCGCTGGCGTCGGGACACGCTGAAGTTTTCCAGTGAAGTCAAGGCCCAGCCCAGCCTCCGGCAGTGGTTACCGTGCAGAGGCTGGCCGACCGTTTCTGTCCCCAAGAAGCCCTTTGGGTCAAGTCTCAATCCACCACAAACAACTTTGCACCGGTGGCAGTTGAGGAACGGTGAGCTTCAGCGTTGTCGGCTACCTGGTAGCTCATCCCGGCCGTCAAGGTGAAGGTGCGTCCGTCATCGAGTTGGGTCTCCAGTCGGCCATCCAGACATAGCAGAATGTGCCCCTTGCTACACCAGTGATCGGCCAGGTAGCCAGCGCTGTACTCAACCATTCGCACTCTTGCATTGCCGAACTGGCGGGTCCGCCAGAGCGCTATGCCAGCTTCGCCAGAATGAACAGTCGGTTCTATTTTCGACCAATCGGTTGTGCCAAAGGGGATATCTGTGAGTTGCATGATTGTCTCAAACGAGGGCTGGAGCTGAATCGTAATGAACGCTGGAGGCGGCCGACAGATACAGATCAGGCTGATGTCCACCATACGCCAGAGAAACAGCCGCGCTCGTAGTGCGATCAAGTAGCGACTGCCTGCTTTTCCAGTACCCGCTGCGGGTTGGAAGCATTGCCTTTGCGCGCTTGAATGCCATAGCCTTTCGTTCTTCAACACCTACCATCGACGAGACAGTGATGAACGAACCACAAGGACGTATCGAGCTTTCCGGGCTGAAATGCCGACCTGTTGGCCCAGATGACGCCGATATGATCGCCGTGCACCGGCAAAGAATGTTTCTTGAAGCTGGCGGGGAGCCTGATGCACTGCGCGTCATGACTGAACACTTTCGCCCATGGCTTCAGGAGCGACTGGACGACGGCCGGTACTACGGTTTTGCGCTCTGCGATGCTGATCAGGCCGTGGCGAGCATTGGCCTCATGACCATCGACTGGCCGCCCCACCCATCGCACCCCACCATGGGCCGGCGGGGGTACGTGCTCAATGTCTTTGTCGAACCAGCCTATCGCCGCCGTGGCTTGGCTTCAGCCTTGATGCAAATCGCCGAGGCTGAGTTTGCTGGACGAGGCATCACCTTCGCCGTGTTGCACGCAACCGAGGTTGGAAAGCCTGTGTATGAGCAAATAGGCTGGATGGGCACCTCGGAAATGGCCAAAACCATCGGTTGATATAAACCACTTTCGGCCAGAAAGCGTCTAGGGGTAGCGGTCCAGTTTTAGCTGGACGAAGGTCAGGTCGAGCCAAGTGCCGAATTTCACGCCGACCTCCTTCAAGGTGCCGGCATGCTCAAATCCAAGCCGTTCATGCAGACCTATCGAGACGAAATTACCGGCTTCAATGCCGGCCACCATCACGTGCTTGCCGGCGCTGCGGGCGCGGCCTATAAGCGCCCTCAACAGTTGCTTGCCGATGCCATTCCCTCGCTGATCGGCACGAACGTAGATGGAGTGTTCAACGGTGTGCCTATAACCATCCCACGGCCGCCAATCACCGAAAGAGGCGTAGCCGAGCACGCTACTGTTGGCGTCGACAGCGACCAACACTGGGTAGCCCGCTCGTGTGCGCTCGGTAAGCCAGGCACCACGATTGGCAGTGTCGACCCGCAGGTCATTCCAGATGGCAGTGGTGTTCTCCACGGCGTCATTGTAAATAGCGGTGATCCCCTCGATATGGCTCGCAGCTGCATCGACAATTTCCATGGCGCTCCCTTTCCATTTAGTCACTATAGTAGATACCCCACTCACTACAGCTGACAGGATAGCAACGTTTTTCAAAAGCGTTTATACCCAACGAGAATGCTTGAATAAAAACCATACCTGTCGCTCGTACGCCCCGATCCCCGCGATGTGCCCCTCCAATGACTGTATTACTATAGTAGTACGTGAAAAAATTACGCATTCGCCGTCACTGTGCCCGCATAGTGATGCCGAATGGCAGAATCACCGACGATGCCGCCTGCCGCACGGCTGCCGATCATCCAGCGAGAAGATCCTGATGAAAAATGACGTTGACCTGAAAATTGGTGCCCGAATAAAGGTCGAGCGGGAAAGCCGGGGATGGTCGCTGACAGAGCTGGCTGCCAAAGCCGGGGTTTCGCGAGCCATGATTTACAAGGTCGAGCGCGCGGACAGCAGCCCAACAGCGAACTTGCTAGGCAAGCTTTCCGGCGCCTTTGGCCTCAGCATGTCCACGCTCATGGCTCGGGCAGAACTAGGTCATGGGAAGCTGCTGCGTGCCGCAGATCAACCACTTTGGATTGACCCCATGACAGGCTATGAGCGCAGGCATGTGTCTCCTGGCTCCGACCTGCCGATTGATCTTGTCCAGGTGGCGCTGCCCGCCGGCAAGCAGGTGCCAATGCCAGCCTCCGCCTATGCGTTTCTGCGGCAATTGATATGGGTGATCCACGGCGAGCTGGTTTTTGTAGAAGGCAATGTCCAACACCGCATGGGCGAAGGCGACTGCCTGGAACTGGGCCCGCCTGCAGACTGCATCTTCATGAATGAGAGCAGCGAGCCATGCGTCTATGCGGTGGTTGCCCTTAGCGTGTCCTGATTGCCCAGGGTTGCAACGCAATCTAATCCCCCACCCCGCTAGCGCCCGCTGGAGACACCGCCGTAGCACCTGCGCGCCACGGCAATGAAGGCTTGGGTTGCCATGGAAGCCTGGGTTTTGTCCAGCACGGCAAGCCCGACCACCCGCCTGACCGCAGGGTTCAAGGGCCGTGTCAGGTATTCGGCCGAGGCGCGCTGGGGCAACGAGGATTGCGCCACCACCGTCACGGCATCGCCGCGCTCCACCGCAGCCAGGGTGCTCATCAGTTGTGAGGTTCGGTAGCGCACGCGCGGTTGCAGCCGTGCCGCCGCGAACAATTGCGATACCAGTTCAGAGGAGCCGGCCTCGGTCAGGACGAAGGGGTCGGCACACAGGTCGCCCAGGCTTACCGAGGCTTGGGGCGCCAGGCAATGGTCGAGCGGCAGCACGGCAACCATCTGATCTTCGATCAGCGGATAGGTATCAAACTGACCGTCGGGCAAGGTAACGAAGCCCACATCGACGCGATGCTCCAATAGCCATTGAACAACCTGGCGATCCGGCCCCTCGTCGATGTGAACTTCTATGCCCGGATAAGCCGCGCGGAACTCGCGCAGAATGGTGGGTAGCAGGCGCTGCGAAGACGTGGGGCCGAAAGAACCTATGCGCAGCGTGCCCAGGGTCAGGTTCCGCGCATCGGCCGCCTCCAGGCGCATGGCGTCGGCCATGCCCAGCATGGACTTGGCCCGCTGAACCAAGCGCGCGCCGATGTCGGTCAGCTCGATCTGGCCATGGTGGCGGACCAGCAGCTCAACCCCCAGCTCTTGCTCAAGGGCCTTCACCGCATGAGAAATCGCCGATTGGGACACCTTCAGGTCCGCAGCGGCCAAGGTGAAACCACGCCGCGCTGCCACGGCCACAAAAATCTCGAGTTGGGTAAGCGTCATTGGCGGGGCATGAGGATTTGCTCATTTCCATATGAGGCAGAAAATGCGTAAGTATAGTGCGAATAGGAATAACGGCAAGCACCGAACCTATGTCTCTTGGCTCGTTAAGGAAGAAATGATGCTCACCCAATGGAAAACCGATGGAATTTCATCATTGTGGCCGGAAATCAACGGCGAGTTTTTGGCGTTGCGAGGAATCCCCAACGATCACCTACCGGCCAGTGAGGCGCAAGCCTTGTACAAGAAAATCCTCGTCGGGTTTGACGCGATAACGAGCTGTGAGATGAAGGAACTGTACAAATTTAAACTGTTCTTGCAGCAAACCCCGGTGCATTTCAGCTCGCTGCCTGAGGTAAAGTTCATTCACAAGGCGTTCATCGCCTGGGTAAACTTCGAGTACGAGATGGCAAGAGCGTTATTTGCCAAACACATGAGCACTTACCCGACTGACGTAATTGCTCTTTTTTTTCTGCACATGCTGGATTTCTGCACCGGCAAAACAGTTCGCTTGAAACCGGACTTCGTCACCTATGACCCGCACATGTCCGATGAAACCGAACTCTATGGTTATTATCTATCCATGAAGGCATTTGTCCTGTGCGAAAGCAAATGCTTCGACGAGGCC
This sequence comes from Pseudomonas sp. App30, assembly GCF_047947025.1. Lineage (NCBI taxonomy): Bacteria > Pseudomonadati > Pseudomonadota > Gammaproteobacteria > Pseudomonadales > Pseudomonadaceae > Pseudomonas > Pseudomonas sp. App30. The sequence goes on along the minus strand of NZ_CP133166.1, from coordinate 20,179 downwards.
CTGGCCGTAGGCCTGCGCTCGGTGGCGCTCATACCTGATAATATTTACGGCATTCACGCGGTGGCCCATGCCCTGCATGAGTTGGGCGAGTGGCAGGAGCTTACAACGTTTCTGGAAAACAGCAAGGTTCACTGGATCGAAAACCCAGGCATGCGAATGCACGTCTACTGGCACCTGGCAATTGCTTACGAGCGCTGCGACAACCTGGAGCAAGCGTTGTTCGCGTTTGACTCTTTGTACGCACTCAAGGACAGCCGTTTTGCAAAGCAGGACCTGGATGCAGTGGGCTTCCTTTGGCGGCTACGCCTCAAGTCCAGTGATGGAACTTACCGCGTGATGTGGAAGCGGCTGGCCATGCTCTGGACCGGTAGCATTTATGCATCCACTTCATACTTCCATAAGATCCACGCGGCATTTGCTTTTTCCGCCACCAACCAAACGATCCTGATCGAGAAGCAAATAGTGGACAGCGATGGATTCGGGGTCGAAACCGAAGCCCACCATGCGGGCATGAATGTGCTGAAGGCCATCCATCTTTTCACCCTGCAACGCTACAGCGAAAGCCACGACCTATTGAGCGCCAGCCGCGAGCATTGGCATTTGCTTGGCGGTAGCCGCGCTCAGCGAGAGATCCTGGAACTGACCATGGCCTACGCGGTGCAGCAAATCCCGTCAACCCAACCAGAGAAACTCTCGGCATGACGCACACTCGTGGCTTACAGAGCCGATATTCAGAACGGTTGATTTACCTGCAATTATCCCTGGTCGCGATGATATGGGGCGGAACGTTCGTGGCCGGGCGCTACATGTCGGTGGATACCCCTGCCCTGCTGTCAGCCAGCGTGCGATTCCTGCTGGCAGGTGCAGTGCTGGGGGTATTTTTGCTGCTGTCCAAACAGGCATTTGTGAGGCTGTCGGGGGCCCAGGTGGTCAAAGTGCTGGGCTTGGGTTTTTGCGGTATTTACGCCTATAACCTGTGTTTTTTCTATGGGCTGCACATCATCAGCGCCTCACGGGCGTCGTTGATCGTGGCGCTGAATCCCGCGGTCATGGCGATAGGCGCTTATCTCATGTATCGCGAGGCGATCTCCCTCGCGAAAGCGTTCGGTATTGTGCTCTGCCTGATGGGCGCGGCGGTGGTGATATTTTCCAAAAACCACCTGGCGATCGCCGGCGATGGCGCTGATTGGCGCGGCGACCTGCTGATTTTCGGCTGTGTGCTGAGCTGGGTAGCCTACAGCCTGTTCGGCAAGTCGGTGGTCAAGGAAATCGGCGCGTTGCATACGGTGACCTACTCGATCTGGGCCGGCGCGGCGATGCTGACCGTCACCGCCATTGCCAAAGGGCAGTTCAGCCTGGAGCTGGTGAGGGCGTTGCCGGCCAACGAACTGTTGAGCCTGACCTACCTGGGGGCCATTGGTTCGGCGCTGGCGTACATCTGGTTCTATAACGGCATCCAGGTGATCGGCGCTACCCGCGCGGGGGTGTTCATTGCGCTTAACCCGTTGACCGCGGTGTTGCTGGGGTGGGGGCTGCTCGATGAGCACATCAGCGTTTATACCGCGGCGGGGGGAGCGTTGGTGATCGGCGGTATTGTGATGTGTAACAAGGCGGTTTCTGCGTCGGGGAGCACCTGGTTTCGGTCTGGCTTTTTTCTTCGGCACTGAAGCGCAGTTGGGGGCAACGGCGGCAGGTGGCGATAATGTTCATGACAGGATGGCTAAGCTGAGCAACGGCCGCTCACGGCCCAGAGTGTGTAAAAACGCCTCCGCGAACCCTTGCTATGATTTTTGAGGATTTCATCGTAGGGATCGCCCATGAAGCGGTTTATTCAAGGTGAACATCGAGGCCAAAGCACCCTGCTTCCCGAAAGCCTCGACGATTACGTCACGGATACTAACCCGGTGCGCGTAGTCGACGTCTTTGTCGACGAACTCGACCTGGTCAAGCTGGGTTTTGAAGGCGTCATACCGGCCGGTACTGGCCGGCCTGCTTATCATCCCGCAATCCTGCTGAAGATCTACATCTACGGCTATCTCAACCGCATTCAGTCAAGCCGGCGTCTGGAGCGAGAGGCCCAGCGCAACGTCGAGCTGATGTGGCTGACCGGCCGCTTGATGCCCGACTTCAAGACCATTGCCAACTTCCGAAAAGACAACAGCAAAGGCATCCGCGGTGTCTGCCGGCAGTTCGTCGTGCTGTGCCAGCAGCTGGGACTGTTCGAAGAAAACCTGGTTGCCATCGACGGTAGCAAGTTCAAGGCCGTCAACAATCGCGACCGCAACTTCACCAGCGCCAAGTTGCAACGGCGAATGGAAGAAATTGAATCGAGCATCAACCGGTATCTGACTGCGCTCGACCAAGCCGATCGGCAAGAACCCGCGGCCGCGCAGCCCAAGGCTGCGCGACTGGAAGAAAAAATCGCCAAGCTTAAGGCTCAGATGAAAGAACTTCAGGCGATCGAAGTTCGGCTCAACGACTCGCCGGACAAACAGGTCTCACTGACCGATCCGGACGCCCGCTCCATGATGACGCGTGGCACTGGAATCGTGGGCTACAACGTGCAAACAGCGGTCGATACCCAGCACCATTTGATCGTTGCGCACGAGGTCACCAATACCGGCTCCGACCGCGATCAACTCAGCTCAATGGCCAAGCAGGCCCGCGAGGCGATGGCATCAGAAATGCTGTCGGTAGTGGCTGACCGAGGTTACTTCAAAAGCGAAGAAATCCTAGCCTGTCACGATGCAGGTATCACCGCCTGTGTGCCCAAGCCGATGACCTCTGGAGCCAAGGCTGACGGGCGTTTCAACAATGGCGCCTTCATCTACGAGGCTTCAAAAAATGAATACATTTGTCCCGCTGGAGAGGCATTGATTTGGCGTTTTTCCAGCATTGAAAAAGGCCTGAAGTTACACCGGTACTGGAGTTCGAAATGCCAAGGCTGTGCCTTGAAATCGCAGTGCACACCGAGCACAGAACGACGAATTCGACGCTGGGAACATGAAGCTTTATTGGAGGAAATGCAGAACCGGCTGAGCAAATCACCGGAGATGATGCGAGTCCGAAAGCGGACGGTTGAGCATCCCTTCGGGACGCTCAAACAATGGATGGGTGCGACGCACTTTCTGACTCGAAAGCTGGCCGGAGTGAGCGCGGAGATGAGCTTGAATGTGCTCGCCTACAATTTGAAAAGGGTCATGAAAATCATCGGCACTAACGGTTTGATGAAGGCGCTGTCGGCGTAAGAAAGGCTATTCCGGCCCATCCGAGAGGCTGTAAAACAGGGTTGACGTGCTCCAGGTCGCTACCGATGCGACCCGCGTCATTTACCGTGCGAACGAACGTCGATGCTCCAGGACGATGAGGCCCATGAGCGTTTTTACACACTCTGGGCCAGAAGCGGACCATAGCAACCGGGCTCAGTTGAGCCCAAAACCGGAGCGATCCGCTTGGTCTAAAGTTTGAGTTCCACCCCATAAAAGTATCCACGGTAGGACTATGGCAGAAGAAACTGCGAAGACGAATCAAACCCTCCTTTGTTCTGAATGCTTCACGGATGAAGGACTGCGGATAGATGCATTCAAGCTCGGCACCGAGGAGCACGTGAAATGTCCGAACTGCCACAGCCAAGAAGGCCGAAAGATGACGAAGGAGCTTATTGAAGCTCTTGCATGGCGTTTTTTTGTGGGTGGTACTACCGTCCGTTGCGACTACGGCGCAGCGCCTGTTATTCAGTGCAACGAGCATCACTTTGGGAGGAGCGATATATCGCCCTCGATCTGGCTAAAAGATGACATCAGGCTTCTTGAGGAGGCTGCTCAGCTTGGCTTCTTCCACTACGGCCCACGCCTCTGGATGGTTGGCGAAGTCGAGCCACTTAAGGATCTTCAGGACGAATTGAAGCGATCGAAAATTATCAAGCGCGTAATGAAGGAATACCCAGAAAAGACACTTGAAATAGGGCAGAAATTTTATCGCCTACGAATCTGCCCACAACGTCCAGCTGATCCGGCAGAGTACGACAGCCCACCTACTGCACTCGCTGGAAAGGGGCGACTCGACTCGCCAGGCTTTCCTATCATGTACGGATCGCAGGACATCGACGTTTGCATCCATGAATGTCGAGCATCGACAGATGACGACATCTACGTTGCCACCCTGGAGCCCAAGCGGAACTTACGACTTCTGGATCTTACTCACCTACTCGAAGAAGATGTGACGGAGTTTGAAAGTTTGGACATGGCTATCCACATGCTGTTCCTGGCACGTTCCCACTCCTATGCGATTTCCAGAGCAATCGCATTAGCCGCCAAAGAAGCGGGCTTCGACGGTATAATTTACCCGTCGTTCTTTAGTTTGATTCGCACTGGCGGCCATCCTTTTGAAACCGCCTATGGTATGTCACTGCGGCGCTGCCATCCTGATCGGGAAAAATACGCAGAGGCATACACAATCAAAAATTTTGCCCTGTTTGGACGTCCGCTGGAGAACGACTTGGTAAGCATCCAATGCATTAATCGTTTGGTACTCACTCAGGTCGGGTATAGAGGACACTTCGGCCCCGTGCAGTATTGACCGAAATGTTGAGGTTCTCAGATCAACGGCGGCTACTGCCCGTCCTTGAAGGGCAGCTTCGGGTTGATAGCGGTCAGTCGCGGCCAGTTGCTTAGGGCCAGAAACGGACGGTTGGATAGGCCCCTCTCTACATCTAGCCACGATTAGCTGTACCCTGAAAACCATCCGCTGCCGACTTGTCGTTCTGTCAGAAATAGCCATTCTCGATCCCGGATCCACGCGGTGAGACTGGGGGTACAAGTGGGGGTATAACTTCGATTTTTTCAGCTGAAACCCGCTTGCTAGAGCTCTGTCCAAATGTTCTTCGGGGACCCCGATAGCCTGTGATCAAGTTCCACTGACTTCCATAAATTCATTATAAAACAATAAGTTATAGCTAAATCCTGTCCACTGCCGTCCGTCCAAATCCACTGATTTCCAAGACCTCTGGGGGTATATTTGGGGTAATTCTTCATTTTGACGAAAACGGTACCCCCAACAAATGCCCCCTGACAGTCCCCCCGCTTTTCGGCGCAAACTCAGCGACGCCTTCGTCCGCTCGGTGGACCAATCGGGCAAGTACGCCGATGGCGAAGTCCCCGGCCTGTTCCTCCAGGTGAAGACCTCGCTGAAAGCCGGCAAGCCGGCGTCCAAGTACTGGCGGCTCAAGTACCGCCTGCACGGCAAGGAAAACCTGTTTGCCGTCGGCCGCTATCCGGACATTGGCCTCAAGGAAGCACGCGACATCGCCCGCGCGGCGCGACGCGACGTGGCCAACCATATCGCCCCGCTCAAGGCGAAGACGGCCAAGCTCGAGGCCCAGTTGCTCAACGAGGCGCGCACCTTCCGCTATGTCGCCGAGCAGTGGCTGAACTTCAAGTCCGCGGAACTGGTGACCAAATCCGTCTCGGGATTCACCGGTGCGCTCAATAATCACGTCCTGCCGAGCATAGGCGACAAGCCGGTCAGCGAGATCAAGCTGGAGCACATCACCGCCATCCTCACCGAGCTGCGCCGCCAGCGCATCATGGCCATGGCACGCCGGGTCCGCACCATCATCCGCGCGGTGCTGGGGTTTGCCGAAGGGCGCGGCTGGGTCGAGCGCAACGTGGCGCTGAGCAACATCGAGGAACTGAAGATTCGCCATGTGGTGACCAGCAACCCGGCGATCGAGCGGCCGGCGGACCTCGGCCGTTTTTTGCTGCGCCTCGACGAGCGCAGCACCGGCGCCGTGGCAGCGGCCATGCGTCTGCTGGTGATGCTGCCGGTGCGTCCCGGCGAGCTGGTGAAGATGCGCTGGGAGGACGTCGACCTGGTCGGCGCCGACTGGCGTTATGTGGTCAGCAAAACCAAGCACCTGGACCGCAGCAAGCACATCGTCCCCTTGCCCGAGCAGGCCCTGGTGCTGCTGCGCGAGCTGCGCAAGACGCGCGTGGTGGATGATGAGGGCAACGGCTGGGTCTTCGACTCGCCGGTCTATCCCGGCCGGCCGATCAACCCGACCTCCATGCTCAAATCGTTTCAGAAGATCTGGCCGGAGTACGACATCACCGCCCATGGTTTTCGCGCCACCTACCGCACCATCGCCCACGAACACCTGGGCATCGACCCCATCGTGCTGGAGCTGTCGCTGTCACACCGCATGCCGGGCGCGCTGGGCGCCGTATATGCCCGTGCGCAACTGCTGGTGCAGCGCCGGGAAGCTGCCCAGCAGTGGGCTGACTATCTGGACCGGTTGCGGAAAAACGCCGCGGCGGATGTATCGGATTGAGGTCTTCAAGGTAGTTTTAGACCGAATAGTCGTGGCGGAGCATGTCCCTGCCGACCCTCACGAAGAACGCGCAGCCTAGGGTGGTTGGAAGGTGATGGAATTATTGCTGTGCGGAACTGACACGATCCTCCCTCGATTGCGCTTTCAACAGGCAGCGCGGTCTCGCTAGCGCCTGCCGGTGTTGTTGTCCTTCGGCGTACCCTGCTGCGACAAACGAGGTCAGGGTGAGTGCCTGCAGATGGCGTCCCGGGCCGGCGTCCAGCAGCCTGCGCTGGCTCATCACCTCGAGTTGAACGTGTTGCGCATCATCACCCAGACCCTGCCTCACCCTTTCCGCCCCTCATCTGCCGCTAAGACCCTCCGTTTCCTGGGCGCTAGCAGGCATGCCCCCGGCTGCGGTGATTGCCCCCCGTCGGCTATGCGTGAAGAAAGCAGGCATGAGCACAAGCTGGTGTGGTCTTATGACACGTGGCGTGCCGTTGACGCTTTGGCCAGGAGACACAGAATGAGAACCCCAGAGGCATTTAGGCAGGCACTTCAGCTGGCTAGCACAGAGGTTCGAGACGCCATTCGGGAAAATGCTCGACTGGCCTTGGCCGGCGAGACCCGCACCGCCTCAGGGATTACAGCCCAGCATCGGGAGGTCGAGGCCTTGCGTAAATGGCATCACTTGCTCAATAGTACGATCATCCCCGTAGCGCCGTGATTTCGTTTATAGCGGTGTGCCCCTACAACCCGCTGAATCCGGGCCGTTTTCCAGAACTGCGGTAGCTGCTTCGACTTCGGTTCCCTGGCCCCACGCCATGCACTGCATCCCCTGCCCCGCCTTGGCCATCTTTCCAGGGCCATCCTGGAGAAAAAGTGGTCAACATTACATCGCGCGTCAGACGAACGAACAAGTTAAATCCGCAGCCCGTATGCCATAGTGCCATGCTTGTTCTGATGAGATATGGCAAGGATGCCCGTCAACTGGGGTAATCATGTTTAGCCTTCGAATCTCACAATGGAACGCAGTGTGGCGATCGAGGGTCGATACCGTCGACTGCGTGGTGTGCGGGGCCCGACAAAAGGCCTTCGATAAGGCAGAGGCCTTCATTCACTGGCCAACGTGCAGCCAAGCAGGGCATGAAGCCTATCCTTGGCGGGATCTGCATGAAATCATGGAAAGCGCGGTCACTCTGAATAAAACACGGCGCGTTGATGCTTCACCGCTTGTTCAGATGGATGCAGACGCGGGAGCATCGCTTGATCCTTTTCGTCAGGCTGGCAATCACGGGCGCTCCAACGGAAAAGGTTGAGGTGCAGCGGTGTGCTGGCTGCCTACGACACAGATAGCGGATCACCCTCTCGGCAAGGTGCTGCATCACCAGCCGGCACTGGGGCCGGCTTGGGCAATCACCCGAGACAGCTCGTCAAGCTCTCCCCACGGATCATCCACCTGCGCATGTCGCGGACACTGATCGCCGTGCGGAAAGGCAGTGGCACGGTTTGACTGCCGTTGGCCGAACTGGCAGCGCCTGCACCTCACTTCTCCTGCTTGCAGGGACCAGCTCTGATTCCACGCGGAAAGCAAATGAATGGCGCTGCCCATGGCCATCTCCTTTCTGTCATACATTCGGGAGATGCCGCGATCTGCATATGATCGTCAAAACCGCCCCCAGGGGGAAGCAACCTGCCAGCGTCCATCCCAACGGCCGTGGAATGTCGACATCCCATACAAAAAGTCAGCATCCGCCAAGCAGGAAAAATCCGGACGGTCGGATCGTCAGACCCCGACCATTGCAACAGTTCTACTTTGGATCCTAGACTTCAAGGATAATTTGCAGGTCCGGATTGTCAACACTCAAGCGGGCCGAGGTTTGTGAATCCCGCGTCTAAAGGATCGTCCATGAGCACATACAGATTGGTAGGTCTTAACTGCGGAAATATGGACAGGTGGCCGTACTGGAATTTGGTAACGACAATCTCGCTGCCTGATGGATCGTACATTGTGGATTACCCCGCGGTCCCTGATCACATTGAGGATATGACATTGTTGCAGTTGAAAGCCTATGTACTCATGGAGTATCAACGGAAAAACGGCTGAGCCATTTCAGCCCCAATCAAAAGCGGCTTGGCCGGAAAACGCTTTCCGAGTCAGACGGCTCAATCTATAAGACGACACGGCGACCTGGGCAATCGCACATTCGTCTAGGCAGCGCTCCTGCAGCAACCTGGCAAAGACGATGGTTCTCGCCCTGCCATCAGAAACGGCCACAAGCGCACGGCGTGGTGACGCCAACTCCGGGAGCGTTGGTCACTCAAAGACTGGGCGGGGTCAAATCAGCCGTCGACGTCAGGTTACGGCTCGCGCCTAGCGCCTGCGGTTTATTGTTGAAAAAGCTGCGCAGCTTGTGTTGTGACCGAACAGTGAACTCGTGGGCAATGATCGGTCGAATGCTGATCCAGCTATTCTCTATAGACGCTGCGCCAGCGTTCGTGCTCCCATTATTCACCGAACGATCCTATGTTGAGCGTGTTCAGCCGTGAATGAGCAACCCAAAGCCAAGGCTACGATTGGCCTGAGCCTCCTTGAGGGCAAGTACTCACCGCTAGCGCTTGTTGAACGCGAGCGCAAGGTCCTCGGCCATATTGCCGCCGGTGGGGCGCTGACCGACGTATTGAACGACCTACTGCTTGATGTGGAAGCACAGAGCAGCAACATGTATGCCTCCGTGCTACTTCTCAGCGACGACGGCCAATACATGCTCCACGGCGCGGCGCCGAGCTTGCCCGCGGGCTATAACGAAGCGATTCATGGCATAGCGATCGGCGAAGGTATTGGCTCCTGCGGGACAGCTGCGGTACGGGGAACCCCCGTGTACGTCGATGATATCGCCACCAGCCCCCTCTGGGAGGGCTACGTCGAGCTAGCAACTTCTCATGGCCTGCGCGCTTGCTGGTCCATGCCGATTAAAGCGGCCGATGGGATTGTGCTTGGCACGTTCGCGGTTTATTACGCAGAGGCACGATCTCCGACACCGGCCGACGTTGAGACCCTCTCTGTCGTTGCCCAAACCGCCGCGTTGGCCATCGAGCGGCACCGGTCTGATCAAGCGTTGCGGCGTAGCCAAAATGAGCTGCGCGATTTGAACGCAGAGCTGGAGCGTAAGGTCAATGAACGAGCGACGGAGCGCAGCCGCACCTGGTTACTCAGCCCGGATCTACTGGCTGTGGTTGCGCTGGATGGAGGGGTCGAAGCCTTAAATCCTGCGTGGCACATCGTCTTAGGATGGTCGCCGGACGAGCTTCGCACAAACTTTCTCTCCCTCGTCCATCCAGATGATCTGTCGGCCAGCCAAGCCGTTTTCGCCCAGGCTTTTAACGGGCGTCCAGTATCGAGGTTTCAAAACAGATATCTGCACCGGGATGGCAGCTATCGGTGGCTCGCTTGGGTGGCAGTTCTGGAAGAGGGGAAAGTGTATTGCAGTGCTCGGGACATCACGACCGAAAAAGACCAGGCCAGCAGCCTTGCCGTTCGTACGCGAGAACGAGATCGAGCTTGGGGACTGTCTCAGGATTTGCTAATGATCACTTCCCCCGAGGGCAGCCTCGACGAAGTCAATTTGCGCTGGACTGAACAGCTTGGCTGGTCGGAGCAAGAGCTGGTGGGGAGAACACTTTCCGAGTTTATCCACCCTGAGGACCTATCGGTGGCGAGTGTCGGGTTCGAGGAAATGGCCAAGGCCGCCCTGGTCACTCCCTTCGAATACCGCCTGTTGCACAAGGATGGTAGTTACAAATGGTTCAGTTGGATGGGGTCGGTGCAGGATCATCGTATTTACGCTGCCGGTCGACATGTCACCTTTGAGCGCGAGCAAGCCGAGGCGTTACGTCAATCACAAAAAATGGAGGCCATTGGTCAATTGACCGGGGGCGTTGCGCACGACTTCAACAATCTACTCACGGTTATCCGCTCATCCACAGACATGTTGATGCGTCCCAATTTGACAGAGGCACGGCGGATTAAGTACGTAGCGGCCATCTCGGAAACGGTGAATCGAGCCGCAAAACTGACCGGGCAGTTATTGGCATTTGCGCGCAGGCAAGCACTCTTGCCGGAAGTGTTCAGTGTCAGCGATAACGTCCGCGCGATAAGCAATATGATTGCCACTCTGACCGGCTCACGTATCGACATCTCGATCAATCTCTCTGAAGCACCGTGCTTCGTGAATGCCGATCCCAGCCAATTCGATACAGCGATGGTCAATATGGTCGCCAATGCTCGGGATGCCATGGCTGGTGAAGGCAAGCTTTCAATTGCAGTGCATGCTGTACAAAGCGTGCCTGCCGTTCGACTTCATGCCGCATCGGCGGGAGATTTTGTTGCGCTATCCATCACTGACACCGGCATGGGCATTCCCGCTACTCATCTGGAACAAATCTTTGAACCGTTTTACACAACCAAAGGGGTTGGCGAAGGTACTGGGTTGGGGCTAAGCCAGGTGTTCGGCTTTGCGAAGCAATCCGGGGGAGAAATTGCAGTTGTCAGCGAATTAGGCAGTGGTACAACGTTTACTCTGTATCTGCCGCGTGTCCCTGAACCTGCGATTGCCACCCACGATGAGCTTTCGGACCCAATGCTGGAGAACGGTCATGGCATGCGCGTATTGATCATCGAAGACAACCCCGATGTCGGCACCTTCGCCGCTCAGGCGTTGGAGGAGTTGGGATATCTGCCATTGCTTACTCGCAATGCCCAAGAGGCGCTGGCAGAGTTGGAAGCAGATCCAGGTCGGTTCGACGTCATATTTTCTGATGTCGTCATGCCTGGCATGACTGGAGTCGAGCTGGCGCGCCAGCTTCGCAAGCAGCATCCGCTTCTGCCGGTAATATTGACGTCGGGCTACAGCCATGTGCTTGCTCAGCATGGATCTGATGGATTCGAGCTTTTGCACAAACCTTACTCAATCGATCAGTTGTCCAGAATACTAATCAAGGTGGTATCCCGGAGAAGCTGAAAAACGCGACGCCTACCGCCAAACCAAGAGGCACCGTTGGCTAGCCCATTCAAGAATTACCTTCAGCCGATCAACGCGCGCCACTGACCAGATCGGTGAGAGTGGGAACGTGAGGTTGCCTTAGCTACAGGCAGCCGTTGGTATTGGATAGCTTGCCAAAATCTGACTAGGAGCGCTGCCCTCTGCCGCAGAATATCGCCCTCCAAAGTAGTTACCTGTTCCATAAGGCGACGTTGCTGCAACATTCGCTTTTCGGAAACGCCCTATGCAGCGTGAACGGCATCGGGTCACTGCCACCACGAGTGTGCAATGCATTTTGTAACTGGATATTTCGAAGCTGATAATGATTCTTTTTTGACGCAGCGTGTATCCATTTCTCAATTGATTGAAAACAAGAAAATTTGCTAGTTCGCCTGGGGAGGATGTTGAATAAAAATCCTATGCCCTTCAAATTTGTATCGCTATTGATACTGTAAGCGCGTGAACCCGAATCCTCATACGCAGTCTTGAAATGGATCCGGGATCCATCTTTTTGAACTTCGGTTCCATATGCTGGTCGCGGACGCAGGCAATCCGCCAGATGCAGTTGCGGACACGCCCTTGCTCATGGACTGAGAGTTCAAGGGAGGATGTACAAATGCTCTCGCTCAAATCTGACTACCACCCCATCGAAGTAGCTATTGAGTGGTGCAACCTCACAGATCATGCCACTGAAATACTCAGAATGGCTTTCTTCAACCCAGAAAAGCTGCAGGGGTTATTCCCGCAATGGCCATACCTGCACAGCTACACCGAACGGATCTACGATGCGATTGCCTGTGGTGAATTGCCGGCGTGGTATCTAGGTCGCTTGATTCGCCCCGACACTAACGTTAATCGAGCCTATTACATGGTTCGTCGATCAGATCTGAGAAGGTGGGTGGAGCGCGACCATCCCGATGACAAACCCAGATTTCTCTTTTCACCCAGTGATGAGCATACACAGTGCGTATCGCTGGGCGCCCATTTGGCGCAAAAATCAGAACTGGATGTCGCGCTGCGTGAACTGCTGAAGCTTCGCCAGCTGCACGCTGTGCGCACTGCAGAGTTGGAGTCGCAGGTCAGCAAGCTCCAGGCGTTGCTGGTCCGACAAGGCATGTCAGACGAACCCAACGAGGACTCTACCCTTGGCTACTGCCGGATAATTGGCTCAGTGTTGGCAGTGACGGTAGGCAAGTCACCCGACGGCCAGGTCCAGTCCATTTACAGAAGCCAAGAAGCGGTGATCGCTGAAATCACCCGCCGTTTCGCCAAAGTTCGAGGCTTGAGCAAAACCACCCTTGATCGGAAATTTGCCGAGGCTCGACGCTGCCTGGAGCGGGAGGACTAAGGCCTGCAGACCATTGCCAGGCAATACCTGCAATTGCCTGGCAATGACTTTTCCCTATTTCCTACATTGACTGAAGGTCACATCCCACCACGCGCCAACCGGCGCTAAGGAGTGACATCATGCAACCTGCCACCATCGCAGCCTCCGCCGATCGCCACATCATGCGTCGTGAGGAGGTCGAACAGAAAACCGGCTTCAAGCGCTCGCACATCTACAACCTGATGAAAGCCGGCATGTTTCCGCAATGCCGGCGCATCGGCACCCGCGCGGTGGGCTGGGACTCGCTGGAAATCGAGCAGTGGGTGCAAGATCGCCTGTCGATCCGGGACTGACGCCATGGACGTTCTCTCGCTGATCTCAACCAAGGGCGGCGCCGGCAAGACGACCGTCGCCGCCAACCTGGGTGGCTTGCTGGCCGACGCCGGTCTGCGCGTTCTGCTGTTGGACCTGGACAGCCAGCCGACGCTGTCCAGTTACTATGCCCTGCCCCATCCCCGCGCCGCCGGCAGCTACGAGCTGATCGCGCAGAACCTCACCGTGGCCGACCAGATCGTCAGCGCCACGGCGATCTCCGGCCTTGATCTAATCGTCTCCAATGATCGTGCTGGCCATCTCAATACCCTGCTGCTGCATGCACCCGATGGGCGCCTGCGCCTGCGTAACCTGCTGCCAGCCTTTGCGGATGACTACGACGTGCTGGTCGTGGACACCCAAGGCGCTCGCAGCGTCGTCGTCGAAATGGCCATCCTCGCCTCGGGCTGCGCGTTGTGCCCCTTGCCACCCGAGATGCTCGCGGCGCGAGAGTTGCGCCGCGGAACCCTGGGGCTATTCGAGGAATTGGAGCCCTACCGGCACCTGGGGGTGTCGCTGCCGCCGGTGAAACTGCTGCTCAACCAGGTCAATTTTAACCGCCGGGACACGCGCCTGATCATGCAGAGTCTGCAAACGACCTTTGCGGAGGATGTTCACGTCAGCCTCTGCGACACGGTTATTCCGGACCGCGTGGCCTACCTGAATGCCGCCACCCTCGGGATGCCGGTACACCGTGTCGAGCCGCACCCCGTGCGGGGCAGCCGCGGCTGTCCAGCCGCCCAGGTGATGCGCGAGCTGGCCTTGGAACTGTTTCCGCAATGGCGCGGCCAACTGATCAAGGCAGCGCCCGGCTCGGACAGGCGCAAGACAGCTTCCTGAGTATTCTCCAACCACCGTGCCGCGTCCGTCCACGGTCGTGGCTTGACCCGGGCTGCCCTCATGAAGACACCGACCTGCGAGGAAATCACTCGCAAGCTGCAGCACTCCCACTTTCCCAGCACGCCTGGTCTGGAGCAACCGGCAGATCCTACCTGTGATACACCGATGGTGGTGACCCTGGAGCAACTGCGCCCGTATGATCACAACCCGCGGTTCATTCGCAACCCGCTGTACGAGGAGCTTAAAGCGTCCATCAGCGAGCGCGGGTTGGACCAGCCGCCGTCAATTACCCGCCGACCGCACGAACGCCACTTCATCATCAGCAATGGCGGCAACACCCGCTTGAGCATTCTCGGCGAACTGTGGCAGGAGACCCGGGACGAGCGTTTCTTCCGCATTTCCTGCCTGTTCCGGCCGTGGCGATCAGAGGCCCATGCCTTACTGGGCCACCTGGCGGAAAGCGACCTGCATGGCCCCCTGACCTTCATTGAACGAGCGCTGGCCGTGGCCAAAGCCAGGGATTTGCTGCAGGAGGATGGAAACACACTGAGCCAGCGTGAACTGGCAAGCCGCTTGAGCAAGGACGGCTACCCGATCTCTCAACCGCACATCAGTCGCATGTTCGACACTCTGATCCACCTGCTCCCCGCCATTCCTCAGCGGCTCTATGCAGGCCTCGGCAAACACGCCATCGAACGCGTCATTTCCTTGCGCAGTCGTGCACAGGCCACCTGGAATCGTTTGGCAGTGGATGTCAGTGGCTTTGGCCCGTTGTGGGTTGAAGTCCTGTCCGGATTTGACGAAGCGATTGGGGAACTGGACGTCTGCGGGGTGCAAGACGCCCTCCTCGACACGATGGCGACCGCGCTGGAGCGCTCCCCTCGGTTGTTGGCGCTGGAACTGCTGCAGGACCAACCGATTGGGGTGAGCGTTCCAGGAGTGGCACCGTCGTCGCTATCGCCCGCACCGCTCCCTCAGCCACTGACATCACCGGACTCCCCCGATCTGGAACCTCATTCGGTGCAGCACGCTGAACGCCAGGTTGCCACGACACTCGACGGCCATAACCCGTCCCCCACCTCGGCAGCTGGCAGTGAGCAACCTGACGTCGATTCGGGAGACGCCCTCACCTCTGATACCACATCGGCGCTACGAGCTCCCCAACAGCCGCCGGCAAACCGGCCGGCGTCAGTGGGCGCCTTGACAGCGCTGGCCAACGAACACACTGACGTCGATCAATTGCGCAACAACTGCCTCGCGCTGGCGGCAGAGCTGGCCAGTTACGCCGAGGCCCGGCATTTGGTCGAACCCTCAGAGACCGGACTGGGCTTTGTTCTCTGTGCTCAGCCAGCTGCGTCACTAAACACCCGCGGCATCGGTATCCAACTGATCTTGGCAGCCTTGCTGCGCCTGCACGATGACGTCAACCAGGAGCAACGCCAGCAGTTACCGGCGGCCTTATTTGGCCAACTACTGACGGGCATCTATGACCTGCCTCTGCAGGGGCGCCCTGCTTTGACGCAAAAGCTTGAGCGTCTGCCCGATGTCCAGTTCGAACAAGCCCTCTCGCTGGTTCGCACGTCCCGACGCTTGATAGAACTACTGCTGTCGCCCGCTCGCTAATAACCGGAGGTGCCCCATGGGTACGACCTTCAATCTGTTGAACCACGCCATGCTCAACCAGGTCCTGCATGAGCTGCACCATGGCCGCTTGCAACGCTGCAAGGCATTGGGCCTGGACGACGAGGACATCAAGGTATTGCAATCCCTGCCGCCCACCACGCTTTCGCACCTGGCGCATTCGAGCATCTCCTGGGTGGAGATCAAGGTCGACCTCACGGTGCTGCGTCGGCTGATCATCCAGGCTGAACGCGATGAGCAGAACGAGCGCCTGATCAACCGCGCCCTCAAGCTGGGTGCCAGTTCCAGCATCATGTACCGCTGTTTTGGCCTGGACCATTCGGAAACCGCATTGCGTCGCCGGGTGCTGCAGATCGAGACGCACCGAGGCCGGCCGATTCAGCTTAGCGAAGCTCAGGAGCATGCCGTCTGGAACCGCTGGAGCCAGTTGCGGGCGAACGACCCGGATAATGACCCACTCGACGCCATGATGATGCTGGCTGAAGAGCAGCACATCAGCCTGACGCTGGTGTGGCAGCAGATCGAGCTGTACGGAGGTGCGCCATGCTGAAGTTCTACAGTGTCGATTGGCGTGACGTCGTGCGCCAGTCCAATGAGGTTCTGGAGCGGTTGCAGCAAGAGCAGGCGCGACAGGCCGGCGAGCAGGCGTCCATGGCGACGGCTGAAACTGGCGAGCCGGGTTTTGTTTACCGCGGCAATGACGCGATGCCACGAGCCTTGTTGCTGGATCGTCGCCTGACCCCGCTGGAGCGCAATACCTGGCAGGTGCTGCGCTGGCTGGTCGGCGAAAAAAACCTACGAGCCCCGCGCTACGAGGACCTGCAGCCCTATCTGGCCACCAGCCCCTGCGGCGCCCAAGCTTCGCGTGAGACCATCGCCCGGGCTTTGAACGTATTGCGGGTCACGCGCTGGCTCACCCTGGTCGAGCGCGCACGAGACGAGCATGGTTGCCTGCGGGGTTGCGTCTACGAGCTGCACGATGCCCCGCTGACTCCCGCAGAAGCGATCGCTCGAGACACCGAGTATATGGCGCTCATTAAGCAAGCCCTTAACCACGCTACCAAAGGCGTGCGCGACGTGGGCCGCCATGTGCTCGAGGAACTGCGCGCAGACCCTGCCGTGCCTGGGGACGCGTTGCAGGATTTTGATGTGGCGCGGCCCACCTCACCGCAACAGGTCCTGGCGCTAGAACCCGGCGCGCCAAAAGATTCCGAACGGACCAGTCTGGACCCCGTTCGCGCCGCAGCGGTCGTGGGTGAGCATCCCGAACTCAGTGGCATCACCAAGGATTCATTAGCCGTTCGGAATCCAGGCACTGCGCGTACTGTACAAAAAGAACAAAGCAAAAAAAGTACAGTACCGCTCGCGAGCGCCGGATCGTCGCAATGGCCGGACGGCCTGCAGCTTAGCCCGGGGGAGCAGCGCATGGCGGCGCAGGCGTTACACCAGCTCGATCCCGAACAGCGCCAAGCGGTCATCAATGAGGCGGCGGTGCGGTGCGCCCGGGGTGAGATCCGCAAACCCATCGCCTACCTGATGGGATTGATCAAACGCGCCTGTCGAGGTGAGTTCACCCTGTGGGCGGCCAGAAGCGAAGTTACTGGACAAACACCGGCCGTGGCGGTTGTTCGACCTTCGGCGCCTGCAAGCAGTGCGGCGAAGGCAACGGGCAGTCGCAATGCCTCCCCCCTCGCGCGGGCATGCCTGGAAGAGCTGAAGCTGCGTTGTCGGCTCATCAGTGGAACACCTTAGATTCGATACAAATCGGATCGCGTCCAATCTGTGCTACTGCGGTGATCATCGATCATTGACCTTCAGGAGCATGGATGTAACGGTTCGATCCCACGGTCAGTTACCTGGTACTCGCTGGACAACATGCTCACGAAATCGATTCCAGGTAGTTCCGCAGGCTCTCCCAATGTGAGCCCAGCACCTTCGCATTGATGGCTGTCGACCGTTGTGAGACCAACCAAGGTAGCGCCATCTCCACGGCGAGGAACCGGCGATGGTCGACCACTACCAACTCAACCTGGGTTCATTGCGCAGCAGCATCACCCTCACGCTGCACACCCATCACGCTGCTCGCCTGTGGCAAGGGCGCCTAGCCCGCGAGGGTATGCATGCGATCATGGGCATGGCCGGCTACATCAGCGTCACCAACCTGCTCAAGCAGGCCAGCAGCCAGGATGATCCCTTCGCAGATTGGTTCATGCTGCAGTTGGAAGAAAAGCTGCTGCAGGCCAAGGCCGAAATGCTCGCCCTGTCAGAGCAAGTGGGCCGCCTGGAGCGCGACCTGCCGAGCCAGGTCGACATCGGCGACAACCTCAATATCCACCCGGTGACCTTGCCGTTGTTCATCGGCAGCCAGCTGGGGTTTCTTGCCGTCTACTTGCTCACCGACTACGACACGCTGGTGCGGAGGGTGCTGTTGGCCCATCACACGGCGCTGATCGGCCGCAGCGACATGGAAATCTGGATCGACCGCGGTGCGCACCTACTGCGTAGCCTGTTTGGCCTGGCGCAGCGCTACCGCCTGGCCGGCGTCAGCCGCGATGACATGGCGGCGAACAATGCCCGTGCGCGCGACGCCGTGGACAAGTTCGGCCTGCCGCCTCAAGACATCCTCGAAGGCCTGCGGCGTTCGCAGTTCGCCCCGCCGACCGTACGCCATCCCGCCGTAACTCATGAGGCGGAGCTCGATGACGAGGCACCAGACGAGCAAGTGGCGGCTGAACCGGCTGTCCAGCCCGAAGGCGGTGTGGCATGACCCTCGCCGAGGCGATCGCCCGACGCCTGTCAACCGATGCCTATCGGCAGTTCGAACAGGGTGCCTCCCTAAAAGGCCTTTTAAAGCCTTTTAAGGGTAAGGGGGAGCTGCAGCAACTGGCCGATACCGCACTGCGCCTGGAAACCCAGGTGGCCGAGCTGATGAGCGTGCTGCTGGCCATCGTGGCGCAACCACCCTTCTCGCTGCTGGACCTGCGCCTGGTGGTTCAGCGCAGCGCGGCCGGCACAAACTTCCTGCGCTGGCGCAGCCGTGATTTCAATCGCATGGGCGCACTGGTGTGGCAGCGGGCGATGGCACACCCACAGCTGGCGCAGGCGGTGCGCGAGGCGCTGCTGCAGCTGGAGGTCAACCGCATCACCCTGAACCTGCAGATGAGCAGCCTGCATTCGCTGCACCGGCACGCCACGGCGAGCGCGACCAAGCTGCAGGCCGCCGAAACCCTCTTCGATCACTCCCCTCCCCCCACCGTGGAGCAGCAACCATGAGCACTCTGTTTGTCGGCGAAGGCAACATCGGCAGCGTCCCCGAATTCCAGGAATTCAACACCAACCCCGACGAGCCGCGGCGCCTGCTGCGGCTGAACGTGTATTTCGACAACCCGGTGCCGCGCGAGGGCGGCTATGAGGATCGCGGCGGCTACTGGGCGCCCGTGGAGCTCTGGCACCGGGACGCGGAGCACTGGAGCACGCTGTTTCAGAAGGGCATGCGCATCCTGGTCGAGGGCCGCACGGTCAAGGATGAGTGGGAGGACAGCGAGGACAATGCGCGGGTAACGTTCAAGGTGGAAGCGCGGCGCATCGGTATCCTGCCACACCGCCTGGCGTCGGTGACTATGCGTGAGAAAGCCAGCGAGCCGGCCAAGGGCGACGGCTCGGCGCGCAAGACTGGCGGCAAGAAAGGCGCGCGCAAAGCGGAGTGAGGGAGTGGACGTCGGTGGAATCGCGCCGGCTCAACGCGAGGCTCACGCTGGGCCGGCATCTGCCCGGCGTGCAGCCACTGCAGCTCATCCACACCCTGATTACTGCTGGCGGGCAAGATCGTGCTGGGCATGCGCCAGCAGCAGGGCCACCTCGTACAGATGCTGGTCCAGGGCACGGAACGCCTGCCAATGCGCCGAGCTCTGATTGACCCAACTGGCCAACGCCTCCCTTGCCTGCAGGTTGTCCGGCTCCACGTGAGTCGCCAGGAACAGCTCGTAGGCCTTGATCTCCAGCGCCGTCATGTCGACGTCATCGGAACGGTCCATGTTTGCCTCCTCGTGCTGACAGGTCGTGTCTCTCTTTCTAAGCTAAATACGCCCCGATAGGTTGCTAGTCAACCTTATAGGGCGTTCATATACGCGGGTTGATGGTCAACCATACGGGTCGAATTGGAGAGTGCCCCGTTGCCCGTCAAACAGCCTAGCCCACGCCACATCGGTCGCCAGTTGGCCAAATTTCGGCTTGCCCGCAACCTGACCCAAGAGGAGGTTGGCGTACGGCTGGATATCGGCGCCGAGGCGGTCTCGCGCCTGGAACGCGGTCAGGTCGATCTCTCTGTAGCCAAACTGCTGCAGCTGGCGGACATCTTCGAATGCCCCGCCGCCGAACTGTTGATGGCCATTAGCACCCGCACACAGGACCAGGCTCAGGTAATCACGGCGCTGCTGGACAAGCTTAGCGACGAGAACCGGCAGTTCACCCTCGAGATGCTGGAACGCATGGCCGCACACTTAGCGCCCAAGTAACGATCCTCACGCTCCACGCATCCCCGCGCCCCCTAAGCCACGCCGAAACGATGGCGCCCGGTTCAGCTTTGCGCTGGATCTTTCCCATCCCCCCCGCACCCTGTCGCTATCTGATCAGGGGAGCACAGCCATGCGC
>NZ_CP133165.1:4620000-6725543 GCF_047947025.1 Pseudomonas sp. App30 | reverse complement strand
CCAAGTGCCACTGACTTCCATAAAACCGTTATAAAACAATAAGCTTGACTGGCAGCAGCAGGACCGGCGCACGCCTGCCCAGCTGCTTCAGGTTGCGCTTGGCGCCTAGCCTAGCCGGTGGTAGGCGCGGTTGAAGTACACCAGCCCCTGCCCCGCACCGCCTTGGCGGATGCCGTGCAGGGTGCAGTAGAACACGCTGTGGGTGCCCACCTCATGCACCTGTGCAATGCGGCAGTCGAAGCTCACCAGGGCTTCGTCCAACACCGGCGCACCGCTTTTCAGGGTGCTCCAGGCGGTGGCGGCGAAGCGTTGTTCCATGCTCAGGCGGCGGTCGGCAAAGGTGGCCGACAGCGCCTGGTGGGCGCCGGCCAGCACGTTCACGCACACCGCGCCGTTGGCCTTGAACGGCGCATTGGCCTGGGATGCGCGGTTCATGCACACCAGCAGCGTGGGTGGCGTGTCGGTGACGCTGCACACCGCCGACGCCGTGAAGCCATGGCGCCCCGCCGCGCCGTCGGTGGTGATGACCGACACGGCGCCCCCCAGCATTGCCATTGCATCGCGAAAGCTGCTTGCATCCACCATGCTCATGCCTCCCTCGTTGGCGTGCTCAAACCTTGACGTCGCGGCCGGCCGGCAATGCCACCACCAGCTCAAGCAACAGAATGCCCGCCAGGATCAGCACTGGCAGGTTCCAGTCGCCGGTACGCTGGTAGAGCGCGCCGATCAACAATGGCCCTGCCACCGCAATCAGGTAACCGACGGTCTGCGCCATGGCCGAGATGCGCGTGGCGGTATCGATGCTGGCCGCCTTGCCGACGAACAGGAAGGTGCCCAGCGACAACCCCGCGCCCTGGCCAACCCCCAACAGGCAGGCCCACGCCAGCACGCTGCCCACCGGCATGTACAACAGCCCCAGGGTGCCGGCCAGGCACAACAACACCGTCAGCACGATATGCGGCCGTTGATCCCGACTGCGCGCGGCCACCAATGGCGTGACGAAGCTGGCCACCATCAGGCAGATCTGGGACAGCGAGAACACCAGCGCTGCCTCGGCCAGCGTGGTGCCGCGGTCCTTGAGCAACGTGGGCATCCACGGCAGGAACACGAACAGGTTGAGCACCTGCAGGCCGAAGAACAAGGTGATCGCCCAGGCCGTGCGGTCGCGGTAGACGTTGACCGGCGCGCTGGCGTGCCCCCCATGGCCAACGACGGCCGCCTTGTGACGCAGCTGCGGCAGCCATACCAGCAGCGCCAGCAGCGCCGGCACTGCCCATAGCCCCAGGGATGCAAAGGCCCCGGGCTGGCCTGCACCCAAGGCTTGCGACAGCGGCAGCGACACACTGGCACCCAGCACCGCCCCGGCGCCGAGCATCAGCGCATACACGCCCATGACCAAGCCCATGCGCTGAGGGCCGAACCGCTTGCGGGCCAGGGCCGGCATGATCACGTTCATTACCGCGATGCCGGCACTGCCCAGCACTGTGCCGGCGATCAGCGCCAGCTCGCCGAAACCGCGCAAGCCGCAGCCCAGCACCAACAAGGCCAGGGCGCCGAACAGGGCGCGCTCCTCGCCCAGCCAATGGCGCAGCTTGACCCCGGGTATGGAAAACAATCCCAGCAGCACCAGTGGCAAGGTGGTCACCAGCAGCGTCGAGCTGAAGCCCAGCTGCAGGGTCTCCAGCAGCGGCCCGACGGTGGCAAAAATCAGACGTAGGTTCAGCGACACCAGAATGAAACCCGCCCACAGCAGCCATGACTGCACCGCAGGTGCGGCAATCGCTGGCGCCGCGTTATCGGAAATACCCATGACTTTGCTGTTCATAGCGCTGCAAGCTCCACCATGACCAGGCCCTTGAGCCGCCCAGCACAAGCTTCCTGCAACGCCAAGGGGGCGTTGTCCAGGCCCTTCACCAAGGTATGCGCCAGCTGGATTCGGCCTTCGCGCTGCCACGCCTGCGCCTGCTGCAACCAGGCGTCGAACAGCGTCGGCGCATGCTCGTCGGCGCTGAAACCACGCACGGTCACGCCCTTGAGAATCAACTGGAAAGTGTCCACCTCCACCAACGCCTTCAGCGTTGCGTTGCGCGGGTTCAACTCGGCCGTCAACGCACCCAGCAGCACGCAGCGTGCACCGTGGCGGGTTTGTTCAATGGCAGCCGCCAGTTGCTCGCCGCCGACCATGTCGACGATCACGTCGATACCGTCCGGGGCGGCCACCGCCAGTTGCGTGCGGAAGTCGCCGCCGTCGCGGGTCACCACGACGTCGTAACCCAGTGCTTCGCGCATCCATTGGGCCTTCTGCTGGCCGCTGGTGGTGCCGATCACCCGGCCGGCGCCCAACAGGCGGGCAATCTGCCCGGCCATGGAGCCGATGGCGCCGGCGCCGCTGGTGACCAGCACGGTGTCGCCGGGGCGCACCTGGGCACATTCGCGCAG
This sequence comes from Pseudomonas sp. App30, assembly GCF_047947025.1. NCBI lineage: Bacteria > Pseudomonadati > Pseudomonadota > Gammaproteobacteria > Pseudomonadales > Pseudomonadaceae > Pseudomonas > Pseudomonas sp. App30. The sequence continues at coordinate 6,723,104 of NZ_CP133165.1, read as the reverse complement.
CGCAGCAAAAGCGGTCCAGCCGTGGCCCAGCCAGGCGGCCGGGTCGACGTCGGCGGTACCTACCCGCTTGCACTGGGCGGCCGGCACCACGGCGTATTCGCGCCAGCCCAGCGGGTGCATCACCAGGCTGCCCACGGCCAGGTCGCAGCCCGGACCTACCTGCACCACTTCGCCAAGGGCGCCATCGGCCAGGGTGTCGCCGGGGTTGAGCGGCGGGAAGGGAATGCCCTTGACCTCCTCGGCGCCCTGCTCCGCCATCAGGCGGGTGGAAATGGACACGCGGAACCAGCGGTTGCGCACCAGCACCTCGCCGGGGCCCGGGGTGCGCGCGGTGGTCTCGACAATGGCAAAATGTTCGGCCTTGAGCTCACCGCTGGTGTGGTCTATCAGAATGACCTCGCGGGACAGGCGGGTGTGTTCAGACATCGGTAATTTCCTTGTTTCAGTGGGTAAACGGCATCCGCCGCTGCGGCGCAGACCGCAACGGCAGTGCGCCCGAACGCTTCGCGGCCATTATAAAATCCGCGCCCTGCCTGCTCTGGGCGCATGCTTAGGCGATTCGGATTTAGGTTTTGGCAAAACGCGCAGGGGTCAGCGCGCCTCCAGGCCCACGGTGCGGCGCACCAGGCCGGCGCCCTCGCGGTAGTCGAAATCCAGCACCAGGCGGTCGCGCAGCAACGGTTCGCTGAGGGCGTGCTGCTCCTCGAACACCAGGGAGCGCATGGCGTGCTCGCTGGCGGCCACGTCCCACACCAGGTTCATCAGCAGGTTTTTCTCGCGGGCGCCGACCCGTTGGGTGTCGAGGAACCAGGAAAATTTCTGGCCAAACGCCGCGTTGCTGTCCAGGTCTTTCTCCGGGAAGCGCAGGATCAGGCCCTGGCCGCACAGCTCGCGCAGCAGATGGAGGATGCGCGGCAGCTTCTCCATGGCAAACACCCGGCCTGCCGCCAAGGCGTTGGGGCCGGGCAGCAGAATGTCGCCTTCGGACATCGTCGCCGTCTCCATGGATGCGATGCACATGCCCCGCAGGATCTCGGCGAACTGCACGATTTCGCTGACCCGCTGGCGCACCACCGGAATACCTTCCAGGCCCAGCACTTCCAGGATGACCTTGGCCAGCCCGGCGTACAGCTCGGCCTTGGTTTCCAGGCGCACCAGGGTGTACCAGTGGCTGTAGGAGGTGAACAGGTTGAAGAACCCCGCATGCGCCAGTTCCGGGGTGTTGGCCGCCATGATCCGCCAGCGCGGGATGAACACGTTGTCGAACACCACCATGGCCTCGGCCTCCTCGCCCTTGGAGGTCAGCGGGTGGTCATACGCCGTGGCTCCGGGGCGCGAGACCGCTTCGCGACAGAAAATCTTCACGCCTTCGGCGTTGGTGGGCACGTAGGCCCAGAACGACTCGGCGCTATTGGCCGGGTGCAGGCTGCCAACGAAGATCTCGTTGGACTGCGGCGCGACGGTGCCCACCCCCTTGATGCCACTGATCCAGATGCCACGCTCGTTTTCACGGGTGATGCGCATCACCGCCCGGTCTGGCGCCGGCAGGTCCAGCGCGGTGCCGGTGGAGCGGGCGCGGTAGCCCTGGGGGTCGACGATGGCCTCGGACAGGTACAGGCTGTTGCGCTCGGCGTAGTCGTGATAAGCGGCGATGTTCTCCGCGTACTCGGGGCATTTCTTCTGGAAGGTGGGAATGTAGCCGAGCATGCCCACCGAGAAGCTGGCAATCATGTCCAGACTGCGGCAATGGGTGCCCCAGGTTTTCTGCGCCACGTGGCGAATAGCGCGCCGGCGCTGGGCCAGGTCGTCCTTGCTGCGTGGCGCCATGTAGGCCGACGACGCCAGGTAACCGTCGGCGCGCCGGTAGGTCAGCAGGTCATCATTGGCGCCGGCCAGTTGCTCATCATAGATCTGCGCCACCTGGGCGATACCGCCGGCGGTGGAAAAATGCGTGGTGACATCTTCTACCTGTTCGCCCTGGTAGATCACCGTACGGTCGTCGCGCAGTGACTGCTTGAATGCCTCACCACTTTTCAGGAATTTGCGCTGGTCTTGCATGCTGTGCCCCATGGTTGCGTGCGGTTGCGGGAATGGCAGATGCCTGGGCCGGGCCCAGGCGCAGGTGAGCCTCAGTCGACCGGGATGCCGGCGCGGCGAATTGGCGTGATGGGAATGCCCAGGGCCACCATCTGGCGGTAGGGGTTCATGAATTCGCGCTGCTCGGTGATCTTGCCGTTGTGCAGGTAAAACGTATGGAAGAAGTGGTTGGCGTAATGGCCGGGCTCATAGCCGGGGAAGTTGATGGCGCCCTCGCCGTCGCATTCGGCGATGAAGTAGTTGGGGTCCTGGGTCTCGAAGATCTGCACGTTGGTCCACTCCCAGTCCGGGAAGCACTCCAGCGACCAGGCGCCATGGCGCTTGAGCACCGCGTGGCTGCGCGAGACGATGGGGGCCAGGGTGTCGTTGGTCCACAGCCCGGCCGAGCCGTTTTCGGCGAACAGCTGGTAGCGGGTCAGCCGCCCCTCACCGCGTCGGCTCATGTAGTCCTCGACGGTGGCGCGGTTGAGTTCGCGCAGGGTACTTTGTTCGGCGGGCCAGGGGTTGGTGACTGCTTGCTTGCTCATGGGTGTCTCCTTGGGATTGAAAGTGTGGTGTTGAGGGGGCTTACCACTTGCTGAACGTGCCGTGGGCGACGATGACGCCGCTGCCGCCGACCTGGATCGGGCCGATGCGCCCGAGGCTGCCGTGCACCTGGGCGCGCATCAGCGAGGGGCGGCCAATTTCCACCCCCTGCACAATCTCGATGGCCTCGCCGAAGGCCAGGCGGTCGTGGCGAATCAGGTGCAGTGCCAGGGGCCCGGCGGCGGAGCCGGTGGCCGGGTCTTCGGTGACGCCGTAAGCCGGCGAAAACATGCGTGCGCGCCACTGCCGCCCGTGCCCGGCGAAGCAATTGATGGCCACGTCCGGCAATGGCGCCAGCAGGCGCAGGTCGGGTTTCAGGGCGGCCAGGCTGGCCACGTCCTTGAGGCCCACGAACACGTGACGCGGGCCGTTGACGTACATCTCCACCGGCAAGGTCGAGCGCTCAAGGCCCAGGGCTTCAAGCACCACATCGGCGTGCTCGTAGGCAGACCAGGTGGGCACCGGCTGGTCCATCTGCACCGCAGCCAGCGCCCCGCTGGCGTCACGTTGCAGCTGGAACGGCACGGTGCCCATGCCGGTCTCGAACTTCAGCAGCGGGCCGGCGAAGTCCTGGCCCAGCACCACGGCGGTGCCCAGGGTGGGGTGGCCGGCGAAAGGCAATTCGTTCACCGGGGTAAAAATCCGCACCCAATAATCGCCGTCCTTGCGCGGTGGGAACACAAAGGTGGTCTCCGACAGGTTCAGCTCGCGGGCTATGCGCTGCATGTCCTCGGCGCTCAGGCCCTCGGCATGGGTGAACACCGCCACCGGGTTGCCGCTCAAGGGCTGCTCGGTGAAGGCATCGGCGATGACGTAATCGTAGGTGTGCATGGTGTGTCCTTTCACATCAGGGCTGGAATGGCCGTGGCCAGGCCACGGGCGTCGCGGGTGATATGCAGCAGCGCCTCGGCCAGCAGCGCCGGGCCACGCTCGGTCAGAATCGACTCGGGGTGGAACTGCGTGGAGCAGAAGCCCGAGCCGCGCAGGGCGTGCACTTCATGGCTTGCGGCATCGCGGCAGACCTCCACGCGCTGGCCGTGGTACAGCAGGCTGGGGTGCGGGTGGCGAGCACAGAAGGTGTTGTAGAAGCCCACTTTCTGCGGCGCACCGAAGTAGTCGATAGGCACCTGTACGCCCTGGTTGGGCTGCGCCAGCCGGCCGACGGGCAGGCCCAGTTCCAGGCACAGCAGCTGGTGGCTCAGGCACACCGCCATGAACGGCTTGCCGTGCGCCAGCGCCTGCCTCAGTGCAGCGCGCAGGCCATTGATGCGCCGGTCGCTGGGGTGGCCGGGGTCTCCCGGCCCCGGGCCGAATAGCGCCAGGTCCCAGTTGCCGGTCTGCACGCGCCAGTCATCGACGCTGGCGATAGACACTTTCACGCCCAGCGCCCGCAGCTGCTGGCCGAGCATTTCGGTGAAGCTGTCTTCGGCATCGATGATCAGCAACTCGCGCCCGGCCAGCTCGCGCGTAACGCTGCGACGGGCCTGGAAGTCGGCCAGCCAGAAGGTCGAGATGCCAGCGTTGCGCTGGGCCAGCGCGGCGGCGATGGCGGGCGACTGTTCCACGTCCAGCAGCGACGACTGGGTGAACGCGTTGAGAATGGCCTGGGCCTTGACCCGGCTTTCCTGCGCCTCGCTGGCGGGGTCGGAATGGCGGACGATTGTGGCGCCCACCGACACCCGCAGGGTACCGCCCTGATCGATGTCGGCGGTGCGAATCATGATGGTCGAGTCCAGCGCCACCTGCCCCGAGGCCTCGCGGCCGAACAGCGCCAGCACCCCGGCGTAATAGCCGCGGCCACAGGCCTCGTGACGGGCGATGACCCGGCAGGCGTTCTGCACCGGGCTGCCGGTGACCGCCGGCGAGAACAGGGTCTGCCGCAGGATGGTGCGCGGGTCGGCGTCGGAGCGGCCTTCCAGCACGTATTCGGTGTGCGCCAGCCGCGACATCATCTTCAACCGCGGGCCGATCACCTGCGCACCGTCGGGGCAGAACGAGGACATCATCTTCAGCTCCTCATCCACCACCATGTACAGCTCGTCGCTCTCCTTGCGGTCGTCCAGGAACTGCAGCACGCCGGACAGGGTGGCGCCGCCCACCGGGTAGCGGTAAGTGCCGCTGATGGGGTTCATGCACGCAACGCCAGCCTGCAGCGACACGTGGCGCTCGGGCGAGGCGCCGATCCAGGTGCGCTCGCCGGTGTGCACCAGGAAGGTCCAGTAGGCCTTGCTTTCCTGCTGGGCCAACTGCTTGAAGGCGGTGAGCGCACTGCCCAGCGAGTACTGCTCGATGCTGGCCTGCCAGGTGCGCTTGATGACGAAGTTGGCGCCCTCGCCGTTGCTGATTTCGTTGCCGATGATGCCCCGCACCAGCTGGGCGTAGGCGTCGTCGTCGATGTCGAACGCACCGGCGCCGATGGCCACCGGCGTGCCGGGCCATTCCTGCAGGGCGAGGTGCAGCGCCACCGTCTGCGACTCTTGCACCTGCATCAGGCGCAGGCTTTCACCGTCGTCGATGCAGTCGTAGCCGCGTTCACTGACCTGCCGGTACGGCACCAGGCTCAGCAGCCAGGGGCCGACGTGGTCGGCGGGCGGCAGCGGTATCTGGTCCAGCCGCTGGCACTCGAAGGTGGCGCCGCGCAGGATCTCCAGGGTGGGCACGCCGCCCTGCCCTGCACGAATCAACAAGGCGAACGCCCCCAGCGCCTGCGGCGCCTGGCGCAGCCGGGTGAGCAGCGAGGCATTCATGCCAGCACCTCCCCGGTGGCGACAATGCAGGCGCAGGCCTGTGCGGCATAGTTGAGGGTCGCAACGTGGTCCTGGCGGGAAAAATCAGCCACTGCGTCGCTGACGATGAACGTCTCGAGGTCATGGCTGAACGCTTCGATTGCAGTGGCCAGGATGCCTATGTGTGCGTACACGCCGCAGATGATCAACTGCTGCTTGCCGTGCTCGCGCATCAGCCGCAGCAGGTCGGTATTGAAGAAGGCGCTGTAGCGCCACTTGGTCAGCAGCCAGTCGCCGTCGCGCGAGGCACAGCGTACGTCGAGGTGGCGGTCCTGGGGGTCGACCTTCATGCCTTCACCCCAGAAGTCGCGCAGCAGGCCGCGCTGCTGCGGGGTCATGCCGCCGGGCTGGGCGGTGTAGGCCACCGGCATGCCATGGGCACGGGCACGGCCGATCAGCGTTTCGACGTTGCCCACCAGGGCCGGCGCCAGGTCCTGGGGCGGCAGTGGCCGCAGGAAGAAGCGCTGCATGTCGTGCACCAGCAACACGGCGCGCTGCGGGTCCACCTGCCACGGTGCCACGTTGGGCGCGATTTCATCGCGGTGCGGCAGGCGGTAGGACGAGATAGAGGGAATACCAGCCATGACTCACTCCTGTTGCAAGGGAAAGGGTTAGGGGTGGCGCTGCGCTCAGGGCTGCAGGCGCGAGGCAGTCCACTGCCCCTGGGCCCACTCGTATTTGAGGCGCTTGTAGAGACGGTCCGGGGCGAACTGCCAGAACTCGACGAGGTGCGGGCGCAGGATGAACCCGGCCCACTTCGGTGGCCGCGCCAGGCCGCCAAGCGCGCCGGCGGCCAGGGCCTGCTCGCGCAGCGCCTGCTCATCGGCCAGCGGCGCGCTTTGCGTGCTGACCACCGACATGGCGTGGGACTGTGGTGGCCGCGCGGCCCACAGGGCATCGGACTGGCCGGCGCCCAGCGCCTCCACCGGCCCGCTGACGATGACCTGGCGCTGCACCTGCGGCCAATGGAACACGCAGGACGCCCAGCCGGTGGCCTGGAGGTCGGCGCCCTTGGGGCTGTTGACATGGGTGGCGAATACCAGCCCGGCGGCCGACACATCAAGGATCTGCACGATGCGGTTGGAGGCAATGCCCTGGGCGTTGGCCGTGGCGAAGGCCACGGCGGTCGGCTCGATGACTTCGGCGGCCTTGGCCTGCGCCAGCCAGGCGTGAATGGCCTGTACCGGGTGCTGGGGGGTGGCGTCGAAAATGCTCGGTGCTGCGCTGTTCATCATTGGTGCCTCATGAGGGGTGGCATGGCCTGGGCGCTGGGCGCCAGGGCCTGGTTGGCGTAGCTGATAAAGTTGAATTCGGGGCGCAGGGCGATGTGCGAGGTCAGCGTCTGCACGTCGCGCCAGGTCTTCTGCAACTGGCTGGTGCTGTAATGGGCGTGCGCGCCGCTGAGGCGGAACACGCGGTTCATGGCGTCCAGCAGCAGTTGCGCGGCAAATGCGCCGTCACGGGCGTTGCGCGCTACCTGCAGCGGGGTCAGTTCGCCCTGGTCGGTGAGCTCGCAGGCGTTGCGCAGCAGCAACCGGCAGGTATCGACCGCGCTGCAGGCGCTGGCGTAGGCAATGGCCAGTTCGTTGGGCAGCGTGCTGGCGCCCAGCACCTGCGCCCACTGTTCCAGGCAGTGGCTGGCCGCGCCCAGGGCGCAGGACAGGAACAGCGCGGGGTCCGAGCCCACCGGCGAGGCCTGGTACTGCGGCCCTTGGGCGTGGCGGGCGCGGCCCTTGACCAGGTCGCTGCGGGCAAAGGTCATGTGGCTGGGCACGTGCACGTCGTCCAGGGTGATGGAGCGGCTGCCGGTACCGCGCATGCCCAGGGTCTGCCAGTCGTCCAGCACGCGCCAGGCATGGGACGGCACGGCTGCAAAGCGTGGTTCGCGCTCCTGGCCCTTGGGCTCGATCAGCACCAGGGCCCAGCGGGCGAAGTCGATGCCCGACAGGTAATGCCAGGTGCCGGAGAGGCGCCAGCCCTCTGCCGTGGTCTCTACCGTGCCGGTGCAGCGGAACGAGGCCGACAGGCGTACATCGAGGCCACGGCTCCAGATTTCCGTCTGCGCAAGGGGGGGCAGGTAGGCCGCCATGCGCCCGGTGACGGCCTGGATCACCGCGCACCAGGCGGCAGAGGGGCAGGCACTGCCAAGGGCGATGACGCGTTGTGACAGTTCGGCAAAGGTGCCGGGCTGGCCGCCCTGTTCGCGGGGCACGAAATGGCGGGCGAAGCCGGCGGCGGTCAGCGCGTCCACCACCTCTTCGGCCAGGGCGCAGCGCTTGTCGGCGCTGGACGCATGCTGGGCGGCCACGGCGCAGGCGTGATCAAGGGGTACAGGGGTGCGCAGCAAGCTGTGCTGGGGCATGGTGCAGTCTCCAGGGAAAGTCGAGGTTTATTCGGTGGGCCGGGCCTGGGGCACAGGCCGCAGTGGTTGGCCGCCGGCCAGCAGCCAGGTCAGCATCAGCGCCAGCCCGGCCAGCAGGCAGGCGAACAGGCCGGCGTAGCCCACGTGGTCGAGCAACACCCCCGCCAGCATCGGCAGCAGCGTGCGGCCAACCACGAACAGGCTGCTCTGGATGCCGTAGTCCAGGGCCGCCAGGCCAGGCCGGGCATGGTCCATCATCAGGCCGAACACCAGCCCGCCCGAGGCGCCCATCATCAGCGCCACCACCAGGGCCGCCACGGTGAGCGCCGTGGCGCCCGGGGCCAGGCCGGTGACCAGGGCCATCAAGCCCAGCGCCAGCAGGTTGCAGGCGGCGAACAGCGGTAGCGCGACCTGCGTGCCGCACCGACGTGACACATAACCGCCGGCCAGGCTGGCCAACGCCGCCGCCACACCACCGCCGACACCGACGATGCGGGCGATGTGCTCCGGTGCGAAACCCTGGTCCAGCATCAGCGGCTTGAGGAACACCCACACGGCGCCGATCAGCGGGTAATACAGCACCAGCAGCAGCGCCCACCGGCGCTGGCCAGGCATGGCGAACCAGGCCAGCCAATGGTTGGCGCCAAGGGTGGGAGCCTGGGTAGCTGAGCCATCGAGGGCAGGCTCAGGCAGCAACGGCACCACCAGCACACCCGACAGCACCACCAGCGCCAGCACTATCAAGGGCCACGCCCAGCCCAGCTGGCTGTGCAGCATCAGCATCAAGCCACCGCCGACAATCGCCCCCACCGACACCGCCGCCGAGCGCACCGCGCCGGCCCGCAGGCGCTCGGCCTCTGGCAGCAGGCGGATGGCCAGGGCGTTGATCGGCAGGTCGGCGCAGGTGCCCAACAGGCTTACCAGCATGGCCAGGCCGAACAGCACGCCATAGGGCGTGCTGCCCAGGTCATTGGCCGCCAGCACCAGCAGGCTGGCGACGTAGCCCAGGCCCAGCAGCAGCGCCCAGTTGCGGTAACTGGCGCGCCCCAGCGGCCAGCGTTCCAGCGGCGCCGCCAACAGGAACTTGGCCAGGGCCGGCAGGCCGGTAAGTTGCATCAGGCCGATCTGGGTGCCGCTCCAGCCGTGCTCGCGCATCACCAGCGGCAGGCCGATGAACAGGTAAACCAGCGGCGCGGTCAGCACCAGGTTGAGCCAGCCGAGCAGCAACTGCCGCGGCCACCACGAACGCATCTGCATGTCCACTCCTTATTTGCGCCAGGTCAGCCGCAGGCCGACTTCGCGTGGCGGGCTGTAAACCGTGTAATAGCCGGCGTTGTAGCCGACCGCGTCGTAGCGTTTGTTGGCCACATTGTTGGCGTAGGTGGCCACCTCCCAGTCACCCTTGCGGTAGCCGGTCACCAGGTTCACCAGGCCGTAGCCGTTGCGCTCGTAGCGGTTGGCGGGGTCGAGGTAGATTTTGCTGGTGCCTACCACCCCGGCCTGGGCGTACCAGCCGTTGGGCGCGGTGTAGCGCACGTCGGCGTGGCCGGTAAGCTTGGGGGCGAAGCTGTTGTAGTTGCCGGCGTAGCTGGCGGTGCCGTCCTGGAAGCTGTCGTAGGTGGTGCGGTTCCAGGCCAGGCCACCGAGCAACTGCCAGCCCTCGGCCAGCAGGTAGTCCAGGTCCAACTCCACGCCCTTGGCGGTGGCCCGCGCGGCGCTGGCGGTGTAGATCAGGCCGACCGCCGGCTGCACCTGCACCTGCACCTGCATGTTGTCGATTTTCATCAGGTAGGTGTCGATGGCATAGCGCAGGCGCTGGTCCAGCACCCAGCCCTTGAAGCCGGTTTCATAGCTCCAGATTTCCTCCGGCGCGTACGAGGGGTAGTCCAAGGTGGAGACGAAGACGTTGTAGCCACCCGCCCGCACGCCGCGGCCGGCGGTGATGTACCACTGGTTCTGCGGGTTGAACTGGTACTGCAAGGTGAGCTTGGGCGAGAAGTACTCCCAGTCCTCGCTCTTGTGCGTGCCACCGGCGGGGCTGATGGCAGCGGTCATGCGCTCCACCCGGGCGCCGGCCGACAACGTCCAGGCGTCGGTAAGCGGCAGGTTCCAGTTGCTGAACAGCGCCACCGACGAGGTCTTCAGGTTCGCGCGGTAGTCGTAGAACGTCGGGCTGCGCAGGGTGAAGTTGCGCAGGTCGTTGTCGCCCCGGTCACCGTACAGGCCCACCAGCCAGTCGGCGCGGCCCATCTGCCCTTCCACGCGGAACTCCTGGGACAGGGTGCGCATGTGGTTGTCGCGGCCGATGTACAGGGTCTGCGCCGGGCGGAAGTCGGTGTCCTGCAGCACGTCGTCGTGGTAGTCGTTGTAGGCGGTGATGGAGCGCAGGCGCAGGCCCGAGTCCAATTCGTGGGAGGCATTGACCGATAACGTCTGGCCCAGCGAGTGGTTCCAACTGGGGGTGCCCGAGGCCACCTTCGCCCGCGGGTCGCCAACGTTGCCCCAGCGCGTGGCGCCGTCGTCGTAGTCCTGGCGCACGTAGCGGGCGACTATGTCGGTAGCCTCCGAAGGCGTCCAGCGCAGGCCCATGTTCAGGTCCTGGTGGTCACGGTCATCGTCCTTGCCGCCGGTGTAGGTATTGCGGATAAAACCATCCTGCTTCAGCACGGCACCGGAAATACTGCCGTACAGCGTGTCCGCCACCAGCGGCGCGCTGAGCGCGAAGCGCAGCTCGCGCTTGTCGCGGCTGCCGATGTCGGTGGACACCGTGGCGCGGCTTACCTCATCCATCGGCTGGCTGTGGATGGCGATCACCCCCGCCTCGGCGTTGCGGCCATACAGGGTGGACTGCGGACCGCGCAGCACTTCCACGCGGTCAACGTCGAGGAAGCTGTTTTCGAACCCCTGGGCCATCATGGTCGGTACATCGTCCACCAGCATCAGCATGGACGAGGCGTAGGAATGGATGCCGGCGGTGAGACCGCGCATCACCGGGGCTTCCATGCCGGCCTGGCCGAAGGGCTGGAACGACAGGCCGGGAATGCGCCCCTCCAGCTGTTCCATGGTGGTGATGCCCGACTGTTCGATGTCCTGGCCGTCGATCACCGCGACGCTGGCGGGGACTTTTTCCAGTGGCCGGTCAACCTTGTCGGCCGACACAGTCACCGCCGGGAGCACCGTCACCGGGCCGGCCACGGCCGTGTCCTGGGTGCTGTCGGCCAGCGCGGCAACCGGGTGGGCCAGCGCCGACAAGGCAAGGAAAAGGGAGCGGCGCAAGGCGCCGGAGTGGTAGTTCATGCAGTGACCCAAGGCAGTAAGGGGGGCTGATTTGTGTGGTGGCCACTATAGGAAATAAATACGAATACATCTCATTCGTTTCTTAGTCGATACGGATTCTCTGTTTGGCATTTCGGATCCGACACGCCATCATCAGCAGCATTGGAAAGGAGTCACCATGAGCTATCGCTTCACGGCCGCGGATCGGTCGGCGCCCACCCGCGTGGGCAATACCCCCTGGGTGCGCTCGCAGCTGCCCGCCGAGTTGGGCACCTGCTACACCGACCAGTTGCTGTTCGAGGACGGCCTGGCCGTGGTGTACGCCAACTACCACCCACGCCATGACCTGGTGGAAACCAGCACCCAGGAGCGCCAGCGCTCGCTGACCGTAGCCGTGGCCCTGGACGGCCAGTCCAGCAGCACCGGGGCCAACGGCCAGCGCTTCGACTTCATTTCCGGGCAAAGCACCATCGCCGCCTATGGCTGCCTGCGCGGCGAGCGCCACTACCCGGCCAACCAGGCCATCCGCCAGGTGCGGCTGATTGCCCAGGAACCGCTGCTGCACAAGTACGGCCTGATGGGCCTGCTGGATGGCAGCGGCCAGGGCAAGAACACCCACCACCTGTTCTGCGGCAAGCACGGCGCCGCTACCCAGCGCCTGGCCGAATCGTTGATCCACCTGCATGACCACGCCGGCAGCCTGCTCGACACTCACATCACCGCACTGGGGCTACTGTCGGAACAGGTGCGGCCCTTCGTGCCGCAGGAAAAAGTGACCAGCAAAGCCTGGGCGCACGACCAGGACATCATGCAGCGCGCACGCGGCATCCTCATGAGCCAATACGACAGGCCGCTGACCGTGGGCTACCTGTGTGCGGCTGTCGGCACCAACGAGTTCAAGCTCAAGCAGGGCTTCCGCACCCTGTTCGGCACCAGCCCGCATCGCATGCTCACCGATATCCGCATGGCCAAGGCCTGGGAGTTGCTGGAGACCGGGCTGCAGGTGTCGACGGTGGCGTACAGGGTGGGGTTCGCACACCTGTCCAGCTTCAGCGCAGCGTTCGAGCGCTACTACGGCCGCACCCCAAAATCGGTGCGCCCCGCCACCTCGTAGCAGCCGCAGGCTGCGTCCGGGCCTACGCGGTGGTTGCCGCCTTGAGCAACCAGACAAAGTGAGGGGCGCGCATAGGGTCGCCAACGAAGGCGGTCTTGGTCGGACGATCCATATTGACAGGAGGTTGTGGGTAGCAGCTCGAGTAGGGAGAAGAACCTGTTGGTCATCGGCGTTCAATCCTGCCGCATTGATCCTCTGCGGCAGGCGCCGTCAATGCATCACCCCCATCAACCTATACCACCCACTCGCCCACCCCAGGCGTTCGTCTATGAAACGGCGGATGGCGCTGCCGCTCTGCACCCGCGCCGGATTCCAGGGGTGGACGGCCCAGTTCGACCCGCCCCCGGCGACGGCGGGATCGGCGAAGGCATAGTACTGCATGGTCAAGGACATGTTCTGGTCGGCCTTGTGAAAACCACTGACCAGCGCCGACTCCGGCACGCGCACCCCCTTGTCAGCCAGCCGATTGGCGGCCAGGCGGTACACCGGTTGCTGCCAGGGGGTTTCGCTGTGGTTAACCCAGTAACATTGTTGCGCGCCATACGCCTGGTTGCCGGTGAGTTGGCCGCCGTAATCGGCGGCCTGGGCGCACGCGGCATAGGCAGGGAAGCCGCCATGGTCGCTGACGGTCTGCAAATGGGCCACCATTACCTCCTGCAGTTTGTCGTTGTCGCTGCGGGCCAGGGTCAGCAGGTAGTCCTCGCCGCGCGCGAACGTCGTGTGGTCCAAGGCAATGCCTTGCCAGCGGCCTTCGGGCAATAGCAACGTCTTGCCGCCCAATGCCACATCGTTGGTGTACCACTTGCCGGCCACCTCCTCCGCGCTGCCCGGCGCGACGGCGGGCTTGTCACCCATCCAGCGACGCAGGGTGAAGTGATCGCCCTGGTAGCCCCCCTGGAAGGAGCTTGGATCAAGCCCTGTGATGCTTTTCAACCACGCCATGGCGCGCGGGTATTCAGCGCTCTTGGGATCATAGGCCCACTGCCCACCCGGCTGACGCGAGCAGTTTTGGCACGGCGACGCCCCATGGCTATAGACCTCCACCGGCACAGTATCGGGCACCCCCTGCACATCAGGCCCTGAATAGCCCACCGCAATCACCTTGCGTAGATCCGTGCCGGGACGCAGGGCAATCTTCCAGTTCACCGCCTCATAGGCCATCAGCACCAGCACCATCGGCGCATTGCTGCGTTCGACCTCTACGGTAATGGTGCGATATTCGGGATGCGCGGCCTCGAATTGCTCCTTGCAGTCCATGATGTGGGGGGACGGGTTATCGTGAGGCGTGCACACCTCCAACCATTTGATGCGATTGGCCCCCGAGGTCGCGGCGCCATAGACGCCGATCACATGCAGCTCGGTGTCGCTGCCGTAGGTGGTGGGCCCGACGGTGACGGGCCGGTCGAGCTCGGCGTCACGGGGCGACTGTCGCACCTGGCTGGCGACGGCGGCCGTGGCCGCCGGTTGCGCCGGCGGCGGGCTGTAGCGCCCTGCCCCCAGCGACGCCAGTGGCAGGCGCCAAGGCGCGGCCATGATCCACAGCGCCGTCATGAGTACCGTACCGCTGAACAGCCAGCGCCAGGGCGGCGAGCGCTGCCACAGGCTGTGCGCCTCGGCCATGCCTACCTCCGCTGCCCTTCCGTGGCGTGGGCGCGCACCGCCACCTGCTGTTCCTCGTCCATCAACAGCTCGACGCGCAACTGGCCAGCCTTCTTGGCCTCGATCAGCGAGTCGGCGAGCTGCTCCTCGATGGCGCGGATCAAGTCACGCGACGAGGTCAGGCGCTTCTGCCGTTGGTAGCGCGCCATCAGGGTGAGAATGATGTCGGGGTCAATGCCCTGGTCGGCCACTTGCAGGCCGTAGCCATGGATCATGTTTTCGATTTCCAGGGCGCAGACACGGGCAATGTCCAAACCTTTGAACGGCTGGAAGACGAAAATGCGGTCAATCCGGTTCAGCACTTCCGGGGCGAAGCTAGCTTCGTGCAAGGTATTGACCGCGGCGTCGCGCAGGCCGTCGGGGTCAGTGGCGAACTGCGCGGATACCTCGGCCAGGCGCTGGGTGCCGGCATTGGTGGTCAGGATGAAGATCGCCTGGGTCGTGGAGATGGCCTGGCCGTCGGAGCGCTCGGTGATGAACCCGTCGTTCCAGGCGGTCAGGAATGCCTTGAGCACGTCCGGGTGGGCCTTTTCGATTTCATCCAGCAGCACCACGGCGTCGGGTGAGTCCTGTAGCCCGGCCGTCAGCTTGCCGTAGGTGTCGGAGCCCACGTAGCCTTTGTTCATGCCCAGCAATTGCGACAGCGAATGGCTGCCAGAAGCAAACTGCGACATGTCCAGATGCAGCAACGGCCGCTCCAGCTCCTTGGCCAGGGTCTTTGCCAGGTAGGTCTTGCCAGTACCCGGCGGCCCCGCCAGCAAAAACACCCCCACCGGCTTGCCGCGCTGGGACAATGCCAACCGCCGGCGGATCTGCGCGGCAACGTCGTCGCATACCGCATCCTGCCCCACCACGCGCCGCTTGAGGGCCGCGGCCAGGCTCTTGGCGTCGATGAAGGTGGCGGCGTCGAGCTTTTCCAGGCCATCTTCCAGGGCTTGCTTGTTGGTGAGCCTGTCCAGAATATCCATAAGCGCCTCTCGGTTTAAAAAGCCCGGCAGACGCCCGGTGGCGTGCAGCCAGCCCAGTATCAGCAAGGTCCAGCCCAGCAGCGCTGCCGCGCCCAGGTACCAGCCCACTTGATGCAGCGCGGCGAGCATGGCGGCCACGGCGGCGGGTTTTGGCCAGTGGCTTTCGATGAACTGGTACAGCATCACGAAAACCATCAAAGCGAAGAACAACGGCATGTAGCGTGTCAGTCGGTTAAGCATGCCACCCCCGGGTCAAAGGCCCACGCGCAACGCCAGGCTTTGCCCCGGCGCCAGCACTGGCAGCATGACAGGACCGCTGACGGCGCGAATGCCCAGGGTGATACCCCCACCACCGTCCACGGCGCCGGTTACGGTCAGCAACCCATTGCCATCAACGGGCACGGCAAAGCGCGCGGGAGCGTGGCGCAAAGGGCAATCAATGCTGAAACCGGCGGAGGACAGCCGCACGACGTCACCGTCTTCCGAGGCAAAATCCCACACCTCGACCCACACCAAACGCGTGGCATCGCGGGCACTGGCCGGCTGCGCGGTGAGCGTGGCCTTGAGTTGGGCGCGCTGGGCGGTGTCCAAATGCATGCTGTCGAGCGCCTGATCGGTGTCCGGGGGGGCGACGGCTTCCAGGGTCAGCGGTGCCAGGTGCTCGTAGGTGCGCTGCAATTCAGTGCGCGTACTCGCCGAAAGGTGGTCCGAGGTGGCCGGCCACCAGGCGCTGAGCAACGCCCCCGTGCCCAGCACCGCAAGCATCGCCAACACCGCCAGGCGGACGCGGGGCAGCGGTTGCTTCACGGTGGGGCCGCGCACGGGCGGCGCCTGGGCGGAAACGGGTTCCAAGTGTTTGCGGCTCACGGGCATCATCCTTGACAAACCTCCGCCCGCGCGCTGGCGGAGGCGTGCCTGCCTTGTCAAACCAAGGGGGTTCAACTCACTTTAGAGGCTTTGCGCGAAAAGGGAAATAAACGGGCTGGCGGACCAGCCACCTAGGAAAAAGGCGAGGTCTTGGGCCGTGGTGTCTATCGGTTCTACCGTCGACAGCGGTCCCGGATGCTGCCGCGATAACCCTCCTGATAACTGTGAAATTTTTGATAGCCTCATTGCAAGGGCACTCAAGCAGGTGGTTCAGCTCACCTCCGTCATTCAGACGCGCCGTCGCTTTGCGCCATGAACTGCCCCGCGCAACCAAAGCCCTAGCCGGTGATCGACCTTGTGATCGAGTTAGCTGTCACTGACCAGATTTCCACTCCAGGCGCTCAGGGAACTGAGGGTGTTCCCGTCAACGCATCAGGTCGCTGATCCAGCATCGATCCATATATGGCCGATTCCATGACGATTCTCAGGGCAACTACAGGGTCAAGCACACCCTTCACCTCATGAATGATGCTGGCTGCAGCGTGGGCCGTTATGGCAGGCCAAAACTTGGTACTGGCCGGCCCCAAATGAGCAGGCCAAAGTCGTTTGCCAGGCGCCACAACCTCAGGCGCATCCCCAGTCAAACACATTGAGGCGAACGGCCACAAAAGCGTCAGCAATTGCCGCAGGGGTAGTTGCGGATAATGTTCTGCTGCAACAGAGGGCATCCCCTCTTTTTCGGAGCCTATTGCCGTTGTGACATGTGTGAATAGGTCCAGTACACCAGGCAAATATTTGGTATCCATACCCGCAGCCTCGGCGCCTCTACCCGCTACAGACCAGAGCCTCTCATTGAGGTTGGCATTACTGTCTGGGACCAGAGCGTCATACAGTGGCCTACCTTGAAAAAACTTGCCTGTGCTGGCTGCAACGCTGCGGAGCTGTCCTAACGCAACGTCGTCCTGTTCAGCGACAAGTTTGGTGAGCAGCGCATATTGGGCGGCAAATCCCGCAATCACCCCACTTGCTGCCAAATACGTTTCCGCGTGCAGGCGCCCATTCACAGTGACCCGCCCCCGGAGGTTGTTCAGAAAGGTACCTAAAGCAAAATTACAGGCAGCAAAATCGCTTTGCCCGTCCCATGGGTAGCTCGCGCGAGGGCGGTTCTGGGGAGGTATACGGCTGTTATTTTGATCCGAGTCTTCCATGCGGTTCGGTCCAGACGAGATTGAAAAGTGCGCTGAGTATGCCAAAGCCTGTTGCTCCCAAGATGAATCTTGACGTACCTGCGTTTCACCCCGTCGGCCAAGGCTCAGCCACGCGCCGTAGCCGCTGCCGCCAGGCTGCGCTGGTCCCTGAGTACGCCAAAAATATTTCCAGTGTGGTCGAGGGCCAGCGCAGCCTACGGCAGCGGCTACAGTGCTAGGGCTGGCCGTACGCTAGGGTCTACGGTGATGGCTCCCTGCCAATCTGCTTGCCTTAGAGCTAGGGCCAGAAATTCGCGTAAACGCTGTGGCACCAGGCTTGGTCGACACGCCTCTGACCGCAGAGTGGACAGGTGCCCAAGAGTTGTGGAGAACTCGTGCGCCTATGCGCAGGGCCGCTAGCCCAGAAGACATCGCAAAAGCTGTCGTAATGCTGATCGAGTCAGACTACCTGACTGGGGAGATACTGCTATCAGACGGCGGGTTGAATCTGACCTAGCTTTAACGTGCTCCGGTGGAGCATGTGAGTAGACGGGGCATCCTGTTTCGCCGAAGTGCGTCCTGGGCGGGGCTCGCGTTTTTCCGCCAATCCCTGCCACGGTTCCTCGCCTTCCCCCTGTGCGGCGCTTTGTGCGACAAATTCTCGCCCATCAGGAGCCTGCGTATCAGTCAAATCTATCCGGCGTCGCTCGGCGTGTTGGCGATGTCGCTGTATGGGGTCTTCGGTGGTATCGGCTGGCTCATTGCACTGTCGGCGCGGTGCGGCGTGCTGACCACACGGATACTCGATGATCGCATGTGGCGCGTTCATCACCGCACTGAGCCATAACCTGCAGGGTTATGCTTTGGGTTTTCTGTTGATCGTCGCCTTCGATAAAATGTTCAACGTCTACATGCGCACGGTCCGGCAGCGGGCAATACCTCCCCAGGATTTCGGCAAGACCGTCGGCGTGATCACGCTTCTAAATAACATGTCCCAGCCGCTGGCAGGTTTGTTGGTGGCCGTGTTGGCCGCACCTATTGGTACCCAGTAAGTCATTCTGATTCTCGCTGTGCTGACTGCGCTGCTAGGGGCATTCGCAACGTGGTGCTTTGCCCAAGGGGGCGGTCGTGCCGAGCTTTCGAGCCTCGAAGTAGAGCAAAAGGCTGGAAAGTAAATTGCGTGACCATTTGTTGAAGATTTTCAGGCAAGCGCTTTTTTCTGGATTGAGCTGGAGGACGGCGCTAGATTTGGTGGACCGTGGCTGGGTGAAAGCGCTGTCTATTCGTGACCCTAATAAAGCCGAAATTGACAGCGTAAGGATTATTCCTTACCATCCATTTCGCAGAGTCCCGGAGAACTTTCATGCCTGCCATCCACGAAATCGCCACGCTTACCTCGAAAGGCCAAGTCACCCTACCGAAATCTGTCCGCCAATTGCTCGGCCTGAATGCGGGGACCAAGATCGCGTTCGATGTCCGTGGAAGTGAAGTTGTGGTTAGCCGGGTGGAGGCCGATCATGAAGACCCTGCCATCGGCGCGTTCCTGAACGTGCTGGAGGCTGATATCCGCAGCGGGCGCAACCTCACCGCGCTGCCAGAGGACTTGGCACAGGCCATGCTGGCCAACGCGAACCACAGTGTGAACCTGGACGAAGACATTGACGGCGAGGTCGCACTTTGACGCAGCGCCATGGATGGTCACTGTTGTTCCATGAAGGTGTGACTTTACAGCTACGCAAACTGCAAGAAGCCGCCGCCCGGGCTGAACAGAACGACCCGCAGGGTTTTGAAGGCAACGCTAACGTCAAGCTGTTCCGCGCCCTGAGCCACCTGATCATGGAGGCTATCCCCGCCGACCCGGCCCGCGATGAGTTCCGCCAGGGTAATACGCTGGGCACCGCCTACCGCCATTGGCGGCGAGCGAAAATCGGCAGGCGCTTTCGTCTGTTCTTTCGCTACGATTCAAGGTCCAAAATCATCGTCTACGCATGGATCAACGACGAAAATACCCTGCGGTCCGCGGGTAGCAAATCCGACCCTTACGCTGTGTTCGAGAAGATGCTCGGACGAGGTAACCCTCCTGATGATTGGGATGCGCTGATGACAGCGACGCGTAGCGATTGGAGCGAACCCAAGGCATAAACCGCGCAGCACCCGTTGACCACGCCCCGTAGCAGCGGCCACCAGGCCGCGTCCCAGGCACCACCGTTTGCCAGGCACACCGCTAAACCCCAGGCAATCAAACCGCCCCTCTTCCGAAAACCACAAACACATGCGTAAATACGCATATACGCACCACAACCTACGGAAGCGGCAACATGAGCATGTCCCCCCCCGCCGTATTCAAATGCCTTGGCGACGAGACCCGGGCGCGCATCATGCTGCTGGTGCGGGCCGAAGGCGAGCTTTGCGTCTGCGAGCTGATCGCCGCCCTTGAGGACAGCCAGCCAAAAATTTCCCGGCACCTGGCCCAGCTACGGGCTTGCGGGCTGCTGGCAGACCGGCGGCAGGGCCAGTGGGTCTACTACCGCTTGCACCCGGAGTTGCCACAGTGGGTGCTGGAGGTCTTGCAACTGACCCTGGACGCCAACCTGGCCTGGGTGCACGGCGACCGCCGTCGCCTGGAGTCCATGGAGGGCCGCCCGGTTCGCCAGCAGGCTTGCTGCTGAATACCTGCGAATACCCTCGCAACAGCGGAATAGCGCCAACCCCACAGCAAGGACGATCATGACAGTCAACATCAGGACAGCAACAACGGCAGACGCTAGGGCCATTCAGGCCATCTATGCCCCGATGGTCTGCGACACGGCCATTTCCTTCGAACTCGTCCCACCGACGATCGACGAGATGGCAGGACGAATCGAAGCCACCCTGCTCACCTATCCCTACCTGGTGGCCGAGGTTGACGGCGAGGTAGTTGGTTATGCCTACGCCAGCCAACACCGCGCCCGCGAAGCCTACCGATGGTCTGTAGATGTAACCGTGTACGTAAGCCCCACCGCCCACCGTCAAGGCATAGGGCGAGCGATGTACCAGAAGCTGCTGCCGATACTCGAACGACAAGGGTTCCACGCTGCCTACGCGGGCATCGCCCTGCCCAATCCAGCGAGCGTAGGCCTGCATCAGGCGCTGGGTTTCAGCCATATCGGTACTTACCCTGAAGTGGGTTTCAAGCACGGCCAATGGCACAGCGTGGGCTACTGGCGCAAGGCACTTGGCGGTCCCACCCCGCCCACCGAGATCATTCCATACAGTAGTGTGTAGTCGCTGAGAGCTGGGCATCAGCAGAATGAGCTTTACCTAACATATGGATATCCGTATATTCGGATAATCATATTCGATTGCTCTGGCAGTCGCTTGTCTGCTCCCCTGCCCCGGTACCTCGCATGTTGCCCGCGCTGCTCATCTTCACCCTCACCATCATCCTGGTCATCTGGCAGCCAAAAGGCCTTGGCGTCGGTTGGAGCGCCACCTTTGGCGCGGTGCTGGCACTGCTCAGCGGCGCGGTGACACTGGGGGATATTCCACAGGTGTGGCACATCGTCTGGAACGCCACCGCGACCTTTATCGCGGTCATTATCATCAGCCTGCTGCTTGATGAAGCCGGGTTCTTTGAATGGACCGCGCTGCATGTGGCGCGCTGGGGCGGTGGCAGCAGCCGGCGGCTGTTCGCCTTTATCATCCTGCTGGGCGCCGCTGTATCGGCGTTGTTCGCCAACGACGGCGCCGCGCTGATCCTCACCCCCATCGTCATCGCCATGCTGCTGGCCCTGCGCTTCTCGCCGGCCGCCACCCTGGCCTTTGTCATGGCCGCGGGGTTTATCGCCGACACCGCGAGCTTGCCGCTGGTGGTGTCGAACCTGGTGAACATCGTCTCGGCTGACTATTTCGACCTTGGCTTCGCCCGCTACGCCGCCGTGATGGTGCCGGTCACCCTGGTGAGCATCGCCACCACGCTGGGCATGCTGCTGTGGTTTTTTCGCGCCGATCTGCCCCAGGTCTATGACCTGGCGCAACTGAAAGCCCCACGGGAAGCCATTCGTGACCGCGGGACGTTTCGCGCCGGGTGGTGGGTGTTGGCCGCGCTGCTGATCGGCTTCTTTGTGATGGAGCCATTGGGGGTGCCCATCAGCGCGACCGCCGCCGCGTGTGCGCTGGTGCTGTACCTGATTGCCGCCAAGGGCCACGCCATCGACACCGGCAAGGTGCTCAAGGGCGCCCCCTGGCAGGTGGTGGTCTTCTCCCTGGGCATGTACCTGGTGGTCTACGGCCTGAAGAACGCCGGCCTCACCGATTACATCGCGCAGTTGCTCAACGTGTTCGCCCAGCACGGTGTATGGGGGGCTGCCCTGGGCACCGGGCTGCTGAGCGCAGCGCTGTCCTCGATCATGAACAACATGCCCACCGTGTTGGTGGGCGCGCTGGCGATTCATGCCGCCGACGCGCCTGGCGTGGTGCATCAGGCCATGGTCTACGCCAACGTCATTGGCTGCGACCTGGGCCCCAAGATCACCCCCATCGGCAGCCTGGCCACCCTGCTATGGCTGCATGTGCTGGCAAAAAAAGGCATCACCGTCAGCTGGGGTTACTACTTCAGAACCGGGATCGTGCTCACGCTTCCCATCCTTGTCGCCACGCTGTGCGCACTTGCCTTGCGCCTCAGCCTTTGAACCCAGGACGCCCGTCATGAAAGTGCTGTTCATGTGTACCCACAACAGCTGCCGCAGCATACTCTCCGAGGCCTTGTTCAACCACTTGGCGCCGGCTGGAATAATGGCCGTCAGCTCCGGCAGTTTCCCCAGTGGCCAAGTCAACGCCCGGGCGCTGCGCACCCTGGCTGCCGCCGGCATTGCCACCGACGGTCTGTACAGCAAGGCCTCGGATGCCTTTGAGGGCGCGCCACCGGACATCGTCATTACCGTCTGCGACCGCGCCGCCGGCGAAGCTTGCCCGGTGTATTTCGGCCCTTCGCTCAAGGCCCATTGGGGGCTGGCCGACCCTTCTGCGGTGAGCGGCACCGAGCAGCAGATCGAACAGGCGTTCCAGCAGACCCTGACCAAGATCCGCGAACGGGTAGGCGCCTTGCTTGCCCTGCCCCTGGACGCCCTGAACCGTGACGAGCTGGGCGCGGAGCTTGCGCGCATTGGCACCCTGTAAGCCTGAACATGCCGCAGCAGCCTACGCAATCCTTGAACCGGGTCGCCTGCATCGCGGCCAAGGCCGGCTCCTACCTCGTCCACCGTAGGAGCCGACTTTAGTCGCGATGCAGGCGACGCGGCTTCACGGTTGATACACGACGGCGCAGCCCGTCACTCAGCGCCCAACCCCTTGCGGCCAATGTCATTGAGCTGGCCCACGGTGAAGCGGTCTTTCCAGCTCACCTCGTAATCCTCGGGCGGGAAGTCGTACGGCGAAGCCCCTTGCTCGAACGCCTTGAACACGTCCCGCGCATAGCGCTGGTTCTTCGGGCACATGGGCGCCGCGGGCACGTACATCACGTTGCCCCAGCCTTGCTGGTCCTCGACGGGGGCGACGCTGTGGATCACGTCGCAGTGCCACCACACCGAGTCGCCCGCGCGGACGTCGGGGATCGCCGTCAGCCCCTTGACCAGCAACGGGTGCCACCGCTCCGACACCGGCAGCACCTTGCCTGGCGCCACGCCACACAGCTCATCCTCGGGCACGTCATTGAGCAGCGGGCGCAGCAGCATATAGGCCATGGCGGCGGGGATGGGCAGCGTGTGCAGCACGCCCTGGTCCGCCTGCATGTCCGACAGCGCCGTCCAACCCTGGAACGTGCGGAACGCCGAGCACTTGACCGTGTCCTTGTAGGCGTATTCCTCGACGTCGGTACGGTAGGCCGCATCCCACGGGTCATATGCCTTGAAGTCGTTGCGGTAGATCTTGTCGAACACCTTCAGGTACGCCGGGTGCAGCCAGCGCTCCAGCGCGCCGGAATCGGTGTGCGGCCCCAGCCCCTTGGAGCGGGTACCCGGCGGACGGCGGCGCACCCGGTCCGGGTACAAGGCGTTGACGTCGGGGTTGAACCAGGCCTGGCCCTGGGACTCGGTCTTCCACAGGCGGTTCAGGAACGATTGTGCCGTGGCCATGCGTTCATGCTGGCGCAACTGCATCTGCGACGGCGACCAGTAGATGGGGAAAATTCCGGGCCTGGAGGCTTCCAGGCTGCCGAAGAACTGGTCGACCGGCCCGCGATAGGTGGCGTCGAACGCGTTAGTGTCCAGGTAATCCAGCAAGGCCTGGTCCCAGCCCAGCACCTGTTCGCGCGGAAAATGGTTCCTGACCACCAGGCAACCGCGCCGCTTGATCAGCGCCAACTGCTCAAGGGTTACCTCGCCACGGGCGATGGCGTCGTATTCCAGCACCGCCCAGCCGCAGCCGGTGGCGGCTTCCTGCGCGCGGATGGACGCGATTTCGCCTTCGATAAACGCACTGACTTCAGCGAACAGTGCGTCCACATCACCGATCTGCGCGCGCAGCACGCGTTTCATGGTGATCACGTTGTCTTTGTAATTGTCGGGAAGGTCGGCGCTCTCGAACGCCTGGTAGTTTTTCATGGGCTTGACTGACTCGGGTCATTGCGGTGTGAAGCCCCCCGGCATGCAGGGGCCAGCGTGTTTCCAGCGCCTGTATAGATACACTCGCCTCCGAGCAGGCGGGAGTCAGGATTGGCGCGTCTTTCAGTACAATTGTCGCGCCGGGACCGTCTCAGGCGCCCTGAAGAAAACGTCGGCCATGCTGGCGACGAAATTCAGTCGGGGTCATGCCCTTGTGCGCCTTGAACTGGCGGTTGAAAAACACCACCGAGGAATAACCCACCGCCTCGGCCACCGTGGCAATGTTCGTCTCGCTTGCCAGCAGCAGCGCACACGCCCGGCCTATGCGCAGACGCGCAATGTACTCCAGCAGCGTGCCGCGGGTGTGGCGCCGGAACATGCGGTGGAACGCCGAGACGCTGACGCACGCCATCTCGGCCAGCACCGGCACCGTGAGCGGCTCGGTGTAATGCACGTGGATATGGTCCAGCACCCGATGAAGACGCGCATCCTCGCCCTGGGTGCCAGCAACCGCCGTCCACTGGTCAGGGGCAATAGGCTGCGCGTCGCTGTCATGAAGCAGACGGGTCAACACCTGCAGCAACGAGACCAGGCGCTGTGGGTCGTCCTGCGCGGCCATCCCCTCGATGACCGGCCGCAACTCGCGGGCAAAGCCGGGGCTGAACGTCAGGGCGCACTGGGCGGCGGCCAGCAGGTTGCGCAACCGGCCCAGCTCCGGAAACAGCCCCATCAACGACTGGGCCCAGGCCTCGGAAAACCAGATGACGAAGGCCACATGCGGCTGGCCGGGGTCGACCCCTTCGGCAGAGCACCAGCTATGAGGCACGTTGGGCCCCACCAGGGTCAGGTCGCAATCGTCATAGGGCTGCACGTCACTGCCGATGTAACGGTGACCGCGGCTGTTGAGGGTCAGGGTCAGCTCATATTCGGGATGGTGGTGCCATTCAAAAGGAATTTCGTCGTTCAGCCGCCGGTGCAACAGCGTCCAGGACGCGTTGGCTGCGGTGGGGACCTTTTCAAAACTGGGCTTCATGCAACGTGATTCCGCACAGGCATCGACTGAAAACGCCACAATTGTACCAGCTATCCGGGTTCCCGCCCCGGTGGGTGCTCAGCGTTAGCGCGCCAACACCTGCGCCCCCACTTCCCGCGGCAGCTTCGCCGCATCGATCAACGCCAGCAGCCCGATGACGGCGATACCCACGAACGCCCAGTGAAAATCGCTGACCTGCAAGGCATCCCCATGCCCCTGCACCTTCATCGCCAACTGCAACAGCAACGCCGATACCGCCACACCCAGCGCCATGCCCAACTGGAAAAACAGGCTGAACAAGGTCGAGGCCTGGCTCATCCGTTCCTGGGGTATCTCGCAAAAGCCCACCGCGTTGTAGCTGGTGAACTGCATGGAGCGCGACAGCCCGCTGACGAACAACACGAACGCCATCCAGTACCACGGCGTATTCGCCTGGAACGTCAGGCAACAGAGGATCGAGGCCACGCCCACCAGCCCATTCACCACCAGTACCCGGCGCAAGCCGAAGCGCCGCATCAGCCGCGTGGTGAACGGCTTCATCGACAGGTCACCGACAAAGATCGCCAGCACCAGCATGCCCGCATCCACGGGGGACATGCCGAAGCCTACCTGCAGCAGCAACGGCAGCAGTAACGGCAACGCGGTGATCGACAACCGGAACAGCGTGCCACCGACAATGCTGGCGCGGAAGCTGGCAATGGCCGCCGCCCCCAGTGGCAGCAACGGCGTGGGGTGCCGTCGACAATGGCGGATGGAGGCGAAGGTCAGCACCGCCCCTGCCAGTACCAGCAGCGCCCCGCGCTGCAACTGGCCGCTGTTGGACGAGCCTAGTGACTCAAGGCCCAGGAACCAGGCGGCGCAGGCACTGGCCAGCAGCACGAAGCCCAGGCCGTCGAAGGGCCGCGGCTCTGCCGGGCGGCTGTTGGGAATGAGCCGCAACGCCACCAGGCAAGCGATGATGCCCAACGGAATATTCAGGTAGAAAATCCACGGCCAGGTAAAGTGCGTGACGATAAAGCCGCCAATCGGCGGGCCCAGCATCGGTGCCGCCAGCCCTGGCCAGATGATGATTGCCATCATGCGCACCAGGTCTTTCTTCTCGGTGACCCGCAGCACCACCAGCCTGCCCACCGGCACCATCAAGGCGCCGGCGATGCCTTGCAGCACCCGCGCCGCCACGAACCACTCAAGGTTGGGCGCCGCGGCGCAGAGGATCGACGCCAGGGTAAACAACGTGATCGCACCGGCGAACACGCCCCTGGCGCCCAGGCGGTCGGCCAGCCAGCCGCTGAGGGGAATGAAGATCGCCACCGCCAGCAGGTAGGCGCTGATGCCCACGTTGAGGCTGACCGCCGCCTCGCCGAAGTCCTTGGCCATCTGCGGCAAGGCCGTGGCGATGACCGTGGCGTCGAGGTTCTCCATGAAAAACGTGACCGCCACCAACAGCGCGATCCAGGTGGCGCGGCGAGCGCCGGCGGTTGAGTCGACGCTGCGGGTATCCAGGGTTGTTGAACTGACCACGGGTCTTCGTCCTTAAAGCAGTAGTGTTTGAAAACGCGGCTAGCCCGGCCACCGCATCAGATCCAGTATTACTCCAGCGGCACGGTCAAGTGATCAATCACCGGGCGGGTTTGCGGGCGCACACCACGCCACCATTCAAAGGCCTCGGCGGCCTGCTCCACCAGCATGCCGACGCCATCGGCCAGGCGCTCTACGCCGGCCTCCCTCGCCAGCCGCAGGAACGGCGTAAGGCCCTTGCCGTAGGCCAGTTCATAGGCCAGCAGCGCACCGTCGAACACCTCGGCGGTCACCGGCGGCAACTCACCGGTGAGGCTGGCGGATGTGGCGTTGACCACCAGGTCGAAGCGTTGGCCGGCCAGCGCCTGGTAGCTGCTGACGTGCACGCGCTCATCGTTCACTTCCGCAGCCAGGGCATGGGCCTTGGCCACATGGCGGTTGGCGATGACCACCTGCGCAGGCCCCGCCGCCAGGAACGGCAGCAACGCCCCGCGCACCGCACCGCCGGCGCCCAGCACCAGCACCCGGCGGCCGGCCAACGGCACTTGCAGGTTGTGCTCGATGTCACGCAGCAGGCCGATGCCGTCGAAGTTCTCGGCGTAGACCTTGCCGTGTTCGAACTTCAGCGCGTTGGAGGCCTTGGCCAGGGTGGCGCGCTCGCTGCGCGCATCGGCCAGCTCATAGGCGCGCAATTTGAACGGCGCGGTGATGTTCATGCCGCGCCCGCCGCCGTCGCGGAAGCCCAGCACCTGGGCTTCGAAGCCTTCCAGTTCGCCTTCGATGGCGCCGTATTCAAGGTCCTGCTCGGTCACCTCGGCAAACAGGCCATGAATCAGCGGCGACTTGGTGTGGTTGATCGGGCGCCCGATCACGCTATAACGGTCTGTCATTGTTCACCTCCATGAGAAAACAGCACGCCGTCGGCCTGCATCGCCGCGATTTCGTCCGCGCTGAAGCCCAGTTCGGCCGCCACCTGGGCGTTGTGCTCGCCAAGGTCAGGGGCCACCTGATGGATCGTGGTGTCGCAGTCGGAGAAACGGAACGGCAGGTTCGGCATGCGCAAGGTACCGTAGCGCGGGTGCTGTTGCTCTACGACCATATTCCGCGCCTTGATCTGCGGGTCGGCGATGACCTCGTCAATGCGTTGCACCTTGGCGCTGGGGACGTCGATCTCGTCGAGCAACGACAGGATGCGCGCCACCGGGTTGGCGGCGACCCAGGCCTTCACCGCCGTGAGGATTTCCACCCGGTGGGTGTTGCGGCCGTTGAGGCTGTGGAACCGCGTGTCACTGCCAAAGCCTGCCGGGCCGCCATTGGCCTCCAGCATCACCGCGAAGCGCTTCCAGGCATCGTCCACCTGCGCGGCGATCACCAGGTCACCGTCGGCGGCGCGGAACACGCCGTACAGGGTGGAAGTGGGCATGTCGTGGCCGGTCTGCTGGGGCACGATCTCGCCGTTGGACAGGGTGTAGCACTGCACCGCGTACTCGTGCATGGACACCAGGGTATCGTACAGCGCCATGTCGATGTGCTGGCCGCGGCCGCTATTGACCCGCCCCAGCAAGGCGGCATTGATGGCCGCCACCGCGTGGATGCCGGTGTACATGTCGCCCAGGGAAATACGCAGCAGCGGCGGCGCTTCGCCGGGGTTGCCGACCATCTGCATGATGCCGCTCTTGGCCTCGGCGATCAGGCCGAAGCCGGCGCGGTGGGCGTCGGGGCCGGTGTGGCCGTAGGCCGAGATCGAGCAATAGACCAGCTTGGGGTTGCGCGCCGACAATTCCGCATAGCCCAGGCCGAGTTTTTCCAGGGCGCCGGGGCGGTAGTTCTCGATGAACACGTCGGCCGAATCGCACAGCTTCTGCATGAGCGCCTTGCCGCGTGGGTCCTTCATGTTGACGCTGACGCCCTGCTTGCCCATGTTCAGCTGCAGGAAGTAGCCGCTCTGGTGTTCGTCCAGGGTGAAGGCGTGCTGGCGGCCGGCGTCACCGCTACCGGGGCGTTCCACCTTGATCACTTCGGCGCCCAGGGCCGCCAGGCAGCGGCCCACGTACGGGCCGGCCAGGAAGTGGCTGTAGTCGATGACACGAATGCCCTTCAAAGGCAGTGGCTGGCTCATGCGTGCGGTCTCCGTGGCACCATCAGGCGGTGTTCACCGCGTTGCACGACCTGGCCGTGCTGGTTGATCAATTCCGACGGCAGGACGACGATGCCCCAGCCCGGCTTGCTGTTGCTGGCACGCATGCTGCCTACGCGGAATTTCACGTGGAGCACGTCGTTGACCTTGATCGGCAACACGAAGTCCCAGGTCCAGCCCAGGCTCATGCCCGGCAGGAAGCGGTAGTCGCTCTGGGTCTTGAGGCCGTCGGCGATGCTCTGGCCGAACAGCCCGTGGGCCACCAGGCAGCCGAAGTGGCTGGCGTTGGCGTAGGCTTCGTCGACGTGCACCGGGGTGTGGTCACCGGTGAGGTCGGCGTAGGCCAGGATGCGTTCCTTGGTGACGGTGTATTCCGGGCTGGTGCATTCGTCGCCTTCACGGGCGTCGTCCCAGTATTTTTCTTGGATGGTCATGGGGCAGCTCACGAACGAGGGTTGATGGCCAAAGCCTGTGCCACACAGGCAACCGGCGAGGCTTGAATGAATTCCACCGCCAGGCCGTCGGGCAGGCGCAGCCAGTTGCGGCCTTGGGGCATGACGGTGACGTCAAACTTGTGGGCCGCGGCCAGGGCGTATTCCAGGTCTTCGCACATCACGCCCAGGTGGCCGAGGCGGCCTTCGGGTGCGTCATGGTCGGGCTTGCTCATGAACTGCATGCCGCCCAGGGTCCAGTACTGGATTGGCTCCTCGACGGTGCCCTGCACTTCGCGCAGGGTCATGCCGAACACCTCATGGAAGAAACGGATGTGCCAGTGGATGTCCTTGACCCAGACGGCCACGTGTTCCACATAAGCTTTGGGAATGCTCACGACTTGGCTTCCTCTTGTTGATGGTGATCGGTCATCGCCCGTTCGATGCCCTTGATGCAGGCCACCAGGGTCTCATTGACGGGCGTGGGCACGCCGTGGCGCTGACCCCAGCGCACGACGGAACCGTTGATGAAGTCGATTTCGGTGACCGAGCCCTTTTCCAGGCTCTGCAGCATGGAAGTCTTGAACGCAGCGGGCAGGCCCTCGGCCGCCAGGTTCCAGGCGGCGCCAGGGTTGGTCAGGCTCAGTTGCACGCCGGCGGCAGTGGCCACGGCGATGGCTTCGGCCACTGCTGCCAGTGACACCGCCTTGAGCAACGGCTCGCTGTAGAGCTGGCCGTAAGTAAGACGGGTGATGCCGGTGAGCGCACCGGTGGCGACGTTGACCAACAGCTTGTCCCACATGGTGCCGACGATGTTTTCGCTGACCGTAGTGGCCAGGCCGGCGCCGTTGAAGGCGTCGGCGATGGCCTGCACGCGGTCGCTGAGGCTGCCGTCCAGCTCACCGATGTAGGTGTGTTTGCCGGCCACGCCGGCGCGGATCACACCCGGTGCCAGCAGCACCCCACCGACGTAGGTCTTGCCCGCCAGCACCTTGTCGCGCCCTACCGCCTCGGCGAGGATATCCTCCTGGCCCAGGCCGTTCTGCAGCGACAGCACCAGGGTGTCGGGCCCGACCAACGCTTGGGCGCCGGCAATGGCCTGTGCGGTGTGGAAGGATTTGACCAACACCACCACCAGGTCAACCGCGCCGATGAGGTCGGCGTGGGTACTGGCGCGGATCTTGACCGCGCGCTCACCGCGCTCGTCCAGGACCTTGAGGCCGTGATCATTGATCGCCTGGACATGGCCGGCGTTGCGGTTGAGCAGCCAGGTCTCGTGGCCGGCCTCGCTCAGGGTTGCGCCGATGGCGCAGCCCAGCGCGCCTGCGCCCAGAATGCATACTTTCAAGGGGTGGCCTCCGGTTGTTGTGGGGCCACTCTATGCCCGGAGGCATTGTTGAGCTATACAATGACCGCAATAGCTCTATTGTGAATTTAAATAATGGTCGACTTCCTCGCGCTGCCCGAACCCAAGCTGCTGCAGCTGTTCAGCGTGCTCTACGACACCCGCAGCGTGACCCGCGCCGCCGAACAACTGGGCCAGAGCCAACCCACCATCAGCATCTGGCTGGGGCGCTTGCGCGAGCAGTTGCATGACCCGCTGTTCGTGCGCACGCCGGGTGGCATGGCACCCACGCCCCGGGCCGAGACCCTCATCGGGCCGTGCCGCGAGGTGCTGGAGTCCTTGCGCAGGTTGACCAGCCACGCGCCAGTCTTCGACCCGGCCACCGCGCAACGGCGGTTCCGCCTGTGCATCAGCGACGCCAGCCACATCACCCTGCTGCCGCGGCTGCTGGAACACCTGCGCCAGGTAGCGCCGGGCATTCGCCTTGAGGCTGCGCGCATCGACGGCAACACCGAGCGCGCCCTGGAGTCTGGCGAGGCTGACCTTGCCGTGGGCTTTGTGCCCTGGCTGGGCGGCGGCATGTACCAGCAGGTGCTGTTCCCCCAGGACTGGGTCTGCCTGAGCAACGCCGGCCACCCGCGCATGGGCACGCCCCTTGACCTGCCGCGTTACCAGGCCGAAGGCCACGTGCTGGTCACCGCGGGTACCGGCCAGAAGCTGCTGGAAGCCGCCCTGGCGCGCCAAGGCGTCGAGCGCCAGATCATCCTCGAACTCCCCGGTTTCCTGGGCCTGGGCGCGATCATCGGCAGCACCGACCTGATCGCCACCCTGCCCCGGCATATCGGTGAAACCCTGGCCGCGGCCCATGGCCTGAGCGTGCATGATTGCCCGGTGGCGATAGAGGGCTTTGCAGTGAAGCAGCACTGGCATGCGCGGTATCACCTGGACACTGGCAACCGCTGGTTGCGCACGGTGATGGTGAAGCTTTTCAAGGCCTGAGCCGGCCTTGCCAGTTGCCGGGCAACCATTAGTAATACTTCTCACTCTCAAAATTTAAACAGCAATGAGCGAATGCTTCCCCAGGACTCGCTTTGACGTGGACGCAGCCTTCGGCAGCTGCTACGGGAAACGCTGCGGGCGGAATCCCCCATTGTTACTGGACTGGAAAAGCACTCTTTCATTATGTTAGCTAGCTAACTATCTTCAAGGACTGCTACCTTTCGCCGCACCTGAGCCCGTGATGAGGTGTATATGGAACCTGGCAGCTACCAACTGAGCATGAGCGTGCTCATGACCCCCGACAAAGCCAACTTCTCCGGCAACGTACATGGCGGCGCCCTGCTGAAAATGCTCGATGAAGTGGCCTTCGCCTGCGCCAAACGCTACGCCGGCCGCTACGTGGTCACCCTCTCGGTGGACCAGGTGATTTTCAAGGAGCCCATTCACGTAGGCGAGTTGGTCACCTTCCTGGCCTCGGTCAACTACACCGGGCGCACCTCGCTGGAAGTAGGCGTGAAGGTCATGACCGAGAACATCCACGAGCGCACCGTGCGCCACACCAACAGCTGTTACTTCACCATGGTGGCAGTGGACACCGACGGCCGCCCCTGCCCCGTGCGCCCCTTGCAGCCTGACACCCTCACCGAGCGCCGGCGCTATGCCCAGGGGCAGTTGCGCAAGCAACAGCGGCAAGAGTTGCAGGCCAAGTACGCGCAGATCCGCGAAGTGGGTGCGTTGTAGCCAACCAGAACCGTTGCCGGGACGTGTAGCGGCAGCAAAGTACACTCGGCAGCCCTGGGCAATCCACTTGAACTAAAGCCGTCGCGAGGCTCTCCATCACTACATTCAACGCTTGCTTGCCGTCAGCACAGGATGAAACTGATGAACCTCAAACACAGTGCCGGACAGGAAATAATCGCCGTCGACAAACAGGGCCAGCAGGTCTTGTTCCTGAACCCCGGGGACCTCTCAGTCCGCGCCGCCATCACCGACCTGCCATCACGGCCCCACGAATTGCTCGTGCTTGAGCACCTGCGTAAGGCCTACGTGCCCATCTACGGTGACGGCGTCCACGGCGATAACCCCCACCCCAACCACCAGGTCGCCGTGATCGACCTTGATAGCCGCCGCCTGAGCGGGTTCATCGACACCCTGCCCTATGTGTCACCCCACACCGGACGCCTGGGCCGTGATGGCCGGGTGTACCTGTGCTGTGAAAACAGCGCGACGATCCTCGTCATAGACCCTGCCCAGGACCAGATCGTGGGCCACATCCACGTCCCCTCGAAAAATGTGCACCGCCTCACGCCGCTACCGCACGCCGACCAGCTATGGGCCGAAAGCGAAGAGGATGGCCAACTCTATGCCGTCGACTTGCGCGAACCTGGCCAGGCGCCTGCAGCCCTGGCTATGCCAGGTCCCTTGAACGGCATCGACGCATCACCACGCCATCCGTGGGTAGTGGCCACCGCACAGGATCGGCCGGTGCTGTACGTCGTCGACACCGAGCAGCACCGCCTGCTGCGCACCCTCGAACTGCCTGGGCACCAGCGCCCCGGGCAGGTGGTGCGCTTCAGTGCCGATGGCCGAATACTGGCGGTGATGGGTGACTTTGAACCGGTGGTGAGTTTTTTCGATGAGCATCTGCAATGGCTGTTCAACGCCGAGCTGGGTGACAAGCCGTTGGACGGGTGCTTCAGCCCGGCGCAGGATTACTTGCTGGTTGCCAATGAAAACGACGCCACTGTGAGTGTGGTGGACATTGGCAAGCGCAGCACGGTTGGGCATGTGCCGGTGGGCGATGGGTGCGAGATTCTTGCTTACTTCCAGCGCGGGACCCCTGAATGAGTAGCCGCTTGGCCCGGCCAACCCTCTCAATGGCCGGGCCAAATCAATTCAGCTCGTCACTGAGTTTCCAGAACGCGCTTACCCACTAAACGGGCCCGGGGCTGTTTCGCCTTGATCTTGAACCAGATGGCATAAAGCGCAGGCAGGAACACCAGGGTCATGATCGTCCCGCCGAACGTGCCACCGATCAGGGTGTAGGCCAAGGTGCCCCAGAACACGGATTGGGTCAGCGGGATAAACGCCAGCACTGCCGCCATCGCCGTCAACAGCACCGGACGCGAGCGTTGAATGGTCGCCTCCACCACCGCGTCATACGCCCCCAGCCCCTGCGCCTGGTTGGTGTGAATCTGGCCAATCAGAATCAGTGTGTTGCGCATCAGGATGCCTGCCAGGCCGATCAGCCCGATCAATGCATTGAAACCGAATGGCTGGTGGAAGAGCATCAAGGTCGGCACCACCCCGATCAGCCCCAACGGCGCGGTGGCGAGCACCATGGCCATGGCCGCCAGCGAGCGCACCTGGAAGATGATCACCAACATCGTCAGCAGCAGCATGATCGGAAACAGCGGTGCGAGGGCGTCATTGGCTTTACCCGCTTCCTCGATCGCCCCCGCCATTTCGATCCGGTAGCCGGAGGGCAGTATCGCGACCAGTGGCTGGAGTTCGTGCCACACCACCATGGAGACGTCCGGGGGTTGGGTGCCGTCGGCAATATCCCCCCTGACGGTGAGACACCTGCGTTTGCGATCTGCCAGAGTATTACCCGCCAATCCCGCCCTCCCTGGAAGGCCAATTCTTGATCCGTTTAGCCCAAGCCAACGATGAGCCTGCCATCAGACACTGCGCCGAGCAGGCCTACGCCCGCTATGTACCTGAACTGGGGCGCAAGCCCGCGCCGATGACTGCCGACTTTGCCGCGCAAATCGCGGCGGGGAGCGTCTACGTGGCGACGGATGAACACGCCACCCTCGAAGGGTTTGTGGTGTTCTATGCCGAGGACGGTCATGTGCTGCTGGAAAATGTAGCCGTGCTGCCCAGCGCAGCAGGACGTGGGGTAGGCAAATCACTGATCAGCTTTTGTGAACATACCACCCGACAGCTCGGGATCAATGCGGTGCATCTTTATACCAACGAGAAGATGACCGACAACCTCTCGATGTACGCCAAGCTTGGGTATGTTGAAGTGGGGCGACGGACCGAGCAGGGTTTCAAGCGCGTCTATTTCGAGAAAAGCCTGAGGTGAGGATGCCAAAGGCATCGACGCCGCCAGGCTGCGCCGGCCCCCGTTACGCTGAAGATCTCCAGCGTGATCGAGGACCGGCGGCAGCTACAGGCCGCCGCTGCTTCTATTTGCCGGACGGCAACGCATAGGCGATCAGGTAGTCACCCATCTTGGTCCCGAACGACCCGTGCCCGCCGGCCATGATCACCACGTACTGCTTGCCATTGGCCTCATAGGTCATTGGCGTGGCCTGGCCACCGGCAGGCAAGCGCGCTTGCCACACCAGGTCGCCGTTGGTGACGTTGTAGGCGCGGATGTAGTCGTCTTGGGTGCCCGCCATGAACATCAGGTTGCCTGCGGTCGAGATTGGGCCGCCCAGCATGGGCACGCCGATCTTCAGTGGCGGCAGTTGAATGCCTGGCAGGCTGTCGCGCACTGTGCCGATCCGTTTGCGCCAGGCCACCTGGTGGGTCTTCAGGTCCACGCCGGCGACATAGCCCCAGGCAGGCGCCTTGCAGGGCAGGCCCAGGGGGGACAGGAACGCGTTGATCTCCACGCCGAAGGGCGTGCCGTATTGGGGCTGGATGCCCATCTCGGTGCCCGAGCTGCCACCGCTGTCGCCCTCTTTAGGCCACAGCGGGTTGTTGGGGCCGCGAGGGATCAGCTTGGACACGAACGGCAGGGCCATCGGGTTCATCAGCGCCACCTGGCGGTCGGGGTTGACCGAGATGCCGCCCCATTCGAACACGCCCAGGTTGCCCGGGAACACCAGGGTGCCCTGCTCCGACGGCGGCGTGTACTGGCCCGCGTAGGACAGGCGCTTGAAGATCACCCGGCACATCAGCTGGTCGAACATCGTGGCGCCCCACATGTTCTTGTCGGTCAGGGTCTGCACGGAGGTCAGGTTCAACGCCGAGCGTGGCTGGGTCGGGCTGGCGCGGTCACCCGGCGCGGCCTGGGTCGAAGGCACCGGCACTTCGCTGATGGGCACGATGGGCTTGCCGTCGCGGCGGTCGAACACGAATAGGTTGCCGGCCTTGGTCGGCACGTAGACGGCCGGCACCGCTTCGCCTGAAGCGACCTTCACGTCGGCCAGGGTGGGTTGCGAAGGCACGTCCATGTCCCAGAGGTCGTGGTGGGTGGTCTGGAAGCTCCACACCAGCTTGCCGGTGGTGGCGTTCAAGGCCAGGATCGAACTTGAGTAGCGCTCCATGACCGCCGTGCGGTTGCCGCCCCAGATATCTGGCGTCGGGTTGCCCGTGGGGATGTACACCACGTCGGTCTTGGCGTCATACGCCAGCGGCGCCCAGGCGTTGGGGGAGTTGTTGACCAGGGTATGCCCGTCGCCCGGCACGGCGTTGGGGTTTTCTGCGCCGGTGTCGAAGATCCAGTGCAACGCGCCGGTATTGACGTCGTAGCCGCGCAGGGCACCCGAAGGTTCATGGACGGACAGGTTGTCGGTCACTGAGCCACCGATCACCACCGTGGTGCCGGTGACCACAGGCGGTGAGGTCGGCTCAAGGCCACCCGGGTAGGCGTAGGGTTGCATCTGCTTGAGGTCCAACTCGCCCTTGTTGGCGAAGTCGCTGCACGGCTTGCCGTTGTCGGCGTTGATGGCGAACAGGCGGCCATCGTTCACGGGCAGGAACACCTTGCGCGGGCACTCGCTTTGTACCGGTGCGGCGCTGGCGAGGCTGGTGGCGAATTCGGCGGTGTTGGCGCTATCGTAGTACGCCACGCCGCGGCAGGTCAGGTGCTGGAACGAGGGGTCGCCCTTGAGCTTGGGATCGAACCGCCATTTTTCCTTGCCCGTGGTGGGGTCCAGGGCCACCAGGATCTGGTGGGTGGTGCAGATGAACATGTTGTCGCCAATCTTGATCGGCGTGAGTTCGTTGGTGGTCTCGCCCGAGTCATTGGCGGTCTTGCTTTCGCCGCTGCGGAAGGTCCAGGCGACTTCCAGGTTGGCCACGTTCTTTTCATTGATCTGGGTCAGCGGCGAATAACGGGTGCCCGCCTGGGTCCTGCCGTAGGCCGGCCAATCGCCTGGCGCAACCCCTTCGATGGCCTGGGCCTCGGCGGGCTGGGACGCGGCAAGGGTGCCGTTGATTTCCTGCGGGTCGTTGAAGATCGAGTAGATCAGCACGGCGATCGCAAACGCCAGGGTCACCACCAGGAAGGTCCTGCCGGCGCGCAGGTCGGCAATGAACCCGCGGGTCACAGCTGGCACCAGCAGCCAGATGCCCAGCACGCCCAGGATGTCCAGGCGCGGCACCAGCGCCCAGAAGTCCGAACCGGCCTCCCACAGGCCCCACAGGGTGGTCACCAGCATCAGTGCGCCATACAGCCACAGCGCCGCGCCGGAGCCACGCTGCAGCAGCAGCGCGAACACCAGCAGCGCCACGCCTGCGATGACATAATAGAAGGAGCCGCCCAGCACCGTCAGCCAGACCCCGCCTAGCAGCAGGGCCAACCCGATCAGGGCGGCGACGATCACCGTAAACGTTTTCAGACCTGAAGCTGTACCGGGGGTGTTCATGGTCGTGTTTTCTCCAGTCCGCAGGCCAAGGGTGCAGACATGATCGACGATAGTGTCTAGTGATCGTAGTTGAACGGCCCCTACTGTCCAGCCAACACCGCCAATCCCCCTCGTTACCAACGCCGCGCAGCCCCAGCGACTCCGCGCTGGTCAAGACGCAGCCTTCGGCAGCTGCTACGGGAATGCGCGCAACCGGTACACCTGTAGCAGCAACTGTCTTTGTGGGAGCTGGCTTGCCAGCGAGTTTTCAGGGCCTCAACAGCTCGCTGGCAAGCCAGCTCCCACAGGCCGCGTCACGGGCGGTGCGCATCGCTGCGGGTTGCTCCCGCCAGCATGTGCCGGTGGAATTCGCGCAGATTCACCAGCGCATGCAATGCAGCGGCATGCTGCATGGCGTGGAGGTCCCCACTGAACCGCTGCTGGCGGGTGAAGATTTGTGTGCCTCCCGCGCTGACGAAGCCCCAGGCGAAACCTACGGTGCCGTCATCGCCATCGCACAACCCGGTGGTCGCAATCACGGCGTTGGCAGGGCTGTCGCGTAATGCACCGAGGGCCATTTCCCGGGCGACCTCCGGGCTGGTCACGTTGAAGTCCCTCAGGGTCTCGGCACTTACGCCCAGAAGCCTGTGCAAGGCGTGCGGCGAATAAATGACAGAGCCGCTCTCGACCACATCGCCGCAACCTGCAACGTCGGCAAGCAGCGCAATGATTCTTCCAGCCGTCCCCGCCTCAGCCGTGGTCAAGTACAGCCGGTGCTGGCGGAGGTAGTCGACGACCTGCTGGGTGATTTTTGTGCCCGTCATACAGTGGCCATGTGATCTGGCCCACGGCCGTATCCGCAAGCACCTCTTCCTTTACCTGAGATCATCGGATAGCGGTGTCTCCTGATCGGGCGCCGGCACCTCTTCGTTGGGCGCCTCACCACCCTCCTCGTCCGGTTCATGGGGACGCCTGAGCGGGTCAAGATCATTGGGGTTGTCGGGGTCCAGGGACGGTTCGTCCGTGCCGGGCACAGGGGCCGGTGTTTCATAGGGCAAGCTTGAGTCGTCAGCCATACGCACCTCACCGTTCAAAGCCCGGGAACCCCGGGCCATATCCATTTGAAATGGCCTCCCAGGCAAGGTGCGCCCCAAAAGACGAATGGCACCTCCCGCCACCACCACGGTGCACCGGCAGACGCCGCCGCCGTGTTATACAAGCCTGTTTCACGCCCGGAACAGCTGTAACGGTTCACGTCCATAACCCCTCACAAAGTTATACAAAGGCATACTTTCCGCACATATATCTGTATAACTTTTAATTCCACTTATCGGGAACAAACACAACTTAATCTCCCTCGCTTCACAACACGCGGCGCGCATCTAAACTCAATAAACCCTGTTAGCCAACTGTAGAGGTGCAACATGAGACAGCGTGGCGAGAAGTATTGGGAATGGGTGGATGCACAACAACATAGCCGTAGCCATGCCGAGGAACTTGCGAACGGCAAGGAAATAGACGTGGGCGTGCGCCTCTCCACCACGGGCGCCATCCAGGTGTTTATCGGCGTGTATGACCGGTCCGGCGAAGCCGTTTTTGAGGAATACATCCGCCACTCAACCGCCGACAGCCTTAGCGAGGCGCTGCTGGCTGGGGTGGAGCGCGCCCGCTGGTTGGCGTCGAGCTTGCCCCGGGCGTGCACAGGCTGATGCCCCGAGCGTTGTGATTTGAATCTCGATTACCCGCCAACCACCACCGGGAGGTGCGCGACCATGCGCATGCGAGGGCCAAGTTATTATCAGTGGGCAGACAGCCAGCTGCCCAACTTTTCCCATGTGGAAGAGTATGGTGCGGACGCCCATATCGATGTTGTCGTGCGTTCATCCCGACAAGGCATCACGCAACTTTTCCTGGGTATCTACAATTCATTCGGCATGACGCTGGTCGAAGAATACTTCGACGCCCTGCCCGATCTGAATACTACCCAGGCCATGCAATGGGGCATTGCCAGGGCGAAGGCATTTGTTGACGGGGCCGCGACCCGAAAGGTGGTGCTGCTCAGCGCCGTGCGCAACGGCGGGCACGGTCAGCCGTGTGGGCACTGAGGCACACCCGCCGCAGCGCCGACGCGCAGCAACCAGCGCTGCCCGGCCCACGCCACCACCATGAGCACCGCCAGGGCGAGCATCACCGCCCGGTACCCTGACAGCAGCGCGTCGGGGGCGACCGCCTGGGCCGGGCCGGTGTAGTGCCGCAGTAGGCTCACCCCCAGCGCCAGGCCCAACCCGCCACCGACGTTGTGCAGGGTCATCAGCGAACCCACCGCCACCGAGCCGAACCGCTCGGGCACCGCGCTCACTCCCAGCACCGTGGACGGCCCCAGCAGGCACGCCCAGCCCAACCCCATGACGGCAAAGGCGGCCACTACGGATGGCAATGCCGTGCTGGCCGAGAAACCGATTTGCAGCAGCGCCGAGCCCGCGAACAGCAGCAGCCCGATCTGGATCAGCGGCCCTGCCCCCTTGCGATCCACCCAGCGGCCGACCCAGGGCGACAGCAATGCCACGCCCAACGTGGTGGGCAGCAACAGCAGGCCGCTGGCTTGCACGTCGGCGCCGCGCACCTGGGTCAGGTACAGCGGCATGACGAAAAACGCCACGCAGTAGAAGACCGCCAGGCTGAAGCTGGCCAGCACCGCGGCCACGAAGCGCCGGTTGGCGAACAGCTGCAGGTTGATGATGGGCGCGCCGACCCGCAACTCCACCCACACGAACAGCGCCAGCGCGACAACGGCCACGGCCAGCACCCCCAGGCTTTGCGGCGACGCCCAGCCCCAGCTGTAGCCCTGCACGATCAGCAACA
Source organism: Pseudomonas sp. App30 (assembly GCF_047947025.1). Taxonomy (NCBI): domain Bacteria; kingdom Pseudomonadati; phylum Pseudomonadota; class Gammaproteobacteria; order Pseudomonadales; family Pseudomonadaceae; genus Pseudomonas; species Pseudomonas sp. App30. Next base: position 6,683,715 of record NZ_CP133165.1, on the reverse strand, counting down.
CCAGGCTCGGCAGGCCCACCAGCAACAGCACGGCCCCTGCCCAGTCCAGGCCCTGGCCCTGATCGTCGGCGCGCGATTCGTCGACATTGACCGCGATCAGCAACAGGCTCAGCAGCACGAAGGGCACGTTGATGAGGAAGATCCACGGCCAGCCGAACGCCTGGGTCAACACACCGCCCAGCACGGGGCCCACCGCCAGCCCCACGCCGTTGAAACCGAACAGCACGCCGAACGCCTTGCCCTGTTCATGGGCGGCGAACGCCTGCGCCACGATGGCCCCCGACGCGGTGTACAGCACCGCGCAGGCCAGGCCCTGGGCCACCCGGGCGGCGATCAGCAAGCCTGGCCCCTGGGCCTGTCCGGCCACCACGGAGGCCACCCCGAACACCGCCAGGCCAATGCACAGCACGCGCTTGCGGCCGTGCAGGTCGGCCAACCGCCCCACCACGACCATGCAACTGGACATGGCCAGCAGGAAGCCGTTGATCACCCATTGCAGGGTGCTGACCGGCACGCCCAGCTGGCCCTGCAGCGCCGGCAGCGCGGTGTTGACGATGGTGAAATCCACGCACCCCAGGAAACTGGCGATGCTCACGCCCGCCAGTGCCCACCATTTGCGATGATCGTTTGCCGCGTGGCGCATGCCTGACTCCAAGGAGGACCTGATTGCCCGTGTGGGTGCACGGCTGGGCGATCTTAGGATCCAAAGCAGGCAGCGCCAAATACCTAATGCGCATAAGCTCATGCGGGGCGTGGCTGAAGCGCGGCGCTCCCCCTGTGCGCGGGGCGTTTGCTGACCATGCAATACAGCGCCGCAGCCAGCAGCAAGCCCACGCCCCAACTGATGTCCGCCCCCAGCCAGCTGGCAACGAAGCCGGTGTAGAACGAGAACTTCATGAAGGGCACCGTGCCGATGATGGACACCGCATACACACCCAGGGTTCGTCGATTGAAGGCGCCGTACTGGCCCTTGGGGTCATACAGTTCGCCTACCTCGTAGTGCCCGCGGCAGACCCAGTAGTAGTCGGCCAGATTGATCGCGCTCCAGGGAATCAGCAAATACAGCTGGCCAATCAGAATGTCCTCGAAGAAGGTGTCAAACCGGTACTGGGTGGCGATGGCAATCAAGGTCGCCGCCACGGTCAACCCGGCCATCACCCAGGCTTTCGAGGCAGCCGTGACGTGCCGCAGCCCGCCAAAGGCCCCGACGATGGTCACCGACGACATGTAGGCGCTGTACAGGCACAGCACGTTGTACTGAATGACGCCGAGGGCAATCACCCCCAGCGCCACCGGCGCCCAGGGGCCGAAGAGCATGGCAATGGCGGTGGCCGGGTCGCCCCCCAGTGCGGCCGGGATCGCCACGGCCAGCAGCGCGCCCAGCGCCATCATGGCGAACGAGCCCAGTGCGCAGCCGCAATAGGTGGTCCAGAACGTGGCGCGGGTGTTGACGTTGGCCGGCAGGTAGCGCGAATAGTCGGCCACGTAGGGGCCGTAGCCAAGGGTCCAGGAGGCCGCTTGCGCGATCACCAGGTTGAAGGCGGTCCACGAAAACACCTTGCCGGTCGCCGTGGCCGGTGCCACGCCGCCGGGGTGCAGCAGGATCAACACCAGCGCACAGCCGAACACCAGCGTCGACAGCAGGCTCATCCACGCCCCCAGGCGATGGATCAGCTCATAACCGACGAAACCGATGACGAACGTCAGCACGCCCACCACCACGATGGCCTGGTTGTCGCTGATGTGCAGCAGCGCCTTCAAGGCATCGCGCATCAACACGCCACTGGCGGCCAGGAACAGCACCGCGGCCACCACCATCACCAGCAACGGGATGGCCGCGCCATAGACACCAAACTGCGCCCGGCTCTGGATCATCTGCGGGACACCCAGGTGCGGGCCTTGGGCGGAGTGCGCGGCCATGAACACGGTGCCGACGAGGTTGCCGACCAGCAGGCCCAGCACCGTCCAGGCCAGGCTCAACCCCGAGGCAATCCCCAGGGTGCCGACCATCAGGGCGGTGATCTGGAAGTTGGAGCTGAACCAGATGGTGAATAACCGTGCTGGGGTGCCATAGCGCTCAGCGTGAGGGACAAACTCGATACTGCGTTTTTCCAGCTGCACGACCGTCTCCTGTTCCATTTTCCTGATTATGCTCAAGGTGTTGGAGCAGCATGGGCCTGATGGCGAACCTCTCTTAGCTATCAGCGACCGCAGGGGGGGCATGCGGGGCCTGGGACGCAGCCTGCGGCAGCTGCTACGGGGTGGAGGTGGTATCTTGCACGCTTGCAGAGAAGAACAAGGCATTTGCCCAGCCCATGAACACGAAATATGAACAATCGCCGTTGCCCGAAGACTTGCGTGTGTTCCTCACCGTCATCCGCAAGGCCAGCTTTGTCGGGGCGGCAGAGGAACTGCAGCAGTCGCCGGCGTACGTCAGCAAGCGCATCAAGGTGCTGGAAAACGTGCTGGGGACCAGGTTGCTGCACCGCACCACGCGCCGCATCGCCCTGACCGACACCGGCGTGCGCGCGCAGCAGTGGGCGGCGCGCATCCTCGATGACATGGACGACTTCATGGGCGAACTGAGCCAGGTGCGCAAGGCGCCCCGTGGGCGGGTGCACCTGTGCAGCAGCTTCGGCTTCGGGCGCAATTACGTGGCGCCGGCCATCGCCGACCTGGCCGTGGCCTACCCCGACCTGGAAATTCGCCTGGACGTGTTCGACCGGGTGGTGGACATCGTCGCGGAGGGCTTCGACCTGGAGATCCGCGTGGGTGATGACCTGCCCGGCCAGCACATCAGCCGCCAGCTGGTGGCCAACCGCCGGATCATTTGCGCGACGCCGGAGTACCTGGCAAAGCGCGGCACGCCGCAGACCCTTGAAGACCTGGCCCACCACGACTGCCTGGTGCTCAAGGAGCGCAACAACCTGTTCGGCGTGTGGCAGTTGCGCACCGCCAAGGGCGATGAAACGGTGCGGGTCAGCGGCCAGCTCTCGTCCAACAACGGCGAGATCGTGCTGCAATGGGCGTTGGCCCACCAGGGCCTGCTGCTGCGTTCGATGTGGGATGTGAAGCCGCTGCTCGATGAGGGCCGACTGGTGCAGGTGCTACCCGATTGCAGCCAGAGCGCCAACGTCTGGGCGGTGTACCCGACCCGCCTGGCCGAATCGGGCAAGCTGCGCGCCTGCGTGGAATTCCTGGAGCGCTGGTTCAGCCGCCTGCAGGCGGACTGAAGCCAAGGGCATCAGGCCAGCCAGGGATTGGCTTGCAGGTGCCGCGCCTCGAACGCCCGGATGGCATCGCTGCGCTGCAGGGTGCTGCCAATGGCATCCAGGCCCAGCAGCAACGCCTGCTTGCGCAACGCATCGATCTGGAACGCCAGCACCCGGCCATCCCCCAGCAGGATGTGCTGGGCTTCCAGGTCGATGGCGATACCGGCGGTGGTTGCGTCACTGACCACCGAGCCCAATTCCTTGAGCTGCGCAGGCGTCAATTGAATGGTCAACACGCCGTTGCGTTGGCAGTTGTCATGGAAGATCCCGGCAAAGGTGGTGCCGATCAAGGCACGAATCCCCAACTGCTTCAGGCCCCACACGGCATGCTCGCGGCTGGAGCCGCAACCGAAATTGGGCCCCACCACCAGGAACGCGGCGCGGTTCCAGGGCGCCTGGTTGAGCACAAACTCCGGGTTGGCACTGCCATCGGCCAGGAAGCGCAGGTCGAAAAAAGCGCCGCGGTCGAGCCCGCTGCGGTCGATGCCCTTGAGGAACTGCTTGGGCATGATGACGTCGGTGTCGACGTTGGCGGCCAGCATCGGCGCCGCTATCCCTTCCACGTGATTGAACGGTTGCATGCTCACACCTCCAGCGCCAGGGAACGCACGTCGACCAGATGCCCGGCGACCGCCGCCGCGGCGACCATGGCCGGGCTCATCAGATGGGTTCGGGCGCCCGCCCCCTGGCGGCCCTCGAAGTTGCGGTTGGTGCTGGACGCGCAGCGGTCACCGGGGCCGAGCACGTCATCGTTCATTGCCAGGCACATCGAGCACCCCGACTGCCGCCATTCGAAGCCGGCGTCCCTGAACACCTGGGCCAGCCCCTCGGCTTCCGCCTGGTCACGCACCAGGGTCGAACCCGGCACGATCATCGCCCGCACGCCCCTGGCCACCTGCCGCCCGCGCACCACGCGGGCAGCGTCGCGCAGGTCCTCCAGGCGGGCGTTGGTGCAGGAACCGATAAAGGCATGGCTGATGGGGATGCCTTCCAGCGCCGTGCCTGGCTGCAGGTCCATGTAGCGCAAGGCGCGCTGCAGGTCCTGGCGCAGGATCAGGTCCGGCTCCGCCAGCGGGTCAGGCACCCGGCCGGTGATGGCGGCCGCCTGGTCGGGGCTGGTGCCCCAGGTCACCATGGGTTGCAGGTCGGCGATGTGCATCACCACCTCCTGGTCGAAGGTGGCGCCGGGGTCGGTGAACAGCCGTTGCCACTGCGCCACCGCGGCGTCCCACTGCGCGCCCTGGGGAGCACGCGGCTTGTCCCGCAGGTAGGCGTAGACCTTGTCGTCGGGCGCCATGAAGGCGCCGCGGGCACCCGCCTCCACCGCCATGTTGCAGATGGTCATCCGCGCCTCGACACTGAGGGCGCTGATGGCCGGCCCGGCGAATTCGATGGCGTAGCCGGTGGCCCCCGCGGCGCCGATCTGGCGAATCAGCGCCATGATGATGTCCTTTGACACCAGGCCAGGCCCGGGCTCGCCCTCGACGGTCACGCGCATCGTTTTCAGGCGCTTGTAGACCAGGGTCTGGGTGGCCAGCAGGTGTTCGATTTCCGAGGTGCCGATGCCGAAGCCGAAGGCCCCCAGCGCGCCATAGGTCGTGGTGTGGCTGTCGCCCGCGGCCACTACCATGCCCGGCAGGATAAAGCCCTGCTCCGGCGCGACTACGTGCTCGATGCCTTGGCGCTTGTCCAGCACATCGAACAGTTCGATGCCGAAATCACGGCAGTTCTGCTGGAAATAATCAACCTGCAGCGCGCCACCCGCATCCGCCATCGCGGCGTTGCGCGCAGGCGCGGTGGGGTTCACATGGTCCACCACGCACAAGGTCGCCGAGGGGCGCCAGACCTTGCGGCCGGCCTCGCGCAGGCCGCTGAACGCCTGGGGGCTGGTGTATTCGTTGGCCACCTGGCGGTCGATATACAGCAGGACATGGCCCTGGTCGTCCAGCGCGCAGACGGTGTGGGAGTCGATATGCTTCTGATACAGCGTGCGTGGGAGGGTCATCGCCGGTATGTACCTTGTTGTCCAGGGCCTGAGGCATCAGGGTCGCTGCAGTGCAGCGTCGGCAACAGGATAGCGCGGTGAAAATACCCATCAATGGGCCATCAGTGCATCCTTGGTTCACGATTTGTGCATGATGGGTTGGGGACGCCGCCTGCGGCAGCTGCTACAGGGGGGGGGCAGCTTTGCTTGCACCAGGGTCATCACTTGCGCCAGGCAGTCAGCCAGTCCGTGCTGTGCGGTGTCCAGCGCAAGGGCCGCGCCCTGCGGTGGCTCGTAGGGGGCACTGACGCCCGTGAACCCCTGGATCTGCGCGGCGCGCGCCTTTGCGTACAAGCCCTTGGGGTCGCGCGCCTCGCAGGCGTGCAGTGGCGTCGACAGGTAGACCTCGACAAAGCGCTGGTCGCCGATGATCTCGCGGGCCATCTCACGGTCGGCACACTTGGGCGAGATCAGCGCGCTCAACACGATCAGGCCGGCGTTGTTCATCAGGCTCGCCACTTCGGCAACCCGGCGAATATTTTCACTGCGGTCCTGCTCGGAAAACCCCAGGTCACGGTTCAAGCCGTGCCTGACATTGTCGCCGTCCAGCACGTAGCAGGCATGGCCGCGACGCACCAGTTCCTGCTCCAGCGCGTAGGCAAGGGTCGACTTGCCGGACGCTGAAAGACCCGTGAACCAGACGGTAATCGCGGCCTGGCCAAGCAGCTGCGCCCGGTCACGCTGGCTGATTTGGCTTGGAACGCACTGGATGTTGCGCTGCACGCCAGCGCTCTCGGCAATATGTTTCATCGCATGGCTTCTGTTCATGGCGGTTGTCAGGCGTCGTAGCCCTGGCGAGCAAGGCATTCCTTGACATGCGCAGGCGTTGCAGCGAAGTCGTACCCGGCGAAGTTTCGCCAGGCCTGGACACTGTCCTTGAATACCGGGCTCTGTTTTTCCGTGCGCCATTGGTTCATGGCCAGCGACGAGATAGGCGCAGAGGCGATTTTGCCCAGTTGGTGGTAATCAATGTTGTCCTGGGCATCGAGCATGGACGGTTCATACGCCACGCCGAGGAAACCGCATATTTCTTCCAGCTTGGCGTGAGGGGCGTCGACGAAGTCTTCATAACGAACGGTCAGAATCCGTTCCGGCGACAACATTCGGTTGCTCAAGCGTTGAATCCGATCGACCTCTGCTGCCCAGCGAATCAAGTTGTGCTCAATATTATTATGCCACCACGGAGTTCGGCTGAAAGAGATAGCGACATCGCGCCCGTCGCGCACCATGTGTATGTATTTCGCCGTTGGAAACAGGTCGTCCAAAACATCAATACGTTGGCCATACCAGGGGGTTTGCTCGATACATATCGACTTGTTTTTCGCCGTGGCAATGGCGGCATAAAAATCGCCCATGAACTCCTTCAAACGGGCGACCGGATAACGCTGCGCCCGGAAGTAACTGGCGTAGTCAAAGTATTCATGCAACTTGTGCGGGCAGCGTTTCTGGACATAACCGATAAATTGCTCGGCGGTCCCATCAAACTGCGCACCGGCTTCGAAGAGTTCATGCAGGCCAGCGCCGTTGCCGGCGTATTGGCACAGCAGCTGGGTCTCGGGCGGGACGCAGATCTGCGAGTGACTGTTCAGGATCGACGCGAGCATGGTCGTGCCGCAACGTCCCGTGCCGATGATAAAGCCATTCATTCAGGTAAATCCTCTACAGACTGGCCACTCGCCCGGCCAGGGATTTGGTGACGGTAATACAGGCTCAATATAGCGTCGATTTCATCGGCGCCAATTAGCCCCGATGGATAGCGACCCAGCAATAAGACTCGCGTTCGAGCGTAGTAAGCCCGGGCTCGCACGTCATGTATCGTATTTGACATATTCCCGTTAGTGGCAATTAGCCCAACGGCACATGTCCTCAACGCCTTGATGACAGGCATGCCCTTTATCTCCACGGCTCAACAGTGAATCAATAACGTTACAACGTCGCCGGCAGCACTTGGAAGTGCCAACAGGAACGCCATTGACGCTATCGACTCAATGAGAAATTGCTTGAAGACTTTCGTGTACGGGAAGTTGTGATAAACGTATCAAGGATGATACCGGCGGGGTACACGCGCCCCGCAGCAGCTGCCGAAGGCGGCGTCCAGGTTAACCGCATAGCCCCTGGACGCGGCCTGCGGCCGCTGCTACATCTTTTTCATCGAGTTCAGGCTGCGCAGCAGGTCTTCCTGGCCGTCGGAGCCCAGGCCCCGGGGGGCGATGAACATTTCCATGTTGGCGCGCGACAGCTCCCAGTGCTCGAACACCAGGTTCACCACCGCCTCCTCGTCACGACGCTCGATGGCTTCGATGAACGCGTCATGGTGGTCGGCCGACAAGTCCAGGCGCTGCTCCATGTCGGGGTCGCGTGGCCGGTAGAAGGTGTGGCCGATGCGCCCGTGGTCGATCAGCAGGCGCCCCAGGCTGGGTTCCAGATACTGGTTGCCAGCCATCTCGCCCATGATCTCGTGGAAGCGGTTGTTCTCCAGCACCATGGCCAGCGCGTCGCGCGCCTGGGTGGCCTGGCGGAAGCGCTGCTGGGTCTGCTTGAGGTCTTCCAGCTGGGCCGGGCGGAAGTTGTGCACGGCCAGGCGCCCGACAGCGGCGTAGATCATCGGCGCCACCAGGAAGAAATTGCGCAGGGTGGCGTAGTTCATGGCAATGACCCGCGCGCCGCGGTTTTCCTGGATATCGAGGTAGCCTTCGCCCGCCAGGCGGCGGAAGACTTCGCGCACCGGGGTGCGGGACAGGCCGTAGCGTTCGCTCAGGCCCACCTCGTCGAGCACCTCGTCAGGGCTCAGTTCCATGGTGAGAATCTGCCGCTTCAGGTCCTCATATAGCGTGTTCTTGCCGTTTTTCACGAACGAGCTCCAGCAATGCGTCTCGAAAAATAAATAAACACGCGCAATATTACCCGCAAATGCCCGTAATCAAAGGCCTGCTTCAGGCAGCCGCCTGGCTGGGCCACGAACCGCCAGGTAAGGACCGCTCACAACGCCCCCAAGGGCTGAAGCTCGCGAATCAGCTCAATCAACAACCGCAGCCCCACCGGCAGCTGCCGACGGCTGGAATAGTACAGGTGGAACCCAGGCGCCACGCTGGCCCAGTCATCCAGCACCCGCACCAGTTCGCCGGCCTGCACCCACGGCGCCACCACCGGTTCCGGCACGTACATCAGCCCCCCGCCGTTGCGTGCCAGGGCCACGCCTACGCGGGTCTCGTCGATGGTCACGGCGCCCGGCACCGCCACCGCCAGTTGCTCGCTGCCGCGCTCGAATTCCCACTCGTACATGCGGTCGTTGCCCAGGCGGATGCGCAGGCAGCGGTGCGCCGCCAGGTCCGCAGGGTGCTGCGGCACGCCGAAGCGCCGCAGGTAGGCGGGCGAACCCACCACCACCCAGCGAATGTCCGGCGACAGCGGCTGGGCAATCATGTCCTCGGGCACCGTGCCGCCGTAGCGGATGCCGGCGTCGTGGCCGCCGCCGATCACATCGACCATGCGGTTGGTCACTGTCAGGTCGACCTCCACCTGCGGGTAACGGTCGTTGAACACCGGCAGCACCGGCCCCAGCAGCAGGTCGGCGCCATCGCTGAGGATGTTCAGACGAATGCGCCCCGCCGGCTCGTCGCGAAAGCGGTTGAGCGTCTCCATGGCCTGGCCAATGGTCTCGATGGGCCCGTCGATCATGCCGTGCAGTTCCTCGCCGGCCGCGGTCAGGGTCACGCTGCGGGTGGTGCGGTTGAGCAGGCGCACGCCCAGCCGCGCCTCCAGGCCCTTCATCGCATGGCTGAGCGCCGAGGCGCTGATACCCACCTCCAGCCCCGCGCGGCTAAAGCTCTGGTGGCGGGCGATGGCCAGGAAATAGACGAAGTCGGCCAAGTTGGCGCGGCTGATGTGCATGGTGGGCTCCTGGCCGTGATGAAGGGCAAATGCACCGGCCAGTCTACCGGGGCAACCCGCCGTGCATTACTGAGCCTAGCTCAAAGCCCCCATGAGCAGCGCTCATCGTCGAAACCGATACACGCAAGCCCGTTACGCGTTGCCGATTTGTGCTACTTCCCGCCCGGTGCCCTGCCCTAGAGTCGAGACGTGCGGGCCTGCCCCGCCACGCCAACCGACTGCAGGAAGGAGCCGCCAGTGCTCCGTCGAGGAATTCCATCATGTTCAACGCGCTGTCCCGCTACCAACCCAAACCCGTCGCCCGCCTGGCCCTGGCCATTTCCCTGAGCCTGGCCAGCCTGCCGTGGTGGCTGCCCGAGGCCAGCGCCCACGGCGGCGCGGCCGAGATGGTGCCGCTGCAATCGACCCTGGAAGACTTCGGCGCCAGCGTCAAATGGGACGACTACGCCGATGTCTTCGTCATCGCCAAGGACGGCGCCTACGTCAAGGTCAAGCCCAACACCCGGGTGGCCATGCTCAACGGTAAGCGCATCGAGCTGCAGGTGCCGGTGGTGTTCAAGGGCAAGACCGCGTACATGTCCCACGACTTCATCAACGAGGTGTTCCAGTCGGGCCTGGACAAGACCTTCGTGGTGGAAACCCGCCCGCACCCGCTCAACCCACTGAGCGCCGATGAAATCAAGACCGCGGTGGACGCCATCAAGGCCTCGCCGCACTACCAGGGCAATTACCGCTTCACCGAGATTTCCCTGCACGAGCCGGCCAAGGACCAGGTGTGGAAGTTCGTCTACACCGGCAACCCGGTCACCGACCCGCGCGAGGCCAACGTGGTGGTGCTGGACGGCAAGCACGTGATCGAAAGCACCGTCGACCTCAAGACCCGCCAGGTGCTGTCCTGGAAGCCGGTGGTCGGCGCCCACGGCATGGTGCTGCTGGACGACTTCACCGCCGTGCAATCGATCATCGAAGGCAGTGACGAGTACGCTCAGGCCTTGAAAAGCCGCGGCATCAATGACGTCAAGAAGGTGGTGACCACGCCGCTGACGGTCGGGTATTTCGACGGCAAGGACGGCCTGGCCCAGGACAAGCGCCTGCTCAAGGTGGTGAGCTACCTGGACGTGGGCGACGGCAACTACTGGGCGCACCCCATCGAAAACCTGGTGGCGGTGGTGGACCTGGAGCAGAAAAAAGTGGTGAAGATCGAAGATGCCGGGGTCATCCCGGTGCCGATGAAACCCACGCCCTATGACGGCCGCGGGCGCAAGGCCGCCACGGTCAAACCGCTGGACATCACCGAGCCCGAAGGCAAGAACTACACCATCACTGGCAACAGCATCCACTGGCAGAACTGGGACCTGCACCTGCGCCTGGACTCGCGCGTGGGCCCGATCCTGTCCACCGTCACCTACGACGACAAGGGCACCAAGCGCAAGATCATGTACGAAGGCAGCCTGGGCGGCATGATCGTGCCCTACGGCGACCCGGACGTGGGCTGGTACTTCAAGGCCTACCTGGACTCGGGCGACTACGGCATGGGCACCCTCACCTCGCCCATCCAGCGCGGCAAGGACGCGCCGCAGAACGCCGTGCTGCTGGACGCCACCATCGCCGACTACACCGGCAAGCCGACCACCATCCCCCACGCCATGGCGATTTTCGAGCGCTACGCGGGGCCGGAGTACAAGCACCAGGAAATGGGCCAGCCCAACCTGTCCACCGAGCGGCGTGAGCTGGTGATCCGCTGGATCAGCACCGTGGGCAACTACGACTACATCTTCGACTGGGTGTTCCAGCAGAACGGCACCATCGGCATCGACGCCGGCGCCACCGGCATCGAGGCGGTCAAGGGCGTGAAGAGCAAGACCATGCACGACGCCACCGCCAAGGAGGACACCCGCTACGGCACTCTGATCGACACCAACATCGTCGGCACCACCCACCAGCACATCTACAACTTCCGCCTGGACATGGACATCGACGGCGAGAACAACACCCTGGTGGAGGTGAACCCCGTGGTAGCCGGCAACGACCGTGGCGGGCCGCGCACCAGCACCATGCAGATCCAGCAGCAGAAAGTGACCAATGAACAGGCCGCCGCGCAGAAGTTCGACCCGGCCACCGTGCGCCTGCTGAGCAACCCCAACAAGGAAAACCGCATGGGCAACCCGGTGTCCTACCAGTTGATTCCGTACGCGGGCGGCACCCACCCGGTGGCCAAGGGCGCAAACTTCGGCAAGGATGAATGGCTGTACCACCGCCTGAGCTTCATGGACAAGCAGATCTGGGTAACCCGCTACAACCCCGACGAGCGCTACCCGGAAGGCAAGTACCCGAACCGCTCCGACAAGGACACCGGGCTGGGCCAGTACACACAGGACAACCAGTCCATCGACAATACCGACGACGTGGTGTGGCTGACCACCGGCACCACCCACGTGGCCCGTGCCGAAGAATGGCCGATCATGCCGACCGAGTGGGTGCACATGCTGCTCAAGCCGTGGAACTTCTTCGACGAAACGCCGACGTTGAACCTCAACGCCCCCAAATAACCTGTAGCAGAAACTGCCTTTTGTGGGAGCTGGCTTGCCGGCGAGTTTTTGGCCCTCAACAGCTCGCTGGCAAGCCAGCTCCCACAGTGGTGATGCGGGGGTCAGCGCAAGCCGCCGAAGCGGCGGTAGAAACTCTCCCCCGCCTCGGGCAACGGCCCGTCGGCCGTTTCCATCACCGTGTTCAACCAGGCCTCGGCCTGGGCATAGATCAACCGGTAGATATTGCGCGCCAGCTGCCGCGCGGCGCGCCCTTCCCAATCCCCCGGCAGCAACTCGTCCGGCAATTGCGGGTCGCGCAGCAGCAGCTTGCGGTACTCGTGAATCAGCAGCGTGCGGGCCAGGAAGCATTCCTCCGGGTCCAGGTTTTCCTGCTCGCGCAGCGCCTGCCACAGGGGCCGGAACAACTGGATGAACTCACTGTAATGCGCTGCCAGCTCCTCGATGTTCCAGCTCTCCTTGACCTGCAGGCGCAACGCCTTGGAGGCCATCACGTCCTGCGCCGTGGTCTCGAACACAATGGTGTCTTCCAGCGCGCCCAGGTCCGCCAGGGTGGTATTGAGGTCGGCGCGCTCGATGCGCGGGCTGGCCAGCACGGCCGGGGCCACGGCGCCGAAACCCTGCCACTCCAGTTCCTCGCGCACTTCCTTGCGCAGCGGCGCCGGCAGCTGGGTCAGCATCACCAGGCACCAGGCACCGTCCCAGGCCGGCGGCGTGGCGCTGTACACGCGCTTGAAGGCCTTGTCGAAGCGCCGGCGGCCAGTGCCGGTCAGGCTGTAGTCACTGCGCCGGCCGACCTTTTCGGCGCTCAGCCAGTTTTCCTTGGTCAGGCGGAAAATAGAGGTGCGGATCAGCCGTTCGTTGATGCCCATGGGCTCCAGCAGGCGGATCAGGCTACCCAGCCAGACCCGGCCGCCGTGGGGTTCGATGGCATCGCCATACAGGGTGACGATCAGCGAGCTGGCGCGAATCGGCACCTGTTGCTGGAACCGCGCGATCAGTTGATTGAGTGGCGTAAGCGACGACATGGGCAGTCCGTGCAAGGCAAAGGGGCAAATATACCGACAGCCGGCCCCTGGGGGCCACTGTCAGTATCACGTCGAGGCGTTTTTGGGCTGGTGCTGGCTGACCTGCAGGCGCGGGCGGCCGTCTTCCACCTGGGCCAGCGGCGGGCATTCGCGCAGGCCTTCCAGGCAACGGCGGGCCAGCGCCTGGTACTCGCGGGTGCCGGCCTGCTTCCACGCCACTTCCTGGTCGCCCAACACGCGCTTGACGCTGGCCGGGCTGCCCACCACCAGCGATTGTTCCGGGCACTCGAACCCGGCCTTGACGAGGGCCGTGGCGGCGACGAAGCTGCGGGCACCGATGCGCGCGTTGTCCATCACCACCGCGTTCATGCCCACCAGCGCGTCGGCGCCGATGTGGCAGCCGTGCAGCACCGCGCCGTGGCCGATATGGCCGTTACGCGCCACCACCGTGTCGCTGTCGGGGAAACCGTGCATCACGCAGGTGTCCTGCAGGTTGGCGCCCTCCTCCAGCACGATGCGGCCGAAATCGCCGCGCAGGCTGGCCAGCGGGCCCACGTAGCAATGGGGGCCGATGATCACGTCGCCAATCAGTACCGCCGTGGGGTGCACGTAGGCGCTGGGGTCGACCACCGGGGTCAGGCCGTCGAGGCGGTAGCAGGGCATGATGGCTCCTTATCGAGTCTTGTGGCACGATATTCGTGCTTATTGTTATGTTTTTTGTATCACATAATCAGTGAGGGCGACCATGAGTATTTCCCCTGACGCGGCGTTCGACGGCTGGCTGCACGCCATCAACCGCATCTGCGACCGCTTCGACGGCCAGGCCACGGGCGCCGGCTTCCAGGGCCGCATCGTCGAACACCGGCAAGGCGCGCTGAAAATGAGCACCGTGCACGCCGCCCAGGCGCGCCTGGTCCGCCAGCACCGCGAGGTGCAGCAGAGTGGCGAGCATCATTTTTTCGCGGTGTTCCAACTCGAAGGCACGGCGCAGATGCGCCAGGGCGAGGTGCGCGAAACGCTGCAGCCGGGCGACATCATGTTCATCGACAACCACTGCCCCAGCGCCTTCGACTACCAGGGGCCGGCGCGGCAATTGTCGCTGATCGTGCCGCATGCGCGGGGCCAGGGCCTGCTACAGCCTGGCCAGAAAGTAGCGAGTGGTGTGCCGGTCGCCGGCCTGGCCACCCAGTTGTTGCTGGGCACTCGGCTGCGCGACGACCTTTCCCAGGGCGAAAGCGAGGCCGTGCTGGACGCGATCCTGGGCCTGCTGCGCCCCGCCTTGCTACACAGGGACATGGACGAGGACAGCCAGGCCAAGGCTTACCGGCGCTGCGTGGCGTGGATCGAGCAGCACCTGGGCGATAGCGAGCTGACCCCTGAACGCGTTGCCCATGAATGCGGCATGTCCCTGCGGGGCCTGTACCGCGCCTTCGGCCGCCACGGCGCCAGCGTCGCCCAGCACATCCGCGACCGCCGCCTGGACCGCTGCGCGCAAAACCTGCGCGACGGCCCCCCCGGCACCAAGCTCGCCGCCCTGGCCTACCAGTGGGGCTTCACCAACAGCAGCCACTTCAACACCGCCTTCAAGGCCCGCTTCGGCGTGGCGCCCGGCGAGTATCGCCGCCGCCATTGACCCACCTTCCCGTAGCAGCGGCCGTCAGGCCGCGCCCGAAAGCGCCGTGGTATTGCCAAGAAAATGCGGAAAGGCCGGACGCCGCCTGGCGGCAGCTGCTACGGGAGCCAGTAATCATATGGCCCTGATAAACAGCCGGCGTAGGACCAAGCCCAGCAACAATGTCAGAGCCATCTGAAACTGTCGATTGCACAGGTTTTGCGCTTGTCCCAAGCCGCCAAGGGCAATAACGTCCGCGTAACTCTGGCGGACGAACGGGTTTCCACTTCATTTCGGCACGCAAGGCCACTCGGCAGGAGGCAAAACGATATGTCCAAAGCATCAAGAACTGACTGGCAGCGACTCGCAGCCCAAACCGACGAGCAGATCGACACATCGGACGTTCCGGAACTGGGCGACGCTTTTTTCAAGAACGCAGAGCTGCACATCCCCCCCAAGCAAGCGGTCACAATACGCCTTGACGTGGATGTGCTGGAGTGGTTCAAGGATCAGGGCAGCGGTTACCAAACCCGCATAAATCAGCTACTGCGGCTGTATATGGAAGCGCACAAGCGCTAACGCCCCCCGTAGCAGCGGCCGCAGGCCGCGTCCACAGGCGCCGCGTTGCTGAAGAAAGCTGCCCAGATCAGTGACGTATGCACACCGACTTGGTTTCAGTGAACGCCTCCAGCCAATCGGCGCCAAAATCACGCCCGGTGCCCGACTGCTTGAAGCCACCAAACGGCATGTTGGCATCGATCAGCGTATGGCTGTTGACCCATACCGTGCCCACTTCGATACGCGGGGTCAGGTTCATCGCCGCGTTCAGGTCGCGAGTCCACAGGCTGGCGGTCAGGCCGTAGTCGGAGTCGTTGGCCAGGGCTACCGCCTGCTCCACGTCGTCCACGCGGCTCAGGCACAGCACCGGGCCGAACACCTCCTCGCGGGTCAGCTTGAGCTGGTCGTCGGGGTTGATCACCAGCGTCGGCGACACGTAGAAGCCATTGCCGTCCGGTGCCTTGGCGCCACTGATCAGCTCGGCATCCTGGCGGCGCGCGTCCTCCAGGTACGCCAGCACTTTGGCCTGGTGGGGCTGCGAGGCCAGCGGGTTGATCTGGAACGTCGGGTCCATCCCCGGGCCAACGCTCAGCCCCTTCACCGCCCCTTCGAACGCCGCCGCCACCTGGTCGAAGATCGGCGCCTCCACGTAGATGCGCGAACTGGCCGCGCACACCTGGCCCTGGTTGAGGAAGCTACCCATCATCAGGCCTTCCACCACCTGCTGGATGTCGGCGTCCTTGAGCACGATGGCGGGGTTCTTGCCGCCCAGCTCCAACGTGATACGCGTCAGGCGATCGACAGCGCTCCTGGCGATACCCTTTCCGGTCGCCGTGGAGCCGGTGAAGCTGATTTTGCTGATCAACGGGTGGGTGGTCAGCACCCGGCCGCACACGCCGCCGCTGCCGGTGACCAGGTTGAACACGCCCGGCGGCACCCCGGCCTCGGTGGCCAGTTCGGCCATGCGCATCAGGGTTAGCGGGGTGATTTCCGAGGGCTTGATGACAATGGAGCAGCCCGCCGCCAGCGCCGGCATCACCTTCCACATGCCAATCATCAGCGGGAAGTTCCACGGCACGATGCCGGCCACCACGCCCACCGGCTCCTTGCGGGTAAACGCGGTGTAGCGCGCGCCATCCGGCACCGGGATGGACAGGTCCAGGGTGCGCCCCGACAGCTTGGTGGCCAGGCCTGCGGTGTAGCGCATCCAGTTCAGCGTGCTGCCCACCTCGAAGGCACGGGCGATGGCGATGGACTTGCCCTGCTCCAGGGTTTCCAGCTGCGCCAGCTCTTCGGCGTGCTGCTCCAACAGGTCGGCGTAACGCAGCAAGATGCGCTCGCGCTCGGCCGGCAGGCGCCGTGACCACACCCCGGAGGTGAAGGCCTTGTGGGCCGATTGGACCGCACGGTCTACATCGCTTGCGTCGGCGTCGGCGGTGGCGGCGATCTGTGCGCCGGTGGCCGGGTTGTACACCGGCAGGTTGCCTTCGCCGCGCGCGGCTACCCAGGCGCCGTCGATGTAGAGGCCGTGCTGGCGGCCGAGGAAGGCGGTGACACTGTCGAGGGGGTAAACGGTTTGACTGGCCATGGGGGGTGTCCTTGCTGAAAGGGGCGTGCGACCAGCTTAAGCAAACCGGCGAGGCGCCAGTTTCCCCTGCCTGCCAATTCAATTTCCCAGCCTGCCCCCCCCCCCGTAGCAGCGGCCGCCAGGCCGCGTCCGGCCACAACGCGGTCTTCCTGCAAAACCGTGGGACCTGGGACGCGGCCTGGGGCCGCTGCTACGGGACCAAGCAATAATTGAGACACGGTATTTTATTTTTGATGTTGTTTTTGTGTATCGCATTGTGATTATACTGAGCTCATCGGCCACCCCAGCCGCTCCAATAATCAGCCCGGCCACGCTAGCCGGGCACACCCGTGAGGCCTGCCCATGCCTGCACTGCTTGTGGTCGAACAGCTGGACGCCGTCCGCCTGGTCACCCTCCACCGCCCCGAGGCGCTGAACGCGCTCAACACCCAACTGCTCGCCGAGCTGGCCGCAGCGCTGAGCGACGCCGAGCAGTGCCCGGACACCCGCGCCGTGGTGCTGACCGGCAGCCGCAAGGCCTTTGCCGCCGGTGCCGACATCAAGGAAATGGCCGAACGCGACCTGGTGGGCATCCTCAATGACCCGCGCGTGGCCTCCTGGCAGCGCATCACCGCCTTCACCAAGCCCCTGGTCGCCGCCGTCAACGGCTATGCCCTGGGCGGCGGCTGCGAGCTGGCGATGCACGCCGACATCCTGATTGCCGGGCGCGACACGCTGTTTGGCCAACCGGAAATCAACCTCGGCATCATGCCCGGCGCCGGCGGCACCCAGCGCTTGTTGCGGGCCGTGGGCAAGTCCCTGGCCATGCAGATGGTGCTCACCGGCGAGCCCATCGGCGCCCGCCAGGCCCTGGAGGCCGGGCTGGTCAGCGAAATCACCGAGCCGGAATTCACCGTGGAGCGCGCCCTGGCCATCGCCCGGCGCATCGCCGAGAAGGCGCCGCTGGCCGTGCGCCTGGCCAAGGAAGCGCTGCTCAAGGCCCAGGACACCGACCTTGCCAGCGGCCTGCGTTTCGAACGCCACGCCTTCACGCTGCTGGCCGGCACCCAGGACCGCGACGAAGGCATCCGTGCCTTCCAGGACAAGCGCCGTCCGCAGTTCCGCGGGCAGTAACCCATCCGTTCACCCTTCAGGGGCACCCCAGCCATGACCTTCGAAACCATCGTGTTCGCCATCGACGACGGCGTCGCCTTGCTCAGCCTCAACCGTCCCGAGCAACTCAACAGCTTCAACGCCCAGATGCACGGCGAGGTGCGCGAAGCCCTCAAGCGCGTGCGCCAGGACGCCAGCGTGCGCGTGCTGCTGCTGACCGGCGAAGGCCGCGGCTTCTGCGCAGGGCAGGACCTGGCCGACCGCAACGTCGCCCCCGGCGCCGATGCGCCGGATTTGGGCCAGTCCATCGAGCAGTTCTACAACCCGTTGATCCGCGCCCTGCGCGAGCTGCCGCTGCCGGTGGTTTGCGCGGTCAACGGCGTGGCCGCCGGCGCCGGCGCGAACATCCCGCTGGCCTGCGACCTGGTGCTGGCGGCGCGCTCGGCCAGCTTTATCCAGGCGTTCTGCAAGATCGGCCTGATCCCCGACTCGGGCGGCACCTGGGCGCTACCACGGCTGGTGGGCATGGCCCGCGCCAGGGCCCTGGCCCTGCTGGGCGAACGCCTGAGCGCCGAACAGGCCGAGCAATGGGGCCTGATCTACCGCTGCGTGGATGACGACGCGCTGCGCGACGAAGCGCTGAAACTGGCCCGCCACCTGGCCACCCAGCCCACCTACGGCCTGGCGCTGATCAAGCGCAGCCTCAACGCCAGCTTCGACAACAGCCTGGACCAGCAGTTGGAACTTGAACGCGACCTGCAACGCCTGGCCGGGCGCAGCCACGACTACCGCGAAGGCGTGGCCGCGTTCATGGCCAAGCGCCCCGCCGCGTTCAAGGGGAACTGAGCCATGGCCGCATTGCCCTTGTCCGCCGAAGTGGCGGTGATCGGCGCCGGTGCCATGGGCGCCGGCATCGCCCAGGTGGCCGCCCAGGCCGGGCACCCGGTGAAGCTCTACGACAACCGCCCCGGCGCCGCCGCCCAGGCCATCGCCGCCATCGACCAGCGCTTGGGCCAGCGGGTGAAGGCCGGCAAGCTGGCCGACAGCGCCCGCCTCGCCTGCCTGGCCAACCTGCACGCCTGCGACGCCCTGCCCGCACTGGCCGACGCCCGCCTGGTGATCGAGGCCATCGTCGAGCAACTGGCGGTCAAGCGCCAACTGTTCGCCGAACTGGAGCGCCTGTGCGCGCCCGACTGCCTGCTGGCCAGCAACACCTCGTCGCTGTCCATCACCACCCTGGCGGCCGAGCTTGCGCACCCCGAACGCTTCGCCGGCCTGCATTTCTTCAACCCGGCGCCGGTGATGGCGCTGGTGGAAGTGGTCAGCGGCCTGGCCACCGCCGAGCACACCGCGCGCACCCTGCATGACACTGCCAGCGCCTGGGGCAAACGGCCGGTGCACACCCGCTCAACGCCGGGCTTTATCGTCAACCGCGTGGCCCGGCCGTTCTACGCCGAGAGCCTGCGCCTGCTGCAGGAAGGCGCCGCCGACAGCGCCACCCTCGACGCCCTGCTGCGCGAGGCCGGTGGCTTTGCCATGGGCGCCTTCGAGCTCACCGACCTGATCGGCCACGACGTCAATTACGCGGTGACCTGCTCGGTGTTCGACGCCTATTACCAAGACATGCGCTTCCAGCCCTCGCTGCTGCAGAAGGAGCTGGTGGACGCCGGGCGCCTGGGCCGCAAGAGCGGCCAGGGCTTCTACGACTACCGCGACGGCGCGCAACGGCCGCTGCCGCACACCTTGGCCAGCAGCGCCACGGTGCAGCACTGCGTGGCCGAAGGCCTGCCGCCGCTGCTCGACGGCCTGTTGGCACGCCTGGAGGCCCAGGGCGTGCAGGTGACCCGCCGCCCCGGCAACGGCCTGTTGCGCTGCGGCGACGCCGTGCTGGCCCTGTCCGACGGCCGCATG
The DNA here is from genome assembly GCF_047947025.1 of Pseudomonas sp. App30. Lineage (NCBI taxonomy): Bacteria > Pseudomonadati > Pseudomonadota > Gammaproteobacteria > Pseudomonadales > Pseudomonadaceae > Pseudomonas > Pseudomonas sp. App30. Next base: position 6,664,173 of record NZ_CP133165.1, on the reverse strand, counting down.
GCCAGCCAGCGCGCCCTGGACCACGGCCTGCAACACCTGGTGCTGCTGGACCTGGCCCTGGACTTTGCCACGGCCACGCGCATCGGCATCAGCTGGGCAGCCGCCACCTCGCCCGCCGCCATCGACCAGGCCGTGGCCCTGCTGAACCGCGCCGGCCTGGCCGTCAGCGCCCTCGCCGACAGCCCCGGCCTGTGCGTGCTGCGCACCGTGGCCATGCTCGCCAATGAAGGCGCCGACGCCGCGCTGCAAGGCGTGGCCTCGGCAGCCGACATCGACCTGGCCATGCGCGCCGGCGTCAATTACCCGCGCGGGCCGCTGGCCTGGGCCGACGCCCTGGGGCTGGACACGGTCGTGGCCGTGCTGCAGCACCTGCAGGCTGCCTACGGCGAAGAGCGCTACCGCCCCTCGTTGCTGCTGCGCCGCTGCCTGGCGCAAGGGAGAAGCCTGCATGACTGAAGCCACCGCCCGCGACCTGGCCCAGCAATGCGCCATGGCGCTGCTGGAACGCGACAATGCCAGCCACGCCCTGGGCCTGCACCTGCTGGACGCCGACGCCGGCTACGCACAGCTGACCATGACCGTGCGCCCCGACATGCTCCAGGGCCACCGCACCTGCCACGGCGGCTTCATCTTCGCCCTGGCCGACTCGGCGTTCGCCGTGGCCTGCAACAGCTACGACCTGGCCACCGTGGCCCAGGGTTGCAGCATCGAGTACATCGGCGCGGTGCCGGTGGGCGACGTGCTCACGGCCACCTGCCACGAACTCAGCCGTCGCGGCCGCACCGGCACCTACGACGTGCGCATCGAAAACCAGAACGGCCAACTGATCGCCCTGTTCCGGGGCAAGTCCTATCAAGTGCGCGGCACCGTGCTGACGCCGGAGAACCCTCATGACTGATGCCCTTATCATCGACGCCGTGCGCACCCCCATCGGCCGCTACGGCGGCGCCCTCAGCGGCGTGCGCGCCGACGACCTCGGCGCCGTGCCCCTGCGCGCCCTGCTCGAGCGCCACCCGCAGGTGGACTGGAGCCAGGTGGACGATGTCATCTATGGCTGCGCCAACCAGGCCGGCGAGGACAACCGCAACGTGGCGCGCATGTCGGCGCTGTTGGCCGGCCTGCCGGTGAGCGTGCCCGGCACCACACTCAACCGCCTGTGCGGCTCGGGGCTGGACGCGGTGGGCACGGCGGCGCGGGCGATTCGCAGTGGCGAGACCGGGCTGATGCTGGTGGGTGGCGTGGAATCCATGTCCCGCGCGCCACTGGTGATGGGCAAGGCCGAGACGGCGTTTTCGCGCCAGGCCGAGCTGTTCGACACCACCATCGGCTGGCGCTTCGTCAACCCGCTGATGCAGGCGCAGTACGGCATCGACTCGATGCCCGAGACCGCCGAGAACGTCGCCGCGCAGTTCAACATCAGCCGCGCCGACCAGGACGCCTTCGCCCTGCGCAGCCAGCAACGCGCCGCCGCCGCCCAGGCCAACGGGCGCCTGGCACGGGAAATCGTCGCGGTCAGTATCGCCCAGCGCAAGGGCCCGGCCAAAGTCGTAGAGCACGACGAGCATCCGCGCGGCGATACTACCCTTGAGCAACTGCACAAGCTGGGCACGCCGTTCCGCGCCAACGGCAGCGTCACCGCCGGCAACGCCTCGGGGGTCAACGACGGCGCCTGCGCGCTGCTGCTGGCAAGCCCCGAAGCAGCCGAGCGCTACTGCCTCAAGGCCCGTGGCCGGGTGCTGGCCATGGCCACCGCCGGCGTCGAGCCGCGCATCATGGGCATCGGCCCGGTGCCCGCCACGCGCAAGGTGCTGGAGCGCGCCAACCTGGCCCTGGCCGACATGGACGTGATCGAACTCAACGAAGCCTTCGCCGCCCAGGGCCTGGCCGCGCTGCGTGAACTGGGCCTGGCCGACGACGACCCGCGGGTGAACCCCAACGGTGGCGCCATTGCCCTGGGCCACCCGCTGGGCATGAGCGGCGCGCGCCTGGTGACCACCGCCCTGCACCAGCTGGAACAGACCAATGGCCGCTACGCCCTGTGCACCATGTGCATCGGCGTCGGCCAGGGCATTGCCTTGATCATCGAACGCCTGTAAGCCTATGCACAGCCCGCCCTGCTGCGGGCCGGACACTCACACAAGAACAATTCGAGTGAAACCATGAACATGCACCTTGACCCTGAAGCCTTGCTGGACCCGTTCGAAACCGCCAGCGTCGACCAACTGCGCGAACACCAGCTGCAGCGCCTGCGCTGGAGCCTCACCCACGCCTACCAGAACGTGCCGCTGTACCGCCAGCGCTTCGACGCCCTGGGCCTGCACCCCGACGACCTGAAGTCGCTGGACGACCTGGGCCGCTTCCCCTTCACCGGCAAGAACGACCTGCGCGACAACTACCCCTACGGCATGTTCGCCGTGCCCCAGCACGAGGTGGTGCGCCTGCACGCCTCCAGCGGCACCACCGGCAAGCCCACCGTGGTGGGCTACACCCAGAACGACATCGACACCTGGGCCAACATCGTCGCCCGCTCGATTCGCGCCGCCGGCGGCAAGCGCGGCGACAAGGTGCACATTTCCTACGGCTACGGCCTGTTCACCGGTGGCCTGGGCGCCCACTACGGCGCCGAGCGCCTGGGCTGCACGGTGATCCCCATGTCGGGTGGGCAGACCGAGAAACAGGTGCAGCTGATCCGCGACTTCAACCCCGACATCATCATGGTCACGCCCTCGTACATGCTCAACATCGCCGACGAGATCGAGCGCCAGGGCATCGACCCGCAGAAACTTGCCCTGCGCCTGGGCATCTTCGGCGCCGAACCCTGGACCGACGAGCTGCGCGGCGCCATCGAGCGCCGCCTGGGCATCGTCGCCCAGGACATCTACGGCCTGTCGGAGATCATGGGCCCGGGCGTGGCCATGGAATGCGCCGACAGCCGCGGCCACCCGACCATCTGGGAAGACCACTTCTACCCCGAAATCATCGACCCGGCCACCGGCCAGGTGCTGCCCGACGGCCAGTTCGGCGAGCTGGTGTTCACCTCCCTGAGCAAGGAGGCCCTGCCGATGATCCGCTACCGCACCCGCGACCTCACCCGGCTGTTACCCGGCAGTGGCCGGCCGATGCGGCGCATGGACAAGATCACCGGGCGCAGCGACGACATGCTGATCATCCGCGGGGTCAACGTGTTCCCCACCCAGGTGGAAGAGCAAGTGCTGAAAATCAAACAGCTCAGCGAATGCTACGAGATGCACCTGTATCGCAACGGCAACCTCGATTCGGTGGACGTCCACGTCGAACTGCGCCCCGAACAGCAGCACCTGGACCCGGCCCAGCAGCAGGCCGTGTGCAACGAGCTGAGCAAGCAGATCAAGACCTACATCGGCATCAGCACCCGCGTGCTGCTACAGCCGCTGCACTCCCTCAAGCGCTCGGAAGGCAAGGCCGCCCACGTCTTCGACAAACGCCAGTAACCCCGTAGCAGCGGCCGCAGGCCGCGTCCTTCCCCTCACCCCGCGGTGTACCTGCTGCACCGCAGCGCCCATGACGCGGCCTTGCGGCCGCTGCTACGGGATTCGTTTGCCTCGGAAACGTGATACGGAAATTTATTTGATACGCATATTTTGTGTTTGATATTTGATTCTGTATCACTTATAAAATAGCCATGCCCCCTCATGGCGGAGACCCTTCATGTACGCACAGCTAGTGGAAACCGGCGTCAAGCGCCTCAAGACCCTCGACGAGATGGACGCCCAGGAACGCGCCTTCCAGGCACGTATCGACGCTGAAATCAAGATTGAAGCCAAGAACTGGATGCCCGACGCCTACCGGCAAACCTTGATTCGCCAGATCTCCCAGCACGCCCACTCGGAAATCGTCGGCATGCTGCCCGAAGGCAACTGGGTCACCCGCGCGCCGACGCTCAAGCGCAAGCTGCAGTTGATGGCCAAGATCCAGGACGAAGCCGGCCACGGCCTGTACCTGTACAGCGCCATGGAAACCCTGGGCGCCGATCGCGATACAGAAATTGCCAAGATGCACGCCGGCAAGGCCAAGTATTCGAGCATCTTCAACTACCCCACCCTGAGCTGGGCCGACATGGGCGCGGTGGGCTGGCTGGTGGATGGCGCCGCCATCGTCAACCAGGTGGTGCTGCAGCGCACCTCCTACGGCCCCTACGCCCGGGCCATGGTGCGCATCTGCAAGGAAGAGAGCTTCCACCAGCGCCAGGGCTACGAAATGCTCCTGACCATGATGCGCCACGGCACCCAGGCCCAGAAGGACATGGTGCAGGACGCCATCAACCGCCTGTGGTGGCCGGCACTGATGATGTTCGGCCCCAGCGACGAACACTCGCCCAACAGCGCCCAGTCCATGGCCTGGAAAATCAAGCGCCAGGGCAACGACGAACTGCGCCAGCGCTTCGTCGACCAGACCATCCCGCAACTCGAACTGCTGGGCTGCACCTGCCCCGACCCGGAGCTGAAATGGAACGCCGAGACCGGCCATTACGACTTCGGTGCCATCCAGTGGGATGAATTCCACGAAGTGCTCAAGGGCAACGGCCCGTGCAACGCCGAACGCGTCTCCACCCGCAAGCAGGCCATCGAGGACGGCGCCTGGGTGCGCCAGGCCGCCGTGGCCCACGCCCGCAAACACCACAACAAGAACGCCGCCTGAGCTGGAGAAACCCCATGTCCGACTGGACCCTGTTCGAAGTCTTCGTGCGCAGCAAGCACGGCCTCAACCACAAGCACGTGGGCAGCGTGCACGCCGCCGATGCGGTCATGGCCATCGAGAACGCCCGCGAGTTGTACACCCGTCGCAGCGAAGGCGTGAGCCTGTGGGTGGTGCCTTCGGCGCTGATCACCGCCTCCTCGCCGGACGACAAGGAACCGCTGTTCGACCCGGCCGACGACAAGGTCTACCGCCACGCCAGCTTCTACGAACTGCCGCCCGAAGTGGGGCACATGTGAGGCCGACCATGAGCATCGAACACGACCTGACCCATTACCTGCTGCACCTGGGCGACAGCGCCCTGATCCAGGGCCAGCGCCTGAGCCAGTGGATCGGCCACGCGCCGGCGCTGGAAGAAGAACTGGCCCTGGCCAACGTCGGCCTCGACCTGATCGGCCAGGCGCGCCACTGGCTGGAATACGCCGCCGAGCGCCTGGCCGATGGCCGCGACGCCGACGCCCTGGCTTTCCTGCGCAACGAACGCGAGCTGCGCAACCTGCTGCTGGTGGAACAGCCCAACGGCGATTACGCGGTAACCATGCTCAAGCAGTTCTTCTACGACGCCTGGCACTTCCAGGTGCTGCACGGGCTGGCCGGTACCAGCGACGCGCGCATCGCCGGCATCGCCGCCAAGGGCCTGAAAGAGGTGACCTACCACCTGCGCCGCTCCGCCGAGTGGGTGGAGCGCCTGGGCGACGGCACCGAGGAAAGCCACGCGCGCATGCTGGCGGCGCTGCCCAAGGTCTGGCGCTTCACCGTGGAACTGGTCAACCCCAGCGCCGCCGAGCAGCGCCTGGCGGCCGCCGGGCTGATCGGCGACCCCCTGGAGGTCGCAGCGGCGTGGCGCGCCAAGGTCGCCGACGTGTTCGCCCGCGCCACCCTGCCGCTGCCCGAGCCCGCCAGCCCGTTCTACCTCGACGGCCGCGAGGGCCTGCACAGCGAACACCTGGGCCTGCTGCTGGCCGAAATGCAATACCTGCCGCGAGCCTACCCCGATGCAACCTGGTGAGCTGATCGTCAGCGACCGGGGCGCGCGACCGCAGCAGGCCGGCGACCTGGCCCAGGCCTGGGCCGTGCTGGACCAGGTCATGGACCCGGAGGTGCCGGTGGTCAGCGTGGTGGCCCTGGGCATCGTCCGCGACCTGGCCTGGGAGGCCGGGCATCTGCAGGTGGTGGTCACCCCCACCTACTCCGGCTGCCCGGCCACCGAGGTGATCGAGGGCGACATTCGCGACGCCCTGGAACAGGCCGGTTTCCCCGCCCCCAGCCTGCAACGCCAGCTGACCCCGGCCTGGACCACCGACTGGATCACCCCCCAGGGCCGCGAGCAGCTACGCGCCTACGGCATCGCCCCGCCCGAAGGCAGCACCAGCAAGCGCACGCTGCTGGGCCAGGCGCCGCAGGTGTTGTGCCCGCAGTGCGGCAGCGCCCACACCGAGCTGCTCAGCCAGTTCGGCTCCACGGCCTGCAAGGCGCTGTACCGCTGCGTCGAATGCCGCGAGCCGTTCGACTATTTCAAGTGCATCTGATGGCTACCGGAGAACAACAATGAGCCAGTTCCACAGCCTGACCATCAAGCAGGTCCGCGCCGAGACCCGCGACGCGGTGTCTATCGTGTTCGACGTGCCGGCCCACCTGCAGGACGAATTCCGCTACACCCAGGGCCAGCACCTGGTCATGCGCACCCAGCTGGATGGCGAGGAAGTGCGCCGCTCCTACTCCATCTGCACCGGGGTCAACGACAACGAGCTGCGGGTGGCAATCAAGCAGGTGGCCGGCGGGCGTTTTTCCGCCTACGCCAACCAGCACCTGCAGGCTGGCCACCAGCTTGAGGTGATGCCGCCCGCCGGCGAGTTCAGCGTGCCGCTGGACCCGGCGCGCCACGGCAGCTACCTGGCGGTGGCGGCCGGCAGCGGCATCACGCCGATCCTGTCGATCATCAAGACCACCCTGGAACACGAGCCCCACAGCCGCGTCACCCTGCTGTACGGCAACCGCTCCAGCTCCGGGGCGCTGTTCCGCGAGCAGCTGGAAGACCTCAAGAACCGCTACCTGCAACGCCTGAACCTGGTGTTCGTGTTCAGCCGCGAGCAGCAGGACGTGGACCTGTACAACGGTCGCATCGACGCCGCCAAGTGCCAGCAACTGTTCAGCCGCTGGGTGGACGTGAAAACCCTGGACGCCGCGTTCATCTGCGGCCCCCAGGCCATGACCGAGACCGTGCGCGACCAGCTCAAGGCCCATGGCATGGCCGCCCAGCGCATCCACTTCGAGCTGTTCGGCGTGGCCGACGACGGCCACAAGCGCGAGGCCCGCGAAGCGGCGCGGCAACTGGACTCGGCGGTAAGCCAGGTCACCGTGATCAGCGACGGCCGCGCCCTGGCCTTCGACCTGCCACGCAACACCGTCAGCGTGCTGGACGCCGGCAACGCCATCGGCGCCGAACTGCCCTATTCGTGCAAGGCCGGGGTGTGCTCGACCTGCAAGTGCAGGGTCATCGAGGGCGAGGTGGAGATGGACGCCAACCATGCCCTGGAGGACTACGAAGTGGCGGCGGGTTATGTCCTGTCCTGCCAGGCCTTCCCCCTCAGCCAGAAAGTCGTCCTCGATTTCGACCAAATCTGACACCCCCGTAGCAGCGGCCGCCGGCCGCGTCCCCTGCCACCACGGTGCCCCCTGACGCCGCCTGGCGGCAGCTGCTACGGGCTCATGCCCTGTTTGTTTGTGGAGATGCCTCATGACCCCTACCCTGCAATCCTTCATCGCCGGCCGCTGGGTCGGCCAGCACGGCGCGCAAACCCTGCGCAGTGCCCTCAACGGCCAGCCCCTGGCGCGCACCCACGAGGAAACCCTCGACTTCGCCGAAGCCGTGGACCACGGCCGCCGCGTCGGCAACCTGAGCCTCGGCGCCCTTGACTTCCAGCAGCGCGCCCAGCGCCTCAAGGCCCTGGCGCTGTACCTGGCCGAGCGCAAGGAACAGCTCTACGCCCTGTCCCACCACAGCGGCGCCACCCGCGCCGACAGCTGGATCGACATCGAGGGCGGCAACGCCACGCTGTTCAGCTACGCCGGCATCGGCAGCCGCGAACTGCCGTCGGGCAACGTGGTGCACGAAGGCCCGGCGTTCCCCCTGGGCAAGCTCGGCCAGTTCGCCGGCAGCCACATCCTGGTACCACGCGGCGGCCTGGCGGTGCACATCAACGCCTTCAACTTCCCCATCTGGGGCATGCTGGAAAAGTTCGCACCGTGCTTCCTTGCCGGTATGCCCTGCGTGGTCAAGCCGGCCACGGCCACCAGCTACCTGACCGAAGCGGTGGTGCGGCTGATGGATGAGTCCGGCCTGCTGCCCGCCGGCAGCCTGCAGCTGGTGATCGGCAGCACCGGCGACCTGCTCGACCGCCTGCAAGGCCAGGACCTGGTGACCTTCACCGGCTCCGCCGACACCGCCGCCAAGCTGCGCGTCACGCCCAACCTGATCCGCCATTCGGTGCCTTTCACCGCCGAGGCCGACTCGCTGAACTGCGCCATCCTGGCCCCGGACGTGACCCCGGACGACGAAGAGTTCGAGCTGTACGTGAAGGAAGTGGTGCGCGAGATGACCACCAAGGCCGGGCAGAAGTGCACCGCCATCCGCCGCGCCATCGTCCCGCGCCAGCACCTGGACGCGGTGGCCACGCGCATTCGCGAGCGCCTGGCCAAAGTGGTGGTCGGTGACCCCGCAATGGAAGGCGTACGCATGGGCGCCCTGGCCTCCCACGCCCAGCAGCGTGACGTCGGCGAGCGCCTGGCGCTGCTGCAGCAAAGCTGCGACACCCTGTTCGGCGCCGCCGACGGCTTCAGCCCGCGTGGCGAGGGCGTGGCCGAGGGCGCGTTCTTCGCCCCCACCCTGCTGCTGGCCCGCGACGCCCACGCCGAAGGCGGTGCCCATGACATCGAAGCCTTCGGCCCGGTGAGCACGCTGATGGCCTACGACGACCTGGATGAAGCCCTGGTGCTGGCCGCCCGCGGCAAAGGCAGCCTGGTCGCCAGCCTGGTCACCAGGAGCCCGCAGATTGCTGCCAAGGCCATCCCGGCCGCAGCCGCCTGGCATGGCCGCCTGTTGGTGCTGGACCGCCACGCTGCCGTCGAATCCACCGGCCACGGCTCACCGCTGCCGCAGCTCAAGCACGGCGGGCCGGGGCGTGCCGGCGGTGGTGAAGAGCTGGGCGGCCTGCGCGCCGTCAAGCACTACCTGCAACGCGCGGCCATCCAGGGTTCGCCGACCATGCTGGCGGCCATCACCGGCGAGTACGTGCGCGGCGCTGACCTCATCGAGACCGATGTGCATCCCTTCCGCCGGCACTTCCAGGACCTGCAGATCGGCGAGTCGCTGCTCACCCACCGGCGCACCGTCACCGAGGCCGATCTGGTGAACTTCGGCTGCCTGTCCGGCGACCATTTCTACATGCACTTCGACGAGCTGGCGGCGCGCCGCTCGCAGTTCGGCCAACGCATCGCCCACGGGTACTTCGTGCTGTCGGCCGCCGCCGGGCTGTTCGTCTCCCCGGGCGAAGGGCCGGTGCTGGCCAACTATGGCCTGGACACCCTGCGCTTCATCAACCCGGTGGCCATCGGCGACACCATCCGCGCGCGGCTGACCTGCAAGCGCAAGATCGACCAGGGCAAGCAGAGCCCCCAGGGCATCCCGCAGGGGGTGGTGGCCTGGGACGTGGAAGTCACCAACCAGCGCGATGAAGTGGTGGCCAGCTACGACATCCTGACCCTGGTGGTGAAGCGCGAAGGCTGAACCTTGGTGGGAGCTGGCTTGCCAGCGAGCTTTTGAGGCACGAAAAGCTCGCTGGCAAGCCAGCTCCCACCTGATGTTCGCGCCCCAATTGTTACCGTCACGGTCGCTGCGGGGGCCGTGATGGTGCATTCAGAAACATCTTGCAACACTCTCACGGACGAGAGCTTTCCCAGGCCTGTTGAAACCGCTCTAGTTCAGGGTTTTCAACAGGTTACTACGCCTACTCACAACCGGCACGGCAATTGCAATTTCAGTCCCAACCCTCATCCAGCAGGTTGCCTGATGCAGCAGTTTTTTCAGTCCGCCGACATGTCCGAACACGCCAGCCACCTCACCGGCTGGGACCAGCGCTATGACCAGTTGAGCAGCGGCCCGCTGGACGCCGCGCTGTGGGTGCGCGACGTCGGCGCCATCCGCCTGTTCCGCGAGCGGCTGAGCCAGGCCGCGATCCAGCACATGCAGCTGCCGCGCGACCACCTCAACCTGATTCTGCCGCTGGTGTGGCCACAGGGCGGCAGCGAGCAGAAATGGCTGCTCGATGGCCTCAACCTGCTGCCCAACCAGCGTGAATTTCGCACCGTCACCGGCGCCGGCATGGACGTGCTGGGGCTGTCCATTCCCTACGCCGAACTGGCCGACGTGCTGAGCGACGCCACCCTGGCCCGCTGCCGCGCCAGCCAGTCGGTGCAGGGCGTAGCCCTGCCGGCGCTGGCCCACCGGGGTGCCTGCCGCGAACTGGTGGCGTTGCTGGGCAGCCACGCCGACCAGTGCATCAAGCCGCGGCTGCTGGAACTGACCGCCAGCCTGCTCGGCGCGCTGGACGCGCAGCCCAGCCACCAGCCCAGCTTCACCACCCGCCAGTACATCGTGCAGCGTTGCCACGAGTTGGTGATGGAAGACCCCCACGGCACCGCCAGCCTGGTGGAGCTGTGCAGGCGCCTGAAGATTTCCCGGCGCACGTTGCAGTACAGCTTCCAGAGCGTCGCCGACGTCAACCCCGTGCAGTACCTGCGCTCGGTGCGCCTCAACGAGGCACGCCGCGCCCTCACCCGCCAACCCCAGGCGCGCATCAGCGACATTGCCGCGCAATGGGGGTTCGAGCACACCAGCTACTTCTGCAGCCAGTACCACAAGCTGTTCGGCGAAAAACCCTCCGACCGCCGCAGACCCAGCCCCCCGTAACAACAACTGTCTTTGTGGGAGCTGGCTTGCCAGCGAGTTTTTAGGGCCTCGACAGCTCGCTGGCAAGCCAGCTCCCACAACAGCCTCACCTCAGCCCCCCTCGCAGTTATACCGCGTATGCACCACTATCTGCGTAAACCCCGGCGCCGCGCGGCTGCCTTCCACCGCACCGCGTATCCAGCGCGCCGCCGCGGCCAGCTCACCGGCGAAGTCGTGGGAAATGACGTAGTCCATCACCCCGCTTTCCAGCATCGCCCGGGTGTGCACCGTCAGCTCATGGCCGACGAAGATCGGCCGCTGCTCAACCGGCACCGTGGCGATGGCCTGGGCCACGCCACGGTTGGCGCCGGCCACGTTATAAATGGCCGCCGGGTAATCATGCTTGGAGAAATAGCGCATCAGTTGGTCGGTCGTGGTCTGCGGGCGATCGTCGGACATCATTCGCTCATCGATCTTCAGGTACGGAAAATCCGCCCGCAGCACCCGCCGGAAGCCCATCTCGCGCTCCTGCTGGCAACGAAACGGCATGCTGTTCACCAACAGAATCTTCGCCGGCGCACGCGGCAGGCCGTTGCCGATCAATACACCCGCCACGCTGCCGGCAGCGTACTGGTCATTGCCCACGTAGGCGCTGCGGTTGGAGTTGGGCAAATCGGTGGTCAGGCACACCACGGCAACGCCCTGCCCACATAGCGTGCGAATGGCGCGGTTGATGGCCGGGTGCTCGCGCGACACCACGATCACGCCGTCGGCCGACGCCCCTTCGGCCTGCACGCGGTCGGCGAAGGCCGCCGGGTCGACCTGGCTGGTGGGCACGTACACGCCCTGCACCACTACCCCCGGCATCGAGCTGTTCACCACCGCCTCGGCCTGGGCCAGGGTGGCGTTGAAGGTCTCGCCCGAATCGCAGAACAGCTTGATCTGCAACGTGGCGCGGCCCTCGGCCAGGTCGTGGCGCAGTTTCTCCAGCGCCGCCAGCACCTTCAGGCGCGTGCACTCGCGCACGCCGGGGCGGTTGTTCAGCACCCGGTCCACGGTGGCCGGCCCCACCCGCGCGACCCGGGCGATGTCCTGCACCTTGGGGCCCTTCCATACCTGTCCCGGTGTTGCGCCGCCCATGCCATCTCCCCGTTGATGTGTTTCCCATCAAGAATAGGCCTATGGCTCAACTATTCCAGCACCTGGCGAAAAAACCCTCACGCCTGATTTGATTGAAATCACATCAGAAAGCGACCTTCGTGCTCGTTGCCGGCTGGTTTGGCGCTGCTGATAATCGGCCCACAACAACCACAACAAACCGATCAGGTACGCGAACATGAGCATACGCATCGCCGTCATTGGCGCCGGCATCATGGGCCAGGATCACGCCCGCATCATCGCCCGCGAGGTGCCCGGGGCCACCCTGCAATTGATCTGCGACCCCTCCCCTGGCCGTGCCCGCGCCGTGGCCGACCAGTTCGGCGCCGTCGACGCCAGCCACGACCCACTGCACGCCATCGCCCGCGCCGACGTCGACGCGGTGATCATCGCCAGCCCCGACGACACCCACGCCTCGCTGGCCATGGCCGCCATCAGCGCGGGCAAACCGGCCCTGTGCGAAAAACCCCTGTCGCAGAGCCCGGACGAGTGCCTGGCGGTGATCGACCGGGAGACGTCCCTGGGCCGCCAATTCATCCAGCTGGGCTTCATGCGCCGCTTCGACCCCTCTTATCGGGAAATGAAGCACGCCCTGGACACCGGCCTGATCGGCCGCGCGGTGATGATGCACAACTTCCACCGCAACGTCGAAGCGCCGGCCAACTTCAGCGGGCAGATGGCAATCAGCAACTCCGCCCCCCACGAGTTCGACGTGGCGCGCCACGTGCTGGGCACCGAGTACAGCGCCATCGCCGTGTTCCAGCCCGCCCGCAGCTCCAGCACAGGCGTCGGTGCGCCGGTGTTCATGGTGCTGGAAACCCGCGACGGCCACCTGGTGAACATCGAGGTCAACAACAACGCCGCCTACGGCTACGACGTGCGCGGCGAACTGGTGGGCGAGCAAGGCTCCATCGAGCTGGCGGCGCCGGTGCAGGCCCGCGTCAACCGCCACCTGCACGCCGGCCACCGTTACGCCGCCGACTGGCGCCCGCGCTTTGCCGACGCCTACCGCTTGCAGGACCAGGCGTTCCTTGAGTTCGTCACCACCGGCGTGTTCCCCGCCCAGGCGGCCAACGCCTGGGACGGCTACTGCGCCGCCAGCGTGGCCCAGGCCGGCATCCAGGCCCTGAACGAGGGCCGCCGGGTCACCCTGCACAGCCTCGCCACCCCTGCCCTTTACCTGTCACGCCAAGGAGCACGTCCATGAAACTGGGTTTCGTCACCGACAGCCTGGGCGGCCTGCCCTTCCAGGACGTGCTCGACCACGCGCAACGCCTGGGCGTCTCGGGCCTGGAGATCAACACCGGCGGCTGGTCCACGGCGCCGCACTTCAACCTGGCGCAGATGCTCGACAGCACCGCCTCGCGCCGCGAGCTCAAGCGCAGCTTCGAGACGCGCAACCTGGAGATCATCGCCCTCAACGCCAACGGCAACCCCCTGCACCCCACCCAACCCGAACAGGGCCAGTGCCTGAAGGACACTATTCGCGTGGCCGGCGAGCTGGGGGTCAAGACCGTGTGCACCATGTCCGGCCTGCCCGAAGGCCAGGCCGGCGACCGCATGCCCAACTGGGTGGTGGCATCGTGGCCGCCGGAAACCCAGGCCATCCTGCGCTACCAGTGGCAGGAGCGGCTGCTGCCGTTCTGGGCGGAGATCGCCGCGCTGGCCAAGGAAAACGGCGTCGAGCGCATCGCCCTCGAGCTGCACGGCAGCCAGTGCGTGTACAACGTGCGCTCGCTGCTGCAACTGCGCGCGGCCATCGGCCCGCTGATCGGCGCCAACCTCGACCCCTCGCACCTGTTCTGGATGGGCGCCGACCCGTTGGCGGCCGCCGAAGCCCTGGGCGAGGCGATTTACCACGTGCACGCCAAGGACACCCTGCTCAACACCCCGGTGCAAGCGGTCGACTCGCTGCTGGAAAACGGCTCGCTGATGGACATTGCGGCGCGCAGCTGGTCGTACATCACCCTCGGCTTCGGCCATGGCGAGCAGTGGTGGCGGCAGTTCTGCTACCGCCTGAAAATGGCCGGCTATGACGGCTGGCTGTCGGTGGAGCACGAAGACGTGCTGCTCAACAGCCTTGAAGGCCTGGAAAAATCCATCGCCCTGCTGCAAGGCGTGATGCCGGTCGCCGCCGCCGACTTCAAGCCCCAGGCCATCTGACCCACCCCGGAGCCCCCTCGATGTAACCACCGCACTGGCGCCTGCCCGCGACCCCGGCTGGGCGCCGTTCCGCAATTTCAGTCAGGAATATCACAATGACAATTAATTCCTACGGAAATACCGCTGCAGCCGACGTCGCCGCCCCCTACCTCAACGGCGAGAAACGCCAGGCACGTCGCTACCTGCAAAAGGTCACCCTGGTCGCCACCTTCGGCGGCCTGCTGTTCGGTTTTGACACCGGCGTGATCAACGGCGCCCTGCTGTACATGAAGACCGACCTGGGCCTGACGCCCTTTACCGAAGGCCTGGTGACCAGCGCGTTGCTGATCGGCGCCATGCTGGGCGCGCTGTGCAGCGGGCGCTTGTCAGACCTCAAGGGCCGGCGCCGCAGCATCCTGTTCCTGGCCGTGCTGTTCTTCATCGGCGCCCTGGGCTGCTCCCTGGCGCCCACGCTGGACGTCATGGTCGCCGCCCGTTTCCTGCTGGGGCTGGCGGTAGGCGGCGCCTCGGTGGTGGTGCCGGCGTACCTGGCGGAAATGTCGCCGTCCAACATCCGCGGGCGCATCATCACCCGCAACGAGCTGATGATCGTCACCGGGCAGTTCCTGGCCTTCACCACCAACGCCATGCTCGGCAACCTGTTCGGCGACCTCGACGGCGTGTGGCGCTGGATGCTGGCCCTGGCCACGCTGCCGGCGATAGCCCTGTGGCTGGGCATGCTCTACATGCCCGAAAGCCCGCGCTGGCTGGCCACCAAGGGCCGCCTGGGCGAAGCCCTGGCGGTGCTGAAACTGGTGCGCGAGGAATACCATGCCAAGGTCGAGATGGACGCCATTGCCCGGCAGATCGGCAACGAGAAATTCATCAAGCAAGGCGGCTGGCGCGACCTGTCGAAAAAGGGCGCGCGGCGCATCTTCTTCATCGGCATCGGCATTGCGGTGACCTCGCAGTTCACCGGGGTGAACTCGATCATGTACTTCGGCACGCAGATCCTCACCGAGGCCGGCCTGGCCCAGCGCAGCGCGCTGATCGCCAACGTGGTCAACGGCGTGATTTCCATTGGCGCCACCTTCATCGGCATCTGCCTGCTGGACCGCCTGGGCCGGCGGCCGATGATGCTGATGGGTTTTGCCGGCACCACCCTGTCGTTGCTGTTGATTGGCCTGGTGTCGGTGCTGGTCGAGCCCTCAGTGTCGCGCGCCATGCTCATCCTCGGTGCCATGGGGCTGTTCCTGGCCTCCATGCAAGGCCTGATCGGCCCGGCGTTCTGGGTGCTGCTGGCCGAGATCTTCCCGATGCGCATCCGGGGCGGCTGCATGGGCATGGCCATCGGCGCGTTCTGGCTGACCAACGTCATGATCGGCCTGTTCTTCCCCACGCTGGTGGCGACCATCGGCATTGGCCAGACCTTCTTCGTGTTCGTGGCTGCGGGGGTGCTGTCGCTGGTGTTTGTCGCGCTGTGGGTGCCCGAGACCCGGGGCAGCACACTGGAGGAGATCGAGCAGCGGTTGTACGGCTGAACCACGCCGTGGCGGGCAACCCTGGACGGGCGGTGTCCAGGGTTGCACACGCCACCCATCGCCCGCAGAATGGCTCGTCATGCCGCAGCCGCTTCCGCGAGGTTCTTTCTTGTACGCCAAATCCCTGCATATCTACGACTTCAAATGCTACGGCAAGGCGGTCCTGCGCCTGCAGTACCCGGGGCGTACTGGCAAGGGCGTGTCGGCGTTGAAGAATGTCAACCTGATACTGGGAGACAATGGCGGCGGCAAATCTTCCATCCTGCGGGCGCTGGCCATCGCCGCACTGGCGCCGGCGCTCCTGGACTCCGGTTTCGTACCGTACCGCCTGGTACGGCGGCCGGCCCTGGGGCAGGCCCCGGTCAAGGAATGCCTGCTGAAGATCGAGGCCGTGGCCACCGGCGAAGACTACTCGCCAGCCGCCCCCCGCAGCCGCAAGCTCGAACTGCTGGCGCGCCTCGAACCCCGCGGCCCGAAAGGCAGCCAGGACCGCCTGCACCTCGACAGCACCCCCGACTCCCCCATCGCCCGCCTGCTGGAGGACGACACGTCGCCGGCATTCTTCATGGTGGGCTATGGCGCAACGCGCCGGGTCGAGACCGATGACTATTCGCCCAGCAGCGCGCGCCGTTCCCGCGGCCTGCGCTACCAGCGCCTGGCCGGGCTGTTCGAAGACCAGGTGGCGCTGCGGCCGTTGCAGCCGTGGCTGGGAAAACTGCAATCGCGCAACCCACAGCGGTTCAACCGGGTGATCAACCTGCTCAACAGCGTGCTGCCGGGCAACGTCTGCTTCACCGGCGAGCAGGATGAAGAAGACGAGCAATACCTGTTCCTGTTCGATGGCGTGCCGACCCCATTCACCTCGCTTTCCGATGGCTACAAGGCCTTCATCGGCTGGGTGACCGACCTGCTGGGGCACCTCTGCGACGTGACGCCCGAGGGCAAGGCCATCGACGAGATTCCCGGCATCGTGCTGGTGGACGAGATCGACCTGCACCTGCACCCGGAATGGCAACGCGGCGTCGTGCCCTCCCTGGCCGCCGCCTTCCCGCAGCTGCAGTTTGTGTTCACCTCCCACAGCCCGCTGGTGGCCAGCACGGTAAAACGCGAGAACGTGTTCATCACCGACACCGCGCCCGGCGGCACCGCCACCGTCCGGCAGCTGGAAGAGCACGTCTACGGCAGAAGCATGGAGCAACTGCTGCTGTCCTCCTACTTCGGCATGCAGACCACGCGCCCGGAGGCGTTCCAGGCGGACGGCGAACAACTGTTCCGCAAGGCTGCCGAGGGCGACGCGAACGCCGCGCTGGATTTCCTGGCCCAGCTTACCCAAGCCGCGCCGTTACCTTCCGACCCGGATGAACGCAAGGGTGGGAAGCGGCAGGAATGATCAAATACTCCATCACACCGGCAGCCCTGGAGGATGCGATCGAAGCGGCTGTGCCCCGATGGTCGAGCAACGCCGCCAAACGCGCGCGCAAGCTGGTGCAACTGGGGGCTTTCCAGGAGAAAACCTCGATCTGGAGCCAGGTGAAACCTGTCTACATGAAGGTGCAGTTCAACAAGTGCGTGTTTTGCGAGCGACAATTCGAGAGCCCCCAGTACGGGACCATCGAGTTTGACCTTGAGCATTTTCGGCCGAAGTCATCTGTCCTGGCGTGGCCGGATCCCAGGAAGCACCCGCAGCTCGCCTATTCAGTCGCGATGGGGGACGCAGCACCAGCAGGTTATTTCTGGCTAGCCTATGACCCACTCAACTATGCCGCGTCCTGCAAGGTGTGCAACACCACGTTCAAGCTCAACTATTTCCCCGTCGCAGGCCCGCGTGGCGCGGTCAATTCGACGACAGCCGAGCTTGCGGCCGAAGCACCGTACCTGTGCTATCCCCTCGGCGCCGATGGCGAAGACCCGGAAACCCTGGTCACCTTCATCGCCACCGTTGCAGTTCCAGCCCAGGCCGATGGCCCCGGGCGGTTGCGCGGGCAGATCATCATCGACTTCTTCGGGCTCAATAAGCGCGAACAACTGCACCGTGACCGGGCACGCATGCTGGCCCTGTTCGGCCCTGCACTGCTGGCGCAGGCCCAAGGCACCGCCAGCGCCTCGGACCTGCGGCTCATCGCCAGCATGACCGAGGCCAATCTGCCGCATTGCAGCTGCTTGCGCGCCTACAAGCAGCTATGGGCACGCGATGCCGCACTTGCCCAACGGGTCTTCGAGCAGTGCCGCGAATACATGTTGAGCGAGGCAGGCACAGCGCCTCCTTACGACCACGATCGCGCCGCAAGCATCGGCTGAACCGGCGACCTAGCCCGCTACCCGATAACGCTCGGCCGGCTGCGCCTGGCGCAGATCCGACAACAGCAGCCGCCGCGCGCCATCCAGCGCGTCCCAGCGGTCGGCCACGTGCAGCGGCGGAATGGTGACCAGTTCACGGCGGTCGTAGCCCACCAGCGCGGCGTCCACCAGGTCTTCGACTTCCATCACCTCGGGCAAGGTGCTGATGTCGATGCCCGAGTGCTGCCAGATCTCGGTGCGGGTGGCGGCGGGCAGCACGGCCTGCACGTACACGCCCTTGGACCCCAGTTCCAGGTGCAGGCCCTGGGACAGGAACAGCACGAAGGCCTTGGTGGCGCCGTAGACGGTCATGTTCAGTTCCGGGGCCAGCCCCACCACCGAGCCAATGTTGACGATGGCGCCCTCGCCCGTGCGCGCCAGGCGCGGGGCTATGGCGGCTGCCAGGCGGGTCACCGCGGTGACGTTGAGGGCCAGCAGGCTGTCGATGGCGGCGGCGGTTTGTTGGGTGAAGCCACCTGACTGCCCGGCGCCGGCGTTGTTGATCAGCACGCCAATGGTGGCGTCTTCGGCCAGGCGTTGCTCCACGCGCGCCAGGTCTTGGGCCTGCGTCAGGTCGGCCTGCAGCACATCGATGTTGACGCCGCTTTCGTCACGCAAGCGGGCCGCCAGGGCATCCAGGCGCTCCTTGTTGCGGGCCACCAGCACCAGATCGTGGCCGCGGCGGGCGAAACGTTGTGCATAGGTGGCGCCGATTCCGCTGGACGCACCGGTGATCAAAACAGCTGGAAGCTTGCTCATGAGGTCCTGCTCCTGGGTTGGACGTGCTGGGTTAGTATTGAATTTATGATGATGACTGAAATCTAAACCGTCAAGCATTTTGATGTCAACCAACATCAATGTATACTGACGGGCAGTCACTCCCCCATTTGTGCAGGCACGAACATGAAGGTCACCAAGGCCCAGGCGCGGGCCAACCGCGCGCACATTGTCGCCACCGCCGCCACCCTGTTCCGCGAGCGCGGCTACGACGGCGTCAGCGTGGCCGACCTGATGGGCGCCGCCGGTTTCACCCATGGCGGCTTCTACAAGCATTTCCGCTCCAAGGCCGACCTGATGACCGAGGCCGCGGCTTGTGGTTTCGCCCAGACCGAGGCTCGCACCGGCACGGCCGAGCGCGCGGCGTTGATCAAACAGTACCTGTCGCGCGAGCACCGCGACGGACCCGGTGATGGCTGCACCATGGCCGCGCTGTCGGCCGATGCGTCGCGCCAGCCGGCGGAGGTGAAAGAGGTGTTCGGGCAAGCGATCGAGCGCTCGCTGGAGCAGGCGCAAGGTGAAGCCGCGCGGGCCAGGCGCATCAACGAGATGGCGCACCTGGTGGGGGCCATCCTGCTGTCCAGGGCGTGCCCGGACGATTCGGCGCTGGCGGACGAGATTCTGCAGGCGTGTTGCGCGCAGGCGTTGGCGGGGTTGGCTTCGTAGTGCGTGGACGCGGCCTGCGGCCGCTGCTACAGGGGGCAAAAAACTGCGTTGCATTGAGGGCCTCAACAGCTCGCTGGCAAGCCAGCTCCCACAACGGTGTTTCACATCCCCTGTAGCAGCGGCCGCAGGCCGCGTCCGGGACGTTACTGGCCCCCCACGCGGTACACGCTGATCAGCACTTCATGCTCGCTGATGCCATCGATGGTGCCGGTGAAGATGTAGTCGTTCAGCCACGCATGGGCCCCCGGCGCGGTCTTGAACGACGGCACGGTGCGGCAGTAGAAATCACTCTCCTGCATATCCTTGATCGCAAGGCCCTTGGCCTTTTTCGCCAGTCCCGACTCGTTGAGACGCCAGATGCCGGCGTTGTTGATGATGATCACCTGGCCGTCGTCGGTCTTGAGCCGGTACAGGGCGTTGATGTGGGTGACGCCGTCGTCGCGGGTCACCGACATGTCGGCGCCGCCCGGCACCACGGTGCCCTTCATGCCCTTGCCGGTGAAGGTGCCGCCGATGATCGGGTAGTTGATGCGCGCGCCGTCCGGGCCCTTGCCCATGTCTTCCTGGGGGCCGAGCTGGACGTCGATCTGCATCACCAGCTCGTGGGTCAGGCGGTCAGGAATACGTTCCTTGAGTTCAGCCGCCATGGACGGCGCAGCCAGGGCAGCCGCGAAGGCGATGCCGGTCAGGGTCTTGAAAGTAGTAAGCATTGTATTTCCTCAGTTCAAAGGGTCGGGACGGCAAGGTTGTTTGAGCAGCGCGCCACAGGCCGGCCGGGCCGCTGGCACTGCTACCCCGGTGAGTTCACCCAGCACCAGGCGCGAAGGGTGCGCGGCGTCGTGCAGCACGCTGTTGCGGCTGGGGATGGAGAAGTAATCGAAGCCATAGCCGCCGGTGCCGGACGGCGTGTCCACCCACAGGCGCAGGCGCGAGCCCTTGCGGAACGGGTGCGAGAACGGCGGTATTTCCACCCGGCCCAGGGCGGGCACGTTGGGCAGCATCGGCTGGATGCCGTCCGGGTCGTCCAGCAACCAGGGGCGCAGCGCGGTGGAACGCGCCTCATCCAGCTTGCGCAGGGACATGCGCAACCAGCCGCGCTGCACGAACACCTCCTGGCCGTCGGG
The DNA here is from genome assembly GCF_047947025.1 of Pseudomonas sp. App30. NCBI lineage: Bacteria > Pseudomonadati > Pseudomonadota > Gammaproteobacteria > Pseudomonadales > Pseudomonadaceae > Pseudomonas > Pseudomonas sp. App30. Next base: position 6,643,747 of record NZ_CP133165.1, on the reverse strand, counting down.
GCGCACTTCGGTGACGGTCACCTGCAGGTCGGTGTCCGGCGCCAGGAAGGTGGTCAGCCACAGGTCGGCGCTGGCGGTGCCGTAGGTCAGCAGGTCACGCTGCAGCGGTGCGCTGGTGTAGGCCAGGCTGCCCTGCTTCCACACCGGGTGCTGCGCGCCCCAGGCGTTGTCGTTTAGGTAGGTGTTCACCTCCGGGCCGGGGATGGGGTAGTTGTAGCTGTCCGGGGCACCGCCGCCCTGCCCGTGCTCCACCAGGCTGCCGTGCTCGCCCAGGGCGAAGGTCACCGGCTGCACCGCCAGGGGGAAATGGTCGCGCTCGATGGTCCAGCCTGGCCGCGCGGTTTCATTGGGTTCATGGCGGCCGCCGTCGCGCTTGTCGGCCACGGTTTCCTGCCACACCTCCACGCGCGGGGTGTGCTCGAAGCCGTTGGCCTTGCCTTTGACGAAGTGATCGAGGAAGGCGATCAGCTTCTGCCGGAAGCGCTCCGACTCATACAGGTTGTGGCCGCCGCTGGACTCCACCAGCCACAGCTGGTTGGGGTCCAGGCGCTCCTGGTAATAGCCCTCGCGGGCCAGCACCGCCTCGTCCTGCCAGCTGTGCATGGACAGCACCGGCACCTTGATGCGCGCGGCCTGCTCGCGCGGGCTGCGCTGGTTGGCCCAGGCGTCGCGCAGCGGGTGGCGCAGCAGGTTGTACATCAATGAAGTGCTGACCACCTTGGCCTGGTTCTGGGTGACCTGGGCCAGGCAGCGCTCATCGTTTTCGGCCTTGGCGCTGGCCTTCACGGCGTCCCAGCGCATGTCCACGAACCAGTGCCACGAGGTGGTGAACGCCTGGTTCGGCACCCCGCCCGGCGCCCAGCTGTCGCTGCGCGCATCGCCGATCACCATGCCCGGGGCGATGGCCTTCAGGTGCGGTGGCTGCGCGGCGGCCGTCATCAATTGCGACATGCCCGACCACGACCAGCCGAACATGCCAATGTCACCGTTGGACCAGGGCTGCGCGGCGGCGAACTCCACCGCGTCGCGGCCGTCCAGGCCATAGGCCGGGCCCAGGAAATCGAAGGTGCCCTGGCTGCAGCCAGTGCCACGGGCCTGCACGCCCATCACCGCGTAGCCCTGCTCCACCAATTGCTTGTCGGTGGCCACGGAGAAGGTTTCGTTGTCGTGCAGGTACGCCGGGCCGCCGATGCTGCCCGAGTCATAACCGCTGTAGCGCACCACCACCGGGAAGCGCCCCTCGCCCTTGGGCAGCAGCACCGAATAGCGCAGCTGGGTGCCGTCGGCGGCGGCCAGGTAGCCGGTCACGCGCTTGCCCCAGAACGGCTGCCAGCTGCGCGCCGGCCCCTCCTGGGCGCCGGGTTCGGCGGCCTGCACGGCCACGCTTGCCAGCAGCGACAGGGCCAGCGCACAGGTGATGTGATTGAATTTTTTCGCGAACATGGAAGGCCTCGACCTGCACAGTGAAAGACGGCTCAAAAGGATTTGGTCACGGACGCCACCACCGTGGCGGAACAGTCGCCGGCGCTGCCGAACGCCGAATAACATTCGGCCTTGGACAGGTCGGTATCGATGTAGGCCGCCTTCCACAGCAGGCCCAGGAACGGCTTGCTCAGCGACACGCCCCAGTCGCGGTAGGTGCTGCGGAACGAGCCGTCGCCGGCCTGGTAGGCCTGGTCATCGTGGGTGTCGGTGTAGCCGTAGCGCAGGTTGAGCAGGGTCTGGTACGGCAGCGGCACGTTGTATTCCACCCAGGTGATGAAGCGGTCGTTGTCGCGCGGCTTGATCACCACGCCATAGGGCGCCAGCTGCGCGGCCAGGGCCTGGCGTGCCGGCGGGTTCTGCAGGTTGCTGGAATACTTGAAGCCCAGCGTGGCGCCGTAGACGCCGAACGTGCCGATCCATTCGTTGAAGTTCACCCAGCTGTCCTTGGGGTAGTCGTAGGCCACGTAGGCCAGGGAAAAGCGCGTGTTCTGGCTCAGGGGCCGGGCAATGCCGGCGTAGTAGTCGAACTCCCGGCGCGTGGCCGTGCCGAAGTCGACGTTGGTGGTGAACACCCCGGCGAACAGCCCGCTGGGCTTGTGCACCAGGGTGGCCGCGGTCAACAGCGCCGGGTTGCCCTGGGTCAGCGAGAAGCCGCCCACGCGGTAGTCACTGGCGGCGGTGGCGTCGACGTTGAGCATCACCTCCGGGGTCAGGTCAAAGGCCTGGCTTGGCAACGTGCAGCTCGCACTGGCGAGCCCCACGGCCACGAATACCCACTTGTTCATGTACTTCTGCTCCGTTGTTTTGTTTGAAATGGCAGAAAAGTTCAAGCGACAGCTGTTTTGTTTTTGGTGTGTGAATGTTGCGGGTGCAGCGGTGCCCGGGCCGTGCTCAGGGAGCCGGCCGTGTGGGTTAGCGGGTGAACGGGGTCAGACGTCCGAGCGGATGCGGTTCCACAAGCGCGTGATCAGGCGCTGCACCTTCAACGACGGCGGCTCTATCTGGAACAGCAGCCCGCGGTCCTTGTCCGGCACGAACAGGTTTTCCTCGGCGCGCAACGCCGGGTCTATCAGCGGCGTGCTGGCCGGGTTGGGGTTGGGGTAGCCGATCTCGTTGCTGACGCGGGCGATCACCGCCGGCTGCAGCAGGAAGTCCATGAAGGCATGGGCCTGCACCAGGTTCTTCGCGCCCTTGGGGATAACCATGTCGTCCGACCACATCAGCGTGCCCTGGCGTGGCAAGGCCAGGCCGATGTCATTGCCGTTGTGCGCCGCCTTGGCCATGTTGCGCGCCGCCAGCATGCCGCCCGACCAGCCCAGGGCCACGCAGATATCGCCGTTGGCGAGGTCTTGCGGGTACTTGGCCGAGTTGAAGTAGCGCACGTACGGGCGTATCGCCTGCAACAGCGCGGTGGCCTTGTCGTAGTCGGCAGGGTTGCTGCTGCTGGGGTTCAGGCCCAGGTAATTCAGGGCGATGGGGAACACCTCGCTGGGGCTGTCGAGGATGGCCACCCCGCACTGGCTGAGCTTGGCGATGTTCTCGGGCTTGAACAGCAGGTCGTAGTCGCGCATGTCCACGCCCTTGCCCAGCACCGCCTCGACCTTGGCCTTGTTGTAGCCCAGCAGCGTGCTGCCCCACAGGTACGGCACGGCAAAGCGGTTGCCCGGGTCCAGGCCTTCGCGCTGGTGCATCAGCACAGGGTCCAGTTGCTGCCAATTCGGCAGTTGCTGGCGAGCCAGCGGCAGCACCGCCCCGGAGTTGATCAGCGTCGGCAGCTGGCTGCTGCTGGGGAACGCCACGTCGTAGCCGGAGTTGCCGGTCAGCAGGCGCGCTTCCAGGGTTTGCGGGCTGTCGAAGATGTCGTAGATCACCTCGATGCCGGTGCGCTGCCTGAAGTCTTCAAGCACGTCCTTGGGCAGGTACTCGATCCAGTTGTAGATGTGCAACTGGCCGCCGATGGGTTCGGCCCGGGCGCCCAGCCCCGCCACCGCGCACAACAGCCCGGCCAGGCTGGCGGATAACAAGCGTTTCATCGAAAGACTCCAGCAAAGGTCAGGGTTACAGCGCGGTTGCCAGCGCCCGGATCAGGCGCAGGGTGTCGACGTCCAGCACGCTCTCGGCCACCGGCAGCGAGGACTGCTTGACGATGACCACCTGGCGGCTGAAATCCACGTAAAGGTACTGGCCATGAATGCCCACCGCCAGCAGCGCCTCGCCGGGGTACACGTACCACTGGCTGCGGTAGGTGGCACCGGGGCTCCACTGGGCGAACGCCGGGTTGGCGGCGTACACCGCCGGGTCGCCGCCGGCCAGCACGTTGTCGATCACCTGCCGCGGCAGCAGGCCCTGGCCGCCGGCCAGTAGCATGGCACCGAAGCGGGCCATGTCGCGCAGGGTGGCGTTGAAGCCGGCGCCGGCGACGTTGCGGCCCCAGGGGTCGGCGATGAAGAAGCCGTCGCGGTCACAGCCCAGGCCCTGCCACACCTTGCTCAACTGCTGGGCGCAGCTGACGCCGCTGGCGCGCTCCATCACCCAGGCCAGGGCCTCGGTGGTGGCGGTGACATAGTGGAAGAAGCCGCCGTGCTCGCCCTTCTTGCGGGTGGCGGGCAGGTATTCGTACAGCGATTGGTAAGCTGCCTGCACGTCGGCGGGCGGCAGCGTCAGGCCGCAGGCGTAGCCGAACTGCGAGCTGCCCGAGCGCGGGTCGTCGTAGACCTCGTCGTAATCGATGGCCACCGCCATGTCCAGCAGCTGCCGCACCGTGGCGTCGCCGAAGGCGCTGCCGGCCAGCTCCGGCACGTAGGCGGTGGCCAGCGCCTGCTCCACCAGCACGCCCTGGCGCACCAGGTCCTGAGCCAGCAGGCCGATCAGCGACTTGGTCACCGAGAACATGATGTGCCGCTTCATCGGCGCGTGGCCGTTGAAATAGCGCTCCTGCACCACCGCCCCCGCTTTCATCACCAGCCAGCCGTCAGTGCAACTGGCCAACAGGTGCTCGTGCAGGCCCACGCTGGCCCCCGAGGCGCTGTGAAACTGAAAGTTTTCAAGCCGTGGTTCGCCCTGAGGCAGCGGCTGCGCCGGCGCCTGGCCACGGGGAACGCTGATGCTGGGGCGAATACGGCCCAGGTTCAGGAACGCCCAGCGGTTGTACGGCGGCTGCATGAAGTTGTGCCAGGTGACGCGCGCCGCTGGCTGCGGCGGGAAGCCCTGCATCAACGCCGGGTGCGGCTCGGCGTCGGTGGCAGCGTAGGCGCTGCGCAAGGCCTGGTGAAAATCGGTGCTCATGAACGCTTCCCTCTGTCGTGATGAGAATAGTTTTATTGCGATAAAACGTTTTAGTCAAATAAAACATTTGCCTCGACTAATCCTTCGATTAGAATCAAGCACTTAAACCTTCGGGGTGCGGGAGACGGCATGAGCGGATTGCGGGAAAGGCAGAAACAGCAGCGCCGGGAGGCCATCCTGGAAGCGGCGCTGGCCTTGTTCGACGACCAGGGTTTCGCCGCCACCACGGTCGAGCAGATAGCCGAGCGCACCGGGGTGTCGATCCCCACGGTGTTCAACTACTTCGGCAGCAAGCAGGACATTCTGCTGGCGGTGGTGGAACAGGCCGACCTGCGCGCCGTCACCGATGCCCAGCTGTCGATGCCGGCGTTCGATAACGCCGTGGACGCCATGTGCCACCTCGAAGCGCTGATTGTGCAGCACGAACTGCAGGTGCTGCCGCCCAGCATCTGGCGCGAGCTGCTGCCGCTGGGGCTGGTGGGGCCCAAGCCTGCGACCGTGCTGCCGCTCAACGCGCGGCTGGTGGAAGAGATAGCGCGGCTGCTGCGCGACCTGCAGGCGCGCCAGTTGTTGAACCAGGCCATCGACGTGGACTTCGTGGCGTACTTCCTCAACGACTACAGCTCGATGCAGTTCATGCGCCTTGTGCAGGAAGACCCACCGGACTTCACCGCGCACCAGGCGCGGGTGCGGCAGATGACGCAGATGCTGTTCGACGGTTTGGCGCCGCGGTGATGGATACCCACCCGTAGCAGCAACTGTCTTGAAATGGCGTCGTCTGCATCGCGACTAAAGTCGGCTCCTACACTATTCGTGGTAGGAGCCGGCCTTGGCCGCGATGCAGGCGACGCGGTCTATGGGGTATCCGCATTCGCGTAGCAGCTGCCGAAGGCTGCGTCCGGCGGCGGTCCTGCGTTGCTCCAGGACGCGGCCTGCGGCCGCTGCTACAGATTCGCCTAGCCACTGTCTTGCCCAGTTAATGACGTCCGCCATGCTGTGCCGTCGCGCAGCATGGCGTTAAGCCGGACCAGCAGCACGCGCATGCACGCTACCAGCGCCACTTTTGCACTCTTGCCTTTATCGCGCAGCCCCTCGTAACGCGCCTTGAACGAGGCGTCGTAGCGGATGACCGTCCAGCACGACATGTACAGCACTCGCCGCACCGCACTGCGCCCGCCGCAGATCTTGCGCTTGCCCTGGAAGTTGCCACTGTCGTTGTTATAGGGGGCCAGGCCCGCCAGCCCCGCTATCTGGTGCCGGTCCAACTCGCCCAGTTCTGGCAGGTAAGCCATCAGGCTGGCCGCGGTGATCGTGCCGAGACCTTTGACTGACGTCAGTTGCGCCACCTTGGGCGCATCAAGTGCCTGCATCGTTTGCTCGATGGCCTTTTCCAGCTCCAGGATCTGTGCTTTCAGGAAGGCGATATGGCCTTCCAGCAGCTCGATTATCCTGGGGGACTGGGCCTGTTTCAGACGGCGTCTGTCGTCGTCGCGTTGCTGTACGAAGCGCTCGCGCTGCTGTACCAGCTCCCGTAAAAACTGGGTCGGCGCCGAATCCTGCTGGGGTTTGGCCGCCTTCAAAGTTTCGGCAAACTGCGCCAGGACCTGGGCATCGATGGGGTCTGTCTTGGCTTGCTTACCGATCGCCTCGGCAAACGCCCGGGCACGGCGGGGGTTTACGCGCACGACGGTAAAGCCAGCCAGGCGAAGGGCCGCCATCACCCCCCGCTCGTAGCCGCCGGTCGCCTCAAGCAGGACCTTCTGCACGTCGCAACCGCTCAGCTTTTCGATCAGATGGGCATAACCTGTTGAGTTATTGGGGACATTGAAGCTGATGTCTTGGGGGCGAAGCCAAACTGCGAGGGAGGATTTAGCGACGTCGATACCGAGCCAGGAAATCATGGGGAACACCTCTTACACTCAAGGATGAGAGCACTCTGGTGATGCCCATGCTTGTGATGTTCGAGGTCGGCTCGTTCAACTGTTCGGGCTTGTAGCCAGAGCGGAGAGGTGAATGGCGGTTCTGCTGCTACACGTGCTTATCAACACTGCTGCCGAACAACCTGCCATTCACCGCTCTCACCTCAGATTCTATTCCCTTCTCTAGACACAAGCTGCCGAAGGCTGCGGCCTGGCCAATTCGGTTCAGCAGGCCCGCCGCCGGACGCAGCCTTCGGCAGCTGCTACAGGAACGCCCGCCACCACTGCGCCTTCGCCGGGCGGCTGCGGGTCAGCACCGCGGGCATGTCCTTCAACTGCACCCACGCCTCATCCTGCCAATACAACACCTTCACCTCGCCAACGCCAGCGCGCCGCTTTCGCTCACCAGCAGGTGCCTGGCCCATTGGCCGTCGGCCTTGATCCAGGTTTCGCGGCGCTGGTCGTCAAACCTGATCCCCGAGGCTTCGGAGGCGGTGCGCAGGGCAATGCTGCACCCAGTAAGTGGCAATCAAAGGAGTGTTAAGCGTTGTGTCGAGCCCCCGTAGCAGCAACTGTCTTGTGGGAGCTGGCTTGCCAGCGAGCTTTTATGGCCCCAACACCTCGCTGGCAAGCCAGCTCCCACAAGATGTAGCAGCTGCCTAAGGCTGCGCCAGCGGTGGGGCTGTTTGCCATTTTTGGCGCAGGAAGGTGGCGCTTTCGCGCATGGCCTGCACCGGGTCGGCACCTTCGGGCAGGCCGCATTCACTGCTCAGCAGGCCCTGGTAGCCGCCCGCTTGCAGGTGGCGGAAGAAGCTGTCGTAGTCGTATTGGCCAGTGCCGGGGTTGAGGCGGCCAGTGTCGGCCAGGTGCACGTGGCTCAGCCAGCCCGGGTAGGCGCCGACCTCGGCCAACGGCTCGTGTTCCTGGTCCATGTGGTAGAAGTCGGCCAGGCCGCGTACTTCGTTGCGGTTCACGCGCCGCGCCAATTGCACGCCCTCGCCCACGCTGTTGATGAGGTTCGATTCGCTACGGTTCAGCGGCTCTATCACCAGCGTGGTAGGGCCGCCTTGCAGCAGGTCGGCGCACCAGCCCAGGGTGTGGGCGAACTGGTCTTCGGCCTGGGCGCGGCTCCAGCCGGGTGGAATGTCGCGGGTCCAGCCGCTGCCCAGCACCACGATGCGCGTGCCGGCCAGGGCCAGCAGCTGCACCACGCGCTCAAAGTAGCGGCGGTTGCGTGGCTCGTCGCGCTGCGGGCCGACTATCCTGAAGTCGCGCGGGAACAGGTAGCTGGAGGCCAGCGCCGGCAAGGGCAGGTCGCGGATGCGCTGTTTGGCCTCGGCGAAGGCGGCGTCATCTTCAAGGTTCAACGGCACCAGTTGCACCTCGATGTAGTCCAGGCCAGCGGCGGCCATGTCGTGGGCTTTGTCGAGGGTGCCACACCATCCGAATTTCATCTGTGCGTCCTTGTAGCGGGTCAATGTCGTGTGCGGCGAATGGTGAAACCCGCCTGGCGGGTGGTCAAATCGCCGTCTGCCAATCTGCCCACTGCACGTTGCCCACAGGCGCGTCTACACAGCGCTCAAATTCGTCATTAACCATACAAATCAATGCGTTGAATTTATTCCATTGTGGACTTTGTGTTAATTCCATCCCCTGCGCCAATTCCCCACAAGTGGGCTGCGTTATGATGACCGCCCTCACCCGCCGACAAGGACCTTCACGGTGTTAAACGACGTCCCCCTGCGCGACCTGCAGCTGTTCTGCCTGGTGGTGCGCCACGCCAGTTTCCTCGGTGCTGCCCAGGCCAGCGGCGTCACCCAGGCGTCGGTGAGCAAGCGCATCAAGCAGCTGGAGACGGCGTTGGGGGTCAAACTGCTGCACCGCACCACCCGCAAGGTGAAAATCTCGGAAGCCGGCACCACCGTGTACCAGTACGCCCAGGCGCTGCTGGAACAGGCCCGCGCACTGGAAGAACAGCTAGCCGGCGCGCGGGCCGAACCCACGGGGGCGCTGCGGGTCAGTTCCAGCCAACGCCTGGGCCGGCGGCATATCGCGCCGCTCATCGGCGCGCTGCAGCAGGCCCACCCGGGGTTGCTGGTGTGGCTGGAACTGATGGACCGGCGGGTGGATCTGATCGAGGAAGGCTTCGACATCGACATCCGCGTTGGCGAGGTGGAAGAACCAGGGCTGATCCCCCATCACATCGCCAGCACCCCGCGCATCCTGTGCGCCAGCCCCGCCTACCTGGAGCGACATGGCCGACCGCGTACGCCCACAGACCTCGCCAACCACGACTGCATGGTGTTCCGCGACCGCGACGAGCCGTTCGGCACGTGGAAGCTCAAGGGGCCCGACCGCTGGGAGACGGTCAACGTGACGGGCAGCCTGGCGTCCAACGACAGCGAGGTGGCGTTGCGCTGGTGCCTGGCCGGGCACGGCATCGTGATGATGGCGGACTGGAACGTGCGGCAGCAACTGAGCGACGGCCGCCTGATGCGGGTGCTGTCGAAATGGAGCCAGCCGGCGGATGTGTGGGCAGTAACCGTGGCCCGCACCGACCAGTCGGCCAAGGTGCGGGTGTGTATTGATTACTTGCGCCGTGAGTTGCGTGAGGGGCCGTATGCGTTGAACCAGACACAGGCGTGATGGCCAGGACGCGGCCTTGCGGCCGCTGCTACGGGGTTTTCGCTTACACCACGTAATCCACCTGGTGCCGGGCAATGCGGCAGTCGCCCAGGGCGCGTTTTACCCGCAGGTGCTCGGGGTGGGTGGCGTAGGCCGCCAGGGCCTGGGCCGAGGCGAACTCGCTGTACAGCACCACGTCGCAGGCGTAGTCGATACGACTGAAGTCCACCCCCACTTCGATCTTCAGCAGCCCCGGAATCAACCCCGCCAGCCCTTCGAACTGCTCCTTGAGGAACTGGCAGGCCTGGCGGTTGCGCTCAGGGGTGTCCCCCGCCAGGTTCCACATCACGATATGCTTGACGGTCTTGTCATCCATGGCCTCAGCCCTTGTTCTTCTGGTAAACATCCACGAACACGGCGGCCAGCAGCACCGCCCCCTTGATCATCTGCTGGTAATCGATACCGATGCCCATGATCGACATGCCGTTGTTCAGCACGCCCATGATGAACGCGCCAATCACCACGCCCACCACCTTGCCCACGCCACCGGAGGCCGAGGCGCCGCCGATGAACACCGCGGCAATCACGTCCAGTTCAAAGCCGGTGCCGCCGCGCGGGGTGGCGCTGTTCAGGCGCGCGACGAAGATCAGCCCCGCCACCGCCGCCAGCACGCCCATGTTGACGAAGGCGAAGAAGGTCACCCGCGCGGTGTTGATGCCCGACAGCCGCGCCGCCTTGAGGTTGCCGCCCACCGCGTACACCCAGCGGCCGATCACCGTGCGGTTCATGATGAAGGTGTACAGGCCAATCAGCACGCTCATGATCACCAGCACCGTGGGGATGCCACGGTAGGTGGACAGCAGGTAGCAGAAGTACACGATCAGCGCGGTGACCACGCCGTTTTTCAGGGCGAACACCAGCATCGGCGCCACGTTGCCGCCACTTTTCAAGGTACGCAGGCGGCTGCGGTATTCGATCACCCAGAACGCCACGGCCACGGCAATGCCCAGCAGCAGCGAGGTGATGCGCAGCTGTTCATGGCTGAACAGTTCCGGCACGAAGCCTGAGCTGATGGCCGAGAACGCCGGCGGGAACGGGCCGATGGACTGCCCCTGGGAGATGGCAATGGTAGCGCCGCGGAAAATCAGCATGCCCGCCAGGGTAACGATGAACGACGGCATGCCCCACACCGCCACCCAATAGCCCTGGGCTGCGCCGATCAAGGCACCGGCCAGCAGGCAGATCAGGGTAACGGTGAAGAAATCGAGGCGGTACTGCACCATCAGCACTGCGGCGATGGAGCCGACCACGCCCACCACCGAACCGACCGACAGGTCGATATGGCCGCAGACGATGACCATCAGCATGCCCAGCGCCATCACCACGATGTAGCTGTTCTGCAGCAGCAGGTTGGTGAGGTTCAGCGGTTGCATCAGCGCACCGCCGGTGGCCACCTGGAAGAACACCATGATGACAATCAGCGATACCAGCAGGCCATATTCGCGCGCGCCGCGCTTGAACGAGGTCAGGGGGCCGGGTTTGGAAGAGAGAGGCAGGCTGGCTTCGCTCATTGGATCACCTCGTTTTTCATGATTGCGTGCATGATTTTTTCCTGCGAGGCGTCGGCGGCGAGGAACTCGCCCACGAAACGCCCTTCGTTCATCACATAGATGCGGTCGCAGGTGCCCAGCAGTTCAGGCATCTCCGAAGAGATCATCACCACCGCGCGCCCTTCGCTGACCACCTGGTTGACCACACCGTAGATCTCGTACTTGGCGCCCACGTCGATGCCGCGGGTGGGCTCGTCGAGGATCAGCACCTTGGGGTCGGAGAACAGCCACTTGCCCAGTACCACTTTCTGCTGGTTGCCGCCCGAGAGCTTTTCCACCGACTGGGTCACGTCCGGGCTGCGAATACGCAACCGCGCGCGAAAGCCGTCGGCCACCGCCGTCTCGCCCAGTTCGTTCATCACCCAGCGCCGCGACACGGCGGCCAGGTTGGCCATGGAGGTGTTGTGGGTGATGCTGTCGCCCAGCACCAGGCCGGCGCCCTTGCGGTCTTCGGTGGCGTAAGCCAGGCCCTGGTCGATGGCCTTGCGCACAGTGCCCAGGTCCACCTCGCGGCCCTCCAGACGCGCCGTGCCACGCACGTTGACACCGTAGGAACGGCCGAACACGCTCATGGCGAACTCGGTGCGGCCGGCGCCCATCAAGCCGGCGATGCCCACCACTTCGCCGCGGCGCACGTGGAAGTTGATGTTGCGCACGCGGTCGCGCTCGGGCCGCTGGGGGTCGCCCACCGACCAATCGCGCACCTCGAACAGCGTCTCGCCAAGGGCCGGCACGCGCGTGGGGTAGCGGTCGGACAGCTCGCGGCCGACCATGCTGCGCACCACCCTGCCCTCGTCGATGCCGTCGGCGCGGCAGTCGATGACGTCGACGGTGCTGCCATCGCGGATCACCGTGATCTCATCGGCCACCCGGCCTATCTCGTTGAGCTTGTGCGAGATGATGATCGAGGTGATGCCGCGCCCCTTCAGCTCCAGCATCAGCCGCAGCAGGGTGTCGCTGTCTTTCTCGTTGAGGCTGGCGGTGGGCTCGTCGAGGATCAACAGGCGCACGTCCTTGGCCAGCGCCTTGGCAATTTCCACCATTTGCTGCTGGCCGATGCCCAGGTTGCCCACCAGGGTCTGCGGCAGTGCGTCCAGGCCCACCCGCGCCAGCAGGTCGCGGGCCTTGAGGTGCGCCGCGTCCCAGTCGATCACGCCGTGGTGGGCGATCTCGTTGCCCAGGAACAGGTTTTCGGTGATCGACAGCATCGGTACCAGCGCCAGTTCCTGGTGGATGATGCAGATGCCCAGCGCCTCGCTGTCACGCAGGCGCTGGAAGGTGCGCGGTGCACCGTCGAAAATGATTTCACCGTCGAAGCTGCCGTGGGGGTAGACGCCGCTGAGGATCTTCATCAGCGTCGATTTGCCGGCACCGTTCTCGCCGCAGATGGCGTGGATCTCGCCCGCGCCCACCTTGAGGTTGACACCGCTCAGCGCCTTCACCGCGCCGAAGCTTTTGCGGATGTCGCGCATCTGCAGAATCATTGCAGCTGCGCCTGGGTGTAGAACTTGGTGTCGTCCACCAGCACTTTCTGCCAGTTGCCGCCGTTCACCAGTTGCGGCGTCAGCAGCTGGGTGGGCACTACCATGGAGCCGTTGTCATAGGAGGTGGTGTCATTGACGCTGACCGCCTTGCCGCTGAGCTCGGCGTCCATCATCTGCGCGGCAGCCCCGGCCAGCGCGCGGGTGTCCTTGAAGACGGTGGAGGTCTGGTCGCCGCGGATGATCGACTTGACGCTGCCCACTTCGGCGTCCTGGCCGGTGACGATCGGCATCGCTGCCTTGCCGCTGCCGTAGCCCACGCCGCGCAGCGAGGACACCACGCCGTTGGCGATCTGGTCGTTCATGGCCAGCACGGCGTCCAGGTGCGCGGTGCTGTAGAAGGCGCTGAGCAGGTTGTCCATGCGCGCCTGGGCCAGGGCCCCGTCCCAGTTCGGCGTGGCCACTTTGTCGATGGCCTGCTGGCCGCTGCGAATCACCAGTTTGCCGCTGTCGATGTAAGGTTTGAGCTGCGACATCACGCCGGCGTACACCACGTGGGCATTGTTGTCGTCGGTGGAGCCGGCGAAAATTTCCAGGTTGAACGGGCCCTTGCCTTCCTTCAGGTGCAGCGCATCGACGATGGACTGGCCCTGCAGCACACCGGTGCGGTAGTTGTCGAAGGTCACGTAGTAGTCGAAGTCCTTGGAATTGCGGATCAACCGGTCATAGCTGATGACCTTGATGCCCTTCTCCTTCGCCTGCTTGAGCACGTCGGCCATGGTGGTGCCGTCGATGGGCGCGACGATCAGGCCCTTGATGCCCTTGACCATCATGTTTTCGATTTGCGACAGCTGCGTGGGCGCCTCGTACTGGGCGTATTGCAGGTCGGTGTCGTAGCCCAGCTGCTTGAGCGAGTCGACGATGTTGGCACCGTCCGACACCCAGCGCGCCTCGGTTTTCGACGGCATGGCGATGCCGATGGTGCCCTTGGTGTTGGTTTCCTGTTTGTTGCAGGCGGCCAGTGCCACCCCCAGTATCACGACAGCAGCGGCCTTGATGAATGTATGCATGGCGTCCTCGACTTTGTTGTTGTGGTTTTCTCGGGCATGCAGAGCCCCAGTCGGCTCGAAATCAATCGGGCCGAGCGGGCACTTCGCGTACCGGGACTGCGGGTGGTGTTACAGCGCCAGGGCGACTTCCTGGCCGTTGGCATCAGCGGACTCGAACAGTGCCTCGAGGATCACGTTGATGTCATGGGCCTGGGTGGCCGGCACGTTGGATGGCGCGCCGGTATACACCGAGTGCATGAAGGCCGCGGCTTCGCGGTCGAAATACACCGGGTTGCCGATCTCGGCGATTTCCGGCGAATAGACGGTCTTGCGCACCGCCCAGATCTCCGGGAAGCTGTTTTCGTTCCAGTGGGTCCAGCCCTGCTGGTGGCCGTTCTTGCCGTCGTGGTACAGCTTGTACGAGGCCGGCATGGGCGTGGAATGCATCACGCCGTGGGTGCCGTAGGCGGTGATGTCCCAGCTTTCGGTCCAGGGCATCGGGTCCCAGGACATGAAGTCGATGGTCACCAGCTTGTCGTCATAGTTGAGCACCGCGCCCACGGCATCTTCGCGGGCCGAATCGCTCATCTGCCCGGCGAACTTGGTGATGCGTGCGTTCACCGATTTCGGCTTGCCGAAGTGCAGCAGGATGCGGTCAATGGTGTGGCAGCCGATCACGTAGAACGCGCCGCCACGGTCGCCCGGCTGCTTCATGTGGTTGGTGTCGGCTTCGTCGTGGGAGCAGCCGGCGTGGGCGCGCACCTGCAGCACCTTGCCGATCTCGCCGCTCTGCAGCACCTGCTGCATCTTTTCCACCGACGGCGCGTAGCGCCAGCAGTAGCCCACCTGGAACAGGCCGCCGGTGCGTTCGACGGCTTCGACGATACGCTGGGTGTCCTGGGTGCCGCGGCCGGCGGGTTTTTCGCACAGCACCGCCTTGCCGGCTTCCAGGGCCTCGATGGCCCAGTCGGCCATCAGGTAGCTCTTGGGGTGCACCAGCACGATGTGCACGTTGGGGTCGGCGAGGATTTCTTCCTTGCTGCGCGGCTGCACGTCCAGGGCGTCGCAGAACGGCTGCAGCAGCGGCGTGTCGTCGTAGGCGCCGTGGAACTGCACGTTGGCCAGGCGCTTGAACGCCTTGACGCGGCCCGAGGTGTGCGGGTGGGTGATGCCCAGGCAAGCGACGCCAATGGGGGTGCCGCGCTCACGTTGATAGGTCATGGTCATACTCCTTGTATCCGCGACTCAAAGCTTGATGGTGCGGCCGCTGGCCACCGATTCCACGCAGGCGTCGGCCAGTTTCAGGGCTTTCAGGCCATCCTGCACAGTGGTGGGCAGCGGCTTCTTGTGCACCAGGGCGTCGATGTAGGCTTCGAGTTCCGCCTTGTAGGCCTGCTGGTAGCGTTCCAGGAAGAAGTTCAGCAGCGGCTCGCGGGCGTCGGTAACGTCCTGGCTCCAGCGGCGGATGGTGGTGGGCCGCAGGTTGTCCATTTGCAGCATGCCCTTGGCGCCGAACACCTCGATGCGCTGGTCGTAGCCGTACACCGCGTTGCGGCAGTTGTTGATGTGGCACTGCTTGCCCGAGGCGGTTTGCATCTGCACCATGGCGGTGTCGTAGTCGTCGTACTTTGCCATCATCGCCGGGTCGATCAGGCGGCTGCCGATGGCGTTGATTTCCACCGGCTCCTCGCCCAGCAGCCAGCGGCCGATGTCCAGGTCGTGAATGGTCATGTCGCGGAAGATGCCACCCGAATGCTGGATGTAGTCTTCGGGGGCCAGGCCAGGGTCGCGACTGGTGATGACTACTTGGCGCACTTCGCCGATGTCGCCGGCGTCGATGGCAGCGCGCATTTCGGCGAAGGTGCTCTCGAAGCGGCGGTTGAAGGCCAGCATCACGCGGCCGTTCAGGCGCTCCACTTCTTCCACCGCGGCCAGGCTCTTGGCCATGTCCAGGTCGATGGGTTTTTCGCACAGCACCGCCTTGCCCTGGCGCACGGCGCGCAGCATCAGGTTGATGTGGGTGTGGGTGGGCGTGCCGATGACGATGGCGTCGACGTCGGCGCGGTCGATGGCCGCCTCGCAATCGGTCATGGCTTCGGCGCCCAGCTCATCGGCCAGGCGCGAGGCGGCCTCGGCGAAGGGATCGGCCACCACCACCAGTCTGGCCAGTTTGCTCGCGGCCACGTTGGCGGCGTGGATCTTGCCGATACGGCCTGCGCCCAGCACTGCGATACCTACCATGTTGTTTCTCCTGAATACGCTGTTGTTTGTATGTGTGGGAGCTGGCTTGCCAGCGAGCTGTTGAACGGCTGAAAAGCTCGCTGGCAAGCCAGCTCCCACATTTTTTTCAGAACTTGATGTTTTCAAACTGCGCCATGGTGGTGTCGAAGGCCCGCTTGGCCGCGACTTCCAGGGGCAGCTTGCGCAGCTCGGCGCTGATCAGCTCCACGCCCCACGGGCCGCGGTAGCCGACGTTGACCACTTGCTGGATGAACTCGGGCACGTCCAACTGCCCTTCCCCACACAGCTTGCGGTGGTGGGTGGAGTCGTGGAAGAACGACTCGACCACCGCATGGTTGGCGTCGTCCAGCTCGATGGACTTGATCAGCTCCAGCGGGATCTTGCTGATTTCGTCGAAGCTCATGCCGCCACGGGCCACGTGCCAGGTGTCCACCAGCAGGCCGCCGTTGGGGCGCACGCCTTCGGTGACGGCGATGGCGCGGTCGATGGTGTTGACGCTGGAGAACGGCAGGAACTCGATCACCACGTTGGTGCCGTAAGGCGCCGCGGCATCACAGAGGATGGCGAAGGCATCACGCATGCGCGCCACGTCGGGTGGGCCTTCCTCGAACAGCCCGCCGGCCACTTTCAGGCTGCGCGCGCCCAGCTCGCCGGCTATTTCCAGCAGCTCGTCGCGAATCACGTGGGAGGCCGCCAGCACGTCACCTTCCAGGTGCCAGTCGGTCAGGAACTCGACCTCCACGTGCTTGATGCCGTTGTCCTTGAGAATGTTGCGCACGGTGGAGATGCCCAGCTTGGCGACGTTGTGCACAAGGTCCGCGTGCACCAGGCCCATGCCGCGCCAGCCGGCCTTGGCCGCCGCTTCGGCACGCGCCTGCAGGGAAAACGGGCTGATCTCGCTGGGCGCGCCGGGGTAGGTATCACCGGCCAGGGTCCAGTAGGCTGCAAGCAGTTCAACGTTTTTGTCGGGCATGTCGATCACTTTTGATTGTCGTTGAAGATCGGGTCGGTAGTTCAGGCAGGCGTCAGGACGAAGTCCCAGTTCACCGCCAGGTAAGGCACTTGCAGGTCGTAGCGCTGGGCCGTGGCCGCGTCGCGCTGCGTGGTGAATTCGGCGATCAGCTCTTTCTTCACGCCGAACACCGTGTCCTCGTGCAGGTACGGGCAGTCGGGGGTGAAGATGTGGGTAATGACCTGGTCGTAGCCGGGCGCGGTGACGATGAAGTGCAGGTGCGCGGCGCGGTTGGGGTGGCGCCCCAGCTGGCCCAGCAGCTTGCCCACCGGGCCGTCGGCCGGAATCGGATAATGCCGTGGCTTCACCGTGCGGAAGGCGTAGTAGCCGTCGGCGTCGGTGGTGAACAGGCCGCGCAGGTTGTACTCGGGCTGCACGCCCTTCTGCTGGACGTCGTAGAATCCGTCGTCGTTGGTCTGCCAGATGTCCAGGGTGGCGCCGACAATCGGGTTGCCGTCGGTGTCCAGCACCCGGCCGCTGACCAGGGTCGGCTCACCTTTGCCGTCCAGGCAGATGTTGGCGCCGTTCTCGTAGCGCGGCGCGTCAGCCACGTAGAACGGGCCGAGGATGGTGTTGGGGGTGGCGCCACTGGGGCGGCGGTGGTTGATGGCGTCCACCAGCATGGTCACGCCCAGCACGTCAGACAGCAGAATGTATTCCTGGCGCCAGTCAGTGCACATGTGGCCGGTGCTGGTGAGAAATTCGATGGCCTTGAACCACTCTTCGTGGGTGGGCTCGATTTCCTTGATGGCCGCGTGCAGGTGGCGGGTGATGACGGACATGACCTCGCGCAGGCGCGGGTCGGCTTCGGCGGTGATGCGCGCGTTGACGATCTCGGCCGAACGCTCTTCCTCGAAGAGCCCGCCTACGGGCGTGTCGGTGTTCAGGTGAGCAGTCATGGCTTGATGTCCTTGATCATTATTGTGGAAGGCCGGTGGTCGGTGTCAGCAGGCATTGGCGTTGGCACTGGCGCGGCGCCAGGTGCGGCCGCCCAGGCGCTGCTGCATGAATTGCTCGATCTGCTCGAGGGTCATGCCCTTGGTCTCTGGCAGCCACAGGGTGCAGAACACGATGGAGCCGATGTTGATGACGGCGAACAGGAAGAAGGTCATGCCGCCCATCACGCTGAGCATCAGCGGGAAGGCGAAGGCGACGACGGCGTTGAACAGCCAGAAGATGCCGACGCTGATGCCGTTCATCAAACCGCGCACGTGGGTGGGGAACAGTTCGGACATCAGCAGCCAGTACACCGGGCCGATGCACATCTGCATGAAGAACAGGAACATCAGCACGCCGCCCAGCGCCAGGTAGCTTTGCAGCAGCGAATGGGGCATGAAGTTCATCACCACGCCGAGGAAGATCTGCGCCAGCACCACCACGGTCAGGCCCAGCAGCAGGATCGTGCGCCGGCCCAGGCGGTTGATCAACCACATGCCGATCAGCGTCGCCACCACCGCCACCAGGCCATTGCCGATGGTGGCGATCAGGGCGGCGTGGGTGCCCATGCCGGTTTCCTTGAGGATCATGGGGGTGTAGTACATGAAGGCGTTGACGCCGGTGAACTGGATGATGAAGCCCAGGGCGATGCCGATGCCCAGCAGCTTGAGCAGCCAGGGCTCGGCGAGCTTGGCCAGGCTGCCGCCATGGCGGCGCTCGACGTCGCACTGGGCGATGATTTCCTTCAATTCACGGTCCACTTCGCGGTGGGTGTCGCGAATGCCCAGCAAGGTGGCCTTGGCTTCGTCGATGCGGCCCTTGCTGACCAGCCAGCGCGGCGACGAAGGCACGAAATGCATGCCCACGTACAGCAGCGCCGCCGGAATCAGTGCGATGGCCAGCATGTAGCGCCACACCGAGGGGCTTTCGAACAGGTGCACAAGGCCGGCGCTGGCGATATAGGCCAGGCATTGGCCGGAGACGATCATCAGTTCACTCTGGCACACCAGCCGGCCGCGATGCTTGGGCGCGGCCAGCTCGGCGATCAGCACCGGCACTGCCGACGAGGCGCCGCCCACGGCGATGCCCAGCACGAAACGGGTGGCGACCATGCTCCACAGGGTGGGCGACAGCGCAGTGCCCAGGGCGCCCAGGGCAAACAGCACGGCCAGGGCCTTGAGCACGCCGAGGCGGCCATAACGGTCGGAGAGTTGGCCGGCGAACAGTGCGCCGAAAGCGCCGCCGAAGATCAGTGCCGAGGCCACCAGGCCTTCGGACATGGGCGTAAGGCCCAGGCCGCCCTGGGCGGGTTCCAGGGCCATGAATGGCAATGCGCCGGAGATGACCCCGGTGTCGTAACCGAACCCCAACGAGCCCATGGTGGTGATGGCGGCAATGCGCCAGAGGATTTTCGCGGACGCGCCAACGGCGGCGGTTTGGTTACTGGACATGAGGTCAACCTTTATTGAATTTATGTGTACGCTCAGTGGGGAGGAGATTACTGCGATTGAATTGGAAAAAACATGCCGCAATGGCAAATGTGTTTTCCAGCTAGTGGAAAACCGCGCCGCCCTCCCCCAACGGCGCGCATTGCCGTGCAGGCGCTCTAGAACCGGGCCTGCACCTTGAGGCCGGCGATCAGCGCGGCATCCACCTCACGCACGCCGCCCGGGTTCTTCACGTATTGCAGGTTCGGCCGCACCGTCAGCCAGTTGGTCACGTGCACGCCGTAATAGATCTCGCTGCTGGTCTCGTTGTATTGCAGCGGGATATACCCCGGGTCGTTGTAGTCGCTGACGCCGTTGGCCTGGTTCTGCAGCCGCGCGCGCTCGCGGTAATCGGCGTTGGTGTGCACCTGGGCGATACCTATGCCCAGGTCATCCAGGGGGCGGCTGTCGAGCAGCCCCTTGTAGACGATGCCGGCCTGGATAAAGTGGTCAACCTGGCTTGTGGCCTTGTCGTGGTGGGTGAAGTTGGCGAACACCGACAGGCCGCGCTTGGGGTCGCCGTCGCGCGCGGTCAGTTGCTGCTGCACCACCAGCCAGTAACCGTGGCGGCTGCCATGTTCCTCGAAGGCCTGGCCCGTCAATGGCTGAGGGTTGCCGTTGCGATCTTCCAGCACGTCGTTGGCGTTGGCGCTGCTCTTGTAGTAGCCCAGGCGGTACTCGCCAGGCAGCGAGTTGAAGGTGGGGCTCCACACTAGCTCCACCGGTATCAACGCACCCTGGGTGCCACTGCCGCTCAGCTTGAAGCCGTTGCCCACTTCAAGGTTCGACGGGTTCTGCTCGAACACGCCGACCTGCGCGTACCATTCGGGCGCGAACTGGTAGCGTGTGCGAATGGCCCACTGGCTGACGGGCCAGTTGTACCAGATGTCGCCAATCCAGTTGGCCGCCTGGGCACCGCAGAACGGCGTGCTCTGGAAGTCGCAGGGAAAACTGTTGAAGTCCGAGCCTTCGTCGAAGCGGCCGGCCTTGATGTCCAGGGCACCGTCGAACCAGGCCTTGCTCATCCACATCTCGGTGAGACGCCAGGTCTGGCCGCGGCCGTACACTTCCTGGGACGAGGAATAGCCACCGGTGCGCGGGTCGGCGATGCGGTCATTGGTCAGGTTTCGGCCGTCGCGTTCGGTGATGGTCAACTGGAAGCGGGTACTGTCCCAGCCCAGCAGCTTCTGCAGGTCGGCCTTGACGCCCACCGCGTACTGCTCGGTCCAGCGTGCGGTGTGGTCCTTGTCGTAGCCCCCGTGGGCGTTGGCGGCCATTTCGCCGGTGTAATTGAGCTGTACATCCACCCCTTGGTCGAGCCAACCGCTGCGCACCCCACCCCAGTCCCCGGTCATCCAGTGGGAGTCGGCGGCAAACGGTTGATTATCGGCACAAGCCAGCCCGGGAATCAGCAGGCAAAGGCTGACCGCAACCGTGCTTTTGGCAAAGTCTTTCATGCGTGACGTTTCCTTGTTGTTGGTCTTGTTATTAACGTGCGGGCGAAGTGAAGCCGGGCGCCATTATTGCCCTGGGCAAATACGAATAAATGGACCAGGCCCCGTGGCTGCTGGGGTTCGCCGCTTCCCAGCGCCACGGATCATAGGGGGGTGAAGTTCGAGTGAATACCCGTTGAAAACTTAAATGTGAATTCCGCCACGCGGAAAACTGGCTAACGGGTCCAATAACGCTCGTGTTCATGTTTATTGAAATCGGCCAGCAGGAATTCAATGAACACGCGCAACTTCGCCGGCATGTAACGCCGGCTCTGGAACGCCATGTTGATGGTCAGCCGTGGCAAATCCCAGTCGTCCAGCACCGGTATCAGCCGCCCCGCCACAAGGTCGGCGTTGATGATGTACTTGGGCTGCACCAGGATGCCGCCGCCGGCCAGGGCGGCAGCGCGCACTATCTGGCCGTCGTTGGTTTCCAGGATCGGCTCGGCCTTGAACGCCGCCTCTTCCTTGCCTCGGGTGAAGCGCATGGTGCGCGGCTGGTTGGCGTGGCTGTAGATCAGCAGGTCATGGTTGGCCAGGTCGTCGATCGACCTGGGCGTGCCCTTGCGCTGCAGGTAGCCGGGGGACGCCGCCAGCACCCGGCGGGTCTCGGCCAGGCGGCGAATGGTGATGTTGGAGTCCGGCTCGTATTCCTTGGTGCGGATGGCCAGGTCGATCTCGCTGTCGATGATGTCGAAGTAGCGGTTCTCGCCCAGCAGCTTCACGGTGATGTGCGGGTACAGCTTGCGGAACGCCGGAATCAGCGGCGCGATGTGCAGCATGCAGAAGGAAATCGACGAGGTGATGGTCAGCGTGCCCACCGGCTGCACCAGCGATTCGCTCAGCGAGGCCTCGGCTTCCTTCAACTCGCCCAGCAGGCTTTTGCAGCTGGTATAGAACTGGTGGCCGGAATTGGTCAGGGCCAGGCGGCGGGTATTGCGGTCGATCAGCCGCGTGTTCAGGCGCTGCTCCAGCGCCACCAGGTGGCGGCTGGCGGCGGCGTTGGAAAGGCCCAGAATCTCTGCCGCCTTGCTCAGGGTGCCCACTTCGGCGGTCAGTACAAACAGCTCAAGTTCGGTCAGGCGGTCCACTGTGTACGTCCTTTTTATTTTTTCACAGGTGAAATAAAGAATTCCGCGAGCGGCCTTTTCTTACATCCTGCGGAACTATAACGTGCGGCGCTACAGGCTGAGAAGCGTGCTGCCCCGCAGGAGTGACGATGCGCGATTTGGACGAAACCACCATTACCCAGGCAGTGCTGGCCTATAACCGCGGCACCGGCGATGCGCGCCTGTGTGAGCTGATGACCAGCCTGGTGCAGCACCTGCACGCCTTCGCCCGGGACATCAAGCTGACCGAAGCCGAATGGCGCCAGGGCATCGAGTTTCTTGGCCAGGTGGGCCAGGTGGCGCCGGCCAGCGAGGAATTCGCGCTGCTGTCCAACGTGTTGGGGCTGTCGACCCTGGTATTGGCGCAGAACGAGCGCAAGCCGGCGGCCTGCACCCAGGCCACCGCCTTCTACGTAGCCCCCGGCCCGAATGCCGTGCTGCACGACCTGGGCGCTGACATCAACCCGCACCTGGGCGGCCCCAAGGGCTACGTGCAGGGCGTGGTACGCGACGACAAGGGCGCCGCCGTGCCCTACGCCGAACTGCACCTGCGCGTGGCCGGGGTGGAGGCGTTGCTGCAGGCCGACGACCAGGGCCGCTACCATTTCAGCACCTCGTTGCCCGGCAGCCAGCAAGTGCGCCACGACGGCCCGGTGAACCAGTTGCTGAGCGTGCTCAACCGCCACGCCTGGCGCCCCGCGCACCTGGCGTTTTCGGTAAGCGCCAGCGGCTACCAGCCGCTGACCACCCATGTGTACCGTGAAGGCGACCCGTACCTGGACTCGGACGCGCTGTTTGCCGTGCGCCCGTCGCTGATCACCCAGTGGCAATGCCAGCCGCCAGGCGCCACGCCCGACGGCGGCCACAGCGACGAGGTGTTCTACACCCTGGCGTTCGACTTTGTCCTGGCGAAATACGCCTGAACCCTGCCCTCTGGAGGCCCCCTTGTACGACGATCACGCTGCCATTGCCGCGCTGGAACACCAGCGCTACCAGGCCATGCGCCTGGGCGACCTGGACACCTTCGCCCGGCTTGCCCACCCGGACCTGGTCTACGTGCATTCCAATGGCGTCAAGGACACCCTGGCCGCCTATCTGGAAAAGTGCCGCCAGGGCCTGTACCTGTACCACCGCATCGACCACCAGGTGCACGAGGTGCGCCGCCTGGGCGACACCGCCCTGGCGTTCGGCGAGATGACGGCCGACATCACCTCCCACGGTGTCGCCAAGACCCTGCACAACCGCACGCTGAGCGTCTGGCTCAACAGCGGCGGGCAATGGGCGCTGGTCGCCTACCAGCCCACCGCCGTCGTCCAGCGCCCCGTCACTTCTCAAGGAGACCTGCCCCATGTCCACGCCCCCATTCGTCTATAACGGCCAGCCATCACGCGTCATCTTCGGCCAGGGTTCGCTGCAACAGCTGGAAGCGGAGATCGACCGCCTGGGCGCCAAACGCGCGCTGGTACTGTGCACCCCCGAACAGCGCGCCCAGGCCGAGCACATTGCGCAATTGCTGGGTGAGCGCGCCGCCGACATTTTCGACAAGGCGGTGATGCACGTGCCCATCGAGACAGCCCGCGAAGCCCGCGAGGTAGCCCGGCGCCTGGGCGCAGACTGCGCCGTGGCCATTGGCGGCGGCTCCACCACCGGCCTGGGCAAGGCCATCGCCATGGATTCCGGCTTGCCGATTCTGGCCATTCCCACCACCTACGCAGGCTCGGAGATGACCCCGGTGTTCGGCCTCACCGAAAACGGCCTGAAGCGCACCGGCAAAGACCCGCGCGTGCTGCCGAAAACCGTGATCTACGACCCGGAACTGACCGTCAGCCTGCCGGTGGAAATGTCCATCACCAGCGGCATGAACGCCATCGCCCACGCCGCCGAAGGGCTGTACGCCCAGGACGGCAACCCGGTGATGTCGCTGATGGCCGAGGAAGGCATCCGCGCCCTGGCCGAAGGCCTGAAAAGCATCCACCGCGACCCCGCCGACCTGGCTGCCCGTGGCGACTGCCTGTACGGCGCCTGGCTGTGCGGCACGGTGCTGGGCAACGTCGGCATGGCCCTGCACCACAAGCTGTGCCACACGCTGGGCGGCAGCTTCAACCTGCCCCACGCGCAAACCCACACCATCGTGTTGCCCCACGCCATCGCCTACAACCAGTCGGCGGCGCCGGCGCTGTCGCGCATCAGCCGGGCGCTGGGCGTGGACAGCAGCCCTGCGCAGGCACTGTTCGACCTGTCCAGCTCGCTGGGCGCGCCCACCCGCCTCAAGGACCTGGGCCTGACCGAGGTCGACCTGGACCGCGCCGCCGATATCGCCCTCTCCAACCCCTACTGGAACCCGCGCGCCATCGAGGCCACGGCCATTCGGCAACTGCTGCAGGACGCCTACGACGGCGTGCGCCCGCAGTAATCAATAAGGCAGGTTGAACGGGGTGACGATCTGCACCTGCGAAGGTGCGATCGGCCCCGTTTTCCACACCCGGTGGTACTGCAGGATGTGCAGGAACAGGTTGCGTGCATCCACCTGCAGGTTGTGGTCGATGACCGCAGCCATCTGCTGTTCTTCCAGCAGCTGGCGGTTCTCCTCGTCCAGGTCGTGGCCGATGAACACCTCCAGCGGCCGCCCGCACGCGGCGAAGGCGTCGACGATGGCGCGGTTGCCGCCGCCCACGCTGTACACCGCGCGCAAGCCGGGGTGCTGGGCAAGCGCGGCGGTGACCCGCTCGCGGGTGCGCTCGTACACCCCATAGCCGCCGCTGATATCAACCACCTGCACGTGCGGGGCGTGGGCGCGCAGCCACATGCGCAGGCCCATCTCGCGCTCCTCCTCGCCGCGGAACAAGGCGCTGCCGATGACCACCGCCACCTGCTGCGCCTGAGGCGCCAGCCAGCGGGACAGCAGGTAGGCGGCGGTCTGCCCGGCGGTGCGGTTGTCCATGCCCACATAGCCGATGCGCTCGCTGTGCGGCAGGTCGGTGACCAGGGTCACCACGGGAATGCCGGCGGCGCTTAGCTGCTTCACCGCCTGGTTCACCACCGGCTCGTCGGCGGCCTTCAGCACCACGCCCTGGCTGCCGGTGTGCAGGCAGCGCAGCAATTGGTCGTGCATGGCCTGGGGCTCGATTTCCTCGAACAGGTGAAAGCGCGGGGCGATGCGGAACGGCGCCAGGCTGCCCAGCTGCTGGGTGATGGCCGCCTGCACGGCGGCGCTGAAGCGCTTGGGCGTGTGCATGATCACGTCGACATGGAAGGTGCGGCCCACGGCCAGGCCGTTCTGCTCCTGGGCCTCCAGTTCGCCCAGGGCCTGCTCGATGCGCCGCTGGGTCTGGTAATGCACGCTGCCGCGCTGGTGCAGCACGCGGTCGACGGTGGCCTTGCTGACCCCGGCCTGGGTCGAGAGCTGCTTGATGGAGAAGTGCCGGGCGCGTTCGAGAAGGGTCATGGGCGTGAGGTTTTTCTGAGGTCTTTTTGGGCTTTGACGAGGTCAGTGCAATGCTAGTCTCAGTTTCGCCAGGCGTCGAGCCAGGGCAGCACAACAACAAAAAACCAGGAGCAAACCCATGGCAGCAGCTGACCTCAACCGCCCCTTCCACGGCCAGTATTTCGTCGTCACCGGCAGCACCCAGGGCCTGGGCGCGGCCGTGGCGCACACCCTCGCCCAGCGTGGCGCCGCCGGCCTGATCATCTGCGGCCGCCGCCAGGCCGAGGGCCAGGCCCAGGTGCAGGCACTCGCCCGGCTCGATTGCCAGGCGCACTTCGTGCAGGCCGACCTCGAACGCGTGGAAGACTGCCGCGCCATCATCCAGGCAGCCCGCACCCACTTCGGCACCCTGCACGGGCTGGTCAACTGCGCGGGCATGTCCGACCGCGGCACCATCCTTGACACCTCGCCCGAGCTGTTCGACCGGTTGTTCGCGGTGAACGTGCGCGCGCCATTCTTCCTCATGCAGGAAGCCATCAAGCTGATGATCAGCCAGGGCGTGGCGGGCGCCATCGTCAACATCCAGAGCATCGTCGGCCACGGCGGCCCGGCGTACCTGTGCCCCTACTCCACCTCCAAGGGCGCGCTGGCGGTGCTGACCAAGAACGTCGCCTTCAGCACCCTGCGCAATCGCATCCGCGTCAACGGCCTGAACATCGGCTGGATGGACACGCCCCACGAAGACGAGATTCAGCGCCGCTACCACGGCGCCCAGGACGGCTGGCTGGAACGGGCCGAGCAAGGGCTGCCGTTTGGCCGGCTGCTCAAGCCTGAAGAAGTGGCGCGCAGCGTGGCCTACCTGCTGTCTGCCGAGTCGGGGATGATGACCGGCACCGTGCTCGACCTTGAGCAAGGCGTGGTCGGCTGCGGCGACGACACTGCGCCGCGCCCCAGCGGCCCGTTGACCTTGCCGGAGGGCGCCTGATGAACAGCCCATCGGTTTTCGTGCGCAGCGACGCCGTGCAGCTGCAGGACTTCAGCCGCCTGTGCGAGCAGCAGGCGCTGCCCCGGCACTACCCGCTCTGCTCGGAGGTGCAGGCCAACGTGCCCATCTACCAGGCACACACCCTGCGCGACGCCGAGCGCGGCGCGGTGCTCGACGAGCTGCACCGGCTGTTCAGCCAGGGCCCCGGGGTGATGGTGGTGCGCCAGGCCTACACCGACCTGGCAGTGGTGGACCGCCACAGCCAGGTGTTCGACGCCATCTTCGCCCAGGAAGCGGCCCAGGGCGTGGCAGCCGACCATTTCGCCAAGGCCGGCAGCAACGGGCGCATCTGGAACGCCTTGCAGAAGGCCGCGCTGCACTCGCCGGCCTCGTTCATCGAGTACTACGCCAACCCGCTGCTGGGGCTGATCGCCGAGGCCTGGCTGGGCCCGGACTTCCAGGTCACCGCCCAAGTCAACGTAGTGCACCCCGGCGGCCAGGCGCAGCAGCCGCACCGCGACTACCACCTGGGTTTCCAGGTGCCCGAGGTGGTGGAGCGCTTCCCGCTGCCGTTGCACGTGCTGTCCCAGTACCTGACGTTGCAAGGCGCCATCGCCCATTCGGACATGCCGCTGGACACCGGGCCGACCCTGCTGCTGCCGTTTTCCCAGCAGTACCCGCTGGGCTACCTGGCCTGGCGCCGCCCGGAGTTTATCGAGTACTTCCAGGCCCACGCGGTGCAGCTGCCGCTGAACAAGGGCGACCTGCTGTTCTTCAACCCGGCGCTGTTCCACGCGGCCGGCACCAACCGCACCGCCGACCGCCAGCGCATGGCCAACCTGCTGCAGATTTCCTCGGCGTTCGGCAAGCCCATGGAGGCCCTGGACCGCGAACGCATGATGCTGGCGCTGTACCCCTGCCTGCTCGAGCAGGTGCGCGACCAGGTGCTGAGCGCCGAGCAGGTGGCGGCGGTGGTGGCCTGCACTGCGGACGGCTATTCGTTCCCCACCAACCTCGACACCGACCCGCCCCTGCACGGCCTGGCCCCGCAGACCGGGCAACAGCTGATGCTGGCGGCGCTGGCCGAAGGCTGCAGCGTGGCCACTTTTACCGAGCGCGTGCAGCAGTTGCGCGACAAACGCCGGGCCTGAACATCCTTCCAACAATAACGACAAAGCGGATCTACCCATGAAAAAACAAATGCTCGCCGTGCTGTTCAGTGCCCTGCTGTCCCCCCTGGCCATGGCCGATGTGCGCATCGGCATCAGCATCGCCCAGGTCGACGATGTGTTCCTGGCGCAGATGCGCGACTACATGGCCGCCCACGGCAAACAACTGCAGGGCGTGACCCTGCAGTTCGAAGACGCCCAGGGCGATGTGGTGC
This sequence comes from Pseudomonas sp. App30, assembly GCF_047947025.1. Classification (NCBI taxonomy): domain Bacteria; kingdom Pseudomonadati; phylum Pseudomonadota; class Gammaproteobacteria; order Pseudomonadales; family Pseudomonadaceae; genus Pseudomonas; species Pseudomonas sp. App30. The sequence continues at coordinate 6,616,222 of NZ_CP133165.1, read as the reverse complement.
GCCAGCTCAACCAGGTGCTGAGCTTCACCGCCCAGGGCATGGACGCCATCATCGTCAACCCGGTGGACACCGCCGCCACCGCGAAAATCACCGAAGACGCGCAAAAGGCCCATATCCCGCTGGTGTACGTCAACCGTCGCCCGGAAACCCCGCAGCTACCGGCGGGCGTGGGCTACGTGGGCTCGGACGAGGTCAAGGCCGGGGAAATGCAGATGCGCTTCCTGGCCGACAAGATGGGCGGCAAGGGCAACCTGGCGATCATGCTCGGGCTGTTGTCCAACGACGCCACCCACAACCGCACCCGCGGGGTGAAAAGCGTGCTCAAGGACTACCCCAATATTCACGTGGTGGAAGAGCAGACCGCCGACTGGCAGCGCAGCAAGGCCATGGACCTGATGAACAACTGGATCGTCTCGGGCAAGCAGATCGACGCCGTGGCCGCCAACGCCGACGAGATGGCCATCGGCGCCGCCATGGCCATCCGCCAGGCCGGCCTGCAGCCGGGCAAGGACATCCTGGTGGGCGGCAGCGACGGCGGCCCGGCGGGCCTTGAAGCCATCAAGAAGGACGACCTGAGCGTGACCGTGTACCAGGACAACAAGGGCCAGGCCTACGGTTCCATCGACCTGGCGCTGAAGATGGTGCGCAAGGAACCCTACCAGGCGGAGCTGACCATCCCCTACCAGCTGATTACCAAGGCCAACTACCAGCAGTTTGTGAACCCCTAGCGGTTACCGGGGCGCCTCGGTCTATACTGGGGCTGCTTCCCCCGTACAGCCGACCGGGCAGGACACGTGAAATCGACGACACTCATCACCGCGTTGCTCTGTCTGTTGCTGGGCCCACTTGGCAAGGTCGCCGCCGCCGAGCCTTACCGGGTGGTCACCGAAGAGTGGGCCCCGTACAACTACCTTGAAAACAATCAGCTCACCGGCATGACCACCGATGTGGTCAGGGCGATCATGGCGCTGACCGGGGATGACTTCCAGGTGCAGCTGCTGCCCAGCATGCGCAGCACCCATGCCCTGCAGACCCGCCCCCGGACCATCATGTTTTCGCTGTTCCGCACTGCCGCGCGCGAGCCGCTGTACAAATGGGTCGGGCCTATCGTCGAAGAGTCGATCTACCCCTACCAGCTGGCCAGCGCGCCCCAGCAACTCGACTCCCGCGAGCAGCTGCTGCACGCCCCGCAGATCACCACCCGGCAGGCCGGGCTGGTGCCTGAACAGCTGGAGGCGCAGGGTTTCGGCAACCTCGACAAGAGCGCCGCCAGTAACCTGCAGCTGTACCGCATGCTTCTGGCCGGCCGCACTGGCATCATCATCGGCGACACCGCGGCGGGCGTCGCCTACTACAGCCAGGTGCTGCACATTGCCCCGGGCACCTTGCGGCAGATTCCCGTGGAGCTGTATCGCTCATCACTCTACATCGCCTTCAGCCAGGACTCGGATGACAGGCTGGTGGCGGCGTGGGGCCGTGCCCTGGAACAGCTGCGGCAGTCGGGCGAGCTGGCGCGCATCCAGCGCCGTTACATCGAGCGCTGAGCGGCCTACCAGCGGTACGGAAAGCGGCCGTTGCTGCGCTTGATGGCGTTGCCGCGCCAGCGCAGGTACAGGCCCCGCACCAGAATGGCTTCCAGCTGCGCAACCATCCACGGGCTGTACAGGAACGGCGTGGCGCTGGCGCTGCTGAGCACGGTCTCGGCCTTCACCCATTGCCACTCCATGACCTCGTCAGGCGCTGGCAGCGGTGCATCGCGGGTCACCGCACGGAACACCTCGACGCCTGCGCATGCAGGGTCCGCCGGCTGGCTGAAGTCGTCCATCAACAGCTCCACCTGCTCCACGGCAATGCCCAGCTCGCAGGCCGACCTGCGCAGCAGCGCCTGGTCCAGCGCCTCGCCTGGCTGGGCGTGGCCATGCAGCGAGTTGCTCCACACCCCCGGCCACACGCGCTTGCCCAACGCGCGGCGGGTAATCAGTACCCTGCCCTGGGCATCGAAGATGTAGCAGGAAAAGGCCTTGGCAACTTGCGGTGTGTGGAGGGCGTGCGTGGGCATAAGAACTTCGCGTAATCGGACAAGCCTGCACGATGAACGCAAATGAATGGGCAATCCATTCACTAAAGGGTGCATCATTGATAAGCCCCCGCTTATGAATCCCGTAGCAGCTGCCGCCAGGCGGCGTCCGGGGCCCTGCGGTGTTGCCATGACGCGGCCTGCGGCCGCTGCTACGGGAACGCGTGTACATGGTCGCGATGCAGACGACGCGGTTTCAAGGCGTTGCTGCTACGGACTGTGGGAGCTGGCTTGCCAGCGAGCTGTTGAGGCCTTGAAAACTCGCTGGCAAGCCAGCTCCCACAAAGACAGTTGCTGCTACAGTGGTGCGACGTGCATGGCCTGCGCATTGCGCCCTCAAGGAGAACCCCTTCGCTCATGATTATTTCGGCTGCCACCGACTACCGCGCTGCGGCGCAAGCCAAACTGCCGCCTTTCCTGTTCCATTACCTCGACGGCGGCGCCTACGCCGAGCATACCCTGCGGCGCAACGTCGACGACCTGGCCGACATCGCCCTGCGCCAGCGGGTGCTGCGCAATATGGCCGAGCTGAGCCTGGAGACCCAGTTGTTCGGCGAGACCTTGAGCCTGCCAGCGGCGCTGGCGCCCATCGGCCTGTGCGGCATGTTCGCCCGGCGCGGTGAGGTGCAGGCGGCGAAGGCGGCCGATGCCAAGGGCATTCCGTTCACGCTGTCGACGGTGTCGGTGTGCCCCATCGAAGAAGTGGCGCCGGCCATCAAGCGGCCCATGTGGTTCCAGCTGTACGTGCTCAAGGACCGCGGCTTCATGAAGAATGCCCTGGAGCGCGCCCGGGCCGCGGGGGTTACCACGCTGGTGTTCACCGTCGACATGCCGGTGCCCGGCGCGCGGTATCGCGACGCGCACTCGGGCATGAGCGGCCCCAACGCGCCGCTGCGGCGCATGCTGCAGGCGGTCACCCACCCGGCCTGGGCCTGGGACGTGGGCTTGCTGGGCCGGCCCCACGACCTGGGCAATATCTCCACCTACCGCGGCCACCCCACCGGCCTTGCCGACTACATCGGCTGGCTGGGCAGCAACTTCGACCCGTCGATTTCCTGGAAGGACCTGGAGTGGATTCGTGACTACTGGCAGGGGCCGATGGTGATCAAGGGCATCCTCGACCCCCAGGACGCCCGCGACGCGGTGACGTTCGGCGCCGATGGCATCGTGGTGTCCAACCACGGCGGTCGCCAACTGGACGGTGTGCTGTCCAGCGCCCGCGCGCTGCCGGCGATTGCCGATGCGGTGAAGGGCGAGCTGGCGATACTGGCGGACTCGGGGGTGCGCAACGGGCTGGACATCGTGCGGATGATTGCCCTGGGGGCCGACACGGTGTTGCTGGGCCGCGCGTTCATCTATGCGCTGGCCGTCGCCGGCGGTGCCGGCGTGAGCAACCTGCTCGACCTGATCGAAAAGGAAATGCGCGTAGCCATGGTGCTGACCGGCGCGAAGTCGATCAAGGAAATCACCCGCGAGTCGTTGGCCGCCACCGCCTTCGCCGCCGCCCCGTAGCAGCGGCCGCAGGCCGCGCCATCGGCGACGCGTTGGACCTGACACGCCCCGTGGTGAGGACGCCGCCTGCGGCAGCTGCTACAGGGGGTGTTTGAGCAGGGCCAGCATGCGTTCGACGTCGGCGCGCTGCTCCTTGCCGCCGGGCACGAACGCGCAATACGGGTGCCCCAACTGCAACGACGCCGTGGACAGGGCAATCAACCGCCCCGCCTCCAGGTCCGGCGCGGCCAGGGCCTGCTGCCCCAGCGCAATGCCTATGCCCAGCCGCGCCAGGGTCACCGACAGGCTCGACAGCCCCGACCGCCGCCCCAGCGCCGGGTCTGGCGAGTGCTGCACCTGCCGCGCTGCGAACCAGTCGCTCCACGTAGGGTGCGAGGCGTAATTGGCGCCCCACTGGGTGTGGATGAACAGGCTGGGGGGCAACTGACCCAGGTCGAACTGCGGGTTGCCGTGGCGGTACCACAGCTCTGGCGTGCACACCGGCACCACCTGGTCGTGAAACAACGGTACCGCCTTGCACGCCGGATAATGGTAGTCGCCGTAGCTGACGCGAATATCCACGTCATGCCGGGCCAGGTCCACCGGGTCGTCCTCCACGCGCACGTCCACCGACAGCTGCGGGTACACCTCCAGCAGCCGCGCCAGGCGCGGGGCCAGCCAACCCTCGGCGAGGGAAAACGGCACGCTGACAATCAACCGCGTGCGCACCTCGCCCTCCAGGGTGCGCAGGGTCATGCTGGCGATTTCGCCCAGGGCCCGGGCGGTCTGCGGGTACACCGCAAGGCCGGCATCGGTCAGCGCCAGGCGGTTGCCGCTGCGGGTGAACAGCTTCTTGCCGAAGTAATCCTCCAGGTGGCGGACCTGCAGGCTCACGGCCGCCGCCGACACCCCCAGCTCGCTGCCAGCCAGCACAAAGCTGCCCAGCCGGGCAGCCACTTCAAAGGTACGCAGGGCATTCAGCGGTGGCAGGCGCATGGGGCTTTCCCTCCAGTTTTTCTGCGGGAAGCCTAACAATTTCTGCCGTTGTTGCTAAGTTTTTCTCGGGTTACGGTGGCTCCATCGTCAAACGCGAGGTCCATCATGAGCAGCATCATTGATCTTCAGCGCTACCCCCTGCACCAGCCCGGCAGCGACGCCTGGCACAAACTGGTCAACGAGTCCCGCGCGCAGTTGCAGCAGCACGGCATGTTCAGCCTGGAAGGCTTCATTCGCAGCGACGCGGTGCGCGATGCCGCCCAGCAGATCCAGCCGGTGATGGACCGTGAATCCCACACCCACAGCCGCACCCACAACATCTACTTCAAGCCGAGCATCGATGGCCTGCCCGCCGACCACCCGGCCCTGCGCCAGGTGGAAACCGTCAGCCACACCCTGTGCGCCGACCAGCTGCGCGACAGCCTGGTCAGCGAAGTGTACGAGTACGCACCACTGGTAGCTTTCCTGGCGGCAGTGATGGACAAGCCCCACCTGTACCTGATGGCCGACCCGCTGGCCCGGGTCAACGTGATGAGCTACCGCCATGGCGAAACCCTGAACTGGCATTTCGACCGCTCCGAATTCACCACCACGCTGATGCTGCAATCGCCCGCCGAAGGCGGCGAGTTCCAGTACCGCACCGACCTGCGCAGCGCCGATGACCCCAACTACGCCGGCGTCGCCGAACTGCTGGAAGGCCGCGACCCGCAAGTGCAGACCCTGGCCCTGCAGGCCGGCACCCTCAACGTGTTCCGCGGCAAGCACACCGCGCACCGCGTGACCCCGGTGGGCGGCGACCGCGAGCGCATGGTGGCGGTGTTCTCCTATTACGAAACCCCCGGCGTGCTGTTCAGCCCCGAGGAACAACTGGGCTTCTACGGCCGCACCGCCTGAGCCCAGCGCGTTAGCACAATAACAACAGCGTCAGCACCTTTTGCCCCTGCCGAACCACTCGAACTTCTGGGGAAACACATGAACGCGATCAGCCGTAACACCCGTACCCTTGTCACCTGCTGCCTGCTCGGCAGCGCCCTGCTAACCACGGCCATGGCCAACGCCAAGGAATGGATCCAGGTGCGCGTCGCCACCGAGGGCGCCTACGAGCCCTGGAACACCACCCTGCCCAGCGGCGAAATTGCCGGCTTCGAACCCGAGCTGCTGAGCAACCTCTGCGCCCGCGTGCAGCTGGACTGCAAACTGCAGGCCCAGGACTGGGACGGCATGATCGCCGGCCTCAACACCGGCAAGTTCGACATGCTGATGGACGCCATCGTCATCACCCCGGAGCGCCAGGCCATCGTCGACTTCTCCCGCCCCTACGCCGCCACCCAGGGCGTGTTCGTCAGCGCCACCCCGGCGCTGATCGCCAGCGCCCCCAGCGACACCGTGGTCAAGCTGGACGGTGACGCCGCCCACGACCGGCCGACCATCGAGGCGCTGAAAGCCCTGGTGAAAGGCAAGACCATCGGCATCCAGTCAGGCACCGCCTACACCGATTTCATCGAGAAGAACTTCGCCGACGTCGCCACCGTGCGCGTCTACAAGAAGTCCGGCGAGCACATGATGGACCTCAACGCCGGGCGCATCGACTTCGCCTTCGATGACGTGACCTTCTTCGCCTCGGCGCTGCAGAACCCCGACAACCAAGCGGTGCACATGGTTGGCCCGAAGATCGGCGGCGCCATCTGGGGGCCCGGTGAGGCGCTGGCCTTCCGCAAGAGCGACGGCGACCTGAAGGCGCGCCTGGATGCGGCGCTGACAGAAGCCCTGGCCGACGGCACGGTGCAGAAACTCTCGCAGAAATGGTTCAAGGCCGACGTCGCGCCCTGAACCCGCTTCATGGCAATTTCTTAATAATTGCCCCGGAACACCCGCGGCGCTGCGCACTCAGACTCAGGAACCTACTTGAATCCAGGAGTGCGCAGCATGCCCACCGCAGCCGATTACATGGTCAACACCCTCAAGCAAGCCGGCGTCCAGCGCGTCTACGGCGTGGTGGGCGATTCGCTCAACGGCTTCACCGACGCCCTGCGGCGCCTGGGCGGGCTGGACTGGGTGCACATGCGCAACGAGGAGGCCGGCGCGTTCGCCGCCGGTGCCGAGGCGCACCTGACCGGCGAGCTGGCGGTGTGCGCCGGCAGTTGCGGCCCGGGCAACCTGCACCTGATCAACGGCCTGTTCGACTGCCACCGCAGCGGCGTGCCGGTGCTGGCCATTGCCGCGCACATCCCCAGCAGCGAAATCGGCATCGACTACTTCCAGGCCACCCATCCCGAAAGCCTGTTCAAGGACTGCAGCCATTACGTGGAGCTGGTATCGCGCCCCGAGCAACTGCCGCAGATCATGGAGCGGGCCATGCGCGTAGCGGTCAGCCGTCGTGGCGTAGCGGTGGTGGTGATCCCCGGCGATGTGGCCCTGGCCGCACTGGACGCGCCGGTAAGCCAGTGGCTGGCGCCCAAGCCGCCCGTGGTAGTGCCCCAGGCAGCGGAAATAGACCAACTGGTCCATTTACTGCAATCGGGCCAGCGCATCACCCTGCTGTGCGGCGCCGGTTGCGCCGGCGCCCACGCCGAAGTGGTGGCCCTGGCCCGCCAGCTGAAGGCGCCCATCGTGCACGCGCTGCGCGGCAAGGAGCACCTGGAATATGACAATCCTTATGACGTGGGCATGACCGGGCTGATCGGCTTCGCGTCAGGCTTCAAGGCCATGAAGGCCTGCGACACCCTGCTGATCCTGGGCAGCAACTTCCCCTACCGGCAGTTCTTCCCCGAGCACGCGCGCATCGCCCAGATCGACCTGCAGCCCGAAGCCCTGGGCAACCGCTGCCCGCTGGCCCTGGGCATGATCGGCGACGTCAAGCACACCTTGCAGCAGCTACTGCCGCGCCTGCCCGAACGCACCGACTCGGCGCACCTGGACCAGGCCCTGGCCGACTACGCCAAGGCCCGCAAGGAGCTCGACGGCCTGGCCGAAAGCGGCCCCGGCAGCAGCACCATTCACCCGCAATACCTCAGCCGCCTGGTCAGCGAAATGGCCGCCGAGGACGCCATCTTCACCTGCGACGTGGGCACCCCCACTGCCTGGGCCGCGCGCTACCTGAAAATGAACGGCAAGCGCCGCCTGGTCGGCTCGTTCAACCACGGTTCCATGGCCAACGCCATGCTTCAGGCCATCGGCGCCCAGGCCACCTACCCGGGGCGCCAGGTGGTGTCGATGTCCGGCGACGGCGGTTTCAGCATGATGATGGGCGACTTCCTCACCCTCAGCCAAGCCAACCTGCCGGTGAAGGTGATCGTGCTCAACAACGGCACCCTGGGCTTCGTCGAGATGGAGATGAAGGCCAGCGGTCTGCCGGACGTGGGCTGTGAACTGAAGAACCCCGACTTCGCCGCCTTTGCCCAAAGCATGGGCATCAAGGGCATCCGCGTGGAACGGCCACAGGACCTGGAAGGCGCCCTGGCCAATGCTTTCGCCCATGACGGGCCGGTGTTGGTGGACGTGGTCAGCGAGCGCCAGGAGCTGATCATCCCACCCGAAATCACCGCCGCCAACGTCAAGGGGTTCGGTCTGTTCATGCTGCGCGCGGTGCTGGATGGGCGGGCCAAGGAATTGGTAAACCTGGCAAAGACCAACTGGTTGCGCTGAAGAAATCCATCGTTTATCCGGGCCAGCGCAGCCTTCGGCAGCGGCTACGGCGCTGCGCCCGCCTTCCTTCTTTGCACGCAAGTGCCTGTTTTCATGACCATTCGGTTGAATTTCGACACCACAATAGTATTATCCGCGGCCCCTACACTGGCTGATTCACCATGACCTTCCCCTGCAACGTCGCTCCGGCGTACTTCCATTCCTCCAAGCATAAATAAGACCGAGAGCCATTTCATGACCGGCACTGCCACTGCCAAACCAGAGCTGAACTCCCTTGCCACCGGCAACGTCCAGCGCCTGAGTTTTTTCGTTTTCTCGCTGTTTTTCATTTTCGGCAGCATCACCAGCCTCAATGACGTGCTGATCCCGAAACTCAAGAGCCTGTTCAGCCTGACCTACGCCCAGGCCATGCTGGTGCAGTCTTCGTTCTTCCTGGCCTACGTGATTGCCTCGATTCCGGCCGGCCTGCTGCTGGCGCGGGTGGGCTACATGCGCGCCGCAGTCATCGGCCTGCTGACCATGGCGGCCGGCTGCCTGATGTTCATCCCCGCCGCCCTGGTGGGCGTGTTCGGCGCGTTCCTGGGTGCGCTGTTCGTGCTGGCCATCGGCGTGACCATCGTGCAAGTGGTGGCCAACCCGCTGATCAACCTGCTGGGCCCGACCGACACCGCCAGCAGCCGCGTCACCTTCGCCCACGCCTTCAACTCGCTGGGCACCACCGTGGCCCCGTACCTGGGCGCCATCCTGATCCTGGGCACGCTGAACGCCGTCGACCCGGCCAGCCTGTCGCCCCAGGCGCTGATCGCCTTCCTGGCCGAAGAAGCCCAGGTCATCAGCCACACCTACCTGGGCATCGCCCTGGCGCTGGTGGCCGTGGCGCTGATCGTCTGGCAGCAGCGCAAGCAGCTGCCGCCGACCATCAACCCCGAAGCCACCAACCCACTGGCAGCCCTGAGCCTGCTCAAGCGCCCGCGCTTCGCGTTCGGCGCCGCCAGCCTGTTCTTCTACGTGGGCGCGGAAGTGGCCATCGGCAGCCTGCTGACCAACTTCCTGATGCAGGACAACACCTTCGGCTTCAACGCTGAACTGGCGGGCAAGCACGTGGCCTACTACTGGGGTGGCGCCATGGTCGGCCGCTTTATCGGCGCCGCGCTGCTGCGCCGCTTCGCCCCGGGCAAGGTGCTGGCCTGCGCCGCCGCCTGCTCCATCAGCCTGATCCTGCTGGCGGCCAACAGCCACGGCGCCGTGGCCGGCTGGTCGATCCTGGCGGTGGGCCTGTTCAACTCGGTGATGTTCCCAACCCTGTTCGCGCTTGCCTGCGCCAACCTGGGTGCGCGTTCCGCCGAAGGTTCGGGGCTGATCTGCTGCGCCATCGTCGGCGGCGCCATCGTCCCGCCGCTGACCGGCCTTGTGGCCGACTTCAGCACCCTGTCGTTCTCCCTCGCGGTACCGGCGGTGTGCTACGCCGCCATCGCCGGCTACGGCTGGTACACCCGCAAGCCCGCCTGATGTAACCCCGTAGCAGCGGCCGCCGGCCGCGTCCTGCACCTGACACCCGCGTGCAGCGGACGCAGCCTGCGGCAGCTGCTACGCAATCCCTGTAGCAGCGGCCGCAGGCCGCGTCCTGCCCCCCTTGATCATTGCGCCCCCCGCAACGCTGCTTTGAGCGATCCCTCGTTAATTTCCAGTGCCAGTCGTCGTACCCTGCCGCGGCAAGTTTTCCCGTCCCGAACCACTGGCGTTACCTGCATGACATTAGCGTACCTGGATTCCTACCGGCTCATGACCCAAGCGCGTGGCACGCTTGAGCGCACGCTGAGCCAATGCCTGGCCCCCCTGGGGCTGACCCTTTCGCAGTTCACCCTGCTCGACCAGCTGGTGCAGCACAAGACCAGCGTGTCGATGCACCTGAGCCAGCAGCTGGGCATCTCGCTGTCGGGCGTGACCACCCTGGTCGACCAGCTGGAACGCAAGCAATGGCTCGAGCGCCTGCACCACCAACCCGACCGGCGCCGGATAAAACTCAGCCCCACGCCCGCCGGCAACGAGGTTCATGCCCGCGCAACCGCCCTGCTGGCGCGACTGCCCGACGAGGCTGAACGCGTTGTGCCAGGGGCTTATTTCGAAGCGTTGAACGTGATGTTGCGGGCGTTTTGAGCCGCCCCGGACCAACAGGACATTGCTGGATGGTCTGACAAAGGCAGTTTCGCATTTCCTGTAGGACGATTCTGTTTTCGCCGTGTAAGCTCCCCAACCCCATGTGCATGCTCTAACCTGCCCGCCGTTGCCACTATCGGCGACCGGGTTTGGTAGCCCAGCATGCACATGCGCATTGCGCCGTTTGACGGTGGCCGTGCGTAGGGCACATTCGTGTGCGCCGGGTCCTGTGCACCGGTCTACCAACCTGCGTACGGCCGCCACCCTTCGTTTGGTAGCGAAAGGTGCGGCCTCCATGCTGGTTTGCACAGGAATGACTCATGAACGACGATCTCGACACAGCCCCCCACTCTTTCGGCGAATGCGACGCCAATCAGCAGCCACTGTTCGCGGTGAACGGAGGCATCGTGCTGGAAGATGCCCTGATCAATATTTCGCAACTACTCAAGTACGCCGGGCAGACGACGTATGAACTCTCCGACTGTGAACTACCGCAGCGGGGGCTTCTGGGCGCGACCATTCACTGCATAGACAGCGCAAAAGCGCTGACGGATGCGTTACTGAAAGGGCTTGCGTTGAGGAATGGCGCCAGCTTATGAAGCCGCCGTAGCCGCTGCCGAAGGCTGCGCTGGCCATGAGCCACGCTGAGGATCTCCAGCGTATGTACGGACCAGCGCAGCCTGGCGGCAGCGGCTACGGGCCGCCCGCCCTGCTGCCGTAGGACCCACCGTAGGACGCTTCTGATTCTTCCCGGCCAGCTTGTGAGGGCCTGGTTGCCCCCGTAAGCTTTTCCTGTCACCTGCACCCAACCTTCGGCACCTGGGCTGCGCTGGAAGAGGATGAATCACCATGAACGGAAGCATCGACTGCAAACGGCATTTCAAGACGCCTTCAGCCGCCGTGCTCAAGCGTAGTGAACCCAACCGGGGCAACTGCCGCCCAGGTTCCAACCCGTCGGGAGGAAACGGCATGGAAAAGCGCATCGAACAACTGGAGCACACCTTGCCCGAGATTCGCGACAAGCTCACCCGCGTGGAAGGCAAGGCCGACTCGATCGAAAAACATGGCGCCACCAAGGCCGACCTCGCGGGCATGGAGTCGACGCTGATCAAGTGGCTGGTGGCCACCGCCTTCACCCTCACCGCACTGGCCAGCGCCATGACCTTCGGCATCGCGCGCATGCTCAATGGCTGAACAGGGCCAGGCCCGCCCGGCGGCCTTCACCGGGCGGGCGGTAATTTTCTGTTACTCTTCTGCGGTTTACACGCTCACCGCACAAAGAGAACCGAGAATGCAGCAAGCCAAGCTGAACCGTTGGTACGCCGGGGTGCTCACCCTGCTACTGCTTTGTACCACCTTGCCAGCCTTTGCGCAGTCCAGTGCTGCCCCGTCACAGACCGCAACCGCCCTGCCGACGCTGGCCGACGGCGCCACCCTGGAAACCCTCAACGACCAGCTCGACCTGATTCGCCAGCGGGTCACCGGCAGCGCCAACGACGACCAGCTGTCCACCCTGCGCCAAGCGGCGCTGCAGGTGCAGAAGCAGGCGGACGACCTCAACACCCAGCGCTCGGTCAGCATCGAGCACCTGGACGACCAGCTCAAGGTCATCGGCCCACTGGTGCCCGACGAGGCGCCCACCCTTACCGCCCAGCGCCAGGCCCTGACCGGCAAGCGCAACGCGCTGGTGGACGACGAGAAACAGCTGACGGCCCTGAGCCAGTCGGCCCGTGACCTGGCCACGCAGATCGTCAACCTGCGCCGCGGCCTGTTCAACTCGCAGATCAGCGCCCGTTCGGCCAGCCCGCTGAGCCCGACCTTCTGGTCTAATCTGATCCGCCCCACCGACGACGACGTGCGCCGCCTGAGCAGCCTGGCCCAGGACGTGGGCAGCGGCAGCGCCGCGGTCATGGCACCGCAGGCGCGCTGGTTCTTCCTCGGCGCACTGGTCGTGGCCGTGCTGATCTGGACCAGCGGCCGCCGCCTGCTGGAGCGCCTGCTGGCCTGGTCGATGACCCGCTTCCTGCCCGAAGGCCGCCTGCGCCGCAGCGCCCTGGCGCTGAGCGTGGGGCTGACCACCGTGCTGACCATCGGCGTCTCGGCGCAGGTGCTGCACTGGGGCATCACCGGCAACGCCGACCTCAGCGCCAACGTGGTCAACCTGCTGGACCAGATGATGACCCTGGCGATCTTCTGCGCCTTCATCGTCGGCCTGGGCCGCGCCATGCTGATGCTGCGCCGGCCTTCATGGCGCCTGCCCAACATCGCCGATGAAATCGCCAGCGCCCTGGGCCCGTTCCCGAAACTGCTGGCCCTGGCGCTGATGCTGATCGGCACCCAGGAACGCATCAACAGCGTCATCGCCAGCAGCCTGGCCCTGACCGTGGCCGTCAACGGCCTGACCGCCCTGGTAGTCTCGCTGATCGCCTTCTGGGCGCTGGTGCGCTACCACCGCAGCCACCACCAGTTCGAGGTGGAACGCCCCACCGGCTTCCCGGCGCTGCTGCCGCTGCTGCTCGGCACCTGGGTAGGCATAATCCTGCTGGCCCTGGTGACCGGCTACCTGACCCTGGCCTACTTCCTCACCGTGAAGATGCTGTGGATCAGCGTGGTGGCAACCAGCGCCTACCTGCTGATCGCCTTCTTCGGCGACCTCTGCGAAACCCTGCTGTCTCCCAAGGAACCCGGCGGCCTGGCCCTGGCCTCGGCGCTGGGCCTGTCGCAACGCCACCAGGCCCAGGTCAGCACCCTGCTGGCCGGCGTGGGCCGCACCCTGCTGCTGTTCTCCGGCATGCTGCTGGCGTTCATGCCCTCGGGCTCCAGCCCTGCCGAGATCCTCGAGAGCTTCACCCTGCTGGACCTGGGCGACAAGCCCCTGGGCGGCCTGAAAGTGCTGCCCGGCGACATCCTGCTGGCCCTGGCCCTGCTGGTCGGCGGCCTGCTGGGCATTCGCATCCTCAAGGCCTGGCTCACCGAGCGCCTGCTGCCGGAAACCACCATGGACGCCGGCATGCGCGCCTCCCTGGTGACCCTGGTGGGCTACATCGGCTACGTGCTGCTGGCGATCATGGTGATGTCCACCCTGAGTATCAGCCTCACCAACCTCACGTGGGTGGTCAGTGCCCTGTCGGTAGGTATCGGTTTCGGCCTGCAGGCGATTGTGCAGAACTTCATCTCCGGCCTGATCCTGCTCACCGAGCGCCCGGTGAAGGTAGGCGACTGGGTCAGCCTGGCCGGCGTTGAGGGCGACATTCGTCGCATCAACGTGCGCGCCACGGAAATCCAGATGTCCGACCGTTCCACGGTGATCGTGCCGAACTCGCAGTTCATCACCCAGAACGTGCGCAACGTGACCATGGGCAACGCCCTGGGCGTGGTCGGCATCACCCTGACCCTGCCGCTGGACACCGACGTGCTGAAAATCCGCGAGCTGCTGCTCAACGCGCTGAACGCCCATGAGTCGATCCTCGATGCGCCGGCGCCGTCGGTGTCGTTCAAGGACCTGACTGCCAGCGGGCTGATCATCAGCGCCAGCGGCTACGTGAACAGCCCGCGTTCGGTGTCGGGCGCGCGCAGTGACTTGCTGTTTACCATCCTTGGCCAGCTGCGAGAGATGGGCGTGGCGCTGTCTTCGCCGCAGAGCATGCTGCTGATCAACGACGAATCCAGCAAAGCCCCCCTCCCCCTGTAACAGCGCCCCCAGCCGCGCCCGGCATCCCTCGCCGGGCGCGGCACACACAGGCGCGTTGCGTACGACGCGCTTGTGATCTGCTTGTGATCTGGCTTGTGATCTTGATCTGGCTTTTGATCTTGATTGTATGCCCCGTAAAGCGCCAGGGCCGACTGGAGGCGTTGACCAGGCGGCAGCCCGCAGGGCCCTTCGGCGTAGCCGAAGGAAACGGCAACCCGCCAGCTTCTATAGCGGGGGCCGTTTGCCGCCTGGGCGACGCCGGAAGGAGGGGACCCGTAGCGCAGCGGAGGGCCCAAGCAGGGGCAAGCCCTTTTTGCTTCCTTTTTGGGGCGACTGCCAAAAAGGGAGTCGCCGTAAGGGCGAAACGGTCGGTGGTATCCCCGCGAAAATGGATATGTTCGAAATCGCCGAAGCGGGATTCGAAAGCCCTATGTATATCCAGCATTCAGGGTGATGCCACTTCACCTTTCCGGCCTTACGCCGGCTCACTTTTTGTCAAACGCCCGGTGTGCCGGCCCAGACAAAAAATAAGCAAAAAAGGCTTGCCCCTGCTTGGTCCCTACGCTTCGCTGCGGGTCCCCTCCCTCCGGCGTCGCCCAAGCGGCCGACGGCCCGGAAAAGAAGCGCCTCCGGTTCCGTCTTCTTCGGCTACGCCTCAGCCCGCTTGGCCGCCGCCTCCAGTCGGCCCTGGCGCTTTACGGGGCACACAATCAAGATCAACGGCCGCACGGGATCAAGATCAAACGCAGTTCGCGGCGTTTCCTGGGCGCGGCCGCGCCGCGCCGCGCCGCGCCGACAACCGGACCTCCCCCCGCCCTTCCATTATTAGATTCACTGTGTAATATTATGACCATAATATAAACACCATCCCCGAAAAACACGAGGCCGCCCGCCATGGACGCTCACGTCACCCCCGCGCCCGAAACCCTCACCGCCACCCCTGGCGCCAGTCGCAAGCAAGCCCTGCGCCTGGGCGTGCTGACCCTCGCCGTGCTCGGCGCCCTGGCCTACGCCGGCCACTGGTGGCTGGCCGCCCGCTTCATCGAGGACACCGACGACGCCTACGTCGGCGCCGACGTGACCGTGATCAGCGCCAAAGTGCCCGGCTACATCACCGACGTGGCGGTGCAGGACAACCAGTTCGTCAAGGCCGGCGACCTGCTGGCGCGCATCGATGTGCGCGACTACCGCACCGCCCTGGCCAAGGCCGACGGCGCCGTGGCCGCGCAGCAGGCAACGCTGGTCAACCTCGACGCCACCGAACAGCTGCAACAGGCGGTGATCAACCAGGCCCGCGCGCAGATCGACGCCGCCGACGCCGAAGCCCAGCGCGCCGGCGACGACCACGCCCGCTACCAGACCCTGGTACGCAGCCAGGCCGTGTCGGTGGAAAGCGCCCAGCGCGCCGACGCCACCTGGAAGACCGCGCGCGCCGACCGTGCCCGCGCCGAGGCCGGCCTGCAAGCCGCGCGCCGCCAACTGGACGTGATCGACAGCCAGCGCGGCCAGGCCCGCGCCGCGTTGCAGCAGGCCCAGGCCGAGCGCGACCAGGCGCAGCTGAACATCGGCTACACCGAGCTGCGCGCGCCGGTGGACGGCTACGTCGGCAACCGCCGTGCACGGGTGGGGGCCTACGCGGCCGCTGGCAGCCAGCTGATTTCGGTGGTGCCGGCCAAGGGCCTGTGGATCGACGCCAACTTCAAGGAAGACCAACTGGCGCGCATGCAGGTGGGCCAGGGCGTCAGCATCCGCGCCGATATCCTCCCAGGGCGTGTGTTCCATGGCCACATCGACAGCCTGGCGCCGGCCACGGGCGCGCAGTTCAGTGTGCTGCCGCCGGAGAACGCCACCGGCAACTTCACCAAGATCGTCCAGCGCGTGCCGGTGCGGGTGCGCCTGGACAGCAGCGACGCCGAGTTCGGCGCCCTGCGCCCCGGCCTGTCGGTGACCGCCCGGGTCGACACCCAGCAGCACGCCGGCCACGATGACGTTGCCGTGGCCAGCCGGCCATGAACAGCCCGCTGCCCACCCTCAGCACCGGCCAGAAGGTCGCCGCCTTCGCCACCATGTGCGTCGGCATGTTCATCGCCCTGATCGACATCCAGATCGTCTCCGCCTCACTCAAGGACATCGGCGGCGGCCTGTCTGCCGGCGCCGACGACACCGCCTGGGTGCAGACCGCCTACCTGATCGCCGAAATCATCGTCATCCCCATGTCCGGCTGGCTGTCACGGGTGATGAGCACGCGCTGGCTGTTCGCCGCCTCGGCGGCCGGCTTCACCCTGACCAGCCTGCTGTGCGCGCTGGCCTGGAACATCCAGAGCATGATTGCCTTCCGCGCCCTGCAGGGCTTCTTGGGTGGCTCGATGATCCCCCTGGTGTTCACCACCGCCTTCATGTATTTCACCGGCAAGCAGCGGGTGATTGCCGCCTCCACCATCGGCGCCATCGCCTCCCTGGCGCCGACCCTGGGCCCGGCGGTGGGCGGCTGGATCACCGACATCTCGTCCTGGCACTGGCTGTTCTACATCAACCTGCTGCCGGGGCTGTTCGTGACCTTCGCCGTGCCGATGCTGGTCAAGGTCGACCGCCCCAACCCCAGCCTGCTCAAGGGCGCCGACTACATCGGCATGGCGCTGATGGCGGTGTTCCTCGGCTGCCTGGAATACACCCTGGAGGAAGGCCCGCGCTGGAACTGGTTCAGCGACAGCACCATCGCCACCACCGCCTGGATCGCCGCGGTCAGCGGCGCGCTGTTCATCTGGCGCTGCCTGGAAATACGCGAGCCCATCGTCGACCTGCGCGCCCTGGGCGAGCGCAACTTCGCCCTGGGCTGCCTGTTCTCGTTCATCACCGGCATCGGTATCTTTGCCACCATCTACCTCACCCCGCTGTTCCTGGGCCGGGTGCGCGGCTACGGTTCACTGGACATCGGCTTGGCGGTGTTCTCCACCGGCATCTTCCAGCTGCTGGCGATTCCGGTGTACGCGTTGCTGGCCAACCGCATCGACCTGCGCTGGATACTGATGCTGGGGCTGTCGCTGTTCGCCCTGTCCATGTGGGATTTTTCGCCCATCACCCACGACTGGGGCGCCAAGGAACTGCTGCTGCCCCAGGCCATCCGCGGCTTTGCCCAACAGATGGCGGTGCCGCCGGTGGTCACCCTGACGCTCGGCTCCTTGGCCCCTGACCGCCTGAAACTGGCCTCGGGCCTGTTCAACCTGATGCGCAACCTGGGCGGCGCCCTCGGTATCGCCGCCTGCGCCACGGTGCTCAACGACCGCAGCAACCTGCACTTCCTGCGCCTGGCCGAGCACCTCAACACCCGCAACGAAAGCATGAACAACTGGCTCGAGCAACTCACCCTGAACGCCCAACTGCTGGGCCAGAACAGCCTCGACGCCAGCCAGACGGCCCTGCGCCAGCTGTGGGCGCTGACCTGGCGCGAGGCGCAGACCCTGACCTACGCCGACGCGTTCCTGATGATCATGGCCTGCTTCATCGTCGCCACGGCGCTGGTGCCGCTGATGCGCAAGGTGCAGCCGCCGCAACAGCCCTCGGCCGACGCCCATTGATCGCGGGGGTGCCTGGACGCAGCCTTCGGCAGCTGCTACGCGGATTGTGGGAGCTGGCTTGCCAGCGAGCTGTTGCGGCCCTGAAAACTCGCTGGCAAGCCAGCTCCCACAAAAGCAGCGGTCACAGCTGGGGGGCTACGAGGCGGAATTTGATGGCGATGTCGTCCGAGACGACCGTGTCCGCCCATTCGCCCTTGCCGATGTTGAAGTCGCTGCGCTTGAGAGTCAGCTCGCCCTCGAAGATGCCGATGCCGCCTTCGGCCTTCAGGTGAAAGGGCACGGTCACTGGGCGGGTGATGCCGCGCAGGGTGAGGTTGCCAGTGACCTGGTAACGGCTGTCGCCCAGGGCCTGGGTGGCGGTGGATTCGAAGGTGGCCTGGGGGTTGGCGGTGGTGTCGAACCAGGCCGGCTTGCGCAGTTCGGTGTTGGCGGTGTCGCTGCCGGCGTCGATGCTGGCCAGCTCGATGACCAGCCGTGAATGCGCAGCCTCGGGGTGCTCGGTGTCGAAGCTCAGGCTGCCGACGAAACGCTTGAAGGTGCCGTAGGTCCCCGAGCCCATCTGGTTGAAGGTGAAGCTCAGGGTGCTGGCGGTGGGGTTGACGTCGGTGTATTGCGCCGCCTGGATGGCAGGGGCGAGAACCAAGGCTGCCCAAAAGGTGCAACACAACAATCGTTTCATGGCACACCCCTGACGCACGGCACACCCTTCACTGTAGCCGCTGCCGACAGGCTGCGCTGGCCCTCGTCCAAACTGGAGGTCTCCTGCGTAACTCAGGGCCAGCGCAGCCTGCGGCAGCGGCTACGCACGCATCGGTGTGGGGTTACATCAGCAATTCGCCGCCGCCCGTGGCGGTCTTGGCCAGGCCGGCGATCACCCGTTCGCCGGTTTCCGCTGCCAGTTCCTGGTACCAGGCCTGGGTGGCCTGCGGCTCACCGCCATGGGTCACCTGCGACCGCGCGCGGGCACGCTGCATGATCTGCGCGGTGCGCTCGGCGCGCGCAGCGTCGTAGCGTTGCAGGGCGGCGTCCAGGCCAATGTCACCGTCCAGGCAGCGCGCCAGCACCCAGGCGTCCTCCATGGCCTGGCAGCCACCCTGGCCCAGGTCCGGGGCCATGGGGTGGGCAGCGTCGCCCAGCAGCACCACGCGGCCTTTGACGAAACTGCTGATGGGCGCCATGTCATGGATTTCCACCCGGCTGACGATGGCCGGGTCCAGGCGTTCGATCAAGCGCTGCACCGGAGCGGCCCAGCTGCTGAAGTGGCCGGCCAGGTCATCGCGGTAGGCCTCGCGCTGGTTCGCCGTGCCGGCTGGCAACGGCACGTCGAAGAAGAAATACAGCTGGCCGTTGCCCATGGGCATCAGCGACACGCGCTTGTGCTCGCCGACGAACTGCGTCCACTCGCCTTCAGGCGCCAGGTCGGCAGCCGCGTCGATGCGGCCGTTCCAGTTGACGTAGCCACAGTACTCGCGCTGCACCTCGCGGCCCACCACGTGGTTGCGCAGGCGCGAGTGCGTGCCGTCGGCCGCCACCACCAGGTCGGCCTTGATCTGCTGGCCGTCGCTGAAGGTCACCCGCACGCCGTCGTCCAGCGGCTCGACCGTTTCATAACTGACCCCTAGCGTCACGTGCTGCGGCCCGCAGGCTTGCAGCAGGATCGCCTGCAAGGCAGTGCGGGCGATCGGGCAGGCGCGCTGGCCGACGGTGTCATACAGCGGTTCCAGGCTGAAGCGGGTCAGCAGCTCGCCTGCCGCGGTGCTGTAGCTCATGCCGCGCATGTCGCCGCTGGCCGCCTTGATCGCCTCGTCCAGGCCGAGCTTGGCGAGCACGTTGACGCCGTTGGGCCAGATGGAAATGGCCGCGCCGGCCGGGGTCAGCTGCGGCACCCGGTCGAACAGCCGCACGCGGTGGCCGCCGCGCTGCAGGGCGATGCCGGCGGACAGGCCACCGATGCCGGCGCCGATGATGACGATGTCGAGGGGGCGGGAAGTTGGGGACATGGCGAAGTACCTTGATAACAAACCTGATCGATTGGTCAGATATTGCAGGTTGCTTGCCAGCTTTGCCAAACGGCACATGAAGCTTGTGCCAGAGCCCTCGCGGGCCTGTGTACGCGGGGCGCCAGGGGGGCACATGGCCCGGCGCACGCGCAGGCAGAAATGCCACACGGTGGAGCGCCCGCGACGAGGGCGCCCCACGCCAGGGCATCACCGCGTCGGTTGCAACAGCTTGAACTGGCGCTGGTACTCGTCCGTCACCTCGCGCGCCTCGCTGTTGCTGGTCACCACCCTGGGGGTAATCAGCACGATCAGTTCGGTGCGCCCCTTGCTGCGCGTGGTGGCGCCGAACAGCCAGCCCAGGCCGGGAATGGACCCCAGGTACGGCACCTTGTTCACCGTCTCGGCGTTGTCCTGCTTGATCAACCCGCCCAGCAACACGGTCTGGCCGCTCTGCACTGCCACCTGGGTGGCGATGGAGCGCGTGGAGATGCGCGGGTTGACGTCGGCGCTGGTGGTGGTGCCGGCGTCGCTGACCTGCTGCTTGATGTCCATGTACACCAGGCCGCCCGGATTGATGCGCGGCACCACGTCAAGGATCACCCCGGTCTGCACGTACTCGACGCTGCTCAGGGTGGTGTCCGAGGCAATGGTGTTCACCGTGGTCTGGCTGATGGGAATGTCGTCGCCCACCTGGATCTGCGCCTGCTGGTTGTTCATCACCACCAGCGATGGCGCCGACAGCACCTGGGTCTTGCCACTGGACTCCAGGGCATGGATGGCCACCTGCAGGTTGTTGCCAACGAACGAGTAGAATAGCGCGTCGGTGGCGCCCAGCCCTGCCCCGCCGCTGCCCAGCGCGCCCTGGCTGCCACTGACGTTGCCGATGCCAGTGGTGGTGGAATTGCCGGCCAGGCGGCCCAGGTACCACTGCACGCCCAGATCCAGCTCGCCGGTCAGCGACACCTCGAGGATGCGCGTCTCGATCTGCACCTGCATCGGCGGGTTGTCCAGGCGGCGGATGGCGCTTTCAATCTCGGCCCACTGGCTGGGGCGCGTACGGATCAGCAACTGGTTGCTGCTTTGCTGGGCGGTGATGCGGGTGCTGTCGTCGAGGCTCTTGCGGCCGTTGGTGCTGGTGTCGGTGCTGTCGGCTTCGTCAGCGCCGGCGGCGGCCGTGCCCTGGGCCTGTTGGCCATAGCCCTGGGTTTGGTTGGTGGCGCCCTGGATAATCGGGTTGTTGCTGCCCTGGCCGATGGCGTTGCTGCGGCTCAGGCTGCTGAGCCCGCCGGCGCCCATGCCGCCGTTGCTGCCGATAGGCGTGCCCAGGGTAGTAGTGGTCAGGCCGGGCGCCACCTCGGCGGCGGCCTCGTCCTTGATCGCGCCGCTGCCGTAGATCTGCCGCAGGTACTTGGCCAGGTCCGTGGCCTTCATGTTGCGCACGTCGTACACGTACAGCTGCGGCTCGTTGCCGCCGCCGTTGTCGATGGTGCGAATCCACTCACCCACCTCTTGCAGGTACTGCGGCTGCGAGGAAATCGCCACCACCGAATTGGTGCGCTCGATGGGCATGAAGCGCAGCATGCCCGCCAGGGGCGTGCCGCTGTCGGGGCCGAAGACCTTCTGCAGCTCGGGCATCAGTTCCGCCACCGTGGCGCGTTGCAGGCCGAACACGCCGATGGACATGCCGCGCAGCCAGTCGACGTCGAAGGTGTTGATGCTGGCCTGGTAGTTGGCCAGTTCGTCGCTGGTGCCGGCCATGCCCAGCACGTTGCGCGCCGGGTCCACCAGCAGGAAGGCGTTTTCCCGGGCGAACGGCTTGAGCAGTTTCTGCATCTCGGTGGCCGAGATGAAGCGCAGCGGGAACAGCCGCACCGACAGCCCCGCCGCCGGCTGGCGCAGGTCCATGGACGGCACCAGCTGCCCGGCCACCGCCTGGCTGGCCGGCAGGATCAGGTAGCGGTCGCCCTGGCGGATCATGGCGTTGTTGGTCCAGGACAGCAGCGACTGCAGGATGGCCATGGATTGCGCCTTGTCCACCGGCTTGGAGGTGGAGAACGACACGTCGCCGGTCACGCCCTGGGCAATGCTGTAGTTTTCCTGCAACAGGTCGCCCATGATGGTGTTGATCACGGCGACGATGGACTGGTTGTTGAAGTTGAACATCACCCCGCCGCTGCCGTCGCCCTGGCGCGCCGCGCCGGGGGCCGCCACCGGCAGGCCGACGCTGTTGCCCGGGCCCTGGACGAAGCGCTGGTTGCCCTGGATGATCTGCCGCTGGCCGCCGCTGACCGTGCCCGGCGGGTTGGCCACCGGTGGCGGGAGCGGGCTAGGCGGCACCGGCCCGCGCTGGTCGCCGGTGCCGCGCAGCGCCTCGCGTTCCAGGCTGTAGTCGTTGTCCAGGCTGTGCGGTGCGGTGGAACAGGCAGCCAGCAGGAACAGGGCGAGCAGGACCGGAACCAAGGATGATGGCATATTCAATGACCCCCGGGGGCAGGCGGCAAAGGCGCGGGCACGTTTGGCAGTATGGACGACGGCGCCGGCTTCATGGGCATATTTGGCAGGCGCGGCGCCGGCAGTTGCAGGCTGCGGCGCTGGCCGTCGAGCTCCAGCTGCACCGCCTGGGCGTCGACGTGCAGCAGGTGCCAGCCGTTGGCCAACTGGCCCCCCTCGCGCAGGCTCAGGTCGCGGCCATCGGCCTGCTTGAACAGCGCCCGGCGCACGTTGCCGTCGATCACCACGCCGGTCAGGCGCAGGCCATTCAGGTCCGGGGCGGCCTGGGCGGTTTGTACGGGCTTGTCTGGCGCGCGGTCGGGGCTGAACAGTGGGCTCTGCCAGGTGTTGCCCAGCTGCTGCAAACCGGGCGCCTCAGGCAAGGCCGGGGCATCGGCGGCGGCTACCGGCGCCTGGCGCACCTCGGTCGCCGGCCACTGCGGCTGGCTGCCCACGCCGTTCCACAGCCACGCCAGGGCGGCCGCCAGCACCAGCGCCAGCAGGGCCAGCGCCTGCACCAGCGGCCGGCGCCAGGCCCTCATTGCGCCGGTGCCTCGGCAGGCGTGCCAGCGGGCGCCGCCGCCAGGTAGCCACTGACCAGCAGGTGCACCACCAGCCGCCCGGCGCCACCGGCGGGTGGGGCGTTGGTGGCGCGGTGCACGTTCATCTCGTCGACGAACAGCAGCGGCTGCGCCGCCTCCAGCTGCTGCAGCAAGGCGGTCAAGGGTTCGATGCCGCAGTCCAGGTCCAGGCTCAGGCGCACCTGGCGAAACGGCGCCGTGGCCTGGTCCTGGGTGACGATGGGCATGCGCTGGGTCAACTGGCAGCCGGCGCCGCGGCCGGCCAGCGCCTTGATGCGCTGGGCGACGTTCTGCATCAGGTCGGCGGCCACGGCGCTGGGGTCGTCGCCGGCCAGCAGGCCGACGTCATCCCCCTGGGCGGCCTGCAAGCCCTGCTCCAGGGCCGGGCGCTGGGCCAGCAGTTGCTGGTAGCGCTGGCGCTGCTCGGCCAGGGCCTGGGCCTGGGCGTCGAGGTCTTGCCCGGGGGCGATGTACAGCGGCCAGATCAGCAGCGCATACACCAACGCCAGCAGCGCCGCCAGCAGCAGCCAGGCGCCGAGGCGCCGCTCACGGGGCGTCAGGGTGCGGCGCATCGGCGGCCTCCCCGCGCGCCCGGGCGCGCATGTAGAAACGGTCGCGGCCGCTGGCCTCGTCAGGCTGGATCACGCCCTGGTACTGGGCCTCCACCAGGTGCGGGCAGCCCTTGATCTGGCCGATCAAGGCACTGGCGCGGGCGCTGAAGCCGGCCAGGTCGACCTGGCCGTCGGCGTGCACCTCCAGGCTCTGCAGCCAGGTGTCGGACGGGAGGCATGCGGTCAGCTCGCTGAGCAGCAACGCCCGCCCCGGCTGGGCCTGGCGGCGCTTGCCAAGAAACTGCGCGGCGCCCTGGGCAGCGTCCAGCGAGGTGCGCAGCGCCGCCACCTCGCCGGCCTGCTGGCGCAGGGCCTGGACCTCGGCATGCATGGCGGCCACGGCCAGCCCACGGTTGTGCAGCCACACCGCCGGCAACGCCAGCGCCAGCAACAGGCACAACAGCGCCAGCCCGGGCACCAGGTAGCGGCCGCGGCCACTGGCGGCCGTCTGTTGCGCGCGCGGCAGCAGGTCCAGGCCGGTGGGCTGGCCGTGGTCGTCGAGCACCTCGATGCCGTCCAGCACCAGGCCCTGTTCGTTGCACTGGGCCAGGCACTGCTGCAGCCACTCGCGGCGCACCAGCGCCAGGGTCACCCACAGCTGCTCGGCGTCCACCGCCTCGCGACGCACCACGTAGTGCACCTGGTCGGCTGTAAAGGGGGTGAAACGGTCCAGCTCGAATTGCATCACCTGGGTCAGGTCGCGGGCGGCCGCCAGCGGCAGGGCCAGGCGCTGCACCAGCACGTGTTCGGCGGGCAGGTCGAGGATAACCCGCTCGCCCACGGCCAGCGCCTGGGCCGGCAGCGGCCAGGGGCAATGCCGGGGCGCGCGGCCTGGTTGCAGGCCGCGGCGCACGGCGCCAGGCAGGCTGGCCAGCAACTCCCGGCCCCAGGCATGCACGAACGCCTGCGGCGGGCTGCCCTGCCAACGCCCCTTGAGCCGTTCCTGCCAGAGCCACAGGGACACTGCACGCATGGGCCGGGGTCTCATTCGTTGTAGCGCACGATACGGAACGGCCGCGCGCTGTCCTCCATGCCTGACAGTAGCACCGTGCTGTCGATCACGGCGGTGAATCCGTCGGGCAGTCGTGCCTGGCTGCGAATGTTCAGCACCTCGCCGGCATCGGCGCCCAGGCCGGTGACCCGCGGCAGCGCCAGGGCCTGCTGCAGCGCCGGGGTGGCGAAGGCCGGGTCGGGGCCTTCCTGGCCGCTCCACACCGTGACCTGCGGCAGCAGCGCCTGGTATAGCGCGGCGTTCATGCCCGGCAGGTCACGCAGCTCTTCCAGGGCGCGCAGGGGCGGCTGGTTGTCGCCGCGGCGTTGCTCCAGCGCCACCGCCAGGGCCCGGCCCTGGGCCGGCGAGGCGCCCAGGGCCTGGGCCAGGCGGGCAAAGTCGGCGGCCGGCGCGGCGTTGAGGTCGAGCTTGCCGCGCTCGCTGCGCACGCTCACCAGCAGCTGCGCATCGTCGAACTGCAACGCCCGCACGCGGCCGTCGGCCTTCCAGCGGCGCTGGCCATCCTGGTCGCTCAGGGCACGCACCGCCAGGTTCAGCCCGGCCTCGGCGGCCAGGCTGGCGCGGCTGTGCTCGCGTTGCCACAGGCTCAAGCGCGCCTGCTGGCGCACCTCCACCACCAGCCCGGCCAGCAGCATGGCCAACAGCGCCAGCGCCCACAGCACCAGCAGCAGCGCCATGCCCCGCTGCCGACGGCTCATGGCGCCCCCTGCTGGTCGCTGAGCTCCAGGCGCAGGGCGACGACCTGGGTGGCCCAGGGCACCGCGCCAGCGCTGGCCAGGTCAATGCGCACGGCCTGGGGCAACCGCGCCGGCCAGGGCCAGCGCGGCAACCAGGCGGTGGCCTGGCCACGGTCGTCGCGGCCGCGGTAGCTCAGGCGCAGGTCGCGGACATCGTCCAGCAACACCTGGGGCTGGCCCCAGGGCCGCAAGCCGCCGCGCAGCAGCTGGGCAAAGCGCACCTGCAAGGCCTGGTGGCCGCCCTGGGTCACCAGCTCTATGGTATGAACCTGGATGCCACCGCCCAGGGCGCTGTTGAGCCCGGCGGCGAACACCAGCCGCTGGGGCTCGCCGTCGAACACCCGCACCTGTTCGCCCTCGGCGGCCGCCACGTCCACCGGCAGCGCCCCTTGCAGCGCCCGGT
This sequence comes from Pseudomonas sp. App30, assembly GCF_047947025.1. Lineage (NCBI taxonomy): Bacteria > Pseudomonadati > Pseudomonadota > Gammaproteobacteria > Pseudomonadales > Pseudomonadaceae > Pseudomonas > Pseudomonas sp. App30. The sequence continues at coordinate 6,590,756 of NZ_CP133165.1, read as the reverse complement.
GCAGGAAGTCCTGGCTGGCGCGCACCTGTTCCAGCCGCTGGCTGTAGCGTTCGCCCTTGAGCAAGGCGCGGTTGGCACCGATCAGCGCCGTGCCCACCAGGCCCAGCAGCACCGCCAGCAACGCCAGCGCCAACAGCATCTCCAGCAGGGTGAAGCCCTGGGCCCGGCGCTTCATCGGCCGGCTTCCAGGGGCGGCTGGCCCTGCACGGCCAGGGTGCTCAGGTGCAGGCTGCGCGGGCCTTCGCGCACCTGCAGGTCGAGGCGCAGCAGCGGCAGCAGGTTGGCCGCGCCGGGCTCGCGGCTGATGCGCAGGCGCCAGGCCACGCCCGCCTCCACGCCCTGCTGCTCGCCCACCTGCCAGGGCTGGCCGCGCCGGGCGTCGATCAGGCTACGCGCCACCAGGCTCAGGTGGTCGTTGCCGCGCACCTGCTCAAGGGTCCGCGCGGCTTGCCCGAACGCCACCAGCAACACCGTGCAGCCGAGGGCGAACACCGCCAGCGCGGCGAGCATTTCCAGCAGCGTGAAGCCGCTGCCGGCGCGCTTCATGGCAGCGCCTGCAGGCGCACGTCGCCCAGCAGCCAGCCGACGTCGATGCGCCAGGCCTGCGCGCCCCGCGCCAGCAGCAGGTGGCCGCCGCTGGAGCTGCCGTCGGGGAAGAACGCCACCGCCGCGCCCAGGTCGGCAGCGGTGGTCAGTTGCAGGCCGAGGTCGGCCGGCCAGTGCCCCAGGGCCTGCCCCGGCGCCTGGAAGCGGTGGCCTGGCAGGTCGAAGCGCACCTCCTGGGGCAGGCCGCTGAGCACCGACTGGGTGCGCGCCTGGCGCAGGGCGCCGACGATGTCGCGCAGCGCCTGGCGCTCGCGCGCCGCCTCCAGGCCACGGCCCAGGCCGAAGCTCAGCACGCCCAGGGCCACGGCCATCAGGACGATGACCAGCAGCAGCTCCAGCAGGGTGAAGCCGGCGGCTTTCATTCCCAGTTCCCCAGGTCGGCGTTGTAGCCCTCGCCGCCCGGCTGGCCGTCCTGGCCGTAGAAGATCAGGTCGAAGGCGCCATGCTGGCCCGGGTAGCGATAGCCGAAGGGGTGGCCAAACGGGTCCTTGAGGTCGGACGGCTTGGCATAGGGCCCGGCCCAGTGGCTGGGGCCGGCGGGCCGCTCGATCAGCTGGTTGAGGTCGCGGGGCGGCGCACCCATGTCCAGGGCGTAGTTCTCGATCTGCATCGACAGGCTCGCCAACTGCGCCTTGCCGGCGCCGTACTTGCCCTTGTCGACGTTGCCCCCCACCTGCCGCACCACGATGGTGGCGACGATGCCCAGCAGCACAATCACCGCCAGCATCTCCAGCAAGGTGAACCCACGCGTACGTGACAGCCTCATGGTCAGCCCTCAGATGTTACTGGTCAGGCTCATCAGCGGCAGCATGATGGCCAACATGATGAACGCCACCAGCACCGCCATGACAATGGTCAGGGTCGGCACCAGGGCGGCGAGCAGCCGCGCGATGCTGCGTCGCGCCTCGGCGTCGAACACTTCGGCCACCTTGAGCAGCATGCTGTCGAGCTGGCCGGCCTCCTCGCCCACCTCGATCATCTGCAACGCCAGCTCCGGCAGCACATTGTCGCCAGCCAGCGCCAAGGCCAGCGCGCCGCCGCCCTTGACCTGCTCGGTGGCGGCCTCGACCTGGGCGCGCACGGCGTAATTACTGGCCACCGCGCAAGCGATCTTCAGCGCCGCCAGCAGCGCCACGCCGTTGCGCAACAGGGTGCCCAGGGTGCGCGCCAGGCGCGCCGCTTCCAGGCGTTGCAGCAGCCCGCCCAGCACCGGCCAGCGCAGCAGGCGGCGGTCCCAGCGCAGGCGCACGGCGGGCCGCTGCCAGGCGCGCCGGCCCACCAGCGCCAGCACCACCAGCGCCGCCAACAGCAGCAGGCCGAAGCGGTTGAAGAACTGCCCCAGGGCCAGTATCAGCTCGGTCACCAGCGGGATCGGCACGCCCAGGTCCTGGAAGATCGGCACGAACTGCGGCACCACGTAGGCCAGCAACAGCACCAGCGAACCGAGCACGCCCACCACCAGGAACGCCGGGTAGATCAGCGCGTTGATCACCTCGCCGCGCAGCGCCTGGCTGCGCTCCAGGTAGTCGGCCAGCTGCTGCAGGCTGTCCTGCAGCGCCCCGCCCGCCTCGCCGGCACGCACCAGGCTGAGGTACAGCGGGCTGAACTGCGCGGGTTCCTGGGCCAGGGCCGCCGACAGCGGCTGGCCGGCCTTGACTCGTTCGCGCACACGGCCCACCAGGGCACGCACCGGCGCCTGGGCCTTGCCCGGCTGGTGCATGAGAATGCCCAGGGCGCGGTCCAGGGCCAGCCCGGCGTTGAGCAGAATCGCCAGCTGCGCGGTGAACGCCACCAGCGCCGCGCCGCCCAGGCTGCGCCGTGGCTGCCAGGCCAGCCAGCGCTGGCCTGCCGGTTCGATGTGCAGCACCAGCGCGCCCTGGCGCTGCAACTGGGCGGCCAGGGCCTGCGGGTCGGCAGCCTCCAGCACGCCCTGGCGGGCGCTGCCATCGGGGTCGAGAATGCGGTAGCGAAATTTGGCCATGGGCGCCGGTCACTCGCTGCGCGTGACGCGCAGCACCTCTTCCAGCGACGTGGTGCCGGCCAGCGCCTGGCGCAGGCCGTCCTCGTACAGGGTGCGCAGGCCGCCTCGGCAGGCCGCCTGCTCAAGGGTGACGGCGTCGGCGTGGTTCATCAGCAGCCCGCGCAGTTCCTCGTTCATCACCAGCAGCTCGGTGATGGCGCAACGGCCGCGGTAACCGCCGCCGGGGGCATCGGCCCGCGGCCGGTACAGCAGGATCGGCCGCTGCTGGGTGAACCGTTCCAGACCGTGCTCGGCCACCAGCGCCGGCGGCGCCTCGAAGGCCTGCGCAAACTGCGGGTCGAGGCGGCGCACCAGGCGCTGGGCGAGGATGCCGATCACCGTCGAGGCGATCATGTAGCTCTCCACGCCCATGTCCAGCAGCCGCGTGATGCTGGCGGCGGCGCTGTTGGTGTGCAACGTGGACAGCACCAGGTGGCCGGTGAGCGAGGACTGGATGGCGATGCGGCAGGTCTCCAGGTCGCGCATCTCGCCGATCATGATCACGTCCGGGTCCTGGCGCACGATGGAGCGCAGGGTGGCGGCGAAGTCCAGGCCGATGGCAGGCTTGACCTGGATCTGGTTGATGCCTTCGATCTGGTACTCCACCGGATCTTCGACGGTGATGATCTTGCGTTCGCTGGTGTTGAGCCGGGTCAGCGCGGTGTACAGGGTGGTGGTCTTGCCCGAACCGGTGGGGCCGGTCACCAGGAGGATGCCGTGGGGGCGCTCCAGCATGGCCAGGAAACCTTCCAGGCGTTCGCCGTCGAAGCCCAGGCTGGGCAGGTCGAAATTCACGGTCTGGCGGTCCAGCAGGCGCATCACCACCGACTCGCCGAAGCTGGTGGGCACCGTCGACACCCGCAGGTCCAGCTCGCGGCCCTGCATGCGCAGCATGATCCGACCGTCCTGGGGCAGCCGGCGCTCGGCGATGTCCAGGCGCGCCATGATCTTCACCCGGCTGATCACCGCGGGTGCGGAGGTGGCCGGCGGCGCCTCGCCGTCCACCAGCACGCCGTCGATGCGGTAGCGCACCTTGAACTGGCTTTCGAAGGGTTCGATGTGGATGTCCGAGGCGCGCTGCTCCACCGCGCGCTGCAGGATCAGGTTGACCATGCGGATCACCGGCGCTTCGCTGGCCAGGTCCTTGAGGTGTTCGATGTCATCGGCCTGGCCGCCGGCGTCGCCGTCGAGGTTCTCGATCAGGCTGCCCATGGCCGAGCGGCCCTGGCCGTAGTAGCGCTCGATCAGGCTGTCGACGTCGCTGCGGGTGCCCACCCGCCGCTGCACCGCGCACTGGCAGGCGAACGCCACGGCGCGCGCGGGGTAAGGGTCGGCGGGTTCGCTGAGCAACAGCTGCAACTGGCCGTCGACCCAGGCCAGCGGCACCAGGTGGTGGTGGCGCAGGAAACGTTCGCTCAGGCCCGGCAGAGGCTCGAGGCTGGTGGGTGCGTCATCGGCGGCTTGCAGTGGCAGCTGCAGCACCGCCGCCCAGCCCCGGGCCATTTCCGCTTCGCTGACGCTGCCCAGCCGCGTCAGCAGGCCCGGCAATGCCGTGTGCAGGCTGCCTTGGGGCGCCAGCCGGGTGGCCCGCTCAAGGTCGCCGGGCTTGAGGCCGGCGTGCTCGCCCAGCCACAGGCACAGCGCCGCAGTTACTTCGCCATCAGGGCTTGGTGGCGCCGCTCTGGGCGGTGGGGCGCCCGCCCTTGAAGTCGTCGCCATGTTTGTTGCCCGCCGCCTTGCTGTCGTGGGTCTGGGTCAGGACGGTAGCGTTCGGGGCGCCCGACGTGTTGTCGGTATCGTCGCCACGGCTCAGGCCGGAAACAGCCAACAGCGGAACAACCAGCACTATCATCGTGGATATTTTCATTACAACCTCCAACTTAGTTAGCTAGGCAATTACACCGGCACTTCACCCTCCTCTGGATAATTATTGAAACAGCACTCACCTTAGACCCCGCACCGCAACTTGGCAACTTCACCGCTCATACTCCAATGATGTAGCCGGCGCCCGCCTCAGACAAATTTATAATAACCGTTGCGCTGCAACTGTTTGACAGCCCCGGCGGATGGGAGTCCTATTCAACCGGTATAAAAAAGCAAGACCTCTGCCAGTGTTCGCATTGGCGCCGGATAACGAGGTGGGTAATAACGGATCCAATAAGCAACTTACAGCGCGGCCAATAATAATTATCCGCCAGCCTCTGACAGGCATTAATACTGGATTCTGTTTCACCCAATTAACAAAGTTTGCCCTCGTTGACTTTATTACACCCGGTTCTCCCTGGAGGCCCGCGCGTGGGAGTAATTAAAATGAGAAGCACACACTCGCCCAGACTTGCCACTTCATTGACCTTGCTGACCCTGGCCATTGCCCAATGCCTGGCGACCCAGGCCTGGGCCCGCACCGCGCAACAGGCCGACGCCCTCGCCCAGCAGACCGTGAGCCAGATGACCCTGGAGGAAAAACTCGCCTACATCGGCGGCACCGGCGGCTGGGACATCAAGCCCCTGGCCCGCTTCAACCTGCCGCAAATCTACGGCGCCGACGGTGGCCTGGGGGTCCGCTACACCAGCCAGGGCAACGACCAGGGCGTGGTCTACCCCAGCGGGCCGAACCTGGCGGCCACCTTCAACCTGCGCCGCGCAGTGGATTTCGGCCGCGCGCTGGGCTATGACACCGCCAGCGGCGGCTACAACTACATCACCGGCCCGGGCATGAATATCTACCGCATGCCCTACGGCGGGCGCAATTTCGAATACCTGACCGGCGAAGACCCGTTCCTGGGCGCCAGCATGGCCCCGGCGGTGATCAACGGCATCCAGTCCCGCGGCATCTGGGCCGACGCCAAGCACTACGCGGCCAACGACCAGGAAACCAACCGCTTCACCCTGAACGAGACCATCCCCGAACGGGTGCTGCGGGAAATGACCCTGCCGCCGTTCGAGTCGGCTGCCAAGAACGGCAAAGTGGCGTTGATGATGTGTTCGTTCCAATTGGTGAACGGCGATCATGCCTGCGAAAGCCATCACCTGCTGCGCGAAATACTCAAGGACCAGTGGGGCTTCCCCGGCTTCGTGCAAAGTGACTATGCGGCCATTACCGACGGGTTGAAAGCAGCCCAGGCCGGCGCCGATATCGACATGTTGTTTGGCACGCAAATGAACAGTACTGTGCTGACCCCCTACATCAATAGCGGGGTACTGAGCGTCGCCACTATCGACGACAAAGTGCGGCGCATCCTGCGCGAAATCTACCTGTTCGACTTCGACACTTATGTGCCGCCCACCACCCACGACATGGATAACCCGGCCAGCAACCAGGCCTCGTTGAACGTGGCCCGCGAAGGCATTGTGCTGTTGAAAAACCAGAACAACCTGTTGCCCCTCAACCGCAATACCGTGAAAAAAGTGGCGGTGGTGGGCGTACTCGGCAAATACGCGCCGCCCACCGGTTTCGGCAGCGCCTATGTGTCGGCGCGCAACTATGTCAGTGAAGTCAGCGGCATGGCGCAAGTGGCGCCGCAAACCCAGGTGACCTTCCTCGACGGCCTGTCCCTGGACCCGGCCGCCGCGCCCTGGACCCACCTGGACACCGACGGCACCACCTCGGTGGCGGGCATGACCGCGCAGTACTACACCACCACTGACTGGAGCGGCACGCCGGCCGCCACGCGCACCGACACCTTCGTCAACCTCAACTGGGACAGCGACACCAACCTGCCCACCAACGGCGACACCTCCAGCACCTCGATCCGCTGGACCGGGCGCATCACCCCCACGGTCAGCGGCGACCAGGTGTTCAAGGTGCGCGCCGACGGCGTCATCCACCTGACCGTCAACGGCCAGGAAATCATCAACAACGGCGATGGCACGCCGCTGCCCGACAACAGCATCCCGCCGACCATCCCGCAGTACGCGAAGATCACCCTGCAGGCCGGGCAGACCTACGACGTGGTGCTGGAATACTCCCGTCGCCCCAACTACATCGCCAGCCTGGGCGGCTACACCGGCGTGCAGATGAGCTGGGCCTCGCTGACCGCACCCAGCGACATCAGCAGCTATGACGCAGTGCTGGTGGCCGCCGGCAACAGCAACGAATACGAGGGTGAAGGCTTCGACCACATGTGGGAGCTGCCTGAATTCCAGGGCCAGCTGATCCAAAGCATCGCCAGCCAGAACCCGCACACCATCGTCGCGCTGCATGGCGGCACGGGGCTGAAAGTCAGTGACTGGGTGGACCAGGTGGGCGGGCTGCTGCACGCCTTCTACCCGGGCCAGAACGGTGGGCAGGCGCTGGCCGAAATTCTGTACGGGCAGGTCAACCCGTCGGCCAAGCTGCCGATCAGCCTGGAGCGCAATATCCAGGACAACCCGATCTACAGCTACTTCCCCAACTTCGACAACGAAGGCACCCTCACCCAGATCAGCTATGCCGGTGACCTGGAACTGGGCTACCGCGGCTACGAGAAAAAAGGCACGACGCCGCTCTATCCGTTCGGCTATGGGCTGTCGTACACCCAGTTCCGCTACTCCAACATCCGCGTCAACCCGTCGGTGGCGTTCGGCAACAACCCGGTCAGGGTCTCGTTCAACGTCACCAACACCGGGCGGCGTGCCGGGGCCGAGGTGGCCCAACTGTACGTCGGGCAGCGCAACCCACGGCTGGAACGGCCGATCAAGGAACTCAAGGGCTTCCAGAAAGTGCTGCTGCAACCGGGGCAGAGCCGTCGCGTAACCATCGAACTCAATGGTCGCTCGCTGGCGTACTACAACCCGACCCGCAGCACCTGGGTGATTGATGCCGACACGTTCAACATCAGCGTCGGCTCGGCGTCCAACGACATCCGCCTGAAAGCCAAACTGGTAAGCCCGTACCGGCAGCAGTTGTCAGTGACCAACAGCAACCCGCTGCCGCGTTCGGTGCAACAGGCCGCCCAGGTCAGCGCCCGGCAGCTGCGCATGAGCGCAACGACCGACCAGGCCAGTGGCGATGAACTGGACACCCCAGCCATCTCCACTGACACCAGCACCCCAGCCACCACCACGACCACCGGAGGCAGCAGCACCCAGTAGGCAATGACGGCCAGGCCCCGCGCAGCCCCCTCAGGGCTTGCGCGGGGCGAACCGTTCCAGGAACTGGTGCGCCAGGGCGTGGTACAGCGACACCGGGGCGATCCAGCCCGATATCGCGGCGGCCATCAGCGTGGTGCCGAGCATGGGAATGGCCAGGTCCGGGCTGTGGGACAACTCCAGCACGATCACCGAGGCCGTCAGCGGCGAGCGCGTGACGCCGGCCAGGTAGGCGCCCATGCCCAGCAACGCGCAGGTCTGCAGGTTGAAACCGGGCAGCCAGGCCAGCAACGGCGCGAAGGCGGCGCCAATGCTCAACGATGGTGAAAACAACCCGCCCGGGATACCGGCCAGGTAGGACACCACGTTGGCCAGGAACTTCCACAGCAAAAAGCTGCTGCCGGTGACCGGCTGGCCGTCGAGCAAGGCATGGGTTTCCTGGTAGCCAGTGCCGAACACGTGGTTGCCGGACACCAGCCCCAGCACCGCCAGCAACAGGCCACAGGCGCCGGCAAAACGCACCGGCCCACGTTCGCGCAGGGCACACAGGCGGCCCAGCCAACCCGTGCGTGCTGGCAGCACCAATTTGACGTAGACCCCGCCCAGTACCCCACCCAGCACCGCGCACACCGGCACCTCGCTCCAGCCCCAGCCGGCGGGCAGGTGGCCGCCCACCTCGCCGAAGTAGGCGTAATGGCCCATCAGCCCGAGGGTCACGGCGCCGCCGATCAGCACGGCAGTCAGCACCAGGCCGCTGAAGCGCTGCTCAAAGGTACGGCTCAGCTCTTCAATGGCGAACACCACCCCGGCCAGCGGCGTGTTGAAGGCCGCGGCGATGCCCGCTGCGCCGCCGGCCAGGATCAGCCCGGCCACCGTGCGGCGGCTGTGCAGGCCCAGGCGGGTGCCGAAGGCGTGCAGCACTGCGGCGCCCAGGTGCACCGTGGGGCCTTCGCGGCCCACGGAACCGCCCACCAGCAGCGCCCCCAGGGTCAGCAGCATGCGCGCCGCCGCCACGGGCAGGCCCAGCACGCGGTTGCGGAAACTACGCGACGGCAGCTCCAGCGCGGCGATCACCTGGGGAATGCCGCTGCCCTTGGCGCCGACGAACCAGCGCTGGGTGACCCAGGCCAGGCCGGCGAAGCCCAGGGGCGTGACCAGCAGTGGCGCCCAGGGGGCGATCGCCAGCAGGCGCTGGAACAGGGCGAAGGACTGGTCCGCCAGCCAGGCGAAGGCCAGCGCCACCAGGCCCACCAGCAGCGCGCCGACCCAGAAGACGGCGCGCTGGCGGCCGGTGCGCCAACGTGAGCGCAGCAGACGACGGCCGCGTTGCATGGGCGACGACAGGGTGGGGTTCGCAGTAGAGGGCTTGAGCATGGGGCGCCTGGCGGTGGCAGTCAAAGTGCCTAGTATGCCAGCCGTGCGGGGGATGTTCAGTGAAACGCGAATGCGTGGGGAGTGGAGACGCGGCCTGCGGCCGCTGCTACGGGGTTTTGCGCACGCAATCCACCGTAGCAGCGGCCGCAGGCCGCGTCAGGGGCGCTTACACCAAGGCGCTGCGGCGCTTGAGCTCGCTGTTGAGAATGAAGTCATTCTCGGAGTAATCGACCGGGCAGTCGATCACGTGCACGCCCGGGGTGGAGAGGCACTGTTCCAGCAGCGGCAGGAAGCCTTCGGCGCTTTCCACGCGGTGGCCCTTGGCACCGTAGGACTGCGCGTACATCACGAAGTCCGGGTTGCCGTAGTCCAGGCCGTAGTCGGTGAAGCCCATGTTCGACTGTTTCCAGCGGATCATGCCGTAGCCGTCGTCACGCAGGATGATGACGGTGAGGTTCATCTTCAGGCGTACCGCGGTTTCCAGTTCCTGGCTGTTCATCATGAAGCCGCCGTCGCCGCACACGGCCACCACCGGACGGTCCGGGTACACCAGGTGCGAGGCCATCGCCGACGGCAGGCCGGCGCCCATGGTCGCCAGGGCGTTGTCCAGCAGCACGGTGTTAGGCTTGTGGGCCTTGTAGTTGCGCGCGAACCAGATCTTGTAGATGCCGTTGTCCAGCGCCACGATGCCTTCCGACGGCAGGGCGCGACGGACGTCGGCGACCATGCGCTGCGGGTAGATCGGGAAGCGATTGTCGTCGGCGCCTTCGGCGATCTGCGCCTCGTTGGCCTCGCGGATGGTCATCAGGCGGCTGAAGTCCCAGTGCGGCTGGGGCTCCAGGGCTTCGCTGATCTGCCAGACGGCGTTGGCGATGTCGCCCACCACTTCGATCTGCGGGAAGTACACCGGGTCCACTTCAGCCGAACGGAAGTTGATGTGGATGACTTCGGTACCGCCACGCACCATGAAGAACGGCGGCTTCTCGATCACGTCGTGGCCGATGTTGACGATCAGGTCGGCCGCTTCAACGGCACGGTGCACGAAGTCACCGGCCGACAGCGCGGCGTTGCCCAGGAAGCGCGGGTGGCGCTCGTCGACCACACCTTTACCCATTTGCGTGGTGACAAATGGCACGTTGGTCTTGTCGATCAGCTGGCGCAGGACCTTGGCGGTCATCTTGCGGTTGGCGCCGGCGCCGATCACCAGGATCGGGCTGCGGGCAGCCTTGAGCTTGGCCACGGCGGCTTCAATGGCCTTGTGCTCGGCCAGCGGGCGGCGGTGCAGGCTCGGGGTGATCGGCATGCTGTCGGTCTGCTCGGCAGCGATGTCTTCAGGCAGCTCCAGGTGCACGGCACCCGGTTTTTCTTCTTCGGCCAGGCGGAAGGCTTCACGCACGCGCGACGGGATGTTGTCGGCGGAGGCCAGTTGATGCGTGTACTTGGTCAGTGGTTGCATCATGCCGACCACGTCCAGAATCTGGAAGCGGCCCTGCTTGGACTTCTTGATCGGCTTCTGGCCGGTAATCATCAGCATGGGCATGCCGCCCAGGTAGGCATAGGCGCCGGCGGTCACCAGGTTGGTAGCGCCCGGGCCGAGGGTGGACAGGCTGACGCCGGTCTTGCCGGTCAGGCGGCCGTAGGTGGCAGCCATGAAGCCGGCCGATTGCTCGTGGCGGGTCAAAATCAGCTTGATCGGCGATTTGCGCAGGGATTCAAGCAGGTCCAGGTTTTCTTCACCTGGAATACCGAACACATATTCGACGCCTTCGTTTTCCAGGCATTGAACGACGACATCTGCGGCCTTGGCCATTTTTATTCCTCAAATCTGGGCATGCGGATGCAGCCCGGGGTCCGTCATTGGCCCCGGGGCTGGGAGTTGCCGGCATAGGTTAGCCGTTACTGGGCGCGGGGGCGAGCCCGGATGTTGGTACACGCACAATTGAGTGTTCGGTCAACAAACACTCTGGCCCCCAGTGCCCAAAAAGTAGGCATTGCGCAGGGCCTGGGCGGCGGTTTCGGCCGCCGTTTCGCTGGCTGCATGCACCCAGCCCAGCGGGCGCTGACGGCCCACCGCTTCGCCCACGAACGCCAGGTCGCGGAAACCGACCGACAGGTCCAAATTGTCGTCAGGGCGGCGGCGGCCGCCGCCCAGCAGCACCACGGCCATGCCTACCGCACGGGTGTCGATAGCCTCGACCTGGCCAGACGCGGCGGGCCATACCGGCCGCTGGATCGGCGCCTGGGCCAGATAGTGACCCGGGCGCTGCACCAGGTCGGCCGGGCCACCGAGCGCCGCCACCATCTGCTGGAACCGCGCCAGCGCCGCGCCGCTGTGCCAGGCGTGCAGCAGTTGCTCGCGCGCCGCAACGGGGTTGCCCGCCCTGCCCGCCGCCACCAGCGCCTCGGCGCCCAGCGCCAGGGTCACCTCCCACAACCGCGGGCTGCGCACCTGGCCCTGCAGCAGGGCAATGGCCTCGGCCACTTCCAGGGCGTTGCCGGCGCTGCGTGCCAACGGCTGGCTCATGTCCGTGACCAGTGCGCGGGTGCGCACCCCGGCGCCGTTGGCCACGGCGACGATGCTGTCGGCCAGGGCCTGGGCATCCTGGGTGGCGACCATGAAGGCGCCGTTGCCGCTTTTTACGTCCATCACCAGCACGTCCAGCCCGGCTGCGAGTTTCTTGGCCAGGATCGACGCGGTGATCAGGTCGATGGACTCCACCGTCGCGGTCACGTCGCGGATGCCGTACAGGCGGCGATCCGCCGGCGCCAGGTCGGCGGTCTGGCCGATGATCGCGCAGCCGACCGCGGCCACCACCTCGCGCAACTGCAGGGCACTGGGCTGCAGGTTGTAGCCGGGGATGCTCTGCAGCTTGTCCAGGGTGCCACCGGTATGGCCCAGGCCGCGCCCGGAAATCATCGGCACGTAGCAGCCACAGGCGGCCAGCAACGGCGCCAGCACCAGGCTGACGCAATCGCCGACGCCGCCGGTGGAATGCTTGTCCACCACCGGCCCCGGCAGGTTCCAGCGCAGCACCTGGCCAGAGTCGCGCATGGCCGTGCTCAGGGCAATGCGTTCGTCCAGGCTCATGCCGCGTATGCACACCGCCATGGCGAACGCCGCCACCTGGCCCTCGCACAGGCTGCCGTCGGCGATGCCGGCGACAAAGCGCTGGATATCGCCGCTGGCCAGCGCGCCGCCGTCGCGCTTGCGGCGGATGACCTCCTGGGCCAGCCAGCCATCAGTTGCCGCTGCACACACTTCTACAGGTTGCGACTGCATGTACGCCCTCCATGGAAACACTTCACCGGTAAAACAGCTGCCAGACGATAACCGGCGGCACGCCGCCAGGCCAGATCAGAATTGATAGCCGACGCCGAAGTAGTAGCCCCAGCCGGTGGAACGGGCGTTGAAGTTGCCGTCGCCGAAGTTCAGCTCGGTGCCGTCCTTCCACTGCCCGCCGTTGTGGAAGTAGCGCCCGGCCGCCATCAGCCGCAGGTGCTTGAAGTTGTACAGCAACACGTTGGTGGCCACGGTGGCGTTGGCGGTGCGCGTGGCGCCGGCCTCTTCGTGCAGGTCGGAGCCGAAGTCGTAGTTGGTGAAGCCGATGTAGGTCAGCGAGGCGCCGTTGCCGAAGTGCTTGAGCGGCAGGATGTACTTGAGCTGCGCGCGGTAGCCGTCCCAGCTGTTCTCGTTGGCGGCGCCATAGTTTTCCCATTGCCGCCGCGCGTACAGGTTGGCCGAGAGGATCACCGGGGTGCCGGTCTTGATGTCGGTGCCCAGGCCGCTGTACAGGGTGTTGGCGCGGTCGGCCCTGGTGTGGCCCATGTCGTAGATCCAGTCGAACGCCAGGTAGAACTCCTTGAAGGGCCCGAAGCCGAGCTTGTGGCCGCTGAGTTCGTCGATGGAGATGCGCGGCTCGTGCTCCATGAACACCGGCGAGCCCTTGTCCCATTCGCCGCTGTCATGGCTGTTGCCGATGCCCAGCACCTTGGGCGCGTCGATGTAGCCGTACAGCTCGTACGGGCCCTTGCGGCCGTAGTACTCGTATTCCAGGTAGATGTCGTCGGAAGGCCGCGGGCCGAAGCTGATGTCCTTGCTGCCGATCAGGGTCACGTCCTGGTTGAACCAGGGCGTGTCCTCGGGCAGCGGGTTGGCGGCCACCGACGGGCCGGTGGCGGCCCAGGTGGTTGGCGCAGCCGCCAGGGTCAATGCGGTAAAGGCCCAGACACGCGGGAAAGAACAGTGCTCCACAATCACTTCTCCATAAGTAGCTGCAGGCAAATGCCTTGGCATGACCGGGTTCAGCGATAGCAGGATGTGTGCCAGGGGAATAAGGCGTTGCGGATCAAGTGGATAGCAAAAAGGCGCGGTTGATTTTTACCAAACGGTCTGGTGTGGAGCACTCGGTTTGTGCGCGCTGCGCCGTGTTGGCGCAGCGGCTGGGACGCGGCCTGCGGCCGCTGCTACAGGTCCCCCCCCCCCGCATCCCCGTAGCAGCGGCCGCAGGCCGCGTCCACAGGCACCGCGTATCCTCAGGGCTTGAGCAACTGCATCTGCTGCCGGTAATCATCGGTGGCCTGCCGCGCATCGTCGGCGCTGGCGACCACGCGCGGGGTGATCAGCACGATCAGCTCGGTGCGGTCTCTCGCCTTGCTGGTACTGCCGAACAACCAACGCAGGCCAGGGATACGGCCCAGGCCCGGCACGCTGGACACGCTCTCGCTGTTGTCCTGCTTGATCAGCCCGCCCAGCAGCACGGTCTGGCCGCTCTGCACCGCCACCTGGGTAGACACCGAGCGCGTGGAGATGCTGGGGTTGGGCTGGCTGGTGGTGACGCTGCTGGTGTCGGCGTCGCTCACCTGCTGCTGCACGTCCAGGTACACCAGGCCGCCCGGATTGATGCGCGGGGTGACGTCGAGAATCACGCCGGTCTGCACGTACTCGACGCTGCTCAGGGTAGTGTCCGAGGTGCTGGTGTTCACCGTGGTCTGGCTGATGGGGATGTTGTCGCCCACCTGGATCTGCGCCTGCTGGTTGTTCATCACCACCAGCGACGGCGCCGACAGCACCTGGGTGCGGCCGCTGGTTTCCAATGCGTGCAACGCTACCTGGAAGTTGCTGCTGACAAAGGAATAGAACGCCGTGTCGGTGGACCCCAGCCCTGCCCCGCCACTGCCGAGCGCACCTTGCGAACCGCTGCTGTTGGCCACCGTGGTGCTGGTGGAATTGCCGGCCAGCTTGCCCAGGTACCACTGCACGCCCAGGTCCAGCTCGCCGGTGAGCTTGACCTCGAGGATGCGCGTTTCGATCTGCACCTGCAGCGGCCGGTTGTCCAGGCGCTTGATGGCCGCCTCGATTTCCTTCCACTGCGCCGGGCGGGTGCGCACCAGCAATTGGTTGGTGCCTTTCTGCGCGGTGATGCGCACGCTGTCTTCCAGGGTTTTCGGCGTGCCCTGGGCGGCGGCGCCGTTGCTGTCGTCGGTGCTGGCGTCAGTGTCGCTGTCGTCGTCACCTTGCGCCGTTTGCCGGGTGGCGGCCTGGGTCGTCAAACCGCCCGTGGCGGTGCTGCTACCGCTGCTGCCGTTGAGCGACGACAGCGTGGTGGTGCGCAGCCCCGGCGCGACCTTGGCGGCGCTGTCGTCCTTGACCTGACCGCTGCCGTAGATCTGCCGCAGGTATTTGGCCAGGTCCGTGGCTTTCATATTACGTACGTCGTACACATACATCTGCGGCTCGTTGCCACCGCCCTCGTCGATGGTCTTGATCCAGTCGCCCACCTCCTGCAGGTAGGCCGGCTGCGGGGAGATGGCGACGATGGAATTGGTGCGCTCGTTGGGCATGAACTTGACCATGCTCGCCAACGGCAGGCCGCTGTCGGGGCCGAACAGCTTCTGCAGCTGCGGCATCAGCTCGGCCACCGCGGCGTGCTGCAGGCCGTAGACGCCAATGGACATGCCCTTGAGCCAGTCGACGTCGAAGGTGTCGATGGTGTCCTGGTAGTTGGCCAGCTCCTGCGGCGTGCCGGCCAGGCTGAGCACGTTGCGCGCCGGGTCCACCAGCAGGAAGGCGTTGTCGCGCACGAACGGCTTGAGCAGCTTCTGCATCTCGCTGGCGGCGATGTATTTGAGCGGGTACAGCCGCGCCGACAAGCCGCTGGTGGGCGCCGCCACCGGCATCTCCGGCACCAGCTTGCCGGCCACCGCCTGGGCGGCGGGCAGGATCACGTAGCGGTCGCCCTGGCGGATCATGGCGTTGTCGCTCCACGACAGCAGGGTCTCGAGGATGGACAGCGCCTGCTGCTTGTTCACCGGTTTCGAGGTGGAGAAGCTGACGTTGCCCTTCACGCCCTGGGCGATGCTGTAGTTGGCGTGCAGCAGGTCGCCCATCACCGTGTTGATCACCGCCTCGATGGGCTGGTCGGTGAAGTTGAACATGATGTCGCCCGCCCCGCCCTCCGCTGCCTTGGCCGGCGCCTGGGGGCGGATGAAGCGCTGGTTGCCGCTGATGATCTGCCGCGCGACCGGCGCCCGGGCCGGCGCGGGGGCGTCGATGACCGCCGCGCTGGGCGGCAGCACCGGCCGTTGCGCGCCGGTGCCGGCCAGGGCCTCGTGCAGCAGCGCCGGGTCGTTGGCCAGTTCATGGGGTTGCCCGGCGCAACCGGCCAGGGCCAGCGCAGCCGCCAGCCCCAGCGAGGGGGTGCGCAGGCGCGCGGCGATGGGGGTGAGGCGATAGATGTGGGTCATGGTGCCGTTACGTGTGGAAGGGTAATGGGGGGCGTTGCAGCCGACGCCGGCAGGCGCGGTACGGGCAGGCTCAAGGTGCGGGCCTGGCCCTGGCGCTGGAAGGTGGCGCTGGTGGCCTCCACCTGGTCCAGCACCCAGCCGCTGTCCAGCGCGGCGCCGCGGGCCAGCTTCAGCGAGCGCTGGTCGGCCAGGCGCAGCAGCGCCCAGCGGGCCTGGCCGTCGACCACCACGCCGCTCAGGCGCACGCCGTCCAGGGTCTGCGCCGCGGCAGCCTTGGCGACATCGGGCTGGCGGCCTGGGCTGAACAACGGCTGCTGCCAGGCGATCATGCGCTGGGCCTCGGGCAGGTCGACCATGGCCGGCGGCGGCGCAGGCGGTGCTGGCACAGGGGCCTTGCCCTCGGCGGGCAGCCAGGCCACGGCGTGCTCCTGGTCCAGCCAGGCCCAGGTCAGCGCGGCCAGCAGCAGTGCATTGATTGCCAGCAACAACAGGCGCTTGTGGCTCATGGTCGTGGCTCCTTGGCGGCGGCAGCGCCAGTCAGGTAGCCGCGCAACAGCAGCTGCACGCTCAGGCGCCCTGGGCCGCCGGCCGCCGGGGCGTCGTTGTTGCGGTGCACGCTGAGCGCTTCGACGAACAGGTACGGCTGGCCATATTCCAGGCCGTGCAGCAGTTGCATCAGCGGTTCGCTGGCGCAGGCCAGGGTCAGGCTGACCTTGACTTGCCGGTAGGCCTGGCCGCCGTCGGCCTCGGGCACGATGGGCATGCGCTGGGTGACTTCGCAGCCAGGGCCCAGGGCGGCCACGGCCTTGACCCGGTCGACGGCGGCCTGCATCAGGTCAGCTGCCGCGGCGCTGGGGTCGTTGCCGGGCAACAGGCTGCGCCGCGCGCTGGGGTTTTGCCGGGCCTGGGCCAGCGCCGCCTGCAACGCCGGCCCCTGGGCCAGCACCTGGGCGTAACGCTGGTGCTGGGCCTGCAGGGTGGCGGCCTGTTCGGCCAGCTCCGCCATGGGCGTGCTGAACCAGCTGGCGACCAGCAGTTGCCAGGCCGCCCACAGCAGCAATGCCAGCACGGCCAGGGCGAGGATACGGCGCTCATTGCGCGTGGGTTGACGGCGCATCGACGGCCTCCTGAGTGAGGTGGGCCACCAGCGAAAAGCGCTCGTTGCCGGTTTGCCCATCCGGCTGGATCACGCCCTGGAAGCGCGGGTCCTGCAGGCTGTGGCAAGCATGGGCGCGGGTGATCAAGGCGCTGGCATGCCTGCTTTGGCCGCTGATGTTCAGCTCGCCGCCATCGCGCACTTCCAGCTGCTCCAGCCAGGTGTCGTCGCCCAGGCACTGCGTGAGTTCGGTCAGCAGCGCCGTCACGGTCGGCCGCGCCTGCTTGAGGCGCGCCAGGTAGCTGGCAGCGCCCTGGGTGTCGATGAGCTCGCGGCGTTGTTGCTCCAGGGCCTGCACCTGCTGGCGTTGCTGCTGCACCTGGGCCTGCATGCGCGCGACACTGGCCTGGCGACCGTTCAGCAGTACCAGCATCAGCGCCGCCAACGACACCACCACGCCCAGCGCCAGCACGCGGTTGAGCCAGGCGGCAGGCGCCGGGGGGCGCAGCTCGGCCGGCAGCAGGTCGAGGCCCTGGGCATCGACGCCGACCACCGCCAGCCCTGCCGCGTGGCAGTGCTCGAGGATGGCCCGTAGCCGCTCGCGATGGACCGCCACCAGCCGCACCTGCGCCGTGTCGCCGCGCGTGCGCTCGACACGTGCGGCGAACTGCACCTGCTCGGCCGGGTAAGGCGTGTAGCGGTCGATCTCGAAGGCCAGCACCCGCTGCAGCTCCGCCGTGGCCGCCACGGGCAGGCTGATGGTCTGCGCCATCACGTCCTGGGCAGGCAAGACCAGCACGGCCGGCAGGCGCCGGTCGAAGGTGTCGGGCAGCGGCCACGCCAGCCGTTGCGTCAAGGGCGCCGAAGCCAGGCGCGCACGCCACGCGGGCGGCAGCAGGCCATGCAGTTCGCCAAGCCACAGCTGCAGCCAGCGCCGCGCCAGGCTGGCCTGCCAGCGGCGCTGAAGGTCGGCGAGCGGCCGACGGAGTGCGGTCAGGTTCATTCTTGCCAGCGCAGGACCCGGTATGGCCTGGCGCCCTCCTTCGCGGTGATCAACATCAGGGTTACCTGCAAGGTGGCGTGGTAGCCGCTGGGCAAGGTTGCCTGGCTGACCACGGTGAAAATCTGCCCAGGGTCGGCGCCGCTCAAACGCACGCGCGGCAGGCCCAGGGCCTGGGCCAGTGGCGGCGGCGCCAGTGCCGGGTCGGGTTGCGCCTGGCCGGCCCACACGGTTACCCAGGGCAAGGCGCAGTGGTACAGCGCGTAGCTCATGCCCGGCAGCTCGCGCAGCTCGTCCAGGGTGCGCAGCGGCACGGGGCCGTTGCGCTGCCGCTCCAAGGCCTGGAGGGCCGACTCGGGCGCGCCGCCGCAAGCCTTCAACAGCCGTCGCACATCGGCCAGGGACGCGGCGTTGAGGTCCAGCTTGCCGCGCTCGCTGACCACGCTGACCGCCACTTGGGCACCATCGAACACCAGCGCATGCACTGCGCCATCGGCGCGCCAGCGCGCCTCCACGTCACGCCCCTGCAAGGCCATCACCGCCTGCCCCAGGCCGGCCTCGGCGGCGAACAGCGCCTGGGCGTTGGCCGCCTGCCACAGCGCCTGGCGGTGCTGCAGTTGCACGGTGCCGGCCAGCGCCGCCAGCAAGGTGCCCAGCAACGCCAGCACCCACAGCACCAGCAGCAGCGCCACGCCGCGTTGGCGGTTCATGGCGCCGCCTCGCTGGCCAGGTCCAGGCGCAGGCTGACCTGCTCGCGCACCCAGGGCACCACGCCACGCAGCGTCGCCTCGATGCGCACCGCGCGCGGCAGGCGCTCGGGCCACGGCCACTCCGCCAGCCAGCCGCTGTCCTTGGCCAGGGGCGACAGCCCGCGGTAGCTGAAGGCCAATTGTTGTACCTCGCGCAGCAGCACCTGGGGCTCGCCGAAGGCGCTCAGGGCCTGGCCATCCAGCCGGGCCAGGCGCACCTGCAACTGCTGGTGCACCAGGCTCAGCTGTTGCTGGTACAGGCCGCCGCCAATCGAATCCGGCAGCGGCGCATAAAAGGTCATGGCAGCGGCGTGGCCGACAAAGCGCACCGGCTTCGCCGTGACGTCGTCCTGGGCCACCGGCAGCGCCTGGCCAATGGCGCGGCGCAGAAACGTTTGTGCGGCGCGCACCTCGTCCAGGCGCTCGCTGAACACCTGCGCCTTGGCCACGGCGCGGTTGGCGCCCACCAGCGCCGTGGCTACCAGACCCAGCAGCACGCCCAGCAGGCTCAGCACCACGAGGATTTCCAGCAAGGTGAAGCCGCGCTCACGCCTCACGAGCCGCGCACCCACAAGGTGCTGAACTGCGCCTGGCGGCCGTCGGCCTTCAGGGTCAGTTGCAGGCGAAACAGCCGCGCCGCACCGGCCACCGACGGCACCTGGCTGACGTCGCAGACCCAGGCCACGCCTTGCCACTGGCCCTGGCGCCGGCCGCTGGCCAGCGGGCCTTCGCCCAACTCGTCCATCAGCGAGCGCGCCGCCAGGTTCAGGCGGTCGCTGCGCGCGCTCTGCTGCAAGGCCCGCGCGCTTTCGCCAAAGGCACCCAGCAGCACGGTCGCGCACAGCGCCAGCACCGCCAGCGCCGCGAGCATTTCCAGCAGGGTGAAGCCGCGTTGGCGGTTCATCGCAGGTCCCGCAGGCGCACGTTGCCGGTCAGCCAGGCGACGTCGATGCGCCACTGGCGCTGGCCTTGGGTGATCAGCACGTTGCCGCCACTGGCACCGCCGTCAGGGTAGAACTCGAACCCGGCACCCAGGCCGTCGGCGGTCTGCAGGCGCACCTGCCAATCACTGGGCCAGTGGGCCACGGGCTTGCCCGGCGCCTGCACGGTGCGGGCGCGCAGGTCGAAACCGGTGCGCGCCGGCTGGCCGCTGACAATCGCCTGCACCCGCGAGGCGCGCAGGGCATCGACCATCTGCGCCAGCGCCTTGCGCTCCCCGGCGCTGTGCAACCCACGCTGCAAGCCATAGCCCACCAGCCCCGCGGCGACGCCGATGAGCACGACGACCACGAGCATTTCCAGCAGGGTGAAGCCGCGGGCGCGCTGCATGGTTATTCCCAGTTGCCCAGGTCGGCGTTGTAGCCTTCGCCGCCCGGCTGGCCGTCCTGGCCGTAGAAGATCAGGTCGAAGCTGCCGTGTTCGCCGGGGAAGCGGTAGCCGAACGGATGGCCGAACGGGTCCTTCAAATCCGACGGCTTGGCGTAGGGGCCGACCCAGTTGCCCGCCGTGGAAGGCTTGGTCACCAGCTGGTTGAGGTTGGCCGGTGGCGCGCCCATGTCCAGGGCGTAGCTCTCGACCTTCATGCTCAGGCTGGCCAGTTGCGCCTTGCCGGCGCCGTATTTGCCCTTGTCGACGTTGCCGCCAACTTGACGCACGACGATGGTGGCGACGATGCCCAGCAGCACGATCACCGCGAGCATTTCCAGCAAGGTGAAACCGCCTTGGCGGCGGCCCGTGTTCATGGTTTTCATGGGGTGTGGTCCTTTAAATGTTACTGGTGAGGCTCATCAGCGGCAGCATGATGGCGAGCATGATCACGGCGACCATCACCGCCATGACCACCGTGAGCGTGGGCACGAGCGCTGCGAGCAGGCGGTCGATGCCGCGCTTGGCTTCGACGTCGAACACCTCGGCGACTTTCAGCAGCATGCCGTCCAACTCGCCGGCCTGTTCGCCGACGTCGATCATCTGGATGGCCAATTCGGGCAGCAGCAATTGCGACCTGCCTTGTGGGAGCTCCTGGCTCAGGCCGCTGGCCAGGGTGCCGCCGCCCTTGACCCAGTCGGTGGCCTGCTCCACCTGGGCGACGATGGCGCGGTTGCTGCACACCTGGCGCACGATCAGCAGCGCCTGCAGCAGGGCCACGCCGTTGCTCAGCAAGGTGCCCAGGGTGCGCGCCAGGCGCGCGGCCTCGATGCGTTGCAGCAGCGGGCCGATGACCTTGATCTTCAGCAGGCGCAGGTCGTTGCGCTGGCGCCGGGCGGGGTCGCGCTGGGCGATGGCGCTGCCCCAGATGACGACGATGAGGCCGGCGAGAACGACCAGCCCCCAGGCGCTGAGGAACTCGCCCATGGCCAGGATCACCTGGGTAATCAGCGGAATCGGCACGCCCAGGTCGCGGAAAATCGGTACGAACTGCGGCACCACGTAGGCCAGCAGCAGGGCCAGCGAGCCCAACACGCCAACCACCAGGAACGCCGGGTAGATCAGCGCGTTGATCACCTCGCCGCGCAGGGTCTGGCTGCGTTCGAGATAGTCGCTGAGCTGCCTCAAGGTGTTCTCTAAAGCACCGCCCGCCTCGCCGGCGCGAACCATGCTGATGTACAGCGTGGAGAACTGCCCGCCCTCTTCTTCCAGGGCCTGGGACAGCGGCTTGCCGGCCTTGACCTGCTCGCGGATGCGTTCGATGAGCGCGCGGGCCTTGGCTTCCTGGGTCTGCTTGAGCAGGATGCCCAGGGAGCGCTCCAGCGGCTGGCCGGCGCCCAGCAGCGTGGCCAGTTGCTGGGTGAAGCTGACCAGGGCGGCGCCGTTCATGGCCTGGCTGGCGCGGGCGCTGCGCGCGCTGCCGGCTTCTAGGCTCAGTACCAGCCAGCCACGGGCCTGCAACTGGGCCACGGCCGCCTGTTCGCTGGCGGCGTCGAGGCTGCCCTTGTGCGCGGCGCCGTCGGCGGCCAGGGCGCGGTAACGGAAGGTCTGCATGTCAGTCGCCCCGTGCCACGCGCAGCACTTCTTCCAGCGAGGTGATGCCGGCCAGCGCCTGGCGCAGGCCGTCCTCGTACAGGGTCACCAGGCCGTGGCGGCGCGCGGCCTCTTCAAGGGTGGCGGCGTCGGCCTGGCGCATCAGCAGGCTGCGCAGTTCGTCGTTCATCACCAGCAGTTCGGTGATGGCGCTGCGGCCGTGGTAACCGCCGCCAGGGCTGTCGGTGGCCGGGCGGTACAGCACAATGGGCCGCTGTGCGGTGTACTGGTCCAGCCGGTGGCGCGCGATCAGCTCCCGCGGCGCCTCGAAGGCCACCCGGGTGGCCGGGTCCAGGCGCCGCACCAGGCGCTGGGCGAGGATGCCCTGCAGGGTCGAGGCAATCAGGTAGTGCTCCACGCCCATGTCCAGCAGGCGGGTGATACTCGCCGCGGCGCTGTTGGTGTGCAGGGTAGACAGCACCAGGTGGCCGGTGAGCGACGACTGGATGGCGATGCGGCAGGTTTCCAGGTCGCGCATCTCGCCGATCATGATCACGTCCGGGTCCTGGCGCACGATGGAGCGCAGCGCCCCCGGGAAATCCAGGCCGATGGCCGGTTTCACCTGGATCTGGTTGATGCCCGCCAGCTGGTACTCCACCGGGTCTTCGACGGTGATGATCTTGCGCTCGGCGGTGTTGAGCCGCGACAGCGCGGTGTACAGCGTGGTGGTCTTGCCCGAGCCGGTGGGGCCGGTGACCAGGAAGATGCCGTGGGGGCGTTCGAGCAGCTCCAGCAGGCTGTGCAGGCGCGGGCCGTCGATGCCCAGGGTGGGGAAATCGAAGCTCACGGTCTGCCGGTCGAGCAGGCGCATCACCACCGACTCGCCGAAGCTGGTGGGCACCGTCGACACCCGCAGGTCCAGCTCCTTGCCCTGGATGCGCAGCATGATGCGGCCATCTTGCGGCAAACGCCGCTCGGCGATGTCCAGCCGGGCCATGATTTTCAAGCGCGAGATCACCGCCGCCGCCAGGCTGGGCGGCGGCGCCTCGCCCTGCACCAGCAGGCCGTCGACGCGGTAGCGCACCTGCAGCTGGTCCTCGAAGGGCTCCACGTGCACGTCGGAGGCGCGGTCCTGCACGGCCTTCTGCAGGATCAGGTTGACCAGGCGAATCACCGGCGCCTCGGAGGCCAGGTCCTTGAGGTGCTCGATGTCTTCCTGGGCGTCTGGCTCGCCGTCCAGGGACTCGATCAGCGCGTCCATGGCGCTGCGGCCCTGGCCGTGGAAGCGTTCGATCAGGGTGTTGACCTCGGCGGCGGTGGCGATCACCAGCGTCAGCGGCCGCTGGGCGCAGTAACGCAGGGCGTCCAGGGCGTACGCCGACAGCGGCGCGCTGGCAGCCACCTCGATGTGCGCCGGCTGGGCGTCAAGCACCACCAGGCCATGGTGGCGCAGGAAACGCTCGCTGCCCAACAGCGGCGGCGCGGCGTCGCCAGGCAGCTGGGCCAGGTCCA
Source organism: Pseudomonas sp. App30 (assembly GCF_047947025.1). Lineage (NCBI taxonomy): Bacteria > Pseudomonadati > Pseudomonadota > Gammaproteobacteria > Pseudomonadales > Pseudomonadaceae > Pseudomonas > Pseudomonas sp. App30. The sequence goes on along the minus strand of NZ_CP133165.1, from coordinate 6,567,627 downwards.
GGCGCGGCACGCCCAGCAGGGCTGCGCAGGCCTGGGCCACCTCTTCGTCACGCACGGCGCCCAGGCGCACCAGGGTGCGCAGGATGTCGTCGTCGCTGCCACTTTCGGCCAGGCACAGCTTGCGCGCCCGGTTAATGTCCGAGACTTTGGCTTCAGCATGTTCGGCCAACCACTGGCACAATTCGAGTTGCGTGGGAAGTTGCACGCACCCGGCGGACGTTATGACTGACGACACAGTATCGCTCGATGGCCAGGCCACGAAGTATTTAATAATAAACGCACACTTGCGCCTTCGTACTTGACGCACGAAACAGCCCAGGCGAGCAACTAACAGGAAAGTATCAATAGAATGAGCGAGCGTATTTTTCAACGCTGACACAGCTTACCAGAGCCTAAAACCTAACTGCAATTAGGTTTACCAAATTGGTTATTTATTGCTTTTAATGACCGTTCAACACCAGAACACACCCAAATAACGCAATTTTTACGCAACAAAACATAACATTTTTCCATTATTCATGAAGAATTCAGCCAGTATCGCCCCCTCACCCGTATGCCCCTTCATCGCTTTTCCGTCGTTTTTTATCCGTTCGGAAAAATATCTTTGCGAACATTGAACTTTTAAAGGCATCATCGGGACTTACACTTCGGCGCAACTTCGCAATAACATCGAAGTGCCATCATTTAACCTTCACTCGAGAATCAATCGATGAACCGACTCATGTTGCCCGTCATGGGCACTGTGCTCTTGTGCGCCCAGAGTTTCTGTGCGCTGGCGGCGGATACAACTTCCACGACCAACACGCACGAGCAACTTCGCGAACAACTGGAAGCCAAGCGCGATCAATTGTCCGGCGCCGCCAGCGTGAGCAAGGCCGCCCAGGCCACCGCCGCCACCGTGCAAGACGACCCGGTGGTCACCGACGACGCCCCCAGCCAGGAGCAGCAACAATGAGCAGGGTATTCAAGCAGGCGCTGAGCCTCAGCGTGCTGGCCTTCAGCGTGGCCCAGGCCAACCTGGCGCTGGCCGAAGTCACCCCGGCCACCGGCGATGCAGTGGAAGCGCGGGTCAGCTCGATCCTCGACAACATGAGCACCTCGGAGAAGATCAACTTCACCCGCGTCGACGACGGCCACATGATCCCCAAGCTGACCAAGTGGGGCATCCAGGGCACCGTGGCCTATGACTCGTCCATGGGCGTGCACGTCAACAACGCCACCTTCGGCGCGCAGTACCCGTCGCAATCGGCCATCGCCGCCACCTGGAGCATCAACCGCGCCAAGGAATTCGGCCTGGCCATCGCCTACGAGACGCGCATCTCCGGCGGCCAGCAGATGCTCTCCCCGGGCGTCAACCTGTACCGCACCCCCTACGGCGGCCGCGCGGCCGAGTACCTGAGCGGTGAAGACCCGTTCCTCGGCGCCGTGCTGGCCCCGGCCGTGGTCAACGCCATCCAGGCCCAGGGCATCCAGGCCAGCGGCAAGCACTACCTGGCCAACGAGCAGGAAGCCAACCGCCAGGCGGTGAACGTGGTGGTGGATGAGCGCACCTTGCGCGAGATGTACCTGCCGGGCTTCGAGTCGATGGTCAAGAACGCCAACGTGGCGTCGATCATGTGCGGCTTCAACAAGATCAACGGCGACTACGCCTGCGAGAACCATCACCTGATCACCGACGTGCTCAAGGGCGAATGGGGCTACCAGGGCATGGTGATCAGTGACTTCAACGCCATCCACGATGCCTTCAAGGGCGCCTGGGCCGGCACCGACATCGACATGCCGTCGGGCCTGCAATTCACCGAGGCCAACCTGCTGCCACTGCTGTACAGCGGCCAGCTGACCCAGAACGTCATCGACGACAAGGTCAAGCGCAACCTGCGCGGCATCGTCAGCTATGACCTGCAGGAACACCTGAACACCGCGCAGACCCTGACCCACACCGAGTACGGCGCCAAGGCCGCGCTGGACACCGCGCGCGAGTCCACCATCCTGCTGCGCAACGAAAACACCAGCGCCGGCGCCCCGCTGCTGCCCCTGGCGCGCAGCGCGAAGATCGCCGTGATCGGTGACTGGGCGTACCAGGCCCCGGGCTCGCCGTTCGGCACCGCCAACTCGCCACCCAACAGCTACGTGACCGAACTCAGCGGCCTGCAGCAGCTGGCGTCCGACAGCAGCAACGTCACCTACCTGCCAGCCCTGAGCCTGAACCCGCAGGCGTCGGTGTGGTACCAGCCGTCCAGCGGCAGCAGCGACGTCAGCAACTCCGGCATCAAGGCCGAGTACTACGCCAACACCAGTTTCTCCGGCGACCCGGCGCTGACCCGCGTGGAGCCCGGCGTGAACCTCAACTGGACCACCAGCACCAACGTCACCAACGCCGGCACCACCACCGTGTCAGGCTTCACCCCGACCGCGGGAGCGTTCTCGGCGCGCTTCACCGGCGTGATCAAGCCCACCGTGACCGGCCCGCAGGTGTTCAAAGTGCGCGCCGACGGCCCTTACAAGCTGTGGGTGAACGACGTGCTGGTGCTGCAGAGCGACGGCGTGCCGTACTCCTCCGACGTGGTCAACGCCCTGGTCACCTCGGGCAAGACCGCCTCGCTGACCGCCGGCAAGGCCTACACCGTGAAACTCGAGTACGAGCGCGTGCAGGGCAACTTCACCCCGGCCCTGGGCGGCCTGGCGGGCGTGCAGATGAGCTGGGCGGCACTGGCTGCGCCTAAGGACTTGTCCAAGTACGACGCGGTGGTGGTGTCTGCCGGCACCAACTACGAGAACGAAGGCGAAGGTTCGGACCACGGTTTCGACCTGCCCGACCAACAGGCTGACCTGATCACCGCGGTGGCCAAGGCCAACCCCAACACCATCGTGGTGATGCACGGCGGCGGCATCGCCAACATGCAGCCATGGGCGAAGAAAGTCGGCGCTACCCTGGAAGCCTGGCTGCCAGGCCAGCAAGGCGGCCAGGCGTTGGCGGAGATCATCTTCGGCAAGGTCAACCCGTCGGGCAAGCTGCCGGTCACCATCGACAAGCAGATCGAGGACAACGCCAGCTACGCCTCCTACCCGGACCCGGCGCAGTACCGTGGCGACAACGCCCTCACCCAGCTGACCTACAGCGAAGGCCTGTACCTGGGCTACCGCGCGTATGACAAGCGCAACACCAAGCCGCTGTACCCGTTCGGCTTCGGTCTGTCGTACACCACGTTCAGCTACAGCGACCTGAAACTGTCGACCAACGTGCTGACCCCGGGCGCCACCGTCAACGCCACGTTCACCATCACCAACACCGGCGCTAAGGCCGGCTATGAAGTGGCGCAGCTGTACGTGCAGCCGGTGAACCCCAGCGTCGACCGTCCCGAGAAAGAGCTGAAGGGCTTCACCAAGGTGTACCTCAAGCCGGGCGAGAGCAAGACCGTGAGCATCCCGCTGGACTCGCGTTCGCTGGCCTACTACGTGGACAACACCGACAGCTGGAACGTCGATGCCGGCAAGTTCAAGATCCGCGTCGGCACCAGCTCCGCCGACCTGTCGCTGAGCCAGACCCTGACCACGCTGTACGCCGAGCAAATGACCACCCGCGACAGCAACCCGCTGCCCAAGCCACTGCGCAAGGCCGTGCAGGTGTCCACCTCGCAGACCTATTAAGCAATTGATGCAGCCTCAAGGATGAGGCTGCAGGTCCTTGGCCAGGCGGCCCAGGTAGGCGTCGAACACCTGCATCACGTCGACGCTGTCCCGCCCCCTGAGCCACTGGATCTGCAGGCCGTCCATCACCGAGAACAGCTCCAGGGCCAGGGTCCTGGGTTGCACGTCCGCGCGGATCGCGCCGCTGGCCACCAGTGACGCCAGGTGCGCTTGGGCGTGGCCATGCACCACCTCGAATTTCTCTTGGTACCAGGGAAACGCCGGATGCTTGTCCGACAGGCTCTCGACGTTGATCATCAGTGCCGCCTGGCACTCCGCCGCATCCTCCACGCTGAACCCCATGCTCATGCGCAGAAAGCGCAGGAAGCCATCGAGGGTGGGCGCCGTTTCCAGTTCGCTGAAGCGTTCGGTCACGCGCTGGTCGCGACGGTCGAGCAAGGCCCGCAGCAGCGCCACCTTGTTGGGAAAATGGTGCAGCAGGCCGACGGTGGTGATGCCGGCGATGTCGGCCACGTCACGCATCGACGCGCCCTGGTAACCGTCCCTGGCGAACACTTGCGTGGCCGCGTCCAGCAACGCCATGCGGCGCATCTCGCCCTTGGGCGCGCGCCGGCGCTTGGGCGCTGGCAGCTGCGCCGCATCGTGCTGGTTATCCGTATCTGACATAAAAACCCGTTGCACTTGAATTCATTGATTGGCCCGGCGCAGCAGGCGCCAGGCGGTGATGATCGCCAGCAGCGCCACCACCGCGTTGCCCAGCCACATGCCCAGCACCGCGCCGCTGGCGCCATGGCCGTGGGCACCGGCGTACACCCATGGCAGGGTGCCCAGGGTGCCGCGCAGCCAGCCGAAGGTAGGCACCCACCAGGCACGGCCCAGGGTGAGGAACAGCGACTGGGCGACGAAGTCCAGGCCGAACAGCACCCAGAGGCCCATGCCCAGGCGCGTCACCGTGAGGAAAATGTCGCGGCCGTTGCCCTGCAGGTGGAAATAGTCGGCCACCAGTGGCCCCGCCAGCAGCACCAGCAGCCAGAACGCCACACCATAGAGGACCACCCCGCGGGCTGTAAAGGCGATGGCCTGGCGCACCCGGTCATGACGGCCGGCGCCCAGGTTCTGCGCCAGCACCGGCACCAGCGCCGTGGGCAGGGCAAAATAGACGCAGTAGCCCAGTTGCAGTACGCGGTCCACCACCGCCATGCCGGCCAGCGCCGAGGCGCCCAGCCCGGCCAGGGTGATCATCAGGTAGCTGATGCCCACGGGCATGGCCAGGTTGCCCAGTATCGCCGGCACCGCCAGCCGCGCCGTGCGGCCGATGTGCAGGCACAGCAACCGGGCGTTCAGGCGCAGCGCCAGGCCCAGGTGGCGCTTGAGCCAGTAAAGTCCTACCAGCATTGACACCAGTGCCGCCAGCGCGCACGACCAGCCTGCGCCCTGCAGGCCCATGCCCAGCCCGAGGATCAGCAGCGGGTCGGCCACTGCCAGGGTCAGCGCACCACTGAGCAGCACCCACAGCGCCAGGCGCACGTGGCCCTGGGCCTTGAGCAGCTGTGCGCTCATCTGCGCCAGCGCCACCGGCACGCTGGCGGCCAGGGTCATGCACACGAACCCACGGGCCGAGGCATAGGCGCCGGGGTCGGCACCCAGCCAGCGGGCCAGCGGCGCCATGGCCAGCCATTCCAGCGCCGCCACGCTTGCCGCCACCGCCAGCACCATCAGCAACAGGTGCGTCACCAGCCGTGCCAGCCGCCGGCCGCCATGCTTGCCGATGCGCTCCGACAGCAGCGCACCGCCGGCAATCACCACCCCGGCGGCGAACGCGCCGTTGAGGAACATCAACGTCTTGGCCAGCCCCACCGCCGCCAGCAGGCGCTGGTCGCCCAGCCGCGAGACGTAGACCAAGGTCAGGATATCCACCATGAACACCGCCAGCAGGCTCAACGCACTGGTGCTGGCCATGGCCAGGACATGACGCGCGATAGAGCCTTCGGTGAACCGGGCGATGGGGGTGGGCATGGGGGGTACTCGGGGATGGACGCCAATGTTACCACGCACCAAATCCCGGGACGCTACAGAGCCCGTAGCAGCTGCCGCAGGCGGCGTCTTGCAACTGCGGTGTATCAGGCGCACCGCGGCGCTTTATGACGCGGCCTGCGGCAGCTGCTACAGGGGCGGTTGGGAGGCGCTATCCCATACGCACATCACCTGACCGATCGCGGCATCGATCTGCTCGCATGTCACACCATCACGCGCCAGGGTCGAGAGGCCCAGCAGGAAACTGTCGAACACCGTGGCCAGCACCTGCGCATGGGTCGCCTCGCGCAACTCACCGCTGGCCACCCCGCGCTCCACGCACTGCAACAGACCGGCCCGGGTGCGCTCGCGTGACGCGGTCAACGGCGCCGCCACGGTGGCGTATTCGGCGCTGGGCGCGCTCATCACCCCCAGGCTGACCATGCAGCCCTTGGGGTGGCCGGCCGCGCATTGCATGCGCGCCGAGCGCCGCAGCGCCGTTTCAATCGCCTGGCGCGGCGGCAGTTCAGCGTCCCACAGGCATTCGGTGACCTGCCCGTGACTGGCCAGGTAGCGGGCCACCGCCTCGCGGAACAGCACCTCCTTGGAGCCGAAGGCGGCATAAAAGCTGGGCGCGGAGATGCCGCCCATGCTGGCCTTGAGCTGGCTGAGCGAGGTGGCTTCGTAACCGTGCTCCCAGAACAGCAGCATCGCCTGTTCAACGGCGTGGTCACGATCAAAGGAACGGGGGCGGCCCATTTGTGCCATGGCGAACTCCGGGTGGCGACGGACTTAAATACTAATCGATACAGAAGTTATTGACAATCGGTCGGTTTCTCTGGGTATATATATACCGACCGATACATAACTTATCTCAAGGACCCCCCATGAACCCCTCGCCCCCCTTGCCCCTGGCCGCCCTGCTCGCCCTGGCTATGACCGGCTTTCTGTGCATTGCCACCGAAACCCTGCCCGCCGGCCTGCTGCCGCAGATCAGCGCTGGCCTGGGCATCAGTGCCGCGCTGGCCGGCCAGATGATCAGCGCCTACGCCCTGGGCTCGGTGCTGGCCGCCATCCCCCTGGTGCTGGCTACGCGCAGCTGGTCGCGGCGCAGCGTGTTGCTGCTGAGCATCATCGGTTTTCTGCTGTCCAACTCGGTCACCGCCTGGTCCAGCCACTATTGGCTGACCCTGGCCGCACGCTTCGGCGCCGGCATGGCGGCGGGCCTGGCCTGGAGCCAACTGGCCGGCTACGCCCGGCGCATGGTGCAGCCCCGGCAACAGGGCAAGGCCATGGCCATCGCCATGGTCGGCACGCCCATCGCGTTGTCCCTTGGCGTGCCGCTGGGCACCTGGCTGGGCACGCTGCTGGGTTGGCACGCGACCTTCTGGGTGATGTCGGCGGTCACCCTCGGGTTGGTGGGCTGGGTCCTCGCCAAGGTGCCGAACTTCCCCGGCCAGGCCAGCGATGAACAGCTGCCGCTGCGCCACGTGCTCGCTACGCCGGGCGTGCGCCCGGTGCTGTCAGTGGTCATCGCCTGGATGCTGGCCCATAACCTTCTCTACACCTACATCGCCCCCTTCGTGGCCCGCGCCGGGCTGGGCGCACGGGTCGACCTGGTGCTGCTGGCGTTCGGCGTGGCGGCGTTGCTGGGCATCTGGGTCACCGGGCGCCTGGTGGACCACTACCTGCGCCACGCGGTGCTGCTCAGCCTCGCCACCTTCGCCGCCGTCGCCCTGCTGCTGGGCGTCGCCGGCAGCCAGCCAACGGTGGTGGCAGTGGCGGTGCTGCTGTGGGGGCTGAGCTTCGGTGGCGCGGCGACCCTGCTACAGACCGCCCTGGCCGACAGCGCCGGCCCCGGCGCCGACGTGGCGCTGTCGATGAACGTGGTGGCCTGGAACGGCGCGATTACCGGCGCCGGGGTGTTGGGTGGGATATTGCTGGAGTACGCCGGAATTGGCGTGTTCCCGTGGGCAGTGTTGGCGCTGCTGGGGGTGGCACTGGTGATCGCCGCCGGGGCCCGGGCGCATGGGTTCCAGCCGGGCGTGCGTGAGCATGCCACGGCGTGACGCCATTTACCGCTGGTGCCGAGGTGCAGGCGGGCTCAGCGCGCTTCGCGGGTATGCCAGAGGCGCAGCAAATACACGGTAGAACCCGCAATTTCGTAACGCATTTCATATTGCCCAACCACAATGCGGCGCACATCACGCGGCTCGAATTCCTCGAGTCGCTCACCGATTCGCGGGTTCGTCAGCAACGTCGCCGGTGCAGCCGTTAGCTGTTGAACCACACGGGCTGCAGCAGGCTGATTGACAACCGCAAGATGCTCGTAAAGCCGGGCCAGGTCAGAGAGTCCCTTTTGGGTCCACTTCAATTCCATCAGCGAGGGACCGGCAGCGGCTTGTCGGTACCCAGGCTGTCAGCCCAGGCCTGTACAGCCTGGTGATCGATGACTTGACCAGCATCGACATCTGCCAATGCCTCATGAGTCAAGCGATTGCGCTCATCTTCCTGGTCCAGCCAGGCAGTGAGCGCCTGTTTGACGATCCAGTTTTTCGAACGCTCCAACCGTTCAGCCATGAGATCAATCTGCTCTGCCAACTCAATAGGAATGTGCGCGGTGACTGAGCGGGTTTTCATAGTGGTTGCCATGACAAATACTCCGGCTGTTGATGCCTAACCTTGATTAACAATACATCAGAACGATTAAAAATCAATCACGGTCAAGAAACCGCCGTAATCCGCCCTAGCATTTTTACTGCCTGATTTTTTCGGAACCGGTGCTGCACCCAGGCTATCTACACTCGATACCGCCCCCCGCCACAAGGATTGCCCCGTGCCCATTCGCCCCAGCGCCCTGTTATGCGGTTTCTCGCTACTCTGCGCCGCCACCTGCGCCAGCGCTGGCGGCGAGCCGCCGCTGGCGCCCTCGCCCGAACAGTTGGCCGCCAGTGACATCCACCACGCCCCGCGCACAGACGGCCATTTCGAAAACAACGACGGCCCCCTGGCCCGCGGCAGTGTCTGGAAGTGGCGCTGGAACGCCTTCATCAACCGCCTGCCGCCACCACCGGCCAATAACTACCAGTTCCCCATCGACCACCCCGACGTGGCCGCGCTCAAGGCCAACCACACCCGCAACACCCTGACCTGGATCGGCCACGCCAGCGCCCTGCTGCAGATCAACGGCGTGAACATCCTCACTGACCCGGTGTTCTCCGAGCGCGCCTCGCCGTTCTCCTTCATCGGGCCCAAGCGCAAGGTTGCGCCTGGGCTGGCGTTGGACCAGCTGCCGCACATCGACGTGGTGCTGATCTCCCACAGCCATTACGACCACCTCGACACCGCCAGCGTGCAGGCGCTGAACCAGCAGGTCGGCGGCCCGCCGCGCTTCCTGGTGCCGCTGGGCATCAAGCAATGGATGGCCGACAAGGGCATCGACAACGTCGAGGAGCTGGACTGGAGCGACCACACCCGGGTGTCCGGCCTGGACTTCTGGTTCGTGCCGGCCACCCACTGGTCCGCGCGCAGCCTGGGCGATCGCAACGACACCCTGTGGGGCGGCTGGGCGGTGAAGACGCCACCGGCGGCTGCGCAGCCGTTCTCGCTGTACTTCGCCGGCGACACCGGTTATTCCAACGACAGCAAGCGCATCGGCAAGGCCTTCGGTGGCTTCGACCTGGCGCTGATTCCCATCGGCGCCTACGCGCCGCGCTGGTTCATGGGCCCGCAGCACGTGGACCCGGGCGAGGCCGTGAAAGTCTTCCAGGACATTGGGGCGAAAAAGGCCATCGGCATCCACTGGGGCACCTTCGAGCTGACCGACGAGCCGCTGGACGAACCACCGAAAAAGCTGCTTGAGGCGACCAAGGCCGCAGGTTTGGCGGACGACGCCTTCACGGTATTGCACCACGGCCAGACGCTTCCCCTGGACAGCAACGCCAGTGGTCATTGAGGAACCGCGCCGCTATCTGCACACCGCGCCAAGCGGCATTCATGCAATGTGCACGGCGAGCAAGCACTGGACCATCACCCAAGCCCTTGGCAAATAACGGATTGTACCGGTGGTCGAAAGTGGCATAGCCGATGCACCACTCTTCCAGCTTCTCCCAGGATCGGCAGTCAGATCGGTCCGTCAACCGTGATAGGGGTACTGGAAAATGAATGCAATCGAACTGCTGGTGGCCGACCACAAACGCGTGAAAGCCATTCTCGAGCAACTGAGCGACTCCACCGAGCGCGGCGTGAAAAAGCGCACCGACCTGTTGGCCAAGCTGGAGATGGAAATCACCCTCCACACCCAGCTGGAAGAAGAGATTTTGTACCCCGCCTTCAAGGCAGCGGGTAGCAAAGAGCAGGACGTGATGTACTACGAGGCCAAGGAAGAACACCGCACGGTGGACTCACTGGTATTGCCCGACCTGCAGGCAACTGACCCCGGCACAGTGGAGTTTTCCGGCCGGGTGAAGGTGGTCAAGGAACTGCTCGAGCACCATATCGAGGAAGAAGAAAGCGAGATGTTTCCCCAGGCGCAGGAACTTCTGGGCGACGCGAAGCTGGAAGAACTGGGGACACAAATGGAAGCCATGAAGAAGGCGGCCCACCAGAAAGCCGCTTGAGTGGCAGCTCTGGCTTGCCAGCAAGTCCACGGCATGCCTCGCGCAACTCTTGGCAGCAACTGCCTTGAAATGGCGTCGTCTGCATCGCGACTAAAGTCGGCTCCTACGCCGTTCGTGGTAGGAGCCGGCCTTGGCCGCGATGCAGGCGACGCGGTCTAAACGGTTTACGCATCCGCGTAGCAGTTGCCGCAGGCTGCGTCCTACCACTCAAGCACCACGTATCACCGCCGATACCATAAGCACCAATCACGATACACGGACTGATGAAATGGATCTTTTTATCAGCACCACCTCGATGGCCTCCCTCACCGTTTCCGAGCAGAAAATCACCCTGCAGATCGTCACCGGTGAGGCCGCGGTGTATTACCCCAGCGAGGCCGCGCAGCAGCCGGGCCTGACCATGAAAGCGGTGAACACCTGGATTGGCCGTGAGCAAACCGTCATGCTCGCCGGGCGGACCAGCTCCCACAGGCTGCGCCTTGCATGCGCGGTGCACCAGGCACACCGTGGCGCCCATGACGCGGCCTGGGGCCGCTGCTACAGAGGCACTGCGTAGCAGCAACTGTCTTGTGGGAGCTGGCTTGCCAGCGAGCTTTTCAATCGCCGCAAAGCTCGCTGGCAAGCCAGCTCCCACAGGCATATTCATGGGTCTGATAAAAACCTGTACAAAAAAAGCACCTTTTCCCAACACCCCGGTCATACCTAGATTACCCCCGCCCAATCCCTCTGCCGCCTGTCGCGCAATCGCTGCTAGCGCCCAAGCTAGCCGACGCTTTCGTATCCATTTGCTATACATGAAGGATCCAATTCGTACAGGATTTTTCGGCGTTGCCGTGCCCGGCGAGCCGTAGCGATCACCACGCCATTTGCTGTGTGGTGACGGAAGAAGCGAAAGGAAGAGCCGATAATGGACAATATCGTCGTCGCTGACAAAGCCACTGCCCAAGTCACTGCCCAAGCGTTTGGCAACGTTTCCCTGCAAGACCCCGCCGTGGTACAGATCCCCGTGCCCCCCCAGCAGGTGGCGTCCGTCGGCCGTAGCGGCGATGCCGCGGTGCTGCACCTGAAAAACGGTGAACAGGTGCGGGTCGACAACTTCTTCAAGGCCAACCCCCAGGGTGTGCACAGCGACATGGTGTTCCAGGGTGACAACGGCACCCTGTGGCAGGCGCAATACAGCGCCGAAAGCTTCAACGGTTTCACCTTTGCCGAAGTCTCTTCTATCGACGACCTGCTGGCCGGCGTTGCCGTGGTCGGCAGTGCCACGCCCGAATGGGCTATCGCCGGCCTCGGCCTGCTGGGGGCCGGCGGCGCCACGGCAGCCGCGGTAGGCACCGGCGGCGGCAGCGGAAGCGGCGGCGGTGGTGGCACCGCTGTCGACACCACCGCGCCCGACGCCCCCACGGGCCTGGCGCTGTCGGCCAACGGCCTGCTGTTGAGCGGGCTGGGCGAACCCGGCAGCACCGTGACCGTGCGTGACAGCGCCGGCAACGTGCTGGGCACCGGCACCGTGGGTAGCGACGGCAGCTTCCAGGTGCCGCTGGGCAGCGCCCAGAACAACGGCCAGACCCTCGACGTGACCCTCACCGACGGCGCCGGCAACACCTCGGCGCCCGGCATCATCGTGGCCCCGGACACCACCGCGCCCGCCGCCCCCGCCGACCTGGCCCTGACCGGCGACGGCCTAACCCTGAGCGGCAACGGCGAACCCGGCAGCAGCGTGACCGTGCGTGACAGCGCCGGCAACGTGCTGGGCACTGGCACCGTGGGCAGCGACGGGCACTTCCAGATAACCCTGAACCAGCCCGAGACCAACGGCGAGACACTCAACGTCACCCTCACCGACGCCGCCGGCAACAGCTCGGCGCCCGGCACCCTGGTCGCGGCCGACACCACCCCGCCGGCCGTGCCCGGCAACCTGGCGGTGAACGCCGACGGCACCACCCTCACCGGCACCGGTGAAGCCGGCTCGACCATCACCGTGAAAGGCGCCGACGGCACCGTGCTGGGCACCGCCCTGGTGGCCAGCGACGGCAGCTTCAGCGTCACCCTGGCCCCGGCGCAAACCGCCGGCCAGGCCTTGACAGTGATCGACACCGACGCCGCCGGCAACAGCTCGCCCGCCGCCACTGCGCAAGCGCCCGACCTCAGCGTGCCGGACACCACCCCACCCGCACCTGCCACTGACGTGGCCATCAGCGGCAGCGGCAGCCTGGTCAGCGGCCACGGTGAAGCCGGCGCCACCGCCACCGTGATCGACGCCAACGGCACCGTGCTGGGCACCGCCGTGGTCGGCAGCGACGGCCTGTTCAGCATCAGCCTCAGCCCCGCGCAAAACGACGGCCAAACCCTGCAGGTAACCCTCACCGACCCTGCCGGCAACGTCTCGCCCAACGTCGCGCTCACCGCCCCCGACCTCACCGCCCCGGCGCAGCCCGGCAACCTGGTCTTGAGTGCCGACGGCCTGACCCTGACCGGCACCGCTGAAGCCGGCTCGCGGGTGCTGGTGCATGACAACCAAGGCCAGGTGATCGGCCTCACCCGTGCCAACGCCGACGGAACCTTCAGCCTGACCCTGAGCAGCGCCCAGACCAATGGCGAGCACCTGGACGTCACCGCCACCGACGCAGCCGGCAACACCAGCACGCCCACGCTGCTGGTGGCCGCCGACACTACCCGCCCCGACGCGGTCACCGACGTGGTGATCAGCGCCGATGGCCAGGCGCTGTCGGGCACAGGCGAACCCGGCGCCACCGTCACCGTGCGCGACAGCAACAACGCGGTCATCGCCAGCGGCCTGGTCAACGCCAATGGCACCTTCGAAGTCACCCTGCAACCGCCCGTTACCGAGGGCGACACCGTGCGCATCACCCAGGCCGACGCCGCCGGCAACGCCTCGCCTGCGGTTGTCGTGGTCGCCCCGGACGCCGACGGCCCCGGCACGCCGGCCAACCTGCAGGTCAACGACGATGGTTCGCAACTGAGCGGCACCGGCACCGCCGGCAATGCGATCCAGGTGCTCGACAAAAACGGCACCGTGATCGGCGCCGGCGTGGTGGCTTCAGACGGCACCTTCATCGTCAGCCTGCTCCCCAACCAGGCCAACGGCGAAGTGCTCAGCGTGCAGGCCACCGACAGCAACAGCGAAGTCTCGGTCAGCGTCCCCGTCACCGCCCCCGACATCACCGGCCCCGCCGCGGCCACCGACCTGGCCGTGAGCAACAACGGCCTGCTGCTGACCGGGCGCGGCGAAGTCGGCGCCACCGTCACCGTCAAGGACGCCGCCGGCAACGTGCTGGGCAGCGCCGTGGTCTCGGCCACCGGCAGCTTCAGCGTGACCCTGGCCAGCGCCCAGGTCGACGGCCAGGCCCTGCACGTGACCCTGGCCGATGCCGCCGGCAACCCCTCGGCCGTCGCCGACATCAACGCACCGGACCTGGACGGCCCGCTGCAACCGGGCAACCTGGCCGTCAACAGCGCCGGCACCGTGCTCAGCGGCGTCGGCGAGGCCGGCGCGCACATCACCGTCACCAGCACCACCGGCACCGTGCTCGGCACCGCCGTGGTGGCCGCCGATGGCACCTTCAGCGTCACCTTGAGCAGCCCGCAGCACAACGGCCAGACCCTGCTGGTGAGCGCCACCGACAGCACCGGCAACGGCGCCGGGCCGGTGAGCTATGTCACCCCCGACACCCAAGCGCCCGCCCCGGTCACCGACCTGGCGGTGAACGCCACCGGCACGCAGCTGACCGGCAATGGCGAAGCCAACGCCAGCATCACCGTGCGCGACCCGTCCGGCACCGTGATCGGCACCGCCACGGTGGGCACCGACGGCCATTTCAGCGTCCTGCTGACCACCCCGCAAACCAACGCCCAGGCGCTGCTGGTGGTGCAGGCCGACGCCGCCGGCAACCCGTCGACGCCCGCCAGCGTCAGCGCCCCCGACCTGACGCCACCGGCGCAGATCACCGACGCGAGCATTTCCGCCAACGGCGCCGTCGTCAGCGGCCACGGCGAAGTGGGCGCCACCGTCACCGTCAAGGACGCCAACGGCGCCTCCCTGGGCAGCGCCGTGGTGGGCAGCAACGGCCTGTTCCAGATCACCCTGGGCACCGCGCAAACCAACGGCCAGACCCTGACCGTGGCGCAGGCCGATGCCGCCGGCAACCCGTCGCCCAGCAGCTCCCTGACCGCCCCGGACACCCAGGCCCCCGACGCGCCCACGCAGCTCACCCTGAGCAGCGATGGCAACACCCTCAGCGGCGTCGGCGAGGCCGGCGCCACCGTGCGCGTCTACGCCCAGGACGGCACCCTGCTGGGCTTCGCCACGGTGAACGACAACGGCAGCTTCAGCGTGCCCCTGAGCGGCACCCAGGCCGATGGCCAGGTGCTGCACGTCAACCAGACCGACCTGCACAACAACGTTTCCGCCGATGCCGGCTTCACCGCGCCGGACACCACGCCGCCCGGTAGCCTCGACAACCTGGCCATCAGCCCCAACGGCGCCACCGTCACCGGCACCGGCGCGGCCGGCGACACCGTGTACGTGCGCGACGCCAGCGGCACGCTGCTGGGCAGCGCCGTGGTGGCCGGCAGCGGCAGCTTCAGCGTGACCCTGAGCCCCGCGCAACTGGACGGCCAGACCCTGAGCGTGCACCAGGAAGACGCGGCCACCAACGCCTCGGCGACCCAGACCCTGACCGCGCCGGACCTCACCGCGCCACCCGCGCCCAGCGAACTGCTGGTGGACGCAAGCGGCACCACGCTCACCGGCCTCGCCCAGGCCAACAGCACCGTGCGCGTGCTGGACGCCAACGGCAACCTGCTGGTGACCGTCACTGCCGGCAGCGACGGCCACTTCACCGCCACCCTGCCCTCTGCGCAGCTCAACGCCGAAGTCCTCCAGGTCACGGCCTCCGACAGCAGCTACACCTCGTTGCCGGCCACCGTCACCGCCCCGGACACCACCAACCCGGCCCAGCCGGGCAACCTCGCCGTGACCCCGGACGGCAGCCAGGTCTCCGGCACCGCCGAGGCCGGCAGCACCGTCACCGTGCGCGACAGCGGCGGTACCCTGCTGGGCAGCGGCACCGCAGGCAGTGATGGCGCGTTCGTGGTGACCCTGACCACCCCGGCCGCCAACGGCAGCACCTTGAGCGTGACCAGCACCGACGCGGCCAACAACACGTCCGAGCCCGGGACCGTGGCCGGCCCCGACGGCACCCAGGTCGCCAGCCCCAGTGACCTGGCCCTGGCCAGCGACGGCAGCACCCTGACCGGCAGCGGCACCGCTGGCACCACCATCAACGTGCTGGACAGCAGCGGCGCCAGCCTGGGCACCGCGGTGGTCAACAGCAGCGGGCGCTTCAGCGTGCTGCTGCGCATTGCCCAGGTCAACGCGCAGACCCTGCACGTGACCGCCAGCGACGGCACCCACACCTCGGTACCGGCCACCGTGGTGGCCAGCGACAGCACCGCCCCCGACGCCCCCACCGACGTCGCCGTGGCGGCCAACGGCAGCACCCTCACCGGCAAGGGCGAGGCCGGCGCCAGCGTGGCGGTGACCGACGCCAGCGGCGCCGTGGTCGGCACCGCGCTGGTGGCCAGCAACGGCAGTTTCGTCGTCACCTTCACCACCCCGCAGCTCAACGCCCAGGCGCTGACCGTGACCCAGAGCGATGCCGCCGGCAACGTCTCGCAGCCGGCCAGCACCCAGGCCCCCGACCTGACCGCGCCGAACCCGGCCGCCAACCTGTCGATCAATAACGTCGGCACCGTGGTCAGCGGCACCGGCGAGGTGGGCGCCACGGTCACCGTGCGCGACGCCAACGGTACCGTGCTGGGCACCGGCACGGTGGACCAGAGCGGCAACTTCCAGGTCAGCCTGGGCAGCGCCCAGACCAACGGCGCCGCCCTGCACGTCAGCCTCACCGACGCCGCCGGCAACGTCTCCGCCGACGCAACCCTGGCCACCGTCGACACCACCCCGCCGGCGGTGGTCAGCGGCCTGGCCATCAGCAACGACGGCACCACCCTCAACGGCAGCGGCGAACCCGGCGCCACCGTGCACGTCACCGACAGCAACGGCAACCCACTGGGCACTGCCGTGGTGGCCAGCAACGGCAGTTTCTCGGTGACCCTCACCACCGCGCAAACCAACGGCCAGGTCCTCGACGTCAGCCAGACCGACCCCAGCGGCAACACCTCCGCCTCGGTCACCCAAGTGGCCCCCGACACCACGCCGCCCGCCGCCCTTACCCAGGTGGCGATCAACGCCGACGGCGTCACTGTCACCGGCCACGGCGAGCCCGGCGCCACCGTGCAGGTCTACAGCGCCGACAACACCCTGCTGGGCACTGGCCTGGTGGCCGCCAACGGCGCTTTCACCTTGACCCTCAACACCGCGCAGCTCAACGCGCAGGTGCTCACCGTGACCCAGGAAGACCCGCCCGGCAATGTCTCCACGGCCGTGGACATCACCGCCGTGGACCTGACGCCACCGGCCAGCCCCACTGACCTGGCACTCAACGGCGCCGGCCTGCAGCTGACCGGCCACGCCGAGGCCGGCAGCACCGTCACCGTCACCAACGCCCAGGGCACCGTGCTGGGCACCATCACCAGCGGCAGCGACGGCGTGTTCCACGTCACCCTCAACAGCGCGCAAACCAACGGCCAGGCCTTGACCGTGACCGCCACCGACGCGGCCGGCAACGTCTCCAGCCCGGCCAGCCTCACCGCCGCTGACACAACTGCACCACTGGCGGTGACCAACCTGGCCGTGGCCAGCGACGGCGCCACCCTGGCCGGCAGCGGCGAGGCCGGCGCCACCGTCACCGTGCGTGACGCCGGCGGCACCCTGCTGGGCACCGTGGTGGTGGGCGGCAACGGCAGTTTCAGCGTCGGCCTGAGCCCCAGCGCCAGCGCCGGTAGCAACCTCAGCGTGGTGCAGACCGACGCCGCCGGCAACGCTTCGCCCAGCGCCTCGGTCACCGCGCCGGGTACCCTGGCCGAACCTGCGCCCGCCAACCTGGTGCTCAGCGCCGACGGCCTGACCCTGAGCGGCACCGCCACCGCCGGCAGCACGGTCAGCGTGCACAACGCCGCCGGCACCTTGCTGGGCAGCGCCCTGGTGCTCAACGACGGCACTTTCAGCGTCACCCTGGCCAGCGCCCAGCTCAACGGCCAGGTGCTGGCGGCCAACGCCACCTCCAGCGACGGCATCAACTCGCTGCCGGCCAGCCTCACCGCGGCCGACGTCACCGCCCCGGCGCCGCTGAGCAACCTGCACCTGGCCGCCGATGGCGCCGCGCTGACCGGCCGCGGCGAAGCCGGCGCCACCGTCACCGTGCTGGGCCAGGGCGGCATTGTCCTGGGCAGCGTCGTGGTCGGCGCCAACGGCACGTTCAGCCTGACCCTGACCACCCCGCAAACCAACGCCCAGGTGCTCAGCCTCAGCCAGACCGACGCCGCCGGCAACGAGTCCAACAGCGTCAACCTCACCGCGCCTGACCTGATCGCGCCGAACGCCCCTACCGTCACCAGCGTCAGCAGCGACGGCCTGGTGCTGTCGGGCAGCGGCGAAGCCGGCGCCACGGTCAAGGTAATGGGCACTGACGGCACCCTGCTGGGCACCGGCACCGTGCGCCTGGACGGCACCTTCCAGGTCACCCTGAACACCCCGCAGGCCAACGGCCAGACCCTGGCGGTGACCCTGACCGACGCCGCCGGCAACACCTCGGCGGCCACCAACCACGTGTCGGTGGACACCACTGCGCCAGCCGCGCTCACGCAACTGGCCATCGGCAGCGACGGCGCCAGCATCACCGGCCACGGCGAAGCCGGGGCCACCGTCACCGTCACTGACGCCAACGGCAACCCGTTGGGCCAGGCCGTGGTCGGCAGCACCGGCACCTTTACCCTGACGCTTAGCCCGGCGCTGACCAACGCCGAGGTGCTGACCCTGGTACAGGCCGACGCCGCCGGCAACGTCTCGCCGGCCACCAGCCTGACCACCCCGGACTTCACCCCGCCGGCAGACCTGGCCAACGTCGCCATCAACGCCGCCGGCGCCCTGGTGACCGGCACCGGCGAAGCGGGTGCCACCGTCACCGTCAAGGACGCGGCCGGCACCGTGCTGGGCAGCACCGTGGTGCTGGCGGACGGCTCGTTCGCCGTCAGCCTGAGCACCCCGCAGGTCAACCATCAGCAACTGAGCGTGCAGCAGGCCGACCCACCCGGCAACGTCAGCAGCCCGACCCTGATCATCGCGCCGGACCTGACCCCGCCCGACGTGCCCGCCCAGCTGCAGTTCAACGCCACCGGCACGGTAGTGACCGGCACGGGTGAAGTCGGCAGCACGGTGAAAATCACCCTGGCCGACGGCACCGTGATCAACGGCGGCGCCGTGGACAACACCGGGCATTTCCTCGTCACCCTCACCGCTGGCCAAGCGCAGACCAACGGCCAGACCGTGTGGGTAACCCTGACCGACGACGCCGGCAACGTCTCGGCCACCGCCACGTTGCTCGCGCCGGACACCACCGCTCCGAACCCAGTGCAGAACCTGGCCCTGGACGCCGCCGGGCTGGTGCTCAGCGGCACCGGCGAGGTCGGCGCCAGCGTCATCGTGACCTCCGGCACCGGCACCGTGCTGGGCAACGGCACCGTGGCCGCCGACGGCACCTTCACCCTTACCTTGACCAGCGCCCAGCTCAACGGCCAGGTGCTCTCGGTGGTGCAGCAGGACGGGGCCGGCAACAACGCCACCGCCACTGCCTTCACCGCCCTGGACGTGACGGCCCCGGCCGCGCCGGTGGTCACCAGCCTGAGCGCCGACGGCCTGACCCTGACCGGCACCGGCGAGGCCGGCGCCACCCTGGTTGTCACCTCGGCCACCGGCACCACCCTGGGCACCACCACGGTAAACGCCGACGGCAGCTACAGCGTCGGCCTCAACGCCGCGCAGCTCAACGGCCAGGTGCTGACCCTGGTGCAGACCGATGGCGCCAGCAACCACGGCGCGGCCCTGCTCTACACCGCGGCCGATGTCACCCCGCCGGCCCAGGTAGACAACCTGGCGCTGAGCAACAGCGGCCTGGTGCTGACCGGGACCGGCGAGGCCAATGCCATCGTCACCGTCACCTCTGGCGGCCTGCCCATCGGCACCGCCACCGTGGCCGCCGACGGTACCTTCAGCGTCCTGCTTACCAGCGCCCAGCTCAATGGCCAGCAGCTGTCGGTGATCCAGACCGACGCCGCGCTCAACCCCTCGACGGCGCAGACCCTCGACGCCCGGGACATCACCGCGCCAACGGCGCCGCTGGTGACCTCGCTGACCAACAACGGCGGCACCCTCAACGGCACCGCCGAAATCGGCAGCGTCATCAGCGTCACCAACGCCGCCGGCACCCTGCTGGGCACCGTCACCACTGGCGCTGATGGCCAGTATCACGTCACCCTGACCCCGGCCCAGGCCAATGGCCAGGTGCTGTCGGTGGTGGCCACCGATACCGCCGGCAACCATTCCCTGCCCCTGACCTACGCCACTGCCGACATCACGGCGCCGGACGCAGCCACCAACCTGAGCATCAGCGCCGACCACAGCCAGTTGGCCGGCCGCGGCGAGGTGGGGGCCAGCGTGGCCGTCACCAACGCCGGCGGCACCAGCGTGGGTACTGGCGCCGTGGGCGCCAACGGCAGCTTCGTCATCAACCTGAGCCCCGGCATCAACGCCAACGACGTGTTGAACGTGGTGCTGACCGACGCGGCGGGCAACCACTCCCTCGACGCCGTGCTGACGGTGCCGGTGAACCCGGCGCCGGACGCGCCCAGCGACCTGTTGCTGGCCGCCAACGGCCTGACCCTGACGGGCGTGGCCGAGGCCTCCAGCACCATCACCGTGTACAACGCCAGCGGCACGGTGATCGGCACCGGCACGACCACGGTCGGCGGGTTGTTCACCCTGACCCTGGACGCCGCGCAGACCAACGGCCAGACCTTGTCGGTTACCGCCACCACCAGCACCGGCGGCGCTTCGCTGCCCGCCACCGTGGTAGCCGCGGACACCACCGCGCCGGACCCGATCAGCGACCTGGCGCTCAACGTCACCGGCTTGATCGTCACCGGCCGGGGCGAAGCCGGGGCCACGGTCACGGTCAGCAACGGCAGCACTGTGCTGGGCACTGGCACGGTGGGGGCCACCGGCACGTTCAGCGTGACCCTGAGCAGCGCCCAAACCAACGGCCAGCTGCTCAGTGCGGTGCAGGCCGACGCAGCCCACAACAGCTCGACCGCGGTCACCCTCACCGCCCCTGACACCACCGCGCCCGCCGCCCCCAGCGTGCTCGGCCTCAACGGCGCCGGGCTGGTGCTGTCGGGCGTGGGTGAAACCGGCGCCACCGTCACCGTGCGCAGCAGCGCCGGCGATGTGCTGGGCACTGCCACCGTGGTCGGCGGGGTCTTCGCCGTCACCCTCAACGCGGCGCAGCTCAACGGCCAGACCCTCAACGTCAGCCAGGCCGACGCCGCCGGCAACGTCTCGGCCACCGCCACCCTGGTGGCCACCGACGTCACTGCGCCGGCCACCCTCACCGACCTGGCGCTGAGCAGTAGCGGCCTGCAGGTGACCGGCAAGGGCGAAGCCGGCGCCACGGTCACCGTGGTCAGCGGCGCCACCACCCTGGGCACCGCGGTGGTCAACGCCGCGGGCACCTTCACCGTGACCCTGAGCAGCGCCCAGCTCAACGGCCAGGTGCTGAGCCTGACCCAGGCCGACGCCGCCAATAACGTATCGCCCGCCTCCACCCTCACCGCCGCCGACGTGCAGGCCCCGGCGGCGCCCACCGGCGTCAGCCTGGCAGCGAACGGCCTGACCCTCACCGGCAGCGGCGAAATCGGCGCCACGGTGACCGTCACCAACGCCGCGGGCACCGCCCTGGGCACCGGCACCGTCGGCGCTGGCGGCACCTTCACCCTCACGTTGAACAGCGCGCAACTGGACGGCCAGGTGCTGACCGTGCGCCTGAGCGACGCCGCCAGCAACGTCTCGGCCGCCGCCAGCCTGACCGCGCCGGACATCACCGCGCCGGCCGCGCCCACTGGCGTGGTGGTCAACGCCAGCGGCACCCTGGTCACCGGCACCGGCGTGGCCGGCTCCACCGTCAAGGTGCTGCTGGGCACCACCGTGCTGGGCACCGGCACGGTGGCGGCCAACGGCAGCTTCTCGGTGGCGATCGCCGCGCAAATCAACAGCCAGGTGCTGACCGTCACCCAGGCCGACCCCAGCGGCAACGTCTCGGTGGCGGCCACCGCCACCGCGCCTGACCTCACCCCGCCGGCCGCGGCCACGGGCCTTGTGGTCAGCGCCGACGGCCTGACCCTGACCGGCAGCGGCGAGGCCGGCAGCACCGTCACGGTGAAATCCGCCAGCGGCCTGGTGCTGGGCACCGCCACCGTGCTCAGCGGCGGGCTGTTCAGCGTCACCCTGGGCAGCGCCCAGAACCATGGCGAGACCCTCACCGTCAGCCTGACCGACGGCAGCGGCAACGTCTCCACCGGCACCACCGTGGTGGCCACCAACATCGACGCCAACATCCCGCTGGTGGCCAGCAACGACCTGGCCACCGCCACGGTGAACCTGGCGCCGGTGAGCAGCACCGCCCATTACTCGGACTCGTTCACCACCCTGCTGTCGGGCTTCTCCAAGACCTATTCGTTCAGCATCAGCGCCGGCACCACCGGCACCCCGACCCTGACCCTCACGGCCGGCAGCCTGGTGTCGCTGCTCAACGGCGTGGTCTACACCCTGCAGGTCAAGGACGCCAGCGGCGCCTGGGTGACCCTGGACATCAACGGCAACGGCGGCCTGCTGGACCTGCTGACCCTGGGTTCGCAGCAGGTGCAGGCGAAGATCGGCACGCTGCTGGCCGGCGATTATAGACTGGTCGTCTCCAGCACCGGCATCGGCCTGCTGACCACCGTCACCAGCGACCTGGCGCTGCAGACCACCAGCCTCACCCAGTTCACCGGCACCGCGGGTGCCGCCACCACCGGCAACGTCCTCACCGACCTGGGCACCAGCGGCGTCGCCGACCAGTTGGGGCCCAACAACCTCGCGGTGCTCAAGGTGCTGGTGAACGGCAGCTACGTCACCGTCGCCAGCGGCGCCGGCACCACGGTGCAGGGCCTGTACGGTACCCTGGTGATCCATGCCGACGGCAGCTACACCTACACCGCCAACGGCAGCACCAGCAGCGTGGGCAAGGTCGACACCTTCAGCTACGAGCTGGTGCACCCCACCGCGGGCACCGCCACCGCCACCCTCTACGTGCGCATCGACAGCCCCCAGGCCACGGAAACCTGGAGCAGCACCAACCTGGCCAGCCCGGCCGTGGTGGTGGACGCCACCAACGACATCGCCAGCACCAGCATCACCCTGGCCGCCAAGGAGGTCACCAGCACCTCCACCCTGGGCACCCTCAACGTGCCGCTGCTGGGCGGCAGCGCCACCTACACCACCAGCGTCGCCAGCAACACGGTCAGTGACCTGACCGTGACCCTCAACGCCAGCAACCTGCTGAGCGTTGCCGGTGGCCTGACGGTGACGCTGTACAAGATGAACAGCTCGGGCGTCTACGTGGTGGTGAAAACCGTCAGTGGCAGCTCGCTGCTGAGCCTGGGCAGCAACAACTACGGGGTGACCTTCGACGACCAGACCGCCGGCACCTACCAGGTGAAAGTGGCGGTGACCGGGCTGGGCATTCTCAGCACCATCACCACCAGCATCACCAACGCCGCCACCTACACCAACCAGAACGTGGTCAGCAGCTACACCCCGGTCACCGGCAACCTGCTCACCGACACCGCCGGCGGTGGCGCCGACGTGCTGGGCTCGGCCTACACCGTGCTCAGCGTGTTGCTGGCCGGCACCTACGTGACGCCGGGCTACAACGGCACCACGCTGACCGGCACCTACGGGTCGTTGCTGGTGCACGCCGACGGCAGCTACGTGTACACCCTCAATGCCGGCCTGACCGACGCGGTGATCGGCCACACCGACGTGTTCACCTACGAGCTCACCCACCCCAACGGCACCACCGACGTCGCCACCCTGACCATCGACCTCAACCAGGCCGGCGCCGTGGCCACCTTCTCGGCCCTGGCGCTGGTCAGCGACGACAGCACCGCCGCCACCACGGCGGCGGTGGCCACCACCACCGAGGTCATCCAGGGCACCAGCGGCAACGACACCCTGGACGCCGGCCACGGCGGCGCGGTGACCCTCAACGGTGGCGCCGGCAACGACACCCTGATCGTCCACGACCAGAACTTCACCTCGGTGGACGGCGGCACCGGCACCGACACCCTGCAATGGGCCGGTGGCGACGCCACCATCGACCTGGGCAACCTGGCCAGCCGCATCCACAACATCGAGATCATCGACCTCACCAACACCGGCACCGTGAGCCTGACGCTGAACCTGGCGGACATCATCGCGGTCACCGAGACCGGCGCCGACAAACTGATCATCAAGGGGGGCAGCAACGACAGCGTGCACATGACCGGCAGCACCTGGGTGGCCGACGCCAGCGAACAATCGGGCGGCGTCGACTATACCCAATACACCCCCCAGGAGGACCCGAGTCACCACCTGTGGGTACAAAGCGGGGTGCATGTGGTGTAACCCGTAGCAGCGGCCGCAGGCCGCGTCCCAGGCAACGCGGTCCGTCAGCCATGGCGCCGGACGCGGCCTGCGGCCGCTGCTACAGGGTGGTGTTTAAGGAAGAACCTAATAACAGTAAGGGAACCCAGTGAAGCCAGTTCGCCTTTTGAAGTTGTCGGCGGTCGTGCTGTCCGTCGGCCTGCAGCCTTGCATCACGGTGTCGGCCCTCGCCGACGATCATCTGGACCCCGGGCTCAGCGTCATCAGCCCGACCAAACTGCAACCCAACCCGGGCAACGCCGCCCGGGCGCCCGCGGCGCCGCGTTCTGTCAGCGCCAGCGAGCAGCGCCTGGGCCTGGAACAGGCCATTCGCGTGGCCGTGGACTGGCACCCCAGCATCGCCGAAGCCGTGGGCACCCTGCTGCAACAGGGCGAGAACATCAACGTCGCCCAGGCCGGCTACTACCCCCAGGTCACCGGCGGCATCAAGGGCGGCTACGACAGCGGCTATGACGGCGACCGCAACACCCAGGCCGTGAGCATTTCCCTCAAGCAGATGCTCTACGACTTCGGCAAGGTCGACAGCTCGGTCGACGCCGCCCGCGCCAAGGCCGCGCAGAGCCAGGCGAACATCCTGCTGGCCATCGACCAGGTGGCCCGCGACACTGCCTACGCCTACATCGAGGTGCAGCGCTACCAGCATTTGCTGGCCACCGCCCGCGACCAGATCAAGGGCATCGGCGACATCGTCGAGCTGGCCCAGCAGCGCAGCGACATGGGCGCCAGCACCCGCTCCGACGTGGTCCAGGCGCAGTCCCGGGCCGACGGCGGCATGGCCACCTTGCAGGACTACAAGGCCCAGTACGCGCGCTGGCAGTCGACCCTGGCCAACCTGCTGGGGCGGCGCAGCGTGCCCCAGGTCACCGACGCCTTCGCCACGGCCCTGGAGCAATCCTGCCAGGCCCCCGACAACGGCGACGCCCTGCCCGCGGTGCTGGCCGCCGTGGCCCAGCGCACCCAGGCCCAGGCCGAACTGGCCAACGCCAAGGCCCAGGCCTACCCCACCCTGTCCCTGGAGCCGTCGCTGAACCAGTACCTGGACAACGACTACAACAAGGACAACCCCGACATCAACCGCACCCAGGTGGGCATCTTCCTCAACCTGGAAGTGCCGATCTACCAGGGCGGCGCCACCAGCGCCCGCACCCGCGCCGCCGGCCACGCCCTGAGCGCCGCCGACTCGGCAGAGGACGCCGCGCGCCTGCAGGCGCGCCAGGGCCTCACCGAAGCCCAGGCGCAAACCGCCAGCCTCAACCGCCGCCTGGGCGCCCTGCAGACCCGCGAGGCCAGCATCCGCCAGGCCCGCGAGCTGTACGGCAAGCAGTACCTGGAGCTGGGCACCCGGCCACTGCTGGACCTGCTCAACGCCGAGCAGGAGATCTACCAGTCACGCTTCGACCTGGAAAACACCGTGGCCGACTCGCGCCGCCTGCAAATCGATTGCCTGTACAACAGCGGCGGCCTGCGCCGCGCCTTCGGCATCGACCACAGCACCATCCAGCACGTGGAGATCCTGCCATGACCGACGCCATCGTCATCAACCACGAACCTGCCGCGCCACCGCCGCGCGCCGACTACGCGCCCTGGCTGGAAGCGGTGCTGACCATCGCCCGCCACTACCGCCTGGACGTGTCGCCGGAAAGCATTCGCATCGCCTCGCAGCAGCCCGACGCGCGCCTGGAGGACGTAGTGCGGCACATGGCGCGCCAGGCCGGCCTGAGCGTCAAGTTCGCCGGCTTCGACCGCCGCAGCCTCAGCCGCTGGCGCGCGCCGCTGGTGGTGCAGTTGCGCGACGGCCAGGTAGGCGTGGTGGAAAGCGTGGGCGAGGACGGCGAGCTGGGCATCGTCTTCAGCGGCGACCAGGGCCTGCAGAGCCGCATCGACCCGGCCACCCTCGCCGGCCAGGCCATTCGCACGGTGGTGCTGCGGCCCACCCAGGTGCTCAGCGACGTGCGCACCGACGACTACGTCAAACCCTTCGACGAACACTGGTTCCGGCGCATCGTGCTGCGCGACCTGCGGCCCTACACCCAGGTGATGATCGCCTCGCTGGTGGCCAACCTGCTGGGCATGGCCGGCGTGCTGTTTTCCATGCAGGTGTACGACCGGGTGATTCCCGCCGAGTCGCTGCCCACCCTCTACGTGCTGTTCGGCGGCGTGCTGCTGGCGGTGGTGTTCGACTTCGTGATGCGCATCATGCGCCTGCGCATCACCGACCTGCTGGGCAAGCGCGCCGACCTGCGGGTCTCCGACCTGGTGTTCGGGCACGCCCTGCGCCTGCGCAATTCGGCGCGGCCGCGCTCCACCGGCTCGTTCATCTCGCAGCTGCGCGAGCTGGAGCAGATCCGCGACCTGATCACCTCCAGCACCGCCACGGCACTGGCCGACCTGCCGTTCTTCCTGATGTTTTTGCTGGTGTTCTACCTGATCGGCGGCGCCCTGGTGGCCATACCCGTGGTCGCCCTGGTGCTGATGGTGCTGCCCGGGGTGCTGGCCCAGCGCAAGCTGGCGCGGCTGGCCAACGAGTCCATGCGCGAGGCGGCCCTGCGCAACGCCATGCTGGTGGAGGCCATCCAGGGCCTGGACGACATCAAGGCGCTGCAGGCCGAACAGCGCTTCCAGCAGCAGTGGAACCAATACAACGCCGCTTCGGCGGAAAGCAGCCTGCGCCTGCGCAACCTCACCAACAGCCTGGTGGCCTGGACCCAGAACGTGCAGAGCGCGGTGTTCGCCGTGGTCATCGTGTTTGGCGCGCCCATGGTGATTGCCGGCGACCTGACCACCGGCAGCCTGGTGGCAGCGTCCATCCTGTCGTCACGCATGATGGCGCCCATGGCCCAGCTCACCCACGTGCTCACCCGCTGGCAGCAGGCCAAGGTGGCGCTGCAGGGCCTGAACCGCATCATGCAGCTGCCCGTGGACCACCCCCAGGGCAGCCAGCGCGTGCACCTGCCGGCCATTCGCGGCGAGTATCAGTTCCGCCAGGCCAGCTTCCGCTACAGCGAGGAAGCGGCGCCGGCCCTGAGCAACATCAACCTGACCATCCGCCCCGGCGAGCACATTGCCATTCTGGGCCGCAACGGCGCCGGCAAGTCGACGCTGCTGCAGGCGCTGGCCGGCGGCATGGACCTGGGCACCGGCGAGACCACCCTGGACGGCATCGCCCTCGCCCACCTGGACCCCGCCGACCTGCGCCGCGACGTCGGCCTGCTGGCCCAGCACGCGCGGCTGTTCCACGGCACCCTGCGCGACAACATCACCCTGGGCGCCGGCCAGGCCAGCGACCAGGAGATCCTTGCCGCGCTGTCGCAGACCGGGGCCCTGGACTTCGTGCGGATGCTGCCCAAGGGCATGGACCACGTGATCCTCGAAGGCGGCCAGGGCCTGTCGGGCGGGCAACGGCAGAGCCTGCTGTTGTCGCGCCTGCTGCTGCGCCAGCCCCAGGTGCTGCTGCTGGACGAGCCCACCGCCAGCCTCGACGACATCACCGAGCGGCGGCTGCTGGAACAGCTGGCACAGTTCACCCAGGGCCGCACCCTGGTGGTGGCCACCCACCGCGTCAGCCTGCTGCAACTGGTGGAGCGCATCATCGTGGTGGACGGCGGGCACATCGTCATCGACGACCACCGCGACGCCGCCCTCGCCCGTCTCAAGCAACCGCAAGGAGCGCAGGCATGAGCACTTACGAACACGCGTCGTACCTGGACGGCGACGACGACCGCGGCCTGGTGCGCGGCGCCCGGGTGATCTGGGGCTGCGCGGTCATGCTCGGCTGTTTCTTCGTGTGGGCCTACTGGTTCCAGGTGGTGGAAGTGTCCACCGGCACCGGCAAGGTCATCCCCAGCTCCCACGAGCAGGTGATCCAGTCCATGGAGGGCGGCATCGTCAAGCAACTGAACGTCAGCGAGGGCGCGCTGGTGGAGCGCGGCGAGGTGCTGGCGCAGCTGGACCCGGTGAAGAACGAGTCCAACGTCGGCGAAAGCGAGGCCAAGTACCGCGCCGCCCTGGCCAGCGTCAACCGCCTGCAGGCCGAGGTCAACGACACGCCGCTGAAGTTCGCGCCCTCGCTGCAGGCCTACCCCGAGCTGATCAGCGCCGAGACCGCGCTGTACACCACCCGCCGGCGCGGCCTGGAGGCCACCCTGGCGGGCATCCAGGAATCGCTGAAGCTGGTGCGCAGCGAGCTGGACATCACCCAGAACCTGGCCAAGATCGGCGCCTCCAGCCGCGTCGAAGTGCTGCGCCTGAACCGCCAGCGCTCGGAGCTGGAGCTCAAGGCCACCGAGGCCCGCTCAGACTACATGGTGCGTGCCCGCGAAGACCTGGCCAAGGCCAATGCCGAGGCGGACATGCTGGTGGCGGTGATTCGTGGCCGCAACGACTCGCTGGAACGCATGACCCTGCGCTCGCCGGTGCGCGGCGTGGTCAAGGACATCGAGGTGACCACCGTGGGCGGGGTAATTCCGCCCAACGGCAAGCTGATGGAGATCGTGCCGCTGGACGAGCAGTTGCTGATCGAGACGCGCATCGCCCCCCGCGACATCGCCTTCATCCACCCCGACCAGGACGCCAAGGTGAAGATCACCGCCTATGACTATTCGATCTACGGCAGCCTCGACGGCAAGGTGGTGACCATCTCCCCCGACACTATCCAGGACCAGGCCAAGCCGGAGATCTTCTACTACCGGGTGTTCATCCGCACCAACGCCGACGTGCTGCGCAACAAGGCCGGCAAGACCTTCGCCATCGTCCCGGGGATGATCGCCACGGTGGACATCCGCACCGGCGAGAAGACCGTGCTCGACTACCTGATCAAACCCCTGAACCGCGCGCGCGAAGCGCTGCGCGAACGATAAGGAATTGCATCAGCGGCTGGCGAGGCTAGTCGGCGCCTTCAGCGGCTGCGACTGCGCCAGGTAACGGTTCCACTCCCGGGTGATCTCGGCATAGGGCAGGAACACGCTGACCCGCGGCTGGTTGGCCAGGTCCGCGCGCTTGAGGCCCGCCAGGTCGCCGTGGGTCAGGTACGCCACGTTGATCCCCACCACCTTGCCGTCGGCGGCAAACACCGGCCCGCCGGACATGCCCTTGGCCGTGGGCGCATCGTTGGTGGCGTACATCACGTTGCCTTCCTTCGCGTCCAGCCGCACCATGGCCGGCAGCGCGCGGCCCTGGCCTTTCACCGGCACGTAGAGGGAATTGAAGCCAACCGCCGTCAGCGTCTCGCCCGGCACATAGGCGCGCCACTGCGGCGCACCCTCGGCCTTGTGGCGGAAGAACTGCACATCTGCCTGGCCCTGATAGACGGCGCCCGGCAGGTATGGAATGTGTTTCACCGTGACCGCATAATCGGCGTTCCACTGCACCGCCGTGCCCATCAGCATAAAGGGCAAAGGCCCCCCTGAGTGAACGACGAAGGCTTGGTCATAGACAGGGTCCGTGGTGTAAGCGGTCGGCATTCCATTGCACCCGCTGAGCAGCACACAGGCTGCCAGGAGCGACTTGAGGGGGTTCATTTCTTCACGCTGGGGTGGGTGAGTGATGGCGCAAATATATCAGTGTGCCATCATACGGTCGATAGGGTGAGCCTACCGTTCGGCTGGATCCAATTTGTTTTGAATATCGTCTGACTGATTGAATTTTTTCCGCCCGTGCTACCCAAACAAGGGAGATCAACCCACCCGGAGATCCCCATGCCCGCCACGAAAAAGTCCTACCCCGTCGCCAACGTCCGCCACTTCCTGGAACCTGGCCCCATCGTGCTGCTGTCGTCGCGCTGGCAAGACCAGAGCAACATCATGACCCTGGGCTGGCACATGGTGATGGAGTTCACGCCCTCGCTGATCGGCTGCGTGATCTCCAGCGCCAACCATTCGTTCGAGCTGGTGCGCAACAGTGGCGAATGCGTGATCAACCTGCCCGAGGCGAAGTGGGTGGACACGGTGGTGGGGATTGGCAACTGCTCGGGCACCGAGTTGGACAAGTTCGAGCACTTCGGCCTGACGCAGGGCAAGGCCAGCAAGGTCAAGGCGCCGCTGATCGAAGAGTGCCACGCCAATTTCGAGTGCCGGTTGCACGATGACACCATGGTGGATGGCTACAACCTGTTTATCTTCGAAGTGGTGAAGGCCCATGTGGCGCCCTCGCCCGCCCAGCCCGAAACCCTGCATTACCAGGGCATGGGCCAGTTCATGCTGTCGGGCAAGACCATCGACCGCAAGCGCTTGTTCAAGGCATCGATGCTGACCTGAATCACGAACCCCGCTGCTACATCCTGTGGGAGCCGGCCTTGTGCAGCCCCGTAGCAGCTGCCGCAGGCGGCGTCCGCGGCCAACGGTCAATCCGGGATCACGGCAATCACATCAATCTCCATCAACCACTGCGGCTGCCCCAGCGCCGACACCACCAGCCCGGTGGAAATCGGGAACACGCCCTTCAGCCATTTCCCCACTTCCTGGTACACCGGCTCGCGGTAACGCGGGTCGATCAGGTAGGTGGTGGTCTTGACGATGTGCGACAGGTCCGAGCCTGCCTCTTCCAGCAGTTGCTTGACGTTTTTCATCGCCTGTTCGGCCTGGGCGCGGGGGTCGCCGAGGCCCACCAGGTTGCCTTCGAAATCAGTGCCCACCTGGCCGCGCACGTACACGGTGTTGCCGGCGCGCACGGCCTGGCACAGGTCGTTGTCCAGGGCCTGGTTGGGGTAGGTTTCCTTGGTGTTGAACATGCGGATACGGGTATGGGTTGGCATCGGTGGCTCCTTGGCAAATGGCAGTAATCAGGCGCTGACGGTGGTTTTTTCCGCGACCCGGGCCTGACGCTGGCTGGCATCACGGTGGTAGGCGGCGTACTGGCGCTGGATGGCGATCTGGTCGGCGATGTACTTGGCGTCGTGCCACACGCCCCAGATGAACGACGAGCCGCGCCGCGACTGCCACGGCAGCCCGAGGAAGTACACGCCCGGCTCGGTGGACACGCCGCGCTGGTGGGTCGGCTTGCCCTTGGCGTCGAAGGCGTCCACGGCCAGCCAGGTGTAGTCGGTGGCAAAGCCGGTGGCCCAGATGATGGTGCTGACCCCGGCTGCCAGCAGGTCCAGCTGCTGCAGCGGCTGGCTGATGCACGGCGCGTCGGCGAACACCCGGCGCGCGCCGGGCTCGGGCGCAAGGTCGAGGCCGTTGCGCTCGATGTAGGCGTCGGCAGCGTCCAGCAGGGCCAGGTAGTTGTCGTCGCCGCGCTTGAGGTTGTCGACCAGGTCGGGCTGGAAGCGCGCCACCGCGCCGTCGAAGGCCTGGGTCAGGCCCACCAGGGTCATGCCCTGCTGCGCCAGTTCGCGGAAGTCCACGGTGCGCCCGCCATGGGCGCCGCTGACGGCGATGGTGACGTGCTCGCGGCCCGGCTTCATGGCCGCCGCGTCCCACTCGCCCAGCACCCCCAGCCACCAGCAGAAATCCCGCCCGCGGTAGGCCCGTGGCGGCCGGTCGTGCTGGCCTACCGACAGGTACACGTCGCGGCCGGCGCGGCGCAGTTCATCGGCGATCTGCACGCCGGAGGAGCCGGCGCCCACCACCAGCACGCCACCGGCCGGCAGTTGCTGCGGGTTGCGGTAGTCGGCGGAGTGGATCTGGGTCAACGGCACGTTCCTGGGGGCAATGGCCGGAATCACCGGCACCTGGAACGGCCCGGTGGCGACCACCACGCGGTTGGCCTCGATGACACCTTCGCTGGTGTCCACGGTGAAGCCGGGACGGCCGACGTTGCGCTGCACCTTCTTCACCTCGACGCCGGTGCGGATCGGCGCGTTGAACTTGCGCGCATAGGCTTCGAAGTAGTCGGCCACGCGCTCCTTGGGGGCGAAACCGTCGGGGCTCAGGTCATCGAATTCCATGCCGGGGAAGCGGTCGTGCCAGGCCGGGCCGTTGGCCACCAGCGAATCCCAGCGGCCGGTGCGCCAGCGCTCGGCGATGCGGTTGCGCTCCAGCACCAGGTGCGGCACACCCAGCTTGCTCAGGTGCTCACTCATGGCCACGCCGGCCTGGCCGGCGCCGACGATAAGCGTATCGATTTCCACGGTTGCCACTGTCATGTCTGTGTCCTTCTCAAAAGCGTGCCGAAGTGGTTCGGTCAGGTGGGTGCTCTTGAGCGCATTCTGTGCAAGGACGGTGGCGGGCGAAATGAGGTTTTTTGTGGTCGCAGGGCAGGAAAAAAAGATAGGGGCAACCGCTGGCGACATGCCACCTGTCAGTTCTATCAGTTTCGCCCCCGCCACCACCGGAGGTTCAATGCGGCCTGCGGGATGTCCCCGCGTCTAGGGTTTTGGCACATGAGTAACGAACACGCACGACAAGCCGGCGAAGTTGATCCTGTTTTCAACAATGGCTCGGTGGATCTATCACATACAGGCCCGGAGTCGAGCTTGATGGGCATAACCAACACATCTGACGGTGGAGTGCTGGCACTATCCTTAGAGTTCAATACCGAGGGTTATTTTGTGACGAAGCTAACGAGGTCTGGCCAGCTCGACGGAACCTTCGGCACAGGGGGCTTCATTCACGTGGTGCCTCCCATCAACCTTGAAGCCTGGTCTATTCACGCGCTCGAGGATGATTCGTGCCTCGTGATGGGGACGTGGACCCATACGCTGCTGGTGAGCCGTTTCAAATCCAATGGCAGCCTTGATACTGCCTATGGAATCGACGGCCATGCCGTAGTAGAAGTGCCTGACCTGATTCGGATAGCGGGTAGGGAGGCCCCCTCGCTGGCAATGCCTTTACCGCAGCAGGAACCGCCAGGTGAGACTGCGCAGCGGCTGCCGTCGCGGGGCTTGTCCATCGTTCTCAGCCTCCTGGATGGTGATCGCCTTTACCTGATATTCACCATCGGCTGGGAGCTCTACCACGAGCAAATGACCGTCGCCCTGCGCCTGGACGCGCAAGGCGGAGTCGACACTACATTCAATGGCTCTGGGTATGTGGTAGTGACGCTGGCAGGTACCGGTATTGAGTACAACACAAGCCGGCTGGCATTCCTCCAACAGCAAGACCTTCAGCCGCGGCAACTAGTGGTTGCGGTACAGGAGTCCATTCGTGATGAGGGGAACAGCGGCGATGTCTACATGGTGCGCCTGAACGAATCCGGCCAGCAGGACTTCAGCTTTGGCGCCCCACACGAACACGGTGTGGTACACATCACCCGCGCACAACTATGGTCCTTCTACACCGCGTTCACCGATCAAAACGGCGCCATCAAACTATTGGGGTTCGCGGCGATAGGCGACGGAGCAGAGCCCGCCATCCGAGGCTACACCGCCAGCGGCAAGGTCGATACCGCTTTCAACGCCGGAGAAACACTGCTAATTCCGGTGTCAGGTGGCATACCACTTTGGGAAAATGGTGCATCCTTGGGAGTGGGGGCTGACGCACGAATGCTGCTTCTAACCAACCAAAGCGATTCTAAAAAAATCGTCGTGCGCTTGTTGGCAGATGGTGCCTTCGACACTGCCTTTGGCGCGGGAGGTATAGTGAGGCTGACATCGCGCTTTGATAAGCCGGTGCAAGTCACCGGAAGTTCCTTCATCCTCCTGCCCAATGGCGACTCGTTCGTAGGAGCCGGCATCCGCCTCTACCGTCTGCTGGGCAACCCCAGCTAACCCGCCAGTAGCCCATGACACAGCAGCCCCAGCACCGCGCGCATGTGCGCGGCATGCGCCGCCCGGTCAGGTTCAAGCTGGGTCGCCAACTGGATAAACGCCAGGTTCGCGTACTGGTTGAACACCGTCGCCGCCACCTCCATGTCCACCTCGGCGCGCACCTTGCCCAGGCGCTGGAAGTGCGCCAGCAGCGCGCGGGTCTCGGCCACCACCGCGTCGTTCCAGGGTTGCAGCACGGCGGCAAACTCGCCGGTGAACAGGAACGGCGCCAGCTCGCGCCACAAGGTGGCGGGCATGGCCTGTAGCTGGTAGCGGGTCATCAACCCTTCCAGCTCGCACAGGGCGTCCAGCGGGTCGGAGTCGTCGTCCAGGTGTGCGCGTGCTTCCAGCATGGCCTGCTGGTCGGGGCCCTTGAGCAGGGTCAGCAAAATCTCCTGCTTGCCGCCGAAATAATTCACCACCGTGGGCGCCGAGACCCCGGCGCGGTTGGCAATCTGCTCAAGGGTGGTGGCGACGAAGCCCTGGCTGATGAACAGCGCCAGGGCCGCCTCGGCGATGACCTGGCGGCGCTGTTCTTTCTGTCTTTCGCGTAGACCGGTCATGGAGGCTCTGGGCTGCGGCATGGGAGCCCCTAGGGTAAGGGTTTGTCTTTTTTCTGCAAAATATTTTGTTTACAAAAATATTTTTGGCTGCAAATAATTAACCCACACTTCGCCGCCACAGGAGCCAGGCAATGTCCGACCAGACCCGCCCTACCCGCAGCACCCGTGATTACCAGGCCGCCGACGCCGCCCACCACATCCACGCCTTCGTCGACCAGAAAGCCCTGAACGCCGAAGGCCCGCGGGTGATGGTGCGCGGCGAGCGCCTGGCCCTGTGGGACAACGAAGGCAAGCGCTACCTGGACGGCATGTCCGGCCTGTGGTGCACCAACCTGGGCTACGGCCGCAAGGACCTGGCCGCTGCCGCCAGCCAGCAGCTGGAACAGCTGCCGTACTACAACATGTTCTTCCACACCACCCACCCGGCGGTCATCGAACTGTCCGAGCTGCTGTTCAGCCTGCTGCCCGGCCACTACAGCCACGCCATCTACACCAACTCCGGCTCCGAGGCCAACGAGGTGCTGATCCGCACCGTGCGCAAGTTCTGGCAGGTGCAGGGCAAGCCCGGGAAGAAGATCATGATCGGCCGCTGGAACGGCTACCACGGCTCCACCCTGGCGGCCACGGCGCTGGGCGGCATGAAGTTCATGCACGACATGGGCGGCACCGTGCCCGACGTGGCGCACATCGACGAACCCTACTGGTACGCCCACGAAGGCAACCTCACGCCAGAAGAGTTCGGCCTGCGCGCGGCGCGGCAGCTGGAAGACAAAATCCTCGAACTGGGCGCCGACAAGGTCGCCGCCTTCGTCGCCGAGCCCTTCCAGGGTGCTGGCGGCATGATCATCCCGCCGGCCACCTACTGGCCGGAAATCCAGCGCATCTGCCGCAAACATGACGTGCTGCTGTGCGCCGACGAAGTCATCGGCGGCTTTGGCCGCACCGGCGAGTGGTTCGCCCACCAGGCCCTGGGCTTCGAGCCCGACACCCTGTCCATCGCCAAGGGCCTGACCTCGGGCTACATCCCCATGGGCGGGCTGATCCTGTCCAAACGCATGGCCGAGGCGCTGGTGGAGCGCGGCGGCGTGTTCGCCCACGGCCTGACCTACTCCGGCCACCCGGTGGCGGCGGCGGTGGCGATTGCCAACCTCAAGGCACTGCGGGACGAAGGCGTGGTGGCCCAGGTGAAAAGCGACACTGGCCCCTACCTGCAGAACACCCTGCGCGAGGTGTTCGGCAATCACCCCTTGGTGGGCGAGGTGCAAGGCATCGGCCTGGTGGCGGCGCTGCAATTCACCCAGGACAAGGCCACGCGCCAGCGCTTCGCCAACGAGAACGACATCGCCTGGCGCTGCCGCACCATCGGCTTCGAGGAAGGCCTGATTATCCGCAGCACCCTGGGGCGCATGATCATGGCGCCGGCGCTGGTGGCCACGCGCCTGGAGCTGGACGAGCTGGTGGACAAGACCCGCATCGCCGTGGACCGCACCGCCCGCGAGATCGGCGTGCTTTAACCCGTACGCGGTGCCCGGCCGTCAGGGCCAGCGCAGCCTACGGCAGCGGCTACGGGGTGTAGCCGCTGCCGTAGGCTGCGCTGGCCTTGTTGGGCACAGGCGATTATTCAGTTACAGAGCTTTTTACGAACCTGCGACGATAAAAATCCTCGTTTCGCCCGCCCGGGGCCATGGCCATGATGGTCTTGAGCACTCAACAGGACGAACCCTCATGACCTTCTCCATCGTCGGCCGCTGCGCCGAAACCGGCCAGCTGGGCATTGCCATCAGCTCTTCCAGCATCGCCGTGGGCGCGCGCTGCCCGTGGCTGCGCCCCGGCGTGGGCGCGGTGTCTACCCAGAACATCACCCTGCCGGCCCTGGGCCCGCAGGTGCTCGACCAGCTGGAACAGGGCCTCACCCCCGCCCAGGCGCTGGACAAGGCACTGACCAGCAACGGCTACAGCCAGTACCGCCAGGTCACCGCCCTGGACCACCTGGGCAACGCCGCGCATTTCAGCGGCAGCGAGACCCTGGGCACCCACAACGCCGTGGCAGGCGAGCAATGCGTGGGCGCCGGCAACATGCTCGCCGACCGCGCCGTGATCGACACCCTGGTGCGCACCTTCGAAACCAGCGAAGGGCAACTGGCCGACCGCCTGCTGGCCGCCATGCAGGCCGCCGTGGCCGCCGGTGGCGAAGCCGGGCCGGTGCATTCGGCCGCGCTGGTGGTGGTGGGCGAGCTGACCTGGCCCATCGTCGACCTGCGCGTGGACTGGGCCGACGAGGCGCCCATCGACGCCCTGGCAACGCTCTGGCACGCCTACCGCCCGCAGCTGCAGGACTACCTGACCCGCGCCCTGGACCCCACCAAGGCCCCCAGCTACGGCGTGCCCGGGGATGAATAGCCGTGCCTTGCTGGCCGACCTGATCGGCTTCGACACCACCAGCCGTGAGTCCAACCTGCAACTGATCGAATACGTGCGCGACTACCTGGCCCGCTTCGACGTGCCCTGCCAGCTGATCTTCAATGAGCAGCGCAGCAAGGCCAACCTGTTCGCCACCCTGGGCCCGGACGACCGCCCCGGCATCGTGCTGTCGGGCCACACCGACGTGGTGCCCGCCGACGGCCAGGCCTGGAGCGTGCCGCCATTCAGCCTCACCGAGCACGGCGGCAAGCTGTACGGCCGTGGCACCGCCGACATGAAAGGCTACATTGCCTGCGTACTGGCGGCGGTGCCGGCGTTGCTGGCCGCGCCGCTGCGCCTGCCGGTGCATATCGCCTTGAGCTACGACGAGGAAGTAGGCTGCCTGGGCGTGCGCTCGCTGCTCGCCGAACTGGCCCAGCGGCCGCACCGGCCGCTGCTGTGCATCATCGGCGAACCCACCGAACTCAGGCCGGTGCTGGGCCACAGGGGCAAGCTGGCCATGCGCTGCGACGTGCACGGGGCGGCCTGCCATTCGGCCTATGCACCGCAGGGGGTGAACGCCATCGAGTATGCCGCCGAATTGATCGGCGAGCTGGGCCGCATCGGCGCCGGGCTGCGCGCGCCGGAGCTCCATGACGAGCGCTTCGACCCACCGTTCAGCACCGTGCAGGCCGGTGTGATCAGCGGCGGCAAGGCGCTGAACATCGTGCCCGAGGACTGCCGCTTCGACTTCGAGGTGCGCGCCCTGCCCGCCCACGACCCACGCCAGGTGGCCGAACAGCTGCAACGCTATGCGCGCACTGAAGTGCTGCCGCGCATGCAAGCGGTGCACGCCGACAGTGCCATCCACTTCAGCGAACTATCGGCCTACCCGGGCCTGGCCACCGACCGGCACAGCCAGGCGGCGCAGTTGATTGCGCAGTTCTGTGGCAGCGACGCGTTCAGCACCGTGGCGTTTGGCACCGAGGGCGGGCTGTTCGACGCCCTGGGCATTGCCACGGTGGTGTGCGGGCCGGGCAGCATGGACCAGGGGCACAAGCCCGACGAGTTCGTCAGCGTGGCGCAGTTGGAGGCCTGCGATGGG
This sequence comes from Pseudomonas sp. App30, assembly GCF_047947025.1. Classification (NCBI taxonomy): domain Bacteria; kingdom Pseudomonadati; phylum Pseudomonadota; class Gammaproteobacteria; order Pseudomonadales; family Pseudomonadaceae; genus Pseudomonas; species Pseudomonas sp. App30. The sequence continues at coordinate 6,529,877 of NZ_CP133165.1, read as the reverse complement.
ATGCTGGGGCGTGTTGCCGAGTATCTGCATACGCCGTAACACAACCACCGTAGGAGCCGACCTTGGTCGCGATGCGGCCACCGCAGGTGTGGCAGGCCAACCGTCATCGCGGCCAAGGCCGGCTCCTACCGGTCACCGGAATTGCCGAGGTTTTTTATCGAGGCGGAGCACATTTTTACTAATTTCCTGCCCGCCACGCATCGCCCAGTATCACCCCCATCAACCGTGGACATGGACTCTGGAGACCACCGTGACCGACCTCAGCACCTGGCAACGCCTGGCCCGTGAACAACGCTTCATCACCACCGCCCACATCGACGGCCGCGCCCATGCGGCGCTGTCGGGCGAGACCTTCGCGGTCATCAACCCCGCCACCAACGCCCTGCTCGCCCACGTCGCCGCCTGTGGCGACGCCGACGTCGACCTGGCCGTGCAGGTGGCGCGCCACAGCTTCGCCAACGGCCCGTGGGCGCGCATGGCACCGCGCGAGCGCAAGGCGGTGCTGCTGCGCCTGGCCGAGCTGATCCTGGCGCACCGCGAAGAGCTGGCGCTGCTCGACTCGCTGAGCATGGGCAAGCCGGTGATGGACGCCTGGAACATCGACGTGCCCGGCGCCGCCCAGGTGTTCGCCTGGTACGCCGAAAGCCTCGATAAGCTCTACGACCAGGTGGCACCCACCGGCCCCGGCACCCTGGCCACCATCACCCGCGAGCCACTGGGGGTGATCGCCGCCGTGGTGCCGTGGAACTTCCCGCTGGACATGGCCGCCTGGAAGCTGGCCCCGGCCCTGGCCGCCGGCAACAGCGTGATCCTCAAGCCCGCCGAGCAGTCGCCGTTCTCGGCCCTGCGCCTGGTGGAACTGGCCCTGCAGGCCGGCGTGCCCGAGGGTGTGTTCAGCGTGGTCACCGGCCTAGGCGAGCAGGCCGGCCGCGCCCTGGGCCTGCACCCGGACGTCGACGCCCTGGCGTTCACCGGCTCCACCCAGGTGGGCAAATACTTCATGCAGTACGCCGCGCAGTCCAACCTCAAGCAGGTGTGGCTGGAGTGCGGCGGCAAGAGCCCGAACCTGGTGTTCGCCGACTGCCAGGACCTGGACCTGGCCGCCGAGAAAGCCGCCTTCGGCATTTTCTTCAACCAGGGCGAGGTGTGCTCGGCCAACTCGCGGCTGCTGGTGGAGCGCAGCATCCACGACGAGTTCGTCGAACGCCTGGTGGCCAAGGCCCGCGACTGGCAGCCCGGCGACCCGCTGGACCCGGCCAGCAAGATGGGCGCCATCGTCGACGCCAGCCAGGCGGCGCGCATCATGGAGCACATCGCCGACGCCGACGCCAGCGGCGCCCGCCGCGTGGCCGGTGGTGAACGCCTGGCCTTCAATGGCTCGAACAACTTCATCCAGCCGACGCTGTTCACCGAGGTGCGCGCCGACATGCGCCTGGCCCGCGAGGAAGTGTTCGGCCCGGTGCTGGCCATCAGCGCGTTCGACCACGAAGACGAAGCGGTGCAGCTGGCCAACGACCACATCTATGGCCTGGCCGCCTCATTGTGGACCGACGACCTCAACCGCGCCCACCGCGTGGCACGGCGCTTGAATGCCGGCACCGTGTCGGTGAACACCGTCGACGCCCTCGACGTGTGCGTGCCTTTCGGCGGCGGCAAGCAGTCGGGCTTTGGCCGCGACCTGTCGCTGCACTCGTTCGACAAGTACACCCAGCTGAAAACCACCTGGTTCCAGCTGCGCTGAACCTCCCCTTTTCCGTAGGAGCCGACCTTGGTCGCGATGGCGACACCGCCAAACCGTGTCGCCTGCATCGCGACCAAGGTCGGCTCCTACCGGATCGAGGCGAGAGAAGAATAAAAACCATGCAGCACTTCCTTGATTTATCTGCCCGCCACCCATAGAGCGAACGCATGCCATGAATCACCCCACCCCCAAGCCCGCCACGCTGGAGTTGAGCACCATCCAGCCCATTGCCGCCGACCAGCGCCACGGTCGCGCCCGCGACCTGTTCACCATCTGGTTCGGCTCCAACATCATGCTGCTGACCGTGGTCACCGGCGCCCTGGCGGTGACGGTGTTCAAGCTGCCCTTCATCACCGCCCTACTGGCGCTGGTGGCCGGCAACCTCATCGGCGGCGTGTTCATGGCCCTGCACTCGGCCCAGGGCCCGCAGCTGGGCGTGCCGCAGATGGTGCAGACCCGCGGCCAGTTCGGCTCCTACGGCTCCTTGCTGGTGGTGGCCCTGGTAGTGATCATGTACCTGGGCTTCTTCGCCTCCAACCTGGTGCTGGGCGGGCAGTCGCTGCACAGCCAATACGCCCTGGTCAGCACCAACCAGGGCATCGTCCTGGTGGGGCTGATCAGCGTGGTGGCGACGGTGTTCGGCTACCGCCTGATCCACGCCTACACGCGGCTGATGTCCTACCTGTCGGGGGCCATCCTGCTGTTGTGCTTCATCTGGATCGTCGCCGTGCACGGCCTGCCCGCCGACTTCCTGCAACGCAACGCCTTCAACCTGCCCGGCTTCCTCGGCACCCTGTCGGTGGCGGCGCTGTGGCAGCTGGCCTACGCGCCGTACGTGTCGGACTACTCGCGCTACATGCCCGCCGACACCGGCGGCCGCGCGGCCTTCTGGTCCAGCTACTGGGGCTGCTGCCTGGGCTCCATCCTGCCCATGGCCCTGGGGGTAATCGTCGGCCTCAGCGTTAACGGTGACATCATCGCCGGCCTGATCGAGCTGACCGGCCCCATCGCCACCCTGGTGGTGGCGGTGTTCTCGGTGGGCATCGCCGCCACCAATGCCATGAACCTGTACTGCGGCACCCTGTCGGCCATCACCGTGGGCCAGACGTTGGTGCCCAGATGGTCGGCCGGCGCGCTGTCGCGCACCGTTACCGCGCTGGTGCTGTTCGGCATTTCCCTGGCCCTGGCGCTGCTGGGCCAGGATGACTTCATGGCCAACTACACCAACTTCATCCTGCTGCTGTTGTACGTGCTGGTGCCCTGGACCGCCATCAACCTGGTGGACTACTACCTGGTGGCCCACGGCAGCTACGACGTGGCGTCGTTCTTCCGCCGCGATGGCGGCATTTACGGCACCTTCAACTGGACCGCCGTGGGCTGCTACGTGCTGGGCGTGCTGGTGCAGGTGCCGTTCATGGCCACCGAGCTGTACACCGGCGTGGTGGCCAAGGCCATGGGCGGCGCCGACATTTCCTGGATCGTCGGGCTGCTGGTGATCTCGCCGGTCTACTACCTGCTCAGCCGCCGCTTCCGCGCCCCCGCGCTGCTGGCCGGGAGAAACGCATGAACACTGACTACGACTACATCATCGTTGGCGCCGGCTCTTCGGGCTGCGTGCTGGCCAACCGGCTGAGCGCCGATCCGCAGGTCAAGGTGTGCCTGATCGAGGCCGGCGGCCACGACAACAGCCCGCGTATCCAGACCCCGGCCGGCACCATCACGCTGTACAAGAGCAAGAAGTACAGCTGGAACTTCTTGTCCGCGCCGCAGAAGCACCTCGCCAACCGCTCGCTGCACACCCCGCGCGGCAAGGCCCTGGGCGGTTCCAGCTCGATGAACAGCATGATCTACATCCGCGGCCACGCCAGCGACTATGACCGCTGGGCGCAGCCGGGTTGGGACTGGGCCAGCGTGCTGCCCTACTTCAAGCAGTCGGAAAACAACCGCCTGGGCCAGGACCCTACCCTGCACGGCAGCGGCGGCGAACTGAACGTGGAAGCGGCGCGTGATCCCAATCCGCTGTCGGCGCTGTTCGTCAAAGCGGCCGAAGCCATCGGCGTCCGGCGCAATGACGACTTCAACGGCGCGCGGCTGGAGGGTTGCGGCATTTACAACCTGACCCAGAAGAACGCCAGGCGCCTATCCAGCTACCGCGCCTTCGTGGCGCCGGTGCTGGCGCGGGAAAACCTCACCGTGGTCACCGACTGCACCGTCAAGCACGTGGTGCTGGAGCAAAAGGTCGCCAAAGGCGTGGTGGTGGACAGCGACGGCGTGCAGACCTTCCTCAAGGCCCGCCGCGAGGTGATCCTCAGCGCTGGCGCCCTGGGCAGCCCGCAGCTGCTGCTGGCCTCGGGCATCGGCCCGGCCGCCGAGCTGGCCGAGGCCGGCATCGAGGTGCGCCATGACCTGCCCGGCGTGGGCAAGAACCTTCAGGACCACCTCGACGGCCTGGTCACCGTGCGCTCGAAAAGCCCGCTCACCCTGGGCTTTTCCGCTGGCGCCCTGCCGGCCATCCTCGCCGCGCCCCTGCGCTATGTGTTGAGCAAAACGGGCTGGCTGACCACCAACTACGTGGAAGCCGGCGGCTTCGCCCGCACGCCCCTGGCCGAGGGGCTGCCGGACGTGCAATTCCACTTCGTGCCCGGCTACCGCAGCCACCGTGGACGGCTGTTCGAATGGGGCCACGGCTACGCGGTGCATACCTGCGTGCTGCGCCCCGGCAGCATCGGCGAGCTGCGCCTGGGCCGCGACGGCAAGCTGGTGATCGATTTCAACTTCCTCAGCGACCCCCACGACGCCAAGGTGCTGGTCGAAGGCATCAAGCTGGCGCGGCGAATCCTCGCCGACTCGGCCTTCGACGCCCTGCGCGGCAAGGAAATGCTGCCCGGCGCCCAGGTGCAGAGCGACGCGCAACTGCTGGACTATGTGCGCGACCATGCCGCCACCGTGTTCCACCCCGTGGGCACCTGCAAGATGGGCAGCGACCCGCTGGCCGTGGTCGACCCGCAGCTGCGCGTGCATGGGGTGCGCGGGCTGCGGGTGGTGGATGCGTCGATCATGCCGACGCTGATCAGCGGCAACACCAACGCGCCGTGCATCATGATTGGCGAGAAGGCGGCGGCGATGATGCTGCATGAATCAAACATCCCCCGGCCGACACTCGAGCGCACCACCGGCTAACAGGGCGTGTGGGAGCTGGCTTGCCACCGAGCTTTGGGGGCCCCCAACAGCTCGCTGGCAAGCCAGCTCCCACCTACGCCCCGATCAAATCACCGGCGCATGCCGAACAACCTTTTTCCTCGTTAGCGACCACATATTTCATCGTTTTCCTGCCCCGCCACATGGGCCAACATCGACCCTGCCGCACAGAGGCAAAAGGTCCGTCAGAGACCCCACGTACAACGTTTTTGGCGTTACGCCCACTGCCCCGAGAAACCCATCAGAAAACCAAGATTCCGGGAGTGTCACATGATCAAGTCGTTCGTTTCACGCTGCGTGCGCCCACTGGCCCTCACCGCCCTCGCCGCCGGCATCGCCAGCGGCGCCCAGGCCGGCACCCTGTCCATCGGCCACACCACCTGGGTCGGCTACGGCACCCTGTACCTGGCCCAGGACCTGGGCTACTTCAAGGAAAAAGGCCTGACCGTCGAGCTGCCGACCATCGAGGAAGCCTCCATGTACATGGCGGCCCAGGCCTCGGGCAAACTGTCCGGCTCGGCCTCCACCCTGGATGAAATCCTCAAGTACCGCCCGCAGTTCTGCTTCAAGGCCGTGGCCGCGCTGGATGAAAGCCACGGTGGCGACGGCGTGCTGGTAGGCAAGGACGTCAGCAGCCTGCAGGACCTCAAGGGCAAGGCCGTGGCCGTCAACGAAGGCTCGGTGTCGCAGTTCTGGCTGGCCTACCTGCTGAAGAACGCCGGCATGAAGATGAGCGACCTGACCATCCAGAACATGACCGCCGACGACGCCGCCACCGCCTTCATCGCCGGCCGCGTGCCCGCCGCCGTCACCTGGGAGCCGCACCTGACCAGCGTGCGCGACAAGAACGTGGGCAAGGTGCTGGTGGACAGCAGCACCACCCCAGGCGTGATCGTCGACGTGGTGGCGCTCAACTGCGACGTGGTGGAAAAGCAGCCAGAAGACATCAAGGCCCTGGTGGCCGGGCTGTACAAGGCCGTGCAATACACCCAGGAACACCCCAAGGAGGCCTACGCGATCATGGCCAAGGGCGTCGGCGGCTACCTGGCCGACCCGGCCGAGCTGGCGGCCGCAGCCAAGGGCGTGCGCTTCTACGACCAGGCCATGAGCGAAAAACTGCTGGGCACCGCCGGCACCAGCGGCGACGCCGCCACCGTGATCAAATTGGCCAACCAGACCGCCAGCGACCTGCAGGGCAAACCGTTCAACGTCAGCTACAGCGACTTGATCGACAACCGCTTCGTCACCCCACGATAGGAGCCTGGCATGTCCAAGCGCAACTCATGGCTCAACCGCTGCCTCACGCCCAAGACCAGCCTGCCGGTGCAGGTGGTGTGGAGCGCCAGCGGCCTGGCCTGGATCCTGCTGATCGGCCTGTGGGCCTTCCTCTCCTACGGCGGCGTGGTGCCGGCGATGTTCCTGCCCAGCCCCGGCGCGGTGTGGGACGCCGCCGTGCGCCTGGCGCGCGACGGCACCCTGGGCACCCACGTATGGGCCAGCGTCGAGGTGGTGATGGTCGGCTTCGTGGTTTCCTCCATCGTCGCCGTGCCGGTGGGGCTGCTGATGGGCAGCTTCCGCGTGGTTCAGGCGTTCCTGGAGCCGCTGGTGAACTTCATCCGCTACCTGCCGGTGACCTCGTTCGTGCCGCTGTTCATCCTGTGGATCGGCATCGGCCTGGAACAGCGGGTGTCGATCATCATCTTCGGGGTGTTTTTCCAGCAGCTGGTGATGATCGCCGACGTCTCCAAGGGCATCTCCAAGGACCTGATCAACGCCTCGTACACCCTGGGTTCCAACCGCGTCGACGCGGTGGTGCACGTGATCGCCCCGGCCTCGGTGCCGGGTATCCTCGACACCCTGCGGGTGACCATGGGCTGGGCCTGGACGTACCTGGTGGTGGCTGAACTGGTGGCCGCCTCCAGCGGCCTGGGCTACCTGAGCCTGAAGGCCATGCGTGGCTTCCAGGTGGACGTGATTTTCCTGGCGATCGCGGTCATCGGCCTGTTGGGCCTGATCACCGATCAACTGTTCCGTTTCCTGCGCATAAAGGTGGCCGCATGGGCTCAGTAACCGCAACCTCACCCCGGCTGGTCACGCCCGTGGCCCCGGCCGCCAGCGCTGCGCCGCGGCTGCAGGTGGACAAGGTCTGCCTGCAGTACAAGACGCCCTCGGGCGACACCTTCACCGCGCTTGAACAGGTGTCGTTCCAGGTGCCCGACCAGCAGTTCGCGGTGCTGGTGGGGCCATCGGGCTGCGGCAAGTCGAGCCTGCTGTACCTCACGGCCGGCCTCGCCGAGCCCACCAGTGGCGCCATCTACGTCGGTGGCCAGCAGGTGGACGGCCCCGGCGCCGACCGTGGCATGGTGTTCCAGAGCTACACCCTGTTCCCCTGGCTGACGGTGCGGCAGAACATCGAGTTCGGCCTGAAACGCCGGGGCATGCCGGCGGCCGAGCGCAAGGACATCGTCGAGTTCTACCTCAACGAGGTAGGCCTGCAGCGCTTCGCCGACAACTACGCCAAGCAGCTGTCAGGCGGCATGATGCAGCGCGTGGCCATCGCCCGCGCCCTGGCCAACGACCCGCAGATTCTGTTGATGGACGAACCCTTCGGCGCGCTGGACAGCCAGACCCGGCTGCAGATGCAGCAGCTGTTGCTGAAGGTGTGGGAACACAGCAAGAAGACCGTGCTGTTCGTGACCCACGACATCGACGAGGCCATCCTGCTGGGCGACCGCATCTTCGTCATGGGCGCACGGCCCGGGCGCATCAAGCAGGTGCTGGACGTGCCGATCGAGCGGCCGCGCAACCTGGACATGGTGATGGACGCGGACTTCATCCGCATGAAGCGCGAGATCTTCCACCTGCTCCACGACGACGCTCACTGAGCCCTTGTGGGAGCTGGCTTGCCAGCGAGCTGTTGAGGCCCGAAAGGCTCGCTGGCAAGCCAGCTCCCACACAATTTACGGCAACACGTGCGTCAACGGCTTGCCCAGCTCGGTGATGTAGGTGCTGACGATCTCCGTCTCCTGCGGCCCGTTCTTGACGATGTGCGGCGCGTTCGCCGGGGTCTCGAAGGTATCCCCGGCGTGCAGCACATGCTCGGGCTGGCCATCGATGGCGATGGTCACCGAGCCACGGGCCACGTAGCCCGATTCCAGGCCCGGGTGGGTGTGGTGCGGCGAGTTGGTGTTGGCCGGCAGCACGATGCGAATCACGTTCACCTCGTAGCCTGCCGGGTACACCACGTGCTGCAGCACCGTGCGCGAACCGGCGGCGGGCTTGGCCGCAGGGGTGTTCAGCGAAGCGCAGCCGCCCAGTACCAGGGCTGCCGCCAACACGGCGCAGGTCTTGCCATTGAAGCCGAAGATCATGTGTTTCCCTTCCAAAACGTGGCTAAAGGCCACAGGCTATCACTCGTGGCTGAACTTCAACACGGTAGTTTGCAGAAACGTTTCACCTGGGTTCAGGCGCGTGCTCGGAAACGCCGGCTGGTTGGGCGAATCCGGGTAGTGTTCAGCCTCCAGCGCAAAGGCGCCCCAGTGCCCGTACACCTTGCCGGCCTTGCCGCTGATGCTGCCGTCCAGCGAGTTGGAGGTGTAGAACTGCACCGCTGGCTGGGTGGTGAACAGCTGCAGATGGCGGCCCGACTGCGGGTCGCTGATTTCCACGGCAGGCTTGCTCAGGTCGCCCTTGGTGTCGAGCACGTAGTTGAAATCAAAGCCACCCTGCTTGGGCTCGGCGAACTTCAGCTGCGGGTGGTCAGCCTTGATATGAGTGCCAATGGGCGTGGGTTTGAGGAAATCCATGGGCGTGCCCGCCACCGGGGCGATTTCGCCGGTGGGAATCAGCTTGGCCGACACCGGCGTGTAGTGGCTGGCGTGCAGGGTGGCGACCTGGTCGAGGATGGTGCCGTTGCCGGCGCCCGCCAGGTTGTAATAACCGTGGTTGGTCAGGTTGACCACCGTCGGCTTGCTGGTGGTGGCGTGGAACTGGATGCGCAGTTCATTGCGCTCGTTGAGGCTGTAGGTGACCTGGGTGTCCAGTGCCCCCGGAAAGCCCATCTGGCCGTCGGCGCTCAGGTAGCTCAGGGTCACGCCTACCGAGCCCTTGTCATGGGTAGGGGTGGCTTTCCACACGTGCCGGTCGAAGCCTTCCGGGCCGCCGTGCATGGCGTTCGGCGCGGCGTTGACGGGAATGCTGTAGGCGTGGCCGTCAAGGCTGAACTTGCCGTCGGCAATGCGGTTGGCATAGCGGCCAATGGTGGCGCCGAAGTGCGGGTCGTTATTCTTCAGTTCGTAGTCGTGGACGTTGTCGAAGCCCAGCAGCACGTCGTCGAACGCGCCATGCTTGTCGGCCACCACCACCGATTGCAGGATGGCGCCGTAGGTAATCACCGCCACCTGCGTGCCCTGGCTGTTGCTCAGGGTGTATTTCTCGATGGGCGTGCCGTCGGCCAGCGTGCCGAAGCTGCTTTTTTGGCTGGCCAGCCCGGCGGCGTGGGCGTTGGCGGCCAACAGCAAGGCCAGGGATAGCCCGGACAGCAGCGAGAGGTTTTTCATCGGTGACTTCCTGTGCGCAAAGAAATCCATGAAAACACGATAGCCGATGCCAGGCAGGCCCTACCAAGGTCGCCCTGGAAAACGTAGGGGCAAGAAAAACTGAATCATCCCGGCAAAGGCCCGGTCAAGACCTATGTACAGGTAATCTGACGAGGCAATTCCCATGACGCTCGAAGCAGACACACTGGCAGAACTTACCGAAGCCTTGCAGCAACGCGGGCTCATTCTGGTGCGCGACGTGAAGTTCACGCGCGCGCCTTACCGGCATGATCATCACTGGATTTGCAGTGTGGCCTGACGCGGCCTACGGCCGCTGCTACACGCACCTGTAGCAGCGGTCTTGAAACGGCGGCGATGCAGGCGACGCGATAGACGAGGTACAAAGGGCCCTGTAGCAGCGGCCGCAGGCCGCGTCCGAAGCTTACGGCAACGGCTCGAACTTCAGCTGCGCCAGGCTCTGCACCTTGTCCTCGCGGACCATTTTGTAAGGCGTTTCAGGGCCGATCCAGCGGTTCCAGATGCTGTCGATCTCGCCCGCCTGGTCCATGGCGCGCAGGGCTTCGTTGACCTTGGCCAGGAACGCCGGTTCGCCCTGGCGCATGCCGGCGCCGATGGGTTCCAGGGCCATCGGGTCCTTGGCGATGGCCAGGTTCACCCCGCCCTCCTTTGCCTGGCCCACCAGCTTGATGGCGGTCATGGTGTTGGTCACCAGGCCCACCACCTTGTTCTGCTGCAGGGCCATGTAGGCCGAGCCGGTGTCCTGGAAGGTCACCGGGGTGGCGTTGGCCATGCGAATCGACTGCTCGGAGGTGGAGCCCTTGGTGGAGCTGATTTTCTTGCCGGCGAAGAACTCGCGCGGCTGGTCGGCGTTGGGCGCGCGCACCACCAGGGTTTCCTTGGCGATGTAGTACGGGTCGCTGAACTGGATCTGTTCGGCGCGGCTCTTGGTGTAGGCCAGGTTGGCGAAGATCAGGTCGACGCGGCCCATCTTCACCTCCGGAATGCGCGCCTCCACCGACATCGGCTTCAGCTCCAGGGCCACGCCCAGGCGCTTGGCCAGCGCGGTGCAGAGGTCGACGTCCATGCCCACCAACTCGCGGGTCTGCGGGTCGGGCGCGGAGAACGGCGGCACGTCGGCGTAGACCCCGCAGCTCAGGCTCTTCTTCGCCATCACGTCGGCCAGTTGGTCGGCCTGGGCCACCGAGATTGCCAAGGGGGCCAACGCCAGTGCCACCATCAGTTTGTTCATAGCCATGGGCTTACTCCAGTTCAATCAAGGTGAATTCAGTGGGCACGCAGGTCAGCGATGAAACGCTGCGCGCGCGGGTGGGACGGTTGGCTGAAGAACTGCTCGGGGGTGCCTTTTTCCAGGATCTGCCCGGCGTCCATGAACCAGATGGTGTCGGCCACCTCGCGGGCGAAGTTCATTTCGTGGGTCACGCACATCATGGTCATGCCCTCCTTGGCCAGGCCCTTCATCACGCTCAGCACCTCGCCGACCATTTCCGGGTCGAGGGCGCTGGTGGGTTCGTCGAACAGCATCACCGGCGGCTCCATGGCCAGCGCGCGGGCAATGGCCACGCGCTGCTGCTGGCCGCCCGACAGCTGCGCCGGGTAGGCGCTGGCCTTGTGCGCCAGGCCCACACGGTCGAGCAACTGCATGGCGTGGGCGCGGGCGTCGCTGGCCTTGAGGCCGCGCACCTTGGTGGGCGTGAGGATGATGTTGTCCAGCACCGACAGGTGCGGGAACAGGTTGAAGCTCTGGAACACGAAGCCGACGCGGCTGCGCAGGCGGTTGAGGTTGGCGTCGGTGCCGTTGACGTCCTGGCCGTCGAACAGAATCTGGCCCTTCTGGATGTCTTCCAGGCGGTTGACGGTGCGGATCAGCGTCGACTTGCCCGAGCCCGAGGGCCCGCACAGCACCACCACTTCACCGCGCTTGACCTCGGCGGTAACGTCGGTAAGCGCCTGGTACTCGCCGTACCATTTATTGATGCTGGAAAACATGATCATCGGATGCATGAAGGCAACCCTCTTCAGTTATCGGTGGTCAGCAGGGAAGCCTGCGGGGCGGCCGGCGTGGCGTGGCCCAGGCGCTTGCGGGCGATGCGCCCTTCAAGCACGCCGGCCAGGCGGGTCAGGCCGTAACACAGTACGTAATACGTAATGGCAAGAATGAAGAACACCTGGAACGGCTTGGTCAGCAGCTGGTTGTTGACCTGGTTGGCGGCGAACGTCACCTCCTGCACGTTGATCACATAGCCCAGGGAGGTTTCCTTGATGATGGAAACGAACTGGCTGATCAGGCTGGGCAGTGCGTTGTACAGCGCCTGGGGCAGGATCACCCACAGCGTGGTGCGCACATAGCCCAGGCCCAGGGCCCGCGCGCCTTCGTACTGGCCGCCGGGCAACGCCTGGATGCCGCCACGAATGATCTCGCACAGGTAGGCGCTCTGGTACACCACCAGGGTGCAGAGCATGGTGGTGAAGCCGGTGATGTTGTGGCCGATCAGCAGTGGCACCAGGAAGTAGGTCCAGAAAATCACCATCAGCAGCGGGATGCCGCGCAGCACGTACACCCACACCGTGGCCGGGTAACGCAGCCAGCGCCATGGCGACACCCGCGCCAGGGCCAGCAGCAGGCCCAGTGGGAACGCCAGCACCAGGGCTGCGGCCGCCAGGATCAGCGTGCTGGCCAGGCCGCCCAGGGGGCCGTGGGGGTATTGGCCGATGAGGAACAGCGGCCAGTTGTCGTGGACAATCTTGAACAAATCGAACATGGCCGCCTACCTCGCCAGGGCTTTGCTGAAGTGCCGTGCCACCAGGGCGCCAGCGCCCATCAGCAACAGCGAAAACACCAGGTACACCACCGTGGCCACCAGGTACGACTCGAACGTGCGGAAGGTGTAGTTCTCCACCTCGCGCGTGGCGTACGTCAGCTCCACCACGCCGATGGCCATGGCCAGGCTGGTGTTCTTGAACAGCAGCACGCTGTGGTTGATCAACGACGGCAGGCAGTTGCGCACGCCCTGGGGCAGGATCACGTAGCGCAGCGAGCGCACGTAGCCCAGGCCCAGGGCGCGGGCGGCCTCGGTCTGGCCGTTGGGAATGGCGCGCAGGCCACTGCGGATGTCCTCGCTGAAATACGCCGCCTGGCACAGGCCCAGGGCGATGATGGAAAACAGGTATTCGCTGCTGTAGTTGGCCAGCCACACCTGGGTGTTGTCGCTGAGCAGCGTGGGGATGCCGAAGTACCACAGCATCAGTTGCACCAGGGTCGGTACGTTGCGGTGGTAGGAGACGTAGGCCGCCACCAGGCGCTCGGCGTATTGGTTGCCGGTCAGGCGGATGGACACCAGCAGCAGGGCCAGGACCATGGCCAGGCACCAGGCGAACAGCGCCAACTGCAGGGTCATGCCAATGCCCTTGAGGATCAGCTCGGCGTATTCGCCGTGCAGAATCGCGGCAAGATTGAAGTCGTGCGTCATGGTCAATTCCCATCGACTGGCGTGGGGCAGAAGCAAGGCGCCGGGGCGAACCCGACGCGGGCGCAGCAATGACGGCTAGGGCCGTTCTTCTTCGCAGGCCGGCGCTTCAGCCCTGCCACTCCTGGGGCCGCGCGGTGGACAGGCCACCGGGCACCTGCAGGGTCGGGGTGATTTCCATGTGGCCGACGTTCATCGACACCGGGGCGGCGATGGCGAAGGCAATGGCGTTGGCGATGTCCTTGGCTTCCGGCAGCTCGAAGCCCTCGATGAAGCGCTTGCGCACCTCTTCGGAGTCACCATGCACGTGGGCAAAGATGTCGGTGGCAACACGCCCCGGGCAAATCTCGGTGACCCGCACGCGCTTGCCGAAGGCGTCCACACGCAGCTGCTTGGAAAGCATGCTCACCGCCGCCTTGGTGGCGTGGTAGGTGGCGTTGCCGCCGAAGTTGTAGGCGGCGGCAATGGAGCTGATGTTGATGATGTGGCCGCAGTCGCGCTCGACCATACCCGGCAGCGCCAGGCGCGCCAGGTGCAGCACCGCGCGCAGGTTGACGTCCACCAGCAGGTCAATGCCTTCGGCGTCGGCCTTGAGCAGCGAGCCCGGGCGGTCGACGCCGGCGTTGTTGACCAGGATGTCGAAGCGCTGGCGCTGGAACAGCGCGGTCAGCCCGGCCAGGTCAGTGACGTCGATGGGGTGGGCGATGCAGCCGGTGCGCTCGGCCAGTTCCGCCAGCTTGTCGGCGCTGCGGGCCAGGGCGTGCACTTCGATGCCCTCGGCGCACAGGCGCTCGACCACGGCGGCGCCGATGCCGGACGAGGCGCCGGTGACCAGCGCGGTTTTGTAATCGGAAAATGGCATGGGGAAACTCCTTGAATCCTGCGTCTGCCTTGGACTGTACCGAGCACCGCTCGCACCGGCCAAGACGCATTGGTTGTGTGGCAATAAGGTGCGCTTATGACCGCACCAGTTGGCTGATCGGGGTGATGACGGCGCCCTGCCCTTCGATGAACGCGCGCAGGTCGCGGGCCAGGTCCACCGCGCCCGGCGTGTCGCCGTGCAGCAGGATGGAGCTGGCGTTGACCTTGACCCGCTGGCCGTCGAGGGTGGTGACGGTGCCGTCCTGCAACAGCTGGGCAACGCGTTCGCGCACCTGGGCCGGGTCCTTGATCACCGCGCCGGGCGTGCCGCGCGGCACCAGCAGGCACTGCGCGTCGTAGGCGCGGTCGGCCAGGAAGGTGGTAGCCACCGGCAGGCCGTGCCGGTCGGCGGCGGCCTCGATGGCCTGGCTGCTGGACGAGCTGATGATCAGGCCGGGGTCGAACTGCGCCACCGCGCCCACCAGCACGTCGGCCATGGCGGCGTCGGCGGCCACGCGGTTGCCCAGCGCGCCGTGGAAGCTCATGTGGCTCATGCGGTAGCCGGCCACCGCCGCCATGCCGGCCAGGGCACCCAGCTGGTAGACCACGTAGGTGGCCAGCTCCGCCAGGTCGATGTTCATGGCGCGGCGGCCGAAGCCCTGCAGGTCGGGGTAGCCGACATGGGCACCGAGGTCGATGCCCAGGGCCTTGGCGCGGCGCACCGTGGTGTCCATGATCAGCGGGTCGCCGGCGTGGAAACCGCAGGCCACGTTGGCCGAGGAGATGATCTCCATCAGCGCCTGGTCTTCGCCCAGGGTCCACGGGCCAAAGCCCTCGCCCAGGTCGGCGTTCAAGTCGATACGCATAAGGGTCTCCTCAGCCGGCCAGGTCAAAAAGCGGCTGGCCGTAGCCCACCTGTTCACCTTCGGCGGCGCGCACGGCGCTCACCTGCCCGTCCTGCTGGCTGCGCACCGGCAGCAGCAGGTGGCCGATCTGCAGCACGCCCACCAATTGCCCGTTGTGCACGCTGTCGCCGGGCTTGACCCAGGGCGTGCGCTCGTCGGGGTGGTGGCTGAAGAACAGCCCCGGGCCGCTGGCCTTGATCGACGCCACGGGCACGTCGACGCGAGCTGGCGGCTCAGCGTGCAACACGGGAGCAGCCGCCGCCCCACGGCGCAGCAGCAGGTCGAAACCAGGCCGCTGGATATGCAGCACGCTGAGGTTGGCGGCGCCGAGCCAGCCGGCCAGCTGGCGAATTTCCTTGATGTTCATGGCAGGTTCCTCAAAGGCTGTGCAAGGTCAGCAGGCGGCGGGTGGCGTCGAGGAAGGCGCGGTTGGCCTCCAGCGCGTCCAGGGCCTGCGCGTAGCTGCAGTGGATAAAGCGCACGCGGCTGCCAATGGGCGCCTGGCCCAGGCGCCATAGGTCGGCCTCGATCACCGTGCCGAACTTGGGGTAGCCGCCGCTGGGTTGGGCGTCGCGCATCTGGATGATCGGCTGGCCGCCGTGGGGCACCTGGATCACGCCCGGGACGATGCCGTGGGAGCGCACCTCCAGGGGCTTTTCCGGCAGCAGCGGCTGGCCCTCCAGGCGGTAGCCGTAGCGGTTGCTCTGGGTGGTGACCTTCCACTCCCCGGCCCAGAACGCCGCTTGCGCCTCGGCGCTGAAGCAGTCGTATTCGGCGGCGGGCAGCACGCGCATGGCCGGCACGCCGTCCACTTCCAGGGGCAAGGCGCGGGTCGCCAGGCTGACGCCGAAGTCGCTGTTGCCGGCCTTGCCAGCGCGGCCTGCGGGCAGGCGGTCGCCCTGCTGCAGCATGCGCCCGTTCAGGCCGCCGAATTCGCCGCGCAACTGGGTGCTGCGCGAACCCAACACCTCAGGGACGTCGACACCACCGGCCAGGCACAGGTAGGCGCGGCTGCCGGCGGAGGGGTAGTTGAGCTTCAGCACCTGGCCGGCGCTGGCCTGGGCCACCCAGTTGGGCGGCAGCGCCTGGCCGTCGAGGGTGGCGCCACAGGCGGCACCGGTCACGGCAAACGCGCAGGCTTCAATAAAGCGTGCCTCGAACGGGAACAGCGGAATCTCGATGGCGGCCGCGCCTTCATCGTTGCCCAGCAGCAGGTTGCCGAGGATCAGCGACAGGCTGTCCATGGCCCCGGAGGTACCCACGCCGTAGCCCAGGCTGCCGTGGCGCCCCAGGTCCTGGACGGTGGCCAGGGCGGTGGCACTGATGATCTCGATCATCGAATGATCCTCTCGATACGAAAGCGAATGTGGTCGCCGGGTTGCAGCAGCGCCGGGGGCGATTGTTCGGCGTCGAAGAACACCATGTCGGTGTGGCCGATGGTGTTCCAGCCGCTGGGGCCGGCCGAGGCCGACACACCGGTCTGCACGCCACCGATCGACACCGCGCCAGCGCCGATGCTCAGCACCGGCACCTGGCGCCGCGGCGTGGCCAGGCGCGGGTCCATGCCGCCCAGGTAGCAGTAGCCGGGGTGGCTGCCCAGGGCATACACCGGGTACAGCGGCTCGGCGTGCAGGTTGGCGATGGTCTCGATGTCCAGGCCGGAATGGGCGACCACGTCGGCCATGTGCGGGCCATGCTCGCCACCGTAGATCACCGGCAGTTCGATGATGCGGCCTTCCAGCGGCAGCGGCTGGCACTGCTCCCAGGCCTCCAGCAACCGGCTTTGCAGGCCCTGCAGGTCGCGCGGCGGGGTGGCGAAGGTCAGCATCAGGTTGTTCATGCCCGGCACGGCCTCGGCCACGCCGCCCCAGTCCTGGGCCAGGCGGGCCAGGGCCCAGATGCGTTGCTGCGGCGGCAGGTCGAGGCTGCCCGGTGCTTCCAGCAGCAGCGCGGTGGTGCCCAGCAGGCTGATGCGCGGGGTGGCGTCCATGTGCATGGCACTCATGATGCGGTCCTCTGTTGCAGCCAGCGTTCAAGATGGTGAATGTCGACGCCGCCCTCGCAGAAGCCGGGGTCCTGGAGAATGTCGCGGTGCAGCGCGATGTTGGTGCTGATGCCTTCCACGCGCATCTCGCCCAGGGCCAGGCGCATGCGCGCCAGGGCCTCGTCGCGGGTGGCGCCGTGGGTGATGACCTTGGCCACCATCGAGTCGTAGTACGGCGGCACGCGGTAGCCGTGGCTGACGTGGCTGTCGACGCGCACGCCGTAGCCACCGGGGATTTCCCAGCGGCTCACCTGGCCCGGGGTGGGCATGAAGGTGTCGGGGTCCTCGGCATTGATGCGGCATTCCAGGGCGTGGCCATGCACGCCGATGTCGGCCTGGGTCAGCGTCAGGCGCTCGCCCTGGGCCATGCGGATCTGCTGCTGGACAATGTCGATGCCGGTGGTCATCTCGGTCACCGGGTGCTCCACTTGCAGGCGCGTGTTCATCTCAATGAAGTAGAACTCGCCGTGCTCGTAGAGGAACTCGAAGGTGCCGACGCCCACGTAGCCGATCTGCCGGCAGGCGGCGGCGCAGCGCGCGCCGACCTTGGCCACCAACGCGGGGTCGATGCCAGGCGCCGGCGCTTCTTCCAGCACTTTCTGGTGGCGGCGCTGCAGGGAGCAGTCGCGGGCGCCCAGCCACAAGGCGTTACCGTAGGCGTCGCAGAGCACCTGGATTTCCACGTGGCGCGGCTGGCCGAGGAATTTCTCGATGTACAGCTCCGGGTTGCCGAAGGCACGCCGGGCTTCTTCGCGGGTCAGGTTGATGGCGTCGAGCAGCGTGGCCTCCTGCTCCACCACGCGCATGCCACGGCCACCACCGCCGCCGGCAGCCTTGACGATCACCGGGTAGCCGATGTCGCGGGCGATGGCCAGGATGCTCTCGGCGTCGTCCGGCATGCTGGTGTCGGGCCCCGGCACGCAGGGCACGCCAGCTTCGCGCATGGCGCGCTTGGCCGAAACCTTGTCGCCCATGGTGCGGATGCAGGCGGCGCTGGGGCCGATGAAGGTCAGGCCGGCCTGCTCGACGCGTTCGGCGAAGGCGGCGTTCTCGGACAGGAAGCCGTAGCCGGGGTGAATCGCCTGGGCGCCGCTGAGTTCGGCGGCGAACAGCACGGCGGCGTGGTCCAGGTAGCTTTGGCCGGGGGCCGCGGGGCCGATGCAGATGGCCTGGTCGGCCAGTTGCACGTAGCGGGCGTCGCGGTCGGCTTCCGAATACACGGCCACGGTCTTCAGGCCCAGGCCCTGGCAGGCGCGCAAAATGCGCAAGGCGATTTCGCCGCGGTTGGCGATAAGGACGGTATCGAACATCACACGGCCTCCAGGCGGAACAGCGGCTTGCCGGCGGCGACTTCATCGCCACTGGCGGCGAGGATGGCGCGCACGACGCCGGCGCGTTCGGCCTTGAGCGGGTGGAACATCTTCATGGCTTCCACCACGGCCAGGGTCTGGCCGGCCTCGACCGCATCACCCACCTGCACGAACGCGGGCTGGTCGGGCGCGGGGGTCAGGTGCAGCACGCCGTAGAGGGCGGCGCTGGCGTCGAAGGTGTCGCTGCTGGCTGCCGGGGTGGCGGCGGCAACTGTCGCCGTCAGCGGGCGAGCGACGGCCGCCACGGGCTGGCCGTCGCGCAGCAGGCGCAGCTGGGTGTCGCCTTCGTTGAGGCTCAGCTCGCTGAGGTCGGATTCGGCCATCAGGTCGATCAGCGCTTTAATGCGTTCCGGGTTCATGCAATGGCCCTGCCGTGAATAGTAAAAGTGGCTGGATGAACTCTATCGAGCGCACAAAAACACGGCCAAGACGGTTTGACTGTGGGGAGATAAGGGTCGCTTATGACCATCGCGTAGCCGCTGCCGCCAGGCTGCGCTGGCCCTGTACCTCGCTGAAGGTCTTCAGGGTTCAGACTGGCCAGCGCAGCCTGACGGCAGCGGCTACGGCGGCGTTACCCACGCATCTCGGCAATCAACTCCAGCAAGATCGCCTTCACCGCCTGGGCCGGCACTGACAGCGGCAAATGCCCCGACAGGCACAGCGCCAGCGGCGCCTCGATGTCCGGCGCGGTGATGCGCACCAGGTGCGCCTCGTGCACGGCCACCAGGGCGCGGGCGGCGGATTCGGGCAGGATGGTTGAACCGAAATGCTCGCTGACGGCGGTGGCCAGGGTGGTGGACGACTCCACCTCGGCGATCACCCGGGCGCTGAGGCCGATCTTCAGGAAGGCTTCGTCCACCAGCCGGCGCATGGTGTTGTAGGTGCGCGGCAGCAGCAGGTCCAGCTCGGCGACCTCGGCCAGGCCGATCTCGTCGCGGCGTTGCAGCTCGGGGTCGGCGCTCACCAGGTACAGCTGTTCGCGCAGCAGCGGCACGAAGGTCAGGCCGTGCACTTCGCGGCCGCCGTAGAGCACGGCCATGTCCATGCGTCCGTTCATGATCAGCTCACTGAGGGTGGTGCCGAAGTTTTCATTCAGGTACAGCAGGATGCCGGGGTGGCGCTCGCGCACCCGGCGCAGCAACGGCAGCGACAGCGCCGAGGCCGCAGTGCCCGGGGCCAGGCCGACCGAGACCTGGCCGGACAAGGCGAAACCGGTGGCGTTGACGTCGCTCTGGGCCTGCTCGCACTGGCGCAGGATCAGTTGCGCATGACCGTACAGCACCTTGCCCGCTTCGGTCGGCGTGACGCCGCGCTTGGTGCGGATGATCAACTGCTGCTGCAGCTCGGCCTCCAGGGTGACCAGCTGCTGGCTCAGCGCTGGCTGGGCGATATGCAACACATCGGCAGCCTGGGTCAGGCTACCGACATCGACGATCTTCACGAAGTACTTCAAACGGCGCAGGTTCACAGGGGTGGCACACTCTGGCAGGTGGATAACACCTGATAGAGCAAGAGGCGGGCCATGTTTTGACTGGGTGGTCATGTGTCGCACTTCAGGGCCTCATCGCGAGCAAGCTCGGCTCCTACCGGTAGGAGCCGAGCTTGCTCGCGATGGCCCCACCATAAGTCTTTGATATGGCACCGGGACAAGAGGCTCCGCTAAACCCGCCCATCCCCCGCAAATACGCCATGGCACCATCTTGGTGCGCCCCATGCACCAACCGGTCATAAGCTGTGCCTATCAACCCAGAACAAACTTGTCTTATCAGCCCCGCCGCCCCGCCTCGTAACGTAGCCGTCATCAGGCCACCACCGAGGACTCCCCCGTGACCGCTTCCCGCATCGCCGCCCGAGTGCACCGCATCAAACCCTCGCCCAGCAGCGCCGCTGCCGACCGCGCCAACGAACTGCGCCGCGCCGGCAAGTCGATCATCAACCTGGTGGTGGGCGAGCCCGACTTCGACACCCCGGCGCACATCCGCCAGGCCGCCTGCGCCGCCATCGACAACGGCGACACCCGCTACACCCAGAACGCCGGCACCCCGGAACTGCGCCAGGCCATCGTCGCCAAGCTGCAGCGCGAAAACGGCCTGGCCTACACGCCGTCCCAGGTGGTGGTCACCAACGGCGCCAAGAGCGCCATCTACAACGCCTTCTCCGCCACCCTGGGCCCGGGCGACGAGGTGCTGATTCCCGCGCCCTACTGGGTGTCATACCCGGACATGGTGCTGGCCTGCGAAGGCGAACCGGTGACCCTGGCCTGCACCGAGGAACACCACTTCAAGCTCACCGCCGAGCAGCTGCGCGCCGCCATTACCCCGCGCACCCGCTGGCTGCTGCTGAACTCGCCGAGCAACCCCACCGGCGCGGTGTACCACGCCGAGGAGCTGCGCGCCCTGGCCGACGTGCTGCTGGACTACCCCGACGTGCTGGTGATGACCGACGACATCTACGAGCACATCCGCTACGACGACCGCCCCGCCACGCACATCCTGGCCGTGGAACCGCGGCTCAAGGACCGCGTGCTGGTGATCAACGGGGTGTCGAAGTCCTACGCCATGACCGGCTGGCGCATCGGCTTCGGCGCCGGGCCCGCCGACCTGATCACCGCCATGGCCACCCTGCAGTCGCAGTCCACCAGCAACGCCTGCAGCGTCAGCCAGGCCGCCGCGGTGGCCGCCCTCAACGGTGACCAGGGCTTCATCGAGCAAAGCCGCGCGGTGTACCGCCAGCGCCGCGACCGCTGCCTGGAGCTGATCAACGCCATCGACGGCCTCAGCTGCATCCCGCCCGAAGGCGCGTTCTACCTGTACGTCAACTGCGGCGCCGTGCTGGGCAAGCGCACTCCCCAAGGCCAGGTGCTGGCCAGCGACAGCGACTTCATCCTTTACCTGCTGGAAAGCCAGGGTGTGGCGGTGATTCCCGGCAGCGCCTACGGCCTGGCACCGTTCTTCCGCATGTCCACGGCCTCGGCCATCGAGACCCTGGAAACCGGCTGCCAACGCATCGCCACCGCCGTCGCGGCGCTGGTGTAAGGGGTTCGATGATGACGATGCCGAGCCACAGCGCCCTGACCTTCAAGCAAGCCTTGCTGGCCATGCTCGGCCTCTCCCTGGTGCTGATGCTTTCAGCCCTCGACCAGACGGTGATCGGCAACGCCTTGCCGAGCATCGTTGCCCAGTTGCAGGGCTTCGAGCTGTACGCCTGGGTAGCCACCGGCTACCTGCTGGCCTCCATCGTCACCATCCCGATTTTCGGCCGCCTGGGCGACTACTACGGGCGCAAGCCCTTCGTGCTGGCGGCCACGGTAATCTTCACCCTGGCCTCGCTGGTCTGCGCCCTGGCCAACGACATGCTGGTGCTGGTGCTGGGCCGCGCCCTGCAAGGGGTGGGCGGCGGCATGCTGATCGGCACCGCGTTCGCCTGCATTCCCGAACTATTTCCCGACACCCGCCAGCGCCTGCGCTGGCAGATTTTGCTGAGCGCGCTGTTCAGCGTGGTCAACGCCATCGGCCCGGGCCTGGGCGGGTATTTGACCGGCGCCTTCGGCTGGCGCTCGGTGTTCTATATCAACCTGCCGCTGGGCGCGGTGGCGCTGTGCTTCGCCTGGCGCTACCTGCCCCACTACCGCCCGCTGCAAAGCCGCGCCATTCGCCTGGACTGGCTGGGCGCGCTGCTGATCGCGGTGGCGCTGGGCAGCCTGCAATTGTTCGTCGAATGGCTGGGCCAAGCCCAGGTGTGGGGCAGCGCGATACTGGGTGCGGTGTGCATCGCCGCTGCGGTCGCGCTGTGGTGCTGGGAGCGTCGGTGCAGTGAAGCCTTGCTGCCGGCCGCGCTGTTCCGCTCGCCCAGCGTGCGCCTGCTGTTCGTGCTGTCGTTGCTGGCCGGGGCCATCATGTTCAGCCTGTTGTTCTACCTGCCGCTGCTGCTGCAAGGCAGCTACGGCTATTCGCCCCAGGACGCCGGCCTGCTGATCACGCCCCTGGCCTTGAGCATCACCCTGGGGGCCATCGTCAACGGTCGCATCATCACCCACCTGCGCAACCCCAACCTGATTCCCCTGGCCGGTTTCGCCGTGCTGCTGGTGGCCTGCGCCGGGCTGGCGCTGGTGGGCCTGCACGCCTCGTTCCACGCGTTGCTGGGGCTGATCCTGCTGGCCGGGCTGGGCCTGGGGTTCATCCTGATGAACCTCACGGTGTTTACCCAGACCCTGGCCGAGCGGCAGTTCCTGGGCATCGCCACCGCCCTCACCCAGTCGCTGCGCCTGGTCGGCGGGCTGCTGGGCACCGCAGTGATGGGCGTGCTGGTCAAGCTGCTGTACGCCAGCCACCTGCAAGGCGCGTTCATCGCCGCCGGCCAGCCCGATGCCCTGCCCCGCTTCATCGACCCACAAGTGCTGCTCAAGGCCGGCGGCGACCCGGCGCTGCTGCAACTGGCCCGCCAGGCCCTGGCGCAAGCGCTGGGCAGCGGCCTGCTGCTGTGCGCCGGCCTGGGCGTGCTGGCCCTGTGGGTGTTGTACCGCTTGCCGCCGGTGGCGCTGACCCGCGCCGCCGCACCCGTTGCTCCTGTTGCTCCTGAAGAACAATAAAAACCTTAACTGCCGCCCCTGCACCTGCCTCTCACAACATTGACTACAGCATGAGGAATTCCCGATGGTGCTCTTGAATCGCGCAGCTTACCGCGCACCCGCAATTCTGGCCGGCCTGTGCGGCCTGGCCATGGCGCAACCAAGCAACGCCGAAGGCTTTATCGAGGACAGCACCGCGACCCTGCTGGCGCGCAACTTCTTCAGCAACGCCGACAACCGCAGCGGCGCCGCCAACCCCAACTACACCCAGGAATGGGGCCAGGGCTTCATCCTCAACTTCAAGTCCGGCTACACCCCGGGCACCGTCGGTTTCGGCGTGGACGCCATCGGCATGCTCGGCATCAAGCTGGACTCGGGCAAGGGCACCCACTACAACCCGTCGGGCACCGCCTACAACGGCAACATCTTCCCCACCGACGACGGCCGCGCCGCCGATGAGTTCGGCAGCCTGGGCGCCACGGCGAAGATGCGCTTCGCCAAGACCGAAGTGCGCGCCGGTACCCTGGTGCCGATGCTGCCGGTGGTGATGTCCACCGACCGCCTGCTGCAACAGACCTTCAACGGCGAGCAGATCCAGTCCAAGGACCTGGACCACTTCACCTTCATCGCCGGCCAACTGGACAGCGTCAAGGGCCGTGGGTCGACCAACCAGATGGGCATGTCCATTCCCGGCGCCAACAGCCGCCTCACCGGCAAGTTCGTGCACAAATTCCAGTACGCCGGCGTCGACTGGAAAGCCACCCCCGACCTGCTGCTGCAGTACTACTACGGCGGCCTGGAGAACTTCTACAACCAGCACTTCCTGGGCCTGGTGAACAACTGGAAGGTGGGCCCCGGCACCCTGCGCACCGACCTGCGTTACTTCAACAACAGCGCGGCCGGCAAGAACGACAATGACGCGGACTACTACACCGCCGGCTACTACGGCGACGGCGTGACCAAGGGCAAGGTCGACAGCCAACTGTCCAGCGCGCTGTTCACCTACCTGGTGGGCCCGCACACCATCGCCGCCGGCTACCAGCAGGTGACCGGCGACAGCGATGCGGTGTGGCTGAACCAGGGCGACGGCTCGACCTCGTACTTCATCACCGAGTCAATGATCGGCAAGTTCCAGCGCGCCGGCGAGCGCACCTGGCAGGTGCGCTACGGTTATGACTTCGCCGCCATGGGCGTGCCCGGCCTGACCTTCCTGGGCATGTACGAAAGCGGCTCGGGCGCACGCACCGCCGCTGGCGACAAGAGTGAGTGGGAGCGCAACCTGACCCTGACCTACACCGTGCAATCGGGCCCGGCCAAGGACCTCAGCGTGGCGCTGCGGCACGCCTCCATGCGCACCGAGTTTCCCGGCGTGCGCGACCAGGACGAGCACCGGGTGATCGCTACCTACCCGATCAATCTGTTCTGACCGTGGTTGTGGGAGCTGGCTTGCCAGCGAGCCTTTAAAAACTCGCTGGCAAGCCAGCTCCCACACGCTCTTCCTGCAGCGACAACAGGTACTCGCCAAACCCCTCGCGGCACTTGAAATCGCGGCGCGCGCTGGTGACCACCGAGGTGGTCGCCGTCCACACGATGCGCGCGCCGATGCGCTCAAGGTCCGCTACCAGTTGCACGTCTTCATGGGCCGCCAGGTGCTGGAAACCGCCAGCCCTGGCATAGGCCTCGGCGCTCAGCCCCAGGTTGGCACCATGGATGTGCCGGTGCCCCTCCTCGAACCGGTACCCCGCCAGGTATTTCGCCCGCGCTTGCTCGGTGTGCTCGGCCCAACTGTCCACCGCCACCGTGCCACACACGGCATCGGCCTGGAACGCCAATTGGCGGGCCAGCCAGTCGCCCGGCACTCGCGTGTCGGCATCGGTGAACGCCAGCCACTGCGCGCCGGCGTTGAGCAACGCCTGGGCGCCGAAGGCCCGCGCCTTGCCGACGTTACGAAAGCCCACCTCCAGCACCTCGCACCCGGCCGCAGCCGCCAGCAACCCGGTTTCGTCGCTGCAGTGGTCGAGCACCACCAGCACTTTTACCGTCATGCCCGCCAGTTGCGGGTGCCGCGCCGCCGCCTGGATCGAGGCCAGGCAAGGGGCGATGTAGCTTGCTTCATTGTGCGCCGGAATCACCACACCAATCATGAGTCGCCCTCTTCTGCCCGAGCCCGCCTGTTCCCAATCGACCCGGGCGGTTGGCGGAAGGTTTAAAAAATTTTCATCGGCAGAAAAACTGAACGTTCGCCTGGCCGTCTGCCTCCATTGTCCTGATTCGATTGGGCAAGAGAGGAAGTCCACCATGGCAACTGAAAACCAGTATTCGATGCAGAACCCACTGACCCAGTATCCACACCCCGAATTCCCCAAACAGCCCCAGGGCGCGCCCGGCACCGTGCACAAGATGACGCCCGCGCCGGACCACGGCGAGCACAGCTATAAGGGCTTCGGCCGCTTGCTGGGGCGCAGGGCGCTGATCACCGGTGCCGACTCCGGCATTGGCCGCGCGGCGGCAATTGCCTATGCCCGCGAAGGTGCCGACATCGTCCTCAATTACTTGCCTGAAGAGGAAAGCGACGCCCGCGAAGTGGTGAAGCTGATCGAAGCCGAAGGCCGCAAAGCCGTGGCCATTCCCGGCGACCTCAAGAACGAGGCGTTCTGCCAGGCGCTGGTGCAGAAGGCGGTGGCCGCCCTGGGCGGCCTGGACATACTGGTGAACGTCGCCGGCAAGCAGCAGGCGGTGGAGGCCATCGCCGAGCTGACCACCGAGCAGTTCGACGCCACCTTCAAGTCCAACGTCTACGCGCTGTTCTGGCTGTGCAAGGCGGCGCTGCCGCACTTGCCAGCTGGCGCCACCATCATCAATACCGCGTCCATCCAGTCCTACAGCCCGTCGCAGAACCTGCTGGACTATGCCTCGACCAAGGCCGCCATCGTCGCCTTCACCAAGTCGCTGGCCAAGCAGGTGATTGCCCAGGGCGTGCGGGTCAACGCCGTGGCGCCGGGCCCGGTGTGGACGCCGCTGCAGCCCAGCGGCGGTCAACCTCAAGAGAAAATCCCCACCTTCGGTTCGCAGACGCCCATGGGCCGCCCCGGCCAACCGGCCGAATGCGCGCCACTGTATGTGTTCCTGGCCACCCAGGAATCCAGCTATATCACCGGTGAAACCTTCGGCGTGACCGGCGGCAACCCGCTGCCATGACCGGCCGGCCGCCCGGCTGGAACTCCTGGCCGGGCGGCGGCTCAACCGTGCATACACCCCAGGAGACCATCATGAGCACAGACAACCGCCCCGAAAACGCGCCGCCCACCGATACCTCCGGCAAACCGGTAAATGTGGTGAAGCGCGACCTGGAAGACCGCGACGACGACACCCGTGGCGTCGATGAGGTCATCACCCCCTCCTCCACCCGCGCCAAGGAGCAGGACGCCGAAACCCTGCAAAAGAAAACCGCCGAAATCGAACGCAAGGTCGCCGACGGCAACTGACCCCACACTGTTCCCCGGCGAATCACGTGCGTGGGAGCGGGCTCTGCCCGCGAAGAGATCACCGCGTTGGTCCGACATATCGCGGTGTGCTTTTCGCGGGCAGAGCCCGCTCCCACACAGCTGCAGTCAGGTGGCTTTGTGCAGGGCTTCGATCAGCTGAGCCTTGGTCATGGTCGAGCGCCCACGAAGGTTGCGGCTGCGCGCTTCGCTCATCAGACTCTCCTTGGTCTGGCTGGCCAGCGAAGCACGATCGCTGCGCCCATGCCCTTGCCGGGTCTTTGCCGCACGCTTGGCCGAATCCGACGCCGCAGTCTCCTTTTTTGCCTTCGAGGTGTGGCGCCCCGAGCCACCGGGTTTCTCGCCACCGCCCGACTGCTTGTTCACCGTTGCCCAGGCACGCGCCTCGGCGGTTTTCTTCGATGCACCCTTATCCTCGTAACTCTGTTCGATGTGTTCGGCCTTGCGTTTCTGCTCGGCGGTGTATTTGTCTTTGCTACCCCGTGGCATGATGTTCACCCCTATGTGGCGCCGGCGATTTTTTCCGGCCTGTAATGGTGTGAAGCCCTGTTTTTGAATTAGTTCGCTGGAATACTGCCGTGACCCCATCCCTCGACCTGCGTAGCTACAGCGGCGAATGCGCCCACCACCAGCACGGCTTCACCCAGCTGGTGCTGCCCGTGGTCGGCGGCATGGAGATGGAGGTGCAGGGCCGTGGCGCGCGGCTGGACCTGTCCATGGCAGCGCTAATCGCCCCCGGCGCCGCCCACGGCCAGCGGGCCGACGGTGCCAACCGTTTCCTGGTGCTGGACTGCCCCAACGGCTGGTTCGAGGCACGCACCCTCGAAGCCCTGGCGCGGCGGACTTATGTGCCGGTGTCTGCCGCCACCCGCCGCCTGATCGAGTTCGCCGACCTGCTGGGCCCGCAAGGCTTGCCCGGCAGTGCCGCGCACCTGCTGCCGCTGTTACTCGACAGCCTGGGCCGTGACGCAGGCCAGCCGGCCAGCGGCATGGACCGCCTGCTGGCGCACCTGGAAGCCGACCCCGGCCAGGCCTGGAGCAACGAGGCCATGGCCCGCGTCGCCGCCATGAGCGTCAGCCAGCTGCACCGGCGCTTTGCCGAACGCTACGCGCAAGCACCCCAGGCGTGGCTGGCGCAGCTGCGCATGCGCCATGCCTGCCGCTGGCTGGCCGAAAGCCGCCTGCCGTTGGCTGACATTGCCCTGAAGGTCGGTTTCAGCGACCAGGCCGCCCTCACCCGGGCCATGCGCCGCCTATGCGACACCACGCCGGCGGCCTACCGCCACGCCGCGCGCCAGCCTGGGTAAAGCACTCGGCAGCCTGGGCCAATACCCCGGCGCGTGAAGCCGGCACACTGCGCGCCTTTCCATCAGGCGGTTGCTTCATGACAACTCATCCATCCTTGGCCAAGGGCATTGGCTACGGCGTCGCCGCGGGCATGTGCTGGGGCGTGATCTTTCTCGGCCCGGCGCTGACGCCGCAGCTGTCGGGGCTTGAATTCGCGGTACTGCGTTTCCTTGCCTACGGGCTGTTCTCCCTGGCGTTGCTGCTGCCGCGCTGGCGCAAGGTGCGCGCGCAGTTGACTCGCGCCGACTGGCGGGCGCTGGGCTGGCTGAGCCTGGTCGGCACGCTGATCTATTACGCGCTGGTGGGCAGCGCCGTGCAGCGGGTCGGCGTGGCCACCACCTCGCTGGTGGTCGGGCTGATTCCGGTGCTGGTGGCGCTTGCCGGCCGTGGCGACGCCGGCGCCGTGCCCTTCGCCCGGCTGCTGCCGTCGCTGGCGTGCGCCACGGCCGGGGTGGCGTTGATCAGCCTGCACGCCATGCACGGCGCCGCGCTGGGCAGCATTGTCGGGCTGCTGTGCGCGTTTGGCGCGCTGCTGACCTGGAGCTGGTACGCGGTCAGCAACGCCCGGCGCCTGGCGCTGACCGCCGTGTCGGCCCAGGACTGGGCGCTGTTGACCGGCGTGGTCACTGGCGCCCTGGCGCTGCTGCTGGCCGTGCCGGTGCTGGGCAGCCACCTGGCCAGCGTCGACCTGCACGCCGTGCTGGTCACCGCCGGGGTGGCGCTGCTGGCCTCGGTGATCGGCGGCGCCTTCTGGAACCAGGCCAGCCGCCTGCTGCCCCTGGCGCTGAGCGGCCAGGTGCTGGTGATCGAAACCCTCAGCGCGCTGCTGCTGGGCTTCCTCTGGGAGCAGCGCTGGCCGGACAGCCAGGAGGTGGTCGCCATGGTGCTGCTGGTGGTGGGCGTGGCCTGGTGCCTGCGCAGCCACCAGCGCCACCGGCTCACGCCTTGATCGCGGCCTCGATGGCGGCGACGTCGATCTTGCCCATGGTCATCATCGCCTCGAAGGCGCGCCGGGCGGCCTCGCGGTCGCTGCCGGTGAACGCCTCGGTCAGCACCCGCGGGGTGATCTGCCAGGACAGCCCCCACTTGTCCTTGCACCAGCCGCACTCGCTGGCCTGGCCGCCGTTGTCGACGATGGCGTGCCACAAGCGGTCGGTCTCGGCCTGGTCCTGGGTGGCCACCTGGAAGGAAAAGGCCTCGCTGTGGGGAAAGCCTGGGCCACCGTTGAGGCCCAGGCACGGGATGCCCATCACCGTGAAGTCCACCGTCAGCACGTCGCCCTCCTTGCCCGCCGGGTAGTCCGAGGGCGCGCGGTGCACCGCGCCCACCGCGCTGTCGGGAAAGGTTTGCGCGTAAAAGGTCGCGGCGTCCAGCGCCGTGCCGTCGTACCACAGGCAAAGGGTGTTCTTGTTCATGGCAGTGCGCTCCAGGCAATGAGTCCACCCCTGAAGCGTAGCTTGCGCGGTTGTGTGATAATTGCCGCTCAGCCATTTCCAGCCGAGAAGCCGCGCATGCCTTACCGGGCCCCACGGGACCTCGCCCTTGACCTCGCCTTGCGCAGCCTGCTCGAGAACCAGGTGCGCGAGGGGCATTACGCCAGCGTCGAGGACGCCCGCCAGGCGGCGCAGCAGATCCTCCACACCGCGCCCTTCGAGGCGCGCGACGTCACCGCCGAACAGCCGCGCGAGACCGCCCTGCACGACTCCATGGACTTCGCCCGCCTGGCCCTGTCCGCCGTCAGCGGCGTGGGCGTGTGGACCTACGAGGTGGCCAACGACTGCTTCTACTGCGACGCCGGCATCAGCGAGCTGTACGCCATCGACCCGGTGCAGGGCGCCCAGGGCATCAAGCGCACGGACTTTCTCGCCAACGTGCACGGCGACGACCTGGCCGCGCTGCGCCGGACCATGGCCGGCGGCCTGGTCAACAGCGGCGACCTGGAGCTGGAATACCGCATCGTCCACCCCGACGGCTCGGTGCGCTGGGTGCTGTCGCGCGGCCACACCTACTTCAACGCCGCCGGCGAGCCCGTACGGCGCACCGGCGTGGGCGTCGACATGACCGCCCAGCGCCTGCTGGAACAGCAGCTGCGCCAGAGCCAGAAGATGGAAGCCGTGGGCCAGCTCACTGGCGGCCTGGCCCACGACTTCAACAACCTGCTGACCGGCGTCATGGGCAGCCTGGAGATGATCCGCCTGCGCATCGCCAAGGGCCGCGTCGCCGAGACCGGGCGCTACCTGGACGCCGCCCTGGGCGCCGCGCGCCGGGCCGCGGCGCTCACCCATCGGCTGCTGGCCTTCTCGCGCCGGCAGACCCTGGACCCCACGCCCACCGACGCCAACCGCCTGGTGCTGGGCATGCTGGAGCTGATCCGCAGCACCGTCGGCCCGGCCGTGCAGGTGGACATCCACAGCGAACAGCCGCTGTGGCTGACCCAGGTGGACGCCAACCAGCTGGAGAACGCCCTGCTCAACCTGTGCATCAACGCCCGCGACGCCATGCCCCTGGGCGGCACCCTGGGCATCCAGACCCGCAACTGCACCCTGGCCGCCAAGGCCGCCCGCGAGCGCGACCTGGTGCCCGGCGAGTACCTGGCCCTGAGCGTCAGCGACACCGGCAGCGGCATGAGCAGCGACGTCATGGCCCACGCCTTCGACCCGTTCTTCACCACCAAGCCCACCGGCAAGGGCACCGGCCTGGGCCTGTCGATGATCTACGGCTTCGTGCGCCAGTCCGGCGGCAGCGTGCACATCCAGTCGCAGCCCGACCAGGGCACCACCATGACCCTGTACCTGCCACGCTCGCGCGAAACCCTGGGCGACGCCCAGGCGCCGTTGCCACCCGCGCCGCTGCCCCACGCGGAACAGGGCGAGACCGTGCTGGTGATCGACGACGAACCCACCGTGCGCATGTTGATCATCGAAGTGCTGGACGAACTGGGCTACACCGCCCTGGAAGCCGCCGACGGCGCCAGCGGCCTGGACATCCTGCAGTCCGGCCGGCGGATCGACCTGCTGGTCACCGACGTCGGCCTGCCCGGCGGCATCAACGGCCGCCAGGTGGCCGACGCCGGCCGCAGCCTGCGCCCTGGGCTCAAGGTGCTGTTCATCACCGGCTACGCCCACAACGCCGAGGCCTGGGCGCAACAGCTGGAGCCGGGCATGCACCTGCTGACCAAGCCGTTCACCATGGAAGACCTGGCCAGCCGCATCAACACCGCCATCACCGCCGCGTAACCCCGGCCTTGTGGGAGCTGGCTTGCCAGCGAGCTGTTGAGGCCCTAAAAGCTCGCTGGCAAGCCAGCTCCCACAAGGTTTACGAGGCGAGGTGCGCGTGCTGGTGCCGCCGGGCGGCCCACACCACCCCGCCCACCAGCAGCGCAATCGAGGCAAGCTCCATCAGCCCCGGCGCGCGCTGGCCGTAGACGAAGCCATACACGCAGGCGAACAGCGTCTCGAAGACGATCATCTGCCCGCTCAGGGAGCTGGCCATGCGCCGCGAACAGGCGTTCCACAGGCTGTTGGCCAGCCACGAGCCGCACAGCGCCAGGAACAGGCTTACCCACAGGAAGGTCATCCAACGATCGTGGCCCACCTGGGCCGGCACCAGGTTGGGGAACAGTAACAGGGCAAGCGCGCCCACCACCACGGCAACGCCGCCGGTGACGATGCCCAGCAACGTCGACCACTCGCTGCTGTTGAAGTGGCTGTGCTTGAGGTAGCGCCCGTTGTGGGTGGCGTACCACGACCAGCACACCACGCCGCTCAGGCCGCAGGCCAGGCCCAGCAGCTGGCGGCCCAGGGAGGTGCCGCCAGCATGGCCGCCGGCGTGCTGCAGGCTCACCGATACGATGCCGAGGAATACCATCAGCAGTGGCAGCTTGAGCCGCTTCATCGGCAGCGAACCGGCGTCGCCGCGCCCCAGGAAGGTAATGGCCACCGGCAGCATGCCGTTGATCAGCGCCGCCGTGGTCACCCCGCTCAGCTGCACCGAGGCGCCCAGCAGGGCGAAGTTCAGCACGTTGCCGGTCAGCGACAGGCGCAGCAGCATCGACAGGTCGCGGCGCTTGAGCCGCGCCAGCAGGCGCCCGGCCATGGGCAGCGCCACCAGCAACGAAAACAGCCCGTACAAGGCAAAACGCACGCTGCTGATCAGCACCGCATTGAACTCGGGCAGCAACGACGGGGCGATGATCACCCCGCCCCAGATGGCCCCGGCCAACACGGCAAACACTATCCCACGGTTCATTATCTCGACTCTGGCAGTTAACGCTAATGGCGCGATTCTAGCCGTGGACAGCGCCCGCCACCTGCGATAAAAAGTGGGCTACCCATTCCCCAGGGGAATGCCTGCGAGGACCCTCATCATCAACCGTTACCTGCGTACCCTGCCGCCGCTGGAAACCCTGATCACCTTCGAGGCCGTGGCCCGCCATGCCAGCTTCACCGCCGCAGCGGGCGAGCTGTTCCTCACCCAAAGCGCGGTGAGCAAACAGATGCGCCAGCTGGAAGACGCCATGGGCGTGCCGCTGTTCGAGCGCAAGCCGCGCGGCGTGGCCCTGACCGGTGCCGGCGACGAACTGCTGATGACCGTCAACGTGCTGCTGGGCACCCTGTACCAGAGCGTCACGCGCATCCGCAACGTGCACCAGAGCAACGCCGTGTCGGTGCTGGCCACCCACGCCCTGGCGCAGTTCTGGCTGTTCCCCAAGCTGATCGAGTTCAACAAGGCCTACCCCGACATCGCCGTGCACGTGCACGCCATCAACGAATTCGACGACACCAGCCTCAACGACTTCGACCTGGGCGTGCTGTACGGCGACGGCGACTGGGCGACCCTGGACAGCGATTTCCTGCTGCCGGAGATCGTCTACCCGGTGGCCCACCCCGGCCTGGACGTGGCCGCCATCGACAGCCTGGCGCAGCTGGCCAAGGCCAACCTGGTGCAGATCGACACCCGCGCCTGGCAATGCATGGACTGGCCGCAATGGTTCGGCCACCTGGGCGTGGACTACACGCCACGGGACAAGGCGCCGGTGTTCAACCAGCTGACCCTGGCCTACCGCGCGGTGCAGCAAGGCATGGGCATTGGCCTGGCGTGGTCGTTCATGGCTGATGAAGCATTGGCGAAGGGCGAGCTGCAGCGGGTGACGGGTTTTGAATGCCGCACCGGCAAGGGCGAATACCTGGTGTCGGTGAAGCACCGTGGGCGCTCGGCGTGCGCGGCGGTGTTTCGTGAGTGGCTGCTGGCGTCGATGCAGGAATGACGACCAACAAAAAACCCCTGACGCCTTGCGGCCATCAGGGGTTTCGGAAGTTGTGGTGCCCAGAGACGGAGTCGAACCGCCGACACGAGGATTTTCAATCCTCTGCTCTACCGACTGAGCTATCTGGGCAACGGGGCGCATTAAACGTGTTTTCAGCCCATGCGTCAAGCGCCAAAACAAAAAAAATACAACAAATACCGAAACTTACGCCTGTGGGAGCTGGCTTGCCAGCGAGCTGTTGAGGCCCGAAAAGCTCGCTGGCAAGCCAGCTCCCACGGGATGTTGCTCCAGCAGGAAGTCGACGAAGGCGCGGACGCGGGCTGGCATGGCCGCGCCGCCGATGAACACGGCGTGGATCGGCTCGCGGTCGTCGGGGTTGTAGGCTTCCAGCAGCGGCACCAAGGTACCGTCGCGCAGCTGCTGCGCGACGCTGAAGGCGCCGATGCGCGCAATGCCCGCGCCCAGGCTGGCCAGCTGCGCCAGCGCCTCGCCGCTGTTGCCTTCGATGGTGCCGCTGACTTTCAAAGCGAAGTCCTCGCCGTCGCGGCGGAACGGCCAGTCGCTGGTGGCGCGGCGGAAGTTGAAGCGCAGGCAGTTGTGCGCCAGCAGGTCTTCGGGCACCTGCGGGGTGCCGCAGCGGGCCAGGTACTCGGGGGATGCCACCACCACCTGGCCGGTGTCGCCGATCAGCCGCGCGGTCAGCGGGCTGTCGGCCAGCTGGCCGAAGCGGATGGCGACGTCGGCCTGGCCGGCGAGAATATCGACCACCTCGTCGCCCAGCATCAGGTCCACCAAGATGGCCGGGTAGCGGGCGCTGAACGCCGCCACCAGCGGCACGATGGTCTGCCGGCCATGGGCCAGGGCGGCGCTGACCCGCAGCCGGCCGCGCGGCACCCCCTGGTCGGTGATGGCGTCCTCGACCTCGGCCAGGTCCGCCAAAATCCGCCGCGCGCCGCGCAGGTAGGCTTCGCCTTCAGCCGTGAGGGTAATGGCGCGGGTGGTGCGGATCAGCAGCCGCGTGCCCAGGCGCTGCTCGGTGCGGGCGATGATGCGGCTGACCGACGACGGCGTCAGCCCCAGTGCCCGCGCCGCGCCCGACAGGCTGCCGGCCTCGGCCACCCTGACGAACACGTCCATTTCCCCCGAACGCCCGGTGATGTCCATTTGTGCTTCCTACGCAAAGGTGTTGGTCCCGAACTGGGACTACCGCTGTAAAAGCCTCGATCGTAGCATTCACCGCATAGATGAGGAGTAACCTATGCGTATCAATCCACCGTTAATCGCCCTGTCCATCGGCGCCTTTGGCATCGGCGTCACCGAGTTCGCGCCCATGGGCATGCTGCCGGGCATTGCCGCCGACCTCGGCGTGTCGATTCCCACTGCCGGCCTGCTGGTCAGCGCCTACGCCCTGGGCGTGCTGATCGGCGCGCCGCTGATGACCCTGGCCACCGCCCGCGTGCCACGCCGCCAGCTGCTGATCGGGCTGATGGCGATCTTCACCCTCGGCAACCTGCTGTCAGCCCTGGCCAGCAACTACGAAACCCTGCTGATGGCGCGGGTGGTGACCTCGCTCAACCACGGCGCGTTCTTCGGTATCGGCTCCATCGTCGCCGCCAGCGTGGTGCCGCCGGACAAGCGCGCCGGCGCCGTGGCGGCGATGTTCATGGGCCTGACCCTGGCGACCATCGGCGGCGTGCCCCTGGCCACCTGGTTCGGCGAGACGTTCGGCTGGCGCACGGCGTTCTGGGGCATTGCCAGCCTGGGTGCGGTGGCCATGGCCTCGCTGTGGTACGCCCTGCCCAACGTCCCGGCGCCCAAGGGTGATGGCCTGATGGCAGAAATCCGCGTGCTCGGCCGCGGCCCGGTGCTGTCGGCGCTGGCGTTGACCGTGGTGGGTTCCAGCGCCATGTTCACCGTGTTCACCTACATCGCGCCTATTTTGCGCGACGCCACCCACGCCTCCACCAACTTCATCACCGGCATGCTGGTGCTGTTCGGCATCGGCCTGACCCTGGGCAATATCTGGGGTGGCAAGGCCGCCGACCGCTCGGTGGACCGCACGCTGATCCTCTCGCTGGCGGTGTTGATCGTGGTGCTGCTGGCCTTCGCGGTGCTGATGCGCTGGCCGCTGGCGGCTGCGGTGGCGATTTTGGTGTGGGGCGCGGCGAGCTTCGCCCTGGTGCCGCCGCTGCAGATGCGCGTGATGGAGGCCGCCAAGGACGCGCCGAACCTGGCCTCGGCGGTGAACATCGGCGCGTTCAACTTCGGCAACGCCATTGGCGCGGCCCTGGGTGGCGCGGTGATCAACGCAGGCCTGGGCTACCCGGCCATTTCCCTGGCGGGCGCCGGCATGGGCGCGCTGGGGCTGCTGATGGTGCTGGCCATGACCCGGCGCGCCCAGTACGTTGCCGCCGCTGACACCCCTGCCGCGTAGCCGCTGCCGAAGGCTGCAGATCTTCAGTGTACTTAAGGGCCAGCGCAGCCTGGTGGCAGCGGCTACAGCGCTGCCGCCGCTGACACCCCTGCCGCGTAGCCGCTGCCGAAGGCTGCGCTGGCCCGAATCCACGCTGCAGATCTTCAGTGTACTCAGGGGCCAGCGCAGCCTGGCGGCAGCGGCTACAACGCTGCCGCCGCTGACACCCCTGCCGCGTAGCCGCTGCCGAAGGCTGCGCTGGCCCGAATCCACGCGGGAGATCTTCAGTGTACTCAGGGGCCAGCGCAGCCTGGCGGCAGCGGCTACAACGCTGCCGCCGCTGACACCCCTGCCGCGTAGCCGCTGCCGAAGGCTGCGCTGGCCCGAATCCACGCTGCAGATCTTCAGTGTACTCAGGGGCCAGCGCAGCCTGGCGGCAGCGGCTACCACGTTGCCGCCGCTGATACCCCGTCGCGTAGCCGCTGCCGAAGGCTGCGCTGGCCCGAATCCACGCTGGGGATCTTCAGTGTACTCAGGGGCCAGCGCAGCCTGGCGGCAGCGGCTACAGCGCTGCCGCCGCTGACACCCCTGCCGCGTAGCCGCTGCCGAAGGCTGCGCTGGCCCGAATCCACGCTGGAGATCTTTAGTGTACTCAGGGGCCAGCGCAGCCTGGCGGCAGCGGCTACCACGTTGCCGCCGCTGACACGCCTGCCGCGTAGCCGCTGCCGAAGGCTGCGCTGGCCCGAATCCACGCTGCAGATGTTCAGTGTACTCAGGGGCCAGCGCAGCCTGGCGGCAGCGGCTACAACGTTGCCGCCGCTGACACCCCGTCGCGTAGCCGCTGCCGAAGGCTGCGCTGGCCCGAACCCACGCTGGGGATCTTCAGTGTACTCAGGGGCCAGCGCAGCCTGGCGGCAGCGGCTACAGCGGTGACCAGGCCGCGTCAGGCGGTATCCACGGTTTTATGCTGCTGATATTGGCGCGGCGTGCAGCCGAACTCACGGCGAAACACCGTGTGCAGGTACTGCGCCGAGGTGAACCCGCAGCGCCTGGCGATCTCGGCGATCGCCACCGCGCCGTCCTGCAACTGGCTGGCCGCCGCTGCCAGCCGGAAGCGCAGAATCTCGTCGTGCACCGTACAGCCCCGGGCCTTGCGGAAGTGCGACTCCAGCGACGAACGCGACACCCCCACGTACCCCGCCACCTGCGCCGTCTTGATGCCCTGGCAGGCGTACTGCCGGATGAAATGCAGCGCCTGCATCACGTAAGGGTTGTCCAGCGGCTGGTGCAGGCTGGACGCCTGGACGTTGACCGCGTCGGGTGGCACCAGGATCTGCTGCGCCGTCGACGGCATGCCATGGAGCAGCTGGTGCAGCAGGTGCGCGGCGGTGCGGCCCATGGTTTCCGTGCCCTGGATCACCGAACTGAGCGGCACCCGGGTCAGGCTGCGGGTCAGCGGGTCGTTGTCGATACCAATCAGCGCCACCTGCCCCGGCACCGCGATGCCGGCGGTCAGGCACGCCTGCAGCAGCTGGCGGGCGCGGGCATCGGTAACCGCAATGATGCCGAT
Organism: Pseudomonas sp. App30; assembly: GCF_047947025.1. Classification (NCBI taxonomy): domain Bacteria; kingdom Pseudomonadati; phylum Pseudomonadota; class Gammaproteobacteria; order Pseudomonadales; family Pseudomonadaceae; genus Pseudomonas; species Pseudomonas sp. App30. The sequence continues at coordinate 6,493,048 of NZ_CP133165.1, read as the reverse complement.
GGGTTTGGGCAGGCTGTGCAGCCAGGCAATCTGCTGTTCCACGGCGCTGTCCCACAGCGGCGCGCTGGTGCCCAGGCCGCGGTACACCTCGGCGTGCAGGCCATCGCGGCGCATCAGCTGGCGGAAGGCCTTCTCCCGTTCCTGGGCCCAGCGGTTGGCCTGGGCCGGCGGTAGGCTGAAGCAGGCGAAGCGCGTCAGCCCGGCCTCGATCAGGTGGTCGTAGGCCAGCTTGATCAGCGCCGCGTTGTCGGTGGCCACGTAGGGAATATGCCGCGGGTAGGCGCTGGCGTCCTGGTACGAGCCGCCTACCGCCACCACCGGCAGGCGGCTGTGGGCCAAGGCCTCGCCGATCTGCGGGTCGTCGAAGTCGGCGATGATGCCGTCGCCCTGCCAGCGCTCGATGCCGTTCAGCCGGCACAGGAAGTCTTCCTCCAGGAACAGGTCCCAGGACGCGCGGGTGCTGCTCAGGTAGTTGCCGATGCCGCTGATGATGCCGCGGTCGTAGACCTTGCTGCCGTTGAACAGCAGCGCGATACGGTGGGCGGGAGGTAGGTTTTTCATTGTTGTTGTCCTTGGCCAGTGCTTCCAGCCTAGGCCGCGAATGGCAGAAGCTCAACGCAAAATCGCACTGCCTGTTGGTGATTTTCATGACCGGCGCAGGCCGGGGCCTCGCTACCATCAGCACACCGCCAAGAACAACAAAGGAAACGCGAATGTCCTACTTCCCCGCTGTCGACAAGATTCGCTACGAGGGCCCGGCCAGCGAGTCGCCCCTCGCCTTCCGCCACTACGATGCCGACGCGCTGGTGCTGGGCAAGCCCATGCGCGAGCACCTGCGCATGGCCGCCTGCTACTGGCACAGCTTCGTCTGGCCGGGCCTGGACATGTTCGGCGTGGGCACCTTCAAGCGCCCCTGGCAGCAGGCGGCCGCCCCCTTGGAAATGGCCATCGCCAAGGCCCAGGCCGCGTTCGAGTTCTTCTCCAAACTGGGCATCGACTACTACAGCTTCCACGACACCGACGTGGCCCCCGAAGGCGGCTCGCTTGCGGAGTACCGCAACAACTTCGCGCACATGGTCGACCGCCTCGAACGCCACCAGCAGGACACCGGCATCCAGCTGTTGTGGGGCACCGCCAACTGTTTCAGCAACCCGCGCTTCGCCGCCGGCGCCGCCAGCAACCCCGACCCCGAGGTATTTGCCGTGGCCGCCGCCCAGGTGTTCAGCGCCATGAACGCCACCCAGCGGCTCAAGGGCGCCAATTACGTGCTGTGGGGTGGCCGCGAAGGCTACGAGACCCTGCTCAATACCGACCTGAAGCGCGAGCGCGAGCAACTGGGGCGCTTCATGACCATGGTGGTGGAACACAAGCACCGCATCGGCTTCCGTGGCGACCTGCTGATAGAACCCAAGCCCCAGGAACCCACCAAGCACCAGTACGACTACGACAGCGCCACGGTGTTCGGCTTCCTGCAGCAGTACGGCCTGGAGAAGGAGATCAAGGTCAACATCGAGGCCAACCACGCCACCCTCGCCGGCCACAGCTTCCACCACGAGATCGCCACCGCGGTCTCGCTGGGCATCTTCGGCAGCATCGACGCCAACCGCGGCGACCCGCAGAACGGCTGGGACACCGACCAGTTCCCCAACAGCGTCGAGGAAATGACCCTGGCCACCTACGAGATCCTCAAGGCCGGTGGCTTCCGCACCGGCGGCTTCAATTTCGACGCCAAGGTGCGCCGCCAGAGCGTCGACGACACCGACCTGTTCCACGGCCACGTGGCGGCCATGGACGTGCTGGCCCTGGCGCTCAAGCGCGCCGCCGCCATGGTCGAGAACGACCAGCTGCAACGCTTCAAGGACCAGCGCTACGCCGGCTGGCGCCAGCCCTTCGGCCAGGCGGTGCTGGCGGGCGAGTTCAGCCTGCAAGCGCTGGCCGAGCATGCCTTCGACAACAACCTCGATCCCCAGGCCGTCAGCGGCCGCCAGGAGCTGCTGGAGGGCGTGGTCAACCGCTTTATCTACCCCTGAGGGCGGCGGTTACATTCGCGCGACAATTCTCTGCGCGCGGGTGTGATTCACGCTCTACAGTTTCAGGCGACAAGTAGTGTCTCAAACAACAATAAAAGGACGCCCAGCATGAAATCGTTAAAACGTACGCTATTGGCCAGTGCCCTCGCCCTGCTCTCGCTGCCGGTGATGGCCGACGCCGCCCACCCCAAGATCGGCTTTTCCATCGACGACCTGCGCCTGGAGCGCTGGGCCCGCGACCGTGACTACTTCGTGGCGGCGGCGGAGAAGATGGACGCCAAGGTCTACGTGCAATCGGCCGACGCCAACGAGCAGAAGCAGATCTCGCAGATCGAAAACCTCATCTCCCGCGGCGTCGACGTCATCGTCATCGTGCCCTTCAACGCCACCGTGCTGACCAATGCCGTGGCCGAGGCGAAGAAGGCCGGGATCAAGGTGGTGTCCTATGACCGGCTGATCCTCAACGCCGACATCGACGCCTACATTTCCTTCGACAACGAAAAGGTCGGCGAGATGCAGGCCAACGGCGTGCTGCAGGCGGCGCCCAAGGGCAACTACTTCCTGCTGGGTGGCGCGCCCACCGACAACAACGCGAAGATTCTGCGTGAAGGCCAGATGAAGGTGCTGCAGCCGGCCATCGACAAGGGCGACATCAAGATTGTCGGCCAGCAGTGGGTGAAGGAATGGAACCCCACCGAGGCCCTGAGCATTGTCGAGAACGCCCTGACCCGCAACGGCAACAAGATCGACGGCATCGTCGCCTCCAACGACGCCACCGCCGGCGGCGCGATCCAGGCGCTGGCCGCGCAGAAGCTGGCCGGCAAGGTGCCAATCTCGGGCCAGGACGCCGACCTTGCCGCGGTCAAGCGCGTGCTTGATGGCACCCAGACCATGACCGTGTACAAGCCGCTGAAGCTGATTGCCTCCGAGGCCGCCAAGCTTTCGGTGCAACTGGCCCGCAGCGAGAAACCCACCTACACCTCGCAGTACGACAACGGCAGCAAGAAGGTCGACACCATCCTGCTCACCCCTACCCCGCTGACCAAGGACAACATCGACCTGCTGGAGAAGGACGGGTTCTACAGCAAGGCGCAAATCGCCGGGCAGTGATAACCCGAGACGCGGCCTGCGGCCGCTGCTACGCCCGTAGCAGCGGCCACAGGCCGCGTCCCGCCACCCCTTCCATGAGCCCGCAGTCATGTCCCAATTCCTTCTGCAAATGAAAGGCATCGTCAAGAGCTTTGGCGGTGTGAAAGCCCTCAATGGCATCGATATCCAGGTCAGGCCCGGCGAGTGCGTGGGCCTGTGTGGCGAGAACGGCGCCGGCAAGTCCACGCTGATGAAGGTGCTGTCGGCGGTGTACCCCCACGGCACCTGGGAGGGCGAGATCCTCTGGGACGGCCAGCCGCTGCGCGCGCAGTCCATCAGCGAGACCGAGGCCGCCGGCATCGTCATCATCCACCAGGAGCTGACCCTGGTGCCCGACCTGTCGGTGGCCGAGAACATCTTCATGGGCCACGAACTGACCCTGCCCGGCGGGCGCATGAACTACCCGGCCATGATCCACCGCGCCGAGGCGCTGATGCGCGAGCTGAAGGTGCCGGACATGAACGTGTCGCTGCCGGTGTCGCAGTACGGCGGCGGCTACCAGCAGCTGGTGGAGATCGCCAAGGCGCTGAACAAGCAGGCGCGCCTGCTGATTCTCGACGAGCCCTCCTCGGCCCTGACCCGCTCGGAAATCGAGGTGCTGCTGGACATCATCCGCGACCTCAAGGCCAAGGGCGTGGCCTGCGTGTACATCTCGCACAAGCTCGACGAGGTGGCGGCGGTGTGCGACACCATCGCCGTGATCCGCGACGGCAAACACATCGCCACCACGGCCATGGCCGACCTCGACATCAACCAGATCATCACCCAGATGGTCGGCCGCGAGATGAGCAGCCTCTACCCCACCACGGCCCACGCCATCGGCGAGGTGATCTTCGAGGCGCGCCACTTCACCTGCTTCGACGTCGACAACCCGCAGCGCAAGCGCGTCGACGACATTTCCTTCGTGCTCAGGCGCGGCGAGATCCTCGGCATCGCCGGCCTGGTGGGCGCGGGCCGCACCGAGCTGGTGTCAGCGGTGTTCGGCGCCTACCCCGGCAATTACCACGGCGAGGTGTGGCTGGACGGCCAGCGCATCGACACCCGCACGCCGTTGAAATCCATTCGCGCGGGCCTGTGCATGGTGCCCGAGGACCGCAAGCGCCAGGGCATCATCCCCGACCTGGGAGTGGGCCAGAACATCACCCTGGCGGTGCTGGACAATTACTCGAAAATGACACGCATCGACGCCGAGGCCGAGCTGGGCAGCATCGACCGGGAAATCGCGCGCATGCACCTGAAGACCGCCAGCCCGTTCCTGCCCATCACCAGCCTGTCGGGCGGCAACCAGCAGAAGGCGGTGCTGGCGAAAATGCTGCTGGCCCAGCCGCGGGTGCTGATTCTCGACGAGCCCACCCGCGGCGTCGACGTGGGCGCCAAGTACGAGATCTACAAGCTGATGAGCGCCCTGGCCGCCCAGGGCGTGTCGATCATCATGGTGTCGTCGGAACTGGCCGAGGTGCTGGGGGTGTCCGACCGCGTGCTGGTGATCGGCGAAGGCCAGCTGCGCGGCGACTTCGCCAACCAGGGCCTCACCCAGGAACAGGTGCTCGCCGCCGCCATCACTCAACCTCCAAGCCCTGCCAACCAGAACGGGAAGTTCGCGTAGATGAACCAGGTCAAACAGTTGTTCACCCGCTATAAAATGCTCGCGCTGGTGATTGCCGTGGCCATTATCTGGCTGTTTTTCAGCTGGCAGACCGAGGGCGGCTTCGTCACCCCGCGCAACCTGTCGAACCTGCTGCGGCAGATGTCGATCACCGGCATTCTCGCCTGCGGCATGGTGCTGGTGATCATCAGCGGCGAGATCGACCTGTCGGTGGGCTCGCTGCTGGGGCTGCTGGGCGGCGTGGCGGCGATTCTCGACGTGGTCTACCACGTGCCGCTGCTGGGCAACCTGGCGCTGGTGGCGGTGTGCGGACTGGTGATCGGCCTGGCCAACGGCTACATGACCGCGTACCTGCGCATTCCCTCGTTCATCGTCGGCCTGGGCGGCATGCTGGCGTTCCGCGGCATTTTGCTGGGGGTGACCGGCGGCACCACGATTGCACCGGTGTCGGCGCCGCTGGTGTACGTGGGCCAGGGTTACCTGCCGCCCACCGTGGGGCTGGTACTGGGCGTGCTGCTGTTCGCCCTGACGCTGTACCTGACCTGGCGCCAGCGCCGCAACCGCGCCCTGCATGGCCTGGCGGCGCGGCCGCTGCTGCGTGACGGGCTGCGCGTGGTGCTGATTGGCGCGGTGCTGGCGGGCTTCGTCTATACGCTGAACAGCTACGACGGCATTCCGGTGCCGGTGCTGCTATTGCTGGTGCTGCTGGGGGTGTTCAGCTACGTCACCAGCCAGACCGTGTTCGGCCGTCGTATCTACTCGGTGGGCAGCAACATGGAGGCCACGCGGCTGTCGGGCATCAACGTGCAGGCGGTGAAACTGTGGATCTTCGGCATCATGGGGGTGATGTGCGCCCTGGCCGGGCTGGTCAACACCGCGCGGCTGGCGGCGGGTTCGCCGTCGGCGGGCAACATGGGCGAACTGGACGCCATCGCCGCCTGCTTCATCGGCGGCACCTCCATGCGCGGCGGCTCGGGCACGGTGTACGGCGCGCTGCTGGGCGCGCTGGTGATCACCAGCCTGGACAACGGCATGTCGATGCTCGATGTGGACAGCTACTGGCAGATGATCGTCAAGGGCAGCATCCTGGTGCTGGCCGTGTGGGTCGACGTCAGCACCCGCAGCGGGCGGCGTTGAGCGCCTACAGCGTGAGCACGAAGCCGGCGCCGCCGGGCACGAAGCCGCAACGCTGCAGCACCGCCCGCGAACCCAGGTTGCTGTCGTACACCTGGGCCACCAGTCGCGTCAGCTGCCAGCGCCCACGGGCCTCGTCGATCAGCCGGCGCAGCGCCAGGGTCGCCAGGCCCTGGCCGCAGGCGTGCTCGGCGATGCGGTAGCCGACTTCGGCACTGCGAGTGAGCAGGTCAATGTCCTTGAGGTTGGCGCGGCCGACGATGGCCTGCTTGGCGTCGACGATCACCAGCGGGTGCCAGGTGCCCTGGGCGAAGCCGGCCAGGTATTGATCAATGTGCGCAGCCACGCCTTCCAGGCAATAAAAGCCCGGATCGCGCGGGTCGATATGCGCCTCGAACCAGCCACGGTTCGCGGTTTCGAAGGCCAGCAGGGCTGGTGCATCGGTGCGCTCAAGCGGGCGAATGTCCAGGGGGTGCATCCGTGCTGCTCCAGTTGGTTGCAGCACTACAGCGCAGCCGCGCCCCTTTCGCGGGCATAGCCGGATGGCCGCCCCCCCGCTCCCACAGGGAACGATGTAGCAGCAACTGTCTTGTGGGAGCTGGCTTGCCAGCGAGCTTTTATGGCCCCAACAGCTCGCTGGCAAGCCAGCTCCCACAGGCCGCGTCCAAGGCGCCGCCGCAGCGAACCCGGACGCCGCCTGCGGCGGATGGCCGCGTCACGGGCGCTACTGCCCGCCGCCCAGGGCCTTGTACAGCGACACGCTGTTGTTCAGCCGCGCCAGCTGGCTTTGCACCAGGGTCTGTTGCGAGGCGAACAGGTTGCGTTGCGCGTCCAGGCTGTTGAGGTAGGTGTCCACGCCTTCCTGGTAACGTCGGTCGGCCAGCTGGTAGCTGCGCATGTTCGCCGTCACCAGCAGGCTGTCGGCGTTCACCTGGTCGATCAACGTGCCTTGGGCCACCAGCCCGTCCGCCACTTCGCGGAAGGCCACCTGGATGGCCTTCTGGTAGTTGGCCACTTCGATGGACTTCTGCACCTTGGCTGCGTCCAGGTTGGCGCGGTTGCGGCCGGCGTTGAAGATCGGCAGGTTGATGCTCGGCGCAAAACTCCAGGCGCCCTGCCCGCCTGCGAACAGGTGGCCCAGGTCGCTGCTGGCCGAGCCCGCCGAGGCGGTCAGGCTGATGCTGGGGAAGAACGCTGCGCGCGCCGCGCCGATGTCGGCGTTGGCGGCCTTCAGGGCGTGCTCGGCGCCCTGGATGTCCGGGCGCAGGGTCAGCAGGTCCGAAGGCAGGCCCACCGGCAGGTTCTCGTCCATGCCAGCCGGCAGGCCTTGCACCGCCTGGAACACCTCGGGTGCCAGCGGCTTGCCCACCAGCAGCACCAGGGCGTTCTTGTCCTGTTCCACCTGGCGGGTGTACTGCGCCTGGCTCGACTGCGCCGTGCGCACGGTGCTCTCGGCCTGGCTCAGGTCCAGCTCGGTGGACACCTGGTTGTCGTAGCTGCTTTTCACCAGACCATAGCTGGCCTGCTGGCTGGCCAGGGTCTGGCGGGCGATGGCCAGCAGCTGCTGGTCGGCCTGCAGCTGGTACCAGGCGCTGGCCACTTCCGCCACCAGGGCGATGTGCGCGCTGCGCTGCGCCTCCACGCCCTGCAGGTAGGTTTCCAGCGCCTCCTCATTGAGGCTCCGCACCCGCCCGAAGAAGTCCAGCTCATAGGCGGTGAAGCCAATGCCAGCGCTGTTCACGTGAGTGACCTGGGTGCGCCCGGTGGTGCTCAGGTCAGCCGGCGTGCGCTGGTTGTCGCCCGCCACCGTGGCGCCGATGGTGGGCAACAGGTCGGCGCGCTGGATGCGGTACAGCGCCTGGGCCTTCTCGACGTTCAAGGCCGCCACGCGCAGGTCACGGTTGTTCTCCAGCGCCTGGCCGATCAGGTCCTTGAGGCGCGCGTCCTTGAAGAACACCGGCCAGCTGGCCAGGGTGCCCCCGGCCACTTTTGGCGCCGGGCTGTCCCATTGCTGCGGCACCGGCGCCTCGGGGCGCTGGTACGCCGGGATCAGCGAACAGCCGCCCAGCGCCATGGCCGCCACCAGCGCGGCCAGTTTCAAGCCTGTGTGTCTCATGCTTCTTCTCCCACCGCCGGCGCAGGTTGTTGCGCGGGTTTCTTGCTGAACAGGTTGCAGATCAACACAAAGAACATCGGCACGAAGAACACCGCCAGGAAGGTCGCGGTGACCATGCCACCGACCACGCCAGTGCCGATGGAGTGCTGGCTGCCGGAGCCGGCGCCGTTGGAGATGGCCAGTGGTAGTACCCCGAGCATGAACGCCAGCGAGGTCATGATGATCGGCCGCAGGCGCAGGCGCGCTGCTTCCACGGCCGCTTCCAGCAACGGCTTGCCGTGTTCTTCATGCAGGGCCTTGGCGAACTCGATGATGAGGATGGCGTTCTTCGCCGACAGCCCCACCGTGGTCAGCAGGCCGACCTGGAAGAACACGTCGTTGGACAGGCCGCGCGCCAGGGTGGCGATGACCGCACCGATGACACCCAGTGGCACCACCATGATCACCGCCACCGGCACCGACCAGCTTTCATACAGCGCGGCCAGGCACAGGAACACGATCAGCAGCGAGATGGCGTACAAGGCCGGCGCCTGGGAGCCCGCCGAACGCTCCTCATAGGAAATGCCGGTGAACTGGATCCCGATGCCCGAAGGCAGCTGCGCAAGGATCTTCTCCGCCTCGGCCATGGCCTCGCCGGTGCTGTGGCCAGGCGCCGGTTCACCCTGGATCTCCACCGCCGGAATGCCGTTGTAGCGCTCAAGCTTCGGTGAGCCGTAGGTCCAGTAGCCCGAAGCGACCGCCGAGAACTTGACCATCTCGCCCTTGTTGTTGCGCACGTACCACTTGTCGAAGTCCTGGGGCGAAATGCGCGAGTCGACCTGGCCCTGCACGTACACCTTCTTCACGCGCCCGCGGTCGACGAAGTCGTTGACGTAGGACGAGCCCCAGGCCGTGGTCATAGTCTCGTTGATATCGGCGATGCTCACCTGCAGCGCCCGCGCCTTCTCGTCGTCGATCACCACCTTGTACTGCGGTTCGTCGTTCAGGCCGTTAGGGCGCACGTTCATCAGCAGCGGGTTCTGCGCCGCCAGTTGCAGGAACTTGTTGCGCGCCTCCATCAGCTGTTCATGGCCCATGCCAGTGTTGTCCTGCAGGTACAGGTCAAAGCCCTTGGCGTTGCCCAGCTCGAGAATGGCCGGCGGCACGATGGCCACCACGGTGCCGTCCTTGATGGCCGAGCCCATTTTTTGCAGGCGCGCCGCCAGGTTGAAGATCGAGGTGTCCTTGCCCTCACGCTCTTCCCAGGGCTTGAGGCCGATGAACAGCATGCCCGAGTTCTGCCCACGCCCAGCGAAGTTGAAGCCGTTTACCGTGTAGGCCGATTCGACGATGGCGCTTTCGTCTTTCAACAGGTAGTCGCGTACCTGGTCCAGCACCACCTGGGTGCGCCCGGCGGCGGTATTGGGCGGCATCTGCACCTGGACCACCATGGTGCCCTGGTCTTCATCGGGCAGGAACGCCGTGGGGATTTTCGGGAACAGCAGCACCACGCCAGCGACGATCACCGCCCACACCAGCATGAACAGCCCCTTGCGCTTGGCAATGGCCGCCACCCCGCCCTTGTAGCGGTCGGCGCCACGGTCGAAGGTGCGGTTGAACCAGCCGAAGAAACCTTGCTTGTGGTGATGGTCGTGGCTGACCGGCTTGAGCAGCGTGGCGCACAGGGCCGGGGTAAAGACCATGGCCACCAGCACCGACAGGGCCATGGCCGAGACGATGGTCACCGAGAACTGCCGGTAGATGATGCCCGTGGCACCGCCGAAGAAGGCCATGGGCACGAACACCGCGCTGAGCACCATGGCGATGCCCACCAGCGCACCCTGGATCTGGCCCATGGATTTTTGCGTGGCCTCCTTGGGCGACAGGTGATCCTCGACCATCACCCGTTCCACGTTTTCCACCACCACAATGGCGTCGTCCACCAACAGGCCGATGGCCAACACCATGCCGAACATGGTCAAGGTATTGATGGTGAAGCCGAACGCCGACAGCACGCCGAAGGTACCCAACAGCACCACCGGCACCGCCAGGGTGGGAATCAGCGTGGCGCGCAGGTTCTGCATGAACAGGTACATGACCAGGAACACCAGCACGATGCCTTCGAACAGGGTCTTGACCACCTCATGGATCGAGGCGCCCACCACCGGCGAGGTGTCGTAGGGGAACACCACCTTCAGGCCCTTGGGCATGTAGGGTTGCAGCCGGGCGACGGTGTCGCGCACGTTTTTCACGGTGTCCAGCAGGTTCGCGCCGGTGGCCAGGCGCAGGGCCAGGGCCGCCGCCGGCTTGCCGTTGTAGGTGCCGGAGATGGAGAAGTTCTCCGCGCCCAGGCCAACCTCGGCGACATCTTTCACCCGCACCTGGGAGCCGTCCGGGTTGACCTTCAGCAGAATCTCGCGGAACTCCTCGGCAGTGGTCATGCGCGACTTGCCCAGGATGGTGGCGTTCAGTTGCACGCCCTTGCGGGTCGGCAGGCCGCCCAGGGAACCGGACGACACCTGGACGTTTTCCGACGACACCGCATCGATCACGTCCTGGGGCGTCAGCTGGTAGCTCACCAGCTTTTCCGGGTCGACCCAGATGCGCATGGCGTACTGCGCGCCCAGCATCAGGTAGTCGCCCACGCCCTTGGTGCGCAGCACCGGGTCTTTCATGTTCGACGCGATGTAGTTGCCGATGTCGAAGTCGTCCATCGAGCCATCTTCGGAGTACAGGCCCACGATCAACATGAAGTTGACCTGGTACTTGGCCACGCGCAGGCCCTGGCGCTGCACTTCTTCAGGCAGCAGCGGGGTCGCCAGTTGCAGCTTGTTCTGCACCTGCACCTGGGCGATGTCGGGGTTGGTGCCCTGGTCGAAGGTGACGGTGATGTTGGTGCTGCCGTCGCTGTTGCTCTCCGACGACATATAGCGCAGGCCGTCGAGGTTGTTCAGTTGCTGCTCGATGACCTGCACCACGGTGTCCTGCACGGTCTGCGCCGAGGCGCCCGGGTAGGTCACGGTGATGTTCACCGCCGGGGCGGCGATGTTGGGGTATTGGTTGATCGGCAGCTTGAGGATCGCAAGCGCGCCCGCCAGCATGATCACGATCGCGACCACCCAGGCGAAGATCGGCCGGTTGATGAAAAAGTTAGCCATTTACGCAGTTACCTTGAAAGAAAGGGGACGCCGCCATTACCGGGCGGCGCTGGCCAGGGGCGCTGCAACATCGACGTTTTGCGCCGCCACCGCCGCCACGCTCATGCCCGGGCGGGCGCGCTGCACGCCTTCGGTGATCACCCGGTCACCGGCCGCGAGGCCCGATTCCACCAGCCACTGGTTGCCGACCACGCGCAAGGTCTTGACCGAGCGCAATTCGGCCTTGTTGTCGGCGCCCACTACCAGCGCCGTGGCCTCGCCCTTGAGGTCGCGGGTCACGCCCTGTTGCGGCACCAGGATGGCGTCCTCGCGCACGCCTTCGGCCAAGGTGGCATGCACGAACATGCCCGGCAGCAGGATGCCCTTGGGGTTGGCGAACGCCGCACGCAAGGTGACCGCGCCGGTAGTGGGGTCCACCGTCACTTCAGAAAACTTCAGCGCGCCGGCTTCGCTATAGGCCGAGCCATCCTCAAGGCGCAGTTGCACCTTGACCTGGTCGGGCCCAGCCATGGCCAGCTGCCCGGAATCCAGTTCGCGGCGCAGCTTGAGCATGTCGGTGGACGCCTGGGTAACGTCAACATAGATGGGGTCCAGCTGGTTGATCGAGGCCAGGGCATCGGCCTGGCCGTTGCTGACCAGCGCACCCTCGGTGACGGCGGAACGGCTGATACGGCCGTCGATTGGCGCCAGCACCTTGGTGTACTCCAGGTTGATGCGCGCGGTTTTCAGGTCGGCCTGGGCCTGGCGGAAGTTGGCGTTGGCATCGTCGTACTGCTGGCGGCTGATGGCGCGGCTGTCCAGCAGGCGCTGGTAGCGCTGGGCCAGGTTGCGCGTGCTGTCCAGGTTGGCCTGGGCCTTGTCCACCGCGGCCTCGTATGTGGCCGGGTCGATCTGGTACAGCTGCTGGCCCTTCTTCACCGCCGCGCCTTCTTCGAACAGGCGCTTGACCACGATGCCGCTGACCTGCGGGCGTACTTCCGCCACGCGGTAGGCCGAGGTACGGCCCGGCAGGTCACTGCTCAGCAGCACCTGTTGGCTTTTCAAGGTCACCACGCCGACTTCCGGCGGGCGCGTGTCGGCAGGCGGCTGGGCCTCCTTGCAGGCGCACAGCAGCAGGGCCGACAGCGGCAAGGCGCACCAACGACTGCGGTTGGGACTGATCTTCATGTTCGTTCTCCAGGTGTAACGCACGCGTCCTCTGGTCGGCCGGAAGCCGCCGAAGGAAATTCAAGGGATGAAAAATTAACCACAATGCGATTCGATGTATCATAATGTGGTTATCAGCGACGGCGCAACCTCAGGTCACGCTGCAGGAGAAGACGCTGAATCTGTACACTCGGCCCCCATCCTTGGCGGCTGGCAGGCAGCCGCGGCACATTCCAGAGGGCTAGGCCAGGTGAAAGAGCAACACGACATCGACGAAACACGGGCAGGCGGCATTCAAGTGATTGCCCGCGCCAGCGCGATCATGCGCACCCTGGGCGAGCATCCCAAGGGCCTGAGCCTGGCGGCCATTGCCCAGCAGGTGGGCCTCGCGCGCTCTACCGTGCAACGCATCGTCGCAGCGCTGGAAAGCGAGGCGCTGGTGGAGCCGATCCGCCCGGGCACAGGGTTTCGCCTGGGGCCGGCGTTCGCACAGATGGTGCACATGACCCACGTGGACATCGTCACCATCGCCCGCAAGGCGCTGGAGGAGCTGAGCGAAGCGGTGCAGGAAAGCGTGATTCTGTCGTGCATGCGTCGCCAGCAAAGCTCAGTGATCGACCGCGTGGTGGCCGAGCACCCGCTGCGCGTGGTGTTCCCGGTGGGGCAGCCAATGCCCATGCACGCCACGGCGGACGGCAAGGTGTTCATGTCGACCCTGACCGACCGCGAGGTCAGCGAGTGCCTGGGCCCACTGCTGCCCCGGCTTACCCCGCACACCGTGGACCTGCCCGGGCTGCTGGCGCAATTGACCGAGATCCGCAGGACCGGCATTGCCTTCGACCATGAAGAGTCCATCACCGGCATCAGCGCCTGCTCCATCCTGGTGCCCACGTTCGCCGGGCCCCACGCGGTGGCCATCGTCGCCCCCACCGCGCGCTTCACCGAGCGCGCGGACCAGTTCATAGAATCGCTTCACACCTGCAAGGCCAGCATCACGGCGCTGGCCGGCAGCGGTTGAAGCCCATTGCCAGCAAGGGTTTAACCAATGGATCTCATCAACGCGATGCAGGCCTTCGTCAAAGTCACCGAAACCGGCAGCTTCACCGCTGCCGCGCACAGCCTGGGCATCTCCACCGCCCAGGCATCACGCTCGGTCACCGAGCTTGAGAACATCCTCAAGGCGCGGTTGATGCAGCGCACCACCCGCTCGCGCTCGCTGACCGAGGTGGGTACGCGCTACCTTGCGCGTTGCCGGGAAATCCTGGCGCTGATCGACGACGCCACCCTGGAAGCCGGCGAGGCCTGCCTGACCGCCAGCGGCTGCCTGCGCGTGCACGCGGTGACCGAGTTCGGCCTGGAATGCCTGATGCCGCTGGTGCCCGACTACACCCGCCTGCACCCCCAGGTCACGCTGGACCTGACCCTGGAACGGCGGCCGGTGAACCTGGTGGAGGAGCAGTTCGACATGGCCATTGCCTTGTCCGAGCATTTGCCCGATTCCGAGATGGTCGGCCAGCCGCTGGGGCGCTTCTGCGGGGTGATCTGCGCCGCGCCCCAGTACCTGCAACGGCACGGCACGCCGCGCAGCCTCGACGACCTGGCGCGCCACACCTGCCTGCGGCTGGCCCTGCCCTTGCGCGACGACACCTGGAGCCTGGTCGGGCCCAAGGGTGAGGAAAGCTTTACCCCGGGCGAGACATTTCGGGTCAACCTGTCCGATGCATTGCTGTCGGGCGCCGTGGCCGGCATGGGCCTGTGCCTGCTGCCCAGCTTCATCGCCGCCAACGCGTTGAAGGCCGGCACCCTGCAACGGGTGCTGCCGACGTACAAGGCGCCTGACCGCAACGTGTATGCGCTGTATTCGTCGCGGCGTTTCGTCGATGCCAAGATCAAGTCATGGATCGATTACCTACAGGCACGCATGCCCGGCCACCTGCACAACGACAACCGCGTCATGGACGACCCGCGCTACTGGGCCAGGGAACGGCTGCAAAGCGCGTGACCTTTACGGGCTGCGCTTCGCTTCCTGTGGGAGCTGGCTTGCCAGCGAGCTGTTGAGGCCCGAAAAGCTCGCTGGCAAGCCAGCTCCCACAAGGCCCAGCTGCTACGCTGCTGGTTTGACTGTGGAGGTGGCCATGGCGCGCCCTTGCAAACCCGGTGTGCTGGCGTGGTTGTGGGTGGCAAGCCTCGGCGTGCAGGCGGCGCCGCTGCCGTTGGATGTGATCGGGCTGTATGTCATCGGCGCCACACCGGTAGTGGCTGGCAGCGGCTACCAGGCTGGCGACACGTTGGCGTTGCCCGGCGGCGCCACGGTCAGCGTCGCGAAGGTGACGGCCGGTACCGGCATCGCCGAGGTCAGCGTCACCCAACCGTTGCTGCACGACTGCCTGGGACCCGGGCCCGTAACGGCCTCCTCCACCCACGGCAGCGGCGCGCAGTTCACCCTGGCCGTGCTGCGCCCCACCGCCTACGGCACTCACCTGTTGAGCCGCTGCTACCAGGGCCCGGCCATCACCGCTGAAGGCAAGGCGCTGAAGTTCCTCGCCGACGGATCGCTGGCCCCCGGTGCCCTCGCCCGTATTGCCGTGTGGCACGACCAGGGCGGCGGCAACAACGATGCCACCCAGCCCGATGCCACCCTGCGCCCCGTGCTCAGCGCCGAGCGCCGCCACGGCAACAGCCGCGCCGTGCTGTTCGATGCCCACGCCGGTGCCGGCGAATGGGACCCCGCCAACACCTACCTGACCCTGCCCGCCAGCGTGACCCTGGCCGCCAACCACTTCACCCTGGCGGTGATCGGCGCGGCCACCTCGGCGTTCGCGCCGGTAGGTTTCGTGGCCGTGGGCGATATCGCCGACCGCAACGCCGGCCTGGAATTCGCCCACTACAGCACCCAGCCCACCGCCTGCGACGGCGCCGGCGACAACGCCTACGCCGCCGTGGTGCCTACCGAGACCCCGGCAATCATCGTCTGCAGCGCCGACGCCCAGGGCAAGACCCTGGACATGCTCGGCACTTCCACAACCACCCCCGGCGGCAATGCCACGCCGCTGGCCGGCGGCAGCCTGGGCCTGAGCGGCGGCGATCGCTCGGGGCTGGTGAATATGTCGGCGGCGATCATCGTGCCCTGGCCGCTGGACGCGACCACGCGGGCGGCGTTGAACACTTCGCTGGCACAGACCTTCGGCCTGCCGGCGCCCAACGGTGGGGTGATCGTGGTGCTGGGTGACAGCCATTCCGATGGCAGCGGCGCGCCGTTCCAGCAAGGCTGGCCGCAGCAGATGATTCGCCAGCTGGGCCGCGACGATATCCAGCTGGTCAATGCCGCGCGCTATGGCGGGCGGCTGGCCGACGCCGTGGGCCTGTGGGAGCAATATGCCCTGCCCAACCTTGCCGCGAGCCGCTCGCCGAACAAGGTCGTCATCCTGCAAGGCGGCTACAACGACCAGCAATCGGGGCAAAGCGCCGACGACATCCTCGCCACCTACCGCCGCGGCGCCGCCCTGGCGCACAAGGCCGGGGCCAAGGTGGTGTGCGTGGCCGACGTGATCCGCAGCGCCGAGCCACGCGCCAACAGCACCTTGATGGTGGTCAACGCCGCCCTCCGCGCGCCGCTGGACAGCTGCGACGCGGTGATCGACTGGGCCAGCGAGCCGGCGTTCAACCGCCCCGCCGGCCCCTACCCGCCGCCGCTGTTCGCCAGTGACCGCATTCACCTGACGGCGCAGGGGCAAGCGCTGCAGGCACGGATGGCGGCGGCGGTAATCGCCGGGTTATTGAAATGACTCGTCGCGCCAACACAATTGCGTAGCCGCTGCCGCCAGGCTGCGCTGGCTCCCAGGTACGCTAAAAATCTCCAGCGTGGCTGAGGGCCAGCGCAGCCTGTCGGCAGCGGCTACGGGGTGGCATCAGAACGTCTTGTAGACGATATCCGGGGCTGGGGAGTTGGCCAGCAGGATGAATACCGTGGTCAGGGTTGCCACCACGGTGATCGCCACGGTGCGCGTGTAGCGCGACTGCGCCACCGGCGTACCACCGGCCTTGAGCAACAGCACCACGGCCCACAGCCGGCGCACCGCTTCGATGACCACTGCTGCGCCGACCCACACCAGTGCCCACACCAGCAAGGTGCCGGCCCAGCCCAGCGCCGCGTAATAGGCACCAATCTGCGCCCAGCTGGCCCAGAACCAGAACAGCGTGAAGGCAAACCAGGCAAAGGTCAGCCCACGCGCGGCAATCAGGTACAGCGGGTTGGCGCACAAGGCCTTGTACGGCTTCTTGCCCAGGCGCTGGGCCATCTGGATCTGGTACAGCTTGTTCACCGCCACACCGCCGCCCTGCAACAGGCCGAACATCACGAACTCCGAGGTCTGCCCGTGCCAGATACCCACCAGGAAAAACGTCACGAAGAACGCCAGCACGCCCAGGAACGGCTCGACGCTGCGCGCCGGGAAGCGCTCCATCAGGCTCATCAGCACGGTGTTGTAGACGTAGGTCTTCAACCAGTTGGACAGCGACATGTGCCAGCGGCCCCAGAAGTTGATGAAGTTCTCGGCAATGAAAGGCTTGTTGAAGTTCTCCGGCAGCCGCAGCCCGAAGAAATGGCCCACGCCGATGACCACGTCGGTGTAGCCGGAGAAGTTGCAGTACAGGAACAACGGGTAGCTCACGGCAATGATCACGCCCTGGGCCGCCGTGCCCCACAGCCCGGGGGTTTCCGGCAGCAACGCCAGCGCCTGCAACTGCAGGTCATGCAGCACATGGGACAGCACGAACACCTTGAAGAAGCCGATGAAAATGCGCTCTACCCCCTGCCCGGCGATGATCAGGTCCGGCCGCGACAGCGTGTCGGCCTGCGCCTTGTAGTCGGGGTAACGCTGGATAGGCCCGGAGATCAGCGCGGTGAAGTTCAGCGTGTAGTTGACGTAGCCCAGCGCCGTGATCGGCGGCAAGGTGCCGCCACGGGCGTCGATCACCAGGTGCAGCACGCGGAAGAACACGTAGGACAGGCCGACGGTGGCGTAGGGAAACGCCAGGAACATCCCCGAGGGGAAAAACCCGTACTTCTTCAGCCAGGCGAACACCAGCACGATCGCCAGCACCGAACCTGCGAACAGCAGCCGGTGGTCGGCCCCCGGCGTGCGCTGCACCAGGCGCATCAGGCCGAAGCCGAACGCCAGGAACAGCAGGAACGGCACGCAGGCCGTTGCGCTGGGCATCAGGGTGGCGAAGAACACCAGGTTGGTGGCCAGCAGCACCGCCTGGCGCCAGCCCGCCGCCAGGAACAGGTTGAACACCAGCGCGGCAATGGCGGCAAAGCCCAGGAACTCGAATGACGGTACGTTCATGGCGTGGTCCTCGGCTGCAAGGCGGCGGTGGCCGCCCCGGTGGCACAGCTGGCGAAGCGGTCATCGGGCAGGTTCACCAGCCGCTGCACCACGGCGTCGGCGATCACCGCATGGCCTGCCCCCGACGGGTGACCATCCACCGGGTAATACAGGTCGGCGGCGTTTTTCAGGTGGCTGAACTCGTCGCTGGTGTTGACGTAGACAATGCCGTGGCGCCGCGCAATGTCGCCGATGGCCCGGCTGAACGCCCAGGGGTCCACGCCCGGCGGCGTGCGCGTGCCACTGATCATCGCCACCTGCGCCCGTTGCGGCACGTACACCAGCACCAGCGGCACGTGGGCGGCACGAGCCTGGTCGGCCATGTCGGCGAGCAGTTTCTCGTAGGTGTCCAGGCGGCTCTGCCAGAACGGCGTGAACGGCGTGCGCAGGAAGTTGGCCTTCTCGCCGTAGTGCAGGTAGAGGTCGGTAAAGGCTTCGGCGTTCTTGAAGTAGAAGTACTGGGCAACGTACGCCGAGCGCGCCTGCTCCTTGATGGCCACGTAGAGGCGGTTCAGCAGCGGTGGCTCGGGGGCCGGCGCCGCTGGCGCGCTGCTGGCCTCGAAGTCGGCGGGGTCGCGCTCCAGGTCGAACGGCACGATGCTGGTGATCAGCAGGTCCGGCGCCAGTTTCACCGCCTCATCGAAGTCCAGCTTGGCGCGGCTCCAGTTGTAGCCGATGCTGGCCACGTCCTGCACGTCGATGGCGCGGTGGCAAGAGGTAGCCAGGCTGGCGCCGACGCGCACCGGGTAAGACTGCTCGTACGGCACCAGGTAACCCTGGGTCAACGACGAGCCGAAGGCGACGATGCGCAACGCACCCGCCGGCTTGCTGGCGCAGCTGCCCTGGGAGCGGAAGCCGCAGTCGTTGTAGTGGTTGGTCACCCAGGGCCCCTCGGGGGCCTTGGTGCTGGAGGTGCAGTCGGGCTTGAAGCGCGTACCCATGATGTCATCGGGAATCTGGCAACTGTCCAGCTGCTGCGCCGGGTAGAAATAACGCGCCAGGCCCTCGCCGGCGCCCAGCAGCACCGCCAGGGTGACGCCGACCAGCATGGGTATCAGCACCAGGTCGCGCCGCGGCAGCCTGGGCTTACGCTGCTCGTTGGGAGTGTCGTCCATCAGCCTGCTCCATTGTTCTTGTTGTTGGGGTTGGTCAGGCGCTTTCGTGCCGTACGCGCATCAGCGGTGCCGATTTCTCGACGTCAGTGCCCAGCTCCCACAGCGTGGTGCCGTTGGGCTCCTCGCCCACCTGGGCAAAGCCCAGCTTCTGGTAGTGCTTCTGCACCATCATGTTGCGCTCCGACGGGATGTACTCGCCCACCAGGCGGGTGATGCCGCGCTGCCGGGCCTGGGCCAGAATCTCGTACAGCACGCTGTCTTCCACCTGCCGGCCAAGCACCCGGCAGCTCATCAGCCAGGTGTCGATGGCCCAGGTGTCGGGGGCCGAGGGCCGGCAGATGATCACGCTGATCATGCCGTTGTCGCCGAAGCGGTCGATCAGCCGCACCTGCAGGGTCAGGGTGCCGGCCTCCTGTTCCGCGGCCAGCACGTCGGCCTCGGTGTAGCGGCGCGTGGTGAGGTTGTACTGGTTGGACTTGTTGATCAGCTGCGCCACCCGCGCGCGGCCCATGGCGTCGAAGGGCTTGAAGACGATTTCCATGTCCAGCGAGGCCAGGTAGGCGTTCACGTCGCCGGCCTGCTGCTGCAAGGTGATGCGCCGGGCATTTTCCTGGTACAGGGCGGCGCGCTTGCGGTCTTCCTCGGAGAACAGCACTGCCTCGAAATAGCCGGCGGCGGCCAGGGTACGGGCGTAGGACGCCGGGTCTTCCTCCAGCTCCGGCACCGCCACCTGGGGCAGGATCTGGCGGATCAGGCCGCGCTCCACCGGGTTGTCATCGAGGAACACCATGGCGTCCAGGCCCAGGGCCAAAGACTCGGCGATGGCCTTGATGTTGGTGGCCTTGTCCTGCCAGTTGGCCTGGAACGCAGCGAAATGGTCTTCGCGCAGCAGCATCTCCGGGTGTTCCTGGAACGGCTTGCGGGCGATTTCCTCGGTGTTTTTCGACGACACCGCCAGCACGATGCCGCGCTCGCGCAGCGCCAGGGCCATGCGTTGCACGGCCAGGTGTGCCTCGCCCGTGGCATCGCCCTGGGCGACCTTGATGCCCTCCACGCCATCGTCGCCGATGACCCCGCCCCACACCGTGTTATCCAGGTCAAGGATCAGGCAGCGGCGGCTGCGCCCGCGCCAGGCCGCCAGCAGCCGCGCCACATGGTCGGCGTACAGCGGCAGGCAGTCGCTGGCGAACGGCAGCTTGGCCAGGTTCCACTCGCCGGGCGAGTGCCAGGTGTCGAGGCCCACGGTGGCGGCCAGTTGCGCCACGTCCAGCAGCAGGTCTTCGCCCTTGGCCAGGCTGTCCACCAGGCGCCGGTTCAGCTCGTCCACCAGCCACAGCGGGGTGCCGGGCACCCGGCGCTCGAAGCTGCCGAACAGGGTTTCCGGCGGCGGCGCCAGGGTTTGCACGATGCAGGTGGCACCGCTGTGGCGGTGCACCGCGTCGCGCACGCCTTGCAGGTAGTTCATGGCCATCTCGACGTTGGCCAGCGCCGTGCCGGCGTCACCCGGCGTGGGCTGCCAGGGCAGCGCACGGTAGTCCACGGCAATCAGCACGGCCTGGGGCCGGAAGGCGTTGACCGTGGAGTGCGCCTCGTTGGCCTCCTGCAGCACCTGGTCGTATTCACCCTTCACCACCTGCAGCGCCAGGCCATGGCGGGCGGCGCTGGCCACCAGGGCGGCGGCGACAAAATCCTGGGTGCCGTTGCCCAGCACCGCCAGGCGCAGGGGCGTCAATGGCGCCAGGGAAACATCACTGGCCTGCAACTTGCCAATGGCGCTGGCGAGTTTCTGTAGTTGGTTGCCGTCCATGGCGCAATTGGCCAGCGCTTGAATACTTCGACCCAGTTCGGGGGCATCTGCTTTTAAACCGCGGCATTGCACGGAGAAGTCGTCGGGTGCATGTACCAACCAAGGAAGTGCGCTAATCAATCGAGACATGGTGTGATCCCCATCAATAAAAAGTGAGCGGACTACTTGCTCTTTTTGGCAATGACCGCGACCAGGTCGCCGACGTTCTTCAGCGAGCTTGTTTCCGAAGCAGCGAACTCTATGCCGAACTTCTTCTTGATCGACAGAAGCAGCCGCACATGGGCCATGCTGTCCCAGCCTTCCACGTCATCAGCCGTGGTTTCGGGGGTCAGCGCCAGGTCATCCTCGTCGAAGACGTCCTGGAAGACTTCGGTCAATTTGCTGTAGATAACACTTTCCTGTGCACTCATTTTGTTTGACTCTCTGTTTAATGGCGACGGTGGCTTTATTTAAATTTGACGCCGCCAATTCATCCTTCAGGGCGCGGCGATTAACTGGCGTCAAAACTCGAACTTTTCCTGCGCGCACGCACAATCGCGGTGCGACGTGAAGTTCACGCGCAACACGAGTGGCAAAGTTCGGATAACGGCTTTGACTGTAGTACAGGTGTTACACCTGTGTAACTACCATTTATCCAAGTGTTTTTTTTTGGGGGGGGGCAGGACGCGGCCTAGGGGCCGCTGCTACGGGTGCGGGATCGGGGGGAGGATGGAATTATTTTGCGTGCCAACGTATCTGATGCCATAGACACCTCTGGTACCGAGTAACCCGTATGAAATTACGCAAGACACGCGTCAAGCCCATCGGCTTGAAAGACATCACCATCGTCGACGACGTCAAGATGCGCAAGGCGATCACCGCCGCCGCGCTGGGCAACGCCATGGAGTGGTTCGACTTCGGCGTGTATGGCTTCGTCGCCTACGTGCTGGGCAAGGTCTTCTTCCCCGGCGCCAACCCCAGCGTGCAGATGATCGCGGCCCTGGCGACCTTCTCCGTGCCGTTCCTGATCCGCCCCCTGGGCGGGCTGTTCTTCGGCGCGCTGGGCGACAAGTACGGCCGGCAGAAAGTGCTGGCCGCCACCATCGTCATCATGTCCCTGAGCACCTTCGCCATTGGCCTGATCCCCTCCTATGCCTCCATCGGCATCTGGGCGCCGATCCTGCTGTTGCTGGCGAAAATGGCGCAGGGCTTCTCGGTGGGCGGCGAATACACCGGCGCCTCGATCTTCGTCGCCGAATACGCCCCGGACCGCAAGCGCGGCTTCCTCGGCAGCTGGCTGGACTTCGGCTCCATTGCCGGCTTCGTCTTCGGCGCCGGCGTGGTGGTGCTGATTTCCACGGTGATCGGCGAGGACAAGTTCCAGGAATGGGGCTGGCGCCTGCCGTTCTTCCTCGCCCTGCCCCTGGGCATGCTCGGCCTGTACCTGCGCAACGCGCTGGAAGAAACACCGGCGTTCCAGCAGCACGTGGAAAAGCTCGAACAGGGTGACCGCGAAGGCCTGGCCGGCGGCCCGAAAGTGTCGTTCAAGGAGGTCGCCACCCAACACTGGCGCAGCCTGGTGACCTGCGTAGGCATGGTGGTGGCGACCAACGTCACCTACTACATGCTGCTCACCTACATGCCCAGCTACCTGTCGCACAACCTGCACTACAGCGAAGACCGCGGCGTGCTGATCATCATCGCCATCATGGTGGGGATGCTGTTCGTGCAGCCGGTGTTCGGCCTGCTGAGCGACAAGGTCGGCCGCCGCCCGTTCATCATCACCGGTAGCGTGGGCCTGTTCGTGCTGGCCATTCCGGCGTTCATGCTGATCACCAGCGGCAGCCTGGGGCTGATCTTCGCCGGCCTGCTGATCATTGCCGTGCTGCTGAACTTCTTCATCGGCGTCATGGCCTCGACCCTGCCGGCGATGTTCCCCACCCACATCCGCTACAGCGCCCTGGCCAGCGCCTTCAACATCTCGGTGCTGATCGCCGGCCTGACCCCGACCCTGGCCGCCTGGCTGGTGGAAACCACCAGCAACCTGTACATGCCGGCGTATTACCTGATGGTGGTGGCAGTGATCGGCCTGCTCACCGGCCTGTCGATGAAGGAAACCGCCAACAAGCCGCTGCGCGGCGCAGCGCCGGCCGCGTCGGACCTTGCCGAGGCGAAGGAACTGCTGCAGGAGCACCACGACAACATCGAGCAGAAAATCGAGGACATCGACGCGCAGATCGCCGAACTGCAGGCCAAGCGCGAAAACCTGGTGCAACAGCACCCCCGCATCAATTGACCCTTGCGTAGCCGCTGCCGACAGGCTGCGCTGGCCCTCGCCTGCACTGGAGATTTCCAGCGTACTGGAGGGCCAGCGCAGGCTTCGCCAGCGGCTACAGGGTCCGGGCAGATGCAGTGATGGCGATTTACACCTATGCTCCTGCCAATAACAGCATCACCCCCGTACCCGTTTTGAGTCACTGCCATGAGTCATTTCAAGCGTTCGCTGCGCTGCTGCGCCGGCCTGCTCGTGCTGCTGTTGCCCGCGATTGCCGTGGCGGCCCGCACGGTGGACCTGTACCTGCCCGAAGCGCCGCCCCTGAGCATGAGCGGCAGCGCCGGCCAGCACGGCATCGTCGGCGAAGCCACGCTGAAGGCCGCCGCCCAGGCCGGCCTCGACCTGCACCTGCTGGTGCTGCCCTGGCCGCGTGCCCAGCACGACGTGCGCCAGGGCATCAATCAACTGATCATCCCCCTGTCACGCACCCCGGATCGGGAAAACGACTACACCTGGATCGCGCCGATCATGAGCATGGACCGGGCCTTTTTCAGCCTCGACCGCCGCGTCGAGACGTTTGCCCAGGCCCGCCAGGCCTACGCGCGCATCGCCGTGGGCCGCGGCAGCGCCCAGGAGCAGAAACTGCGCGACGAGGGCTTCAGCGACGAGCAGATCTACCCCCTGCAAATTGGCGAGAACCCCGCGCAACTGCTGCTGATGGGCCGCGTCGACGCCTGGTTCAACGGCGTGCCGGAAACCCGCTACATCTGGCGCGGCGTGTCGGACCGGCCCTTGCAGATGAGCCCGCCGCTGATGCAGTCGGACCTGTACCTGGCCTGTTCCAAACGCTGTGACGAAGCCATGGTGCGCAGCCTGCGCCAGGCCATGGACAACCTGCGCAGTGACGGCACCTTGCAGCGCATCGCCGACGCCTACCTGAAGGCCGGCCCCCAGGCGGCTGCCGGCACCGCCCCGTAGGCGTTACACTGGGGTTTTGCCAGCGAGGCATTCAACCCATGGACCTGCAGTTTCTGGGCACCTCATCCGGGGTCCCCACCAAGGCCCGCAATGTCAGCGCCACCGCCGTCATCGAGGCCTCCGGCAAGGCCTGGTACCTGGTGGACTGCGGCGAGGGCACCCAGCACCAGCTGTTGCGCACGCCGCTGTCGGTGCGCGACCTGCGCGCCATCTTCATCACCCACGTGCACGGCGACCACTGCTTCGGCCTGCCCGGGCTGCTGGCCAGCGCCGGCATGTCCGGGCGCAGCGAACCGCTGGAGCTGATCCTGCCCGATGCCCTGCAGGCCTGGGTGCTGCAGAGCCTGGCCGTGAGCGACACCCACCTACCCTACGAGCTGTGCCTGCACGCCCTGGAAACCCTGGGCACCTGGAGCTGCGCCAGCATGAAAGTGAGCACTGTTGAGCTGTCGCACCGGGTGCCCAGCTACGGCTACGTGTTCGACGAGCTGGACCCCGAGCCGCGCCTGGACACCGACCGCCTGCTGGCCGACGGCGTGCCGCGCGGGCCGCTGTGGGGCGAACTGGCCCGCGGCCAGGGCGTGACCCATGAAGGCCGGCTGATACTGGCGAGCGACTACCAGCGCGCTTCGCGCCCTGGCCACCGGGTAATCGTCTGCGGCGACAACGACCGCCCCGAGCTGCTGGCCAGCGTCGCCAAGGGCGCCGACGTGCTGGTGCACGAGGCCACCTTCACCGAGCCGGTGCTGGCAGGCGCCCGCACCAGCTATGGCCACAGCACCGCCGCGGCCGTGGCACGCTTCGCGCAGGCTGCAGGGGTGCCGAACCTGGTGCTGACGCACTTCAGTGCGCGGTACCAGAACAATCCGCAGCGCAGCCCGTGCATTGGCGATGTGCGGGAAGAGGCGGCCGCGCAGTATGACGGGCGTTTGGTATTGGCGGGGGATTTGTGTCGGTATCGTTTGGGGCGGGATGGGGGGTTGGTGGAGCTTGCGGAGTTATGACTGGGGGGGTGCCGGACGCGGCCTGGGGCCGCTGCTACACCTCCTGTAGCAGCGGCCGCAGGCCGCGTCACAGCCAACGCCGGCTTAGCCTGTGATATCGATGGAAATCCCAACGCCCGTCGCGAACGTGCAACACGCCAGCACGTAGCCCTGCTGACGCTCTTTATGGCTAAGCGCCAACTGGGCGCCGCTACGGTAATCGCCGTCCACCACCTTGATCCTGCATCGGCCGCAAATGCCCGCACGGCATTGGTGCTGGATACTGACGCCTTGCTCCTCAAGTGCGGTGAGGAGGTTCTTGGCCGCGTCAATCACTACCGTCCCAGTGCCGATTTTTACCGCCACGGCATTCGCGCCGCCCTGCGGTTGCGGCGCCTCAGCGGCCGAAAACGCTTCGACGAACAACGTGCAGTGGGGCAGCCGTTGACGAGCCTGCGCCGCGAAAAAATCGGCAAAGGCAAGGCCGCCACAAATCACCACACTGTCCCATGACGAGCCGCCAAATACCTCCCCGGCGGTGGGCCGGCTTGCAGCGAAGCAGGAGTGGCCGGACACCACGGCCTGGCGGGTTAGCCTGACGCTCAACTCAAACCACGCCGCGGTCAAACTCAGGGACAGCAACTCCGTCAGGAACGGCAAGCACTCCAGCGCCGGCGTCACGATGACCAGCCTCACCCTGGGCGCAGCGACGCCCGCCAGATGCTGCTTGGCGATATCCCGCACCAACGCAATGGGTACGGTTACACCGATACCCGCTGCCAGCATGAGTACCGTGCTGTGACCGGCAAGTTGCCGTGAGGTTATCTGGCCTGCAACGTCGACCAGGTTCACCAGCGCGCCGGGCTGCAAGCGCCTCACCAAATTGTCCGAAACCCCACCGTCGCCTTTACGCCGCACCGAAATCTCGAACGTATCCGGTGCAGTAGCGCCAGATATCGAATAACAACGGGTGCCACTGTTGCCTTGCACGTCGGGAAAATCAATCATTACGAAACGCCCCGGGTCAAAGGCTTGCTCCGGCTGCGGTTGCATGGCCTTGAAACCAAACGACCAGACATCCACTGACTCTTGCCTGACAAACTCGCACGATAAAAACGCGCCCATAAAGCGTCCAACCTCTCAACTTCATAAATACCAGGAACGGCGTGACGGGTTTACGCGAGGCCAATTCGGGATAACAGGGAATTCACCGAGTCGGTGTAGACTTCAACCTCGGCAAAATTGGAACTGTCGGCAACTATATCGGCACCCTCTTGCAGACCGGTCATGGCGAACACCCTGCCCCACGCCCCCATTTCATTATCGGCAAACATATGCACTGTTTTGCGGATAATGCGCTGCAAGTAATTACGCTCAGCCTTGGTCAGGTCGGAAACAATTTCGATGGCAGCAAAGGAGAACACGCTTGAATGGCTCCATTCATCTTCCGCATGAGTACGTGTCACTTCACGACACACAGCCTGGATAGCGTTATCTTCGGACATTCGCTTGAGGTAGTCGGTAATCATCGTCTCGCTGGCACACGCCATGCCGAAGCGGGTCAGGCGACGTTCCCATTCAGCGCAACAGGAGGAAAGAATCTCGTCCTTCCAACGCAACAGGTTGAAGTCAGTAAACTGCAGCACCGGTAGCTGGCGGTGGCAGTAGATGTAGTTGCAGGCGCTGACAGACATCTTGGTGTGCAGGGCTTCGTCCAGCAACGCCTCGGCGATGGCCGCCTGGAACGTCCTGCGGCTCTCTCCCGTGAGCGGCGAGACCTTGAGCAGGTCCTCGCACGCCGGGGTGACAATATCGCACTCGATATAAATGGTCTTCAGGTTATAAATGATCCAGGCATAAGAGAGACAGCTTGATTTCACCTGTGGATCGGCGCCGCGCCATGCGTCATGTTGGGAAAATGGCAACAGCGCTTCGCAGAAATCCGGCCGAGTTGAATCAAACAACAAGGCCGAGATATCCAAGGAAGGCTTATTGACTGCAGCCCGGGTGCTCCACAGTTCGGATAGCTTGGCCAGCATCTCCATGACTGGATTGGATTCCCGATACACGTCCGACATTGTGTTCCTCCTGAGCAACTCGCGTGATAAATCATCTTGATTCTTCTTGTCACCCGGCATCGGGATCCAAGGAAAATGATTATCATGCAAGTTGGTTCAAGCGAATACCCTATCGGGCAAAATCAGAAGTCTCCTACATTCAAACGAAGGCCGACCCGCAATAATCAATTAAATGGGAATAACTCGAACAGTGGTTCAGCAGACAGCATCTTCACCCCCGCAGGAGAAACCTCCAGCAGGCGCTTCTCGCCATGCTTTTTCACCACCGATATATCGAAGCCTTTTTCCAAGGGGAAACGTGCGGCAACGTCGGCCAATATCGCCCTGGCGTCCAGATGTTCGATGTCCACCACGCACCAGCGCTTTTTATCCTTGCACACCACTACCCTGTACATATCCATCTCAACCCCCTTCTACTGTCATTTGCGCAGGCCCACATAGCCTGCCACTCCAATCCTCCACCTGCGCCTGCTCCACCCGCCGCTGCACCAGCCGCTGCCATGACGGCACCAGCGGCAACGCCGCCAGCCCCAGCAGCTCATCGCGGTCCAGGGTGCGTTGGTACAGCACCGCCACCACCCGCGCCAGGCTCCAGTCGGGATGGGGTCGGGCCTCCAGGGCGAAGCGGTCACCGGCGCGCATTTGCCCGCCCTCCAGCACCCGGAAATACCAGCCGGTCATGCCGGTGCCCTGCATGCGCAAGGCCATGTCCGGCACGCCGAAACGGTCGTTGAGCTTCCAGCACGGCTGGCGGGTCTGGCTGACCTCCAGCAGCGTGGTGCCGCAGCGGATGACATCGCCCAGGCAGATGGTTTGCTCGGTCATGCCCACGGTGGCGAGGTTTTCACCGAAGGCGCCGGGGGCAGCCAGCAGCGGGTGCTCGCCTATCAGCTGCTGCCAGCGCGTGTAGTGTTCCCGGGGGTACAAGTGGATGGCCTTGTCCACGCCACCATGAATGCGCAGGTCACCTTGCTCATCGCCCGCAAGCCCAAGAGCCGTGGCCGCCAATGCCCCTTCAACGGCCTGCTTGGCGATGGCGCTGCGGGTGCCCCTGCGTGCAAAAGGCACGGCCTTGCCTACCAGCAAGGCCTCCAGTTGGCCCAGGCGCATCAGGCGCCGGCCTGGTCGAGCCAGGCGGCGAACAGGTGCTGGTTCACGCGCACCAGGTCGTCCGCCACCGTTGCCGCCTGTGCCCGCAACGTGCGCGGGTCGATACCGGCGCCGGCCAGTTCCGCGGCGTGCCCCACCAGCCAGGCTTCCAGCTGCCGTGGGTCGGCCTCGGGGTGGAACTGCAGCGCCAGCACGGCATTGCCGACGCTGAACGCCTGGTTTTCGCAGTGTTCGGAACGGGCCAGGTGGGTGGCGCCGGCCGGAATCTGGAATTGGTCGCCGTGCCAATGCAGCACCGGCCCGGCCCCTTGCAGGGGGGCCAACACCGACTGCTGGCCCGCTTCGGTCAGGGTCACCGGCGCGTAGCCGATTTCCTTGTAGCCCATGGCGCGGACCTCGGCGCCCAGCGCGCGGGCGATCAGTTGCGCGCCCAGGCAGATGCCCAGCAAGGGCTTGCCGCTGGCCAACCGCTGTTGCACCAGGCGCAGTGCGTCGGCCAGGTAAGGGTACGTGGCCTCGTCGAACGCGCCGAGCGGGCCGCCGAGCATCACCAGCAGGTCGGGCTCGCCGGCGTCCAGTTCGGCCAGCGCTGCCAACGGCGCCTCGATGACGCGAAGCTGATAGCCACGCTGTTCCAGCACGGCGCCGTACACGCCAATACCCTCAAACGGCACATGTCTTATTACCCAAGCGCTTTTCATATTTGTACCAATACAATATAGTGAATGTATGAATACATTATTGGCTTCAGGCACCACCGCTGTCGAGATCGCTGAATCGATTGAGCGGGCAATCCGTGCCCACGAAATTGTTACCGGGCAACTGCTTCCAGCCGTGCGCCAGCTCGCCAGCCAGCTGCAGGTCAGCCCCAACACGGTGGCGGCGGCCTACAAGCACCTGCGCGATGCCGGCTGGGTGGACACCGACGGGCGCCGCGGCACCCGCGTCGCCGAGCGCGTGGCGCCAGCCGTGGCGCGGCATGCCCTGCCCGCGCATTTGCGTGACGTTGCCAGCGGCAACGTCGACCCCAGGTTGCTGCCGCGGCTGCAAGGTGACTGGCTGAACCAGTTGCCTGCCGACACGGGTCATGACCTGCAGAGCGACCATCCCGCGTTGCTGACCATGGCCGCGCAATGGCTGCGCGACCAACAGCTGCCCACCGAGCATATCGGCGTGTTCCATGGCGCCATGGACGCCATGGAAAAAGCCCTGCGCGCGCACTGCCGGCCGGGCAACCGGGTGCTGGTGGAAGACCCCTGCTGGCCGCCGGTGCTGGCGTTGCTGGCGAGCCTGCGGCTCAAGGCCGTGCCGTTGGCCGGCGACGTACACGGCGCCTGCCCGCCCGGCGGGTTGGGCGATGTGGCCGCTGTCATCCTCACGCCACGGGCGCACAACCCCACGGGGCGCTCGTTTTCACCCGCCCGTTGGCGCGAATGGGCGGCCGCGTTGCAAGGCAGCCCCGAGACGCTGCTGATCCTAGACGACCACTGGGGGCCCTTGAGCCAGGGCGGGCCCGCGCAGCTTGCGCCCCTGCCCGCGCGCTGGCTGCACATCACCTCGGTGAGCAAATTCCTCGGCCCCGACCTGCGCCTGTCGGTGGTGGCCGCCAACGGGGCGTTGCTGGCCGACATGCAGCGTTTGCAGGCGGTGGCGTCGCGCTGGGTGAGCCACCTTTTGCAGCGGCTGGCCGCCGGGTTGTGGCAGCAGGTGGTGGCCGATGGGCAACTGGCGCGCGCCGCCGACAGCTACGCGCAGCGGCGCCTGGCATTGATTCGCGCGCTGAACGCCGAAGGCGTGCGCTGCGAGGGGCCGGGCGAAGGGTTGCATGTGTGGATTGCCGTGGCCGATGAGACCACGGCGGTGCAGGCGCTGGCGTCGTACGGGTGGGCAGTGCAGGCCGGCAAGCCGTTTCGCTTGGGCGATGGCGCGGCGATTCGGCTGAGCGTGGCGAACATGGGTATAGAGGATGTGCCGGGGTTGGCGAGGGATATGGCGGCGGGGTTGAGGGTGAGTTATAAGCCGGTGTATTGACATCTCGTATTCCCATAACACACCGCTACCTTTAGGGCGGACCAGTGGGGGTGTGTAAGATTTGCATTGTCACACACAAAAGACCAAAATAAAGACCTTAATTGAGGGCTTAAATTATGCAAAGCGTTCTCGCCGAAATGGCCGTCAGCGTCTCCGAGCTGAAGAAGAATCCAACAGCTGTCATGAACAGTGCTGAAGGTCAGCCGATTGCGGTACTCAACCACAATCGAGTGATGGGGTACATGGTGCCAGCTGAGGTTTTTGAAGCCATGATGGAACGTCTGGATGATCTGGACCTTGTCGAAATTGCCAAATCCCGTCAACACGAAAAGGGCATCCCGGTAGACCTGGATGACTTATAGGCTTGAGTTCGTCCCAGCAGCCTTCAAGGAATGGGAAAAGCTGGGCCATACACTGCGAGAACAGTTGAAGAAAAAGCTGCGTCAGCGGCTGGAGGCCCCAAGAGTCGCTGGCGATGCATTGGCCGGGATGCCGGATCACTACAAAATCAAGTTGAAGAGCGCAGGCTATCGCCTCGTTTACCGGGTTGAAGATGACCGAGTAGTGGTGACAATTGTGGCAATTGGCAAGCGATCACGCAGTGAGGTTTACGACGCTGCAAAGTTGCGGTAGAGGCTGTTTTAATACGTCTTCGGAAATGTCCTAGGAAATTTCACACAAGATCTGAGATAATCCCCTTACACACAGAAAATAATGACGAAATGTTTCTATAATCGTCGTTCGTGATTTTCGCTTGCACTGACTTTTTGACGAGGCTACTCTCCGTCCGCTGCTGCCAAATCAGCGGACGGGTTTCGCAGCCCGGAGAATATTCGTCAGGCGCCAAGCGCCGTCATTCCCGTTGCCGTTTGCGGCAATATCTTGTTATGGCGGCTGAGCGTGGGGCACCTTCGGGTGCGCCGGGTACCTGACGGTCCGGTCTGCGAACCTGCGAACAGCCGCCACCCATTCCGTTCGCAGCGGAACTTGGCGGTTCATTGAATCGTCAGGAGCATCACCATGGTCAAGCCGACCCCCGACCCACCCGAATCCCCCCTCAATGGCATCGACATGGACCTCAAGGACCTGCTCAGCCTGGCGCTGCTGCAAGGCCTGCCTGCCAACCTGCCACGCATCCCCCATTATTTGCACGCGCTCAAACGCACCCTTGACCGCGCCAATCAGTCGCTGGACCTGTTGGAGCAGCGCCTGCCGATCGTCGATGCCGTCGTGGCCGAGGAACCCTTTATCCAGGAAGCGTTGGACGCCGTGCGCGGCCAATTGCTGTTGAGCCACGTGCTGATCGATTCCACCCTGAACCACTGCGCAGGAGCGCCCACCCCATGACCGATTCACTCACCACTCACCACGCCTTTGGTCCTTGCGCAGGCGATTTGCCAATTTTGGCGGTGCGCGACCGCATGCCCGTAAACGAGGCACTGACCCAGGCGTGCGAATACCTGAAAGGCGTGAGCGCGGGCGCAGCGGAATTGGTGGAAAACGGCCCGCCGCACCTGCGCGCGTTGGCGCGCCATGTGGAGCACGCCAGCGAGATCGCCCGGGCGTTGGTGGAGGCGTCGGTGGCGGGGTTGGCAAGGGCGAGCGCGGAACCCGCGTAGCAGCGGCCTCAGGCCGCGTCCGAATGCGCCGCGTATTCTCAGGAACACCGCGGCGTGGCCGGACGCGGCCTTTGGCCGCTGCTACGGGAGGGGGGCCAGCAGGCGTTCCATCAGGCCGCGCAGTTGCTCGCGCTCTTCGCTGCTCAGGTGCTGGGTGAGCACCTGTTCGACGTTGGCGACCCGCGGTTTGAGTTCGCCCAGTTGCGCCCGGCCGGGCGCGGTCAGGTAGAGGGTGTTGCGGCGCTTGTCCTGGGGGTCGCCCACGCGTTCGAGCACGCCGTTGCGCACCATGCGCGCCACCAGTTCGGCGATGGTGGAGCGGTCCAGGTCGAGCTCGTCGCCCAGCTCGCGCTGGCTGATGCCGGGGCGTTGCTCCAGCACCAGTAGCACCGCGTACTGCACGCTGGTGACCTCGGTGGACACTTCGCGCTGCCAGATGGCGACGTGGCGTTGTTGCGCCCGGCGTATCAGGCTGCCGGTGTGCACGAGAATGCGAGGGTGAGCGTCAAGCGGCACAGTGGACTGCCTTCTATTGCGGAACAAGAATCGGCTGCAAGAATGCCTCCAGTTCACCGTGGCCGTCCAGTGGCAGCACGTGGGCGATGTACTGGTCAGGCCGCACCAGCACCAGCGCGCCGTGCACCGGGTCGATGCCGCGCAGGGCGAAGATGTCGGCCGCCGGGTCGACGACGAAGGCCTTCTCATAGTCGATCAGCCCGAAGCAACCCTTGCGCGGCAGCAGAAGGGCCGGCAGCTGTTCGACGGGCAGCGCCTGGCGGTACACGGCACGCACGTCCAGCACGCTGTCCAGGTCGGCACCGGCCGGGGTGAAGCGCCGCACCGGCGAGCCAGGGTCGTTGAGCAGGTACTCGCACAGCCCCGCCAGCGCCTGCCCCGAGGCATCGGCGAAGGCATACAGCCGCCAGCGCCCGTCCGCCTGCGCCGCGTGGCCCAGTTGCATGGGGCGAGCATCGGCCAGGCGGATCACCGGCGCAGAATGGAACCGCGCACCGATCGCCAAGCCACTGGCCAGGGCCTGCCAGGTGCCCCGCCCGGTCAGCGGCCCCGGCCGGTAGCGGGTGGCAACGCCGGCAGTGTAGCGGCCGGCCTGGACGAAATACGCCTGCAGCTCGCTGGGGTCGACGCCGCCAGCGGCCGGGTTCAGCGGGTCCTTGGGCGGCGCCCCCATCATCGCCGACCACTCCTTGTCGAAGTTGATCAACTCCTGGGCCACCGGCTGGCGCTCTTGGGAATAGCTGGCCAACAGCGATGTTGGGCTACGCCCCTGCAACACCGCCGCCAGTTTCCAACCCAGGTTGAAGGCGTCCTGCATGGACACGTTCATGCCCTGCCCGGCCTTGGCACTGTGGGTATGGCAGGCGTCGCCGGCGATGAACACCCGCGGTTCACGCACTTGCCCGGCGGCGTCCACGCTGTCGTCGAAACGGTCAGTAAGGCGCTGGCCCACCTCATACACCGACGACCACACCACGCTTTTCACCTCCAGCACATACGGCTGCAGGATGCGCTGCGCGGTAGCAATCAACGCCTCCACCGCCGTGGCGCGA
Organism: Pseudomonas sp. App30; assembly: GCF_047947025.1. Lineage (NCBI taxonomy): Bacteria > Pseudomonadati > Pseudomonadota > Gammaproteobacteria > Pseudomonadales > Pseudomonadaceae > Pseudomonas > Pseudomonas sp. App30. Next base: position 6,459,800 of record NZ_CP133165.1, on the reverse strand, counting down.
ATGGCCGCGCGGTTGGCCTCGGTAACCTCGCCCAGGTCCACGTACAGGCGCACCAGGTGCCCGCCTTCGCGCGGGATGAGGATCATGTTGCCCGCCGCCGACTGCACCGCGGCCTTCAGGCGCACGTCGGGAAAATCCGTCACCGCCAGCACGTCCATCACGCCCCAGGCGTGGTTGGCGGCATCGCCGCGCAGCTGTTGGCCGATGGCCGCGCGCACCTGGCTGCGGGCACCGTCACACCCCACCAGGTAGCGGGCGCGCACCTGCACCTCAGGCCCACCGTCGGTGCGCTGCAAGGTGGCTTGCACCGGGTGGCTGGGATGCTCATCGCGGGTGATGTGCGCCAGCGCCAGGTTGTAGTCCGGCGCCAGGCGCTGGGGGCTCTTGAGCATGCTGTCCAGCAGGTAATCCTGGATACGGGCCTGGTTGACGATGACGTGGGGGAATTCCGACAGCCCGTCCTCAGTATCCTGCACCCGGCCGGTGCGCTCGATGCGCTGGCGGTCAGCGGCGGCCGGGCGCCAGAACGCCGTTTCATTGACCCAGTAGGCCTCGCGCAACAGCGGCTCGGCCAGGCCGAACGCCTGGAACATTTCGACGCTGCGGCAGGCGATGCCGTCGGCCTGGCCCAGTTGCAGGCGGCCGGCACGGCGCTCGACCACGCGGGTGACGATGCCGGGGAACCGCGCCAGCTGCGCGGCCAGCACCAGCCCGGCAGGGCCGCTGCCGACGATCAGTACATCGACCGCTTCGGGCAGCGCGGTGGTAGCGCCGCAGGCGGCGGGATGGAGGTCGGGGTCACCGGGCTGGAAGCCGTTGAGGTGGAATTGCATGGGGCGTTGTCCTTGTTGTTATTGAAGGGATGCGACGCGCCATTACGATATGCTCAGTATACGAACTATTTCAAGTGTTGTGTTTTTATGCATGGGGAGGGACGCGGCCTAGGGGCCGCTGCTACGGGTTTTTGCAACAACATGACAAACAATAACGAATGTCATTTGTATCTACGTATTGTTATCATCTCGATACAATCTACGGCACGGACGCCGACCCTCCCAGACTCCCTGTCGAGACCCCGATCCATGCGTCGTACCCTGCTCCCCCTTTGCGTGCTGCACGTGCTCGCCCCTGCTGCGTGGGCGGAAGAAACCCGCGCTGAAAACGGCCAGCTGGAACTCCAGGCCACCGCCATCACCGGCATCGCCGACGCCGAAAGCGCCCAGGGCCCGGTCACCGGCTACCTGGCGACCCGCTCGGCCAGTGCCACGCGCACCGACACCGCTATCCATGACACCCCGCAGTCGATCAGCGTGGTGACCCGCGACGTGGTCGACGACATCGGCGCCACCCGCCTGCAGGACGCCCTCGACTACGCCGGCGGCGTGGGCCGCGCCAACAATTTCGGCGGGCAGGGGCTGACCACCTTCACCGTGCGCGGCTTCACCACGGGCGAGTTCTACCGCAACGGTTTCCCCGTCAACCGCGGCTACCCGAACATGCCCGACGCCAACACCATCGAGCGCCTGGAAGTGCTGCGCGGCCCGGCCACGACCCTGTACGGCCGCGGCGACCCCGGCGGCACGTTCAACGTGGTGTCCAAGCAGCCGCTGGCGGCGCCTGCCGTGACGCTGGGCAGCCAGCTCGACAGCCAGGGCATGCGCCGCGGCACCCTCGACGCCAGCGGCCCCTTGGACGAACAAGGCCGCCTGGCCTACCGCCTGAACGTGGTGGGCGAAGGCGGCGACACCTTCCGCGACCACGTGCAGACCGAGCGCTACGGCATTGCGCCGGTACTGAGCTGGCAGGTCAGCGACGACACCAAGGTGGTGTTCGAAGGCGATTTCATGCGCAACAACCACCCGCTGGACCGCGGCGTGACCCGTTACCCCGGGCAGCTCGGCACGGCTTCGCGCTCGACCTTCTTCGGCGAGAAGGACGCCGGCAAGCTGCACAACGACAACAACATGGCCCAGCTGCGCTTCGAGCATTTCCTCAATGACAACTGGAGCCTGGGCGGCGGCTTCCAGTGGCTAGACGGCACCCTGGCCGGCAACGCCGTGGAGGCCAACGGCATCGGCGCCGACGGCCGCACCCTGGGCCGCAACTTCAATTACCGCAAGCTGGAGTGGACCGACAAGGACAGCCAGCTGAACCTCACCGGCCATTTCGCCACCGGCGGTCTGGAGCACACGCTGCTGACCGGCGTCGAGGTCGAAACCTACGACTACAAATCGATCATCCAGCGCTCCAGCGGCGCGGTCGGCGCCTACCCGATCGACCTCTTCGATCCGGTGTACGGCCAGCCGCGCCCGGCCCTCACGCGCACCCCCACCCACGACAAGGAAAACCTCAAGACCTACGCCGCCTTCGTCCAGGACCAGGTGGCGCTGACCGAGCGCCTGAAAGTGCTGGCCGGCGCGCGCTTCGAGCGCTTCGAGCATGACTACGAAACCTACGTGGCCGGCGGCCGCAACTGGACCGCCGCCGACAACGCAGTCACCCCGCGCGTGGGGGTGATCTACGACCTGACCGACAGCCTGGCGGTGTATGCCGACGCCGCTCGCTCGTTCAAGCCCAACACCGGCGCCAGCCGCCCCACCAGCGGCAGCACCAGCAGTGCAGGCTTCGCCCCGGAGAAAGGCAAGTCGGTGGAACTGGGGGTGAAGTGGCAATCCCTCGACCGCCCGCTCAGCGTCGACGCCGCCGTCTACCAGATCGACAAACGCAATGTGCTGACCACCGACCCGGTGGACAGCAGCTATAGCGTTGCCGCTGGCCAGGTGCGCAGCCGTGGCCTGGACATCAACGTGGCCGGCAACCTCACCCCCGAGTGGCGGGTGACCGGCGGCTACGCCTACGTCGATGCCGAGGTGACCAAGGACAACACCCTGCGTGCGGGCACCCGCCTGGTCAACATCCCGCGCAACAGCCTGAGCCTGCTCAACGTCTACGAGTTCCAGGACGGCAGCCTCAAGGGCCTGGGCCTGGGCGCCGGCGGCCGCTACGTCGCCGAGCGTGCCGGACAGACCGCCAACACCGCGTTCGCCATGGCCGGCTACAGCGTGTTCGACCTGCTGGGCTACTACAAGGTCAACGAACACGTGCGGCTGAACCTGGACGTGAAGAACCTGTTCAACCGCTACTACGAGGAAGGCGCGTTCGGCAACGTGTACGCCTACCCCGGCGCGCCGCGGACGGTGCAGGTGGGGGTTGCGTACAGCCTGTAGCGCCCATCGGCCCGGGACGCAGCCTGCGGCAGCTGCTACGCACATCCCCGTAGCAGCGGCCAAAGGCCGCGTCCACAGCCGCGCGTACCCCTGGGCGCGCCGCATCAGCCCCGGACGCAGCCTGCGGCAGCTGCTACGCGGGCCTTTGTGGCGTCCGCAGGCGTCGCGCTCAGCCTGGCACGCTCAGGAACAACGCCGAGGTCCACACCCTTGACTGGTCGCGCTGGCGCGCGCAGATGAACAACGGATGTTCACGGCTGGGGTCCAGGCCCAGCTCGCCCAGGCCGATGCGGCCCTGCAGTTCGCGCGGCAGCGCTGCCTGGGTCATGCGCTCCAGCGACACCTGCAACTCGGCGCCCGGCAGGCGCTGGATGTGCTCGCCGGCGGCCAGCAGCGCATCACCGCTCAGGTCGATGTCCACCCCTGGCGCGTGCACGAACGGTTGGGGCTGGGACGGGTCGCCGACCTTTACGTAGTTGTCGATGCGGCTGCGCACCTGGATGCGCGCGCCCGCCAGTTGCGACAGCTCCAGCTCGATGCTGTCGGTGTCGCCGTTGGTGTCGGTGCGGAACGCCAGGCGCGTGGCGTCCTGGCGCCACACGGTTTGTTCAGGGTGGTCGAGGCCCTGGGTGGTGAAGCCCTTGATCACCGCGCCGGTGACCTGGATCTCGCCCGCCCAGTAGGCGCCACGGTAACGGTCCTTGATGCGCGCGCCGCCCAAGCGCAGGCGAATGCGCTGGCTGGACAGGCCCAGTTCCTGGTGCAGGTTGCGCGACCAGATCAGTTGCTCGCCGTCGAACAGGTCCACCTGCTCCCAGCCGCTGTCGCCCAGCAGGCGGTAGTCGAGGGTGGCGCTGGCCGGCGCGCGGCACACCTCGCCCATCAAATGCTCGCCCAGGCGCAGGCTGGCGAACGTGCGCTCGCCGGTGGTGGCGAAGGTGCGGCGGGCGCGCAAGGCCTTGCCGACGCTGGCGCGGTCGAAGCCGCTGGCCAGCACGCCGGTGAGCCCGCCGCGCGAGCCGAACACCGCCGTCGCGGGCACGCCACCGCCGCAGCGGCCCTGGTGTTCGTCGCTGTTGGCGGCGGCGCCGACGCGGTAGCCGCGCTGCAGCGCCTCGGCGTACACCCAGTGGAACTGGCCCCAGGCCGAGCCCACTTCAATCAGGCGTTCAAGCTCAGGGTGGTGCCAGTCCAGGTTGCAGCGGCGGCCGCCCACGTGGGGCATCATCAGGTGGCCCTCAGGGTCCTTGGCATAGGCGGCGTACAGCTCGTCCACCGGCCAGGCGCCGGGCTTGATGGTGCCGGCGGTGAACTCGTTCCACTCGAAGGAGCGTACCAGGCGGCCCTGGTTGTCGAACGGGAACTCGGGCTTGCGGTCGTGCAGGAACACCACGTTGCGGTCGCCACCGGCGCAGGAGTTGCCACACCATTCGGTGCCCGGGTAGCAGACGAAACGGCCCGGTTCGTTGAGTTCGCTGATCAGCGCCACGGCCTGGTCCCAGCGCTGCTCGGTAATGTTGAAGTCGTTGGCGGTGTAACCCAGCACGTCCAGGCCGGCAACGTCGCGGCCATAGCTGAGGTTGTACAGGGTGTCGTTGGTGCCCACGGTGTCATCGGAATGCACGTGCAGGTCGGCGTACAGCGGGCGCAGGCCGGCGCCGGCGGCATCCACCGTGACGAACGCCACGCTAGGCGCCACGCCGGAGTGGTTGATGCGCGCACGCAGCTGCCATTCGCCCAGCCCCTGCAACTGCAGCCCGGCCAGGCGCACCACCGCCCAACCCTGCTCGGCCAGCACAAATGGTTCCTCGCGGCTTGCGCCCTCAGGCCCTACCAGGCTCAGCACGCCGGCCAGCGGCAGCTGCCGGCAGGTGTTGCCCCAAGCGTCATCGGCGCGCACCAGCACGTCGAACGCCTCGCCGGCGCTGATCAGCCGCGGCGCGATCACCTGCAGGTGGCTGGCCGGCCCCGGCACGATGTCCAGCAGCAGGTCGCCCGGCACCTCGGCAAATTTCGAGCTGCCCAGCGGGTCGATGAACAGGCGCATCTGGAAGCCTTTTTCGACGAAGCTCTGCACCCGCGTGCCGGCGCCGCCCTGGCGACGGTCGCCCAGGCGAATGACGATGCGGTCGCCGGGGTTCAGGTAGCCGTCGACGATGTCGATGATCAGCGCCTTCTGGAACGGCCGCTCGTGGCCCTTCTGGTCGAAGCGCACCTTCAGGTGCTGCACCGTGGCCTGGCTCTGGCCCGGCACCAGCTCACCGGCCTGGTATTCGGCGCTGACGTAGTTGGCGCCCGCCGGGTTGCTGGTCTGGAACAGCGCCCAGTCGGAGTAGAACTTGAACGCCAGCTTCAACCAGGCGCCGTCGGCCAGGCCACTGCCGCCCACTTCGTACACCAGGGTGATCTCGTCCCATTGGCCGGCCACCAGAGTGTGGCGGTCGCAGCTGATGGCGCCCAGGAATGGCCGCGCCTTGTTGCGCTCATAAAGCCCCTGGGGGGCGATGTAATGACCGGCTTCGCGCGGATCGAAAGTAGTGCTCACGTGACACCTCTTGCAGTGATCAATTCGGGAAAAGCAGGCCGGTCAGTTGACGCGCCAGGCCTGGTAGTGACGTTCGATGCGGCGGAACACCAGGCTCTCCATCAGCCAGGCCAGCAGGCCGATCAGCACGATGCCCAGCAGCACCTGGCTGCTGTTGCCGATCTGCCCGCCCATGGACACCATCCAGCCGATGCCCTGGGAGGCGCCGATCATTTCCGCCGCCACCAGCGCCCGCCAGCCCTGGCTGAAGCCAATGCGCAGCGCCGCGGTGAGAAACGGCAGCGACGCCGGCAGGTACACATGGGCCAGCAGCTGCCAGCGGCTGGCGCCCAGGGTGCGCGCGGCGCGCACTTCGCCGCCGCGAATGCCTTGCACGCCTTCCTGCAGGGTCACGGCCATGGGGAACACGGCGGCGATGAAAATCACCAGCACGATGGAGAAGAACCCCAGGCCGAAAATGATCAGGATCAGCGGTGCCCAGGCGATGGGCGGAATGGCCATGAACAGGCTGTTGAGCGGCGCGACAAAGTCGCGAAAATGCCGCGACAGGCCTGCCGCGCTGCCCAGCAGCACCGCCACCAGCACCGCGGCGCAGAAGCCGGCCAGTTCTTCCAGCAGGCTGGCGCGCAGTTGCACCAGCAGCGAGCCGTCGGCCAGCCAGCGCGTGGCCTCGTGGGCCACCACCCACGGCTGCGGCAGCACGTAGCTGGGAAAACGGCTGGCAAGGGCAATCCACACCAGCGCCAGGAACGGCAGCGAGGCCCAGCCCCAATTTGGTTTCGGTAAGGTCATGAGCGGCTCAGTGCGAAGCTTTTTCCAGGTACGAGGTGTCCACCAGCTGCGCCGGGGTCATGTCGACATCCATGAAGCCCAGGGCCTTGGAGTCGTTCATCAGGCGCTGGATGAACGCCAGGTCGGTGGGTTTCAACTCCGCCGACCAGCCCAGGCGGGTGCGCGCCCGGGCGACGATCTGCTCGGGGCTGATGGTGGTGCCATCGGCGCCTTGCACCGGCTCCAGGCGGAAGGCGTCGGCGATGATGCGGTTGGCCTCGGCCGGGTGGTCGTTGAGGAACGCCACGGCCTTGCGGTGCGCGCGCAGCAGCTTGACCACGTCGTCGGGGCGTTCCTGCAGGGTTTTTGGCAAGGCGATGACCACGTACCAGGGGTACTGCGGCAGCGCCTGGTTGACGTCGAACAGCACCCGCGCGGTGCCGCGCAGCTCGGCCTGGCTGACGAAGGGTTCCCAGGCGAAGGCGGCGTCGACGATGCCGCGCTCAAGGGCGGCGTTCATGTTGCCCGGCGGCATGTCGATGATGTTCAGGTCGTGGTCCGGGTCCAGGCCGGCCTTGTCCTTGAGCACGTAGCCGCGCAGCAGCACGTCCATGCCGCTGCCCTTCTTCACCCCCGCCAACTTCTTGCCCGCAAGGTCCTGCAGGCTCGCGATCGGGCTTTTCTCACCTACCAGCACGGCCGCCTGGCCGTAGTTGACCTTGGCCAGGATGGTGCTTTTCAGGCCGCGCGAGTACCACTGGTACACCGGCGGCGTGCCCACGTAGGCCACGTCCAGCTCGCCGGCAGCCAGCGCCTGCTGGATCACCGGGCCGTCGCCCAGCGCCTTGAGGTCGACGTCCAGGCCTTCCTGTTTGTAGAAGCCTTCCTTGTCGGCGATCAGCGCCGGGGCGTTGGCCATGGCGAACACGTAGCCGATGCGCAGCGGTTTGTCGGCGGCGAAGGCGCTGGAGGCCAAGGTCAGGGCCGACAGTGAAGCGGCCAGCAGAAGGGTTCTGATCATGCGGTGGTCTCGGGCAAGGGACGGGCGGGAATGGCACTGGGGGACTGCGCCATGACCTGGGAGATGCGCTCCATCAGCTCATTGCGGTAGTCGAGGAAGGCCGGCAGGCGGCGGGTCACCCGGTTGCTGCGCGGGCGCGGCAGGTCGATGGCCAGCTCGCTGTGAATGCCGCCGGGGGCGATGTTCAGCACAATCACCCGGTCGGCGAGGAACACCGCCTCGTCAATGTCGTGGGTGATGAACAGCACGGTCTGGCCCAGCTCGGCCCACAGGCGCAGGGTTTCTTCGTTCATGGTGCTGCGGCTGATGGCGTCCAGCGCCGCGAACGGCTCGTCCATCAACAGCACACCTGGCTCCAGCGCCAGGGTGCGGGCCAGGGACACGCGCTGCTGCATGCCGCCGGACAGCTGGTGCGCCAGGCGCTGGGCGGCGTGCTCCAGGCCCACCAGGCGCAGGTAGCCCAGGGCCTTGTGGCGCTGCTCGGCTTCGCTGCCCTGCCCGGCCATGCGCAGGCCGAAGCGCACGTTCTCCAACGCCGTGAGCCAGGGGAACAACTGCGGCGCCTGGAACACGTAGCCCAGCTCGGCCAGCTCGGGCTTCACCGGCTTGCCGTTGATGTGGATTTGCCCGGCGGACGGCGCCTGGAAGCCGGCCAGCAGGTTGAGCAAGGTGGTCTTGCCGCACCCCGATGGCCCGAGGATGGCGACGAACTCACCCGGCCGCGCGCTCAGGCTGAAATCCTGGAACACCGTATGGCCGTTGGCGTAGCTGAAGCGGATGGCGTCCACGCTGAGCGCGGTGGCGCCAGGCGGCGAAACAAAGGGAGTCAGGGGCATGGCAAGCGCAGTCAGGTGGTTTACAATGGATTGCCTGACATAATACGTATTAATACAAGTTAGACCAAGATTGTATTTTCATAACCTTAGAAGCAACGGAAGCCCAGCCGTGTCTATCCTTCGTGACAGCACCACCTCGCTCTACGAGCAAATTGCCCAGCAACTGCTGGACGAAATCCAGCGCGGGGCCTTCGAGCCCAGCGGCAAGCTGCCCTCGGAAGCCGAACTGGGCCAGCGTTTTGGCGTGAGCCGGGTGACCGTGCGGCTGGCCGTGGGCAAGCTGTGCGACGACGGCGTGGTGGAGCGCAAACAGGGCAAGGGCACCTTTGCCGCCGCCAAGCAGGTGCGCCACGGCCTGGATGCCCTGCGCAGCTTTCACGAAGCCTTGTTGTTGCAGGGCCTGCAGCCCAGCATGCGGGTGATCGGCCAGCAACTGGTGCCCACCCCGGACGCCCTGCGCCAGCTGTTCGAAGGCGCCGCGCAGTGCCTGTGCGTGGAGCGCCTGCATTATGTCGACGGCGAACCCATCGCCCTGGGCCGCAGCTACCTGCCGGCGCAGCTGGCCAGCGTGGTATGGGAAGAGGTGGAGCAGCAGCCGATCTACTCGGTGCTGCACAGCGTGACTGGCAGCGCCGTGGCCCGCGCCGACATGGCCATCCGCGCCCAGCAGGCCGACAAGGCCCTGGCCAGTGCGCTGGGGGTGAAGCGCGGGGCAGCGTTGCTGGTGATGGAGCGCACCTCGTGGTTCGCCGATGACCGCTGTTGCGACCGGACCACCTTCCACATTCGGCCGGAGCGCTATTCGTTCGTGCTGAGCGGGGTGTTTGCCTCGAAGGCGTAGCCGCTGCGGCCAGGTGGGGTCATGGCCGGCGGGGCAAGCCCGCTAATGAGCCGAACAGCAAAACCGTTTAAACTGGCCCCTCAATTTCCAAGCCATCGCCGCGAAAGCCGGCGGGGCGAAGGCGCACACCGAACAGACCAAGACTGTTTACAACGCAGTGAGGGAAGCCAATGCCCGTGCCGTCGGCGAACCGACTGTTCAACGATGCGTTGCTCTACGGCGAGGAAATCAGCGCCCAGCAATACCGCCTCGGACGGGCCCGCCCATGAGCAACCTCGACACCGCCATCGCCCTGGCCTGCCGCGCCCACGCCGGGCAGGTCGACAAGGCCGGGGGCGCCTATATCCTTCACCCCCTGCGGCTGATGCTGCGCTTCGACGACCTCGACGCGCAAATGGTGGCGGTGCTGCATGACGTGGTGGAAGACAGCGACATCGACCTGGCCGACCTGCGCGCCCTGGGCTTTGCCGAGGCCGTGGTGAACGCCATCGAGTGCCTGACCAAGCAGGCCGGTGAGGACTACACGGCGTTCATCCAGCGCCTGGCGGTGAACCCGCTGGCGCGGCGGGTGAAAATCGAGGACATCAAGGACAACCTCAACCTTACGCGCCTGCCCGCGCTCAGCGACAAGGACCTGGCCCGCGCCCGCAAATACCACCAGGCCCTCGCCTACCTCAACACCCCGTAGCAGCGGCCGCAGGCCGCGTCATACGCGACGCGCTGTGCCTGACACACCGCGTGGAGCGGACGCAGCCTGCGGCAGCTGCTACGCGGGTTCGGTGTAGCCGCTGCCGAAGGCTGCGCTGGCCCTTTTCCACGCTGGAAATCTTCAGTGCACGCCGGGAGGCAATCGCGCCAGGCACCCGTAGCAGCGGCCGCAGGCCGCGTCATGAGCGCCGCGTCAAGCCTGGCACACCGCGTGGGGCGGACGCCGCCTGCGGCAGCTGCTACGCGGGTTCGGTGTAGCCGCTGCCGAAGGCTGCGCTGGCCCTTTTCCACGCCGGAAATCTTCAGTGCACGCCGGGAGGCAATCGCGCCAGGCACCCGTAGCAGCGGCCGCAGGCCGCGTCCGAACACACTCACGTCCGCGCCATAGCCGGACGCAGCCTGGCGGCAGCTGCTACGTCGTTAGGGTTCACACTGTGGGAGCTGCTGCTACGTGTTGCGCGTTGACAGCCAATATTGCTTCACCGCGCCTTGAGCGCCCTGCACCGGGTCGCTGTCGGGGAACGGCAAGCCGTCGATGCGCGCCTGCTGCGCCGCCGTGGGCGCCGCCCGGCAGATGTCGGCGTGCTGCCCCGGCGGGTAGGCGCCCACTACCAGGAAATCGTCGCTGGAACCCAGGTTGCAATGGCCGGTGCCGGCCGGCAACAGCAGCACGTCCCCGGCTCTGACCGGCACCACATGGCCATCCGGCCCACCCAGCATCAGCCGTGCGCTACCGCTGGCCACGCCCAGCACTTCGTGGCCTTCGGTGTGGTAGTGGTGATAGTCGAACACCCCGTAGCGCCATTGCGGCGGCCAGCCGTTGGCGGCGAATGTGCGCTCGAACAGCGCCGCCGGTTCGCTGCCCTGCACGGCGATGGCTTGGGGGTAGACCAGCACCGGCAGGCGCGGGTTGTTGGGCACCCAGCCGTTGCGCTGCAGGCGCAGGGCCTGCACCGCCTTAGGCGCAGCGACAGTGAGGCTGTTCCAGCCGCCAACCAGCGCCAGGGCGGCTAGTTGGCTGAAATGACGACGCAACATGGCTGTCTCCAGAGTCCATTTGAAACCGGTTTCAGCCTAGCACAGAGCGGCAGGCGAAAAAAAAGGGCGACCACTGGCCGCCCTCCTCTTCCCTCACTCGCTGGCCAGCGTGGCCAGCGCCGTGCGCTTGCGCACGAAGGGATAGGCAACCGCCAATATCACGAACCACAACGGCGCGAAGCACAGCGCCTGGCGGGTGTCGTCCTTGAGCGTCAGCAGGCACAGCACGCCGGCGAAGAACGCCAGGGTCACCCAGCACATCAGGCGGCCGCCGGGCATGCGGTAGCTGGACGCCGCGTGCAGCTGCGGGCGCTGCTTGCGGTAGGCCAGGTACGACACCAGGATGATGGTCCAGACGAACATGAACAGCAGCGCCGACAAGGTGGTGACCAGGGTGAACGCCTGCATCAGGTTGGGCACCAGGTAGATCACCACCACGCCCAGCAGCAGGCAGGCGCAGGAGAACAGCAGGCCGTTGGCCGGCACGCCGCTGCGGGCCAGGCGCTGGAACGATCGCGGGGCGTGGCCTTCGCCGGCGAGGCCGAAGAGCATGCGGCTGGTGGAGAAGATACCGCTGTTGGCCGACGACGCCGCCGAGGACAGCACCACCAGGTTGATGCAGGCAGCCGCAGCCGGGAAGCCGGCAATCAGGAACAGCTCCACGAACGGGCTCTTGTCGGCCACCACTTCGCGCCACGGGGTGACGGCCATGATGGTGATCAGCGCCAGCACGTAGAACAGGATGATGCGCACCGGAATCGAGTTGATTGCCCGTGGCAGCGTGCGGTGCGGGTCCTTGGTCTCGGCCGCTGCGGTGCCTACCAGCTCGATGCCGACGAAGGCAAAGATCGATATCTGGAAGCCGGCGAAGAAGCCCATCCAGCCGTGGGGCAGCAGGCCGCCATCATTCCACAGGTTGGCCAGGCTCGGGCCGTGCCCCGCCACCGCCGCCGGCGCGCTGGCTACCAGGTAGATACCGGTGGCCACCAGCAGTGCGATGGCCACCAGCTTGATCATGGCGAACCAGAACTCGATCTCGCCGAACAGCTTCACGGTGATCAGGTTCAGCGCCAGCAGCAGGCCGACGCAAGCCAGGGCCGGGGCCCACTGCGGCGCATCGGGGAACCAGAAGTGCGCGTAGCTGGACACCGCGATGACGTCGGCGATGCCGGTGACGATCCAGCAGAACCAGTAGGTCCAGCCGGTGAAGAAGCCGGCCCAGGGGCCCAGCAGGTCGGTGGCGAAGTCGATGAACGACTTGTATTCGAGGTTCGACAGCAGCAGCTCGCCCATGGCGCGCATCACGAAGAACAGCATGAAGCCGATGATCATGTACACGAACAGGATCGACGGGCCGGCCAGGCTGATGCTCTTGCCGGAGCCCATGAATAGGCCGGTGCCGATGGCGCCGCCAATGGCGATCAGCTGGATGTGGCGGTTGGACAGGTTGCGTTTGAGCGTGGGCTCGGGGGCGTGCGGCGAGGTCGCCGTTGGATCGGGCATGCGGGTTTCCAGTGTCAGCGTTGCACGTGCTGGGGCAACGCCAACCATGGCTGGCGTTCCCGTCTTTGGCGCGTACCTTGCCACGGAAAGCGCGACAGCTCCAGAACCAGTGCCCGCGACGGATCGTCATGGGCCGCCACAGGCGGCCCGCACAGCCGCTGCCTCAGTTGAAAATAGCCCAGATAATGCCGCCGAAAATCAGCGCGACCATCAGGCTGGAACCCATCTGGGCGCCGCCCATCTCGAGTTTGACGTGTTGGGAGAACTTCCGAATACGCAGGGCCATGGCTGTATCCTCGCGGAGTGGGAGATATCACATAGCCATTATCCTGCCTACTCTCTTCCGCCGGTGCAAGCTGCTGGGCTGCCACCCGTCTGGTTCGCGGCACTTGGGGCGGTTGCGGGCTTCTCAACGGTAGGTGCGGATGCCCCGTACCCGCTCAAGGAGACACCCACATGGCCACATCCACCAGTGACAAGCCCCACGACAAGGACGAAGACCTTGGGTTCGACCCCGACTCGCCAGACCTCGAAGACCCCGCCACCGACCCACCCCACCCGCCGCCCATCGACAACCCGGCAAAAGACCCGAAACCGTCGAAACAACCCTGATGCAAACGACGCAAGCACCCCCGTAGCAGCTGCCGCAGGCTGCGTCTGGGCCACCCCGTAGGCCCAGGACGCAGCCTGCGGCAGCTGCTACGGGGGTGTGGTCAGGTGGCAGTGGCGCGCCGCATACAAACACACCATCTCCATCGCCAACGCCGCCCCTGCCAGCGAAGTGATCTCGGCGCTGTCATAGGCCGGCGCCACTTCCACCAGGTCCATACCCACCAGGTTGATGCCGCGCAGGCCGCCGAGGATGTCCAGCGCCTGCACCGTGCTCAGGCCACCACACACCGGGGTGCCGGTGCCGGGGGCGAACGCGGGGTCCAGGCAGTCGATGTCGAAGGTCAAATAGACCGGATGGTCGCCTACCCGCTCGCGGATGGCCGCGACGATAGCGTCGACGCCCTGGCGGTGAACCTGGCGGGCGTCCAGCACCTGGAAGCCCAGGGTGTCGTCGTTGGTGGTGCGCAGGCCGATCTGCACCGAGCGCCCGGGGTCGACCAGGCCATGGCGGGCGGCGTGGTAGAACATGGTGCCGTGGTCGATGCGCTGGCCCTCCTCGTCCGGCCAGGTGTCGCTGTGGGCGTCGAAGTGGACCAGCGACAGCGGGCCGTGCACCTTGGCATGGGCGGCCAGCAGCGGGTAGGTGATGAAGTGGTCGCCGCCCAGGGTCAGCATCGCGCAGCCAGCGCCGAGGATATGCTCGGCGTGCTGCTGGATGCTGGCCGGCACCGACTCGGGACGGCCGTGGTCGAAGCTGCAGTCGCCGTAGTCGATCACTGCCAGGTGGTCGAAGGGGTCGAACTGCCAGGGCCAGTGGCGCGCCCAGGCTGACTGCACCGAGGCGTTGCGGATGCCCCGCGGGCCAAAGCGCGCGCCGGGGCGGTTGCTGGTGGCGGTGTCGAAGGGCACGCCGCTGACCACCAGGTCCACGCCGGTGAGGTCGCGGCTGTAGCGGCGGCGCATGAAGCTGGTGATACCGCCGTAGGTGCTTTCCGCCGCCGTGCCGTAGAGGCTGGGGCGGGTCAGGGCCTGGTCATTGTCGAAAGCTTGTTCCATGGGTGTGCTCCTTTTTTATTGTTCGCGGCTGCGGAACGCGGTCCACAGGCGGGTGCGCTGGCGCATGGCGGCAAGGCTCATGCTCTGGTCGGCGTACAGGCGCTGGCGCATGGGCGCGCCGGGGTAGATGTCGGGGTCGTTGCGCACCGCTTCGTCCACCAACGGCGTGGCCTGCTGGTTGGCGTTGGCGAAGAACAGGGTATTGGTCAGGTCAGCCACCGACTCGGGGCGCAGCATGAAGGCGATGAACGCGCGCGCCGCCTCGGGGTGGGGGGCGTCCTTGGGAATCGCCAGGTTGTCCTGCCAGATCAGCGTGCCTTCGCGCGGTATGTGGTACTGCACCTGGTACGGTTTGTTGGCCTTGTGCGCCTGGTCGGCGGCCGTGGCCGCGTCGCCGTTGTAGGTCAGCGCCAGGCAGGTGGCACCGTTGGCCAAGTCGTTGATCTGCCGGCCGTTCGCGACGTAGCTGACATAGGGTTGCAGGCGGTGCAGCAGCGCGGCCGCGGCGTCAAGGTCGGCCTTGTCGGTGCTGTAGGGGTCCTTGCCCAGGTAATGCAGGGCCAGGCCGATGACCTCCTGGGGCGAGTCGATCAACGAGATGCCGCAATCGGCGAGCTGGCTGGCGTACTCGGGCTTGAACAGCAGGTCGAGGCTGTCCAGCGGCGCGTCCGGCAGGCGCTTGCGCACCGCCTCGAGGTTCACGCCCAGGCCCAAGGTGCCCCAGGTGTAGGGCAACGCATAACGATTGCCGGGGTCCACGGCGGCAACCTTGCCCAGCAGGTCCGGGTCCAGATTGCCGTAGCCAGGCATGCCCTGCTGCCCCGTGGGCTGCAAGGCGCCGGCCTTGAGCAGCCGCGCCAGCACGCTGCTGGACGGCACCACCACGTCGTAGCCACTGGCGGCCATCAGCAGCTTGGTCTCCAGCACCTCGGGGGTGTCGAAGGTGTCGTAGCGCACCTGGTAGCCAGTTTCCCGCTCGAAGCGTTGCAGGGTCTGCGGGCTGACGTAGTCGGCCCAGCTGTAGAGGTTGACCACCTTGTCTTCGGCCTGCACCGGCAAGGCCAGCGCAAAGGACAGCATCAGTAACCATGGGCGCATGACGGATCTCTCGAGAAAGGACGTGCGCTGATGATGCGGCGCGGTTTAAATTGAAAAAATACCGAACCACGGAAGCTGACATTCAAGCGGAGCAATGTTTGATGCTGGGCCAACTGCATGACCTGGATCTGCACCACCTGCGCCTGTTCGTCAGCGTGGTCGAAGCGGGCGGCTTCAGCGCGGCCCAAGGCGCGCTGGGCCTGAGCCAGCCCACCATCAGCCAGCACATGGCGCGCCTGGAAACCCGCCTGGGCTACCGCCTGTGCAGCCGTGGCAAGGCCGGTTTCCGCCTGACCGCCAAGGGCGAACAGCTGCTGCTGGCGGCGCGCACGCTGTTTGCATCCATCGAACAGTTCCGCCAGCAATCCAACGGCGTTGCCGGGCGCCTGCTGGGCGAGGTGCGGCTGGGTTTCTCCGAGGCGCTCGACCCCACCGTCATCCAGCGCCTGGGCCTGGCGGTACAGCGCTTCCGCCAGCGCGACGAATCGGTGCGCATCGAACTGCTCAGCACCATGCCGGCGGACATGGAGCGCCTGCTGCTGGAGCAGCGCCTGGACCTGGCCATCGGTTACTTCTCCAGGGGCCAGACGGCGTTCGACTACCGGCCGCTGTTCACCGAGGTGCAACAGCTGTACTGCGGCCAGGGCCACCCGCTGTTCAGCGCCGAAGGCGATGCCGGCGAGCTGCTGCGCGACGCCGACCGTGTCGAACACCCCTACCGCTTCCTGCAGAACCGCGAAGCGCAGCTGATGGCCAACAGCACGGCGCGTTCGGAACAGGTGGAAGGCACCCTGGCGTTCATTCTTTCCGGGCGGCACATTGGCTACCTGCCCCGCCACTACGCCCAGCCGTGGGTGGACAGGGGCCTGTTGCGCGCCATCGAGCAGGCGCAGGCGCTGTTCGACGTGCCGTTTTACCTGGCCGGGCGCCGTGGCCAAGGGGTTAGTGAAGCGCAACGGGCGTTCGCGGAAGATGTGCTGGCTAGTTTTGCCCAGCACCCGTAGCTGCGGGGCATTCGGACGCCGCCTGCGGCAGCTGCTACAGTTTTTTGATTTGGGGGATGCCATGGGCAGGTTTGCGGCGACGTTGTTGGCCGGGATGCTGGTGCTGGGCGCTGCGCGGGGGGATGAGGGCCAGGTGCAGTACCTGCACATCCAGGCGTTGGCGGCGCCCACCCGCGACGCCTACCTCGCTGCCATGCGCGCCAACGCCTTGGCTAGCCGTGCAGCCCCGGCCAACATCATGTTCGACCTGGGCACCACCGACGCCACCCTGGTGGTGCTCGAAAGCTGGCGCGACCAGGCGGCCTACGCGACGCACCAGAACCCGCCCCCGGTGGCCGCGCTGCTGCCCGCCGCCCTCACCCGCGCCGAACGCCTGTACGCGCTGCAGCCAGTGCCTGACCTTCCGCCCCCCGCGCGCAAGGCCATTGCTGCCCCAGCTGCCAGCAAGAACATCGTGGTGCGCCTGAGCACCCGGCCGGCCCAGCGCCAGCGCTTCATCGACGCCGTGCGCCCGGTGGTCGAGCAATCGCGCCTGGCACCCGGCTGCCTGGTGTTCAACGTCTACCAGCAACGCGATGACGCCAACGCCTTCGTGATCCACGAACGCTGGGCCGATGCTGCCGCTCACCAGGCACACCTGGCCACGCCCTATACCGCGGCGTTCATCGCCGGCCTGAACCCGATGCTGACCGGCGCGCCGGAGGGCTGGGAAGTGCGCGATCGGATTGACGACTGAGGCGCTCCCTTATGTTTTAACCTAATTAAACGTGACCGTTTAATTAATACAAAACAATTCCAATTAGCACAGTTTTTTCACATTTGCCTTAACGAATGCTTAACGCATGCCGACTTATCCAACCACTCCTCCGCCCACACCGATTTTTTTACATCTTTTTCATCGCAATGCAACGGCGCGCCTTTTAACTTCCTGCCCATCCCAGCCACGCAAGCTGTCACATAACTTGCGATAAATAGCTGAACAAAAGTTTAACTTTCCCGCAGGAGTGTTCCCATGGCTCACAGCGTCAGCGCACAGGCTGCCACCACAGCGCCCACCGGACGGCGTCGTGCCGTGATCCACAAAGCGTTGATCGCGGCCGCCGCCGTGGCCGTGGCCGCCGCGTTGCTGGGCACGTTCAGCTACCTGCACCGCTCGCCCACCGACCTGGGCAGCGGCCACAACGCCGTCAGCCAGGGGTTGCTCAGCCACTGGCAGGCCGGTGACGTGATCATGATGGTGCGCCATGCCGAGCGCTGCGACCGCTCCAGCAATACCTGCCTGGGCCCCGCCGACGGCATCACCCAGCTGGGCAGTGAGACCTCCACCACAGTGGGCCAGGCCCTGAAAACCCTGGGCATGGGCCACGCCGACGTGCTCACCAGCCCCACCACCCGCACCGCCCAGACGGCCCAATACATGTTCGGCCAGGGCATTGCCGCCCCCGAATGGCTGGCCAACTGCGACACCTCGCTGCTGCAGAACGCCATCGCCCACAAGGTGCCGGAGCGCAACCTGGTGACCGTCACCCACAGCGGTTGCATCGGCCATGTCGAGAAACAGCTGGGCTACCCCCATGCGGCGGGCGCCGAATACAACAGTGCCCTGGTGCTGACCCTGGACGAGCACGGCAAGGCCGTGATCCTCGGTGTGATCAACGCGGACGCCTGGCCCAAGGCCTTGGCGCAACTGCAATTAACTGCCAAGCAGAATAATTTGTAATCCAAAGTTTCATCACCTTTGCAGGGGCACTGCTTACTCTATAGTTGCAGCCCCTTAATACTGCTGTAACAAGCTTGTGTCGCACAGACACGCCTTGCCCTTTCCCGGATCGTTGAAGATGGATATATCAATAACCCGCACCCCGGCGGAACTGTCCCGTGCCGCCACGGCGCGCCACGCACTGTTTATTGTGCTGGCCGCCTTCGTGCTGGCGTATGTCATGCCCCTGCCCTTCCACGGCCTGTGGATTCCCGACGAAACCCGCTACGCCCAGGTCAGCCAGGAAATGCTCATGACCGGCCACTGGGCCTCGCCGCACTTCATGGGCCTGCGCTATTTCGAAAAACCCGCGGGTGGCTACTGGCTGATCGCCGTGGGCCAGGCAATATTCGGCCAGAACCTGTTCGGCGTGCGCATCGCCTCGGCGCTGGCGCTGGGCCTGAGCGGCCTGCTGGCCTGGCTGATCGCCGGGCGCCTGTGGCAGTCGCCGGCCAAGCGCCTGGCCTGCGCGCTGATCTACATGAGCTTCGGCCTGGTGGCCGGCCAGGCCGGCTACGCCAACCTCGACCCGCTGTTCACCTTGTGGGTGAACCTCAGCCTGGTGACCCTGTGGTATGCGCTGGATGGCACCGGCGGGCGCCAGCGCCTGCTGGCCTGGGCCCTGCTGGGCGCGGCCTGCGCCATGGGCCTGATGACCAAGGGCTTTTTGGCCCTGCTGTTGCCGGTGCTGATCGCCCTGCCCTACATGGCCTGGCAACGTCGCCTGCCGGAGCTGATCCGCTTCGGCTGGCTGGCCGTGGCGGTGTGCACCGTGCTGACCCTGCCCTGGGCGCTGACCATCCACCAGCAGGAGCCCGACTTCTGGCGGTTCTTCTTCTGGCACGAGCACGTGCGCCGCTTTGCCGGTGACGACGCCCAGCACGCCCGGCCGTTCTGGTTCTACCTGCCGATCCTGGCGGCCGCCGCGCTGCC
This sequence comes from Pseudomonas sp. App30, assembly GCF_047947025.1. Classification (NCBI taxonomy): domain Bacteria; kingdom Pseudomonadati; phylum Pseudomonadota; class Gammaproteobacteria; order Pseudomonadales; family Pseudomonadaceae; genus Pseudomonas; species Pseudomonas sp. App30. Next base: position 6,440,848 of record NZ_CP133165.1, on the reverse strand, counting down.
CTGGACCCTGTGGCTGCCCAAGGCGCTGGCCCAGGGCTGGCAGCAGCGGCGCACGGCGCCGGTGATGTTCCTGCTGCTGTGGTTCGCCCTGCCGCTGGTGTTCTTCAGCCTCAGCCGCGGCAAGCTGCCCACCTACATCATGCCGTGCCTGCTGCCCCTGGCCCTGCTGATCGGCCATGCCCTGGTGGACCAGGTGCAACAAGGCGCCGGGCGCTGGGCGCGGGCCAACGCCCTGTTCAACCTGGTGCTGGGCGGCAGCGCCCTGCTGGTGCTGGCCGGCCTGCAAATCAAACGGCCGCTGTACGTGGACGAACCCCTGCACCTGCTGCTGATCAGCCTGGCGCTGGGCGTGTTCGTGGTGGCCAACGCCATGGCCGCGGCCAAGCCGCTGCGCCATTACCTGGCCCCGGCGCTGGCCATGCTGGTGTTCGTGGCCGTGCTGCCGGCAGCGGTGCCCAATAGCATCACCGACGGCGAAATGCCCGACACCTTCGCCGCCCAGCACCTGGACGAGTTGCGCCAGGCCGACACCCTGGTCAGCAACGAACTGGGCGCCGCCGCCGGCATGGCCTGGCACACCGGCCGTCCCCACGTGGTCTTGTACGACGTGATCGGCGAGGCCCAGTACGGCCTGGGCTACCCCGACGCCGAAGGCCGCTCGCAGAACGTCGAGACCATCAACCCGTGGTTGGCCCAGCAGCGCCAGAGCGGCTCGGTGGCCATGCTGCTGCGGGTGCGCACCCAGAGCGAGAAGCGCGAGCTGGCGATTTTGCCCAAGGACGCCACCCGCTACGACCGCGGCGAGCTGACCCTGCTGCTCTACCCCAAACTGGCCGCGACGCCTTGAGCCATTGATTCCCCACGGGGGGCGTGCCCATGAACCACCTTGTTTCACGGCGCCGCCGCCCCTGGCGAAGGCTTGGCACCTGGCTGTTGGTGGCGGTGCTGGGCAGCGTCGCCTGCGCCCTGGGCGGCGCCGGCTGGGTGTTCTACTACCCGATGAAACCCTACACGCCCATCACCGGCCTGGACCCTGCGCACCTGTCCATCATCGCCCTGGGTGACCAGGGCAGCGGCAGCCTGCGCCAGTGGGCCGTGGGCCGCGCCATGGAAACCGTGGCCGAGCGCGACGGCCGCCTGGACCTGGTGGCCCTGCTGGGCGACAACTTCTACGGCGCCGTGCTCACCGGCGTCGATGACGTCAACTGGCAGACCAAGTTCGAAAAGGTCTACCACGGCCGCTGGCTCAGCCACGTGCCCTTCTATGCGGTGCTGGGCAACCATGACTACCTGGGTTCGCAACAGGTGGAACTGGACTACGCGCGCCTGCATTCGGGCTCCGGGCGCTGGCAGATGCCCGCCAGCACCTACACCCGTGACTTCGGCCAGGTGGACGGCCGCCCGCTGCTGCGGGTGGTGTTCCTCGACAGCGCCGGCAGCGCCGACGACCTGGAGGGCCAGGTGCAGGCCATGGAGCAGGCGTTCGAACAACCCGGCCCCGCGCCGGTGTGGCGCATGGTCACCGCCCACCACCCCCTGCGCGACGTGGTCAGCCAGCAGCAGGACCAGCAACTGGCCGCCGCGCTGCTGCCAACCCTGCTGCGCCAGCACGTGGACCTGTACCTGTCCGGCCACGACCACAGCCACCAACTGGTCCTGCGCCCCGGCGAGCCGGCCTGGGTGATCTCCGGCGGTGGCGGCCAGCGCCTGTCAGCGCCGCTGCACGTGGACACTGCCCATGACTTCGCCGCCTCCGAGGCCGGCTTCGTCAAGCTGGACCTCGACGCCCGCCACCTGGACCTGGTGTTCTACGACGAGCAGGCCACCGCCACCGCCCGCTTCGCCTGGCAACGCGACTGCCCGTGGCTGGCCGACGGCTGCCTGCGCCGCCAGGACACCGGCACGGCGCTGGCTAGAAATACACCGTTGCCTTGACCGTGTCGCTGTAGCTGTCGGGCACCGGCACCGTCTGCACCGGCACCCGGCCGTACACGGTCAGGCTCTGGGCGGCGCCACTGCCGGTGCCGGTAGCCATGCTGGTGCTGGCAGTGCCGTCGCCCCAGGGCGTGGCGCGGGCGCTGTCCAGGTACAGCTGGTAACTGACCTTTGCCCCGCTGCTGGCCCCCACCATCTGCCGCGCGCTGACGCTGCCCGCAGTGGTGCCGCCGTCCAGGGCCACCTCGTAGGCATCGCCGTTGGTGCATTGCACGCTGATGCTGGCCGTGGACGTGACCGCAGTGCTGAGCAAGGTGTTGCTGCCGAAGGCCAGGGGCGTGGTGGTGATGTTGCAGTTGTTGATCACCGTGGCATTGACCACGAACGGGAAGCGCACGGTCTGCGCGGTCATGCTCGCGCAGGTGGGGGTGATCAGCTCGTAGAACTGGTAGTCCAAACGCGTGTAGGTGCTGGAAAAAGTCTCGGTGTAGACGGTGCTGCTGTTGCTCACGGTGGGCACCGTGGTCTGCCCCGCCGGCACCTTGCCATAGATTGCCACCGTGCTCGACGCCGTGGTGGACGTCAGCAGTGACAGTGCGCTGCTCAGGGTGATGGACAAGGGCGTGGTGGCGCTGGTGCCGCTGACGTCGCCCCAGATGGTCGAGTACGCCGAGTCGGTGTACAGATTGTAGCTCAGCAGGTTGCTGCCGTTGGCCAGGCTGCGCGGCGCGGCACTGCTGGAGCCGTCGCCGGTGCCCAGGTTGGCGCACACCAGCACGTTGCGAAACAGCGCGGCGGCGTCCCAGGTGCAGGTCACGGTGATCGACCCGGACGCGGTAGTGGCGGTGTTGGCGATCGGGCTGATGCTGCCGAACGCCACCGCCGAACTGCTGGCGGTGCAGCTGCTGGCCTGGGCCTGGGCGCTCAGGCCCAGGCCGGCGAACAGCAGTATCAGGCTCAATAACAACGACTTCATGGGCTGCCCTCGGGAATAGGCAGGCAACGCAGCGGCCCCAGGGTGGGCAGCGTGTTGCCGGCCGGTGGTGTGAACGCGAAGGTCACCTGGCAGCGCACGCCGTCGCCTTCCACGCGCAGGTGGTTGAGCGCCACCAGGCCGTCGATGAAGGTCAGGCCGTCGTAGCCCAGCACCGTGCTGGCGCCGCTTTCCAGGTGGGTGACGCGCAGGCCCGGCGGCAGCAGCGCGCCCTTGTCGTCCTGCAGAATCAGCGACGCCGCCTGGTAGGGTTTCAGGCCGAAGTGCACCACCACCCCCGAGCGCGACTGCGGCACCACCGCCTGGTCGCTGCTGGCCACCTGCACGTTGGCCGGCAGGCCGAGGCTGTCGATGGCCACCTGGTTGCTGCGGTAGGCGTCAAGGTCGGGCACCAGGAAATGGCCGCTGCTGTCGGTGGTGCCGATCTCGCGGTTCTCGTGCATCACCGGCACGCCGGCGACGCCGTCGGTGGACACCAGGGCAAAGCCATCGCCGATGCGCCGCGCGGTCTCCACGGTGCCGTCCATCCATACCAGGGCGCCGGTGGTGTCCAGCGCCCACAGGGTGTCGCCGGCCACCTGCTGGGCGCTGGCGGTGATCTGGGCGTTGTTGCCCAGGTATTGCACCTGGGCCAGCTGGTAAGTGCTGCCGGCGCTGCCACCGCTGCCGCTGGTCTGCGCGCCCCAGCCCCAACCGCCGCCGTAGTCCGGGGCCTGGGCGGCGCTGACGGCGTAGCCGGCCTGGTTGTTCTGCAGGCTGACGCTGCTGCTGACCGAGGTGCGCTCGCCCAGGGCGTAGCTGAGGCTGACAAAGGCACCGCGCGAGGCCGGGTCCTGCACGTCCTGGTACAGGTTGAGGGTCACCGACAGGCGATGGGACAGACTCATGGAGTGGCCGACGCTGACGATGTGCGAGGCGCCACTGCCCGGCACCTTGTAGCCCAGGTAGCTGAGCGACAGGCTCTGGTTGCTGGCCACCGGGAACGACAGGGTCAGGCGGTCGCTGACGCTGGGCACCGGCGTGCCGTCGCGGGCCGCCAGGTCGCCGTAATTGCCGGCGGTGCGCAGGGTCTGGGCGTTGATGCTCAAGCGCGGGGTGATGTACTGGTAGCCCAGCCCCCACTGCACCCCGGCCATGCCGGCGCTGGCCGCCAGCGAGCCGTTGATCACGCCCAACTGGCCCAGCCGGTACAGCGCGCCGCCGCCGGCGTTGTACACCCCGGGGGTGACCTCGCCGTGGCCCTCGACGGTGAGGTTGTCGCTCAGGCCGTAGCGCACCGAGGCGCTGCTGGCGGTGCGCGGCAAATAGTCGAAGGAGTCGACGCTGTAGTTGTGGCGCAAATAGCCCAGCTCCAGCGAATAGCCGGACAGCCCCGCCGCCATCAGCCGGGTGTCCACGTACAGTGGCACCGAGGTGGTCACCGAGCGGCCCAGGGCGTCGCGGCTGACCACCGTGGCCTCGCCCGCGCCGGTGATGCCCGGCACCAGCTGATCGATGATGTATGGCCCACTGCTCACCGAGCCGCTGTACTGCTGGATGCCGTTGACGTACAGGCTGACCGCCGAAGGCACCACGGCCGAGCCGCTGTAGGCCGGCAGCGGGAAGGTCACCAGGTCCGGGCGCAGGGCGAAGTCGCTCTTGTACTGCGCGCCGCCCAGGCGCACCGAGCGGGTCCAGTCCAGCGAGCCGCTGATGGTGTCGCCCAGCTGCCAGGTGCTCAGGGTGTCGGGGTTGGAGTGGCTCCAGGCGGTGTCGTAGCGCACGTAATGCTGCTGGGTGCTGGTCTGGTAGGAATAGGCGGTGCCGGTGTTGCTGTACACGCCATGGGGGTCGAAATAGCGCTCCTCGCTCCACAGCGCCAGGCGGTTGCCGGTGTCATCGCGCGAGGCGTAGGCGTCGTAGTTCAGCACCAGGCCGCGGCCCACCGGGCTGGGCGTGACCCGGCCGTCGGCGCCGCGGTTGAGGTGGCGGGCCTTGCGCAGGCTGTCGCCCACGCGCAGGTCCACGCGCTGCTGGCTGGTGTCGTAGCGCCAGGTCACGCCGGGCAGGTCGTCGAGCCGCACCTGCTGGTTGGCGCTGACACCCAGGGCGCGCAGGTCCAGGCCCAGGTCGTCGAGGGACTGGCCGTCAGTGCTCAGGTGCCCGCCCTCTTCGCGAAAATGCGCCACGGTCTGGGTCGGCTGGCCATTGAGGTCGACCTCCAGGTACAGGTCGGCGGCCGCCACGCCGCGGCCGATCAGGCACAGCAACAGCGCGGTACCCAGGCGACGACAGCGGGCGCGGACATCATCTCGGCTCACTCAAGCGCGTCCGCCTCAGCCCTCGCCCGTCACCTTGAAGGTGCTGGGGTGGCCGTCCAGGTTGACCTTGATCAGCAGCGGGCCGTCCAGCCACGCGCCGCCGTCATGGGGCAACGGCCATTGCCGTGCGTGGCCGGCCAGGGCGTAGCCGAGCAGGCCCTTGCTCACCTGCAGGGTCTTGCCGGCGGCGTCCTGCAGGGTCAGCGCGCCGACCTGGGTGTGGCGCTGGCCGCGATTATCCAGGCGCAGCAGCCACTGGCCGTCCTGGCGCAGCACCTGCCAGGCCAGTTGCGGCGCGCCGCTGCTGGCCGGGGCGACGAACACCGGCACCGAATAGCGCATGCGGATGGCCACGCCCACGGGCTTGTCGGTGCCTGGCGGGGGAATTTCGTCAATCAGCAGGCGGTAGCTCTGCTCCACCCCGGGGTTGCCCGGCTGCACCCGCACCAGGCGGATCAACTGCTCGCCGCGCCCGGCCAGTTGGATGATCGGCGGGCTGGCCACCACCTCGGGGCTGGCGCTGAGCACGTCGCCGTTGGCGTCCTGGTCCCAGCGGAACACCCGCACCTGGCCGTACACCGGAGCATCGCCGGGGTTGTGCAGCGACAGCCCGGCGGCGTTCTGGCCGGGCACGAAGTCGATTTTTACCGGCGCCACCTGCAGCGTCGCCCCCTGGGCCTGGGTGATCAGGCACGCGGCCAACAGCGGGCCGCACAGCATCCTGTGCAAGCATTCCATGCTCAAGTACTCCGCCCGTCAGAAGTAGACCGTGGCCGTGACCGTCGAATTGTAGGTGTCGGGGGTGGGGGTGGTCTGGGTCGGCACCTGGCCGTACACAGTCAGGCTTTGGGCGCTGCCGGTGCCCGTGCCGGCCACCGTATCGGTGCCCTGGGTGTTGCCCCAGTTGGTGCTCAGGGCCGAGTCCTGCATCAGCTTGTACGACACCGTGCTGGTGGTGTTGCCGGTGGTGGTGCCGGCCATCAGCCGCGTGGTGGTGGTGGAACTGGTGACGCCGCCGGCGTTGAGGCCGATGTTGTACGGCGTGCTGTTGCTGCAGGTGACCGACAGCGTGGTGCTGCCAGTGACGGCCGTGCTGAGCAGGCCGCTGCTGCCGAAGGCCAGGGCATTGGCCGACACCGTGCAGCTGGCGGTGATGGTCAGCGACACCAGGAAGGTGGCGGTCGCCGTGCCGTTGGAATAAGTCGCCGCCTGCCCGGGCAGGACGGTCACGCTCAACAACAATCCGAGTGCAGCGGCCAATCCTTTCATGGTGCCTCCCGCGGGGGATCTGTGGGTCCTTCACGGCACGACTATGCGCCTGCGGGAGGCGTGGGAGTATTTCGACTTTGTAGCGGTGTGTAGAGGTAATGGCGCATGCCACCTGAACCGCGTCGGGGCCGGACGCGGCCTGGCGGCCGCTGCTACACGTCAACCCCGTAGCAGCTGCCGCAGGCGGCGTCCACAGACGATGCAGTGCGCCTTGCAGCGGCTACGCGTTCACGGCGTGGTCAATGACCGGAATCGATTGGCCGCCGCGCTACCACCGATGAGAGCATCAGCCAGTGCCTTGGCTGATTCGACCGAGTGCAACGTGGCCCACAGCAAACCACTGTGGTCGATACCGTAATCCCCTAATTCCTCTGCAGAGGCGGTGGCACACTTGAGCAGGTGGGATATCTGCACCAGTGCATCATTAATGGGGATGCCCGCCCGCACGGTGTAGAAAGGCAAGGCATGCGAGTCAAGATCGCCGAAGGCGGTGCAGGCGGTTGCGCGCAGTTGCGAAGGTGTGTCTGATTCAAATGTCATGGCAGCGTCCTGGGTGAAACATGGACCGCCGCATCGCTACCAAACGATGGGTGGCGGCTGTAAGCAGGTTGGTAGACCGGTCACCAGGCTTCCGGCGCACACGAATGTGCCCTGCGTACAGCCGCCATGTCGCGCGGTGCTGTACGCCTGATGAACGGGCTACCAAACCCGATCGCTGTCCTTCAGCGACGGCAGCAGGGTATGCGCGCCCATCAGGCACCACAAGACGCAGAGGACCTTACCCGAGCAAATCAGAAATGTCCTACGTTGGGGACTACAGAAGCTGTAGCGAAATGTGTCGTAGCAGCGGCCGCAGGCCGCGTCCTGGCTCCATGGTGGCCCTGGAAGCGCATGCCTTGGTTTATCCGGCGCGTTCGAGATCGAGCGCCGCCCGCGCGGCGCATCGCGAGCAAGCTCGGCTCCTACAGTTTGTCGCAGCGTGCCATGTCCTGATAGGTCGGTGTTGCCCGCCTTGTTTGTAAGGGGGAGAGCAGCAGTGCGCCACTGGATGAAAACCTGCCCAACCAGTCAAAACATTACAAATATTCATAACATAAAATATACGTCATACAACAAACGAATAATATCAATATACCAAAATAGAATTTCCGTTGCGTTTGTTATGAAAATACTATCAACCCAAGACGACACACACGCCGTCCCACACCATCGAATTCAGGAATGGAACCTGTACCCATACCACGGGCCAGTGCCAGCTTTAATGGACATCGCCCGCTATGCTGCCTTCGTATTTCCCCAAGCCCGCCCGCACCTTCCCGCTCTCGACCCTGACGGTGTCGGTGCTGCTGGCCGCCGCGCCCCTGGCCCGTGCCGCCAGCACTGACCCGCAACTGCAGACCGTCACGGTCACCGCCGCGCCGGAGGCTGCCCGCGCGCAGCAGCGCACGGTGGTGAACAGTTCGGCGCCCATCGACATCATCAGCAACGACGCCCTGGTAAAGACCGGCCGCGCGGAGCTGTCCGAGGCCATCGCCAAGCTGCTGCCCTCGTTCACCTTCGGCACCAACATCGCCGGCTTCAACTCCACCACCCGCCCGCTGAGCAACCGCGGCATGGGCCCGGAGTACACCCTGGTGCTGGTCAACGGCAAGCGCCGGCACCTGGGCGCGGCCATCCAGAACGGCTCCACCGACAACAGCGGCGCCAACGTCGTCGACATCGACATGATCCCCATCAGCGCCATCGACCACATCGAGGTGCTGAAGGACGCCGCTGCGGCGCGTTATGGCGCCGATGCGGTGGCCGGGGTGGTGAACATCATCCTCAAGGACCAGGACGCGGGCGGGCATATCGAAACCAGCTATGGCGAACTGTTCTCCGGCCAGGGCGCGACCAAGAAGATCGCCGCCGACGAGGGCTTCAAGCTGGGTGACGGCGGCTTCCTGCACCTGTCAGCCGACGCCCGCAAGCGCGACTACGCGCAATGGGACGGCAAGGCCGACAGCAGCGTCATTGCCTACAACGACCCGGCCAAGCAGGCAGCGTGGGACCGGGTGGCGATCAAGAACGGCGACCCTGAGCTCAAGGCCTTCAATGTCGGCTACAACGCCGAGCTGCCAGTGAACAACGCGACCCTGTACTCGTTCGGCACCTACGGCGAACGCAAGGCGGTGATCCAGAACTACTACCGCTTCCCCAACGGCACCGCCTCGGTGCCGGAGATTTTCCCCGACGGCTACTACCCGGTGAACAACCTGCGCGACATCGACTACCAGTTCGTGTTCGGCGGCAAGGGCGACGTCGGCGGCTGGAACTACGACCTGAGCACCAGCTACGGCCGCGACACCCTCAAGTACTCCAGCGAACTGAACCTCAACCCGTCGCTGGGCACCGACTCGCCCACCAGCTTCGGCAACCTGGCCACCTTCCGCTCGGACCAGTGGGTGAACAACCTCGACCTCAGCCGCCGCTTCGACAACCCGTTCAACCTGGGCGTGCCGGTGACCGTGTCCACCGGCATCGAGCACAAGTGGGAGCGCTTCAGCACCTTCGCAGGCTCAGCCGACTCCTACGAGACCGGCACCTACAACGCCGCCAGCGGCGCCCAGGCCTCGGTGATCATTCGCCCGCAGGATGAGGTGGACCTGATCCGCAACACCTACGCCAGCTACCTGGACCTGGGCTTCGACCTGACCAGCCGCTGGTACGCCGACATCGCCGCGCGGGTGGAGCATTACGACGACTACTCGGGCAACAAGCTGGGGCTGAAATTCAACAGCCGCTACACGCTCACCGACACCGTGGCCGTGCGCGGCACCATAGGCACCGGCGTGCGCGCGCCGTCGCTGACCCAAGAGGGCTACACCACCACCGACAGCCGGGTGAACACCGACGTCAACGGCAACGTGGTGCCCGCCACCACCCGCCTCACCCCGGCCGGCAGCAGCCTGGCCAAGGCGTTGGGCGGCAGCGACCTGAAACCCGAAAAATCGCAGAACGTGGGCCTGGGCATCACCTGGCAGCCGGCGCCGCGCACCAGCGTCACCGCCGACGCCTACGTGGTCGACATCCAGAACCGCATCGCCCTGACCAGCGCCATCTACGACCACGGCGACGGCGTGGTCAACAGCATCCTCGCCTCCCAGGGCGTCACCAGCGGCACCTGGGTGGACTACTACACCAACGCCTTCGACACCCGCACCCGCGGCCTCGACGTGGTGGCCGACCACACCACGCCGTTCGGCCAGTACGGCGACGTGCGCTGGAGCGCAGCGTTCAACTACAACAAGACAACCATCATGGACGCCAAGGACACCCCGGCCTCCCTGGCCGCGGCAGGCGTTACCCTGGTGGGCCGCAACCGCGAGGGCGACCTCACCGAGGCGCTGCCCAAGACCAAATGGATACTGGGCGCCAACTGGAAGGTGGGCAACTGGAACACCAACCTCAGCACCACCCGCTACGGCTCGGTGTCGACCCTGGCAGTGAATGAAAGCGGCGACCGCAGCTTCGGCGCCAAATGGATCACCGACCTGGACGTGAGCTACACCTTCTTCGACCACCTGACCCTGAGCCTGGGTGGCAGCAACATCTTCGACGTGCGCCCCGACAAGAACGCCGTGTACAGCAGCCTGGGCCTGGCGCCCTACGGCAACCCGCCGTTCTACCCCGGTGGCGGCTCCTGGTACACCAAGCTCGCCTACGACTTCTGACCCCACTGCGGCTGCACCGCCCCCCGGCGCTGCGGCCCTTTCCTGCTGACGAGGCACCGCCCATGAAGCTGCAACGAACCCTGGCCAGCGCGGCCATCCTCCTGGCCCTGGGCCTGGCCGGCTGCGGCCCGTCGCACCCCGACGCCCAGGCCGCCAGCACCCTGAAAATCGCCTTCTTCGGCGACAACACGCAACTGGTCAGCCTCGACCCCTTCCAGGTCTACTGGCTGGAACACCGGGTGGTGCTGCGCAACGTGGTGGAGTCGCTGACTGACCAGGACCCCAGCACCGGCGCCATCATCCCCTGGCTGGCCGACAGCTGGGACATCAGCCCTGACGCCCGCGAATACACCTTCCACCTGCGCAAGGGCGTGACCTTCAGCAACGGCGAGGCCTTCGACGCCCAGGCGGTGAAAACTGCCTTCGACAGCGACAAGGCCTTCGCCGCCGAGCTGCCCAGCGTGTTCGGCGCCACCTACCTGACCGGCTACGACCACGCCGACATCATCGACCCGCAGACCATCAAGCTGGTGCTGAGCACGCCCAACGCAGGTTTCCTGCAGGCCACCTCCACCACCAACCTGGCCATCCTGGCGCCCGAGTCGTACCGCAAGAGCGCCAAGGAGCGCTCGCTGGGCGCGATCATCGGCACCGGGCCGTTCGTGCTGCAGCACTACACCCCCGAGACCGGCCTGCGCCTGGAGCGCCGCAAGGGTTATGCCTGGGCCTCGGCCAACGTGCAGAACAAGGGCGAGTCGCACCTGGCGGCCATCGACGTCAGCTACATCCCCGAGGAAAGCGTGCGCAACGGCCAGTTCGTGCAGGGCAAGGTCGACATCCTGTGGCCGCGCAACCCGTTCTCCGACGTCGACCTGAAGCTGTTCGAGAGCAAGCAGGCCACCATCCAGAGCCGCTCGCTGCCGGGCCCGGCGTGGAACCTGTACCCCAACACCCGCGGCGGGCGCATCCTCGCCGACGCCGACGTGCGCCTGGCCGTGCAGAAGGCCATCGACCGCAAGAGCTACGCCAGCACCGTCTACAGCCCGCAGTTCCCGGTGGTGGACGGCGTGTACGACGTGACCACGCCCTACTTCCGCAGCCAGGGCGACAAGCTGGCCTACGACCCGCAAGGCGCCGCGCAACTGCTGGACAAAGCCGGCTGGACGCTGGGCGCCGACGGCTACCGCACCAAGGATGGCAAGCGCCTGAGCCTGGTTTACAACATCCCGGCCAAGGAAACCGCCGGCGACGTGCTGATCCAGGACCAGCTGCGCAAGGCCGGCATCGAGTTGAAACTGAAAGTGCAGACCACCGCCGAGTGGTTCAACACCAACGCCTCGGGCAACTACGACCTGACGTTCTCGTACATGACCCGCGCCGACCCGATCGTGCTGCAGACCATCCTCGACCCGCGCAGCGCCAACGCCTCCACCCTGGCCACCAACGTCTACCCGCCGGCGGTGCTGCCCCAGGCCCAGCGCCTGTTCGACCAGGGCCTGACCGCCACCGCCAGCGACCAGCGTGCCCAGGCCTACGGCCAGCTGCAGGACCTGCTGATTGACCAGGGCTCGGCCATTCCAGTGTTCGAACGGGTGTGGCAAGCCGCCACCGCGCCACGGGTGCACAACTTCCGCTGGAGCGCCGAAGGCTTCGCCTTCCTCAATGACATCGAGGTGACCCCATGAGCACGAACCGCTACCTCGCCGGGCGCATCGGCCAGGCGCTGCTGGTGCTGTGGGGCGCCTACACCATCACCTACTTCATCCTCTATTTGCTGCCCGGCGACCCGCTGTCGATCATGCTCAGCGCCTCGGGCATGGAAGTGGACTCGCTGTCGCCGGCACAACTGGCCAAGGCCCGTGCCTATTACGGCCTGGACCAGGGCCTGGTGGAGCGCTACCTGCACCTGCTGTGGGGCGTGCTGCACGGCGACCTGGGCCAGTCGCTGACCCTGAACCGACCGGTGACCGCAGTGTTGGCCGAGCGCCTGCCGCAGACCCTGGCGCTGGCCGGCAGCGCTATCGCCCTGTCGCTGCTGGGCGGCATCGGCCTGGCCTACCTGACCGCCTACGTGCGCTGGCAACCGCTGAAGACCGCCCTGGCGCGGCTGCCGGCGCTGGGCTTCTCGGTGCCGGTGTTCTGGATGGGCCTGCTGCTGATCCAGGTGTTCGCCTTCAGCCTGGGCTGGTTCCCTTCCACCGGCAGCGACGGCGTGCAAAGCCTGGTGCTGCCAGCCGTGACCCTGGCCATCCCCAGCGCCGCGGTGTACGCCCAGGTGCTGCAGCGCGGCTTCCTCGAGGTGTGGCGCGAGCCGTACATCCTCACCGCCTGGGCCAAGGGCCTGAGCCGTGGCCAGGTGCAGGCGCGCCACGGCCTGCGCAACGCCGCGCTGCCGCTGCTGACGCTGATCGGCCTGCAGGTGGGCAACACCGTCAGCGGTGCGGTGCTGGTGGAAACCATCTTCGCCCGCAACGGCGTCGGCCGGCTGGTGCAGGACGCCGTGCTGCGCCAGGACATCCCCGTGGTGCTGGCGGTGGTGACCGTGTCCGCCGCCGCCTTCGTGGTGGTGAACCTGCTGGTGGACCTGCTGTACCCGATTCTCGACCCGCGTATCAGCCATTCGCCCAAGGTGACCTGACCCATGACCACCCTCGAACGTGCCCTCGCCCCCGCCCTCACCGCTGCCGACCACTGGCAGCCGCGCGGCCGCCTGCGCCGCAGCCTCGACGTGGCGCTGCCGCTGCTGCGCCGCCCCGGCTTCGTGCTGGCCGCTCTGCTGGTGCTTTTCACCCTGCTGGCCGCCGCCGCGCCCTGGCTGTTCAGCAACCTCGACCCGTACGCCACGGCGCCGGCGGCCAAGCTGCTGCCGCCGGGCGCCGGCCATTGGCTGGGCACCGACGAACTGGGCCGCGACCTGTATACCCGGCTTCTTTACGGTTCGCGCCTGTCGGTACTGGCGGCGCTGCTGGCGGTGGGCCTGGCGCTGGTGTGCGGGCTGGGCCTGGGCATTGTCGCCGGCTTCATTGGCGGCCGCAGCGATGCAGTGATCATGCGCCTGATCGACGTGATGCTGGCGCTGCCCGGCCTGTTGCTGGCGCTGGCGATCGTCACCGCCATCGGCTTCGGCACCCTGCCGGTGGCCATCGCCGTGGGCGTGGGCATCATCCCCGGTTTCGCCCGCACCACCCGCGCCGAAGTGCTGCGGGTCAAGACCCTGCCCTACGTGGAAGCCGCGCGCCTGGGCGGCGCCAGCTGGACCCGCACCCTGCTGCGCCACGTGCTGCCCAACGCCTGGGGGCCGGTGGCGGTGCTCGCCACCCTGGACTTTGGCGCCGCCATCCTCGCCACCGCCGGCCTCAGTTTCCTCGGCTTCGGCGCCCAGCCACCTGCGGCGGAATGGGGCACGCTGATCGCCAACGGCCGCCAGTTCCTGATGACTGCACCCTGGGTGTCGCTGCTGCCAGGGCTGGTGGTGGTGCTGGTGGTGTTCAGCCTCAACCATATCGCCCGCACCTTCGAGGAAAGCCAACGATGAGCGCGCTGATCGATATACACAACCTGAGCGTCAGCTACCACAACGGCGGGCGGGTGAAAGAGGCCGTGCGCGGCGTGTCCTTCAGCCTGCAACCGGGCGAGACCCTGGCCATCGTCGGCGAGTCCGGGTCGGGCAAGACCACCCTGGCCAGCGCCCTGCTGGGCCTGCTGCCCGCCGGCGCCCGGGTGGTAGGGGGCAGCCTGCACGTGGGTGGCAACGACATCAGCCATGCCAGCGAGCGGGTCCGCCGCCAGCTGCGCGGGCGCTTTATCGGCCTGGTGCCGCAAGACCCGATGGTCAGCCTCAACCCCACCCTGAGCATCGGCAAGCAGATCGGCGAAAGCCTGATCCTGGCCCACGGCGGCCGCCGCTACCCGGCGCTGGACGCCGACGTGCTGGAGCTGCTGGGCCAGGTGGGCCTGGACAACCCTCAATTGCGCGCCCGCCAGTACCCCCATGAGCTGTCAGGCGGCATGCGCCAGCGCGTGCTGATTGCCATCGCCCTGGCCGGCAACCCCAGGGTGATCATCGCCGACGAACCCACCAGCGCCCTGGACGTGACCGTGCAGCGGCGCATCCTCGACCACCTGGAGCAGCTGGTGCAGGACCGCGGCATCTCGCTGATCATCATCACCCACGACCTGGGCGTGGCCGCCGACCGCGCCGACCGGGTGCTGGTGATGAAGGACGGCGCGCTGGTGGAGCAAGGCCCGGCGCGGCAGGTGCTGTCGGCGCCCAGCCAGCCCTACACCCGCGACCTGCTGGCCGCCGCCCCGGCGTTCGGCCAGGGCCAGCAGCCACTGCCGCTGCCGGCGCCCACCGCCGCGCCGCTGCTGAGCCTGCACGGCGTGGGCAAGCACTACCGGCCCGGTGGCCAGGGCCAGCCGTTCCAGGCATTGAAGGGCCTGAGCCTGGACCTGTACCCGGGGCAGACCCTGGCCATCGTCGGCGAATCGGGGTCGGGCAAAAGCACCAGCCTGCGCATCGCCCTGGGCCTGGAGCCGCCCAGCGAGGGCCGGGTGCGCTTCGCCGGCCAGGACGTGACCGACCTGACCTGGCAGCAGTTCCGGCCGCTGCGCCAGCGCATCCAGCTGGTGCAGCAGAACCCCTTCGCCTCGCTGAACCCGCGGTTCACGATCTACGAAAGCGTGGTGGAGCCGCTGCTGTCCTTCGGCGTGCGCGACAAGGCGGCGCTGCACCAGGCGGCGCGGCAACTGATGGAGCAGGTGCAATTGCCCGCAAGCTTCCTCGACCGCCTGCCGCGCGAGCTGTCCGGCGGCCAGCGCCAGCGCGTGGCGATTGCCCGGGCGCTGGCACTGAAACCCGACCTGTTGCTGCTGGACGAGCCGGTGTCGGCGCTGGACGTGTCGGTGCAGGCGCAGATCCTCGACCTGCTGCGCAGCCTGCAGGCGGAGTTGGGCGTGGCCTACGTGCTGGTGTCCCACGACCTGGCGGTGGTGCAGAGCCTGGCCCATGAGGTGGTGGTGCTGCGCCAGGGGCTGGTGGTGGAACAAGGGCCGGCGAGCAAGGTGCTGCACAGGCCGGCGCATGCCTATACCCGGGAGTTGCTGGAGGCGATTCCGGGACGCCCCCGTAGGAGCCGCACTTGCGCGCGATGAGGCCGACCCTGGAAAACCGCGTCGCCTGCATCGCGACCAAGGTCGGCTCCTACGGGGACGTCCCGCCTCAACGCCGCTTGCGGGTGCCCAACTCGATCCACGTCGGCGCATGGTCGCTGGCGTGCTCCTCATTGCGCACCCAGGCATCCACCCCCGCATTCTTCAGGTAAGGCGCCATCGCCGGGTTCAGCAGCAGGTGGTCAATGCGCAACCCGCAGTTGCGTGGCCAGTGTTGGCGGAAGTAATCCCAGAACGTATACACCCGCTCCTCCGGGTACAGGTGCCGCAGCGCATCGGTCCAGCCCTGGGCCAGCAGCCGCTCGAAACAGGCGCGGCTCTCGGGCTGCAGCAAGGCATCCTTGAGCCACGACTTGGGGTTGTAGATGTCGGAATCGGTGGGCACCACGTTGTAATCCCCGGCCAGCACCACCGGGTGCTCGCTGCCCTGCAACTGCGCGGCGTGGGCGATCAGGCGTTCGAACCACGCCAGCTTGTAGGCAAACTTCGGCCCCGGCTGCGGGTTGCCGTTGGGCAGGTACAAGCAACCCACCAGCACCCCGTGCACCGCCGCCTCCAGGTAGCGGCTCTGGCTGTCGCTGGCGTCCCCCGGCAAGCCACGGCGTGATTCCAGCGGCTCGGCATCGCGGGCGAGGATGGCCACGCCGTTCCACGACGGCTGGCCGTGGTGCAGACAGCCGTAGCCGATGGCTTCGAAATCGGCGGCGGGGAACTGTGCATCCGTGGCTTTCAGCTCCTGCAGGCAGGCAATATCCGGGCGTTCGCGTTCCAGCCAGTGCAGCAAGTTGGGCAGCCGCGCGCGCAGGCCGTTGATGTTGAAGGTGGCGATTTTCAGGGCTTTCATGGGGGGCTCCCAGGATAGGCAATGTGCCCGGACGCAGCCTCCGGCAGCTGCTACAGGTTTTTGTAGCAGCGGCCGCCAGGCCGCGTCACGGGCAACCCAGGCATTTCGAGCACCACGCAGGTCAAACGTTCCTTTGAACGGCATTTGCCATGCACTTGAATGTTAAAAAAACCAACCACGGCAACTGTCATTTCTGTCAGTTGTGGGGAAATTGCCACGGCGTGACCATGAACCAACTGAGCCCAACAAAGCTCGGCTTACAGCCAACCCATCGGATCATCAGGTGCCCCATGACAACTAAAACTACCGTAGCTTTTCCTATTTACGGCAACATCACCATTGACTATTCCCTTGCTGGTACATCCCGGCACCTCGACTTCACTTCCGCAAGATCTGCCGATTTCGATGTATTCAACTGGGTCAATGGCGAGACCTACCTGGGAGGGCCCGGAATTGATCCGGAATGGTCGATTTCATTCACGTTCCCCAAGGCCACAGGCCACTACGAAATAGCCCACGATGGATATACAGGCGGTAGTTTGCGTAACATCAAAACCGGCCTTGTACTCCCTTTCACCACTGGCACCATCGAGGTAACCCAGTACGTCGCAGATACAACTGTACGCGGGCGCCTGACCAACATTGGAAGCTCAAGCGATAGCACGTTCCTTATTTCCTCCGGCGTGTTCTCCTTCGCCGTTGCCAGCAAGTAATTCCCCCAGCAGAAAGCCGCTCCTCCAAAAGCCAGGCAGCGGCAATCTGCTGCCCCCCGTCCCCCCCGTTGAACTCTCCCCCACCCGCCCCCTCCCACCTTGTAGACACCCGCACGTTCCGGAGCCCCTGCCATGGCCGCTAGACCGCTCGAACACTACCAGCAAAAGCGCAATTTCGACGCCACCCCCGAGCCCAGCGGCAAGGCCACCCGGCGCAGCAAGGGCCATGCGCTGCAGTTCTGCATCCAGAAGCACGACGCCAGCCACCTGCACTACGACTTCCGCCTGGAACTGGACGGCACCCTGAAAAGCTGGGCGCTGCCCAAGGGCCCGTCGCTGGACCCGAAGGTGCGGCGCCTGGCGGTGCATGTGGAAGACCACCCGCTGGACTACGCCAGTTTCGAAGGGCATATCCCCGAAGGGCACTACGGCGCCGGCGACGTGATCGTGTGGGACCGTGGCGTATGGATTCCCGAGGGCGACCCGCAGCAAAGCTATGACAAGGGCAAGCTGCGCTTCCGTTTGCAGGGCGAGAAGCTGTCGGGCATCTGGAACCTGTTTCGCACCCACCTGGCCGGCAAGAAAGAACAGTGGCTGCTGATCAAGTCGGCGGACGCCGAGGCCCGCCCGGAAGCCGAATTCGACATCGTCCAGGCCGCCCCCGACAGCGTGCTCAGCGACCGCACGCTGATTCCCAAGGCGGCCAGGAAACCAGCCAAGCCGGCAAAAAAACCCAAGGCTGCGCTGAGCCATGCGCCCAAGGCCGCCCTGCCCGCCACCCTCACCCCGCAGCTGGCGACGCTGATCGAGTCACCGCCCAGCGGCGACTGGCTGTACGAAATCAAGTTCGACGGCTACCGGGTGATGGCGCGCATCGACGGCGCCAAGGTCACCCTGTTCACCCGCAACGGCAAGGACTGGACCGCGAAGATGCCCAGCCAGGCCAAGGCCCTGGCCGCCCTGGGCCTTGAGTCCGCCTGGCTGGACGGCGAGATGGTGGTGGCCAACGCCGACGGCGTGTCCGACTTCCAGGCCCTGCAGAACGCCTTCGACGACGGCAGCGACGAGGCCATCGTCTATTACCTGTTCGACCTGCCCTACCTCAACGGCCACGACCTGCGCCAGTGCCCGCTGCAGGAGCGCCGCGCCGCCCTGGCCGCCGTGCTGGAGCACAACGATGCGCCGCAACTGCGCTACTCCGAGGGTTTCGACCAACCGGTCGATTCCCTGCTGGCCAGCGCCTGCCAGATGGACATGGAAGGCCTGATCGGCAAGCGCCTGGGCAGCCTCTACAGCGGCAAGCGCAGCAGCGACTGGATCAAGCTCAAGTGCAAGCAGCGCCAGGAGTTCGTGATCGTCGGCTACACCGACCCCAAGGGCAGCCGCAGCGGTTTCGGCGCGCTGCTGCTGGGCCTGCATGACGCCGACAGCGGCGCGCTGCGCTACGCCGGCAAGGTCGGCACCGGCTTCAACGCCGCCACCCTGGCCAGCATCCTCCAGCGCCTGAAGCCGCTGGCCACCGGCAAGCCGCAGGTCAGCAACGCCCCCACCGGCGGCCAAGCCCGCGACGTGCACTGGCTCAAGCCGCAGCTGCTGGCCGAGGTCGCCTACGCGCAGATGACCCGCGACGGCGTGGTGCGCCACTCGGTGTTCCATGGCCTGCGCGACGACAAGCCGGCCAAGGCTATTGCCCAGGAGAAACCCGTGACAGCCGCCAAGGTTAAAACCCGCACCTCCTCCAGCCGCGATACCCTGCGCCTGACCCACCCCGACCGCGTCATCGACGCCAGCAGCGGCGCCACCAAGCGCGACCTCGCCGAGTACTACGCCCAGGTGGCGCCGTGGATCGAGCCGCACCTCAAGGACCGCCCCGTGGCCCTGGTACGCGCCCCGGAAGGCCTGGCTGGCGAGCTGTTCTTCCAGAAGAACGCCGGGCACCTGGACATCCCCGGCCTGGTCAGCGATGAGGCCGCCGGGCAGTCGGTGATCATCATCAACCGCGCCGACGCGCTGCTGGGTGCGGTGCAGATGAACACCCTGGAGCTGCACACCTGGAACACCACCCGCACGAACTACGACAAACCCGACCGTTTCATCCTCGACCTTGACCCGGACCCGGCGCTGCCGTGGAAAAGCATGCTCGAAGCCACCCAGCTGACCCTGACCCTGCTAGACGAACTGGGCCTGGCCGCCTTCCTCAAGACCAGTGGCGGCAAGGGCATGCACATTGTGGTGCCGCTGACCCGCCGTGCCAGCTGGGACGAGGTCAAGGACTTCAGCCACGCCATCGTCAAGCACCTGGCCGACCTGCTGCCCGACCGCCTCACCGCCGTGTCGGGGCCGAAGAACCGCGTGGGGCGGATCTTCATCGACTACCTGCGCAACACCCGTGGCGCCACCACCGCCTGCGCCTACTCGGTGCGCGCCCGCGAAGGCCTGCCGGTGTCGGTGCCGATCCATCGCGACGAGCTCACCGAGCTCAAGGGTGCCAACCAGTGGACCCTGTTCAACCTGGCCGAGCGCCTGGCCGACCTTGATGACCCCTGGGCCGACTACGCCAGCACCAAACAGTCGATCACCGCGGCCTTGCGCAAGCGCCTGGGCGTGCACTGATGGCCAGGGCTACGGTGCACATCGGCATCTCCGGCTGGCGCTACACCCCGTGGCGCGGCGACTTCTACGCCGAAGGCCTGAAGCAGAAGGACGAGCTGCACTTCGCCTCCCGCGCCGTCAGCAGCATCGAGATCAACGGCACCTTCTACGCCCTGCAACGGCCCGAACGCTTCGCCCAATGGGCCGCCGAGACGCCAGAGGGTTTCCTGTTCAGCGTCAAGGGCCCGCGCTACATCACCCACACCAGACGCCTGCACGACATCGACGAGGCCCTGGCCAATTTCTTCGCGTCCGGGCCGTTGTCGCTGGGCGACCGGCTGGGGCCGATGCTGTGGCAGTTCCCGCCCAACCTGCGTTTCGACGCCGGGCTGTTCGACGCCTTCATGGCGCAGCTGCCGCGCACCGGCAAACAGTTGCTCGACCAGGCCCGCCACTGCGCCGAACGCCTGCAACGCCCGGGGTACCTGGACGGTAACCCGCAACAACGCCTGCGCCACGCCATCGAGATTCGCCACGAGAGCTTCGTCGACCCCGCCTTCGTCGCCCTGCTGCGTAAACACGACGTGGCCTTGGTGGTGGCCGACGCGGCGCGTAAATGGCCGCGGGTGCAGGACGTGACCAGCGACTTCATTTACCTGCGCCTGCACGGTGACAAGAAGCTCTACGCCAGCGGTTATTCGGACGCGGCGCTGGAGCAGTGGCGCAAGCGCATCATGGCCTGGAAGCGCGGCGCGCAGCCTGGGGATGCCGAGCTGATCGACACGCGCGTTGCGCCGCCCAAGGCCAGCGTGCGGGAGGTGTTCTGCTACTTCGACAACGACATCAAGGTGCGCGCGCCCTACGACGCGCGGCGCTTGCTGGCGCTGCTGAAACTGGACAAGAACCTGCAAACCACCCCCGGCGAACTTCCCGCCGATTTTCACTGGCAACCGCGTCGCCTGCATCGCGACTAAAGTCGGCTCCTACCACGGACGGCGTAGGAGCCGACTTAAGTCGCGATGCAGGCGACCCGATGTAATGTCGGACGTAGCTATCAGGAGGCTTTTTTGCTGGCGCGTTTGGGCGCCGGTTTTTTT
Organism: Pseudomonas sp. App30; assembly: GCF_047947025.1. Lineage (NCBI taxonomy): Bacteria > Pseudomonadati > Pseudomonadota > Gammaproteobacteria > Pseudomonadales > Pseudomonadaceae > Pseudomonas > Pseudomonas sp. App30. Next base: position 6,420,219 of record NZ_CP133165.1, on the reverse strand, counting down.
CCGGCCAGGCTGCGCTTGAGCAGGTCGGTCAGGTCGAGGATGTCCGCGCCTTTCTGCTCGCCCTGTTCGTCCACCGAGGTCACGGTGGCGATCTTGCCCTTGCTGGCCTTCTCTTCCACCAGGTCCATGATGGTCTGCTTGAAGTCGTCCTGGTACTCCTCGGGCGTCCAACTGCCACTCATGTCCTCCACTAGGCGCTTGGCCATCTGCAGTTCACGCTTGTCGATCTTCGCCTCGGTGACACTGCTGTCCAGCTCCAGCCCTTCCAGCCCACGCACCTGGCTCGGCCAGCGCAGGGTGATCATCACCAGCGCGTCCTCCAGCGGGCGGATCAGCGCCAGGTGCTGCTGGGTGTGCAGCACCACCCGCGCCAGGGCCACCTTGCCAGTGCTGTCCAGGGTCTGGCGCAGCAGCGCGTAGACCTTGCCGCCGCGCTTGTCCGGGGCCAGGTAGTACGGGGTCTCGAAGGCCTGCAGGGGGATTTCGCCGGCGGTCACGAACGAGAAGATATCGATGGTCTGGGTGGCTTCCGGGCGCGCCTTGCGGATCTCCTCCTCGCTGATCACCACGTAGCGGCCTTTCTCGTATTCCACGCCCTTGACGATGTTGTCCTTGTCGATGTCCTTGCCGGTGACCTTGTTGATGCGCTTGTAGCCCACCGGGTCCATGCTGCGCTTGTCCAGCCAGTCGAAATCGATGCGCTCGCTGGACACGGCCGTGGTCAGCGCCACGGGGATGTGCACCAGGCCGAAGCTGATGGCGCCTTTCCAGATGGCTCTAGCCATGGTTGACCTCCTGCAGGGCCCGCGGGTGGGCCTATAGAAAGACTGACTACACGGTGCACGGAAGGTTTAGTCGGGGGGGGGGGCCAGGACGCGGCCTGCGGCCGCTGCTACAGGCCGGTGCGGTTACCAATCGCCCCAAAATGGGGAAGCGCCGCCCTGATCAGGGGCGCAGCGGTCGTGGACAGCCACCCTGTCACCATGGGTAACATGATTGTATACAATACTTTCTTGACCGCTTGGGCATGATTTCCCTGACTGCTGTTCCCACCAAACCTCTATGTTTCCTTGCAAATCAACCCTCTGTGGCGCTACGAACAAGACCATCGAAAAAACAGTTCACACAACTGGCACAAAAATGGCTTACCGAAACCACCAACTTGTATACATAAATACAATAACGTGGAGCCCTACCGATGCAGCTGAACAGCCCTGCCGAGTCCTCCCTAGCCGAATTAGCCCCCGCACACCTGCGTGACCATGAGGTGCCGGCCCTCAGCCCGCGCCTGCACAACCGTGACCTGGCCCCCACCCGCCAGGAAGGCCGGCGCTGGGGTGGCTACAGCATCTTCTCGCTGTGGGCCAACGACGTGCACAACATCGCCAACTACTCCTTCGCCATGGGCCTGTACGCCATGGGCCTGGGCGGCTGGCAGATTCTGCTGTCGCTGCTGATCGGTGCGGCGCTGGTGTATGGCTTCATGAACCTGTCCGGCTACATGGGCCAGAAGACCGGGGTGCCGTTCCCGGTCATCAGCCGCATCAGCTTCGGCATTCATGGCGCGCAGCTGCCGGCGCTGGTGCGCGCGGTCATCGCCATCGCCTGGTTCGGCATTCAGACCTACCTGGCCTCGGTGGTGCTCAAGGTGCTGGCCACGGCCCTGGCACCGAGCCTGGCCGCCTACGACCACAACCTGCTGCTGGGCCTGTCGAGCCTGGGCTGGGGCTGCTTCATCAGCATCTGGCTGGTGCAGCTGGTGATCCTCGCCTACGGCATGGAAACCGTGCGCCGCTACGAAGCGTTCGCCGGGCCGGTGATCCTGCTGACCATGACCGCGCTGGCGGCGTGGATGTACAGCCGCGTGGGCGGCCACATCAGCTGGGCCATTCGCGAGCCGCTGCAAGGCGCCGCCATGTGGCGCGGCATCTTCGCCGGGGGCGCGTTGTGGCTGGCGATCTACGGCACGCTGATCCTCAATTTCTGCGACTTCGCCCGCTCGGCGCCGTCGCGGCGCTGCATCCGCGTGGGCAACTTCTGGGGCCTGCCAGTGAACATCCTCGCCTTCGCCGTGGTGACGGTGCTGCTCTGCGGCGCGCAGTTCTCCATCGACGGCCAGACCATCGAGAACCCCACGCAGATCATCCAGGCCATCCCCCACACCGCGTTTCTGGTGCTGGGCTGCCTGGCGCTACTGATCGTCACCGTGGCGGTGAACATCATGGCCAACTTCGTCGCCCCGGCCTTCGTGCTCAGCAACCTGGCGCCACGCCTGCTGACCTTCCGCCGCGCCGGCATGATCAGCGCCGCGGTGGCGGTGCTGATCCTGCCGTGGAACCTGTACAACAGCCCGGTGGTGATCCAGTACTTCCTGGCCGGCCTGGGTGCCCTGCTGGGCCCGCTGTACGGCATCATCAGCGCCGACTACTGGCTGCTGCGCCGCGGCAAGGTCAACGTGCCGCAGCTGTACACCGAGGCCAGCGACGGCGCCTACCATTACCGCCGCGGCATCAACCCACGCGCCGTGGCCGCGGTGCTGCCGGCCGCGATCATCGCCATCGTGCTGGCGCTGGTGCCGGCGTTCGCCACCGTGTCGGCGTTCTCCTGGCTGTTCGGCGCTGCCATTGCCGCGGCCGTCTACCTGCTGATCAGCGACCGTCACCAGACGTTCGCCGACGTCAGCGGCGAGTGCATCGCCGTCGACAACGCCAGCCACTGATTCCTGCCAATGAGGTCCTCCATGCGTATCCTTGTCGTCAACGTCAACACCACTGAATCCATCACCGCCACCATCGCCGAGCAGGCGCGCAGCGTGGCCGCACCGGGCACCGAAATCGTCGGCCTGACGCCGCGCTTCGGCGCCGAGTCGGTGGAAGGCAACTTCGAAAGCTACATGGCCGCCATCGGCGTGATGGACGCGGTGATGCGCTACGACCAACCGTTCGACGCGGTCATCCAGGCCGGCTACGGCGAGCACGGCCGCGAGGGCCTGCAGGAGCTGCTGAACGTGCCGGTGGTGGACATCACCGAAGCCGCCGCCAGCCTGGCCATGCTGCTGGGCCACGCCTACTCGGTAGTCACCACCCTGGACCGCACCGTGCCGCTGATCCAGGACCGCCTGCGCCTGGCCGGCCTGTACCAGCGCTGCGCCTCGGTGCGCGCCAGCGGCCTGGCGGTGCTGGAGCTGGAAGAAGACCCGGCCCGCGCGGTGGCCGCCATCGTCGCCCAGGCCGAACAGGCGGTGCGCGACGACAAGGCCGAGGTGATCTGCCTGGGCTGCGGCGGCATGGCCGGGCTGGATGAGTTGATTCGCGAAGCCACCGGCGTGCCGGTGGTGGACGGCGTGACCGCCGCCGTGACCCTGGCCGAATCCCTGGTGCGGCTGGGGCTGAGCACCTCCAAGGTGCGCACCTATGCCACGCCGCGCAGCAAGCGCATCGACGGCTGGCCGCTGGCGCGCAGCTGACAACGAATCCCATTGAAACACCGTGGGAGCTGGCTTGCCAGCGAGCTGTTGAGGCCCGAAAAGCTCGCTGGCAAGCCAGCTCCCACAAAAGCGGCCGCTGCTACGGGATGTGGGGTGCCTGTTGGGCCTTGCCCTTGGCCACCAGCCAGCGGTGGAAGCTGCGGCACTGGGGCTTATTGAAGGCATCGCTGCTCCAGCGCAGCTGATACGCCGCTGCCAAGGGCAGCGCATGGGCGTAGGGCATCAGCAATTGCCCGGATGCCAGCAGCCCGCTGACCATGGCATAAGGCGCCAGCACCACCCCCTGCCCCAGCAGCGCCGCGTCGATGGCCAGGCTGGTGGAGGAATAGGTGCGTGGTTGCCGCAACCGCTGCTCGACGGCCACGCCGGCGCTGGCGAACCAGCTCTCCCAGGACGGCGGCGAGTCGAACTTGGGCCGTGAGTCGACCCGGATCAACGGCAGCTGCACCAGCGCCGCCGGCGTCGCGCAGGAGCCGCACAGGCTGGCCGCGCACACCGGCACCACGCAGTCGTGGAACAGCACCGCGGCATGCTCGCCGGGCTGTGGGCTGTCGCCATAACCAATGCGAAAATCCACGCCGTCGGCCAGCAGGTCCTCGTTCAGGGTGCTGTCCAGGTACACGCTTACCCCTGGGTGCTGCTGCTCCCATTCCGGCATCAACGGCGCCAGCCACTTCGCCAGCAGCGACGGCAGCCCACTGATGGACAGGCTGTGCGGGTCGCGCGCGCGGTGGGCCTCGTCGACGCCCAGGCGCAGGGTCTCGAACGCCGCGCTGCAACGCGCATGAAAGCGCTGGCCGTTGGGGCTCAGTTGCAGGCGCTGCCCGACTTTTACCGTCAGGCTGATGCCCAGCGCCTGCTCCAGCAGCTTCATCTGCTGGCTGACCGCGCCGGTGGAAATCCCCAGGCGCCGCGCTGCCTGGGTGATGCCGCCGCAGTGGCCCACCGCTTCGAATATCTCCATGGCCCGCAAGGGTGGCAATGGCGTCATCGGCGCCTCCTTCAATAGTTTAGGTATTCTAAACAACAGCGCAGCTTTAGCCATCTTATCTTCACTGGTTCCGCCCCGAAGGCTATTCCCATCCCCCACGACGGGGGCCATTTGCCAGGTGGAGTGACTGATGAACCGCTATCCCGACTCAATCCAGCACGTGGTGCTGGGCGACACCGACCTCAGCCTCGACGCCTTCGTCGCCGTGGCCCGCCATGGCGCCACGGTGGCGTTCAGCGATGCCTACAAGGCGCGCGTCAACGCCTCGTGCCAGCTGGTGCACCGCTTCCTTGAAGAGAACCGCCTGGTCTACGGCGTGACCACCGGTTTCGGCGACAACGTGCGCCACGTCATCGCCCCCGAGGACGCCCGCGCCCTGCAGACCAACATCGTCCGCTCCCACGCCGTGGCCGTGGGCGAGCCGTTGAACCGCGAGCAGGTGCGCGCCGTGGCGCTGATGATGCTGGTCAGCCTGGGCAAGGGCTTTTCCGGCGTGCGCCTGGAACTGCTGGAGCTGATTGCCGGCGTGCTCAACCACGACGTGATGCCGTTCGCCCCCGGCGAAGGGTCAGTGGGCTACCTGGCCGTGGAAGGCCACATCGCTTTGGTGCTGCTGGGCGAAGGCCGCGCGCGGGTGGCCGATGGTGACTGGCTGGATGGCGGCGAGGCCCTGCGCCAGGTGGGCCTGCGCCCCACGCAGCTGCACACCAAGGAAGGCCTGGCGATGCTCAACGGCACCACCTCGGTCACCGCCCTGGGCCTGCTGGCGCTGTACAACGCCACCCAGGCTGCGCGCGTCGCCGACCTGGCCGCAGCGCTGTCGGTGGAAGCCCTGCGCGGCACCGTGCGCGCCTATGACCCGCGCTACCACTCGGTCAAGGCCCACCCGTTGCAGGCGCAGACTGCGCGCACCCTCTGCGCGCTGCTGGCCGACAGCCAACTGGCTGCCGACAACATCGACCACCGCCTGCAGGACTTCTACAGCCTGCGCGCCATCCCCCAGGTGCACGGCGCCGTGAAGCAGTTCATCGAGTTCGCCCGCCAGGCCCTGGAGGCCGAGCTGTGCTCCAGCGGTGACAACCCGGTGATCTACCCCACCGGCAACGGCGACGGCGTGGCCATTTCCGGCGCCAACTTCGACGGTTCCTACGTGGGCATGGCCACCGACACCCTGTGCGTGGCCATGACCAACCTGGCCAAATTCTCCGAGCGGCGCACCGACCGCATGGTCAACTCGCACTTCAGCGAAATGCCCGCCTTCCTGGTGCGCCAGCCGGGGCTCAACAGCGGCTACATGATCATCCAGTACACCGCCGCCGGCCTGCTGGGGGAAATGAAAGTGCTGTCGCACCCGGCGTCGGTGGACAGCGTGTCCACCTGCGGCAACCAGGAAGACCCGGTCAGCTTCGCCTACAACGCGGCGATGAAGGCCTACAAGGTGTCGCAGAAACTGGAGTCGGTGCTGGCCATCGAGGTGTTGGTCGGCTGCCAGGCCCTGGACTTCCACGCCGTGGACAAGGCCGCCAGCGCCACCCGCGCGGTGTACGACCTGGTGCGCAGCGTGGTGCCGGTGGCCGAGCAGGACCGGGCGTTCTACGCCGACATCGTCAGCGTGACCGAGCAGCTGCGCAGCGGCGCGCTGCTCAAATGCGCGCCCATCACCCCGTAGCAGCTGCCGCCAGGCGGCGTCACTGAAGCCGCGGCCAGGCCAATGTCAGGCCGCACGCTCCAGCGTCGCCAACAACTCCTGGAACTGCACCGCCAACTTGTGCCGCGGTGCCAGGTGAATCATCGGCACGCCGGCCTCGTGGGACTCGCGCATTTTCACCGTGCTGCTCAGGTACACCGGCAGCATCGGCAGGCCTTCCTGAATCAGCTCGTCCACCAGCGTCTGGTGCAGGCTGGTGCGGCTCTCGAACTGGTTCACCACCACGCCCTCCACCACCAGCGTCTCGTTGTGGTCGGCGCGCAGTTCAGCCACCTGGGCCACCACGTTGTACAGCGCCTGGCGCGAGAACAGGTCGCAGTCGAACGGAATCAACACCCGCTGCGCGGCGATCAGCGCGCTGAAGGTGTAGAAGTTCAGCGCCGGCGGCGTGTCGATGTAGATGCGCTCGTAGTCCTCGGACAAGTCCACCAGCAGCTTGCGCAGCTTGTTGATCTTGAACTTGGCCTCCAGCTTGGCCTGCAGGTCGGCCAGCTCGGGCGAAGCCGTGATCACGTCGAGGTTGTCATAGCGCGTCGGCGTGATCGCCACCTTGTACTTCTTGCCCGACCCGCCCGGGTACAGGGTGTGCTTGAAGAAATCGGCGATCCCCATGGGAATCGCCTCGCCCACGCACCCGGTCAGGTAATGCGTGGAGTTGGCCTGGGGGTCCAGGTCCACCAGCAGCGTCTTGTAGCCCTCGGCGGCACTGACCGCGGCGAGATTGCAGGCGATGCTCGACTTGCCAACGCCACCTTTTTGATTGAACACCACACGACGCATCAGTCCATTGTTCCGCTGAAAAAAGGGGCTTGGATCCTATCAACTAATTGTTACAGTTTTGCTATCGCGGGTGCGGCGAAGCGGTCTTTTTTTAACCGTGCCTGTCGTTGACACCTGGCGCGCGGCAAACTGAAGCCGAGAAGCTTTAACATCGCTACCGGCCCCACGCCCAGTTCCGTGCGCAAATGCCAGGTCAGCGGGATCTGATCTGCCCGCGAGGCCTTGTATGACAGCGGCGATTGGTCAGGTGATGCTCACGGTGTGGCTCATCCAATTAGCCCCCACTCAACCGCCTCTTCGCGGAATGTGGTCTTGTCACGCAGCGGCCACGGGCGCAGGTGGTAGCGTTCCACCGTTTGCAGCGGAAAAATATCGCCTTCATTGAAGTAGCGAATCACCTCTTTCGGCCTGACGTTGCGCAGCGACGGCCAAATGACTTTCCAGTGTCCGGCCTGTGGGCAGGCTTCGCCGGGGTAGCAGATTTGCTGCGGGAAGTTAGCCTGGGTGAAGTCGGGGGAACTGGGGAGTGGCTTGCCGGTGGCCGGGTCGAGCTTTTTGGCGTTGGCCAGGCGCAGGATCAGTTCTTCGCTAGGCTTGGGTGGCGGGATGTTGGCCTTGCGGTCCTTGACCCACTGAAGTTTGCCATCCCACTCGGGGAGTTCTGCGGGCGGCAGGGGGACAATTTCGTTGACATCAGGGACTGTGGGATGGGCATAGGGGGACTGTCAGATATTTTGTGTACGAGCCGGTAACGGCCTGCCGTCAGGCAGGCCGTGCTCTTACCAGGTCGGCCTGATAAACCGATCACCGTACAGAATCGCGAATTGATTCATCGCACTCTTCCAATCCTGAGCCGCATTGCCCCAGTTTGCCGTGATATTTCGCAATCCCAGCCAGATAAGCTTCGTCGCCGCCTCGTCCGTAGGGAAGTGGCTTCGTGTCTTGATAATCTTGCGCAGCTGGGAGTTTATGCTCTCGATGGCGTTGGTGGTGTAGATCACCTTCCGTATGGCTGGTGGGAACACGAAGAACGGGATGACCCGGTCCCACGCCCGCCGCCAGGCTGCAACCACGGTGGGGTGTTGCTTGCCCCAAGGGCCGGCTTCAAAGTCGTTCAGCGCCTGCTCAGCTACCTCGGCGTTCAGCGCCTGGTAGATGGGTTTGAGCGCCTTGGTCAACTCGCGTCGCTTGTCCCAGGCCACGTAATCCAGGCTGTTGCGGATCAAGTGGACGATGCAGGTCTGCAGCGTCGTCTGCGGATAAACCGCCGCCAGCGCTTCTGGCATGCCCTTGAGCCCGTCGGTGACGGCGATCAGCACATCTTCCACGCCCCGCGTCTTGAGGTCGTTGAAGACCTTCATCCAGAACTTGGCGCCCTCGGTCGTCTCGATCCAGATACCCAGGATATCGCGGGTTCCGTCAGGCAAAACACCCAGCGCAAGGTAGACCGCCTTGTTGCGAACCAGTCCTTCTTCGCGGATTTTGACCCGCAGCGCATCGAAGAAAATAACCGGGTACATAGGCTCCAGGGGCCGCTGTTGCCACGCACCGATCTCAGCCATCACCTCGTCGGTTACCGAGCTGATGAAGTCAGGCGAAACGTCCGTGCCGTATTGCTCGGAGAGAAACGCACGGATTTCCCTGACCGTCATGCCACGGGCATACATGGCGATGATCTTGTCGTCGAAACCGGTGTAACGGCGCTCGTGCTTGGGAATCAGAATGGGGGCGAAAGTGCCGTCCCGGTCGCGCGGGATTTCCAGTCGGATGGGCCCATCACCGGTCAAGACCGTCTTGCCGGTTTTGCCGTTACGGTGATTGGTTTCATCCTCTGGGCGCTGCGCGCCCGGCGGATAGCCCAAGTGATGGCCGAGTTCGGCACTCAAAGCTCGTTCAATCAGGGCCTTCTTGAACGCCGCAGAGGCATCCTCGATAGCTTCGGCCGTCATTGGCCCGTCAACGAACTGCTCCAGCAGCTCTTTCGGGATTTTTGGTAGCTCGCGGAGCGGGGTTTTCTTTTTGGTTGGCATGCATGCACCTCTTACTCATGTTATGCCCGAACACAAAATTTCTGACACTCCCGGCATAGGAGAAGCCACTGAGGCGCGCGCCTATTTCTTTGTAACGAGCGGCCCGTTCCACGTCTTTCTCAAGGCCTAGAAAATAAAGCTTATTTTCGGGAGGGGGACCTTTGAATCCCTTCTCCAAAAATGACGCTGCAACAGGACTCCCAGCAGCCACACCCAATTGAAATACTTCAACAGCCTTCTCGTAATGCCCATTTGTAGCAAAATTAATTGCCAAATCCACGGCTGCGTCACCGTTACCTTGTTCCGCAGCGCAGCGGCGCAGTTGCCGGGCAATCTCCGGCGCGATGTCTATGGGTGCGAGCAGGTCAGCTATATATTGTTGGGCTTGGGCACTGCCCTTATCCGCAGCCTTGCGATAATAGCGCTGCGCCATTTCAGGATCTTCCCTGAGCCCGAACGCACCATGCTTGACGAAGCGTGCTACAAAATAGTAACCCGTCGCAACATCTGCATCGATAAGCTCCTGACTGAACCGCTGGTACTCTTCACCTTTCAACTTGAATTGACGACGCATGGCGCCATTTTGCAAATTAATCTTGGCCTTATAATGACCGCTTTCTGCGGCAATCCGATAAAGGCGCTCGATCTCCACATTCTTTGCGGACTCTCGTTTTAGCTCATTATTTTTCTGCAACCAACGGGCATATTTAAAAACCAGATCAGCCTCATCGGATGGCGCGGGAATAGCTTCATGAGCACAATTAAATTTCAATCCAGCCTCTAACTCAGAAATCGGGCTCACAGAAACATCCTCTACATTATAGGCAATGGGGTTTTGATGACAGGCCGCCAGCCCCAAAGCCAAAAACAAAAGCAATCTACGCATTAGTCCAAATCCACAAGCGTTTCTTTCTCATAAAAGAACTCTACCAACGGCGCATAAGGCGTCTTTTTTTCACGCAATAAATCTTTATTTTTACGAATTATCTCTCCCCAACTCTTAAACGCTTCGCCCGCATCATCCTGCGCCCCCTCCATCCCCGTATGCATCCCCCACAACCTCCGCCGCAGCGCCTTAGTCACACTTACCCACTCATGGGCAATATTCAATTCACTATCAACTTGCATGCTCCGAGTATTCACATTCGCCGAACCATGCGTCGTGAAAGCATCATCAACAATCATCAACTTGGAATGGATATACACCGGCATCCACTCCGTGCCCTCCGGGGTGTCGGGCGCTACCAGCGAACACACGTGAACTTTCAGGCCAGGAATCTCCTCGATTTCCAACTTTTGGTCTTTTATTGCCTCGACCTGTTTGTTCAGCGAGGCCTGCCATTCCTTGAGTTCGCGTTGGCCAATCGAGTCGCGCAGGTCCGGCCTTGGCTTGGGTGGGGCGTTGTCCCGCGCTGCCTTGATGCGCCGCAGTTGGGTGACCTTGGGAATGGTGTCTGCGCGCCCCAGGCTTTCGAGCATCCGCTGCGTATTCAACGCACCCGGCCCTATGCCCTCTTCACTGGCGTTGGTGACAACGAAAAGGTGAACAACCCCGTGTTCATCCGGATTGCGCCCATCCCTCACCTGGTTGGCCGCTGCGGCCTTGATCACCTCTGCCAACGGCGGCCAGCGGAAGTACTGGTTTTCGATGTAGATAAACTGCGCGGCGTTGTTGGCGGCCTGCAGGTAGGCTTCCTGAATTTCCTTGCGGCTTTCCGTGTCGGGGCTCGCGGGGTCTCTCTGGGGCTGGGTCACCAGCATCTGGGCCATTTGCCGGGTAACGCCATGCCGATACTTGAGTGTGGGTTTTATCTGCGCCGCATTGCGGGCGACGAGCAGGTCTTCGCCGGTTTCCTTGAACCAGGCCGTGGCGAAGTTATGGTGCAGGTCGGCCAATACCGGGCCGCTGATTCGGCTGGAAATGTCTTGCCTAGGGGTATTTCCCCGCGCGCCACGATTCGGCGCGGGTTTGGTTGCCGGGGTACGGTTGAGCCCGGAGTGCTTTTCAGTGTCCCAGTACTCGTCGAGCATGTTGTGGCCCATGACGAACCCGACCGCGACTTCCGGTACCTCGAAATCAACGATAACGCTTTTTTGATGGTGGCTCGGCGCTGCCGCATGCGCGAGCCGAGTGCCTTTGCTGATATCAGCATCCAGGCTGTTGTTCTTGACATCCGCGAAGATTTCCCGCCGCTCGCGCAGACTGAAACCGCGGCTGACCAACACCGGAATACCCCGCGCAACTTCGTGCATCGCGCGGCCATCGGCGATTGCATAAGCATCGAACCAGGCCCGGTCTTCTGCATACTGTGCAGGCGTGGAACTTTGCATGGCGTGGCTGCCAACCCTGAACTTGCCCTTGCCGGGCAAGTTGGCCTCGCCCCCAACGCCTGCCAGGTTGAGCGGCATTTCCCAGGCCAGTACCCGTACCCGTACACCCTGCGCCGCTTTCGTCTTCAGCAATTCACCGATGCTGGGCGCCTGGCCATCCCTGATGAAATACATGGAGGGCTGGAAACCCCAGCAAATGATGTCAATGCTCTGGACAGCCTCGGCAATGGCCAAGTGAACAGCGCCAAACGCCTCCTCACCATTGACCAAGGGCTCGAACGTGGCCCTGGCAGGGTTGTATTCGGTGCTCTTGATGTACCAACCTGGCGTGCAGGTCGCGGTGCTCGTGTGTTCGAACGCGACCGGCACGATAACTTCCGGATGTTTCATGGTTCAGTTCCCTCTTCAAGGTGGGGGTCATCCATTAATCAACCGGTGCGCACTGGGATACAACTTGTTACCTACGCCACCTAAGCGCTTTAGCGCCAGACGCCGCCAGTACTTATATTGGAGAACCTGCCGACACAGACACTGTTTCTTCGTAACAAAAATCATCGAAACCGATGATCAGCGCAGCCTCTCTGCCACACGCCCGCAATACGGGCCAAGCCAGTATTTTCAAGGGAAACGGCGAACAAAACAGTAGACCAATGCGCAGACAGTTACTAGCCATGGCGGGGGATTTACGAGGTACCCTACAGCACGCGGTGACATTTCCTACAATGCCTGACTGGATAGCTTACTTAGTGCGGCTATCAAACATTCACACAAGTGCCACTTACCAATTGACATTCAGCAACAATATCAAATCCAAATTGCACTGTAATAAGCAAAATAAAACCAACACAGATGAAATCAAACAGACTTCTACGCGCAGCACGGCTCATGGCATGTGTTCCGCAAATGCGCTTAGTGTGGCCGCTGCCCCAGGCAGCGGCCACAGGTATCACAGCGCCAGCGACAGCCGCAGGCCATCGTAGATGGCAGCGTGGATGTCGCGGCTGGCCACGGCATCGCCTATGCGGAACAGCTGGAAGCGGCCATCAGCGTTGGCCACCAACGCCTGCTCGCGCACGTCGATGAACGCCTGCTGGTCCAGCTCGCCACGGTTGCGTGACTGCGCTTTCAGGGCGAAGTACAGGTCGTCCAGCGGCAGGGTGCCGTGCTCCACCACCACGTGGTCCACCACCCGTTCGTAGTGCTGGCGCGTGGCCTCGCACCACAACCGCGCCACGCGGCGGCCGCCTTCGGCGCGCACGGCCACCAGGCGCTGGCTGAAGGTCTGCTGCACGTTGTGCTCGACGAACACCTTCAGGTAGGCCGGCATGTTCAGGCCGCCCACGTCCGGGCCGAGCATGGCTTCGCCAGTGACGAACTGCACGTGCACGCCGGGCTGCTGCGCCAGTACTTCGGTGCAGCTCAGGGCCTGGTGCGCTCCGTTGCCGTCGAACACCAGCACCTCGCCCTGGGGCTTGAAGTCGCCGGTCAGCACGTCCCAGCTGCTGCGCACCAGCTCGTTGCCCTGCTCGAGGAACTCACAGTCGGGCACGCCGCCGGTAGCGATGACGACCACGTCCGGGGCCAGGGCCAGCACGTCGCTGGCCTCGGCGTAGCAGTTATAGCGAACGCTCACGCCCAGCCGCTCGCACTCGGCCAGGCGCCAGTCGACCACGCCGATCAGCTCGCGGCGGCGTAGCGGCATGGCGGCCACGCGCACCTGGCCGCCGGCCTGGTCGCCGGCTTCCAGCACGCTGACGCGGTGGCCGCGCTCGGCGCACACCCGCGCGGCTTCCAAGCCCGCGGGGCCGGCGCCAACCACTACCACGTGGCGGCCGGGCGTGGTGCTGGGGGGCGTGACCTGGGGAATGCGTGCCTCGCGGCCGGTGGCCGGGTTGTGGATGCAGTGGGCCTCACCGGAAATGTAGATGCGGTCGATGCAGTAGCTGGCGCCCACGCAGGGGCGGATGCGTTCTTCCTGGCCGGCGGCCACCTTGGCCAGCAGGTGTGGGTCGGCCATGTGCGGGCGAGTCAGGCCCACCAGGTCCACCAGGCCTTCGCGCAGGGCGTGGCGGGCAGTGGCGACGTCGCTGATGCGCGCCGCGTGCATCACTGGCACGGGCACGGCGCGGCGTACGGCGCCGGCCAGTTCCAGGTGCGGGCCGGCCGGGGTGCCCATGCCGGGGATGACCCGCGCCAGGGCCTCGCCGCTGTCGATGCGGCCCTTGATCACGCTGATGAAGTCCATGCCGTGGTCGGCCAGGGTACGGGCGATGGTCAGGCCCTCTTCCTGGCCCAGGCCGCCGGGCATGTCCTCCTCCACAGCCATGCGCACGCCGATGATGAACTGCGGCCCGACCGCCTTGCGCATGGCCGCCAGCACCTCCAGGGGAAAGCGCAGGCGCCCTTCCAGGCCGCCGCCGTAGCCGTCGTCGCGGCGGTTGTCGGGGCTCCAGAAGGCGTCGAACAGGTGGCCGTAGGCTTCGATCTCCACGCCATCCAGGCCGGCGGCCTTGCAGCGCTCGGCGGCGTCGGCGTACTGGCGCACGATGCGGGCGATGTCGAAGTCCTCCATCTGCTTGGCGAAGCTGCGGTGCGAGTGCTCGCGGCCACGCTGGGGCCACATCAGCGGCAGCCAGTCATCGGTGAAGTTGCTGGCGCGCCAGCCCAGGTGCGACAGCTGGCACATTACTGCGGTGCCGTGCTGGTGCACGCCGTCGGCCAGTTCCGCCAGCCATGGCACCACCTCGTCCTTGTACAGGTGCAGGTTGCCAAAGGCCGGTGGGCTGTCGGCGGCGACGATCGACGAGCCTCCGATCATGGTGAGGGCCACGCCGCCCTTGGCCTTTTCCTCATGGTAGAGGCGGTAGCGCTGGCGCGGCATGCCGTCTTCCGAATAGGCCGGCTCGTGGGAGGTGCTGACCACGCGGTTGCGCAGGTGCAGGTGCTTGAGGGCAAAGGGTTGCAACAGCGGATCGTTGGCGCTGGCCATGGGGCATCCTCATCGATGGCGGCGGGATCAGGGCTGGGTGCTGCTGGCGGTCTGCGCCGCCTGGTCGAACATGGCGTCGAAACGGGGTTTGTTGGCGGCGTAATAGTCGGCCACCACGCGGTCGGTGCCGCTGTCACGGGCCTTGAGCATCAGGCCCTGCAGTTCGGCCAGGGGCATCGTGTAATGGGCGAAGAAGTACGCCACCTGCGGGTGCTGCTGGCTGAAGCCCTTGCGCGCCACGGCGTGGATCTGCTCGGCGCCACCGAAGATGCCCTTGGGCTCGGCCAGGTAGCGCAGCTTCCATTTGGAGAACATCCAGTGCGGGTTCCAGGCGTTGATCACCGCCCACTGGCCGCGGCGCAGGCCACGGTCCATCTCGGTGAGCATGCCAGTCTCGGACGAGGCCACCAGCTTGTAGCCAGTCAGCTGGTAGGCGTCGATGGCCTTGAGCGACAGCTTGTACTGGCCGTTGCCGGCCTCGGAGGTGAGGATGCGGCCGTCGAGCTTGGCCCGCACCTCGGGCTTGTTCAGGTCCTCGACGCTGGCCACCTCGCTTGCCGGCACGGTGTCGGGCACCGCCCAGCCGATGCGGCCTTCGTACAGCACGCCGAGGTCTTCGAGGCGGTCCTTGTACTTGTCCCAGTAGTCCTTGTGGGTGTTGGGCAGCCACACCATGGGGATCAGGTCGATGTTGCCGTTGGCCAGGGCCTGGAACTGGATGCCGATGTCGGCCTGCACCATCTTCACCGGCTGCTTGAGGTGGTCTTCCAGGGCGGTCTGGGCCAGCTTGGCGGTGATTTCGGTGTCGGACCAGTTCACCCAGCCGATGCGTATGGGGGCGGGCGCGTCGGCGGCGTGGGCCATCAGGGTGGTGGCGGCCAGCAACAAGGCGGCGAGCCTGGCATAAGCTTTTGGGCTATACAGATGCATTGGCTTGTTCCTCAACGTTAGGTCACGGTTTCCTGGGCAGTCGAAGTCAGCGCTATGTTTTTTGTTGATCAAAGCAAATCCCGGGCCGCGCCTGCAATCGATTAAAACTGCCGGTTGCCATGAGAAAAGATTATGGAAAGACTGCGTCGACGCTTGCCGCCCCTCACCGCCCTGGTGGTCTTCGAGGCCGCCGCGCGGCTACAGAGTTTTACCCTGGCCGCGCAGGAGATGTGTATCACCCAGGCCGCCGTCAGCCGGCAGATTCGCCAGCTGGAGGAGCACCTGGCCAACCCGCTGTTCATCCGCAACCACCGCAACGTCACCCTGACCAACGCCGGCCAGCGCTTGTTCGAAGCGGTGGACGAGAGCCTTGAGCGCATCGCCCAGGCCAGCACCGAGATCCGCGGCGATGCCAGCGACGCCATCACCATCGCCGCCACCGTGTGCATGGCCACCTACTGGCTGATGCCGCGCCTGGACGCCTTCCAGCGTGAATTCCCGCAGGTGGCGCTGCGCCTGTTTGCCTTCGACCGCGAGATCGACCTGCGCGCGGAAAACGTCGACATGGCCATTACCTGCGGCAACGGCGGCCAGCGTCACGGCGTGCGCCTGAGCCATTTGATGGATGAGGAACTGGTGCCGCTGTGCAGCCCCGCCTACCTGCAGGGCCGCACCCTGCACGAGCCCCATGAATTGCTGGGCGAGCGCCTGCTGAACCTCGACCGCGAGCACTGGCGTGGCTTCAACTGGGCGGTGGCCGACTGGGCCGCCTGGTTCGACCAGATGCAGGTGCGCGGCCCGCTGCCGCCCGCGCGCCTGGCTTTCAACAACCACGCCCAGCAGATCCTCGCCACCCTGGAAGGCCGCGGCATCGCCCTGGGCAGCCCGCACATGCTCACCGACCTGCTGGCCGACGGCCGCCTGGTGCAGGCCCTGCCCCACCGCTACGCGACCCGGCGTGGCTATTACCTGGCGGTGAACGAGCACAGCACCCGGCCGCAGGCAGTGGCGCGGTTGCAGGCGTGGCTGGAAGGCGCCGCGTGATCCCGACGCTGCCTGGCGGCAGCGGCTACAGCAATCGCGCACACCGCCCCTGTAGCAGCGGCCGCAGGCCGCGTCCAAGGCACCGCACTGTTCCCGGCATACCGCAGCGCACTCGGACGCCGCCTGCGGCAGCTGCTACGGGGACGCGCGCAACCTGCTGATCGCGTCGTCTGCATCGCGGCCAAGGCCGGCTCCTACCACGCACGGGGTAGGAGCCGACTTTAGTCGCGATGCAGTCAACGCGGTTTCAAGACGGTTGCTCCTACGCGGCTACAGCAATCGCGCACACCGCTCCCGTAGCAGCGGCCGTAGGCCGCGTCCAAGGCACCGCACTGTTCCCGGCACACCGCGGCGCACCCGGACGCGGCCTGCGGCAGCTGCTACGGGGCGGTGTCGAACGTCTCGCTTATCACGTCCACCAGGAACGCCATCACCGCGCGCAGCAACGGCGAATGCCGCAGGTCTGCATGCAGCACCAGCCAGATCTCCCGGGCGAACCCTTCGCCCTCGAACGGCAGGCGTTGCAACAACGGGTCGGCATCGCCCATGAACCGTGGCAGCCCGGCCACGCCCACGCCGCTGCGGGCGGCAGCGTGCTGGGTGGTGAGGTCGGTGACTTCGCAGGCAACCGGCCGCCCCTGGGCCACGGCCATCATCCATTGCTGGTGAGGCATGTCGGCAAGCTCCGGCCCGTAGGTGATGAACTGCCATTGCGCAGGTGCATGCAGGTGTTCGTAGTTGACGCTGGCATACAGGCCGAACGGCATGCTGCCGACTTTGCGCGTGACACTGTCCGGCTCGGTGGGCCGGTACAGGCGCACGGCAATGTCGGCTTCGCGGCGGCCCAGGGACACGCTGTGGACCTGGCTGACGATGGACAGCTGCACCTGCGGATACTGCTGTTGGAAGCGGCGCAGGGTAGCGGCGAGGAAGTTGCTGGCCAACACCGGCGGCGCGCTGAGCACTACCCGGCCGGATGCCGGCGACTGTTCGGCGCGCACCACGCGCTGCACGGCAAACGCACTGGCCTCCATCTCGCTGGCCAGCGCAAACACCTGCAAGCCCACGGGTGTGAGCTGGCAGGCACGGGGCAGGCGGTCGACCAGCCGCACCTGCAACTCGGCCTCCAGCGCGCCAAGGCGCCGGCTGACCGTGGCATGGTCGACCTTCAACGCCCGCGCCGCACCGGCCAGGCTGCCGGCGTGGCCAATGGCAAGAAATACTCGCAGACTCTCCCAATCGAACATCGGTGCGTTTTCTCCAGGTAGCGGTGCGCATATATGGAATTTTCGCACAGATACCGTCGCGGTAGCGTGAGGCCTTCATTCGGGAGGTTCCACCTATGCTCAATTTCACTGCCAGGAAGGTTCAATTCGCCACCTGCTTGGGTTTTTTCATCGTGCTGATGGACGTCAGCGTGGTCAACGTGGCGCTGCAGGCCTTGCGTCAGGACTTGTCGGCCAGCGTCACTGACCTGCAGTGGGTAGTGAACGCCTACGCCATGGTGTTCGGCGCGTTGCTGTTGATGGCCGGCACCCTCGCCGACCGCTTTGGTGCCAAGCGGGTGTTCATGCTGGGCTACGCGCTGTTTGCGCTGGCGTCCATGGGCTGCGGCCTGGCACAGGGCCTGGGCGCATTGATCACCTGGCGCCTGGCCCAGGGGGTGGGCGCCGCGCTGTTGGTGCCCACTTCGTTGTCGTTGTTGCAACACGCCTTCCCGGAAGAAGCCGCGCGCAACCGTGCGGTGGGCTGGTGGGGTGCAGGCGGTGGCATCGCCCTGGCAGCCGGCCCGGTGATAGGCGGCATATTGATTGCCACATTGGGCTGGCGCAGCCTGTTTTTCATCAACGTGCCGATTGGCCTGCTTGGCCTGTGGCTGACCGCCCGCCACGCGCCCCGCTCCCCTGTACAGCCGCAACGCAGCCTGGACGTGCCCGGGCAGCTGGCAGGCGTGCTGACCCTGGCCAGTTTCACGTTTGCCCTGACCCAGGCCAGCGCCTTGGGCTGGGCCAGCCCGATGATCATCGTCGCCGCGCTGGCCTGCGTAATGAGTGGCGTGCTGTTCGTGTGGCTGGAGGCTCGGGCGGCGCGGCCAATGCTGCCCTTGGCGCTGCTGCGCGACCCACTGCTGGCCAGCGCCAACGCCATCGGCGTGCTGGTCAACCTGGTGTTCTACGGCATGGTCTTCGCGTTGAGCCTGTATTTCCAGACCATTGAACGCCTCACGCCCGAGCAGACGGGCCTGGCGTTCCTGCCGATGATGGCGATCCTCATGGCAGTGAACATCCTCGCGGGCCGGTTGCTGCAACGAACCAGCCGGCGGCGCCTGGCGACCGCAGGCCTGCTGATTTCGGCGCTCGGTTACCTGCTGATGCTGCCAGCCTTGGCCGCCCACGGCTTCGCCTGGCTGGTAGTGCCGATGCTGCTGGCAGGGGGCGGCATTGCCCTGACCATCCCCACCATCACCGGCGCAGCGCTGGCGGCTGCGGCCCGGCACCACGCAGGCGTAGCGTCCGGGTTGCTGAACGCAGCGCGGCAGGTGGGCGGCATCACCGGCGTGGCACTGTTCGGCTTCCTAGTGCGCGGTGCTGCGCCACAGGCGTTCATGCAAGGCATGCATGACGCGCTGGTGGTCTGCGTGGTAGCACTGCTCGCCGCAGCCGCACTGGCATCCACCGGCCTGCGCCCCACCCTCCAGCCATTGCCCCACACCACCCCGTAGCAGCGGCCGCCCGGCCGCGTCGGGCCCCGCTGCGGTGGTGACTGGAGGACGCAGCCTGGCGGCAGCTGCTACGGGCACTGTATCGTGGAAATAATCGCGATCTGTCACTTCTGGGCGGTGCGTGGGGTTGTTAACGTGCGTGCACGAATCGGCAAGGACTTAGCCCATGCAACTCCCCCTCTACCAGATCGACGCCTTTACCTCCCGCCTCTTCGCCGGCAACCCTGCCGCCGTGGTGCCCCTGGACGCCTGGCTGCCCGACGAGGTCATGCAAGCCATCGCCATTGAAAACGCCCTGGCGGAAACCGCATTTTTCGTGCGTAACGCGCGTGGCCATTATGAGATTCGCTGGTTCTCGCCGTTCACCGAAATCGACTTCTGCGGCCACGCCACCCTGGCCAGCGCCTTCGTGCTGTTCAACCAGCTTGGCGCCCCGGAAACCCTGACCTTCTGGGCCAAGGCCGTCGGCGATATTCCGGTGCGCCGCCTGCCGGATGGCAAGCTCGAACTGAGCTTCCCCGAACTTGCGCCCACGCCGCTTTCCGAGGTGCCTGCGGCCCTGGTCGAAGGGCTGTCGATTGCCCCCAGTGAATACTGGATCAGCCGCCAGGCATACTTTGCGGTGTACGACAACGCGGCGCAGGTGGAGGCCGTGGTCACGCGTTCCGACCTGCTGAAAACCCTGGCCCCACGCGATGTGGTGGTCACCGCGCCGGGCGTTGCCCACGACTTCCACTCGCGCTATTTCTGGCCGGCCAACGGCGGCGAGGAAGACTCGGTCACCGGTTCCATCCACGCGGGGCTGGCACCGTTCTGGGCCAAGCGCCTGGGCAAGTCGCACCTGCAAGCGCTGCAAGGCTTGCAACGCCAGGGCGAGCTGGACTGCCGCGTGGCGGACGGCCGCGTGTTCGTGGCCGGCCATGCCGTGCAATACCTGCAAGGAATGATCACCGTGAGGGCCGGCCAATGAACGTGCGCATCGAACTGGACACCAACCCCGGCGAAGCCGAGCGCAACGCCATCCTCCAGCCGCTGCGCGCATTCAACATCGCCAACGCCGGCAGCACGGTGCCGGAGACCTTCGCGCTGCTGGTGCGCGACGAGCAGACCGACGCGATCATCGGCGGCCTGTACGGCAAGCTGTTCTACCGTTGGATGTTCATCGAGCTGCTGGTGGTGCCCGAACAGACCCGTGGCCAGGGCACCGGCTCACGCCTGATGGAAATGGCCGAGGCGCACGCGCGGGCCAAGGACTGCGTGGGCATCTGGCTGGACACCTTCAGCTTCCAGGCCCCGGCGTTCTACCAGCGTCACGGCTACACCGAGTTCGGCCACATCGACGACTACCCGCCCACCCACACCCGCCACTTCTTCCAGAAACGCCTGCACCCGTAGCAGCTGCCGGTTTTGTGGGAGTGGGCTCTGCCCACGAAAAGGACGCAGCGGAACGTCTGGCTATACGCGTTGTTCTTCTTCGCGGGTAGAACCCGCTCCCACAGGCGTCATTCGAAATCCGACATCTCATAGAACGGCCGGATTTCGATTTCGCTCGGCCCGGGCATGGGGTTGGGGCAGCGTTTCACCCACGCCACCGCCTCGTCCATGTCCTTCACGTCCCAGATCCAGAACCCCGCGACCAGCTCGCGGGTGTGGGCAAACGGGCCATCGCTGACGGTGCGCTTGGTGCCATCGAACGCCACGCGCTTGCCCTGGGACGACGGCTTCAGGCCATCGGCAGCCTGCAGCAGCCCCGCCTTCACCAGTTCGTCGTTGAATTTGCCCATCGCCTCCATCAGCTCGGTGCTGGGCAGCGTGCCTGTTTCGCTCTCTTCAGTAGCCTTGACCAATACCATGACGCGCATTTTCGTCTCCTCCGGTCCTGGACCAACCAATGGGTTGCAGCACAGGTATCAGCCTAGTGCACAATGGCCGGACATGACGCCCCAAGGAGGTTGTGATGATCCGCCCTGCACTGCCCACGGATGCCCCCGCCATTGCCCATGTGCACGTACGCAGTTGGCAGGCGGCCTATGCGTCGTTGATGCCGGCCGCCTACCTTGCGTCGTTGGACCAGAGCCTGCCCCAGCGCGAGACGTATTGGGCAGGGGCCATCACCCAGGGGGACGCACAAGTCTTCGTTGCCGAAATCGACGGCGAGGTCGTTGGCTGGCTTTCAGCAGGCGGCAGCCGAGATGAGGATGCGGACAAGAGGGCCACTGGCGAAATCATGGCGATCTACCTGCTGGCAGAGCATTGGCGTGAAGGGCTGGGCCGTGGGCTGTGGGAGGCTGGCGTGCGCTGGCTGGCCGACCAGGGTTACCAGCAGTCCACCCTGTGGGTGCTGGCGGCCAATACGCGGGCCATCGAATTCTACCAACGCATGGGCTGGACGGCGCAGCCGGACAGCCTGCGCACCTTGCGCCGCGGCGGCGTCAGCCTGGAGGAGATTCGTTTCCACGCGCCGGCGTGAACCCGGCCCGCAGCCGCTGCCGCCCGGCTGCACTGGCTCGCGCCACCGCCAACACCCAGACCAGCACCGTGATGCTGCCGACACTCACCAGCATCCCATGCACCCCCGCCGCACTGATGACCTTGCCCATCACGAAGGGAAAGCCGAACACGCCGATGAAATACGCCAGGCTGAACAACAGCAGCGCCTGGGCCGTGAGCCGGGGTGGCGCCTGGTTGGCAGCCAGGCCGTTGATCACCGAGTAGTTCAGGCCATAGCCGACCCCCAGCAGCGCGGCGGTGAGCAGGTAGCTGAGGCTGCCGTGCACCCAGCTGGAGAAACCGAACACCGCCACCAGCATCAGCGTGGTCAGCACAGCGGAGGCCGCCAGCGGGTTGCGCTTCACCACCCAGCCGGCAATCAGCAAGCGGCAGCCGATCGCCGCGCCCATGAAGCCGATGAAGAACAGCGAATAATCCAGGCCCAGGCTGGCGGCGTAGCTGGTCTGGAAACTGCCCATGCCGCCAAAGATCGCCCCGCCCAGGCCCACCATCAGAATCGCCAGCGCGGCGCGCGAGCGCAGCACCTGGGCGGCGCTGGCCAGGCTGATCTGCACCGGCTCGCCCGAGCCCTGCGCGCCGCTGCCAAGCCGCCAGAAATACGCCCCACCCACCATCGCGCACGCGGCGGCCAGCAGGAACGCACTCTGCACCGGCAAGCCATACAGGCTGGCCAGCTTGCCGGCCAGGGGGCCGCTGCCGATGCCGGTGAGCATGCTGCCCGACAGCAACGCGAAGCAGTGGGTGCGCCGGGCCGGCTCGACCATGGCCGCGACCATGATCGGCCCCAGGGTGTAGAACAGCCCCCAACCAACCCCCAGCAGCAGCCCGCAACCCAGCAGCGCCAGGCCCAGCCCCGGCACCAGGGCAAAGCCCAGCGAGGCCAGCACCAGGCAGCCGGCGCCCAACGCCACCGAACGCCCGGCGCCCAAGCGCTGCATCACATGCCCGGACACCAGCACCGCCAGCAAGGTGCTGACCATGGCCACGGCAAACACCTGCCCGGCATCGCGCTCGCTGCCGCCGTGGCTGGCCACCAGCAACGACAGCAGGAACGTGCTGCCATAGGCGATGGACAGCAGGAAGCTGGCAAGGCAGAACAGGCCGAAGCGCGGGCCGGGGCGTTGGGCGGGTGCAGACATCAAGGGCATTCCGTGCGGAGTAGTCGCGCTGTTGTAACACGGCCTGGAGCACGGTTTGTCATGCAAATGACGGAGTCAGGGTCAGGATCGGCGCACCTGTCAAAGAGCCAGGGGCCGGTCCTGCACCACCCGCTTCATCACCAGCGTGGAGGTCAGCAGTTGAACGTTGGGCAAGGTCGACAGGCGCTCATCGCAAAGACGCTGGAACGCCGGCAGGTCCTGGGTGATGACGTGCAGCAGGTAGTCCGGTTCGCCGAACAGGCGCTGGGCCTCGACTACCTGGGGACTGTTTATCGCCTTCTGGGCGGTGTCGATCCTGTTCGTGATTACCCCGGGTGCGGACTGGGCCTACGCCATTTCCGCCGGCCTGCAAGGACGGCAGCGGCTACGCGGAATGCTGCGCACACCGCACCCGTAGCAGCGGCCGCAGGCCGCGTCCCAGGCACCGCGCGGGCCGGAAGCGGCCCGTGGCCGCTGCTACAGGCTGCGGCTTTTCACACTGGAGATCTTCAGCGCACGCAGGGGCCAGCGCAGCCGGGCGGCAGCGGCTACGCGGAATGATGCGCATACCGCACCTGTCACCGCGTGGGCCGGACGCGGCCCGTGGCCGCTGCTACAGGGCGCCGCCTGCATGGCGGCCGTACGGAGCGTAGTTAGCGCAAGCCCATGGAGATCATCAATTTCGCCAATGCGTCGTCGGTGCTGTCCTTGGTGGTGGTGGGCGATACGCCGGCGGACCTGGCGCGGGCCAGTTTCCATTCCGAGGTGGCCTTTTCCGCGTCGCTGACGTTGTCGAGGAACGACGCCGTCAGCGTCAGTATCTGGTTGTAATCCTCCACACGCTTCAAACCCAGGGCATCGGCCTGGGGCCCGGTGACCTGGCCGGTGGCCAGGGCCTGTTGTTGGCCCATCAAGCTGTAGGCCGAAGCCTGCTCTTGATCCGAGAACAAGCCCCCCTCGTTCTGCGCCACCGCCAGCAATGAACGGCGGTCCAGGCTACCGAACAGGCTGTTGCGGTCCTGGTCGGTATTGGAGAACGGGTTGCTGGTGGTGGCCATCGCCGCATATACGGCATCCATTCGCTGGCGAGCGTCCTGGCTGACCTGGTCGTCGGACAGCCCGGTAGAGCTGGAAGTGGCCTGGGGCAATACTGCGCCCAAGGCCAGGGCGTCGGTGTTGAAGCCTTCACGGCCAGTGAAGAAAGCACCGTATAGGCTGGCGGCCTGGCTTTGGGTAACCGCGTCGATGCTGAGGGTGACCGTGGCATCTTTCGGCTGCCGGCCAGGCTGCAGCACGGTGCTGATCACCGTGGTGGATTGTGCGGCCTTGCTGGCGGCAAGCTGGGTGATCGACTGCTGGGTATACAGATTGATGCGCATCCTGCGCCTCCATGTGCCTGTGAACGACGCTCTTGTGAGGTTGTTTTTACTGAGATCTGCAGACTTGAACCTTTCACCGCGAACCCAGGCCCGTTGCCACGAGCACCTTGGCCAGTGCGTCGGCGACGGTGTCCTGGGTGTGGGTGGGCGCTGCGGGCAGAACACGTGCGCGCGCGGCCTGCCAATTGGACGTGGCTTTTTCTTCGTCGCTGGCGTTGTCGAGGAAGCTGGCGGCCAGCACCTGGGAGACGTTGCTGTCGGTGACTGACTTGAACGTCGACTCCAGGCGAATCGGCCCCGAGTACAGTCCGGAAGCCAGCGATTGCTGTTGGTCCATCACCGACTTGGCCAGCATTTGCTCCTGGGACGAGAACAAGCCGCCCTGGTTGTTCGCCACGGCCGACAGCGAGCGGCGGTCCAGGCTGCCGAACAGGGTGTTGGTGTCCTGGCCTTCATAGCTGTCGATTGAATAGGGGTTGCCCGACGCTTCCATCGCCGCGTACACGGCGTCCATGCGCTTGCGCGCATCCACGCCTATCGCGTCACCGGACAGGCCCGTTGAGCTTGAAGTCGCCTGGGGCAGCGCGGTGCCCAGCCCCAGAGCATCGGCACTGAAACCTTCGCGCACCGGGAAATAGCGGTTGTAGAGATTGGCTGCCTGGCTACGCGTGATCGCGTCGATGCTCAGGTTGACGGTGGCCTGCTGGGCCGTCTGCCCGGCGCTGCGCGCGGTGCTCAGCACCGTGGTGGATTGCGCAGCGGCAGACGCTGCCAGGGTGGAAACCGACTGCTGGGTATATAGGTTGATGCGCATCCTGCGCCTCCGTGTACCAGTGAGTTACCTCCTTGTATCGACAACCTTACAAAAAACTGTAGCCGCGGCCGATAGGCGGCGTCCTGGGCACCTTGGTGGCCTGGGACGCAGCCTTCGGCAGCTGCTACGGGGGGTTACAGCAGGGTTTGCAGGACCACTTCCAGCGGGTGGCGCAGTTCGCGGTCGGCCATGCGCTTGACCTGGCTGCGGCACGAGTAGCCGGTGGCCAGGGCTTCGCCCTGCTTGTCCAGCTTGCCGGCCCAGGACTGCTCGAAGATGGTCCGCGAGGTGTCCTGGTTGCGCGCCTCGTGGCCGTAGGTGCCGGACATGCCGCAGCAGCCGGTGGCCTCGGTGGCCAGTTTCAGGCCCAGGCGCGCGAACACCTGCTCCCACTGGCGGGTGCTGGCCGGCACGTTGGTCTTCTCGGTGCAGTGGGCCATCAGGCGGTAATTGCCGGTGGCGCTGGCGGCCTGCTCGGGCAGCACGTCCATCAGCCATTCCTGGGGCAAGGCCACGGTCGGGCACTCGCCCAGGCCCGGCACCTTGAGGTATTCCTGGCGGTACACCAGGGTCATGGCCGGGTCCAGGCCCACCAGGCGCACGCCGCAGTCGGCCACGGCCTTGAGTTGGCGGGCGTTGCGGATGGCGGCCTTGGCGAACGCACCGAGGAAGCCCTGCACGTGCAGCGGCTTGCCGTTGGCGCTGTAGGGCGCCAGGAACACCCGGTAGCCCAGGCGGTGCGCCAGCTCGATGAACGCGGCCAGCAGCGGCGTCTCGAAGTAGCGGGTGAAGGCGTCCTGCACCAGCACCACGCTGCGCTCGCGCTGGGCCGGGGTCAGCTCGGCCAGGGCCGGCAACGTGGCCACGCGCACCTTGCAACGGGTCAGGGTGGCCTGCAGGTTGTAGCGGCTGATCAGCGGGCTGTCGACCATGCCGGCCTGGCCCTTGAGCAGCCGGCCGATCAGCGCCGAGCCCATCACCGCGTTATACAGCCCGGGTGCGTGGGCCAGGTACGGCAGGGTGAACTCCAGCGAGCCGATCAGGTAGTCACGCAGCGGGCGCTGGTAGCGGCCGTGGTACAGCTCGAGGAAGCGCGAGCGGAACTCGGGCACGTTGACCTTCACCGGGCACTGCCCCGCGCAGGACTTGCACGCCAGGCAGCCGGCCATGGCGTCGTACACCTCGTGGGAGAAATCGGCCTGGCCACGACGGCGCGCCAGATTGTTGCGCAGCCGCGTGGGCAGGCCCTTGAGCCACGACACCTGGTTGCGCGCCGCCGCCAGCACGTCGATGTCCGCCGCGCCCTGCAGGCGCAGCCATTCGCGAATCAGCGAGGCACGGCCCTTGGGCGAATGCTGGCGTTCGCGGGTGGCTTTCCACGACGGGCACATGGCGTCGTCGGGGTCGAAGTTGTAGCAGGCGCCGTTGCCGTTGCAGTGCATCGCCGTGCCGTAGTCCTGCCACACACGCTCGTCGATCTGGCGGTCGTAGTCGCCACGCAGCGGCGCTTCGTCGACCTTGATCAGGCCTTCGGCGCTGTCCGGCGGGGTGCAGATCTTGCCGGGGTTGAGCTGGTTGTGCGGGTCGAACGCGCCCTTGAGCTGTTGCAGCGACGGGTACAGTTCGCCGAAGTAGGCCGGCACGTATTCCGAGCGCAGGCCCTTGCCGTGCTCGCCCCACAGCAGGCCACCGTAGCTCTGGGTCAGCGCCGCCACCGCGTCGGAGATCGGCTTGACCAGCGCGGCCTGGGCTTGGTCCTTCATGTCGAGGATAGGCCGCACGTGCAGCACGCCGGCGTCGACGTGGCCGAACATGCCATAGGCCAGGCCATGGCTGTCCAGCAGCGCGCGGAAGTCGGCGATGTAGTCGGCCAGTTTTTCCGGCGGCACCGCGGTGTCTTCCACGAACGGCTGCGGCCGTGCCTCGCCGTCGACGTTGCCCAGCAGGCCCACCGAGCGCTTGCGCATGGTGTACACGCGGTTCACCGCCGCCGCGCCTTCGGCCAGGGTGTGGCCCAGGCGCTCGATGCTCTTGTCCGCCTGCAGGTGCTCGACGAAGGCCGCCACGCGGGCGTTGACCTCGGCCGGGTCGTCGCCGGCGAATTCCACCAGGTTGATGCCCAGGGTCGGGCGGGCCGGGTCGGCCGGGAAGTACTCGGCCACGGCGTGCCAGATGATGTCCTTCATGGCCAGCAACAGCACCTTGGAGTCCACCGTCTCGATGGAGATCGGCGTGTGCTCGAGCAGCGCATTGGCGTCACGCAGGGCGTCCATGAAGGTTGGGTAGCGCACGTTGACCACCACCTGGTAGGTGGGGATCGGCAGCACGTTGAGCTTGGCTTCCACCAGGTAGCCCAGCGAGCCCTCGGCGCCGCACAGCACGCTGCTGAGGTTGAAGCGCCCCTGCTCGTCGCGCAGGTGCGCCAGGTCGTAGCCGGTCAGGCAGCGGTTGAGCGGCGGGAAGGTGCGCTCGATCAGCTCGCCCTGGGTTTCCTGGATGGTGCGCGCGGCGCGGTACACCTCGCCGGCACGGCCGGGCACGGCGCAGGCCTGCTCCAGTTCATCGTCGCTCAGCGGGTAGGTGTGCAGGCGCTGGCCGCCCAGCAGCACGCTGTGCAGTTCCAGCACGTGGTCGCGGGTCTTGCCGTAGGTGCAGCTGCCCTGGCCGCTGGCGTCGGTGTTGATCATGCCGCCCACGGTGGCGCGGTTGGAGGTGGACAGCTCCGGGGCGAAGAACAGCCCGTGGGGCTTGAGCGCGGCGTTGAGCTGGTCCTTGACCACCCCCGCCTGCACGCGCACCCAGCGCTCCTCGACGTTGATCTCGAGGATGTTGTTCATGTGCCGCGACAGGTCGACGACGATGCCATCGGTCAGCGACTGGCCGTTGGTGCCGGTGCCGCCACCACGGGGGGTGAGCTTGACGCCCTGGAAGCGCGGCTGGGCCATCAGCGTGGCAACGCGCGCCACGTCCTCGGCATCGGCCGGGAACACCGCCGCCTGGGGCAGGCGCTGGTAGATGGAGTTGTCGGTGGCCAGCACCGTGCGGGTGGCGTAGTCGGTGCTCAGCTGGCCCTTGAAGCCGGCGCTGCGCAGGGCATCGAGGAACTCGGGGTACAGGGTGGCCGGTGCGGTGCCGGTCAGTTGGGCGATCATCGGGGATGGCCTCGTCTTTATGTCAGGATAATCATGGATACTACCCTGGGCGTGCTGGTTATCAGCGGCCAGGTAGTGGATGATGCCAATGATCCCGGAGCCCGGCGTTCGGCACAAACCGATATTCGCACCTGCATTGATGACTTTTACGAATGAATTACCGCAACCTCACCCCGTCCATGTCGGTGTTGCTGGCCTTCGAGGCGGCGGCGCGCCATGAAAGCTACACCCGCGCCGCCGAGGAACTGTCCCTGACCCAGAGCGCGGTGACCCGCCAGGTGCAGGCCCTGGAGCAGCAACTGGGGGTGACGCTGTTCCGCCGCGAGGGCCGTGCGGTAAGGCTCACCGAGGTGGGCCGGCTGTACCAGCGCGAGATCAGCGAAGCCCTGGGCCGGGTGCGCAGCGCCACC
Source organism: Pseudomonas sp. App30 (assembly GCF_047947025.1). NCBI lineage: Bacteria > Pseudomonadati > Pseudomonadota > Gammaproteobacteria > Pseudomonadales > Pseudomonadaceae > Pseudomonas > Pseudomonas sp. App30. The sequence continues at coordinate 6,391,802 of NZ_CP133165.1, read as the reverse complement.
CTGCACGCCATGGCGCACCAGACCGGCAGCGGCAGCCTGCGCCTGGCCACCCTGCCCACCTTCGGCTCGAAATGGCTGCTGCCGCGCCTGCATGACTTTTACCGCCAGCACCCGGACATCATGGTGCACATCAACTCGCGCATCGAGACCGTGGACTTCGAGACCAGCGGTATCGACGCCGCCATCGTCGTCGCCACCGGCGACCAGCCCGGGCTGGTCTGCCACCGCCTGTACGCCGAGGAATTGATGGTGGTGCTGTCGCCAACCCTGGCGGCCACCCGCGCCGAGTGGACCCCGGCGGCCCTCGGCCAGCAGGTGCTGCTCAGCGTGGTCAACAACCCCAGCGCCTGGGGCGAGTGGTTCGCCCACCATGGCCTGGCGCACCAGGGCATGCGCCTGGGGGCCAGCTTCGAGCTGACCTCGCACCTGGTGCAGGCGGTGCGCGCCGACATCGGCATCGGCCTGGTGCCACGGGTGCTGATCACCGAGGAGCTGGCCAGCGGCGAGCTGCTCAGCCCTGCCCTGCCCTACGCCAGCGCGCGCAGCTATTACCTGGTGTACCCGCCGCGCAACCGCGCGCTGCCGGCGCTGGTGGCGTTTCGCGAGTGGTTGATCGGCAACGTGGGAGCTGGCTTGCCAGCGAGCTGTTGAGGCCCTAGAAGCTCGCTGGCAAGCCAGCTCCCACAGGCCGGTTAACCCCCACCGAGGTCAACCGCTCACCCAGGTAATCCACCAACACACTCACCTTGGGCAGGCTCTCACGGCTGCGCAACCACACCAGGTTCATCGGCTGGCCATCGGTGGCCAGGTCCGGCAACACCTCCACCAGCGCCCCGCTCGCCACGTGCGTCGCCACCAGCCAGGTCGGCAACTGGGCGATGCCCAGCCCCGCCAGCGCTGCCATTACCTCGCCTTCGCCATCGCCCACGGCAATGTGCGGGTGCATGATGCGCCGCTCCATCTCCCCCGGTTGGCGCCCCTTGAAGTACCACGGCCCCACCAGCCCATCGTTCTGGCCATAGCCCACGCAGTGGTGGTGGTCCAGGTCATCGGCCGATTGCGGCACGCCCTGGCGCGCCAGGTACGCGGGCGCGGCGCAGAAGATCATGCGCTGGGCGCCGATGTAGCGGTGCGCCAGCGCCGCCGGCCAGGCGTCGGCGCCACCGATGCGCACGACGATGTCGATGCCGTCCTGCACCGGGTCGACGAAGCGGTCGGAGAACGACACATGGGGCAGCAACCGCGGGTGCTGCTTGACGAAATCGAGGATCAGCGGCAGCACGTGAAGGCGCCCATAGGACGCCGGCAGGTCGATGCGCAGGTGGCCATGGGGCTCGCCCTGCTCGGCACCCAGCGCCAGCTCCACCTGCTCCAGGTCGCAGAGCACCGCCGTGCAGGTGCGGTAGAAGGTCTGCCCGGCCTCGGTCAGCGCCATGCGCCGGGTGGTGCGGTTGAACAGCCGTGCGCCCAGCCGCGCCTCGAGGCGGGCGATGCTCTTGCTCACCGCCGAAATGCTCAGGTGCAGGCGCTCGGCGGCCGCCGTGAAGCTGCCCAAGTCTGCCACGCTGACGAACACGTCGATGCCCTTGAGCCGTTCCGAGGAAAACATCGCCGCTCCATTGTTGAACTGGGTTCAAGACAGTTGGTAAAAAACGGCGCAAATAGGCCATCAATTCTCTAATAGGCTACGGCAAAACCTTTCTGGAGTTAAGTGTCATGCCGTCCTCAACCGTGGCCCAGGCCACGCCGTCCGCCCATTCAGCCCTGCAAATCCTGATCATGACCGTGGCGGCGTTCATCATCGTCACCACCGAGTTCCTCATCGTCGGCCTGTTGCCGGCGCTGGCCCGCGACCTCGACGTGTCCATCGCCGTGGCCGGCCAACTGGTGACGCTATTCGCCTTCACCGTGATGCTGTTCGGCCCGCTGCTCACCGCGCGCCTGGCGCAGGTGGAGCGCAAGCGCCTGTTCACCGCGATTTTGCTGGTGTTCGCCGCCTCCAATGTGCTGGCCGCGTTGGCCAGCAATATCTGGATCATGGCCCTGGCGCGCTTCATCCCCGCCTTGGCCTTGCCGGTGTTCTGGGGCACCGCCAGCGAAACCGCCGGGCAACTGGCGGGGCCGGGCAACGCCGGCAAGGCGGTGTCCAAAGTGTACATGGGCATCTCCGCGGCCCTGGTGTTTGGCGTGCCGCTGGGCACCGTGGCCGCCGACACCCTGGGCTGGCGCGGCACGTTCTGGGCGCTGGCGGCGGTGTCGCTGGTGATCGCCGCGCTGATGCACCTGGCCATGCCCACCCTGCCCACCTCACCCAAGCCCGCCGACGGCGAGAAACAGACTGCCATCCTGCGCCAGCCGCGCTTCCTGGCTCACGTGCTGCTGTCGGTGCTGGCCTTCACGGCCATGTTCACCGCCTACACCTACCTGGCCGACATCCTTGAACGCGTGGCCAGCGTACCCGCCAGCCAGGTCGGCTGGTGGCTGATGGGCTTCGGCGCCGTGGGCATGCTGGGCAACCATTGGGGCGGCCAGCTGGTGGACCGCAAGCCGCTGGGGGCCATGGTGCTGTTCCTGCTGGTCATGGGCGCCGGCATGCTCGCCGTGGTCCCGGCCGCCGGGCACCACGCCTGGCTGATCGTCGCGCTGGTCGCCTGGGGCATCGGCTACACCGCGCTGTTCCCGGTGTGCCAGGTGCGGGTGATGCAGGCTGGCGCCCGCGCCCAGGCACTGGCGGCTTCGCTGAACATTTCGGCGGCCAACGCAGGCATTGGCCTGGGGGCTATTTTGGGCGGGCTGGGGATTCGGCACCTGGGGTTGGAAGCCTTGGGCTTGATCGCCACGGCCATCGCCGCCGTGGCCCTGCTGGTGGCACTGCTGATGATGGGCCAGCGTCCCGCCGTCATGGCCCAACCCGAGGGCGCATGCCCGAGCCGCTGAACCCCGCTCGCTACTTGCCGGCCTTCGCCCGCTTGGCCTCCTCCAGCGCATAACGCCGGCAATGCTCCAGGTAGCCCATTTCATGGCTGGCCACCAGCTGCACCACGCTCTTCCACAGCCACGACGGCGCATCCAGGGTGCGCGAGCGGTTCAGTTGCAGGTCCTTGATCCAGCCGGCGCGGGTGGCCAGGTCCATCTGCCGGGCGTGGGCCAGGCCCACCACCCGCGCCAGGTAGGCCGCTACGCGCATGGCCTCGACCTGGGTGAGTTGGTCCAGCTCCAGTTTCATGTCCTGGGGCAGCAGTTCGCGGATGAAGAAGCCGTTGTCGAGCATGCGCGTGGCCAGCATGCGGTTGCCCAGGCCCGGTGACAGGTGGCGGGCGCCCTCCACCACGCGCTGGCCGTTGTCCCGTGGCATGGACGCGCGGGCGGCGCGCGGCGCGGCAGCGCCCACGGCCTGCTTGATGTCGATCAGGCAGTAGTCGGGGTCGTCGTCATCGCCCACGCTCAGCAACGCTGCGTAGCGCTGCAGGCCCAGGGAGCTGCAGCCCTTGACCCAATAGGCGGAGTCCAGCAGCTCGACGCGGTCATCTTTGGAGCGGCCTTTGAGCGAGGTCACCAGCGCGTGGATGTCGTCACTGGCGCAGAGTTTCTTCAACGCGGCGCGCTCGTCCTTGGCCAGTGGCCAGAAGTGCTTGCCTTGGGGGATGGTTGGGCGGGTGTCCTCGATGCGCTCCTGGGCCAGGTGCTTCCAGGTGCGCTGCACGGCGCTGCGCATGCCGGCCTTGACCTGGGCCGGGCGTGGCGGGTCTTCGTCGACGTTGGTTTCGAACGCCAGCTCGTAGCCGCGCATCATCTCCTCGAGCATTTTCGCGGTGGCCACGCCGGGCAGGTCGGAGCCGCGCGCGGCGGTGGCCAACGACAGCGCCAGGCGCACCAGGTCGTGGGCCGGGTTGCCGATCACGGTCTGGTCGAGGTCACGGATGTGGATGTCGATCTTGCCCTTGAGGTCGCCCGTGGGGCCCAGGTTGCCGGCGTGGCAGTCGCCGCAGATCCACACCGCCGGCCCGCTGGGCAGGCGCTTGCCCGGCTGGCTGTGCAGCCACTGGTAGAACTGCACCGTGCTGCCGCGCACGTAGGCGTGGGCAGAACGGGCCATTTTCAGGTTGCGAAGTTCGGTGAGGGGGGCGAGGCGCGCGGAGGGTCTGGGTGTTTTCATGGGGGCGTCTTTGGCAGGTGTGTGCAGTGGACTGGCGGCCGTCATAAATGTTTCAAAATATTTCCCAGATACCCCATAACAACGGCCGCCAGGCCGCGTCCCGCCCCACCACCCTCACATCTGGCAGAACCGCAGACGGTTGCCGAACGGGTCGTACACTTCCAGCACCTGCCCCCAGTCCTGCTGCACGATACCGGGCCGCGCATTGCCGTAGCGCCTGGCCAGCAGCTCATCGCGCAGCTGTTCTATGTTGTGCATCGGAATAAACACCGTCGCCCCCGGGCAGGCATCGCCGTGGTGTTCTGACAGGTGCAGTTGCAGCGCGCCGCGGCGAATGCCCAGGTACAGCGGCAGGCCAGGCTCGAAACGGTGCTCGAACTCGACGCTGAAGCCGAGGAAATCGAGGTAGAACTCGCGGGCCTTGGCTTCATCGAAGCTGCGCAGGATGGGGATGGGGCTATCGAACGTGGGTGCGGTCATGGTTCCCTCCTGGAACGGATGTGTGGGGGGGGGCATGCCCCCTGACGCGGCCGTTGTTGTGGGAGCTGGCTTGCCAGCGAGCTGTTGAGGCCCTAAAAACTCGCTGGCAAGTCAGCTCCCACAAAGACAGTTGCTGCTACGGGGATATTGCCAGGGCTTGGATCAGGGCGTCGAGGGTTTCGGGGGCGGCGGCGTGGTGGCTGGCGCAGCGTTGCTGGTCCCAGGGCATGGCGTCGTCGGTGCAGTAGTCGCCCACGCACTCGGCGTCCAGCGGGCCGTCCAGCAGGCCCAGCGGTACCCACACATACGGCTCGCCGCGCAGGGGGTTGGGCACGGTGGCGCCGCACTGGCCGCAGAAGTCGTTGCGGTAGCCGGTTGCCTTCTGCCAGGTGCTGATGGCGCTTGCGCCGGCGTGCCAATGGAAGTCGGCGGCCTTCACCACGGTAGCGAGGTTATGCCCCACGCCCGTCTGCCGGCGGCACAAGCTGCAGTGGCAGCGGTAGAAGGTTCGCGGCGCCGCTTCCAGGCTGAAGCGCACGGTGCCGCACAGGCATTGTCCTGACGTCATGACCATTCCCTTGAAATAAACCACCCTTGTAGCAGCGGCCGCCAGGCCGCGTCAAAACCCGCTGCCACCCCGCGCAACCGTTGCCTGCCGATACTGCCGCGGGGTAAACCCGGTCAGCGTCTTGAACTGGCGGCTGAACGCACTGTGGTCGGTGTAGCCGCACTGCATCGCCACCTCGGTGATCGGCAGTTCGCTGTGCAGCAGCCGATGGGCGTGCTCCAGGCGCACCTTGTGGATCATCTGCCGCGGCGTGAGGTGGAACACGCGCTTGCAGTAGCGCTCCAGCTGCGCCACCGAGATCCCGGCAATGCGGGTCAGCTCGGCCATGCTGATGGGGCCCTGGAAGTGCCCGCGAATGTACTCGTCCACTGCCGCCAGGCGCTGGTACGCCGGGTGGCTGGCGCTGGCGGTCTGCAGGTCCACGGAGATGCCGGCCAGGCCGATGATGGCGCCGTCGCGGTTGTAGATGGGCTGCTTGTGGGTCAGGCACCAGCCCGGCTCGCGGCTGCCGTACAGGTGCAGCTCCAGCTGGTCCTCCAGCACCAGCCCTTCCTCCAGCACGCGGCGGTCCTGCTCGGTGTAGCCGGGGCCCAATTGTGCGGGGAACACCTGGGCGCTGGTCTTGCCCAGCAGCGGCTGCAGGCGCTTGAAACCACAGCGCTGCAGCAGGGTGCGGTTGGCCAGGCGGTAGCGCGCCTGGGGGTCCTTGATGAAGACCACCGCGTTGGGAATCACGTCGAGCATGGGCAGCAGGGGCGCCATGCCGGCGAGCATTTCATCCAGTGTTTGCGGGCGTTCCAGGGCGTGCCCCTGGCCCAGCAGCGTCAGTGCATCCAGGGTCATGGACCAGGCTCCTCACGGCGGCACGCACCGCCATGGCAGCGCTGCGGCCGGCCAGCTTGCCGCACTGGGCGAGCGCTGTCCAGCGGCTGAAACCATTCTGCCAATTGTGCCGATTTCGTCATCGTCGCTGGCGAAAAGCATCAAGTAAAGCGGCGCCGCAAGGTTCACTGTAGAGCCCACGGGAAGCGCCCAGGCGGCGCCGCCCAACAATAACAACTGCAAGGCGACATCCACTCCTGCCGACCAATAACACACAAGAAGGCGACGCCATGTCCGGCACAGGCAAGTTCAAGAAACAACTCTCATTGATGGACCTGACCTTCATCGGGCTGGGTGCCATTTTCGGTTCCGGCTGGCTGTTCGCAGCCAGTCACGTCTCCACCATCGCCGGCCCCGCGGGTATTTTCTCGTGGATGCTGGGCGGCTTCGCGGTGCTGCTGCTGGGCATCGTCTACTGCGAGCTGGGCGCCGCCCTGCCCCGCGCCGGCGGCGTGGTGCGCTACCCGGTGTTCTCCCACGGCCCGCTGCTGGGCTACCTGATGGGCTTTATCACGCTGATCGCGTTTTCCAGCCTGGTGGCCATTGAGGTGGTCGCCGCCCGCCAGTACGCCGCGGCGTGGCTGCCGGCGCTGAGCCAACCGGGCACCGGCAATCCGACGTTGCTGGGCTGGCTGCTGCAGTTCGCCCTGCTGTGCCTGTTCTTCGCGCTGAACTACTACAGCGTCAAGACCTTCGCCAAGGCCAACAACTTCATCAGTCTGTTCAAATTCATCGTGCCGCTGCTGGTGATCGGCGTGCTGTTCACCTTCTTCAAACCGGCCAACTTCACCGTGCACGGCTTCGCCCCGTTCGGCCTGTCCGGCGTGGAAATGGCGGTGTCGGCCGGCGGCATCATCTTCGCCTACCTGGGCCTGACGCCGATCATCTCGGTGGCCAGCGAGGTGCGCAACCCGCAACGCACCATTCCCATCGCGCTGATCCTCTCGGTGCTGCTGTCCACCGGCATCTACGTGCTGTTGCAGGTGGCGTTCCTGGGCGGCATTCCCACCGAGATGCTCAGCCAGGGCTGGGCCGGCATCAGCAAGGCCTTCTCGCTGCCCTACCGTGACATCGCCCTGGCCCTGGGCGTGGGCTGGCTGGCGTACCTGGTGGTGGCCGACGCGGTGATCTCGCCCAGCGGCTGCGGCAACATCTACATGAACGCCACGCCGCGGGTGATCTACGGCTGGGCGCGCACCGGCACCTTCTTCAAGGTCTTCACTCGCATCGACGAGAAATCCGGCATCCCGCGCCCGGCGCTGTGGCTGACCTTCGGCCTGTCGCTGTTCTGGACCCTGCCGTTCCCCTCCTGGGAAGCGCTGATCAACGTGGTGTCCGCCGCCCTGGTGCTGAGCTACGCCATCGCGCCGATCTCGGTGGCCGCCCTGCGCCGCAACGCCCCCGACATGCCCCGGCCGTTCCGGGTGAGAGGCTTCGCGCTGCTGGGCCCGGTGTCGTTCATTGTCGCTGCGCTGATCGTCTACTGGTCGGGCTGGGGCACCGTGTCCTGGCTGCTGGGCCTGCAAATCGTGATGTTCGTGGTGTACCTGCTGTGCCAGCGCCTGGTGCCTACCGACCATTTGAGCATCGGCCAGCAAGTGCGTTCCTCGGCCTGGCTGATCGGCTTCTACGCCGTGACCATCCTGCTCTCCTGGCTGGGCAGCTTCGGCGGCCTGGGCGTGCTTGGCCACCCTTACGACACCCTGGCCGTGGCCGCCAGCGCGCTGGTCATCTACTACTGGGGCGCCGCCACCGGGGTGCCGGCCCACCTGGTGCGCCTGGACGCGGACGACGCCGAAAGCGAGGCGGTGGAGCACGCCGGCCGCGCGCAACCGGCGCACCTGCCCCACGCCACCACCCGTTAATTCAACCTGGACGCACCCATGAAACAGGTACACGTGATCGATTCCCACACCGGCGGCGAACCCACGCGGCTGGTGATGCAAGGCTTCCCGGCGCTGACCGCCAGCACCCTCGCCGGCCAGCGCGACGAACTGCGCGAGCTGCATGACCACTGGCGCCGCGCCTGCCTGCTGGAGCCACGCGGCAACGACGTGCTGGTGGGCGCCCTGTACTGCCCGCCGGTGTCGGCCGACGCCACCTGCGGGGTGATCTTCTTCAACAACAGCGGCTACCTGAACATGTGCGGCCACGGCACCATCGGCCTGGTGGCGTCCCTGCAGCACCTGGGGCTGATCGGCCCCGGCGAGCACCGCATCGACACGCCGGTGGGCCAGGTCAGCGCCACGCTGCACGCCGACGGCGCCGTCACCGTCGGCAACGTGCCGTCGTACCGCTACCGCCAGCGCGTGCCGGTGCAGGTGCCCGGCCATGGCCTGGTGCACGGCGACATCGCCTGGGGCGGCAACTGGTTCTTCCTGGTGGCCGAGCATGACCAGGTGCTGGAACTGGCCAACGTCGAGGCCCTCACCGCCTTCACCTGGGCGCTGCTCAAGGCCCTGGAAGCCCAGGGCATCCACGGCGAAGGCGGCGCGCTGGTCGACCACGTGGAGCTGTTCGCCGCCGACCCGCACGCCAACAGCCGCAACTTCGTGATGTGCCCCGGCAAGGCCTACGACCGCTCCCCATGCGGCACCGGCACCAGCGCCAAGCTGGCGTGCCTGGCCGCCGACGGCAAGCTGGCCGAGGGCGAGCGCTGGGTGCAGGCGAGCATTACCGGCAGCCAGTTCGAAGGCCGTTTCGAATGGGACGGCGAGCGCATTCGCCCGTTCATCACCGGCCGCGCCTACATGACCGCCGACAGCACCCTGCTGATCGACGAGCAAGACCCGTTTGCCTGGGGCATCTGAGCCCACTTTTTTCGCACTCAACTGACTACTGGAGAACGCACCATGACCGACAACATCTTCACCGGCTGCATGCCCGCCCTGATGACCCCGTGCACCGCCGATCGCACCCCGGACTTCGACGCCCTGGTGGCCAAGGGTCGCCAACTGATCGAAGCCGGCATGAGCGCCGTGGTCTACTGCGGCTCCATGGGTGACTGGCCACTGCTCACCGAGGCCCAGCGCCAGGAAGGCGTGGCGCGCCTGGTGGCCGCCGGCATCCCGACCATCGTCGGCACCGGCGCGGTCAACAGCCGCGAAGCGGTGGCCCACGCCGCCCATGCCGCCAAGGTCGGCGCCCAGGGCCTGATGGTAATTCCGCGGGTGCTGTCGCGTGGCGCCTCGCCGGCCGCACAGAAAGCGCACTTCAGCGCCATCCTGAAAGCCGCCCCGCAGCTGCCGGCGGTGATCTACAACAGCCCCTACTACGGCTTCGCCACCCGCGCCGAGCTGTTCTTCGACCTGCGCCGCGAGCACCCGAACCTGATCGGCTTCAAGGAATTCGGCGGCGCCGCCGACCTGCGCTACGCCGCGGAAAACATCACCTCCCAGGATGACGACGTGACCCTGATGGTGGGCGTCGACACCCAGGTGGTGCACGGCTTCGTCAACTGCAACGCCACCGGCGCCATCACCGGCATCGGCAACGCCCTGCCGCGCGAGGTGCTGCACCTGGTGGCGCTGAGCAAGCAGGCGGCCAAGGGCGACGCCCGCGCCCGCCGCCTGGCCCGCGAGCTGGAGGCGGCGCTGGCGGTGCTGTCGTCGTTCGATGAAGGCTGCGACCTGGTGCTGTACTACAAGCACCTGATGGTGCTCAACGGCGACCTGGAATACAGCCTGCACTTCAACGACACCGACGTGCTCAGCGACGCCCAGCGCCGCTACGCCGAACAGCAGTACGCGCTGTTCCGCCAGTGGTACGCCGCCTGGTCGGCCGAGCAGAACCAGGCCTGACACCCTTGCCGCGCCGGGCCCAGGGGCCCGGCCTCGTGACCTTTTAAGGATGCACCATGACACTGACAGGCAAGCTGCTGATCGGCCGCCACGCCGTCGCCGGCACCGGCGCCCCGGTTTACGCCATCAACCCCGCCACCGACCAGCCGCTGCAACCCGGCTACCCGGGCGGCAACCGCGAGCACGTGGCCCAGGCCTGCGCCCTGGCGTGGAACGCCTTTGACGCCTACCGCGAGACGACACCCGCCGCCCGCGCAGCCTTCCTGCAAGCCATCGCCGAGGAAATCGAAGCCCTGGGCGACACCTTGATTGACCGCGCGGTGGCCGAAACCGGCCTGCCGCGCGCACGTATGCTTGGCGAACGCGGGCGCACCTGCCAGCAGCTGCGCACCTTCGCCCGCGTGGTGCTGGCCGGCGAATGGCTGGACGCGCGCATCGACCCCGCCCTGCCCCAGCGCCAGCCCCTGCCGCGCGCCGACCTGCGCCAGCGGCACATCGCCCTGGGCCCGGTGGCGGTGTTCGGCGCCAGCAATTTCCCCCTGGCCTTCTCGGTGGCCGGTGGCGACACCGCCTCGGCCCTGGCCGCCGGCTGCCCGGTGGTGGTCAAGGCCCACGGCGCCCACCCCGGCACCAGCGAACTGGTGGGCCAGGCCGTGGCCCGCGCAGTGCAGCGCTGCCAGCTGCCGGAGGGGGTGTTCTCGCTGCTGTACGGTTCGGGCCGCGAAGTGGGCATCGCACTGGTAAGCGACCCGCGCATCAAGGCCGTCGGCTTCACCGGTTCGCGCAGCGGCGGCCTGGCCCTGTGCGCCGCCGCCCAGGCGCGGCCGGAGCCGATTCCGGTGTACGCGGAAATGAGTTCGATCAACCCGGTGCTGTTGTTCCCGGCCGCCCTGCAGGCCCGCGGGGAAGCGCTGGCGCAGGCGTTCGTCGGTTCGCTGACCCAGGGCGCCGGGCAGTTCTGCACCAACCCCGGGCTGGTCATCGGCCAGCGCGGCGCAGCGCTGGAACGCTTTGCCACGGCCGCCGTGGCGGCGCTCACGGACGCCCCGGCGCAGACCATGCTGACCCCCGGCATTTGCCAGGCCTACCAGCAGGGCGTCGCGGCGCTGGCCAGCCACCCGCTGGCGCATACTCTGGGCCAGGGCCTGTCTGCCACCGGGCCAAACCAGGGCCAGGCCCAACTGTTCATTGCCGACGCCAGCGACTTCCTCGCCGCCCCGGCGCTGCAAGCCGAAGTGTTCGGCGCCGCCTCGCTGATCGTCCAGTGCGACGATGACCAGCAAGTGCGCCAGGTGCTCGAACACCTGGAAGGCCAACTGACGGCCACCCTGCACCTGGACGACGCCGACCTGCCCCAGGCCCGCGCCTTACTGCCGGTGCTGGAGCGCAAGGCCGGGCGCCTGCTGGTCAACGGCTGGCCTACCGGCGTCGAAGTCTGCGACGCCATGGTGCACGGCGGGCCGTTCCCGGCCACCTCCGATGCCCGGGGCACCTCGGTGGGCACCGCGGCCATCCTGCGTTTCCTGCGCCCGGTGTGCTACCAGGACTTCCCCGACAGCCTGCTGCCCGTGGCCCTTGGCGCTGCCAACGACCTGCAGCTGCGGCGGCTGGTCGACGGCCAGCGGGAGGCTTGAGCCATGAGCCAGCCTTTCGCTGAGCCGACCACGGCGGACGTCGCCGTGGTGGGTGCCGGCATCATCGGCGTCACCTGCGCCCTGGCCCTGGCGCGCCAGGGCCGCCGGGTGCTGGTGATCGACCGCCAGGCCCCGGGCCATGGCGCTTCCTACGGCAACGCCGGGCACCTGGCCACCGAGCAGGTGTTCCCCATCGCCGACGTGTCGATTCTCAAGCGCCTGCCGGCCATGCTCATGGACCCCATGGGCCCGCTGCGCCTGGATTGGAAGTACCTGCCGCGGGCGCTGCCGTGGTTCACCCGGCTGCTGCTGAACCTGCGCCCGGCGCCGTTCCAGCGCACGGTGGCCGGCATCCGCGCGCTCAACGAAGGCAGCCTGGGCGCCTGGCAGCGCTTGTTGGCCAGCGTGCAGCGCCCCGGACTGCTGAAGGAGGACGGCTCGCTGCTGGTGTTCGAACGCGCCGCGTCCCGCCCCGCCCTGCATGCCCTGCAAGCGCGCCTGCGCCAGCAGCAGGTGCCGGTGGACTTCTGGGCCGCCGACGCCGTGCGCCAGGCCGCGCCGCAATTAAGCGAACGCCTGCAGGGCGGATTGTTCTTCCCCGCCACCGGGCACTTCATCGACCCCTACAAAGTGCTCACCGAACTGGTGGCAGCGGCCAAGAGCTGCGGCGTGCAGTTCCTGCAGCACGGCGTGCTCGACGGCCGCCTGCACGACGGCGGCGTGGTGCTGAACACTGAGCAGGGCACGATCGGCGCACGCCAGGTGCTGCTGGCCTGTGGTGCTCATTCGGCGCCGCTGGTCAAGCGGCTCACCGGCAAGCAGGTGCCGCTGGACACCGAGCGCGGCTACCACCTGATGCTGCCGGCGGAGCAACACCGCCTGCCGTTCGCCGTCACCTCGCTGGAACGCAAATTCATCATGACCCCCATGGAGGGCGGCCTGCGCCTGGCCGGCACGGTGGAATTCGCAGGTCTCGACGCACCGCCGTCGATGGCCCGCGCGCGGCAACTGCACCGCCTGAGCCAGGGCCTGTTCAGCCACGACCTGGACGCCCGCGGCGCTACCGAGTGGATGGGGTTCCGGCCGTCGTTGCCCGACTCCCTACCGGTCATCGACCGGGTGGCGGGCGGCAAGGTGCTGCTGGCGTTCGGGCACCAGCATCTGGGGTTGACCCAGGCAGCGTTGACGGCAGAGATGGTTGCGGCGCTGGCCAGCGGCGAGGCACCTGTTTCGAGCGCCTACCGCCTGGCTCGGTTCTGATCCGCGCCGTGGGGCTTTTGTGGGAGCTGGCTTGCCAGCGAGCTTTTAAGGCCTCAACAGCTCGCTGGCAAGCCAGCTCCCACAGGTCAGGCCCGTAGGCGCCTCGGCGCCAGGAATCCGGCGAACCCGCGCAGGCACGCCATTTATCGCATTTGCCTGCATTTTTTTTGAATCAACCACGCCCCGCCGTGTTCCCAACCACATGGCACGATGGAGGCGCCCATGAACCCACAGCTCTACGTCATCGAATACCTGCTACACGGCAAACCGGCCTCGTTCATCATCCGCCTGGAAAAAATGGACAACGCCCTGGCCTGGCACTGGGCCAGTTGCGACGCAGGGGTCGGCATCATCCCCAAGTTCGGCCGCCAGCAGACCCGCCAGGTCAGCCGGCCCATGGCCGAGCGCTACGGCATTACCGAGGTGAAATGGCGCCTGGCCGGCCAGCGCGGGGCACCCCGGCAGGGCAACGATGAAACCGCTTCATCGGAACCCGCCGAAAGCTGACTGTCGCGCTTTCACAGCAAGGAGTACATTTGTACTCCCACCATTACTCCTCATCCAGCGAACGCGGCTCCTGCATCGGGCAACCCTGATGCTGCCCGCGGAACCCGGCGGAATGTTCATAGGCCGGCTTGCGCACGCGCATCACCCCACCCAACGGCCGATGCGCCGCCAACCCGTGCCAGGGGCTGAACGCCATGCGCTCGTCAATGCGGCTGACGTTCTCCGCTGACCACGACACTTGCCGGGGCACATGGATGCGCGCCACGGTGACGTAGGGGCTAGCTTCCTCGGGCCAGGCTTTGGACGCATCCTCGATGGGCATTTTGTCCAGGTCGGTAGCCAACTGCACGCGCACCTCCCAGGTGCCGTCATGGCTGGCAAAAAACTGCGTCACTGACTCGCGCAGGCCGTCGGGTTTATCGTCCAGGTCCACTGGCTGGTCGGTCAGCGCCTGCAGTTCAGGCGACACCGGAGCCACGCTCAACTTCGCGTAGTAGGGGCCGTAGAGCAGCGGCACCACCGTGTTGTAGGTTTCGCCGAGCAGGTTGGTGCGCGGGTGGCCGCCCAGGCTTTTCAAGGTGCCGCTCTCGCCACCCAAGGCCTCCACGGTGCTTTCGATGCCTCGCAGCGCCGCTGACATGGCCTTTTTGAAACCGGGCATCTTGTCGGTGGTCTTGGCCAGCAGCTTCAAGGTACGCAGAAACGCCTTGGGGGTAGCCGCCGTGAACGCCTTGGCGTTCTGCATGACGAAGTCCTGGGTGGTGTCGCCCTCGCTGCCGGGCAGCCGCGCACCGTCCACCCCAATTACCTTGATGGCCATGCCGCGCGGCGTGGACACGTTGTCATCGAGAATGTCCCCCGGGTTGGTGGACAGGCGCATTACCAGCCGGTAAGTGCCAGGTTGGGCGAAGGCGCCCTGGGCCAATTCCACGGGCAGGCCCGGCAGCACTTCCAGGCTGCCCAGCAACAGCCCGTGGGCCTTGGCGTGCACGCTGCGCACCGGGTGGCCGTAATCCGCCTGGGTCTTCTCCAGGATGCTGTGCATGGCCTCGACCAGCTCGGCGCTGGTCTGCGCCTCATCCTCCGGTATCTGTTCGAAGGACGCTTGGAACAACAGGGGCGTGACACCCAGTGGAATGGCACTCATGGCGATACCTCATCAGGTCGACAACGCAGCGCAGGGGTTCTTGATGACCCTCGACGCCTTGCGGAAAAGTGTCCGCTCACAAGGAGTCAGTCAGGGGCCGAGGTACTTGCGTTCAAGTCTTTCACTGGCCAAGCGGACGGGTGGCACGGGCAACGAGAAAAATGGAACCGGAGCATTGCCCTTGTACCCCAACGCTTGTTCCCGCATTTTCCACCTGAGGGCTTTCCCATGAGCACGCAACTCCAAGGCAAGAAAATTTTGGTCATCACCAGCAACACCGGCATCGAGCGCGACGAGCTGGTCAAGCCACTGGAAGCACTGCGCGGCTTTGGCGCCGAACTGGTGCACGCCTCGATCAAGGGCGGCACCACGCAAACGTTCCAGCAGGACACCGAGAAGGACCGCACGGTGGAGTCGGACGCCAGGTTGGGGGATGTGAGAGGCGCGGACTTCCATGCTCTGGTGATTCCCGGCGGCACAGTGAACGCCGACACCCTGCGCCAGGATAAGGACGCCCAGCGTCTGATCAACGAATTCGTTGACGCCGGCAAGGTCGTGGCGGCCATCTGTCACGGCCCCTGGGCCCTGATTGACGCTGGGGTCATCGAAGGCAAGACCCTGACTTCCTACGCCAGCGTGCGCACCGACTTAGTCAATGCCAAGGCGGCGGGCTGGGTGGATGAAGAGGTGAAACAATGCGGCGCCAACGGCTGGACGCTGATTACCTCGCGCACGCCCAAGGACCTGCCAGCGTTCAACGACGCTATCGCCAAGGCGCTGCAATAGCAACTGTCCTCGCCAAGATTGCCACGGCAGTATCTATAGCCGCTGCCGAACGCTGTGCTGGCCTTTTTCCACGCTGGAGATCTTCAGCGCACTCAGGGGCCAGCGCAGCCTGGCGGCAGCGGCTACCAGGCCGCGTCACTGGCTCAACTGCGTCGTCAGGAAATCAATGAACGCCCGAGTCTTGGCAGGTAACGGATCGGTGTTGGGAAACACTACACTGACCGGTTGCTGCGGCAGGCTGTATTCGGATCGCCGCCTTGCTGGGGCTTATGCCACTGCTGCAGCTCACTTCATTGCCTGTTCAAAAGGAATGCCATGCCCACCACCAAGCTTGAGCGCGCCTGCCACAGCGTGCATCACATACACGAACTGATTCACACCGCTTTCAGCGCAGCCCATGGCCCCGCCCAGACGGCAATCGCCGAGCTGATGCCCGCCTTCGCCGACGACTTTCGCATGGTCACCACCCAGGGCGTCGAGGTGAACCGCCAGCAGGTCGAACGCATGTTCCAAGGCGCGGCCGGCGCCAGGCCGGGGTTGCAGATCGAGGTCAGCGACGTGCAGGCCGTGTGGCAGGCCGGCAACGGTGTGACCCTGCGCTACCGCGAGGTGCATCGGTTGCAGGGCGTGGAAACCGCGCGCTGGTCCGTGGTGGTGCTGAGCGTCGGCGAGGCTGGCGTGCAGTGGCATTTTTTACAGGAAACGGCGATCTGAAAACTTGCTGATCCCGACCAATGGCCGGCATTTCCCTTCCAGATAGGCGCATGCTCAGCGTTTAAGTCGACGGGGCATGATGCCGTGCCAGACAGACCCCTCAAGCTGCAGAACTGGGACCGCGCCTGGCGGTTGCTGGGCGACCACCTGCAGTGCCCGCTGTGCGGGCAATCGCAGCTGGCGAGCAAGGCGTACACGCCATTCACCCACGCCAAGGCCTGCGCGGCGCGCACCGAGCAGGACCAATACCCCTGGCTGGACCTGGATGCGATATTGCGTTCGGTGCTCAAGGACGCCTGATACCTGCACCGCCCTGCCCTCCCCCCAACGCGGTTCCACTGCAACACCGCGGCGCCTGTGGACGCGGCCTGGCGGCCGCTGCTACGGGGAAGGTGCGTACCCCCGTAGCAGCTGCCGAAGGCTGCGTCCGGCCCCAACGCGGTTCCACTGCAACACCGCGGTGCCCGTGGACGCGGCCTGGCGGCCGCTGCTACGGGGGAGGTGCGTACCCCCGTAGCAGCTGCCGAAGGCTGCGTCCGGCCCCGACGCGGTTCGGTCAAGGCGCGGCGGCGCCCAGCAGTTCGCGGGTGTAGGCCTGGCGCGGCTGGGTGAACAGCCGCTCGGTGCTGCTGTACTCCACCACCCTGCCCGCCTGCAGCACCATCACCTGGTGCGCCAACGCGCGCACCACCGCCAGGTCGTGGCTGATGAAAATGTAGGCCAGGCCATGGTCGGCCTGCAGCCGCCGCAACAAGGGCCGGCGCAGATGCTCACTAACCAGGGAAAAAGCGGTTCGCCGGGCGCGGCAAGCCGAGGTTTTCACGCAACGTGGTGCCCTCGTACTCGCGCCGGAAAATCCCCCTCCCCTGCAACTCCGGCACCACTTTGTCGACGAAATCATCGAGCCCGCCGGGTAACCACGGGAACATCACGTTGAAGCCGTCGCTGCCCTCGCGCTCCAGCCATTCCTGCATCTGGTCGGCGATGGTCTGCGCGGTGCCGACGAACGCCAGGCCCGCGTAACCACCCAGGCGCTGGGCCAGCTGGCGCACGGTGAGCTGCTCGCGGTCGGCCAGGGCCAGCACCCGTTCGCGGCTGCTCTGGCTGTCGTTGGTCTGCGGCACCGGCGGCAGGTAGCCGTCGGGGTCGAAGCGCGAGGCGTCCGTGCCCAGGGCGATGGACAGCGAGGCGATGGCGCTTTCGTAGTGCACCAGGCTGTCGAGCCGGGCGCGAATGGCTTTTGCCTGCTGCCGGCTGTCGCCCACCACCACGAAGGCCGCCGGGAGAATTTTCAAGTGGTCGCGTTCGCGGCCCAACGGCGCCAGCCGCGCCTTGACGTCGGCGTAGAAGGCGCGGCCGTCTTCCAGGTTGCTGGGCGCGGCAAAGATCACCTCGGCGGTTTCTGCCGCCAGCTGCCGGCCTGGCTCCGATGAGCCCGCTTGCACGATCACCGGCCAACCCTGCACGGGCCGGGCGATGTGCAGCGGCCCACGCACGTGCAAATGCTCGCCATGATGATTGAGGGTGTGCAGCTTGGCCGGGTCGAAAAACTCGCCGCTGTCGGCATCGCGAATGAAGGCATCGTCGGCCCAACTGTCCCACAGGCCGGTGACCACGTCGTAGAACTCGCGGGCACGGGCGTAGCGCTGGTCGTGATCGAGGTGCTGCTCCAGGCCGAAGTTTTTCGCCGCGTCGGGGTTGGAGGTGGTGACGATGTTCCAGCCGGCGCGGCCGTTGCTCAGGTGGTCCAGGGAGGCGAAGCGCCGGGCGATGTGAAACGGCTCGTCGAAGCTGGTGGACGCCGTGGCCACCAGCCCCAGGTGCTCGGTGGCCTGGCTCAGGGCCGCAAGCAGCGTGAACGGCTCGAACGAGGTGGCCGTGTGGCTGCGCTTGAGGGCGTCCAGCGGCATGTTCAGCAGCGCCAGGTGGTCGGCCATGAAGAAGGCGTCGAACTTGCCGCGCTCCAGGGTCTGGGCCAGGCGCTTGAGGTGCTGGAAGTTGAAGTTGGCGTCACGCCAGGCGCCTGGGTAGCGCCAGGCGCCGGTGTGGATGCTGACGGGGCGCATGAAGGCGCCCAGCTTGAGTTGTCGCGTGGTGCTCATGGGCGGGGGTTCCCTGTGCCGTGCAAAAGCCAGCAGCATTCCCCGGCGGCACGCTGGCCGTCCAATAATCGATGGTGCCCGGTTATGCCGGGGAAGCATAAGCGTTGCCAGCCGCGGCCTGGCTGCCTATAGTGGCCACCACGGCGTCATCCACGCCGCCATCCGCGGGAAGGGCTGCGCCCAGGACACGAATCGCCTGCCTGTCATTACGACTCCCAACCATGAAGCGGACCTTGGTTGCACAAGGAGATCGTATGCCCGCCCCAGTCCCGTCATCCCCTACCGATGGCCGTATCAACCTTGAGCAGCAGCGCAAGCGCGCCAAGGAACGCCTCAAGCAGCTCCGGCAGCACCCGCCCTTCGACCAGACCCTGGCCGACGCCCAATGGCAGATCGCCAAGGAGCTGGGTTTCAGCAGCTGGCCCAAGCTGGTGGCCCACGTCGACGCCATCGACTTCGCCGCCCGCCATCCCGATTTTGCCGCCAGCGACGAGCCGCGCACCACCCATTGGCGCTGCGGCAACGACATCGCCCACAGCCTGCAACTGGCCGGGTTCAAGGGGCGCTTTCGCATGCTCGCCGACCCGCTGTGCATGGGGCCGGTGCAGCAGTTGCCGGCGGCGGCCTACAAGCGCCAGCGCAGCCGCTTCGTCAGCCAGGCGTTCGGCCTGGCGCTGGGCGAAGTCAGCCGCCGCTTCGACGATGAATACCGCGACCTGGCCGAGCTGGGCAACGGCCAGCCGGGCGTGTTGTGGTGCGAGGCGGACGCCTATGACCAGCTGTTCCTGATTCGTGCGCTGGCCGGGCTGGCGCTGGTGCCTGATAGGCTTGAGCTGATCGAGGTCAGCCAGGTGCCCGGGGTCGAGCGCTTCATCGGCATTGGCCAACTGGCGCCGGACGTGCTGGCGTGGCTGTGGCCACAACGGCGGCCGGTGGACGCCGCCATGCTGCAGCTGGCGCGGCAGGCGTGGCAGGCCTATTGCGATGCTTCCCCGGTGCCGCTGGCGGCCCTGGCCAAGACAGACCACCCCGCCCTGCCCTTACTGGGCCGTGCGTTGCGGCGCCAGTTGCAGGAGTTGCCCGGCGTGCGCGACGGGCTGTCGCTGACCGAGCGCCTGGCGCTGCAGGTCACCGCCGAGGCAGGCTCGTTGCCGCTGGGCAAGGTATTCGGTGTGCTGATGCTGCGGCACGAGCCGCTACCGTACCTGGGGGACCTGATGTTCTACGCCATGATGCGGCCGTTGATCGAGGGCGCCAACCCGCTGTTGATCGGGCAGGAACCACAGTTGCCGTGGGCGCAGCGGCCGGTACGGTTGACGGCATTGGGCGAACAAGTGCTGGCTGGGCTGGCCTACTGGCCGGACCTGGCCAGCCATGAGCGTTGGGTGGGCGGCGTTTGCACAGCGCCTGGTGCGGCGCATTGGGCCATTGATGAGCAGGGTGTGCCTGTGTGGCAGGTTCGCCAGTAAGACGCCGCCTGCGGCAGCTGCTACGCGAATGCGCACACCGCTTAAATCGCGTTGCCTGCATCGCGGCCAAGGCCGGCTCCTACCACGAACGGGGTAGGAGCCGACTTTAGTCGCGATGCAGGCAACGCGGTTTCAGGACAGTTGCTGCTACGCGAAATTACCGTAGCCGCAGCCTCGCGGCAGCGGCTACATCAGTTATGCGGAGCGCCTGCGACAACCGCGTCAACCAACGCCTTGGCTGCCTCGACCAGATGCAGAGCAGACCAGATCAGCCCGGAATGCCCCAGGTCATTTTCCGCAAGCTCATAGGTCGTTTCGTACGCCCCCTTGAGCAACAGCGACGCCTGGTTCAGGGCATCCTCGATGCGAACGCCAGGGGCGATGGTGAACAACCGTTGCTCGTAAGGACCGCAAGCACCGAACGGCAGCTCTGCCGTGACGTGGTCTGGAGGGCGAGCGCCCACGGTTTGGGAATCAGGTACCGGTGTATCCATGACAGTCAATCTCCTTAGCTGGTTGAACCACCTCCTTACCGCTGTCAAACAGTAAGGGTGGCGGCAGTACGAGGGTTGACAGACCAGGAGCTAAAGAACCCGGCGCACCCGAAGGTGCCCCGCGTACAGCCGCCATGAAGGCGAATGACAGGCGTAACGATGCCTGATGATCCACCATGAGAGCTAGCACATATTCAGCTTTTTTCGGTCTGTCAAAACCGAGCCGTTGTTTGTGCAACGGCCGGCAGAGGGTAGGTTTGCCCAGGCACCATAACAAGCGTTTTCAGGCGATGGCCTGACATTTCGGAAACGTCCTACAAGCCGACCCAGCGGGTGCCCAAGGAATTACCGTAGCCGCTGCCGAAGGCTGCGCTGGCCCTGTACCACGCTGAAGATCTCCAGTGAACACAAGGGCCAGCGCAGCCTGGCGGCAGCGGCTACGCGAATCTTACGGGCTCAATAACCGCTGAGGATCTGCACGATGGCGCCCGTGGCGATGGCCACCAGCACGTAGTCGCCGTTCACGTACAGCCAGCGGTGGTCACGCGGCGGTTGGCGCAGGTGGCGCGCATGCCAGTCGGTGACCCAGTAGCGGTCGCCACGGTATTGCTGCGGCGCGAAGCCGCCGCGGTGCCATTCGCTGTGCGGCCGCGGCATGCCCGGTTGCGGACGGTAGGCCTGGCCGCCACCGCCCTGCCAGCCCGGACGATGCTGTTGTTGTGGACCACCGTGTTGTGGTGGCCGCTGCTGCTGGCCGCCGCCGTGTTGCGGGCCGCCACCGCCACCCTGTGGTGGGCGCCCCTGCTGCTGCCCACCGCCGTGGCCGCGATCAGGGCCGCCGTTGTCCGGGCCGGGCTGGGCGAAGCTCGCCAGCGGCGTCAGCAGCATCAGGCAGGCACAACCTGCCGCAATGATCTTTTTCATGTGTATCTCCATGGCTAGTCGAGCAGCGCTCGCTCTCACGCCTTTGAGTATCGGTTAAAAACACGCAGGCAACGTCTGCAAAGGGTAAATTTTCGGTCAGTTTCGCGGCAGCGCCGTGGCTGCCGCCGGGTCGTCGGCGGCGCGCCCGCGCAGGAACAGTTCGGGGTAGCGGTTCCACAGGTCCAGCAGCGCCTGCACCGAGCGCGAAGCCTGCTTGATCTGCAGCGCCGTCTCGTCGAACTGCTCGCGTTGGGGCGCACCCTCGGCGACGCTATCGACCACGCCCTTGAAGGTTTGGTTCGCTTCCAACAGCGTATCGCGCAGTTGCGGCACCACCTGCTGGTTCACCTGCTGCACCACCAGCGGCAGCTGCTGCAGGCTGCGGGTGAAGTTTTCCGACAGCTGCCGGGTGGGCAGGCGCCCGGCCATGGCCATGATCTGCTTGAGCTGGTCTTCCATCACCGACAGGCTGCCCGACACCGTCGGCACCTCCAGCGGCCGCGCCGCATAGTCGAACTTCACCGGCGCAGCGCCCGCCACGAAACCCAGCAGGATGTATTTCTGCCCGGTCAGCAAATTGCCGGTGCGCGCCTGCCCCCGCATGCCGTGCTCGATAAAGCGCCCCACCAGCATGGCCGTGGTGCTTTCGTCGTCGCGGCCCAGGTCCTTGTGCAGTTTTTCGTGCACCGCGCCCAGCCGGTTGGGGTAGATCACCGCGCCCACGTGGGTCACCGGCCGTTGCCGCGCCTCGTCGTAGTCCAGGCGTACCGAAGTGACCTGGCCAATGCTGACGCCGAAGAACTCCACCGGCGCGCCCACCGCCAGGCCGCGCACCGAGTCGTCGAAGTGCATCACCATGTAGCGGGCATAGCCCAGGGGCCGGGCCAGGGCGTCGTCGCGTTCGTCGAACAGGGTGAAGCGGCTGTTGGCCAGGGCCACGGGCGGGTTATCCGGGTACGGCGGGTTCTGGAACGCCACGGCGCCGTTGAGCACCGCGGCCAGGGACTCGATGTTCACTTCGCGGCCGCCCACGCCGACGTTGATGTCGACGCCGCTGGCGTTCCAGAACCGGCTGTTCTGGGTGACGAAGCGGTCGTTGGGCGCGCTGATGAACACCGTCACGTCGACGCCCTTGCCTTCGCTGCTCAAGCCACGGCCAATCACCCGGCCCACCTGCACGCGACGGTAGTACACCGGCGAGCCGACGTTCAGCGAGCCCAGGTCGTCGGCGTGCAGCACAAAGCGCGTGCCGGCCTCGCCGAAGCTGGTGGCGGGCGGGTGTTCCAGGCCACGAAAATGATCGGCCTGCTCACCGTCGCGGCCGGCGTCGGCGCCGATGAAGCTGCCGCTGAGCAGGGTCTTGAGGCCGGAAATCTCGTTGAAGCCGATGCGCGGGCGCACCACCCAGAAACGCGTGCCCTTGTCGGCGAAGGCCTTGGCCGAGGCCTGCAGTTCGATGCTGACGTCCACGCGGTCACGGTTCTTGTCGATATCGATGGCCACCACTTTGCCGATGGGCACGTGCTTGAACATCACCAGCGTGTGGTTGGCTTCCAGGCCCTCGGCGGTGCGAAAGCTGACGGTGATGCGCGGGCCCTGGCCGATGAAGTGCCCGGTCAGCACCAGCACGGCGGTAATGGCCGCGGCCAGGGGCAGCAGCCAGAACAGCGAGAATCGGGAGTGCGGGCGCTCGCTCACGCAGCGGGTCCTGTGCGTTGGGTGTCACTGAGTAATAGGCGATGACCGGGCTTTCGGCCTGGCCATCGGACGAAAGACAGGCGAAAAAAAACGGGCCTGACCAGGCCCGTTTTCACTCAGCTGGATAGCTGCAACTTATACCGCCGAGCGCCGGTAAAAGCGATAGCGCGGGAACCAGAAGTTGCGCTCGATGGCCGCCAGCAGCAGCTCCTCGGGCGTTTCCAGGGCCACGCCATCGGCCTGGGCCTGCTTGGCCACGGCCACGGCGATTTTCTTGCTCACCGCCTGGATGTCTTTCAGCGGCGGCAGCACCGCGTCGCCGCTGCCGGTAACCACCGGCGAGCACTCGGCCAGGGCGTTGGAGGCGGCCATCAGCATGGCGTCGGTGATGCGCGTGGCCTTGGCAGCCACCACGCCCAGGCCGATGCCGGGGAAGATGTAGGCGTTGTTGCACTGCGCGATCGGCAGGCTGCGGCCGTTGATTTCCACCGGTGCAAACGGGCTGCCGGTGGCGACCAGGGCGTTGCCTTCGGTCCACTCCAGCACTTCGGCCGGGGTGGCCTCGACGCGCGAGGTGGGGTTGGACAGCGGCATGATCAGCGGCTGCTTGCAGTGGGCGTAGACCTCGCGCACCACGGCCTCGGTGAACAGCCCGCGCTGGCCCGAGACGCCGATGAGAATGGTTGGCTTGGCCTGTTTCACCACTTCCAGCAACGGCAGGCCGTTGTCGTCGCGCTGCCAGCCCTGCAGGGCGCTGGCCTTGTGCGCCAGGCGCATCTGGAAGTCGTGCAGGCCGGTCATGTCGTCGGTCAGCAGGCCGAAGCGGTCGACCATGAAGATGCGCTGGCGCGCCTCGCTTTCCGACAGGCCTTCGATCTGCATGGCCGCGACGATGTGCTCGGCAATACCACAACCCGCGGAACCGGCGCCGACGAAGGCCACCACCTGCTCGCCCAGCTTCTGGCCCTTGACCTTGCAGGCCGCCAGCAGGGTGCCCACGGCCACCGAGGCGGTGCCCTGGATGTCATCGTTGAAGCAGCACAGCTCGTCGCGGTACTTCTCCAGCAGCGGCATGGCGTTGGTTTGCGCGAAGTCCTCGAACTGCAACAGCACGCCCGGCCAGCGGCGCTTCACCGCCTGGATGAACAGGTCGACGAATTCGGCGTAGTCCTGGCCGGTGATGCGCGGGTGGCGCCAGCCCATGTACATGGGGTCGTCCAGCAGTTCCTGGTTGTTGGTGCCCACGTCCAGCACGATCGGCAGGGTGTAGGCCGGGCTGATGCCGCCGCAGGCGGTGTACAGCGACAGCTTGCCGATGGGAATGCCCATGCCGCCGATGCCCTGGTCGCCCAGGCCGAGGATGCGCTCGCTGTCGGTGACCACGATGATTTTCACCGAGTCCTTGGTGGCGCTGCGCAGGATGTCGTCGATGCGGTCACGGTCGGGGTAGGAGATGAACAGGCCGCGGTGGGTGCGGTAGATCTTGGAGAATTCCTGGCAGGCCTGGCCGACGGTGGGGGTGTAGATAATCGGCAGCATCTTGTCCAGATGCGACTCCAGCAGGCGGAAGAACAGCGTCTCGTTGTTGTCCTGGATGGAGCGCAGGTAGATATGCTTGTCCAGGTCGCTGGCGCACTGTTCGTACTGGCGGTAGACGCGGTCCACCTGCTCTTCGATGGTCTCGACGTTCTGCGGCAGCAGGCCGATCAGGTTGAAGTCGATGCGTTCTTGCGGGGTGAAGGCGCTGCCCTTGTTCAGCAGCGGCATTTCCAGCAGCGAAGGGCCGGCGTAGGCGATGTACAGGGGGCGAGACTGGTTCGGCACATTTTTCATGGGTGATTTCCGTCATCAGGCAAAAGCACTCCGGCCAGGGTATCGCCGGCAGGCTGCACGCCCGTGACACCGCTGGAGAAGGCTTTTTGTATACACGTCAAAGCACCGATTAGCGCAATTTTGACACCCCTGCGTCAAGTTGCCACACCATGAAATTCTCGACAGGCCTGTTGTGGTGGCCCCGGACGCTGCCTGGCGGCAGCTGCTACAGGGGGTTGGTGCAGGCCTGGGCGATATGCTCGCGCAGCCAGCGGTGCGCCGGGTCACGGTGGCAGCGCTCGGGCCAGAGCATGGTCATCTGGAAGCTTGCCACCGCCAGTGGTGGTTCCAGCACGCGCAGTTCGGGATCGCCGCGCACCAGGCGCTCGGGCAGCAGCGCCACCAGGTCGCTGTTGGCCAGGGCATGGGGCACCAGGAGGAAATGCGGCACCGACAGCACCACCCGGCGGCTCAGGCCCAGCGCCGCCAGGGCGTTGTCGGTGGCGCCGCTGAAGCCGCCGCCATCGGGCGAGACGATCACCTGCTCAAGCTTGCAGAACTGCGCCAGGGTGGG
The DNA here is from genome assembly GCF_047947025.1 of Pseudomonas sp. App30. Classification (NCBI taxonomy): domain Bacteria; kingdom Pseudomonadati; phylum Pseudomonadota; class Gammaproteobacteria; order Pseudomonadales; family Pseudomonadaceae; genus Pseudomonas; species Pseudomonas sp. App30. The sequence goes on along the minus strand of NZ_CP133165.1, from coordinate 6,366,795 downwards.
CTTGCGCTTGAGCCGCGGGTGGTCCTTGCGGCCCACCAGCACGTAGCGCTCCTCGAACAGCACGCGGCTGCGCAGGCTTTCCGGCGAATCGTCACGGGTGTGGAACGCCAGGTCCACCTCGCCCTCCTCGGCCTGCCGCGCCAGCCGCGCCGGCACCAGCTGCAGCACCGCCACCCGCGTATGCGGGGCGGCGGCGCGCAGGCTGCTCAGGGCCGGCAGCAGGATAGTCGCGGTGCTTTTGTCCGAGGCTGCCAGGCGCCAGGTGTCCCGCGCCTGGGCCGGGTCAAACGGCGCCACGGGTGCCACTGCCTGTTCCAGCCCCGCCAGCGCCTGGCGCAGCGGCTCACGCAGGGCCTGGGCCCGCGCCGTAGGGCGCATGCCACGCGGGCCTGGCAGCAACAGCGGGTCATCGAACACCTCGCGCAGCTTGGCCAGGTGCACGCTGATGGAGGGCTGCGAGTAGTTCAGGCGCTGCGCCGCGCGGGTCACGTTCTGCTCGCTGAGCAGCACGTCCAGGGTCACCAGCAGGTTCAGGTCCAACTGCCGCAAATTAACCATGCCAATACCTGCAATATCAGTTATTCATTTCCACTATACCCCAGCCGGCGCGAGGATAGCCCCAACCCCACCCGCCCGGACCTGACCATGAACATTCTGATTGTCTACGCCCACCCCGAAGCCAAATCCCTCAACGGCGCGCTGAAGGATTTCAGCGTCGCCCACCTGCAGCAGGCCGGCCACCAGGTGCAGGTCTCGGACCTGTACGCCATGCACTGGAAGACCACGCTGGACGCCGACGACACCCAGCAGCGCCTGGACCCGCTGCACTTCGACGCCTCGAAAGAGTCCCGCCACGCCTTCGCCAACGGCCAGCAAAGTGCCGACATCGCCGCCGAACAGGCGAAGCTGTTGTGGGCCGATGCGGTGATCTTCCAGTTCCCACTGTGGTGGTTCTCGATGCCGGCGATCATGAAAGGCTGGTTCGACCGGGTGTACGCCTACGGTTTTGCCTACGGCGTGGGCGAACATTCCGACACCCGCTGGGGCAACCGCTACGGCGAGGGTTCGATGCAGGGCAAACGCGCCATGCTGGTGGTGACCAGCGGTGGCTGGGAGTCCCATTACAGCGAGCGCGGTATCAACGGGCCAATGGCCGACCTGCTGTTCCCCATCCACCACGGGATGCTGCACTACCCCGGCTTCGACGTGCTGCCGCCGTTCCTGGTGCACCGCACCAGCCGCGTGGACGAGGACCGCTATGCCACGCTGGCCCATGCCCTGGGGCAGCGGCTGGATACGTTGTTCAGCGAGACGCCGATCGCGTTCCGGGCGCAGAACGGCGGGGATTACCAGATTCCGCAGTTGACGCTGCGCGATGACGTGGCGCCCGGCCAGACCGGCTTCCACGCCCACGTGATCCCCCACCGCCCGTAGCAGTGGCCGCCAGGCCGCGTCCGGCCCTGACGCGGCCTGACGGCCGCTGCTACATTCATGAGCCAGGCTCATAAGTTAATCCTGCAGGGGCGCCTTAATCCGCGCCGCCGCGGCTTGTAGCATGGGCTGCTCACCCACAAGGAGGCACCCACCATGCAAACCCGCCAACTCGGCAGCACCGGCCTGCAGGTCTCGGCCCTGGGTATGGGCTGCATGGGCCTGAGCTTCGGCTACGGCCCCGCCGTCGACCGCGCCACCGGCGTGCAATTGCTGCGCGCCGCCTTTGAACGCGGCGTGACCTTTTTCGACACCGCCGAATGCTACGGCCCGTTCACCAACGAGGAACTGCTGGGCGAAGCCCTCGCACCGTTCCGCGACCAGGTCATCATCGCCACCAAGTTCGGCTTTGAGAACGGCGACTCCAAACAGCCGCTCAACAGCCGCCCCGAGCGCATCCGTGCAGTGGCCGAAGCCTCGCTCAAGCGCCTGAAGACCGACCGCATCGACCTGTTCTACCAGCACCGGGTCGACCCCAACGTGCCCATGGAAGACGTGGCCGGCGCGGTCAAGGACCTGATCGCCGAGGGCAAGGTCAAGCACTTCGGCCTCTCGGAGGCCGGGGTCGGCTCGATCCGGCGTGCCCACGCGGTGCAGCCGGTGGCGGCGCTGCAAAGCGAGTATTCGATGTGGTGGCGCGAGCCCGAGCGCGAGGTGCTGCCGACGTTGGCTGAACTGGGCATCGGCCTGGTGCCGTTCAGCCCGCTGGGCAAGGGCTTCCTGACGGGCGCCATTACCGAGACCACCACCTTCGACGCCAGCGACTTCCGCAACCAGGTGCCCCGCTTCAGCGAAGACAACCGCAAGGCCAACGCCGCGCTGGTAAAGGTGCTGGGGCAGATCGCCGAGCGCAAGCAGGCCACCCGCGCGCAGATCGCCCTGGCCTGGCTGCTGGCCCAGGCGCCGTGGATTGTGCCGATTCCGGGTACCACCAAGCTGCATCGCCTGGAGGAAAACACCGGTGCCGCCAGCGTGGTGCTGGGCGCCGACGACCTGGCAGCCATCCAGGTGGCGCTGGACGGTATCACCGTGGTGGGTGACCGCTACCCGGCCCATTTGCAGAAGCGCGTAGGCGGTTGATGCCACGCGGCCCCTGCTAGAATGGGGGGCCGCCCCCTGAAGGAATCGCCTCAATGCTGCGCGAGAACGCCAACGACCTGCTCGCCTTTCTCGCGGTGGCCCGCGAGCGAAGCTTCACCAAGGCGGCAGCCAAGATCGGCGTGTCGCAATCGGCGCTGAGCCATACCATCCGCGGCCTGGAAGCGCGCCTGGGCCTGCGCCTGCTGATTCGCACCACTCGCAGCGTGTCGCCCACCGAGGCCGGGCAACGGCTGTTGCAGACCGTAGGCCCGCATTTCGAGGAAATCGAGATCCAGCTGGCCGCCCTCAGCGACCTGCGCGACCGGCCCGCCGGCAACCTGCGCATCAACGCCTCGGATTACTCCCTGGATACGGTGCTGCGGCCCAGGCTCAGGACTTTCCTGCAGCAGTACCCGGACATCAAGGTCGAGGTGTGCTGCGACAACGGCCTGGTGGACATCGCCGCCCAGGGTTTCGACGCCGGCGTGCGCCTGGGCGAGCAGGTGGCCGAAGGCATGATCGCCACGCGCATCAGCGCCGACATGCGCATGGCGGTGGTGGGCACGCCCGAGCATTTCGCCCGCTACCCCAAGCCGCTGACGCCCCGCGACCTCACCGCCCACCCGTGCAACAACCTGCGCCTGGCCACCCACGGCGGGTTATACGCCTGGGAGTTCGCCAAGGGCGGCGAAAGCCTGAACGTGAAAGTCACCGGGCAGGTCATCCACAACGGCGTCTACCAGTTGCTGGCGGCGGCAGTGGACGGGCTGGGGCTCAGCTACGTGCCGGAAGACCTGTGCGCGCCTTATTTCCAGCGCGGTGAACTGGTGCGCGTACTGGAGGACTGGAGCCCGGCGTTTGCCGGCTTTCACCTGTATTACCCCAGCCGGCGCCAGGCTTCGCCGGCGTTCGCCTTGTTGGTCGAGGCTTTGCGGCACCCCATGCCGTCTTTGTAGTCGTGGGGGCCAGGACGCAGCCTCCGCTTAAATCGCGTCGCCTGCATCGCGGCCAAGGCCGGCTCCTACCACGAACGGGGTAGGAGCCGACTTTAGTCGCGATGCAGACGACGCCGTTTCAAGACAGTTGCTGCTACAGATCGCGCGCTGCATCTGTAGCAGCGGCCAAAGGCCGCGTCAGTGCATCACCCGGGTGACCAGGAAATTCGCCAGATCCGGCTCGTCATCCAGCTCGATGGCGCGCGCCGGGCGCGGCAGTTCTTCCAGCACCGAGTCCCAGAACGCCATGGCCGCATCATCCTGGCGGTAGTAGCGCACCAGCCAGTTCTCGTGGCCGCCCATCAGCACCTGGGTGACCAACGCCTTGCCAATGCCCTTGCGGCGGTAGCGCTTGAGGATGAACAGGTCGGCCAGCTCCAGGGCGTCGATGCCCGGCAGCTCGCTGCGCTCCACCAGCAGGAAACCGGCCACGCAGCCGTTGACCAGCAGCAGGTTGGCGCTCCAGTCCTGCTCGTGCCAGTAGCGCATCAGGTGTTCGTCGTGGATGTAGTAGCGGCCGTCGTCGTCGACGTCCTCCTGCTCCCAGTCGGAAGACTCGTAGGCGTAGAACTGGTACAGGTTGCGGATCAGCTGCGCCTGGTCCACCTGGGTGGGCAACAGCTCGACGGTGAAATCGTTCATGGCTGAAGCTCCCGGGCAGGAGAGCATGGCGCGTGGCAGGCGAAAATCGAAGGCATGGAGTTCCCGGTAAAAATGACCATGGCGCGGGCCCGAACGGGCCGCGCGGTTTTGCAGGGCGCTATTGTTTACAAAAGCGCCGCGCATTGCCATGGGCAATTGTCATCAAGCCAACGCAGCCATGGCCTCCACCTCGATCAGCATGCCTTCCAGCGCCAGGCGCGGCACCGGGATCAGCGTGCAGGCAGGCTTCATGGCCGTGCCCCAGGCCTCGTCCGCCGCGGCCACCCAGGCGCGCAGCCGGGCATCGTCGTGGTCGACGATCAGCAGGGTCAGCTTGAACACGTCGGCCAGCGTCGCGCCCTGGGATTGCAGCGCCACCTGCACGTTGGCCAGGGCCTGGCGCGCCTGCGCGGCGAAGTCGGCGGGCAGCACCCCGTCGCGGTCCTCGCCGCCCTGCCCGGCCAGGAAGATCATGCGCGCCTGGGTGGGCACGCTGGCCACGTGGGAATAGGCGTTCGGGGCGGGGTCGTAGAGGCCCGGTGGGTTGGACAGTTCGAAGGCGCTGCGGCTCATGGAGTGTATTCCCTGACAAAATGAAACGGCAGTATTGCACGCCGCCGTCCTGCAGCCACGGCATAAACCCGGCGCTATACTCAGCACTCATGAGCGGCACGGATGCCGGCAGCCTTCCGTTTGCCGCAAGCAGGCCGTGCACATGACACCCGATACCGCAAGCGTCACCGCCAACGCCGTCCAACTGGCCGCCCTGCACCGGGTCATGGCCATGGCCTGGTTCAGCCCCGAGGGCACCTTGCTCGACGCCAACGCCAACTACCAGGCCCTGCTGGGCTATGGCGGGGTGGACCTGCGCGGCCGCCATCACAGCGCGTTCTGCCCGCCAACGTTGGTGAACAGCGCCGAATATGCAGCGTTCTGGCAGAGCCTGCGCGACGGCGGCTCGCGCTCGGGCGTCGCCGAGCGCCTGCGCCGTGATGGCAGCAGCTGCTGGCTGGAGGCAACCTACCTGCCGGTGCTGGATGAAAACGGACAGGTGGCGCAGATCCTCAAGATCGCCACCGACATCACCGCGCGGCTGGAGCAGGAACACGCCCAGCAGGAGCGCCTGAAGCTGCTGTCGATCGCCGCCGAGGTCAGCGACACCGCCGCGGTGATCACCGACCGCCAGGGGCTGATCACCTACACCAACAGCGGCTTCCGGCAGATGTTCGGCTGGAGCGACCACGAGGTCTGGGGCTGCGACCCCGCCCAGCTGCTGGCGCCGCGCGAGGACTCCAGCGCCGAGGACGGCGGCCACCGCGAGGCCATCGTCACCGGCAAGCAGGGCCAACGCTACTGGGCGCGCATGACCAGCAGCCCGATCGTGGATGACAACGGCCGCCTGCAGCACACCGTCACCCTTTTCACCGACATCACCGAGAGCAAGATCCACCGCGCCCTGCAGCACCAGGTGCTGGAAGCAGTGGCCCGCGAGCAGCCGCTGACCGAGGTGCTGGAGCTGATCTGCCTTGAAGTGGAACGCATTGCCCCCGAGGTCACCGCGTCGATCCTGGCGGTGGACGACCAGGGCCAGCTGCACTCCCTGGCCGCGCCCAGCCTGGACCCCGAATACTGCCGCCAGCTCAACGGCCTGAGCATCGGCCCCAAGGTGGGCTCGTGCGGCACCGCGGCCTGGCGCAACGAAGCGGTGCGCATCGACAACATCGCCGAAGACCCGCTGTGGGCCGACTTCCTCTACCTGGCCCTGCCCCTGGGCATCATCGGCAGTTGGTCTACGCCCATTCGCAACAGCGAAGGCCAGCCCATCGGCACCTTCGCTTTCTATTTCCATGCGCCGCGCAACGCCCACGCCGAGGCCTTCCACCAGCGCCTGGTGGACGCCTGCGCCAACCTCTGCGCCCTGGCGCTGGAGCGTGACGCGTCGCGCCATCGCATCCGCCAGCTGGCGTTCTACGACGGCCTGACCGGCCTGCCCAACCGCACCTTCCTGCAGACCCGCGCCGATGCCATCATCGCCAGCGGTGCCGGCAAGGCGCACCCGGTGGCGGTGCTGTTCATCAACCTCGACCGTTTCACCCAGGTCAACGACTCCCTGGGCCACCCGGCTGGCGACGAGCTGCTGCGCCAGGTGGCCGCGCGCCTGCGCCACGAGCTGACCGAGGCCGACATTGCCGCGCGGCTGTCGGCCGATGAATTCGTGGTGCTGCTCACCGACGGCGATGCCGAGCACGCCGCCCTGACGGTGGAGCGCCTGCAGGCGCTGCTCAGCCAACCCATGACCATCGCCCAGACCAGCCTGAGCATTACCGCCAGCGTCGGCATCGCCCTGTACCCGCTGGACGGCGCCACCATGGAAAGCCTGCTGCACCGCGCCGACATCGCCATGCACCAGGCCAAGAACAGCGGCCGCGGCGCCTTCCGTTTCTTCAGCCACGAGATGAACAGCGTCGCCCGCGAGCACCTGGCGCTGGAGTCGGCGCTGCGCCAGGCCATCGCCCACCGCCAGTTGCACCTGCACTACCAACCCCAGGTCGAACTGGCCAGCGGCCGCCTGTACGGCGTCGAGGCCCTGGCGCGCTGGCGCCACCCGCAGCTGGGCGACATCCCGCCAGGCCGCTTCATCCCGCTGGCCGAGGAAAGCGGGCTGATCGACGAGCTGGGCCGCTGGGCCCTGGACGAGGCCTGCCGGCAACTGGCGGCCTGGCGTGCCCAGGGTGTGGACGTGCCGTCGGTGGCGGTCAACCTGTCCTCGGTGAGCTTCCACCGCCTCGACCTGGCGACGCTGGTGGACACCCTGCTGCACCGCCACCACCTGGCGCCCAAGGACCTGATCATCGAACTGACCGAGAGCATCCTGCTGGACAGCAACCCCAGCACCCTGGACACCATCCAGCGCATCCAGGCACGCGGCATCCGCCTGTCCATGGACGACTTCGGCACCGGTTATTCCAGCCTCAGCTACCTGCGCCGGCTGCCCTTCCACGAGCTGAAACTGGACCGCAGTTTCGTCGCTGACCTGGACCATAGCGAGGCCGCCCGCGCCCTCAGCCAGGCCATCCTGGGGGTGGGCCAGAGCCTGCACCTGACCCTGGTGGCCGAGGGCATCGAAACCCACTCGCAGCGCGCGCGGCTGCAGGAACAAGGCTACCCGGTGGGCCAGGGCTACCTGTTCTCGCCGCCCCTGGCGCCCGCGGCGCTGGAGGCGTGGCTCAAGCAATGGGCGCGGCGCCAGGCGCCGTCAATGAGCTGAAGGCGGTAAAAAGCGGCCTTATATCGCACAACAGTCCGATAATCGCACCAATTTAGCTTCAGGCACTCTCCCCCCACCCCCGTTTTGCGGCACGCTATAGCCATGACGCCAAGCGCCGCCCATTGGGCGCCTGGCGTCGCTGCCGACAGCGCTTCGGCTAAATTGATAACAAGAAGACGTGGCCATTGCCCGTGGCCCGTGCCTTGACTCATTCACACTCCAGGAAAAACCAGGAGCTCGCTTTGATCAATAAAACGTTTGAGTCCGTCGCTGCCGCGGTGGAAGGGATTGCCGACGGTTCGGTCATCATGGTGGGTGGCTTCGGCACCGCCGGCATGCCTTCGGAGCTGGTCGATGGCGTGATCGCCACCGGTGCCCGCGACCTGACCATCATCAGCAACAACGCCGGCAACGGCGAGGTTGGCCTGGCCGCGCTGCTGAAAGCCGGCTGCGTGCGCAAGGTGATCTGTTCGTTCCCGCGCCAGTCCGACTCTTATGTGTTCGACGAGCTGTACCGCGCCGGCAAGGTCGAGCTGGAAGTGGTACCCCAGGGTAACCTGGCCGAGCGCATCCGCGCCGCAGGCTCAGGCATCGGTGCATTCTTCTCGCCAACCGGCTACGGCACCCTGCTGGCCGAGGGCAAGGAAACCCGCGTCATCGACGGCCGCAACTACGTGCTGGAAATGCCGCTGCACGCCGACATCGCGCTGATCAAAGCCTACAAGGGCGACCGCTGGGGCAACCTGGTGTACCGCAAGGCCGCGCGCAACTTCGGCCCGATCATGGCCATGGCCGCCAAGACCGCCATCGCGCAGGTCAATGAAATCGTCGAACTGGGTGAACTGGACCCTGAGCACATCATCACGCCGGGCATCTTCGTCCAGCGCGTGGTCGCCGTGCCGACCTACCCTGTTTCTTCGACCGCCAAAGCCGTTTGAGGCCCGCCATGACCCTGAAAAAACTCTCGCGTAACGAAATGGCCCAACGCGTGGCCGAAGACATCAAAGAAGGCGCCTACGTCAACCTGGGCATCGGCGTGCCGACCCTGGTGGCCAACTACCTGGGCGACAAGGAAGTGTTCCTGCACAGCGAGAACGGCGTGCTGGGCATGGGCCCAAGCCCGGCCGAAGGCGAAGAGGACGACGACCTGATCAACGCCGGCAAGCAGCACGTGACCCTGCTGACTGGCGGCGCCTTCTTCCACCACGCCGACTCGTTCTCGATGATGCGCGGCGGCCACATCGACATCGCCGTGCTGGGCGCCTTCCAGGTGTCGGTCAAGGGCGACCTGGCCAACTGGCACACTGGCGCCGAGGGTTCGATCCCGGCCGTGGGCGGCGCCATGGACCTGGCCACCGGCGCACGCGAAGTGTTCGTGATGATGGACCACCTGACCAAGACCGGCGAAAGCAAGCTGGTGCCCGAGTGCACCTACCCGCTGACCGGCATTGGTTGCGTGAGCCGCATCTACACCGACCTGGCCATTCTGGACGTCACCAGCGACGGCCTGAAAGTGCGCGAGATCGTCGCGGACATCAGCTTTGAAGAGCTGGAGAAGCTGAGCGGCGTGCCGCTGATCAAGTAAGCGAAAACCCTCGTAGCCGCTGCCGCCAGGCTGCGGCTACGAGCGTTTGGAGCGCCTGCTCTGCTGATTCAAGGCCACCGCCGCGCGAATCAACGCCCTGAACGCCTCCTCATCCACAGCCTCCCCCTCGCGCAGGTCAATCGCCCGCCGCACATTGCCGTCCAGGCTGGCATTGAACAACCCCGCCGGATCCTCCAGCGCCGCGCCCTTGGCGAACGTCAGCTTCACCGCCTGCTTGTACGTCTCCCCGGTGCACAGAATGCCGTCGTGCTCCCACACCGGCACGCCTCGCCATTTCCAGGTTTCTTCCACCTGCGGATCCGCCGCCTTGATCAACGCCCGCACTTGGGCCAGGGTTGCGCCGCGCCAGTCGGCGAGGTCGTGGATACGGGCGTCGATGAGGCTTGAGGGGCTGGGGGTGTCGGCAGCGTCGGTCATGCGGGGGCTCCGATACGAACATGCCTATGAGCATAGTTTGTAGACGCGGCCAAGCTGGATTGGCCACGTTGAGGCAATGCAGGAAAATTCGGGGGCAGGAGCTGGCTTGCCAGCTAGCTTATGGGCCCCGAAAAGCTCGCTGGCAAGCCAGCTCCCACAAGGGTATCGAATTTTCGGAACGCCAGCATCGACTCGCTGACTCTTTGTGATTCCTGCGCCCCCAGTATTATTTCTTCACACCGCGCGCAGCGCTCAGCATGGACAGCGACGATATAGGTCGTCTTGCCCTTATAGGTATAGGGTAGGTCGAAGATGCCGGAGACCAGCTCTGTATGGCTACAGATAGGGCACTTCATGGTCAACGCTCCTTGAACGAGGCGCCCGACAGTAACCTGATAGTCCGCTTGGGCAATAGTCCGGTATTGTCAGTTTTCGTTGCAACAGACACTACGACTACGGGTCGGCGCCTGCATTCACCCCGTAGGGTCCGAGCCTCCCAACCCCATCAAATACGCACAGAACATATCCCCCATCGCCTTTGCATACGCCTCGATCTGCGCCGAGGTACGCGGGGTTTCGGAAAACCGTTTGCCCACCCCGCTCAAGGTCGCGAGCAGCAACTCCCCGGCCAGCCTACGCGCGGCGTCGTCGGCCTGGGGCAGCACCTCCAGCAGGAAGCGCTGGAACGCGCCCTCGCCCGCCGCCCTCGCCGCCTGGGCTTCGGGTGCGTCGCGGTACAGCGGGGCGGCGTCGTCCAGGGCCACGCGCATGGCGGCTTCTTCGCATTCGGACTGGATGAACGCGTGCACCAACTGCCGCAGGCGCTGCAAGGGCGGCGTGGCGGCGTCGGCGAGTATGGCGCTGAGCAGGTCGCTGGTCTGGCGCCATTCCTCGCTTTGCAGGCGGAACAAAATCGCGGCCTTGTTGGGGAAGTACTGGTACAGCGAGCCGATGCTCACGCCGGCCTTCTCCGCCACCCGCGCGGTGGTGAAACGCTGGGCACCTTCCTTGGCCAAAACCTGAGTGGCGGCCTGGAGAATGACCGCCACCAGCTCGGTGGAACGGGCCTGGCGCGGCTGTTTGCGCTGTGAAATCGGGGGTGCGGGGCGTTCGCTCATGGGGGTTCGGGAATGCGAATAGAAAATGTGATGGATTGATCGCATTCTAGACCCATACCCACACCGCTGCACACTCACCCTGGAGAATGTGATGAATACTCTGACTTGCGCGCCCCTCGCCGCTCTGCTGGAGCGCCTGTTCGACGAGGCCGAAGCCTACCACCCGGACATGTCGCAGCTGCCAGCCAAGCAGCTGGCGCAGCTGATGCAAAGCAAGACCGGTTACCGCGAGCTGTACAGCCGCCTCAAGGACTTCGCCCTGCCCGTGTCACGCGCCACCGGCAAGCTGCTGTACCTGCTGGCGCGCAGCAGCCAGGCGACGACCATCGTCGAGTTCGGCACCTCGTTCGGGCTGTCTACCCTGCACCTGGCCGCAGCCCTGCGGGACAACGGCGGCGGCCGGCTGATCACCAGCGAGTTCGAAGCGTCCAAGGTCGCCATCGCCCGGCAGAATCTGAGCGCCGGCGGGCTGCTGGACCTGGTGGAAATCCGCGAAGGCGATGCCCTGCAGACCTTGAGCCGCGACCTGCCTGCGCAGATCGACCTGGTGCTGCTGGACGGCGCCAAGGCGCTGTACCCGGAGATCCTGGCACTGCTGGAAAGCCGCTTGAAGCCCGGCGCGCTGATCGTCGCCGACAACGCCGACCACAGCCCCGAGTACCTGGCAAAGGTGCGCTCCACGGCCAGCGGCTACCTGTCGCTGCCGTTCGCCGAGGACGTGGAGCTGTCGATGCGCGCCCTATAGCAGCGGCGGGGCGGCCATCCGCCGCAGGCCGCGTCCGAACACACCGCGCATCCCCAGGCACACCGCGCCGTTGCCGGACGCAGCCTTCGGCAGCTGCTACGCGGGTTTGTTGTAGCCGCTGCCGAAGGCTGCGCTGGCCCTTCCCCACGCTGAAAATCTTCAGTGCACGCCGGGACCAGTGCAGCCTCGCGGCAGCTGCTACGCCAACTCCCTTGTAGCAGCGGCCGCAGGCCGCGTCCCAGACGCTGCGCAGGGGCTGGCGCACCGTGCCATCCTGTGGGAGCTGGCTTGCCAGCGAGCTGTTGGGGCCATAAAAGCTCGCTGGCAAGCCAGCTCCCACAAGACAGTTGCTGCTACGCGAATGCGTAACCGCTTGGATCGCGTGGCCTGCCTCGCGGCCAAGGCCGGCTCCTACCACGAACGCTGTAGGAGCCGACTTTAGTCGCGATGCAGACGGCGCCATTTCAAGACAGTTACTGCCCCACCTCCAGCAGCTTGCCATCGCCATTGAACTTGCCCGCCTGGTAATCACGGATGGCCTGCTCGATCTCGCCACGGGTGTTCATCACGAACGGCCCGTGGGCCACCACCGGTTCGTCGATCGGGTCGGCGTGGCCGAACACCAGCACGGCGTCGCTGCTGGCGTCGATGGCCAGGGTGTCGCCGTCGGCGTTCAGGCTGACCAGGTGCCACGGCTTCACCGGCGTGCCGCCGATGTTCACCTGGCCGCTGACCACGTACAGGAACACGCTGCGCGTGGCCGGGGCTGGCAATTGCACCTGGGCGCCCGCCTGCAGGCGCAGGGTGCTCATGAACACGCCGGTCAGCGACGGGATCGGCCCCTGGGTGCCCTGGAACTGGCCGGCAATCAGGTTGAGCACGCCCTTGCCGTCGGCCACCGGCAGCGCCGGGATGCCATCGGCCTGCACGCCGGTGTAGCGCGGCGCGGTCATTTTCAACTTCGACGGCAGGTTCACCCACAGCTGCAGGATCTCCAGCGGGCCGCCGCTCTGCTTGAAGCTGGGTGGCGACACTTCGGCGTGGATCAGGCCGCTGCCAGCGGTCATCCACTGCACGCCGCCAGCCTCGATCACGCTTTCGTGGCCGCCGGTGTCGTAGTGCGCCAGGTTGCCGGTGAGGATAAAGGTCACGGTCTCGAAACCGCGGTGCGGGTGCGGGCCGAACGGCAAGCCGTTGTTGTTCGGTGCGTACACCTGCGGGCCGTGGTGGTTGAGGAACAGGAACGGGTCGACCTGTTCCAGGCCCGGGCCGGGCAATGGCCGGCGGGTAATCAGGTCGGCGATGTCATCCCGGTAGGCCGGGTGGCTCGCAGCGACGGTGCGGCTGGTCATGGGTGCGCCTCGCGGTAAAAATCAAATGGTACGCCAGTGGCCACGCATAAAAAAACCCGCTGCCACCCTGGGGGCGACAGCGGGCTTTCACGCGAAGGTCTTACTTGCTGTCAGGCAGCGCGTAAGCGATCACGTAGTCGCCACGGTCGGTCGACTGGCGAGCACCACCGGCGGTGATGACCACGTACTGCTTGCCGGTTTTCGGCGAAACGTAGGTCATCGGGCCGCCCTGGCTGCCGACTGGCAGGCGGGCTTTCCAGGCTTCTTCACCGTTGGCGGTGTTGAACGCACGCAGGTAGAAGTCCTGGGTACCGGCGATGAACACCAGGCCACCTTGGGTGGACAGGGTGCCGCCCAGGGTTGGCATGCCGATTGGCAGTTGCAGGTGCATGCGGATGCCCATCGGGCCAGTGTCCTGCACGGTGCCGACCGGCACTTGCCATGCAATCTTCTGGGTCTTCATGTCAACGGCGGTCAGGGTACCGAACGGCGGTGCCTGGCAAGGGATGCCGGCTACCGACAGGAAGCGGTTCTTGTTCACGGCGTATGGGGTGCCTTTCAGCGGTACAGCGCCCATGCCGGTGTTCAGTGCTTCACCACCCGAGGAGGCCTTGGCGTCTTTCTGTTGCGGCACCATCTGGCTCCACAGGCCCAGACGCATGTCGTTCAGGAAGATGAAACCGTGTACCGGGTCAGTGGAGATGCTGCCCCAGTTCATGCCACCCAGCGAACCTGGGAAGCTCAGCGACACGTCGCTGCCCGGTGCGGTGTACAGGCCGTCGTAGCGCATTTTCTTGAAGGCGATACGGCACAGCATCTGGTCGAACGGCGTGGCACCCCACATGTCCGATTCGGTCAGGGTCTGCGCGCCGATCTGCGGCATGCCAACCGATTTAGGCTGGGTAGGCGAGTACGGCTCGTTCGGGATGTTCGACGGCTTGACCGGTACTTCTTTCACTTCGGTCAGCGGCTGACCGGTGTGGCGGTCCAGCACGTAGATCTGGCCGGCCTTGGTACCAATCACCACGGCAGGGACCTTGGTGCCGTCAGGCTTGGCAAAGTCGATCAGGCTAGGCTGCATCGGCAGGTCGAAGTCCCACAGGTCGTTGTGGACGGTCTGGTAGACCCACTTCTCTTCGCCGGTGGTGGCGTTCAAGGCCAGTACCGAGGCACCGTACTTGTGGTCCAGCTTGGTACGTTCAACACCGTAGATGTCGGTGGACGAGCTGCCCATCGGCAGGAACACGGTGTTCATGGCCGGGTCGTAGGACATCGGCGCCCAGCTGTTCGGGGTGCTGCGCACGTAGGTCTTGCCAGCTTCCGGCGCTTGCTTGTCTTGCGGGTTGCCCGGGTCGAACGCCCAGCGCATCTTGCCGGTGACCACGTCGAAACCACGGATCACGCCGCCAGGCATGTCGGTCTGGACGTTGTCGGCTACACGGCCGCCCACTACTACGGTGGTACCGGCCATCAGCGGTGCCGAGGACAGTTGGTAGTAGGAGTCAGGCACGTCGCCCAGGCCGGCTTTCAGGTCGACTTGACCGTTGTTGCCGAAGTCCTTGCAGTACTCGCCGGTGTCGGCGTCAACTGCGATCAGGCGGGCGTCGATGGTGTTGGTCAGCAGGCGACGCTGGCACATGGCACCTGGGGCCACCGAAACGGCGGCGGCTGGGGTGCTGCCATCGGTAGGCGCGGCGACAGCGGCGGTGGCGTCGAAGTACGCCAGGCCACGGCAGCGCTGCCAGACCTTGCTCTGGGCGTGGTTGTCACGCTTCCACAGCTCTTTGCCGGTGTCGGCGTCCAGGGCGATGATGTTGTTGTGCGGGGTGCAGATGAACACCTTGTCGCCAACCTGCAGCGGGGTATCCTGGTCTTCGGCACCGTTGCCGTCGCTGACGGCCACGTCACCGGTGTGGTAGGTCCACACGGGTACCAGCTTGGAAACGTTGCTGCGGTTGATCTGGTCCAGCGCGGCGAAGCGGCCACCACCTTCATCGTTACCGTAGTGTTTCCAGTCTTTCTGGGCGTGAGCCGGGTCAACCTTGGTCAGGCCTGGGCCGTCGCCGGTCGGGGACACCGAGTCATGCGGGATGAACATGCCATAGGCACCGGCCACCACGCCGACAGCCAGCAGGCCACCCAGCGCGTAGCCACCCTTGCCACCGGCCAGGCCATTGGCCTTGCGCAGGGTCGGGTAGACCAGTGCTACCACCAGGCTGAGGACAGCCAGGGCGAACAGGCGCGACACCTGAGGCCAGAACACAAAGCCGGCATCGGCGATGGCCCAGATGACGCTGGCCACCATTACAACGGCGAACAGCCAGGCACCGGCCAGGCGCTGCTTGAACAACAGGACGGAGGAAACCAGCATGCCGACGCCGGCCAGTACGAAGTACCAGCTACCGCCAACGGACGCGAGGTAACCACCCAGCCCGATGTAGAGAAGTGCAAAAACCAGCACGCCCAGACCGGCGACCCATGCGGGCCAGCGGCTGACGTTTGCCGAAGTTCGAGTGTTAGTCATGTACATGATCCTACTGACGCATGAACGTTGCGGGGAAGTTTTAAGAGTAGTGGAGGCCTCGGCTTTTGGAAGCCAAAGCCTTGACAATGTTCACCGTGGGGCTTGCAAGGTCTGCGCACCGCCCTGGGCGATGCGACTCGCCAGCTTGGGTCGGTGACCACTTAAACGCAATTAACTAATCAGTTAGTTACTGAATGTAAGCATACCAAAAAATCACGTCCCTGCGACAAGTTGTCATTTGATCGGGGGAGAAACACTGTTGTTTGGATGGTAACAATGGGGCGCCACGCCCCGTAGCAGCGGCCCCAGGCCGCGTCCGCGAACGCCACGGTTTTCCAGGTGCACCGCGTAATGGCGGGACGCGGCCTGGGGCCGCTGCTACGGGTTGTCATAAGCTTTCGCGGACGTCTACTTGCAGGGGCACGATGACTGTCTGGCCGGCTACCGGCTGCGCCAGCGCCGCCACGGCGCGTTCGGCCAGCGCTGCCACCGGCTGCGACAGCACCGCGTGCAGCAGGCCCTCGGCTGCCGCGTCGCGGGTCAAGGCCGTGACCTCGTGGCACACCACGATGGGCAAGCGCGCGCCCCGCGCCTTGAGCTCGCGCAACGCCCGCACCACCCCGGCAATGCCGCCGCCGGCCACGTACAGCCCGGCCAGGTCCGGCGTGCCCATCAACAGGTCCAGGGTGTTGCCGTAGGCGAAGCCGTCGTCTTCCAGGGTCAGCCGCGCGGCCAGCAGCTCCCACTCCGGGGAGTGCTCGGCCAGGTAGCTGCGAAAACTCAGTTCGCACAGCTCCTGGCACTGGAAGCTCTGGCTGCTCAGCACCACCGCCACCGGCCCCGGCTGCCTGGCCAGCTGCGAGACGAACCAGCCAGCGGTGCGGCCCATGCGCCGGTTGTCGACGCCGACGTAACCGGCGCCCGCCACCGCCGACAGCGCCGACACCAGCGCCACCACCGCCACGCCGCTGTCGCCCAGGCGCGCCACGGCCGCGCGGATCAGCGGGTGATCCACGGCCACCACGCCCAAGCCGTCCACCTGCCCGCGCAGGGCCAGGATGCGCTCGGCGACCTTGGCCGGGTCCAGTTCATCCAGGTAAGCAATCACCACGCGAACGCGGGCATGGGCGTAGTTGACGGCGGCTGCAGACAGCGCCTGGGCCAGCCCCTGGTAGAACGCGACGCCGCTCTTGTGCAGCAGAAAACCCAGGCGCACCGTGGGCCGGTGGGTCAGCAGGCGCTGCTCGATCACCGCCTTGGCATGGAAGCCAACCTTGTTCGCCGCCTCGGCAATGCGCTGGGCGGTGTCGGCGCGCACATCAGCGCGCAGGTTCAGCACCCGGTCGACGGTGGACAGGCTGACCCCGGCTTCACGGGCCACGTCGGCCATGGTCGGACGCCGGGAGTGCTGGGTTCGCTCTGACATGTCTTGACACCTCCTGCCCGCATCATGAGAGGTTCTGACACATTAAGCCAGCGGCTCATGGCGCCCCGCGCCTGGCCCGCCTAGCATCAGCCCGGAGAATAAAAACAATGGAGCGCCGCCATGAAAATCGCCCTGGACCCGTATATGCACCGCCACCTGAGCCTGCCAGCGCTGTGCCGCAAGAGCGCCGAGCTGGGCTTCGAGTACCTGGAGCTGTCGCCCCGCGACGACTTCCTGCCCTGGTGGGTGCACCCGCGCGCGCACAAGGAGCGCATCGCCGAGTTCAAGCAGGCCCTGCGCGACCACAACGTGCAACTGGCCTCCCTGCTGCCCATGTACCGCTGGGCCAGCCCCCACGAAGACGAGCGCCGCATGGCGGTTGAACACTGGAAGCGCGCCATCGAGGTGGCGGTGGAGATGGGCTGCCAGACCATGAACTCCGAGTTCGGCCGCGGCCCCTCGCCCGACCGCGGCCACAGCGTCAGTTGCTGCGGTGGCGTGCACAGCCACGAGTCCAGCGAGGCGGCGTGGTGGCGGTCGATGGAGGAACTGGTGCCGATCCTGGAGCGCGAGGGCATCACCCTCAACGTCGAGCCGCACCCCGAGGACTGGTGCGAGACCCTCAACCCGGCGCTGGACATCATCAAGACCGTGGGCTCGGCCAACGTCAGGTTCCTGTACTGCGCGCCGCACACCTTCCACTTCGGCGACGACATGGCCGGCATGATTGGCCAGGCCGGCACGCTGATCAACCACGTGCACATCGCCGACACCTACAACCACAAGGCGTCGTCAGGGCTGCGCTACATCATCAACCCGCCGGGGGCGAAGGTGACGGTGCACCAGCACATGGACATGCACCAGGGCGAGATCGACTGGGACGTGTTCTTCGGCGAGCTGGCGCGCACCGGGTTCGACGGCATCGTCACCGCCTGCGTGTTTGGCTGGGAGGAGCGCGCGGACGACTCCGGGCGCTTCATGCGCCAGGAGATCCAGCGGTACGTGGATAAATACTTCCGTTAAGTCATGAGCAGTGTGGGAGCTGGCTTGCCAGCGAGCTTTTCAGGCCTTGACAGCTCGCTGGCAAGCCAGCTCCCACAACAACGCGTGCATCAACTCAACTGGTGCGCGAACCGCCCTACTGCGTCCACCACCTTGCGCGCGCCTTCCTGGATTTCGACGATCACCTCACCAGCCTGGCTGGCCAGTTGCACGCCCTGCTCGGCCTGCTGCTTGCTGTGGGCCATCTCGCGCACGGTGCCTTCCACCAGGGTCTGGTTCTGCTGCACCACGGCGGCGATTTCCTCGGTGGCGGTACTGGTGCGCCCGGCCAACTGCCGCACTTCATCGGCCACCACCGCGAAGCCCCGGCCCTGCTCCCCGGCCCGCGCTGCCTCGATGGCAGCGTTGAGGGCCAGCAGGTTGGTCTGCTGGGCGATGCTGCTGATGGTCTGGATGATCGAGCTGATCAACAGCGACTGCTTGCCCAGGGCCTCGACACCGGTGGACGCCGACTGCATGTCATCGGCCAGTTTGCGCATGGTCTGCACGGTGTCGTTGACCACCACGGCGCCGCGCTGGGCGGTGACGTCGGTCTGCTGGGAGATGCCGTAGGCGGTGTGGGCGGCGGCGTTCACTTCCTCCTCGCGCGCCACCTGGTCGCTGACCACGGTGGCAAATTTCACCACCTTGCACAGCTTGCCCTCGGGGTCGTACACCGGGTTGTAGGTGGCTTCCAGCCACACCGGGTGGCCGTGGGCGTCGACACGCTTGAAGCGCCCGGCGACGAACTCGCCACGGTTGAGAGTGGCCCAGAATTCTGCGTACCGGGGCGAGTTGGTCTCCTCGCTGGTGCAGAACTGCCGGTGGTGCTGGCCCTTGACCTGGGCCAGGGTGTAGCCCATGGCGCGCAGGAACTGGTCGTTGGCCGACAGCACGTTGCCCTTGAGGTCGAACTCGATCACCGCCGTGGAACGCAGCAACGCGTCGATAAAGGACGTGCTTTCAGCGGCCTTCTCGATGTTGGCGGTGATGTTGTTGGCGAAGCAGCGGATGTGGGTCAGGGTGCCGCTGGCGTCCTTGATCGGCTGCCAGTGCGCGCGTATCCACACCAGCACGCCGTCGGCACGCAGGAAGCGGTAGTCATCGGTGATGGAGCGGGCCGAGCCGATGGCGGCCATCAGGCTGTGGTAGCACGGCAGCTTGGACACGTAGCTGGGCACGATCTCGGCCATGGGCCGCCCCACCAGTTGCGCCACCGAATAGCCCAGCGCCTTGGCGAACCCCTCGTTGCAGCCGTCGATGCGCATCTGCGGGTCGAGGCTCAGCGTCAGCATTTCCCGTTGCAAGCCGTCGACGAGCTGACGCAGCTCATCGAGTTCGGCCGATTGTTCAGCGAGCTGCTTTTTTATTTGGGTGTTGAACATGAGCCGATGACCTCCTTGTGGTAAGGAGAGTATCGGCGAGGTTTTTCGGGGGATAAGCACCGTTCGGCGGCTTTTATCCCCCGCCCGCCGGGCTATGCGGCGAGTTCGGCGCTTTCCAGCAGCGCCAGCACGTCGGTGAGGGTGGCTTCCAGGCACTGGCCGGCCTTGTAGGCGGCCAACACCGCTTCGCCGCCGTCGATCACCGCCTGGGGTCGCTCGATGAATAGACCGATCTGTTCAAAATCAGCGCTCAACACCACCACCAGCGGAATGGAGACCTTCTCCAAGCCCAGGCGCTCGCGCAACGCCTGCTCGGCGCGGGCCTTGGTGATGATGCCCAGGCGCACGCGAGGCTGCACGCGGCACAGGTAGTCCAGCGCCGCCAGGTTCAGCTGGCAGTCCGGGCACCACATCTCGCCGGCGGCCAGCAGGTGGTAGGTGCCTTTCAAGGAAGCCAGGCGCTGCAGGGTCGCCTCGCTGATGCCGACGGTGTCCAGCGCCTGGCGGGCCTGGGCGACGGTGGCACGTTCGGCGGGCAGGCCGCTGGCGGCGAAGGCGTCGAAGCCCTGGCCGATGGGGAAGAGTTCCGAGTACGGGGTCATGGGACCGGTTTTCCTGATGCTGCAAATTGCCCCAGTGTACGGCAGCGGCGCCGTTTTGGCCTATCATCTGCCCTCGTTCATTGTGGAACCTGTCATGTTCGACTGGGAAGACCTGCGTTATTTCACCCTCTTCGCCAAGCTTGGCTCGCTGTCCGCCGCCGCGCGCCAGCTGCGCGTCGACCACGCCACCGTGGCCCGGCGCATCGCCGCGCTGGAGGCCGCGCTCAAGCTGAAACTGGTGGACCGCCGCCAGCGCGCCTACGTGCTGACCGAGGACGGCCAGCGCGTGAGCCAGTTCGGCGAGCAGATGACCCTGTCCTCGTTCGCCCTGGAACGTTTCGCCGGCGGCGAACAGGCCCAGGTGCAGGGCGAGGTGGTGGTGTCGTCGCCACCGGGCTTCGTCGGCAGCCTGATCGCCCCGCGCGTGGGCGAACTCACTCGCCGCCACCCGCTGCTGCAGCTGCGCCTGATCGGCGCCAAGGCCCGCGCCTCGCTGACCCGCCGCGAGGCCGACATCACCATCAGCCTGATGCGCCCCAGCGAGCCCACCCTGGTGGCCCGGCGCCTGGGCCAGATGGAGTTTCGCCTGTACGCCAGCCCCGACTACCTGGCGCGCACCCGCGACTACAGTTTTATTGGCTACGACGACAGCATGGACGGTTCGGCGCAGCAGAACTGGCTGCTGGAACAGGCCAACGGCCGGCCCATCACCCTGACCAGCAACGACCTGCGCCTGCAGGCCATCGCCGCGGCCGGCGGCGCCGGGGTAGTGTCGTTGCCAGCGTTCATGGCGGCCGAGCACCGCCTGGTGCTGGTGGACCCCGACGGACCGTGCCTGGTGCGGGAGATCTGGCTGGCGGTGCATGAAGACGTGCGCAACGCGGCGCCGATACGGGCGGTGATGGATTTCATCGTGGAGTGCGTGGGGGCCTGAAGCCCCGGACGCAGCCTGCGGCAGCTGCTACGCGGGCCGTAAAAACCGCGGCCCCTGTAGCAGCGGCCAAAGGCCGCGTCCCGACCCCCGCATGTGCATTTCTGCATAGCTCAGATGCGCAGGTAGGGAGTTCTACCAACCAGCACGCAGGACTAGCATCGCCCCCCTCGATTCACAGCACGGTACTCCCCCCATGTCCGCATGCCCCTCGGCCCTCACCGCCGCCCCGCCCACCACCAACGCCCCGCTGCTGCGCGCCGCCTGGGTGGTGACGGCGGTGTTCATCCTGTCCAGCGCCGCCACCCCGCTGTACGGCCACTGGCAGCAACAGCTGGGCTTCGGCGCCGGCACCCTGGCGACGATCTTCACCTGCTACATCCTTGGCCTGCTGGCCACCCTGCTGGTGGCCGGGCAGCTGTCCGATCACTTTGGCCGCAAGGCCTTGCTGCTGCCGGGCCTGGGCCTGGCGATGGGCGCAGCCGTGCTGTTCCAGCTCGCCGAGAGCGTCGCGGTGCTGATGCTGGCGCGGCTGCTGACCGGCGTGGCGGTGGGCATCATCGTCTCCGCCGGCATGGCCAATGTGGTCGACCAGGCCGCCGACAGCCACAAGCGCCAGGCCTCGCTGCTGGCCTCGGTGGCCATGGTCCTGGGCGCCGGCACCGGGCCGCTGCTGGCGGGCGTGCTGGCGCAGTACAGCGCGCACCCGGTGGCCATCGTCTTCAACCTGGAACTGGCCTTGCTGGCCCTGGCGCTGTGGGTGGTGCTGGCGCAGCCACGCCAGCCCCGTGCCACTTCCGCCTTGAAACTGCGGCTGCCCCGGGTGCCACGGGACAGCGTCGGCCATGTGCTGCGCGGCATTGCGTTCTTCGGCCCGGGCATCACCTGCACCTCTTTCGTGCTCAGCCTGGGCCCGGGGCTGTTCTCGGCGTTCGCCCACGTCAGCAGCCCGCTGATCGCCGGCGGCACCGCGTTCGCCATGTTCATGGTCGGTGTTGGCGTGCAGTTCGCGGTGCAGCGGCTGGCGGTGAAGCGCATTTTCCTGCTCAGCGGGCTGGCCACCGTGCTGTCCATGGCCACCCTGTGGCTGGCGGTGCACCAGGTCTCCATTCCCTGCCTGATCGTCGCCGCCCTGCTGGCCGGCGCCGGCCAGGGCCTGGGCCAGCTGGGCGGCCTGAGCCTGATCGCCCTGCACGTGCCGGCCAACCGCCGCGCCGAGGCCAACGGCGTGTTCAACATGGGCGGCTACGTGCCCGCCGGGGCCTTGCCGGTGGTGGCCGGGCACCTGATCGACCTGCACGGCATGGCCGTGGGCGTCAGTGTGCTGGCCGGGTTGATTGCGGCGCTGGCGCTGGCCGCCCTGCTGAGCCTGGGACGGACTGATCGGCCAAGATGAAACATGGCGCGGTGCTATCGCTGCCGCCAGGGCGCTCGGGTATTCTGCGGAACCGCTGCCCCAGCGGCAGGCTCGATCAGGATGGGTGTTGAATGGATGCACCGCGCAAAGCGAACCCCGCCACCCCGGCGCAACTGGCCGCCGGGCGTGTCATTGCATGCTCGATCGCGGCCAGCGTGGCGGTCTCCGCTGCCTTGGCGGCTTTCAGCCTGTTGGCCCCCTACTCCCTTTCGCCCACTGGCAGCGCACCACCCACCACCCTGGGCGCTGCCGAGCGGCAAGCCCGTGAATCCGCATTCAACGCCAGCCTGCCCCTGCCGTTGCAACAGGTAGACAAGGCCGATATACCCAAGGCGGCCGCCACCCTGCACCTGCCCAAGGGCACGCACTTGTCGGTGTGGACCAGCGCCACGCCTGCCCCGCCCGCCGACACTCACGCCGCGCCGCGCCTGGCCTGGGTCAGCCTGTGGGACTCGGACCGCGACAATGGCGACGTGGTACGGCTGTTCAGCGCCGGCTATGGGCGCACCTTGTCACTGACGCGCCAGCCGCAGACCTTCGCCATTCCCGTGGCCAGCGACGGCCAGGTTGTCCTGTACGGCGTGCGCGAAGGCCCCGGCGGCGGCATCACCCTGGGGTTCGGCTCGGGGCCCCAGCACGTGCTGCTGCCCGTGATGGCGGTCAATCAACGGCTGTCCTTTACCGTCAAGGTGCAATGATGCGCGCATTCCGTGAGTGGGCTCTCTCCCTGGCCCCTGTCGCCGCGTTGGCGACGGCACTGATGTTTGCCCTGCCGCTGTGGCTGAAGCTGCCTGGCGTCGATCCCACGCTGCAACGCCTCGGCGTGGCCATGGCCGGCGTGGTGCATCGCGGCGCCTGGTTGCTGCTGGGGCTGGTACGGGCGGGCTGGTTGCTGACCTTCGTCGGCATCTTCCATGAGCGCCAGCGCCGCCGGCAGGCGTGGCCCGCCGATGGCCACTGGCTGGTCAGCCTGTTGAATCGTTTTACCGGCACCCCAACGGCGCCCCCGGTGGCCTCGCTGTGGGCCCGCGCGCCCTGGTGGCGGGCCAGCGTGCTGGGCACGCTGGCGCTGACCGCGCTGTTCATCACCTTCGGGCCACTGTACCGGCCGCAAGCGGTAATGAACCTGCCACCCATGGCGGAGGTAGTGACCTATACCCCGCCGGGTGGCAGCACCGCCGCCCCCGGCAACATGGCTATTTTCACCACGGCCGAGCCGCCGGTCGTCGCTATGCCCTCGACGCGGCCGTTCACCAACAGCTTCGCCATGGACGGCTTCGAGCTGCCCCTGCCACCCGGCCAGTGGCTCACGCTGGCTGGCGGCGACGCCCGTGAGGGCAACGCCGTGGGCAAGCACTACCTGCTGGGGCAAATCGAACACGGGAGGCTGATGGCCGCCGTGCAGGTGACCAGCCTGCGCAACCGCACGCAACTACTGAGCTTTCACGGCAAGGGCTGCGACGCCTTGCACGGCCCCTCCGTCTATTCCCAGGAACTGGAGCCAGCCTCCTCGGCAGACCACCAGAGCTGCTGGCGCCTGAGCCACGTGTTCACCCCACCGCTGCAGCACTGGCACGACGCTGCCGTGCCCATGAGCATGCTGATGCGCACCGGCGCCGCCACCCTTGCTGCCAGCCACGTGGGCTACGCCCAGGACTACGTGCAAGTGGAGTTCATCAGGGCCGAGCCCTGGGGGCTGCTGGAGGCCAGCTACTGGTTCAACCCGGAGCGCGAGGGCATTGCGTCCGACCCGGCCGAACTGCCAGGCAATTCGAACTGGCGCGCAAGCAACGTCTCGCGTTATCCCGAGAAACTGGCTTTTATCGACGGGCTGAAACAATGGGGCGGGATCTTCCGCGAGCGCTTCGACCGGGCCTTCGACGCAGGCAAATGACAGGTGCGGGGCCAGCGGCTACGGGGGGCGTGACTACGTGATGGTGGCGTTGCGAATACCCTCCAGCAGCATCGCGAACGCCGGGTTGTCGTTGTCCTCGCGCCAGATCAGGTGCAGCTCGCTCTGTACCCCCTCCCCCAGGTCGATGTCGCGGAACACCACGTTCTTGAACACCACGCTGGTGGCGCAGCGCGGCACCAGCGCCAGGCCCAGGCCGGCGTTCACCAGCGCCAGGATGGTCAGTGACGAGCCCAGCCACTGCACGTAGTCGGGGGCCACCCGCGCCGAACGCAACATGCCGGTAAGCAGTTCGTTGAACGGCGGGTAGGCGGCGTGGGAGTACATCAGGAACGGCTGGCCATCCAGGTCGCTGACCTTGACCTCTTCGCTCGACGCCAGCGCATGGCCGCGCGGCACCGCCAGCACGAAGGGTTCGCGCACCAGGCATTCGGTGGCGTAGCCCGGTTCCAGCAACGGCGCGCGGGCGATGCCCAGGTCGATGCGCCGGGCGCGCAACGCCTCGTGCTGGGTGTAGGTGTTCATCTCTGCCAGGTCGATTTTGACGTGGGGCTGCTTCAGCCGCGCCTCGGCGATCACCTTGGGCAAAAACTCGTACACGGCGCTGCCGACGAAGCTGATGGCCACCGCGCCAATGTCGCCCTCGGCAAACCGCCGCGCCGCCACCGCCGCCTGCTGGGCGCGCTCCAGCAGGTTCTGCGCCTCGACGAAAAACGCCCGCCCCGCCGCCGTCAGCGCCACGCTGCGGGTGCTGCGGGTGAACAGTTCGACGCCCAGGTGGTGCTCCAGCAGCTGGATCTGCCGGCTCAACGGCGGCTGGGTCATGTTCAGGCGCTCGGCGGCGCGGCGGAAATTCAGCTCGGTGGCGACGGTGGTGAAGCAGCGCAGCTGGGTCAGCTCAAACATTGATTCAATCCAGGTATCAATCAAGTGCCAGGTTAGATTAGACGGGAACAATGCACCCGTCCATCATCGGCCTGTCCCCACAAAAACAATACCGGGAGTCGCCCTTGAAAACCCAAAACCCCAGTGTGCTGGAACAGGCCGCCGCCAAGGTCAAGCGCCATGTGCTGCCGCTGTTCGTGGTGATGTTCATCGTCAACTACATCGACCGCGTCAACATCGGTTTCGTGCGCAGCCACATGGAAGCCGACCTGGGCATCGGCGCGGCTGCCTACGGCCTGGGCGCCGGGCTGTTCTTCATCGGCTACGCCCTGTTCGAGGTGCCGTCGAACATCCTGCTGCAGCGCTTCGGCGCCCGCGCCTGGCTTACCCGCATCATGTTTACCTGGGGCGCCGCTGCAATGGCCATGGCCTTCGTGCGCGGCGAAACCAGCTTTTACGTGCTGCGCTTCGTGCTGGGCGCTGCCGAAGCCGGGTTCTTCCCCGGCATCATCTACTACTTCACCCAATGGCTGCCGGCCGCCGAACGCGGCAAGGCCATGGCGGTGTTCCTCAGCGGTTCGGCGATTGCCTCGGTGATCTCCGGGCCGGTGTCCGGCGCGCTGCTGAGCATCAATGCCCTTAGCCTGCACGCCTGGCAGTGGATGTTCCTGATCGAGGGCGGCGCCTCGCTGGTGCTGTGCGGTTTCGTGTGGTTCTGGCTGCAGTCGCACCCACGGGAGGCGCGCTGGCTGAACGCGGCAGAAAAGCAGGCGCTGGAAAGCTGCCTGGCCGAGGAACAGCGGGCCCGTGAAGCCCAGCACGTGGTCAAGCCGTCGATGTTCAAGCTGTTGGCCGACCGGCAGATCGCGCTGTTCTGCTTCATCTACTTCTCCATCGCCCTGACCATCTACGGCGCCACCTTCTGGCTGCCGAGCATGATCAAGAAAATGGGCAACCTGGCGGACTTCGAAGTGGGCCTGTTCAATTCGGTGCCCTGGCTGATCTCCATCGTCGCCATGTACGGCTTCGCCGCCGTGGCCGCGAAGTGGAAGCACCAGCAGGCCTGGGTGGCCGTGACGTTAGTGGTAGCGGCGCTGGGCATGTTCATGTCCACGGTCGGCGGGCCGGTGTTCGCCTTCGTCTCCATCTGCTTCGCCGCCATCGGCTTCAAGGCTGCCTCGGCGCTGTTCTGGCCCATTCCCCAGGGCTACCTGGACGCGCGCATCGCCGCCGCAGTGATCGCCCTGATCAATTCCATCGGCAACCTGGGCGGCTTCGTCGCGCCGGCCACCTTCGGCTTTCTTGAACAGACCACCGGCAGCATCGAGGGCGGCCTGTATGGCCTGGCCGCCACCTCGCTGGTGGCTGCGGTGGTGATCTTCTTCGCCCGCAGCACCCCGGCCCCGCGCGCGCCCAAGCCACGCAAGGCCACGGTTGCCATCGCCTAATTCGTCGAGCCTGCCTTCAGGAGCATTACTTTTGAAAATCAAGCGCGTCACCGTCACCCCCATCGCCTTCCGCGACCCGCCGCTGCTCAACGCCAGCGGCATCCACGAACCCTTCGCCCTGCGCTCGATCATCGAGATCGAGAGCGACAACGGCTACATCGGCCTGGGGGAAAGCTACGGCGACGCCCCGGCGCTGGCCATCCAGCAGCATCTGCAGAGCCAACTGATCGGCCTGGACCCGTTCAACCTCAACCGCCTGCGGCAGATCGTCGAGGCCACGGTGGCGGCCAACCGCACCAGCTCCCTGGCCGGCGCCGAACTGGCGCCCGGCTCCCATGCCAGCAAGGCAGTGAGCAACGCCTATTCGGCTTTCGAGGTGGCCTGCCTCGACCTGCAGGCACACTCCCTCAACGTGCCGTTGGTGGACCTGCTGGGCGGCGCCCTGCGCGACAAGGTGCCGTTCAGCGCCTACCTGTTCTTCAAATACGCCCAGCACATCGACTCACCCTACAGGCCCGACAACTGGGGCGAGGCGCTGAACGAAGAACAGATCGTCGCCCAGGCCGCGCGGATGATCGAGGCCTATGGTTTCAAGAGCATCAAGCTCAAGGCCGGCACCCTGCCGCCCGAGCACGAGGTGGCCTGCATCAAGGCACTGAAAAAGGCCTTCCCCGGCTACCCGTTGCGCATCGACCCCAACGGCAACTGGTCGCTGGAGACCGCCATCCGCATGGCCGAGCTGCTGGGCGACGACCTGCAATATTACGAAGACCCCTGCCCCGGCCTGGACGGCATGAGCGCGCTGCACAAGCGCACCGGCCTGCCGCTGGCGACCAACATGGTGGTCACCGATTTCGACGAGTTCCGCCGCAGCGTGGCGCTGAACAGCGTGCAGATCGTGCTCGCCGACCACCACTATTGGGGCGGCCTGCGTGACACCCAGACGCTGGCGAAGATGTGCCAGGTGTTCGGCCTGGGCGTGTCCATGCACTCCAACTCGCACCTGGGCATCAGCCTGATGGCCATGGCCCACGTGGCCGCGGCCGTCCCCAACCTGGACTACGCCTGCGACACCCACTACCCCTGGCAGGAGCCGGACGAGGAAGTGATCAAGGGCGGCAAGCTGCCCATCGTCGACGGCTGCGTGAGCATCAGCCGCGCCCCTGGCCTGGGCCTGGAGCTGGACCACGACCAGCTGGGCAAGCTGCACGACCAGTACCTGAGCTGCGGCATCCGCCAGCGCGACGACGTGCGCCAGATGCAGCGCTACAAGCCCGACTGGAAGACGGTGAAGCCGCGTTTCTAAAGGCCCAGGTGCACCTTGACGAACGCCTGCGCCTCGCGCGCCAGGGCGTCAAGGTGCCGGTCGCGCTGCTTCTCGGCGTTGACCATGGCGGGCTCGCCATGTTGCTTCAACAGGTAGGCATGAATCTGCCGCACCTCCACCGAGCGGTAGATGGGCGCGGTGTCCAGCACCGGCGTCAGCCCTTGGGAGGCGTGGTCGCGGGTGTTCATCAACACCTGCGAGCCGCGCGTGCCGATCACCTGGAACCCCAGCGCCTGCCCGCACGCCACCTGGCTCACCACGCAGCCCAGCTCCGCATGGGGGTAGCGCGCCAGCACCTTCTGCACCATGGCCCTGGCAATGCCCTGGCGCCGATGCCCGTCCTTCACTGCCAGGAACAACAGCGAACACGCCTCGGCGTCGCCGCTCAGCGGCAGGTACAGGGCAAAGCCCAGCAGCTGCGACGGGTCCTCGTCATCCAGCGCCGCCACCACCTCCACCGCAAAACCGCGCGAACCGTCCATGGCCTGCAGGTACTGATACACCTCATAACCCACGCCGTACTGGTACAGCGGGTACAGCGCATTACCGGCCGGCAGCGCCACCTGGCTGATGGCGGTGAGGTTGTCGATCACCAGCTGCTGGATCTGCGCCTGGAACGACTCGGGGGGTGGGGTTTGGAACAGGGTGATACTGGGCATTGAAGGCAGCTGCTCTGGTTGGAGGTGAGGCATTGTACCGTAGCAGCTGCCGTGAGGCTGCGTCCAAGGCCCCAGGATTTGCGGCGCCTGGGACGCGGCCTCGCGGCCGCTGCTACGCAAGTGCCGCGCGCGATGCCCCGTAGCAGCTGCCGCCAGGCTGCGTCCCTACCCCCCACCATTTGCGGCGCCTGGTCAACGTGTGATGCCGCGCCGGGAAACGGCGTCTAGTCACCGGCATTCCAACAACAAGGCCCCCCATGCAAACGCTCCTCAACCAGATCCTCGACGAAGTCCGCCCGCTGATCGGCCAGGGCAAGGTCGCCGATTACATTCCCGCACTGGCCGAGGTGCCGGCGAATCAGCTGGGCATTGCCGTGTATGGCAACGACGGCAGCCTGCACAGCGCCGGCGATGCGTACACGCCGTTTTCGGTGCAGAGCATTTCCAAGGTGTTCAGCCTGGTGCAGGCCATCGGGCATTCCGGGGAAGCGATCTGGGAGCGGCTGGGGCATGAGCCGTCGGGGCAGCCGTTCAATTCGCTGGTGCAGCTGGAGTTCGAGCGTGGGCGGCCGCGCAATCCGTTCATCAATGCCGGGGCGCTGGTGATCTGCGACATCAACCAGTCGCGCTTTGCCGCACCGGCGCTGTCGATGCGTGATTTCGTCCGGCGGCTTTCAGGCAACCCCCATGTGCTGGTGGACGGCAAGGTGGCGGAGTCGGAGTACCAGCATCGCTCGCGCAACGCGGCCATGGCGTACCTGATGCAGTCGTTCGGCAATTTCCACAACGAGGTGGAGGCGGTGCTGCGCAGCTACTTCAGCCATTGCGCGCTGCAGATGAACTGCGTGGACCTGGCCAAGGCCTTCTGTTTCCTCGCTAACGAGGGCTTCTGCAAGCACAGCGGCGAGCAGATCCTGACGCCGCGGCAAAGCAAACAGGTGAATTCGATCATGGCCACCAGCGGCCTGTACGACGAGGCCGGCAACTTCGCCTACCGCGTGGGGCTGCCGGGCAAGAGCGGCGTGGGTGGCGGGATCATCGCCGTGGTGCCGGGGCAGTTCACCGTGTGCGTGTGGTCGCCGGAGCTGAACGCGGCGGGCAACTCGCTGGCGGGGATGAAGGCGCTTGAGCTGTTGAGCGAACGGATCAACTGGTCGGTGTTTTGAGCCGACGGATTTGCGGCGGCCCCATCGGGCCAAGGCCGGCTCCTACCCCGTCCGCGTTGGCGCCGGCACGCTTGATGTTACTGCCCCAGATCAGCCAACAAATCCGCCTGCACAATCTCGATCCAGTACTCGTCCGGGTCACTGATGAACGCCACGTCCTTCATGCCCTTGTCCAGGCGCTTGACGAACGGAATCTGCAGCCGCTCGAAGCGCGCGCAGGCTGCCTCGATATCCGGCACGCTGAAGCAGATGTGGCCAAACCCGCGCGGGTCCTTGTTGCCGTTGTGGTACTGCGAGTCGTCGCTCTCGGTGCCCCAGTTGTGGGTCAGCTCCAGCACCGACTGGCGGCCGAAGGTATACACCTGGCGGGCGCCGCGCTCGTCCGGCACGTCCTCGCCCGCCGTCATGGCCAGGAACAGCAGCGAAAACCTCGCGTCGGGGAAATCCACCTGGCGCAGCAGGCGCATGCCCAGCACGCGGGTGTAGAAGTCCAGCGAGCGGCACGGGTCCTTGACCCGGATCATGCTGTGGTTGAACACGTAGGCCTGGGTTTCGGCATCGGGTTCCAGGCACACGCCTGGCTGGTTTTCGCTGATGAAGGACATGGCAGGGGCACTCAAGTGAGGTGGCCCAGTCTAGGACTGCCGCGCCACCGCCGGGTAATAGGCGCCTACTACGGGTCTAAGCTTATTCCAACGTAGTAGGCGCCTATTACCCGCCCCCCGCTGGCGTTACTACTATGGGTTGCGTGACAACAACAATAAGAAGGACTTCGCCATGAGTAACCTGACACTCGATCGTCGCCGGTTTCTTCAGGGCAGCGGCGGCGTGCTATTGGGCACGCTGCTGTTCGCCAGCGGTCCCATTGCCCTGATGGCCCCCAGCCAGAGCTGGGCCCTGCCCATGACCACCCTGGACAGCGACAGCGGCGACAAGCTGCTGCTGATGATCCGCCGCATCTACCCCCACGACACCATGGAAGACGCGGTCTACGCCTTCCCGGTGCAGGCCCTGGACCAGAAGGCCAGCACCGACCCCGGCGTCGCCGACACCCTCAGGCAAGGCATCGCCACCCTCGACCAGAAGGCCGGCGGCGACTGGCGCAAGCTCGACGCGGCGCGCCAGTTCGCCATCCTCCAGGACATCCAGGACACACCGTTCTTTGCCCTGGTGCGCGGCAACGCGGTCAACAGCCTGTACAGCAACGAGCTGGCGTACCTGCACTTCGGCTACGAAGGCGCGTCCTTTCCCAAGGGCGGCTACCTGATGCGCGGGTTCAATGACCTGTCCTGGCTACCCGCCCCACCCGCCTCGGCCAGCCCCGATCCGTTCTCCTGAGGAAGCACGCCCATGACCAACTTCAACCATGACGACGACTCGGTCGTGGTCGTCATCGGCTCGGGTGCCGGCGGCGGCACCCTGGCCAACGAACTTTGCCAGAAAGGCATCAAGGTGGTGCTGCTCGAAGCCGGCGCGCGGCAGAGCCCGGGCACCTTCATCAACGACGAATGGCCATCGTTCTCGCAGCTGGCGTGGGGCGACACGCGCACCACCTCCGGCACCTGGCGGGTGGCCAAGGACTTTCCCAACCTGCCCGCCTGGATCTGCAAGACCGTGGGCGGCACCACCACCCACTGGGCCGGCGCCAGCCTGCGCCTGCAGGAACACGAATTCCACGCGCTGCAGACCTACGGCGCGATCCAGGACGCCAACCTGCTGGACTGGCCGGTGACCCTGGCCGAACTTGAGCCCTACTACGCCCGCGCCGAGGACAAGATGGGCGTGACCCGCACCAACGACATCCCCGGCCTGCCCGGCAACAACAACTTCAAGGTGCTGTACAACGGCGCGCAGAAGATGGGCTACACCGAGTGCTCCACCGGCCACATGGCCATCAACAGCCGCCCACGCGCCAACCGCGCCTCGTGCCAGCAACTGGGCTTCTGCTTCCAGGGCTGCAAGATGGGCGCGAAGTGGTCGACGCTGTACACCGAAATCCCCGCCGCCGAGGCCACCGGCAAGCTCGACCTGCGCCCTTCATCACAAGTGGTGCACATCGAACACAACGACCAGGGCCTGGTGAACGCCGTGGTCTACGCCGACGCCACCGGCCAGCTGCAACGGCAGAAGGCGCGACTGGTGGCGGTGGCCGGCAACGCCATCGAGACCCCGCGGCTGCTGCTCAACTCCCACAGCGGCCGGTTTGCCAACGGCCTGGGCAACGGCGCCGGCATGGTCGGCAAGCACTACATGCGCCATACCACCGGCTCGGTGTTCGCCGAATTCAGCGAACCGGTGCACTTCTACCGCGGCACCATCATGGCCGGCATCATCAGCGACGAGGTGAAGTTCAAGCCCGACCGCGGCTTCGTCGGCGGCTACGAGATGGAGACGATCTCCCTGGGCCCGTCGTTCCTCGGCGCCTTCTTCAACCCCGGCGCCTGGGGCCCGGATTTCACCCGGGTGATGGAGCAGTACACGCACCTGGCCGGCCTGTGGATCGTGGGCGAGGACATGCCGCGCGAGAGCAACCGCGTCACCGTCAACGACCAGGTCAAGGACCAGTTCGGCATGCCGGTGGCCAACGTCCACTACGACGACCACCCCAACGACCTGGCCATGCGCGAGCACGCCTACACCCAGGGCCAGGCGCTGTATACGGCGGTGGGCGCGCTGAAGACCCACCGCGTGCCGCCCTACCCCTCCACCCACAACCTGGGCACCTGCCGCATGAGCGCCAAGCCCGAGGACGGCGTGTGCAACGGCTTCGGCCAGAGCCATGAAATCGCCAACCTGTTCATCAGCGACGGCAGCCAGTTCACCACCAGCGCGGCCGAGAACCCGACGCTGACCATCGTCACCCTGGCGATTCGCCAGGCGGACTACATTGCCCAGGCCATGAAGGACCAGCGCGTCTGACCGTCAGTCAGTGGCCCACGGCCGCCGCGTACTTGCGCGCGGCCGGTGCCACGTCGATGCTCTCGCCCCAGCGCGGCATGTCCTCCACCTCCAGGCCGAAGCTGTCCAGCGCCCGCGCCACGGTGTGGTCGACGATGTCGGCAAGGCTTGTGGGGTGGGTGTAGAACGCCGGCACCGGCGGGTGGATCACCCCGCCCAGGTCGCTCACGGCCAGCATGTTGCGCAGGTGCCCGGAATGCAGCGGCGCCTCGCGCACCATCAGCACCAGGCGCCGGCGCTCCTTGAGCACCACGTCGGCGGCGCGGGTCAGCAGCGTGGTGGTCACGCCGCTGGCGATTTCGGCCAGGGTGCGCACCGAGCACGGCGCCACCAGCATGCCCAGGGTGCGGAACGAACCGCTGGCAATGCTGGCGCCGACGTCGGCGATGGGGTGCACGTGGTCGGCCAGGGCATACAGCTGCTCGCGGCTGAGGTCGGTCTCGTAGGAGCGGGTCATCTCGGCGGCCTTGGACACCACCAAGTGGCTCTCCACGTCCAGGGCCTTGAGCATCTGCAGGGCACGAATGCCGTAGATGATGCCGGTGGCGCCGCTGATACCCACCACGAGGCGTTGGCGTTTAGTGCTCATGCTGGCCTCCGGGGAAACAGTTCTGGGGCGTAGGGGTGCGGGTCGACGTCGACGAACTCGGCGCGGGTGAAATGCTCGCGCAGGTGGAACGGCGCGGTGCAGTCGAAGATGGTCTTGCAGGTGTTGCCGCGCACCAGCAGCGCCGGGTTGTATTCCGGGCCTTGGGAGGGGTCCAGCACGTGGCCGGGCACGCCGGGCAGGAACAGCGTGTCCATGTCGCCCTGGTAGCGGGTCTGCATGGCCCACAGCACATCGTTGGAGTCGAAGGGGTCGACGTCCTCGTCCACCAGGATCACGTTTTTCAACTCGCGGTACACGCCCAGGGCAATGATCGCCGCCTGGCGCTGGCGGCCTTCGTCGCCGGCCTTGCGCTTGGCCACCTGCAAAATCGCCAGGAACTTGCCGCCACCAGCGGTGTGCGCGTACACATTGACCAGGAAGCCGGGCATGGCCAGGTCGACGGCGTTGCGAATGCTGGCCTCGGTGGGAATGCCGGCCAGGTTGGTGTGTTCTTCGCCCGGGCCCACCAGGGTCTGCAGGATGGCCTCGCGGCGCATGGTCACGGCAGTCACGCGGATGATCGGCAGCGCCGGGTTGGCCGGGCCGTTGTAGCCGGGAAACTCGGGCATGGCGTGGCCGGTGTTGGTGTTGATGTCTTCGCGCATGCGCTCATGGGGCAGGATCTCGCCCTCGATGACAATCTCGGCGCGGGCGATGGACTTCTGGTTCACGGTCACCGCGTCCACCAGTTCCACGCCGGTGCCGCGCAGGCCACCGGCAATCTTCAACTCGTCGTAGCCCAGTGGCGTGGTCGGTGCCTCGAAACAGGCGCCGATCGGGATGGCCGGGTCCAGGCCCATGTTGATGGTGATGGGCAGCGGCTTGCCGGCGGCCTCGGCCTTCTGGCGGAAATGGTCGATGTGGCGGTCAGGGGCGAAGAAAATCGTCAGTTTGTCACGGTCCTGCACGCACAGGCGGTGGATGGTGACGTCGGTGTGGCCGTGCTCGGGGTCGCTGCCCAGCACCAGGCCCAGGCAGAAGAACGGCCCGGCGTCCTCCTCGGTGTTGGTGGGGGCCGGCAGCAAGGTGCGGATATCGAAGTCGGGGTCGTCGGCGTGGAAGACGATTTCCTGGCACGGCGCGTCGGCGTGGTCGACCATCACCGGGTCGACGGGGTTGCGCACCGCCTCGCCCATGCGTTCGGCGAGCTTGTCCGGGGCGCTGTCCAGCAGCAGGCCGACGCGTTCGCGGCTGGCCATCAGGCCCACCAGCACGCGGGAATGGGGGTAACCTTCAATGGTGTTGAAGATCATCGCCGGGCCCAGTTGGGTCGGGCGCTTCACCGTGCCGCCCGCGCCGATGCGGCGGTAGACGCCGGCCAGTTGCGCGTGAGGGTTTACCGGGTGGTCGGTTTCCAGCAGCTGGCCGGGGTGGTCTTGCAGGCGGGCGAGCGCGCTGCGCAGGTCGTTGATCGGTGGCTTGGGCATGGGTTCTTCGCCTCTTTGGCTGTACACGTAAGGTGCAACCACAATGAACCCGAATGAATGGATGATCCATCCACTGGAAGGTGTGTTATTGATAAGAAAAAACTTATAATCAAACCATGACGACTTCCCTGCGCCGCCTCGCCTACTTCCTCGACGTGTGTGAAACCCTGCACATCGGCAAATCCGCCGAGCGCCTGGGCATCGCCCAGCCGGCCCTGAGCCAGCAGATCAAGAAGCTCGAAACCGAGCTGGCGGTGCAGCTGTTCCTGCGCCGCAAGCGCGGCATCGAGCTGACCGTGGCCGGTGCCGCCTACCGCCTGGAGGTGCAGCGCCTGCTGGCCATGCACGAGCAGGCCAGTGAGGTGGCGCAGCGCACCGCCCGTGGCGAGCTGGGCTCGATTCACCTGGGGTATGTGGGCTCGGCGATGTTCGAGCCCGAGTTCCCGTCACTGCTCAAGCGCCTGCGCAGCCAGTACCCCGGCGTGCGCCTGGCCCTGCATGAGCAGCGCATCGAGGACCAGCTGGCCGCCCTGCAGCGTGGCGAGTTGGACATCGCCGTGGTTCGTGCGCCAGGCGTAGAGCTGGGGCCGCGCCAGCACAAGCGCGTGGGCTCGCGGCGGCCGCTGATCGTCGCCCTGCCCAACGACAACCCGCTGCTGGCGCAGGCCGCGGTGAGCATCACTGACCTGGCGCCCGAGCCGATGATCAGCTTCGACGACCCCTCCAGCCTGGCTATCCTGCAGATCGCCCACACCCTGGCCCAGCGCGCCGGCGTGCAGTTGAACGTGGCCTGGCGGGTGCCGGAAGTGGCGAGCATTCTCGGGCTGGTGGCGGCGGGCATGGGCTATGGCATCGTGCCGGCGTCGATTGCCAGCCTGGCGATGCCGACGGTGAGTTTCCGGCCGCTGACCGATGAAGGCGCGTACGCGGAGCTGTGGTATGTATGGAACGAAGACCGCATCACCCCCGCCATCCAGCGCTTCCTGGACCTCCTGTAGCAGCTGCCGCAGGCAGCGTCACCAGCACCGCGCTGGCCAAATCAAGGCGCATAGCGCAGCGGCAACCGCGTGGAATACTTGATCTGCTCCATGGAAAAACTCGAGCTGATGTCCGACAGCCCCGGTATGCGAATCAGCTGCTTGTACACCGCGTCATACCCCGCCACGTCCGGCACCGCCACGCGCAGTAGATAGTCGGTGTCGCCGGCCATGCGGTACACCTCCACCACCTCTTCGATATCGGCCACGGCGCGGTGGAAGCCTTCGATCCACTCGGCGTTGTGCTGGGTGGTGCGAATCGAGACGAACACCACCACGCCCACGTTCAGCTGCTTGCCATCGAGCAGCGCCACGCGGGCGCGGATGATGCCGGTTTCTTCCATTTTCTGGATGCGCCGCCAGCAGGCGGTGCTGCCCAGGCCGATCTGGTCGGCGATGTCGCTGACCGAGCGGGTGCAGTCCACCTGGAGGATGTCGAGGATGGCGCGGTCGAGTTTGTCCATCAGAAGGCCTTGAAAGCGGGTTTTGGCGAATTTTATTCGCACGCGGCAGGGAATGACAGGTGAATATTTCACGGCGACCAGCGGTCCCGGGTGTTCAGCTGCCCTTCAGGTTGGCTTGGTATAACGGAACCAAGGCCCTGATACGTCACCCGGAGGCACCGCCATGTTTCGAGCCGTCCACCTGCACGTCAGCTTCCCGCGTTTCGGCAAAAACATGTTCCGCCAGCACGTGGTGCTGCGCAGCACGCCCACGCTGATCCACAACCCGCGCTACGCCGCGGTGCTGATGCCCCAGACCAGCCGCCACTTCAGCAGCGAGGTGGTGGGCCTGAATGACCCGTTCCGCTTCCTCAACGCTATTTTGCAGGCCAACCTGCTGGACACGCCGGTACACCACCCGGCGGCCTGAACGCAAAAACCTCGGCGGCACATGCCGCCCATTGCCTATTCTGAGATCACCGCGCTGAACCCTGCCGGCCGCACCCGGTCTGTAGGTGCAGCCAGCATGTCGCTGCCCTTCCCTTTTTCGGAGACGCATTGTGATCTCGACCCTGCACCTGGCCAGGCTCAAAGCCTGGGGCGCCCATGGTTTCACCGCGACTGGCGTGGTCACCGCCTTCCTGGCCACCCTGGCGCTGTTCGAAAACCAGCCCAAGGCCTGCCTGATGTGGCTGGGCGTGGCGCTGATCGTCGACGGCGTCGACGGCTCGCTGGCGCGCCGGGTGAACGTGCAGACGGTGTTGCCGCATTTCGACGGCTCGGTGCTGGACCTGGTGATCGACTACCTCACCTACGTGTTCATCCCGGCGCTGT
This sequence comes from Pseudomonas sp. App30, assembly GCF_047947025.1. Classification (NCBI taxonomy): domain Bacteria; kingdom Pseudomonadati; phylum Pseudomonadota; class Gammaproteobacteria; order Pseudomonadales; family Pseudomonadaceae; genus Pseudomonas; species Pseudomonas sp. App30. The sequence continues at coordinate 6,330,010 of NZ_CP133165.1, read as the reverse complement.
TCATCTACCGCTACATCCCGCTGCCCGACTACACCGCGCTGGTGGCCACCTCGATCATGCTGGTGTCGTCGCTGTTCTGCTTCTGCAACGTCAACATGAAGAGCAAGGACAACTACTTCCAGGGCTTCCCCGCCGCCTGGAACGTGGTCGCCCTGTGCCTGTACACCCTCAGCCCGTCGCCGTGGTGGACCCTGGCAACCATCGTGCTGCTGGCCCTGCTGACCGTGACCCGGATGAAATTCCTCCACCCGTTCCGGGTGCGCCGCTTCATGCCCGTGAACATCGCCGTCACCGCCATCTGGCTGCTGTGCAGCCTGTCGCTGGTGCACGACCACCCGGCCATCAACCCGCTGGTGCTGACGCTGTGGCTGCTGATGTCGGCGTACTTCCTTGGCGTGTGCCTGTGGCGCACGGCGGCGGACTGGTTTGAGCGCAGCGATACGCCTGCGCCATGACGCTCAAGATTGGATCACAACCATGGCAGCGTAGTATCATCGTGACATCGCCAGCCTGAACCCGGATGTGATTTTCCCAATGCGTTTGCCTCTTCTCCTCGCGCTGTCGGCCAGCGTGTTCAGCATTTCCCACGCCAACGCGGCCGACGACCCACGCCTTGTCTGCTCGGCCTACTACGAATTGCTCTCGGTTGATGGCGACCAGCTGGACATCAGCGCCAAGCAGGCTTCCAAGGCGTTCTACGCGCTGTTGAAGCAGGCAGGCGATACCCCCCAGGCGCAGGAAGTGGTGGCACAGCAACTGGTAACACTGCGCAAGGAAATCCCGGGGCAGATGAGCGTCGAAAGCATCGCAGCGTTCCGGGCCAAGCATGACTCAGGCTGCAGGACACTGCTGAAAGCGGCCTGGTGCGAGGTCTACAAAGACCCAGGCGCCTGCACGTAGCAGCAATTGTCTTGAAACGGTGTCGTCTGCATCGCGACTAAAGTCGGCTCCTACGCCGTACGTGGTAGGAGCCGGCCTTGGCCGCGATGCAGGCGACGCGATCGACGAGGTACACGGGACCCTGTAGCAGCGGCCGAAGGCCGCGTCGCAAGGCGCCGCGGTGCGCCTGGTACACCACGGTTGCAAGACGCCGGCCCCTGTAGCAGCGGCCGAAGGCCGCGTCATAAGGCGCCGCGGTGCGCCGGGTACACCACGGTTGCAAGACGCCGCCTGCGGCAGCTGCTACGGGGGGCGGGGTTAGAACGCCGGGACTACGTCGCCGTGGTAGCGCTGCTGGATGAACTGCTTCACCTGCGGCGAGGTCAGCAGCGCGCCCAGTTTCTGCACCGCCGGGTCGTTGGCCTTGTCGCGGCGCACGTACAGGTAGTTGGCGTAGGGCGAGTCCGAGCTTTCGATGAACAGCGCATCTTTGTGCGGCTCAAGCCTGGCCTCCAGCGCGTAGTTGGCGTTGATCAGCGCCAGGTCCACCTGGTTCAGCACGCGCGGCAGCATGGCCGCTTCCAGTTCCTGGAACTTCAGGTGCTTGGGGTTGCTGACGATGTCCTGGCGGGTGGCCATGATGTTGCTCGGGTCTTTCAGGGTGATCAGGCCTTGCTTGGCGATCAGCAGCAGGGCACGGCCCGAGTTGGCGGGATCGTTGGGAATGGCGATGGTGGCGCCGTCCTTCAGCTCGGCAATATTCTTTATTTTCTTCGAGTAAGCCCCGAACGGCTCGATGTGTACCGCCACGATCGGCACCTGGTCGCTGCTGGGACGGTCTTTCTTGTAAGCCTCGTAATACGGCTTGCTCTGGAAATAGTTGGCGTCCAGCAGCCCTTCGTCGGTCTGGCGGTCGGGCTGCACGTAGTCGGCGAACACCTTGACGTCCAGGGTCACGCCTTCCTTGGCCAGCTCCGGTTTGAGGAATTCGAGGATCTCGGCGTGGGGCACCGGCACCACGGCGATTTTCAGGGTTTCGGCATAGGCCGAACCGACGGCGGCGACCAACAGCGCCAATGACAGGGCGACACGTTTCACGATTGTTTTCCTTTGAAGCGTTGCAGGGTGAAGGACGACAGGTCCAGGTCGGTGGTGCCGCGGGTGCACCACTGGGCGAACGCTTCGCCCAGCGCGGCGGAGTGTTTGAAGCCATGGCCCGAGCAGGCCGACACCATCAGGGTGTGCTGCAAGGACGGGTGCTCATCGATGATGAAATGGCGGTCGGGGGTGACGGTGTAGGCGCACACCGCCGATTTCACCACCCGCGGGCCGACGCCGGCGATGCGGCCCTGCACCTGCTGGGCGTACATGGCCTGCTCCTCGGCAGGCGCCACGCGGCGGTCCAGGGTGTCGGGGTGCGAGGCGGTGTGGTACTGGGCGGTGGCGATCTTCACGGTGCCCTCGCCCGGCAAGGCAGGGAAGCCGTAGTTGACCTTGTCGTCGCCGCGGCCGTGGGTCAGGATGAAGGTCGGCGAGGCGCCCAGCAGCGCCTCGTCCGCAAGTTCGAACCAGAACAGCTGCTGGCGGTACACCTCCAGCAGGCCGTCGAATGGCGCCCCCAGCAAGCCACCGGCCCAGTTGCCGGCGCTGATCACCAGCTTGTCGGCCTGCAGGGTGCGCTGGTCGGTGGTTACCGTCACGCCCTGGGCGTCCGAGGTGATCGCAGTCACGGTCTCGCCCTTGTACAGGGTAGCGCCGTGCTGCTCGGCCAGTTTCAGCTGTACATCGATGCAGCGCTCGGGCCGCACGAAACCGCCACCCGGCTCGAAATAGCCGATGGCATCGTCACGCACGTGGGCGAACTGCGGGAAACGTTGGCGGATCTGCCCGGCGTCGAGCACTTCGTGTTCGATACCGTAGGTCTGCGCCAGGCCAATGGTGCGCAGGGTGAAATCGCTGCTGTCACTGGGGTCGAAATCCGGGCTGGAGGTCAGCACCAGCAGGCCCGACTGTTCAAACAGCGCCTCGCCCGACAGCGCTTCCAGCTCGCGCCAGATGCGGTGCGAGTTGCGCACGATGGGCACGTACTGCGCGCCCTCGCCCACGGACAGCCGGGTGATGCGCGTGTCACCGTGGCTGGAGCCGAAGGTATGGGGCGGGTGATGGCGGTCGATGCCCGCCACCTTCACGCCCATTTTGGCCAACTGGTAAACGGTGGCGGCTCCCATGGCGCCCAGGCCCAGGACCAATGATTCGAATCGTTTCGTCATCAACTGTCGTCCCTGCAAAAGGCGTGTAGTTGATTGAAAAACGTCAGCAAAAACAAAGATTAAAAAATTATAACCTTATGCCCGTAGCAGCGGCCGAAGGCCGCGTCAGCGCCAGTCGAGAATCCGCTGCGCCGCGGCCAAATTGGCTTCAAGGTCATGCCGCCACAACCAATCGAAACGGCTGGCCAGGGTGGCTGACAGCGCCGGCTCTTCGCGGGCGAACGACAGCGCGCGTCCTTCGTAGAGGTCCCCCGCTTCGCGCGAAGTCTGCTGCACGCGGCTGGCCCGTGGCCGGCGCAGGGCGTCGTAGGCCTGCAACAGGGTATCGGGCGCGGTGCCCAGGGCGCGGCGGTCGCCCAGCAGGCGCGCCAGCAGCCAGGCGTCTTCCAGGCCCTGGCCGGCGCCGGCGCCCTGGTGGGGCAGCATGGCGTGGGCGGCGTCGCCGATCAGCGCCACCCGGCCATGGGCGTAGCCAGCCAGCGGCTCGATGTCGTGCAGCGCCCACAGCGACGGCGGCGGCATGCAGCCCAGCAGCACCTGCACCGCCGGGCACCAGCCAGCGAACGCCTGCAGCAGTTCGGCGTGGCTGGCGGCGCGTACCCAGGGCTGCTCCGCCGGCCAGGGCGTGGCGTCGGTGACGAACGCCACCACGTTGATCAGACGCCCCTGCTTTACCGGGAAGGTAAGGATGTGCGCATCCGCGCCCAGGTACATCTGCGGCACGTCGATCAGGTGAGTGTCGATGCCCTGCTCGGCATAGGCAGCGCGCAGGTGCGCGCTGTCGATCAGCCCGCGGTAGGCACGGGTGCCGCTGAAGCACGGCGCCACCGGCGGCTGGCCCAGGCCTTCAAGCACGTGCTGGCGCAGGCTGGACTTGATGCCGTCCGCGGCGATCAACAAATCACAGCGGTGCTCACTGCCATCGGCGAAGGCAACCGTGGCCTGCCCCGCCGCCTGTTGCACCGCCACCGCACGTTTGCCGAAGCACGCCACGCCGGGCGGCAGCTGCCGGGCCAGGGCGTCGAGGAAGTCGGCACGGTGCACCGAGGACTGGCCCACGCCCGGCGCCACGCTGGCCCCCAGGTAGCCGGCGTCGGCGCTGCGCCGCCACTCGAACCACACGTCCTGCCAGGGCGCCGGGGTGGCGTCGGCGATCTGCCGGTACGGCCCGCCCAGGCCCAGGCCTTCGATGGCGCGCACGGCGTTGGCGCCGAACGACACGCCAGCGCCGACTTCACCAAAGGCCGCGGCCGCCTCGAACAGCTGCACCCGCAGATGTTGATGGCGCGCCAGGTCCAGGGCCAGCGCCACGCCGGCGATACCGCCGCCGACGATGCCAATACTCAGAGCAGTTTGCATGGGGAAATTCCTGTTGTTGTTGGAGTGCCCCGAGCATGCCCGCCTCACCTCTATTGATAAATGGCGCAAACTGCATAGACACTATCACCACCCTGAATACGCACCGGGACGACCATGGAACTGCGTGACCTGGACCTGAACCTGCTGGTGGTGTTTCACCAGTTGCTGCTGGACCGCAGCGTCAGCGCCGCCGCCGACAGCCTGGGGCTGACCCAGCCGGCGCTGAGCAATGCGCTCAAGCGCCTGCGCAGCCGTCTCAACGACGAGCTGTTCGTGCGCACCCGCGAAGGCATGGCGCCGACGCCCTATGCGCTGCACCTGGCCGAGCCGGTGGCCCAGGCCCTGGCCACCCTGCGCGGCGCGCTGAACCACCCGGCCGGCTTCGACCCGGCCAGCAGCCAGCGGCGCTTCGTGGTGGCGATGACCGACATCGGCGAAATCCATTTCCTGCCGCGCCTGCTCGAAACCTTGCTGCAACGCGCGCCGGGCGTGGCCGTCACCACCCTGCGCGCCCACCCCGGCCTCAACGAACAACTGGCCAATGGCGAGGTGGACCTGGCCGTGGGCCTGCTGCCAGGCCTGCAAGCCGGGTTCTACCAGCGTTGCCTGTTCCACCACCGCTACGTGGGGTTGTGCCGCCAGGGCCACCCGCTGACCCGGGGCCCGGTGACCGCCGAACGCTACTGCGCCCACGGCCACGTGCGCGTGGTGGCCGCCAGCACCGGCCATGAGGCCGTGGAAACGCACCTGAACCGCGCCGGCCTGCGCCGCGACATTCGCCTGCAGATCCCGGACTTCGGCGCCCTGGGCCACATCCTCCAGCACAGCGACCTGGTCGCCACCGTGCCGCAACGCCTGGCCAGCAGCTGCCTGCAACCGTTCGGCCTGGCCACCGTGGCGGTGCCGGTGGCGCTGCCGGACATTGCCATCAACCTGTTCTGGCACGCCAAATATCATCGCGACCCGGCAAACCAGTGGTTGCGCGGTTTGATGGCCGAAGTGTTCACTGATTGAATCGCTGCCGCGCCACTCCATTATCGACGCCAAGGACCTGCCATGCCCGCACCGGACGCCAACACCGCCCTGCTGATCATCGACATGCAACAGGGCATGAACACCCCTGCCCTGGGCCGCCGCAACAACCCCGGGGCCGAGGCGCACATCGCGCAACTGCTGCACGCCTGGCGTACGGCGCAGCGGCCAGTGGTGCACGTGCGGCACATCTCGCGCACGCCTGGCTCGGTGTTCTGGCCGGGCCAGGCGGGCTGCGCGTTCCAGCCAGCGCTGGCGCCGCTGGACCACGAGCACGTGGTGGAAAAAAACGTCCCGGACGCGTTCATTGCCACCGGGCTTGAGCGTTGGCTGCATGTGCGCGGCATTCGCCACGTGGTGATCGCTGGCGTGGTCACCAACAACTCGGTGGAAGCCACGGCGCGCACCGGCGGCAACCTGGGCTTCGCGGTGCAGGTGGTGGGCGACGCCTGCTACACCTTCGACCAGGTCGACCTCAACGGCCGCACCTGGCCGGCCGAAGACGTGCATGCCCTGTCGCTGAGCAACCTGGCGATGGACTACGCCACCATCGTCGACACCCACGAGCTGGTATGACACTACGCCCGGACGCAGCCTGCGGCAGCTGCTGCATCCTGTGGGAGCTGGCTTGCCAGCGAGCTGTTGGGGCCATAAAAGCTCGCTGGCAAGCCAGCTCCCACAAGACAGTTGCTGCTACGGGGTTGGTTCGCCGGCCTTGAGGGTGGTGAATGCCCGGGTCAGCGCGCGGTTGAAGGCCTTGCCGTTGTCGTTCTTGCTGAACAACGTGGCGCGCACGGCCGCCGGTGGGTAGGTGCCGGGGTCGTTGCGGATCTCGGGGCTGACCAGCGCGTCGGCGGCGGTGATGGCGTTGGCATAGTGGATGGTGTCGGTGATGGGCGCGATCACGTCCGGGCGCATCAGGAAGTCCATCAACGCCAGGCCCGCCGCCGGGTGCGGGGCGTCCCGGGGGATGACCATGGCGTCGAACCAGATCAGCGTGCCCTCCCGGGGAATGCTGTAGTGCAGGCTGAACGGCTTGCCGGCCTGCTTGGCCTGGGCCGCGGCGATGCCGACGTTGCCGTTCCAGGACATGGCCACGCAAGTGTCGCCGTTGGCCAGGTCGCTGATGTTGCGGTCGTTGTCGAAGTAGCGCACGTAGGGGCGGATCTTCATCAGCTGCGCCTGGGCGGTCTTCAGGTCGGCCAGGCTCTGGTTGTTGATGTCCAGCCCCAGGTAGCGCATTACCGCGGCGTACAGCTCGTTGGGGTCGTTGAGCAGGCTGACCCCGCAGTCGGCGAATTTCGCTACCACGGCCGGGTCGAACAGCATCGCCCAGCTGTCGGTCGGGGCGTTGGCCAGGCGCTTGTTCACCGCTTCCTGCTGGTAACCAAAGCCGGTGGTGCCCCAGCCGTAGATGCCGGCGTAGCGGTTGCCCGGGTCGAACACCGCCATGTGCTGGCGGAACTCGTCGCCGATGCCGTTGAAATGCGGCAGTTGCGCCTTGTCCAGGGGCTGGATGGCCTTGGCCTCGATAGCCCGGCTAAGGTGCTGGCCGGCGCTGAGCACCAGGTCGTAGCCGCTGCCGCCGGTCAGCAGCTTGGTCTCCATGGTTTCCAGCGAGTCGAAGTGGTCTTCCACCACGCGAATGCCGGTCTCGGCCTCGAAACGCTTGAGGGTGTCCGGCGCCAGGTACTCGCCCCAAATGTATAGGTTCACCGTGGGCGGCTCGGCGGCGGCCGCGCCCACGGCCGCCGTCAGCAGCGCGGCTGCGAGCAGGCCTTTCATGCCGGTACCCCGCCGGCGTATTGCGGCATGGTGATGCACGCCACGTTGCCGCCGCCCAGGAGGATTTCCCGCGAATTTTCGATGCCGATGATGCGGTGGCCGGGGAACAGTTCGGCCAGGGTGGCCTGGGCCGCCTGGTCGTGCCGGCCACCGAACAGCGGCACCACGATCACCGAGTTGCCGGCGTAGTAGTTGATGTACGAGGCGCAGATTTGCGTGCCGGCCTGGCGCACGTGGGTGCCGTCGATGTGGTCGAGGCCGGCGGCCTCCTCGGCGGTCCATTCCAGCACGTCGGGCTGCTGCAGCTTGTGCACCACCAGCTCGCGGCCGCGGCTGTCGCGGGTGCTGCGCAGGATATCGTAGGCCTCCTGGTAGATTTCCCACTGCGGGTCGTCGCGGTTGTCGGTCCATTGCAGCACCACCTCGCCGGGCCGCACGAAGCAGGCCAGGTCGTCGACGTGGCCGTCGGTCTCGTCGAATTTGCAGCCGCGTGGCAGCCAGATGATCTGCTCGGCGCCCAGGTAATCGGTGAGGCGCCGGGTGACTTCGTCCTTGCCCAAGTGGGCGTTGCGGTTGCGGTTGAGCAGGCACTGCTCGGTGGTGAGAATGCTGCCCTGGCCGTCGCTCTGGATGCCGCCCAGCTCGGCGATCAGTGGCGCGCGGTAGCGGTCGAAGTGCTCGATTTCGAGGATTTTCTGCGCGATCTGGTCGTCCTTGTCCCAGGGGTAGTAGAGCCCGCCGTCCAGGCCGCCGTAGGCGTTGAACTGGAAGTCGACGCCACGCACCTCGCCGCTGGTGTCGTTGACCACGAAGCAGGGGCCGCTGTCGCGGAACCAGGTGTCGTTGCAGGTCATCTCCACCACGCGCACCTGCTCGGGCAGCAGGCGCCGGGCGTTGGCGTACTGGGCGGCCGAGGCGCACACCGTTACCGGTTCGCTCAGGGCGATGGCGCTGACAATCTGCACCCACACCTGCTGCGCCGGCTTGCCGCCGTTGCGCCACACGTCCGGGCGCTCGGGCCAGCCGAGCCAGCAACGGCTTTTGCGCTCGAATTCGCCGGGCAGGCGGAAACCATCGGCCTTGGGGGTGGTGTGCAGGGAGCGGGACATGGGCAACGCCTCGTTGGGTGGGGATGACAGGCACGCTAACACCCGCCATGCAGGGCCTTCCAACGAGCATTTCTAAGCAATAGGTGAGTTAAATTCAGGCAAGGTGCAGCTGCCCTTCCAGCCACTGCAGGAACGCCGCCACGGCGGGGCGTTCCAGGCGCAGGCGCTCGCAGACAATGGCGTACTGGCCCAGCGCCGTGATGCTGGCGCTGAAGGGCCGCACCAGGCGGCCGCTGGCCAGGTCCTCGGTGGCCGTGAGATTGTCGCCCATGGCCACGCCCTGCCCTTGCGCGGCGGCTTCCAGGGCCAGGCCGGCATGGGCGAAATAGGCGTGGCGCAAGCCCTGCACGTCGCCGGCGTGGGCGGCCAGCCAGGTGGCCCAGGTGCTGCCGTCCTGGTCGTCGTGCAGCAAGCCGTGGCGCGCCAGGTCGCGTGGCTCGCCGAGGGTGCCCTGGTTGAACAGCACCGGGCTGCACACCGGGAAGAACACCAGCACCGGCAACGGCTTCACCCAGTAGGCGCCTCCATCGTCGGGGCCGGCGCCGTAGGTGATGGCAATGTCAATATCCTCGCCCGGGGCGCTGGCGTCGATGGCCTGCTCGTGCACGTGCAAGGTGATGTGCGGGCACTGCGCGGTGAAATCGGCGAGGCGGCGCACCAGCCATTTCTGCGCCAGCTCGGCGGTGACGGCAATGCGCAGCACGGCCTGGGAGGCCGGGTCGCGCAGCTCGTCACAGGCCTCGCCCACCAGTTCGAACGCCTGCTGCAGGCGTTGCAGCAAGCGCAACGCCGCGGGCGTGGGGCGCACCTGGCGGCCTTCGCGCACGAACAACTCCACGCCCAGTTCGCCTTCCAGCTGGCGAATCTGGTGGCTGACGGCGCTGTCGGTAACGCACAGCTCCGCGGCGGCACGGCCGAAATGGGCGTGGCGGGCAGCGCATTCGAACGTGCGCAGGGCAGTCAGGGATGGCAGGCGGCGCATACAAGGGTCCTTGTGGTGATCAGAGTGCGTAGCCGCTGCCGCCAGGCTGCGCTGGCCCCTGAGTGCGCTGAAGATTTCCAGTGTGGTTGAGGGCCAGCGCAGCCTGCGGCAGCGGCTACGCGATTGTGTTGATCCCGCCGTTATTCGTAACCGATGATGGCCTTGGTTTCCAGGTATTCCTCGAAGCCGTGTACGCCGAATTCGCGGCCGTTGCCCGAGCGCTTGTAGCCGCCGAACGGGGCGTGGGGGTTCCAGGCCGGGTGGTTGAGCAGCACCTGGCCGGCACGGATGCGCGCAGCCACCGCGCGTACCACGCCAAGGTCGCTGCCCTGCACGTGGGCGCTGAGGCCGTAGACGGTGTTGTTGGCGATGGCCACGGCTTCGTCGAGGCTGTCGTAGGGGATGATGCACAGCACCGGGCCGAAGATTTCTTCCTGGGCGATGGCCATGTCGGCGTCTACCTCGGAGAAGATGGTCGGCCGCGCGTAATAGCCAACGTCCAGCCCCGCCACCCGGCCGGGGCCACCGCAGATCTGCTTGGCACCGGCGTCGATGCCGCTGGCGATCATGGCCTGCACGCGGTTGAACTGCGCCTGGTTGGCAATGGGGCCCAACACGGTGTCTGCCGACGCCGGGTCACCCACCAGAATGGCGTTGGCCGTAGCCGCCGCCAGCGCCTCGATTTCCGCCAGCCGCGCGCGCGGCACCACCATGCGCGTCGGCGCGCTGCACGACTGCCCGACGTTGCGGAACGCGGTCATCACCCCCAGCGGCACCACCCTGGCAAAGTCGGCGTCGGGCAGCAGCACGTTGGGCGATTTGCCGCCCAGTTCCTGGGTCACCCGCTTCACCGTCGGCGCGGCCGCCTGGGCCACCAGGGCGCCGGCGCGGTTGGAACCGGTGATGGAAATCATGTCGATATCAGGGTGGCTGGCCATGGCCTCGCCCACCTCGGCGCCGCTGCCGTTGACCAGGTTGAACACCCCAGCCGGCACGCCAGCGTCATGCACCAGCTGGGCGAACAACAGCGCGCTCAGCGGCGACAACTCGCTGGGCTTGAGCACCACCGTGCAGCCGGCGGCAATGGCCGCGGCAGCCTTGGCGGTGATCTGGTACAGCGGCCAGTTCCACGGCGTGATCAGCGCGCATACGCCAATGGCCTCGCGGACGATGGCCGTGCCGTGCTCCACTTTCTGGAACGGGTAAGCCGGCAGCAGGTCACGCACCACGCGAATGTGCTCGGCCGCCAGCGGCACCTGCAAGGTACGGGCGAAGCTGATGGCCGCGCCCATCTCCAGTGACAGCGCCTGGGCGAACTGCTCCGTGCGCTCGAGCATCAGCTCATGCAGCCGCGTCAGCACCTGCACGCGGGTCTCTACCGCCGACACGCTCCACTGGGCAAACGCAGCGCGGGCGGCGAGCACCGCGTTGTCCACGTCCGCCGCGGAACCTGCGGCCACCTCGGCCACCACCGCTTCGGTGGCCGGGTTCACCACCGGCAGGCTGCCGGCCGCCTGCACCGGCAGGCACCAGTCGCCGTTGATGTAGAAGCGGCGCGTCAGGGCCGGGTCGATGCTGAAGGTGGTGGCGCTGTGGTCGGTCATTGGCGGGGCCCCGGAAAAAAGGAAAAAACCATGACGCCTACGCTACCAAACCCGCCCCCGCGCCGCGTGCCGTTCGCAGCGCCTGCATGGAAGGTTGTGCTGTATCGTCGGGGGTAAACGGCGCGTTAATGCCGGATCAGCTTGCGCAGGGGCACCACCTCTTTCATCACCGGTGACTTGATGACGATGTAGCTGAAGTATTTGGCGATGCCGATGTTCTTGTCGATGATGCTCTCGATCACTTCCTGGTAGTGCTGGATGCTACGGGTCATGAAGCGCACCAGGTAGTCGTAGCCGCCGCTGATGAGGTGGCATTCGAGCACCTCGTCGACCTGGCGGATGTTGGCCTCGAACTTGGCGAAGTCCTCGCGCTTGTGGTCGCTGAGGGTAACCTCGGTGAAGATGGTCACCGACTCGGTGATCTTCGCCAGGTTGATGTGGGCCTTGTAGCTGGAGATGTACCCCGCCGCTTCCAGGCGCTTCACCCGCTGCAGGCAGGGGCTGGCCGACAGGCCCACGGCGTCGGCGAGGCTGACGTTGGTCATGCGGCCGTCCTTTTGCAGCTCGACCAGGATGTTGATGTCGATGCGGTCCAGTTTGACCATGCCTTCCATTGTGTAGCCCTCGAATGCCAATGTCCCTGAGGTTCTTCAATCAATTCAACGGCGTAACCATAGCTGATGTTGCGACACCAGGTCGGCGAGGCTGTTGATGCACTCGTCCACCGGGCATTCCCCCGCGTGCCGCCGGCCCCGGCGCAGCAGGCACACCGCGCCCTGCTGGGCAGGTTCGGGCAGGCTGGCGCGCACCCACAGCGCCTGCTCGAACGGCACCTGTTGCTGGTCGAGCCAGGCCTGGGCCTCGGCGGGCGCCAGCAGCTCCTCACCCTGGATGCCCAGGCGTTCGCACAAGGCTTCACGGTCCTGGGCGTCGCGGTCACACAGTATCACCAGCCGGTAGAACTTGCGCAGGTACAGCAAGGCCCCCGGCGCGTCCTCGAACAGCGGCCAGGCCACGGGCGTGCGGGCGAAGCTCAGGCTTTCCTCCCAGCTGGCCCGCAGCCCCAGCGCTTCGGCCAGCTGGCGGTGGGTAAAGCACAACAGGCCGGTAAAACCCAGTTCATCGAAGCGCGGGTACAGGCCGTGCAGCACCTGTTCGAAGCGGTCCAGCACCAAGGCTTTTTCCGGCGCGGCGGGGCCACCGGTGAACAGGCCCTGCAGCGCCGTCCAGACGCCGCTGTCACGGTCGATCAGCACGCCGTCACAATCCAGCAGCAACACACGATAATCAGTCAGGCGCATGCCAACTTCATCCCTATGATGGACAACCGCGACCCAGGCGGCGACGCCCGGGCCTGTCGTGGAATTCAGGCAATCAAGACCCGTGCCAAGGCGCGGTCGAGAATGGCCAGGGCTTCGTCGAGCTCGGCGTCGCTGGTGGTCAGCGGCGCCAGGAAACGCACCACGTTGCGGTGCACGCCGCACTTGATCACCAGCAGGCCACCTTCGCGGGCGGCGTCGATCACCTGTTGCGCCAGGGCCGCGTCAGGGCTGGCGCTGCCGTCGGCGCTGACCATCTCCATGGCTAGCATGAAGCCCTGGCCGCGTACGTCGCCAATGCGCGCGTGCCGCTGTTGCAGCGCTTCCAGGCCCTGGCGCAGGCGCGCGCCCAACTGCTCGCCGCGGGCCAGCAACTGTTCGTCTTCAAAGGCGTCGATCACCGCCAGCGCCGCCGCGCAGGCCAGGGCGTTGCCGCCGTAGGTGCCGCCCAGGCCGCCCGGCGTCGGCGCGTCCATGATCTCGCTGCGGCCCACCACGGCCGACAGCGGCAGGCCGCCAGCGAGGCTCTTGGCCACGGTGACCAGGTCGGGCTGGATGCCGGCGTGCTGGAAGCCGAACCAGCGCCCGGTGCGGCCAAAGCCTGCCTGGATTTCATCGAGGATCAGCACAATGCCATGCTGCTCGGTGAGCGTGCGCAGGGCCTGGAGGAATTCGGGCGGCGCCGTGAGGAAACCGCCGTCGCCCTGCACCGGCTCGACGATGATGGCGGCCACGCGGTCCGGGGCGATCTGGGTGGCGAACACTTCTTGCAGCGCGGCCAGGGCGTCGTCGCTGCTCACGCCGCGGTACGGGTTGGGGTACGGGGTGTGGAAGATTTCCGGGGCGAACGGGCCGAAGTTCTGTTTGTACGGCTGGCTCATGCCGGTCAGGCTGCAGCCCAGCAGGGTGCGGCCGTGGAAGCCGCCACGGAAGGCAATCACGCCGGGGCGGTTGGTGTGGCCACGGGCGATCTTGATGGCGTTCTCCACCGCCTCCGCACCAGACGTGAACAGCGCCGCCTTGTGCGGCACGTCAGCGCCCACCAGTTGGCTGAGGCGCTGGGCCAGCTCGATGTACGGTGGGTAGGCCACCACCTGGAAGCAGGCGTGGGAGACCTTTTGCAACTGCGCCTGCACCGCTTCGACCACTTTCGGATGGTTGTGCCCGATATTGAGCACGCCAATGCCACCGACGAAGTCCAGGTAGCGCTTGCCGTCCACGTCCCACAGCTGCGAGCCCTGGGCGCGGTCGATGACCAGCGGGTGGGCGGTGAGCACGCCGCGCGGCACCGATTGTTCACGCTGCTGCAGCAGGCGGGGAGTATCGTTGAGTTTGCTGTTCATCAGGGTTCCTCTGGCCATGCCCGGGAGTGGGTCTCGATGCCTTCCAGAGTACGGCTTGCGCGGAGCCGACTTGGCCGAACTTGCCTGCCAGCCTGCGCAGATCCACTGTTTTGCACGGCGCAAACGGCAGAATCGCTTGGCGCCGATGGCCCACAATAGGCCCAGCCCTTTTCATGCCGCCGAGGACACCATGGCCCTGCTCTACAAAGCCGACCCCCAGCGTGGCGAGCGCTGGCGACAACTGTTCGCCGCCCACGCCCCCGACATCGAGTTCCGCCAGTGGCCAGACATCGGCGACCCGGCCGACATTCACTACCTGGCCGCCTGGCAGGCGCCGGACGACCTGGCCACCCTGCTGCCCAACCTCAAGGCGCTGCTGGCGATTTCCGCCGGCGTCGACCAGCTGAACCTGGCCACCCTGCCTGCCCACCTGCCGGTGGCACGCATGCTCGACCCCGGCATTACCCAGGGCATGTGCGAGTACGCGACGTGGGCGGTGCTCAGCCTGCACCGCGACATGCTGCGCTACCGCGCCCAGCAGCAGGCGGGCGTGTGGGAAGACCACGCGCTGGTGCCGGCCAGCCAGCGCCGCGTGGGCGTGATGGGGTTGGGCCAGCAGGGCCAGGCCATCGTCAACGCCCTGCAACCCTTCGGTTTTGCCCTGAGCGGCTGGGCCCGCAGCGCCCACGACCTGCCCGGCGTGGCATGCTTTGCCGGTGATGGCCAGCTGCCGGCGTTCCTGGCCCAGTGCGACATTCTAATCTGCCTGCTGCCGTTGACCGAGCACACCCGTGGCATCCTCGACCGCCGCCTGTTCGCGCAACTGCCCCGGGGCGCAGGGCTGATCAACATGGGCCGTGGCGCGCACCTCAACGAAGCGGATTTGCTCGACGCCCTGGCCAGCGGCCAGCTCGGCGGCGCGGTGCTGGACGTGCTGGCCGAGGAGCCGGCAGCCGCCGACCACCCGTTCTGGCAGCACCCGGGCATCGTGCTCACCCCGCACATTGCCGCCATGACCCAACCCGACAGCGCCTTCGCGGTGCTGCTGGACAACATCCGCCGGCACCAGCGCGGCGAGCGGTTGAATGGGCAGATAGACCGCAGCGACGGTTATTGACGCGGCCTGCGGCCGCTGCTACGGGCCGTAGCAGCTGCCGAAGGCGGCGTCTGCTTCAGACACCGCCGATATGGAAGGCCTTGATTTCCAGGTACTCGTCCAAGCCATAGCGCGAGCCCTCGCGCCCCAGGCCCGACTGTTTCACGCCACCAAACGGCGCCACTTCCATGGAAATGACCCCGGTGTTCAGCCCCACCATGCCAAAGTCCAGGGCCTCGCCCACCTGCCACGAACGCTGCAGGTTTTGCGTGAAGTAATACGCCGCCAGGCCATAGGGCGTGTCGTTGGCGATGGCGATGGCCTGGGCTTCGCTGTCGAAGCGAATCAACGGCACCAGCGGCCCGAAGGTTTCTTCCTGGGTGCAGAGCATGGCAGTGGTCACGTCGGCCAGCACCGTCGGCGCCACGAAGGGGCTGGTGGCATCCGGCACGCCGCCGCACAGCAGCCGCGCGCCCTGCCCCAGCGCATCGTCGACGTGGCGGGCGACCTTCTCCACCGCCGCCTGGTTGATCAGCGGCCCCAGGGTCACGCCGTGTTCCAGGCCATTGCCCAGCTTCAGCGTGGCGACTTCCTGCAGCAGGCGCTCGGCGAAACGCTCGTAGATACCGTTCTGCACCAGGATGCGGTTGGCGCATACGCAGGTCTGCCCGGCGTTGCGGAACTTGCTCAGCATCAGCCCGGCCACGGCCTGCTCGATGTCGGCGTCATCGAAGACAATGAACGGCGCGTTGCCGCCCAGTTCCAGGCTCAGGCGCTTGATGTGCTCGGCGCTCTGGCACATCAGCAGGCGGCCCACGGCGGTGGAACCGGTGAACGAGATCTTGCGCACGGTGGGGTTGCCAGTCAGCTCGGCGCCGATCGCCTGGGGCAAGCCGGTGATCACGTTGAACACCCCAGCCGGGATGCCCACGCGCTCGGCCAGCACCGCCAGGGCCAGAGCCGACAGCGGCGTCAAATCCGACGGCTTGACCACGATGGTGCAGCCCGCCGCCAGCGCCGGCGCGCACTTGCGGGTGATCATCGCGGTGGGGAAGTTCCACGGCGTGATGGCGGCGCACACGCCCACCGGCTGCTTGAGGGTAAGCAGGCGGCGGTCGCCGGCGGGCGCCGGAATGGTGTCGCCGTAGATGCGCCGGGCTTCCTCGGCGAACCATTTGACGAAGCTGGCGCCGTAGCGGATCTCGCCTTGGGCCTCGGCCAGGGGCTTGCCCTGCTCCAGGGTCATGATCAGCGCCAGGTCGTCGAGGTTGTCGAGGATCGCCTGGTGCCAGGCCTCCAGCAACAGCGCGCGCTGGGCCGCCGGGCGGGCGCGCCAGGCCGGCAGCGCAGCCTCGGCAGCCGCGACGGCATGGCGCGTCTCGGCGCCCAGCAGTGCCGGCACCCGGGCGATGCACGCGCCGGTGGCCGGGTCGAGTACGTCCAGAGTGGCGCCGGTGTCGGCGGCCAGCCACTGGCCGTTGATGTAGGCGCGTTCGGCCAACAGGGTGGGGTCTTTCAGTCGGTTGCGCAGCATGGGACGGGTCCTGTGAGTCACGGTAGGTCCAGTCTAAAAACATGCGCCGCGCGCGGATGCCGAATACGCCGTGGCAACGGTGGCGAATGCTGAAAAAAAGCCGCCGGCAGCAGGTGCTGCTTAATTTTGACGTGCCGGTCTATACAAAGTTGCCGAAGTGTCTATTCCGGGCCTCAAGCTTAAACGTTTCATGCCGAAAGAAGGGTATTACTTTGCCACTATCGAGACCTTCTTGATGAACCTTCGCCACCTGAACATCGCCCCCCGATCACTCTTGTGCTTCGGCTTTTTCGCCCTGCTGATCACCGCCCTCGGGCTGTTTTCGCTGTTCCAGTTCAGCCAGCTGAAAGGCTCGCGCGCCACCCTGCAGGAGCAGGTGCTGCCCGCCGTGCAGACCATCGGCCGAATCAAGAGCGACCTGCTGACCATCCGCCTGGGCAACACCAACCTGCGCGTGGCCCTGAGCAGCCAGGGCGCAGACCTGGCGCGCACCAGCATCAACCGCGGCCGCGACGATCTGCAGGCCGACGTGCGCAAGCTCAAGGCCATGTTGCGCAGCGACGCCGGGCTGCAGGCCTACACACAGCTGGAAACCGCCATGGGCCGCTACCTGGAGGTGCACACGCGCTTCCTGCAGGCCATCGAACAGAAGCGTGACGACGTCGCCACCGCCCTCAGCCAGCCCACCGGCGAGCAGACCGTGGCCGGCAACCAGTTCAGCAGCGACATCGACGCCGTGGCCCAGCAGGTCAACCAGACCATGGCCGAGTCCGACGTGGTGGCCAACGATGCCTACAGCCAGGCGCGCAACGTGACCATCGGCGCCATCCTGGTGGCCCTGGCCGCCACCCTGGGCCTGGCCACGCTGTTCACCCGCAGCCTGGTAACCCCGGTGGCCCGCGCCCTGGCGGTGGCCGAGCAGATCGCCGCCAACGACCTCAGCAAGCCCATTGTCGTCGATGGCCGCGACGAGCCCGGGCGCCTGCTGGCGGCGCTGGCGCGCATGCAGGCCAACCTGCAACGCACCCTGGCCGAGCTGGGCGGTTCGTCCAACCACCTGGCGTCCACTTCTGAAGAGATGGCCGCCCTGACCCAGGACGCTCTGCACGGCATCCAGCGCCAGAACGACGAAATCAACCAGGCCGCCACCGCCATCAACCAGATGAGCGCCGCCGTCGAAGAGGTGGCGCGCAACGCCGCCCTGGCCTCCACCGCTGCCCGCGACTCCAGCCAGTCGGCGGAAAACGGCCGCCAGCGCGTGGACGAAACCCTGAGCGTGATCAACGCTCTGCACGAATCGGTGGGCGCCACCGCGGTGGAAATCGACGGCCTGGCCCTGCAGCTCAAGGACATCAGCGGCGTGCTGGACGTGATTCGCGGGGTGGCCGAGCAGACCAACCTGCTGGCCCTGAACGCCGCCATCGAAGCGGCGCGGGCCGGTGACGCCGGCCGTGGCTTCGCGGTGGTGGCGGATGAAGTGCGGGCCCTGGCCCATCGCACCCAACAGTCCACGGCGGAAATCGAGACCATGATCGTCTCCATCCAGGGCGGCGCCAGCAAGGCGGTGACCTCCATGGGCCAGAGCAGCGAGCGCGCCCGCGCCAGCCTGGAAGTGGCCCAGGGCGCTGGCCAGGCGCTGGCCGAGATTACCGCGGCGATTGTGCAGATCAACGAGCGCAACGTCAGCATCGCCACCGCCACCGAGGAACAGGCACAGGTGGCCCGCGAGGTGGACCGCAACCTGACCAGCATCCGCGACCTGTCGATCCAGACCTCGGCGGGCGCCGACCAGACCTCGTCGGCCAGTGGCGAGCTGTCGCGGCTGGCGGTGCAGTTGAATCAGGTGGTGTTGCAGTTCAAGGTGTGATGCAACCTTGTGGGAGCTGGCTTGCCAGCGAGCTTTTCAGTGGCCCCAACGGCTCGCTGGCAAGCCAGCTCCCACAGGTTACCGCCGCTACAGGGATTTCAGCAGGGTTTGCAGCAGGCGTTCGCAGGCTTGCAGCTGCGCCAGCTCCACATACTCATCGGGCTTGTGGGCCTGCTCGATCGAGCCCGGCCCGCACACCACCACCGGCACGTTCAGGCGCTGGGCGAACAGCCCGCCTTCGGTGCCGAACGCCACCTTCACCTGCGCCGTCTCCGGCGCGGCGAAGGCCTTCAGCCAACGCACGGCGTCAACCGTGGGCGAGGTGTCCAGCCCCGGGTAGGCGTTCAGGCTTTCAATGCGGATATCCGCCACGCCACTGACCTTCTTCGCCTCGCGGGCAATGGCCTCGGCCTGCTCGGCCAGTTGCGCCAGCATCACCTCGGGGTCATCGGCCGGCAGGTGGCGAATCTCGAATTCCAGGGTGCACAGGTTCGGCACGATGTTCAGCGCCTTGCCGCCGTCGATGCGGCCGACGTGCACGGTGCTGTAGGCGATGTCATAGGCGTCGTCGTGGGCGCCCTGCTGTTGCAGCCGCTGCTGGGTGTTGCGCAGGCTGCCGATGAAGTCGCTGGCCAGGTGGATGGCGTTGGCCGCCAGCGGCGCCAGCGACGAATGCGCCTCCTGGCCGTGGCAGTGCACGCGGTACGAGGCCTTGCCCTTGTGGCCCAGGGCAAAGTGCATGTTGGTGGGTTCGCCGACGATGCACAGGAACGGCCGCTGCGGCGCCAGGTGCAGCACGTCCAGCAGGCGCCGCACGCCCACGCAGCCAATCTCTTCGTCGTAGCTGAGCGCCAGTTGCAACGGCCGTTGCAGCGGCTGCCCCGCGGCGCTCAGCAGCGCGTCGAGGGCCACGGCGATAAAGCCCTTCATGTCGCAGGTGCCACGGCCGTAGAGCTTGCCGTCGCTGAGCGTGGCCTGGAACGGTGGCCGGGTCCAGGCCTGGCCGGCCACCGGCACCACGTCGGTGTGCCCGGACAGCAGCACGCCCGGCACGTCCCTGGGGCCGACGCTGGCGAACAGGTTGGCCTTGGTGCCGGCTTCGTCGTGCACCAGGGTGGTGTCGATGCCCTGGGCGTTGAGGAGCTGTTGCACGTAGTGAATCAGCGCCAGGTTGGACTGGCTGGAGGTGGTGTCGAAGCTGATCAGCTGCTTGAGGATATCCAGGGTGCGGGTGTTCATGATTTTCACGCTGTAGGGGCCGTTTTTGTGGGAGCTGGCTTGCCAGCGAGCTGTTGGGCCCCTGAAAAGCTCGCCGGCAAGCCAGCTCCCACAGAGGCAAAGCGGTTGATGTGGAAGTCGTGGATGCGCGTGCTGGTGCTGCCGGTGGCGATCAGTTCGGCCATCACCGCGCCCACGCCCGGGCCCAGCTGGAAGCCGGCGCCGCAGAAGCCGAAGGCGTAGTACAGGCCGTCCACCTGGCCGCTGGGGCCCATGATCGGCAACGAATCGGCGGTGTAGCTCTCGATGCCGCTCCACACGCGGATGATGTTCAACGGCGCGATGCCCGGCACCAGCCGGCGCATCTGGCTGATCTGGTTGAGGATGCTGCGCGGCTCCACGTGGGCGCGACGCTTGAGCATGTCCGGCTTGCTGCGATAGCCGCCGCCGATGACGATGTTGCCGCGGGCAGTCTGGCGGAAATAGATCACCTCTTCGGGAATCTTGGTGTACACGCCAATCACCGTCTTCAGCGCATAGGGCACCGGCTCGGTGACGGCCATCTGCGGGCCGTTGGTGTCCAGCGGCACCGGCTCGCCGAACTGCGCCGAGAGCTTGTCGCCCCAGGCGCCGGCGGTCACCAGCAGGTTCGGCGCGCTGAAGCGACGGCCGTCGGTGGTGTCGATGTAAAAGTCGCCGCCCACCTTCTGCACCTCGCGCACCTCGGTGCGTTCATGCACCGTGGCGCCGGCGCGAATGGCCGCGCGGGCGAACGCCGGGGCGGCCAGGCGCGGGTTGGCATGGCCATCGTGGGGGGCGTAGGAGCCGCCCTGCACCTCCGGGCCCAGGAACGGAAAGCGTTCGTGCAGGGCCTTGCCGCTGAAAATCTGCAGGTCCAGCTCGCGGGCCTCCGGCGCCTGGGCGTAGGCCTCAAGGTCAGCGATGTGCGCAGCGTCATAGCACACGCGCATGTGGCCACTGGGCATGAACTCCAGGTCTTCGCCGATCAGCTCCGGCAGGCGTTTCCACAGGTGGAACGAGCGGTTCGACAGTTCCAGCTGGCACAGGTAGCGGCCCTGGCGGCGGACGTTGCCGAAGTTGACGCCGCTGGCGTACTGGCCGATCTGGTCGCGCTCCAGCAAGATCACCGAACGGCCATGCTGACGCAGGAAAAACGCAGCGGCGGCGCCCATGAAGCCGCCACCGACGATGACTACGTCCGCCTTTTGCACGGTCATGGTGCTACCTCCTGCAAACTCAGGGTCAAGGGTTTGACCGGCGCCTGGCCGCGCTGGCGGCCGACATCGCGCACCGGCACGCCGGCCTCGGCGGCAATGATTTCAGCGCCGGCCTGGGAGCAGTAGCGCCCCTGGCAACGGCCCATGCCCACGCGGCTGAAGGCCTTGGCGCGGTTGACCTCGCAGGCGCCCTTCTCGCGCACCACGCCGCGCAGTTCACCGGCGCTGATCATCTCGCAGCGGCAGACGATGGCCTCATCCGGCAGGTGCTCGACCTGCGCCGCCGGCCACGGAAACGCCTGGGTCAGGCCGAGGCGGAAGCGCTCCATCTGCGCCAGCAGGCGGCGCTGGGCCTGCACCTGATCGTCGGCCACTGGCAGGCCCAGATCCTTGAGCAGCGCCAGGGCCGCCAGGCGCCCCGCCGCTTCCGCCGCGTCGGCGCCACGAATGCGCGCGCCGTCACCGGCGGCGTAGACGTTGGCCAGGGAGGTGCGGCCGTCTTCGTCGGTCTGCAGCAGCCACTGCCCCGATGCCTCGTCGAAGGCAAAGGCGCAGCCGGCCAGGTCCGCCAGCTGGGTCTCCGGGCGCAGGTGGTAGCCCAGGGCGACGGCGTCACACGGCACGTGCAGCCGCACGCCCTTGCCGGTGCGCACGGTCACGCCCTCGACGCCGGTGCGCTCGTCACCGTGGATCTGCAGCGGCGTGACGCCCAGGTGCACCGGGACTCCGGCCTGGTACAGGCCCGCCAGCAGGCTGACGCCGGTGGCCAGCACGCCGGGGCGCGCCATGAGCTTGGGCGTGGCTTTCAGGCGCGAGTACAGCGGCGAGGTGTCGAGCACCGCCGCCACCTGGGCGCCGGCCTTCACGTACTGGCTGGCCACCAGGTACAGCAACGGGCCGGTGCCCATGAACACCACGCTGGCGCCGATGGACACGGCCTGGGCCTTCAGCGCGATCTGCGCGCCGCCCAGGCTGTAGGTGCCTGCCAGCTGCCAGCCGTGCACCGGCAACAGCCGGTCGGTGGCACCGGTACACAGCACCAGCGCGTCGTAGTCCAGCGCCGAATGGCGGCCCTGGCTGGCGCAGCACAGCTGCTGGTCGGCCAGGTTCCACACCAGGGTATCGGGGCGGTAGTCCAGTTGCGCGCGCAGCTGGTCGAAGCGCTCGTGCAGGGCGCGGGCCTTGCCGGCCTCGCTGCCGTACAGCTGCGTGTAGTCACGGGTGAAGCCCTCGGGCTGGCGCCGGTAGATCTGCCCGCCGGCGCGGCGGCCCTCGTCCACCAGCGTCGGGCGGATGCCCGCGGCCAGCAGGGTCTCGGCGCAGCGGATGCCCGCAGGCCCGGCGCCGACAATGGTTACCCGCGCAGTGGCCATAGTGCCTCCGGTTGTGCGGTGAGAATGTCCAGGCCGTCGCGCACCTCCTGGCTACAGGCGCGCAGGCGCTCGCCGCTGCGGGTCCACACCCAGCAGTCCTGGCAGGCGCCCATCAGGCAGAAGCCGGCGCGGCGGCCGTTGTCGAATTCCGAGCCGCGCAGGCTGTCGCCGCAGGTCAGCAGCGCCACCATCAGCGTGTCGCCTTCCAGCGCCTGCACCGGCTGGCCATCGACCTTGAGGTGAACGGCCGGGCGTTGCTGCTCGGCCAGGCGGACAAAACGGGCACTCATGCGTAGGCTCCCTGGGTGGGCAAAATAAGGGTCGGTTGGCCAGCCGCGAGTTGCGGGCTGTCCAGGTGGCAGAGTATCTCGCTGCCGCCGACGATGGCGCGGCGGTTCGGCGCGGTGTGGTTGCACAGGCCTTCCACGCGCAGCGGGCAGCGGTTGAGGAAGGTGCACAGCTCGCGCTGGTTGGCCGTGGGCGCGCTGATGGGCGGCAGCTTGCAGGCCACCGCCGTGCTTTCCAGCCAGCCCTGGCGCAGCGCCGGCACCGAGTTGATCAGCAGGTTGGTGTAAGGGTGGAACGGCGCCTGGGCCAGGGCCTGGCGGCTGCCGCTCTCGACGATATGGCCGCTGTACATCACCGCCACGTCGTCGCACAGGGCGCGCACGGTGGAAATGTCGTGGCTGATGAACAGGTACGACACCTGCAGCTCGCGGCGCAGTTCGGCCAGCAGCTCGAGAATGGCGGCGCCGACCACGGTGTCCAGCGCCGAGGTAACCTCGTCGCACAAAATCAGGTCCGGCTTGGCCGCCAGCGCGCGTGCAAGGTTGACGCGCTGCTTCTGCCCGCCCGACAAGGCACCGGGGCGGCGCTCGGCGAGGCTGCGCGGCAGCTTCACCAGGTCCAGCAGTTCATCGATGCGCTTGCTCTGCGCCGCGCCTTTCAGGCCGTGGTACGCGCGCAACGGCCGGCCGAGGATATTGGCGATGCTGTGCATGGGGTTCAGCGCCGTGTCGGCGTTCTGGAACACCATCTGGATGCGGCGGAACTGGTCGGCGCTGCGGCCCTTGAGGTCGCCGGACAGCGGCTGGCCGTCGAACAGCACCGCGCCGCGCGCCGGTTGCAGCAGGCCGGCCACCACCCGCGCCAGGGTCGACTTGCCCGAGCCCGACTCGCCAATGATGCCCATGGCCTGGCCACGGTGCAGGGTCAGGTCGATGTCTTCCAGCACGCGGATGCGCGGCAGCCCGTGCAGGTCGCGCGGGCCGTAGCCGGCGGTCATGCCCTGGATGGTCAGCAGCGGCGTGTTGCCGCGCGCCACGTCGTCCACGCGGATCTTCGCTGCCGGCCGCGCCGCGGCCAGCAGGCTGCGGGTGTATTCGTGGTTGGGCGACTTGAGCAGCGCGGCGGTGCCGTTGTCTTCCAGGATCTGCCCGCCGTTGAGCACGATGATCTGGTCGGCCATCTGCGCCACCACCGCCAGGTCGTGGCTGACGTACACCGCCGTGGCGCCGCGCTCGCGCACCACGCGCTTGAACGCGCGCAGCACGTCGATCTGGGTGGTCACGTCGAGCGCCGTGGTGGGCTCGTCGAGCACCACCAGCAGCGGGTCGCTGATCAGCGCCATGGCCGCCATGACGCGCTGCAACTGCCCGCCCGAGACCTGGTGCGGGTAGCGCTCGCCGATGTGTTCCGGGTCTGGCAGCGCCAGGTCGCGGAACAGCTCGATGGCCTTCACCCGCAGCTCGTCGCGGCTGCCGCCCACGCCGTGGATCAGCGCGCCTTCAAGCACCTGGTCGATCAGCTTCTGCGCCGGGTTGAAGGCTGCGGCGGCGCTTTGCGCCACGTAACACACGCGGTTGCCACGCAGGGCCTGCAGCTCGCTTTCGCTCAGGGCCAGCAGGTCGTCGTCGCCCACCCGCACCTGGCCACCGGCAATGCGGCAGCCGCGGCGGGCATAGCCCAGCAGCGACAGGGCGATGGTGGTCTTGCCCGAACCCGACTCACCGATCAGCGCCAGCACCTCGCCGCGCTCCAGGTTGAAACTCACGCCCTTGACAATCTCGGTCTCGCCGTGGTCGCCACAGGCATTCACGCGCAGGTCTTTGACTTGGATGAGATGGCTCATTCAGTGCCCTCCCTTGCTGCGCTGGCGACGGCTGGAAATGCTGTCGATCAGCAGGTTGATGCCCACGGTCATGGAGCCGATGGCCAGCGCCGGAATCACCAGCGCCGGTGCACCCTGGCTGAGGCCGCCGATGTTCTCGCGCACCAGCGAGCCGAGGTCGGCGTCCGGTGGCTGCACGCCCAGGCCCAGGAAGCTCATGCCGCTGAGCAGCAGCACGATGAAGCCGAAGCGCAGGCCCAGGTCGGTGAGCACCGGGTTGAGCATGTTCGGCAGAATTTCCACGCAGGCGATGTACCAGCGCGGCTCGCCACGGGTGCGTGCCACCTGCACGTATTCCAGCGCTTCAATGTTGGTGGCCAGGCTGCGGGCGATGCGGTAGCAGCCCGGCGCGTAACTGAGCACCGCGGTGGCGATCAGCAGCTCCACCGAGGCGCCGAAGGCCGACACCACCACCAGCGCCAGCATCTTGCTGGGGATGGAAATCAGCGCGTCCATCAGGCGGCTGACGCAGCCGTCCAGCCAGCGCGACGACACCACCGACAGCAGCGCCAGCGCGGTGCCCACGGTGCTGGCCAGCACCGCCGCCACCAGCGCCAGGCCGACGGTGAAGCGCGCACCAATCAGCACGCGGCTGAGCATGTCGCGGCCCAGGTAGTCGGTGCCCAGCGGGAAGGCGCGGCCCAGGTCGTCGAAGACGTTGCTGGACACCACGTCACCCACGCCATGGGGCGCCAGCAGGCCGCCAAAGATGGCCACCAACAGCCAGAACAGGCACACCACGGCGCCCACCACGCCCAGCACCGGGGTGCGCGGGCGGGCCAGGGGTTTGAAACCAGCGGACTTGCCAATGACGTTGTTCATCGCTGTCTCAGCCTCGGGTTGGAAATGATTGCCACCACGTCGGCCACCAGCACCAGCGCAAGGTAAGCGGCGCAGAACAGCATGGTGCAGGCCTGCACCAGGGCCATGTCGCGGTTGGTGACCGCGTCCACCATCAGGCTGGCGATGCCGGGGTAGTTGAAGATGGTCTCGACGATCACCACGCCGCCCAGCAGGTACGACAGGCTCAGGGCCACGGCGTTGACGATGGGGCCGATGGCGTTGGGCAGCGCATGGCGCAGCACGATGCGCACGGGGCTGGCGCCCTTGAGGCGGGCCATTTCCACGTAGGGGCTGTCGAGCTGGTCGATGACCGCGGCGCGGGTCATGCGCGCCATCTGCGCCACGATCACGCAGCACAGGGTGACCACCGGCAAGGCATAGGCGCGCAGGAATTCCAGCGGCGTGTGCACCTCGGCGGCGAACGACAAGGCCGACAGCCAGCGCAGCTTGACGGCGAAAATCAGCACCGCCAGGGTCGCCACCAGAAATTCCGGCACCGCCACCAGGGTCAGGGTGCAGAAGCTCAGCACGCTGTCCAGGCGCCCGCCACGGCGCATGGCCGAGACGATGCCCAGGGTCAGCGCCACCGGCACCGACACCAGCGCCGTCACGGCCGCCAGCATCAAGGTATTGGGCAGGCGCCCGGCCATCAGCTCGCTGACCGGCATGGCGTTGGACACCGACTCGCCCAGGTGGCCGGTGACCAGGCCGCCGAGCCAGTGCAGGTAACGGACGATGCCGGGCTGGTCGAGGCCCAGCTGGGTGCGCAGCGCCGCCACCTGTTCGGGCGTGGCGAACTGGCCCAGGGCCTGCTGCGCGGCGTCGCCGGGCAGCACCGCGGTGATGGCAAACACCACCATCGACACGATCAGCAGCGTCAGGGCCACCAGCCCCAGGCGCCGCGCGATCAGCCAGTACAGAGTGTTGTGCATGGTACGTCTCCTGCACCGTTTTTGTGGGAGCTGGCTTGCCAGCGAGCTTTTGGGGGCCTGGAAAAGCTCGCTGGCAAGCCAGCTCCCACAGGCCCGCTAAAGCTCAGGTCACGCGTCCAGCCACACCTGTTCGGCGAACATGTAGCCCATGAAGCCGCCCAGCGGGTTGCTGCCGTAGCCCTTGATGCGCGCATCCACGCCGTCGATGTTGCTGATGAACACCGGGATGCCGATGCCGCAGTGGTCGTGCACCAGGGCCTGCATGTCCTTGTACATCTGGCTGCGCTTGGCGTCGTCGGTCTCGCCGCGCGCGGTCATCAGCAACTGGTCGAACTGTTCGTTCTTCCAGCCCGATTCGTTCCACGGCGCGGTGGACTGGAAGAACTGCGAGAAGATGATGTCGGCGTTCGGCCGCGGGTTGATGTTGCCGAAGCTGATGGGGTGCTTCATCCAGTGGTTGGACCAGTAGCCGTCCGGCGGCAGGCGGTTCACGGTCAGGTCCAGGCCGGCCTGCTTGGCCGACTGCTGCAGCAGCACCGCCATGTCCACCGAACCTGTGGCCGCCGGCGAGGCCACCAGCGGCATCTTCACGCTGCTCATGCCGGCTTTCTTCAGCAGGAAGCGCGCCTTGTCCGGGTCGTATGGGGTTTGCGGCAGGTCGGCGTTGTAGTAACGCGAGCCCGGCGCAATAGGGTGGTCGTTGCCCACTACCGCGTAGCCACGGAACACCGCCGACTTCACCTGTTCGCGGTCCAGCAGGTACTTCATGGCCTGGCTGAAATCGGCGTTCTGGGTGGGCATCTGGTCCTGGCGCAAAATCATGTCGGTGTAGTTGCCCGACGGCGCGTCCACCACTTTATGCCCGGCGCTGGCGGCAATGCGCTGGGTGGAGCGCGGGTTCACTTCGTTGATCATGTGCACGTCGCCCGACAGCAGCGCGTTCACCCGCGACGGCTCGTCGGAGATGGCGATGAACTCGATCTCGTCCAGGTACGGCAGGCCCGGCTTCCAGTAGTTGGGGTTGCGCGCCGCCACCGAGCGCACGCCCGGGCGGAACTCCTTGACGGTGAACGGCCCGGTGCCGATGCCCAGGTTGAAGTCGGTGGTGCCGGCCGGCACGATCAACAGGTGCGACACCGCCAGGATCGACGGCAGCTCGGCGTTCGGCGCGGTCAGCTTGATCTGCACTTCCAGCGGGCCGGTGGCCTTGATTTCCGCGAACTGCTCCATCAGCGGCATCACCTTGGAACCGGTGGCCGGGTCTTTATGGCGGGTCAGCGAGAACACCACGTCGTCGGCGGTCAGCGACTTGCCGTTGTGGAAGGTGACGCCGCTGCGCAGGGTGATGGTCCACAGGCTGGCGTCGGTGTGGTCGATTTTCTCGGCCAGCTCCAGCTGCGGCACCAGGTGCGAGTCGAAACGCGTCAGGCCGTTGTAGAACATGTACTGACGGGCGTAGTCGGTGGACAGCGCGCCCTTGGCCGGGTCCAGGGTGTCGGCGGTGGACGAGGACATGCCCGCCACGCGGATGCGCCCGCCCTTCTTGCCCACGGTGGCGGGGCCGGCGTCGGCGTCGGCGGCGAACACCGAGCCGGCGCCGCCCAGCAAGCCACCCACGCTGCTGGCCATGATGCCGGCCACGCCGAGCATGCGCAGCGCTTCACGGCGCGACATGCCACGGTTCAAGCCTTCGAAGATACGTACGCTGTCGGGGCCGGTGATGAGCGCGGATTCGACCTTTTTGTCTGTCATGGCGGTGCTACCTGTCGATAATCGGGTTACACGAAGGGCTCGCGGTTGGCCGCGAACGTGCTTGAAGCGAAAGCAGGTTCAATCAGTGCAAGTGGTCCTGCAGGCGGTAATACGCGCCCACCAACGGCAGGAACCACGGTTTGCCGAAATGCCCCGGAATGGCAGGCCAGTCCAGGCTGCGCCAAGGGTTGGCGGCGGCGTTGCCGTCCAGCACATCGGCCATCACCCGGCCCATGTGCACCGACATCTGCACGCCATGGCCGCTGTAGCCCATGGAGTGGAAAATGCCGTCGTGGGAGCCTGCGCGCGGCAAGCGGTCGGCGGTCATGTCCACAAGGCCACCCCAGCAATAGTCGATGCGCACCTGGGCCAGTTCAGGGAACATCTGCGCCAGGGCGGCGCGCAGAATCTCGCCGCTCTTGGCGTCCGAGCGCGGGCTGGACATGGCAAAGCGCGCCCGGCCGCCGAACAGCAGGCGGTTGTCCGGGGTCACGCGGAAATAGTTGCCGATGATGCGGCTGGTCACGTACGAGCGCTGGGCCGGCAGCAGGCGCGCCAGCACCGCCTGGGGCAGCACTTCGGTGACGATGATGAAACTGCCCACGGGCGCCATGCGCCGGCGGTACCAGTTCAAGTCCCCCACCTGCGACGCCCCGGAGGCCAGCAGCAACTGCCCGGCCTGTACCGCACCGCGCGCGGTGTGCACCTGGTAGCCGCCGGCCCTGGCCTGCCATTGGCTGACCGCGGCGTGCTCGTAGATCAGCGCACCCTTGCGCGCCGCCGCCTCGGCCAGGCCCACGCCGAAACGCCCGACGTGCATCTGCACGCCGTTGCGCTGCAGCAGGCCGCCGTGAAATTGCCTCGAGTCCACCTCGCTGCGCACGTCTTCGGCCGACAGCAGCTCGACGTCGGCGTCCACCTCGCGGCGAATCAACTCATAGGTCCTGGCCATGCCGGCGAAATGCTCGGGCTTGGCCGCCAGCTTCAACTTGCCGTTGCGCTGGTAATTGCAGTCGATGCCCTCGCTGCGCACGATGTCATCGACGCTGGCCACCGCGCTTTCATAGGCCTGGTAAAACTCGCGCGCCTGGGTGGCGCCCAGCTTGGCCGACAGCGCCGCGTAGTCCTGGGCCACCCCCGTGTTGCACTGGCCACCGTTGCGGCCAGACGCCTCGCCAATCACCCGGCCCGCCTCGAACACCGCCACCCGTGCGCCCTTCATCGCCAGCGCGCGGGCCGCCGACAGGCCGGTAAAACCGCCGCCGACAATGGCCACGTCCACCTGCCCCTCCACAGGGCCCACCTGGCCAAGGCCAAAGGCCGGTGCGGTGTCCAACCAGTAGGATTCACTGCTCATGTCTTGCTCCTGCGGGCCACGGTTGAGTGCAGCTGCCACCGCGGTGGCAGCCAGGGGCGAACGGTCAGAGACCGACCAGGCCCGGCAGGCCGCCGATGTCGGCGATCTGGTTGTACTCATAGCTGGCGTTGGCCGCAGGCTCATGGCCACGAGCAACGAAGGCCTTGTTCTTGATACCCATGTCATGGGCCGAGAACAGGTCGTAGCGGAAGCTGGAGGACACGTGCAGCACGTCTTCCGGGCCGCAGCCCAGGTTGTCCAGCATGAACTCGAAGGCGGCCAGGCGCGGCTTGTAGACCTTGGCCTGGTCGGCGGTGAACACCTTGTGGAACGGCACGCCCAGCTTGTCGACGTTGGACATGATCTGCGAGTCGCTGGCGTTGGAGAAAATCACCAGGGGGATCTTGTCGGCGATTTTCGCAAGGCCGGCGGTCACGTCCGGGTGCGGGCCCCAGGTGGGCACGGCGTCGTAGTACAGGCGCGCCTCGGCTTCCTTGAAGGCCACGTTCCAGCGTTTGCAGGTGCGCTCCAGGGCGTTCTTCAGAATCACGTCGTAGGGCTGCCAGTCGCCCATCACTTCATCCAGGCGGTAGGCCGAGAAACTCTTGACGAAGGCGTCCATCTTGTCAGCCGGCACGCGGTCGGCGAACAGCTCGCGGGTCATGGTGCCCATGTGGAAATTGGTGAGGGTGCCGTAGCAGTCGAAGGTAATGAATTTCGGGCGAAGAAAGCTCATGGTGCCGTTCCTGAGTTCGTGGAAGTCTGTGGCGCAAAGGCCCGGTATACAGTCCCGTGGAGGGCAACCCCTCCGTTGCGCAGCGACTTCATTACAACACCGTGAATTCAGCAGATGGCGTTTAAAGCGCAGCCTTGAAAACACAAAAAACCGTTTTGACGCGTTCCGGCAGCAGAGCGTGCTTCCTGCTCCACACGCGGGCAAACCGCAAAAAAGTGCGCTGTTTTGGGCCCGAAATACGGGGGTGGCGCGGGCGGCCCCAATAAACCACAGCAGATTCTGCGTCAGCGTAGACCAATGCAAGACGGGCGCCAGGTAGGTTCACAGGCCTTAACATGGCGTGTGCCTGGTATTTACTGCTGGCGGCCGTCCGGGTTGAAGCAGTTAATGTGGCGCGGCCGTCATGGCGCTGCACAATCTGCCGAACTTGCCCTGCCCTATTGCCACCCCCTTGCCGCAGGTGCGATACAAGGCGCCATCGCGACTCAAACGGAGCCTTTGCATGACTGATTACCAGTACCGCGCCATGACCGCCGCCGACGTGCCGGCCGCCCATGCTTTATCCGTCGCCTTGAAATGGCCGCACCGCGCCCAGGACTGGGCCATGCTGCAAAGCGTGGCAGACGGCTTCGTGGCCCTGGACCAGGGCCGCGTCATCGGCTCGGCCTTCGCCTGCCACCAGGGCGGCTGGTCGACCATTGGCCTGGTCATCGTCAGCGATGAATACCAGGGCCACGGCATCGGCCGCCGGCTGATGGACCTGGCGCTGGACAGCGTGGGCCCGCGCACCGCGCTGTTGAATGCCACCGTGGCCGGCGCACCGCTGTACCGGAAAATGGGCTTCGTCGAGTTCGGGCAGATCCAGCAGCGCCAGGGCACCGTTGGCGTGGTTGCAGCAGCTTCTGCCGGGCGCACCCTGAACGCAGACGATCACCCACGCATGAGCTACCTGGCCAGCGCCGCCACCGGCCTGGACCGCGGCGCGGTGATGCACGCCGTGTTCGCCGACATCGAGCAGGCCGTAGGCCTTGATGTGGACGGCCAGCTGCAGGCCTTTGCCATCATTCGCCCGTTCGGCCGTGGCCGCTGCATCGGCCCGGTGGTGGCGCAAAATGCCGCCCAGGCCCAAGCCTTGATCGCCCAGCTGCTGGCCAGCGTGCCGGACGCCTTCGTGCGCATCGACATTCCCGTGGGCTGCGGCCTGGAAGGTTACCTGGACAGCGTCGGCCTGCCCGGCATCGACACCGTCACCTGCATGAGCCGCGGCGAGATACCCCAGGCCTGCGAAGGCGTGCAGGCGTTTGCGTTGGTGACACAGGCCATTGGTTGATTGATTGAGGAAGTGACATGTCGGCTTCAGTTGCAAGGGTATTGGCGTTTGCGGATGGGCGTGCGGCGTTTCACTCCGGTGAAGCAGGCCCGCTGGCAGAAGGCGACCCGTTTGGCGGGCACCGCAGCACCGTGTTCAGCGATGAACAGGGCTTCGCTGCGGGGCTGGCGGCCGTCTCGGGCCGGTACGACGTGGCGGCCTACCCGTTCACTGAAACGCTGGTGGTGCATGAGGGTGAGCTGAGCTTTACCAGCAATGAACAGACGATTGTGCTGAAGGCCGGGGACTGCCTGGTGATCGCGCGGGGCACGGCGTTTGCGCTGGATGCCAGTGCCGACGGGTTGTGGGCCTGGTTTGCCGCCACGCGCGCCGAGGCGGCCGTGGTGCCTGGGTTGACCGTGGTGAACCGCGACCTGCACCTGAGCCCGTCGGCGCCGCCCGATGACCAGATCCTCATCAGCCGCGCGCCGCAGTGCCGGGCGCAGGGGGTGTTTGAAGAGGGCCCGCTACGAATTGGCGTGTGGGACTCGACGGCTTATGAGCGGCACAGCCGTGGGCATTTGTGCCATGAGTTCATGCACCTGACTGAAGGCAAGGTGACGCTGCGGTTGGCTGGCGGGGAGGAACTGGTGGTGCATGCAGGGGATACGGTGTTTGTGGCCAAGGGCACGTCTTGTGGGTGGTTGAGCACGGGGTATGTACGCAAATACTACGCGGTGACCTGAGGCCCGAACGCAACCCGTGGGCACTGGCTGATGCTGTGGCGGGCGCCCTTGTGGGAGCGGGCTCTGCCCGCGAAAAGAACGCCTCGGTGTACCTGGCTGAATTACGGTCCGCGTTGCTCATGACGCGGCCTGCGGCCGCTGCTACAGATATCGCGTAGCCAGTGCTGCCGGGCCTCAAAACACCGGGACAGCCATCCCAGGATCACCCGCCACCCGCGCATTTTCCTTCCTGATGTTCACCTGCATCGCCACGCGCGCCACATCCAGCAAAACGCGAGGCACCTGCTGGTACCCCTTACCCTCCATCCACCCCAGCACCTCGGCCAGATGCCAGATCGCAGAGCTGCCTTCATGCACCGGCGTTGGAAAGGTTGGATAACTGACCACCAGCTTGCGCATATTCTGCCGCGTTACCCCCATCACCTCGGCAACATCGGTAAGCCCCACCAGATCGGGTGTCGCCTCAATCAAACGGGCCTCGGGCACCGCCCGCTGAACGTCCGCCAACGCGCTTTCAACAGCTTCCCTGGCCGAAGCGGCTTCGCGCACGAATTCGAGCCCCAGCCGCCCTGGCTGGCCTACGCCGACCAATGCATCGTCACACCCCTGCTCTGCCAGGCGCTCGATAAGCGCGTCGGTGTCGGTGTCGTGGGTGGGTAGTTGGTACTTGAGAGTGAAGGTAAATTCCATCCCTGTTGCTCCGTGGATTGGCTTGCTAGGTTGCTCTGCTTGCTTTTGAACGTAATGTTGCTGGGCTTGCTTTACTCAGTTTTGAGCTTTTCCCGCTGCCGCGAGCAGTTATCTATCACCCGGCACAGCTGCGAAGCGTGGGTCGTTGGGTTCTTGGGGGTGCTCCACACACAAGTGATGCAGAACTCTCCACAACGACATTCGCTGTCGTTGAAGGGACAATAGATTTTTCCCCAAGCGTGCCCCCCTCCCAGCTTCACTACCCAACCTTGCGACTCGGCATGCTGCAAGGCTGCTTCGATTTCCTTCTTCGGATGCTTGGTACGCCCCATCAGCAGTTCTCCAGCATGGGATGACGACAATCGGTTGTCAAGTGACAACCATGCCAGACGCGCGATGCAGGGGCAAGCCGGGGACGTATCCGCACATTTCCAGAAACAAATCTATCGGAAAAATCCTAGGAAATTTCCTACAAATCCAGCGATAATTGAATAATTAGCTTACATTTTCACGCTTGTGCTCATCTCCTCCGGTTACTACTCTCCCCCCGCCGCTGCACATCAGCGGCCGGGCTTGGTCACCCGACGCTATGGACACTTCCGTGTTGCCTTCTCATGCTCCCGCATGACGTTTTATGGCAGCTGTGCGCGGGGCATCTTCGGATGCGCCGGGGTGTCCGTAGCTCGGTTGACCAACCCTCGCACAGTTGCCTCCCATTCGCTTGGTCACGACTGGCTGGTAATTCCTTCAACTCTACGGAATCTCCAATATGGTCAAGCCAACCCCTGATCCACCCTTCAGCAAAAAACCACCCCCCGGTCACCCGCTCTACGCCTCCCCCTTGCCCCAAACCGAGTTCGACCCCAAGCGCGTGGTCGAACACTTCGTGCATCAAAGCACCCTGCTAGAGGTCGCACGCCGCAACGAAGCCCTGCACACCGCCAAACCGCCTCGATGGTGGCAATTCTGGCGCTGGCGTAAAGCCTGGTAATCGCAACGCGCTGCACGTGGCTGCCCCGGGCGGCCACGCTGGTTTACACATAGGGACATTGATCATGAGCGACTTCCAGGAAACCACCGCCCTGCCCTTCGGCATGCGCGACTCGCAACAACAGCCGTTCTTCAGCGTGAACCCAGGCATCAGCCTGGAAGACACCCTGTGCCACCTGGCACACCTGCTGCGCTGCGCCTACGACTCCGCCTACGAACTCACCGACGGCGACGGCATCGAAAAAGGCCTGGCCTGGTCCACCCTGCACCACATCGAAGGCGCCAAGGGGTTGGTGGATGCGTTGATTGCCGTGAGGTAAGCCATGCCCTGCAGCAGCGGCCGTAGCCGCTGCCGCAAGGCTGCGCTGGCCCTCGGCCACACCAACACGCTCAACACAGAATTCATCTTTTCTACGGCCCCACCTGCCGCATAATGACCGTCTCACGTTCGGCTTCACGCCGGATGACGCCGTTTTTTGCCGTATGGAATGTGGAATGAACAGAGTGACCGGCCGTACCGTTTTGACCTGGGCGCTGCCCGCTTTGCTGGCCCTGCTGATGACGGGGTGCGCGAGCGATCGTTCGCGGTGTTATGCCAAAGCGCTGCCTACGCAGGGCGAAGGTGGGTTGGCGTGGGGGCCTAATGCGAAGGCTGCCGAGGGGAAAGCGGTGCGTGATTGTGCTACTTATGCGGGTAGGTCCGGGGGGACGCCGGGGACTTGTCGGGTTGTTTTGGTGAAGTGTAAGTAGGGGCTGGTTACCGCGAAGAAGATTCAGGCCCCTCTCCGCCCCCCCCTTCAACCTTGTGACAGGGGGGCCGGTGGTTTTGGCGAAAAATGAATTTCAAATCGAGCTCATGCACTCAAGCAATCGCACATCGTTTCACGAAAGTCAGTGGCTTTGAAGAGAGGGCCCTATCGGTCACTGTCCCAGAGCCACAGATCGAAGCGAGACAGCAAGGTCATACTCCATCAAGCGAACATTCGGCACCTGTGAAGCCGCATATCGCAGTTTCCGCCCAATATTCGATGCCACAATAATTCCGTATACATTCCGTTCGCCCGCAAGATGCTCCTTCACCCACCCCATATACCTAAGGATCTGCCCCATTGCCGCATCCGCCCCTCGCCCTACTTTCAGTTCGAGCACATAAAAATCACCGTTCCCCGTAGCCAGAATATCAATTGGGCCAACATCCGTCTGAAACTCCACACCATCGCGATCAACTGCGTGGTAAAGCGAAAGAGCTACGTCATGGCCCGGCAATTTGGGAAGCTTTTTAGCGAGGTAGTCACGCAGGTGAGCCTCAAGAGCGAACATTCCATACGCCTCATCCGGCGAATGTTCGTCCTCGATTATCGACAGCGAATTCTCGTCAACTCCTTCCGCAAGGCGAACGCTCAATGTTCCGTCAGCTGACTTCGCAATTTCCCATACGCCATGTTTTTCAGGCTGATACCAAACAACTCGGCCGCGACCCGTGCTGTATAGGTAGTCGTAGTCCGACTCAGTGAGGCGCGGCTTTTTGTTCTCTCCGTAGTGAATTCGAGATGGATGGTTCACTGCGCCAGAGATGATGCTGCAAGTCATAGAGCTGCCATTGACATCAGCTCCATACATTGACCTAACTTTGGCCCTGATCGCAGCGTATGTACATTCACCACTCATCTGCTGCACTGCTTCGCGAACCATCTGCCAGACGGCCAAGCGGGGAACATCAGTCACCGCGCGCTCCTATAGAAATATCCATCAGGTTAATACAGGTTAGTAAATACCGTCGCGCCCGACTTGCCTAAGAACAGACCGTCTTCAAGCGAACGGCGTACTCTTCAAGCTTGCGGATAAGATCATTAACGCCGACCTCCTTTTGGAGCACCACTTTACGCCATGAAGTACCTTGATGCTTACCAAATCGGCTGTCAAATACTATGAGGAATTCGCGCAATCGTTCACCTTCCGCTTCGGAAGTTGCGAAGCCCGTATCAAGAATCAATGCAACGTCGTATTTAGTCTTAGTGCTATCTGTGTACCTGACATGAAGGTACACTGGCCACCAGTCTTCGCCTTTGAACCGCTCCCAGCCAGGAGGGCAGATATCGAGCCACGCTCGGGCATGTTCGATATTCTCTCGGCTGAAACCAGGCACCTTGGCCACCAACGTCTCCTTGATAGACGCCATGCCCTGGGTTTCACGAAGGAAAGAAAAAGCTGCCTTGTTCTGCAGCATGAAAATCATGTACGTAGAGCTGCCGTCTTGCAGCCAGCATTTTTCGAGACGACCAGTGTTGGCTTCAAGCAAATGCCTGATTGCGGCACCATGGGTTTGATGCAGCTCCGCAGCCAAGGTAATGGCTCGCTGACTCGCGGGGCTCTCCCAATCAGTCTGCCGGTTGCAGTAGCTCACCACCAACCTGGCGGCCGCATTACCGCGCTCTACGTGCAACAATGCACGATCAGCCGATGCTTTCAGCCAGTCATAACCCAAATGCAACCAATAGCCATTGGAAGGCCGGTCAGACCAGTCACCCCCGACAAAATCCCTATCGAGTGCAATAAAGACGCTGTCGTAATCTTTTAGATGGGGATTACTGGCTACGGTGTCTTGCCAGCTGGCACGGTAACCGTCCAGTTGGTTTTGGCTGTGAGCCGTGCCTGCTTTATTCTCAATCAACAACACAAACTTGTTGTCTGGGTCAATCACGAACAGATCAACCCGTTCAGTGGCCTTCAGCCCTAATTCACGAGCCGTAAATACGCTGCCGAAGCTGGCAGTGCGAATTCGCGATGGCGGCCAATCGGCAAAGAAACGAGCCGTAGTGCTTCTGCCATCCAATCCACACTCGGCAGCTGCTTGAGTGGCGGTGATCAGCAGGTCTCGGACAATCTGATCACCTTGGCCATGCCCTTCGCGAGGGTCAAATAACCAAGCCAGAAAATCCGAGTGCTGGTTTTCGCTCAGGTTGATGACGTCCAAAATGTCATCGCCGATTTTCAGGATTTCACAGAGTTCGGACAGTTTAGGGGCACACAGGAACGCTTCTACAGCTTCAGGTGTTGCATCCATGCGCTAATGCTCACTACGTAAGAGAAGTGGGAGGCGTTACCATGGGAGCCCCATTGGCGACGCAGTTCAGCTAGCGCTATGCCGAGCGGTCATTCGGTCGTGCAACGCTCTAGCCGGGAGAGATGATGGCCAAATAGCATCCTCAAGAGCAACAAACACTCCACCGGTACAGATCAAAAAAGATTGTTCTCAGCAACCTCGTTTGATTTCATTCGGCAACGTCCAACGAGCTCCGCAGCGATTTACGGTTGGCCCTTCCAAGACCCTGTCGTCTTGTGGTGCCTTGAGCCAAAGCGGCTCGGGATCGATAGAAATAAGATAACTGTCTTCCACGAACTGTTGCTGGTCACGCGGCCGCCCCAGCTGCCCGCTCTGCCCTAGCGCCTCCAGCGCATGCCCGAAAGCGTGAATACGCTCCACATCATGAACATAAGTAAAGCCCTGTCGGCCCTGCACCAGCCAGGGAAACCGGTCCATCAATTCAGCAAGAAACGGCGCGGAATTGTCTGCGCCGAAATACCAGAAGCGATCCGTCCCCTCCGCCAGATAAACCCTGCGCCCTTGGTCATGCCTGAACGCTTCAATCCAGTTGTGCTGAGCCGATGGCAACCTCCGCCATCGGTCGTTCTCGCGAAAGTACAGGTTATCCCCATACTGCTGCTCAATAGAACCATCCGGGTCGGGGCGCTTCGCTGGAAACTGGTGGAAATACTCGTCCATACCGAGCACCTTCGTCAGGCGCATTGCGTATACCAGCCGGTTACCGGTGGCCTTGGTCGAATGCCCGACGACCCAGTCCCCCGGTACCAGGCGCACATTCATGTGATTGGGCGTACACAGCGCCAGCGAACATACGCCAAAGAAAGGGTTGGGGGCTAAGCCCGAATCATGCGTCATTACGTACTTGAGCAGTTTCATCCTTACCCTCTGACTGACTGTACAAACATCGAACTGCTGGAACGGATATCTACCCCCTTGGCAGCGGCTACTCCCCTCGCCGCCGAACCGCCCGCTCAATCCGCGCCCGCCCCGCATGCGTCAACTTCTGCACACCCGCCTCGCGCGACACCGCATATACCAACGCCTCCCCCGATAACCCACGCACCACCATCTCCTCTACCAGCGCTCCGAGCTCGGGCAAGCAAATCTCCATCAAACTCCGAATCGCATCCTCTTCATCCGCCCCCCGGAAAACAGCCAAGCCATCGTGCTCCAGCGCTGCCGGCCAATAAAACACGCCGACCTGTTCTTCCTCATGAGAGCGGAAACGTCCTTTCGCCAACTGGTCGACACGATCCCGAATCCGCGACCCTGTACGCACCCAGCCATGGGCCCGTGCGATACGGCGCGCCAGCACCGTGTCGAGCACGGGGCCTTCTTGATCGATTACATAGGTAATCATCTGCTCAAGAACCGGGGTGTATCCCGCATCGAAGAACCGATCCGGGTCCACGCCGTCCACTGCCTGAGCCGGGTCTACTTCGCGGTAAACCGGACGGGCAACCGTGAGCGCGTGCAACGCTGGCGCGTGAGCCGCCGCTGGTGCAGGTGCAGGTGCAGGCGTCGCGGCGCCTGCATAAAGCACCTGTGGCAATGCGCCGTCCGGATCATTCGCCCCCGGCGCTTGCACGTCTGGCGCCAGTACTTGCCCCACCTCATCAGCAATGGCGATAGCCTCGGCCACCGCAGCGTCCACCTGCTGCCGGGCGGCTTCTTGCGTGGCATCTACCTGTGCCTGTTTAGCGCGAGCGTTCGCCAGCAGCGCCGAAAGGCTCTGATGCACTTTTTCCGCTGTACCGGCCGCGTCAACCCACCAGTCCGTCGACCAGATGCGTACGATGTCCCAGCCCAGGCCGCGCAGCACGTGTTCACGCAGTTTGTCGCGGTCACGAGCCGTGGCACTGCGGTGGTAAGTGGCACCATCGCATTCCACGCCCGCCAGGTAGCGGCCAGGCGCGTCGGGGTCGACGACCCCCAGGTCGATGCGGAAGGACGACACTCCGATCTGGGTGTGAACCTGCCAGCCTTTCTTCGCCAGTACTGCGGCCACTGCTTCTTCGAACGGGCTGTCGAAGCCGCCCACGCTGCCGGAGTTGGCCTCGACCAATGCGGCTGCACCGCGCTCGGCGAATTCCAGGAAGTGCTTGAGGTCCTTGACGCCGACGGCTTGTGTGCGGGCCAGGTCGATAGACTCGGGGCGCAAGCTGGAGAACACCAACAGTTCATGCCGAGCCCGGGTAACGGCCACGTTAAGCCGGCGCTCGCCACCTTGACGATTCAGAGGGCCGAAGTTCATGGACATCACACCCGCTGCATCCTTGGCGTAGGTGATCGAGAAGTAAATGATGTCACGCTCATCACCCTGCACGCTTTCCAGGTTCTTGACGAACACCGGCTCAAGTTCCGATTCGGCAAAATACGGCTCCAGCGACGGGTCTTTGCGGCAGGCGTCATCCAGCAGGTCGTGGATGAGTTTCTGCTGCTCGCCGTTGAAGGTCACTACGCCCACGGTTTGGCCAGACGCCCGGAATTCAGGAGATTTCAACCTGGCGACCAGATGCGCAACCAGCGCCCTTGCTTCAACGGGGTTGGTGCGGGACCCGCCTTTCTCGTACACGCCCGCCACCGGACACAGCTTGACCGCTTTGTCAGCCGTGTGGGGCGAAGGGAACGTGACCAGTTTCGAGTTGTAGTAACGCTGGTTGGAGAACGCGATCAGGCTCTCGTGGCGGCTGCGGTAGTGCCAGTTGAGGTTGCGAGTGGGCAGGTTGGCGCTGATGCATTCATCGAGGATGCTTTCCAGGTCAGCTTCAACATCTTCATCTTCAGCCGTGGACTCAGCGCGATCAAAGAACGAGGTTGGCGGCAGCTGCTTCGGGTCTCCGACCATCACCACCTGGCGCCCGCGCGCCATGGCGCCGATAGCGTCCCACACGGGGATCTGTGAGGCCTCATCGAAAATCACCAGATCGAAGGGCGCAGTACCAGGCGGCAGGTATTGGGCAATCGACAGCGGGCTCATCAACAGGCAAGGCGTCAGCTTGGTCAACGCCTCGGGAGCCCGACTCATCAGTTCACGCAAAGGGATGTGTCGGGTTTTCTTGCCCATCTCATGGCGCAGCAGCCCCCATTCCGAAGATCGGCTGACGCTGTCCTGGCTGGGCAGGTCCGCGCACAGCCGTGCCCGTAGCCAATCACGAGTCAATGCGGTAAAGCGGTCATCCAGCACGCGAAAATCGCGAATGCGCTGTTCGTGTTCAACGCTGACGAAGGTACGAATGACGGCTTCGTTGTCGACCGTCGCGTTCAACCACCAACGGGCGTAGTTCACTTCGAGGTGGCGGCGGACACTGGCGACGCCGGTGCTGCCGACTTCCATGGATTCCACCAAGGTGCCCAAGCCCAGCACATAGGCTTCATCCCTAACCTTGCGCCAGGCGCACCAGGATTTCAGCCGCGGCTCGGACAGGATGACGGTATGGCAACTTTGTTTGAACGAGTCCAGGGTCTGCTCGACGACGGCCGCCGCTCCTGGCCCGGTGAAATGCCCTACCGTGACGAACTGGTCGGTGCGCTCCGCCAATTGCGCGAGCTTTTCGCGCAAGGCTACCCCGCCCAGGACAATGGCCCCCTCGGGCTCGAGAAGCGCGTTGCCATCGCCAAGCAATGTGTTCAGTGGCGCTTTATAGGACGATATCTGCTCAGGATTCAGCGCCAGCTTGGCGAGCGCAGTGGCCAGCCGCGCCTGGAATGCGATGGCTTGACGGGCGTGTTCGAGCTTGGTTTTAAGGTCGCTCCACAACGGAACCAACTCTTTTAAATCCACCAGATCAGCCAGCTGTCGTTCGACCCCTGACCGCTGGCGAAGCAGCTCGAAGTCAGCCTTCAGCAGGGCACCGCAAGTACCGGCCTCAACCAGTGAGTGCTCGTCCGACAGCTTGCCGCGCTCGACGATTTCATGCTTGTCGGCCTGGAATTTAAGCGCCGCACGGAGCCCATCGACGTAAGTATCCAGCCCTTTCCACAAGCCGTGCACTTGCTGGTCGAGGGAACCCAGTTCTACCATTTCACCATCGAGCCGCACTATTTTTCGCAGTCGGCTGAGCTCTGCTTTCAACGCTTCGCCCAGGTGGCCTTGATCTACCGCTTCGAATCCTTCATCCGTCCAAGTGTTGTTTGCCTTCTGCGCGCTGATCGCCTGCTGCAATCGAAGGCTGACTTTTAAATGCAGGGCATTCGACTCGGCGCCCTTCCAAACCGCAGCCGCTTCGCCGGTCGGTTCAAGCGCATGGATGGCTTTGCGTACGGCGCGAATCTGGCTCCAGGTATCCAGGTCCTTGCCCGCATCCAGTTCACCAGGCGCTGCTTGCGTAGCCGCCAGCACGGCCGTGATTTGCCGCTTGGCAAACCAGGACTTGGGCCAAAAGGTGGCTTCGGCCGCATTCCATTGCTGCTGTAGCTGGTCGATATTCAACGCTTCGACGGAGTCGGCATAGCTCACCGACAACTGCTGCTTGAGCGCCGCTATCTGCGCCAACAAGCCAATCGCCTGGGCCAGTACCGTCTGGGTCGATTCGGACCAGACCGGGCCCACCTGCTCCAACGTCTCACGGCGTTGCTGGAGTAAGTCCAAGGCGTGCTTCGCTTGAGTGACTACGGCTGACGGCCAGGATGCCGAAAGGCCGGCGCTCAGTTGACGATGTTGCTCGATGTGCTCACAGCCGTCCCCCAACCGCTGGGCCAAGGTACGGGCATCGGGCCTCAGGGCGAAGCGCCAATCATGCCCTGCCGCTTCAGGCAGAACCTCGGACAAGGCTGACAAGCCCTGCAAGCCAGTGTGTGTGAGAGCTGCCGAAGGTAACCCAGTCAACTCGATAAACTTATCTGCGGCGCGCTGGACGGCCTCAGCTGCCGGAATGGCGTCGCGCGCAGCTTGTACAAAATGCTGCTGCCAGTGGGGCGACCAATCTGTCTGCCCGACTACAGACAGTGCATGGCCTGCCAGTTGGTCGAACCCGACAGCCTGAGCGTTGGCCTCCAGCCGGTCGCCCACTTCACGCAGGTCAAGCAACGCCTTGTGGTCGTGGAACTCCGGGGTCGGCCACGCCAACGAAACATGCGGCACGTCTACGCCGTCAGTGACGACACCAATGGCTTCATAGATGGAATAACCGTTACGGTGGCGACGGTGCAGACGTTCCACATACAGG
This sequence comes from Pseudomonas sp. App30, assembly GCF_047947025.1. Classification (NCBI taxonomy): domain Bacteria; kingdom Pseudomonadati; phylum Pseudomonadota; class Gammaproteobacteria; order Pseudomonadales; family Pseudomonadaceae; genus Pseudomonas; species Pseudomonas sp. App30. Next base: position 6,288,203 of record NZ_CP133165.1, on the reverse strand, counting down.
TTCAAGCTGTCGCGCAGCGCACTCAAACGCAGTGCTTCGGCCTCCCACGCGGCGGTGTCGACCTGCCCCTTGGCTTCCCAGGCAGATTGCAGCTGAGCCAGCACATCGGTCTTCCGGGCCTTGCTGGAGTGGACCTCCAGACAGAACTCCCCAAGCCCGATTTCCCGAAGCCGGCGATACACCACATCCAGCGCTGCGATCTTCTCAGAAACAAACAGCACGCGGCGGTTCTGGGCGATGGACTGCGCGATCATGTTGGCAATGGTCTGGCTTTTACCCGTGCCTGGCGGGCCGATCAGCACGAAATCCTTGCCCTTGGAGGCAGCCATCACGGCGGAAAGCTGCGAGGAGTCGGACGGCAGCGGGCAGAACACGTCGGCCGGACCGAAGTCACGGTCCAGTGCCCGGGCCTCAGGGAACGTCAGGTCAGAAGCGAACGAGTCTCGCGGCGTGTCCAGCAGGTGCTGAACCACCGGACTTTGCCGCAGGTGCGCCTCGTTCTCCGCCAGGTCCTTCCACATCAGGTATTTGGCGAACGAGAACATCGACAGCACCACGTCTTCATTCAGCTCCCAACCTGGAACGTCCTTGATTGCATGACCGACATGCCGCCAGATTCCAGCGATATCCAGGCCTGAGTCGTCCTGGGGCAGCTCGTGCTCGAGCGACCCGAGCCCAAGCTCGAAGTCCTGGCGCAGCATCTCGATAAGCGTGGGGTTGAAGCGTGGCTCATCATCATGCAACACGATGGAGAAACCAGACCGGGCACTCCTACGTTCAAGCGTAACGGGGATCAACACCAGGGGAGCGCGGTAGCGTTGGTCGGCGCGATCCTCGCGTGTCCAACTGAGGAAGCCGAGTGCCAGGAATAGTGTGTTAGCCCCACCCTCCTGCAACGCGGTTCGGGCACCGCGGTAGAGTTCAGTGAGCCGTGAGTCCATTTCCGCACCCGACAGCGCGACGAAGACTTCCCGCCGCTTCAGCGCATCCTCGGCATGGCGACGCCGCACATCTTCCCGCTCACGCTGTTCGTAGAGCGCACGCTCGCGAGGGTCCGCGCCGTCCATCAAGTCTGGGCGGGTCAGCAGGCGAAGTGATTGGCCACTGGCCAGGAGATCCTCGAGCGCACCCGGGTCTGGCGCTTCGAGCTTGAGGGCGCGCTTGCCGGTCTTGAAGTTGAGCAGGTTATTCTTGAGGGAAAGGTCCAGGAGCTTACGCTGCCAGCGGCCCAGGCGGTCTGCCGGGTCCAGTCTGGAAACATCGACGTCTGCTACCTGAGCGTTATCGACTGGCAGATCCGCGTTACTTTCAACGCCAAGATTCGATATCCCGGCCTCATCAGTGTCAACCGGGCGCGCGACTTGCGCTTCCGCGCTAGCAAGCGGTTTGATGCGCTGTAGACGTGCTCGCCGAATATCCAACAGCATCTGGAATGGCACTTCCGCGTCTTCGGCAACCTGAAGGGTTCCCCGCTCCGCCGCATAAGAGAATGAACAAATGGGGTGCTGGGTAATGAGGGTCGTCTCGAACAACACCAGCTCTTTTAGCTTGACCCGCTTGCGGATAGTGGTGACGTCGTCGACCAGCGCCGTGGTGAACTCCTCGGGCTTGAGCCACAGGCCGGCGAAAGCATGGCCATGGGTAAAGACCATCACCGGGTTTAGACCAGCCTGCTCCAGTGCCGCACAGAAAAACAACGCCAGGTCCAGGCACGTGGCCAAGCCGGTATCGGTGACTTGGCTGGGGCTGCGGACCTTTTGACCAAACTGCTCGAAACTGGCGGGCGGTAGCGCGTAGTCCAGCTTCATGCGCGCCACGGCAGCCCAGATCGCCGAAGCCAACTCCCACGCCCGCTTGGCGCCCCCTTCGTAGCCATCCAACGCCGACGGCCTGTCGCTTTTGCGCAACACATCCGCCGCCTGCTTGAGCAAGCGTTCAACGGCGCTGTCGTTCGGCTGCACAAAGGCGGCGGTCATGTCGGGTATGTGTGCCAGACCGCCCCACTGGTTGCGAGGTAACAGTTCAACCACATGCTCAGTGCGCAGCACCTCTGTGCGGCCAGCGCCGGCTTCACGGTCGTCGGCTTCGAGCAAGAAAGTGAAGGTTGAGCTTTCTGCTTCTGTCAGACGCCCGAGCAATGCGCCGTCGAGCACCAGGTCAAGGCCAGGGATGATCTGGAATGCTCCGGCACTGATCTCATCAATGCGCCAGATCTTGGGTTTGAACACCGCTGGCGACGAAGTCAGGGTAAGCGTTGCATTCAAGTAACGCTTATCCGTTTCGTTCAGAATCCGCAGTTCGCGAATGACCGGAATAGCGTTTTGGAAATCTGCCAGGTTAAGTTTGGAAACCAGCGTGGCGAGGATTTTGAGTTCTTTGGGCAGCGGGGCTTCAGGTGCCGGAACAGGCTGAACGGAATCGTCCATGTGCAACCATCCTTGTCATGGTGCCCAAGGGAGTGCGGACGAGCGCCCGATCTTGGTAGGCCCCGCTCAGGCTAGTGGCGCGATGATAGCGCTTCTTGGGTGGGGTGGTAATCAGCCTTTGGTCGTCGGACGCGTGTTCTGTAGCGGATGATCCGGCATGGCTGGGGCAGGCCAAGCCCTACCGACGATAAACTACCAATTCCCCGGACGTAGCAATCACCAAGCTCTTCCCCGACCAGGAAAACCCAAACGCCCTCAACTCACGCTCGACCGCCAACTTATGAAAAGCGCAGGGCTGTTTATAACGTTCGCCGTACAGCCACGACCCCGGTTCCACCAGCAACAGGTGATGTTCCGGCCAACTCAACGTTACGGTCTCAACACACCATCCATCCGGTGACGCAACGGGCAGCCCGCCCCCGCTGATCCCTGACGTCCGTATATTCATGCCGGCCAGCGGGCCTATTCCTTCGCACTCCAGGTAGGCATCGGTCAGTACATCGTCGGCATAATCCCGCGCGATTTTCGCTCCCGTAAGGCAATCGAATACGCCACGCCCTGAACTCGACACCACCAAAAGCAGCTCTGAATCGCGGTGAAAGCCGATGTCAAACAACCCGGCTACGCAATACCTGGCAATCTCTATCCACGGATGCGGAGGCGCGGTTATTTTGCGGTCGTGGATCGCAGCGCGCAGTGGCGCTAGATGGTCAGTGGTCATTTGGGGCTGCATCAATTCCGATAGTTCGCCAACGATACCATGGGCTGCCGTGTGCTCCTCCAGATCAGCTGCAGCCTTCGGCAGCGGCTACACCAGGACTCCGTAGCAGCGGCCGCAAGGCCGCGTCCAGGCCCTGCGGTTTTGCGGGGCCGCCGGACGCAGCCTTCGGCAGCTGCTACGGGGGTTTTATGGCGGCCATTTGTGCGCGAATCCATTGCAGGAACACCCATTCCTTCCTGCCCTCCTCGAACCCCCGCGGCGCCAGCAGGCAATACTTCGACCCATCGCGCCGAAACCCGAACGGCGCCATCAACTGCCCCGACGCCAGCTCATCCTGCACCATCAGGAATGACGACAACCCCACCCCCAACCCCGCCGCAGCCGCCTGGATGCACAGGTAGAAATGCTCATATTCCACCCGCGTGGAACCCAGCGCCGCCACTTCCGCCAACCGCAGCCAATGCTCCCACGCCAACGGCCGGGTCTTGCTGCGCAACAGGCGCATCCCGTCCAGCTGCTGGCCTTCGGGCCATAGCGCTGGCGTGCACACCGGGCCTATCCATTCTTCGCAGATGGTTTCGCTGTACAGCGCCTCCCCCCAGTAGAAGTCGTCCCGCCGCACCGCCACGTCGGCGCCGGTGCGGGCGAAGTCGATGGGGCCGCCGGCGGTCAGCAGTTGCACTTGCAGGTGCGGGTGGGCGGCGTGGAAGTCCGGCAGGCGCGGGATCAGCCATTTCATGGCGATGGTCGGTTCGCAGGACACCACCAGCACGTCTTCGCGCGCGTCGCGGCGCAGGGTGTCGACGGCGCCTTCGAGCTGTTCGAAAAACGGCCCGGTGACGTTGTACAGCAGCCGGCCGGCGTCGTTGAGGAAGATGGCGCGGTTGCGGCGGTCGAACAGTTCGACGCCGATGCCCTCTTCCAGCAGCCGCACCTGGCGGCTGACGGCGCCGTGGGTGACGTGCAGCAGGCGCGCGGCCTGGACGAAGCTCTGGGTTTGCGCGGCGACGGTGAAGAAGTGCAACGCGGTGAGGGCTGGCAGCTTCATATAGACGATGATTTCTCACAGATTCGCTGCACTATAAATCGTTTTTATTCCCCATCGCAAAGCGCCACTCTGCGCGGCATGGCGCAGGGTACCTGTGCGAAAACGTCGTGCAAAATGGGGAGCAGGTATGAATGAGTTGTTGGCCGTAGCGGCGATCACGATGCTGGCGGTGATCAGCCCAGGGCCGGACTTTGCGATGGTCACCCGCAACAGCTACGCCTACGGGCGTCGCAGCGGGCTGATGGCGGCGTTGGGCATCGCCTGCGGGGTGCAGGTGCATGTGTTGTATACCGTGTTGGGCATTGCGCTGGTCATCACCCACTCGCCGATGGTGTTCATGGCGATGAAGCTGCTCGGGGCGGGTTACCTGATCTACCTGGGGTGGAAGTCGCTGAGCAGCACCTCGGCCTTGGAGGTGGGCGTGGCCAGCGGTCCGCGCCCTTCTGCTGGCAAGGCGTTCGGGATGGGGTTCCTGACCAACGCGCTGAACCCGAAGACGATGCTGTTCGTGGTGGCCACTTACAGCCAGGTGGTGCAGGTCAGCAACGGTTTGGCGACTGATTTGGGCTATGGGCTGTTCATGTCGCTGGCGCATTGGGGGTGGTTCAGCGTTGTGGCGGTGTTCTTTTCGGCAGAGGCGCTGCGCGGGCGTTTGCTGGCCAGGCAACGGGTGCTGGACAGGGTGGTTGGTGCGGCGTTGATTGGGTTGGGGGTGGGTTTGGCGCTGGCTGGGTTGTAGCCGCGGCTGTCAGGCGGCGGCTACAGGGCGCATCACGCTTGACTCTGTTGAATCAACGCTACTTCAAGACGTGCCTCGCGGCGCGCTTTTTCCGCGTGCTCCTGGATGATGCCCGGGATCAGGAACGCATCCACCAATAACCAGAGGCCGGTAATGATGAGCGGGAAGATGGTGAAACAACCGATAACGGTGATGATCAATTGAGCCACGGCAGTGCCCGTTTTACCCAGGTAAAAACGGTGTGCGCCGAAGCCGCCCACGAAAAACCACAACAGGTAGGCAACGCCAGTGGACTTCTTGGCGTTTGCCACTTTCTGTTCAATAAGCATTTCGGCTTGCAGGGATGACATTCAGGTTTCCTTTCCCAATCGGGATTCCATGTGTCGAACTGACACGATCTTGGACAAAGCAAAACGATATCATTTTGCAATCAAGAAAGCATGTGCCTGGATCTGTAGAGACGTCCACGGTCCCGTAGCAGCGGCCACCAAGCCGCGTCCCAGGCGCCGCAGTGCAATGAGCGCATAGCGCGTTACACTGTTCCCCACAGCCCCACCCACGAGCCCCACCCATGCCCACCTCCCTGAACCGCCCCACCCCCGCCCCGCTGCTGGCTCCCGGTGAAACCGTGGTGCTGTTCGACGGGGTGTGCAAGCTGTGCAACGGCTGGGCGAAGTTCCTGATTCGCCATGACCGCAGCCAGCGGGTGCGCCTGGCCACGGTGCAGTCGCCCGAGGGGCAGGCGTTGCTGGCGTGGGCCGGCCTGCCGGTGGATGCGTTCGACACCATGGCGGTCATCCGCGATCACCATTACTGGGTGCGCTCGGAGGCGTTTTTCGAGGTGGTGGCGCTGCTGCCCACGCCCTGGCCGGCGTTGCGGGCGCTGCGCGTTTGCCCATTGTGGTTGCGCGACTGGGCCTACGACCGCATCGCGCTCAACCGCTACCGGCTGTTCGGCAAATATGACGTGTGCCTGATGCCCACGCCGGACCATCAGCGGCGCTTTCTCAAGGCGCCGGCATGAACCGCCTGCGCCAGGCACATTGGCTGGGGCGTGGCGGCCTGGCGTTCATGTTTGCCTACCATGGGCTGGTGCCCAAGCTGATCATGACCGCCCCTGGGGAGCGCACGTTGCTGCAGGCCCATGGCCTCGGGGATGCGCTGTGGTTTTCCCAGGCGGCCGGGGTGGCCGAGCTGGCGCTGGCGGCGTTGTTGCTGTTCACGCCGGGGCGCAGTTGGCCGTTGCTGGTGGCGGGCGTGGCGTTGTTGGCGCTATTGGTGGATGTGGCGCTGGTGCAGCCATCGATGCTGGCGGATGCGTTCAACCCGGTGACCTTGAACGTGGCCGGCATGGCGCTGGCCGCAATCGCCTGGGTAACCCGGACTCCGTAGCAGCGGCCGCCAGGCCGCGTCCCAGGCGCCGCGGTGAACGTGGTGGGCTTCGGGACGCCGCCTGCGGCAGCTGCTACGGGGGGTGTTAATTCATCTTCCGGGGGGAGCTGCCGGCCTATGATGGGGGCTTTGCGGAAAGGGAGTTCCCCATGAAGTTGTCACGCCTTGCCTGCAGGGTCGCGTTCACGCTGTTGGCAACGAACATCGTCAACGTCTGCTTCGCCGCCACAGCGCTTACGCAGCCCAATCCACCGGCGGCGTCGATCTACGAGGCCATCGACCGCTACTCGACCATCGAAGACGCCACCAAGCGCACCGCCGTGGTGGCGGCGATGATCGCTCCGATGGTCCGCCAACTCGAAACCAACCCAACGTTAGGCCACCCGTTGAATAACGCGTCCGCGCTCGAGCTCGCCAGTTCGGACGCCGCGTTCGCCCGGTTTCTGGACGTCGCCTCGCTCGGCGCCACCTTCACCCCGCCCAATGCGCCCCTGACCTTGCCGTGCGCAGCGCTGGTGCGCCGCCCTGGGCTGATGGCGGCGCTGGGCTCGGTCTACGGCGGGGCCATTGACAGCCAGTTGGTTACTACGGACTGCGAAGCCACCCTGCCTGCCCTGCCCGCCCTGGATGCGTTGGCGCACGCCGCAGAGCAGGCGCAGCCCGATTGCCCGGGGACGGTACGGTTCTCCCTGTATCGTGAATACGCCAGGACGCGGCTGGCCGTGCGGTTGCACGACATGGCGCTGTGGCGGGCGGTCAGTGACGTGCCCGAGGCATCAATGCAGTACCCAGTGGACGAGCCGCACTTTATCGCCGATCACCAGGCGTTGATGCGGCAAGCAGCCGCTGAGCTGGCGGCCTACTACACAAGCCAGTTCGCCGTGCCCGCCGGCGCAGCGCAAGAGCAGGCCCAACGGGCTGTTCACCTGACCGTCAGCGGCGCTTACAACCTGTGCATCATGGGCTAGCCGCAGCGCTGCGCCACACTGCTGGGCTTCAGGATAGTGAGGGGCGGGACGCCGCCTGCGGCAGCTTGTGTCTAGAGAAGGGAATAGAATCTGAGGTGAGAGCGGTGAATGGCAGGTTGTTCGGCAGCAGTGTTGATAAGCACGTGTAGCAGCAGAACCGCCATTCACCTCTCCGCTCTGGCTACAAGCCCGAACAGTTGAACGAGCCGACCTCGAACATCACAAGCATGGGCATCACCAGAGTGCTCTCATCCTTGAGTGTAAGAGGTGTTCCCCATGATTTCCTGGCTCGGTATCGACGTCGCTAAATCCTCCCTCGCAGTTTGGCTTCGCCCCCAAGACATCAGCTTCAATGTCCCCAATAACTCAACAGGTTATGCCCATCTGATCGAAAAGCTGAGCGGTTGCGACGTGCAGAAGGTCCTGCTTGAGGCGACCGGCGGCTACGAGCGGGGGGTGATGGCGGCCCTTCGCCTGGCTGGCTTTACCGTCGTGCGCGTAAACCCCCGCCGTGCCCGGGCGTTTGCCGAGGCGATCGGTAAGCAAGCCAAGACAGACCCCATCGATGCCCAGGTCCTGGCGCAGTTTGCCGAAACTTTGAAGGCGGCCAAACCCCAGCAGGATTCGGCGCCGACCCAGTTTTTACGGGAGCTGGTACAGCAGCGCGAGCGCTTCGTACAGCAACGCGACGACGACAGACGCCGTCTGAAACAGGCCCAGTCCCCCAGGATAATCGAGCTGCTGGAAGGCCATATCGCCTTCCTGAAAGCACAGATCCTGGAGCTGGAAAAGGCCATCGAGCAAACGATGCAGGCACTTGATGCGCCCAAGGTGGCGCAACTGACGTCAGTCAAAGGTCTCGGCACGATCACCGCGGCCAGCCTGATGGCTTACCTGCCAGAACTGGGCGAGTTGGACCGGCACCAGATAGCGGGGCTGGCGGGCCTGGCCCCCTATAACAACGACAGTGGCAACTTCCAGGGCAAGCGCAAGATCTGCGGCGGGCGCAGTGCGGTGCGGCGAGTGCTGTACATGTCGTGCTGGACGGTCATCCGCTACGACGCCTCGTTCAAGGCGCGTTACGAGGGGCTGCGCGATAAAGGCAAGAGTGCAAAAGTGGCGCTGGTAGCGTGCATGCGCGTGCTGCTGGTCCGGCTTAACGCCATGCTGCGCGACGGCACAGCATGGCGGACGTCATTAACTGGGCAAGACAGTGGCTAGGCGAATCTGTAGCAGCGGCCGCAGGCCGCGTCCTGGAGCAACGCAGGACCGCCGCCGGACGCAGCCTTCGGCAGCTGCTACGCGAATGCGGATACCCCATAGACCGCGTCGCCTGCATCGCGGCCAAGGCCGGCTCCTACCACGAATAGTGTAGGAGCCGACTTTAGTCGCGATGCAGACGACGCCATTTCAAGACAGTTGCTGCTACGGGGGGAGAAAAGCGTCTGCCAGGCGCCCCGAGTACAGCCTTGCCACCGGCCCGGTCAACATCACCGGCCCTACCCCATCCCACTGCACGGTCGTGCTGCCGCCATCGCATTCAACCCGTACCTCGCTGTCCAGCAGCCCCCGGCGCATGCCGTTCACCGCCGCGCCGCAGGCGCAGGAGCCCGACCCCAGCGCCACGCCACCGCCGCGCTCCCAGATGCGCAGGCGGATGTGCTGGCGGTTGATGACCTGGACGAAATGCACGTTGGTTCTGGCGGGGAACAGCGCATGGTGTTCCAGCGCGGGGCCCAGGGCGGCCACGTCCACGGTGGCCAGGTCGTCCACGAAGTAGGTGCAATGCGGGTTGCCCATGCTGACCGCGGCAGGGCTGCCGGCGATGGGCAGCTCACGGGTGTCCATTTCCCTTGCCAGGGGGATGTCCGCCCAGCCAAGCGAAGGCTGGCCCATGCTCACGGAAATATCGCCGGAGGCGGTGCGCGTGCACGTCAAGAGTCCGCGCCCCGTACGCACCACCACGGCGGCGGTATTGCCCTCACGCATCAGAAAATCGGCGGCGCCGCGGGTGGCGCTGCCACAGGTGGCCAGGGGTGAGCCGTCGGCGTTCCAGAACACCAACTGCGCCTCGGCGTGCTCGCAGGGGAGCATCACGGCAAGCTGGTTGAAGCCGATGCCGCGGTTTCTGTCACCCAACCGTCGCGCCAGCTGCTCGGTGATGGCGACGGGCACGCGCCGGGCGTCGACAATGACGAAGTCGTCGCCGTTGGCGTGCATCTTGTGGAATTCCAGGAACGAGGTCGTGGTCATGCAAGCCCTTCTTCACGCAACGCTGTTAAAACCGCAGGCCGTGCCTTGACCCGTTCATGCCAGGCGCGAAGGTTGTGCAGGTGGTCAAAGTGGATGTCGGCCTTGTAGTAACTAGTCAACCAGCCGGCCTGCCCCCAGCCTGTCAGTGCAAACAGGTAGGCGTCCGCCACCCTGAAGGCGTCCCCCATAAGGTACGGCTTTTCGGCCAGTTGAGCATCGATCCAGTGGAAGCGTTGCTCAAGCTTGGGTTTGGCGGTGGCCACGTATGAACCGGCCAGGGTGGCGTAAAGCAACGGGATAAAGCCCTTGTGCACCTCGGACGACAGAAAGTTCAACCACTCCTGTAGCCGGTACCGCGCCAGGCTGCCTGCGGGGGGCACCAGCTGGCACTCCGGTTTCAGGTCGGCGAGGTATTGCACAATCGCCGGCCCTTCGCGCAGCAAGGTGCCGTCTTCCAGTTCAAGGGCGGGCACGTAGGCCAGGGGGTTGACCGCGAGATAATCGGCGCCCGAATCGGTGCGGTGCTTCTTGTGGTCGACCTTGATCAAGGCCGCTTGCAGGCCCAGTTCATTCAGCACGATATGAGGGGCTAGCGAGCAGGACGCGGGGATGTAGTACAGCTTCATGGGCGAGCTCCAGAACATGGGGAAACGGCACAGTGGCGGCTTCGGGCCATTCTAGAGCGCGGGTATAAAATAAGAAGAAGGCAGTAATTTGTAGTATAGGTACAAAATGTATACCTGTTTGCCCGGGGCTTGAGCTGATGAAACACAACATATCCGGTTGTTCGGTGGAAGAAGCAATGCGCTTGCTGGGCGGGCGATGGCGCTTGTTGATTGCCTCATACCTGTTGGAGGGCCCCAAGCGTTTCAACGCCCTGAGGCGTGATATGCCGGCCATATCCCAGCGCATGCTGACGCTTGATCTGCGGGCGCTGGAAGAAGCGGGGTTGCTCAAGCGCACGGTGTTTCCTACCGTGCCGGTAACCGTTGAATACGAACTGACGGAGGACGGCAGGCGGCTGGCGCCGGTCGTGGAGGTGATGCGCGAGTTTGGGCTGTGGGTTAAAAGCCGCTGATGCAGAGGCCCGGACGCCGCCTGGCGGCAGCTGCTACGCCTGCCCGCCTGCCTGGTGCACAAACCGCTCGATCAACCACCTCGCCGCCGGCCCCGGCGGCTGATCGGTGCGGTAGATGACATCGAAGGCATAATGCCCACTCGCGTACTCGGCTATGTCCAGGTGCACCAGCCGGCCACTCGCCAGGTCCTCCGCTACCATCGGCGCCGGCATGTTCCCCCAGCCAATGCCCTCGCGCAGCAGCATGTGTTTGGCACCCAGGTCGGCGAGGCGCCAGGTGCGGTTGCCGAGCACGGCGAAGTCCTTGCCTTCGGTCAGGTGCGAGCGGTCGGACAGCACCAGTTGGGTGTGCGCCCGCACCGCGCCCGGCGGGTTGGCGCCGTTCATGGCCAGGGGGTGGTCGGGGGCGGCCACCGGGATCAGTTCGACGCTGCCGACGGCCATTTTCTCGATACCATCGATGGCGTTGCTCATCGGCCCGCTGACGCCGAGCGTGGCGCCACGGTTGATCACCCGGTCGGTGACCGCGCCCAGCGCCTCCATGTGCAGATGCAGGGCGACCGTGGGAAAGGTTTCACGAAAGGATTTCAACGCATCCACCACCCGCTCCGCCGGCAGCATCACGTCCAGCACCAGGCGAACTTCCGCTTCCAGGCCCTGGAGCAGCCCCTTTACCTTGGCCCGCAGGCCGTGGATGCCGTGGGTAATGCTGCGCGCTTCGGCCAACACCGTGCGGCCCGCCTCGGTGAGCTGCGGCTTGCGGGTGGTGTGGCGGTCGAACAGCAGCACGCCCAGCTGCAATTCCAGGTTGGCGATCGAGTAGCTGACCACCGAGGTGGCGCGGTGCAGCTTTCTGGCGGCCGCCGCGAAGCTGCCGACCTCGACCACGGTCATGAACACGCGCAGCTGGTCGAGTGTGGGGGTGCCGGGCTCGGTGATCATGACGGTGTCCTTGACGATGAAGACCGACAGTATCCGCCTGCCTGCCTCAGCTTGCCTATTTTTTCGAACGTAACGTACTAAATTAGCCGGCTATTCAGATGGTCGGGGCCGGCGCACCATTTCTTCACTGCGGCGGTTCATGGCGAATCCGCCCTCCCTGAAGGAAATACCCCATGACTGCAAACATTGCTCAAGCCGCTGCCACTCCAGGCAGCTCCGACGTGGCCCAGGCCTCGGTGTCGTTGATCGGCCGCGTGCTGCTCAGCACCATTTTCATCCTCTCCGGCTTTTCCAAGCTGGCCGCCCCGGCAATGATGGTGGGCTACATCAGCTCAGTAGGTTTGCCGCTGCCCCAGGTGGCGCTGGTGATAGCCATCCTGGTCGAAATTGGCGGCGGCATCGCCCTGATCGCCGGCTACCGCGCCCGCGCCGTCGCGGCCGTGCTGGCGGTGTTCAGCGTGGCGACGGCGTTGGCCTTCCATAACGCCCTGGGCGATCAGAACCAGTTCATCCACTTCTTCAAGAACATCGCCATGGCCGGCGGGTTGCTGCAGGTCGTGGCGTTCGGCGCCGGCCGCTTCAGCCTGGATGCACGTAAATGAAGCCGGTAGCGCCCCGCGCGATCGCCTACCGCACCACCGGCAGCGGCCACGGCGCCATCGTCCGGCTGATGAGCCCGGGCGACCTGGGCCAGTGGCTCAAGCCCTTCGTGTTCCTGGACCTGTTTGAAGGCGAGAGTGCGTTCATCAACGGCATGCCCATGCACCCGCACTCGGGTATTGCCACGGTCACGCTGATTACCGAAGGCAACCTGCGCTTCGACGACGCCGACTCGGGCCAGGGCTTCATCGACTACGGCGGCGTGGAATGGATGCGCGCCGGCGGCGGGGTGTGGCACGGCAAGGAAATGTCGGTGGGTACCTCGCCACGCATCCAGGGCTTTCAATTGTGGCTGGCCCTGCCGCCGGCGCTGGAAAACGCCAGCGTCGACAGCCAGTACCTGGAGTCCCGCGCCATGCCCGAGGCGGGCCCGGCACGGGTGATCCTTGGCGAGTACCAGGGGGTGCAAAGCCCGGTGCGCGCGCCCACCGGGGTGAACTACCTGCTGGTGACGCTGGGCGCCGGGCAGTCCTGGACCTACACGCCGCCGGCCGGCCATGAGTCGCTGTGGCTGAGTGTCAGCCGCGGCGCCCTGGCCGCGCCTGACCGGGTGCTGGGTGGCGAACTGGTGATCTTCGAGCCGGGCAGCGATGCAGTGACGCTAAGGGCTCTGGGCAAGGACGCGGTGTTCGTCATCGGCTCTGCCGCGCCGCATCCCTATGACCTGGCCCTGGGCGACTACTCCGTGCACACCAACCCCCAGGCCTTGCGCGCCGGCGAGGCGAACATCGCCGCCATCGGCCGCCGGCTGCGCGAGTACCTGAAGCAGACACCCGCCGCGAGCCCCATCCCGGTCTTCAAATAACCCCCCGTAGCAGCGGCCGCAGGCCGCGTCCCCAACCACCGCGTCCGAAGCCACCGCCTCCTCCCGCAGTGCTGCGCTGGGCCGGACTCAAGGGCCAGGACGCCGCCTGGCGGCAGCTGCTACGGGGCCGGCGCCAGCCCGGCCTTTTCAAGCACCCGCGCCGAGGCGCTGTTGGTGGCCAGGCAGGCGGTGGGCACGCGGTGCAATTCCAGCGTTTGAAAGGCAAACAGCATGAGGTGCCGGACCGCTTCGGTGGTGAAGCCCTGGTTGCGAAACGCCGCGCCGATCCAGTAGCCCAGGTGGCCGCTACGGTGGCGCCTGGAGGGGCGCAGGTTGATGACGCCCATCAGTTCGCCTGCGTGGGTGTGGATACCTGCCACGTAATCCTCGTCGCGTTCGGCACCCTGCCTGGAACGCTCGATGAAGGCGTGGGCCGCCTCTACCGTGTAGGGCGAGGGCATGTTCGCGGTGAAGGCGCGCACCCACGGGTCATCGGCCAACTCGGCCAGGCGGGCGGCCTGTGGTGCGCTCAAGGGTTTGAGCAGCAGCCGGGGCGTGCGCAGTGTTGGTAGGTCCATCAGTGGTGCTCCCTGCTCCTGGCGCATCGATGTCGACGTGATACGGGACATGATGCGCCATGACTGTGAACGATAGGTGGGCCCGGACGCAGCCTTCGGCAGCTGCTACGTTTACGCGGCCCCTGGCTTTTTCTCCACGTTCACCATCCACGGCACGCCAAAGCGGTCGGTCAACATACCGAAGCCCTGCGCCCAGAACGTCTCGCCCCAGGGCATGCGCACCGTGCCGCCCTGCCCCAGCCCGTCGAACCAGGCCTTGCCCTTGGCCAGGTCATCGGTGGCTACCGACAGCGCAAAGCCGCCGTGGGTTTTCTCGCCGGGGGTGGGGTCGTCGCTCATCATCAGTTGGGTGGTGCCGATCAGCAGGTTGGCGTGCATGATGCCGTCGGGCGGTGCGGCGGGGCAGTCGGCGCCGCTCGACGCTTGCGGCGCTTCGGCGAAGGTCATCTTGAATTGCACGGTGGCGCCCAGCACGGCGCAGTAGAAATCAATCGCTTGCTGGCACGTGCCAGGAAAAAACAGGTAGGGTTGCACGTTCATGACGCAGCTCCCAGGCAGTGGCGGCGCGAATGCACCGCCCCGTTCAACAGCATAACCCCTGTAGCAGCGCCCGCCAGGGCGCGTCATGGCCAAGGAGGCCTGCAACTTTTCCAGTGGCCGTCCCTCGAACCCAAAGACCCTTTCGTTAAAGCCCGAGCAGGAGACTGACATGCCAACCGCTCCACTGATCACCCTCAACGACGGCGCACAAATCCCCCAACTCGGCCTCGGCGTCTGGCAGCTGGATGACGACCAGGCCTACGCGTCGTCGAAGGCCGCGCTGGCCGCCGGCTATCGGCATATCGACACGGCGATGATCTACGGCAACGAAGCCGGCGTGGGCCGGGCCGTGGCCGAAAGCGAGGTGCCCCGCGAGCAGATCTTCGTCACCACCAAGCTGTGGAACGCCGACCAGGGCTTCGACCGCACCCTGCGCGCGTTCGACGCCAGCCTGGAGCGCCTGGGCCTGGAGACCCTGGACCTGTACCTGATCCACTGGGCCATCCCGAAGAAAGGTGCCTACCGCGACACCTGGAAAGCCTTCGTGCGCCTGCAGGAAGAAGGCCGGGTGCGCTCCATCGGCGTGTCCAACTTCAATGCCGAGCACCTCACCCACATCATCGATGACACCGGCGTGGTGCCGGCGGTGAACCAGATCGAGATCCACCCCGACTTCAACCAGGCCGAGCTGAGCCAGTGGTGCCGCGCCAAGGGCATCGTCACCGAGTCCTGGAGCCCGCTGGGCCAGGGCGGCGAGCTGCTGCAACTGCCGCTGTTCGCCGAGATCGCCCAGCGCCACGGCAAGACGGCCGCCCACGTGATCCTGCGCTGGCACCTGCAGCAGGGCCACGTGGTGATTCCGCGCTCGTCCAACGCCCAGCGCATTGCCGCCAACCTCGACGTGTTCGACTTCGAGCTCAGCCCGCAGGAACTGCAGGCCATCGCCCAGCTCAAGCAGACCGGACGCCTGGGGCCAGACCCGCTGACCATCGAGATGGGCCTCTGACAGCAGCGCCCAGCGCTACCCCTCACCCAAAGGAACCGGCCATGCCCACCCCCGAAGCCGCCCTGCTGCACAGCTGGCACCACAACGCCCAGGCCTGGACCCTGGCCGTGCGCGACGGCAGCATCGAAAGCCGCCGCCAGGTCACCGACCAGGCCATCCTGTTGGCGGTGCTGGGCCGCCAGCCGGCGCGCGTGCTGGACCTGGGCTGCGGCGAGGGCTGGCTGCTGCGCGCCCTGGCGCAGCGCGGCATCGAGGCGGTGGGCGTGGACGGCGACGCCACCCTGGTGGCAGCGGCGCAGGCGGCAGGTTCGGCGCCGGTGCACCTGGCCAGCTATGCGCAGCTGGCCGAGGCGGCGGTGGACGTGGGCAGCGGCTACGACCTGGTGTGCGCCAACTTCGCCCTGCTGCATCAGGACATCATCCCGCTGCTGGCGGCCATGGGCGCCCTGCTCGTGCCTGGCGGCGCCCTGGTGATCCAGACCCTGCACCCCTGGGCCGCGGCGGCGGGTGACTACCAGGATGGCTGGCGCGAAGAAACCTTCGCCGGGTTCCAGGGCCAGTGGCAGCCCATGCCCTGGTACTTCCGCACCCTGGCCAGCTGGGTGAACGCCCTGGACATGGCCGGCTTGCGCGTGGCCTCGATACAAGAACCGCAGCACCCGCAAAGCCCGATGCCGCAGTCCCTGCTGCTGACCGCCACCATCCCGTAGCAGCGGCCCAATGGCCGCGTCCCAACGCCGCGGCATACCTGACACGGCGTGGTTGCAGGACGCCGCCTGCGGCAGCTGCTACGTAGGGCGGCCCGATACATATTGCCAAATGCCCGTACACTGAAGAAAATGAGATTCATTTTCATATGAACTCGTCTCAGGTATGAGCCATGTCCTCTCTCGACCGCACGCAGCACCCGGCCATCCACACCCTCTACAGCGAGCACCACGGCTGGCTCTGCGGCTGGCTGCGCAAACGCCTGGGCTGTTTCGACCACGCGGCGGACCTGGCGCAAGACACCTTCATTCGCGTGCTGCTGCAACGCAAGGCGCCTGAGCTGCGCGAGCCGCGGGCGTACCTGAGCAGCATCGCCCGCAGCCTGATGGTCGATATGTTCCGCCGCCGGGCGCTGGAGCAGGCCTACCTGGAAACCCTGGCCGCACGCCCGCAAGCCGAGGACATTTCCCCGGAAACCCGGCTGCTGATCATCGAGACCCTGGTCGAAATCGACCGGTTGCTCGATGGCCTGGGCCCGCGCACCCGCGAGATTTTCCTCATGGCCCAGCTCGACGGCCTGAGCTACGTGCAGATCGGCCGCGAGCTGAAGGTCTCGGTGAACACCGTCAAGAAGCATGCGGCGCGGGCCCTGACCCACTGCCTGCTGGCGGCCGAGGACTGAGCCGTGGCCCTGGATCATGCGGTGCTTGAAGCGGCGGCACGCTGGTACGTGGAGCTGCGCTGCGACGACGCCAACGACGCCACCCGCGAGGCGCACCACCGCTGGCTTGCGGCCCACCCCGGCCACCGCCAGGCGTGGGAACGGCTGGCGCGCCTGCAGGAACGTCTTGAACGCGTAGGCCCGGGCGTGGCGCGCCCTGCCCTGGCCAGCGCGCGGCTCAAGCGCCGCGAAACCCTCAAGGTGCTGGCACTGCTGCTGGCGGGCAGCGGCAGCGCCGCCCTGTCCTGGCGCCTGACGCCGCTGCCGACGCTGATGGCCGACCAGCGCACCGCCACTGGCGAGCAGCGCACCCTGCAGCTGGACGACGGCAGCCAGGTGCAGCTCGACACCGCCACTGCGGTGAATATCCGCTACAGCCCCCAGCTGCGCGAGGTGCAGCTGCTGCGCGGGGAAATCCTGGTGCAGACCGCCCGCGACGCCCAGGCCCGGCCGTTCGTGGTACACACCCCGCAAGGCAGCGTCCGCGCCCTGGGCACGCGCTTCGTGGTACGCAGCGAAGGCGAGCGCACCCGCGTCTGCGTGCTGGAGCACGCCGTGCAGGTGCGCACCGCCACGCTGCTGCCGGCGGTGCGCGTGGAGGCCGGCCAGCAACTGCAGTTCGGCGCCGACCAGCTGGGCCCGGTGCAGCCGGGCAACCGCCAGGCCGACGCCTGGACCCGCGGCATGCTGGTGGCCAACGACTGGCGCCTGCAGGACCTGATCAGCGAACTGCAGCGCTACCGCAGCGGCTACCTGGGGTGCGCGCAGCAGGTCGCCCAGCTGCGTATTTCCGGGGCCTTCCACCTGGCCGACATCAACGCCGTGCTGGACAACCTCGCTGCCACCCTGCCCGTACGCATCCGCCATTTCACCCCGTACTGGGCCCGCGTGGAGCCGGCCGTCGACGCCGGATGAAAAAAATTCGCCGGGGGTGTTGTCGATTTCAATTCTCGTTCGACTTGGTAGCAGAGACGCAATAAGCGCCATCACCACTGCCACAGGGGCGAAGGGAACACACATGTCTGCACGCAAGCCAACTTTCAATCGACCGCACCTGCTCAAGCGCGCGGTGCGCCAGGGCCTCATGAGCATCACCCTGGCCACGCCGATGACGGCGCTGCTGGTGGCACCCAGCGCCTGGGCCCAGGCCACCGCGCAGCTGCGCTTCGATATTCCCGCCGGGGCGGTGAGCGCGGCCCTGGAGCAGTTCTCCAGCGCCACCGGCGTCAACATTTCCTACGACCCGCGCACCGCCCAGGGGCAACGCTCGCCCGGCCTGCACGGCACCTACGCGGTGGACGCCGGCCTGCGCCAGCTGCTGGCGGGCAGCACGCTGCAGCCGGTGCTGCTGGCCAACGGCAGTTACTCGCTGATCCCGGCGGTGGACGCCGCCGTGCAACTGACGCCCACCAGCATCTCCGGCAAGGCCATGGTCGGCAGCGCCGACCCGGGCCAGGGCTACGTGGCCACGCGCAGCAGCGCCGGCACCAAGACCGACACGCCGATCATCGAGATTCCCCAGTCGATCTCGGTCATCACCCGCCAGCAGATGCAAGCCCAGGGCGCGCAGACCGTCACCGATGCCCTGCGCTACGTGCCGGGGGTGAAGGTGGAAGCCTACGGCCTGGACCCCAAGGGCTTCGACTGGCTGTACATCCGTGGCTTCAACGGCCAGGCCACCAGTGACTACCTGAACGGCCTGCGCCAGCAGAACAACAGCTACGCGTTCTTCCGCAGCGAGCCCTACGCCTACGACCGTGTGGAAGTGGCGCGCGGCCCGGCGTCCAGCCTGTTCGGCCAGGGTGACGCCGGGGGCATCGTCAACCGCGTCAGCAAGCTGCCCGAAGCCGACCACGTCAACGAAGTGCAGTTGACCGGCGGCAACAACAACCGCCTGCAAGGCCAGTTCGACGTCGGCGGCGCCTTGAACGCCGACCAGAGCCTGCTGTACCGCGTGGTGGGCCTGGCCCGTGACGCCGACACCCAGGTGAAATACGCCGACGGCCACCAGGTGGAAGACGACCGCCTGTACATCGCGCCCTCCTTCACCTGGGCGCCGGACGCCGACACCAGCCTGACCGTGCTCACCGACTTCCTACGCGACCACAACGGCGGCTCGCTGTTTGCCTACAGCACCCCCAGCGGCCACACCACCAGCACGCTGATGGGCGACCACAGTTTCAACCACCTGGACCAGGACCAGTACACCCTGGGCTACGCGTTCCGCCACCGCTTCAACGACACCTGGGAGTTCCGCCAGAACGCCCGCTACGGCCAGGTGGACCTGATTTTCCAGAACCTGCTGCCCACCGCCGTCGACCTGGCCAGCGGCACCACCTCACGCATCGCCGACCGCTTCGACCAGCACATGGACACCTTCAACCTCGACAACCAGCTGCAGGCCGACTTCAGCACCGGCCCCCTGGTGCACAAGCTGCTGATGGGCGTTGACTACGCCTGGCAGGACGCCGACATCAGCCGCTGGCGCACCCTGGCGCCGACGCTGAACATCTACAACCCGCAATACGGCCAGAGCATCGCCCGCCCCAGCGCCGCCAACAGCATCAGCTCCATTGACTACGACCAGACCATCCAGCAGGTGGGCGGCTACCTGCAGGACCAGATCAGTTTCGACGACCACTGGATACTCACCGCCGGCGGCCGTTACGACTACGTGCGCAACGACCTCGACAACCACGTCGGCGCCTCCACCAACCAGAAGGACAACGCCTTCACCGGCCGCGTGGGCCTGACCTACCTCACCGATTTCGGCCTGGCGCCGTACGTCAGCTACGCCGAGTCGTTCAACCCCAACACCGGCACCAGCAGCACCGGCAGCGCCTTCGACCCGAGCATGGCGCACCAGTGGGAAGTGGGCGTGAAATACCAGCCCAGCGACGCCCTGCTGATGACCGTGGCCGCCTACGACCTGACCAAGACCAACGTGCTGACCAACCAGTTGGTGGGCGGCGTGACCACCGGCTACTCGGTGGCCTCCGGCGAACAGCAGTCGCGCGGCCTCGAGGCCGAGGTCAAGGCGCGCCTGGACCGCAACTGGGACCTGCTGGCGTCCTACACCTACACCCACGCCGAAATCAACAAAAGCAATAACGGCGACCAGGGCAACCGCCCGGCCAACGTCCCCAGGCACATGGCCTCGGCGTGGCTGAACTACAGCTTCCACGACACCCTGCTGGACGGCCTCAGCCTGGGCGGCGGCGTGCGTTACACCGGCGCCCTGTACGGTGACAACGCCAACACCTTCCACGTCGACAACTACACCCTGTTCGACGCCGGCGCCAGCTACCCGATCAACCCGCACCTGACCTTGTCGGTGAACGCCCAGAACCTGCTGAACACCGAGTACGTGGCCACCTGCGACGACACCTATGAGTGCTACCCGGGGCTGCGCCGCACCTTGCTGACCAGCGTCAAGTACAGCTGGTAGACCGTAGCGCCGCCGGACGCACGCCCCCCGTAGCAGCGGCCACGGGCCGCGTCCGGCAACACCGCGCTACTTCCCAATCGCCACATGACAGATGATAATGCGACTATTTATCAAATAGACCCCTCGCAGGATCCGCCATGCAGCGCTCCGACCACCCAGCCCTCGTCGAACAACTCTACCGCGACCACAGTGCCTGGCTGCGCGGCTGGCTGTACCAGCGCCTGAGCAACACCGCCGATGCCGCGGACCTGGCGCAGGACACCTTTGTGCGCGTGCTGCAACGGCGCCAGCTGCAACCGCTGGCGCAGCCCCGCGCCTACCTGCACACGGTGGCGCGGGGGCTGGTGATCGACCTGTGGCGGCGCCGGGACATCGAACGGGCGTGGCTGGAAACCCTGGCCGAGTTGCCACCCCAAGAGGCGCCGTCGCCGCAGACCGGCCTGCTGGTCATCGAGGCGCTGATGGCCATCGACCGCCTGCTCGACAGCCTGCGCCCCATCGTCCGCCAGGCGTTCCTGCTGGCCCAGCTGGACGGCTTGAAATGCCCCGCCATCGCCCGCGAGCTGGGCGTCTCGGTACCCAGCGTGGAGCGCTACATCGCCCAGGCGCTGCGCCAGTGCTACGCCGCCACCTTCGGCGGTGACCTGCCATGAACCGCACGCCCGGGCACATTCCGGCGGCAGTGCTCGACGCCGCCATCGACTGGTCGCTGAAGGTCACCTTCAACACCCCGGACGCCGCGGCGCGGCAGGCGTTCGAGCACTGGCTGGCGGCGGATGAACTGCACCGCAGCGCCTGGCAGCGCATCCAAGGCCTGCATGGCCAATTCGCCGCGCTGCCGGCCCAGGCCGCACGCGCCACCCTGAACAAACTGCCCGACACCCGCCTGCAGCGGCGCCAGCTGCTCAAGTTCGTGGTGCTGGCCGCAGGCGTGGGCGCCACGGGCTGGACCGCGGAGCGCCAGGCGCCCTGGCAGCGGCTGGTCGCCGACTACAGCACGCGCACCGGCGAGCACCGGCGCTGGACCTTGCCCGACGGCAGCGTGCTGGACCTGAACACCGACAGCGCTGCCAGCCTGGCCGTGAACGACGCGCACCGGCTGACCCTGCTGCGCGGTGAACTGGCCCTGGCCACGGCCCATGGCAACCCGCAGCCGTGGCGCCTGGAAACACCGGACTGCGAAGTGGCAGCCACTGACGCCCGCTTCGAAGCGCGGCTGATGGCCGACGGCACCTGCGTCACGGTCGCCCAGGGCCAGGTCAGGGTGACGGCCAGGGCCACCGGGACGCCCCTCACCCTGGCCGCCGGCGAACAATGGCTGGTGAGCAAGGCCGGCGCCCGGCCGCTGCCTGCCCCTGGCGCGGAACACGGCGCCTGGCGCGACGGCATGCTGATCGCCCGCAGCCTGCCGCTGTCCCAGGTGCTGGCCGAGCTGGGCCGCTATCGCGTCGGCTACCTGGGCTGGGACGCCACGCTTGCCAGCGCGCCGGTGAGCGGCAACTTCAGCACCGTGAACCGGGAGCAATCGGTGGCGCTGATCGCCCGCGCGTACGGCTGGCGGGTGCGCCAGGTCACCCGCTACTGGCTGCGGGTGAGCGCCGCTTGAAAAAAACCTGGCGCAGGTTGATGGGGTTTGGCGACTGGGACGGCATAGCTACATGAACGCCCCATTCCTTCCCTTCGAGATTCCCGACGTGACCCAGCGCGCCACCCTTTCGCTTCGCCCCCGCCTGCTCAACCAGGCGCTGCGCCGCGCCCTGCTGTGCGGCAGCCTCTGCGCGCCCCTGGCCCAGGCCGCCGACCCGCTGCAGATCGACATCCAGGCCGGCAGCCTGGACAGTGCCCTGACCCAGCTGAGCCGTAGCCTGGGCGTCAACATCATCGTTGACCCACAGCTGCTGGCCGGCAAGCGCAGCGCCGGCCTGCACGGGCGCTTCACCGCCGACCAGGCGCTGCAGCAGTTGCTGGCCGCCAGCAGCCTGAACGTGGTGAAGCAGCCCGACGGCTTCGTGCTGGTGCCGGCGGCACCGGCCAGCACCGCGCTGGACCTGACGCCCACCGAAATCACCAGCAACCAGCTGGGCAACATCACCGAGGGCACCGGCTCCTACACCCCGGGCCTGCTCGGCACTGCCACCCGCCTGGTGCTCAGCCCCCGGCAGACCCCGCAGTCGGTGACGGTGGTGACGCGCCAGCACATGGACGACTTCGCCCTGGACAACGTCGACGACGTGATGCGCCACACGCCCGGCATCACCGTGTCGGCGTACGACAGCGACCGCTCGAACTACTACGTCCGCGGTTTCTCCATCAACAATTTCCAGTACGACGGCATTCCCTCGGCAGTGCGCAACGTCGGCTATTCGGCAGGCAACACCCTCAGCGACATGGCCATCTACGACCGCATCGAAGTGCTCAAGGGCTCGCCCGGCCTGCTGGTGGGCGCCGGCTCGCTGGGCGGGACCATCAACCTGATCCGCAAGAAACCCACCGCCGATTTCCAGGGCCACGTGAGCCTGGGCGCCGGCTCGTGGGACAATTACCGCAGCGAGGTCGACGTCAGTGGCCCGCTCACCCCCACCGGCAACGTCCGTGGCCGCGCCGTCGCCGCCTTCCAGGACAAGCAGTCGTTCATGGACCGCTACAGCAGCAAGGCCGAGGTGTACTACGGCATCCTCGAATTCGACCTGTCGCCCGACACCCTGCTGACCGTGGGCGGCGACTACCAGGACAACACCCCGCGCGGTTCCACCTGGTCGGGCAGCTTCCCGCTGATCAACGCCCAGGGCGAGCGCAACAGCGTCAAGCGCTCGTTCAGCAACGCCGCCGACTGGAGCAGCTGGCGCCAGTACACGCGCACGCTGTTCGCCACCGTCGAGCATCAGCTGGGCGATGGCTGGGTGAGCAAGCTGCAGCTGGACCACAAGCTCAACGGCTACGACGCGCAGATGGGCACTATCCAGGGCAACACCCCGGCCGCTGACGGCACCGCCCGCATCACCGCCCAGCGCTACCGCGGCGACACCACCAGCGACGCCGCCGATGCCTATGTCAGCGGCCCGTTCAACCTGTTCGGCCGCGAGCACGAGGTGGTGCTGGGCGGCTCCATCAGCAAGGCCCACTGGGATGGCAAGGGCTACTGGGAAGTGACCTTCCCCAGCGGCAACCAGCTGGACTTCTACAATTGGCACGGCAACGTCGACAAACCCTACTGGGGCACGGCGCAGCAGGTGAATGACGACGTGATTCGCCAGACCGGGGTGTACCTGGCCACGCGCCTGGCGGTCACCGACGACCTGCATTTCATCCTCGGCGGGCGGCTGGTGAACTACACCCTCACCGGCACCACCGACACCTACCGCGAGAGTGGCCGGGTCATCCCATATGCGGGCGCCGTCTACGACCTGACGAAGCAGTTCTCGGTGTACGCCAGCTACACCGACATCTTCATCCCGCAGGACTATTACAACCTCGACCGCAACGGCAAGCTGCTCGACCCCGACGAAGGCGAGAACTACGAGACCGGCATCAAGGGCGAATTCTTCGACGGCCGCCTGAACGCCAGCCTGGCGTATTTCCAGGTGAAGGAAAGCAACCGCCCGGTCTCGGACGACGCCTACAACAACCAGAGCCCGACGCCGCCCAACTACGCCTTCAAGGGCACCGACGCGCAGACCAAGGGCTTCGAGGCAGAGGTGTCCGGGCAACTGGCCAAGGGCTGGCAGCTGCAGGCCGGCTTCACCCACAAGGTGGTGCGCGACGACGGCAACGAGAAAATCTCCACCTTCGAGCCCGAGAACCAGCTCACCCTGTACACCACCTACAACCTGCCGGGTGCACTCAGCCAATGGACCGTGGGCGGTGGCGGCCGCTGGCAGAGCCGGGCCTGGCAGGCGATCTGGAACTCGCCCCATGACGAGTATGAAACCTTCGAGCAGAAGGCCTATTGGGTGGCGGACCTGATGACCAAATACCAGATCACCCCACAGCTGTCGGCCACGGTGAACCTCAACAATCTGTTCGACAAGTACTACTACACCAACATCGGCTTCTATAACTCGGCGGTGTACGGTGAACCGCGCAACGTGATGGTGACCACCCGCTGGGACTTTTGACCGCCGTGCCCCCGGACGCAGCCTGCGGCAGCTGCTACGCGGGTGGGGTGTTGTGGTTTACACTGCGGCGGCCTGCGCATACACGGAGTCAGCTTCATGGCCTACCTGTCACCCAAGCTTGGCGGCGCGTCCACCGGGGTGTTCTGCCTGGAGACCAGCGACACCAGCGGCTATACCGTCGACTGGCACGCCCACGACGGTGACATGCTGCTGTTGCCACGCCTGGGCGGCCTGCTGCTGGCCACCGAAAGCAACCCGCAGGCCTACCTGTCGAGCCAGTCGTTCTCCTTCGTGCCCGCCGGCTTCGCCCACGCCACCCAGGCGGCGCCGGGCCGGGAGAAACACATGACGCTGTACGTCGACCCCGGCTACGTGCGGCACCAGGGCCAGGCCTGCGGCTACCGCGGCTTCGCCCGGCAGCTTGACCGTTCCGGGGTGTGGCCGGCCAGCCCGGCGCTGGAGAATATCCTGCGCCTGCACGACCAACTGCAGCACGGCACGTCGCCCCAGGCCTTCGCGCAGCAGTTGCCGCACCTCAACCAGCTGCTGTTCACCGAGTGCGCCCGGCTCATTGCCAGCCAGCCGGCGCACGCCCGGCCCCGCGACCACCAGCAACAGGCCCTGCTGGTGCAGGACATCCAGCGCTACGTGCGGGAAAACCTCGACCGGGACCTGTCGGTGGACGCCATCGGCCATGAGTTTCACCTGTCCCGGCGCCAGCTGACGCGCGTCTTCAAGGCCGTCAGCGAGCAGACCCTGGTGGAGTTCATCAGTCGTGCGCGGGTGGAAAGCGCCGCCCACCTGCTGTCGGCCACCTCGCTGTCGATCCTCGACGTCAGCCTGGCGGTGGGGCTGCAGTCGCCCTCCTACCTGGCCCGGCTGTTCCAGCGTTTGCTGGGCGTGGCACCCAGCGAGCTGCGCCGCCCCGCCTGAGGCCCAAACGGGCGCGCCCATGGCCCGATCGGGCGCATGCCGGCGCCCGGCCTTGGGCACACTGGCGGCGGGCAACGAACTCCGGGGAACGACCATGATTCGCGTGGGTGAAGCAACTGTCTGCATCGAGCGGCGTGAGGCCTTTGTGGCGGGCATGCCGGTGGCCCTGGGCAGCCGCGCCTTCGATGTGCTGGAAACGCTGATCGCCAGCCCCAACCAGCTGGTCAGCAAACAGGCGCTGCTGGACGCCGCCTGGCCCGACCTGTGTGTCGAGGAAAACAACCTCGCCGTGCAGGTCAATGCCCTGCGCCGCCACCTGAAGCTTGACCGCACCACCCTGCAGACCCTGCCCGGCAAGGGCTACCGCCTGCACATCAGGCCGGTGCCGGGCTGCGCGGCGCTCACCACTGACCGCGGCGTACTGGAAATCGAGTATGTGGAGTCGGTGGGCCTGGTCAGCCGCGTGCGCGGCAAGGAGGCGATCCGCGCCTTCCTGGGGGCGTTGTTGAGCAAGGTGCCGGAGTTCGAGGCGCATAACGTACGCTTCCAGATCGACCTGCCAGAGCACCTGCACCCTGAATAATTACACCGGCCGCGTTGGGGCCGGACGCCGCCTGCGGCAGCTGCTACTGGCTGGCCTGGGCCTGGAACCACTGCATCACCTGCGCGCAGGCCGGGTGGCTGGCGGCCGCGGGCTGCGGGCACAGGGCGTAGACGCCGCCGGTGCGCAGCGCCGGGCCGAACGGCACCACCAGCACCCCGCGGTCCAGGGACTCCTGGGCCAGGGTCTGGTCGGTGACGGCCACGCCCAGGCCCCGGGCAGCGGCGTCCAGCGCCAGTTCGTCGAGGTTGAAGGGAATGTGCCGGTAGTCGGCCAGCGGCCGTTTGCCGTGGGCCGCCAGCCAGTCGCGCCAGGCCTGGCGATCGGCCGAGCGGTGCAGCAGGGGGAAGCGCAGCAGGTCGTCCAGCCCTGACAACGGCCCCAGCCCCGGCGCGCACACCGGTATCAGCGCTTCCTCGAACAGGGTCAGGCAGGCCGGGTCGGTGGGCGCCTGTGGCAGGTACAGTATGAACGCATCGCTGTCGCTGGACGGCTCCACCACCTCGGTGGCCACGGTTTCGATGGCCAGCGCCACTTCGGGGTGGCGCAGGTAGAAATCGCTGAGCTTGGGCAGCAGCCAGCGCACCGCCAGCGACACGTGCATGCGAATCCGAAACGGCCGCTTCTGCGGTGCCAGGCGTTCATGCAGCGCCTTCAACTGCGCCAGGATCTGCCGCGCGCTGGCCAGCACCTGCTCGCCCTCCGGCGTCACCTGCAGCCCACGGCTGTTGCGCAACAGCAGCGGCACGCCGAAATGGCTTTCCAGCTGCTGCACCTTGCGGCTCACCGCGCTCTGGGTCAGGCACAGGGCGTTGGCGGCCAGGGTGAAGCTGCCGCTGTCCGCCACTTCCACCAGCGCTTGCAGGCCTTGCAGCGACGGCACATGCCGATTGTTATCCATGCGTTTTCCGAATAGACGAATGCGAATTTAACGTTGGCCGCAGCCCGCGCCACCTCATAAATTGTAGCCACGACGGCCAACCACCGAAAGCCATCATGCCTATTTCGCATGCGTGGCCGGGGCCCGCACCTTATCGAGGCAAACCATGAACAATCACTGTGGCTGGATAGCGCTGGCAGGCACTGCCGCCCCGCGGGCCCGCCTGCACGGCAACCAGCAGGCCGACTTCCTGATCATCGGCGCCGGCATCACCGGCCTCAGCGCCGCCCATGCGCTGGCCGAAGCGCACCCCCAGGCGCGCATCGTCGTGCTCGACCGGCAACGCGCCGCCCAAGGCGCCTCGGCGCGCAATTCCGGGTTTGCCGTGGCCCACGAACACCCTGCAGCCCTTGAGCTGATCGGCCAGCCGGGGTTTGCCGGCTACCAGGCCGACACCGCCATTTCCCGCGCGGCCAACGATGCATTGCGTCAGCGACTGGCGCGGCTGGCAATCGACTGCGAGTTCCGCGACGACGGCTACCTGTTTGCGGTCAACGACCCGGCCAAGCTCACCGACATCGACGCTACCCTGGCCACCCTGCGCGCCGTGGGTGCCCAGGCCCGCTTCCTGCAAGGCGCGGCGTTGCAGCAGCGCCTGGGCACCGGCCATTACCAGGCGGCCATCGAGTGCGCAGGCGGCAACGCCCTGCTGCAACCGGCGAAATACGTGCGCGGCCTGCTCGACACCCTGCCCGCCTCGGTCACGGTGCACGAACACACCGCGGTCACCGCCCTCGAACGGCTGGCCAGTGGTGGGTTACGTGCGGTTGCCGCACACGGCAGCGTCACGGCGCCACGGGTGCTGGTGTGCCTGAACGCCTTCATCGCCCGCAGCGGCCTGGCCGCCAGCGCCACCTTCCCCATGGAACTCAGCGCCAGCCTGACCCGCCCCCTGAGCGAGCAGGAACTGGGCGACACCCAGCCCTGGGGCGTGCTGTCCACCCGCCCGCTGGGCGCCACCGTGCGGCTGACCCCGGACCGCCGGGTGATGATCCGCAACACCGCCGAATACCGCGGCACCGATCTTACCGACGCGCAGCTGCTGCAGCGCCGCCAGCACCACCTGCAAGGCCTGCAACGGCGCTTCCCGTGGCTGACGGCCGAGGACATTCGCTACACCTGGACCGGCCACCTCAGCGCCTCGCGCTCGGGCCAGCCGTACTTCGCCGAGGTGGAACGCGGCCTGTACGCGGTGGCCGGCTGCAACGGCTCGGGCGTGGCCCGCGGCACCCTCTGGGGCCAGCTGCTGGCGGAACTGGCCAGCGACCAGCGCTCGCCGCTGCTGGACGCCGTGCTCGAGCGCGCCCGCCCCGGCTGGCTGCCGCCCAAGCCGCTGCTGGACATCGGCGCCTGGCTGCGCATGCGCGTGGAAACCGTGCGCGCCCGCAGCGAAATCTGAACAACAATAACCTCAACCCCGACAGGTCCTGGAACATGCGCGCACTCACGCTTTGCACCGCCACCCTGCTGTCCACCGTCGTCCTGGCCGCCCACGCCGACGAGCAGGTGAGCATCTCCAACTGGAACGGCTACATCGCCGACGACACCCTGGTGAACTTCACCCAGGCCACCGGCATCAAGGCCACCTACGACCTGCACGACAGCAACGAGGTGCTGGAGTCGAAACTGATGACCGGCAACTCCGGCTACGACGTGGTCAGCCCCTCCAACCACTTCCTCTCGCGGCTGATCAAGGCCGGCGCCATCCAGAAGCTGGACAAGAGCCAGCTGCCCAACTGGCAGCACCTGGACCCAGTGCTGATGAAGAAACTGGAGACCAACGACCCCGGCAACCAGTACGGCTTCCCCTACATGTGGGGCACCGCCGGCATCGGCTACAACGTCGAGAAGATCAAGGCGATATTCGGCAGCACCGACGTTACCCAGTCGTGGAGCCTGTTCTTCGACGAAGCCAACATCAAGAAGCTCAGCCAGTGCGGCGTGGCGATCATCGACAACCCCACCCAGGTGCTGCCCATCACCCTCAACTACCTGGGCCTGCCGCACCACAGCCATGAGCCCGCCGACTACCAGCAGGCCGAGGCGGCGCTGCTGAAGATCCGCCCGTACATCCAGTACTTCCACGCCTCCAAGTACGTCAGCGACCTGGCCAACGGCAACATCTGCGCGGTGATCGGCTTCAACGGCGACATCGTCCAGGCCGCCGCCAGCGCCAAGGAAGCCCACAACGGCATCAACATCGCCTATTCAATTCCGAAAGAGGGCTCGACCCTTTGGATGGACATGGTGGTGATGCCCAAGGCCGCGCCCCACGAAAAGAACGCCTACGCCTACATGAACTACCTGCTCACACCCCAGGTAATTGCCAACATCAGCAACAGCATCCACTACGCCAACCCCAACAGTGGCGCCGAGGCCTACCTGACGCCTGCGGTGAAGAACGACCCGGCTATCTACCCGCCCAAGGACGTGCTGGACCGGGTGTTCATCGTCGAGGACCTGCCGCCGGCCATCGCCCGCCTGACCACCCGGCTGTGGACCAAGCTCAAGACCAACACCTGACCCCGTCGTCCGCGTAACGCCCGGACGCAGCCTGCGGCAGCTGCTACGCGAGGTGCCGTGTAGCAGCTGCGGGGCGGCCATCCGCCGCAGGCCGCGTCAGTGCGCGAATATCGACCCCCCCGCCTTGCCCGCCATCTTCTCCGGCTTGATCAGGAACCGCGCCAACGCCGGCAGCAGCCACAGCGCACCAAACATGTTCCACAGCAGCATGAACGTCAGCATCAGGCCCATGTCGGCCTGGAACTTGATGGCCGAGAAGATCCAGGTGCACACGCCGATCGCCAGGCACAGGCCGGTGAACAGCACCGCCTTGCCGGTGGATTTCAGCGTCTGGTAATAGGCTTCCTGCAGCGGCAGGCCCGCGCGCAGGAAGCTCTCCAGGCGGCTGTAGATGTAGATGCCGTAGTCCACCCCAATGCCCACGCCCAGCGCCACCACCGGCAGGGTCGCGACCTTGACGCCGATGCCCATGAACGCCATCAGCGCGTTGCCCAGCACCGAGGTCAGCACTAGTGGCAGCACGATGCACAGCGTCGCGGCGAACGAGCGGAAGGTGATCAGGCACATCACCGCCACGCAGATGTACACCAGGATCAGGATAGTCAGCTCGGCCTGCTTGATCACCTCGTTGGTGGCCGCCTCGATGCCGGCGTTACCCGCCGCCAGCTGGAACTGCAGGCCGTCGCTGTCATGGCTGGCGGCGAACTGCTTGATCACCGCCACGGCGCGGTCGAGGGTCTCGGCCTTGTGGTCGTTGAGGAACACCAGCAGCGGCGCCAGCGAGCAATTGCCGTTGTACAGGCCATCGGCGCGGGCCACCGAGCTGTTGAGCACCTCGGGGTTGCGCGACAGGCTTTCCCACTTGAGGTTACCCTCGTTCATGCCCTTGATCACCTGCTTGCTCACGGTGACCAGCGACACCGTCGACTGCACCCCGGCGGTGTTGTCCAGCTGCCACATCAGCTCGTCCATCGGCTGCATGGTCTCGTAGCGCGAGCAGCCTTCGGCGGCGGTCTGCACCATCACCACCAGCACGTCGGAGCTGGTGGCGTAGTGGTCGATGATGAACTGGTTGTCCTGGTTGTAGCGAGAGTCGGGGCGCAGCTCCGGGGCACCCTGGTCGAGGTCGCCGATCTTCAGGTTGTGGCCGTACCACAGGCCGCCACCCAGGGCGATCAACGCCAGCGCGACCGACACCGGCGCCACTTTCGGGCTGGCAAAGTTCGCCAGCGCGCGCCAGAACGGGTGCTCGCGCACCGCGTCCTTCTTGCTGCGCTCAATGGCGCGTTTGCTGATGCCCACGTAGGAAATCGCCACCGGCAGCAGGATCAGGTTGGTGAACACGATCACCGCCACGCCGATCGAGGCGCCGATGGCCAGCTCGCGGATCACGCCGATGTCGATGATCAGCAGGGTGATGAAGCCCACGGCGTCGGCCAGAATCGCGATCATGCCCGGCAAAAACAGCTGGCGGAAGGTGCGCCGCGCTGCGGTCAGGGCGTTGTCGGCGTCGCTGGACTGCAGGGCGATGCCGTTGATTTTCTGCACGCCGTGGGAGATGCCGATGGCGAAGATCAGGAACGGCACCAGCATCGAATACGGGTCCAGGCCGAAGCCGAACGCGTGCATCAGCCCCAGCTGCCAGACCACCGCCACCAGCGTGGTGCTGAGCACGGCGATGGTGCTGCGCAAACAATTGGTGAAGAAATACAGCAGCACCAGGGTAATGACGAAGGCGACGCCGAAGAACATCACCACCATGATCAGGCCGTCGATCAGGTCGCCGACCTTCTTGGCGAAGCCGACGATGTGCACCTTGACGTTGGGGTTCTGCGCCTGGAACTTGTCGCGGATCTTTTCCTCAAGGCTGTGGGAAAACTTCTGGTAGTCCAGGCTCAGCAGCTTGCCCTGGTCGTTGGGGTCGGGGTAGGACTCCAGCAGCGGGATCTCGACGATGCTCGACTTGAAGTCGTTGGCCACCAGCCGCCCCACCTGGCCGGACTTGAGGATGTTGCTGCGCAGCAATTCGAGGCTGTCGGCCGAGCCGTTGTAGCTCTGCGGAATCACCTCGCCGCCGGCAAACCCCTCCTCGGTGACCTCGGTCCAGCGCACGCTGGGGCTCCACAACGACTTCATGCCCGAGCGGTCGACGCCGGGAATGTAGAACGCCTCGTCGTTGATCTGCCGCAGGGTCTCCATGTAGTCCTTGTTGAAGATGTCGCCGTTCACCGCCTCCACCGAGATACGCACGGTGTTGCCCAGGTTGGCCAGGTCATTGCGGTGTTCAAGCATGCGCTGGATAAACGGATGCTTGAGCGGGATCATCTTCTCGAAGCTGGTGGAGGGACGAATCTGTGTGGCTTGCCAGAACAGGAAGAGGCTGGCCAGCAGGCAGAGAATGATGACCGCGGGGCGGTTGTTGAAGATCAGGCGTTCCAGCAGGGTGCCCTGGGGTGCCGGGAAGCGTTGCTGAATGCTCATGGTTGCACGGCCTCGCTGCCGTTGAGGGTGGCGCGATGCGCACCGTTTTCGCCTACCAGCAGCAGGCCGTCGCCAGCGGCTGCTGCGGCCGCCAGGGCCTGGCGGTCCGGGCGGGTGACGCGGCTGAAGCGCTGGCCGTCGTCGACGCTGCGCAGCACCGTGCCGCCCTCGCCCACCAGCACCAGCGTGCCGTCGTGCAACAGCCGGGCGTTGGCCAGGCCGGCGTCCAGCGGCCCGCGTTCGCCCTGCACGGCGATGGCTTGCCAGCTGTCACCGAAGTCGGTGGAACGGAACACATGGCCGCGCAGGCCGAACACCAGCAAGGTGCGGGGCTGGGCGGTGGCGACGGCGCCGAACAGCGTTCCCTCGTAGGGGCCTTGCAGGCGCTGCCAGCTGGCACCGCCGTCCGCGGAACGGAACATCAGGCCCTGCTCGCCGACGATCACCAGGCCCGCGTCCTTCACCGCGGCAATGGCGTTGAGGTGCAGCTGGTCGGGGTTGTCCAGCCGTGCGCTGGCGTCCTGCCAGTGGCTGCCACCGTCCTCGGTCACCAGCAGCGCACCGTAGGCGCCCACGGCGAAACCGTGGCTGACGTTCTCGAACCACACCCCCAGCAACGGCGCCTGCCGCGCCGGGTCCTGGAACTGCAGGGCCCAGGTGGCGCCGCCGTCGGCCGTGGCGAGGATCTGCGCGTCGTGCCCCACCGCCCAGCCGTGCTGGGCATCGACGAAGTACACCGCCGTCAGCAGTTGCTGGCTCGGCACGCTCGCCTGGCGCCAGCTGCGGCCCTGGTCATCGGACAGCAACACATGGCCGCGCTCGCCCACTGCCACCTGCCGCGTGCCGACGCTGGCGACGTCGGTCAACAACCCCGACGCCGCCCGTGGCAGTTCGCCGGCCTGCACGGCCCCGGCCATCACCAGCGCCAGCCACCAGGCGCCCCCCTTGCCCACCCTCAACCGCTGCCTCGCCACCGCACTCGCTCCCATGACTGTCGCCGCCACCCCCAGGGCGCGGCCCGGGGCCATTCTAGGGAGCCGCCCCAGGCCCACGCACTTCACCTTTGGCTATAGGCATAAGAATTTGCTGGAAGGCAGAACCCGGCGCGCTCCCTACCATGCGGCAGACCTGGAGCACAGGGGATATCACCAGCAGCCAGCGGGGCAACTGACCCCGCGTCTTAGCCATGCAGGTTTTGGGGGAGAGCAGCGTGAACACGATAAAAACCTTGGGGACACTGTATCCCCACACCCTGGCAATGGCCGTGGCCCTTGCCGGCGCCGCGCCGGCCATGGCAGCGGATTTCAGCATCGGCGACATCGAGGGCCACCTGGACTCGACGCTGTCCATCGGCGCCAGCTTCGGCACCGCCAACCCGGACAAGCAGTTCATCGGCACCGCCAACGGCGGCCACGCCGCCACCCGCACCAGCGACGACGGGCGCCTGAACTTCAAGAAGGGCCAGGCGTTTTCGGAGATCTTCAAGGGCGTGCACGACCTGCAGCTCAAGTACCAGGACAGCGGCGTGTTCATCCGCGCCAAGTACTGGTACGACTACGCCGTGGAGCACGGCAACACGCACCTCTACGACATTGACGACAGCGGCCGCGACGAGGCCGCCAAGGGCCAGGGCGCAGAGATTCTCGACGCCTTCGTGTACCACAACTACAGCATCGCCGACCTGCCGGGCAGCGTGCGTGCCGGCAAGCAGGTGGTCAGCTGGGGCGAGAGCACCTTCATCGGCAACTCCATCAACGCCATTAACCCGGTGGACGTCTCGGCCCTGCGCCGCCCCGGCTCCGAGGTCAAGGAGGGGCTGATCCCGGTGAACATGCTGTACGTCAGCCAAGGCCTGAGCGACAACCTGTCGGTGGAAGCCTTCTACCAGCTGACCTGGCAGAAGACCGAGCTGGACAACTGCGGCACCTTCTTCGGCAGCGACGTGGCCGCCAAGGGCTGCACCCAGGGCATGACCATCAACGGTAGCGACTTCGACCGCACGGCCAGCAACTACGGCTACGTGCCGCGCGGCAGTGACGACGATGCGCGCAACAGCGGCCAGTTCGGCGTGTCGCTGCACTGGACCGTGCCGCAGCTCAACGACACCGAGTTCGGCTTCTACGCCCTCAACTATCACGCGCGCAACCCGGAGTTCAACTGGACCGTGGGCAAAGGCGCGCTGGCCGACCCGGTGGGCGGGCTGAGCGGCAAGGGCGGCGTGAGCACCGCCACCTATTACCTCACCTACCCCGAGGACATCCACCTGTACGGCCTGAGCTTCGCCACCAACGTCGGCGCCACGGCGCTGTCGGGCGAGATCAGCTACCGGCCGAACATGCCCATGTCGCTCAACGCCAGCGACGTCTCCAACGCTGCCGTGCTGGGCTCGGCCGCCACCAGCCCGCTGGTCAACGCCGGCCTGCCGATTTTCAGCAGCGGCTGGGCCAGCTCGACCTACGGCTCGACCATCCAGGGCTACAAACGCATGCCCTACACCCAGGCGCAGACCACCGCGGTGCGCACCTTCGACCACGTGCTGGGCGGCGACCGCCTGAGCCTGGTGGGCGAAGTGGGGATGGGCTACATCAGCGGCCTGGGCGCCACCGACGGCTCGGACCTGCGCTTTGGCCGCAGCAGCGTCTACGGCAACGGCGCGCTGGCCGACGCCGGCACCGCCTTGCTGCTGGGCGGGCTGTCGGGCAACGCCATCTGCCAGGCGCTGAACAGCTCCAACCCCGGCCAGTGCAACAGCAAGGGCTACTACACGCCGATCTCCTGGGGCTACCGCCTGCGCGCGGTGGAGGAATACAGCGACGTGTTCGCCGGGGTCAACCTCAAGCCCAACGTCACCTTCTCACACGACGTGCGCGGCAACGGCCCGACCTTCACCGAGGGCAGCAAGGCCATCAGCGTGGGCGTGGATGCCGACTACCTGACCAAATACACCGCCAGCCTCAGCTACACCAACTTCTTCGGCGGCGATTACAACACCAACACTGACCGTGACTTCGTCGCCTTGAGCGTCGGCGTCAGCTTCTGATCCTGCGAGGTACCCGATGAAACACTTGCACCTGTTTACCCTGAGCCTGTGCCTGCTGGCGTCCCACGTGCACGCCGCGGTGACCGCCGACCAGGCCGCGCGCCTGGGCGCCGACCTCACCCCGGTGGGCGCGCAGAAGGCCGGCAACGCCGACGGCAGCATCCCGGCCTGGACCGGCGGCCTGCCGGTGAACGCCGGCAAGGTCGACGCCGACGGCTTCCTGGCCGACCCGTTCGCCAGCGAAAAGCCGCTGTTCGTGATCACCCAGGCCAACGCCGCGCAGTACAAGGACAAGCTCACCCCGGGCCAGCTGGCGCTGTTCGCCCGCTACCCCGACAGCTACCGCATTCCCGTGTACCCCAGCCACCGCACGGTGAGCCTGCCCGACAAGAGCCTGGCCGCCACCCGCCAGAACGCCACCGACACGCAGCTGGTGGCCGGCGGCAACGGCCTGGAACACTACCACCCCGGCGCGGTGCCCTTCCCGCTTCCCAAGGACGGCCTGGAGGTGATCTGGAACCTGATCGGCCGCTACCGTGGCGACACCATGAAACGCATCGTCATGCAGGCCTCGCCCCAGGCCAACGGCGACTTCACCCCCACCGTGCTCAAGCAGGAGCTGGCCTTCCCCACCGGCCTGAGCGACTACGACCCGCAGGAGCAGGCGAATATCCTCAGCTTCTACCGCGAGGAGTTCCTGGCCCCGGCGCGCATGGTCGGTGGCGTGCTGCTGGTGCACGAGACCGTGGACCAGGTGAAGGAGCCGCGCGAGGCCTGGATGTACAACGCCGGCCAGCGCCGGGTGCGCCGCGCGCCGCAGGTGGCCTATGACAGCCCGGCCGCCGAAGGCCTGCGCACCTACGACGACTTCGACCTGTTCAACGGCGCCCCGGACCGCTTCGACTGGAAGCTGGTGGGCAAGCAGGAGCTGTACATCCCCTACAACAGCTACCGCCTGGAAGCGCCGACGCTCAAGTACACCGACATCGTCAAGGCCGGCCATATCAACCAGGACCTGACCCGCTACGAGCTGCACCGGGTGTGGCACCTGACCGCGACGCTGAAGCCGGGCGAGCGGCATATCTATTCGCGGCGTGATATCTACATCGACGAAGACAGCTGGCAAGGCGCCGAGACCGAGGCCTACGACGGCCACGGCGCGCTGTGGCGGGTGTCGGAGGGCCATGCGAGCTTCTTCTACAACGTCAAGGCGCCGTCATTCGCCGCCGAGGTGCACTACGACCTGCTGTCGGGGCGCTACGCGGTGAACTCGCTGCACAACGAGGAGAAGAACGGCTACACCTTCAACGTCCCCATGAGCCGCAAGGACTTCACCCCGTCGGCGTTGCGGGTGACCGGCATTCGCTAAAAGCGGACGCGGCCTGGCGGCCGCTGCTACGGTGTTCGCGAATCCCGTAGCAGCGGCCGCCAGGCCGCCTCATAGGCCCGAATTTTGCTTTGAATTCATGAACATCCTGAAGTTCGGCGAGTGCTCATGAAGTTGCATCAACTGCGGGCCATGGTCTCCATCTGTGAAAGCGGCAGTATCCAGGAGGCCTCGCGCCTGCTGCATATCTCCCAGCCGGCCCTGTCCAAGGGCATCAAGGAACTGGAAGCGGAGCTGGGCGTGCCGCTGCTGATCCGCTCCAACCGCGGCATCACCGCCACCGAGTACGGTGAACGGCTGGTGCGCCGCGCACGCCTGATCCTCGAGGAAGTGCGCCGCGCACGCGAGGAAATCGAGACGCTCAAGGGCGTGATGGACGGCAAGCTGTCCATCGGCGTGTCACCGGTGACGCCGGGGCCGCAGTTCGTCAACAGCCTCAACCGTTACCGCAAACGTTACCCAAAGGTGCACATCCAGATCCACGAGCTGCGCCCTTCCAAGCTGATGGAGGGCCTGCGCGAGGGTTTGCTGGACATGGCCCTGACCTCCCTGCCCGCCGCGCGCTGCACCGATGGCTTCCATTGGGTGGAGCTGTTCGAACAACCCGCGGTGCTGGCCGTGCGCACCGGCCACCCCAGTGCCGGCGCCACCAGCCTGGCCGAACTGCGCGAGCTGGACTGGCTGCTGCAGGACTCCATGGAGCAGTCCAAGGTGAACATGATGTTCGAGCACCATGCCATCGCCTGGCCCGACAACGTCATCGAGTGCGCCTCGGTGGTGCTGTTTTCCGAGATGGCCGCCACCAGCGATGCGGTCAGCTACTGGTCGCAGCGCATTCTCGACCGCACGCAGAATTTCACCAACGGCCTGCAGGTGCTGAAGATCGCCGAGCCGGTGCCGCCGATGAACATCTCGCTGGTGTGCCGCGACCAGGAGCTGATGACGCGCGAGGCCAAGGCGCTGGCCGATGAGCTGATCTATGTGTACAAGAGCCCGCATGCGGTGAAGGCGCCGGAGCTGGCCTGACACCCGTAGCCGCTGCCGAAGGCTGCGCTGGCCCTGTGCCTCACTGAAAATCTCCGGTGTTCACACCGGCCAGCGCAGCCTTCGGCAGCGGCTACGGTCGCCATAACCAGCCCTGATAAGCATGTGCAGAGGTGATTATCCAGGCGCAGGGGGCTGGGGCATGCTGTGGCCATCGCAACTCCACCGCACAAGGATTTCCCATGAGAGCGCCCCCGCGCCGCCCCTTGGTGATCGGCCTGCTGATGGCCGTGATGGTCATCAGCGTGCTGGACAAGACCATCTTCGCCTTCGCCGGCCCGCAGATCATCGATGAACTGCAGCTGAGCGCCGAGCAGTTCGGCTTCGTCGGCAGCGCGTTTTTCTTCCTGTATTCGCTGTCGGGCATCGCCGTGGGCTTCCTCGCCAACCGCTTTCCCACCCGCTGGATTCTAGCCCTGATGGCGCTGGTGTGGACCAGCGCGCAGCTGCTGGTGACCTTCGCCAGCGGCCTGGCGGCGCTGACCGCCAGCCGCCTGCTGCTGGGCGCCGGTTGTGGCCCGGGCACGGCGGTTACCCAGCACGCCAGCTTCAAGTGGTACGCCGCCGACAAGCAGGTGCTGCCGGCGTCGCTGCTGCAGGTGTCGATCATGCTGGGCGGCCTGCTGGGCGCTATCGCCCTGCCCTTCAGCATTGCCCATTTTGGCTGGCGCTCGGCCTACCTGCTGTTGGCAGGCCTGAGCCTGGCGTGGATGCTGGCCTGGTGGCTGTTCGGCGCCGAAGGCAGCCAAGGGGCAGCACCGCAAGCGGCGAGCCCGACCGTGCCCTACCGGCACCTGCTGCTCAACCGCACCTTCGTGTGGATCTCGCTGATGTGCTTCCTGGCCTACCTGCCCAACGCGCTGTCGTTCAGCTGGTCGGCGGTGTACCTGCAGAAAGGCCTGGGCCTGGGCAGCATGCAGGCCGGCTACGTGCTGTTTGCCGCCACCTTGAGCATCATCGTCATCAACCTGCTGCTGTCGGCGCTGTCCCAGCGCCTGCTCAAAGGCGGCGCCAGCGTGCAGCGCAGCCTGGTGCTGCCGCCCATGGCCTGCTGCATCCTCGGCGGCCTGGCCTTCTGCGCCCTGGGCACGCTGACCGCCGGGCTGGCCATGAAGCTGGCGTGCTACGTGCTGGGCGGCGTGCTGCTCAACGGCGTGTTCGCCTTCGGCATGACCATCACCTCGCACATCTCGCCGCTGCGCCAGCGCGGCGCCATGCTGGCGATTCACGTGGGCAGCATGACCCTGTCGGGCATGTTCGCGCCCTGGGCCGTGGGCCGGCTGGTCACGCTGTTCGACGGTGACATCGCCCGCGGCTTCGAGACCGCGCTGCACGGCATCGGCGTGGCCGCCATGGTCTGCGCGGCGCTGGGGCTGGTGATCATCGCGCCGGCGCGCACGCGCCAAGCCCTGCAGGCGCGCTGGGCCGGCTGAACCCCCCTGTTTTCCATTGCTTGACCCACGGCGCGCGGGCCTGCCCCGCGCGGCGCCTGCCTGCGCGCGCCGTTCCCGTTCGTTGCCTACCAGGACCCTCGCATGAACCTTTCCGTGTTTGCTTCAAGCTACGCCCAGGCGCGCCAACAGTTTCTGCTGGCCTGCGCGCGCCGCGGCCTCGCCGTGCAGTCGCACGTGCACCCGCACACCGGCAGTGACAATGAAACCCTGGCCCTGGACGTGTGCCGGGTGGGCGCGCCCGACGCGCGCAACCTGATGGTGATCAGCAGCGGCTGCCATGGCATCGAGGGCTTTTGTGGCTCGGCGGTGCAGCTGGATCTGTTGAACGACGACAGCTGGATGGCGCTGACCGAACAGCAGGACCTGGCCGTGCTGTACCTGCACGCGCTCAACCCCTACGGGTTTTCGTGGCTGCGGCGGGTGACCCATGAAAACGTCGACCTGAACCGCAACTTCCTCGATTTCAGCCAGCCCCAGCCGGCCAACCCCGGCTACGCCGCCATTGCCCAGCGGCTGCTGCCCGAGCAGTGGCCGCCGTCGCGCATCAACGAACTGAAGCTGATGCTGCAGGTGCTGCGCAAGGGCCGCAAGGCACTGCAAGCGGCCATCTCCAGCGGCCAGGCGAGCCACCCCGACGGGCTGTTCTTCAGCGGCACCGCGCCCACCTGGAGCAACCAGCGGGTGCGCCAGGTGCTGCGCGAACACGCCCAGGCCTGCCAGCGCATCGGCTGGATCGACCTGCACACCGGGCTGGGCCCGATGGGCGTGGGCGAACGCATCTACAAAGGCCCGGCCAGCGCCGACGACCTGGCCCGGGCCAAGGCCTGGTGGGGTCCTGCGGTGACCAACAGCTTCGACGGCAGCTCCACCTCGGCGCACCTGCGCGGCACCCTCGACCTGGCCGTGATGGAAGAATGCCCGCAGGCCCAGTACAACGGCCTGACCCTGGAATACGGCACCCAGCCCGGCCCGCAAGTGCTGCAGGCGCTGCGCGCCGAACAGTGGCTGCAGCGCCACCCGCGCACCGGCGCCGAGCAACGCCAGCGCATCAAACAGCAGATACGCGAGGCGTTCTACGTGGAGACTGATGAGTGGAAGCGCCGGGTGCTGGAGCAGGCCCGCGAGGTGTGCCGGCAGACGGTGGACGGCCTGCTCACCCGATAAAGCCCCCTAACAGCAAAGGGGTTACACCGGGGTGAGCGGGCGCTTGCCGTTGTAGAACCAGCCCTCGATGTTCTTCCACACCAGGTCGCCCATGGCCTGGCGGGTTTCCTGGGTGCCGCTGCCCACGTGTGGCAGCAGCACCACGTTGTCCATCGCCAACAGGCTTTCGGGCACCTGCGGTTCGGCCTCGAACACATCCAGGCCGGCGCCGGCGATGGTGCCCTGCTGCAGCGCCTGGATCAGCGCCGGCTGGTCCACCACCGAACCGCGGGCGATGTTGATCAGGAAGCCCTTGCTGCCCAGCAACGCCAGGCGCCGCCCGTCGATCAGGCGGTCGGTGGCCTTGCCGCCCGGCACTGCCAGCACCAGCACGTCGCAGGCGCTGATCATCGCGTCGAGGTCGGCGAAGTAGCGGTAGTCGACCCCCGCCTTGGGGCTGCGGTTGTGGTACAGGATCTCCATGTCGAACGCCGCCGCCCGCCTGGCGATGGCCTGGCCGATGTTGCCCAGGCCGACGATGCCCAGCTTCTTGCCGCCGACCTTCACCGCCACCGGGAAGCGCGCTTGGGGCCACTTGCCGGCACGCACGTAGCGGTCGGCCTCGGTGAAGCGGCGCAAGGTGTCGAGAATCAGGCCCATGGCCGTGTCCGCCACGCAATCGTCCAGCACCTGCGGGGTGTTGGTGACCACGATGCCGCGGTCGCGGGCCACGTCCACGGCGATGGCGTCATAGCCCACGCCGAAACTGAAGATGGCCTCCAGGTTGGGCAACTGCCCCAGCAACGCCGCGCTGGCCCCGTACACCCCGCTGGTGACCAAGGCCTTGATGCTGGCGCCGTGGGCCTGCAGCCAGGCCTGCTGGTCGGCCAGTTCCCAGTAGTGGGTGGCGGCGAAGTGGGTGTCTACCGCTGTTTGCAGACTGGGCAGCAAGGGGCCTGCGATAAGGACTGGGGTGGGCTGGGTCATGGGAGCTCCTGGGGTAGTTGTTGTGCGAAGCGGGTGAAGTCATCGTACAACTTAGCAGAAGTGTACGCAAAGGACGCGGCCTGCGGCCGCTGCTACACCCCGTCCTGTAGCAGCAACTGTCTTGAAACCGCGTTGCCTGCATCGCGACTAAAGTCGGCTCCTACGCCGTCCGTGGTAGGAGCCGGCCTTGGCCGCGATGCAGGCGACGCGCATTCGCGGGCATACCGCGCCGTAGCTACGCGGGTTTGGTGTAGCCGCAGCACCTGTAGCAGCGGCCGCAGGCCGCGTCCCACCCACACCAGCGAACTTTGCCCGCCCCCCCGAGTCGGTATTGAATACCCAGCCGCGCAAGGACGGTCACGCCATGCTCACGCCCCAACCCCGGCCATTCGCCGAGGCGGCCGCCACGGTGCGCACCCTGCGGCTGCTAACGGTCAACACCCACAAGGGCTTCAGCGCGCTGAACCGTACCTTCGTGCTGCCCGAGCTGCGCGAGGCGGTGCGGGCGGTGTCGGCCGACGTGGTGTTCCTGCAGGAGGTGCTGGGCATGCACCGCCTGCACGGCCAGCGGTTCGACAACTGGTCGGACGTGCCGCAGTACGAGTTCCTCGCCGACAGCATGTGGCCGGTGTTCGCCTATGGCCGCAACGCGGTGTACCCGGACGGCGAGCACGGCAACGCGCTGCTGTCGAAATTCCCGATCCTGAGCCATGACAACCACGACATCAGCGTCAACGGCGCCGAGCAGCGCGGGCTGCTGCACTCGGTGCTGGCCGTGCCAGGGCACCGCGAGGTGCACACGGTGTGCGTGCACCTGGGCCTGGGTGAACGCCAGCGCCAGCGCCAGTTGCAACTGTTGGCGCAGCTGCTGGACGCGCTACCCATCGACGCCCCGGTGATCGTCGCCGGCGACTTCAACGACTGGCGCAAGCGCGCCGACGCGGTGCTGGCCGAGTGCGGCCTGCACGAGGTGTTCGCCCAAGCCTACGGCGCCCCGGCCCGTACGTTCCCGGCGCGCCTGCCGCTGCTGTGCCTGGACCGTGTGTACCTGCGCAACGCCACCGCCCTGACCCCCAAGGTGCTGGCGCGCAAGCCCTGGTCGCACCTGTCCGACCATGTGCCCCTGGCCGTGGAGGTGCGCCTGTGAACCGCTCGTGGCGCGATGACAACGCCGTGCAGCTGCTGATCAACGGCGAGGCGTTCTTCGACAGTGTGCTGCAGGCCATCGCCGCGGCGCGCGAAGAGGTGCTGATCGAGACCTTCATCCTGTTCGAGGACGAAGTGGGCCGGCCCTTGCAGTTGGCGCTGATCAGCGCCGCCCACCGCGGCGTGCGCGTGGAGGTGCTGGTGGACGGCTACGGCACCGCCGACCTCAGCAGCCGCTTCCTGCGCGAACTGGTGGAGGCCGGCGTGCACCTGCAGGCTTTCGACCCGCGGCCCAAGGTGCTGGGCCTGCGCACCAACCTGTTCCGCCGCCTGCACCGCAAGATCGTGGTGGTGGACGGCGAGACCGCCTTCATCGGCGGCATCAACTACAGCGCCGACCACCTGCTGCAGTCCGGGCCCATGGCCAAGCAGGACTACGCGGTGAAGGTGCAGGGGCCGATCGTCGCCGACCTGCACCAGGCCACCCTCACCCTGCTCGACGAGACCAGCCGCGTGCGGCGCCAGGCCCGGCCCTGGCTGACGCCGCGCCAGCGCATCGAGGCCGACAGCGGCACCGCGCGCATGCTGTTGCTGATCCGCGACAACCAGGCCCACCGCGATGACATCGAGCACCAGTACCTGCTGGGCATCCGCCGCGCGCAGCAGCGCATCATCATCGCCAACGCCTATTTCTTCCCCGGCTACCGCCTGCTGCGCGAGTTGCGCAACGCCGCGCGCCGGGGCGTGGCGGTAACCCTGATTCTGCAGGGCATGCCCGACATGCCGCTGGTGCGCCTGTGCTCGCGGCTGCTGTACAACTACCTGCTGCGCGACGGCGTGCAGATTCGCGAATACACCCAGCGGCCGCTGCACGGCAAGGTCGCGGTGATCGACCAGACGTGGGCCACGGTGGGCTCCAGCAACCTCGACCCGCTGAGCCTGTCGCTGAACCTGGAAGCCAACGTGGTGATCGACGACGCCACGTTCAATCAGGTGCTACATGACCACCTGGCCGAGCTGGCCAGCCAGCATTGCAAGACGGTGACCCTGCAGCGGGTGCTGCGCGGCTACTGGTGGCGGGCGCCGCTGATTTTCCTGAGCTTCCACTTTCTGCGGCATTTCCCGGCCATCGTCGGCATGTTCCCGGCCCACTCGCCGAAGCTGGCCCCCTTGGGGCCGGTACTCAAGGAACCGGTGGAGAGCGCCGAGGCCAAGGCTTATGAGTAGCCACCCACGCCTGTGGAAATGGCTGCGCCGGGGCGTCAACGTGCTGTTCCTGGTGCTGGTGCCCGTGCTGCTGGTGATGCTGCTGCGCAACATGGACTGGCAGGAGGTGGGCCACGCCCTGCGCGCCTACCCCTGGCCGTTGCTGGCCGCGGGCGCCGGCATCGCCCTGCTGAGCTACGGCGTGTTCGCCAGCTACGACCTGCTGTCGCGGCGCTACACCGGGCACCGCCTGCCCGCGCGCCAGGTGCTGCCGCTGGCGTTCGTCTGCTACGCGTTCAACCTCAACCTCAGCTCGTGGGTGGGCGGCATCGCCCTGCGCTATCGCCTGTATGGCAAGCTGGGGCTGGACGTGCCGACCATCACCAAAATCCTCAGCCTGGGGCTGGTCACCAACTGGCTGGGCTATTTGCTGCTGGGCGGCGTGGTGTTCGCCGCCGGCCTGCCGCCGCTGCCCGACAGCGTGAAGATGGGCCAGGACGGCCTGCGCCTGATCGGCGTCGCCATGCTGCTGGCCGGCGCCGCGTACCTGCTGGCCTGCGCCTTTGCCACGCGCCGCACCTGGCATGTCCGCCAGCAGGCCATCACCCTCCCCGGCGTGCGCCTGGCGCTGGCGCAGGCGCTGCTGGGGGCACTGAACTGGTCGCTGATGGCGGCGTTGATCTACCTGCTGCTGCCGGCCAAGGTCGGCTACCCGACGGTGCTGGCGATCCTGCTGATCAGCAGCATTGCCGGGGTCATCACCCACATTCCCGCCGGGCTGGGGGTGCTGGAAGCGGTGTTCATGAGCCTGCTGCAGGGCCAGTACTCCAAGGGCACGCTGCTGGCGGCGCTGCTGGGCTACCGCGCGCTGTACTTCCTGCTGCCGCTGCTGATTGCCTGCGTGGCCTACCTGTGGCTGGAACGCCGGGCCAGGGCGGTCACGCGTCCAGCACCGCCCGCACCCGCTCGCTCAGGGCCTGCAAGGTGAACGGCTTGACCAGCAGGTGCATGCCCGGCTCCAACTGCGCCCGGGTCATCACCGCCTGCTCGGCGTAGCCGGTGATGAACAGCACCTTCAGCCCCGGGCGGATGCGCGCGGCGGCGTCCGCCACCTGGCGGCCGTTGAGGCCACCGGGCAGGCCGACGTCGGTGATCAACAGGTCCACCTCGCCGGTCATCTGCAACAGCGCCAGGCCGGCCACGCCGTCGGCGGCCTGCAGTACTTCGTAGCCCATCTCCTCCAGTTGCTCGGCCACCAGGGTACGCAAGGTGGCCTCGTCGTCGATCAGCACCACGGTCTCGCCCAGCCGCGCCGGGCGCGCCACCGGGCTGGCGCAAGGGTCGCTGGCCTGCTGCGCGGCGCCCAGGTGGCGCGGCAGGTACAGGCGCACCGCGGTGCCCTCGCCCAGGGTCGATTCGATGCGCACGCGCCCGCCCGACTGGCGGGCGAAGCCGTAGACCATCGACAGCCCCAGGCCGGTGCCCTGGC
This sequence comes from Pseudomonas sp. App30, assembly GCF_047947025.1. NCBI lineage: Bacteria > Pseudomonadati > Pseudomonadota > Gammaproteobacteria > Pseudomonadales > Pseudomonadaceae > Pseudomonas > Pseudomonas sp. App30. The sequence continues at coordinate 6,243,681 of NZ_CP133165.1, read as the reverse complement.
CGATGGGCTTGGTGGTGAAGAACGGATCGAAGGCCCGGGCGATGACTTCGGGAGGCATACCGGTGCCGCTGTCGATCACGCTGAGGCACAGGTACTGGCCGGCGGGCAGATCGTCGTCGCTGCGCGCCGGCAGCGACTGCTCATGATGGTGCACCTGCAGCACCAGGTGGCCGCCGTCGGGCATGGCGTCGCGGGCGTTGATGCACAGGTTCAGCACGGTGCTTTCCAGCTGGTTGGGGTCCACCAGCACGGTCCACGGCGCCAGCTGCGGCTGCCAGTCGAGCACCACGGTGGGGCCCAGGGTCTGGCGGATCAGGTCGCGCAGGCCGTCCACCAGCAGCACGACGTCGGTGGGGCGCGGGTCGAGGGTCTGGCGGCGGGCGAAGGCCAGCAGCCGGTGGGTCAAGGTGGCCGCGCGGTTGGCGGCGCCGTGGGCGGCGTCCAGGTAGCGGTCCAATTCACCGAAGCGGCCCTGGTCGATGCGCCGCCGTAGCAGCTCCAGGCTGCCGGTGATACCGGTCAGCAGGTTGTTGAAGTCGTGGGCCAGGCCACCGGTCAGTTGGCCCACGGCTTCCATTTTCTGGCTGTGGCGCAGCAGCTCTTCGGCCTGGCGCAGGGCCTCGGTGCGCTCGCGCTCGACAGTGATATCGCGGCCCACGGCGTTGAAGAAGCCGTCGCCGGGCACCGCCGCCCAGTTGATCCAGCGGTAGCCGCCGTGGCTGTGGCGCAGGCGACAGTCGAGGTCGTGCACCGATTCGCCGCGGGCCAGCTGCGCGGCGGCGGCCAGCACGGTGGCGCGGTCATCTTCATGCACCAGGTCGAGCACGCTGCTGCCGCGCAGCTGGCACTCGTTCCAGCCCAGCACCTGCTCCCAGGCCGGGTTCAGGGCTACCACCTGCAGGTCCTGGCGGGTCACCAGAATGATGTCCGAGGACAGCTGCCACAGGCGGTTGCGGTCGGCGGTGCGTTCGGCCACCTGGCGCTCGAAGCTGTCGGCCAGCTCCTTGGTGCGGCGCTGGGCGATGATGGTGTCGGTGGTCTCCATCACCGTGTCGAGAAAGCCCATGACCTGGCCCTGCTCGTCGCGCACCGGGCTGTAGGAGAAGGTGAACCAGGCGGGCTCGGGGTAGCCGCGGCGGTTGATCACCAGGGGCAGGTCCTGGTTGAAGGTGGGTTCGCCGGCCAGGGCGCGGTCGGCGATGGCGCGAACCTGGGGCCACACTTCGCCCCACACCTCGCTGAACGGCCGGCCCAGGGGCGCGGGCTTGTCACCGAGGATCGGCACGAAGGCGTCGTTGTGGATGGCGATCAGCTGCGGGCCCCAGGCCAGGCAGGCCGGGAAGGCGTTGGACAGCACCAGCTCCACGGCCATGCGCAGCGCCAGCGGCCAGTCGTCCATGGGCCCCAGGGGCGTGGCGCTCCAGTCGAAGCGGCGCACTTCGTCGCTCATCACGCCGGTGGTGGCGGGAAAAACACCCAGCGATACTTCCTGCATCGGCTGAACCTTCAATGGCTGAGCCCGACAGGATAGCCCCTGGGTGCCGGGGCGGCTACCACTCCAGCTTGTAGCCCACGCCGTAGATCGACTGGATCGGCTCCTGGCCCGGCGCCGCCTGCTCCAGCTTGCGCCGCAGGTTCTTGACGTGACTGTCCACGGTGCGGTCGGTGACCACGCGGTGGTCGCTGTACAGGCGGTCGATCAGCTGGTCGCGCGAATACACCCGCCCCGGGTGCTCGTTCAGCGCCTTGAGCAGGCGGAACTCCACGGGCGTGAGGTCCAGTTCCACCTGGTTGAAGCGCGCCTTCCAGGTGCTTTCGTCCAGCTGCAGGCCGGCGTCGCTGGCCGCGCGCGGCCGCCGGCGGAGGATGGCGCGCACCCGGGCCACCACTTCACGGGGGCTGAAGGGCTTGCAGATGTAGTCGTCGGCGCCCACGTCCAGGCCCAGCAGGCGGTCCACCTCCTCCACCCGCGCGGTGATCATCACCACCGGCACGTCGCTGAAGGCGCGCAGCTGGCGGCACACCGCCACGCCGTCCTGGCCGGGCAGCATCAGGTCCAGCAGGATCAGGTCGGGCATGGCCGCGCGCACTGCGGGCAGCACCTGCAGGCCGTCGCCGATGCATTGCACCTGGTGGCCGGCGGCGCTCAGGTAGTCGCGCAGCAGCGCCGCCAGCTTGGGTTCGTCTTCTACTACGAGGACGTGTGCGGGTAGGTCTTCGATGCTCATGCTTGCTCCAGGGGCAACACGATGGCCAACCACAGCCCGCCCATGGGCGAAGGCTGCGCAGTTAGCGTACCACCGTGGGCCTCGACGATGGCGTGGCAGATGGCCAGGCCCAGGCCGGCGCCGCCGCTGGCGCGGTTGCGCGAGGCTTCGCCGCGGTAGAAACGCTCGAACAGGCGTGGCAGGAATTCAGGGCTGACGCCGGGGGCGGTGTCCATGAAGTCGATGTGCACCCGGCCGCCTTCGGCGATGGCACTGACCCGCAGCTGGCCGCCGGCCTGGGTGTAGCGCAGGCTGTTTTCCAGCAGGTTGTTGAACAGCTGCTGCAGGCGGCCTTCGTCGCCCAGCACCTGGATGGGCCCGCGATGGGCCTGCAGGTCCAGGCGAATGTCATGGCTGGCGAAGCGCTCGCGGAAGATGGCGGCGCACTGGCCCAGGGCGTCGACCACGTCCATGGAGTGCTTGCGGTAGGACAGCGCGCCGACGTCGGCCAGGGACAGCTCGTAGAGGTCGTTGATCAGCTTGCCGAGCATGCCCACCTCTGCCAGCAAGGACTGCAGCGATTCGCCGTCGAGCTTGCGCACGCCGTCTTCCAGCGCTTCCAGCTCGCCACGCAGCACCGACAGCGGCGTGCGCAGTTCGTGGGAGACGTCGGCCATGAATTCGCGGCGCATGCGCTCGTTGCGCTCCAGGGTCAGGGCCAGTTGGTTGAAGTCGCGGGCCAGCAGGCCGACCTCGTCGTCGCTGTCCACCGCCACCCGCTCGCTGTAGGTGCCCGCGGCCAGCCGGTGGGTGGCGGCGGCCACCTGGCGCACCGGGCCCAGCAGGCGCCGCGACACCCACCAGACAATCAAGGCGGCGAGCATCAGCGCGACCATGGCGACGATCAGGCTGGAGGCGATCTGCTGGCGCATGAAGCGCTCGCCGCCGGCCTCGGTGACGCTTTGCAGCGGCGTGGTGGCCAGCCAGCCGACGGTCTTGCCAGCGACCACCACAGGCACGCGCAGGGCGTCGTCGCTGACGTCGTCGAAACCCATCACGCGCTGGTTGTCGGTGTCCAGCAGGGTGATGCGGAACACTGCACCGGTCAGGTCGGAGGTGGGGGTGAAGCGCACCACGTCGTCGGCAGTCGGCGCGTCGGGGCGCACCAGCTGGAACCAGGCGTGGGGCTGGTTGCGCAGAAAGTCCCAGCTGCCGTGCTCGCGGTAGGCCTGCACGAAGCGTGGCTGGGCGTCGCGGGTGCGCTGCTCGGCCAGTTCGTTGATATAGCCAAGGAACCCGCGGGTAAAGCTGAAGCCGTTGGCGAAGGCCATGGCCAGCACCACCAGGATCATGGTGGTCATCAGGGCCAGGAACAGTTTGGTGGACAGGCGGGTTTTCATCGGGCGGGCACACGGGAGTCGCTGGAGCCGTGTATTTAAGGCGCGCCGGGGGGATGGGTGCAAGGGTTGCGAGGGAAAGTTCGCATTTGCTGCACATTTTCCACACCACGCCGTAGCCGCTGCCGCAGGCTGCGCTGGCCCTTGCGTACGCTGAAGATCTTCAGTGCATGCGAGGGCCAGCGCAGCCTGGCGGCAGCGGCTACGGGGTGCGGTGCATCAGGCCTTCAGGGTGGCCATGTCGATGACGAAACGGTACTTCACATCACCCACGATCATGCGCTCGAACGCTTCGTTGATGTTGCGGATGTCGAGCATCTCGATGTCACAGGTGATGCCGTGCTCGGCGCAGAAGTCCAGCACTTCCTGGGTCTCGGCGATGCCGCCGATCAGCGAGCCGGCCAGCACGCGGCGTTGCAGCACCAGGTTGGCGGCGTGCAGCGGCGGCGACACCGGCTCGATCAGGCCCACCAGGATGTGCACGCCGTCGAAGGTCAGGGTCTGCAGGTAGGGGTTGAGGTCGTGCTGCACCGGGATGGTGTCCAGCAGGAAGTCGAAACGCCCGGCGGCAGCGGCCATCTGCGCCTCATCGGTGGAGACGATGACGTGGTCGGCGCCCTGCTTGCGTGCCTCGGCGGCCTTGCTGGCGGAACGGGTGAACACGGTCACTTCGGCGCCCAGGGCCTTGGCGAACTTGATGCCCATGTGGCCCAGGCCACCCATGCCCAGGATGCCGACCTTGTGGCCAGCGCCCACGCCGTGGTGCTTGAGCGGCGAGTAGGTGGTGATGCCGGCGCACAGGATCGGCGCGGCAGCAGCCAGGTCCATGCCCTCGGGAATGCGCACCACGAACTCTTCACGCACCACGATGTGGTCGGAGTAGCCGCCCATGGTGTTGGTGCCGTCGATGCGGTCCGGGGTGGCGTAGGTCATGGTCGGGCCGGCCTGGCAGTACTGCTCCAGGTCCTTGCGGCAGGCCGCGCACTGCTGGCACGAGTCGACCATGCAGCCCACGCCCACCAGGTCGCCGACCTTGTAGTTGCGCACGGCCGGGCCCACGGCGGTGACCTTGCCGACGATTTCGTGGCCAGGCATCAGCGGGTACACGGCAATGCCCCACTCGTTGCGGGCCTGGTGCAGGTCGGAGTGGCACACGCCGCAGTACAGGATATCGATGCTGACGTCGTTGGCGCGCGGGTCGCGGCGTTCGAAGGCCAGTGGCGCCAGGGGCGTGGTGGGGGTAAGTGCGGCGTAACCCAGAGCTTTAGACATGCGGTACCTCTTTTGCGATAACAGGGCACAAGCCCTTAAAGCGGCGGCATTGTCCGGATTCAGGCGCCCCGGGGCCATGGGTGATCCTGCGCGATGCATGCCTATTCCTCCGGGAGCCCCCGCAGGCGGGCAAAAATTTGCGATCATGGCACCCTGACTGTCATCACCATTGCGGAACCCTTCATGTCACCCACCTGCCACCTGGACGCCAATGCCCGTCTGGTGTCCCTGCTCCAGCCCCTGGCCCACTGCGACGGCTTCCTGCCCACGGCCATCGACGGCCTGCGCGTGGTCAGTTCCCACGGCAACGCCGCCCGTTGCCCACAGATCTACGACCCCAGCCTGATGATCATTGCCCAGGGCAGCAAGATCGCCTACCTGGGCGAGCGTGCGCTGGAGTACGGCGCCGGCCACTACCTGGTGCAGGCGCTGCCGGTGCCGTTCCAGTACGAGACCTTCGCCACCGAGCAATTGCCGCTGCTGGGCGTGAGCATTCCCATCGACCGCCTGGTGCTGGGTGAGCTGGTGCTGGCCATGGGGCCAGCCGAGCATCAGGTGCAGACGCCCTCCTCGATGGTCAGCGCCGAGCTGGACGAGGACATGCGCTGCGCCGTGGAACGCCTGCTGGAGTGCCTGCACGACCCGCAAGCCTGCCGCATCCTGGGCCAGTCGCGCCTGCGCGAGGTGCTGTTCGCCGCCCTGCGCGGGCCCCAGGGCGGGGTGCTGCGCGCGCTGGTGGAGCAACAGGGGCAGTTCGCGCGCATTGCCGGCGCCCTGACCTGGCTGCACAGCCATTTCGATCAACCGCTGCAGGTCGATGAACTGGCGCGCCGGGCCAATATGAGCGCCTCGACCTTCCACGAGCATTTCAAGCGCGCCACCATGGCCTCGCCCATCCAGTACCTCAAGCAGCTGCGGCTGATCAAGGCACGCTCGATGCTGGTGGCCGAAGGCATGAGCGTCAGCCAGGTGGCGCACCGCGTGGGCTACCAGAGCAGTTCGCAGTTCAGCCGCGAGTACAAGCGCTACTTCGCTCGCAGCCCGGCCCAGGAACGCCTGCCGCGCGCCGAGGCGCTGGCCAATTGAAACGGCCCACCGGGCGCTGCGTGAAGTCCCACGCCACGCTGCGATAGCGGCCACAAAAACGCCGGGCACGCGCCCTTATGCTGGCGGGATGATCCTCCTCCCCCGACACAAGGACGTGCCCATGAAAGCCTTTCCCCTCCCCTCGGCGCGCGTGCGCGCGCTGCTCGTCGCCGGGCTTATCGGCTTGCTGCCGGTGCTCAGCGGCATGCTGGTGCTGCGCTGGCAGGTGACCCGCACCTTCGAATTCCAGGCCCAGCATGTGGCTGGCGAAGCCGTGCGCCAGCTGGACAGCATGATCGACCAGGCCGCCCAGAGCGCCCAACGCCTGATGCCACTGGCGGGCAAGCCCTGCAACGCCGCGGTGATCCAGGCGATCCTGCAGGAAGTCACCATCGAGCCCTACGTGCGCTCGGCCAACCTGGTGCGCAACCACGACGCCTACTGCAGCTCGTTCTACGGCGCCTACAAGCGGGCGGTGGAGCCTGGCGAATACTTCAACCGTCACCTGCTGTTGCGCGCCAGCAACCCGGTGACCCCGAACGAGGCATCGCTGGTGTACCGGCTGTACGAACACCCGCGGGGCGTGCGTACGGTGATCGACGGCCGCACGCTGGCCGAGGCGCTGCGGCTGATCCAGGGCGACACAGTGCTGATCATGCAGGTAGGCAACGCGTTCCTGTGGGGCGACAGCAGCATCCAGGATGGCGAGATTCCCGACCACCAGGCGCATCACACCTCGCAGGTGTCGGAACGCCATGGCTACCGGGTGCACAGCGGGTTCTCGCCGGAGAAGGCCTGGGAGCTGTGGAGGATACAGGGACTGTCGACCCTGGGCGGGTTGTTGTTGCTGGGGGTGCTGACCGGCGGCGTGTGCCATTGGCTGTTGCGCCGCCAGCAGCGTCCGTAGCAGCGGCCAAAGGCCGCGTCCGCGTATACCGCAGATCGGCGGTGGGGCCGGACGCAGCCTGCGGCAGCTGCTACGCACATCACCCGGCCCAAGGCTGGGTCCGCGTGCACCGTGGATCGGGGTTATTCGGTGCTTAACACGCCGCGCTCGATCTGGTCGCGCTCGATGGATTCGAACAGCGCCTTGAAGTTGCCCTCGCCGAAGCCGTCGTCGCCCTTGCGCTGGATGAACTCGAAGAACACCGGGCCCATCAGGGTCTGCGAGAAGATCTGCAGCAGCAGGCGCTGGTCACCCGGCTGCGACGAGCCGTCCAGCAGGATACCGCGCGCCTGCAACTCGCCCACCGGCTCGCCGTGGCCGGGCAAGCGGCCCTCGAGCATCTGGTAGTAGGTGTCGGGCGGCGCGGTCATGAAGCGCATGCCAATGGCCTTCAACGCGTCCCAGGTCTGCACCAGGTCGTCGGTGAGGAACGCCACGTGCTGGATGCCCTCGCCGTTGAACTGCATGAGGAACTCCTCGATCTGCCCGGCGCCCTTGGACGATTCCTCGTTCAGCGGGATGCGGATCAGGCCGTCGGGCGCGGTCATGGCCTTGGAGGTCAGGCCGGTGTATTCACCCTTGATGTCGAAGTAGCGGATCTCGCGGAAGTTGAACAGCTTCTCGTAGAACCCGGCCCAGTAGGCCATGCGCCCGCGGTAGACGTTGTGGGTCAGGTGGTCGATGACCTTGAGGCCCGCGCCCACGGGGTGGCGGTCCACGCCCGGCAGCCAGTTGAAGTCGATGTCGTAGATGGAGCTGCCCTCGCCGAAGCGGTCGATCAGGTACAGCGGCGCGCCGCCGATGCCCTTGATGGCCGGCAGGCGCAGCTCCATGGGCCCGGTGGCGATCTCGATGGGCTGGGCGCCCAGTTCCAGGGCGCGGGCGTAGGCCTTGTGGGCGTTGGCCACGCGGAAAGCCATGCCGCACACCGACGGCCCGTGCTCGGCGGCAAAGTACGACGCCAGGCTGTGCGGCTCGTTGTTGAGGATCAGGTTGATGCTGCCCTGGCGGTACAGGTGCACGTCCTTGGAGCGGTGCTCGGCCACCTTGGTGAAGCCCATGATCTGGAAGATCGGCTCAAGGGTGCCAGGGGTGGGCGAGGCGAATTCGATGAACTCGAAGCCCATGAGGCCCATGGGGTTGTCGTAGAGATCGGCCATGATGTGTTTCCTCGTGCAGGCAGTGCGCTAAAAACGAAAGAGGGTGTCGTTCGGTCAGGCACGTGCACGGGGTGGCGCGCAGGAGATGCCCCGCACGCTGCGGGCGAGAAAATCACCAAAAATCAATTTGAACCCGAGTCGCTTCATGTGGACCCATTCCCCGCCGGTTTATTCTTATATGCGTAACTTGATTCTACAACGCGTAATTCGATTTGTCCCGCCCTGGTTTCCCGGTCGGGGTAACAGCACATTGCGTCGGGATTTGCCGGGCAAGCCGGCAAAAATTGCCTATGGTTGAATCTACCCGCGTCCACAACAGGTGTCATGCCATGGAAATCGAAACGCTATTCGCCGATCTGCACAGCCTGCCCAGCATTCCCAAGGTGGCGCAAGACCTGATCCAGCAGTTCGACAGCCCCTCAACCAGCCTCGAAAGCGTGGCCCGCAATATCGAGAAAGACCCGGTGATCGCCGCCAAGATCCTGCGCCTGGCAAACTCCGCGCGCTTTCGCGGCGCCCGTGAGTCGGCTAGCATCGAGGACGCCGCGCTGCGCCTGGGCTTCAACACCCTGCGCACCCTGGTGCTGGCCTCGGCCGTGACCGGTGCCTTCAAGGCCAGCGCCAACTTCGACCTCAAGGGCTTCTGGCTCAAGAGCTTCCAGGTGGCCGGCATCTGCCGCCTGCTGGCCAAGCAGGCCGGGCTGGACGCCGAGACCGCGTTTACCTGCGGGGTGATGCACAACATCGGCGAGCTGCTGATCCAGACCGGCGCGCCCATGGTGGCGGCGCAGATCAACCACGCCCACAAGGCCGGCAACGCCGGCCGCGCGGCCAGCGAAACCCTGCACCTGGGCTTTGGCTACCCCGAGGTGGGTGCCGAGTTGGCGCGGCGCTGGCAGCTGCCGGTGAGCATCCAGCACGCCATCGCCTACCAGGCCCGTCCCGTGCAGGCCCCGCCACCCGCCGAGCTGCCACGCGTGGTGGCCCAGGCCATCGCCATCTCCGACGCCCTGCAGGCCAGCGGCGGCGACACCGACGACGCCCGCGAGGCCGTGGACGGCCCGCTGCTGGAGGGCCTGGACCTGGACGCGCTGTTCAGCGCCCTGCCGGCGGTGCTGGAAGCTGACAAGGCGTTTGCCGAGTTGTTGACCTGAGGGGCCCTGTGGGAGCGGGCTCTGCCCGCGAAAGCCACACTGCGGGGAAACAGTCCGACCGCAGTGGTCTTTTCGCGGGTAGAACCCGCTCCCACAAAGGCGTCCGCCGGCAAAAAAGGAATGTTTCGGCGCCCCCGGGGTCAGAGGTTGTGACGACCTCAATCACCGGGAGTACAGGATGAAAATCACGACATGGACCGCGATGGCGGTCGTGGTGGCAAGTCTGAGTGGCGTGGCGGGGCTGACCCAGGCGGCGCAACCCGCGGAGCCGGCGGTGCAGATACCCGGCACCGACACCGGCCAGTTCAAGGTCGGCGACAAGATCCCCGACCACTTCCGCCGCGATTCCGAAGAGGTGAAGAACTGGCAGGCCCACGGCCTGTCGGCCCCCGACGAGGACAAGAGCCACTGGGTGCGGGTGAACGACAAATACGTGCTGGTGCAGTTGAGCAACAGCGTCATCGAGAAAATCGTGCCGGTGAAAAAATAAGCCCCTGCGGGGGCTTTTTCGCAGGCAACAAAAAACCCGCCGAGGCGGGTTTTCTTCAAGACCATCCAACTCCTTGTCGGCAGCCCTCCGGGCCAATGGTCGATCTTCCCTGATCCCGCTGCACTCCTGTGCAGCAGTTGATGGATCCAAGTCTACGCAGGGTGAGAATTTTCCCATAGAGGAGATTCCCGCCGGCCCGTGTAAGCATTCTCCTACACGCTGTACGCCAGCCCCGGCAAGAAAGATTGGACGCTAACGATTCACTTCCTTAACCTTGCCAGCCTGTCCGGCACTCCAAGGTTTCCGCTGCTCATGTCTTCTGTGTTGAATGTCCTGTTGCCCATTTTCGCGCTGATCCTGGTGGGCTATGTCTGCCGCCGCACCAACCGCCTGGGCCCCACCGCTGCCTCGGAGATCAACCGCATGGTGGTGTGGCTGTGCCTGCCGGCGCTGTTGTTCACCTCCACCGCCACGGCCACCTGGGAGCAGATCTGGCACCCCGGCTTCGTCGCCACCTTCACCCTGGGTACCCTGGCGATGTTCGTGCTGACCCTGGCGCTGCGCTGGAAGAAAGCCGGGCACTTCGCCGACGCCAGCATCGACGCCCTCAGCGCGTCCTACGCCAACACCGGCTACATCGGCATTCCCCTGTGCGTGATGGTGCTGGGCGGCAGCGGCCTGGAGCCGGCGCTGATCGCCTCGCTGCTGGTGGTCTGCGTGCTGTTCGGCCTGGCCCTGGTGTGCATCGAGATTGGCCTGCAGAGCGAAGCCCAGGTGCACCGCATTGTCTTGAAAGTGCTGGTGGCGCTGGCCAAGAACCCGCTGGTGGTGTCGCCGATCCTCGGCGCCTGCTGGGCCATGACCGGCGCGCCGCTGCCGGCGCCGGCGAGCAAGTTCCTGAGCCTGCTGGGCGCGGCCACCACGCCCTGCGCGCTGATTTCCCTGGGGCTGTTCCTGGCGCAGAAACAGCAAGGTCCCCGCCAGGGGACCTCGCTGCTGGTGCTGATCAAGCTGGTGGGCCACCCCTTGCTGACCTGGTTCCTGGCCTACAAGGTGTTCCACCTGCCGCCGCTGTGGGCGCATTCGGCGCTGCTGCTCAGCGCCCTGCCCACCGGCACCGGGCCGTTCATGCTGGCCGAGTACTACAAGCGCGAGGCCTCGGTGGTGTCCAGCACCATCCTGATCTCGACCCTCGGTTCGCTGCTGACCCTGTCGATCTGCCTCTACGTCATCAACAACTGACGCCTCAGCCCTTCAGGGCGACCGCCACCGCCTCGGCCACCGGGGTGGTGGGCCGGCCGATCAGGCCGCTCAGCACTTTGCTGTCATCGAACAGCGCGCCCTTGGCCGCCGCCGCGTCGGAGTTGGCCAGCAGGTCAGCGATCGGCTCGGGCAGGCCCACCTGCACCAGGACGGCCTTGTAGTCGGCCTCCGGCAAGTTGTTGTAGGGCACGTTTTTACCGGCCTGGCGCGACACCTCGGCAGCCAGCTCGGCCAGGGTGTAGCTGCTGTCGCCAGCCAGTTCGTAGGTCTTGCCCACGTGGCCTTCGCTGGTCAGCACCACGGCGGCGGCCTCAGCGTAGTCGGCGCGTGCAGCGGAGGCGATGCGCCCTTCCCCGGCGGCGCCCAGCAGGGCGTCATGGGCCACGGCGGCCGGCACGCCGGCGCTGTAGTTCTCGTTGTACCAGCCGTTGCGCAGCAGCACATGGGGCACGCCGCTGGCGGCCAGCGCCTGTTCGGTCTGCTGGTGTTCGGCGGCCAGGCCCAGGGCCGAGCCGGTGGCGTGCAGCACGCTGGTGTAGGCCACCAGCTTGACGCCGGCCTGCTTGGCGGCGTTGATGACGGCCTGGTGCTGGGCGGCGCGCTTGCCCAGTTCGCTGGACGAAATCAGCAGCAGCTTGTCCACGCCCTGCAGGCCTACCACCATGGCTTCGGGCTGGTCGTAGTTGAATTCACGCACGGCCACGCCCAGGTCGCCGGCCTTTTCCGGGTGACGGGCCAGGGCGATGATTTGGTCGGCGGGCACGCGCTTGAGCAGCGCAGCGATAACCAGACGACCCAGCTGACCGGTGGCACCAGTGATTGCGATCATGAAGATTTACCTTGGCAAGTGATGAAAGAGCGATCACCCTATAGCCTAAGCTAACGAAAAGTAAGTACGCACAAAAAGGTAAGTATGAAATGAGCGATTCATTCTCCGCCCAGGCGCGCCGGGGCGAATTGATGGACGCCAACTGCCCCTCGCGCGACGTGCTCAAGCATGTCACCAGCCGCTGGGGGGTGTTGGTGCTGGTGATTCTGGCGGGCGGCATGCACCGCTTCAGCGACTTGCGGCGCAAGATCGGCGGGGTCAGCGAGAAGATGCTGGCGCAGACGCTGCAAGGCCTGGAAGGCGACGGGCTGGTGCTGCGCACCTCGCTGCCGGTGGTGCCGCCCCATGTGGAATACCGCCTGACGCCCTGGGGCGAGGAAGCGGCCGCCTTGGTGGGCGGCCTGGCGGACTGGATCGAGCGCACCTTGCCGCAGATCATGGCGCACCGGGCGGCGGCCGAAATCGAGTAGGGCCCCGTGTAGCCGCTGCCGCCAGGCTGCGCTGGCCCTCACGTACACCACACATCTGCGGCGTGGCTGCCGGCCAGCGCAGCCTGCGGCAGCGGCTACGGGGCGAACCTCAGAACTTGAACCGCGACACCAGCCCGTCGAGGTTGCCGGCCAGCTGCGCCAGGTCGCGGGTGGCTTCGCGGGACTGCTCGGCGCCCTCGGCGGCGCGGCTGGCGAAGTCGCGGATGTTGAGCAGGTTGCTGTCCACCTCGCGGGCCACCTGGGCCTGTTCCTCGGTGGCGCTGGCGATCACCAGGTTGCGCTCCATGATCTGCTCCATGGCCTGGGTGATGCCCTGCAACGCCTGGGCGGCGCCATCGGCGATGCCCAGGGTGGCGTCGGCGCGCTGGGCGCTGGTGTGCATGGCCTGCAGCGCCAGGTCGGAGCCGCTGCGCATGCCCTGCACCATGGTTTCGATCTCCAGCGTCGACTGCTGGGTGCGGTGGGCCAGGGCCCGCACTTCGTCGGCGACCACGGCAAAACCACGCCCCGATTCACCGGCGCGCGCCGCCTCGATGGCCGCGTTCAGCGCCAGCAGGTTGGTCTGCCCGGCGATGGCGCCGATCACGTCCAGCACCGTGCCGATGGCCTGGGAGCGCTCGGCCAGGGCGCTGACCTGGGCCGCGGTGGCCTGCAGGTCGCTGCGCAGTTGTTCGATGCTGGCGCGGGTGTCGGCGACCTGCCCCTGACCCTGGCGCGCCACCTGGTTGCAGTCGCGGGTCGAGTCGGACGTGGACACCGCATGGCTGGCCACCTCGTCCACCGCCGCGCTCAGCTGGGTAACGGCGGTGGCGGCCATGTTCACTTCTTCGCTTTGCCGGTGCATGCCGTCGCTGCCGGCCTCCGAGGCCTGGCGCAGGGCGTGCAGGGAAGATGCCAGGGCGCTGGCGCTGGTGGAGATTTCACCCAGGGTCTGGCGCAATTGCTGCTGCATGGCCGCCAGCGCGGTCAGCAGGCGCCCGGCCTCGTCGCTGCCGTCGGCCTTGATCGGCTGGCTGAGGTCGCCGCCGGCAATGCGCTCGGCCGCGGCCAGGGCGGCGTTCAGCGGGATGACGATGCTGCGGGTGAGGATCAGCGCCAGGCTGATGGTGGCCAGCGCCGCCAGGCCGATGAACACCAGGATCACCGTGCGCGACCGCGCGTACTGCTCGGCCGAGCCCTGGGTTTCGTTGCCGATGCCGGCGCTGTAGTAGTCGGCCAGCTCATTGAGCTGGCTGCCGGAGTCATCCACCAGCGGCTTCATGTCCACCAGCAGCAGCTTCAACAGGCCGGCGCGGTCGCCCTGCCCAGCCAACACGAACGAGCGTTGCAGGGCGCTGTTGTAGCCGTTGAGCGACTGCTCGAAGCGGGCAAAGATCGCCTGCTCCTGGGGCGTGTTCACCCGTGGTCGGTAGCCCTGCAGTTTCGCCTGCAGGTCGTTGAGGCGGGTGTCCATCTGGCTGCGGTAGCTGATGATGCTGGTGGGGTCGGTGTCCAGCGCCATGCGCAGGGAGATGGTGCGGATGCGCAGCATGATTTCGCGGATGTCACTGACCGCCCGCAGGCTGGGCACCCAGTCGTTTTCAGTGGCCACCTGGCCCTGGCGAATATTGGCCATCTGCCCCAGGGCAAAGAACCCCAGCAGGGCCACCAGGGCGGCGATCAGGGAGAAGCCGGTCAAGGCGCGGGGGGCAACACCGATGTTTCTTATTAGCATGAACGTGTCCCGAGGCAGGTGAGTAATGGCCAGTGGCCAAATCCTGCCTAGTTATCGTACATCACAGTGCAATCTGTAGCCCTGAACGCAAATATTCTCCGATGGAATACCCGTCTTTACTCACGGACCTGCGATTGCACAAGCCTCATCATGGTTGTACGATGTCCGTCAACATCAAGCCGTTAGTGCTTTCTCAGAACAATCTGAAGAACCAGGAGATCACGATGTCCACCCTTCTCGGCCACAACTTCATTGCCGGCAGCCGCAGCGCCCAGGGCAGCAAGCGCCTGCAGAGCCTGGACGCCACCACCGGCGAGGCCCTGCCGTTCGAATTCATCCAGGCCACCGAAGCCGAAGTCGACGCCGCCTGCCTGGCCGCCGACAGCGCCTTCGCCGAATTCCGCCACCTGAGCCCGGCCCGTCGCGCCGAATTCCTCGAGGCCATCGCCGACGAAATCGACGCCCTGGGCGACGACTTCGTGGCCATCGTCTGCCGCGAAACCGCCCTGCCCGCCGCCCGCATCCAGGGTGAGCGTGGCCGTACCAGCGGGCAGATGCGCCTGTTCGCCAAGGTGCTGCGCCGCGGCGACTTCCTCGGCGCGCGCATCGACCTGGCCCTGCCCGACCGCAAGCCGCTGCCACGCGTGGACCTGCGCCAATACCGCATCGGCGTAGGCCCGGTGGCCGTGTTCGGCGCCAGCAACTTCCCGCTGGCCTTCAGCACCGCCGGTGGCGACACCGCCGCCGCGCTGGCATCCGGTTGCCCGGTGGTGTTCAAGGCCCACAGCGGCCACATGGCCACCGCTGACCAGGTGGGCTGCGCGATCATCCGCGCCGCCGAGAAGACCGGCATGCCCAAGGGCGTGTTCAACATGATCTTCGGCGGCGGCGTGGGCGAGTGGTTGGTCAAGCACCCGGCCATCCAGGCCGTGGGCTTCACCGGTTCGCTGAGCGGCGGCAACGCCCTGTGCAAGATGGCCGCCGAGCGCCCGCAGCCGATTCCGGTGTTCGCCGAGATGTCGAGCATCAACCCGGTGGTCTTGTTGCCCGAAGCCCTGGCCAGCCGCGGCGAGACCGTGGCCAAGGACCTGGCTGCCTCGGTGGTGATGGGCTGCGGCCAGTTCTGCACCAACCCGGGCCTGGTGATCGGCGTCAGCTCGCCAGCCTTCACCGCGTTCCTGGGCCAGCTGCAAACGCAGATGGCCGCCCAGGCGCCGCAGACCATGCTCAACGCCGGCGGCCTGCGCAGCTACAGCCAGGGCCTTGCGCACTTGCTGGCCCACCCGGGTGTCACCCACCTGGCTGGTGAGGCCCAGTCGGGCAACCAGGCGCGGCCGCAGCTGTTCAAGGCTGACGTGTCGCTGCTGCTGGAAGGTGATGAACTGCTGCAGGAAGAAGTGTTCGGCCCGGCCACCATCGTCATCGAGGCCAAGGACGATGCCCAGCTGAAAGCGGCCCTGCAGGGCCTGCGCGGCCAGTTGACGGCCACGCTGATCGGCGAGTCCGCCGACCTGGTCGCCTACCAGTGGCTGGTGCCGCTGCTGGAGCAGAAGGTCGGGCGCATCCTGGTCAACGGCTACCCCACTGGCGTGGAAGTGTGCGAAGCCATGGTACATGGCGGCCCGTACCCGGCCACCTCCGACTCCCGCGGCACCTCGGTGGGCACCCTGGCCATCGACCGTTTCCTGCGCCCGGTGTGCTACCAGAACTACCCGCAGGAGCTGCTGCCTGAAGCACTGCGCAACAGCAACCCGCTGGGCCTCAAGCGCCTGGTGAACGGCGAGTGGAGCGACGCCGCGCTGTAGCGCAAAACCCCGTAGCAGCTGCCGAAGGCTGCGTCCGCGGCCCACCTGAAGGGCCGGTGACGCGGCCTTTGGCCGCTGCTACAGGGGTCGCAATTGTGTTGCGGTTTGATAGGCCAAGGCCAGACGCGCCTGGCTTTCCAACGCCCCATAGGGCATCTCCACACTCACCTGCACATCCTTCGGCAACGCCGCCAGCAACCCGGCCAGCGGCAATTGGCCCTGCCCGAGTGGCAGGCGCCCTTCCCGTGCTTCAGTGATGATCAGCGCTTCCGGCGGCGCCAACAACGGCGCGTCGCACAACTGCACCGCACGCAGCCAGCGCGGGTCGACATCGGCCAGCATTGCCACGTCCCCTCCACTGCGGAACAGGTGCAACGCATCCACCAGGATGCCGCCGTTGGCCTGCCCTGCCCCTTCCACGATCTGCCGCGCCTGGGCCAGGTTGCCCACCGCGCGCCAGCGCATGAACTCCAGGTCCACCCGCAGGCCGAAATCCACCGCCAGCTCGCACAGGTGCGCGTAGTGGTCGGTCAGGCGCGAAAACTGCGGGTCATCGCCGGACACCGTCAAGCTGACCGCGCCCAGGTCGGCACCGGCTTCCAGCAGCGGCAGGCAGGCCGCCACGTCGACGTCGGGGGTCAGTTCGACGAACTCGATGTCGCTGACAGCCATGCCTTCGGTGTCCAGCAGCACCTTCAGGGCCTGCCGCGCCGCGGCGTCCAGCGGGTAGCACAAGCCACCGGCCGTGGCCGGGTGCAGGCGCAGGCCCACGGCAGAAAAACCAGCCCCCGCGGCCTGGCGAACCAGGTCGGCGGGGGCCAGTTGCAGCGCGGTCAGGTGAGCCACGCCAAGGGCCATCAGTAGGTGGCCCTGCCGCCGCTGAGGTCAAACACGAAGCCGGTGGTGAAGCTGCACTCGGGGCCGGCGATCCAGGTCACCATGTTGGCGATTTCCTCGATCTGCAGGAAGCGCCCCATGGGGATCTTGGCCTTGCTGGCGGCGATGTGCTCGGCGGTCATTTCGGCCATCAGGCCGGTTTCCACCATGGCCGGGGCAATGCAGTTGAGCAGCACGCCGTCCTGGGCCAGTTCCTTGGCCGCCGACTTGGTGAAGGCAATGACGCCGGCCTTGGCCGCCGAATACGCCGAGATGTACTGCACGCCGTCCTTGCCGGCCATGGAGGCGACGTTGACGATGCGCCCGTACTTGCGTTCACGCATGTGCGGGATGGCGGTGCGGCAGCAATAGAACACGCCGGTCAGGTCGATGGCCAGCACCTGGTCCCAGGCCTCCACCGGGTAGTTCCAGCTTTCCACCACCGGGCCGTTGATGCCGGCGTTGTTGACCAGAATGTCGACGCGGCCCAGCTGCGCCACCACCTCGGCGAAGGCGGCTTCCACCGACGCCAGCGACGCCACGTTCACCGACTGGCGCAGGGCCGGGGTGAAGCCGTTGGCGCTGGTGTCCCAGTTGTCGACGTTGAGGTCCCAGATCACGATGTTGGCGCCCGCCTGGCGCAGGCGCTTGGCGATGCCCAGGCCGATGCCGCGCATGCCGCCGGTGATGATGGCCGTCTGGCCTTCCAGGTGTTGACTCATGAAAACGCTCCTTTCAAAGGTTCGGGATATCGGGCAGACGCTTGAGGTCTTGCACCATGAACAGGTAGCAGGCGGCGCCGAACAGCGTCACCAGCGAGATAAAGGCCATGGCCCAGACGAACGAGCCGGTCAGGGTCACGATGATGCCGATCACCAGCGGGATGACGATGCCGGCGGCGTTGGCAAACAGGTTGAACAGGCCGCCGCTCAGGCCGATCAGGCCCTTGGGGGCGATGTCGGAGACAATCATCCAGGCCAGCGACGACATGCCCTGGGCGAAATAGGCCACGCACAGGATGGCGATCACCAGGGCGTCGGAGGCCACGTAGTTGGCCAGCACGATCACCGAGGCCATCAGCAGGCCGGTGATCACCGGCAGCTTGCGCGCCACGTTCAGGGAAATGCCGCGGCGCAGCATGGCGTCCGACAGCCAGCCGCCGAACAGCGTGCCCACCGAGGCGGCAATGAACGGCAGCACCGCCACCCAGCCCACTTTCAGCCACGGCATGTGGCGCTCGGTGACCAGGTAGGTGGGGAACCAGGTGAGGAAGAACACGTTGGTGGAGTTGCAGGCGAACTGGCCCAGGCAGATGCCCAGCATGTTGCGTTGCTTGAGCAGTGCCGGAATCTGCGACCAGGCAAAGCGCGTGGCCTTCTGGCTGCCGTCCACCACGCCACCGCCCTCGGCGATGTAGTCCAGTTCGGCCTGGTTGGCCTGGGTCGACTCGTGGGGCTCATGGAATTTGCGCCACCACACCAGCCCGTACAGCACGCCCACGGCGCCCACCGACATCAGCATGAAGCGCCAGCCGTAGGCGTGCAGCACCCAGAACAGCAACGGCGTGAGGAACGCCAGGCCGCAGTACTCGGCCAGGGTGTAGATGCTGGTGGCCCGCGCCCGCTCGCTCTGCGGGAACCAGATGGCGACCACGCGGCTGTTGGTGGGGAAGCACGGCGCTTCGGTGGCGCCGATCAGCAGGCGGATGCCCAGCAGCGAGGCGAAGCCGGTGGCCAGGCCCTGCAGGCCGGTGAACAGCGACCACAGGGTCAGCGCCAGCCAGTAGGTGAGCTTGGTGCCCAGGCGGTCCAGGAGGATGCCGCCAGGAATCTGCGCGGCGGCGTAGGTCCAGGAGAACGCCGAGAAAATCAGGCCCATCATGGCCGCGTTCAGGCCCAGGTCAGCGCTGATGCTGGGGGCAGCGATGCCCATCACGCTGCGGTCCAGGTAATTGATCAGGGTGCCCCCGGCGATCAACCCCAGGATCATGAAGCGGGTGCGGCTGCGCGCGGCCACGGCGGGGGCGGCGTACGCGGGAAGTTCAAGTTTGCTGTCGACACTCATGGCGGGTACCTCATCTTGTTTTTGTTAGTGCACAGGCATCCTTGCCGCCGGCAAATCAGCAGAACCCGAACAGGCGCCGCGGCGTCTCCCACATCACGGTGCGGCGCACGGCCACGTCGGGCATGAACTGCTCGGCCAGCTTCAGCAGCGGGCCGTAGTCGACGCGTTGCTGCATGCGCAGGAACGGCCAGTCCGACCCCCACACACAGTTATCCGCGCCGAAGGTTTCCAGCAGCGCCTGCACATAGCCCACGGTGTCCTCGAACACCGTGTCCATGGGCGCGAACTTCTGCATGCCGGAGATCTTCACCGTGGCCCGCCCGCGCTCGGCCAGGCGCAGCAGCGCCTGGAAGCCGGGCTGGTACAGGCCGTGCTCGATCTCGGGGCGGCCGCAGTGGTCGATCAGCAGGCGCACGTCGCTCTGGTCAATCAGTTCCAGCAATTGCACCAATTGGTCGCCCACCGTCTGGATCTGCGCGAACATGCCCAGCTCAGCCAGCTTGGGCAGCAGCGCCTCGGCGCCGGCCATCACCGTCAGGCCCTCGGTGGCCGGGTTGAAGGCCACGCCCACCACGCCCTTGGCCTGGTAGCTGGCCAGGGCCTCAAGGCTGATGTCGTGGTCGACCACCACCACGCCCTTGTAGCGCCCCTGCCCTGCGGCCAGCGCCGACAGCAGCAGGCGGTTGTCGCCGCGGTAGCCGCTGGTGGGCTGCACCAGCAGCGCGTGCTGCACGCCGTAGGCGTCCAGCACCCGGTCGAACTGGTTGAGGGTGCCGATCTCCTGCCCGGCGGGGCGGTAGATCGTGTTGGCCAGGTAAGGGAAATTGGCCGGGTCGAACAGGTGGTTGTGGCAGTCGATCTTCGGTTCGTCGTAGATGCTCATTGCACGGCCTCCCAGCCGCCGCTGCGCTGCGAGGCAAACAGCGCTTCAAGGGTACGCAGGGTCGCCAGGGCATCTTCGATGGGCCAGCTGGGCACGTCGTCGCCCAGCAGCTTGCGCGAGAAGCGTTCGATCTGCAGTTGGTAATGGTTCACCGGTTCAAAGCTCAACACTTCGCTGGGGAAGGCGCCGACGCTCAGGTGGTCGCCGATCTGCAGGTGGCAGGCGCTGGGCCGCGCGTGGGCGCAGGGGAAATCGAAATTCACCCAGCCGGTGGCGCCCAGCACCGCCAGGCGCTGGTGCGTGCCCCAGCCGTCGGGCCCGGCCTGGGTCGCCACGGTGAGCGCGGCGTGGCAGTCGCCGTAGTCGAGCAAGGCGCTGGACAGCCGGTCGATGCCGAACACCGGGTCGTACTCCAGCGCCGCGATCACGCGTTTTGGCGAGCGCTTGAACACCAGGTTGCAGGCGCTGACCGCGTACACGCCCAGGTCATAGAGGGCGCCGCCACCGGCCGTGGGGTCGTTGCGGATGTCGGCCGGGTCGAGAAACTGCTTGGCCAGGGTGATGTGCGCGGCGCGCACCGCACCCAGGGTGCCTTGCACGCTGGCCTGCTCCAGCGCCGCCCACTGCGGGTGGTTGCGGAAGGCCAGGCCTTCCTCGATGTGCAGGCCGGTGCGGTCGCGCACCTGGCACAGCTGCTGCACCTGGGCAGCGCTCAGGCACAGGGGCTTCTCGCACAGCACGTGTTTGCCGGCTTCGAGGGCGCGTACCGCCCAGTCGAAATGCAGCTGGTTGGGCAACGGCACGTACACCGCGTCCACCGCCGGGTTGGCCAGCAGGTCATCGTAGCTTGCGTGCAGATGGGGAATATCGAAGCGTTCGGCCACCTCGCGGCCCTTGCTCGCGTCGCGGCTGGCCAGCGCCACCAGGCGGGCGCTGGGGGCCAGGAGCATGGCGGGCATGGTGCGTTCGGTGGCGATGTTGGCGGCGCCGAGCACGCCCCAGTGGATAGTCCTGGCCATGGCCGGTCACCCTTGTTGTTATGAATGGCGCCAGACTACAAAAATACCCCCGCGATGGCTCATACTCAGATGGCGCAAACCATAACCAAAGGTTAAGACATGCCCCTGCTCCCTGCCGAAGGCCCTGAACCGGGCAACATGGTCTTCAAGCTGCGCCACATGGAAGTGTTCCGCGCGGTGATGCTCACCGGCTCGATCAGCGGTGCGGCGAAGATGCTCTACGTCTCGCAGCCGGCGGTGAGCAAGCTGATCGCCTACGTCGAGAGCCGCCTGGCGCTGCGCCTGTTCGACCGCGTCAACAACCGCCTGGTGCCCACCAGCGAGGCCCAGGCGCTGTACCGCGAGGTGGAGCGCGTGTACCAGGCGGCGCTGTGGGTGAACGAGTGCGCGCAGTCCCTGGCCACCACGCCCAACCGCCAGCTACGGGTGTGCTGCAGTGCCTCGCTGTCCACGGTAGTGCTGCCCCATGCCCTGGCCGAGCTCAAGCGCCAGGTGCCGGCCATGCACATTGAATGGCGCACCATTCTGATGAGCGAGATGCCGGTGCAGATCCTCGGCAAGAAGGTCGACCTGTCGATCTCGGCGCTGCCGGTGGTGCATGACCACCTGTATTCGCTGCCGTTCATGCGCGGGCGCATGGTCTGCGTGCTGCCGCCGGGGCACGCGCTGGAAAGCCAGCCAGTGATCGACATGGCGCACCTGGCCCGCGAGCCGCTGCTGCTGTTCCGCCCCGACATCCCGTTCGGCAAGCTGATCAGCGACGCCATCGAGCGCAGCGGCGTGGCGCTGAACTCGTTCCTGGATTTCACCAACGCGCCGGAGGCGGTGGCGCTGGTGAAACAAGGGCTGGGGGTGACCATCATCGACGAGTTCGTGGCCCAGGACAGTGGCCTGGTGGTGAAGCCGCTGGCGGAAGAGATCGGCTTTGATATCAGCTTCGTGTTCTCGCGCTTCGACCCGCTGCCCGAGGCGGCGCGACGGATGATGCAGGTGCTGCTGGACCAGGCACAGCGCCTGGGGCGCCAGATCCCCGGCTTCAACTGGCCCGCCTGACGCCCACATTTTCATGTGGGAGCGGGCCGCTGCTACACTGGCCGGGTCTGCCAAGGAAGCGTACACCCCATGCCCACCCCCCGCGAAAACCACGGCAAGGCTGCGCGCAAGCATTGCCCGCGTTCCAGCCACCGCCACCCCGGCAACGTCGACCGCGACCCGCTGGCGCTGATCGAGGCGTCCAGCAAGGGCCGGGTGAAATCCCTGGTGGCCCTGCGCTACGGGCGCATGCTGGCCTCGCCCTTCACCTTCTACCGCGGCAGCGCGCTGCTGCAGGCCCACGACCTGGCCGGCACCCCGGACATGGGCCTCAACGTGCCGCTGTGCGGCGACGCGCACCTGATGAACTTCGGCGGCTTCGCCACCCCCGAACGCAACCTGGTGTTTGGCCTCAATGACTTCGACGAGGCCCACCCCGGCCCCTGGGAATGGGACCTCAAGCGCCTCACCGCCAGCTTCCTGATTGCCGCGCGTTCGCTGCGCCACAGCGAAAGCGTCGAGGAAAACCTCTGCCGCGAAGTAGTCAACAGCTACCAGGCCACCCTGCTGTTGTGCGCCGAGCAAGGCGTGCTCAACACCTGGTACGGGCGCATCAGCCCCGGCGAGCTGATGGAGCAGCCACAGAACAGCCACACCCTGGAATACCTGCGCCAGACCATCGAGAAAGCCCAGCGCCGCACCCACGCGCGGCTGCTGCCCAAGATCGTCAACGAGAGCCGCCACGGCCACCTGACCCTGCGCGACGACTTGCCGGAGATCTTCCACCTGCACGGCAAGCACTCGCTGCTGGACCACGATGACGACTGGCTGGCTGCGCACCGCTGGCAACCGCTGTACAAGGCGCTGATCAGCAAGTACCGCAGCACCCTGCAGGGCGACCGCCGCGAGCTGTTCTCGCGCTTCGAGGTGCACGACCTGGCCTTCAAGGTGGTGGGCGTGGGCAGCGTCGGCACGCGCTGCCTGGTGGCGCTGCTCACCGACGAGCTGCGCAACCCGCTGTTCCTGCAGTTCAAGGAAGCGCGGCGCTCGGTGCTGGCCGACTACGTCAAGGCGCGCTCGCCGTTCAAGCACCACGGCCAGCGCGTGGTCGAAGGCCAGCGCCTGATGCAACCGGCCAGCGACCTGTTCCTGGGCTGGACCGCCAGCCCCAACGGCCACCATTTCTACCTGCGCCAGCTGCGCGACATGAAGGTCTCGGCCGAGCTGGAAACCTTCGACGACCAGACCCTGGCCGCCTACGCGCGCCTGTGCGGCCGCGCCCTGGCCCGCGCCCACGCCAAGGCCAGCGGCGAGGCGGCCACCATCAGTGGCTACATCGGCCGCGGCCAGGCCATGGCCGATGCGCTGTTCGCCTATGCCCAGGCGTACGCACTGCAGAACGAAAAAGACTATGAGCGTTTCCAGCACGCCTGCCGCAGCGGGCGCCTGCAAGCGCGCAGCGAAGCGGACTTCACGGCCGATCGCCTGCCTTGATCTTCATCCGCTGGCCGGTTTATCTGTGCTTACATCCAAGGGGTTCTTTCATCTCACTGCCAGGAGCAACGCCATGCAACTGCGACACTTGGGCACGACCGGCATCGACATCGCGCCGCTGGTCTTCGGTGGCAACGTACTGGGCTGGACCGCTGACGAAAAGACCAGCCTGGCCATCCTCGACGCCTTTATCGACCAGGGTTTCAACGCCATCGACACCGCCGACGTCTACTCGGCCTGGGTGCCGGGCCACCAGGGTGGCGAATCGGAAACCCTGCTGGGCAAATGGTTCGCCAGCCGCCCCGGCGTACGCGACAAGGTGGCGCTGTTCACCAAGGTCGGCATGCGCATGGGCAGCGACGACAAGCAGGGCCTGAAGGCAAAGTGGATCGTGCAGGCGGTGGAGGATTCCCTGCGCCGGCTGAACACCGAGCGCATCGACCTGTACTTCTCGCACCAGTTCGACGCCAGCACGCCGGCCGAGGAAACCCTGGCGGCCTACGCCAAGTTGCTGGACGCCGGGAAGATCCGCGCCATCGGCGCCTCCAACTTCACCGCCGGCCAACTGGCCGCCAGCCTGGCCACCGCCCGCGCCCACGACCTGCCCAGCTACCAGGTGCTGCAACCGGAGTACAACCTCTACGACCGCGGCAGTTTCGAGGGTGAACTACGCGCGCTGTGCATCGCCGAGCACATCGGCGTGGTCACCTACTACAGCCTGGCCTCGGGCTTCCTCACCGGTAAATACCGCAGCAAGGCCGACCTGGGCAAAAGCGTGCGCGGCGGGCGCATCGACAAGTACCTGGACGCCCGCGGGCTGGCGTTGCTCATGACCCTGGACGACATCGCCCAGGCCCATCAGGCGCAACCGGGGGAAGTGGCCCTGGCCTGGCTGATCGCCCGCGAAGGCGTGACCGCGCCCATCGCTAGCGCCACCAGCGTGGCCCAGGTCGAAAGCTTCGGGCGGGCGGCGCGGCTGAGCCTCAGTGCCCAGGAACTGGCGGCGCTGACCGCCGCCTAGCCGCCTAGTGGGCGGCGCGGGCGTGCTGCAGGGCATCTTCCACCCCTTGCAGCATCTGCCCGATGGTCCACGGCTTGCGCAGGAACGCCACCTCGCACTTCACCCCGGAAGACTCCGGGGTTTCGTGGCCCGACATGATCAATATCGGCAGTTGCGGCCAGTGGTCGTGGACAAAGTTCGACAGGTCAGCGCCATTGAGCTGGCCGGGCATGAGGATATCGGTCAGCAGCAGGCCGACCTCGGGCGCACGTTGCTCAAGGAAGGGCACGGCGGCGTCGGCCGTCTCGAACTCGACGGTCTGGTACCCCTCTTCCTTGAGAATTTCGCAGACGAACTCGCGGATGATCACCTCATCCTCTACCACCACGACCAGGGGGTGAGCGAGTTCGTTGCGTTCCATCGTGACTGAATTCATGACTATCATTTCCTGATCTGGGCTACAGCGTGCGCCGCGTGTACAACGTAGGAGCAGCAACCCGGACGGAAATTCAATTTTGATTCAATACAGTTACATTTCTCGCCGATTTCCGTTGCCGCGGCGTCACAACGAGATGAAAAACCCGACGATCGCCGCACTCATCAGGTTCGACAACGTGCCGCCAATCATCGCCCGCAGCCCCAGCCGCGCCAGCTCCTGGCGCCGCTCGGGGGCGACGCTGCTCAGCCCCGCCAGCTGGATGGCAATCGACGACAGGTTGGCGAACCCGCACAAGGCGAAGGTCACGATCACCTGGGTGTGCGCCGACAGCAGCGGCACGCCCGCCTCCGCCGCCTTGCCGGGCGTAAGGTGGTTGGCCAGGTCGGCGTAGGCTACGAATTCATTGAGCACCATCTTCTCGCCAATGAAGCCGCCGGCCAGGATCGCCTCGTTCCATGGCACCCCCAGCAGGTACGCCAGCGGCGACAGCACGTAGCCCAGGATCAGCTGCAGGGTCAGCTGCGGGAAACCCAGCCAGCCGCCGGCCCAGCCCAGCAGGCCGTTGACCATGGCGATCAGCGCGACGAACGCCAGCAGCATCGCCCCTACCGCCAGGGCCAGGCGCAAGCCCACCTGGGCGCCTTCCGCGGCGGCATCGACAATGTTGGCGGCGCGGTTTTCCTTGGCGTGCAGGGCCTCCAGCGCCTGGTGGTCGTGGGCCTGCTCGGTCTCCGGCTCCATCAGCTTGGCCATCAGCAGCGCCCCCGGGGCGGCCATGAAACAGGCGGCGATCAGGTACTTGAGCTCCACCCCCAGGCCGGCGTAGCCCAGCAGCACCGAGCCGGCCACTGCCGCGAAGCCGCCGACCATGATGGCGAACAGCTCCGAGCGCGTCAGCCGCGCCAGAAACGGCCGCACCACCAGTGGTACCTCGGACTGGCCGATGAAGATGGCCGAGGTCACTACCATGGATTCCACCCGGCTGGTGCGCAACACCAGGCGCAGCACGCCGCCCACCACGCGAATGATCCAGCCCATCACGCCCAGGTGGTAGAGCACGGCGATGAAGCTGCCGAAGAACACAATCATCGGCAGCACGCGGATGGCGAACACGAAGCCACCGCTGCCGAACACCTCGAACATGTGCGGCGAACTCAGGCCGCCGTACAGAAATTCGATGCCTTTGTTCGCGTACACCTGCAACGCTGACACGCCGCTGGCCAGCTCGGCCAGCGCCGCCTGGCCCCAGGGCACGTACAGCGCGAAGGCGCCGATCACCACTTGAATACCGAACGCGCCCAGCACCGTGCGCCAGTTGATGGCGCTGCGTCGGGACGATAGTGCCAGGGCGATGGCCAGCAAGGCGGCCATTCCAACAAGACTGATCATGCAGTTGACTCCGTGTCGCGCAAAGGGTGGATCAGAAGGATTCGAAAGCGCCTGGCAGCAGTTGCGCCAGGGTCCACACCCGCGTGGCGTCGGGGTCGCTGCCCTGGCAGATGATGCGCGCGTCGGGCGCCATCAGTTCCACCAGCACCTGGCGGCAGGCGCCGCAGGGGCTGATCAGCGCCACCTTGGGCGCATAGATGGCCATGGCCTTGAAGCGCCGGGGCACCAGGCCCTGGCTGATGGCGGCAAACAGCGCGCTGCGCTCGGCGCAGTTGGTCAGGCCGTAGGAGACGTTCTCGACGTTGGTGCCCAGCACCACTTCATCGTTTTCCGCCAACAGCGCCGCCCCCACGGGGAACTGCGAATAGGGCGACCAGCTACGGTCGGCGGCAAGCCTGGCCTGGGCCAGCAGGGCATCATCATTCATGAGTGGTTCGTTCCTCGAAAAGCGCAACAGCATGAAGGGCAATTGTGTAAACACGTCGAGCGGCAAGCGAGAGCATTTTATGTGCCACAGGCGGGAGTACGTTGCAATTCAAGCGCTTGATGAAGACAGGCGGACCACATGCTCCGAACCAGAGCACCTGGTTCGCGCACGACGCGCTTATTGGGGGCGCACATTCTCCGTAGCCGCTGCCGAAGGCTGCGCTGGCCCGAACCCACGCTGAAGATCTTCAGTGTACTCAGGGGCCAGCGCAGCCTATCGGCAGCGGCTACGGCGAAAGTTAGATGGCGTTGAGTTGCTGGATGATTTCCGGTGCCAGCACCCGCTCCCCGGCCGCCAGGTTCTGCTGCAGATGCGCCACCGAAGAAGTCCCCGGTATCAGCAGGATATTCGCCGAACGCTGCAGCAGCCACGCCAGCGCCACCTGCATGGGCGTGGTCTGCAACTGCGCCGCCACCTGGTCCAGGGTGGCCGACTGCAGCGGCGTGAAGCCGCCCAGCGGGAAGAACGGCACGTAGGCGATGCCCTGCCCCGCCAGCTGGTCAATCAGAGCATCGTCAACACGGTGCGCCAGGTTGTAGTGGTTCTGCACGCACACCACCGGCGCGATGCCCTGGGCTTCCACCACCTGCGCCGCCGACACGTTGCTCACGCCCAGGTGGCGGATCAGGCCCTGGCGCTGCAACTCGGCCAGGGTGGCGAACTGCTCGGCAATCGACGCCTCGTCCGGCGCGTGCATGCTGCCCCAGGCGCGGAAGTTGACCACTTCCAGCACGTCCAGGCCCAGGTTGCGCAGGTTATCGTGCACCGCGGCGGTCAGTTCCGCGGCGCTGTCGGCGCGCAGCCAGGCGCCGTCATCACCGCGACGGGCGCCGACCTTGGTGACAATCACCAGGTCCTGCGGGTACGGCGCCAGCGCCTCGCGAATCAGCTGGTTGGTGACGTGCGGGCCGTAGAAGTCGCTGGTGTCGATATGGTTCACACCGCTGGCGATGGCCGCGCGCAGCACCGCCAGCGCCGCGTCGCGGTCCTTGGGCGGGCCGAACACGCCGGGGCCGGCGAGTTGCATGGCGCCGTAGCCCAGGCGGTTGACGGGGCGGTGGCCGAGGGTGAAGTGGGTGGCGGTAGACGGCGTGGTCATGGGAAAATTCCTCGTGTCGCAGTGGCAGAGGCAACGATGATAGGCGCAAAAAAACCATGGCGCCTTGGTTTGCTGATGCATCGCCTGCATAGAAGCGTCGGGTTGGCAGTTAGACGAAAATCTTCAGTTGGGCTGGCCTGCCATGGGCCGGATGACTCTGTTAAGGTCAACCCCCTCGATTTCTCCCAGAGGGTATCTCATGTCGCCATCCACCTACGTCCCCCCCAAGGTCTGGACCAACGACGCCGAGTCCGGTGGCCAGTTCGCCAGCATCAACCGCCCCACCGCCGGCCCTACCCACGACAAGACGCTGCCCGTGGGCAAGCACCCGCTGCAGCTGTATTCGCTGGCGACGCCCAACGGCGTCAAGGTCACCATTCTGTTGGAGGAGCTGCTGGCCCTGGGACACGGCGGCGCCGAGTACGATGCCTGGCTGATTCGTATCGGTGATGGCGACCAGTTCTCCAGCGGTTTCGTCGAGGTGAACCCCAACTCGAAAATCCCGGCCTTGCTGGACCGCAGCGCCGACCCGGCCATTCGCGTGTTCGAGTCGGGCTCGATCCTGCTGTACCTGGCGGAGAAGTTCGGCGCGTTCCTGCCGACCGACCCCGCCGGGCGCACTGAAACCCTGAACTGGCTGTTCTGGCAGATGGGCGCCGCGCCCTACTTGGGCGGCGGCTTCGGGCACTTCTACGCCTACGCGCCGGAGAAGCTCGAATACCCGATCAACCGCTTCACCATGGAAGCCAAGCGCCAACTGGACGTGCTCGACCGGCGCCTGGCCGAAAGCCCGTACCTGGCCGGCGACACCTACACCATCGCCGACATCGCCGTATGGCCGTGGTACGGCCAGCTGGTGCGCGGCAACCTCTACTCCGCCGCCGAATTCCTCGACGCCGGCAGCTACACCCACGTCCAGCGCTGGGCCCAGGCCATCGCCGAGCGCCCCGCCGTGCAGCGCGGCCAGCGCGTCAACCGCACCTGGGGCGACGAAGCCACCCAAGTCCCCGAACGCCATGCGGCGGCCGACCTGGATTGATACTCCCTACGACCGCGTAGCCGCTGCCGCAGGCGGCTACGCCCATTTGGCGTCCCAAAGCGGGTAATCGCCCAGACGTCCTGCTATGCCGGCGCGCAGAGGATTGGCGATTACGTAGCGCGCCACAGCCTTGAGATCAGCCTCCTGACGCAGTGCGCGATCATGATAGCCCTTCTGCCAGAGACGACCTTGCTGGTGTCGGGCCGCATTCACACTCAAGCTGCTGCGTGACTTGGCCTGACACATCAATTCGCCCAACGTGCCCCGCTGCAGCTCGACCAACCAATGCAGATGATCCGGCATCACCACCCACGCCAGCGATTCCACCCGACCTGCCTCATGCGCGTGGCGCATTTCATGGACAAGCAGTCGCCCCAACCGCCAGTCCGCAAACACTGGATTGCGGCCTTGGGTCACGACCGTCAACAGGTACACACGACCGACCTCACTGCAACGGCCTGTCAGCAACCGATGTCCCAAGCTACGAGTCAGCATCCTTGCGTTCCCTTCGTCGATGGAAACGCTACCTTAAGGTGCGACCCTCAAGATCGGTACTGTCAAATCATCAGCAAACGTGACAGCGGCTACGCGGGCGGCAGGTGCGTCCCAATCACCCACCACCGCAACTCCGTAGCCGCTGCCGCAGGCTGCGCTGGCCGGTATGAACACCCGAAATCTTCAGCGAGGCACAGGGCCAGCGCAGCCTGGCGGCAGCGGCTACGCGGCCCGCAGGTGCACCCCAAATCACGCACCACCGCAAATCCGTAGCCGCTGCCGCAGGCTGCGCTGGCCGGTATGAACAGCCGAAATCTCCAGCGAGGCTCAGGGCCAGCGCAGCCTGGCGGCAGCGGCTACGCGGCCCGCAGGCGCACCCCAATCACCCACCACCGCAACTCCGTAGCCGCTGCCGCAGGCTGCGCCGGCCGGTATGAACACCCGAAATCTCCAGCGAGGCACAGGGCCAGCGCAGCCTGGCGGCAGCGGCTACGCGGCCCGCTGGCGCACCCCAAATCACGCACCACCGCAACTCCGTAGCCGCTGCCGCAGGCTGCGCTGGCCGGTATGAACACCCAAAATCTCCAGCGAGGCACAGGGCCAGCGCAGCCTGGCGGCAGCGGCTACGCGGCCCGCAGGTGCACCCCAAATCACGCACCACCGCAAATCCGTAGCCGCTGCCGCAGGCTGCGCTGGCCGGTATGAACACCCGAAATCTCCAGCGAGGCACAGGGCCAGCGCAGCCTGGCGGCAGCGGCTACGCGGCCCGCAGGTGCACCCCAAATCACGCACCACCGCAAATCCGTAGCCGCTGCCGCAGGCTGCGCTGGCCGGTATGAACAGCCAAAATCTCCAGCGAGGCACAGGGCCAGCGCAGCCTGGCGGCAGCGGCTACGCGGGCCGCAGGTGCACCCCAAATCACGCACCACCGCAACTCCGTAGCCGCTGCCGCAGGCTGCGCTGGCCGGTATGAACACCCGAAATCTCCAGCGAGGCTCAGGGCCAGCGCAGCCTGGCGGCAGCGGCTACGCGGTCCACTGGCGCCCCCCAATCACGCACCACCGCAATTGCGTAGCCGCTGCCGCAGGCTGCGCTGGCCGGTATGAACAGCCAAAATCTCCAGCGAGGCTCAGGGCCAGCGCAGCCTGGCGGCAGCGGCTACGCGGCCCACTGGCGCACCCCAATCACCCACCACCGCAATTGCGTAGCCGCTGCCGCAGGCTGCGCTGGCCGGTATGAACAGCCAAAATCTCCAGCGAGGCTCAGGGCCAGCGCAGCCTGGCGGCAGCGGCTACGCGGCCCGCAGGTGCACCCCAAATCACGCACCACCGCAAATCCGTAGCCGCTGCCGCAGGCTGCGCTGGCCGGTATGAACACCCGAAATCTCCAGCGAGGCACGGGGCCAGCGCAGCCTGGCGGCAGCGGCTACGCGGCCCGCAGGTGCACCCCAAATCACGCACCACCGCAAATCCGTAGCCGCTGCCGCAGGCTGCGCTGGCCGGTATGAACAGCCAAAATCTCCAGCGAGGCTCAGGGCCAGCGCAGCCTGGCGGCAGCGGCTACGCGGCCCGCAGGTGCACCCCAAATCACGCACCACCGCAAATCCGTAGCCGCTGCCGCAGGCTGCGCTGGCCGGTATGAACACCCGAAATCTCCAGCGAGGCTCAGGGCCAGCGCAGCCTGGCGGCAGCGGCTACGCGGCCCACTGGCGCACCCCAACCACGCGACATCGCAACTCCGTAGCCGCTGCCGCAGGCTGCGCTGGCCGGTATGAACACCCGAAATCTCCAGCGAGACACAGGGCCAGCGCAGCCTGGCGGCAGCGGCTACGCGGCCCGCAGGCGCACCCCAATCACCCACCACCGCAACTCCGTAGCCGCTGCCGCAGGCTGCGCTGGCCGGTATGAACACCCAAAATCTCCAGCGAGGCACAGGGCCAGCGCAGCCTGGCGGCAGCGGCTACGCGGCGGGCGAATGCGCCCAAGGCCGCGTCCTGGCCCTCAAGCCCGCGGGCGAATGCCGTTCAACACCAGCTGCCGCACGTTCACCAGCACCTCGTCGAAGAACACCGGGTCGGCCAGGGTCTTGCCGGTCACGGCGTGGACCTGGCTGGCGAAGTCGGCGTAGTGCTGGGTGGTGGCCCACAGCGAGAAGATCAGGTGGTGCGGGTCGATGGGCGCCAGGCGGCCGGCGTGGATCCAGGCCTGGATGACCTGCACTTTGCTGTCCACCAGTTCGCGCAGCGGGTCCTGCAGCTCGCCGAGCAGCAGCGGCGCGCCCTGGACGATTTCCAGGCAGAACAGCCGTGACTCGGCCGGGTGGTCGCGGGACAGTTCCAGCTTGATGCGAATGTACTCGCCAATGGCCTGCAGCGGGTCCTGCTCCACGCTGAAGCCGCGCAACGGCCGCAGCCACACGTCCAGCAACTGGCGCAAAACGCTCAGGTACAGCTCGTCCTTGCTGGCGAAGTAATACAGCAGGTTGGTCTTCGACACGTCGGCCATGTTGGCCACCTGGTCCAGGCTGGTGCCGTGCACGCCGAAGCGCGAGAACAGCTGCAAGGCGGCATCGAGGATGACCGCGCGCTTGCCCTCCATCAGCCGGTGGCGGCGCTGCAGGGTGGACGCGCTGGGGGTGCGGGCGGGCTTGGCGGGGGGCGACTTCTGCTTCACGTAAGGGACCTGCGGCCAACGAAACACCCCCGCACTTTACCCTGCCCGCGCCACCAGGCAATGGCCAATAGCGCCCCAAGGCCGTGCACGGCGCACCAACCAGGCGCTCTGCACCAGACCATTTGGTCCGTCACTAAATATAACCCTTTGTTACATAACGCTAAAAGATTATTGGCCTGCTTCCTGCTAAATCCCTTGGGTACTCGACCCCAAGAGGCTCACATCATGGACGTAGGCATCTTCATCCCGATCGGCAACAACGGCTGGCTCATCTCCACCACGGCGCCGCAGTACAAGCCCACCTTCGAACTGAACAAGACCATCGTGCAGAAGGCCGAGCACTACGGCTTCGACTTCGCCCTGTCGATGATCAAGCTGCGCGGTTTCGGCGGCAAGACCGAGTTCTGGGAGCACAACCTCGAATCCTTCACCTTGATGGCCGGCCTGGCCGCGGTCACCAGCCGCATCCAGCTGTTCGCCACCGCCGCCACCCTGACCCTGCCGCCGGCCATCGTCGCGCGCATGGCCAGCACCATCGACTCCATCTCCGGCGGGCGCTTCGGCGTCAACCTGGTCACCGGCTGGCAGAAGCCCGAATACGAGCAGATGGGCCTGTGGCCCGGCGACGAGTTCTTCCACACCCGCTACGACTACCTGGGTGAATACGCCCAAGTGCTGCGCGAGCTGTGGGCCACCGGCAGCAGCGACTTCAAGGGCCAGTACTTCCAGATGGACGACTGCCGCGTCAGTCCCAAGCCCCAGGCCGCCATGAAGGTGATCTGCGCCGGCCAGAGCGACGCCGGCATGGCCTTCTCGTCGCAGTACGCCGACTACAACTTCTGCTTCGGCAAGGGCGTCAACACCCCCACCGCCTTCGCGCCCACGGCCGAACGGCTGATCCAGGCGAACGAAAAAAGCGGCCGCGAGGTGACCTCCTGCGTGCTGTTCATGATCATCGCAGCCGACACCGACGAAGCCGCCCGCGAGCGCTGGGAGCTGTACAAGGCCGGCGCCGACGAGGAAGCCATCGCCTGGCTGGCCGAGAAAGGCGCGGCCGACAAGAGCCCCGGCTCGAACATGCGGCAGATGGCCGACCCGACCTCGGCGGTGAACATCAACATGGGCACCCTGGTGGGCTCGTGGGCCAGCGTGGCGCGCATGCTCGACGAGGTGGCCAGCGTGCCCGGCACCCAGGGCGTGATGCTGACCTTCGATGACTTCGTGCAGGGCGTGGAAGACTTCGGCGAAAAAATCCAGCCGCTGATGACCTGCCGCCAACACATCAACCTGCTCAAGGAAACTGCCTGATGAACGCGCCTGCGCCGCTCAGCGGCTACGCCCTGCCCCTGGACACCCTGCCTGCCCGCACCCTGCCCGCGCGCCCCGAGGCCCTGAACCTGAAGGCCAGCGAGACCGCCCTGGTGGTGGTGGACATGCAGAACGCCTACGCCAGCCTGGGCGGCTACCTGGACCTGGCCGGTTTCGACGTCAGCAGCACTGGCCCTGTGATCGCCAACATCCAGAAGGCCCTGGCCACCGCCCGCGCGGCCGGCATGCCGGTGGTGTTCTTCCAGAACGGCTGGGACGCCGACTACGTCGAAGCAGGTGGCCCCGGCTCGCCCAACTGGCACAAGTCCAACGCCCTGAAAACCATGCGCCAGCGCCCGGAACTGCAAGGCACGCTGCTGGCCAAGGGCGGCTGGGACTATGAACTGGTGGACGAACTCAAGCCCCAGCCCGGCGACATCCTGGTGCCCAAGACCCGCTACAGCGGCTTCTTCAACACCAACTTCGACAGCCTGATGCGCAGCCGCGGCATCCGCAACCTGGTGTTCACCGGCATTGCCACCAACGTCTGCGTGGAGTCGACCCTGCGCGACGGCTTCTTCCTCGAATACTTCGGCGTGGTGCTGGCCGACGCCACCCACCAGGCCGGCCCGGCGTTCGCCCAGCAGGCGGCGCTGTTCAACATCGAGACGTTCTTTGGCTGGGTGTCCAGCGTCGACGCCTTCTGCAGCACCTTCGCCACCGCTTGAGGAGCCCGAGCATGAGCAAGAAAGCCATTATCCCCGCCGGCACCGGCGTGCCCATCGCCCCCTTCGTGCCCGGCTCGCTGGCCGACGGCATCCTCTACGTGTCCGGCACCCTGCCCTTCGACAAGGACAACAACGTGGTGCACGTGGGCGACGCCGCCGCCCAGACCCGCCATGTGCTGGAGACCATCAAGGGCGTGGTGGAGACCGCCGGCGGCACGCTGGACGACGTCACCTTCAACATGATCATGCTGCGCGACTGGGCCGACTACGCCGCCATCAACGCCGTGTACGCCGAGTACTTCGCCGGCGAGAAGCCAGCGCGTTATTGCATCCAGTGCGGCCTGGTGAAGCCCGACGCCCTGATTGAAATCGCCAGCATCGCCCACGTCGGCTGAGGAGCGCCCATGTACCACGAACTGCTTGGCCGCACCGACCCGCACGCTCCTACCCTGGTGCTCAGCTCGGGCCTGGGCGGCTCCGCGCGCTTCTGGGCGCCGCAACTGCCGGTGCTCACCGAGGCCTACCGGGTGCTGGTGTACGACCACGCCGGCAGCGGCCGTAGCCCGGCCACGCTGCCCGAGGGCTACAGCATCGCCACCATGGCTGCCGAGTTGCTGGCGCTGCTGGACGAACTGGACGTGCAGCGCTGCCACTTCATCGGCCACGCCCTGGGCGGCCTGGTGGGCCTGGAACTGGCGCTGCAACGCCCCGGGCTGTTGCAAAGCCAGGTGCTGATCAACGCCTGGAGCAGCCCGAACCCCCACAGCGCGCGCTGCTTTGCGGTGCGCAAGAACCTGTTGAACCACAGCGGCCCGGCCGCCTACGTGCAGGCCCAGGCGCTGTTCCTGTACCCCGCCGACTGGATCGCCGCCAACAGCGCGCAACTGGCCGAGGACGACGCCCACGCCCTGGCGCACTTTCCCGAACCCGCCAACCTGCTCAAGCGCATCGCCGCGCTGCAGGCGTTCAACGTCGAAGCGCACCTGGGCGATATCGCCGTGCCCACCCTGTTGATCGCCAACCGCGACGACATGCTGGTGCCCTGGCAACGCTCGCAGCACCTGGCCCAAGGTTTGCCCAACGGCCGGCTGTGCCTGCTGGACTATGGCGGCCACGCCTCCAGCGTCAGCGACAGCACCACGTTCAACCGCGTTTTGCTCGATTACCTGGCTGAACAAGCCTGACTGGAGTGCCCATCATGCTCATGTCCGAAATCGTCGCCCCCCACGTCGCTGCCCAGGACTTCCGCCACGCCATGGCCGGCCTCGCCGCCGCGGTCAACGTCATCACCAGCGATGGCCCCCAGGGCCGCGCCGGGTTCACCGCCACCGCGGTGTGCAGCGTCACCGACAACCCGCCCACCCTGCTGGTGTGCCTGAACCGCAGCGCCTCGGTGCACCCGGTGTTCAGCGCCAACGGCGTGCTGTGCGTGAACACCCTGGGCAGCGACCAGCGCGAGCTGTCGAACCTGTTCGGCGGCAAGACCGCCATGAGCGAACGCTTCGCCGCCGGCGCCTGGAGCACCTGGGTCAGCGGTGCGCCGGTGCTGGACGGCGCGGCGGCCAGCTTCGACTGCCGCATCAGCCAAACCCTGAGCGTGGGCACCCACGACATTCTGTTCTGCGAAGTGATGGCCCTGCGTCGCGAAACCGACGCCGACGCACTGGTATATTTCGACCGCGCCTACCATGAGGTGCACCCGCAGCAACCCCCAGCCTGATTTCACCTGAAAAAGGACTTCACATGCGTCATACCCTGTTCCCCCTGGCCACCCTGGCACTGGGGGCCACCCTGAGCCTGGGCGCCGTGGCGGCGCCGCTGCAACCCAAGGTGATGCTGATCACCATGTTCGGCCCCGAGGCGCAGAACTGGATCGAGCGCCTGCACCTCACAGAGAAAGTGTCGGTGCCCGGCCTCGCCGCCGAATACCCCGATGTGCACTGCAACAGCCAGCAGGTGTGCCTGATGACCACCGGCATGGGCCAGACCAACGCCGCCGCGTCCACCCTGGCACTGACGCTGTCCAGCCAGTTCGACCTGCGCCAGACCTATTTCCTGGTGGCCGGCATTGCCGGCATCAACCCCCGCGAAGGCACCCTGGGCACCGCCGCCTGGGCCCATTACCTGGTGGAGTTCGGCACCCAATGGGAGCTGGATTCGCGTGACGTGCCCAAGGACTGGCCTACCGGCTACCTGGGCATCAACACCAAGGGCCCGAACGAGAAGCCGCCGCTGGACTACAAGACCGAAGTGTTCGAACTGAACCCGGCGCTGCAGGCCAAGGCCTTTGCCCTGTCGCAGAACGTGGTGCTGGGGGAAAGCAAGGAATCGGCGGCCTGGCGCCAGCACTACCCCTACGCCCCGGCCAACCAGCCGCCGGTGGTGACCCGTTGCGATACCCTGGCGGGCAACACCTGGTACTCGGGCACGCGCCTGAGCGAGCGCGCCGAGGCGTGGACCAAGTTGCTCACCGATAACAAGGGCACCTACTGCACCACCCAGCAGGAGGACAACTCCACCTACGAAGCGCTGCTGCGCGCCAGCCGCCTGGGCCGCGTGGACATCCAGCGGCTGGCGGTGCTGCGCGCCGGCTCCGACTTCGACCGGCCGTACCCGGGCTACAGCGAGGTGGACAATTTGCTCAAGTACGCCGACCAAGGCGGCTTCGTGCCGGCGCTGGACAACCTGTACCGGGTGGGCAATGCGCTGGTGCAGGACATTACCGGGCATTGGGCGCAGTGGCAGCATGGCGTGCCTTCCGCGCCGTAGCCGCTGCCGCCAGGCTGCGCTGGCCGGTGTGAACCCCCGGGATCTCCAGCGAGGCATAGGGCCAGCGCAGCCTTCGGCAGCGGCTACGCTGGCGGTGGGGTCAGGACAGGCGCCCACCCAACCGCTGCGCCACCCAATCGGCAATCCACGCCCCCGCGTTGGCGGTGTTGTCCAGGCTGCTGTGGTGGATGCCGCCCTCGCGCGGGGTGAAAATCTTCAGCTCGCGGTCCGGGCTGGCAGTCAGCTGGTCAAACGACTGGTGCGCATACTCCAGCGGGATCTGCCGGTCGGCCTCGCCGTGGGTCACCAGGAACGGCACCTGGATGCGTTCCATCACGCCATTGAGGTGCACCTGCTCGGCGATGGCCATGAATTCGTCCATGTCCGCCGCGCCCCACACCCAGCGCACGTGCTCCCAGTAATGCGGCACCGGCCGCTCGCCTTCGCGGGCCAGGCGGCGTTTCTGCATCTCGCCCCAATTGTGGTTGGCGCCCCACACCACGCCCAGGGCAAAACGCGGTTCGAAGGCCACCGCGCGCGGGCAGTAGTAACCGCCCAGGGACACGCCCAGCAGGCCGATGCGTTGCGGGTCGATGTCAGCGCGCCCTTGCAGGTAATCCACCACCTTGCTCGCCCACACCTCGGTGTTGGCCACGGCGTTCATGCCGTGCAGGCGCAGCGCCTCGCCGGTGCCCGGCTGGTCGAGGAACACGCTGGCGATGCCGCGCTTGGCCAACAGTTGCGGGAACAGCCCGGCGCGGTAAACCATCTCCTTGGTGCTGTCCAGGCCGTTGATGATCACCAGGCACGGCGCCGGCCCCTGCACGCCTTCAGCCGGGGTATAGAGACCGGCGAGGTGCGCGCCGTGGTAAGGAATTTCCACCCGTTGCAACGTCTCGCCGGCCAGCCGCGCGCCCTCGGCGAAGGTTTGCAGGAACTTGGCGTACAGCGCCTTGCGCGGCGCGTAGCCGTGGGCCTGCATGCGCTCGGCGGTGATGAAATACACGGCGGCGCGGTTGAGCTTGTCGCCGGCGCTGAACAGCCGGCCGCACGCCTTGTCCTCCTGGGCCAGGGCCACCAGGTTGTCGCCACCCGCCTCCCAGGCCTTGAGGAACGCCTGGGTGCCGGCGTCGTCGCCCTGGCGCGCCACCTCCACCAGTGGCCGGCACATGGCCTCGATCTCGCCGATCTTGCCGCCCATCTCGATGGCCGCCGCCACCGCCAGGCTCCACACGTAATTGGTCTCGAAATACTGGAACATCGTGGTTTTCCTTGTTGTGATCAGCGGCGCATGGCCGGTTCGCTGCCCTGGTAGAAGGTCACGTCCCAGGGGATGTCGTCCTGCATGAACGCCGGCGGGTTGCCCATCCACTGCGCCGTGCCGAAGCGGAATTCCCACTCGCGTGGCACCCAGTTGTCGTCCAGGTAGTCGGTGTCGGCGCCGTACTCGGCCTCGCCGCCGGTGGGCGAGTTGAAGTAGCAGAAAATCGCCGAGGCAATGCGGTGCCGGCCGGTGCCGAGGAAGCCGTGCTGCCAGCCGCGCCGGGTCATGTAGTTGGAGCCCACCATCACCTCGTCGAAGTCTTCCACGCCAAAGCAGGTGTGGTGGAAACGCGGCACGCCGCCAGCGCCCGGCGCCTTGTTGTTGAGCAGGAAGGTGTTGTGGTGCTCGTTGGCGCCGTCGGCGCGCAGGTAGGTGCCCACGCCCTTCTGGTGGTCGGACAGGCGGAAGTTCAGGCGGTCGCGGAAAAAGGCGAAGCTGGCCCAGTAGTCGTCCACGGCGAACACCACGTGGTTGATGGTCTTGGGCCGCGCGCGGGTGCGCCACTTGCGGTGCTGGTTGAGGCGGTTGACGTTGCCGGCGGCGTTGATCGGGTCCGGCGCATACGTCACCTTCTTGCGCGTGAACACCCGCAGGCCCAGGGCCTGGCCGCAGTCGCTGAGGAAGTGCCAGGCGCCGTCGTCGCCCAGGCGCACCTCGCGGTCACGGGCCAGGTCGTCCACCAGGCGGCGCAAATTGTCGGCGTTGTCCACGCCCCAAATGGTTTCCTTCACCCCGAAGCCCTCGTAGCGCGAGGCCGGTATGGACGGATGCTCCAGGGCGCGGACGATGATGGTCGAGCCCTCGTCAAGCCGGTAGACGGTTTCGTCGTCGCTGGCGCTCAGGCGCACCAGGCCGAAATCGTCGAAAAACTGCGAGGCCCGGGCCAGGTCCTCGACGCCGTACAACAGGGTGTCGATGCCGATGATCGCCATGTCAGGCCTCCTGGAATCGTGAGTTGCGGTGCATTGTTATTGTCCTTGTAGAACGCGTTTGCCCGGCCAGCGTACGAAGCCCGGCGCACGGAAACCAATCGTTTGTGGGCATGGGATGCATCCATGGCGTGGATGCATTAGCCCAGATACCCCTGCAGACTGAATATCTGTGGGAGCTGGCTTGCCAGCGAGCTGTTGAGGCCCTAAAGGCTCGCTGGCAAGCCAGCTCCCACAGGTATCAATTCATAGGAGGAAGCCGCCGTCGAGGTTGAAGACCTGGCCGGTCATGTAGCTGGAGTCATCCGAGGCGATGAACGCCAGCACCCCGCACAAATCCTCCGGCACGCCGTTGCGCTTGATCATCTGGCTGTCGCGGACCTGCTCGAACAGCTGCGCCGGCAACGCCGCGGCGCTGCCGGGGTGGCGGATCAGGCCCGGGGAGATGGCGTTGACGGTGACGCCGTGCTCGCCCAGCTCCACCGCCAGGGCGCGGGTCAGGCCGATGACGCCCATCTTCGCCGCGATGTAGGCCAGGAAGCCCTTCTGCGGCCGGCCGGTGTTGCTCGACGCCAGGTTGACGATGCGCCCCCAGCCGCGCTCGCGCATGCCCGAGGCGAACAGCTGGCTGAGCAGGAACGGCGCGTCCAGGGTCACCGCCTGGCAGTCGCTCCAGTCCAGCAGGCTGGTGTCGTCCAGGGACTTGAGCGGGATCCAGGCGGCGTTGTTGACCAGCACGTCGCAGCGGCCGAAGTGC
Organism: Pseudomonas sp. App30; assembly: GCF_047947025.1. NCBI lineage: Bacteria > Pseudomonadati > Pseudomonadota > Gammaproteobacteria > Pseudomonadales > Pseudomonadaceae > Pseudomonas > Pseudomonas sp. App30. The sequence goes on along the minus strand of NZ_CP133165.1, from coordinate 6,204,064 downwards.
TCCAGCACCTGGCGGCCCAGGTAGGCGATCTGCTCGGGTTGGCGCAGGTCGCAGTGAAAGCCCTGGGCGGTGCCGCCCTGGGCCTGGATGGCGCGCACCGTGGGGCCGGTGTCGACGCAATCGACCACGGCAATGTGCAGGCCGGCGGCGGCCAGGCGCAGGGCAAAGGCGTGGCCCAGGCCGCCAGCGGCGCCGGTGATCAGCGCCACGCGGGGTTGCAGGTGTTCGGTCATGGCAAAGCTCCTGGTCAGTGATGGGCGTTGAGGCCCAGCAGTTCGTCGAATTGGATGTGGAACAGCAGCCCGGCGGCGTAGCCGTCACGCGGGCTGACGGTGCTGTAGGGGTTGAGCCAGGTGCTGGCACCCCAGGTGCGCAGCACGAACGGGCTGACCACGATGCTGTCGGTGAGCACGAAGTTGGCGTCCAGCGACACCCCGTATTCGTTGCGGCCGGGGCTGTAGCTGCCGGCGCCGGAGGCTTCGTGGGCTTCCTCGAGGAAGCGCTGTTCGCGGCTGGTGAGCTGCGCCCAGTTGACGTTCACCGAGTAGCTGTCGAACGGCCGGCTGCGGAACGGCGCCGACAGGATCAGGCCGGCGTTGCCCTGGGTGCCGACGCCGTTGGCGGTGTCCTGGTCGACGGTGTGGGTCAGGCTGGCGAAGGCAGTCAGCGCGGTGGGATTGAGGTCGTTGCCCTTGCCGCCGTCCTGGCGCCAGAAGGTCTTTTTCGCGCCCAGGTAGAAGCCGCTGACGCCCTTGCTGGTGCGCGCCGCCGCGGTGCTGTCCTGCACCTTGGAGGTACCGTTGACGGTGTAGTACGGGTCGGTCTGCTCGCCGTTGTTGTGGAAGCCGAGAATCTCGTAGGTCTGCGGGTAGGCTTCCATGTGGTAGTCGGTGCGGTAGGCCAGGTTGGCCAGGTACACCGTGCTCAGGGTGCCGCCGCTGTCGCCGCCGGTGCGCTCCCAGCCGTTGGTGAACGGGTAGGCGTTGTTGCTGCGCCAGGCGCCCACCTGCGCGCGCAGGGCCGGGGTCAGGTCGTAGCCGATGCGCGCGCCCCAGTTGGCGTATGGCGGCGGGTTGATGCCCGCAGTGTCCTGCAAAATGGCGTTGACGCAACCCAGCGGCACGTTGCACAGCGGCAGCGCGAAGTAGTTGCCGGCGTTGCTCTTGCCCACCTCGATGGCCAGCTTGTCACCCAGCAGTTTCTGCTCGTAGGTGAACAGGCTCAGGTGGCTGACCCGCGGAATGTACGGCCCCGGCTTGCCGGCGATGACGTCGCCGACCTGGGTGCCGTAGGCCAGGTTGCTGGTCCAGGGCACGTACAGTTGCTCGAAGTGAACCGTGCCGCCAGGAATGCCCACCAGCTTGTCGAGGTTGAAGTCGCCGCCGATGGCGAAGATGGTCAGCGCCTCGTGGTTGCCAGTGCTCAGCCCCGCGCTGGGGTTGCGCAGGTAGATTTCGGTCATCGACAGGTGCGGGCTGATGCCGTGGTCGTTCAGCCACTTGCCCTGCTCTTCCAGCAGCTTGCCACTGGACGCCGGCACGTTGTTCTCGACGTTGAGCACCCGCGGGCCGATCTTCTGGTTGGGGTATTCAGTGGCCATGGTATCGGCCACCGGGCCTTGTACAGGTGCAGGCTCTTCGGCCATTACCGGGCCTGCCAGGGTGATGATCAGGGCACAGCCAAACGCCGCTCGATTGCTCATGTTCGGTCTCTTTTTGTTGTTTTCAGGATGAGGCTGTCCGCCCCGGCGCGCACGCGCGCCGGGGGTGTAGCAAGGGTTCAACGGGTCAGGCGTCTTCGAGGTTGACCGCGGCCAGTTGCAGGTCGCGTTGGGCCCGGCGCTTCACCAGGCTGGCGCCCAGCGCCGCCAGCACCACCAGCACGCACAGGCCGCCGGCCCAGCTGACGGTGGTGGCCAGGCTGCCGCTGGCCTTGCTGACTGCCACCACCAGCAAGGGGCTGAAGAACATGCCCAGGCAGTAGCTGCCGTACCACATGCCGGTGCCCAGGCCGCGGCGCTGCCAGGGCAGTTCGCGCATGTTCCAGATGGCCAGGGTGGGCAGCATCAGGCCGCAGCCCAGGCCGTTGACCAGGGCCACGGCCATGATGCCCTGCCAGGTGTGCATGGCCGGGATGGCGATGAAGCTGGCGGCAATCAGGCCGAACGCCAGCGCCAGGCAGTGCGGGGTGCGCAGCCCCAGCCGGGCGAGCATGTGCACGCTGAGGGTGCCGAGCACGATCATCACGCTGCAGGCCGAGGCCACCAGGCCTGCAGTCTGCGGCGAGTGCTCGCCGATGTCGCCCAGCAGGTAGGCCATCTGGATTTGCAGAATCATGAACATCACCGCGCCAATGAAGGTGACCACGCAGATGCCCAGCAGCACCAGCGGCCGGAAACGCACCAGCGGCCCGCGCTCCTCGGCGTCGGCCATGGCCGCGGCCTTGGGTTCCCACAGCAGCGCCTTGCTCACCAGCGCCAGCAGCAGCGGCACGGCGTACACCACATAGGGCGCGCGCCAGCCGATCTCGCCCAGGGCGCCGCCGACCATGAAGAACAGGATGGCCGAGGACGAGGCGAAAGTGGTCTGCAGGGCCAGGTACTTCTGCCGCTGGGCGCCGCTGTAGTAGTCGCCGATGAGCATGGTGCTGACCGTCACCACCACCGATTCCACGCAGCCCAGGGCCACGCGGCTGACGATGATGGCGTACAGCGAGTCGAGGAACATCGGCAGCAGGCCGAAGATGCCGTAGCCGACGATGGACGCCACCAGCAGGCGCTTGCGCCCGTAGCGGTCGGCGAGGATGCCGACCACCGGGCTGAGCAGGGCCACCAGCAGCCCGGGAATGGTCAGCGCCACCGGGATGAGGAATTCGACGTTGGGCACCGCGGCGAAGTGTGCCTGCATCTGCGGCAGGCTGGGCGCCACGACAATGGCTGCCATGGGCGACAGGCAGTTGATCAGCAACAGCAGGTACGTGGCGAACGTCGCCTTGGACTGGGTGACACGGCTGGGAGCGTTCATGGCCTCTCCGGATTGTTATTATTTAGAGTAATGGGCACGCGTTGTATCGCTTGATGTGGGAGCTGGCTTGCCAGCGAGCTTTTGGGGGCGCCAACAACTCGCTGGCAAGCCAGCTCCCACGGGTCACGCCAAAGTGTTGTTGATCAATTCCTCCAAAGTGCCGTCATGGCGCAGGCCCAGCGCCTCGGCCGCTTCGGCGTGCAACGGCGGGTAGCGGCCGAAGTTCGCTTCCAGGGCTTCATTGGGTTCGTAGCTGACCAACGCCCGGCGGTCCTCGCCGAAACGCTGGCACAACCCATCAATCAACTGCAACAGGCTCAAATGCAGCACCGGCAAGGCAAACACCCGCCGCGCCTGCAACGCAGCCGCCGGCACGCGCGCCGCATGCAGCAGGTTGTCGACGCAGCGCGCCGCCGACATCCACCAGGCCTGCGCACCCGGCGACACCGGGCACACGAACGGCTGGCCAGCCTTGAGTTTCCAGAACACCTCGCTCATGAACGCGGACAGCAGCCCCGAGGGCGCTGGCGGCCGGGCGACGATGCCGGGCAGGCGCAGGCTGATACCGTCGATCCAGCCACGGCGGCTGAAATCGTCGATCAGCAGTTCACCCATCAGTTTTTGCGTGGCATAGCTCAGCTGCGGGCGCAGCGGCGTGTGGTCGTCCACCGTCTCAAGCAACGGCGACCCGTAGACGGCGATGGTGCTGGCGAACACCACCCGCGCCGGCGTGGCTTGGGCTTTCAACCCTTCCAGCAAGGCCAGGGTGGCGTCCAGGTTCACGCGGCGGCCTAGCGCGTAATCACGCTCGGCCAGGCCACCGGGCACGCTGGCCAGGTGAAACGCCACGTCCACCGGGGTTTCCAGGGCGTCGGCCAACAGGCGGCTGTCGTCAATGCTGCCTGCCAGCGAACGCACCCGTGGGTCGTGAATCGGCGTATCGAACGTCAGGTCCAGCAGGGTCAGTTGGCTCCAGCCCGGCAACGCCGCCGGGTCGGCCAGCAGCCGTTGCACCAGGGTGGCGCCGACGAAGCCGTTGGCGCCGGTGATGAGTATGTGCATGGTCACACCTGCGCCGGTACGAAGCGGTGGTCGATGGCGCCGAACACGCTAGCGCCGTCCAGGCCGAAGATCTCGAAGCGCAGGCGGTCGCCGAACTTCAAGAACGGCGTCTTCGCCTCGCCTTGTTCGATGGTCTCCACCGCCCGGCGCTCGGCCAGGCACGCAGAGCCGGTGACGTTGTAGTCGCGGTTGGAGAAGGTGCCCGAGCCCAGCACCGTGCCGGCGCCCAGCTTGCGCGTGCGGGCCAGGTGCATCACCAGTTCGGGGAAGCTGAAGTCCATCTCGGTGCCGTTGGGCTCGCCGAAACGCTGGCCGTTGCACTGCACGTGCATGGGCAGCTTCACCCGCCCCTCGTCCCAGGCCGCGCCCAGCTCGTCGGGGGTGACCGCCACCGGCGCAAACACGGTGCTGGGCTTGGCGCGCAGCGGGCCGAAGCCGATGCTCACTTCCTTGAACAGGTGCGCGCGCAGGCTCACGTCGTTGAGCAGCATCAACAGCTTGATATGGCCTGCCGCCTGGGCAGGCTGGATGCCCATGGGCACATCATCGAGTACCACGGCGACCTCCCCTTCGAAATCGATCTGATGCTCTTCACCGGGTACCGGGTAGTCGTCGCAGGCGCCGAGGAAATCATCGCCGGCGCCCTGGTAGATAATAGGCACGCCGGGGTCTTTCTTGATGTCCAGATTGTACGCACGCTCCATCAGCATGCCGTGGTTGAGGAACGACGAGGCGTCGGCCCATTGGTAAGCCCGTGGCAGCGGCGCCATGGCCTCGCGCGGCTCGAAATCGAACGCCTGGGTGGCGCGGCCGCCGTTCAGCGCCGCCGATAATTGCTGCAGCAGTGGCTCGCAGCGGGCCCAGTCTTCGATGGCGGCCTGCAGCGTGGCGGCGATGCCCGACGCCAGCACGGCGCGGCGCAGGTCACGGGATACCACGACCAGGCGGCCGTCGCGGCTGCCGTCCTTGAGGGTGGCCAGTTTCATAGGGGTGCTCCTTGGTCGGCCCACAGGGCCGGGTATTGGATGAGTTCCAGCAGGTTGCCGCTGTTGTCACGCAGGAAGCCCATGGGCGTGCCGTCGATGACGTTCTCGAAGACGATGTCGGCGCCCTTGGCGCGCAGCGCGGCGAAGGCGGCCGGGGCGTCCTGCACGGCGAAGCACAGGTGCTTGTGGCCGTGGGTCTGCAGGTCCAGGTGCGGCTCGCGGCGCTCGGCCGGCAAGGGCTTGGCCTGCGCCAGTTGGAACAGTTCGAGGCGGTAGTCGCCGCTGCGAATGAACGCGATATGCGCCGGAATCTGCTCGATGAAGGCGCGGCTTTCCAGCTCGAAGCCGAGCATGTGCCGGTACCAGTCAATCGACTCGTCCAGGCTGGGCACGCTGATGCCGCCGTGGTGCGGTTTGATCGCGAACATGGGCGCCCTCCTCAGCTCAGCGGCCGGCCGCCATCCACAGGGATGACGGCGCCAGTGGTAAAGGTCAGTTGCGTGGCCAGGGCCAGCACCGCGCGCGCCACTTCGGCGGGCAGCGCCAGGCGCCCCAGGGGCGTGCGCGCGGCCTGCTCGTCGCGCCAGTCCTGGGCCAGGCCCTGGACGAACTCGGTGTCGGCCAGCCCCGGCGCCACCGACACCACCCGCACCTGGGGCGCCAGGGCGCGGGCCAGGGATTGGGTAAGGTTGTCCACCGCCGCCTTCGACGCGCAGTAGGCGATGTTGCTGCCCATGGCCGTGCGCGCGGCGATGGAGCTGATGTTCACCACCAGGCCGTCACCGCTGGCCTTGAGCAGCGGCGCCAGGGCGCGTACGCAGGCAATGGGGCCGCGCACGTTGGTGGCCAGGATGCTGTCGATCAGCCCGTCGTCCAGGCCGTCGAGGTCGGCATGGGCAACGAAGCGCGTGGTGCCGGCGCAGTTCACCAGCAGGTCGCAGCGGCCGTAGTGCGCTTGCACCGTGGCTGCCAGGGCGTGTAACGCAGCGCTGTCGGTGACCGGCGCGGCCACCGCCAGGTGGTCGCCGCCGGGCAGCGCGGCGACCAGCGCCTGGGCCGCCTCGGCGCTGCGGTTGTAGCCGGCCACCACCCGCGCGCCGGCCTGGGCCAGGGCGGCGCAGATCGCCCCGCCCAGTCCGCCGGTGGCGCCAGTGACCACCGCCACCTTGCCTTCCAGGGCCTGCATCACAAGGCCTGCTTCAGGCGGCGCACACGAATGTCGGCCTGTTCCTTGTGCCCGGAGAAATGCTCCAGGGCGCACAGCCGCGAGCACACCTCGCCGATGGCCACGCTGGCCTCATCGGTGAGCACGCGCTGGTAGGTGTGGGTCTTGATGAACTTGCCCACCCACAGCCCGCCGGTGTAGCGCCCGGCGCCCATGGTCGGCAGGGTGTGGTTGGTGCCGATCACCTTGTCGCCGTAGGACACATTGGTGCGATGGCCCAGGAACAGCCCGCCGTAGTTGGTCATGCGCGCCAGGAACCAGTCCGGGTCGCGGGTCATCACCTGCACGTGCTCGGAGCAGATGCGCTCGGATTCGGCGAGCATTTCCTCGTCGGTGTCACAGAGGATGATCTCGCCATAGTCGCGCCAGGCCACGCTGGCAATTGGCGCGGTGTCGAGGCGCGCCAGCACTTTCTCGATGGCCGCCGGCAGTTCTTCGGCGATGCGCGTGCTGGTGGTGACGCAGAACGCTGGCGAGGTCGGGCCGTGCTCGGCCTGGCCCAGCAGGTCGACGGCCACCAGTTCGGCGTCCACCGTGTCGTCGCAGATCACCATGGTTTCGGTGGGGCCAGCGAACAGGTCGATGCCCACGCGGCCGTACAGCTGGCGCTTGGCTTCGGCCACGTAGGCGTTGCCGGGGCCGACGATCATGTCCACCGGGGCAATGTGTTCAGTGCCCAGGGCCATGGCGGCCACGCCCTGCACACCGCCCATCACGTAGATCTCATCGGCGCCGGCCAGGGCCATGGCGGCGATGATCTCCGGCGACGGTTTGCCGTCGAACGGCGGCGCGCAGGCAATCACGCGCTTCACCCCGGCCACCTTGGCGGTCAGCACGCTCATGTGCGCCGAGGCCAGCAGCGGGTACTTGCCGCCGGGAATGTAGCAACCCACCGAGTTCACCGGGATGTTCTTGTGGCCCAGCACCACGCCAGGCAGGGTCTCCACTTCCACGTCGCGCATCGACAGCAGCTGGATCTGCGCGAAGCGGCGGATCTGCGCCTGGGCGAACTTGATGTCGGCGATGGCCTGGGGCGACAGGCTGTCGATGCAGCCCTGAATTTCCTCGGCGCTCAAACGCAGGCTGGTGGGGTTCCAGCGGTCAAACTTCTCGGAATACTCACGCACCGCCGCTTCGCCGCGCTGTTCGATGGCCTGGATGATCTGCTCCACGGTGTCGCGCACCTGGGCGTTGAGTTCGGCCTTCTGCTGGGCCGGCTTGCCTTGCTTGAGATAACGAATCATGGTCGGTTCCTTGTTGTTCTAATCGAATTCAGCGCCAGTGGATCAACGCCTGGCCGGCCACCGGGGCCTGGAAAAACGGGATGCGCGTGCCCTGCAGGCTGCCCAGGTACACGGTCTTCAGATCCGCCCCGCCGAAGGTCAGGCTGGCCAGCCACGGCGCCAGGGTGCCGTGGGCCGCCTGCATGATCTGCGGGGTCAGGGTCTTGGCGTGGTAGTGGCGGTTGAGCTCGGCGGTGGCGGCCGGGTTGCTGTCGTCCAGCAGGGTCAGCACCTCGCCGTCCGGGGTCAGGACAATGAGCTTGTCGGTCATCACCAGGGTCACCCACAGGTTGCCGTAGCTGTCGAAGGCAAAGCCGTCGGGGAAGCCTTCCAGCTCGGCCGGGCCGAACACCTCGCGGTCGCTGAGCGAGCCATCGGCGTTCAGGCGCAGCCGCGAGATGCGGCGCACGTTGCTTTCCACCACGTACAGCCACTCTTCGTTGTCGTCGAAGCGGATCTCGTTGGTGCCGCCAAAACCCTCGGCGACGATGCGCATGCCGTTGTCGTCGATCACGCCGATGTAGCCGTCCAGCACGCCGGAATTGATCGAGTCGGTCCAGGGCTGCATCGTGGTGGTCACGGTGAACCAGATACGGCCCTTGCTATCGCGCAGCGGGAAGTTGGTCTTGCCCAGGGGCTTGCCGTCCAGCTGGTCGAACAGCACCTTGATGTTGCCCTGGCGGTCGAGCTGCTCGATGCGGTCCAGGCCCCAGTTGCAGATGATGAAGTCGCCCTGCGCAGTCAGCGCCAGGCCGTTGGGCAGCGAGGCACCCTGGGACTGCACGTAGCGCGACTCGAACGAGGCCTGCTGCGGCGCGGGCTGCTTGGGCGCCAGCAGGGTCTGCTCGCCGTTGACGGCAATGTGCATCACCCCGCCGCGGGCGTCGGCGGCCCACAGGCTGCCGTCGGGCTGGGCGATGATGCATTCGGGGCGTTGCAGGTCGTGGCCGATGAAGCCGATGGCGTCGCGGTCGACCTGCCAGCCTTTGAGCGGGTTGGGTTTCATGCAGGGCACCTTGGTCAGATAGGTTGGGCAACGACGTTGATCATCTGCGCCATCAGGCCGGTGAAGTCGGCGTCGGCACTGGGCCGTTGTTCCCATTCGCCGATCTGCACCGAGCCTTCGTTGATGAACTTGCAGCGCTCGAAACGCCGTGCCATGAAGCGCTCCAGCACCTCGGCCAGGCTCAGCCGCGGCAGGCCGCACAGTTCGCCCAGCACCACCGCATCTTCCACCGCCTGGGCGGCGCCCTGGCCCATGTGCGGGGTGGTGGCGTGGGCGGCGTCGCCAATCAGCAGCACTCGGCCGCGGTACCAGGGCGCGGGCATCAGCAGCGCCTCCAGCGGGCGGTACACCACCTGGCTGTCGTCGGTGATCTGCTCGCGCAGCTCGGGCACCAGGCCGCCGTAGCCTTCCAGGCGCTTGCGGAACTCGGCGGCCAGGGTGTCAGGGGCGAAGAACGGGTTGCCCGGTTCCTCGAACACCGACAGCACGTACAGGCTGTCTTCGGTCAGCGGCGTGTAGCCGGCCTTGCCGCCCGGCTTGCCTTCGAACATGTGCGACCACAACAAGTCCTTGGGCCGCGGCAGGTTGTAGCGCCACACGCCCTGGCCGGTGAAGCGCGGTTTGTACTGTTCGCCGAACACCGTGGTGCGTACTTTCGAATACACGCCGTCGGCGCCCACCAGCAGGTCGTACTCGCCGCTGCTGCCGTCGGTGAAGCGCACCGCCACCTTGTCGGCGCTCTGTTCGATATCACTGAAGGTCAGGCCCAGGCGCAGGCTGGCACCGCTGGCGGCCACCGCGTCCAGCAGCACTTGGTGCAACGCCGGGCGGGTCAGGCCGAGGTTGGCCGGGTACTGCTTGCCGGCCAGCTGCGCGCCGCTGAGTTCGGCCTTCACCTGGCCCTGCTGGTTGCAGATGCGCAGGCCCTTGTAGGGGAAACCGGCGGCCACGGCGGCGTCGGCGATGCCCAGCTGGGCCATGGCCCGGATGCAGTTGGCCTGCACCACGATGCCCACGTGGTAGACCTTGGCCTGGGGGCTGATCTCGACGATATCAACCTCCACCCCGGCGTTGCGCAGGGCAATGGCGGCGCTCAGCCCACCAATGCCTGCGCCTACGATCAGCACTTTTGCGATGTCGCTCATCAAGCGTTCCTCATGCAACGATTCTTCTGGACGGCCACGCACGGGGAAGCCCGGCGCATGCCTGTGCAAACGGCGAAAGGGGGTCAGGTGTGGGGGGTATTCAGGGGAAGCGACATGGGGGTATCTCCGGTTTGTTCTTATTGTGTGCAGCGTTGGGGTTACCTTAAACAGCGGCCGGGTATGCCGGAAATTGTTTGTTTGGATGCGAGGCATTTGTGGGGTGGATGCTTGATCGCGGTGCCTGCTTCGCGACCAAGGTCGGCTCCTACCACACCCGGCGTAGGAGCCGGCCTTGGCCGCGATGCAGGCGCCGCGGTGGGAGGGTTATTCAACAGGCCGTCGCGCCAGCGTCTATGCGCAGATCTGTCGCCGTCACCCAGGCGGATTCATCGCTGGCCAGATACACCGCCGCCCAACCGATGTCTTCCGGCCGGCCGATACGCTGTGGCAGCAACTGATGGTCCAGCGCCGCCTGGCGAAACCCCGGGTCTGCGGCCAAATGCGCGCGGGTGGCACTGGTCTCGATCAACCCCGGTGAAATGCTGTTGGCGCGAATCCCGTGGGGCCCGCCCTCCATGGCCAGTTGCCGGGTCATGGCCAGCACCCCGCCCTTGCCCGCGCAATGGGCCAGGGCGGGTGAGCCCTTGAGGCTCATCCAGGCGTTGGCCGAGGCGAAGTTGATGATCGAACCGCCGCCGCGGGCCTTCAGCACTGGCCAGGCGGCCTGGCACAGCAGGAACACCAGGTCCAGCTCGCCGGTGAGGGTCTTGCGCCAGTGCTGCTGGTAGTCCATGTCTTCGATCCAGGCGAAGGCGCCGAAGGCTGCGGCGTTCACCACAATGTCGAAGCCTGCGTGCAGCCCGCAGGCGAACTCCACCAGGGCGGCGGCCTGGGCCGGGGCGGTGAGGTCGCAGGGGTCGAGGCTGTCGATGTGCAGCCCCTCGGCTGCGGCCAGGGCCACGGTGTGGCGGGCGGCGGCCGGGTCCAGTTCGGCGCCGACGACGCGCGCGCCCTGGCGGGCGAACATCAGCGCGCAGCACTGGCCGATGCCGCTGCCGATTCCGGTGACAATGGCGGTTTTTCCCAAGAGGCGCATGCGGTTTCCTTATGATTGCCAGTGAGGCCAATCACTATAAGAAGCCCCGCACGCCTGCGGAAATTCGGCTTGGGCATGCCTGCCATGGGCTCGACGAATAACCCCGGCGCAGGTATAACGGCAACAAATGCCTGTGCCCACAATCATAAGAAAAACGGAGCAACGACCATGCGTTTCCATGGTTTGGACTTGAACCTGCTGGTGGTGCTGGACGTGCTGCTGGCCGAGCAGAACATCACCCGTGCCGGCGAGCGCCTGCACCTCAGCCAGCCTGCCACCAGCGCCGCCCTGGCCCGCCTGCGCAGCTATTTCGACGACGACCTGCTGGTGCAGATAGGCCGCAAGATGGTGCGCACGCCCATGGGCGAAACCCTGGCGCAGCCGGTGCGCGACCTGCTGATACAGATGCGCGCCACCCTGGAAAACCGCAGCCAGTTCCAGCCGCAGCTGTCGAGCCGCACGTTTACCCTGATGGCCTCCGACTACGTGGGCATGGTGCTGATGCCCGAGGTCAGCCGGCGCTTGAATGCCATTGCCCCGCAGTGCGCCATCGAGCTGTTCTCGCCCACCGACGATGCGTCGCTTGAGATTGAACGCGGGCACGTGGACTTCCTGCTGCTGCCCGACACCCACATCCTCGAACAACACCCTTCGACGGCGCTGTTCAGCGACGAATTCGTCTGCGTGGTGTGCCGCGACCATGGCCCGCAGGCGCTGACCTTCGACGACTACAAGCACAACGGCCACGTGCTGGTGCGCTTCGGCACCGAACACCGTGCGCCCACGGTGGACGACTGGTTTTTGCGCAGCTTCGGCTTCGAGCGCAAGGTGGAAGTCACCACCCACACCTTCAACAGCGTGCCGCCCTACCTGATCGGCACCCCGCGCATCGCCACCATGCACAAGCGCCTGGCCCAGCGCTGGGCGCAGTACCTGCCGCTGCGCATCCTGCCCACGCCGTGGGCGGCGCCGCAGATGACCATCAGCCTGCAGTGGAACAAGTACCAGCAGCATGACCCAGGGTTGGCGTGGTTGCGCAATCTGGTTATCGAGACGGCGGCGAGCCTGGCCTGATCTGTAGCCTGCGGCAGCGGCTACGATGGCGTATGCTGCCCTTCTGACTCATTCCGAGGGGAAGGACCGCACCATGACCACCCAAACCGAAACCGCGATTCTCGCCGGCGGCTGCTTCTGGGGCATGCAGGACCTGCTGCGCCGCTACCCCGGCGTGCTCGCCACGCGCGTGGGCTACACCGGCGGCGACGTACCCAATGCCACGTACCGCAACCACGGCGACCACGCCGAAGCCATCGAGATCGTCTTCGACCCGGCGCGCATCAGCTACCGGCAGATTCTCGAATTCTTCTTCCAGATCCACGACCCCACCACCCCCAACCGCCAGGGCAATGACCGCGGGCCCAGCTACCGTTCGGCGATCTATTACCTGAACGAGCAGCAGCGTGACATTGCCGAAGACACCGAGGCCGATGTGAACGCTTCAGGGTTGTGGCCGGGGCGCGTGGTGACCGAGATCGAGCCGGCGGGGCCTTTTTGGGAGGCGGAGCCGGAGCATCAGGATTACCTGGAGCGTATTCCGAACGGGTATACCTGCCACTTCATTCGGCCTAGCTGGAAGTTGCCCAAGCGCGGTTAATGGCCAGGGCTCGGCGTCGCCTGTATCGCGGCCAAGGCCGGCTCCTACCCCAACCGTGGTAGGAGCCGGCCTTGGCCGCGATGGGGTTACCTCGTACAGGTTCCATGCGCCTGGCGCGTAGCCGCTGCCGAAGGCTGCGCTGGCCGGTGTGAACCCTGAAGATTGCCAGCGGGGCACAGGGCCGGCGCAGCCTGGCGGCAGCGGCTACGGTCAGGTGTGAGCCGTGGGGTGCGGCTGGGCCACCACCGCGTCCACCAGCGCCTTGGCGCTTTCCACCAGGTGCAGCACCGACCACAGCAGGCCGGAATGGCCAAGGCCGATGTCAGTCAGTTCGTAGGTGGTTTCGTAGGCGCCCTTGAGCAGCAGCGAGGCGTGGGCCAAGGCGTCTTCGGCCCTGGCGCCTTCGGGGATGCAGAACAGCGGCTGGTCGTCGCTGTCGCGGATGCCGAAGGGGTGGTTGTGGGTGGTGCGTGGGGTATCGAGGGTCAAATTGTCCATCTTTGGCTTCCATGTGGTTGCCCACACCCGCCGCTGCTAAACGGTGGGTGGCGGCTGTACGCGGGTTAGCAGACCGAGGAAACCAACGAACCCGGCGCATCCGAAGATGCCCCGCACACAGCCGCCATAGTGGCGGACCATCGGACACACAAGATGCGTCAGCTGGCCGTGAACCGGCGCTTGTTCGTTGATTTCCTCCAGGTCTGCTAAAACCCGACCACTGCAATGGCAGCGGCGAACGGAGGGTAATGGCAGCCCTGGAACCGGAACAAGCGCAGAATCCGCACGGGGTATTATTTCAGAAGCGTCCTACAAAAGCCCACGGCATAGCCGCCAAATCCTGACCATTACCCCCGTAGCAGCGGCCGCAGGCCGCGTCACCGGCGCCCCCTCCTTTCCTGGTACACCGCTGGACGCAGCCTGGCGGCAGCTGCTACGGGGTTGTGGTGAACGTTACGCGGTCGGGGTAGAACGCCACGTAGCCCTCGATACCGGCCACCGCCGGGTAGGGTTTTTCATAGCTCCACACCGCGTTCTCGCTGACCTGATCGCCCGCCACCAGGCTGAAATAACTGGCCTGGCCCTTGTACGGGCAATAACTGGAATGCGCCGTGCGCTGGAAGTGCCTGGCGACGATATCCGCGCGCGGCAGGTAATACACCGGCGGGTAATGCGCCTCCTTGAGCGTCAGCGCGCGGGAGGTGCGGGCAATGGTGGTGCCGTGGAACTGCACCTCCAGCGTGCCGCCCACGGGGCTGACGGTGATGGGGTGGTCGGCGGATGGCTGTTTCATCAGGTGCCTCGACGCAAAATGGTCCAACCACAAGCGTAGCCGTTGCCACGGGTCAGGCTTGATCGTACGCCACCCGCGCCGCCTCGATCGTCGGCGCCTGCTGCTCCAGCCACCCCACCAACCCTTCCAACCGCGCCACCAGTTCCATTCCCAGCGGCGTCAGGCGGTATTCCACCTGCGGCGGAATGGTCGGGATCACGGTGCGCTGCAGCATGCCGTCGCGCTCCAGCGCGCGCAGTTTCAGGGTGAGAATGCGCTGGGACAGCTCGCTGTCGGCCATGGCGTTGACCTCGCGCTGCAGTTCGGTGAAGCGCAGCATGCCGTGGCGCAGTATCAGCAACAGCAGCGGGCTCCAGCGGTCGCCCAGGCGCGCCAGGGTTTCGCGGATGGGGCCCTGGGGGTCGTTGCCGTTGTGCTGCACGCGGGCGCGCAGTTGGTCCAGGGCCTGGCGTTGGGCGTCGTCGTTCACGGGGTATTCCTTGTTATTGGCTGGGGGGTACGCACATTCAGGTAACCCACCCACATAAAAGTGCGATCTTCCGCGCGCTGCACGCCTGCCCCATCATCGCCCCCACAGCCAATGAGCTGACTGACAAGAACAACAATGACGCGGAAGGTCCACATGAATCACTACGATGTCGTCGCCATCGGCGGCGGGCACAACGGGCTGGTGGCCGCGGCCTACCTGGCCAAGGCCGGCAAGAAGGTCCTGGTGCTGGAGCGCAAGGACTACGTGGGCGGTGGCGTGTCGACGCGCCAGCTTAACACGCCCGGTTTCTGGCATGACGAGCACTCAAGCGTGCACATCATGATCCAGGGCAACCCCATGATCACCCAGGACGAACTGGGCCTGTTCAAGCACTTCGGGCTGAAATACAACTACTCCGACATTCCCCACGCCACGGTCTTTGAAGACGGCAGCGCGCTGATCACCTACCGCGACCTGGACAAGGCCTGCGAGTCGATCGCCAGCGTGTCGCCGCGCGATGCCGAGACCTACCGGCGCCTGGCGCTGAAAGCCATGGGCCTGCTGCCCATGTTCCTCTCCGGCTTCTACTCGCCGCCGCTGCCCATGGGCGCCATGGTCGCCATGCTCGACCAGAGCCTGGAAGGCCGCGAGCTGTTCGACGCCATGCAGCGCAGCACCCTGGACATCATCGACCACCTGTTCGAGCACGATAAGGTCAAGATCCACCTGCTGCGGGTGATCGCCGAGAACCTGCAGATGCCCGACGAGCTGGGCACCGGCATGGGCGTGTACGCCTTCGTCGGCATCATGCACAGCCACGGCGTGTCGCAGCCGGTGGGCGGCAGCGGCAAGCTGTCGGAGGCGCTGGCGCGCTGCATCGAACACTACGGCGGCGAGATCCGGGTCAACAGCGAGGTGCGCAAGGTGATCGTCAGCGACGGCCGCGCCGCCGGCGTGGAACTGAGCGATGGCGAACGCATCCTGGCCCGCGACGCGGTGATCGGCGCCCTGCACCCCCACGTCATCAGCCGCTTCGTCGAAGGCCTGGACGCCGGCGTGGTGCAACGCGCCGAACGCGCCAGCCTGGCGCCGTTCAGCCTGTTTGTCAGCCACTACGACCTGCACAACAAAGCCGAATTCCACGCCGGCCCCGACGTCGGCCGGGCGACCATGCTGACCATGATGAGCAGCGACCGCCTGGGCGACATGCTCGACGACTTCGACGAGCTGCGCCGCGGCCGCGTGTCCAAACGCAGGCTGGTGGCCGGCGGCGACGAGAGCATCAACGACCCCACCCGCGTGCCCGCCGGCAAGGGCATGTTCCACGGCATGACCTTCGCCCCCTACAACCTGGCCGACGGCGGCGCGGCGCGCTGGGACGAGTACAAGGAAGAGTTCGGCGACCTGAGCCTTGCGGCCTACCGCAAGTTCGTGAAGAACCTGACGCCCGACAACATCATTGCCCGCACCGTGTGCTCGCCGCTGGACCTTGAGCGCAGCTCGCCCAATTCCATGGTCAAGGGCGACGTGCACGGCGTGGCGCCCTACTTCTACCAGAACTTCGCCCACCGCCCCACGCCCGACCTGGGCCGCCTGAGCGTGCCGGGGCTGGACAACCTGTACCTGGTGGGGCCGTTCATGCACCCCGGCGGCGGTGTGTTCGGCGCAGGGCGTGGCACGGCCATCAAGATGTTCGATGACCTGGGCATGGATTTCGAGCGAGTGACGAGGAACTGACCATGAAGATTTTTGGCAGCGATAACAGTGAGCTGATGGCGGTAAGCACCATCGAGCGCAGCGGCAACGAGCTGGTGCTCAAGGGCAAGATTTTCGGCGCCATGCCGATGATCGCCAAGGTGCGCCCCGAGGAGGCGCGGGCGGCGTTGAAGTTGCTGGACTTCAGGACGGTGATGTTTTTGTTGAGCCTGTTGTTTCGGCCGACGGTGAAAGTGAAGAAGCCGCTCCGCTGATTGTCTTGTGGGAGCTGGCTTGCCAGCGAGTTTCTAGGGCCTCAACAACTCGCTGGCAAGCCAGCTCCCACAGGGGTATGTGTTACACCAACCGCTGGCCCTGCACGGATGCCGCCAGCGCGTCCAGGCTGGCCAGCGCCTGGGCGTCCAGGCGCAGGGTCAGCGCCGCCAGGTTTTCCTGCAACCGCACCCGGCGGCGGGTGCCTGGAATGGGCACCACGGTCAGCCCATGCACCTGCGCTCGCTGGTGCACCCAGGCCAGCGCCACCTGCGCCGCCGTTACCCCCAACTGCCCGGCCAAGGCCGTGACCTGCGCTGCCAGCTGGCGGTTGTGCTCACCGGCCGCGCCGCCAAACTGCGGCAGCAAGCCACGAATATCACCCTCGGCGCCCGTCAGCCCAGCGCCAGTCAACATGCCCCGGCCCAGTGGCGCGTACGGCACGAAGGCGATGCCCAGTTCCGCCGCCATGGGCACCACTTCGGCCTCCACGTCGCGGGCAAACAGCGACCATTCGCTTTGCACCGCGGTGATGGGGTGAATGCTGTGGGCCTCCTGCAACTCTTGCGCCGTGACCTCGCTCAGGCCCAGGTAACGCACCTTGCCGGCAGTGACGAGGTCGGCCATGGCGCCCACCGATTCCGCCAGCGGCACGTCCTTGACCCGGCGGTGCATGTAGTACAGGTCCAGGGTCTCGATGTTCAGCCGGCGCAAGGTTTCATCGATGGCGCGGCGGATGTACTCGGGGCGGTTGTCGAGGCTGAAATTCAGGCCCTCGCCGGGTGTGCGCACGAAGCCGAACTTGCTGGCGATCAGCACGTCGGCGCGGCGCGCACGGATGACCGGGCCAATGAAGCGTTCGTTGTCGCCGCTGCCGTACATGTCGGCGGTGTCGATCAGGCTGACGCCACGGTCCAGCGCCAGCTCCAGGGTGGCCCGGGATTCGTCGCGGTCGCTGACCCCGTAGAACTCGCTCATGCCCATGCAGCCCAGGCCTTGCACGCCCACCAGCGGGCCGTGGGCGCCCAGGCGGGTGGTGGCGATCGGGTCGTGTCCGTTCATTGCGTGGTGTCCTTTCAGTCAGTGAGCCGCCATGGTAAAAGTGCGAGGACAATGCGACTAGACAGCACAATCGGCATGGCCTTGTGAGCAGGATGCAGCAATGAAACGTGATGAACTGAACGATTTGGCGGCCTTCGTCGCCGTGGCTGACGAGCAAAGTTTCACCCGCGCCGCCGGGCGCCTGGGCATGTCACCCTCGGCCCTGAGCCACGCCATTCGTGGCCTGGAAAGCCGCCTGGGGCTGCGCCTGCTGACCCGCACCACGCGCAGCGTGGCGCCCACCGAGGCCGGCGAGCGGCTGCTGAAAACCCTACGCCCGTCGTTCGCCGCCATCGCCACCGAACTGGGCGCGCTGGGCGAGCTGCGCGCCACCCCGGCCGGCAGCGTGCGCATCACCACCGTGCACCAGGCGGCCGTGTCGATCCTTAGCCCCGCCCTGCCCGCCTTCCTGGCCCAGTACCCGGACATCCGCGTGGAAATCAACGTGGATGAGCGTTTCACCGACATCGTCGAGCAGCGCTTCGACGCCGGCATCCGCTTTGGCGAGTCGGTGGAGAAAGACATGGTGGCGGTGCGCATCGGCCCCGACCTGCGCGGCGCGGTGGTGGCGGCCCCCGCCTACCTGGCGGCCCATGGCACGCCGAAGACGCCCCAGGCGCTGACGACCCACCGCTGCATCAACTACCGCCTGGCCAGCAGCCAGGCCCTGTACCAGTGGGAGTTCGCGCACAAGGGGCGGCCGCTGCGGGTCAAGGTGGATGGCCCGCTGGTGTTCAACGACAACGGCCTGGTGGTGCAGGCTGCGGTGGATGGCCTGGGCATCGCCTGCGCCCTGGAAGAGCAGGTGGAGCAGCACCTGGCCAGCGGCAGGCTGGTGCGCCTGTTGCAAGCCTGGTGCCCGCTGTTCCCAGGCTTCTACCTGTACTACCCCGGCCACCGCCAGACGCCGCCAGACGCCGCCGGCGCTGGCGGCGCTGGTGGAGGCCTTGCGTTACCGCCCCGCGTAGGGGCTATGCTGATTGCTTTTGCGGAGCCTGCCCATGAGTGACTTCGACACCCTGTGCACGCTGATGGCCGCCCAGCCCTTCGTGGTGCTGACCGGTGCAGGCATCAGCACGCCCTCGGGCATCCCCGACTACCGCGACCGCGAGGGCGTGCGCCGCGGCCGCGCGCCGATGATGTTCCAGGAATTCCTCAGCGGCGCAGCCCTGCGCCAGCGCTATTGGGCGCGGGCCATGCTCGGCTGGCCGAAGGTGCGCCAGGCGCGCGCCAACGTCGCCCACCAGGCGCTGGCGGCGTTGCAGGCGCGCGGGTTGATCAGCGGCCTGATCACCCAGAACGTCGACGGCCTGCACGACCAGGCCGGCAGCACCGAGGTGGTGGAGCTGCACGGTAATTTGCACCGGGTGCTGTGCCTGGACTGCGGCCAGCGCCAGCGGCGCGATGCCGTGCAGGTGGTGATGGAGGCCGAGAACCCCTACCTGGCCGGCGTCGATGCCACCCAGGCGCCGGACGGCGACACCCTGCTGGACCCGCGCTTCGAGGCGCGCTTCAAGGTGCCAGTGTGCCCCCACTGCCATGGCCAGCGGCTCAAGCCCGACGTGGTGTTTTTTGGCGAAAACGTGGCGGCGCCTACCGCCGAACGGGCCATGGCCCTGGCCAGCGCGGCGCCTGGGCTGTTGGTGGTGGGCTCGTCGCTGATGGCGTATTCGGCGTTCCGCCTGTGCCGCGCGGTGGCCGAACGCGGGCGGCCGGTGGTGGCGATCAATCTGGGCAAGACCCGTGCCGATGATTTGTTGGCGATGAAGTTGGAAGTGCCGTGCGATGAGTGTTTGCCGCGGTTGGCGGCGGGCCTTGTGGGAGCTGGCTTGCCAGCGAGCCGTTGAGGCCCGAAAAGCTCGCTGGCAAGCCAGCTCCCACAGATCATTTGACGAACCGGGTCTCCTTGGACGGCCGGTAGCCGAAGTAGCCGCTGTAGCAGCGGCTGAAATGGCTGGGCGAGACGAAGCCGCAGGCCACCAGCACTTCCACCATCGACAGCTCGGTGTGCTGCA
Source organism: Pseudomonas sp. App30 (assembly GCF_047947025.1). Classification (NCBI taxonomy): domain Bacteria; kingdom Pseudomonadati; phylum Pseudomonadota; class Gammaproteobacteria; order Pseudomonadales; family Pseudomonadaceae; genus Pseudomonas; species Pseudomonas sp. App30. The sequence continues at coordinate 6,184,740 of NZ_CP133165.1, read as the reverse complement.
ACAGGCGCCGCGCCTCGATGATGCGCACTTCCAGGTAATAACGCTGGGCCGTGGTGCCCAGTTGCTCCTTGAACAACCGCTCGATGTGCCGCCGCGAACGCCCGGCGTAGGCCGCCAGCTGGGCGAACTCCAGCGGTTCCTCGAGGTTGGCGTTCATCAGGTCGATGACCTGGCGCAACGCCGGGCTCACCGAGACGTTCTTCGACGGGTTGAGGCGCCGGTAGCGGGATTCGCCAAACGCCAGAATATCCTCGATGCCTTCGATCAGGGCCTTGTCGTGCAGGCCCTTGATCCACTCCAGGGTCATCTGAAACGCCCCCGCCGGGCTTGAGGCGGTGAGGCGGTCGCGGTCCAGCACGTAGGCTTCGCTGGTCACGTGGGACACCTTGGCGATTTCCGCCAGGGCCGGCCGGTGCTCGGGGTGGACCACGCAGCGGTAGCCGTTCAGCACCCCGGCGCGGCCCAGGAACCAGGCGCCGTTCCACAGCCCGGCCAGGGTCACCTCGCGGCTGGCGGCCGCGGTGATGAACGCGCTCAGGGCCGGGTCGGCCTTGAGCTCGGTGCGGTGGCCGCCGCACACCACCAGCAGGTCGAAATCCGCCGGCGTCACGGCGCCCAGCAGCGCATCGGGGCGAATCACCAGGCCCAGGTCGCTGGTCACCTCCTCGCCCGCCAGGCCCAGGGTGGTGCTGGCGAACAGCCCGGGGCGCAGCAGGTTGGCGGTGACCAGGGTGTCCAGGGCCTGGGTGAAGGCCGGCAGCGAGAAGTGCTCCAGCAGCACGAAGCCCACGCGGGTCTGCCGCGCGCCCGCCGCCGGGGCTGCGGGGCTGGCGCCTGCCTGGCGGGTGGCGGCAACGGGGGAAGTACGGTGTGAAATCACGTTGTTCTCTTATTCGTGGCTGGCGCCTACAGCAATAGAAAGCCGTGGGCCAGGGGGTCGCGGTCATCGACGAAAATTGTATTGTGCCCGGTGATCCTTGCCCAGCCTCCAATGCTGGGGGCGATGCCATCGTAGGTTCCCACCTTGAGCAGCGCCTCCACCCTTCCTTCGAACAGCGTGCCAATCAGGCTCTCGTGCCAGTAGGTGTCACCGGCCTTGAGCCGGCCCTTGCCCACCAGCTGCGCCATGCGCGCCGAGGTGCCGGTGCCGCCGGGCGAGCGGTCGATGGCCTTGTCGCCGTAGAACACCGCGCAGCGGCCGTCGGCCTTGGGGCTGCGCGGGGCGTCGCACCAGATGGCGTGGTGCACGCCGTGGATGTGGGTATGCAGCGGGTGCACCGGCTGGCACACCTGGGCCAGGGCCGTGCGCAGGCGCCGGCTGAGGCTGACGATGTCGCCGCTGCCCATGCCCTCCAGCCCCGGCCAGTTGGCTTGCGGCTCTACCACCGCATAGAAATTGCCGCCGTAGGCGATGTCCACCACCAGCCGCCCTGCCCCCGGCACGTCCACCTCGACGTTGGCGGCGTGCAGGTAGCTGGGCACATTGCGCAGGCGGATCGAATCGACCCCGCCGGGGCCCATCTGGTACTCGGCGTCCACCCGCCCGGCCGGGGTCTCGATGGCCAGCCGGCCCGGCTCGCGCGGGGTGACCAGGCCTTCTTCGATGGCCACCGTGGCCAGGCCGATGGTGCCGGCGCCGCACATGGGCAGGCAGCCGCTGACCTCGATGAACAGCGCGGCGAAGTCGCAGTCCTCACGCACACTGGGGTAAAGGATGGCGCCCGACATGACGTCATGGCCGCGCGGCTCGAACATCAGTGCGGTGCGCACCCAGTCGTGGTCACGCACGAAAAGGTCGCGGCGTTCGGCCATGGGCAGCAGCGGCAGCAGCGGCCCGCCGCCGGCCACCACGCGCACGGGGTTGCCGCAGGTGTGGGCGTCGATGCAGAAAAAGCTGTGGCGCATGGTCGACTCCTCAGGCCAGCTGGCGTGGTGAATGGCGCTGCAGGGCGCCACGGGACAGGCGGTCGAGCAACAGCGCCACGGCGACAATGGCCAGGCCGGCGCGCAGGCCCAGGCCCATCTCCATGCGCGTCAGGCCGCGCGTGACCTCGGCGCCCAGGCCGCCAGCGCCCACCAGCCCGGCCAGCACCACCATGGCCAGGGACAGCAGGATGCACTGGTTAAGCCCCACCAGCAGGGTGGGCGCGGCGGTGGGCAGTTCGATCTTCAACAGAATGTCGCGTGGCGAGGCGCCCGAGGCCTGGCCCAGCTCCAGCAGGTCCTTGGGCAGCTGCTTGAACGCCAGGGTGGTGAGCCGCAGCATCGGCGGGATGCCGTAGACGATGGTGGCGATGATCGCCGGCACGCGGCCCAGGCTGAACAGCATCACCGCCGGAATCAGGTACACCCATGGCGGCACGGTCTGCATGATGTTCAGCACTGGGGTGATCAGCGTGTCCACGCGCTTGACCCGCGCCGCCAGCACGCCCAGCGGGAAAGCCACGGCCACCGAGATCAGCACCGCCACCGAGACCAGGGCGATGGTCTGCAGGGACGCCAGCCACAGGCCGCTGAACAGGCAGAACAGCAGCATCAGCCCGGCGAACAGCGCCACGCGGCGGTTGGCGAAATACAGCGCCAGGGCCACGACGATGGCCACCAGCAGCAACGGCGGCGGCGCCAGCAATACGCCTTGCACCGCGCCCAAGGTGGCCTCGATGATTTCGCTGATGACCACGAACAGCGGGTGCAGGTGGCTGTTGAGCCAGTCCACCACGGGCGCCAGGTACTCGCCGGGGGAGAAACGCAGATCGGCAATGCTCATTGGCCACCTCCGGCCTTGCTGTGGGCGAAACTCTGCGCCAGGCGGTCGAGAATCAGGGTAAGAATGACGATGGCGACGGCGGCATTAATCGACTTGGCGATGTCCAGGGTGCGTATCGCGCCGTAGATGGACTCGCCCAGGCCGCCGGAGCCGACGATGCCAGCGATCACCACCATGCCGAAGGCCATCATCAGGCTCTGGTTGATGCCGGCCATGATGCTGGGCAGGGCGAACGGCAGGCGGATCTTGAAGAACATCTGCGTGGCGGTGACGCCGCTGGCGTCGCCCAGTTCGATGAACTCGCGCGGCGTCATGCGGATGCCCAGGGCGGTCAGGCGCAGCACCGGCGGCACGGCGACGATGAAGGTGGCCAGCAGCGCCGTGGCCGGGCCGTAGCCCAGCAGGGCGATGGCCGGCAGCAGGTAGATGTACGGCGGCAGGGTCTGCACCAGGTCCAGGCACGGGTCCACCAGCCGGTCCAGGCGCGGCGCCAGGCCGGCAGCCACGCCCAGGGGAATGCCCACCACCAGCGCCAGCACCGTGGCGGTCAGCACCAGGGCCAGGGTGCTGGTGGTTTCCGGCCACAGGCCGATCAGGTTGCAGCCCAGCAGCGCGACGAACGCCAGCAGCGCAAAGCGCCGGCCGACCAAACGCCAGCCCAGCAGCGCGATCAACAGGGCAATCACGTAGCACGGCGGCCAGGCCACCAGCCACAGCACGGCCTGGAACAGGCTCTTGAGCCCGGCGTTGGCCAGGTCGAACCAGTCGGCGCCGTGGTCCGACAGCCATTGCAGGCCGGCGTCGACGCGGTCGTCGAAGGGTTGGGCGAAATCGGGCAAGGCAACACTGGCCAGGCTCATTGGGCACGCTCCACCGCAGCCTCAGGCACATCCTGGGTGAAGTCGTTGGGCAAGCCCTGCACGCCGCGCAACAGGTCGCGCGGGGTGATGATGCCGACGATGGCGCCCTTGTCGGTGACGGCCAGGGCGTCGCGGTCCGAGGTCATGATCAGGCCGATCAGCTCGTCGATGTCGGCCTCGACCGTGGTTTTGCTCAGGCGCGACAGGTCGCTGCCCGGATGCGCGGCGCTGTAGGCGGCCACCGGGGTCATCACCGAGTGCGCCTTTACCAGGTGCAAGCGCGAGATGCCGGCGACGAACTCAGCCACGTAGTCATCGGCGGGGTTGAGGACGATGTCCTCGGCGGTACCCACCTGAATGATCACACCGTCCTTCATGATGGCGATGCGGTCGCCGATGCGGATGGCCTCGTCGAGGTCGTGGGTGATGAACACCGCCGACTTGCCCAGGTCCTTGGTCAGCTGGCGGAACTCGTCCTGCAGCTGGCGGCGGATCAGCGGGTCGAGGGCGCTGAAGGGCTCGTCCATGAGGATGATTTCCGGGTCGGCGGTGATCGCCCGGGCCAGGCCGACGCGCTGCTGCATGCCGCCGGACAGTTCATTGGGGTAGCGCTGGGCCCAGTCGGTGAGGCCGACCTTGGCCAGCGCGCGCTCGGCCACCTGGTAGCGCTCGGCCTTGCCCACGCCCTGCACTTCCAGGCCGAAGGCGGTGTTTTCCAGCACCGTGCGGTTGGGCAGCAGCGCCACGCTCTGGAACACCATGCCGATGTGACGGGCGCGCACCTGGCGCAGCTGGGTGGGGTTGAGGGTGGACAGGTCCTGGCCCTTCACCACCACCTTGCCGGCGCTGGGGGTAATCAGTTTGTTCAACAAGCGGATCAGCGTGGATTTGCCACTGCCGGACAGGCCCATGATGCAGAAGATCTCGCCCCGGCGCACCTGCAGGCTAACGTCGGAGACCCCGACCACACAGCTGAACTGTTGCAGCACCTGAGTCTTGCTCAGGCCTTTGTCCACCACCGCCTTCATGGCGGCAGGGGCGTTCTGGCCAAAGATTTTCCACAGGGACTGGCAATCGATCAGCACTTCATTGGCGTTTGCGTTGGACATTGTCATTTCGGAACCCGTCGAACCAGTTTTTCGCTGGTTTTTCTAATTAATCCAAGTTCGGCAGTGGCACAGCAGTGTCGAGGCTTATTGTTGTTTTACGTTTTCCCAGCGCTTGAGCAGTTCGCCGTGGCTGGCGGTCCAGCCCTGGATGGCCTGTTCCATGGTCTTGCCGTCCTTCACCTCGCCGTTGATGGCGGTGATGTCGGCCACCGGCACGAAGACGCTGGCCATCAGCTCACGGGCGTGGGGGTACTCAGCCGAGAAGCCCTTGTGGCCGATCCAGTAGTAGCCTTGTGGCGGCGGGAACACGCCTTTGGGGTCCTTGAGGAATTTGAGGTCGAACTTCTGCGCCATCCACGATGGCTCCCACACGGTGACGGCGATGGGTTCCTTGCGGTCCACGGCGGACTTCAGCGCGGCGGTCATGGCCGCGGTGCTGCCTTCCACCAGTTGCAGCTTGATGCCGTATTCGCTGACCGCCTTGGTGGCGTCGCTCATCAGGCCCGAACCGGGCTCGATGCCGATGATCTTGCCGCCCAGTTTGTCGGCGTTGTCGTTGAGTTGGTCCAGCGAATCGATGGGCACGTACTTGGGCACGGCGATGGCCTGGTACAGGCCGTGGGACACCGGCGAGAGTTTTTCCAGGCGGCTCTTGTTCTTGTTCCAGTAGTCATAGGCCGCGTAGTCGATCTGCGAAGCCAGTACCTGAATATCACCTTTGCCCAGGGCGGCGTAGGCAATGCCCCACTCCGAGAACTCCACCACTTTCACGGTATAACCGGAGTCTTCCAGCACTTTCTTGGTAATACCGGTAATGGGCGTCAGGTCTTCCCAGGACAACGTCCCCATGGTGATGGTCTTTTCCTCGGCGTGTACCGGCAACATCACCATACTTGCCAGGGTTGCCGCGCACAGTGCTTTCCACATCATTTTCATGTTCGACCTCGTAGTACGCCATAAACAACACAGGTTGAGTTTGTCAAAGCCACACGCCATCGCTCCGCACACGGCTGTATGCGGCCGTTACTTGTAAACGCCTCGTCGAATTTCACGCAGCCGGGCGCCGTACGCCTGTGCGTTGTTGCACTTGAACTCACTGGGGCCGGTTAGACCGGGACCGACCTTCACGGGCTGTTTGCGTCAGCGGCGGCCGGCTTGTGGGGCCCAGACTGGCACGGCGTTGGGGATCGGTCAACGCCTTGTATTCACGATGTATACGACACGAATACCTGAAATTTTTTTTGTTCCCAGGCCCAAAGCCTTGCGGTTCAAGGCGTTGCGCACATGGCTAGCAAAAGGCCTGGTCGCTAACGGGTAACAAGGCTGTCGTTTTCAGGACAGTGCAAGCGGCCTGCGGCAGCGCGCCACAGCCCCCTGGCGCGCCTCGAAATCGCCGCAAACGCCCGTGGCACAAGGGTTTCAGCGGAAAAAGCGACGATTGCAGGCCCCTTCAAACGGACAGATTGGGGCCTCTGGACACCCCGAGGAAACCTGCCCTATAGTGTGTCGACACGATGTATACACTAAGTATTCGTAACCCAATCGTGTGACACCGGTGTGAACAGCCACCGGGCTCAACCGATAACAATACCGGGGCGTTGAAATGGCAAAGGTCACCCATCTTCCAGCGGACGATTCCACCTGCGGCTGGTTCCACCTGGCACCGCCGCGCACGCCGCGGCCGGCCCATGCCGGGCACCGCTCGGCGCGCTGGGTGGTGGTCGGCGCAGGCTTCACCGGGCTGGCCGCGGCGCGGCAACTGGCCACGCACTTCCCCGACGAAGAGATCGTGCTGGTGGAGGCCCAACAGGTGGGCTACGGCAGCTCGGGCCGCAACGCCGGCTTTGCCATCGACCTGCCCCACGACATCGGCGCCGACGACTACATCGGTGACATCGCCACGGCGAAGATGAGCCTGGCGTTGAACCTGCAGGGCCAGTCGATTCTCAAGGCGCTGGTGAAGGAGCACGGCATCGACTGCCAGCTGCGCGAGTGCGGCAAGTACCAAGCCGCCATCGAGCACCGCGGCATCGCCGTGCTGGAGGCCTACCGCCGAGGCCTGGACAAGCTGGGCCAGTCCTACGAGGTGATCGCCGGGCATGACCTGCCCGGGCACATCGGCACCGGCTTCTACCGCCAGGCGCTGTTCACCCCCGGCACCGCCCTGGTGCAGCCCGCCGCCCTGGTGAAAGGCCTGGCCGACAGCCTGCCGGGCAACGTCACCCTCTACGAACACACGCCCATCACCCAGGTGGAATACGGCGCCCAGACGCGCCTGGTGCATGCAGGCGGCAGCCTGCTGGCCGACAAGCTGGTGCTGACCAACAACGCCTTCGGCATGAGCTTCGGCTTCCTCAAGGGGCGCATGCTGCCGATCTTCACCTACGCCAGCCTGACCCGGCCGCTGACCGCCGACGAGCAGGCGCGCCTGGGCGGCAAGCCGTACTGGGGGGTGATTCCCGCCGACCCGTTCGGCACCACCCTGCGCCGCACCGTGGACAACCGCCTGCTGGTGCGCAACAGCTTCAGCTTCAACCCCGACGGCGCCAGCCGGCAGAAGTACCTGCAGCTGTTCGCCAAACGCCACCGGGCGTCGTTCGCCAAGCGCTTCCCGATGCTGCCGGACGTGGGCTTCGAGTACACCTGGGGCGGCTCGCTGAGCCTGTCGCGCAACCACATGGCGCACTTTGGCCAACTGGCGCCCAACGTCTACGGGGCACTGTGCTGCAACGGCCTGGGCGTGACCCGCGGCACGGTCACCGGCACCCTGCTGGCCGACTGGCTGGCGGGCGAGCGCAGCCACCTCACCGACTTCCTGCTGGCCGCCCCCGGCCCCAGCCAGAACCCGCCGCAGCCGCTGCTGTCGGCCGGGGTGAACATGAACCTGGCCTGGGGCCAATACCGCGCCGGCCAGGAGAGCTGATCACGCTTGAGCCTGTTTCAACACTCTTGCACCAACAATAACAACAACGCCCCTTGTGGGAGCTGGTTTACCAGCGAGCTATCGAACAACTGCCAAAACTCGCTGGCAAGCCAGCTCCCGCAACGTACGCCCGGTGATGCAGTACCGGGCGATAGAGGAGAGACTCATGAAACCTTCAAACTGTTGCATTGAAGATGTTCCGCTCAATGCCTTTCACCGCAAACTTACCCTGCGTTCGGGCGGTGGTTCTTTTGTCGACGGTTATGTACTGAGTATTATCGGTATTGCCATGTTGCAAATGTCCGCGGCGTTGCAACTTACCGAATTCTGGCAAGGCATGATTGCCGCCTCGGCGTTAATTGGCGTGTTCTTTGGTGGCTTCTTCGGGGGGTTCCTGACTGATCGCCTGGGCCGCAAGAAAGTTTATTTTATTGGCCCGCTGTTATTTATTGTCTGTTCCCTGGCGCAACTGTGGGTGGACTCGGCCCCCGCGCTATTCTTGTGCCGCTTTGTCATCGGCCTGGCCGTGGGCATCGAATACCCGGTGGCCACCGCGCTGCTGGTAGAGTTCCTGCCGCGCAAATACCGCGGCCCACGCCTGGCCGCCTTGACCATCCTGTGGTTTGCCGGCGCCGCCTTCGCCTACATCGTCGGCAACACGCTGATCAACCTGGGCGGCGATGACGCCTGGCGCTATGTGCTGGCCAGCGCCGCGGCCATCGGCCTGGGCCTGTTGCTGTTGCGCCTGGGCACCCCGGAATCGCCACGCTGGCTGCTGAGCAAGGGCCGCGCCGCCGAGGCCGAACAGGTCATCAAGGGCGTGTATGGCCCGCAGTTCAGCCTGGCCAACCTGCCGGAACAGGCGGAGCTGGCCTGCACCACGCTGTGGGGCCTGCTGGTGAGCGGCTACGCCAAGCGCCTGGTGTTCGTCACGCTGTTCTGGTCGTGCTCGATCATTCCCGTGTTCGCCGTGTACGCCTTCGCGCCCAAGGTGCTCGAAGCCCTGCACCTGAAGGGCGACTGGGCGGCCTTCGGCTCCATCGCCATCACCCTGCTGTTCGTCATCGGCTGCATTTTCGCCAGCCAGCTGATCAACGTCATGGGCCGGCGCAGCATGCTCATTCACAGCTTCCTCTGGTCGGGCCTGGCGCTGTTGCTGCTGGGGCTGTTCCCCGACGGCAACGAACTGCTGGTGCTGGCCCTGTTCGGCGCCTACGCGCTGTTCATCGGCGGCGCCCAGGTGCTGCAACTGGTGTACCCCAACGAGCTGTTCCCCACTGAAATCCGCGCCGTTGCCGTGGGCATCGGCACCTCGCTGTCGCGGGTTGGCGCGGCGGTGGGCACCTACCTGGTGCCCCTCTCGCTACAAGGCATTGGCATCGGCCACACCATGTATGTGGCCGCCGCCGTGACCCTGGTGGGCCTTGTGGCTGCCTGGGCCATGGCCCCTGAAACCCGCTCACTGAGCCTGCGCGACGCCGCGGCGCTCGGCAATTGAACCTGCTGCCCCTTATCTAGGAGAACCACGCATGACTTTCGAAGGCATCTACACCCCGGCCATCACCGCGCTGACCGCCGACGGCCAGATCGACCGCCACGCCTTTGCCGAGACCCTGGAATACCTGATCGAGGCCAAGGTGCACGGCATCATCATCGGCGGCTCCACCGGCGAGTACTACGCCCACACCGCCCAGGAGCGCCTGGACCTGGCCACCCACGCCAAGGCCGTGATCGGCACCCGCCTGCCGCTGGTGATCGGCACCGGCGCCATCCGCACCGAAGACTCGGTGGCCTACGCCCAGGCCGCGCGCGAGATCAAGGCCGACGCCATCCTGGTGGGCTCGCCGCCCTACGCCCTGCCCACCGAGCTGGAAAACGCCGCGCACCTGCAGGCCGTGGACCGCGCCGCCAACCTGCCGATCATGCTGTACAACTACCCGGCGCGCATGGGCGTGAGCATGGGCGCCGCCTACTTCGCCGCCATCAAGCAGGTGAAGAACGTGGTGGCCATCAAGGAAAGCTCCGGCGACCCGGCGCAGCTGCACTTCCTGGCCCGCAACTACCCCAACATCGCCCTGTCCTGCGGCTGGGACGACCAGGCCCTGGAATTCTTCGCCTGGGGCGCGCGCAGCTGGGTATGCGCCGGTTCCAACTTCATTCCGCGCGAGCACGTGGCGCTGTACGAGGCCTGCGTGGTGGCGAAGGACTTCGACAAGGGCCGCAGGATCATGTCGGCGTTCATGCCGCTGATGGATTTCCTCGAAAGCGGCAAGTTCGTGCAGTCGATCAAATACGGCTGCGAACTCAACGGCCAGAGCACCGGCGGCGTGCGCGCACCGCTGCAGGCCATGACGGCTGAAGAGAAGCAGGCGCTGAAGAACGTCATCACTGACCTCAAGCGCGAAGTGGCGCAAATCACCGGAGGTGCGCAATGAGCGCGTTGCTGAGCAAGGCCGAGTACGCGGCCATCGCTGAAACCCTGGTGCTGCCGACCCAGGCGTTCGTTGACGGCGCGCCCTATGCCTCGCGCTCGGGCAAGACCTTCGCCACCACCAACCCGGCCACCGATAAAGTGCTGGCGCACGTCGTGGCCTGTGACAGCAGCGACGTCGACCACGCCGTGGCCGCCGCCAAGGCCGCCTTCGAGGACGGCCGCTGGAGCAAGCTTTCGCCCGGCGCACGGAAGAAGGTGCTGCTGCGCTTCGCTGATCTGCTGGAACAGCATGCCGACGAACTGGCGGTGATGGAAAGCCTGGACAGCGGCAAGCCGGTGCGCGAGTGCGCGCTGATCGACGTGCCGGAAACCATCCACATGATCCGCTGGCACGCCGAGTTGATCGACAAAATCTACGACAACACCGCCCCGGTGGGCAACGACGCCCTGACCCTGGTGGTGCGCGAAGCCATCGGTGTGGTCGGCCTGGTGCTGCCGTGGAACTTCCCGCTGCTGATGCTGGCGTGGAAAATCGGCCCGTCGCTGGCGGCCGGCTGCTCCATCGTGGTCAAGCCAGCCACCGAGACCACCCTCACCGCCTTGCGCGTGGCCGAGCTGGCCTTCGCGGCCGGCGTGCCGGCAGGCGTGTTCAACGTGCTGCCCGGCGGCGGCCAGGAAGTGGGCGAACCGCTGGGCCGGCACATGGACGTGGCCATGGTCAGCTTCACCGGCTCCACCGCCACCGGCCGCCGCTTCCTGCACTACGCCGCTGACTCCAACCTCAAGCGCATCGTGCTGGAGTGCGGCGGCAAGAACCCGGCCGTGGTCATGAGCGATGTCGAGGACCTGGACCTGGTGGCCAGCCACGTGGTCAACGGCGCGTTCTGGAACATGGGCGAGAACTGCTCGGCGTCCTCGCGGCTGATCGTCAACGAAGACATCAAGGACGATTTGCTCGAACGCATCGCCGTGCACCTGCGCGAATGGCAACTGGGCGACCCGCTGGACCCGGACAACCGCCTGGGCGCCATGGTCAGCAAGGCGCATTTCGACAAGGTGGCCTCCTACCTTGAACAGGCGCGCGTGGAACAGCTGCAGGTGCGCGTGGGCGGCCAGACTGAGCAAGGCGTGTACGTGCAGCCCACGGTGGTGGACGGCGTGCCAGCCGACAGCCGCCTGTTCCAGGAGGAGATTTTCGGGCCGGTGCTGGCGGTGACCACCTTCAAGACCATCGACCAGGCCATCGCCCTGGCCAACGACACCGTGTACGGCCTGGCGGCGTCGGTGTACACCGACAACCTGCGCAACGCCATCAAGCTGTCGCGCGAGATTCGCGCCGGCATCGTCACCGTCAACTGCTTCGGCGAAGGCGACGCCTCCACCCCGTTTGGCGGCTACAAGGAGTCGGGGTTCGGCGGGCGCGACAAGTCGGTGTGGGCGCACGACCAGTACACCGAGATCAAGACCATCTGGATCGACGTGTCCGAGCGCTGATTCCAGACGCGGCCTGCGGCCGCTGCTACAAGGACGCGCGCACCCCGCCGATCGCGCGGTTCCCGTAGCAGCGGCCGGAGGCCGCGTCCGAGGCGTCAGGGAATGACGCTGGGCGGCGGCGCGGCGCGGGTGTGGCGCACGGTCCAGGTGATGTGTTCCTGGTGGGTGATGACCGTGCGCACCAGCACCACCCGCGCCGGCGCGGCGGCGGCCGTGCGCTGGCGGGCGGCTGCCGCCGGGTCGTTGCCGCTGGCGGGCGGCACGAAGGTGCTTTCGCCCGCGCCCGGCGCGCAGGGCGTGGCGGCAAAGGCCACCGCGCCATCGGGAGCAACGCATTTATAGGCGGTCGCAAACGCCGAGGGCGCAGCCAGCGCCAGCAGTACGATCAACGCTTTTCTCATCACCGCACTTCCCTGTCTGCCCAGTGGCGGCGTAATGCTATCAAGCAGTCAAGTGCTTGTCTCGTGAATCAACGACGCCTCGTGCAGCACCGACGGCTCGACGTCATGAATGCCCTGCCGGCGCGCCTTCAACGGCCCGCCGGCGCGGCCATTGAACACCGCGGCTATCTCGGCCAGGATGGCCATGGCCACGCTTTCCGGGTTGTCGCCGCCCAGGTCCAGGCCCATGGGGTAATGCAGGCGGTCCAGCGCGGGCAGGTGCGCGGCGTCCATGTCCGCCAGCAGCCGCTCGGTGCGGTCCCGTGGGCCCAGCTGGCCGATGTACGCCGCACCGCTGCCCAGCGCCGCCTGCAACCAATGGAAGTCCTGGGTCAGGCTGTGGGTCATGACGGCCACGGCGGCGCCGTTCAACTGCACGCTGGCCGGCAACGGCTCGCGCGCCTGGGCGCACAGCACCGCCTGGGCCTGGGGGAAACGCTCGGGGCGGGCGAAATGCGAGCGGCCGTCCACCACCGTGACCTTCCAGCCCAGCAGGTCGGCCATGCGCACCAGCGGCTGCACGTCGTGGCCGGCGCCGAATACCACCAGCCGGCGCGCCGGGGCCAGGTATTCCAGGAACACCTCGACTTCACCCCACTCGCCACGGTAACGGCGCAGCGCCGACTTGCCCTGCTGCAGCACGCAGGCAAGCCCCTGCTGCACCTGATCATTCAACGCCTGCGGCCAACCTTCGCTGCCCAGCACGCTGCGCGCGCCGACCGGCAACGGCCCGTCGCTGGCGATCACCGTGGCCAGGGCGCAGGCCTCGCCACGGTCGCGCACCCGGCGCAAAGTGCGCATCAGCAGCGAGTCGTGCTGCACGCGCTCCATCAACACGAACACCGTGCCGTTGCAGCCCAGGCCGAAACTGAACGCGGCCTCGTCCAGCGGGTCGTCTTCATCGGCGGCGGTGCTGTAGGCCACCACCTTGGGCCCCTGTTCGCTCAGCCACCAGGCCTTGCGCGCCACCTCGTTTTCCAGGCAGCCGCCGCTGACCGTGCCGCGCGGGTCGCCCACCTGGGGGATGAGCATGCGCGCGCCCGGCCGGCGGTAGGCCGAGCCCTGGACCTTGACGACGGTGGCCAGCACCGCCTCGGCGCCGTCATCCAGGGCGCCCAGCAGCTCATCAATGCAGTGCACTGGCACGGCTCCGGGCCACTTGCTGGGCGGTGATGCGGGCATCGGTTTCGCCAAAGCGGCGCAAGACGAAGGTACTCACGGCGGCCAACTCCTGGTTGCTGTAGGCCTGGGCAAAATCAGGCATCTTCTGTTGCGACCCGAACGTGAACGGATAGTGCCCGGCCAGCAACACGGCAACGACGTTGGTGCCCGCCGGATCGTTCAGCGACTTGAGCCCGGTGAGGGTCGCAACGCCAGTCTGGTTGCCCTGCCCGTCCAGGCGGTGGCAGCCGGCGCAGGCGTCGACGAACACCTTGCGGCCCAGGCCATCGCCCGGCGGCAGCGGCCCGTCGTTGACCGCCACCGCCGGCCGCGCAATGCCCTCGGCACGGGCCGGCGAGCCCTGCAGGTACACCGCCACCGCCTTGATGTCAGCCGGGGTGAGGAAGCGCAGGCTGTGCTCCACCACGTCGCTCATCGGCCCGCCGGCCATGGCGTAGCCGGGCGCCTCGCCGGTGGCCAGGTAGCGGGTCAGCACGTCCTGGGGCCAACCGCCCACGCCATAGCGCTTGTCGGCGCTGATGTTGTAGGCCTGCCAGTTGCCGAGGGTGGCGCCGGCCAGGGACTTGCTGGTGTCCACCGCCTGGGCCAGGTTGCGCGGCGAATGGCACTCGCCGCAGTGGCCGGGGCCCTGCACCAGGTAGGCGCCGCGGTTCCACTCGGCGGATTGCGCAGGGTCCGGCGTGAAGCGCTTGTCGTCGGCGAACACCATGTTCCACAGGGCCATGCCCCAGCGCTGGTTGAACGGGAAGCCGATGCTGTTTTCCTTCGGCGGCTGGTTCACCGCCGGCAGGCTGGTGAGGTATGCCTTGATCGCCAGGATGTCCTCGCGCGGCATCAGCGTGTACGAGGTGTAGGGGAACGCCGGGTAATAGTGCTTGCCGTCCTTGCCCACGCCTTTCTGCAGGGCGCTGACGAAGTCGTCGTCGCTCCAGCTGCCGATGCCGGTGGCGGTGTCGGCGGTAATGTTGGGCGAGTACAGGGTGCCGAACGGCAGCTGGAACGCCAGGCCGCCGGTGAACGGCTTGCCGCCGGGGGTGGTGTGGCAGGCCTCGCAGTCGGCGGCGCGGGTCAGGTATTCGCCCTTGGCGATCAACTGCGGGTCGGCGGCCAGGGCGTTGGCCCCCAGCACGGCCAGGGTGGCGGCCAGGGCAATCTTGATAAACGTCATGTCAGCCATCCTCAAACGGTGTAGTAGCCGGAACGGCTCAGGGGCAAGCGGCGCACGCGGGCGTTGGACGCTGCGTGCAAGGCGTTGACCAGGGCCGCCGCCACCGGCACCGCGCCGGTCTCGCCGACGCCACCGGGGCTTTCCAGGCTGGGCATCAGGTGCACTTCAACCGGCGGCGCGTCGCTCATGCGGATCTGCCGGTAGGCGTTGAAGTTGTTCTGCTGCACCCGGCCGTTTTCCACCAGGATCTCGTTGAACAGCGCCGCCGACAGGCCGAACAGCGTGCCGCCCTCCACCTGCGAGGTCACCGAGGTGGGGTTGTTGACGAAGCCGCAGTCGATCACCGACACCAGGCGCTTGATCTTGAGGGCGCGCTCACCCTGCATTTCCAGCTCGACCACGGTGGCGATGAAGCTGCCGAACACGGCGGTCACGGCAATGCCGCGCCCCTGCCCCTTGGGCAACGGCGTGTGCCAGTCGCTCAGCTCGGCGGCGCGCTTGAGCACCGCCAGTGCCCGCGGCTGCGTGCTGATCAGCCCCGCGCGGTAGGCCACCGGGTCGGCCTTGGCGCGGTGCGCCAGCTCGTCCACGAACGACTCCAGCACATAGGTGCTGCGCAGCGGCCCCACGCCGCGCCACCAGGACACGGGGATGGTTTTCGGGTCTTCGCGGATGTAGCGCACCTGCAGGTGCGGCAGCTGGTAGATGGGCTCGATGGCCACCTCCACCGCGTCGGCATCGACGCCGCTGGGCGGCAACGCGCCGACGAAGGCGGCGATCACCGAGGCGCCGGCAATTCGGTGGTCCCAGCCCTGGGGCCGGCCGTCGTCGTCCAGCGCGGCGTTGATGCGGTCGACGTAGTGCGGGCGGTAGAGGTCGTGGGTCATGTCCTCTTCACGGCTCCACACCAGCTTGATCGGGTAGTCGACCTGGCGGGCGATGTCCACGGCCTGGAAGATGAAGTCCGACTCCAGCCGGCGGCCAAAGGCGCCGCCGATCAGCTGGTTGTGGATGATCACTTTGTCCTGGGGCAGGCCGCTGATTTTCGCCGCGCCCATCTGCGCGAACACCGGCGCCTGGGTGCCCACCCACAGCTCGCAGGCGTCGGCGCGCACGTGGGCCACGCAGCCCATGGGCTCCAGCGGCGAGTGCGAAAGGAACGGCTGCTGGTACACCGCTTCGAAGCGGCTGCTGGCCGCGCCCAGGGCCTGGGCGATGTCGCCACTGGTGTGGGCGACCACGCCGTCGCGGCCGCTGGCGTCCAGCAAGGCCTTGTCCAGCAGCGCCGAATGGCCTTCGCCGTTAGGGCCGTAGTCCCAGTCGATGCGCAGGGCCTTGAGGCCTTGCTGGCAGGCCCAGAAGTGGTCGCCGATAACGGCCACGGCGTTGCTCAGCTTGATGATGTCATGCACGCCGGGCACCTTGCGCGCGTCGCCTTCGTCCAGCGCTTTCAGCGTGCCGCCGTGCACCGGGCAGGTCAGGGTCGAGGCGATGCGCATGCCCGGCACGTGCAGGTCGATGGTGAACTGGGCCTTGCCGGTGACCTTGTCGGGGGTGTCGAGGCGCCGGGCCGGGGTGCCCAGCAGCTTGAAGTCGCCGATGGCCTTGAGCGGCACGTCGGTGGGCAGCGGCAGTTGTGCGGCGGCGTTGGCCAGCTCGCCGTAGCCGGCCACCTGGCCTTGGGGGCCGTGGATCTGGCCGTGTTCGGCGCGGCACTGGCTGGGCGCGACCTTCCAGCGAATGGCGGCGGCCTGGGTCAACAGGATGCGCGCGGTGGCGCCGGCCTTGCGCAGCGGCTCCCAGGTGTAGCGCGTGGATGACGAACCGCCGGTGGCCTGGAACTGCAGGATAGTGTCGGTGTACAGCGCGCCATTGGGCGGCGCTTCCTGGATCTGCACCTGGTCCAGGCCCACTTCCAGCTCTTCGGCGACCATCATCGCGATGCCGGTCTGGGCGCCCTGGCCCATCTCGATCTTTGGCGAAATGACGCGCACGCGGCCGTCCTCGCCGATTTGCACGAAGGCGCCGAAGCCTTCGAACTGGGTGGCACCGGGGCGCCCGGGCGCCACCGCTTCAGCCGCGGCGGAGCGGGCCACCAGCGGTGGCAGCCAGGTGCTGAGCACCAGGCCGCCCAGGGTCAGCGCGCTGCCCTTGAGCAGGCCACGGCGCGACAGGTCGGGGCCGGGGAATTTTGCAGAGTTCATGGGGTTACCCTCAGGCCTGGCTGACGCTTTTGATCGCGGCACGAATGCGCGTGTAGGTGGCGCAGCGGCACAGGTTGCCGCTCATCGCCGTGACGATCTGCTCGTCGTCCGCCTTGGGGTGGTTGTGCAGCAACGCCGCCGCGGCCATGATCTGCCCCGGCTGGCAGTAGCCGCACTGCACCACTTCGTGCTCAAGCCAGGCCTGCTGCAACTGCGCGCCCACCGGCGTCTCGCCGACGCCCTCGATGGTAGTGATGGCATGGCCTTGCACTGCGCTCACCGGCAGCACGCAGGAACGCACCGCCTGGCCGTCCAGGTGCACCGTGCACACGCCGCACTGGGCGATGCCGCAGCCGTACTTGGTGCCGGTCATGCCCAGCACATCGCGCAGTACCCACAGCAGGGGCATGTCGTCGGGCACGTCGACGTCATGCGCCTGCCCATTGATGGTCAAGGTGTGCATGGTGTTTCCTCATTACAGCGATCACGGTGGCGCCTGCCGGGCTACGTTGGCCGGGCAGTACGATTTGCAAGTCTAGAACTCTAGCAGTGCAGGCCTCGGTTTATTGGACCGACGTGCTATAACCGGACGATGAAGCAAGCATTCCGCAGTTTTGTGCAAGCCGCTATGCTGGAGCCATGACCAGCCCCGTCCCGATCCGCCAGCCCTGCCCCCCGGCCGCCTGCAACTGCGGGCACGGCCAGCTGCTGGCCGACCCCGGCGCCGACCTGCGCATCCTGCAACTCACCCGCTTCGAGGAACGCAAACTGCTCGAGCGCCTGGAAAGCCTGCAAAGCTTCGAAGACCTGCAGCGCCTGTGCGGGCGCATGCACGAGTTGCTGGGCATCCGCGTGCGCATCCGCCCCAGCCACAACGAAGTGCGCAGCGCGCGCGGCTTGCTGATCGAATTCGACGAACAGCCAGGGCTGTGCCGCAAAACGCGCGAGGCGATACCGGCGGCGATACGGCGGGCGTTGGTGCAGAGGCCGGAGATATTGTTCCGGTTGCTGGATGCGGAGGATTTGTTGCGCGATGCATGAATATCTGAATTATTCGTGCCCCCGCCCCTTACGTGGCTGTCCGGTGTAGGGCACGCACTGAATAAATTACTTACAAATTGAAATACCAACAAACCTTATTTAGAGAAGACACCCTTCTAGATCCACATTTCTGCGTAGCACCCCATAAAAAATCAGTGTACCGCTTATAGTTCCACCTTTTCAAAATTCCGTTCACCCCCCTGCACCTAACCGAAGAAACTCCTGTTCACGGCGAACTTTCCAACGTAGATAAAGCCACTTCAAATTGACGAAAACCTTTGCATTTGCTGACTGCCTCTGCTGTATAAATGGGTTCAAGGTCGAGCAGAGTTTCAGCAACAGGGTTCCATATATGTCATACAGCATCTCTTCATCATAAACATCGTGCTTCAGAGCAACAGCAACTCGCTCCCACGCGTTTAAGATCTGGACGACTCGATCGTGTTCCTTCGTCGGTTTGCGCTCCACAGCTAGCGCCACGATCTCTGCGCTCGTCATTTTGCACAACTTCACATGAAAGGTTTTAGCCGCCTTTCTCATCACTTCAGAATCACTAAACGACACCTGAAAATCCATAGTATGCTTCGCTCGAGTCAGGTGCCGCTGGGACCCCCAACTTAAATAGGCAATACAGGACGTGACCGTCAAAAAAATTAACGTCGGATTCTTCTTCAAAAAGAAAAATATTTGTAAAAAAGTAAAATTAGCCTTGATCACAAGAAAAGAAAAGACAGCCACTACAATTAGCCAAAATATAGGCTTATGCGCTTTAACCACAACCATACTCCCTGTTAAAATAAAAACGCCCCCATCTCTGGAGGCGCCTTAGTAAATCTTGAAGCTTTAGATCCAATCTTCTTCACGGTAGATACGGGTCATAGATTCCTCCTTCGCTCCTTTCGGGAGCCGCCATGGTAAAGATCAAAGCACACTTGTCAATTCAAGCCGATAAGCGTGGTTCCCCGGATGACGGCTCATTCAAGCTACCCCAGCAAGCCGGTGGGGTCAAGGTTGAGTATCAAGCCCTATTTGCCTGGCCAAACCAGCGACACGAGCAACCCTTGAACGCAGCCATTGGCATCGGTACCACATATATTTTCACACAAATGCGCTGAGAGTCCCCCGAGGGACATGCGGAACTCATGGACGCTTAAATTGAGGTACGCCATGGTTTAGCTGCACGCATGATCTCTGCCAGACGGTACACCTTGTCGCGCCCTTTGTGGCGGGTCCAGCGCAGGTTTTCTACCAGCGTTTTTTCTTCGGCGTTCAAGCGCAGGTATCCCAATGATCGAACGGCGTGTTGCCGAATTGCCGCGTCGTCTGGGCATGCTTCGAGCGCTTCGCGCAACTGCCGCAGCACCAGCGCCTGGAGGCCGGGGCTGATCAGATTGTCGGGGGTAGCCTGGGGTGGGGCGAGGTTATCGAGCAAGGCGATAAGGGATTGCAGCTGGGTGGAAGTTGAGGCGGGTAAGCAAGTTGGGTTATGCATGGTTCAATCTCCTAGGACGCAATGATCGCCCCCTGACGCCAATCAGGTGGGCGAAGCCGTACGGGTTGGCGTACCGGAGGAGATCCCGGCGTGCCCGAAGGCACCCACGCACGGCTTCGCCCATAACGGTCGCAACCATGCCGCAAAGATGAGAAGACCGCCATAAGCGGCTTCTCATTTGCTCTCTCCTTCCAGGACGCCAATCCTGCACCGCTGATGTGCAGCGGCGGGCGAACCTTACTCGGATTGGTCGGCGCGAGGCAACCCCTACATCCGCTTTGCGACAGCGGCGACGCAACGGGTGCAACCGTACCACCCGTAGCAGCGGCCGCAGGCCGCGTCACGGGCGCCACCGTTTAGCAGGGACACCGCATAGGGGCCGGACACAGCCTGCGGCAGCTGCTACGGGGCTGCGTGGTTGTTGTAGGAAAATTCTGATTATTCGCGTCCGGGACCCGATCGACGATTCCGCGTGTAAACTGCCGCGCCCACGCCTGTCAGGACGACAAATGCATATTCCGCCTTTACCCCGTGGCGCCCTGCAACGCGCTGCCAATGTCCTACTGGTACTGGCACTCGCCACCCTCGCCTGG
Organism: Pseudomonas sp. App30; assembly: GCF_047947025.1. NCBI lineage: Bacteria > Pseudomonadati > Pseudomonadota > Gammaproteobacteria > Pseudomonadales > Pseudomonadaceae > Pseudomonas > Pseudomonas sp. App30. The sequence continues at coordinate 6,165,033 of NZ_CP133165.1, read as the reverse complement.
CAATGGCTCACCCGCCCCACCGCCCCGCATCTGGACAAACTGGTGGTCAAGCAGCCGTTGGGCGACAGCACCTTCCTCTACGGCGCACGCGACAACCGTGGAGGCGCGACGACCGGCTTCAGCTATCGATACTACGTGCAGCAGGACGCGGGGGATGACGCAGCGACGTTGGAAAAGCTTGCCCAGGCCTCTGCGTTCCTGGTGGCTGATGATGATGCCGTTAAAGCGGAACAGGGCCAGGACAGCATCACGATCAAGGTCAACGGCCGGGTATTCGACTATCGAAGTGACGCATTGGTCGCAGCGCCCAACCATTACCGGCAGGTGCGATTTTCAATGATACAAACCGCGGCCCGCCCGTAGCAGCGGCCACAGGCCGCGTCACGGGGGTGGGGTTTTGGTTGCGCGGGAAAGCACCAGGCTGAGCACCAACAGCCACGCCACCGTCATTACCGCGCCACCCGCCAACAGGCTGGCGCTGATGGCCGTGCGGTACAGCTCGGTCAATTGCGCCACATCCGCCCCCGCCACTGCACCCAGCCCCTGGGGCAAGGTCAGCGACATGCCTTGCAGCGCCGCCGGCAGCTCGGCCAGTTCCCGGCGCAGGGTGTAGCTCATGATGCCGCCGGCCACGGCCACGCCCAGCGCCGCACCCAGGGAGCGGCAGAACGACAGCCCCGCCGTGGCCGCGCCCATCACCTTCAACGGCACGGCGTTCTGCACGATGACCGTGGCGTTGGGCATGCCGATGCCCATGCCCGAGCCCAGCACGCCCATGGCCAGCAGGAAGTAGCCGGCGCCCAGTTTGTGCTGGGCAAAGATCAGCAGCATGAACAGGCCCACCGCTTCCAGGCCCACGCCCAGCAACAGCAGCACTACGTGGTTCTGCTTGCGGGTGGAGATGGCGCCGCCGATGAACGAGCTGATGACCATCATCACCACCTGCGGCAGGGTCATGATGCCCGACTCGGTTGGCGTCTGGTGCAGCACCGCCTGATAGTACAGCGGCATGAACACCAGCGAGCCCATCATGGCGAAGGCCATGGCCGCCATGGCGGCAATGGCGATGGAGTAGCGGCGGTTGGCGAACAGACGCGGGTCGATGATCGGCTCCGGCGCCTTGTGCTCCACCCGGTACAGCAGGGCGAAGCCGAAGAATGCCAGCAGGCCCAGGGCCCAGGTGCTGAAACTGTCCGCCTGGCCGGCCAGGGAGAAGGAATGGGTGAGCAACAGCAGCGCCGAAGTGGCCACGCACAGCACGGCCGCGCCGCGGTAGTCGACCTTCACATCGGCCTGGCGCTTGATGGCCGGCAGGTTGATCATCAGCCCGGCGATGGCCAGCGCGCCCAGGGGAATGTTGATCAGGAACACCCAGCGCCAGCTCCACTGGGTGGTGATGAAGCCGCCCAGCAGCGGGCCCGCCGCGGCGCTGACGGCGAAGGCTGCCGAGAACAGCCCCTGGTAGCGCCCCCGCTCGGAGGGTTTTACCACGCTGCCGATCACCACTTGGGATAAGGTCATCAGGCCGCCAGCACCCAGCCCCTGCAGGCCGCGGAAGGCAATGAGCTGGGTCATGCTGGTGGCCAGCCCGCACAGCAGCGAGGCGCCGACGAATACGCCGATGCTGATCAGGAACAGCGGCCGCTGGCCGTACTGGTCCGAGAGCTTGCCGTACAGCGGCGCGCCGATGGTGCTGGTGAGCATGAACAGCGTCACCACCCAGCTCATGCCCTCGATGCCTTTCATTTCACTGGCGATCACCGGCAGCGCGGTGGCGACGATGCTCTGGTCGAGGGCCGCCAGCACCATGGCCACCAGCAGCGAGGCCAGCAGCCAGAAGCGCGGTGAGGTGGAGGCCGTGGCGGCGGTTTCCGTGGTGGAGGTGGAAGACAACGGGCAGTTCCTCGAAGGTCAGGTAAAGGCGCGGCCGCTGATTTAGCCTTGCCGGCTATCCATCTGACAAGGGTGCAGGCGAAAGCTCCGCAGTTTCTGCACAGTTGCCGAAGAGCCGGGCCGCGCTGCCTAGTGTTTCAATGCCAGCAAGCCGGCACACAGCACCAGGAACAGGCAGAACAGCGTGCGCAGGGTGCGCTCGGGCAAGCGGTAGGCGACTTTCACGCCCCAGCTGACGCTAACCAGCCCGCCCACCGCCATGGGGATGCCCATCAGCCAGTTCACATGATGGTGCAGCGCGTAGGTGACCAGGGTGATGCCGGTGCTGGGCGCTGCCAACGCCAGGGACAGTGCCTGGGCCGCCACCTGGCTGGCGCCGAATACGCTGGTGAGCACCGGCGTGGCCAGCACCGAACCGCCCACGCCGAAGAAGCCGCCCAACACCCCGCTGCCACCGCCCAGGGCCAGCAGTGCCGGCCAGCGGGCGCGCACCTCGCCGCTGCCGGCGGCCTTGGGCAGGAACATCTGCGTGTAGTTGTAGGCGGCCAGCACCAGCATGAACACGGCAAAGCCGATGCGCATGGCATTGGGGTCCAGGCCCACGGCAATCATCGAGGCAAGCCCTGCGCACACCAGCCCGCCGGCCGCCAGCGGCAGCGCCTGGAAGAAGTTGATGGGGGTGCGCTGGTGGTAGCGCCACATGGCCAGCAGAATGTTCGGCACCACCATCACCAGCGCCGTGCCCTGGGCCAGCTGCTGGTCGAGGTTGAAGAACAGCGCCAGCACCGGAATGGCGATCAGCCCGCCGCCGATGCCGAAAATCCCGCCCAGGGTGCCCATGGCGGCGCCCAGCACCAGGTACATCAGCCACTCGATCATCTTGCTACCTTCATTCGTCGTCGCCCCGTGCGCGGCGGCGACCTTACTGCAGCGCGGCGCGCAGGACAATCACGAACGCGGGGCGGTGACGTCCAGCAGCGGGATTTCCTCGATGGCCCAGGCCCCGCCCTCGCGCCGCGCCGGGCTGGGCACCACGCAGGCAGTGCGGCCGGTGAACTCACGGGCCAGGCGCGCCTCGTCGATGCGCCAGCCGCGCTGTTCCAGCTCGCGCAGGCGCTGGCGGAAGGCGATCTGCAGGCCGTCGGACTTCACCGACACCTCCTGCTGCCAGGTGTCCGGCACGCGTTCGGGGCGCACCTTGCGCAGCACTTCGTGGTCCTGCTCGAAAATGCGCAGGTTGCTGGCGATGGTGCGGCGGTCGAACAGCGGCGAGCGCAGGAAGGTGCGGCCCATCATCCACCAGGTGCGGGTGCGGTTGGCGGCCACCGGCACGTGGGCGGAGACGATATGGATGCGCCAGCCCGCGCGCGGCGCCAGCTCCAGGGTGGCGCAGGGGCCGGAGAAGTGGAAGCCGGGCACGGTGGTGACGTCCACGTGCTGGCCCGTGGGCGTGCGCCGCAGCCAGCCCTTGCGCACCGGGCGGCGCATGACCATGTGGGCGTGGCCGCTCCAGGCCTGGCGCTCGACGTCGAAGGCGGCGATTTGCGGGTGGTCGGGGTCGCCGAAGGTGGACCCGTGCACGAACGGCGCGTGGGCAAAATCCAGGCCGTTTTCCATGACCCGGTCCCAGCTGGCGTCCCAGTCGAAATGCCCGGACACCACGCGCACGTTGGGGTCGTCGACCCAGTCCAGCGCGGGCAGCGGTGGCCGTTCGGCCTCGGGCAGGTCGCCGATGAAGGCCCAGACCCAGCCATGGCGTTCAAGGGTCGGGTAGGCGTCCACCCGCGCCTTGACCGGTATGCGCGCCTCGGGCTGCGCCGGAATGTGCGTGCAGCGGCCATCGGCGCCGAAGCGCCAGCCGTGGTAAGGGCACTGCACGCTGGCGCCGACCTTGCTGCCCGCCGACAGCGAGCCGCCGCGGTGCACGCAGATATCGGACAGCAGCCGCGCCACCCCGGCCTCGTCACGGAAGGCCACGAACGGCTGGCCCAGCAGTTGCACCGGCGCCAGGCCATCAGTCAGCTGCGCCGAAGGCAGCACCACGTACCAGAGATTTTTCAGCATGGGAATGAACAGGCCAGAAGGGAGGACAAGGTTACCCCTTGGACCACGCCAGGGCCAAACAGTTGACCGTTCGGCCAGGCCTGGCCTAGAGTAGCCGCCTGTTTCAGCGGACCGCCTTGCACATGCTTCGTGCCCACCACCCTTTCCAGGCACTGCCACCCTGCCCCACCGACGCCGGCCTGAGCCGCCGCCGCAGCGTGCTGTTCGCGTTCACCTTCTCCCCGCCCCGCCACGCCTGATCCCCACGGCCAGCCCCTGTTCCTGACGGCAGCGGCTCGCCCGGTTGCGCGCGCGTGCCCGACGGGTTGCGCGCGCTGTTGATTTGCCTGCGTGGACCACCCATGAATCGCCTGACCCTGCCTGTACTGTTGTTCGTCGCCGCCGTGACCGGCATCTGCCTGGGCGCCACCGCGCCCCTCACCGCCCTGCGCCTGCTGGAAGGCGGCGCCAGTGCCGCACAAATCGGCATGCTCTCGGCGCTGCCCGCCGTGGGCATGATGCTGGCCGCCAGCTTGTGCGCGCGGCTGGCCCGGCGTTTCCACCGGCGCCAGCTGTTCCAGGCCTGCCTGGCCCTGTGCCTGGCCAGCGTGGCGTTGCTGGAACCGGCACGCCATTCGCTGTACAGCCTGGCCGCGCTGCGCCTGGGCATGGGGCTGGGCATGGGCCTGGTGATCATCCTCAGCGAGGCCTGGATCAATGAACTGAGCAGCGACCAGCGCCGCGGCCAGTCCATCGCCGTGTACACCACCGCCTACACCGGCAGCCAGATGCTCGGCCCGTTGCTGATCTCGCTGCTGGGCACCGACGGCCCGGCGGTGATCGTCACCGCCAGCGTGAGCGTGGTGCTGGCCTGGTTGGCCTTGCTGGGCCTGGACAGCAGCGACCCCGCCGCCAGCGAAGCAGACACCGCCCGCAGTTTCTCCCTGGCCGGTTTCCTGCGCCTGGCCCCAACGCTGTGCATGGGCGTGCTGTTTTTCTCGTTCTTCGACAGCGTGGTGCTGGCGCTTTTCCCGGTGTACGCCAGCGACAACGGCATCGCCCCGGCCGAAGCCGCGCTGATGGTCAGCGTCATCCTGCTGGGCGACATGTGCCTGCAGCTTCCCCTGGGCTGGCTGGCCGACCGCGTGCCGCGCGCCGCCCTGCACCTGGCCTGCGGCGTGTGCGTGCTGGCCATCGGCGCCAGCCTGGCGTGGCTGATCGGCGCCGGCAGCCTGCTGTGGCCGGTGCTGTTCCTGCTGGGCGCGGCGGCGGGCGGCACCTACACCCTGGCCATCGTGCTGATTGGCGAGCGCTTCCGCGGCCAGGACCTGGTCACCGCCAACGCGGGCGCCGGCTTGCTGTTCGGCCTGGGCAGCGTGCTGGGGCCGGTGGTCAGTGGCGGGTTGATGCAGGCGTCCAGCGTGGGCTTGCCGGTGGCGCTATCGATAGCGGCCGGGGTGTTCGTGTGCACGGCGGCAGGTGGGGTGTGGCAGGCGCGGGGGCGGTTGGCGGCGGGTTGAGGTGTTGGCCCTGACGCAGGGTGGCCTAGTGGCCCAGCACTTTGAAAATTCTTTCGAAGCGGCTTACGTAGTAATCACCCTCCGGGGACAGCACAGTACTTGGGTTGGCGCCGGGACTGTCAGATATTTTGTGTACGAGCCGGTAACGGCCTGCCGTCAGGCAGGCCGTGCTCTTACCAGGTCGGCCTGATAAACCGATCACCGTACAGAATCGCGAATTGATTCATCGCACTCTTCCAATCCTGAGCCGCATTGCCCCAGTTTGCCGTGATATTTCGCAATCCCAGCCAGATAAGCTTCGTCGCCGCCTCGTCCGTAGGGAAGTGGCTTCGTGTCTTGATAATCTTGCGCAGCTGGGAGTTTATGCTCTCGATGGCGTTGGTGGTGTAGATCACCTTCCGTATGGCTGGTGGGAACACGAAGAACGGGATGACCCGGTCCCACGCCCGCCGCCAGGCTGCAACCACGGTGGGGTGTTGCTTGCCCCAAGGGCCGGCTTCAAAGTCGTTCAGCGCCTGCTCAGCTACCTCGGCGTTCAGCGCCTGGTAGATGGGTTTGAGCGCCTTGGTCAACTCGCGTCGCTTGTCCCAGGCCACGTAATCCAGGCTGTTGCGGATCAAGTGGACGATGCAGGTCTGCAGCGTCGTCTGCGGATAAACCGCCGCCAGCGCTTCTGGCATGCCCTTGAGCCCGTCGGTGACGGCGATCAGCACATCTTCCACGCCCCGCGTCTTGAGGTCGTTGAAGACCTTCATCCAGAACTTGGCGCCCTCGGTCGTCTCGATCCAGATACCCAGGATATCGCGGGTTCCGTCAGGCAAAACACCCAGCGCAAGGTAGACCGCCTTGTTGCGAACCAGTCCTTCTTCGCGGATTTTGACCCGCAGCGCATCGAAGAAAATAACCGGGTACATAGGCTCCAGGGGCCGCTGTTGCCACGCACCGATCTCAGCCATCACCTCGTCGGTTACCGAGCTGATGAAGTCAGGCGAAACGTCCGTGCCGTATTGCTCGGAGAGAAACGCACGGATTTCCCTGACCGTCATGCCACGGGCATACATGGCGATGATCTTGTCGTCGAAACCGGTGTAACGGCGCTCGTGCTTGGGAATCAGAATGGGGGCGAAAGTGCCGTCCCGGTCGCGCGGGATTTCCAGTCGGATGGGCCCATCACCGGTCAAGACCGTCTTGCCGGTTTTGCCGTTACGGTGATTGGTTTCATCCTCTGGGCGCTGCGCGCCCGGCGGATAGCCCAAGTGATGGCCGAGTTCGGCACTCAAAGCTCGTTCAATCAGGGCCTTCTTGAACGCCGCAGAGGCATCCTCGATAGCTTCGGCCGTCATTGGCCCGTCAACGAACTGCTCCAGCAGCTCTTTCGGGATTTTTGGTAGCTCGCGGAGCGGGGTTTTCTTTTTGGTTGGCATGCATGCACCTCTTACTCATGTTATGCCCGAACACAAAATTTCTGACACTCCCTTGGCGCCTGACAAAAGCGTACTCGGAGGACGATTCGCAAATCGGCTGATCCCACCCTCACCGAACGCCGGGTCCGGTTGTGCTGCGCCATCGACTCGGCCAATACGGACTTCAGCCTCGTCGTTGGTTACACCGCTCACGACCAGGCGGAAATTTTCCCCCGCGCCAGTCGCTACGCCGCTTACCCAGCGGCTTCCAGCAGGATGACTGGGGCTAACCCAGAGCTCGCCATTATTGAAGGTCGGATCCGTCTTCCCATCAGCGTTATAAGCACGCACAGTGGCCAAGCTCTGCTCGCCTCCCGCATTCAGCCCCGCCAGCTTGAAGTCGTCATCAGCTCCCAGGATCAAATACGGATAATCACTGAGCTCGTTCCTGTTTATTGGAAGTAAAGGGGAGCCTTTTGGACCAAAGTCATAATCAGGCTCGCCGCTGCTCAAGCGGCGCACGAGAATACTGTTCACGGGGGGGCTGCCGATCAGGTTTCTATCAACGGTCAGGAGGGGTTTACCGCGATTTTCCCCATTTCGTTGTACCTGCAGTTGAAGCGGGAAGTTCATATTCCGCTCTTCACCGGCCAAGTCGATAACAACGTAACCGGACCGATTGAAGCTCAACTCAACCGCGCCCTCACTCGTCAGGCACAACAAGACAGACAATGGCAAGCGTGCATCGGTGAAGCGCGCCGAGAAGGCAACGAACCAGCGATTATCGATGCCCGCCGTCACAATCCCGCCGCCTGAGTAGTTGGGGATTTTTTCGCCAGTTCGTTCCTCAAGGGCGTGTTCGGCGAGAGGGGCAAACGAGACGACAACATCGTCTTTTTCCCGAGATAAAACATCGTCCAACGCGACGAACACTTTGCCATCAGGCCCGAACGCCTGGTCTGGCTGACCATGGTCATCATAACGGGCTAGCATCAAACTGCCCTCATGCGCCGCAAACACCAGAATTTTGTCTTCTGCCAGTTCCAGCGAAACCCGAGGCCTGCCACTTGGGTGTACGTCCTCCTTCACACCGCCTGTACCAAACGTTGGGTCAAGCGTGCCGTCAGGCAAAAACTTGCTGACTTGGTAGCCGGGCAGTTGCGCGTTGTGAGTGAGCACCACCAGCGCACCGTCCGGACTGACCCTGGTGGTAACAATCGCTGACAGACTCGGGAGGTGATTCATGTTGATCCAGCCTTGATCACCAAAACGCGTATCCAGGTCACCGGCTTTTCGTGTGCCACGTTGGTTATTCATGAGCGTTCACTCTTGGTGGGAAAGGCCAAGGGTCACGCTGTTCTGGTGCTCCCGGATACTGTCAGAACTAACAGTGGATTCACGCAATTTCCCCTTACATCCTCACGGTTGCCAGCCCCCCAGGGCAGCCGTACCCTACGCACCGTCTTCCAACAACGAAGACCGGGTTTAGCGACCCGATTCACGAAGCCCGCAGCACCATAATGCTTATTGGAGGGCAAAATGCCTAAAATAAGCCTTATGGCAGTTGCGTGCGGGAGGCCTTCGGGCCTGCCGGTCGTGACCGGTTCGCTAACCTGCGCGCAGCTGCCACCCACCATCTTCCGCCCCGTGGCAGCGCTGGCCCCCTGGAGCTATCGCCATGGACGCGTTCACCGCCACAACGTTTTTCCGCCACCAACGGCCGCTTCGCGCGCTGATGATCGAAGGCCAGGCCTGGTTCTGCGTCAAAGACCTGGGCCGCCTGCTGGGGCTGCCCTACCCCGAACGCCGCCTGCACCGCCTGGAACGCGACCAGCACCGCGACACCTGGGTGAAGGCCGACGGCCAGTGGGGCAAGCACCTGCTGGTGAGTGAATGCGGGGCCCTGACCCTGATCGTGCGCAACCAGACCCCGAAAACCGCGGCATACGCCACTGGCTGGTGCACGAGGTGATTCCCGCGCTGCGCCATGGCGAACCTTGCGAGCAACCGTCGGTGACGGCCATGAGTTGGCGCGGCGAGCCGCTGCGCGTGATGTATTGGCGCGATGAGCCGTGGGTGCGGTTGCGGGACATGCCCGGGGTGCTACCCAGGGAAGGGGCAAGGCCGAAAGAGCGGTGGTGGGCGCGGTGGAATTGAAGCGTAGCCGCTGCCGCCAGGCTGCGCTGGGCCCGGCGTACGCTGAAGGTTTGCAGCGTGGCTGAGGGCCAGCGCAGCCTGCGGCAGCGGCTACGGGTGGGGGGCGGGAGAGCGGTGTGTATCCCGGACGCGGCCTGGCGGCCGCTGCTACAGGTGGCTTATTCCAACAGGGCCTGAACCCTGGCCAATGCATCGTCTACCACCGCTTGCGGCGCCTTTTCGATTCGCTTGGCTTGGCGGGCCTCAAGGTCCATTGAACGAATCTGATTGACCAACACCGCGCCCTGGGTCTCACAGCCGCTTCCCGTCAACGGCACCGCGAAGCCTGCATCCCGGGAGAAATTTCCTCCTTGGGTGATGGGTGCCACCAGCGCCAGGCCCAGCGCATTGAATGCAGCCGGGGACAACACCATGGCGGGCCGTGAGTCGCCTTGCTGCTCCCGTCCAGAGGTGGGGTTGAAGGTGATACGAATGATGTCCCCGCGATCAATCTTGCCGCGTCTCATACTTCGCGCCCTACAGGCGGCAGGGCATGCCAATCAGCCATACCCTCTGTTTCGGGAGCCGTGCTATCGCACTGATCCAGCAGTTCTGCGAGCGTATAGCGGGGCTTCTTCGAGGCTGGGGTCAACACAATATTGCCGTCCAGAATATCCAGGCTCAAAGTATCGCCCATGCTGATCCCCAGTTGCTTGAGCACGGTTGCCGGTACTCGAAGCCCGGCACTGTTACCCCATTGCTGGATTTTGACATCCATGACCGCCTCCATTTCTTCACCTCTTATGTTGATACATTGTATATCCGCTTCATAGGCGGGATTCAACGCATATGTTTATACAAAGGCTCTACGGAATGGCCTGTGCTTGCAGTAGGACTTTTCCGATCTTTGACGGAGAACTGGTTCCTCCCCCCAATTCCCGCCCGGAATGCCCCCATGAAAACCCCTCATTTCATTTCCCGCCGCCCATCCCGTACGCTGCCCCTTCACCCGCCAATCAAGGAGCCGTGCCGTGAGTCTTCGCCTGTATGTCGATGCCCAGTTCACCAGCCCCTATGCCATGTCCGTGTTCGTCACGCTGACGGAAAAAGGCCTGCCGTTCGAGGTGCACCCGGTTGACCTGGACGCGCTTGAGCAACACGCCACGCCCTACGCCGGCTTGTCCCTGACCCGCCGCGTGCCGACCCTGGTGAACGGCGATTTCGCCCTGTCGGAGTCCTCGGCCATCTGCGAGTACCTGGACGAACTGTATTCAGACCGCCCGGTCTACCCGCAGGCCCTGGAGGCCCGTGCCCGGGCGCGGCAGGTGCAGGCGTGGCTGCGCAGCGATTTGGCGGCCATCCGCCAGGAGCGCTCCACGCTGGTGGTGTTCTGCGGCCAGAAGGCAGCGCGCTTGTCTGCGGAAGCCGAAGCCGGCCGGGACAAGTTGTTCGCTGCCGCCGGAGCCCTGCTGGGCGACGGCCGCGAGCACCTGTTCGGCGACTGGTCGATCGCCGACACGGACCTGGCGCTGATGCTCAACCGCCTGGTTTTGAACGGTGACGAGGTGCCGCCGGCTCTGAAGCGTTATGCCCAGAGGCAGTGGCAGCGACCGTCCGTGCAGGCCTGGGTTGCGCAGCTTCGGGCCTGACGCACCGCGGCGTCTGGGACGCGGCCTGCGGCCGCTACATCCTGTGGGAACTGGCTTGCCAGCGAGCTCTTGGGACCATAAAAGCTCGCTGGCAAGCCAGCTCCCACAAAGACCGTTGCTGCTACACTGCGCGCCCCGTTATCGGAACCGCGCATGAGCGTTACCCGCCGCTTCAGTCACTGGCTTGCCTGTTTTGCCGTGCTGGTCAATCTGTTGGCCATGCCCCTGCATGCCCAGCAGATGCAGGCGATGGAAGGCATGCCGGCCGAGCACTGCGGCATGCCGGGCATGGCGGCCATGCACGACGACATTCGCCGCCTGGTGGACGTGCTGGACCCGCACCCGCACAAGATGCACCACGGCGACTGCTGTTGCTGTGGCGCCAGCGGCCTGGCCGGGCCGCCCGCCAGCCACTGGCGCGCGCCCCTGCCGCGCTATGTGGCCCAGGGCCCGGTGCTGCAACCCACGGTACCCAGCGTAACGCCCCGTTATCGCTGGCCCAGCCTCAACCCGCGCGCCTCCCCGCTGACCTGAGCGGTACCCCCTCATCTGCTCCGCACACCGCAGCCCGCCAAGGGCCTGCGCGCCCGTGCACGACTTTTACTTGGCTCACCAGGAACCGTGAACCATGGCTTTTCAGCGCAACCTTCACCCGGCGCGGCCTGCCCGTGCCTGCACCACCTGCCTGCTGCTCACCGGCGCCTTCACCTGCGCCCACGCCTTCGCCGGCAACGCCCAGGACTCGACCCTGACCCTGGGCACCGTCACCGTCAACAGCGCCCAGGCCGGGCCACTGTCCACCAGCAGCGTGCTCAGCTCGGTGGACATACTGGGGGGCGACGTGGTGGAAAAAATGCCCGTCACCTACAGCTGGGAGCTGTTCAGCCGCCTGCCCGGCGTGGAACTCACCGAGTTCAACCAGGGCACCACGTCCGGCAAGATCTCCTTCCGCGGCTTCAACGGCGAAGGCGAAGTGAACGCCGTGAAGCTGCTGATCGACGGCATTCCCAGCAACAGCAACGACGGCAACATGCCCTTCATGGACATGGTCTTCCCGCTGGACATCGACAGCATCGAGGTGGTGCGCGGCACCAGCGACCCGCGCTACGGCCTGGACAACATCGCCGGCAACGTCAACATCAACACGCGCATCGGCGGCGACTACACCAAGGCCCGGGTGCGCTATGGCAGCTACGGCACCCGCGAGACGCAGCTGGCCAAGGGCATCGAGAGCGCCAACTGGACCCAGAACTACTTCCTGGCGTACCAGAAGGCCGACGGCTACCGTGACCACGCCGACCAGGACCGCGTGTCGGTGGCCGGCAAGTGGTTCTACACCCCGGACGACGCGGCCTACCGCCTGGGCCTGATACTGCGCCACTACGAAGGCCAGGCCGACGAGCCCGGCTACCTCACCGGCGCCAACGCCCACAGCCACCCCACCATGACCAACAGCTACAACGACAGCGACCAGGGCACCCGGCGCATGAACAGCGCCAGCCTGCACTTCGACACGGACCTTGCCGACGACCTGTCGCTGGCCGCCAAGGCCTACCTCAACACCTTCGACGACCGCCGCTGGACCCGCTACTGGAGCAGCAGCACCCAGCAGGAGCGCGACGCCTACGAAACCCAGTACGGCGCCATGACCACCCTGACCTGGCGCCCGCAGGTGGACGTGCTGCACGCCCTGGCCGTGGAAGGCGGCGTGGACGTGCAGCGCCAGCAGAACGTCAGCGAGCGCTACAGCACCGTGGAACGGCTGCGCAGCGCCCAGACCCGCGACCAGCATTTTGATTTCAACACCCTGGGCGCCTACGTGCAGACCGTCATCGAGCCCACCGACAGCCTGAAGATCATCCCCGCCTACCGCGTCGACAAGCTCAGTGGCGACTACACCGACGAGCTGACCGGGCACAGCTACGCCATGAACGACTACGGCCTGATCAAGCAGCCCAAGCTCAGCGTGGTGTATTCGCCCTGGTCGGTGGCCAGCCTGTACGCCAATTGGGGCCGCACCTTCCAGGTCGGCACCGGCTCGTCCAGCTACAAGGTGCCGCCGCAGACCAGCGACCTGGCGCCGTCGATCAACGACGGTTGGGAGACCGGGGTGAAGTTCACCCCCACGGCCTGGCTGGACGGGCGCATCGCCTACTGGCAGCAAGAGGCGTCCGGCGAGGTCAGCCGCCGCTTGAACGACCCCAGCGGCGCCTCGGACAACATCGGCGAAACCCGGCGCTGGGGCTACGACCTGCAGCTCAACCTGCACCCCGGCGAGCGCACCCAGGCGTGGCTGGCGTACTCCTGGCAGTACTCGAAAATCCTCAAGGCCGGCTCCACCTACCCCGACAGCCAGGGCAACGAGATCGACCACGTGCCGCACCACGTCTACAACGCCGGCGCCAGCTACCAGTTGACCCCGGCGCTGAGCGTGAACGGCTGGGTGAACGGCCAGAGCGACTACTACCTGGAGGACGACAACCGCCAGGGCAAGTTCGGCGGCTACGTGCTGTTGAACCTGGGCGCCACCTACAAGCTCAGCGAGCACCTGAGCGTGGACGTGCAGGTGAAGAACCTCGCCAACCGCTACTACGAGTACGTGTGGTACGACCCGGACGGCGCCCAGGCGCCGCTGCACTCACCCGGCGACGGGCGCGCGCTGTACACCGGGCTGACGCTGGACTTCTGAGGCTGGCTTCATAAGCCCGCTTCCTGCCGCCGCTTGCGGAATTCCGCCACCTTGTGACGGTTGCCGCAGGCGGCCATGCTGCACCAGCGGCGCTTGTGCGACTTGGTGCGGTCGTAGAACAGCAGCGTGCACTCGTTGCTCTCGCACTGGCGCACCAGGCTGAAGTCGCCGTCGGCCAGCAGCTCGGCGGCGCTCAGCGCCAGCTGGCTCACGCAGCGGGTGACCGCGTCGTCGCCGCTGGCCCGGTCCAGGCTCACCCCGCCATCTTCCCTCCATACCAGCTGCACCACGGCCTTGCGCAGCAGCGCGTTCAGGGCCGTGGGGTCGGCTGCCTGGCCTGCCAGCCGCGCGTAGAGCAGCGGTTCGAAGGTGTCGCGCAGCTGTTTCAGCGCCAGCAGCAGTCGCGCCTGCTCAGCCGATGTATCAGCGCCGGGCACATCCAGGCCCAAGGCCTCCAGCCATTGCAGCGCCACGTCTGCGCTGGTCAGCAGGTCGCGGCGCTGGCCGTCGACCATCATTTGCGTGTTGAGCAGGTCCAGGGCCGGGTGGTCGGCGACCACCAGCGGCGCTGGCAGGGTTGCGGTCATGGTGCGGTCTCCGTTCGTCTCGCCCACAGTGTAACCGATAAAAACAATTTGACTAGTTACAGAATGCATGAACAAATAGACCTGTAACCACCAATATCGCAATTAACAGTTACATGAGGCCGCCACCATGACCGTTCACTACCGCTATGCCGACGCCGATGGCGTGCGTGTGTTCTACCGCGAAGCCGGCGCCGCCGACGCCCCGGTGCTGTTGCTGCTGCACGGCTACCCCACCTCCTCGCACCAGTTCCGCGAGCTGATCCCGCTGCTGGCCGGCCACTTTCGGGTCATCGCCCCCGACCTGCCGGGCTTTGGTTTCACCCAGGTGCCGGCGGCGCGCGGGTACGTCTACAGCTTCGACAACCTGGCCCTGACCCTGGGCGCGTTCCTCGACACCCTGGGCCTTGAACAGTACGCGATGTACATCTTCGACTACGGCGCGCCCACCGGCCTGCGCCTGGCCCTGGCCCACCCCGAGCGCGTCACCGGCCTGGTGTCGCAGAACGGCAACGCCTACCTCGAAGGGCTGGGCGATGCCTGGGCGCCCATTCGCCGCTACTGGGCCGAGCCCACTGCCGAGCACCGCCAGGTGGTGCACGACAACGTGCTGAACCTTGAAGGCACCCGCTACCAATACGAGGAAGGCGTACCCCACCCCGAGCTGATCGCGCCCGAGAGCTACACCCTCGACGCGCTGCTGATGGAGCGCCCGGGCAACAAGGACATCCAGCTGGACCTGTTCTACGACTACCGCAACAACCTCACCCTGTACCCGGCGTTCCAGCAGTTCTTCCGCGACACCCGCCTGCCCACGCTGGTGATCTGGGGCAAGGGCGACCCGTTCTTCATTCCGCCGGGCGCGCAGGCCTACGCCCGTGACAACCCCAACGCCATCGTCGAGCTGCTGGACACCGGCCACTTCGCCCTGGAAACCCACGTGCGGCACATCGCCGGGCGCATTATCGATGTGCTAGGTTAACGGCCTTTTGCCGAGGCCTTACCCATGCAAGGATCTGTCATTTCCCGCGATGGAACGTCCATTGGCTACCAGCGCTGGGGCACCGGCCCGGCGCTGGTGGTGTGCCATGGTGCCTTCAGCCAGGCGCGGGACTGGACGGCGTTCGCGCAACTGCTGGGCGAGAGCCACACGGTGTACCTGTACGACCGCCGCGGCCGTGGGGCCAGCCCCTATGGCGCGGCGCCCTATTGCCTCGACGCCGAGCTGGACGACCTGGCTGCCATGGTGGAACTCGCCGGTGATGGCTGCGCGGTGCTGGGCCACAGTTTTGGCGGCGGCTGCGCGCTGATGTACGCCCTGCGCGATGGTTTCAAGGGCACGCTGGTGCTGTACGAACCGATGAACTCGCTGCCACGCCAGGCCAGCGACGGCCACCTGCCGCGCCTGCAGGCGCTGGTGGCGCAGGGTGAGCTGGAGGCGGCCACGGTGCACGCCCTGACCCACATCGTGCGGATGAACCCGGCGCAGGTGGAGCTGATGAAGCACATACCGCTGTGGCCGGCCATGGTCGCCACCGCGCCGGCCTTCGTCAACGAAGCGGCGGCGCTGGACACCATCACGCCGTCGCTGGAGGACTGCCGCGCGCTCAAGGCCCGACCCTTCATGCTGCTGGGCGAAGCCAGCGACCACGACCCGTGCCTGCTGTGCCCGGCGGCGCTGGTGGACCGCCTGCGCGGGCTGACCCTGTACCCGCTGCGGCGCCAGGGCCATGCCGCCTACCTCACCGACCCGGTGCAGCTGACGCGCGTGGTGCGCCAGTGCCTGGCCACGGCTATTTAGCCTTGCCTTCGCGCGGCTTGTAGAACAGGAATTCGGCGGTTTGCGCCGTGCGCAGGTATTTGCCCGCCCACGCCGGCTTCACCTTTCTATCGTGAAAATACATGGCGCCATGGGTGGCGTCCGGCGACTCCTGGTTGAGCGCCTTGCGCGCGATTTCCTTGGCGATGCTGTAGCGGTCGGCCTCCTGCACGTCATCGGCGCGGCCGTCGCACCACCAGGAAAACTGGCAGACCTTCTTGTCGGCGCCCTCCTTCACCACCTCGCACACGGTGCCGGGGAAGCCCTCGTGGCCGACGCGGTTGAGCACCACATGGGCCACCGCGTCCATGTCGGCCGGGGTGCCGCCCTTGGCTTCCCAATAGATGGTGCGCGCCAGGCAGGTCAGTGGCTCGTCCACCGGCTTGGCGCCGGCGGGGTCCACCACCTGGGCTTCGGTCTTGGTGATGATCTCGGCCTTGGGCACCGGGGTGGCAGTGTCCTTGTCGGCGGCTTTCTGCTCCAGCACCTCGGCCTTCTGGATGGCCTTGGCGGGGCTGGCGGGAGGATCGTCGGCCAGTATGAAGGGGGAAAACACCAGCATTGCCACGCCTGCCACGGTAACGAGAGCGCGCATGATTGGAACTCACTGAGGGTGCCGCGACGGTCCTGCCCAAGCCCCGTATGCCCCCGGTTTTGCGGGGCCATCGGGCCATTATCCTTATTGGTGAAATCACTGTAGCAGCTGCCGCAGGCGGCGTCGCAGGCAACGCTTGGTTATCCCAGCTACGTCGGCGTCGCCTGTATCGCGACCAAGGTCGGCTCCTACCACGGACGCCGTAGGAGCCGACCTTGGTCGCGATGCAGGCAACGCCATTCGGGCGGCGGCAGCGTGTTGTGCAGCGGCTACAATTGTTCCTTACCTTCCCTCGCCGGTACCGCCGCCATGAGCACGCTCACCTCCCCCGCCCATACGCGTTCGTCCCTGTTCTGGCTCAAGCCGCTGCTGTTCGTGCTGGTGGCGGTGGTTGGCCTGTACTACGTGAAGTGGTCGCCCTATTACCTGAAGTCGTTCGTGGCGGCCAGCAACCACAGCATCGGCGCCTCGATCATCGACGACCACGCCCAGGACCCCATGGCCGCCGCGCTGGCCTACGCCCAGGTGTACTTCCTGGCCATCTGGAAGGCCGCGGTGCTGGGGGTGCTGCTGGGCTCGCTGGTGCAGGTGCTGATACCGCGTGACTGGCTGTTGCGGGTGTTCGGCCGCGCCGGCCTGGGCTCGACGGTGCGCGGCGGGTTGTTCGCGCTGCCGGGCATGATGTGCAGCTGCTGCGCCGCGCCGGTGGTAGCCGGCCTGCGCCGCCAGCGGGTGTCGGTGGGCGCGGCACTGGCGTTCTGGATGGCCAACCCGGTGCTCAACCCGGCCACGCTGATCTTCATGGGCTTCGTGCTGGGCTGGGGCTTCACCGTGCTGCGCCTGGTGGCCGGGGTGATTCTGGTGGTGGGCGTGTCCCTGTACGCCCAGCGCATCGCCGCGCCGGAAGTGCTGCCTGAGCCTGCGGTGGAGGCGGTGGCCGATGCGTCCAGCGCCCCCCAGGGCAACCTGTTCAACCGCTGGATGCGCTCGCTGTGGCAGCTGTTCTGGACCACCATCCCGATCTACGTGCTGGCCGTGCTGCTGCTGGGCGCTGCGCGGGTGTGGCTGTTCCCCCACGTGGACGGCGCCATGGGCAACAGCCTGCTGTGGCTGGTGCCGCTGGCGGTGGTGGGCACGCTGTTCGTGATTCCCACGGCGGCGGAAATCCCCATCGTGCAAACCCTGATGACCCTGGGCCTGGGCACCGCGCCGGCGGTGGCGCTGCTGATGACCCTGCCCAGCGTGAGCCTGCCGTCGATGCTGATGCTGCGCAAATCCTTCGATGCCAAGGTGCTGATGACGGTGGCGGTACTGACCATGGTGGTGGGCGTGATCACCGGCTTGATCGGGGCTGCGGTCCTGTAAGTTAGCGGACGCGGCCTGCGGCAGCTGCTACGGGGTTTGGCGGCGGCGGTGGTGGAGGTAGGCCTCCACTTCGTCGGCGCTGCCCATGAACTCGATGCGCGCGCCCTTGGCCTGGCGCTGGTAGGCGTACATGGGGTCGTAGTATTCGTCCAGCAGCACGCGGATCCACGCCCGGTGCAGCTCCACCGCGCCGCTGCGGTACTGCTCGTCCAGTGCCGCGTCCATGGCACTGGCCAGGCGCTGGAAGCGCTCGCCGCCCAGACGCTTGACGTTGCTGGCCAGGCTTTGCTGCATGCGCTGGGCGAACAGCGCAAAGCCCTGGTCGGCGCCGTGCAGGCCGACGAACTCGGCGCACAGGTCCACCACGTAATCCTTGAGAATGCGCTGCACGCGCTGCTCGACGCTGTCCAGCAGCCACACCAGCGGCGCGCCCTGCATGCGCCGGTACAGCGCCAGCGGCACCGCCCGGCTGCCGATGGCGCGGCCTTCGTCTTCCAGCACGAACTGCTGCACGCCGCGCGCGCGCTGCTTGAGGATAGCCACCGCCAGCTGGTTTTCGAAGTTGATCTGCACCGGCTGCGGCGTGGCGTGCTTGCCGAAGCTGGAGCCCCGGTGATGGGCGTGGCCCTCCAGGTCCAGGGCGTTGTCCAGGCGCTGCAGCACCTCGGTCTTGCCGGTGCCGGTCATGCCGCCCAGCAGCACGAAATCACACTGCTGCGCCGCCTCTTCGGTGACGCTCAGCAGGCAGTGGCGCAGCGCCTTGTAGCCGCCCACCACCCGCGGGTACTGCACGCCCGCCTCGTCCCGCAGCCACTGCTGGCTGATTTGTGAGCGCAGGCCGCCGCGATAGCAGTACAGGTAGCCATCAGGGTGCCGTTCGGTGAACGCCCGCCAGGCGTCGATGCGCGCCTGCTTGAGCGCCCCCTGCACCAGGCGGTGGCCCAGTTCGATGGCGGCCTGCTGGCCGTGCTGCTTGAAGCAGGTGCCCACCTGCTCGCGCTCGCGGTCGTCCATCAGCGGCAGGTTGCAGGCGTGGGCGAAGGCGCCGTGGTGGAACTCCACTGGCGCGCGCACGTCGATCAGCGGGGTGTCGGCGAGGAACAGCGCGCGATAGTCCCGGCAGTCGTCACGCATCCAGTTCCACCGCGTGGGCCTGTTGTGCCTCGAAGTGGCCGATGGGCGCCAGGACCATGCCCAGCTCCGCCGCCAGCGCCAGGAACGCTTGCTGGGCGTGGGGTTCGACGGCCACCAACAGGCCGCCGCTGGTCTGCGGGTCGCACAGCAGCAGCTTGTGCATGGCGGTCAGGCGCCCGATGCGCTCGCCGTAGCTGTCGAAATTGCGCAGGGTGCCGCCGGGCACGCAGCCCTTCTCCAGGTAGTATTCGATGTTGGCCAGCACCGGCACCTGGCGCACTTGCAGGCGGGCGGTCAGGCCGCTGCCGTCGGCCATCTCCACCAGGTGGCCAAGCAGGCCGAAGCCGGTGACGTCGGTCATGGCGGTGACGCCCGGCAGCCGGGCGAAACGGCTGCCGGCGTTGTTCAGGGTGCACATCAGGTCGCGCGCCACGCCGACGTCGGCCTGGCGCAGCAGGCCTTTCTTTTCCGCCGTGGTCAACACGCCGATGCCCAGGGGTTTGGTCAGGTACAACTGGCTGCCCAGGGTGGCGGTGTCGTTGCGCTGCATGAAGCGCTTTTCCACCAGGCCCGTCACCGCCAGGCCGAAGATCGGCTCCGGGGCATCGATGGAATGCCCGCCTGCCAGGGGAATGCCGGCGGCATCACAGACCGCGCGCCCCCCGCGGATCACCTCGCGCGCCACCTCGGCGGGCAGCACGTTCACCGGCCAGCCGAGGATGGCGATGGCCATCAGCGGGTCGCCGCCCATGGCGTAGATGTCGCTGATGGCGTTGGTGGCGGCGATGCGGCCGAAGTCGAAGGGGTCATCGACAATCGGCATGAAGAAATCGGTGGTGGACACCACCCCGCGCTCGCCATCGATGCCGTACACCGCCGCGTCGTCACGCGAGGCGTTGCCCACCCACAGGTTGGGGTCCAGGTGTTGCGCGCCGCTGCCGGCGAGGATCACCTCCAGCACCTTGGGCGAGATCTTGCAGCCGCAACCGGCGCCGTGGCTGTACTGGGTGAGGCGGATGGGTTCACTCATGTCCGAAAGCCCTGGCAGGTCAATCCATTGAGTCTAACAGAGCCTCCGAACGGTGCTGGACCCACCAGTTTGGTCATTATTTCATCACATCGACTCCACCCCCGGTTTTGCTGGGGTTGGGCGTTTTATCCACAGAGATACTCACGATTTCCGGGGACAACTTTTCTGCGGGGGCTGGATGGGTGAACAGTGGTGTAGCGCCGTAGCAGCACCTGTCTTGAAATGGCGCCGCCTGCATCGCGACTAAAGTCGGCTCCTACGCCACTCGAGGTAGGAGCCGGCCTTGGCCGCGATGCAGGCGACGCGATTCATGGGGTATCCGTTTACAGGGCGCGCCAGTCGCGCAGCCAGGCCAGGCCGGCGCTGGTGTCGCCCTTGGGGCGGTACTCGCAGCCGATCCAGCCGTCGTAGCCCAGGTCGTCGATGAGCTGGAACAGGTACGGGTAGTTCAGCTCGCCCAGGTCTGGCTCGTGGCGGTCCGGCACGCCGGCGATCTGGATGTGGCCGATGCCGGCCATGTCGCGGCGCAGTTTCACCGCCAGGTCGCCTTCGACGATCTGGCAGTGGTAGCAGTCGAACTGCACCTTGAGGTTGGCGGCGCCCACTTCGCGGCAGATGGCCTGGGCCTGGTCCTGGCGGTTGAGGAAGAAGCCGGGCATGTCGCGGGTGTTGATCGGCTCCAGCAGCACGGTGACGCCGACCTTGGCAGCCTGGACGGTGGCGTAGGCCAGGTTTTCCAGGTACACGGCGTGGTGGCGGGCGCGCTCGGCTTCGGACGGCAGCAGCCCGGCCATCACATGCACGCGGTTGTTGCCCAGCACCGCGGCGTATTCCAGGGCCTGGTCGAAGCCTGCGCGGAATTCGGCCTCGCGGCCCGGCAGGCTCGAAGTGCCACGCTCGCCCTTGGCCCAGTCGCCGGGCGGGGCGTTGAACAGCGCCTGCACCAGGCCGTGGTCGTCCAGGCGCTGCTTGAGTTGGGCGGCGCTGTACTCGTAGGGGAACAGGTATTCCACGGCGTCGAAACCGTCGGCCCGGGCCGCGGCGAAGCGGTCGAGGAAGTCGTGTTGCGGGTACAGCATGCTGAGGTTGGCAGCGAAACGAGGCATGTTGGCTCCAGGAAAGCGCAAGGCTTGCGAGCCTACCGCACCGGTACCGGTATCCACCAGCACGTTGCGGAACAGACCATCGGCACCGGCATGCCGGTGGTGGTTGTGGCTTTGCGGATTTGCCGCGATGCTGTACCTCCCCCTTTGCCGAGGACACCCCGATGAGTGAAGCCCCCCGCCCGCCCCTGCCCCCTTTCACCCTGGAAACCGCCACGCAGAAAGTCCGCGGCGCCGAGGACGGCTGGAACTCCCGCGACCCGGCCAAGGTGGCCCTGGCCTATACCGAGGACACCTACTGGCGCAACCGCAGCGAGTTCATCCACGGCCGCGCCCAGGCCCAGGCGTTCCTGGCGCGCAAGTGGAACAAGGAGCTGGACTACCGCCTGATCAAGGAGCTGTGGGCGTTCGCCGACAACCGCATCGCCGTGCGTTATGCCTACGAGTGGCACGACGACTCGGGCAACTGGTTCCGTTCCTACGGCAACGAGAACTGGGAGTTCGCCGAGAATGGCCTGATGCAACGGCGCTTTGCCTGCATCAACGACCTGCCGATCACCGAGGCCGAACGCAAATACCGCTGGCCGCTGGGACGCCGTCCGGATGACCATCCAGGCCTGAGCGCCCTGGGCCTCTGACAGCAGCTCCCACGCACCCCCCGTAGCAGCGGCGGGGCGGCCATCCGCCGCAGGCCGCGTCTCCAGGCACCGCGCACTATACCGCCCAAGACGCAGCCTTCGGCAGCTGCTACGCGAATGCGGATACCCCATAGACCGCGTCGCCTGCATCGCGGCCAAGGCCGGCTCCTACCACGAACCGTGTAGGAGCCGACTTTAGTCGCGATGCAGACGACGCCATTTCAAGACAGTTGCGGTTACGGGGGGTCAGCTAAATTCGGAGCGCATCACCCGCACCGGCACCGACTTGTACGACGGCGTGCCGCTGTCCTTGTCGATGTAGTCCAGCGGCACCAGCGAATTGGCCTCGGGGTAATAGGCGCCCACCGACCCGGGGGCAATCTTGTATTCGATGGCGGTGATCTTCTCGTAGCGCATCCGCCGCCCCTCGGTCACCGTTTCTATGTCCACCAGGTCGCCATGGGCCAGCCCGCGCGAGTCCAGGTCAGCCTGGCTCATGAACAGCACGTCACGGCGCCCGAACACGCCGCGGTAACGGTCATCCAGGGCGTAGATAGTGGTGTTGTACTGGTCGTGGCTGCGCAGGGTGATCAAGCGCAGCACGTCGGCTCCCTCCACCACCATGTCTTCGTGCAAGCCGGGGAACACGAAGAACTCGGCCTTGCCGGAAGGGGTCAGCCACTTGCGCTCAGTGGCCGGCAGCGGCATGCGGAAGCCGCCGGGCACGCGGATGCGCGCGTTGTAGTTGTCGAAGCCGGGGATGGTCTGCTCGATCAGGTCGCGGATCTTGTCGTAGTCAGCGGCAAGCGCTTTCCACGCCACCTGGCTGTCGGGCAGCGTGGCGCTGGCCATCCCGGCGACGATGGCCGGCTCCGACAGCAGGAACGCCGACGCCGGCGCCAGCTTGCCCGCCGAGGCGTGGACCATGGACATGGAGTCTTCCACAGTGATGGCCTGGGCCAGGCCGTTCTGCACGTCCAGTTCGGTGCGGCCCAGGCAGGGGAACAGGAACGTCTCCTTCGACACCAGCAGGTGGTTGCGGTTGAGCTTGGTGCCCACGTGCACCGCCAGGTCCAGGCGGCCCATGGCCGGGAAGCATTGCGCCGGGTCCGGCAGTGCCACGGCGAAGTTGCCACCCAGGCACAGCAACGCCTTGGCGCTGCCGGCAATCATGGCCTGCATGGTTTGCACGGCGTCATGACCGTGGCCGGCGGGCGGTTTGAAGCCGAACACCTGTTCCAACTTGGCCAGGAAGCTGGCCGACGGTTTCTCGGTGATGCCCACGGTGCGGTTGCCCTGCACGTTGGAGTGGCCGCGCAACGGGCAGATGCCGGCGCCCGGCTTGCCAAGGTTGCCGCGCAGCATCAGCAGGTCGCAGATCAGCCGCACATTGGCCGTGCCCTCGTTGTGCTGGGTGACGCCCATGCCATAGGTGACGATGGTGGCGTTGGACTTCGCGTAGGCAGCGGCGACCTTCTGCATGTCGTCCTGCAGCAGGCCGCTGGCGTGCTCGATGTCCGGCCATTGGGTGACCAGCAGGTCGGCCTTGAGCGCCTCGAAACCTTGGGTGTGCTCGGCGATGAAGGCATGGTCGAGCACCTGGCCAACGCTGTCTTCGAGTTCCAGCAGCGCTTTCATCACCCCCTTGATGGCCGCCGCATCGCCGCCGGCCTTGACCTGCAGGTAGGTGGAGGCAATGCGCGTGGAGCCGTAGGTGGCCATTTCGACCATGCTCTGCGGGTCGGCGAAGCGCTCCAGGGCGCGCTCGCGCAAGGGGTTGAGCACCATGATCGGCACCTTGCGCCGCGAGGCCTCGTGCAACGTGCCCATCATGCGCGGGTGGTTGGTGCCGGGGTTGTGGCCGATGGAGATGATCAGCTCGGTGACGTCGAAATCCTCCAGCGACACCGAGCCCTTGCCCATGCCGATGGAGCGCGGCAGGCCGACGCTGGTGGCCTCGTGGCACATGTTCGAGCAGTCGGGGAAGTTGTTGGTGCCGTACTCCCGGGCATACAGCTGCCACAGGTAGGCCGCTTCGTTGGAGGCGCGGCCCGAGGTGTAGAACTCTACCTGGTCGGGTTGCAGCCCGCGCAGGATCTCGCCGATGCGGGCAAACGCGGCGTCCCATTCGATGGGCTGGTAAGTGTCGCTGGCGCGGTCGTAGACCATGGGGTGGGTCAGGCGGCCGAGGTCTTCCAGCTCGTAGTCGGAGCGGCGCAGCAGGGCCGAGACCGGGTGGGTGGCGAAGAATTCAGGGGTGACGCGTTTGTTGGTGGCTTCCCAGGTGACGGCCTTGGCGCCGTTCTCACAGAACTGGAAGGTGGAGCGGTGCTCCTTGTCGGGCCAAGCGCAGCCGGGGCAATCGAAGCCGTCCGGCTGGTTGGTGCGCAACAGCGTCAGCGGCGCCTTCAGGGTGTCCATCTGCTCGCGCACCGCCGTGGCGGTAGCCTTCAATGCACCCCAACCACCTGCGGGGCCGTCGTAGTCCTTGATGCCCGGTACTGTGCGTCGAGTGGCCATGATCTCTCCGTCTGCACGTGGCTCATGGCCGGCTGGCCGGAGCCTGGGAGGACTACATTACGCCTGGCGGCAGGCACGTGCATGATCGGTCGACCGAGCGGTACCTGCATCAGTGCGCCGCGTATTGGCTGGAACACTGCGCCGGGGCCAGACGCAGCCTGCGGCAGCTGCTACGCAACCCCGTAGCAGCGGCCGCAGGCCGCGTCCCAGGCGCCGCGGTCAGCCTGGGCAGGCCCAGCTGTTGGCCGCCCTGGCGATCTGCCCGGCCAGTTGGCCGATGGCTTTCTGGTGCGCCAGCACCAGGTCATCCATGCCCACGCCGCTGGCCTCGCGGATCACGCTGGCGCAGGTCAGGGTGCGGCGCTTCTGGCCGTCGCTGCGCTGGCTGAGGCTCCACACCACGTCGATCAGCGCGTACTGGCCCGGCAGCGAATCGAAGCGGCGTACGTCGGTCTGCAGCGACACCACCGGCTTGTCGGCGGCCTTGGGCAGGCCCGCCAGGTCGCGGGTGCCCAGCTTCTGCTCCAGCTGCCCGGCCAGGGCGTCGTGGAACTCGTCGGCCAGGGGCGCGCCCCAGCGTTCGGTTTCGAGGATGGCCAGGGCGCCGGTGCTCTGGCGCACCACCATCTGCGGCTGGTCGACCTGCACCGGCATGCGCACGCTGAGCATCTCGAACTGGAACGCCGGCGCCGGGACGCTGGCGGGGCTGGCCGGCGCGGTGGCCACCAGGGTGTAGTAGTGGGTTGGCGCCGAGCTGCAGGCCGCCAGGCCCAGGGTGGCCAGCAGGGCCAGGGAACGGAGGGTCATGGCGGTCATTCCTGTGCAGGTTCACGAGAGGTCGACGAAGTGGGCTGGTAAGCGTCCGGCTTGCCGTCCTTGAGGCGGCCACGGATCAGCGCTTCGGGGTGGCGGCCGAGGAAGTCGGTGAGCACGCGCACCGAACGGGCGGTGCGCTGCACCTCATCCAGGGCCTGGCCCAGCTGCTGACGCTGCGGCGAGTCTTCGGCGAAGCTGTCGTTGGCGGTGGCCAGGGTCTTGCGCGTCTGCACCAGGGTGTCACGCATCTCCGGCAGCACCTGGCCGTTGACGTTCTCCAGGGTCTTGTTGAGCTGGCCGAGGCTGCCGTTGAGGTTGTCGGCGATCTGGTCGATCGGGATCTTGCTCAGCTTGTCGACGAAGCTCTGCAACTGCTCCTGCAACTTGTCCAGGCTGCCCGGCACGGTGGGGATCACCATGGGCCGCGCGCTCATGTCGAAGGGCACCGGGCGGGCATTGGGCACGAAGTTCATCGACACGTACAGCTGGCCGGTCAGCAGGTTGGCGCTGCGCGCCTGGGCGCGCAGGCCGCGCTTGACGAACTGGCTCATCAGCAGCGCGCCCTTGGCATCGTCCTCGCCACCCATCTGCGCCAGCAGCTTGTCGTGGGCCTTGCCCAGGCGGTTGGGGTAGATCACCGCGCCAATCACCGTGGGGAAGGTCTCGGTCTTGGCGTCGTAGTCCAGGTCCACCGACACCACCTTGCCGACGTTGACGCCCAGGAACTCCACCGGCGCGTTCACGGCCAGGCCCCGCAGGGACTGGTCGAAGCGCATCTGCACGTAGCGCGCCTCGCCATCGGGTGGCGCCAGCGCGGTTTCCTGGTCGTCGAACAGGGTGAACTGCTGGCCTTCGTCGGCCTGGGCCTTGTCGGCGCTGTAGTTGGGCTCCACGAAGGCAATGCCGCCGGAGAGGATGGAGGCCACCGACTGGGTGTTCACCTTCAAGCCGTTGGCGCCCAGGCTGACGTCCACGCCGCTGGCGTTCCAGAAGCGGCTGTCCTTGCGCACGTACTGGTCATTGGGGGCATTGATGAAGACGTCGACGTCGACGCCCTTGCCGTCGTCGGCCAGGTGGTAGGACACCACCTGCCCCACCTGGATACGGCGGTAGTAGACGGCCGAGCCGATGTCCAGCGAGCCCAGGTCACCGGTGTGCAGGGTGAAGCGCTTGCCCTTCTGGCCGTAGGTGATGGCCGGCGGGTTCTCCAGGCCGACGAAGTTCTTCTCGGTGTCGTCGGAGTTGCCCGGGTCGGCGCCGATGAAGGCCCCGGACAGCAACGTGTCGACGCCCGATACGCCGCCGGCGCCGATGCGCGGGCGCACCACCCAGAAGCGAGCGTCACGGGCGGTGAAGGCCTTGGCCGACTGGTCCAGCTCGACCGTGGCGTCGATGTGGCTGCGGTCTTCGCTGAGGGTGATGGCGGTGACCTTGCCGATCACCACGTTCTTGTACTTGACCTGGGTCTTGTTGGCTTCCAGGCCTTCGGCGGTGAGGAAGCTGATCTGGATCTGCGGGCCGGCCGACATGGCCTTGTGCACCACCATCGACAGGCCGATCAGGGCGGCCACGATCGGCACCAGCCAGACCAGCGAGACGTTGAAACGTCGGCGCCGGATCTCGGGGCTCGAAGGCGTGAGGGTGGAACTTGGGTGATCAGACATCTTCAACCTCTGCATCCCAGATAAGCCGGGGATCAAAACTCATGGCCGCCAACATCGTCAGCACCACGACCAAACCAAAGAACAGGATACCCAGGCGCGGCTCGATGCTGCTCAGGGAATGGAATTGCACCAGGGCCGCCACCAGGGCCACCACCAGCACGTCAAGCATGGACCAGTAGCCGATGATCTCGATCAGCCGGTAGAGCTTCGAGCGCTCGCGCATGGCCCACTGGCTGCGGCGCTGGCAGGTGATGAGCAAAGTGCCCAGCACCACGAATTTCATGCACGGCACGGCGATGCTGGCGATGAAGATCAGCAGGGCAATGTCCCAGGAGCCGCCGGCCCAGAACTCCATGACGCCGCTCATGATGGTGTTCTCGCTGCCGCTGCCGAACATGTCGGTGTACATCACCGGCAGCAGGTTGGCCGGTATGTAGAAGACCAGGCTGGCGATCAGGAACGCCCAAGTGCGTGCCAGGCTTTCGGGCTTGCGCCGGTGCACCACCGAATCGCAGCGCGGGCAGTAGTGGCTGCCTTCGGCGCAGGCCAGGCCGCAGGTGTGGCACAGCACCAGCTTGAGTTCGTGGGCATAGGGCGGCTGGCTCATGGAATGACCCCTTCCAGGTCATGCCACAGGCGGCGGATGCTCTTGCCCGAAATCAGGATGATCAGCACCGTCAGCATGGCCAGCGCCCACAGGCCCAGGCCGGGGTGCACGTCGAGCATGCCGCCCAGCTTGACGATGGCGACCAGGATGCCCAGCAGGCACACCTCGAGCATGCTCCACGGGCGCAGGTGCTCCAGGGCGCGCATGCAGGCCTTGAAGCCGGGCGCGGCGACGCCGGCGCAGGCGAAGCTGAGCACCCAGCACAGCAGGATGATCTGCAGCATGGGCGCCAGGATGATGGTCAGCCCGGCCACTGCGGCGATGACGCTGATGCGCCCTTGGGCCAGGGCTTGCACCGACTGCCAGAGGGTGGCTTCGTTGCTCAGGCCCTGGAGGCTGATGGAGATCACCGGGAAGGCGTTGGCGAAGCAGAAGACGATGGCCGCGCAGATGGACAACGCCAACAGCTGCTGGGCGCTCATCTGCCCGCCCCGGGCCAGCACCGCGCCGCAACGGGTGCAGCAGGACTTTTCCCCGCGCACCAGGGGGGTGGGCTGGTAGACGGAGTCGCAATGCTCGCAAATGATCCAGTCGGGGTTGTTCATGAGGCTCGTTGACACGGGTGGGAGCGGCATTTTCCTTTGAATGGCAGCGCCGCGTCTAGTTCAGCGTAGGATACATATGTAATTGCATGATAGTGGGTGGGGGACGCGGCCTTCGGCCGCTGCTACGCCCGTAGCAGCGGCCACAGGCCGCGTCCGGGCTCAGCGCTGCTTCAGTCGGTCAATGATCACCGCGATCAGCAGGATGGTGCCGCGGATCACGTATTGGTAGAAGGTGTCGATGTTCTTCAGGTTCATGGCGTTCTCGATGATCGCCAGGATCAGCACGCCGGCTATCACGTGGCGGATCATGCCGATGCCGCCGCTCAGCGACACCCCGCCCAGCACGCAGGCCGAGATCACGGTCAGTTCAAAGCCCTGCCCCACCATGGGCTGCCCGGAGGTCATGCGCGAGGCCAGCACCACGCCGGCCAGGGCGCCCACCAGGCCGTGCACGGCGAAGATGATGATTTTGGTGCGGTCCACGTGCACGCCGGCCAGGCGTGCGGCTTCCTGGTTGCCGCCAATGGCCATGGTGTTGCGGCCGTAGGTGGTGTAGTTGAGCAGCCAGCCGAAGAAGATGAAGCAGACGATGGTGATCAGGATGGGCACCGGCACGCCGAACACCTGGCCGTTGCCGAACACATAGAAGCCCTCGTTCATGACGCCCACGGCCTTGCCGTTGGAGAAGATGTAGGCCAGGCCGCGGACGATCTGCATGGTCGCCAGCGTCGCGATCAGCGCGTTGATGCGCAGCTTGGCGATGACGATGCCGTTGATCAGCCCGACGATCAGGCCCATGCCCAGGGCCGCGGACACGCCAAGGAACACGCTGTTGGTGTCACGCATCACCACGGCGGCGATCACCCCGGCGCAGGCGATGACCGAACCGACCGACAGGTCGAAATGCCCGGAGGCCAGGCAATAGAGCATGGTGCAGGCGGCGATGCCGGTGGTGGAGATCGCCAGGCCCAGGCCGCGCATGTTCATCGGCGACATGAAGTTGTCGATCAACAGGGTGCAGAGCAGGAAGATGCCCAGGGCCGCCAGCAGCATGGCCCACTCATCGAGAAACCGGCGCATGTTCAGTCCTTGCCGCGGCGCGTGCAGGGTGGTGGGAGTGGTCATAAGCACCTCGTTTATTATTGTTCAGCCACGGGTGCGTGGCAGTGCCAGTTGCAGCAGACGGGATTCGTCGGCCTGTTCACGGTTCACTTCGCCGGTCAGGGCGCCTTCGCTCATCACCAGGATGCGGTCGCTGATGCCCATCACTTCCATCAGGTCGCTGGACACCACGATCACCGCGATGCCCTGGGCCGCCAGGTTGTGGATGATCTGGTAAATCTCCGACTTGGCGCCGATGTCGATGCCGCGGGTGGGTTCGTCCAGCAGCAGCACCTTCATGGGCATCGACAGCCAGCGGCCGAGAATGGCCTTCTGCTGGTTGCCGCCGGACAGGAACATGATCTGCTGGCCGGGGCTGGGGGTTTTCACGTTCATGGCGCTGATCTGCTGGCGCGCGTTGTCGCGCTCCCAGCGGCCCTGCAGCAGGCAGCCCAGGTGGGCATGGCGGCTGCGGGCGCCGATGTTGATGTTCTCGGCAACGCTGGACAGCGGCACGATGCCTTCTTTCTTGCGGTCTTCGGGGCACAGCAGGATGCCGGCGTCGATGGCCTGGCGCGGGTTCTTCAGGTGCAGCGGGCGGCCTTCCAGTTCGATGTCGCCGGCGCTGTGGCGCGCCAGGCCCGACAGCAGCCGCAGCAGTTCGGTGCGCCCGGCGCCCACCAGGCCGAAGAAGCCCAGCACCTCGCCCTTGTGCAGGCTGAAGCTCACCGGTTCCTGCAGGCCGGGGCCCAGCAGGTCTTTTACCTGCAGGGCCACGCCGCCCTGTTCGCGGGTGCGGTAGTCGTAGATGTCCTGGATGTCGCGGCCGACCATGCAGGTCACCAGCTGGTCGTGGGTCAGCTGCGCCATGTCATCGAAGGTGCGAATGAAGCGGCCGTCCTTGAACACGGTGACGGCGTCGCAGATGCGGAAGATTTCTTCCATGCGGTGCGACACGTACAAAATCACCCGGCCCTCGTCGCGCAGCCGGGCGATGATGGTCATCAGCCGGTCGATCTCGCGGGCCGAGAGGCTGCTGGTGGGTTCGTCGAAGGCTATAACGTGGGCGTTGCGCGACATGGCCTTGGCAATTTCCACCAGTTGCCGCTGGCCCAGGGACAGCTCGCCCAGGCGCGTGCCGGGGTCGATCTCGTCGGCCAGGCCTTTGAGCAGCTCGCGGGCGCGGCGCTGCATGGCGCCGCGGTTGACCAGGCCGAACCGCGCCGGCATGTGCCCCAGCAGCAGGTTTTCGGCCACGCTCATTTCCGGCACCAGGTGCAGCTCCTGGTGAATCACCGCCACGCCGTGGGCGATGCTGTCGGCGGCGGACTTGAACGCCATGGGCTGGTCGCCGATCAGCACCTGGCCAGCGCTGGGCTGGTAGGCGCCGCCGAGGATTTTCAACAGGGTGGACTTGCCCGCGCCGTTCTCGCCCATCAGCGCCAGCACCTGCCCGGGGTGGGCGGTGAAGCTGATGTCGGACAGCGCGCGCACGCCCGGGAAGTTCTTGCCGATGGCGTCGAAGCGCAGGCTGCCGGTGGCGGTGTGTGGTTGTGTTGCCGTGGATGCATGCATGAGAAGTCTCTTCACCTAGCGATGGCAAAACCCGTAGCAGCTGCCGCAGGCTGCGTCAGCGGTGCGCTGTGACGCGGCCTGTGGCCGCTGCTACGGGATTGGCGTTACTTCCAGAGCCCGATCTTGGTCAGCACGTCCTGGAAGTTGGCGCGGGTGATCAGCGTCACGTCGTCCATGGCGGTGTACTTGGGCGGTTCCTTGCCGGTGGTGACCCACTCGAACACCTGCGACGCGGTGTTGTAGCCTTCCTTGTCGGGGCTGGGCAGCATCGAGCCGAAGAAGCCGCTTTTCGGTTTCTTCAGCTCGTCGATGGCGTCGGTGCCATTGATGCCGATGCCGATCACGTGGTCAGGCTCGAAGCCGTTCGAGGCCGTGGCCCGCACCCCACCCAGCACGGTGTTGTCGTTCATGCCGCCGATGATCAGGTTTTTCGCGTTCGCCGGCAGCTTGGGCAGCGCCGAGTTGACCGCGTCCATGCCACCGGGCACGTCCAGGGTCTTCTGCGGGGCGGTAAGGATGTGCTCGGCGGGCAGGCCGGCTTTTTTCAGCGCGTCGATGGAGCCGTCGGTGCGCTTCTTGCCGGTGTCCAGCTCGTTGTAGGTGTTGATGACGGCGTAGGTGTCTTTCCAGTCCCAGTTGCGCTTCTTGGCCTCATCGGCCATGGCGGCGCCCTGCTTCTGGCCCACTTCGAAGGCGGCCATGCCCAGGTACGGCACGTCCTCCATGAATTTGCCGTTGGCGTCGACGAAGCGGTCATCCACGGCCATTACCTTGAGGTCGTTGGCCTTGGCCTTGGCGACGATGGCCGGGCCCAGGGACACATCCGGCGGGCAGATGACGAAGCCCTTGGCGCCGTTGGCGGCCAGACTGTCGATAGCCGAGAGGGTTTTCTCGCCGTCGGGCACGGCGATCTTGATCAGTTCGAAGCCCTTGTCCTTGGCGGCTTTTTCGGCGAAGGCCCATTCGGTCTGGAACCAGGGCTCTTCAGCCTGCTTGACCAGGAAGCCGATCTTCACCGGGTCGGCGGCGAAGGCGGTGGAGCCCAGGCCGAGGATGGCGGTAGACACGGCGGCACAGCACAGGGAACGCATCCCATGGCGACTCAACATAGCTAACTCCTTGTTCTTATTTGATATAGCTACAGCGTCCAGCGGTTTGAGTGGCGCACCCGCAAAGGCGCGATTTACAGTCTTAGCATGTAATCCGGTGTCTCTATGTAACGTAGTGTCACCCGCCGAAACGCTGGCACGGCTGGCCGCGCACGCCCAGGTCGGCCCACAGCACGGCGCCGTCCAGGGGGTTGTGACTGCCGCTCTGGCGCGAGCTGGTGACGTACAGCCGCGTCAGGTCCGGGCCGCCAAATACGCAGCTGGTGGGGTGTTCCACCGGCAATTCGACGATTCGGTCCAAACTGCCGTCGGGGGCGAAGCGCAGCAGGCAATGGCCGCCCCAGCGCGCGTTCCACACGTAGCCGTCGGCGTCCATGGCCGAGCCATCCGGGGCGCCGCGCGGGTGCTCGGCCGCCCATACCTGGCGCGGGCCGGGCAGGCCCTGGGCGTCCAGGGGGTAGCGGTAGATCACGCCGTCGAGGGTATCGGCGCTGTACAGCCAGGCGCCGTCGTCGCTCCACAGCAGGGTGTTGACGATGCCCTGCCCGGCCAGCAACGGCGCCACGCGCCCTTGGTGGTCGATACGGAACAGGCCGCCGCTGCGGCGCTCAAGCGGCAGGTCGCCGCCTTCGGCGTCGAGGTTGTTCTGCATGCTGCCCAGCCACAGGTTGCCCTGGGGGTCGCAGCGGGCCTCGTTGGCGCGGTTGCCGGCGACAGGGTCGGCCTGGCACCACAGGCGCAGGGCCGGGGCCTGTTCGGGGGAATCCAGGGCCAGGCGGTGCACGCCGCTGGCCAGGGTCACCAGGGCGTCGCCGGCCTGGGTGGGAATGAACGCCGACACCGGCTCGTGCAACTGCCAGTGCCGCTGCGCGCCGCCCTGCAGGCGGCACGCTTTGAAGCCAGCGATGTCCACCCAGTACAAGGCCTGGGTGGCGACGTCCCAGCACGCGCCTTCGGCGAGCCGGTAACGCACGGGGGAAAGTGCCTGCCAATTCATGTCACGCCCTTCTGTTCTTATTGTTGACGCGCGGGCCTCACCGGGCCACGACACCACTAAATAGTATTACCATTTATTTTTCAAGTGCTGTTTTTTGGACTATATAAGCTTGCCACTGCAAAAATGAAGGTAAATAGTCTGACCAATAGACAGGAAATTTCCGCAAGCATCCGCCACAACAACAAAAAGGAAGGCTTACCATGCAACCACGTCTTACCCTCGCCAGCCTGGGACTCTCGATCATGATGGCCAGCATCACTGCCCACGCCGCGGGGCTCAGCGCCGAACGCGGCAGCTTCGGCACCCTGCCCGATGGCACCGCCATCGAAAAATACACCCTGAAGAACAGCCACGGCGTGCAAGCCACCATCATCACCTACGGTGGCATCCTGCAGTCGCTGCTGGTGCCCGACAAGCACGGCAAGGCCGCCGACGTGGTGCTGGGGTTCGATGACGTCAAGGGCTACCAGGCCAACCCCACGGTGTATTTCGGCGCCACCATCGGCCGCTACGGCAACCGCCTGGCCGACGGCAAGTTCAGCCTCGACGGCAAGCCTTACCAGATTCCCACCAACGACGGGCCCAACGCCCTGCATGGCGGCACCCAGGGCTTCGACAAGCATGTGTGGAAGGCCGAGCCGAGCAAGGCCAAGGACAGCGTCGGCGTGACCCTGAGCTACGTGTCGGCAGACGGCGAGATGGGCTTCCCCGGCACCCTGACCACCCACGTGACCTACAGCCTCAACGAGCGCAACGAGCTGCGCATCGAGTACCGCGCCACCACCGACAAGCCAACGGTGCTCAACCTGACCAACCACAGCTACTTCAACCTGGCGGGCGCCGGCAACGGCGACATCCTCAAGCAGGTGGCCACCGTGTTCGGTTCCCATTACACGCCGGTGACCGCCAAGCTGATCCCTACGGGCGAGCTGGCACCGGTGGCCGGCACGCCCATGGACTTCCTCAAGCCCACGGCGTTTGGCGCGCACATCAAGGATGATCACCCGCAGCTGAAGTTCGCCGAGCCCAAGCAAGGCGGCTTTGACTTCAACTGGGTGCTGGACACCCACGGCGACGTGAAGCGCCTGGCCACCGAGGTGCATGACCCGGCGTCGGGCCGGGTGCTGCAGCTGTACACCACCGAGCCTGGGGTGCAGCTGTACACCGCCAACTTCCTCGATGGCAGCATTCATGGCAAGGGCGGCACGGTGTACCCGCACTGGGGCGCGTTCACCCTGGAGACCCAGCATTACCCGGATTCGCCGAACCAGCCGAAGTTCCCGAGCACGCGGCTGGACCCGGGCAAGGCCTACACCCAGACAACGATTTTGCGCTTCAGCGCGAAGTAGAGACCGCGTCGCCTGCATCGCGCCCAAGGGCGGCTCCTACGCAATTGGCGTAGGAGCCGCCCTTGGGCGCGATAGGCGTAATGCGGTTATACGGGGGAGTGCTTGGGGTGCAGCGGCGCTGCCGCCACCGGGTCGGCCTTGGCCGGCGGCGTGGGGTTGGCGTACTCAGGCTTGAGGTGGCCGTTCTGGTCCAGCAGCCAGGCGTCCATGATCTGCCGCACCACCGGGCCTGCGACCCGGCCGCCGGCCTCACCGTTCTCGATCATCACCGACACCACGATCTTCGGGTGTTCGGCCGGCGCAAAGCCGACGAACAAGGCGTTGTCGCGGTTGCGTTCCAGGGTTTTCAGGCGGTTGTAGCGCTCGCCCTGCTTGATCGCCACCACCTGCGCGGTACCACTCTTGCCAGCGATGCGGTACTGGGCGCCCTGGGCAGCGGCGCGGGCAATACCCCGCGGGTCATGCATCACCATCTGCATGCCGTGGTTCACCTGCTCCCAGTACTGCGGGTTGCGCAGCACGATGTTGGGCATCGGGTTCTCGTCCACCGGCGCCACGCCACCGACCGTTTCGGCCAGGTGTGGCCGGCGCCACACGCCCTTGGCGGCGATCAGGCTGGTGGCCTGGGCCAGCTGCAGTGGGGTGACCTGCATGTAGCCCTGGCCAATCCCCAGGATCAGCGTTTCACCCGGGAACCAGGCCTGGCGGCGGGTGGCGCGCTTCCACGCCGGGGACGGCATCAGCCCTGGCGCTTCTTCGTACATGTCCATGGACACTTTCTGGCCCAGGCCGAAGCGGGTCATGTAGTCGTGCAGGCGGTCCACACCCAGCTTGTGCGCCAGGTCGTAGAAGTAGGTGTCGTTGGAGCGCATGATAGCCGCGTCCATGTCCACCCAGCCGTCACCGCTGTGGTTCCAGTTGCGGTATTTGTGGTCGTAGTTGGGCAGCTCGTAGTAGCCGGGGTCGAACACCCGCGACTGGGCGGTGGTGGCGCCGCTGTCGAGGCCGGCGATGGCCACTTCCGGCTTGATGGT
Source organism: Pseudomonas sp. App30 (assembly GCF_047947025.1). NCBI lineage: Bacteria > Pseudomonadati > Pseudomonadota > Gammaproteobacteria > Pseudomonadales > Pseudomonadaceae > Pseudomonas > Pseudomonas sp. App30. The sequence goes on along the minus strand of NZ_CP133165.1, from coordinate 6,130,055 downwards.
CGAGCCGGGGGCGTACAGGCCGCGCAGGGCGCGGTTGAACAGCGGTCGGTCGATGGAGTCGCGCAGGCTGGCGTACTGCTTGAAGCTGATGCCGGTGACGAACAGGTTGGGGTCGAACGCCGGCTTGCTGACCATGGCCAGCACCTCGCCGGTGTCCGGGTCGATGCACACCACCGAGCCACGGCGGTCGCCCAGGGCGTCCTCGGCGGCCTGCTGCAGGTGCGCGTCCAGGCTCAGCACGATGTTTTTGCCGGCCACCGGGTCGGTGTGCTTGAGCACGCGCATCACCCGGCCCTGGGCGTTGGTTTCCACTTCCTCGTAGCCCACGTGGCCGTGCAGTTCGGCCTCGTAGAAGCGCTCGATGCCGGTCTTGCCCACCGACTGGGTGCCGCGGTACTCGGTCTGGTCGAGGGTCTTGGCCTCTTTCTCGTTGATACGGCCCACGTAGCCCACCGAGTGGGCGAAGTGCGTGCCCAGCGGGTATTCGCGCACGAACTGCGCTTCCACGTCGATGCCCGGCAGCAGGTACTGGTTCACCGCGATCTTGGCGATCTGGTCCTCGGTCAGCTCGTACATCAGCGTCACGGGCTCGAAGGGGTGGCGCACGCGCTTGAGTTCCTTGTCGAACTGCTTGCGGTCGTCCTCGGTGAGCCCGAGGATCTGCACCACTTCGTCCAGCACATGGCGGTAGTCCCCTGCCCGCTCGCGGGTCAGGGTCATGTTGAAGCTGGGCCGGTTGGTGGCCAGCACCACGCCGTTGCGGTCGTAGATCACCCCGCGCTCCGGCGGAATGGGCAACACGTGGACGCGGTTGTTCTCGGAAATGGTGGAGTGGTAGGCAAATTCGATGACCTGCAGGAAATACAGGCGGCCCACCAGGGCCAGGGCCAGGGCCAGCACAAAGACCGCACAGGCGATAAGGCGCCGATTGACCAGGCGCTTCTCTTTTTCGTGGTCTTTCAGGGGAATGGGTTGTGGCATTAAACCGCTCTGACGACAAAAAAATGAAAAAACAGCAGTCCCCGAACACCTCGACACGCCTGCCCACGAAGGCAAACGCCGGTTTCAGGGGGTGAAACGCCCTCCGGGCGCGTAGGAAAAAGAAACAAATGCCGTAGGTAATGAGCACGGCGTGCGCGATGGTAACGAAAGCAGCCGGTCCGCCTCAAGGCTGATGTCCCGCGGCCCGACGTAGCGCCGCTGCGCGGGGCGCGATTATGCCGGGTGTGGTGCGGGCAGGAAAGTGAACAAAGCTGACCCGTAGCAGCGGCCAAAGGCCGCGTCCCCATGCAACGCGGTGTGCCGGGGGACGCGGCCTTTGGCCGCTGCTACGGGAGGTGGGTTAGCCGCGCAGTACTTTGACCTGGTCGGAGGCGGCCTGGAACACCCGGGCGTAGCGCAGGGTGGCGTTGGCGTGCTCGCGCATCAGCGCCTCGGCGCGGGCGCCCTGCCCGCAGGCCAGGGCGTCGACGATGGAGTGGTGTTGCATGTGCGCGTAGTCGAAGCGGCGAAATTCGTCCTTCAAGTTGTCGCAGTCCACCGCCAGCGCCGTCACCGAGGCGAACGGCATGTGGTCGTTGCGCTGCAGCGCGCCAGCGATGGCGGGGTTGCCGCTGCCCTGCAGGATGATCTGGTGGAAGCGCATGTTGAGGTCGTGATACAGCTGCAGGTCGTCCTCGGTGACATGGCCCTTGGCGAAGATTTCATCGCCCTGCGCCAGGCACTGGCGCAGGGCGGCCAGCTCTTCCTCGCTGACGCCGCGTTCGGCGAACTGCCGCGCTGCCAGCCCTTCCAGCACCCCGCGCACCTCGATGGCGCCGGCGATGTCTTCCTCGCTGACCTTGCGCACCTGGTAGCCACGGGCGCCGTACTGCACCAGCAGGCCCTCCTGCTCCAGGGTGCGGAAGGCAATGCGCACCGGCGTGCGCGACACGCCCAGGGCCTCGGCCACGGTGACTTCGAACACGCGCTCGCCCGCCGCGATCTCCCCCGCGGCGATCATCTTGCGCAGTGCAACCAATACCCTTTGTCCGGGTTTACTCATGAACACTCTGCCAAAAAAATTGGATCCTGCTCATGATACCCCAGAAGTTCCTGGATCTTGCGGCAAACGTACCTGTTTTTTGGTGGCGACGAAAATCGACCAACTGGACATGAACAGTGCCGCAATCAATGGCCCGATGACAAAGCCATTGAGCCCGAACACCGCCAACCCGCCCAGGGTCGACACCAGGATCAGGTAGTCGGGCATGCGCGTGTCCTTGCCCACCACGATGGGGCGCAGCACGTTGTCGACCATGCCGATCACCAGCAGGCCGTAGCCGGTCAGCAAGGCGCCCTGCCAGAGGGCGCCATTGAGCAGGAAGAACACCGCCACCGGCGCCCACACCACGCCCGCGCCCACGGCCGGCAGCAGCGACATGAAGGCCATGACCACGGCCCACAGCAAGGCGCTGGGGATGTCGAGGAACCAGAAGATCAGGCCGCCCAAGGCGCCCTGCACCACCGCCATCAACAGGTTGCCCTTGACCGTGGCGCGCACCACGCGGTTGAACTTGAGCTGCAGCCGGCGTTTCTGCTGTTCGGCCAGGGGTACGGCGTTGCGCACCCGGCGCACCAGGTCCGGACCATCGCGCAGGAAGAAGAACAGCAGGTACAGCATGATGCCGAAGCTGATGATGAAGTCGAAGGTACCCTGGCCGAAGCTGAAGGCCTGGGAGGCCAGGTACTGGCTGCCCTGCATCGCCCATTTGCTGATCTTGTCGCGCAGGCCTTCGAGGTTGCCCATGCCCATGCGGTCGGCCAGGTGTTGCAGCGACGCTGGCAAGGCGTGCTTGAATTGGGTGATGTAGCCGGCGATGTCCAGTTCACCGCTTTCGATGTTCTTGTACAGCCCGGTGCCCTCCTGCACCAGCAGCGCACTGACGATGATCACCGGGATAATCGCGATCACCAGGCAGATCAACAGGGTGGCCAGGGCGGCCAGGTTGGGGTTGCGGTTGAATTTGAGCTTGAGGCGCCGCTGCAGCGGCGCGAAGACGATGCCGAGGATGACGGCCCAGAAGATCGCCCCGTAAAAGGGCAGCATGATCCAGATGAACGCCAGGGTGACCAGGGTCAGCAGCACCATCAGTGCCTTGTGTTGCAGCAGGGTTTCGTTCATGTCCGGTCCATGTCAGGTCACGCGGTGCGGCAACGGCCGCACAGGTGTTAGGCAACGGATCGCGGCGAGAATTCAGGCGCTGCGCCGGGGCAGGCCGATGCGCACGCGCAGGCCGCCCTGGGGGCTGGCGAGCAACGCCAGGGTGCCGCCCCAGGCGTCGACGATGTCGCGGACGATACCCAGGCCCAGGCCGTGGCCACTGACCTGCTCGTCCAGCCGCGAACCGCGGTTCAGCACCGCGTCGCGCTGGGCCTGGGGAATGCCGGGGCCGTCGTCGTCCACCTCCAGCACGTAGCCGCGCGGGCTGCTGGTGAGGGTAAGGCGCACCTCGCTGTCGGCCCACTTGCAGGCGTTGTCCAGCAGGTTGCCCAGCACTTCCAGCAGGTCCTCGCGGTCCCACGGCAGCTTGAGGCCCGGCGGCTGGCTGCAGCTGATGAGCAACTCCTGGCCATGAATCATGCGCAGGGTGGCCAGCAGGCCAGGCAGCTCGGTGGCGCAGTCGAACAGCTCGCCGGGCAAGGCATCGCCGGCCAGGCGCGCGCGGTTGAGCTCACGGCCCAGGCGCTGCTCGATCTGCTCCAGCTGTTCGCGCAGCGCCCTGGCCAGTTCGGGGTGGGCCGCCAGGCGTTCCCCCGCCACCAGGCTGAACAGCACCGCCATCGGCGTCTTCAGCGCATGCCCCAGGTTGCCCAGGGCATGCCGTGAGCGGCGCAGGCTGTCTTCGGTATGTGCCAGCAGGTGGTTGATCTGCGCCACCAGGGGTTCCAGCTCCAGCGGCACCTGGGTGTCGAGTTGCGAGCGCTGGCCCTGCTGCAGCTGGGCGATCTGTTCGCGCGCACGCTCCAGCGGCCGCAGCGCCCGTTTTACCGTGACCCGTTGCAGCACCAGGATCAGCAGCAGCGCCCCCAGGCCCATGGCCAAGCCGATCTGCTGCATGCGCTGGAAGCTGGCGCGCACCGGCGTGTAGTCCTGCGCCACGCTGATGGACAGCGACTGGCCCAGGCGCTTGTAGTCCGAGCGCAGCACCAGCAGCAGTTGGCCCTCGGGGCCCAGGGTCAGGTTGGCGTGCAGCCCCGGCGCCTCGGGCTGGGCAAATTCCTGATCCCAGAGCGAGCGCGAGCGCCAGTGGCTGTCGGGAAAGTCGACACGGAAATAGTGGCCGGAGAACGGCCGCTCGTAGGCAGGCGAAATGCGCCGGTCGTCCAGCTGCAGGCCACTGGGGCCGCGCACCAGGGCCACCAGCAGGCTCTCGCTTTCATTGCGCAGGCCTGCCTCCAGGTAGCGTTGCAAGCCCACTTCGAACAGCCACAGGCTCAACTGCGCCACCGCCACGCCGACCACCACCAGCACGCTGATGAGCCCGACGCTGAGGCGCCCCTGGATCGACTTCATCCGCCGCCGGCGCCGAACAGGTAGCCCTGGCCACGGCGGGTTTCGATCACGGCGCGGCCCAGCTTGCGGCGCAGGTGGTTGACGTGCACTTCCAGCACGTTGGAGTCGCGCTCGGTCTCGCCGTCATACAGGTGCTCGGCCAGGTGGCCCTTGGAGAGGATCTGCCCGGGGTGCAACATGAAATAGCGCAACAGGCGAAACTCCGCTGCCGTCAGTTGCACCTCTGCCCCCGCCTGGTTCACGCACTGGCGGCCCTCGTCCAGTTGCAAGCCGGCGGCCTGCAGCGTGGGCTGGTTGCTCAGGCCGCGGGCGCGGCGCAGCAGCCCCTGCACCCGCAGGTGCAGTTCCTCGGGGTGGAACGGCTTGGTCAGGTAGTCGTCGGCGCCGGCCTTCAGGCCTTCGATGCGTTCGGCCCACGAGCCCCGCGCCGTGAGAATCAACACCGGGGTGGCCTGCCGCGCCGCGCGCCATTGCGCCAATACATCAAGGCCGGGCAAGCCGGGCAGGCCCAGGTCGAGGATGATCAGGTCATAGGGCTCGACCGCGCCCTGGTAGGCAGCGTCGCGGCCGTCAGCCAGCCAGTCCACCGCATAACCCTGGGCCTTGAGGCCGGCGGCCAGCTCGTCGGCCAGCGGCACGTTGTCTTCAACCAGCAGCAGGCGCATCAGTCGTCTTCCTCATCCTTGCGCAGGTGGCCGGTGGCCGCCTCCAGCTCGATCTCGCGCACCACGCCGTCGCGGGTCAGCAGTTCCACTTCGTAGGTATACACGCCGTCATCTTCTTCCAGCTCGGCCTGCAGCAGCTTGGCCCCCGGGTAGCGCTGCAGCGCTTTCTCCAGCAGCTGTTCCAGGGGCAGGATGACGCCGGCCTGGCGCAGCCGCAAGGCTTCATCCTGGCTCAGGTCATGGGCGTGGGCGAAGGTACAGCAGGCGGCCAGGGCCAACAGCAGGCCTGGCCGGGTCATCACGTTCATCAGGTGTCCTGGTGGTCCTTGAGGATTTCGCCGGTGGCGGCGTCCAGTTCGAGGTCCCATTCGACGCCCTTGGCGTCGCGCAGTTCAACCTGGTACAGGTGCTTGCCGTAGGACTCCTCGAGCTCGGTTTCCTTGACCGTGGCGCCGGGGTGGCGGCCGATGGCGGCGGCGTTGAGTTTCTCGAACGACTGGATGGTGCCGGCGTCGCGCAGGCGCAGCGCCTCGTCGGGGCCCAGGTCGCGGGCCTGGGTGGCAGTGGCGCAAAGGCCCAGGGTGATGGCGACGGTGAAGGCGGTGAAATGGTTCATGGGCGGCTCCGTTATCAGTCAAGTGTGTACGGAGCAGAGGCTAACCGGAACAACTTAATTGAAACTGAAATTGAATGGCCATCATGGTAGCGGACGAAGGGAAGCGTGTCGGCAGGGCAAAGGCAACGAGTTATGTAGGACGTTTCGCGGGGTTGCGCGTTTGCATGCACTCGCCACGCGGAGTAAATTTCGGCGTCCGTCACGAGGTTCCCATGAGCGCCATCCACATCAAGTCCCCTTCCCTGTGCATCAAGGCCGGCACCCAGGCCATGGCGCGGATTCGCCAGCGCGGCCTGCAGCCCGCAGACGTCGGCATCCTGCCGGGCGCTGCGGGCGGCCCCAAGGCGCTGGGCATACAGGGGCTGGACCTGGCGCTGTTCGGTGACTGGCTGCCCCGGGCGGAGCGCGAGCGCTCGCTGATCGGCGCGTCCATCGGTTCCTGGCGCTTCGCCAGCGCCTGCCTGCCCGACCCGGTGCAAGGCCTGCGGCTGCTGGGGCGCCTTTATAACGAGCAGAGCTTCGCCAAGGGTGTGACCATGGCCGAGGTCAGCCACAGCTGCCACCGCATGCTCGATGAACTGCTGGCCGGCCAGGACGCGCGCATCCTCGACAACGCCCATTACCGCCTCAACGTGATGGTGGTGCGGAGCCACGGCCGCCTGGCCCATGACCACCGCGGCCACCTGGGGCTGGGCCTGGGCTCGGTGATCGCCGACAACTTGCTGGGCCGCGCGCGCCTGTCCCGGCATTTCGAGCGGGTGATCCTGCATGACCAGCGCCTGGCGCCGCCACTGCACGCGCTGACCGATTTCCCCTCGCGCTGCCTGCCCTTGAACACCGGCAACCTGCGCCAGGCGTTGCTGGCGTCGGGCTCGATTCCCATGGTGATGGAGGGCGTGCGGGACATTCCGGGGGCCGGGCCCGGCACCTTCCGCGACGGCGGCTTGCTGGACTACCACCTGGACCTGCCCTACAGCGGCGACGACCTGGTGCTGTACCCGCACTTCACCGACAAGGTCATCCCCGGCTGGTTCGACAAGACCCTGCCCTGGCGGCGCGGCGATGCCCAGCGCTTGCGCAACGTGGTGTTGCTGGCGCCGTCGCCGCAGTACCTGGCCGGCCTGCCCTACGGCAAGCTGCCCGACCGCAGTGACTTCAAGCGTTTCATGGGGCAGGACGAGGCACGCCAGGCCTACTGGCGCACCGCCATGGCTGAAAGCCAGCGCCTGGGCGACGAGTTCCTGGAGCTGGTGGAGACCGGCCGGCTGGGTGATGTGCTGCAGCCCCTCTGACACCCGGGTCAGGTTACTGGTAGACTAGGTGATTGCATTGGCTTTTCGGGTTTTAGACACGTGGAAATTTTTAAAGAGTTTACGTTCGAATCGGCTCACCGCCTGCCACATGTCCCTGAAGGGCATAAATGCGGCCGCCTGCATGGCCACTCGTTCAAGGTTGCGCTGCACCTGACCGGCCCGGTTGACCCGCACACCGGCTGGATTCGCGACTTCTCGGAAATCAAGGCGATCTTCAAGCCGCTGTACGAGCAACTGGACCACAACTACTTGAACGACATTCCTGGCCTGGAAAACCCGACCAGCGAAGTGTTGGCCAAGTGGATCTGGCAACAGGTGAAGCCGTTGCTGCCGGAACTGTCGAAGGTGCGCATCCACGAGACCTGCACCAGCGGCTGCGAGTACTACGGCGACTGATTAATACCATTGTTGAAAAACCACCTGCGGGTGGTTTTTTTATGCCCGCTGCGCGGCAATCTGTCGCAGTTTTGGCCGGTTATCGCCCACTACCCGGCTGACCAGCCTAAAGAGTGGCCACATGCTATCGATATAAAGGACAGCGGATCAATCTGACAAAAACAATCCAGATGCGCTTGTCTCCCCCTTCCGGGATGAGTGAAGAGTCCGCGCCCGCTCTCGATCCCTGGAGTTGATCGCATGTTTCGTCACCTCAGCATTCGCACTAGCATGTGCGGCATCCTGGCCCTCTTCGTGTCTGCCCTGCTGTTTTCCACCGTGAGCGCCTGGCGCAACGCCGAGCAGAGCGACGCCCAGGTGCAGGAATTGCACCGCACCGCGTTGCAGGCAGACCGCTTGAACAACGCCCTGCTGCTGGCCATCCGTACCAGCGCCAACGTGTCTTCGGCTTTCCTGGAAAACCTGGGTGGCCAGCACGAAGCGTCCACCACCCGCCTGGCGCGCTCCGAGGAGATCTGGCAACAGTCGGCGCAACTGGTCGACCATTTCGGCCAGACCCTGGAACCGCAGAACACCGCGCTGGGGCTGCAGTTGGAACAGTCCTTCGTGGCCTACGGCAAGACCATCGAAGGCCAACGCGCTGCCGCCCGCGCCGGCGACCTGGGCGCCTATTTCACCGTGAACCAGCAGGCAGCCTCGGCCATGGGCGCGCTGCAGGAGCAGCGTAATGCGTTGATGAAGGCGCTCAATGACCGCAGCGAGGCCTTGATGGTGCTGACCGACTCGCGCTTGCAGCAGGCCAAGACCATGGCGGTGTTGCTGCTGGTGATTACCTTGCTGCTGGCCGCCAGCTGCTGGACCTTTATCGCCGCACGGGTGCTGCGCCCTCTCAGCCTGGCTGGGCAACACTTCAAACGCATCGCCGCTGGCGACCTGCGTGAGCCCATCGTGGTGAGCAGCCGCAACGAGATTGGCGAGCTGTTTGCCGAACTGAGCCGCATGCAGGACAGCCAGCGCCAGACCATCGCCCATATCAGCGCTTCGGCCCAGCAACTGGCCGATGCCGCGCAGCAGTTGACCACGGTCACCGAGGAGTCGAACCGCGGCGTGCAGCAGCAGGACCAGGAACTGGAGCAAGCGGCCACCGCCGTCACCGAGATGACCACGGCGGTGGAAGAAGTGGCGCGCAACGCGGTGTCGACCTCCCAGGCGGCGGAGGCCTCCAACGCGCTTTCCCATCAGAGCCGCCAGCAGGTGCAGGACACCATTGACGGCACCCACGCCATGGCCGCCGACATTCAGGGCAGCGCCGAGTTGATCCAGCAACTGGCTGGCGAGACGCGGGAAATTGGCAAGGTGCTGGACGTGATCCGCGCGGTGTCCGAACAGACCAACCTGCTGGCGCTGAACGCTGCCATCGAAGCGGCTCGCGCCGGTGAAGCAGGCCGTGGCTTCGCGGTGGTGGCGGACGAGGTGCGCACCCTCGCCCACCGCACCCAGGAATCCACGCGTGAAATCGAACAGATGATCGTACGGTTGCAGACCGGGACCGAGGCAGCGGTGAACTCCATGCGTTCGAGCACCGAGAAAGCCCAGGTAAACCTCACCTTGACCCAGGCGTGCGGAGAGGTGCTGGAGCAGATCTACAGCGCCATCAGCGAGATCAACGAACGCAACCTGGTGATTGCCAGCGCAGCCCAGGAACAATCCCACGTGGCGCGGGAAGTGGACAGCAACCTGATCAATATCCGCAATTTGTCGTTGCAGTCATCGGAGGGGGCGACCCGTACCAGCGCGGCAAGCCGGCAGATGACCACGTTGGCGGAGGAGCTGACGGGGTTGGTGGCGCGGTTCAGGGCATAAGGTAACGAGTCAATGGAGCCACCCTTCGGGGTGGCTTTCCCGTAGCAGCAACTGTCTTTGTGGGAGCTGGCTTGCCAGCGAGTTTTTAGCGCCTCAACGGCTCGCTGGCAAGCCAGCTCCCACAACAACGTCGTAGCAGCGGCCGCAGGCCGCGTCCGGGGTCTCCGGTGCTTTTCCGCACGCCCGAAAGACAAAACCCCCACCTGCCTTCGCAGATGGGGGTTTCGGAATTTAATCTTGACGATGACCTACTCTCACATGGGGAAACCCCACACTACCATCGGCGATGCATCGTTTCACTGCTGAGTTCGGGATGGGATCAGGTGGTTCCAATGCTCTATGGTCGTCAAGAAATTCTGTAGCCAGGATGCCCTTTGGGAGGCATTCCAGCGAATCGGGTATGTGATGGTATTTGTGAATCAGCAAACTTTCGGTTCGTATCATCTTCACAACACCGCAATCTGGTCGTTCGACGCAAATTGCTTGGGTGTTATATGGTCAAGCCTCACGGGCAATTAGTATTGGTTAGCTCAACGCCTCACAGCGCTTACACACCCAACCTATCAACGTCGTAGTCTTCGACGGCCCTTCAGGGAACTCAAGGTTCCAGTGAGATCTCATCTTGAGGCAAGTTTCCCGCTTAGATGCTTTCAGCGGTTATCTTTTCCGAACATAGCTACCCGGCAATGCCACTGGCGTGACAACCGGAACACCAGAGGTTCGTCCACTCCGGTCCTCTCGTACTAGGAGCAGCCCCTCTCAAATCTCAAACGTCCACGGCAGATAGGGACCGAACTGTCTCACGACGTTCTAAACCCAGCTCGCGTACCACTTTAAATGGCGAACAGCCATACCCTTGGGACCGGCTTCAGCCCCAGGATGTGATGAGCCGACATCGAGGTGCCAAACACCGCCGTCGATATGAACTCTTGGGCGGTATCAGCCTGTTATCCCCGGAGTACCTTTTATCCGTTGAGCGATGGCCCTTCCATACAGAACCACCGGATCACTAAGACCTACTTTCGTACCTGCTCGACGTGTCTGTCTCGCAGTCAAGCGCGCTTTTGCCTTTATACTCTACGACCGATTTCCGACCGGTCTGAGCGCACCTTCGTACTCCTCCGTTACTCTTTAGGAGGAGACCGCCCCAGTCAAACTACCCACCATACACTGTCCTCGATCCGGATAACGGACCTGAGTTAGAACCTCAAAGTTGCCAGGGTGGTATTTCAAGGATGGCTCCACGCGAACTGGCGTCCACGCTTCAAAGCCTCCCACCTATCCTACACAAGCAAATTCAAAGTCCAGTGCAAAGCTATAGTAAAGGTTCACGGGGTCTTTCCGTCTAGCCGCGGATACACTGCATCTTCACAGCGATTTCAATTTCACTGAGTCTCGGGTGGAGACAGCGCCGCCATCGTTACGCCATTCGTGCAGGTCGGAACTTACCCGACAAGGAATTTCGCTACCTTAGGACCGTTATAGTTACGGCCGCCGTTTACCGGGGCTTCGATCAAGAGCTTCGCGTTAGCTAACCCCATCAATTAACCTTCCGGCACCGGGCAGGCGTCACACCCTATACGTCCACTTTCGTGTTTGCAGAGTGCTGTGTTTTTAATAAACAGTCGCAGCGGCCTGGTATCTTCGACCGGCATGGGCTTACGGAGCAAGTCCTTCACCCTCACCGGCGCACCTTCTCCCGAAGTTACGGTGCCATTTTGCCTAGTTCCTTCACCCGAGTTCTCTCAAGCGCCTTGGTATTCTCTACCCAACCACCTGTGTCGGTTTGGGGTACGGTTCCCGGTTATCTGAAGCTTAGAAGCTTTTCTTGGAAGCATGGCATCAACCACTTCGTCGCCTAAAGGCAACTCGTCATCAGCTCTCGGCCTTAGAATCCCGGATTTACCTAAGATTCCAGCCTACCACCTTAAACTTGGACAACCAACGCCAAGCTGGCCTAGCCTTCTCCGTCCCTCCATCGCAATAACCGGAAGTACAGGAATATTAACCTGTTTTCCATCGACTACGCTTTTCAGCCTCGCCTTAGGGACCGACTAACCCTGCGTCGATTAACGTTGCGCAGGAAACCTTGGTCTTTCGGCGTGGGTGTTTTTCACACCCATTGTCGTTACTCATGTCAGCATTCGCACTTCTGATACCTCCAGCAAGCTTCTCAACTCACCTTCACAGGCTTACAGAACGCTCCTCTACCGCATCACCCAAAGGGTGATACCCGTAGCTTCGGTGCATGGTTTGAGCCCCGTTACATCTTCCGCGCAGGCCGACTCGACTAGTGAGCTATTACGCTTTCTTTAAAGGGTGGCTGCTTCTAAGCCAACCTCCTAGCTGTCTAAGCCTTCCCACATCGTTTCCCACTTAACCATGACTTTGGGACCTTAGCTGACGGTCTGGGTTGTTTCCCTTTTCACGACGGACGTTAGCACCCGCCGTGTGTCTCCCATGCTCGGCACTTGTAGGTATTCGGAGTTTGCATCGGTTTGGTAAGTCGGGATGACCCCCTAGCCGAAACAGTGCTCTACCCCCTACAGTGATACATGAGGCGCTACCTAAATAGCTTTCGAGGAGAACCAGCTATCTCCGAGCTTGATTAGCCTTTCACTCCGATCCACAGGTCATCCGCTAACTTTTCAACGGTAGTCGGTTCGGTCCTCCAGTCAGTGTTACCTAACCTTCAACCTGCCCATGGATAGATCGCCCGGTTTCGGGTCTATACCCAGCGACTAAACGCCCTATTAAGACTCGCTTTCGCTACGCCTCCCCTATTCGGTTAAGCTCGCCACTGAATATAAGTCGCTGACCCATTATACAAAAGGTACGCAGTCACAGAACAAAGTCTGCTCCCACTGCTTGTACGCATACGGTTTCAGGATCTATTTCACTCCCCTCTCCGGGGTTCTTTTCGCCTTTCCCTCACGGTACTAGTTCACTATCGGTCAGTCAGTAGTATTTAGCCTTGGAGGATGGTCCCCCCATATTCAGACAAAGTTTCTCGTGCTCCGTCCTACTCGATTTCATGACTAAGAGATTTTCGCGTACAGGGCTATCACCCACTATGGCCGCACTTTCCAGAGCGTTCCGCTAATCTCAAAGCCACTTAAGGGCTGGTCCCCGTTCGCTCGCCACTACTAAGGGAATCTCGGTTGATTTCTTTTCCTCAGGGTACTTAGATGTTTCAGTTCCCCTGGTTCGCCTCTTGCACCTATGTATTCAGTACAAGATAACCATCTTATGATGGCTGGGTTCCCCCATTCAGACATCTCCGGATCACAGTCTGTTTGCCGACTCCCCGAAGCTTTTCGCAGGCTACCACGTCTTTCATCGCCTCTGACTGCCAAGGCATCCACCGTATGCGCTTCTTCACTTGACCATATAACCCCAAGCAATCTGGTTATACTGTGAAGACGACATTCGCCGAAAATTTGCAATTTGAATCACAAATTTTACCTTAGCCTGAATAAACACCAGTGAAAGTGCTATCCAGTCTATCTTTCTATCACATACCCAAATTTTTAAAGAACGATTCTGATAAAGTTCAGAAATCAACATTCGATGCGAATATTCATTTCTAAGCTTTAGAAGCAGTAAGTGGTGGAGCCAAGCGGGATCGAACCGCTGACCTCCTGCGTGCAAGGCAGGCGCTCTCCCAGCTGAGCTATGGCCCCAACAAGAAACTGGTGGGTCTGGGCAGATTCGAACTGCCGACCTCACCCTTATCAGGGGTGCGCTCTAACCAACTGAGCTACAGACCCAGTTAAGAGCTGTTACCGATATCGTCTTCTTCAATGAATCAAGCAATTCGTGTGGGAGCTCATGATACAGCTGATGTCGTCGATTAAGGAGGTGATCCAGCCGCAGGTTCCCCTACGGCTACCTTGTTACGACTTCACCCCAGTCATGAATCACACCGTGGTAACCGTCCCCCCGAAGGTTAGACTAGCTACTTCTGGTGCAACCCACTCCCATGGTGTGACGGGCGGTGTGTACAAGGCCCGGGAACGTATTCACCGCGACATTCTGATTCGCGATTACTAGCGATTCCGACTTCACGCAGTCGAGTTGCAGACTGCGATCCGGACTACGATCGGTTTTGTGAGATTAGCTCCACCTCGCGGCTTGGCAACCCTCTGTACCGACCATTGTAGCACGTGTGTAGCCCAGGCCGTAAGGGCCATGATGACTTGACGTCATCCCCACCTTCCTCCGGTTTGTCACCGGCAGTCTCCTTAGAGTGCCCACCATAACGTGCTGGTAACTAAGGACAAGGGTTGCGCTCGTTACGGGACTTAACCCAACATCTCACGACACGAGCTGACGACAGCCATGCAGCACCTGTCTCAATGTTCCCGAAGGCACCAATCCATCTCTGGAAAGTTCATTGGATGTCAAGGCCTGGTAAGGTTCTTCGCGTTGCTTCGAATTAAACCACATGCTCCACCGCTTGTGCGGGCCCCCGTCAATTCATTTGAGTTTTAACCTTGCGGCCGTACTCCCCAGGCGGTCAACTTAATGCGTTAGCTGCGCCACTAAAGACTCAAGGTCCCCAACGGCTAGTTGACATCGTTTACGGCGTGGACTACCAGGGTATCTAATCCTGTTTGCTCCCCACGCTTTCGCACCTCAGTGTCAGTATCAGTCCAGGTAGTCGCCTTCGCCACTGGTGTTCCTTCCTATATCTACGCATTTCACCGCTACACAGGAAATTCCACTACCCTCTACCATACTCTAGCTTGCCAGTTTTGGATGCAGTTCCCAGGTTGAGCCCGGGGATTTCACATCCAACTTAACAAACCACCTACGCGCGCTTTACGCCCAGTAATTCCGATTAACGCTTGCACCCTCTGTATTACCGCGGCTGCTGGCACAGAGTTAGCCGGTGCTTATTCTGGCGGTAACGTCAAAACAGCAAGGTATTAGCTTACTGCCCTTCCTCCCACCTTAAAGTGCTTTACAATCCGAAGACCTTCTTCACACACGCGGCATGGCTGGATCAGGCTTTCGCCCATTGTCCAATATTCCCCACTGCTGCCTCCCGTAGGAGTCTGGACCGTGTCTCAGTTCCAGTGTGACTGATCATCCTCTCAGACCAGTTACGGATCGTCGCCTTGGTGAGCCATTACCTCACCAACTAGCTAATCCGACCTAGGCTCATCTGATAGCGCAAGGCCCGAAGGTCCCCTGCTTTCTCCCGTAGGACGTATGCGGTATTAGCGTTCCTTTCGAAACGTTGTCCCCCACTACCAGGCAGATTCCTAGGCATTACTCACCCGTCCGCCGCTGAATCGAAGAGCAAGCTCTTCTCATCCGCTCGACTTGCATGTGTTAGGCCTGCCGCCAGCGTTCAATCTGAGCCATGATCAAACTCTTCAGTTCAATACTGCAATCGGGTTTTGAGAAAACCCTATAAACTTGGCTCAGCAATCGTTGGTTAAACCATGATTTCTCGTGGAGTAACTTATGATGCTGATAATCTTTTTGACTATCAGTCTGAGTCACAAGCACCCACACGAATTGCTTGATTCAATTGTTAAAGAGCGGTTGGCTGATTCTTTCGTCTCAACCGAGGCGCGCATTCTACGCTTTCCTCAGAGCCTGTCAAGCGTTTATTTTGAAGTTTTTCAGAGAATCTCTAACAACTTCAACCACTTGGCTCGCTTCGATCTCTCGTTAGCGGGAGGCGAATTCTACAGCAACTTGCGTTACTGTCAACTGCCTTTTTTCACCGCTTTCGACGTTAAGATCGAAACCTTCCAGAGTCGCTTACTTCGGTTAACTCGTTGAGTTTCAAGGAGTTTTCCGTTTCGGTTGCGCCGGAAGTGGGGCGAATTATAGAGAGATTTGGGGGCAGGTCAAGGGTTAATTTCGAGGAATTGTCTTTAGAGTCAAAAGCCTCCCCACATCCCACCGTATCAGGGCCGCCAGGTGCATGTCGGGAGAGGTTCAGGCCTCACGACATCGAGCGCCGCCCGCGCGGCGCATCGCGGCCAAGGCCGGCTCCTACATCTGTTGCAACGTGCCCCGCTATAGATAGGTGTTGCGCCTGGTCGCACCAACGCAGAGCTGCAGTGAACCAACAAGGCGGACACCACGATGGCACTGCCATGACTGGCCCGAAACAGATGTAGGAGCCGGGCTTGCCCGCGATGCGCCGCGCGGGCGGCGCTCGATCTCAAGGGCGCCAGAAAAACAACGACATGCACCTGGCGGCCCTAATGCAATCTCACGACATCCCCTTGCGCAATATATTGCCCAAACCCGATTTCCCCCCCATCATGCTCCCACCTGATCCCTTCTTCTATATAGACGGACCCACTCCGCGATGAACAACAAGACCCGCAGCCTGGCCTCCTCGCTGTTTCCCATCGGCCTGCTGCTGATTGCCATGGCCTCCATCCAGTCTGGCGCGTCGCTGGCCAAGACCATGTTCCCGGTGATCGGTGCCCAGGGCACGACCACCCTGCGGCTGATGTTCGCCGCGGTCATCATGGTGCTGCTGTTGCGCCCCTGGCGTGCAACGCTGACGGCGCGCTCGCTGCTGACCGTGGTCATCTACGGCATTTCCCTGGGCGGGATGAACTTCCTCTTCTATATGGCACTGCGCAGCGTGCCGCTGGGGATCGCCGTGGCCCTGGAGTTCACCGGGCCGTTGGCGGTGGCGCTGTACGCCTCGCGCCGGCCGCTGGACTTTGTGTGGATCGCGCTGGCCGTGCTGGGCCTGATCCTGCTGATCCCCATGGGAGATGCCAAGGCCAGCCTCGACCTGACCGGCGTTGCCTACGCCCTGGGCGCCGGTGCCTGCTGGGCGCTGTATATCCTGTTCGGGCAGAAGGCCGGCAATGACAACGGTATCCAGACCGCAGCCCTGGGCGTAGTGATCGCCGCACTGTTCATCGCCCCCATCGGCATCGTGCACGCAGGCACCGCGCTGCTCTCCCCTGCCCTGCTGCCCGTGGCGCTGGGGGTAGCGGTGTTGTCGACCGCCCTGCCCTACAGCCTGGAGATGGTGGCCCTCACCCGGTTGCCGGCGCGCACCTTCGGCACGCTGATGAGCATCGAACCGGCGTTTGGCGCGCTGTCCGGCCTGCTGTTCCTGCACGAAGTGCTGTCGCTCGCCCAATGGCTGGCGATCGCGGCCATCATTACCGCGTCCATCGGCGCCACCCTGACCATGCAACGCGAACCGCACCCTACGCCGGTGGCGGATTGAAGTGAAAATCGATACAGAAAAGTCGTCATTGGCAATTGCGGCAAAGGGCCAGCCCCTTTAGGCTGTAACCCTTCGACAAACTTGAAGTTTTTCGACCGTGACATGGAGGTCCAAAGCGGGTCAGGTGATAAGCCGATAATCAGACCTGGGCACTAGATCCGGGCATGCCACTAAGGACATCAATGAAACATTTGCTGATCATGGCAGCCATCCTGGCCATCGCCGGTTGCGCTGCCACTTCGCACACCTCCGTCAAGCACGGCAGGAAGGGGTTGCACATCAACTGCTCGGGCCTGTCCTCGTCGTGGGACAAGTGCTATCAGGCGGCGGCCGACGCCTGCGGCACCAAGGGCTACAAGGTGCTGGCCAAATCCGGCGACGCGGTCGAAGACCCGGGCGACTACCCGTTCGGCCTGAACCCGGCCGGCTACACCAGCCGCAGCATGATCGTCATCTGCAAGTAGCCCTGTGATATAGCGGATTCACCCTTCAGAAAGGGCCGGCCACTGGTTGCCGGCCCGCCCGTCCCCGCCTAGGATCGTTCCATCGACAAACGAAGGAACCGCCCCATGGCTTCTGCTTCCGCCAACAACAAAGTCGTGCTGGTGATTGGCGCCGGTGATGCCACCGGTGGCGCCATTGCCCGCCGTTTCGCCCGCGAAGGCTATATCGCCTGCGTGGTACGCCGCAGCGCCGACAAGCTGCAACCCCTGGTAGACAGCATCCGCGCCGACGGCGGCCAGGCCATTGGCTATGGCTGCGATGCGCGCAAGGAGGAAGACGTCATCGACCTGGTGGCGCGCATCGAACGCGAGGTGGGCGTCATCGAGGCCTACGTGTTCAACATCGGCGCCAACGTGCCCTGCAGCATCCTCGACGAAACCGCACGCAAGTATTTCAAGATCTGGGAAATGGCGTGTTTCTCGGCGTTCCTCACGGCCCGCGAGGTGGCCAAGCGCATGGTCGCCCGCAAGCGTGGCACCCTGCTGTTCACCGGCGCAACGGCCGGCACTCGCGGCGCCGCCCATTTCGCCGCGTTCGCCGGGGCCAAGCACGCGCTGCGGGCCCTGGCCCAGAGCATGGCCCGCGAGCTGGGCCCCATGAACCTGCACGTAGCCCACGTGATCGTCGACGGCGCCATCGACACCGAGTTCATCCGCACCCAGTTCCCCGAAAAGTACGCCGAGAAAGACCAGGACGGCATCCTCAACCCCGAGCACATCGCCGACAACTACTGGTTCCTGCACACCCAGCCACGGGACGCCTGGACCTTCGAGCTTGACCTGCGCCCCTGGGGCGAACGCTGGTAACTCACCCTCTACCCACCGGGAGCCACCATCATGACCAAGACCGTTGAGTTCTACTTCGACCTGGGCAGCCCCGCCAGCTACCTGGCCTGGACCCAGTTGCCCGCGTTGTGCGCCGAGACCGGCGGGCAGCTGGTGTACCACCCCATGTTGCTGGGTGGCGTGTTCAAGGCCACCGGCAATGCGTCGCCGGCGAGCATTCCGGCCAAGGGCCGCTACATGAACCGCGACCTGCAGCGCTACGCCGAGCGTTATCAGGTGCCGCTGCGCTTCAGTGCCCACTTCCCCATCAACACGCTACCGCTGATGCGCATGGTCACCGGCGTGCAGATGCGCCAGCCCGAGCGCTTTCTCAGCCTGCTGGACTGCCTGTTTTCGGCGCTGTGGGTACGCGGGCTGAACCTGGGCGACCCCGCCGTGGTGCAAGAGGTGCTGGAGGCCGATGGCTTTGACAGCCAGGCGTTGCAGGCGCTGGTGCTGGACGAAGCGGTGAAGGAACGGCTCAAGGACACCACCGAGCAGGCGCTGCAGCGCGGGGTGTTTGGCGCGCCGAGCCTGTTCGTTGACGATGAGTTGTACTTTGGCCAGGACCGGCTGGAGTTTGTGCGCGAGGCGTTGTTGCGCAATTGATGCGGAGGACGCGGCCTTTGGCCGCTGCTACGGGTTTCGCGTAGCAGCGGCCGCAGGTCAAACGGCCGCGGTACGGGCCTGCAGCCACGCCAGCGCCGCGCCTTCCACCAACGGCCCGACGCGCTCCAGCACCTGGCGGTGGTAGGCGTTCAGCCAGTCACGTTCCTCGGCCGTCAGTTTTTCCACCAGCAGGCAGCGGGTGTCGATCGGGCACAGGGTCAAGGTCTCGAACTTGAGGAATTCGCCGAACTCGCTGCTGCCCGCGTCCTGGTTCATCGCCAGGTTCTCGATACGCACGCCCCACTGGCCCGGACGGTAGGTGCCCGGTTCGATCGAGGTGATCATGCCGGCCTGCATGGCCGTCTGCGGGCCTGGCGCCGCCTGGTAGGCGATGACCTGCGGGCCTTCGTGCACGTTCATGAAGTAGCCCACGCCATGGCCGGTGCCGTGACCGTAGTCGACGTTGTCGGCCCAGATGGGCGCGCGGGCGATGGCGTCCAGCAGTGGCGAGAGGATGCCCTTGGGGAAGCGCGCGCGGGACAGGGCGATGACGCCCTTGAGCACCCGCGTGCAATCGGCCTTCTGCTCGGTAGTAGGCGTGCCGACCGGCACCATGCGGGTGATATCGGTGGTGCCGCCCAGGTATTGGCCACCGGAGTCGATCAGCAGCAGGCCATCGCCCTGGATGACCGCATGGGATTCGTCGGTGGCGCGGTAGTGCGGCATGGCGCCGTTGGCGTTGAACGCGGCAATGGTCGCGAAGCTCAGCGAAACATAGTTCGGGCGGCGGGCACGGGCGGCGGTGAGGTGGGTGTCGACGTCCACTTCGGTGACCGTGCCCTGGGCCAATGCCGGCTCCAGCCAGGCGAAGAACTCGCACAAGGCCGCGCCGTCCTGCTCCATGGCCTGGCGAATATGCACCGCGTCGGCCTCGCTCTTGCGCGACTTGGCGAAGGTGCTCGGCGCAATGCCCTCCACCAGCACCACCTCGGCGCCCAGGTTGTCCAGCAGGCCACAGGTCACCTTCAGCGGGTCGACCAGCAGGCGCGCGCCGGCCGGCACTTCGGCCAGGGCGCCGCCCACGTCGTGGTAGTCACGCAGGGTCACGCCTTCCGCGGCCAGGGTGCGCGCCAGCTCGGCGTCCACCTTGCCGGCGCCGACGAACAGCAAAGCCTGGTCCTGGCTGATCAGCGCGAACGACAGGAACACCGGGTTGTAGGACACGTCGCTGCCGCGCAGGTTGAACAGCCAGGCGATGTCATCAACCGTGGCGATGAAGTGCCAGTCGGCGCCACGCGCCTTCATCTCTGCACGCACGCCAGCGAGCTTGTCGGTGCGCGCGACCGTGGCATAGGGCGGCAGGTGCGCATACACCGGCGCAGCCGGCAGGGCCTCGCGGTCGTGCCAGATCTCGCCCAGCAGGTCACGGTCGATACGCAGGGTGGCGCCGCGGCTGCGCAGCTTTTCGTCCAAGGTGCGGCGCGAAGCCAGGGCCATGACCGCGCCGTCCACCGCAGCCGTGCCGTTGTCCGGGGTGTTGTCGGCCAGCCACTCCAGCGGCCCCGGCTTGCCCGGCCCCAGTTTCACCAGTTCGATGCCGCTGCCCGCCAGTTCCTTCTCGGCCTGCTCCCAGTAACGGCTGTCGGCCCACAGGCCGGCGAACTGCTGGCTGACCACCAGGGTACCCACCGAACCATGGAAGCCGGACAGCCACTGGCGCCCCTGCCAGTAGCCGGGCAGGTACTCGGACAGGTGCGGGTCGGCGGATGGCACCAGCAGCGCGTCGACGCCTTCGCGGGCCATCACCGCGCGGATTTGCGCCAGGCGGGCTGGCACCTGGTTAGGGGTTGAAGACTGCGTGCTCATGCTCACTCCTGCGGCCACGGTGTTCATCGTTATAAGAAGCCGATAATGAAGCAGCGCCGGCCGGCGGGCAACCGTGGCACTGCTTGCGGCATGTGTCCGGCTGTTCCGCGAACAACAGCGCTTCCACACAACCCGGCTAGATCAACAGCTACCCACCTCTGCACTCGCCTAATCCTCGCGAAAAACCACGCCAAACGAATTGGCATAAAAAATGCCATTCACCTACCAAGCATGACTATACGAATAGAAAGCTGAGCCCAATCATCTATTCAGCAGGACGACTTTATGCATTCGGTTTCATGGGGAGAATCACACCAACTGGCCCGGGCCATCCGCCTGGCCACCCTGGGGCTAGGCTCGGCGCTGATGCTGGCCAACACTGCGCACGCCGACGACGCCACCACGCCGCAGCTCAAGACCGTGACCGTGGAGGTCAAGAAACAGACCCCAGTGCAGGCCGCCAAGAGCCAGCTGGACGAAGTGCCCGGCGGCACCAGCGTGGTCGACAGCGAGGACGTGGCCAAGGGCCGCACCGCCACCCTGCAGGACACCCTCGCCTACCAGCCCGGCGTGTTCGTGCAGTCCACCGGCGGCACCGACGCGGCGAAGATTTCCATTCGTGGCTCGGGCGCCAACACCTCGCCAGGCTATTTCCGCGAGGGCATCAAGTTCCTCTTCGACGGCCTGCCCATCACCGGTCCCGGCGGCACGCCCTATGAACTGCTGGGCGGCGCCGGGGTGAACTACACCGAGATCCTGCGCGGCGCCAACGCGTTCCAGTACGGGGCGCTGAGCCTGGGCGGGGCGATCAACTTCGTCAACCAGACCGGCTACACCGCCCCCGGCCTGCGCGTGCGCGCGGAAACCGGCAGCTACGGCTACAACAAGCAGAGCGCCAGCTACGGCGGCGTCGAAGGGCCGCTGGACTACTACATCAACGTCGACAACTACCGCAACGACGGCTACCGCGACTACAGCCTGGCCAAGAGCCAGGGCGTGGTGGCCAACTTCGGCTACCAGATCAACCCGAACCTGAAGACCGAGTTGCTGCTGCGCTACCGCGACGAGTTCCACGACGACCCCAGCCCCACTACCCTCTCCCAGGTGCTGCACCACCCGTCCCAGGCCAGCGCCACCGCGGCGTCCAGCGGCGCCGGCAGCCGCCGCCCGGGCAGCCTGTGGGCCGGCAGCAAGACCACCTACACCTTCGACGACGATTCGACCCTGGCCGTGGGCTTCACCTACTACAAGTACAACCACCACAACAGCCCGAACAGCCCCACCAACCCCAGCTACTGGGAGTGGACCGACCTGAGCGCGCTGCTCGACTACGAGCGCAGCGACGAGTTGCTGGGCCACCAGACCCGCTCCAGCCTGTCCTTCACCACCACCGACCACATCCGCGGCCAGGTGGACTCCACCTTCGCCAACAAGGCCAGCCGCAAGTTCGTCGACTACAACGGCTCGTTCGACCGCGTATTCGCCCTGGGCAACGACCTGGAACTGACTGATGGCCTGTGGCTGACCAGCGGCCTGTCGGCCATCAACGTCAAGCGCGACGTCGACGTGAAATCGTCCTTGGTGGCCAACACCAGCGAATACCCAGGCTCGGTGGACTACAACAACTGGAGCCTCGCCCCACGTCTCGGCCTGCGCTATGAACTCACCCCGCAACTGCAGGTATTCGCCAACGTCAGCCGCAGCATCGACCCGCCAGCCGACTGGGAATACTCCGGTTCCGGCCCGACCCAGCCGTACGTGCGGCCGCTGGTGGAACAGAAAGCCAACACCGTGGAGTTCGGCATCAAGGGCTCGTCCGGGCCCTTCGATGGCAGCCTGACGCTGTACCGCTCCTGGCTGCGCGACGAACTGCTCAACGTGCAGTTGATCGCTGCCACTTCCACCGCCGCCGCGGTCACCGGCGCGTTCAACGCCTCGCCCACCATTCACCAGGGCATCGAGGCGGGCCTGAACACGCAACTGTGGCAAGGCGCCAACGGCGACAAGGTCAACTACCGCCAGGTGTACACCTACAGCGACTTCCACTACCGCCACGACGCCACCTTTGGCGACAACCAGCTGCCGGGCATTCCCAAGCACGTCTACCAGGGCGAGCTGCAATACCAGCAGCCCAGCGGCTTCTACACCGGCGTCAACGTGCAATCCAGCTCGCGCACGGCGGTGGACTACGCCAACACCTTCTATGCGCCTTCCTACACCATCTACGGCGCCAACGTCGGCTACGAGGCCCCCAGCAAAAAGTGGAAGGTCTCGCTGGACCTGAAGAACCTGACCGACAAGAAGTACGTCACGGCGGTGCAGCCGGCGTATAACGTACAGGGGCAGGACACCGCGGCGCTGTACCCCGGCGACGGGATTGGCGCGTACGTGGGTGTGGAATACCGCTACTGAGTTCGGGACGCGGCCTGCGCCCGCTGCTACCGCCTCCCGTAGCAGCTGCCGAAGGCTGCGTCCTCCCCTCGCCGCCCCACAAACTGAACTATCTCCCCACCCCACCATTCAAACACTGCAAAGACCGCCCGCCCCACTCCACGGGAGCCGCCCATGCCCAGCACGCCACGCAAATCCGGGGTTGTCCTGCTGCCCGGCGCCACGCCGACGCCGGACCACGAACGCGCCGTGCACCTGGGCCTGGCGAAGCGCATCGCCACGCTGCTAGGCACCCGGTTCCTCGCTGAGGACGAACGCCAGGGCGTGCCGGAGCACGAGCTCTACTACCTGCCCGCCGACACCCTCATCGACCCCCAGGCCTGGCGCCAGCGCTGCGGCATCACCTGCGTGGACGACTTCTTCGGCGGCCTGGTCAGCCAGCCGTTCATGATCACCAAGGCCATTTCCCACCCCCGCGTCGAGGGCGGCGCAGCGCCCGCCGGCTGGGCCGACGCCTTTGCCGCGCACGCCGGCGACGCCCTGCTGGACGGCCACACCGTGTTCGACCTGGAGGACGCCCGCAAAGCCGCGGCGCACCTGCTCAAGGAGGCGCCGCTGCGGCTCAAGCCGGTGCGCGCCACCGCCGGGCGCGGGCAGACCATTATCCGTGACAGCCAGGAACTGGACTCGGTGCTCAACCACCTCGACGACAAAGAAATTCGCCTGTGGGGCCTGGTGCTGGAGCAGAACCTCACCGAGGTGCGCACCTACAGCGTCGGCCAGGTGCAGGTGGCGGGCATCACCGCCTCGTACCACGGCACCCAGCAGTTGACCGAAGACCACCGCGGCGAGCTGGTGTACGGCGGCTCGGACCTGGTGGTGGTGCGCGGTGACTACGAGCAATTGCTGGCCCTGCCGCTGGACGATGACACCCGCCTGGCCGTGGACCAGGCGCGGCGCTACGAACAGGCCGCGCGCAACGCCTTCCCCGGCTTCGTCGCCTCGCGGCGCAACTACGACGTCGCCCGCGGCCTCGACCATCGCGGCCGGCCGCGCAGCGGCGTGCTGGAGCAATCCTGGCGGGTGGGTGGCGCCAGCAGCGCCGAAATCCTCGCGCTGCAGGCCTTCGCCGCCGACCCGGCGCTGGCCTGCGTGCAGGCCTCCACCCATGAAGTGTTCGACAACAGCCCCATCCCGGCCGACGCCACCCTGTTCTACCAGGGCGACGACACCGAACTCGGCCGCCTGAGCAAATATGCAAGGATCCGCGACTATGAGCGTCCATAGCGAACCCATCGACATCCAGGTCGGCGGCGAGACCATCGCCGGCACGCTGCTGAGCCCCGGCAGCAAGGTCCCCGGCATTCTGTTCGTGCACGGCTGGGGCGGCAGCCAGCAGCGCGACCTAGCGCGGGCCAAGAACATCACCGGGCTTGGCTGCGTGTGCCTGACCTTCGACCTGCGCGGCCACGAGAAAACCGCCAGCCAGCGCGAAAGCGTGACCCGCGAGCAGAACCTGGAAGACCTGTTGGCCGCCTACGACCTGCTGGTCAGCCACCCGGCCGTGGACAGCCGCGCCATCACCGTGATCGGCAGCAGCTACGGCGGCTACCTGGCCGCCATCCTCACCCGCCTGCGCCCGGTGCGCTGGCTGGCACTACGGGTGCCGGCGCTGTACTGGGACAACGAATGGAACGTGCCCAAGTACGCCCTGGACCGCAGTGGCCTGCAGATCTACCGGCGTGAAAACCTGGGGCCCGCGGACAATCGCGCCCTGGCGGCGTGCGCGGAATTCGAAGGGGACGTGTTGCTGGTGGAATCGGAGCAGGACGACTATGTGCCGCACACTACCCTGATGAGTTACCGCTCGGCGTTCGTGGGGGCGCATTCCATGACCCATCGCATCGTCGATGGCGCCGATCACGCGCTGTCCACCGATGCCAACCAGAAAGCCTACAGCGCGATCCTGACCCAGTGGGTCAGCGAGATGGTGATAGGCGCGCGGCTGGAGAAATATCCGCACCACTCACCGCGGTATTCCTGATCAGCCTTCGCTCAGGCCTTTGCCGGCAACGGCGTGCTGGCCGATGACTTCGCGGGTCTGCGAGCGTTCGATGCGGGCGCGTTCACGCTGGTATTCGTCGAACGACAGGCCGCGGCGGCTGAGGTTTTCCAGCGCCAGTTCATGCTGTTCCTCGACGCTGTAGCCGCGAGTTTCAGGGTGGTTGTCGGCGCAACCGGCGAGGGCGGCGGTGAGGACTGCAAGGCTGAACGCGAGGGCGGTTTTCATGGGGGGCCTCCTGCACCCTGGGGTGCTTCATGTGGCTGATTCGATGTGGAAAGGTTACTGCCCGAGCCCCGTGCAGGAACAATCACTGCTCTCAATAGTGGCTATTGGATTTTTTGCCCTCGATGGTGGGGGGGGGGGACGCGGCCTGCGGCCGCTGCTACGGGGGTATATTCTTTGGTGATCTATTTGGATTACTTCTTGGTCTTTTACGGCATAAGCCTGCTTCCTCTATAACAGTGGCTGCCGCACCTGCCGCTGTTGCGCCAGCCACTGTTGCCCCAGCAACAGCCATTCCACAGCACGTCGCACCAGCGACACCGGCGGGGGTCGGCCATTTCGCGCCAGCCCAGGCGGGGCGCGGCTTCCAGGGATTGGTACGGTGCTTGCTCTGGAGCCTTCACTGTCCATTGAGCCACTGTTGAGGAATACACATGTCACGCCCATTGAACGTTGTTGCCGTCTCCGGGGGCACCTGGCGCCCGTCGCGCACCCTGGTGCTGACCCAGGCCATCGTCGCCCAACTGGGTGAGCTGCTGCCTATCCGGGCCCAGGTCATCGAACTCACCGACATCGCCCGCCCCCTGGGCGCCGCGCTGTCGCGCCAGGAAGCCGCTGCCGAGGTGGAAGCCAGCCTGGCCGCTATCGAAAACGCCGACCTGTTGATCGTCGCCTCGCCGGTGTACCGCGGCTCCTATCCCGGCCTGCTCAAGCACCTGTTCGACCTGGTCGACCTCAATGCCCTGATCGACACCCCGGTGCTGCTGGCCGCCACCGGCGGCAGCGACCGCCACGCGCTGGTGCTCGACCACCAGCTGCGCCCGCTGTTCAGCTTCTTCCAGGCGCTGACCCTGCCGATCGGCGTGTACGCCACCGAGGCCGACTTCAGCAACTACCAGATCACCAGCGAGCTGCTGCAGGCGCGCATTCGCCTGGCAGCCGAACGTGCCGCGCCGCTGTTCGGCGGCCTGTCCAACCACCTGCTGAAAATTGCCTGAGGCCTGACATGGATGTTTTCTGGTTCCTGCCCACCCACGGTGACGGCCATTACCTGGGCACCACCCAGGGCGCCCGCCCGGTGACCCTCAATTACCTCAAGCAGGTGGCCCAGGCCGCCGACGACCTGGGCTACCACGGCGTGCTGATTCCCACCGGCCGCTCGTGCGAAGACTCCTGGGTGATCGCCTCGGCGCTGGTGCCGCTCACCGAGCGCCTGCGCTACCTGGTGGCGATCCGCCCGGGCATCATCTCGCCCACGGTGTCGGCGCGCATGGCCGCCACCCTCGACCGGCTGTCCAACGGCCGCCTGCTGATCAACGTGGTCACCGGCGGCGACCCTGACGAAAACCGTGGCGACGGCAGCTTCCTGACCCACGCCGAACGCTACGAGGTCACCGACGAATTCCTGCACATCTGGCGCCGCGTACTGCAAGGCGAGGCCGTGGATTTCGAAGGCAAGCACTTGCACGTGCAGAACGCCAAGGCCCTCTACCCGCCGGTGCAGAAGCCCTACCCGCCGCTGTACTTCGGTGGTTCTTCCGAGGCCGCCCACGCGTTGGCCGCGGAGCAGGTGGACGTCTACCTGACCTGGGGCGAACCGCCGGCCGCGGTGGCCGCCAAGCTCGCCGACATTCGCGAACGCGCCGCCCGCCATGGCCGCCAGGTGCGCTTCGGCATCCGCCTGCACGTGATCGTGCGCCCCACCAGCGAGGAGGCCTGGGACGCCGCCAACCGCCTGATCGAACACATCAGCGACGACACCATCGCCGCCGCCCAGCAGTCGTTCGCGCGCTTCGACTCCGAAGGCCAGCGGCGCATGGCGGCGCTGCACGGTGGCCGCCGCGACGGCCTGGAAATCGCCCCCAACCTGTGGGCCGGCGTCGGCCTGGTGCGCGGCGGCGCCGGCACTGCGCTGGTGGGCAACCCTGAAGAGGTGGCCGCGCGCATCAAGGAATACGCCGATCTGGGCATCGAGAGCTTCATCTTCTCCGGCTACCCGCACCTGGAAGAGGCCTACCGCTTCGCCGAGCTGGTGTTCCCGCTGCTGCCCGAGCCGTACGCCAGCCTGGCCGGCCGCGGCATCACCAACCTCACCGGGCCGTTCGGCGAGATGATCGCCAACGACGTGCTGCCCGCCGCCAAGGCCACGCCATGAGCGAGTTGAATACGCCCCTGGAGATCGCCCGCGCCCTGGCCGCCGACTTCGCCGAAACCGCCGTGGAGCGTGACCTGCGCGGCGGCACGCCGAAGGCCGAGCGCGACGCCCTGCGCCGCAGCGGCCTGCTGGCCATGAGCATTCCCCAGGCGTTCGGTGGCCAGGGCGCCAGCTGGACCGAGACCCTGGGGGTGGTGCGCGAGCTGGCGCGGGTCGACAGTTCCATCGCCCACGTGTTCGGCTTTCATCACCTGATGCTGGCCACCGTGCGCCTGTTCGCCCGCCCCGAGCAGTGGCAGCCCTGGTTCGAGCAGACCGCCCGCCAGCAGTGGTTCTGGGGCAATGCCCTGAACCCGCTGGACACCCGCACCGTGGTGCGCCACTTCAACGGCTGGTGCGAGTTTTCCGGCAAGAAGAGCTTCTGCTCCGGCGCCAGCGACTCGCAGATGCTGATTGCCTCGGCGGTGGATGAGACGGCGGGCGGCAAGCTGCTGATCGCCGCCATCCCCAGCAGCCGCAGCGGCATCACCCTGCACGACGACTGGGACAACTTCGGCCAGCGCCAGACCGACAGCGGCAGCGCCAGCTTCGAGCGGGTGCGGGTGGAGCAGTCCGAGCTGCTGCTGGACCCCGGCCCCTTGAGCACGCCGTTCGCCTGCCTGCGGCCGCTGATCGCGCAGCTGACCTTCACCCACATGTTCCTCGGCCTCACCGAGGGCGCGGTGGAAGAAGCGCGGCACTACACGCTGCATGAGACCCGGCCGTGGTTCAAGTCCGGCAGCCAGGAGGCGCGCCACGACCCTTACGTGCTGGCCCACTACGGCGAGTTCTGGGTGGCGCTGGAGTCGGTGCGCCTGCTGGTGGAGCGCGCCACCCGCCTGCTGGACCAGGCCTGGGCCCGCGGCCCGGCGCTGACCGCAGACGAACGCGGGCACCTGGCCGTGGCCATCGCCACCGCCAAGGTGGCCGCCAGCCGCCACGGCCTGGAGATCTGCAGCCGCCTGTTCGAAGCCACCGGTGCCCGCGCCACCCACGCCTCGCTGCGCCTGGACCGCTACTGGCGCAACCTGCGCACCCAGAGCCTGCACGACCCTATCGACTACAAGCTTCACGAACTCGGCGACTGGGCCCTGAACCGGACGCTGCCGATTCCCACTTTTTATTCCTAGAGAAGCCCATGCAGCTATTGACCTTGCCGCCCTCGCCCGCCCTCGCGACTTCCATCCGCGCCACCGCCCAAGTGTTCGAAGACCCCAAGTCGCGAGCCCTGCTGGCGCACCTGCAACAGATCGCCCCCAGTGAGGCCAGCGTGCTGATCATCGGCGAGACCGGCACGGGCAAGGAGCTGGTGGCCCGCCACATTCACAACCTCAGCGGCCGTTGCAACCGGCCGTTCGTGGCGGTCAACTGCGGGGCGTTCTCGGAGTCGCTGGTGGAGGCCGAGCTGTTCGGCCACGAGAAAGGCGCCTTCACCGGCGCCCTGGCGGCCAAGGCCGGCTGGTTCGAGGAAGCCAACGGCGGCACGCTGTTCCTCGACGAGATCGGCGACCTGCCCATGGCCATCCAGGTGAAGCTGCTGCGGGTGCTGCAGGAACGCGAGGTGGTGCGCCTGGGCTCGCGCAAGTCCATTCCCATCGACGTGCGCGTGCTGGCAGCCACCAACGTGCAACTGGAGCGGGCGATCAACGCCGGGCACTTCCGCGAGGACCTGTACTACCGCCTCGACGTGGTGAGCATGGACCTGAGCCCGCTGCGCGACCGCCCCGGCGACATCCTGCCGCTGACCCGGCACTTCATCAACGCCTACAGCCAGCGCCTGGGCTACGGCACCGTGACCCTAAGCCCGGAAGCCGAATTCAAGCTGCGCACCTACCAGTGGCCGGGCAACATCCGCGAGCTGGAGAACGTGATTCACCACACCTTGCTGATCTGCCGCAACGGCGTGATCCAGCCCGAGGACCTGCGCCTGTCGCACATGCGCATCGAGCGCCAGGACGACAGCCAGCCCTGCGACGACTCGGCCGAAGCACTGCTGGAGCGGGCCTTCCAGAAGCTGTTCGCCGAACAGGCCGGGGCGCTGCACGAGAAGGTCGAGGATGCGCTGCTGCGCGCGGCCTACAAGTTCAGCCACTACAACCAGGTGCACACCGCCAACCTGCTGGGCCTGACCCGCAACGTCACGCGCACGCGGCTGATCAAAATCGGCGAACTGGCGGTGAACAAGCGCCGGCCGGGCGAGACCATCCAGCAGGACCGGGTGCTGCAGCTTTCAATCTGACAGTGGCAGGACGCAGCCTTCGGCAGCTGCTACGGGCCCCGTAGCAGCTGCCGAAGGCTGCGTCTCCGCCCCCCGCTACTCAGGCAGGCTCAGCCACCCGCAAAGCTTCAAGCTCACGCACCAGCGGCAACACGTGCTTGCCGAAATATTCCACCTCTTCCTGGAAGTGCAGGAACCCCGCCAGCACCAGGTCCACGCCCACCGCCTTCAGCGCGACGATACGCTCGGCGATCTGCCGCGGCGTGCCGATGAGGTTGGTCTTGAAGCCGTCGTTGTACTGCACCAGGTCCTCGTAGCTGGACTTGGCCCAGTTGCCCTCGCCTTCGGGCGAGGCGCTGCCGGCCTGCTTGGCCGCCGCACCGAAGGCGCTGACCGCCTCGAAGTCGGCCTTGTCGATGATCTCGGCCAGCACCGCGCGGGCCTCGGCCTCGGTGTCGCGGGCAATGACGAAGGCGTTGACGCCCACCTTCACCGAATGGCCGTTGGCGGCCGCCTTGGCGCGAATGTCGTCGACCTGGGCCTTGATGCCTTCCACCGTGTTGCCATTGGTGAAGTACCAGTCCGACACCCGCGCCGCCATGTCCCGCGCCGCCCGGCTGCTGCCGCCCTGGAAGATCTCCGGGTGCGGCTGCTGCAGCGGCTTGGGCTTGAGGGTGTAGTCGTTGAAGCGGTAGAAGTCGCCGCGGTAGGTGAAATGGTCCTGGGTCCAGATGCCCTTCAGCGCGGTGATGAACTCTTCCGAGCGGCGGTAGCGCTCGTCGTGCTCCAGCCACGGCTCGCCGATGGCGGTGAACTCGCCCTTGAACCAGCCGCTGACGATGTTCACCGCGATGCGCCCACCGGTGAGCTGGTCGATGGTGGCCAGCTGCTTGGCGGCCAGCGCCGGCTGCCACGGGCCAGGCAAAATCGCCGCGATCACTTTCAGCTTCTGCGTGGCCGCCAGCAGCGCGTGGCTGAACGCCACCGACTCGTGCTGGTTGTCGGCGCCGTAGCCGGCGGTGAAGCGGATCTGGGTGAGGCCGTATTCGAAGCCGGCGGCCTCGGCCAGCTGCGCCAGCTTGCGGTTGTAGTCGATGTCCCAGCTGGTGCGCTGGGCAATCTTGCTCACCACCAGGCCGCCGCTGACGTTAGGCACCCAGTAGGCAAATTTCACGGGGGTATGGCTCATGTCGGTTCGCTCTTGGGGACAAAGGTGCAGTACCCGGAGCAGCAACCATGCCAAACATTAAAACTTATGAAATTCAATCAGTTGGATGCAAAGGCAAGCCGAGCAACTGTCTGCCCGGATGCAATTGCTGAATCACTGTTGGCCCACCAACAGTTCACTCCAGCGCCGGGCATTCGGGCTGCGACACCCGCGCGGCGAAGCGGATGTAGGCCTTGTCCCCCACCACGTACAGGCCATAGAACGGCCGGCTGACCACCGGCGCGCCCAGGGTGGCGAGGTCCACCGACTCATCGGCCAGGGTGGTCACCCCCCACTTGCGCAGCTGCTCGGGCAGGAACTGGTAGTCGTTGGCGGCGATAAAGCGCAGTGCCGGCAGCATGCGTTGCACGCACACGCGGGCGAAGACGTTGTTGATGTCGTTGTTGTTGTCCTCCAGCACGCTGATGCTGCTGGCCTGGCTCACCTGCGGGTGGTTGAAGATGTCCGTCACCACCAGCGTGCGCACGAACTGCTGCAGCTCGTTCTGCTCGCGCAGGTACTGCCCGTAGACGTAGGCGAAAGACAGGAACACCGCCAGCGGCAACGCCAGCACCAGGGTCCAGCGCACTGCCAGGCGCGCGATGAAGCCATGGGCCAGGAGCAGCAGCGCCACCAGCAACGGCGCCACGCCCACCAGGGTACGGGCGTCGGAGTTGTTGCCGAAGTCGTACAGCACCAGCAGCAACCCGCCCACCGCCAGCACGGCCCCCACGGCCGCCAATGCGGTGATGGCCAGGTACGCGGCTTTCAGCCCCGCGCGCACCGGCGTGCGCAGCGCCGTCGCCAGCGTCAGCCCAAGCCCGGCCAGGGCGCACAGCGCCAGCAGGGCGAACACCCAGCCGTTGGCCGGGGTGATGAACAGCCCGACCTTGCCGGCCAGCGCGCCCAGGCGCACGCCCCACTCGTGCAGCGTCGGCCACACCACGCCGCCGCGGTCGTTCATCAGCAACTGGTAGGCCGTGAGGTAATAGAACACGCCGCCGGCCAGCAGCACGGCCAGGTGTTGCAGCGGCTGCCACAGCAGCGCCCTGAACGTGGCGGGGATGGTGGTGTGACGAAGCAGGTCCACGCAGGCCAGGCCGACGAAGACGTTCAGCGGCAGCTGGTCCAGGCTCATGGCCGCCGTCAGCATGGCGCCGCGAACCAGCACCTGCCACCCCGCCGCGCGCAGGCTGAAGCTGATGGCCAGCACCACCAGGGCCACGCCCAGGCTCAGGGTCAGGCATTCGTACTGGTACGACAGTTCCTGCAAGTAGAACGGGTTGTACCACAGCGGCAGCAACACCAGGCAGTGGCTCAGGGTGGGCCGCCGGAACCAGTGGAACGCCAGGTGGGCCAGGGCCACGGCCATCACCAAAATCGCCAGCAGCATCGACAGCGGGAAGAAATCCGGGGTGCCGGGGGTGAAGCTTACGGCGTTGAACAGGTAGTCACCCAGCGGCCGGCCCTCGGGCTTCCACCAGGTGGCCGCCTGCATTTCCCGCAGGTTGTCGTCGATGAACAACACGTTGTCGAGGATCAGCGGCAGCACGTACAGGCCCAGCGCGGCGAGGTAGAACAGCAGCACCTGCAGCGCCGTGAGCGGCTGGCTGGCCAGGGTCTGCAACAGGCGGCCCAGGCGCGCGCCACTGACAATGGGCATTTCAGCAAGGTCGGTATCGTGCGGTTGCGGCATCGAAGGCTCCACTTCAGAAAACGGTTCCTGCGACCAGTTCAGTGCAGGGCGGCGCATCCGTCCAGTGTCGTCAGGCCCACGCTTTGCTGATCCGCTGCTGCCACGCCAACAGCGCCAGGCCACCTGGCACGCGCATCGTCCCGGAAAACGGGGCGGTGCGACGCGGCACGATGCCTGCAACGCGGTGGTATCGAACCAGAGAACCTTGCCATGACCGACCATCAGATCATCAACCCGCTGGCCACCGGCACCGACTACCAGGCCCTGGCCGCCCGCTTCCGGCCGATCTTCGCGCGCATCGCCGAAGGCGCCGTGGCCCGCGAGCAGCAGCGCACCCTGCCCCACGAGCCGATTCGCTGGCTCAAGGAAGCCGGTTTCGGCGCCGTGCGCGTGCCGGTGGAGTACGGCGGTGGCGGCGCCTCGTTGCCGCAACTGTTCGAGCTGCTGATTGAACTGGCCGAGGCCGACGCCAACGTGCCCCAGGCCTTGCGCGGGCACTTTGCCTTCGCCGAAGACCGCCTCAACGCCCCGCCCTCGCCGGCCCGCGACCGCTGGTTCGCGCGCTTCGTGGCCGGCGATATCGTCGGCTGCGCCTGGACCGAGATCGGCGCGGTAAACATCGGCGACGTGATCACCCAGGTCAGCCCGGACGGCGAACAATGGCGCCTCAACGGCGAGAAGTTCTACAGCACCGGCAGCCTGTTTTCCGACTGGATCGACGTGTTCGCCCGCCGCAGTGACACCGGCGCCGATGTCATCGCCGCCGTGCGCACGAACCAGCCGGGCATCGTCCAGACCGACGACTGGGATGGCTTCGGCCAGCGCACCACCGGCAGCGGCAGCTCGCGCTTCGTGGACGCGGTGGTGGAGGCCGAGCACGTGATCGACTTCGCCAGCCGCTTCAAGTACCAGACCGCGTTCTACCAACTGGTGCTGCTGGCCACCCTGTCAGGCATCGGCCGCGCCGCCCTGCGCGACGTGAGCCAGGGCGTCAGCCAGCGCCGGCGCATCTACAGCCACGGCAACGCGCCGCAGGTCAGCCAGGATGCGCAAGTGCAGCAGGTGGTGGGCGAAATCGCCGCCTGGGTGTACGCCGCCGAAGCCGCTACCTTGCGCGCCACGCAGCCGGCACAGCGCGCCTACCTGGCACGCTTCGGCCACGACGCGGCTGCCGAGCACCAGGCCAACGTCGACGCCGAGCTGGAATCGGCGCGCGCCCAGGTCGCGGTCACCGAACTGATCCAGCGCGCCACCACCACGCTGTTCAACGCCCTGGGCGCCTCGGACGTGCGCACCGGCAAGTCCCTGGACCGCCATTGGCGCAACGCGCGCACGGTGTCCTCGCACAACCCCACCATCTACAAGGCGCGCATCGTCGGCGACTGGGCCATCAACGGCACCGAACCGCCGTTCGTATGGCAGATCGGCAACGGCCCCTCCGCCACGTAGCAGCTGCCCAAGGCTGCGTCCGGGTTCACCGCGGTACGCCGGGAACAGCGCGGCGCCTTGGACGCGGCCTGCGGCCGCTGCTACAGAAACCGGCCTTGGCGACGCGCATGCACGTAGCAGCTGCCGAAGGCGGCGTCACGGGCACGCGCTGGCAGGCTCGTCGTACAGCCCGCTGTGCAGCGCCCAGCGGATGCGGGCGATGTCTGCCAGGACGCCCACTGCCACCTTGGCAATGGCAACGCCGCCCAGCTTGCTGCCCTGCTTCACGTCGCGCCAATCGTCGATCGGCAGCACGGTACAGGGGTAACCCAACTGGCGGGCCAGGGCCAGCACCTCAAGGTCGAAGCCGAACCCGCCGATGCGCTGGCGGCTGAACAACGCCTGCGCCACGTCGGCGCGAAACACCTTGAAGCCGCACTGGGTGTCCTCGATGCCCGGCACCAGCAGCCACTGGGCCAGGTAATTGCCACTGCGCGAGATGTGCTGGCGCACGCCGCGATGGGTCACGCCCAACGGGCGTACGCCGATGCCCAGCGGCTCGTTGCGGGCCATCAGGGCGAACACCTGCTGCAGGTGGTGCAAGGGGGTGGCCAGGTCGGCATCCATGAACAGTCGGTACTGGCCGCGGGCGCCCAGCATGCCCAGGGCCACCTGACGGCCTTTGGTAAACTGCCCGGCGGGCCTGGGGCCGGCGTCGATCAGTTGCACGCCAGGGTGGGCGAGCACCACCTGCGCCGTGCCGTCGGGGCTGCGCGCATCCACCACCACGATGTCCACCGCCAGTTGCGAGGCATGCCGCGCCAGGTAAACACTGAGCTGCTCCAGGCTGCGCTCCAGGCGCGGCACACCCGCGACCGGCATCGCCTCGTTGTAGGTGGGGATGATGATGGACAGGTCGACGACGGGTGTGTTCACGGTGAACCCTCGGGCGCCCGGGCGCTGGCGACAAACACCCATCGCCGGTAGCCCAGGTAGTTGAACAGCATCACCAGTGCGACGGCGATGAACCAGGCCAGGTTGCGCAGCAACAACGCCTGGCCGGCCGGCGCCACCGGCAGCCAGCGCACCCAGGCCTCGCCGGCCCCAAGCACCCAGGCCATCAGCAAGGGCCGCAGCCCGTAGACACTGGCGGCCGTCAGCACCACGAAGAGTAGCCTGCGCGGCCAGGGCGTGCCGGCCACCCGGAACGTGAAGCGCTGGTGCAGGACAAAGCCGTTGAGCATGGCGACGCTGCCAGCGACCACCGCTGCGGCGATCACCGGTAACCCGAGCCAATCGGCGCTCAACAGGTTGAACAACAGCGCGTCCAGCAACGTGTTGGCCAGGCCCGCAAGGCCGAACCGTGCCAGGCTCACGGCCGGGCCTCGCGCTGGTACAGCCAGACTTCGGGGGTCTGCCCCTGCAAGTGATCCACCAACCGCCAGCCACCCTTCGAGAACGGGGCCTGGGCTGCAGCGTCGTGGGCGAAATCCAGCCACCACAACCGGTGGACGTCTGCAGGCACGTCGGCCAGCGAACGCAGGAGGTCCGCCGCCCCATCGCGATACAGCAAACCCGAGTAGCCGTAGGCAAACGGCAACTGCGGCCCGGCCAGTACCTGCATGGCCACCCCCTCCGGCAAGTAGAAAAACACCCTGGCATAACTGTAGATGCTGTCTGTCAGCACCAGGTCGCCGGGTTGCAGGCGAGCGCCCAGGTAGTGGGCCACGAAGGGCACGCGCTCGTCGGCGCGCGGCAGCTTCTCGACGCGATCGTTGCCGGTGAACAACGCGTGGAGCCCCACTGCCGACAGGCCGGCGAGCACCGCCAGCCCTGCCGCCGCCCAGGCCTTGTGGCGCGCCAATGCCTGGTCCAGTGCCAGCGCCAGCAGCAGCGGCAACGCACCCGCCGGGTAGATCAGGTAGCGGGGGTAGAACATCGACACCTTCCAGGACACGGCCAGCACCAGGACGATCGGCACCAGCACGCTCGCCACCAACAGCGCCGCCGGCTCCAGTGCGTGGCGCCGCCGCACCAGCAGCCCGACGGCCACGGCCAGCAGCGCCAGCGGCCAGGCGAGCCACAGCAGGGTGGGCCAGGCGTGGGCGTCGCCGAGCAAGGTAAAGGTCCAGATCAGGTCCGGCAGGCTGGCGGCCGTGACCGGCGGCACCCAGCCCAGGGTCCAGCCGGTGTGCTGCAGTTGCTGTTGCAGGCTGGGCAGCCAGGGCACGAACAGCACCGCCACGAGCCCGGTAGCGGCCCACCACTGGGGCGCCATCAACTCGCGCCGGCCGCGGCGCAGCCACAGCCATGCCAGGTAGCACCAGTGGCTGGCCAGGGCCAGGCCAGCGAAGTAATGGCTGTACAAGGCGGCGCTCATCAGTGCGCTGTATAGCAGCAACAGGGGCCAGCGCCCCGGCGAACGCAGCCACAACACCATCACCAGGGTCGCCGACCACAGCCACAAGGCCAACCAGCTGTACATGCGCACGTCCTGGCTGTAGCGCACCAGGAACGGCGCCACCGCCAACAGCAGGCCCGCCAGCCACGCCGTCCGGCGGCCGGCCAGCAGATCCATCAGCCAGGCCTGGACGAACACGCTGGCCACGCCGGGCAGCACGCTCAGCAGTCGGACCCCCGCGACGCTGTGCCCCACCAGTTCCAGCCAGCCGTGCAGCAGGAAGTAGTACAGCGGCGGATGGGCATCCAGCGCTGTCCAGTGCACGATATCGTCCAGGCTCATCTGGCTGAGCAGCAGGCTGTAGCCCTCATCGCCCGACAGCGGCCGCTGCGGCAGCTGCCAGCACCGCACGGCCGTGGCCAATAGCAGCAACAGCCAGAAACGGTAGTCACGCAACAGCGTGCGCGTGGTGGTGGGCATGCACACACTCCATGGGCCGGGTACCCATGACTGTGGCTGCGGGGCTGACACCTGTCCAGTCAGGTCAAAAAGTATTCAAGCGCGCCGCTGCGGGCACGATTGCCCACGCCCGTAGCAGCTGCCGCCAGGCTGCGTCAGGCCACACCGTGGTGACCGGGAACCAGCCTGGCGGCAGCGGCTACGGGGATTGTGTGACCAGGGTATTGGCCAGGGCCTTGGCTTGCAGCGCCACGTCGGTGACGGCCGTGCTTTCCCACCACAGGCCGCGCAGCGGTGGGCCCATGGCGAACAGCCGGGGCGAGGCCTGGCCGGCGGCGTCGTGCACGGCGCCGTTGGCTTGGGCAGCGATGCCCAGCGCCAGCGGGCCGGGGCGGATCAGGCCGCGCGCCAGCAGCTGCCGGGGCAGCGGCCGGTCCACGCGGCGCCAGTCGTATTCGATGCCGGTGGAGTTGATCAGCGCCACACCGGTATCGATGCGCTCGGCGGCCTGGCCGCGGTCACGCACGCGGATGCCCACCTGGCCGTCTTCGGTGGGGGCCAGGCCCAGCAGTTGCGCGGCGTCGATGCGCACCCGCCCCTCTTCCAGCAAGCGCTGCAGCAATGCATCGCTGGGCGGCGGCGAGCGGTGGTGATGGCTTTCCCACCACGGCCGCGCATGGCGCACGAACTGGCGCTTGTGCCAATCGCTGGCACCGCTCCACAGCCGGCCGATGTGGGCGCGCACGGTGTCCAGCGGCGCCTGCCAGTCGATGCCGGCGGCCTGGGCCTCGCGGCATTGCCGGCGCAGCGCGCGCCACACCTGCAACGGCGTGCGGAGGGTGGGGTCGGCGGCCAGGAAGTCCGGCCACGCCGGCGGCTGCCGGCGCACCTGGGGCAACAGGCCATGGCGCGAATAGATCTGGATCGGCCCGCGGTGCCCGGCCTGTTCCAGGGACACCACGGCGTCGACCATGGTCAGCCCGGAGCCGATGATCAGCACCCGGCCGTCTGGGTCGAGGCCAGCCATGGCCTGCACGTCCCATGGGTCCACCGCCGCGGCGTTGAGGCCGCTGGACTGGCGCTGGCGGGTGCGCGCCGCCGGGAACATGCCGGTGGCCAGCACCGCCTGGCTGCCGTGCACCTGGCTGCCGTCGGCGAGGGTCAGGCGCACGCCATCGGCGTCCACCTGCAGGTCGACGATTTCGCTGCGCACATGCTCCAGGGTCGATCCCCAGGTGGCCCCCGCTGCTCGCGCCGCCGCCAGGTGCTGCTGGGCGTAGACGCCAAACAACCCGCGCGGCGGGAACAACTCGGCAACCGGCACGTGCTGGCGGTCGGCCTCGGGCCAGCCGCCGGCGGCGATGTGCGCAGCCAGCCACTGGGTCAGGTCCTCGGCGTTGTCGGGGTCCACGCTCATGCGCGCGGCGTTGCCGTTGAGGGTGTGGCCCAGCTCGGTGGCGCTGTAGGCTTCGCCGCGGCCCAGTTCGGGGCGCGGTTCGAACACCCGCAGCCGGCGCTGGCCGGGCTGGCGCAGCAGTTGCGCGGCCAGCAGGGTGCCGGACAGGCCGCCGCCGATGATCAGGATGTCTTGCATGGGGTGCTCACTGTTAGCAGTGGGGTTGCCGGGAACATCATAAACAGCTTCACGGTTTTCGGTAGCCCGCCGCCGGGTGATTGCCGGGCAGCCGCGCGCCTTCGCCGAACAGCTTCTCGCGCAGGGTGCCGCTGCGGTACTGGGTCTTGTACACCCCGCGCTTCTGCAGTTCGGGCACCAGGTGGTCGACCACGTCACTGAAGGTTTCGTGAGTCACCGCGTAGGCCAGGTTGAAGCCGTCGACGTCGGTGTCGGCCACCCATTCCTCCAGCAGGTCGGCGACGGTCTCGGGGCCGCCGACGAACAGCGGGCCGAAGCCGCCGATGCCCACCCAGTCCGCCAGCTCGTTGGGGGTCCAGACCGTATCCGGGTCGGCGGTGCTGAAGGCTTCCACCGCCGACTGGATGGCGTTGGTCTTGACGTGGCGCAGGGCCTCGCCGGGCTGGAACTGGCTGAAGTCGATGCCGGTCCAGCCGCTGATCAGCGCCATGGCGCCCTCGTAGCTGACCCAGGACTTGTACTCCTCGAACTTGGCCCGGGCCTTGGCGTCGGTCTCGTCGACGATCACCGTCTGCAGGTTGAAGATCAGCACGCTGCGCGGATCGCGCCCGGCCTCGGCGGCGCGGCGGCGGATGTCGGCCACGGTCTTCTTCAGCAGCACCTTGGACGGCGCGGCAACGAACACGCACTCGGCATGCTCGGCGGCGAATTGCTTGCCCCGGCTGGACGCGCCCGCCTGGTACAGCAGCGGCGTGCGCTGCGGCGACGGTTCGCACAGGTGAATGCCGGGCACCTGGAAGTGCTTGCCGTGGTGCTTGATGGGGTGGATCTTGCTCGGGTCGCTGAAGAGGCGCCGCTCGCGGTCGCGCAGCACCGCGTCCTCCTCCCAACTGCCTTCCCACAGCTTGTAGCAGACCTCCAGGTACTCCTCGGCGTAGTCATAGCGCGCGTCGTGCTCGGTCTGTGCGGCCTGGCCGATGTTCTTGGCGCCGCTCTCCAGGTACGAGGTGACGATGTTCCAGCCGGCGCGGCCCTGGGTCAGGTGGTCCAGGGTCGACAGGCGCCGGGCGAACGGGTACGGGTGCTCGAACGACAGCGACGCGGTGAGGCCGAACCCCAGGTGCTCGGTGACCATCGCCATGGGTGGAATCAGCTGCAGCGGGTCGTTGACCGGCACCTGGGTGGCCTGGCGAATGGCGGCGTCGCCATTGCCCTGGTACACGTCGTAGATACCCAGCACGTCGGCGATGAACAGGCCGTCGAACTTGCCGCGCTCGAGGATTTTAGCCAGGTCGGTCCAATAGGCCAGGTCCTTGTATTCCCACGAGCGGTCCCGCGGGTGCGCCCACAGGCCTGGGGACTGATGGCCCACGCAATTCATGTCAAAGGCGTTGAGGCGGATTTCACGCGACATGCAGCTCTCCAAACTGAACAAAGATTCATACACTTGATGAGCAGGTCATTGCACAGTGCGTGCCGCTTCGCCGCGCCCCATGTTTGCGGGGCCATGGCCATAAGCCGGGGCGGCACGGGCTTGCTGTTGGCCAGCAAACTGTTGCGCGGCTGTTGGCTGAGCAACAGTGGCGGCGCGGGCGTGGGACGAAAATTTCACGGCCAGCGTTATACAGTTACTTTTTATGGGTAGACTGCCCGGTCGCCTGAGCGTCTGTTTTTATTCAACGGTAAACCGCAACGACCCTGGCCGGGTCGCGCACCTGCCTGTGCGAGCGTATGGAGATGTGATGAGAGTTGACCTGGATGCCCCGGCTGGGGATCTGCACGCCCTGCCGCGATTCGTGCGCGCGGCCTGGCAGGCGCGCCGCCTGTTCGGCCTGATGCTGGGGCTGGGGGCGCTGCTGATGCTGGCCCTGGTGGCCGGTATTTTCGTTGAGCTGTTTACCCGTGATTCGCTGTGGGTGCCGCTGCTGTGCGGCA
This sequence comes from Pseudomonas sp. App30, assembly GCF_047947025.1. Taxonomy (NCBI): domain Bacteria; kingdom Pseudomonadati; phylum Pseudomonadota; class Gammaproteobacteria; order Pseudomonadales; family Pseudomonadaceae; genus Pseudomonas; species Pseudomonas sp. App30. Next base: position 6,089,809 of record NZ_CP133165.1, on the reverse strand, counting down.
TCAGCGCCAGCTGCCTGACCCTGCTGGGCAGCAGCCAGTGGGCCTGGCGCATCGCCCGGTGGCGCGCCACCGCGCTCAACGGCGAGCCGCTGGAACCGGTCACCGAGTGGGTGCAGGACGAGCCGCGCGGCGCTTACGACCGCCTGCTGGACCGCGTCGGCGACACCCTGGCGGTGTGGCTGCAACGCCTGGGCGTGGCGGCACTGTGGCTGATGGCCGGCTGCGTGCTGGCGCTGCTGCTGGTGAACTACGGCTGGAACCTCAACCTGGCGCCCCAGGCCCTGGGCCAGACCGCCTACGCCGTCGCCGGGCTGTTGCTGGTGGTGGCCTTCGCCCTGCTGGTGCTGGAGCGCCACCTGAACGCCTGCGACCCGGTGGAGTGGCCCGAGGCCTCGGGCCTGGCGCTGCAACTGCGCATCACCCTGGCCAGCCTGCTGCTGGCCGCGGTGTGCCTGTTCTTCGCCAACGGCGAGGCGGTGTGGCCGCTGCGCCTGGCGGTGCTGGCCGGCCTGCTGCCGGCCCTGGGCGCCCTGGAGCTGCTGGTGCGCGCTCTACTGTCGGTGTTCAGCCCGCAGCGCCTGACCCTGGAACCGCAGATCGTCGCCGACAGCCTGTTCGCCGGCCTGCTGAACTGGCCGCCGCGCCCGCTGCGGCGCCTGCAGGATGAAATGCAGCAACGCTTCGGCATCGACCTGCGGCAGATCTGGGCGCTGGGCTTCATGCGCCGCGCCAGCCTGCCGGTGCTGGCTTTGATCGCCCTGATCGGCTGGCTGCTGAGCGGCGTCACCCAGGTGCCCATGAACGGCCGCGCCGTGTACGAGCAGTTCGGCAAGCCGCTGACCGTCTACGCCCCGGGCCTGCATGTGGGCCTGCCGTGGCCGTTCGGCCAGGCGCGCACCGTGGAGAACGGGGTGATTCATGAGCTGGCCACCAGCGCCGAAGGCGGCGCCGGCGATGAAACCAGCAGCGCCGACGGCCCGGCGCCCGTCACCGCCAACCGCCTGTGGGACGCCTCGCACCGCGCCGAGAAATCCCAGGTCATCGCCAGCAGCGCCGGCGACAAGCAGAGCTTCCAGGTGGTGAACATGGACGTGCGCTTCGTCTACCGCATCGGCCTGACCGACAAGGCCGCCCTGGCTGCCACCTACAACAGCGCCGACGTGCCGGCGCTGATCCGCAGCACCGCCAGCCGCGTGCTGGTGCACCAGTTGGCCGGCCGTGAGCTGGACGACATGCTCGGCGAGGCCCGCGCGCAACTGGGCGAGGACATTGGCAAGCAGGTGCAGGCCGACCTCGACCGCCTCGACAGCGGCGTCGAGCTGCTGGCCACCGTGGTGGAAGCCATTCACCCACCGGCCGGCGCCGCCGACGCCTACCACGGCGTGCAGGCCGCGCAGATCGGCGCCCAGGCGCTGATCTCCCGCGAGCGCGGCAACGCCAGCGTCACCAGCAACCAGGCGCGCACCGACGCCAGCATGGCCACCGACAACGCCCAGGCCACCAGCGCCGAGAACCTGGGCGCGGCCAAGGCCGCCGACCTGCGCTTCAGCGCTGAACTGCAAGCCTGGCACAGCGCCGGCCAGGCGTTCATCAACGAGCAGTATTTCAGCCAGCTGGCCCAGGGCATGGCCAATGCCAAGGCGTTGATCCTTGACCATCGCATTGCCCGGGACGAGCCGCCGACCCTGGACCTGAGAACCTTCGCCGCGCCGGTCGACCCCGGCCAGCCACGCCGCTAACGGCCTGCAGGAGTTTTGATTTTGAGTACATCGCACAACCACGCGGGCCACGACCACGGCCACGATCATCATGACCATGCACACCACGACCACGGCCATGACCACGACGACGGCGCGCCGTCGCGCCCCTGGAAGCGCATCGGCATCGCCGCCCTGCTGGTGCTGTTCGCCATCGCCACCGCCTGCCTGGTGCAGGTGCGCAGCGGCGAAGCCACGGTCATCACCCGCTTCGGCAACCCCTCGCGCGTGCTGCTGGAGCCGGGCCTGAACTGGCGCCTGCCGATCCCGTTCGAATCGGCGGTGCCGGTGGACCTGCGCCTGCGCACGACCTCCAGCGGCCTGCAGGACGTGGGCACCCGCGACGGCCTGCGGATCATCGTCCAGGCCTACGTGGCGTGGCAGGTGCAGGCCGACAACGCCGACGTGCAGCGCTTCATGCGCGCGGTGCAGAACCAGCCTGACGAAGCCGCGCGGCAGATTCGCACCTTCCTCGGCTCGGCGCTGGAAACCTCGGCCAGCGGCTTCGACCTGTCGAGCCTGGTGAACACCGACGCCAACAAGGTGCAGATCGCCGACTTCGAAGACCATGTGCGCCAGCAGATCGCCAAGCAGTTGCTCGACACCTATGGCGTGCGCGTGCTGCAGGTGGGTATCGAACGCCTGACCCTGCCCGCCGTGACCCTCAACGCCACCGTCGAGCGCATGCGCGCCGAACGCGAGACCATCGCCACCGAACGCACTGCCGAAGGCAAGCGCCAGGCGGCGGAGATTCGCTCCGGCGCCGAGCGTGACGCGCGCATCCTGCAGGCCGACGCCACGGTGAAGGCGGCCGATGTGGAAGCGCAGTCGCGGGTGGAAGCCGCGCAGATCTACGGCAAGGCGTACGCCGGCTCGCCTGAGCTGTACAACCTGCTGCGCTCGCTGGACACCCTGGGCACCATCGTCAACTCGGGCACGCGCCTGGTGCTGCGTACCGATGCGGCGCCGTTCCGCGCCCTGGTCGACGGCCCGCCGCAGCTGGCCGCCCCAGCCGCCGCCAGCGGTGCCAAGCCATGAGTGGTGCCGCCCCCGACCCACGGCTGCCCAGCCCCTGGCTGCAGGCCGGCCGCCTGACGTTCCTGGCGCTGTACGGCGTCACCCTGCTGGCGGCGTTCGGCTGGGCCGTGTCGAACATTCGCCAGGTAGGCCCGGAAAGCCGCGCCGTGGTGCTGCGCATGGGCGCCCTGGAGCGCATCCACAGCGCCGGCCTGCTCATGGCCTGGCCGCGGCCGTTCGAGCAGGTGGTGATGCTGCCCTCGGCTGACCGCGTCATCGAACAGCGAGTGGAAACCCTGCTGCGCGAAAACCAGACCCGCGGCATCGACCCCAACACCTCGCCCAACAGCGACGCGGTGGCCGGCGCCGGCTACCTGCTGACCGGCGACGCCGGGGTGGTGCAGTTGGACGTGCGCATTTTCTACAAGGTGGTGGACCCGTACCAGTACGTGCTGCAGAGCGCCAACATGACCGCCGCACTGGACCGCCTGGTCGCCCGCAGCGCCGTGGCCGTGTCCGCCTCCCGCGACCTGGACACCATCCTGGTGGCCCGGCCGGAGCTGGTGGGCAGCGACAGCCAGGCCGCCGAGCGCCGCGAGCGCCTGCGTGGCGACCTGATGCAGGGCATCAACCGCAGCCTTGACGCCTTGCAGGCCCAGGGCGCCGGCCTGGGCGTGCACATCGAGCGCGTCGACCTGCAGTCGAGCCTGCCCGATGGCGCGGTCAACGCCTTCAACGCCGTGCTCACCGCCAGCCAGAAGGCCGAGCAGAACATTGCCTCGGCCCGCAACGACGCCGCCAAGGTGACCCAGGCCGCCACCCAGGAGGCCGACCGCACCCTGCAGGTGGCCCACGCCCAGGCCAGCGAGCGCCTGGCCAAGGCCCAGGCCGACACTGCCACCATCGCCAGCCTGGCCCAGACCCAGCGCGACCACAGCGACCCGGGCCTGCTGATGCGCCTGTACCGCGAGCGCGTCCCGGCCATCCTGCAGAAGGCAGGTTCGGTCACCACCGTCGATCCCCACGACGACGCCCGTCTGATTCTGCAAGGCAGCCAACCATGAGTGCGCATTCCCACCATCACCACGGCCACGCCCACCACGGGCATTCCCATGGCCACCTCACCGGCGGCATGCTCAGCGTCGACGAGCGCCGCAGCGCCGCCCGCCAGCTGACCCTGGCCATGGTCGCCCTCGGCCTACTGGCGCTGGGGCTGGGCTGGCACTGGTTCGCCCCGGCCCAGGACGGCGTGGCGCAGATCCTGTTCGGCGTGGCCTCGCTGCTGGTGGCCATTCCGGTGCTGCGTTCAGCCTGGTTCAGCATCCGCCATCCCAGCCTGCATGGCCTCACCGACCAACTGGTGGCCATTGCCCTGCTGGGCGCCTGGGCCACCGGCGACCTGCTGACCGCGGCGTTGTTGCCGATCCTGATGATCTTCGGCCACGTGCTGGAGGAACGCAGCGTGATCGGCTCCCAGGAGGCCATCGAGTCCCTGGGCAAGCTGACCCGTAGTCATGCGCGGCTGATCGGCGCCGACGGCAGCATCCGTGAAGTGGACAACGCCAGCCTCAAGGCCGGCGACCAGGTGGAAGTGCGCGCCGGCGACCGCGTGCCGGCCGACGGCCGCGTGCTGGAAGGCCAGGCCAGCCTGGACACCGCGCCCATCACCGGCGAATCGGTGCCGGTGCAGGCCGCGCCGGGCATGGACGTGTTCGGCGGCGCCATCAACCTCGATGGCCTGCTGCGCATCGAGGTGTCGCGTACCGGCGAAGACTCTACCCTGGGCAAGGTCATCGCGCTGATGCAGAAGGCCGAGCAGTCGAAGCCGCCGATCACCCGTCTGCTGGAGCGCTACGCCGGCCAGTACATGGTGCTGGTGCTGCTGATTGCCGCCGTCACCTGGTTCATCACCAACGACCCGCAGGCGATGCTCGCCGTGCTGGTGGCCGCCTGCCCGTGCGCGCTGGTGCTGTCGGCGCCGGCCACGGCCATCGCCGGCATCGCCGTGGCCGCACGCCATGGCATCCTGATCCGCAGCTCGGCGTTCCTGGAAGAGTTCGCCGACCTCAGCTCGCTGGTGATCGACAAGACCGGCACCCTCACCTACGGCGCCCTGCACCTGCAGCGCCTGCAGGTGGTGCCCGAGTGCAGCGCCGACGAGCCGACCCTGCTGCACCTGGCCGCCAGCCTCGGCGCGGCCAGTAGCCACCCGGTGAGCCGCGCCCTGGCCACCCTGGTGCCCCAGGACGCCTACCACCCGCTGGAGCAGTTGCGCGAGCGCCAGGGCCTGGGCGTGATCGCCCAGACCCCGCAGGGCGAAGCGGCCCTGGGCCGCGCCGAGCTGTTCCAGCAGCTGGGCGTGGACCTGCCGCCGGTGCCCGAGCACGACGGGCCGATCGCCGGCCTGGCGCTCAATGGGCGCTTCCTGGCCTGGCTGCTGCTGGCCGACCAGGTGCGCCCGGAGGCCGCCGCGGCGCTGGCTGACCTGCGTGAACTGGGCCTGGGCCGCCAGCTGCTGCTGACCGGCGACCGCCTGCCGGTGGCCAACGCCCTGGCCGCCGAGGTGGGCATCACCAACGTGGTGGCCCAGGCGCTGCCGGAAGACAAGCTGCACCGGGTCACCGACGAAATCGGCAACGGCTTCCGGCCGCTGGTGGTGGGTGACGGCATCAACGACTCGCTGGCGCTGAAAGCTGGCGTGGTGGGCGTGGCCATGGGCGCCGGCGGTGCCGACATCGCCCTGGCCTCGGCCGACATCGTGCTGATCGGCAGCGACCTGCGCCGCCTGGGCACCTGCGTGCGCCTGAGCCGCCAGTGCCGCCGCACCTTGCAGGTGAACGTCGCCATCGGCCTGGGCTGGACCCTGGCCATCGTCGCGGCGGCGGCTTTCGGCATGCTGGGCGTGGCGGGCGCGGTGGTGGCGGCGTTGCTGCACAACCTCAGCACGCTGCTGGTGCTGGGCAATGCCGGGCGCTTGCTGCGGATCGAGGAGCCTCTCAAATAGGGGCTCGGCTCCGATTCATTGCCAGACACGTAAGGCGGACCGGGTGATGTCACAGACATAATTGGCCCGAAACAAATGTAGGAGCCGACCTTGGTCGCGATGCGCCGCGCGGGCGGCGCTCGATCTCATGGGCCCAGCAGGCCGAACGGCAAGCGCCCAGTCGCCATTATGCGATCCAGCAGCCTGACGCCAGCAGCTACCCCGGGGCGCGGGGTGCTGATAGGTGCTTGTCGGTGGTCCTTCGGTGTTCAAGCAATCGAGCGCCGCCCGCGCGGCGCATCGCGACCAAGGTCGGCTCCTACTGTCTATTTCGGGCCAGTTATGCCTGTGACATCACCTCGTTAGCCTTGTTTGCAGGGCCTTTGATCTTTGCAGGGCTACCCCCCCGGCCGCGCAACGCGAATGGGCGGTACAAGGTGCGCAAGCCATACTTCTCGCGATACTCGCTCAACGCATGCCCCGTCACCCGCAGGAAGATCTTGCGTAGCGCGCCGACGTCCTGGTAGCCCACGCTGGCGGCGATCTGGTCGACGTTGCGCTGGCTGGTTTCCAGCAGATGGCAGGCGCGGGCAATGCGCAGGTGCTGGCAGTATTCGGTGGGCTTGAGGCCGGTGCTGGCGTGGAAACGACGCAGGAAGGTGCGCGGCTCCAGCCCGGCGCAGGCGGCCATGTCATCCAGGGTCACGCCCATGGCGCGGTTGTCCTGCAGCCACAGTTGCACCTTGAGCACCGCCGCGTGGCCGTGGTCCAGGCGCGGCTGGAACGGGCTGGGGGGCAGCGGCTGGTCGCGCGGCGGCACGTTGAGCATGGCGTGGGTCTCCACCGCCAGCGATGCGCCGAAGTACAGCGCCAGCACCGCCAGGCCCAGCTCTTGCCAGGCCTGGCTGCCCGCCGCGGTGACCACGTCGCCTTCGTCCACCATCGGCTCTTGGGGCAACACCCGCACCTGCGGGTAATGCGCGGCCAGGGCCATGGCCGCGTCCCAGTGCAGCGTGGCCCGGCGGCCCTGCAACAGCCCGGCCATGGCCAGCAGCCAGGCGCCACTGTCGACGGCCATCAGCATCGCCCCGCCGGCATGCCAGCGGCGCAACGCCTGCAGCACCGGCGCCAGGGCCTCGGCATCAGGCACGCCGGCCTGGGCCAGCGGCGGCACGAACACCACTGCTGGCACAGCGCCTGCGTCCGAGTCCGCCAGGCTGTCTACCCGCACGGTTGGCGTTTTCGACATGCCCAGCTCTGCCCTCACCTGCTGTGCACAGGCAAACAGGTCGAGCAGCCCTGCCGTGCTGGAGGGCTGGGCACCGGGGTATTGCAGCAGGCCCAGGCGCAGCGTCGAAGGTTCGGGGATGTCTGTCATTTTTCACTGCCCTTTGCGCGAATTGGCACATGCTACCGAAACTGGGTGGGGGCAGAGAAGTGCTTTAGAACACCACGTTGCGCACAAAGCGCACGGCCACCTCGCCCTCGTTACGATAGCCATGGGGACGCTGGCTGGCGAACATGCAGAACTCGCCGGCGGCGATCTGTCGGGTGGCACCGTCGATTTCCAGGGTCAGGCAGCCTTCGTAGACGAACACCTGCTCGCTGAAACCCTCGCCATCACAGCTGCTGTCATAGCGTTCGCCCGGCGCCAGGCACCACTCCCACAGCTCCACCTCGCGCCGCGCCGGGGCGCTGGCCAGCAGCACGGCCTTGCTGCCGGGCTGGCTACCGGCCCAGGCCAGTTCGTTGATGCGGTTGGGGTCGCGGTTGTCGGGGGCGCGGATCAGGTCGCTGAACACCACGTCCAGGGCCTCGGCCACGCGGTCCAGGGTGCCGAGGCTGACGTTCTTCTCGCCGGCCTCGATGGCCACCAGCATGCGCCGGCTGACCCCGGAGCGTTCGGCCAGGGCGCTCTGGCTCAGGCCGGCGGCATGGCGCAGGCGGCGCACGTTGTGGCTGACGTGTTGCAGCACCGAGGCGCGGGAGGGGGAGTCTGGGGGCACGGGGTTCGGCTCTGGGGCTAGATATGCGCAGTATATTGCATTACCCCCCTTGTGGGAGCTGGCTTGCCAGCGAGCTGTCGAGGCCCTGAAAGCTCGCTGGCAAGCCAGCTCCCACAAATACCGTCAACGCCAACGAAAACCGAAGGCTTGTAAAATTTTGTCATGAAAAAGCTGGCAAATAGACCACTATTGTAAGGTTCTGGCACAGCTTCGCGGTTGGTGATGCCCGCCCGGCACCGTATGATCCTTTATCCCCTCCAGCAGATCAGATCGCTATGTCATTGATAGTCCTACTGCTTCTGCCTTTCATTGGTAGCTGCCTGGCAGCGGTGCTGCCCCACGACGCGCGCAACCGCGAGTCGATCCTGGCCGGCGTGGTGGCCCTGACGGGCACCGTCGCGGTGGCATCGATGTACCCGCAGATCGCCCACGGCGGTGTCATCCGCGAGACCTACGCGTGGCTGCCCAGCCTGGGCCTGGACTTCACCCTGCGCATGGACGGCTTCGCCTGGCTGTTCTCGCTGCTGGTGCTGGGGATCGGCACGCTGGTGTCGCTGTACGCGCGCTACTACATGTCGCCGGACGACCCGGTGCCGCGCTTCTTCGCGTTTTTCCTGGCGTTCATGGGCGCCATGCTCGGCCTGGTGATTTCCGGCAACCTGGTGCAGATGGTGTTTTTCTGGGAGCTGACCAGCCTGTTCTCGTTCCTGCTGATCGGCTACTGGCACCACCGCGCCGACGCCCGCCGCGGCGCCTATATGGCCCTGGCGGTGACCGGTGCCGGCGGCCTGTGCCTGCTGGCCGGGGTGCTGCTGCTGGGCCAGGTGGTGGGCAGCTATGACCTGGACACGGTGCTGGCGGCCGGCGCGCAGATCCGCGCCAGCCACCTGTACCCGGTGCTGCTGGCGCTGATCCTGATTGGCGCCCTGAGCAAGAGCGCGCAATTCCCCTTCCATTTCTGGCTGCCCCACGCCATGGCCGCGCCCACGCCGGTGTCGGCGTACCTGCACTCGGCAACCATGGTCAAGGCCGGGGTGTTCCTGCTGGCGCGGCTGTGGCCGTCGCTGTCGGGCAGCGAGCAATGGTTCTGGATGGTCAGCGGCGCTGGCGCCTGCACCCTGCTGCTGGGTGCCTACTGCGCCATGTTCCAGAACGACCTGAAAGGCCTGCTGGCCTATTCCACCATCAGCCACCTGGGCCTGATCACCCTGCTGCTGGGCCTCAACAGCCCGCTGGCAGCGGTGGCAGCAGTGTTTCACATCCTCAACCACGCCACCTTCAAGGCCTCGCTGTTCATGGCCGCCGGCATCATCGACCACGAAAGCGGCACCCGCGACATTCGCCGCCTGAGCGGGCTGTTCCGGCTGATACCCTTCACCGCCACCCTGGCCATGGTGGCCAGCGCCGCCATGGCCGGGGTGCCGTTGATGAACGGGTTCCTCAGCAAGGAAATGTTCTTCGCCGAAACCGTGTTCATCACCTCCACCGCCTGGGTGGAGGCGGCGCTACCGGCCATCGCCACCATCGCCGGCACCTTCAGCGTGGTCTATGCCCTGCGCTTCACCGTGGACGTGTTCTTCGGCCCACCCGCCACCGACATGCCCCACCAGCCCCACGAGCCCCCACGCTGGATGCGCGCGCCAGTGGAGTTACTGGTGATGCTGTGCCTGGTGGTGGGCATTTTCCCGGCGCAGTCGGTGGGGCCGCTGCTGGCCGCCGCCGCGCTGCCGGTGGTGGGCGGCGAGCTGCCCGCGTACAGCCTGGCGATCTGGCACGGCTTCAACGCACCGCTGATCATGAGCCTGATCGCCATGGGCGCCGGCGTGCTGCTGTACCTGCTGTTGCGCGGGCAACTGCAGCGCGGGCGCTTCCAGCGGCCGCCACTGGTGGGCCGGTTCAACGGCAAGCGCCTGTTCGAGCGCAGCCTGGTGCTGCTGATGCGCCTGGCGCGGCGCAGCGAACGCTGGCTGACCACCCGGCGCCTGCAACCGCAGTTGTTCATGCTGGTGCTGGTGGCCGTGGTGGCCGGGCTCATCCCGCTGCTGCACAGCGGCCTGGGCTGGGGCCTGCGGCCGAAAATCGCCGGCTCGGGGGTGTTCGTCGCCCTCTGGCTGATCGCCATAGCCTGCGCCTTGGGCGCTGCCTGGCAGGCCAAGTACCACCGGCTGGCGGCCCTGACCATGGTCAGCGTCTGCGGGCTGATGACCTGCATCACGTTCATCTGGTTCTCGGCGCCGGACCTGGCCCTGACGCAGTTGGTGGTCGAGGTGGTGACCACGGTGCTGATCCTGCTGGGCCTGCGCTGGCTGCCACGGCGTATCGAGGACGCCCTGCCGCTGCCCGGCAGCGAAGGCCGCGCCCGCCTGCGCCGGCTGCGCGACCTGGTGCTGGCCGTCGCCGTGGGCGGCGGCATGGCGGCGCTGTCGTACGCCATGCTGACCCGCGCCACACCCAACCATATCTCCGAGTTCTACCTGCGCAAGGCGCTGCCCGAGGGCGGCGGCAGCAACGTGGTCAACGTCATGCTGGTGGACTTCCGCGGCTTCGACACGTTGGGCGAGATCACCGTGCTGGCGGCCACGGCCCTGGCCATCTTTGCCCTGCTGCGGCGCTTCCGGCCACCGCGCGAGAGCATCCAGCTGCCGGCCCAGCAGCGCCTGCTGGCGCCTGACGTGGTCACCGACCTGGTCAACCCGCGCCAGGCCAGCGACACCGCCCTGGGCTTCATGATGGTGCCGGCGGTGTTGGTGCGGCTGCTGCTGCCGATCGCCCTGGTGGTGGCCATGTACCTGTTCATGCGCGGCCACAACCAGCCCGGCGGCGGCTTCGTCGCCGGCCTGGTGATGGCAGTGGCGTTCATCCTCCAGTACATGGTGGCCGGCACCCAGTGGGTGGAGGCGCAGATGCGCCTGCGGCCGCTGCGCTGGATGGGCGTGGGCCTGCTGTTCGCAACGCTGACCGGGGTGGGCGCGATGCTGCTGGGCTATCCGTTCCTCACCACCCACACCGCGCACCTGCACCTGCCACTGCTGGGCGAAGTGCACGTGGCCAGCGCGCTGTTCTTCGACATCGGCGTGTTCAGCGTGGTGGTCGGTTCGACGCTGCTGATCCTCACCGCTTTGGCGCACCAGTCGGTACGCAGCCACAAACCCACCGGGCTGCCCAAGCCCATTGCCGTACCGCAAGGGAGTGCCTGATGGAAGAAGTCATCGCAATTGCCATCGGCGTGCTGGCTGCCTCGGGGGTGTGGCTGATCCTGCGGCCGCGGACCTTCCAGGTGGTGATGGGCCTGTGCCTGCTGTCCTACGGGGTGAACCTGTTCATCTTCAGCATGGGCAGCCTGTTCATCGGCAAGGAGCCGATCATCAAGGACGGCGTGCCCCAGGACCTGCTGCACTACACCGACCCGCTGCCCCAGGCGCTGGTGCTCACGGCCATCGTCATCAGCTTTGCCATGACGGCGCTGTTCCTGGTGGTGCTGCTGGCGTCGCGCGGGCTCACCGGCACCGACCATGTGGACGGCCGGGAGCGTCAGGAATGAGCCTGATGCCGTCCCTGCTGATCGCGCCCATACTGCTGCCGCTGCTGACCGCCGCGGTGATGCTGTTGCTGGGCGAGAAACACCGCCCGCTGAAAGCCCGTATCAACCTGCTGTCCACCCTCGCCGGCCTGGGCATCGCCGCGCTGCTGCTGCACGGCGCCCAACAGCAGGGCCCAGCCAGCGCCATCGGCGTGTACCTGCCGGGCAACTGGCCGGCGCCGTTCGGCATCGTGCTGGTGCTGGACCGCCTGTCGGCGCTGATGCTGGTGCTCACCGGCATCGTCGCCAGCGCCGCCCTGCTGTTCGCCATGGCGCGCTGGGACCGCGCCGGGGCCAGCTTCCATGCGCTGTTCCAGATCCAGCTGATGGGCCTGTACGGCGCCTTCCTGACCGCCGACCTGTTCAACCTGTTCGTGTTCTTCGAGGTGCTGCTCGCGGCGTCCTACGGCATGCTGCTGCATGGCTCGGGGCGCGCGCGGGTGTCCTCGGGGCTGCATTACATCGCCATCAACCTGCTGGCGTCGTCGTTGTTCCTGATCGGCGCGGCGATGATCTACGGCGTCACCGGCACCCTCAGCCTCGCCGACCTGGCGCTGAAGATCCCGCTGGTGCCGGAAGCCGACCGCGGCCTGCTGCACGCTGGCGTGGCGATCCTGGCCACGGCGTTCCTGGCCAAGGCCGGCATGTGGCCGCTGAACTTCTGGCTGGTGCCCGCCTACGCCGCGGCCAGCGCACCGGTGGCGGCGCTGTTCGCGATCATGACCAAGGTGGGGGTCTATACCCTGCTGCGGCTGTGGACCCTGCTGTTCTCCAACCAGGCCGGGGCCTCGGCGCATTTCGGCGGCGCCTGGCTGCTGTACGGCGGGCTGGTGACAATCGCCGTGGCAGCGGTGGGCGTGCTGGCGGCCCAGCGCCTGGAGCGCATGGCCAGCCTGAGCATCCTGGTGTCGGCCGGCACGCTGCTGGCTGCCATTGGCTTCGGCGTGCCGGCGATCACCGGCGGCGCGCTGTTCTACCTGGTCAGTTCCACCCTGGCGCTGGCGGCGCTGTTCCTGCTGGCCGAGCTGATCGAGCGCTCGCGTTCGGCCAACGACATTCCCCTGGACGACGACGGCGACCTACTGCCGCGCCCGGTGGAGTCGCTGCACCCGCCCAAGGGCATCAACCTGGACGATGAGCAGAAGGCGGTGGTCGGCCAGGTGATTCCCTGGACCATGGCGTTCCTGGGCCTGAGTTTCATCGCCTGTGCGCTGCTGGTGATCGGCATGCCGCCGCTGTCGGGGTTCATCGCCAAGCTGAACCTGATCCGCCTGCTGTTCGGCGACGCCAGCCCAGCCGCGTGGGCGTTCGTCACGCTGCTGATCCTCTCGGGGCTGGCGACCTTGCTGGCCATGACCCGCGTCGGCGTGCAGCGCTTCTGGACGCCCCAGGAGCGGCCATCGCCGCTGCTGCGTCGCTTCGAGTGCGTGCCCATCGTGGTGCTGCTGGGCCTGTGCCTGCTGCTGACCGTGCAGGGCGAGGCGCTGCTGCGCTTCACCCAGGACACCGCTGCCCGGCTGGACGACCCCGCCCAGTACATCGAGGCCGTGATGGCCGCCGAGGTGCGCCCATGAAGCGCCTGCTCCCCGCGCCGCTGCTGAGCCTGGCCTGCGCCCTGCTGTGGCTGCTGCTGAACCTGTCACTGAGCCCGGGCAACCTGCTGCTGGCGGCGCTGCTGGGCGTGCTGGCGCCGCTGCTGATGACCTCGCTGCGGCCGCTGCCGGTGCGCATTCGCAAGCCAGGCACCATCCTGCGCCTGCTGGGCCGGGTGGGCATCGATGTGCTGGCGTCCAACCTGCAGGTGGCCTGGGGCGTGCTCAACCTGGGCCGCCGGCCGCCGCGCTCGGCGTTCGTCAAGGTGCCGCTGGAGCTGCGTGACGCCAACGGCCTGGCCGCCTTGTCGGCCATCACCACGGTAGTGCCGGGCACGGTGTGGTCCGAACTGGCGCTGGACCGCAGCATCCTGCTGCTGCACGTGTTCGACCTGGACGACGAGGCGCGCTTCATCACGCACTTCAAGACCACCTACGAACGCCCGCTGATGGAGATCTTCGAATGAGCGCCCTGCTTGACCCTGTCATCGTGCTGAGCCTGGCGATCTTCGCCGTGGCCATGCTGCTGACCCTGTACCGGCTGTTCAAGGGCCCCTCGGCCCAGGACCGGGTGCTGGCGCTGGATTACCTGAGCATCCTGGGCATGTTGACCATCCTCACCCTGGGTATTCGCTATGGCAGCGAAACCTACTTCGAGGCGGCGTTGCTGATTGCCCTGTTCGGCTTCGTCGGCTCGTTCGCCCTGGCCAAGTTCCTGCTGCGTGGCGAGGTGATCGAATGAACGAGTTACCCATCTGGGTGCAGGCGGCTATCGGCGCGTTGCTGCTGCTGGGCAGCCTGTTCGCGCTGCTGGGGGCCATCGGCATGGTGCGCCTGAAAGACTTCTTCCAGCGCATGCACCCGCCGGCCCTGGCCTCGACCCTTGGCGCCTGGTGCGTGGCGCTGGCGTCGATCCTGTACTTTTCCTTCCGGGAACAAAGCCCGGTGCTGCATGCGTGGCTGATCCCCATCCTGCTGGCCATCACCGTGCCGGTGACCACGCTGCTGCTGGCGCGCACGGCGCTGTTCCGCAAGCGCATGGCCGGCGAGGCGGTGCCTGGCGAGGTTAGCAGCCGGCGTTGATCACAAGCCCTGCGGTGTGCCGGACGCAGCCTTCGGCAGCTGCTACGGGGACGCGCGCATCCCGCTGATCGCGTCGTCTGCTCCTATCGCAGGCAACGCGGTTTCCGTAGCAGCGGCCGCAGGCCGCGTCCAAGGCGCCGCGCTGTTCAGGGACACTGTGGTGAACCCGACGCAGCCTGCGGCAGCTGCTACGGAGTTGCCAGGGCTGCGGCGACTTTCTCGGCCACCGGTGCCGGCACCCAGCTACGCCACAGTTGCGGGTGGGCCTTGAGGAACTCGGTCGCCACCTGGCGTGGCGGCAAATGGCCCTCGCTCATGGTCGCCAGCGCCTTGTTGAGGTCGTCGATGGGCAGCTGCACCTGCTGGAAGAACGTTACCAGCTGCGGGTACTGCTGGGCGAACGCCGACGACACCCCTACCGACAGAATCGAGGGCGGTGACCGCGTTGGCTTTGGCGCCGGGTTGTCGGCCTGGGTCAGGGTCTTCCAGGCTTCGGGGTCGAACGGCGGTTCCTGCAGCTGCACCAGCTTGTAGCGGCCCAGCAGCGGCGTCGGCGACCAGTAGTAGAACAGCACCGGCTGGCCGCGCTTGATCTGCGAAGTGATCTCGGCGTCCAGCGCCGCACCACTGCCGGAGCGGAAATTGCTGTAAGTGTCGGTCAGGCCATAAGCCTTGAGCTTCTGGCCGTTGACTACTTCGGAGGTCCAGCCGATGGGGCTGTTGAGGAAACGGCCCTTGTCGGGGTTCTCCGGGTCGCGGAACACCGCCTTGTAGCGTGGCAGGTCGCTGACGCTGCGCAGGTCCGGCGCCAGCGGCTTGAGGCCGCGCGCGGGGTCGCCCTTGATCACGTATTCAGGCACCCACCAGCCTTCGGTGGCGCCGGCTACCAGGTTTCCCAGGCCCTTGACCTGGCCCGCCGCCTCGGCCTTCACCCACACGGGGCTGCGCCCCGCCCACTCCTCGGCGATCACCTGGATGTCGTTTTTCGCCAGCGCGGTTTCCAGGGTGATGGTGGTGCCCGGCAGGGTGTCGGTGGGAATGTCGTAGCCTTTTTCCACCACGATGCGCAGCAGCTCGGTGATCAGGCTACCGCTTTCCCAGTTCAGGTCGGCAAAGTGCACAGGCGCCGGGGCCGCGCGCAGGGGCGCCACCACCAGTGCCAGGCACCAGAATACAACGGGAACGATCAGTTTCATTGGGCACGGTCTCTACAGTCAGGACTCACTGACTGTAGACCAGTGCCAACGGCTTATTCGCTGGGCTTGAAGGTCAACTCGCCCTTGCGCCACTTGGCGGCCTTGGACGAGGCGGCCTTGAGGGTCTTGGCCAGGCCTACCTGCAGCTGTTGCTTGGCAGCGAAGACCATGACCACGGTCTGGCTTTCCTTGAACACGATGCCTTCGCCGTCAGCAGTGCTGACAAACGCATATTCACCCAGGCCATACACCGCCAACTTGATCTCGCGGAACTTGATTTCAAACTTGCCGCCTTCGCGGCTGGGCAATACCGCGGCGCGGAAGTGGTCGCCAACCTTGAGTTCCAGGCGCTGCTTGTCATCGACCACCAATGCACTTTCAGTGTCGATCTCGGCCATGTAGATACCTTCGGCCGTTTGCTCGGTGACATACACGAAACGCGATTGAAAGAGTTTCACCAGTTTGGCGCGAAGATCGCCCAGCACGAACAAGGCGTGCATTTCCAGATTACTTACTGCCAATTAAAAATTCCTCGAAATGAAAAACCGCCCGTGAAAACGTGGGCAGCTGAACTGAACCTGTCCACACCCGATAACCAAGGTGCGGAACAACATGAAAACAAGTCCATGGGCAGGCGCGCGGCGCAAGCCTACAAGAAAGCCCCCCGGCTGGGACGCTCACGGATAGAGACTGCCCTTGAAGGAAAAGGCACAGGAACGCGTCGGCCATTGCCCAACTGCTGGAATCAGCAATACGCCGCAGGTTAAAGCGCCATTTCCTACATCGTGACGAAGTAAAAAGTGCGATAGCTATGCAACTCGCTCGACCATGAGGGTCAGCGCGACAAGCAGACAGTCCCCACAGGAAGGAACGAATATGCACGAATCAATGGAAAGCCGTCGAGGGAATATCGACACGGCTGACGCGGCTATCGACTTCGGCGCTGCATTGTACCGGCTGGAGGTCCCGCAGGGCTACCGTAACACGCTGCGTTGTCACGTGATTCCCGCCGGTCGCGACTTTTTTCATATACGCGAACTGGACTCGGGCCGCACCCTGGGGTTTCGCCGCGGTCACCTGGCCGCCTGCGCGTTGGCACGGCAACTGGAAAACACCACGGGCCTCAAGGAGTTTGTAATGACGCCGATACAATGAGCGAACCCCAAGGAGGTGGTCGCCCATGATGGATATCAATCCCGTCGCCGCGCTGTTCGGCCTTGCCCCCGATGACCCGGCCAAAGTGCGTGCCGAAGCCGACGCGGCCGCCGACAAGGCTGCGGCCGCCAAACGCCAGGCGCAACAGGCGGCCGCCAACCGGCGCGCGCGCAAACACAACCAGCAGATTGCCGACCTGAAGAGCCAGGCGCGTCATGAGCAGCATGAATTCATGGCGGTGCAGAACGCCGAGTATCACAGCGTGGCCGAGCGCAACCTGGCGCTGATTCGCGCCAAGGCCAGCATGATGGCCGCCCGCATCGCCAGCAACCTGGCAACCTCGGTGCCCTCCCGGCCGCAGCAGAATGCGCCCATGCAGAACATCGATTCGCGCAGCATCGATACCGACGCGTAGCGTGCAGCGAGGTGAACTCCTGGCTCGCCGACCTTTCAGAGGATAGGTACGGCACCACACAGCCAAGGAGATGACATGGAAACCGAACACACCAACCTGGGTACGCTATTCGAGCAACTGGGCCTGGATGGCGACCCCGCCAGCATCGACCGCTTCATCGCCGCCCACCCACTGGCGGCGGACGTGAAGCTCATTGATGCTCCATTCTGGAACGAACGCCAGGCCAACTTCCTGAAAGAGGAGCTACGCGCCGACGGCGGCGACTGGGCCATTCCCATCGACGAATTGAACGTTCGCCTGCATCAGCAGGCCTGACGCGCCGGCATCAGGCTGGGGTCCACCGCCAACTGCGCCAGCCAGGCCTCGCGGCACTCCACGGCTTCGGCGCGGCTGGCGAAGGCGGTGCCGCGTCGCTCGCCGTTGACCAACACCACCCAGCACACGCGCTTGCCGATGGCCTGGAGGCTGGCCGGTACACCACTGCCGATCATCACGGCCACATCAACTTGGGTTTGCATGATTTCCCTCCCGAGATTTCATTAGCAACCTAACAATATGGCCATCTTAATGCCTCCATTGCTCAAGAAACAGCCAAACCTGGTACAGCTTCGTTACAGCAACGGTAACAAACGGCCGTTATCCTCGAGCCTTTTGCGGTGTATATCCCAGCCGCAGCCCGCCCCAGTGCCGCCCCTTTACGGTTATCGGCACGGACAAGTCGTGCATGAGCTCACCTGTGTCACGGGTGTAGGTCTGCAGTAGCAACGGTTGCTGATGGCTGCCGCAGCGCGCCCCGGTGCGGTCGTCGAAACGGCGCTTGGTGCGGTTGTGCAGCGCGTCGTGGGCGGCGTCGCCGGTCAACGGCTGACTGAACGCCCGGTTGTGCGTGGGCACGTAGCCCTGGGGCGTACAGGCGATGGCGAACACCAGCCCTTCATGACGCGCCAGCAACGGCTCCTGGATCGCCGGCAGCACCTGGTCGGCGTAGCGGTCGAAACGGGTGTGGAACTTCGTCGGGTGAGTGTTGGCGATGGGCTGGTACTGACGGTCGAACAGCTCGTCGAGGCTGATACGCCCCTGCTCCACATCCTGCTCGAAGCGCTCGCCAATCTGCCGCGCGCCTTCGCGGGCCAGGTCATAGATGCGCTGGTGGTAGTCATCCATGCCCACCTCGGCCAAGCGCTCGCTGATGCGCTCGGCCTGGGCTTCCATTTGCACGGCGGCGTCGGCCAGGCTGCGGGTCTGGCCGTCGCTCACTGCCAGGTCGCCGCGCACCTGCTCTACCGCCTGGAACAGGCTGGCCAGTTGCACGCGGTTGGTCTCGGCGCCGCGGGCAATCTCGCCGACCTGGGTTTCCACCCCGGCGGCCAGCGCCGCGATGGTTTCCAGCTGCTCGCCCGTGCGCTCGACCTGCACCACGCCGGCGCCCAGGTCGCTGGCCAGTTCCCGGATCTGCTCCACCACCTGGGCGGTGCGCAGTTGGATGTCGGCGACCATCTGCCCCACTTCTTCGGTGGCAGTGGCGGTGCGCCCGGCCAGGCCGCGCACCTCGTCGGCGACCACGGCGAAGCCACGGCCGTACTCGCCGGCGCGGGCCGCCTCGATGGCGGCGTTGAGGGCCAGCAGGTTGGTCTGGCTGGCGATGGACTGGATCACAGCAGTCACCCGCTGAATGTCTTCGCTGCGCTGGCTCAGGGCCTCGATCAGCTCGCGGCTGGCAGTCGCCCGTGCGCTGAGCTGGTGCATGCGGCTAATGGACTCGGCCAGCACCTCGCGCCCGGCCACGCTGTGGCGGTGAGCTTCGCTAGCGGCGCCCAGGGCTTGCTGGCTGAGTTGCGACGTAATCTGTTCGGTGCCGATCATCACCTCGGCGCTGCTGACGATCTGCGCTGCGGCGCCCAGCTGGGATTGCACGCGCGCGGCCAGCTGGCGCACGGCAAAGGCCACCCCGGCGGCGGACAGGGCGTTGTGGCTGGTGCTGTGGGACAGGTCGCGGGTCAGCGCGGCCAGCGGGTCGGGCCCGGCGGCTGACGGTGCGCTGGCGGGCCTGCGCAGGCGCGACAACCAGGCGAAAACGCCCCCTGGGGCCGAAGGCCGGGCAGCGTCGAGCAGAGATCCGTCTCTCGTCATGGCAAGTACTCCATAGCTATTGTCGTTGTTTTGACGTCATTAAACGTCAAGTGATGGCAATTGGCTATGACCACTTGGGAGCAACGGGTGGGCGTGTTATGCCCTTTTGACGCGGCCTGCGGCCGCTGCTACAAGGGCCCGTAGCAGCGGCCGCAGGCCGCGTCCGAGGCATCAAGCCTGGCGCTGGTGCTTGTCGATCTGCTCGTGACGTTCCTGCGCTTCAATGCAGTACTTGGTGGTCGGGCTGATCAGCAGGCGTTTCAGGCCGATTGGCTCGCCGCTGTCGTCGCACCAGCCGAAGCTTTCGTCGGCGATACGGCCCAGGGCTTGCTCCAGCTGCGGCAGCGAACGCTGGTCGCGGTCGATGACGTTCACCAGCCAGTGGCGCTCTTCTTCCACGGAAGCGGCGTCGGCCGGGTCAGCCGGGGTGTCCAGGCTCTCGATGGCGATGCGGCTCTGCTCGATGCGCTCGTGGGTTTCCACCTTCAGCGCCTGCAGCAGCTCGGTGAAGAATGCCAGTTGCTCAGCATTCATGTAGTCATCGGCCGGCATGGCCAGCAACTTTTCCTTTGTCATTGATTTCTCTATAAAAAATACGTGCATTAAGGCGAATCAAAAGGTGTGACCGGGCCTTGCCCGACCTCACGGAATTCTTCAAGCGCCAACTGGCACTCAATTTATGAGGGGCGGCAGTCTAAGGCCGGTTTTCGCGCGCAGCAACTGAATTGACGGTAGATTTGACCAATAACCGCTATATAAACGCAATCGGGTGGATGGCGGAGGCCAAAAATACACCCCATAGGCGAATTGTGCTTGGGAAATTTGCGGGAATCGGCGGCGATCAGGCCGGTAACAAGTGGCCAAATGTAAAAAAGCCCGCGAGGCACCGGGAGCGATGCGACGCGGGCGAAAAGCCGCAGCGAAGTCAGCGTTTGAGTATGCGTTTGTTGCGATACTGGTCGATGACCACCGCCACCACGATGATCACGCCCTTGATGATGTCCTGCACGTAGGCATCTACCCCCACGAAGGTGAAGCCCGACGCCATCACCCCGAGGATCAGCGCGCCGATTACCGTGCCGCTGATGCGCCCTACCCCGCCCACCAGGCTGGTGCCGCCGATCACGGCCGCGGCAATGGCGTCCAGCTCGTAGGACATGCCCATGCCGGCCTGGCCGGTGGCCGCCCGCGCCGAGGCCACCACGCCTGCCAGCCCGGCCAGCAGGCCGGCGATGCTGTAGACGATGATCAGGTGGCGCTTGACGTTGATGCCGCTGGTGCGCGCCGCCTGCATGTTGCCGCCGATGGCGTAGGTGTACTTGCCGTAGCGGGTGTAGCGCAGGGCGATGTGGAAGATCACCGCCACCACCAGGAAGATGATCACCGGCATGGCCCCGCGGCCGATCGCCGTGTAGCTGTCCGAGAGCATGCTGATGGGCTGGCCTTCGGTGTACAGCCGCGCCAGGCCGCGGGCCGAGACCATCATGCCGAGGGTGGCGATGAAGGGCGGGATGCCGGTCATGGCGATGATGCTGCCGTTGATAGCCCCCGCCAGCAGCCCCACCGCCAGGCCGGCAATCACCGGCGCCCACACTGGCAGGTCGGTGAGGTGCGGGAACACTGCCCGGGCGTAGTCGGAACTCTGCGCCAGGCTGGCGGCGACCATGGCCGACAGCGCCAGCACCGAGCCCGACGACAGGTCGATGCCGGTGGTGATGATCACCTGGGTCACGCCGATGGCGATCAGGCCGATGATGGAGACCTGCAGAATCATCAGCACCAGGCGCTGTGAGTTCATCAGGAAGCTCTGGTCGCGCACAATCCAGCCGAACACCTCGAACACCAGGCCAATGCCGATCAGCACCAGCAGGATGCTCAGTTCGGTGGGCATGCGACGCCGCGAGCGGCTGGGCGGTGCGGCTACAGGTTTGTTTTCAGTCAGGGTAGTCATGGCAGGGTTCCTATTGGGCGTGCGCAGGCGCGGCAGGGTTGGGCGCCGCTGCGGTCACGCCGGAGGCCAGGTGCATGATGCGCTCCTGGGTCGCGTCGGCGCGGTCGAGGATGCCGGTCATGTGGCCTTCGTGCATCACCAGCACGCGGTCGCTCATGCCCAGCACTTCCGGCAGTTCCGAAGAGATCATGATCACCGCCAGGCCTTCGTCGGCCAGCTGCGCGATCAAGCGGTAGATTTCAGCCTTGGCGCCGACGTCGATGCCACGGGTGGGCTCGTCGAGAATCAGCACCCGCGGGTTGGTCATCAGCCAGCGCGCCAGCAGGGCCTTCTGCTGGTTGCCACCCGAGAGGCTGTCGATGCACTGGTCCAGCGACGGGGTCTTGACCCGCAAACGCTTGCACATGTCCTCGCACAGCAGCCGCAGGGTCTTCTCGTGGACGAAACCGTGGCCCACATGGTGTGGCAGCACCGCCACCTGCATGTTCTCCAGCACCGACAGGCACGGGAACAGCCCGGTCAGCTTGCGGTCCTCGGTCAGCAGCGCCAGGCCCAGGTGAATGGCCTGGCCCGGGTCGCTCATGCGCACCGCCTTGCCGTCGACGAAAATCTCGCCCTGGGTGGCGGGGGTGATGCCGAACAGGGTCTCGGCGATGTTGGTGCGCCCTGCCCCCATCAGCCCGGCGATGCCCAGCACCTCGCCGGCGTGCAGTTCGAAGGACACGCCCTCGAACACCCCGGCCAAACCCAGGTTCTGCGCGGCCAGGCGCACCGGCCCCAGCGGCTGGGTGCGCTGGGGGAACAGCTGGGTCAGCTCGCGGCCGACCATCAACGTGATCAACTGGTCGCCATCAAGGCTGTGCGCCGGGTACTGGCCGATGAAGCAGCCGTCGCGGAACACCGCCACCTGGTCGGCGATGGCGAACACCTCGTCCATTTTATGGGTGATGTAGACGATGGCCTTACCCTGGGCCTTGAGGTCCTGGATGATGGAGAACAGGTGCGCCACTTCCTTCTCGGTAATGGCCGAGGTGGGCTCGTCCATGATCAGGATGTCGGAGTCGTAGCTCACCGCCTTGGCGATCTCGACCATCTGCCGGGCGGCGATGCTCAGCTCGCCCACCAGGTCGTCGGGCGACAGCGAGATGCGCAGGCGCTCCAGCAGTTGCGCGGTGGCGCGGTGCATGGCGCCGTGGTCCACCAGGTGCCAGGGGGTCAGCGGTTCGCGGCCGATCCAGATGTTCTCGGCGATGCTCATGTGCGGCATCAGGTTGAGTTCCTGGTGGATCATGGCGATGCCGGCCAGCTGCGCCGCCAGCGGGTTGTCCATCACCAGCGGCTCGCCGCGCAGGCGCAGCTCGCCGCTGTCGGGCTGGTGGATACCGGCGATGATCTTCATCAGCGTCGACTTGCCGGCGCCGTTCTCGCCCATCAGCGCCAGCACCTCACCGCGGTGCACGTTCAGGCGGACGTTGTCCAGGGCGGTGACGCCGGGGAAGCGCTTGGTCACGCCGGTGACTTCCAGCAGGCATTCGTGTTCGATTGGATCGTTGGCAAAGGCAAGCATCAAGGTGCACTCCACAGGCTGGGCGGGCGATCAGTGTTTGAACTGGTCGGCGTTGTCCGCGGTAATCAGCTGGTACGGAACCATGAGCCGGGGCGCCACGGTTTCCTTGTGGGCCATTTTCACCGCGGCTTCCACCGAGGCGTCGGCCTGCCCTTTCGCGTCCTGGTACACGGACACGGCCAGGTCACCCTTCTTCACCGCGTTGAGGCCGTCGGGCGTACCGTCGACGCCACCGATCAGCACCTTGCCTTTCTCCACGCCCGCCTGCTTGAGCGCCATGGCGGCGCCGATGGCCATCTCGTCGTTGTTGGAGAGCACGGCGTTGAATTCGCGGCCCTGGGTGATCCAGTCATTGACCAGGTCCATGCCCTTCTGGCGCAGCCAGATGCCGGTCTGTTCCTGGTCGATCTTGATGCCGGGGTACTTGGCCAGCACTTCCTTCACGCCCTTGGTGCGGTTCTGGGTGGAGTTGTTGGCCAGGTCGCCCAGCAGGATCACCACGCTGCCCTTGCCGCCCATTTTGTCGGCCAGGTACTGGGCCTGCATTTCGCCGGCCTTGATGTCATCGGAGGCCACCACGACCACGCCCTTGGGCTGGTTGGGGTCGTCGGGGCTACGGTTGACGTACACCAGCGGGATGCCGGCCTGGGTGGCTTCGTCGGTGATGCGCTTGGTGGCGGCCGTGTCCACCGGGTTGACGATGATGGCGTCGACCTTCTGGCTGATGAAGCTTTCCACCTGGCTGAGCTGCTTGACCACGTCGCCGCGGGCGTCCTCGAACTGCAGCGAGACGCCGTCGGGCATGGCCTTGGCCTTGGCGCCCATGGCTTCGCGCAGGTAGGTCAGCCAGGTGTCATCGAACTGCGACATGGCCACGCCGACCTTGATGTCGGCCAGGGCCACGCCACTGGCCATGGTCAGGGCAATTGCCAGGCAGAGGCGGCGAACGGGGGACGTGCGGGTGGAACGCAGCCGGGAGGCTTGCGGGGTGAAGGTTTTCATCGACGGCACCTTTTTATTGTTGTGCTTGGTTTTTTTCATCCGCCGCGCCGGTTGGGCGGCGGATGTGAAAGTCGGAACCTGCAATTGACTCTAGTAGAAAATAAATTCCATATCAAATGAATTTAGAATTTTATTGCATCCTATAATTTCACCACCTCACCCAGGGTTGCGCTGCGGCGCGCGGCATCCAGCACCACCAGCGCCTGTACCGCGTCGCGGGCGTCCACCGGCAGCGCCGCGCCCTGGTCCACGGCGGCCTGCAACTGCTGGTAGAACTGCAGCCAGTTGCCGCGTTCCGAGGGCACCTTCTCGCGTTCCGCGCCCTGCTCGAACCAACCCCAGCGCCGGTGCTCCTCCACGCCCCAGTTATCGCCGGCACTGGCCGGGGTGAGCCCGGCCTCGGCCTGTTCACTTTGCACGTCCAGGCCCTCGACACTGTAGCTGCCATGCTCGCCGCACACCCGGAAGCGTGGGCGTGGCGCGCTTTGCAGGCCGTTGCCGTGCAGGTGGCTGATGGTGCCGCTGGCGTGGGTAAGGGACACGAAGAAACCGTGGTCGACGGTCTGCCCGGGCGCCAGCGCCAGCTCGGCGTACACTTGGGTCACCGGGCCGAACAGCTGCAGCGCCTGGTCCACCAGGTGGCTGCCCAGGTCACGCAGCCAGCCGCCGCCACTGTCGTTGCCCAGGTTCTGCGGCTCGTAGCGTTCCACCGCCGACTCGAAGCGCTGCACCCGCCCCAGCACGCCGCTGTCCAGCAGCTTGCGCACGGTGAGGAAGTCCGAATCCCAGCGGCGGTTCTGGTAGACGCTGATGGGCACGCCCTGGCGCTCGGCCGACTCCACCAGCACCTGCGCCTGCTGGGCATCGGCGGCGAAGGGCTTGTCGCTGACCACCGCCACGCCATGCTCGATGGCCTCCAGCACCAGCGCCGGGCGGCCCTTGAGCGAGGTCGAGATCACCACCGCGTCAACGCCTGCCTCCACCAGCTGCGCCAGGCTGTCAAAGGCCGGCACGCCGGGGAAATCCGCCGCCAGCTGCGCGCGGCGCTCGGCCGAGCGCGTCACCACGCCCACCCACCGGGCGCCGCCCAGGCTGGCCAACAGCGGTGCATGGAACACGCGGCCGCCGCGGCCGTAACCTACTAATCCGATACGCATGATCATTCTCCCGTGTGGCGAGTCGGCCCAGTACGAAATCGATAAATGTGGGAGCTGGCTTGCCAGCGAGCTGTTGTGGCGCTGCGAAGCTCGCTGGCAAGCCAGCTCCCACACCACGTACCCACCCTCAAGTGTTCGTGCAGGCCCTAGTACTGGCGCGCCTTGGCCAGCTGTTCGTCGAGCGCGCGCCTGGCTTGGGCCGTGCGCGCGCTGGTGGATACTTCGGCCACGCCCACCCGCCACCAGGACAGGTAACCGTGGATCATGGTCTTGGGCAGTACCTTGATGTCGATCAGCGTCGACACCGTCTGCTGGCGGGCGTCACGCAGCGCCGCGTGCAACTGCTCCAGGGTGCTGACCTTGTAGGTCTTGCAGCCGTAGGCCGCCGCGCTCATGGCGAAGTCCACCGGCACGAAGCCGCCGTCCAGGTTGCCGGTCTCGGCGTTGCGGTAGCGGAACTCGGTGGCGAAACTGCCCATGCCATGACCCATCTGCAGGTTGTTGATGCAACCGAAGGTCATGTTGTCGAGCAGCAGCACGTTGATCTTGCGGCGCTCCTGTATCGAAGTGGCCAGCTCCGAGTGCAGCATCAGGTACGAGCCATCGCCCACCAGCGCGTAGACCTCGCGCGCCGGCTCGGCGAGCTTGACTCCCAGCGCCGCGTTGACCTCATAGCCCATGCACGAGTAGCCGTACTCCAGGTGGTAGCTGTTGACGCTGCGGCTTTGCCACACCCGCTGCAGGTCGCCGGGCAGGCTGCCGGCGGCGGCGACGATCACCGCATCGGCGTCCAGTTCGCGGTTGATCACCCCCAGCACCTGGCTCTGGGTCAGCGCCGAGCCGGTCAGCTCGATGAATTCGCGCAGCACCGCCGGGTCCAGGTGGTCGGTGATCTCCGGGCTGAAGTCCTCGCTGCTGTAGTGCGCCGCGTACACCCGCTCGACCTCGGCGTGGTACTGGCCGCGCGCCTCGATCACCTGGTTGCCCCAGCCGGCCCGGTAGCCCTGGCGCGCCAGCGGTTCGGCCAGCTGCTGCAGGCCCAGCTTGGCGTCGGCCAGCAGCTGCACGGCGTCGAGCTTGAGCACGTCGCCGCCGTTGACGTTGAGGTTGATGAACTGCACCTCGGGGTGCTGGTACAGCCACTTCGACGAAGTGGTGAAGTCGGTGTAGCGGGTGCCGATGCCGATGATCAGGTCGGCCTCCCTGGCCAGCAGGTTGGCCGCCAGGCAGCCGGTCTCGCCAATGCCACCGACGTTCAGCGGGTGACTGGAGACGATGGCGCTCTTGCCGGCCTGGGTCTCGGCGAAGGGAATGTCGAAGCGCTCGGCGAAGGCCTGCAGGGTGTCGGCGGCGCCGGCGTATTTCACCCCGCCGCCGCAAATGATCAACGGCTTGCGCTTGCTGGCCAGCAGCGCCACCGCGTCGGCCAACGAGGCCTCGCCCGGCTGGCGCCGCTCCACGCGGTGCACGCGCCGGGCCAGGAAGCTGTCGGGGTAGTCGTGGGCTTCGGCCTGCACGTCCTGAGGCAGCGCCAGGGTCACCGCGCCGGTCTCGGCAGGGTCTGTGAGCACGCGCATGGCCTGCAGGGCGGCGCTGATCAGCTGTTCGGGGCGGTTGATGCGGTCCCAGTATTTGCTCACGGCCTTGAACGCATCGTTGGTGCTGATGCTCAGGTCGTGGAACTGCTCGATCTGCTGCAGCACCGGGTCGGGCTGGCGGCTGGCGTAGACGTCGCCGGGCAACAGCAGCAAGGGAATGCGGTTGGCCGTGGCGGTGGCCGCGGCGGTGAGCATGTTCGCCGCCCCAGGCCCTACCGACGAGCTGCAGGCGTAGATCCTGCGGCGCAGGTGTTGCTTGGCGAAGCCGATGGCGGCGTGGGCCATGCCCTGCTCGTTGCGGCCCTGGTGCACCACCAGCTGGCCGCGGTCCTGCTCCAGGGCCTGGCCCAGGCCCAGCACGTTGCCGTGGCCGAAAATGGTGAACACGCCTTCGACGAATTTGCTCTGCACCCCGTCGACTTCAATGTACTGGTTGTCCAGAAAGCGCACCAGGGCCTGGGCCATGGTCAATCGTGTCGTGCTCATGCTTGCACCTTATTATTGTTCAAGAGGAGTGCCCTGGTAGGAGCCGAGCTTGCTCGCGATGAGCCTCCCCGCTCGATACGCGTAACGGCCATCGCGAGCAAGCTCGGCTCCTACGGGGCGACGTGCGAGGGCGCCAGAGTATCCATCTGGCGATTGAGGTACGCCATGCTCTGCCCCAGCGCCGTGCGGATGTCGGCCAGGTCGTGGACACTCTCGGCGAACGGCTCCCACGACACGTAGCCGTCGTAGCCGCTGCTGAGCAGGCTGTCGAGCTGCTCGGCGTTGCCAAGGATGTCGCCGTCGCCGATCAGCACCCGGTGGCCGTCGAGAATGCTGGCCAGCGGCGCCTGGCGGTCTTCCACGCCGCTGATGTGCACCAGGCCCGTCAGCGCCGGGAAAAACTCCTGCTCGCCGGCCAGGTGGTGGTGGAAGGTGTCATGCACCAGGCGGAACACGTCCAGGCCGCCGATGGCCTTGATCGCCTCCACCGCAGTGCGCTTGCGGCGCAGGGCCGATTGTTCGAAACCCAGCGGTTCGACGAAACCCAGCAGGCCATGCTCGCGCAGGATCGGCGCCAGCTCGGTGAGCGCCGTGCGCAGGCCGGCGGCGCGTTCGGCGCTGCTGCGGCTGTCGGCCTCGTTGAACGGGCACAGCACCAGGCCACGGGCACCGCAGCCACGGGCATAGGCCGCCAGCTTCAGGGCCTGGGCGCGGCGCTGGTCGTTCCAGACATCGAAGGGGTACAGGGCGTTGATCGACAGCACGCTGATGCCCTCGGCCGCGCACAGCTGGCGCACGGTCTCGGCGGGCGTGCCGTCTTCGATCTCGACACCCTTGAGGTCGTTGCGGATCTCGATGGCATCGGCCTTCAGCGCCACCGCCAGCTGGATGAACTCCACCAGGGGCAGGCGCGGGGCAACCATGCGGTTGAGGGCGAAACGCAGGGGCTGGCGCATTCTTGTTATTCTCCTGAGTTGGCAAACCGTGTGTGGGGCAAGCGGGCGCAGTCAGAGGTCCAGCAGCCATTCGTGCTGCGGGTCATTGTTGAATTGCCATACCCGGCGCGGGCCGGCCATGACGTTCAGGTAGTAGCTCTCGTAGCCATACGGCACGCTGACCGGGTGGTAGCCCTCGGGCACCACCACCAGGTCGTTGTTCTCCACGGCCATGGCCTGGTCGATGCTGCGGTCGTCGGTGTACACGCGCTGGAACACGAAGCCCTGGGGCGGGTTGACCTGGTGGTAGTAGGTCTCCTCCAGGAAGCTCTCGGCGGGTAGTGCGTCGCGGTCGTGCTTGTGCGGCGGGTAGCTGGAGCTGTGCCCCGACGGCGTGCGTACCTCCACCACCAGCAGCGAATGGGCCACTTCGGTGTCCGGCAGGATGTCGCAGACGTAGCGGGTGTTGGCGCCCTTGCCGCGGGTGCTGCGTTTCATGCTCTGGGCGCTGATGACCCGCGCCTGCAACTCGCCGGCCGGCGCACCGGGGGCGGCGCACACCGCCACCTGCACATCGCTCAGCGCCTGCAGGCGCGCCTGGCTGCCGCTGGGCAGGTACACCGCCCACGGCGATTTGTCCTCGAACACCGATTGCCGTTCACCCAGGTTGTCCCAGCTGAAGGCGCCCTGCACCGGCGCCTCGCCGGCAATGCTGGCGCGGCCACTGAGCAGCACCACGCACAGTTCCTGGCTGCCGGCGTGCAGCGGCAGGCTTTCGCCCAGGCTCAGGCGGTGGGCGCTGAAGCCCACGTATTCCAGGGCGCCCTCGGCCAGGCGTACCACTTCCTGGCCCTGCTTATTACTCTTCACCAACAGGCTCATGCTGCAGTCCTCCGTTGCCGGGCCTGGGCAAGCAAGGTGCTCAGGGTGTCGTAGCCTTTCTTGGCGTAGAAATAGCTAGGGGCCACGGCCGGGTCTTGCTCGGCCTCCACCACCAGCCAGCCGTTGTAGTCCACCGCCAGCAGCTCGTCGAGCAGCGGCGCGAAATCGATGTCGCCATCGCCCGGCACGGTGAAGGTGCCGTTGACGATGCAGTCGGGGAAACTCCAGAGGTTGTTGCGCGCCAGCTGCACCACCGGCTGGCGCACGTCCTTGAAGTGCACGTGGCAGACGCGCTTGATGTGCTTGCGCAACACCGCCAGCGGGTCGCCGCCACCCATGAAGCAGTGCCCGGCGTCGAACAGCAGGCCCACCTGCTCGCCAGTCAGGGCCATCAGCGTGTCGATGTCCTCGGGCGCCTCCACGTAGGCACCCATGTGGTGATGGTAGGCCAGGCGCACGCCCTGGCTCAGGGTATAGCTGGCCAGCTCGTCGAGCTTGGCGGCGTAGGCTTTCCAGGCCGCTTCGCTGTGGAAGCGCGGGCGCTCCACCAGGCGGATGCGGCTGCCCTGGATGGAGTCGGCCACCTCGCCGTACACCAGCACGTTGGCGCCGTTGGCGGCCAGCAGCTGCACGTGGCTGGCGATGGCGTCGATTTCCTCGGCGGCCGACCGCTGGGCCAGGCGCCCGGAATACCAGCCCGACACCAGCGCCAGGTCATAGGGCTTGAGCACCTGGGCCACGCCCTGGGCGTCCTTGGGGAATTTGCCGTTCAGTTCAAAGCCTGCGTAGCCGATGGCCTTGCCTTCGCTGAGGGCCGTGCTCAGCGGGGTTTCGCCGCCCAGGGACGGCAGGTCGTCGTTGCTCCAGGAAATCGGGTTGATGCCGATACGAATCGCGGATGGCATGGCTGCACCTGTTGTTGTTATCGGTGGGGTGACGCTCAGCGGCCGTGACGGGCCGAGCGCCAGGCTTCGATCAATTGGCTGAACCGCTGGCGCACCGCGGCTATCAGGCCGGCGTCGTCCAGTTCGCCCTGGAACCAGGCGCGGCTGGGCTCATGGAAAATCGTGCGGCCCACCGCAAAGCCGCGGCAGGTGGTGCTGGCGGCCGCCTGGGCAAAGCCCTCGGCAAGGTCGCTGGCCGGCGCGTTCAGGCCCAGCAGCACCACGCCGCGGCAATAGGGGTCGCGCTCGTTGATCAGCGCGTCGAGGGCCTGCCACTGCGCGGCGTCCTGGGCCTCGATTTTCCACCAGGCCGGGTAGATGCCCAGGTTGTACAGGCGCTTGATGGCGCGGTAGAGCACGTCGGGGTGGGCGCCGGGCAGGTCCTTGGGCGGGATGACTTCCAGCAGCAGTTCGTGGCCGCTGGCGATGGACGCCTCGTACAGGCCGCGAATCTGCGCTTCCTGTTCCAGGCGCAGCAGGGGCTCATCGTCCGGGTGGAATTGCACCAGGCACTTGATGATCTGCTCGCTGGGCCAGGCAATCAGGTTGCTGGCCACCGAACGGCCGTGCTCGAAGGCCAGCGGCCGCGAACCCTGCACTTCCACCGGGCGGGCCACCCACCAGCCACGGCCGGTGGCGGCGTTGAGGCTGTCCTGGCCGAAGCGCTGGTCGGCCAGCAGGCCGACGTCGGCGGCGATGCCGCGCTTGGCCAGGTCGGCTTGCACTTCTTCAATGGCGCGCAGGAACAGCTGCTTCAGCGCGGGAATGGTCGCCAGGTCGCGGCCGGCCTGCTGCGCCAGTTCCACCAACTGCCCGCGGTGGTCGAAGGCGAAGATGAACAGCTGCTGCCACTGCTTGCGCGGCACCGTGACCCGGTGCAGGCGTTGCAGGGTTTCGTCCTTGTCCGGGCGGGTGATGGGCACCGGGCTGTTGAACAGGTAGTCCAGCTCGGCAGGCGTGGGCATGGCCGGGGCACAGGCGTGGCGCGACACCACCAGGCCGCCGCAGGCATTGGCCAGCTGGCAGCAGCGGGCGTCGTCGGCATCGTTCAGCCAGCCGCTGAGGAAGCCGGACATGAAGGCGTCGCCGGCACCCAGCACGTTGAGCACTTCGACGCGGGTGCCGGGGTGAATCTCGCCGTCCTCGAGGCGCGCCGGAATGGCGCCGTGGATCACCGTGCAGCCCTGGGCGCCGAGCTTCACCACCAGGGTGGCGGCGCTCAGTTCACGCACGGTGCGCAGGGCGGTGAGCAAATCGGTGCTGCCGCCGGCGATGAGGAATTCCTCCTCGGTGCCGACGATCAGGTCAAAGCGCGGCAGGATGCGCTGCACGTGGGCGCTGACCTTGTGGTCGGCGACGAAGCGCGTCTCGCCATCGGCCTTGCCCGCCAGCCCCCACAGCACCGGGCGGTAGTCGATGTCGAGGATGCGCTTGACGTTGTGCCGTTCGGCGTAGTCCAGCGCCTGGCTGCTGGCCTTGAACACGCCGTCGGTGGAGAAATGCGTGCCGGTGATCAGCAGCGCCTTGCTGGCGGCGATGAAGTCCTCGCGCACGTCTTCGGCGCGCAGGGCCATGTCGGCGCAGTTTTCGCGGTAGAACACCAGGGGGAAGGTTTCGCGGTCCTTGAGGCCCAGCAGCACCATGGCGGTGAGGCGCTCGGGGTCGACCTTGATGGCCGAGGTGTCGCAGCCTTCACGTTGCAGCGACTCCACCAGGAACCGGCCCATGTGGTCGTCCCCTACCCGGCTCAGCATGGCGGACTTGAGCCCCAGCCGCGCCGTGCCGAAGGCGATGTTGGCGGACGAGCCGCCCAGGTACTTGGCGAAACTGGCGACGTCTTCCAGCCTGGCGCCCACCTGCTGGGCGTAGAGGTCGACGCCCAGGCGCCCCAGACAAATCAGATCCAATTGACGCCCAGTGGCAAAACGAGTCTGGCCCATGCTGGCTCCTGTTATTTTTATCAGCCTGCGCACCGGCCAATGGCGGCCGATGTCGTTGTCTTGGGTCCAGATTAGAACGGCTTTTCCATCGGATCAACTTTTTTTCCATAAAAATTTTATGCGGAATTTATTTTCTATTTTCTATCGCGCATACTGGGCTTGAGCGTTTCTGGCGGGTTTGCCACGGGAACTGGACCTTTTGCTCAGGTTTTTTTTCTTGCCTACCCTGTAGACTGCGCGAGCCAACAGCTCCAACCCCAAGAAGGATAAGCACATGTCCCGCCCCGATCAGCCGGCCCTCAGCGAGCCAACCGCCGCCAGCGCCCCGGCCACCGCCGAGCAGCTGCTGCAACTGATCACCCGTGAGTACGAAGGGCTGCCGCGCCAGCTCAAGCGCATCGCCAGCTACATGAGCCAGCAGAGCGACCGCATCATGGTCGACCGCATCAGCGACATCGCCGGCGAATGCGAGGTGCACCCCTCGGCCATCGTGCGCTTTTCCCAGCGCTTCGGCTTCAGTGGCTTCAGCGAAATGCAGGCGCTGTTCCGCGAGGCCTACACCCACAAGGCCACGCCGGTACAGAATTACCAGCAGCGCATTCGCAACCTGATTGCCAACAAGTCGCAGAAGGCCAGCGGCGCGGACCTGGCGCGCGAGTGCATCGACGCCACCCTGTCGGGCATCGAGCGCCTGGGCGGGGAACTGGACGACGTGGCCTTCGAGAAGGCCGTGGACCTGGTGGTCAACGCCGAGAACATCTACGTGGTGGGCGTGCGCCGCTCGTTCGCGGTGGCCGACTACCTGGTCTATAACCTGCAGCACACCAACAAGCGCATCCACCTGGTGTCCGGCCTGGGCGGCAGCTACCGCGAGCAGATGCGCAGCGTGCGCCAGGGCGACCTGGTCATCGCCATCAGCTTCACCCCCTACGGCAAGGAAACCCAGCACTGCCTGCGCATTGCCCAGCACCACCTGGCCAAGACCCTGATCATCACCGACTCCAACCTCTCGCCCCTGGCCAAGCGCGCCAACAGCGTGCTGCTGGTGAACGAAGGCAGCTCCTTCGCCTTCCGCTCCCTGAGCGCCACCCTGTGCCTGTGCCAGGCGCTGTTCATCGCCGTGGCCTACCGGCTGGAGTTGAAGGTGGACGAGATGCATGAGCAGGTGGGCTTCGAGGATTAACGCGGGGCCAGCGTGAACACATTCGCGTAGCAGCTGCCGAAGGCGGCGTCCGGGTTCACCGCGGTGTGCCGGGAACAGCGCGGCGCCTCGGACGCGGCCTGCGGCGGATGGCCGCCCCGCCGCTGCTACAGAAACCGCGTTGCGTGCGGGGTAGGAGCCGGCCTTGGCCGCGATATGGCATATGCGCATTCGCATAGCAGCTGCCGCCAGACAGCGCCCGCGCCATTGCCCCAGCAAAAGTGTAGTCATTTGTATCCGTCGGGTTGACCCGTTCAACAAACATCAACACGCTATCGCACCCGAAAATAAACCTTACTCACGGTGCAGAACGGTGATGCACAACCCAATTAACGGTAACGCTCCTCCCGCCCCGTCGCTGACCCCCGCAGAAGTCGACACCATCCTCAACTACTACCGCATCACCCACCCCAGCGCACAGGCCCCGGATATCGATGCCTTGAAAAGTACTCTGGAGCGCTTCGAGCCACCTGCAGATGCCCCGGAAGTCGACCCTCACATCGCAACCCGCCTGGCGACCGCACTGAGCGGTGGCGCAGCGGCAGGGCTGGCGGCCGCGTTGATTGCACCGATGATGCCGCTGGTCATGCTTGCCGGCGCGCTGGCCGGCGGGTGGTTGGGTTGGCGAATGGGCAAGCCGCCGGCGGCCGGCCCCGCTCACCCCAACAACTGACTCAACACCGCCCGCAACTTCCCCGCCTTCACCGGCTTGTTCAACAACGGCGCGCCGAGCCGCTGCAACTGCCGGCGGCACTGGTCGCTGCGCTCGGCGGTGATCACCACCACCGGGATGGCCTGGGCGAAGTGTTCGCGCAGGTGGCGGGCCACTTCGCAGCCGGTGACGCCATGGTCCAGGTGGTAGTCGGCGATGATCAGCTCCGGGGCCTGGCCGTGCAGGGCCGCCAGGGCGGCGGTCTCGTCGGTGGCGGTGATCACCTGGCAACCCCACTGGCCGAGCAGGTCGGCCATGCTGCGCAGAATGTCCGGTTCGTTGTCCAGCACCAGCAGGCGCCGCCCCGGCAGCGGGTTGCCCAGGCGCGGCTGCGGCACCGGGCTGGGCGCCGGCGGTTGGGCCGCCAGGGGCACCAGCAGGCTGAAGCACGAGCCGCGCCCTGGGGTGGAGCGCACCTGCACGCCAGTGTCGAGGATGCGGGCGATACGCTCGACGATGGCCAGGCCCAGGCCGACGCCCTTGCGCTCGGCGGCGCGGCCCACTTCCAGCTGGTTGAACTCGAGGAAGATCGCTTGCAACTGGTCGGCGGCAATGCCGCGCCCGGTGTCCCACACCTCGATGCGCAACTGGTCGCCGCGCCGCCGCGCGCCCAGCAAGATGCGCCCGCGTTCGGTGTAGCGGCAGGCGTTGCTGAGCAGGTTGCGCAGGATGCGCGCCAGCAGGCGCAGGTCGCTGCGCACGGCGAAGCGCCCGCAGCGCAGGCTCAGGCTTAGCCCGGCGGCTTCGGCCACCGGCTGGAATTCCGAGGCCAGCGGCGCGAGGACTTCCTCCAGGCGGTACACATCGACATCCGGTTTGATCGCGGCCTGGTCAAGGCGCGAGATATCCAGCAGGTCGGTCAGCAGGTCCTCGGCGCCTTCCAGCGCCTGGTGCGTGCGTTCCACCAGGCCCTTCTCGGCGCTGGGCAACGGTCGTTCACGCAAGGTGGAAATCAGCAGCCGCGCCGCGTTCAGCGGTTGCAGCAGGTCGTGGCTGGCGGCGGCCAGGTACTTGTCCTTGCTGAGGTTGGCGGCCTGGGCGGCGTCGCGGGCCTCGCGCAGTTCCTCGGTGCGTTCGCTGACGCGCCGCTCCAGTTCGTCGTTAAGCTCTTGCAGGCGCAGGGACAGCGCCTGGTAGCGGTTGCGCTCGGTTTCCAGTTCCTGGAGGCGTGCGGCCAGCTCGGGGTAATGGCTTTTGCGCACCGAATGGTTGGTCAGCCCCAGCAGCCCGGCCAGGGCTTGTTGCCGCGGGTCAGAGGGCTTCGCCAAAGACCACCTCGACATCGCGCTGGCTGGACTGGCGCGGGTTGGTGAGGATGCACGGGTCGTGCATGGCGTGGTGCGACAGGAACGGAATGTCCGCCACCCGCACGCCATGCAGGCCCAGGGTCTCGTGGAAGCCGATGGCGTGCTTCAGGGCAATCAGGTGCTCCACCAGGCGCTGGCGAATCTGCGCATGGTTGAGGCCGCGGCAGTCGATGCCGCAGGTCTGGGCAATGACCTGGAAACGCTCGGGCGCGGCGCTGTAGTTGAAGGCCACCACGTGCTCCACCAGCACCGCGTTGCACAACCCGTGGGGCAGGTCGAGAAAGCCGCCCAGGCTGTGGGACATGGCGTGCACCGCGCCAAGGATGGCGTTGGAGAACGCCAGCCCGGCCTGCATGCTGCCCAGCATGACCTTTTCGCGCAGGGCCAGGTCGTGGGGGTTGGCGATCATCTGCACCAGGTGGCCGTTGATCAGGCGGATGGCTTCCAGGGCATGGGGATCGGTGAGCGGCCCGTGGCCGGTGGACACGAAGGCTTCGATGGCGTGCACCAGCGCGTCAATGCCGGTGCAGGCGGACAGGAAGGGGTCCATGCTCAGGGTAGTCTCGGGGTCGATCAGCGCCACGTCGGGCACCGCGCCCTTGCTGACGATGGAGATCTTCATGCGCCGCTCCTGGTTGGAGAGGATGACGAACTGCGAGACGTCCGCCGAGGTGCCGGCGGTGGTGGGGATCAGGATCAGCGGCGGGCTGGGCACGCGCAGGGTATCCACGCCCTCGAACTCGAGGATGTGGCGGTCATGGGCGACGACGATGCCGATGGCCTTGGCGCAGTCCATGGGGCTGCCGCCGCCCACCGCGACAATCACGTCGCAGTGCTCGGCGCGGTAGCGTTCGGCGCCCAGCATCACCTCTTCCACCCGTGGGTTGGGCGACACCGTGCTGTACAGGCAGTAGTCGATGCCCTCGCCGGCCAGGCTGGCCTCGACGTCGGCGACCCAGCCGGCCGCCACCACCCCCGGGTCGCTGACCAGCAGCACCTTGCGGGCACCGAAGTTCTTCGCGTAGTTGGCAACGTGATGGCGGCAACCGGCGCCGAAGATGATTTCCGGGGAGACGAATTTGCGCAGCTGGCTGATGGCAGGGCTCATGTCTGTTCTTCTGGCAGGGACAGTTGGCGTCAGGGTAATGCATTGCCGGGCCAATGCGCAGCCTGGCCAGCCCTGCCCGCCTACTACTTTGGTACTGGTTCGGCAGGCCCAAAGGAGCATTTGCAAAGCCTGCGATGCGCCCTGTAATGCCCCCATAACTAGAAAGAGCATCGCCGCCATGATTCGCTTCCTTGCCCCCCTGCTCTGCCAAGCCGCGCTCGGCCTGGCGTTCGGTTGCCTCCTCGCCAACGTTGCCCACGCCGACACCCCGCCGCCCGGCCACCGCGGCAAGCTTCTGCACGCCCTGTGATACCCTGTTCCAGGCCCTTTGCCCACAACAAGAACAGCCGACGCCCATGTACCGATTCCTGATTGCCGACGACCACCCGTTGTTCCGCGAAGCCATGGCCCGCGTGCTGCTCGACGCCTTCGAGGGCTGCGAAGTACTGGAAACCGCCGACCTGGACAGCACCCTGCAATTGACCCAGCGGCACGATGACCTGGACCTGATCCTGCTGGACCTGAACATGCCGGGCATGCACGGCCTGGGCGGCCTGCTCAACCTGCGCAACGAGGCGCCGACCATCCCGGTGGTGGTGGTGTCCGCCGAACAGGACAAGCAGGTGGTGCTGCAGGCCATCACCTACGGCGCCGCCGGCTTCATCACCAAGTCCTCGCCGCGGGCGCAGATGACCAGCGCCCTGACCCAGGTGCTGGAGGGCGACGTGTACCTGCCGGCGGACATTATCCGCAGCGGCGCCGGCCGACCGGTGCAGGCCGGCACGCCGACGCCGGGGTTGTCGGTGGCATTATTGGAGGCGCTGACCCGCAAGCAGTTGCAGGTGCTGGAGCGCATGACCAAGGGCGAGTCGAACAAGCAGATCGCCTGGCACCTGGAAATCGCCGAGACCACGGTGAAGGCCCATGTGTCGGCGATCCTGCGCAAGCTCAACGTGCACAATCGGGTGCAGGCGATTCTCAGCGCTGGCGAGATCGACTTCGCGGCCTACTTGCGGCGTTGACTACATCCTGTGGGAGCTGGCTTGCCAGCGAGCTGTTGGGGCCATAAAAGCTCGCTGGCAAGCCAGCTCCCACAAGACGGCCGCTGCTACGGGGGCCGTGCCTGCCCTCAATACGCCAGCGGAAACTCGCCGCACTCGCTCCACGCCAGGAACTGCGCCTCGTCCATCGGCCGGGCGAAGAAATACCCCTGGGCCTCGTCGCAACCGTATTCACGCACCAGTTGCAGGCAGCGGAACGTCTCCACGCCCTCGGCCACCGTGCGGTAGCCCAGTTCGCTGGCCAGCTTGAGAATCGAACGGGCGATCTTCTGGTAGCGCGGGTTGTCCTCGATGCCGGTCACCATGGAACGGTCGAGCTTGACCACGTTGGCGGGAATCTCGTGCAGGTACGAAAAGTTGCTGTAGCCCGAGCCGAAATCGTCGATGGCCACGTCCATGCCCAGCCCGCGAATCTGCGCCAACTCGCCCAGCACCTTGGGGTTGGAGCGCAGCCATTCGCCCTCGGTGATCTCCACTTCCACCCGCTGCGGGTCGATGCCGTGCTGCTGGCACAGCCGGCGCAGGGTGCCGCTGACATCGTGGCCGTCGAAGTCCATGGGCGACAGGTTGATGGACAGCTGGCTCAGCGTCTGGCCGCGCCACTGGGCAAGCTTGCCCAGGGCCGTGTCGATGACCCAGCGGGTGACCTCGTGGATCATGCCGTTGCGTTCCAGCACCGGAATGAACTCGGCCGGCGACACCCGTCCCAGGCGCGGGTGCTGCCAGCGCAGCAGCACCTCGGCGCTGACCTGGGCGCCGTCGCCAATGGCGAAGCGCGGCTGGAAGTGCAGGCTCAACTGCCCGTCGGCCATGGCCTCGGTGATGTCGGCGGCCAGGTAGAAGCTGCGCCGGTACTCGGCGTCGCGCACCGGGTCATACGCCGCCCAGCGCTGGCCTGCCAGCACCGCCAGCTCAGTGGCGTACATGGCCTTGCGCAGCACGTCGCGCAGGGCCTCGGCCTCCAGCGCGAAGTCGACGCTGCCGGCGCGCACTGTGGGGTGGATCGGCACGGTGTCGAGCAGGGCCGGCTGGCGCAGGGTGTCCACCAGGCCTTCGATGAACGCCGGGAAGTCATCCAGGCCGGCGCTGATCACGAAGGCGAAGCGCTTGACGCCGATATGGTACAAACGTGCCACACCGTCCAGTTGCTGGTTCAACCGCGCGGAAATGCAGCGGATGATGCCCTCGAACGGCGCCAGGCCCATGGCCAGGGTCATGTCATGGGCCCAGTGCATGTCCAGCGCATCGATCAACACCAGGGTGCGTGCCTCGCCCGGGTGCTGGCTGGCCAATACGCCCAGATCGATGGCGAACTGTTCGCGATTGGGCAGGCCACTGATGGGGTCCAGCCGCGAAGCCGCCGATGGCTGGGCGTAAGCGTGTTGAAGCATGTGTAACTCCTGCAGGGCCGGTCAGGCAACGAACGGTCGTCACATAATAGCGAATTAACATCACCACAAACTGATCGGTGACAAGGTTTTATCGGCCGCCTTCGCCCTGACGTTAGGGTAATCACCTGATAGGATTACGCGCTTAAAGCTTTCAGCCACCCTGAATGGATATCGCGATGCTCACCGCCTTGCTGTTTGACCTTGATGGCACCCTGACTGACACCGACAAGCTGCACCTGCTGGCCATCCAGCAATTGCTGGCCGAAGAAGGCCGCGACTTTACCGAGGAAGACTTCGTCAAGCACTGCAGCGGACAGGCCAACCCGAACATGTGCCGCAACCTGTTCCCGGAGCGCTCGGTGGCCGAGCACCAGCTGTTCGCCGACCGCAAGGAAGCGCGCTTCCGCGAGCTGTCGCCGCAACTGGCCCCGCTGGCCGGCCTGCCGCGCCTGCTGGACTTCGCCGAAGCCCAGGGCATCGGCAAGGTGGTGGTCACCAACGCCCCGCGCGCCAACGCCGACCACATGCTGGGCGCGCTGGGCATTGCGCCGCGCTTCCACAGCGTGGTGGTGGCCGAAGAGCTGCCACGGGCCAAGCCCGACCCACTGCCCTACCTCACCGGCCTGGAACGCCTGGGCGCCCGCGCCAGCGAGGCGATTGCCTTCGAGGACTCGGTGCCGGGCCTGACCGCAGCGGTCAAGGCCGGCATTTTCACCGTGGCCCTGACCACCAGCCAGAGCCGCGAGACCCTGCTGGCGGCCGGCGCGCACCTGGTGATCGAGGACTTCAACGACGAGCGCCTGTGGCAGGCCCTGCGGGAGCTGCAAGCTGCAAGTTAAAAGCGGCAAGAAGAACAGCACACATCAGCTTGTAGCTTGTAGCTTGTAGCTTACCGCTGCGCCGTAAGGCGTGCGGTTACCTCGTTGAGTTGACGCGACAGGTCGTGCAGCCGCCGGCTGGCCACTTCGGTGCGCTGCACGTTGCCCTGGTTGGTGCTGGCGATCTCGGTGATGTCGGTGAGGTTGCGCGAGATGTCCTCGGCCACCGAGGTCTGCTCCTCGGCCGCCGTGGCGATCTGCCGGTTCATGTCGCGGATCGCCTCCACCGCCGAGGTGATCTGGCGCAGCATGTCACCGGCCTGGGTCACCTGGGCCACGCCCTCCTCGCTGCGCGCCTGGCCGCTCTGGATCGCTTTCACCGCGTCGCTGGCACCGGCCTGCACGGCGTTGATGATCTGGTTGATCTCAATGATCGACGCCGCCGTGCGCTGGGCCAGGCTGCGGACCTCGTCGGCGACCACGGCAAAGCCACGCCCTGCCTCACCAGCGCGGGCCGCCTCGATGGCGGCGTTGAGGGCCAGCAGGTTGGTCTGCTCGGCGATGCCGCGAATCACTTCCAGCACCTTGCCGATGCGTGCGCTGTCGTTTTCCAGGTTGCCGATGACCTGGGCGGTGGTGGTGATCTCGCCGCGCATGTGAGTGATGGTCTCGATGGTGGCGCGCATCACCTGCTCACCCCGGTGCGCGGAGGCATCGGCCTGGTCGGCCGCCTGGGCCGCGTCCACGGCGTGGCGCGCCACTTCCTGGGCGGTGGCGGACATTTCGGTCATGGCCGTAGCCACCTGGTCGGTGCGGTTGAACTGGTCGTGGGTGCCTTGCGACATCTGCCCGGCAATGCCGTGCAGGTCGGCGCTGGCGCCGTCCAGGTCACCGGCGTTGCGCTTGAGGCCGGTGAAGGTCTCGGCGAGGAAGTCGCGCAGGGTATTGGCTGCCACGGCCAGGCGGCCCAGTTCATCCTGGCGATGGCTGTCCACGCGCTGGTTGAACTGGCCGCGGCTGAGGTCGGCCACGTACTCGATCAGCTGCTGGATAGGCACCACCAGGTAGCGGCTGACCAGCACCAGGCTCAGCAGGCCGATCAACAGCCCGGACACCACCAGCACCAGCAGGCCGCCCCACACCGTGGTGTCGGCCGAGTCACGAATGGCCGCAGCCTGCTGCTCGCCGGCCTTGCGGATCTGGCTCACCAGCGCGCTCATCTGCTCGCTCACGGCGCGGTCCACGCCCTTCACTGCGGCATCGCCGGCGGCCGGGTCGGCGCCCGCAGCCACGAAGGCATCCCGGCCACGCTGGTAGTCCTGCTCCAGCGCCCGATGCTTGTCACGCAGGCCCTGGATATCGGCTTTCAGGTTGGCATCGATGCCCGGCTGGGCCACCAGGCGGCCAAGGATTTCCTGCACGTCACGCTGGCGGTCTTCGAACTGGCCCCAGTACTTGGCCAGGTCCGCAGGTTGCTTGCCGCGCAGCAACACGTCTTTCCATTCCTGGACCTGGATCTTGAATTGCAGGTTGGCCTCATCAATCAGTTGCGAGGTGCGCAACGGGCCTTCGATCAGCTGGTGATAGTCCTTCACACCATTGGCCAACAAGTGAAAGCAGGACAATGCGATCAGCAGCATGGCCAGCAGGCTGCCGCCGATCAGGGTGAGCATTTGGGCTTTCAGGGATTTGCGCACGACCATCGAGAGGTACTCATGACAGGGATAAACCACCGCGCCAAGGGTGCGCGGTGTCGAAGACGTCCCTTTCTTCATGCAGTAAAAAACGATGCTTCATGCCACGCATCGGCGGCGTTGCCGAGGACTTGAATGCAGTTCGTCGGCAGGCCATTTGCCATCCTTGGCTGGGAAATTTATATGGCAAATCAATGACAAATTGATGACAGAACAAACATCTTCGTACACCACCCAGCAGGCTTGTGATCTGCTGTTGATCTGGCTTTTGATTTTGCTTTTGATCTTGATTGTATGCCCCGTAAAGCGCCCGGGCCGACTGGAGGCGTCGCTCAACGGGCTGCCCGAAGGGCCGAGGCCGCAGGCCGAAGAGACGGTAACCCGCAGGCTTCTATAGCGGGTGCCGTCTGCCCGTTGAGCGGCGCCGGAAGGAGGGGACCCGTAGCGCAGCGGAGGGCCCAAGCAGGGGCAAGCCCTTTTTGCTTACTTTTTGGGGCGACCGGTACGTGTCAATGTACCTGTCGCCTAACTCCTGCCTCAACTCACGATAGCAACCCCGGCATCAGGCCGCTCCGGGTTCAAATACACCGCCTCGGCAAGCTGCCAATTACGCGTGTTCCGGCTCCACCGAACCGGGTTCCTCTCCCGGGCAGCTGCATACAACCTATCTCGGGCCTCCAGTAATTTGGGGGCCAAGCCTTCGTGACGCTCGTTCGGTGTTACGTACTTCAGGCCGCTATGGCGGTGTTCCTCGTTGTACCATTCAACAAATTTCTGCACCCACAGCCTCGCTTCAAGCAAGCTGTCAAAGGGACGTTCAGGCCATTGCGGGCAGTATTTGGCCGTGCGGAAAAGCGTCTCCGCATAGGCATTGTCATTGCTCACCCGCGGACGGCTGAACGAAGGCTCGACACCTAGTGAAATCATGCTCTCGCGCAGCAACGAGCCCTTCATCACATGGCCGTTGTCCGAGTGCAGCACCAGCGCTCGACCGGCCGTACGCTCGCGTAAACAGCCCTTTTCCAGCAAGACACAGGCATGTTCCGCACATTCGGATTCGTGCACTTCATTGGCCACCAGCTTGCGGCTGTAGATGTCCTTGACCATGTACCAGTAGAAAAAACGACCCTTCACCGTGCTCGGCAACCAGGTGATATCCCAGCACCAGACCTGGTTGGGGCCATCCGCCCGATGCGTGGTCAAGATGCGACGCTTGGGGGCCTTTGCACGGCCGCGTCGCGTGAGCTGGTTGTGCGCTTTCAATACTCGGTAAAACGTCGACTCCGAGGCCAGGTAAATCCCTTCGTCCGCCAGCTTTGGCACAATCTGATGCGGCGTCAGGCTCGAATAACCCGGCTGGTTGGCCGCGTCCATCACAGCCTGGCGCTCGGCTTCGCTGAGCTTGTTCGGCGGCGGTTTGCGCGGGACTGTCTGACGCTTGTCGGCGTCGCTGTGACGCCAACGCTGCACGGTCCGAAGGCACAATCCCAGCTCGTTGCAAGCACGAAACCGGCGTGCGCCGGCGTCGACGGCAGCAGCGATCAATACCAGAGCCTGCATGCGATCGGGGGCGCTGATCAGCCTTCCTTGTCCTTGCCCCAGATCGCATTGGCTTTTTTTCTGAGTTCCAGCAAAGCCTCCGCCTCCTTGCGACCGGCATCAGAGCGCGATAATTGTCGCTCCAACTCCTTGATTCGCCGTGAATCGGCAGTCTGCTTTTTGCTGGGTTGAACATCGAGCGCCGCGTTGGCGTTCTGACAGGCCAGGCGCCATTGCTGGATCTGCTCGGGAAAAATACCCTTGATCCGGCAGTACTGGGAAAGCTCGACCTCGCTCAGCGGCGCGGTCTCCATGACAGCGTTGAACTTGTCAGCGCTGGACCATTGATCGCTGGTCTTGTTGTTTCCAGGAACGATCAACCCTTTATCTCTAGCCATTTGTCTCCAGTTCCTAAGCGACTGTGGAGTGACGCCGATTGCGACGGCGAGCTCTGCCACGGAGCGGTTCAGGGGCGGCATCATTTGCTGAACCGCCCAGTCTCTGAAGTCATTGTCATAACGCTTCGTCATTGCCTTGCACCTTCGCCCCCTTGGATGATTGAGTCAATCAACAAAGGTGACAGGTAGGCTGACACGGGGGGCGACTGCCAAAAAGTGAGTCGGCGTAAGGCCGAAACGGTCGGTGGTCGCCCCGCGAAAATGGATATGTTCGAATCCCTCAGAAGCGACATTCGAAAGCCATGCACATATCCAATATCAAGGGTGATGCAGAATCACCTTTCCGCCCTTACGGCGGCTCACTTTTTGTCAAACCCCCCCGTGTCAGCCTACCTGTCACCTTTGTTGATTGACTCAATCATCCAAGGGGGCGAAGGTGCAAGGCAATGACGAAGCGTTATGACAATGACTTCAGAGACTGGGCGGTTCAGCAAATGATGCCGCCCCTGAACCGCTCCGTGGCAGAGCTCGCCGTCGCAATCGGCGTCACTCCACAGTCGCTTAGGAACTGGAGACAAATGGCTAGAGATAAAGGGTTGATCGTTCCTGGAAACAACAAGACCAGCGATCAATGGTCCAGCGCTGACAAGTTCAACGCTGTCATGGAGACCGCGCCGCTGAGCGAGGTCGAGCTTTCCCAGTACTGCCGGATCAAGGGTATTTTTCCCGAGCAGATCCAGCAATGGCGCCTGGCCTGTCAGAACGCCAACGCGGCGCTCGATGTTCAACCCAGCAAAAAGCAGACTGCCGATTCACGGCGAATCAAGGAGTTGGAGCGACAATTATCGCGCTCTGATGCCGGTCGCAAGGAGGCGGAGGCTTTGCTGGAACTCAGAAAAAAAGCCAATGCGATCTGGGGCAAGGACAAGGAAGGCTGATCAGCGCCCCCGATCGCATGCAGGCTCTGGTATTGATCGCTGCTGCCGTCGACGCCGGCGCACGCCGGTTTCGTGCTTGCAACGAGCTGGGATTGTGCCTTCGGACCGTGCAGCGTTGGCGTCACAGCGACGCCGACAAGCGTCAGACAGTCCCGCGCAAACCGCCGCCGAACAAGCTCAGCGAAGCCGAGCGCCAGGCTGTGATGGACGCGGCCAACCAGCCGGGTTATTCGAGCCTGACGCCGCATCAGATTGTGCCAAAGCTGGCGGACGAAGGGATTTACCTGGCCTCGGAGTCGACGTTTTACCGAGTATTGAAAGCGCACAACCAGCTCACGCGACGCGGCCGTGCAAAGGCCCCCAAGCGTCGCATCTTGACCACGCATCGGGCGGATGGCCCCAACCAGGTCTGGTGCTGGGATATCACCTGGTTGCCGAGCACGGTGAAGGGTCGTTTTTTCTACTGGTACATGGTCAAGGACATCTACAGCCGCAAGCTGGTGGCCAATGAAGTGCACGAATCCGAATGTGCGGAACATG
This sequence comes from Pseudomonas sp. App30, assembly GCF_047947025.1. Classification (NCBI taxonomy): domain Bacteria; kingdom Pseudomonadati; phylum Pseudomonadota; class Gammaproteobacteria; order Pseudomonadales; family Pseudomonadaceae; genus Pseudomonas; species Pseudomonas sp. App30. The sequence continues at coordinate 6,045,726 of NZ_CP133165.1, read as the reverse complement.
CCTGTGTCTTGCTGGAAAAGGGCTGTTTACGCGAGCGTACGGCCGGTCGAGCGCTGGTGCTGCACTCGGACAACGGCCATGTGATGAAGGGCTCGTTGCTGCGCGAGAGCATGATTTCACTAGGTGTCGAGCCTTCGTTCAGCCGTCCGCGGGTGAGCAATGACAATGCCTATGCGGAGACGCTTTTCCGCACGGCCAAATACTGCCCGCAATGGCCTGAACGTCCCTTTGACAGCTTGCTTGAAGCGAGGCTGTGGGTGCAGAAATTTGTTGAATGGTACAACGAGGAACACCGCCATAGCGGCCTGAAGTACGTAACACCGAACGAGCGTCACGAAGGCTTGGCCCCCAAATTACTGGAGGCCCGAGATAGGTTGTATGCAGCTGCCCGGGAAAGGAACCCGGTTCGGTGGAGCCGGAACACGCGTAATTGGCAGCTTGCCGAGGCGGTGTATTTGAACCCGGAGCGGCCTGATGCCGGGGTTGCTATCGTGAGTTGAGGCAGGAATTAGGCGACAGGTACATTGACACGTACCGAAACGCCACAAAAAGTAAGCAAAAAAGGCTTGCCCCTGCTTGGTCCCTACGCTTCGCTGCGGGTCCCCTCCCTCCGGCGTCGCCCAAGCGGCCGACGGCCCGGAATAGAAGCGCCTCCGGTTCCGTCTTCCCCGGCTACGCCAGGGACCGCTTGGCCGCCGCCTCCAGTCGGCCCTGGCGCTTTATGGGGCACACAATCAAGATCAAAGGCCGCACGGGATCAAGATCAAGGGCGGCCGGCGTGATGGCTCGAAGGCGTGATGGCGTGATGGCGTGATGCGCTGCCCTCGCACAGTCAGGCACAATGTCAGCCTTTAATAGCCCTCAAGGAATGCCCCCTTGCCCCTGCACATCCGCCCCGCCACCCCCGCCGATGCCGAACTGATCCTGGGCTTCATCACTGAACTGGCCATCTACGAAAAAGCCGAGCACGAGGTCGTCGCCAACGTCGACGATATCCGCCGCAGCCTCGAAGACCCCGAAGGCTACGCCCGCGCCCTGGTGTGCTCGCTGGACGACGAGCCAGTCGGCTTTGCCCTGTACTTCCTCAGCTACTCCACCTGGCTGGGCCGCAAGGGCATTTACCTGGAAGACCTGTACGTGTCGTCGAAACATCGCGGCGTGGGCGCCGGCAAAGCGCTGCTCAAGCACCTGGCGCAGATTGCCCACGACAGCGGCTGTGGCCGCCTGGAATGGAGCGTGCTGGACTGGAATGAGCCGGCGATCAAGTTCTACGAATCGATTGGCGCCGCCGCCCAGCCGGAGTGGATTCGCTACCGCCTGGCCGGCGATTCGCTCAAGGCTTTCGCCCAGGCCGACTAGACTGGCTGGCAACGGGATAAAAGGAGAGGTTCCATGTTGCCACGCTCGATTGCCCTTGCCGCCTGTCTGTGCCTGCCCCTGCTGGCCCAGGCCGCGCCGTTCACGCTCAGGACCCCGGATGGCGACGACAACGCCCTGCTGCGCCAGGCCAATGCCGGCAACACCGGGGACTGCGGCGGTGAGAACGTCTCGCCGGCGCTGAGCTGGAGTAATGCGCCCCAGGGCACGCAAAGCTTCGCCGTGACCATTCACGACCCTGACGGCCAGAAAGGCCTGGGGGTGGACCACTGGGTGCACTATGGCATCAAGGCCAGCACCCATGAGGTGGGTGCCGATGCCAGCCTCAAGGGCAAGATCGAAGGCGTGGGCGGCAGCAACAGCAAGGGCCTGGCCACCTACAGCGGACCGTGCCCGCCGGTAGGGGAAAACCCGCATCACTACGTGATCCAGATTTATGCGCTGGACCTGGCGGCGGATGCGCTGCCGGCCGGGTTGACCCGTGATGACCTGCTGGCGCGAATCAAGGGGCATATCCTGGCCAACACCAGCGTGGTGCGGCGCTACAGTCGGTAGACCGCGTTGCCCTTATCGCGACCAAGGTCGGCTCCTACCGGGGTAGGAGCCGACCTTGGTCGCGATGGCCGCCCTACCGTCATCAGCGCAGCAGGAAATTCCCCGGCCCGGCTTGCCCCTCCACCACCGGCACCACCGCCTCATCCTTGAGGTTCACTCCCGACAGCTGCCGCCGCCACGCCTCGCGCATCAGGTACAACAGCTTGTGCGCCGCCATGGCGTAGCTCATGCCCTCCAGCCGCACGTTGGAGATGCAGTTGCGCGCCGCGTCGTTAAGCCCGACCCGCGGCGCGTAGGTGAAGTACAGCCCCAGGCTGTCGGGCGAGCTCAGGCCCGGCCGTTCGCCGATCAGGATCACCACCATCCGCGCGCCCAGGCGTTCGCCAATCTCGTCGGCCACCGCCACCCGCCCCTGCTCCACCAGGCTCACCGGCGCCTGGCGCCAGCCTTCGGCAGCGGCCATTTCGTCGATGAACTGCAGCATCAGCACGCTATGCCGGCGTACCGCCAGTGACGACAGGCCGTCGGCGATCACCACGGCCAGGTCATAGCCGTCGGGGTTGAGCTGGCGGTGTTCGTCCAGCAGCCTGGCCGAGGCACTGTCCAGCCGCCGCCCCAGGTCCGGGCGTTGCAGATAGACGTGGCGGTCGCTGGCGGCGCTGTGCAGCAGCAGCGCCTGGCCATTGAGGCTGGCGGCCAGCAGCTCACGGTCGAACGGCGTGTGCACTGCGTCCCGGGCCTGGGCGTGGGCGTACTGGAAATCCAGCTGCGCAGCGGTGGGCAGGCTGGTGCCGGCGCGGCCCAGGGCGATGCGTGCCGAGGTCAGGCTGCGCAGTTGCTGCCAGGGGTCGGCCTGGGCCGGTTGCTTGCGGTCATCGCTCATGGCTTGCCCTCACTTCAACTGTGCCAGCGCCTGGCGGAACGCCGGCGGCAGGCCCTTTCCCAGCTGCAGCGTGCCGTCGCCCTGGGTCATGATCTGCATGCGCGCCAACCATTCCTCGTACTCTGGCGCCGGGCGCAGGCCCAGGGTCTTGCGCGCATACAGGGCGTCGTGGAACGAGGTGGTCTGGTAGTTGAGCATGATGTCGTCGGAGCCGGGGATGCCCATGATGAAGTTGATGCCGGCCACGCCCAGCAGGGTCAGCAGCATGTCCATGTCATCCTGGTCGGCTTCGGCGTGGTTGGTGTAGCAGATATCGCAGCCCATGGGCACGCCCAGCAGCTTGCCGCAGAAGTGGTCTTCCAGGCCGGCGCGGATGATCTGCTTGCCGTTGTACAAGTACTCGGGGCCGATGAAGCCGACCACGGTGTTGACCAGGAACGGCTTGAAATGCCGGGCCACGGCGTAGGCGCGGGTCTCGCAGGTCTGCTGGTCGACGCCGTGGTGGGCATTGGCCGACAGCGCGCTGCCCTGCCCGGTCTCGAAATACATGAGGTTCTGGCCGACGGTGCCACGCTTCAGGCTCAGGCCAGCCTCGTAGCCTTCGCGCAGCAGTTCCAGGCTGATGCCGAAGCTGGCGTTGGCCGCCTCGGTGCCGGCGATGGACTGGAACACCAGGTCCAGCGGCACGCCGCGTTCGATGGCGGCGATGGACGAGGTGACGTGGGTGAGCACGCACGACTGGGTGGGAATCTCGTAGCGCTGGATGACGCCGTCGAGCATGCGCAGCAGGTCGCTGATGGCGCTGAGGCTGTCGGTGGCCGGGTTGATGCCGATCATGGCGTCGCCGTTGCCGTACAACAGGCCATCGAGCACGCTGGCGGCGATGCCGGCGGGGTCGTCGGTGGGGTGATTAGGCTGCAGCCGCGTGGACAGCCGCCCGCGCAGGCCTACGGTGTTGCGGAATCGAGTGACCACGCGGATCTTCTGCGCCACCAGCACCAGGTCCTGCACGCGCATGATCTTCGACACCGCCGCGGCCATCTCCGGGGTAAGGCCCGGGGCCAGGGCGCGCAGCGTGGCTTCATCGGCCTCGTCGCCCAGCAGCCAGTCGCGCAGGCCGCCCACGGTCAGGTGGCTGACCGGGGCGAAGGCTGCAGCGTCGTGGCTGTCGAGGATCAGCCGGGTCACTTCATCGCTTTCGTAAGGGATCAGCGCTTCGTTGAGGAAGTGCTTGAGCGGCACGTCCGCCAGGGCCATCTGCGCCGCAGCGCGCTCGGCATCGCTGCCGGCGGCGACTTCAGCCAGGTAGTCACCAGAGCGGGCCGGGCTGGCCTTGGCCATCAGCTCCTTGAGGCTGTCGAAACGCCAGGCCAGGCCACCCACGGTATGCACGAAACCACTCATTTCAGGACTCCTTTCTCAAGCGTTGCCGGCCAGGGCGACACGGGCGGCGCCGCGGCCCAGCACGACCTTGCAGAATACCGCACCTGCAATCATCAGGCCGGCGAACACGCAGGCGATCTGGCCGTTGAACCAGACCATGGCGATCAGGCAGACCACGGCCAGCACCAGGGCGATGCCCGGCACCACAGGATAGCCCGGGGCGCGGAAGCTGCGTTCCAGGTTCGGTTCGATCTTGCGCAGGCGGAACAGGCTCAGCAGGCTGATGATGTACATCACGATAGCGCCGAACACCGACATGGTGATCATCGCCGCGGTCAGGCTCATGCCCTGCAGGTTCACCAGGCCGTCGCTGAAGATGGCCGCGATGCCGATCACGCCGCCGGCGAGGATGGCGCGGTGCGGGGTCTGGAAGCGCGACAGCTTGGCCAGGCCGGCCGGCAGGAAGCCGGCACGGGCCAGGGCGAAGAACTGCCGCGAATAGCCCATGATGATGCCGTGGAAGCTGGCCACCAGGCCGAACAGGCCGATCCACACCAGCATGTGCATCCAGTTGGAGTTGTTGCCCACCACGGTCTTCATGGCCTGTGGCAACGGGTCGTTGAGGTTGGACAGGGCCTTCCAGTCGCCCACGCCGCCGGCAAAGACCATGGTGCCGATGGCCAGCACCACCAGGGTGAGGATGCCGGTGATGTAGGCACGCGGGATGGTCTTCTTCGGGTCCTTGGCTTCTTCGGCGGCCATGGCCGCGCCTTCGATGGCAAGGAAGAACCAGATGGCGAACGGAATGGCCGCGAACACGCCGGACAGCGCGCCCAGGCTGAAGGTGTCACTGCCGGCCCAGCCGCCCAGCACGAAGTTGCTGAAGCTGAAGCCCGGCGCTACCACGCCCATGAACACCAGCAGTTCCAGCACCGCCAGCACCGTGACCACCAGTTCGAAGGTGGCGGCGATGTTGACGCCGATAATGTTCAGGCCCATGAACACCAGGTAGGCGCCGGCGGCGGCCCACTTGGGGTCCAGCCCCGGGAACTGCACGTTCAGGTAGGCGCCGATGGCCATGGCGATGGCCGGTGGCGCGAACACGAACTCGATCAGGGTGGCCAGGCCGGCGATCATCCCGCCGCCCACGCCAAAGGCGCGCAGGCTGTAGGCGAACGGGCCGCCAGCGTTGGGGATAGCGGTGGTCAGTTCGGTGAAGCTGAAGATGAAGCAGGTATACATCACCGCCACCATCAGCGTGGTCACCAGGAAGCCCAGGGTGCCGGCGGTGCCCCAGCCGTAGCTCCAGCCGAAGTACTCGCCGGAAATCACCAGGCCCACGGCGATGCCCCACAGATGGAGGGTGCCCAATGTCGGTTTGAGTTGCGTGCTGCTCATTGTGTCGTACCTTCGAGAGGATGCCTGGGGCCCAGCATATCGAAGCATTTGCTTACAAGACTTGACCGGTAAAACCGGCTTTTGTGCCCTGCGGTCAAGTTTGGCGAAGGGTGCGCAATGGCGGGGCATGGCCTGCGGCCGACGCACCACAACGGCCCTCGGCGTACCGTGGGAGCGGGCTCTGCCCGCGAAGAACACACCACGGTCCGTCAGAAAGCCTGCAGTGCAACCTTCGCGGGCAGAGCCCGCTCCCACAGGGTTACCGGAATTCCCAGTCAGGGGGCCGGTGATTGCAGCTTATCGGCCGTTCAGGCCTCTACACCGCCGGAAACATGAACCCGGAACAACTCTTGCTTGAAGTTTTTTCATGATGCCCCCGCTGACAAGGTAACCGCCATGCCCCCTTCGCTGTTCTCCCCCGCCGCGCACCCAGGCTCCCGGGCGAACAACCGTGGGGTGTTGTCGGCGGCGGCCAACGGCCTGGACCAGTTCATCACCCACCACGGCGGCGACCTGGACCGGGTGTTCGGCCATGCCGGCATCGACGCTGAACAGCTACGCCACCCCACGCTGAGCCTGGCGCTGCCCAACTATTGCCAGGTGCTGGAAGAAGCCGCACGGCAGACCGGCTGCGATAATTTCGGCCTGCGCTACGGCGAGCAGTTCAAGCCCCAGGCCCTGGGGCTGCTGGGCTACGTGGGCCTGTGTTCGGCCACCCTGGAAGAGGCGCTGGTCAACTTCGCCCAGGCCTTCCCCTTCCACCAGCACAGCACCCTGATCCAGCTGGTGGACCAGGGCGAGTGTTACCGTTTCGACTATCAGGTGCGCCACGGCGCCATCCTCGAAAAGCGCCAGGACGCCGAGCTGACCATGGGCATGGCCATGAACCTGGTGCGCCACGTGCTGGGGCAGCACTGGGCGCCGCGCGAGGTGCAGTTCGAGCACGCACGGCCCATGGACTGGCAGGAGCACCGCGCGGTGTTCGACGCGCCGGTACGCTTTGACCAACCGTGCAACGCCATCCTGATTCCCAAGCAGGACCTGCAGGGCAAGCCCATGCCCGGCCATGACCCGGTGCTGCTGATGCTGGTGATGGATGCCATCCGCCAGCTGGGCGACGCCGATGCCGGCCCGGACCTGCTGGACCAGGCCCGCCAGGCCATTCGCGCGGTGTTGCACCAGGGCGAACCGGTGCTGGAACTGATTGCCGAACAGCTGGAACTCACCGATTCGGGCCTGCAACGCCGGCTGCGCGAGCGCGGCATCAGCTTCAGCCAGCTGATTGACGAAACTCGCCAGCTGCTGGCCCGCCAGTACCTGCGCCAGGCCAGCCTGTCGATCAGCGACCTGGCGCCGCTGTTGGGCTACTCGGAAACCAGCGCGTTCTCCCGCGCCTTCAAGCGCTGGTTCGGGATGAGCCCGCGGCAGTGGCGGCAGGCGGCCACGTGCTGAGCGCCTAGCGCAACAGATACCCGCGCATGAAGGATTTGGTCCCCGACCGGGAGGCAAAACCTGTCACGACCAGACGATTCGCGGTCGCCACGAACATGGCCTGCACTTTGTTGGTGTTGGGGTTGAACCCCACATCCCGTACAGTCACTACGCCCCCCTCGCCAAACGTTGGATCTAAGGCACCGTTCGCGCCAATACGGCCGAATGCAGGCCAGGTCTGAGCTGCATTCGCTGGGTTGTGCCGCACACCCGCGACAATGACGCCGCTGATAGGGTCCTGTGCACCATGCAACCAGGTCAGGTCGCCGAGGCCATCCTCCAAGAGCAAAGGCTCGCCCTGGTTGAGATCGGTGTCGTTACTGCCATCCTGGTTCACGCTTATCAACAGGGAGGAATGCTGGGTATCGGACAGTGCCTTGCCCAAGCCAACCACGGCCCATTTCAACTGATGTTTGAGCAAGCTTCCGGATACCGCGGCACTGGCCTGAGGAATAGCGTGGCGAACAAAGCCGCCGGCGCCGAAGCCCTGGTCCAACACGCCGGCAAGCGTTACGCCGGCGAACACACCTGTGGCTCGTGCAGCGCCTGCCGCGGTTTCATCCCCGGCCACGATGAGACGATCGTAAGGCTCCGGGACCTCCAGCGCACGCAGATGCAGGTCGTGGTTTGCCTGGCCAGTGATGGCCAGGACCCCGGAACCATTGAATGCCGTGTCGAGCCGCCCCTGCAGGTCCAGGCTGATCAGCCTGTTGGGACGAGCGCCTTCGCCGCCGGCAAGAATATAGATGCCCCGCGGCGTGACCCGAGCGGTCAGTTGATCGAGGGTTTCCAGCCCCTCCAGCCCTGACTCCGGGCCGAGAATGGCATAGCCCGGCGTCGCAGGGTTGCCAAACGTCGGCACCAATTGAAGCTGGCGGGTCACCTTGCTCATAAACGGGAAATAACCCTGGCGCCCCGGCAGGGTCAACGCCCCCAGGACAACAATGCCGTCACCCTGCATGAATAAAGCCAGGCCAGACGCACTACTGCCCGTGGGGACCTGACTGTAGTACTCCCGACCCGTCGGGGTACCATAGTCGTAATGCTCTGCAACGTAGAAATAATCGGGATAAGACCATTGCCCGGTCACGTAGATACGCTTGTCGTCCACGGCATTATCGAAGGTTGCCCCATAGGCGACATGGGGCAGGATGTCCCCGTTTCCAACGCTAAAGAGCGGGTCTTGGCCGCCACTGTAAGTTTCAGTCGTCATGTCTGCAATCCAAGGGAGAGTGAATAGAGCTCCATTGGGCGCCCCCCCGCGTCGATATCACAACTGACAGAACTGACAGGAGCAAAATGGCCATCATCCCGCGTGTATCAGCTTTCCAACCCCAACCGCTCATGCCACTGGGCGATCGACTCCTGTGGGTAACCCTGGAATTGCTGGTCGCCCTTCTTCACCTGCACCTCCACCCACGGCGCCTTGGAATCGAGCAGCAGATGGGTGTGCTCCGGTGGCACCGGCAGCGGTGTGTCGATGGCACTGGCAAAGGGGTGGATCAGCTCCGGCCACTCCGGGCTGAACAGCCACAGCCCGCTGCCGCACCGGCTGCAGAAGTGCCGCTCGGCGCTGCTGACGTCGGTCTGGTTCAGGCGCGCATGGTAGATGCTGATGTGCTTGCGCCCCTTGACCTGCAAGGAAGCGGCGTCGCCGCCCAGGTTGATGGCGTAGCCGCCACCGCCCTGGGTCTTGCGGCAGATGGAGCAGTAGCAGCGCTGGTACGGATAGGGGTGCTGGCTTTCGAGGCTGAACGTGACGGCGCCGCAGTGGCAGGAACCTTCGAGCAACATGGCGGGACTCCCCGGTGGTTGAGCGTTGCTACTCTAGACCACCGGGCAACCCGCGCCGTTCACACCGTGCGCAAGGCCCGGCCACTGGCGGCGACGAACGCCAGCAACAGCACCATCACCCCCAGCGCCACCGCCAGGCTGCTGGCGTGGGCGATGAAGCCGATGGCCGCCGGGCCGATGAGGATGCCGGCGTAGCCCAACGAGGTCATGGCCGGGATGGCGACGCTCTGGGGCATGGTCTTCTGCCGGCCGACGGCAGTGAACAGCACCGGCACGATGTTCGAGCAACCGGCGCCCACCAGCGCGTAGCCGACCAGGGCCAACGCCCAGTTCGGCGCCAGGATCGACAACGCCAGGCCGGCCGCCGCCAGTGCGCCGCCGACGATCACCACGCGGGCGCCGCCCAGGCGGGTGACGATCACATCGCCGGTCAGGCGGCCGATGGTCATGGTGGTGGCAAACGCCGCGTAGCCGAGGCCGGCGTAGCGTGGGTCCATGCCATGGTCGCCCACCAGGAACACCGCGCTCCAGTCCAGCACCGCGCCTTCGGCCTGGAACACGATGAAGCACAGCACGCCCAGGAACAGCACGATGCCCCGGGGCCGCGCCAGCAGCGGGCCGGGCTCGCCGTTGCCGCTGGTCAGCAGGTGCGGGGCAGCGGCCCACAGCGCCAGCACGGTCAAGGCCACCACGCACAGCACCGCGGGCAGCGCCTCAAGGCCCAGGCTGAGCAGGCCGGTCATGCCCGCCGCCCCGGCAATGCCGCCAACGCTGAACAGGCCGTGGAAGCCCGACATCATCGCCCGGCCGCTGGCACGCTCCACCAGCACCGCCTGGATGTTCATGGCGCAGTCCAGGGCGCCGATGCCGGCGCCGAAGCAGAAGATCGCCGCCATCAGCAGCCACGGGTTGGCCACGGTGGCCAGCAGCGGCATCACCAGGCACATCACCGCGCTGCCCACCAGGATCACCCGGCGGCAGCCGACCCGGGCGGTGAGGTAGCCGGCCACCGGCATGGCCAGGATCGAGCCGGCGCCCAGGCATAGCAGCAACAGCCCGAGCATGCCGTCGTCGAGGCCGGCGCGCAGCTTGGCCAGGGGCACCAGCGGCGCCCACGACGACATGGCGAAACCGGCGATGAAAAAGGCCACGCGGGTGGAAAAGAATTCCTGCTTGCCAGGCTCCGCCTGGATTGCCGAAGAAGTGGAAGACATGGGGAGACAGCCTTATCTCGCTGAACGGAAATGTGCGAACTACCTTGGTGGCGCCCCAAAAAAATTGCAACCCCTACCCCCCGTAGCAGCGGCCGCAGGCCGCGTCCTGGGGTTACGCGGTGCCTGGGACGCAGCCTGGCGGCAGCTGCTACGGGCAATTTGCGCATTTTCCCCGTAGCAGCGGCCGAAGGCCGCGTCCCGCGGTTACACAAATGTCTTGCGAACTTGCAGGGCTTTTGTCGATCAGTTCCTAAGACCCCTGTCGGCAAGCAAGGAGAAATCGGGTGCTATCCATGAAGGCCAAAACATTTCTGCCCTGGGTGCTGGGCCTGCTGCTCAGTGTCAACCTCGCTACCGCGGCCACCCCAGCAGCCCCAGCGCCGGCGAAACCCGAGGTGCTGGTGCAGGGCGGCCTGCTCAGCACCCTGTCGTCGGGGATCGACGAGGTGCAGGACAGCCTCGACCTGGACGGGCACCTGGCGGACAGCTGGCGCCTGCGCGCCGACCGCGCCGCCGATGAAGTCGGCGACCTGGTCAACCAGCATTCGGCGCGCTCGGCCCTGAGCCTGGCCGGCGACTTCGCCCTGCTGACCCTGTGCTGGGTGGGTATCTTCGCCGTACTCAGCCTGCTGGGCCGCTGGATCGCCCGGCGCGCGGCGCGCCAGCGCTTCATCCACCAGCGCCCGCGGGTGCAGGGCCTGCTGGACTACCTGCTGCCGTTCACCGTGCCGGCGCTGATCAGCCTGCCCCTGACCCTGACCATCAGCCACAACCTCGACGGCTCCGTGGCTCGCGCCCTGGCCCTGTGCCTGGCCTACGCCACCAGCAGCGGCCTGGTGTCGAGTTCCATCATCCTCTGCCTGATCGTGCTGTTCGACAGCGGCCACCGCCGGACCGCCGTGCGCATCCTGCGCCAGCGCGCGCCGCGGCGGCTGTTCGTGATCGGCTTCCTGGCGGCCCTGGGCGATGCCCTCAACAGCCCGCAGATCGCCCGCCAGCTGGGCGGCAACATCACCGCCAGCCTGGCGGTGCTGTGCGGCCTGCTGGCGACCCTGGCCTTTGCCGTGCTGGTGATTCGCATGCGCCGCCCGGTGGCCCACCTGATCCGCGACCGTTCGCTCAAGCAACGCCTGGAACACCGCGCCGTGCAGGAGTCGCTGCGTATCTTCTCCGGGGTGTGGTACCTGCCTATCCTGCTGATGATCCTGGTGTCCATGGTGCACCTGATCGGCGCCGGGGCCGAGAGCCAGCAGGCGCTGCAAAGCGCCCTGCTGACCACCTTGCTGCTGGTGGGCACGGTGTTCCTCAGCACCTTGCTGCAGCACCTGTTCAAGCCCGGCGAAAATGCCCCGCGGCAAAGCCGCCGGCCCTACCTGGAACTGTTGCGCAACCTGGCCCACGCGCTGTCGCGCATCGCCATGGCCATCGCCTTCATCGAACTGCTGGGGCGCATCTGGGGCGTGTCGATCCTCACCTTTGCCGCGCAGAACTCCCTGGGCCGGGCCATCAGCGACTCGTTGAGCAGCATCGGCCTGATCCTGCTGGTGACCTGGCTGTTGTGGGTGGTGATCGACACCGCGATCCAGGAGGCGCTGACCCCGGCAGTGGGCAAGCGCGCCGGCCGCGAGCCCAGCACCCGGGTCAAGACCATCCTGCCCATGCTGCGCAACGCCACCAAGATCGTGCTGGTGGTGATCTGCGCCATCACCACCATGGCCAACCTGGGCATCAACGTCGCGCCGCTGCTGGCGGGCGCCGGGGTGGTGGGCCTGGCCATCGGCTTCGGCTCCCAGCAACTGGTACAGGACGTGATCACCGGGTTGTTCATCCTGATCGAGGACACCATCGCCATCGGCGACTGGGTGGTGCTCGACTCCGGCCACGCCGGCACCGTGGAAAGCCTGACCATCCGCACCCTGCGCCTGCGCGACGGCAAGGGCTTCGTGCACTCGGTGCCGTTCGGGCAGATCAAAGCGGTCACCAACCAGTCGCGGCAGTTCGCCTACGCGTTCTTCTCGGTGCAGGTCAGCTACGACAGCGACATCGACACCGCGCTGGAGCTGATCCGCGAGGCCGGGCGCTCCATCAGCGAGGACATCGTGCTCAAGCACAACCTGCAGGGCCCGCTGCAGGTGTTCGGGGTCGACAAGATGGACCTCAACGGCATCTCCCTGACCGCCCAGTTCCGCACCATATCCGGGGGGCAGTATGGGGTGAACCGGGCATTCAACGAGCGCTTGAAAAAGCTGGTGGACCAGAGCGACAACGTACGGTTTGCGCAGTACTCGCAGCCGGTGCTGGCGGTGTCGTGATCAGGGCTGTTCGCCGGCGAACACGCTCACCGCCTCCACCGCCCTGCCCGCCCCCTCGCAGATCTGCACGATCACCTCGCCTGCCTGGTCGGCCAGGGCCACGCTGCGACCGGCCTGCTCGCGGGTGGCGTCCATGCTGGCGATGGCCGAGCGGGTTTCCTGCTGGATGCGCTCGATCATCGCCGAGATCTCCGCGGTGGAGCCGCTGGTACGCCCAGCCAACTGCCGCACTTCGTCCGCCACCACGGCAAAGCCACGGCCCATGTCGCCGGCGCGCGCGGCCTCGATGGCAGCGTTCAGGGCCAGCAGGTTGGTCTGGTCGGCGATACCGCGAATGGTATTGACGATGGTGGTGATCTGCTCGGAACGCTGGCCCAGGTGGCCGAGCATCTGCGAGGAATGGTCGATGTTAGTGGCGATCTCGCGCATCTGCCCGGCGGCCTGGTGGATCACCTCGGTGCCCTGCTCCGCCGCCCGGCGGGTGTCACGGGAAATGTGATAGGCACGGGCGGCGCTCTGGCCGTCTTCGGCCTGCTTGAGGATGCGCGCGGTGATGTCGGAGGCGAACTTGACCACCTTCACGAGCCGCCCGCTGGCGTCGAATACCGGGTTGTAGTTGGCCTCCAGCCACAACACCTGGCCGCGCTTGCCCACGCGCTCGAATTGGCCGCTGAAGAACTCGCCCTTGTTCAGGCGCTGCCAGAAGCTCTGGTAGTCCTTGCCCTTGAGCACCGCGGGCGGGCAGAACAGGCCATGGTGCTTGCCACGGATTTCCCCCAGGCTGTAGCCGGTCACGGTGAGAAAGTTGTCATTGGCGCTGATCACCCGGCCGTCGGGCTCGAACTCGATAACCGCCATGGCCCGGTCGATGGCGTGCAGGCGCCCCTGGGCGTCGTTGTCGCGCTGCACGCGGCCCGTCACGTCGGTGGCGTATTTCACCACTTTCACCACCCGCCCCTGGGCGTCGCGCACGGCGTTGTAGGTGGCTTCCAGCCAGATCGGCGCGCCGCTGGCGTCCACGCGCTGGAAGGTGTCGGCAATGAATTCACCGGCCCTCAGGCGCGCCCACAACTGGCTGTACCCGGCGCTGCGGGCGTAGTCGGGGCTGCAGAACAGGCGGTGGTGCTGGCCGATGACCTGCTCGGCGCGGTAGCCCAGGGTGCGGAGAAAGTTGTCGTTGGCGCGCAGCACCACGCCGTCGAGATCGAACTCGACCACCGCCATGCTGCGTTCGATGGCGGCCAGCAGGCTGGTCTGCTGGGCCAAGCGTTGTTCCAGGTCGGCATTGGCCTGCCGCAGGCGGGAGCTGAAGAACATGGTCGCATCTCGTATACGCAAGGTGAGGTTGATGCTCGACCTTGAGCAGACAGACGTACATGTCGATCGCTGGCCCGGGGGCCACTGCAGCGTCGTGTCGGGGAGTTGATAGCAATGTGCCAATACTCACCAGATCCTATACAAGACCTGTACAAAGCTCAACGCCCCGTCAATAAAAAATGGTACGGACGTGCCGCGCCGCACGAAAAAAAACCGCCCCCTGAAACAGGAGGCGGTCGCGGGTTACGGCATTCGACTCAGTGCATGAACAGCGCGATCAGGATGATGACCGGGATCGGCACGCCGAGGAAAAACAGCAGTAGTGAGCGCATGGTGATTCTCCTGTTAGCGGATCGGGGCGGTGGTGGTGTACGCGGTGGCAGGGATGATCACCACGGCGTCACGGCGGCGACCGCCGTAGGTAGCCGCCAGGCTGGCGAAGAAGGCACCGCACAGCAGGGCGACGAACATCCACAGCGAGGTGTAGGCGGCAACCTTGGCGGCGGCGTCAGCGGCTTTCTGCGCGGCGACCTTGGCGTCTTCCACGGCCTGGCGGGCCTGGCCGTAGACCTGGTCCACGCGCTGCTGGGCCTGCTCGGGCGTCAGGTTGGTGCGTTGGGCCACCAGCTGTGCCAGGTAGGCACGGTCCTCGGTGCTCAGTTGCCCGCCGTTGTTGACAGTGCGGGCGAACACACGGGTGACCTGGGCGTGGGCGGCGTCATCGCTGACGGCGGCCGGGCGGTCGTCACGGAACAGGGTGTCGACGAAGTAGCCGAACGGGTCGCTGTTGCCCGAGGCCTGGGCGCCGGCAGAGGCGCTGGCGGCAGTCACGGCGCCGGAGGCCATGGTGGCGCCGGCTTTCACGCCGCCACCGACCACGCCGCTGACCGAACCCACCACCAGGGTGGCGGTCACCAGGGTGGCCACGGCCCAGGCCAGGAAGCCATGGGCGGTGTCGCGGAAATACACCTCGTCACCGTGCACGGTGGCCCACTTCACCCGCAGGCGGCCGGCGATATAGCCGCCCATGCCCGAGGCGATGATCTGGGTCAGGGCCAGCCAGACAATGGCCGACACCCCCAGGGTCTTGGCGCTGGCGCCCTCCCCGGCCCACGGCGACACCGCCGAGAAACCAAGGCCGAAGCCCAGCAGCACGAGTATCAGCGACAACGCGGCGGCCGCGGCGGCCCCGGCGAATATCGCTGCCCATGAAACGCCCGAGTGGTTGGACCCCTCGGCGGCAGTGGTAGCAAGTTCAGCGTTCGTGATCATTATTGTGGTGCTCCCGGCAAACAGTCAGTGAGACATGCACAGGGAGTGGTGCAGCCCTCATGCCAGCGGCGGCGGAAACTTGTTGTCTTTTAATTCAAGCACTTACTAATCCCGTCGGGAAAAGCGTCATGCAAAGTGCATGATTGGCACCCGCGGCGGCAGGCGTAATGCATCCCCATGGCTTCATGATGGGCGTGCCGGCGCTGTGCTTAGATGAGGGCTGTGCCCATTAGCCTTGCCGGAGCTGCCATGTCCTCGTCCCTTAAAGACCACCTGCGCTTTCACCGCGAACACGATCACCTGAACACTACGTTCGGCAATGACACCTTCGCCCTCAAGGCCGAGGCGTTTGCGCGCTTCTTCGGCACGCCGACCTTCCTGGGCGCGCAGACCCTGGTGGTGGCGCTGTGGGTGCTGGCCAACGTCACCGGGCTGACGACCTTCGACGTCTACCCGTTCATCCTGCTAAACCTGGCCTTCAGCCTGCAGTCGGCCTATGCCGCGCCGTTGATTTTGCTGGCACAGACCCGCCAGGCAGCGCGGGACAAGGCGCAATCGGAGGCTGACGCGTTGCACCGCGAGGACCTGGCCAAGGCCAACGTCGAGCGCCAGGAACGGGCGGAAAAGAATACCGCGCTGCTGTTGCAGCTGATGGACCAGAACACCCAACTGACCGAGACCACCCGCCAGTTGGCCGAGCGGGTGGAGACGTTGACCAAACAGATTCACGAAAAGCTGGTGTGAGCCGTGGCCGTGTTCGACGCGGCCCAAGGGCCGCTGCTACAGGTAGTGCCATTGCACCCGGTTGCGTAGCCGCTTGCGCAAAGCGGATGTAGGGGTTGCCTCGCGCCGACCAATCCGAGTAAGGTTCGCCCGCCGCTGCACATCAGCGGTGCAGGATTGGCGTCCTGGTCGTATGGAGCAGATGGGAAGCCGCTATTAGCGGTCTTCTTCCCATTTGCGGCATGGTTGCGCCTGTTATGGGCGGGGCCGTGCGTGGGTGCCTTCGGGCACGCCGGCCCTACGACCGGTACGCCAACCCGTACGGCTTCGCCCACCTGATTGGCGTCAGGAGGGCGTTCATCACTTCGTAGGATTCAAACCATGCATAACCCAACCCGCTTAACCGCCTCAGCTTCCACCCAGCTGCAATCCCTTATCGCCTTGCTCGATAACCTCGCGCCATCCCAGGCTAACCCCGATAATCTAATCAGCCCCGACCTCCAGGCGCTGGTACTGCGACAGTTGCGCGAAGCGCTCGAAGCGTGCCCAGGCGACGCGGTAGTTCGGCACCACGCTGTTCGATCATTGGGATACCTGCGCTTGAACGCCGAAGAAAAAACGCTGGTAGAAAACCTGCGCTGGACCCGCCACAAAGGCCGCGACAAGGTGTACCGCCTGGCCGAGCAAATGCGCCTGCAAAAGCCCTGGTAACCCATCCCCGTAGCAGCAACTGTCTTGACATGGCGTCGTCTGCATCGCGACTAAAGTCAGCTCCTACACCGTTCGTGGTAGGAGCCGGCCTTGGCCGCGATGCGGGCGACGCGGTCCATGGAGTATCCGCATTCGCGTAGCAGCTGCCGCCAGGCGGCGTCCGGCTGCAGCGCGGTATGCCTGGGAATCCACTGCACCTGCGGACGAGGTTCAGGGTACCTCGTCGATCGCGTTGCCTGCATCGCGGCCAAGGCCGGCTCCTACCGAGTACGGCGTAGGAGCCGACTGTAGTCGGCGATGCGGACGACACCGTTTCAAGACCGTTGCTGCTACGGGTGCAGTGTGCGCGATTGCTGTAGCCGCTGCCGCAGGCGGCGTCCCGTCGCAATACCGTGGCGCGGCCTGTCGGCTTAATCCTTCAGGGCCTTGCCCAGGGTCTCGATGTTGGCGCGGTAGAAGCCCAGGTAGGTGCTGGCCGGGCCGCTGGCGGTGAGGGCGTCGGAGTACAGCGTGCCGCCGATGCGCGCGCCGCTTTCCTCGGCGATCTGCTTGAGCAGGCGCGCGTCCTCGATGTTCTCGATGAACACCGCCTTGATATGGTCGGCGCGGATCTGGCGGATCAGCGCCGCCACCTCGCCAGCCGACGGCTCGCGCTCGGTGTTCAGGCCCTGGGGCGCCAGGAACTGGATGCCGTAGGCCTGGCCCAGGTAGCCGAAGGCGTCGTGGGAGGTGACGATGCGGCGGTTGCCCTCGGGCAGGCTGTCGAAGGTCTGCTTGGCCACGGCCAGCAGCGCCTGGATCTGTGCCACGTAAAGGTCGTGGTTATGCTGGTACTGGCTGGCGTGGGCCGGGTCCACCTGGACCAGGCCACGCAGGATGTTGCCGGCATAGATCTCGGCGTTGGCCAGGCTGTTCCAGGCGTGCGGGTCGGGCACGGTCTGGCCTTCTTCATCGAGGGTGCGCGGCAGCACACCCTGGCTGGCCTTGATCACCTTGGCGCGGGTCTCGCTACTGGTCACCAGGCGGTCCAGCCAGGGTTCGAACGACAGGCCGTTCTCGATGATCAGGTCAGCCTGCTGCACGTGCTTGGCGTCGTCGGGGGAAGTCTCGTAGACGTGGGCGTCCTGGTCGGCGCCCACGACGTTGTCCAGCTGGATGTAGTCGCCACCAATCTGCCGAGTCATGTCGGCAAGAATGCTGAAGCTGGTCACCACCTTCACCTTGTCGGCGGCCTGGGCGAAAACGGGCAACAACACGGACAACAGCAGGATCAACGCGCGCATGGTTCGACTCACTGGGGGATGGGCGACCCGTCACGGCGCAGCACGCCATGCACCGGGCCAAACAGCACGGACAACAGGTAGCCGGCACCGGCCACCACGACAATCGCCGGGCCACTGGGCAGCGACAGGTAATAGGACAGCAAAAGGCCCAGCCACACCGACACCGAGCCGATCAGCGCCGCGCACAACAGCAGCACCGGCAGGCGCCGGCTCCAGAAGCGCGCGGCGGTGGCTGGCAGCATCATCAGGCCGACCATCATCAACGCGCCGATGGCCTGGAAGCCGACCACCAGGTTGAGCACCACCAGCCCCAGGAACAGGCCATGGGCCAGCGGGCCGAAGCGGCTGACGCTGCGCAGGAACAGCGGGTCGAGGCTATCGAGCACCAGCGCCTTGTAGATCAGCGCCAGCACCGCCAGGCTGCCGATGGCCACCCAGACCATGGCGTCGAGGGTGGTCTTGTCCACCGCCAGCGCCGAGCCGAACAGCAGGCCCAGCAGGTCCAGGCGCTTGCCCGCCAGGCCCAGGATCAGCACCCCGGAGGCCAGGGAAATGGGGTAGATAGCCGCCAGGCTGGCGTCTTCGCGCAGGCCGGTGTTGCGGCTGATCCACGCCGCCAGCCCCGCCACGGCCAGGCCGGCGGTGAGCCCGCCCAGGGTCAGGGCCGGCAGCGACAGGCCAGCGATCCAGAAGCCGGTGGCCGCGCCGGGCAGGATGCCGTGGGCGATGGCGTCGCCGATCAGGCTCATGCGCCGCAGCACCAGGAACACCCCCAGCGGCGCGGCGCTGGCGGCCAGCAGCAGGCCGCCGAACAAGGCACGGCGCATGAAGGCGAATTCAACGAAGGGTTGCCACAGGTGCGCCAGCATCAGGCCACCTTGCGCAGGCTGGCGCCGGCGATCAGCTGTTCACTCTGATCCAGCCGGCAGCCCTGGGGCGAGATCAGCAGGCATTGGTCGATGCGCTCGCGCACCGCCGCCAGGTCGTGGCACACCAGCACCAGGGTGCGGCCCTGGTGGTGCCATTGCAGCATCTGCTGCCACAGCAGGGTCTGGCTGGCCTCGTCCAGGCTGGCGTCGGGTTCGTCCAGCAGCAGCAACGGCGCCTCGGTGAGGCTCAGGCGCGCCAGCAACGCGCGCTGCAGTTCGCCGCCCGACAGCGCCTGCAGGTGGCGGTTTTCCAGGCCACCCAGGCGCCAGTCGTCCATGGCCCGGCCCAGGCGCACGCGGCGCTCGGCACGGCTCAGGCGGCTGCCCCAGAAGCCGGCGCTGACCAGCTCGCCCAGGCTGATGGGGAACTGCCGGTCGATGGCCTGCTGCTGCACCAAGTAGCCGATGCCGCCGGTGCGCGCGTCAACCTTGAGGCTGCCCGCCAGCGGCCGCTGCAGCCCGGCGATGCACTTGAGCAGGCTGCTCTTGCCGCAGCCGTTGCCGCCGATGACCGCGGTCAGGCTGCCGGCCGGCAGGTGCAGGTCCAGGGGCGGGGTCAGCGGGCGCGCGGCCGGGCCCCATTGCAGGTGTTGGCAGGTGATCAAGGGCGGCCCCCGGAACGAAGCGGGCAATAGAAGAAGGGCAATGGCATGGGTCTGGGCAGTGTCAGCGGGCAATGTTGGTTATGATATAACATCTTTTGCCACCACAGATGAAAAATCTGTCATCCCCCCGACGGTTCGTATTGCCCTGCTTTTCCCGTTATCCTGAGCGTCGTTCGCGCGCTGCGCCACGCTTTTGCTTTTCGCCTGCCCATTACAAGGAACCCATAATGTCCAAGATCATCCTGGTACTCAACGGCCCCAACCTGAACATGCTCGGCCTGCGCGAGCCGACCGTGTACGGCCACGAGACCCTGGCCGACGTCGAAGCCATGGCCACCCGCCGCGGCGAGGAGCACGGTTTTACCGTGGAGTGCAAACAGACCAACCACGAAGGCGTGTTGATCGACTGGATTCACCAGGCCCGCGGTCGCGTGGCCGGTATCGTCATCAACCCCGGCGCCTGGACCCACACCTCGGTGGCCATCCACGACGCACTGATCGCCAGCGAAGTGCCGGTGCTGGAAGTGCACATCTCCAACGTGCACAAGCGCGAAGCCTTCCGCCACCACTCCTATGTCTCGCTGGTAGCCCTGGGCGTGATCGCCGGCTTCGGCACCCAGGGCTACACCCTGGCCATCGACCGCTTCGCCACCCTTCTCAAATAAGCCGCCACATATCGTGCCTGTAGCAGCGGCCCAGGCCGCGTCCCCGGCGCCGCGTGCTTTCAGGCACACCGTTGGCGGGGCCGGACGCTGCCTTCGGCAGTTGCTACGGGGGCGCGAGCCGCCAAAATCCGGTCTATGCTTGCTGGACGCCGCTTCCCGAATGCCGTCAGGGTCGGCAAGCCATTGGAATATTTACCAAAACAGGGAGTACGCGATGACCGCAGCGGCGTTTGGCACCCTCAATTTGAGCCTCGGTGCGCTGGATGACCAAGTGATCGGCGAGGTGCGCAACCGCATCGGCCACATCACCCTCAACCGCCCCACCGAGCTGAACGCGCTGAACCTGGACATGGTGCGCACCGTGCAGGGCTACCTCGACGCCTACGCCAGCGACCCGCATATCCACGCAGTCATGCTGCGCGGCACCGGCCGTGGCTTCTGCGCCGGCGGCGATGTGCGCTGGCTGTACGACACCTACCTGGACGGCACCCAGCGCCACGAAACCTTCTTCACCGAGGAGTACGCCCTCGACCAGTGGCTGCATAACTACCGCAAGCCGGTGCTGGCACTGATGGACGGCTATACCTTGGGTGGCGGCATGGGCCTGGCCCAGGGCGCTGACCTGCGCATAGTCACCGAGCGCAGCCGCATCGGCATGCCCGAGGTGGCCATCGGTTATTTCCCCGACGTGGGCGGCAGCTACTTCCTGCCGCGCATTCCTGGCGAGCTGGGTATCTACCTGGGGGTCACCGGCGCGCAGATCCAGGCCGCCGACGCCTTGTACTGCGGCCTGGCCGACTGGTACGTGGACAGCGGCAAGCTGGCCACCCTGGATGAGCGCCTGGATAAGATCAGCTGGTCCGACTACCCGCTGAAAGACCTGCAAAGCGCCTTGGCCAAGCTGGGCGTGCAGACCTTGCCCAACGCGCCGCTGGACCGCCTGCGCCCGGCCATCGACCACTTTTTCGCGCTGCCCGACATCGCCAGCATGATCGAGCAGCTGCATCAGGTTACCGTCGCCGACAGCCATCAGTGGGCTGACGCCACCGCGCAGCTGATGAAGCAGCGCTCGCCACTGGCCATGTCGGTCACCCTGGAAATGCTGCGCCGGGGCCGCCACCTGAGCCTGGAAGCCTGCTTCGCCATGGAAATGCACCTGGACCGCCAGTGGTTCGCCCATGGCGACCTGCTGGAGGGGGTGCGGGCGCTGCTGGTAGACAAGGACAAGCAACCGCGCTGGCGGCCAGCCACCCTGGAGTTGCTGGACCGCAAGCAGGTGCAGCAGTTTTTCGAAGGGGTGTGAGGCCCGCTTCAACCATCGACTCGGTTGCCCTCAAGCCATTCCTGGGTCACGCGCAGCAGCTCGGCTTCATCCTGCAACCGCTGTTGCTCCCTGAACCAGTCATAGATCTGCAGTTCCACGCCGTCGCTCAGGGTGATGCGCAAATGCTGCGGCACCCCCTCGGCGTTGCGCCAGGGGATGGGCGCCTGCAGCAACGGTGAGGTAAATTCGCCCAGCACCGCCACGGCTTCCTCCAGGTCGGCGCCCGACAGGTCGAAACTGTCGACGATGGTAGCAGCATCGAAGGCTGGGTCCTGCAGATTGGCCGCCTCGCTGGTCGCATCGAGAAAGGCCGTCAACACGTTGTCCCAGCGCTGCTGCACTGCCGTGAACGGCGCGGGCCGCACCTGCCGCCAGTAGCGGTTCCAGAACGGTTGCTGCACCAACCAGTCGCCGAAGGCGGCCGGGGTGTCCTGCATCCGCACCGCAGTTGCCACGCGTGCAATCATGGCCTCGGTGGCGTGGGCGGCGTACAGGCGCGGGGGCTGGGGTAGCAACCGCAGTTCGGTGACCAGGGCATGGCGCAGGTAGAGGCGCATCTCGACCTCGTCAGGGGTGTAGTCCAGCAGGTCCTCATCGCTGATGTCGTCCAGCGGCTCGAGCGGCGCTTCCGGGCCTATGCCCCATAACCAGGTGCGCCGCCGCTCGCGCGCCGCCTCGATCAGCCGGGCCAGGTCGTCCACCAGGCGCTGGCGGAACAGCCGCCAGCCCAGGTGCGCCAGCGGATCGATCATCGCCTCGCCCCCTTCGATGGCCGACGACGCCGCCTGCCAGGCCTGCAACGTGGTTTCCAGTTCGTCCACCAGGGTGCTGATGCCGTCGCCGCAGGTGTCGATCACCAGGTCGGCCTGGGCGAGCAATTGCGTGCGCAAATCCTCCAGGCCCAGGCCATCGCCGGGCAGGGCATCGGCGGCAGGCACCACCGCGTCCACCAAGGCCCACATGCGCCGGCGCACGCCGTTCGGGTCCAGGGTGTAGCCATGGGTATTGGGCACCTGGTCCAGCACCCGATAGAAATTCTGCGCTTCGGGCAGCAGGCGGTCGGCCTCGCTGCGGGCGACCAGGTCTGCGGCTGCCCCTTCCAGCCAGCCGCGGCTCAGGGCCGGCCGTGGCGCAGGGGCCAGCTCGGGGCCGACAATCCCGATGCGCGCAGCGCGCAGGGTAGCCAGGCTTTCGGTCGACCATGGGTTGCCGTTGAAATTGACCATGATATTGTCGCCCAGGCCTGCCAGCACATCGACTGGCAGCGGCCCCACGTCGACCATCTGGTTGTCGCCCAGGTTAATGTCCCGCAGCTCCATGGGGTTGCGTTCAAGCAACGTGTCCAAACCGGGCGGCATGTCCAGCAGGCCGCTGTTCCACAAGCCAAGGGTACGAAGCTGGTGGAAGCTGCCAACGTCCGGCGGGACGATCAGGAAGTTGTCGCTCAGGTCCAGCCAGCGCAGGTTTACCAGCCTGGCCAGCGCTGCCTGCCGTGTGGCGTTGAGGTCAACCCAGGTGCGGCGCAGGCGCAGGTCGACAAGGGTATCGAGCTCGCCGAGCACCTCGAATGCCGCGTCATCCAGCGTAATGGCGTTGCTCGACAGGTCGAGCCAGCGCAGTTCCCTGGCACGCCGCAACGGGGCCAGCGCCGTGGCGCTCAAGGCACGGGGCTGCGGCACGCCCTCTTCAACCGTGGTGCGAAAGGCAAAGTCCAGCTCCAGGCGGGCGATGGCACTCTCGCGCCCTTCAGGGAACAGGCCTTCGAACACATCATCAGGCATTTCCAGCACATTGCCGTCCAGCCGCACCACCCGCAGCCGCTGCAGGCTGCCCAAGGCCGCGGGGATTTGCGTCAGGCGGTTGTCGCTGAGGGCCACATCGGTGACGTTGGGAAACTGGCGCAGGAAGGCCGAAGGGTCCTCCTCCAAGGCCAGGCGAGCCATACCCAGGCTACGGGCGTACGGGAACTGGGCAGTGAGCACTGGCAGCTCACCCACGCCCCGCCAGCCACTGAGCCTGAGATGACGATTTTCCCAGCGCCAGACGCCCAGCAACTCCTGGCGAAAGTGGATGCGCACGGCGCCCTGGTCCGGGCTGGTATTGGCCAGCATCCATTCGTCCAGGCTGCGTTCAAGCACCCGCAGCTCCTGCTCCAGGCCGGTGAGGGCCACCTCGAAATCGACATGGCGTGAGCGGATCCAGGCGAACAACTCTTCCTGATTATTTTCGCCGACCCAGGGAAACAGGCGCCGCACGCGCATACGCTGCCACCAACCCGCCTGGCCACGGCCGCTAAGCACATAGCCGATGTGCTGGCCTTGGCGCGTCGGCGCCTGGAACCATGGCCGCACCCGCCGCTGGCCCAACAGCAAGGCGGCGCGCTCGCGACGGGTGGCCGCCTGGCGCAACAGCTGCAGGCGCAGACGCTTGGCGGACGAGATATCCATGGCCTGGCGCACCGCCGGCGGCAAGGCCTGGGCGATGACCTCGAAGAGGTCCTGGGCCGGCGACAGCGGCTGCGCCTGCGTATCGAACGCCTGGTACACGCCTTCGCGCCTTACCACGCGGATGACCTGGCTGGCGGCTTCCGGCTCCGCCGCGGCCAAGGGTGACAACGTTTCACTCACCAGTTCGAAGCGGATATCGGCTGGCCAGCCAGCCAGGGTGTCGAGGAAGCCGAACACCAGCACATCGCGGTCCGGCGACGGCCGACGGCCATCCACCAGGCCTTCCATGGCGCGATTCAAGCGCAGCTCGCGCAGCTCCAGGCGTGCCTGCTCACCCAGGCGGGTGGGCACCTTGCCGGCAGAACTCAGCTGCTGGAACTCGACTTCAGTGGCTTGAACGGCAATCTCGTTGGCAACGCGCACCGGCAGGCCGGGAAAATCCCGCCGCAACGGTTCGGCAGCGGGCAGCAACCGTGGTTGCTGGCGCGCGACAATGCCCGCCACGATCTCCACACGGGCACGCTCGGCCTGCAACGCCAGTGCATCGGCGAGGGCGGCAGCCTGGGCGTGGATTGTGGTGCCGAGGACCTGGGGCAATAGCTCGGCGCGTTGCCCCGGCGTCAACTGGCGCAGTACCTGCGGGGCCACCTCACCGGCCAACCAGTCTTCACGGCGCAGGACCACCCGCCCACCGCCCTCACCCGGCAGCCGGTAATCCAGCACGCGCCCATCCTCCAGGGCAATGCTCAAGCCCAGGCTGCGAGGCCACGGCTGCAGCCGGGCAAGCAGCGGCATCACATAGTCACTGCCCTCGCCCAGCGGCCGCTGGCCGGCCAGTTGCTCCACCAGCACGTCCACCTGGCGCTCGCCGCGCAGCCGCGTCAAGGTGTCTTCCAGCAGCGCTGGCATGGGCGCACGGTTGACGTGCAGCGCGCGCAGCTCGCGGTCGGCCACACCGCAGGCACGGCGCATGCGGAACAACTCTTTGTCGGTGAACCCGTCGGTCAGCGGCCCGAAACGGCGCATCAGCGTCGCCCCTTCCCACTGCAACGGATCCTCCAGCACATGCTGCCAACCACCGCCGCCGTTGTGCCGCAGCACCGGGCGGTAGCGCCCGGCCAGCCTGGGGTGTTCCAGCAGCCACTGCTGACTGCGCGGGTCCCAGGCCTGCTGGTACAGCTGGTCATCCAGGGTAATGTAGTGGCCACCGTTGATCTCGTACTGGCCCTGGGCGTTGGGCTGCAAGGCCGCCGGCAGTGCCAGGTCGCTGGCGTAGGGCGCAAGGTCAGGGTGAATCAGGCTGGCTGCGCCGCTGCTGTCCGCCACCGGCACCAGGCTTTCCATGAACGGCGAGCGCGCGATGGCCACGCCGCCCAGCACCCCCGCCGCCACCATGGCCAGGCTCTCTGCCACGCTGGCGAAGTGCGCCATGGCCTCTTCGGTCTGGCCGTGCTGCCAGTCATCGACGCCCACGCACAGGTCCCGAACCAACTGCTCGGCGCCTACCACCGCCATCAGCGCACCCACCCCGGGCACGGCGAAGGCCGCCAGGTTCAGCAGGTTCAGGCCCGCGCTTTGCCACCAGGCCACCCGTGCCCGGCGCGCCTGCTCATCGTGCTGGGCGGTGGGCACCATCTGCGCGAGGGCGTTGCGCTGCACCAGGTCGACGTACATCTTGAACAGCACCCGCGTCAGGCTGATTTTCTGCCCCGGCAGCACCAGGCCGATGTCAGCCTCGGGATCCGGGGTGCCGGGACGCGGGAACTGGCCTGGCAGCAGCACCGGCGGCGGTGTCAGGCTGTTGTTCAGCCGTTCGAAGAAGCCCGACGCCCGCTGATGGTCGAGGAATCGTTCGAAGTAGCGCTGGTAGCCACGGTCGCGCAGCTTTTCGCGCAGGGCGTGCTCGAACGCCGTGCGGTTGGGGTACTGCTTCAACGGCTGGTCGGGGTCGCCAGGCAAATACACCACGCACGGCCCCGGCACCTTGTCCACGTAGCGGCGGCTGATGCACAGGGCGCCCAGCAGCTCCACCGGCTCGTGATAACGCGTGCGCAGCAGCCTGATCTTTTCCACGTAGGCCTTCTGCCCATCCCACATCGGCACCTGGTTGGCCGATTGCGGCTGGGTGAATTGCAACAGCATCTGATAAGCCGTCTCGGACAGGTCACCTTTCATGAATGCTGTGACCGCCTCCACTTCCAGGCGGTCGCGCAGGTGGAACTTGAGCAGCGTGCGCTGCTTCTGCGGCGCCAGGTCCTGGCTGGGCGCCTTGTAGCGGCCAACGCCGCAAACGGCCTCGATGTGGGCCTGGTAAAGCTTGCCCAGGTCCAGGCTGCGACACAGGCCGGCAAAGGCATCGGGCGTAAGGTCGACCACCTTCGATTGCGGGTAGGTGTAACGCAAGGTGCCTTTGTCGGTGATCTCGAAGGTGAACACGCCCACGGGCAGGATCACCGAGCCACGCTCGAAACCGCCAGACTGCGCGTCGCCAGGGGCGAAATTCTGCATCGCCGCCTCCAACAGCGTCTGGTGTTGGGGCCGCAGGCGGCTGTACAGCGCGTCCACGTCGCGCGTCATGCGCACTAGCTCATGCTCGATGGCGTGTAGCTTCAGCGCCGGGTATTGGCGGTCCAGCTCGGCCTGCAACAAGGGCGCGCAAAAAGCCGCTGGGGCCTGCAACCGCGCCATCAGCGGCCGCGCGGCGGCGGTCGAGCGAAAGCTCACGCCACTGCTGTCGAAAAAGCGCTGGCGCAACGCCGCTGGAGCGTGCACCAGCCACCCTGGAAGCGCAGCTTCAATCAGTGCGCGGTGGGGGGTGCGTTCGTCGGGGAGTAGATCAAGGGACATGCCGGTAGCTCCATCTGCCGGGCCTGCCGTGGAAGTACGGCAGGCGGGGCAGCAGTGAAGCAGTTCACCGGGCAGGCAATGGCATAGATAGTTAGGCGGCCTTCGACGCGGCGCGGCGCCGCTGCTACAGGGGCTTGTCGTCACCTTCGCACAGCGAGGCCGGCGGCGCCTGGGCAATGCGTGCCAGCCCGGCGTTGACCTGGGCCGGCACGTTCAGGCCATTGCCGCCAGGCTGCGTCCGGCACGCTACCACTGCCTACGAAAGAAACGCTTACGATTATTTCCATTCCTTCAGGCAAGGTTTGGATACCCTGCCGGCCCATTCGGGGAGCTCATCACCCTTCCATCACCGGCACACCGGCCTTGTCTAAACCGTACTTTATAGACTACAGTGGCATCATTGAAAAAGATCGAATCCAGCAAATTCCGATCCTGGCTTACCAAGCTGAAGGACGACATAGGTCGAGCCCGTATTACCGCACGGATCAACCGACTGGCAGAGGGGCTACCTGGCGACGTTGCTTCGGTCGGCCAAGGGGTGTGGGAATTACGTATTCATTTCGGGCCCGGCTATAGGGTGTATTTTCACCAGCAAGGCGACACATTTATCATTTTGCTTTGCGGTGGTGACAAGGGAAGCCAGAGCCGTGACATCGAGGCGGCCCAGCAAATCCTGCAAGCGTGGAGAGCACAACATGACTGAGACCTTCAAAGACTTTGATCCCGCTGAATACCTCACCACGCCCCAAGCGATTGCCGAGTTCATGAACGACGCCCTGGAAACCGGCAATGCCGGGTACGTCGCGAAGGCCCTGGGCGTGGTGGCGCGCGCCAAGGGCATGACCGAATTGTCGAGGGAGACCGGCTTGTCGCGGGAACAGCTTTACCGCTCATTCAGCGATCAGGGAAACCCGACCTTGAAAACCTTGTTGGCAGTAATGAAAGCCCTGGGAATTGATCTCGCCGCGCGCCCACACAGCGCGACCTGATCAGGACCGGTGCAAGCGTGGGCTTTCATGTAGCAGCTGCCTCCATGCGCCCGGGGCTCAACGCCCCTTGAACCGCGCCTCGCGCTTGGCGATGAACGCCGCCATGCCTTCTTTCTGATCCTCGGTGGCAAACGCCGCATGGAACACCCGACGCTCGAACCGCACGCCTTCGCTGAGGCTGACCTCGAAGGCGCGGTTGACGCTTTCCTTGACCATCATGGCCACCGGCAGCGACTTGGCGGCGATCTGCGCGGCGCAGGCCATGGCTTCCTCCAGCAACTGCTCGGCCGGCACGATGCGCGCGACGATGCCGGCGCGCTCGGCCTCCACCGCGTCCATCAGGCGCCCGGTAAGGCACAGTTCCATGGCCTTGGCCTTGCCCACGGCGTGGGTCAGGCGCTGGGTGCCGCCCATGCCCGGGAGCACGCCGAGCTTGATTTCCGGCTGGCCGAAGCGCGCGGTATCGGCGGCCAGGATGAAGTCGCACATCAGCGCCAGTTCGCAGCCGCCGCCCAGGGCAAAGCCGGCTACCGCGGCGATCATCGGCTTGCGCCGGTTGGCGATACGGTCGGTCTCACTGAACAGGTCGTCGAGGTAGATCTGCGGGTAGGTGCGCTCGGCCATTTCCTTGATGTCGGCGCCGGCCGCAAAGGCCTTGGCCGAGCCGGTGATGACGATGCAGCCGATGTCACGGTCCGCGTCCAGCACGTCGAGGGCCTGGTTCAGCTCACTGATCAACTGGGCGTTGAGCGCGTTCAGCGCCTCGGGCCGGTTGAGGGTGACCAGGCCGACACGGCCACGGGTTTCCAGCAGCAGGGTGTGGTACGCCATCAAGCTCTCTCCTTGTTATAAGTTGCGCGCAATGACCATCCGCTGGATGTCGCTGGTGCCTTCGTAGATCTGGCAGATGCGCACGTCGCGGTAGATGCGTTCCAGCGGAAAGTCATTGAGATAACCATACCCACCCAGGGTCTGCAACGCGTCCGAACAGACCTTTTCGGCCATTTCCGAGGCGAAAAGCTTCGCCATCGATGCCTCCACCAGCGCCGGCTGGCCGCCATCGCGCAACGCCGCCGCGTGGTAGACCATCTGCCGGGCGACGCTGATCTGCGTGTGCATGTCGGCCAGGCGGAAAGCCACGGCCTGGTGTTCGAGCAGCGGCTTGCCGAAGCTTTCGCGTTCGCGAGCGTAGTCGCGCGCCACCTCGAACGCGGCGCGGGCCATGCCCACCGCCTGGGCGGCGATGCCGATGCGCCCACCCTCGAGGTTGGCCAGGGCGATCTTGTAGCCCTGCCCCTCGCTGCCCAGCAGGTTCGCCGCCGGTACGCGCAAATCCTCGAACACCAGCTGGCAGGTGTCGGACGCATGCAGGCCAAGCTTCTCCTCCACCCGCACCACCTGGTAGCCGGGGCTGTCAGTGGGCACGAGGAAGGCGCTGATGCCGCGCTTGCCCGCCTGCGGGTCGGTGACCGCGAAGACGATGGTCATGCCGGCGTTGCTGCCCGAGGTGATGAACTGCTTGCTGCCGTTGATCACGTAATGATCGCCGTCGCGGCGGGCACGGGTGCGCAGGTTGCTGGCGTCGGAACCGGCCTGGGCCTCGGTGAGGGCGAAGGCGCCGAGCATGGCGCCGCTGGCCAGGGGTTGCAGGTAAAGGGCCTTCTGCGCCTCGGTGCCAAAGTTGAGAATGGGCACACAGCCCACCGAGTTGTGCACGCTCATGATGGTGGAGCAGGCGCCGTCGCCGGCGGCGATTTCCTCCAGGGCCATGGCGTAGGCCAGGTAGCCGGTGTCACAGCCGCCCCACTGCTCGGGCACCAGCATGCCGAAGAAGCCCAGCTCGGCCATCTCGGCCAGGGCTTCGCGGGGGAAGCTGTGGTCGCGGTCCCACTGGGCGGCGAACGGCCGCAGGCGCTCCTGGGCGAACTGGCGGGCGGCGTCGCTGATCTGGCGTTGTTCGTCATTGGCTAGCATGGCAATTCCTTAATAGACGCATTCGATGGCCACGGCGGTGGCTTCGCCGCCGCCGATGCAGATGGCGGCAATGCCGCGGTGCAGCTGGCGTTGGCGCAAGGCGTTGAGCAGCGTCACCAGGATGCGCGCGCCCGAGGCGCCGATGGGATGGCCCAGGGCGCAGGCGCCGCCGTGCACGTTGACCTTGGCGTGGGGTAAGTCCAGGGCCTGCATGGTCACCAGGGTGACCACGGCGAAGGCCTCGTTGATCTCGAACAGGTCGACCTCGGCCAGGTCCCAGCCGGTGCGTTTGACCAGCTGTTGAATAGCGCCGATGGGCGCGGTCGGGAACAACCCCGGCGCGTCAGCGAAGGCGGCGTGGCCATGGATAATCGCCAGTGGCTGCAAGCCACGGTGGCGCGCTTCGCTCTCGCGCATCAACACCAGCGCGGCGGCGCCGTCGGAGATGGAACTGGCGTTAGCGGCAGTCACCGTGCCGCCCTCGCGGAACGCCGGCTTGAGGCTGGGAATCTTGTCCAGGCGCGCCTTGGGCGGCTGCTCGTCGTCGCTGACCAGCCGGGTGTCCTTGCCCACCCGCACGCTCAGCGGCACGATCTCGTCCTTGAACTGGCCGTTGGCGATGGCCTGCTGCGCGCGGGTCAGCGAGGCGATGGCGAAGTCGTCCTGCTGCTGGCGGCTGAAGCCGTTGGCCTGGGCGCAGTCTTCGGCGAAGGTGCCCATCAGCCGGCCCGGCTCGTAGGCGTCCTCCAGGCCGTCGAGGAACATGTGGTCCAGCACCCGGCCGTGGCCCATGCGATAGCCGCTGCGGGCCTTGTCCAGCAGGTAGGGAGCGTTGCTCATGCTTTCCATGCCACCGGCCACCACCACGCTGGCGCTGCCGGCCAGCAGCTGGTCGTGGCCGAGGATGACCGCCTGCATGCCCGACCCGCACATCTTGTTCAGCGTGGTGCAGGGCGTCGCCTGGGGCAGCCCGGCGCCCAGCGCGGCCTGGCGTGCCGGGGCCTGGCCAAGGCCTGCGGGCAGCACGCAGCCCATCAGCACCTGGTCGACGGCGTCGGGCGCCAGGCTCGCGCGGCTGACAGCGGCGCGGATGGCCTCGGCGCCCAGCTGCGGCGCGGTCAGGCTGTGCAGGTCGCCTTGCAGGCCGCCCATGGGCGTGCGCACGGCGCTGACGATGACGATGGGGTCGTGGTTCATGGTGCTCTCCTTCATTTCGCGGCCATGCGCAGGGCGCCGTCGAGGCGGATCACCTCGCCGTTGAGCAGGCGGTTTTCGAGGATGTGGCGCACCAGCGCCGCGTATTCGCTCGGCTGGCCCAGCCGTGGCGGGAACGGCACGCCGCCGGCCAGGGAGACGCGCACCTCGTCGCTCATGCCGGCCATCATCGGCGTCTCGAAGATGCCTGGGGCGATGGTCATCACGCGGATGCCGAAGCGCGCCAGCTCGCGGGCGGCCGGCAGGGTCATGCTGACGATGGCGCCCTTGGAGGCGGCATAGGCGGCCTGGCCGACCTGGCCGTCGTAGGCGGCGATGGAGGCGGTGTTGATGATCACCCCGCGCTCGCCGTCCTCGCCCGCCTCGGCCTCGGCCATGGCCGCGGCGGCCAGGCGCATCAGGTTGAAGCTGCCGACCACGTTGATGTCCAGCAGGCGGCTGAAGCTGTCGAGGGCGTGGGGGCCCTGCTTGCCGAGGATTTTTTCGCCGGTGACCACGCCGGCGCAGTTGACCAGGCCGTGCAGGCCGCCGTAATGGCTGAGCGCCAGTTGCACGGCGGCCTCGGCCTGGTCTTCGCGGCGGATGTCGGCCACCGCGCAGCGGCTACGGTCGCCCAGTGCCTGGGCCTGGGCGGCCACGGCGTCGGCGTTGAGGTCGACCAGCACGACGTTGGCGCCGGCCTCGACGAGCATGCGCGCAGTGGCGGCGCCGAGCCCCGAGGCGGCACCGCTGACCAGGAAAGTCCGTTGGGCAAGTTGCATGGAGCGCGTCCTTATTGTTGTTGGCGTCTCCCTGAAATATGGCCCCGCCCTGCCCGCGCGGCAATGGCCAAAGCGCTCAGCCGGGGTGAGCGGTTTGGCCAGTACCGGCCAGGATCAGGCTGCGGTATTGGCCGGGGCTTGCCCCCGACCATTTGCGGAAGGCCTTGTAGAACGAGCTGGCATCGGCGAAGCCCAGGCGCTCGGCGATGCTCTCGAACGACAGCGGCGCCTCGGCCAGCCAGGCCATGGCCAGCTCGCGGCGCACGCTGTCCTTCAGGCCCTGCCAGGTCTGCCCTTCCTCGGCCAGGCGGCGGCGCAGGGTGGCCGCCGACAGGTGCAGCTGGCGCGCCAGCTCCTCGGCCTCCGGCCAGCTGTGCGGCGGCTGCGCGCGCAGCTGCTGGCGCAGGCGCCGGGCCAGGCTGTCGGGGTCGCGGTACTTGACCAGGATGTTGGCCGGGGCGCGGTTGAGGAAGCGCTGCAGCTCTTGCGGCGTGCGCCGCACCGGCAGGTCCAGGCAGTCGGCGGCGAAAATGATGCGCGTGCGCGGCCGCTCGAAACGCAGGTTGTGCGAGAACATCACCCGGTAGTCGTCGCAATAGGCCGGCGCCGGGCCGCGCAGCTCCACCGCCAGGATGGGAATGCGCCGCCCGGCCAACCAGCAGGCCACGCCGTGGACGATCATCCAGTAGGTGAAATAGGTGAACGCGCGGCGCGGTGGCAGCGCGGCGTCGTCGATGACGATAGCCGCCAGGCCGTGCTCGCGCACCAGCTGCGCGGGCAGGTCCTGGAGCATCAGCGACAGGAAGCCCAGGGCGCTGTCCAGTGCCGCCGCCAGGGCCGGCTGGGCCATGGCGCCGCGGCACAGGAACGCCAGGCTGCCGGAGCGCAGCGGGCGTGGGTCCATGCCGAAAAACTCGTCGTCCCGGCGCAACGCCAGGTGGCGCCACAGCCGCGCGTAGAGCAGCACCGGCACGCGGGCGTCGGCCTGCTGCAGCAGCGCCGGGTCGATGCCGACTTCCGCCAGGAAGGCCACGGGGTCGACGCCGCTTTGCTGCAAGGCTTCGCGGACCATTTGCATGGAGATGGTGTCTTTTTGCGCCATGGGCGAACTCGTCGGACGGATAACGCATCCTACCCCATCGCGTAGCCGCTGCCGAAGGCTGCGCTGGCCCTGTGCCTCACGGCAGATTTGTAGTGCACATGAGGGCCAGCGCAGCCTGGCGGCAGCGGCTACGGTGCGGTGGTGGTTTCGGACTTGGGGCCCGGCGCGGTAAAGTCCAGCCTACCGCTCCCCTGCAAGGACCACCCATGCTGCGCCTGCCCGCCTTCCTCCTCACCTGCCTGCTCGCCGGCGCCACCCACGCCGCCACCCAGGCGCCGGTCTACGGCCCGGAGCTGCAAGGCTTCGACTACCCCTACCCGCTCAAGCATTTCGAATTCGACTCCCAGGGCAAGTCCCTGCAGATGGGCTACATGGACGTGCCCGCCAAGGGCCATGCCAACGGCCAGACCGTGCTGCTGATGCACGGCAAGAACTTCTGCGCCGCCACCTGGGGCACCTCGATCAAGGCGCTGACCGAGGCCGGCTACCGGGTGGTGGCCGCCGACCAGATCGGCTTCTGCACCTCCAGCAAGCCCGACTACTACCAGTACAGCTTCCAGCAGCTGGCCAACAACACCCACGCGCTGCTGGCGTCCCTGGGCGTGGACAAGGTCACGGTGCTGGGCCACTCCACCGGCGGCATGCTGGCCACCCGCTACGCCCTGCTCTACCCCGACCAGGTGCAGCGCCTGGCCATGGTCAACCCCATCGGCCTGGAAGACTGGAAAGCCCTGGGCGTGCCCTTCCGCACCGTCGACCAGTGGTTCGCCCGCGAGGCCAGGCTCAACGCCGACGGCATCCGCAACTACGAGCGCAGCACCTATTACGCCGGGCGCTGGAAGCCCGAGTTCGAGCAATGGGTGACCATGCTCGCCGGCCTGAACGAGGGCCCGGGGCACAACCTGGTGGCATGGAACTCGGCGCTGATCTACGACATGATCTTCACCCAGCCGGTGGTCTACGAGTTCAAGGACCTGAAGATGCCGACCCTGCTGCTGATCGGCGACGCCGACACCACCGCCATCGGCAGTGACATCGCGCCGCCCGAGGTGAAGGCGCGCATCGGCCACTACGCGGTGCTGGGCAAGCAGGTGAGCCAGGTCATCCCCCACGCCACCCTGGTGGAGTTCCATGGCCTGGGCCACGCCCCGCAGATGGAAGAACCCGAGCAATTCCACAAGGCCCTGTTGGCCTGGCTGTCGAAAAACTGACCTTCAAGGAGCAAACGCCGTGCGCATAGCCGTGATTGATGACTGGCAGGACGTGGCCAGTGACGTGGTGGATTGGGCGCCGTTGCAGGCGCTGGGCCAGGTGGATTTCCTGCCGGACTACCCGGCGGACACCGACACCATGGTGGCGCGCCTGGCGCCCTATGAGGTGATCTGCGTGATGCGCGAGCGCACGCTGTTCGACGCGGCGCTGCTGCGTGGCCTGGGCAACCTCAAGCTGCTGGTGACCGGCGGCATGCGCAACGCCGCCATTGACCTGGCCGCGGCCAAGGCGCTGGGCGTGCAGGTGGTGGGCACCGACAGCTACAAGCACGCCGCGCCCGAGCTGACCTGGGCGCTGATCATGGCCTCGACCCGCAACCTGCTGGCCGAAGCCACCTCGCTGCAGGCCGGCGGCTGGCAGATCGGCCTGGGCGGCGACCTGCACGGCAAGACCCTGGGCATCCTCGGCCTGGGCAGCATCGGCCAGAAGGTGGCGAACTTCGGCAAGGCGTTCGGCATGAACGTTATCGCCTGGAGCCAGAACCTCACCGCCGAACACGCTGCCAGCGTCGGCGTGCAGTGGGTGAGCAAGCAGGAACTGTTCGCCCAGGCCGACATCCTCAGCGTGCACCTGGTGCTCAGCGAGCGCACCTGCGGCCTGGTGGACCGCGAGGCGCTGGGCTGGATGAAACCACGGGCGCTGCTGGTGAACACCGCGCGCGGGCCCATCGTCGACGAAGACGCACTGGTGGAGGCCCTCAAGGCCAACCGCCTGGGCGGCGCCGCGCTGGACGTGTTCAGCGTCGAACCGCTGCCGGCCGGCCACCCGTTCCGCACCCTGCCCAACGTGTTGGCCACGCCCCATGTGGGATACGTCAGCGCCAACAACTACCGGCTGTTCTACAGCCAGATGATCGAGGACATCCTCGCCTGGCACGCCGGCGCGCCCATCCGCCTACTGGCCTGACCACACCTGGGCCTCGGTCCAGCCCAGCTCGGCGAAGTCGCGGGCGCGCAGGTGCGCCTCGCCCTCGCAGAAGAACTCGTCGAGCTGCGGCGGCTTGATGTCGGTGTCGGCCAGCATGGCGTGGACCTGGCCGCGATGGTGCACCTGGTGCTCGAACAGGTGCGCCAGCAGGCGCACGCGGGTGTCGCGCTGGGTGCGGTCGGGGCGCAGGATGATCACGTGGCGGCCCAGGCTGTCGTCCTTGAGCAGCTGGCAATAGGCGATCAGCCGGTGGTCGGCCTGGGCCTGCTCGCGGTGCAGGGCCAGGCAGGTGTTGAACGGCTCCTCGGGCTCGAAGAAGCGCTCGCTGTCCAGCTCCGGGGCATCGCCGCCCTGTTCGCATTCCAGCGCCTGGAGGTAGAACCAGTCCACCGTGAGGATGTGATTGAGGGTGGCCTTGATCGACGGAAAGAAGCTGCTGCGCGGCGCCAGGAACTCGTCCTGGCTCAGTTGCAGGCAGGCCTTGTACAGGCGGTGGTTGGCCCAGCCGTTGTTGTAGGCCTGGGCCAGCAGGTAATGGGACAAGGGGTCAGCCATCGCGTGCTCCTCCTCAGCTGAAGCGTTGCAACTGCATCTCGCGCAGCCGGCTCAGGGTGCGCCGGAACGGGAATGCCAGGTACCCTTGAGTGTAGAGCGCATCCAGCGCCACCCGCGCCTCGATATACAGCGGCACCTTGCGGTCGTAGCACTCGTCGACCAGGGCGATGAAACGGCGCACGCCGTCGTCGTTGGGCGACAGCTGCGGCAGCTCGCGGTCGCCGGCCACCACCCGCTCCGCGCCGTCCTCGGTGCCGCGGGCGATTTTTGCCGCGCGCTGCTCGGCGCCCAGGGCCGGTACTTCGCCCAGCAGGATGGCGCTGAAGCGGTCGCACAGCTGCATGAAGTCCATGGCCGCCCACGGCTGCTCGCACAGCTGCGCGTAGGTGCACCACAGCACGTGTTCACTCGCCCGCACCACCGGCAGCTGGCGATAGCCCACCGCCAGCGGCTGCGGCGAGGCCGCTTCGTCGCCCCTCAGCGCCTCGAACGTGCTGGCCAGGGCACCAGGATCATTGACCCAATAGCGCTGCAGCGCGGCGCCGGGGTGCAGGCGGTGGTCTTGGTCGCCGTCCACCGCCACCACCTGCATGTGCGCCTGGATGGCGCGGATGGCCGGCAGGAAGCGCTCGCGGTTGAAGCCGTCGGCGTAGAGTTGGTCCGGCGGCTGGTTGGAGGTGGCGACCACCGTCACCCCGGCGTCGAACAGCGCGGTCATCAGCCCGCCGAGGATGATGGCGTCGGCAATGTCGGTGACGAAAAACTCGTCGAAGCACAGCACGCGGATGTCCTTGGCCAGGCTGCCGGCCAGCACCTTCAGCGGGTCGCGCACGCTGTCCAGCTGGAACAGGTGCTGGTGTACCCAGGCCATGAAATGGTGAAAGTGCTGGCGCCGGGCGGGCACGGTCAGGCAGCCGTGGAACAGGTCCATGAGCCAGGTCTTGCCGCGGCCCACCGGGCCCCACAGGTATACGCCGGGGCACGGCTGGCCGGCTTCCACGGCGGCGAAACAGGCCTGTAACGCCTGGGCGGCACGGGCCTGGGCGGGGTCGTCGGCGTAGCCGCGGGCGCTGATGGCTTGCTGGTAGGCGGTGAGTGGCTCAAGCATAAAACGTCCTGGTCGGATGCGAAAAACACCGCGCCGTAGCCGCTGCCGCAGGCTGCGCTGGCCCTGTGCCTCACTGGAAATCCACAGTGTACATGAGGGCCAGCGCAGCCTGGCGGCAGCGGCTACGGGCTCATTGTTGCAGCCCTACTTTAAGCAGCTGGCCGTCGTCCGCATCGGTGAGCACGTAGAGGAAGCCGTCCGGGCCCTGGCGCACGTCGCGGATGCGCGCCTTCAGGCCGCCCAGCAGGCGCTCCTCGTGGCTGACCTTGTCGCCGTCGAAGGTCAGGCGGATCAGTTCCTGGTCGGCCAGCGCGCCGATGAACAGGTCATGCTGCCAGGCCTTGAAGCGCTCGGCGTCGTAGAACGCCATGCCGCTGATGGCCGGGGATTTCGCCCAGACGTGCAGCGGGTCCTTGGCGCCCTTGAGCGTCTTGCCCTGGGCCTCGGGAATCGGCGCCAGGTTGTAGTTGATGCCGTGGGTGGCCAGCGGCCAGCCGTAGTTCTGCCCGCGCTCGATGACGTTGATCTCGTCGCCACCGCGTGGCCCGTGCTCGTGGGTCCACAGGGTGCCGGTCCAGGGGTTCAGCGCCGCGCCCTGCTGGTTGCGGTGGCCGTAGGACCAGATCTCCGGGCGCGCGCCCTTCTGCCCCACGAAGGGGTTGTCGTCGGGCACGCGGCCGTCGGGGAAGATGCGCACCACCTTGCCCTGTAGCTTGCCCAGGTCCTGGGCGGTGGGCCGCTGGTTGTTCTCGCCCAGGGCGATGAACAGGTAGCCGTCGCGGTCGAACACCAGCCGCGAGCCGAAGTGCTCGCCGGTGGACAGCTTGGGCTGCTGGCGGAAGATCACCTGGAAGTTGTCCAGGCGGGTCAGGTCATCGGAGAGCTTGCCGCGGCCCACGGCAGTGCCGGCCTTGCCGTCCGGCCCGGCCTCGGCGAAGGACAAATAGACCAGGCGGTCTTCCCTGAACTGTGGCGACAGTGCCACGTCCAGCAGGCCGCCCTGCCCGTGCGCCCACACGCTGGGGCCGCCGCTGATGGGCGCCGACAGCTTGCCCTCGGGGCTGACCACCCGCAGGGTGCCCGGGCGCTCGGTCACCAGGAAGCCCTTGTGGTCGGGCAGGAAGGCCAGGGCCCAGGGGTGGTGCAGGCCCTCGGCCACCGGGGTAACGCTCAAGGGCCCTTGTTCGCTGGGGTAGGTGGCAGGTGCCGTGGCGGCGTGTACGGCGAGGGGCAGGCTTAGCAAGGCACTCAACAGAATCTGACGAAGCATGGGCTATTCCTTTCAGCGGTTGTCATCGCGCGCGGGGCGCTGGCTGTCGAAGTCGGGCTTGGCGGGGGTGCTGCGCAGGTTGTTGCCATTGCCGATGCCGCCGTTCTGCAACGTCGGCGGGTTGGGGTTGACCTGCTGGCGCAGGGCTGGCGAGGTGGGCGTGACCGGGCGGGTGCCCTGCATGCTGTTGGGGTTGGCGCGGCGCACGGCGCTGTTGTAGGGGTTGCTGGTGTCGGCCCAGGCGCTGGCGGCCGTGGCGGCCAGCAGCAGGGCGAGGATGGGCGGTAATGCTCGCATGGTGCCTTCTCCCGTTGACGAATCCTGACTATAGGCCCATTGGAACCGCTGCCTGGGTGAGCGTTCGATGAAACCTGCGTCAGAGTCGTAACATTTTGTGGCCAGCATCGGGCTACTGCGGCGAACGCGAGGGCTTGGTGGTGGTCTGACGCAGACAACAACACCTGTCTCGAGAATGTGAACATGCGTCGATTCGTACTGCCCGCCCTGCGCCACTACCTGCTGCTGATGCTGGTGGTGGGCCTGAGCGCCTGCGCCCTGCTGCCACCCCAGGACCCGATCAACATCAACGTGGTGGGCATCGAGCCGTTGCAGGGCCAGGACCTGGAAGTGCGCTTCGCGGTAAAGATCCGCCTGCAGAACCCCAATGAAGACAGCTACACCTACAACGGCGTGGCCCTGAACCTGAACGTCAACGGCCGCCCACTGGCCTCGGGCGTCAGCAATGAAAGCGGCACCCTGGCGCGGTTCTCCGAAACCATCGTCACCGTGCCGGTCAGCGTCACCGCCTTCAGCGTGCTGCGCCAGACCCTGGGCCTGAGCCAGACCCAGTCGCTGGACAACCTGCCTTACGAGCTGCACGGCAAGCTGGCCAACGGCGTGTTCGGCACCGTGCGCTTCAGCGACCACGGCACCCTGTCGCTGGCGCCGCTGGCGGGCGACAGCGCGCCGCAGCCGTCGCAGAACCCGTACAAGAACAGCCGTTGGCCTGCCGCCACCCCTTGATTACACTGCGGGGACTGACACGGAGTCCCCGCCATGCCCCCTGAGCTGCACACCGAACGCCTGCTGCTGACGCCGCTGCAACTGAGCGACGCCGCCGACATCCAGCGCCTGTTTCCCCAGTGGGAAGTGGTGCGCTACCTCGACAGCCACGTGCCGTGGCCCTACCCCGCCGATGGCGCCCTGAGCTGGGTGCGTGATTGCGTGCTGCCGGCCGTGGCCGCGGGCAAGCAGTGGGAGTGGGCGATTCGCCTGCGCAGCGCGCCGCAGTCGTTGATCGGCTGCATCGGCCTGATGGATCAAACCGACAACCACCGGGGCTTCTGGCTGGCGCCCGCGTGGCAGGGCCAGGGCTACATGAGCGAGGCCTGCAGCGTGGTGACCCACTACTGGTTCGAGGTGCTGGACCGGCCCGTGCTGCGGGTGCCCAAGGCGCTGGCCAACACCGGCTCGCGACGGGTGTCGGAGCGCGAGGGGATGCGGCTGGTGGGTGAAGCGCAGGGCGAGTTCGTGTGCGGGAGGCTGCAGCGCCAGTTGTGGGAATTGCGCCGCGAGGAGTGGCGACGCGGCCTTGTGGCCGCTGCTACAACAGGTTCATGACGGCGACGCGGCCGTCGGCCGCTGCTACAGGACCTGTAGCAGCGGCCAAAGGCCGCGTCCAGCGATCATTGATCGCGGTACGGCATATCTTCTTCCGGCCCCAGGTACACCGGCACGCGCCAGCCCACTTCACGCAGGGAATGCTGCACCTGGTTCTCCACGCCCAGCAGGGTGGCGAAGATGGCCATGCGCACGGCGATGCCGTTGTCGGTCTGCTTGAAGATGGCCAGGCGCGAGTCGTGGTTCAGGTCCACGCTCAGGTCGTTGGCGCCCGGGCGCGAGTCGCGCGGCAGCGGGTGCATGATCAACGTGTGCGGGCCGCAGGTGGCGTTGACCAGGGCCTGGTTGATCTGGAAGTCGGCGCTGTAGCCTTCCAGGGTCTCGTCCTGGGCGAAGCGCTCTTTCTGGATGCGCGTGGCGTACACCACGTCGGCGCCCTTCAGCGCGGTGTGCAGGTCGTGGGACTGCTCCACGTGGTGGCCGTGGCTGGCCAGGTATTCCACCAGGTGGGTCGGCAGCATCAGCGACTGCGGCGACACCAGGGTGATGCGCAGGTTGCGGTACAGCGCCAGCAGCTTGCTCAGCGAGTGCACGGTGCGGCCGTACTTGAGGTCGCCGGCGAAGACGATGTGCGCGCCGTCGATCAGCTTGTCCAGGCGCGAGAACTCGCGCTGGATGGTGTACAGGTCCAGCAGCGCCTGGCTGGGGTGCTCGCCAGGGCCGTCACCGGCGTTGATCACCGGCACGTGGGTGGCCTGGGCAAATTCGGCGACCGCGCCCAGGTCGGGGTGGCGGACCACGATGGCGTCGGCATAGCCGGCGATGACGCGGCTGGTGTCGTGGATCGACTCGCCCTTGGCCATCGACGAGAAGGTGAAGCCGGTGGTGTCGCACACCGAGCCGCCCAGGCGCGCGAACGCCG
This sequence comes from Pseudomonas sp. App30, assembly GCF_047947025.1. Taxonomy (NCBI): domain Bacteria; kingdom Pseudomonadati; phylum Pseudomonadota; class Gammaproteobacteria; order Pseudomonadales; family Pseudomonadaceae; genus Pseudomonas; species Pseudomonas sp. App30. The sequence goes on along the minus strand of NZ_CP133165.1, from coordinate 6,005,481 downwards.
AGCTGAAGCTCAGGCGCGTGCGGGTGCTGGCCTCGAAGAACAGGTTGGCCAACACCGCGCCTTCCAGCACGCGGGTGGTCTTCTGGCGGCGGGCGATGGGTTGCATGATATCGGCCACGCGCAGCAGGTCTTCCACCGAGTCGCGGGTGTAGCCGTCCACGGAAAGCAGGTGATGGCCCATTTCGCTGTTGGCGGCGTGAACGTGTACACCCTGTGTATCCAGCGCCACACCTTTCAGAATCTCCAGCATGAAGCGCTGGGCGATGTCGGGCATCTTGCGCATTTCCGGCGACTCGTCCGGCAGCAACCAGCTGTCCAACGCCCGGCGAGACACGCCAATGCGCTGCGCCAGGGCGTCGCGGGTGAAGTTGAGGCGGCGCATGGCATCGCGCAGGAAGACTTGCTGGGACATGGAGGGCGGACTCGGCTGGATATACACGCTGCGGATTATCCGCGCGTGCCTTGATCAGCGCAAGCGTGACCTGTGGGAGCTGGCTTGCCAGCGAGCTGTTGAGGCCCAAAAGCTCGCTGGCAAGCCAGCTCCCACACAATCAAGGGCGACTCAACAACGCCAGGCGCACCGCCAGCATGGTCAGCACCGTCGCCAGCCCCAGCGACTGCACCTTGGCCCAACGCCCGTTGGCCGCCAGCCGCCGGTAAATAGCCGCGCCGAATACCGCCAGCAACGAATGAAACACCGTGGCGGTCAGCGCCAGCATCACCCCCAGCTGAATCAGCTGCCAGCCCACCTGGCCGCGCGCAGGCTCGACGAATTGCGGCAGGAACACCATGAAGAACAGCAGCGCCTTGGGGTTGAGCAGGCTGTTCAGCGTGGCGGAGAACAGGATGCGCGCCAGCGGCAGTTGCTCGCCGCGGTTCAACGCGCCCAGGCCGCCACCGCGCAGGGTCTTGAACGCCAGCCACAGCAGGTAGAGCGCCCCGGCGTAGCGAATCAGGTCGAACGCCGGCGGCCAGCTGGCCACCAGCGCGGTCACGCCCGTGGCAGTCAGCACTGCCAGGCTGAGGTCGGCGATGGTGATGCCCAGCGCCGCCATCAAGCCGCCGCGCCAACCGCGGGCGATGGCCTGGCTGAGCACGAAGGCCATGTTCGGCCCCGGCGAGAGCAGCAACAGAATTACGGCCAGGAAAAACACTGGCAGCGTATCGAGGGAGATCATGATGTCGCGTCCTTGCCCTGGAAATTGAACCGCCAGCGTACGCGTGACGGGGCATGACGTCCCATAACAGTGAGGGGCAATTTCACCCGAGCAGTCGAGTTTCATTTTCCATGGGTTGACGCCGCCGCTCGGCATGGGGCACCGTAACGCCATGAACAACGCCCTGCGCACCACCTCGACCTGCACCACCACGACCGCCACCGGCGGGCCGTGCGGCGAGGCGTGAGCAACACCTGACACGCAACACCCAAGGCCCCGCCAGCAATGGTCGGGGCCTTTTTTGTGCCGCACCGGCGCTGGTCATTTCAAGGAGCAACACCATGGCTGCATTGAAGCTCAACCGCCCCGCCCTGCTGATCGTCGACGTCCAGGTCGGCCTGATCCACGGCCCGCAAAAGCCCTGGCAAGGCGAACGCCTGCTGGCCACCATCAACCAGGTCATCGCCCAGGCCCAGGCCGCCGGCGCGCCGATCCTGGCGGTGCGCCACACCGGCCCCGCCGGTTCACCCATCGCCCAGGGCAGCCCGTTCTGGCAGGTGGCGCCCGAGTTGAACCTGGCCCACGGCAACGTACGGCTGTTCGACAAGCAGGCCTCCAGCGCCTTCCAGGGCACCGACCTTGAGCAGTGGCTCAAGGCCGAACAGGTGGAGGACCTGGTGATCGTCGGCCTCAAGACCCAGTACTGCGTCGACAGCGCCTGCCGCGCCGCCGCGCAGCTGGGTTTCAAGCCGGTGCTGGTGGCCGACGGCCACAGCTGCATGGACACCGACCTGCTGGCCGCCGAGATGATCATCGCCCACCACAACCAGACCCTGCACGGCCCGATCGCCCGCGTGGCGGCGGCGGCCGAGCTGCAGTTCTGAGCCACTGGCGATAAAAAACCTGCTTGCAGGCAATGAAAAAACTGGCCTGCAAGCCCCCCACGGCAGCCCCTGGGGTTGGTATTGTTCCAGCTGGTCTGGAGCCGTGGTACGCGACTTGCTGGTTGCCTGCCACTTGCCAACATCGAGGTCCGCCGTGGCTGCCTACAACCTGCGTCAACTGAAGTACTTCATCACCACCGTCGAATACGGCAGCGTCGCCGAGGCGTCGCGCAAGCTGTACATCGCCCAGCCGTCGATCTCCACCGCCATCAAGGCGCTGGAAGACAGCTTCGGCGTGCAACTGCTGATCCGCCATCACGCCCAGGGCGTGTCCCTCACCCCCAGCGGCGCGCGCTTCTACCGCAAGGCCCAGGAACTGCTGCGCATGGCCCGCGAGTTCGAGCAGAACGCCCTGGCCGATAATGACGTGGTGGCCGGGCAGATCGACATCGGCTGCTTCGAGACCGTGGCGCCGCTGTACCTGCCGCAGCTGATCGCCGGCTTCAGCGCGCTCTACCCCGGCGTCGAGATCCGCATCCGCGACGGCGAACAACAGGAGCTGGTGCAAGGCCTGACCTCGGGCAGCTTCGACCTGGCCATCCTCTACAAGCACGACCTGGACAGCACCATCGAAACCGAGCCCCTGATGCCGGCCCAGCGCCCCTACGCCCTGTTGCCCGCCGACCACCGGTTCGCCCAGCAGGCCCAGGTGTCACTGCGCGACCTGGCCACCGAACCGATGATTTTGCTCGACGTGCAGCCCAGCCGTACCTATTTCGTCAGCCTGTTCGAAGAGCTGGGCCTGACCCCGCGCATCGCCTTCAGCTCGCCGTCCATCGAGATGGTCCGCGGCATGGTCGGCCAGGGCTTCGGCTTCTCGATCCTGGTCACCCGCCCTCACTCGGAATGCACCTACGACGGCAAGAAGGTGGTGTGCGTGGACATCGTCGAGGACGTCACCGGCTCCGGCCTGGTGGCTGCCTGGCTCAAGCGCGGGCAACTGACCAAGCCGGCGCAGCTGTTCGCCGACTACTGCCGCGAACAGCTCACAGCCAAGGCAACCGCCGCGCGCCCCGCCCCGTAACAGCAACTGTTATGCATTCACTTCCGGGCACCGCGGTGTTACCGACGCAGCCTGGCGGCAGCTGCTACAACCTGTGGGAGCTGGCTTGCCAGCGAGTTGTGGGGCCATAAAAGCTCGCTGGCAAGCCAGCTCCCACAAGGGAAAGCAGCTATCATGCTTGGCATCCGGCCCTAAAAGGATTCCAGCCGCCCAATGCCGTTCTTCGCCAAAACGCCACGCCCGCCCCGCCCCCTGCGCCTGCTGGCCCCTTGGCTTGCCGGGGCGCTGCCGCTGGTACTGGGCCTGGGTATTCTGTACTGGCAGGCCGAGCGCGACCTTGCGGCCAACGCCCAGGACACCGCCGAGCAGGCCCTGGCGCAGTTCGACCTGATGCTGGACAACGTTGCCGAATCCGCCAACGCGCTGCTGCCCCTGGCTGGCCAACCCTGCGCCGACGCCACCCTGGCCCTGCGCGAGCAGGTCACCCGCCGGCCCTTCGTGCGCTCCACCAACCTGGCGCTCGACGACCACCTGTATTGCAGCTCGCTGTTCGGCGAGTTCAGCGAGCCCATCAACCCCGGCGACTACGTCGACGGCCACCTGTGGCTGATGGACGGCAACCCGGTCACCCCCGGCCACGCGCTGCTGGTGTACCGCGCCTTCGATGACAACCAGACCGCCCTGGCGACCCTGGACGGCTACCACCTGGCCAACGCCCTGCGCATGATCGGCCGCGAGCAGCCGGTGCTGCTGCAGGTGGGCAACAGCTGGCTGGCCCCCGACGGCCAGGTGCACGACGCCCCCGTGCCGGCGTTCCCGGTAGCACCCACGCACCTGGACTCCAGCCGCTACCCGCTAAGCGTGAGCACCGGCTACCCGGCCGGCGAGCCCTGGCGCTGGGTCAGCGCGCAATACCCCTTGCTGCTGGCCCTGCTGGTGCTGCTCGGCGTGTTGGCCGGCGGCCTTTGCCGCTGGCTGCTGAACCGCCCGCAGTCGCACCGCGCGGAAATCGCCCGGGCGCTGGAGGCCGACGAGTTCCTGCCCTATTACCAACCGGTGGTGCGCAGCCTCACCGGGCGCTGGTCCGGCGCCGAGGTGCTGATGCGCTGGCAGCACCCGCGCGAAGGCCTGGTGCCGCCGGACCTGTTCATTCCCTTCGCCGAGCACTCGGGGCAGATCGTGCCCATGACCCGCCGCCTGATGCGCCAGGTGGCCGAGGACCTGCGCCCCCACGCCGAGCTGCTGGAAGACGACTTCCACCTGGGCATCAACATCAGCGCCGAGCACTGCCAGGACCTGGCCCTGCTGGACGACTGCCGCGACTTCCTGCAAGGCTTCCCACCGGGGCGCATCACCCTGGTGCTGGAACTGACCGAACGCGAACTGATCCGCCCCAGCGCCGTCACCCACCAGCTGTTCGAGGCCCTGCACAACCTGGGCGTGATGATCGCCATCGACGATTTCGGCACCGGCCACTCCAGCCTGGCCTACCTGCGCGAGTTCAAGGTGGACTACCTGAAGATCGACCAGAGCTTCGTCGCCACCATCGGCAAGGATGCGCTGTCGGGGCACATCGTCGACAGCATCATCGAACTGTCCGGCAAGCTCGACCTGGGCATCGTCGCCGAGGGCGTGGAGGACGAGGTGCAGCGCGAGTACCTGGTGCAGCGGCAGGTGGAGTTCCTGCAGGGCTACCTGTTCGGCAGACCAATGCCCATCGACGCCTTCCTGCAAACCCTGGCCGAAACAACGCCTACCGCGTAGCCGCTGCCGCAGGCTGCGCTGGCCCTGAGCCTTGCTGCAGATCTCCAGCGTACTCAGGGGCCAGCGCAGCCTGGCGGCAGCGGCTACGGTCTCGCAACGCCAGCTTTTGCTCCAATATGGACCACTGCGCCCCATTTTGGTGACACGCCCTGCCCCACAATGAGATCATTGCCGGCCTTACCTGCCCGTTCCACCCCGCGCTCCAGAGGCTCTCTTGTCCAAAGGCATCATTTCGTCCGTCACAGCGTCCAGCCTGTTCGCCGTGATGTACTTCTATACCTCGCTGCTCACCCCGCTCACCGGCGAAGAAATCTTCGGCTGGCGCATCCTGCTGACCGTGCCCTGCGTGACGATGTTCCTGCTGATCACCCGCGACTTCAAGCTGGCCGTGGGCCTGCTCAAGCGCATGCGCGAGCGGCCGATCCTGCTGCTGGGCAGCATCGGCACCGCGTCGCTGCTGGGCGTGCAGCTGTGGCTGTTTCTCTGGGCGCCGCTGCATGGCCGCAGCCTGCCGGTGTCACTGGGCTATTTCCTGCTGCCGCTGACCATGGTGCTGACCGGGCGGCTGGTCTACGGCGAACGGCTGTCGTACCTGCAGAAGGTGGCGGTGGGCTTCGCCCTGTGCGGCGTAGGGCATGAACTGTGGGTGCACGGCAGCTTCGCCTGGGAGACCCTGCTGGTGGCGTCCGGCTACCCGGCCTACTTCGTGCTGCGGCGCAAATGCCAGACCGACCACCTGGGCGGCCTGTGGACCGACATGTGCCTGATGATGATCCCGGCCACCTGGTTCGTCACCACCGGCCCGCTGTCGGCTGCCGACATGCTCCAGCACCCGGCCCTGTACGGCCTGATTCCGGTGCTGGGCATGATCAGCGCCCTGGCGCTGGTGTCCTACGTCATGGCCAGCCGCCTCCTGCCGTTCAGCCTGTTCGGCCTGCTCAGCTACGTGGAACCGGTGCTGCTGGTGGGCGTGGCGCTGCTGCTGGGCGAAAGCATCGCCCGTGACCAGTGGTGGACGTATATCCCGATCTGGCTGGCGGTGGTGGTGCTGATCATCGAAGGCTTCAAGCACCTGGTGCGTTCGCGGCGGCGCAGCATGTAATTCAAGGGTGCACCAGCAGCAACACCGCGCTGATGCTCAGAAATGACGCCAGCGTGGTCAGCACCAGCGCCGCCGCGCAGCGCCCTTCCAAACCGAAGCGCTGCCCCAGGATGGGGTAGACGCTCATCATCGGCGCGCTAGCGATCACCACGCCGGCCAGCATCATCGGCGCCGGCACGTCGGCCAGCAGCCAGAACATCAGCCCCAGCAGCAGCGGGTGCACCAGCAGCTTGCCGGCGCCGATCAGCCCCAATTCGTTGAGCTGCCCGCGCACCTTGGTGCCGTACAGCACGCCGCCGATCACGAACAGCGCCGCCGGCGCCGAGGCCTGGGCCAGCATGTCGATGACCTTCAGCGGCGCCACCGGGATCTGCACACGTGCCAGCGACAGCGCGCCGCCGACGATGATCGACACGATCAGCGGGTTGCGGCCCAGGCGCTTGAGGGTTTCGACCATCACCCGCCGCGCCGAGCCGCCCTGCTGCTCCCCGGCCTCGGCCATGGCCAGCGCCAGCGGGATCATCACCAGGTTCTCGATGACCATGCCCAGCGCCAGCGCCACCACCGCCGGTGGCCCGGCGACCATGGCGGCGATGGGGTAGCCGATGAAGCCGCTGTTGGACACCGACATGCCCATGCCGGCGATGGCAGCGTTGGCCACGCTGGCCTGGCGCAAGCGGCGGAAGACCAAAAAGCCGGCGGCGAAGCTGCCCAGCGACGCCAGGCCGTAGGCCACCAGGTAGTGGTAGTTGAAGACCTCGCTGATGGGCCGCTGGGCCAGCGCGCGGATCACCAGCGCCGGCAGGCAGAAGACAATGACGAAGGTGCCGACGCCGCGCACCTGTTCGCGGCTCAGCAGCTTGAGCGCCGTGGCCAGGTAGCCCAGGGCGATGATGATGAAGATCGGTGCGGTGATGGCGAGCACGTCTAGCAACGACTGGTTTCCTTTTGGACGCGGCCTGCGGCCGCTGCTACGGGAGCCTCGCGATCAATCCTGGCGCACGTCGACCTGTTCATGACTGTTGCACGCCTGGGCGATGGCTTCCACCACCCGCAGGTTCTGCAACCCGTCGCGCACGCTCACCAGCGGCTGCGCCTGGCCGCGGATCACCTGGCAGAAATGCGCCAGCTGGCGCGCCAGCGGGTCGGCGCGGTCCTGGCGCAGTTGTTCGCTGATGAACGGCTTCCACCACGAACGGTCCTCGGGGCTGCCGTAGCGCTTGAGGCGCATGGTGGGCACCGACAGCTGGCCGAAGGTGCCGGTGATCACGTAGCAGTCCTCGTCATCGTAGTGGCTGTAGGTCTTGTTCTCCTGGCTGGTCTGCTCCCAGCTGCGCGGGCTGGCGGCGGTGTCCGAGAGCAGGAAACTGCCCAGCGCGCCGCTGGCGAAGCGCAGGCTGATGGCCACCGTGTCTTCCACCTCGAAGCCGCGGGTGGCGTGGGAGGCCATGGCCTGCACCGCGACGATCTCGCCGCACAGCGAGCGCAGGTTGCCGATCTCGTGGATCAGGTTGAGCAAAATCGGCCCGCCGCCCACCTGGGTACGCCACGGGCCTGCGGCGAAGTATTCATCAGGTTTGTAGAACAGCGCCGTGCCCATCACCGCCACCAGGTTGCCCAGCAGGCCATCGGCGATCACTTGCCGGGCCTGGGCCAGGATCGGGCTGTGGGCGCGGTGATGGCCCACCAGCAACGGCGTGTCCGCGGCGCGACTGGCCGCGTACAGCCGCTCGCCCTCCTCCAGGGTGTGCGCCAGCGGCTTCTCGATCAGCGCCGGCACCCGCGCGGCCAGGCACTCGAACGCCTGGGGCACGTGCAAGGCGTTGGGCGTGGCGAGGATGACGCCATCGGGACGAAACTCGGCGAACAGCGCCTCCAGCGAGGTGAACAGCGGCACCTGCAGGCGCGCGGCCAATTCCACCGCGGCGGGCGATGGGTCGACAATGGCCGCCAGTTGGCATTCATGGCTGGCCTGGATCTGTTCGATATGGAAGTGGCCGATGGCACCGGCGCCGGCTACGGCAATGCGAAGAAGGGACATATGGCTCTCTGATTATTCTTGGGGATTATTCTGGCTGAGCAATGGCCATAGCTTAATCAATCGCGATCAGGACATAATCGGCCATTATGAAGATTCAGAATGCGCAATTAGCGAATAATGAGCCGTTCCTGCGCGACCTGCAGCTGTTCTGCAGCGTGGCCCGCCATGCCAGTTTTGTCACGGCGGCCCAGGAAAGCGGCATCTCCCCGGCCCACCTGAGCAAGCGCATCGCGCTGCTGGAGGCGTCCCTGGGGGTCAAGCTGTTCCAGCGCACCACGCGCCGGGTCAACATCACCGCCGACGGCGAGACCGCCTTCACCTGGGCGCAGACCCTGCTGGGCAACGTCGACGACATGCTGCAGGCGCTGTCCGGGGTGCGCAACGAGCCGCGCGGTGCCCTGCGCATCAGCACCAGCCTGCGCCTGGGCCGCGAGTACATCGCGCCGGTGATGGCGCGCCTGCGCCAACGCTACCCGGCGCTGGAGGTGTGGCTGGAACTGCTGGACCGGCGCGCCGACCTGATCGCCGAGAACTTCGACATCGACATCCGCGTGGGCGAGGTGCTGGAACAGCACCTGATCGCCCACCGCATCACCAGCAGCTACCGCATCCTCTGCGCCGCCCCCGCCTATATCGAACGCATGGGCAGCCCGCGCAGCCTGGCCGAGCTGGCCCAGCACGACTGCCTGCTGTTCCGCGAGCGCGACCAGCGCTTCGGCCTGTGGCGCCTGCACGGCAGCGCCGGCGAGGAAAGCGTGAAGGTTACCGGGCCCATGGCCTCCAACCACAGCGACGTGGTGCGCCAGTGGGCCCACGAGGGCTACGGCATCATCATGGCCTCGGTGTGGGACGTGGCCGCCAGCCTCAAGGCCGGCGAGCTGGTGCAGGTGCTGCCCGGCTACCGCCAGCCGGCGGACGTGTGGGCGGTAACCACCGCGCGCGGCGGCGAATCGGAGAAGATTCGCGTGTGTATCGAATTCCTCAAGGAAGCCCTCACCCAGGGCCCGCAAACCCTCATGATCCACACAACGCCGTAGGCTCTTGTGGGAGCTGGCTTGCCAGCGAGCTGTTGGCCCCCCCCAAAAAAAGCTCGCTGGCAAGCCAGCTCCCACAGCACCGGTTCATGGCCTTCTTATTCAATTCTGGTACGAAGGTGCAACAATTGGCACACTTCTTTCTAATGGTTTTCGACCGCGGTGTCAGGATCCCCTTTTCATTGGATCCGCAGGTGCACACAATGCACCATTTGCTAACAACGGGCAGCTACCCTGTCCATTACCAGTGCAGAAATTCCGCCAAAAGCGGTAGAACAGGAAGTCGGATCTATGTTCGAAGTGCCGTCCTCAATCAGGTTGTTGCTGTCCCGCTTCAGCCAGGCCCACGCGGGCCATTTCCACTCCCTGCGCTACGTCCGCCAGGACAGCCTGGGCCTGTCGGTCACCCGTAACGTCGTCGACCCACCGCGCCGCCACCGCAGCAGCGGCGTGATGCTGTGCGTGCGGGTCAACGGCAACGAAGCGTTCGCCGCCACCAGCGACCTCACCGAAAAAGGCCTGGAGCACGCCTACGACCAGGCGCTGCTGCTGGCCCACGCCATGGGCCAGCGCGCCCTGCTGAGCCTGCCGCCGTTGCAGGGCAACGCCGTGCACACCCGCTACAGCTCGCCGGCCGCCGACCAGCCGCTGCCCGATGCCGGGCACTGGCTGGAGGTGCTGCGCGCCGAATCGGCGCGCGTGCCGCAGCACGAACGCCTGGTGAACTGGTCGGCCAGCCTGGGCATCACCGACAGCCAGCAGCTGTACGTGGACAGCACCGGCAGCGAGATCGCCAGCCACAAGCGGCTGTTCTTCCCCGAACTGGACGTGACCGCCTTCGACGGCCAGCAGAGCCAGCGCCGCACCTGGGCCATCGCCCGCCAGGGTGGCAGCGAGCTGGTGCATGAGTCGGGCTTCATCGGCCAGATCGAACAGGTGGCCGACCAGGCCCTGCAACTGCTGGCCGCGCCCAACACCCCGGAAGGCCCGCGCGACCTGCTGCTGATGCCCGACCAGATGATTCTGCAGATCCACGAGTCCATCGGCCACCCGCTGGAGCTGGACCGCATCCTGGGCGATGAGCGCAACTACGCCGGCACCAGTTTCGTTACCCAGGACATGTTCGGCAGCTACCAGTACGGCTCGCCGCTGCTCAACGTCAGCTTCGACCCGCAGGTGCCGGACGAGCTGGCCAGCTACAGCCACGACGACGAAGGCACGCCGGCGCACAAGCACCTGCTGATCGAAGCCGGCGTACTCAAGCGCCCCCTGGGCGGCGCCCTGTCCCAGGCACGCAGCGGCCTGGCCGGGGTGGCCAACAGCCGCGCCTGCGACTGGAACCGCCCGCCCATCGACCGCATGGCCAACCTCAACGTCGAGCCCGGCGACCAGAGCCTGGCGCAGATGATCGGCAACATCGAGCACGGAATCCTCATGGCCACCAACCGCTCCTGGTCCATCGACCAGGCCCGCAACAAGTTCCAGTTCGGCTGTGAATGGGCCCAACTGATCGAAAACGGCGAGCTGGCCGGCGTGGTCAAGAACCCCAACTACCGCGGCATTTCCTCGCAGTTCTGGCGCAACCTCAGCGCCGTTGGCGACCGTTCCACCTTCGAGGTGATGGGCACCCCCAACTGCGGCAAGGGCGAACCCAACCAGGCGGTCACCGTGGGGCACGCGTCGCCGCCCTGCGTGTTCAAGCAGATCGACGTGTTCGGGGGGCAAGCGTGATGAATCACACTCTCTACCGCCGCTCCTTCGACATGCTGGAACAATGGCTGCACACCCAACTGGCCGCCGGCGAGCACTTCTCGCTGTGGTTCAGCGCCGAGGACTCGCAGTTCATTCGCTTCAACCACGGCCAGGTGCGCCAGGCCAGCCAGGTGCTGCAGATCGACGCCACCCTGCGCCTGATCCACAACGAGCGCCATGCCAGCGACACGCTTAACCTGACCGGCGACGTGGCCACCGACCGCGAGCGCCTGGGCGAAGCCCTGGCTGGCCTGCGCGCGCTGCTGCAAGTGCTGCCGCCCGACCCGTACCTGCAACTGGACAACCAGGTGTTCGCCAGCGACCGCGTGCCCGAGGGCAGCCTGCCCAGCGCCGACGCGCTGATCGAGCAAGTGGGTGCGCTCAGCCAGGGCCTGGACATGGTCGGCATCTACGCCGGCGGCCCGATGTACCGGGGCTTCGCCAGTTCCTGGGGCGGCCGCGGCTGGCACGTGGCGATCAGCGCCAGCCTGGACTTCAGCCTGTTCCATGAGAACGGCGAGGCGGTGAAGATCACCTACGCTGCCAGCGAATGGGACGCCGACGAACTGGCCGCGCAATTCGCCCAGGGCCGCGAGCAACTGGCGCACCTGGGCAAGCCGCGCAAGACCCTCGCACCCGGCCAGTACCGCGCCTACCTGGCGCCGGCCGCCGTGGAAGAAATCATCGGCATGCTGCAATGGGACGGCTTCTCCGCCCGCGCCCTGGCCACCCGCCACAGCCCGCTGCAGGCCCTGCAGCTGAAAACCGCCAGCCTGTCGCCCCAGGTCAGCATCAGTGAGATGGCCTCCACCGGCCTTGAGCCGCTGTTCAACAGCGAAGGCAGCCTGCGCCAGGACCAGGCGCTGATCGAGCACGGCCACCTGGTGGGCCAAATGGTCAGCTCGCGCTCGGCCCAGGAATACCACCTGGAAGCCAACGGCGCCGACACCTATGAAAAGCCTTCCTCGCTGGTGATGGCCGGCGGCGACCTGCCCAGCGCCGAGGTGCTACAAGCGCTGGGCACCGGCCTGTACATCGGCAACCTGTGGTACCTGAACTACTCCGACATTGGCCTGGCGCGCATGACCGGCATGACCCGCTTCGCCAGTTTCTGGGTGGAAGACGGCAAGATCGTCGCGCCCATCGACACCATGCGTTTCGATGACAGCGTCTACGACCTGTTCGGCGCCAACCTGCTGGCCCTGACCCGCGAGCAGAGCCTGCGCATCAGCACCAGCACCTACTCGCAACGCGACGCCCAGACCCTGCTGCTGCCGGGCGCGTTGATCGAGCGTTTCACCCTCACGCTGTAGACCGTGCGGTAGACCCCGGGGCCAGGCCTGGCCCCAGGGGCTTTTTATTACTGTTATTCGCCTGTGTGCCTGACGCCAACTTGAAAGACTGTTTTCACTAACGGTCGCAGGCTTTTATTTTTTACAACTTCACTTCAGCACCACCCGGGACCTAATTATTGAATAAATAAACACCTCAAGCACGCACCAAATAAAACCGCACTTGCCGGTTTGGTGCACACCCAACTAATACCCTGCACCGTGCCGATTCGATGTTTAACCCACATCGTGATCACGGCCTCGTGCAGCCCGAAACTTGCCCAGTGATGGCCGCTCGATTGCCCGTCAGGACCCCGTGCGGCCTGGTGCTGGAACAAACGTACAAGAATGCGACATGGTGTGTGTAAATTGGCGCCAAACGCTCTACAGCGCAGGTTCTGGCACAGCGGTTGCTCTGTATTAGCTCAGCCACATTCCCGTACAACCTTGTACATACGATAAAAAGGAAGGCGTCATGAAACCGTACACAGCCACCTCTACTTAGTTGCAGAAGACTGAATTCTGACACGTACTGGCAGACTTCAGTATGACCGCCTATTTGCGCCGCCCACAGTCGAACATTAATTAAATGTTTGAGCGGTACCGCTTTGCCCTTCTTTTTATTCGAGGGAGACTTGATGAATGACGCGGTAAAAAAGAAGCCACCCCAGGTGCCCACTTCAATAGTTCCCGCCACGCCGTGGCCCGGTATACCATTCCGGCCCAATACGTCGCGCCCGGGCATATTGAAGAAACAACAGGTGCTGATATTGGTGGCGGTGTCCGTGCTGTTGCACGGTGGCGCCTGGTGGTTGATGCAACAGGCCAAGGCGCCCGTGCCGGAAGTTGCCCCGCAAGTACCGGAAATGACCGTGGAGCTCACCAGCCCGACGCCCCCCACGCCCGAGCCGCCACCGCCGGAACCACCGCCGCCGCCGCCCCCTCCGCCGCCACCGGCGCCCGAGGAAGACCCGGACGCGGTGAAACCGCCGCCCAAGCCGGTGGAGAAGAAGGTCGAGAAGCCCAAGCCGGTGCCCAAGCCGCAGCCGCTGAAAAAGCCTGCGCCACCGACCCCGCCGGCCCCGACGCCGACGCCTGCGCAGAGCGCGCCGCCCAGCCCCACCCCGGCACCGGCGGCGCCTGCGGCAGCGCCCGGCCCGGTGAAAGAGTCGGCGGCCATTTCCGGCCTGGCCAGCCTGGGCAACCCGCCGCCCGAGTACCCGTCGCTGGCCCTGCGCCGCAACTGGGAAGGCACGGTGGTGCTGCGCATCAAGGTGCTGGCCAACGGCCGCGCCGGCAGCGTCGAGGTCACCAAATCCAGCGGCAAGCCGCAGCTCGATGAAGCGGCGGTGGAAGCGGTGCGCAACTGGAAGTTCATTCCGGCCAAGCGCGGCGACACGCCAATCGAAGGCTTCGCCACCCAGACCATCGACTTCAAGTTGCCGCAGTAAACGAACTCAACCCTATTCACGTTGTGCGAGGTAGAAATCATGAATGCTTCAATGTCCGCAATGATCGTCCCGGGCGTGCTCTGGGCCCTGGTGTTGTTCTCCGTACTCAGCTGGGGCCTGCTGCTGATCAAGTCGGCCCAGTACCTGCGCCTGAAATCGCAGAACAAGCAGTTCACCCGCGCCTTCTGGGCCGCCCCCGACCTGCTCACCGCCGCCGAGCACTCCACCCAGTACCCCGGCGCCCTGGCGCGCATCGCCAACAGCGGCTTCGAAGCCATGGCCAGCGATGACAACCCGCGCAACGCCCAGCAACTGGCGCACACCATCAACCGCCAGGACCGCCTGGAGCGCAACCTGCGCCAGCAGATCCAGAAGGAACGCCGCGCCCTGGAAGCCGGCCAGGCGATTCTGGCCAGTATCGGCAGCACCGCGCCCTTCATCGGCCTGTTCGGCACCGTGTGGGGCATCATGGAAGCGCTGCAGAGCATCGGTGCCAGCGGTTCCGCCAGCCTGGAAACCGTTGCCGGGCCCATCGGCCACGCGCTGATCGCCACCGGCGTGGGCATCGCCGTCGCCGTGCCGGCGGTGCTGATCTACAACTTTTTCCTGCGCCGCCTGAAGCTGGCCATGGCCGACATGGACGACTTCGCCCATGACTTCGACAGCCTGGCCCAGCGCAGCGCCTTCGCCGTCAGCCGCGAGCCCATCGCCCACAAGCACGCCGCCCGCGTGCAGGAGGCGAGCTGACATGGCCTTCTCTACCCAAGACAGCGACGAAGTGCTCAGCGAAATGAACGTCACGCCGCTGGTGGACGTGATGCTGGTGCTGCTGGTGGTGTTCATCGTCACCGCGCCGCTGATGACCAACGCCATCAAGGTCAACCTGCCGAAGACCGACGCCGTGGCCCCCGCCGAGAAAAAGGACCCGGTAGTGGTCAGCGTCGACCAGGACGGCAAGTTCTTCCTGGCCAAGAGCGAAATCGCCCCCGAGCTGCTGGAAAAAAGCCTCTCGGACGTGAAGGCCAAGGACCCGGAAGTCCGGGTGCAGTTGCAGGCCGACACCAGCGTCAACTACGGGCAAGTGGCCAAGGCCATGGCCTCCATCGAGCGCTCGGGCATCACCAAAATCTCGGTGATGACCTCGCGGTGACACGCCGGCCGGGCGGGGGATGAGACAGCCCGGCCAGGCGTTGCGGTAAACGGTCGTTCCACACCTGTGCGGTGCCCCTTTGGGCGCTGCAGGGGAGCGGCTGGCTTGAAGCAGAGGAGTTTCGTCCGGGGCCGGCATAACCCATCCGGAACAAGAGGGCTCACAAGGCCATTTCACTAAACGTCTGAAAAAGTCGGAAATTACCATGTTGATGAGTTTGCAACGTTTTACCCTCAAACCACTGGCGGCCACCCTGCAACGGCGCAGCATGGTGCCGCTGTGCGTGATGGCCATGGGCATGAGCACCGTGCAGGCAGCCGAAACCACCGATGACGCCGGTACCGCCGCCGTGGTCGCGCCGGCCACCACCCAGTTGCAGAAGGTCGAAGTGACCGGCTCGGCCATCCGCCGGGTCGACGCCGAGACGGCCGTGCCGGTGACCATCCTGCGCGCCGCCGACCTCGAGAAGCAGGGCGTGACCACCACCGCCGAGCTGATGCAGCGGGTGACGGGCAACAACTCCATCGGCAACTCCGCCGGCTCCGTGGGCGCCGCCACCGGCGGTGCCAGCTTCGCCGACATGCGTGGCATCGGCGCCAACAAGACCCTGGTGCTGCTCAACGGCCGCCGGCTGGCCAACAACGCCATGTCCGGCACCAACAGCCAAGGCGGCGCGGTGGACCTGAACATGATTCCGTTCGCCGCCATCGACCGCGTGGAAGTGCTGCGCGACGGCGCCTCGGCGCTGTACGGCACCGACGCCATTGGCGGGGTGATCAACTTCATCACCAAGAAGTCCCTCACCGACGGCACCCTCACCCTGGGCGGCGAAGACCCCACCAACAGCGGTGGCGGCGGCAGCAAGGACATGAGCGGCAGCTGGGGCTACGGCGACCTGGACAAGGACCGCTTCAACGTCATGGGCGTGTTCAACTACCGCACCCAGCAGAACCTGGAAGCCAAGGACCGCAGCTTCGACCAGGACTACGTGCCCGGCCGCGGCCTGGACAACACCTCGGGCACCGCCTTCCCGGCCAACTACAGCCAGAACGGCAACGCCGCCAACCCGCTGGGCAGCGCCTGCAGCGGCGCCAACCTGATCGCCAGCAACGGCGTGTGCCGCTACAGCACGCGCAACTCCATCGACCTGCTGCCGCAGACCGAATCCACCTCGTTCTTCGGCAAGGCCACCGGCAAGCTGGCCGACGACCACAACGTCAACCTCGAATACTTCTGGAGCCGCAACGACAACAGCACCACCGTGGCTCCGGCGCCGCTCACCGGCCTGAGCCTTGCGCCCAGCTCGCCCTACTACCCCGGCAACGGCATCACCCCGCTGCCCACCGGCTTCGCCCTCGACCCCACGCAACCGGTGGGCGTGAACTGGCGTGAAACCGCCGCCGGCGACCGCGAATCGAAAGACCAGAACACCAGCCAGCGCCTGTTGCTGAGTTTCGACGGCAGCGTCGGCGGCTGGGACTACAACGTCGGCGCCGGCTACAACCAGAACCGGGTGGTCAACAGCGTCACCGGCGGCTACGTCAGCGACTCGGCGCTGACCGCCGGCCTGGACAGCGGCCTGCTCAACCCGTTCGGCGCCCAGAGCGCGGCCGGCCAGCAGTACATCGACGACAACGCCTACCACGGCGCCTACGCCGTCTCCACCGGCCGTGTGGCCTCGCTGGACGGCAAGGTCACCCGCGAGATCGGCGACTGGTTCGGCGCCGGCCCCGTGGGCCTGGCCCTGGGCGGCGAGTACCGCAAGGAGAAATACCACGAGTCGGTGGCCGACTGGGCCGGTGACCTGTCCAGCCTGGGCGTGGACCCCAACAGCTCGGTGTCGGGCGAGCGCAGCATCAGCGCCGAATACGCCGAGATCAACGTGCCGGTGATCGACAGCCTGGAACTGGGTGCCGCGATCCGCCACGACAAGTACAGCGACTTCGGCAGCACCACCAACCCCAAGTACACCTTCCGCTTCCAGCCGTTCAAGGAACTGGTGATGCGCGGCGCCTACAGCGAAGGCTTCCGTGCCCCATCGCTGTATGAGCTGAACAACCCCACCTACACCACCTTCACCCAGGGCAACTACAACGACCCGACCCTGTGTGCCGGCGGCGTGGTGCGCCCGGGCGGCAACGGTGGCCGCGACTGCAACCAGCAATTCCTCAACAGCACCGGCGGCAACCAGGACCTCAAGCCCGAGACCGCGCGCAACGTCACCCTGGGCTTCGTCTACCAGCCAGTGCGCAACCTGTCCATGGGCCTGGACTTCTGGTGGATCAAGATCGCCGGGCAGATCGAGGAGTTCCCCGAGTCGGAAGTGTTCGCCCACCCCGACGAGTACGCCGACCGCATCGTGCGCGCCGCCGACGGCTCCATCGACCACATCATCACCGGCCTTGCCAACCTGGGTAACGTGAAGACCAGCGGTATCGACGTCAACCTCAACTACCGCTTCCCGCAGACCACCATCGGCCAGTTCGGCCTGGACCTGACCGGCACCTACGTCACCCGCTACGACTACCAGCAGACCATCGGCGGTGCCTACACCGACCGCGTCGGCGACTTCCAGGGCGACCAGGTGGCGCAACGCTGGAAACACAACATCACCGGCAGCTGGAACTTCGGCGCCTACCGCGCCTCGGTCACCAACCGCTTCACCACCGGCTACAACGACTACGACCCCACCACCAACAGCCGCGTCAGCTCGTACTCGCTGTGGGACCTGTCGGCCGGCTACACCTTCAACAAGGTGCTGGACGTGGACCTGGGCGTGAAGAACGTGTTCGACCGCGACCCGCCGTTCTCCAACCAGGCCTACACCTTCCAGAGCGGCTATGACCCGCGCTACACCGATCCGTTGGGGCGCACCCTGTTCGCGCGCATGACCTACCACTTCTGATCGGGATCGACGGGGGCTGAGCTCCGGCCCCCGGCACGATCCGCCTGCGATATCGCACCCCCGGCGTCCCTCCGCGCCGGGGGCTTTTTCCAGGCCTGTGTTAACGCGGTTCGAGGAATTCCAAGCATGTCACAGCCCCTCAAGTTTCTGCTGGCCAGCCTGTTCTGCCTGGCCAGCCTGCCGGCGCACGCAGCACCCGTCAGCGCCATGACCGTGTACGGCGATGCGCCCAGATACCCGGCCAACTTCCAGCACTTCGACTACGTGAACGCCGACGCGCCCAAGGGCGGGTCCCTGAGCCGCTCGTCCATGGAGATCGGCCAGTTCAACTACATCCTGCCCTACGTGGACCAGGGCACCGGTGTGGTCCAGGTCGACACCTGGCTGTACTCGCCGCTGGCCTACCGTTCGCTGGACGAGCCCTACACCGTCTACGGCCTGGTGGCCGAGAAAATGGAACACGACCCCGACGGCCTGTGGATGCGCTTCTACCTCAACCCCAAGGCCACCTTCGCCGACGGCACGGCCATCACCGCCCAGGACGTGGCCTTCACCTTCAACCTGCTGATGACCAAGGCCAGCCTGAGCTTCCGGCTGCTGTACGGCGACGTGCAGGACGTGGTGGTGGAAGGCCCGCGCCAGGTGCGCTTCAACTTCAAGAACAACCTCAACCGCACCCTGCCCCTGGACCTGGCGTCCATGCGCGTGCTGCCCGAGCACTACTGGAAGGACCACGACTTCGCCAGCGGCGGCGGCTTCACCCCGCCCCTGGGCAGCGGCCCCTACCGGGTGACCAAGGTCGACCCGGGCCGCAGCATCACCTTCGAACGCAACAAGGACTGGTGGGCCCGCGACCTGCCGGTGAGCCGCGGCATGTACAACTTCGACAGCCTGACGGTGAATTTCTACGCCGACACCGAGATCGCCCGGCAACTGCTGCAGGCCCAGGCCTACGACTACAACCGCGAGTTCTCCTCGGGCGGCTACGTGGTGGGCTACCAGAGCCCGGTGCTCGACGACGGCCGCCTGCAACGGCAGATCCTCGCCCCCGCGCAGCCCAAGGGCGCCCAGGGCTTCGTCTTCAACCTGGAGCGGCCGGTGTTCAAGGACCGCCGGGTGCGCCAGGCGCTGACCCTGCTGTGGGATTTCGACTGGGCCAACCGGCAGATCATGCGCAGCTTCTACACCCGCCAGGACAGCTACTTCCCGAACAGCGACCTGGCCGCCACCCAGCTGCCCGACGCCCAGGAGCTGGCGATCCTGGAACCGCTGCGCGGCAAGGTGCCGGACGAGGTGTTCACCCAGGTCTACCACTCGCCGCGCACCGACGGCAGCGGCAACATTCGCCCGCAGCAGTTGCAGGCGCTGAAGCTGCTGGCCGAGGCCGGCTGGCACCCCGTGCATAACCGCCTGGTCAACGCCCAGGGCGAGCAATTGAAGTTCACCTTCCTCGATGGCCAGGGCGGCTTCGACCGCCTGCTGCTGCCAATGAAGCGCAGCCTGGCGCAGATCGGCATCGACCTGGAACTACGGCGCATCGACCCTGGCCAGTACAACAACCTGATGAACGCCCGCGACTACGACTTCACCGTGGTGCAGTTCCCGCGCAGCGGCGACCCGATCATTTCCCCCGGGCGCGAGCTGTACAGCCTGTACGGCAGCGCCAGCGCCACCCAGCCGGGCAGCTCGAACTTCATGGTGCTGCGCGACCCGGCGGTGGACAGCCTGATCGACGGCCTGGTCAAGGCCACCACCCGCGACGACATGGTGCACTACGCCCGCGCCTTGGACCGGGTGCTGCAGTGGGGTTACTACTCGATCCAGAACTACTACAGCGAAGGCACGCCCACGGTGTTCCTCAACCGCTTCGGCAGGCCCAAGGTCGCTCCCACCTACGACGTCGGCCTGGACACCTGGTGGCAGGTCAGCCCCACGCCCCTCACCACCCTGCAAATGAGCGCACTGGCGCGCAATTCCGAGGAGCACTGAGATGCTGCGCTATATCTGTCGGCGGCTGCTGCTGATCATTCCCACCCTGCTGTGCATCCTGGTGGTCAATTTCGTCATCGTCCAGGCCGCGCCCGGCGGCCCGGTGGAACAGGCCATAGCGCGCCTGCAGGGCGCCGGCGGCCACGGCGTGGGCGGCGGTGGCGGGGAAAGCGCCGGGGGTGGCGGCAGCCGCTCCAGCCGCGGCCTGGACCCGGCGCTGATCGAGGAGATCAAGCACCACTACGGCTTCGACCAGCCCATGCACGCGCGCCTGTGGTTGATGCTGAAGAACTACGCCCACCTGGACTTCGGCACGAGCTTCTTCCGTGGCGCGCCGGTGACCGAGCTGATCGCCCAGAAGCTGCCCACCACCCTGTCCCTGGGGCTGTGGGCGACGCTGATCACCTACCTGATCTCCATTCCCCTGGGCATCCGCAA
Organism: Pseudomonas sp. App30; assembly: GCF_047947025.1. Lineage (NCBI taxonomy): Bacteria > Pseudomonadati > Pseudomonadota > Gammaproteobacteria > Pseudomonadales > Pseudomonadaceae > Pseudomonas > Pseudomonas sp. App30. The sequence continues at coordinate 5,985,420 of NZ_CP133165.1, read as the reverse complement.
GGCGGTGCACCACGGCACGCGCTTCGACGTGTGGACCAGCACCGCGATCATCATCGGCTACGCCATGCCGGCGTTTCTGTTCGCCATCCTGCTGATCGTGGTCTTTGCCGGCGGCAGCTACGTCAACTGGTTCCCGGTGCAGGGCCTGGTGTCGAGCAACTTCGACCAGCTGTCCACCCTGGGCAAGGTCGGCGACTACCTGTGGCACCTGGTGCTGCCGGTCAGCGCCCTGGTGATCGGCGGCTTCGCCACGCTCACCATTCTCACCAAGAACAGTTTCCTCAACGAGATCAGCCGCCAGTACGTAACCACGGCGCGGGCCAAGGGCCTTACCGAGCAGCGCATGCTCTACGGCCACGTGTTCCGCAACGCCATGCTGCTGGTGCTGGCGGGCATTCCCCAGGCGCTGATCGACGTGTTCTTCGCCGGCTCGCTGCTGATCGAGACCATCTTCAACCTCGACGGCATCGGCCGCATGAGCTACGACGCCGCCGTGTCGCGCGACTACCCGGTGGTGTTCGGCACGCTGTTCCTGTTCACCCTGTTCGGCCTGTTGATCAAGCTGCTGGGCGACCTGTGCTACACCCTGGTCGACCCGCGCATCGACTTCTCCGCGAGGACTGCCTGATGTTCCGGATCTCCCCTTTGGGCCAGCGCCGCCTGGCCGCGTTCAAGGCCAACCGCCGTGGCTGGTGGTCGCTGTGGCTGTTCATCGCGCTGCTGCTGACGTGCCTGTGCAGCGAGTTGCTGGCCAATGACAAGCCGCTGCTGATCCACTACCAGGACAAGATGTACTACCCCATCCTCCACGAATACCAGGAGACCGATTTCGGCGGCCAACTGCCGTTCGAGCCCGACTACAGCAGCGAGTACGTGCGCGGCCTGATCAGCGCCAAGGGCGGCTGGATGCTGTTCCCGCCGATTCCCTTCAGCGACCAGTCGGTGAACTACGACCTCAGCCAGCCCTCGCCCAGCCCGCCCACGCGCGACAACTGGCTGGGCACCGACCAGCAGGCCCGCGACGTGCTGGCGCGAGCGCTGTATGGGGCGCGGGTGTCGATTCTGTTTGCGCTGATACTGACCGTGGTCAGCACCCTGATCGGCGTCTGCGCCGGCGCCGTGCAGGGCTTCTATGGCGGCTGGGTGGACCTGATCGGCCAGCGCCTGCAGGAGATCTGGTCGGGGCTGCCGGTGTTGTACCTGCTGATCATCCTCTCCGGCTTCGTCGCCCCCGGCTTCTGGTGGCTGCTGGGGATCATGGCGCTGTTCTCGTGGTTGGCGCTGGTGGACGTGGTGCGCGCCGAATTCCTGCGCGGCCGCAGCCTGGAGTACGTGAAAGCCGCCCGCGCCCTGGGCGTGACCGACGGCGCGCTGATGCGCCGGCACATCCTGCCCAACGCCATGACCAGCACCCTCACCTACCTGCCCTTCATCGTCACCGGCGCCATCTCCACCCTCACCGCCCTGGACTTCCTGGGCTTCGGCATGCCCGCCGGCAGCGCCTCGCTGGGCGAGCTGGTGGGCGAGGCCAAGCAGAACCTCGAGGCGCCCTGGCTGGGCATCACCGCCTTCTGCGCCCTGGCGCTGATTCTTTCGCTGCTGGTGTTCATCGGCGAGGCCTGCCGTGACGCGTTCGACCCAAGGACCTGAGCATGACCGACAACCTGATTGAAATCCGCCACCTGAGCGTGGCTTTCGGCGAGCGCGAAGTGGTGCACGGCATCGACCTGGACATCCGCCGCGGCGAGTGCCTGGCGCTGGTGGGCGAGTCCGGCTCGGGCAAGTCGGTGACGGCCCACTCGATCCTGCGCCTGCTGCCGGGCAAGAGCGTCAACACCGGCGGCAGCATCCGCTTCAACGGCGAGGAACTGGTGGGCGCCAGCGACAAGCAGCTGCGCAACCTGCGCGGCAACCGCATCGCCATGATCTTCCAGGAACCCATGACCTCGCTGAACCCGCTGCACACCGTGGAGAAGCAGATCGGCGAGGTACTGGCGGTGCACAAGGGCCTGGCCGGCCGCACAGCGCGGGCGCGGGTGCTGGAGCTTTTGGAACTGGTGGGCATCACCGAACCTGCCAAGCGCCTCAAGGCCTACCCGCACCAGCTGTCCGGCGGCCAGCGCCAGCGCATCATGATCGCCATGGCCCTGGCCAACGAGCCGGACCTGCTGATTGCCGACGAGCCGACCACGGCGCTGGACGTGACCGTGCAGCAGAAGATCATGGAGCTTTTGCGCTCGCTGCAGGCGCGCCTGGGCATGTCGCTGCTGCTGATCAGCCACGACCTCAACCTGGTGCGGCGCGTGGCCCAGCGGGTGTGCGTGATGCGCGGTGGCGAGATCGTCGAGGAAGCTGACTGCAAGACCCTGTTCGAGCGCCCTGCCCATCCCTACAGCCGCCAGTTGATCGACGCCGAGCCCGACGGCCGGCCAGTGCCGGTGATGTTCGACCAGTACCTGCTGGAAGTGGACGATGTGCGGGTGTGGTTCCCGCTGCCCAAGCCGCTGTTCAGCCGCCAGCGCGACTACATCAAGGCGGTGGACGGGGTGAGTTTCAAGCTGCTCAAGGGCAAGACCCTGGGCATCGTCGGCGAGTCGGGCTCGGGCAAGTCCACCCTGGGCCAGGCGATATTGCGGCTGGTGGAATGCCAGGGCAGCATCCGCCTGGGCAACAAGGAACTGACCCTGCACAGCCAGCGCCTGATGCGGCCGTTGCGGCGGCAGATGCAGATCGTCTTCCAGGACCCGTTCGCCAGCCTCAGCCCGCGCATGTCAGTGCAGCAGATCATCGCCGAGGGCCTGGAGACCCATGGCATCGGCACCCCGGCCGAGCAGGAGGCGGCGGTGATCCGCGTGCTGGAGGAAGTGGGCCTGGACCCGGCCACCCGCCACCGCTACCCGCACGAATTCTCCGGCGGCCAGCGCCAGCGCATCGCCATCGCCCGCGCCCTGGTGCTGGAACCGGCGCTGATCCTGCTGGACGAACCCACCTCGGCGCTCGACCGCACCGTGCAGAAGCAGATCATCGAGCTGCTGCGCAGCCTGCAATTGCGCCATGGCCTGACCTACCTGTTCATCAGCCATGACCTGGCCGTGGTGCAGGCCCTGGCCCATGACCTGATGGTCATACGCCACGGCCGCGTGGTAGAGCAAGGCCCCGCCCGACGCGTATTCGCCGACCCGCGGCACGCCTATACCCAGGAGCTGCTCAAGGCCTCCAGCCTTCACAAACGCACACCGCAGATCGCGTAGCAGCGGCCGCGCTGCACCAGGCAAACCGCGTGTACCGCGAATGCGTATACCGCATAAATCGCGTCGCCTGCATCGCGGCCAAGGCCGGCTCCTACCACGAACGCTGTAGGAGCCGACTTTAGTCGCGATGCAGACGACGCGATCGACCGTAGCAGCGGCCGCAGGCCGCGTCCCAGACGCCGCCTGGCGGCAGCTGCTACGGGGGCTAGGCGCGGGAATGAAAAAGGCCGCCCCTTTTCGGGGGCGGCCTTCGGTTTTTGCAGGCTTGTGACTTACAGCTTGTCGCCCTGCAGCACCAGCGGCGGGTTAGGCAGCCCCTGGTCCTTGCGCAGCTTGGCCACCTGCTTGGCGTCGACGGTCGCCGCCGCCGGGTTGCCGAACTGGGTGAAGACGTAGTTGGTGACCTGGGCCACCTGCTCGTCCGTCAGGTCTTCGGCGAAGGATGGCATCAGGATTTCGCCCTTCTCCATCTTGCGGTTCACCGAACCCAGGATCACCGAGACCACGTTCTTGGCGTCCGCCGCACCGGTGGTGGTGTGGTTGAACAGCGCCGGGTAGGCGCCGAAGCCGCTGCCCGCGCCCTGGCCCTTGGCGCCGTGGCAGGTGGCGCAGTTGCCCATGAACAACGCACGGGCCGGGTCCTGGGCGAGGATCGCCGGGCTCTGGCCGCGCAGGTCGACGTAGCCCTCGCTCGGCTTGCCGAAGCTCGACCGCGAACCTGGCTGCTTGTCATCGGCAATGGCCGGCACCGACTGCAGGTAGGTGGCGATGGCCGTCAGGTCGGTATCGGGCAGGTACTGCAGACTGTGCTCGATGGCCTCGGCCATGGGCCCGGAGGCCGTGGCGCGACCGTCGACGTGGCCGGTCTTGAGGTAGGTGACCAGCTCGGCCTGAGTCCAGTTGCCGATGCCGGCGACCTTGTCCGGGGTGATGTTGTAGGCCACGAAGCTGCCCAGGTCGCCACCGGCGAACGGCTTCTTGGTGTCCATGCCCATGGTCAGGTTGCGCGGCGTATGGCAGGTGCCGCAGTGCGCCAGGGCTTCCACCAGGTAACGGCCCTGGTTCCACTGGGCAGTCTGGCTCGGGTCAGGCTTGAGCTCGCCGGCCTTGAAGTTGAAGAACTTCCAGAACGTCATGCCCCAGCGCTGGTTGAACGGGAACGGCAGGTCGGTCTTGGGCGAGGCCTCGGCCACCGGCGGCAGCGACATCAGGTAGGCCTTGATGGCCAGCACGTCGTCGCGCGACATCTTGGTGAACGAGTCGTAGGGCATGGCCGGGTACAGCTGTTCGCCGTCCTTGCCCACGCCGTCACGCACCGCGGCGACGAACTGGTCATCAGTCCAGTTGCCGATGCCGTGCTCCTTGTCCGAGGAGATGTTGGTGCCGTAGATCACGCCGAACGGCGTGCCCACCGGGTAGCCGCCGCCGAACGCCTTGCCCTTGGGCGCGGTGTGGCAGGCGGTGCAGTCGGCGGCGTGGGCCAGGTATTCGCCACGGCTGATCAGCGCCGCGTCGGGGGATTGTTCGGCGGCCTGGGCACCCAGGCTGGCCACCAGCGGCAGTACCGCCATGAGGAATTTTTTCATCGATAGCTCCCGGTTCATGCCAAGCTCTTGAGCACGGTGTCGGCCATGCGCAGCGCCAGCGCGGTGCCGGTCAGGGTCGAGTTGACGATGGCGGCGGTCGGCATCACGCCGGTGCCGGCCATGAACAGGTTCTCGTGCTCGTGGCTGCGCAGGTCGCGGTCCACCACCGAAGTAGCCGGGTCTGCGCCCATGCTCAGGGTGCCGGTGATGTGCTGGTTGTTGTCGTACACGCCACGCTTGCTGAACACCACTTCGGTACCGCCCATGGCACTGGCGATTTCCTTGTAGACGTCGATGGAGTGGTCGTAGCCCTTGTGCACGTATTCCGGGAACTTGTAGTGCACCTCGATGCGCGGCAGGCCCCAGGCGTCCTTCTCGGTCTTGCTGAGCATGACGCGGTTGTCGCGGTCGGGCAGGATTTCCATCATGCCTTTCAGCAGCACGTAGTGGTCGGCCTGGTACTTGAGCTTCTCGTTCAGCGCCTTGCCGTAGTAGCCCTGTTTGATCAGGCGCTCGGTGAGCATGCGCGTCGGGTTGGTGTTGGCAAGGTCAATGCGCAGGCCCGAACGGTCGGCGCGGAAGGCGCCGTCGCGGATGTTGTTGATGCTGCTCGGGCGCATCGGGCCACGGCCGAAGTAGATCGGCTCGTCGGCCAGGAACTCCACGGAGGAGCCAGGATGGTCCATCAGGTGGCGGCCGACCATGTCGTTGCTGTTGGCCACGCCGTTGGGCAGGCGGTCGCTGGTGGACATCAGCAGCAGCTTGCTGCTTTCGATGGCGTTGGCGGTCAGCACGAAGCGCTTGCCGGTGACGCGGTGGCTGGCCTTGTTGGCGTCCAGGTAGTGGACGGCGACGATGCGGCCCTTGTCATCGGCCTCGATGCGGTAGACCACCGCGTTGGCGACCAGGCGCACGCCGGCGTCCAGGGCTTTGCGCGCGGCGATGCCGCCGTGGTACTGGGCGTCGATCGGGCACACCGGCATGCAGTTGTTGTTGCCACAGCAGGCCGGGCGGCCGTCGAACGGCACGCTGTTGCGCGCCTGCGGGCCGATGCCCACTTCGTAGCCCAGGCCCTTGAGGCGCTGCTTCATGCGCTCGAAGCCGTACGGCAGCGGAATGCCCGGCAGCGGGTACGGTTGCGAACGTGGCGAGCCCAGGTCGCTGTCACCGGACACACCCATCTGGAACTCGGCGTCGCAGTAGTAGGGTTCCAGCTCTGCATAGCTCAGCGGCCAGTCCACGCCCACGCCGTACAGCGATTGCAGCTTCATGTCGTTAGGCAGGATGCGGAACGCCTGCCCCGCCCAGTGCCAGGTGGTGCCACCCACGCCGCGCAGGTACGAGGCCAGGTACGGGTCCGGGCCTTTCTGGATCAGGTAGCCGTTGTCCACCGGCTGGAACTTGGGCTGCGGCGCCCAGGGTTTCGGTGGGTAGGGTTCGGTGAAATCGCCCTTGAGCGGGCTGTTGCGGAACAGCTCCACGGCCTCGTCACGCTTGATCTCGGGACCCGACTCCAGCATCAGCACCGAAGCACCGGCCTTGGCCATTTTCAGCGCCGACAGGGAACCGGCGATGCCGGCACCAATGACGACTACATCTGCACTGAGGGAATCAGACATGGGCCACGCTCTCGGACTGGGGGGGTTGAATCCAGAAATTCGGTTCGCCGGCGCAGTAGCTCGGCGGGGTGAAGGAGGTGCTCAGCAGCTGGTAGCTGACGATGGTTTCGAAGCCGACGCACACGGGGTTCATCTTGCTGCCCACCACGCCCAGGTACCAACCGCCCAGCAGGGCCTGGTACAGCGCGGCCACACCGGCGGGCTGCGCGGCGATCTGCGCCTGGAAGGCATCCGGGGCCAGGCCCTGGTGCGCGTCCAGCAGGCCGTTGAGGCTGGCCATGTTGGCGGCCAGCTGCGGGTCGGCGTGCTTGAGCCAGTCATGCAGGCGCTGGCCCAGTTGCAGGTCGGGCTTGTCGATGCCGGTCAGGCGCATGGACAAGGCCAGGAAGTCTGCGGGCAAGGTCAGGTTGTTGACCAGCGGGGCGCTGGCGAACGCGTTGGAAACCAGCAAGGTCTTGCCCAGGGCACCCGCAGCCAGGAGGCTGGTGGCGCCGAAGACCAGATGGCGTCGGCTTAGATTTATCATGGTTGATCGTCCGATGTGATCACATCCCCGATAGCCAGGCTCCGGGGCTTTTAATGGTGTGCACAGTGGGGCGCCGCGACGGGCATGAGCCTGTCGCGGGACCGGTTGCAACGGTTACAGCAAGGAGTGTTACTTGAGGGCTTGCGCCGCGGTCTCGCTGGCCTGGTTGTCCAGGGCCTGCACCGGGGTGCTGACGCCGACTGCGCCGACCACTTCACCGTTGAGGGTCAGCGGGTAGCCGCCACCCAGGGCCACGGCGTGAGGGATTTCGAGCACGGTGGACTCGCCTTTCTGCAGGCGTTCCATGAATTTCACCGACGGCGCGCGGTACAGCGCCGAGGTGCGGGCCTTGCCGATGGAGGCATCGACGCAGCCCAGCGGCGCGCCGTCCAGGCGTTCAAAGGCCAGCAGGGTGCCGGAGACGTCCACCACCGCTACGCAACCAAAGCTTTTCTGCGCGGCGAGGCTGGCCTTGACGCTGCTGATGACCTGCAGGGCCTGGGCGTTATCCAGTTGCTGGTGGGTCGCGGCGAAGGCGCTGGAGGATGCCAAAGCCAGAATGCTGGCACCGAAGAAAAAAGACAGGGTTTTCATGAAGTTGCCATTCCTATGAGCAGTAACCAATTTTAACCAACTGGTTAGTCCACTAACCATCCGCATTTGCGCAAATGATCGTTACAAAAAAGCGAACAATTGCCGCATTGACATTTCACGCAAGGCTCTGGCATGGCGTGCACGACCGCGTTGATGCGTCCAAAATCCCGTAGCCGCTGCCGCAGGCTGCGCTGGCCCTGGTGGTCACTGAAGATCTCCAGCGAGGCACAGTGCCAGCGCAGCCTGCGGCAGCGGCTACGGTGGGATATGGGACGCAATTTGCGTAAACTAGGTGCCCCGATTTCACAGGCACCCTCGATGAGCAACGAACTACTGGTCGAAGACCTGCAACCTGGCACCGGCAAGGCCGTGGTCAAGGGTGCGCTGATCACCACCCATTACCGCGGCACGCTGGCGGACGGCACCGAGTTCGACTCGTCGTGGTCGCGCGGCAAGCCCTTCCAGTGCGTGATCGGCACCGGCCGCGTCATCAAGGGCTGGGACCAGGGCCTGATGGGCATGCAGGTAGGCGGCAAGCGCAAGCTGTTCGTGCCCGCGCACCTGGCCTACGGCGAGCGCAGCATGGGCGCGCATATCAAGCCGGGCAGCGACCTGTATTTCGAGATCGAGCTGCTGGAAGTGCTGACTCGCGACGATTGAGCCTGCAACCGCTAAAACGCCTTGACCTGCCAGCGGCGATGGTTATAAAGGTCAGGTCATTTTCGACATGAAGCCCTCTGAACAATAAGGCACCTATGGATACCGGAACACGACTGAAGTTGGTGCGCGAACGGTTTCAACTGTCCCAACGCGAACTGGCGCGCCGCAGCGGCGTGACCAACTCGACCATTTCCAACATCGAGCAGAACCGCGTCAGCCCCTCGGTCAGCTCGCTGAAGAAACTCCTGCAAAGCATTCCCATGAGCCTGGCCGACTTCTTCACCTTCGACGAGCCGCCCAAGCAGGAGCGCTATGTGTTCCGCTCCGACGAACAGCCGGACCTGGGCCGCGAAGGCCTGCGCCTGCTGCTGGTGGGCGCCACCCTGCCCGGCCGTGACATGCGCATGCTGCGCGAGCTGTACGCCCCCGGCGCGCACTCGGGCGACGAGTTCATCGTGCACAACGAAGGCGAGGAATGTGGCGTGGTCACCCGCGGCACCATCGAGCTGACCATCGACGGCCAGACCAGCATCCTCAATGCCGGCGACGGCTACTACATCCCCACCACCCTGCCCCACCGGTTCCGCAACATCGGCCAGGACGAGGCAGAGATAATAAGCGCCAACACCCCGGCCAACTTCTAAACGCGCAAGACTCGGAGTGTTTTGCCGGCCCCCGCAGGGCTAAGCTGGGGCCACGTTCAACTGCCAGGCCACGCCCATGAGACCCACCACCCACGATGCCCACGCCGCCCTGGTCACCCGTGCCTGCGCGGTACTGGACGCCGCCGCCAGCCCGCCGTCGCTGGCGCAGCTGGCGGCCGAGGTGGGGCTGAGCCCCTACCACCTCCATCGGCTGTTCAAGCGTTTCACCGGCCTGACGCCCAAGGCCTACGCCGACGCACGCCGCGCCCAGCGCGTGCGCGAGCAGCTCAAGCCCGGCGGCACGGTGACCGAGGCGGTGTACGAGGCCGGCTTCAATTCCAACAGCCGCTTCTACGAGTCCAGCAACCAGCGCCTGGGCATGAAACCGGTGCAGTTCCGCAACGGTGGCGCTCGCGCCACCCTGCGCTTCGCCCTGGGCCGCTGTTCGCTGGGCGATATTCTGGTGGCAGCCAGCGAGCGCGGCGTCTGCGCGATCCTGCTGGGCGACGACCCCGAGCAACTGCTGCAAGAGCTGCAGGACAGCTTTCGCAACGCCGAGTTGATTGGCGCCGATGCCGAGTTCGAGCAATGGGTGGCCCAGGTGGTGGGCTTCGTCGAGGCGCCCGGCATTGGCCTGGACCTGCCGCTGGACGTGCGCGGCACGGCGTTCCAGGAGCGGGTATGGCAAGCGCTGCGGGCGATACCGGTGGGCAGCACCGCCAGCTACGCCGAGGTGGCACGGCTGATCGGCGCGCCCACGGCCACCCGCGCGGTGGCCCAGGCCTGCGGCGCCAACCGCCTGGCCGTGGCCATTCCCTGCCACCGGGTGGTGCGCAGCGACGGCGCGCTGTCGGGCTACCGCTGGGGTGTGGAGCGCAAGCGCCAGCTCCTTGCGCGCGAGGCGCGCTGATCAGTCCTGTTCGGCCTGCAGCACGCGGCGTACCATCGCGGTCAGCGCGTCGGGCCCATAAGGTTTGCGCAACAGGTGCTGGTGCGGCGCCAGCTCATAATTGCGCGAGATGATGTCGCGGGTGTGCCCCGAGGCGAACAGCACCGGCAACGGCGGCGTGCGGGCCTGGGCCCAGGTGGCCAGGTCAGCGCTCTTGACCTGGCCGGGCATGACCACGTCGGTGAAGATCAGGTCCACCCGCAGGCCGTCGAGCAGGAAGCGCATGGCCACGTCGCCGTTTTCCGCGGTGATCACCCGGTAGCCTGACTGCTCCAGCAGCTCGGCGGCGGTGGCGCGCACCTGCTCGTCGTCCTCGACCACGAGGATGGTCTCCTCGCCATCGATCATGACCGCCGCCCCCGGCACCTCCTCGACGCTTTCGGCCGCGTGGCTGCGCGGGAAATACATCTGCACCGTGGTGCCCTGGCCCTCAACGCTGCAGATTTCCACGTGCCCGGCGCTCTGGCGGACAAAGCCGAACACCATGCTCAGGCCCAGGCCGGTGCCGTGGCCATCGGGCTTGGTGGTGAAGAACGGCTCGAAGGCCTGGGCCAGGGTGGCCGGCGCCATGCCCACGCCGTCATCACTGACCGACAGCCGCACATAGTCGCCGGGGCTCAGCTCCTTGCCGGTGCAAAACTCATGGCCCAGCACCACGTTGTCAGCGCTGATCACCAGCTCGCCCTCGCCGCCCATGGCATCGCGGGCGTTGAGGGCCAGGTTGAGCACGGCGTTTTCCAGCTGGTTGCGGTCGACGTGAATGCTCCACGGCTGCTCGGGCGTGTGCATGCGCACCTGGACGGTTTCACCCATGGCGCGCAGCAGCAATTCGCCCAGGCCGTCGTACAGCCGGCGCAGGTTATAGACGCCTGGGGACAGCGGCTGGCGACGGGCGAAGGCCAGCAGCTGCGCCGACAGCTTGGCACCGCGCTCCACGGCGGCCAGGGCGGCGGCCACCCGGCGCTGGATGGGCGCGTTGTCCTGCTGCTGGCGACCCAATAGGTGCAGGTTGCCGGCGATCACCTGCAGCACGTTGTTGAAGTCATGGGCCACCCCACCGGTGAGGCCGCCCAAGGCTTCGAGCTTTTGTGACTGGCGCAGCTTTTCCTCGGCCTCGGAGCGGGCGCGCACCTCCTGCTCCACCCGCTGTTCGAGGTTGCGCGTGAGCTGCAGCAGGGAGTCTTCGGCGATCTTGCGCTCGTGAATGTCGATCAGCACCCCCGGGAACCGCGAAGGCGCCCCCTGGGCGTCGTAGTCACAGCGGCCGCTGGCCTGCACCCAGCGGTAACTGCCATCGGCACGCTGCAAGCGGTACTCGGCGTTGTAGCCCGAGTGCTGCTGGATGGCGACGTCGATGGCCGCCTGCACGCGTTGGCGATCATCATCGTGGATGGCCGCCAGTGCCTGCTCGGCGGGCAGGTGCTCCAGCGGCGTGCCGGGTGGGTAGAGGAAAGTACGCGCAAAACGCTCGTCACCCGAGAGCTGGCCGCCCTTGATGTCCCACACGAACGAACCCAGCACCGCGCCGGTGTTGAGGGCCATCTGCAGGCGCTCACTGGTGGCCCGGTGCGCACGCTCGGCGGCTTCACGGGCACGCTCGGAGAGCACGTGGGCGGTGGTTTCCACGACGATGGCCATGACCCCGGCGGGGCTGCCGTCGTCGCCCGGCACCGGGCTGTAGTAGAGGTCCATCCACACGTCTTCGGGCACGCCGTTGCGCAGCAGCACCAACTCCTTGCTGTGGTAGCTCAGGGTGCCGCCGGCCAGGCAGGTGTCGACCACGTTGCGGTTGAAGTCGGCGACTTCCGGCCAGCCCATTTCCACGGGCGAGCCCAGCAGGTACGGGTGGCGGCCACCGGCGAACAGCGAATAGGCGTCGTTGTAGATCATGTAGCCGGGGCGGCCCCAGAGCATCACCAGCGGCACTGGCGAAGCCAGCAGAAACTGCGTGGCCATGCGCAGGGCGGGCGACCAGAGGTCGAATGGGCCGAGTTCGGTCAGCGACCAGTCAAAGCCGCGAATACGCGTGGCCATTTCACCACGCCAGCCTTCACAGCCGTGGTCTTTGGAAAGGAATTGCATCGCGGGGCTCGGACTCCGTGGGCGGGGTTGCGCCCTACGAGTCTAACGCTGGGGAGAGGGAAAGCACATAGGCGGCGCGACGCTCCCGTAGCCGCTGCCGAAGGCTGCGCTGGCCCGCGTGCACCCTGGAGATCTTCGGTGCATGGGAAGGCCAGCGCAGCCTGGCGGCAGCGGCTACGGGTTGCGTGGCGTGGCTGGCATCAGTGGCCGGTGACGTCGCCGTTGCGGCTGGTCTCGAACAGGAACCACGTGCGCTGTTCGGTTTCGTCGATCCAGTTCTCGATCAGGCTGGCGGTGGCGATGTCGTTGTACTTGTCGCACAGTTCGTGGACTTCGCGCATGTAGGCGGCCAGGCCTTTGTTGTCACCCTGCAGCTCGGCCAGCATGTCCAGCGGCTGGACGAATTCGGCGTCGTTGTCGAGCACCGACTTCAGGCGCGCGATGTGGCCGATGGAGCGCAGCGAGTTGCCACCGATTTTACGGGTGCGCTCGGCGATGGCGTCGACCATGGCGAAGATCTCGGTGGCGTGGTCGTCCAACAGCAGGTGGTAGTCGCGGAAGTGCGGGCCGCTGACGTGCCAGTGGAAGTTCTTGGTCTTCAGGTACAGCGCGAACACGTCGGCCAGCAGGCGGTTCAACGCGCCGCTGAGGTCACGGGTGGCGTCGCTGCCCAGGTCGGTGGGAGTGGCCAGCGCGCGGGCGCGGGTCTTCAGGGCGGCAGGCTTGTCGAGTGCGGCCTTGGCAGCGGCAGGCGCTTTTGCCGAGGCAGGCTTGGCGGCGGGCTTTTTCGCCACTGCAGGTTTCTTCGCGGCGGCGGGCTTCTTGGTCGGGGTAGCCATTGCGGTAGTTCTCCTTCGGTCTTGGAGCGGAAGATTCATGCAGCGGCCGAATGTCTCGACGACGCGCTGATCCCCCAGCCTAACAGGTCGCTTTCCAGCAACTCAATCTGATCATTACCTTGGGCTTTGGTTTCGTCATTTCAAGAGGTGTTCGCGGCAGATCGCCTCGACCTGCCAATCTTCATTCATCGGTGAAACGTTTCATGGCACTTAAGCGGGACTATGCTGTTCCAAGCTTTTTTCCCCCACCAAGGTGAGTGTCATGATCAAGACATACAGCTACGCCGCCCAGAGCGCCAGCGACGCCCTCAAGCCCTACCGGTTCGAACGCCGCTCCCCCGGCGCCGACGATGTGCAGATCGACATTCTCTACTGTGGCGTGTGCCACTCCGACCTGCACACCGTGCGCAACGAATGGCACAACACCCTGTACCCGTCGGTGCCGGGCCACGAGATCGTCGGCAAGGTGACGGCGGTGGGCGCCAACGTGAAGCACTTCAAGGTCGGCGACCTGGCCGGCGTCGGTTGCATGGTCGACAGCTGCCAGCACTGCGCGTCCTGCGCCGAAGGCGAGGAACAGTACTGCGAGAACGGCTTCACCGGCACCTACAACGGCCCGGTGTTCGGCGGCGAGAACACCTTCGGCGGCTACTCCGACACCATCGTGGTGAAGGAGAAATTCGTCCTGCGCATCCCCCACAAGGACAACCTGGCGGCCGTGGCGCCGCTGCTGTGCGCGGGCATCACCACCTACTCGCCGCTGAGCCACTGGAAGGTCGGCCCGGGCAAGAAGGTGGGCGTGGTGGGCCTGGGCGGCCTGGGCCACATGGCGGTGAAAATCGCCCACGCCATGGGCGCCCACGTGGTGCTGTTCACCACCTCGCCCAGCAAGCGCGAAGACGGGCTGCGCCTGGGCGCGGACGAGGTCATCGTGTCGAAGAATGAAACCGAGATGGCCACCCAGGCCAACCAGCTGGACTTCATCCTCAACACCGTGGCCGCGCCGCACAACCTCGACCCGTTCCTGGCGCTGCTCAAGCGCGACGGCACCATGACCCTGGTGGGCGCGCCGGACTCGCCGCACCCCTCGCCTACCGTGTTCAACCTGATCTTCAAGCGCCGCAGCCTGGCCGGCTCGTTGATTGGCGGCATTCAGGAAACCCAGGAGATGCTCGATTTCTGCGCCAAGCACAACATCGTCTCGGACATCGAGATGATCGCCATGAAGGACATCAACCAGGCGTACGAGCGCATGCTCAAGGGCGACGTGAAATACCGCTTCGTGATCGACATGGCCACCCTCAAACAGGAAAACGCCGCGTAACCCCGTAGCAGCGGCCACAGGCCGCGTCCCGGGAATACGCGGTGTTCCGGACGCGGCCTGCGGCCGCTGCTACGGGTGGTGAAACGGGTTTGTGTGGCGCCCTGGTTAAAGCATGTTGCCTTTTACTGGCGCACCGATCGCCATGAAATGCCCGCCCGCCACGTGGTGCAGCGTGCGCAACGCATCATGCCCTTCAAAATGCCAATGCCCTTCGCTGAACACCCGCGCATCCGCCTGGGCGCTGATCACTTCGCCCAGGAACAGGTCGTAGGCGCCCTGGTTGTGCGGTTCGGGCAGCAGGCGGCACTCCAGCCAGGCCACGCAGCCTTCCAGCAGCGGCGCGTCCAGCTGTTCGCCGGCGAAGGTCTGCAGGCCGTAGGTGGCAAACTTGTCCAGGGTCTGCCCGGCGGTGTTGCCCACGGTCTGGACGATGTCGGCCTGGGCCACGCAGGGCACCTGCAGCACGAAGGTGCCGCTGGCCTCCAGCAGTTGCCGGGTCCAGGTGGACTTGTCCAGCACCACCGCCACTTTTGGCGGCTCGAAGTCCAGGGGCATGGCCCAGGCGGCGGCCATGATGTTGCGCTGGCCCTGGTGGGCGGCGCTGACCAGCACGGTGGGGCCGTGGTTGAGCAGGCGGTAGGCCTTGTCCAGCGGCACGGGCAGGCGGTGGTGGGCGGTCATGGCATGGGCTCCGGCAAAAGCACGCAGTGTACCAAGTTGCCGCCCGCCCGCGTCAGGCCGGGATCGGCGTGGGCAGCGGCCGACCGGCGAAATGCGCCGCCAGGTTGGCCAGGGTCAGGTCAGCCATGGCCTGGCGCGTGGCCCAGGTGGCGCTGGCCATGTGCGGGGTCAGCAGCACGTTGTCCAGCCCCAGCAAGCCTGGGTGCGGGCGCGGTTCATCCTCGAACACGTCCAGCGCCGCGCCCGCCAATTGGCGGGTGGCCAGGGCCTGGAACAGCGCCGCCTCGTCCACCACGCTGCCGCGGCCGACGTTGATCAGGTAACCCTCGGGCCCCAGCGCTTGCAACACCTGGGCATCCACCAGGTGGAAGGTCTGGGCGCCACCGCCCACCGCCACCACCAGGAAGTCCACCGCCGCGGCCAGGCTCTGCGCATCGGGATAGAAGCGGTAATCCACCGGCTGGCGATTACGCCCGCAGTAGGCGATGTGCATGCCAAAGCCTTCGGCACGGCGGGCAATGGCCTGGCCAATGCGGCCCAGGCCGATGATGCCCAGGCGTGCGCCGCTGACCTTGCGGGTCCAGGCAATAGGGCCGTCGGCCCAGCGGCCCTGGCGCACGAAACGGTCGGCCGGGCCGGTGCCACGGGCGATGCCCAGCAGCAGCGCCATGGCGAAGTCGGCGACGTCGTCGGTGAGCACGTCGGGCGTGTGGCTGACGGCGATGCCGCGCTCGCGCGCCGCCGCCACGTCGACGCCGTCGTAGCCCACGCCGAACACCACGATGACCTCCAGCGCCGGCAGGCGCTCGATGAGCGCGCGGCTGACCCGCGACTCGCCGTTGGCCACCAGCGCGCGAATATGCGCGGCGCCCTGCCCCAATTGGCTGCCCTGCTCGTCGCCCTCGAGCACGGCGAAATCGGCCAGCAGGCGTTCGGTGAGCTTTTCCGGCAGGCGGGCGATCTTAAGCACGTTTGCGTTCATTGACGGTTCCTTGCAGGTGAGCCTGGCCACGGGCGCGCTCGGCGCCCAGGTAAAGCCCCAGCACGCCGCCGGCCAGCAAGGCGCAGGCGACCAGCAACAGGGCGTAGTCGTAGGTGTGGGTGACGTCCTTGATCCAGCCCATCACCGGCGGCAGGCCCAGGCCGGCCAGGTTGGCGATGGAGTTGATCAGGGCAATGGACACGGCGGCGGCCGGGCCCGACAGGTATTCAGTGGTGGTGGCCCAGAACACCGGCGTGGCTGCCCAGTTCAACGCCACGGCAACCACCAGCAGGCCGTAGGCCAGGCCATGGTTGCCGCAGAACACCGCCACGCCCAGCACAATGCCGGCCGCCAGCAGGGGCCCGCCCAGGTGCAGGGCGCGTTCGCCATTCTTGTCGGAATGCCGGCCGTTGGCGTACATGAACACGCAGGCCAGCAGGAACGGCAGCGCCGACATCAGGCTGACCACGAACGAGCCCTGCCCCGACACCGACTGCACGATCAGCGGCAGGAACAGGGTGATGCCGATGGTGCCGAACGCCTGCAACAGCCAGAACAGGCTTAGCAGCCACACCACCGGGCTGCGGAACGCCTTGTGCCAGGCATCGTTATGGGAGATCAGCGTGGTGCTCTGCTCGGCGGCGATGGTGCTGGCCAGCCAGGTCTTCTGCCGTGCGTCCAGCCAGTGGGTGGTCTGCGGCGAGTCCGGCAGGTAGCGCAGCACCACCACGCCCAGCATGGCGGCGGGAATGCCTTCGAGCAGGAACAGCCAGCGCCAGCCGCTCACCGAGGCCATGCCGTCCAGGTGCAGGAACGCGCCGGACAGCGGCAGGCCGATCACCGAGGCCAGCGCCGCGCCGATGTAGAAGAACGACATGGCCTTGGCCCGGTCGCTGCGCGGGTACCACTGCGACAGGTAATAAATGATGCCCGGCGTGAAGCCAGCCTCGGCGGCGCCCAGCAACAGGCGCATCACATACAGCTGGTTGGCGGTCTGCACCAGGCTCATGCCAGCGGCGACGATGCCCCAGGTGATCATGATGCGGGCGATCCAGCGCCGCGCGCCGACCTTGGTGAGGATCAGGCTGCTGGGCACTTCCAGCAGGATGTAGGTGAGAAAGAACAGCCCCACGCCCAGCCCGTACATCGCCGCCGACAGGCCCAGGTCGGCGTTCATCTGCAGCGCCGCCACCGAGATGTTCGACTTGTCGATGTAGGCCACCATGTACAGCAGCATCAGGAAGGGGATCAGCTTGAGATTGAGCTTGGCCAGGGTGCTGGCGTGCAAGCCGTCGTTCAGCGTGGGCTGGGTCATGACGGGTCTCTCTATTGTTGTCGTTATGGAGGTGCAATGAGGGAGACCATAAACCAGCACAGATGCAGATTCAATATATGAATTATCATCCCGATATATGGGATAAAAACTGAAACGTTACAGTTCCGCAGGCAGCCACGTAGCAGCTGCCGCAGGCTGCGTCCTACAGTCTCAAGCCAGGAAATGCCACAACAGCAACGTCCCCACCAACCCCACCACCGAGACAATCGTCTGCAACACCGACCACACCCAGATGGTCTGCTTCAACTGCAGCCCGAAGTACTCGCGCACCATCCAGAAGCCCGCATCGTTCACATGGCAGAAGAACACCGAGCCAGCCCCGATGGCCAGGGCCACCAGCGAACTCTGGGTCGCGGCCAGCCCGGCCATCATCGGCGCCAGGATACCCGCGGTGGTGGTGGTGGCGACGGTGGCGGAGCCTGTGGCCTGGCGCAGGGCCACGGCGATCAGCCACGCCAGCAGCAGGTACGGCAGGTGCGCGCCCTCGGCGGCCTTGCTGATGGTCTGGCTGACGCCGGCGTCCAGCAGGGTCTGTTTGAGGCCGCCACCGGCGCCGATGGTCAAGAGCAGCACGGCGATCGGCCCCAGCGCCTTGCGCAGGGTGTTGCCGACCTGCTCGCGCGGCAGGCCGTTGGCCCAACCCAGGCAGACCACGGCGGCCAGTACGGCGATACCCAGGGCAATCAGCGGCTCGCCGAGGAACTTCAGGGTCAGCGCCAGGGTGGTCTCGGGGGCTAGGGCCACCTTGGCCAGGGTGCTGCCGAGCATCAGCAGCACCGGCAGCAGGATGATCAACAGCGAAATGCCGAAGCCGGGCTGGCGCTGGGCCTGGGGCTTGGCGCTGAACAGCGCGCCCAGCTCGGCCGGCTCCTGCACGTCCATGCGCCGCGACAGCCAGTTGCCGTACAGCGGGCCGGCGAGGATCACCGCCGGCAAGGCAATGCTGAAGCCCAGCAGCATGGTCAGGCCCAGGTCGGCGTGCAACGCGCTGACCGCGATCAGCGGCCCCGGGTGCGGGGGCATCAGCGCATGCAGGGTGGTCATGCCGGCCAGCGCCGGGATGGCGATTTTCAGCAGCGGCTGGTTGGACTGGCGAGCCATGACGAAGATGATCGGCACCATCATCACCAGGCCCACTTCGAAGAACAGCGGCAGGCCGATCACCAGCGCCACCAGGGCCATCACCCACGGCAGGCTGCGGCCCTTGCCCAGCCCCAGCAGGGTGCTGGCGATGCGGTCGGCGGCGCCGGACTCCGCCATCAGCGCGCCAAGCATGGAGCCCAGCGCAATGATGATGCCGGCCTCGCCGAGGATGCCGCCAGCGCCCTTGCTGAACGCCTTCGCCACCTCCTCCGGCCCCAGCCCGGCACCGACGCCGGCAATGAAGGTGCCGACCAGAATGGACAGGAAAGGCGGTAACTTGGTGGCGCTGATCAACACGATGATGGTGGCGATGGCCACCGCACAGCAGACGATGAGGCGGGTGTCGTGGGCAAGCCAGGCGAGGTTGTTCGGGTCCACCGGGTACTCCTTATTGTTGGCAGATACAGCTGCAACATTTTGTTGCAATTTGCCAACAGAATACCCCATTGCACCGTAGCAGCGGCCACCAGGCCGCGTCCTGTCACACCGTAGCCGCTGCCGAAGGCTGCGCTGGCCCTGTGCCCCACTGGAGATCTCCAGGGTTCACCCCGGCCAGCGCAGCCTGGCGGCAGCGGCTACAAGGTTGAGCCCAGGTAGATGGCGACAGCCACGCACAGGCCCGCAAACCCTACCTGCAACACCCGTGCGGGAATGCGCGGCGACAGTAGCCGGCCCGCCACCATCCCGGCCACGCTGGCAGCAATGAACACCCCGCCCTGCAGCGGGATGCGCACCCCGGCGTGCAGCGCACCGACCACCGCCATGCCCGACACCAGGGCAATCACCATCAGCGAGGTGGCGATGATGCCGTGCACGCGGATGTCGGTCAGCTGCCGGAACGCCGGCACCAGCAGGAAGCCGCCGCCCACGCCGAGCAGGCCGGTGAGGAAGCCGCAGCAGGAGCCCACCAGCGACAGGGTGATGCTGCAGCGCAGGGTCCATTTCAGGCGCCCGGTCTGGTCGTTGAGCATGCAGTTCTTCTGCTCCCAGCCGTGGTCGATGCCCGACCCCGCGCACTTGGCCTCGCGCGCCTGGCTGAACATGCGCCAGGCGACGATCAGCAGCACGCCGCAGAACAGGCCCACCAGCAAATGATCCGGCAAGCGGTGCGCCACCAGCAGCCCCAACGGCGTGAACAGCGTGCCCAGCGCCGCCATCAACAACGCCGCACGCCAGCGCACGATGCCCTTGCGCAGGCCGTCGATGGCGCCCACCGCTGCTGCAGCGCCCACGGCCAGCAGCGCCACCGGCGCCGCCTGGGTCATGGGCCAGCCCAGGCCAAGCACCAACGCCGGCACCGCGAGAATGCCACCGCCGGCGCCGGTGAGGCCCAGCACGATGCCGATCAAGCCACCCAATACCAGTGCGAGCATGCCCCGCCCTCCTATTCAGCAGCGCTGCAGCGAGTCAGCCATTCGCGGCCCTTGAGCATGCCGTTCCAGTAGAACCACGGCAGGAAGCTGGCCTTCAACCACCAGGCCGAGCGCCGCGCCACGGTGGAGTCCCAGGGGAAGCTGGGCAGCAGCTTGCCGCCGTAGCCGAACTCGGCCAGCACCACCCGGCCCTTCTCCACCGTCAACGGGCAGGAGCCGTAGCCGTCATAGCGCAGCGGCAAGGCGCGGCCGGCACGCAGGGCCAGCAGGTTCTCGGCCACCACCACGATCTGCTTGCGCGCCGCGGCGGCGGTCTTGGCGTTGCTGGTGGAACACACGTCGCCCAGGCCGAACACGTTGGCGTACCGCACGTGCTGCAGGGTGCCGGGGTCTACCTCGCACCAGCCGCCCGCGTTGGCCAGGCGGCTTTCACGCACGCAATCGGGCGCCACCTGCGGCGGCACCACGTGCAGCAGGTCGAAGGGCTTGGCCTGGCGGACGCGGGCGCCGTTGGCGTCCAGGCTTTCGAACCAGGCGGTCTTGGCCGGGCCATCGACCTTGACCAATTGCGAACCGAACGCCAGCTGCGCCCGGTACTTTTCGATGTACTTCATCAACGCCGGCACATACGTGGCCACGCCGAACAGTGCCGGGCCGGCGAGGTTGAACTCCACGTCAATGTGCTTGAGCACGCCGCTGCGCCGCCAATAGTCGCACGACAGGTACAGGGCCTTCTGCGGCGCCCCGGCGCACTTGATCGGCATGCCCGGCTGGGTGAACAGCGCCTTGCCCTGGCGCAACTGCTGTACCAGTTGCCAGGTGTAGGGCGCCAGGTCGTAGCGGTAGTTGGACGTCACCCCGTGCTGGCCCAACGTCTGCTCCAGGCCCTCGATCTGCTCCCAGGCCAGGCGCAGGCCGGGGCACACGACCAGCTGCCGGTAGCCCACGTGGCGGCCGTCGGCGAGGGTTACCCGCTGGCCATCGGCATCGATGCCCTGCACCGCCGCCTGCAGCCACTGCACGCCCTTGGGCATCACCTGGGCCATGGGCCGGGCGGTGCTGCCGACGTCGTAGGCGCCGCCGCCCACCAGGGTCCACGCCGGCTGGTAGTAGTGGGTGTCGCTGGGTTCGATGAGGGTAATGGCCAGGCCCGGCTGGCGCTTGAGCAGGCTGGCGGCAAGGCCGATGCCGGCAGCACCGCCGCCGATGATCAGGATGTCCGCGTTGCTGGCGGTCGCACCCTGTTGCTGCGCATTATCGTGCATGGGGTCCACACTTATTGAGGAAGAACGGACGAACCGAGGCTGGCCAGCACCGTGCCGCAATACAGGCCCGACAAGGTCTTCATGACCTGGATGACTTCATGGCTGGCGAGCCCGTAGTAGATGTACTTGCCCTCGCGGCGGGTGGCCACCAGGCCTTCGTCGCGCAGCACGCCCAGCTGCTGGGACAGGGTGGGCTGGCGCACGCCGGTGCCAGCCTCCAGCTCGCCGACGTTGCGCTCGCCCTGGGTGAGTTGGCACAGAATCAGCAAGCGGTCTTCGTTGGCCAGCGCTTTCAACAGCGCACAGGCCTTGGAGGCACTGGCGCGCAGGCGCACGACGTCGTCGGTGGTCAGGCAGGTTTCCATGGCGGGGTCGCTCTCGATCACTTTCTGTGATTACATTATGTTTAAATATAGATTATTGAACAATAGACTGTGGAGCAATTCATGACCCCACGTATCCAGCCCTTCTTCGACAGCGGCTCGTCGACCTTCAGCTATGTGGTGTATGAAGCGCCGGGCAGCGCCTGCGCAGTCATCGACTCGGTGCTGGACTACGACCACAAGGCCGGCCGCACCGGCACCGAACAGGCCGACGCCATCATCGCCTTCGTCCGTGCCCAGGGCCTGCAGGTGCAGTGGCTGCTGGAGACCCACGCCCACGCCGACCACCTGTCTGCCGCACCCTACCTGCGCGCGCAACTGGGCGGGCGCATCGCCATCGGCGAGGGCATTCGCCAGGTGCAGAAGGTGTTCAAGACAGTGTTCAACCTGGAGCCCGGCTTCCGCCTCGACGGCTCGCAGTTCGACCAGTTGCTCACGCCCGACCAGACCTTCAGCATCGGCAACCTGCCAGTGCGCGCCCTGCACGTGCCCGGCCACACCCCGGCGGACATGGCGTTCCTGATCGGTGCGCACGACCTGTTCGTCGGCGACACGCTGTTCATGCCCGACGTTGGCACTGCCCGCTGCGACTTCCCCGGTGGCGACGCCGAGCAGCTGTACCAGTCCATCCAGACCCTGCTGGCCTTCCCCGCCGACACCCGCCTGCACCTGTGCCACGACTACCCGCCCGAGGGCCGCGAAGCGCAATCGCAGACCACCGTCGCCGCCCAGCGCCAGGGCAACATCCACGTGCGCGACGGCATCGACCAGGCGCAGTTCGTGGCCATGCGCACCGCCCGCGACGCCACCCTGCCCATGCCCGTGCTGCTGATGCCGGCGGTGCAGGTGAACATCCGCGCCGGGCAGTTGCCGCCCGCCGAGGACAACGGCGTGCGCTACATCAAGATCCCGCTTGACCGGCTGTAACGCAATCGGGCGGAACTTGTAGGGCCCAGGCTTGCCCATTCCTGCATGGCGCCGGTATTTCACCGGCCGGTCTTGCAGGAGTCATGACATGCCTGATGCACACGGCAAGGTTCGCTACGCAGTCGTCGCCGGCGGCTGGATTTCCCAGGGGGCGTTCATGCCCGGCATCGGCCAGACCGACAATTCGGTGATGACCGCGCTGGTCACCGGCGACCCCATCAAGGCCCGCGACCTGGCGGCCGAGTACCAGCTCAAGAGCTACCACTACGACGAGTTCGCCACGCTGCTGGCCAGCGGCGAGATCGACGCGGTGTACATCGCCACGCCCAACTTCCGCCACCGCGAATTCGCCGTGCCGGCCCTGGAAGCCGGCATTCACGTGCTGCTGGAAAAACCCATGGCCACCAGCGAGGCCGACTGCCTGGCGATCAACGCCGCGGCCAAGCGCAGCAACGCGCTGCTGATGGTCGCCTACCGTCTGCACTGCGAGCCGGCCACGGTGGAGATGATCGGCAAGGTGCGCGCCGGCGCCATCGGCGAGCCGCGGCTGTTCACCTCGACCTTCACCCAGCACACCAAGGAATCCAACCACCGCGCTCACAGCGGCTACTGGGCCGGCCCCGTGGCCGACATGGGCCCCTACCCGCTCAACGCGGTGCGCAACCTGTTCGGCGAGGAGCCGCTGGAAGTCTCGGCGGTGGGCATCCACACCCCCGGCCGGCATTTCGACAGCCATGACACCGTCACCGTCACCCTGCGCTTCAGCCAGGAACGCCTGGCGCAGTTCATCGTCAGCTACAGCCTGCCCGGCAGCCAGCGCTTCCAGTTGCTGGGCAGCGAAGGCGAGATCGAGGCTTCGCCGTGCTTCGGCTTCGGCGAAGGCGTGGCCATCGGCTACCGGCTGATCAAGGACGGCGAGCCTCACGAACATGAACACCCGGTGGTGGACCAGTTCGGCGGCGAGACCCAGTACTTCTCCGACTGCATTCTCAAGGGTGAGCAACCCGAGCCCGACGGCGACGAAGCCTGGCGCGACGTGCGCGTGCTGGCGGCCATCGAAAAAGCCCTGGCCAGCGGCACGCCGCAACGCCTGGAGCCACTGGCGCCGCGCCGCGGCATCCAACCCGGCCAGGCCCGGCAGCTGCCGTTGGCCAAGGTGCCGCCGTACATCAACACCGCCGAACCGAACGACTGAGCCAGGGGGCCGAACGCTTGAGCCGAATCATCACTTCACGCTTGCCGCACGACACCGACGAAGCCCGCGAAGCGCAAATGTTCGGCAGCCCCAAGGACCGCCTGGATTTCTACCGCCGCGAGATCCAGTACGAGACGGCGATCCTCTCCAACCGCACCAACGCCTACCTCTCGGCGCAGGCGTTCCTGGTGATCGCCTACGCCTCGTCCATGGCCAACCTCAACCCCGAATGGGGCAAGCTGTTCACCCTGGTGGTGCCGCCGGTGCTGGCGCTACTGGGGGTGCTGTGCTCGCTCAACGCCTGGCCGGGCATTCGCGCGGCCTACGACATCATCGACCACTGGCACTTCAAGCAGAGCGGCCTGCTGCGCGACACCCCGGCCATGGGCCTGGCCTATGACGACGAGCCGCTGTTCAGCGAAATGGAGTCCAGCCACAAGGGCTACCGCAAGTCGCTGATGTTCTCGATGCGCGCGCCGTGGCTGTTCGCGGTGTTCTGGATAGGCCTGGGGGCGTTCGCCCTGGCGATCCAGTTGGGCTAGATGAAATCGCATCTGTAACAAAGAATTTCGACGCAGCGCCGAGGTCTATCCCTTAACCCCCTTCAGGACCCCACTGCCATGAAATTCGCATTGTTTTCCAACGCCTTGTCCAAGGCCTGCGGCAGCCCGCGGACGTTTATCGTCGCGGTGTTGCTGATTGTGGTCTGGGCCGTGACCGGGCCGTTCTTTCATTACAACGACACCTGGCAGCTGATCATCAACACCTCGACCACCATCATCACCTTCCTGATGGTGTTCGTGATCCAGAACACCCAGAACCGCGATAACGACATCCTGCACATCAAGATCGACGAACTGCTGCGCGCCACCAAGGACGCGCAAAACGCGGCGCTGGACCTGGACGACCTGGACGCCAAGGAGCTGACCACCATTCGCAAGCAATACCGGTCAATGGGCACCAATGAGACCATCGAGGTGACGGAATCCAAGACCACACTCAAGGACGACCCGGCGGCCTGACGTGCCCACCGTTACGCGGTGCCTGGGACGCGGCCTTCGGCCGCTGCTACGGATGCCCTGGGACGCGTCCGGAAACGCCACGGTGTACCTGCCCTTACGCGACCGGGAACGCCGCGGGGTGCGCTCAAGCCCAGATCGCCCCACCCACCACCGGGTCCTGCGCCGGCAGCGCCAGCTTGGCGATGCGCGTGCGCGAGGCATGGTGGGTGGCGGCCTTGGGGCGCTGGATGTCGTAGTCTTCCTGGCCCTGGGGGTAGGCGCCCACCACCAGGAAATCGTCGCTGTGGGACAGCGCGCAATGGCCGGTGCCCGCCGGCAGCACCAGCACGTCACCCTGCACCAGGCTGATGATCTGCCCCTGCTCACCGCCCAGCATCACCCGTGCGCTGCCGCCGGCCACGCCCAGCACTTCGTGGGCGTTGGAGTGGTAATGGTGGTAGTCGAAAATCCCGTCACGCCACAGCGGCACCCACTGGTGCCGCGCGAACAACTGCTCGAACGCCGCCGCATCGCCGGCCACCTGGTGGTAAACCAGGGCCGGCAACGGGTTGTTGGGCACGCGCCCATCGTCACGAAAGTACAGCTGCTCTGCTGGGGTCATGGGGGGCTCCCGGTGGCTGTGCATGTGGGTTGGAAACCCCGGACCCCGGGATTGTTCCCCTCACACCTCGACCAGCACTTCGCTGATCTGCACCACTGGCACCAGGTCGGTGTAGTTGGGGATGTCGCCGTTGAGCACCGCGGCGTGGGGCACGAAGGCCTGCTGGAAGGTCTCCAGCGACTCGCAGTAGAAATGGCACAGGCCCAGGTACGGCGGCGTGGAACCCGGCAGGCCACCGGCCAGGCCCTTCTCCACCGAATACTTCAGGCAGGCCGCGCCCATCAGCTCCTTGAGCAGCGGCATGTGCTTGTCGCGGTAGTAGTCGAAGTCGAACCGCGCGTCCGGCTGGTAGGGGTACATCACGCTGACTTTGATCATCACGGTCTCCTGGGGGAATGAATTGACCGCTCGATAGTAACGCCAATTCAACTAACCGGTCGCGGCAAAGTCACAGTTAGTACCTGCCACGCACCAAGACGTTGAGGAATCAATGAGTTTCATTCTGTGGATGTCAGTGCTCGGCGCCCTGCTGCTGTTGCTGGCGCTGACCTCGTCCTACCTGCGCTGGCTGCCGATGACCACCTCGGCGGTGTGCCTGGCCTTCGGCATGGCGCTGGGGCCGGTGGGGCTGGGCCTGGTGAACATGGACTTCGCCCGCGCCGCCAGCTGGCTGCAACGCCTCACCGAAATGGCCGTGCTGTTCTCGCTGTTCGGCACCGGCATCAAGCTGCGCCTGGGCCTGCGCCGCACCGCCTGGCGCGCCGCCTACCTGCTGGCCGGGCCGGTGATGCTGCTGTCGATCGCCGGCGTGGCGCTGCTGGCCCACTACGGCCTGCACCTGTCCTGGGGCCTGTCGGCGTTGCTGGGGGCAATGCTCGCGCCCACCGACCCGGTGCTGGCCGCCATGGTCCAGGTCAGCAGCGCCCACGACTTCGACAAGGTGCGCTACGGGCTGTCAGGCGAGGCTGGGCTCAACGACGGCGTGGCCTTCCCGTTCGTGATCTTCGCCCTGATGCTGATCGACCACGTGGAACTGGGCCTGCCCGACATCGGCGCCTGGGCCCTGAAGAACCTGGTGTGGGGGGTGCCGGCGGGGCTGGCCATCGGCTACGGCCTGGGCCGCCTGCTGGGGCAGATGATGATTGCCCTGCGGGTGCGCCACGCCGACAGCGCCGAATCACCCAACGACTTCGTCGCCCTGGCGCTGATCGCCATCAGCTACGTGGTGGCCTATGGCGTGGACGCGTTCGGCTTCCTCGCGGTGTTCGCCGCCGGCGTCGGCCTGCGCCAGGCCGAGGCGCGCGCCTCGCACACCGACATTCCCGCCGAGCACCTGGCCCGGCCGCTGGACCCGCACACCCGCCCCACGCCCCAGGAAGAGCAGGACGACAGCCAGCTGGCCGCCGGCACGATGATGGCCGACATCCTCACCTTCGGCGACCTGGTGGAGCGTTCCATGGAGGTGCTGCTGATCACCCTGCTGGGCGCGGCCCTGTCGCTGTACTGGGACTGGCGCGCCATCGGCCTGGGGCTGGCGCTGTTCTGCGTGATCCGCCCGCTGAGCGTGTGGCTGCTGGTGCGCGGCAAGTACCTGGACGGCCACCAGCGGGCGCTGCTGGGTTGGTTCGGCATTCGTGGCATCGGCTCGCTGTACTACCTGTGCTTCGCCATTGCCCACGGCCTGCCGGCGTCCATCCAGCACAGCGCCATCAGCCTGACGCTGTCGGTGGTGGCGCTGAGCATTCTGCTGCACGGCGTCAGCACCCAGCCGTTGCTGGCGCACTATGAACGCCGCCACCGCAAGGCCGGCTAGAGGCTGGCGAGCAAGGCCTTGAGCGCCTGGTAGTCCGGCACGTGATGGAAGCCGGGCTGGCCGTCGAACTGGGCGAAGTCAGTGTCACCATAGCCGGCGACCCGTGCGCCGGCGGCCAGGCCTGCCTGCACGCCGGGGATGCTGTCATCCACCAGCAGGCACTCATCGGGCGCCAGCTTCAACAACTGGGCGGCGGCCACGATCAGCTCCGGCGACGGTTTCCAGGCATTGACCTCGTAGGCGCTGACGATGTTGCCGTCGAAGGCGTCCCACAGGCCCGCGGTCTTCAGGCAGGTCTCGATCTTGGTGCGCGGGCCGTTGGAGGCCACGCACTTGGGCAGTTTCAGTTCGCGGACGAAATCCAGGGCGCCGGGCATGGCTTCCAGGCCGGCGGCGAACAGCTCCAGGCTGCGGCTGCGGAAGTCGCGCATGAAGGGCTCGGCGTCCAGGTGCGCGTGCTCTTCGCACAACTCGCCGACGAAGATGGCGAACTGCACACCGCGAAAGCGCCGCAGCACTTCCTCGTGGGGCAGGTGAATGTCGCGTTCGGCCAGCAGCTGGCGCAACAGCCCGGCCGCCATGCGTTCACTGTCGACCAGGGTGCCGTCGCTGTCGAAAATAACGCCTTTGATGGTCAATGAGTGGCTCCTGTGGTGGCGTGGTATCAGGCAAAGCCTGCCCCGTGGGCGACACTTTGTCCACCCTGGCGCCCCGGACGCCGCCTGGCGGCAGCTGCTACAGTGCAACTGAGCAAAGCTTCATTTGTCCAAAGCCGGCAAAGCGATTCTCATAGCCCATTTGCTCCGCCCGAGACCTTACCCATGAACCACCGCACAACCCTGCAACTGGGCCTGGCCCTGCTGATCGCCAGCACCGGCACCGCCTTCGCCGCGCCCAACGCCTTCGTCACCAAGGCCATGACCGGCGCCGCCACCCAGGTGCTGCTGGCCCGGCAAGGCGCCGGCAAGTTCCAGCAGCCCGACATGCAGACCTACACCGGGGTGATGGTGAAGGACAACACCATCATCAGCGAGCAGCTGACCGACGTGGCGAAGAAGCTCGATATCGACCTGCCGCCAGCCCCCACCAAGGCCGCCCCCGCCCCTGCCGTGGCCGGCAAGACCGCCGAAGCCAGCTTCGCCCTGTACCAGGTCAAGGTCACCCAGGACCTGGCCAGCCTCTATGAAGCCGAGGTCAACAGCAACGACGCCCCCGAGCTCAAGGCCTTCGCCCTGGCGCAGCTCAAAGACGTGCAACGCCACGGCAAGATGGCCCAGCGCCTGTCCAAAACCTACAAAAAGTAACCCCAGCCCCCCCGTAGCAGCTGCCGCAGGCTGCGTCCCCAGCCACCGCGAACCCCGGACGCAGCCTGCGGCAGCTGCTACACGCGCTCGGCGGCTGCGTCATAGACTTCGCTGTCGCGCCGGGCTCCCACGGCAATGATCAGCACGATGATCGACTGGCCGTCCACCCGGTAGACAATCCGCGTGTCCCCCGTCCTGATCCGTCGGCAGCCAGCAAGGCTGCCCCTCAGCGGCTTCCCGACCTTGTCGGGCTCGCCATTGACGATGCGCTCCTCAATCACGTCGAGTATGCGGTTGGCCGCGTAGGCGCCAAGCTGATCGAAGTCGTCCGTGACTTCCGGATGGTAAATAACCGCCCAAGTCATTGGGCCTCCTTGTCATTGATCGTTGTTGGCGTAGCGCGCACGCATGTCCGAATGAGAGATGACCTTGGCGGCGTCGAACGTCGCCAGCCGGTCACGCGCAGCCGCTTCAATGCGCAGGTTCTCCAGCTCATCCTGCATATCCTGGTAAGCCTGGACGTTCAAAATGACCGCCGCAGGCTCGTTATCTTTGAACACCACCAGCCGATCGGTTGCCCGGCTGGTCACTTCCTTGAGCTTGGCACTGAAGCCCCGTACCAGGGCCGTGACCGAAACAGCCTGTTCAGCACGGTCAAGCAATGAAGCCATGACGACCTCCTTAACAGATAATTACGCATACTTTTGTACATGTTTTAAAGCATACAGCATTACAGTGGGCGGGATCAGAAGCCAAGGCTGCCGCCGGTCGCCATATCCACCCCATCACCTCGCCCAACGATTGTCCCGCCCCTGTCACCATTGAGTGCTACCTTGATGTGATCCTCGCAAAACCGCCTCAAGGAGCGATCATGGCCCATCAGATGTTTTCCAGTGTCATTGCCTACTCGCAGCACTGCGAACGGGTGATCAAGGAGATGTTGCATGCCCGCCCCAGCCTCGACCGGCAGAAGGTGATGACCTGGGTGGACGAGCAGAGCCACGCCCATTCCGAAGGGGAACCGCTGGAGTACCTGAAGGCGCTGAGCGCCAAGGTGCGCGCCGGCCTGCCCATGCCCTGGGACAAGTGAGGGAACGCCATGCGCCTGATCTGTACGGCAATGTGTGTAATGCTGGTCAGTGGTTGTTCGTCCTACCGCAGCGACCACCCCGACCCCGTGCCCAAGGAACGCCTGCTGGGCCTGCAAGCGCCGCTGGACAACGCCAGCACCCTGGTGGTGCGCCGTGACATCGGCATGCTCGGTGGCGGCTGCTACGTGGCGGTGAAGGTCGACCGCACCGTGGTGGCACGCATCGGCATCGGCGAGATCGCCACCTTCAACGTGCCCGCTGGCGACCGCATCGTCGGCATCGCCACCGACACCGCCGACGACACCCTGTGCGGCAAGGGCAGCCTGAACCGCGAGATCCTCGTGCAGGCCAGCGCCGGGCAGGCGGAAAACGTGCGCATCGTCAGCGAAAACAAGCAGGGCTTCGCGATTTTGCAGGACAAAAAGCCGTAGACTTCGCAGGTCATTCACTCGCGTATTGGCAGGACCTGCATGCAAGCACTCGAAGGCCCGCGCATTCTGTTGCGGCCGCTGCAACCCGACGACGCCACCGCCCTGGTGGCCGCCGCCAGCGATGGCGAACTGTGGACCCTGCCCTTCACCGTGGTGCCCTCGGCCGCCACGGTGCAGGGCTATATCGAAGCGGCGCTCAAGGGCCGCGACGCCGGCACGGTGCTGCCCTACGTGACGGTGCTCAAGGACACCGGCGAGGTCATTGGCAGCACGCGTTTCTGGAAGGTCGACCGGGTGAACCGCAAGCTGGAGATCGGCAGCACCTGGATCGCCGCGCGCTGGCAGCGCAGCTTCGTCAACACCGAGGCCAAGTACCTGATGCTGCGCTTTGCCTTCGAGACGCTGAATTGCGTGCGGGTGCAGTTCACCACCGACGAGATCAACGCCAGGTCACGGGCGGCGATCCTGCGCCTGGGGGCAAAACAGGAAGGGATCGTGCGCAACGAACGGATCATGCCTGACGGGCGCAAGCGCAATTCGGTGCGGTTCAGTGTGATTGATGAGGAATGGCCGCAGGTGCGGGCGCAGCTCGAAGCGCGATTACAGCCACACCGCCCGTAGCCGCTGCCGCAGGCTGCGCTGGCCCTATGCCTCGCTGAACATCTCCAGCGGACGCCAGGGCCAGCGCAGCCTGGCGGCACCGGCTACAGGTAGGGGGGCCGGCCGCTTATTCCCCGGTCCACGACCCACCCAGCGCCGCCTGCAGCTGCACGCTGGTGACCAGCTGCGTCGCCACCAGGCTCAGCAGCGTCTGCCGCTCGCTGAGGCTGGTGGCCTGGGTGGTCGCCACGTCCAGGTAGTCGATCACCCCCGCCTCATACTGGTCGCGGCTCACCGAGGCCGACTCTTCCGCCGACTGCGCCGAGGCGCGGCGCGCCACCAGCTCCGGCTCCAGGGTACGCAGCTCCACCAGGTAGTCCTCGACCTCGCCCAGGCCGGTCAGCACCGTCTGCCGGTAAGTCGCCACCTTGGCGTCATAGGCAAATTTCGCCTGCTCCACCGCGGCCTTGGTAGCGCCGAAGTCGAGGATAGTGCCGGTCAGGCTCGGGCCGATGGACCAGAAGCGGTTGGGCACCGAGAACAGGTTGCTGATGGTCGAACCCTGGTAGCCGCCGCTGGCGCTCAGGGTCAGGTCGGGGTAATACGCGGCGGTCGCCACGCCCACGGCGGCATTGGCGGCAGCCATCTGGCGTTCGGCGGCGGCGATGTCCGGGCGGCGTTCCAGCAGGCGGCTCGGCACGCCCAGGGGCACGGTAGGCACGTGGTACTGCCAGCCCGCGTCCACCGCCAGGGCGAAGTCGGCCGGCGCCTTGCCGATCAGCAGCGCAATGGCGTGCTCGTACTGGGCGCGCTGCCATTGCAGGTCGAGCATCGACGCCTGGGCACTCTGCAGCTGGGTCTTGCCGGTGGCCAGGTCGGCACGCGAGGAGATCTGCTCGTCGTACTTGTTCTGGATCACCTGCAGGTAGCGCTGGTAGCCCTTGATGGTCTCGCCGTACAGGGCAATGCGCTGGTCGAGGATGCGCAGCTGGAAGTAGTCCTGGGCCAGGGTCGACTGGGCGCTGAGGGTGGCGTTGGCCAGGTCCGCGGCGCTGGCCTGGGCGCTGGCGCGGTCTTCTTCGACGGTGCGGCGCAGCTTGCCCCAGATGTCGGCTTCCCAGCTCAGGCTGAGGCTGGCCGAGTGTTCGTTCTTCGGCGAGGCGGCGCTGGAGGTGCTGGTGCTGCTGCTCGACGAGCCGGTGCCGGTTTCGCTGCGGGTGCTGGACGCCGTGCCGGTCAGGGTGGGGAACAGGTCGGCGCGCGACTCGCGCACCAGCGCCAGGGCCTGGCGGTACTGGGCAGCGTACAGCGCCACGTTCTGGTTATTGACCTGCACCTGGGCCACCAGCGCGTTCAGCTGCGGGTCCTGGTACAGCTCCCACCAGGGGCCCTTGGGCAGCTCGTCCTGGGGGCTCGCCGCTTTCCAGCCCTCGGCCTCCTTGAAGGTGGTGGAGATGGGCGCGGTGGGCTTCTTGTAGTCCGGGCCGACCATGCAGCCGCCCAGCAGGGTGCTGGCCAGCAGCACGGCAACGCAGAGACGGGAAGGCAGTGGAGCGTTCATTCATTAACCCTTGTCAGTCAGCCGGGCACGTGGGTGCGGCGGATACGCGTGTGCCAGAAGTGCCGGGTGGCGCGGCTGGCACGGTCGAGATAGAGGTACACCACCGGGGTGGTGAACAGCGTCAACAATTGGCTCAACGCCAGGCCGCCAGCGATGGCCACGCCCAGCGGCTTGCGCAGGTCGGCGTCGCCGCCGCTGCCCAGGGCCAGCGGCAAGGCGCCGAAGAACGCCGCCAGGGTGGTCATCATGATCGGCCGGAAACGCATGCGGCAGGCTTCGATGATCGCCTGTTCGGGCGGCAACTTGCGCTCGCGCTCGGCCACCAGGGCGAAGTCGATCATCATGATGGCGTTCTTCTTGACGATACCGATCAGCAACAGGATGCCGATCAGCGCGATCACCGTCAGCTGCATGTTCACCGCCTTGAGCAGCAACAACGCCCCTACCCCCGCCGACGGCAGCGTCGACAGGATGGTCAGCGGGTGGATGTAGCTCTCGTACAGCACGCCCAGCACGATGTACACCGCCAGCAAGGCCGCGGCGATCAGCCACGGCATGCTCGCCGCCAGCGCCGCGTAGGCCTGGGCGGTGCCGGCAAAGCCGGCCTGGATGTCCCGTGGCAGGCCGACCTTGTCGACGGCGGCGTTGATGGCTGCGGTGGCCTGTTCCAGCGACACGCCGTCCTGCAGGTTGAAGGCGATGGTGCTGGTGGCCGACTGGCCCTGGTGCGCCACTGCCAGCGGCGCGTTGTCGGGGCTGAAGGTGGCGAACGCGGTCAGCGGCACCTGCTGATTGTCACTGTTGATCACGTACATGCGTTGGAGCATGGTCGAGTCACTGGTGTACACCGGGTCCAGGCCCATCACCACGTGGTACTGGTTGAGGGTCTTGTACAAGGTGGCCACCTGGCGCTGGCTGTACGAGTTGTTCAGCAGGTTGTCGATGTCACTGACGCTGACGCCCAGGCGGCTGGCGGCGGCGCGGTCGATGTGCAGCTTGAGCTCCTGGCCGCCGGTCTGGCTGTCGGAGTCGATGCCGGTCAGCTCGGGCAAGGCGCGCAGCGCCGCCTCCACCTTGGGCTCCCACACCCGCAGCAGGTCGAGGTCGTCGGCCTGCAGGCTGAACTGGTAGGTGGCGTTGGCGCTGCGGCCGCCCACGCGGATGTCCTCGGCGGGCATCAGGAACAGCTGGATGCCGGCGACCTTGTTGTTGGCCTTGGTCAACCGGTTGGCGATGGCCGCGGCGCTGCTGGTGCGCTGCTTGTAGTCCTTGAGGCGGATGAAGAAGTCGCCGGTGTTACGCGAGCCGGCGCGGCCGCTGCCGGTGGACGACATCACTGCCTCCACGTCGGGGTCGGCGGCCAGGTCGTGGGCGATCTGCATCAGGTGCGGCTTGAGCGCCTGGAACGAGATGTTCTGGTCGGCGCGC
The DNA here is from genome assembly GCF_047947025.1 of Pseudomonas sp. App30. Classification (NCBI taxonomy): domain Bacteria; kingdom Pseudomonadati; phylum Pseudomonadota; class Gammaproteobacteria; order Pseudomonadales; family Pseudomonadaceae; genus Pseudomonas; species Pseudomonas sp. App30. Next base: position 5,952,210 of record NZ_CP133165.1, on the reverse strand, counting down.
ACGGCGCCCATCAGCACCCCGGTGTCCTGGGCCGGGAAGAAGCCTTTCTGCACCGTGGCGTACAGGTAGACGTTGAGCACCACGGTCAGCAGCAGGCTGAACATGGTCAGCAGGCGGTGGCGCATCACCCAGCCCAGCGCGGCGATGTAGGCGCCCTGCAGGCGCGCCAGCGCGGCTTCGATCCACTGGTAGATGCGCGGCTCCCGGGCGTCGTGCGCCGGCTGGCGCAGCAGCATCACGCACAGCACCGGGGTCAGGCTCAGGGACACCACCATGGACAGCGCCAGGGCGATGCTCAGGGTCACGGCGAACTCGCGGAACAGCCGGCCGACGATGCTGCCCATCAGCAGGATGGGGATGAACACGGCGATCAACGACAGGGTCATGGACAGCACCGTGAAGCCCACCTCGCGGGTGCCCATCAGCGCCGCCCGCAGCGGGCGCATGCCCATCTCCTGGTAGCGGGCGATGTTCTCCAGCACCACGATGGCGTCGTCCACCACGAAACCGGTGCAGATGATCAGCGCCATCAGCGACAGGTTGTCGAGGCTGTAGCCCAGCAGGTACATGATCGAACAGGTGCCGATCAGCGACACCGGCAGCACCACCGCCGGAATCAGCGTGGCGCGCAGGTTGCGCAGGAACACGAAGACCACGGCGATCACCAGCAGGGTGGCGATCAGCAGGGTTTCCTCGGTGTCGTGCAGCGAGGCACTGACCGTGGGGCCACGGTCGATCACCGGGATCAGCTGCACGTCGCCGGGAATCTCGCGTTGCAGCTCGGGGATCAGCGCCTTGATGCTGTCGATGGTCTGCAGCATGTTGGCGCCGGCCTGGCGGGTGACGCCCAGGGTTACCGACGGCTGGCCGTTGTAGTAGCCGCCGACGAAGGCGTCTTCCACCGAGTCGTAGACGTTGGCCACGTCACTCAGGCGCACGGCCGTGCCATTCTGGTAGGTGATCACCAGCTGCTGGTAATCCACTGCCTTGTCGATCTGGTCGTTGCCGTCGATCACCCAGCTCTGGCCGTCGCCCTGGAGGATGCCCTTGGGCTTGGCCTTGGTGGCGTTGTCGATGGCTTCGCGCACGGTCTCAAGCGAAATGCCGGCGTTGGCCAGCAGGTTGGGCTGGATATCGATACGCACCGCCGGCAATGCGCCGCCGCGCACCGACACCTCGCCCACGCCGTTGACCTGGGAGATTTTCTGCTGCAGCTTGCTGTAGGCCAGGTCGTAGAGCTCGCCCGGGCTGCGCGTGGACGAGGTCAGCGCCAGCATCAGCACCGGCGCCTCCGAGGGGTTGGCCTTGCGGTAGGTGGGCAGCGACGGCATGGAGCTGGGCAGCAGGCTGCGCGAGGCGTTGATGGCGGCCTGCACGTCGCGGGCGGCGCCGTTGATGTCGCGGTCCAGTTCGAACTGCAGAATCAGCGTGGTCGAGCCCTGGCTGCTGGTGGACGTCATCTCGGTGATGCCGGCAATCTGCCCCAGGCTGCGCTCCAGCGGCGTGGCCACCGTGGCGGCCATGGTCTCGGGGCTGGCGCCGGCCAGCGAGGCGCTGACCATGATGGTGGGGAAATCCACCTGGGGCAACGGCGCCACCGGCAGCAGCTTGTAGCCCAGGATGCCGGCCAGGGTGATGCTCAGGCTCAGCAGCAGCGTGGCTACCGGCTTGCGGATGAACAGCCGCGACAGGTTCATGCCTGCGCCCTGCCACGGTTGAGGCGGGCCTTGGCGCGCTCGCTGATGCGGTCAAACATCAGGTAGATCACCGGCGTGGTGAACAGCGTCAGCACCTGGCTCAGCAGCAGGCCGCCGACGATCACCAGGCCCAGCGGCCGGCGCAGCTCGGCGCCGGCGCCGGTGGCGAGCATCAGCGGCAAGGCGCCGAACAGCGCCGCCAGGGTGGTCATCAGGATCGGCCGCAAGCGCAGCAGCGCCGCCCGGTGGATGGCGTCGCGCGCGTTCAGGCGCTGGTGCTGGCGGCCCTCCAGGGCGAAGTCGATCATCATGATGGCGTTCTTCTTGACGATACCGATCAGCAGAATCACCCCGATCAGGGCGATCAGGCTGAACTCGGTGCCGGTCAGCAGCAGCGCCAGCAAGGCGCCGATGGCCGCCGAGGGCAGCGTCGAGAGGATGGTCACCGGGTGGATGAAGCTCTCGTAGAGCATGCCCAGCACGATGTACATGGTGATCAACGCCGCCAGGATCAGCCACAGGGTGTTGCCGGTGGCGGTCTGGAACGCGTCGGCGGCGCCCTGGTAGCGCAGGGTAATGCTGCTGGGCGCCTGCAACTCGGTCATCACTTCGCTGATGGCCTGCTGCGCCTGCTCCAGGGAATAGCCGTCGGCCAGGTTGAACGACAGGGTCACGGCCGGGAACTGGTCCAGGCGGCTCAGCGACAGCGAACCGGTGCGCTGGCCGACCTTGGCGATGTCGGTCAGGCGCACCATCTGCGCGGCGGTGGTGGTGGTCGACGAGCTGGTGGTCGAGGCACTGCTGCCGGTGGTCGTGCCCGTGGTGGTGGTCACCGTGCTGCTGTTGCTGCCGGTGGTGCTGGTGGTGGCCGCGGCCAGGTAGATGTTGTCGAACGCCGCCAGGTTCTGCTGGAACTTGCCCGGCACCTGCAGCACCACGCGGTACTGGTTGGACTGGGTGAAGATGGTCGAAATCAGGCGCTGGCCGAAGGCGTTGTACAGCGCGGTGTCGACGTCGGACGCGGTGATGCCGTAGCGCATGGCTGCGGCGCGGTCCAGTTCCACGTAGGCCACCAGGCCCTGGTCCTGCAGGTTGTCGATGACGTCGCGCATTTCCTTGCGGTGCTGCAGCTTCTCCATCAGTTTGGGGATCAGCGCCGACAGGTTGGCGCTTTCCGAGTCGTCCAGGGTGAACTGGTACTGGCTGGGCGTCAGTTGGTCGTCGACGGTGAGGTCCTGGGAGCTGACCAGGTTCAACTGCAGGCCGGGCACGTCCTTGGCGGCCTTTTCCAGGCGGGTGATGACCTGGGTGGCGGTGTCGTCGCGGTCCTCGAACGGCTTGAGTTCGATCTGCAGGCGGCCGTTGTTCAGCGAGCCGTTATTGCCGTCCACGCCAATGGTGGACGACACCGATTCCACCGCCGGGTCCTGGCGCACCACCTCGACCATGGCCTGCTGGCGCCGCTCCATTTCACCGAAGGAGACGTCCTGGGAGGCGCGGGTGAAGCCCTGGATCAGGCCCGTGTCCTGGGTGGGGAAGAAGCCCTTGGGCACCACCAGGTAGAGGAAGCCGGTAAGGGCCACGGTGCCCACCGCCACCAGCAGGGTCAGGCGCTGGTGGTCCAGCACCCACACCAGGCCGCGGTCGTAGGCGTTCAGCACCTTGTGGTACTGGTGGTCGCCCCATTGCGCGAAGCGGCTCTGGCCGCCTTCGGGCACGTGGCGCAGCAGGTGCGCGCAGAGCATGGGCGTCAGGGTCAGGGAAATGACCATGGACACCAGGATCGCCACCGCGAGGGTGATGGCGAACTCGCGGAACAGGCGGCCGACCACGTCGCCCATGAACAGCAGCGGGATCAGCACGGCGATCAGCGAGAAGGTCAGCGAGATGATGGTGAAGCCGATTTCCTGCGAGCCTTTCAGCGCCGCAGCCATGGGCTCCTCGCCCTCCTCAAGGTGCCGCGAGATGTTCTCCACCACCACGATGGCGTCGTCGATGACGAAGCCGGTGGCGATGGTCAGGGCCATCAGCGTCAGGTTGTTCACGCTGAAGCCGGCCAGGTACATCACGCCGAAGGTGCCGATCAGCGACAGCGGCACCGCCAGGCTGGGGATCAGGGTGGCGGTGAAGTTGCCGAGGAAGGCGAAGGTCACCAGCACCACCAGGCCGATGGACAGCAGCAGCTCGATCTGCACGTCCTTGATGGAGGCGCGGATGGTCTGGGTGCGGTCACTGATGACGGTGAGCTTGACCGAGTCGGGCAACGCTGACTGCAGGGTGGGCAGCTTCTGCTTGATGCTGTCCACCACCTCGATGACGTTGGCGCCGGGCTGGCGCTGCACGTTGATGACGATGGCCGGCTTGCCGTTGGCGCTGGCCGACAGGTACTGGTCCTGGGGCGCCTCGGCCGTGGTGGCGACGTCTTTCAAGCGCAGGGCCGCGCCGTTTTCATAGGCCAGCACCAGCTCGCCGTATTCCACGGCGTCGCGCAGCTGGTCGTTGGCGTCGATGGTGATGGAGTGCGAGGGGCCGTCGAAGCCGCCCTTGGAGCCGTTGACGTTGGCGGCGTTGACCTTGTCGTACACGTCTTCAAGCGTCAGGCCGTGGGCCGCCAGGCTGGTGGGGTTGACCTCGATCTTCACCGCCGGCTGCTGGCCGCCGGCCAGGCTGACCATGCCCACGCCGGAAATCTGCGAGAGCTTGAGCGCCACGCGGGTGTTGATCAGGTCCTGCACGCGGGTCAGCGGCAGGCTGTCGGAAGTGGCGGACAGGGTCAGCACCGCCGTGTCGGCCGGGTTCACCTTCTTGTAGGTGGGCGGGTTCGGCAGGTCGCTGGGCAGCAGGCTGTCGGCGGCGTTGATGGCCGCCTGCACTTCCTGCTCGGCCACGTCCAGGGACAGGTCCAGGGAGAACTTCAGGGTAATCACCGAGGCACCGGCCGAACTGGTCGAGTACATCTGCGACAGGCCCGACATCTGCCCCAGCTGGCGCTCCAGCGGCGCGGTGACCGCCGAGGCCAGCACGTTGGAGCTGGCGCCGGGGTACAGGGTGCTGACCTGGATGGTGGGGTAATCCACTTCGGGCAGGGCCGAGGTGGACAGCAGCCGGTAGGCGAAGATACCCGCCAGCATCACCGCCAGCATCAGCAGCACGGTGGCGACCGGGCGCTGGATAAAGAGTCTGGACGGGTTCATTCGGTTTGCGCGCCGGCTGCGGGCTTGGCGGTTTTAGCCGGCTTGGCGCTGGCGCCGGTGTCGGGTTTCTCCACCTCGACCTTGCTGCCATCGCGCAGGTGATCGATGCCGCGGGTCACCACCTGTTCGCCGGCGGCCACGCCCTGGGTGATCACGGTCTGTTCGCCGAACACCGGGCCCACCTTGATGGTGCGGCGCTGCACCTTGCCGTCCTTCACCGCGTAGAGAAACTCACCGTCGCTGCTCAACTGCACGGCCGCCGAGGGCACCACCACCGCGTTGTGCAGGGTGTCGGTGGTCAGCTTCACGTTGACGAACTGGTTGGGGTAGAGCTTCTCGTCCGGGTTGTCGAACAGCGCCTTGAGCTTGATGCTGCCAGTGCTGGTGTCGATCTCGTTGCTGATGAACTTCAGGGTGCCGTTGGCCAGCGGCGTGGTGCCCAGCTGGTCCAGCGCCTGCACGCCCAGCACTTCACCCTTGCGCACCTTGGGCAGCAGGGTTGCCAGCTGCGCCTGGGGAATGCTGAAGGTCACGGCGATGGGGTTGGTCTGGGTCACGGTGACGATGCCGGTGGTGCTGCTGGACGCGACGATGTTGCCCGGGTCCACCAGGCGCAGGCCGACGAAGCCATCGATGGGCGAGACGATCTTGGCGTAGATCAGGTTCAGCTTGGCGGCGTCGATCTGCGCCAGGTCGGCCTTCACCGCGCCCTGGTACTGGCCGACGGTGGCCATTTGCGTGTCCAGGTCCTGCTTGGCGATGGAGTCCTTGGCGAACAGGCGCTGGTAGCGCGCGGCGGTCAGCTGGGCGCTTTTGAGCAGCGCCTGGTTCTGCGCCAGGTCGCCCTGGTACTGGTCCAGGGTGGCCTGGTAGGCCCGCGGGTCGATCTGCGCCAGCAACTGGCCCTTCTTCACGAACTGGCCTTCGGTGAAGTACACCGCCATCAGCTCGCCGTCGACGCGGCTGGTGACTGTCACCGAATAATTGGGGATCACCGTGCCCAGCGCCTGCTGGATCACCGGCACGTCGGCGGTGCCAGCGGTGCCGACCGCGACGCTGACCGTGGCGTTGGCATCCATGCCCGGCCCACCGTGCCGGCCACCCGGGCCTGCGGCACGCGCGGCACCGGCTTCAGGGGTTTCGCTGGACGACGGGGTGTGCCGAACGTAGATAAAGGCCGCACCAATGGCTGCGGCTATCAGGAGCACAAGCACGAGGCGCTTGCGAGAGCGGGCTGCCGGGATCTGGGTCATTGAAAGCTTCTGCGTGGGCAATGGACAAGGGAGGTAACGGGCGTCAGGTCTGCTTTGGGCACATCACTTGGCAGCATAGCCAGTAAATGTGCAGGGAATGTGCAGACATCGCCTGCGAGGCGAGCCGCAGGGTAAGAGCAGTGAGGGGCCGGTAAGTTCATTGGGGCATTTGACCCTGCCCTGCCCCCCATGCCAACCCTGACGAACGGGCTTTGCCATTTATTTACAAAATGTTGACGAAGAGCCCACACCCCCGTAGCAGCTGCCGCAGGCGGCGTCCGCTCTCACCGCGGTGTCCCGGGAAAACCGCAGCGGCCGCTGCTGCGGGTTTTGCGATCACGCGCGAATGGAGGCTTCCAGGTGCGCCAGGTAGCCATCGAACCGCGCCACCAGGTCCAACTGCTCCGGGAACCGCAGCCATTGCAGCTGCAACCCGTCCATCATCGCCAGGCACTCCTGCACCACCCCGCCCAGGTCGACGTCGGCGCGCACCTCGCCCAGCGCCACCAGCTCCTGCAACTGCCCCACCATGCGCGCATGAATGGTGCTGTAGCGCCCCTGGAACCAGGCCCAGGCCGGGTGGCCTTCCACCAGGCTTTCGGCGTTGAGCATGCTGAAGGCGCGGATCACCCCCGGCGCCGTGGCGTTGGAGCGGTTGATGGCGCTGAGGCTGCCCAGCAGCCCGCTGAGGGTGGGTTCGCCGCGCACCTCGTCGGCGATTTTCTGGCTGACCGCGTCGCGGCGGTCCAGCACGCCCATCAACAGCGCGGTCTTGTTGGGGAAATGGTGCAGCACCCCGGCGACGGAAATACCGACGATTTCGGCGATGCGCGCAATGGAGGCGCCGCCGTAGCCTTCCAGGGAAAACATCTGCAAAGCCGCGTCCAGCAGCTCTTCGCGGCGTTTCTCGCCCTTGGGCGCGCGGCGCTGGCGCGGCGCGGGTTTGGCAGGTTGGGAATCAGCAGTCATGAACAGCGTCTTTTATTATCCAGGCCCCACCCTAGCGCGATCCGCCCGGCCACGGCAAATCTCAGCCCTTGAGCAGCGGGTACAACGACAGCACCAGCATCAGCGCCATGCCCCAGTTGAACAGGCGCAACCAGCGCGGCTGGCTGAGCACCGTGCGCAGCGCGCTGCCACAACTGACCCACAGCGCCACGCTGGGCAGATTGATGAGGGCGAACAGCGAGGCAATCACGAACACGTTCACCAGGTAGCCCTGGGCCGGCGCGTAGGTGGTGATGGCGCCGATGGCCATGATCCAGGCCTTGGGGTTGACCCACTGGAACGCTGCCGCGCCCAGGAAGCTCATGGGCCTGCGGGTATCTTCCACGGCGGCGGACGGCGGCCCGGAGCGGGCAATTTTCCACGCCAGGTACAGCAAGTAACTGGCACCGGCCCAGCGCAGCACCGTGTAGGCCCAGGGCAGCACCTTGAACACCTCGCCCAGGCCCAGCCCCACGGCAATCACCATCACCATGAAGCCCAGGCTCACCCCCAGCGCGTGGGGCATGGAGCGGCGGAAACCGAAGTTCACCCCCGAGGCCAGCAGCATGGTGTTGTTGGGGCCCGGAGTGATGGACGACACCAGGGCGAACAGGGCGAAGGCGTACAGCAGGTCGAGGGAGGACAGCATGGGAAGGACTCCGGGGGGCAGGCTGAGAACACTACGGCATCACCCTGCGGGGCAGCAGATACAGCTAGGCAAAATTGGACCAGTACAATTTTTAAAACACCAAAACAGCACCATTACAGATTGCCGTGCGATGCCCCTCCTTAACCATTCGCTCAAACCCGATGATGTTTTTCTCAATGGACGCAGCCCCTCCCCTACCCCCACCTTGAGTCACGCTAAAATGGCCGAGGTACACACTGTGAAGCATCTCGACTGGTATCTGCAGATCAACCTGAAGGCGCGGCACTTGCGCCTGCTCGTGGCGATCGACACCTACCGCAATCTGACCCAGGTGGCCGAGGTCACCCATGTCACCGTGCCTGCCGTGTCGAAGTCACTGGCGGAACTGGAGCGCGGGCTTGGCCTGGCGTTGTTTTCACGCACGGCACGGGGCTTGATGCCCACGCCGTACGGCGACTGCCTCATTCGCCACGCGCGCACCATGCTGGGAATCCTGCACCAGGCCCGCGACGAACTGAAAGCGCTGAGCTCGGGCGCCGAAGGCAAGGTGCGCATCGGCATGTTGCCGGCTTCGGCGTCGGTGCTGGTGCCGCAGGCGTTGAGCCTGCTCAAGGAGCAATCGCCGGGTACCAACGTGACGGTGATCGAAGGCACCACCGAATCGCTGCTGCCCGAGCTGTGGCAGGGCCGTCTTGACCTGGTGGTGGGCCGCCTGCCGCCCCCCGACACCCTCGGCAGCTTCGAGGAACAGGAACTGCTCGAAGAACCCGTGGTGCTGATGACCGGCCGCCACCACCCGCTTGCCCGCAGGAAAACCCTGGAATGGTCGGACCTGTGCGCCTACCCCTGGATCCTGCCGCCACCGGGCTCGATCCTGCGCGACCCGCTGGAACGGGCGCTCGAAGCGAATGACGTGCCCCTGAGCAACAACTACATCGAGACCCTGTCGATTCACGTTGTCCGCGCCCACCTGCAAGTCTCGGACTTCATTGCGGTCATGGCCGAGTCACTCGCTAATGACGCGGTACAACCGTTCCATAAGCTGCCACTGAACCTGCCCCGGCTGCTGCGCCCGACCGGGGTGCTGTGGAACCGCAACCGTGGCCTCACACCCAGTGCCGAGCTCATGGTGGCCTGCCTGCAAGGGGCCGCCGAGCAGCTCCTCACAGGCTTTACCCCCACGTCCTCCCCGGCCAAGGCCAGGCGCACCCGCCCAGCAACGGATGCGCGCTGATACGGCTACTGCAGATCGTTCGGCAGGACGCTGTCCGGCAGGTTCTGGTAGCAGACCGGACGCAACCAGCGGCGAATGGACAGCGTGCCCACCGAGGTGGCGCCAAAGTTGGTGGACGCCGGGTAAGGCCCGCCATGGACCATCGCATCGCAGACCTCCACGCCAGTGGGGAAGCCATTGACCAGCACGCGCCCGGCCTTGCGTTCAAGGATCGGCAGCAGGTCGTTGGCGATGGCGCAATCCGCCTCATCCATGTGCAGGGTGGCGGTCAATTGCCCGCCGAGGGACTGGGCGACTTCGCGCATTTGCGCCAGGTCGTCCACAGTGACGATCATGCCGAGTGGGCCGAAGACCTCTTCGCCGAGCAGGTGATTGGCCAGCCAGTCCCGGCCGCTCACGCAGAAGAGGTCAGGCGAGGCGTCACGCACGTCGCAGGACGAAGCCAGCAGCGAGCGCACGCTGGCGTGTGCGGCAATGCGGTCGCGCCCGCCGCGGTAGGCCGCCGCGATGCCGGCGGTGAGCATGGCCTGCGGCGGGGTCTGGGCCAGGGCGGCACGCGCGGCCTCGGCAAAATCGACGCCGTCGGTGCCTTGCATCACCACGGCGATGCCCGGGTTGGTGCAGAACTGCCCCGCGCCCAGGGTCAGCGAAGCGGCCCAGCCGGCACCGATTTCCGCACTGCGCGCCGCCAACGCGGCCGGCAGCAAGAACATCGGGTTGACCGACCCCAGCTCACCAAAAAACGGGATGGGCTCAGGCCGCGCCATGCACAGGTCAAACAGCGCCCGGCCACCGCCAAGGGAGCCGGTGAAGCCCACGGCGCGGATCAACGGGTGCTGCACCAGCGCTTCGCCCACGTCGCGCCGGCCACCTTGAATCAGCGAGAACACGCCGGGGTGGATGCCACAGCGCGTGATGGCGGCAACCACCGCCTGCGCAACGATTTCGCTGGTGCCAGGGTGCGCGGAATGCCCCTTGACCACCACCGGGCAGCCCGCCGCCAGCGCCGACGCGGTGTCGCCGCCTGCCACCGAAAACGCCAGCGGGAAGTTCGAGGCGCCGAAGACCGCGACCGGGCCAATCGGCCGTTGCATCAGGCGCAGCCTGGGGCTCGACGCGGATTGTGGGTGGGTCAGGTCGGTATCGGTGCGGCGGTCCAGGTAGTCACCCTGGCAAATATGGGCGGCGAACAGACGCAGTTGCATCACGGTGCGCCCGCGCTCGCCGATCAGCCGGGCCACGGGCAAGCCGGTTTCCTGGCTGCCGATCTCGGTGATCAGGTCGGCGCGTGCCTCGATTTCATCGGCAATGGCCTCCAGGAACACCGCGCGCGCCTCCCGGGAGCTGTAGCCAAAGGAGCAGAACGCCGCTTCGGCGGCCCGGCAGGCCTCATCGACCAGCGCGGGCGTACCCACCGAGAACGAGTGCGCGGGCCCGTGGGCCGGGGCAGAGCTGAACCGGGCTGGCGTTGCAACCTGCACCCCCGCGATAAAGTGTTGCCCGTGGGGGACGAAAGTAGACACGACGCTCATGGGGCATCCTTCAGGTAGGTCAGTAGGGGACTGGAGCGCGCCGGACAGGCGCACCCAGACAGGCACCGCGATAGTGTCGATGCCCCCCTTCAGGGTCCATTGAGAAAACCCACCCACGCTTTAAGCGTATGGTTAACCCCAGGCCCGACTGCCTGCGCGCGACTACGCGGGTGACAGCTCGCCCAGGCGCGCCGACTGGTGCCGGGCAGCCTCTTCCAGGCACTCGACCATCAGCTCGGCACTGGGTGTCAGACCACGGTCGCGGTTCCACAACACGCCCACCGGCCGCACCAGCCTGGGCATTTTCAAGGGCAGCACATGCAGGGGCTGCACGGGGTCGCTGGCGATCGACACCGCCATGATCGCAATGGCATCGGACACGCGCAGGTGCGCGCGGACGACGTGAATCGAAAGCGTCTCGATGTAATCGCTGCTCAGCGGTACGTCATTGGCTTCCAGCACCCGCTCCAGCGGGTCGCGCAGCAGCGAGCCGGGGGGCGGCAGTATCCAGGCGTAGGGGCTGAGGTCCGACCACTCCACGGTCTTCCTGCGGGCCAGCGGGTGATGCAGGCCGGTCATCAGTACCACCGGTTCTTCCAGCAATTCCTTCTCTTCGAAGCTGCCGAGGGTGCCCGGCGGTGGCATGCGGCCGACCACCAGGTCGAGGCGGCCCTGCCAGAGCTCGGGCAGCAGCGACTCCATGGTGCCCTCGATGATCGTCACATTGGTGCTGGCCGAGCGTTGCTTGAGCAGGCCAAGCGCCTGGGGCAGCAGCACCGAGGCCGAGGCCGGCAGCATGCCGATGCGGATCTTGCCCTCCGCCCCCGAACTCAAGGCCTTGAGCTGGTCGCGGGCGTCATGCAGCACCGTCAACATGGAGCGCGCATGCCGAATCAGGCACTCGCCATAGGGTGTGGGCATCAGGCCCTGGGTGGTGCGCGAGAACAACGCCAGCCCCAGGCCGCGCTCCAGTTCGCTCAATGACTTCGACACCGCCGGCACGGTCACGTGCGTGACCTCGGCCACCTGGGTCAGGTTGCGGTACGTGTCGATGGCCACCAGCAGGCGCAGGTGGCGCGCCTTCAGGTTGACCTGCAGGTACCAGTCGAACTCTGCCATGCGGTGCTCCTCAGCGTCTTTACCATTTCGTTAAGCCTAACCCATTTTTACTCAATCGACCGGCACGCCACTCGCGAGCACCATAGGTCCACACGTAGCCGTTTGACAAAAATCACCCCTCAGGAAAGATCAATGTCAGTTCATCTCAAGATTGCCATCGCCGATCATCCCCATACTGCTGCGATCCGCAGCGGCGCCATCAAGATCGAAGGCGTGGAAGCCGAATTCGTCACGGTGAAGCCGCAGATCGCCGCGTTCCGCCGCATGGTCCGCGATGTCGAATTCGATGTCTGCGAAATTGCCCCCACCACCTACATCATCGCCCGTGCCTATGGCGCTCCGTTCGTGGCCCTGCCGATTTTCGTCGTGCGGCGCTTCCACCATTCAGGCCTGCTGGTGCGCCCGGATGCCGGCATCAAGACCCCGAAGGATCTTGAAGGCAAGAAGGTCGGCGTGCGCGCCTACTCGGTGACCACGGGCGTGTGGACCCGCCAGGTGCTGATGGACGAGTTCGGCCTCGATTCGAGCAAGGTCACCTGGGTGGTCGACGACGAAGAACACGTGACGCAGCTCGAGCTGCCCGCCAACGTGATCCACGCCACCCGCCCACTGGCCGAGATGATGGCTGACGGCGAACTGGCCGCAGGCTTTGGCGGCGCCGCCGGCATCGGCCGTACAGGCAACCCTGTCGACGGCTGGAAGGAAGTGGCGGCCGACTACCCCGATCTCTTCCCCAATGCCGCTGAAATCGAAGCCGAGTACTACGCACGCACCGGCGTCTACCCCATGCACGGCACCATCGTCGTCAAGGACTCGATCCTGGCCGAGCACCCATGGGTGGCCAAGGCCATCTACGACGCCTTCGAGCAGGCCAAGCAGGACTACCTGGCCCGGCTTGATAGCGGCGATGCCACCAGCGAGACCGATAAAAAATACCTCGAACTGCGCGAAGTCGTCGGCCACGACCCACTGCCCTACGGCATCGAAGCCAACCGCAAGACCATCGAGGCCCTGGAGTCGACAGCGTTCAAGCAGGGCCTGACGCCGCGGCGCATGGCCATGGACGAGCTGTTCGTGGATCCCCAGGCCTGAATTTTCCGGAGCACATGATGATTATTGATTGCCACGGTCATTTCACCACCGTACCCGCGTCGTTCCGAGAGTGGCGCGCCAAGCAGATCGAATTCGCCGACGACCCGCTCAACGCGCCGGCGCGGTCTGGCGCCCATGTGACCGACGAACAGATTCGCGAGGGCGTCGGCAACGGCCAGTTGCGCCTGCAAAAGGAACGCGGCGGCGACCTCACCCTGTTCTCGCCGATCGCCGGCCTGATGAGCCACCACCTAGGCAACGAACGCACCAGCCAGGAATGGGCGGAAATCTCCAACGACCTCGTGCGCCGGGTCTGCGACATCTACCCCGACAACTTCGTGCCCGTGTGCCAGCTGCCCCAGTCGCCCCTGGCGCCGCCGAAGAACTCCGTCGCCGAGCTGCGCCGCTGCGTGGAGCAGATGGGCTTCGTGGGCTGCAACCTCAACCCCGACCCCAGCGGCGGCTACTGGACCGGCACGCCGATTACCGACCGCGAGTGGTACCCGCTGTACGAGGCCATGTGCGACCTGGACGTGCCGGCCATGGTCCACGTCGCCGCGTCGTGCAACCCCTGCCACCACGGCACCGGGGCGCACTATCTGAACGCCGACACCTCGGTGTTCATGCAACTGCTGCAAAGCGACCTGTTCAAGGACTTCCCTACCCTGCGCCTGGTCATCCCCCACGGTGGCGGCGCCGTGCCCTACCACTGGGGGCGCTACCGCGGCATGTCGCTGGAGATGGCCAAGCGCCCGCTCGAAGGGCTGCTGGACAACATCTTCTTCGACACCTGCGTCTACCACCACCCCGGCGTCGAGCTGCTGACCAAAGTGGTGCCCACCAGCAACGTGCTGTTCGGCTCGGAAATGGTCGGCGCCGTACGCGGCCGGGACCCGGACACCGACCATTACTTCGACGACACCAAGCGCTACCTGGACGCCTGCACCGCGCTGACCGATGCCGACCGCCACGCCATCTTCGAAGGCAACGTGCGCCGCGTCTACCCGCGTCTCGACAAGCATCTGAAGGCCAAAGGCAAGTAAGCCAGGGACAGACCATGAACATTATCGATATCCACCCGCACATCATCTCCGACGACGACAAGCGCTACCCGCCCGCCCCGCTGTTCGGCAAGCGTTCAGACTGGTCGCAGGAGCGCCCCAACACCGTCGAGGCGCTGGTGCAGGCCATGGACGAAGCCGGCGTCGCCAAGGCCGCCATCGTCCACTCCTCGACCACCTACGGCTTCGACAACCGCTACGTCGTCGATGGCTGCAACCAGTATAAGGATCGGCTCGTCGCCGTTGGCTCGGTGGACATGCTGGCTGACGACGTGCCCGCGGTGATCAAGGCCTGGGTCGACCAGGGCCTCGCCGGCCTGCGCATTTTCACCGGCGGTTCGACCAAGGACTTCGACCCCAGCGAGCTGGATAACCCCAAGTCGTTCAAGGCCTGGGAAATGCTCGCCGAGCTGAACCTGCCGATGTGCATCCAGACCGGCCCGACCGGCTTGCCCTACGTGCGCATGCTGGCCGAGAAATTCCCCGGGGTGAACATCATCCTCGACCACCTGGGCCGCCCGGACGTGCTCGACGGCCCGCCCTACGCCAACGCCGCCAGCCTGTTCGCGCTCGCCGACCTGCCCAACCTCTACCTGAAGCTGACGCCGCGCATCTTCGGCGACGTGGCAAAGGACAAGGCCAGCGCCGAGACCTTCTTCCCCCTGGTCGTCAAGGCGTTCGGCGCCCGGCGCATGGCCTGGGGCTCCAATTTCCCCACCTCGCCCGGCACCCTCAAGGAAATCCTGGCGACCGCCGAGCAGGGCCTGGCCTGCCTCACCGATGAAGACCGCCAGTGGATCTTCGGCAAGACCGCGCAAGCGCTGTACCCGGCACTGCGCTGAGGCTGCCCCCCTTTTCATGAGGAAATGAACATGAGCAACACCCGTCTCAACAGCATCATCCGCGCCTTCGAGTCCGGCAACCCTGCCTACCTGGCCTTCGCCAAGCTGGACAAGCAGACCGCCATCGAAATGAGCGACTCCCCGTACGACGGCATCGTCTACGAGATGGAGCACAACCCGTACGATGTCAGCGCCCTGGGCGACTCCTTGCAGTACATGCTCAGCCGCAAGCAGATCGCCGAATCGGGCTCGGTGGCGCCACGGGTGACGCCAATCGCGCGCATCCCGGCCAACGGCATCGAGATGAACCAGAGCTTCGCCAAGCAGGTGCTGGACCGCGGCTGCTACGGCGTGATCTGGCCGCACGTGGCCACCGTCGAGCAGGCCTACAACGCCGTCGCCTCCTGCCGCTATGCCCGCCCCAAAGGCGCGGCGCTGTACGAGCCCAAGGGCGTGCGCGGCGACGGCCCGGCCAACGCCGCGCGCTACTGGGGCCTGACCATGGGCGAGTACTACCAGAAGGCTGACGTCTGGCCGCTGGCGCCACAGGGTGAAATCCTGGTGGGCCTGATGTGCGAGAGCACCCAGGCCATCGACAATCTGGACGACATGCTCGCCAACGTTCCCGGCATCGGTTTCATCCTGATCGGCGAAGGCGACCTCAGCCAGGAACTGGGCCTGCCCCGCCAGTACGAGCACCCGGAAGTCCAGGACGCCATGCGCCGTATCGTCGAGACCTGCCGCAAGCACGACGTCATCGTCGGCAACCCCCATGTAACCGCCAACAACCATCGCCGCCTGCTGGACGAGGGCTACCGCGTGCTGCTGTCGGCGCCCAAGCGCTCCTACGGCGTGGTTGGCCAGGCGCGTGAACTGGCGGGGTACTGACCGATGAACGGCGCAGAAAGTCTCGTCTCGACCCTGGTCGACCAGGACGTGGACATTTGCTTTGCCAACCCGGGCACCTCGGAGATGCATTTCCTCGCAGCGCTGGGCGGCAACCCGCGGATGCGCAGCGTGCTGTGCCTGTTCGAAGGTGTCGCCACCGGCGCAGCCGACGGCTGGTACCGCATGAAGGGCACGCCCGCCTCCACGCTCCTGCACCTGGGGCCGGGCCTGGCCAACGGCCTGGCGAACATCCACAACGCCAAGCGCGCCTCGTCGGGCATGGTCAACATCATCGGCGAACATTCGGCGTCACACCTCAAGTACGACCCGCCGCTGACCTCCGACATCGAAGGCCTGGCGCGCCCGCTGAGCCACTGGGTGCGCCGCGCGGAATCGGCCGACTCCATCGCCTGGGACACCGCCCAGGCGGTGACCAAGGCCAGCGAGCACCCCGGCCAGATCGCCACCTTGATCCTGCCGGGCGACGCGTCCTGGCAGCAGGCCGGCGCCGCCCCGGTGCTACCGCCGCCGGTGGCCGCCCGGCGCAAGGCTCCCAGCGCAGAGCGCGTCGAGCATGTGGCGCGGGTGCTGCGCTCGGGTGAGCCGACGCTGATCATCCTCGCCAACAAGGCCACGCGCGGCGCGGCGCTGGAGAAGGCCGGCCGCGTCGCCGCGGCCACCGGCGCGCAATTGGGCTCGCAGTTCTTCACCGCCCGCATCGAGCGCGGCGCAGGTTTCGTGCCCCTCTCGCGCATCCCCTACGCCGTGCCACAGGCCATGGCCTTCCTCAAGGACTTCAAGCACATCATCACCGTGGAGACGCGCGAGCCCGTGGCGTTCTTCGCCTACCCGGACAAGCCGAGCCTGCTCAAGGCCGAGGGCACCCTGGTGCATGGCCTCGTCGAGGCGGACGAGGACAGCGAACTGGCCTTCGACATGTTGCTGCAGGCGCTGGGGGCCAGCGGTGTGCCCGCGATTGTGCAGCCGCGCATCCAGACTGCCGTGCCCACCGGCGCGCTCAACCCCACCAGCATTGCCCACGCACTGGCAGCCGCCATGCCCGAGCATTGCATCCTGGTGGACGAGTCGCTGACCACCGGCCGCGAGTCCATCGGGCTGACCATCGGCGCGCAGCCCCACGACCTCATCAACAACATGGGCGGCTCCATCGGCTACGCCACGCCCGTGGCCACCGGCGCGGCGCTGGCCTGCCCGGAGCGCCGGGTGTTCTGCATGGTCGGCGATGGCAGCGCCATGTACACCATCCAGTCGCTGTGGACCCAGGCGCGCGAAAACCTCAACGTCACGACGATCATCTTCGCCAACAACACCTACGCCATCCTCAAGGCCGAGTACGCCAACATGGGGGCCGGCACGCCCGGGGAGCGCGCGCTATCGATGATCGACATCGACCGCCCGAGCATCGACTGGCAGGCCATGGCGAAAAGCATGGGGGTGCCCAGCGTCGCCGTGGATACCGCCGAGGGTTTCTACCGGGCCATGGCCAATTCGGCCCGCGAGCCGGGCCCTTGCCTGATCGAAGTCAAACTCTGAACCCGTCGCACATTCGAAGGAGCTTCCCATGGCGCTGACCTTGCGCACCAACCTGGCTGATTATCCGGTCACCAAGGCGATGAAGGACGGACGCGTGACGTCCGACCTCGTCACGCTCGACTACTGCGGCCCCACGCCTGCGCACAACGGCTTCAAGGCCATGGTGCGCGAGAACCAGTTCGATGCCGGCGAACTGGCCATCGTCACCTTCCTGCAGGCCAAGGCCTACGGCAAACCCTACGTCCTGCTACCTGCGCCGATTTCGGGGCGCTTCCAGCACCACTGTGCCGGCTTCAACCTTGACCTGGGGCACCTTGACCCCAAGGACCTGGAAGGCAAGCGCGTGGGCGTGCGCACCTATTCGCAGACCACTGCGCTGTGGATTCGCGGCGTGTTGCGCCATGAATACGGGGTCAACCTCGACAAGGTCACCTGGATGACCCTCGGCGACGGCCACCTGGCCGAGTACCATGACCCGGCCAACTGCGTGCGCCTGCCGGCAGGGTCCAATATTCCGCAGATGATGCTCGACGGTGAACTCGACGCGGCGCTGCTCGGCGAAGACATGCCCAAGGACCCACGCGTGCGCACCGTGGTGCCCGATGCGCACAACGCCGCCAAGGCCTGGTACGCGCGCGAAGGTTTCGTGCCCATCAACCACATGTTCGCCATTCACCAGGATATCTCCCGGCAACACCCCGAGGTGGTGAAGGAGATCTACCGGATGATCGCCGAAAGCCGCGCGCTCACCGAAGGCGGTGTGCCGGCCGTCTTCCCGCCCCTGGGGCTCGAGGCCAACCGCAAGGGGCTCAAGACCGCGATCGACTGGGCGTTCGACCAGAAGATCATCCCGCGCGCCATGTCGGTCGACGAACTGTTCGACGACGTGACCGGCAACCTCGGCTAACCGCAGCCGAACCACCCCTCCATCGTTAGCCCCCAGCGCAGTGCCGGATGGCTGCGCCCCCACACGCCTTGGCCTAGGGCGCACGGGGGCGCAGTCATCGGCATGCCTTTTGTTCAGCCCCCCAGCCTGGCGCCATGCCAAGGGAAGCCGCAATGACCGTAGTAACCGAAGGTGCCGTACACATCAACCCGAGCCGCGCCCGGCTGATTGAACGCGCGATTGAGCGTGGCGAAGGCCAGTTGGCCGACTCCGGCGCCCTGGTCGTGACCACCGGCGCGCGCACCGGGCGCTCGCCCCAGGACCGCTTCATCGTCGACGAACCGGGCACCCGCCATGCCATCGACTGGGGCAAGGTCAACCGCCCTTTTGATGCAGGCAAGTTTGACGCCCTGTGGGAGCGGGTCGAGGGCTACCTGGCCGGCTGCGAGCAGTTCGTCTCACGGGTTCACGTGGGCGCCGATCAACACCACTACCTGCCGGTGGTCATGACCACGCAGACGGCCTGGCAGCAGCTGTTTGGCCAGAACCTGTTCATTCGCCCGGAGGTTTACAACCCCAGGGGCAAGGACGAGTGGCAGATCCTCAACGCCGCCGGTTTCCACTGCGTTCCCGAGCGCGACGGCACCCGCAGCGAAGGGTGTGTCATCTTGAACTTTGCCCAGCGCAAGGTGCTGATCGCCGGCATGCAGTACGCCGGCGAAATGAAGAAGGCCCTGTTCTCGGTGCAGAACTTCCTGCTGCCGCACCATGAAGTGCTGCCGATGCATTGCTCCGCCAACGTCGGTGACGATGGCAGCACCACGCTGTTCTTCGGCTTGTCCGGCACTGGCAAGACCACGCTGTCCGCAGACCCCGAGCGCTACCTGATCGGTGACGATGAGCACGGCTGGGGCGAAGGCGTGGTGTTCAACCTGGAAGGTGGCTGCTACGCCAAGACCATTGACCTGAGCCAGAAGCACGAGCCGATCATCTGGGACGCGATACGCTTCGGCGCCCTGGTCGAGAACGTTGTCCTGAATGAGGCGCGAACCGCCGATTATGCCGACACTCGCCTGACCGAGAACGGCCGGTGCGCGTACCCGCTGGAGCACGTGGAAAAACGTACCAGGGACAACCTGGCTGGCGAGCCGCAGGCGATCATCTTCCTGACCTGCGACCTGTCCGGCGTGCTGCCCCCGGTATCGATCCTGAGCAAGGACGCGGCGGCCTACCACTACCTGTCGGGTTACACGGCGCTGGTGGGTTCCACCGAGATGGGTTCAGGCGCGGGCATCAAGGCGACGTTCTCCACCTGCTTCGGCGCCGCCTTCCTGCCGCGCCCAGCGCGTGAATACGCCGCCCTGCTGATCAAGCGCATTGAAGCGTTTGGCTCGCAGGTCTACCTGGTCAACACGGGCTGGACCGGCGGCCCCTACGGCACGGGCGAGCGCTTCAGCATCCCGACGACGCGCCGAATCATCGCCGCGATCCAGAGTGGCGCCCTCGCAGGCGTTGAGACCGAGCACCTGGCGGTTCTTAACCTGACGGTGCCCACCGCAGTGCCCGGTGTCGAGACCCGGCTGCTGAACCCGCGCAACACCTGGGCGGACCAGCAGGCGTATGACGCCACCGCCCGGCAGCTGGCCGGGCAGTTCATCGCTAACTTCGCCCAGTTCAGCGGGGTTGATCAACGGATCATTGCGGCAGGGCCACGCCGGTAAAGTGGGCAAACACCGGCTGCGGGATGCTCGCCTCGAAACCGCTCGGGGTGAGCATCCCGGATTGGGGGTCGATCTTGAAGGAGGTCACATTGTCGGATTTCAGGTTGGCGACCACCAGCCAATGACCGGCAGGCCCGATAGCCAATTCCCACGGGTAGCTACCGCCCGAGCCGATCCGCTGGATCGGCTCCAGGCACGTACCCTGGGCGATGCGGTAGACCACCAGGGTATCGGTGCTTCGATCGGCGACGTAGAGGAATTTCTCCCCGGGGCCAATCTTCATCGACGAGGCGCTTTTTGGCCCGGTAAACCCTGCCGGGAAGGTATCCACCGAGGCGCCGTAGCGGAGGGTTTGCGTTGCGGGCTCCCAGGTCACGCAACGCACCTGTGCCGAGAGCTCGGACAGCAGGAACCCGTGCTGGCCATCCTGCTGGAATTCGATGCCTCGCGGCCCGGTGCCCGGTGCCATTTGCACGAATGGCGTGGGGCCTTGGGCCAACTGGTGACCCTTGCCCTTCAGCTGGTACATGAACACCCTGTCTGCGCCGAGGTCGGGCACCAGCAGCTCGTGTGTGCCTTGCACCAGGGTAATGCTGTGAGCATGGGCCTGGGTCTGCCTGGCAGTCGGTCCCGTGCCGAAGTCCGCGAGCACCGAGCTCACTGGCTGAACCTTGCCGTCGGCGGCCAGGGGTAACACCGCCACCTGGCCGCCGCCGTAATTGGCCACCACGAGACTGTGATGCAACCCGTCGTAAAGCATATGGGTAGGGCCACTGCCACCCGACCCGACGCGGTTGAGTTCCGTCAATGCACCGGACGCTCGGTCCATGCTGAAGGCTACAACTTCGCCATTGGCCTCGCCGTTGTTGCCAACTTCACTGACGCTATAGAGAAAGTGGCCGCCAGGGTCTTGTACAACCCAAGTGGGGCGAAGCACTTTTGCAATTTTCTGGACGTTCGAGAAACTGCCATTATCGAGATTGAAAACAGCGTTATAAATATAATCCCCATGGGTGCCAAAGTAGACCCTGGTTGCGCTGTTGTTTTCAGACGCTGCAGACGCCAGGGAACTATAGAGCGCAACGAATAACGCGCCGAGCTTCATGCCTTTTAGAACGTCCATACCCATGACCTTAGTCTCCTGCCAGGCAGTGTATTTATAATTCGACGTTATCCAGCGGTCTCTACGCCTGGCTACTGTTCAAGGCGGTGCTGGCAATGGGTGCGCTTGCCACCTGGGGCCCATTGATCTTCGGCGCCCAGGCACGTCTCATCAGCACCACGGTGCTGGTGACGCCCAAAAACAGGAAAACGAAGATCGCGATCATCGGCAGCGTATAACTGTGGCCGACATGCAACAGCCAGCCCGACAGGCTGGCCGACACACCACCCGCCAGACTCGTCGCCACTTGTTGAAGCCCGGTGTTCAAGCCGGTCGCCTGCCTGGGGATCAGCGTCAGCTTCACCAGCGCGAGGTTGTTGGTGGTGACCAGGCCCAGCAGCGTCAAGGACAGCACGTTCCAGCACAGGGCCACCGCCACGCTCGACGCATAAGCGCCGAACAACACGGTCATGCCGCCAGTAAAACCGGCCACCATGAAGGCCTTGCGCACCGCCACCGCGTCGTGCCCGCGCAGGATCAATCGGTCTGCTGCCCAGCCGCTGACCGCGGCCCCGAGCGCGACGCCACAAAAGCTCAGTGCCGTGTAAAAGCCCGCCTGCGTCAACGACAGCCCCCGTTGCTCGACGAGGTAGGCCGGCATCCAGGTCATGCAGAAGAACACAAAGTAGGCGTAACAGAAGTTGGTGATCAACCCGCCCCACACCACCGGGCTCGCCAGCAGATTGCGCAGCGGCACGGTCGCCGCGTGCTGCTGTCGTTCGGCTAACTCGGCGCGGTCCGGAAAGTCGTTGCGCACCATCAGCAACCAGGGCAGCAGCCACACCAGGCCGGCCAGGCCGGTCACCATGAACATGACTTTCCAGGAGGTGCCTGCAATCAGCCAGGCCGCCAGGGGCGCGCCCAGGGCCGGCCCCATCTTGCCGCCAATCGCGTAGATGGCCAGCGCGGAGCCCTTCTGCGTTTCTTCGAAGCGGTTGGCGATGTACCGATAGGTCGCCGGCACCACGACGGCTTCGGCCGCACCAATGATGACGCGCACCACCAGCAGCGCGCCGAGGGAATTCACCAGGCCGGTGGCCGCCGCCGCTACGCACCAGAGGAAGAAGCAGATTGCGTACGGCCATTTGACCCCGTAGCGGTCCACCAGCCAGCCCATGGGCAGTTGTAAAACGCCGTACGCCCAGAAGACCGATGAACCTAGCCAGCCTCTTTCGACGTGCGTCAGGGCAAATTCCCGAATGAATTGAGGATCGGCCATGGCGGCCGACATGCTGGAGCGGTCTGTCCACGCAATCATCAAGCCGAATGCGAGCAGGACGATGACGCCCCAACGGTTTTCGAGGCGTACGGCTTTCTGGATACTCTCCACTGCTTCCTCTCGGACCTGTTTTTTTAATTGTTGTCAGTCAAGACGTCCGTCGCTTCCGTGAACCCCACCGGGTGGTTGCCTGGACGCTCGGTGACGATCATCAACCGGGGCCAGCGGGCGGGTCCAGTGAGTTTTGTGGAGTGCCTGTTAACCAAACGGTATACCCCGTCGCAGCACGCCAACTGCCCCTCGCAGCGGCCAACGAGACAGGGTTTACATTCTGCGCAAGGCTGTGATTTGCTAAATGGCATGCACCGGGTCGGCACGTTGACCGTTGCCAAGGAGCCGTTATGACGCACAGTTCGAAAACAACATCTCGACACGAGTCAGACACCAAGGTCACGCTCAAGACGGTACCCAAGGTCCGCTTGTATGTGGAGCGGCGCGAGGAAGAAGGGCATTGGTTCGTCAACATCGGCCACGTCACCGAACGCGGCCGCTGGCGCACCGAACCTCACGCGCATCCCGGGTACGGCCAGATTATCTTCGTGCGCAGCGGCAACGGTGTGATGAATCTCGAGGGTTCGAGCATCCCGTTCGAAGGGCCGTGTGTGTTGTTGCTGCCAACCGAATGCGTGCATGGGCTCGATTATGAAAACGACGTGGACCGCTGGGTGGTGACCATCGAGGTGTCCTACCTGGCCCAGCTCTACGCCCGCCTCCACGCGTTCATCCAACTGTGGTCCCTGCCGCGGATGATTGCGGTGCCCTCAACGACCGGCATGGCAAGCGAACTCTTCGACCTTATCACGCGGCTGGCGCAGGAACTGGACGCCAAACTGTTCGGTCACGTGGTGGGCGCCGAAGCCCTGCTGACGCAGATGTTCCTGCTGCTGGTTCGCCAGGCTCGCCTCGATCAGCCGGACGATGGCGGCGCCTCTGGCAATGAGACCCGCCTGGCGGAACGCTACCGTGAACTCATCGATCAGCATTACCGGCAAAACCTGCCATTGCAGGACTACGCGTCGATGATGGGCGTGTCGGTGGTGCAGTTGCGCGCCGCTTGCGCGGCAGCCACCGGGCACAGCCCGACGAAGATGATCCACGCGCGCATCATCACCGAAGCGAAACGCAACCTGATTTTTGGCGAGATGGCCATCGAACAGATTGCCTTCGGCCTGGGCTTTTCCGACGCCGCGTACTTCACGCGCTTTTTCCGCCGGGAGGTGGGTGAGGCCCCCAGCCAATTCCGGCTGACGGCGCGGGAACAGTCGCAACGAGCGAAATAAGTCGCGTCGCACCTTGCTTCCTTTTCCATGAATCGTGGCGCCAGCCGTGCGCGCGGGCCGCTTGCGCCCGCCTTCCCCACCGTCCCGCAAAAAATGCCAGCGAATCTCACTTTTGTGTAAAGGCATAGGCCTGGCCGCCCAATAACATTCCCTCCAAGCACCGTAAAAAATACCCAGTGCCCACTTCATCAGCCAATTGACTTCGGTGCGACCGAATCAAGTGTGGCGAACAACCACGCCTGGCTGATGAATATAAGTCCCCTGCAACGTGTTTTATAAAAACAACAAAATCAATACGGATGGAAACATGAGAAAAACTTCCAAACCTTTGCCCAGGTTGCTGCTCGGCACGGCGATTCTCTGTTGTTTAAGCGAGTATGTTTTCGCTGAAGAGATCATTGATGCACCGACGACGTCCGCTTCGCCACAGGCCACACTAATCCAGCAAACGCCAGACAATACCAACGCGCCGCACGCGTTTCCGGACCTGGCGAAGTTGGACGAACAGGTTGGCAAGCCGCCGGTGTCGTGGAACGACACTTTTATCGGCTATCGCGTCGGCAATGATTTCCACTTCCCGGGTGTTGCCGACAAGATCAAGCAGAACATTGGTTACCTGACATCCACCGGCGGCTTCAAGTACGGCAGCTATGCCTTTAACGTCGATTACCGGGTGTCAGACTCGGCGAACCCGGAGGCTGGTGGGCCGAACAATGGGGGGGCGCAAGAGGTGTACAGCGTGGGTCGCGTCACGGCCAGCGCCAGCAAGATTTTTGGCCGGCAAATCGGCATTGGCGTGATTCGCGACGTCGGCCTGACCGGGGGGTATGAGTTCGGCACGAAGAACGATGCCTACGCCCAGCGAGCGCGCATGCTGGTGCTGGGCGGAACAGTTGAGTTCGCCCTGCCGCGCGGCTTCTGGAACCTGACCGTCGGTGCGCGCACCGAGAGCAACCATAACGGCATTGTCGGCACGGACGTGGACTACGACACCGCCGCGCACCTCGAAAGTACCTGGCTCTATCCGTTCCGCGCAGGCCCGGTGCCCTTGATCTTCCGTGGTTTTGTCAGCATCACGGGGCCAAAGGGCAAAGATGGTTTTGGCGTCAAGACGACAACCGAATACCTCACCCGCGCTGCGTTGCTGGCCGACATCGGCTCATTCGCCGGTCAACCGCGCACGCTGTATGCGGGTGTCGGTTACGAGTACTGGAAGAACATGTTCGGCACGCCGAGTGATGAAGCGGTCAACACCAGGACGTCGACCCCGATGCTCCAGGTTGAAGTGCATTTCTAATCGATTGCTGGCAAGCCCCGTAGCAGCGGCCATTGGGCCGCGTCCCGGCCCACGCGGTGCCCGGGACGCGGCCTGCGGCCGCTGCTACGGGTACGGCGCATGGAAAAACCGCAGCCCCGTAGCAGCGGCCATGGGCCGCGTCCTGGCCCACGCGGTACCTGGGACGCGGCCTGCGGCCGCTGCTACATCCTGTGGGAGCTGGCTTGCCAGCGAGCTGCTGGGGCCATAAAAGCTCGCTGGCAAGCCAGCTCCCACAAAGACAGTTGCTGCTACGGGGGCGGCGCAGTCCTGTAGCAGCGGCCATGGGCCGCGTCCTGGCCCACGCGGTGCTTGGGACGCGGCCTGCGGCCGCTGCTACGGGTGCAGCGCGGGATTTCGTGTAGCCGCAGCAATCTGCGCCAAGGCAGTTGCTGCTATGGGGCGCAAACAAAAACGCCCTGCTATCGCACGGCGTTTTCATTGCTTCCCGGCCAAAACCGCTTACTGATTCGGCACGTACAGCGGCATCGAATCTTCCCACAACGTATCGGTGATCGCGTGCTGATTGGAACCGTCGGCGTTCATCACCCAGTTTTGTCCGTCAGGCTGGAACGTGTTGTCGTACAGCGCCAGTTCATCGCGGAAGCCATAGACCCCCGAGCTGTAGGCGATCCGCCCGTCATACAGCCACACCGCGTGCCCCTGGTTCGCCCCCGGCGTGGTCAGGCGGGTGACGGCCGTGCCATCGGGTTTGATCGTGTACACGTCGTAATGGAACTTGTTTGGATCGGTCGGGTTGATTTCCTTGCGCGTGAAGACAATTTTGCTGCCATCGGGCGACCAGCCCGGCAGGTTGTCCGCCTCGTTCGTCAACTCCGTGGTCTGGCGAGTCTCCACATCCAGGATGCGCAGGCCTTGGACTTTCGGGCTCCACACGCGGTAGACGATCTTCTTGCCGTCCGGCGAGTAGCTCGGGAAACCGGCATTGATCGAACCGTCCGTGAGGATTTCCGGCTTGCCGTCCATGCTGCCATCAGCCTTGATCCGGGCAATGCGCCCCGGGCCCATGCCCCGCGTGAAGAACCAGTCACCAATGCCGAACGCCACCCACTCGCGGTTCGGCGACCAGGTTGGCTGGAACGCGCCTGCCAGGCCCTTCTGGATCATGTCCGCCGGCAGGCCGCTGTTGGCCGGGTCGTAGATGCGCTGGTAACCGGTGAAATCCGGATTGATGATGGCAATCGACGAGCCCATCGCCTTTTCCGTGTACACCAACTTCTTGCGGTCAGCCGACAGTTGTGGGAACACGTCGATGTAGCGGTAGCTCCACCCCGGGTCGAAGCTGAACAGCGGCGTGCCATTGGCACGGGCCGGCCGCATGGTGATCTTTTCGTAGACCACCTTGGTACCGTCAGCCGAATAGTGCGGCGAGCGGATGCCGCTGTTGGCGGTCGAGCGCGCACCACCCGCGGTGGTGTAGAGACCTTCGGTGTCGCCCCCTTTCACGTGATAAGCGACATTGCTGTCCGAGATAAATTGCGGGAACACCTTGAGGCCTGGCGTCGACGTCAACGTGGTCCGCGACAGCGTGGCCACGTCGACCGCAACGATTTGCGAGCTGACCTTGTTGATCAACTCCGGACGGTGCGCGCCCCAGGTGGACTCGACGGGCGTCTCATAAAACGCGACGCGCTTGCCATCGGGCGACCAGGTCGGCGAGCCTTCGTCAAAGCCGGGGTTGCTGGCAAGCTGCTTCCAGCCCGAGCCATCGGGATGAATCAGGTAGATGCTGCTTTCCTGGGTGCGCTCCCAGCCAACCGGCAGGTTGTGACCACGCCAGTCCGAGCCGATATCCGAAGCCAGGGCGAGCCACTTGCCATCCGGCGACCAGCTCGGCCGGAAGAAGCTGTGGGGCTTGGCCGGGTCGAACTTGATGGCACCGGTGACGTTCTTCAACGCGCCGGTCGCAATGTTCAGCGTCCAGATATTGGTGGTGCCAAACGCATCCTTGCCGCGGCGCGACGAGACGAAGGCAATGACGTGGGGATCGGTCGGTGAAAAGACCGCCGCGTCGTCAATGGCGACGTGGTCGGTCAGCCTTTTCAGCTGCGTGCCGTCGGCTTTCACGCGGTACAGATTGGCTTCGCCGAGGCCGTCCCGCTCAGAGGTAAAGACGATCCACTGGCCATCTTTCGAGAATGAGGCGTGGTAATCGAAACCCGGGGTGGGCAGCAGCTTGTGCTCGTCGGTGCCGTCGGCGTTCGCCACATACAAGTCCGAAGTCACCGGCCCGAGGCGGTTCAGCAAGGCCGTGCCTTGGGTGGCGGTCGCCGCGTGTGCGCTTGAGGAAATGACAATCCAGGTGCCCCAGATGGCTGAGTAAGCCATGAGCTTTTTGAGAGGGGAGTTCAGATACACAGCTAATGTCTCCGTTATTATGCGTGGCTGAGCGACAGATACACCCTGCGCTCAACTGCCTCCTGCGTCGCTATCCAGACAACGCGTTGTGTGTGCTTTGCTGCGAAGTGTCCGTGGTACCCCTTGTCAGCAGTCGGGCTGCCAATACATGAAGCCCATACCTTCGCCCGTGCCTGCAGCTGTGCGCCAGCAGGGCACGTAGTCCACCAGGGTCATCTGCGCGCCGGTCTGCTCCACGGCCTTCATCACACTCACGTACAGCTTGATCTCCGAGGTGCCCGACTGATACGAACGCTCGTCCACCGCGGCCAGCCCTTCGTAGTCGTACTCGGACAGCATTTTCATGATGCGATGGTCGAACGCCTCGTCGTTGACGAAGTGCGACAGGCCGCCAGAGGCAAAGATGCCCACGCGAACGTCCTCTGGCCACGCGGTGATGGCGTCGCGCAGCACGCGGCCAAACTCGATGCAGCGCGCCATGGACGGCTGGGTCGGCGGGTAGAAGCAGTTCATGATGATCGGCACGTGCGGCGGCGGGTTGTCCGCCATGATCTGGTGGTAGACGAAACTGTAGGCATGCGGCACGACCGGGTAGTCGGGCAGCGGCTTCATCCACACGTTATCGGGCCAGGCAAACAGATCGGTGAGGTCAAAGTGCTCGCCCTGGAAATACTTGATCAGGTACGCCGCCAGCCCCGGGTGGCACTGGTGGGTGACAGGGTGATCGGGGGCATACACCGAACGCTGCGGCGGCCCGTTATGCACCTCTGCGCCGCTGTAGATGGCGATCGAAGGCGAAAAATCAGTGAAGATTTCCTTCTGGTCCTTGCCCAGGATGATGGCCACGTCGATGTTCGCATCGCGGTACGCCTGCGCCATGACATCCAGCGCCTCGCGGCAGCGAGCCGCGCGCGCAGTACGTTCCTCCAGCGTGAGGAAGGGCTCGAAAGCCGCCTCGCGATGGGCCTCCAGTTCAGGGTAGGTCCAGGTGCGGTTGCGGTACCACAGTTCAGGGTTGTTGCGATCGCGCTCGCCATTGATCAACCAGTCCTCTGGCGCCTGCCCCAGCATGCCGCTGTGCGGCACGGCCATTCCGAATACAATTTTTGCCATGCAATCAATACCCCATTTTTTGTTCTGGCCAGGCGTGGCCTTCACAGGATTCGCCAACGGTGCCGTGTGCTACGCGCTGCGCAGTTGCCCACAGGGCTCGCTGATTTTGGGTGCCCATTCGGGGCGGTACAGGACGATGGTGGCGAACGCGCCGATCAGCAGAAACGCCAGGATCACTTTCATCGGCAGGTCGTAGCTGCCACTGGACTGCAACAGCCACCCCGAAAGGCCGGCCGCCACGCCGCCGGCAAGGCTTGTCGCGAGCTGCTGCACGCCCGTCACCAGTCCCACCATCTGCTTGGGGATCAAGGTCATGCGCGACAACACAAGGTTGTTGGCTGTGGTCAAGCCCAGGCACGAGAGGGAAAAGGTGTTCCAGAACAGCGCCATGTTCTGCGTTGGCGCATAGGCGCCGAGCAACACGGTGCCCGCGAGCGTGAAGCCACAGACAACGAAGGCCTTGCGGATCCGCACGGCGTCATAGCCCCGCGCGATGATGCGGTCCGCCGCCCAGCCCGCCAGCACCGCAACCACGGCGATGCCGGCGAAGCTTGCGAACGTGAATAGCCCCGAACTGGATATCGACAAGCCGCGTTGCTCGACCAGGTACGCCGGCATCCAGGTCATGCAGTAAAAGGCGAAGTAGCCGTAGCAGAAGTTGGTAATCAGCCCGCCCCAGATGACCGGGCTGCTCAGAATGCCGTGCAGGCTCACCGTCCGCGGTTGATGGGTCACCCGGGACAGCTCGGCCTTGGACGGGAAGTCGTTGCGCACGGTCAACAGCCAGGGGATCAGCCACAACATGCCGACCAGGCCCGTGGCAATGAACATGACCTTCCAGGAATAACTCACGATCAACAGGGCCGCGACCGGGGCACCAATGGCGGGGCCCAGCTTGTTGCCCATGGCGAGCAGGCCGGCCGCGAGGCCGAGGCGCCCCTCATCGAAGTTGTTGCGTATCCAGCGGTAGCTGGCGGGCACCACGATCGCCTCGGACACACCGATCAGCAGGCGCAGCGCGATCAGACTTTCCAGTGCGTGGACGACGCCCAGCAGCAGGGTAAAAATGCACCATGCGCCGAAGGACACTGCGTACGGCCATTTCACCCCGTAGCGGTCGGCCACCCAGCCCATCGGCACCTGGAACAGGCCGTAGGACCAGAAGAAGGCCGAGTTGAGCCAGCCCCTGTCCAGGCTCGACAGTTGAAAGTGTTGGATGAAGGAGGGATCGGCCAGCGCAGACGAAATACTGGTGCGGTCGACGTAGGAAATAAGGACGCCCAGCGCAAGCAGTGCAAGCACGGCCCAGCGGGCTCTCGGTGTCAGGATTTGCATTGTTTTTATTGACCTGTGAGCGACTGTGTCCACCCCCTGTGCGCTGAAGCACGCCGATCGGGGGTGCCTTGACCCGGCTTATGCAAGGGCGGGATGGCTTGCATTATTTCCCGATTCACCAGGCAATGGCCCTACACAAAAGTCACTTTCACCGGTACTTTTTCATGGGCGGCGGGGCGCCATGACACGCTGGGCCGCCCGCTGTCGCCGACTTGTCGCCCGCCACCACAGGTACAGTTTTGTCAGCACGAAACAAAACCAGTACAACCCTCTGTACCTCGCGTCTTTCAAGCGTCCCCGCCGGGTCACTGCGTCTGCAAAAACGCCCTTGCCGCGAAGTTTGAAACATATATTTACATATGCCTTACACAACTTTCGCCCCTGTCGACATTTCCTTGCCACACCTATAACAAAATTTTCACGCCACTGGCGCGATAGTTTCATCTTGTTGAACGACTCCAATGATCGCCTTCCCCACCCCCGGAGTTTTCCCGCAGCGCCTGACTTATCGGGCAAGTTACAGACATCAATGTACGCGATGTATCAAGGAGACAACATGAACATTCCAACCGACCCCATCCCGACCGCGCCACGCTTCAGTATCGCCATGGTCAACTACAAGACCTGCGAGATGACCCGTGCCTGCCTGGAGTTGCTGCGCGAGCAGCTGGTCGGCCTGGACGTGCCGGTGTGGGTGGTGGACAACAACTCCGCGGATGACAGCACCGATTACTTGCGCAGCCTGGATTGGATCAATCTTCTGGAGCGCGTACAGCCCGCGGGGGAAGCCGGCCATATTGCCCACGGCAAGGCACTGGATATGATCCTGGAGCGTATCGACACCGACTATATACTGCTCATGCATACTGACACTTTCATATATAACCCCGAAGTGTTCAGCTTACTGCTTGATATGATTACCAAAACGCCCACTACCGCCGCCGCAGGCTGTTTCGAGCAACTTGACCGGGGCTTGCTGCGCACGGCATGGCGCTTCAGTTCTCGCTATTGCAAGCATCACTACCGGCGCATGGCCCGGGCGCTGGGTTTGTCGGCCCGCGAGCCGAAGCCGTGGAAGGAAACCCACCTCAAGAGCTTCTGCACCTTGTGGAATGCCAAGGCCATGAAGCACCGGGGCCTGCACTTCTGCATGGATGACCGGGTGCCGGGCTACACCCTGCAGGACCGCATGGTGGCCTCCGGCTTCTCCATCGCTACCCTCTCCGCCCACCGCCTGTTCAAGTACCTGGACCACATCCAGTCCGGCACCGTGGCCGCCCGTGGCACCTACGGCAAGGACCACCGCCGCACGCGCATGTACGACCATGCCCTGGCGCGCCTGCACCATAAAACCGCCGGCACCTGATCCACCTCACCCCGCAAGGCGTTATTTTCAGGGGCCTTGGGGGCATGGCTGCGCTATAGTGTCGCACTTTCCCAGCCTGCCCTTTTCGAGGATGTCCCTGTGGCCTCAATGCTGACCTTGCGCGCCATGTTGAAACCGGTTTCAGTCCTAGCCCTGTCGCTGCTCGCCGCCCACGCCGTGAGCGCTGCCGACTGGGTTGTATCGTCCAACGACGGCAAGTACCAGCGGGTACAAGGCCGCGACACCTACCCCGACGCCGCCAAGCCCGACACCCTCACCGTGCTGGACGCTAGCGTGTTCCCGCCCAAGGTCAACCAGACCGTGGAAGTGGAAAACGGCATCCAGGGCCCGCCCCAGGCCGCCGCCATCAGCCCCGACGGCAGCCTGGCCCTGGTGGCCGCCCCCACCCGCTTCGACCACGCCGCCAAGCAGCTGCAGATGGACACCTTCCTGCAGGTGGTGGACCTGTCCGCCAAGCCCGCCACTGTCAGCAAGATCGAACTGGGCAGCCACCCGCAGGCCGTGGCCTTCGACCGCAGCGGCAGGTGGGGCGTGGTCACCTGCGTGGACGGTGGCGTGCGCCCGCTGCGCATCGACGGCCATCAGGTAACCGTGCTCGACAGCATCGCCCTGGGCAGCAAGCGCCTGGCCGGCGCGGCGTTCACCCACGACGGCCAGCATGTGCTGGTGTCGCTGCGCGATGAGCAAGGCGTGGCGGTGCTGAGCCTGGTGGACGGCAAGTGGGCCGACAGCGGCGACCGCATCAGCACCGGCGTGGCGCCCTACACCATCGACGTGTCCAGCGACGGCCACTGGGCGGTGGTCAGTAACGTTGGCCTGGCCGGCCTGCCCAATTACAAGGGGCGCCTGGCCGGTGATGAAGACAGCGTGACCCTGGTCGACGTGTCCAAGGTGCCGTTCCGCGCGGTGCAGCACCTCAACGTGCCGTCGCTACCTGAGGGCGTGGCGATTTCGCCGGACGGCAAGTGGATCGTCGCGCAGTCCATCGACGGCTCCAACCTGACCCCGGGCAACCCCGGCGTGCGCGCCCATGGCCGGGTGACCCTGTTCGCCCTGCGCAACGGCAAGGCCGAGAAGGTCAACGACGTGGCCGACGGCAATTCGTCCCAGGGCGTGGTGTTCAGCGCCGACAGCAAGCACGTGATCGTGCAGTTCAACGTCGAGCATCAGCTGGGCTTGTACAGCATCGAAAACGGCAAGCTGGTGGACAGCAAGCAGCGCATCGAACTGAGCGGCGGCCCCTCGTCGCTGCGCAGCGCCCCGCGCTGACCCCACCCTTACACTCCCCGTAGCAGCGGCCGCCGGCCGCGTCCTTCCAGCCACAACGCGGTGGCATTGGACGCAGCCTGCGGCAGCTGCTACGGGGAGTGGCCAACCAACCTTACGCTCCCCCGCACGTCGGCGTAGCAGCGGCCGCAGGCCGCGTCCTTTCAGCCACACCGCGGTGGCATTGGACGCAGCCTGCGGCAGCTGCTACGGGGAGTTGGTCAGTCGCGTGCTACGCAGCGCGCGCGGCGTTCGTCCACGCGGCGGGCGAACCAGGCGGTGGTCAGGTGGCGGGTGATCTTCGGGCTTTCCAGGGTGATGCCCGGCAGAATCGCCCGCGGCAGCGGCTTGCCGGCCACCTGGTCGGCCAGCTCGAACACCCGCTGGTACACCCGCGTGTTCTCGAAATCGAGCTGTTCGCCCTTGTCCAGCGCGTTGCGAATGGCGCTGTCGCTCATGTCCAGGCGCTTGCCCAGCGAGCGCACCGCCAGCTCCGTCTGCCCGGCGCTGAGCGAACCGTAGTCAATCAGGTCGCCGTCCAGCGCCAGCCGCGCCTTCACCAGGCGGTTCAACGCCGCCTGGAAAGCCGCGTTGCGGCTGGCGTAGTGGCCGGCGTTGAAATCGGCGAAACGGTACAACGGCTCAGGATAGTGCACCGGGTAACCCAGCAGGTGGGCGGTGCCGAAATACACCCCGCCGCGGCGGCTGAACACCTCGCGGCGTACCGTGCCTTGCATCGTGTACGGGTAGCCACGCGCGTTGCGTTCGGCGAAGGCCACGCTGACCTGCATGGGTCCGGCAGTGTGTACTGGATTGAGGGTGCCGAACAGCTGGCCACCCAAGGGCACTATGCCGATGAAATCATCGAACACATCACTCAGCTCGCGCTCCGAGCGCACGCTGGCGATGCGCTGGGCGTAGCTCTTGCCGGTGGGGGACTTGATCGCCAGCGCCGCGTCCACCAGGAAGCCCGGCACGTGCAGGCGCGCCGCACGCCGGTCGATCTCGGCACGGGCGATGCCACCCAGGCCGGGCACTTGCGGGTCGGCCTGGAAGTTGGACTCCTGCTCGATGACGGCGATCACCGAACACAGGTTCTGCGTGCTGGGCTCCAGGGCCTGGGCCTGGAACGCCGCCTGGATGTCTGCCGCCCAAGCCTGGCGCTGGCTGGCCGAGGGCGGCAGCAGGCGCGCGACCTTGGCGCGCACCTGCTCGGGGGTGAGGCTGGGCTGCTGCGCCTGATGGCTACAGGCGGCCAGCGCCAGCAGCCCCATCAGCAGTAAAACGTGTTTCAGCTGGCTCAATCCTCACCTCGGTTTCAGGGTTTATTCATCAGCATAGGCCTGCGGCTCGGTGGCGGTACTGTCGATACGCGCAGCCATGGCCTGTTCGAACTGCGCCAGGGGTATCAGCGCCTTGCCGTCCGGGCCGCTGAACTGCACCCGGTACGGCGCGGCGTGGCTCAGGTCACGCAACTGGTCCAGGCTCTGCGCCACGTACGCCAGGCTCACGTAGCGCTGGCCGTCGCGCGGGTCCAGCCAGCGTTCGAACAACAACGTGCCGCCGGGCGCCGCATCGTTTTGCGGGTACTCGGCAATCTTCCAGTCAAAGCCCAGCAGCGTGCGTAACTGCGCGATGTTGCTGTCATGCCCCACGTAGGCCAGCCACGACGCAGGCGGCGGGCCACCGGCCAGCGACCGGTCGGCCTGCGCCAGCGCCAACAGCACCTGGTGCAGCAATTGCGAGGCGCCGCGCCTGGCAATGTAGGGCAGGTGCTGAGTCAGAGCATATTTGCCGCTGCGCAGTTCCATCAGGCCGGCCACTTGCGCCGCATTGGTGGCGTGACCGAAGGCCACCTGGGGCAACGGCATGCCTTCGGCGTACTCCATGCGGATGGTCTCGGCCATGGCCGCGCCCAAGCTCAGCGGGCCGCTGAGCTTCACAGTACTGCCCTTCTGCTTCAGGCCCCAGGCCTGCTCGCTGAGCGCGCAGGGTTTGCCCTTGGCGCAAGTGGCCGGCACGCCGACCACCTGCTGCATGCGCAACAACGCCGCGCTGTAACGGTCATGCGCCGCCTGCGGGCTGCCGCCCATGGCGCCAAGCATGGCCTGCTCGGCCTGCTGGCGGTCCAGCGCGCCCAGGCCGTTTTCACTGGCGTGGAACAGCCGGTCCTGGCTGGCGCGGCCGTGGTGCACCGGCACCTGGCAGCCCGGGAACATGCCGTCCAGCAGCGCCTTGCCGGTGGCGCGGGTGCGCGCCGCCGGGCTGGCCAACAGGTACACCTGGCCGGCGCCGGGGCAACCGTCGGCGGCCAGCAGGCCCTGCTCCTTCAGGTAGCCGCGTTGCCACTGGCCCAGCAGCACCGTCGCGGCGCGGCCATGCTCGGTCAACTGGCCGTCAGCCACCGCGAACCTCGGCCAGGGCTTGCCAGAACCGGCGTCCAGCGCCGCGGTGTCGGTGGCCGGGCGGATGCCGTGGCGCATCACCAGCACCACCTTGTCCAGGCGCAGGCCATGGGTGTCGAGGGTATCGGCATGGGCAATGGCGCTGCTTGCCAGCGCCAGGGCCAGGGTGAACAGGCGCAGCGGTTTAGAAGTCATAACGGGCATTCACGCTCAGGGTCCGAGGCGAACCGGGTTGCAGGTAGTTTTCCTGGTACCAGGTCCAGTATTTCTTGTTGGCCAGGTTGGTGACGTTGGCGCCGAAGGTCAGCGCGTGGCCGCCGGCGAGCTTCATGCGGTAGCCGCCGCCGGCGTCGAACAGGTTGTAGGCGTCCAGGGTGTTGACGTTGCCCGAGTCCACCGCCATGGGGCCGATGCGTTGGGCGCCGGCACGCACGAACAGGCCCGGCAACGCGCCAATGCGGTAGGTGGCCTGGGCGGCGGCCTGGTAGTGGGCGGCGCCGGCGGCGCGGTTGCCGTCGACGTCGCCTGCGTCCAGGTACTCGGAGTCCAGGGACATGACGCTGCCTTCGAGGGTCAGGCTGTCGATGGGGTCGACGCTGGCGTTCAGCTCCAGGCCCTGGTAGCGGATGGTGCCGCTCTGCACGTATTCGTTCTGGCTGTTGGTGTATTCCGCGCCGCGGTCGATGCGGAAGGCGGCGGCGGTGGCGCTCCAGTTGCGGCGCTGCACCTTCATGCCGATCTCATACTGTTTGCTGCGCAGCGGGCCCAGGGTGCTGTCTTCGTTGACCGTGCCGGTGGGCGCGGTGCCGCCCGCTTCCAGCGACTCGACGTAGCTGACATAGGCGGTGAGGTCCTTGAGCGGCTTGTACATCAGCGCCACGGTGGGCGTCGCCGGGCGCGCCTTGTAGCGCACGGCGTCGCTGGTGGCCGAGTCGTGGGTCATCTCGCGGAAGGTTTCGTTGCGCAGGCCCAGCAGTAACGACCACTGCTCGCCCAGGCCGATGGTGTCGCTGGCGAAGACCGCGCTCTCCTTGATCTGGTCGTCGCCGTAGGTGCCACCGCTGTAGTCGATGTCATAGACCGAGAAAATCGTCGGGTCGTAAAGGTTGCCCTTGCCGACGGTGGTCTTGGGCGTGTTCACCGACTTGCGCGAATCGAGCTGCGAGTAGCTGCCGCCCAGCACCACGTCGTGGCTGAACCAGCCGGTGTCGAACTTGCCCTCCAGGGTGCCCATGGCGTCGTTGTATTCGTAGCCGTGGTATTCGGAGGTGACCTTGTCGGAGTAATTGCCGCTGTTGCTACTGATCTGGTACTGGTCCTTCACGTAGCGGCGGTCCGAGTCGCTGTAGCGGTACGCAAGCTTGCCCTGCCAGTTGGGGTTGAACTGGTAGGTGGCCGACAGCGTCGACAGGCTGTAGTCGACGTCGGTGTAGGAGCCGTTGCTGTACAGGCGCTTGCTGCCGTCGATGGCCTTGGGCAGCGAGTACGAGGGGCTGACCACGATGTCGGTGCCACCAGAGGTGGTGCGCTGTTGGTACAGGGTGTCGAAGTTGAGGGTCAGGTCATCGGTCAACTTCGCGTCCAGCGCCAGGCCCACTGCCGTGCGGTTCACCGAGGAGCCGCCGCTGGCCGCGTCGCCCTCCTCGTGCACCAGGTTCAGGCGGTAGCCGAAGCGCGGGTCGTCCAGGCGGCCGCCAACGTCCACGTGCTCCTTGTAGACGTTGTCGGACTGGTAGCCGGCGTCGACGCTGAAGATGCTCTTGTCGGTCGGCCGCTTGGTCACGTAGTTGACGATGCCGCCGGGGCTGCCGAAACCGTACATGAAGCCCGACAGGCCCTTGAGCACTTCGACGCTGTCGAACATCTCCAGGGGCATTTCCACGCCGCGGTTGATGTTGGCCATGCCGTCCACCTTGTAGCCGTTCAGGTCATCCAGGGGCAGGCCGCGCACGGCCAGGGTGGCCGGGTGGGTGCCGTAGCTGGAGCTGATGGAGGTCACCGAGGCGTCGTACTTCACCGCCTCGGAGAGGATGCCGGCCTGGCGCTGCTGGATCTCTTCGCTGCTGACACTCTTGAGCGAGAATGGCGTGTCGATGGCCGCCTTGCTGCCCAGGGCGCCACTGGACATCTGCTTGTGCAGGTCGGGCTTCTTCGCCTTGGCGGCCTTGACGGTGACCTGGGGCAAGGTTGCCAGCAGGCTGTCATCGATGACCGGGGCCGGGTCGGCCGCCCAGATCGACGGGGCCAGGGCGAAGGCGGCAAGGCCTGCGCCGGTGCGCAGGGACAACGGGTGGAACGGGTGGTTGCGACGCATGACGGTACCGAAAAATGAGCGCACGACGCCGCCCACCCGGGTACGGGCAGGGGCGATCGAGGCGTTGGGTTAAGGGGTGACGGCCTGGGTGACGAAGCCGATTTTTTCCAGGCCGCCGGACTGCGCGGTGGCCATTACTTGCACGACTTTCTCGTAGGGCGTGTCACGCTGGGCACGCAGGTGCAGCTCGGGCACCGGCTGGCGCGCCGCGGCCTCGGCCACCAGCGCCGGCAGCTCGCTGTCACTGATGTCGCGGTCGTCCCAGTGCAGGTGGCCGCTGCTGTCCAGGGCCAGGTCCACGGCCACCGGCGGCTTGTTGTCCTGCTGGGCGGCGGCGTGGGGCAAGTCGATCTTGACGCTGTGCTGGATGGCCGGCACGGTGATGATGAAAATCACCAGCAGCACCAGCATCACGTCCACCAGCGGCGTGGTGTTGATCTCCGGGTTGAAGCTGTCGTCTTCCAGTTCGTCCTGCAGTCCGCCGGCCATCACACGTACTCCGCGCGGGCCCGGGGCATGGCCCGTTGCGGTGACTGGCCCTGGGGTGTGGCGCGGGCGCCGATCACCAGCAGGTCATGCAGCTCGAAGGCGAATTTGCCCAGCTCGCCCAGGGTCTGCTTGTTGGTGCGCACCAGCAGGTTGTAGGCCAGGGTGGCGGGGATGGCCACGGCCAGGCCCAAAGCGGTCATGATCAGCGTCTCGCCCACGGGGCCGGCCACCTTGTCGATGCTGGCGTCGCCGGTCAGGCCGATCTTCATCAGCGCGTGGTAAATGCCCCACACGGTGCCCAGCAGGCCCACGAAGGGTGCGCTGGAGCCCACGGTGGCGAGAATCGCCATGCCGCCCTGCAAGCGCGCACCCACGCCAAGCGTGGCCTGGCGCAGCGCACGGTTGAGCCAGTCGCTGAAGGCCGGCGGGTTCATGCCGCTGTCCAGCGCCTCGCGGTGCTGGGTGGCGGCGCTGACGCCGGCGTGGGTCAGCGCTGCATAGGAAGGCTCGCCGCCCAGCTGGCGCAGGCCGTCGCTGAGGGTCGGCGCGGCCCAGAAGGCGGCCAGCAGGCGCGGGGTGCGCACCCGGGACAGGGCCAGACGCACCAGCTTGTCGGCGATCACGTACCAGGACGCCAGCGACATGGCCAGCAGCATCAGCGCCACGCCACGGGTGACGGCGT
Organism: Pseudomonas sp. App30; assembly: GCF_047947025.1. Taxonomy (NCBI): domain Bacteria; kingdom Pseudomonadati; phylum Pseudomonadota; class Gammaproteobacteria; order Pseudomonadales; family Pseudomonadaceae; genus Pseudomonas; species Pseudomonas sp. App30. The sequence continues at coordinate 5,914,095 of NZ_CP133165.1, read as the reverse complement.
CGGCCTGCCCCCACAGCATGTCCAGCCCTAACGAAGTATTTTGCATGGTGTTGCTCTCCAGGTCATCAAAGGGATAAAACGCGCCCGAGCGCTGTCCTGGCAGGACCGCCAACGGGATGAGATTCAGGGTTGAAAAAGGGTGACGCGGTCAGCTGTCGAGCTGGAACCGCAGCGGCACGATCACGTACACCGACATGGCCCGGCCGTCCTCGCGGTACGGCTTGAACAGCGCCGCCCGGGCGGCCGCCCTGCCCGCCTCGTCGAGGCTGCCGAAGCCCGAGGAGCGCAGCACATCGATGTGCCCCGGCTTGCCGCTTTCATCCACCAGCACGCGCAGCACCACGGTGCCTTCGTTGCCGTCCTCGCGGTCACGGTCGGGGTATTGCGGCTCGGGGGCGCGCAGGTATTCCACGCCATGGGTGATGGTTTTCGGCGGCGCCGGTGGCGGCACGGGTGCCGCGGCCACGGCAGGTGCGGCGGCGACGGCAGCGACCGCGGGTGTTGGGGTGGGCGCTGGCGTTGGCTTGGCGGCGGCCACGGGCCGTGGTGTCGGCGCCTTGGCCACGGGCTTGGCTAGCGGCTTGGCCACAGGCGTTGGCGGCGGTGGTGGCGGCGTGACCGGCGCGGCGGGCGGTTGTGGCGCCGCGACCGGGGCTGGCGCAGGTTCATTGATCACCGACGCATAGAGCGTGCGCGGCTGGCTGACCGCCAGCGGCGCGGGCGCCTGACGGCCAAACCAGCTCAGCGCCAGCACGTGCACGGCCACCACCGCGGCCACCTTCACGGCGCGGGCCGGTAGCTTGGTCGGCACCGTGGGTAACGGCAGGGGTGTGCTGATAGCGGTGTGCATCGTCGTGACTCTCCCACCCTGGCGGTGGGCCAGGGACTGCTGTCCATATGCGCTGCGGGGGCCGCCGGGGTTTCTGGCCCGGGGCTTGCGTTTGTGGGGGCTGATGGTAGGTAGCGCAGATGACAGGTGGGTTACGGGAGGGAGAAGTAATTGGTAATGTTTCGCTTACATATCCCCAGTCACCCGCCCGGGCGGGAAGTACGCAGCAAGCTGCCACGCTTGTGATCCGGCTTGTGATCCGGCGCTTGATCTAGATCTTGATCTGGCTTTTGATCTGCTGTTGATCTGGCTTTTGATCTTGATTGTATGCCCCGTAAAGCGCCCGGGCCGACTGGAGGCGTTGACCAGGCGGCAGCCCGCAGGGCCCTTCGGCGCAGCCGAAGGAAACGGCAACCCGCCAGCTTTTATAGCGGGGGCCGTTTGCCGCCTGGGCGACGCCGGAAGGAGGGGACCCGTAGCGCAGCGGAGGGCCCAAGCAGGGGCAAGCCCTTTTTGCTTCCTTTTTGGGGCGACTGCCAAAAAGGGAGTCGCCGTAAGGGCGAAACGGTCGGTGGTCGCACCACGAAAATGGATATGTTCGAAATCGCCGAAGCGGGATACCAAATCTGTGACCATATCCATTACCGAGGGTGATGCAGAATCACCTTTCCGGCCTTACGCCGGCTCACTTTTTGTCAAACGCCACAAAAAGTAAGCAAAAAAGGCTTGCCCCTGCTTGGTCCCTACGCTTCGCTGCGGGTCCCCTCCCTCCGGCGTCGCCCAAGCGGCCGACGGCCCGGAATAGAAGCGCCTCCGGTTCCGTCTTCCCCGGCTACGCCGTGGACCGCTTGAGCGCCGCCTCCAGTCGGCCCTGGCGCTTTATGGGGCACACAATCAAGATCAAAGGCCGCACGGGATCAAGGTCAAGGTCAACAGCGGTTCGCGGCGCGACCAATGCTGGTGCTACTTGAATGCACCCAACGTGCTGGGCAAACTGCACTTTTTTGCCTCGGACCCCCACCATGGCCCACCCCAACCAGCCCCTGCAAATAACCCGTTTCCAGCCTACCGACGAACCCGGCGTAATCAACGTTATCCTGCCGATCCAGCAAGCCGAATTCGGCATCCCCATCACCGCCGCCGACCAGCCGGACCTGCGCGCCATCGGCGAGTTCTACCAGCAGGGCAACGGTGATTTCTGGGTGGCCAAGGCCGGCGAGGAAGTGGTGGGCACCATCGGCCTGAAAGACATTGGCGAAGGCCGCGCCGCCCTGCGCAAGATGTTCGTCGCGCAAGCCTATCGCGGCGCCGCGTACGGCACCGCCTCACGCCTGCTCACCACGCTACTGGAAGCCGCCCGCGCACGCGGCGTGCAGCAGATCCTGCTGGGCACCACCGCACAGTTCCTCGCCGCGCACCGCTTCTACGAGAAACACGGCTTCCACGAAGTGGCCAAGCACAACCTGCCCGCCTCGTTCCCGCTGATGGCCGTGGACAGCAAGTTCTACGCCCTGACCCTCTGACAGCTACCCGTAGCAGCTGCCGCCAGGCGGCGTCCAGCTGCAACGCGGTGGGCCTGAAAGCACGCGGCGCTTGCGGACGCGGCCTGGCGGCCGCTGCTACGGGGGGTTACAGTCAATTGCCGCTGACGATGGCAACGCTGGCGCTGCACCCCAGGCGCGTCGCGCCGGCTTCGATCAGCGCCAGCGCGGTGGCTGCGTCGCGTACACCGCCGGAGGCCTTGACACCCACGCCCGGGCCGACGATACGGCGCATCAGCGCCACGTCGGCCACGGTCGCCCCGGCCTTGCCGAAACCGGTGGAGGTCTTGACGAACGCCACGCCCAGGTCGCGGCAGATTTCGCAGGCGCGGATTTTCTGGATGTCGTCGAGCAGGCAGGTTTCCAGGATCACTTTCAACGGCACGCCGCCACAGGCGTGCAGCACCTGGGCGATGTCCTCGCGCACATGGTCGAACAGGCCTTCCTTGAGCCAGCCGATGTTCAACACCATGTCGATTTCCGTGGCACCGGCGGCGATGGCGCACTCGGCCTCGAAGGCCTTGGCCTGGCTCACGCACACCCCCAGGGGGAAGCCCACCACGGCGCACACCTTCACGCCGCTGCCGCGCAGCCGTTGCGCCGCGTGGTAGACCTGGGCCGAGTTCACGCACACGGCGTGGAAGCCGTGCAGCCGCGCCTCCTGGCACAGCTGGGTGACCTGGGCGCTGGCGGCGTCGGCCGCCAGCAGGGTGTGGTCGATCATGGCGGCCAGGGCGGCACAGTCCAGCTTGCTCATCACGGGTGCTCCTGCGGGTAATTAGCGTGCCAGCACGAAACTAACACACCCTGGCCCCGCCCATCACCCGTGGGACGCGGCCGCAGGCCACTGCTACGCTAGATTGGCGACCGCAGAAGGTTGTTCGATGGCGCCATAGCGCCAGCAGCAATGGCGATGGCCCGGGACAAACACACAACCGCTCACGCTGGTCAGCATGATCACGGTCAACAGCACGGCAAGGCGGCGGGTCATGATGGTATTCCTCTGGTTGGGGCAAGCGCCCATGGCGGGCGGTTACTGTTTTGAACGCCGGACGGGGGTGAAATCCGTCGCCGAAAAAAATTTCATTTTCGTGCGACGGATTGCGCCGACCTGGCCGTTAAACCCATCAGCAGCGTTCACCGTCGAACGCGCTTGAAGGAGTTGTCATGAGACTTGCCCGACCTCTGGCCAAACTACGCTATGTCCTGATCATCCCGTTTGCGCTGGCTTCGCTGATGAGCGTGCCGGCGTTCGCCGAACCCGAGATCATCATTCGCCAGGCGCCGCCGCCCCCGCGCGCCGAGATGTTCCCCCGCGAGCGCCCCGGCTACGCCTGGGACCAGGGCCACTGGCGCTGGGCCGGCAACCACTACGAGTGGGTCCCGGGGCACTGGCAGCCGATGATGCGTGGCGGCCACTGGATCCCTGGCCACTGGGCGCAGCGCGGCCCGGGCTGGCGCTGGGTGGACGGCCACTGGGCCCGCTGAAGCCCTGCCTGGGTGCGGGTAATGCCCGCGCCCAGGCGTTATTCGAGCTAACGCCCCGCCCACTCACCGAGACGTGCGATTGAACGAAACTGACCCGGACGTGGAGTTGCTGGCCCGCATCGGCAACAACGAACCGGCGGCCGTCAACGAGATGGTGTCGCGCAAGCTGCCCCGCCTGCTGGCGTTGGCCAGCCGCCTGCTGGGCGATGCCGACGAAGCCCGCGACGTGGCCCAGGAGAGCTTTCTGCGCATCTGGAAGCAGGCTGCCAGCTGGCGCCCCGGCCAGGCGCGGTTCGACACCTGGCTGCACCGGGTGGCCCTGAACCTGTGCTACGACCACCTGCGCCGCCGCAAGGCCCACGGCCTCGACGACGCGACGCTGGAGCAGTTGGCCGACCCGGCCGGCGCCCCCGAGGACCAGCTGCTGGCCAGCGACCAGCAAGCGCGCATGGCCGCCGCCCTGGCCGCCCTGCCCGACCGCCAGCGCGAGGCCATCGTGCTGCAGTACTACCAGGAACTGTCGAACATCGAGGCAGCGGCGCTGATGGACATCAGCGTCGAGGCATTGGAAAGCCTGCTATCGCGAGCCCGGCGCAACCTGCGCAAGCAACTCGCCGAACCGGTTGGCCCGGGAGGAAAACAGCATGACGCCTGAACGCTTTGAGTACCTGGCCGATGCCTACGGCGCCAACCTGCGCCGCTGGCCCGCCGCCGAACAGCCGGCGGCGCGCGCGCTGCTGGACAGCGGCGATGCCCAGGCCCGCGCCAGCCTGGCCCAGGCGCTGGCGTTGGACACCCTGCTGGACAGCCACCGCCTGCCCGCGCCCCACCCTGCCCTGGCACACCGCATTGTTGCGTCCGCGGCGCTGGCGCCGCGGCGTTCACTGTGGCGTGGCCACCAGACCCTGTGGTCGCGGCTGGGGCTGCTGGGCGTGGGCCTGGCCGGTATCGCGGCGGGCATGCTGGCGGTGTCGCTGAGCCTGTCCATGGGCAACGGCGCGGAAGCCTTGCCGAGCATTTTCGACCAAAACGATGCCGATATCGTCTACTCCATCAGTACCGAGGACAGCGAACAATGACTCAAGCCCGTAGCCCACTCAAGCCCTGGCTGGCCGCCTCGCTGGTGCTCAACGTGTTCCTCATCGGCGGCGTGGCCGGCGGCGCCTACCAATGGCTGTCGCACCCGGCGCCCGTGGTCGGCCCGGTGGTGCAGCACGGGCTGCGCCAGGTGATGGTGCAACTGCCGGTGCAGCGCCGCCATGAACTGCGGCGCCTGCTGCGCGAAACTCGCGAGCAGAGCCAGCCGTTGATACTGGCCGGGCGCCAGGCGCGCCAGGACGTGATGCAGCAACTGCGCGCGCCCACCCTCGACCGCGACGCCCTGGTGGCCGACCTGGGCCGCGCCCGCGACGCCGACCTGGCCCTGCGCGCCCGGGTCGAAACCAGCCTGGCCGACTTCGCCGCCACCCTGCCGGCAGACGAGCGCGAACAGCTGGCCAAGTCCATGTACCTGCGCGGCCAGGGCAAGGCCAACAGGCCGCAGCCATAAGGCGACGGATTTTCCCGCCGCCGGCGTTAAACCTTGCAAGCCCGCCGAACCGGCGTGGCTATGGCTTACGCAAGGAACCTCCCATGTTCAAGACTTTCAAGGCTGCCATCATCGCCACCCTGGTGGCGGCATCGCTGTCTGGCTGTATCGTCGAACCCGTCCACCCACGCCGCCCGCCACCGCCGGTGGAAGTGGTGCCGGTGATGCCGGCGCCGGGGTACCACTGGGTGCCGGGCCACTACCGTTGGGGCCCAGGCCGTTGGGTGTGGGTGCCGGGGCATTGGCGGTATTGATCGCCACTCCTGACGCCGCCTGCGGCAGCTGCTACGAAACCTGTCGCAGCGGCCGCAGGCCGCGTCACGGCCGCCGCGGTGTATCAGGCCGACCGCGCCTGGGCCCGGACGCCGCCTGCGGCAGCTGCTACGGGGGTGTTGGGATCCTTGAGGAGGATGAGGTAGGCCAGCGCCGAGCAGGTCGCCACCACCGCGCTGATCACGAACGCCGACGAGAACGAGCCGCTCTGCTGCACGCTGAAGCCGGTGAGGATCGGTGCGATGGAGCCTGCCAGGTAGCCGCCGAAGTTCTGGATGGAACCAAACGACGCCACCCGCTCCGACGGCACAATGGTGTTGACGATCATCCACGCCGTGGCGCTGGAGATGTTGATGAAGAACAGCGCCGCACACAGCAAGGCCACGCACGCCGCCAGGTTGCTGGCGAAGGCGACGATCAGGGTGAACAGCGCCCCGCCCAGCAGGCCGGTGATGATCACCAGCTTGCGGCTGGCCAGCACCTTCATGCCGCGCGCCACCAGGGCGTCGCAGGCCTTGCCCGCCACCACCGTGCCGGCGGCGCCGAACAGGTAGGCCAGCGACACCACCCACGCGGTGCGGTACAGGTCCAGGCCGTGGGCCTTCTCGAAGTAGCCGGGCATCCAGGTCAGGTGCAGCCAGATCATGTAGATCACGCCCATGAAGCCCAGGAAGGCGCCCCAGGTATTGCGGTCGCGCAGCAGCGCCGACCAGCGCAGCTTGGGCGCGGTTTTCGCCACCACAGGCTGTGGCTCGGTACGGCCAGTCTCGGCCATGTACTGCGCCTTGCTCTTGTAGAACGTGAACCAGCACGCCGCCAGCACCAGGCCGATGATGCCAGTCAGCACGAACATGCCGCGCCACCCCAGGTGCACCATGAACAACGTCAGCAGCGGCGGTGCCAGGCACGGGCCGATGCAGGTGGCCGACCACACCCAGCCGGTGGCGGTGCCGCGCTCCTGGGTGTCGAACCACTCTGACAGCGCCTTGGCCGCCGAGGGGAACACCGGCGCCTCGCCGATGCCCAGCAGCACGCGCATGCCCAGCAGGTGGCCGAAGCCGCTGAACAGGCCGAACGCGGCCTGCGCCAGCGACCACACTATCAGCGAACCGCCCAGCGCCAGCTTGCTGCCCAGGCGGTCGATCAGCGCACCCATGGGCAGCTGTGAAAACGCATAGGCCAGGGAAAACGCCGACAGCAGGAAGCCCATCTGCGTGGGGCTGATGGCCAGGTCGTGCTGGATGGAGGTGTTGGCGATGGACAGCGCGCTGCGGTCCAGGTAGTTGACCACGCCGATCATGAACAGAAAAACGATGGTCAGCGTCTTGAAGCTTTTTATTGTTTTCATGACACGCCTCTTTGAGCGGTTGACGCCTGCATGCCGGGGCACGGGCGTCGTTGCACTCTAGTCAGCGTGGTCGGGTTTGCCCAATGACAACATTCCATTGGGCGATAACCTGGGGTTATTGGCGCCTCGTTACGGCCACCTCACCCCTGCCCTTCATCGGCAGCCCAGGCGTTGTCGTCACGCGGCGCGCGGCCAAAAAACGCCTTGTAGGCACGGCTGAACGCGGCTTCCGATTCATAGCCCACGGCAAAGCCCACCTCGCCCACCCGGTGGCGGCCCTGCAGCAGCATGGTTTTCGCCAGCGCCAGGCGCCACTCGTTCTGGTAGCGCAACGGCGGCCGCCCCACGAGTGCGTTGAAACGCTCGCAGAAGTTGGAACGCGACATGCCCGCAACCGCCGCCAGCGCAGCGATGCTCGACGGCTGGCCGGGCGCTTCGTGGATAGCTTTCAACGCCCGCGCAACGCGGGGGTCGGACAAGGCCTTGAGCCAGCCGGCGGCCGCGCCTTGCTGCACCCAGGTGCGCAGGATGCGAATGACCACCAGGTCGATGAGCCGTGACACCATCAATGCCCCGCCCGGTTGCGTGTCGTTGGTTTCCAGCAACATGAAATGCAGGATGCCTTCCGACCACGCCGCAGCGTCGGCATGGCTGAGGTGGATCAGCCACGGCAGGCTGAACACCATGGCTTCGAAGCTGCTGGCGTCGAACCAGAACCGGCAGACCACGACCTCGGCACGCCCCTCGCCCGCCGTGATGTCCAGCCCCGACAGTGCGTGCGGCAACAGCAGGATGTCGCCCTGCCGTACTGTTTTTGCGGGCTGATCGCCATGGCGAATCTGCAGCTGGCCGTCACGTAGCATGCACACATGGGCGCTTTTTTCATCCAGCACCAACGCGTCCCCCGCTGGCACCACGGCCGAATAGACGCGGTCGCCCGTGAGGCGAATTTTCGCCAGCACCTGGGACAGCAGGTCCGCCGCGGTGAAACCTTCCAACTGCATTTCCGGATGAATGATCAAGCTTTCAAGGGAATCCATCATGTCTGCCCGGCCATGCCATGGTTAATCTGAGCAACAAGCATAACGCGTTTCAGACGATATCCATGCACGGCCGCCACGCAGGTGACTGTGCCTTTCATCCAACTACACGGAAGCTATTCACATGTTCGGTATTTCCCCCCTTGGCTGGCTCCACACCCTCGGCAGCCTGCCGGCGGTTCCGCTGGCCGCCTACATGTTCTGGCGCCATGGGCGCATCGTGCCGCGCTCGACCCCAGGGCGGCTGTACCTGGTGTCAATGGTGATCGGTGCCTGCACCGTGTTCCTGGTGGCGCACCAACCGGTCAGCAACATCATCGGCGCGGTGACCCTGGTGGTGCTGCTGGCGGGCTATGCCGCGGGGCGCCTACCGTGGCTGGGGCGCGCGCGGGTTTACCTGGAAACCATCCTGCTGAGCTTGACGGCGTTCCTGCTGATGCTGCCCACCGTGTCCGAAACCTTGCGCCGTGTGCCGGACGGCCACCCCATCGTGACCGACCCGCACGCACCGCTGCTGGTGGGTGTGCAAGGCGGCCTGCTGGTGCTGCTGATCATCGGCGTCAGCGTGCAGGTGCTCTATTTGCGCAGGGCAGGCAGGGCGACTGCGCAACCGGCCTGCGGCTGAAGCCCACCCCCCGCCTGCCACGCACAGCGCGCGAGCACCTCGAAACAACGCGCCACCTGGGGCGACAGCGTGCGCCCTAGGCACAGGCGAATGGCCGTGCTGTCGGCGCCATCGGCAGAGAAGATGCCGCTGCCCGCCACATGGCAGCCGCCCTCCCCGGCCAGCCTGCGCAGCAACGCCATGTCGGTATGCGCAGGCAGCCTCACCCAGTGAATGAAGCCGCCCGCTGGCGGCTGGTACAGCGTGCCGGGGGGAAAGCGGGTGCTCACCACCCCCGCCACATACTCGCCAAGGCTGGCCAGGTGCGTGCGCAGCCGCGCGCAATGCGGCGCCAGGTAGCCGCGGCCGATGAACGCGTCGAGCACGTGTTGCGCCAGGCTTGAAACCGCCAGGTTGCGCGCGAACATCTGCGCCAGGATGGCCGCGCGGTAGCGCCCGGCCACGCACCAGCCCACGCGGTAGCCGGGCGCAATGGTCTTGGAGAAGGACGCGCAGTAGATCGTCTGCCCGCTGCTGTCGTAGCTTTTCAAGGCACGCGGGCGCGCCTGTTCAGGGACCAGGTCGAAGAAGATATCGTCCTCGATGATCGGCACGCCCGCCTCGCATGCCAAAACCGACAGCCGTGCCCGGTGCCCCTCGGGCATGATGAAACCGCAGGGGTTCTGCAGGGTGGGGTTGAGGAAAATCACATCGACTTTCTTCTGCGCCAGCGCCTCTTGCAGGTGGTCGATATCGATCCCCGTTGCCAGGTGAGTGCGCAGGGGCAGCGCGCGCATGCCCAGGCGCTCGATGGTCTGCAGGATGCCGTAGTAGGTGGGCGTCTCGATGGCCACGGTGGCGCCCTTGGGCGCCACGGCTTCCAGCGCCAGCTCCAGGGCGATGGTGTCGCCGGAGGTGATGAGAATATCGTCGGGCCCGCAGGCCACGCCGCGCGCCAGCATCAACCCGGCAATGCGCCGGCGCAGCGCCGGCAGGCCCGGCGGCGGCACCAGCCCCGCCAGGGAAACCTGTGCTTGCGCGGCCAGGGCCGCCAGGCACTTGTTCAGCAACACCTGCGGGGTGAGTTCGTCATGCAGCACCGCCGAGCTCAGCGACAGCGTCGCGGGGTTGGCGGCCTGGGCGAGCATGGCCACCACCGCCTGGTTGACGTTTACCGTGACACTGGAGAAATCGTGCGGCGCAGGGCTTGCCGCTGTGCCTGGCGCCGCCACGAAATAGCCCACCCGTGGCGTGGCCAGCACATAAGCGCTGGCCTCCAGCTCGGCCAACGCCCGTTGCACGGTAGTGATGCTGGTGCCGAACAGCCGCGTCAGTTCGCGCACCGAGGGCAGCCGGGCACCTGGCTGCCACTCGTGGCTGTCGATCTGGCGCACGATCCAGTCCTTGACGGTGCGCCAGCGCTTCTGCTGTTTTTCGATCCTGTCCATGGGCGCTCGTCTGTCAGCTAGGCATTACCTGGCGCAAGGTAAAGCAAAGCGATGCCGCTTGCAGCAACGATGATCACGTTGAACACCACCAGGCCGAAGGCGAACCGCACCAGCGCGTGCTCCTCCTCGCGGTTGGCGCCCGCAAGCCCGGTGACCAGCGACAGAATCGACAGCGAACCCAACGCACCATGCCCGGCGGCGCTGTTGACCATGGCTGCCAGCCATGGCCCGTGCGCCACGCCCAGCGCCGCAATGGAAGGCATGACCAGGGTGTTGCCGCCCACGTTGGAGCCGGTGACGTAGCCGGCAAGGCCTGCCAGCAGCGCCACGGTGGGTGCCAGCGCCACACCCGACAGCGACTGCAGGGAACGCTGTGCTTCCAACAGGAAGCCGGCGTTGACCATCACCTGGGACAACAGCAGGAACAGGAATATGGTCGCCAGCGGAAACTTCGCGCGCTTGACCAACGCCGCCCACGGGAACCCTTCGGCAGCGCCCTGCCGCATCGCCATCAACATCGTCACCAGCACCAGCGCAACGCCCGGTGAGGCCAGCGGCTTCCACGCCACATGCTCGCCCCTGACCACCCAGGCGCCGTCCCAACCCGACAGCAGGAACAGACCGCGCAAGCCGATGATCACCGCCAGCAACGCCAGGTACGGCCACGCCGCCTGCGGCCAACGGACCAGGCGCTTGCGCTGCACCGCCGCCAGCCCCAGCCCAACCGCCGCCACCGCCAGCCCCGCAAGCACCCCGGCCACCTCCGGCCCCAGCCAGCGGTTGACGCTGAACAGCACCGTCACGAACAGTGCCGCCACCAGCAACAGCCCCAGCCACGCCAGCAGGTGGCGAACGCCAGCCTGCCACAGCGCCACGGCGGCCAGGCCAAGAAACACCGGCGCACTGACCAGCGCCGAGTGGCTGCCCAAGACATCCACCGGTACATGCGCCAGCTGCGCGCCAATCACCGTGGCCAGGCCCAGGGTGCCCCACGGCATGACCACCATGCCCGCCAAGGCGACTTTCATCCCTGCCTGGCGGCTGAACAGGCTCATCAACAAGGGCACCGTGGCAATTAGCGACACGCCGAAACCGGTCATCGCCTCCAGCAACGGCGCCAGCCCCAGCACGATGAAAATCACCTGGGCCGGTGGCGTCCAGCCCAGCTCCTTGACCCAGGCGCCGATGGCTTGCGGTGCACCACCGCGCTCCACCAGCAGCACAAACGCCAGGCCTGGCGCGATCACGCAGGCGGTGCTCAGGAACAGAATACCGGTGTCCTGGGCGATGGCCGCCGTGACGGCAGCGCTGAACGGCGCCGCCACCCCCAGCCCCCACAGCAGCAACACCCCCGCCACACCGGCCAATGCCGCCTGCACCGGGGGCCGGCGTACCAGCAGAATCAACGCGAGCACCAGGCCGATGGGCGACATTTGCAGCAAGAGTGAATCCATGGGGGGCGCTCCTTGATCGTTGGTCAGGGAGCGATCTTGCCGGGTTCGGTTGGGGCGAAAGAGATACAGATACACGCTGTTTTCCAATACAGGCCTAACCCGCAGCTGCCGCCGTCTCGATCAGCTTCGCCACCGCGTCTGGGTGCGAGACCATCACCACGTGGGAGCCGCCCTTCACCACCTCCACCGCCTTGGCCGCCGCGCGCTTGGCCATGAACGCCATGGCCTGGGGCGGGATGTTCTTGTCGTGGTCGCCGTAGATGTACCACGACGGGATGTGCTTCCAGGCGGCCGCGTCGGTCTTCTCGTCAAGCGCGCCTTGGGCCAGCGGGCGCTGGGTGGCGGCCATCAGCGCGGCCTGGGCGGCGGGCACGTCGGCGGCGAACTGGTCGTGGAATTTGCCCTGCTGGATGTACAGGTCCTTGCCACCGTCGGCCAGGCTGACCGGTGGCGCCAGGGTTGGGCCCAGGGTGCTGCCGGGGAACTGGCCCACCAGCTGCGCCACGCTTTCGCCGGCGTCGGGGGCGAAGGCACTGACGTACACCAGCGCCTTGACGTTGGCCTGCTGGTCGGCGGCGCTGGTGATTACATTGCCGCCGTAGGAATGGCCCACCAACACCACTGGCGTGTGAATGCTGCTGACCAGGTTGGCCACGGCGGCCGCGTCGCTCTTCACCCCGCGCAGGGGGTTGGCGGCAGCCACCACGGGGTAGCCGTCGTGTTCGAGGATCTTCACCACGCCGTTCCAGCTGGAGGCATCGGCGAAGGCGCCATGCACCAGGACGATGGTGGGTTTGGCCGGTTCGGCGAAGGCCGAGAGGCAGACGGAACAGGCCAGTGCAGCGATGACTTTTTTCATGGGTGACTCCGTATTGAAGTGGTTCACAGGTGCCTTGGACGCGGCCTTTGGCCGCTGCTACGGCGTTGCCCGTAGCAGCTGCCGAAGGCTGCGTCCTAGGTGTTCACGGGGCGAATCGGGTAAACACCAGGTCGTGGTTCTGCACCTTGGCCTGGTGGCAGGCGTAACAGGTCTGGTGCTGCGCCGCGTCCGCCGGCTGGCCGTTGATGAACCGGCCGAAACCCCAGCCACCGGTGGCGGCATAGCGCTTCGAATCCTTGACCATTACCTGCACCGTGGTGGCCGCGCCAGGGATGGACGCCGGCTCGAACTCCGGCGACTGCACGTGCTTCCAGGCCAGCTTGACCAGCACCGTGCCGTCGGGGAACGGCTGGCTGCCAGCTTCGTAAGCCTTGATGGCGATGTCATTGCCCAGCACCGCTCGCAGTTCGTTCAACGGCGCAGCCTCCTGGGCCGGGGCTACCAACGCCCACTTGCGGTAGCCGTCGGGCAGCGCCACGCCGTAGATCGGCGACAGCGGGCCTGCGGCCAGGGCCGCGCCGCTGGCGACCAGGGCGCAACCCATCACGAGTGATTTGAATGTCATGACGCCTCCGTGCGCTTACAGGTGGTCGGCGTCGACGATGGCCTGGGCAAACGCCTGGGGTGCCTCTTGCGGCAGGTTGTGGCCAACGCCGCCGCTGATCAGGCGGAAGTCATACTTGCCGGTGTAGCGCTTGGCGTAGGCCTCGGCCGGTGGGTGCGGGGCGCCGTTGGCGTCGCCTTCCAGGGTGATGGTGGGCACGCTGATGGCCGGCGAGGCGGCGAGTTTCTGCTCCACGGCGGCGTAGCGTGCCTCGCCCTTCACCAGCCCCAGGCGCCAGCGGTAGTTGAAGATCGACACCGGCACGTGGTCGGGGTTTTGCAGGGCGGCGGCGCTGCGGTCGTAGGTGGCGTCGTCGAAGTTCCACTTCGGCGAGGCCAGCTTCCAGATCAGCTTGGCGAAGTCGTGGGTGTTCTTTTCATAGCCCAGGCGGCCACGCTCGGTGGCGAAGTAGAACTGGTACCACCACTGCAGTTCGGCGGCCGGTGGCAGCGGCGCCTTGCCGGCTTCCTGGCCACCGATCAGGTAGCCGCTCACCGCCACCAGTGCCTTGACGCGCTCGGGCCACAGCGCGGCGACGATGTCGGCGGTGCGCGCGCCCCAGTCGTAGCCGCCCAGCACCGCCTGCTTGATGTGCAGGGCGTCCATGAAGTCGATCAGGTCCTGGGCCAGGGCGGCGGGTTCGCCGTTGCGCGGGGTCTTGGCCGAGAGGAAGTGGGTGTCGCCGTAGCCGCGGGCGTAGGGGATCAGCACGCGGTAGCCCTTGTCGGCCAGCGCCGGCGCCACGTCGGCGTAGCTGTGAATGTCGTACGGCCAGCCGTGCAGCAGAATCACCACCGGGCCATCGGCCGGCCCCACTTCGGCGTAGGCCACGTCCAGCAGCCCGGCCTTCACGTGTTTCAGCGCGCCGAACGAGGTGTGGCTGCCCACGGTGATGGGCGCCACCTGGTTGGCGGCGGTGTCGGCGGCGCTGGCGTTGGCCCAGGCACCCAGTTGCAGCACGGCAGCCAGCACGGAGACAGCGAACGGTTTGGACAGAGTCTTGTACATGGTGGAGCTCCTTGGCGTGGTGTTCTCGATGGCGCTATTTGGCCCGCCACATGTGTTCGCCATGTTTCGCCAGCGGGCGGCAAAAGCCGGGTTATGTATCGGGTCCAGTTCCAGATACAAACAGATACATTAGCCCCTCCCTGGCTTGCTAGACTGGCCACCATTCCCCTGATGCAAGGACGCCGCCATGGACTCCCGCGCCGACCACGTATTGATCGTCGACGACGATCGTGACATCCGCGAGCTGGTAGGCAACTACCTGAAAAAGAACGGTTTTCGCGTAACCCTGGCCGCCGATGGGCGGGCCATGCGCAGCTTCCTGGAAGCCGGCCAGGTGGACCTGATCGTGCTGGACATCATGCTGCCCGGCGACGATGGCCTGGTGCTGTGCCGCGAGCTGCGCGCCGGCAAGCACCGCTACATTCCGGTACTGATGCTGACCGCCCGCGACGACGACACCGACCGCATCATCGGCCTGGAAATGGGCGCCGACGACTACCTGGTAAAACCCTTCGTGGCCCGCGAACTGCTGGCACGCATCAACGCCGTGCTGCGCCGCACGCGCATGTTGCCGCCCAACCTTGTGGTCAGCGAACAATCGCGGCAGCTGGCCTTCGGTGTGTGGCGCCTGGACACCACGGCGCGGCACCTGCTGGCCGCCGACGACTCAGTGGTGGCCCTGAGCGGCGCCGAGTACCGCATGCTGCGGGTGTTCCTCGACCACCCGCAGCGGGTGCTGAGCCGCGACCAGCTGCTGAACCTGACCCAGGGCCGCGACGTCGACCTGTTCGACCGCTCCATCGACCTGATGGTCAGCCGCCTGCGCCAGCGCCTGCTGGACGACGCCCGCGACCCCGCCTACATCAAGACCGTGCGCAACGAAGGCTACGTGTTCAGCTTCCCGGTGCAACTGCTCGGGGACGCGCCGTGAAGCACCGGCTGCGCTGGCCGCGCACCCTCGCCTCGCGCCTGTCGCTGATTTTCCTCACCAGCCTGGTGCTGGCCCAGGGCCTGGCCGTGGCGCTGCAGGCGTACGAGCGCTACAGCAGCGCCAAGACCCTGATGCTGGGCAACTTCGAGCGCGACGTCGCCACCTCGGTGGCCATCCTCGACCGCCTGCCAGCGGCGGAACGGCCGGCCTGGCTCAAGCGCCTGGAGCGCCCCAACTACCGCTACCAATTGGACGAAGGCGCCCCCGGCCAGGCCATGGACAGTGGCAGCGAGCCCACCTCGGTGCAGTCCATGCGCATGACGTTGGCGCCCGACTACGCCCTGAGCTTTCGCGACATCCCCGACAGCCGCCCGCACTACCAGGCGCACCTGCGCCTTAAGGACGGCCAGCCGCTGACCATCGACGTACGCCCCTCGGTCAGCCCGGTGTCGCCGTGGCTGCCGGTGACCCTGGCCGGGCAACTGGCGTTGCTGCTGGCTGCCACCTGGCTGGCGGTGCGCACCGCCATCCGCCCGCTAACGCGGCTGGCCAAGGCAGTGGACAACCTCGACCTCAAGCAGCACCCCGTGCACCTGGACGAACAGGGCCCCACCGAGGTGGCCTACGCCGCCATCGCCTTCAACAGCATGCAGGGGCGCATCGCCGCCTACGTCAAAGAGCGCGTGCAACTGCTGGCCGCCATCTCCCACGACCTGCAAACCCCCATCACCCGCATGAAACTGCGCGTGGAGTTCATGGACGACAGCCCCGACAAGGACAAGCTGTGGAGCGACCTGGGCGAGATCCAGCACCTGGTCAAGGAAGGCGTGGCCTACGCCCGCAGCACCGAACCGTCCAGCGAAGCCAGCTGCCGCCTGCAACTCACGCCCTTCCTGGAAAGCCTGGTGGGCGACTACCACGACACCGGCAAGGACGTGCAACTGGCGGCCGCAGGCAACCTGGTGCTGGACACCCGCCCCCAGGCGCTGCGGCGGCTGCTGACCAACCTGATCGACAACGCCCTGAAATTCGCCGGCGCCGCCCAGGTGCAGGTGCTGACGGAGGGCGGCTGCACCCTGCGCGTGCTGGACCGTGGCCCGGGCATTCCCGAAGAAGCGTTGGCGCAGGTGCTGCAGCCGTTCTACCGGCTGGAAAGTTCGCGCAACCGCGACACGGGTGGGACCGGGTTGGGGTTGGCGATTGCGGTGCAGTTGGCTGAAAGTCTTGGCGGGACGTTGCGGTTGTATAACCGTGAGGGTGGGGGGTTGTGTGCGGAGGTTAGCCTAGGCCCCAACCCTGCCCCGTAGCCGCTGCCGCCAGGCTGCGCTGGTCCCCTGCCTCACTGGAGATTTTCAGGGTGCACGCAGGCCAGCGCAGCCTGCGGCAGCGGCTACAAGCGCTTGCACCGCGCA
The DNA here is from genome assembly GCF_047947025.1 of Pseudomonas sp. App30. NCBI lineage: Bacteria > Pseudomonadati > Pseudomonadota > Gammaproteobacteria > Pseudomonadales > Pseudomonadaceae > Pseudomonas > Pseudomonas sp. App30. The sequence goes on along the minus strand of NZ_CP133165.1, from coordinate 5,897,647 downwards.
AGAGTTTATGCAAACCGTCAAAAGCCGTGGCCAACACCGTGAACCTGTTGTTGGAAGAGGGTTGCGCGGTGCTTGAGGTGATTGAGGCGCGTGGCGCCTTTCTGCGCCAGCCCACACCGTTCGCGTAGCCGCTGCCGCCAGGCTGCGCTGGCCCCCTGCCTCGCTGGAGATTTTCAGGGTTCACGCGGGCCAGCGCAGCCTGCGGCAGCGGCTACAAGCGGTTGCACCGCGCAAGAGTTTATGCAAACCCTCAAAAGCCGTGGCCACCACCGTGAACCTGTTGTTGGAAGAGGGTTGCGCGGTGCTTGAGGTGATTGAGGCGCGTGGCGCCTTTCTGCGCCAGCCCACACCGTTCGCGTAGCCGCTGCCGCCAGGCTGCGGCTACGGTTCTGCGGCGCCCAGCAGTTGATCGGCGAACGCCTGCGCCGCCCACCCCGGCACCTCGTTGCGGCGGGTGATCACGCCGTAATCATCCAGCACCAGCGGGAACGGCAGGTTCAGGCGCGTCAACCTGCCTGCGCGGATGTCCGGCTCGACCATGGACTCGGCCAGCATCGCCAGCATCGGCGCGGTCTGCAGCAGTTGCAGGGTGGTCTGCATGGAGATGGTCTCCACGGTGTTGCCCGGCGAGGCCATGCCGGCTTCGGCGAAGGCGCGCTCCAGGCGCGCGCGCATGGGCGTGCCGGCGGGGTAGACGATCCACGGCCAGTTGCCCAGCTCGGCCAGTGGCAGGTCGCTGTTGCCGGCCAGCGGGTGTTGGCTGCCGGCTACCAGGCACAGCGGCTCGGGGGCCAGGGCGCGGAAGTCGAAGAGCTGGCGGTGGCGGTCGAGGGTGAAACGGGCGATCACCAGGTCCAGCTGCTTGTGCTCCAGCAGGCTCAGCAGGTTGGCGCTGGTGCCCTCCAGCACGTCCAGGGTCAGCAGCGGCCAGCGCTGCTTGATGCCGACGATGGCCTGGGGCAACGCCTGGGAGGTGGGGGCAAAGATGGTGCCGATTTTCAGCAGGCCGTGGCCGCCTTCACGCAGGTCGTTGACCTGGCCGACGAAGTGGCGGGCGTCGTTCAGGGCGATTTGCGCGTAGCGCGCCACGTGCACGCCCAGGTCGGTGGGCACCAGGCTGCGCGGCAGGCGCTGGAACAGGTCGAAGCCGAGCATTTTCTCCGCCTCGCGCAGCATCTTGCTCACGGCCGGCTGGCTGATGCTCATCTGCTCCGCCGTGGCGTGCATGTTGCGCGTGCGCGCCAGGGTGTCGATCAGCACCAGGTGGCGAAAGCGCAGCCAGTTGCACAGTTGGTTGAACGAAACATCCGCCATGCGATAACCCCCGGTTATTGAACCTTGAGGATATCTCATTGGCGCTTATCGGCAAGGCGTTCTAGTGTTGACCCACAATAACAACAGGATGACCCGCCATGACCGTCACCGGAAAACGCGTTCTCATCACCGCCGCCGCCCAGGGCATCGGCCGCGCCTCGGTACTGGCCTTTCAGCAGGCCGGCTTTGAGGTGATTGCCACCGATTTGCGCATCGACAGCCTGCGTGATGTGCCGGGCATCCAGGCCCTGGCCCTGGACGTCACCGACGCCCGGGCCGTGCAGCAGCTGACCGCCCAGGTGGGCACCCTCGATGTGCTGTTCAACTGTGCCGGCTTCGTGCACAGCGGCAACCTGCTGGCCTGCGACGACGAGGCCTGGCAGCGTTCCTTCGACCTCAACGTGACCGCCATGTACCGCATGATCCGCGGCGTGCTGCCGGGCATGCTGGCGGCGGGCAGCGGCAGCATCGTCAACATGGCCTCGGTGGCGGGCAGCGTGAAGGCGGTGCCCAACCGCTTCGCCTATTCGGCCAGCAAGGCGGCGGTCATCGGCCTGACCAAGTCCGTGGCCGCCGACTACGTGGCCAAGGGCATCCGCTGCAACGCCATCTGCCCCGGCACCGTCGACTCGCCGTCGCTGCGCCAGCGCATCACCGAGCAGGCCCGCGCCGAAGGCCGCAGCGAGGCCGAGGTGTACCAGGCCTTCGTCGCCCGCCAGCCCATGGGCCGCCTGGGCACCCCCGAGGAAATCGCCCGGCTGGCGGTGTACCTCGGCTCCGACGCCAGCGCCTACACCACCGGTGGCGTGCACGTCATCGACGGCGGCATGAGCAACTAATCCCCCTGACCAGGAACTGACCATGAAACTGCTGCGTTACGGCCCCAAGGGCCAGGAAAAACCCGGCCTGCTGGATGACCAGGGCCAACTGCGCGACCTCAGCGGCCACGTGCACGACATCGGCGGCGCCACCCTGGAAGCCGCCAGCCTGGCGAAGCTTGCGCAACTGGACCCCCGCAGCCTGCCGGCGGTGCCGGGCAGCCCGCGCATCGGCCCGTGCGTGGGCCAGGTGGGCAAGTTCGTCTGCATCGGCCTGAACTACGCCGACCACGCCGCCGAATCGGGCATGGCGGTGCCCAGCGAACCGGTGATTTTCAACAAGTGGACCAGCGCCATCTGCGGCCCCAACGACAACGTCGAAATACCCCGCGGCTCGACGAAGACCGACTGGGAAGTGGAGCTGGGCGTGGTGATCGGCAAGGCCGGGCGCTACATCAGCGAGGCCAGTGCCATGGACCACGTGGCCGGCTACTGCGTGATCAACGACGTTTCCGAACGCGAATGGCAGCTGGAGCGCGGCGGCACCTGGGACAAGGGCAAGGGCTTCGACACCTTCGGCCCCATCGGCCCGTGGCTGGTGACCCGCGATGAAATCGCCGACCCGCACCAGTTGGACCTGTGGCTGGAAGTGGACGGCCACCGTTACCAGCACGGCAACACGCGCACGCTGGTGTTCCAGATCCCAGCGCTGATCGCCTACCTGAGCCGCTGCATGTCACTGCAGCCGGGGGACATCATTTCTACCGGCACCCCGCCGGGGGTGGGCCTGGGCATCAAGCCCAATCCGGTGTTCCTGCGCCCTGGCCAGGAAATGCGCCTGGGCATCACCGGCCTGGGCGAACAACGCCAACGCACCACCCAAGCCGACTAACCCGTAGCAGCGGCCGCAGGCCGCGTCCCTTGCGCCACAGCGGTGGGGCGGACGCAGCCTTCGGCAGCTGCTACGGGGGCATTGAAACCATAAGAACAAGGAAAACATCATGCGCATTCTGATCACCGGTGGCACCGGTTTCATCGGCAAGCAACTGGCCCAGCGCCTGCTGGACCTGGGCAGCGTCACCCTGCAGGGCCAAGCCGCCCAGCCCATCGAACGCATCGTGCTGTTCGACGCCTTCGAGGGCGAAGGCGTGCCCACGGACCCGCGCGTGGAGGTGATTACCGGCGACGTCAGCGACGCCACCACCCTGGCCCGGGTCACCGACGGCGTGGACCTGGTGTGGCACCTGGCAGCCGTGGTCAGCAGCGCCGCCGAGGCCGATTTCGACCTGGGCATGCAGGTCAACCTGCACGGCCTCATGACCCTGCTCGAGACCCTGCGCCAGCAAGGCCGGCAGCCGCGCGTGGTGTACGCCAGCGGCTTCGCGGTGTTTGGCGGCACGCTGCCGGCGGTGGTCAACGACGACACCGCGCTGACCCCGCAGTCCTCCTATGGCATGCAGAAAGCCGTGGGTGAATTGCTGGTGGCCGACTATGCGCGCAAAGGCTTTATCGACGGCCGCGTGCTGCGCCTGCCGACCATCGCCGTGCGCCCGGGCAAGCCGAACAAGGCTGCCTCGACCTTCTTCAGTTCCATCATCCGCGAGCCGCTGGTGGGCCTGCCCGCCGTGTGCCCGGTGCGCCCCGACACCCAGGTGTACCTGTCGTCGCCGCGCCGCGCGGTGGAAGCGATGCTGCTGGGCATGACCCTGGCCCCCGAGACCCTGGGCAGCCAGCGAGTGATCCCCCTGCCCGGCCTGACCACCACTGTCGCCGACATGGTCAAGGCGCTGGAGCGCGTGGCCGGTCCCGAGGCGGTAAAACTGATTCGCTGGGAACCCGACGCCACCATCCAGCGCATCGTCGAAGGCTGGCCCAGCCAAGTCGAGGCGCCCTACGCCAGCGGCCTGGGCTTCAGCGCCGACGCCGATTTCGACGCCATCGTGCAAGCACACATCGAGGACACCGCCCCCCGCTAGCCGACACCGCTTGCACACGCCCCCACAACAATAACAAGGCGAGGCCACGCGACATGAACACACCCGATCCAGCCATCCTGGACCTTGAAAAACAGACCATCAGCCGCGTGACCAGACGCCTGGTGCCCTTCCTCATCCTACTGTTCGTGGTGGCCTTCCTGGACCGCACCAACGTCGGTTTCGCCGCGTTGAAAATGAACCAGGACATTGGCATCAACCAGACCATCTATGGCCTGGGCGCCGGGATCTTCTTCCTCGGCTACTTCCTGTTCGAGGTGCCCAGCAACATCATGCTGCACCGCTTCGGCGCGCGAGTGTGGATTGCCCGCATCATGGTGACCTGGGGCCTGATCGCCGGCGCCATGGGCCTGCTGCAGACCGCCGGGCACTTCATCACCCTGCGCGTGCTGCTGGGCATCGCCGAGGCCGGGTTCTTCCCCGGGGTGATCTACCTGCTGTCACTGTGGTTCCCCAGCCGCTACCGGGCGCGGATGATCGCCACCTTCTACCTCGGCGTGCCGATTGCCCAGGTGATCGGTGCACCGTTGTCGGTGGGGCTGATGCAGCTGGGCGACAGCATCGGCGTGGTCGGCTGGCGGCTGATGTACATCGCCGAAGGCGTGCCGGCAATCCTGCTGGGCGTGGTCTGCTACTTCTACCTCACCGACCGCCCCGCCGACGCCCACTGGCTGACGCCGCAGCAACGGCAATGGCTGATGGACACCCTGGAGCGCGAAGAACGCAGCAAGGCGCTGGCGGTGGACGCCGGCCTGAGTAAAGGCCAGATGATTCGCAGAGCCCTGGGCAACCGTCAGGTGTGGCTGCTGGCGCTGGTGTATTTCGGCATCACCTCGGGCTCCAACGCCATGAACTTCTTCCTGCCCAGCGTGCTGCAGTCGTTCCGCGCCTCGTTCGGCCTGGACCTGGGGCTGATGCAGAACGGCCTGATCAGCGCCATTCCCTACGCCCTGGCGGCGGTGGCGATGATTCTCTGGAGCCGCCGTTCCGACCGCCTGCAAGAGCGCCACTGGCACGCCGGCGGCGCCGCGTTGCTGGCGTCGGTGTCGATCGCCCTGGCGCTGTTGATCAACCAACCGTGGATCATCGTCATCGGCTTCGTGCTGCTGGCCATCGGCGTGTACAGCGCCATCAACGTGTTCTGGGCCGTGCCGGGCCAGGTGCTGACCGGGGTGGGTGCCGCTGCCGGCATCGGCCTGATCAACTCCATCGGCAACCTCAGCGGTTTCTCCGGGCCGTATCTCACCGGCCTGCTCTACACCACCACCGGCAGCTACACGCCGGGCTTCCTGGTGATCGCCGCCCTGGTGGGCGCGGCCGGCATCGGCATGATGCTGATGCCCCGCCGCCCGGCACCTGCGGCCGACGCCACCCTGATTGGAGACAAGGCATGAGCCACCCCGTTATCGCCTTCATCGGCACCGGCATCATGGGCGCGCCCATGGTGCGCTGCCTGCTGCGCGCCGGCTTCCACGTGCGCGCCTGGAACCGCTCGCCGGCCAAGGCCGCCGCGCTGGCCGCCGACGGCGCCCAGGTGCTGGACAGCGCCGCGGCGGCTGCCCAGGGCGCCGATGTACTGATTTGCATGCTCAGCGACGGGCCGACCTGCACCGACGTGTTGTTCGGCGCCAATGGCGCCGCCCTGGCCCTGCGCCCAGGCGCGCTGGTGGTGGTGATGAGTTCGATACCGGTGGACGCCGCCACCGACCACGCCCGCCGCTGCACCGAGTTGAGCCTTGAGTACCTGGACGCACCGGTGTCGGGCGGCGAGCGCGGCGCCCGCGAGGGCAGCCTGGCGATCATGGCCGGCGGCACGCCGCAGGCGTTCGAGCAGGGCCTGGCGGTGCTGGCGGCCATGGGCCGGCCGGTGCTGGTGGGCCCGGCGGGCAGCGGTGAACTGGCCAAGCTGGTGAACCAGCTGATTGTCGCCAGCACCATCGCCACCGTCGCCGAAGGCCTGTTGCTGGCCGAACGCGGCGGCGCCGACCCGGCCAAGGTGCATGAAGCGCTGATGGGCGGCTTCGTTGATTCGCCCATCTGGCGCCAGCACGGCCAGCGCATGATCGACGATGAATTTACCCCCGGCGGCCCGGCCAAATGGCAGCTCAAGGACACCCGCACCGCCCTGGCCCATGCCCACGGCCTGGGCCTGAGCCTGCCGGTGGCGACCCTGGTGGATGGCCTGTTCAGCGCGCTGGTGGACGCCGGCGACGGTGACCTGGACCACGCCGCCCTGATCCGCCAATTGCGCCGCCACAACCAACTGCCTGCCTGACGCCCCGGAGCCTGCCATGAGCCAAACCCCACCCCGCCGCCTGCGCAGCCAACTGTGGTTCGACGACCCCAGCCACGCCGACCTGACCGCGCTGTACACCGAACGCTACATGAACCAGGGCCTGACCCGCGCCGAGCTGCAGTCGGGCCGGCCGATCATCGGCATCGCCCAGACCGGCAGCGACCTGACGCCCTGCAACCGCCACCACATCGAACTGGCCAAACGGGTCAAGGACGGCATTCGCGACGCCGGCGGCATTCCCATGGAATTCCCCGTGCACCCCATCGCCGAGCAGTCGCGCCGGCCCACCGCGGCGCTGGACCGCAACCTTGCCTACCTGGGCCTGGTGGAAGTGCTGCACGGCTACCCGCTGGACGGCGTGGTGCTGACCACCGGCTGCGACAAGACCACCCCGGCGTGCCTGATGGCGGCCGCCACCACCGACCTGCCGTCGATTGTGCTGTCGGGCGGGCCGATGCTGGACGGCTGGCACAAGGGCAAGCTGATCGGCTCGGGCACGGTGCTGTGGCATGCGCGCAACCTGCTGGCCGCCGGCGACATCGACTACGAAGGCTTCATGGAGATGACCACCGCCGCCTCGCCCTCCATCGGCCACTGCAACACCATGGGCACGGCGCTATCGATGAACGCCCTGGCCGAAGCCCTGGGCATGTCGCTGCCCGGCTGCGCGAGCATTCCGGCGCCGTACCGCGAGCGCGGGCAGATGGCCTACGCCACCGGCCTGCGCATCGTCGACCTGGTGCGCGAGGACGTGCGCCCCTCGCAGATCATGACCCACGCCGCGTTCGAGAACGCCATCGCCGTGGCCTCGGCCCTGGGCGCGTCCACCAACTGCCCGCCGCACCTGATCGCCATCGCCCGCCACAGTGGCATCGACCTGAGCCTGGACGACTGGCAGCGGGTGGGCGAAGACGTGCCGCTGCTGGTGAACTGCATGCCGGCCGGCGAATTCCTCGGCGAGGGCTTCCACCGCGCCGGTGGCGTGCCGGCGGTGATGCACGAACTGGACAAGGTCGGCCGCCTGCACCGCGACTGTCGTAGCGTCAGCGGCCGCAGCATGGGCGAGATCGTCGCGGCGGCGCAGACCGTCGACCGCCAGGTGATCCGCAGCTACGAAGAACCGCTCAAGCACCGCGCCGGCTTCATCGTGCTGAGCGGCAACTTCTTCGACAGCGCCATCATGAAGATGTCGGTGGTCGGCGAGGCGTTCCGCAGCACCTATTTGAGCGACCCGCAGCAGCCCAACTGCTTCGACGCCCGCGCCATCGTCTTCGACGGCCCGGAGGACTACCAGGCGCGCATCAACGACCCGGCGCTGGAAGTGGACGAGCGCTGCATCCTGGTGATTCGCGGCTGCGGCACCGTGGGCTACCCCGGCAGCGCCGAGGTGGTGAACATGGCGCCGCCGGCCGAGCTGATCAAGCGCGGCATCGACTCGCTGCCGTGCCTGGGCGATGGCCGCCAGAGCGGCACCTCGGCCAGCCCGTCGATTCTCAACATGTCTCCGGAAGCGGCGGTGGGCGGCGGCCTGGCGCTGCTGCGCACCGGCGACACGCTGCGCATCGACCTCAACAGCCGCAGCGTCAACCTACTGGTGGATGACGCCACCCTGGACCTGCGGCGCCAGGAGGCGCTGCCGGCCATTCCGCCCTCGCAGACGCCATGGCAGGAGCTGTACCGGCAACTGGTGGGGCAATTGTCCACCGGCGGTTGCCTGGAGCCGGCCACGCTGTACTGGCGGGTGATTCCGGAAAACGGCGCGCCGCGCCATTCTCACTGAGTGCAAGGACGGCCTTATGTCACTGACCATTGAAAATTCCCTGCCCCACGACTGGCAACGCGCCACGCTGATCGGCCGCGCCTGGTGCCCCGGCACCATCGCCGGCCCCGCCGTGGTGGTGATTCGCGACGGCCGTGTGCTGGACTGCACCGCCAGCTTCGCCACGGTGAGCGAACTGCTCAACCGCCACGACCCGCTGGCCGCCGTGCGCGGCGCCAGCGGCACCGACCTGGGCAGCGTCGAGGCGCTGCTGGGCAACAGCGGCGAACAGCGCGACGACCGCCGCCCTTCCCTGCTGGCGCCCATCGACCTGCAGGTGATCAAGGCCGCCGGGGTGACCTTCGCGGCCAGCATGATCGAGCGGGTGATCGAGGAAAAGGCCGCTGGCGACGCGCGCCAGGCCGAGCGCATTCGCGCCCTGGTGCACGAGGTGATCGGCGACAACCTGCGCGACTTGCAGCCCGGCTCGCCCCAGGCCATGCAGCTCAAGCAGGTGCTGATCGAACAGCAGATGTGGTCGCAATACCTGGAGGTGGGCATCGGCCCCGACGCCGAGATTTTCACCAAGGCGCCGGTGCTGGCCGCGGTGGGCAGCGGCAGCGCCATTGGCGTGCACCCCGGCTCGCACTGGAACAACCCGGAGCCTGAAGTAGTGCTGGCGGTGGACAGCCACGGGCGCATTCATGGCGCCACCCTGGGCAATGACGTCAACCTGCGCGACTTCGAGGGCCGTAGCGCCCTGCTGCTGAGCAAGGCCAAGGACAACAACGCCTCGTGCGCGCTGGGGCCGTTCATTCGGCTGTTCGACGAGCATTTCAGCCTGGACGAGGTGCGCGGCTGCGAGGTGGGTTTGCGTGTGGAGGGCGAAGACGGTTATGTGCTGCAGGGCCGCAGTTCCATGGCGCAGATCAGCCGCGACCCCGAAGACCTGGCCGGCCAGGCGCTGAACGCCAACCACCAGTACCCCGACGGTTTCGTGCTGTTCCTGGGCACGCTGTTCGCCCCCACCGAAGACCGCGACCAGCCCGGCCAGGGCTTCACCCACAAGGCCGGCGACCGTGTCAGCATCCACAGCCCGGCCCTGGGCGGGTTGCACAACCACGTCACCGGCAGCGACCAGGCGCCGCCGTGGACCTTCGGCGTAGCGGCGCTGATGCGCAACCTCTCCCGCCGCGGGTATTTGTAGCCCGCCCCTGGCTGCGACTGTCTTTGTGGGAGCTGGCTTGCCAGCGAGTTTTTAGGGCCTCAACAGCTCGCTGGCAAGCCAGCTCCCACAACATCGCGTCCGAGGCCCACACGGTCCATCACGCCACCGGCAACCGCAGGTTCAACCGCAACCCCGGGTTAAGGTTCTGCGCCCACAGTTCCCCGCCCTGCAACTGCACCCGGCAGCGGGCGATGGTCAGGCCCAGGCCAAAACCGTCGCCCCCCGGGCGGCTGGCGCTGAGGCGGGTGAAGGGTTCGAAGATGCCCTCCAGCGCGCCCTCGGCCACGCCGGGGCCCTGGTCATCGATCCACAAGTGCCAGTGATCCGCCTCGCGCCGGCCGCCCAGGCGCACCTGGCCGTGGCTGGGGGAATGGCGGATGGCGTTGCGCAGGATGTTTTCCAAGGCCTGGGCCAGGCCGTTGAGGTGGCAACGCACCCAGCAGGCGTCGCCCAGGGTGTTGGGCAGCTGCTCGGGCTGCCAGCCGGACTCGAAGCAGGCGTCCTCGCGCAGCATCTCCCACAAGGTACCGACGTCCACGGCGTCCAGCGCCAGCTGCGGGCGTTCGGTGTCCAGCCACACCAGCTCCAGGGTGTCGTCCACCAGCTGGCGCATGCCCTGCACCTCACGCGCCAGGCGCTGGCGCAGGGCCTCGGCGTCGGCGTCGCTTTCCACCGCCACCTGCAGGCGGCTCAGGGGCGTGCGCAGTTCGTGGGACATGTCGCGCAGCAGCCGCCGTTGCAGCGCCACGGTGCGTTGCAGGCGGTCGGCCATGTGATGAAAGGCGCGGCCCAGGTCGCCCAGCTCGTCGCCACGGCGGCTGATGGCCGGGTCCAGCCGCGCGCCCAACTGGCCTTCGCGCAGGGCATTGGCGTAGGCATGCAGGTGCGCCAGCGGGCCGATCAGCAGCCGGTACAGCAAGGCGCCCAGCAGCAGCGCCAGGGCGCCAGGCACCAGCCAGTGGGCCACCACCTGCCAACCCACCGAGGTGGTGGGCACGAAACGTTCGGGCAGGCGCATCACCAGCTGCCCGCTGCCGGGGTCCACCGGGAAGGCGATCTTTATGATCGGCCGCTCGCGGGCGCGGTCGCTCATGGCCCAGTCCAGCTCGCGGGCGAAGCCCAGGCGGTGGCGCTCCACGCCGCTCAGGCGGCGCTCGCCCAGGGGTTGCAGGTCGGGGCCCAGCAGCACTGCCCAGCCCGGTTCGCGGGCGTTGAACTGCAGCAGCCAGCGGTCGATTTCCGCCGGGCCGCCGTTGCGCCACACTGCCTCGGCTTCGGCGGCATAGCCCTGCAAGGTGTTCTGCGCCGCGGGCGACAGGCGATAGCCCTCGCGCTCGAAATGCATGCCCCAGGAACGGCTGACGCAGATGATCAACAGGATCAGCACCAGCAGCAGCCCGCTCAGGCTCCAGAACAGCGAATGACGCCCGGGCAGCTTCATGGCTGGTTCCTCAGCACGTAGCCCTTGCCCCACACCGTCTCCACCCGGCCCTCGAAACCGATGGCCGCCAGCTTGCGGCGCACGTGGCTGACGTGCAGGTCCAGCACCCGGTCCTGCAGCGAATAGGGGCGGTGCAGCACGCGCTGGTAGAGGAAGGTCTTGCTCAGCACTTCCTCGGGGTTGGCCAGCAGGGTTTCCATCAGCCGGAACTCTACCGGCGTCAGCCCGGCGCGCGCGTGGCCCAGCACCAGGTCCTGGCTGCCGTCGTCGCAGCGGCGCAGCGCCCCGCTCGCGTGGCACACCGGCGGCGTGCGCTCGTAGGCCACGCGGCGCAGCACGGCGTCGATGCGCACGTCCATCTCGCCCATGCTGAACGGCTTGGGCAGGTAGTCGTCGGCGCCCTGGCTGAAGCCGACGATGCGGTCCTGCTCGGCGCCCAGGGCCGACATCAGAATCACCGGCACGCGGTTCTGCCGCCGCAACTGGCCCAGCAGGCTCAGGCCGTCGCGGCTGGGCAGCATGATGTCCATGAGGATCAGGTCGTAGCCGCGCCAGTCGTGCAGGTCGTCGCTGCCGGCCACGTCGTTGCACACCGTCACCTCGAAGCCGCGCTTGCGCAGGTGCTGGCCCAGGTGGGCGGCAAGCAACAGGTCGTCTTCCACGGCGAGGATTCGCGGCGCGGCAACAGGTGGGCAGGTACTGGCAATCACGGGGCAAGCTCTCGGCGGACTACGGGGCGACTCGGATGCAAATTATAATTGTTATCAAATATAGCCAAACCACCTTTACGAAATTTACAAACCGGCGCTGCGGGTAAATTTTGTAAATACGATTTACTCTCAATTACGACACCCTATCATCGCCCCCCGTCTGGACGACTGCCCCGCCCTGCGACATGGACTGCCGCGGCTGGGGCCTCAATCACTCAAGGGGAGTTATCGTCGTGCTTTTTCATGCCTCACTCAGTCGTCTCACGCTGGCCATCCTGGCGGCCTCCGTCTCACCCGCGCTGCTGGCCGAAGACGCTGCCATCACCCTGGACAACACCCTGGTCACCGCCGAGAAAGAACTCAAGCAGGCGCCGGGCGTGTCCGTGATCACCGCCGACGATATCCAGAAAGCCCCGCCGGTGAACGACCTGTCCGACATCATCCGCAAGATGCCCGGCGTCAACCTCACCGGCAACAGCGCCAGCGGCGTGCGCGGCAACAACCGCCAGATCGACATTCGCGGCATGGGCCCGGAGAACACCCTGATCCTGATCGACGGCCTGCCGGTGGAGTCGCGCAACTCGGTGCGCTACGGCCGCACCGGCGACCGTGACACCCGCGGCGACACCAACTGGGTGCCAGCCGATGAAGTGCAGCGCATCGAAGTGCTGCGCGGCCCCGCCGCCGCCCGCTACGGCAACGGCGCGGCGGGCGGCGTGGTGAACATCATCACCAAGCAGCCCACCCAAGAAACCCACGGCAACTTCAGCGTCTACACCGACATGCCCAAGGACAAGGACGAGGGCGCCACCAAGCGTGCCACCTTCGGCCTCAGCGGCCCGCTGACCGACAACCTGACCTACCGGGTGTACGGCAACCTGAGCAAGACCGACCGCGACAGCAGCGACATCAACGTGGGCCACGAAGCCGCCGGCGAGGCCGCCGCCTCGGGCGCCGAGGGCGTGCGCAACAAGGACATCAACGGCCGCCTGAGCTGGAAACTGGATGACCGCCAGAGCCTCGACTTCGACGCCAGCTACAGCCGCCAGGGCAACATCTACGCCGGCGACAACCAGTACAACCAGAGCCTGACCAGCAAGAAGGCCGCCAGCGCCGCGCCGTGGGTAGGCCGCGAGACCAACGTGATGTACCGCAACAACTTCGCCATCACCCACAACGGCGACTGGGACTTCGGCACCAGCAAGTTCTTCCTGCAGTACGAGCACACCCGCAACCGCCGCCTGGACGAGGGCCTGACCGGTGGCGTGGAAGGCACCATCGACTCCACCGACTTCTCCACCAGCGACCTGAAAAGCTACCTGGCCCACGGCGAATTCAACCTGCCGCTGGCCACCCGCCTGCCCCAGGTGCTGACCCTGGGCGGCGAGTTCAACCGCCAGGAACTCGATGACCCGGCCTCCACCAGCCAAGCGCTGTCCTCGGGCAGCTACTACAACGGCAGCACCAGCGCCGACAGCATCGCCGGCTTGGCCTCGGGCACGCGCAGCAGCAAGGCGGCGGCCAACATCGGCTCGCTGTTCGCCGAGGACAATATCGAGCCCTGGGAAGGCGCCACCCTGACCCCCGGCGTGCGCATGGACGACCACACTAACTTCGGCGTGAACTGGTCGCCCAGCCTGAACATGTCGCAGAAGCTCAACCAGGACTTCACCCTGAAGGCCGGTATCGCCCGCGCGTTCAAGGCGCCGAACCTGTACCAGCTCGACCCTAATTACCTGCTGCTGAGTTCGGGCAACGGCTGCCCCATCGGCAGCACCGGCAGCTGCTATATCCAGGGCAACGACGACCTCAAGGCCGAGACCAGCGTCAACAAGGAAATCGGCCTGCAGTTCAAGCGCGACGGCTGGGTGGCGGGCCTGACCTTCTTCCGCAACGACTACCACAACAAGGTAGTGGCCGGCACCGACGTGCTGGGCTACTCCTCGGGTGGCAACATGATTCTCAAGTGGGAGAACGCCAGGAAGGCCGTGACCCAGGGCCTGGAAGCCAACCTGACGGTACCGCTGGCCGACAACCTGACCTGGACCACCAACGGCACTTACATGCAGGAAAACAAGGACCTGGACACCGGCAACGTGCTGTCGATGATTCCCAAGTACACGGTCAACTCGATGCTGGACTGGCAGGTGAACGACAAGTTCTCCACCCAGCTGAGCATCACCAGCTTCGGCCGCCAGAAGCCACCGACCGTGGGCACCACCAAGGTCGACGCCGCCGGCGTGAACACCGACGAGGTGGGCGCCTACAGCCTGGTGAACCTCAACGTCGGCTACCAGGTGACCAAGAACGTGCGCCTGGGCGCCGGCGTGAACAACCTCTTCGACAAGAAGCTGTACCGCGAAGGCAACTCCAACAGCGCCGGCGCGGCCACCTACAACCAGCACGGCCAGGCCGTCTACGCCAGCGTGGCCACTTCGTTCTGATGCTTTACAAATGTACCAAAGTGTAAAAATCAGAATGCGAATCATTGCTTATTGATATGATCGCTGCCCCGCGGGCCTCCGCGGGGCATGCCCCTCTTTAAACATGGAGTCTTCGATGAAACCTCGCAATCGCGCGCTGTCCCCCGCCAGCCAACTGTGCAAGCTGGCCTCGCTGATCGGCCTGATGAGCCTGGGCATGCAGGCCGCCATGGCGCAGTCGGCGTTCGACACCCCGGACCCGGACTACCAGGGCCAGATCATGGCCATGCCGGCCGAAGGCGGCGCCATCACCGCAGGCAGCGACGTGCACCTGATGGGCCGCGGCTTCAAGCCGGGCCAGCACATCACCCTGACCCGCGGCACCACCGTGCTCAACGCCGAAGCCTACGTGGCTGACGCCCAGGGCGGCTTCAAGGGCGAACTGAAAGTGCCGGCCGACGCCGCCGTGGGCCAGCAGCCAATTGTGGTCACCGTCAGCAACCCGGCGGCCGCCGCCGTGCTGCCGCTGAAGATTTCCCCGGTGGTACCGCTGTCGGGCACCGAGCGCTTCAAGCAGACCAGCACCAAGCTGGTGCCGGGCCTGTACCAGTCGGCGGTCAGCGCCAAGAGCGGCGCAGTGTTCGTGACCGCCGCCGTGGGCCGCCCGCCGGTGAAGGAATCGCAGCTGCTCAAGCTCAACCCCAACACCCTGGCCGTCGAAGCCCGCGCCACCCCGGCCGCCGCCCCGGGCCGCGAGCCGGGGAACGTCTATGCCGTATACGGCGTGGGCGTCGACGACCGCAACGGCAACGTTTGGGTCACCAACACCCGCCAGAACAGCGTGGCCGTGTACCGCCAGTCCGACCTGGGCCTGGTCAAGCAGTTCGCCCCCGACACCGTCGCCCACGCCCGTGACGTGGTGGTGGACGCCGGCCTGGACAAGGCCTTCGCAGGCGCCACCGGCACCTCGACCATCGTCATGTTCGACGCCGGCAAGCAGACAGTCGAACGCACCATCGAGATCAAGTCCAACCAGCGCGGCGAGCGCGCCGCGCCGTTCACCGTCGCCAGCCTGCACCTGGACGCCCAGAACCACAAACTCTACACCGTGAGCCTGAGCACCAACGAAGCGGCGGTGATCGACGCCAAGACCGGCAACGTGGAAAAAGTGTTCCCCATCGAAGGCGTGAAAATGGCCATGGGCGTGGCCTACGACGCCAAGACCAACCGCCTGTTCGTGGCCGCGCAGAACAGCGACAACCTGGCCATCGTCGACGTCGCCAGCGGCAAGACCCTGCATCTGGTACCCACCGGCGCCGGCCCGCTGAACGTCACCTTCGACCCGGTCAAGCGCCTGGCCTACGTCAGCAACCGCGGCGCCGGCACCGTCACCGTGGTCGACCCGGACGGCAAGCTGGTGGCCAACCTGGACGACGGCACCTTCCCCAACCACGTCGCCACCGATGGACAGGGCAACGTGTTTGCGGTGAACAAGTCCAAGGGGGCGGATGACAAGGATGGTGATCGCATCACGCGCATTACCCAGGTGCGCTGATAGCCCCCTGACGCGGCCTGCGGCCGCTGCTACGGGTTGACCTGTAGCAGCGGCCGCAGGCCGCGTCACAGGCTCCCTCCTCCCTACCAGGACTTACCCTACAACAAACCGACCTCGCACAAAGGACGGCCGCAGTAATCTCTGCCAAGGTAATTGTTGCTACGACCCTCCCTGTGGGACCGGGCTCTGCCCGCGAAGGCCTCAATGCAGAGGCTCAGGCAAACCGTATTGTTCTTTTCGCGGGCAGAGCCCACTCCCACGAAAGCCAGTTGCACCCCTGTAGCAGCGGCCGCAGGCCGCGTCACAGACGACGCGAAGCCTGGGCGGCCGGCTGGTGGCTGCCCAACCAGGCGCCCAAGGCCACCACCAGCACTGCCCCCGCCGCACTCGCCGGCCAATGCAGCCACGTCACCTCGACCAACCCCGGCACCAGCCGCGCGCTGTCACCGGCCATGCCCCCCGCGATCCAGCCGATCAACCCCGCGCCCGCTTGCACCAGCCACGGCCAGCGCTGCATCGCCGCCAGCACGAAGCGGCTGCCCAGGACGATGATGGGGATGCTGATCAGCACGCCCGCCACTACCAGGTAGACGTTGCCCCGCCCTGCCCCGGCCACCGCCAGCACGTTGTCCAGGGACATCACCACGTCGGCGACGATGATGGCCTTGATGGCGCCCCACAGGCGCGTGCCGCCATCGATTTCCTCGGCGTCATCTTCACGGTTGGCGGCCAGCTTGATGCCGATCCACAACAGCAACAGCGCCCCCACCAGCTTCAACCACGGCACCGCCAGCAGCTGCATGGCGAAGCCCAGCATCACCACCCGCACGCCAATGGCCCCGGCCATGCCGCCGTAGATGGCCTTGCGCTGCAGCGCCTTGGGCAGACGCCGGCAGGCCATGGCGATGACCACGGCGTTGTCGCCACCCAGCAGCAGGTCGATGGCGATGATCTGCGCCAGGGCAGTCCACAGGAAAGGGTCGGTTATCCAGTTCACGGGGGCACCTCAATGAACGAACAGCGGGAAGATGCCGGTCAGCAGCGACACCGCCAGCAGAATCAGGCAGCTCACCAGCGACCAGCGCAGGGTGTAGCGCTGGCTCTCGGCGTAGTCGAGCTTGAGCATGCTGACCACAAGGTAGGTGGACGCCACCAACGGGCTGAGGATGTGCACCGGCTGGCCGATCAGCGAGGCGCGGGCCATCTCGATGGCGCTGATGCCATGGGCCTGGGCGGTCTGCGCGAGGATGGGCATGATGCCGAAATAGAACACGTCGTTGGACACCAGCCAGGTCACCGGAATGCTCACCAGCGCGGTGATCACCGCCATGAACGGCCCGAACGCTTCCGGTATCACCTTCAGCAGGCCCTGGGCCACCGAGTCGGCCATGCCGGTGCCGGTCAGCACGCCGGTGAACACGCCGGCGGCGAAGATCAGGCTGGACACCGCCAGGATCGGCGGCGCATGCAGCTCCAGCTGCGCCTGCTGATCCTTGAGCCGCGGGAAGTTGACCACCAGCGCCAGGCACGCGGCAATCATGAACAGGTAGCTCAGCGGCAGCAGTTCCAGGCACAGCGCCAGGATCAGCAGCACCGTCAGGCACCAGTTGAAGACGAAGCGCCAGCCGCTGTCGCCACGGTGCTCCTTGTGGTCGGCAAAATGACCGTTGAGGTCAATGGCACCGCCCAGGCGCGCGCGCTCGCGGCGGCCGAACAGCCAGGCCAGGGCGAAGGTCCATAGCATACAAGCCAGCAGGCCCGGCAGCATGGGCACGAACATCTCGCCCACGTCCACGTGCAACGCCGTGGCCGCCCGTGCGGTCGGCCCGCCCCAGGGCACCATGTTGCCCAGCCCCGCCACTTGCAGCAGCAGGCAGCACACCATGGGCAGCGACAGGCCCAGGCGTTTGTAGATGGGCAGGAACGCCGACAGCACGATCATATAGATGGTGGCGCCGTCACCGTCCAGGGCGACGATGAACGCCAGCGCTACGGTGCCGACGAAGATTTTCACCGGGTCGCCGCGCACCGCGTTGACGATGCGCGTCACCAGCGGGTCGAACATACCCGCCTCGGTCATGGTCAGGAAGAACAGCATGGCGAACACCATCATCACGCCGTTGGGCGCGACCATGCGCACGCCATCGAGGATGAATTTGCCGACGTCGGCGTGGAAGCCACCGATCAGCGCGAACACCGTGGGGATCAGGATCAGCGCGGTCAACGCCGAGAGTTTCTTGCTCATCAGCAAGAAGATGAAGCAGGCCAACATGATAAAACTGAGCATCATGAGCATGGCGTTTTCCTGTTTTTTATAGTTGTACAGGGGGTGCCGCGAGCGGCATCACCGCAACCGATGATGCCGACATTCTAGCCAGTCAGACGGGCAGGCCCTTGCTGCGCAGCAATGAATCGAAGCGCTCCGGGTCGGCAGTGCCAGCGCGGTTGGTCTCGCGGATGCCCGCCTCGCGGTCCAGGTGCGCCAGGGTCTTGGGCAGCAGCGCCGCGGCGTCCTGGGCCGGGATGGCGATGACGCCGTCGGCGTCGCCCAGCACCAGGTCGCCGGGCAGCACGCACAGGCCGGCGCAGGCGATGGGCACGTTGATCTCGCCCGGGCCGTCCTTGCTCGGGCCACGGTGGGTGTGGCCGGCAGCGAACACCGGGACGATGCCCTCGGCCAGTTCTTCCAGGTCGCGCACAGCGCCGTCGATGACGATGCCGCCCAGCTTCACCCGCAGCGCGGTGGTGCGCACCAGGCCGCCGATGACCGCCTGGCTGACGTCGCCGCCGCCGTCGATGACCAGCACGTCGCCAGCCTGCACCATCATCAGCGCCTTGTGCACCATCAGGTTGTCACCGGGGCGCACGCGCACGGTGAAGGCCGGGCCGCAGAGCTTCAGCGACAGATCGCCATGGTAGGCGCGCAGGCCGCGGGCGCCGATGCTGCGGCCCATGCAATCACCGGCAACCGCCACGGGAATCTCGCGGAAGGCCTGCACCAGGTCTGCCGGCAGGCTGGCGACGCGTGGGTTGATGCGGTAGCCCGCAGGCCATTGTTGAGCAGTCATGACAGTACTCCAGTTCAGTGTTGAAGAACCTGTGGGTTGACGCAGGCGCTGGCAGCAGGCGGCATGCCGTCGAGAAAGCCCAGCACGTTGCGCGCAGCACCTGCGGCCATGGCAGCCAGCGCCGCCGGAGTGGAGCCACCCACGTGCGGGGTCAGCACCACGTTGTCCAGGCGCAGCAGCGAGCTGTCGGCCGGCAGCGGCTCCACGGCCATGGTGTCGAGGCCGGCGGCGTACAGTTGGCCGCTGGCCAGCGCCTGCACCAGCGCGGCTTCGTCCACCACTTCGCCACGGGCGGTGTTGATCAGCAGCGCGCCTTCGGGCAGCAGCGCCAGCTGTTCGGCGCCGATCAGGTTGCGGGTCTGGGCGGTGAGCGGCACGTGCAGGCTGAGCACCTGGCTGCGCCCGAGCAACACGCTCAAGTCGTCGATGCGCTCGGCGCCATCCAGCGCGGCGTCGGCGGGCAGCAGCGGGTCGTGCACCAGCACCTGCATGCCGATGGCCTGGCAGGCCCGGGCCACGCGCCGCGCCACCTGGCCAAAGCCGATCAGGCCCAAGGTCCGGCCGCTCAGCTCCAGCCCGTCCTGGGCACGAGACCAGCGGCCCTGGCGAATTTCCCGATCCATCCAGCTGACCCGGCGGGCGGCGGCGAACATCAGGCCCAGGGTCATTTCGGTGACCGATTGCGCATTCGCGCCGGGCGTCACGTACACCGGGATGCCCCGCCCAGTGGCGGCAGCCACGGCGATATTGCTGACGCCAACGCCGTGCTTGGAGATGACTTTCAAGGTAGGACAGCCGTCGATGGCGGCGGCGGTCAGGTCCAGGGTGCGGGAGATAACGGCGTCCACCGGCTCGCGAGCGAGAATGCGTTCGATGTCGGCGGGGCCTTGCTCGGGTGTCACGTACAGCACCCGGCAACCCTGGGCCCGCAGCAGTTCCAGGCCAGCGGGCGCCAGGCGTGGGGCGGTCACAAGAATGGTATGAGGCATGGGCAGGATCTCTGGCTTGTTATTGTTCGCTGCCGAAAGTATCCCCGCGGTTATCCTTTATTTCTATTAGCGTATTTTCAAGAAATCATTCTTCGCAGGAATGATTTAACCGCAGGATCTCAATGAAGCGCCGCGTAGCCGGCGACAGGTAGCCGTCAGCGCGGTGCAGCACGCCGAAACGCCGGGCCATGGTGGTCAGCGGGTTGGGAATTTCCACCAGGCCGCCGCCGTGGCGGCTGTCGGCCAGGTTGCGCCGTGAGAGGAAACTCAGCAGCCCGGTCTCGGTGATCAGGTTGGGCACCGCGGCGATGGAGCTGGTGGCGATGGCCACCCGCGGCGCCGGCAGTCCCTGGGCCAGGAACGCCTGGTCCAGCCACTGGCGCGTGGCCACCGATGGCGCCGAGAGAATCCAGCGGTACTCGCACAACGCTTCCAACCGCACCTGGCGCCCGGCCAGCGGGTGGTGGGCGCTGGCGGCCACCACCACTTCGTCACTGGCGATGGGCAGCTCCACCAAGTCATCGTTGCGGGTGCCCAAAGGCCCCACCACCAAGTCCAGCAGGTCCTTGCGCAGGGAGTCGTGCAGCACGTCGTTCATGCCAATTTGCAAATCCAGCACCACCGCCGGCGCTTCTTCCTGCAACAGCCGGCAAGCACGCGGCATCAGGTATTCGGCGGTGGTGGCTGCCGCGCCGACGCGAATGGTGCCGGCCAGGCCCTTGCCCAGCGACGAGGTCTGCCGGTGGGTTTCGTCGAGCATGCGCTCGATCAGCAGCGAGCGGTCGCGCAGCAACTGCCCGGCATCGGTGAGGCGGATGCCGCGGCCGATGCGCTCGAACAGCTCGGCGTCGTAGGCGCTTTCCAGGCGGTCGATGCACTTGGACAACGCCGACTGGGAGATATGCAGCGCCTCGGACGCCCGCCCCAGGTGGCCCAGTTCGGCGACCTTGATGAAGTAGACCAGGTCGCGAATCTGCAGGTTGATGCTCATCGAGGCGGTGCTCCCGGCAATCCTTGTGGGTGGGCGCGCAAGGATACCTTATGCACCGCCCGCACCGCCCTGTAGAGTGGCGCCAAGCCCTGCCGAGGATTCGCCATGCCGCCCCACCCGCCCTTTTCCGGCGCCAAGATCGCCCTGCTGTGCGAAGGCCAGATCCTCACCTACCAGCGCGACGACAAACCGAGCATCCCCTGGCCGGGGCTGTGGGACTTGCCCGGTGGTGGCCGTGAGGGCGATGAAACGCCTGTGCAGTGCGCCGCCCGCGAGACCTGGGAAGAGTTCGGCTTGACCCTGGATGAAAGCTGGATCGTCTGGACCCGCGCCTACCCTGGCCAGGGCATGAACGGGCTGGATACCTGGTTCTTCGTCGCCCAGGTGCCGGTGGGCACCTTCGAACAGGTGGTGTTTGGTGATGAAGGCCAGCGCTGGGAGGTGACTGGCGTGGAAGCGTTCCTGGCGCGCAGCGACGGTATCGACCGGCTGCAGGCGCGGCTGCGCGAATACCTTTCGGCACGGTGACGGGTCTCAAAGGGTAACAGTTCAAGGATTGTCCGAAGCGGCCGCCACGATACAATTCCGACCTCCAGACTCTGCGGCAACTTCAAGACGATAAAGGAGTGAGCAGCGATCAATTGCAACGCGGCAATGACCTGAAGGCTGACTCTCGTGATGCTGAACATGACATGGTGAAACTATCGACTTGCACCACCGGCGGCAGGCGCCTCGCGATACCCCATCACCCCGGCCTTCGATGAAATCATCAGGTCGCTGCTGCAGGACCGGAATTCGGACATCGTTGGACTATGCGAAGTTGATGACACGGATATCGAACATATTGAGCAATTGCTACAACGCCCCGCCCTCTCACACTTCAAGGTCATCAGCCTTTACAAAAAAGGCCGCTCCATTGACGACTTGTGCCTGATCTACAACACAACCCGGCTTGTTCCGAGGGGTACGCCGCAGTACGCCAACGCTCGTGATACCACTTACGACACGTGGCTGAAAGCAGGTGTTTTCATATGCCTTGAGTTGCACGGCCTTGGGCTTGTATTCATCGGGCTGTCTCACTGGCAAAGCCGTAATACCCTGCCAGAGGGCTCACCCTCGCGTTTCAAGCTGGGCGTGGCGCTAAATGCGACGGTGACGAAGATTCGTCGTGAAAACCCAGGCGCGCCCATCATTCTGTGCGGCGACTACAACGACGAGCCCTTTGACCCCTCCGTTGTACATGGGCTGGGCGCCACCCGCGATGTATCGCTGCTCAAGACCCGGAAAAACGCCCTGTTCAACCCATTCTGGCCCCTGATGGGGTCGCCCAGTTGCAGCGAACTGCCTCCCGGCACGTTCCTCACCAGTGGCAAGGGCGTGTCCTCGCTGCTGATGTTCGACCACATGATGCTGTGCTCGGCGGCCTTGCGCTGCTGGAAAGTGGCGGATAGAGCGGTGCTCAATGAGATACCCGCCAAGGAATGGAAAAAAGTATCAGACCACTACCCTATCTTCCTGACTCTCAAGAGCGCCACCCCATGAACTTTCTAGACGCCGTAAAACAGGGAATGTGCAAGGCGCGCGAGGCCGATGCTGCCACCTGTGAAGTCAACACGATATTCGAGGCCATCAACCTGGACCTGGCGCGATTCGACGAATCGGTAAACCTCAAGCTTGCACGAACGGTATCCACCGTCGCATCAATAAAATCAGTGACCAGCTTCTTCACCGAAGTCACCAGCGAATACGCCCCCGAAGATGTCATCCAAATCACCGTGACAACACAGGGCGCTTCGACCACGTCGGTCATCGCGAAGTGGCGCCAGCACACCGATGGCTTCCCTTGCGTGCTGTCATTTGAAGGGGAAGAGTTCACCTGCACAACGGGCGATGACCTGCGCGCGGCCTTCTCGGAGCTATTCAGCACAGCCAGCTTCGGCCGGGCGCTGGTGGCGTCATTGGAATAAGCGGAAACCCGGGCTGCGGGCGGGTCTGGTAGAATAGCGGCCTAGATCCGCCCATCACCCATGGGCCCTCGGCAGCATGCACCCTGACCATGCCGCCCCTACGCCCAGAATGTCCGAGCAATATGTCTTCCAATACCGCTGCCGTAACTGCCGTTGAACCCTCGCGCCGCTTCAGCGTGGCCCCCATGATGGACTGGACAGACCGCCACTGCCGCTTCTTCCTGCGCCTGCTCTCCGCCAACGCCCTGCTCTACACCGAGATGGTCACCACCGGCGCGCTGCTCAACGGTGACGCCGCGCGCTTTCTGCGCCACGACGACACCGAGCATCCGCTGGCCCTGCAACTGGGTGGCAGCACGCCGGCAGACCTGGCGGCGTGCGCGCGCCTGGCGCAGGAGGCCGGGTATGACGAGGTGAACCTGAACGTGGGTTGCCCCAGTGACCGGGTGCAGAACAACATGATCGGCGCGTGCCTGATGGGGCACCCGGCTCTGGTGGCCGATTGCGTGAAGGCGATGCGCGATGCGGTGTCGATTCCGGTGACGGTGAAGCACCGCATCGGTATCAATGGCCGCGACAGTTATGCCGAGCTGTGCGATTTCGTCGGCCAGGTGCGTGAGGCCGGGTGCCGCAGTTTTACCGTGCACGCGCGCATTGCAATCCTGGAGGGCCTGTCGCCCAAGGAGAACCGTGATATTCCGCCGCTGCGCTATGACGTGGCGGCGCAGTTGAAGGCTGATTTCGCGGACCTTGAAATCGTGCTGAACGGCGGCATCAAAACCATGGCCGAGTGCCAGGCGCACCTGAATACGTTTGACGGGGTGATGCTGGGCCGCGAGGCGTATCACAACCCGTACCTGCTGGCGACGGTGGACCAGGAGCTGTTCGGCAGCACGGCGCCGGTGATTTCCCGTGCCGAAACCCTGGCGAAGATGCGCCCCTATATCGCCCGGCATATCGAGGAAGGTGGCGCGATGCACCACGTGACCCGGCATATCCTCGGCCTGGGCCAGGGTTTCCCGGGGGCACGCAAGTTCCGCCAGTTGCTGTCGGTGGACATTCACAAGACCAACGACCCGCTGGGGTTGCTGGACCAGGCAGGTGGGTTGCTCGAAGGTCGCTGATGCCCTGTAGCAGCGGCCGCCAGGCCGCGTCATGGACGTTGCGCACGTGACGCTGCCTTCGGCAGCTGCTACGGGGAACCGTTGCGGCCTTTTGGGGCTCTAAACGGCAGTCTTCTTCCACCCGGTGGCCGCAGCGCTTGAGCGCTTGGCGGCGGTCGGGTAATGTCACTCAATCGCACAGGACAGAGCACGCTCATGACTTCCAAGCTGGAACAACTCAAGCAATTTACCACTGTGGTTGCCGACACCGGTGACATCGATGCGATCAGCCGCCTCAAGCCCGTGGACGCCACCACCAACCCTTCGCTGCTGCTCAAGGCCGCGTCGATGCCCGGCTACGCCGAGCTGCTGAACGACGCCGTGCGCGACGTGAAGGGCGATATCGGCCTGGCCTGCGACCGCTTCGCGGTGTCGGTGGGCAGCGGTATCCTCAAGGTGATCCCGGGCCGCATCTCCACTGAAGTGGACGCCCGCCTGTCGTTCGACGAACCAGCCCTGCTGGGCAAGGCCCACCAGTTGATCGACCTGTACGACAAGGCCGGCGTTGGCCGCGACCGCGTGCTGATCAAGCTGGCGTCCACCTGGGAAGGCATCCGCGCCGCCGAGAAGCTGGAGAAGGAAGGTATCCAGACCAACCTGACCCTGCTGTTCTCGTTCGCCCAGGCCGCCGCCTGCGCCGACGCCGGGGTGTTCCTGATCTCGCCGTTCGTGGGCCGCATCTACGACTGGTACAAGAAGTCCACCGGCCAGGAATACACTGGCGCCGAGGACCCGGGCGTACAGTCGGTCACCCGCATCTACAACTACTACAAGGCCAACGGCTACGACACCGTGGTGATGGGCGCCAGCTTCCGCAACATCAGCCAGATCGAAGAGCTGGCCGGTTGCGACCGCCTGACCATCAGCCCCGAGCTGCTGCAGAAGCTGTCGGATGACACCGGCACCCTGGCGCACAAGCTCAAGCCAGGCAATGGCGGCGAAGCCAAGCACCCGTTGACCGAGGCGCAGTTCCGCTGGGAGTCCAACGAGGACGCCATGGCCACCGAGAAGCTGGCCGAAGGCATTCGCCAGTTCGCCCGCGACCAGGAAAAACTGGAAGCGCTGCTCAAAGCCAAGATCTGATCGCGCCGCAGCAATGAAAAAGGGCGACTCCCATGGGAGTCGCCCTTTTTTGTGCCTGGCCTGGCGGAAGAGTTGCGGTGGCCGCATCGCGAGCAAGCTCGGCTCCTACAAAAGCGAGCCGGGTCAGCTGCGTTCGAGGGCGCTGACCAGGTCGTGGAACGCCTCGCGGTTGGAGTCGTTCAGGCCCATGAGGATCTTGTGCGCCTCCAGCACCTTGGTGCGCACGATGTCTTCGGACTGGTCCTGGGACGGCAGGTCGGTCAGGCACTCGGGGCACGGGATCGGCCGGCCGACGATGTTGAACACCTGGTCGAAGCCCATGGATTGCAGCAGGCGCGTAATGTCCTCGTGGGTCGTGACCACGGTGGGCAGCAAGCCAACCTTCTGCCGCGACAGGATCGACAGCTTGGCCAACAGGCCCAGCGTGGTGCTGTCAATGCTGCGCGTCTCGGTGAGATCGATGACGATCGCCGAGAAGTTCAGGGCAGTGAAGATCTTCTCAATAGTCGCATCCAGCGCCGAACACAGGGTCAGGCGCACTTCACCAACAAATTTCAGCACGAAAGTGCCATTTTGTTCAGCGAACTGGATTCTACCAGTACTCATTCTAGGTTCCTGCTTAGCACCATCAGGGCGATATCATCCGGCATCTCCCCAAGCGTGGCCAATCCAAACTTGCGCCGCAGGCCATCCAGGCCGCCGCCGACTTCCTTGACGATTTCCGGCAAGGCAGCCTCTTTATCTTTGAGTGTTTCGCCGGGCAAAAGGTCCAGAATGCCATCAGAGAACAAGGTCAAGCTGAAGCTCTCCGGCAATTCCAGCACGTGGTCAGTGTAGGTGGCTTCGTTGAACAGCCCCACCGGCAAGCCACGTCCTTCCAGGTAACGCACCTGGCCCTGGCTGAAGAACACCGGCAGCGGCAAGTGCCCGCCGATACTGTAGGTCAGCAGACCTGTGTCTTCGTCGATCACCCCGCCCACCATGGTCACATGCTTGCCCAGCTTGCAGTTGATCAGCCCGCGGTTGATGTGGCCCAGCACTTCCGACGGCTTGAACTCCGGCAGCGTGCCATTGCGCTTGAATTCGAACATCAGGCGCGTGGTCATGAATTTCAACAGCACGGTCACGAAGGCCGAGGAGGCACCATGCCCGGAAACGTCAGCCAGATAGAATGCCACTCTACGCTCATCAACGCGAAAACAGTCGACGAAATCACCTGAAAGGTACAAAGAGGGGATTATCTGGTGCTCGAAGGTGAAGCCGTCGACCACCCACGGGCTCTCGGGCAGCATGTTCATCTGCACCTGGCGCCCGGCGTTCTGGTCCTCCTGCAACAGGTGCAGGCTGGCTTCCAGTTCGCGGTTGGCGGTTTCCAGCTTTTCGCGATAACGCTGGTTTTCCTTCAGCAACCAGGCACGGTCGAGCGCCCGGCGCACCGAGTGCTCGAGCACCGCCAGGTCTTCGAGGGGCTTGATCAGGTAGTCGGACGCACCCAGGCGCAAGGCCTCGACGGCGTCGTTCATGACCCCGGCACCGGACAGCACGATCACCGGCATGTCCGGCGCGCGCTCGGTGACCTGGCGGATCAGCTCAAGGCCGCCGACCTGCGGCATGCGCAAGTCGCAGATCACGAGATCGGGCTGTTCCTGCTCGAATACCTGAAGTCCCTCCAGGCCGTTGCAGGCCTGCAGGACGCTGAAACCACTGTCTTCCAGGTAGGCGGCGAGACTCGCACGCACTACGTCGTCATCATCGATTATCAGCAGCGTGGCACTGGTTTTCTGCATGTGGGCAAACGGCGCCAGAAATTGGTTGGCGTAAGGTACTCGGCCGGGCCTGAGCTCGCTTACTGGATTCACTTCTAGCCTCTCTTGGCAGTGGTTGCAAGGCCAAAGCCTGCCACACTGAACCAGAGGTGCCCTCTAAGGCGCAGACGGTACTCCCATCCGCCGGGTGTTTCAAGCGTGTGCCGATGGTCGCTTGCTGTCTTTACAGCGCAAATCACCGGGGGTTATAAAAACCTATCCGCAAGCAACCTAATGGAAGGATGCAGCCCATGTCCCAAGCCGAGCGCGACTTCGCCGAAAAACGTGATTTCATCCGCATGACGATCAACGCCAAGGTGTTTCTCATCGTCGACGGCCAGCGCGTGCTGGGCGTGTGCCGCGACCTGTCCAGCACCGGCATGCAGATCGAGGCGCGCAGCGCGTTGCGGGTGGGTGACGTGGTGGGCGTGCACCTGCCCTCCGAGCACGCGGCGCTGCGCGACCTCGACGCCCAGGCGGAGGTGGTGCGCATCGAGGAACTGGGCGCCGGCTTGCAGACCATCGGCCTGAGCATCGTGGAGATGCGCTGAGCAACAAAAAGGCGACCACACGGGTCGCCTTTTTTTCATGCCGCGGTGAATCAGAAATCGTCGACGACGTGGCCGTCCTTGATCTTGTATTCGCGCGTCTGCAGGTAGGCGTTGCGGATGAAGATGTACTTGTCGCCGTTGATCATCTTCTCGGCCTGCAGCAGCTGGGCGCGGGTGTCGACGATGCTCAGGGCGAACAGGCTGTTGCGCAGCGACATGTCGTCCATGTAGCGGTACGGCTGGGTGAAGCTGTCCGGGTACTTGGCGATGCCGTCACGCACGGTGCTCGGGCCCAGCAGCGGGATCATCACGTACGGGCCGCTCGGCACGCCCCACTTGCCCAGGGTGATGCCGAAGTCCTGGTCGTTGCGCTGCAGGCCCATGCGGGTACCCACGTCGAACAGGCCGGCGACGCCCAGGGTGGTGTTGAGCAGCAGGCGCGCGGTGTCGACGCCGGCGGCCTGGGGGTTGGCCTGCAGCACGTCGTTGGCGAAGTTGCCGACGTCACCGATGTTGTTGAAGAAGTTGTGCACGCCATCCTGCATGAACTGCGGCGTGATCCACTGGTAGCCCTTGGCGATCGGCTTCAGCGCGTAGGTATCCAACGTGTCGTTGAAGCGGAAAATGACGCGGTTGGCCCCTTCCCATGGGTCTTCATCGGCGGCCTGGGCCACAACCGGGGCCAGGACTACGCCGGCGATCAGGCAGGCCTTGGCCAGACGATCGATCACACCCGTACCGATCAAGCGCATAGATGTTACTCCTTGGATTCGATTCACGCCCCCGCTGCGGGGCCGCATTACAAAGTGACACAGTATAAGGCTTCTGGACCAACTGCGTCAGTTTAGTCGCAAGGTGGGCATTCTCCGACCAAAGTAGCGTCACGCCGGATTCATACAACTGTCACGCATTCCCCGTAGCCTTCATCGGTCCAAACAGGGAAGCCGACATGCCTGACACCGCACCCTGCGTCCCCACTTTCACCGCGCTGCTGTTCGGCCTGAGCGGCTGCCTGGTGGATTTCGGCGCACGCACCGAACCCGACGCCGGCCCGACCCCCGGCGCCCTGCAAGCGTTGAAACTGCTGCGTCACCAGGGCGTGCCCTGCGCGTGGCTGGATGAACTGGACGACACCCTCGCCCTGCCCCTGGCCGCACCGCTGCCGCGCTGGGTAAAAGCCGTCGGCGTGCCCGATGGCAACCCCTGGCCCGCCCCCGATGCCTGCTGGCAGGCACTGATGCACTTGAACGTCTCGCGCCTGGACGGCTGCGTGCTGGTCAGCGGCAACCCGCGGCTGTTGCAGTCGGGGCTCAACGCCGGGCTGTGGACCGTGGGCCTGGCGTCGTGCGGGCCGCTGTGCGGGCTGTCCGTCGAGCAATGGGGCGAACTGGAAGCGCGCGAGCGCGACCTGCTGCGCGGCAAGGCCACGCTGAAGCTGTTCGCCCTGGGGGTGCACTCGGTGATCGACCACCTGGAAGAGCTGGAAGCCTGC
This sequence comes from Pseudomonas sp. App30, assembly GCF_047947025.1. Taxonomy (NCBI): domain Bacteria; kingdom Pseudomonadati; phylum Pseudomonadota; class Gammaproteobacteria; order Pseudomonadales; family Pseudomonadaceae; genus Pseudomonas; species Pseudomonas sp. App30. Next base: position 5,869,000 of record NZ_CP133165.1, on the reverse strand, counting down.
CTGGCCGACATCGCCCTGCGTCGCTACAAGGGTGAAAAACCCTGATACGACTGCATTGATCAGGATCATGCAGGGAACGCGGTGGTGGATTAATCTAAAGGTCAGTCATGGACCTTTGGCACCGCGCCGCGGTCAATGGCTGTGCCTATCATTGAAGGGAGATCGCCATGCCTGCCCGCGAACTGCAAGAGCAATTGAACACATTGCGCGAGCAATTGGAGCAGAACCCGCCGCTTAACGAAGAGGAGCGTGCCAACCTGCACGACCTGATGGCCCAGATCGAGGCCGAGCTGCAACTGGAAACCGCCACCAACAACCCCAACCTCGCCGACGGCGTGAACCTGGCCGTGGAACGGTTCGAAGTGGAGCACCCGGGGCTTGCCGGGACGCTGCGCAACATCGTCCAGACCCTGGGTGGCATGGGGATCTGACCCAGCCCCGTAGCCGCTGCCGCCAGGCTGCGCTGGACCGATGCCTCGCTGAAGAACTTCAGGGTCCACACCGGCCAGCGCAGCCTACGGCAGCGGCTACAGAATCCGTTACTGGCGCACCAACCGTGCGTTTTCCAGGGTGACCGCCGAGGTGCTGCGGTACGGGTTGATGTCCAGCCCGCCGCGGCGCACGTAGCGCGCGTACACCGTCAGCTCCTGCGGGTCCAGCAGGCGCTTCAAGTCCATGAAGATGCGCTCCACGCACTGCTCGTGGAAGTCCGAGTGCTGGCGGAAGCTCACCAGGTACGCCAGGAAGCTGGCGTGGTCCAGGGCCGGGCCGCGGTAGTGCACGGCCACGCTACCCCAGTCGGGCTGGCTGGTGACCGGGCAGTTGGACTTCAACAGATGGCTGTGCAGGCTCTCCTCCACCACGCGCGACGGGTCGCAGCGCAGCAGCTCGGGCTGCGGGTGCTCGTAGCTGGAAATGCTCACGTCCAGGTCGTCGACGCACACGCCCGGCAAGGCCACCACGCCTTCGGCCTGCACCTCGGCCAACGAACGCACGCGCACGCCTACCGGCTTGCCAGCAGCAGCAGACAGGTCCTTGACCAGGCAGGCTTCCAGCGCCTGCACGCTGTCGAACGGGGTCTGGTTCAGGGAGTTGAGGTAGAGCTTGAACGACTTCGACTCGATGATGTTCGGCGAGTCGGCCGGGATGCTGAATTCACCGATGGCCACCACCGGCTTGCCCGATGGCAGCAGCCACGACAGTTCGAAGCAGTTCCAGAAGTCGACGCCCTGGTACGGCAGGGTCTCGGCGCTCAGGCCCAGCTCGGCCCATTTGGCCGCGCGCGGGATGGGGAACAGCAGGGATGGCGTGTAGGTGGAGATGTATTCGCTGGACTTGCCCAACGGCGAATGTTCGGCTGCGGGATGCATGTTGGAAACCTGGACGTGAGTAAACCCGCCCAGTTTACCACGCACTTTGCGTGCCCAGTGGTTGCATTCGACGCGGCCCGTGGCCGCTGCTACAGGGCCAGTCGTAGCAGCGGCCGCACGCCGCGTCAGGGGGTCACTCGTAACGCAACGCGTAGGCCGGTTCGATCTGCGCAGCGCGCCAGGCCGGGTACACGGTGGCCAGGAAGCTGAGGATCAGGCCGGCACTGCAGATCATGATCACGTCGCCCGCCTGCAGGTCCGACGGCAGGTTGCTGATGAAGTACACGTCCGAGGTGAAGATGTGCTGGCCGGTGGTGCGTTCCAGCCAGCCCACCACGGCGCTGACGTTGATGGCGGCGATAACCCCCAGCACGCCGCCGATCAGGGTGCCAACCACGCCGATCACCGTGCCCTGGACCATGAAGATGCCCATGATCTGCCGCGGCGTGGCGCCGATGGTACGCAGGATGGCGATGTCGGCGCCCTTGTCGTTCACCACCATGATCAGCGTGGCGATGATATTGAACGCGGCGACCGCGACGATCATCAGCAGCAACAGGCCGATCATGGTCTTTTCCATCTTCATGGCGCTGAACAGGCTGCCCTGGGTGTGGGTCCAGTCGTCGGCCTTATAGCCCTCACCCAGGCTGGCGGCGATGGCCTTGGACACCTGGGGCGCCATGTACAGGTCCTTGAGCTTGAGCCGCACGCTCTGTACCTGGTTGGGCTGCCAGTGCTGGATCTGCGCGGCGTCGGCCATGTGGATCAGGGCCATGGAGCCATCCAGCTCGGCGCCCACCTTGAACACGCCCACCACGTTCAGGCGCTGCAGGCGTGGGGTGATGCCACCCGGTTCGCCGCTGAGCTCCGGCACGATCAGGGTGATCTTGTCACCCACGTTGAGGCCGAAGCGGCGCGCGGTGATGTCGCCGATGACCACGCCGAACTCGCCCGGCTTGAGGTCCTGCAGCGCGCCCTTGGTGATGTGGTCGGCAACGATCGAGACCTTGCCTTCCTGGGCCGGGTCGACGCCGCTGACCTGGATCGGCTGCATGTAGCCCTTGTAGGACAGCATGCCGTCCATGTCGGTGAACGGCACCGCGGCCAGCACCTCGGGGTTCTTCAAGGCGGCGGCGGCCACCGGCTGCCAGTCGTCCAGGGGCTTGGCGCCGAGGATTGTCGCGTGGGGCACCATGCCGAGGATGCGCGAACTCATTTCCTTCTGGAAACCGTTCATCACCGACAGCACCACGATCATCGCCAGCACGCCAAGGGCCAGGCCGATCATCGAGGTCATGGAAATGAACGAGATGAAATGGTTGCGGCGCTTGGCCCGAGTGTAGCGCGCACCGACGAAGATGGATAAGGGTCTGAACATACGTCAAGGCACCTGGAAAAAGGGTTGGAGCAACGCCCGGGCGAACCCGGGCGCAAGGGCTTAGATCGGGACCAGACGGCCCTCTTCCAGGCGCAGCACACGGTCCATCTGCCGGGCCAGGTTGAGGTCGTGGGTCACCACCAGGAAGGCGGTGCGCAACGACACGCTCAACTCCAGCATCAGGTCCTGGATACCCTGGGCGGTGTGCTGGTCGAGGTTACCGGTGGGCTCGTCGAGCATCACCAACCCAGGTTTGTTCACCAGCGCACGGGCGATGGCCACCCGCTGGCGCTCGCCGCCCGACAGCTCGGCCGGCTTGTGCGACAGCCGGTGGCCCAGGCCTACGCGCTCAAGCAGCGCGGTAGCACGCTGTTTGGCTTCTGGAATGGGCGTCTTGCCGATCAGCAGCGGCATGCACACGTTCTCCAGGGCGGTGAACTCGGGCAGCAGGTGGTGGAACTGGTAGACGAAGCCCAGCGCGCGGTTGCGCAGCAGGCCGCGGGCCTTCTCGTTCAGCGCCGACAGCTGCTCGCCGGCCAGCCAGACGCTGCCGGTGCTGGGCGTGTCGAGGCCGCCGAGCATGTTCAGCAGGGTGCTCTTGCCCGAGCCCGACTGGCCGACGATGGCCACGCGCTCGCCGGCGAACAGCTCCAGCTGCAGGTTCGACAACACTACCACCGACTCCGGGCCTTCCTCGTAGGATTTGCCCAGGTTGCGGCAACTCAGCACTGCTTTATCACTCATGCCCAACTCACTCATAACGTAGCGCCTCTGCCGGCTGGGTGCGCGCTGCACGCCACGCCGGGTACAGGGTCGCGAGGAAACTCAGGACCAGTGCCGCACCGCAGACCATGAACACGTCATTGGCCATCAGCTGCGACGGCAGGTAATCGATGAAATAGACGTCGGGGTTGAGGAACTTGTGCCCGATGACCTTTTCCAGCAGCGCGATGGCGCCGCTGACGTTGACGGCCGCGAGCATGCCCAGCCCGGCACCGATCAGGGTGCCGACGACGCCGATGACGGTGCCCTGCACCATGAAGATACGCATGATCTGACCGGGCGTGGAGCCCAGGGTGCGCAGGATGGCAATGTCGCCGCGCTTGTCGTTCACCACCATCACCAGGGTGGAGATGATGTTGAACGCCGCCACCGCAACGATCAGCAACAGCAGCAGGCCGATCATGGATTTCTCCATGCCGATGGCCTGGTACAGGTTGCCGTGGGTGCGCGTCCAGTCACGGGCGTAGTACTCGTCGCCCAGGCCCTGGGCGATCTGCCAGGAGATGCGCGGCGCCTGGAACAGGTCGGCGAACTTCAGCCGCACGCCCTGCACCTGGCCCGGCTGCCAGCGGTGCAGGCGCGCCAGGTCGTCGAGGTTGGTCAGGCCCAGGTAACCGTCGATCTCGCCGGCGCCCACGTGGAAGGTGCCGGTGACGGTGAAGCGCTTCATGCGCGGGAACATGCCGGCCGGGGTGATGCTGACTTCCGGGGTAACGAAGGTGACCTTGTCGCCCACCTTCACGCCCAGCTTGTTGGCCGCGTTGTCGCCCAGCATGATGCCGAACTCGCCGGCCTTCAGGTCGTCGAGGCTGCCCTGCTTGATGAACTGGTCAAGGATGGTGACCTTGCGCTCCTCCGCCGGGTCGACGCCATTGAGCAGCATCTTCTGGACCTTGCCGTCATTGGTCATCAGGCCCTGCATCTGGGTGTAGGGGGCTACCTCCAGCACCGCGGGATTCTGCTTTACTTTACTGGCAAGGGCCTGCCAGTCATCAATGGGCTTGCTGGACTCGATGGTCGCGTGGGGCACCATGCCGAGCACGCGGGTGCGCATTTCATGATCGAAGCCGTTCATCACCGAGAGCACCACGATCATCACGATCACGCCAAGGGCGAGTCCGATCATCGAGGTCAGGGAAATGAATGACACAAAATGATTGCGACGCTTGGCGCGGGTGTAACGCGCGCCGATGAAAACGAAGAGAGGTCTGAACATGTCGGGGCTTGTTCGAATGAAAGAGGAACGTCCTTGTGGCGGGGCTTGACGAGCAGCTTTACACTCAGACCACCGCCGCTACCATGGGTTCGCCATGTCGACATTAGATGAAGAAGATCGCCGCGAATACTACCGTATCGACGATAGGATCGCACTGGAAATTCAACCACTTTCAGCTGCCGACGCCGCTGGCACGGACTTGTTGCAAGATGCTTCGCCGCTGTTCAACCTGCTCAGCGAACTGCACCTCAGCGAATTCGAGTCCCAGCACCTCCTGCGCCAACTCAGCGACAGCGACCGCACCCTGGGCAATTTCCTCAAGGCCCAGAATAAGCGCATCGACCTGCTCAGCCAGGTGGTGGCGCAAACCATCCTGGGGCACATCGGCGAGCCACGGCCGGTGGTGTTGTCCGAGGGTGGCGTGGAATTCCGCCAGGCCGAGGCCATTGCCCCGGGCAGCCGCGTGTCGGTGAAAATGGCGCTGATGCCCCAGGCCTTGGGCCTGCTGCTGCGTGCCAAGGTCACCCACTGCGACGCCAAGCCCGACGGCCAGTTCGAGATTGGCACCGAGTTCGATGACATCAGTGACGCCCAGCGCCAGTTGCTGGCCCGTTACATCCTGCAAAAGCAAGCGGCCGAACGGCGCCGCGAACGTGAACAAAACGATTCCCCGGGTGCCTGAGTTTCAGCCCTCCTCCGACTTCTGCATTTTTTGAAGGAACAGACGTGACCCTTATTTATGGCCACCGCGGCGCCAAAGGCGAAGCACCGGAAAACACCCTCACCAGTTTCCAGGAATGCCTCAAGCACGGCGTGCGCCGTTGCGAACTGGACCTGCATCTGTCCCGCGACGGCGAGTTGATGGTCATTCACGACCCGACCCTGAAGCGCACCACCGACCGCCGCGGCAAGGTGGTGGAGCACGACGCCGCGGAGCTGGTGACCTACGACGCGCGCAAGGGCGGCCCGGGCTGGGTGCAGCCCTGCCCCATCCCGCGCCTGGAAGACCTGTTCAAGGCGTGCGATTTCGAGCACTGGCAGCTGGAGGTCAAGAGTGCCTCGCGCACCCGCGCCGCCACCACGGTGCTGGCAATTCGCGAGCTGGCCCAGGAATACGGGATGCTGGACAAGGTGACCATCACCTCGAGCTCCCGGGAAGTGCTGCGCGCCGCTGCCGAGCTGACCCCGGACCTGGCCCGTGGCCTGGTGGCCGAATACGCCTGGCTGGACCCGTTGAAGGTGGCCCAGAACTACGGCTGCAATCTATTGGCACTGAACTGGACGCACTGCACCCCCGAGCGCCTGATCAAGGCCCAGCGCCAGGGGTTGCATGTGTCGGTGTGGACGGTCAACGAGCCGGCACTGATGCGCCGGCTCGCCGACTTCGGCGTTGACAGCCTGATTACAGACTTTCCCGGTTTGGCCACCGCCACGCTCGGGAATCGCTGAAATCGGTATCCCCGGCCGGCTCAGGCCACCGGCCGGAGCCGCTCAAAAAAGCCGGTTCAGGCCGTCATAGGCCGCTACCCGATAGGCTTCGGCCATGGTCGGGTAGTTGAAGGTGGTGTTGACGAAATACTTCAGGGTATTGAGTTCGCCCGGCTGGTTCATGATGGCCTGGCCGATGTGCACGATCTCCGACGCCTGGTCGCCGAAGCAATGCACGCCGAGGATCTCCAGCGACTCGCGGTGGAACAGGATCTTCAGCATGCCCACCGGCTCGCCGGAGATCTGCGCGCGGGCCATGCCCTTGAAGAACGCCTTGCCCACCTCGTACGGCACCTTGGCCTGGGTCAGCTCGGCCTCGGTCTTGCCGATGGAGCTGATCTCGGGAATGGTGTAGATGCCGGTCGGCACGTCGTTGACGTAGCGCCAGCTGCCATTGTCCACCACGCTGCCGGCGGCCGAACGGCCCTGGTCATAGGCGGCACTGGCCAGGCTCGGCCAGCCGATCACGTCGCCGGCGCCATAAATGGTCGGCACGCTGGTGCGGTAGGCTTCGTCGACGGTGATCTGGCCACGGCCGTTGACCTTGATGCCGATGTTCTCCAGGCCCAGCTTGTCGGTGTTGCCGGTACGGCCGTTGCACCACAGCAAGGCGTCGGCCTTGATCTTCTTGCCGGACTTGAGGTGCAGCACCACGCCGTTGTCCAGGCCTTCGACGCGCTCGTACTCTTCGTTATGGCGGACCATGACGTTGTTGTTGCTGAAGTGGTAGCTCAGGCCCTGGGAAATTTCCGAGTCCAGGAAGCTCAGCAGTTGCTCGCGGTTGTCCACCAGCTCCACCAGCACGCCCAGGCCGCTGAAGATCGACGCGTATTCGCAGCCGATGACCCCGGCGCCGTAGATGATCAGTTTGCGCGGGGTGTGGGTGAGGCTCAGGATGGTGTCGCTGTCATAGATGCGCGAGTGGTGGAAGTCGATGTCGGCCGGGCGATACGGGCGCGAGCCGGTGGCGATGATGATCTGCTTGGCCACCAGTTTTTCCTGGGCGCCGTTGGCACAGATCACTTCCACGGTCTGCTCGTCGGAGAAGCTGCCGGTGCCGAAGAACACGTCGACGCGGTTGCGCGAATAGTAGGTGGTGCGCGAGGCAACCTGCTTGGCGATGACCTGCTCGGCGCTTTTCAGCACATCCGGGAACGAGAACCAGCGCGGCTCGCCAATGGCCCGGAACATGGGGTTGGTGTTGAACTGGATGATCTGCTTGACCGAGTGACGCAGGGCCTTGGACGGGATGGTGCCCAAGTGGGTGCAGTTGCCGCCGACCTGGCGGCGGCTGTCGACCATCGCCACCTTGCGCCCCGCCTTGGCGGCGTTCATTGCCGCGCCTTCACCCGCGGGCCCGGAACCCAGCACCACTACATCATAGTTGTAGACAGCCATGCGTACTCCTTCAGAACAGGCCGAGGCACCAGTCTGGTACCTCCGGCTCAACATGCCGCCAGCGCGGCATCGAAAACTCGGGGATGCAGTCTATAGAAGCGGAATTGCCGCGAACATTAACCCTTGGTCGCGTCAAAGGCTATCACCTGCACGTCAATGATCAACTTTTCCTGCTGCCGCCATCCGTTCGAATGCAGGCGTCGGCCGGCTGGACAGCATCTCGCCATCGCGGCGCACGAACAGCGCGGCGATGTCGTGGCCACTGGCGTAGTCCCAGCCCTGCTCCGGCCCCAGGATCATCAACAGGGTCGACAGGCCATCGGCCGACAACGCCGAAGGATGAATCACCGTGACCGAGGCCAGGGCGTGGGTGATGGGCGCGCCGGTGCGCGCGTCGAGCAGGTGCGAATAACGCCGGTGCTCCTGTACGAAATAGTGGCGGTGCTCGGCCGAAGTGGACACGCCGTAGCCGTCGACGCCCAGCACCTGGCTGGCCTGCTGGTCGTCGGCGCGCGGGGTGGGCACGCTGGCCTGCCAGGCGCTGCCATCGGGCTTGCGCCCCGCCGCTTTCAGCTCGCCCGTGGCCTCGGCCAGGTAGCTGCCGATGCCCAGCGCCTGCAGCCGCGCGCCGATACGCTCCACCGCATAGCCGGCGGCGACGCTGTTGAGGTCGACCTGCACGGCGGCGTCCTTGCACAACTGGTTGCCGCTGATACTCAGGTGGCGGTAGCCCACGCGCTGGCGGGTCAGGGCCAGCACGGCCGGGCGCGGCACCTGTTGCAGGCGGCTGTGCGGACCAAAGCCCCACAGGTTCATCAGCGGCCCCACGGTCTGGTCATAGGCGCCATCGCTGGCACTGGACAGCGACTGGCCGTACTGCACCAGTTCCAGCACCGCCGGCGGCATCACCCGGCAGCTGTCGGCCGGCAAGGCGTTGAAGCGCACCAGTTCGGAGTCGTCGCGGTACAGCGACAGCTGCTGGTCAAGCTCGCCGAGGATGCGCTCCACCTCCGCCTGCACCTGCCCGGGCCGTGGCGTATGGGCGGTGGGCACGTATTGAATGGTGTAGCGACTGCCCATGGTGGGCCCGCTGAAGGACTCCACCGGGTCGCCAGCGCTGCAACCCGCCAGGGTCGTCAGCAGGTTGAGCAGGAGAAAAGGACGGGCAAGGTGCATGGGCAGGCGAATTTTGACTTAACCTTGAGGCAGACATTCGAGGAAGACGCCATTATGCGCCACAAGCCGCTGTTGCTTCTGCTCTTCTTCTGCGCCCTGGCCTGGGGCAACAGCGCCGACCGCCTCAACGAGGCGAATTTCGCCACGCAATGGGGACAGTCGCCGACATTGCAGCGCAAAAACCAGGCGCTGCTCAATTACCTATTCGTCGACGTCTACGCCGCCGCTTTCTATACCGAAGCCGACGTCAGCCCGCAGCAGGCCGTGGACAGCCTGCGCGACCAGCGCCTGGAGCTGTTCTACTTCCACGACATCGGCCGCGACGACGTGATCAAGGCCGCCAACCAGACCCTGCAACGCCAGGCCAGCCCCAACCAGCTGCGGGCGGCCCGGCCGGAAATCGACCGCCTGCACCAGAGTTTTATCGACATCCATGCCGGTGACCGTTATGCCCTCACCTACAACAGCGCATCGGGGCTCACCCTGGAGCGCAACGGCCAGGTCATTTTTATCAGCAAAGACAAGGACTTGGCACGTTTATACCTGAACATCTGGCTGGCCCCCAGGGGCCTTTCTGACAACTTGCGCGAGGCACTTTTGCAGCCTCGGGCATCTTGATCGATCGGCTGAAACGTTACACCTTCCAGGCAGAATCGTTGCCAAGTCCTACACTTATACATATTGTTACAAATTATTTTTCGCAAAACGGCCCCAAAGCCTGCGAAAGGCCGTGCGCTGCGGCCACCAACTACAACAATTTGCAGTGAGTGCACTTCCATGGTCTCGACCACAGGCAAGGGCAAGGCGATTTTTCGCGTTGTCAGCGGCAACTTCCTCGAGATGTTCGACTTCATGGTGTATGGCTTCTACGCCACCGCCATCGCCAAGACCTTCTTCCCCTCCGACAGTGCCTTCGCCTCGCTGATGCTGTCGTTGGCGACGTTCGGCGCCGGCTTCCTCATGCGCCCGCTGGGGGCGATATTCCTCGGCGCCTACATCGACCGCCATGGCCGCCGCCAAGGGCTGATCGTCACCCTGGCAATGATGGCCATGGGCACCGTGCTGATCGCCTGCGTGCCCGGCTACGCCACCCTGGGCGTGGCGGCGCCGCTGCTGGTGCTGCTGGGCCGCTTGCTGCAGGGCTTCTCGGCCGGCGTGGAACTGGGCGGCGTGTCGGTGTACCTGGCGGAAATCGCCACGCCCGGCCGCAAGGGCTTCTTCGTCAGCTGGCAGTCCGCCAGCCAGCAGGCTGCGGTGGTGTTCGCCGGCCTGCTGGGCGTAGCCCTGAACCACTGGCTAAGCCCCGAGCAGATGGGCGACTGGGGCTGGCGCGTGCCGTTCCTGGTGGGCTGCATGATCGTGCCGGCCATCTTCATGATTCGCCGCTCGCTGGAAGAAACCCCGGAGTTCCAGGCCCGCAAGCACCGCCCCAGCCTCAAGGAAGTCGTGCGCTCCATCGGCCAGAACTTCGGCCTGGTACTGGCCGGCATGGCGCTGGTGGTGATGACCACCGTGTCGTTCTACCTGATCACCGCCTACACCCCCACCTTCGGCAAGGCCGAGCTGCACCTGTCCGACTTCGACGCCCTGCTGGTGACCGTGCTGATTGGCCTGTCGAACTTCTTCTGGCTGCCGGTGATGGGCGCGGTGTCCGACCGCATCGGCCGCAAGCCGCTGCTGCTGGCGGCGACCATCCTGGCGATCCTCACGGCCTACCCGGCGCTGAACTGGATGGTGCAGGCGCCCAGCTTTGAACGCCTGCTGATGGTAGAGCTGTGGTTATCGTTCCTGTACGGCAGCTACAACGGCGCCATGGTGGTGGCGCTGACCGAGATCATGCCAGTAGAAGTACGGACCACCGGTTTCTCGCTGGCCTACAGCCTGGCCACCGCCACCTTCGGCGGCTTCACCCCGGCGGCCTGCACCTACTTGATCCATGTGCTGGACAACAAGGCGGCGCCGGGGATCTGGTTGAGTGGTGCGGCGGTGTTGGGGTTGGTGGCGACGTTGGTGTTGTTCCATGGGAACAAGCATGCACTGCGGACAGCTGAGGCTGCTAGGGCGTAAATACAGCCCTATGATCTGCTGTTGAGCCGCCGTTGATCTGCTTGTGATTTGGGTTCTGATCTTGATCTGGCTTTTGATCTTGATTGTATGCCCCGTAAAGCGCCAGGGCCGACTGGAGGCGTCGATCAACGGGCTGCCCGAAGGGCCGAGGCCGCAGGCCGAAGAGACGGTAACCCGCAGGCTTCTATAGCGGGTGCCGTCTGATGTGGCCTAATTATCCCGGACACGCCCAAAGGAGCGGTAATCTACCGCTCAACCAAGAGGTGTTCGATGTCCCGACGTAATTTTTCGACAGAGTTCAGGCAAGAGGCAGCAGCCCTTGTTCTTGATAGTGGCTACACCACTCCAGAAGCCTGCAAAGCCATGGGCGTGGGCCCGACCGCACTGCGTCGGTGGGTGGAACAACTCCGCCAAGAGCGTTTTGGCATCACCCCTGAAACGGCCTCTGCCATGACGCCTGAACAACAGCAAATCCAGGCGCTGCAGGTAAAAATCCGCAAGCTCGAGCTGGAGAAGGAAATCTTAAAAAAGGCTACCGCTCTCTTGATGAACGATTCCCTCGATCGAAGGCTTTGATCGATGCGTTAAGTGAGCGTTTCTCGGTGACTGATTTGTGTCGTGTTTTTGGGATAAGCCGCAGCGGTTATTACGAGCATCTCAAGCGCCGCAATTGCCCCGATCCAGACCGGGAACGGCTGAAAACGTTGGCCACAGGGCTGCACGCCGAAAGTCGAGGCTCCATGGGCGCACGAGTATTGTCTGCGGCGCTCAAGGCCCAGGGCGAACAGGTGGGGCGTTTTTTGGCCGGGCGGTTAATGGCCGAGGCTGATTTGCGGAGCATTCAACGTCGGCCAAACCCTTATCGCCTGGCCACGGTGGAGGCAAAATTTGCACCCAATCTATTGGAGCGCCAGTTCGAAGTGTCGGCGCCCAATCGGGTTTGGTGTGGTGATATCACCTATATCTGGGCGGGGACGCATTGGCTCTATCTGGCGGCTGTCCTCGATCTGTATGCCCGGCGGATCGTGGGTTGGGCCATCTCCAAAAGCCCCGATTCGGCATTGGCGTGCAAGGCATTGGAGCTGGCTTATCAGGCCCGCGGAATGCCCGACAAGGTCATGTTTCATTCGGATCAAGGCTGTCAGTACAGCAGTGAGCTGTTTCGCGACAAGCTTGAAGGATTCGGGATGAGGCAAAGCATGAGCCGGCGTGGAAACTGCTGGGATAATGCACCGATGGAGCGTTTTTTCAGCAGCCTGAAGTCAGAATGGATACCCAAGAAAGGCTACCAGGACGAGGCGAAGGCCAGGCCGGATGTGCTTCGATACGTGATCCATCATTACAACCAGGTCCGGCTTCACAGCCATAACGAGTACCGCACGCCGGTGGAGCATGAAAGGCTGGCGGCGTAGCTCCTAAACAAATGTCCGGGATTGGTTGACCAGATCAGTCTGCCCGTTGAGCGGCGCCGGAAGGAGGGGACCCGTAGCGCAGCGTAGGGCCCAAGCAGGGGCAAGCCCTTTTTGCTTACTTTTTGGGGCGACTGCCAAAAAGTGAGTCGCCGTAAGGGCGAAACGGTCGGTGGCCGCACCACGAAAATGGATATATCCAGAAACGTCATAAGCGGGATCCGACCATCGTGAACATATCCATTTCCTAGGGTGATGCACAATCACCTTTCCGCCCTTACGGCGGCTCACTTTTTGTCAAACGCCACAAAAAGTAAGCAAAAAAGGCTTGCCCCTGCTTGGTCCCTCCGCTTCGCTGCGGGTCCCCTCCCTCCGGCGTCGCCCAAGCGGACGACGGCCCGGAATAGAAGCGCCTCCGGTTCCGTCTTCCCCGGCTACGCCAGGGACCGCTTGGCCAACGCCTCCAGTCGGCCCTGGCGCTTTATGGGGCACACAATCAAAATCAAGGGCCGCACCGGATCAAGATCAAGAGCAGCTCGCGGTGTTTCGACGGTTGCCGTTAACGGCAACAAAAAAGCCCCGGCATCACTGCCGGGGCTTTTTCATTTCCAAGCTAGCGCTTAGCGTGGAAACGCTGGCGGATTCACACCCGCCATGTCTTCCATCACCCGCACTACCTGGCAGCTGTAGCCAAATTCGTTGTCGTACCAGACGTACAGCACAACGCGGTTGTCATTGGCGATAGTCGCCTCGGCGTCCACCACACCGGCGTGGCGCGAGCCGACGAAGTCGGTGGACACCACTTCCTGGGAGTTCACGAAGTCGATCTGCTTGTGCAGGTCCGAGTGCATGGCCATCTGGCGCAGGTACTCGTTGATCTCTTCGCGAGTGGTGGCCTTTTCCAGGTTCAGGTTCAGGATGGCCATCGAGACGTTCGGCGTCGGCACGCGAATGGCGTTGCCGGTCAGCTTGCCGGCCAGCTCAGGCAGGGCCTTGGCAGCAGCGGTGGCGGCGCCGGTCTCGGTGATTACCATGTTCAGCGCGGCGCTGCGGCCACGGCGCGAACCCTTGTGGAAGTTGTCGATCAGGTTCTGGTCGTTGGTGTACGAGTGAACGGTCTCGACGTGGCCGTTGACGATGCCGAACTTGTCGTTGACGGCCTTGAGCACCGGCACGATGGCGTTGGTGGTGCAGGACGCCGCAGAAACGATCTTGTCGTCAGCGGTGATTTCGCCATGGTTGATGCCGTGGACGATGTTCTTCAGCTTGCCCTTGCCCGGTGCGGTCAGCACCACGCGGTCGACACCCGGGCAGGCCAGGTGCTGGCCCAGGCCGTCGGCGTCACGCCATACGCCGGTGTTGTCCACCAGCAGCGCGTCGCTGATGCCGTACTGGGTGTAGTCGACTTCGGACGGGTTCTTCGCGTAGATAACCTGGATCAGGTTGCCGTTGGCGGTGATGGTGCTGTTGGCTTCGTCGATGGTGATGGTGCCGTCGAACGGGCCGTGTACCGAGTCGCGACGCAGCAGGCTGGCGCGCTTGACCAGGTCGTTCTCGGCGCCCTTGCGCACCACAATGGCCCGCAGGCGCAGGCCGTCGCCGCCACCGGTCTTCTCGATCAGGATGCGTGCCAGCAGGCGGCCGATGCGACCGAAGCCGTACAGCACGACGTCCTTGCCCTTGCGTGGGGAAGCGTTCTGCTGGCCGACGATGTCGGCCATTTCTTCACGAACGAACTGCTCGGCAGTACGGCCGTTGCCCTGTTCCTTGAACTTGTTGGCCAGGCGGCCCAGGTCCACCGAGGCGGCGCCCAGTTTCAGCTCGCTCATGGCCTTGAGCAGGGGGAATGTCTCGTGGACAGACAATTCAACTTCGCCGGCCTGGCGGTGACGCGCAAAGCGGTGGGCCTTGAGGATCTGAATGACGGAACGGTTGATCAGGCTGCGGCCATAGATCGAGCTCACCACGTTGTTATTGCGGTAGAGCTGACCGATCAGCGGAATCATCGCCTCGGCGAGCGCTTCACGATCGATCCATTCACCAAGACACTGGTCGGGCTTCTGAGTCACGGGAACCTTCCACATGTAGGGACAGAAAAAAGGGGCTACATTATGACTTCGCGCGCACGCCGGAGCAATGAGCGCCTGTCGACACAGGCTCATAGACCGGGCTTTGCGGCGAAGGTTTCGTTTTCGAGCGGTCGAAACTGACAGCCCGGCCAAGGGTCGGTACAATCGTTGTCTTTGTCGCAACGCCTGGAGCCTGACCGCCCGTGCCTGTCCTGCGTCTACCGCTACTGTCCTCCACCGCGGGGAAACACACCTGGGGCAACCTGCCAGGGGCCGCCCTGAGCCTGGCCATTGCCGAAGCCGCCAGCGCCGCCAAGCGCTTTACCCTGCTGCTGACGGCCGACAGCCAGAGCGCCGACCGGCTGGAGCAGGAGCTGCGCTTCTTCGCCCCCGGCCTGCCCGTGCTGCATTTCCCTGACTGGGAAACCCTGCCGTACGACCTGTTCTCGCCGCACCAGGACATCATTTCCCAACGCATTGCCAGCCTGTACCGCCTGCCGGAGCTCGACCACGGGGTTTTGGTAGTGCCGGTGACCACTGCCCTACATCGGCTGGCGCCCACGCAATTCCTGCTCGGCAGCAGCCTGGTGCTGGACGTCGGCCAGAAGCTGGACGTGGAGCAGATGCGCACGCGCCTGGAGGCCAGCGGCTACCGCTACGTGGACACGGTGTACGAGCACGGCGAGTTCACCGTGCGCGGCGCGCTGATAGACCTGTTCCCCATGGGCAGCAAGCTGCCCTACCGCATCGACCTGTTCGATGACGAGATCGAGACCCTGCGCACCTTCGACCCGGAAACCCAGCGTTCCATCGACAAGGTGGACTCGGTGCGCCTGCTGCCGGCCCGCGAGTTCCCGCTGCAGAAGGAAGCCGTGACGCGCTTCAAGGCGCGCTTCCGCGAGCGCTTCGACGTCGACTTCCGGCGCACGCCGATCTTCCAGGACCTGAGCAGCGGCATCACCCCGGCCGGCATCGAGTACTACCTGCCGCTGTTCTTCGAGGACACCTCGACGCTGTTCGACTACCTGCCCCAGGACACCCAGGTGTTCTCGCTGCCGGGCATCGAGCAGGCCGCGGAGAACTTCTGGAACGACGTGCGCAACCGCTACGAGGAACGCAAGATCGACAAGCAGCGGCCGCTGCTGCCGCCGGCCGAACTGTTCCTGCCAGTGGAAGACTGCTTCGCCCGCCTCAAGGGCTGGCCGCGCGTAGTCGTCAGCCAGGCCGACATCGAGCCTGGCGTGGGCCGCGACCGCTTCCCGGCGCAGGTACTGCCCAACCTTGCCATCGAGGCCAAGGCCAACCAGCCGCTGGCGGCGCTGTCGAACTTCCTCGACCAGTTCCCCGGCCGCGTGCTGTTCACCGCCGAATCGGCGGGCCGCCGCGAGGTGCTGCTGGAGCTGCTGGACCGCCTCAAGCTGAAGCCGAAGACCGTCGACGGCTGGGCCGATTTCGCCGGTGGCAAGGACCGCCTGGCCATCACCATCGCGCCGCTGGACGAGGGCCTGGTGCTGGACGACCCGGCCCTGGCGCTGGTCGCCGAGAGCCCGCTGTTCGGCCAGCGCGTGATGCAGCGCCGTCGCCGCGAAAAACGCACCGACGGCAACAACGACGCGGTCATCAAGAACCTCGCCGAGCTGCGCGAAGGCGCGCCGGTGGTGCACATCGACCACGGCGTGGGCCGCTACCTGGGCCTGGCGACCCTGGAAATCGAAAACCAGATGGCCGAATTCCTCACCCTGGAATACGCCGAGAACGCCAAGCTCTACGTGCCAGTGGCCAACCTGCACCTGATTGCCCGCTACACCGGCAGCGATGACGCCCTGGCGCCGCTGCACCGGCTGGGCTCGGAAACCTGGCAGAAGGCCAAGCGCAAGGCCGCCGAACAGGTGCGCGACGTGGCCGCCGAGCTGCTCGACATCTACGCCCGCCGGGCGGCACGCAAGGGCTACGCCTTCGCCGACCCGTCGCTGGACTACGCCACCTTCAGCGCCGGCTTCCCCTTCGAGGAAACTCCCGACCAGCAGTCGGCCATCGAGGCGGTGCGCGAGGACATGCTCGCGCCCAAGCCCATGGACCGCCTGGTGTGCGGCGACGTCGGCTTCGGCAAGACCGAGGTGGCCATGCGCGCGGCGTTCATCGCCGTGCACGGCGGCCGCCAGGTGGCCATCCTGGTGCCCACCACCCTGCTCGCCCAGCAGCACTACAACAGCTTCCGCGACCGCTTCGCCGACTGGCCGGTGCGCGTCGAGGTGATGAGCCGCTTCAAGTCCGCCAAGGAAGTCAGCGCCGCCGTGGCAGAGCTGGCCGAAGGCAAGATCGACATCGTCATCGGCACCCACAAGCTGCTGCAGGACGACGTCAAGATCAAGAACCTGGGCCTGGTGATCATCGACGAGGAACACCGTTTCGGCGTGCGCCAGAAGGAGCAACTCAAGGCCCTGCGCAGCGAAGTGGACATCCTCACCCTGACCGCCACGCCCATCCCGCGCACGCTGAACATGGCGGTGTCGGGCATGCGCGACCTGTCGATCATCGCCACCCCGCCCGCGCGGCGGCTGTCGGTGCGCACCTTCGTCATGGAGCAGAACAAGAGCACCGTGAAAGAGGCGCTGCTGCGTGAGCTGCTGCGTGGCGGCCAGGTGTACTACCTGCACAACGACGTGAAGACCATCGAGAAGTGCGCCGCCGACCTCGCCGAACTGGTGCCCGAGGCACGCATCGGCATCGGCCACGGGCAGATGCGCGAGCGCGAACTCGAACAGGTGATGAGTGACTTCTACCACAAGCGCTTCAACGTGCTGATTGCCTCGACCATCATCGAGACCGGCATCGACGTGCCCAGCGCCAACACCATCATCATCGAGCGCGCCGACAAGTTCGGCCTGGCCCAACTGCACCAGCTGCGTGGCCGCGTGGGCCGTAGCCACCACCAGGCCTACGCCTACCTGCTGACGCCACCCCGGCAACAGATCACCCCGGACGCCGAAAAGCGCCTGGAGGCCATCGCCAACACCCAGGACCTGGGCGCCGGCTTTGTGCTGGCCACCAACGACCTGGAAATCCGTGGCGCCGGCGAGCTGCTGGGCGAAGGCCAGAGCGGCCAGATCCAGGCAGTGGGCTTCACCCTGTACATGGAAATGCTCGAACGCGCGGTGAAGGCCATCCGCAAGGGCGAGCAGCCCAACCTCGACCAGCCCCTGGGCGGCGGCCCGGAGATCAACCTGCGCCTGCCGGCGCTGATCCCCGAGGACTACCTGCCCGACGTGCACGCGCGGCTTATCCTGTACAAGCGCATCGCCTCGGCGGTGGACGAGGACGGCCTCAAGGACCTGCAGGTGGAGATGATCGACCGCTTCGGCCTGCTGCCCGAGCCGACCAAGAACCTGGTGCGCCTGACCCTGCTCAAGCTGCAGGCGGAAACCCTGGGCATCAAGAAGGTCGACGCCGGCCCGCAAGGCGGCCGCATCGAGTTCGCGGCCGAGACGCCGGTGGACCCGCTGGTGCTGATCAAGCTGATCCAGGGCCAGCCCAACCGCTACAAGTTCGAAGGCGCCACGCTGTTCAAGTTCATGGTGCCCATGGAGCGCGCCGATGAACGCTTCAACACCCTGGAGGCGCTGTTCGAGCGCCTGACGCCGAAGTCCGCATGAACATGATTGTCGTTTTGAACAAGGTGTCTGCCAGCTAAATGTCCGAACACCTGACCACCCTCGAACCCCGGCCACGCTTGTGGCTGGGGAGTGTCGAGTTCAGCGCCTTCGAACCGCGCAACGGCCGCATGCAGCGGCATATCCAGCACCGCGCCGCGCTGGCGTTCGGCTACGCCGGGCACTATGTGTCCAGCAACCGCCTGCCTCACGAACCGAGCGTGGCGCGCCAACCCCTGAGCGAAAAACTGCTGCGCGAGACCCTGCAGAACCTGGGCTTTCGCATCGCCACCCGGCAAAGCAAGGCGCTGCCCGAAAGCGCCGGCGACATCTTCGAGCTGCCCAGCGACAGCGCCTGGCTGCGCTTCGTGCTCAACGACCTGCCGGTGCTGCGCGACCAGGGCTGGGAGATCGAGTATTCGGACGACTTCGCCTTCGACCTGACCCCGGTGGACGACTGGTACGCGGTGATTGACGAGGCCGGCGACCGCGACTGGTTCGACCTGGAGCTGGGCATCGTGGTCAACGGCGAACGCCTGAGCCTGCTGCCGATCCTGATCAACCTGCTGCGCACCCACCCCGAACTCCTGAACCCGGCGCAACTGGCGCGGCGCCGCGACGACGAGCAGATCCTGGTGCCGGTGCACAGCCCCCAGGGCAACAAGGCCAAGCTGATCCAGGTAGCCCTGCCCTATGGCCGTCTGAAACCGGTGCTGGCGACCCTGGGCGACTTTTACCTGCGCGAGCCGGGCGAGACCCGCCTGCGCCTGTCCACGCCCGATGCCACGCGGCTCAACGCACTCAAGGAGCTGCCGCTGAGCTGGGAAGGCGGCGAGCGCCTGCGCGGCTTTGCCGAACGCCTGCGCGACATTCGCACCCAGCCCGCCGGGCCGCCCGCCGACCTCAAGGCCACGCTGCGCCCCTACCAGCATGAAGGCCTGAGCTGGATGCAGGCCCTGCGCGAGCTGGAAGTGGGCGGCATCCTCGCCGACGACATGGGCCTGGGCAAGACCCTGCAGACCCTGGCGCACCTGCTGAGCGAGAAAAACGCCGGGCGCCTGGACCGGCCGGCCATGGTGGTGATGCCCACCAGCCTGATCCCCAACTGGCAGGACGAGGCCCAGCGCTTCGCCCCTACCCTGCGCGTGGCCGCGTTGCACGGCGCCGGGCGCAAGAAGCATTTCGACCACCTGTTCGACTACGACGTGCTGCTGACCACCTACGCCCTGCTGCCCAAGGACCTGGAGGTGCTGAGCAAGGTGCCGCTGCACGTGCTGATCCTCGACGAGGCGCAGTACATCAAGACCCCGGGCAGCAAGGCCGCCCAGGCGGCACGCCAGCTGCGCGCGCGGCAGCGCCTGTGCCTGAGCGGCACGCCGCTGGAAAACCACCTGGGCGAGCTGTGGTCGCTGTTCCACTTCCTGCTGCCGGGCTGGCTGGGCGACGCCAAGGCGTTCAACCGCGATTACCGCGTGCCCATCGAGAAACACGGCGACCAGGAGCGCCTGCAGCACCTTAATGCGCGCATCAAGCCGTTCCTGCTGCGCCGCACCAAGGAGCAGGTGGCCACCGAGCTGCCGGCCAAGACCGAGATCACCCACTGGGTGGAGCTCAACGAGGCCCAGCGCGACGTGTACGAGACCGTGCGCCTGGCCATGGACCGCAAGGTGCGCGAGGAAATCAACCGCAAAGGCGTGGCACGCAGCCAGATCATCATCCTCGAGGCGCTGCTCAAGCTGCGCCAGGTGTGCTGCGACCTGCGCCTGGTCAACAGCGTCACGCCCCCGCGCCCCGGCCACAGCTCGGGCAAGCTGGCCAGCCTGATGGAAATGCTCGAGGAGCTGCTGCTGGAGAATCGGCGCATTCTGCTGTTCTCGCAGTTCACCTCGATGCTGGGGCTGATCGAGCAGGAACTGCAGCACCGCGGCATCGAGTACGCGCTGCTGACCGGCTCCACCAAGAACCGCCGCATACCGGTGCAGGACTTCCAGAAAGGCAAGGTGCAGATCTTCCTCATCAGCCTGAAGGCCGGTGGCGTGGGCCTGAACCTGACTGCGGCCGACACGGTGATTCACTACGACCCGTGGTGGAACCCGGCCGCCGAGCACCAGGCCACCGACCGTGCATACCGCATCGGCCAGGAGAAGCCGGTGTTCGTCTACAAGCTGATCACCCGCGGCACGGTGGAGGAGAAGATCCAGCACCTGCAGTCGGAGAAATCGGCGCTGGCCGCCGGCATCCTCGAAGGCCGCGAGACCGGCGATTGGAAGCTGGCCCCCGAAGACATCGACGCGCTGTTCGAACCCCTGCCCGGCCGCAAGCCACGCAAACCGAAATAAACCCCGTAGCAGCGGCCACAGGCCGCGTCCGGATGCACCGCGTATTCCCAGGAAGATTGCGCCGAGGCCGGACGCAGCCTGCGGCAGCTGCTACGCCGCCCTCTGTAGCAGCGGCCGCAAGGTCGCGTCCGGATGCGCCGCGTATTCCCGGGAAAATTGCGCCGGGGCCGCAAGGCCGCGGCCGGGGGCGCCGCGCACCCGCGTTACGGGCGGGTGGCCGGGTTTGCCAGGACGTGGGCCAGGGTGGCCTTTACCTGGCCCATGCCGTCGTGCAGTGCCTGTTCGATCTCGGCCATGGTGATCACTGCCGTCGACTTGCCCGCCGCTGGGTTCACCACCAGCGCCAGACAGGCGTAATCCAGGTCCAGCTCGCGGGCCAGCGCCGCTTCCGGCATGCCGGTCATGCCGACGATGTCGCAGCCATCGCGTTCCAGCCGCACGATCTCCGCCGCGGTTTCCAGGCGCGGGCCCTGGGTGCAGGCGTACACGCCGAAATCGCTGTGGGCCAGGCCCTGCGCCGCCAGCGCGACGATCAGCCGGGTGCGCAGCGCCTCGGTGTAGGGGTAGCTGAAATCGATGTGGGTGACCTGCTCCAGGTCATCGGCGAAAAAGGTGTGCTCGCGCCCGCTGGTGTAATCCACCAACTGGTGCGGCACGCACAGGTGCCCGGTGCCCATGGCCGGGTGAATGCCACCCACCGCGTTGACTGCCAGGATGGCCTGGGCGCCGGCCTGCTTCAGCGCCCAGATATTGGCGCGGTAGTTGACCTTGTGCGGCGGCACCCGGTGCGGGTGGCCGTGGCGCGCCAGGAACAGCACCTCGTGGCCGGCGTACTCGCCCTGGAGGATATCCGCCGAGGGCGCCCCATAGGGCGTGTCCAGGGCCAGGCTGCGGGTGATGGTCAGCCCATCGAGCTGGGTCAGGCCGGTGCCGCCGATAATCGCGTAGACAGTCATGAATTACCCTCAGTCGATCAGTTGGGCGTCGCGCAGCGCTCCGACAGCGGTAAGCCAGCGTGGATCCTGGCGGTATTCGACGTTGCTGAACGCCTGGCCACGCATGCCGGCGATGCGCGGCGACGGCTGCACCTGCAGGCGCTGGGCAGCGCTGAGAGCCAGTTCGGCGGCGGCGCGGTCGTTGCACACCAGGCCCATGTCGCAACCGGCGCTCAAGGCCGCCTCGATGCGGCTGGCGGCGTCGCCGACCACGTGGGCGCCGGCCATGGACAGGTCGTCACTGAAGATCACACCGTCGAACTTGAGCTCGCCGCGCAGGATGTCCTGCAGCCAGCGGCGCGAGAAACCGGCCGGTTGGCTGTCGACCTGGGGATAGATGACGTGGGCCGGCATCACCGCCGCCAGCTGCTGGCTCAGGCGCGCGAACGGCACCAGGTCCAGGGCGCGGATCTGCTCCAGGCTGCGCTCGTCGGTGGGGATGGCCACGTGGGAGTCGGCCTCGGCCCAGCCATGGCCGGGGAAGTGCTTGCCGCACGCGGCCATGCCGGCGGCGTTCATGCCCTTGATAAAGGCACCGGCCAGGGCGGTGGCGCGCTCGGGGTTGCCCTCGAAGGCGCGGCTGCCGACCACGGCGCTGCGCTGGTGATCCAGGTCCAGCACCGGGGCGAAGCTCAGGTCCAGGCCCACCGCCAGGACTTCGGTGGCCATGATCCAGCCGCACTGCTCGGCCAGGTACTCGGCGTTGGGGTTGTCGGCCAGCGCGCGCATGGCCGGCAGCCGCACGAAGCCCTGGCGCAGGCGCTGCACGCGGCCGCCTTCCTGATCCACGGCGAGAATCAGGTCCGGGCGGATGGCGCGGATCGACGCGGTCAGCTCGCGCACCTGGCGGGCGTGTTCGATGTTGCGGGCGAAGATGATCAGGCCGGCCACTTCGGGCTGGCGCAGCAGGTGCCGGTCTTCGGCGGTCAGCCAGGTGCCGGCGATATCGACCATCAACGAGCCTTGGAGGCGGGAAGTCATGGGGTAGTCCTTGATTCGCGGGTGCATGCGTGCCGCCCCACGCAGCCTGGGGCCGCGCAGGGGTCGATCAGCAAGGGGGTAAACACGGCGCCTGGACGACGCCGCAGGTTCAGAATAGGCATGGGCGGCTAGCTTAGCGGAAGCTGCCGGCCACGCCCACCGTCAATTGTTTCAGGCCTTGGCCAAGGCCGGCGTGGACTTGCTGCGCGGGCGCAGCTGCGCGGTGGCCATGGCCTCGTCGGTGACGCCGCTGTCGGCGCGCATGCCGGCAGCCAGGAACGGCACCATCAGGCGCATCACCTGCTCGATGGAGGTATCGATGCCGAAATTGGTCTCGGCGATGGCCCGCAGGGCCTTGATGCCGGACATGCTGAACGCCGCGGCGCCAAGCATGAAGTGCACGCGCCAGAACAGCTCCAGCGGCGGGATACGCGGCGCGGCTTCGTTGACCAGCAGCATGTAGCGGCGGAACACCTTGCCGTACATGTCTTCCAGGTAACGGCGCAGGTGGCCCTGGCTCTGGCTGAACGCCAGGCCCAGCAGGCGCATGAAGATCGACAGGTCGTCGCCGCTGCGCGGCTGCACCACCATGGCCTGCTCCACCAGGATTTCCAGCAGTTCTTCCAGGTTGGCCTTGTGCTCGGGGCGCGCCTGGCGGCGGTCCAGCTCACGCTCGAGGCTGACGCAGAAAGGCCCCAGGAAGCGCGAGAACACCGCCTGGATCAGGGCTTTCTTGGAGCCGAAATGATAATTCACCGCCGCCAGGTTGACCCCGGCCTTGCTGGTGATCAGCCGCAACGAGGTTTCGGCAAAACCTTTTTCCGCGAACAACTGCTCGGCAGCGTCGAGTATGCGTTCAACGGTTTCCGACTGGGCCATGCTAACTCCACCTGACAAACACTTGTTTGAAACATACGTTTCATACCCCTGCCCTGTCAAGTCCGGGCAGGCGTTTTGTGTCTGGTCGGTCACGTATTTAACCACAGCCGGTGGGGGTTTCGCCCCCATTGCCGGGGTTTCGCCACGAAGCAACCGCCAGGCGGCATGGCGGCCTCGAGGGACGAGCGGTGGGCACGGCAGGATTGCCAAGCCCCGCATACTGTATATAATCCCAGTCACTGTATAAAAAGACAGAGCGATCGACATGCTGAAACTGACGCCACGCCAAGCCGAGATCCTGGCTTTCATCAAGCGCTGCCTCGACGACAACGGCTTCCCGCCCACCCGCGCGGAAATCGCCCAGGAACTGGGTTTCAAGTCGCCGAACGCCGCTGAAGAACACCTCAAGGCGCTGGCGCGCAAGGGGGCCATCGAAATGACCCCGGGCGCGTCCCGCGGCATCCGCATTCCCGGTTTCGAGGCCAAGGCCGACGAATCCACCCTGCCCATCATTGGCCGGGTCGCTGCCGGTGCGCCGATACTGGCCCAGCAGCACATCGAGGAATCCTGCAACATCAACCCCACCTTCTTCCACCCCCGCGCCGACTACCTGCTGCGCGTGCATGGCATGAGCATGAAGGACGTCGGCATCTTCGACGGTGACCTGCTGGCCGTGCACACCTGCCGCGAGGCCCGCAACGGCCAGATCGTGGTGGCGCGCATCGGCGACGAAGTCACCGTCAAGCGCTTCAAGCGCGAAGGCAGCAAGGTCTGGCTGCTGGCGGAAAACCCCGAGTTCGCACCCATCGAAGTCAACCTCAAGGATCAGGACCTGGTCATCGAAGGCTTGAGCGTCGGCGTCATACGCCGATAAAGGAGGCTCCATGCAGTTCCCACACTCGATGCAACCGGCCCAACTGTCCCTGTTCGAGGCCTTCATGGCTCAACCCGTGGCGCCGCTGTTCACCCACGCCACCGAAGTGCCCTGGACGGCGCCGCAGCCCGAGGTCTTCAGTGAAGTGTCATTGCGTGGCGCTGCCGGGAACTGCCTGAACCTGCTGGCCCCGATGCTGCGCGAGCTCAGCGAGGACCAGGACGCCCGCTGGCTGACCCTGATAGCCCCGCCCGCCAGCCTGACCCAGGCCTGGCTGCGCGACGCCGGCCTGAACCGCGAACGCATCCTGATCCTGCAAACGGGCGGCAACCAGAGCGCCCTGCAGCTGACCTGCGAGGCGCTGCGCCTGGGCCGCAGCCACACGGTGGTGAGCTGGTTGCACCCGCTGGCCAGCAGCGCGCGCCAGCAGTTGATTGCCGCCGCACGCCTGGGCGACGCCCAGAGCCTGAACATTCGCATGGGGTAGAACGTCTGTGGGAGCTGGCTTGCCAGCGAGCTTTTAAAGATCAAAAGCTCGCTGGCAAGCCAGCTCCCACAGACTCAGTCGCGCCAGATCAATGCAGGACGCGCGGGCCTTCTTCTTTCTCCAGCTCGCCTTCCACCATCTTGCCCGCCATCTGCACGCCCACGCTGAGCATGGCCTTGGCGACTTCAACATGCTGTCCTTGCAGGAAAGCCTTGGCGTCTTCCGAGAAGTCCAAGGTCACGAGCGAGCCTTCATCCTCGGCGCGGCGCAGTTCAATTCGGCCGTCGGGCAGCTCGACAATTTCAAGAAAGGACGTTGGCATAAAGGGGGGTTCTCCACGTGAGGGCGCTATTGTAGCAGCCGCTGACGCAATCAGCACTCACTGAGGCCATCGCGGTAACGAATGGCCAGACTCTTGAGCTGCTGGCGCCAGCCCTCCAACACCTCGCGGGTCAGTTCCTCAGGCTCCTCAGGCGCATCCAGGTTGACCGCCACGATCAGTGGCTGGGTGACATCACCTTTCGCTACCTTCGGCGCCTGGGGCGGGCGATGCAGCGCCGCGTGGGCGGCCAGCAGTTCGTACACCCAGCTGCCTGGGGCCTGGGCCAGCTCGACCAGCTCGGCCATTTCCGGGATGGCGATCTGCGCCAGAATCTGCGGGGTCAGCAACTCTTCGGCGCGCGGCGTAGCGGCCTGGGGCAAGCGGTAGAAACCGGCGATTTCATGGCACAGGCCCAGCAAGGCACCGTACAGGTGGAACAACGACGACTCGCGCTCGGCCTGGATGCGCGCCAGGGCGTTCATGGCCTGGCCCTGCTCGGCCTTGCCCATGGCTTCCAGGGAGAGGCCGGCGAAGTAAATTTTCTGATTGGTGCGGGTGTAGAGTTCGTGGGCCATGGCGGGCACCCTCCAGTAACGACGGGGTTCGGGCAGACGAACAGTTTCAGCGATGAACGCCCGCCGTCGCAAGATAAATATCGGGCCATAAAAAACCGCGCCGGGGCGCGGTTTTTTCTCAGGGATGAATCAAGCCGGCTCTTTCTCTTTCGCCCGCTTGTCTTCCACCTTCCAGCTGTCGCCTTCGTAGAACGCGCGCCAGCCAGTCGGCTTGCCGTCCACTTCGGTCTGCACGTACTGCTCCTTGGTCTTGCGGCTGTAGCGGATCACCGATGGGCGGCCATCGGGGTCCTTCTTCGGCGCTTCGCAGAGGAAGTGGTACTTGGGATCGATCTCGTCCTTGTGCGGGATGATCTCGATGACCAGTGGCGCACGGGTCTCGCGGTTTTTCGGGAACTGGCTGGCCGCCAGGAACAGGCCCGAGGCGCCGTCACGCAGCACGTAGGTGTCGTTGACCTTCTCGCACTTGAGTTCCGGCATCTTCACCGCGTCCATCTTCGGCGGCGCCGCCTCGCCGCTCTTCAGCAGCTTGCGGGTGTTCTTGCACTCGGGGTTGGTGCAACCGAAGAACTTGCCGAAACGGCCGGTCTTGAGCTGCATCTCACTGCCGCACTTGTCGCATTCCAGGCTCGGGCCTTCGTAGCCCTTGATGCGGTAGTTGCCTTCCTCGATCTCGTAGCCCACGCAGTCCGGGTTGTTACCGCAGATGTGCAGCTTGCGCTTCTCATCCAGCAGGTAGGCGTCCATGGCGGTGGCGCAGATCGGGCAGCGGTGCTTGCCACGCAGCACCAGCGACTCGGATTCACCCTCGTCGTCGGCGGCGATCTCGTCGCCCGGCACCAGGTTGATGGTGGCCTTGCAACGTTCTTTCGGCGGCAGGCTGTAGCCCGAGCAACCCAGGAACACACCGGTGGACGCGGTACGGATCATCATGTGCCGGCCGCACTCGCGGCAGGTGATGTCGGTCGGCGTCGGCTGGTTGGCACGCATGCCGCTGTCGGCGGAACCAGCCACTTCCAGCTTGTTCTTGAAGTCGCCGTAGAACTCGTCCAGCACGTTCTTCCAGTCGCGCTCGCCCTGGGCCACGTCGTCGAGGTTCTCTTCCATGCCGGCGGTGAAGCCGTAGTCCATCAGGTTGGAGAAGCTCTCCGACAGGCGCTCGGTGACGATGTCGCCCATCTTCTCGGAGTAGAAGCGGCGGTTGTGCAGGGCCACGTAGCCGCGGTCCTGGATGGTGGAGATGATGGCGGCGTAGGTCGACGGGCGACCGATACCGCGTTTTTCCATCTCTTTCACCAGGCTGGCTTCGGAGTAGCGCGCCGGCGGCTTGGTGAAATGCTGGGTCGGGTCCAGCTCGATCAGCTTCAGCTTCTCGCCCTGGTCCATTTCCGGCAGCACGTCGTCGTCGCCCGGCTTGGCCATCTGTGGCATCACGCGGGTGTAACCGTCGAACTTGAGGATACGGCCCTTGGCACGCAGCTCGAACTCGCCGGCGGCCACGGTGACGGTGGTGGACAGGTACTGCGCTGGCGGCATCTGGCAGGCCAGGAACTGGCGCCAGATCAGCTCGTACAGGCGCTCGGCGTCACGCTCCATGCCCGCCAGCTTGGTGGGGTGGGTGTTGACGTCAGACGGACGAATGGCTTCGTGCGCCTCCTGGGCGCCTTCCTTGCTGCTGTACACCATGGGCGCGGCCGGCAGGTACTGCTTGCCGAATTCGCTCTCGATGTAGCTGCGCGCCATTTCCACCGCGTCGGCGGACAGGTTGGTGGAGTCGGTACGCATGTAGGTGATGTAGCCGGCTTCGTACAGACGCTGGGCCATCATCATGGTCTTCTTCACGCCGAAGCCCAGGCGGTTGCTGGCAGCCTGCTGCAGGGTCGAGGTGATGAACGGTGCCGACGGCTTGCTGCTGGTCGGTTTGTCTTCACGCTTGACGATGCTGTAGGTGGACGCCTTGAGCTTGGCCAGGGCGGCCATGGCCGTGGCTTCGTTCAGCGGCTTGAAGGCCTCGCCGTTCTCGCGCGCCACTTCGAAACGCACCTTGGCGTGCTTGGCGGTGCCCAGGTCGGCGTGGATCTCCCAGTACTCTTCAGGGATGAACGCACGAATTTCGCGCTCGCGCTCCACCACCAGTTTCACGGCCACCGACTGCACGCGGCCAGCCGACAGGCCACGGGCGATCTTCGACCACAGCAGCGGCGAGACCATATAGCCCACCACGCGGTCGAGGAAACGGCGCGCCTGCTGGGCGTTGACGCGGTCGATGTCCAGCTCGCCCGGCGTGGAGAAGGCCTCCTGGATGGCCTTCTTGGTAATTTCGTTGAACACCACGCGCTTGTAGCGGGTGTCGTCACCACCGATGGCTTCGCGCAGGTGCCAGGCAATGGCTTCCCCCTCGCGGTCCAAGTCGGTTGCGAGATAGATGGTGTCGGCATCCTTGGCGAGACGGCGCAGCTCCTCGATCACCTTCTCCTTGCCGGGAAGGATCTCGTAGTGGGCTTTCCAGCCGTGCTCGGGGTCGACGCCCATGCGCGCCACCAGCTGCTTGCGCGCCTTTTCCTTGGGCGACAAGGCAGGCGCCTCGGCGGCCGCGGCCTTGCCACGCTTCACCGGTTCTTTCGTGGCGCTAGCCGAACCGCTGGTGGGCAGGTCTCGGATATGGCCGATACTCGACTTCACCACGTATTGGTTGCCCAGATACTTGTTGATGGTCTTGGCCTTAGCCGGGGATTCCACAATGACCAGCGATTTGCCCATGGATCGGAAAATTCCTGAATACTAGAAATGAAAGCGATTGGTGCCTTCGAGGCACCGCTATATATAGTGGCGACGAAACGAGGTCAAGCGCGGATGATCAAGCGATCTCGTCGCCGGGCTGCTCGAACAGGCTCGGTTCGGCCTCGACCAAAGCAAAGCGCGGTACGCGCTCGCCGTCAACTTCGACCGACTCCAGGAACATGCTCAGCGGCCGTACCCACAGGCCAAATTCGCCGTACAGCGCCTGGTAGCAGACCACCTCTTCCTCGCTTTCGGAATGGCGCGCAACACCAAATACGCGGTAGTGAGGCCCTTTGTAGTGACGATAGAGCCCTGGCTGTAGCTGCATGTTTGCCTCGCTTGAACAAAATATCCTGAAAAACAAAAACCGGGGCACCTGGCCCCGGTTCGCCGACTCGCGAGCGCTTAGACGCGTTCGAAGACGGTGGTGATGCCCTGACCCAGACCTACACACATGGTGGACACCCCGAAGGTGCCGTTGTTCTGCTTCATGACATTCAACAGGGTGCCCGAAATACGTGCACCAGAGCAACCGAATGGGTGACCCAGGGCGATGGCGCCGCCGTGCAGGTTAACCTTCTCGTTCATCTTGTCGAGCACTTTCAGATCCTTCAGCACCGGCAAGGCCTGTGCGGCGAAGGCTTCGTTGAGCTCGAAGAAGTCGATATCGTTGATCGAAAGGCCTGCGCGCTTCAGCGCTTTCTGGGTCGCCGGCACCGGGCCGTAGCCCATGATTGCAGGGTCGACGCCGGCAACGGCCATGGAGCGGATCACTGCCATCGGCTGAATGCCCAGGTCTTGGGCACGTTGGGCCGACATGACGATCATGCAAGAGGCACCGTCGGTAATTTGCGACGAAGTGCCGGCTGTCACGGTGCCACCTTTGGGGTTGAACGCAGGACGCAGCGCGGCCAGGCTCTCCAGGGTAGTGTCCGGACGAATGGTCTCGTCGTAGTCGAACATCTTCAGGAAGCCGTTCTCGTCATACCCTTGCATCGGGATGATCTCGTCCTTGAACTTGCCTTCCACGGTAGCCTTGTGGGCCAGTTGGTGGGAGCGCAGGCCGAAGGCGTCCTGGGCTTCGCGGGTGATGCCGTGCATCTTGCCGAGCATTTCCGCAGTCAGGCCCATCATGCCCGAGGCCTTGGCGGCGTACAGGGACATGTGCGGGTTGGGATCGACGCCGTGCATCATGCTCACGTGGCCCATGTGCTCCACGCCGCCGACGACGAACACGTCGCCGTTGCCGGTCATGATCGCCTGGGCGGCGGTGTGCAGCGCGCTCATGGACGAGCCGCACAGGCGGCTGACGGTCTGGCCGGCCGCGGTGTGCGGGATCTGGGTCATCAGCGACGCCATGCGCGCGATGTTCCAGCCCTGCTCCAGGGTCTGGTTCACACAGCCCCAGATCACGTCCTCGACTTCGCTCGGGTCGACCTTGACGTTGCGTTCCAGCAGTTTGCTGATCAGGTGCGCCGACATGTCTTCGGCGCGGGTGTTGCGGTGCATGCCACCCTTGGAGCGGCCCATTGGCGTGCGACCGAAGTCGACGATCACCACATCTCTCGGATTCAAGCTCATAAATACGTTCTCGCTCTAGTCGTTGGGCGCTTAACCGAAGAAGCTCTGGCCGTTCTTGGCCATCTCACGCAGCTTCGCGGTGGGGTGGTACAGCGGGCCCAGGTCGGCGTACTGGTCTGCCAGGGCGACGAAGTTGGCCACGCCCAGCGAATCGATGTAGCGCAGCGCGCCGCCACGGAACGGAGGGAAACCGATGCCGTAGACCAGGCCCATGTCGGCCTCGGCCGCGGTTTCGACGATGCCGTCTTCCAGGCAACGCACGGTCTCCAGGCACAGCGGAATCATCATCCAGTTGAGGATGTCGTCGTCGCTCAGCTCGCGCTGCTCGTAGACGATCGGCTTGAGCACTTCAAGCACCGAGGCGTCGGCGACTTTCTTCGGCTTGCCCTTCTTGTCGGTCTCGTAGGCGTAGAAGCCCTTGCCGTTCTTCTGGCCCAGGCGGTTGGCCTCGTACAGCACGTCGATGGCCGAACGGCGGTCATCTTTCATGCGGTCCGGGAAGCCTTCGGCCATCACGTCGCGGCCGTGGTGGCCGGTGTCGATGCCGACCACGTCCATCAGGTAGGCAGGGCCCATCGGCCAGCCGAATTTTTCCATGATCTTGTCGACGCGCACGAAGTCGATGCCGGCGCTGACCAGCTTGGCGAAGCCGCCGAAGTACGGGAACAGCACGCGGTTGACCAGGAAGCCCGGGCAGTCGTTGACCACGATCGGGTTCTTGCCCATCTTCTTGGCGTAGGCCACGGTGGTGGCGACTGCCACTTCGCTGGACTTCTCGCCACGGATGACTTCCACCAGCGGCATCATGTGCACCGGGTTGAAGAAGTGCATGCCGACGAAGTTTTCCGGACGCTTGAGGGCTTTCGCCAACAGGCTGATGGAAATGGTCGAGGTGTTGGACGCCAGGATGGTGTCCTCCTTGACCTGGGCTTCGACTTCGGCCAGCACGGCCTGCTTGACCTTGGGGTTCTCGACCACGGCTTCGACGACGATGTCGACGTGGCCGAAATCACCGTACGACAGGGTCGGGCGAATGGCGTTGAGCGACTCGGCCATCTGCGCGGCGGTCAGGCGGCCTTTCTCGACGCGCTTGCCCAGCAGCTTCGAGGCTTCGGCCAGGCCTTGCTCGATGCCCTTCTCGTTGATGTCCTTCATCAGGATCGGGGTGCCCTTGACGGCGGACTGGTAGGCAATGCCACCGCCCATGATGCCGGCGCCGAGCACGGCGGCCTGCTTCACGTCGTGGGCCAGCTCGTCGTAGGCCTTGGCCTTGCGTTTCAGTTCCTGGTCATTCAGGAACAGGCCCACCAGGCTTTGCGCAGCCGGGGTCTTGGCCATTTTCACGAAACCGGCGGCTTCGATTTCCAGGGCCTTCTCGCGACCGAAGTTGGCGGCTTTCTGGATGGTCTTGATGGCTTCGACCGGGGCCGGGTAGTTCGGGCCGGCCTGGCCGGCGACGAAGCCCTTGGCGGTCTCGAAGGCCATCATCTGCTCGATGGCGTTGAGCTTGAGCTTGTCCAGCTTGGGCTGGCGACGGGCCTTGTGGTCGAACTCGCCGCTGATGGCGCGCTTGACCAGGTCCAGGGCGGCCGCGTGTAGCTGCTCAGGCGCGACCACGGCATCGACGGCGCCGGCTTTCAGGGCGTCATCGGCACGGTTTTCCTTGCCCGAGGCAATCCACTCGATGGCGTTGTCGGCACCGATGATGCGCGGCAGGCGCACGGTGCCGCCGAAGCCTGGGTAGATGCCCAGCTTCACTTCCGGCAGGCCGATCTTGGCGGTGGCGGACATCACGCGGAAGTCCGCGGCCAGGCACATTTCCAGGCCGCCGCCCAGGGCGATGCCGTTGATGGCGGCCACGGTGGGCACGCCCAGGTCTTCGAAGTCGCTGAAAATGCGGTTGGCTTCCAGGTTACCAGCGACCAGTTCGGCCTCGGGCAGCTTGAAGTTGTCGACAAATTCGGTGATGTCCGCGCCGACGATGAAAACGTCCTTGCCACTGCTGACAATCACGCCCTTGATGCTGGCGTCGGCCTTGATGGTGTCCACCGCCTGGCGCAATTCGCCCAGGGTCAGACGGTTGAATTTGTTAACGGACTCACCCTTGAGGTCGAACTTCAATTCGACGATGCCACTTTCAAGAGCCTTAACCGTGATGGCTTTACCTTCGTAAATCATCAACTGATCTCCACGATATGGAAGCTGAACTGTACACGCCAAACGCTGGTGCGAGGCCGGCAGGCGCCTTGACGCCGGTTGCCGCTCCCTCGCTTCCAGACACACCCGTCAGCGCGATATTCGGGATTCTGTATAAGAGCGTTCCTACAAGACAAACGCTCAATTCATACGCCCGTTTGATTTGGGTATGCACACATTCAGGGAAAAACCGGCAATTGTCAAATGCGCTGGAAGGCGGCAAAAACGCGACTTTGCGGTCACGCGTGCGTCATAACAGCGCACGCCGCGCCGGGACTGATGACGCAACATTCAGCAACAGCATGGCACATACCCATGACAGCCAGATACACCGGGGCCTGGGGCAAACCAAACGTCGCAGGGAAATAAAAAGAAAGGAATTTTGAAAGAGGCCGGCGTAAGATCGCTTCGCGACTACACTGTCGACCACACATGCAGAAAATGTCTTACCGGCCTGCCTGGCCAACCCCAGCCCGACGCAGATTATCGGGCTTTTTATTGCCCGAAATCTAACGCCCCGACACCTGTGGGAGCTGGCTTGCCAGCGAGCTTCTTGTTCCGCAACAGCTCGCTGGCAAGCCAGCTCCCACAGGGCGACAGCCCCCACAGGTCATGCCAGCGCTTTCAGCACCTGGTCGATTGCCACCAGCACACTCACCTCCCCGCGCTCGCCCCAGTACAGGGCGATCAACTGTTGACCTGCGTCAACCTTGTAGACATTACCCGGCAACGTGGCGAACTGCGCGAGTAAGATCGGGTCTTCACAAGGTTCGCGCCATTGGTTGAGCCAGGTCCCCGGCTCGGTCTGCCAGTAGCAGAACCGCGCGGCCGTGGCCGACCGCCGCGGCCGGCAGTACTGCGCGCAGGGGCTTGGCGGCTGCTGGGGCAGCCAGTGCGGCCATTCCTGGGGCATCAGCTGCATGGCCAGGCCCAGGCGGCGCGCTTCCATGCGCAGGGCCATCTGGCCGCTCTGCTTGCGCGAGGGGCGCAGCCACACCAGGGGGCTTAAAACCAGCGCAAGGATTGACACCACTATCCATACCGTCATATGACTGTGCACCCTGTAAAACTTTTAGAAATGAGTTGGTTAGGACACGCGCAAACAGACCGACTTGAAACCGGCCATACTTAGCCTATCGCCACGTCAGGAGAGCTTCCCATGCCCTACCAACATATTCTGGTCGCCGTCGACCTGACCGAAGAGTGCGATCCGGTGATCCACCGGGCCCGCGAGCTGTCTTCCAGCCAGGACGCCAAGCTGTCCCTGGTGCACATCGTCGAACCCATGGCCATGGCCTTCGGCGGCGACGTGCCCATGGACCTGTCGCAGCTGCAACAGCAGCAGTTCGACCAGGCCAAGGAGCGCCTGGAGCGCCTGATCACCAAGTACCCGGAACTGACGAAAGAGAATTGTCACCTGACCTATGGCCAGCCCAAGCAGGAAATCCATGGCCTGGCCAAGGAAAAGGGTTGCGACCTGGTGGTGGTGGGCAGCCATGCCCGCCATGGCCTGGCGCTGTTGCTGGGCTCCACGTCCAATGACGTGCTGCATGGCGCGCCCTGTGATGTGCTGGCGGTACGCCTGAAGAAACCCGAGTAATCGCGGCGCCCCCATCGCGGCCAAGGCCGGCTCCTACCTGTAGGAGCCGGCCTTGGCCGCGATGGGGCAACACGGATCAGGCGTCGAGCTCAGCCCAACGCTCGACCATCTCGTCCAGCTTGGCCTGGGCCTGTTCCAGCTCGGCAATCACCTTGGCCGTCTCGGCCGCCGGCTTCTGGTAGAAACCCGCATCCGCCATGGTCGCTTCCAGCGCGGCAATCTTCTGCTCCTGGGCGTCGATCTCACCCGGCAAGGCTTCCAGCTCGCGCTGCAGCTTGTAGCTGAGTTTCTTCTTCGCAGGGGCAGCAGCTTCCACTGCCGGTGCCACGACGGCTGCCGGGGCAGTCACCACGGCGCTGTTAAGCTCGGCCTTGCCCGACTTGTTCTCGGTAACGCCCAGCAGCTTCGGCGAACCACCCTGGCGAATCCAGTCCTGGTAGCCACCCACGTACTCGCGCACCTTGCCCTCGCCTTCGAAGACCAGGGTGCTGGTCACCACGTTGTCGAGGAAGGCCCGGTCGTGGCTGACCATCAGCACGGTGCCCTTGAAGCTGGACAGCACTTCTTCCAGCAGTTCCAGGGTTTCCACGTCCAGGTCGTTGGTCGGTTCATCGAGCACCAGCAGGTTGGCCGGCTTGCTGAACAGCTTGGCCAGCAGCAGGCGCGCACGCTCGCCACCCGACAGCGCCTTGACCGGCGTGCGGGCACGCTGCGGGCTGAACAGGAAGTCGCCCAGGTAGCTGAGCACGTGGCGGTTCTGGCCGTCGATCTCGATGAAGTCCCGGCCTTCGGCCAGGTTGTCGATCACGGTCTTTTCCAGGTTCAGCTGGTGGCGCAGCTGGTCGAAGTACGCCACTTCCAGGCGCGTACCGGCCGCCACGGTGCCGCTGGTGGCTTCCAGGTCGCCCAGCATCAGCTTGAGCAACGTGGTCTTGCCGGTGCCGTTGGCGCCCAGCAGGCCAATGCGGTCCTGGCGCTGCAGCACCATGGAGAAGTCCTTGACCAGGAACGGGCCGCCCGGGTGGGCAAAGCTGACGTTCTCGACCACCATCACCTGCTTGCCGGATTTCTCTGCGGTATCAAGCTGGATGTTGGCCTTGCCCTGGCGCTCGCGACGCTCGCTGCGCTCGACGCGCAGCTCTTTCAGGGCGCGCACGCGGCCTTCGTTGCGGGTACGACGGGCCTTGATGCCCTGGCGAATCCACACTTCTTCCTGGGCCAGGCGCTTGTCGAACAGCGCGTTGGCAGTCTCTTCGGCCGCCAGCATGGCTTCCTTGTGCACCAGGAAGCTGGCGTAGTCGCCGTTCCAGTCGATCAGGCCGCCGCGGTCCAGTTCCAGGATGCGCGTGGCCAGGTTCTGCAGGAAGGAACGGTCGTGCGTGATGAACAGCACGGCGCCGCCGAAACCGCTCAAGGCCTCTTCCAGCCAGGCAATCGCACCGATGTCCAGGTGGTTGGTAGGCTCGTCGAGCAGCAGCAGGTCGGGCTCGGACACCAGCGCCTGGGCCAGCAGCACGCGGCGGCGCCAGCCACCGGACAGCTGCGCCAGGGTCTTGTCGGCCGGTAGTTGCAGGCGGCTCAGGGTGCTATCCACCAGTTGCTGCAGGCGCCAGCCGTCGCGGGCCTCGAGGTCCGACTGGACGTGCATGAGCTTGGTCAGGTCTTCATCGGTGACGATGTTCTGGCTCAGGTGGTGATATTCGGCCAGCAACGCGCCCACACCATCGAGGCCTTCGGCAACCACGTCGAACACGGTGCGATCGTCGGCCACCGGCAGTTCCTGCGGCAGCTCGCCGATCTTCAGGCCCGGCGCACGCCAGACCTCGCCTTCGTCAGGCTTCTGATCGCCCTTGACCAGGCGCAACATGCTGGACTTGCCAGTGCCGTTGCGACCGATGATGCAGACCCGCTCTCCACGGGCGATCTGCCAGGACACTTTGTCCAACAACGGCATCGCGCCGAAAGCGAGGGACACATCGCTTAATTTGAGCAGGGTCATGTGTTTCTCCAAAAACCGGGCGCGCATTCTACCTGACTTGAGCGCCCAGCACAGTAAATGCCGCCATATGGGCCGGACGGTCTGAATTCATCTGTTGTTACAAGCACAATGCTTTCATCGGCCACCCGCAACCGGCTAAGCTAATGGGAAATCAGTGCAGGCAACGCCGCACTTGTCATGCCTTATCTGCACGGATGTCTCATGCGCGGTCGCCTGTCTAGCCTCTTGTCCTGCCTGCTGCTCTCTGCCACCGCCGTCTCCTGCGCCCACGCAGTGGACCTGACCACCCAGCGCCAGTATTACGACGAGGCCAAGCGCGCCCTGGCCAAGGGCGACAGCGGTCCCTACTACCGTTACGCGCCGATGCTCAGCGACTACCCGCTGGAGCCGTACCTGGCCTATGACGAGCTCACCGCCCGCCTGAAGACCGCCAGCAACGACGAGAACGAGAAATTCCTCGCCGCCCACGGTGACCTGCCCCAGGCCAACTGGATGAAGCTGCGCTGGTTGCGCTGGCTGGCGGAACGCGGCGACTGGGACACCTTTGCCAAATATTATGACGCCAAGCTCAACTTCACCGAGCTTGACTGCCTCAACGGCCAGTACCAACTGGGCCACAACCAGAAGGCCGAGGGCTACGCCAGCGCGCAGAAGCTGTGGCTGACCGGCAAGACCCAGCCCGACGCCTGCGACGCGCTGTTCGGCCTGTGGGCCGCCGACGGCCAGCTGACCGAAGACAAGCGCTGGCAGCGCCTGAAACTGGCCGCCCACACCCGCAACTACGCCCTGGCCAACGCGTTGGTCGCCACCCTGCCGACCCTGGGCAACCAGGGCCGCCTGCTGATCAGCGTGGCGCAGAACCCCGAGCTGCTCACCGACCCGTCGCGCTTCCAGCCGGCCACCGAGGCCATGTCCGACGTGGTCGGCCTGGGCCTGCGGCGCCTGGCCAAGCAGGACCCGGACCGGGCCATGCAGATGCTCGACGGCTACGCCAGCAGCATGCACTTTTCTCGTGACGAAAAGGTGGCCATCGCCCGGGAAATCGGCCTGACCCTGGCGCGCAACTACGACCCGCGCGCCCTCGACCTGATGACCCAGTACGACCCCGAGCTGCGCGACAACACCGTCACCGAGTGGCGCCTGCGCCTGCTGCTGCGCCTGGGCCGCTGGCAGGACGCCTACGACCTGACCCGCCGCCTGCCCCAGGACCTGGCGGCCACCAGCCGCTGGAAATACTGGCAGGCGCGCAGCCTGGAGCTGGCGCAACCGCAGAACCCGCAGGTGCCGCTGCTGTACCGCAACGTGTCCAAGGAGCGTGATTTCTACGGCTTCCTCGCCGCCGACCGCACCCAGGCGCCCTACTCCCTGGCCAACCGCCCGCTGGTGATCAGCCAGGCACTGATGAACAAGGTGCGCAACACCGCGGGCATCCGCCGCGCCATGGAGCTGCTGGACCGTGGCCAGGTGGTGGACGCACGCCGCGAGTGGTACTACGTGAGCAACCTGTTCAGCCGCGACGAAATGGTCGCCCAGGCCAAGCTGGCCTACGACATGCACTGGTACTTCCCGGCTATCCGCACCATTGCCCAGGCGCAATACTGGGATGACCTGGACATCCGCTTCCCCATGGCCCACCGCGAGGCCCTGGTGCGCGAAGCCAACAACCGCGGCATCCATGCCAGCTGGGCGTTCGCCATCACCCGCCAGGAAAGCGCGTTCATGGACGACGCCCGTTCGGGCGTGGGCGCCATGGGCCTGATGCAGCTGATGCCCGGCACCGCCAAGGAAACCGCGCGCAAGTTCAGCATTCCCCTGGCCTCGCCGCAGCAGGCCATCGACCCGGACAAGAATATCCAGCTGGGCGCCGCCTACCTGAGCCAGGTGCACGCGCAGTTCAACGGCAACCGCGTGCTCGCTTCCGCCGCCTACAACGCCGGCCCCGGCCGCGTGAAGCAGTGGCTGCGCGGCGCCAACCACCTGAGCTTCGACGTGTGGGTGGAGTCGATTCCGTTCGACGAGACCCGCCAGTACGTGCAGAACGTGCTGTCCTACGCAGTGATCTACGGCCAGAAGCTGAACATCCCGCAGCCGATCGCCGACTGGAACGAACGCTTCTTCGACGACCAATAACCCCGTGGACGCGGCCTTTGGCCGCTGCTACGGTTATTCGAGAACCGTGACGGGCATGCCGACCTGCAGCTGCCCTACCCCGTCGTTGACCAGGTTCTGCCCGAACATCACGTCGCCATCCACCTGGCGATAGGTCTTGAGCGTCGCCAATGGCTCGCGATCGTCACTGCGTACTCCGGTCGCGGGGTCGATGGTGGTAAGGATGCAGCGCGAGC
Source organism: Pseudomonas sp. App30 (assembly GCF_047947025.1). Classification (NCBI taxonomy): domain Bacteria; kingdom Pseudomonadati; phylum Pseudomonadota; class Gammaproteobacteria; order Pseudomonadales; family Pseudomonadaceae; genus Pseudomonas; species Pseudomonas sp. App30. The sequence goes on along the minus strand of NZ_CP133165.1, from coordinate 5,831,042 downwards.
ACGGCTTCACCACCCGGAACTCCACCTCGCCAATGCGAATGCGCTTCCAGCCATCCTCGGCGAACGCCTCGCTGCCGGTGACCACCAGGTTGGGGCGGAACCGCAGCATCTCCAGTTCACGGCCCACGCGGCTCGACAGGTCATCCAGCGACGCCTGGCCAATCAGCAGTAATGGGAAACCATCGGCGAAGCCCACGCGATCGCTGTCCAGGCCGTAGCCGGCCTGGGTGCTGCGCGCCCGCTCGACCGGCACCTGCACCAGGCGCGTCGGTTTGCCTATAAAGGAAGAGACCCACTGGGCTGCCTCATCGCCCGCATCAGGCACGCGCAGGGTGTCCCGCCAGATGGTCACGCCGCGCAACGGCGCGTCGGCGCCAGGGGTAGGCACGAACAGCGGCGCAAGGCCCGGTGCCGACAGTTGCAGCCCGGCATCGCCCTGGTGGGCGGCGCCCAGCTGGCTCATGTGTGCCTCGGCGCGCTGGGTCAGGAAGCGCCCGCTGGCCTCGTCCACCAGCATCCAGCGACGGTCACCGGCCAGGCCCAGGCTGTCCAGGGCGGATGCCTGCAAGGGTTCGGCGATGGCGGATTTGAGGGGGTAGCGGTAGAGGGCGCTGAGGTGCATGGCGGCTTCCTGCGGTCAATTTAGACCGGCAGTTTATCACGCCACTTCTTTGTGGGAGCTGGCTTGCCAGCGAGCTGTTGAAGCCTGGAAAGCTCGCTGGCAAGCCAGCTCCCACAGGGTCAGTTATCCAGCAACAGGCGTTGGCGCACCACGTCCACCAGCTTGTCCGGCTGGAACTTGGACAGGAAGTTGTCGCAGCCGACCTTCTTGACCATCGACTCGTTGAAGCTGCCCGATAGCGAGGTGTGCAAAACCACGTACAAGCCGCGCAGCCGCGGGTCGTTGCGGATCTCGGTGGTCAGGCGGTAGCCGTCCATCTCGGGCATTTCCGCGTCGGTGAACACCATCAGCAGTTTGTCCGTGAGGTTTTCGCCGGCATCCGCCCAGGCCTTGAGCATCTTCAGCGCCTTGAGGCCATCGCTGGCCACGTGCATCTTCACCCCCAGCTGGGACAGAGTGTCGCGCAGCTGCGCCAGCGCCACGGTAGAGTCGTCCACCAGCAGCACTTCCCTGCCCCGGGCCCGGGCCAGCACGGGGTCTTCAAGCTTCTCGCGGGACACCTTGGCGCTGTAGGGCACGATCTCGGCCAGCACTTTCTCCACATCGATGATTTCCACCAGTTGGTCATCGACCTTGCTGATGGCGGTGAGGTAGTGCTGGCGGCCAGCGCTGGTAGGCGGCGGCAGGATGGCTTCCCAGTTCATGTTGACGATGCGGTCCACGCCGCCCACCAGGAACGCCTGCACCGAGCGGTTGTACTCGGTGACGATGATGGTGCTGTTGGGCCCCGGCTGCAGCGGGCGCATGCCGATGGCCTGGGACAGGTCGATGACCGGCAGGGTCTGCCCGCGCAGGTTGACCACCCCGCACACGAAAGCGTGGCGCTGGGGCATCAGCGTCAACTTGGGCAGTTGCAGCACCTCCTGCACCTTGAACACGTTGATGGCGAACAATTGCCGGCCCGCCAGGCGAAACATCAGAATTTCAAGGCGGTTCTCACCCACAAGCTGGGTACGTTGGTCTACTGTGTCGAGAATGCCGGCCATCGATGACTCCTGGGGACGATGCTGAGGTGAACTGATAAGGGTTATCGGCAGCGCGCGACCGATCTTGAAGCCCGACGAAATACACGCTGGCGAGCATTGATGTCACATTAACATCATGCTTAACTGATCGCATTGCCGTCGCTGAACATTTAGATACAAAACTGCTAAGAACCCTCCCTTCTTATCAGGGATTCCCCTATAGGCAATCGGGCGAAACCTGATATTCGCAATATCCAATAGCCATTAATGTGACGCCATTCTCAATGCATGAACGGAGTCAGGCTTTTGTTCGCTCGCTTTTTATCCCCCGATCGCAGCCTTCGGAGCGGCAGCAAGGGCCTGATTTCATCTTTTCCCGCCAAGACAATGTGTCTGGCTTGTGGCTCGCAGGACACATTGAAAATGACAGCGCAAATGCCAGCCATCCGTGCGCGGATGCAGCTAAGCTTGAGTGGCCAGATGGAACCAACGCACGGACCGCACGCAATGGACGCGTCCGCACGGAGTTGTGGAGATCAACATGCTCAATGACACCCAATGGTCATGTGCCCTGCCTGACTTCCTCGTCGAGGCCCAGGCCATGCTGAACAAATTGCAGGAATGCATCAGCCACCTCGAACTGATCCGCAATGATCAGGACGCCGCCGACTGCCTGCTGTACACCCTGGAAAGCCTTGGTTTACGGGCCCAGGGCCTGTCACTTGAGCAAGTGGCTGCATTTTGCCAGCAGCTGCGCCAGCTGCTGCACCTGGCAAAACCGCGCAATCGTTTGGAGGGGGCCACACTCAAGGCGCTCAACGAATGCCTCACCCTGCTGGCCTGGCAACTGGAGCTGATCGACCCACGCACCGGCCAGTTGAGCCTGGACAGTGACGAACAGGTGGCGCTGGTGGAGGCCCTGGCGGTCACCATCGACTCGAACCTCGCCCCTGTGCCTCCCACCGCGGGCAAGGCCAGCGGGCAATTGGACCGACGGGTCATGTGACCCCGACTGCATCCACTTTGTTGCCAGTTCCATACACCGCGCCAGGGCGCGGTATAATTGTGCGTTCATGAAATGACCAGCCATTCACCTAGGCCACCCTCAGCTATTCCCCTAGGTACAACTACCCCCGGCTTTCTGTAACTTTGGCATTACACTCAAAGTTACCAGGAGTGCGTTCCTGCCCTATGATTGTGCATTTTTGTCCGTTGACTGAAGTTGTTCAGGGGCCTGAGTTGCAATGTGATGACAACCGTACTCCAGCCGCCCCCAATGATGGCGATGTGATTGCGCTCGCGAGATAACTGTTAACGCCGAAAATAAACCTGACCGTTCAGGCATATATTGCTGAACAGGCGACCAACTGTTGATGAAGTGATACCATGGCAGACCTATTCCCCCCACGGACCGGATGCCCTGACCACCTGACACTTGCAAGGTGTCATCGGGAATCGGGCGATATGTTCTATTCATTTGCATCTTTCGCCCACGGCGCTACATCTAGAGCATGGAGCCTTGGAAACGGCTTTCAACAACGCCTTAACCGGTTCTCAGCAGCGACTTTTTCTTGGCTCCGTTTTCTATGTACGCCAGTTTCAGAAAATACACATCGTGGCCAATGGGCGTGCAACACATGCGCTGGTTGACGGTATTGCTGTGCCTGGGCTCGCTGTTGGGCAACGCCTGGATATTCGCCACCCAAGGCACGGTTCCCGCGGGGCTGCTGGCCATCAACATCGCCGCCATGCTCAGCGTATGGGTGCAGCATCGCAACGCGCAGAAGTCCATCGCCTTCAAGCCCCAGGAACTCGCCGACCACCTGTTGCAGGTGCAGGAAAACGAACGGCACCGCCTGAGCCGGGAACTGCACGATGACATCGGCCAGCTGCTGACTGCGGCCAAGATGCAATCAGACTGGCTGCAAAGACGCCTGCCCAACGACCTGGAAGAAGGCTTCACAACGCTGCGCGAGACCATCGACGAGACCCTGACCAAGGTCCGCGACGTGTCCGCCATCCTCAACCCGCGCCAGCTCACCAGCCTGGGCCTGGAAGCCAGCCTGCGCGGGCACCTGCTGCGCACCCTGGAAAACACCCAGGTGAACTGGACCCTGGAATGCCACCAGGCCATGACCGGCATCCCCGAGGAGATGGCGGTGGCCGCCTTCCGCATTACCCAGGAAGCGGTGACCAACCTGCTGCGCCATGCCCGGGCGACCAACCTGCTGGTGCGCCTGCAACGCACCCCCGAAGGCCTGCACCTGTATGTCAGCGATGACGGCGTGGGCTTCACCCCCGTCAGCGACCCGGCCAGCCATGGCCTGCGGGGCATGTCGGGCATGCAGGAGCGCGCCACGCTGATTGGCGGCTGGCTGAAGGTCAATAGCCAGCCCGGCCAGGGCACCCAACTTGAAGCACTCTTCCCCTGGGCGCCGCGCGCCCTGCAACGAGCCAAACTCGGCAAAGGCCTATGATCTGCAAATTATTGCTGGTGGACGATCATTCCCTGATCAGGGCGGGCGTGCGCGCCCTGGTGTCGGATATTCCCGGTTACGCGGTGGTGGGCGAGGCCAGCGATGGTGCACAACTGGTGGACATGGTGCGCCGGCTGGACCCGGACATCGTCCTGCTCGACCTGTCCATGCGTGACACCGGCGGGCTGGAAGCCCTGGGCCGGCTGCAGGCCACCCGGGCGCGCAGCAAGGTACTGATCCTGTCCATGCATACCGACCCGGAAATGATCATGCAGGCGCTGGAGATGGGCGCCCATGGTTACCTGCTCAAGGACACCACGGCCGTCGAGCTGGGCCAGGCGCTGGACGCCCTGCGCAGCAACGAGCGTTACCTGAGCCCGGCCATCGCCCACACGGTGATCAACCAGGCGCTGATCCGCGCGCAGAGCAGCCGCCCGGAACAGGCCGACAACCACAACCTCACCCCGCGCCAGCTGGAGATCCTGCGGCTGATCGTGCGCGGCAAGTCCACCCGCGAGATCGCCACCGGCCTGGGGCTGAGCGTGAAGACCGTGGAAACCCACCGCTCGCAGATCATGAAGCGCCTGCAGATCTTCGACGTGGCGGGCCTGGTGCTGTTCGCCGTGCGCGAGCGCATCATCAGCCTCGACGATTGATGATTGCGCCGGCATTGCGGAACTCCTGACGCAGCCTGCGGCCGCTGCTACGCAGGGAGTGATGTAGCAGCGGCCGCAGGCCGCGTCACGGGCGCCCGCGCGACAACAGCGGTGAATTCGCCGGCAGATGCACCTTCAGGGCGCCAGGCCGGGCGCTGAAACGCAGGCTGTCGCCCGTCAGCGGCTCGCCGTCGAGGTTGATGTCCAGGCCCTCGGCACTGTGGATCTCCACCCACGGCAGGCGCACCCGAACGAACAGGTTATCCACTCCGAGCCCACCAGCGAGCAAATCCTTCAAGGTGCTGAACACCTCGGTGGGCGCCGGCAGGATGCTGATGTCCAGCAGCCCGTCATCCGCCACCGCCTCGGGGCACAGCACATGGCCACCACCCGCCTGCCGGCCATTGCCGATGCCCAGCGCCAGCAACTGCCCTTCCCACTCGAAGTCTGGCCCGCGCAGGCAGCCGTAGGCCGGGCGCAGCTCGGCGAAGCGCGACAAGCCGGTGAACAGGTAGGCCGCACCACCCAGCACTTTTTTCAGGTCGTCGGAGGTGTTGGCCGTCACCTGGCTGCCGAACCCTCCGGTGGCCATGTTCAGGAACAACTGCCCGCCTACCTCGCCCAGGTCCACCGGCCGGGCCGGTGCATCCAGCAGCGCCAGCGCCCCGGCACAGTCCAGCGGCACGCCGGCGGCACGGGCAAAATCGTTGGCGGTGCCCAGGGGCATCAGCACCAGGCTGGCGTCAGTGCCCGCCAGGGCCATGGCCTCGGCGATATCGCGCAGGGTACCGTCACCGCCCCCGGCGATGATGTGCGGGTAACCGGCCGCCAGCGCTTCCGCCACCAGGCGCTGGGCATCCCCCGCCTCCCAGGTCAGCCTTACCGCCAGCTCGACGCCTGCCGCCCGCTGGGCTTCCACGGCGCGCCGCACGTCCTCGTTGAGGGCCTGCTTGCCGTGCAGAATCAAAAATGCCTTGCGCGCTGCCATGCCGTTTCCCCGTCTAGAACCGCCCCCTGAAGCGTTTCGACCACACCACCGTCAAAAAAAGCCATACAGATCATCGGCGATTGCATATTTTTTTGGCGCTTTGCGCGTTTTTGATTCGCAAGGCGGTGTTTCATGGACTTTACTCAGGTTTCAAAGTGCCATCGGAAAGATTGCCTTCGAGGGCCATTCAATCGTAAATTAATATTTGTAACGGAAAACTGACGCAAAAACCCCCGCCAATAATAAAACGACAAAAAATTGCCACCAGGGACGGAGTCAGCAACAAACGGTAACACCCAACGTACACAATGGAACTGCCGCAATTCTTGTTGTCGGCCTTGGATCACCAATGGTCTGGAGGGAAGGGATTTATGCGCTTGCAACCCGTGGACAGTCTGCTGATGACTCGGCCCAGTATGGTCGAGTATTTCCTGTTCGCTATCCGCCTGGTCCACGGGCTTACCGCCATCGCCCCTGGCTTGCTGATCTTGATGATCGATTCGAACATCAAGCCCGGCGCCGTGAAGGACGACCTGGCCGTGCTGGTGTTCTTCGGTTTTCTCAGCGTGCTGATCTTCCAGGCGCTGGGGGTGTACGCCGAATCGATCTTCAGCAACCGCCTGCGCTTCCAGACCACCTTCTACGCCTGGGCGTCGGCGTTCTGCCTGTTGCTGTTCATGCACCGGGCGCTGTCGCTGTTCGATTTCATCAGCAACCTGCAGCTGGCGATCTGGTTCATCGGCACCTTCATCCTGTTCGGCATCGAACGGATGATCATCCTCACCCTGTTCCAGCAACTGATGGTGCGCGGGGTGTTCCTGCAGAACGCGGTGATCCTGGGCGCCACCGAAAACGGCCAGCGCCTGGCCGAGTACCTGCTGCAGCACCAGGACATCCGCTCCGGCGTGGTGGGTTTCATCGACGACCGCATCGCCCGGCTGCCCAAGACCCTGGTCAACCTGCCCCTGCTGGGCAACAGCCAGGAGCTGGAGCAACTGATCCGCGACGAGAAGGTCACCCAGGTGCTGGTGGCCATCCCCTGGTCGGCGGAAAACCGCATGGACTACATCATTCGCGAATTGCGCCGGCTGCCGGTGAACGTGCTGCTGGTGCCGGACATGGTCGCCTTCCGCCACTCGCACAACCGCATCACCGAAGTCGCCAACCTGCCGATGTTCAACGCCTCCGAAGTGCCGTTGCGTGGCTGGTCGCCGTTCTTCAAGCGCCTGGAAGACATGCTCATCTCCAGCCTGGCGCTGGTGGCGCTGTCGCCGATCATGCTGCTGGTGGCGCTGGCCATCAAGCTCGACTCCCCAGGCCCGGTGCTGTTCAAGCAGAAGCGCTACGGCTACAACAACCGCCTGATCGAGGTGTACAAGTTCCGCTCCATGCACCAGCACCAGGCCGATGCCAACGCCGAGAAGCAGACCGTGCGCGGTGACTCGCGCATTACCCGGGTAGGCCGCTTCATCCGCAAGACCAGCCTGGATGAGCTGCCCCAGTTGTTCAACGTGTTCGGCGGCAGCATGTCGATGGTCGGCCCGCGCCCCCACGCCACGGCCACCAAGGCCGCCGGCATCCTCTTCGAAGAGGCGGTGAAGGAATACACCTCCCGCCATCGGGTCAAGCCGGGCATCACCGGCCTTGCGCAGATCAACGGCTACCGCGGCGAGACCGACACCCTGGAAAAGATCGAGAAACGCGTGGAGTTCGACCTCGAGTACATCGAGAACTGGTCCGTGTGGTTCGACCTCTACATCCTCTTCCGCACTGTTCCGGCAGTGCTCCTGACGCGCGAGGTTTATTGAAATGGGCACGCTCATTCCCTGCATTATCGCCGGCGGTGCTGGCACCCGCCTGTGGCCGGTATCCCGCGAAGCGATGCCCAAGCCTTTCATGCGCCTGCCGGATGGCGAGAGCCTGCTGCAGAAAACCTTCCTGCGCGCCGCCGGCCTGCCCGGCGTCGACCGCCTGCTGACGGTGACCAACCGCGAGGTGTTCTTCCGCACCGTGGACGACTACCGCCTGCTGAACAAGGGTCGCGCGGGGCTGGATTTCATTCTTGAACCGTTCGGTCGCAATACCGCCCCGGCCATTGCCGCGGCGGCCCTGCACACCGCGCGCCTGTACGGCGAGGACGCGCAGCTGCTGGTGCTGCCCGCAGACCAATTGATCACCGACGTGGCGGCATTCACCCAGGCCGTGGAGGCCGCGCGCAGCCTGGCCGACCAAGGTTGGCTGGTGACCTTCGGCATCATCCCCACCCGCGCCGAAACCGGCTTCGGCTACATCGAGAAGGGCCAGGCCTTGACCGAAGGTGGTTTCCAGGTGGCGCGCTTCGTCGAGAAACCCAACGCCGCCACCGCCCAGGAATACCTCAAGGGCGGCCTGCACCTGTGGAACGCCGGCATGTTCTGCATGCGCGTCGACGCCATTCTGCGCGAGTTCCAGGCCCACGCCCCGGACGTGCTGGAGGCGGTCAACACCTGCCTGGCCGCCAGCCACCGCAAGGACGGCAACCGCGAACTGCAGGTGGAACTGGACAGCGGCGCCTTCGCCAACGCCCCGGACATTTCCGTGGACTACGCCATCATGGAGCGCTCGCAGAAGGTCGCGGTCATCCCCTGCAACCTGGGCTGGAGCGACATCGGCTCGTGGGAAGCGGTGCGCGAATTGAGCCCGGCAGACACCAACGGCAACCAGTGCAACGGCGAGACCGTGCTGCACGACGTGCACAACTGCTACATCGACTCGCCCAAGCGCCTGGTGGGCGGCGTGGGCTTGGACAACCTGATCGTCATCGACACCCCCGACGCCTTGCTGATCGCCGACGCCGCGCGCAGCCAGGAGGTCAAGTTCATCGCCCAGGAACTCAAGCGCCAGGGCCACGACGCCTACCGCCTGCACCGCACCGTCACCCGCCCGTGGGGCACCTACACGGTGCTGGAGGAAGGCAAGCGCTTCAAGATCAAGCGCATCGTGGTCCGCCCCAACGCCTCGCTGTCACTGCAGATGCACCACCACCGCAGCGAGCACTGGATCGTGGTCAGCGGCATGGCCCGCGTGACCAATGGCGAGCGCGAGTTCCTGCTCGACACCAACGAATCGACGTTTATCAAGCCTGGCCACACCCACCGCCTGGTCAACCCCGGGGTCATCGACCTGGTGATGATTGAAGTACAAAGCGGCGAGTACCTGGGCGAGGACGACATCGTGCGCTTCACCGACATCTACGGCCGCGTGCCGGAAGCACCCAAAGCCTGACCCTTGACCTCTAACGCTGCACCGACCCGGATTCGCCAGGGAGCTGTATTTCATGCACCACAGGAAGACTGACCAATGAAAAAAGTGTTGCTCATATTAAGTATTGTCATGCTCGCCGCATGCAGCAATCAGGCTAAGGTTTCATTGCCCAGTAACGACGTGCTGAAAGCAGCTCACCAGGCCGGCGACGCACTGGCCGGCAAACCCCTGCCACCCCAGCGCATCCGCCCGGGCGACACCTTGAGGATTGTGCGCAACACTGGCGAGGCGCCGTCGATTTCGGCGTTCACCGCCAACACCATCTATGAACTGACGCTGTTCACCGTGCAGAACGACGGCACCTTCGCCTACCCCTACGTGGGCCAGGTCAAGGCGGTCGGCCTGTCCACCGAAGAGCTGACCAAGGTGCTGGAGGTCAAGCTGGAGAACATCTACCGCGAGACCTCGCTGACCATCAACATCAACGCTGCGCCGGGCAACACGGTGTTCGTCGGTGGCGCGGTGCGCAACCCGGCCAACCTGTCGGTGAACGTCGCCACCACCCTCGACCAGGCCATCGTCGGCGCCGGTGGCGTGCTGTCGGTGGCCGACAGCGGCAACGTCGCGCTGATGCGCCAGGAGCCCGACGGCAAGTACAAGACGTACTTCTTCGACTACGCCAGTTCCCTGTATGCCAACAACGACCGCCCGCCCGTATGGCTGCAGCGCGGCGACGTGGTGTTCGTGCCCAAGTCCCACGTGGGCAACGGCATCGAGTGGGTGGACCTGTATTTGAACCAGCTCATCCCGTTCACCAAGTCCATCGGCCTTGGCGTGACGTATGACCTGCGCAACTACAACTCCTCCAACTGAAGCTAATCGCCAAGGACAACAGACATGATCAATATCCGTTCCTTCCGCGATTTGCTGCGGCTGTTCTTTATCTTCAAGCGGGAAGTGAAAATCACCGTGGCGGTGACCTTCGTGGTCATTCTGCTGGGTGCCTTCCTGCTTCCCAACCGCTATGAATCCACCGCGCTGCTGCTGGTCAAGCCCGGCCGCGACAGCACCCTGCCCATCGAGATGAGCGACCGCCAGACCGCCGTGATCCCGCTGCAGCGCGACCCGGTGGCCGACGAGGAGCGCATGCTCACCGGCCGCCCGATCACCCGCCTGGTGGCCGAGCAGTACCTGGATGACCAGGCGCGCCAGCCGCACCAGGAAGGCGTGGTAGCCAGCATCAAGTATGCCGTGAAAGGCGCGGTGCAGAGCCTGGCCGACATCGGCCGCGGCTTCCTCCAGGCCCTGGGCCTGGTAGAGAAGCAGACCCCCGTGGAGCGCCTGGCGACCCAGCTGGAGAAGAACTTTACCGTGACCCACGCCACCGGTTCCTCGGTGATGGAGGTCAGCTTCACCTGGAGCGACCCGCAAGTGGCGCAGACCGTGGTGAAGAACTGGCTCGACAAGTATCAGGAAGAGCGTACCCGCACCCTGGGCCGCAAAAGCCTCTATTCCTTCTATGAAGGCGAGAGCAAGGCCACCCAGCAGCGCATTCTGGACACCAAGAAACGCATCCAGACCCTGCTCGACAAACTCGGCGCGGTGAGCATCACCGAGCGCCTGAACGATGTGTCGCGCAACCTCAACGACCTCAAGGGCGAACGCCTGAACACCCTGCGCTCCATTGCCTCCACCCAGGCCGGGCTGGACGTGCTGAAGCAACAGATGAACGGCATTCCCAAGGAAATCAGCATTGCCCGCGAGATCGCCCGCAACCCCGACCGCGAGGACCTGAGCCAGCGCATCAACACCAAGCAGATCGAGAAACAGGAACTGCTGCGCACCTTCAAGGATGACGCCCCGCCGGTCCGTGCGATCAACACCGCCATCGCCAACCTGCAAGCGCTGATGAACGGCGAGAACGCCACCGTGCAGCGCTCGCAGAACATGGCACCCAACCCCATCTACACCCGCCTGCAGAACAGCTACGCCGACCAGGCCGCCAGCCTCAGCCGCCTGAAATCCCAGGCCGCCCAGCAGGAGACCCAGCTGGCCAAGCTGGAAGCCGACCGCACCCAGGCCGTGGGCCTGGAGCCGGAACTGTCGCAGTTGCAACTTGAACTGGACGCCGCCGAGAAGAGCTTCGCGCTGTACAGCGACAGCCTGGAAAAAGCCCGCATCGACCGTGAACTGGACGCCAGCCAGATCAGCAACATCGCGGTGATCGAGCAGGCCACCCTCAACCCTAGCCGCGTGTTCCCGAAAAGCCTGCTGATGCTGCTGTTCGCCATCCCGATCAGCCTGGCTGTGGGCCTGCTGGCGCTGTACTTCTTCTACCTGCTGGACCAGCGCATCCACGACGGCGACAAGATCGAGGAACGCTTCGGCATCAAGGTGTGGACCAGCCTGCAGGACATCAGCGGCCAGGACGCCCAGCGCATCAGCGCCTTCACCGCCAGCATGTACCGCCTGTACGGCGTGCTGCCGCTCAAGCAAGTGGCACTCAGCGGCCTGAGCATCGGCCTGACCTCGGCGCGCAAGGGCGAAGGCGTGAGCTTCGTCATCGAGCACCTGCGCAAGCTGCTGGAAGACCGCGGCCACAAGGTCCGTGTCAACGGTGAGGCCAGCGCGCAACCGGGCGAAATCGTGCTGCTGGACGCCGCCGGGTTCTTCTCCAACCAGGAGGCCTTCGTGACCTTGCGTGAAGCCGACCTGATCGCGCTGATCGTGGAAGCCGAGAAGACCACCGTGCCGGTGCTGGAGAACGCCGTGTCGATCCTCAATACCGCGTTCAAGCACGTGGACGGCATCATCATCAACCGCCGCCGCTTCGAGATCCCGGCCAAGGTGCTGAACTTCATGACCCGCATCCGGAGCCATGCCTGATGCATATTGCCCTGCTGGCCCCCCTGCCACCGGAACAGAACGGCATCGCCGACTACGCCGGGCACCTCAAGCACGCCCTGGAGCAACGGGGCGTGACCGTCAGCACACCGCTGGCGGGCCTGGGCAACGACGTGCAGCGCACCCAGGAGGCGCTGCAGGCGTTTGACTGGAAGGGCATCGACCTGGTGCACGCCGAGATCGGTGGTGGCCGCCTGGCCGAGTTCAACGGCCTGCGGACCCTGCGCCAGCGCTTCCCGCGCCTGCCGCTGACCGCCACCGTGCACGACCCCGAGCGCCTGGTATGGCGCCGCGAACAGCTGCCCTGGCCGCTGTCGATGGTGGCGGGCATGCCCAACCCGTTGCCGCAGGTGGCCACGGTGCTGGCCGACCCCTTGTGCCTGCGCGAGGAACGCCTGCTGGCGCGCAGCCTCACGCGCCTGGTGACCCTGACCCAGTCGGGTAGCCAGTGCCTGAAACAACGCATGGGCCTTGCGACCGAACAGATGGTGGTGATCCCCCACGGCAACCTGGTCATTCCACCGGCGCCGCTGCCACCGCTGGAGCCCCTGCGCCTGCTGTACTTCGGTTTCATTTACCGTGGCAAGGGCATCGAGGACCTGCTCGACGCCCTGGCCCTGACGTTCAGCCAGCAACCGGCGCTGCGCGAGCGCATCCGCCTGACCCTGGCCGGTGGCAGCGAACCGGAAATGGCCTTCGGGCCGTCGGGCAGCTACCTGGACCAGCTGCGCCAGCGCATCAGCCAGCTGCAACTCAACGACAACATCGAGTGGGGCCTGGACCTGCCCGCCGCGGACATCCCGGCGGTCATCCAGGCCCATCACGTGATGGTGCTGCCCTACCGCGAGTCCAGCAAGCTCAAGCTGCTGGGCAACCTGCGCGGCACCAGTGGCGCGCTGTCCTGGGCGGTCGCGTGCGGGCGCGGGGCCATTACCTCCGACGCCCGCTCGTTCGCCGAGGAAGTGGCCCACGACAACGGCGTCATCTTCCCCCAGGGCAATGTACCGGCCCTGGCCGCAGAATTGAGTCACCTGTGCGCTGCTCCCGAGCTGGCCATTCGCTGGGCCGAGCACGCCAGTCTGATCGGCAGCCAACGTACCTGGCCACTCACGGCCGGGCGTTTTGTGCAAATGTTCGAGGACGCCTGTGGAGGCCGCTGATCATGTGGAAGAAGCCAATCGTATGGATACCCGTCCTGCTGTGCGCCGCCGTGGCGTTCAGCACCCTGCCCTGGAGCGACAAGGCCGAGGCTGACATCAGCCTCAAGGGTCCGCGAGCGGTCACATGGAGTGACTTCCTGGGCGTCAACGCCCAGTTCGAATATTTTGACCCCTCGGTCTACCAGAAGCAGATGGCCGCGCTCGACGCCCTGGGCCTGACCTGGGTGCGCCTGACCATCCATTGGCCGATCATCGAGCCCACCCAGGGCAACTTCGACCTCACCGCCCTGGACGGTGCCATGACTGCCATGGCCCAGCACAAGTACAACATCCTCGCCTACATGGTGGGCTCGGCAACGTTCGACAGCAGCGCCCCCAGCGGCGCCGCCAGCACCGACCAGTACCCGCCCACCGACTACAGCATCTTCGCCGACCGCATGACCATGCTCGCCAAGCGCTACCCGCAGGTGAACACCTGGCAGGTGTGGAACGAGCCCAATATCGTCTGGCTGCCCAAGGAAGACCCCACCGCCTACGGCAACCTGCTGTTCAGCACGGCCACCGCCATTCGCAAGGCCATCCCCGACAAGCCCGTGGCCACCGCCGGCATGGCCTACTACAGCCAGATGCGCAGCACCGACGGCCTGATGCTGGCCGACCTGCTGACCCAGGGCCTGCCCACCAGCAATATCGTCGCCGCCTACCACCCCTACTCCGAATACCCCGAGGGCGACGACACCACCGCCAAGGACTTCATCCAGCGCGGCAACTACATCAACAGCGCCCTGCACGCCAAGGGCGTGACCCAGGTGTGGGCCACCGAGTGGGGCTGGTCCAGCTACGCAGGCCCGGTGGAAATGCAGGCGGTGATCGGCGTCGACGGCCAGGCCGACTACACCCTGCGCCGCCTGGCGTTGATGAGCGCCATGGACTACCAGCGCATCTTCCTGTTCAATCTCAATGACCTGGACGCGCGCGCCTCGGCCCGCGACCAGTACTACGGCCTGGTTGACCTGAACGGCAACCCCAAGCCGGTCTACACCGCCCTGAAGAATTTCCTCGGGGTGACCGGCGCGCGCCTGGAACCGGCGGACCCACCCGCCTACACCAACGGCCCGGGCGACCTGTTCAACGTGGCCTGGACCCGCGCCGACGGCACTCATCTATGGCTGTTCTGGAGCGCCTCGGGCACCTCGGTCAGCCTGCCTTCGGTGACCTCGGCGACGCTGTTCGACCCGCTGCAGGGCACCAGCACCACCCTGGCCAACGCCCAGGGCATCAGTGTTCCGCTCAAGACCAGCCTGCAAATGCTGGTCTGGTAACAAGGACGATTGAATGCGCATTTTATGGACACTGCCGTATTTGCCCTGGCCTACCACCAGCGGCGGCAAGACCCGTCAGTACCACCTGTTGCGCAGCCTGGCGGCGCGCGGGCACCGAATCACGCTGCTGGTGCAATCCAAGACCGAGGTCGACCAGGCCACGCGCAACGCCCTGGAGCCGTTCCTGGAGCAGTTGATCGTGTTGCCGCGTCGGCCCCTGCGCAGCCTCAAGACCCTGCTGGCGGTGCTGGCGGCGCCTTACCCGATGCTGGCCAGCATCAACGGCCTGGCACCGGAGCTGGAACGCTATTTCGACCAGTTGCTGGCCACCCCGTGGGACGTGGTGCAGATCGAGCACAGCTACAGCTTCCAGCCCTACGAACGAGCGCTGCAACGCCACGGCCAGCCGTTCCTGCTCACCGAGCACAACATCGAGTCGGCCCTGGGCGCGGCCAGCTATGACCGCCTGCCCGGCTGGATGAAGCCGTTCACTGCCTACGACCAGTGGCGCTACCGGCGCTGGGAGCAACGCGTGTTCAGCCAGGCCGCACAGCTGGTGGCGGTGACCGAGGCGGATGCCCGGCAGATGCAGGTGCTGTTCCAGCGCCAGGCGTCGGTGGTGGTCAACGGCGTGGACTGCCCGCATTACGCCACGGTGCGCCCGGCCTTCGACAGCCAGCGCCTGCTGTTCATCGGCAACTACGAGTACAGCCCCAACCTGGATGCGGTGGAATGGGCGCTGGATGAAATCATGCCCAAGGTGTGGGCGCTGAACCCCGAGGTGCGCCTGGCGGTGTGCGGCTTCGCCCTGCCCGCCCAGTGGCGCCAGCGCTGGCCCGACCCGCGGGTGGAGTTCCAGGGTTTCGTGCCCGACCTGCGCGCGCTGCAGGAGCAGACCGCGGTGTTCTTCGCGCCCCTGCGCCAGGGCGGCGGCTCCAAGCTCAAGGTGCTGGAGGCCATGGCCGCCGGCCTGCCGGTAGTGACTACGGGCCAGGGCGTGTCGGGCCTGGCGGTCAGCAATGGCCAGGACTACCTGGGCAGCGAAACCGCCGAAGGCCTGGCCCAGCTGCTGGCCGACGCCGTGCGCGACCCGGCCCGCCTGCAACAACTCTCCGAAGCCGCGCGCCGCTACGTGCGCGGCCATCACGACTGGGCCGTCGCCGCGGCCCAGCTTGAAGACGTCTATTCACGGCTTTTGCAACCTATGGAAGACACCAGCGTATGCGCATAGGACTGGATTATCGCCCGGCCACCAGTTACCCCAACAGCGGCATCGGCCGCCAGACCCTGGCCCTGGAGCAGGCGCTGCGGGCCAACCCGGACGTGCAGTTGCAGTTGTTCAGCGTAGCCCCCGAGGACCACCTCATCCGTCGCAAGGCCCACTGCCCGCGCTGGGGCGCCCCGCTGGCCGGGGTGCACCGGTTGCCGCTGCGGCTCAAGTTCGAGGCCGGCTTCCTGCCCGGTTCCCTGCGCGAAGCCGGGGTGGACACCTACATCGCCAACTTCAACATGGGCCTGCCACTGGCGCGCAAGCCCGAGGGCATGAAGTACATCCTGCAGTTGCACGACCTGTTCCAGCTGACCCTGACCAACGCCCACGGCTCGCAGCTCAAGGCGCGGGTCTATGGCTACACCGACAAGCTGTCGATCGGCTGGTCGGTGAAGGTCGCCGACCGCATCTGGGTGCCGTCGCAGTACACCGCAGACGAGGTGGCAAAGCTGTTCCCCCAGGCCCGCGACAAGACCCGCGTGCTGCCCAACCTGGTGCTGCCCTACACCGACGCCCTGGCCGACATCAGCGACCTGCAGCTGCCGCCGCGCTATTGGCTGGTGGTGGGCACGCGCGAGCCGCGCAAGAACATTCCCTGGTTCGTGGCCGCCTGGCAGCAGGCGCGCCAGCAGAACCCCGAGGTGCCCGAGCTGGTGCTGGTAGGCGCCCGCGAGCACCTGCAGGTGGCCCAGCAACATTTGCACGGCATGCACTTTGTCAGCGGCATCAGCGACGCCCAGCTGCACGCCCTGTACGCTGGCGCGTCGCGGCTGTGGCAACCGTCCTACGCCGAAGGCTTCGGCCTGCCGGTGATCGAGGCGCTGGCCCAGGGCACCCCGGTGGCCGTGGCCAACGGCTCGGCGCTGGACGAGATCACCCCGCCCGACAGCCCGCGCTTCTCGCCCACCGACACCGGCGCGCTGGTGGAACTGATGAAGGAACTGGCCCTAGACCATCCGGTCGACAGCGCCCCGCTCAAGGCCTGGGCCGACGGCTACGGCGAGCAGGCCTACCGCCAACGCTTCGATGAATTGCTCGGGGAGCTGCGCTGATGCCACTGGCCTTTCCGCTCGCGCTGATCACCAGCATTACCTTCGGCGTGCTGGCCTGGCTGTTGCCCGCGCCCAAGGTGCTGGCGGTGATGATAGGCATCGCCGCCATCGTCACCGTTATTCGCAAGCCCCTGTGGGGCCTGCTGTTGTTTGCCGTGATCGCCACCTTCCTGCCCTATACCACGGTCAACGTCGGCATTCGCACCACGGTGTCGGAAGCGCTGATCATGCTGGTGTGGGCCAGCGTCATGGCCCAGCACCTGTTCGGCCAGATGCACCGGGCGCCGAAGCTGCTGCACACCGAGCGCATGGTGGTGGCGTTCATGCTGTTCACTGCCCTGCCGTTCGTGGTCGGCCAGATTGTCATCGATGCCGCCGGCAATGGCCCGGTGAACTGGGTGCGCTGGCTGTTCAACCTGTCGACGCTGTTCCTGGTGCCGCGGCTGCTGGACACCCAGGAAAAGCGTGAGCAACTGGTCATCGGCCTGCTGCTGGGCACCCTGTTCCTGTTGCTGCTGGCGATCCCGGTGTACCTCAAGGACAGCACCCCGGCCACCCTCACCGACATTCTCGGCAAGCTGGGCTATGGCTCCATCGACCAGCTGAGCGAAGGCCTGGCCGGCCTCAGCAGCCGCATGGCCTCGGGCTGGACGCACCCCAACATCACCGGTGGCGCCATGGCCCTGCTGGTGCCGCTGGCCGCCTGCTTCGGCCTGACCCGCAAGGGCTGGCCGCGCGCCCTGGGCATTGCGGTGACCCTGCTGGGCATGTTCGGCCTGCTGCTGACCGGTTCGCGGGGTGCCCTGGTGAGCCTGGTGCTGGTGCTGATGTGGCTGGCGCGCAAGCGCCTGCCCTACACCGGCCGCGCCTTGATGGTGGGCCTGGTGGGTGCGGCACTGCTGCTGATGTTCTACCCGCCGTTGCAGGACCGCGTGCTGGACCTGTTCTCCAGCAATGACGCCAGTACCTCGGTGCGCTTCGACGAATACTCGAACTTCCCCCGCGCCATGGCCATGTACCCGCTGGGCATCGGCTTCAAGGTCGACCCGCCGGTGCCAGGCACCACGCTGTGGGGTATCTCCAACCTGTACCTCAACTACATCTACAAGGTGGGGGTCATCGGCCTGGTGATGTTCCTGCTGGTGGTGCGCAGTTGGTGGCGCGCCAGCGGCCCCACCACCAAGACCCTGGTGCTGACCCATGACAACGCCATCTGGCTGGGCACCCTGGTGGGCCTGCTGGCGGCGCTGGTCAGCGGCCTGTTCGACCACTATTTCAGTTTCACCATGGTGCTGGTCGCACTGTTCTGGCTGTTGTTGGGTCTCAACCTGCACGAGGCCCAGCGGCTGCGCGCCGCACCTGCCACTACTTCAGTCCCTGTTGGAAGCCGCCTATGAGACATCGTCTACTTCACTCCCATAATCTGCGGCAGGCACTGCCCGAATACGCCATCAAGATGGGTGTGAGCCTGGAAGAACTGGAAAGCGCCTACGAATGGATGCTGGCCAACGAAGTGATCTTCGAACAACCACTCAAGGGCAACATTCTCACCTTCATCAGCTACGTGAACATCGAACCGCGCATCGAACACCCCCTGGCGCGACGCTTCTACGCCCTGCTGGGCCGCGAGCTGAAAGGCGCGCTAATCCCCTTGTACGGCAAGAACTGGGCGACCCTGCGCGACCGCTGGCTGCGGGCCTGGGAACAGGCCTACAACATCCTCATCTGCAAGATTCCCAGCCACACCTTGCGCCTGGCCTGGCTGCGCCTGGGCGGGGCGAAGATCGGCAAGGGCTCCTCGGTGTGGCGCAACACCGAGGTGCTGGGTGTCGACAGCCTGCGCATCGGCGATGACACCACCGTGGGCTGGCACTGCCAGCTCGACGCCCGCGGCGGGCTGATCATCGGCGACCACGTGACCATCGCCTCCCACGTGCTGATCATCGCCGGTGGCCATGACACCCAGGCGCCCGAGTTCTGGGCCGTGGGCGGGCCGGTGTACATCGAGGACTACGCCTGGATCGCCACCCGCGCGCTGCTGTCGTTTGGCGCGCACGTCGGCGAGGGCGCGATCGTCGGTGGCAACACCGTGGTCAGCAAGCCGGTGCCGCCCTATGCCATCGTCGGCGGGCCCAACGCCGAGGTGAAGGGCGAGCGCTGCCGCAACCTCAACTACAAGGTGGGCGGCAAAGGCCTGTTCACCCTGTTCCACTGAGGCCTGCCATGTTCGGATCGACGCTGTGGCTGACCCTGGCGACGCTGACCGGCCTGGCCGCGGGCTTTGCCCGCGAATGGCTGCTGGTGGCGTCCTGGGGCGCGGGCGGGCAGAGTGACGCCTTCCTGGTTTCGCTGTTCCTGCCCGAGGCCCTGCGCATGGCGCTGGCGGCCGGGCTGCTGAGCGCCGCTGCGCTGCCGCTGTTCCAGCAGCGCGACAGCGACGGCCAGCGCGCCTGGCTGGGCGCGCTGGTGCCACGCATTCTATTGCTGGGCCTGTTGCTGGCGCTGCTGCTGAGCCTGGCCGCGCCGCTGCTGGTACGCGCCATCGGCCCGGGCCTGGACAGCGACGGCTACGCCCGCGCCGCGGGTTCCCTGCACTGGCTGGCCTGGTGCGCGCCGGGCTTCCTGCTGCATGCGCTGTTCTGCGTGCCGCTGCAGGCGCGCTCGCGGTTCGTGCTGGCCGGCCTGGGGTCGCTGCTGTTCAACCTGCCGCCGGTGCTGTACCTGGCCATCCTGCGCCACGACGCCACCACCACCGGCATGGCCTGCGCCTGCGTGCTGGGGAGCTGGCTGATGCCGGCGGTGCTCACGCCGTCGCTGCTGCGCAACGGCTGGCGGCCGTGGCAGCGTGAACAGGCGCCAGGGGCGGTGAAGGAGCTGCTGCAACGCATCGGCCCGCTGCTGAGCAGCAACCTCGCCAGCCAGGGCCTGGCACTGCTGGAGCGCATGGTGGCGTCGCTGCTGGGCGAAGGTTCGGTGACCTGGATCAACCTGGCCCGCAAGCTGATCAACCTGCCGCTGATTGCCCTGATGAGCCTCAACCAGGTGCTGCTGGGCCTGATGAGCGGCAGCGCCGGCGAGCAACGCCTGACCCTGCTGCGCAAGGGCCTGAGCAGCGCCACCCTGCTGACCGTGCCGGCGGTGACCGGCCTGATCGGCGCCTCGGCGGCGCTGGTGGCACTGCTGCTGCCCAACCAGTCGGCTGGCAGCCCGCTGCCCGAACTGCTGGCCTGGTTCTGCGCACCGCTGATGTTCGGCGCCTGGAACGCCCTGCTGGCGCGCTACGCCTACGCGGCGGGCGACACGCGCATGCCGCTCAATTGCGAACTGCTCGGCAGCCTGCTCAACGCCGTGCTGCTGGGCGTGCTGCCGTGGGCCTTCGGCCTGATCGGCATTGCCATGGCGGCGCTGTGCGGCGTGCTGCTGACCGGGATGCTGCTGATGCGCCGCCAGGCCCTGCTGGGGCAATTGCCGTGGCGCAGCCATTGGCTGCTGGGCGCGGTGGCGATGCTGCTGGCGGCGCTACTGGTGCACCCGTTGCCGGGCATGTGGGTGCAACTGGGCGTGAGCTGCGTGTGCGGGCTGGTGCTGCTGGTGGGGCTGGGGATGTGGCTGCGGCCCTGGGCGCGCGCCTGAAGCACCCACGGCGCGCCCCGTGGCACCGGCCGCAGGCCGGGTCGCGCCGTGCTCAGGCGTAAGGGCTGTCCCAGTAACGCTTGTGCATCCCCAGGCGTTTCTTCCACTTCACCGGCAAGCGTGCTTCCTGCTGGCTGAACTTGTACGCCAGCAGCTTCAAGCCGTTGCGCAGGAACGAGGCTGGCCACAGCCAGCACCGGCGCACCCCCAGGTACTTGAGCTCTGACTTCACGTAGCGCAAGCCCTCGCCACCTGCCCCGCCGAACTGCTCGCGAATCCAGGGTTCGCGGGCCTGGAACACGCCGATGTCGAAGTAGCGGCGGAACTCCTCGGCCAGGGTGTAGTTGTGCGAATGCCGGCAGCAGGCATCCCCGGCATAGGCAATCTTCCAACCGGCCACCAGCATGCGCGCGGCCACGTACATGTCTTCCGAGAGGATCACGTGCAGCGGGAAGCCGCCCACCTGCATCAGCGCCTTGCGGCGGTAGGCGGCGAACGAGTTGGACATGAAACAGGTCTTGATGCCCAGGCGGTCGACGTCGGCCATGCTCTTGAGCTGCGAGCTGGCCGGGTAGTTGAACGCCCGCGCGTGGGCCGACAACAGGTTGGCGTCCTTGTGCGCCAGCTGCCGCCCGCACACCGCGCCCACGCTGTCATCGGCGAAGGGCGCGACGATGCGCGCCAGCGCCTGGGGGTCTTCGAGGTAGGCATCCTGGGTCATGAACACGTACACGTCATAGCCGGGAAACTCCTCGACCATGCGCTGGCGCGTGCCACCGTGGTTGAACTCGCGGCTAGGGATCAACAGGAAATGGTCGGCGCATTCGCGCCCAAGTTCGGTGGTGCCGTCGCTGGAGGAGGAATCGACGATCAGGGTATCGAAATCAATCGTCTGGCTACCCAGCGAATCCAACAGACGTTGCAGATCCCTTTGACCATTGTAGGTTGGGACCACGCACGCTACTTTCAAAGTCGTCATGGCCATATCCCCACGTGATTGCCAAGTCCATTTGTTGCGGCCATTGGCGGTGCAGGCCAAGCCTGCCGACAACGGCACCCGATGTGCGGTACAGCGTGTTGAAGATTAGCGCACACGGGGCCGAGGCCGGTAACAATTAATTCAGGCCAGCACTTCGCTCAGGGGAATGAAGCGCACGCGGTCGCCTTCGGCCAGGGTGCGGCCTTCCAGCACCTCCACCAGGCCCTCGGCCCAGGCGGCGCTGCGCAGCACCCCGGAGCTCTGGTTGGGGTAGATGACCGCGCGACCGTTCTCCAGGCGCCCGCGCAGGTACTCGCGGCGGTTACCCGGCTTGCCCCAGGTAAAGCCCACCGGCACCTCGAACGCCAGCGGCGCGACGTCGGCCACGCCCATGCGCCGCAACAGGTACGGCCGCGCCAGCAGCGCAAAGGTCACCAGGGTGGAGGCCGGGTTGCCTGGCAGGCCGATCACCGGCACGCCACGGAAATGCCCGAAGGTCAGCGGCTTGCCCGGCTTGATCGCCAGCTTCCACAGCGCCAGCTCGCCTTCCTCGCGCAAGGCCACGCCGAGGAAATCCGCCTCGCCCACCGACACACCGCCGGTGGACAGGATCAGCTCGGCCTGGCCCAGCTCGGCCAGGCGCGCGCGGGTGCGGGCGAGGTCGTCGGGCAGGATGCCGGCGTCGATCACCTCGCAGCCCAGGCGCTGCAGCCAGCTCACCAGCAGGCGGCGGTTGCTGTTGTAGATCTGCCCCGGTGCCAGCGGCTGGCCGGGATCCACCAGCTCATCGCCGGTGGACAGCACCGCCACGCGCACGCGCCGTACCACGTCCAGCTCGGCGTGGCCCAGGGACGCCGCCAGGCCCAGTTCGATCGGGCCCAGGCGCGTGCCGGCCGGCAGCACCTGCTCGCCGACGCGGGTTTCCTGGCCTTGGGGGCGGATGTTCTGGTTCTGGCTGAGCGCTTCGGTGAAGCGCACGCGGCCGTCGTCCAGCACCTCGGCGTTTTCCTGCATTTCCACGCAGTCGGCACCCGCCGGCACGGGCGCGCCGGTGAAGATGCGCGCGCAGGTGCCCGCCGCCAGCGGCGTGGGCATCTGCCCGGCCTGGATGCGCTGGCTCACCGGCAGCGGCTCGCCGCTCCAGTCGGCCAGGCGCAGGGCGTAGCCGTCCATGGCGCTGTTGGACCAGGGCGGCAGGTCCAGGGTCGACACCAGGTCGGTGGCCAGCACCCGGCCATCGGCGTCGGCCAGGGCCACGCGCTCGGTCTCACGCAAGGGCGCCTGGTCAGCCATGGCCAGCAGGCGCTCCAGCGCCTGCTCCAGCGGCATCAGCGGCTTGGCCGCGCCCAACTCAGCCACGGGACTGGCAGGGCTCGGCCTGCTTGAGGTGAGGGACGAAGTTGCACGGGCGGTGGCGCACGTCCAGCTGCTCGGCGAGGATACCGTCCCAACCGGTGCGCACGGCGTTGGTGGAGCCCGGCAGGCAGCACACCAGGGTGCCGTTGGCCAGGCCCGCCAGGGCGCGCGATTGCACGGTGGAGGTGCCGATGTCCGGCACGCTGATCTGGCGGAACAGCTCGCCAAAACCGTCCACCTGCTTGTCCAGCAGGCAGGCCACGGCCTCGGGGGTGCTGTCGCGGCCGGTGAAGCCGGTGCCGCCGGTGATCAGCACCACCTGCACCACGTCCTCGGCGATCCAGTGGGCGACTTTCGCGCGAATCTTGTACAGGTCGTCCTTGAGCAGCACGCGCTCGGCCAGCAGGTGGCCGGCGGCGGTCAGGCGGTCGACGAACATTTGCCCGGAGGTGTCGGTTTCCAGGGTACGGGTGTCACTGACAGTCAGCACCGCAATATTGAGCGGCACAAAAGGTACATCAGCCTTGGCTTTCATCAGGGCTCGTCCGGTTGTGTGTAGGAATAGGCAGTGTTATATCACAGCAGCCCTCATCTGAAGACCGAGACCTGCGATGCCCGACACTGCCCTGCCCGCCTGTTCCGTCCTGTTGCTGGCCGGTGGCCGTGGCCAGCGCATGGGCGGTCGCGACAAGGGCTTGCTGCCCTGGCGCGGCCAGCCGCTGATTGCCCACCTGCACGCCCGGGTGCGCGGCCTGGGCGACGACCTGATCATCTCCTGCAACCGCAACCAGGCCATTTACGCCGCCTACGCCGACCGCCTGGTAGGCGACGACAGCGCCGATTTTCCCGGCCCCCTGGCAGGCATTCGCGCAGGGCTGGCCGCCGCCCGCCACAGCCACCTGCTGGTGCTGCCCTGCGACGTGCCGGGCATTGACGGCGACTTGTTGCAGGCCATGCTGCGCTTGGCCTTCGCGCAGCCGCAACAACCGCTGATGGTGCGCCAGGGCGAGCATTGGGAGCCGCTGCTGTGCGTGATCCCGGTGGCCCATGCGGCGGTGTTCGAGCAGGCCTGGCAGGCCGGCGAGCGCAGCCCGCGCCAGGTCATGCTGGCCCTTGGCGCCCAGGCGCTGCAGTGCCCGGCCGATGACCCGCGGCTGGCCAACCTCAACACCCCGCAGCTGCTGGGGGATGCCTGACAGTGTCAAAAAAATGGAACTCACCCAGGGTACAACCGTCTCAAACCTTGTACATGGAACAATCGTCCCCCTTTGGAGAAACAGACAATGACTAAACGGACCCTTCCCGCTCTGCTCCTGGCAATGGGCCTGGCCACCCTGGCGGGTTGCTCCACGCCCACGGTCATCACCCTCAACGACGGGCGCGAGATCCAGGCGGTGGACACGCCCAAATACGATGAAGACTCGGGCTTCTACGAAATCAAGCAGCTGGATGGCAAGGAAACCCGCATCAACAAGGATCAGGTACGCACCGTCAAAGAGCTGTGACGGCCTGACCCCAGGGGCACGCCTGGCCGGCGTGCCCCCACTTGCCGAGCGCCGATTTTGGAATAGAATCAGGTCTATCGGGGTGTAGCGCAGCCAGGTAGCGCGTCTCGTTCGGGACGAGAAGGCCGCAGGTTCGAATCCTGTCTCCCCGACCAGTTTTGTGAAGAAAAGCCCGCCTTGTGCGGGCTTTTTTGTGCCCGGTGTTCCAGGACATAGCCGGGAAACAAAACCGAACAATCGATTCATTGACGGCTGGGTGTTGTCATTTAGCATAGCGCGACCTATAGTTTTTATAGATTAAGCCATGATCAGGTCGCTGCCGTACCCGCTTCCGAAACAGACCGCGCTCAGCTTGATTCGCCAGATCGCAGTGAATTCGGGCCGTGTCCTGTACACGGCCCATGCGCGACAAAGAATGACCGAGCGCGAGATCACCTTGCCGGATGTCATGGAATGCCTGGCCAAAGGGCAAATCACTGAAGGGCCGGCCTACATGCCAAAAGGGGATTGGCGCTTCACACTTTCCTGGTTCCGGGCAGGGTCACCCCTCCAGGTTGTGGGCGCGATAGATATTGACGAGGACGGGACGTATCTCGTCGTGGTGACTGCGATTCAAAAGCAGAGGTAAATTTATGTACCACTACGTTGAGAGCGGCTTGCCGAACGTGTGGCTGAGCAACGGCTACGTACTGAAACAGACGTCATATGGTGAAGCCTTGGGCATCACCGATGTGCAAGGGCTGCACGACACAATAGGCAAGGCACTGGCAGAAAAACCGGCACCGCTGACAGGCGCCGAATTTCGGTTTCTGCGCAAGGAATTGGGCTTGTCCCAGGAGCGCTTGGGCGACATTGTCGGGCTCACCAGCCAAGCGGTGGCTATCTGGGAAAAAACCGGCAAAATTCCAACCGTGAGTGATCGCTATTTGCGAGGTTTGTATTTGGAGGCGAAGACAGGGGAAGCCGACCTCATGACTGCCATCAACAAGATCAACGACCTTGATCACCATCTTTATGAATTGAAGCTGGCGTACGAGGGCCGCTGGCACAGCGAGGGACAACAATGCGCCTGAAGGCGCTCCTTCATTCGACGTAGCAGCTGCCGCAGGCTGCGTCAAAAGCCCCCGCCGCCGCCTCGAACCACCCACGCAAAGGACCCTGCCCATGCCCCACCTCCTCACCCTCTGCGGCAGCCTGCGCCAAGGTTCATCCAACCGCGCGCTGCTGCAGGCCGCCGCGCAACTGGCGCCCCCGGGCCTGCACCTCAAGCACTACGAGGGCATCAGCGAGCTGCCATTGTTCAACCCCGACCTCAGCGACACGCCACCGCCTTTGGTGCAAGCCCTGCACGCAGCGGTGGACGCCGCCGACGGCCTGCTGATCGCCTGCCCCGAATACGCCCGCGGTATTCCTGGTGCCTTCAAGAACGCCTTGGACTGGCTGGTGGCCAGCCAGCAATTCCCCGGCAAGCCGGTGGCGCTGTTCAACGCCTCCCCACGCGCCAGCGACGCCCAGGCGGCGCTGCGCCTGGTGCTGCGGACCATGTCGGCGCACCTGGTGGAGCAGGCGTCGGTGACGGTCAACCTGTTGGCCAAAGGCATGACGGCAGCGGACATCGTTGCCGATGGGCAGGTGGCTGAAGTGGTGGGGGCCGCGTTGCGGGCGTTCGAGCTGGAGATTCTGTTGGGGGAAAAGGTGGATGCCTCGCTGGCCGGACTGCGCGGCGGCTGACCCTACACAACCCTGTAGCAGCAACGGTCTTTCGCCGAAGGCCGCGTACAAGGTGCCGCGCTATTCCCGGCACACCGCAGCGAACCCGGACGCCGCCTGCGGCAGCTGCTACAGGGCTGCGCGCACCGCCGATCGCGCTGTAGCAGCGGCCGAAGGCCGCGTCATGGCCAACACGCCCAGCGCCTGTGACGCGGCCTAGCGGCCGCTGCTACAGGCGCATTATCCTGTTCCACCCAACATCCACGGAAAGCCCTTTCATGCGCTGGACCGCCAACAACCTGGCCGACATCCCCGGCATCGCCCATGGATTCCTCGGCATCGACGATGCGCTGCCTGCCGATACCTTCTGTTGCAACCAGAAGCACACCGCCGAGATCGTCGCCCCCACCCACGGGGACGTGATCGCCGATGGCCTGTTCACCGATCAGCAACGGCCCATCGCCGTCTTCACCGCCGACTGCCTGCCCGTGCTGATGGCCTCCACCGACGGCCGGCACGTGGCCGCCGTGCACGGCGGCTGGAAGGGCCTGCGGGCCGGCATCCTGGGCAACGCCCTGCGCCGCTTCGACCAGGCGCGCGTGCCACGGCACCGCGTGCGCGTTGCCATCGGCCCGTCGATCAAGCCCTGCTGCTATGAGGTGAGCGATGATTTTCGCACGCTGTGGGCCGGCTCGAATCCACCCTGGTATCAGCAGCGTCCGGCCCCCGCGCAGCCAAACGCCCTGCCGCAGCCACCAGCCATGAACACCCACGGCCTGTGGTTCGACCTGGCGCGCTACGGCCAATTGCTGTTGGCCGAGCAAGGCATTGCCGCCGATCAGGTCGAGGTCGTCGACCTCTGCACCTGCTGCCATACCGACGCGCTGGGTAGCTACCGCCGCCGCACTCACTGGCCGGCGCCGCGCACCCAGCAATTTTCATGGATTGCGCGAACCTAGATGAACATTCACATCCGCTCACAAACTGTCACATAACTGCAATATTTCCTCCTCATGATCGCGCCATCAGCCCTTGCGCCGCGAGCCGACATGAATTCGAGCATCATCAAGAGCCACCAGGACTCGGACCTTTTCGGCTTGCTGTACGGCTACCGCTTCCGCCCCGGCGGCCCGGTGTGCGAGCTGGATTCGGCCGCCGTGCTGCAAACCCTGGGCGACGCCGAGCACAACGACGAGTTCGTCTGGCTGCACCTGAACCTGGCCCACGCCGGCTGCGAGCGCTGGATGCGCGCGCACCTGCAGCTGCCCGATGATTTCTACGAATCCCTGCACGAAGGCTCGCGTTCCACGCGCATCGAGCACGTCGACGACGCCCTGCTGGCGGTGGTCAACGACGTGGTGTTCAACTTCGGCATGGTCTCCTCGGACATTTCCACCCTGTGGCTGTGCGCCAACGAGCGGGTGCTGGTCAGCGCCCGCCTGCAGCCGCTGCACTCGGTGGACAAGCTGCGTTCGTCGGTGAAGCGCGGCGAGCGCTTCCGCTCGCCCATGGAGCTGCTGGTGCACCTGTTCCGCGACCAGGCCGAGGTGCTGACGCAGATCGTGCGCAAGACCAGCATGAGCGTCGACAATATCGAAGACCAGCTGCTGTCCCTGCGCCTGAGCAACAACCGCGCTGAACTGGGCAGCATGCGCCGGGTGCTGGTGCGCCTGCAGCGCCTGCTGGCGCTGGAGCCGGGCTCGTTGCTGCGGCTGCTGAACCGGCCGCCGGCCTGGCTGCAGGAGGATGACGTGCAGGCCCTGCGCCAGGCTACCGAGGAGTTCGCCCTGGTGCTCAGCGACCTCACGGCCCTGGGCGAACGCATCAAGCTGCTGCAGGAAGAAATTGCCGCCAACCTCAACGAACAGAGCAACCGCACCCTGTTCACCCTGACCGTGGTGACGGTGCTGGCCCTGCCCATCAACATCATCGCCGGCTTCTTCGGCATGAACGTGGGCGGCATCCCGCTGGCCAGCGACCCGGAGGGCTTCTGGATCCTGGTGGCGCTGGTGGCCACCTTCACGCTGCTGGCCGGGCGCTGGGCGTTCCGCAAGCGGACCGACTACTGACCCGGGGCTGACGCCAGTCTGTCACATTTTGCAACGATTATGAGGGTTCCCTCCCTCAATCGAGTTGCCTGACATGGCTACGCCAACCCTGGCTTCTTCATCCCCCAGCAGTACTCAAGCGCGCCCGCAGTTTGACCGCAAGCCAGGGCGCGGCACCCTCATCGGCTTCTTCATCGTGCTGGCCATCGGGCTGATCTACAGCACCTGGAGCCTGGTGACCGACGTCGACGAGATGGGCACCATCGTCACCACCTGGACGCCGTTCATCCTGCTGGGCGTAGCCCTGCTGATCGCCCTGGGCTTCGAGTTCGTCAACGGTTTCCATGACACCGCCAACGCGGTGGCCACGGTGATCTACACCCATTCGCTGCCGCCGCAGTTCGCGGTGGTGTGGTCGGGCCTGTTCAACTTCCTCGGCGTGCTGACCTCCAGCGGCGCGGTGGCGTTCGGCATCATCGCCCTGCTGCCGGTGGAGCTGATTTTGCAGGTGGGCTCATCCGCCGGCTTCTCGATGATCTTCGCCCTGCTGCTGGCGGCCATCATCTGGAACCTGGGCACCTGGTGGCTGGGCCTGCCGGCCTCCTCGTCGCACACCCTGATCGGTTCGATCATCGGCGTGGGCGTGGCCAACGCACTCATGCACGGCCGCGACGGCACCAGCGGCGTGGACTGGGGCCAGGCGCTGAAAATCGGTTACTCGCTGCTGCTGTCGCCGCTGCTGGGCTTCGCCTTCGCCGCGCTGTTGCTGGTGGTGCTGCGCGTGTTCGTGAAAAACCGCGCCCTGTACAAGGCGCCCGTCAGCGACGCGCCACCGCCATGGTGGATTCGCGGCCTGCTGATTCTGACCTGCACCGGCGTGTCCTTCGCCCACGGCTCCAACGACGGCCAGAAAGGCATGGGCCTGATCATGCTGATCCTGGTGGGCACCCTGCCCATGGCCTACGCCCTGAACCGCGCCATGCCGGCCGACCAGTCGGTGCAGTTCGCCGCCGTGGCCCAGGTGACCCAACAGGCGCTGGTCAAGGCCGCGCCAACGCCGGTGAACGGCGACCCGCGGGCGATCCTGACGGACTATATCCGCAACAAGCAGGCTACCCCGGAACTGGTACCGGCCCTGGCCGCCATTGCCGGGCTGATCGGCAACGAGGTCAACGCCTACGGCAGCCTTACCGCCATCCCTGCCGCCGCGGTGGGCAACGTGCGTAACGACATGTACCTGACCTCCGAGGCGATTCGCCTGATGGACAAGGACAAGGTCGGCCAGTTCGACGCCGACACTCAGGCCAAGGTCTCGCAGTTCAAGCAGCAGATCGACAGCTCCACGCGCTTCATCCCACTGTGGGTGAAAGTGGCCGTGGCCATCGCCCTGGGGCTGGGCACCATGGTGGGCTGGAAGCGCATCGTGGTGACGGTCGGTGAGAAAATCGGCAAGAACCACCTGACCTACGCCCAGGGCGCCAGCGCCGAAGTGGTGGCTATGCTGACCATCGGCGCGGCGGACATGTACGGGTTGCCGGTGTCCACCACCCACGTGCTGTCCTCGGGCGTGGCCGGGGCCATGGTGGCCAACGGCTCGGGGCTGCAGATGCGCACCATCCGCAACCTGGTGATGGCCTGGGTGCTGACCTTGCCGGCGGCCATCCTGCTGTCAGGCTCGTTGTACTGGTTGTTCAACTCGGTGTTCTGACCAACGCCCCGTAGCAGCGGCCTAAGGCCGCGTCCCCAGGCACCGCGATCCTCCGGGGACGCAGCCTTCGGCAGCTGGACCAACGCCCCGTAGCAGCGGCCTAGGGCCGCGTCCCCAGGCACCGCGATCCGCCAGGGACGCAGCCTTCGGCAGCTGCTACGGGAAGGTTAGTGTCAGGCGGCTCTCGAAGCTGCGTTCCTCACCCGTCAACGGGTCCTTGAAGCGCAGGCTCTGCGCCAGCAGCTTCAACGGTTTCGCGTAATCATCCGCCTCGCCCTGCCCGCACACCTGCGGGTAGAACGGGTCGTTGCACAGGCTGGCCCCCAGCGCCGTCATGTGCACCCGCAGCTGGTGGGTCTTGCCGGTGATGGGATAGAGGATGTAGCGCCACAAATCCCCATGTTTCTCCCCCACCTCCACCAACGTCTCGCTGTTGGGCACGCCGTCCACTTCCTGCATGCGGAAGAACGGCTCACCGTGCACCATGCGGCTCTTGTGCACCAGCGGGAAACTCAGGTGCGGCAGCGCCGGGGCGATGGCGTGGTAGCGCTTGTCGATCTGGCGGTTGGGGAACAGCGACTGGTAGGCCGAGCGGCTCTCGGGGTTGGCCGAAAACAGCACCAGCCCAGCGGTGTGGCGGTCGATGCGGTGCAGCGGCACCAGGTGCGGATTGTCCAGGCGGCGGATCAGCCGGCGCAGCAGGGTGTGCTCCACGTACTCGCCAGTGGGCGTCACCGGCAGAAAGTGCGGCTTGTCGGCCACCACCAGGTGCTCGTCCACGTGCAGGATCTGCTCCTGGGCGGCGATGGGCTTTTCATTGGGCACTTCACGGAAATAGTGAATGCGCAGGCCCTGCTTGTAGGGCAGGTCGACCGTTATCGGCTGCCCCTGGGCGTCCAGTACCCTGCCCCGGGCAATGCGGTCCAGCCACTGGGTGCGGTCGATGGCCTTGAAGTGATCGCACAGGCAATCGAGCACCGTCGTCCAGGGACCAGGCGGCAGGCTGAGGGTGCTGGCCTGGTGATGGGCAGCGTTGAAGGCACGATCGGACATGGGCAGGGCTCTGGGCTAAGGCAGCCTGGCATTATCCCCCAGTGCCGCGCCCGCTGTCATTGCGCGTGGGCCTGGCGCGCCGCGTCGGTGAACTCCTTGAGCCAGCGCAGCACCTGCACCGCTTCCCAGCGAGTGGGGTCGTACAGGGCGTACAGCAGGCCCTCGTAGCCCACCACGTCCAGCGGGCGATGGTAGCCGGCACGCTGGAACAGTGCCTCGATCTCGGCGAAGCAGGTGTTGAAATGCAATTTGTTGAAGGGCGTCTTGCCTTCCGTTACCAGGCCATCGAGGCGCAGCTCCAGCACCGCCTCCTGGACCACTTCCGGGCTCATGCGGTTGACGCTGTATTTCAGTTGTTCGACATTGACCACGGGGGCAATCCTCTGACTTCGTTGCTCAGGGCACGCGCGGGCGCCCTGCGGTATACACTTTCACCACCACTGTATTTATATACAGCATAAGGATCGCTACCCTCTGCGTCAATGCGCAGATGATCGGTGGCGCCTCAGACAATCCCGGGCAGGTAGCCGGTGTCCTTGCGAATGGTCAGCACTTCGCGGCGCGGTGGCCGCTCGCTGACGGCCAGGTGCACCCAGCGGTCGAACTCCAGGATCAGCTGGTCGAACACCAGGCCGCTGTCGGCGATCAGTTCCACCGTTTGCCGCGGCGCCAAGCCCACCACCGTGAAATCCGCGGCCAGGCCACGCAGGTGCGCACTGGTGGGCGAACCGCCAATCAGCGCGTTCAACGCCGGGCCACGGTAGCCGCTGCTGATCAGCAGCGGCGCGTCCACCAGGGTGCGGATGGCCTCAAGCAGCTGGCACAGGCGGCGCAGGTTGGCGATAACGGCCGCGTCGGGGGTGTTGTCGATGCCGGCCTTGGCGGCCGAGGGGGAGGCAATCATCTCTGCCAGGGTGAAGTTGTCGCTCAGGTTCATGCTGTCGCTCCTTGACGTGCGCACGGGTGCACCGGCCATTGTCCGGGGCCGGTGGAGGGAGCGTGTAGTTATCTATGTAGGCGCGGCGACGGGGCAGCGGGAAAGCCTGCGCAGGCTCAGCGCACGAAGGCGACCACCTGGGCGGTGTCGAACGGCCAGCGCAGTTCGGCACCGGTGTCGATGCGCAGCAGCACGGGGATGTGCAGCGAGTAGCTGTCGAACAGCGCGGGGTTTTCGGCGATGTCGATCAGTTCCACCTGCAACCCGTGCTCCACCAGCGGCATCAGCTCAGCCTCGGCCAGCTCGCACAGGTGGCACCCCAGGGTTCCAAGCAATTGGCATTCAGCAGGCATGATGCTTACCGGGCAAGGTGGGAATGGGCCCTATTCTAGAACCTACAGGATAAACCGCCAACGCCGGCTGGCGGCAATCACCAGGGGTGCCACGGCCAGGGTCAGCAGCGCCACCAGCAGGGCCATCAGGCTGCCGTACGCCAGCCCCGCAGCCATCGCCGCGAACATCAACAACGGGTGGGTGAAGTAGACCGCCGCCGACAATCGACCCACGCGGTCACCCGTGCCTGGGCGCGGGTAATGCAGGGCCAGCAGCACCACCACCGGGGCCACCAGCGGCAGCGTGAACATGAAGTCAAAATTGATGACGCGGTCGGGGGCGTGCTGGTAGTTGAACCACGACTCGGCCAGCATCAGCAGCAGCGCCACCACCAGCCAACTCCACAACAGCCCCGGGGCCAGGCGTGCCGGCACCTGGTGGCGGGCCAGCAGGAAGCCCGTCGCCACGAACGGGAAGCCCATGAACAGGAAGTTGCGCGCCGCGTAGTCGTTCTGGTTGAAGTGTTGCAGGAACGCCTCGGGAATCTGCACGTAGGCCCGCGCGTACTGCAGCGCCAGGCCCAGGGCAAAGGCAATCAACGCCAGCGCGGCGACCTGCCAGGTGCGGCGCTCGCGCACGGCATACAGCAGCAGGCCACCACCGATCATGCCCAGCAGGTACCACAGGTGGAAGAAGCCGATCAGCCACTGCTTGAGCGCCAGCAGCACCGCGCCCACGCCTGAACCCGCCACGTAGAACGGGCTGTAGACCAGCATCCAGAACACGTACAGCAGCACGATGCGCCCCAGCCAGCGGCGTATGCCGGCCGCGCCCTGCAGCGCCTGGCCGAGGAAATAGCCGTTGATCAGGAAGAACACCGGCACCGCGATGCGCAGCAGGCCGTTGCACAACAGGTAGCCCGGCAGGCTGTCGTTGCCACCCAGCACCTTGCAGTGCATGGCCACTACCATCAGCGCCAGCAGCAGCTTGAGCCGGTCCAGGTTTGCGTTGACGATCTTGCTCATCCCTAAGCGCTCTAGTGGGCGAAATTGGAAAAACCTGGAGCAGTCCAACCGCCACACAGCGTAGCAGCGGCAACAGCCACCATCTTATCGGTGATGGCTATTTGCCGTCGAGCCTCGCGCACCTAGAGCATGAAACGCCAGCGCTGGTTCATGGCAATCAACAGCGGCGCCAGCGCAACGGCCGCCAGGGTCACCAGCGCCACCATGAAGTTGCCATAGACCACCCCCGCGCCCAGGGCACACCACAAGATCAGCGGGTGCACGAAGTACACCGCCGATGACATCTGCCCTACGTAGACGCTCTGGGTGGGCCGGTCGTAGACCATCACCAGCATGAACAGCGCCGGCGCCACCAGTGGCATCGAAGCCAGCAGGTCGAAGTTGAACAGGTGCACCGGGTCATTGCGGTAGTTGAGCTCGGACTCCAGCAGCATCAGCGCCATGGCCAGCAGCAGCCAACCCCACACCAGGCTGCGGTTGAGGCGCAGGTGCAGCGGGTGGCGCGCCAGCAGGTAGCCCAGGGCCATGAACGGAAACGCCATGAACAGGAAATTGCGCGCGGTGTAGTCGTTCTGGTTGAAGTGCTGCAGGAAGTCATTGGGAATGTGCACGTACACCCTGGCGTACTGCAGCGCCACGCCAATGGCGAAGGTGGCCAGGGCCGCGGCCGCAAGAGTGGCGGTGGAGCGCTGGTGCAACACGAACAGCAGGGCGCCGGCGCCGATCATGCCCACCAGGTACCACAGGTGGAAATAGCCGATGACCCATTGCTTGATGGCCGCCAGCATATCGGCAAAGCCCAGCCCCGTGAGGTACAGCGGGCTGTAGATGACCATCCAGAATACGTAGAGCATGGTCACGCGCCATAGCCATTGGCGCATCACCGGCCAGGTCATGGGCGCCTGGCCCAGGAAGTAGCCGTTGATGATGAAGAACACCGGCACGACCACGCGGAAAACACCATTGCACAACAGGTACCCGGCCAGGGTGTCGTTGCCGCCGAGTATCTTGCAATGCACCGCGACCACGATCAGGGCCAGGGTAAGTTTGAGCCAGTTGAGGTTTGCATTGACTGTTTTTGTTGTTGTTTTGCCCATGTGATGTCACCTGACGAAAAAGCGCCAAGCCCCGTGACGACGAATGCGTCACACCGTGTCGTACCCCCCGCGTGCCGGTGCCTTGCGAAAGCGCTGGTTGCACCACGCCGTGGCGCGGTCCAGCAGCGGTTTCTCGAACACCCGGTACGCCACTGCCCCATAGCACAACGTGGCTGCCAGCATCAGCAGCACAAACGCCAGGTTGTCCCACAGACTGTCCGGATTCGCGCCCACCAGGCGCCACACCTGCCCCATCACCCCGAGCACCAGCAGGTGCGACAGGTAGACGGTGTAGGACATGTCACCTATGTGCGTAAGCAAGCGCGGTACCGTGATCAGTTTTCGCCGTTCCAGCAACGCCAGCGACAAGGTCAGCGTGCCGAACACCAGGGCAGCCGCCAGCATGCGCGGCAGCCCCACCGTCTTGTACAGGCCCAGGCTGGCGATCAGCGGCATGCCTACCAGCACCGAGGCCAGCAGCATCACCCAGACCACGCCGGTGGGCAGCGCGGCACTGCGCGCCGAATAGAAGTAGCGCGCCACGGCGCAGCCAACGATGAATTCCAGGGCGTAGGGGTGCAGCATGATCCGCAGCGCCGGGGAATAGTCCTGCCAGTCCTGGGTCAGGTTGAAGGCCACCAGCACCAGCGCCCAACCCGCCAGCAGCCAGGGCAGCCACTGTTCGCGCAGGAACAGCAGCGCGGCAAACACCAGGTAGAACCACAGTTCGAACACCAGCGACCAGGCCACCATCACCAGCAGCACCTTGTCGCTGGGCAGCAGCAGGAAGGACATGCCCAGGTTCGAGTCGCCGTGGGTGGAATTGACCAGCCCCGGCGCCGCCAGGTAGATGCCCAGGGTAATCAGGTAATAGAGCCAGTAGTTGGGATAGATGCGCGACAGGCGATTGAACAGGAAGCGCTGGCCCTGCACCCAGTCCTGGTGGCGGCCGCGGGTGACTATGACCATGACGAAGCCGCTGATGACGAAGAACAGGTCGACGCCCAGCTGGAAGAAATCCACCATGGATGGCAGCAACAGGTCGCCACCGCTGTATTTGGCTTCAACCGCCGCCATGTGGAACAACACCACGCCCACTACCGCGACGCCCCGCATGCCCTGCAACGAAAACAGGCGCTCCATACCCCTTGCCCCTTGTGTTCGAACCCCATACCAAAGCCGTGGCCCAGGGTAAATGCTCCTGGGCCAACTGCATGCTATGCCGAACGCCGACGCAAGAAAACCATTGGTTTATGGCGTCAAACTGCCATCACCCCCACCCTCCGTAACAGCGGCTGCAGGCCGCGTCCCCAAGCGCCGCATCGCGGCCGGGACGCCACCCGGTCAATCGTGGTTGACCGCGCCAATCTTGTGCAGCGACAGGTCGGCGCCGTAGTACTCCTGCTCCTGGCTCAGGCGAATACCCACCACTGCCTTGAGCAGCCCGTACACCGCAAAGCCGCCCACCAGCGCCACGGCCACCCCGGCCAGGCTGCCCAGCACTTGCACGGCCAGGCTCACGCCGCCCATGCCGCCCAGCGCCTGCTGGCCAAAGATGCCGCAGGCCACGCCGCCCCACACGCCACAGATGCCGTGCAGCGGCCACACGCCCAGCACGTCATCGATCTTCCACTTGCCCTGCGCGGCAATGAAGCAGCCCACGAACAGCGCGCCGGCGATGGCACCGGTGGCCAGGGCGCCAATGGGATGCATCAGGTCGGAACCGGCGCACACCGCCACCAGCCCGGCCAGCGGGCCGTTGTGCAGGAAGCCGGGGTCGTTGCGGCCCACGATCAGCGCGGCGATGGTGCCGCCGACCATGGCCATCAGCGAGTTGATCGCCACCAGGCCGCTCATGCCCGCCACGCTTTGGGCGCTCATGACGTTGAAGCCGAACCAGCCGACAATCAGAATCCACGAGCCCAGCGCCAGGAACGGAATGTTCGACGGCGCGAACGCCACCACGCGGCCATCGCGATAGCGGCCCTGGCGCGGCCCCAGCAGCAGCACCGCCGCCAGCGCCAGCCAGCCGCCCATGGCGTGCACCACCACCGAGCCTGCGAAGTCATGGAAGGTGGCGCCGAAATGCGCCAGCAGCCACGGCTGCACGCCAAAGTTGCCGTTCCAGGCAATGCCCTCGAAGAACGGGTAGACGAAGGCCACGATCAGCGTGGTGGCGCACAGCTGCGGGACGAAACGCGCACGCTCGGCGATGCCGCCGGAGATGATCGCCGGAATGGCCGCGGCAAAGGTCAGCAGGAAGAAGAACTTCACCAGTGCATAGCCATGGTCCGCGCTCAGCTCGCTGGCCGGGGCAATGAAGGTGACGCCATAGGCGATCCAGTAGCCTATAAAGAAATAGGCCAGGGTGGACACGGCGAAGTCGCTGAGGATCTTCGACAGCGCGTTCACCTGGTTCTTCTGGCGCACGGTGCCGACTTCCAGGAACGCGAAGCCGGCGTGCATGGCCAGGACCATGACAGCGCCCATCAGCAGGAACAGGGTATTGGAGCCGTGAATCAGTGTTTGCACGGCGCTTTGCAGATTATCCATCGAGAAGGCAGACCTGAAGTCCGGAAAAACAGCACCAAAGCAGGTCGACCGATGAGTCATTGCACCAATATGGGACGTGCAACGCGCTCTTTATTCGACTGCGTGGTAATTTTTCCTCGGGTTTATTTCGTTTGGGTTAAGGTTTATTTCCACCGCAGGCTCTGGCGCGCCGATCTGGCGCACGGGCCTGCTGTTATGCACCAACGAAAAGCAAAAGCTGTACCAGGCAAACGTGAAGGAACCTTCAGAAAGCCTGGGCACTCGAAACACCAGACGCCAACCAATGGAGAGCACCATGGCCCGCACCACGGCAAAGACTGCACAAGACGTACTGATGGCTGATTTTCAGACGTTGGTGCGCGACACCGAGAAGCTGCTGGACCACACCAAGACCCTGGCCGGCGACCAGGCTGACGAGCTGCGCGAGCAGATCCACGACAGCCTGCTGCGCGCCCGCGAAACCCTGAAGGCCACCGAGCAGACCCTGCGCCTGAAGGGCGAACTGGCCGTGGCCAAGACCGAGGCCTACGTGCAGGAAAACCCCTGGCAGTCCATCGGCATCGCCGCCGGCGTGGGCTTCCTGGTCGGCCTGCTGGCCACAAGGCGCTAACCGATGGCCTTGGACATGGACTCGAAATCGACGGCCGCCGGGCCGTCGTCGCGGCGCCTGGGCGCGGCTCTGCTGGGCCTGTTGCACAGCCATGTGGAACTGTTCGGCATCGAACTGCAGGAGCAGAAATCGCGCACCTTGAGCCTGCTGCTGTTCGCAGGCTTGGCGCTGGTATTCGCGCTGCTGGCACTGGTGGCCTTGTCAGGCCTGATCCTGATTCTGCTGTGGGACAACTACCGCATGCAGGGCATGATTGGCCTGGCGGTGTTCTACCTGCTGGCGGGGCTGTTCTGCGCCATGAAGTTGAAAGCGGCGATCTTCGATGAATCCTCGCCGTTCAGCGGCACCCTCGAAGAGCTGGCCAACGATCGGGAGCGCCTGTTGCCATGAGTGCACCGAACCTGCCACAGAACCAGTCGCGTCGCGAAATGCGCAAGGCCTTGATCCGCTTGCGCATGGAAATGCACCGTCAGGAAATTCGCCACGAATCCGGCCAGCTGATCAACCCCTTGAACCGCCTGCGCGGCATGGGCCAGTCGGTCCAGGACGGCCTGGGCATCAAGCATGCACCGTTGTGGGGCCTGGCCGGCGTGGTGCTGCTGGGCTTCCTCACCGGCAAAGGTGCCAAAAGCGGCGGCACTGGCGGGCTGACGCGCCTGGTGAAGCTGGGCACCAGCCTGCTGCCCCTGATCAAGCTGGCCATGCAACGCAAGGACTAGATTGCCATCATTTGGCTACATTCTTGCAAAGGCCCTAGGCCATGCCCCGGTTCCGGCCGGGGCGCTCAAGAAGCTGCCATCTGAGGAGCCGCCGTGTTCGACGGGCAACCGCTCGCCTGGTTTCAACCCTTCATCGATACCGCCACCGGCCGCATCGCCGGCGTGGAGGCCCTGGGCCGCCTGCGCCAGGCCGACGGCACGGTGCAGTCGGTGGGGCCGCTGTTCAGCGACCCACGCACCCTGGCCCCGGCCCTGCGGCGCCTGGACCGGCAGATCCGCGGCGACGCCCTGGCCCGCCTGCATGAGGCGCCGCAGGACTGGTTCCTGAGCCTGAATATCTCGCCGCGCTGGATCAGCCGCGTGCGCGACAACCAGCCGCTGCCCAGCCTGACCCAACTGCAGCGCCACGGCGTGCCGGCCGAGCGAGTGGTGTTCGAGATCACCGAACTGGGCGGCGACAGCCGTCGCCTCAGCCAGGTGGTGCAGCGCTACCGCGAGGCCGGCGCGCGCATCGCCATCGATGACTTCGGCGCCGGCTATTCGCAACTGGACCGCGTGCTGGCGCTGCAACCCGACATCCTCAAGCTCGACATGCGCCTGTTCCAGGCCGCCGCCCGCGGTGGCCCCAGCAGCGAAGTGGTCAAGGCCCTGGCACAGATGGCGGAGAAGACCGGCTGCTGGATCATCGCCGAGGGCGTGGAAACCGAAGCCGAGCTCAACTTCGCCCTGGAATGCGGCTCACGCTACGTGCAGGGCTACCTGTTCGCCCGCGCCGAACCGGACTTCTTCCCCGCCGACGCCTTCGTCACCCGCTTCGCCGCCCTGCGCGAGCGCTACGTGCAGCAGAAACTGGGCGAGCGTGCGCGGCTGATGAACCTGCGCCTGCAACTGGGCGAGCTGATGGCCGTGCTGCAACCCTGGGCCCAGGCCGGCGCCCCTGCCAGCGCCCTGCCCCGGCTGGACGCCTACCCCTGGCTGCTGCGCTTCTACCAGTGCGACCGCCACGGCACCCAACTGACCCCCAACATGGAATGGCGCCAACAGGGCTGGCACGCCGACCCCAGCTACCTGGGCCACAACTGGTCGTGGCGCCCGTACTTCTACCACCTGCTGGCCGAAGGCTGGGACGAACGCCGGCTGATCCTGTCCAGCACCTACCGCGACGCCACCAGCAACCAGTATTGCCTCACCGCAGGGCAGTTCTTCGCCAACGGCCAGCGGTTGTTGTTGATTGACGTGGATGCGGCGCATCTGGGGTGATGGGAGGTGCGGTGCGCCAGGACGCGGCCTGCGGCCGCTGCTACGTACTGTGGGAGCTGGCTTGCCAGCGAGCTGTTGAGGCCCTGAAAACTCGCTGGCAAGCCAGCTCCCACAAAGACAGTGCTGCTACAGGTCGTGCGCCCCAGGTCTGTTTTTCAGCGACGACACAGACAGGCTTGATTGTTTATATCGAACGATCCTTCAATGCTAGCGAAATACCAGCATTTACTAGCAAAACCCTAAAAATCGCTGAAAGCCGCGTTTTAGACACCTCAAGATACATTTGACGTGGCGAAAGATTCGGCTACTATCGCCCGCACAAAAACTGCAGATGGCTTTACGGATGAAGATCAAGATCGAAAAAAACAACAACGATTCCTCCTGCCTGGTCTGGCTGAACGACGACCCCGTGACCTTCCGCACCGAGGAAGAAGCACAGGCCTACGTCGATCAGCTCAAGGCACGACTGGAGGCGGTGCCTGTACTGGCCGCCGAACTTCAGGACTAGGCGCAGCGCTGGATCACTCGTCACTAAAGTTGTACCCCGCCAAACGCTCGTAGCCGCACTGCCAACCCTGCGGCTACGACGCCAGCCTCAAAAGCCGAACAGCTTCCCCGGCCCATCACACAGAATCGCCCGCCGCTGCGCCGCCCACGGCACCAGGCTCTGGAACAGCTCGAACTCACCCGCGTAATTCACCTGCCGCTCGTGCTGGGTGTGCGGCCAGTCGCTGCCCCACATCAGCCGGTCGGCGCCGAAGTGCTCGATCAGCAGCGGCACCGCGTCGTGGGCGAACGACAGGTTCTCGCTGTGGGTGCCGCCCAGGCGGTAGACCCCGGAGAGCTTGACCCAGGTGCGCTTCCCGTCGCCCAGTTCCAACAGGCGCTGGAAGGTGGCGTGGCTGGCGCCGAAACCGGCGTGGGGGCGGCCGAAGTGGTCGATGGCGACCTTGCAGCCGTAGCGCTGCAGCGCCGCCCACAGGCTGGGTATGTCTTCGATCTGGCGGTGCAGCTCCACGTGCCAGCCCAGCTCCGCCACCGTTTCCAGCAGCGGCGCCCAGGTGGGCGACGCCAGGTCCGGCAAGGCCTGACCCATGAGGTTCAGGCGGATGCCGCACACGCCCAGCCGGGCCATGCGCTTGAGCTGGGACTGGCTGACGTCCGGCGCCACCACCGCCACCCCGCGCAGCTGCTCGGGGGCAGCGGCCAGGGCCTGGAGCAGGTGGCTGTTGTCGGTGCCCAGGAAGCTGGGCTGCACCAGCACGCCGTGGCTTAGCCCCTGTTCGCGCAGGTGACCCAGCCATTGCGCCAGGGTGGCGTCGTAGTCCGGGGTGTAGCGGCGGCCGTCGACGAAGTCGAGCTGGCGGCCGAACACGTGGGCGTGGGCGTCAATGCCGAGGATGGGCAAGGGGGCGGTCAGTGGCATGGTGATGGTCTGCATGGAGTGATGGGGTCAGGCCCGTGACGGGTGGGTGCCCGCCACAGGCTTGGGGGTGGCGCCCGGGGCCTCGGCGACCAGGCTGCGGCCGCGGGTTTCGGGGAGTGCCAGGGCGGCGATCATCGCCACGCCGTAGGCAATGCCGGCGTCGATGCCGATGGCCGAGCCCAGGGACATGCTCGCGCTCAGGTGGCCGACCATGGCCGGGAACACCGCGGCCACCACGCGGCCGAAGTTGTAGCAGAAGCCCACCCCGGCGCCGCGCACGTCGGCCGGGTACAGTTCGTTGAACAACGAGCCGAGGCTGGCGGGAATACCGGCGGCGAAGAAGCCCAGGGGGAAGCCCAGGAACAGCATCTGCTGGTTGGTGAGCGGCAGGAACAGGTAGGCCTGCACCGTCAGCACGCAGCAGAAGGCGAACAGGATGATGTTCTTGCGCCGGCCGATGCGGTCCACCAGGAAACCACTGGCCACGCAGCCGCAGAAGAAGGCGACGATGATCACCGCCAGGTAGCCGCCCGAGCTCAGCACCGAGAGGTTGCGCTCGGTCTTGAGGAAGGTCGGCAGCCAGGTCATCACCGCGTGGTAACCGCCGTGGGCGCCCAGGCCCAGCAGCCCGCCCAGCAAGGTCACGCGCAGCAGTTGCGGGCGGAAAATGGCCGCCATGGCCGCGAACAGGTTCAAGGGCGCGGCCTTGGCCTGTTGCTGGCGCAGGAAGCTGTCCGGCTCCGGCACGCTGCGGCGCACGTAGATGATCAGGATGGCCGGCAGCAGGCCCACCAGGAACATCACCCGCCAGGCGTAGTCCGCGGGCACGAAGGAATAGATCAGCGTGAACACCCCTACCGCGGTGCCCCAGCCTACGGCCCAGGCGCTCTGCACCGTGCCCATGACCTTGCCGCGGTAGCGCGCCTGGATGCTCTCGGCCATCAGCACCGCACCCGCCGCCCATTCGCCGCCAATGCCAAAGCCCTGCAGGGCCTTGATTACCACCAACTGGTTGAAGTCGGTGACAAACGCCGAGGCGAAGGTGAACAGCGAGAACCACAGGATCATCCACTGCAGGGTGCGCACCCGGCCGTAACGGTCCGACAGCGTGCCTCCCAGCCAGCCGCCCACCGCCGACGTGATCAGGGTGACGCTGCTGATCAACCCGGCCTGGGTGTTGCTCAGGGCGAACGCGGCGATCAGCGCCGGAATCGCCAGGCCAAACATCTGCACTTCCAGGGCGTCCAGCGCCCAGCCGCCGAAGCAGGCCCAGAAGGTCTTGCGCTCGCGCGCGGTGACGTCTCGATACCAGGTGAACATGTTTTCTTATCCTTATGGGTGGGACAGGTCAGCGGATTTCGACGCTGTAGCGGAAGTGCCGGGCGTGGCCCCAGGAGCGCCGCCATTCCAGGGGCTGGCCGGCGTAGTTGCGCGCCACCCGTTCGATCACTACCACCGGGCTACCGGCGTCAACGCGCAGCAGGCGCGCGTGCACTTCGCTGACTGCTTCGGCGGTGAGGGTCTCGTCGGCGGCGGCGATCACCTGCCCGCACAGACTTTCATACA
Source organism: Pseudomonas sp. App30 (assembly GCF_047947025.1). Classification (NCBI taxonomy): domain Bacteria; kingdom Pseudomonadati; phylum Pseudomonadota; class Gammaproteobacteria; order Pseudomonadales; family Pseudomonadaceae; genus Pseudomonas; species Pseudomonas sp. App30. The sequence goes on along the minus strand of NZ_CP133165.1, from coordinate 5,788,805 downwards.
CCGGGTACAGCAGCGGGCCGTGGGCATTGAGGTCGTGGTCGAGGATGGCGGCGAACGGTTCGTGGGGCAGCCAGATCTCTTCCACCAGCAGCGGCTGGGCGTTGATCAGGCGCAGACGCAGCAGGCGGATGACCGGGGCGCCGGGCTCCAGGGCCAGGGCATGGGCCACGTCGGCAGGCGCCTGCAGGGCTTCATTGGAGAGGATGCGGCTTTCCGGCACCTGGCGGGCGCCGTCGGCGTCCTGGAAACGGAAGAAGCGGAACAGCGAGGACTGGAACTGCGGGCGGCGGACGAAGGTGCCGCGGCCTTGCTGGCGTTCCAGCAGCGACTCGCTGACCAGTTGGTCGATGGCCTTGCGCACGGTGCCGATCGACAGGCCGTACTCGGCCGCCAGCGCCGACTCGGTGGGAATGGCCGCGCCAGGCTGCCAGCGGTTGCTGGCGATCTGCTCGGCGAGCTGGTCGCGCAAGCGCTGGTACAGCGGCAGGCGCTCGTCACTGGAAAGACTGTTCATGGCAGACGGGCTCTTTTAGTTATGTAGTCATCTATATGAATCTGGAATCAGTATTCGCTGCCTCCGTGCGTTCGTCAAGTCGTCGCCCCTGCCCTTCGTCGTCCGGCAAGGTGGTACACCTGGGGCGGGATAAACCGTTATACTGGTTAACGATTCCCCTAATAAAAGCCCGATACCATGGCCACTCCCAGCTCCCCGCCCACCACCCCCGACCCGCTGGACACCGGCGTGCTCGACGATCTGATCGGCTATGCCCTGCGCCGCGCGCAGATCCAGGTGTTCCAGCACCTGGTGGAACAGCTCAATGCCTATGACCTGCGCCCGGCGCAGTTTTCCGCCCTGGCGATCATCGCCCAGAACCCCGGCCCCACCCAGGCGGAACTGGCCAAGAGCCTGGCCATCGAACCGCCGCAGGTGGTGCCCATGGTCAACAAGCTGGAAGAACGCGGGCTGGCCTTGCGGGTGCGCTGCAAGCCGGACAAGCGTTCCTATGGACTGTTCCTGAGCAAGGCCGGCGAGGCGTTGCTCAAGGAACTGAAAGAGGTGGCCGCGCGCAGCGACCAGGAGGCCACGGCGAACCTGAGCGCCGAAGAGCGCGAGCAGTTGCTGGGGTTGTTGCGCAAGGTGTATCAGGGTAACGCCTGAGCCTGTGGACGCCGCCTGCGGCAGCTGCTACGTAGCAGCGGCCGCAGGCCGCGTTATCGGGCCAGGGTACGCGGTACCTTGCCGGCGTACAGGTCGTCGATCAGCGCGGCGCGGCCTTGCAACACCAGGCGCTGGTTGATCGAGCCCTTGTCGGTGATCTCGCCGCTGTCGATGGACGGCGGCTGCTGCGCCAGGCTCGCCCAGTCGATGCGGCTGGCGCTGCCGGTGGCGTGCTGGTTGAGGCGCCCCAGCAGGTCCGCCAGCCAGGCTTGCACAGGTGCTGCCGCCAGCACCTGTGCCACCGTGGCATCGGCACCCAGCCCTGCCAGCTGGCGGCACTCGTCCAGCCGCGGGAAAATCAGCAGCCCCAGGCGCTCGCGATCCGGGCCCGCCACCACCACGTCATGCACGTACGGCGCGCCGTCGAGGATCACCCGCGTGCGCAGCGGCCCGACGCTGACGAACACCCCCGAGGACAGCTTGAAGTCCTCGGCGATGCGGCCATCGAACATCAACCCCAGCTGCGGGTTCTGCGGGTCGGCCAGGCGCACGGCGTCGCCGGAGCAGTAATAACCCTGCTCATCGAACGCCTCGCGGCTCTGCTGCGGCGCGCGCCAGTAGCCCGGCATCACGTGGGGGCCACGGAAGCGCACCTCCAGCTTGCCGTCGCGCGGCACCAGCTTGACCTCGCAGCCAGGCGCCGGCAGGCCGACGTAGCCGGCCACCGCCAGCGGTCCGGTGGTGAAGGTGCACGACGGCGCGGTCTCGGTCATGCCCAGCCCGGCCATCATGCGGATGCGCTCGCCGCAGTGGGCCACGGCAACCTTGTCCAGGCGGTCCCACACCGATTGCGACAGCCCTGCCCCGGCGAAGAAGAACAGCTTCATGCGCGCGAAGAAGCGCTCGCGCAGGTCACCGTCCTGCTCCAGCTGGCTGACCAGCTCCTCCCAGCCCTTGGGCACGGTGAGGTAGGCCGTGGGCGAGATCTCGCCCAGGTTGCGCAGGGTCTCGGCGAACAGCGCGGGGGTGGGCTTGCCGTCGTCGATGTACAGGCTGCCGCCGTTGTACAGCACGATGCCGACGTTGTGGCTGCCCCCGAAGGTGTGGTTCCACGGCAGCCAGTCCACCAGCACCGGCGGCTCGTCGGCGAACTCGGGAAAGGTCTGCAGCAGCATCTGCTGGTTGGCGCAGAGCATGCGCTGGGTGGTGACCACGCCCTTGGGTAGCTTGGTGGAGCCCGAAGTGAAGAGAAACTTGGCGATGCTGTCGGCGGTCACGGCAGCGAACGCCGCGTCCGCCAGGGCTGGGTCGGCAGCGCCGAGCAGTTCATCGAAGGCCAGCCCGGGCGACTGCCCATCGGCAAAAATCACCGGCACATCCGCTGGCAGCACTGCCTCTATAGCTGGCAGGTAGGCGCTATCGCTGGCGAACACCAGGCCTGGCGTCAGGGTGTCGATGATGTGGCGCAGCTTGCCGTAGTCCCGCGACACCAGCGAGTAGGCCGGCGACACCGGGCAATACGGAATGCCGGCGTACAACGCGGCGCAGGTCAGCTGCAGGTGCTCCAGGTCGTTGCCCGACAGGATCACCAGCGGCCGCTCGGCGCTGAGGTTGAAGCCCAGCAGCCGTGCGGCGATCACGCGGGTGCGTTCGAGCATCTGCGCGTAGCTGATGCGCTGCCATTGGCCCTGGCCGTCGCGGCGGGCGGCGAAGGTCTGCTGCGGGCGCGCCTGGGCCCACTGCACCAGGCGCTCCATCAGCCGCTGGGGGTGTGCCTGCAGCGGTTCCAGGGCGCGCATGTGCAGCACCCCTTGCACTTCATCGACCTGCACCTGGGGGTGGCCGATGTTCACGGCGCGCCAGGGCGCCGCTGCCATTGAACGATTCACGCGATGTCCCTCTGCTTGTTGTTATTGGAAGCAGTTAATGGGGTTGCGGTTAGATTGGGTAGTGACGAGGGCCGTTCTGCAGCGTTACCCAACGCAGCTGGGTAAACTGCTCGATGGCGGCGCTGGCACCAAAGCTGCCGTAGCCGCTGGCCTTCACGCCGCCGAAGGGCATGTGCGCCTCGTCGTGCACGGTGGGGCCGTTGATGTGGCAGATGCCCGACTCCAGGCGCTGGGCCAGGGCCAACGCGCGGCTGGTGTCGCGGCTGAAGATGGCCGCCGACAGGCCGAAGGCCGAATCATTGGCCAGCGCCAGCAGCGCCTCGTCGCCAGCGGCGCGCTGCACCACGGCCACCGGGCCGAACGACTCCTCGTGGTACAGGCGCATGGCCGGGGTCACGTGGTCCAGCAGCACCGGCTGCATGACGCTGCCCTGCACCGCGCCACCACACACCTGGGTGGCGCCCAGGCTGACCGCGTCGGCCACCAGCGCCTGGAGGCGCGTGGCCGCCGCAGGGTCGACCAGCGAACCGAGCACCGAGCGGCTGTCCGCCGGGTCACCGGCGCGCAGGCCGGCGACCTTGCGCGCCAGCCGCGCGACGAAGTCATCGGCCACCGCCGCGTCGACGATCAGCCGCTCGGTGGACATGCAGATCTGCCCCTGGTTGAAGTAGGCGCCGAAGGCCGCCGCCTCCACCGCCGCGTCCAGGTCGGCGTCGGCCAGCACCAGGAACGGCGCCTTGCCGCCCAGCTCCAGCAACGCCGGCTTCAAGTGCCGCGCCGCCACTTGGCCGATGATACGGCCGACATGGGTGGAGCCGGTGAAATTGACCCGGCGCACCGCCGGGTGGGCGATGAGCCGCTCGACAATGGCCGCGGCATCGGCCGGGGCATTGCTGAGAATATTGACCACGCCGGCGCCGATGCCGGCGTCCTCCAGCACCTGGCCGATCAGCCGGTGCACCGCCGGGCTCAGCTCCGAGGACTTGAGCACCACGGTGTTGCCGCACGCCAGTGGCATGGCGATGGCGCGAGTAGCGAGAATCACCGGCGCGTTCCACGGCGCAATGCTGAGAATGACGCCGCACGGCTGGCGCAGGGCCATGGCGAAACTGCCGGGCACATCAGACGGGATGACCTGGCCGTTGACCTGGGTGGTCAGCGCTGCGGCCTCGCGCAGGATGTTGGCCGCCAGTTGTACGTTGAAGCCGTACCAGTTGGCCATGGCCCCGGTCTCGGCGGCCATGGCCATGAATTCGGCGCTGCGCGCGAGCATGCCGTCGGCGGCGCGCAGCAGGCGGTTGCGACGCTCGCCGGGGCCCAGCGCGGCCCAGGCCGGGAACGCCGCGTGGGCAGCGTCCACTGCGGCGTCGGCGTCTTCGAGGGTGGCGGCCGCGGCAATCGACACCACCTGCCCGGTCATCGGGCAGCGGCGCTCGAACGTGCGCCCGTCGCGGGCGCCCACGGCCTTGCCGGCGATCAGCAAGGGGACTTCGAACATGGTGCATTCCTCGTTGTTATGGTTGTCGGGAATGATGCGTTGTTACGACGGTACGTGTGGGAGCTGGCTTGCCAGCGAGATTTTCAGGGGCCCGCAAAACTCGCTGGCAAGCCAGCTCCCACAACGGGTCAGCGCTTGTAGGCTTGCAGGCCGGGCTTGATGCTCTTGTCGTCGAGGAATTGCTTGAGGCCCTGCTCGCGGCCATGCTCGGGATCGCGCAGCTGCGCCTGGTCGAGCTTGGCGTACAGGTAGTCCTCGCTCTGCTCCCAGGTCAGTTCGCGGCAGCGCTTGAAGCCGTTCTTCGCCGCGCGCAGCACCACCGGGTTCTTGTCCAGCAGGTCCTGGGCCAGCAGGATAACCTCTTCGCGCAGCTGGTTGAGCGGCACGCTCTTGTTCACCAGGCCCATCTCGGCGGCCTTCTGCCCGTCGAAGGTCTTGCCGGTCATGATGTAGTACAGCGACTGGCGGTGGCCCACGGTGTCGGCCATGGCCTTGCTCACCAGGTTGCCCGGTGGGATGCCCCAGTTGATCTCCGACAGGCCGAACGTAGCCTCGTCGGCGCAGATGGCCAGGTCGCAGGCCACCAGCGGGCTGAAGCCGCCGCCAAAGCACCAGCCGTTGACCATGGCGATGGTCGGCTTGCTGTACAGGCGCAGCAGTTTCCATTGCCATTCCGAGGCATCACGGCGAATGCGCTCCTGCAGGATCTCGGGGCCGGCGTCCACTTCGCGGAAGTATTCCTTGAGGTCCATGCCGGCGGTCCAGGCGCTGCCGGCGCCGGTCAACACCAGCACGCGGGCGTCGGCGTCCTGCTCGACGGTTTCCAGCACGTCGCGCATTTCCCGGTTGAGGGTGGGGCTCATGGCGTTGCGTTTTTCCGGGCGGTTGAGGGTTACCCAGGCGATGCCGTCCTCGACGTCGACGGTCACGGTCTGCCAGCGGTTTGCGTAGCGGCTCATTTCACACCTCTTGTTCTTGGGCTGTGCGTTGTGGATGAAGAGACAGTAATGGCTAAAACTGGTTACGTCAATTAATCGTTAATGCTATTAACTATATTTCCAGAAAAAGCCTTACCCCTCCCTTCACCGACCAACGCCAACGCCGCCAGCGCCGCGACCACCAGCCCCGGCGAGGCCGCCAGCAGCACCCCGCCCACACCCGCCCCGGCCGCCAGGATCTGCCCCGCCGCCAGCGGCCCGGCCATGGACCCCAGGCGCCCCACCGCCACGCACGCGCCCACGCCGGTGGCGCGCATGTCCGCCGGGTAGACCCGTGGCGCCAGCGCATACAGCACCAGCTGCGCGCCGATGCAGCAGTAGCCGCCCAGCACGCCGGCCAGCGCCATACCGGTGAACGTCGCGGCCAGGCCCAGGCCGGCCAGGGCCACCAGCATGCCCAGGTAGGCGATCACCACCGCCAGCCCGGTGCGCCGGCGGTCCATCAGCCGGCCAGTCAGCAGCGAGCCTGCGGCGCCGCCGAGGTTGAACAGCACCTGCACCCAGCCGGCCTGCACGCGGTCGAAGCCCTTGGCCATGAGCAGCGAGGGCAGCCAGTTCAGCAGCAGGTACAGCACGGTCAAAGTGAAGAAGCACGCCAGCCACAGCAGCAGCGTCTGCCGCGCCCGCCCCTGGCTGAACAGGCGGCCGGCGGGCGAGCCCTCGGCACGCTGCGACGGTGCCGTCACGCCCAGGCGCGGCAGCCACACCAGCAGGGCCACGGCGATCAGCAGCGGCGCCAGGCCGCCGATGTGAAACACCGTGCGCCACTGCTCCCCTACCCCCGACAGGCTGATCAGCGAGGCCAGCGCACCGCCCAGTGGCACGCCGCAATAGGTCAGGCTGACGGCGGTGCTGCGCAGCCGCGGCGCTGCAGCCTCGCTGGCCACGGCAATGATGATGGGCAGCGCCGCGCCCAGGCCGAGGCCGGTCAGCAGCCGCGCTAGCAACAGGCCGGGGTAGCTGCTGGCATGGGCGGTGAACAGGGTGAAGGCGCCGAACAGTAGCACCGCCGCCAGCAAGGTGCCCTTGCGTCCGGCACGGTCGGCCAGCCAGCCGCCCAGGAAGGCGCCGGGCAGCAGGCCCATGAGCCCGGCGCTGAATACCCAGCCCAACTGTGCGGGTGCCAGGCCGAAGGCCTTGGCGAGGAAGGGTGCGGTGATACCGGTGGATTGCAGGTCGAAGCCTTCGAGCAAGGCCACGGCGCAGCACAGCGCGACGGTCAATACCGGCCGCGGGGAAGCGGGACGTACAGGCATGGTGTGCATCTCTTGTTGTGGTTGTGGTGGCACATGGATAATACGATTAATGATTATATACATTAACCAAATGCCTGCCAGCCATGCCCCGTCCTGCAAGCGTTTTGCCTGCATCTTTGTCTGAACGAAGCGACAACAACATCTGTCGTACCAAATAAGCCATCTACACTGGCTTGTGCTTGTCCTAAACGAGATGGTTCAACCAATTGATCGAGGACGTCATCCATGAAGCGAATCTTGAGCTGTGGGCTGTTGGTGCTGGCAGGGGCGTTGAGTTTCCAGGCCAGCGCCGCCGGCGAGACCGAGACGTGCAACGCGAACATCCAGCGCTTGCAGGACCGCATCAACAGCGCTGCCACCACTGACCCCAAAGTGCACGAGCTGGTGGGCAAGGACATCGACTCTGCCGCCGCAGCCCGCGACAAGGGCAACGTGAAGGACTGCATCGAGATCACCGACCGGGTGAAGAGCCGGTTGGACAAGTACAACAAGTAAACACGTAGCAGCGGCCCTTAGGCCGCGTCCGGTCGCGCCGCAGCGCAACTGAAGCACCGCGGCGCGACCGGACGCGGCCTGGGGCCGCTGCTACGGGGTCAGGCGCGGCAGCGGACCTCCAGGCCCGCGGTCAGTTCCTGCAGCGCATCGCGCAACTGCTCCACCCTGCCCGCCAACGGCTGCTGCGCATCCGCGCACGCCCGCTCCACCAGTTCGCACGCCTCCAGCACCTGCGCAGCACGGATTATGCGCGCGCCGCCCTTGACCCGATGCGCCAGGTTGGCGATGCCTTCGCGGTCGGCCTCGACGTCAAGCATGGCCAGGCTGCCCAGGTCCTGGCGGCAACACTCCACCAGATCGCCGAGAAGGCCTTTGAGCGCCACGCTGTCGCCCGCGGTCAGCTCTTCCAGTGACGCCAGGTCGATGCCATCGCTGGCCGGCGCCACCGTCACCTGCCCACCCTGGCCAGGCTGCAGGGCCACGGCCAACTCGGTCAGGCCCAGGGGCTTGAACAGGCAACCGTCCATGCCCGCTTCCAGGCAACGCACCCGTTCCTGGGGCACCGCGTTGGCGGTGAAGCCCAGCACGCGGCAGCGCGGGCGGCGCTGCCGGCGTTCGTGCACGCGAATCGCGCGCACCAGCTGGTAGCCGTCCAGGCCCGGCATGTTGCAGTCGCTCATGACCACGTCGAACTGCCCGCCCAACCAGGCGCGCAAACCGCTGCCACCGTCCTCGGCCAGGGTAACCCGGTGGCCCAGGTACGCCAGTTGCTGCTGCAACAGGATGCGGTTGGCGCGGTAGTCGTCCACCACCAGGATGTTCAGCGCCGGGCCCTGGCTAGGCACCTCCGGCGCCACTTTGGGCGGCGGCACGGCCTCGGCGCGCGGTAGCTGCAGTTCGATCACCACCTGCGTGCCTTCGCCCAGGGTGCTGTCCAGGCTCATGCTGCCATCCATCATGGCGCACAGGGTGCGGCTGATGTTCAGCCCCAGCCCGCAGCCTTCGCGGGCCGAGTGCTGATGATTGCTGGCCTGGGCGAACGCGGCACCCAGTTTCGACAGCTCGTCGGGCGGGATGCCCACGCCGGTGTCGCTGATCGTCAACTGCACCCCCACGGCGGCGTCTTTCGGGGTGAAGACCACCCGCACCAGGACCTGGCCGCGCTGGGTGAACTTCACGGCATTGCTGATCACGTTGGAGATGATCTGCTTGAAGCGCAGCGGGTCGAGCATGACCGGGGTGTCGGCCTGGCCCTGCACCTCCAGGGCCAGGCGCAGGCGCTTGTGCCGCGCCTGCCCCTGGAACAGCCGCTCCACGGCCTCCACATGGGCCATCAACAGGGTGGGCACGGGCGCCAGGGTCAGCTGGCCGGTCTCGATGCGGGTGATGTCGAGAATGTCGCCAATCAACGCCAGCAGGCCACTGGCAGCGCCGGCCGCCACTTCGATGGACAGGTGGTCCAGGCGGCCCTGCTGGGATTTCTTCAGCGCCAGTTCGAGCATGCCGGTGATGGCGTTCATCGGTGTGCGGATCTCGTGGCTCATGGTGGCCAGGAACACCGTCTTGGCGTGGTTGGCGGCCTCGGCCTGCTCCTTCGCCTGCTGGTAGGCCAGCAGCAGGCGCTGGCGCTCGGTGATGTCGACCCAGCCACCGATCAGGCCGGCGATCTGGCCGTCGCCGGCCTTGTAGGGCAGCACCCAGTGGTAGATGGTCTTGGTTTCGCCGCTGCGCAATTGCACTTCACGGTCCTCGACCACCTTTTCCCCCGCGTCCATGGCCTCCAGGTAGGCCTGCTGGTAGTCCTTGGCCTGCTCGGCGGTCAGGGCGATGGTCTGCCCCACGGGCTTGCCGATGACCTCGTCGCGCAGCACCTGCAACGCTTCCAGGTAACTGGCATTGCAGGTCACCAGCTCACCGCTGCGGTCACGCACATACAGCGGGTGCGGCGTGCCATCGATCATCTCGCGCATGAACTCCAGCTGGTCGGTCAGCTTGGCCTCGGCTTCGCGCCGGCGCTTGACCTGGCGCCGCAGCTGGCTGAGCCAGCCCAGCAGCAGGCCCAGCAGCACCAGGGTGGTGATCAGCAGTTGCACGATGTGCCAGCGGTGCCGCGACCAGAAGCTATCCTCCAGCACCACTTCGCCGCGCCAGCGGGCGGCCAGGTCGTTGAATTCCTGGGGGGGAATGGCCAACAGCGCCTTATTGAGGATGGACAGCAGCTCGTGGGCCTGGCGCGAGGTGGCGAACGCCAGGCTGGCCGGGCGCACCGGCAGCGTGGCACTGATGCGCAGCCGCCCGGAATATTGGCGCTGGATACGATAGCGCGCGCCAATCAGCGTGAGGATCGCCGCATCGGCCTTGCCCTCGGCCACCAGCGTCAGCGCATGGTCGGCACTGCGCGCGCCCACAGGGATGATGGCAGGGTACTGGTCGACCACCCGGTCGCGCATGAAGCTGCCATGGATCAGCGCCAGGCGCTTGCCGCTCAGTTGCTCCAGCGACTGCGCAGTGCCCCGCTGGTCACGCGTGACCAGCACCCGCGGGCTGCTCAGGTAGGCGCGGGTAAACCCCAGGTGCTCCTCGCGGGCGCGGCTTTGCGGCAGGGCCGCGATCAGGTCGGCCTCGCCGCGTTCCACCTGCTCGGTCATCGCCTCCAGGGTGGTGCCGGACTGGACGTCGAAGCGCAGCCCGGTCATCTGCCCGATCACGTCCAGCACCTGGGCGCTGATGCCCCGGTAGCGGCCCTGGGCATCGCGGTAGCTGACCGGCAGGAACTGGTCGTCCATCAATACCCGCAGCGTCGGCGCAGTGGCCAGCCAGCGTTGTTCGGCCGCGTTCAACCCCAGCTCGCGGCGCTGGCCGATGCTGACGCCGCCGACACTCCAGCGCCCCAGGATAGCCCGCCGCTCGCTCTCGGGAATGGCCTGCAGCGCGGTATTGACCAGGGCCAGCAGCCGGCTGTTGCGCGGCGACAGGGCAAAGCCGAAATGGTTGCTCTGCGCCTGCACCAGGTGGCTGAGGAACAGGCCGTTGAGCTGGCCCTTGTTGATCTGGTAATAGGCCCCCAGGGCGTTGCCCAGGAACACATCCGCCTGGCCGAAAGCCACCGCCCCCAAGGCCGCCAGCGTCGAGGGGTAGAGCTGCAGGTGGGCGTTGGGGTACAGGTGTGTGACCATCTCGCGCGGCAGGTAGAACTCCTGCATGGCCAGGCGGCGGTCATCGAGGCCGCTGAGCAGTGCCGTGCGATCGTCGGTGCGGGTAGCCAGCACCGAATCGTCCTGGGCGTAGGCTTCGGACAGCACCAGGTAGGCCATGGACGCCTCGAAGCCATTGGAGGTCCCGAGCATGTCGATGGCACCATCGCGCACCGCCGCCAGCGCCTCCGCCCGTGAAGGGTAACGCACCACTTCCACGCTCAGGTTCAGCAGCGTGGCCACCAGCGCCGCGTAGTCGGCGGTGATGCCTTCGTACTCGCGGCCGGTGCCCAGCACATCGAACGGCGCGTATTCGGGCTGGCTGACGCCCAGGCGCAGGGTGCGCTGTTGCCATAGCCAGCGGCGGTCGTCATCGGTCAGCTCCAGCTGCTCGATTTCAGCCGCGGCCAGGTTCGAGCGGCCGTAGAGCATGGGCGCCGCGTCATCGGCCAGCGCCGGGCACGCCAGCCACAGCCACAGCCAGCACAGCATCCGTGCCTTCATCGCGGCGTCCTATATCAGCGCATGGCGCCTGGCCAGATCCGCCAGGTCGACCAGGGATTTGACCCGCAACTTCTCGATCAGGCGGGTTTTGTAGGTGCTCACGGTCTTGTTGCTCAGCAGCATTTCGTGGCCGATGGCCTTGTTGCTGTAGCCGCGCGCCAGTTGCTGCAGAATCAGCAGCTCGCGGTCGGTGAGCCGGGCGATGCACTGGGCCTCGCTGTCCAGGCTGTCGCCACGGTGCACCGAACTCAAGGCCACGTCGGGAAAGTACGAATAGCCGCTGCGCACGGCCTGCACCGCCTTGGTCAGCTCGTTGAGGTTGTCGGACTTGGAGACGTAGCCGGCCGCGCCGGCCTTCATGCAGCGCAGGGAAAAATAGTCCGGCGCCTGGGACGTCAGCACCAGGATCTTGATCGGCAGCTGCATGTCCCGAATACGCGCGATGACCTCCATGCCGTCGAGCCGGGGCATGGCGATGTCGAGGACCAGCAGCTCGGGCATCCAGTCGCGGATCACCGCCAGGGCGTCCACGCCGTTGTCCAGCTCGGCCACCACCCTGATCTTCATCTTCTCCAACAGCAACCGCACGCTGGCGCGGATAAACGGGTGGTCATCGACAATCATCGCTCTGTACATGGCATCCTCGCTGGGGCTGGCAAATCGTTGCTCAACCCCGAAACTCGACCTGGCGCGATTGCTCGCCCTCGATCAATTCAAACCGGTACTGGCGCCCCGGCTGTTTGGTGAAGCTGCGACGCGAATTGGGCAGCAGGTGGTGCTTGGTGGTGACTTCGCATTGCTGGCCGCTGGCGTCGCAGTCGTTGAAATGGTCCAGCACCACGGTGCTGTTGCCCTGGTTGGGCACCAGGAAGCGCCCCGGCTCCTGCAGCACCTGGGTGTCGAAGCGGGTGGCCTGGGGCCGCACGAACAGCAGCGAGCCGTAGCCGGCGAGGATATTCACCCCCGCCTTGAGCGAATCCTTGTACTGCTCGCTTTCCTGTTGGGTCAGGGCAAAACCGTCGTTGACCTGGGGCAGCACCGGGATGAAGCGCAGGCGGAAGTAGCGTTCGCGATCGCGCTCGCCGCGGTACAGCAGGCGCACGGCCTGCATGCCGTTGGCCGGCACGATCAGCCGCGCCGGGCTGGCCACCAGCGCACGCTGCTCGGCCGGCAGGCCGTCCATGGGCACCTCGCGCGAGGTGCCGTCGGCGGCATAGACGATCTCGGCCACGCTGACCTTGACGAAAGCAGTGCTGTCGCCGCTGTTGCGCACCCGCTTGAGCTGGGTGCTGCGGTTGCCGTCCAGGTAGTCATAGAGGCCGCCGATATTGAGTTGCGGCGCGGCCTGCAGCAGCCCGGGCAACAGGCAGGCGATGGCAACGATGAGTCGTTTCATGATGGTTGACCTTGCAGTGACGGGGCAGCGCTGCCAGGTGGCCGGCGACTGCGCCCATTATTGGAAAACTGATCGACGCGGGATGTAGGCCGATTCCCAAACACCCCGTCGAAATTTCCGAGTTACCTTCGTGCCGATGGCGGCCTAGGCGCCCTCGCCCGCCGCTCCATCGGCCTGGGCCAGGGTGTCGGTGGTGCAACGCTGGTCGCCCACCAGCAGCACTTCGTTCTCACGCCGCGCGTGCCTGGCGTCCAGGCGCAGGAAGCACACCCTGGCGCCTTTGTGGCGCACTTCGAGGGTGGGCGTGGACTCGCTCATCTCCACCGCGAAGAAGCCGTCGGCCTCGCTGACACTGCGGCTGGCATGGTTGATCACCAGCGCCCCCTTGAGCGGCTGCCCCTGTCCGTCCAGCAGGCGCCCGAGCACGGTCAGGGTGCGCATCACCCGCACCTGGCGGTACTCCACGCCGCCCTTGTTCAGGTGGTAGCCCAGGCTGGCCGGCTGGATCACCGCCGCGTGGGCATCGCGGCCGGCGAAGTCCAGCTGCACGCTGCCGGACTTGTAGGCCTGCACCGCGATCACGTTGCGCCCCGGGTGCAAGGCGGTGCTGGCGCCGGAGATATCGTCGGCGCGCAGGTCCAGTTGCGCCAAATCCGAATCCACGTCGACGATCAGGCCGGCGTCATACAGCCCGTACTCGCCGCTCATGGCCACGTGCCCTTCGCCCAGGGCCAGGGTGCTCTCCAGGTTCAGGCCACCCGACAGCTCGCCGTTGTAGGAAGAGTTCTGCGCGTAGGCATCACCGAACAGGTAACCGTTCTGGAACTGGGTGTTGGCCCCGAAACCGGCGCCGTAGCGGTCCGCCGACACCGAGCCGGAGACGCTGCGCAGGGTGTGGTGCTGCAGGTCCTGCTGATAGGTGAGCGTGGCGGTCTGGTCGCGGCCGCCATCGCGCGAGGTCTGGCTGCCGACGCTGGCCGACAGGCGCTGGCCGGGCTTGCCCAGCGCCAGGCTCAGGCTCAGGTTGACGCCACGGTTGCGCTGGCTGCCGGAGCTGTAGGTGCCGGGGCGGTCGAACAGCGACAGCCGCCAGGTGGCGTCCGAACCCTTGAGGGTGCCGTGGTAGGCCCAGCCCAGGTCCATGGCCATGCCCTCGATGGCGCCGCTGCTGTGGGACAGGCGCGCGCTGACGGTGTTTTCACGGGTCAGGCGGTGGCTCAGGGACAGCGAGCTTTGCTGGGTCTGGCCGCCGCGCCAGTTACTGTAGCGGCGCGGGTTGTCGCGGCGGTCCAGCTTGGGCGGCTCGGTCCAGGCGCGGGTGTGGCTGGCCACCAGGCTGCCGCGCTCGTAGTTGAAGATGCCCTGCAGGTCGAAGCCATCGCCCTGGTCCTGGGTGTGGTACAGGTTGCCGAACAACTTGAAGCGGTCATGGGGGTCCCAGTCCAGCGACGTACCGTACTGCACGCGGTCGTCGACGCGTTGGGCCGACAGGCCGACCACGGCGCGCGGGTGCAGCAGGTAGTTGGTGAGCACGCCGGCGCTCAGGCCGCCTTCCTCATCCTGGTTGTCCCAGTTGCTGAGCAGGTCGCGCTGCTGGCCGGCGAACAGGTTGTAGCGCCAGCGCTGCTCGGGGTTGGCCCAGTTGCCGGGCTTGTAGATGAACTCGGGGGTGCGCGAGGTCACCTGGCCGTCTTCCACCAGGCGCACCTCCACCTCGTAGATACCGCCGGGCAGCACGCGGGTGTCGATGGCTTGCAGGCCAGCCTGCACCGGCTGGCTATTGATCAGCTGGCCGTTGCGGTAGATCTCGACCACGCCCGGACGGTTGGGCGTGACGTAGATCGGCGTGCTGCTGGGTGCGCCGTTGTTGATGGCCAGGCTGTCGCTGCTGCCGAACATCACTCCCACCGTGGCGTCGGGGCTCGAGCCCATCAGCCGCGGCTGGCGGGTGAGGCCCTGGGAGCTGGGCGTGAAATAGCCCAGGCGGAAAAAATGCGCGGGGCTGAGCCGCTCGCCGTACAGCTGGTCGACGCGGTGGCGGGACTGGGCACCGACCTCGTTGCTGCGGTCAGCCTGCACGTTGGCAAGGCCGGTCCAGCTGCCGAGGCTGCTCTGCCCTTGCAGGGCGTAGCGGCCACTGGTCTGGTCGCCGTCGCGGGCCAGGTTGAGCTGGTTGCGCACGATCAGGCCGCGGCTGCCCTGCTCGGGCAGCGAATAGAAGCGTGCCTGGGCCGGGTCCTGCTCCACGGCACGGGTCAGTATCGATAGCTGCGAGTTCACCAGGCTGTAGTGCAGGGCCACCAGGTCCTGGGCGCAGTCCTTGAGGCAGTTGCCCAGGGACCGGCCGTCCACCAGCAGGTCGCGCCAGCGCTGGCGGGTGGCATCGGGTTCGTGGCTTTCGTCCACCTGGGTGAACTCCAGCAGTTGCACGGTTTCGTTGCGTGACAGCACGATCATGGCCTCGCCAAGGAAACGGCCATCGAGGTCGACGCGCACGGCCAGCGGCACGTCGAAGAAATGTTCGCTGAAATCACTGGGCAGGTTCTCGGCCTGGCTCAGCACGCCCAGCGGGGTCGGCGCGGAGGGCGCCGCCTGGGCCTGGGCACACCACAATGACGCGGCACAACAACCCAGCGCCAGGCGAATGAAAAATGCAAGGTTCATGACAGGCGCCATCTACGGTTCACGGGTAAACCGCGCCCGCCCCGCGCCACGGGGCACAGGTCGGGAACGGTAATAAAGGTGAAACGCGATCAGTTACCCGGCGGGGTGACGGTTTCGAACATCATGTTGACCACGCCCTGGTAGGCACCCGGCACGTAGGTGGAACCGTCGCCCAAGGCCGCTACCTGGAACGACACAGTGCTGCCGGGTGCTGCCTGGGCGGCTGTTACCACTTCGGCAGCCGTGGTGGTCAGGGTCTTGCCAGCCACCGACACCTGCAGGCCGATGTTGCTGCCACCGCTGGTCATTACCGGCGGCGTCAGCACATAGGCGGAGATGGCGCCGGTGGTGCTCTTGACCTGCAGCTGCTTGGTGATCGGGGTCAGGGTCTGCTGGAAGGGGTTCCAGGCCATCTCCTGCGGATCGTTCATCCAGTTGCCGCCCACTGGCTCCACGTAGAAGCTGTCGGTCGGGATGACAGCCGTCACCGTCACTTGCTTCTCGATAGGGTCGACAGCCATCGCATTACCGACAACAAGCAGGGCCAATGGCAGGGCGAGGAACAGCTTTTTCATGGTGGATCTCCGTTGTATTCGTTGAGTGGGCAGCACGCCTGCCCTACCGACCGCCAGGCCGAGCGAGCAGGCCCGGGCAGTCAACGGAGCGAATTATTGGCGACGCGACTTGTGCGAAAAGTCGGACAGTTCCGAACGAAACGAGGAAATTTCCGAAGCCCCTGTTTCCGGGGCCCGCACGCCGATGGCACCTGCGGCACAGGCCGTGGTCCATCCTTCATGCCCCCCTGGAAACCTATGCGCCATGGCCGAAATCAACGACATCGCCGCCGACCTGCCCGACCTGCCTCCCGACCTGCATTACGTCGACGACCAGCAACCCGGCATTCGCCGCGAGCGCCAGGGCGACCACTTCGTCTACTTTCACGCCGATGGCGGCCGCGTGGACGACGCCGAAGAGATCAAGCGCATCAACGCCCTGGCCGTGCCTCCCGCCTACACCGACGTGTGGATCTGCAGCGACCCGCGCGGCCACCTGCAGGCCACCGGCCGTGACGCCCGTGGCCGCAAGCAATACCGCTATCACGCACGCTGGCGCGAGGTGCGTGACCAGGACAAGTACGCGCGCATGATCGAGTTCGGCAAGGCCCTGCCCAAGCTGCGCAAGCAACTGGAGGGGCACCTGGCGCTGCCCGGCCTGGACCGCAACAAGATCATGGCCACGGTGATCTCGCTGCTCGACACCACGCTGATCCGCGTGGGCAACACCCAGTACGCCCGGGACAACCGCTCCTACGGCCTGACCACCTTGCGCAACCGCCATGTGGCGGTGAAAGGCAGCGCCATCGAATTCCACTTTCGCGGCAAGAGTGGCGTTGAACATCGAGTATCGGTGCGCGACAAGCGCCTGGCGCGGATCATCAAGCGCTGCCTGGAGCTGCCCGGCCAGCACCTGTTCCAGTACCTGGACGAGCAGGGCGAGCGGCACACGGTCAGCTCCAACGACGTCAACGCCTACCTGCACGAAATGACCGGCGCCGACTTCACCGCCAAGGACTACCGCACCTGGGCTGGCAGCGCGCTGGCCCTGGCCATGCTGCGCGAGTTGCACTGGCAGCCCGAGCCGGAGGCCAAGCGGCAAATCGTCGAGATGGTCAAGGCCGTGGCGCGTACCCTAGGCAACACCCCGGCGGTATGCCGCAAGTGCTACATCCACCCGGCCGTGCTGGAGCGGTATGTGCTGGGGGAGCTGGCCAAACTGCCGAAGCCGCGCAAGCGTAAAGGGTTGCGGTTGGAGGAAGTGGCGTTGGCGACGTTTTTGCAGAGGTTGGTGGCTGCGCAGGAGGCTGCGGCGGCGTAGTGCTGACTGCAGCGGCAGCCGTAACCGGCCTGCACTGCCGCTGCCGTAGATCTTGATCTTGATCCCGTGAGGCCTTTGATCTTGATTGTGTGCCCCATAAAGCGCCAGGGCCGACTGGAGGCGTTGGCCAAGCGGTCCACGGCGTAGCCGGGGAAGACGGAACCGGAGGCGCTTCTATTCCGGGCCGTCGGCCGCTTGGACGACGCCGGAAGGAGGGGACCCGCAGCGAAGCGTAGGGACCAAGCAGGGGCAAGCCTTTTTTGCTTACTTTTTGTGGCGTTTGACAAAAAGTGAGCCGGCGTAAGGCCGGAAAGGTGAAGTGGCATCCCCCGAAAAAATGGATATGTTCATGGTCTTCGGATCCCGCTTCGGCGATTTCGAACATATCCATTTTCGTGGTGCGACCACCGACCGTTTCGGCCTTACGCCGACTCACTTTTTGGCAGTCGCCCGGTGTGCCGGCCCAGCCAAAAAATAAGCAAAAAGGGCTTGCCCCTGCTTGGGCCCTACGCTGCGCTACGGGTCCCCTCCTTCCGGCGCCGCTCAACGGGCAGACGGCACCCGCTATAGAAGCCTGCGGGTTACCGTCTCTTCGGCCTGCGGCCTCGGCCCTTCGGGCAGCCCGTTGATCGACGCCTCCAGTCGGCCCAGGCGCTTTACGGGGCATACAATCAAGATCAAAAGCAAAATCAAAAGCCAGAGCAAAAGCCAGATCAACAGCAGATCAACAGCAGGTCACAGGCCAGGTCACAGGCTGGATACGGCCTGGATCACAGGCTCGCCGCCTGCCCGCTGGCGCGGGGGGCGCGCACTGGGCGATAATTGCCACCTCCTCCGCCCGCGAGCCCCGTCATGTCCGACTCCAGCTTCCCACCGCAGGTCGCCCCCGACCAGATCAAGATCACCCGGCTGTTCCCCACGCCCATCGCCGCGTTGCAACACCCGGACTTCGAGCACCTCAACGAACGCCTCAAGACGGTGATCCTGGCGCGCAGCGAGTCCCATCCCGGCACCCAGCACAGCAACCTGGGCGGCTGGCAGTCGGACGACGGCTTCACCGACTGGGCCGGTGAACCCGGCGCGCAGTTGCTGGCCTTCGCCCAGGAGCTGGCCAACCAGCTGTCGGCCGTCAGCTCGCCGGAACATGGCCTGATCGAGGCGCACCTGAAGTGGAACTACAGCGCCTGGGCCAACATCAACCGTCGCGGCCACGCCAACGCCCTGCACGGCCACCCGGGCTCATTCTGGTCCGGGGTGTACTGGGTGGATGACGGCGGCCGCGCCGATGACCCGGCAGTGGGCGGTGAACTGGAGTTCGTCGACCCGCGCGGCATCACGCCCATGCTGCTCAACCCGGCGCTGCGCATGCGCATCGAAGGCTGCCTGGGCGCCGGCGCGGGCCACGCCCACACGCCGCAAAGCGGCACGCTGCTGATGTTTCCTTCCTGGCTGTTGCACTCGGTGCGGCGCTACGAGGGCGACCGCCCGCGGATCTCCGTGGCGTTCAACTTCTCCATCTGAGAGCCGCCCGGCCACTTCGCGCCGGGAGGTTTCTTTAGGAAAAGTCCTACAGAATAGGCCGTCTTTACCCACAACAATGGCTGTTTCTTGAAAGCACATTGGAAGGGACGCCACATGAAAAGGGCTCATCTGCAACTTGCCTCGCTAGGCCTGACGCTGCTCACCACGCCAGGCTGGGCCAGCGAGCTGGACATCACCGCCGAATTCATCCCACGCGTCAGCTCGCCCGGCAACGTCAAGTTCGTCAACACCACGCCGGTATCGGGCTACTGCGCGAATAACAACCCAAGTTGCCGCCCCGGGGACTTCACCATCCTGTTTCCCCTGACCATCCAACGCGAATGGATAACCCCCGGCGCCATCGAGGGTCACAACTACCAACGCGTCGACGGCGAATGGAAAACCGTGTGGGTCACAGGGGACAACGGCGCCGCACCAGCACCGGTGCGCTTTCGCCTGAACCTGCTGGGCCGGCGCTACAACCGCGGCACCCTGATGCCCGGCGGCGAAGTGGGCAGCATTGGCATCATCGCCAACCGCGCCGGAGTGTCGGGAGCAAGCACAGGCGGTTGTCAGGGCCGGGTGGGAGCCGGCGCCGATGCCCTGTACTCATTTGCCTGGAGCGTGCCCGAAGGGGTCGTCACCTGCACCCGGCCACCCGCGGCCGGCGTGATGGGCCCTTATGCAGGCAACCTCAACCAGATTTCGGTGGGTTATGAGCTGGAGGCCCCCAACCCCTTCGCCCTGGGCAACGGCACCTATCGCGGCAGCCTGCGCTACAGCCTCGGCCCGGGCATGCAGATCGACCTGGGCAGCGGCCAATACGACGAGCAGCAGATCAACTTCAATTTTGAACTCACCGTGCAGCATGAACTGCGCGTGGATTTCCCCGACGGCAGCGACCACGCCGTGCTGGAGCCCGACAGCGGCTGGCAGCATGGCAACCGCCAACCGACGCGGCTGCGGCGCACGCACCCGTTCCTGATCTGGGCATCCGCCCCCATGAAGATGTACCTCAAGTGCGCAGCGCCTGTGGGCAACCAGTGCAGCATCCGCGAGCCGCTAAGCGGCCATCAGGTGCCCATCGTGGTGGCGGTGACCCTGCCGGGCGAAGTGCGCCACAACGGCGCCGTGCTGCACGAACAGCCGTTGCCACTGGGCGAGGCCCAGGCGCTGCAGCTCCAGAACGTGGCGGTTGCCGCCGGGCGCCAGGCGCGCATGCATTACTGGGTGGAGCCGTCGTATCTGGCGGCGATGATGCAGAACGCCGGCCGGCAGTACAGTGGCGAGGTGACCATCGTCTTCGACGCGCAGTTGTAAGTTTGCGCATTTTGGGAATCGCCCTACAGACGGATGACGTACTGACCGGCAAAATCTTTCCCTCTATACGAGGAGAGGGGAAACACGCCGTGAACTGGATGCGATGCATGGGGCCCAGCCTGCTAGTGCTTGTCGGCACTACACCCCAGGCCAGCGAGCTGGCGATAACGGCAGAGTTCGCGCCCCGTGCCAGCGCGCCGAACGCGGTGAAGTTTACCAACACCACGCCGCAGTCAGGCTACTGTAATGGCTCGGTCCATTGTCGCCCAGGCGAGTTCACCCTCACCATTCCCCTGACCATTGAGCGTCAGTGGCAAAACCCCGGCCCACCCGAGGGACATGGCTACCAACGAGTGGACGGCGACTGGAAAACCGTCAACGTCAGCCATGACCGCGGCCCGATGACGGTACCGCTGCAGTTTCGCCTCAACCTGCTGGCGCGCCGCTACGACCTGGGCACCCTGGCGCCTGGAGGCACGGTGGGCAGCATCGGCATCGTCGCCAACGCCTCGGGCGCGCAGGGCGCCAGTAGCGGCGACTGCCGGGGGCGCGCGGGGGCCGGCCATGACACCATGTACAGTTTCGCCTGGACAGTGCCGGCCGGCTGGACAACCTGCAGCCGCCCGCCCAAGCCCGAGCCGCTCGGTCCATACACCGGCACGATCAGCCAGGTGTCCATTGGCTATGAACTCGAGGCGCCCAACCCCTTCGCGTTGAGCAATGGCACCTATCGGGGTGCCCTCACCTACACCCTGGGTCCTGGCCAGCAGATCGACCTGGGCAACGGCCAGTACAGCGATGCCCAGGTAACGTTCAATTTCGAGCTGAAGGTGCTGCACGAACTGCGCGTGGATTTCCCCGCTGACTCCCACCGCGTAGTGCTGGAGCCCGACGGCGGCTGGCCACGCTGGTTGGCCGGCAGCCGCTTGCCGCCGCGCCTGGAGCGGGTGCACCCGTTCCAGATATCGGCGTCGGCGCCCATGAAGATGTACCTCAAGTGCGATACCCTCCTGTCCAACCGATGCAGCCTCCGCGAGCCGATCAGTGGCCACAGGGTACCCCTGGTGGTGGCGGTATCGCTGCCCAGGGAAATTCGCCATAAGGGTAACCCCGTCCAGGCACTGCCCCTGCCGTTGGGCGAAGACCAGGCGCTGGCCTTCCAGAGCGTGGCCGTCGCCGCGGGGCGGCCTGGGCGGCTGCATTACTCGGTGGACGCGCCGTACGTGGCGACCATGATGAAGCGCACCGGCCGCCAGTACACCGGCAACGTAACCATCGTCTTCGACGCGCAGCTGTAACTGCGGCGCACTTTGCCAACCGCCGACGGTCGGTTATAAGACGTGATCGCCATTGCAGGTGCAGCCTCCATGAAACCCATCGGCCAGTCCGGCTACGTGCGCGTGCGCGGTGCTCGCGAGCACAACCTCAAGAACGTCGACGTCGACATTCCCCGCGACGCCCTGGTGGTGTTCACCGGGGTATCGGGTTCGGGCAAATCGTCCCTGGCCTTCGGCACCTTGTACGCCGAGGCGCAGCGGCGCTATTTCGAATCCGTGGCGCCCTATGCGCGGCGGCTGATCGACCAGGTCGGGGTACCGGACGTCGACGCCATCGACGGCCTGCCACCCGCCGTGGCCTTGCAGCAGCAACGGGGCACGCCCAGCACCCGGTCCTCGGTGGGCAGCGTGACCACCCTGGGCAGCCTGGTGCGCATGCTGTACTCGCGCGCCGGGCACTACCCGGCGGGCATGGGCATTCTGTACGCCGAGGACTTCTCGCCCAACACGCCCCAGGGCGCCTGCCCCGAGTGCCATGGCCTGGGCCGGGTGTACGAGGTGAACGAGCAGACCATGGTGCCCGACGACTCGCTGACCATCCGCGAGCGCGCCGTGGCCGCCTGGCCCACCGCCTGGCAAGGCCAGAACCTGCGCGACATCCTGGTGACCCTGGGCTATGACGTGGACATCCCCTGGCGCGACCTGCCCCGCGAGCAACGCGACTGGATCCTGTACACCGAGGAACAACCCACGGTGCCGGTGTACGCCGGCTTCACCCCGGCCGAGACCCGCCAGGCGCTCAAGCGCAAGCTGGAGCCCAGCTACCAAGGCACCTTCACCGGGGCCCGGCGCTACGTGCTGCACACTTTTACTCACTCGCAGAGCGCGCTGATGAAAAAGCGCGTCAGCCAGTTCATGCGCGGCGCCCTCTGCCCGCTGTGCCAGGGCAAGCGCCTGAAGCAGGCGGCGCTTCAGGTGACCTTCGCCGGGCTGGACATCGGCGAGCTGTCGCAGATGCCGCTGGCGCGCCTGGCCGAGGTACTGAAGCCCCTGGCGGCCCATGGCCCCAGCGCCAGCGCCGGGCTGTCGGTGGAAAAGCAGCTGGCCGCGCAGCGCCTGGCCCATGACCTGCTGCAGCGCCTGCACACCCTCACCGACCTGGGCCTGGGCTACCTGGCGCTGGAGCGCAGCACGCCGACGCTGTCGTCCGGCGAGCTGCAGCGCCTGCGCCTGGCCACTCAGCTCAATTCCCAGCTGTTCGGGGTGATCTACGTGCTCGACGAGCCCTCGGCCGGCCTGCACCCGGCCGATGGCGAGGCGTTGTTCACGGCGTTGCAGGGTTTGAAGGCCGCCGGTAATTCGCTGTTCGTGGTGGAGCACGACCTGGAGACCATGCGCCGCGCCGACTGGCTGGTGGACGTCGGCCCTGCCGCTGGCGAGCACGGCGGCACCGTGTTGTTCAGCGGGCCGCCCCATGGCCTGAGTGATATCGAAGAATCGCAGACGCGCCTGCACCTGTATGGCGGCGCGGTGCCGGTGCCCTACCCCCGACGCCCGGTGCGCGACTGGCTGAAGCTGGCCGACGTCACCCGCAACAACCTGCACCAACTGGCGGTGGCGTTCCCGCTGCACGCCTTCACGGCCGTCACCGGCGTGTCCGGTTCGGGCAAGTCCAGCCTGGTCAGCCAGGTGCTGCTGGAGCTGGTGGCCACCGCCCTGGGCCACGCCCTGCCCGATGAAGAAGAAGGCCAGGACAACCCGCTGGAAGACGCGGCGCCGGTCACCGAGTCAGGGCATATCGTCGACGGCATGGCCGCCATCCAGCGGCTGGTGAAGGTCGACCAGAAACCCATCGGCCGCACTCCTCGTTCAAACCTTGCCACCTACACCGGCCTGTTCGACCAGGTGCGCAAGCTGTTCGCCGCCACGCCCCAGGCCCGCGAGCGTGGCTTCGACGCCGGGCAGTTCTCCTTCAACGTCGCCAAGGGGCGCTGCCCGCAGTGCGAGGGCGAAGGCTTCGTCAGCGTCGAGCTGCTGTTCATGCCCAGCGTCTACGCGCCCTGCCCCACCTGCCACGGCGCCCGCTACAGCCCGCAGACGCTGGAGGTGCAATGCCTGGGCCTGAACATCGCCCAGGTGCTGCAACTCACCGTGGACCAGGCCTGCGCGGTGTTCACCGGGCAGCCGGCCATCAGCCGCGCGCTGACGGTGCTGCGCGACATCGGCCTGGGCTATTTGCGCCTGGGCCAGCCGGCCACCGAGCTGTCGGGCGGCGAGGCCCAGCGCATCAAGCTGGCCACCGAACTGCAACGTGGCCAGCGCGGCGCCACCCTGTACGTGCTGGACGAACCCACCACCGGCCTGCACCCCTGCGACGTCGACCGCCTGCTGGCGCAGCTCAACGGTTTGGTAGATGCCGGCAACACGGTGATCGTGGTGGAACACGACATGCGCGTGGTGGCCCAGAGTGACTGGGTGATCGACATGGGGCCGGGGGCTGGCGACAAGGGCGGCACGGTGGTGGCCAGCGGGCGCCCGGAGAAGGTGGCGAGCGCGAAGGCCAGCAAGACCGCCCCCTACCTTGCCGCAACGCTTGCAAACACCCCCCCGTAGCAGCTGCCGCAGGCTGCGTCAGGCTGCGACGCCGTCTGCCTGGGGATGCGCGGGGCGTTCGGACGCGGCCAGCGGCCGCTGCTACAGAATCGTGCAACGCTTACCCGCGTAGCAGCTGCCGCAGGCTGCGTCAGGCTACGACGCGGTCCGCCTGGGGGTGCGCGGAATGTTTGGACGCGGCCTGTGGCCGCTGCTACAGGGCAGGGATTTGCGCTGAACTCCTGGCGCCGCGCGCCAGTCGACTGTGCACGCCCATTGCCCGGAGAACGGCATGCACATTTCCCTGCAACATCAGGTCGCGCTGGTGACCGGCGCCAGCTCTGGCCTGGGCGCCGGGGCCGCGCTGGCCCTGGCCGAGGCCGGCGCGGCGGTGGTCATCAACTACAACCGCCATGGCGAGCCCGCCGAACAGCTGGCCGAGCGCATACGCCAGCAGGGCGGCAAGGCCATCGCCGTGCAGGCCGACGTCTCAAAAGAAGACCAGGTGCAGGCCCTGTTCGCCCGCACCGTGGAGACCTTCGGCGCGCTGGACATCCTGCTGGCCAACTCCGGCCTGCAGCGCGACGCCGCCACCGTCGACATGACCCTGGCCGACTGGAACCAGGTGCTGGAGGTGAACGTCACCGGCCAGTTCCTCTGTGCCCGCGAGGCCCTGCGCCAGTTCACCCGCCAGGGCCCGCGGCATTGGGTGTCGCGGGCGCTGGGCAAGATCATCCACATGAGCTCGGTGCACCAGCTGATTCCCTGGGCCGGCCACGCCAACTACGCCGCCTCCAAGGGCGCGGTCGACCTGCTGATGCGCAGCATCGCCCAGGAAGTGGGCGGCCAGCGCATCCGCGTCAACGCCATCGCCCCGGGCGCGGTGCGCACGGCCATCAACCAGGACACCACGGCGGGCGACAACGCCAGGCGCCTGCTGGAACTGATTCCCTATGGCCGCCTGGGTGAGGTCGAGGACGTGGCCAACGCCGTGGTCTGGCTGGCCTCCGATGCCTCGGACTACGTGCACGGCACCACCCTGTTCATCGATGGCGGCATGAGCCTTTACCCAGGATTCAAAGACAATGGCTGAACACAATTCGCAGCGCCCCATCCAGGCCCACGGCATCATCGGCGACATGCGCAGCGCCGCCCTGATCGCCGACACCGGCGCGGTGGACTTCTTCTGCTGGCCGGATTTCGACAGCCCGTCGATTTTCACCGCACTGCTGGACACCCCCGACGCCGGGGTATTCGAACTCGGCCCGGTGCTGCCGGACGCGCGCCGCCAGCAGATCTACCTGCCCGACAGCAACATCCTGCAGACCCGCTGGATCGACCATGACGCGGTGGTGGAGATCACCGACCTGATGCCCATCGGCGAAACCGCCGATGACCTGCCGCGCCTGGTGCGGCGCATCCGCGTGGTCAACGGCAGCGCTCAGGTACGCATGCGCTGCCGGGTGCGCCACGATTACAGCCGCGCCGCCTCCAGCGCCCGGCAGGACGGCGACAGCGTCTGTTTCACCGCCGACGGCCAGCCGGGCCTGCGCCTGGCGTCCTGCCAGGCACTGAGCGCCACGGGTGACGGTTGGGCGCTGGCCGAGTTCGAACTGGCCGAGGGCGAGTGCGCCGAATTCATCCTGGGCGGCGACGACGACCCGCTGGTGCGCGCCGGCCAGGGCCTGAGCTGCTTCGAACACACCCTGAAGTTCTGGCGCGACTGGCTGCGCCAGTCCCACTACCAGGGCCGCTGGCGCGAGATGGTCCACCGCTCGGCCCTGGCGCTGAAGCTGCTGACCTCACGCAAGCACGGCGGCATCATCGCCGCCCCCACCTTCGGCCTGCCCGAGCAGGCCGGCGGCGCGCGCAACTGGGATTACCGCTACACCTGGATCCGCGATGCCTCGTTCACCGTCTACGCGTTCATGCGCCTGGGCTTCAGCGAAGAGGCCAATGACTACGTGCGCTGGGTGCGCGCGCGGGTCAGCGACTGCTGCCAGGAGAGGGTCGACCTGCGCCTGATGTACGCCCTGGACGGCCGCCAGCAGCTGCCGGAGAGTGAATTGCCGCAGCTGGCCGGCCACGGCGGCGCGCGCCCGGTGCGCATCGGCAACGACGCCTACACCCAGACCCAGCTGGACATCTACGGCGAGCTGCTGGACGCGGTGTACCTGGCGAACAAATACGGCGAGGCCATCTCCCACGAAGGCTGGACCAATGTCTGCACCCTGGTGGACAAGGTGTGCGAGCGCTGGCAAAGCAAGGACGTGGGCATCTGGGAGATGCGCGACAACCCGCAGCACTTCCTGCACTCGCGGCTGATGTGCTGGGTGGCCCTGGACCGCGCCCTGCGCCTGGCCAACAAGCGTTCGTTGCCGGCACCCTTCGCCCGTTGGGACGAGGTGCGCCAGGCCATCCACGCCGACATCTGGGACAACTTCTGGGACGCCGACGCTGGGCACTTCGTGCAGCACCTGGGCAGCCGCGACGTCGACGCCGCCCTGCTGCTGATGCCGCTGGTGCGCTTCGTCGGCGCCAGCGACCCGCGCTGGCTGGCGACGCTGGCGGTGATCGAGCGCGAGTTGGTGCGTGACGGCATGGTCTACCGCTACCGCAGCGGCGACGGCCTGGACGGCGAGGAAGGCGCCTTCACCGCGTGCAGCTTCTGGTACGTGGAGTGCCTGGCGCGGGCTGGCCGGGTGGAGCAGGCGCACCTGGAATTCGAGCAGCTGTTGCGCTACGCCAACCCCCTGGGCCTGTACGCCGAGGAGTTCGACCGCCAGGGCTGCCACCTGGGCAACACGCCCCAGGCGCTGTCGCACCTGGCGCTGATCAGCGCGGCCAGCTTCCTCGACCGCAAACTGGGCGGCCAGCGCACCCATTGGCAACCGTGACCCCCGTGCACGATCCCGTAGCAGCGGCCGCCAGGCCGCGTCCGGGGCCCTGGGGCATGACGAATTGTGCATGCGCAATGAAGTTTTTCATTCAGGCAGGCGCAAACGCGCGGAAACAGCCATAATGGCATGCATCACATCCTGATACTTATTTGTTTCCTATTCTGAAAAGACCGGATCAAGGCAAGTTCGGGGAATTTAATCCGGTCCTGTGCGTCTCAATCCCGACCCAAACGTCATAAGTGGACTCACTGACCCAGCAAGGAGCAGCACATGCTGATACTCACCCGTAAAGTAGGCGAGACCATCGTCATCAACGACGACATCAAAATTACCATCCTGGGCGTAAAGGGGATGCAGGTCCGCATCGGCATCGACGCGCCGAAGGAAGTCCAGGTTCACCGCGAAGAAATCTACAAACGCATTCAGGCCGGCAGCCCTGCCCCCGAAAAAGAAGACCACAACCACTAAGGTCTCCTGCGTTCCCGCCTTGCCGCCTGGGCCTTAGGCCCAGTCGCACGTCTTCCAAGCACCCACAGCGCTGAAGGTGCCCCTGTTCACTCAGGGCAGCGGCCGCGTGTCCGCAAGGCTGCGCTCGGGCATCAATGCCTGCTCGAGCTTGTCCGCCAGCTCGTCGTCACGGAACGGTTTCTGCACCACCAGCGGGTCCTGCCCCTCGAAGCCGCCCATGTCCGCATAACCGGTGATGAACACCACCGGCAGCCCGGGGAATACTCCCCTCGCCACCTGCGCCAGCTGCGCGCCGTTCATGCCAGGCATGGCGTAGTCGGTCACCAGCACATCCACCTGCTCGCTCAACACGTCCAGCGCGGCCTGCCCGCTGGCGGCTTCCAGCACCCGGTAGCCCAGGCGCGCCAGCAGCTGCGCGGTCAGCTCGCGCACCTGGTGGTCGTCGTCCACCAGCAGCACCGTGCGGTCGCCGCCGCTGAGCGGGCGCTCGACGCTGGTGGCAACGACGGCCACCGGCCGCTCGACATGGGCGGCCAGGGCCGGCAGGTAGACGTCCACCGTGGTGCCCTGCCCCGGCGCCGTGACAATACCCACGCCGCCGCCCGACTGCTTGGCGAAGCCGAACACCTGGGCCAGGCCCAGGCCCGAGCCCTTGCCGATGTCCTTGGTGGTGAAGAACGGCTCGAAGGCCTTGGCCAGCACCTGGGCGCTCATGCCACTGCCGGTGTCGCCAATCGATAGCACCACGTAGGCTCCCGGCTCGGGGTCCTGGGGGTGCTGCGCCGGGCGCTCGACGATTTCATTGCGGGTCGCCAGGCGCAGGGTGCCGCCACCGGGCATGGCGTCGCGGGCGTTGATGGCCAGGTTGAGGATGATCATCTCGGTCTGGGTCGGGTCGACCAGGGCGCTCCACAGGCCGTCATCGGTGTGGGTCTGGATCCAGATGCTGCCGCCCAGGGTGCGCTGCAGCAGCTCGAACATGCCGAACACGGTGTCGTTGAGGTTGACCGGAATCGGTTCCAGCCGTTGCCGACGCGAGAACGCCAGCAGCTGGGCGGTAAGCTTGGCGCCACGCTCGCCCGCCTCGCGAATGTTGTGCAGGCGGCTTTGCACCTTCTCGTGCACCCCGCGTTCCAGGTCGCGGGACAGGAAGGTGGCGCTGGTGAGGATCACCGTCAGCAGGTTGTTGAAGTCGTGGGCGACGCCGGCCGTGAGTTGCCCCACCGCCTCCAGCCGCTGCATCTGCTGCAACGTGGCCTCGATGCGCTCGCGCTCCTTGATCTGCTGGCGCAGCTGTTCGTTGGCCGCGGCCAGTTCGTCGAGCACCATGCGTTCGCTGGTGATATCACGCACTGCGGCGTACATCAGCTCTTCGTCGGGCACGATGGTCCAGGACAGCCAGCGGTAGTCGCCGTCGGCGTGGCGCATGCGGTTGACGAAGCGCGTAGAGACATTGCCGCTGGCGATGTTCTCGGTCTCGCGCACCGTGGCGCCGATGTCGTTGGGGTGCACCAGCTCCCACAACTGCATCTGCCCCAGAGTCTGCCGCGACCAGCCCAGGGCGTCTTCCCAGGCCGGGTTGAGGGCGATGGGCGACATGTCGAAGCGCATCACCGCCAGCAGCTCGCGGGACAATTCCCAGGTGCGGTCGCGTTCGCGGGTGCGTTTTTCCACCCGGTCGCCGAGCAGCTCATTGAGGCGCTGCAAGGCTTCGGTGGCTTGTTTCTGCTCGGTGATGTCCTGGATCACGCCGGTGAAGCGCACGCACACCAGGCCCTCGAAGAACGCCCGGCCACTGGTGGACAGCCAGCGCTCGCCGCCATCGGGCAGCAGCGCGCGGTATTCGGCCTGGTAGCCGACGTTGCCCTCGGGCGACATGGCCTGGGCCATCCTGGCCTCCACCAGCGGGCGATCCTCGGGGTGGCAGTGGACGAGAAAATAATCCAGGTCGATGGGCGTGGATTCAGGAATGCCGTACAGCGCCCGGCAGCGCTCGTCCCACAGCAGCAGGCCGGTGACCGGCGACAGGTCCCACACGCCCATCTGCGCGGCATCGATGGCCAGGCGCGCACGCACTTCCACCTGCTGCAGGTTTTCCTCGGCGCGCACGCGCTGGCGACGTTCGTCCACCTCGGCCAGGGCGCGCTTCACGGCCTTGGGCAGCAGGCTCAGGTTCTGCTTGAGCACGTAGTCGATGGCGCCCAGGCGCATCATCTCCACGGCGTTTTCCTCGCCGAACACGCCGGAGAGGAAAATGAACGGGGTTTGCGGGGCAATTTCCCGCGCACGCTGCAGCACCTGGGCCCCGGAGGACCCCGGCAGCAGGAAGTCGCACAGAATCAGGTCAAACACTTTGGTGCGCAGGACCTGCTCGGCACCCTGGTGGTTGAACACCAGTGTCGATTCGATCACCAGGCCGGCTCGCTCCAACGTGAGCAAGCTCAGTTCGGCGTCGCGCGGGCTGTCTTCGATCATCAGCAATTGCAAGGGCTTGGACAGCATACGCAGGTGTCGTTCTCGCTTGATGTAGACCGCTAAAGGTTCAGGTAGGGCGGCGCTGCAAGCGCAACGACCCCGGCGGTGGCTCGTTGAGCACGGCCCAGAATATGCCCAGGTCGGAGATCGCCGCGACGAACTCCTTGAACTCCACAGGCTTGACCACGTAGGCGTTGACCCCCAGTTCATAGGCGCGCAGCAGGTCGGGCTCCTCGCGCGACGAGGTCAGCATCACCGTGGGAATGCTGCGCAGCTCGGGCGTCTCGCGCACCGCCTTCAATACTTCCAGGCCATCGACCTTGGGCAGCTTGAGGTCCAGCAGCAGCACCGCCGGGTTGCCCTCCAGGCGCTCGGCATGGGCGTTGCGGCGAAACAGGTAGTCCAGCGCCTCGGCGCCGTCACGCATGACGATCACTTCGTTGGCCAGCTGGCTGCGCTCCAGCGCCACCAGCGTCAGTTCCAGGTCTCGTGGATTGTCTTCCACCAGCAGGATGGGTTTAAGCATGTGCAGCCTCGGTAAAAAAATTCAGTCTTGGGGGCTGGCCGCGGGCCGGGGCAAGGCGAAGCTGAAGGTCGCCCCTTCGCCCAGGCTGCCCTGGGCCCACACGCGGCCGTCATGGCGTTCGATGATGCGGCGCACGCTGGCCAGGCCGATGCCGGTACCCTCGAACTCTTCCATGCGGTGCAGGCGCTGGAACACGCCGAACAGCTTGTCGACGTACTGCATGTCGAAACCCACACCGTTATCACGAACATAGACCACGATTTCGCCCAATTGCTCCTCGGCGCCGATCTCGATGATGGCCGGGGTGCTGTCGCGGCTGTACTTGATGGCGTTGCTGATCAGGTTGCGCAGCGCCAGGTGCAGGAACGCAGCGTCAGCCACCACCCGCGGCAGGGCCTGGATGCGCCATTGCACCTCGCGTCCTTCGTAGTCAGGGGCCATTTCCAGGCGGATGGCCTCCACCAGCGCGCCCAGGTCGACGTCGGACAGGCGCAGGGCCGCGCGGCCCATCTGCGAGAAGCTCAGCAGGTTGTCCACCAGGCTGCCGGCGAAGCGCGCCGACTCGCCGATGTGGTCGAGGAAGCGCTGGCCGCGCTCGGAAAGCTTCTCGCCCTCGAAGTCGCCCAGCAGCTCGGCGTAGCCGGCGATATGCCGTAGCGGCGCGCGCAGGTCGTGGGACACGCTGTAGGAGAACGCTTCCAGCTCTTTGTTCGAACGCTTGAGCTCGCCGGCCAGCTGCGCCAGTTCCTCGGCCTTGCGCAGCACGATGCCCAGCACCGCGGTGCGCAGCTCGGCCACACCCTCCACCTCCAGCGGGTCCCAGGGGGTGGAGAAGCCTTTCACGGTCTGCTGCCAGCTATCGAAACTGTTGCGCGGGGTCAGCACGCCGCTGGCGCTGACCGCCTTGGCCGGCTGCCCGGCCCAGGTCACGGTGCGCGCCTGCTCGGGCTTGAACCAGATCAGGTAGTGAGAGTGGATTTCCGAAATCGCCACGGCCAGCACGCCACCCACGTGGGCGGCCAGGCCCTGCAGGCTGGAAATGTCGCGGCCCACGTTGTCACTGTGGAACACCGTGCCGCCGCCGCGTTCGGCCAGCCACTCGGTCAGCGCCAACACCAGTTCCTGGGGCGGGGTCTGGCCCACCAGGTCGCAGCTGGACGAGGTGATGATGGCGGCCCCCGTGGCCTGGGCAAAGCCCAGCAGGGTGTCGCTGAGCGCCAGGGCGCCCTCGCGCACGCTGTCGCGGTCGGCCATGGCCGACAGCAGCTGCACGATCTGCTGGCGCACGCCCAGCAGGCGCTGGTTGCGCACGTGCAGCTCCATGGATTCGATCTGCAGCGACAACACGCTGCCCAGCAGCTCGCAGGCCGTACGGCTCTGGAAACGCACCGGGCGCGGCTCGGCGTGGTGGCAGGAAATCAGGCCCCAGAGCTTGCCGCCGACCACGATGGAAATCGACATGGACGCCAGGGTGCCCATGTTGCGCATGTACTGCAGGTGCACCGGCGACACGCTGCGCAAGGCCGCGTGGCTGAGGTCCAGCGGCTTGGCGGTGACCGGATTGAGCTGCGGCAACAGCGCCGCCGGCACGTAGTTGGCGTCCTCGATCACGCGGATGCGGTTGGCGCAATACAGCGCCCGCGCCTGGGGCGGGATGTCCGAGGCGGGGAAACACAGGCCCAGGTAACTGGGGTAACCAGGGTCGGCCTGCTCGGCCAGCACCAGGCCGTTGCCTGCCTCGTCGAAACTGTAGGCCTTGACCCGGCCGAAACCGGTGATGCGCTTGACCTCGGCAACCGCCTGGGCGCACACCTGCTGGATGCTCTGCGAACCCTGCAGTTGGCCAATGAAGGTACGCACCAGCGGATACAGGCTGGCATAGGCGGCCAGCACGTCGCTGGCGGGCTCGAATTCGGCGATCAGCACACCGTCGAAGCGGTGCACCATCAGTGCGATTGGCGGGCCGTCATAGGTGCCCACGGCAAAGCGCACGTCCGCCACGTGCACCGGCTTGTGCTCCTCGCTGGCGCGCTCGGCCAGCAGCCGTACCACCTGGGCGCCGTTGTGCAGCAACGCCGGCAACGCCTGCCCCAGCCACCAGGGAGCGGGCTCGCCCAGCCAGTGCTGGATGTTCTCACTGACCTGCAGCACCACCAGGCTCTGGGGGTCGAGCACCAGCATGAAGCCATGGGGCTGGATACTGCCCGGCAGGTGGATGCGTTCTTTCGCGCAGTTGTCAGTGGCCTGGGCCAAGGCAGCTGAATTGTCGCCGGATGTCAAAGAAGATCTCCTTATGCGTGCCGATCAATCCGGTACGGAAATGGCACGAATCATGGTCATCCGCTTATAAATCAAACAGACAGTCAGGACTCAGACAGCACAGTAGCAAATTCTATCGCGTTGCCTTGGAAAAAACCTCTACAGACGTTGTACAACCCGCCACCCCGTAGCAGCTGCCGAAGGCGGCGTCAGGGTACGTGACGCCGCCTTCGGCAGCGGCTACGGGGGTCACATCCCTTTCGCCACCAACTCCTTGCCGTAGCTCACCAGCCAGCCGCGCACCTGCGGCGTGGTGCCGGCCTTGTCCGCCAGGTGGTGGGTGTTGTTCGACACCCAGGTCAGCCGGGTGTAGCTGTTGCCATTGCCATCGCGCACGCCGTACATCATGCCGCGGTGGCCGCCCAGGTCGACGTTGGCCAGCTCCTTGATGGTGGTCACCGACACGCCCTTGAGCACCATGTCCTGCAGCAGCAGGTCACCGTCCGGGCAATGCAGGTAGCGGCGCAGCCCGTTCAAGCCGGCATCGGTGGCCACGCCCATCTTGTACGACGCCTGCACCTCGCACTGCCGTGTCAGGCTCAGGCGCGGCGCCTCGTACAGCCCCGGCCCGTTGGCGCGCTTGCGCGCCGGGCGCTGGGCCTGCATCTGCGCCAGGCGCGTGGCCATGCTGGCGTTGTCCACGGTTTCCACGTAGCTGCTGGGTTTCCGGCGCTGGCGCAACTTCTCCGCGATCAGCGCCCGCTCCTCGGCACTGGGCCCGCTGCCGGGGCCGCTGCTGGCGCGCAGCAAATGCGCGCTGGTCATGGCCGATTCCAGGTTGTCCTGGTCCTTCAAGGGAATGTCATAAATCGAGATTTCGCGGTTGCCTTCGGCCACCGTCGGTCGCTCAAGCGGCGCGGCGTGGCCAGACAGCGCTACCACCACCGGGGAAAACAATAGGCCGCAGGCCAGGGCTTTGCTGGGGGTCATGGTTTCAGTCCTTGAAACACGGGGGCTACGCATTGGATCAACACGGCCGTGGAATCGTTTTACTACAAACAGGATAAATGGGGAATGCGGGGTGGGGGGTGATTTGGGTCAAGGGTGGGGTGTCGGTGTTCCGCCTGCCCGTGAGTTACGTTCTGTTATCAATTTGCGCCGCGTGTCGGGTAGCCAGCGGAGGATTGAGGAGCAACGATAGGCAGGCTTTCCCCTTCGCATCAGAAATTCCATGAGCTCATCGAGGCCGCGCACTTCCTGTGCCTCACTGGACAGGAAATTGAAAAGCCCGCAAATTCCTGTAAGCTGCATATTAACGGATAACGTTAACCATTATGACGATTCGATCCTTTCGCTGCACTCAGACGGAACTGCTATTCAAAACCGGCCGAACGCGCCGCTGGAGCGCCATCAGCAGGGTATGTGAGCGAAAATTGACAATGCTGGATGCCGCCGTGGAGCTTGATGATCTGAGATCACCACCTGGAAACTGCCTTGAGGCGCTGGAAGGCAACAGGTTTGGCCAGTGCAGCATACGCATCAACAGACAATACCGAATTTGCTTCACGTGGGGGCGTACTGGCCCGGAAAACGTGGAGATAGTCGACTACCACTGAGGCTAACCATGCACAACAACGGCATGCGCCCCATTCATCCGGGCGAAATTTTGAAGGAAGAGTATCTGGAGCCGCTAGGCATCACCGCAGCCGCCCTTGCCCGGGCACTGTGCGTCTCTGCCCCCACGGTGAATGACATTGTTCGGCAACGTCGGAACATCAGCGCTGATGTTGCACTGCGTCTAGCGGCCGCACTGGGAACTACCGCCCAATTCTGGCTAAACCTGCAGGCAGCCTACGACCTGCGCAGAGCGCAGATGGAGAACGGTGATCAAATATGTCGGGAGGTTCACCGCCTTCAATCCTGCGCTTGACGCTCAAGGCAGGCCGCACCGGCCACGTCTTCAGCAAATACCGTCAGCTCACCAAAACCAATACGGCAAGAACTTCGGCGTAGGCTCCACCGCCAGCTCCAGTTGGTAGGTACTGGCATTGAACAGGAACGCATCCAGCCACAGGAACGCCACCAACCCGAACGCCAGGGTGATGAACTCCCGGTGCGCATGGCCGGCCAGCTGCCTGGCCAGCAGCGGGCGCGCCAGCGCCAGGAGCAGGCAGCCGCCGATGACGACCGGGTAATTGGGCTGCAGCGGCGTGGCGGCGACCTGGTTGTACGCCACCACCACCAACAACATCGCCAGCCCCACTAGCGGCAGGTTCAGGCAAAAGCGCAACAAGCCGCGCCGCGCCTTGGCGAACTGCCCGTCAGCGTCGACGAAGATGTAGGCGGCCAGCAGGGCAATGGCCGGGGTAATCGAGAGGATGTAGCGCGGCTTCTTCGAGTTGGGGATGGTGAAGAACACCAGCAACGCGAGTAGCCAGGCCGCGAGGTACAACAGCAATGCCGTGTCCGCTTGGCGCGGTGCGGCCAGGAAGTGCCGGCAGCGCTTGAAGATCACGTGCAAGGCGTAGAACACCGTCACGCCATACGTCAGCAGGCCAGCGCTGAAATAGAAGTAGTAGCGCGGCGCGTGGGTATTGGCCAAGCGCCCCAGGCCTTGCATCATCAGTACTTCCATCATGAACGCCCTGCCCCCTTGCACATAGGCCGCCCACGTCAGCAATGCCACGCCGACCATCAGGGTCAGCCCCGCAACCAACAGGAAGTAGCACAGCGTTCGCCATTGCCGGCTCAACGTGTAGTAAGCCGCCACTACAATGGTGGGCCCGATAAGCCCCACCGGCCCGCGGAAGAAAAAGCCCAGCGCCAGCGCTACCCCTATCAGCGGCAGTTGCGCCCGCACCTGCTTAATATCGGCGCGGTACGCCAGGTAAAAACACAGGAGCGTTACCAGCGCCGGGTAAACATCCAGCGCCAGGTAACTTACGCCATCGAGAAACGCCCAGGTAAATAATGAAAACAGCACGCCATAGGCGCCCCAGCGCTTGTCGTGCAGCGCCCCCAGCTTGTAGACGAACACCAGCATCAGTGCGCCGGCGATGCACACGGGCAGCCCCATGGACAGGATCGACAAGCGGCCAAACGGCAACGAGGCCAGGTACACCAACAACGTATTGGCAATGGTGTAGTCAGGATACGGCTGCAAGTCATCGGCGATGGGAAACAGCGTCAGGCCGTGATGCAACATGTAGTCGGCGAAGTCGACAAAGCGGGTGGTGTAGTTGAGTACGGCGGGTTTGTATTGCAGCGCCATCAGTACAACGAGGCTGATCAGGAAGATGCTCCTGCCAGGCCGCTGGGCGACCTGCCTGATTAAAACGTCCATGGTGCGGGTATTTCCCCAAAAAATCGGACGATAACATGGGAAAAACAGGCGCACCATGAACGGTGACTGTCTTGTTACAAAGTAAAAACAGAGCGTCAGAAACAACAAAGGCCTGCCAGCACAGTGTGCGGCAAGCCCTTGTATGGAGTTGGTGCCCGAAGCCGGGGTCGAACCGGCACGTCCTTACGAACGGGGGATTTTAAGTCCCATGCGTCTACCAATTTCGCCATTCGGGC
The DNA here is from genome assembly GCF_047947025.1 of Pseudomonas sp. App30. Classification (NCBI taxonomy): domain Bacteria; kingdom Pseudomonadati; phylum Pseudomonadota; class Gammaproteobacteria; order Pseudomonadales; family Pseudomonadaceae; genus Pseudomonas; species Pseudomonas sp. App30. The sequence goes on along the minus strand of NZ_CP133165.1, from coordinate 5,752,960 downwards.
GGTAGCGCGGTGTTGCTTGCAACAAGGAATTTCAAATCCCCTGCGCTGGCTGTGTAATAACCATCGAAATCATCAGGCCATACAACAGCGAGCCGTTGAATATATACATCCCCCCCTGATCACGCAACAACCATCAGGGGCTTTCCAAGACAAAATATTACACTGCCCTGGAAATAAAAAAGCTCTGTAGATCAAGGATCTACAGAGCTCGTTTATAATGGAGGCCGAGGTCGGAATCGAACCGGCGTAGACGGATTTGCAATCCGGAGCATAACCACTTTGCTACTCGGCCTCAAATGTGAAGCAACTTTACAACCGCTGCTCCACATGTAAAGTGGAGCGGGAAACGAGACTCGAACTCGCGACCCCGACCTTGGCAAGGTCGTGCTCTACCAACTGAGCTATTCCCGCGTCGTGTTGATGGGCGCCATTCTAACGATTTAAAAATCGCCGTCAACCCTTTGATTCAAAAAAGTTTTATTTATTTTCAGAATGGCTGTTCAGGTGCGGCCACGCAGCGCGCAGGTAGTGCGCCATGGACCACAGCGTCAGCGCCGCCGACACCACCAGCAGGCCATAGCCCAGCAGCACCCAGAAGGTAATAGCCGGCGGGTTGGCCAGCAGGATCACCAGCGCCAGCATCTGCGCAGCGGTTTTCCACTTGCCCAGGTTGGACACCGCCACATGGGCGCGCGCGCCAATCTCGGCCATCCATTCGCGCAGCGCCGACACCACGATCTCGCGGCCGATGATCACCGCTGCCGGCAAGGTCAGCCACACGTTGTGGTGGGCCTGCACCAGCAGCACCAGGGCCACCGCCACCATCAGCTTGTCGGCCACAGGATCCAGGAACGCACCAAAGGGTGTGCTCTGCTCCAGGCGACGCGCCAGGTAGCCGTCCAGCCAATCAGTGGCGGCGGCAATGGCGAAGACCGTGCTGGCCGCCGCATAACTCCACTCGTAAGGGAGGTAGAACAGCAGGATGAAAAACGGAATGAGCAGGACGCGCAGAACGGTAAGCAGGTTCGGGATATTCATCGGCACAACTGGCGGCTGGGTGAGTGGGGCATTCTACTCGCTGTGCAGATTCGCATAAATCGACTCCGCCAGCTTTTTGCTGATGCCAGGGGCTTTGGCAATTTCTTCGATGCTTGCACGAGACAGCTCCTGCAAGCCACCAAAATGTTTCAACAAATCGCGTCGACGCTTCGGCCCCACGCCCGCCACCCCTTCCAGGGTGGAGGTGCGCCGGGTCTTGCCACGCCGGGCCCGGTGGCCGGTGATAGCAAAACGGTGGGCCTCGTCGCGGATCTGCTGGATCAGGTGCAGCGCCGGCGAATCCCCCTTCAGGGTGAATTCGTGGGCCACGTCGTTCAGGTACAGGGTTTCGAAACCGGCCTTGCGGGTGGTGCCCTTGGCCACGCCCAGCAGGATCAGGTCTGGCACCGCCAGCTCTTCGAGCACCTCGCGGGCCATGTTCAGCTGGCCCTTGCCGCCGTCCACCAGCAGCACGTCGGGCAGCTTGCCCTCGCCTTCCTTGAGCCGGCTGAAGCGCCGGGTCAGGGCCTGGTGCATGGCGGCGTAGTCGTCGCCAGCGGTGACGCCTTCAATATTGTAACGGCGGTAGTCCGACTTGATCGGCCCCTCGGGGCCGAACACCACGCACGAGGCCACGGTGGCCTCGCCACTGGAATGGCTGATGTCATAGCATTCCAGGCGCTGCGGCGGCTCGTCGAGGTTGAGCACTTCGGCCAGGGCGTCGAACCGCGCGGCCACGTGCTGGCGGTTGGCCAGGCGCGCACTCAGGGCCTGCTCGGCGTTGGTCACTGCCAGCTGCTGCCAACGCGCGCGAGTGCCACGCACCCGGTGGCTGACGCTGAGCTCGCGGCCGCGCAGGCTGTCGATGGCGGCCACCAGGGCTTCGACGTCCTCGGGCACCACGTTGACGATCAGCTCGCTGGGCAGGTCGCGCTCCGAACTGGTGAGGTAATACTGCGCGAGGAACGCCGACATGACCTCGGCCACCTCCTCCTCGATGCCCACCTGCGGGAAAAAGTTCTTGCTGCCCAGCACGCGCCCGCCGCGCACGCTGATCAGGTGTACGCAGGCGCCGCCCGGGTTGACGAAGGCCGCCACCACGTCGACGTCGCCGCTGCCGCCTTCCATGCTCTGCTGGTCCTGGACCCGGCGCAGCAAGGCGATCTGGTCGCGCAGCAAGGCGGCGTTCTCGAAGTCCAGGGCCATGGCGGCCTTTTCCATACTCGCCGACAGTTCATTGGTGAGCTGGTGGCTGCGCCCTTCGAGGAACATGATCGAGTGGCGGACGTCCTCGGCGTATTCCTCCGGCTCCACCAGGCCTACGCAGGGCGCCTTGCAGCGCTTGATCTGGTATTGCAGGCAGGGCCGGGTGCGGTTCTTGTAGTAGCTGTCCTCGCACTGGCGCACGAAGAAGGTCTTCTGCAGCAGGCCCAGGCTTTCGCGGATGGCACCCGCGCTGGGGTAAGGCCCGAAATACTTGCCCTTGGCCTTCTTTGCCCCGCGGTGAATGCTCAGGCGCGGGAACTGGCCATCGGACAGGAACACATAAGGGTACGATTTATCGTCGCGCAGCAGGATGTTGTACGGCGGCCGCCATTCCTTGATCAGCGTCTGCTCCAGCAGCAGCGCCTCGGTCTCGTTGGCGGTGATGGTGGTTTCCACCTGGGCGATACGCCCCACCAGCGCGGCGGTCTTGGGCGCCAGGCCAGTCTTGCGGAAATAGCTGGCCAGACGCTTCTTGAGGTTCTTGGCCTTGCCCACGTAGAGCAGGCGCGCCTCGCTGTCGAACATGCGGTACACCCCGGGGCGACCGCTACAGGTGGACAGGAAGGCAGAAGGATCGAAGGGGGTGTCCATGGTCAAAGTGCAGCGTCAACCATACCGTGCCGTACCGCCAACAGCGTCAGCTCCACGTCGCTGGCGATCGACAGTTTCTCGAAGATGCGGTAGCGGTAGGTGTTCACGGTCTTGGGCGACAGGCAGAGCTTGTCGGAGATGATCTGCACTTTCTGGCAGTTGACGATCATCAACGCGATCTGGATCTCGCGCTCGGACAACAGGTCGAACGGCGAGTTGGTGGTTTGCGGCTGGAACGACTTGAGCGCCAGCTGCTGGGCGATCTGTGGGCTGATGTAGCGTTGCCCGGCGAACACCAGGCGAATGGCCTGGATCATTTCATCCAGGCCGGCGCCCTTGGTCAGGTAGCCGGCAGCGCCGGCCTGCAGCAGGCGCGTGGGGAACGGGTCTTCCTCGCACACCGTCACCGCCACCACCTTGATGTCGGGGTAGCTGCGCAGCAGCTTGCGCGTGGCTTCCAGACCGCCGATGCCAGGCATCTTGACGTCCATCAGGACCACGTCGGGCTTGAGTTCGCGCGTGAGGCGCAGGGCCTCTTCACCCGACTCGGCCTGGCCGATTACCTGCAGCCCGTCGATGTCCGCCAGCATACGGGTAATGCCCGTACGTACCAGATCATGATCATCGACTACTAGGACCCTAATCAAGCAGACACCTCGTTGTTGTGGTCTTTTACGGAATGTTAGCCACCTTAGCAAAAAATCGGATCCGGAACCTAGCGCAAAGCGTCATCCACATGACGCCATGCGCCTGCCTGGCTGCCTTCATCGAGGCTTGGGCGACCCGCGACGCGGGCGCGCGGTGTAGCTGGCGGCCATTTCCGCCAGGCTGATTGCCATGTGCCGGATGGCGTCCTGCCCCTCCCGTGGGAGAACCCGATAATGCCCCAGAACATGCTCCTCGGCCTGGCTTAGCCGATCAGCGGGGATGGGCGCGCGGTCCCCGGTGAGCACATAGAGCACGTCCACCCCGTGGGTGGCGACGCTGGCAAGGTACGTAGCCTTGGGGGTGCGTTCACCGCTTTCGTATTTTCCCTGGGCGTTGGGCTCGACACCACCGATGTCGCCGAACTCCTTCTGGGTCAGGCCAAGCCTGTCCCGTTCTTCCCTCAAACGCGAACCGATTCCAGTCATTTGAATGTATAATCCCTTATTAATCACCCAATCGGGTGATGTTTATAACCACAATTACACCAAATAAAACGGACTTGAACTATGCACGGTATACGGACTGCCGCACAAGCCAGGGCCTGGCTAGACCAGCAGGGAAAATCGGTACAAGAGTTTGCCAGGGAACATGGCGTGGATCCGGCAACCACCTACCAGGTGCTGTCGGGACGCAAGAAGGGACGCCGCGGGGAATCGCACCGCGTCGCCGTTTTGTTGGGGATGAAGGAAGGGATATTGCCGGACCGGGCGCCAGAGTGACGGGCGCCCCGGATCAGTCGCCGCTCAGGCGCTCCATGCGCCAGAAGCACTGGTCCTCGCCAACCTCGGCAAAGCCTTTGCGCAGGTAAAGGTGCCGCGCCGGATTGGACTGGAACACCATCAGCCGCACCCGCGGCAGGCGCCGCTCGCGGGCCAGTTCCACGATCCGGTCCAGCGCCCACCCGCCAATGCCGCGGTTGCGCGCTTCGGGCAGCAGGTGCAGTTCACGGATGAACAGCGCCTGCCGGTCGATGCTCAAGCTGAAATACCCCTGGGCGACGCCATCGGCCAGGACAATGAAATTGTCGCGCCACAACCACGCCTGGTTGAACGCCTCTTCCTGCCACAGCAGGCTGTAGCGGCCGTAGTACGGCAGCATGGCACGGCGCGTGAGGTCACGCGCGAAGGTCAGGTCGTGCTCGGTGGCCGCACGCAGCGCAAGCTCCATCGTCCCTCCCCTCAAGTGAACTGAACCACGTTGCCCTGCCAACCGTTGGCGGCCAGGCGCGCCAGCAGCAACTGGTCGCCCGCGCCTTGGGCTTCGACGACAAGTGAGCCGGAAGCGTCCCACAGCGCGCTGCGCCCGGCAGCCTGCCAGCCACCGGTGACGCCACCATGGTTGGCCACCAGCACCGCCATGCCATGGGTTTGAGCATAGCCCTGAAGGATGGCGCCATCGACCGCGTAGCCCGATTCGCCGATCAGCACGCTGGCGGCGTACAGGCTGGCGCCGGCCTCGCGTGCCAGGCGTGGATGGCTGGCCTGGCCGAAGTCCGCGCACACCGCCAGGGCAATCTGCTCGCCGCCCAGTTGCAGCGGCGCACCGCCATGGCCGGGGATGAAATACGCCTCCTCACCGCCGTGCAAGTGCTGCTTGGTGTAGACCGCCTGCTGGCCATCGGCACCCAATACCAGCGCGCCCACCTGCACGCCTGTTTGCCCGGTTTCACGCAGGGGCAGGCCGACCACGGTGGTCATCGCCAGTTGGCGTGCGCGGTCGCGCAGGGGTTGCAGCACGGGCGCGTCGGGCGCCAGCGCAAGCTCGGCAGCCAGCGTCGGCTCGTAGCCGGTGAGGGACAGTTCGGGAAACAACAGGAACTGCACGCCGTGGGCGGCGGCCAGGTCCATGAAACGCAGGTGGTGGGCGATGTTGGCGGCGAGGTCGCCAGCCACGGCGCAGGCTTGGGCGGCGGCAATGCACAGGCGGGTCATGGGTCCTTCCCTTTGGCGAGACGAGAAGGCCTGCATCATGCCGCAACATTTCCGCCAACGCACCTGCAACGGCAACCCCTTATCTCGTAGCCGCTGCCGGAGGCTGCGCTGGCCAGCATGAACCCTGAACATCTCAAGCGAAGCATAGGGCCAGCGCAGCCTACGGCAGCGGCTACGGAGTTGCAGGGCGTCGCGGCAAGGACAAAATATTGTGCTTGAAACATTTAGCCACGCTGCAGTAAGCTCGGCGCATTCAAACGGAGACATTTCATGTCGCACCCAGCTCACCTCAAGGCTCAACACACTGCCAGCGCTCGTCGCCCGGTAGCGGTTGCCTGCGCGTGCGCTGCCGTTGTTGCAGATTATTACTATGGGTATTGGTTTAGCCACTGGCGCGCCTGATACCTAGATATCCGGCGGCCAGATCCCAAGGTCGCCCGGTTTGAGAAACTCCAAAACCCCCGGTCGGCCTCCCGACCGGGGGTTTTGTTTTTTCCGCCTTCCACGAATTTGATACAGAGGATTACCGCAATGAACTACGCCACCTATTACCGCTACGACTACTGCACCGCCTGGCGATTTACCACCCTCCGTTCGGGCCAGCTTGCCGCCTCCGACCGGTCCTGCCTGGGTGGCCATACACAGACAAACGTCATTAGTCGAACATCGCGATAGGGCTGAGCGAGCGCAGCAGACTGCGCCGCCAGCCCAGGGAAAAATTACACATGAACATCTCCATCAGCGCCCTGCCCCTCGCCACCGCTACCGCCGCCGTCCAGCCCCTGGCCCCCGCCGCCAATGCCCCGGCCCTGCAACGCCTGCCCAGCACCACCGAACTCAAGCAACAGCTGCCCCTGAGCCGCGACCTGGCCCACCAGGTAAACGGCCACCGCAATGCGATCCGCGCCATTCTCGAAGGCCGCGACGAACGCATGCTGGTGGTGGTCGGCCCCTGCTCGCTGCACGACCCCGAAGCCGCGCTGGAATACGCCGAGCGCCTGGCCACCCTGGGCAGCGACCTGAAAGGCCAATTGCTGCTGGTGATGCGCGCCTACGTTGAAAAACCGCGCACCACGGTCGGCTGGAAAGGCCTGGCGTACGACCCGCGCATGGACGGCAGCGACGACATGGTCGGCGGCCTGAAGCTGTCCCGCGACCTGATGCGCGAAATGCTGCACATGGGCCTGCCCCTGGCCACCGAGCTGCTGCAGCCCATGGCCGCCGGCTACCTGGACGACCTGCTGAGCTGGGTGGCGATCGGTGCCCGCACCACCGAATCGCAGATCCACCGCGAGATGGCCAGCGGCCTGAAGATGCCCGTGGGCTTCAAGAACGGCACCGATGGCGGCATCGCCATTGCCTGCGACGCCATGCGCAGCGCTGCCCACCCGCACCGCCATTTCGGCGTGTCGGCCGACGGCCACCCGGCCATCATCGAGACCGCCGGCAACCCCGACACCCACCTGGTGCTGCGCGGCGGCCACCGCGGGCCGAACTACGACCAGGACAGCGTCGCTCAGGTGCACAGCGCCCTGGGTAAGGCCGGCATCCCGGCGCGCATCATGGTCGACTGCAGCCACGCCAACAGCAGCAAGAACCCGCTGCGCCAGCCCGAGGTGTTCAACGACGTGCTGCGCCAGCGCCTGGCCGGTGACCGCTCGCTGGTGGCGACCATGCTCGAAAGCCACCTGTTCGAAGGCTGCCAGGCCATTGGCCCGGGCATGCGCTACGGCGTGTCGGTAACCGACGGCTGCCTGGGCTGGGACGACACCGAGGCGCTGCTACGCAACGCCGCCCGCCAATTGCGCGGCTGAAGCGGACGCAGCCTTCGGCAGCTGCTACATCCTGTGGGAGCTGGCTTGCCAGCGAGCTGTTGGGGCCTTAAAAGCTCGCTGGCAAGCCAGCTCCCACAAGACAGTTGCTGCTACGCGTGTAATGCGGTCCCGTAGCAGCGGCCGCAGGCCGCGTCCCGGGGCGCCACATAATCGCCCCCGGGGCAGCGCTTTTGCGCAAATTGCGGTAGGCTGCCTTCTTTAGGTTTTTTTGGAGTACTTTCCCATGGCCAAAGCCACTGCCCGTCACATCCTGGTTTCCTCCGAAGCCAAGTGCAACGAACTGAAAGCGCAAATCGAAGGCGGCGCCGATTTCGCCGAAGTCGCCAAGGCCAACTCCACCTGCCCATCCAGCCGCCAGGGCGGTGACCTGGGTTCGTTCGGCCCAGGCCAGATGGTCAAGGAATTCGACACCGTGGTGTTCAGCGCCCCGATCAACGTGGTGCAGGGCCCGGTCAAGACCCAGTTCGGCTACCACCTGCTGGAAGTCACCAGCCGCCAGGACTGATACCTGTCCCGCTGCTGACGGCCCGCCTTGTGCGGGCCGTTTTGTTTGTGATCAGTGCCTTGGTTGATGATAGGGTAAGCACGCGCCCACACTCATTCGAACAAGGCAGACAATGCGCTCGGTTTTCGCCCTTCTCCTGCTGACCGCCCAGTTGCTGATGCTCCCCTGCGCCCTTGCCGCCGCGCAGCACGCCCTCACCGTCTACGGCGAGCCGCCCAAGTACCCCGACGGCTTCAAGCACTTCGACTACGTCAACCCCGATGCCCCCAAGGGCGGCAGCCTGCGCCGCTCGGCCGTGGAAATCGGCCAGTTCGACCACCTGCTGCCTTATATAGACAAGGGCACCGGCGTGAGCCAGGTGGACGGCCTGCTGTACGCACCCCTGGCCCTGCGCTCGCTGGACGAGGCCTACACGGTGTACGGCCTGATCGCCGAGAAAATGGAACGCGACGACAGCGGCCTGTGGCTGCGCTTCTATATCAACCCCCAGGCGCGCTTCAGCGACGGCGTGCCCATCACCGCCGCCGACGTGAAGTTCACCTTCAACCTGCTGATGACCCAGGGCAGCCTGCGCTTTCGCACCCAGTTCGCCGAGGTGAAAGACGTCGAGGTCGAAGGGCCGCGCCAGGTGCGCTTCGACTTCAGCGCCAACGACAACCGCAGCCTGCCCCTGGACCTGGCCTCGCTGCCGGTGCTGCCCGAGCACTGGTGGAAAGACCACGACTTCGCCAACGGCGGTGGCTTCGAGGCCGCGCCCGGCAGTGGCCCCTACACCGTAGGCAAGGTCGACAACGGCCGCAGCATCACCTTCCAGCGCGACAAGGACTGGTGGGCCCGGGAGCTGCCGGTGACCCGCGGGCTGTACAACTTCGATCAGTTCGGCATCGAGTTCTTCGGCGACACCGAGGTGGCGCGCCAGGTGTTGCTGGGCGGCGCCTTCGACTACAACCGCGAGTTTTCCGCCACCGGCTACACCATCAAGTACAACAGCGCGGCACTGGACGACGGCCGCCTGCAACGCGCGCACCTGGCGCCGCAAAGCCTGCAGGCCGCCCAGGGTTTCGTGTTCAACCTGCAACGGCCAGTGTTCAAGGACCGTCGCGTGCGCCAGGCCCTGGCCCTGCTGTGGGATTTCGAGTGGACCAACCGCCAGCTGATGCGCAGCATGTACATCCGCCAGCAGAGCTTCTTCGCCAACAGCCCGCTGGCAGCACGGCAGCTGCCGGACGCCGCCGAGCTGAAGATCCTCGAACCCCTGCGCGGGCAGGTGCCGGACGAGGTCTTCACCCAGGTGTTCGAAGCCCCGCGCACCGACGGCAGCGGCTTTATTCGTGACAAGCAATTACAAGCCCTGGCGCTGTTGAAGGCCGCCGGCTGGACGCCCGACGGCGACCGCCTGGTGAACGCCGCCGGCGAGCCGCTGAGCTTCACCTTCCTCAATGGCCAGCCCGGCCTGGAAAAACTCATCCTGCCGTGGAAACGCACGCTGGCGCAGATCGGCATCGACCTGCAGATCCGCCGCATCGACTCTTCCCAGTACATCAACCGGCTGATGGCCCGGGACTACGACATGATCATCACCGGCTACCCGGTGTCGCCCTCCCCCGGCATGGAGCTGTCCAACTACTTCGGCTCCGCCAGCGCCACCGATTCGGGCTCCAGCAACTACATGGTGCTCAAGGACCCGGCGGTCGACACGCTGATCAAAGGCCTGGTCAATGCCAGGACCAAGGCCGACATGACCGAATACGCCCACGCCCTGGACCGGGTGCTGCAGTGGAACTACTACTGGATTCCCAACTACTACCCGCCAGGCACCTCTACCGTGTGGTGGAACCGCTTCGGCATTCCCGCGCACCCGGCGCCCAATGACGAGGCCCCGGAAAGCTGGTGGCAGGTCAGCCCCACGCCGCTGACCAACGCGCAGATGGCCGAGCTGCGCGCCAAGGAGGCCCATTGATGCTGGCCTATACCCTGCGGCGCCTGCTGCTGATCGTGCCGACGCTGCTGATTATCCTGCTGGTCAACTTCGTCATCGTCCAGGCGGCGCCCGGCGGCCCGGTGGAGCAGGCCATCGCCCGCCTGCAGGGCCTGGGCGGCGTGGCCGTGGGCGGTGGCGGCGGCGATTCGGCCCAGGGCGCGTCGCGCGCCAGCCGTGGCCTGGACCCGAAACTGATCAAGGACATCGAGCACCAGTACGGCTTCGACAAGCCCGCACCGGAGCGCCTGTGGCTGATGATCAAGAACTACGCCACGCTGAACTTCGGCAACAGTTTCTTCCGCGGCGCCAAGGTCACCGACCTGATCCTCGACAAGATGCCGGTGACCCTGTCCCTGGGCTTCTGGGCCACGCTGATCACCTACCTGGTGTCGATCCCGCTGGGTATCCGCAAGGCGGTGCACCACGGCAGCCACTTCGATATCTGGAGCAGCACCGCCATCATCATCGGCTACGCCATGCCGGCGTTCCTGTTCGCCATGCTGCTGATTGTGCTGTTCGCCGGCGGCACCGAGCTGAACTGGTTCCCGGTGCGCGGCCTGGTGTCGGAAAACTTCGACCAGCTGTCCACCCTGGGCAAGGTCGCCGACTATTTCTGGCACCTGGTGCTGCCGGTGACCTCACTGGTAATCGGCGGCTTCGCCACGCTCACCATCCTTACCAAGAATTCGTTCCTCAACGAAATCACCCGCCAGTACGTGGTCACCGCCCGCGCCAAGGGGGTCAGCGAGCGCCGGGTGCTGTACGGGCACGTGTTCCGCAACGCGATCCTGCTGGTGGTGGCCGGCCTGCCCCAGGCGTTTATCAGCGTGTTCTTCGCCGGTTCCCTGCTGATCGAAGTGATCTTCTCCCTCGACGGCCTCGGCCGCCTGAGCTACGAAGCAGCCGTGGCCCGTGACTACCCGGTGGTGTTCGGCACCCTGTTCATCTTCACGCTGTTCGGCCTGCTGATCAAACTGGTGGGCGACCTGTGCTACACCCTGGTCGACCCGCGCATCGACTTTGCCGGGAGGAGCGCCTGATGAAACGCCTGTCCCCGGTCTCGCGCCGGCGCCTCGACCGTTTCCGCAAGAACCGCCGCGGCTGGTGGTCGCTGTGGATCTTCATTGCCCTGTTCGCCCTGAGCCTGGGCGGCGAGCTGATCGCCAACGACAAGCCACTGGCCCTGAGTTACCACGGCCAGTGGTACTTCCCGGCCTTCAAGCGCTACACCGAAACCGAGTTCGGCGGCGTGCTGCCGTTCCAGCCCGACTACCGCAGCGACTATGTGCGCAAGCTGATCGCCGACGCCGGCGGGGAAATGATCTTCGCGCCCATTCCGTTCAGCGCCGACACCCCCAACTACGACCTCACCCAGCCGGCCCCCAGCCCGCCCAGCGCCAGCAACTGGCTGGGCACCGATGACCAGGGCCGCGACGTGCTGGCGCGGGTGATCTACGGCGCGCGGGTATCGATCCTGTTCGCCATTGCGCTGACCGTGATCAGCTCGCTGATCGGCATCCTCGCCGGTGCCCTGCAAGGCTATTACGGCGGCTGGGTGGACCTGTTCGGCCAGCGCCTGCTGGAGGTATGGTCGGGGCTGCCGGTGCTGTACCTGCTGATCATCCTCTCCGGTTTCGTCGAGCCCAACTTCTGGTGGCTGCTGGGCATCATGGCGCTATTTTCCTGGCTGGCCCTGGTGGATGTGGTGCGCGCCGAGTTCCTGCGCGGGCGCAACCTGGAGTACGTCAAGGCGGCGCGGGCGCTGGGCCTCAACGACGGCAAGATCATCCGCCGGCACATCCTGCCCAACGCCATGAACGCCACCCTCAGCTACCTGCCGTTCATTCTCACCGGGGCCATTTCCACCCTCACCGCCCTGGACTTCCTGGGCTTCGGCATGCCGGCGGGCAGTGCTTCGCTGGGCGAACTGATCGCCCAGGGCAAGGACAACCTACAGGCGCCGTGGCTGGGTTTCACGGCCTTCTTTACCCTGGCACTGGTGCTGTCGCTGCTGGTGTTCATCGGCGAGGCATTGCGTGATGCCTTCGACCCCCGCGCCTGAGGCCAGCATGAGCGAAAACCTGATCGAAATACGCAACCTGAGCGTGGCCTTCAACGACCACACCGTAGTGCGTGAGCTGAACCTGGACATCCGCCCCGGCGAGTGCCTGGCGCTGGTGGGCGAGTCGGGCTCGGGCAAGTCGGTGACCGCCCACTCGATTCTGCAGCTGCTGCCGCAGACCGGCAGCCACACCCAGGGCAGCATCCGCTACCGCGGCACCGAGCTGCTGGGCGCCCCGGCCAACGTGTTGCGGGAGATCCGCGGCAACCGCGTGGCGATGATTTTCCAGGAGCCCATGACCTCGCTGAACCCGTTGCACACGGTGGAAAAGCAGATCGGCGAAACCTTGCTAGTGCACCGCGGCCTGACCGGCAAGGCCGCCCAGGCGCGCACCCTGGAGTTGTTGCAACTGGTGGCCATCCAGCAGCCGGAAAAGCGCCTCAAGGCCTACCCGCACCAACTGTCCGGCGGCCAGCGGCAGCGGGTGATGATCGCCATGGCCCTGGCCTGCGAGCCCGACCTGCTGATTGCCGACGAACCCACCACCGCCCTCGACGTGACCGTGCAGCGGCGCATCCTGGTGCTGCTCAAATCACTGCAGCAGCGCCTGGGCATGTCGCTGCTGCTGATCAGCCACGACCTCAACCTGGTGCGCAGCATTGCCCAGCGGGTGTGCGTGATGCGCGCCGGCGAGATCGTCGAGCAGGCCGACACCGAAACCCTGTTCTGCACGCCCAAACACCCCTACAGCTGCATCCTGATGAACGCCGAACCGGCCGGCGAGCCGCTGCCGCGCCACGAACGCCCGCCGCTGCTGGACGTCGACAACCTGCGGGTGTGGTACGCCACCAGTGGCGGCTTCCTGCGCAAGCCCCATTACGTCAAGGCGGTGGACGGCATCAGCCTGAGCCTGCAGAAGGGCAAGACCCTGGGCATCGTCGGCGAGTCCGGCTCGGGCAAATCCACCCTCGGCCAGGCCATCCTGCGCCTGCTCGATTCCCAAGGTGGCATCCGCTTCGACGGCCAGCCGTTGGAGGGCCTGACCCCCAAGCAGATGCTGCCGTGGCGCAAGCGCATGCAGGTGGTGTTCCAGGACCCTTTCGGCAGCCTCAGCCCGCGCATGTCGGTGCAGCAGATCATCAGCGAAGGCCTGGAAGTGCACGTCGAGTGCGACGCCGAAAACCGCGAGGAACGGGTGATCAAGGTGCTGGAGGAAGTGGGCCTGGACCCGGCCAGCCGCCACCGCTACCCCCACGAGTTTTCCGGTGGCCAGCGCCAGCGCATCGCCATTGCCCGGGCGCTGGTGCTCAAGCCCGACCTGATCCTGCTGGACGAACCCACCTCGGCGCTGGACCGCACCGTGCAGAAGCAGATCGTCGCCCTGCTGCGCCAGTTGCAGGACAACCATGGCCTGACGTACCTGTTCATCAGCCACGACCTGGCGGTGATCAAGGCCCTGGCCCACGACGTGATCGTGGTCAAGGACGGCCAGGTGGTGGAGCGCGGCGCCAGCCACGACCTGTTCGAAGCCCCGCAACATCCTTATACCCGCGAACTGCTGCTGGCCGCCCACGTGCAGGCCGAGCCGCACTGACCCTGGAGGCATAGGCATGACCCTGAATGGCAAGACGGCATTGGTCACCGGTTCCACCAGCGGCATCGGCCTGGGCATTGCCCACAGCCTGGCCGCCGCTGGCGCCAACGTGATACTCAACGGCTTCGGCGACGCCCAGGCGGTGCTGGCCGAACTGGCCCGCCACGGGACGAAGGTTGGCCACCACCCGGCGGACGTCAGCCAGCCGGCGCAGATCGAGGCGATGTTCGCCTACGCCCAGGCCGAATTCGGCGGCGTCGACATTCTGGTCAACAACGCCGGCATCCAGCATGTGGCTGCGGTGGAAGACTTCCCGGTGGAGCGCTGGGACGCGATCATCGCCATCAACCTGTCCTCGGTGTTCCACGCCGCGCGCCTGGCGCTACCCGCCATGCGCGAGCGCGGCTGGGGGCGCATCATCAACATCGCCTCGGTGCACGGGCTGGTGGGCTCAACCGGCAAGGCCGCCTACGTGGCGGCCAAGCACGGGGTAATCGGCCTGACCAAGGTGGTGGGCCTGGAAACCGCGCGCACCCAGGTGACTTGCAACGCCATCTGCCCCGGCTGGGTGCTGACGCCGCTGGTGCAGAAGCAGATCGACGACCGCGCGGCCAAGGGCGTGGACCCGCAACAGGCGCGCGAGGACCTGCTGGCGGAGAAACAGCCGTCACTGGAATTTGTCACCCCCGAGCAGTTGGGCGAGCTGGTGCTGTTCCTGTGTAGTGAGGCCGGCAGCCAGGTGCGTGGCGCGGCGTGGAACATGGATGGCGGGTGGTTGGCGCAATGACGCGGCCTGCGGCCGCTACATCCTGTGGGAGCTGGCTTGCCAGCGAGCTGTTGGGGCCATAAAAGCTCGCTGGCAAGCCAGCTCCCACAAGACAGTTGCTGCTACGGATGTGCGTAGCAGCGGCCGCAGGCCGCGTCCTGGGCCCGATCAGGTGTTCTCATCATCCACCAGGTTCCAGTCAGCGCTGTCCACGTCCGCCGCCGGCTCCGGCGGCAGTGGCACGCTGCTGGGCTCATGGCCGTTTTCACGGTGCAGCTTGAGGCGCAGGCGCAGGTTGTTCTGCGAGTCGGCGTTCTTCAGTGCTTCCTCCTCGCTGATCGCCCCCTCCAGGGCCAATTCGTACAGCGCCTGGTCAAACGTCTTCATCCCCAGGTTCACCGATTTTTCCATGATGCCCTTGAGCTCGCCGAACTCGTTGCGGTGAATCAGGTCCTTGATGGTGGCGGTGCCCAGCATCACCTCCACGGCCGCCCGGCGCTTACCGTCGGTGGTCTTCACCAGCCGCTGGGAGACGAACGCCTGCAGGTTGTTGCCCAGGTCATTGAGCAACTGCGGGCGACGGTCCTCGGGGAAGAAGTTGATGATGCGGTCGAGCGCCTGGTTGGCGTTGTTGGCGTGCAGCGTCGAGATGGCCAGATGGCCGGTATCGGCGAACGCCAGGGCGTGCTCCATGGTCTCGCGGTCGCGAATTTCGCCGATCAGGATGACATCCGGCGCCTGGCGCAAGGTGTTCTTCAAGGCCGCCTGGAAGCTGCGGGTGTCGACACCCACCTCGCGCTGGTTGATGATCGACTTCTTGTGCCGGTGCACATACTCCACCGGGTCTTCGATGGTGATGATGTGGCCGCTGGCGTTGCGGTTGCGATAGTCGATCAGCGCCGCCAAGGAAGTCGACTTGCCCGAGCCGGTGGCGCCGACGAACAGCACCAGGCCGCGCTTCTGCATGATGGTCTCGAGCAGCACCGGCGGCAGCTTGAGGTCTTCGAAACGGGGAATGTCGAGCTTGATGTTACGGGCGACGATGGACACTTCGTTGCGCTGTTTGAAGATATTCACCCGGAAGCGTCCGACGCCATGAATGGACATGGCCAGGTTCATCTCCAGGTCACGCTCGAAATCCTGGCGCTGTTCGGCGTCCATGATATCGGCGGCGATGGCCGCCACTTCGCCGGGTTTCAGCGCTTCCGCCGACAGTGGCTTGAGCACGCCGTTGAACTTGGCGCAGGGCGGCGCCCCGGTGGACAGGTAGAGATCGGAACCGTCCTGGGAGGCGAGGATTTTCAGCAGGGCTTGGATTTCCATATGCGAGGGTCCACAGGGCGACAATAGAAAAGTAAGCTATAGCTTGGCGGTAGAACACCCCGCCATGCAAATCAAAGGACAACGCACATGAGCGGCACCCCCGTCGGCAGCTCCATCGTCGAACTGATCGAACAGCTGCCGTGGCGCGACAGCCCCCTGCCCGCGCCCGCGCAGTGGCCGCAGAGCCTGCGCACCGCGGTGGACATCGTGGTGCATTCGCCCATGCCCATGTTGCTGCTGTGGGGCCCGCAGCTGTGCCAGCTGTACAACGACAGTTTCGCCCTGCTGGCGGGCAGCAACCACCCCCGCGCGTTTGGCCAGCCGGTGGACCTGATCTGGCCGCAGCTGAAGGAATTCACCGACCCCATCTACCGCGCGGTGCTGGCCGGCGAGGTGCGCACCTACGTGGAACAGGGCTTTACCCTGCCCCGCGACGCCGGCCCTGCCCAGGTGTGGCTGGACCTGACCTACAGCCCCATCCGCGATGAAAGCGGCACGGTGGCCGGCATCCTGGTCACCGCCATCGAAGCCAACGAGCGCCGGCGTGTGACCGCCGAGCTGCAACGCCGCTCCGAAGCCAGCGCCAAGGCCCAGCTCGACACCGAAGAGCGCTTGCAGCTGGCGCTGGAGGCGACCAACGGCGTCGGCACCTGGGACTGGGACATCCGCGAGGACCTGTTCCAGGCTGACGCGCGCTTCGCCCAGTTGCACGGCGTGGACCCGGGCCTGGCCGGCAAGATGCCTATCGGCGAGTACCTCAAGGGCGTGCACCCTGACGACCGCGGCATGGTGGCGCGCAGTATCAATGCCTGCGTGCACAGCGACGGCGAATACGCCAACGAATACCGGCTGCTGCGCCCCGACGGCGAAGTGCGCTGGGTGTACGCCCGCGGCCGCAGCCACAACGACCACCATGGCCGGCCGGTGCGCTTTGTCGGCGCCTCCATCGACATCACCGAGCGCCGCGAGGCCGAACGCACCCTGCTGCGCCTCAACGAAACCCTGGAAGAACGGGTGGCCGAGCGCACCGAGGCGCTGGCCGAGGCCAACCGCCGCCTGCACACCGAGATGCAGGAGCGCGAGCGCGCCGAGGAAGCCCTGCGCCACGCGCAGAAGATGGAAGCCGTGGGGCAACTGACCGGCGGCATCGCCCACGACTTCAACAATATGCTCACCGGCATCATCGGCAGCCTCGACCTGATGCAACGCTATATCGCCGCTGGCCGCGCCGATGAGATCGGCCGCTTCAGCGAGGCCGCCATCACCTCGGCCCATCGCGCCGCCGCCCTGACCCACCGGCTGCTGGCGTTCTCCCGGCGCCAGTCGCTGGACCGCAAGCGCCTGGACCCCAACCAGCTGGTGCACTCGCTGGAGGAGCTGTTCAGCCGCACCAAGGGCGAACACATTCAGCTGAAGATCCGCCTGGCGCCCAATGTCTGGCCGGTGAACACCGACGCCAACCAGCTGGAAAACGCCCTGCTCAACCTGGTGATCAATGCCCGCGACGCCATGCCCGACGGCGGCACCCTGCGCATCGAGACCAGCAACCTGAGCCTGGCCGCGCCTGGCGAGGAGCCGGGACTGGAAGCCCTGAAGCCCGGCCAGTATGTGCTGCTGAGCGTCAGCGACGACGGCGCCGGCATGACCCCGGCGATCCAGGCCAAGGCCTTCGACCCCTTCTTCACCACCAAGCCCATCGGCCAGGGCACCGGCCTGGGGCTGTCGATGATCTACGGCTTTGCCCAGCAGTCGGGCGGCCTGGTCACCCTGCACAGCGAACCGGGCCAGGGCACCTGCGTGCGCCTGTACCTGCCGCGCCACGTCGAGCAGGAGGAGGCCAAGCCCAAGGTGCTGGCGCCCCAGGGCGCGCCGCTGGCGCAGCACGGTGAAAGCGTGATGGTGGTGGAGGACGACCCGGCGGTGCGCATGCTGGTGCTCAACGTGTTGGACGAACTGGGCTACCACGCCCACCCGGCGGCGGACGCCAAGGCCGCCTTGCCGCTGCTGGAGTCGAGCCTGCGCATTGACCTGCTGGTGACCGACGTGGGCCTGCCCGGCCTCAACGGCCGGCAGCTGGCGGAGATGGCGCGCCAGCATCGGCCGGGGCTCAAGGTGCTGTTCATGACCGGCTATGCGGAAAAAGCCGCGGAGCGCCACAGCTTCCTCGCCGAGGGCATGGACATGGTCACCAAGCCGTTCTCCATTGACCTGCTGGCCAACAAGATTCGCGAGATGATCAATCAACCCGCCGCCGACAGCTGATTTGCGGCATAATCGCGCGCTTTTTCAACGTCGTTCACAGGGCCCCGCGTCATGAAAGCTCAAGCTCGCCACATTCTGGTGAAAACCGCCGAAGAGGCCGAACAACTCAAGCAGCGCATCGCCAAGGGCGAAGCCTTCGACGTGCTGGCGAAGAAATTCTCCACCTGCCCGTCGGGCAAGCGCGGCGGCGACCTGGGCGAAGTGCGCCCGGGGCAGATGGTGGGCGCCATCGACCAGGTTATCTTCAAGAAGCCGCTGCGCACCGTGCATGGCCCCATCAAGAGCAAGTTCGGCTACCACCTGGTGCAGGTGTTCTACCGCGACTGATCCCCCGTAGCAGCGGCCAAAGGCCGCGTCCCGGCCCGGACGCAGCCTTCGGCAGCTGCTACGGGGTTGTCAGAACTGGGTGGTGAAGGTTTCCACCACGTTGAAGCGTTCGTCGACGATGCAGCCTACCCGCCACTTGTCGAACGTCAGGCACGGGTGCGAGGTGCCGAAGGCGATGATGTCGCCGATGCGCAGGTCTACCCCCGCCGCCACCTTCACGAACGCGTGCTGGTCCATGATGCGGGTGACCTCGCAGGCACTGACGTCATCGCCGGTGTCGCCCAGCAACCCGGCCCGGTAGCGCCGCAGCGGCTGCGGCATGCCGGCGTCATGGGCGACGTCGCGCTTGCCCAGCGCCACGATCGCACAGCCCGGTTCCGGCACCGATTGCACGTGCGCCCACACCTCCATGGCCGGGCGCAGCCCCTCGCCCAGGTCGGCACGACGAGCCAGCACGCCGCCCTGGGCGACCTTGTAGATGCCATGGTCATGGGCCACGTAGCTACCCGGGCGCAGCACGGCCAGGAAGCGCCCACGGGCGGCGTGGGCGTCGAAAGCCTCGGCAATCAGGTCATACCAGGCCGAACCGGACGCGGTGACGATGGGTTGCGGCAACGCAAAGGCGCCCTGCCCCTGCAACTCGACCGCCAGGCTGACCAGCGAGGCGGCGAAGGCGCGGATAGCGGCAATTTCCTGCTCGCCGTGGATCACCCCCTCGTAGCCTTCGATGCCGGTGAGGCGCAAGGCCGGCTGGGCAGCGATGGCGGCGGCCAGCGCCTTGACCTCGGCCTCGCTGCGGCAACCGCAACGGCCGCCGGCCACGCCGTACTCGATCATCACGTTGAGGTGCTGGCCGCGTTCGGCGAAGTATTCACCCAGGGCCAGCACCTGGTCCGGGTGGTCCACCAGGCAGTGGAAGTCGAAGCTGGGGTCCAGCAGCAGGTCGGCGACCAGGCGCATGTTCGCCGCGCCCACCAGCTGGTTGGCCATCAGCACCCGGCGAACACCGGCCGCATAGGCCGCGCAGGTTTGCACCGCGGTGGCCAGGGTGATGCCCCAGGCGCCGCGCTGCAGCTGCCGGGCGAACAGCGCCGGGGCCATGCTGGTCTTGCCGTGGGGCGCCAGCTGCGCGCCGCTGGCGCTGGCGAACGCCTGCATCCAGCGAATGTTGTGTTCCAGCGCTTCGCCGTGCAGCACCAGGGCTGGCAGGCTGACGTCGATCAACAGGTTGTCGCCCGGTACCGCGGCGCCCTTCTCCACTACTTGCATAACGTATCTCCAGGGGCGGCAACGCGCGCGATCATGCTCGGGGTTTGGCTTTGTAGGCCACGCAGTCGATTTCGACCTTGCAGTCCACCACCATGCTCGATTGCACGCACGCCCTCGCAGGCGCCAGGTGCGGCGGGAAGTATTCGGCGAAGACCTTGTTGAAGCTCCAGAAGTCGCGCGCATCGTCCAGCCACACGCCGGTGCGCACCACGTGCTCCAGGCCGTAGCCCGCCTCGTGGAGGATGGCGACGAGATTCTGCAGGGTCTTGTGGGTTTGCGCGACGATGCCGCCGTCGATGATCTCGCCGTTTTCCATGGCCACCTGGCCCGATACATACAGCCAGCCATCGGCCTCCACCGCCCGTGCGAAGGGCAGCGGCTGACCACCGGCACCTGTGCTGCCGGTGCCATGACGAGTAATGGACATGAGGACTCCTGTGCTCTCGCGCTGAACGCAATGATGGGTAATATGCACCGCCATTGTGCCAGCCGCCCCGCCCGCCATCGACGACAACTTTGCGACAGGGTTTGAAAATCCGATACCAAATTCACATGCGCGCAAGGCCGCGACCGCGCTACTATCAGCGTTTGCGCTGGACGCATGATTTTTTCAAGGACTAGAAATGCCGCTGACTTTCCGTCGCCTCGCCCTCTTTTGTGCCTTCCTGTGTTTCGCCCTCGCCCTGATCTGGGGTACCTCCGCCGAACGCCTGCTCGCCTTCTGGGACATCCCTCACAGCGAAGCCGCCGCCTTGCTGGGCAGGCGCATTGCCGCGCTGCTGCTGGGCGTGGGCGTGATGTTTTTCTGCGTGCGCGGTTGCCCGCCGTCGCCGGCGCGGGCTGCCATGGTGCGCGGGTTCATGGTGGGCTGCCTGGCCATGGCACTGTTGGGGTTATTCGACTGGCTCAGCGGCCATGCCGGCCCCGGCATCCTGATTTCGGTGTTCGCCGAGCTGGGCCTGGGCCTGGCGTTCGTCAGCGTGGGCAATGGCGAGCGCGCCATCCTGCGGCAGATGCAAGCGTCGCGCTGATACCTCGACAAGGCACAAAAAAACCGGCGCGCCCGAAAGGGAGCAGCCGGTTTTTTTACGCGCAGTTGAACCAATCAGAGGCTGTCGTTCACCCGTCGCACCTGGTTCAGGTGGCGGTGCGCCAGGTCGGCGCGCAGGCCGGCGATCAGGTTCGAGATCGCCCGGCTGCTGTTGAGCTGCTGCGCGCTGATGCCGGTGACGGTGAGGTCCACCCGGTCCGATGTTCGATCAAACACTCGCACCGTCAGGGACTGGTCCTGGGCCAAGGTGCATTGGCAACGCTGGGGCAGAAAACTTGATTCAATGATGTTGCGCAGTTCAAGGGTGGACAACATGGCAAAAGCTCCATTTCTTATCGGTTGCGTCCGTGATTTTTCAGCGGCTTCGTGCAGCCTAGATGGCTATTTGATTGCGCGCTGCACCACCGGTCTGATGGCAGGGATCCTGCACTTTTCTTGTGCAGCTTCCATGCCCGGCCACCGCCGCCAAGCGTATCGTTGAAAATCAACGACATACCC
Source organism: Pseudomonas sp. App30 (assembly GCF_047947025.1). Lineage (NCBI taxonomy): Bacteria > Pseudomonadati > Pseudomonadota > Gammaproteobacteria > Pseudomonadales > Pseudomonadaceae > Pseudomonas > Pseudomonas sp. App30. The sequence continues at coordinate 5,731,953 of NZ_CP133165.1, read as the reverse complement.
GCTAGAAATCAAAAAGCCATCATGCAAAATGCCACGTTACAGGTCGCAGCCCCTGCAATTTGCACACCTTCCCTGCGCTGAAACTTAACCGCCCTCGCCATGGTCAGCTGAAAATATCGTACAGGACGTCAGATCCCAGAGGTTCAGCCCAGGAAGTACACATCATGGCCAAGCCGTTGAGCGAAGATCGTCGCAGCCCGCCTGCCGACACCCCCTCAGAGCCAGCTCCCATCCCGCCCCACCTGGCGCCGCAACGGGCCACCCGCGTCGAGCAGCCGCCCGAAGGCGAATGGTTGTTCGAGATCAAGCATGACGGCTACCGGCTGATGAGCCGAATCAGCGGCGGCGAGGTGCGCCTGTTCAACCGCGAGGGGTTGGACTGGACCGCCGAGCTGCCGCACCAGGCGCAGGCCATCGCTGCGCTGCAGCTCAACGAGAGCTGGCTGGACGGCAAGCTGGTGCAGGCCAACGCCGAGGGCGTGGCCGACTACCTCGCCCTGCAGGAGGCCTTCGAGGCCGGCCGCTGCATGGACCTGCAGTACTACCTGTTCGACCTGCCGTTCCACAACGGCGAGGACCTGCGCGAGCAGCCGCTGGAGCAGCGCCGCGCGCGCCTGCGCAAGCTGCTGGGCAGCGCCAAGCATCCGCTGCTGCGCTTCTCCGACAGCTTCACCGCCAGCACCCCGGACATCCTCGAAGGCGTCTGCACCCTGAACCACGAAGGCGTGATCGGCAAGCGCCGCGGCAGCCTGTACCGCGACGGCGAGCGGAACCTGGACTGGATCAAGCTGGACTGCGTGACCGACGCCAGCCATGCGCCACTGATGACCGAAAGCCAGGCCCGCCACACGGACGAACCCAGCCATGACTTCAGCGATGGCCACCGCGAGTCTGTCGCCGGGGTGTCCATCAGCCACCCCGAGCGCGTACTCGATCGCGTCAGCCAGACAGCCCGTGTCGACCTGGCGCGTTTTTACCAGCGGATCGGCGCCTGGCTGCTGCCGCAGTTGCGCCAACGCCCGGTGGCCCTGATGCGCGCGCCCCACGGCGTCGAGGGCGACCTGTTCCTGCAGCGCCACACCGAACACCTGGCCTTGCCGCACATCACCCTGCTACCTCCCGCCCTCGACCCCGGGCACGCGCAGCTGATGCAGGTCGACCGCCTGCCGGCGCTGATCGAGGCCGTGCAGCGCGGCGCCGTGGAATTCCACGCCTGGGGCGCCACCAGCGACCGCCTGGACCTGCCCGACCGCCTGGTGCTGGACCTCGACCCCGACCCGGCGCTGCCCTGGGGCATGGTGCTGGACGCCACCGCCCAGACCCAGGCGCTGCTCGATGAACTGGGCTTGCGCAGCTACCTCAAGACCAGCGGTGGCAAGGGCATGCACATCATCGTGCCACTGGCCCGCCACGCCCGCTGGAACCGCGTGCTGGGGTTCGCCAAGGCCATCGCCCACTACCTCATGACCCAACTGCCCGAGCGCTTCACCGCCACCCAGGGGCCGCGCTACCGGGCGGGGCGCATCTTCGTCGATTACCTGCGCAACCAGCGCGGCGCCAGCACCGTGGCCGCCTACTCGGTACGGGCCCGCCCCGGCCTGCCGGTGTCCACGCCCATCGCCCGGCACGAGCTGGCCAACCTGGAAAGCGCGCGTCACTGGCACGTGGGCAACATTGGCGAGCGCCTGGAACAACTGCCCACCGACCCGTGGCAAGGCTATGACAACCGCCAACGCCTGACCACGCGCATGTGGACGCAGCTGGGCGTGGAGCCGCCCCATGATTAGGATCCGATTATTGTGTGGTTTGAAAAGGTGTTTCACTAACTGTTAGCTGGCTCATAGTTAGCACACAGGCTATCGTGCAGGTGTCGAGACAGGATGTCTCAACGTTTGCCCTTGAATGGCCAATGCCCGGAGATCCCCAACCCCGAGGGCATTGGTCTTTTTTTTGGCTGGGATGCGCCGCCCCGGCTACCCGGGGGCGCCCACCTTCATCTGCCTGCCTGGCACAGAAATAACATATTTGTTATTCTGCGCTCCATGACTTATACCCTAACCTATTACAATGAAAGCGTTCAGGATGATGTGCTTGCATTGCCGCCGGGTTTGCGTGGCCGCTACTTTGCCTTGACCGATCGCATGGAGCTTCACGGTCCCAACCTCGGGGAACCCCACAGCAAGGCGTTTGGCGAGGGGTTGTTCGAGCTGCGCCTGAAGTCCGCTGAAGGCATTGCCAGGGCGTTCTACTGCACCTTGGTCAACAAGCGAATCGTGGTCCTGCACAGCTTCGTGAAAAAGACCGACAAGACGCCTGTCAAAGACAGACGGTTGGCCGAAACCAGAATGAAAGAGGTAAAGAACAATGCTGACTCACGCTGAGCTTAAAGCCAAGGCCTTGGCGGAGCCCGAAGCGCTGGCCGAGTACGAACGGCTGAACCGCGAGGAATTTGCCCTGCTGGACGAGATGCTCAATGCGCGCCGGGAAGCAGGGCTGACCCAGGCGCAGGTGGCCGAGCGCATGGGCACCAAGGCGCCCGCCGTGGCGCGCCTGGAGCGGGCACTGGCGTCCGGCAAGCACTCCCCCAGCCTGGACACCTTGCGCAAGTACGCCGCCGCGCTGGGCAAGAGGATTGAAGTGCATTTCGTCTGAGCGCCCTATCTGCGCGTCAACGCCGCGCCGCCAACAGCCCCACCCCCGCGCAACTCAACAACACCGCGCTCGCGCGGTTGAACACCCGCCGTGGCCGCGGCTGGCTGAACCAGCGCTGCAGGTGGCTGCCCAGCCAGGCGTAGATGGCGATGGCCAGCCATTCCAGCAACAGGAACATGGCCCCCAGCCAGAAGAACTGCTGGCCCACCGAGGTGGGGCCGTCGACCGAGACGAACTGCGGCAGGAAGGCGGTGAAGATGAGGATGGCCTTGGGGTTGCCCGCCGCCACCCAGAACTCCTGCCCCGCCAGTTTGAACAGGCCGCGGCTGCCCGGCCCGCCCGGCGCCTGGCCGTCCACCGGGGCGCGCCACAGCTGCACGGCGAGGTAGAACAGGTACAGCGCACCGGCCACCTTGACCATCAGGAACAGCCGTTCCGACGCATGCAGTACCACTGCCAGGCCCATGGCCGCCAGGGCGATCATACCGGCGAAGGCCAGCAGCCGCCCGGCGCCCGCCAGGCACGAGGTGGCGAAGCCGTGGCGGCTGGCGTTGTTCAGGGACAGCAGGTTGTTCGGCCCCGGGGCCATGTTCAAGGCAAAGCAGGCGGGCACGAACAGCAGCAGGGTCGCAAGGTTCACGGCATGACGCTCCAGGCAAGACGGCCTGGCAGCTTAGCACCGCCTGTCGGGCTGGCTCAACGAGGGTCGTCGGGGCTCATTTCACCGTCGTCGGTCTCGGTGCGGACCTTGTCCGGGTCCAGTTCCGGGTCCTTGTCCAGGGGAATGGGCGGCAGGTTTTCATCGCCCGGGCGCGCATCGGGCGGTACCGGGTCGGGAGCCAAGGGGTTGCTGGAGCGGTCGAGGGGGTCGGAGGTCATGGGACACCTGTACGCGCGGGGCTGGTTTTATTGTGATCGCCATCCGCGCCAGGAGTTGCCTGCTGGCGCGCTCACGCCAGTTCCGGCTCCACCCGGTCCCTGCCACCCTGCTTGGCCGCGTACACGCCGGAATCGGCGCGCAGCAGCAAGGCATCGGCGCCCTCGCCGCGGCGCCAGCTGGCCACGCCGAAGCTGGCGGTGACGACGCCCACGCCATCCACCGGAGTGTGGCGCAGGCCCTGCCACAGCTCCAGGGCCAAGGCGTGGGCCTGCTCGCCGTTGCTGCCGGGGCACAGCACCATGAATTCCTCGCCGCCCAGGCGGCAGAAGACGTCGGTGCGGCGCAGGCGATGGCTGATTTTCTCGCAGATGTTCTTGAGCACCCGGTCGCCCACGGCGTGGCCGTAATGGTCGTTGATGCGCTTGAAGTGATCGATGTCGAGCATGATCACCGACAAGTGCAGATGATCGCGCTCGGCGCGGTCCAGTTCGACCTTGAGGCGCTCCTGGAAGTAGCGGCGGTTGTGGATGCCGGTGAGCACGTCGGTCACCGACAGGGCGCGCAGTTCTTCCTCCACCCGCTTGAGGTCGGAGATGTCCGTGAGGTAGCCATGCCACAGGGTGCCGCCGCCCGGCGTCGGCTCCGGCGTGGCCTCGCCGCGCACCCAGCGCAGGCCCTGGCGCGGCAGCTGCACGCGGTACTCCTCGCGCCATGGCGTCTGGTGCTCGGCGGAATAGCGGATCGACTCCAGCACCCGCTCGGCGTCGTCGGGGTGGATGCGCTGCATCACCAGCCGGCCGTCCTCGCGCAGGGCGCTGGGCTCCATCTCGTAGATGTCGCGGATGCCGTCGCTGGCCCAGCTGAAGCTGGTGCGGCCGTCCGGGTCGAGGCGGAACTGATAGATGCCCCCCGGTACCTCGGCGCTGAGCTTGCGCAGCAGCTGGTCGCGGGCGGCCAGGGCCTCGTGCACGCGCTTGCGCTCGGTGATGTCGATGCACACGGCCAGGTGCCCCACCCACTGGTCTTTCTCGTCGAGCACCGTGGTGGCCAGCATGTTCACCGGCATCCGGCTGCCGTCGCGGCGCACCAGGGTCCACTCGCGGGCCTGGTCGCCGCCGTCGCCGGGGGTCTCCACCAGCATCGCCTGGGCCAGGGGGATGTCGCGCTCGTAATAGGCGCGCAGGGTGCAGGCGCGCGCCACCAGCTCTTCACTCAGGTGCAGGTTCTGCAGGGTCAGGTGCCCCACCGCTTCCTCGCTGCGGTAGCCCAGCATGCGTTCGGCGCCGGCGTTGAAGATGGTGATCAGGCCATTGAGGTCGGTGGCAATGATCGCCACCTGGGTCGCGGCGTTGAGCACGCTGCTCAGCTGGTTGTGGGTGATGCGCAGGGCCTGCTCGCTGCTGCGCAGCTGCGAGGTGCGCTGCTCTACCAGCTTCAAGGCCCGCTGGCGCTGGCTGACCAGGCTATAGAGCAAGGCGCTGAGCATCAGCGTCAGCAGCGCACCCAGGGTCACCACCACGTTCAGCGGCGAGGTGTGATTGGCCTCGGCGAACAGCGGGCTGGGGCTGATGTCCAGCTGGTAGTCGCGGTCGGCCAGGCGTAACAGGTGCGTGGCGGTCAGGCCCTCGGGCGGCGCCGGGTTGCTGGACTCGTACAGCACTTCATGCTCGCCCGCCGTGGACAGGTCGAGGATGCGCACGTGCAGGTTGTCGTCGTTCTGCGCCGGCAAGCCGTCGCCCATCAACTGGCCGAGGCTGATGACCGCCGACACGAAGCCCAGCGGCGGCCCGCCATCCTTGCCCGGCACGGGCGCCACCATCAGCACCCCGCGGCTGTTGCGCAGGGCCACGCCCACCAGATTGACCGGCGGGGTGACGGCCAGGTCGCCGGTCTTCAGGGCGCGCTGCAGGGTCTCATGCCGCGAGGGCTGGGAGTTCACGTCAAAGCCCAGGGGCAGTTTCAGCCGTGTCTGCGACTGGGTGAAGAACACCGGATAGTACTCGTCACGCGTGGCGGCTGGCACCAGCGAACCGTCCGGCCGCTGGTCGCGGATGGCAAAGTCCTCGATGCCCTCGTCACGGGCTGCCTGCTCGAAGGCGGCGCGCTGGGCGTTGGTCACCCGCGGCAGCCAGGAATAGGCCTGAGTGCGCAGCAGCAACGGCCCGGCATAGCCTTCGTATTCGTGGCGGCTGACGTTGTCGGAATAGCTGAAAAAACGGCGCAGGCCAGCCAGGCGCTGGGTCTGGTCCTCGAAGCGCTCTTCGATGCGGCTGAAACGTTCGTTGGCCAACAGCTCGAAGCGTTGCCGCAACTGCCGCTGATACAGCTCGGAGGTGCCCAGGGCCACCAGGCTGGTGACCACGGCGCCAGCGGCCAGCGCCAGCGAGGCGATAAGCCAGGCGGAGGCATCCTCACTGATAAAGCCAAGAATTTTCGGGCGAACGGCATGCAACGACATAAGCGGAACTCACAACGCCGGCGTGCTTCGTATCACTTTGGCTTTGGCTCAGTTATAGCTATTTGCCAGTAGTTTGCCTAGTGAGTCATCAAGCGAAATTGTTGATCATGGGGTGCAGCAAAAAGGGCTCCATGGGAGCCCTTTCGCGATGTAGCCAAAATGTACGACAGTCAGGACTGGCGCGGGCTACCGTTCATCGGGCCTGAATTTTCCAGGCGCGGTGAATCTTGCTGTTGCGGGCGAAGTCCGGGTCCAGGGTCTGGGCGCTGATTTCTTCCACCTGGTAACGCTCGCCCAGGTGCTCGTCGAGCTGGAACTTGCGGAAGTTGTTGGAGAAATACAGCACCCCGTCCTTGGCCAGGCGCGCCACGGCCAGGTCCAGCAGCTCGACGTGGTCGCGCTGCACGTCGAACACGCCTTCCATGCGCTTGGAGTTGGAGAAGGTCGGCGGATCGATGAAGATCAGGTCGTATTCCTCGCGGTTGGCCGCCAGCCACGCCATCACGTCACCCTGCTCCAGGCGGTTCTTGTCGGAGAAACCGTTCAGCGACAGGTTGCGGCGCGCCCAGTCCAGGTAGGTTTTCGACAGGTCGACGCTGGTGGTGCTGCGCGCGCCGCCCTTGGCCGCGTGCACGCTGGCCGTGGCGGTGTAGCAGAACAGGTTGAGGAAGCGCTTGCCGGCCGCCTCGCGCTGGATGCGCAGGCGCATCGGCCGGTGGTCCAGGAACAGGCCGGTGTCCAGGTAGTCGGTGAGGTTCACCAGCAGCTTGATGCCGCCTTCCTGCACTTCGGTGAACTGGCCCTGGGCGCTCTGGCGCTCGTATTGCTTGGTACCGCTCTGGCGCTCGCGGCGCTTGATGATCACGCGGCTCTTGTCGATGCCCAGCGCCTGGGGAATGGCGGCCAGGGCGTCGAACAGGCGGGCCTGGGCCTTTTCCGGGTCGATGGATTTCGGCGCGGCGTATTCCTGCACGTGGACCCAGTCGTGGTACAGGTCGATGGCCAGGGCGTACTCGGGCATGTCGGCGTCATACACGCGGTAGCAGTCGACCTTCTCGCGGCGGGCCCACTTGCCCAGCTGCTTGAGGTTCTTCTGCAGGCGGTTGGCGAACATCTGCCCGCCTTCGCTCAGGCGCGCCTGCTCGACCACAACCGGTGCCGGCTTGATCGGGTTGCCGTTCTTGTTGACGCGCGCGTACGGGTCGGCAGCCGGCTGGGTGGCCTGCTCGTCGGCCTGCTCACGTTCCAGCTGGCGCTGCTCGGCGGTGCGACGCTCGCCGGTGACGAACTGATCGGGCAGCACCTTGATCAGCAGCAGCTTGCACGGCAGCGCGCCGTTCCAGAACGAGTATTGTTTGTGGCTGCGAATGCCCATGCGCTTGCCCAGGTCCGGGGCGCCGGTGAACACCGCCGCTTCCCAGTTCAGGCAGGCCTGGCGCAGGCGCTCGCCGAGGTTCTGGTAGAGGTACAGCAGGCTGGCCTCGTCACCCAGGCGCTCGCCGTAGGGAGGGTTGCAGATCACCAGGCCTTTCTGGTTCTGGTCCGGGCGCGGCTCGAAGGTCGCGACTTCGCCCTGGTAGATCTTGATCCAGTCACTGAGGCCGGCACGCTCGACGTTGTTGCGGCCAGGCTGGATCAGGCGCGGGTCAGCTTCGTAGCCGCGGATCCACAGCGGTGGCTTGGCCAGGCCGGCGTCGGCACGGGCCAGCGCCTCGTCGTGCAGCTTGCGCCACAAGGCCGGCACGTGACCCAGCCAGGCGCTGAAGCCCCAGCGGGTGCGCTTGAGGTTGGGGGCGATGTCGGCGGCGATCATCGCCGCTTCCACCAGGAAGGTGCCCACGCCGCACATCGGGTCGGCCAGCGCGCCGCCTTCGGCAGCAATGCGCGGCCAGCCGGAACGGATCAGGATCGCCGCCGCCAGGTTTTCCTTCAGCGGCGCCGCGCCTTGCTGCAGGCGGTAGCCGCGCTGGTGCAGGCTGTGGCCGGACAGGTCCAGGGACAGAATGGCTTCGCCACGGTCCAGGCGCAGGTGCACGCGCAGGTCGGGGTTGAGCTTGTCGACGCTGGGGCGCTCGCCCTCGGGGGTGCGCAGCTTGTCGACGATGGCGTCCTTGACCTTCAGGGCGCCGAAGTGGGTGTTGTCGATGCCCGAGCCATGGCCGCTGAACTCCACCGCCAGGGTGCCGTCGGGCAGCAGGTGGTCCTGCCAGTCCACGTCGTGCACGCCGTGGTACAGGTCTTCGGCGTCCTTCATGGCGAAGCGCTTGAGCACCAGCAGCACGCGGTTGCCCAGGCGCGACCACAGGCACAGGCGGTAGGCCGTTTCCATGTCGGCCATGCCGCGCACGGCGGAGGTGTGTTCGCGGGTGTCTTCGAGGCCAAGCGCGGTGGCTTCCTCAGCAAGCAGGCCTTCGAGGCCCTTGGGGCAGGTGAGGAAGAGTTCGTAACGATCCGACATGGGGTATCCAGGGGCATGAGCCATAAATGGAAGGGCAACGCATCACCCTTCCCGAGTTTAACCAGGCGCTTTTCTGTGGAAGCGCCCGTGTGACACCACCGTGGTGTCGACCGCCGGGACTGGAAATCGGCTGTGGAACAGCCTTTGATCGCCCCGGCAGAAAAAAATTCTGCAAAACGACGGGCCTGAAAATGACCCTTCGTCGTTTAATACTGAAAAGCATTTAGCCATCAATCCCTGATGGCAACGTCCCATTACTGGGGCTGCAAGGCTGATCATAGCCGGGTTTAACCCCCGCTGGCCTTTGAAGCATCCTTTTACTTATGGTCGAGACACCATAATCGTTACGTCCTTATGACAAAACGGTCGTTCACACGGAAGAACGCATTGTTTAGAAATCCCTACAGGCCGCATCGCAATGGTACGGCACCACTGCTCGCCACGCCGGCAGCGAGCATCCAAAACCGGCAGAAAGACTCTGCCCGGCCTCAGACGAGGCCGACGGGACATAACAGTCAACAGACGAGGGCAACACCCTATGAGAAGACTTAAGCGTGATCCGTTGGAACGAGCATTTTTACGCGGATACCAATATGGCATCCATGGCAAATCCCGTGAGCTTTGCCCTTTTACTCTACCGTCAGTTCGTCAAGCCTGGATCAATGGCTGGCGTGAAGGACGCGGCGACAACTGGGACGGTATGACCGGCACTGCGGGTATCCACAGACTCAACGAACTTCACGCGGTCGGCTGACGAGGACGATTTTTCTCTTACATTTTCGTGATCAACCATGCGCGCCCTAACGGGCGGCGGGCGAGAGCCCAGGGGCCCCTTCGAGGGCCCCTTTTTTATGCCTTCAGCCTCGTGGCAGCGCGGCGATGGCGTCCACCGCCTCGCGGATCAGCGCCGGGCCCTTGTAGATGAAGCCCGAGTACAGCTGCACCAGGCTGGCGCCGGCGGCGATTTTCTCGGCCGCGTGCTTGCCTTCGGTGATACCGCCCACCGCGATGATCGGCATGCGCCCGGCCAGCTCGCCGGCCAGCACCTTGACGATGTGGGTGCTCTTCTCGCGCACCGGCGCGCCCGACAAACCGCCCGCCTCGTCACCGTGTGCCAGGCCCTCGACGCCTTCACGGCCCAGGGTGGTGTTGGTGGCGATGACCGCGTCCATGCCGGAGGCCAGCAGCGCCTGGGCCACTTGCACGGTTTCCTCGTCGCTCATGTCCGGGGCGATCTTGATCGCCACCGGCACGCGCTTGCCGTGCTGCACGGCCAGCACTTCGCGGCGTGCTGCCAGGGCGTCGAGCAGCTGCTTGAGCGACTCGCCGAACTGCAGGCTGCGCAGGCCCGGGGTGTTGGGCGAGCTGACGTTGACGGTGATATAGCTGGCGTGGGCGTAGACCTTGTCCAGGCAGATCAGGTAGTCGTCGACGGCGCGCTCCACCGGGGTGTCGAAGTTCTTGCCGATGTTGATGCCCAGCACGCCCTTGTACTGCGACGCGCGCACGCGGTTCAGCAGGTTGTCGACGCCCAGGTTGTTGAAGCCCATGCGGTTGATGATGGCGGTGGCTTCAGGCAGGCGGAAGATGCGCGGCTTGGGGTTGCCCGGCTGCGGGCGCGGGGTCACCGTGCCGATCTCGACGAAGCCGAAGCCCAGCTGGGCGAAACCGTCGATGGCCGCGCCGTTCTTGTCCAGGCCTGCGGCCAGGCCCACCGGGTTGTCGAACGCAAGGCCCATGACGGTCACGGGCAGGCGCGCCGGCGCCTTGGTCAGCAAGCCGTTGAGCCCCAGGCGGCCACCTGCGCCGATCAGGTCCAGGGACAGGTCGTGGGAGGTTTCCGGAGAGAGTTTGAACAACAGCTGGCGGGCCAGGTTATACATGGGCAGGCATGACTCGTTGGAAGATCGTCGGGGGCCGGCATTATAGCCACATTTACGCCCCCGTAGCAGCTGCCGCAGGCGGCGTCCGCATCCAGCACCGTCCCGGTGCACTGGCATACCTCTTGCGTCACATTGGGTACTTTTACACGGACCCCCACCATGACCGAGCCCCACACCCCCCTGGCCTGGGTGGCCGGCAGCGATGCGCCGGAGATAACCAGCCTGAACATCGGCTACATGGCCCTCACTGACTGCGCCCCGCTGGTGGTCGCCGCCACCCAAGGCTTCGCCCAGCCCCACGGCCTGACCCTGAACCTGCACCGCCAGGCGTCCTGGGCCGGGCTGCGCGACAAACTGTTGAGTGGCGAACTGGACGCTGCCCACAGCCTGTACGGCATGGTCTACGCCGTGCACTTGGGCATAGGCGGCACCCCGGCCAGCGACATGGCGGTGCTGATGGGCCTCAACCAGAACGGCCAGAGCATCAACCTGTCACCCACCCTGCAGGCCGTTGGCGTGACCAGCCCCGAGGCACTGGCGCGCCACGCGCACCAGCAAGGTGCGCGCCTGACCTTCGCCCAGACCTTCCCCACCGGCACCCACGCCCTATGGCTGTATTACTGGCTGGCCGCCCAGGGCATCCACCCGCTCGACGACGTCGACAGCGTGGTGGTCCCCCCGCCGCAGATGGTGGCGCACCTGCGCGCCGAGCGAATCGACGGCTTCTGCGTGGGCGAGCCCTGGGCCGCCAGCGCCGTGGACCAGGGCCTGGGCTTCACCCTCAGCACCAGCCAAGCGATCTGGCCCGACCACCCGGAGAAGGTGCTGGCGTGCACCCAGGCCTTCGTCGACCAGCACCCCAACAGCGCCCGCGCCCTGGTGGCCAGCGTGCTGCAGGCCAGCCGCTTCATCGAGCAGAGCCCGGAAAACCTGCGCGGCACCGCGCAGCTGCTCAGCGGCGCGGAGTACCTGGACGCACCACTGACCGCCATCGAGCCGCGTCTGCTGGGCAACTACGACGACGGCCTGGGCCACCACTGGCATGACCCCCACGCCCTGCGCTTCTTCGCCGGCGGCAGCGTCAACCAGCCGTGGCTGTCCGACGCCATGTGGTTCATGACCCAGTTCCGCCGCTGGGGCCTGCTGCGCCATGACCCGGACTACCTGGGCATCGCCCGGCAAGTGCAGCAGACCGCGCTGTACCGCAGCGCAGCCGCCAGTGTCGGTGTGCCAGTGGCCCCTGATGATCTGCGCAGCAGCCAACTGATCGATGGCAAGGTCTGGGACGGCAGCGACCCCGCCGGCTACGCGCGCAGCTTCGCCCTGCATGCCTTGGCCGATGACTGACGGGAGACGACCACTATGCTGCGTATCCTGTTGATCAACGACACCCCGCGCAAGGTCGGGCGCCTCAAGTCGGCGTTGGTGGAAGCCGGTTTCGAGGTGATCGACGAGTCGGGCCTGACCATCGACCTGCCGGCGCGCGTCGAAACGGTGCGCCCGGATGTCATTCTGATCGATACCGAGTCACCGGGCCGCGATGTGATGGAGCAAGTGGTGCTGGTGAGCCGTGACCAGCCGCGCCCCATTGTGATGTTCACCGACGAACACGACCCGCAGGTAATGCGCCAGGCGATCAAGTCCGGGGTCAGCGCCTACATCGTCGAAGGCATCCAGGCCCAGCGGCTACAGCCGATCCTTGACGTGGCCATGGCCCGCTTCGAGAGCGACCAGGCCCTGCGCGCGCAACTGCAGGCCCGCGACCAGCAGCTGGCCGAGCGCAAGCGCATCGAGCTGGCCAAGGGGCTGCTGATGAAGATGAAGGACTGCAAGGAAGAGGAGGCCTACACCCTGATGCGCCGGCAGGCCATGAGCCGCCAGCAGAAGCTGATCCAGGTGGCGGAGCAGATCATTGCCATGAGCGAACTGCTGGGCTGATCCCCACCCTTGTTCCGTAAGAACGCGCGTGGGGGCTGGCCCGGGATTTGCTTTGTATCAGCCAGGTAGCCAACGGCGGTTGCCCCCACATTGAACGACAAAGACGTCGCACACCCTCTCGCCCTGGCGAGCCGGGTTGCGGCGTTTTTTCGTTTTCGGCCCCTGCTGCCCCCTGTCGAGGTGTTCGATGAGCACAAGCTTCTGGAAATCCGGCCATGCCCCTACGCTGTTCGCCGCCTTCCTGTATTTCGATCTGAGCTTCATGGTCTGGTACCTGCTGGGCCCGTTGGCCGTGCAGATCGCCAACGACCTGCAATTGACCACCCAGCAACGCGGCCTGATCGTCGCCACGCCGATCCTTGCCGGAGCCATCCTGCGCCTGGTGATGGGCGTGCTGGTGGATCGCCTGTCGCCCAAGACCGCTGGCCTGATCGGCCAGTGTACGGTGATCGTGGCGCTGTTCTGCGCCTGGCATTTCGGCATCCACAGCTACGAGCAGGCGTTGCTGCTGGGCGTGGGCCTGGGCGTGGCGGGTGCCTCGTTCGCAGTGTCGCTGCCGCTGGCCTCGCAGTGGTACCCCGCCCAGCACCAGGGCAAGGCGATGGGCATCGCCGGGGCCGGCAACTCGGGCACGGTTTTCGCCGCGTTGTTCGCCCCGGCGCTGGCCGCGGCGTTCGGCTGGAACAATGTCTTCGGTTTCGCCCTGCTGCCACTGCTGGCCGTGTTGCTGGCGTTCAGCCTGCTGGCCCGCAACGCCCCGCAACGGCCCAAGCCCAAGGCCGTGGCGGATTACCTCAAGGCCCTGGGCGACCGTGACAGCTGGTGGTTCATGTTCTTCTACAGCGTGACGTTCGGCGGCTTCATCGGCCTGGCCAGCGCCCTGCCCGGCTACTTCAACGACCAGTACGGCCTGAGCCCGGTGACGGCGGGCTACTACACCGCCGCCTGCGTGTTCGGCGGCAGCATGATGCGGCCCCTGGGTGGTGCACTGGCCGACCGTTTCGGCGGCATCCGCAGCCTGCTGGCGATGTACAGCGTGGCCGCGATCTGCATCGCCGCCGTGGGCTTCCACCTGGGTAATTCCTACGCGGCGCTGGCGCTGTTCGTCGGCGCCATGCTCGGCCTGGGCGCCGGTAACGGTGCGGTGTTCCAGCTGGTGCCGCAACGGTTCCGCCTGGAGATCGGCGTGATGACCGGCCTGGTGGGCATGGCCGGCGGCATCGGCGGCTTCCTGCTGGCCGCAGGTTTGGGGGCGATCAAGCAGCACACCGGCGACTACCAGTGGGGCCTGTGGCTGTTCGCCGCCCTGGCGGTGGTGGCCTGGTTCGGCCTGCACGGGGTCAAGCGCCGCTGGCGCACCACCTGGGGCTCGGCCGCCGTTACTGCGGCGCGGGTCTGACCATGCCCTTGCAATTGAGCTGTGCCCAGGCCAGCGCCTGCGGGCCACGCGCGGAAAACCAGGATGCCCTGCGCCTGGTCACCCCGGCGCCGGAACTGGCTGCCAGCAAGGGCTACCTGTTCGCCCTGGCCGACGGCGTCAGCCAGTGCGCCGACGGCGGCCTGGCGGCGCGCGCCACGCTGCAGGCCCTGGCCCTGGATTACTACGCCACGCCGCAGACCTGGGGCGTGGCCCAGTCCCTCGACCGCCTGCTCAGCGCCCAGAACCGCTGGCTACAAGCCAACGGCGGCGGCCAGCCGCTGCTGACCACCCTCAGCGCCGTGGTGCTGCGCGGCCAGCGCTTCACCCTCGCCCATGTCGGCGATTGCCGGGTGTACCGCTGGCAACCGGGCCAGTTGCGGCAGATCAGCGAAGACCATGTGTGGGAGTCGGCGGGCATGGAGCACGTGCTGACCCGCGCCTTGGGCCTGGACCGGCACCTGGTGGTGGACTATCAGGAGGGTGAACTGCAGGACGGCGAAGTGTTCCTGCTGCTCAGCGACGGCGTGTGGGCGACCTTGGGCAACACCCAGATTGCCGCGGTGCTGGCCGACCACGTGGGCCACCTCGACCAGGCGGCCCAGACCCTGGTGAGCGCCGCCCACCTGGCCGGCAGCCAGGACAACGCCAGCGCCCTGCTGGTACGTATCGACAAACGTGGCGCCGACAACCTTGGCGACACCTTGCACCAGCTGCGGCAATGGCCGCTGCCGCGCACGCTCAAGCCCGGCCAGGTGTTCGAGGGCTGGACGGTGGTGGCGCCATTGGCCCAGAGCCGGCAATCGCTGCTGTACCGGGTCGAGGACAGCCAGGGCCAGCGCTGGCTGTTGAAGACACTGCCGGCCGAACGCCACGACGAGGCGGGCGCGCAGCAGGCGCTGCTGATGGAGGAATGGTTCCTGCGCCGCGTGGCCGGCCGCCACTTCCCCCAGGTGCACGCCCTGCCCGGCCGCCAGCACCTGTACTACGTGATGCGTGACTACCCCGGCCAAACCCTGGCCCAGTGCCTGGCACACCAGGGGCCGCTGCCCCTGGCGCACTGGCAGGCGGTTGCCCAGGGCTTGTTGCGGGCGCTGGGGGCGCTGCACCGGCGCAACATCATCCACCGTGACATCAAGCCGGAGAACCTGCTGCTGGGCGACGACGGCGAGCTGCGCCTGCTGGACTTCGGCCTGGCGTACAGCCCCGGCCTGTCCAGCGACAGCCCCAACGCCCTGCCCGGCACCCCGAGCTACCTGGCGCCGGAGTGTTTCAGCGGCGCGCCTCCGTCGCCACAACAGGACCTGTACGCCGCAGGCGTGTGCCTGTACCAGCTATTGACCGGCCACTACCCCTACGGCGAAATCGAGGCCTTCCAGCACCCGCGCTTCGGCGTCCCGGCCAATGCCCACCGCTACCGCCCCGACGTGCCCGACTGGCTGGACGCCATGCTGGCGCGCAGCGTGACGGCCGACCCGACGCAGCGCTTCGAGACGGCAGAGGAATGGCTGCTGGTGCTGGAACAGGGTGAAAGGCAGGGCCTGCAACCGCGTGCCTTGCCGTTGCTGCAGCGTGAACCGCTGAGGGTGTGGCGGGGGTTGGCGCTGGGGTCGCTGCTGGTGAACCTGGTGCTGCTGGTGTGGGTGTTGCAGCACGCTTGACGCCAGCTGCGCGGCGAGCCGGACGCAGCCTGCGGCAGCTGCTACAGGGATGGGCAGCCCGCCGCATCGCGGTTTCTGTAGCAGCGGCCCAAGGCCGCGTCCAAGGCGCCGCGCTGTTGCCGGCACACCGCGGCGCATCCGGACGCAGCCTGCGGCAGCTGCTACGGGGATGCGCGGAACCCGCAGGCGAAAAAAAACCCGGCCTAGGCCGGGTTTTTTTCAAGCTTTATCCAATTACTTGGATTGAGCTTCTACTTCAGCTTCTACGCGACGGTTAGTAGCGCGACCAGCGTCAGTCGAGTTGTCAGCGACTGGACGGGTTTTGCCGTAGCCGATCGAGTCAACACGGTTGCCTTGCACGCCGTACTGGTTGACCAGTACGTTTTTAACGGCCAGGGCACGACGCTCAGACAGCTTCTGGTTGTAGGCGTCTGGACCGACGTTGTCGGTGTGGCCTTCAACACGAGTAGTGGTCTGTGGGTACTGCTTCATGAAGTCAGCCAGGTTCTTGATGTCAGCATAGCTGTTTGGCTTGACGACCGACTTGTTGAAGTCGAATTTCACGTCCAGCTGAACGCGAACGACTTCTGGAGCTGGAGCTGGAGCTGGCTCTTCAGCAACTGGAGCTGGAGCTGGTGCTGGAGCAGGAGCCGGAGCCTTGCCGCCGTTACCGCCGAAGTTCACACCCAGGCCGATGGTAGGAGCGTAGTCCCACTTGCCGTTGTCCAGTTTGTAGTCAGCATCGATACCGGCACGAGCGTACAGGTTGTCGGTGATGTACCACTTGGCGCCAGCGCCGATGGTAGCGAAGGTGGAGCTGTCGCGACCGCTGTGGCCGTCAGCTTGCACGTTGCTCAGGCTCTGGTGAGCGAAGCCACCGGAAACGTACGGACGAATGGCGTCGCCGACAGTACCGAAGTGGTACATGGCGGTCAGGGAGCCAGTGTCACCGTGGATTTTCTGGCTGCCAGTACCATCGTTCGAACGAGTGTAGTTGGTCTTGCCGTAGCCCAGGATGACTTCAACGTCGTCGGTCAGGAAGTAGCCCAGCGAAGCGCCGGCAGTACGGCCGTCTTCGACGTGCTTGACGCTGTCGTTGTAGTTCTTCTGGTAGAAGGCTTCACCTTCGACCGCGCCTTGGCCTTGTGCCAAAGCGCCGAAAGAAGTTGCGGCAACAAGAGAACCAATGGCAATGCCTAAGGTGTTTTTCAGTTTCATCCGTTAAATCCCCATCTGGTGATTGTTAAGCAGTACCCCCTTACACGGGGGACAACTCGGCGGCCAGTCTAGCAGAACTAGCCCCCACGTTAGAGATATTTGCACCGAACTAAGTTTCGGCGATACCTGCAAATTTCTCACGTAGCTTGTCGAGCGCACGTTTGTATCGCATTTTCGTCGCGCTCAAACCCATGTGCATGATGTCCGCGATCTCTTGAAACTCAAGCTCTGCGACGAATCGAAGCACAAGTATTTCTCGGTCGATCGGGTTGACATGTATCAGCCAACGATCCAATCCACCACGCTCCTCCGGTTTCGGCGCCTTCTCTTCGGATGCCTCCTCGAGCGGGTCGAGGCTCAATGCATCCATGAGGCGGCGCTTGCGCCGTTCCTTACGGTACTGCGTGATACATTCGTTGTAGGTGATGCTGTAGAGCCAGGTCTTGAACTTCGATTTACCCTCGAAATTCTTCAGACCGTACAACACCTTCAACATCACCTCCTGACAGACATCGTCAGCATCACGATCGTTCCCTAAATATCTCGCACACACGTTGAACAGGGTTCGCTGATAGCGCCTCATCAGCTCTTCGTAGGCACGGGTGACGTGAAAAAGCTCCACATGCGAACGCGCCACCAGCTCCTCGTCTGTGAGCGTGCGGGGGTCGTAACGCAGGGGCAACGAATGAACTTTATTCAAAACAAGTCGGGCCGACAGTCAGGTCAATATCCACCATGGCCCGACACCCGGGCCATTTTGCGGCGGCATACAGTAGCAGAATTTGCCGGCTCAGCGGCTACTAACCCGCTGCTCCAAGAGGATCCGATTCGACAGGGAAACCAATTCCCCGTCGTCGGTCAGCACCGTCGTCTTGACCGTGCCGATCTCCTCGATCTGGCCTTCAACCTCTCCAATTCGCACTTGTTGCCCCACCTGGTACAACTCCCGCACGTAAATTCCTGCCAGGATCTGCCCGGCGATTTCCTTGCTGCCGAGGCCCATGGCCAATGCAACGGCCAGACCAACGGTAATCAAAACAATGACGATGACGTGGTTCAGCAGGTCGGTCTTGACCTCGAGCTGGCTAATGGCCACCGAGATACTGATGACAATGACCAGCCACTGAGCCACTCGCCCAAGCCCTGCCGAGTAGTCCAGCCCCACGCCTTCGGCCGCGCCGCGCACCAGGCCGTTCACCAGTTGCGCCAGCAGCACGCCGACCAACAGCACCAGCGCGCCACCGAAAACCTTCGGCAAATAGAGCGCCAGCATGTCGAGCGTAGCTGAAACTCGCTGCAAGCCAAGGGATTCGGCCGCAGAAACCAGGAAAATCAGCAACACGAACCAGTAGACGATCTTGCCCACCAGGGTGGAAATCGGCACCTGGATGCCGCCGCGGCTCATCAGCTTGGTCAACCCGGTGCCTGCCATCAGGCGGTCCAGGCCCAGCTTGGCCAGCAGCTTGGACAACAGGGTATCGAGCAGCTTGGCCACGACAAAGCCCAGCAGCAGCACCACCAACGCACCGAACAGGTTGGGGATGAAATTCGCGACCTTCGTCCAGAGTGCGGTCATGGCCGTCACCAGGCTCTGAGTCCAGAGATCAAGTTGCATAGTCAATCAGCCTTATCAGCAGTGGGTTTGCGTCGCGAGACTGGCGCCACATGACCCGATCCATTTTCCACGGCGATCATGAAGGCCTGCAGCCAACGGCCCATCAGGCTGAACAGATCGCCGGCGCCGACTTGCCGATTGGCAGTCTTGAGGACACGCCCCAGGCAGGCGTCGTCATCCCGCCCTGGGGAGGAAGACGCCTTGAGCATGTCACGCAGTGATTCTTCAAACGGATCGTGCATACGCACCTCACGAATTATCAGTCAAAGACGAGAGCTGTCGCAGGCGGGTCACATCGATCCGGCAGGCATATGCAACCATATGTGTCCTGAACGGCGCCTAAACCCAACGCAATCGACGAAACAGCCACCATTGCCCCACGCCCAGCAGCACCATCAGCGTGCACGCCACCAGGAAGCCATACGGGCTGGTGTTCAGCGGAATGCCACCGACGTTGATACCCAGCAGCCCGGTCAGGAAACTCATGGGCAGGAAGATACAGGTGATGATGCCGAAACGGTACATGGTGCGGTTCATGCGCTCGTTCAGGCGCCGGTCCTCCGCCTCCAGCACCAGGCCCACGCGCTCGCGGGTCAGCTCCAGCTCTTCGAGGTAACGGGTGAGGCTGTTGTTCAGCTCGTTCCAGTAGTCCGCGTCGTCGTCGACGAACCACGGCAATTTGTTGCGCGACAGCTGGCCGAAGATTTCCCGCTGCGGCGCCAGGAAACGCCGCAGCCCGGCGGCGCGCCGGCGAATCTGCAGGATGCTGCCGTGTTCGGGGGTGTATTGCTCGTCGGCGTCGATCTTGTCTTCCTCGTCGTCGACCACCTCGCTCAGCTCGCCCACCAGGGTCTGCACCTTCTCGGTGAGGTACTGGGCCAGGTAGAGGATGAGTTCGGAGGAGGTACGCGGGCCACGGCCCTGCTGCAGCAGCACCATCAGCTCGTCGGTGGCGCGCAGCGGGCGCAGGCGCAGGGAGATCACCCGGCGGGCTTCGGCGAAGATACGCACCGAGACCATGTCCTCGGGCTCGGCACCGGGGTTGAGGTTGACGCCGCGCAGGAACAGCAGCAGCTGGTCATCGGGCAACGGCAGCAGCCGCGGCCGGGTGTTTTCCTCCAGCAGCAGGTCACAGCTGAACTCGTTCAGCCCGCTGTCGTTGCGCAACCACGCCTGGGTTTGCGGATGGCCACGGTCCCAGTGCAGCCAAAGGCTTTCCTGCGGTTCCAGTACCAGCTCATCCAACTGCGCGCGGGCGATCTGCCGCGCACCACCTTTACCGTCGAGCACCAGGGCCTGCACCAGGCCCCACTGCGCGTTTTCTTCCTCGAACATCCACACCCCGATGATTGATTGCGAACCGCTTAACTCGGCATTTTCAATGCGCTGGGGGACACGATAACGCCATTGTTGTCGGCGTAGATGAATTCTCCCGGCTTGAACGTGACACCGGCGAAGGTCACCGGCACGTTCAGGTCGCCCAGGCCACGCTTTTCCGTACGCAGCGGGTGGCTGGCCAGGGCCTGCACGCCGACGTCGGTCTGGGCGATGGCGTCGACGTCGCGGATGCAACCGTAGATCACCAGCCCTTCCCAACCGCTCTTGGCGGCCTTGTCCGCCAGCATGTCGCCCAGCAACGCGCAGCGCAGCGAGCCGCCGCCATCCACTACCAGCACCTTGCCCTTGCCGTTCAACTCCACCTGGGCCTTGACCAGGGAGTTGTCCTCGAAGCACTTGATGGTGACGATTTCGCCACCGAAGGAATCGCGCCCGCCGAAGTTGCTGAACATGGGTTCCAGCACCTTGACCAGCTCGGGGTAGGCATCGCACAAATCGGGAGTGAGGTAATGCATGGGGTAACTCCTGTCAGCTCAAGACACGGTCGATCGAAAAGGCGACCGCTACTGTAGGAACGAGCCGGCCTGCCCTGCGTTTACACCCTGCGTGCGTCGTTGCCAACGCACGCGCAATCGACATAGCTTAGCCGCCCCACCGCTGACCGTGAAGTCACGCACCCACGGGCACTTCCTGCGCCTGCGCCAGCAACGGCGCGTGGGGGTTGTGCAGCCAACGCCCCACCAGCGGCCAGACCTCGGCCTGGGCGGCCTTGCTGACCAGCATCTCGACGTGGCCGAAGTTGTCGGCGAAGCCGTGGTCGCGGCCCAGTTGCACGAACTGGCGCTGGTCGCCACCAAAGGCCTCGAACAGCTTGCGGCAGGCCCACGGCGGGTCCTGGTGGTCAGCGCTGGCGGTCACTGCCAGCAACGGCACCTGCACCTCGGCCAGGCCCGCCCACCAGTCTTGCTTGCCGTCGCCAAAGCGGCCGAACAGGCCATACCAGCGCATGGCCTCCAGGGCCAGGCCGATGGGCTCGTCCTCGGGGCCGCGCTTGAGGCGCGAGCCGGAAATGTGGGCGAAACGCTTGAGCAGCAGGCGTGCGCTCCATTCCACCGGTGGCATTTTCAGCGGCCAGTAGGTGCGGCTGACCTGGCAGCCGAACAACGCTGCCGAGGCGACGTTGTCCTGCGGCAGGTAACCACCGCCCAGGGCGGCCGCCAGGCTGATGCCGCCCAGGGAATGGCCGATCCAGTGCGGCGCGCGGCCGGTCTGCTCCTGCACGAACGCGCCGATCACCGGCAGGTCGTAGCGGGCGTAGTCGGCGACGCGGTTGCGGGCGTAGTCCAGGTTGCGCGGCGACAGGCCGTGGCCGCGCATTTCCGGAATCCACACGTCAAACCCTTCGCGCACCAGCCAGGCCCCCAGGCCGATGCCGCGGGGCGACACCCAGAAGCGCCGGTTGGAAAAGCTGCCGTGCAGCAGGATGACGGGCACGCCGCCAGGTTGCGCCTGGTCGGCCAGGCCCAGGCGGGTCACGGCCAATTCAACGCTGGCATCCGGGCTGTTGGCAGCCTTGATGCGATAGACGTCTTCGCTCAGGTCGCCACGGCGCTCGGCGCTGAGCAAGGCGACCGGGAAGAGATTGCTGCTGCTTTGCATAAGACTTCTTGTACAGAAAATAAACGGAAGATCAAAAACACCCGTAGCAGCTGCCGAAGGCTGCGTCGCTGTTTGCAAAGCGACGCAGCCTTCGGCAGCTGCTACGGGTGAGTGGGGCTTGCGCCCCTTGCAGCTATTACGCGGCGCCCTGGCCCTCGGCCAGGAAGAACCAGGTTTCCAGCACGGAATCCGGGTTCAGCGACACGCTTTCGATGCCCTGCTCCATCAGCCACTTGGCCAGGTCAGGGTGGTCCGAGGGGCCCTGGCCGCAGATGCCGATGTATTTGCCGGCCTTGTTGCAGGCGGCAATGGCACTGGCCAGCAGCTTCTTGACCGCCGGGTTACGCTCGTCGAACAGGTGCGCGATGATACCCGAATCGCGGTCCAGGCCCAGGGTCAGCTGGGTCATGTCGTTGGAGCCGATGGAGAAGCCGTCGAAGAATTCCAGGAACTCATCGGCCATCAGCGCGTTGGACGGCAGCTCGCACATCATGATCACGCGCAGGCCATTGACGCCACGGCCCAGGCCGTTCTCGGCCAGCAGGTCGACCACCTGGCTCGCCTCGCCCAGGGTGCGCACGAACGGCACCATGATCTCGACGTTGGTCAGGCCCATGTCGTTGCGCACGCGCTTGAGGGCGCGGCATTCGAGCTCGAAGCACTCGCGGAACGACTCGCTGATGTAGCGCGAGGCGCCACGGAAGCCCAGCATCGGGTTTTCTTCTTCCGGCTCGTACAGCTTGCCGCCGATCAGGTTGGCGTATTCGTTGGACTTGAAGTCCGACAGGCGCACGATGACCTTTTTCGGCCAGAACGCGGCGGCCAGGGTGCTGATGCCCTCGACCAGCTTGTCGACGTAGAAGTCCACGGGGGCGCTGTAACCGGCGATGCGCTTGTCGACGCTGTCCTTGATGTCGGCTGGCAGGCCGTCATAGTTCAGCAGCGCCTTGGGGTGCACGCCGATCATACGGTTGATGATGAATTCCAGGCGCGCCAAGCCGACACCGGCGTTGGGCAGCTGGGCGAAGTCGAAGGCGCGGTCGGGGTTGCCGACGTTCATCATGATCTTGAACGGCAGCTCCGGCATGGCATCCACCGAGTTCTTCTTGATGTCGAAGCCCAGTTCGCCCTCGAAGATGTAGCCGGTGTCGCCTTCGGCGCAGGACACGGTCACGCCCTGGCCGTCGACCAGCAGTTGGGTGGCGTTGCCGCAACCCACGACGGCTGGAATGCCCAGCTCACGGGCAATGATGGCCGCGTGGCAGGTACGCCCGCCACGGTTGGTGACGATGGCGCTGGCGCGCTTCATCACCGGTTCCCAGTCCGGGTCGGTCATGTCGGAGACCAGCACGTCGCCTGGCTGGACCTTGTCCATCTCGGACACGTCCTTGATGATGCGCACGCGGCCGGCGCCGATGCGCTGGCCGATGGCACGGCCTTCCACCAGCACGGTGCCCTTCTCTTTCAGCAGGTAGCGCTCCATGACGTTGGCCTGGGAGCGGCTTTTCACGGTTTCCGGACGGGCCTGCACGATGTACAGCTTGCCGTCGTCACCGTCCTGGGCCCATTCGATGTCCATCGGGCACTGGTAGTGCTTCTCGATGATCATGGCCTGCTTGGCCAGCTCGCTGACCTGCGCGTCGGTAAGGCAGAAGCGCGCGCGGTCGGCCTTGTCGACGTCGACGGTCTGCACCGACTTGCCGGCCTTGGCCTCGGCGCCGTAGATCATCTTGATGGCCTTGCTGCCCAGGTTGCGGCGCAGGATGGCCGGGCGGCCCGCTTCCAGGGTGTGCTTGTGCACGTAGAACTCGTCAGGGTTGACCGCACCCTGCACCACGGTTTCGCCCAGGCCGTAGGCGCCGGTGATGAACACCACGTCGCGGAAGCCCGATTCGGTGTCCAGGGTGAACATCACGCCGGCGGTGCCGGTTTCCGAACGCACCATGCGCTGCACGCCGGCCGACAGGGCCACCAGCTTGTGGTCGAAGCCCTGGTGCACGCGGTAGGAAATGGCGCGGTCGTTGAACAGCGAGGCGAACACTTCCTTGGCCGCGCGAATGACGTTGTCGACGCCGCGGATGTTCAGGAAGGTCTCCTGCTGGCCGGCGAACGAGGCGTCGGGCAGGTCTTCGGCGGTAGCGGAGGAACGCACGGCCACGGCGATGTCCGGGTTGCCCTTGGACAGTTCGGCGAAGTGGGCGCGAATCTCGGTGTTCAGTTGTTCGGGGAACTCGGCGTCCATGATCCACTGGCGGATCTGCGCGCCGGTCTTGGCCAGGGCATTCACGTCATCCACGTCCAGGGCGTCCAGCGCCGCATGGATCTGAGCGTTCAGGCCGCTCTGTTCGAGAAAATCGCGGTAAGCCTGAGCCGTAGTGGCAAAGCCACCGGGTACCGATACGCCGGCACCGGCAAGGTTGCTGATCATCTCGCCAAGGGATGCGTTCTTGCCCCCCACATGCTCAACATCGTGTTTGCCGAGCTTATCGAGGGAAACTACGTACTCTACCAAGGTGATCTCTCCACTAACTGTGTTGGAAAAGCTCAGGACCCGTACAGCTCCCGATTGGGAGGGTGCCGAGTGTTTATGGCCTGGACCCGGAAAATAAGTGAGAATGCCAGGCAATCAAGGCCGACAAATCCGGCCTATCATATCCAAGAATCGTCACCAGCTTAAGGCCCAAGGCGCAAATGAAACGATCTGCTTTCTTTATCTCAGACGGCACGGGTATCACCGCCGAAACGCTGGGGCAGAGCCTGCTGGCTCAATTTGAGAACATTACGTTCAACAAGTTCACGCGCCCCTACATCGACAGCGTCGACAAAGCCCGGACGATGGTCAAGCAGATAAACGATTCAGCCGACCGCGACGGCGTGCGACCGATCATTTTCGATACCATCGTCAACCAGGAAATCCGCGAGGTGCTGGCCACCTCCAACGGCTTCATGATCGACATCTTCTCCACCTTCCTGGCCCCACTGGAGCAGGAACTGAGCGCCCATTCGTCCTATTCGGTGGGCAAATCCCACTCCATCGGGCACAACTCCAACTACATGGAGCGCATCGAGGCGGTGAATTTCGCCCTGGACAACGACGACGGCGCGCGCACGCACTACTACGACAAGGCTGACTTGATTCTGGTCGGTGTTTCCCGTTGCGGCAAGACGCCAACGTGCCTGTACATGGCAATGCAGTTCGGTATTCGCGCAGCCAACTACCCGCTGACCGAGGACGACATGGAGCGCCTGCAGCTGCCGGCAGCCCTCAAGGCCCACCAGCACAAGCTGTTCGGCCTGACCATCGACCCCGACCGGCTGACCGCGATCCGCCACGAACGCAAGCCCAACAGCCGCTATTCGAGCTTCGCCCAGTGCGAATTCGAGGTGCGCGAGGTGGAAAACCTGTTTCGCCGCGAGAACATCCCCAATATCAATTCAACACATTTCTCGGTTGAAGAGATTTCCGCCAAGATCCTTGTAGAGAAAGGCGTGGAGCGCCGGTTCAAATAACCCCGACCCCGCACCCCGTTCGCTGGCGCCATGAAACCATCATGCTAGAATGCGCCGCCCGCGCCGTGGGTGCTGATTTCCGGGAACCATGACCATCAAGCCTCTGCACCGCCTGATCTGCCTGCTGTTCGTCCCAGGCCTTGCCACGGCCGCCGAAAAGACCACCTACGGCCTCAACGAATACGCACGCCTGGACGATATCGACCTGCAGGTGGCCGCCAAGCTCGACACCGGCGCCAAGACCGCCTCGCTCAGCGCCCGCGACATCAAGCGCTTCAAGCGCGACGGCGAGTCCTGGGTACGCTTCTACCTGGCCATCGACTCGGCTCACAGCCACCCCATCGAGCGCCCCCTGGCGCGTGTCACCCATATCAAGCGGCGCGCCGGCGACTACGACGCCGATGCCGGCCAGCACTACACCGCCCGCCCGGTCATTACCCTGGCCGTGTGCATGGGCCAGGAAGAACGTGACATCGAGGTCAACCTCACCGACCGCAGCGCGTTCCAGTACCCGCTGCTGATCGGCAGCGACGCGCTCACGCATTTCAATGCGCTGGTCGACCCCAGTCTAAAATATGCCGCCGGCAAGCCTGCCTGCCGCAACGCTCCTACCGCAGAGTAATCCCGATGCGTTCGCTTACCCTCCATCTGAAAGTCCTCATCGCCGTCCTGGTCACCCTGGGCCTGGCGATCACGGCCTATCAGATCTTCGTGCTCGGCATCCCCATGACCGAGGACGAGACCGACGACCTGTGGAACATCGACGCCAAGGTCGAGTTCGTCGCCAGCCCCAAGGACCCGGTCAAGATCCAGATGTTCGTGCCACCGCTGACCCGCGACTACGTGAGCCTGAACGAAAGCTTCATCTCCAATAACTACGGGGTGAACGTCAACCGCATCGACGGCAACCGCAAGGTCACCTGGTCGGCGCGCCGCGCCAGCGGCAACCAGACCCTGTACTACCGCCTGGTGCTGACCAAGCGCTACAGCAGCGAGAAGCCCAAGATCAAGGGCCCGACCTTCCGCGACAGCATGACCATCGACGGCCCGGAGAAAATCGCCGCCGAAGCCCTGCTGGCGCCGATCCGCCAGCATTCGGCCGACGTCGAGACCTTCGTCAGCGAGACCATCAAGCGCGTCAACAACCTGGGCGACGACAACGTCAAGCTGCTGCTGGCGGGCGACCCGTCCACCGCGCACAAGGCCAGCATCGTCGACCTGCTGCTGTCCATCGCCCACGTGCCCATGGAAAAGGTCCACACCATCCGCCTGGTGGCCGACCAGCCGCAGGCACCCGAGCTGTGGCTGCGCAGCTTCAACGGCAGCCAATGGCTGTACTTCAACCCCGACACCGGCGAACAGGGCCTGCCCGCCGACCGCCTGGTGTGGTGGACCGGCGACGAAAACCTGATCAGCGTGGAAGGCGGCAAGAAGGCCCTGGTGACCTTCACCCTCAATAACAGCGAGATGAACGCCATCCGCCTGGCCAAGCTGACCGACGCCAACACCGACGCCGACTTCCTCGAATACTCGCTGTACAGCCTGCCGCTGCAGACCCAGCAGACGTTCATGATCATGGTGATGATCCCCATCGGCGTGCTGGTGATCCTGATCCTGCGCAACCTGATCGGCCTGCAGACCCTGGGCACCTTCACCCCGGTGCTGATCGCCCTGGCGTTCCGCGAGACCCAGCTGGGCTTCGGCATTGCCCTGTTCACGGTGATCACCGCCCTGGGGCTGTCGCTGCGCTCCTACCTCGAGCACCTGAAGCTGCAGATGCTGCCACGGCTGTCGGTGGTGCTGACCTTCGTGGTGGTGCTGATCGCCGCCATCAGCCTGTTCAGCCACAAGCTGGGCCTGGAGCGCGGCCTGTCGGTGGCGCTGTTCCCGATGGTGATCCTGACCATGACCATCGAGCGCCTGTCCATCACCTGGGAAGAGCGCGGCGGCAGCCATGCCATGAAAGTGGCCATCGGCACGCTGTTCGCCGCCTCGCTGGCGCACCTGCTGATGACCGTGCCGCAGCTGGTGTACTTCGTGTTCACCTTCCCGGCCATCCTGCTGATCATGGTCGGCTTCATGCTGGCCATGGGGCGCTACCGCGGCTACCGCCTGACCGAGCTGTTGCGCTTCAAGGCCTTCGTCAAGGCGGACAGCTGAATGTTCGGCCTGTTCAAGACCTGGAAAGCCCTGCAGGCGCGGGGCATCATGGGCATCAACCGGCGCAACGCCGACTACGTGCTCAAGTACAACAAGCGCAGCCTGTACCCTATCGTCGATGACAAGATCATCACCAAGGAACGGGCGATCGCCGCCGGCATCCACGTGCCGGAAATGTACGGGGTGATTGCCACCGAGAAGGAAATCAGCCAGTTGCCGGCCATCATCGGCGGGCGCAGCGACTTCGTCATCAAGCCGGCCCAGGGCGCCGGCGGCGACGGCATCCTGGTGGTGGCCGACCGCTTCGAGGGGCGCTACCGCACGGTGTCGGGGCGCATCATCAGCCACGACGAAATCGAGCACCAGATTTCCAGCATCCTCACCGGCCTGTACTCCCTGGGTGGCCACCGCGACCGCGCGCTGATCGAATACCGGGTCACCCCCGACCAGATCTTCCGCAGCATCAGCTACGAAGGCGTGCCGGACATCCGCATCATCGTGCTGATGGGCTACCCGGTGATGGCCATGCTGCGCCTGCCCACCCGCCAGTCCAACGGCAAGGCCAACCTGCACCAGGGCGCCATCGGCGTGGGCGTGGACCTGGCCACCGGCGTGACCCTGCGCGGCACCTGGCTGAACAGCATCATCAGCAAGCACCCCGACACCACCAACGCGGTGGACGGCGTGCAACTGCCCAACTGGGACGGCTTCATGAAGCTGGCCGCCGGCTGCTATGACCTGTGCGGCCTGGGCTACATCGGCGTGGACATGGTGCTGGACCAGGAAAAAGGCCCGTTGATCCTGGAGCTCAACGCCCGCCCGGGGCTGAACATCCAGATCGCCAACGACTGCGGCCTGACCCACCGCACCGAAGCGGTGGAAGCGCGCCTGGCGGAGCTGGCGGCCGAAGGGCTCACGGAAAGCGCAGCAGAGCGCGTGCGCTTTACCCAGGGGCTGTTCGGGCACGTGCCGACACCCGCCTGAGACTTGTGGGAGCTGGCTTGCCAGCGAGCTTTGCCTTGCCGCCAACAGCTCGCTGGCAAGCCAGCTCCCACATGGCAGCGGCTACACAGTTCGCGCCCACAGGTCTACAATCGCCCCCCTCGCTTTTCGATGGTGTTCCACCGCCCGCATGCCTACCTGCTCCGTCGTACCCCTGCCCTACAGCCCCGACCCCGGCGCCTGGTTCGCCGCCATCCGCCACGCCCCCGGCGCCATCCTGCTGGACAGCGCCAAGCCGGCCGCCGAGCGCGGGCGCTTCGACATCCTCAGCGCCTGGCCGATAGAAACCCTGCGCGCGCTGCCGGATGAAAGTGGCGACGCCTACCTGCAACGCCTGCGCGCAGCCCTTGGCCGCCTGGGCCCGGCGCGGCTGCCCCAAGGCACGGAGCTGCCGTTCGCCGGTGGGCTGATCGGCTACCTGAGCTACGATTTCGGCCGGCGCCTGGAGCACCTGCCCAGCGTGGCCGTGGACGACCTGCAACTGCCCGATGCGCACCTGGGCCTGTACGCCTGGGCGCTGATCAGCGACCACGAGTTGCGCAGCAGCCAGCTGATGTTCCACCCCAGCGTGGGCGCCGACGAGCGCCAGCGCCTGGCCACGCTGTTCAGCCAGCCCGCCAGCCGCGCGGCCGGCCCGTTCAAGCTGGACGCCCCCATGCGCCCGGACCTGGCGCCCGAGCAGTACCGCCACGCGTTCGAGCGCATCCAGGCCTACATCGCCGCCGGCGACTGCTACCAGGTGAACCAGACCCAGCGCTTCCGCGCGCCCTGCCATGGCGACCCATGGACCGCCTACCGCGCCCTGCGCGAGGCCTGCCCGACGCCGTTTTCCGGGTTCCTGGCCCTGGAGGACGGCAGCGCCATCCTCAGCCTGTCGCCGGAGCGGTTCGTGCAGGTCAGCGACGGCCACGTCGAGACCCGCCCCATCAAGGGCACCCGCCAGCGTGACGCCGACCCTGCGCGCGATGCCGCCAACGGCCGCGAGCTGCTGGCCAGCCTGAAGGACCGGGCGGAAAACCTGATGATCGTCGACCTGCTGCGCAACGACCTGGGCCGCACCTGCAAGATCGGCTCGGTGCGCGTGCCCGAGCTGTTCGCCCTGGAAAGCTACCCCAACGTGCACCACATGGTCAGCGCCGTGATCGGCCAGCTGGCCGACGGCAAGGACTGCCTCGACCTGCTGGCTGGCAGCTTCCCCGGCGGCTCGATCACCGGCGCACCGAAGATCCGCTCGATGCAGATCATCGACGAGCTGGAGCCCACCCGTCGGGCACTGTACTGCGGTTCGCTGCTGTACCTGGACGTGCGCGGGCACATGGACAGCTCCATCGCCATCCGCAGCCTGCTGGTGAAGGACGGCCAGGTGAGCTGCTGGGGCGGTGGCGCCATCGTGGCGGATTCGCGCTGGGAAGATGAATATGCCGAGTCGGTGTTCAAGGTCAGGGTGCTGATGGACACCCTCGCCGCCTTGTAAATGTGGGAGCTGGCTTGCCAGCGAGCTTTTCAGCCCCATGAAAAACTCGCTGGCAAGCCAGCTCCCACAGGGACTTTTTGTTACCATCAGACACAAATGAGCGCCCAAGCGCCGAATGACCTAGGAAGCCGCCTGATGAGCCTGAACCTCGACGTCGCCGAACTCGCCGCGACTTATGCCAACAAGTCCCCCCAGGACATCCTCAAGCTTGCCTTCGAGCACTTCGGCGACGAGCTGTGGATCTCCTTCAGCGGCGCCGAAGACGTGGTGCTGGTGGATATGGCGTGGAAGCTGAACAAGAACGTCAAGGTATTCAGCCTCGACACCGGCCGCCTGCACCCGGAGACCTACCGGTTCATCGACCAGGTGCGCGAGCATTACAACATCGCCATCGAGCTGGTGTCCCCCGACCACACCCGGCTTGAGCCGTTCGTGAAGGAAAAGGGCCTGTTCAGCTTCTACAAGGACGGCCACGGCGAGTGCTGCGGCATCCGCAAGATCGAGCCGCTGCGCCGCAAGCTGTCCACCGTGAAGGCATGGGCCACCGGCCAGCGCCGCGACCAGAGCCCGGGCACCCGCAGCCAGGTTTCGGTGATGGAAATCGACGGCGCATTCTCCACGCCCGAGCGCCCGCTGTACAAGTTCAACCCGCTGGCGCAGATGAGCAGCGAGGAAGTCTGGGGCTACATCCGCATGCTCGAACTGCCGTACAACAGCCTGCACGAACGCGGCTTCATCAGCATCGGCTGCGAGCCCTGCACCCGCCCCGTGCTGCCCAACCAGCACGAGCGCGAAGGCCGCTGGTGGTGGGAAGAAGCCACGCAGAAGGAATGTGGGCTGCATGCAGGCAACCTGATCCAGAAAGCCTGAAGCAAAAAAAACCGGCCAGATTGGCCGGTTTTTTTATGCCCGAAGGCCGGGAATCAATGCACCGGCAGCTCGACGCCGTCAAACAGCTCTTCCAACTCCTGCTTGTTGTGGCACTGGATGGCCTTGGCCATCACGTCGCGGGTCAGGTGCGGGGCGAACTTCTCGATGAAGTCGCACATGAAACCACGCAGGAAGGTGCCACGGCGGAAGCCGATCTTGGTGACGCTGGCCTCGAACAGGTGGTCGGCGTCGAGCATGACCAGGTCACTGTCGAGCTTGGTGTCCACCGCCATCTTGGCGACGATGCCCACGCCCAGGCCCAGGCGCACGTAAGTCTTGATCACGTCGGCGTCGGCCGCGGTGAACACCACCTTGGGGGTCAGGCCGCGGTGGCTGAAGGCTTCGTCCAGCTTGGAACGGCCGGTGAAACCGAACACGTAGGTCACGATCGGGTATTCGGCCAGCACTTCCAGGGTCAGCTTCGGCAGCTTGGTCAGCGGGTGCCCCTGGGGCACTACCACGCAACGGTTCCAGCGGTAGCACGGCATCATGATCAGGTCGCCGAACAGCTCCAGCGCCTCGGTGGCGATGGCAAAATCGACGGTGCCGTCGGCGGCCATCTCGGCGATCTGCATGGGCGAGCCCTGGTGCATGTGCAGCGCCACGTCGGGGTATTGCTTGATGAAGTTGCTGATCACCGGCGGCAGCGCGTAGCGCGCCTGGGTGTGGGTGGTGGCGATGGACAGCGTGCCTTTCTTCTCGTTGGAGAATTCCTGGGCGATCTGCTTGATGCTTTCCACCTTGCGCAGGATCTCGCCGGCGGTGGTGATGATGCGCTCACCGGCCGGGGTGACCCGGGTCAGGTGCTTGCCGCTGCGGGCGAAGACTTCAACGCCCAGCTCGTCCTCGAGCAAGCGGATCTGCTTGCTGATGCCGGGCTGGGAGGTATAGAGACTTTGTGCTGTCGCGGAGACGTTGAGGTCGTGGTGCGCTACTTCCCAGATGTAGCGCAATTGTTGAAGCTTCATATGAATCCCTCAAAGCAGATAAACGCCAACAGCGACGAGTTATAACTATATTAATGGTCTGGGTAATAAATCTAGAACTTTTTATCAGATTTTGTACGTGAGTGCACCCTTGCCCGCGCTCAAGCCTTGCGCCGGCCCAGCTGCTGGGACAGCGGCACCATGTAAACCGGCACCGTAGAGAGCTGCAACACCCGCGCGGCGGTGCGCCCCAGGGGAATGTCGGCACCGGCGCCGTGGCTGTGGCTGCCGACGATCAACAGGTCCACCGCCAGGCGCTGGGCCTGGTCGAGGATGACCTGGGCCGGGTCGCCCTGGCGCACGCGCACGGCGGTGATCAGGGCCAGGTCCTGCTGGCCCTCGCCCAGCTCTTCGCGGAAGCCGTCGAGCACCTTGTGCTCGATGCCGGCCATCATGGTGCTCAGGCCCTCGCTGTGCAGCTCGTTGAGGGTAGGCTCGTCCAGGTAGCTCTGCAAAACCGACTCGGCGAACAGCCCCATGGGCTCCACGGCATGAATCACGTAGAGGTCGGCCTTGAAGGTGCGCGCCAGGGCCAGCGCGTGTTGCATCACGTAGGGGGCGTACAGACCCAGGTCAGTGGCATACAGCATCGAACGGATCATGTGATCTCCTCGACTGCCAAAACGGCAGAGCTTGCACAAGCTTAGCAGCGCCGCCCACAGTCCGACGCCCCGCTCATAACCTGGCGGACGGGACTCACGGCAGCTCGTCGGGCGCGCGCAGCAAGGCCTCGCGCACCCGCAGGTCGATTTCGCCAGCCAGCAGCCGTGCGTTCAGCGCGCCATGGAACTGGCCGTTGTGCACGACAAAGATTGCAGGCAGGTGGAAGACCTCGTACCTTTGCACCGCGCCGAAGTTGTCGCCGGCATCGATCCAGCACAGGCGCTGCACCGCCAGCGGCAGGCGCGGCAGCTCGCGGCGCGCCACCCGGCAGCTGGCACAGCCGGCGCCGGTGAAAATCAGCAGTGACGTACCCGGCGCATCCAGCAATACGTGATCTATAGTCAAATCAGTCAGTTCCAGTTCCTGCAGGGGCCTGCAGGCATCTTCGTCAACCAGCTGACACTCGGAGCCAGTGTTCATGGGTCGTTTTCTTCCTCATCCTTTCGATGTAGCCGTAGAGTTGAACCTGTGTCACCGCCCTGCCCTTGCCGCCCGCCGCCTGCACGTGATCAGCCTGGGCGGCGTGGCCTGCCAGCACCACCGCGCCTACCGCGCCGGCACCGCCATCGACCTGAGCATGCCCACCCTGAACAACGGCCTGCGCTACCCCGGCTACGTGGCCTGGTGCCGCAAACAGCCTGCAGGCTACCTGATCGGCGTGGCGTTTACCGATGAACAGACGCTGTTCGGCGCGCGCATGGGCGAGCAGGTCTGCCAGATCCAGCAATACTGCGAAACACAATCACCCTTTTCCGCCAACGTGGAAAGCATCGACGCGCTGGCCCGGCAGTGGGTGGAGCGCCACGCCGCGGAGTTCTCCCAGGCCAGCCTGAGCGACGCTTCGTATTAAATTCGTTACGCATTTCGCCCGCGCCCCATTGTCGCAGCCCCTGCGTTCGCGCTAAGGTTCCGGTCCCCGCTGCGCCCAAAATAAGCTGTGCTCCGCCGCGCGGGGGGATCGCTGGCGGCCGGCACCCGTGACCTGACGAGTAACACGATGGCTGATTTACCGATCGACGACCTCAACGTCGCCTCCAACGACACCCTGATCACCCCCGACCAGCTCAAGCGGGACATCCCCCTGAGCCCGGCCGCGCTGAAGACCGTGACGCAGGGCCGCCAGGTTGTCCGCGATATTCTCGATGGCAAGGACCACCGCTTGTTCGTGGTGATCGGCCCCTGCTCCATCCACGACATCAAGGCCGCCCACGAATACGCCGAGCGCCTCAAGGCCCTGGCCGCTGAAGTGAGCGACACCCTGTACCTGGTGATGCGCGTGTACTTCGAGAAGCCGCGCACCACCGTGGGTTGGAAAGGCCTGATCAACGACCCGTACCTGGACGACTCGTTCAAGATCCAGGACGGCCTGCACATCGGCCGCCAGCTGCTGCTGGACCTGGCGGAAATGGGCCTGCCGACCGCCACCGAAGCTCTCGACCCGATCTCGCCGCAGTACCTGCAGGACCTGATCAGCTGGTCGGCCATCGGCGCGCGCACCACCGAATCCCAGACCCACCGGGAAATGGCCTCGGGCCTGTCCTCGGCCGTGGGCTTCAAGAACGGCACCGACGGCGGCCTGACCGTGGCCATCAACGCCCTGCAGTCAGTCTCCAGCCCGCACCGTTTCCTGGGCATCAACCAGGAAGGTGGCGTGTCCATCGTCACCACCAAGGGCAACGCCTACGGCCACGTGGTGCTGCGCGGCGGCAACGGCAAGCCCAACTATGACTCGGTAAGCGTCGCCCTGTGCGAGCAGGCCCTGAACAAGGCCAGCATCCGCCCCAACATCATGGTCGACTGCAGCCATGCCAACTCCAACAAGGACCCGGCCCTGCAGCCGCTGGTGATGGAGAACGTCGCCAACCAGATCGTCGAGGGCAACAACTCGATCATCGGCCTGATGGTGGAAAGCCACCTGAACTGGGGCTGCCAGGCCATTCCCAAGGACCTGGCCGAGCTGCAGTACGGGGTGTCCATCACCGATGCCTGCATCGACTGGGCCAGCACCGAGACCACCCTGCGCAACATGCACGCCAAGCTCAAGGACGTGCTGCCCAAGCGCGCCCGCGGCTAAGCAGCGCGCACATGAAAACGCCGGGGCATGCCCCGGCGTTTTCGTGTCTGGCTGATGGCCGACGCGTGTTCAGGTCTTGGCGGCGTGCCGCTGGTGACGTTCCATGTAGCGCTCCACGTAGGAGCACGACGGGATCACGGTGTACCCCATACGGTCGGCATAGGCCAGCGCCTGCTCGGTAAGGGCCGCGGCAATGCCGCGGCCGCGCAACGCGTTGGGCACGAAGGTACGATAGATATCCAGCGTCTGCTTACCCAGGTCCATGTAGGTCAGGTAGGCACGATGACCGTCTACGTTGGTCTCGAATTGATGACCGGCCTGGTCATGGTGGATGGACAACGCCTCGCTCATCACAACTCCTCGCGGGTCTTGTATGTGACCCTTACCTTACCGATGTTTTTCCGGCGAAGGAACCTCTACGCCACCCCGTGCCTGTTTCGACACAGAGACGAGCTTTGTCGTTCTCTTTTCAAAGGAGCACGTAGCTCAATAGTAGGCGCCGTTGCCACCGACACTCAAGACACTCGCCCGGCTGTACGTAACATTTACGTGACCGAACATCTGAAGGCAGCCCCGACTGAACATTGCCGAATGTTAAACCTTCGACGACTGCCGACAATTGAAGTCACTACTAGTTCAGTAAAAAACACTTTAGCAGGCTTTACCAAACACACCGGGAAGCGTTGCCCAGGTTTAATAGTGACCGCTGCAAAGGTGATGCAGCTCACACCTCACCCGCCCCTTGACGCCTTTTCCAGACTGGCTGGTGGAACCTGTACGTGGGCTGTCGTCAATACAACAGAGGGGTTGGCGAGAATTTTTTTTGCTTCTTGCGTTAGGTCATTTTACTTACTACAAGTAATGGGTACTATGTACGCCGGCTATTTTCTCACTCACGAGAGATGGCTTTAAATAGAAAGTCCTTGAAGGGGATCACGATGAACAACGTTCTGAAATTCTCTGCTCTGGCTCTGGCCGCCGTCCTGGCTACCGGTTGCAGCAGCGCCTCCAAAGAAACCGAAGCTCGCCTGACCGCTACCGAAGATGCTTCGGCTCGCGCTCAAGCTCGTGCTGACGAAGCTTATCGCAAAGCTGACGAAGCTCTGGCTGCTGCCCAGAAAGCTCAACAGACTGCTGACGAAGCCAACGAGCGCGCTCTGCGCATGCTGGACAAGGCAAGCCGTAAGTAATAGTCCCTCGGGATTATTGCAAGGCCAGCCCACCTTTGGTGGGCTGGCTTTTTTTATGCCTGGAACAAACAGCAGCCGTTACCGTTGTTTGTGGTCTTGTCTCGGGTTGTGATCTTGCTTCGGCTTGTGATCTTGATCTGGCTTTTGATCTTGATCTGGCTTTTGATCTGGCTTTTGATCTTGATTGTATGCCCCGTAAAGCGCCCGGGCCGACTGGAGGCGTCGATCAACGGGCTGCCCGAAGGGCCGAGGCCGCAGGCCGAAGAGACGGTAACCCGCAGGCTTCTATAGCGGGTGCCGTCTGCCCGTTGAGCGGCGCCGGAAGGAGGGGACCCGTAGCGCAGCGGAGGGCCCAAGCAGGGGCAAGCGTTTTTTGCTTACTTTTTTTGGCGTCTGAAAAAAAGTGAGTCGGCGTAAGGCCGAAACAGTCGGTGGTCGCACCGCGAAAATGGATATGTCCGAATCCCTCAGAAGCGAGATTCGAAAGCCATGCACATATCCAATACCAAGGGTGATGCACAATCACCTTTCCGCCCTTACGGCGGCTCACTTTTTGTCAAACGCCACAAAAAGTAAGCAAAAAAGGCTTGCCCCTGCTTGGTCCCTACGCTTCGCTTCGGGTCCCCTCCCTCCGGCGTCGCCCAAGCGGCCGACGGCCCGGAATAGAAGCGCCTCCGGTTCCGTCTTCCCCGGCTACGCCGTGGACCGCTCGGCCAACGCCTCCAGTCGGCCCTGGCGCTTTATGGGGCACACAATCAAGATCAAAGGCCGCACGGAAGCAAAAGCGATCTGCGGCGCCACGACAAGCTATGTACCGGTCATAAAAAAGGGAGACCCTGCGTCAGCGGCCTCCCCCTTTTTGATGCCAGCCGGCAATCAATCCATCTTCTGCACCGGCACCTGCGGCGCAGGCGTCACCGGCGCCTTGGAAATAACCGAGTCGTTCGCAGACCCCGCCACGCCAGGCGCCGCGATTTCCACCGGCAGGCCGTCCTCGGCCGCCACCACGTCACGCACGGTATCCCAGTTCATCTGCATGTTGGTGCCGTTGAGGTCCGGGCGGTTGAGCATCGCGTTGATCACCGCGGTGTGCTTGTCCACCGCCGACGGGTCGCCCTTGGCGTCCAGCGGGGTGTGGGCCTCGATGTAGATCTTGCCTTCGCTCACGCCGAACTTGTAGGGCTCGTTGATGATGCGCACCGGAGTACCCACCGGCACCATTTTCGACAGTTCAAGCACGTTGAAGTTGTACATGCGGAAGCAACCATGGCTGGTGCGCATGCCGATGCCGAACTTCTTGTTGGAACCGTGGATCAGGTAGCCCGGAATGCCCAGGGTGAACTTGAACGGGCCCAGGGGGTTGTCGGGGCCGGCCGGCACCACGTTCGGCAGCGGGTCGCCGTCGGCGGCGTGTTCGGCCTTGATCGACGCGGGCGGGGTCCAGGTCGGGTTGGGGATCTTGCCGGTGATCTTGGTCTGCGAGATTGGCGAGCCCCAGCCTTCGCGACCGATGCCGATCGGGTAGGTGTAGACGACGTTCTCGCCCTTGGGGAAGTAGTACATGCGGTATTCAGGCAGGTTGATCACGATGCCTTCGCGCTTGCCCGGCGGCAGGATGAAGCGGGTGGGCAGCACGATCTCGGTGCCGGCGCCCGGCAGCCAGGCATCGACGCCAGGGTTGGCGGCGATCATTTCCAGGTAGCCCAGGTCGTTGGCTTCACCCAGGTCGGCAAAGGTGTCTTCGTACTTGGCCTTGATCACCTGGACCTGACCGACGATGTCCTGGCCGGGCGGCGGCAGGGGGAATTCCAGTGCCGCAGCGGGACCGGCGGCGATGGCAGCGGTCAGGGCCAGGCAACGGGTGACGACGGAAAAGCGCGGCAACATCCGAGGATCCTTTGCAAAACGAGAGGGATAATCGGACGATTGTACACCGGCGTCCCGCTTACCGGGAGGCCTGTGGGCGGCCAGCGGATGAACAGAAAATCAGTTGGCCAGTTCCGGCCACACCGGCCGGGTGCCCTTCTTCTGCGCCTGCAGGATGGCCTTGCACAGCGGGCACAGGCGCCGATCGCGGAATATCGACGGGGCCACCCCGGACCAACGCGGCTGGGCCGGCAACAGGGTGCCGCACAACGTGCGGTCGGCCGAGCCCCCCAGCTCCAGCTGGCGGGCGATCAGGTGCACACGAATTTCCTGGCACGCGAACAGATCGAGCTGCTCATCGGGCTCGATAAGTTGGTACGCAAACAGGGACCAGGCAGGACGCGGCATTGGGGGCTCCAGATCGGGGGGCGCCACATTAGCCGAAACGCGGTTGCTAGAAAAGCGTCAAAGCAGCGGTTTTAGCTGCGGCCAGACATTTTCCAGCAACTTGCCCTGGGCATTCACCGCCGGATGGATGCCATCGGCCTGCATCAGCGCCGGCACCCCACCCACCCCTTCGAGGAAAAACGGCACCAACGCCACCTGCTTCTGCGTGGCCAGGTCGCCATACACCCGGGCGAAGGCAGTGGTGTAGCGCACGCCGTAATTGGGCGGCAGTTGCATGCCCAGCAACAGCACCTTGGCACCGGCGGCGCGGGCGCCATCGATCATTGCTGACAGGTTTTGTTGCAATTGCGCCGGCGGGTGCCCCTGCAGGCCATCGTTGCCGCCCAATTCCAGAATCACCACCTGTGGCTTGTGCGCCGCCAGCAGCGCCGGCAGTCGCGCCTGGCCGCCCGCCGAGGTGTCGCCAGAGATGGAGGCGTTCACCACCTCATCCTTGAAACCCTCGTGCTCAAGCCGTTGTCGCAACAAGGACACCCACCCTTTGCTGGTATCCAGGCCCAAACCGGCGCTGATACTATCGCCCACGACCAGCACGGTACCCGCCGCTGCGTTCTGCGCCAGCACCATCAGCGCCAGGCCAGCACTCAACCACAACATTCGCATCGGATTCTCCATGGGCATCAGCATCCTCAAAGCTCAGAACCTTAGCAAAGTGGTTCCCAGCGCGGAAGGCGACCTGACCATCCTGCACGAACTGTCACTGGATTTGCACAAGGGCGACAGCCTGGCCATCGTCGGCGCCTCGGGCTCGGGCAAGTCGACGCTGCTGGGCCTGCTGGCCGGCCTCGACCTGCCCAGCGGCGGCAACGTTACCCTGGCCGGCCGCGACCTCAGCCAGTTGGACGAAGACCAGCGCGCGCGGGTGCGCGCCGAGCACGTGGGCTTCGTGTTCCAGTCGTTCCAACTGCTGGACAGCCTCAACGCCCTGGAAAACGTGATGCTGCCGCTGGAACTCGATGGCCGCCACGACGCCCGCGACACCGCCCGCGGCCTGCTGGAGCGGGTGGGCCTGGGCCAGCGCCTGAGCCATTCGCCGCGGCAGTTGTCCGGCGGCGAGCAGCAACGCGTGGCCATCGCCCGCGCGTTTGCCGCCGAGCCCGACGTGCTGTTCGCCGACGAACCCACCGGCAACCTCGACAGCCACACCGGCGAGCGCATCAGCGACCTGCTGTTCGAACTGAACAAGGAACGCGGCACCACCCTGGTGCTGGTCACCCACGACGAACGCCTGGCGCACCGCTGCCGGCGCCTGATCCGTCTTGATGCCGGCCGCCTGGTCGGCCCCCTGGAGCCTTGACCCGATGGCTGGATTGCCACTCACGCGCCTGCTCACCCTGTCCGTTCGCCAACTGCTGCGCGATGCCCGCGCCGGTGAACTGCGGGTGCTGTTCTTCGCCCTGCTGGTGGCCGTGGCCGCCAGCACCGCCATCGGCTATTTCGGCGCACGCCTGAACGCGGCCATGCTGCTGCGCGCCACAGAGTTCCTCGGCGCCGACCTGGTGCTGCAAGGCACCACGCCGCCACGCCCCGAGCAGCTTCGGCTGGGCCGCGAGCAGGGGCTGGAGCATGCGCGGGTGGTGGAGTTCGCCAGCGTGGTGGCCACCGACAACGGCATCCAGCTGTCGAGCATCAAGGCGGTGGACGACAACTACCCGCTGCGCGGTGAGCTGAAAAGCGCCGCCCAGCCCTACGGCGAGGAAAGCGCGGGCGGCCGGCCGGGCCCGGGCGAGGCCTGGGTGGAATCACGGCTGCTGGCGGCGCTGAACCTGAAGATCGGCGACAGCATCGACGTCGGCAACAAGACCCTGCGCCTGGCGCGGGTGCTGACCTACGAGCCCGATCGCGCCGGCAACTTCTACAGCCTGACCCCACGGGTGATGATCAACGAGGCTGACCTGGCCGCCACCGGGGTGATCCAACCCGGCAGCCGGGTGACCTTCCGTGACCTTTGGCGCGGCAAGCCCATCGCCCTGGCCGCCTACGCGCAGACCGTGCACGCGGGCCTGGCGCCCAACCAGCGCATCCAGGATGCCCGCGACGGCAACCAGCAGATCGGCAGTGCCCTGAGCAAGGCCGAGCGCTACCTGAACATGGCCAGCCTGGTGGCGGTGCTGCTCTCCGGGGTGGCCGTGGCGCTGTCGGCCAGCCGCTTCGCCAGCCGCCGCTTCGACGCCAGCGCCCTGCTGCGCTGCCTGGGCCTGTCGCGGCGCGAAGTGCTGCTGTCGTTCTGCATTCAACTCACTGTGCTGGGCCTGCTGGCCTGCGTCAGCGGCGCGCTGGTGGGCTGGTTGGCCCAGCTGGGCCTGTTCAAGCTGCTGCAGGGCCTGCTGCCCAGCGCCATCCCCAGTGGCGGCGCCCTGCCCGCCCTGGCCGGCATCGGCACCGGGCTGGTAGCGCTGGCCGGTTTCGCCCTGCCGCCACTGGCGGCGCTGGGCCGCGTGCCGCCGCTGCGGGTGTTGCGCCGCGACCTGCTGCCGGTGCCCGCCAGCACCTGGCTGGTGTACGGCCTGGCCATCCTGGCGCTGGGTCTGATCATGTGGCGCCTGAGCCTGGACCTGCTGCTGACGTTCGCCCTGCTCGCCGGTGGCTTGCTGGCGGCGCTGGTGCTGGGCGGCGTGCTGCTGCTGGCGCTGCAAAGCCTGCGGCGCCTGCTGGCAGGCGCGCCGCTGCCGTGGCGCTTGGGGCTGGGCCAGCTGCTGCGCCACCCACTGGCCGCTGCCGGGCAGTCCCTGGCCTTCGGCCTGATCTTGCTGTCCATGGCGCTGATCGCCCTGCTACGCGGCGAACTGCTGGACACCTGGCAGAACCAGCTGCCGAAAAACGCGCCCAACTTTTTCGCCCTGAACATCCTGCCCAGCGACAAGGACAACTTCGCCCAGCGCCTGGCCAGCTACTCGGCCAGGTCGGCGCCGCTGTTCCCGGTCATCCCCGGGCGCCTGACCGCGGTCAACGGCGAGCCGGTGCGCCAGTTGGTGACCCGCGATTCGCGCGGCGACCAGGCCACCGAGCGCGACCTGAGCCTGACCTGGTCGGCGGAGGTGCCCACCGGCAACAGCCTCACCGCCGGCCAGTGGTGGGGCCCCGTGCCCGACACCGAGCACCCCGGCGTCTCGGTGGAAGCCAAGCTGGCCGACAGCCTCAAGCTGAAGCTGGGCGACACCCTGACCTTCAACATCGGCGGCAGCGAGCGCCAGGCCCGGGTCACCAGCCTGCGCGAGGTGCACTGGGACAGTTTCCAGCCCAACTTCTACATGATCTTCCAGCCCGGCACCCTCACGGACCTGCCCACCACCTACCTCACCAGCTTCTACCTGGCCCCCGGCCACGACCAGCAGGTGGTGGAGCTGGCGCGGGCATTCCCGGCGGTGACCTTGCTGCAGGTGGAAGCGCTGCTGGAGCAGCTGCGCAGCATCCTCGCCCAGGTGACCCTGGCGGTGGAGTACGTGCTGCTGTTCGTGCTGGCGGCGGGCATGGCGGTGCTGTTCTCCGGCCTGCAGGCCACGCTGGACGAACGCATCCGTCAAGGCGCCCTGCTTCGCGCCCTGGGCGCCGAACGCCGGCTGCTGGTCAAGGCGCGGCGCATCGAGTTCGGCCTGCTCGGCGCTGCCAGCGGCCTGCTGGCCGCCCTGGGCACCGAGCTGATCAGCCTGGCGCTGTACCGCCTGGCATTCAACCTGGAGTGGCACCTGCACCCCTGGCTGCTGGTGCTGCCGTTGGTGGGCGCCCTGTTGATCGGCGGCGCCGGCGTGTTCGGCACCCGCCGCGCCTTGAACGCCAGCCCGCTGGCGGTGCTGCGCGACAGCTGATTGCGTGTGCACGGTTGCACGGTTGCACGGATGGTTTTTTGGAACTAGATTCCAGAAACCATCCTGCAGCCAAAAACAACAATCAGGAACACACGCATGCCAACTCCCCTCCGGGTCGCCCTCATCGGCGCCGGCGCCATGGGCCGTCAACACGCCCACTACCTGCAGCAATTGCCCGAGACCCAACTGGTGGCCGTCGCCGACCCGTTCACCCGCCAGCTGGCCGATGACTTCGACGTGCCCAGCTACCCCCACCACCAGGTGCTGCTCGACAGCGTCCGGCCCGATGCGGTGATCATCGCCAACCCCAACGACCTGCACGTGCCCACGGCCATCGACTGCCTGGACGCCGGCGTCGCCACGCTGCTGGAGAAGCCGGTGGCCTGTTCCCTGGAGCAGGCGCGGCTGCTGGTCGCCGCCGAGCGGCGCACCGGCGTGCCGCTGCTGATCGGCCATCACCGCCGTCACAACCCGATTATCAGCCGTGCCCGGCAGATCATCGAATCTGGCGCGCTGGGGCGGCTGACCACGGTGACCGGGCTGTGGCAGACGCGCAAGGACGACGCCTACTTCGACGTCGGCTGGCGCCGCGAGCCCGGCGCCGGGGTGCTGCTGATCAACCTGATCCACGACCTCGACCTGATGCGCTACCTGTGCGGCGAGGTCAGCGAGGTGCAGGCCATCACCAGCCACCTGGCCCGCGACCTGCCGGTGGAAGACAGCGCGGCGCTGCTGCTGCAGTTCGCCAACGGCGCGCTGGGCACCCTCACCGGCTCCGACGCCACCGCCGCGCCCTGGGGCTGGGACCAGAACGCCGGCGAGAACCCGGCGGTGTTCGCCCAGCAACCCGAGCAGCCCTGCCTGCTGCTGGCCGGCACCGAAGGCTCGCTGAACCTGCCGCAACTCAAGCTGTGGCAGTACGGCGACGCCCGGGGCTGGCACTCACCGCTGCTGTGCCGGCAAGAGCAGGCCGACAACAGCCTGGCCATGCACAACCAGCTGCGCCACCTGGTACAGGTAGCCCGCCGCGCCTGTGCGCCACTGGTCACGGCCGCCGACGCCGCGCGCACCCTGGCCCTGGTGCAAGCCGCGCAACGGGCCGCCACTGAGGGCCGAACCATGGCGCCGGCGACGCTGTAGCGATAACCCCGGCAAGCAGGCAGAATGGCATTCCAACCCTCAATGCCATTCCCGGGATACCTCATGAGCAACGCACTGGAGCGCGGCCTCTGCGCGCTGGAACTGCTGGCCGGCAAGGCCGCCGGCCTGCCCCTGCAACAGATCTCCGAAGGCCTGGGCATCGCCCCCAGCGCCACGCACCGCATGCTCACCTGCCTGGTGGAGCAAGGCTATGTGCGCCAGGACCCGCAGCACGGCAACTACATTCTGGCGCTGAAGGTCATCTCCCTGGCCCTCAAGCACCTGGCCCATGCCAGCGTGGTGGACCTTGCACGGCCGATCCTCGAGCGGCTGGCCGGCGAATCCGGCGAGCTGGTGCGCCTGGGCATCGTCGACGGCGAACACCTGGTGTGGGTGGCCAAGGCCCAGGGCACCCGCAGCGGCCTGCGCTACGACCCGGACGCCGGCGCCGAAGCCAAGCTGGGCTGCACCGCTTCGGGGCTGGCATGGCTGAGCTGCCTGAGCGACGAGCAAGCGCTGGAACTGGTGTACCGCCAAGGCCTGCCGAAGCCGGGCGAATACGGCCCCAACGCACCGACCACCGTCGAGGCCCTGCTGAACAACCTGCACCAGGCCCGCGCCGACGGCTACGCCTGCGTCAACGAGAGCTTCGAAGCCGGCGCCGCCGCCATTGCCACCGCCCTGTACCACCCCGGCCAGAGCACGCCTTCAGGCGTGATCAGCATCGCCGGCCCCAGCGTGCGCCTGAGCGCCGAGCGCATGCAGGCGCTGGTGCCAGCGCTGCTGGCGGCGGCCAAGGACCTGGCGCAGACCGAGCTGGGCAGCGTGCCGAAGTTTTCCACCATGACCGCGACATGAAGAACAGATAAATGACATCTAATTAATATTTGGAATTACATTCCACTACTGCTATTTTCACTCCCGAGCCTCACC
Organism: Pseudomonas sp. App30; assembly: GCF_047947025.1. NCBI lineage: Bacteria > Pseudomonadati > Pseudomonadota > Gammaproteobacteria > Pseudomonadales > Pseudomonadaceae > Pseudomonas > Pseudomonas sp. App30. The sequence goes on along the minus strand of NZ_CP133165.1, from coordinate 5,688,574 downwards.
CAACAATAAAAAAATCGGGAGTATCGTCATGCCTCATTCCGCTCGCGTGGATGTCAGCACCTTCCTCGACGCCCGCCCCATGGGCGCGCGTCAGTGGCTGGTGGTGTTGCTGGGTTTCATCGTGCTGGCCTTCGATGGCTTCGACACCACCGCCATCGGCTTCGTCGCCCCGGCGCTGGTGGATGACTGGGGCATCGCCCGCCACGACCTGGGCCCGGTGATGATGAGCAGCCTGCTGGGCCTGGCCATCGGCGCCATGGTTGCCGGGCCCATGGCCGACCGCCTGGGGCGGCGCAAGGTCATCATCGGGTCGGTGTTCTTCTTCGGCGTGTGGAGCCTGGCTTCGGCGTTCGCCACCGACATCACCAGCCTCACCCTGCTGCGCTTCCTCACCGGCCTGGGCCTGGGCGCCTCCATGCCCAACACCGCCACCCTGGTGGCCGAGTACGGGCCCAAGCGCAGCCGCTCGCACATGGTCACCGGCATCTACTGCGGCTTCACCATCGGCGCCACCCTGGGTGGCATCGGCAGCGAGGCGCTGATCGAACACTTCGGCTGGCCCTCGGTGATGGTCGCCGGTGGCGTGCTGCCCATCGCCTTCGCCCTGCTGTTGCTGGCCTGCCTGCCTGAGTCGATCAACTTCCTGGTGCACCGCCCCGAGCTCAAGCAGCGCCTGCTGCAGGCCGTGGCCAAGGTGGCGCCAGGCCTGGCCAACGCTGACACGCTGTTCTACAGCTCGGAAGAAAAGGTCCAGGACAAGGGTTCGGTGGGCGCACTGTTCGCACCGCGCTACCGGCTGGGCACCTGCATGATCTGGGTGACGCTGTTCATGGGCCTGCTGACCATGTACCTGCTGTCCAGCTGGCTGCCGCTGATCAGCCGCGACGCCGGCCTGAGCCTGTCCCAGGCGGCGCTGATCGGCTCGCTGCTGCAAGCCGGTGGCGTGCTGGGCAACTTCACCATTGGCATGAAAATGGACCGCTTCGACCACCACAAGGTGGTGGGCCTGACCCTGCTGGGCGGCGGTATCAGCGCGGTGCTGATTGCCCTGCAGCAGCCGACCATTCAGGTGCTGTGCCCGCTGATCGTGCTGCTGGGCTACTTCATCAACGGCGTCAACACCGGCAGCTACGCCCTCGCCACCCAGTTCTACCCCACGCAGATTCGCGCCACCGGCGTCAGCTGGGCCACTGGCATGGGCCGTTTCGGCGCCATCAGCGGCGCTGGCGTGGGCGCGCTGATGCTGGCGGCCGACTGGCACTTCAACCAGGTGTTCCTGTTCCTCACCCTGCCCGCTGCCCTGGGCATCGTGGCGCTGACCATCAAATACCGTCACCAGCGACGCCAGCCCACCCTGGCGGCGTCGGCCTGATACCTACCTTGCGCACCTTCGGGTGCGCTTTTTTCTTCGTCTACAGGAGAACGCCATGCGCCCTGCCTTTGCCCTTGCCCAACTGACCGCCCTGCACTGCAACCCGCCGCAGATGATCGACCTCGCCGCCAGCGCCGGCTATGACCACGCCGGCTTGCGCCTGCTGCCGGTAGCGCCGGGGGCCGTGGCCTACGCGTTGATGGATGACCCTGCGCTGTTGCGTGAAACCCTGGCGCGCATGGCCGATACCGGCGTCAGCGTGTTTGACCTGGAGCTGATCCGCCTGAACGCCGACTTTGACCCGGCCACCTTCGAGGCGTTTTTCGAGGTGGGCGCGCGGCTGGGCGCCAAGGCGGTGCTGGTGGCGGGGGACGACCCGGAGCCGGCGCGACTGGTGGCCAACTACGCGCGGCTGTGCGACGCCATGCAGCCCTACGGCCTGACCGCAGACCTGGAGTTCATGCCCTGGACCGCGGTGCCCGACCTGGACACCGCGTTGCAGATCGTCAACCAGGCCGACCGCGCCAACGCCGGCATCCTGGTGGACAGCCTGCACTTCGACCGCTCCGCCAGCCGCCTCGATCAGCTGGCCAGCATCCCCGCTCAATGGCTGCACTACGCGCAACTCTGCGACGGCCCGGCCGAGCGCCCCAGCACCACCGAGGCGCTGATCCACGCCGCGCGCTGCGAGCGGCTGCTGCCTGGAGAAGGCGGTATCGACTTGAAGGCCATCTGGCAACAGCTGCCGGCGCAGTTGCCGGTCAGCGTTGAAATCCCCAATGACCGGCGCGTCGCACAGATGGGCGTACACGCGTGGGCAAAGGCCGCCTTGCAGGCGGCCCAGGCAACCTTGATTACGCCCCCGTAGCAGCAACTGTCTTGAATCTGCGTTGCCTGCATCGCGACTAAAGTCGGCTCCTACGCCATCTGTGGTAGGAGCCGGCCTTGGCCGCGATGCAGGCGACGCGATAGACGAGGTACACGGGGCCCCGTAGCAGCGGCCGTAGGCCGCGTCCGCAGGCGCCGCGCATTGGCGGTCAGACCGCGCAGAGACCGGACGCAGCCTGGCGGCAGCTGCTACGGCGCAAGCCTACTGTGTCTGCCATTGCGTCCCATAGCGCAGCATGGCATTGAGCCGAACAAGCAGTACCCTCATGCAAGCCACGAGCGCCGCTTTGCCGCACTTGCCCTTCGCTCGCAACCCTTCGTAGCGCGCCTTGAAGGACGCGTCATAACGCAGCACGATCCAGCACGCCATGTACAAGACCCGTCTGAAGGCAAGCGAGAAATCTACGGAGGGCGCGGCGCAACTGAGCCAGAACATGGGCATCGATAGGGTCGGTCTTGGCATGCTTGCCAATCGCCTCGGCGAACGCCCTGGCCCGACGTGGATTGACCCGAACGACGCTAAAATCAACCAGCGCCGTCAGGACCCCGCGCTCATAACCACCGGTCGCCTCGAGCAAAACCTTGCGCACCTCATAACCGCCCAACTTTTCGATAAGTCGGGCGTCACCATTTGAGTCATTGGGAACACTGAAACTGATGTCTTGCAGATGAATCCAAACTGCCAGAGACGCTTTGCTGACATCGATACCGATCCAGGAAATCATGGCAAAAACCTCTTACACTCAAGGATGAGTGCGCTCTGGCGGAGCCCACGCTTGTGATGTTCGAGGTCTGCTCGTTCAACTGTTCGGGCTTAAAGCCAGAGTGGGGAGGTGAATGGCGTTTCTGCTGCTACCCGTGCTTGGGAGCACTCCGGCCGAACAACCTGCCATTCACCGCTCTCATTCGATTCTATTCCTTCTGAAAGACACAAGCGGCCGTAGGCCGCGTCCCAGGCACCGCGCGGGGCAGGACGCGGCCTGCGGCCGCTGCTACGGGGCAGCGGCAGGCTCTGTCGCGCGGCGCTGTTGGCTGGCCTGCCCCTTGGCCCGCACGGCCGCATGCTCGGCCGCCAGCAAGGCAAACGTCAGCCCCGGCCCCAGGGTAATACCCGGCCCGGGGTACGTGCCGCCCATCACCGAATGCATGTCATTGCCCACCGCGTACAGGCCTCCGATGGCCTGGTCATGGCTGTCCAGCACGCACGCCTGGGCATCGGTGGCAAACCCGGTGGCGGCGCCGATGTCGCCTGGGTACAGGCGCACGGCGTAGAACGGCGCGGTGCCGATGCGCCCCAGGTTCGGGTTCGGTGCATTGCTCGCATCGCCATTGGCGCGCTGGTAGTCCGTGGTACCACGCTGGTAGTCCAGGTCCACGCCCGTCACCGCATACTCGTTCATGCGCTTGACGCTGTCCTGCAGGCCTTGGGCATCGATGTCCAGTTGCCGCGCCAGCTCCGCCAGGCTGGCACCCTGGGTCAGGTAGCCGTCATCCAGGAACGGCTGCAGGCCCTTGCCACCGGGCCGCACCATGCCCAGGCCGTACTTGCGCAGCCCCTCGGCGTCGGTGATCAGGTAACCCGGCGCCACCCCGGCGTCCTGCAGGCCGATGCCAAACAGGTGATAGGACGTCGACTCGTTGAGGAAACGCCGCCCCTGCTGGTTGACCGTGAGCATGCCCGGCTTGCCGCGGTCGAGGATGAAGTGCGGGAACACCGCCTGGCTGCCATCGGCGCGCTGGCGGATCGACACCGGTGCCCAGAAGGCATGGCTCAGCCCCGGCTCGCCGTAACGGCCGCCCGCCTCCTGCACCACGTCATGGGCCTGGCCGGTGTGCCCCGGCGCGCCCGGGCACCAGCGGGCGTCGATGCCCGGCAGCAGCGCCTTGCGCCGCTCCGGGTGGCGATTGAAGCCGCCCGTGGCCAGTATCACCCCACCGCGCACCTGCACCCGGCGCTTCACCCCGCGCTGGGACAGTTCAATGGCCTCGACGCCATCGGCGCCCTTGACGATGCGGTCCATCTGGCAGTCGGTGAGCACCGGCACGCCCTTCTCGTCCAGGGAATACAACAGGCTGGCCACCAGCGCGTTGCCCATCACCAGGCGCGTGCCGCGCGGATGCTTGAGGCGGTCCATGGCCTGGCGTAGCAGCAGCCTGGCGCTATGCTTGAACGAGGCCAGCGAGCGGCTCAGGTTGAGCAGGTGGCCCACGTCGTCACGGTCCACCATCATGCCGCCCAGCACGGTGAACTCGGGGATCGGCGGGCGCACCAGGCGGAAGCGTTCGCCCAATTTGCGCCCGTCGAACGCCAGGGGTTCCAGCGCCCGGCCCTTCAACGTAGAGCCGGCGAGGTCGGAAATGTAGTCAGGGTGGAACGGCCGGGCGCGATAGCGCACCGCCGAACCAGCTTCGATTTTCGCCACCGCGCGCGGGCCGTTGGCCAGGAACGCCCGGCGCAACGCCGGGTTGGAACGCGCGCCCACCGCCAGGTCCAGGTAGCCGCTGGCTTTCTCCAGGCTGTCGTCGTGCACGCCCACCGAGGCGGCGTGGTGGCTGTTGGGAACCCAGGTGGTGCCGGCGGAAAACGCCGTGGTACCGCCCACGTACTCGCTGCGTTCCACCAGCAGCACCTTGGCCCCCTCGATGGCGCCAAACAACGCCGCCGACATGCCGGCGCCACCCGCCCCCACCACGACGATGTCGAAGCTCTCGCCTTCCTCAATGTCCACCAGGTGCTTTCTCATTGTTATGTCCTCGCGCAGCAAATCTATTTATTGGAATTACATTCCATAAATTAATTTAATTACCACAAAGCCGCAAGCACAAGCCCCGCACGCCGTGCTGGTAGACTGCCCGCCGGCCAGTCAAGGAGCTTTAAATGAGTCGCTATCGCCCACCCCGCAGCCACGGCACCGCGCTGATCACCCCCGAGGGCGAGGCACGCATGCGGGCGGAATTGCATGAGTTGTGGCACGTGCGCCGGCCCCAGGTGACCCAGTCGGTGAGCGAGGCGGCGGCCCAGGGTGACCGCTCCGAGAACGCCGAATACACCTATGGCAAGAAGATGCTGCGCGAGATCGACAGCCGCGTGCGCTTCCTGACCAAGCGCCTGGAAAACCTCAAGGTGGTGAGCGAGCGCCCCAGCGACCCGAACAAGGTGTACTTCGGCGCCTGGGTCACCGTGGAAAACGAACAGGGCGACACGTCGCGCTACCGCATCGTCGGCCCCGACGAGCTGGACCTCAAGCTCAACCTGATCAGCATCGACTCGCCCCTGGCCCGTGCCCTGCTGGGCAAGGCGCTGGACGCCGAGGTGCGGGTGCACACCCCCACCGGCGAGCAGCTGGTGTATATCGTCGAGATTGATTACCCCTGAGCCAGGGCGACTTTTCCTGCGCGGCACGCGTCTTCGCCTGATCGGCAAGGGTGCGCCCGGCGCCTAGGATGGTGGGCTCCCCCCCTCGCCAAGGAAGGCCCACCATGAAAGTCAAGAACCAGGACAACCTGCACGCCTGGATGAGCAACAACGCGGTTATCGGCAACCTGCGCATCGACCAGTTGATATTGCCCGGCAGCCACGATTCGGGCAGCCATAAACGGCAACGGCCACAGTTGCAGTTACCCCACGAGATCACCCAGGACCTGCCACCCATCGAACAGGTCCGCAACGGTATCCGCTCGCTGGACCTGCGCGTGCGCTTTTGCAGACAGTTCGCCGCTGGCGACCCGCGCCGCTTCCAGCTGACGCACATGAACTCGGTAGGACGAAGCCTGGAGGAGGATTTGATCACGCCTCTCCTGGCTTATTACGACGAAGCCGATACCCAGCGCGAAATCATCATTCTCGACCTCCACCAACTCAAGGACTTCACCCCTGCGGCGCACGAAGAGCTTCAGCAGGTACTGGCAGCTCGCCTGGGCCATCGCTGCCTGCCCTATGACGCCATCGGCAAGAAACTGGTGTACCTGTGGCTGGAAAATCCCGGCAAGACGCTGGTACTGGCCTACCGGGGCCCGGCGTGGAACGCCCTGATCTGGAAACCGGTGAACCAGCGCTGGAGCGAGAGCAACACCCTGCCCACCCACCAACTGAAGAACTTCATGGACAAAGTGGCCAGGGAGCACAAGCCCGACGAGGAACTGCGCTCGATCCAGTGCGCCAGGTACGCCCTGCCACTGTTCCTGCCCGACGACTTCAGCGACAAGATCGACCTGTGGTTCCACTCCGAAGACGAGCAGAGCTACATCCAGCAGTTCTACATCATCAACACCGATTGGAGCCTGCGCAGCCGCATCGTCGCCAACTGCATCCACGCCAGTGTAGTGAAGGCCCTGAGCCGTTGACGCTCAGCGCAGGGTAACCAGCCCCTGGCGCGCCACGCGGGTCAGGTGGCCGATGACTTCGGCGGCGTGCTCGGCGGCCGGTGACTGCACCACGGCCAGGTCGAAGCGGTTGTTGGCGAGGTTGGCCAGGGACTGGCTGGGGTCGATGAACTGGATCAGGAAGGCGCTGGCCTTGCCCGCACGGCGTGGCCAACCATCGAGGTAGCGCAGCAGGGTCGGCTGGTGCTGGCCGACCAGCAGGATTCGGGGGTTGCGCGGCGCGCTGCTGGCTGGCAGTGGCGTCAGGCAGACGATAGGACGGGGGCAACTCATGGTGGTGTCTTCCAAGCCTCGCAGGTCCCGCTGGGCTGCGGTGGGAGGCGACACCGAACCAGCGTTTTAGCGGTATTTCGGAAACTCCCGTGATGGAAGTATTCCTGCGCCCCGCAAGTAGCTGTGTTAAATCGGCGCTTGAATGCCATCGTAGTAAAACGATGGCACCGGTGTCAACGAGACGAAGGCAGATCAACGCCCCGGCGGGTTCTCGCCCAGTGGCACCACCGCCACGGTGAGCCGCGAGATGCAGTTGAGCTTGCCGCGCTCGTCGCTCAGGCGAATGTCCCACACGTGGGTGGTGCGGCCGATGTGCACCGCCCGCGCCACGCCGGTCACGCGGCCACTGCGCACGCCGCGCACGTGGTTGGCGTTCACCTCCAGCCCCACACAGTAATGGGTGCTGGGGTCGATGCACAGGTAGCTGGCCATGGAACCCAGGGTTTCCGCCAGCACCACCGAGGCGCCGCCGTGCAGCAGGCCGTAGGGCTGGTGGGTGCGATGGTCGACCGCCATGCTGGCGGTCAGGGAGTCGTCATCCACGGCTTCGAAGCGGATGTCGAGCACCTCGCCGATGGTGTTCTTCTGCGCCTCGTTGAACTGCTCGAGGTTGGGTTGCGTGCGCCATAGGCTCATGGGATTCGTCCTTTTCCGGAATATTCAAGGCCGGCGCGCGTCGCTGGAACAGCGAGGCGGCCGCAATCGACCGCCCCACTATCTGGCAGCCCCGGCGCGGCGTGCAAGCGCCAGCGCCGTTGCAGGCTGGCATTTGGCCGTTCCGCCGCCGGCTCAGGCGTGGTGCACGGCCTGCACGCTCATCAGCCCGGCCAGCGGCCAGTCGCCTTCGAGCACCGCCAGGCTGGCGGTGTTCATGCCGCGTGGCTGCTGCAGGTGGCCGTTTTCCAGCAGGCCCACCAGGGCGCCCACCAGCGGCTGGTGGCTGACCAGCAGCACGCTGTCCAGGCCCAGGCGGTCCAGCTGGCCGATGACCTCCTGGGGGTCGCTTTCAGGGGTCAGCCAAGGCACGGTGACGATGGGCTGCTCCAGCGCCAGCGCCTCGTGGACGATGGTGGCGGTCTGCTGGGCACGCACGTAAGGGCTGGCGTACACCGCGGCCAGCGGCTGGCCCAGCAGGTGCGCAGCGCTGCGCAGCACTTCTTCGCGGCCGTAGTCGGTGAGTTCGCGCAGGCTGTCGCGGGCGGCCTGGCCCTGGGCCTCGCCGTGGCGCAGGATCCACAGCTTCACAGCTTGGGCTCTTCGTCGCGGGCCGGGTGCGGCGCAGGCGGCACGCTGTGCGGGGCCTCGCCTTCGGGTGCGCGTGGCGCCGGCCAATCAGCGAACGGCCAGGGCTTCTGTTCGGTGTGGAAGCTGCCGAACCGGCCGATCTGCGCCATGAACTGGCTGAGGCTGTCGCCGAAGTTCATCAGGCTCAGGTTCGGCGAGCCGTACACCAGCCGATAGACCAGCTGGATCAGCACCACGGCGCCCAGCAGCAGCTGGGCCACCTGCCACACCAGCACGTACAGCACCATCCACAGCACCCGCAGCAGGATCGATTCCTGACTGGGCTTGAGAGGCGAATCACTCATGTCCTTGCTCCTGCAAAATCAGTTGAAACCACTGGTGGAAATGAAGTCGACGTCGGTCTTGGGCTCGGCGCGCATCAACAGTTCGATGACCTGGGCCAGGGTACGCCCTTCGAACAGAATGGCGTGCAGCCCGGCTACCAGCGGCATGTACACCTTCAGCTCCTGGGCCTTGGCCTTGAGCACCTTGAGGGTGTTGACGCCCTCTGCCACCTCGCCCAGGCGGTTGACCGCCTCGTCCAGGCTCAGGCCCTGGCCCAGGGCGAAGCCCACCTGGTAGTTGCGGCTCTTGGGCGAGGAGCAGGTGACGATCAGGTCGCCCACCCCGGCCAGGCCCAGGAAGGTCATGGGGTTGGCGCCCTGGCTCACGGCGAAGCGGGTCATCTCCGCCAGGGCGCGGGTAATCAGCATGCTCTTGGTGTTCTCGCCCATGCCCAGCGCCACCGCCATGCCGGCGATGATGGCGTAGACGTTCTTCAGCGCCCCGCCCAGCTCCACGCCGAAGCGGTCGGCACTGGCGTAGACCCTGAACGTGGGCCCGTGCAGCGCGGCCTGCACCTGTTCGCAGAGGTTCTCGTCCTCGCTGGCCACCACGGTGGCGGTCAGGGCGTGCTCGGCCACCTCGCGCGCAAGGTTGGGGCCCGACAGCACGCCGATGCGGGCGTCTGGGGCGATGTCGCCAAGGATCTCGCTCATCAGCTTGAACGTCTGGGCCTCGATACCCTTGGTCAGGCTGACCAGCATGCGCCCGGCCAGCAGCTGCGCATGGGGCGCCAGCACGCTGCGCAGGGCGCTGGACGGCAGGGCCACGAAGATCAGGTCGCTGCCACCCAGGGTGGCGAGCAGGTCGGTGACCGGCTCGACGCCGGCGTGGATCTTGATGCCCTTGAGGTAGCGCGGATTCTCGCGCTGGGTGCGGATCGCCTCGGCTTGCTCGGGATCGCGCATCCACTGGCGTACCGCGTGGCCGTTCTCGGCCAGCAGGTTCGCCACGGCGGTCCCGAAGCTTCCGCCCCCCAGCACTGCAACAGGCTGCTGTTCAGTCATATCCAATCCATCAAAACCATAAAAAGTGGCGACGCCCGCATTATACGGAGCGCACGCGCCGCGGCCAGCCCCGCAGGCCAAAGCCTTGCGCGAAAGCGTAGCCGCACGTGTCGATGCCGTACACATGACTGGAAATGTCGCCCAAGGCGGTTAAAATGCGCGGCTGTTCGACTTTGCCAAGGCCGCACCGTGCGAGATTGCACCCGATGAAATGGCGTCCCAGCTGGGACATCCACAGCCGCACCCAGGTGATCTGCCTGGGCCCCGCCCTGGTGCTGACCCTGCTGCTCACCGGTTTCTTCACCTTCGTGCGCATCCAGGACCTGCGCGAGGAAATGACCCGCACCGGCCAACTGATCGCCAACCAGCTGGCGCCGGCCGCCGAGTTCGGCGTGATCAGCCACAACACCACGGTGCTCGACAGCCTGCTGCGCGCCACCCTGGAGATCCCCCACGTGCGCTTCCTGGAGGTACAGGACAGCAACGACCATGTGCTGCTGTACGTCGAGCAGCCCGACGGCGTGCTGGCGCACAGCGCCAAGGTGCAGGTGTTCCAGGCCAGCATCCGCCTGCAGCGCGCCGCCCTGGCCGGCGACCTGCACCACGGCAACCTGCTGCGCGTGGGCCAGCCCGACTGCGTGGGCCGGGTGATCGTCGGCATGTCCAACGACGCCTTCAACCAGCGCCAGCAGGAGATCCTGCTCAAGGCCGCGGTGCTGGCGCTGGTGGCCCTGCTGTTCAGTTTCCTGCTGGCCCGGCGCCTGGCCCTGAGCCTGGCCCGGCCGATCAGCGAGATGGGCCTGGCGGTGAAGGCCATCCAGGAAGGCGACTTCAAGGCGCCGCTGCCCATTGTCGACGACACCGAGTTGGGCAACCTGGCCCAGCACATCAACAACCTTGCCAAGGGCCTGGACCAGGCCGGGCGCGAACAGCAGCAGGCCATCGAGCAACTGATCAGCACCCGCGAACAGGCCGAGCGCGCCAACAGCGCCAAGTCCGACTTCCTGGCCATGATGAGCCATGAACTGCGCACGCCCATGAACGGTGTGCTGGGCATGCTGCAGCTGCTGGAAACCACGGTGATGACCGACGAGCAGATCGAGTACGCGGCCCTGGCCACCCAGTCCACCGAACACCTGCTGAAGGTGATCAACGACATTCTCGACTTCTCGCGCATCGAACGCGCCGCGCTGGAACTGGAGCACATCCCCTTCAACCTCGGCGAGCTGGTGGCCAGCTGCGCCCACACCTTCCAGCACACCGCGCAGAAAAGCGGCCTGGCGCTGCACCTGAGCCTGGCCCAGGGCTTCGACGCCCTGCAGGTGGAGGGCGACCCCACGCGCATCCGCCAGATCCTGGTGAACCTGATTGGCAATGCCATCAAGTTCACCGACGTCGGCAGCGTGCACATCGACGCCCAGTGGCAGGTGCTCGACCACCAGTTGATCTGGCTGACCTGCACCGTGCGCGACACCGGCATCGGCATCAGCGCCGAGCGCCTGGAAAGTATGTTCGTGGCCTTCCAGCAGGCCGACAGCAGCATCTCGCGCCGCTACGGCGGCACCGGCCTGGGCCTGCCCATCGCGCGTACCCTGGCCGAGCGCATGGGTGGCACCCTGCTGGCCGAAAGCGAGGAAGGCCGCGGCTCGCTGTTCACCCTGGAAATCCCCCTGGCGCTGAGCCAGCGCGCCGCCACGCCACTGCGCGAAGCGCGGCTGGGCGACGAGGCGCAGAACCTGGGCAAGCGCGTGCTGCTGGTGGAAGACAACCCGGTCAACCAGACCGTGATCGAGGCCATGCTGCGCAGCCTGGGCTTCGTGGTGAGCGTGGTCGGCGACGGCGCCCAGGCCATCCACGAGGTCACCCACCAGCCGTTCGATGCGGTGCTGATGGACTGCCGCCTGCCCATCGTCGATGGCTACGAAGCCACCCGGCGCATCCGCCAACTGCCCGAGCACGCGCACTTGCCCATCATCGCCCTGACCGCCAACGCCCTGCTGGGCGACCGCGAGGCCTGCCTGACCGCCGGCATGAATGACTATCTGGCAAAACCTTTCAAACGTACCGATCTGGAGCAGGTACTGAGGCGCTGGCTGGCAGCTTAAATGCGCCCCCAGGGCAGCCGGGGCTGGCGCTAAATGCTAAAGTGCGGCAGTCTTAGACGTTATGTCAGGCAAAATGAACCGCCTGGATAAAAAATTTCAGTGCACAGGTGTACTTCTTTGTCCCTGGCGCTGTGACTTTCACTACAACGCAATAGTCTATGTGTAGGCTGCCCTGCCAAAGGCGCATTCGCTTTGGCACGGCCGGGAGAATTTGCCCCACTGCCACACGGGACTATTGAGGAGCTCGCATGACCAAACAACACGCCTTTACTCGGGAAGAACTACTGAGCTGCAGCCGCGGCGAGATGTTCGGCCCAGGTAACGCGCAACTGCCCGCCGGTAACATGCTGATGGTGGATCGCATTACCCATATCAGCAGCGAAGGTGGCAAGTACGGCAAAGGTGAATTGGTCGCCGAGCTGGATATCAACCCGGACCTGTGGTTCTTCGCCTGCCACTTCGAAGGTGACCCGGTGATGCCGGGCTGCCTGGGCCTCGACGCCATGTGGCAGCTGGTCGGTTTCTTCCTGGGCTGGCAAGGCCTGCCGGGCCGCGGCCGTGCGCTGGGCTCGGGCGAAGTGAAGTTCTTCGGCCAGGTACTGCCGACCGCCAAGAAGGTCACCTACAACATCCAGATCAAGCGCGTCCTCAAGGGCAAGCTGAACCTGGCCATCGCCGACGGTTCCGTCAGCGTTGACGGCAAAGAGATCTACACCGCCGAAGGCCTTCGGGTCGGCGTGTTCACATCCACCGAAAATTTCTAAGGGTTATCCGCATGCGCCGCGTCGTTATCACTGGTCTGGGCATTGTTTCCTGCTTGGGCAATGACAAAGACACCGTCACCGCAAACCTGCGTGCAAACCGCCCTGGCATCCGCTTCAACCCGGAATATGCCGAAATGGGTCTGCGCAGCCAGGTTTCCGGCTCCATCGACCTCAACCTCGAAGAACTGATCGACCGCAAGGTGTTCCGTTTCGTGGGTCACGCCGCTGCCTACGCCTACCTGGCCATGGCCGACGCGATCAAGGATTCGGGCCTGACCGAAGAGATGGTCTCCAACCCGCGTACCGGCCTGATCGCAGGTTCGGGCGGCGCGTCGACCCTCAACCAGATGGAAGCGCTGGACATCCTGCGCGAGAAAGGCGTGAAGCGCGTTGGTCCATACCGCGTGACCCGCACCATGAGCAGCACGGTCTCCGCTTGCCTGGCCACGCCATTCAAGATCAAGGGCCTGAACTACTCCATCGCTTCTGCCTGCGCCACCAGTGCCCACTGCATCGGTACCGCCATGGAACAGATCCAGATGGGCAAGCAGGACATCGTCTTCGCCGGTGGCGGTGAAGAAGAACACTGGAGCCAGTCGTTCCTGTTCGACGCCATGGGCGCCCTGTCCAGCAAGCGCAACGACACCCCGGAAAAGGCTTCGCGCGCCTACGACAACGACCGTGATGGCTTCGTCATCGCCGGCGGTGGCGGCATGGTAGTGGTCGAGGAGCTGGAACACGCCCTGGCCCGTGGCGCCAAGATCTACGCGGAAATCGTCGGCTACGGCGCTACTTCCGACGGCTACGACATGGTGGCCCCGAGCGGCGAAGGCGCGATCCGCTGCATGCAGCAGGCGCTGTCCACCGTCGACACCCCGATCGACTACCTGAACACCCACGGCACCTCGACCCCGGTCGGCGACGTCGCGGAAATGAAAGGTGTGCGCGAAGTGTTCGGCGACAAGGCCCCGGCCATCAGCTCCACCAAGAGCCTGTCGGGTCACTCCCTGGGCGCCGCCGGCGTTCACGAAGCGATCTACTGCATGCTGATGATGGAAGGCAACTTCATTGCCGGTTCCGCCAACATCGACGAGCTGGACCCAGCCGTTGCCGACATGCCGATCCTGCGCGAGACTCAAGAAAACGCCAAGATCGACACCGTCATGAGCAACAGCTTCGGCTTCGGTGGCACCAACGCCACGCTGGTGCTCAAGCGCTGGCAGGGCAAGTAAGGGCTCACCCCCTTGCTGAAAAAGAACGGCACCTTCGGGTGCCGTTTTTTTTATGCCCTGAATTGTCTTGTGGGAGCTGGCTTGCCAGCGAGCTTTTCGGGCCTCAACAGCTCGCTGGCAAGCCAGCTCCCACAGCCATTCCCTTAATTACAGGAGCGCCGCCAGAGCACAAACGTACCAGCACTTCCAGGCCACACGGTCTACAGTAGGGCGATCATGCCCAAGGACCGCCCCATGCCCATCACCCTCAACACCGAGTCCGTCGACAGCTTCCGCCACAGCCTGCAGATCGACGACCACGCCCTGTTCACCGACCTGCCCAAGGCCCTGGGCGGCGACGATTCGGCGCCCTCCCCCCACGACTATTTCGACGCTGCCCTGGGCGCCTGCAAGGCGCTGACGCTGAAGTACTACGCGCAGAAAAAAGGCATCCCACTGACCGGCGTGTCGGTGGACGTGCAGCGCGATGACAGCCATGAGTTGAAGGGCCACTATGCAATCAACGTCGTGCTGACCCTCAAGGGCGTGCTCACCGCCGAGCAGCGCGCCGAACTGCACCGCGTGGCCGACCGCTGCCCCGTGCACAAGCTGATGACCAGCACCGAGATCGCCATCACCACCACCCTGGCCGAAGGCGCCTTCAGCCAGTAACGGAGCCCGTCATGCCGCACCTGGTGATTCGCCCACCCGCCGAAGACGTCGAAGGCCAGCCCATCCTGCGCCCGCTGCCCTCGCGGCAGTGCCGCGCGGTGGGCCCCTTCGTGTTTTTCGACCACATGCTCGCCACCACCTATGCTCCCGGCGCTGGCGTGAACATCCGCCAGCACCCGCACATCGGCCTGTCCACCCTGACCTACCTGCTCGAAGGCGAGCTGCTGCACAAGGACAGCCTGGGCAGCGACCAGCGGGTGAAGCCCGGCGAGGTCAGCTGGATGACCGCCGGCAAGGCCATCGCCCACGTGGAGCGCACGCCGGACGACCTGCGCGCCCGCGGTTCGCGCCTGCATGGCCTGCAGGTGTGGCTGGCGTCGCCTGTGAGCGCCGAACAGGGTGAAAGCCACTACAGCCATCACCCCGCGGGCGAACTGCCCGTGAGCGACGCCCTGGGCGCTCGCATCAGGATGATTGCCGGCGAAGGCTTCTGCCTGGTCGCACCGGTGCCGGTGCTTTCTCCTACGCTGTACGCTGAAGTGCACATGGTGGCAGGCAGCACGCTGCTGCTGCCTGACGAACATCAGGAGCGGGCGCTGTATGTGCTGGAGGGTGAGGTAGAACTGGAGGACGAGGCGGTGCAGCCGCTGACACTGCTGGTGCTGGAAGCCGGCGAGCAGCCGACGCTGGTGGCACAGACCGATTGCCACCTGGTGCTGATCGGTGGCGCCCCGCTGGACGGGCCGCGGCGCATGAACTGGAACTTCGTCGCCAGCGACGTGGCGCTGATTGACCAGGCGCGGGCGAAATGGGCAGCCGGCGATTGGCCGACGGTGCCGGGCGAAACCGAACGGATCGAATTACCGCGATAATCAGTGTGGGAGCTGGCTTGCCAGCGAGCTTTTGAGGCCCAAAAGCTCGCTGGCAAGCCAGCTCCCACAAATGCATCAGCGATGCATTCGAATCAGACCGCTGGCTTGAAAACTTCTTCCAGCAGGTTGTGCATGGCCTTGAAGGCACGGTCAGCCACAACCTTGTTGTACATCTGCACGCCCGGGTTGTTGGCTTCCACGTCGGTGAACGAGTGGTAGGCGCCACCGTAGCTGGTCAGCTGCCAATCCACGCCCGCGGCGTTCATTTCTTCTTCGAAGGCAGGCAGCTGCTCTTTCGGTACCAGCGGGTCGCTGGCGCCGTGCAGCACCAGCACCTTGCCCAGGATGTTCTTGCCATCGGCCGGGTTCGGCGTGTCCAGGGTACCGTGGAACGACACCGCAGCCTTCAGCGGCGCGCCGGTGCGGGCCAGCTCCAGGGAGCAGCAGCCACCGAAGCAGAAGCCGAAGGTGGCCAGCTGGTCCTTGTCCACGGCAGCAACGGCCTGGCCCTGCAGCTGCTCGAAGGCCACCTGCATGCGCTTGCGCAGTTCGGCGCGGTCGGTCTTGAGCGGCATCATCGCCGCCAGGCATTCCTCGTTGCCTTTCGGGCGCACGGCCTGGCCGTACAGGTCAGCCAGCAGTACCACATAACCCTGGGCCGCGACGGATTGCGCGATGCGCTCGGCGCCTTCGCTGATGCCTACCCAGTTCGGCGCCATCAACAGGCCCGGACGCGGGGATACCACCGCATCGTCATACACCAGGCGGCTTTCATATGGCTTGCCATCGATCTGATAGACAACGGATTGAACGGTAACAGTCATGAGATTTCCCCGATACAAAGAGAGTGGGACTTAAACGCAAAAACCCGCCGAAGCGGGTTTTTGCTGCAACAGTTTAAACGGACAGTTCGACCAGCAGCTTGTTCAGGCGGCGCACGTAGGCGGCCGGGTCCTTGAGGCTGTCGCCGGCGGCCAGGGCCGCCTGGTCGAAGAGGATGTGCGAGAAGTCGGCGAAACGGTCTTCGCTCTGCTCGTGATCCAGCTTCTCGATCAGCGGGTGGCTTGGGTTGAACTCGAAGATCGGCTTCGACTCAGGCACCTTCTGGCCGCTGGCTTCCAGGATCTGGCGCATCTGCAGGCCCAGGTCCTGCTCACCGATGGCCAGGATGGCTGGCGAATCGGTCAGGCGGTGCGACACGCGCACTTCGCTGACGCTGTCACCCAGGGCGGCTTTCAGGCGCTCGATCAGGCCTTCCTTGTCCTTGGCCACTTCTTCCTGGGCTTTCTTGTCTTCTTCCGAATCCAGCTTGCCCAGGTCCAGGTCGCCACGGGCCACGTCGACGAAGCCCTTGCCGTCGAAGTCGGTCAGGTAGCTCATCAGCCACTCGTCGATACGGTCGGTCAGCAGCAGCACTTCGATGCCTTTCTTGCGGAAGACTTCCAGGTGCGGGCTGTTCTTGACCTGCGCGTAGCTCTCGCCGGTGAGGAAGTAGATCTTGTCCTGGCCTTCCTTGGCGCGCGCCAGGTAGTCGGCCAGGGACACGGTCTGCTCGCCGCTGTCGTCGTGGGTGGACGCGAAGCGCAGCAGGCCGGCGATCTTTTCCTTGTTGGCGAAGTCTTCGGCCGGGCCTTCCTTGATGACCTGGCCGAAGTTCTTCCAGAAGCCCTTGTACTGCTCAGGCTCGTTCTTGGCCAGCTTCTCCAGCATGTCCAGCACGCGCTTGGTCAGCGCGGTCTTCATGGAGTCGATGATCGGGTCTTTCTGCAGGATTTCCCGCGACACGTTCAGCGACAGGTCGTTGGAGTCGACCACGCCCTTGATGAAGCGCAGGTACAGCGGCAGGAACGACTCGGCCTGGTCCATCACGAACACGCGCTGCACGTACAGCTTCAGGCCGCGTGGGGCTTCGCGCTGGTACAGGTCGAACGGCGCGCGGGCCGGCACGTACAGCAGCGAGTTGTATTCCAGCTTGCCTTCGACCTTGTTATGGCTCCAGCTCAGCGGGTTCTCGTGGTCGTGGGCGATGTGCTTGTAGAACTCCTGGTATTCCTCGTCCTTCACCTCGGTGCGCGGACGGGTCCACAGGGCGCTGGCGCGGTTGACGGTTTCCCATTCGGCGGCAGGCTGTTCCTCACCTTCGGCAGCGGCCTGTTCTTTCGGCAGCTCGATCGGCAGGGCGATGTGGTCGGAGTACTTCTTGATGATGTTGCGCAGGCGCCAGCCATCGGCGAACTCGGACTCGGCTGGCTTGAGGTGCAGGACGATGCGGGTGCCGCGGTCGGCCTTGTCGATGGTCGCGACCTCGAACTCGCCTTCGCCCTTGGACGACCAGTGCACGCCTTCGCTGGCGGCAGTACCGGCGCGACGGCTGTACACGTCGACCTGGTCGGCAACGATGAACGCGGAGTAGAAGCCCACGCCGAATTGGCCGATCAGGTGCGAATCTTTCTTCTGGTCGCCGGTGAGGTTCTTCATGAAGTCGGCGGTGCCGGACTTGGCGATGGTACCCAGGTGGGTGATCACGTCGTCACGGTTCATGCCGATGCCGTTGTCTTCGAGGGTGACGGTGTTGGCCGCCTTGTCGAAGCTCACGCGGATTTTCAGCTCGGCGCCGCCTTCCAGCAGGTCGGGCTTGGACAGCGCTTCGAAGCGCAGTTTGTCGACAGCGTCGGATGCGTTGGAGATCAATTCGCGAAGGAAAATTTCCTTGTTGGAATACAGCGAATGGATCATGAGGTGCAGCAGCTGCTTCACCTCGGTCTGGAAGCCCAGGGTTTCTTTTTGAGTTTCCACACTCATGGTCATCAAACTCCAATCAGATGGCACAGGCCGCGGGCTCAAGCGCATTTGCGGCGGGATGACAATCAGATGGGGGCAGCCCCGGTGATTTCAAGGGGCAGGACTTTCATCAATCTTGAAATGCGCCCGCGCGGTGGCGATGGGCTCGGCCGGGTCGGCCTGCCAGGCAGTGATGGCCACGTTGGTAACGCGCCGCCCCTGGCGCCACAACTGGCAGCGCGCGAAGGTGTCGCGGAACAGCCCGGCGCGCAGGTAATCAATGGAAAAGTCGATGATCTTCGGCACCTGCCCGGTCTCGGTGAACAGGATCAGCTGCAGCGCCGCCGCCAGTTCCATGAAGCCGGCGATCACGCCGCCGTGAATCGCCGGCAACAACGGGTTACCAATATTGCCGCGGTTGGCCGGCAAGATGAACAGCACGCCCTCCTCCTCGCGCCGGCACTGGATGCCGATCAGCGTCGCGTAGGGAATCAACGCCAGCAGCGGCGCGTAGTCATTGTCGGCGTGGGCCACGCGCAGCCGTTCGCGCAGGGCATGGTCGATCATGGCTGGCCTCCCAGGGCACCGGCGAAGGCGGCGCTGCCCTTCACGCCCTTGCCCAGGCGCATGAAGGTGCCCACCACCTGGGCGATCGGTTCATCGGCGCTGTCCTGGTAGGCAAAGCCCCTGGTGAAGATCACATCGCGCGTCACCCGGTAGCACTGGGCATGGCCGTAGATGGCCTTGTGCGCCTGGGCGGGGTGAATGTAGTCGATGCGCAGGTCCAAGGTCGGGCACACCTCGAACTGCGGCAGCACGCACAGGGTGGCAATGCCGCACGTGGTGTCCATCAGGGTTGTCACCGCACCGCCATGGATAACCCCCGTCTGCGGGTTGCCGACAATGGCCGGCGAATAAGGCAGCACCAAGGTGACGCCCTGCTGATCAATGGCACTGATACTCAGGCCAATGATCTGGCAATGCGGCAACGCACTGATGAACCGCCGGGCTTGCTGTAACAACGGTGAATCGGTCATGGCTGAGGCCTTGGTTATTGTTTTTCGAAACAGCACACCGTGAACAAAAAGTCTATATGGATCCAACACTTATATATCGTGCACTGCCACGGAACTTAAGTTGCCGGGCCGCGTTCGAAGGGAAAGTAGATATCTTCAATAAGGAGAAACACCCCATGCGTAAAACTTTAGCTTATGCCCTGATGCTGGCCGCTTCCCTGGGCCTGGCTGCTTGCGATAAAAAATCCGAGGACAAAGCCCAGGATGCGCAGCAACACGCCGAACAAGCACAACAGAAGATGGACGACGCTCAGGATAAAATGAACGACGCCGCTAAAGAAAACGCCGAAGCTGCCAAATCCAACGACGAAGCCAACCAGGAACGCGCCAAGGAGAACTCCGACGGTGCTTCCAACGTGCAGACTCCAGCGCCTCAGGCCACTACCCCGAGCGAACCTGCCAAGAACTGATTGGCGGTTGACGCATACAATAAAGCCCGGCCGATTGCCGGGCTTTTTTGTTTCCGGACATTGAACTTTATTGCAGCGTGGATAACACCCAATAACGATAAACCGGCGTCAGCATCAACAACAATGAACACACCACCCCCACCATCCATACCAGCGAACGCAACGACGCCCTGTCGTTGAGGTACAGGTACAGGTAAATAACCCGCGTAATGATGAAGACGATGGCCAGCAGGTCGACGAACCAGCCCTGCGTCTGGGTGGTGTGCGCCATCAGCACGCCTACCGCAAACAGAATGAAGGCTTCGAAGCTGTTCTGGTGCGCCGCCACCGCCCGCGCGCCCAGGCCGGTGAGGCGCGCCTGCTGGGCGCGGGGGTTGTGGTTGTCGTAGCCGCCCTGCTCTTTCATGGCCTTGGCCACGGGGATACGGGCGATGTAGATCAACAGCGCGGCAATGAAAATGCACCAGAACGGGATGCTCATGGGGGTGTTCCTCGTTGGGGTTCGCCCAAGGGGTATAGCACGCCCCCCGTATCCGCGTAGCCGCACTGTCTTGTGGGAGCTGGCTTGCCAGCGAGCTTTTATGGCCCCAACAGCTCGCTGGCAAGCCAGCTCCCACAGGATGTAGCTGCCGAAGGCTGCGTCCGCGACCACCACCGTTTCCTCGTCGATCGCGTCGCCTGCATCGCGGCCAAGGCCGGCTCCTACCACGTACGGCGTAGGAGCCGACTTTAGTCGCGATGCAGACGACGCCGCTTCAAGACAGTTGCTGCTACGGGTGTTTTTCGGCCAGGCATAAAAAATGCCCTGCATCCGTCGATGCAGGGCATTTCGATATTGCCTTGGCGGCTTGTGGCCGCCGGCAAAGGTTTGCTACCGGGTGTCAGGCAACCGCTTCGCGGGCTTTGCCCATCACGCGGTCGTAGGCCACGGCAGCCACCAGGGTGACCACCGAAGGTACCAGCCACGCCAGGCCCTGGTCGCTCAGCGGCAGGTTGGCCAGGGAGGCCGGCAGCCATTCGGTGAAACCGGCGCCCTTGAGGGCATCAACCAGGCCGAACAGCAGCGACACACCCATCACCGGCGCGAACACGCGAGTCGGCGAGCTGAAGAACTCCTTGCAGAAGCTCAACGCCACCAGCGCGATGCACGGCGGGTAGATGGCGGTCAGCACCGGGATCGAGAAGGCAATCAGCTTGGTCAGGCCCAGGTTCGACACCAGCAGCGAGAAGCCGGCCAGCAGCACCACCAGGGTCTTGTACGACAGCGGCAGGCACTTGCTGAAGTACTCGGCACAGGCGCAGGTCAGGCCCACGGCAGTCACCAGGCACGCCAGGGAGATCAGCACGGCAAGGAAACCGCTGCCCAGGGAGCCGAAGGTGTGCTGCACGTAGGCGTGCAGGACCATGGCGCCGTTGGTGGCGTCGGCCGCGATGATGTGGCTGCCTTCACCCAGGCGGAACAGGCTGACGTACACCAGCGCCAGGCCGACACCGGCGATCAGGCCGGCGATGATGGCGTAGCGGGTGATCAGCTTCGGCGACTCGACGCCGCGCGAGCGGATGGCGTTGACGATGACGATGCCGAAGACCAGGGCACCCAGGGTGTCCATGGTCAGGTAGCCGTTGATGAAGCCATTGGAGAACGGCGCGGCCTGGTAGGCCGGTTGCGCGTCACCCACGGGGCCGGCAGGCAGCATGAACGCGGCAATGCCGAGCGCGGCCAGGGCGATGATTTTCAGCGGTGCCAGGAAGCGGCCCACGGTATCGAGCAGCTTGCCAGGGTACATCGACACCGCCAGCACCACGATGAAGTACACCAGGCTGTAGCAGAACAGCGCGGTCGGGCTGTCGCCGGTCAGGGGCGCCAGGCCCACTTCGAACGACACGGTGGCCGTACGTGGGGTGGCGAACAGCGGGCCCACGGCCAGGTACGCGACAGCCGCCAGCAGGCCGCCGGCGACCTTGCCGATGGGGCTGCTGAGCGCGTCCATGCCGCCGCCGACTTTCGCCAGGGCGACCACGGTCACCACGGGCAGGCCCACGGCGGTGATCAGGAAGCCAAAGGCCGCCATCCACGCGTGAGGGCCGGCCTGCAGGCCGACGATCGGTGGGAAGATGATGTTGCCAGCACCTACGAACAACGCGAACGTCATGAAACCAAGTGCCAGGATGTCCTGGCCTTTCAACACTTTCATTAAGGAATCCACACTACTGAATCGGAATTTAGAGAGGGATCTCCCATGGGTCAGGGAAATGCGGCCAGGCTGGATAAGCCAAGGCCCTTACAGCGTGCGGCTACCCCTTTTGGGGGCAAATCGCAGAGATGGCGGCTAGCGTATCGGATTCGGGCGATAAACGCACTGTTATTGCACGTACTGTCCGATGAACGCGCGGTAATGTCGCACGGGGGACATTTTTTGCCGATTTCGTCAGGCGAAACGTTTCACCTTTCCACCTCCGAAAACGACAAAGGCCACCCGTAGGTGGCCTTTGTTGGCTCAGCTAATCAACGAAGGCTCAGGCCTTCTTGATTTCCCAGCCAGTCAGCTCGGCCAGGGCCTTGCCGATGTCAGCCAGCGAACGCACGGTTTTCACGCCGGCGTCTTGCAGGGCAGCGAACTTCTCGTCTGCAGTGCCCTTGCCGCCGGAGATGATTGCGCCTGCGTGGCCCATGCGCTTGCCTGGAGGGGCAGTCACACCAGCGATGTAGGACACGACCGGCTTGGTCACGTTGGCCTTGATGTAGGCAGCCGCTTCTTCTTCAGCCGAACCGCCGATCTCGCCGATCATCACGATCGCCTCGGTCTTCGGGTCTTCCTGGAACAGCTTCAGGATGTCGATGAAGTTGGAGCCCGGGATCGGGTCACCGCCGATGCCGACGCAGGTCGACTGGCCGAAGCCGGCGTCGGTGGTCTGCTTCACGGCTTCGTAGGTCAGGGTGCCGGAACGCGACACGATGCCTACCTTGCCTGGCAAGTGGATGTGACCTGGCATGATGCCGATCTTGCACTCGCCCGGAGTGATGACGCCTGGGCAGTTCGGGCCGATCAGGGTAACACCCAGCTCGTCGCACTTGACCTTGGCATCCAGCATGTCCAGGGTAGGAATGCCTTCGGTGATGCAGATGATCAGCTTGATGCCGCCGAACGCCGCTTCAAGGATGGAGTCCTTGCAGAACGGAGCCGGTACGTAGATCACGCTGGCGGTGGCGCCGGTGGCTTTTACAGCCTCGGCAACGGTGTTGAACACTGGCAGGTTCAGGTGGGTGGTACCACCCTTGCCTGGGGTCACGCCGCCAACCATCTTGGTGCCGTAGGCGATGGCTTGTTCGGAGTGGAAAGTACCCTGCGAGCCGGTGAAGCCCTGGCAGATGACTTTGGTATCTTTATTGATCAGGACGCTCATTACTTGCCCTCCGCAGCTTTAACGACTTGTTGAGCAGCGTCGGTCAGGCTGGTGGCAGCGATGATGTTCAGACCGCTTTCTGCCAGTACTTTGGCGCCCAGGTCAGCGTTGTTGCCTTCAAGGCGCACAACGACCGGGATTTTCACGCCGACTTCTTTCACGGCGCCGATGATGCCTTCGGCAATCATGTCGCAGCGAACGATGCCGCCGAAGATGTTGACCAGTACTGCGGCGACGTTGGAGTCGGACAGAATGATCTTGAACGCTTCGGTCACGCGCTCTTTGGTAGCGCCGCCGCCCACGTCCAGGAAGTTGGCAGGCTTGCCGCCGTGCAGGTTGACGATGTCCATGGTACCCATGGCCAGGCCGGCACCGTTGACCATGCAGCCGATGTTGCCTTCCAGTGCCACGTAGTTCAGTTCGAACTTGGCAGCGTGGGCTTCACGGGCGTCGTCTTGCGACGGGTCATGGAACGTCTTCAGCTTGGGCTGACGGTACATGGCGTTGGCGTCGATGTTGATCTTGGCATCGAGGCAGTGCAGGTCGCCGTCGGCCTTGATCACCAGCGGGTTGACTTCCAGCAGGGCCAGGTCGTGGTCCTGGAACAGCTTGGCCAGGCCAACGAAGATCTTGGCGAACTGGGCAACCTGCTTGCCTTCCAGACCCAGCTGGAACGCCAGGTCGCGACCCTGGAACGGCTGTGCGCCGACCAGTGGGTCGATGGTAGCTTTCAGAATCTTTTCAGGAGTGTCGTGAGCGATCTTCTCGATGTCCACGCCACCTTCGGTGGAAGCCATGAACACGATACGACGGCTGGAGCGGTCGACTACTGCGCCCAGATACAGCTCTTTGGCGATATCGGTGCAGGATTCAACCAGGATCTTGGTAACAGGCTGGCCATTGGCGTCAGTCTGGTAAGTCACCAGGCGCTTGCCCAGCCACTGCTGTGCGAAGGCCTTGGCGTCTTCTTTGCTGCGAACCAGCTTTACGCCGCCCGCTTTACCGCGACCACCCGCGTGGACCTGAGCCTTGACGACCCATTCAGTCCCGCCGATTTTTTCGCAAGCTGCTGCAGCTTCTTCCGGGGTGTCTACCGCGTAACCCTTGGATACTGGCAGGCCGTATTCAGCGAACAGCTGCTTACCCTGATACTCGTGAAGATTCATGCTTATTACCGTCTTCGTTAGGTACTGCGCTTCGGCGCTGCGCTCTCTGTGGAGTGCCGCGCCACCTGTGACTGCTGCTCGCAGGCTTTCAAGGATGCGTGGTCCCTGTTGGCCTGCGGGGTGAGTCCGACGAACTTTCCGCGGTGAGTCGTGCACGCAAGACTCACGACGGGCGGCCCGTCGTGGTTTCTTATTGTTTCACTTAACGCTTTTTACGGTTGGCAACGTGGATGGCACCGCCATTCACGGCCAGCGCTGCTTCATGCAGTGCTTCGGACAGGGTCGGGTGGGAGAAAACCATCATCCCGAGGTCTTCGGCGCTAGTGCCGAATTCCATGCCGATCGCGCCCTGCTGAACCAGTTCTGCGGCGCTTGGGCCAATTACATGGACACCCAGCACGCGGTCAGTCTTGGCATCAGCGATAACTTTTACAAAACCGCCGGTATCGTTTGCTGCCATGGCACGGCCACTGGCGGCGAACGGGAAGGTGCCCACGTTAACTTCAACGCCTTCAGCCTTCAAGGCCTGTTCGGTTTTACCGACCCATGCAATTTCCGGGTGGGTGTAGATAACCGATGGGATCAGGTCGTAGTTCATCTGGGTCTTGTGGCCCTTGATGCGCTCGACGACCATGATGCCCTCTTCCGAGGCCTTGTGGGCCAGCATCATGCCACGCACCACGTCACCGATGGCGTAGACGCCAGGCACGCTGGTGGTGCAGTGATCGTCGACGAAGATGAAGCCGCGCTCGTCGATGTTCACGCCGCTGTCGGCGGCCAGCAGGTCGGTGGTCACTGGGCGACGGCCCACGGCAACGATCAGCTTGTCGAAGGTGATGTTCTGTTCGCCGTTGGCGTCGGTGTAGGTGACCACGACTTCTTCGCCGTTGACCTTGGAGCCGGTGACGCGCGCGCCCAGCTTGATGTCCAGGCCTTGCTTGGTCAGCGTCTTGTAGGCTTCTTTCGAGACGGCGGTGTCAGCGGCCATCAGGAAGGTGTCCAGGGCTTCCAGCACGGTCACCTGGGCGCCGAGGCGCGACCATACCGAACCCAGCTCCAGGCCGATGACGCCAGCGCCGATCACGCCCAGGCGTTTTGGCACGGCCTGGAATTCCAGGGCGCCGGTGGAGTCGACGATGACCTTGTTGTCGACCGGAGCCGGCGGAATGTCGATCGGACGCGAACCGGAGGCCAGGATGACGTTCTCGGCTTCGATGACTTCGGTGGTGCCGTCAGGCTTGGTGACTTCGACTTTCTTGCCAGCCAGCAGCTTGCCGTGGCCCTGGATCGAAGTGACGCCGTTGGCCTTGAACAGGGTGGCAACGCCGGAGGTCAGGCCCTTGACGATGTTGGCCTTGCGGCCGACCATCGCTGGCACGTCCATGGTCACGCCGCTGTGGCTGATACCGTGGATGGCGAAACCGTCCTGGGCTTCGTGGAATTTCCAGGAGCTGTCCAGCAGCGCCTTGGAAGGAATGCAGCCGACGTTCAGGCAGGTACCGCCCAGGGCCAGTTTGCCTTCCTTGTCGGTGTACTTCTCGATGCAGGCAGTCGAAAGACCGAGCTGTGCTGCCTTGATGGCGGCCACGTAGCCGCCAGGGCCCGCACCAATCACTACCACGTCGAATTTCTGAGTCATAAATAGCTTCCTATTAGCTTCAAGCTTCAAGCCGCAAGCTGCAGGCCAGAGCCCCGCCGCGGACGGCTTGAGGCTCGTAGCTTACAGCTTTCGGCTGCTTTGTCAGATGTCCAGCAGCAGACGAGCCGGATCTTCGAGCAGGTTCTTGATGGTCACCAGGAAGGTAACGGCTTCTTTACCGTCGATCAGGCGGTGATCGTAGGACAGCGCCAGGTACATCATCGGACGGATCACGACCTGACCGTTGACGGCCATCGGGCGCTGGATGATGTTGTGCATGCCCAGGATAGCGGCCTGTGGCGGGTTGACGATCGGGGTCGACATCATCGAACCGAAGGTACCGCCGTTGGTGATGGTGAAGGTACCACCAGTCATTTCTTCCATCGACAGCTTGCCGTCGCGCGCCTTCTTGCCGAAGGTGGCGATGCCGCCTTCGATTTCGGCCAGGCTCATCAGCTCGGCGTTGCGCAGTACTGGCACGACCAGGCCGCGGTCGCTGGACACGGCAACGCCGACGTCAGCGTAGCCGTGGTAGACGATGTCGGCGCCGTCGATCGAGGCGTTGACCGCAGGGAAGCGCTTCAGCGCTTCGGTGGCAGCCTTGACGAAGAACGACATGAAGCCCAGGCGCACGCCGTTGTGGGACTTCTCGAACAGGTCCTTGTACTTCGAACGCAGGGCCATGACCTCAGTCATGTCGACTTCGTTGAAAGTGGTCAGCATGGCCATGTTCGACTGGGCTTCGACCAGGCGCTCGGCAACCTTGGCGCGCAGGCGGGTCATCGGCACGCGTTTTTCAACGCGGTCACCGGCGGCCAGCACAGGGGCGGCAGCAGCGGCAGCGGCAGGCTTGGCAGCCGGGGCGGCAGCAGGTGCGGACTTCTTGGCTTCGATGGCAGCAACCACGTCTTCCTTGGTCACGCGGCCGTCCTTGCCAGTGCCCTTGATGCTGCTCAGGGCAATGCCGTTTTCTTCGGCCAGCTTGCGCGCAGCCGGCGCGCCGATGGCGTCTTCGTCGCCAGCGGCGGCAGCAGCAGGTGCAGCAGCGGCAGCAGCGGCAGCGGCAGGCGCGGCAGCTGGAGCGGCGGCAGCGGCGCCGCCTTCAACGATGGAGCCCAGGACTTCGTCGGACAGGACGGTTTCGCCCTCGCCCTTGACGATGGCGCCCAGGACGCCGTCAGCGGTGGCGAGTACTTCCAGCACTACTTTGTCGGTCTCGATGTCGACAATCAGCTCGTCGCGCTTGACGGCTTCGCCCGGTTGCTTGTGCCAGGTGGCAACGGTGCCATCGGCAACCGATTCCGGGAAAGTAGGGGCTTTGATCTCGATAGCCATTATCAGTGGTTCCTTAAATTCGGTTTCTTGTGCGCGATGGCATCAAACGGTGAATGCGTCTTGCAGCAGTTTTTCCTGCTGCTCGGCGTGCATCGAAGCGTAACCACAGGCTGGCGCGGCCGAAGCATCGCGACCGGCGTATTCCAGGACCAGGCCCTTCTTGTGGTTGCTGAAGCTGCGACGCATGTGGTGCTGGCTGCTGTACCAGGCGCCCTGGTTCATCGGCTCTTCCTGGCACCACACCACGTTCTCGAGGTTGGTGTACGGGGCGAGCGTCTCCATCAGGTCGTCTTCAGGGAACGGGTACAGTTGCTCCAGACGCACGATCGCGATGTCATCACGGCCTTCGGCACGACGTTTTTCCAGCAGGTCGTAGTAGACCTTGCCGCTGCACAGCACCAGGCGCTTGACCTTGGCCGGCTCGATGGCGTCGACTTCCGGGATAACGGTCTGGAAGGAGCCTTCGGCCAGGTCTTCCAGGGTCGAGACCGCCAGCTTGTGACGCAGCAGCGACTTCGGCGTCAGGACCACCAGCGGCTTGCGCAGCGGACGGATGACCTGGCGACGCAGCAGGTGGTAGATCTGTGCAGGGGTCGTCGGCACGCACACCTGGATGTTGTGCTCGGCGCACAGCTGCAGGTAACGCTCCAGACGCGCGGAGGAGTGCTCCGGGCCCTGCCCTTCATAACCGTGTGGCAGCAGCATGGTCAGACCGCACAGGCGACCCCACTTGTGCTCGCCGCTGGTGATGAACTGGTCGATCACTACCTGGGCACCGTTGGCGAAGTCACCGAACTGGGCTTCCCAGATCACCAGCGCGTTAGGCATGGTGGTGGAGTAGCCGTATTCGAACGCCAGTACCGCTTCTTCGGACAGGAACGAATCGTACAGGTCGAAACGTGGCTGGCCGGCGTACAGGTTCTGCAGAGGGATATAGGTGGAAGCATCCTTCTGGTTGTGCAGGACCGCGTGACGGTGCGAGAACGTGCCGCGACCGATGTCCTGGCCGGTCATGCGCACCGGGTGGCCTTCGAAGGCCAGGGTGGCGTAGGCCATGGTTTCGGCGTAGCCCCAGTTGATCGGCAAGCCACCGGCCTGCATCTTCTGGCGGTCTTCGTAGATCTTCGCGACCTGGCGCTGCACCACGAAGCCTTCCGGAATTTCCAGCAGCTTGGCGGACAGTTCCTGCAGGGTCTTGAGGTCGAAGCGGGTGTCGTGGCGCGCAGTCCAGGCGTGGCCCAGGTACGGGCGCCAGTCCACGAACAGTTCCTTGTTCGGTTCCTTGACCAGGCTTTTCACCACGTGCAGGCCGTTGTCCAGCGCGTTGCGGTACTCGTCCACCTGGGCCTGCACGGCGTCGGCGTTGAGGCTGCCGCCCTGGATCAGGCGCTCGGCGTACAGTTCGCGAGTGGTGCGCTGCTTGGCGATCTGCTGGTACATCAGCGGCTGGGTGCCGCTTGGCTCGTCGGCCTCGTTGTGGCCGCGACGGCGGTAGCACACCAGGTCGATGACGATGTCGCGCTTGAACTGCATGCGGTAGTCGACGGCAAGCTGGGTGACGAACAGCACCGCTTCCGGGTCATCGCCGTTCACGTGCAGGATCGGCGCCTGGATCATCTTGGCAACGTCGGTGGCGTACTCGGTGGAACGCGAGTCGCGCGGGTTGCTGATGGTGAAGCCGACCTGGTTGTTGATCACGATGTGCACGGTGCCGCCGGTCTTGAAACCGCGGGTCTGCGACATCTGGAAGGTTTCCATGACCACGCCCTGGCCTGCGAACGCAGCGTCACCGTGGATGGAAATCGGCAGCACCTTGTCGCCGACCGCGTCGTTGCGGCGGTCCTGGCGGGCGCGCACGGAACCCTCGACCACTGGCGATACGATCTCCAGGTGGGACGGGTTGAACGCCATGGCCAGGTGCACTTCGCCGCCCGGGGTCATCACGTTGGACGAGAAGCCCTGGTGGTACTTCACGTCACCGGAGCCCAGCTCGACCTTCTTCTTGCCTTCGAACTCGTCGAACAGCTCGCGCGGGTTCTTGCCGAAGGTGTTCACCAGCACGTTCAGGCGGCCACGGTGGGCCATGCCGATGACCACTTCCTTGGTGCCGTAGGAACCGGAACGCTGGATCATCTCGTCGAGCATCGGAATCAGGCTCTCGCCGCCTTCCAGACCGAAGCGCTTGGTGCCCGGGTACTTGGTGCCCAGGTACTTCTCCAGGCCCTCTGCCGCGGTAACGCGCTCGAGCACGTGGCCCTTCACGTCAGCGGAGAACACCGGACGGCCGCGCACGCTTTCCAGACGCTGCTGGAACCACTGGCGTTGCTCGGAATCGACGATGTGAGTGAACTCCGAACCGATGGTGCGACAATATGTCTGCTGCAACGCTTCGAGAATTTCACGTAGGCTCGCTTCCTCCTTGCCGATGAACAGGTCGCCGGCACGGAAGGTTGTATCGAGATCGGCATTGGTCATGCCGTAATGATTGATTGACAGGTCTGCCGGTGCAGGTCGCTGCCACAGCCCCAGCGGGTCCAGCTGGGCCGCCTGATGGCCGCGCATGCGGTAGGCCTGGATCAATCGCAGCACTTCAACTTGCTTCTTCTCGTGCTCGCTGCTCACGCTTCCGGCGGAAACCGGTTGGGCGCGGCGCTGGTTTTTGGCCAGCAGCACGAAATGATCGCGAATTGTCGAGTGCGAAACATCGGTAGCTGCGCCGCCATCGGCAGGCAGCTTCTGGAAGTAGGTGCGCCACTCTTCTGGCACAGCGTTAGGGTCGTGCAGGTAGAGTTCGTAGAGCTCTTCCACATAGGCAGCGTTACCACCGGAAAGGTAGGCACTGCTCCACATGCGCTGCATCACGCTTTCTTGCATGCTTGGTCACCCTCGTTTGGGGACTCCACCGGCGTTGACGCCACAGCAAGCTTGAATAAGTCCGAGTGCAGCGACTACAACAAGCCACCGAGAAATCACGCAAGTAGTCCGGGTACCAGCCCGGATGCCCCTGCTGGTCTCATTGCTTCAAAATTAAAAGCGAAGGCCTTGTGGGCCACGCTCTGGTTGTTACCAGGGTACGGGCTGAAGAAGACCCGCACCCTGGCGCTTTACGTTACAGCAGGTGTATCAGTATCAAACGCCGCTTTGCAGCAGCATGTTACGTACGTGGCCGATCGCCTTGGTAGGGTTCAGACCCTTGGGGCAAACGTTCACGCAGTTCATGATGCCCCGGCAGCGGAACACGCTGAACGGGTCATCCAGGGACGCCAGACGCTCATTGGTCTTGGTGTCACGGCTGTCAGCCAGGAAACGGTAGGCTTGCAGCAGCGCAGCAGGGCCCAGGAACTTGTCCGGGTTCCACCAGAAGGACGGGCAGGAAGTCGAGCAGCAAGCGCACAGGATGCACTCGTACAGACCGTCCAGCTTCTCGCGCTCTTCCGGCGACTGCAGACGCTCGATGGCCGGGGCCGGCGTGTCGTTCTGCAGGAAAGGCTTCACCTTCTCGTACTGCTTGTAGAAGATGCTCATATCGACGACCAGGTCACGGATTACCGGCAGACCTGGCAGTGGACGGATGACCAACTTGTTACCTTTTACGACAGCGGACAGCGGCGTGATGCACGCCAGGCCGTTCTTGCCGTTGATGTTCATGCCGTCGGAGCCGCAAACACCCTCACGGCAGGAGCGACGGTACGAGAAACCCTCGTCCTGCTCCTTGATCAACGCCAGCACGTCCAGGACCATCAGGTCCTTGCCGCCGGTGTCGACCTGGAAGGTCTGCATGGACGGCGCGGTATCCACGTCGGGGTTGTAGCGGTAAACACTGACTTGCAACATGGCGGCCACCCTTAGTAAGTCCGGACTTTAGGTTCGAAAGTCGGAACGGTTTTCGGCGAGAAGTTGACAGCACGCTTGGCAACGCGCTTCTCACCCGGGAAGTACAGGGTGTGGCACAGCCAGTTTTCATCGTCGCGGTCTTCGTAGTCTTCACGGGCGTGGGCGCCGCGGGACTCTTTGCGATGCTCTGCGGCGATCGCGGTGGCTTCGGCCACTTCCAGCAGGTTCTGCAGCTCAAGGGCTTCGATTCGAGCGGTGTTGAAGCCTTGGCTCTTGTCGTTGATCTTGACGTTGGCGATACGCTCGCGCAGGGTCGCCAGCTGGGCGATGCCCTTCTGCATGTATTCGCCGGTACGGAACACGCCGAAGTAGTTCTGCATGCACTGCTGCAGTTCTTTGCGCAGGGTAGCGACGTCTTCGCCGGTGGTACGGGTGTTCAGGCCGTTCAGGCGAGCCAGGGCCACTTCGATGTCGGTGTCGCTGGCGCGGCTGTATTCCACGCCTTCGCTCAGGGCCTGCTCCAGGTGCAGGCCGGCGGCGCGACCGAACACCACCAGGTCGAGCAGCGAGTTGCCGCCCAGGCGGTTGGCACCGTGCACCGATACGCACGCCACTTCACCCACTGCGAACAGGCCAGGGATGATGGTGTCGTTGCCTTCGGCGTCCTGGGTGATGGCCTGGCCATGAATGTTGGTGGCGATGCCGCCCATCATGTAGTGGCAGGTTGGAACCACAGGAACTGGCGCGACGACCGGGTCAACGTGGGCGAAGGTCTTCGACAGTTCGCAGATGCCAGGCAGGCGGCTGTGCAGCACTTCCTCGCCCAGGTGGTCGAGCTTCAGCATCACGTGGTCGCCGTCAGGACCGCAACCGTTGCCGGCGATGATTTCTTTAACCATCGAGCGGGCAACCACGTCACGACCAGCCAGGTCCTTCGCGTTCGGCGCATAACGCTCCATGAAACGCTCGCCGTGCTTGTTGATCAGGTAACCACCTTCACCACGGCAACCTTCGGTAACCAGTACACCGGCGCCGGCGATGCCGGTCGGGTGGAACTGCCACATCTCGATGTCCTGTACCGGCACGCCGGCACGCAGGGCCATGCCCACGCCGTCGCCGGTGTTGATCAGGGCGTTGGTGGTGGACGAGTAGATACGGCCCGCACCGCCGGTAGCCAGTACGGTCGCATCAGCGCGGATGTACGAGGTTTCACCGGTTTCGATGCAGATGGCGATCACGCCGACGAACTGGCCGTCGGAGTTCTTCACCAGATCAACGGCGTAGTATTCGTTCAGGAATACGGTACCGGCCTTCAGGTTGGCCTGGTACAGGGTGTGCAGCAGCGCGTGACCAGTACGGTCGGCAGCGGCGCAGGTACGGGCGGCCTGGCCACCTTTACCGAAGTCCTTGGACTGGCCACCGAACGGACGCTGGTAGATGCGGCCCTGCTCGGTACGGGAGAACGGCAGACCCATGTGTTCCAGTTCGAACACGGCTTCCGGACCTACGGAACACATGTATTCGATAGCGTCCTGGTCACCGATGTAGTCGGAACCCTTGACGGTATCGTACATGTGCCAGCGCCAGTCATCGTTCGGGTCGGCCGAGGCGATGGCGCAGGTGATGCCACCCTGGGCCGATACAGTGTGCGAACGGGTCGGGAACACCTTGGTGACCACGGCAGTCTTGTGACCGCCCTGTGCCAGTTGCAGCGCAGCGCGCATGCCGGCGCCACCACCACCGATGATGATGGCGTCGAAAGTCATTGAATTGATGCTAGCCATGAATCAGATACCCCAAAGAATCTGCACACCCCAGACGAAGTACGCGAACATTGCTACGCCGCATACTGCCTGGAACAGGAAACGCACTGCCGTCGCCGCCTTGCCCAGCGCCATTGGCGTCAGGTAGTCGGTGGCGATGGTCCACATGCCGACCCAGGCGTGAGCACTGAGGGCCACCAGCGCCAACAGGCTGAAGATGCGCATGGCGTTGTGGGAGAACAGCGCATGCCATTGGTCGAAACCAATGCCCGGATGCGCAACGAGGTATCCGATCAGGAAAATGAAATAAGCCGCGAGGACAACCGCCGACACACGCTGTGCCATCCAGTCGTAGAGGCCCGAACGCGAAAGATTCGTAACGCTGGTTACCATATCCAAACTCCTGCCAGAACGATCAGCACCACGGAAACGGCGATGATGATTTTGGAGCCACGGCGACCGCCTTCCAGCGTCTCACCAATACCGGCATCCATGATCAGATGGCGCACACCGGCCACCAGGTGATACAGCAGGGAGGACAAAAGACCCCATGCAACGAACTTGGCCAGGGGGCTGGTCAAGGTGTCCTTCACGGACGCGAAGCCTTCTTCCGAACCCAGGGATTTGCCCAATGCATAAAGCATGAAGCCGATACCCAGGAACAGGATGATGCCCGATACGCGATGAAGGAACGACGTTACGCCGGTTATGGGGAGTTTGATGGTCCTTAGGTCTAGGTTTACAGGTCGTTGGCTATTCACGGCTTTTTTTCACACTGAAGAGCCCCTAGCAAGCAGGGCAAGTTGTCGGGAAGTGTACTGGTCAGGTACCCACCACCCAGGGAGTGACGACGCCAGCGGAAACGGGCTGAAAAGCCCCTGACGGTCGGCTGCCGAGTATAGACAGTTAGGATACTAATGACAACGCGCCGACCTACCCGAAAGGGCGGATTGCGCTATATGAAAAAAAGGCGTAAATGGCAGGGATCAGCAATGAAAAAACGCGCTAAAAGCCTTGTACAGCCTGACTTTAAGCAAATTGACATTCGGATTTATCTCACTATAGTGGTGCGGGCCCTGCGTGGGGGGTCTGTCTGATGATTTCAAGCATTAATAGGAGGCCACATGGCTGACAAAAAAGCGCAGTTGATCATCGAGGGCGCAGCCCCCGTCGAGCTGCCCATTTTAACCGGCACCGTTGGTCCCGATGTTATCGACGTGCGAAGCCTGACTTCCACGGGCCGCTTCACTTTCGACCCTGGTTTCATGTCGACCGCCTCGTGCGAATCGAAGATCACCTACATCGATGGTGACAACGGCATCCTGCTGCACCGGGGCTACCCGATCGAGCAGCTGGCCGAGAAATCCGACTACCTGGAAACCTGCTACCTGCTGCTCAACGGCGAACTGCCGACGGCAGAGCAGAAGGCCCAGTTCGTCAGCACCGTGAAGAACCACACCATGGTGCACGAGCAGTTGAAGACCTTCTTCAACGGCTTCCGCCGCGACGCCCACCCGATGGCCGTGATGTGCGGCGTGGTTGGCGCCCTGTCGGCGTTCTACCATGACTCGCTGGACATCAATAACCCGCAGCACCGCGAAATTTCCGCCGTGCGCCTGGTCGCCAAGATGCCGACCCTGGCAGCGATGGTGTACAAGTACTCCATGGGCCAACCCATGATGTACCCGCGCAACGACCTGACGTACGCGGAAAACTTCCTGCACATGATGTTCAACACCCCGTGCGAGATCAAACCGATCAGTCCAATCCTGGCCAAGGCCATGGACCGCATCTTCATCCTGCACGCCGACCACGAACAGAACGCCTCGACGTCCACCGTGCGCCTGGCAGGCTCGTCGGGTGCCAACCCGTTCGCCTGTATCGCCGCCGGCATCGCCGCACTGTGGGGCCCTGCCCACGGCGGTGCGAACGAAGCCGTGCTGACCATGCTCGATGAAATCGGCGATGTGTCCAACATCGACAAGTTCATCGCCAAGGCCAAGGACAAGAACGATCCGTTCAAGCTCATGGGCTTCGGTCACCGCGTCTACAAGAACCGCGACCCGCGCGCCACCGTGATGAAGCAGACCTGCGACGAAGTCTTGAAAGAGCTGGGCATCAAGAACGACCCGCAGCTGGAACTGGCCATGCGCCTGGAAGAGATCGCCCTTACCGATCCTTACTTCATCGAGCGCTCGCTGTACCCGAACGTCGACTTCTACTCGGGGATCATCCTCAAGGCGATCGGCATTCCAACCAGCATGTTCACCGTGATCTTCGCCCTGGCACGTACCGTGGGCTGGATCTCGCACTGGAAGGAAATGCTCTCCAGCCCGTACAAGATCGGCCGCCCGCGCCAGCTGTACACCGGCTACGATTCGCGCGACGTGAGCAAGCTGGAAGACCGCAAGTAAGTTTTCCAGCTGCAAAAAAAGGCTGCCCTCGGGCAGCCTTTTTTATTTCCATCCACCAATGATCCAGATCCAGCCTGCAACCTGGACCTGGCTGCTGATCTTGATCTGGCTTGTGATCTGCTTGTGATCTTGATCTTGATCTTGATCTGGCTTTTGATCTTGATTGTATGCCCCGTAAAGCGCCAGGGCCGACTGGAGGCGTCGATCAACGGGCTGCCCGAAGGG
This sequence comes from Pseudomonas sp. App30, assembly GCF_047947025.1. Taxonomy (NCBI): domain Bacteria; kingdom Pseudomonadati; phylum Pseudomonadota; class Gammaproteobacteria; order Pseudomonadales; family Pseudomonadaceae; genus Pseudomonas; species Pseudomonas sp. App30. The sequence continues at coordinate 5,653,353 of NZ_CP133165.1, read as the reverse complement.
CCGAGGCCGCAGGCCGAAGAGACGGTAACCCGCAGGCTTCTATAGCGGGTGCCGTCTGATCTGGTCAACCAATCCCGGACATTTGTTTAGGAGCTACGCCGCCAGCCTTTCATGCTCCACCGGCGTGCGGTACTCGTTATGGCTGTGAAGCCGGACCTGGTTGTAATGATGGATCACGTATCGAAGCACATCCGGCCTGGCCTTCGCCTCGTCCTGGTAGCCTTTCTTGGGTATCCATTCTGACTTCAGGCTGCTGAAAAAACGCTCCATCGGTGCATTATCCCAGCAGTTTCCACGCCGGCTCATGCTTTGCCTCATCCCGAATCCTTCAAGCTTGTCGCGAAACAGCTCACTGCTGTACTGACAGCCTTGATCCGAATGAAACATGACCTTGTCGGGCATTCCGCGGGCCTGATAAGCCAGCTCCAATGCCTTGCACGCCAATGCCGAATCGGGGCTTTTGGAGATGGCCCAACCCACGATCCGCCGGGCATACAGATCGAGGACAGCCGCCAGATAGAGCCAATGCGTCCCCGCCCAGATATAGGTGATATCACCACACCAAACCCGATTGGGCGCCGACACTTCGAACTGGCGCTCCAATAGATTGGGTGCAAATTTTGCCTCCACCGTGGCCAGGCGATAAGGGTTTGGCCGACGTTGAATGCTCCGCAAATCAGCCTCGGCCATTAACCGCCCGGCCAAAAAACGCCCCACCTGTTCGCCCTGGGCCTTGAGCGCCGCAGACAATACTCGTGCGCCCATGGAGCCTCGACTTTCGGCGTGCAGCCCTGTGGCCAACGTTTTCAGCCGTTCCCGGTCTGGATCGGGGCAATTGCGGCGCTTGAGATGCTCGTAATAACCGCTGCGGCTTATCCCAAAAACACGACACAAATCAGTCACCGAGAAACGCTCACTTAACGCATCGATCAAAGCCTTCGATCGAGGGAATCGTTCATCAAGAGAGCGGTAGCCTTTTTTAAGATTTCCTTCTCCAGCTCGAGCTTGCGGATTTTTACCTGCAGCGCCTGGATTTGCTGTTGTTCAGGCGTCATGGCAGAGGCCGTTTCAGGGGTGATGCCAAAACGCTCTTGGCGGAGTTGTTCCACCCACCGACGCAGTGCGGTCGGGCCCACGCCCATGGCTTTGCAGGCTTCTGGAGTGGTGTAGCCACTATCAAGAACAAGGGCTGCTGCCTCTTGCCTGAACTCTGTCGAAAAATTACGTCGGGACATCGAACACCTCTTGGTTGAGCGGTAGATTACCGCTCCTTTGGGCGTGTCCGGGATAATTAGGCCACATCAGTCTGCCCGTTGAGCGACGCCGGAAGGAGGGGACCCGTAGCGCAGCGGAGGGCCCAAGCAGGGGCAAGCGTTTTTTGCTTACTTTTTTTGGCGTCTGAAAAAAAGTGAGTCGGCGTAAGGCCGAAACAGTCGGTGGTCGCACCACGAAAATGGATATGTCCGAATCCCTCAGAAGGGGAGTGTCAGAAATTTTGTGTTCGGGCATAACATGAGTAAGAGGTGCATGCATGCCAACCAAAAAGAAAACCCCGCTCCGCGAGCTACCAAAAATCCCGAAAGAGCTGCTGGAGCAGTTCGTTGACGGGCCAATGACGGCCGAAGCTATCGAGGATGCCTCTGCGGCGTTCAAGAAGGCCCTGATTGAACGAGCTTTGAGTGCCGAACTCGGCCATCACTTGGGCTATCCGCCGGGCGCGCAGCGCCCAGAGGATGAAACCAATCACCGTAACGGCAAAACCGGCAAGACGGTCTTGACCGGTGATGGGCCCATCCGACTGGAAATCCCGCGCGACCGGGACGGCACTTTCGCCCCCATTCTGATTCCCAAGCACGAGCGCCGTTACACCGGTTTCGACGACAAGATCATCGCCATGTATGCCCGTGGCATGACGGTCAGGGAAATCCGTGCGTTTCTCTCCGAGCAATACGGCACGGACGTTTCGCCTGACTTCATCAGCTCGGTAACCGACGAGGTGATGGCTGAGATCGGTGCGTGGCAACAGCGGCCCCTGGAGCCTATGTACCCGGTTATTTTCTTCGATGCGCTGCGGGTCAAAATCCGCGAAGAAGGACTGGTTCGCAACAAGGCGGTCTACCTTGCGCTGGGTGTTTTGCCTGACGGAACCCGCGATATCCTGGGTATCTGGATCGAGACGACCGAGGGCGCCAAGTTCTGGATGAAGGTCTTCAACGACCTCAAGACGCGGGGCGTGGAAGATGTGCTGATCGCCGTCACCGACGGGCTCAAGGGCATGCCAGAAGCGCTGGCGGCGGTTTATCCGCAGACGACGCTGCAGACCTGCATCGTCCACTTGATCCGCAACAGCCTGGATTACGTGGCCTGGGACAAGCGACGCGAGTTGACCAAGGCGCTCAAACCCATCTACCAGGCGCTGAACGCCGAGGTAGCTGAGCAGGCGCTGAACGACTTTGAAGCCGGCCCTTGGGGCAAGCAACACCCCACCGTGGTTGCAGCCTGGCGGCGGGCGTGGGACCGGGTCATCCCGTTCTTCGTGTTCCCACCAGCCATACGGAAGGTGATCTACACCACCAACGCCATCGAGAGCATAAACTCCCAGCTGCGCAAGATTATCAAGACACGAAGCCACTTCCCTACGGACGAGGCGGCGACGAAGCTTATCTGGCTGGGATTGCGAAATATCACGGCAAACTGGGGCAATGCGGCTCAGGATTGGAAGAGTGCGATGAATCAATTCGCGATTCTGTACGGTGATCGGTTTATCAGGCCGACCTGGTAAGAGCACGGCCTGCCTGACGGCAGGCCGTTACCGGCTCGTACACAAAATATCTGACAGTCCCGTCAGAAGCGAGATTCGAAAGCCATGCACATATCCAATATCAAGGGTGATGCACAATCACCTTTCCGCCCTTACGGCGGCTCACTTTTTGTCAAACGCCACAAAAAGTAAGCAAAAAAGGCTTGCCCCTGCTTGGTCCCTACGCTTCGCTGCGGGTCCCCTCCCTCCGGCGCCGATCAAGCGGACGACGGCCCGGAATAGAAGCGTCTCCGGTTCCGTCTTCCTCGGCTCCGCCTCGGACCGCTTGCTCGCCGCCTCCAGTCGGCCCTGGCGCTTTATGGGGCACACAATCAAGATCAAAGGCCTCACGGGATCAAGATCAAGAGCGGTTTGCAGTGATGCCGATGCAGCTGCAACCTTACTGCTCAGCCTTGGTACGCAGCTCTTTCAGCGTATTGAACGGTGCCTCGACCACAAACTTGTTCGCCACGAACGACGGCACGCTACCACCCGGCTCGGTGTGCACCTGGTAGGTCACTTCGGTACTGTCCGCACCCTTGGGCACCAGTTTCCAGAAGCCCTGCACCTGGGCCACGCGCACGAAGCCTTTCTCGGGCGGCAGGTAGGTCGGCACCTCTTCCAGGTTGCGGGTCAGGCTGCCATCGGCGCCCTGCACCGTGGTGATCTCCAGCACCGAGTCACGCGGGGTCACCGGCCACGGCGTGTTGAACTGGGTGTAGGTCCAGGCCTTGTCACCCTCGTGCTTGAGCAGCTTCTGCAGCTTGCACTCGTGGGTCCAGGTACACGCGCCGGCCACGTCTTCCTGCAGGGCGCGAATCTTGGCGATCGACGCCTTGATGGTGGTCACGCCACGGTAAGCCTTGTAATCGGAGCCCGGCACCACGGCCAGCGACACCTTGATACCGTCTTCGTCCTTGGCCGTCTGCCAGTCCTCGGCATGCACCGCGGTGGCGACCAGCGCCGTCAATCCACATACAACAGCCAAACGATGCAGCGAACCCATAATTATTTTTCCTTATAGTCCAGAAGGTACACCGCCCTCACCGCCCGTCAGGCTACAGATGTCATCTGCTCCCACCACCCCAGCAACTGTATCGCCTGGGCGTCCGTCTCGCCGCACACTTCCGGGTCCGCCTGGAACCCGCCACACACCGCGGGGCGCTCCGGGCGGCCGAACAGCTGGCACAGGTTGCGCGCATCGAGCTGCACGCAGCGCTCGCCGGCAGGCTTGCCGTTGGGCATGCCCGGAATGGGAGAAGAGATGGAAGGGGCTATGCAGCAGGCGCCACAGCCTTCACGGCACATCATGACGACACGAACCTCACGTCAGGCAATGAATCGGGTGTAGGGGGATAGTAACCGCTTAAACAGGCGTTTGAAATTGGCCCGGAAGGATTTTCGACAGGGCGATGCTGCCAACCGCCCGTCCGATTACTGCTTGAATTGGAAATCCAGCGCCGCGCCTTCCACTTCGCGGGTGTTTTCGTTGCGCCGCTGCAGCTGCAGTTCGTTGCTGAGCAAGCGACCGTTGAGCTGGAAGTCCTCGGTTTTCTTTTCGTCGAAATAGGACGGCAGCAGCGCCTGATCCCTGGCTGGGGCCTGGGCCTCGGTTTTCTTCGCAGGCTCCAGCGTGTTGACCATGGCCTTGGGCAAGGACAGGTCCAGCTTCGCCTTGGGCAGGTCGGCCGCCACGGCATCGGCGTCCTTGCGTGCCTTGGTCTTGCTGGCGACCGGCTTCTTCACCGGCTTGGCCTTGGCCACCGGCTTCTTGACCACGGGCGCAGCCTTCTTCACCGGCGCCTTCTTCACGGCCGCGTGCGCGCCGTCCGCCTGGGCCAGCAACGGAAAAGGTTCGGTGGAGGGTAACGATTGCGCACACGCCATGCCCGATCCCAGGCACAGCACAAGCAGTCCGATACAACGCAAGGCATTCATAGACACAGGCAGAAATGGCAGCACAAGGCTATATGCTCCCCGCTAGAGGGCTCGCTGGCAAGTCCCCGAGCGGTAACAGAACGTAAATCCTTAGTAAAACTGGCCGCTCGCCACCTCCTGGCACAGTTGCCCTGCCAGCAGGCCCAGGGTCATCAGCGCCCGCTCCGCCTCCTTGTTCCACGGCATGCCGCAGTTCAGGCGGATGCAGTGGTTGAATTGCTCGGTGTTGCTGAAGATCAGGCCGGGAGCAATGCTGATACCCTGCTCCAGCGCCCGCACGTGCAATTCCTGGGTATTGACCCGCCCCGGCAGGCTCACCCAGAGGATGAAGCCACCCAGCGGCCGGGTGATCTGCGTGCCATCGGGGAAGTACTGCTGCACGGCCAGCTGATAAGCGCTGAGGTTCTTGCGGTATTCATGGCGGATGTAGCGCAGGTGGCGGTCGTAACCGCCGTTTTCCAGGTAGCTGGCGATGCCCATCTGCGTCACGCTGCACGCCGAATGGGTGGTGAAGGTCTGCAGCCGCTGGATTTCCGCCTGGTACTTGCCGGCGATCATCCAGCCGATGCGCACGCCAGGCGACAAGGTCTTGGAGAAACTGGAACAGTAGATCACGTGGCCCAGGCGGTCGTAGGCCTTGAGCGCCTTGGTCTTGCCCTGCTCGAACATCAGCTCGCCATAGATATCATCCTCGACGATCTGGATATCGAAGTCCGAGGCCAGGCGCAACAGCTGCTTCATGCGCTCTTCGGGCATGGTGCCGCCCAGCGGGTTGCTCAGCCGCGGGGTCAGCACCAGGGACTTGATCGACCACTGGTTGGCCGCCAGCTGCAAGGCTTCCAGGCTGATACCCGTGGAGGGGTCGCTGGGAATCTCGATGACCTTCAGGCCCAGCAGGTCAGCCAGTTGTAACAGGCCATAATAGGTAGGCGATTCGGCGGCGATCAGGTCGCCGGGGCGGGTCAGCACGCGCAGGGACATCTGCAGCGCATCCACGCAGCCATGGGTGATCACCACCTCGGAAGGGTCGACCACCACGCCGGCGTCGCGCATACGAATCGCCACCTGCCGGCGCAGCGGCTCGAAACCGGGGCTGAACATGTAGCTGAACGCCCGCGGACTATGGAAACGCGTGACCTTGGCGATCTGCTGGTGCAGGGCGCGCACCGGCAAATAGTCCACGTGGGGCACGGCAGCCCCCAGCGGGAACACCCCTTCGCGGCGCGACTCCACCAGCACCTGCTGGATGATGCTGGCCCGGGTCACCAGGCCCGGCCGCTCCACGCGGGCGATGTCCGGGGTCGGCGCGGTCAGCGCCGGGGTCTGGTGCACGTAGTAGCCCGACTGCGGCCGGGCGCGGATCAGCCCCTGATCCTCGAGGTTGGCGTAGGCCTGCAGCACCGTGGCATGGCTCACGTTGAGCTGCGAACTCATCTTGCGCACCGACGGCACCCGCTCCCCCGGCTGGTAGACGCCACGGCGTATATCCTCGGCCAGTTGCTGAGCGATGCGCTGGTAGAGCAGAAGACTGGTCATGCGGGGCTTCTCGACTGATCAGGCGGTTTTTTGATTTTAGTACCGGAACAGTTGAAAAGTGTACGGGGACAGTTGCGCGATTGCGAGGGGATTATGCCCCCGTAGCAGCGGCCACAGGCCGCGTCCAGCCTCACCGCGCACGCCTTACCTGGCGCGGCGCGGCCGGACGCGGCCTGTGGCCGCTGCTACGGGTGGTTCAGCGGGCGGCGCCGAGCACGCCCTTCTCGTCGGAGAACACGATCTCGACACGGCGGTTCATCGCCCTGCCCCGCTCCGACGCGTTGGCTTCCACGGGGTACTGGTCGCCATAACCCTGCACCTGGATGCGCTTGTCGTCGATGCCCAGGTCTACCAGGGTGTCGGCCACGGTCTGCGCGCGGTCCTTGGACAGCCCCAGGTTGAAGTCGCTGTCGCCAGTGTTGTCGGTGTAGCCCTCGATGCGCACCACGCGCTTGGGGTTGAGTTGCAGGAACTGCACCAGCTTGAGAATCATGCGGTTGGCCGACGGCTTCAGGTCCGCCTCGCCGCTGTCGAACAGCACGTCGCCCAGGGTCAGCACCAGGCCGCGGTCGGTCTCGGTGGTGGCCATGCTGACGAACTGCTCTTCAAGCGCCTTGCCCTGCTGCTGCACGCTGTTGAGCTTGGACTCACGCAGGGCCAGCTGCAGGCGCTGGCGCTCCAGGTCCTGCTTGGCGAGTTTTTCCTTGTTCAGCACCAGTTGGGTGTGCTCGCGGGCGATCTCGCTGTAGCGCTGGCTGAGGTAGGCGTACTGCGCCACGTCGTCGCCACTGCCCCAGTAGTTGGCCAGGCGCTCGGCACGCGACAGCGACTCGCCGGCGCGGATCACGTCGCGCGGCGCGGCACGCAGCACGTCGGCATCGTCCTTGACCGTCTGGAAGCTGGCGCTGGCCTGCTGCAAAGTCACCGCTGGCGCACCGGCATGGCTGGCACAACCGAACAGGCCCAGGCAACCCAGGGCAATCAGGCCACCGCCCACGCGTGTAGACAGGCTCATTGCACTTCCCCCAGCTGCTTGTGCAGGCGCACGATACGGGTGTTGACCTGGGTCAGCTGCTCCTGGCTCTTCTCGGTGAGCACCCGGGCCTCGGCCAGGCGTGCGTCCAGTTCGGCCTGCTCGGCCAGCAGGCGGGCCTGGCGGTACGATTGGCTGCCGTTGGCGGCCAGGGCGCTGGCGAGCTTGTCGCTGGCCAGTTTCATCTCATCCACCTCATCGGTGGCACCCACGGCACGCGCCTGGTCCACGGCCTGCTCGGTCAGGCGCAGTTGCTCGACGGGGGCCGGGTCGCTGGCACACCCGGCCAGGGCCAGCACCGCCACGACGGCGGTCAAAGCTTGAATTCTCACACGGATTCCCTACTGGTTTGGGGCACTGGCCGGTTGCGGCACGCGCGGTTGCTGCAAGCTCGCCTTCCACCGTTCGACATTACGCTGCAGCACCGCCTCGGCTTGGCCGGACGCGGGCAATTCTGTCATCTTTTTCGCCAACTGTCCGCGCAGCCAGGGGTCATTGCAGGCCGAATTGTGCGACAGCGCCAGGTACAGCCCCGGGCGGTCCAACGGTGTCTCGTGGGCGACCACGTCATTACCCAGCCCCAGGGTCTGGGACACGGCCTGGCCGGCGTAGCGCCCCGCTACCACGTACTCGACCTTGCCCAGCATCAATTGCTGGAAGGCCGCGGTCAGCGACTCGGCGGCGGTCAGGCTCAGGTTCTCGTCGGCGAAGCGCTTGAACGAGGCACCCAGGCGCGCCCGCGCCGACACCGCGCCGGCATGGCCGTGCAGGTCGCCCACGGTGTGGTAGACCATTGCCGAGCCCTTGCGGGTCCACACCAGGTAATCGTTGAGCGCCATGCGCGGGTGGATGTAGTCCAGGGTTTCCAACTGGTCGAAGGCCATCGGGGCGTCCACCAGCAGGTCCATGCGCCCGCTGCGCACCTCTTCCAGGGCCTGGGAGCGGCGGCCGCTGTACAGCACGTCGATCTTGATGCCCAGCTCGTCGCCAATGCGCTTGAGCTGGTCGACGTTGGCGCCGATCAGGTGGGTGGGGTCATCCGGGTCGCGCCACGAAAAGGGCTGCGCATCCGGGCTGCCGGTGGCCACCAGGCGCTCGCAGGTGCCGGCGGCGCTGGCCAGGGTGGGCAGCAACATGGCGATTGCCCAGGCGCCCATTCTCAAGGCTCGCTTCATCGTTAATCCTTCCAACTTCCACACATAAAAAAGCCCGGTCATCGGACCGGGCTCTTTTATAAGTGAAGCAGCTGGATCAGACCAGCTTTTCCAACTCGGGCACCGCTTCGAACAGGTCAGCCACCAGGCCGTAGTCGGCCACCTGGAAGATCGGCGCCTCTTCGTCCTTGTTGATCGCAACGATCACCTTGGAGTCCTTCATTCCCGCCAGGTGCTGGATCGCGCCGGAGATACCGACGGCGATGTACAGCTGTGGCGCAACGATCTTGCCGGTCTGGCCGACCTGCATGTCGTTGGGCACGAAGCCTGCGTCCACGGCGGCGCGCGAGGCACCGACGGCGGCGCCCAGCTTGTCGGCCAGGGCGTACAGGTGCTTGAAGTTGTCGCCGTTCTGCATGCCGCGGCCGCCGGAAACGACGATCTTGGCAGCGGTCAGCTCAGGGCGGTCGGATTTGGCCAGCTCTTCGCCAACGAACGCCGATTTGCCGGCATCATGGGCAGCGCCCACGGCTTCGATGGCAGCCGAGCCACCTTCGGCGGCAACGGCGTCGAAGCCGGTGGCGCGCACGGTGATGACCTTGATGGCAGCGTTCGATTGCACGGTGGCAATGGCGTTGCCGGCGTAGATCGGACGCTTGAAGGTGTCAGCCGATTCCACCGAGATGATCTCGGAGATCTGGTCGACGTCCAGCTGGGCAGCGACGCGCGGCAGCACGTTCTTGCCGTTCGAGGTAGCCGGGGCCAGCACGTGGCTGTAGGCCTTGGCCAACTCGACCACCAGCGGCGCGACGTTTTCCGGCAGGAAGTGCGCGTAGGCGGCGTTGTCGGCCACCAGCACTTTTGCCACGCCGGCAATCTTGGCGGCAGCTTCAGCCACGGCGCCAACGCCTTGGCCAGCCACCAGCACATGCACATCACCACCGATTTTCGCGGCAGCTGCGACGGTGTTCAGGGTAGCCGGGGCTACGGCACCATTCTCGTGTTCAGCGATAACCAGGATAGTCATTTAGATTACCTTCGCTTCGTTTTTCAGTTTCTCGACCAGTTCTGCAACCGACTTGACCTTGATGCCAGCGCTGCGGGCAGCCGGGGCTTCAACCTTGATGGTCTTGTTGGTGGAAGCCACGGAAACACCCAGGGCGTCCGGGGTCACGGTTTCCAGCGGCTTCTTCTTGGCCTTCATGATGTTAGGCAGCGAAGCGTAGCGAGGCTCGTTCAGACGCAGGTCGGTGGTGACGATGGCGGGCAGGTTCAGCGCAACGGTCTGCAGGCCGCCGTCGATTTCACGGGTGACATTGACCTTGTCGCCAGCCACGTCCACCTTGGAGGCGAAGGTGCCCTGGCCGAAGCCGGTCAGCGCCGCCAGCATCTGGCCGGTCTGGTTGTTGTCGCTGTCGATGGCCTGTTTGCCCAGGATCACCAGCTGAGGCTGTTCCTTGTCGACAACGGCCTTGAGCAGCTTGGCCACGGCCAGGGAGTTCAGTTCTTCGGCGGCTTCCACCAGGATGGCGCGGTCGGCGCCCAGGGCCAGGGCGGTACGCAGTTGTTCCTGCGCAGTGGCCGGGCCAATGGTGACGACGACGATTTCAGACGCGACGCCCTTCTCTTTCAGACGCACGGCCTCTTCCACGGCGATTTCGCAGAAGGGGTTCATGGACATCTTGACGTTGGCGAGATCGACGCCGGAGTTGTCCGCTTTGACACGGACCTTGACGTTGTAGTCGACCACTCGTTTGACAGCTACAAGAACCTTCATGGATTCCTCGTTACTCTCCGGTGAAAAGAATGTCGCCCGGCAGGCCAGGCGATGCTCAGTGGGCACAAGGGCACCTTTAAAAACGACGGCGAGCCCGCTTAATTTAGCATTGCTCCCTGAATTCAATGACTTAGCGGCAAAACCGGGCAGTCACGGGCGGTGGCGACGTGTAAACTCCACTACAACAGGGGCAAGGCGTGCCTGCGCGGCTCTGGCCTGGCTTTTAGAGATGCTCTTGCAGCCTCAGGACAACCTGCGGCAAATGCAAAACCGCCCGTATCTTGACCGCTACGCCCGGACCGGTCAACAACCGGAACCCGTCGGTCATGCCCCCGCCCCCAGCGAATTTACTGGCCTGGGACAAATTCAAACAAACGTTTGTATTGGACCCTGCCGGTGGTGTAGATATAATGCGCGGCCAAAGAGATTGCCCTGTAGTGCGTCCACGGGTGTGCTACACCGCACCCCACGCCAGAAAGCGCAACGCCATTAGAAAAAACTGTGAGCCTTGAGTAGGAGAGAACCTGTGGAACGCGAATACATGGAATTCGACGTGGTCATCGTCGGGGCCGGCCCCGCTGGCCTGTCCGCCGCCTGCCGCCTGAAGCAGAAAGCTGCTGCAGCGGGCCAGGAAATCAGCGTCTGCGTGGTGGAAAAAGGCTCCGAGGTAGGCGCCCACATTCTCTCCGGCGCGGTGTTCGAACCCCGCGCGCTGAACGAGCTGTTCCCGGATTGGAAAGAGCTGGGCGCGCCGCTGAACACCCCGGTCAAGCGCGATGACATCTACGTGCTGAAAAACGCCGAGAGCGCCAGCAAGGTGCCCGGCGCGTTCGTGCCCAAGACCATGCACAACGAAGGCAACTACATCATCTCCCTGGGCAACCTGTGCCGCTGGCTGGCCCAGCAGGCCGAGAACCTGGGCGTGGAAGTGTACCCAGGCTTCGCTGCCCAGGAAGCGCTGATCGACGAAAACGGCACCGTGCGCGGCATCCTCACCGGCGACATGGGCGTGGACCGCGAAGGCCACCCGAAAGACGGCATGTACACCCCCGGCATGGAACTGCGTGGCAAGTACACACTGTTCGCCGAAGGCTGCCGCGGGCACATCGGCAAGCAACTGATCAAGCGTTTCAACCTGGACAGCGACGCCGACGCCCAGCACTACGGCATCGGCCTGAAGGAAATCTGGGAAGTCGACCCGGCCAAGCACGAGCAGGGCCTGGTGGTGCACACCGCCGGCTGGCCGATGGACATCATGGGCACCGAGAACACCGGTGGCTCGTTCCTCTACCACCTGGAAAACAACCAGGTCGTTGTCGGCCTGATCGTCGACCTGTCCTACGGCAACCCGTACCTGTCGCCGTTCGACGAGTTCCAGCGCCTCAAGCACCACCCGGTCATCAGCCAGTACCTGGAAGGCGGCAAGCGCATCAGCTACGGCGCCCGTGCCATCTGCAAGGGCGGCCTGAACTCGCTGCCGAAGATGGTCTTCAACGGCGGCGCGCTGATCGGCTGCGACCTGGGCACCCTGAACTTCGCCAAGATCAAGGGCAGCCACACCGCCATGAAGTCCGGCATGCTGGCCGCCGACGCGGTGGCCGAAAAGCTGCTGGCCGGCGCCGAGGGCGGCGACCTGCTGACCGGCTACGTCGACGGTTTCAAGGCCAGCTGGCTGTATGAAGAGCTGTTCGCCAGCCGCAACTTCGGCCCCGCCATCCACAAGTGGGGCGCGGTGCTGGGCGGTGCGTTCAACTACATCGACCAGAACATCTTCGGCGGCAAGATCCCCTTCACCCTGCACGACACCAAGCCCGACTACGCGTGCATGAAGCTGGCGAAGGACTCGAAGAAAATCGACTATCCCAAGCCCGACGGCAAGCTGAGCTTCGACAAGCTGAGCTCGGTATTCCTCTCCAGCACCAACCATGAAGAGGAACAACCCTGCCACCTGAAGCTGAAGGACCCGAGCATCCCGATCAGCACCAACCTGCCGCTCTACGATGAACCGGCGCAGCGCTACTGCCCGGCGGGCGTGTACGAAGTCATCACCCAGGAAGACGGCGAGAAGCGCTTCCAGATCAACGCCCAGAACTGCGTGCACTGCAAGACCTGCGACATCAAGGACCCTTCGCAGAACATCACCTGGGTGACCCCGGAAGGCGGCGGCGGCCCCACCTACCCGAACATGTAATCCGGCCCATGCATGGCGCCATGACATCATTCGTGTCAGGCGCCATACACCGCCGAAATGCTTCCGATACCCGAATTTACTGGAGTTCGCCCCGCCCCTGCCGATAGAAAAGGCATCAGGGCAGTGAGTGAATCACGGCCTTCAGTATCGGAGTCATTACCATGCACATCGAACGCCTGGGCACCATCCAGGACGACCTGGAACACACCGCCGCCCACCTGGAAGCGCTGTCACGCATGCTGCAAGGCCACGCGCTGTTCCTGCGCCACTCCACCTACGCCGACAACTCCGCCGACATCGATTACATTGAGCGCCACCTCAGCGGCCTGGCCGCCTCGGTAACCGATTTGCGTGGCGTGGCCCGCAACATCGCCAAGGTCGCCTGACCCGCCACACCGCTACTCCACCTGCAACGCCCACAACACTTCCAGCACATGCCGGGTCGCCCTTTCGACTTCACCGGCACGATGAACGATGCCCAATTGCCGGGACAATTCGGGCTGCAACGGCCGCATCAGCATGCGCGCGTCCGGCAGCGGCGTGGACGCCTCGTGGGGCAGCAGCGTGGCGCCGTAGCCCGCCGCCACCAGGCTCTTGATCGCATCGTTGTAGTTGAGCTGAATACGCGGCGTGGGTTGCTGGCTGTCACTGGCGAACCATTCGGCGGTGAGCCGCGACAGCCGCGTGGTGCTGTCGTTGAGGATCAGCGGCTGCGCGGCCAGCCAGGCTGGCGTGACGACGTCGGGCACCTGCCAGGCCGCCGGCAGGAACGCCATCACCGGGTCGCGGCGCCAAGGCTGGATCTGCACGCCCTTGACCGGCAACTGCGGCAAGGCAATCAGGCCGATGTCCAACGTACCGGCGGTCAGCTGCCGCAGGGTTTCCTGGGACGTCAGCACCGCCACCTGCACGTCGATGCCGGGGTGGCGCTGGCCCAAGGTTTCCAGGGCCTGGGGCAGCAGCTGCGCAATCGCCCCGGTGGACGCGCCCAGGCGCACCCGGCCCGCCAGCCCCTGCACCTGGCGCTGCACATCCTCCAGCGCCTGCTGCGCATCCAGCAACAGCCGCCGGGCACGCTCCACCAGCGTCTCGCCGATGGCCGTGGGCAGCACCCGCCCGCGCGCCCGTGACAACAACGCCCCGCCCACCCGCGCCTCCAGGTCGGCAATGTGCAGGCTGACCGTGGGCGGCGCCAGGTTCAGCGCCCTCGCCGCTTCCGCGAACGACCCCAGGTCGGCGATCACCACCAGGGTACGCAGGCGGTCCAGGCTGATTTCACGCATGCTTTGTTAACCTTCAGTAAAACTGAACGTGGCCGTTGCCAAATTCAACTTTCCCTATACTACCGATGAATCGAAGATAGCGGCAGTTACTTCTTGCGAGCAGCGAAACATGAGCACCCCACTGATTTTCATCGACGGCGACCAGGGCACCACCGGCCTGCAGATTCACCAGCGGCTGCGGCACCGCACCGACCTGCAACTGCTGCGCCTGGACCCACGCTTTCGCAAGGACCCGCACCACCGCGCCGAAGCCATCAACGCCTGCGACCTGGCCATCCTGTGCCTGCCCGACGACGCCGCTCGCGAAGCCGTGGCCAGCATCCACAACCCGTCGGTGCGGGTGATCGACGCCAGCTCCGCCCACCGCACCCAGGCCGGCTGGACCTACGGCTTCGCGGAAATGGGCAGCGCCCAGGCCCAGGCCATCCGCACCGCCACCCGCGTCAGCAACCCGGGTTGCTACCCCACCGGCGCCATCGGCCTACTGCGCCCGCTGCTGCAGGCCGGCCTGCTGCCGGTGGACTACCCGATCAGCATCAACGCGGTCTCGGGCTACTCGGGCAAGGGCCGCGCCGGGGTGGATGAGTACGAAGGCGAGAACGCCACCCAGGCGCCGCCGTTCCAGGTCTACGGCCTGGGCCTGGCCCACAAGCACGTGCCGGAGATCGCCCAGCACAGCGGCCTGCTGCACCGCCCGGTGTTCGTGCCGGCATACGGCGCGTTCCGCCAGGGCATCGTGCTGACCATCCCACTGCAACTGCACCTGCTCAAGGCCTCTGCCCAGCAGCTGCACCAGTGCCTGGCCGACCACTACGCCGGCCAACGCCACGTCAGCGTCATGCCCCTGGCCGACAGCAAGGCCCTCGCCCTGCTCGACCCGCAGGTGCTCAACGGCACCGACGACCTGCGCCTGATGGTCTTCGAACACGGCCAGCACGTGCTGCTGGCGGCGGTCTTCGACAACCTCGGCAAGGGCGCCGCCGGCGCGGCCGTGCAAAACCTCAACCTGATGATCAACCAAACCCCGTAGCAGCTGCCGCAGGCGGCGTCTTGCTCCTGCTAGCACCAGGCACACCACGGCGTGCAAGACGCGGCCTCGCGGCCGCTGCTACAGGCGCGGCGCACTCGAGTTTGGTAACACGTCTCGGAAATTTCTCCATACCACTTAATCGTTCTCCTACAACGTCGCGCTAAAGGCTGGTCCATAGTTGCGGTTGCAGCGCACTTTTTGCCCTGGCAATCACGATAGGGAACGACCATGTCCGTGCATGAGCAACAAGCCCGGTATCGACGACTTTTTTCCGAACACGCCGCCTGGCGATTGCTGCACGCGGATCATGCCCCCATCATCCTGGCGTTCATCAATGACCTGTTCCACGAAGACCGCGAAGTGCCGTTCGGCAAGGCACGGGTGGCGCTGGAAACAGAGCTGCCCCTGTGGCAGGAACTGTACGGCCTGCAGGACAATGCCGGCATTCATCTGCGCAACTGGATTCACGCCGGCTGGCTGCGCGAACACGATGACCAGCTGACCCGCACCGACGCTTTCGAACTGGCCATGCGCTTCGCGCAAAGCCTCGAACACCGCGACAGCAGCGCCACCGCCTCGCACCTGCGGATCGTCCAGGACGCGGTGCGTGACCTGGCCACTGCGCTGAGCCCGGACCCCAAGGAACGCATCACCCTGCTGCAGGCCCGCCGCGACGAGCTGGACCTGCAGATAGAGCAACTGCGCCGGGGCGAGCTGACTCAACTCAACGACGCCGAGCAACGCGAACGCATCCGTGGCCTGTATCACCTGGCCGCCGTGCTCACCGGCGATTTCCGTCGTCTCGAAGACGAGATCCGCCAACTCGACCAGACCCTGCGCGTGCGCATGATCGAATCCGAGTCAGGCCGCGGCGAGGTGGTGGAAGCCTTGCTCAAGCATGAAGACCAGCTGCTGCAGACCGATGCGGGCCGGGCCTTCGATGGCTTCTACCGGCTGTTGTGCGACCAGAACCGCATCGTCGAATTTCGCGAACAGATCCGCTCGATCCTGGCGCGGCCGGCCGCGCACCACCTTGAGCGCGACGAAGTCCGGTACCTCGGCCATCTGGTACGGGAGCTGAGCAAGGAAAGCGAACGAATATTCCTGGTACGACGCCGCACCGAGGAAAGCCTGCGGGCCTTCGTTGAAAGCGGCGCACAACAGGAGCGCCGCGCGGTGGAACGCACCTTGCGGCAACTTGAACGCCTGGCGGTGGGGTTCAAGGAACTGGACCTCAACTTCCGCCAGCCCATCGCCCTGCCCATTCCCACGGGTAGTTTCAAGGTGCATTCCCCTTCCAGCCTCCACCTGCGCTTGCCGGAGGAGCGCGTCGACACCCGCGACGTGGCCGTCACCCGCAACGCCACCGCAGCGAGCCAAGGCATGCTCGACCATCTCGACAGCGTGAAGGTGCTGGAACTGGCAGAAGCGCTACGGGCCCTGCTGGCCCGCCACGGCCCCCTGTCAGTGGCCCAGGTGGCCGCGCACCGCCCGGTCACCAGCGGCCTGGAGGAGCTGGTGGCCTACGTGCGAATCGCCAAGGCCACCAAGGCCGTGGAGCTCGATAGCTGCGAAAGCGTCGGCGTAACCGATCGGACAGGCCAGCGCATCAACGTACGGGTGCCTTACTTGTTGATGGCCGCCGACAACTTTCCCGACAAGCCGGAGGACCTGGGTTTATGAGCCAGGAAGAAAAAAACCTGCAGGGCTCGTCGCTGTTCGACCGCTTTCGCCCCGCCGAAGCAGAAGATGAATCGCCCCTTGAAGCCGCGGATGAGCCCGCTGCAACGCAGCAGGCGCAGGGCCACGCCGATAGCGAGATGCCAGTGGAAGCCCGCCGGGCGATGGTCCTGCTGTTGCGCCAGGGCGTGGTCATGGCCAGCCAGAAGCGCCTGGCCTACGACGCACTGTGCCTGCATGAAACAGCCATCACCCAGCACCTGGCGCGGATGTTCCTGCACCTGATCCTCGACCGCCGCGCGGGCATCGCCATCCTCCTGCAGCAGGACGACGACCTCGACGACACGGACTCCGACGAACAGTATTCGATGGTCAACAAACGCACCCTGACCCTGTACGACACCTTGCTGTTGCTGGTGCTGCGCAAGTACTACCAGGAGCGCGAAACCGCCGGCGAGCAACGCATCATCATCGCTACCGAGCAGATCGAGGCTTTGATGACACCCTTCCTGCCCTTGACTCAAAGTACGCGCGGCGAGCGCCGCTCGTTGAGTGGCGCGACCAAGTTCCTGCTCGAAAAACGCCTGATCAGCACGGTACGCGGTGACAACGACCGTTTCGAAGTGACCCCGGTTATTCGCTACGTGGTGAATGCCGACTTCCTGGACCGCCTGCTGGTCGAATACCAGCGCCTGGCGGGGCCCGATGCCGCAGCACCTGCCGAGGAGAATAACGATGAATGAGCATGATGCCGTGCAGCCTGGTGATTTGTTTGGCACCGGGCAGATCCGTCTGGCCGAGCTTTCGGTCTACAACTGGGGCTCGTTCCACGGCCTGCACACCGCGCTGATCAACCCTGACGGCACCCTGATCACCGGCGACAACGGTGCCGGGAAATCTACCCTGATCGACGGCCTGATGGCATTGCTGCTGCCGCCCAGCAAAGCTTCGTTCAACATCGCCGCCGCCCAGGGCGACCGCACCGACCGCACGCTGATGTCGTACATTCGCGGCAACTACGGCAAGGTGCATGACGGCAATGACACCGCCTCACTGCTCAAGCGCCCCGGCGCCACCGCCAGTGCGCTGCGGGCCTGCTACAAGGGCGACGACGGCTCCGAGATAGTGCTGGCCACGCTGTTCTGGACCACCCAGGCAAGCAATGCGGCGGACAGCCTGAAACGCCTGTTCATCATCGGCAAACGCCCTGTCACACTGGAAGAAATACTGCATCAATTTGGCGAGGGCGATGTTCGGGCACTCAAGCAACATCTGGGCGAGACGCCAGGGCTTGAGTGGTTCGCCACGTTTACCGAGTACCAGGAAGCCTTCACCCGCCTGCTGCGCATGGAAAACCGCAACGCCCCGGCCCTGCTTTCACGGGCCTTGGGGTTGAAGAAAATCGATGACCTGACCGGGCTGATCCGCGACCTGGTGCTGGAGCCCAGCAGCGTCAAGGAGCATGCCGGGCTGGCGGTGCGCGAGTTTGACGACCTGGTAAGCATCCACCGTGAGTTGACTGAAGCCCGCAGGCAGCGCGATACCCTGGCGCGCCTGCCGCAGGTCAGCAATGACCTTGCCGAGGCGAGGCTGCAACTGGTCGCCCTGACCAGAGAAGCGGTGGCGCTGCCCATCTATTTTGCAGAGCAATGCCATCGTTTGTGGAGCATTCGCCTGGCTGACCTGGAGGCACAATTGGCCCGGTTGTTGGCGCAGCAAAACCAGTTGGACAGCCAATTGGTAGACGCCGACGAGCGCGTGCAGATGCTCTATCACGCCTACCAATCCCAGGGCGGCGAGCGGCTGGAGGGGCTCAAGCGCGACGTGCAGCAAGCCCGCCAGCGCTTCGGGGACACCCAGCGCAACGCCGTGCACTACCAGGAAACCTTGCGCGCGCTGGGCCAGGCCGACGCCCTGGGCGCGGACAGCTTCCAGCAGCATCAGGCCAGGGCGCAAGCTTTCGTCAGCGACTACCCGGCGCAGCGCGAAGCCAGCCAGGACAGCTTCGCAGACTCCGCCAGCCAAATGACCACCGCGCGCGCGCAGGCCAAGTCGCTGGCCACGCACATCGCCGAACTCAAGGCTCGGCCCAACTCCAACATTGATCCTGCGTACCAGAAGCTCCGCGACGAACTGGCGGGCAGCCTGCAGCTGGAGGCCACCCGCCTGCCCTTTGTCGGCGAGTTGCTGGACGTGCGTGAAGAACATGCGCCCTGGCGCGGCGCCATCGAGCGGGCGCTGGGCGGCCTGCGTACTACCCTGCTGGTGGACGGCGAGCATTTTCGCCTGGTAACCCGTTGGCTCAACAGCCGGCACACCGGCCTGCACGTCCGCGTTCAGGTAGTGGGCCAGGCCGGGGCCGCCGCGCAGTTCAAGCCCGACGGCTACCTGCGCAAGCTGGAATGGAGCGCCCACGCCTACCGGGACTGGCTGAAACACCACCTGGCACGCTTCGACCTGCACTGCGTGGACAGCACGCAACAGCTGGACGACACCCCTTTTTCCATGACCATCAAGGGCCTGGTCCACCTGGACAAGGGCAGGTTCGAGAAAAAAGACCAGCAGGCCATCGACAATCCTCGAAACTGGTGCCTGGGCTTCAACAACCACGCGCGCCTGCAGGCGCTGGAAGCGGATGAAGCAGCCCTGCAGGCGCAGCAGCAGGTGCTGAACCAACAGGTGGCCGACGCACGTGCCGCCATGGACGCCTTGGCTGAAACCAATACTCGGTGGGAAACGATTGCCACCACCCCATGGGCGTCCGTTGACGTGCTGTCGGTCCAGCAGCGCATGGAGACGCTGGCCGCCGACCTGCAGGCCCTGGAAGACCCACGCAGCGAGCTGGGGTTGGCCAAGGCGCAGTGGCAAACGTCCGTTGACGCGCGCGAGGCCCTTCGCGCCGACAAAGCGTCTACCGGCACGAGCATCGGCAGCGCCACCAGCCAATGCAACGAGGCCAGGCGCCAGCTGCTGACCCTGTCCGGCATTGTCCAGGCAGGCATCACCGATGATGTCCGCGACATCCTCACGCAACGCATCGGCTCGTTGCCGATGGCTTCCCTGGACGATGCCTCCCGCCTTGAGCGAGAGCAGCGTACAGCCCTCGACAAGGCCAGGGAAAAGACCGCAGCCAGCGAACTGACCGCGTCGAATGAAGCCAGCAGCATCGTCGCCACGTTCAAGAGCCAATGGCCGCTCATCGCCAACGATTGGGTCAGCGGCACCGAGGGGCTGGGCGAGTACCTGGACTACCTCGGGCAGCTGGAAAACGAAGGCCTGCCCGAACTGGTGGAGCGCTTCCGCGAACGCCTCAACCGCAACGCCACACAATCGCTGGCGCAGATACGCCAGGCCATCGACGCTGAACGCGAGGACATTCGCGATCGCATCGACACGATCAACAGCGTGCTCGAACGTACCGAGTTCAGGCAGGGTAGCCACCTGCGCCTGGGCAGCAGAAGCGAGATTTTCGAGCATGTGAAGGCGTTCAACCAGCAACTCACCAGCGTGCTGGCACGCGCCGGCAGCGATGACCACGATGCTCGCTTCCAGCAACTGCAGGCGCTGGTCACGACGTTGCAGAAAGCCACCCAACCCGCCACGTCAGGCACTATGGAGAGCCTGCGCCTGCTCGATTCACGCTACCAGCTATCGTTCTTTGCCGAAGAAATCGACAAGGCCGATGGGTCGATTCGCGATGTCCTGGATTCGTCCAGCGGCAAGTCCGGGGGCGAGAAAGAATCGTTCGCCGGCACCATTGTGGCGGCCAGCCTGGCCTACGTGCTGACGCCGGACGGCTGCCAGCAGCCTATCTATTGCACGGTGTTCCTCGACGAGGCCTTTTCCAATACCGCCGAGGCCGTGAGCCGCAGGGTGTTGAAGGTGTTCAAGGCGCTGCAGATCCACGTCAACCTGATCACACCCTATAAAAACCTCAACCTTGCCCGCGAGTCGGCGCGTTCGCTGTTGATTGCCGAGCGCGACCCGCTCAGCCATGAAAGCCGGCTGTGCGAGATGACCTGGGAAGAAATCGACCAGCAACAGGCGCAGCACCGTGCGGCAAAGGCAGAAGCCGACGCCGCGGCGCTAGGCATCGAGCCGGAGTTGACTGAATGACGACGTGGGGAAAGATGCCCGAGCAGGTCATCGAACATTTATCCCGGGTGGAGTGGCAGCATCCCACCAGGCTACGCGAGCGCCTGGAAGGCAAGCGCAAATTCCCGATCGTGTGCAGGCTCAACCCACCTTCCGGCTCCCTCGCCCTGGCGGACATCAGGCAGTTTCATGCCTACATCAACGCCTGGCGCAGTTGGCCCTGGCCAGACCTTGTCACCTGGGTGAACCGCAGCTTCCGCCAGTTGGGCGAATGTGAAGTCCCCGTGGTGGTGCGCATCGGCTCGGTGCAACAACTGATCACGGTGCTTGGCGATGACGCCATCGCCCGCAGCAAGGCGTGGGAGGTGCGCCTTGAACCACTGCTGGCGCTGGATGAAAGCCTTTACCCTGCGCTGATCAGGCAGCTGGTTGCCCTGGAGCGGCTGACGGTCGAAGACGTGCGGTTGCTGGCAGCGGTCATTCCCCAGCTGCAGCGCGGGCTTGGCCAGGGGCGTTACCTGCGCGCCATACCCCTGGTGGGCGTCGACACCAAGTTCGTGGAGCTCAACCAGGCGCTGATCGTTGCCTTGCTGGACCAACGTCATGGGCAGCAGGTGTCTGCGCAGGGCGGCCTGGAAGCATGGCTGGGGTGCCGGCCCACCCCGTCGAACTGGCTCACGGTAAAACCATTGTGCACAACCGCCAGGGTGAGGCTGGCGGGGCTGGGCCTGTTGAAGTTGCCCTTGGAGCAGTTGCTTGAATACCCGCTGCCTGCCAGCAACATCCTCGTTGTGGAAAACCTGCAGGCAGGGTACGAACTGCCCGAGCTGCCTGACACCATTGCGGTCTGTGGCGGCGGCGCCAATACCGCGTGGCTGCGGGCGCCCTGGCTGGAGGGCAAACGCATCGGCTATTGGGGCGACCTGGACACCTGGGGTTTCAAGCTACTGGCCGATGCCCGGCGCCATCAACCTCACGTGCAGGCGCTGTTGATGGACAGCGAAACGCTCGCGCGCCATCGCCAGCGCGGCTGCGCGGAACCCGCCCCGGCACAAATGCCCACTACCGGCCTGTGCGCCGCCGAGCGTGCAACGTTCGACAGCCTGCGCAACGGCCAGCTGGGCATTGGCAGGCTGGAGCAGGAGCGCCTGTCGCAAGATTGGGTACACCACGCCCTGAAGCAGTGGGCAGCATCGGCTGGGGACTGATGTGCACTCAGTGCGCGTTGGCCTGCCGGGCACGGCGCAGGCCCCAGCCCTGCTGCATGCCCGCGGCGGCCAGCAGAATGGCCGCCACACCCACCCATTGCAGGGCATCCAGGCGGTGCCCGAACGCAAACCAATCGACGAAAATGGCCACGATCGGGTAGATGAAACTCAAGGCCCCGGTCAACGCCGTCGGCAGCTTTTGAATAGCGCCATACAGCAGCACGTACATCAGGCCGGTGTGCACCATGCCCAGCGTCAGCAGCGCGCCCCAACCGTGCAGCGCATGGGGAAACGCCGACAGATCCGCCAGCGGCGCCAGCAGCACCGCGCCGGTGCTGACCTGCACCAGTGCGATCAAATGCGGCGGCACGCCCTTCAGGCGCTTGATGATCAGCGCCGCGATGGCATACAGCGCCGCCGCCCCCAGCGCCATGACGATGCCCATCAGGTAATCGCCACCGCCCTGCCCGCCATGGGCGCTGACGATGGCCAGCATGCCGGCGAAGGACACCGTCAGCCAGAACAGCTTCTGCGCGGTGATCTTCTCGCCGAGGAACAGCGCCCCCAGCCCGACCAGCATGAACGGCTGCACGTTATACACCGCCGTGCCAATGGCGATGGACGCCCGCGAGTACGAGCCGAACAGCAGCAGCCAGTTGCCGACAATGGCCACGCCGCTGAGCACCGCCAGCAGCAACGTGGTGCGGGTCAGCAGACCAGGCCGCAAAAAGCCCATGGCCGCGCACACCACCAGCAGCGTCAGCGCGCCGAACACGCAGCGCCAGAACACCACGTCCAGCACCGGCTGCCCCGAGAGCATCACCAGCCAGCCAATGGTGCCGGAAATCAACATGGCCGCGACCATTTCCAGGGTGCCGCGCCGTAGTGAATTGTCCATCTACATTCTCCTTTGCAATGGGCAATATTATGCTCGGCGCCCGCGCGCGGATTCCATGAAAAAAGCAAGGTGAAATGGGCGATACGGCTTTACTATCAAGGCATTCGGCAGCTTTTGCCTAAGGAGCGAAACATGACTGATGACATCGACCAGCGCCTAATTGCCGCCCTGATGGAAGACTCGCGCCGCTCGCTCAAGGCCCTGGCGCAACTCACCGGCCTGTCCGCCCCCAGCGTTGCCGAGCGCCTGCGCAAGCTGGAAGAACGCGGCGTGCTCAAGGGCTACACCGTCGAAGTCGACCCCAAGGCCTTCGGCTACCAGCTGCAAGCCATCGTCCGCATCCGCCCGCTGCCGGGGCAACTGCAGGTGGTGGAACGGCAGATCCAGCAGATCGCGCAGTTCACCGAATGCGACAAGGTCACCGGCGACGACTGTTTCATCGCCCGGTTGCATGTGCGCAGCATCGAGGAACTGGACACGGTATTGGATGGCCTGAACGCCTACGCCGAAACCAATACCGCGATCATCAAGAAGAGCCCGGTGAAGCGGCGATTGCCGCCGATGGGGTAAGGCAGGCGTCGACCTCGATCCAGACTTTTCGAAAAGCATGGGTGGCGAGCCGCAAGGTGTTCGAAGTCGGACCCTTCAGTCAAAACGGAACCCAACGGACCCGCACTGTACGGCCCGCCATAAAGCGCAGGCCGGCGCGAGATTACCATCATCTGCACCTGGATAAATGTAGGATTTTTCGCCAGCTAAGCGTCGAAATAGCGCCAAACTCCACCGAAACAAATAGACACCATGCAAAGGCACAAACGCTTCGCCAAGCAGAACCCCAGGATGGGAAACTCCATGTCCAGGAGGGACTACCAATGCCGATAACAACGCTACTGAAATTTTTCGGAATACTCGATGAGAAAGACGCCTACATGAGAGCAAAAGGCGGTTCCCATAGCCTACGCCTGGTAGGTCGCAGCATGCTCAAGGTCAATGTGGAGGAAATTTACGCGTCGGCAAGCTATCAGCAAACCCAGGCAATGGCCGACCGCATTATCAAAAACAGCAACTGAAATGGGATTGCTATTGATACTGCCGATCCTGGTCAGCGGGTACCTGGTATGTATAACCATCCCTACTACTTCACTCGACTTCATCGCTATGACGGTCAATTGCTCTATCTTCTGGTCGCCAAACTGGGCCTGACCTGCATACTGCTGGCGTTGGTGTCATGTGGACTGGCGTCGAACTTCTACCCCAAAGGATGGAGTGTATTCTCCACGGCCATCCTGAGCTTGCTGAAAGCGTTCAACGTCAGCCCTTCAGACATTCCGTTCTACGGGTTCCTCCTGCAACTCACCTGCCTATCTCTCCTGGTTCCAGCGCCATGGATTACCTGGAGTACGTTCGCGGGTTACCTGAAAGGCCGATATAGCGGGTTCGCAACGGCGTCGGCGTACTACCGTGCACGGTTGCTACTGGATACTCCGCTGGGCGAGTTGCTGTTCAACTCCATCTCGGAACCTCACCAGGCGCTTATCATTACCATGGTGGACCGCAAGGTCTATGTCGGTCATGTCGATGCGATTGGCGAGGCTAGCGAAAATGAATCGCCACATAGCACCTTCAGTTTCACCCCAGTGCTCAGCGGCTACCGGGATAAAGACTCTCTATACGTGACGCTTTCCACCGCCTATCCCGCTCAAGATGGAATCAGAGTCATCTTGAGGGAAGAGAACATAGCAACGGCGAGCCGATGGAGCGCTGTTCACTGGGAAAGCGGCTCGAAACGCAGTAGGCGTCACACCGAAAACGCAAATCGCAGAAGCTTGAGACGAAAGCAGCAAGCCTGACGCTGTCCTGTCTCCAACGACTTAACCGCCCCCCACCTCAGCCGATATCCCCGCCGCTGCCTTCTGCACCACCGCCACCAACCCTTCCATCTTCTCCAGCGACATGTACGGCACCGTGCTGGCCACGCTGATCGCCGCCACGATGCGTTTGCTCGCATCGCGAATCGGCGCTGCCACGCAGCGGATGGAGGGCTCGTTGTCTTCCAGGTCGAAGGCGTAGCCGCCCCGGGCGTAGGCCTGCATGCGCGCGTGCACCTGTTCCCAGGTCTGCTCCGGGTGGTTGGGCCACAGGGCGTTGTGGCCAGCGGCGGGCAGGCTGATTTCGTACAGGTGGTGCCACTCGGCGGGCGAGGCATCCAGCAGCAGCGCCTTGCCGATGCCGGTGCGCGCCAGCGGCATGCGGTGGCCGACCCGCGAGCGCATTTCCGGGCCGTTGCGGCCGGGGGTCTTGTGCAGGTAGAGCACGTCGTCGCCGTCGCGCACCGCCAGGTGGATGGTGTCGCCGGTCAGGCGCGAAAGCTCATCCAGGTACGGGCCGGCAAGCATCACCAGGGGCACTTCCTCGCGGGCCTGGAAGCCCAGTTCGATCAGCTTGGGGCCCAGCAGGTAACCCACCTGGGGCAGCACGCGCAGGTAGCGTTCATCCACCAGGGCGCTGGCCAGGCGGTGGGTGGTGCTGCGGGTGGTGCCGACGTGCCGGGCGATTTCCTTGAGGTCGCGGGCGCCGTCGGCCACTGCCTGAATCACGGCCAGGCCGCGCATCAGGGTTTGCGTGCCGGCGGGGGCGGCCTCCTTGGCCTGCGGGGTGACGTCGTCCTGCATGGGCAAATCCTGTAGTGAGTACGTGAGCAGGCGCATTATGTGCGCCCGCCCCCGCCTGTGCCAGTCACAGCTGGATGCGTTCGACCTTGCCGACCAGCACGATGTACGACAGCGCGCCCAGCAACGCCATCACCGCGATGTAGGTGATGGCCGGCGCGAACGAATCGCCGCTGGCCAGGAAGCCGATGGCGATGGGCGTGGTGATCGCCGACAGGTTGCCGATGAAGTTGAACACCCCGCCGGTCAGGCCCAGCAGGCGCGCCGGGGCCAGGGTGGAGACCAGCGACCAGGTGATCGACGCCAGGCCGTTGCCGAAGAACGCCACCGCCAGGCAGGCGATCACCACCGCCGTGGACTCGGCGTAGTTGGCGCCGATGATGCAGGTGCTGATCAGCAGCCCGCCGATGATCGGCAGCTTGCGCGCCAGGCCGATGCTGGCGCCCCGGCGAATCAGCCAGTCAGAGAAGAACCCCGAGCACAGCACGCCGACGAACGCCGCCAGGAATGGCAACGACGCGAGCATGCCGGACTTGATGAAGTCCATGCCGCGGTATTTAACCAGGTAGGTGGGGAACCAGGTCAGGAAGAACCACAAGGTCGAGTTGAGGCAGTACTGGCCCAGGTAGATGCCCCACAGTTTGCGTTTGCTGAGCACGATGCCCAGGTCAGCCCAGCTGAAACCAGGCTTGGCTGCGCGCGCCGAAGCCTGCATGTCCACCAGGCCGCCGCCTTCGCTGATCAGCCCGATTTCGGCGTCGTTGGCGCCCTTGAAGTCACGCGGCTCGCGGTACACGGCGAACCATACCAGCGCCCAGGCAATGCCCAGCACGCCGGTGGCGACGAACACCATGTGCCAGCCGAAGGCGTGCTGCAGCCAGGCCAGCACCGGCGTCAGGAACGCCAGGCCGACGAATTGCCCCGAGGTGTAGAAACCGATGGCGGTGGCGCGCTCGCGCTCCGGGAACCAGGTGGTGACCACGCGGCTGTTGATGGGATAGGCCGGTGCTTCCAGGGCGCCCACCGCCATGCGCAGCACGAACAGGGCGATGAAGCTGCCGGCGAAACCGAGCATTACCGTGGCCACCGACCACAGCGCCAGGGCAACGCTGTAGAGGATGCGCGGCGGCACCCGGTCCACCAGCCAGCCGCCCGGGATCTGCATGGCCGCGTAGGTCCAGCCGAAGGCGGAGAACACCAGGCCCACGTGCACCGGGTCGATGCCCAGGTCGCTGGTCAGCGCCGGGGCGGCGATGGACAGGTTGCTGCGGTCCAGGTAGTTGATCACCACCGTGATGAACAGCAGCACCATGATGAAGAAGCGCTTGCGGCTTGGCGTAGCCAACGCCGCCTGCGCGGGGAGAGTCTGGGTGTGCATGGGCAACATGCCTCATTCTTATTGTTTGGCCTGTGGGAGCTGGCTTGCCAGCGAGCTGTTGAGGCCCAAAAACTCGCTGGCAAGCCAGCTCCCACAGTAAATCGCAGCTACAGGTGGCGGATCACCACTCGGCGAAGCTGCCGTCGGCGTGGCGCCAGATCGGGTTGCGCCAGCGGTGGCCCACGGCGGCGCGCTCCTTGACGTACTCTTCGTTGATCTCGATGCCCAGGCCCGGGCCGTTGGGGATCTTCACGAAGCCATTGTCGTAGTCGAACACCTCGGGGCGCTTGACGTAGTCCAGCAGGTCGTTGCTCTCGTTGTAGTGGATGCCCAGGCTCTGCTCCTGGATGAACGCGTTGTAGCAGGCGGCGTCCAACTGCAGGCACGCTGCCAGGGCAATCGGGCCCAGCGGGCAGTGCAGCGCCAGGGCCACGTCGTAGGCCTCGGCCATGTTGGCAATCTTGCGCGTCTCGGTGATGCCGCCGGCGTGGGACGCATCGGGCTGGATGATGTCGACGTAGCCCTCGCTGAGCACGCGCTTGAAGTCCCAGCGCGAGAACAGCCGCTCGCCCAGGGCGATGGGCGTACTGGTCAGCGGCGCCAGCTCCTTGAGTGCCTCATAGTTTTCGCTGAGCACCGGCTCCTCGATGAACATCAGCTTGTACGGGTCCAGCTCCTTCATCAGCACCTTGGCCATGGGCTTGTGCACACGGCCGTGGAAGTCCACGCCGATGCCGACGTTGGGGCCCACGGCGTCACGCACGGCGGCGACGTTGGCCAGGCACAGGTCGACCTTGTCGAAGGTGTCGATGAACTGCAGCTCTTCGGTGCCGTTCATTTTCACCGCGGTGAAGCCACGGTCCACGGCCTCGCGCGCGGCCTTGGCGGTGTCGGCCGGGCGGTCGCCGCCGATCCACGAATACACGCGAATGCGGTCGCGCACCTGGCCGCCCAGCAGGTCGCTGACCGACACGCCCAGGGCCTTGCCCTTGATGTCCCACAGCGCCTGGTCGATACCGGCCAGCGCGCTCATGTGGATAGCGCCGCCCCGGTAGAAGCCGCCGCGGTAGAGCACGGTCCAGATGTCCTCGATGTTGCGTGGGTCCTTGCCGATCAGGTAGTCGGACAATTCCTCGACGGCAGCGGCCACGGTGTGGGCGCGGCCTTCCACCACGGGCTCGCCCCAACCGGTCACGCCCTCATCGGTTTCGACTTTCAGGAAGCACCAGCGCGGCGGCACGATAAAGGTGGTCAATTTGGTGATTTTCATCGCTTGTCTCTCTTGTCGATGTTTTGTAGTCGCAACGAATCAGTGCAGGCGCTTCCAGGCGGCCACGTAGGCCTTGGCCCGGGCGCCGACGTCGGCGGCGCTCATGCCCGGCTTGAACAGCCCCGAACCCAGGCCGAAACCCTGGACCCCGGCCTCGACGAACGGCGCCATGTTGTCCGGGCTGATGCCGCCCACCGGAATCAACGCGGTGCCCTTGGGCAGCACCGCCAGCAGCGCCTTGACCACGCCTGGGTTGAGCGCTTCGGCAGGGAACAGTTTCAGCGCGTCCGCGCCCTCCTCCAGCGCCGCGAACGCCTCGGTGGGCGTGACCACGCCGGGCGACAGGTACAGGCCGGCGGCCTTGGCTGCGCGCAACACCTTGGCGTCGCTGTGGGGCATGACGATCAACTGGCCACCGGCGGCCTTGACCTGCTGCACCTGCTCGGCGGTCAGCACCGTGCCGGCGCCAATCACGCAATCGGCCGGCAGGCTGTCACGCAGGATGCGGATGCTGTCGTAGGGGCTGGGGGAATTGAGCGGCACCTCGATGATGCGAAAACCTTCGGCGTACAGCACCTGGCCGATGGCCTGGGCTTCGTCGGGGCGAAGGCCGCGCAGGATGGCGATCAGGCCGTTGGCGGCGAGCGCTTGCTTGAGCATGTCAAACCTCTTCTGGCTGTGGGGCGAGCAGCCCGGCCGCCACGGCCAGGCTCCATAATCCGCGTTCGGTGGCCTGCTCGGCCACGCTGGCCTGGGCAAAGCCGCACAGACGCAGGGCAATGCGATAGCGCTGGCACAGCGGTGCGCTGCCGATCAGCACCACCTCCGGCAGCGCAGCCTCGGCCTGCCGGGCGCGCGACACCTCGGCCAGGGCGCGTAGCTCGTGGCCGATCATCAGGCCGGACAGGTAGTCAGGTTGCTGGGCACCGCTCAGCTGGCCGGTGAGCCCCAGGGTGCGAGCGCTGAACAGGGTCGACAGCAGGCCGATGTCGGCATCGGCCGACAACGCCACCTGCACGCCACGCACGAAGGCGGCTTCGTCGAACTGGCCGGTGGGCTGCTGGGTGCGGCCGAGGATGGTGTGGGCACAGACGGCGGCGTACAGCTCGCCGGTCATGAAGGTGTCGAACCGCTGGATGCAACCATCCACCACGCTCACCCACTTGCTGTGGCTGCCGGGCAGGCCGATCAGCAGGGCGTCCTGGCGGGCATGGCTGGGCAGGTCCTGCAACAGGCCCAGCACCTGGGTTTCCTCGCCGCGCATCACGTTGGGCAGCCGCGAATGCTGGATAACCCCCGGCACGATGTGCAGCACCTTGCCGCGCAAGGTTTGCACCGTCTGCAGGCTGGCGCCCAGGTCGGCGACCCGCGCCGGCGTCGGGCAGTAGGCCGCCTCGCGCCAGCCCTGGGCGCTGCCGACCATGCCGCAGGCAATCACCGGCAGCTGCGGTTGCGCCTGCAGCCAGTCGCCGCAGGCGTCATCGAAGGCCAGTTCAAAACCATTGTCACAGTGCTGCCCGGCGATAGTCCGGGCGGTGGTAGGCAATTGCATGATGCCCGAGGCCAGCGAACGCTGCTCCAGCACCTGGCCATCACGGCCGAGTTTATAAGCCCGAAGGGAGGTAGTCCCCCAATCGAGCGCGATCAAATGCGCCTGCATCGCTTCACCTGAGTTGTTTTTTGACAGTGAGGGCGTAGAGCTGATGAGGAGAATATAGACCGTGTCGTGGGAAAATCTCAATATATAATTTTGCATCCCATATTTAGGGATTAAGTAATGAGCGTACTGTAATGTCTTGCCTTACAGTTTGCCTTGAGTGGGTGTAAGCTATGGCCTTACAGTCGCGTCATGATCAAGAGCATTCGACACAAAGGCTTGAAGGCCTTGTACATGACAGGGACGACCAAAGGCGTAAGGCCCGACCACGTTGCCCGACTGCGTCGGCTGCTCTCGGCCTTGGATAGAGCCGCAGCACCCGAGGACATGAACCGGCCGGGTAACCGCCTGCACGCCTTGAAGGGCGACCGTCTGGGATTCTGGGCGGTAACGGTATCGGGCAACTGGCGCATGATCTATCGCTTCGACGGCACCGATATCGAACTGGTCGACTACCTCGACTACCACTGACTGGAGGGACGGCAATAATGCCCATGTTCAACCCACCCCACCCTGGTGAAGCGCTGCGCGAGGATGTATTGCCGGCGATCGGCATGACGGTCACCGCCCTGGCGCATCACCTGGGCTATTCCCGTGGGCAGTTGTCCACGGTGCTCAACGGCCGCGCGGCACTGTCGGCTGACCTGGCGTTGCGTCTGGAAATGGCGGGGCTGGGCAGCGCGCGCATGTATCTGGCCGAGCAGGCCGCGTACGACCTGTGGCAGGCGCAGCGCAAAAAGCTGCCGGTGATCACCCGCCTGGCCGTCGCCTGATCAACACCTGCGAGCTTAACTGCAGACTCGAGCCCGGTCCCCCTCCTGCAACACCCCCCGCCCGGCAAACACCAGCGCGGTCAGCAGCCCCACCAGGCCCATCACCGCGCTGAAGCCCACGCACACCCACGGGCTCCAGGGCATGGCGGCGATCAACGCCAGGGGCGTGACGCTGGCCCACAGGGCGTAGGCGATGTTGTAGGTAAAGGAGATGCCTGACACGCGGATATTCGCCGGGAACAGGCCGACCATCACCGACGGCACCACGCCCACCACCCCGCAGGCCAGCCCGGCCAGGGCATAGCCCAGCCCCGGCAGGCCCCAGCCGCCGATCAGGTTGGCGTACAGGGCGGCGATGCCCAGGGGCATCAGCAGGCTGTACACAAGCAGCGCCCGCCAGGCGCCGATGCGGTCCACCAGCAGGCCGGCCAGCACGCAACCGATGTTGAGGAACACGATGCCCAGGCTGCTCAAGGCGAAGGTGTGGCTGGCCGTGAGGCCGAAACGCTGCTGCATCACCGTGGGGGTAATGACCACCAGCACGACGACCGCGGACGTCAGCACGCAGGTGAGGATCACCGCCGGCAGCAGCGCGTGGCGGTAATCGCGCAGCACGGTCTTGAGCGGCAGTTCCACCAGGCCTTCGCGACGCTCG
The DNA here is from genome assembly GCF_047947025.1 of Pseudomonas sp. App30. Classification (NCBI taxonomy): domain Bacteria; kingdom Pseudomonadati; phylum Pseudomonadota; class Gammaproteobacteria; order Pseudomonadales; family Pseudomonadaceae; genus Pseudomonas; species Pseudomonas sp. App30. The sequence continues at coordinate 5,622,328 of NZ_CP133165.1, read as the reverse complement.
CGCAGGGCCAGGAACACCGGGGTCTCGCTCAGCCAGCGGCGCAGCCACACGCCGATGACACCGAACACGCCGCCCAGCAGGAACGGCAGGCGCCAGGCGTAATCAAGGATCTCCTGGGGCGTGAACAGCTGCGCCAGGGCCGTGGCGGTCAGCGCGCCAATCAGGTAGCCGAAGGTCAGCCCCGCCTGCAGAAAGCCCAGGGCGTAACCGCGGCGATGCAGCGGCGCATGTTCGGCGACGAACACCCAGGCGCTGGGCACCTCGCCCCCCACCGCCGCGCCCTGCAGGATGCGCAGGGCCAGCAGGATCAGCGGCGCGGCGTAGCCGATGTGGGCGTAGGTGGGCATGACCCCGATCAGCAGGCACGGTAGCGCCATCATCAGAATGCTCAGGCTGAAGACCTTCTTGCGCCCCAGGTGGTCGGCGAAGTGGGCCATGAGAATGCCGCCCAGCGGCCGGGCCAGGTAACCGGTGACAAAGATGCCGAAGCTTTGCAGCAGGCGCAGCCATTCGGGCATCTGCGGCGGGAAGAACAGCTGGCTGAGGGTGAGCGCGAAGAACACGAAAATGATGAAATCGTAGATTTCCAGGGCGCCGCCCAGGGCCGCCAGGCCCAGGGTCTTGTGGTCGGCGCGCGACAGCAGCAGCGGGCCGGGGGTGGGGTTGGCAGTCATGTGGTATCCACGTATTGGGGACGGCGACGCCTATGCTGGCGCCTGCCAAAGGCGCAGAGGATAGCAAACTGGGGCGCGCCGTAGCAGCGGCCGCAGGCCGCGTCCGCGATTTGCCTGATATACCAGGGTGGTACGGACGCAGCCTTCGGCAGCTGCTACGGGGTTGATTTATATTATGCATATAATATTATCGAGTTATCGCTCACTGCTCAGGAAGCCGCCATGCAGCCCGTCGACACTCAAGACCTCATTGCCTTGTGGCAAGCCCAGGAACAGGCCATGCGCGGCCGCCTCGCAGGGCCGGGCACACTGACCTTTGCCCAGGTGAGTGCGCTTTCGCCCAAGGAATTTTTCGATGGCATTGGCAACGGCGAGCTGCCGTCGCCGCCCATCGGCACGCTGATGGACTTCGTGCCGATCGAGTGGGGGCCGGGGCTGTTCATCTTCCAGGGCACGCCCGATGAACGTCACTACAACCCGCTGGGCAGCGTGCACGGCGGCTATGCCGCCACTTTGCTGGACTCATGCATGGGCTGCGCCATCCACACGCGGCTGCAGCAGGGCCAGGGCTACACCACGCTGGACCTGCGCATCAGCTACGTACGGGCATTGAGCGCCAGCACCGGGCCGGTGCGGGCGGAAGGCAAGGCCATTCACGTGGGGCGGTCCACGGCGCTGGCCGAAGGGCGCATCTATGATGCCGAGGGCAGGCTGTATGCCACCGCCAGCACTACCTGCATGATCCTGGGCAGCCCGGCGCACCGCTAGGAGTGCCGCGCCAGCGCTGGCTCCTTGTGAGCCGGGCGCTTGCGGCGACGCTGGCTGACGACCGCGACAGGCTGCTCGACTAGCTCGGTGCCCATGTCGACGATGTCCATCAGGGTCTTCAGCGCATCGCTGTCCGGCAGGCGTGACAGGCACACGTTGACCGACTCGCGCTGCTGGGCGGCGATGGTCGGCACGGGCACGCTTTCGCTCTCATACAGCAATGCGTGGTGCACCTGCTTGCTGCCCTTGCACAGGCGCGGCAGGTCAACGCCGGCACGCTCGGCCATCTCGGTATTGGCAATCAGCAGGTCGAAGGGTTCCACGGCGCTCTGTACCAGCGCCAGCAGGGCCTCGAAGGAACGCACCGGGGCAATGCGGTAATAGCCCATGGTGTTGAGCATGCGCTCGACGTGCATCAGTTGGCTGGGATGCTCGTCGGCAATCAGGATTCGCAACGCTTTGTTGATCATGGTCGGTGACCTGCGCCGTAGCGCCAAGGGCATCCTTGACCCGTGAGCCGCCACACATCAAGCGGCATCCCTCGGAAGTCTGGCTCGATATTCTTCCCGATGGGCGGCGAAATCAAGGGCGACGCAGCAAATTCGGGGCCAAACCGATGATCGGCGAGCCGAGGCGCTGGCTACAGGCTTTCCCACTCGCGCATGCGCACCCGACAGTGCTTCATGGCGTTGACGATGTGCTTTTCCACCAAGGCCCGGGACAGGTTCAGGCGCGTGGCGATCTCGGGGTGCGACAGGCCTTCGAGCTTGCGCAGCAGGAAACAGTCGCGGCAGGCCGCCGGCAGTTCATCCAGCGCGCGGCGCATCAGTTCCAGGCGCTGGCCCTGGTCCACCGCCTGCTGCAACGCCGGGTCCTGGTAGCGCTCATCGTTGTCCAGCACTTCCAGCGGCTCGGCCTGGCGCAGCACGCTGCGGCGGTGGCCGTCGATCACCAGGTTCAGCGCGGTGCGGTACAGGAACGCGCGCGGGTGGGCGATCTCGGTGTCGCCACTGCGCTCCAGCACCCGCACGTAGGCGTCGTGGGCCACGTCCTCGGCGACCTGGCGGTTGCCCAGGCGCGCGCTGAGAAAGCCGACCAGCTCCCGGTAGTAGGTTTCCAGTACAGCACCGGGCCGCGTCATCAGCAGTGACTTCCCTGGTTACGGTGAAGAATCGGATAGTGGCATATTGCGATGTCGCAAATTATAATAATTCTCAGCCACGTTTTACCAGCCCATTGCCACGGCCCATGTTGAAATCCTCCAACACCTTGTCCATGGGCACCAGCAACAGCCCGCTCAAACGCAGCGGCCGGCCCGTCTGTCGGTAACCCAGGCGCTGGTGAAAGCCGCTGGCGGCGCCGGTGCTGTAGAGCATCGCGCGGCGGTGGCCCTGGCGGCGCAGAAACCCTTCCATGGCCAGCATCAGCGCCCGGCCCACACCTTGCCGGAAGCACTCGGGCTGCACATAGCACAGGCAGATCTCGCCGCTGGTCAAGGCCAGCGCCACCCCGGCCGGCTTGCCGTGCAGCCAGCCCAGGCGCAGGTACAGCGCGTCGTCCAGCAGCCAGCGATCAACGTCCTTGCAGCCTTTGTGACGCAACCAGGCCTCCACCAGGCAAGGGTTATTGCGGTGGTCCAGGGCGCCGCCAGTGCGGATCGAGCGCTCCAGGATACGGCTGATGATGCCGGCATCGCCGGGGCCAGGCGGCTGGATGGCAATGGCTGATTCGGTGAGCGGGTCCATGCTCGTGTTCCTCTCCTGAGGCAAGCCGCTACCCTACCCGCACTGCCCGCCCCTGGCGACCGCGGCGCCGTTACAACGCATGTAGCGGCAGCGCCAGGCGCACCCGCAAGCCGTCGTCACGGCTGTCGAAGCCCAGGCCGCCGCCGCAGCGCAGGACGATGGCATGCACGATCGCCAGGCCCAGGCCGCAGCCGACGCTGTGGCGGCTGCGCCAGAAGCGCTGGGTAAGGTTGGGCAGGTCGGCGGCGGCGATGCCCGGGCCATGGTCGCGCACCAGGAAGCTCGCCTGCCCCGCCACCACGCTCACGCTCAGCTGCACCTGGGCAGTGGCCGGGCTGTGGCGCAGGGCGTTGTCGAGCAGGTTGCGCACGGCGGCCACCGCCAGCGCCGACGGCACCTGCAGGCGCGCCTCGGCCGCGGCCGGCGGCAGCTCCAGGACGATGCGCTGGCGGTCGCCGGCGCTGGCATCCTGCACCGCTGTCTGTGCCACCTGCCCTGCCGTGCAGGCACAACCGTCGTCGAACGACAGGCTGCCTTCCACTCGCGCCAGCAGCAACAACTGCTCAAGGGTGCGGTGCAGGCGGTCGGCGCCTGCCTCGGCGTGGGCCAGGGCAGTTTCGCGGGCACCGCCATCGGTCATGCGCGCCACCTGCAGGTGGGTCTTGATGGCAGTCAGCGGGCTGCGCAGTTCATGGGCGGCGTCGCCGGTCAGGCGACGCTCGCGCTCCAGGGTCTGGCCGATGCGCTGGAACAGCTGGTTCTGGCTGTCCAGCAACGGCTGCAGCTCGCGAGGCAGCGCCTGCACCTGCAGCGGCTCCACCGAGTCGGCGCTGCGCCGCGCCAAGGCGTCGCGGATGCGGTTGAGCGGCGCCAGGCCCACCCCCACGCACAGCCACAGCACCGCCAGGCTGCCCAGCAGCGCCACCAGCACCGGCACCGAGGCGGCCAGCAGGATCGAATAGTTGAGCGACTCGCGTTCTTCGTGGCGGTCGGCGGTGGTGATGCGCACGCCGTCGTGCATCAGGGTGAAGCTGCGCCAGCGGCCGCCATCGATCAGCTGGTCATGGAAACCGCTGCTCTGGTCGTCCAGCTGGTCAGTGGCGCCGTGGCTGCGCGCCAGGATCTCGCCGCGCAGCGAGCTGACCTGGCAGGCCATGCCGTCGGGAATGCTCAGCTGGTCGGCGCTGAAACGCCGTGCCTCGCCCTGGCTGGCCAGCGGCGGCAGCTGGTCCACCAGCCCGGCGACCATGCGCGCCGAGGCGACCAGGCGCTGGTCCAGGGAGAACATCATCTGGTGGCGCAGGTCGCGGAACATCCAGGCCGCCGCCAGGCACCAGACCAGCAGGAAGGCCAGCCCCAGAATCAGGCTCAAGCGCAGGCGCAGGCTCATGCCGGCTGGCCCAGGCGGTAGCCCAGCCCGCGCACGGTCTGGACGATGTCGTTGCCCAGTTTGCGCCGCAGGTGGTGAATGTGTACGTTGAGGGCGTTGCTTTCCACCTCATCGCCGAAGCCGTAGACGCTGTCCTTGAGCTGCTCGCTGGACAGCACCCGGCCGCGGCTGTGCAGCAACGCCTGCAGCAGGGCCTGCTCGCGGCGCGACAGGTCCACCGGCTGGCCGGCCAGCCAGGCCTGGCGGCTGCTGGGGTCATAGCGCAGCGGGCCGTGTTCGATGGCATTTACCGCGCGGCCGGCCACCCGCCGCGTCAGGGTGTGCAGGCGCGCGCACAGTTCGCGCAGGTCGAAGGGTTTGAGCAGGTAGTCATCGGCACCGGCCTCCAGGCCCGCCACGCGGTCGGTGACGGTGTCGCGCGCGGTCAGCACCAGCACTGGCAGCAACTCGCCCTGTTGGCGCAAGGCAGCCAGCATGGCCAGGCCGTCCTCGTCGGGCAGGCCCAGGTCGAGCACCATCACGTCGAAATGCGCCGCCTGCAACAGGGCGCGCGCCGCGCTGGCAGTGCCCACGCGGTCCACGGTCAGGCCCTGGGCCTGCAGGCCGGCGACGATGCCACAGGCAATCAGCTCGTCGTCTTCGCAAAGCAATACGTGCATCAAAGGTACCCATGCGCAAAACCGGCAGTATCGCCGGCGTTGATTAACCGGCGATTATGCCGGGTTCGCCGGGCGGCGGCGCGCCGTTAATCGCCCCTTAACGGCCGGCGGCCAGACTGGTTGCATCTGCCCCCCCACACAGGAAGTCCCCATGTTGAGTCTCGGCGTCGGCCCCTTTGCCCTGGCCGTCAACCACCTGCTGCTGTTGGCCGCCCTGGCGCTGGCCTTGCTGGCCGGCTGGTGGGTGGCCCGCCGGCGCGGCGCGGCCAACCCCGAAGCCAGCATTTTCGGGGTGTTCGTGGTGGCGCTGCTGGTGGCGCGGCTGGCCTTCGTCGCCTTGTACGCCGGCCAGTATCGCGACCAGCCCTGGCAGGTGATTGACCTGCGCGACGGCGGCTTTGTAGGGTGGGCAGGCCTGCTGGCGCTGGTCATCGGCGCCGCGTGGCGCGGCTGGCGCCAGCCTGCCGTGCGCGTGCCCCTGGCCGCGGCCCTGGCCGTGGGCCTGCTGGGCTGGGCCAGTGCCGGCCTGCTGCTGCGCCAGCACCAGCAAGCCATGGCCATGCCCACCGCTGCCCTGCATGACAGCCTGGGCCGGCCAGTGGCACTGCCGGGCAGCGACCCGCGTCCCCTGGTGGTCAACCTGTGGGCCAGCTGGTGCCCGCCCTGCCGCCGCGAGGTGCCCGTGCTGCTGCAGGCCCAGGCGCAGCGGCCGGACCTGCGCTTCGTGTTCATCAACCAGGGCGAGACGCCCGGGGTGGTCAGCAACTTCATCGCCGCCGCCGGCTTCGACCGCCAGCACATCCTCTACGACCCGGGCAGCCAGTGGGGCCGCCAGCTGGGCTCGGCGGCGCTGCCCACCACGCTGTTCTACAGCCCCCGCGGCGAACTGCTGGGCAGCCACCTGGGCGAGCTGTCGGCGGCTAGCCTGGCCGATGCCCTGAAAGTGTTCGAGGGCGCGGCTTATGCCTCGAAACAGGGCATTTAGACTTTATTCTCATTTGACAACGATTATCATTACGGATAGCTTGATGCCCGTCTCGCAGGCGCCAGCCCCTGCGATAACCCACTGGCACCCAGGTGAATTCCATGATGGAACAACAGCCCACAAGCACGTGCGACACACCCCTGCTGCAAGCCTTCGTCGACAACCGCACCCTGCTGGTGAAGATCGCCGCGCGCATCACCGGGTGTCGCTCACGGGCCGAGGACGTGGTGCAGGACGCCTTCTTCCGCCTGCAGTCAGCGCCGTCCATCACCTCGTCGTTCAAGGCGCAGCTGAGCTACCTGTTCCAGATCGTGCGCAACCTGGCCATCGACCACTACCGCAAGCAGGCGCTGGAGCAGCGCTACTGCACCCACGAGGACGAAGGCCTCAATGTGGTAGTGGCCGGCGCCACGCCCGAGGCCACCCACCAGCACCAGGCCACCCTGGAAGTGGTGGAACGGGCGCTGGGCCAACTGCCCCAGCGCACCCGCTACGCCTTTGAGGCCTACCGCCTGCACGGCGTGCCGCAGAAGGACATCGCCCGCGAGCTGGGCGTGTCGCCGACCCTGGTCAACTTCATGATCCGCGACGCGCTGGTGCACTGCCGCAAGGCCTCGGGCGAGCGCGAGGCGGCCTGATGCAGGCCGCGTCCGGGCCCACCCTGGGGCCGTGTCGTATGCGGACGCCGCCTTCGGCAGCTGCTACAGGGGGGCACCGCGCGGCCAAGGCCGGCTCCTACCCCGAACGCAACACGGTGTGGGTAGCAGCGGCCGCAGGCCGCGTCCAAGGCGCCGCGCTGTTCCCGGCAAACCGCGGTGAACCTGGACGCCGCCTTCGGCAGCTGCTACGGGTGGTTCAAAGGGGCAGGTCGTGGCGGGCGAAGAAGCCTTCGCGGGTGGTGACCATCAGCGCCGCGCGCTTGTGCGGGAAGTCGAATTCCTTCTCGCGGTAGAAGCCCTGGCCCTGCAGGTAGCCGATCATCTTGCCGTTGTCGGCACGCGGCTCGGCGACCACGCGCTGGGTGCGCGGGTCGTCCAGGAACAAGTAATGGGTCAGCGCCGACAGCCAGCTGGCCACCTTGTGCGGGCCGCGATGGTTTTCCTCGCCCACCAGCATGTGGATGCCACGGTCGTAGTCGGTGGCATCGAGGAACGGCGCGATACGATCTTCTCGCGCCCAGTACGCCTCGAAATAGGCGAACGGCTGGTCGTCGAAGCAACCGATCAGGGTCAGGGTGTGCGGGTCGGCCGCCAGCTTTTGCAGATAGGCGCGGTGCTGGCCAAGGTCGCCCTGCTCCTGCCAGAAATTCGCCACCCGCGGGTTGTTCTGCCAGCGGTTGAAACGCTCCAGATCCTGCTCCACGTCCAACGCGCGCAACGACACCCAGGCTTGCACCCGTGGGTCGAAACGCCGATACAGCTCACCCGCAGGCTTGGGCGCGCGGCGCGGGTGGCGCTTGCCGTCGGTGATCTGCAACTGCTGGGCATAAGGTGCGCCGGGTTGCACCAGCCACGGCTGCGGCAACTGCCAGAACAGCTCGCGCTCGCACAGGTATTCGCCCGCAGCGGCCACCAGCAAGCCGCTGGCCAGCGCCTGGGCCGGCGCGTCCGCCAGGCGCCAGTGCAAGCGGCGCACCTGTGGGTTGGCGCTCAGCAGCCAGTAGCTGGCAGCCCACACCCCCCGGAAGTCGGCGGCGCCCACGGGGCTGACGTTCAACTGTGGCGTGCGTTGCACCTGCAATTCGATCAGGCGCTCACCCGCCAGGCTCAGCACCAGGCGGTCATCGGTCTCGTCGGCGACCAGGTCGCACCAGTGGGGCAAGGGCGGGATTTGCGGCATAGGGGCAGCTCACGAAAGGAGGGAAGATTCCTGAATGACGTGAGCGCCTTGCAGAAATTTACCCCGGCCGCTGGCTACGGCACCGCATGGGCTACCACCGGTTGCTCGGGCAACGGCCGCACCGCGATCTTGTAGGGGTCGAACACCTTGAACATCTCGCCGTTGGTGCGCAGGACCTGCAGCAACTGGTGGAACTGCTCACCGCTGATGGGCGCCTGGGGGCGCAGCAGCGCGTAGTGGTGATACAGCTGGTCGATGCGGTCGGAGATCAGCAATTCCTTGGCCACCCCGGGGTTGCGCGCCAGGTAGTCATAGAGGTAGGAGCGGGTCACCAGGGCGATGTCGGCGCGGTCGCGCAGGATCATCATCAGGTTGCTGTCATGGGAATAGGTCAGCGTGGCGTTGTAGGTCTTGGCCAGGAACGCGGGGTCGGCGTTGAAGTCGGCGAAGGCGTAGTGGTAGCCGCTGAACAGCGCCAGGCGCTTGCCGGACAGGTCGGCGAAATAGGTCTGGTCGCGGTGCTCACCGCGCTTGGCCACGAAAATCTCGGCGTCTTCCAGGCCCATGTCGACGCTGGTGTGCTCGATCTGCTGCCAGCCCCACTCGGGGTTTTCGAAGATCGCCATGTCGATGCGCCCGTCCTGGAAGTCGCGGTAGCGACGCGGGATCGAGGTGGGCACCAGCACAAAGTGGAACTGGCTCTGTGAGGCATTGAGGTCCTCCACCAACTGCGGCAGCAGGCCGGTGTCGGCGCCGCTTTCGGGGCGCACCGTGTAGGGCGGGAAATGCGCCGCGCCCACCCGTACTTCCTGGGCCGCCAGGCTCGACAGCGCCACCAGGCTCATGCCCGCCCCCATGAGTAACCGCGCCATGCAGCGCCGGCGAATCCCAGTCAACGTGTCGTACCTCGGGGCAAAGGGCATTGGATCCCCATAAATTAGGCGTTTGCAGGCCGTTCGACAACTGCAAACATGGCGTCAATCTTCTTTCAACAGCAACTTCAGTGCCTGGTCCGCCAATTGCTCCAGGCTCAGGCTGCCCTGGGGCTTGAACCAGGTGCTGGTCCACGACAGCGCGCCGGTCAGGAACCGCCGGGTAATGGCCAGGTCGCCGCCCAGCAGGCCCGCGTCCCGGGCCTCGCCCAGCACCTGCAGCCACAATTGCTCGTAGCGCTCGCGCACCGCCAGCACCTGGGCCTGGCCTTGCGCCGACAACGAACGCCACTCATATACGGCCACCGCCATGGCCTCGCCGGTGCCGCCCATGATCGACTGCAGCTCGCAGCGGATCAGCGCCAGCAAGCGCTCGCGCACGCCGGTCACGTCGGCCAGCTCGGCTTGCATCAGCGCGGTGTTGTAGAGGATGGTCTGCTCCATCACCGCACGCAGGATCTCGTCCTTGCTCTTGAAGTGATGGAAGATGCTGCCCGACTGGATACCCACGGCGCTGGCCAGGTCACGCACCGTGGTGCGGTCGAAGCCCTGGCTGCGAAACAGGTGGGCGGCCGTCTGCAGCAGCACGCCGCGGGGGCTGTCGGGGTCGGTCAGTTGACCGCTGGCCACCAGCTGCTGCATGACTTCACGTGCCTTCAGTTCATCCACGACCCTGCCTCCACTACCGTCCGTCGAGCAATGTATGCCGTGGCCCCCTCCCTAGCAAGCGCTTGGGGGATATCGGAACTCTTTGTACTTGGCTACGCTCTAGCCAGAATGAGCACAGCGCACTGGAGCCTGGTATGCCGCATTGGCTGGTGATTGACCTGGAAGCCACCACGGATGAGGGGGGTTGGCCGGTCGCGGAAATGGAAATCATCGAGATCGGTGCCAGCCTGGTGACCCGCGACGGCCGCGAGGTGGACCACTTCCAGCGCTTCGTGCGCCCGCAACGGCGGCCGTGCCTCACGCCCTTCTGCCGCGAGCTGACGCGCATCACCCAGGCCAATATCGACGCTGCCGCGCCGCTGACCGAGGTGTGGCCGCAGTTCGAGCGCTGGCTGGGCCACCACCAGGCCAACCTGCAGGGCTGGGTCAGCTGGGGCGACTATGACCGCCAGCAGCTGTTGCTCAGCTGGCAGCAGCACCAGTTGCAGAGCCTGCTGGCCGAGCTGCCGCACACCAACCTCAAGCAGCGCTTTGCCAAGGCGCGCAAACTGCAGCGCCCGCTGGGGCTCAACGGTGCCCTGCAACTGGCTGGCCTGAGCTTCAGCGGCCAGCAGCACCGGGCCCTGGAAGATGCGCGCAACACGGCGCGGCTGCTGCCGCTGTCACTGCCTAACTAGACGGTTAAAAGCGCGTGCACCGCCTTACGGCGTTGGGCATACTGGCGACCCTTTTGACCCTATCCTGAGGATTCGCCCATGTTTAAAGTCAACGAATACTTCGACGGCACCGTGAAGTCGATTGCTTTCGAAATGAAGGAAGGCCCTGCCACCATCGGCGTCATGGCCCCGGGCGAATACGAATTCGGCACCGCACAGAAAGAAATCATGCACGTGGTCACCGGCAAGCTGATCGTCAAGCTGCCTGACAGCCTGGAATGGGAAACCTTCGAAGGCGGCAGCCGCTTCAACGTGCCGGCCAACAGCAAGTTCCAGCTGAAAGTGGAAGTGGAAACCGCTTACCTCTGCGAATACCGCTAAGCCCCACAACCCCGTGGCCGCTGCCGCCAGGCAGCGGCCACGGGGTCATGTAGGCGCCGCATCTGCGGTATTGAACTGCAACGCCGCCAGCCGCGCGTACAGCGCATTGCCGGCAATCAACTGCCGGTGCGTCCCCACCGCCACCACCCTGCCCTGGTCGATCACCGCGATGCGGTCGGCGTGCTGCACCGTCGCCAGGCGGTGGGCGATGACCAGCGTGGTACGGCCCTGCATCAGGGTTGGCAAGGCTTCCTGAATCAAGTGTTCACTCTGGGCATCCAGGGCACTGGTGGCTTCGTCCAGCAGCAGGATCGGTGCATCCACCAGCAACGCGCGGGCAATGGCCAGGCGCTGGCGCTGGCCGCCGGACAGCCCTAGCCCGGCCTCGCCCAAGTGGGTCTGGTAGCCCTGGGGCAAGGCTTCGATGAAGTCGTGGGCGTGGGCGATGCGGGCGGCCTGTTGCACCTGCTCGAACGGGGCGTCGGCCTGGCCGTAGCGCAGGTTGTCTTCCACGGTGCCGAAGAACAGCGCCGGGGTCTGCGACACCAGGGCGAAATGCCGGCGCAGGTCCTGGGGGTCGAGCTGGCGCAGGTCCACGCCGTCAATGAGGATGCGCCCCTGCTGCGGGTCGTAGAAGCGCAGCAGCAGGTCGAACAGCGTGGATTTTCCCGCCCCGGAAGGCCCCACCAGGGCCAGGGTCTCACCCGCGTGGATCACCAGGTCCAGGCCGTTGATGGCCGGTTGCAGCGGCCGCGACGGGTAGGCGAACAGCAGCTGCTCCAGGGCCAGGCGGCCACTGACGCGCTCGGGCAGGCGCTGCAGGCCGCTGGCCGGTGCGCGGATCTCGCTGCTGGCCTGCAGCAACTCACCGATGCGCTCGGCGGCGCCGGCGGCCCGTTGCAGCTCGCCCATCACCTCGCTCAGGGTGCCAAAGGCACTGCCGACGATCAGGCTGTAGAACACGAACGCGGCCAGCTCGCCGCCGGAAATGCGCCCGGCGATCACGTCCATGCCGCCCACCCACAGCATCACCCCCACCGCGCCCAGCACCAGGATGATCACCAGGGTAATCAGCCAGGCCCGCTGCACGATGCGCTTGCGCGCGGTCTCGAAGGCCTGCTCCACGGTCACGCCGAACCGCCTCTGGTCTTCAGCCTGGTGGTTGTAGGCCTGCACGGTCTTGATCTGGTTGAGGGTTTCGGCCACGTAGCTGCCGACGTCGGCGATGCGGTCCTGGCTCTGCCGCGACAGCCCGCGCACGCGCCGGCCGAACACCAGGATCGGCGCCAGCACCAGCGGCAGGGCGATGACCACGATGCTGGTGAGCTTGGGGTTGGTGACGAACAGCAGCACGATGCCGCCAATCACCATCAGGCCGTTGCGCAGGAACAGCGACAGCGACGAACCGATCACCGACTGCAGCAAGGTGGTGTCGGCGGTCAGCCGCGACTGGATCTCGGAGCTGCGGTTGTTTTCATAGAAGCCGGGGTGCAGGTACACCAGGTGGTCGAACACCTGCTGGCGGATATCGGCCACGCAGCGCTCGCCAATCCACGACACCAAATAGAAGCGCACAAACGTGCCCACCGCCAGCGCCACCACCAGCAGCATGAACACGGCGATGGAGCGGTTAAGCAGCACCGGCGACTGGGTCAGGAAGCCCTGGTCCACCAGCAGGCGTATGCCCTGGCCCATGGACAAGGTGATGCCAGCAGTGACCACCAGGGCCACCAGGGCAGCCAGCGCGCGCCAGCGGTAAGGGGAGAGAAAATGCAGGGCCAGGCGCAGGGCGCGACGCTGGCGGGCGGAGAGCAGCGAAATCATGGGCAGGCCTGGCAAGGAAGGTTCGCCAAGCCTACACCCTGGCGGACCGTTTGCACCCGGGGGGAACTCCGCTTTTCAGGCCAGGTCAGCTTAAACAGGACCTGCCGGGCCTTTACCTAGACGCTTTTGGTCTAAGCACAGGCTGGCGGTTTGCAGCGCTTTCTGGTGGACTGAAAGCGTCGCCAGGCTGCACAGGGATGTAATCAGGCAGTCATCTGGCGACCCTACTCTGAGCACTAAACCTGATGAGGAGACGGGCCATGGGCTTGCACAGCAGCAGTAACCAAACCGTGGAAGTACGCCGAATCCAGCCGCACCAGCCGGCCGGCGGCTCCATTATCGATGCCAAGGGACGCGAGATCCCTATCACCGAAGACATGATCCAGGACGCGTGCCAGGAACTGGAAAAACGTCTGGTCAAACCTGCCCCTGCCAAACAAGACTGACGACCCGCGCCACCCCGTGAACCCGGCCCTGCGCCGGGTTTTTCTTGTTTAGCCCACACCCACCCGGTAGGAGCCGGCCTTGGCCGCGATAGCGCCGTGCCTGCCACTACGCGCCGAGCCCATCGCGACCAAGGTCGGCTCCTACGGTAGTCAGTCAGACCAGTTCGCCGCCCAGGGCTTCGACAATCTTGCGCAGGTCCGGCGAATAGCCGTCCAGGCGCACGCGCAACCCTTCGATTTCCCGGCGCGAGGTGGGGTAGCCCTTGCGCAGGGCGTCGAAGGCGCTGCGTTGCTGGGCATCGTTGTCGGTCAGGCTGCGGCGGAAATCGGCGTCGTCCCGGCGCGGGTCATACACCGCGCGGCACAGCATGGCCATGGCCTGCGCCGGGTCGGCCAGGCCGTTGAGGGCCACTTCCGCCAGCCAGGGCGGCGGCAGCAGGTCGGCCAGTTGCACGCTGGCCGGTTCGCCCCGGAACGCGCAGTAGGCCTGGTAGATCTGCGCGGTACCGCGCTGGCGGCCGTCCAGGCTGTAGCCGGCGATGTGCGGCGTGGCCAGCACGCACAGGTCGGCCAGTTCACCGTCCACGCTGGGTTCGTGCTCCCACACGTCCAGCACCGCCTGCACGTCGTCCCGCTCGATCAGCAGGTCCTTGAGCGCCAGGTTGTCGACAATGGGCCCGCGGGCGGCGTTGATCAGCCAGGCGCCCGGCTTCAGCCGCGCCAGGCGCCCGGCGTCCAGCAGGTGCCAGGTGGGGTGGCTGCCGCCCTTGTTCAGCGGCGTGTGCAGGCTGATCACGTCGCACTGTTCGAGGATCTCGTCCAGGCTCACGTAGTCCCCGCCCTCGGCCGCCTGGCGCACCGGGTCGCAGACCTTGACCTCCCAGCCCAGCCCGCGCAGCACGCGGATCAGCCGCGAGCCGACCTGGCCGGCGCCGACCACGCCGTAGGTGCGCGTGGGCAGTTCCACGCCTTCCAGCTCGGCCAGGGTCACCAGCGCGCCCAGCACGTAGTCCACCACGCCGCGGGCGTTGCAGCCCGGCGCGCTGGACCAGCGGATGCCGGCCTCGGCGAAGTAGTCCAGGTCCAGGTGGTCGGTGCCGATGGTGCAGGTGCCGACAAAGCGCACGTTGCTGCCTTCCAGCAGGGCGCGGTTGACCTTGGTGATGGACCGCACCAGCAGCACGTCGGCGTCACGCACCGCCTCGGCGTCGACGCTGCGGCCGTGCACCCGGCAAATTTCACCGAAATCGGCAAAGAAGTCTTCAAGCAGTGGAATGTTTTCGTCAGCGACAATCAGCATGGCAAGCTCCCCAGTATGGGCGGCAGTTTAGGCGCAGCGGGGCGCGCCGTCACGAAGCACGTGGCAAGTGTTTCCTGACCGCCGCGTCAGGGCGTAGAATGGGCGGTTTTCCGCGCCCACCAGTGGACTACGCCCCGTGACTGCAGCTGCAACCGACATGCCCACCCCCCTCACCCGCCCTGCCCGGGTGCGCCTGGAACTGCGCACGCTGCTGGCCCTGGCGGGGCCGATCATGATCGCGCAGCTGGCGCACACCGCCATGGGCTTCGTCGATGCGGTGATGGCCGGCCGCGTCGGCCCCCGCGACCTGGCGGCCGTGGCCCTGGGCAACTCGATCTGGGTGCCGGTGTTCCTGCTGATGACCGGCATCCTGTTGGCCACCACGCCCAAAGTCGCCCAGCGCCACGGCGCCGGCACCCCGGCCGAGATCGGCCCGCTGGTGCGCCAGGCGCTGTGGCTGGCCCTGGCCGCCGGCCTGGGCGCCAGCCTGCTGCTGTTCAACGCCGAACCGGTGCTGCACCTGATGAAGGTGGACCCGGAGCTGATCGCGCCGTGCATGGGCTATTTGCGCGGCATTGGCACCGGCCTGCCGTCGGTGGCGCTGTACCACGTGCTGCGCTGCTGCAGCGACGGCATGGGCCGTACCCGGCCGAGCATGGTCCTGGGCCTGTGCGGCCTGGCGCTGAACATCCCGCTCAACTACGTGTTCATCTATGGCCACCTGGGCGTGCCGGCCATGGGCGGCGTGGGTTGTGGCTGGGCCACGGCCAGCGTGATGTGGATGATGCTGCTGGGCATGGCCGCGTGGGTGCGCTGGGCGCCGGCCTACCGCGCGGCCAACGTCTTCGGCCAGTTCCAGTGGCCGCAGTGGCCGGTGATCAAGCGCCTGCTGGGCATTGGCCTGCCGATCGGCATCGCGGTGTTCGCCGAGTCGAGCATCTTTGCCGTCATCGCCCTGCTGATCGGCAGCCTGGGCTCCACGGTGGTGGCCGGGCACCAGATTGCCCTGAGCATCAGCTCCATGGTGTTCATGATTCCGTTTTCGCTGGGCATGGCCGTGACCATCCGCGTCGGCCAGGCCCTGGGCCGCGGCCTGCCACGCGAGGCACGCTTCGCCGCCGGCATCGGCATGGCCTCGGCACTGGGTTATGCGTGCTTCTCGGCGACGTTGATGTACCTGGGCCGCGAGCACATCGCCCGTATCTACACGGCTGACCCGGCGGTGCTGCACATTGCCGCCATGTTGATCGTGTACGCGGCGCTGTTCCAGTTCTCCGACGCCATCCAGGTCACGGCGGCCGGTGCCTTGCGCGGCTACCAGGACACGCGGGTGACCATGCTGCTGACGCTGTTTGCCTACTGGGGCATCGGCCTGCCGGTGGGTTACCTGCTGGGGCTGACCGACTGGCTGGGCGCGCCGGCCGGGCCGAGCGGGCTGTGGCAGGGGCTGATCGTGGGCCTGACCTGTGCGGCGGCGATGCTGCTGGTGCGCCTGATGCGCAGTGCGCGCAAGCGTATTCGCAGCGCCTGAACCGCGGACGCGGCCTGCGGCCGCTGCTACGGGAATCGATGACGCGCCGGGAGTCGATGAATGCCACGACGAAACCTCGCGTAGCAGCGGCCGCAGGCCGCGTCAGGGATTGGCCAGAAGCCGATACCCCACCCCCGGCTCGGTAATGATGTAGCGCGGCGCCGTCGGATCGTCATCGAGCTTCTGGCGAATATGCCCCACCACAATGCGCAGGTAGTGGCTGTCGTCGGCATGGGTCGGGCCCCAGATGTCCTTGAGCAGCTGCTGCTGGGTAATCACCCGCCCCGGGTAGCGCGCCAGCTGCGCCACCACCGCGTACTCCTTGCGGGTCAACGCCACCTCGGCGCCGTCCAGGGTCACCCGGCGCAGGCCCAGGTCAATCAGCAGCCCGCCGATGCTCACCGGCGCCGGCGGCGCATCGCCGCTGGGCACCTGGCGCAGCAAGGCGCGGATGCGCGCCAAAAACTCCTGAATGCCGAACGGCTTGGTCACGTAGTCGTTGGCGCCATTGTCCAGGGCTTCCACCTTCTGGATCTCGCTGGCGCGCACCGACAGCACCAGCACCGGCACCGCGCTCCATTCACGCAGCTCGCGCAGCACCTGCTGGCCGTCCATGTCCGGCAGGCCCAGGTCCAGCACCACCAGGTCGGGGCGGCCCAGCGCGGCCTGGCTCAGGCCCTCGGCACCGGTGCCGGCTTCCAGCACCTTGTAGCCCTGGGAGGCCAGGCTGATGCGCAGGAACTTGCGGATCTGCGGTTCGTCGTCGATCACCAGCAGGGTCGCGGTTTGACTCATGTTCAGGCTTCACTTTCCAGGCCGGGTTGCGGTTGCACCGGCAAGCATAGAGTGATGCAGGTGCCGTGGCCATCCAGGCCGTCAGTCACCAGGATGCGCCCGCCGTGGGCGCCGATCATGCCCTGGCAGATCGCCAGGCCCAGGCCGGTGCCCTGGCCACCGCGGTCACCCCGGGCGGCGGTGTAGAACATGTCGAAGATTTTCGCCCGCTCCTCCTCGGGAATGCCCGGGCCCTGGTCGCTGACCGCGAAGCTCAGTTCCTCGCCGCTGACGGCGGCGCGTATAAGCAGGCGGCCGTGGACCGGCGAGAAGCGCGCGGCGTTTTCCAGCACGTTGATCAGCGCCTGCTCGATCAGCGCCGCGTGCACGTACAGCAACGGCAGCTGCGCCGGCACCTCGACGTCCACCACAAGCGGTGCCAACACCGCGCGCAGGCGGTTCAGGGCGCTGCCGACAATGTCCGCCGGCGCCACCCAGTCGCGCGCCAGCTTCAGCGCGCCGTGGCCCAGGCGGGTCATGTCGAGCAGGTTCTGGATGTAGCGGTCGAGGCGCTCGGCCTCGTCGCGGGTGCCTTCCAGCAGCTCCTGGCGGTCGGCACGGGGAATGGCCTCGCCCAGGGCCAGCAGGCTGTCGATGCTGCCGCGCATGGCCGTCAGCGGCGTGCGCAGGTCGTGGGACACCGAGGCCAGCAGCGCGCTGCGCAGCTGTTCGGTTTCACCGTGCAGGCGCGCCGCCTCCAGGTCCTGGGCCAGTTGCGCGCGGGCCAGGCCCTGGGCCAGCGGCTGGCTGAGGGCACCGAGCAGGCGCCGGCGCTGGGCGCTCAAGGCGCGGCCCTCGCGGTCGCGCACGCCCAGCAGCACCAGCGGGCCGTCCTGCAGCGACACCGGCGTCCACCACCAGCGCCCCGAAGGCAAGGTGCCGGTGCCCAGGCCGGCGGGCTGGTCATGCTGCCAGGCCCAGTCGGCGGCGGCGCGCTCGGTATCACTGAGGGGAATGGGGTGGCCGCCGGGGTCTTTCCAGCCCTGGTGGCCGTCGCGCTCGGCCACCCACACCTGCAGCTCGCGCCAACCCTGCAGGTGCTGGGCGGCGGCGCTGAGCACGGCCTGGCGGTCGGTGGCGGCAGTGAGCTTGCGCGACAGGTCGAGCAGCTCGCCGGTCTCTTCCTGGGTGTCGCGCAGGGCCTGCAACTGGCGGCGCTGGCGCGCGGCGAGGTTGCCGGTGAGTGCCGCCATCAGCAGGAAAAACAGCAGGGTCAACACGTCCTCTTCGCGGTAGATGGTCAGCGAGAAGGTCGGCGGAATGAACAGAAAGTCATACGCCAGGAACGACAGCGCCGCGCACACCAGCGCCGGCCCCAGGCTGCTGCGCACCGCCACCAGCAGCACGGCGGCAAGGAACACCAGGGAGATGTTCGGCAGCGCCAGCACGCTGGCCACCGCCGAGGCCAGGCCGCTGGCGGCGATGGTGGCGAACAGCGCCAGCAGGTAGTCGAACCACACCCACTGCCCGGCCTCGTGGCCACGGGGCACGGGGCGCGCCGCGTCGCGGTCGAGCACGTTGATCTCCAGGCCATGGGTGTCGCGCAACAAACGCGGGCCCAGGCCGCCACCCAGCCAGCGGCGGTACCACAGCGGCCGCGACTGGCCCACCAGCACCAGGCTGGCGCGGCGCTCGGCGGCGTGCTGGATCAGGGTCCTGGCCACCTCGCCGGCGCGCAGCACCACCACTTCGCCGCCCAGGCGTTCGGTCAGCTGCTGGGCGTGCTGCAGGTGCTGGCGGCTGAGTTCGTCGCGGGCCTTGCCGGTGTCCACGTGCACCACGCTCCAGGGCAGGTGCCGGCGCTGGGCCACGCGGCTGGCGTGGCGCACCAGGCGCTCGGCCTGGGCATCGCCATCGATGCCCACCAGCAGCCGCCCGCGCAACGCCGGGGCGGCCTGGCCCATGCGCCGGTAGCCCTGGGCCAGGTCGGCGTCGACCTGGGCGGCGGCGGTCTGCATGGCCAGCTCGCGCAACGCGGTGAGGTTGGTCTGGGTGAAGAAAGCCTCGATCGCCGCCCGCGCCTGTTCGGGCACGTACACCTTGCCGTCGCGCAGGCGCTCCAGCAGTTCGCGCGGCGGCAGGTCGATCAGCACCAGCTCGTCGGCCTCCTGCAGCACCCAGTCGGGCAGGGTCTCGCGCACCTGCACGCCGGTGATGTCCAGCACCTGGTCGTTGAGGCTTTCCAGGTGCTGGACGTTGACCGTGGTGTAGACGTGGATGCCCGCGGCCAGCAGTTCCTGAATGTCCTGCCAGCGCTTGGCGTGGCGGCTGCCGGGGGCGTTGCTGTGGGCCAGTTCGTCCACCAGCACCAGCTGCGGCGCGGCCTGCAGCAGGCCGTCGAGGTCCATCTCCTCCAGGGTCACGCCGCGGTACTGGGAGCGCACCAGCGGCAACTGGGCCAGGCCGCCCAGCAGCGCCTCGGTCTCGGCCCGGCCATGGGTTTCCACCACCCCGGCCACCACCCGCAGGCCCTGGCGCAGCTGGCCGTGGGCGGCCTGCAGCATGGCGTAGGTCTTGCCCACGCCGGGGGCGGCGCCAAGGAACACCTTGAGGCGGCCGCGGCCGTCGCGGGGCAATTGGGCCAGCAACGCGTCGGCGCGCAGGGCATCACTCATGACAGGTACTCGGGTAAGGTTCAGGACCGCAGCGTCTGTATCGCGGCCAAGGCCGGCTCCTACGCGGACGGTGTAGGAGCCGGCCTTGGCCGCGATGCAGGCGACACGGCGTAGGAGCCGGCCTTGGCCGCGATGCAGGCGATACGGTAGCAATCAACGCGATGAAGGTAGCCGATCCAGCGCCAGGTTCAAAGCCAGCACATTGACCACCGGCGGCCCGAACAGCGAGTGCTCGGTGTGCTCGGCCACAAGCTGCTGCAGCGTGGCAGCGGGCAACTGCCGTGCCTGGGCCACGCGGGCCACCTGGTAGCTGGCGGCGGCCGGCGGCA
The DNA here is from genome assembly GCF_047947025.1 of Pseudomonas sp. App30. NCBI lineage: Bacteria > Pseudomonadati > Pseudomonadota > Gammaproteobacteria > Pseudomonadales > Pseudomonadaceae > Pseudomonas > Pseudomonas sp. App30. Next base: position 5,602,751 of record NZ_CP133165.1, on the reverse strand, counting down.
GGTGCGGGTCCAGGCCGCTGCCCGAAGTGGTCAGCAGCGCCAGCGGCACCGGCCCCTGCCCATCCACATACAGCTTGGCGGCATCGTCCTTGATGCGGCTGGCCAGCGCCGGGTTGCTGGGGGCCAGGTTGCTGGCGCTGCTGGACACGGTGGCAAAATCCCCGGCCGACGGCCGCGGGTGGAACCAGGCATCGCCGCTGAACCCCTGGGCGATCAGGCTGGAGCCGCGCACCTTGCCCGCCTCGTCGTGTACCAGGCTGCCATTGGCCTGTTCCGGGAAGGCCACCTGGGCCACCGCCGTCACGGCCAGCGGGTAGGCCACGCCGGTGATCAGGGTCATCAACACAAGCAGGCTCAAGGCCGGACGCAGATAAGTCGACATCATCAATTCCTCATACCAGGTGGACGGCGGTCAGCAGCAGGTCGATCAGCTTGATGCCCACGAACGGCACCACGATCCCGCCCAGGCCGTAGATCAACAGGTTGCGCCGCAGCAGGTGCGCGGCGCTCGCGGCCTGCACCCGCACGCCGCGCAGGGCCAGCGGGATCAGCACCACGATGATCAGCGCGTTGAAGACGATGGCCGACAGGATCGCGCTCTGCGGGCTGGCCAGGTGCATCACGTTCAACACCCCCAGCTGCGGGTAGATGGCGGCGAACAACGCCGGCAGGATGGCGAAGTACTTGGCCACGTCGTTGGCGATGGAGAACGTGGTCAGGGCACCCCGGGTCACCAGCAGCTCCTTGCCGATCTGCACCACGTCCAGCAGCTTGGTGGGGTCGCTGTCGAGGTCGACCATGTTGGCCGCCTCGCGCGCCGCCTGGGTGCCGTCGTTCATGGCCATGCCCACGTCCGCCTGGGCCAGGGCCGGGGCGTCGTTGGCGCCGTCGCCGCACATGGCTACCAGGCGGCCGTCGTCCTGTTCCTGGCGGATGCGCGCCAGCTTTTTCTCCGGGGTGGCTTCGGCCAGCACATCGTCAACACCCGCCTCGGCAGCGATGGCAGCGGCGGTCAGCGGGTTGTCGCCGGTGACCATCACGGTGCGGATGCCCAGCTTGCGCAGTTCGTCGAAGCGCTCGCGGATGCCCGGCTTGACCACGTCCTTGAGGTGAATGGCACCCAGCAGGCGCTTGTCGCGGCACACCAGCAGCGGAGTGCCGCCGCTCTGGGCGATCTTGTCCACTTCCCGGGCCAGGGCGGCGGGCATTTCCAGGCGCGCCATGCCGACGAAGGCCAGCAGCGAGTCCACCGCACCCTTGCGGTAGATGCGCCCGGCGTGGTCGACGCCGCTCAGGCGCGTCTCGGCGCTGAAGGGCACCGCCACCAACTCGGTGGCGGCCGGCTCCGGCAGGCTGTGCAACTGGCGCAGGAACTCGACGATGGACTTGCCCTCGGCGGTGTCGTCGGCCAACGAGGCCAGCAACGCGCCTTCGGCCAGCTCCTTGGCGGTCACGCCGGGGGCGGCGTACAGCGCGGTGCAGCGGCGGTTGCCGAAGGTAATGGTGCCGGTCTTGTCCAGCAGCAGCACGTGCACGTCCCCCGCCGCTTCCACGGCACGGCCGGACTTGGCGATCACGTTCAGGCGCACCAGGCGGTCCATGCCGGCGATGCCGATGGCCGACAGCAGGCCGCCGATGGTGGTGGGAATCAGGGTCACCAGCAGCGCCACCAGGAACACCAGCGGCAGGCTGCCGTTGGCGAAGTGGGCGAACGGCTGCAGGGTCACCACCACCAGCAGGAAGATCAGCGTCAGGCCGATCAGCAGGATGTCGAGGGCAATCTCGTTGGGGGTCTTCTGCCGTTTGGCGCCTTCCACCAGGGCGATCATGCGGTCCAGGGTCGACTCGCCGGGGTTGGCGGTGATCTTCACCAGCAGCCAGTCCGACACCAGGCGGGTGTTGCCGGTGACGGCCGAGCGGTCGCCACCGGACTCACGGATCACCGGCGCCGATTCGCCGGTAATGGCCGCCTCGTTGACCGCGGCGATGCCTTCGATGACCTCGCCGTCGCCGGGGATCATTTCCCCGGCCTCGACGCGCACCACGTCACCCTTGCGCAGGCTGGCGGCGGCAACGTGCTGGAACTGCCCGGCACCGTCCCGGCGGCGCGCGGTGAGGCCCTGGCTACCGGCCTTGAGGCTGTCGGCGCGGGCCTTGCCACGGCCCTCGGCCAGGGCTTCGGCGAAGTTGGCGAACAGCACGGTGAACCACAGCCACAGGGCGATCTGCACCGCCACCCCAGTGTTCACCCCGGCCTCGGGCAGCACGCACAGCACCGTGGTGAGGATGGCCGTGAGTTCCACCACCAGCATCACCGGCGCCCGCTGCAGCTGGCGTGGGTCGAGCTTGACGAAGGCCTGCACCAGCGCCGGCCGCCACAGGGCGGCGAACGCGGTTTTCTGCGCGGCGCCGGCGGCATCGGCGGCGGCCGGCTTGGCAACACGGATCGGCATATTCATGGTCATGGTCCTTAGAAGCCCAGGCTCAGTTGTTCAGCGATCGGCCCCAGTGCCAGGGTCGGCAGGAAGGTCAGGCCACCCACCAGCAGGATGGTCACCGTCAGCAGGGTGACGAACAGCGGGCCGTGGGTGGGGAAGCTGTTGTTGCCCAGCGGCGCGGTCTTCTTCAGCGCCAGGCTGCCGGCCAGGGCCATGATCGGCAGGATGTAGCCGAAGCGGCCGATCAACATGCCCAGGCCCAGCATCAGGTTGTGGAACACGGTGTTGGCGCTGAAGCCGCCGAACGCCGAGCCGTTGTTGGCGCTGGCCGAGGTGTAGGCGTACAGCAACTGGCTGAAGCCGTGGGGGCCGGGGTTGCTCACCGCCGACGCCGGGCCTGCCAGGCTGGCGGCGATGGCACCCAGCACCAGCACACCGACAGGCATCACCAGCAGGGTCACCACCAGCAGTTTTACTTCCGCGGCCTGGATCTTCTTGCCCAGGTATTCGGGCGTGCGGCCAATCATCAGCCCGGCCAGGAACACCGCCGTCAGCACATTCAGCAGCATGCCGTAGAGCCCGGCACCGACGCCGCCGAAGATCACCTCGCCGACCATCATGTTCACCAGCGCGACCATGCCGGTGAGCGGGTTGAGGCTGTCATGCATGGCGTTGACCGAACCGTTGGACGCCGCCGTGGTGGTCACTGCCCATAGCGCCGAGGCCGTGGTGCCGAAGCGCGCCTCCTTGCCTTCCAGCGGCGGCGCCTGTTCCACCTGGGCGCTTTGCAGCGTCGGGTTGGGCTGGTACTCGCCGTACAGCGCCACGCCGCCACCGATCAGGAACAGCGCGAACATGCAGGCGATGATCGCCCGGCTCTGACGCATGTCCTTCACGTAGTGGCCGAAGGTAAACACCAGCGCCACCGGAATCAGGATGATCGACACCACCTCCAGCAGGTTGCTCAGGGCCGTGGGGTTCTCGAAGGGGTGAGCCGAGTTGACGCCGAAGAAGCCGCCGCCGTTGGTGCCCAGCTGCTTGATGGCGATCTGGCTGGCTGCCGGGCCCAGCGGGATGAGCTGGTCGGCGCCCTGCACGGTCACGGCGCTGACGTAATGCATGAAGGTCTGCGGCACGCCCTGCCACACCAGGATCAGCGCCAGCACCAGGCACAACGGCAGCAGGCCATAGAGGGTGGCGCGGGTCATGTCGGCCCAGAAGTTGCCGAGGGTTTTCGCCGAGCGCCGGCCAATGCCACGGCACAGCGCCACCAGCACCGCCAGGCCCGTGGCGGCGCTGACGAAATTCTGCACGGTGAGGCCGACCATCTGGCTGAAGTAGCTCAGGGACGCCTCGCCGCTGTAGGATTGCCAGTTGGTGTTGGTGACGAAACTCACCGCGGTGTTGAAGGCCAGCGACCACTCCATGCCCGGCAGGTGCTGCGGGTTGGCGGGCAGGTACTGCTGGAACAGCAGCACGCCCATCAACAGCACGAACCCGGCCAGGTTGAAGGCCAGCATGGCCAGGGTGTAGCGCTGCCAGCTTTGCTCTTGCGCCGGGTCCACCCCGGCCAGGCGGTAGCAGCCGCGCTCCACCGGGCCAAGCACAGGCGTGAGCCAGGTGCGCTGGCCTTCCATGACGTTGTAGTAAAAGCGGCCCAAGAAGGGCGCCGGGACCAGCACCAGGGCCAGGAAGGCCAGGAGCAGCCCATAGTCATAGCTGTGCATGGTCGCTCCTAGTGCCGGTCGGCGCGCAACAGCGCCACCGTCAGATACACAAACAGCCCTGCTGCCAGCAGCAGTGCCACCCCATCCAGCACGTTCATGGCCTTTCTCCTCGTTGGAATCGCCAGCCCCTCACGGGGCCATTGGTCGGTATTGTCGGAAACCAGGCCGTAAAGGAACGAGACTGAAGGGGAAAGACCGGCATAAAGTTTTCGTAAAGAATGCCGATGTAGAGCGATTGCCGGAACGAAACGGGAAAAATGTAGCCAAATGTATCGAGCTTGATACATACAGGACATTCCAGCGACACGCCTGCGAGTGACCCTCGCTGGCCGCTCCCAATCCGAACATGACTACCAGCCCGCCGGGCGAACGCTTACCCTCCGGGTAACTGACGCGGCCCCGTCGTCGCGGCTGGCAGCAATACCAGGCAGATGAACGCAAGCATGCAGAACACCCCGCTCCCTCTCAGCGATGCCAGCAAGAACCTCGTCGGCGACGATGACAAACGCTGGAACACCCGTGCCCTGATCGTGGATGACGACGTGCCGATTCGCGAACTGCTGATCGACTACCTGGCCCGCTTCGGCATCCTGGCCCTGGGCGTCAGCGACGGGGAAGGCATGCGCCAGGCGCTGCTGGAAGAAAACTTCGACGTGGTGGTGCTGGACCTGATGCTGCCGGGCGAAGACGGCCTGTCGCTGTGCCGCTGGCTGCGCGCCGAATCCGACATCCCGATCCTGATGCTGACCGCCCGCTGCGAGCCGACCGACCGCATCATCGGCCTGGAACTGGGCGCCGACGACTACATGGCCAAGCCGTTCGAGCCACGTGAACTGGTAGCGCGCATCCAGACCATCCTGCGCCGCGTGCGCGACGACCGCACCGAGCAGCGTGCCAATGTGCGCTTCGACAACTGGCGCCTGAACAGCGTGCTGCGCCAGCTGATCTCCTCCGATGGCCTGGTGGTGCCGCTGTCCAACGCCGAATTCCGCCTGCTGTGGGTGTTCCTGGAGCGTCCACGCCGCGTGCTCAGCCGCGAACAACTGCTGGACGCCGCCCGCGGCCGTTCCATCGAAGCGTTCGACCGCAGCATCGACCTGCTGGTATCGCGCCTGCGCCAGAAGCTGGGCGACGACCCCAAGGCACCCCAGCTGATCAAGACCGTGCGCGGTGAAGGCTACCTCTTCGATGCGAGAGACATTGGTTGATGCGCAGCCCTGATACGCTGTTCGCCCGCCTGTTCGGCGTGTCACTGATTGCCATCATCTTCGCCCACCTGCTGGCCTTCCTCTGGTTCCAGCAGTACGGCTTCCCGCCACCGCCCCACCGCGAGCACCTGCGTGAGTTGCGCGCGGAGCTGGGCCCCAATCCTTCGCCCGAAGCGCTGGCCGATTTCGGCGCCAAGGAGCTGCGCGAGGAAGAACACCGGCCACCGCCGCCGCTGTTCGGCGGGCCTGTCGTGCCGCTGCTGTTCCAGCTGATCACCCTGGTGGTGGCCGCCTGGTTCGGCGCCAAGGCCCTGTCGCGGCCCATCCGCCGCTTCAGCGAAGCGGCCGAGCGGCTGAGTGAAAACCTCGACGCCCCGCCCCTGGAAGAGACCGGCCCGCTGGAAGCTCGCCAGGTGGCGCACACCTTTAACCGCATGCAGCAACGCATCCGCGAGCAGGTGCAGCAACGGGCGCGCATGCTCGGCGCCGTGTCCCATGACCTGCGCACGCCGCTGTCGCGGCTCAAGCTGCGCCTGGAGCAGATCGACAACGAGAAGCTGCAGGGCCAGATGCGCCAGGACCTGGACGACATGATCGGCATGCTCGACGCCACCCTGACCTACCTGCACGAGCAGCGCACCAGCGAGGCGCTGCAATGGTATGACCTGCAGGCGCTGGTGGAGTCGCTGGTGGAGAACGCCCAGGACCATGGCGCGGCCGTGCAGGCCCGGGGCACCTGTGCGCCGCTGCAAGTACAGCCCATGGCCCTGCGCTCGTGCATCAGCAACCTGATGGACAACGCCCTGCGCTACGGCGGCGCCACCCTGGTGGACATCGACGACACCCGCGACGCCGTGACCATCCGCGTCATCGACCACGGCCCCGGCATCAGCGCCGACAAGCGCGAAGCGGTGTTCGAGCCGTTCTTCCGCCTGGAAGGCTCGCGCAACCGCAACTCCGGCGGCGTCGGTTTGGGCATGACCATCGCCCGCGAGGCGTGCCAGCGCCTGGGCGGGCAGTTGAGCCTGGAAGAAACACCGGGCGGCGGCCTCACTGCCGTCATTCGCCTCCCCCGCTGAGTCCCTCCCCGTCGCGGCCATTTTTTGTGGGAGCTGGCTTGCCAGCGAGCTTTAGGGCGCCAACAGCTCGCTGGCAAGCCAGCTCCCACAATAGATGTGGGGTTGGCGATTATGTCGGATGGCCAATCTACGCTTTCGCTATAAACCCCCGCCCCCATGTCCCGCCCCTTACAAACCCCACACACTCTCGACATTCCCCCGATAGATTCTTTACACGCCGGCGGTTTGTAACCGGCATACAACAGGGGAGCACACCCAATGTCATCCATAAGCGGCGTAAGCAGCAGTAGCTATTCCAACTACACAAGCACCAGCAGCACCAGCGCCAGCGCGCAACTGAAGAAGTTCCAGGAAGAGCTGTTCGCCAGCCTCGACACCGACGGCAACGGCGAGGTCAGCAGCGACGAGCTGAACACGGCGATTTCCAAAAGTTCGAGCAGTGGCACCAGCAACGACGGCGGTATCCTGGTCACGCTGAGCAAGAATTTCAGCAGCCTGGACAGCGACTCGGACGATGGCCTGACCCTGGACGAGATGGCGGCCCTGCAGCCACCGGCACCGCCCACCCAGGACAGCGCGCCGAACACCGACGCGGTCGACGACCTGATGAGCGCCATCGACAGCGACGGCAGCGGTTCCATCAGCAGCGACGAGCTGAGCTCGGCCCTGAGCGCCGCCGGCGACACCACCGATGACAGCAGCCAGCTGTTCTCGGCGCTGGACAGCAACGGCGATGGCACCGTGAGCAAGGACGAACTGGCCGCAGCCATGCAGCCCCCACCTCCGCCGCCACCGACCAGCGTCTCCAGCGATGACCTGTTCAGCGCGCTGGACAGCAACGACGATGGCAGCATCACCGAGACCGAACTGAGCAGCGCCTTGAGCGCCACCAGCTCGTCGTCCAGCAGTTCGTCCAGCAGCTCCACCTCGTCGTCCAGCAGCCTGGCCAGCGAAGTCTTCAGTGACCTGGACACCAACAAGGACGGCACCGTCAGCGCCTCGGAACTGGCCGCCGCCCTGCAGTCCTCGGGTGACCAGAGCAGCAGTGGCAGCAGCAGTTCGGACACCGCCAGCAGCGATACCGCGGCGGCGCTGAACAAGATGATCGCCGCCCTGACCAAGCAGTACGCCACCGACGCGCAACAAACCGTGGGCAGTCAGCTGACCACAGCCGCCTGACCTTTACGCCGCGGGCAGCCTTCGGGCTGCCCGTCTCAGGGCTTGTGCGCGGCGCCGTGGCCGCTGCGGGTCCAGTCCAGCAGCAGGCTGTAGCCGATGGCGAGCAGCGTCGGGCCGATGAACAGGCCGATGAAGCCGAACGCCAGCAGGCCGCCGAACACCCCCAGCAACACGATCACCAGCGGCAGGTCACCGCCGCGGCTGATCAGGTAGGGCTTGAGTACGTTGTCCACGCCACTGATGATGAACGTGCCCCACACCCCCAGAAACACCGCCATGCCGTACTCGCCCTTCCACGCCAGCCAGGCCGTCGCCGGTATCCATGCCAGCGGCGGCCCCATGGGGATCAGGCTGAGCAGGAACGTCACGATGCCCAGCACCAGCGCCCCTGGAATACCCGCGATCAGGAAGCCGATCAGCGCCAGCACTGCCTGCGCCGCCGCCGTGCCGATCACGCCGTTGACCACCCGCTGCACGGTGCCCGCCACCAAGTCCAGGTAATATTCGGCGCGCTCGCCTACCAGGCGTTCCAGCAGGCGCAGCACGAACGCCGCCAGCCGCGGCCCGTCGCGATAAAAGAAGAACACGAACACCAGGCTCAGGGTCAGCTCCAGGATGCCGCCGCCGATCTGCGCGCTACGCGCCAGCAGCCAGTTGCCCACCTGGCCCAGGTACGGCTTGACGCTGAGCATCAGCGCGGCGCCCTGCTGGTCGAGGGTGTCCCACCAGGTGGCCAGGCGCGGGCCCACCAGCGGCAGGGCCTGCAGCCAGTCCGGCGCTGCCGGCAGGCCGTCCACCTGCACGTCACGCACGAAGGTGATGGCGTCGCGGATGTGGTCGGCCAGGTTGAAGCCCAGCCACACCAGCGGCAGTATCACCAGCAGGATCCAGCCCAGGGTGAGGATGCTGGCCGCCAGGGTCTCGCGGCCGCCCAACCAGCGGGTCAGCAGGCGCATCAGCGGCCAGCTGGCGTAGGCGAGGATGGCGCCCCACAGCAGCGCCGAGATGAACGGCGCCATCACCCACAGGCAGGCGCCCAGCAGCACCAGCAGGATGATCTGCACCAGCAGGCGGTCGTTGTTGAGCGTCATGGCAGGCGCTACTCCTCAGCGAATCAGGTCGATGTGCAGGCCGCTTTTCGCCGGGTCGCCCAGTTCCAGGCGCGCGGCGCGCACGCCCTGGGCCACCAGCGCCTGGCGCCAGGGTTCGGCGGCGGGCCCGGCCAGGGTCACGCGCAAGGTGCTGTCCTGGTTCAGGCTGCGCGCCAGCAGCGCCACCCAGGCCGGCGGGGGCGGCGTCACGCCCAAGTCAGGGTAGTCCAGGCGGCCGGTGCCGCGCAGCTCGCGCAGCAGCGTGGCCGGGGTCGGCAGCAGCGTGCCCAGGGGGCTGGCGGCGACGAACTGCTCCACGTGCAGGTAGGCGCGACGGCCGCCGCGGTTGATGGCGTAGAGCGCCACCAGGGTGTCCTGGCCGGAGTCGGCGTGGCGCAGCAGGATCACGCTTTGCTGCTCGTCGGCGCCCACCAGCTTGGCGTTGGCGAAGATCTCGTTGGCCCACAGGCTGGACTCACCGCAGTCGCGCGCCTCGCACCAGAACAGCACCTGGCTGCCCTGGTCCTGCAGGCCCTGGCGCGCGGCGTTGAGGGCGTCGGTGGCCAGTGCGCCGCTGGCCAGTTCGTAGGTCACCGAGCTGACCTGGCCACGGGCGGTGACCTGGGCGTCCATGCGCAGCTGGTTGCTGATCTTGCGCACCGAACCCAGAGGGTAGGTGCGCTCGGCTTCGGCGGCGGGCTTCTGGTCCACCACCTGGGCGTCGGCGGGCGGCGGCACGTTGGCCAGGTCCGCGGCGGTGGCACTCACGGCTGCGGCAAGGGTGAAGGCGAACAGGCATGCCCTCATCGCGGGGCTGCCGCGGCGGTATGGCGGTGGTTCATGGAGGTCTCCCTGTCGATGCTCGGCTTCCCATTAAGCACGCCAAGCCTCGGCACTTGGCCACCGCAAGTCAAGGCATGGCGAAGAAGCGATTGAAACAGCTTGCTACAAGAGCAGCGCCGGCCTCGTCGTTCAGGTGCAGGTGATGGCCGCCGGGCAGGCGCTCGTGACTGAAGGGTAGCCGCGCCAGTAGCCCCGCGTGCTTGGCCAGCATGCCCTCCTCGGCCACCACCAGGTGCGCCGGGCAGGCGATGCGCTGCACGAACGACCAGCCCTGCTCTTCGCTCATGCGCAGTGGCGTGGGCAGGGTCAGGCGGCTGTCGCTGCGCCAGCTGTAGCCGCCGGGCACCGGCATCAGGCCGCGCTGGGCCAGCAGCTCGGCGGCCTCGCGGCTCACCGCCACCATGCCTTGCATGCGCACTTCCACGCCGCGGTCGAAGTCCGGGTACACCGACTTGCGCTTGCCCGGCAGGGCCACCTGCTCCAGCAAGGCCTGGCCGAAGCGCTCGGCGGTGCCAGGCCCCGGCGAGCCCGGCGGCAGCACCGCATCGATCAGCGCCAGCCGCTCCACGCGTTCGGGCAGCGCCCCGGCCAGCACCACCGAGACAATCGCCCCCAGGGAATGGCCCAGCAGTGAAAAGCGCTGCCAGCCCAGCTGTTCGGCCACCTGCAGCACGTCGTGGGCGTAGTCGTACAGCGAATAGCCGGCGCCGGCCGGGCGGTGCTGGGACAGGCCGTGCCCGGCCATGTCCAGGGCCAGGATGCGCAGGCCTTCGAGCCGGGGCGCCAGGCGCGCGAAGCTGTTGGCGTTGTCGAGCCAGCCGTGCAGGGCGATCACCGGGCGGCCGTTGGCCGGGCCAAATACGTGCGCCGCCAGTTCGATGTGCGGCAGGCTCAGGCGAATTTCCTCCACGCCACTGCTCATGCGCACGCCGCCTGGCCTTGCTGCCAGCGGCCGACAATGCCCTTGAGCAGGTCGGCGGTCGCCAGCGGGTGTTCCAACGGGAACATGTGCCCGCCGGCCACCCGGTGGGTTTCGCCCTGGGCCAGCCCACGCACCATGCGCGCGTGGTGGTTCAGTACCACGCGGCTCTCTGCGCCGTGCACCAGCGCCAGCGGCACGCGCAGGCGCCGGGTGCTAGCCGGGCGCACGTGGGGCACGCTGCGGTAGATGTCGATTTCGGTGGCGGGGTCGAAACGCAGGCGCAGGCCGTCGGCGTCGGCGCGCAAGCCATGCTGCAGGTACGCCTCGAAGCACTCGGGGTCGAAATCACGGAACAGCGACTTGCGGGAAAAATACGCCCGCGCCGCCTCGAGGTCGGCGAACGTCTCGCGGCGGCCCAGGGTGCGCCCGGCCGGGGTCAGGCGGTCGATGAAGCCGAAGCGCTTGGCCGCGCGAATCACCCACTGGTCGGCCAGGGTCAAGGCCGGCGAGTCGAGCATCACCACGCCGCGGTACAGCTCGGGGTATTGCAGCGCGGCATACAGGTGCAGCAGGCCACCGAACGAATGCCCCACGCCCCACACCGGCCCCGGCTGCTGGCGCAGGTGGTGCACCAGTTCGGCAATCAGCGCCGGCCAGTTGTCGGTGACCGGGAAGCGCGGGTCATGGGCATGCTGCGGCAGGTGCGCGACGCTGAAGTCGGGGGCCAGGTGGGCGAACAGCTTGCCGTAGGTACCCGAAGGAAAACCGTTGGCGTGGGCGAAGAAGATAGTCTGCGGCATGGGGGTGGCTCGTGGGCGAATCCTGGGGAGGATTGTCCGCAAGCTGGGCGGCGGGGGCAATGCGGGGAATGGTCAATAACGAGGGTATTCAGGCCATTGATTGACGGGTATGGCGTGTAGCCGCTGCCTTGCGGCAGCGGCTACCGGTATCAGGCGCGGCTGATCAGGCGGTCAAAGGACAGTTTGCCTGCGCCTTCCACCAGGGTGGCGATGGTGCCGGCCAGCAGGGCCAGGGCGAATTCGTAGCCGTTGTTGGCCATGAACAGACCGTTGTGGATGTGGACGCTGAGGATGGCCACTACCAGGGTCACGATCAGCACCAGCGACGCCGGGCGCACCAGCAGGCCGAGGACCAGGGCCAGGCCGCCGAAGAACTCGCCGCTACCGGCCAGCAGGGCCATCCAGTAGCCAGGGTGGATGCCGATGCTTTCCATCCACTGGCCAGTGCCTTCCAGGCCGTAGCCGCCGAACAGGCCGAAGAGTTTCTGGCCGCCGTGGGCGACGAAGATGATCCCGACCAGGATACGCAGCACGGTGAAGCCCAGGCCGGCGTTGGTGGTGAAGAGGCGTTTGATCGAAGCGTTCATGGCGTATTCCCTTGCGAAAGTGGTGTAGGAGTTGATGGGGGCCATATTAATCGATCGATCGAATAAGAAAATCGCAAATAAACGACAATATAAATCGAACAATTCGATATCTTTTGGGGTCACGTAGCCGCTGCCGCAGGCTGCGCTGGCCCTCTACCCCACTGAAGATCTCCAGCGTGGGTAAGGGCCAGCGCAGCCTGCGGCAGCGGCTACGGGTTTTTGGGTCAGGCGAAGGGTCAGCGGTTGAAGGCGATGCGACGGCCTTTCATGGCGCCGGGGTCGAGGGTGTCGCGCTCGCGGTCGTAGGCCAGATAGTACTTGTTGACGCTGTTGACGTAGCTCACCGCCGGCATGCCGGCCTGTTCCATGGCCACGCGTTCCACCTGGAAGAACCACTGGTTGGGGTTCAGGCCGCGCCGGCGGGCCTCGGCGCGCATGGCCTGCACACGCTCTGGGCCCATGTTGTAGGCAGCCAGCACGAAGGCCATGCGCTCACGCTCATTGAGCTGGCTGCTGGCGAAGAACTTTTTGCGGATCATGGCCAGGTAGCGGGCGGCGGCCTGCACGTTGTTGTCCACGTTCTGCACGTTGCCCACGCCCACCCGGCGGGCGGCCGACGGGGTGATCTGCAACAGCCCGGTGGCGCCGCCCCCGCCCCGCACCGACGGGTCCAGCTGGGATTCCTTGTAGGCCAGGGCCGCCAGGTTCAGCCAGTCCATGTTCTGCTCGCGGGCGTAGCGCTGCAGCACCGGCCGCAGTTTCTCCAGGCGCTGGCGGTCGCTGGCGGCCAGCGGGTTATGTACCCGGTACAGGCCTTTGTAGGCACGGGTCAGGGTCGCGTCCTGGTCGGTCGGCGCCCGGTAGCCCTGCAGGAAACGGTCGACGCTGGCGTGCAACATGGAAGCGTCGTTGCGCACGTACCAGGTGATCTGCCGCGGCGCCCCCAGGTGCACGCCCGGCTCCAGCATCAGCTTGGGCATCACCTTGGCCCAGCGCTGGGCGATGGGCCGCTCGACGATGGTCATCGGCAGGATGCCGGCCTGCACCATCTCCAGCACATCTTCCACGGCCAGGCTGGGGTCGGCCCACTCCACCTTGATCGGCGCCAGCTTGTGCAGTGCCAGCTTCTGATTGACGGCCAGCAGGGCATCCCCGGCGGCGCTGCCGGCGGGCAGAGACACGGTCTTGCCGGCCAGTTGTTCCACACGCCCGTAGCGGCGCGCGCCCTTGGCGCCCACCAGCACCAGCGGCACGTCGTTGACCACCGGGGCGCTGGCGCTGACCAGCTGGGTATCGGGCATGTCCACCAGTTCGCCCGGCGCCACCAGGTCGCCCTCGCCGCGTTGCAGGGCGCTGATCAGCTGTTCCTTGGGCCGGGGAATGATCTTCAAATGGATGGCCTGGCCGGTGTTGGCGTGACCATTGAGGTATTGCTCGAAGGCGCGCAGGCGATGCAATTCCATGCCCACGCACTCGCCCTGCACTTCGCCGGAGCTGTTGCGGCTCTGGTTCACCAGCACGCGCAGCACGCGGCTCTGGCGGATGTCGGCCAGGTCGCGAACCTTGACCGGGTGCACCACTTCGGGCGGCCCGGCCAGGCGCGCCATCGCCGGCAAAGGCGCCAGCAACGCAAGCAACAGCACGGTCAACAATGAGGGACGGGGCATCGGGTCTCCAGCCTGATATCTCAATCGACCTCAAGAGACCACGATAACGTCTTGAAGTTCTTGGCTTTAATGTTCTTGCACGCGCTCTGTTATGCTGTCGGGCCTGCGGCCTGAGGTAGCACACCATGCAACTCATCGACATCGGCGTCAACCTGACCAACCCAAGCTTCGACGAACAGCACGCGGCAGTGCTGGAACGCGCCTACGCCGCCGGCGTGGCGCAGCTGGTGCTGACCGGCACTGAAATCGCCGGCAGCGAGCAGGCCCTGGCCCTGTGCGAGCGCCTCGACGACAGCGCCACCCGGCTGTTCAGCACCGCCGGCATCCACCCCCACCACGCCAGCGACTGGACCGCCGACACCGAGCGCCAGCTGCGCGACCTGCTGGCCCAGCCACGGGTGCGCGCGGTGGGCGAATGCGGGCTGGACTTCAACCGCGACTTCTCCCCGCGCCCGCAGCAGGAGAAGGTGCTGGAGCAGCACCTGGCCCTGGCCGTGGAGCTGCAGCGCCCGGTGTTCCTCCACGAACGCGACGCCAGCTTGCGCCTGCTGGACATCCTCAAGGACTTCCGCGACCGCCTGCCCGCCGCCGTGGTGCACTGCTTCACCGGTGAGCAGAAAGCACTGTTCAGCTACCTGGACCTGGACCTGCACATCGGCATCACCGGCTGGATCTGCGACGAGCGCCGCGGCACGCACCTGCACCCGCTGGTGGGCAACATCCCCCGCGGCCGCCTGATGCTGGAAAGCGATGCACCGTACCTGCTGCCGCGCACCCTGCGGCCCAAGCCGAAGAACGGCCGCAACGAGCCGGCGTACCTGACCGAGGTGCTCAACGAGGTGGCTCGCCATCGCCAGGAAAGCGCTGACGACCTGGCCGCCCACACCACCGCGTGCGCGCGCGCGTTCTTCGGTTTGCCGACGCTGCCTTGACCCATATCAACATTTGCGTAATGGTCTTCTGGAACAATGATGGCACCTTGCCTTTAATGCTCCGCGATTTCAGAGAAGACCTCCATGGGTACCTGGCTTAGCAACATCTCGCTCAAATACAAATTCTGGGCCGTGAACGCGGTCGCCTTCATCACCACCCTGTTGCTGGTGCTGTACGCCATCCACCTGGAGCAACAGGGCCGCGTGGCCGACCTGCAGGCGCTGTCACCCGGTGCCGTGGGCCCGGACTTCGCTCAGGTGTTCGCAGAGCGTTTCGCCCAGTACGCCGGCGCCGTGCTGGTGTTGATGCTGGCCATGCTCGGCGCCTCGCAGCTGCTGATCCGCTTCCTGCTCAGCCAGCTCAACACCCTCAAGGACGTGATTCTGCACGTGGAGAAAACCGGCGACCTGTCCGCCCGGGTGCCGGTGGCCGGCGCCGACGAGGTGGGCCAGATGGCCGTGGCCTTCAACGCCATGCAGGCCGGCTACCAGCGCGTGGTCGGCACCGTGGCGCGCACCGCTGCGCAGCTGGACGAGGGCGCCGCGCGCCTGGCCAGCAGCATGGGCCAGGTGCGCCACGGCATGCTCGGCCAGCAGAGCGAGACCGACCAGGCCGCCACCGCCATCAACGAAATGACCGCTACCGTCCACCACATCGCCCAGCACGCCGGCGCCACCCGCGACCTTTCGCAAAGCGCCGACACCCTGGCCGGCAGCGGCCAGCAGGTGGTGGACCGGGTGCAGGTGTCCATTGCCGGCCTGTCCAGCGGCGTGCAGCAGACCGCCGAGATGATCCAGCGCCTGGCCGAGGACAGCCAGAAAATCAACGGCGTGGTGGGCGTGATCCACAGCATCGCCGAGCAGACCAACCTGCTGGCCCTGAACGCCGCCATCGAAGCCGCCCGCGCCGGCGAGATGGGCCGCGGTTTCGCCGTGGTCGCCGATGAAGTGCGCAGCCTGGCCAAGCGCGTGCAAACCTCCACCGACGAGATCACCACCATGGTCACCGCCCTGCAGGCCGGTACCCGTGATGCCGTGGACTTCATGCAGGAAAGCTCGTTCAAGGCCGACGACTGCGTGCAGCAGGCCCGCGAAGCTGGCCAGGCCCTGGCGCAGATCACCGGCGCGGTGGCGCAGATGCGCGAAAGCAACACCCAGATCGCCGTGGCCGCCGAACAGCAGAGCCAAGTGGCCGAAGAAATGAACCGCGCGGTGGTGAGCATCCGCGACGTGACCGAAAACACCGTGCAGCAGACCGTGGATTCGGCCAGCACCAGCACCGACCTGGCCAGCCTGGCGACAGAGCTGAACCGAGCGATCGGCCAACTTAAACTTTAAAGACACCACCTTTTTTCGCCGAGCGCCAAGGGCCGGCAACGCCTCTCCATCAGGCCATGGCACGGTGCAACACATGTAGCACCGGCCGTTAGGCCGGGTCGCGCCGTGCGGACGGCGCTCGATCTCAAGAGCGCCACACCTCTCCCGACATGCACCCGCCCGCCGTGACGCAATCTCCCGACGAACCCACCGAATCCAACCCGCAACCCGCGTAGCCGCTGCCGCCAGGCTGCGCTGGCCCGAACGTCCGCTGAAGATCTTCGGCGTGCATGCCTTGAGCCTTGCAGCGCTTGCGAAATCCAGCGCCGCCCGCGCGGCGCATCGCGAGCAAGCTCGGCTCCTACGGCTTGTTGCACCGTGCCATGGCCTGATAGATAGGCGTTGCCAGCCTTGTAGGTGTGGCGAGGCATCGGCGGCGCGGCCAAAGGCGCGTGCTATCACCCCCATAGCCAACCCTCATTCGCCCCCGGCCCTGCCCCGCACTACGCTTACCTCAAGCAGCAACGTAGCGCATCGAGGAGAGCATCATGAGCAAGTACCTGCCCCACTTTCATTGGCACAACAGCGTCGACCACACCGCCGAACTGATCGGCCTGCCGCTGATCGGCCTGGGCGGGCTGCTGGTGGCTTCAGGCGCGGTGGACGGCAGTTTCCCTGCCGTGGCGGTGGGCGTCATCGGCGTGATTGCCGGGCTGGGCCTGCGCAAGGCGTGAGGGTCTCGTCAGCCGAACACCGTCACGGTTTGGCGGCTCATGGCAAGCAACGCCCCCTCAGCCGTCCACAGCATCGCCGAGGTGTGCCCATAGCCATCCTGGGCATGCTCGATGGTCGCGCAGTAACGGCACCAGTCCTGGGTGCCCAGCGGCACCAGCGGTTGGACGAATTCGATGGTCCAGCTCAGGGTGCTGCCCGGCGCCGGCTTGCTCAGGTGCGGTAGCACCGCGGGCGGCCAGGCGTCGACCAGGGCCAGCAGGTGGGCGACGCCCACGGGCTCTGCCACCGGCTCGTCGCGCAGGCGCACCCAGCCGCCCATCTGCCGCCCCGGGCTGTTGGTGAACGGCAGCCCGCCAATAGCCCAGCGCAGGTCCAGGTGACGGATGTATTCCGGGGTGACGCCCTGGATATAGGGCAGCGCCGTGCTCTGCTCCAGCGGCTTGAGCGCCACCGCAGGCTCCGCCGCAACGCTGATGGCCGATTCGCGCGGGGCGCCGAAGCTGGCCTGCATCAGGGTCACGGTGCCGCCTTCGGCCACGGCCCGGCCCAGTAGCGTGACCACCGACTTGCCCTCGCGCAGCACCTCCACCTCAAAGCTGATCGGCGCCTGCAACGGCGCCGGCGCCACGAAGGTGATGGCCAGCGAGCGCACCGGCTGGCCCGGGCCGACCTTGGCCTGCAGCGCTTCGAACAGCAACGCCGCCATCAGCCCGCCATAGCCGGCACGGCCCTGGGCCCATTCGGCAGGCAGGGTCACGGCCTGTGGGTGCTGGCGCACGGCGGCCAGCAGTTCGGCAAATTTCATCGGCACCTCGATACGGGACGCAAAGGTTCCATGGTAACCAGCACGCGCCGGGGCAACAGGCGCCATTTCGGCCATTTGTCCGGCTTAATGGCCCATGGCGCCGAGCAGCTTGTCCAGCGCCAGGTCGCTGCGCTGCTCGCCCTTGAGCAAGCCGGCCTGCCATTCATGCAGGCACGGCAGCAGGTCGGGCTGCTGCTCCACCTGCAACAGCCACTGCCAGTTGTCATGCCAATCACCCAGCGTGGCCTGGGCCTGCTTCAGGCGCTTGACCAGCCTGGCGTCGGCCTTGTCCAGCGCCGGGTACGCCTCGGCGCCGTAACGCGCGCGCTTGATCAGCAGGCGCAGGCGATGGCGGTCGTGGCCTGGGTCTTTCAAGGCATGCTCAAGCTGGCGCCATTGCTTGGCCAGGCGCTTCTCGATGCGCCCGCGCAGGTTGCCGATCAGCTTCTGGCGCTGGGCGGCGCGGGCAAAGCGCGGGAAGCCGTCGAGGATGCGAATCAGGCGCCCCAGCTCGGCACTGGCCGCCACGGCGGGGAACACCCCGCGCATCTGCGCCACGCGCACCTGGGCCAGGTCATGGTGGCCGCGCTTGTGCAGGTGCGCGGCCAGCACTTCGCGGTCGCGGTGGGGCGTGGTCAACTGGCCCACGGCCTTGGCAGCCTCTTCCAGTTGGTCTACCCCCGGCAGGCCACGCAATGGCCGGATCAGGCTGCGCAAGCGGCGCACGGTGGTGCGCAGGTCGTGCAGCGCCTCCGCGTCGGTCTCGGCCTGCAACCGCGCCTGGCAGGCCAGCAGGCGCACCTCGATACCCAACAGGTGGGCGATGACTTCATCGAGCATTTTCGACATTACAACGACTCCCGAACCGCCGCAGGGTGCAGGCCCTCAAGGCTGGCACGCACTGCTTTGAATTGTTGACGCAACACCGCAACGTCCAGCGGTTGGCCACCATACCGCTGGCCGATGAAAGTTTGACTGAAGGCCTCGATGGCTGCCGCCTGGGCGCCCAGTTGGCGCGCGGCGCGGCGGGCGAACGCCTCGGCGCCCTCCCCCGTGGCCCGCACCAGGCCATGACGGGCCAGCAGCACCTCGAACGCCTGGTAAATCCGCAGCTGGCTATCGGCCGGGCGTTGCCAGGGCTTTAGCAGGACGATAGCCAATATCGCCAGCATCACCAGCAAGCCTGCCGGCAATATCGAGCTGGCCAGGTCCTTGAACCAGCGGTTGAGAAAGTCCAACTGCTGCGCCGCCTGGTAGCCCAGCACCCAGCGCTGCCAGCCATAGTTGAGATTATCCCAGCCCAGGCGCAGCTCGTTGACCCAGGCAAATCGCCGCAGGCGCAGGGGCGAGAACGGTGCATCGCCAAGAAACTCCTCGTCCGCCGCCAGGGCATCCTCGGGGCCCGACTCGATGCGCAGTGGCGACACCGCCGCCGTGGGGTCCACGCTGCGCCAGCCGCGCCCGGCCTGCCAGTACTCGACCCAGGCATGGGCGTCGTACTGGCGCAACGTCAGGTAATGCCCGGCGGGGTTCAGCTCGCCGCCCTGGTAGCCCACCACCATGCGCGCCGGGATGCCAGCGGCGCGCAGCACGAAGGTCATGGCCCCGGCGTAGTGGGCGCAGAAGCCACGGCGGCTGTCGAACAGGAAGCTGTCGATGCTGTCGGCGCCCAGCGCAGGTGGCTTGAGGGTGTAATGATAGTCCTCGTCGCGAAAGCGTTGCAGCATGGCCTGCACCAGTGCGTCGGGCTGGGCGTAGCGAGCCTGCAGTTCATGGGCCCACTGGCGGCTGCGCGGGTCGCCGCCGTTGGGCAGGCGCAGGTCCTGGCGGCGCATGGACTCGCTCAGTTGCAGGTCGCGGATGGCCTGCGGCGACGAGGTCACCTCGTACAGCAGCGGGCGGTCCTGGGGCTGCACCCGCTGCAGGCGGAAGTCGGCCATTTGCCGCGCGCCGGGCAGGTCGGTGCGAGCTACGTCCAGCCCATACAACCAGCGCCCGCCCAGCGGTTGTTGAATGATGCGGTAGCGATATTGCGCGCCACTGGGCTGCCAGGGCGCCACCGGCAGCCCGCGCGACAGCTCCGACTGGCTCCAGCGCGCGCCGTCGAAGCGCTCCAGGGTGAAGGCGCGCCAATACAGCGCCTGGCGTGGCGGCATCGGCCCGTCAAAGCTGACCTGCATCACCAGTTGCGGCGAGCGGCCCAGTTCGGCCACGTCGCCCGGGGTCATGCTTTCCGCCAGGCCCGTCTGCGATTTGTTGCTGGGAATGGGCAACGACCACAGGGGCTCCATGCGCGGGAAGAACACGAAGAACAGCAGCATCAGCGGCAGCGCCTGGGCGAGGATGGTCAGCGCCAGGCGCAGGGTGGCCAGCGGTCGCGCCACCAGGCGCGTCTGCTGCAGGCCGATCATGGCCGTGAGCAGCGCCGTCACCGGCAGCACGCTGTACAGCGCCCACGGCAGGCTGGCGTCGTACAAGTAGGCCACCACCACGCAGAAGAAGCCCAGGTAGATCAACACCCGCGCGTCGCGCGAGCTGCGCATCTCCACCACTTTCAGCATGAAAGTCGCAACCAGCAGGCTGGCCGCCGCGTCCAGGCCAATCAACACGCCGCGGGACAAGAACACCCCGCCGGCAGTGGCCACCACCATGCCCACCTTCAGCAACAAACCCGGGAAGGCGGCACGCATGCGGAAAATTTGCACGCGCCACAGGGTGCAGCCCAGCCACAGGCCAATCATCCAGGGCGGTACGTGGGGCCAGAACGGCACGATCACCAGGCACTGCGCCAGCAGCAGCCACACCAGGCTGATGCGTGGAATGGCCGGCGCCTGGCTCATGGCTTTTGCCCGTACAGCGCCAGCGCCCGCAGGCAGGCCTCGCGGTGGCCGTCGCTGCACTCCACCGGCAGGTACAGGCCGGGCAGGCGCAGGGCGAACGGCCGCTGCTCGCGGGACAGGGCCAGCACCCAGTGGCACAGCCGCGACAGGCGCTGTTCGACGTCGCCGCCCAGGGCCATGAAATCCAGGCACAGGTCGCGGCCACGCAGGTCGGCGAATTCCTTGACCAACAGCTGTGCGCCACGCGAATAGGCCTTCCAGTGCAACCGCCGCCAGGAGTCCCCGGGCTGATAGGCCTTGAGCCCCTGGTAGTCATCCACGCCCTGCCCGGCCACGCGCTGGCCTTCGCCTTCGACGTCCTGCAGGTCGCTGGCCATCACCGGCAGCTCGCCCTCCAGCGGCCGTGGGTAGACCAGCACCTGCTGGCCCAGGTTGCAATAACTCCAGGCGCGCAGCACGCCCAGGGGGAAGGTACTTTGCAGGCGAATGCGCGGCGCCGGCAACCAGCCGCGCGCCAGGGTGGGCAGGTTCAATTCCAGCTCCAGGGCGCTGCGCGCCGCGATGTCGACGCTTTGCAGCTGGTTGGCCGACCAGCCCACGCCGATGGCCTGGTGCTCGCGGTTGACGCTTTCCAGGCGCAGCACGAAGCGTGCGTGCTCACCGGCAAACACCGCTGGCGTGCCGGCGCCGCTGATGCGCAGGCCGCTGAGGTTGCGAAAGGTGTGCAGGATCGCCACCACGAACACCGAGCCCAGCAGGAACACCAACGCGTAGGCCATGCTGTTCTGGTAATTGATGGCCGCCAGCAGGATCAGCAACAGCACCACGCCGAACGCGGCACCGCTGCGGTCGGGCATGATGTAGATCTGCCGCTGCCCCAATTGCACCTGCGCCGCCACCGGCGAGCGGCGTGCCTGCCACCGGACCAGGCCCTGGCGCAGGCGCGCGATCACAGCGCCGCCACCTCTTTGAGCAGCCACTGCACCAGCGCGCCGCCCCCTTGGCCGGTGGGGTCGGCGCGTTCGCGCAGGCGGTGGCTGACCACCGACGGCAGCACCGCCTGCACGTCCTCGGGAATCACGTAGTCGCGGCCCAGCAGCAACGCCCAGGCGCGCGCCGCCGCCAGCAGCGCCAGGCTCGCCCGCGGCGACAGGCCCCAGGCGAACTGCGGCTGGGTGCGGGTGGCTTCCACCAGGCGCAGCACGTAATCCACCAGCGCGTCGCTGACCCGCACCTCGCGGGCCTGCTGCTGCAGCACGGCCAATTCTTCATGGTCGAGTACCGCGGCCATGCGCGGCAGCAGCTCGCGGCGCGACTCGCCCAGCAGCAGGGCCTTTTCCGCCGCCTTGGCCGGGTAGCCCAGGGACAGGCGCATCAGGAAGCGGTCCAGCTGCGACTCGGGCAAGGCAAAGGTGCCGCCCTGGCTGGTGGGGTTCTGGGTGGCAATGACGAAAAAGGGTTGCGGCAGCGGCCGAGTGGCGCCCTCGATGGTCACCTGGCCCTCTTCCATGGCCTCCAGCAACGCGCTCTGGCTCTTGGGCGTGGCGCGGTTGATCTCGTCGGCCAGCACCAGCTCGGCGAAGATAGGCCCGGGGTGGAAGACGAACTGGCCACTGTCCTTGTCAAACACCGAGGTGCCGAGGATGTCACTGGGCAGCAGGTCGGAGGTGAATTGAATGCGCTGGAAGCGCAGGCCCATGACCTTGGCCAGGGTGTGGCTGAGGGTGGTCTTGCCCATGCCGGGCAAGTCCTCGATCAGCAGGTGCCCCCCGGCAATCAGGCAGGTCAGGGCCAGGCGCACCTGGTGCTGCTTGCCCAGCAGCACCTCGTTCACGGCTTCCAGGCAGGCGGATAACTGGCTGTGCATCATGCAACCCCTCCGTATCGAACCGGCCGAAGCCTGCGGCTAACGCACCGGTCAGCGCCCCGCGCGCGACTCGCGAATGTAGAACCGCGCCTTCTCGGCCTTCTCGGTGCAGCCGTCAAAGGCCTCGAACTGCTGCTGGGTCTTGGCGCCGGTCAACAGCGACAGCGCCTTGGAATAACTCACGGTGCCGGCGAAACCTTCGGCCTTGGCCAGGTCCAGCTCGTGCCAGGCGGCATCCAGCTGCGTGGCGCAGGTGTCGCGGTAGGCGGTCTTGCCGGCACAACCTGTCAGAGCCAAGGCAAACAACGGCACGCAGATCCAGGCTTTCATGGAGTGACACCTCAAAAAAATACGGTATTGGATGCTGGCTCAGACGCTGGGCCAGGGAAAAAGTGCCGTGAAAGTAGCGTAGCAGGGCCTTGGAAGCCAGCGTGGTGTTGAGGGTGGGGAAGGTACCGTTCTGATGTCGAACGCCAAAGGCTGGCAACGCCTATCCATCAGGCCATGGCACGTTGCAACAAATGTAGATGCTGCCGCCAGGCTGCGTCGCGCCGCGCGGGCGGCGCTCGATCTGAAGAGCCATGGAAAAACCAAGGCATGCACCTTTGAGCCATGACGCGGTTTCACGGCAGGCGCACCGGGCGTTCTTCGAAGATTCCTATTGGCGACCGCGCCACGGCCTCCAGGTGCCCGCCAATGCTGCGTTGCCGCTCTTGAGATCGAGCGCCGCCTACGCGGCGCGACGCAGCCTTCGGCAGCTGCTACGTTTGGTGGAACGCGGCATGGCCTGAAAGGCTTGCACCGTAGCCGCTGCTGGAGGCTGCGCTGGCCCTGTGCCCCGCTGAAGATCTCCAGCGCACATGAAGGCCAGCGCAGCCAGCTTAGTGCTCGGCGCCAGAGCGGTGTGCGAGCAGGCCTTGAATGGAGGCGTCGACCAGCGCTGCGCTCCACTCCCCAAGGCGCACAGCCGCCCAGCGCAGGCGCCGGTCATCGTGGAAGTCGCCCAAGGCCAACTCCTCGTTGATGGCCGTGGCGCATTGCATGGCCAGGGCGGCTTGCTCCAGCGCTTCCAGCAAGGGGATACCCGCCTGGATGGCGAACAGGTAGTGGCCCTCCTGTTCGGATTTGCCGAAGGGGACGTGTTCGGTGCATGGGGTGTCGTGGTTGTTCATTTAAATCTCCATGTAGAAATGGAGCTGTACGCAGCGTGACGGACCGGCTCCTGAAGAAAACCCGGCGCACGTAAACGTGCCTCGCGCACAGCAACCATTGTGGTTTGCCCAGGCGAACGGATTCGCTGGCAAGCAACAGGTGTTACTGCTTTTCTTCAGAAGGATGAACAGGCCGTCAAACCCGGCCGCAATGCGTTGCGGCGCAGAGAAGATTAGAGACGGTAATCACGCCATACAACCCCTACATTTCATGGCTTGGCTACCCATGCATGCCTAAAGGCCCCGCATTCATTGGCCTGCAGCCATCCCGGAGGAACCACCTCCCTGACTTCTCGGACATTTCCGCCCACCAAAAGCGAATCACCCTACATCCATCCCCACTGCCCCCTTCCATCATCTCCCTCTGCCATTTGCCAGAGGTCACGTCGTGTCCCAGCCCTACGCCTACATCAACGAACCCCTGCAGACCTTCAGTGAACTCAAGCAAAGATTGGGACTGTCCCCCAGCAGCGCCATCAAGTTCGACCAACTCAACAACCACATCCGCAACACAATGGTACTGCCCGGCCAATTGATCATCGTGCCCGACACCACCAGCCTTGCGTGCACAGTAGAAGAGGGGTGGCTGATGCAAAGCGCGCGGGACGTGAAGCAGGCGATGATTGCCAATCAGCTGGGTGGCGATGGTTTCGTGCTGAAGAACTATGATTTTTTGCAGAGTTTGCTCGGCTACTCAGCACTCGGGGTAGGAGCTTCAACCGCTGCCTGGAGCAAACACTTGGCTGAAATCGAGAAAACCCTGAAGGAAGTCGAACGGTTGCACGCGCGGTATCTGCGCGGTGGGGCAACTGAAAGCAGAAACAGATTCATTGCCGAGCGAACCATTCTGTTCAGGAAGCTGGATGGCCAACTGGACGGCATGGCCCGCTACGGGGCTGGAATGAAGAACAGCGGCTCGATTAAAAAGATGCTCAATATCTCCACGCGACGATACAGGCAAAGCGGGGAAATCAAGCAATACGCCCAACGAATGGCGAAAGTTGCCAACGCGGCCAGGCTGTTGAAAAAAGGTACTTATGTGGGATGGTTCCTGGATAGCACATCTACCGCATTGGAAATTCAAGAGGTTTGCAACGCGGGCCGCGAAACCGAGTGTACGGAGGCACAGTTTGTCGAGGCCGGAAAGCTCGGCGCCGGAATTTTGGGTTCGCACTTCGGCGGTACCGTTGGAGCGGTCATGGCCACTGCGGCCTGTGCAGTCGCACTGGGCCTGACCACGGGCCCTGGGGCGCTGGCCTGTGCTGTCATCGGTGGCGCGGGCGGTGGCTTTGCAGGAGGCATGCTAGGCCAGGCTGGCGGCGAGCACGCAGGGCGCTTTTTATACAGGCAGGCAGCGCAATGACCCTGGCCACAATCGAGACGGTGTATTGCATATTCACCCTGTGGCTGCTCATTCACGCCGCTTGCCTATATACCTTCAGCTACAAAAACGTTGTTGCACTGGAGAAGATTTTGGAAACTTCGCAATGGGTGCAGGAAAACAAGCGACACTGGCCCAGCAATGGATTCTTCGACCTGACCTTCAGGGTCGGCTGCATCAATACGCTGTTGTGTTTTCCAAAAAGATGCCATGCACAGGGCATGGTCAACGTCGCGGACCTTGTAAAGATCCCGCGCCGGCAGCGGCTGGTTCTAATGACGATTTTCAACACAGGTTACCTGGGCCTCCTGGCAATGGGCTGCTGGGCTATTTTTGTGCATTACGCAAATTAGCCCTGCCTTACAGATCGCCGCCCAACAAAAAACCAAAACACCCCCGCCCCACCCTTGTCCCGCCCCCACCCAATGGCGCATTGTGAAGCCACCAAGCAACGCCACGCTCCGGGGGGCTCCAGCATGAAGAAACGCGTCGCACTGGTACTGGGCTCGGGCGGCGCCCGGGGGTATGCGCACATTGGCGTGATCGAGGAAATCGAGCGCCGGGGCTATGAGATCGGCTGCGTGGCCGGCTGTTCCATGGGCGCGGTGGTGGGTGGCATCTATGCCGCCGGCAAGCTGGACGAATACCGCAACTGGATCGAGAGCCTGGACTACCTCGACGTGTTGCGCCTGGTGGACGTGAGCTTTCGCCTGGGGGCCATTCGCGGCGAGAAGGTGTTCGGGCAGATTCGCAAGATCGTCGGCGAGCTGAACATCGAGGACCTGCGCATTCCCTACACGGCAGTGGCCACCGACCTCACCAACCAGCAGGAGATCTGGTTCCAGGAAGGCTGCCTGCACCAGGCCATGCGCGCCTCGGCGGCGATTCCCAGCCTGTTCACGCCGGTGATCCAGGGCAACCGCATGCTGGTGGACGGCGGCATCCTCAACCCGCTGCCCATCGTGCCGGTGGTGTCCAGCCACTGCGACCTGATCATTGCCGTGAACCTCAACTCCACCAACCAGAAGCAATACCAGTTGCCGGTGATCGAACGGCCCGCGGCGTTCAAGCAGCGTTTCAACGCGCTGCTCAGCTCCCTGGGCTCGCACCTGCCGTTCCGGCGCAAGCAGGCCGAGGCCTTGCTGCAGCTGGAGCAGGAAACCCTGAAGCCCGCCGCGGCTATCCTGCCCAACCCGTGGCTGGCCGACGCGGCGTCGCCCAACGCCCAGCAGCCAGCCGCCGCGCCCGAGGAAGACGGCGCGCCCAGCTCTGCCACGGGGTCGATCATCGTCGATAACGTCGGCCCGGCGTCGCTGCTGGACCTGATCAACCAGAGCTTCGAGGTGATGCAGACCTCGCTGGCGCAGTATAAGATCGCCGGCTACCCGCCGGACATCCTCATCAACGTGCCCAAGCGCGTGTGCCGGTTCTTCGAGTTCTACAAGGCGCCGGAGCTGATCGAGCTGGGCCGGCTGATTGCCAGCGATACGCTGGACAATTACGAGCGCGAGCGCCATTGACCCGGCCCGTGGGAGCGGGTTCTACCCGCGAAAAGACCGCTGCGTAATTCCTGATGCCACGCGGTGCCCTCTTCGTGGGCAGAGCCCACTCCCACGGAAACACCCGGGCGCACAAAGATTTTACCGCCAGCGTTAGTCCTGCAAGGCCCGGATAGATTAAAGTAATGCCCCCGGCCCGGGCGTTATCTTGACGCACCGGTCACCTTCTCCAGGAACCTTCATCGATGGAACATCGTGAAGCGCTGATCGCGCTGCGAACCTTTCTCTCCACCCAGATCCTCGGCCAGGAAAAACTGATCGACCGCCTGCTGATCGTGCTGCTGGCTGACGGCCACATGCTGGTCGAGGGCGCGCCTGGGCTGGCCAAGACCAAGGCCATCAAGGAACTGGCGGAAGGCATCGAGGCGCAGTTCCACCGCATCCAGTTCACCCCCGACCTGCTGCCCGCCGACATCACCGGCACCGAGATCTACCGCCCGGAAACCGGCAGCTTCGTGTTCCAGCAGGGGCCGATCTTCCACAACCTGGTGCTGGCCGACGAAATCAACCGTGCCCCGGCCAAGGTGCAGTCGGCGCTGCTGGAGGCCATGGCCGAGCGCCAGGTCAGCGTGGGCCGCAGCACCTACGAGCTGTCGCCGCTGTTCCTGGTGATGGCCACGCAGAACCCCATCGAGCAGGAAGGCACCTACCCGCTGCCCGAGGCCCAGCTCGACCGTTTCCTGATGCACGTGAAAATCGGCTTTCCTGACGCCGCCGTCGAACGCCGCATCCTCCAGCAGGCCCGCGGCGAAGCGCTGAACGGCGAGACCAAGCCCGAGCGGCGGGTCAGCCAGCAGGCCATCTTTGCCGCGCGCAAGGAAATCCTCGGGCTGTACATGGCCGACGCCGTGGAGGAATACCTGGTGCAGCTGGTGATGGCTACGCGCACCCCGAGCAAGTTCGACGCCGAAATGGCCGAATGGATCGCCTACGGCGCCAGCCCGCGCGGCTCCATCGCCCTGGACCGCTGCGCGCGGGCCCACGCCTGGCTGGCGGGGCGCGACTTCGTCAGCCCCGAGGACATCCAGGCGGTGCTGTTCGACGTGCTGCGCCACCGCATCATCCTGTCGTTCGAGGCCGAAGCCGCCGGCATCGACCAGGACCGGGTGATACAGCGCATCCTCGACGTCGTCGCCGTCGCTTGACCAACATGTCCGTGCCCGCGCCTACCGCACCCGGCACTCGCATCAGCCTCGCCGAGCTGATCGAGATGCGCCACCGCGTGCGCGAGGTGCAGCTGTTCTCCACCCCCGGCCAGCGCAGCCCGCTGATCGGCCTGCATCATTCCAAGCTGCGCGGCCGCGGCGTGGACTTCGACCAGGTGCGCGTGTACCAGGCCGGCGACGACGTGCGCAGCATCGACTGGCGGGTGACCGCACGCACCCAGGAGCCGCACACCAAGCTGTTCCATGAAGAGCGCGAGCGGCCCATCTACATCCTGGTGGAACAGAGCCAGCGGCTGTTCTTCGGCTCGGGGTTGATGTTCAAGTCGGTGCTGGCCGCCCAGGCCGCTGCGCTGATCGGCTGGGCAGCGCTGGGCCACAACGATCGCATCGGCGGCCTGGTGTACGGCGACGGCGAGTATTACGAGGTGAAGCCGCGGCGCAGCAAGCAGAGCCTGCTGCAACTGCTCAACCGCCTGGTGCGGGTCAACCAGTCGCTGCACACCGACAGCCGCCATGACGACGAAGCCCTGAGCATGGCCCTGCGCCGCGCCCGCGAGGTGCTGCGCCCCGGCAGCCTGGCCTTCATCATCTGTGACGAGCGCGCCCTGAGCAGCGCCGCCGAACAGCAGCTCAGCCTGCTGTCGCGCCACTGTGACCTGCTGTTGCTGCCGCTGTCCGACCCGCTGGACCACGCCCTGCCGGCGGCCGGCCTGCTGCGTTTCGCCCAGCGCGGCGCGCAACTGGAGCTCGACACCCTGAACCCCGAACTGCGCCAGGCCTACCGCGCCCAGGGCGAGGCGCGCATTGCCCGCTGGGAGCGGCTGGCGCAGAAGTTGCGCATCCTGATGATGCCCCTGAGCACCCAGAGCGAAATGATCGAACAGCTGCGCGAATACCTGAACCCGCACAAACCGGGCAAAAGCCAATGAGCAGCCTGGACGACCTGCAACCGCTGATCACCCCGCCGCCGCCCGGCCTGTGGCCGCCCGCCCCCGGCTGGTGGCTGCTGCTGGCCTTGCTGCCGGTGCTGGGCTGGGGCCTGTGGCGCCTGCGCCGCTTTTTGCCCAAGCGCAAGGCCGCAGCGCCGGTGGAGCAGCCACTGGACCCGGTGCGCCAGAACGCCCTGGACGAACTGGCGCGCCTGCCCAAGCCCTACGACGGCGCGCCCGCCGGCGCCTGGCTGCAGCAGATCAACGCGCTGCTCAAGCGCCTGTGCCGCAACCATTACCCCAACGCCAACAGCCACACCCTCAACGGCCGGCAGTGGCTGGCGTTCCTCGACAACCGCTGCCCGGCCGCCGGCCTGACGCGCTGGATGGTGCTGGTGGAAGGCGCCTACAAGCCCGAATGCAAACTCGACGACAAGGCCATCAAGGGCCTCAACCAATCGGTCGAGACCTGGATCCGCAAACATGTTTGAGTTCGCCTGGCCGTGGATTTTCCTGCTGGCGCCGCTGCCCTGGGTGCTGCGCGCCCTGCTGCCGGTGGCCGACAGCGGCGAGCCGGCGCTGAAAGTCAGCTTCCTCGACGAGCTGGAAGGCCTGGCCAAGCGCCGCGCGCGCATGAGCCTGCCCACCTGGCGCCAGCAGGCGCCCTTTGTACTGTTGTGGCTGTTGCTGCTCGGCGCCGCCGCCCGCCCGCAATGGCTGGGCCAGCCGCTGCCCATCGCCGCCAGCGGCCGCGACCTGCTGGTGGCCGTGGACGTCTCCGGCTCCATGGACTACCCCGACATGCACTGGGAAGGCGATGACGTCAGCCGTCTGACCCTGGTCAAGCGCCTGCTCGGCGACTTCCTGGAAAACCGCAAGGGCGACCGCGTGGGCTTGATCCTGTTCGGCAGCCAGGCCTACCTGCAGGCGCCGCTGACCTTCGACCGCCACACCGTGCGCACCTGGCTGGACGAGGCGCGCATTGGCATCGCCGGCAAGAACACTGCCATCGGCGACGCCATCGGCCTGGCGGTGAAACGCCTGCGCATGCGCCCGGCGCAGAGCCGCGTGCTGATTCTGGTCACCGACGGCGCCAACAACGGCGGCGAGATCCACCCCCTGACCGCGGCGAAACTGGCGTTCGAGGAACACGTGAAGATCTACACCATCGGCATCGGTGCCGACCCCTCCGAGGACGGCGCCCTGGGCATGCTGGGCATCAACGCGAGCATGGACCTGGACGAGGCCAGCCTCACCGAAATCGCCCGCCTGACCGGCGGCCAGTACTTCCGCGCCAAGGACGGCGAGCAACTGAAGACCATCGGCGCCAGCCTCGACCGCCTGGAACCGGTGACCCAGCAACCCACCCAGGCCCGCCCTACCCAGGCGCTGTACAGCTGGCCGCTGGCGGCCGCGCTGCTGATGAGCCTGCTGCTGGTGGTGCGCGAGCAATGGCCGGACGCCCGCTGGCAACGCCTGCTGGCACGCCGGCACTTCCTGCCGGCCAGCAGCGACTGGCGTGAACGGCTCAAGCGCCTGCGCTTGCGGAGGCGCCGATGATCGCCCTGTGGCCCCACTGGTTCCGGCCCGCCTGGCTGTTGCTGCTGCCCGTGCTGGGCTGGCTGCTGTGGAAGGTCTGGCACCGGGAAAAACGCGCCGGGCGCTGGCAGGTGCTGCTGCCGCCGGCCTTCCACGCCATCTTGCTCAACGGCGCCCACGGGCGCGGCAGCAAGACCCCGTGGGTCGTCCTCGGCCTGGCCTGGCTGCTGGCCGCCCTGGCGTTGCTGGGCCCCAGCTGGCAGCGGGTGGAACAGACCAGCCAGAAGCCCGCCGACCCGCTGGTGGTGATGCTGGAACTGACCCCGGACATGCTCGCCACCGACGTCGCCCCCAGCCGCCTGGAACAGGCCCGGCGCAAGCTGCTGGACCTGCTGCAGGCGCGCCGCGACTCGCAGACCGCGATCATCGTCTACGCCGGCTCCGCCCACGTGCTGGTGCCGCTGTCCGATGACCTGGCCACCAGCCGCAACCTGCTGGACGCGGTAAAGCCTGCGATCATGCCGCAAAGCGGCCACCGCGCCGACCTGGCCGTGGAAAAGGCCCTGACCCTGCTGCACCAGGCCGGGCTGGGCCAGGGCCGCCTGCTGCTGATCGGCTCGTCGCTCAGCGACGCCGAGCGCGACGGCATTGTCCAGCGCCTGGGCCGCGACGCCCCGCGCCTGCTGATATTGGGCATCGGCACTCGCGACGGCGCACCGGTGCGCGACGAACAGGGCGAATACCTCAAGGACGCCCAGGGCGCCATCCTGCTGCCGCGCCTGGACAACATCGGCCTGAAGACCTTCGCCGGCGAAGTCGGTGGCCTGTACCGCCAGGCGCACCTGGAAGACGACGACCTCGGTGAGCTGGGCCTGCTCGACGGCCCGCTGAGCCTGCGCAGCACCGGCCAGACCGTGCAGCTGGACAGCTGGGCCGACCAGGGCTACTGGCTGTTGCTGCCGCTGTTGCTGCTGGCCGCCTGCGCCGGGCGCCGCGGCTGGTTGTTCTGCCTGCCGCTGCTGCTGTGCCTGCCGCAGCACAGCTTTGCCGCCAGCTGGGACGACCTGTGGCTGCGCCCCGACCAGCAAGGCCAGAGCCTGCTGCAGCAACAGCGCCCGGCCGAGGCCGCGCAGCACTTCGAAGACCCGCAGTGGCAAGGCATTGCCCTGTACCGCGCCGGCGACTATGCGGCCGCCGCCCAGCACTTCGCCCAGGGCAACGAGGCCCAGGACCATTACAACCGCGGCAACGCCCTGGCCAAGAGCGGCGAGCTGGAAGCGGCGCTGGACGCCTACGACCAGGCCCTGGAGCGCCAGGCCGACCTGGCCCCGGCGCTGCGCAACAAGGCGCTGGTGGAACAGTTGCTGCACGAACAGCAACGCAAGGCCCAGGCCGCCGCCGACGCCGCGGCGCAAGCAGCACGGGATGCCGCCAACAGCCAGGCCACGACTGCACCCACGCAAAACGCCCAATCCGACGCCGCCGCGCAACAGGCGCAAAACGCCCAGCAGGCGGCCAACACCGAACAACATCCGCCCCAGGACCAGGCCAAGGCCGGCAACAACCCCACGCCAGGCGATACTGACAGCAATGCGGCCACTAGCCAGACGCCGGACGCGCAAACGCCGATCTTCGCCCCGCCGCCGCCCACCGACGGCGACCTCAACGACGAGCAGCGCCAGGCCTTGGAGCAATGGCTGCGGCAGATTCCCGACAACCCGTCGGAACTGCTGCGGCGCAAATTCTGGTATGAACAGCAACAACATCAGGAAAAGACCCGATGAGTCGCGCAAGCGTCCTGCCCCTCACCCTGCTACTCGCCGTGCTGGCCAGCCAGGCCCACGCCGCCGCGCTCACCGCCAGCGTCGACCGCGCGCGCCTGGCCGTGGGCGAGACCCTGGTGCTGACCTTGGAAACCAGTGACGTCACCCAGTTCGGCAAGCCCGACCTGACCGGCCTGGACGCCGCCTTCGAGGTGCGCGACACCCGCCAGGTCAACCAGCTGCGCACCCTGGGCGGCGACAGCGAGGCCACCACCCGCTGGCTGATTACCCTGGCGCCGCGCCGCGCCGGCACCCTGAACATCCCCTCGCTGCAAGTGGGCGACCTGCACAGCGAAGCCATCAGCGTGCAGGTGCTGGCCAGCCAGGCGCCGGATGCCAACACCGAGGCGCCGGTGTCCATCGAGGCCAGCCTCGACACCAACAGCGTCTACGTGCAGGCCCAGGCCGTGCTCACCGTGCGCGTCTACCATTCGGTGGCGCTGTACGACGACAGCAACATGACCCCGCTGCAGGTGGCCGACGCGCGCATCGAGCCGGTCGGCGACACCCGCACCTACGAAAAGCTCATCAACGGCATTCGCCACGGCGTCATCGAAAGCCGCTACGCCATCTACCCGCAGCACAGCGGCAGCCTGCAGATTCCGCCGCTGACCTTCAGCGCCACCGAGGTCGAACCCGCTGCCGCCGGCCAGGACGCCAACAGCCCGCACCCGGGCAAGCTGGTGCACGTGACATCGGCGCAGCTGGAGCTGACCGTCAAGCCCAAGCCCGCCAGCTACCCCACCGACGCGCCCTGGCTGCCGGCCCACAGCCTGGCCCTGAGCGAAAGCTGGAACCCCGAGCCCGACCACCTGCAGGTGGGCGACTCCATGACCCGCACCCTCAGCCTCAAGGCCGAAGGCCTGTCGGCCGCGCAACTGCCGCCGCTGCCGGGCACCGACAACATTGCCCTGCGCCGCTACCCCGACCAGCCGCAACTGAGCAACCTGGTCAACGAACGCGGCCTGGTGGGCAGCCGCGACGAGCGCGAGGCGCTGGTGCCGGCGCGCGAAGGCAGCATCGAGGTGCCGGCCATCGACGTCACCTGGTGGAACACCCAGGAAGATCACCTGGACCACACCAGCCTGCCGGCGCGCACCCTGCAGGTGGCGCAGAACCCGACCCTGACGGTGGACACCCCGGCCGCCAGCAGCGCCGCCACGCCGCTGCTGTGGCCGTGGCAGCTGAGCACCCTGGTGCTGGCGCTGACCACCCTGGCCGGCTTCGTGCTGTGGTGGCGTGCACGCTCGCAACCCGCCGTGGCCCGCGTCGCGCAGGCCGGTCCCAGCCCGCGCACGCTGCTGGACGACCTCAAGCGCGCCTGCCTTGCCAACGACCCCCAGGCCACCCGCCAGGCGCTCGACGCCTGGGCGCGGCAGCAGCCCGAGACCCTGGCCGACATGGCCGCGCGCTTCGTGCCGCTGTCCGACGCACTGGACGGCCTCAACGGCGCGCTGTACAGCGAAAGCGGCCAGCACTGGCAAGGCCAGGAGCTGTGGCGCGCCATCGGCACCATCCCCGCCAGCGAAGCCGTGCAGGCGCCCGTCGGCGACAACGGCGCGCTGCCGCCGCTCTACCCCAAATAGCCAGCCCCTGCCCCGCGGGCAGGGCCTGCCAAGGAATTTGCGATGCACCTGTTTCACACCTCCGACTGGCACCTGGGCCAAAGCCTGCATGGCCAGGACCGCGACTTCGAACACGCCTGCTTCCTGGACTGGCTGCTGGCCCGCCTGGGCGAGCGCCGGCCGGACGTGCTGCTGATCGCCGGCGACATCTTCGACACCGTCAACCCGCCGGTAAAAGCCCAGGAACGCCTGTACGACTTCATCGTCAACGCCCACGAGCAACAGCCGGCGTTGACCATTGTGATGATCGCCGGCAACCACGACTCCGGCTCGCGCATCGAACTGCCGGCGCCACTGATGCGCCGCCTGCGTACCCACGCCCTGGGCCGCGTGGTGTGGCTGGACGACGGCCAGCTGGACAGCGAGCGCCTGCTGATCCCCTTGCAAGACGCCGACGGCGAAGTGGCCGGCTGGTGCCTGGCGCTGCCGTTCCTGCGCCCGGCCGAAGTCACCGGCGCCACCCTGGGCGACGACTACCTCAAGGGCATCGCCCACGTGCATGAACGCCTGATCGCCGCCGCCGAGGCCAAGCGCCAGCCGGGCCAGGCGCTGATCGCCGTCAGCCACGCGCACATGGCCGGCGGCTCGGTGTCGGTAGACTCGGAGCGCAGCCTGATCATCGGCAGCGCCGAGGCCCTGCCCGCCAGCCTGTTCGGCGAGGCCATCAGCTACGTGGCCCTGGGGCACCTGCACAAGCCCCAGCAGGTCAACGGCGAAACGCGCATCCGCTACAGCGGCTCGCCGATCCCGCTGTCGTTCTCCGAAATCAACTACCCGCACCAGATCCTCGAGATCCGCTGCGAGGGCGAGCAGCTGCTCAGCGTCGAACCGCTGCTGATTCCCCGCGCCGTGGACCTGATCCGCCTGGGCCCGGCGCCCCTGGCCGAGGTGCTGGCCAAGCTGGCCGACCTGAGCGAAGTGGACCTGCTGGCCGACCTCACCCACCAGCCCTGGCTGGAAGTGCGGGTGATACTCGACGAGCCGCAGCCCGACCTGCGCCAGCAGATCGAAACGGCGCTGCAGAACAAGGCCGTGCGCCTGGTGCGCATCGGCGCCGAATACGCCGGCAGCCGTGGCGCCGACGACGGCGACGCGGCGCTGATCGAACTGGACCAGCTCAGCCCGCAGGAGCTGTTCAGCCGCGCCTGGCTGGACAGCTACGGCAGCGAGGTGGACAGCGCCACCCTGGACGACTTCGCCCTGCTGTTGCAGGAAGTGCAACTGGCGGGAGAACAGCCATGAAGATCCTCGCCATTCGCCTGAAGAACCTGGCCTCGCTGGCCGGCCCGTTCGAGCTGGACTTCACTGCCGAGCCCCTGGCCAGCGCCGGCCTGTTCGCCATCACCGGGCCCACCGGCGCCGGCAAGAGTACCCTGCTCGACGCCCTGTGCCTGGCGCTGTTCGGCGCCGTGCCGCGGCTGAGCAAGACCGGCCGCGACGCCAAGGTGCCGGACGCCGACGGCGAGATCAACACCGGCGACCCGCGCACCCTGCTGCGCCGCGGCACCGGCGCAGGCTTTGCCGAGGTGGACTTCGTCGGCATCGACGGCCGCCGCTACCGTGCGCGCTGGGAAGCCAACCGCGCCCGCGACAAGGCCGGCGGCAAGCTGCAGGCCAGCCGCCAGAGCCTGCGCGACCTGGACAACGACCAACTGCTGGCCAGCCAGAAAGGCGAATACAAGACCCTGCTCGAAGGCTGCCTGGGCCTGAACTTCGAACAGTTCACCCGCGCCGTGCTGCTGGCCCAGAGCGAGTTCAGCGCCTTCCTCAAGGCCGACGACAACGAGCGCAGCGAACTGCTGGAAAAGCTCACCGACACGGCGCTGTACACGCGCCTGGGCAAGCGCGCCTTCGAGAAGAGCCGCGACGCCCGCGACGCCCACAAGCAGCTGCAGGACCAGGCCGGCGGCATCGCACCGCTGCCCACCGAGGCTCGCGAAGCCCTGGACCTGGAATACAGCACCGCCCTGGGCCTGTTGCGCACTGAACAGGCGCGCCTCAAGCAGCTGGAACAGCAGCGCCAATGGCACGTGGAAGGCCAGCGCCTGCACGGCGAACACCAGGCCGCCAGCGAGCAGCTGCAACAGGCCGAGCAACAAGCGCAAGCCTTGGCCGATAGCCGCAACACCCTGGCGCGCCTGGACACCCTGGCGCCCCAGCGCCACCTGTTCAGCCGCCAGGCCGAGTTGACCGGCGAACTGCAGCCGCTGGCGGCGCGCATCGCCGGCCACCAGCAGGCTAGCGAACAACTGCACACACGCCAGGCGCAGCTGCAACTGGCCCGCGAACAGGCACAGGCCGCACTGACCGCCGCCCTGGCCGCCCAGGCTGATGCCGCGCCCGCCTTGCGCCAGGCCTTCGACGAACAGAGCCACCTGGCGCGCCTGGATGAACAGGCCGCGCCCTTGCAGCAGGCCGTGGAGGCTGCCGAAGTTGCCCGCGACCAGGGCCAGGCTGCCATCCAGCGCCTGGACCAGGGCCAGCAGGCCAGCACCGCGCGCCTCGAACAGATCACCCAGCAATTGGCCCGGAGCGCAGGCCTTGCGCCGCTGGCCGAGGCTTGGCCGGTATGGCGCCCACGCCTGCAACAGGCGCTGACCCTCAGCGCGCGCCTGCTCAAGGGCCGCGAGGAACTACCGGCGCTGGAACAGCGCGCCAGCGCCGGCCAGGCGCAACTGACCAAGCTGCAACAGGCATTGGACGCGCTGTACCAGCAGGCCGGCTGCGCCCCCCATGAACTGGCCGACCGCCTCAGCGCCCTCACCCGCCAGCTGCAGGACAGCCGCCAGCAGCTGCGCAGCGTCGAGGACCTGCACCGCCACTGGCAGCGCCAGCAGGAACTGCAGGAGCGCCAACACAGCCTGGGCGAACAGGCCCGCGCTGCCAGCCAGCAGCGCGAGGCGCGCACCCGCGAAGGCCTGCAGCTCAAGGGCGAACACGAGACCGCCGTGCAGCAACTGGACGTCACCGTCGCGCTGCTCAACCGCCAGCGCCTGGCCCGCAGCGCCAGCGTCGAGGAACTGCGCGCGCAGCTGCAAGCCGATCAACCCTGCCCGGTGTGCGGCAGTGCCGAGCATCCCTGGCATCAGCCCGAGGCGCTGTTGCAGGCGCTGGCAGGGCACGATGACAGCGAAGAGCGCAACGCCCGCCTGGTGGTGGAAAAACTGGCCGCGCGCCTGGCCGAGCTGCGCGTCGAGGTCATCGCCCTGCGTGACCAGCAGGCGCAGCTCAAGCAACAGGATGAACAGCTGCAAGGCCAGCTGGGCACGGTGCAACCGCTACTGGAAGCTCACCCGCTGTACGCTGCGCTGAGCGATGCCGAGCAACCCGGCCCGTGGCTGGAACACCAGCAGCAGGCCGCCCACCAGCGCATCCAGGCCGAGGAACAGCAGCAAGGCGCGCTGCTGACCCTGCAACAGCAGGCCGGCGCCCAACAGCAGCAACTGCAACAGGCGCAGCAGGCCAGCCAGGACGCCAGCCGCCTGTTGGCCGAGCAAAGCCAGCACCTGCACAACGACCAGCAGCGCCTGGACGAAGAACTGCAAGCGTTCGCCAGCGTGCTGCCGGCCAGCGACCTCGACGGCCTGCTGCACACCCCGGCCGCCACCTTCATGGCCCTTGACAACAGCGTCAGCCAGCGCCTGCAACACCTCGAACAACAGCGCGAAGAGCAGCAGGAGCATGACGAGCGGCGCCAACGCCTGGCCCAGGAGCGCCTGCTGCAACAGGGCCGCGAACAGGCGGCCGAGGCCCAGGCCGAAGGCCTTGCGCGGTACACCCAGCAGCGCCAGGCCGCCAGCGAACGCCTGCAGGCCCTGCTCGGCCAGCATGCCGACGCCGCCACCTGGCAAACCGCGCTGGAGCAGGCCGTGCATCAGGCGCGCACCACCGACAGCGATGCCGCCGCCCAGCAGCAGGACGCCAGCAACCAGGCCCTGCAATTGGCCAGCGAACTCAAGGCCGACCAGCAGCGCCAACAGCAGCTCGACGCGACGCTCGGCGAGCTGACGGCCAGCCTCGACGCCTGGCGCCAGCAGCACCCGCAGCTGGACGACGACGGCCTGGCCGCACTGCTGGCCATCGATGAGCAGCAGGTCAGCCAGCTGCGCCAGCGCCTGAGCCAGGCCGACAAGGCCGTGGAAGAAGCCCGCGTGCGCCTGCACGAACGCGAACGCCAGCTGCAAGCGCACCAGGCCCAGGCCAACGGCGCCGGCACCGTCGACGAACTGGACGCCAGCCTGCTCCAGGCCCAGCAACAGTGCGCCGCCTGCGAGGATACCTGCGCCGAGCTGCGTGCCCGCCAGGTCGAGGACCAGCGCCGCCTGACTGCCCACGGCGAGCTGCAGGCGCGCATCGAACAGGCTTACGGCGAGTTCCAGCGCTGGGGCCGCCTGGCCGCGCTGATCGGCTCGGCCGAAGGGGAAAAATTCCGCAAGCTGGCCCAGGCCTACAACCTCGACCTGCTGGTGCACCACGCCAACGCCCAGCTGCGCCAGCTGGTGCGCCGCTACCGCCTCAAGCGCGGCGGCAGCATGCTCGGCCTGCTGGTGCTGGACACGGAAATGGGCGACGAACTGCGCTCGGTGCATTCACTGTCGGGCGGTGAGACCTTCCTGGTCTCCCTGGCACTGGCCCTGGGCCTGGCGTCCATGGCGTCGAGCACGCTGCGCATCGAGTCGCTGTTCATCGACGAAGGTTTCGGCAGCCTCGACCCCGAGTCCCTGCAACTGGCCATGGACGCCCTCGACGGCCTGCAGGCCCAGGGCCGCAAGGTGGCGGTGATCTCCCACGTGCAGGAGATGCATGAGCGCATCCCGGTGCAGATCCAGGTCAAGCGCCAGGGCAACGGCCTCAGCAGCGTCGAGGTGACGGGATGATTCTGTATTCGTTCCGCCGCTGCCCCTACGCCATGCGTGCGCGCATGGCGCTGCGCTACAGCGGCGTGCCGGTGGACATTCGTGAAGTGAGCCTGAAGGCCAAGCCGGCGGACATGCTGGCAGCGTCGCCCAAGGGCACGGTGCCGGTGCTGGTACTGGCGGATCGGGTGATCGACGAGAGCCTGGACATCATGCGCTGGGCCCTGGCGTGCAACGACCCGGATGGCTGGCTGGAAAGCGACGGCAATGAATTGATCGCCTACAACGACGGCCCGTTCAAGCAGGCGCTGAACCGCTACAAGTACGCCGACCGCTACCCCGAACACCCCATGGCGTGCTACCGGGAACAGGGCTGCGCGTTCCTGCAGGTGCTGGAAGCTCGTTTGCTGGAAAACCAGTGGCTGGCAGGTGAGCGCTTGGGCCTGGCCGATATCGCCATCGCGCCCTTCATCCGCCAGTTCCGCGGCGTAGACCCGGACTGGTTCGGGCAGGCGCCCTATCCGCGCGTGCGCGCGTGGATCGAAGGCATCATCGAGTCTGCGTTGTTCAAGGCCATCATGGCCCGCTGAGTATCAGCCGCCGACGACGAACTGCGTGGCAATGGTGGCCGCCAGCATCACAGCTACATACAGGCCGATGGCCAGGTAGGCACCGTGACGGGCAGACGAAAGAATGGCACTGGCCATGATGAAGGCTCCGTGGCGAAGAATTCAGGCTGACAGGATCAGGTATTGCCGCGCCGAAAACCAGTGACAAACATCAATGAAGGTTATCGGTTTTCTTGATTGTAGCTGATGGCTAGCAACCCGCCGCAGATCGGGCGGGTCTGCTCAGGGCTGCTCAGTGCTGGATCTTGTGGTCCAGGGCTGCATAGAAGTTGGCGCTTTTCTGCAGGTACTGCTGGGTGTAGCTGCTGACGGCGGCCTTGCGTTCGGTGACCTGCACACTGGCGTGGGCTGGCAGCGCCACGGTGGCGGAAACGGCGGAAGCGGCGATCACGGAGAAGAGATTGAAGTTCATGGCGGCGTACCTCGAATAGGGTGGTTTGGCTGGGGCCGGTGAGGCCATGGGTCAAACTTACGCCTGGGGTGCCGCGGGTTGAAATTCATTGGGGTGGTAGCGGATATCATTGGGATTGATATTGAGCGACCTCACCGTAGCAGCGGCCGCAGGCCGCGTCACGCACGCCGCGCACCGCCGCATACCTTGCGGACCGCAGACGCAGCCTTCGGCAGCTGCTACGCAAGTACCCTGTAGCACCGGCCGCCAGGCCGGGTCAGCCCCCCCGGCCGCCCTTGCTGCATCCGGTAACATTTCCGGACCGATGTAGGGGTTGTCCTCCTTGCCAGGTATTCCTATTCTCCCGCTCCACATCCAACGGCCCCCAATCCCGCAGGTCTGCGCAGCTGCGTACACAACAACCTATGGAAATGGACAAACATGACCGAGACCAATCCGGAGACGGTGCAACGCCTTCTCATGGAACGGCAGGATGTATGGATACACCTGCCAGCAAAAACTTCGGTGTTTCGCATCACCAGCCACCCAACGCCCATTTTCTACAACCGCCGCTCGATCTCGAGGTACAGCGACCCCTTCCAGGAGGTAGGGGTTTGCTACGTCGCGGGCAGCCCGGAAGTTGCCATTGCCGAGACTTTCCAGCACGGCCGGAATGGGCTTGGCTCTCCCGTGCTCGTAGCCGAAATCAGCAGCGCGTCACTTCACCAGCTGGAAACGGCTCGGACCCTGCGGCTTGTTGATGTGCAGCGCCTGTGTAGCTACCTCGGGGGCAAATTGGGCGCTATCTGCGAAGGCAGGGGGCAAGGCGGGTCAGGATATCGGCTCACCCAACAGCTCAGCGGTGCCTGCATGAGAAGCGGCGTTGACGCGGATGGCCTTGTGTACAGCTCGGTAGCCTTTGGCCGGGCCCTATCGATGGAGGGCCATAATGTGGTGCTGTTCGAAGGGCGCGGCACCCAGTTGCTAGCCCTCGACGCATCACCTGTTGAGACTGTCATGCTATCCGGGGACACTACAGCGCTTGAGCTTTTACTTCAGCTCAAAGTGCTTGTGGTGTAGCCAAGCAACCTCAACGGCTGCCGGTTACTTCCCCATCTCCAACCGGTTACGGAAGTCGCGCAGAATGATGTCAAACGCCGCCTCATGCTCCAGCAGCAGGTAACGAGGCTGCCAGTTTGCCGGCTTCCCTGGCTCAGAGAAATCCATCGGCTGGGCCAGGAACAAGACCAACACATTGACCAGCGTTTCATCCGCCGGGTCTATGCCCAGCTGTTTGATCAACTGGCCAATCACTGGCGTTTCCCTGCCGTTGCGGAATTGGAAATCGGGGTAGTAGCGGCGACGGTTGTGAGTGTAGGCGACCACGCTGCCCGTCCGGGTTTTCTTGCTCAGCGCCTGCTTGGTGACCCCAAGAATGGCGCACACATCGCTGGCTTCCAAGGCGTCGTAGGCCTTCTGGAAACCTTGCAGGGCATCGGCTTTCATCTGTGCCAGGGCGATTTCATTACGGGCCTGGATGCTCATTGGCCGGGCAGGCTTCTTGAGGACCACCGCAACCGCCTTTTCACCCTTGAGCTTCGCCGCTGCAATAACCGCTGATTCGGGAATGGCGAGGATCAGCGCCTCAAATTCCTTCAGCAGCGCCGCCTTGGCCGCTTCAAACGAAGGGTTCAACGGGGTGGGGTGGACGTTCATGGCAGGTTTCCCAGGATTCAAGAAGCAGTGAATGAAGGCTAAGCCTACAAAAAACAACTGTCAACTTGTAAACCTGACTACCTGTCACCCATAAAGTAAGCAAAAATGTCTACCTCCGCCACCCATAAAGCTCAAACGCCAGGCACGACAAATCCCCCAGAATGCTTATGCACTTGGGAGAAAAAGAATTCAAATACTGGAAGAGAAAATGGCAGGGGCGGCTGGATTCGAACCAACGCATGGCAGGATCAAAACCTGCTGCCTTACCGCTTGGCGACGCCCCTGTAGGTGTTGCGACGAGCATGTTGCTTAGTGCTCGTTGGGTATGGCGCGCAATTTACCAGCAAAATATCGATCTGTGAAGCCCTAGTGTGAAATTTTTTCTTTAAAAACAGCTGCTTGCCCTCTCGAAAGGCCGCAAGGCGGCGCCGGGCCCCGTTTTCCCTGCGGATTGCGGGGGCCAGCGCCGGCGGTGTCAGGCCTTGAAGAATGCCAGCAGGTCCTGGTTGATCACATCGGCATGGGTGGTGCACATGCCATGCGGATAGCCCTTGTAGACCTTCAACGCGCCACGGCTCAGCAGTTTGATTGACAGCTCGGCCGAGTCGGCGATGGGCACTATCTGGTCGTCGTCGCCGTGCAGCACCAGCACCGGCACGCTGATCTGCTTGAGGTCTTCGGTAAAGTCGGTTTCCGAGAAGGCCTTGATGCAGTCGTAGTGGGCCTTGGTGCCGCCCATCATGCCCTGGCGCCACCAGTTGTCCTTGACGCCTTCCGAGACGTCGGCGCCCTCACGGTTGTAGCCGTAGAACGGCACCGGCACTTCCTTGTAGAACTGCGCGCGGTTGGCGGCCAGGGCGCTGCGGAAGCCGTCGAACACCTCGATGGGCAGGCCGCCGGGGTTGCTCGCGGACTTGACCATGATGGGCGGCACGGCGCCGATCAGCACCGCCTTGGCCACCCTGCCCGCCCCGTGCCGGGCCACATAGCGCGCCACCTCGCCACCGCCGGTGGAGTGGCCGACGTGGATGGCGTTCTTCAGGTCCAGGTGCGCCACCAGTTGGGCGACGTCGCTGGCGTAGGTGTCCATGTCATTGCCGGTGGCGGTCTGGGTGGAACGGCCGTGGCCGCGGCGGTCGTGGGCGATGACGCGGAAGCCCTGGTGCAGGAAGAACAGCATCTGCGCGTCCCAATCGTCGGCGCTCAGCGGCCAGCCGTGGTGGAACACGATGGGTTGGCCGGTGCCCCAGTCCTTGTAGAACAGCTGGGTGCCGTCTTTGAGGGTAAACAGAGCCATGTGTCACCTCCAGTGTGCGGAAAGCATGCGCACGCTGCGCAGGCCGAACAGGGAGGTTAGATGGTGGAAGGCGGGGCGATGGTGCCGCTCGTCGTCGGGCACCGCAAAGCAAAACCCCCGCTTTCGCGGGGGTTCTGGTGAATCAACGCAGGAACTTCACATCCGACGGCGAATCGATGTCGAGCTTCTGCACGGTGTCGCCGAGCTTGCCGGTGGCCGGGTCACGCTTGACCACCACGATCTGGTTGCTCTTCTGGTTGGCGATCACCACGAACTTGCCGCTCGGGTCGATGGTGAATTCACGCGGCTCGATACCTTCCACGGAGCGACGCTGTACTTCCTTCAGCTCGCCGCTGGCCTTGTCGATGCTGAACACCAGCAGCTCGCTGGCCTGGCCACGGTTGGTGACGTAGAAGAACTTGCCATCGGCCGAGAAGTGCAGCGCGGCGGTGGCCTTGTGGGCGGCATCGGCGTCGGCAGCAGCCAGGTTGACGGCCTGCTTCTGCACCAGGTTGCCGGCCTTGACGTCGAACACAAACACCTGGCCGCTCATTTCGGTGGTCAGGTAGGCGTGCTTGCCGTCGGCACTGAACAACAGGTGGCGCGGGCCGCTGCCTGCTGGCAGTTGCACCGAGGCTGGCGAGGCGGCGGTCAGCGGCTTGGCCTTGTTGGCGGCGTCATAGTGGTAGACGAACACCTTGTCGGCGCCCAGGTCCTGGACGTAGACGAAACGGCCGTCGGGGCTGGAGACCACCGAGTGCACATGGTCGCTGGCCTGGCGCTCGGCAACCACCTTGGAGGCTGCGTCGTGGATTTCCTGCTGCACCAGTTGGCTCAGGGTGCCATCGGCGCCCACGCCGAACACCGACAGGCTGCCGTTAGGATCCGGGTGCACCGAGTAGTTGGCTACGAACAGGTGCTTCTCACCCTTGGCCAGGCTGGAGAACGTCGGGTCTTCACCCTTGGTCTCGACCTGGTTGATCAGGGTCAGGTCATGGGTCTTGGGGTCGATCTTGAAGCTGCTGACCTTGCCGACTTTGTCGTGGGCCGAGTCAGGGCCGTTTTCGTTCACGGCGAACAGGTGCTTCTGGTCCTTGCTGATGGTCAGCCAGGACGGGTTCTCGGCCTTGGTCACGGCCAGCGGCTTGGCGCTGAGTTGGCCGGTGGCGCTGTCGAAGTGGTAGCGGTAGATACCTTCGCTGGTGTTGTTGGTGTAGGTGCCCACCAACAGGTCGTAGCCGCTGGCGGCCATGACGTGGGACGAGAGCACACTGATTCCGCTGGCGAGCAGCAGGGGCAGGAGATGGCGTTTCATTGTAGTTTTATCCTCGACGGGTCCTGATCAAAAGACCCCGGTCATATTCAGAAGTTGGACGCCAGGAACGCTTATTCCTGTTCGTCATCCTCATCCGTTGCAGAGAAACCACTGAGGCAGACTAGTTGATAGTTGCCGGTGTCGTTGCTGATTTCCCAGGACTGTTGCGCATCGTCGAAGCGCGCCGCCGCCAGTTGCTCGGCGGTGAAGCGCCAGCGCTTGAGCTCGCGCCCATCCATGCATTCGATACGCAGTTCGCCCGCGTCCAGGACAAAATCAAAGGCATGCAGATCATTGATCAGCAGCATGCCGCTTGTTTCTAGTTGTTCTTTAAGGCCGGTCATGACCATCTTTCATAAAGGGGGTGGAGAGGCGCCCATGATATGCCAAATCGGCCAATTTGAAACCGGTTTCCGCTTCAAACTGTCGCACCCCCATGCCTGAAAACGCCGCGTCCCTGCGACGCAAAATCCTGTAGCCGCTGCCGCCAGGCTGCGCTGGCCCCTGAGTACACTGGAGATCTCCAGCGGGGCATGGGGCCAGCGCAGCCTGCGGCAGCGGCTACGGGGTTGTTGCGGGTTGTCGAGTTTATGTCACAAGGCTTCGCGGCTGGGGGCGCCGTCTACCAGGCGGGTGAGGCCCAGCGGGTTGGCGTTGCGCAGCGCCTCGGGCAACAGCTCGTCGGGGTAGTTCTGGAAGCACACCGGGCGCAGGAAGCGGTCGATGGCCAGGGTGCCCACCGAGGTGCCGCGCGAGTCCGAGGTGGCCGGGTATGGCCCGCCGTGGACCATGGCTTCGCAGACCTCGACGCCCGTGGGGTAGCCATTGAGCAGGATGCGCCCGACCTTCTGTTCCAGCAGCGCGGTCAG
The DNA here is from genome assembly GCF_047947025.1 of Pseudomonas sp. App30. Taxonomy (NCBI): domain Bacteria; kingdom Pseudomonadati; phylum Pseudomonadota; class Gammaproteobacteria; order Pseudomonadales; family Pseudomonadaceae; genus Pseudomonas; species Pseudomonas sp. App30. The sequence continues at coordinate 5,558,408 of NZ_CP133165.1, read as the reverse complement.
CTCGGCGTGGTGGCGGAAGTCGGCCGGCTCGCCAATCAGCGTGGCGGTCAGTTGGCCATGCAAGGCCTCGAGCGCGGCGTTCAGCTGGTATTGATCGGCAACCTCGACCAGCACAGTCGTCGGGCCGAAGACTTCTTCCTGCAGCACTTCATCACCGTCCAGCAGCAACTGCACGTCGGCCTGGAACAGCTGCGGCTGGGCCTGGGCGCCCTGCTGGGTGCTGCCGGCCAGGTGGCGAATGCCGGGGTGGGCGTGCAGTGCTTCCAGGCCCTTGGCGTAGCTGCGCAGGGTGCCGGCGTTGAGCATGGTCTGCGCCGGTTGCGCGCCCATGGCGGCGGCCAGTTGCTGGACGAACACGCTGAAACCAGGCGAGCGCAGGCCAATCACCAGCCCGGGGTTGGTACAGAACTGCCCGCAGCCTTGCACCACCGAGGCGGTCAGCTCGCGGGCCACGGTTTCCCCGCGCAGTTCCAGGGCCTGCGGCAGCAGGATCACCGGGTTGATGCTCGACATTTCGGCGAACACCGGGATCGGCTGCGGCCGCGCCGCCGCCATGTCGCACAAGGCCCGGCCGCCCTTCAACGAACCGGTGAAGCCCACGGCCTGGATGGCCGGGTGCTTGACCAGCGCCTCCCCTACCCCGGCGCCGTAGATCATGTTGAACACACCGGCAGGCATCTCGGTGCGCTCGGCGGCTCGGATGATCGCGTCCGCCACCCGCTCGGCGGTGGCCATGTGGCCGCTGTGGGCCTTGAACACCACCGGGCAGCCGGCGGCCAGGGCGGCGGCGGTGTCACCGCCGGCAGTGGAGAATGCCAGCGGGAAGTTGCTGGCGCCGAACACCGCCACCGGGCCGACGCCGATGCGGTACTGGCGCAGGTCCGGGCGCGGCAGCGGGGTGCGCTCGGGCAGCGCACGGTCGATGCGCGCGCCGTAGAAATCGCCCCGGCGCAGCACCTTGGCAAACAGCCGCATCTGCCCGCTGGTGCGGCCGCGCTCGCCCTGGATGCGCGCCGCCGGCAAGGCGGTTTCCTGGGTGACCAGGGCGACGAAGTCATCGCCCAGCGCGTCCAGCTCATCGGCAATCGCTTCCAGGAACTGCGCGCGCCGCTCGCTGCTCAGGCGCCGGTACAGCGGGTACGCCTGCCGGGCCGCACGGGCGGCGGCGTCGACCTCTTCCGGGGTGGCCTGGTGAAAGTCGAACGGCAGTTCGGCGCCGGTGCTGGCGTCGACGCTCTTGACCACCACCGTGCCCTGGGCGCTACGGCGCCCGCCAATGTAGTTATGACCACGAATCATGGAACCTCCTCAAAGCTTGCCGATGCTGCCGGGGGCGAACGCCGCCTCGCCACGGCCGACACGGTTGTTCAGCGGCGCGCCGAACTCGTCCAGGCTGATCTCGAAACGGTCGCCCAGCTGGGTGCTGATGCCGTCGGCGAACGACAGCGTCGCGGTGCCGAAGAAATGGATGTGCACATCGCCCGGGCGCAGGAACTGCGCGTACTTGAAGTGGTGATACTCCAGGTTGTCGAAGCTGTGGCACATGTTGCCTTCGCCGCTGAGGAACTCTTTTTCCCACAGCAGCTTGCCGTCGCGCCAGATGCGGCTGGTGCCCGCCAGGTGCGTGGGCAGCTCGCCCACCCGCAATTCCGGGCCGTAGGAGCAGTGGCGCAATTTAGAGTGCGCCAGGTACAGGTAGTTCTTGCGCTCCATCACGTGGTCGGAGAACTCGTTGCCCAGGGCGAAGCCCAGGCGGTACGGCTTGCCGTCGCGGCCGATGACGTACATCCCGCCCAGCTCCGGCTCTTCGCCGGCGTCTTCGGCGAACGGCGGCACCGGGAACTCGCCACCGGGGCGCACGACGATGCTGCCATCGCCCTTGTAGAACCATTCGGGCTGCACCCCGGCCTGCCCCGCCGCCGGCTTGCCGCCATCCAGGCCCCACTTGAAGATTTTCATGCTGTCGGTGACCGCCGCTTCCTCGCCCACCTGCTGGTGCATCTTGTCGCGGGTGGCGGCGCTGCCCAGGTGGGTCAGGCCGGTGCCGGTGATCAGCATGTGCGCCGGGTCCGGGTGGTCCAGCGGCGGCAGGATGCGGCCCTCGTCCAGCAGTTGCAGGTAATCGTGGTGCTGGCCCAGGCCCAGGTCATCGACATGGCGCGCCAGGCCAATGCCGGCCTCGATGGCCGCCAGGGCCAGTTCGCGCACGCTGTTGGCGCCGCGCACTTCGTGCACGCGGTCGCTGTCCACCAGGCCCACGCGGCGCTGGCCATCAATCAATTGGAATTGCACTAGACGCATGGTTGCTGCTCCCTTTTGTTGTCAGGTACGTGCGCTGGGTTGCGCGCTGCGGGCACTGGCGGCGAACTGCTCGGCTGGCAGCGCGTGGCGGCGCTCCAGCAGGCGGTAGACCACCGCGGTCAGCAGCAGGCCGAACAGCATCACGCCAGTAAGGAAATACAGGCCGCTGGCCAGGTTGCCGGTGTACTCCTTGAGCGCACCGATCACGAACGGGCCGATGTAGCCGCCCAGGTTGCCCACCGAGTTGATCAGGGCAATGCCGGCGGCCGCGCTGGCGCCGGCGAAGAAGCGCCCCGGCAGGGTCCAGAACACCGCCGTGCAGGAGAACAGCGAGAACGCCACCAGGCTCAGGGCCGCCAGTTGCAGCACCGGCACGCTGAGCCAGGCGCTGAAGAACAGGCCGGCGGCGCCCAGCACGTAGAGCACGGCCAGGTGGCCGTAGCGGTCGTTGAGGCGGTCGGAGCTACGCGGCACGATCAGCAGGCCGACGATGCCGAAGATGTACGGCACCGACGAGACGAAGCCGGTCACCAGGTCGCTGCCGCCGAACTGCTTGATCAGCGTCGGCAGCCACAGGCCCAGGCCATAGATGCTCAGGGTCACAGGCAGGTAGAACAGCGCCAGCAACAGCACGCGGAAATCCTTCAGGGCGTGCAGCGGGTTGCCGTGGCGGGTCTGGCCGTAGGTGTCGAGGTCTTTCTGCAGCTCGGCGGCCAGCCAGCCTTTCTCCACGGCGCTCAGCCACGTCACCTGCGCCGGGCCGTCGGGCAACCACTGCAGCACCGGCCAGGTGAGCAGGATGGCCGGCGTGCCGATGGCGATGAACAGCCACTGCCAGCCGTGCAGGCCCAGCACCCCGTCCATGCCCAGCAGGCCGCCGGACACGGGCCCGGTAATCATCATGGCGATGGGCTGCGAGAGGATGAACAGGCCGAGGATCTTGCCGCGGTGGCGCACCGGGAACCACTGGGTGATGTAGTACAGCACGCCAGGGAAGAAGCCCGCCTCCGCGGCGCCCAGCAGGAAGCGCATCACATAGAAGCTGTTGGGCCCCTGCACGAACGCCATGCCGATGGTGATGGCGCCCCAGGTGATCATGATGCGCGCGAACCAGCGCCGCGCGCCGAAGCGGGTCAGCAGCAGGTTGCTAGGGATTTCCAGCAGGAAGTAGCCGATGAAAAACAGCCCGGCGCCCATGCCATAGGCGGCATCGCCGATGCCCACGTCGCTGCCCATGTGCAGCTTGGCGAAGCCCACCGCCGAGCGGTCCACGTAGGCCACCAGGTACAGCAGGATCAGGAAGGGGATCAGCTTGAGGGTGATACGCCTGACCAGGCGCAGTTCTTCGCTCATGGCAACGGTCTCCAATTGTTCTTGTTATGGATGGGGATCGGCAGGCCGTCCTCCGTTGCGAACGACTATATAGTATTACTATTTAACGAACAACGACTTCACATGTTGGGATTTTAGGCCTATTTTAGCTATCAGCGCCGTCATTAAGTCTTACAATAAGAGAAGCCCCCATGTCTGAGAAGAAACCTGCACTGCGTTCGGCCCAATGGTTTGGCACCGCCGACAAGAACGGCTTCATGTACCGCAGCTGGATGAAGAACCAAGGCATCGCCGACCACCAGTTCCACGGCAAGCCGATCATCGGCATCTGCAACACCTGGTCCGAGCTGACGCCCTGCAACGCCCACTTCCGCACCATCGCCGAACACGTCAAGCGTGGCGTGCTGGAGGCCGGTGGCTTCCCGGTGGAGTTCCCGGTGTTCTCCAACGGCGAGTCCAACCTGCGCCCCACCGCCATGCTCACCCGCAACCTGGCGAGCATGGACGTGGAAGAGGCCATTCGCGGCAACCCCATCGACGGCGTGGTGCTGCTCACCGGCTGTGACAAGACCACCCCGGCCCTGCTGATGGGCGCCGCCAGCTGCGACGTGCCGGCCATCGTCGTCACCGGCGGGCCGATGCTCAACGGCAAGCACAAGGGCCGCGACATTGGCGCCGGCACCATCGTCTGGCAGATGCACGAATCGCTGAAGGCCGGGCAGATCAGCCTCGACGAATTCCTCTCCGCCGAGGCCGGCATGTCGCGCTCGGCGGGCACCTGCAACACCATGGGCACGGCCTCGACCATGGCCTGCATGGCCGAAGCCCTGGGCACCTCGCTGCCGCACAACGCCGCCATCCCGGCGGTGGATTCACGCCGCTATGTGCTGGCGCACATGTCTGGCATGCGCGCGGTGGAGATGGTCAAGGAAGACCTGCGCCTGTCGAAGATCCTGACCCGCGAAGCCTTCGAAAACGCCATCCGCGTCAACGCCGCCATCGGCGGCTCCACCAACGCCGTGATCCACCTGAAGGCCATTGCCGGGCGCATCGGCGTCGACCTGGAGCTGGACGACTGGACCCGCATCGGCCGCGGCACCCCAACCCTGGTGGACCTGCAACCGTCCGGGCGCTTCCTGATGGAAGAGTTCTACTACGCCGGCGGCCTGCCCGCGGTGCTGCGGCGCCTGGGCGAAAACCACCTGATCCCCAACCCCGAGGCCCTCACCGTCAACGGCAAGAGCCTGTGGGACAACGTGCGCAACTCGCCTATCTACGGCGACGACGAGGTAATCCGCGCCATCGACAACCCGCTGGTGGCCGACGGTGGCATCTGCGTGCTGCGCGGCAACCTGGCGCCGCTGGGCGCGGTGCTCAAGCCCTCCGCCGCCACCCCGGCGCTGATGAAACACCGTGGCCGTGCGGTGGTGTTCGAGAACTTCGACGAGTACAAGGCACGCATCAACGACCCGCAGCTGGACGTGGACGCCGACTCTATCCTGGTGATGAAAAACTGTGGCCCCAAGGGCTACCCGGGCATGGCCGAGGTGGGCAACATGGGCCTGCCGGCCAAGCTGCTGGCCCAGGGCGTGACCGACATGGTGCGCATCTCGGACGCCCGCATGAGCGGCACCGCCTACGGCACCGTGGTGCTGCACGTGGCGCCGGAAGCGGCGGCCGGTGGCCCGTTGGCAGCGGTGAAGGAAGGCGACTATATCGAACTGGACTGCAGCACCGGGCGCCTGCACCTGGACATCAGCGACGCCGAACTGGCGGCGCGCCTGGCCGACTGGCAGGCACCGGCGCACAACCTGCTGGCCGGCGGCTACCGCCAGCTGTACGTGGACCATGTGATGCAGGCCGACCAGGGCTGCGACTTCGACTTCCTGGTAGGCTGCCGCGGCGCCGAAGTGCCCCGCCACTCCCACTGACACCCCACCCGTAGCAGCGGCCGCCAGGCCGCGTCCCGCCGCGCCGCGCACTCCTCACGGTACGCGGCGCCCGGGACGCGGCCTGGCGGCCGCTGCTACGGGAGGCGAGACGCCTTGGGAATGCTATGATCGCGCCAACCATCGCTCAGGACCTCCCCGCCCCCCATGGACTACCGCAAACCCTCCGACCGCAAGAGCATGCACGCGCGCATCGTGCAGGAAATCGGCATGCAGATCGTCTCCGGGCGGCTAAAGCCCGATGACAAGCTGCCCGCCGAGGCGCTGTTGTGCGAGGAATATGCGGTCAGCCGGCCGGTGCTGCGTGAGGCCACGCGGGTGCTGGTGGCCAAGGGGCTGGTGTATTCCAAGCCGCGGGTGGGTACGGTGGTGAAGGCACGGCGCGAGTGGCACCTGCTGGACCCGGACGTGCTGCACTGGCTGATGCAGAGCAGCCCGCAGAACGAGTTCTTCGCGTTGCTGACCAGCGTGCGGGCGATCATCGAGCCGGCGGCAGCGGCCCTGGCGGCGCAGCACGCCACCGCCGAGGACGTGGCCTCAATTGCCGAGGCCTACCAGCGCATGGAAGCGGCGCCCACGCCTGAGGCTTTGCTGCAGCCGGACCTGGACTTCCACAGCCGCATTGCCGAAGCCACCCACAACGACCTGCTGGCACACCTGTGCAACATGCTGGCGCTGGCGCTGCGCGAGGCGTTGAAGCATTCCAACCAGCGGCCCAACCTGCATGAACTGGCGATGCCACGGCACAAGGCGATCCTGACCGCCATCGAGAACCGCGATGCCCTGGCAGCGCGGCAGGCGACGCTGGTGCAGCTGGATGATGCGCGCAATGCGTTGGGGATGGTGTTGGGGTCGGAGTTGACTCTGTAACCCCCTCCCACCGCGTAACGCCCGGACGCAGCCTGCGGCAGCTGCTACGCGAGGTCCGTCGTAGCAGCGGCGGGGCGGCCATCCGCCGCAGGCCGCGTCCCAGGCCGCGTCAATGCGCGAATATCGACCCCCCCGCCTTGCCCGCCATCTTCTCCGGCTTGATCAGGAACCGCGCCAGCGCCGGCAACAGCCACAGCGCACCAAACATGTTCCACAGCAACATGAACGTCAGCATCAGGCCCATGTCGGCCTGGAACTTGATGGCCGAGAAGATCCAGGTGCACACGCCGATCGCCAGGCACAGGCCGGTGAACAGCACCGCCTTGCCGGTGGATTTCAGCGTCTGGTAATAGGCTTCCTGCAGCGGCAAGCCGGCGCGCAGGAAGCTTTCCAGGCGGCTGTAGATGTAGATGCCGTAGTCCACCCCAATGCCCACGCCCAGCGCCACCACCGGCAGGGTCGCGACCTTGACGCCGATGCCCATGAACGCCATCAGCGCGTTGCCCAGCACCGAGGTCAGCACCAGTGGCAGCACGATGCACAGCGTCGCGGCGAACGAGCGGAAGGTGATCAGGCACATCACCGCCACGCAGATATACACCAGGATCAGGATGGTCAGCTCGGCCTGCTTGATCACCTCGTTGGTGGCCGCCTCGATGCCGGCGTTGCCCGCCGCCAGCTGGAACTGCAGGCCGTCGCTGTCATGGCTGGCGGCGAACTGCTTGATTACCGCCACGGCGCGGTCGAGGGTCTCGGCCTTGTGGTCGTTGAGGAACACCAGCAGCGGCGCCAGCGAGCAATTGCCGTTGTACAGGCCATCGGCGCGGGCCACCGAGCTGTTGAGCACCTCGGGGTTGCGCGACAGGCTTTCCCACTTCAGGTTACCCTCGTTCATGCCCTTGATCACCTGCTTGCTCACGGTGACCAGCGACACCGTCGACTGCACCCCGGCGGTGTTGTCCAGCTGCCACATCAGCTCGTCCATCGGCTGCATGGTCTCGTAGCGCGAGCAGCCTTCGGCGGCGGTCTGCACCATCACCACCAGCACGTCGGAGCTGGTGGCGTAGTGGTCGATGATGAACTGGTTGTCCTGGTTGTAGCGCGAGTCGGGGCGCAGCTCCGGGGCGCCCTGGTCGAGGTCGCCGATCTTCAGGTTGTGGCCGTACCACAGGCCGCCGCCCAGGGCGATCAACGCCAGCGCGACCGACACCGGCGCCACTTTCGGGCTGGCAAAATTCGACAGCGCGCGCCAGAACGGGTGCTCGCGCACCGCGTCCTTCTTGCTGCGCTCGATGGCGCGTTTGCTGATGCCCACGTAGGAAATCGCTACCGGCAGCAGGATCAGGTTGGTGAACACGATCACCGCCACGCCGATCGAGGCGCCGATGGCCAGCTCGCGGATCACGCCGATGTCGATGATCAGCAGGGTGATGAAGCCCACCGCATCGGCCAGGATCGCGATCATGCCCGGCAGGAACAACTGGCGGAAGGTGCGCCGCGCCGCCGTCAGGGCGTTGTCGGCGTCGCTGGACTGCAGGGCGATGCCGTTGATTTTCTGTACGCCGTGGGAGATGCCGATGGCGAAGATCAGGAATGGCACCAGCATCGAATACGGGTCCAGGCCGAAGCCGAAGGCGTGCATCAGCCCCAGCTGCCAGACCACTGCCACCAGCGTGGTGCTGAGCACGGCGATGGTGCTGCGCAGGCAGTTGGTGAAGAAATACAGCAGCACCAGGGTGATGACGAAGGCGACGCCGAAGAACATCACCACCATGATCAGCCCGTCGATCAGGTCGCCGACCTTCTTCGCGAAGCCGACGATGTGCACCTTGACGTTGGGGTTCTGCGCCTGGAACTTGTCGCGGATCTTTTCCTCAAGGCTGTGGGAAAACTTTTGGTAGTCCAGGCTCAGCAGCTTGCCCTGGTCGTTGGGGTCGGGGTAGGACTCCAGCAGCGGGATCTCGACGATGCTCGACTTGAAGTCGTTGGCCACCAGCCGCCCCACCTGGCCGGACTTGAGGATGTTGCTGCGCAGCAATTCGAGGCTGTCGGCCGAGCCGTTGTAGCTCTGCGGGATCACCTCGCCACCGGCGAAGCCCTCCTCGGTGACCTCGGTCCAGCGCACGCTGGGGCTCCACAGCGACTTCATGCCCGAACGGTCGACGCCGGGAATGTAGAACGCCTCGTCGTTGATCTGCCGCAGGGTCTCCATGTAGTCCTTGTTGAAGATGTCGCCGTTCACCGCCTCCACCGAGATGCGCACGGTGTTGCCCAGGTTGGCCAGGTCATTGCGGTGCTCGAGCATGCGCTGGATGAACGGGTGCTTGAGCGGGATCATCTTCTCGAAGCTGGTGGAGGGGCGGATCTGCGTGGCTTGCCAGAACAGGAAGAGGCTGGCCAGCAGGCAGAGGATGATGACCGAAGGACGGTTGTTGAAAATCAGGCGTTCAAGGAACGTGGCCTTGTCCTGGTGGTGGCTGCTCATGGAAATCTGCTCCCGGACGGTCATGGTTGGCCCACCTTCTGAAGGCTGGCCTGTTGCTGGCCGAGGTCGGCGCCGTTGGCCGCAGTGACCCGCACGCCGCCCTGCCCGGCCACCACCAGGGTGCCGCCGGCACCGCCGGTAACGGCCGACAGCGACAGGCGGTCGGGGCGGTTGAACAGGCTGAAGGTCTTGCCGTCATCTTTGCTGCGCAGCACCGTGCCGCTGTTGCCCACCAGCACCAGGGTGCCGTCGTCCAGGCGCGTGGCGCCCGACAGGGCGAACTCCAGCGGGCCGCGCGGGCCTTGCAGGGGCACGTTGGCCCAGGTGTCGCCAAAATCGGTGGAGCGGAACAGGTTGCCACGCAGGCCGTACACCAGCAGGGTCTGCGGTTCGCCGGTGGCCAGCAGGCCGAACAGCGAGCCCTCGTAGGGCCCCTGGACCTTTTCCCAGCTTTGCCCCCAGTCGCGGGAACGGAACAGGCTGCCCTGCTCGCCGACGATGAACAGGCCGGCGTCCTTCACCGCGCCGATGGCGTTGAAGTGGAACTGGTCGGGATTGTCGACGCGGTCGCTGACGTCCTGCCAGTGCTGGCCGCCGTCGGTGGTGGTGAGCAGCGCGCCGTAGGCGCCGATGGCGAAGCCGGTGCTGGTGTCCTTGAACCACAGGTCGAGCAGCGGCGCCTGGCGCTTGAGTTCTTCGAACTGCTTGGTCCAGGTGGCGCCGCCGTCGGCCGTGGCGAGGATCTGCGCGTCATGGCCCACGGCCCAGCCATGCTGGGGGTCGACGAAGAACACCGCCGTCAGCAGCTGGCGGCTGGGCACCTTGGCCTGGGCCCAGGTCACGCCCTGGTCATCGGAGTACAGCACGTGGCCGCGGTCGCCCACGGCCACCAGGCGCTTGCCGGCGCTGACCACATCCAACACCAGGCCGCGCACGGCCTTGGCCGACTCCACCGACCACACTTGTGCATCTGCGCTGGGGTCGGCAGCCCGGGCCATGCCCGCCATGCCGCCCACCCCCAGCCCCACGGCCATCGACAATGCCACCCATGGGCGCCACGCGCCCTTCCCTGTGGCGTGCTTGCCACCACGCCTGACCGGCTCGCTCATAGCGCACTCCCATTATTGTTATTTGACCAGCCTGGGTGGGGGTTGGCTGAAACCAGCACGCCAGAGCCCCGCGAAAGCTGGTCTATCCTAGCCAGCCCGGAAACGGGCTGACAACGCGCGCGGTGTGATCTTTCATTCGCCGGTGGCCCGCACGGCGCTTCCCCAACCCTAGCAGAAGGCCGCGCAGCTGCAGGCCAGAGCCTTGCAGGGCCAGCCGCCAGCCGCGGCGGGCCGGGCTGCGCAGGCAAGGCTGAATGTCGGGCCATCATCCGCCGTTATCGGGTACTTCTTTATCGAGTACCTATTTACCTCGTACCCATGCGCCGCAGCGCCGCCGGGCTGAAATCCGCCGCCGCAGGTATCGGCCGGCTGAAGTCCACGGTGCTGGCTTCCTCGTTGTCCAGGTGCTGCACGTGGTAGCGCCGCGCCTGCAGGTCATGGAACACGTCCAGCGCCGACCAGGTGGTGGGCAACTCGTAGAAGTTCTTCAGGTAGGCCATGGACACCCGCCACAGCTCGCCGCGGCCGTCGTACTGGTCCACCACCGCGGCTTGCCAGCTGTCTTCGTCCAGGTACAGCCGACGCTTGGCGTACAAGTGCCGCGCGCCGGGCTTGAGGGTGCCCTCCACCACCCACACGCGGTGCAGCTCGTAGCGGGTGAATTCGGGGTTGAGGTGGCCGGGCTTGATCAGGTCGGCGTATTTCACCGAGCGCTGGCCCAGGCGGTAGTTGTTGTAGGGGATGTACAGCTCCTGCTTGCCCACCAGCCGCCAGTCGTAGCGGTCGGGCGAACCGTTGAACATGTCGGTGTCGTCGGCGGTGCGCAGGCCGTCGGCGCTGCTGATGGGGGTGTCGTAGGCCAGGCTCGGTGCACGCCGCACGCGGCGCTGGCCGGGGTTGTAGATCCAGGCCTGGCGCGGCTCGCGCACCTGGTCCAGGGGCTCGTGCACCAGCACCACGCCACCGGCCAGGCGCGCGGGGCTGCGGATCTGGTTCAGGTAGTAGAACAGCATGTTGTCATTGGTGTCTGCCGCAGGCTGCGGGTCGTAGAAGCGGAACAGGCCCTGCTGCTCGGCGACGATGGGCACGTAGCTGCCGTTGCGCTGCACCGCCACCTCGGCGGCGCGACGCTCCACGTAGATGCCACGGTAACGGGCAATGTGGTTCCACAGCGCCTCCACGCCGCTGGCCGGAACGGGGAACGGAATGCCACCCTGGGCGCCGGTGAAGCCGTTGCCGTCCGGCGCCAGCACGGCGTTGGCGGCGTTGTGGCGGGTGTTGTCGTACAGCCACTGGGGCGCGGCGCCGGTGCGCCGACTCACGTACACCGGCATGCGGAACGTGTCGGGGTAGGTCTTGAACAGCGCCAGCTGGCCGGGGCTGAGGTGGTCACGGTACTGCGCCAGGTTGGCGGCAGTGATGGTGAACATCGGCTTGTCGGCGGGGAACGGGTCGACATGCGGGTGGCCGGAGCCGGGGTAGCCGGCAGGCGGGGTCACCAGGCCGCCGGTCCACGGCGGAATGGTGCCAGCGGCGTTGCCGGCCTTCTGCGCGCCCAGCGGGGTCAAGGTCACGCCCAGTTGCACGCCGCCCTGGGGGTCGGCCGCCAGCACCGGGGTGGCGAAACAGGCGAGCAGCACGGCCACGCCTGGCCATCTCGAAAATGTGAGCATGGTGGTTCTCCCTTAGAACGAGTACTTGACGTTGAAACCGATGTTGTCGCGGTCGCGCACGGCGTTTTTCTGCCCGCCGCCGTAGAACTCGGTGTATTGCAGCTCGGCTTCCAGGCTGTTCTGGTAGTTGGCCCGCAGCCCCGCCGAGTAGGCCTTGCGGCCCTCGATGAAGTTGCCGGTGAGGTGCGAGTTGCCGCTGAAGTCGTCCTTGTAGGTCAGGAACGGCGAGACGTTGACGCCGCCCAGCAGGTTGTTCCAGGTGCCGATCACCATCAGCGTGGCGCCGTAGGCGTCCGGGGTAACCTGCGCGTCGCGGCCGAAGCCGACGCTGTAGCCGGCGTTCGCGCGGCTGGCGTAGTAGCGGCGGCTGCCGTCGAAGGCGGTGTACTGCAGGCTGCTGCCGCGCAGGTGCTCGGACGCCACCTCGGCCACGGCGTTGATGCCATCGAAGCCCCAGCGCGGGCCGAAGCTGTAGAGCGTCCCGATGGAGGCGTTGAACATCTGCACCCGCTCGCTGCTCTGCACCTCGTCGCCCAGGCGCACGTGCTTGCCGCCGATGTTCACGGTCTTGCCGTCGGCCAGCGGCCCGGCCTGGGCCAGCAGGTCGCCGACCAGGTCGCTGGTGGAGGCCATGCCGATGGGCATGTTGGGGCGGTAGGTGAATTCACCGAACAGCGCGGCCTCGCCCAGGCGGGTGTTGAAGCTTGCACCGAACATGCGGATGTCCTCGGCGAACTCGCGGCGGCCACGCACCTGGTTGGCGACGTCGAGGGTGGCGACGCCGTTGGCGGCCTGGGTCAGGGCGGCGTTGTAGGCAGCGGCGACTTGCCCGGTGGGGTTGGCGGCGATCGCTGCCTGCAACTGCTCGCGGGACATATCCATCTGTTGCGCCACCTGCTGCTGGATGGCCGGCGCCGAAGCGGCCTTGATCTGGGTCAGGTTCAGCCCCTTGTAGGCCCCCAGGTCGGCATGGATGGTCGGCTCCTTGCTGTGATAGTTGACGAAGTAGAAGCCGAACTCGGTGTTGTTCAACTGCTCGGCGATGTACCGAAATGCCACGCCGAACTGGCCGTCGTTGCGGGCATTGATGTCGGGGCCGATGCTGGCGGCCTTGAGGTTGCCGTAGCGGTCGATGCCCCCGCCGCCCTGCAGGCCGCCAACGCCCAACGCACTGAGCCCCTGGTACAGGCCGGTGACCGCGCGCAGCGCCGGTACTTCGGCGTAGGCGGTGTGGCCGCCCTTGGCGAACAGGTCGGTCTCGGCGAAGTAGGTGCCCACCGGGTCGATGGCGGTTTCCTTCCAGTTGAACTGGTAGAAGCTTTCCACGGACAGGTTGTCAGTGAGGCCGACGCTGAAATTAATCGCCTCCACCGGCATCAGCACTTCCTTGAGCTCCGAGCCAGGCAGGCGGAACTTGGCGGCGTCGATGGGGTTGGTGGTGTTCACCCCGCCCCGGTAGAAGATGCCCTCGCCCCAGTTGAACACCTGCCGCCCCAGGCGCCCGGACACCGGCATGCCGGCCATGTCCCAGTCGCCGCGCACGTAGGCGTCGAGGATTTCCACGTTGCTGCCGGCGTGGTCGCGGGTGGCGCGGCTGAAATGGCGGTCATCAGGGAAATTCTGGCTGGGCTGGACCGGGTTGTTGTTGCGGTTGTAGTCGGTGTGGCCGTCCATGATGCGGCTGTCATAGAAGCCGCTGGCGCGCAGGAACAGCCCGTAGTTCCTGTAGGAGGTCTCCAGTTCACTGGTGAACTTGTAGACCGAGGAAACCAGCCCCGGATCGAAGTTGCGATTGCCGTCGTTGGCGTTGATGTCGTCGTTGCCCTTGTCCCGCCCCTGGACGCGCCACAGCTGCCCGTAGGACAGGGTGGTGTCCAGCGAGCCACGCACTTCATCCTCTAGAAAGCTGAATTCCACGGCCTCGGCGGGCACGCAGGCCAGGAACGGCAAAAGCCCCGCCAAGGTGTAGCCGGCGCGTGCCGGTGCCAGGCTTGGGGGTACCGCGACTGCATGGTTACGCATGGTGATCTCCCTGAAAATCTTATTGTTTTCCGAACCCGCAGGGTCAATCCGTAGGACATTTCCCAAGGTATGAAAAAAAGGCGGGTGCTGACCGGCAGATGAAGGTCAGGGAGGCAGAGTGCCAAGGGTAACGAGGGAGCGATAGCGCTAATGCGCCGGGAAGCGGATTTTCAGGAATACCCTACGCAGCAGGGTAAAACCTCCTACAAATCCAGGGTTTTCCTGGCGGGAACAACGCGGTGCTTGAGGACGCGGCCTTTGGCCGCTGCTACATCCTGTGGGAGCTGGCTTGCCAGCGAGCTGTTGGGGCCATAAAAGCTCGCTGGCAAGCCAGCTCCCACAAGACAGTTGCGGCTACGGGAGGGTGCGTGCGCCTTACCGGGGCCAACGCGGTGTGCCTGGAACACCGCGGCGCCTGGGGACGCGGCCTTTGGCCGCTGCTACGGGAGGGTGTATACCCCGGTGTTACTGGCCGTGCAGGCGGCCCAGGCCGGGTGGGACGCCGCCGGTGTCGGTGGCCTGCCAGGGGCCATCGAGGCTGGTGGCCCAGGTCCAGCCGCCGTTCCAGCGGTAGTAGGTGCGCTGGCGGTAGTAGGTGTCAGCCTGCCCTTCGAGCACGTACACGCCCAGTTTCGGCTCCCAGTGGCTGGCCCCGCCCGGTGGCGGCGCGAAGCTGGCCGAGGTACGCGGCGCAGGCTTGCTGGCCGGGTTGCCGGGGGTGACCGGCAGGGGTCGGCCAGGCTGTGGCGCCGGGCGGGTCTGGGGCAGCGACGGGATGGTCGGGGCGCTGGGCTGCGGCTGCGGGTGTTGCACCGCACAGGCGCTCAGGCCCGCAATCAGGGTTAACAGGGAAACACGGGCAATGGCGTGCATGATCAGAGATCCGGGCTGTCGATGGTCAGGTTTTGCGGCGCGGTGGTGCTGCTGGCCAGGGGCTGGCTGCGGCCGACCCACTCGCCCTTGGTCGGCTGGCCGGCACGGGAGATGCGCGCGACAAGTTGGACCTCGGGAAAGTTCGACAGTTTCAGCTGCGGCATCATTGCATCGCCATCAGTAAGCTCGACGCTGGCCGGCAAGTCGGCCACGGTGAGGCGCTTAACCGCCAGCGGCATCGGCGGCCCGGAGGCGGCGCGGGCGAAGATGAACACGCTGTCGCCCGGCTGCACCTTGGCCTTCAGCTCGGCGCCCAGGTCGACGTGCACCTTGAGCAGCGCCGCGGCCTTCTCCGCCGGGGCCGCCGCCACGCTGCCACCGCCGGCGGTGATCTTGCCGGCGGCGCGCTGGATGCCACCCTGCAGGGCGGCGCGGGACGGATCGTCCGCCGGCAGCAGCACCAGCAGGCGTTGCCAGTAGTCCACGGCTTCCTGGTAACGCTGGCCCTCGAAGGCGGCGATGCCGCGCAGGCCCAGGCTGGTGACTTCCTTGGGGTCGGCCTTCAGCGCTTCGTCGGTCAGCGCCTGGATCTCCGGCGACCACTTCTTGTTGCTGGCGAAATACTCGGCCTGGGCCAACTGGCCCAGCACTTCGGGCTCGCGCCCGGCCACCGCCAGGGTGCGCTGGAACAGCCGCGCCGCGTCCGCCGGACGGTTCTGCGACATGTAGGTACGGCCGAGGAAGAACAGCCCCTGGGCCGAATCCGGCTGCGCAGCCACCGCACGCTCCAGGCGCTGGGTCATCTGTTCCATGGACGTGGGCGGCGTGGCGAACTCGCGGGTCAGTTCCACCTTGTCGCTGGAGCCAAAATGCAGGTACAGGCCCAGGCCCAACGCCGGCACCAGCAGCGCTGCCAGCAGCGGCAGCGGCCGGCCCAGGCGCGACACGCGGGCGCCGTCGGCCCCCTCGGTGTCGGCCAGCAGCTCGCGGGCGGCCTCGGCGCGGCCGGCCTCCAGCTGTTCGGCAGTGAGCACGCCCTCGACCTGTTGCGCCGAAAGTTCAGCGATGCGCTCCTGGTACAGGGCCACGTTCAGGGCGGTACGGTCTTCTTCCTGCTGGGCGCGACGGCCGCGCACCACGGGGATCAGCAAAAAGCCCAGGGCCACCAGCAACAGCAGGCCCACGGCAAGCCAGAAATCAATCATGGGTGTTCTTTATCCAACAAGGTGGCGAGGCGCGCGCGCTCTTCGGGGGACAATTCGGGTTCAGCGTCGGTGCCGGTGGCACGGCGGCGGCCGACGATCAGCAGGATCACGCCCACGCCCCCCACCAGCAACACGCCGGGGCCGAACCACAGCAGCCAGGTGCGGGCGGTGAGCGCCGGCTTGTAGCGCACGAACTCGCCGTAGCGGTCGACCATGAAGTCGATGATCTGCTGGTTGTCCTTGCCCTCGCCCAGCATGCGGAAGATCTCCCGGCGCAGATCGGCGGCGATGGGCGCGTTGGAGTCGGCGATGTCCTGGTTCTGGCACTTGGGGCAGCGCAGTTCCTGGGTCAACTCGCGGTAACGGTCACGCTCGGCGTCGTTGGCGAACTGGTAGGTGTCGATGGCCGCCTGGGCCACTCCCGCCAGGCCCAGCGCCAGGCCGGCGGCGGCCAGCCAGCGCTTCATGGCCGGGCCTCGTCGACCAGGCCCTGGTACTGGCTGGCCAGCTGCTCGCGCCACACGGTGTCGTCGATCACGCCCACGTGCTTGTAACGGATCACGCCCTTCGCGTCGATGAGGAAGGTCTCCGGCGCGCCGTACACGCCCAGGTTCAGGCCCAGGCCGCCCTGCTCGTCGTTGATGTTGATCTGGTAGGGGTTGTGGAAGTCCTGCAGCCACTTCAGCGCGGCGGCGTTGTCATCCTTGTAGTTGACCCCGTAGATCACCACGCCCTGCTGGGCCAGCTTGGTCAGCACCGGGTGCTCGACACGGCAGGAAATGCACCAGGTGCCCCAGACGTTGACCAGTGCCGGCTTGCCTTTCAGGTCAGCCTCGGTCAGCGGCTTGCCATCCTGTACCGATGGCAGCGCGAACGCCGGAAACGGCTTGCCGATCATGGCCGACGGCAGCTCCGAAGGGTCCAGGTACAGGCCGCGGTAGAGGAACACCGCCACCACGAGAAACAGTGCCAGGGGCACCAACAACATCCAGCGCTTCATGCGGCCGCTCCATCCAGACCCAATACATCACGCACCTTGGCGCGCACTTTCACCCGATACCGCCGGTCCATGGCTGCCAGCGCGCCACCCAGGGCGGTCAGCAGGCCGCCGAACCAGATCCAGCGCACGAACGGCTTGACGTGCACACGCACCGCCCAGGCGCCATTTTCCAGCGGTTCGCCCAGGGCCACGTAGAGGTCACGGGTGAACCCTGCGTCGATGCCGGCTTCGGTCATCATCGACTGCTGCACGGTGTACAGGCGTTTTTCCGGGTACAGCACGGTCACGTCCTTGCCGTCCTTGCTGACGCGCAGGGTGCCGCGGTCAGAGGTGAAATTCGGCCCGCGGTAATGCTGCGCGCCGTCGAAAATGAAGTGGTAGCCGGCCAGGTCCACGGCGTCGCCGGGCGCCATGCGCAGGTCGCGCTGGGCGCTGTGGCTGCTGGACAGCACCACGCCCAAGGCGCACACGGCAATGCCCAGGTGCGCCACGTGCATGCCCCAGTAGCTGCGGGTCAGGCTGCGGGCGCCGTTGAGCAGGCCCTTGTGGCGGGTCTTGTCGAGCAGGTCACGCACGCCGGCCAGCAGGACCCAGGCGGCCAGGGCGAACACGGTGAGAATGGCCCAGTCGAAGTTGTCCACCAGCAGGCCGCCGATCGGCGCCAGCACCACGGCGCCGATCAGCACCGGGGTGAGCATGCCGCGCAGCCACTGCAGCGGCGTGTCCTTCCAGCGCACCAGCACGCCCACCGCCATCACCACCATGAGGATGGCCATCAGCGGCACGAACAGCGCGTTGAAGTACGGCGGGCCCACCGACAGCTTGGCGCCGCTGATGGCGTCGAGCACCAGCGGGTACAGGGTGCCCAGCAAAATCATCGAGGCCGCCACCACCAGCACCAGGTTGTTGCCCAGCAGCAGCGTCTCGCGCGACCACAGGCCAAAGCCCACGTGGCTCTTGACCACCGGCGCACGCACGGCGAACAGGGTCAGCGAGCCGCCGACCACGCACAGCAGGAAGATCAGAATGAACACCCCGCGCGCCGGGTCCGAGGCGAACGCGTGCACCGAGGTCAGCACGCCGGAACGCACCAGGAAGGTCCCCAGCAGGCTCAGCGAGAACGCGGCGATGGCCAGCAGCACGGTCCAGCTCTTGAACACCCCGCGTTTCTCGGTGACCGCCAGCGAGTGAATCAGCGCGGTGCCCACCAGCCACGGCATGAACGAGGCGTTTTCCACCGGGTCCCAGAACCACCAGCCGCCCCAGCCCAATTCATAGTAGGCCCACCAGGAGCCCAGGGTGATGCCGAAGCCCAGGAAGCTCCAGGCAACGATGGTCCAGGGCCGCGACCAGCGCGCCCAGGCGGCGTCCAGGCGCCCGCCAAGCAAGGCGGCGATGGCGAAGGCGAAGGCCACCGAGAAGCCCACGTAGCCCATGTACAGCATGGGCGGGTGGATGATCAGGCCGGGGTCCTGCAGCAGCGGGTTGAGGTCGGCGCCGTTGGCCGGCACCTGCGGCAGGATGCGCGCGAACGGGTCGGAGGTCAGGATCAGGAACAGCAGGAAGCCGGTGCTGATCATGCCCATCACCGCCAGCACCCGCGCCAGCATCACCTGTGGCAACTGGCGCGAGAACACCGACACCGCGAAGGTCCAGCCTCCGAGGATCAGCACCCACAGCAGCAGCGAGCCTTCATGGGCGCCCCACACGGCGCTGAACTTGTAGTACCAGGGCAAGGCGCTGTTGGAGTTATTGGCCACGTAACCGACGGAAAAGTCGTCGGTCATGAAGCTGTAGGTCAGGCTGCCAAAGGCGAACGCCAGGAAGAAGAATTGCCCCCAGGCCGCCGGCTGGGCCAGGCCCATCCATTGGCGGTCGCCGCGCCAGGCGCCAAACAGGGGGACGGTGGCCTGCACCAGGGCAAAGCACAGGGCCAAAATCATGGCCAGGTGGCCGAGTTCGGGAATCATGGTCTCAACCTTCCTTGCCGGGCTGCGCCGGGGCGCCGGCAGCGGACTGGCCGCTGTCCTTCAACGCCTTGGTGACTTCCGGCGGCATGTATTTCTCGTCGTGCTTGGCCAGGATCTGGTCGGCCACCACCACGCCATTGGCGTCCAGCTTGCCCAGGGCGACGATGCCCTGCCCTTCGCGGAACAGGTCCGGCAGGATGCCGCGGTAGGTGATGGTGACGTGCTTGTTGAAGTCGGTGACCACGAAGCGCACGTCCAGCGAGTCCGCCGAACGCACCAGCGAGCCCTTCTCCACCATGCCGCCGGCGCGGATGCGGGTGTCCACCGGCGCTTCGCCGTTGGCGATCTGGGTGGGGGTGTAGAACAGGTTGATGTTCTGTTGCAGCGCGCTCAGGGCCAGGCCCACGGCCACGCCGAGGCCCACCAGCAGGCCGACGATGATCAACAGACGTTTCTTGCGCAGCGGATTCACTTGCCTTTCTCCCGGCGCAAACGGCGCGCCTCTTCCTGCAAATAGCGCCGGCGCGCCAGCAGCGGCGCGGCGACGTTGTTGGCCAGCACCACCAGGCAGATGCCGTAGGCCGACCACACATAGGCACCATGATGGCCCATGGCGAGGAAATCGCCGAATGAAGCGAAATTCATACGCGACCCTCCAGCGCCTGCGCCACTTCGGCCTTGGCCCAGCTGCTGCGCGCCTCGCGCTTGAGCACTTCCAGGCGCATGCGCATCAGCAACACGGCGCCGAAGAAGCAGTAGAAGCCCAGTGCCGTGAACAGCAGCGGCAGCCACATTTCCGCGGGCATGGCCGGCTTTTCGGTCAGGCTGAAGGTGGCGCCCTGGTGCAGGGTGCTCCACCACTGCACCGAGTACTTGATGATCGGGATGTTCACCACGCCCACCAGCGCCAGCACCGCGCAGGCCTTGGCGGCGCTGTCGCGGTTAGTAATGGCATGGCCCAGGGCGATCAGCCCGACGTAGAGGAACAGCAGGATCAGCATCGACGTGAGGCGCGCGTCCCACACCCAGAACGTGCCCCAGGTGGGCTTGCCCCAGATGGAGCCGGTGAGCAGCGCCAGGGCGGTCATCCAGGCGCCGATGCGTGCGCCGCACTGCAGGGCGATGTCGGCGATCTTCATCTTCCACACCAGCCCCACCAGGCCGGCGACGGCGATCATCACGTAGCAGGACTGCGCCAGCATGGCCGCCGGCACGTGGATATAGATGATGCGGAAGCTGTTGCCCTGCTGGTAGTCCGGCGGCGCGAAGGCCAGGCCCCAGACTACGCCAATGGCCAGCAGCAACGCCGCGGCGATGCTCAACCACGGCAGCAGGCGCCCGCTGATCCCGTAGAACCATTTGGGCGAGCCGAGTTTGTGAAACCAAGTCCAACTGATCACGCTGCTATTCATCACGGTGCATCCTGAATCTTCGCCAGCCCTCATGGGGGCTGGCATCATTATTCGCCGACGCTGATCTTCAGGCCAGCGGCTATCGCAAAGGGTGTGAGGGTGACAGCGAGGGCTGTCAGGCTACCCAGCCAAAGCAGGTAGCCGGCGGTCGGCATGCCTTGCAGGGCCGCCTGCAGGGCGCCACTGCCGAGAATCAGTACCGGTATGTATAAAGGCAGGATCACCAGCGCCAGCAACAGGCCGCCGCGCTTGAGCCCCACCGTCAGCGCCGCGCCCACCGCGCCCAGCAGGCTGAGCACCGGGGTGCCCAGCAGCAGCGAGGCCAGCAGCACCGGCAGGCACGCCACCGGCAGGCCCAGCATCAGCGCCAGCAGGGGTGACAGCAACACCAGCGACAGCCCGGAGAACGCCCAGTGGGCCAGCACCTTGGCCAGCACCAGCAACGGCAGCGGGTGCGGCGACAGCACCCACTGCTCCAGGGAGCCATCTTCGAAATCACTGCGGAACAGGCCATCGAGCGAGAGCAGCACCGACAACAGCGCTGCTACCCAGACTAGCCCCGGTGACAGCGTGCGCAACAATTGCGCCTCCGGGCCTACCGCCAGGGGAAACAGGGCGATCACTATGGCGAAGAATACCAGCGGATTGATCAGTTCGGCAGGCCGGCGCACCAGCAGCCGCGCTTCGCGCTTGAGCAGTTGCAGGAATACGCCGCTCATGCTGCCCACCGCCCCAGGTCCAGCTCGCGGTAGCCCGCCGGCATCACCGTCAGGGTGTGGTGGGTGGTGAGGATGACCATGCCGCCGTTGTCACAGTGGGCGGCCAGGTGCGCCTCCAGCTGGGCCACGCCGTGCTTGTCGAGGGCGGTGAAGGGCTCGTCGAGGATCCACAGCGGCGGCGCCGGCAGGTACAGGCGCGCCAGGGCCACGCGGCGCTGCTGGCCGGCCGACAGGGTGTGGCACGGCACGTCCTCGAAACCGTGCAGGCCCACTGCCGCCAGGGCTTCCCAGATGGCGGCGCGGGAGGCCGGCTGGTGCAGCGCGCACAGCCAGGTGAGGTTTTCCTCGGCGCTGAGCACGTCCTTGATGCCGGCGGCGTGGCCGATCCACAGCAGCATCCACGCCAGCGCCGCGCCCTGCCCGGCCAATGGCTTGCCGCCCAGCAGCACCTGGCCGGCAGTAGGTTGCATCAAACCGGCAAGCAGGCGAAGCAGGCTGGTCTTGCCGCTGCCGTTGGGGCCGCTGACCTGCAGCATGTCGCCGGGGCCGACGGCCAGCTCCAGCTGCTCGAACAGCATCCGCCAGTCACGCTCGCACGCCAGGGCCTGGGCTTGGAGATGAGGAATCAAACGAAGACCTTATCAATCGGATAAAGGGTACAGGCGCCGTTCAAGTGCGCGCCGCCGTTGCCGTTAAACTGGCATCGGCGTACTTTTTGCAAGCGTTCGACGTGCACTGTATACAAGCTTCGAAAAAGTTGGTGCCGCATTATACATATCGCCCCCCACTGCCATCATGGCAATTTCCGCAGGCCAGGCCTCCATGACTGATATCACCAGCCTTCCCACCCAACTGCCGTCGGCCAGCGCGTTGCGCGCCAGCGTCAGTAGCGGCGACGTGCTGAAGCTGCTGACCTCGCTCGACGGCCTGCTGGACGTGGGCGACAGCGCCAGCGGCCAGGTGCTGTCGAGCAAGGGTGGCGCTGGCCAGCCGTTCCAGGTGGTGCTGTCGCTGGTCACTGCCAACGGCGACAAGGCTACGGTGCAGGCCACCAGCCAGCAACCCCTGGCCCAGGGCGCCCAAGTGACGGTCACGCAGCTGGCCTCGGGCAATCTGGCGGTCACGGTGCAGCAGGCCAAGGCCAGCAGCGTCAGCACCCTCACCCAATTGGATACCCAACAATTGCCGGTGGGCACCCTGGTGCAGGGCAAGGTGCTGAGCAGCCAGTTCCAGCCGCAGACTGCCAATTACCGCTCGCTGGTGACCCTGCTCAACACCGCCATGGCCGGCAGCACCCTGGAAATCGACAGCCCCGGGCCGCTGCGGCTGGGCAGCCTGCTCAGCGCGCAGGTGCAAGGCAGCCAAAGCCTGAGCTTCCTGCCCCTGGGCGGGCGGTTGGAGCAGCTGGCGGTCAGCCAGCAGCTGCAAACCCAGCAAAGCCGCCAAGGCTCGCTGGAAGGCCTGCTGGCGGCGCTGCAGAACCTGGGCGACAGCAGCGAGGTGGGTGACGACCTGCGCGCCAGCGCCAGCCGCCTGCTGGCCAGCCTGCCGGACATTCGCCAACTGACCGACGCCCGCGGCGTGGCCCAGGCCCTGAACGCCAGCGGCCTGTTCCTGGAAGCGCAACTGCTGACCCCGCAGAACGGCGCCCAGCCCGACGACCTGAAAAGCAGCCTGCTGCGCCTGGTGGCGCAAATTCTGCCCAACCTGCCGGGCAATGCCCCGTTCAACCCTGCCGACGCCGCCAAGGCGCTGGCCAACGCCCTGCCCGGCTACGTGCGCACTGCGCTGGGCACGCTCGGCCAGATCGGCGACAAGCCCGACACCAGCAGCTTCCCCCTGCCCGCGCGGTTGCTGGGCGGCGCCGAGGGTGAAAACGACCTGCAGAATTTGCTGCGCCTGGCCTCGGCGGCGGTATCGCGGCTACAGAGCCACCAGCTGTCGAGCCTGGCCCAGAGTGGCATGAGCGAGGACGGCAAGGTGCTGACCACCTGGCAGTTGGAAATCCCCATGCGCAACCAGCAGGACATCGTGCCCCTGCAGGTGCGCGTGCAGCGTGAGGACGAACCCCAGGAGCAGGCCGCGCAACCCCAGGAACGGCGGGAAAGTAAAGACCCCTTGTGGCGCGTGGACCTGGCCTTCGACCTGGACCCGCTGGGCCCCTTGCAGATCCAGGCGCAGCTGTTGCGCGGCAGCCTCAGCGGCCAGCTGTGGGCACAGTGGCCTGCCACCGCACGGCTGATCGACAGCGAGCTGGGTAACCTGCGCCAGCAGCTGCTGGCCGCAGGGCTGGCCGTCAGCGACCTGCAATGCCACCAGGGCACGCCGCCCCAGGGCCCGAGCACGCAACTGGAACAACGCTGGGTGGATGAAACCGCATGACTGCCAACCCCCCCCGTCAGGCCATCGCCCTGACCTACGACGGCCAACAGGCCCCGACCCTCACCGCCAAGGGCGACGATGAACTGGCCGAGGCCATCCTGGCCATCGCCCGGGAATACGAGGTGCCGATCTACGAGAACGCCGAGCTGGTGAAGCTGCTGGCGCGGCTGGAGCTGGGCGACAGCATCCCCGAGGCGCTGTACCGCACCATCGCCGAAATCATCGCCTTCGCCTGGAACTTGAAGGGCAAGTACCCCCAAGGGTTTGACCCCAACCCGGCGCCGGTGGAACGCGATATCACCCCACCCTCATGACGCGCCCCTTGTGGGAGCTGGCTTGCCAGCGAGTTGTGGGGGCCCGAAAAACTCGCTGGCAAGCCAGCTCCCACTAAAGATCAGACATTCAGCAAACGCTCGCGCAACTTGCCAATCTCGTCGCGCATCTGCGCCGCCGCTTCGAACTCCAGGTCGCGGGCCAACTGGTACATCTTCTCTTCCAGCTGGCGAATACGCTTGTTGATCTCGCTGGGCGAGCGCAACTCGTTCTCGTACTTGGCGTTTTCTTCGGCGGCCTTGGCCATGCCCTTGCGTTTCTTGCTGCGCGAGCCGGGCACGGTGGCGCCTTCCATGATGTCGGCGACGTCCTTGACCACGCCCTGGGGGACGATGCCGTTGGCTTCGTTGAAGGCCACCTGCTTCTCGCGCCGGCGCTCGGTCTCGCCAATGGCGCGCTCCATGGAACCGGTCATGCGGTCGGCGTACAGAATCGCCCGGCCGTTGAGGTTCCGCGCGGCGCGGCCAATGGTCTGGATCAGCGAACGGTCAGAGCGCAGGAAACCTTCCTTGTCGGCGTCGAGAATCGCCACCAGCGACACCTCGGGCATGTCCAGGCCTTCACGCAGCAGGTTGATACCCACCAGCACATCGAAGGTCCCCAGGCGCAGGTCGCGAATGATCTCCACCCGCTCCACGGTGTCGATGTCCGAGTGCAGATAGCGCACCTTCACATCGTGGTCGGCCAGGTAATCGGTGAGGTCCTCGGCCATGCGCTTGGTCAGCACCGTCACCAGCACCCGCTCCTCGATGGCCACCTGCTTGCGGATCTCCGAGAGCAAATCGTCCACCTGGGTCAGCGCCGGCCGCACTTCCACCAGCGGGTCCACGAGGCCGGTGGGGCGCACCACCTGCTCGATCACCCGGCCGGCGTGCTCTTCTTCATACTTGCCCGGCGTGGCCGAAACGAAAATGGTCTGCGGGCTCACTCCTTCCCACTCGTCGAAGCGCATGGGCCGGTTGTCCAGCGCCGACGGCAGGCGGAAGCCGTACTCCACCAGGGTTTCCTTGCGCGAACGGTCGCCCTTGTACATCGCCCCCACCTGGGGAACGCTGACGTGGGATTCGTCGATCACCAGCAGCGCATCGGGCGGCAGGTAATCGTACAAAGTGGGCGGCGGCGCGCCCGCCGGGCGGCCCGACAGGTAGCGTGAGTAGTTTTCGATGCCGTTGCAGTAGCCCAGCTCCAGCATCATTTCCAGGTCGAAACGGGTGCGCTGCTCCAGGCGCTGGGCCTCCACCAGCTTGTTGGTGTCGCGCAGGTAGTCCAGGCGCTCCTTGAGCTCTTCCTTGATGCCTTCGATGGCCTCCAGCAAGGTCTCGCGCGGGGTCACGTAGTGGCTCTTGGGGTAGAAGGTGAAACGCGGCAGCTTGCGGATGACCTCGCCGGTGAGCGGGTCGAACGCCGACAGGCTCTCCACCTCGTCGTCGAACAGCTCGATACGGATGGCTTCCAGGTCCGACTCCGCCGGGTACACGTCAATCACGTCGCCGCGCACCCGGAAGGTGGCGCGGGCAAAATCCATCTCGTTGCGGGTGTACTGCAGGTCGGCCAGGCGGCGCAGCAGCGCGCGCTGGTCGAGCTTGTCGCCGCGGTCTACGTGCAGCACCATTTTCAGGTAGGTCTCGGGGCTGCCCAGGCCGTAGATGCACGACACCGTGGTGACGATGATGGCGTCCTTGCGCTCCAGCAGCGCCTTGGTGGCCGACAGGCGCATCTGCTCGATGTGGTCGTTGATCGACGAGTCCTTCTCGATGAAGGTGTCGGACGACGGCACGTAGGCCTCCGGCTGGTAGTAGTCGTAGTAGGAAACGAAATACTCCACGGCGTTGTTGGGGAAGAACGCCTTGAACTCGCCGTACAGCTGCGCCGCCAGGGTCTTGTTCGGCGCCAGCACCAGGGTCGGCCGCTGCACCTGGGAGATCACGTTGGCGATGCTGAAGGTCTTGCCCGAGCCCGTCACGCCGAGCAGGGTCTGGTGCGCAAGGCCGGCTTCGATGCCCTCCACCATCAGGCGGATGGCCTCGGGCTGGTCGCCGGCGGGCTGGAAACGGGTGACGAGCTGGAACTCGGACATGGCGAACCTCTTGGTCATCGGCAGGACGCGCCCTGCAGACGAAAACGATCACGGGCGGCAACCGACGCCTGTATTTATAGACAGTATCTTATACCCCAAGTGGTGTTTTGCGGTGTCAGTTTCAAGATAAGGCCTACAAGGTTATTGGACCGCGCCCACATCGAAATGACTAACGGTGTAAAAAAAAAGCGAAATTGGGCCGGAAAACCTGCATCAAGCTGTCGCAGGTGCAAGCAAGGATCTCTATACTGACTCCCCGTTTGTGCACCGCTCTAGTGCATTTTTGGAGCGGTGTACCCCCATTACCCTCCAATCAGAGCTACGGTAAAAATGAGCCTGTTTTCTGCTGTCGAATTGGCACCCCGCGATCCTATCCTGGGCCTGAACGAAGCGTTCAACGCTGACACCCGCACCGACAAGATCAACTTGGGCGTGGGCGTTTACAGTGATGAACAAGGGCGAATTCCCCTGTTGCGTGCCGTCGTCGAAGCCGAGACCGCACGTGTTGCCCAGCACGCCGCCCGCGGCTACCTGCCGATCGACGGCATCGCCGCCTACGACCAGGCCGTGCAGAAACTGCTGTTCGGCGCCCAGTCGCCACTGTTGGCCGAAGGCCGCGTGGTCACCGTGCAGGCCGTTGGCGGCACCGGCGCACTGAAAATCGGTGCCGACTTCCTCAAGCAGCTCTCGCCCAACGCCGTCGTCGCCATCAGCGACCCAAGCTGGGAAAACCACCGCGCCCTGTTCGAAACCGCCGGCTTCCCGGTGCAGAACTACCGCTACTACGACGCCGCCACCAATGGCGTCAACCGTGCCGGCCTGTTCGAAGATCTGAACGCCCTGCCCAACGGCTCCATCGTCGTGCTGCACGCCTGCTGCCACAACCCGACCGGCGTCGACCTGACCCCCGAAGACTGGAAGCAAGTGCTGGAAACCGTCAAGGCCAAGGGCCATGTGCCGTTCCTGGACATGGCCTACCAGGGCTTTGGCGACGGCATCGACGAAGACGCCGCCGCCGTGCGCCTGTTCGCCGAGTCGGGCCTGACCTTCTTTGTCTCCAGCTCGTTCTCCAAGTCGTTCTCGCTGTACGGCGAACGCGTTGGCGCGCTGTCGATCGTCACCGAGTCCAAGGAAGAAAGCACCCGCGTGCTGTCCCAGGTCAAGCGCGTGATCCGCACCAACTACTCCAACCCGCCTACCCACGGCGCCATGATCGTCGCCACCGTGCTGAACAGCCCTGAGCTGCGCGCCATGTGGGAAGCCGAACTGGCCGAAATGCGCCTGCGCATCCGTGGCATGCGCAACCAGATGGTCGAAGGCCTGGCCGCCGCCGGCGCCAACCGCGACTTCGGTTTCGTCGGCCTGCAGCGCGGCATGTTCTCCTACTCGGGCCTGACCGCCGCACAGGCCCAGCGCCTGCGCAGCGACTTCGGCATCTACGCCCTGGACACCGGCCGCATCTGCGTGGCAGCCCTGAACCAGAGCAACATCGACCGCGTGATCAAGGCGATCGTTGCCGTGCTGTGATGCCGTTCAGCGGGAGAAGTTAACAAAAGGTGTTGACTTCTCCTTTTGAATCAGTAACATAGGCACCAGATTCCGCGATAGCTCAGTTGGTAGAGCAAATGACTGTTAATCATTGGGTCCCTGGTTCGAGTCCAGGTCGTGGAGCCAAAACATAACGAAGCCCCTCTTTTAGAGGGGCTTTGTCGTTTCTGGGATTTGGTGGAATCAATCCTCGGGCGGCCCCCTCCCGATCATCATCAAGACACGCAGCTGGCATGAAGCCTACTTTCAGGTTGCCCTGGCAACCCCGAAGACGTACATTATCTAAAATTTTAGATAACTCGGTGCTAACGCCATGTCCATCCGATATTACGACAGCCCATTCCACGTCACCCACGACGAAGAAACGGCCAGCAAAATGGCCTTGAAAATGGACCTTTCCATTTTCATCACCGACTGCCTCAAGCAAATGAAACTCAACCAAACCGAGGCCGCTGCCCGCCTCGAAGTCACCCAGTCGCGCATTTCGGAACTGGCCAACGGCAAAATAGAGAAATTCACGGTCGACGCGATGATGGACATGCTCGACAAGCTGGGCTTCCGGACCCACTTCACGATGTCGAGCGAGGGCGATCGCCCCCACCCCTGCATTGTCATCTCACAGAACGCGGAGCACTAAAGGCGCTGCTCACGCAGTATGCATAGCAACTCTTTCAAGCGTTCCTGGGCCACACTCATTGCATGCCGATCCGTCCGGTTCGTGGTCTTGATGAAGGAATGCAGCACAAATAACGTGTCGGCGTACTTCACGATGTAGACACACCGGTAAGCAGGGCTACCGTTGATCACCAGTTCCAATGCCCCAGCACCCACGGATTCAGCCAGTGGCTTACAGACCAACCTTGGCTCATCCGCGTATTGGATACGACGCAAGTCCTTCCCGAATTCATCCTGGATTTCGCCAGGCAGGGCTTTGTATTCGCGTTCGGCTGCTGCGCTGACAAAAGCGAACCGTCTCATGAAAGGCTTCCCCTGAAATGGCGCCCATAGTCGGGGGGAAACGCAGCCTTCGCCAGCCGAAATCCATTACTGTTTGTAATCGCGCCCCGTAGCAGCTGCCGTCAGGCGGCGTCCGGCCACGGCGCGGTGCGGTGCGGTGCGGGTCAGGCAGACGCCGTTCTCATCCGCAGGCACAAGGCCAACCCCAGCACCGGCAGCACCACGTAGCTCACTCCCAGCAGCGTCACCACGTCATTCCCCGCCGCCGACACCAGGCTGTTGACGCCGAACGCCAACCCCATCTGCGAGCAGCAATACAGCGCCCCCGCCGCCCCGCGCCGGGTGGGGAAGCGGTTGATCGCCAGCGCCGAGGCGCACAGGACGATGAAGGAGTAGCTGAACGAGATGCCCGCCACGCAGGCCAGGAACACCCACGCTGACATCAGCCCCAGTTGCGCCACGATCAGCAGCGCTGCGCCGCACAGCAGGGTGATGGCAAAACCCACCGCCATGGTCGCGTGCATGCCCAGGGTGCGCACCAGCCAGGGGAACGCCAGGCGGCTGATGATCAGGCCGCTGCCCACCAGAGCCGTGGCCCAGCCGTAGTCGGTGGCGCTGAAGCCGAAGCGCTGCTGCAGCACGAAGGGGCTGGAGCTGGTGTACAGCACGAAGCAGGTCATGCCGATGCCAGCCATGACCGTGGTGGCCAGGAAGGTCGCGTCGCCCAGCACCACGGCGTAGCTGGCGAACACGCCGGCCACGCTGATGGACGGGTCCTTGTGGGTATTGGTTTCCCGGCTACGGCCGTAGGCCAGGAAAATCACCGCCAGCAACAGGGCCATGAGCACGAAGTTGGCCCGCCAGCCGAACCAGGCTTGCACCAGGCTGCCCAGCAAGGGCCCGAGCACGAACGACAGGCCCGTGAACAAGGTGATGTAGGAACTGGCGATGGCATAGCGCGGGCCCTGGACGATGTCCGACAGCACCACCCGCGACAGCGCCAGGCACACCCCGCTGCCAATGCCCTGGACAAAGCGGGCTGCCAGGAACACCGAAGCCTTGGCGGCATACACCGCCCACAGGTTGCCGGCGATGGCCACGGCGATGCCGATGAGGATCACCGGCTTGCGCCCGTATTTGTCGCTCAGTGGCCCGTACACCAGCGCGCCCACGCCAGTGCCGAACAGGAAGATCGAGATCGAGGCCTGCAAGGTGGCACGCGACACCTGCATGACACTCATGATTTCCGGCAGCGACGACAGGTGGATGTCGGTGCCCAGCAAGCCGATGAACAGCAGCACGGTGACCATGGCGACGATTTTCAGCTCGTCGCCGGTGAAACGAATTTGCGTTGATGTGGACACAGCCCATCCTTAAAAACGTCCAGGGGTTGCCCTGCAAGCCAGGCCTGCAGGGCGTTGACGGCGGGTCAGCCGCGACCATCCAGGTGGCGTTGCAGCTGCGCCACGATGGCCGCGACGTTGTCCCTGGCCATGATGCTGTGGTGGTCGCCAGGCACCCAGGCCAGGTCCAGTTGCGCGGCCAGCACGCCCCAGCCCAGGTCGGGCTCGGCGAACTGCCGGGCAAAGCCCTGCTCGCCGCAGCACAGCAGCACGGTGCCGGCGTAGGGAACCGGCTGGTAGCTGCGCAGCGCTTCGTCGTTGGCATCGGTCACCGTCAGCACATGGCGCAGCTGCGCCTCGCCGGACCCAGCGGGCAGCAGGCCCTGGCCGGTGGCAGCTGCCAGCACCTGCAGCCACTGCGCCTGGGCCGGCACGCCTTGCAGGCTGTCCCAGTCGAAGGCCAGCTTGGGCATGAGGATGCCAAGCATCACCGCGTCGTCGCTCAGCCAGTGCCGCTTGGCCATCTGCCCGTAGGTGCCGTTGCGGTACAGCGGCTGGGCGCTGGCGTTCTGCGCGCGCGAATCCAGCAGCGCCAACAGCGCCACGCGTTCACCGCGCGCAGTGAGCTGCTGGGCCATCTCGTAGGCGATGCAGCCGCCCATGGAATGCCCCACCAGGTGATACGGCCCCTCGGCCTGCACCGTCTTGACCAGCGCGATATAGGCCGTGGCCATGGCCTCGATCCGCCGCAGCGGCGTGGCCTCCCCTTGCAGGCCCGCGGCCTGGATGCCATACACCGGCTGCTCATCTCCCAGCATCCGCGTCAGCTCCAGGTAGTTGGTGGTGTGGCCGCCATAGGGGTGAATGCAGAACAGCGGCGGCAGTTCGCCGCCGGTGTGCATGCCCACCAGTTGCGGGCTGCGCGGCGCCTGCTGGCGCTGCAGCGTGGCCGCCAGCGCCTTGGCCGTGGGGTTTTCCAGCAGCGCGGCGGGCGACAGGGCCTGGCCGAAGCGTTGCTGCGCCTGCATGATCACGCTCAGGGCGGACAGCGAACTGCCGCCCAATTCGAAGAAATCGTCGCTGACGCTGATGGCGTCCATGCCCAGCACCTGCTCGAAGATCTCCACCAGCTGCGCTTCGATGGAGTTGCCCTGGGTGCGCGGCTCGAACTGCGGCGCCGGCACTTGCCGAGCCGGCGCCGCAGTGTTGCCGGGCCAGAAGCGCTGACGCTCGAAGGGGTAGCCGGGCAACGCCACGCGGCGACGGACCGCGCCCTGGTGCAAGGCCGTCCACTGCGGCGCCACGCCCGCTACCCATAGGCGGCCAAGGCCCATGGCCAGGCTGGCACCATCAGCGCCGCTGCTGGCCAGGGTCGCGCTGGCCACGCGGGCATGGGCCGCCAGGGCGTGCTTGCGGATGATCGAGGTGAAGGTCTGCCCCGGCCCCACTTCCAGGAACAACCCACCGGGCACCTGCAGCAAGCGTTCCAGGCCCTCGGCAAAGCGTACTGCCTGGCGCAGGTGGCGCACCCAGTGCGCCGGGTCGGTGGCTTGCTCGGCGGTCACCCAGTCACCCGTGACGTTGGTGAGGTAAGGCGTGGTCGGCGCGTGCAGCGGCACGGCACTGACCTCGGCCATGAACTGCTCCAGCACCGGGTCGAGCATGGCCGAATGGAAGGCATGGGAGGTGGCCACGCGCTTGCAGCGCAGGCCGGCGGCTGCGACTTGCGCCTGCACCGCGTCGATGGCCGCGGGGGCCCCGGCCAGCACGCAGGCGCGCGCAGCGTTGACCACGGCCAGGTCGACGCCGTTGACGGCATACACCTGCAGCTCTTGGGCCGACGCTTCCACGGCGAGCATTGCGCCGCCGGGCAGCGCCTGGATCAATTGGCCACGCCGGGCCACCAGCTGCAACGCATCAGGCAACGCCATGACCCCGGCCAGGCAGGCGGCCACGTACTCGCCCAGGCTGTGCCCCATCATGGCCGCGGGGCGCACACCCCAGTGTTGCAGCTGCTGCGCCAGCGCGTACTCGACCACGAACAGCGCCGGCTGGGTGATGGCGGTCTGCATCAGTTGCTCGCGCGCCGCGTCCGTGGCCGCCGCTGGCGGGTACAGCACGGTGCGAATGTCCAGGCCCATCACCGGCTGCAGCAGCTGTGCGCAGTCATCGATGCAAGCGCGGAACACCACTTCGCTGTCGTACAGCTCACGCCCCATGTTGACCTGCTGCAAGCCTTGCCCGGGGAACAGGAACGTCACCCCGGCGCCAGGGCCGGCCAGGCCGGTGCTGCTGCGCGCGGCGGGCAGCGCCGTGAGCGCCTCGACGGCTGTGGCAGGGGTGTCGCAAACCACCGCGCGGCGGTGCTGGAAGTGGCTGCGGCCCTGTTGCAGGGTGTAGGCGACATCCGCCAGGTCGACACCGGGATTGGCCTGCAGGTGGCTGGCCAGCTGCTTGGTCATGCGCGCCAGGGCCGCCTCGGTTTTTGCCGAAAGCGCCAGCACCTGGCAACCGCCCGCTGGCGGCGCCACGGCAACTGCCGGGGCCTGTTCGAGGATCATGTGGGCGTTGGTGCCGCCAATCCCGAACGAGCTGACGGCCGCGCGGCGCGGCGTGGCCGTGGCCGGCCAATCGCTGAGCGTGGCGCTGACCCGGAACGGGCTCTGCGCCAGCTCGAGCTTGGGGTTGGGCGCCTGGAAATGCAGGGTGCCGGGAATTTGCCCGTGGTGCAGCGCCAGCGCCGCCTTGATCAGGCCGGTGACGCCCGCCGCAGCATCCAGGTGGCCGACGTTGGCCTTGGCCGAACCCAGCACGCAGAACTGCGTGGCGTCGGTGTGACGACGCCAGGCTTGGGTCAGGGCCTGCACTTCGATAGGGTCGCCCAGGTACGTGGCGGTGCCGTGGGCTTCCACCAGGCCAATGGTGGCCGGGTCGACCTTGGCGCGCTGCAGCGCCTGTTCGATCACGTCGGCCTGGCCGTCCACCGCCGGGGCGGTAAAGCCGACCTTGGCGTTGCCGTCGTTGTTGATGGCCGAGCCCTTGATCACCGCCCACACCTGATCGCCGTCGGCTACCGCCGCCGAGAGGCGCTTCAACACCACCAGCGCCCCGCCGCTGCCGCGCACGGTGCCCTGGGCCTGGCTGTCGAACGGCCGGCAGCGGCCGTCACCGGACAGAATGTGGCCGTCCTGGTGCAGGTAGCCGGTGCCATGGGGCACCTCGATCGACACCCCGCCAGCCAGGGCAATGTCGCACTCGCCCAGGATCAGCTGCTGGCAGGCCAGGTGCACCGCCACCAACGAGGTGGAGCACGCGGTCTGCACCGTCAGCGCTGGGCCGCGCAGGTTGAGCTTGTAGGCCAGGCGCGTGGAGAGGAAATCCTTTTCATTGAGGATGGTGGTCTGGAACAGCTCGGCGGCACTGCCCGGGTTGGTTTCCAGGTAGTGCAGCAGGTAACCCGAGCGCCCGGTACCGCCGTACACGCCAATGCGCCCGCTGTAATCGGCATTGGCATAACCGGCGTGCTCCAGGGCGTGCCAGCCGGTTTCCAGGAACAACCGCTGCTGGGGGTCCATCAGCAGCGCTTCGCGTGGCGGGTAGCCGAAGAACGCGGCGTCGAACTGCTCGACCTGATCGAGCACGCCCTTGCGCTTCACGTAGCGCGGGTCGGCCAGCAGCGCGGGGGCGACGCCAGCGGCCAGCAGCTGTTCGTCGCTCAGCTCGCCCACCGACTCGACGCCGGCGGCCAGGTTGCACCAGAACGCCTCGACGTTGGCCGCGCCGGGGAAGCGCCCGGCCATGCCGATGATGGCGATATCGGTGTCCACGCCCACGCTGCTCAGGCGCGGCGCCTGGGGTGCGGGGCGGGTGCCTTGGGGGGCGCCGCGCAGGTGTTCGGCCAGGGTACGGATGTTGGCGAAGCGGAACAGGTCCATGGTCGCCACGCGGTAGCCCAGCACCTTCTCCAGCTCGAGCTCTACCCGCACCAGGTCCAGGGAGTTGCCGCCCACCTCGAAGAAGTTGTCGTCGATGCCCACGGTCTCAAGCTTGAGCACCGTGGTCCAGGCCGCGGCGATCTGCTGTTCCAGCAGGTCCCGGGGGGCGACCAAGTGGCTGCTGGCCCGCTGCTCGGCCGGGCTTGGCAAGGCGGCGCGGTCGATCTTGCCGTTGGGGGTCAGGGGCCAGGCGTCAAGCAGCATGATCGCCGCCGGCACCATGAAATCCGGCAAGATGCCCTGGGCGTGGGCACGGATGTCGGCGGCGGTCACGGTGGCCGCGTCGGCAATGGCGTAGGCCAGCAGCGACGGCGTGCTGCCACCGGCGATCACCAGTGCTTCGCGCACGCCGGCACAGGCGGCAATCACCGCTTCCACTTCGCCCAGTTCGATGCGGAAACCGCGAATTTTCACCTGGTGATCCAGGCGGCCCAGGTACTCCAGGCTGCCATCGGGCAGGTAGCGGGCCAGGTCGCCGGTCTTGTACAGGCGCGCCTCACCGCCCTCGAACGGGTTGGCGATAAAGCGTTCGGCGGTCAGGTCCGGGCGGTTGAGGTAGCCACGGGCCAGGCCCACGCCGGCGATGTGGATCTCGCCGGCGATGCCCACCGGCACCTGTTGCAGGCGCGAGTCGAGCAGGTACAGGCGGGTGTTGGCCAGCGGCTGGCCGAGGGTGACCCGCGTGGTCTCGGCACCCAGCACGGCCATGGTCGCGCACACGGTGGCTTCGGTGGGGCCGTAGGCGTTGAGGAAGCGCCGGCCGGGAGCCCAGCGCTTGACGATGTCCAGGCTGCAGGCCTCCCCCGCCGCCGCCACGGTGCGCAGGGTGGGCACCTCTTCGGGCTGCAGCAGCGCCAGCACCGACGGCGGCAGGGTGACCACCGTGACGGCGTGGCGGGCGATGGTGTTGATCAGCGCCGAGCCGGGCATGATGTCTGCCTTGGCCGCCAGGCACAGCGCTGCGCCGGCGCACAGGGCGGTGAAGATCTCCGACACCGAGGCATCGAAGCTCACCGAGGCGAACTGCAGCACGCGGCTCTGCTCGCTGATGGCGAAGCCCTCGATCTGGGCATGGACCATGTTCGACAGGCCGTAGTGCTCCAGCATCACCCCCTTGGGCCGGCCGGTGGAGCCGGAGGTGTAGATGATGTACGCAAGGTCGTCGGGCCGCGACACCCGCTCGGGGTTGCTGGCAGGCTCCTGGGCGATGGCCGCGGCGTGGGTATCCACGCACAGCTGTTGCACCTTGGCCGAGGCTGGCTCGGCGCCCGCGCCTGCGCGGGTCAGGAGCAGGCTCAGGCCCGAGTCCTCCTGCATGTAGGCCAGGCGGTCCGCCGGGTAGCCGGGGTCCAGGGGCAGGTAGGCGCCACCGGCCTTGACGATGGCAAGGATACCTACCACCAGCTCGGGGCTGCGCTCCATGCTCACGCCCACCGGCTGTCCCGGCTGCAGGCCATTGCGGCGCAGGTAATGGGCCAGGCGGTTGGCCCGGGCGTTGAGCTCGGCGTAGCTGATGGCCTGGTCTTCATGGAGCAGGGCCACGCGGTCCGGCGTGCGCTGGGCCCAGCCTTCCACCCAGTGGTGCACCGGCTCCTGGGGGAAGCGCGCGTCGGTGGCGTTCCAGGCGGCAAAGTTGGCGCGCTCGCCGTCCGTCAGCATCGGCAGGCGGGCAATGGCCTGGGCCGGCGCCTGCACGGCGCTGGCCAGCAGCGCCTGGTAGTGGGCCACCAAGTAGCCGATGCTGCGGGCGTCCCACAGGTCGGTGTTGTACCAGCACACTGCGCGCAGGCAGCCGTCCACCTCCTCGACCACAAAGTCGAGGTCGAATTTCACCCCATGCTGTTCCAGCGGATAGGACTCCAGCGCCAGCCCGCTGAGGTCCACCACCGCGCCGCCCAGGCCCATGCGCGCCGCCGCCACGCCGCTCAGGTGCGCCAGATGGGATTTCTGGTAGGTGAAGGACACCTGGAACACCGGGCTGCGGCTGCTATCGCGGGCCACGTTGAGTTTTTCCACCAGCAGCGGGAACGGGTAGTCCTGGTGCGCCTTGGCGCCCACCAGCACGCTGCGCACATGGCCCAGGAAGTCACTGAACGGCTGCTCGCCGTCCAACTGCGCACGCAAGGCGCACGGGCTGGCGAAATAGCCGACCGTACGCGCATGGCCCTCGGGCGGGCGGCCGAAGCGCGGCGAACCGACGACAATGTCATCCTGCCCGGTGTAGCGGTACAGCAGCACGTAGAAGGCCGCCATCAGCACGGTGTAGAAGGTCACGCCCTGCTCGCGGGCCAGGGCCCGGATCTGCTGGGTGAAGGCCTGGTCGAACTCGAAGGCATGCCCGGCGCCGACGTGGGTCTGCACCCGCGGGCGCGGGCGGTCGGTGGGCAGGTCCAGCACCGGCGGGCGCTGCAGCACCTGCTGCCAGTAGGCCCAATGCTGCTCGCCGGCAGGCGACTCCAGCAGTTGCTGCTGCCAGCCCACGTAGGCCTCGAACGGCAGGCCCATGTCCGGCAGCACCGCCGTTTCGCCCAACACTCGCGCCCGGTACAGCAGGCCCAGCTCTTCCATCAGCACGATCAGCGACCAGGTGTCGGCGGCGATGTGATGGCAGTTCAGGAACAACACCTGCTCATCGGCACGGGCCGAGAACAGCCGGGCGCGAAACACCGGGCCATGCTGCAGGTCGAAGCCCTGGTCGGCCTCCTGGGCCAGGCGTGCATGCAGCGCCTCGGCGCTCCACTGGCTGGCGTCGTGGTGCTGGAAGTCCACCGGCGCCTGGGCATGAATCATCTGCAGCGGCTCGCCCTGGGGGGCCGCGTAGGTGGTGCGCAACACCGGGTGACGATCGACCAGATCCTGCAGGGCACCGGCGAAACCCGCAAGGTCCAGGGCACTGCGAATGGTCCAGGCCATGGGCAGGCCGTACTGTACGCCGTCGGGGTTCAGGCTCCACAAGAACCACATGGCGCGCTGCCCACGGGACAAGGGCGCAGTGGTGATACCAGGGGAAGCAACAACGGGGTGGTCAAGCGAAGAGGTGCCAGGGCGCGAATGCTGCAGAGGGTTGGTCAATCTGGGTTAGCCTAGTGAAGGTCGTTTATTGCCCACGCACTCACCCCCGGCATGGGCGCGCGCTGGGAGGACAGCCACAGGAAAGGGCCAGCCACGGAACGAGGCTCGATGCGGAATACGGGAGAGTCGGGAGTCATCGTGAAACGGGTGGTTCAACGGCGGCTGTGTTTCTGCTGAACCCCCCGATTGCCGGGGTTATCACGCAAACGAATAGCAAACCGCCATCACGCGGCAGTGTACGGAGAATGCGTTCGGCGGTCTATCGAGCAGGGGTGGGGATCCCGACGAACGGTGAGTCGGGATCGCGCCATGGATACAGGGTTTTATGGCTTGTACGGCTCCAGCACCTGCTGGTCCTGCCCTTTCAACACCCACACCAACAACTTCGCCGGCTGGGTCTTGCTGGCATTGCGCGACACCAGGTGCACGGTGCCGGCCGGCTCGTACCAGTACTGCCCCTGCTTGTAGGTCACCGGCGCCTGGCCCTTGAGCTGCGACACCACGCTGCCTTCGAGCACGTAGGCCATCACCGAGCCGGGGTGGCTGTGGGCGTCGGAGGCCTGGCCGGGGGCGTAGTCGACGGTGAGCATGATGGCCTGCTGGCCCGGGGCGTTGGGTGGGCTCTGCTGTTGCAGGATCTTGACGTTGTCGTGGGCGAAGGCGCTGGTGGACAGCAGGGCGGTGGCGAGCAGGATGCGCAGGTTCATCTTCGTGGCCTCTTTTTTGGGGGGATGAGGTGAAGATAGGCCCAGCCGCCGTGGCGTTAAAGCGCCAATGGACGGGAAAAGGGGGTGGCCAATGGCGCGGGACGCGGCCTGCGGCCGCTGCTACGCGGATCGGTGTCAGGGCTCCACGCCGATGGGGAAGAACTCGCCGCTGCTCCACACGCCCAGCCAGCGCTGGCCGTCGATTTCGCGCACGCTGGCCAGTTCGACCAACTGGTAGAAGACGTTGCGGTGCACCAGTGCCTCGAGGTTGCTGCGCACCAGCAGGTATGGCGCCGGTTCCTGGGTGGCAGGGTCGGTCTCCACCCGCAGGGGGTGGTCGGCGTCGGCCACCACGCCATCGTCGACGTTGGTGGTGAAGCGCAGCACCTGGGCTTCGCCCTGCCCCTCCACGTCCAGGGTCACGGCGACGAAGGGCGCATCGTCGACGGTGATGCCGACCTTCTCCACCGGGGTCACCAGCACGTAGTCGTCGCCATCGCGGCGCAGGATGGTGGAGAACAGGCGCACCATGGGCTTGCGGCCGATGGGCGTGCCCAGGTAGTACCAGGTTCCGTCCCGGGCGATGCGCATGTCGATGTGGCCGCAGAAGTCCGGGTTCCACAGGTGCACGGGCGGCAGGCCCTTGCCGCTGCTGGGGATCTGCGCCAACAGATCGTTCGCCTTGCCTGCACCACTCATGCCTTGCTCCTGTAACCGCTTTACGGGCGACTCATGCCCAACAGGATACGAGCGTAATCCTCCAGCGGCGGCTCTAGCAAATCTTCCGGCTTCTGGTTGTGGATGCTCAGCAGGCCACCGCGCATGCGGATGGTGGCGCTGTCGATCAGGTAGCGGGTGTTGGTTTCGATCAGCATCACCTGGATGGTGCCGTTGTCCACGCCCAGGCGGTCGACGGCTTCCTGGTCGGCCCACTCGTCGGCGTTGCCGATACGGTCATCGGCGTTGGCGAAGCGGGTGTACAGCAGGTAGCTGGCGCCGGCGCTGCGAGCCTCGCCCAGGGCTTGCTCCAGGCCCAGGGGCGCGCGGGCGCGGCGGACCATGGGGAAGTAGTCGATGAAGCCGTTGAACGCTGCCTCGGCCACCACGTTAGGCTTGGGGTAGGCGCTGCCCGGCGGGGCGAAGGCGCCCTGGCCGATGTAGATGAACGAATCCGGCTGCAGGCGGAAGTTGTTCAGGCGGCGGGTGTTGCTGTGGTTCAGCACACCGGCGTCGCTCAATTGTTCGCGGGTGGCTTCACCCATATCGCTCACACTCATGCAGCCGCCCAACGCCAACAGCGCGAGCAGCAAGACCAGGCTACGCATCTTTCCTCCAGAGGCCGGTGACGGAAAACCGGCGAATAGCCGCGTGATGCAGCTTTTGCGCCAGTCTGCGTATCCGCCCCGCAAGGTTTAACCGCCGATGATCTTCATCACCGTGGCGCCGCCCGAAAACGCCACCTCCTGCTTGTCGCCCAGGGCCTTCTGCAGCAGGCCCTGCAGAGCCGGCAGCGCCTGTTCGCGGGGCAGTTCCAGCAGGTCGCCGACGTAGTGGCGGTTGCTGGAGGACAGGCAGCCGTGCAGCCACCCGGTGGACGACAGGCGCAAGCGCGAGCAGGTCCGGCAGAACGGCACGCTCTCGTTGGCGATCACGCCAAAATAACCACGCCCTGGCACCTCGTAGCGCAACGCGGTGGCGTCCACCGGTGCGCTGGCCTGTTGGTATTCATAATGTTCGCCGATCAGCGCCAGCAGGGCGTCAAGGCCGATGAACTGGGCGTGAAAGCCGGCGCTGTCGCGGGCCAGGTGGCCCATGCGCATCAGTTCGATGAAACGCAGCTCGAAGCCGCGGTCCAGGCAATAGTCCAGCAGCGGCAGCACCTGGTCGACGTTGCGCCCGCGCAGCGGCACCATATTGACCTTGATGCGCAAGCCCGCCGCCCGCGCCCGCTCCAGGCCGTCGAGCACAGTGCGCAGGTCGCCGCCACGGGCGATGCCGCGGAAGGCGTCGGGGTCCAGGGTGTCGAGGGAGACGTTGAGGCGGCGGATGCCGGTGTCCAGCAGCAGCGGCAGCTTGCGCGACAGCAGCTGGCCGTTGGTGGTGAGGCTGATGTCCGCAAGGCCCAGCGGCGCGACGCCGTGCAGGAACTCTTCAAGGCGTGGGCTGACCAGCGGTTCGCCGCCGGTGATGCGCAGCCGCTCGATGCCGGCGGCTTCGATCAGGTACTGCACGCCGCGCACCAGGGCGGCGGCGGACAACTCGTCCTGCGCGGCCACCAGGCGCTTGCCGTCGGGCACGCAGTAGGTGCAGGCGTAGTTGCAGGCCGCCGTCAGGCTGACGCGCAGGTTGCGGAAGGACCTGCCTTGACGATCGACGATCATGATGACTCCGGCATGGGGGAAGCGGACTGCGAAAATCTGACCGAAAAGTCAGGTTTTTGCAAGCCCCACACATACTTGAGTATGGACCGCGCCATGGGGGTTGGCTTGCCAGCGAGCTTGCCGCAATCAAAAGCTCGCTGGCAAGCCAGCTCCCACAGGGGTTAGGCGGACGGTTCGCTGTCGCGCTTGCGCTTGTTGCCCATGCGTACGCCGATGTCCATCAGGAACTGGAAGAAGCCTTCCTGGTCTTCCAGCACGTTGCTCCAGAACGGCGAGTGGTACAGCGCCACGGCGCCGTGCACCAGGGCCCAGGAGGCGCAGTAATGGAAGTACGGCGGCACGTCCTCGAGCTTGCCCTCGGTGATGCGGCCCTTGATCAGCAGCGTCAGGCGGTCGAAGTTGGAGGCGCGGATCTTGTGCAGCTCCTCGACCATCTCCGGCACCTGGTTGCCCTTCACCACCTTCTCTTCCAGGCGGTCGAACAGGCGGTAGCGCTGCGGGTCACGCATGCGGAATTCGAAGTAGGCGCGCGACAGGGCTTCCTTGTCGCGGTCGACGTCCGCCGAATGCAGCAGTTCGTTCAAGTCGCGCTCGTAGTCGAGCATCAGGCGCAGGTAGATCTCCGCCTTGGACTTGAAGTGCTTGTAAATCGTGCCTTTGCCGATGCCCACGGCATCCGCGATCATCTCGACGGTGACGCTGTCTTCACCCTGTTCCAGGAACAGTTTGAGTGCGGTGTCGAGGATCTCTTGCTCCCGGCGACGAAACTCACGGACCTTACGAGGTTCTTTCTGCATAAGAAGGACTGGATCAAAATCGAAGGCCGGTATTATGCCTAACTTGCAGCAAATTGCACGGAAGTTCCAACCATGACAGCGGTTGCCGACACGTGCCGGTACAATTTTACCACCTGTTTTTTGACGCTTTCAGGGCCCAACCAAGCCAAGAGCACTCAATGGACGCGGACGTATTCCAAATCTGTTTAAAAAACGCTCAATCGCCGGTGGCATAGTGCGCAGGCTAGCCAATACTTGAAGTGTCGACGTGCTCATACCCCCCAAGTGAGACGCCGATAAAGGTGTCAATGGATCGCACGCCTTTGTTTTACTCCTAATGGTCTTAACCCGGATTCACCCCCCAGAACCCGGGTTTTTTTTGCCCCGGATTTGCCTCAGCCGGCGACGTGGGCCAGCGGGAACAGCCGCTTGAAGTTGGCGGTGGTCTGCTCGGCCAGTTGCTCGTAGCTTTCGCCACGCACCAGCGCCAGGAATTCGGCGACTTCGCGCACGTACTGCGGCAGGTTGGGCTTGCCGCGGTGCGGGATGGGCGCCAGGTACGGCGAGTCGGTCTCCACCAGCAGGCGATCGGCCGGCACCTGGCGGGCAACGTCGCGCAGGGCGTCGGCGTTGCGGAAGGTGACGATGCCCGACAGGGAGATGTAATAGCCCATGTCCAGGGCCGCCTTGGCCATGTCCCAGTCCTCGGTGAAGCAGTGCAGCACGCCAGCCTGGGGCAGTTTGGCCTCGCGCAACAGGTCGAGGGTGTCGGCACGGGCACCGCGGGTGTGGATGATCACCGGCTTGCCGATGATGCTGGCCGCTTCCAGGTGCAGGCGGAACGAGGCCTGCTGCAGCTCGGCGGCCTCGGGCTCGTAGTGGTAGTCCAGGCCGGTCTCGCCGATGGCCACCACGCGCGGGTGGTCCAGCTCTTCGAGCAGCCACTTCAGGGCTGGCGCCTCACCGGGCTTGAGGTCCAGCGGGTGGATGCCCACCGAACAGTCGACGTCGGCGTATTGCTCGGCCACGGCCTTGACCGCGCCGGCGTTGTCGGCGCTGACGCCGATGCACAGGAAGTGCCCTACCCCGCGGTCACGGGCCGCCTGCAGGGCGGCATCGAGGGAACCGTCGTGCTGGGCCAGGTCCAGACGATCGAGGTGGCAGTGGGAATCGACAAGCATGGGCATTGGGGCAACTTACATCGTATGAGTGGGGCGGTCGGACTTGATGGCGCCGGCCAGGTAGGTTTCGATCTTGTTACGGGCGGTGTTGTCACCGTCGTTGAACTGCACGCCGACACCGGCGGCGCGGTTGCCCTGGGCGCCCTTGGGGGTGATCCAGGCGACACGGCCGGCGACCGGGATCTTCTCCGGCTCGTCCATCAGGTTCAGCAGCATGAACAGCTCATCGCCCAGCTTGTAGCTCTTGCTGGTGGGGATGAACAGCCCGCCGTTCTTGATGAACGGCATGTAGGCGGCGTAGAGCACCGACTTGTCCTTGATGGTCAGGGACAGGATGCCGTTGCGCGGGCCGGGATTGACTGGCTGATTCATTGAAATTCCTCGATTGCGCCAACTACTGAGGGCCCACCCCGGTGGGCCCCGCTACGCTCTTCAAGCCTGGCCGGGCAAGCCTGCCCAGGACACCAGCAACGCTTCGAGCAACAACACCCGGTTGAGGTTGGCCTTGGCCAGCACCTTCTGGCGCTGCGCCAGGATCCAGTCCTGCGCGGCCAGGACCTTGCCCTGCCCGCTCTTCTGCGCCAGGTACTGCACCACCTTGCGCATGTCCCCCAAGCCTAACCCCTCCTCGTCCTGCGTCAACTGGTAGCGCAGGATCAGGTTGGACCAGTCGCAGAACCAGTCGAACAGCAGCAGCAACGGGATGGCGTTCCAGCTTTCCGCCAGCTGCGTGGGCGAGGCCTGCTGCTTGAGCAGCTTCTTCACCCCGTCCACCACCAGCGCGCGCTGCTCGACCACGCCCTGGGCCTGCAGGCGCACCGCCACCAGCGGCGAGCCAGCGGCCAGGGTCAGCAGCTCTTCGCGCTGCTCGGGTGTGCA
This sequence comes from Pseudomonas sp. App30, assembly GCF_047947025.1. Lineage (NCBI taxonomy): Bacteria > Pseudomonadati > Pseudomonadota > Gammaproteobacteria > Pseudomonadales > Pseudomonadaceae > Pseudomonas > Pseudomonas sp. App30. The sequence goes on along the minus strand of NZ_CP133165.1, from coordinate 5,515,857 downwards.
CTCGGGCAAGGCGCCGGCCAGCCAGTCCAGGCTCATGGCCTGGCTGGGCAACGGGCAGGCCTGCTGCACGCAACGGCTCTTGATGGTGGGCAGCAGGCGGCTGGGCTGGTGGCTGACCAGCAGCAGCACGGTGTTGCCCGAGGGTTCCTCAAGGCTTTTGAGCAAGGCGTTGGCGGCGTTGATGTTCATGGCCTCCACCGGCTCGATCAGCACCACCTTGCGCCCGCCCAGCTGGGCGGTCTGCACCACGAAGCTGACCAGGTCGCGCACCTGGTCGACCTTGATGGCCTTGTCGGCCTCCTCGGGTTCCAGGATGTAGTTGTCCGGGTGGCTGCCTGCTGCCAGCAGGTGGCAGGACTTGCACTGCCCGCAGGCGGCCAGCCCCTGGGGCTGCTGGCACAACAGCAAGGCCATCAGGCGCTCGGCCAGGGCACGCTTGCCGATGCCCTGGGGGCCATGCAGCAGGTACGCGTGGGCGTGCTGGCTACGGCCGGCCAGGTGCTGCCAGAGGCTGTCCTGCCACGGGTAGGCCTCAGCCACGGGCGCGCGCCTCGATGCCAGGCAGCAGGCTGTCGAGTTGCTGCTGCACCTCGCCCAGGGTCAGGGCGGCGTTGACCAGGGTGTAGCGCTCGGGCGCCGCGGCGGCCCGTTGCAGGTAGGTGTTGCGCACCGCGTCGAAGAAGGCCCGGCCTTCCTGCTCGAAGCGGTCCAGGCGGCCCCGCGCGGTGGCGCGGGCCAGGCCCACTTCCACCGGCAGGTCGAACACCAGGGTCAGGTCGGGGCGCAGGTCACCCTGGACGAAGGCTTCCAGGCTGGCGATGCGCGCGTGGCTGAGGCCGCGGCCGCCGCCCTGGTAGGCGTAGGTGGCATCGGTGAAGCGATCGCACAGCACCACCGCGCCACGGGCCAGCGCCGGGCGAATCACTTCGCTCAGGTGCTGGGCGCGGGCGGCGAACACCAACAGTAGCTCGGTGTCGGCGTGCATGGCTTCGTCGCTGGGGGCCAGCAGCAGCTCGCGGATGCCCTCGGCCAGCGGCGTGCCGCCCGGTTCGCGGGTCAGCACCACGTCCAGGCCGGCAGCGCGCAGGCGCTCGGCCAGGTACTCGCGATTGGTGCTCTTGCCCGCGCCTTCGGGGCCTTCAAGGGTAATGAATAAACCGCTCACTGGCTGTCCTTCTGAGTGTCTTGGGGCGCACCGGCTTTGCTGTCGGTGGCCGTGTCGGGGCTTGCCGCCGGTACCGTCGGCGGCTGCGTGGCCGCATCCTGGCCCGGCGCGGGTGCAGGCACCGGGGTGGGCGCAGGGCTGGACCGGTAGTCGGCGCGGCGCTTGAGCTGGAACTCGCGCACGGCGTTGTTGTGCTCGTCGAGGTCGTCGGAGAACACATGGCTGCCGTCGCCGCGGGCGACGAAATACAGGCTGGTGCCGCTGGCCGGGTTCAACGCGGCATGCAGCGCCTCGCGGCCGACCATGGCGATCGGCGTGGGCGGCAGGCCGGCGTTGGTGTAGGTGTTGTACGGCGTTGGCTCGTGCAGGTCGGCGCGGGTCAGCTTGCCGGTGTAGCGCTCGCCCATGCCGTAGATCACCGTGGGGTCGGTCTGCAGCAGCATGCCGGTGGCCAGGCGGCGCACGAACACGCCGGCGATCTGCGAGCGCTCCTGGGGCACGCCGGTTTCCTTCTCCACCAGCGAAGCCATGATCAGCGCCTGGTAGGGCTGGTCATACGGCGCGTCAGGGGCACGGTCGGTCCACTCCTTGGCCAGCACCTCGTCCAGGCGGCTGTAGGCCTGGCCCAGCAGCTCGGCGTCGGTCATGCCGCGCACGTACTTGTAGGTGTCGGGGAAGAACCGGCCTTCGGGGAACACGCCTTCATGGCCCAGGCGGGTCATGACCTCGGCATCGCTCAGCCCGGCCAGGGTGTGCTTGAGCTTCTCCTGCTTGTCGAGGGCAGCGCGCACCTGGCGGAAGTTCCAGCCTTCCACCAGGGTCAGGTTGTACTGCACCACTTCACCGCGCTGCCACACGCCCAGCAGGTCCTTGAGGGTCATGCCCGGGGTCAGGCGGTACTCGCCGCTGTGCAGCGGCGTGCCGGCCAGGTTGAAGCGCCAGTACAGGCGCAGCCAGAAGGCATCGCGCAGCGTGCCCTTGGCCTGCATGCGCATGAAGGTGCCGGTGGGCGTGGAGCCATTGGGCACGTCCAGGAGGTCTTCCTGGGCGACATTAAGGGTTTGGTCCAGTGCGCTGTGCACTTTCCAGGCGGCAACGCCCAGCGTCAGGCCTGCCAGGATAACCAGGGTCTCCAGCAGCACCAAGAATTTACGTCTCACGAATCACACATCCAATAGTGCGCGGGCAAGGCTCTGCAGTTTACGGGTGAGCGGCCCCGGCGACCAGTTCAGTGACGCGAAAGCGCGAACGGGCCAGATGCCATACACGCTGTTGCAGACGAACACTTCGTCGGCCTGCCACAGGTCTTCAGGCCACAGGTCGCGGACCTGCACGGGAATGCCCAGGGCAGCCGCCTGGGCCAACAGCTCGGCGCGCATGACCCCGGCGACGCCACAGCGCACCAGATCAGCGGTCAGCAACTGACCGTCACGCACCAGGAACAGGTTGCTGAACACACCTTCGACCAGGCGCCCGGACATATCCCGCATCAAACCTTCGGCAAAGTCCGGGCCGGACCATTCGGCGCGGGCCAGCACCTGCTCCAGGCGGTTGAGGTGCTTGAGGCCGGCCAGCAGTGGCTGTTCGGCCAGGCGCGTGGCGCAGTCGAACAGGCGCACGCCTTGCTCGGCATGGGCAGCGGGGTAAGCGGCGGGCGGGTTGCCCTGGACCAGGCGCCGGGCCGGCGCCAGGGGGTCGGCGGCGTAGCCGCGCTGGCTGTCGCCACGGGTGACGATGAGCTTGAGCACACCCTCGCCCAGCTGCGCGGCACAGGCCGCCAGTTCAGCCTCGACCAGGGCCGCGTCAAGGCTGATTGCCAGGCGCTGGCAACCCTGCAGCAGGCGCTGCAGGTGGCGCGCCAGCAACAGCGGCTGGCCGGCCTTGACGGCGATGGTCTCGAACAGCCCATCGCCATAGGCCAGGCCGCGGTTCTTCAGCGCCAGCGTGTCCGCCGGCACGCCGTCGACCCAGCTGAGCATCAGCCGTTGAACCGGCGGAACACCAGCGAGCCGTTGGTGCCACCAAAGCCGAACGAGTTGGACAGCACCACGTCGATCGGCATGTTGCGCGCCTGATGCGGGACGAAGTCCAGGTCGCAGCCTTCGTCAGGCTCGTCCAGGTTGATGGTGGGCGGCGCCACCTGGCTGTTGATGGCCAGGACGCTGAAGATCGCTTCCACCGCGCCCGCGGCACCCAGCAGGTGACCGGTCATGGACTTGGTCGAGCTGACCGCGAGCTTGTAGGCGTGGTCGCCGAACACCGACTTGATGGCCGAGGCTTCCGCCAGGTCACCCGCCGAGGTGGAGGTACCGTGGGCGTTGATGTACTGCACATCGCTGCCGTTCACGCCAGCGTCGCGCAGGGCGTTGGCCATGCAGCGGGCGGCACCCGCGCCGTCTTCGGGCGGCGAGGTCATGTGGTAGGCGTCACCGCTCATGCCAAAGCCCACGAGCTCGGCGTAGATGGTGGCACCACGCGCCTTGGCGTGCTCCAGCTCCTCGAGCACCAGGGCGCCGGCACCGTCGGACAACACGAAGCCATCACGGCCCTTGTCCCACGGGCGGCTGGCCCGGGTTGGCTCGTCGTTGCGGGTGGACAGCGCGCGGGAGGCACCGAAGCCGCCCATGCCCAGGCCACAGGCAGCCATTTCGGCGCCACCGGCAATCATCACGTCGGCTTCGCCGTAGGCGATGTTGCGCGCCGCCATGCCGATGCAGTGCGTACCGGTGGTACACGCCGTGGCGATGGCGTAGTTGGGCCCCTGCACGCCCAGGTGGATGGACAGGAAACCGGAAATCATGTTGATGATCGAACCCGGCACGAAGAACGGCGAAATCCGACGCGGCCCGGAGGCGTGCAGGATCTTGCAGGTTTCCTCGATGTTGGTCAGGCCACCGATACCCGAGCCCATGGCCACGCCAATGCGCTCACGGTTGGCATCGGTCACTTCCAGGCCGGCGTTACGCACTGCCTGGAAACCGGCCGCCAGGCCGTACTGAATGAACAGGTCGAGCTTGCGGGCTTCCTTGACCGACAGGTACTCCTCGACGTTGAAGCCTTTGACCGAGCCGCCAAAACGGGTGGAGTAGGCAGAAAGGTCGGTATGCTCGATCAGACCAATGCCACTGCGGCCAGCCAGAATGCCCTGCCAGGTGCTCGGCACATCCGTGCCCAGTGGCGACAGCATACCCATACCGGTGACCACGACGCGTCTACGCGACACAGCGCTCTCCTTATTCTAGGAACAACCTTTACATCTCATCTAAAGAAAAAACCGCACGCCAGCAAAGGCAGTGCGGTTTTTCCATGACAAGAAGCTGCGATTACAAAGTCTTAAGCCTGGTGGCTGGTGACGTAATCGATAGCGGCTTGAACAGTAGTGATCTTCTCAGCTTCTTCGTCAGGGATTTCGGTCTCGAATTCCTCTTCCAGAGCCATCACCAGCTCAACGGTGTCAAGGGAATCGGCACCCAGATCTTCTACGAAGGAAGCAGTGTTCACGACTTCTTCTTCTTTAACGCCCAGTTGCTCGGCGACGATTTTCTTGACGCGTTCTTCGATGGTGCTCATACCTTGTTTTCACTCCTAATGGACATAAGTCAGGCAGCTGGCCAGTGTGCAAGTTTATAGGAAGGCTTCGGCATTTCAAGCTGAAAGCGTCGGCTCCCGATCACACTCACCCGCCACCTAGAATTTGGATGCAGCTTTATAACGGATTTTGAACGACACGTATGACATTTTTTTGAAGCAATCCGTCACATTTCACTTACATGTACATGCCGCCGTTGACCGGGATAGTAGCACCGGTCACATAGGCTGCACCTTCCGAGGCCAGGAAAGCCACCACTTTCGCGATTTCTTCGGCCTGGCCCAGGCGACCCAGAGGGATCTGGGTCTGCAAGGCTTCACGCTGCGCTTCAGGCAGCTCACGGGTCATGTCGGTGTCGATGAAACCAGGGGCCACCGAGTTGACCGTGATTGCACGCGAGCCCACTTCACGGGCCAGCGCGCGGCTGAAGCCCTCGAGGCCCGCCTTGGCAGCAGCGTAGTTCACCTGGCCGACGTTGCCCATGGCACCGACGACCGAACCAATGCTGATGATACGACCCCAGCGCGCCTTGGTCATGCCGCGCAGCACGCCCTTGGACAGCCGGTACAGGCTGTTGAGGTTGGTATCGATGACATCATGCCACTCATCATCCTTCATGCGCAGCATCAAATTGTCGCGGGTGATGCCGGCGTTGTTGACCAGGATGGTGGGTGCACCGAACTGTTCAGTGATGGTCGCCAGTACGGCGGCGACGGATTCGTCGCTGGTCACGTTCAGCTCGAGGCCGGTGCCCTGCACGCCGTTTTCCTTGAGGGTGGCGGCGATGCGCTCGGCGCCCGAGGCCGACGTGGCGGTACCGATGACGGTAGCGCCCATACGGCCCAGTTCCAGGGCGATAGCCTGGCCAATGCCACGGCTGGCGCCGGTAACCAGTGCAACTTTACCTTGCAGGCTCATGCAGGCTTCTCCTATTTCAGGCCTTCGCCGCCGCAACAGCGGCAGCGAACGCGTCTGGGGTATTCAGATTTTCAGTGCTGACGCCATCGGCGCAGCGCTTGTTCAGGCCAGCCAGGACCTTGCCCGGGCCGCATTCGACCAGGCGCGGGGCGCCGTTGGCAGCCAGGTACTGCACCGACTCGACCCAGCGGACCGGCTTGTACAGCTGTTCCAGCAGGTCGCGCTTGAGGGTGTCCAGGTCTGCCGGCACCGCGGCGCTGACGTTCTGCACCACCGGGATCTGCGGGGCCTGCCAGTCGATGGCGTTGATCGACTCGGCGAAGCGTTCGGCAGCAGGCTTCATCAGCGCGCAGTGCGACGGCACGCTGACCGGCAGCGGCAGGGCGCGCTTGGCACCGGCCGCCTTGAGCAGCTCGATGGCACGCTCCACGGCAGCCGCCGAGCCGGCAATCACCACCTGGCCCGGGGAGTTGAAGTTCACCGCGCTGACCACCTCGCCCTGGGCCGCTTCGGCGCAGGCGTTGACCACTACGGCGTCGTCCAGGCCCAGGATGGCAGCCATGGCGCCCTGCCCAGCGGGCACGGCTTCTTGCATCAGTTGGCCACGGCGCTCCACCAGCTTGACCGCGTCAGCCAGGCTCAGGCAGCCAGCGGCCACCAGGGCGCTGTATTCGCCCAGGCTGTGGCCGGCGACGAATGCCGGGCGCTCGCCACCTTCGGCCAGCCACAGGCGCCACAAGGCCACCGAGGCGGCCAGGATGGCAGGCTGGGTCTTGTCAGTCTGGTTGAGGCTTTCTACCGGACCTTCCTGGATCAACGCCCACAGGTCGTAACCCAGCGCGTCGGAAGCTTCCTTGAACGTTTCCAGCACCAGCGGGTACTGGGCGCCCAGCTCGGCGAGCATGCCCAGGGACTGGGAACCTTGCCCTGGAAAGACAAATGCGAGGGATGCAGACATTTAACAAGCCCTTATTGATCTTGTCGTCGGAGAATTGACGTGCAACCGGAGTTGAACGCAAGAAACTGACAGTTGGATGACAGAGAGAACCGGGTGGTCACATTTAAGCACTCCTTGGCGGATATGCCTAAAGCAACAGATTTTCCAGCTGCCCGTGCAGGCGCTGGGGAAGATTTTCCTGAATTTCGGTCAACGCCCGCGAAATCGCGCTCTGGAAGCCCTGCACACCGGCCGAACCGTGACTTTTCACCACGATACCCTGCAGGCCCAGGAAGCTCGCGCCGTTGTGCCGCGCGGGCGCCAGGTCGGCCTGCAGGCGCTTGAGCAGCGGCATAGCCAGGGCGCCGACGGCCCGCGACAGCAAATTGTGTCGAAACAATGCCTCGATACGCCCGCTGATCATGGTCGCCAGGCCTTCGCTGGACTTGAGCAGCACGTTGCCGACAAAACCGTCGCACACCACCACGTCCGCCTCGCCGCGGTACACGCCATCGCCCTCGATGAAGCCGATGTAGTTCAACCCGCGCGCGCCCTGCAACAGGCTCGCAGCCAGCTTCACCTGCTGGTTGCCCTTGATGTCCTCGGTGCCGACGTTGAGCAGCGCCACCCGCGGGCGCACCACGCCCAGCGCCTCGGCGGCCACTGAGCCCATCACGGCGAACTGGAACAGGTGTTCGGCGCTGCAATCGACGTTGGCGCCCAGGTCCAGCAACTGGCACGAGCCGGTTTGCGTGGGAATGGCGGCCACCATCGCCGGGCGATCGACGCCGGGCAAGGTCTTGAGCACGTGGCGCGACAAGGCCATCAGCGCGCCGGTGTTGCCCGCACTCACGCACGCCTGCACCTTGCCGTCACGCAGCAACTCCAGCGCCACCCGCATCGAAGAGTCCGGCTTGCCACGCAAGGCCTGGGACGGCCGCTCGTCCATGCCGATGACTTCGCTGGCTGCAGCAATCTGCAGGCGCGCGCGATCCACACCGGGTTGGCTGGCGATCAATTCTTCAAGGAGTAGGGGGTGACCGACGAGGGTCAGGTACAGCGAGGGGGTAGCAGACAGGCAGGCAAGGCTGGCCTGGACAATGTTGCGGGGACCGAAGTCCCCGCCCATTGCGTCAATCGCGATGACTTGAGCGGACAAGGATTACTCGTCAGCGCCCTTGTCGATCACTTTACGGCCACGGTATACGCCTTCTGGCGAAACGTGGTGGCGCAGGTGTACTTCGCCAGTGGTCTTCTCGACCGACAGGGTGCTAGCCGACAGGGCGTCGTGCGAACGGCGCATGTCACGGGCAGAGCGGGATTTTTTGTTCTGCTGAACAGCCATAATTGATTAACTCCTAAACGTTTGGGTCACGCTTTAACTGCGCCAATACACTGAACGGGTTGGACCGCGTTACCTCGTCCTCGCTCGGCTCGGGCTCATCTGCGCCCGCCGGCTGCTGGCATTCTTCCGGATGATGAGCAGGCACAATGGGCAAGGCGAGCAGAAGCTCCTCCTCGATCAATGCCTGCAGATCCAAAGGATCTTCGCCCAGTTCCAGCACGTCATAACCTTTCGGTAACGACTGGGTATTTGCACCCTCCTTCACCACAGCATAACTGCATTCGCTGTGGATCGGCAGGGTGACCAGCTCAAGACAACGCTGGCATACCATCTTGACTTCGACGTCGAGATGGCTGTGGATAACCACGGCCTTTCGCTCGTCTCGTTCGAAAACGAATTTAGCCTGCACCGTACCGACATTGTCGGAAAGCGGGTCGCAGAGTCTCTCCAAATCGGATAATGGCAGCGAACCTTCAAGGGTTACGCCACGATCGGCCAATTTGCGCGGGTCAACGTGAGGTGGAATCGGGTCATTCAACATAGGCGCAGCATTCTAGGGACGACCCCCTCCCCTGTCAAAGGAAATTAGGCCCTAACCCAATGATAGAATGACCATTCATCCACAGGAGACCGCCATGCTGCCCTTGTTACTTGCCTCGAGCTCGCCTTACCGCCGGGAATTGCTGGGCCGCCTGCGCCTGCCCTTCACCTGCGCCAGCCCTGATATCGACGAGAGCCGCCTGACGGACGAGCCCGCCGAAGCCCTGGTCAAGCGCCTGGCCGAACAAAAAGCTCGCGCCCTGGCGGCCAGCCACCCCGGCCACCTGATCATCGGCTCCGACCAGGTGGCGGTGCTGGGCGAGCAGATCCTGGGCAAGCCCCACGACTTCGACCGCGCCTGCGCGCAGCTGCTGGAAGCCAGCGGCACCAGCGTCACCTTCCTCACCGGCCTGGCGCTGCTCAACAGCGCCACAGGGCACTGCCAGGTGGATTGCGTGCCGTTTACCGTGGAGATGCGCGAGCTGGACCTGGCGAGCATCCAGCGCTACCTGCGGGCCGAGCAACCCTACGATTGCGCGGGCAGCTTCAAGGCCGAAGGGCTGGGGGTGAGTTTGTTCAAGCGCACCCACGGGCCGGACGCGACCAGCCTGGTGGGGCTGCCGCTGATCCGGCTGGTGGATATGTTGTTGCAGGAAGGGGTGCAGGTGCCATAGATCGCCCGTAGCAGCGGCCGCAGGCCGCGCCACAGCCCCCCCCCCTATTTCAACGCAACGAAGGACCGCTGAAGCCCATGTACAGCGCCAGCTTCTCCGCCACGCTGGCGCCCAGCTTCTTGGAGAAGCGGTCCAGGGCCGAATCCTCGACGGTGAAGTCGACCAGCTCTTTCTCGCCCACCACCTCGCGCGCCACGTAGCTGGCGTTGCCCAGGCCGTCGATCAGCCCCAGCGGCAGCGCCTGCTCGCCCGACCAGATCAGGCCGGAGAACATCTCCGGATGCTCCTTATCCTTCAGGCGGTCGCCACGCCCCTGCTTCACCACCGAGATGAACTGGTTGTGCGTGGTATCCAGCACACCCTGCCAGAACTTGGTCTCATCCGGCTTGGCCGGCTGGAACGGGTCAAGGAACGACTTGTGCTCACCCGAGGTGTAGGCGCGACGCTCCACGCCCAGCTTCTCCATGGTGCCGACGAAGCCGTAGCCGGCCGCCGTCACGCCAATGGAACCCACCAGGCTGGCCTTGTCGGCGTAGATCTGGTCGGCGGCGCTGGCGATGTAGTAGGCGCCCGAGGCCCCCAGGTCACTGATCACCGCGTACAGCTTGGTGTCCGGGTGTTCCTTGCGCAGCCGGTGAATCTCGTCGACCACGTAGCCGGCCTGCACCGGGCTGCCGCCAGGGCTGTTGATGCGCAGCACCACGGCCTTGACCTTGGGGTCTTCGAAGGCGGCGCGCAGGCTGCCGATGATGTTGTCGGCGCTGGCTGCCTCCTGATCGGCGATCACCCCGCGCACCTCGATCAACGCGGTGTAATGGGAGCCGCGCGTGGCACTCTTTTCCATGTCCAGCAGCGGCGTGAACGCAGCGAAGGCCAGGAACAGGTAAACGAAGGTCAGCAGCTTGAAGAAAATCCCCCAGCGCCGCGTCCGCCGGTGCTCGATGACATTGGCTTGCAACGTCCTTTCCAGCAATTGCCAGCTCTTGTCATCACCACGCTTTTCGGCGTCGGGCGCTTTCCATTCATCAGACATCGTTCAGCTCCCTCGGGAAAAATTCAATTCGTCGAACTGGCCAACCACTCATGCAATTGGCTGAAACGCTCGATGGCCAGCACCGGCTCGTGCACCAGCAGCGCTTCCAGCGGCATCGCCCCGTAACCCACGGCCACGGCATCCATGCCCGCGTTGCGGGCCATCAGCAGGTCGAACGCCGCATCCCCCACCATCAGCGCGCGTTCGCGCGGCACCTGGCAGTGGGCGAGGATTTCTTCCAGCATCAGCGGGTGCGGCTTGCTGCGGGTTTCATCGGCGGCCCGGGTAATGTCGAAGTACGCTTCCCAGCCGTGCGCCTTGAGCACCCGATCCAGGCCGCGACGCGCCTTGCCCGTGGCCACCGCCAGGCGGTAACCCTGGGCACGGAAGGCTTCCAGCGCCTCCGGCACGCCAGGGAACAGCGTCGAAGGCTCGGCATCCATGGCCATGTAGCAATCGGCATAGTGTTGACGAAAAGCTACGACCTGGCTGTCATCCATTTCCGGATACAGCGTAAGAATTGCCTCTGGCAACGCCAGGCCGATGATGCCCTTGATCGCTTCGTCGCTGCGCTCGGCATAACCCGCGGCGCGCGCCGCCACTTTCATAGCCTCGACAATCCGACCAATGGAATCGGACAGAGTGCCGTCCCAGTCGAAGATCAGCAGGTCATAGTCACGGCGCACTGGCGAGGCGCTCCACGGTCTTGGCCCACATTTCGTCCACCGGCGCCTCGAGCTTCAGCGCGCCGCCATCGGGCAGCGGCACGGTCAGGGCGTAGGCATGCAGGAACAGGCGTTTGCCGCCCAGGTCGCGGATTTCCTTGCTGAACTCCTCGTCGCCGTACTTGCTGTCACCCGCAATGCTGTGACCGGCATGCAGGGCGTGCACGCGAATCTGGTGGGTGCGACCGGTGATCGGCCGGGCCTCGACCATGGTGGCGAAGTCGCCGAAGCGGCGCAGCACCTTGAACAGGGTCAGGGCTTCTTTGCCCTCTTCGTCGATCTCGACCATGCGTTCGCCCGAACGCAGGTTGCTCTTCTGTAGCGGCGCGTTGACCTGCTTGCGCGCCGAATCCCAGCGGCCGCGCACCAGCGCCATGTAGCGCTTGTCGACGCCATCGCCACGCAGGGCGGCGTGCAGGTGGCGCAACATGCTGCGCTTCTTGGCGATCATCAGCAGCCCGGAGGTGTCGCGGTCCAGGCGGTGCACCAGCTCCAGCTCCTTGGTATCAGGGCGCAACTGACGGAAGGCTTCGATCACCCCGTAGTTCAGGCCGCTGCCGCCGTGTACGGCAATGCCGGCCGGCTTGTTGATCACCAGCAGGCCCTTGTCCTCGTACACGATCGAGGCTTCCAGGCGCTGCAGCAGGCCCTGGGCCAAAGGCACGGGCTCGTCGCGCTCGGGCAGGCGCACAGGTGGAATACGGATAATGTCCCCGGCCTGCAACTTGTATTCGGGCTTGATGCGCCCCTTGTTCACCCGCACTTCGCCTTTGCGAAGGATGCGGTAGACCAAGGTTTTGGGCACGCCCTTGAGTGCAGTGATGAGGAAATTGTCGATTCTTTGGCCGGCATATTCCGGCGCAACCTCGAGCAGCTGGACGCCGGAGGTTGGAGGGGTTGTAGTCGTCATTCCTCCATAATAACAATTTTTTATGGATTTGAAGCACTTAATGATTGCTGCTATAGTCGCGAACGCCGCCAAAAGTGGCGGGCAAGCGGATATGCGGTAGTAGACCGGCCCTTGCCAACGCAATTCATGAGGACGCGAGGCCGTCCGACGGGGTTTTTGCTTGATTACGGGGTGGTACGCAACGTAACCGGCGCAGATGTGAGAAGACCGAGAGAAAGCCAAAAAGAGCGGTGTTTTTGCACTCATTTTCAGTTTTTTTTCGATGCCACTCTCATCCCACGCGGTCGTTGTCATCCGGTAACGGCGAATGCTTCGGAAACACAAAGCCTTAGCCATAAATGCGCCAGCACCCCATCGGTGCTTGCGATAAATGCCAACCCGTTGCGGATTCAGCGCGCGGCAGCACCCGAATTATCAGGGATACGTGTAGGGTGGAGATGCACAATCGTCGGACCGTGTAGCACCGCGTCATGTCGAGTACTGCCACAGGCGCCTCACGACACGACCCGGGCTTGATTCAGACGCCTACCGGCGTCCACGCAGGACAATTGATTCCTCCTCCTGACTGAGTGCTTTTGACACCACAGCAAGCAGGACGCGTCGTCGCGACTTCATCCCCGTTGGATGAACCTCGCTGGACACTGCAGTGGCCTCGCCCCTGCTGACGCACCTGACACCGACCGTGAGAAGTCGTGTGTGCCGAACGCCGTTTCCGGCAGCCCGGAAACCGACGGTACTACATGAAAAGAATGCTGATTAACGCAACCCAACCTGAAGAGTTGCGCGTTGCACTGGTAGACGGCCAGCGCCTCTACGACCTGGACATCGAGTCCGGCGCCCGCGAGCAGAAGAAGGCCAACATCTACAAGGGCCGGATCACTCGCATCGAACCGAGCCTGGAAGCCGCCTTCGTCGACTTCGGCTCCGAGCGTCACGGCTTCCTGCCACTCAAAGAAATCTCCCGCGAATACTTCAAGAAATCCCCTGAAGGCCGCGTCAACATCAAGGACGTCCTGAGCGAAGGCCAGGAAGTCATCGTCCAGGTGGAAAAAGAAGAACGTGGCAACAAGGGCGCCGCCCTGACCACCTTCATCAGCCTGGCCGGTCGTTACCTGGTGCTGATGCCCAACAACCCACGTGCCGGCGGCATCTCGCGCCGCATCGAAGGCGAAGAGCGCAACGAACTGCGCGAAGCGCTGAACGGCCTGGTAGCCCCGGCCGACATGGGCCTGATCGTGCGCACTGCCGGCCTGGGCCGCAGCAGCGAAGAGATGCAGTGGGACCTGGACTACCTGCTGCAACTGTGGACCGCGATCAAGGAAGCTTCCCTGGACCGTTCCGCGCCTTTCCTGATCTACCAGGAAAGCAACGTCATCATCCGCGCCATCCGCGACTACCTGCGCCAGGACATCGGCGAAGTGCTGATCGACAGCGTCGAGGCCCAGGAAGAAGCCCTGACCTTCATCCGCCAGGTGATGCCGCAGTACGCCAGCAAGATCAAGCTGTACGAAGACAGCGTGCCGCTGTTCAACCGTTTCCAGATCGAAAGCCAGATCGAGACCGCCTTCCAGCGCGTGGTCGAACTGCCGTCGGGCGGCTCGATCGTGATCGACCCGACCGAAGCCCTGGTGTCCATCGACATCAACTCGGCGCGTGCCACCAAAGGCAGCGACATCGAAGAAACCGCCCTGCAGACCAACCTGGAAGCAGCCGAAGAGATCGCTCGCCAGCTGCGCCTGCGTGACATCGGCGGCCTGATCGTGATCGACTTCATCGACATGACCCCGGCCAAGAACCAGCGCGCCGTGGAAGAAAAAGTCCGCGAATGCCTGGAAGCCGACCGCGCCCGCGTGCAGATCGGCCGCATCTCGCGCTTCGGCCTGCTGGAAATGTCCCGTCAGCGCCTGCGTCCATCCCTGGGCGAAAGCAGCGGCATCGTCTGCCCACGCTGCAACGGCACCGGCATCATCCGTGACGTCGAATCGCTGTCGCTGGCCATCCTGCGCCTGATCGAAGAAGAAGCCCTGAAGGACCGCACCGCCGAGGTCCGCGCCCAGGTGCCGATCCCGGTCGCCGCGTTCCTGCTGAACGAAAAGCGCAACTCGATCACCAAGATCGAACTGCGCACCCGCGCCCGCATCGTGATCCTGCCGAACGACCACCTGGAAACCCCGCATTTCGAAGTGCAGCGCCTGCGCGACGACAGCCCGGAAGCCCAGAGCGCCCAGTCGAGCTACGAGATCGCTGCCGCCGAAGTCGAAGAAGCCCAGCCAGTAGCCGCCACCCGCACCCTGGTACGCCAGGAAGCCGCGGTCAAGACCGCCCCGCCGCGCACTTCCGCGCCGGTGCCGGTTGAAGCCCCGGTTGCACCTGCCGCCCCGGTTGCGCCGGCGCCAGTCGTGCCTGAGCCAAGCCTGTTCAAGGGCCTGGTGAAGTCGCTGGTCAGCCTGTTCGCCACCAAGGAAGAGCCTGCTGCCCCGGTCGTGGTTGAAAAACCAGCCGCTCCAGAGCGCCCACAGCGCAACGAAGAGCGCCGCAACGGCCGTCAGCAGAGCCGCAGCCGTAATGGCCGCCGCGACGAAGACCGCAAGCCGCGCGAAGAGCGTGCGCCACGTGAAGAACGTGCACCGCGCGAAGCCCGCGAGGACGCCCCGGCCGCCCGTGAAGAACGTGCTCCACGCCAGCCGCGCGAGCCGCGTGCACCGCGTGAAGACCGTCGCAGCCGTGAAGACCGCCCGGTCCGCGAACTGCGCGAGCCACTGGACGCCGTAGCCCCGGCCGTACGCGAAGAGCGCCCTGAGCGCGCGCCACGTGAAGAACGTGCCCCACGCGAAGAGCGTGCACCGCGTGAAGAACGTGCGCCACGTGAAGAGCGTGCACCGCGCGAAGAACGCGCCCCTCGCGAAGAGCGTGCTCCACGCGAAGAACGCGCCCCACGTGAAGAGCGTGCACCACGCGAAGAACGCGCCCCACGCGAAGAGCGTGCGCCACGTGAAGAACGTGCCCCGCGCGAGCGCGTGCTGCGTCCCGAGCAGGTTGAAGGTGAAGCCGTAGCCGTGGCCGCCGTTGCCGCTACCGTGGCTGCAGCCGAAGCCGACGAGGCACTGCCGAGCAACGAAGAGCTGCTGCAGGACGAGAACCAGGAAGGCACCGACGGCGAACGCCCTCGCCGCCGCTCCCGTGGCCAGCGTCGCCGCAGCAACCGTCGTGAGCGCCAGCGTGACGCCAACGGCAACGTGGTTGAAGGCAGCGAAGAAGGCCAGGAAGAAGGCACCGAGCCATCGGGCGCCGAACTGGCTGCCGGCCTGGCCGTGACCGAAGCCGTCGCCCACAGCGAGATCAGCGCCCCGGCCGAAGCCGAAGCCGCCGTTCAAGCCGAGCGCGCCACTGCTGCGGTAGAAGAGCCGGTTGTTGTTGAAGCACCTGTTGAAGCCCCTGCTGAAGTAGCTGTGCAAGCTGCCGCTGAAGTGATCGAGGCCCCGGCCCCGGTTGTCGAAGCTGCTGAAGAAGCTGCTGCTCCGGTGGTTCACGCCGAAGTGGTTGCCGACCAGCCGGTCGAAGTAACCCCAGTGGTCGAGACCCCAGCCAGCGAAGCACCGGTTGAAGTCACCCCAGTGGTTGAAGCTGCCCCGGTGGTCGAAGCCAAGCCTGAGCCTGAAGCGTTCGCCGCCCCGGTAGTCGAACAGCCTTCCTTCGTGTTCGAGGCGCCAGCGCCGAAGACCGTCGAAGAAGCTGCCGCCCCTGTGGTCGACATCCAGCCTGAGCCGGTTGCCGAGGTGGTGGAAGCCGCCCCTGCGCCAGTGGTCGAAGCTGCCCCAGTGGTTGAAGCTGCGGTTGAGCCGGTTGTCGAAGCCCAGCCCGAAGTGGTTGCCGAGCCTGTAGTGGAAGCCCCGGCCGTGGTACTGGCCAGCAACGGCCGCGCCCCGAACGACCCACGTGAAGTGCGTCGCCGCAAGCGTGAAGCCGAAGCCGCCGCCGCTGCAGCCGCCGCTGCCGCCCAGGCCGCCGAAGCTGCCCACGCGCCACACGCAGTAGAAGAGCAGCACGAGCACAAGCCGTTCGTCTGACCTTGAAGCGTTAAAAAGCCCCCGCTGCAGCAATGCACCGGGGGCTTTTTTTCGCCTATCGATTACACCCCGCCCCGTAGCAGCAACTGTCTTGAATCTGCGTTGCCTGCATCGCGACTAAAGTCGGCTCCTACGCCATCTGTGGTAGGAGCCGGCCTTGGCCGCGATGCAGGCGACGCGATAGACGAGGTACACGGGGCCCTGTAGCAGCGGCCGCAGGCCGCGTCACAGGCGCCGCAAAAGGTCCGAAGGCAAGTCGATATCGCAATAGATCCCAGGATCGACAACCGCGATCTCGACGACCGTCGCGCCCGCGAACAACCGCCGCGCCCCCTGGTCGCCACTCAGGCCCATCAAGCCAGCCGCAAAAGCGCTGCCAAAGGCCACTGGATGCCCATAGCCCTGCCCTGCCACCGGCACACAGATGATTTGATCGTGAACAGCCATCGACACCTGTCGGTAGGTATCGGGCCGAATGAACGGCATGTCGCCCAGCACCACTAGCCAGCCAGCCGCCAATGGCGCCGCCGCGACGGCAGCTGCCAGGCTGTCACCCATGCCGGGAGAGGGAACAAGGATGACCTGGAAGCCATGCAGGCGACCCAGCTCGGCGATTTCCGGACGATCCGGGCGCGTGACCAGCACCCGCTCGCCGGGCAGCCCATCGAGGCTGCGCAGGGTCTGCGCCAGCACGGGGCGCTCGACCCCGTCCAGGCCAGGGCATGGCGCCAGCAGCTTGCTCTGCCCCGCCTGCGCCTGCGCCTGGAAGCGCGCGCCCTGCCCCGCTGCCAGTACCACGATGCACGGTGTCACGCTGGCGCCTCCAGGTTGGCTTCAGTAGAGGTTAGGCTCCATCTCCAGCGCCACACCGAAGCGCTGGAGGATATCGGCCTGGATACGCATGGCCAGGCCATGCAGTTGCTGCCCGGTGGCCGCGCCGTAGTTGACCAGCACCAGCGATTGCAGGCGATGCACGCCGGCATCACCGTCGCGGAAGCCTTTCCAGCCTGCGCGCTCGATCAGCCAACCCGCGGCCAGCTTGACCTGGCCATCGGCCTGGGGATAGCCCACCAGGTCAGGGTGCTCGGCCTTGATCCGTTCGGCCAGCGCTGCCGGCACCACCGGGTTCTTGAAGAAACTGCCGGCATTGCCCAGCTCGGCAGGATCAGGCAGCTTCTCCCGACGAATGCTGCAGATCGCCGCGCTCACATCAGTGGGCGTCGGCGCCTCGATGCCTTGCTCGGCCAGGCGCTGGCGCACCGGGCCGTAGTCCAGGTGCAGCTGCGCCGCGCGGGCCAGGGTGAAGCGCACGCGCAGGATCAGCCAACGCCCAGGCTCGCGCTTGAACAGGCTGTCACGGTAGCCAAAGGCGCACTCGGCCAGGCTGAAGTCACGCAGCGCGCCGGTGTGGCGGTCCAGGGCGGTGAGGCCGTGGAACACGTCCTTGATCTCGACGCCATAGGCGCCGATGTTCTGCATGGGTGCCGCGCCTACGGTGCCGGGGATCAGGCTGAGGTTCTCCAGCCCGGCCAGGCCCATGGCCAGGGTTTGCAGGACAAACGGGTGCCACGGCTCACCGGCCTCGGCCTCGATCACCAGCTGCTGGCCATCATCGGCCAGCACGCGCACGCCGGTGCTGGCCATGCGCATCACCAACTGCTGCACGTCGGCGGTCAGCAGCAGGTTGCTGCCCCCACCAATGGGCAGCACCGGCACTTGGCACTCCTGGGCCCAGGCCAGCGCCTGGCGCACCTGGTCGTCGCTGTCGACCTCGACGAACCAGCGTGCCTTGACGTCGATGCCAAAGGTGTTGAACGGCTTGAGCGATACCTGCTCACGGATCTGCAGGCTCATAGCCGCCCCTTCAATTCATTGACCAGGCCGGCGCACGCCAGCTCGATCAGGTCCAATACCTGCTCGAAGCCCTGCTCGCCGCCGTAATACGGGTCGGGCACCTCGTCCACCGCGCCGTCGTAACGGCGCAGGAACAGGTCCAGTTCGGCACGGCCGTTGGCCGGCTGCAGGCGCTTGAGGTTGCCCAGGTTGCTGTGGTCCATCGCCAGGATCAGATCATAGCGGCCGAAATCGGTAGCACTGACCTGCTGGGCGCGCTGGGCCGACAGGTCGTAGCCGCGGCGCAGGGCCGCGGCACGGCTGCGGCTGTCCGGCGGCTTGCCCACGTGCCAGTCGCCGGTGCCGGCCGACGCCACCTGCACCTGCTCGGCCAGGCCGGCCGCGCGCAACTGATGGCGCAGCACGCCTTCGGCGGTGGGCGAGCGGCAGATATTGCCCAGGCACACGAACAGGACGCGCATCACGCCTCCAGCAGGCGCCGTACGCGCTCCAGGTCCTGCGGGGTGTCGACACCGGCAGGCGGTGCTTCGACGGCGTCGGCGACGTGGATGCGCACGCCGTGCCACAGGGCACGCAGTTGCTCCAGGCGCTCGGTCTCTTCCAGCCAGCAGGGGCCCCAGGCCACGAAGTCCTGCAGGAAGCCGGCGCGGTAGGCGTAGATGCCAATGTGGCGACGGAACGGCACGCCGGCAGGCAGGCTGTCACGGTCGTTGGCGAACTGGTCGCGGGCCCACGGCAGCGTGGCGCGGCTGAAGGTCAGCGCCAGGCCATTGAGGTCGGCGACCACTTTCACCACGTTGGGGTTGAACAGCGATTCGACGTCCTCGATGGGCTCGGCCAGGGTGGCCATGCCCGCTTCGGCGTGGGCGGCCAGGTTGGCGGCCACCTGGTCGATCACCGCCGGTGGAATCAGCGGCTCGTCGCCCTGTACGTTGACCACGATGGCATCGGCAGCCAGGCCCAGGGCCTGGGCCACTTCGGCCAGGCGGTCGGTGCCCGACTCATGGTCGGCGCGGGTCAGCAGCACTTCGGCGCCGAAGGCCTGGCAGGCCTCGACGATGCGTGCATCGTCAGTGGCAACCACCACGCGCTGGGCCGCACTCTTGCGCGCCTGTTCCCAGACGTGCTGGACCATCGGCTTGCCGGCAATCAGCTGCAGTGGCTTGCCCGGCAGGCGCGTCGAAGAGAAACGCGCCGGAATGACAACCGTGAACGCCTGGCTCATTTATCCAGGCGCTCTTCGTCGGTCAGGGTGCGTGCTTCGCTTTCCAGCATCACCGGGATGCCGTCGCGGATCGGATAGGCCAGGCCAGCGCCCTTGCTGATCAGCTCGGTCTTGTCGGCGCTGAGTTTCAGCGGGCCCTTGCAGATCGGGCAGGCGAGGATGTCGAGCAGTTTGGTGTCCATGTTAGGTCCTTGGCAAAAGAGCAAGCGTGAAGCGAAAAGGGTCAGGTACGCGCCAGCAGGCTGGGCAAGCGGGCGTCGAACCAGGCGACGAAGCCCGGCGAGGGCTGTGCGTCGACGGCCAGGTACCACCAGTCGTCCCGGGCGAAGGCGCGGCATTTGACGGCGTCCTTCTCGGTCATGACCAGCGGCAGCGACGGGCTGAACGTCAGCGCCGCCAGGCTGTATTCGGCGTGGTCGGCGAATGCGTGGGCCTGTGGCCGCCAGTGTAGCGCCTGCAGGGTATTGAAGAAACGTTGCGGGTTGCCGATGCCGGCCACCGCATGCACGGCATGGCCGGGGGCGAACAGGTCGAGGCCACGGCGCTCACCGGTCAGCACGTTGACCAGCGCGGTAGGTTGCAGGGTGAAAGCGAAGCCCTGGTCGCGGTCCTGCTCGGCGCCGTTGAACAGCACGGCATCCACCGCCTGCAAGCGCTCGACGGGTTCGCGCAGCGGGCCGGCGGGCAGGCAGCGCTGGTTGCCCAGGCCGCGGGCGGCATCGATCAGCACCAGCTCCAGGTCACGGGCCAGGCGGTAATGCTGCAGGCCGTCGTCGGAGAGAATCAGGTCCAGCGGCTCGGCCGCCGTCAGCGCCTGCACGGCACGGCTGCGGTCGGGGTCGATCATCAGGGGCACGCCGCTGCGCTGCACGATCAGTAGCGGCTCGTCACCGGCCACCGCCGCGCTGTCGCTGGCGCCAACGCGCCACGGCAGCTGCGGCGGCTTGGCACCGTAGCCACGGCTGACCACGCCGACCTTGAGGCCCTGGCGCCGGCAGTGCTCGATCAGCCAGAGAATCATCGGCGTCTTGCCGGTGCCACCGACAGTGACATTACCCACCACCAGCACCGGCACCGGAGAACGGTAGATAGTGCCCTCGCCGCGCAGGAAGCGCTGGCGCTTGCCAGCCACGACGCGGCGGTACAGGCACTCCAGCGGTCGCAGCAGCGCCAGCGCCGGGTGACCGTTATACCAGGCCGCCAACATGCGATCGGAAAAGGCCATCAGTTGTTCGCCTGCGCCTCGACCGTGGTCATGCTCAGGTGGCTGAAGCCCAGCTTGCCGGCGGCGTCCATGGCGGTGATCACCGCCTGGTGCGGGGTCTTGCCGTCGGCGCTGATCGACAGCGGCAACTTGCTGTCGCCGCCAGACTCGGCCTGCAGCGCATCCATCAGGGTGTTCAGGTCACTCTTGGGCAGCAGCTTGTTGTTCACCGAGTAGACGCCGTCGGCGCTGATGGCAATGTCCAGGGTCTTGCCGGCGTCCTGCTCGGGGCTGCCGCTGACCGCTTCGGGCAGGTCCACGCGCAGCTGCGTCTGCTTGGTGAAGGTGGTGGTGACCACGAAGAACAGCAGCAGCACAAACACCACGTCGATCAGCGACACCAGGTTGATGTCGATCTGCTCTCGTTGCTTGCGGCGGAACTTCACGCTTTGTCCTCGGCCAGATCGACCTCGCGGTCACCCTGCACCATTTCCACCAGCTTGATCGCTTCCTGCTCCATGCCCACTACCAGCTCGTCGATGCGACGTTGCAGGAAACGGTGGAAGAACACCGCCGGGATACCCACCATCAGGCCCGAGGCGGTGGTCACCAGCGCCTTGGAGATACCACCGGCCAGCACCGCCGGGTTAGTGGCCATGTTGGCGCCCATGAACGAGCTGAAGATTTCAATCATGCCCAGCACGGTACCCAGCAGCCCCAGCAGCGGCGCCATGGCGGCGATGGTGCCCAGGGTGCTGATGTAGCGTTCCATTTCGTGAATGACGCGGGCCGCGGCCTCTTCGATGCATTCCTTCATGATTTCGCGGCCATGGCGCGAGTTGGCCAGGCCCGCGGCGAGGATTTCACCCAGCGGCGAATCGGCGCGCAGCTCCTTGAGCTTTTCCTTGTCCAGCTGCTTGTCGCGGATCCAGCGCCAGACCTGACCCAGCAGGTGCGGCGGGGTCACGCGGCTGGCACGCAAGGTCCACAGGCGCTCGGCGGTGATGCCCAGCGCGGCGATGGAACTCAGAATGATCGGCAACATCATCCAGCCGCCGGATTTGACCAATTCCCACACAGTAAGGACCCCCTCGAAAAAGTTCGCCACTCTAACATAGGGGGGCCGAGGGTCGTAGACCGTCATGTCGGGTCACGCCAGAAGCGCCGCCGCTCGCGCTCGCCACGCACCCCGTCGAAGCGCCCCAGACGCAGGTGCAGCGCACCCTGCACGGCGTTGTCGTGGACTTCGATGCCGTTGGCGCGGTAACGCTCGACCACCAGCGGGTGCGGATGCCCGAACGAGTTGTTATGGCCGCGGGAAATCAGCGCGCCGCGCGGTTTCATGGCCGTCAGCAGCAATTGCGATGACGAGGTGCGGCTGCCGTGGTGGGGCGACTGCAACCAGTGCCCGGCCAGGTCCAGGCCACTGGCCACCAACGCACGCTCGGCAGCGGCGTCGATATCCCCACCCAACAGCAGCTTCTCGCCATTCGCCTCCACCAGCAGCACGCAGGACGACGGATTGCTCTCCCGCGCCGCCGCCCAGCGCCACACGGTGAATTGCACCCCATCCCACTGCCACTGGTGCCCGGCCTCGCAGGGCTGCGCGCCCAGCTGCGCCGGCAATTGCCCAGCCTCGCCGCTCCACACTGCGGCCACCGGCACCCCGCGCATCACCGCCGGGGCGCCACCGGCGTGGTCCATGTGCGCGTGGCTGATCAGCATCAGGTCCAGGCGCCGCACGCCCAGGCCATGCAGGTTGGGCAACACCACCCGCTCACCGGCATCCTGCCCCGGCGTGCGCGGGCCGGTGTCGTACAACAGTGCGTGATTGCGCGTACGCACCAGCACCGCCAGGCCTTGCCCCACGTCCAGCTGGGTCACCTGGGCCTGGCCATGGGGCACTGACGCCTGGGGCGGCAGCGCCGCCAGCAGCACCAGCGGCCAGCCCAGCGGACGCAAGGGCATGCCAGCTGGCAGCAACAGCAGCAACGTGCCGGCCAGCACCAGCAGCCACGCGCCCAGGGGCAACGCCGGCGGCAGCCACGCCGGCACCCGCGCCGCCAACCAGCCCAGGGCGTCGAACAACACGGCCAGCAGGCCGCCCGCCAGCCACAGCAGCCCTTCGCCCACCCACGGCAGCGGCAGCAACAGGGCGCCCAGCAGCGCCGTGGGCAACACCGCCAGGCTCACCCACGGCACCGCCAGCAGATTGGCCAGCGGGCCGCCGAGGCTCACGGGCAACCCCAGCGCCAGCATCGCCGGCAGCAAACCCACGGCCATCAGCCATTGCGCGCGGGTCCAGGCGCGCCACCACGGCCAGGCACCCAGCCTGCCGGAAAACACCAGCATCAACACCGCCACCGCCGCGAACGACAGCCAGAACCCAGGCAGCAGGCTCACCAGTGGGTCGCTCAGCAACACCGCGTTCAACGCCACCAGCAGCGGCAGCCACACCCCCAGATGGCGGAAGCGCAGGCGCCACAACAGCACCAGCCCGAGCATGATGCACGCCCGTCGCACCGGCACCTGGAACCCGGCCAGCAGCCCGTAGCCCAGCGCCGCGGCGAAGGCCAGGCCACACGCCCAGGGCAGCCAGGGCAGCGCCCGCGGCCACAGCCCGAAACGCGCCAGCGCTGCCACGAGGCCGTAGACCAGGCCGGCCAGCAGGCCGATGTGCGTGCCGGAAATCACCAGCAGGTGCACGGTGCCAGTGGCTTGCAGCACGTTCCATTGCTCGCGACTGATGGCCGAACCGTCGCCCATCACCAGCGCCACCAGCACGCCCTGGTAGCCCTGGGCATCCACCGCCAGCAGGCGTTGGCGCAGGCCGTCGCGCCAGGCTCCTTGCGCCGGGGCCTGCAGCTGGCCGTCCTTGACGCTGCCGGTGGCGCCGATGCGCCGGGCCAGCATCCAGGCTTCGGCATCCAGGCCCGCCGGGTTCACCAGCCCCCGCGGCCGCTTCAACGTCACCGCCAGGCGCCAGCGCTCACCGGCATTGACCACCGGCCCGTTGAACCACGACAGGCGCACCGTGGCTGGCAGGGCATGGCGCCGCGCCTGCGGGTCGCTCACCTCGAAACGCACGGAGGCGCCCTGGTTGTCCGGCAGCCCGCTGACTCGCCCCTCCAGCCACAGGGTCTGGCCATCCAGGGCGAGCGACAGACGGTCATCCAGCGCACGCTGCCCTTGCCAGGCCGCCCAGGCCAGGCCCAGCACCAGCAGCCCCAGGCGCGCCCAACGCCACCAGCACAGCGCCATGCCCAGCGCCACGAGCCCCAGCAACAGCGGGGTGCCTGGCAGCACCGGGAGAAAACGCAGCGCCACCAGGCCCGTGGCCAGTGCCAGCATCGCAGTACGCATACACTCATCCTTGAGCAGCAGGGCGACCAGCATCCGCGCAAACCCGGGGAAGCGCTGCTCAATATTTGTCACAAAGTCTGAACGGAGCTGTCAGCAAAGCCGGGCATACTGAGGGCCACCCTCCCTGCCCGCGCCGCGAGAACCTGGATGCCACGCCGCCTGTTCAAACGCTACATGCCCGACCCCGAGCGCTTGCGCGGCAACAAGTCGCTACGCTTTCTCGGGCGCCTGTTGCATGACCCGAACCTGTGGCACCTGAACCGCCGGGGGGTGTCCCGGGCCATGGCGGTGGGGCTGTTCGCCGCTTTCCTGCCCATTCCCTTGCAGATGCTGGTGGCGGCCGCGCTGGCGGCGCTGGTGCGTGGCAACCTGGCCATTGCGGTGAGCCTGGTATGGCTGACCAACCCGCTGACCATGGCGCCGGTGTTCTTCGTCACCTACCAGGTGGGGACGTGGCTGATGGGCACCCCGCCGCGCAGCCTGCCGGACGACCTGAGCTGGGAATGGGTGAGCAGCCAGCTGGCCACCTTGTGGCAGCCGTTCGTGCTCGGGTCGGTGGTGACGGGGCTGGTGATGGGCGCCCTAGGATACGTGGCCACCCAGGGCTACTGGCGCTGGTGGGTGGCCCGCCAATGGCGCCGCCGCCACACCACCCCGTAGCAGCTGCCGCAGGCGGCGTCCGGGGTCGGCGCGGCGCCAGAGGATGCGCGGCGCCGGGGGACGCGGCCTTTGGCCGCTGCTACGGGAGCGGTGCTTAACTGCGCATGCCGCGGCCGCTCACCAGCAAGCGTGCGCAACCGATGTACAGCACCACCGTGGCCACCAGCATGAACGCCACCGCGATGCTGATGCGGATGTCCGACACACCCAGGATGCCGTAGCGGAAGGCGTTGACCATGTGCAGCACCGGGTTCACCAGCGACACGGTCTGCCAGAACGGCGGCAGCAGGGTAATGGAATAGAACACCCCGCCCAGGTAGGTCAGCGGCGTCAGCACGAAGGTCGGGATGATGGAAATATCATCGAAGTTGCGCGCAAACACCGCGTTGATGAAGCCCAGCAGCGAGAAAATCGTCGCGGTCAGGATCACCACCAGCAGGGTGATACCCAGGTGGTGCACCTGCAGGTGGGTGAAGAACAGCGACAGCAGGGTGACGATGATGCCCACCATCAACCCGCGCAGCACGCCACCGATCACGTAGCCGGTCAAAATGATGTGCGGCGACACCGGCGACACCATCAGTTCCTCGATGGAGCGCTGGAACTTGCTGCCGAAGAAGCTCGACACCACGTTGCCATAGGAGTTGGTGATCACCGACATCATGATCAGCCCCGGCACGATGTACTCCATGTAGGTGAAGCCACCCATGCCGCCGATCTGTCGGCCGATCAGGTTACCGAAGATCACGAAATACAGGACCATGGTGATGGCCGGGGGCAGCAGGGTCTGCGGCCAGATGCGCATGAAACGGCGCACCTCGCGGTAGACGATGGTGTTCAGCGCGACCCAGTTGGCTTTGACTTCGAAACTCATACGGCCACCTTCGCCAGGTTTTTCTCAACCAGGGACACGAACAGCTCCTCCAGCCGGTTGGTTTTGTTGCGCAGGCTCAGCACCTCGATGTGTTTCAAGGCCAGTTGGCCGAACAGCGCGGTAATGCCCACTTCCTTGTCCACCTGCACCTCCAGGGTGTGCGGGTCAATCAACCGGCAAGGGTAACCCTCGAGCACGGGCGCCTCGGCCAGGTCGGCCTTGAGGTCCAGCAGGAAGGTCTCCACGTGCAGCTTGCCCAGCAGGTTGCGCATGCTGGTGTTCTCGACGATGGTGCCGTGGTCGATGATGCCGATGTTGCGGCACAGCTGTTCGGCCTCTTCCAGGTAATGCGTGGTGAGGATGATGGTGGTGCCCTGCTGGTTCAGTTCGGTGAGGAAGCTCCACATCGACCGGCGCAGCTCGATGTCCACGCCCGCGGTGGGTTCGTCGAGAATCAGCAGGCGTGGGTTGTGGATGAGTGCGCGGGCGATCATCAGCCGGCGCTTCATGCCGCCCGACAGCGACCGTGAAGGCACGTCGCGCTTGTCCCACAGGCCCAGCTGGGTCAGGTACTGCTCCGAGCGTTCCTTGGCGATGCGCGGCGGGATGCCGTAGTAGCCCGCCTGGGTCACGACGATGTCGAAGGTCTTCTCGAACTGGTTGAAGTTGAACTCCTGGGGCACCACGCCGATGCTGCGCTTGAGCGCCGCCGGGTCGCGGTCCAGGTCGTGGCCGAAGATATTCACCGTGCCGCTGGTCTTGTTCACCAGGGTAGAGAGAATGCCGATGGTGGTGGACTTGCCAGCGCCGTTGGGGCCCAGCAAGGCGAAGAAGTCGCCTTCAGCCACGTCCAGGTCAATGCCCTTGAGGGCCTGGAAACCGTTGCCGTAGGTCTTGGTCAGCTGCCGGATGGACAGAGCAGAACTCATAGTTGAACCATGCACCGAAAAAAGAAAGGAAGGGTCGATAAACCTTAATAAAGACGCCGATCACCGTCACAAGGTGCGGCGGGCATGACCAATGGTGCTAGCACGCGGCGCACATGTACAGTGATCAACATCGATAATACTTATCAGGTCAACGCGGTCATGACCGCCTTGCGATAGGCCGGGCGCTGTTGCAGGCGCTCGTACCAGGCTTCCAGGTGCGGCATGGGCGGCCGTTCGATGGGCATCTCGAACCAGGCATAGATGAAGCAGCCCAGGGGTATGTCGCCCATGCCCACTTCGCTGCCCGACAGGTAGGGCTGCTGCGCCAGCGCCTCGTTCGCCACGGCCAGCACCTCGACCACGGCCTTGAACGCGGCGTTGATCTGCACCCAGTCCTGCTGCTCGGCAGGGGTGCGCAGCACGCCCCAGAACAGCGGCTTGAAGGGGTCGGCCAGGGTCGAGGTGGTCCAGTCCATCCACTTGTCGGCGCTGGCGCGCGCGGCGGGATCGGCGTTGAACCACGTCGATTCACCGCCATACTGCGCGCACAGGTAGCGAACAATGGCGTTGGACTCCCACAGCACCAGCTCGCCATCCTCGATCATCGGCACCCGGCCATTGGGGTTCTTGCTGCGGTACTCCGCCTCGTTGACCAGGCCAAACGCGCCACCGGCATCGATGGCCTGGTACGGCAGCTGCAATTCTTCTGCGCACCACAGCACCTTGCGCACGTTGGACGAGTTCTTGCGTCCCCACACCTTGAGCATTCTGTGTCTCCCGGCTGAATAGTCCGAGGAGTCTACTACCGGTCGGCGAGCGCCCCCCATGATTTTTTCCACCCCGTGGCGGCAACAGCTGGCAACGAACTCCCCGGCAATGCGGGGGTCACTAGTCTGGCAAGCGGTCTACGCTTCCTCAGTGCGCCGCCCCGTCATCATGGAGGACTGAATATGCTGTTGTTGTGGATCGTGGTACTGGTCGTCGGCAAGGCCTGGCTGTTCCATCGGCGCGTGGCGCCCCTGCCTGCCCTGGGCATTATTGCCGTATACCTGCTGGCCATGGGCATGTTCAGCCACGCGCCGGGCTGGCTGCTGGCGATATTCTGGGTGCTGCTCATTGCCAGCGCCCTGCCCCTGCTGTTGCCCGACCTGCGCCGCAAGCTGTTCACCGCCCCCCTTTTCAATTGGTTCCAGCGCACGCTGCCGCCCATGTCGCAGACCGAGCGCGAAGCCATCGACGCCGGCACCGTGTGGTGGGATGGCCAGCTGTTCAGCGGTCGCCCCGACTGGCACACCCTGCTGGGCTACCCCAAGGCGCAGCTGACCGCCGAGGAACAGGCCTTCATCGACGGCCCTACCGAAGCGCTGTGTGCCATGGTCAGCGACTGGCAGATCGGCCAGGACCTCGACCTGCCGCCCGAAGCCTGGGCACATATAAAGGAACACGGCTTCTTCGCCCTGATCATTCCCAAGGAGTACGGCGGCAAGGGCTTCTCCGCCTACGCCCACTCCCAGGTGGCGATGAAACTGGCCACCCGCAGCGGCGACCTGGCGTCCACGGTCATGGTCCCCAACTCCCTGGGCCCGGCCGAGCTGCTGCTGCACTACGGCACCGACGAACAACGCAACCATTACCTGCCGCGCCTGGCCCGCGGTGACGACATCCCCTGCTTCGCCCTCACCGGCCCGCTGGCCGGCTCCGACGCCGGCGCCATGCCTGACACCGGGGTCATCTGCAAAGGGCAATGGCAGGGCGAGGAAGTCATCGGCCTGCGCCTGAACTGGGAAAAGCGCTACATCACGTTGGGGCCGGTCGCGACCCTGCTGGGCCTGGCCTTCAAGGCCCACGACCCCGACCACCTGCTGGGTGAAGAGACGGACCTGGGCATCACCCTGGCGCTGATTCCCACCGACACGCCCGGCGTCACCATCGGCCGCCGCCACCTGCCCCTGGGCGCCGCCTTCATGAACG
The DNA here is from genome assembly GCF_047947025.1 of Pseudomonas sp. App30. Classification (NCBI taxonomy): domain Bacteria; kingdom Pseudomonadati; phylum Pseudomonadota; class Gammaproteobacteria; order Pseudomonadales; family Pseudomonadaceae; genus Pseudomonas; species Pseudomonas sp. App30. The sequence continues at coordinate 5,487,874 of NZ_CP133165.1, read as the reverse complement.
GCCCCAACGCCGGCAAGGACGTGTTCGTGCCGCTGGACTACCTGATCGGCGGCCAGGCCATGCTCGGCAAGGGCTGGATGATGCTGATGAACTGCCTATCGGTGGGCCGCTCCATCTCACTGCCGGCAGTGGGCACCGGTGCGGCCAAATACACCAGCCTGGTCACGGGCCAGTACACCCAGGTGCGCGAACAGTTCAACGTGCCGCTGTCTGCTTTCGAGGGTATCCAGGCTGCCATGGCGCGCATCGGCGGCAACGCCTGGCTGATGGACGCGGCGCGCATGCTGACGGCGAACGCCGTGGATCTTGGGGAAAAACCTTCGGTATTGTCGGCGATCCTCAAGTACCACCTCACCGAGCGTGGCCGCGAATGCATCAGCCACGCCATGGACGTGCACGGCGGCAAGGGCATCATCATGGGGCCCAACAACTACCTGGGCCGCAACTGGCAAGGGGCGCCCATCTTCATCACCGTGGAAGGCGCCAACATCCTTTCGCGCAACCTGATGATCTTCGGCCAGGGCGCCATTCGCTGCCACCCCTTCGTCCTCAAGGAAATGGCCCTGGCCGCCCGCGAAGACAAGGCCCAGGCACTGGTGGAGTTCGACGCCCTGCTGCTCAAGCACATCGGCTTCGCCATCGGCAACGCGGCCAGCACCTGGGTGCTCAACCTGGGCCTGGGGCATTTCGAGCACGCCCCCGGCGACGCCATCAGCCAGGGCTATTTCCGCGCACTGAACCGCCAGGCCGCCGCCTTTGCCCTGCTGGCCGACCTGAGCATGATGCTGCTGGGCGGCGAGCTCAAACGCCGGGAACGCCTGTCGGCGCGCCTGGGCGACGTGCTCAGCAATCTCTACCTGGGCTCGGCGGCGCTCAAGCGCTACCACGACCAAGGCTCGCCGGAATACCTGCAACCACTGTTGCACTGGGCCATGGAAGAAAGCCTGGGCCAGGCCGAGCGGGCGCTGGATGAGCTGCTGAAGAATTTCCCCAGCCGTATTCTGGGCTGCCTGCTGCGCGTGGTGGTGTTCCCGTTCGGCCGCCGCCACACCGGGCCTTCCGACCGCCTGGACGCCGAAGTGGCCGAAGTGATCGGCCGCGCCAAGGGTGACCCGGCGCTGGAAGAACTGCTAGCGGGTTGCTACCGCCCCACCGCCGAGGGCGACCCGGTGGCCGCGCTGCAAACGGCCTGCGACCTGCTGGCCGCCAGCCGCCCCTTGCAGAAAAAACTGCACACCGCCTACAAGGCCGGCCAGTTCACCCCTGCCCCGGAAGAAACCCTGATAGACGCGGCCCTGCAGGCCGGCGTGCTGCAGGCAGGCGAAGCCGAGACCCTGCGCCAGGCCGAAGTCGCGCGGCGCAAGGTCATCGACGTGGACGATTTCGACAAGGCGCAACTCAAGCCGGGCGACGGCCTGGTTCGATGACACACCTCCTCCCGGGCGCGTATACTCCCGCGCCCGTTTTACCCAAGAGGACCTTCAACATGGCCACCCCCTACATCGACCACCAGCTTGTGCTGCTCGATCACCTGCGCGGCATCCTGGTCGCCCTGGGTGAAGCCGAACAGGTACCCGACGAAAGCCACGCCCTGTTCCTGGAGCGCTACGACGAACTGCGCATGGAACTGCCTATCGACCCGGTCGCCAGCGCCTACCTGGGCCAGGACCTGATGTGCCAGATCATCCAGCGCTACCCGCAGATCGCCCACCTGATCCCCCGCGACCTGCTGTGGTTCTTCGGCGGCGACTGCCTGCACTACATGCCCGACGAAGAGATCGACCTGTACCAGGCCCTGGAAGAGCGCCGCTTCGAAGCGGAGGAGAACGAGGAACCGTTCGACTGGAACCAGGAGAAGCAATTGCTGGCCCTGTCGCTGCAGGACAGCAGCAAGCACTGATTGCCACCGCTCACGAAAAAGCCGCTCGATGAGCGGCTTTTTTTTGCCTGCGATGGCGATATTTTCTCGAGGCAAACAAAAACGCCGCTCAGTGAGCGGCGTTCTTGATTTAATTTGGAGCGGGAAACGAGACTCGAACTCGCGACCCCGACCTTGGCAAGGTCGTGCTCTACCAACTGAGCTATTCCCGCAGAAGACAACTTCGTGTATCAGCCATCTTGTCCGAACCGTTGATGTTCATCAGCGTTTCGATGGGGCAGATTTTGAAGCTATTTGAAGATCTTGGCAAGCACTTTTTTCAAAAAAATCGTTTTTTTTCACAGGGTTAGCGAAATAGCCGGTTAAAGGCCCCCGTAGCAGCTGCCGAAGGCTGCGTCTCGGGCGCGGACGGTGAACCTGACGCGTCCGGGACGCAGCCTTCGGCAGCGGCTACGGTCCGCCCATAACAATGACTATTTTTTCGCACAAACAAAAACGCCGCTCAATGAGCGGCGTTCTTGATGAATATGGAGCGGGAAACGAGACTCGAACTCGCGACCCCGACCTTGGCAAGGTCGTGCTCTACCAACTGAGCTATTCCCGCAAATGGCGTCCCCTAGGGGACTCGAACCCCTGTTACCGCCGTGAAAGGGCGGTGTCCTAGGCCACTAGACGAAGGGGACACGCTGCCCGGAACACATGGTGTGTGTTTCGGTGCCCAGATCCGCACCCTGAGGCTTGGTTCTGGTTTCACTCAACCCCGCCCGAAAGCGAAGCTGTTTAAAAATGGAGCGGGAAACGAGACTCGAACTCGCGACCCCGACCTTGGCAAGGTCGTGCTCTACCAACTGAGCTATTCCCGCATTGGCGTCCCCTAGGGGACTCGAACCCCTGTTACCGCCGTGAAAGGGCGGTGTCCTAGGCCACTAGACGAAGGGGACACACTACAACATTCACTCCCTGCTGCGTTTCGCTGTGTGCTTTACGCTGCAAGTGGCGCGCATTCTAGGGGTGGTTTGGGAAGTCGTCAACCCCCAATGATAAATTTATTTAAATCAATGACTTCCCTGCCGATAGCCTGACCGGGAGCGGCGTTCGCCGGCCCGGCGTGGCGGCCTTCAGGCGATAGCCTCTATCCGGGCCGTGGCTTAGCCACTACACTCAAATGGACGACAATCTGACGAGGCTTACACGGTGACACCACTCATGATCACCCTGATTATAGTAGCGGGGATCGTTGCATTGATCGCCATCGGTTATCTCAATAACGTGGTGGAGACCAACAAGCTGGAGAAGACCAAGCTCAAGCATGAGCTGGCCGACCGCTTGCGCCGCTGTGGCGAGATCACCGAGACCTTCCCCGGGCAATTCATGACACCGGCATTGAAGCTGCTGCTGACCCGCCTGGAACTCAACCTCAACCAACGCATCCTGGCCCAGGACAAGGGCAACGCCGCCATCAAGGCGCGCCTGGTGGAACTGGAAGCGGAAATCGCCAAGGGCGAAGGCATTGCTGTAAAGAATGCACCTATCCCTATCCAGACCGAGGTCAAGGCCAAGGACGTGCGTTTCCTGCTCGAAGCCCTGCACGCCCAGGTGACCCGCGCGGCCCAGGACGGCTTCCTGCCGGCCAACGAGGCCAAGCACTGGATCCGCGAGATTCGTCATATATTGGTGCTGCTGCACATCGAGTTCTTCAACAACCTGGGGCAGGCGGCGCTGCAGGCCGAACAACCGGGCCAGGCGCGCCTGGCGTTCGAGCGCGGCGCCCAATACCTGCGCAAGCAGCCGGAGCCCGCGGTTTACCAGGAACAGCTCAAGTACATGGAGAAGTTGCTGGCGCGGGCCAACGCCCTGGTGCTGGACAGCACCGCACCGAGCGAAGACGACCACAACGAATTGACCGAGGGGCTGAAGGAAGTCGAGCCCGAGTGGAAGAAGAAAGTTATCTACGATTGATCGGCATCACCCCATCGCGACCAAGGTCGGCTCCTACCACGCAGGAGCCGACCTTGGTCGCGATGGGGGCAATGAAATATCAGCAATCGGTGGAACGCAGGAAAATCTCCACCATCTTTTCCATCCCCGCCTGGTCCGCTTCGCTGAAGCGCGCCAGCTTGGGGCTGTCCAGGTCCAGCACGCCAATCAGGCGGCCATCCTTCACCAGCGGAATCACCAGCTCACTGTTCGAGGCACTGTCGCAGGCGATATGGCCGGGGAACGCGTGCACGTCTTCCACGCGCTGGGTCTGGCGGGTGGCCGCCGCGGCGCCGCACACCCCCTTGCTGAACGGAATGCGCACGCAGGCCACCTGGCCCTGGAACGGCCCCAGCACCAGCTCTTCATTGCGGTTGATATAGAAGCCGGCCCAGTTCAGGTCGTCCACATAGTTGTAGAGGAACGCCGAGAACTGCGAGGCGTTGGCAATGAAGTCGCGCTCGTCGGCGAGCAGCGATTCCAGTTGCGCGGTCAGCATCGCGTAGCCTTCGAGGCCCTGGCCGGTGCTGTTCAAATCGATCATTGCGGTTGCTCCAGTAATGTGAGACCTACCCAGTAACGGGCAAATTGATAGGCGCAGCGGCCATTGCGGTTGCCACGGCCGGTGGCCCAGCGTGCCGCCAGGATGTCCAGCTCCGCGGTGCGCTGCCACTGCAGGCCGGCCTGGCGGGCGAATTCGCCGATCCAGTGCTCGACCACGTTGAGATAATGCTCCTGGCTGAACGGGTAGAACGACAACCACAGGCCAAACCGGTCCGACAGGGCGATCTTGTCTTCCACCGCCTCGCTGGGGTGGATCTCGCCATCGACGTTTTGCCAGTGGGCGTTGTCGCTCTCCTTCTCCGGCACCAGGTGCCGGCGGTTGGAGGTAGCGTACAGCAGCACGTTGTCCGGTGCCGACTCCAGTGAACCGTCGAGCACGCTCTTGAGGATACGGTAATCACCCTCCCCCGCCTCGAATGACAAATCGTCGCAGAACAGCACGAAGCGCTGGGGCAGGCCCGCCAGTTGCTCCACCACGCGCGGCAGGTCGGCCAAATGGTCGCGCTCGATTTCGATCAGCCGCAGCCCCTGCCCCGCGTACTCAGCCAGCAGCGCGCGCACCAGCGACGACTTGCCGGTGCCCCGCGAGCCCCACAGTAAGGCGTGGTTGGCCGGCAAGCCCTGGAGGAACTGGCGGGTATTGCCACCCAGCTGGTCGCGCTGGCGGTCCACGCCGATCAGGTCGGTGAGCCGCGTGCTCAGGCTGACCTGCAACGGCAGCAAATAGCCCGTGCGGCCGTCGCGCTGCCAGCGCGCGGCCAGGCATTGTTCCCAGTCGAGCGCCGGGCGCACGGCGGGCAACAACGGCTCCAAACGCGCCAGCACCGATTCGGCGCGTTGCAGGAATGCCTCCAGACGCGAATCCATGACTTCTCCTTTGCACATTTTCACAGTAAAACGCGCGCGGACGCTGTCGATATACTGAAATCACAGCGCCGATAAGGACACGACATCAGCTATGCTTGCCCAGCGCGCACGGAACGAACCCTTGGCCCGGTATATATGGATATAAAGTTCACCCACAGACTGTCATACAAGCAGGCTCGACTGACAGTAGTGGTCGGTTTCATTATCGGGACATTGCTGAGCATTGTGCAGATCGGCATCGATTATGCCAACGTCGACGCGGCCATCAACCGCGAAATGGTCTCGCTGCTCGAGATCAGCCACAACCCCGCTTCACGCATCGCCTACAACATCGACGCCGAGCTGGCCAAGGAACTGGCCGCAGGGCTGCTGCATTCCGAATCCATTGTCGGCGCACGCCTGTCCGACAACAACAATACCGTGCTGGCCAACGTCAGCCGGCCGCGCCTGGAAAGCCGCTACCGCTTCGTCAGCGACTTCCTGTTCGGCGAGCGCCGTACCTACGACGACGCGCTGTTCCTCAGCCACATGCCCACCGAGCGCCTGGGCACCCTGCACCTGGACGTCGACACCCTGGCCTTCGGCACGCGCTTCCTGCGCCGCGCCGAGATCACCCTGTTCTCCGGCTTCCTGCGCAGCCTGCTGCTGGCGGCCATCATGCTGGCGTTGTTCTACACCATGCTGACCAAGCCGCTGGTGCGGGTGATCAGCGCCCTGAGCAACTCCAACCCCCACGCGGCCAAGCCTACCAAGCTCGACTACCCGCCTGGCCACGAGAACGATGAAATCGGCGTGCTGGTGCGTGCGGCCAACCAGCAGTTCGTCAGTATGAGCACCGAGATCCAGCAACGGCGCACGGCCGAAAACCGCCTTACCGACTACCTGGCCGAGCTGGAGAACATCGTTTCGGCGCGCACCACCGAGCTCAAGGCCAGCAACATCCGCCTGAGCCTGTCCAACGAAGAGCTGGAGAACGCCCGGCGCACGGCCATGGAAATGGCCCAGGCCCGGGCGGCGTTCCTGGCCAACATGAGCCATGAGATCCGCACCCCGCTCAACGGCCTGCTGGGCATGATCGCGCTGTCGCTGGACAGCCCGCTGAACGCCGAGCAGCGCCAGCAGCTGTCCATCGCCCATGACTCGGGCAAGGTGCTGGTGGAACTGTTGAACGACATTCTCGACCTGTCGAAATTCGACGCAGGCCAACTGGAGCTGGAACGCATTCCCTTCGACCTCGGCGCGCTGGTGGAAGACACCGCCAACCTGCTGTCGCAGAACGCTGCGCCCAGCGTCGAGCTGGCCTGCCTGATCGACCCCCGGTTCCCCGCCATGGTGCTGGGCGACCCCACCCGGGTGCGACAGATCGTCAGCAACCTGCTGTCCAACGCCCTGAAGTTCACCCGCTTCGGCCGCGTGGATGTGCGCCTGAGCACCTACCCCGGTGGCGTCAGCATCGAGGTGTGCGACACCGGCATCGGCATTCCCCAGGAAGCCCAGGTCAAGATCTTCCAGCCGTTTACCCAGGCCGGCGCCGGCATCACCCGCCAATATGGCGGCACCGGCCTGGGCCTGGCACTCACCAACAACCTGTGCGAGGCCATGCAGGGGCGCCTGAGCATCAGCTCCGAGGCCGGTTTCGGCAGTCGCTTCAGCGCCGACCTGCCACTGCTGACCCATACGCCGGCCGTCGCCCCGCCTTTATTGAAGGGCAAGGTCATTGCCATCAGCCCGGCCAGCAGCGGCCTCGCCGAGCTGCTGCAAAGCCTGCTGCCTGGTTGGGGCCTGGACTACCAGCGGCTGAGCACCGACGCGCCGCTGGAAGGCCTGAACCCCGACCTGCTGATTACCGACTGCCTGGACTGCCTGTTCGGCCTGCGCCCGGCCATTACCGCGCCGATCCTGCTGGTGACCGCCTACGGCAACTTCCTGCCCAGCGAACAGGCCACGGCCCTCAGCCCGCTGCAACAACAGGCCCGGCCACTGGCGCGCAACGCCCTGTACCAGACCCTGCGGCGCACCCTGCTGGGTGACGAGCCCAGCCAGCAACTGGCGCTGGAGCGCGGCGAGGCGCTGCCCCGCCGCGCGCGCATCCTGCTGGTGGAGGACAACCCGGTGAACCAGCTGGTGGCCAAGGGCATGCTCAGCAAGCTGGGCTGCGAGGTGACGGTGGCCGCCCACGGTGGCGAGGCCCTGGCGGCACTGGAAGACAAGGAATACGACCTGGTGCTGATGGACTGCAACATGCCGGTAATGGACGGCTACGAGGCCAGCCGGCGCATCCGCCAGAGCGGGCGCTGGCCGCAGCTACCCATCGTGGCGCTGACCGCCAACGCCATGCCCGAGGAGCGCGAGCGCTGCCGTGCGGCGGGCATGAGCGATTACCTGGCCAAGCCGTTCCGTCGCGAAGAGCTGATCACCCTGATCGACCACTGGATCCCACTCAACCTCGCGCCGTGAGCTGCGCCAGCAGGTGCTCCAGCCCCTGCTGCAAGGGCTGCAGCTGGTTGAGGTCCAGCCCACTGGCGCAAATCAGCCGCTCGCGCAATGCAGCGGCCTGGTCGCGCAGCGCCAAGCCCTGATCGGTCAGGCCCAGGTGCACTTCACGTTCGTCGTGCACGGCACGCCGGCGCACTACCAGGCCCAGCTGTTCGATGCGCTTGAGCAACGGCGTGAGGGTGCCTGAATCCAGCATCAGCCGCTCGCCCAAAGCCTTCACCGTGGGCTGTTCCGGCGCGCTGGCGTGCCACTCCCACAGCACCAGCATGGCCAGGTACTGCGGGTAGGTGAGGCCCAGGGCGTCGAGCATCGGCTTGTAGCCACGGGTCACGGCGCGGGAGGCGGCATACAGCTTGAAACACAACTGGTCGTCCAGCAGCAGGCCGGTCATTTCAGCAGCGCTTGGATCTCGCCGTCCAGCTCCTGGGGCTTGGTGGTGGGGCCGAAGCGCTTGACCAGCTTGCCGTCCTTGCCAATCAGGAACTTGGTGAAGTTCCACTTGATGCCCTGGGACCCCAGCAGGCCCGGCGCGCGCTTTTTCAGCTGTACGAACAGCGGGTGGGCGTGGGCGCCATTGACGTCGATCTTCTTGAATAAAGGAAAGGTAACGCCGAAGTTCAGCTCGCAGAACTGCGAGATCTGGTCTTCACTGCCAGGCTCCTGCTTGCCGAACTGGTTGCAGGGAAAGCCCAGCACCACCAGGCCCTGGTCCTTGTAGTCCTGCCACAGCTGCTCCAGCCCCTTGTATTGCGGGGTGAAGCCGCACTTGCTGGCGGTGTTGACCACCAGGATGGCCTTGCCGGCGAAATCGGCCAGGGTTTTCTGCTCACCGGTGATGGTGGCGCAAGGAATGTTCAGCAGGGCGTCGCTCATGGCAGGTCCTCCGTGGGTGGAAGGATAACCATAGCGTGCAATTCAATTGCACACAATTCAAATAAACTCCCGTAGCATCGGCGGGGCGGCCATCCGCCGAAGGCCGCGTCCTGGCCGAGGGTGCGCGGCGCCTGGGACGCGGCCTGGGGCCGCTGCTACGGGAATTGTTACTCGCGGGGTACCAGGTCCAGGCACACCGAGTTGATGCAGTAGCGCAGGCCGGTCGGCGGCGGGCCGTCGGGGAACACATGGCCCAGGTGGGCGTCGCAGGTCGCGCAGGTGACTTCGGTGCGGATCATGCCGTGGCTGGTGTCACGGATCTCGATCATCGCACTGTCTTCGATCGGCGCGTAGAAGCTCGGCCAGCCGCAACCGGAATCGAACTTGGTGGTCGAATCGAACAGTGCGGCATTACAGCACACGCAATGGTACACGCCATCGGTCTTGGTGCTGTTGTACTTGCCCGTGAACGGGCGTTCGGTGGCCTTGAGGCGGCAGACGTTGTATTGCTCGGGGTCGAGCATCGCCTTCCATTCTTCCTCGGTCTTGGTGAACTTGGTCATCGGGTTACCTCGGCAGCTGAAAAACCCCGATCTGTCCCTTTTCCGGGGATCGGGTGGCACGTATGATTGCGCCTTGTTCAGACCCCAGTCTGTCACCCACGCCAGGCGCATTCAATTTCATTTTCACCGCGCCATCTCGCGGCACTTTTTTTCCTTGGGATTCCATCATGCAGGTCAGCAAATCGAACAAGCTCGCCAACGTCTGCTATGACATTCGCGGGCCGGTGCTCAAGCACGCCAAACGCCTGGAGGAGGAAGGCCACCGCATCCTCAAGCTGAACATCGGCAACCCGGCGCCGTTTGGCTTCGAGGCGCCGGACGAAATCCTCCAGGACGTGATCCGCAACCTGCCCACCGCCCAAGGGTACAGCGACTCCAAGGGCCTGTTCAGCGCGCGCAAGGCCGTGATGCAGTACTACCAGCAGAAGCAGGTGGAAGGCATCGGCATCGAGGACATCTACCTGGGCAACGGCGTCTCCGAGCTGATCGTGATGGCCCTGCAGGCCCTGCTCAACAACGGCGACGAGGTGCTGGTACCGGCGCCTGACTACCCGCTGTGGACCGCCTCGGTGAGCCTGGCCGGCGGCCACGCCGTGCACTACCTGTGCGACGAGCAGGCCAACTGGTGGCCTGACCTGGACGACATCAAGGCCAAGATCACCCCCAACACCAAGGCCATGGTGATCATCAACCCGAACAACCCCACCGGCGCGGTGTATTCGAAGGAAGTGCTGCTGGGCATGCTGGAAATCGCCCGCCAGCACAACCTGGTGGTGTTCTCCGACGAGATCTACGACAAGATCCTCTACGACGACGCCGTGCACGTGTGCACCGCTTCGCTGGCCCCGGACCTGCTGTGCCTGACCTTCAACGGCCTGTCCAAGTCCTACCGCGTGGCCGGCTTCCGTTCCGGCTGGATCGCCATCTCCGGGCCCAAGCACAACGCCCAGAGCTACATCGAAGGCATCGACATCCTGGCCAACATGCGCCTGTGCGCCAACGTGCCGAGCCAACACGCCATCCAGACCGCCCTGGGCGGCTACCAGAGCATCAACGATCTGGTACTGCCCAACGGCCGCCTGCTGGAGCAGCGCAACCGCACCTGGGAACTGCTCAACGACATTCCTGGCGTGAGCTGCGTGAAGCCCATGGGCGCGCTGTACGCGTTCCCGCGCATCGACCCGAAAGTGTGCCCGATCCACAACGACGAGAAGTTCGTGCTGGACCTGCTGCTGTCGGAAAAACTGCTGGTGGTGCAGGGCACCGCATTCAACTGGCCATGGCCTGACCACTTCCGCGTGGTCACCCTGCCGCGCGTCGACGACCTGGAACAGGCCATCGGCCGCATCGGCGGCTTCCTGAAGAACTACAAGCAGTAATACCCCCCCGTAGCAGCTGCCGCCAGGCTGCGTCAGCCCCACCCCGTGGAGCCCTGACGCAGCCTGGCGGCAGCTGCTACGCATTTGGTAACACTTCTCCGAACAACCACTGATCCCGCCACCCCACGGCGGTAGCGCCCTGCTGTCTAGAATCATGGTTGTGACACAGTTTGAAATAGTCGCGTTGTTGAATCGCCGGGGCCCTCCCCTTATATACCCGTCAACGCGACAATTTCTTCCGTTAGGAGTACGTAACAACCATGATGCGCATCTTGCTGTTTCTAGCCACCAACCTTGCGGTCGTGCTGATTGCCAGCATCACCCTGAGCCTTTTTGGCTTCAACGGGTTCATGGCAGCCAACGGCGTGGATCTGAACCTCAAACAACTGCTGGTCTTCTGCGCCGTGTTCGGCTTCGCCGGCTCGCTGTTCTCGCTGTTCATCTCCAAGTGGATGGCGAAAATGAGCACCAGCACGCAAATCATCAGCCAGCCACGCACCCGCCACGAACAGTGGCTGCTGGCGACCGTTGAACAGCTGTCCCGCGAGGCCGGCATCAAGATGCCCGAGGTGGGCATCTTCCCGGCCTACGAGGCCAACGCCTTCGCCACCGGCTGGAACAAGAACGATGCCCTGGTGGCGGTCAGCCAGGGCCTGCTGGAGCGCTTCTCGCCCGACGAGGTGAAAGCGGTGCTGGCCCACGAGATCGGCCACGTGGCCAACGGCGACATGGTCACCCTGGCGCTGGTGCAGGGCGTGGTGAACACCTTCGTGATGTTCTTCGCGCGCATCATCGGCAACTTCGTCGACAAGGTCATTTTCAAGAACGAGGAAGGCCAGGGCATGGCCTACTACATCGCGACCATCTTCGCCGAACTGGTGCTGGGTATCCTGGCCAGCGTCATCGTCATGTGGTTCTCGCGCAAGCGTGAATTCCGCGCCGACGAAGCCGGCGCTCGCCTGGCGGGCACCGGGGCGATGATCGGCGCCCTGCAGCGCCTGCGCTCGGAACAGGGCGTGCCAGTGCACATGCCTGACACCCTGACCGCCTTCGGCATCAACGGCGGCCTCAAGCACGGCCTGGCTGGCCTGTTCATGAGCCACCCACCGCTGGAAGACCGCATCGAGGCGCTGCGCCGCCGCGGTTGATGGAGGCGCAACACCACCTGTAGCCGCTGCCGTAGGCTGCGCTGGCCCTGAGCCACACTGGAGATCTCCAGCGTACACAAGGGCCAGCGCAGCCTGCGGCAGCGGCTACGAGGTGAGGTGGTAGGCGCGCTCGTGCAGGCGCTGGGCGCCGGCATCGACGAACTTGCCGCCCTCCCCCAGGATGTCCCGGCACTCCAGCTGCTCGACCTGCCACTGACCGCCCCACAACGCCTGCACTTCATCATCCGGCACCGCGAACGGCGGCCCGGGGAGCACGTCCTGGTCGTAATCCAGCGTCACCAGCAGCCCCGCGCAGCCTTTGGGCAGAATCGCCGTCAGGTGCTGCACGTAGCGGCGACGCATCTCCGGCGGCAAGGCAATCAGCGCAGCGCGGTCGTACAGCGCCGTACAACCGGCCACGTCCTGCGCCGTCAGCGCGAAAAAATCCCCGCACCACAGCTGCACATCACCCGCCTGGTAGCGCGTGAACGCGCCCTCGGCGTGTACTTGGGGTTGCAGCTGCCGCTCATGGAAAAATGCCTGCACGGCCTTCTCCGCCAGCTCCACGCCCAGCACCCGCACGCCCTGCCCCGCCAGCCACGCCAGGTCCAGGCTCTTGCCGCACAAGGGCACCAGCACCTGGGCGCCAGGCGCAACGCCCAGGGCCGGCCAATGGCGCTGCAGGTACGGGTTGACCTGCGCCTGGTGAAAACCGATCTGGTTGCGCTGCCAGCGCTCCTGCCAAAAATCAGCCTGCATGCTTTACCCCATCAATTCGATCAAACGGCACTAAAACTTATATTAGATTTAGATCAATCACTGGCCGATGATAATCCCATCTCAACGCTCAGGACTTCAATCATGCTGCCCAGCCTGTTCATCTCCCACGGTTCGCCCATGCTCGCCCTGCAGCCCGGCGCCAGCGGCCCGGCACTTGCCAGGCTGGCCGCCGAACTGCCGCGCCCAAAAGCCATCGTGGTGGTGTCGGCGCACTGGGAAAGCCGCGAGCTGCTGGTGGCCAGCAGCCCGGCCCCGGAAACCTGGCACGACTTCGGCGGCTTCCCGCCCGAGCTGTTTGCCGTGCAGTACCCGGCGCCCGGCGAACCCGCCCTGGCCGCGGACATTGCCCAGCGCCTGACCGACGCCGGCCTGCCGGCGCGCCTGGACCCACAACGGCCGTTCGACCACGGCGCCTGGGTGCCGTTGTCGCTGATGTACCCGGCGGCCGACATTCCGGTGGTGCAGGTGTCGCTGCCCAGCCGCCTGGGGCCGCAGTTGCAACACCTGGTGGGCCAGGCCCTGGCCGGCTTGCGCGGCGAAGGCGTGCTGCTGATCGGCTCGGGCAGTATCACCCACAACCTGCGCGAACTGGACTGGCACGCCGGCCCGGAAAGCGCCACGCCGTGGGCCAAGGCCTTCCGCGACTGGATGCTGGAAAAACTGCAGGCCGATGACCAGGCCGCGCTGTTCGACTACCGCCAGCAAGCGCCCTTTGCGGCGAAGAACCACCCCAGCGACGAGCACTTGTTGCCGCTGTACTTCGCCCGCGGCGCAGGCGACACCTTCGGCCTGGCCCACGCGGGCTGGACCCTGGGCGCGCTCGGCATGGATATCTATCGCTTCGATTGACAGACGCCGCCTGGCGGCAGCTGCTACGCAGGGCCTCTGTAGCAGCGGCCGCAGGCCGCGTCCCGCCCCACACGCAGGCAAAAAAAATCCCCGGCACCAGGCCGGGGATTTTTCATTTCAGATCAGCCGCAAGGCAGGATCAGTCTTCGCGATAGCGACGCAGCTTCAGCTGCTTGCCGGCAACGCGAGTGTCCTTGAGCTTGGCCAGCAGCTTCTCCAGACCTTCCTCAGGCAGCTCGACCAGGCTGAAGCTGTCGCGTACCTGGATACGGCCGATCGCTTCGCGGGCCAGGCCGCCTTCGTTGAGGATAGCGCCCAGCAGGTTCTTCGCGGCGATACCGTCGCGAGCACCCAGGGCAGTACGGCAGCGTGCACGGCCTTCGCCCAGAGGCATTGGCGCGCGACGCTCGCGGTCACCACGCTCAGGACGGTCACCACCGGTACGCTCACGCGGCGCGCTGGTCGGCACCAGTGGCTGCTCGCGCTCTACCGCTTCCAGGGTCAGCGCCTGGCCATTGGTGGCCTTGCGCAGCAGGGCAGCGGCCAGGGCACGTGGAGTGCAGCCGATGTCAGCGGTCAGGCGGTCCAGCAGGTCGCCATGGGTGGCTTCTGCGTCGGCAACCAGCGGCGCCAGGCCGTTGGTCAGCTTCTTGATGCGGGCATCAAGCACAGCCTGGGCGTTCGGCAGGCGAACTTCGGCAACCTTCTGGCCAGTTACACGCTCGATAACCTGCAGCATGCGGCGCTCACGCGGGGTGACCAGCAGCAGGGCACGGCCTTCGCGACCGGCACGGCCAGTACGGCCGATACGGTGAACGTAGGACTCTGGGTCGTACGGCATGTCGACGTTGAACACGTGAGTGATGCGCGGTACGTCCAGGCCACGGGCAGCGACGTCGGTAGCGACGACGATGTCCAGGCGGCCATCCTTCAGCGAGTCGATGACGCGCTCACGCTGGTTCTGGGCAATGTCGCCGTTCAGGGCGGCAGCCTTGTAGCCTTTGGCTTCAAGGGCGCTGGCCAGGTCCAGGGTGGCTTGCTTGGTACGCACGAAGGCGATCAGGGCGTCGAACTCTTCCACTTCCAGCAGGCGCAGGACAGCGGAAGTCTTCTGGTCAGCGTGAACCAGCAGGTGAGCCTGCTCGATCGCGGTAACGGTCTGGGTCTTGCTCTGGATCTTGACGTGTTTCGGGTCTTTCAGGTGACGCTCGGCGATTGCGCGGATCGACTGCGGCAGGGTAGCCGAGAACAGTACGGTCTGACGCGACTCGGGCATGGCCTTGAAGATGACTTCCAGGTCGTCCATGAAGCCCAGCTTGAGCATTTCGTCGGCTTCGTCGAGAACCAGGTGGTTCACGGTGGCCAGGACCTTCTCGTCACGACGCAGGTGGTCGCACAGACGGCCAGGGGTTGCCACGACGATTTGCGCGCCGTTGCGGATAGCTTTCAGTTGCGGGCCCATCGGGGCACCGCCATACACGGCCACTACGGTTACGCCAGGCATCTGCTTGGCGTAGGTTTCGAATGCAGTGGCTACTTGCAGCGCCAACTCACGGGTTGGCGCCAGGATCAGGGCTTGCGGCTCGCGCTTGCTCGGGTCGATGCGATTCAGAATCGGCAGTGCGAAGGCAGCGGTTTTACCGGTACCAGTCTGCGCCTGGCCGATCATGTCATGACCTTCCAGGATGATTGGGATCGATTGCTGCTGAATAGCCGACGGCTCTTCGTAGCCAGTCGCGATGACGGCTGCAACAATGTTCGGGTTAAGTCCGAGAGCGGCGAAGCCGCCGGTTTCCTGGGTCATGGGTCTGCCTCTAAGTGCATCCGCAAAGACCCATGCTCCAAAGCTGCGCATGCCTTGTAAGACTCGAGAGTCACCCTGGCAGCTTTGTCGGCGGGGATTTGCGAAAACGATTGAATGAAAAAAAAGAAACGTTAGGAAGAGTCCGCGGAACGGACGTGCAGTCGAAGTTGTCTTCGGGGGATTGCGCTACCTAAACGTGGCCTGATTAAAGACCGGCGCGCACTATACCTGAAATCACCGTGCACGTGAGAGTTTTTTATCGTTATCAGACGGCTGAACCCACGATTGTCACAGGCTTTGCGCAACATCGGCCGCGCGTCTATTTTGCTAGAGACCTGCGCGCCCGGCGCCCTGGCTTAATCGTTTCACCCCTTGCCCCCGAGGATGCCGATATGAGCCAACCCTGCCCCGGCCACGTCAGCCGCGAACTGCGTGGCAACGTGATGTTGATCGGCCTGGACCGCGCCGCCAAGCGCAACGCCTTCGACCTGCCCCTGCTGGAACAATTGAGCCTGGCCTACGGCGAGTACGAGCGCGAGCCCGCCGCCCGCGCCGCGGTGCTGTACGGCCACGGCGAGCACTTTAGCGCCGGCCTCGACCTGGCGGCGGTGAACACCGCCTTCGTGCAGGGCTGGAAGCTGCCGGAAGGCGGCCTGGACCCGTGGCGCGTGGGCCTGGGGCCGACCTTGAGCAAACCGCTGATCGTCGCCGCCCAAGGCTATTGCCTGACCATCGGCATCGAGCTGATGCTGGCCGCCGACATCAACCTGTGCGCCAGCAACACGCGCTTCGCGCAGATGGAAGTGCAGCGCGGCCTGTTCCCCTTCGGCGGCGCCACCGTGCGCCTGCAACAGATAGCCGGCTGGGGCAACGCCATGCGCTGGCTGCTGACCGGTGACGAGTTCGACGCCCACGAGGCCCTGCGCCTGGGGCTGGTGCAGGAAGTGATGGCCAGCGAGGACCTGCTGCCCAACGCCCTGCACCTGGCCGAACGGATTGCCGCCCAGGCGCCGCTGGGCGTCAAGGCCACCCTGGCGTCGGCGCGGCTGGCGGTGCTGGAGGGCGAGGCGGCCAGCGTCGCCACCCTGCACGCCCAGGCGCACCTGCTGCTGGGCAGCGACGACGCCCGCGAAGGCCTGGCGGCGTTTCACGAGCGCCGGCCCGGCACCTTTACCGGGCAGTGACTCAGGAGGCCGGGCGCAGCTGCGCGATCAGCGCCTGCAGCGAGTAGCCCAGGCGCGGCGCCAGGGCATCGGCGCGGGCTTTCAGGCCGTCGAGGTCGAGGTCCTGGTCCAGCTCGGCGGGAATGATCAGGATCACATTGCCCTCGGTCACCGGCAGCTCCCAGTAGTGGCGATGGTACAGGCCGCGCAGCAGCGCCGCGCCCAACGGCTTGCCGTCGTCGCCCGCCCACTGGTTGATGACCAGCCAGCCGCCCGGGTTCAGGCGCTTCTGGCAGTCTTCCAGGAAACGCCAGGCCAGATGGCCCACGCCAGGGCCGTGGTCGGTGTACAGGTCGACGAAAATCAGGTCCGCCGGCTCCGCGGTGGGCAACAGCTCGATGGCGTCGCCGGTGCGGATGTACAGCCGCGGGTCGTCGTCCAGGCCCAGGTACTCGATGGCCAGGCGCGGCACGTCGGGGCGCAGCTCGATGGCCTCGACGTCCTCCAGCGGCAGGAACTTCAGGCACGCCTGGGTCAGGGTGCCGGCGCCCAGCCCCAGGAACAGCGCGCTCTCGGGCTGTTCGTGGCACAGCGCGCCAATCAGCATGGCGCGGGTGTAGTCATACTCCAGCCAGCTGGGGTCGGCGGTGAACACACAGCTCTGCTCAATGGCATCGCCAAACTCCAGGAAGCGGTAATCCTCCACTTCCAGCACACGGATCATGCCGAACTGATCATGCACTTCGGCCAGCAGACGCTCGACGCGCTCACGGGTTACTTCGGGTTCGTTGTCTTGCACCACGGGCGCTCATCAAGCCTGGAAAAATGCGATTGTCGCATTTATTGGCCCAGCGCACACCGTAGCAGCGGCCCTTGTGGGAGCTGGCTTGCCAGCGAGCTGTTGAGCATTAAAAGCTCGCTGGCAAGCCAGCTCCCACAGGGCGTGACGGTGGTACCATCGACTCACCTATCAACACCTTGCATAAGAGCCTGTCATGAGCCTTCCGTGGAGCCCCGACAGCTGGCGCGCCTTGCCGATCCAGCAACAACCCTTCTACCCCGATGCCAGCCGCCTGGCCCACGTGGAGCAGACCCTGGCCAGCTACCCGCCGCTGGTGTTCGCCGGCGAGGCCCGCGAGCTGCGCCGGCAGTTCGCCGAGGTTACCCAGGGCCGCGCATTCCTGCTGCAGGGCGGCGACTGCGCGGAAAGCTTCGCCGAGTTCTCGGCGGCGAAGATCCGCGACACCTTCAAGGTGCTGCTGCAGATGGCCATTGTCATGACCTTTGCCGCCGGCTGCCCGGTGGTGAAGGTGGGGCGCATGGCCGGGCAGTTCGCCAAGCCGCGTTCGGCCAATGACGAAACCATCGACGGCGTCACCCTGCCCGCCTACCGCGGCGACATCGTCAACGGCATCGGCTTCGACGAGAAAAGCCGCACCCCCGACCCGGAGCGCCTGCTGCAGGCCTACCACCAGTCCACGGCCAGTCTCAACCTGCTGCGCGCCTTCGCCCAGGGCGGTTTCGCCGACCTGCACCAGGTGCACAAGTGGAACCTGGACTTCATCGCCGAATCGGCGCTGGCGCACAAATACCACCAGCTGGCCGACCGCATCGACGAAACCCTGGCGTTCATGCGTGCCTGCGGCCTGGACAGCGCGCCGCAACTGCGCGAAACCAGCTTCTTCACCGCCCACGAGGCGCTGCTGCTCAACTACGAAGAAGCCTTCGTGCGCCGTGACAGCCTGACCAACGACTACTACGACTGCTCGGCGCACATGCTCTGGATCGGCGACCGCACGCGCCAGCTCGACGGCGCCCACGTGGAGTTCCTGCGCGGGGTGAACAACCCCATCGGCGTCAAGGTCGGCCCGAGCATGCAGCCCGACGAACTGATCCGCCTGATCGACGCCCTCAACCCGGACAACGACCCCGGCCGCCTCAACCTGATCGCACGCATGGGCGCAGGCAAGGTCGCCGACCACCTGCCCCGCCTGTTGCGCACGGTGAAGGCCGAGGGCCGCCAGGTGCTGTGGAGTTCCGACCCCATGCATGGCAACACCATCAAGGCCAGCAGCGGCTACAAGACCCGTGACTTCGCGCAGATCCTCAGCGAGGTGAAGCAGTTCTTCCAGGCCCACGAGGCCGAGGGCACCTACGCCGGCGGCATCCATATCGAGATGACCGGGCAGAACGTCACCGAATGCATCGGCGGCGCGCGGCCGATCACCGAAGATGGCCTGTCGGACCGCTACCACACCCACTGCGACCCACGCATGAACGCCGACCAGTCGCTGGAACTGGCGTTCATGATTGCCGAGACGCTGAAGCAGGTCCGCCGCTAGGCCACGGCTACAGGAACGGGGCGTGGCGCTGGCACTCCAGGGTGACCGACGCCAGGCCCAGCCACCCCGCCATCGCTTTCAACTGCCCGGCCAGGGCCGCCAGGCCTTCGGCGTCCAGGCGCCCCTGTTCATCGTGCACCGCCAGCACGCGCAGCTCACCCGTGGCGCGTGCCGCCCGCACGTCCACCCGCGCCACGATCTGCTCGTTGTGCAGGAACGGCAGCACGTAATAGCCGTACACACGCTTGTGCGACGGCGTGTAGATCTCCAGCCGGTAGCGAAAATCGAACAGCCGCTCGGTGCGGTCGCGCTCCCACACCAGCGAATCGAAGGGCGACAGCAAGGCGCTGGCCGTGACCTGGCGCGGGATGCGCACCTGACGCAGCAGGTACGCCGGCTGTGACCAGCCCTCTACCGTGCAACGCTGCAGCTGGCGCTCTTCCACCAGCTCGGCCAGGCGCGCGCGAGTGTCGCCAGGCTCCAGGCGAAAGTAATCACGCAGGTCTTTCTCGGTGGCCACGCCCAAAGCGGTGGCCGCGTGCAGCAACAGCTGACGCTGGGCCTGGGCCAGATTGGGCGCAGGCGCTGCCAGCACCGCCGCCGGGATCACCCGTTCGGGCAAGTCATAAAGACGCTCGAAGCCACGCCGCCCAGCCACCGTCAGCTCGCCGGCGGCGAACAGCCATTCCAGCGCATGTTTTTCCGCGCTCCAGTCCCACCAGGGCCCGGCGCGCTCCTGGCGGGTGGACAGGCTGCCAGCGCCAAGGGCGCCCTGCTCGCGCACCGCCTCCAGCACCCGCGCCAGCACCGGCTTCTGCTCCAGGCCAAAGCGCGCCAGCTGCTTGTAGATGCCCCTGCCCTGGGCAGCCCTGGCCATGCGCCAGGCCATGGCCGGGTAAAGCTCCAGGGGCAGCAGCGAGGCTTCGTGGCCCCAGTATTCGAACAGCTTGCGCTGGCGCCCACGGCCCCAGGCCATGTCATCAAGCAGGCCGTGGGAGTAAGCGCCCAGGCGCGAAAACAGCGGCAGGTAATGCGAACGCACCACGGCGTTCACCGAGTCGATCTGCAGCACGCCCAGGCGCTGCACCATCTTCAGCAGGTGCCCAGGCGCCAGCGCCGTGCGCAACGGCCGCGGGGCGAACCCCTGAGCGGCCAGCGCGAGGCGCCGGGCCTGGGCAATGGACAATGAGTCGGGCATGCACCACTCCTTGTGAACCTGCCCTACGTTAGCCCTGGCACCGGCGCCTCGCCAGCGCTTATTTCTTCAGTGGATCATCCCAGAACGGCCGTTCGGTCTCGCGACTGACGTCGGCCCTGGACATGCCGATGTCCTTGAGCATGTCGTCACTCATGGCCGCCAGTTGCCGGCGCTCCCAGGCCAACTGCCGCCAGCGCCGCACACGCTGCAACAGGCCCTGGAACGACACGCCGTGGAACGGCACCCGCATCACCAGCACATAACCCTTTTGACCTTTCATCATCCGACCCTCCAGTTGGGGATGACTCAGTGTCGCGCCGGGCATATGATCAATCCAACGAATGTTTCTTATGCCTCGCATCTCGGAGATTGATGAATGTCCCAGTACCAGAGCATCGACTCAGAGGTGTTGCGCACCTTCGTCGCCATCGCCGATGAGGGCGGCTTTACCCGTGCCGGCGAGCGCGTCAACCGCACCCAGTCGGCGGTGAGCATGCAGATGAAACGCCTGGAGGAAGACATCCTCCAGCGCCAGCTGTTCGAGCGCGACGGCCGCCAGGTACGCCTGACCGCCGAAGGCCAGATCCTGCTGGGCTATGCGCGGCGCATCCTCAAGCTGCACAGCGAAGTGTTCACCACCCTGCGCGAGCCGCACATGGTCGGCACGGTGCGCATCGGCACGCCGGACGACTACGCCATGCGTTTCCTGCCCGGCATCCTCTCGCAATTCGCCCAGGCCTACCCGCTGGTGCAGGTGGAGGTGCATTGCGAAAGCTCGAAGCAACTGATGCAGCGCCAGGACCTGGACCTGACCATCGTCACCCGCGAGCCCGGCAGCGAGATTGGCCAGATGCTGCGCCACGAACGCTTCGTGTGGGCCCAGGCCATCGGCTTCAACCCCGTGGAGCAGAACCCCATCCCGCTGGCCATGTTCAACAACGACTGCTTCTGCCGCATCTGGGCCTGCAACGCCCTGGACGCGCGGCAAAAGCCCTACCGCATCGCCTACTCCAGCCCCAGCCTGGCGGCGATCATGGCAGTGGTCAGCGCCGGCCTTGCGGTGACCGCGCAGCTGCAGAGCCTGATTACCCCGGACCTGCGCATCCTCGGTGAAGCCGAGGGCCTGCCGCAGCTGCCCATGGCGAGCATTATGCTGCTGCGCAACGACAGCACGCAGAACGCGATCACCGACTGCCTGGCCGACCATATCGCCGAGGGCTTCAAGTTGTAATTTAACGAACTATGGGCGTGGTCCGTGGCTCAAACCTTTCAAGAAGCCGCCCATACGGCCATGATGAATTAGCTGGCGCGTTAAACACCTCGACGCTAAATTCGCCCGCTTCAATTGAATCAAGGATCAGCATGAACGCCGACCGCCCCACTTCCAGCGCTGCCGAAGGCCATTGCGACGATCTGCTGCTCGACAGCCAATTGTGCTTTGCCCTGTACTCCACCTCCCTGCTGATGACCAAGGTCTACAAACCGCTGTTGCAAGCCCTGGAGCTCACCTACCCGCAGTACCTGACCATGATGGTGCTGTGGGAAAAGGACGGTTTGACCGTGGGCGAAATCAGCACCCGGCTGCTGACCGACCCCGGTTCGCTGACCCCGCTGCTCAAGCGCCTGGAAGCCGAAGGCCTGCTCAGCCGCACCCGCAGCCGTGAAGACGAGCGCGTGGTGATCGTGCAACTCACCGACCAGGGCCGCGCCCTGCGCGAGAAGGCCAAGACCATCCCCGGCTGCATCCTGGCCGCCACCGGCGAGACCGTGGAACGCCTGAAAAAGCTGCAGGGCGACCTGCTGGAGCTGCGCGGCAACCTGCACGAAAGCCTCTGATTCCCGCCCACGGGTGCGCCGTTCGTCGTGCCCTTCGATTATTTATCTTGCGCGCAAACTATTAGCGCACTAATCTAACCCCGTACCCAGACAACACCCCCAAACATTCAGCCTTGAGGTGTCACCATGCAAACGCTCTATACCGCAACCGTAACTGCAACCGGTGGTCGTGATGGCCGCGCCGTGTCCAGCGACAACATCCTTGACGTGAAACTGGCCACCCCCAAGGCACTGGGCGGCGCCGGCGGCGAAGCCACCAACCCTGAGCAGCTGTTCGCCGCCGGCTACTCGGCCTGCTTCATCGGCGCGCTGAAATTCGTCGCCGGCCAGGCCAAGCGCGCCCTGCCCGCCGACACCCGCATCACTGCCGAAGTGGGCATCGGCCAGATCCCTGGCGGTTTCGGCCTGGACATCGACCTGCGCATCAGCCTGCCGGGCCTGGAACAAGCCGACGCCCAGGCGCTGGTAGACGCCGCCCACCTTGTGTGCCCGTACTCCAACGCCACCCGCGGCAACGTGGATGTACGCCTGCACGTGGCGGTGTAAGCCTGCGGCGCACAAATCCCAGGCACAAAAAAGCCCGACTCATGGTCGGGCTTTTTGTTACGCAGGAGGGGCCAGAATTACTTGGCGCGACCTTTGTACGAACCGCCTTCGCGGGTATCGATCTCGATCATGTCGCCGATCTCGATGAAGTCGGCAACGCTCAGCTCGGTGCCGTTCTTCAGTTTGGCAGGCTTCATGACCTTGCCGGAAGTGTCGCCACGAGCCGAACCTTCGGTGTAGTCGATCTGACGCACGATGGTGGTCGGCAGCTCAACGGAAACCAGGCGGCCTTCGAAGAATACGGCTTCGCAGACGTCGGTCATGCCTTCTTCAACGAATGGCAGTACCGATTCGATGTCTTCGGCGTTCAGCTCGTACATGGTGTAGTCAGTGGTGTCCATGAACGTGTAGGAGTCACCGCTGATGAAGGACAGGGTGGCTTCCTTGCGATCCAGGATCACGTCGTCCAGCTTGTCGTCGGCGCTGTAGACGGTTTCAGTCTTGTAGCCGGTCAGCAGGTTCTTCAGCTTGGTCTTCATGATCGCGCTGTTACGGCCCGACTTGGTGAATTCAGCTTTCTGAACCAGCCAAGGGTCGTTGTCGATACGGATCACGGTACCGGGTTTAAGCTCTTTACCAGTTTTCATTGCGAATATCCGAATTTGGATGGATTTACAAAAATCTAGGCCGCGTATCATATCCAATTTCGGTAAAACTGTACCAGCGCCGTCGCAAGATCAGGCTGAGCGGCCTGCTTTTCGCCCCATTGGCGGGCATTGGCGGCCAGCTCCGGCCAGTGTTCCAGCACCCGCCGCCAGCTGTCGGCCATGGCCAGGCCCTGGTTCCAGGCGCGCCACAGGTCGGTCAGCGCCTGCCCCGCCGCCGGGCTCAAGGCCTCTACATAGAGCGCCAGGAAGGCTTCGAGCTTCTCCCAGTGCGCGTACTCTTCCTGTTCATAGATGTGCCACAACAGCGGTTGCCCGGCCCATTGCGCGCGCACGAACGAGTCTTCGCCGCGCACGGCGTTGAAGTCGCAGCTCCACAGCAGCAGGTCGTATTGGTCCTGGCGGACGAACGGCACCACCTGCACGGTCAGGGCGCCACGACGATGCACGGCGCCCACCGCCAGCTCATCCACTGCCAGCCACGCCTGCACGTCCCCCAGCACACGGCCCTGGGGCACCAGCACGTGGGTGGGCGAGGCATCGGCGGCCATGGCGTCGAACCACCCGGCCAGGCTGGCGTTCTCGTAGGCAAACAACGACACCAGCCGGGCGCCTGGGGCCACCGTCACGCCCAGGCTGGCCAGGAACGCGCGACGCGCCTCGGGGTCGGCCTGGAACGCCTGGCGGCGCGCCAGCAAGCCGCTTTCACGCAACAACCCACCGGTTTTCTCGACAAAGCCGGGAAAGAAGAAATACTTCTGCAGGCGGTCCGGCTGCGGCGATGGCAGGCCATGGCAACCCGACACCCAGCCTTCGGCGCTAAGGTATTCCAGGTTCAGCCACAGCGCAGGTGCCGGGCGCGCTGCCATGGCCGCGCGATAGTCCGCCGGCAGTTTGCAGCCGAAGGCTTCGATGACCACGTCGGCGGCCTGCACGGCGGGCCACTGCTGCGGCCACTGGCAAATCTCCACGCCTTCGTGGCGCTGGCTGGCCAGGCTCGGCTGCACCGCCGGCCACAGCCGCTCGAACGATTTCAGGTCGTCGACCCACAGGCGCACGGCCACGTCATGTTCGGCGGCCAGCTGCCGGGCCAGGCGCCAGGTCACGCCGATGTCGCCGAAGTTGTCGACCACACAGCAGAAAATGTCCCAGGAGGCTTTCATGTTCGCTTCCATCACGCCCTCCGGGCAAAATCGGGCATTGTAGAGGCAAAGTCATCGCACGTGAGACAATCATAACCCTGCCCGCGCCGCCAGGAGGCCCGTCATGCCTTACCGTCCCAATCACCGCCAATTGCTCGTCACCCTCAACCCCGCGCAACTGGTGGGCTGCATTGCCCTGGGTATCTGGCTGGGGTTCCTGGCCATCGCCCTGACCACCTGGCTGGGCTACAAGCTGTTCTTCAACGCGCCGCTGGCCGTGGCCACCCCGGCGCCACCGCCGCCGGCCATGCGCGCCCCGGACGACAGCTCGGCCATGTTCGACCAGTACAAGGACAACCTGCGCCGCCAGGAACAGAGCCAGGGCGACGCGCAGAACCACAGCCAGGACCCCAAGTGCCAGTTCTGGCTGCAGCAGGACCGCACCGCCCCGACCGACAAGAGCCGCACCAATGTACTCAAGTTCTGCAACTGAAATGGACAAGCACGCCCTGCGGCAGCTGATCGTCGAACGCCTGGCGCAAGACTTCGACGTGCTGCAGCGCGCCGCCCAGACCGCCTACGAAACCGCGACCCACGAAGAGAACGTCGCCGAAAACAAATACGACACCCTGGGCCTGGAGGCTTCGTACCTGGCCACCGGGCAGGCGCGGCGCATGGAAGAAATCCGCCAGGCGCAGGGGCTGTACCAGCAGCTGACCCTGCGGGAATACGACGAACAGCGCGGCATCGAAGTCGGCGCGCTGGTGACCCTGGAAGCGAAGAACGGCCAGCTGCAATGGCTGTTCCTGGGGCCCGAGGCGGCTGGCCTGAAGATCACCCTGGACGGGCGCCTGGTCACCGTCATCACCCCGCGCTCGCCGCTGGGGCAGAGCCTGCTGGGCAAGCGCGAGGATGACGAGGTCAACATCACCGTGGCAGCCGTGCGCCAGGCCTATACCGTCATCCACGTCACATGACCCGTAGCAGCGGCCACCAGGCCGCGTCCCCAGGCGCCGCGCTTTTCCAGGTATACCGCGTTGGGGGCGGACGCAGCCTGCGGCAGCTGCTACGGGTCATCCACGTCGCATGACCCGTAGCAGCGGCCACCAGGCCGCGTCCCCAGCCACCGCGCTTTTCCAGGTATGCCGTGTTTGGGGCGGACGCAGCCTGCGGCAGCTGCTACGGGTCATCCACGTCGCATAACCCGTAGCAGCGGCCACCAGGCCGCGTCCCCAGCCACCGCGCTTTTCCAGGTATACCGCGTTGGGGGCGGACGCAGCCTACGGCAGCTGCTACGGGTCATCCACGCCGCATGACCCGTAGCAGCGGCCACCAGGCCGCGTCCCCAGGCGCCGCGC
The DNA here is from genome assembly GCF_047947025.1 of Pseudomonas sp. App30. NCBI lineage: Bacteria > Pseudomonadati > Pseudomonadota > Gammaproteobacteria > Pseudomonadales > Pseudomonadaceae > Pseudomonas > Pseudomonas sp. App30. The sequence goes on along the minus strand of NZ_CP133165.1, from coordinate 5,462,445 downwards.
TTTTTCCATAGCCTGTGGGAGCGGGTTCTACCCGCGAAAAGAACCCTGCGCAATACCTGACACCCGGTGGCGTCCTTTTCGTGGGCAGAGCCCACTCCCACGCAAGGAAGGCAAGTGCAGGTACGGGAGCCGTCAGGCGGTGAAACGCTCGGCCAGGCGCTGGGCTGTGAACTGCTCCAGCAGATAATCGATGAACGCCCGGGTCTTGCCCGGCAGCAACTTGTGCTCGGCGTAGTACAGCCAGATATGCCCATCATCCACGTACCAGTCCGGCAGCACCCGCTGCAACGTCCCCGCCTGCAGGTACGGCACCGCGAACGGCATGCTCACCAGGGCAATGCCCAAATCCTGCTGCGCCGCCACGCACGCCGCGTCGGAATCGCTGAGGGTCATGCGCGCCGGCAAACGCAATTCTGCCTGCGCCTGCTGGCGCCCGGTCAACGGCCAACTGCGCACCCGCCCGGTCTGCGGCGAGCGGATCAGGATGCCGTCCTGCTGCTCCAGGTCTTCGGGGGTGCGCACCGGTCCGCGCCGCGCCAGGTAGCCGGCTGACGCCACCAGCACCCGATGGGCCGGCGCCAGCTTGCGCGCCACCACGCCCTGGGGCAGCTCGAACCCGCCGCCGATGGCGGCATCGAAGCCCTGGCCAATCAGATCGACCTGGCGGTTGTCGAAATGCCAGTCCGGGGCAATGTCCGGGTAACGGCGCAGGAACTCACCCAGCAGCGGCACCACGTACAGGCGCCCGAACACCGTGCCCATGCTGACCCGCAAGGTGCCCGCCGGCTGCCCCTGGGCACCGGCCAGGTTGGCCACGGCATTCTGGATCACCCCGAAGCTGGCGCTGACTTCCGCCAGGAAGCGCTGCCCCGCCTCGGTCAGGGTCAAGCGCCGGGTGCTGCGCTGGAACAGGCGCACGCCCATGCGCGCTTCCAGCCGCGCCACGTTCTTGCCCACCGCTGCGGGAGTCAGGTGCAGGCGCCGCGCCGCCTCGGCGAAGCTACCGGCTTCGGCGCTGCGGACAAAACACTCTATGCTGCTGAAGGTTTCCATGGCCGCCATTCGATACCGTTGGTTTACACAGCCTATCTCAACCATGGTCTACCGGCAGCATAATCAGCAGTCGATACTGAACCCATCAACCAAGGCATTCCGCCTTGGCAACTGGAGCACCCTCATGTCGAATCAAGCGAAACTCAGCGGCAAAGTGGCCTTGGTACAAGGCGGTTCCCGCGGCATCGGCGCCGCCATCGTCAAGCGCCTGGCCAGCGAAGGCGCTGCCGTGGCCTTCACCTACGTCAGCTCCCAGGCCCCAGCCCAGGCACTGGCAGACAGCATCACCGCCGAGGGCGGCAAGGCCCTGGCCATCAAGGCCGACAGCGCCGACGCCGACGCCATTCGCGGCGCCGTGGAACAGACCGTGCAAACCTTCGGTCGCCTGGACATCCTGGTCAACAACGCCGGCGTGCTGGCCCTCGGCCCATTGGCCGAGTTCAGCCTGGAAGACTTCGACCGCACCTACGCCGTCAACGTGCGCAGCGTGTTCATCGCCAGCCAGGCGGCTGCCAGGCACATGGGCGACGGCGGGCGCATCATCAACATCGGCAGCACCAACGCCGACCGCATGCCCTTTGAAGGCGGTGCCGCCTACGCCATGAGCAAATCGGCGCTGGTGGGCCTGGTGAAAGGCCTGGCCCGCGACCTCGGCCCGCGCGGCATCACCATCAACAACGTGCAGCCCGGCCCGGTGGACACCGACATGAACCCGGCCAACGGCGACTTCGCCGACATCATGCTGGGCTTCATGGCGGTGAAACGCTACGGCCATGCCGACGAGATCGCCAGCTTCGTCAGCTACCTGGCCGGCCCGGAAGCGGGCTACATCACCGGCGCCAGCCTGACCATCGACGGTGGCTTCGGCGCCTGATCGGCCAGGGTCTGTTCGAGCATCGCGACAAAGGCCTGGGCGGCCGGGGTCGGGGTGTTCGACCAGATGGCGTAGACGCGGCGCACCGGCGCATCGCTGATCGGCACCGCCACTACCCCTTCGAACCCCTGGGCCACGGCGGCAGGCACGAGCCCTACCGCCAGGCCACGGCGCACGAATTGCTCCACCAGGCGCATGTCGGTGATCTCGAACTGCACCCGGTGCGCCAGGTTGGCGGCCGCAAACGCCTCGTCCGTCTGCCGCCGCGCGCCGGTGCCCGCCGCAAAATCCACCAATGGCTGATCTGCCAACTGCGCCAACGGCAAGCGCTGCGCGGCCGCCAACGGATGCCCCGGCGCCAGCACCGCCACCAGCTCTTCATCCACCAACGCCCTGAGCGCCACCCCCTCCACCGGCGCACCCGGCCACACGCCGATCATGGCGACGTCCATGCGCCGCCCGCGCACCTCCTCCACCATCCATTCACTGCGGCCCACATTCAGGTGGATATCCACCTGGGGATATTGCTGGTGAAAGGCGGCGATGTGTTCCACCAGGTCCAGGCCGGTCAGCGACGAGATCATGCCCAGGCTTAACCGGCCGCGCACCTGGCCACAGGCTGCCGCCACGTCGTCGCCAATGCGCCGGGTGGCGTCCAGCGCCGCACGGGCGCTGCGCACGAACGCCTCGCCCGCCGGGGTCAACGCCACCCGCCGCGAGGTGCGCTCGAACAATTGCGCACCCAGCTGGCGCTCCAACCGCGCGATCTGATGGCTGAGCGCCGACTGCACCGTGTGGCAGCGCGCCGCCGCGCGGGTGAAGCTGCCTTCGTCGGCCACCGCCAGGGCGTATTCGATCTGCTTGAGGTTCATGGCACCCATCTCGTTTCACGATCATTTCGATGACAACAATACATTGGTGTCATGGATAGCCAGTACCGATACTTGCCCCGACTGCCACTGCCTTGGAAAGCCGCCATGTCTTCGCCCCGTGAAAAACCGTTGAGCAGCGCCCTGATCCTGCTGATGGCCATCGCCACCGGCCTTACAGTAGCCAGCAACTATTACGCCCAGCCGTTGCTGCACACCATTGCCCAGCACTTGGGCCTGAGCGCCGCCAGCGCCGGCACCATCGTCATCACCGCGCAGCTGAGTTACGGCGCCGGGCTGTTCCTGCTGGTGCCCCTGGGCGACCTGCTGGAGCAGCGCCGCCTGATCGTCACCATGACCCTGCTCAGCGCCGCCGGGCTGCTGATCAGCGCCTTCGCCCCCAACCTGCCGCTGCTGTTACTGGGCACTGCCATGACCGGGCTGTTCTCGGTGGTGGCCCAGGTGCTGGTGCCCATGGCCGCCAGCCTGGCGGCGCCCGAGCACCGCGGCCGGGTGGTGGGCACGCTGATGAGCGGCCTGCTGCTGGGCATCCTGCTGGCGCGCACGGCGGCCGGGCTGGTGTCTTCACTGGCCGACTGGCGCACCATCTACCTGCTGGCTGCCGCGTTGCTGAGCCTGTGCGCCATTGCCCTGGGGCTGTCGCTGCCGCGCCGGCAACAGTCGGCCGGGCTCAGCTACCCGCAACTGCTGGCCTCGGTGCTGACCCTGTTCGTGGAAGAACCGGTGCTGCGCCTGCGCGCCTGGCTGGGCCTGCTGTCGTTCTGCCTGTTCGGCCTGTTCTGGACACCCCTGGCGTTCCTGCTGGCCGCCCCGCCCTACGGCTATTCAGATGCCGCCATCGGCCTGTTCGGCCTGGCGGGTGCCGCCGGCGCCCTGGCTGCCAGCGCTGCCGGCCGCCTGGCCGACCGCGGCAAGGGCAACCTGGCCACCCTCATCGGCCTCGCCGCCCTGCTCGCGGCCTGGCTGCCCCTGGCACTCGCCGGGCACTCACTGTGGGCCCTGCTGGCCGGCGTGCTGATCCTCGACCTGGCCGTGCAGCTGACCCACGTCAGCAACCAGAACGCCGTCTACGCCCTGCGCCCCCAGGCGCGCAACCGCCTGAACGCCGGCTACATCACCTGCTACTTCATTGGCGGCGCCATGGGCTCGGCCCTCGGCACGCAATTGTTCAGCCGCTTCGGCTGGTCGGGCATTGTCACCGCAGGCGCCGCCATCAGCGTGCTGGCCCTCGGCCTGTGGCTGTGGCGCAGCAGCCCGAAATCGTCGCCTCTCGTCGCGCGACATTGACTTGCGTCAGCGTTGAGCTATTCCAAAGGTTTGAAAATGAATGCATTCAACCTGGAAATCCCCACCATGAAGCTGACAATAAAAGCCGGTGATTTCTTGCAGTGCGAAGGCGAGTACAGCAATGGATCGCTCACACTCAAGACTGCCAACCACCCTTCCCCCGGGGAACGGATCCCCCTCAACCGCATCAAGAACATCACCGTCGCCAACCACGAGGTCAACCGCAGCCTGGGCGGCGCCATCGGCTGGGGCTTCGCCGGCGCCCTGGTCGCCGGCCCCATCGGCCTGGTGGCGGGCCTGTGGCTGGGCGGCAAGGAAGAACAAGTGACGTTCATCGCCACCTTGAAGGACGGCCGCAAGCTGACGGCAGTGGCGGATAGCCGGACGTTTTCGAAGTTGAATGGGAGGCTGCAGGGGTTGCATGCGTGAAGTGGGGAGCCCCCGTCATTGAGAGGGGGGCTGACGGTCTGGGCGGTGGCGCTCAGTGGCACGTGCAATAGTCTCCAGCGCCATCGCAATAAAAGCAGGATCATCTCCCGCCTCGTTGACACAGGCGTCCAGATAGAGAGCCATATCCACCTCGGACGCGAGATACTCGGCCGAGTCCCAAGGAGTAAAGATTTCAGACATCGACACGGTTCCCTTCAGACTTTTCGCGGCAGACCGTAGAGCAACAACCGCCCGCATTCAATCCTGAGAAACATGCACAAACAAAAAACCCCTGAAACGTTGCCGTTTCAGGGGTCTCTTGCGTATCGAATATGGCGGTGAAGAAGGGATTCGAACCCTTGATACAGTTTCCTGTATACACACTTTCCAGGCGTGCTCCTTCAGCCACTCGGACACTTCACCGTTTTCTCTTCAAACATGTTCTGTCTGTCGAGGCGCGCTAATGTAGTCGAAAGCTTTTCTAATGGCAAACATTTTTTTCAATTTTTTCATGCAGTTATGCCGATCCCGGGAAAATGGCCTGTGTTCGGGGCAAACCGGCCATGGCGGGCGGGGGTTGCCCGGCCGGTGCGGGTAGCGGCGGCAAGCGTGACTGGTGGGTCAGTCACGGCGCTTTACCTGGCCCTGCGGGCTGGGTAACGTCAGCGGCAAAACCCTAACAAGGAACACCGTCATGAGCGAGTTGATCGATTACCACCTGGAAGATGGCATTGCCACGCTGACGCTGAGCAACGGCAAGGTCAACGCGATTTCCCCGGAGGTCATCGCCGCCTTCAATGCAGCGCTGGACCGTGCCGAGCAGGATCGCGCCGTGGTCATCATCACCGGCCAGCCTGGCATCCTGAGCGGCGGCTATGACCTCAAGGTCATGACCGCCGGCCCGCAACAGGCCATCGGCCTGGTCACGTCGGGCTCGACCCTGGCGCGCCGGTTGCTGTCGCACCCCTTCCCCGTCGTCGTCGCCTGCCCGGGCCATGCCGTGGCCAAGGGTGCGTTCCTGCTGCTGTCGGTGGATTACCGCATCGGCGTCGAGGGGCCGTTCAGCATTGGCTTGAACGAGGTGCAGATCGGCATGACCATGCACCACGCCGGCATCGAGCTGGCCCGTGACCGCCTGGGCAAGGCGGCTTTCCACCGCTCGGTGATCAATGGCGAGATGTTCACGCCCAAGACGGCCGTGGACGCAGGCTTCCTCGACGTGGTGGTGCCGGCCGAGCAATTGCGCGAGCAGGCGCTGGCGGCGGCGCAGCAGTTGAAGAAGATCAACATGAGCGCCCATCGCAAGACCAAGCTCAAGGTACGCAAGGCGCTGCTGGAGTTGCTGGACGACGCGATCATCCGCGACCAGGAGCATTCGGTTACGGCGTGAGGTTGAGGTGTGGCCGGACGCGGCCTTGCGGCCGCTGCTACGCTGTAGCAGCGGCCGCAGGCCGCGTCAGGGCTATCCATATAGTTAATTGATCCAACCGCAGCCCCGCCCTTAAACTCCAGCGCTCTGCCAAAGGTGAGTCGCTGGATGCTTTTTATCGTTCGCATGTTTCTGATGGGGCTGCATTTCCTTGCAGTGGGTGGCGTGGGCCTGGTGATAGGGCTGTGCCGCCCCTTTCATCCCGACAACAGCCGGGTGTTCGCCCGCCTGTATTCGCGACCGGCCCTCAAGATCCTTGGGGTCGACCTGGACGCCCAGGTGGGCCCGCTGTTCGACCAGCCGCCCGGCTGCGTGATCATCGCCAACCACCAGTCCAACTACGACCTGTTCATGCTCGGCAAGGTGGTGCCACGCCGCACGGTGTGCATCGGCAAGAAGAGCCTGAAGTGGGTACCGTTCTTCGGCCAGCTGTTCTGGTTGGGCGGCAACGTGCTGATCAACCGCGGCAACGCCTACCAGGCGCGCCGCGCGCTGCAGACCACCACCCGCACCCTGCAGCGCGACACGTCGATCTGGGTGTTCCCCGAAGGCACGCGCAACGCCAGCAACGACCTGCTGCCGTTCAAGAAAGGCGCGTTCCAGATGGCCATCGACGCCGGCGTGCCCATCGTGCCGCTGTGCGTGAGCCGCTACACCCGCAGCGTGCGCCTGAACCGCTGGCGCGCCGGGCGCATTGCCGTGCGCTCGCTGCCGGCCATTTCCACCCAGGGGCTGACCAGCAAGGACATCCCGGAACTGATGCGCCAGTGCCGCGAGCAGATGCAGCAGTGCATCGACGGCCTCGACCAGGACGTGCGAAGCGCTTGAACCCCGCGCCGCTTGCCGACTCTCAACACTGAGGCCAAGCTGCATTCACTGCCACCAGAACAAGAGCCAAACCATGGGTCGAGTCGTTGCCGCGGCGGTCTACAGCGCCGGGAAGAAAGTCGTTGATATCAGCCTTGATCAAGGCGCTGCCTGGGCCAAGAAGCCCGGGCACTTCGTGTGGATCGGGCTGGAACAGCCCAATGCCGCGGAACTGGCCAACCTGCAGCGCCAGTTCGGCCTGCACGAACTGGCCATAGAAGACGCGCTGGAAAAACACAGCCGGCCGAAGCTGGAAACCTTCGGCGACGCGCTGTTCATCGTCACCTATTCGCCGGTGCGCCAGGACGGCAAGCTGGAGTTCATCGAAACCCACATTTTTGCCGGCAAGGGGTACATCATTACCGCCCGCAACGGCCACTCGGCGTCGTACTCGCTGGTGCGCCAGCGCTGCGAGGCGCGGCCGTTGCTGCTGGAGCACGGCGAGGACTTCGTGCTGTATGCCCTGCTGGACTTCGTCACCGAGAACTACCAGCCGGTGAGCGAGGCCATCCACGCCGAGATCGAGCAGATCGAGGCCGCGGTGCTCGCCGACTGCCTGCGCGAGGCCGACGTGCAGCGCCTGCACAGCCTGCGTCGGGAGCTACTGCGCCTGCGCCGCTACGTGGCGCCCATGGTGGAGATCAGCGAAGAACTGCAGCGCCTGGACTTCCCGTTCATCGACCGGAACATGCGCCCTTATTTCCGCGACGTGGAGATCCATGTGACGCGGCAGATGGAAGACCTGGGCACCATGCGCGACATCGCCAGCCAGACCATCGAGGTGGGCATGCTGCTGGAGTCGTCGCGGCAAAGCATCGTGCAGCGCAAGTTCGCCGCCTGGGCGGCCATCCTGGCGTTTCCCACGGCGGTGGCGGGCATCTACGGAATGAACTTCCAGAACATGCCGGAGCTGCACTGGCAGTACGGCTACTTCGTGGTGCTGGGGGCGATTGCGGTGGGGTGTGGGGCGTTGTACGCCAGCTTCAAGCGCTCCGGCTGGTTGTAACAAAACACTCGATCATGTGGGAGCTGGCTTGCCAGCGAGCTGTTGAGGCCCTAAAAGCTCGCTGGCAAGCCAGCTCCCACACACAGCGTCACAGCGACGTTAGCGGCCCTGCGCGACGAAGCGCATCATCCATTCGCCTACCAGAGTGCCCTGGTGTTCGCGCGCCAGGCTGGCCACGGCCTTGCCGTGCACTGCTTCACCCAGGCTCTGCACGCGCAGGTCCAGCAGCGCGCGAGAATAGTCATGCATGAACTCCGGGTGGCCCTGGAAGCACAGCACCTGATCACCGATGTGGTAAGCGGCGTTCGGGCAGAACGCGCTGGACGCCACCACCGTGGCGCCTTCGGGCAGCGCGGTGACCTGGTCCTGGTGGCTGATCAGCAGCGCCAGCTCGCTGGCGGGTGGGCTCATCCACTCGGCAGTGGTGTCCACCTGGTAGTCATGCACGCCCACGCCCCAGCCCTGGTTGGCCCGCTCGGCACGGCCGCCCAGCAGCAGCGCCAGCAGTTGGTGGCCGAAGCACACGCCCAGCAGCTTGTCACCGCGCTTGTAGCGCTCCAGCAGGAAGGTCTTGAGGGTCTGGATCCAGGGGTCGGTGCCGAAGGAGTCGGCCTTGCTGCCGGTGACCAGGTAGGCATCGAACACCTCGCCCTCGGGCGGGTACTCGCCGTTCAGCACGTTATAGATGGAAAACTGCGCGGCAACGGGCTGGCGCGCGAACAGCTGTTCGAACATCCGGCCGTAGCCCTGGTATTGCTCGACCAGCTCAGGCCGCAGGACATCGGTTTCCAGGATGCAGATGCGTAACGACATAGAAAGAATACCCGACACGATTAGAGGCAACAGTGCACGGCGCTGAGACTGCGCGAATCGACGCGGCCTTGCAAGACCATGAAGGCTGATCACCGCGCTTTTTGTACCGTTGGGCGGCGCCTGACGAACGGTGCAAGGCCGACAAAGCTGACTTCAGAGGCAGGCAGCCTCTCTAGCATGGGTATCAAGCAGATGTTCAGGCCACTGCTAGACAAATTGGCGATTATTTATCGAATAAGCCAGACCAAAGCGTTCTAAGCCACAGGCTTCCCGGGCCCTACTGTTAGAAATATCGCTTCAGCTGCCCGAGGCCTTTTTCGAGCACGCCAGGCGATCGCGGTAAAGGTGCACGTCTTCGCCCGGCCCAAAGGCCCGCAGTCGGCGCAAAGGAAGAATAACAAGAAGGCAGCCAACCATGTTCAAACACGACAAAGTACGCCAGGCGGGCATTATCGTCGCCATCACCACCCTGCTACTCATCCTCCCCAACCTCACCCGGTTGTTCGGCTGAACACAACCGACCGGTTGCCGAATAAAATTTGCCACCCGTTGCTACCGGGCGCTGCGCATCTGTGCCAATCTTCAGGTTGAATTCCTGGAGATTGGCCCATGCGCAGATGGATTGCCCCCTTTTCCCTTTCACTGCTGATCAGCACCCAGGCCCACGCCTACGTCGACATTGACGAGGCGGTGGACCAGATCGGAAACGGCGTGATGATTCTCGATGTGCGCACCGATGACCAGTATTCCGCTGGCCACATCAATAATGCGCTGCAAGTCGACATGTCGCTGCGCCCACTCTCCTCCAGCGACACCGACGCGCGCGGCCTGGCCTACCAGCTGGGCAAGGCGATCCAGAACAAGGCCCAGGTCGTGGTGCTGTACAGCGACACCGACGCGAACGCCAACAAGGCGGAAGCGGCACTGAAGAAAGCCGGGTTCCTGGCCATCGTCAACGGCGGCAATTACATGGACTTGAACTCGGCGCTGTTCCGGCTGTGCCAGAAGGACAGTTTCTACTGCTGACGCGGGCGGGATCAGCGGAATGGGCGTAGCCGCTGCCGTAGGCTGCGCTGGGCCTGGACCTCGCTGGAAATTTCCAGTGTACCCAGGGGCCAGCGCAGCCTGACGGCAGCGGCTACGGGGCGCGGGTTACTGCACCTGCACTTGCACCGTCGGCGTCACGTGGACCTTGGCGTGCATCTGTTCGAAGCCACCACCCCGGCGCATGCCGCGCACCGGGCAGGCGTCCAGGTAGTCCAGGCCCACGGCCAGCTTCAGGTGGCGCTCGGGGCGCGCCAGCTGGTTGGTCACGTCGAAACTGTACCAGGCGTCGTCCAGCCAGGCTTCGGCCCAGGCGTGGCTGGCCAGGTGCTCGCTGTCCCCACTGAACAGGTACCCCGACACATAACGCGCCGGCACGCCCAGGCTGCGGGCGCAGGCCAGGAACGCGTGGGTGTGGTCCTGGCACACGCCGGCACGGGCGGCGAAGGCCTGGGCGGCGCTGGTGTCCACCTCGGTGGCGCCGGGGCTGTAGGTGATATGCTGGTTCAGCGCCTGCATCAGGTCGATCAGCGCCGTACGGTCAGTACGCTGCCCGCATTCTTTCGCGGCGAACGTACGTAGCGCCTCGTCGGCCTCGGTCAGGCGGGTAAAGCGGCGGAACGGCAATGGCGACTGCGATTCGTGCTCGGCCTCGCGGGTCTCGTCGATGTCGACCTGGCCGCGGGCGCCGATGATGATGTCGTGGTGCGGCTCGTCCAGGGTCAGTACGTGGAGGATGTTGCCGAACGGGTCGATCTGCGCGCGCACATGGCGTGGCAGGTCCAGCTGCCAGCTGAGCACGTGCTGGCGCTCGCTGTCGTGGGGCGTCAGGCGCAGGTACTGGATGCTGGCGCGCACTTCGTCATCGTAGTGGTAGGCGGTCTCGTGGCTGATGGAGAGTCTCATACTGCCTCCAGGTAGGAACTGTGAATGGCGTTGCCCAACTGTGCCACCAGCGGGATGAATTCGGTGAGCCAGGCATGCAGGCCCTCGTCGAGGATCTCGCCGATGCCGGTGTAGCGCAGGCGCGCGTCCAGCTCGGCGGCCAGGCGCTGGGCCGGGCGGCCGTTGAGGCCGGGCAGCGAGGCCAGGATCTGGTCGATTTCCTCGGTGCAAGCGCGCAGCGAGCGCGGCACGTCGGCGCGCAGCAGCAACATCTCCGCCACGTTGTTGGCCGAGGGCGCGTCGCGGTAGATCTCGGTGTAAGCCTCGAACGACGACAACGCCCGCAGCAGCGCGCTCCACTGGTAGTAACTGCGCGCCGAGCTTTCGTCCACCAGTTCGGCCTCGTCGCCCAGCATCTCGTAGCGCGCGTCCACCAGGCGCAGGGTGTTGTCGGCGCGCTCGATGAAGGTGCCCAGGCGAATGAAGCGGAACGCGTCATTGCGCATGATGGTGCCGTAGGTGGCGCCACGGAACAGGTGCGAACGCTCCTTGATCCACTCGCAGAAGCGGCTCAGGCCGTAGCGCCCCAGGCCCTGCTCGGCGATGCCGCGAATCTCCAGCCAGGTGGCGTTGATGTTTTCCCACATGTCGGCGGTGATGCGCCCACGCACCGCGTGGGCACTGGCGCGGGCGGCGCCCAGGCAGCTGTAGAGGCTGGCCGGGTTGCTGGCGTCCAGGGCGAAGAAGTGCAGCAGGCGCTCGGCGTGCAGCTTGCCGTGGCGCTCCAGGTAGTCGTCGAGGGTGCCGGTGATCAACAGCGGCATGGCCATTTCTTCAAGACCGTCGCCACGGCCATCCTGGGGCATCAGCGACAGCGAATAGCTGACTTCGAGCATGCGCGCCAGGTTCTCCGCGCGCTCCAGGTAACGTGACATCCAATACAGATCAGAGGCAGTTCTACTCAGCATTTGGCAGGCATCCTTAATCCTCGACCACCCAGGTGTCCTTGGTTCCGCCACCCTGTGACGAGTTGACCACCAGCGAGCCCTCGCGCAGCGCCACGCGGGTCAACCCGCCGGGTACCACACGGGTTTCGCGGCCGGCCAGGACGAACGGGCGCAGGTCGATATGGCGCGGGGCAATGCCGTTCTCGACGAAGGTCGGGCAGGTCGACAACGACAGCGTCGGCTGCGCGATGTAGGCATGGGGCCGCGCCTTGAGGCGGGCACGGAAGTTCTCGATCTCGGCCGCGCTGGCGGCAGGGCCCACCAGCATGCCGTAGCCGCCCGACCCCTGGGTCTCCTTGACCACCAGGTCGGGCAGGTTGGCCAGCACGTGGGACAGTTCCTTGGGGTTGCGACACTGCCACGTCGGCACGTTCTTGAGGATCGGCTCCTCGTCCAGGTAGAAACGGATCATGTCGGTGACGTAGGGGTATACCGACTTGTCGTCCGCCACGCCGGTGCCGATGGCGTTGGCCAGCACCACGTTGCCCGAGCGGTATGCCGCCAGCAGGCCGGGCACGCCCAGCATCGATTCGGGGTTGAACGCCAGCGGGTCGAGGAAGGCATCGTCGAGGCGGCGGTAGATCACGTCCACGGCCTTGGGGCCGTCGGTGGTGCGCATGAACACGCGGTCGTCGCGCACGAACAGGTCGGCGCCCTCCACCAGTTCCACGCCCATCTCGCGGGCCAGGAACGCATGCTCGAAGAACGCACTGTTGAAGCGCCCGGGGGTCAGCACCACCACGCTGGGGTTGTCCAGGTGGCTGGAGCTTTTCAGGGTGTCCAGCAGCATGCTCGGGTAATGGTCGATGGGGGCGATGCGCTGGGCCGCGAACAGCTCGGGGAACAGGCGCATCATCATCTTGCGGTCTTCGAGCATGTAGCTCACGCCGCTGGGCGTGCGCAGGTTGTCTTCCAGCACGTAGTAGCTGCCATCGCCGTCGCGCACCAGGTCGACGCCGGAAATGTGCGAGTAGATGTCACGGTGCAGGTTCAGGCCCTGCATCGCCAGCTGGTACTGCTCGTTGGCCAGCACCTGTTCGGCGGGGATGATGCCGGCCTTGATGATGCGCTGGTCGTGGTACAGGTCGGCCAGGAACATGTTCAGTGCCTTGACCCGCTGGATACAGCCGCGCTCCACCACCCGCCACTCGCTGGCCGGGATACTGCGCGGAATGGTATCGAACGGAATCAGCCGCTCGGTGCCCTGCTCGTCGCCATAGAGCGTGAAAGTGATGCCAGCCCGGTGGAACAGCAGATCGGCTTCCCGGCGCCGTTGGGCCAGGAGCTCTTCGGGGGTGTCGGCCAGCCAGCGCGCGAACTCCCGGTAATGCGGGCGGACCACGCCGCCGGCATCGTACATCTCATCATAAAAGGTGCGGATCATGCCGTACTCCTTGTCACCCGGACACCAAGCCCATCGCAAGGCTCGTGCCAGCGGCAGAAACGCTTAAATAACAACAGGTTGGATAACGCCCGATTCGCGCTCGCACCATTCCTGTGCGTCATTGACCCCAACCCGTCCCCGGACGCTTCATTGCGAAGCGGTAGTTCAAGGCTAATTGCTATGACCAGCATAGCCAGAGATGATTTCGGCAACGCTGCGCCAGACAGTTTTTTTAATGAATATTCCATCCGCCGCAAATCGTTTTTGATCTTGAAGCTCTTGATCTTGATCTGGCTCGTGATCTGGCTTTTGATTTTGATCTTGGCCCCGTTAAGCGCCCGGGCCGACTGGAGGCGTCGACCAGGCGGCAGCCCGCAGGGCCCTTCGGCGCAGCCGAAGGAAACGGCAGCCCGCCCGCTTTGTTAGCGGGGGCCGTTTTGCCGCCTGGGCGACGCCGGAAGGAGGGGACCCGTAGCGCAGCGGAGGGCCCAAGCAGGGGCGAGCCCTTTTTGGTGACTTTTTGGGGCGACTGCCAAAAAGTTACTCGGCGTAAGGCCGAAACGGTCGGTGGTCTCACCGCGAAAATGGATATGTCCAGAACCGTCAGAAGCAGGATCCGACAATCATGAACATATCCATTATCACGGGTGATGCCGAATCACGTTTCCGCCCTTACGGCGGCTCACTTTTTGTCAAACGCCACAAAAAGTAAGCAAAAAAGGCTTGCCCCTGCTTGGGCCCTCCGCTTCGCTACGGGTCCCCTCCTTCCGGCGCCGCTCAACGGGCAGACGGCACCCGCTATAGAAGCCTGCGGGTTACCGTCTCTTCGGCCTGCGGCCTCGGCCCTTCGGGCAGCCCGTTGATCGACGCCTCCAGTCGGCCCGGGCGCTTTACGGGGCATACAATCAAGATCAAAAGCCAGATCAAAAGCCAAGTCAAAAGCCAAGTCAAAAGCCAGATCAAGATCACGAGCCAGGGCAGCAGCAATAACTGGAGGTATTGTGGATGGCCTGCAAACTAAAACGGCCAGCCCATGGGCCAGCCGTCATGTACTGCGGGGGTCAGTCAAGCCTGCAGGCGCTGCACCTGATGCTTCACACCCCACCCTTCTATCTCCCCGCCCAGCGGTTCGATCACGGCTTCGAAGTCCTGCTCGAACTCGCCGATGCCGCCATAGGTGGCGAACATCACCTTGCTCAACTCCAGGTACCAGGCCCCATCGTCACGTTCGCTGACCTGGGCATTGAGTGACTCGCCCTGGAACTTGCCCGCTGCCGTGCGCGCACGCTTTTCGTCCGGGAACACGGCATAGAACTCGATGGGATGGATGCTGGCAAAATCGAAGCCGCCTTCCTTCATGCGGCGCAGCACGTGGGTGCTGATGTCTTCTTGATAGGCTGTGCTCATGAATCGTCCTCCTCATCATTGATGGATAGACTTTCAGTACTTCCAGGACCTCCGTTGGCAGAAAAACGACTGCAATGGGACTACGCGACTCAAGGGTCACCCGGAAACAAGCATGGAGCTGACAACAAGACGAGGGCACGGCCAAAGGGGGCAGGCCGCTCTCGATTGCAGAGTAGCGCGAAGGCGGCGCCTGTGCCAGAGGGTCAGGCGCACCAATTGCGGATCAGTCGACTGGCGTCACAGAAACGATTTCCATGGCATTCATCTCCTTGAGCGCCTTGGCCGCCGGTTCCGCGGCACGATTATCAAAATCATTGAGGTCGGCCTTTTCCAGCACCGGGCGGTAATAGGCACGTACATGCCTGGCCGCCTCGTCCTTGTCGGGACGTTCCTGCGCATCGACCTGCAGGTTCAACTGCTGGCCATGTTCATCGATAAACGTGATTTGCCACTTTTTCATCTAGATCTCCTCGGCAGAACGGAGTCGACGACACAAGGCTTGCGCCTTACTTCACTTGACCGGCCAGGGCCGGCATCGTTCCGGCCGGGTGCCCGCCAGCGGCAATGATTCATTTAGATAACACCTTGGCGGGCAGACGAACGGGCGAAATGCACGGTTTCCACCCAAGGAGACGGTCATGACCGACACCCTAGCTGCCGTGAAGCACTACGATGACGTGCTCGCCCACTACCACACCCTGCTGGGCGCCCTGGCCCAGGCGCCCACGCCGCTGGCTGTGTTCCAGCGCATGGGGCAGCGCCTTGAGCCTGATGACCCGCGCACGCCGCTGGAAAAACTGCCCAAGGCCTACCCCAGCCGCTACCGCGACTACCGGCGCTCCGAAGGGGGGCAGGCCCACGCCGCCGCAGCCGCCAAGGCGCTGGCTGGCTTCGTGCATGCCCAGGCCCAATTGCTGCACGCCGACGGCCTGCTCGGCAACGACCATTGGCTGATGGCCAAGAGTGTCTACCAATGGCCCGAGCTGGCCGAGCGTACGCGCCACTACGGTCGCGTCACCCGTGCCTACGCCCTGCACCTGGAGACCAGCGACGCGCGCGTGCCGGCCATCGGCAGTTTCGTCCTGGCCCAGGCTGCACATGCACCGCTGGCCAGCCTGGCGCAAGCCGAAGAGGTCGGCCTGTTGCTACTGTTCACCCCCGGTGGAGGCCTGGAGGCCTTCAATGACCTGGCCGGCCTGCGTCAGCGCCTGGCCCGCCTCGACACCCTGCGAGCCGGCGTGCCCACCCGCGACCACAAGCGCCTGGGCCGGGCACCCGAGGCCCCGGTGACCTTCAGCGAGATCACCGGGCACCTGTTTGCCCAGTTGCTCGGCCACTGGCATGAAAAGCAACTGGACGACTTCAACTACCACCTGCACCACCGCGACCTCAGCCCGTTGCAGGGCGAGGAATGGGTCATTGGCCTGACCCGTGCCACCGACCTGCATGACGCGCTCAACCCCAGCGGCTTCTTCACCCGCCGCATCGCTGCCCTGCTCCAGGCGGTTGCCCCGCCCTGGCTAGCCAACTCCACTGCCGTTGCTCGCAAAGCCTTGGCAAAGCGCACGCGCACGCTGATCAAATACCACCTGCAGTTCCAGCAATTGATGAACCAGTTGCCCAGCCTCAAGGGCTTCGCCAAGGCCCGCGTAGAAGGCGAACTGCGACGCCGGCTGAAGCGGCGCATCGACGTCGACCATCTGTACATCAGCGAAGCACGGGTGTTGGGGATCATCCCCAATTTATGGAAAGGCCTGCCCTGGCTGATCTACAGCGAGGTGAAGCGTGGCCGCGACGTGGCCCCGATCGTCGACAAGGCCCTGGCCAACATCAGCCCGCTGGACGTGGACTACCGGCTGACTGCGCTGGTGGTGGACCAGCACCGCAACATCGTCCCAGGCCTTGAGGCCGACCTGATCCGCGAGGTGGTGCGCGAGGTGGACGTGGGCGGCAGCTACCCGGCCTTTGTCCGCGGGCAGATCGACAACGCCGCCCAGCTGCAATTTCACGCCGCCTTTGCCCTTCTGCAGCGTGCCCGCCATGCCGTGCAACGCCAGCGAACCCGCATGGGCGCCCCGCCCGACCCCGCCTGGCAGCCGACCCTGCAGGACGGCCTGCTGACCGAAGCCACGCTGGACGCTGGTTTCGAGGCCCAGGTCGATACTCTGATGGCCTCGGCGGACGCAGCGTCCACCAGCGACCGGGAAAGCGACCTGCACGTGGCCGTCACCCTGTGCACCATCGCGGTGTCCGCCGTGGCCATGGCCGTCAACCCGTGGCTGGGCCTCGCCGTCAACGGCCTGCTCAGCGCCCGGGCAGTGGCCGATGGCGTACGGGCCTGGAAGCGCGGCGACCACGAGCAGGCGGTGGATGCAATCGGCGGCGCGCTGGCCGGGCTGGTGCCCGTCGGCCACCTGCCGGGGCCGGCGCACACCCCCGTGGCACTGTTCAGACGCGGGCCCGAGGCGCTGCAACCCAGGCTGCTGGGCCCTCGTCCAATCGCCGAGGCGCTGCCTGCCCTGGCCGAGGCCAAGGTCGACCTGGCCCACGCCAGCCCCGACAGCGACGGCGTCTACCATCACGCCGGGCGCCACTACATCCGGCACATCGACAGCCCCACCCAGGTGCGCCAGCACGAGGTGGACTACAGCGCCGTGCATGGCAGCTACCGCGCCCTCGACGCCAGGCAACCCGATGCCCTACGCCAGCCCGTCCGGCGCAGCGACTCCATGGCCTGGCGTACCCACGTCGCCACCCTGTGGGCGCCAGAACTGGAGCTGCCGGTGGCCGAGGGACCGCCTGCCGTGTCGCCCGGCCCGGCAGCGGTGCTGCACGCGCACCAATGGGTTGACCCGAACCTGCTGGCGATGGCCGGGCTGATGCCCCAGGACCGGGCCGCGTTCGCCGAGGCCGCGCAGTTGCTGGAGCAAGGCCAGTACCAGTTCAACGAGGAAGAAGTGCTGGCGCCACTACCCGGGCCACCTCCATCTGCCGGGCCCGATGCGCTCTTGACTACAGAGCCGCTGGTGTTGACGCCAGGGCTGTTGAGCACCGACCAGGTGACGGTCTCGCGCTTCGCCCTGCAGGGGTTGCAGCACTGGCCACTCACCCCCGGGCAGATGCATGCCCTGGCCGATGACATCGACAGGCTGCGCACGCTGCGCCAGGCTTCGCTGCGCGGTCAGCGTGACCTGGTGATGCAGCGTCGGGTCAACGCCCGGCTGGCCAGCCGAGCAATGGAGCAACAAGGCTACACGGTGCTGGGTATGCTCGACGTCCGCGGCATCGAGATGCCCCTCTGCAGGCACCCGCACACCCAGACCCTGTACGTCGTTTCTCCCAGAGTTTTGTTCTGGGACACCGACACCTTCGCGTTCACCGGGCTGATGATGGGCTTGAGCGATCGCTCCTGGGCCCACGCGCTCATGCGCTATGTTCCAGAGGGCGACCTGAGCCGCGCGATACGGCGCGCGCACAATGCCCACCGCCTGACGCCCGCCGTGGTAGTGGCAGACGTGGGCCTTGACCTGGCCCACACGCGGGTATATCTGAACCGGCTGGTCATCCAGCGCCCGGGGGGCGCACCCTTCACCTGAAGCGGGGCATAAAAAAACCGATGCCATCGCTGGCATCGGTTTTTTGCAGTGCAGGTATCAGCTTACTTCTTCGAGTCGGTCACGCCAGCGGTGTTGTCCAACAGGCTCTTGGTGGCCGTCTGGATGAACGAGTCGAGCTTGTGCAGCAGGTCGGCCTGGTCGGGCTGATCGGCGATAGGCTCGGCTTTCGGGTCGCTGCCCATCTGGAAGCGGAACATGCGCGGTGGCATGTCCTTGGGCTGAACCAGGATGCGGTCGCCGGTGATGATGGCCACGGTCTGCTCGTTGCCCGAAGGCTTGATCACGCCGAAGCCCTTGTCGCCATCCGGCAGGTTCAGCAGGTCACGGCCCCAGCACTGGTTGCGGGTTTCGCCGCCGACACGGCCCATGATGGTCGGCACGATATCGATCTGGGTGCCCACGGTGTGGTTCACCGCGCCGAACTTCTGCTGCAGGCCTTCGCCGATCATCAGCATGGGCACGTTGAAGCGGCCCAGGTCCATCTCGGTGATCTGCTGTTCGTTGCCGAAGCCATGGTCACCCACCACGATGAACAGGGTGTCCTTGTAGTACGGCTCCTTCTTGGCTTTCTCGAAGAACTGACCCAGGGCCCAGTCGGAGTAGCGCATGGCCGTGAGGTGCTGGTTCAGCGGGCCACGGTCGGTGACCTGGGGTACCGGCAGCGGCGACGGGATGGCGTACGGGGTGTGGTTGGACAGGGTTTGCAGCAAGGCATAGAACGGCTTGCCGGCCTTGTCGCGCTTGGCCAGTTCCTGGGCGCCACGGTCGAACATGTCCTGGTCGGACACGCCCCAGGTGGGGTCGGAGAACACCGGGTTGACGAAGTCGTTGCGGCCGATGAAGGTGGTCATGCCCTGGTTGGCGAAGAAGCCGGACTGGTTGTCCCAGGCGAAGTCACCGTTGTACACGTACACGTCATCGTAGTTGCGCGCGCTGAGCAGCTCCGGCAGGCCCGACAGCTTGTGCGCGCCTTCCGGGGTCTGCATCAGGTATTCGAAACCTGGCAGGTTGGGGAAGCAGCCCATGGTGGCGAACATGCCCTGGTGGGTATGGGTGCCGTTGGAGAAGAAGTGGTCGAACAGCACGCCTTCCTTCGCCAGCTTGTCGAAGTACGGGGTGATGTTGCCGGGTGCACCCAGGGCGCCCACCGAGTGACCGGCGAAGCTTTCCATCAGGATGACCACGACGTTCTTGTAGCCCATGACGTTCTGCGCCGGCGGCGTGAAGTCACGGCGCACCGCGGCGGTGTCGGCGTCCACCAGCTTGTCGTTGGCGGTCAGCAGCATGTTGCGCACGGTCTGCTGGGCGTCATCCTGGGGGATGGTGGCCTTCCAGATGTTGTCGCGCTCGTCGGAGAAGCTGCTTTTCGCCGCGCCGATCAGGCTCAGGGTGCCGTTGAGGCCCAGCTGGTTGGCGAAGTTGGAGTCGGTGGTGTAGGCATCACCCCAACGCAGCGGCGGGCCCTGGCGCAGGGTGCCACGGGCGGCGACCACGGCCACGGCCAGCAGCACCACGAACACGGCGAGGCGGCCATACCAGGGCGCCACCGGGCGGCGGCCGCTGGCCACGTAGTCCACGCGCGGGCGGGTCAGGCGGTCGATGCCCTTGAACACCAGGCTCAGCAGCCAGGTCACCAGGGCCCAGGCCAGCAGGTAGCGCACCACCGGGTAGCCGTACCAGAGCATGCTCAGCACGGTCTTGGGATCTTCCTTCACGTACTGGAACACCAGGCCGTTGAGGCGCTGGTGGAACTCGCGGAAGAAGTCCAGTTCCATCAAGCCCAGGAACATCATCACGCTGGAGGTGATGGTCAACCAGAAACGCCACAGGCCGCGGCGGGCCATCAGCCATGGCACCAGCGTGGCGATCATCAGCGGCACCAGGGTGTACACCACCAGGCGCACGTCGAAGCGCAGGCCGTTGCCGAAAGCCTCGACGAAGGTTGCGGCCGGGGTGTCGAGGATCATTTCACGGTTGTAGATCAGCAGCGCCAGGCGCAGCAGGCTGAGCAGCACCATGATGGCCAGGCCGCTGAGCAACGTGTAGGCAAGGTGGGATTTGACGGTCGGCTGCCGGCGTTTGTACGCCTGCGCCGGACCCAGGGCGTCCGTGTTGGCCATGTCGATAGAAAATCCGTGGATGGTTTATTGGAATCGTGAAACACGAGGCGGCAAATGGTGCATCAAGATGGCAGGCGATGCACTGCATAATTTTGCCAGGCGCAACGTCATATCTTTGTGAAAGGCCTGTAGAGCGGGGGGCAAGGCTGCCCCCCCACACACCGCGTAACAATTCAGAGCCGCACATTGCCCCGTGGGCCGGCGATGGCCCAGATGATCAGGCCCAGCACCGGCAACAGCAGGATCAGCAGCACCCAGATGATTTTCATCCCGACTTCGGCGCTGCTTTTCAGCACATTGATGATGGCCCAGATATCCAGGGCCAGAATGATCAGGCCGACCAGGCCGTTGAAGGTGGAACCCATGGGGAAGTGCTCCGAGAAAGGGATTCCCCCTTCAGCGTAGCCCACCACGTTGTAGCAGCGGCCGCAGGCCGCGTCCGGGAGCGCCGCAATGGGTGCCTGGAACACGGACGCAGCCTTCGGCAGCTGCTACGGGTTAGATGTGCACGGCTATTTTCAGGGCTTCCAGGGAGGCGGCGGCGGCGATGTTCATTGCGGCGCAAAGCTCCAGCACGCGCTCCACGTCCTTGCCGAACACCAGCACGCACTGCAGCTCGTCATCCAGCGGTTGGCTGAAGTCGACCAGGGTGTAGCCGCCGTCTTCCTTGGCCAGGCTGCTCATCTGCACCTGGATGCGGTTGAGCGCGGTCAGCGGCTCGACCTTGGCCAGTTGCTTGGCCTTGAAGTTGAACGCCACGCCCGGGCCGAACGAGTCGGTGATCTGCTGGAACAGGTCCTGGTAGGTGTCGGCCTGGAACAGCACGGTGTCGGGCAGGCTGCCGACCACCACCCACTCGCCCAGGGCAATGGGGAAGCTGTCGTCGTAGTTGATGTCCGGGTTGGCCGCCAGGAACGCCTGTGGGTCGGCGTAGGCCTGGGCGGCTTCGTCGGCGATGCGCGCGATGTCGGTGTCCGCCAGGCAGCCCGAGCTGATCTTGGTGATGAGTTCAATCAGTTGGTCTTTCATGGGGCAGCCTGCAGCGGACGAAAAAAGGGCGCAAAGCATAGCCGCATTCGCGCCCCGAGGGTATCAGGCCGTGAGCCTGGCCAGCTGCGCGGCGGTGTCCTGGGCGCCCATGGTCTGCGCCGCAGCCAGGGCGGTGGCGCCGTTGGCGTCGCGGGCATGAGGGTCGGCGCCCTGGGCCAGCAGGTAGTCGACGATGGCGGTGCGGTTGAACATCGCCGCCATCATCAGCGCGGTGCGGCCATCGCCGCCGGCGCCTTCGACGCTGGCGCCGCCCTCGATCAACAGCTGCACCACCGCCAGGTCGCCCTTGAACGCGGCACCGGCCACCGGGCTCTGGTTGTTGTCGTTACGCAGCTCGGGGTCGGCGCCGTGGGCCAGCAGCACGCGCACGGCGTCCTGATGGCCGTGGTAGGCGGCCAGCATCAGCAGGGTGTCGCCCTTATGGTTGCGCAGGTTTACCGGCAGGCCCTTGTCCAGCAGGCGGCCCAGCATGTCGGCGTCGCCGCTGCGGGCCACGTCGAACACTTGCGCGGCGAATTCGGCGGCTTCATCCGGGGTCATCTGGCGGGCGGGTTGGGCGTCGGTCATGGTGGGCTCTCCTGGCTGGCTAATGCTGTTCAGTGTCCGGGGGCGGCGACAGGTGGTCAACAGAACCTGCCTATGGCGGCGGACAAGGGAATTAATTGGCAATACGTTGTCATAGACCATAGGGATGACTGAAAAGTCGCCCCACCCTTCCCCCCCGGGCTTGTCCGAACCCGTCGCGCAAAATGCCGTGCAACAAATGACCAGTCATGCATTTTGCACGGATCTGAAATTCACGATTTTCCTGAAGTGCCCGGTTTTATTGGCTCTCGCCCTGATGGCAAAGCTGGCACGGGCTCTGCACTCCTTACTCACAGGTTTGCCAACCAAAGAGCCAGGAGCTGACATGAACTTCATTCAAGAAAAATTCGCTTCCGTATTCGCAGGCTATGAAGTCACCACCCAGCCGCGCCCCGATGGCGCCGTGTTGCTGACCCTGCGTGACAGCGAAGGCAAAGTGACCCGCCGGTCGATCTCGTACCAGCAACTGCACACCGCCGAGCAACTGACCTGGGTGATCAGTGCCATTCGCCGTGACCTGGCAGGTGCCGCCAGCGAGCTGCCCGCGATCAACATGCTGCAGAGCCAGAATCGCTTCGCACTGCCGACCTATCATTCGGCTTGAACTCGCGTTGACCCCATCGCGGCCAAGGCCGGCTCCTACGCGTTCCGTGGTAGGAGCCGGCCTTGGCCGCGATGCAGGCGACGCGGTTGCTTATGGATTGATTCCGGCAAACGTTTCGACGCAGCAGTGATCGCCGAGTTCCCCACCCTCTCTCACCAACCCCACGGTCTGCATTCCCGCCGCCCGCGCTGCATCCAACTCCTCGACCACGTCCGACAGGAACAGCACCTGCCCCGCCGCCACGCCCATGGCCGCGCTGATGGTGCGGTATGACTGCGCCTCGCGCTTGCCGCCCGAGGTGGTGTCGAAGTAGCCATTGAACAACGGCGTCAGGTCTCCCGCCTGGGAGCAGCCGAAAATCAGCTTTTGCGCCTGCACCGAGCCCGACGAATACACGTACAACGGCAAGCCCTGGGCGTGCCAGCGGGTCAGTGCTTCCACGGCGTCCGGGTACACGTGGCCCTTGAGCAGCCCGGCGTTATAGCCCTGGGCCCAGACCATCCCCTGCAACGCCTTGAGCGGCGTGGCCTTGCGGTCTTCGGCCAGCCACCCCAGCAGGATGGCGATCACCCGTTCCACATCGGCACCCGGCTCGCCGCTGGCCTGGCGCACGGCGTCCAGCTGCGCAGCCACGGCAGGCTCGGCGGCGTGGGCACGCACGTAACCGGGCATGTGTTGGGCGGCGAAGGGAAACAGCACATCGAAGACGAAGCTCACCGCGCTGGTGGTGCCTTCGATGTCGGTGAGGATGGCAGTGATGGGCATGCGAGCTCCGGGGTCAGTCGTCGAGGCGCGGGAACAGGCTGGCGATCTGCTCGCCGGTGAACTTCGCCACCCAGCCTTCGGCGTTGTTGAACAGGCGGATGGCAACGAAATGCGGCTGCTCGCCCATGTCGAACCAGTGCGGCGTGCCGGCCGGCACCGAGATCAGGTCGTTCTTCTCGCACAGCACGGCGTACACGTAGTCGTCGATGTGCAGGGTGAACAGGCCACGCCCGGCGACGAAGAAGCGCACTTCGTCCTCGCCATGCACGTGCTCGTCGAGGAACTTGGCGCGCAACTGCTCCTTCTGCGGGTGGTCGCGGTCCAGGCTGATGACGTCCACGGTCTGGTAGCCGCATTCAGTCATCAGCTGGTCGATCTGCCCGCGGTAGGCGTCGATCACCTGCTCCTGGCTGGCGCCGGGCTGGATCGGCGCGTTGGCCTGCCACCGCTCGAAGCGCACGCCTTGCTCGGCCAGGGTGGCGCTGATGTCCTCGGCGTGGGTCAGGACCTTGTTGGGGATGCCAGGGGTGGAAACGTGGTACACGGTCAGGCTGCTCATCAGGGGCAACTCCTTTTTCTAGCGACCGGTGACCGATCGCACTTTCAATTCACACTCGAACAAAAACTCGAAGGCCTCGACCTGGCGCAGCGCGTCGCTCATGGCCGCGCCCCAGGTGTACAGGCCGTGGCCGCGAATCAGGTAGCCCACGCACTCGGGGTGGGCGTCCAGCCAGGGCTGCACCTGGCTGGCCAGGCGGGCGATGTCCTGGTCGTTGTCGAAAATCGGCACGCGCACGCAGGACTGGTGGCTGGTCACGCCGCTGAAGGCCTTCTGCAGCTCATAGCCTTCAAACGCCAGGAAGGTGCCCGGGGTGAGCCGTGACAACACCGTGGCATTCACCGAATGAGTGTGCAACACCGCGCCGATTTGCGCTTGCCAGGCGTACAGCTGGGTGTGCAACAGGGTCTCTGCCGAGGGTTTCTTGCCCGGCTCCAGGCTGTTGCCGGCCATGTCGGTGGCCAGCACATCGTCTGGCCCCAACTGGCCCTTGTGCTTGCCGGAGACGGTCAGCAGGGCCTGGTCGGCGCCCAGCCGGGCGGAATAGTTGCTGCTGGTGGCCGGGGACCAGCCACGCCCGTACAGCAGGCGTCCTGCCTCGATGATCTGCAGGGCCAGGGTGTCGCGTTCAACGCTCATGCCGCCTCCTCCTTGAGCCGTGTGGCAATGATGACCGCCGCGGCCAGCGCGGCGAGGCTGGCCAGCGCAAAGGTCGTCGCCGGCCCCAGGCTGTTCCAGCTATAGCCCGAATACAGCGCACCCAGGGCGCCGCCGGTGCCGGCCAGGGCGGCGTACAACGCCTGGCCCTGGCCCTGCTGGCGGCCACCGAAGGTGCGCTGGACAAAATGAATGCAGGCCGCATGGAAGCTGCCGAAGGTGGCCGCGTGCATCAGCTGGGCCAGCACCAGCAGGCCCAGGTGGTCGGCAAAACTGCCCAGCAACAGCCAGCGCAGCGCGGCCAGCAGGAAACTGGCGGCCAGCACCTGGCGCACCGAATAGCGCCCCAGGATGCGGCTCATGGCCAGGAACATCAACACCTCGGCGACCACCCCCACCGCCCACAGCACGCCGATCACCCCACGGCTGTAGCCCAGGTGTTCCAGGTGCAGGCTGAGGAAGGTGTAATACGGCCCGTGGCTGACCTGCATCAGCGCCACGCACACATAGAAGGCCAGCACGCCGGGGCGCAGCAGTTGGCTGAGGAAGCCCTCCCCGGCCGGCCGCCGCGGGTCCACCTGGGGCTGGATGTTCGGCACCCAGAAGCTGGCGGCGACAATGCCGGCCATGATCACCACCAGCGCATACGGATAGGCGTCCAGGCTCCACCACTCGTACAGGCGGCCCATGCCGACCACGGTGAGGATGAAGCCGATCGAGCCCCACAGCCGTACCTGGCTGTAGCGCGCCGGCTGGGCGTGCAGGTGCGCCAGGGTGATGGTCTCGAACTGCGGCAGCACCGCGTGCCAGAAAAAGGCGTGCAGGGCCATGACCATGGCCAGCCAGGCGTAGGTCTTGCTGACGAAGATCAGCGAGAAACAGCCCAGGGTGCACAGGGCGCCAAAGCGCACGATGGCCAGGCGCTGGCCTGTGTGGTCACCCAGCCAGCCCCACAGGTTGGGGGCGATGCAGCGCATCAGCATGGGAATGGCCACCAGCTCGCCAATGCGCGCGCTGGCGAAGCCCAGGTGGTCGAAGTACATCGCCAGGAAGGGCGCGGTGGCGCCCAGCAAGGCAAAATAGAACAGGTAGAACCCCGAGAGCCGCCAGTAGGGAACCCCGGCAGCCCCGGGGGCCAGGGTCATTACAGCTGGCCCAGCACCGGGGTGGTGACGCGCACGTCGGCGTTCTGGCCGCGGTTGCGCAGCAGGTGGTCCATCAGCACGATGGCCATCATGGCCTCGGCGATCGGCGTGGCGCGGATGCCCACGCACGGGTCGTGGCGGCCCTTGGTGATGACTTCCACCGGGTTGCCGTGCACGTCGATGGAACGGCCCGGGGTGGTGATACTGGAAGTTGGCTTCAGCGCCAGGTGGGCGACGATCGGCTGGCCCGAGGAGATGCCACCCAGGATGCCGCCAGCGTTGTTGCTGAGGAAGCCTTCGGGGGTCATCTCGTCGCGGTGCTCTGTGCCGCGCTGGGACACGCAGGCGAAGCCGGCGCCGATTTCCACGCCCTTCACGGCGTTGATGCTCATCAGCGCGTGGGCCAGTTCGGCGTCCAGGCGGTCGAAGATCGGCTCGCCCAGGCCCGGCTTGACGCCTTCGGCGACCACGGTGATTTTCGCACCCACCGAATCCTGGTCACGGCGCAGCTGGTCCATGTAGGCCTCCAGCTCCGGCACCTTGTCGGGGTCGGGGCTGAAGAAGGCGTTCTCTTCCACGCTGTCCCAGGTCTTGAACGGGATCTCGATGGGGCCCAGCTGGCTCATGTAGCCGCGAATGACGATGCCCTGGGTGGCCAGGTATTTCTTCGCGATGGCGCCGGCGGCCACGCGCATCGCGGTCTCGCGCGCCGAGCTGCGGCCACCGCCACGGTAGTCGCGTTCACCGAACTTGTGGTGCAGGGTGTAGTCGGCATGGGCCGGGCGGAACAGGTCCTTGATCGCCGAGTAGTCCTTGGACTTCTGGTCGGTGTTGCGAATCAGCAGGCCGATGGCGCAACCGGTGGTGCGGCCTTCGAACACGCCGGACAGGATCTCGACCTCATCGGGCTCCTGGCGCTGGGTGGTGTGGCGGCTGGTGCCCGGCTTGCGCCGGTCAAGGTCACGCTGCAGGTCTTGCTGGGACAGCTCCATGCCCGGTGGGCAGCCATCGACAATGGCGACCAACGCCGGGCCATGGCTCTCGCCAGCGGTGGTGACAGTGAACAGCTTGCCGTAGGTATTGCCGGACATGCAGGACGCTCCGCGAAATCAGATCAGACGGGCAGTATACGCACGCTAGTGACCTGATTCATCCCTGGATGTGCGAACCTTCGCCCTTGGTATAAGTCCAATTGCCACCTTCCGGATACTGGCTTGATGATGTTACGTATTGTTGCGCTGCTGATTTGCTTCGTCTCCCCCCTGCTGCAGGCCGCCCCCGTGATTGCCCAGCGCCCCATCGACCTGGACACCGGCAGCGGCGTGCTGCACGGCTCGCTGCTGCTGCCCATGGCCGATAAACCAGTGCCGGTGGTGCTGATGATCTCCGGCTCCGGCCCCACCGACCGCGACGGCAACAACCCCCAGGGCGGGCGCAACGACAGCCTGCGCAAGCTGGCGCTGCTGCTGGCCAACCACGGCATCGCCAGCGTGCGCTACGACAAGCGCGGCGTGGCCAGCGGCCAGCCGCTGGCGCCGGACGAACGCACCCTGAGCGTGGAAGGCTACGTGGCCGACGCCCAGGCCTGGGCGCAGAAGCTCAAGGCCGACCCGCACTACGGCCAGCTGATTCTGCTGGGCCACAGCGAAGGCGCGCTGATCGCCGCCCTGGCCGCGCCCCAGGCCGGCGCCGACGCAGTGGTGTCCGTGGCCGGCAGCGGCCGGCCGCTGGACCAGGTGATTCGCGAGCAGCTCAAGGGCCGCCTGCCGCCTGACCTGGAGCAACGCGCCGGGCAACTGCTGGACCGCCTCAAGGCCGGCCAGTACGACGCGGATGTACCCGCACCCTTACAAGTGGTGTTCCGCCCCAGCGTGCAGCCCTACCTGGTGTCGCTGCTGCGCCAGGACCCGGCCGCCGCCTTCGCCCGCCTGACGGTGCCGGCGCTGATCATCCAGGGCCGCAACGACATCCAGGTCGGCGTCGCCGACGCCCAGGCACTCAAGGCCGCCCAGCCCAAGGCCAGGTTGGTGCTGATCGACGGCATGAACCACGTGCTGCGCATCGTGCCCAACGACCTCAAGGCCCAGGTGGCGTCCTACAACGACCGCAACCTGCCGCTGGCCGATGAACTGGGGCGCAACCTGGTGGCGTTTATCCAATCGGTGCATTGATCGCGCAAATAGCACGCAAGTATCGGCAAAGCCTGCCGATACGCCGATGCAGGTATCCACTTTGATACCCGCAGCGCTGCGCGAAAGAGGATCGCCGAGATGACCGATACGCAAACCCCAGAGTCACCCGAAGTGGCTGTCGAACCTGAACAGGCCCCCGCACCGGTGGAATTGCCGTGGGCGGACGTACTGCCTGAACACTTCAAGATGCTGCGTCTGGTGCCCCTGCCGGTGGACCGCGCCACCGGTGCGCGGCCGTTGCGCTTCGTGCAGTTTGGCCGCGCCGAGCGCCACAACAAGGACTACAGCCTGTTGCGCATGGACATCCAGCTGCCGGGCCAGAAGGTGCGCAAGGACCAGAACCGCCTGGAAGTATGGGCCAACCACCAGGCCCGCACCGTCAGCTTCGGCCCTGAGTCCGGCCTGTTCATGGAGCCGCTGAACCGCGGCCTGGGGCGCTTCCTGATTGCCCAGGGGGTGATCTGGGCCCAGCGCAAATGGGCGCATTACCGGGTCGAGGGCGCTGCGCTGGCGAGCAAGGACGCCCTCAACGAAGACACCCGCCTGCGCCGCGACCACGTGCTGAAAAGCCATGGCCTGACCGTCAGCTATGCCGACGCCCAGCACCTCAAGGCCAGCTACGAGGGCGTGCAGGTGGGCGAATTGATTGCCACCTGGAACGGCGACAAGGTGCAGGTGGTGGAGATTCTCGACGCCGCCAACATGCTGCAGTTGGCAGAGCAGAACCTGCAGGAACTGGAAGTGAAGTTGCGCCAGCAGGAAGAAAAGGTCAGCAAGTTCAAGCGCGAGGACGCCGGCTTGCGCTTCACCATCACCTGCCTGGTGGCGTTCGCGGTGTTCCAGGCGGGGCTGTTGATCTGGATCGCGACCCACCGCTGATGGCGGTGCCAGGGACGCGGCCTGGCGGCGGATGGCCGCCCCGCCGCTGCTACATCCTGTGGGAGCTGGCTTGCCAGCGAGTTGTTGGGGCCATAAAAGCTCGCTGGCAAGCCAGCTCCCACAAGACAGTTGCGGCTACGGGATGCCGGCGGCGCTTTACGCGCGCGAAGCGAACAGCGCCTGGTGCTCGCGGCACTGCGCCGCGCTGAGCATGAACACGCCATGGCCACCGCGCTGGAATTCCAGCCAGTGGAAGTCCACCTCCGGGTACAGGGCTTCGACGTGCACCTGGCTGTTGCCCACTTCCACGATCAGCAGGCCCTTCTCGGTCAGGTGGTCGGCCGCTTCGGCCAGCATGCGCCGCACCAGGTTCAGGCCATCGTCGCCGCAGGCCAGGCCCAGTTCCGGCTCGTGCTGGTATTCGTCGGGCATGTCGGCGAAGTCTTCGGCATCCACGTACGGCGGGTTCGACACGATCAGGTCGAAGCGCTGGCCCGGCAGGCCGTCGAAGCCGTCGCCCTGCACGGTGTACACGCGGTCTTCCACGCCGTGGCGCTCGATGTTCTGGTTCGCCACCTCGAGGGCCTCGAACGACAGGTCGCCCAGCGCCACTTCGGCGTTGGGGAACACGTCGGCGCAGGCGATGCCGATGCAACCCGAGCCGGTGCACAGGTCGAGGATGCGCGCCGGCGGGTTGGCCAACCAGGGGCTGAAGCCGTCCTCGATCAGCTCGCCGATGGGCGAACGCGGAATCAGCACGCGCTCGTCGACGATGAACGACATGCCGCAGAACCACGCCTCGTTGAGCAGGTACGGCACCGGCACACGGTCTTCGATGCGGCGCTTGAGCAACCCCTGGATGTGCACGATCTCGTCTTCTTCCAGGGCGCAGTCCAGGTAGCTGTCGGCGATCTGGTAAGGCAGGTGCACGGCACCCAGCACCAGCAGCCGGGCTTCGTCCCAGGCGTTGTCGGTGCCGTGGCCAAAGTACAGGTCTTCCCCGTGGAAACGGCTGACAGCCCAACGGATGTGGTCGCGCAGGGTGCGCAGGCGGGAAGTGATCACGGCAGACTCCTTTGAATACAGCCGCGCATTCTACCAGTGAAGCCCGGCCCGTGGGGCCCCTGCTGGCATTTTGCAGCAGCGCGGCACCCGACTACCGCCCCGAATCTGCACCGCAAGTGCGCGTAGCGATTCACAGAAAGGCTCCAGCAGTGGAGAATGTGGCAAAAGCCCTATCCAAAGGAGCCCCCGATGTCCGATACAAAGACGATGTTCCAATTGACTGGCCGCGGCCATCCCCCTGCCGATCTCAGCCGCGCCAGCCTTGTGATCATCGACGCCCAGCGTGAATACCTGAAGGGCCCCCTGGCCCTGGTAGGCATTGACGAAGCGGTGGCCAACATTGCCCGCCTGCTCAAGGCGGCGCGCGCTGCCCACCGCCCCATCGTGCACGTGCGCCACCTGGGCACCGTGGGCGGCCTGTTCGACCCCCAGGGCGACCGCGGCAAGTTCATCCCCGGCCTTGAGCCACTGGGTGACGAGCCGATCATCGAAAAGAACATGCCCAACGCGTTCAACAACACCGCCTTGCACCAGACCCTGCAGGAAAAAGGCCCGATCGACCTGATCGTCTGCGGTTTCATGACCCATTCCAGCATCAGCACCACCGTGCGCGCGGCCAAGGACTACGGCTACCGCAGCACCCTGGTGGAAGATGCCTGCGCCACCCGCGACCTGCCCTTCAAGGACGGCGTGGTACCGGCAGCCACCGTGAAGCAGGTGGGCATGGCCACCATGAATGACAACTTCGCCTGCGTGGCCCAGACCGACGAACTGGTCTGACCCCACCGGCAGTGCATGACCCGGCGGCCGCGCGACGTGGCCGCCCATCCGATAAAAGCGTTCATTTTTCCTAATTGCCCCCCGTGTCGGAACCCCGACGCCGCTGGCGAGTCGAAGGCCGGATATTCACTGAGGAAATCGGAATGAAGTTATCCGATGGTTTTGACGCTCGCCGCCTTCGCCCACGCGGCCAACGTAACTGGGGAACACGCCTGGGCCAGGCCTTCGCCGCGCTGCTGGCAGCCCTTGGGGTAATGCTGGCCATGGCCGGCGCCGCCAGCCTGTTGGGCCACCCCCCGGCCTTGGGCGACCTGAACGCCAGCAAGACCGGCGCCGCCCTGCTGGTGGTGTTCGGCCTGCTGATTCTGTACCTGGGCGTGGGCCTGTGGCGCCGCTGCCGTCGTCGTCGCCATCGCAACCGCGAATTGAACCTGGCGCCGCACCTGATGAAAAAACACGACTGAGTCGCGTAAACTAGGCCTTCCTGGTGGAGGCTGACATGCAAGACGATGATTTTTCCCTGTTTACAAGCGAAATGCGCGGCGTAAAGCCGATCAAGCATGACCGCGCCGACACGGGCAAACCCAAGACCGACCGCAAGAACCTGGCCACCCTGCGCCAGGCCGCGACCGTGCGCCAGGACGCCACCACCGTCGATGGCCTGAGCGACCAGTTCGTCATCGACGTGGGCCCCGAGGACGACCTGCACTGGGCCCGCGACGGCGTGCAGGAAAGCCAGATGCGTAAGCTCAAGGTCGGCCAGATCCCGTTCGAGGGCAGCCTGGACCTGCACGGCATGAGCGTGGAAAAGGCCCGGGAAACCCTCTGGGCCTTCCTGGCCGAGGCGGTGAAGTTCGAAATCCGCTGCGTGCGCGTCACCCACGGCAAGGCCGTGCGCCTGGACGGCAAGCGCCCCATGATCAAGAGCCACGTCAACACCTGGCTGCGACAACATGCCCAGGTGCTGGGCTTCACGTCCTGCCAACCGCGCCACGGCGGCGCTGGCGCGGTGTACGTGATGCTCAAGCGCACCATGCTTGAAGGGCGCGACGAATAACCTCGCGCTTGCAGCGACGCGGCCAGCGCCGTACCCTTCGCGTTTGCGAAAATTCCCACAGGTTTAGATCCATGTCCCTGGAACAGCACTACACCGCGATTCTCGGCAAACTCGGCGAGGACGTATCCCGCGAGGGCCTGCTCGACACGCCGAAGCGTGCCGCCAAAGCCATGCAGTACCTTTGCCGCGGTTATGAACAAACCCTGGAAGACGTCACCAACGGTGCGCTCTTCAGCTCCGACAACAGCGAGATGGTGCTGGTCAAGGACATCGAGCTGTACTCGCTGTGCGAACACCACCTGCTGCCGTTCATCGGCAAGGCCCACGTGGCCTACATCCCGAGCGGCAAGGTGCTGGGCCTGTCCAAGGTCGCGCGCATCGTCGACATGTACGCCCGCCGCCTGCAAATCCAGGAAAACCTCAGCCGCCAGATCGCCGACGCGATCCAGCAGGTCACCGGTGCCCTGGGCGTTGCCGTGGTCATCGAGGCCAAGCACATGTGCATGATGATGCGCGGCGTGGAAAAGCAGAATTCGTCGATGATCACCTCGGTGATGCTGGGCGAGTTCCGCGAAAACGCCGCTACTCGCAGCGAATTCCTCAGCCTGATCAAGTGATCCCAAGGGTACCGACATGTTGATGAAAGCATTGCGCGTGGGGCTGGGCCAGCTGATCGTGATTGGCGACCTGCTGACCCGCGGCCCCAAGCAGAAACGCAGCGCCCAGGCCCAGGCCGACGTGGAGCAGCAGGCCAAGGGCCTGAGCCTCTACCAGTTCCACGCCTGCCCGTTCTGCGTCAAGACCCGCCGCGCCCTGCACAAGCTCAACGTGCCGGTGGCCCTGCGCGACGCGAAGCACGACGAGCAGCACCGCCAGGCGCTGCTGGCCGAGGGCGGGCGTATCAAGGTGCCGTGCCTGCGCATCGAAGAGCACGGGCAGACCACCTGGATGTACGAATCCAAGGCGATCATCGCGTACCTGCAGCAGCGGTTTGCGTGATGGCCTGACGCGGCCTGCGGCCGCTGCTACGCCCTCCGTAGCAGCGGCCGCAGGCCGCGTCTCCTCAGCCGAGCATGGTCACATGCCGCGGTTGTGATTCAACCCGCTTGAGCCACGCCTGGATGCCCGGGTAGCCGGCCAGATCAAAGCCACCCTCATGAGCCACATGGGTGTAGGCGTACAGCGCGATATCCGCGATCGAATACTGGTCCCCCACCAGGAACGGCGTCAGCTGCAGCTGCCGCTCCATCACCCGCAATGCCTTTTTGCCGCGCACCTGGCAGTCCTGGTACTCCTGCAGGCGATCTTCGGGCATGTTCAGGTAAAACTGGATAAACCGCGCCACGGCAATGTACGGCTCATGGCTGTACTGTTCGAAGAACTGCCACTGCAGCACCTGGGTGCGCAGGCGCGGCTCGGTGGGCAGGAACGCGGTGCCATCGGCAAGGAAGTTGAGAATCGCGTTGGACTCCCACAGGCAGGTGCCATCTTCCAGTTCCAGCACCGGGATCTTGCCGTTGGGGTTCTTGGCCAGGAACTCCGGGGTCTGGGTGTCGCCCCCGAGAATGTCGATGTCCACCCATTCATACGGCAAGTTCAGCAGGTGCAGCATCAGCTTGACCTTGTAGCAGTTGCCCGAGCGGTAATCGCCGTAAACCTTGTACATGAACCTCTCCTTCTACGCCGCTGCCTGAGCGGCCTGAGCCTTGCGGATAACGTGGGCCAACCGCGCCAGCCCTTCGTGCAGGCGGTGCGGGGCGACATGACTGAAATTCAACCGCAGGCAACCCGGGTGGGCCGCGGGGTCGGCGAAAAACGGCTCCCCCGGCATGAACGCCACGTCCTGGGCCATGGCGTCGGCCAACAAGGTGCGGGTATCGATCGGCTGTTTCAAGGTCAGCCAGAAGAATAGGCCCCCTTGCGGCACGTGCCAATCGGCCAGACCGGCGAAATGCTCGAGCAACGCCGCCTGCATGGCATCGCGACGCTCACGGTAGAAACTGCGCAACTCGCCCAGGTGCTGGCGGTACTTGTCCGTGCCCAGCCACTGCATGGCCTGCCACTGGCCGATGCGGTTGGTGTGCAGGTCGGCGGCCTGCTTCAGCCGCAGCAGGTGCGGGAACAGGTCGGGGCTGGCGATCAGGTAGCCCACGCGCACGCCGGGCAGCAGGGTTTTCGACACGCTGCCCATGTAGATCCAGCTGGCGGTGCGCAGGCGCCCGGCGATGGGCTGCGCGTGGCCGGCGTCGTAGGTCAGTTCGCGGTAGGGCTCGTCTTCGATCAGGGTCACCGCGAACTCGTCCAGCAGCGCCGCCACGCCCGCCCGGGCTGCTTCGCTGTAGCGCACGCCCGAAGGGTTCTGGAAGGTCGGGATCAGGTAGGCAAAGGCCGGCGCCTTGCGCTGCAGGTGGGCGCGCAAGGCGTCCAGGTCGGGGCCATCGGCCTGCAGCGGCACGCTCAGGCAATCGGCGCCGAACAGTTGGAAGGTCTGCAGGGCGGCCAGGTAGGTGGGGCCCTCGACGACAATTTCCGTGCCCTTGTCGATGTACAGCTTGGCGGCCAGGTCCAGCGCCTGCTGCGAGCCGCTGAGCACCAGCACCTGGCTAGCCTGGCAATCGATGCCCAGGGCGCGTGCGTCGGCAGCCAGCTGCTCGCGCAGCTGCGGCTCGCCTTCGCTGGTACCGTACTGGCTCATGCTGGCGGGCAGGCCCGTCCAGTCCAGGGTGGGCAGCATGGCCTCGGCCGGCAGGCCGCCGGCGAACGACATGACTTCGGGGCGCTGGGCCGCAGCGAGGATCTCGCGGATCAGCGAACTTTTGAGGCGTGTGACACGTTCAGAGAAAGCCATGGGACCACCACTGGCAAAGTCATCGGAAGATACGTCAAACTGCTTGACCGAAATTACGACGCCGGGCATGGATACGTCAATATGCTTGACCTTAAAAACACCGCCACCCAACAAATCGCCATGGAAGCGTTTTTCTACGGCTACCAGGCCTTCACCGCCAAGGCCGACGAAATGCTCGCCCGCCGGGGCCTGAGCCGGGTGCACCAGCGGGTGGTGTTCTTCATCGCGCGCTACCCCGACATTGGCGTGAGCGAGCTGCTGGAAAAGCTGGGGGTGAGCAAGCAGGCGCTGAACATGCCCCTGCGCCAGCTGATCGAGATGCAGCTGGTGACCAGCACCGCGCCCGCCAGCGACAAGCGCAAGCGGCTGCTGGGGCTGACACCCGAGGGGCTGCGGTTTGAAGAGGCGTTGCGCAAGGAGCAGGTGAAGCTGCTGCAACGGGTGTTCGCCGAGGCGGGCCCGGCGGCGGTGGATGGCTGGCTGGCGGTGAATGCAGCACTGGGCAAGACCACCAACCGCCCGTAGCAGCTGCCGCAGGCTGAGTCTTGTGGGAGCTGGCTTGCCAGCGAGTTGTTAAGGCCCGAAAAACTCGCTGGCAAGCCAGCTCCCACAAAGGCCGGTACAGTTTGACTGTATGGCTAAATGTTACTGCTGCTGTACTGCAACGGTGCAAGGCGGCGGGTTTAGTCTTTCAGGCCTGCCACCACCTCGCTCAAGGATTTGCAGCATGACCGACGCCTCCCCCGTGCATTTGCGCCCGTTGGCCGACACCTCCCCCTCCGCCGTGGTCGCAGGCTTCATTGCCATGATGACCGGCTACACCAGCTCCCTGGTGCTGATGTTCCAGGCCGGCCAGGCCGCAGGGCTGACCAGCGCGCAGATTTCCTCGTGGATCTGGGCGCTGTCCATCGGCATGGCGGTGTGCAGCATCGGCCTGTCGCTGCGCTACCGCACGCCCATCACCGTGGCCTGGTCGACGCCCGGCGCGGCGCTGCTGATCACAAGCCTAGGCCATGTGAACTACAGCGAGGCCATCGGCGCCTACATCACCTGCGCGGTGCTGGTGGTGATCTGCGGGCTCACCGGCAGCTTCGAGAAACTGGTCAAGCGCCTGCCCTCCTCCCTGGCCGCGGCGTTGCTGGCCGGCATCCTGTTCAAGATCGGCAGCGAAATCTTCGTCGCCGCCCAGCACCGCACCCTGCTGGTGCTGGGCATGTTCTTCACCTACCTGCTGGTCAAGCGCGTGTCGCCGCGCTACGCCGTGCTGTCGGCGCTGGTGCTGGGCACCCTGCTGTCGGGCTTCGTGGGCCTGCTGGACTTCAGCCAGTTCCACCTGGAAGTGGCCACCCCGGTGTGGACCACGCCATCGTTCTCGCTGGCCGCGACCATCAGCATCGGCATCCCGCTGTTCGTGGTGGCCATGACCTCGCAGAATATGCCCGGCATCGCCGTGCTGCGCGCCGACGGCTATCAGGTGCCCGCCTCGCCACTGATCTCGGTGACCGGCTTCGCTTCTCTGCTGCTGGCACCGTTCGGCTCCCACGGCATCAACCTGGCGGCCATCAGCGCCGCCATCTGCACCGGCCCGCACGCCCACGAAGATCCAAGCAAACGCTACACCGCCGCGGTGTGGTGCGGGATTTTCTACGGCATCGCCGGCGTGTTCGGCGCCACCCTGGCGGCGCTGTTTGCCGCCTTGCCGAAGGAACTGGTGCTGTCGATTGCCGCGCTGGCGCTGTTTGGCTCGATCATCAATGGCCTGAGCATTGCCATGAACGAGCCGAAGGAGCGCGAGGCGGCGCTGATCACCTTCATGGTGACTGCGTCGGGCTTCACGCTGTTCTCGGTGGGTTCGGCGTTCTGGGGCATCGTGGCGGGCGTATTGACCCTGCTGATCCTCAACTGGCAGAAGCAATAACCCGTAGCAGCTACCGAAGGCTGCGTCCGGCCTGGACGCGGCCTTCGGCCGCTGCTACAGGCGGAAATGGCCGACCATGCCGCGCAGCTCGCTGCCCAGCTGCGCCAGTTCGATGCTTGACGCCGCGTTGCCGCGCATCGCCAGCGCCGATTGATCAGCACTGGCGCGGATATTCGTGACGCTGCGGTTGATCTCTTCCGCCACCGAGCTTTGCTGCTCGGCTGCCGCGGCAATCTGCTGGTTCATCTGCTGAATCTGTGACACCGCGCTGGCAATACTGCCCAGGGCGCTCTCGGTCTGCAGCGCATCGCTGACCGCCAGCTTCACCAGTTCGCCACTGCCCTGGATCTGCGCCACCGACGCCGCGGCGCTGGCGCGCAAGGTGCTGACCAGCCGCTCGATCTCGGCGGTGGACTGCTGGGTGCGCTGGGCCAGGGCCCTTACTTCATCGGCGACCACGGCGAAACCACGCCCCTGTTCGCCGGCACGGGCGGCTTCGATGGCCGCGTTCAGCGCCAGCAGGTTGGTCTGTTCGGCCACGCTCTTGATCACTGCCACCACGGTGCCGATGCTCTGGATCTCGTTGCTCAGGTGCTCGATGCTGTGGCTCGCCGAATCCGCCGCGCCGGCCAGTTGCTCGATGCGCTGCATGCTCTGGCGTACCACCTGCTGGCCGTTGTCCACGCGGGTATCCGCTGACTGCGCGGCCAACGCCGCCTGCTCGGCGTTGCGGGCCACGTCGTGGACGGTGGCGGTCATCTGGTTCATGGCGGTGGCCACCTGCTCGGTTTCCTGCTGCTGGCTGCTGACCTCCAGGTTGGTCTGCTCAGTGACCGCCGACAGCGAATGCGCCGAGCTGGACAGCTGCTCGATGCCCGCCTGCAGGCCACTGACAATGCTGCTCAGGCCGGCGCCCATCTGCTGCATGGCAGCTAGCAACTGGCCGATCTCGTCGCGCCGGTCCACCTCGATACTGCCGCTGAGGTCGCCGCCGGCGATCTGCTGGGCACGGCTGATGACCCGGCGCAGCGGCCCCACGATCAGCCGGGTGATCAGCCACGCGGCGAGCACGCCCACCAGCAGCGCCACCAAGGATGAGCCGATGATCAGCAAGCTGTTCTGTTTCAACTCGGCCTGCATGGCCTGGTCCTGGGCGGCAGCGGCCTGGTCGACACGGCTCACCACCTCATCGGCCCGCGCCTTGAGCTGCCCATAGACCTGTTTTTCCTTGGCCAGCAGGTCGGTGTATTCGCCCAGCTTGTCGCTGAAGCTGGCGATGTGATCGCTGACTTCGTTCAACACCGTCTGGTAGCCGGCGTCCTGTACCTCGCTCTTCAAGGCGTTGGCTTGCTTGAGGGCCTCGGCGGCCTGCTCAATCTTGCCGTTGCCGGTGTCGTCGTCGACGCCCTTGCGGCTCTGGTCCAGGCGCACCCGCGCGGCGTCCATGGCCTGCAGCATCAGCCGCGCCACCTGCGCTACTTCATTGGCCTGGGTGATGAATTCGCTGCCCTTCTCGCCTTTGGAATCCTTGAGCGCATAGGTGCCGTCGTCGGACAGCCCGGCCTGCAGCACGTCGAGGTTATTGGCCACCGTGGACACCGACCAACTGGCCATGTCCAAGGCCAAATCCTTGGCCTGGCTGATCTCCACGAACTGGTCGAACGCCTTGCGGTACGCGGCCAGCGCCGGTTGCACGCCTTCTACAGCGCCCGCGCTGGCAGCCAGTGTTTCCACGCTCTTGCGCAGGGCATCGGCGGTCTTGGGGTCGGCGTGCAGGGCGAACTCCTGCTCCTGCAGGCGCACCCGCAGCAGGCCGCTGTTGAGCGCCGACATCTGCTTCAAGCCGTCGAAACGCTGGCTGATGCTGGCCAGCGACCACACGCCGATGGCCGCCACCAGCACCGTCAGCGCCAGCACCAGGGCAAAGCCCAGGCCCAGCTTGCGGGCCATGCCCAGGTTGGCAAAACGTCCACTGCTGGCCGATGTCATTGCGCGCTCCCCCAGAGTCAATGCACGCAGAGTGGCAATGGCACGGGGGCAGGCACAAGATCCTGGCGTCGGAATAATGGCAAAAAGCTATGAAGGTGTCGTTTTCAGCAAAGCGGAGGGCGCTTTGCCCTGCCATCAAATCGCCGTGGCGCCCCCGTCCACCAACAACGAATGCCCCGTGGTAAACGCCGCGCCATCGCTGCACAGGTACAACACCGCGCTCGCCACCTCTTCCACCCGGCCCACGCGCCCGACCGGGTGCATGGCCGCGGCGTACTCGGCCTTGCGCGGGTCGGCTTCGTGGGCGCGGCGGAACATGTCGGTGTCGATCACCGCCGGGCACACGGCGTTCACGCGAATGTGTTTTTTCGCGTATTCGATGGCGGCCGACTGGGTCAGGCCGATGACCGCGTGCTTGGAGGCCGCGTAGATGCTCATCTTCGGCGCCGCACCCACGCCGGCGACCGAGGCGGTGTTGACGATGGCGCCGCCGCCCTGGGCCAGCATCACCGGCAACTGATACTTCATGCACAGCCACACGCCCTTGACATTGACGCCCATGATGGCGTCGAACTGCGCCTCGGTGCCTTCGGCCAGGCGGCTGTTCTCGATCTCGATACCGGCGTTGTTGAAGGCGTAGTCCAGGCGGCCCCACAGGGCCACGGCCTGCTCGGTCATGGCGCGCACCTGGGCCTCCACGGTGACGTCGCAACGCAGGAACTGCGCCTGGCCGCCAGCCTCGCGAATCAGCGCCACGGTACCTTCGCCACCGGCGGCGTCCAGGTCCACCACCACTACTTTCAGGCCCTCGGCGGCGAACGCCTGCGCGGTGGCGCGGCCGATGCCTGCCGCCGCACCGGTCACCAGCGCCACTTGTCCGGAAAATGCCATGCCCATGGTCGAACCTCTGTGAATTGGAAGTGATGGGCGCAGTCTAGCCAAGGCGCCAGCACGCCACGCAGCACTATTGGCGCGCTGTATTTCACCGTATTCGGCGCGGCCGTTGCCCTTGCCAGCGGCGCCCGCGCGGCCTATCAACAGTCCACCGTCCACATTTGGAAGCACCTGCCATGACCGACGTCAACCGCCAATTCCTGCTGGCCCGCCGCCCTTCCGGCGCCGCCAGCCGCGAAGACTTCACCTTCCAGACCGTGCCGCTGCCCGAACTGGGCGCCGGCCAGGTGCGCGTGAAGAACCTCTACCTGTCCCTGGACCCGGCCATGCGCGGCTGGATGAATGAGGGCAAGTCCTACATCCCACCGGTGGGCCTGGGCGAAGTGATGCGCGCCTTGGGCGTAGGCCAGGTGGTGGCGTCCAACAACCCGGCGTTCGCCGTGGGCGACCATGTCAACGGTGCGCTGGGCGTGCAGGATTTCTTCCAGGGCGAGCCCAAGGGCTTCTACAAGGTGGACCCCAAGGTTGCGCCGCTGCCTCTGTACCTGTCGGCGCTGGGCATGACCGGCATGACCGCCTACTTCGCGCTGCTGGAAACCGGCGCACCAAAGGCGGGCGACACCGTGGTGATCTCCGGCGCCGCGGGGGCGGTGGGCAGCGTGGCCGGGCAGATCGCCAAGATCAAGGGCTGCCGGGTGGTCGGCATCGCCGGCGGCAAGGACAAGTGCCAGTCGCTGATCGACGAACTGGGCTTTGACGGCGCCATCGACTACAAGGCCGAGGACGTCGCCGCCGGGCTCAAGCGCGAATGCCCCAAGGGCGCGGACGTGTTCTTCGACAACGTGGGGGGCGACATTCTCGACGCCGTGCTCAGCCGCCTGGCGCCCCACGCGCGGGTGGTGATCTGCGGGGCCATCAGCCAGTACAACAGCAAGACCGGGGTGAAGGGCCCGGCCAATTACCTGTCGCTGCTGGTGAACCGCGCGCGCATGGAAGGTTTCGTGGTGATGGACCACGCCACCAAGTTCGCCGCGGCCGGGCAGGAGATTGCCGGCTGGCTGGCCAAGGGGCAGCTCAAGAGCAAGGAGCACGTGGTGGACGGGCTGGAGACGTTCCCGGAGACGCTGCAGAAGCTGTTCAGCGGGGAGAATTTCGGCAAGCTGGTGTTGAAAGTCTAGCCCCGTAGCAGCTGCCGCCAGGCGGCGTCCGGGACGCCGGCTGGCGGCAGCTGCTACAGGTAAAGATCAGGCGTTGAGCTGGGCTACGACGTCTGCCAGCGCTTGCGCCGGGTCTTTGGCCTGGCTGATCGGGCGGCCGATCACCAGGTAGTCGGAACCTGCGTCCAGCGCCTGGCGTGGGGTGAGGATGCGACGCTGGTCGTCCTGGGCGCTGCCGGCCGGGCGAATGCCAGGGGTCACCAGTTGCAGCGACGGGTGCGCCGCTTTCAGGGCCTGGGCTTCCAGGGCCGAGCACACCAGGCCGTCCATGCCAGCCTTCTCCGCCAGTGCGGCCAGGCGCAGCACCTGCTCTTGCGGCTCGATGTCCAGGCCGATGGCGGCCAGGTCTTCACGCTCCATGCTGGTCAGCACGGTCACGCCGATCAGCAGTGGCTTGGGGCCGCTGCGCTGGTCGAGTACGTCACGGCAGGCGGCCATCATGCGCAGGCCGCCGGAGCAGTGCACGTTCACCATCCACACGCCCATTTCCGCAGCGGCCTTGACGGCCATGGCAGTGGTGTTGGGAATGTCGTGGAATTTCAGGTCCAGGAACACTTCGAAGCCCTTGTCGTTCAGGGTCTCGACGATGCCCGATGCGCTGCTGGTGAACAGTTCCTTGCCGACCTTCACGCGGCACAGCTTGGGGTCCAGCTGGTCAGCCAGTTTCAGGGCGGCGTCGCGGGTGGGGAAATCCAGGGCGACGATGATAGGAGTCTGGCAAGCGGACATGGGCGGGCTCTCAGGGGGCAAGTCGAAATCGGCGCGCATTGTAGCGGATTTTAGGGGCGCTGGCGCCCCACAAACAGGCACTACCTGCCCATAGCCTAGCCCACGCATCCCCACCTGCGACACCAAACCCGCCATTGCGACCCCTTTTGCCCGGCTGGCACGGCCACTGCACGCAAAACAGCACGAACGTTCCAATCCACACGAGGGAGCCGTCATGACTACGCAACTCAAGCCCACCTTGGGCACGCTGCACCTGTGGGGCATCGCCGTAGGGCTGGTGATTTCCGGCGAGTATTTTGGCTGGAGCTATGGCTGGGGCGTGGCCGGCACCCTGGGGTTCCTGGTCACCTCGCTGATGGTGGCCACCCTCTACACCTGCTTCATCTTCAGTTTCACCGAGCTGACCACGGCCATTCCCCACGCCGGCGGGCCCTTTGCCTACAGCCGCCGGGCCTTCGGCGAAAAAGGCGGGCTGATCGCCGGCCTGGCCACGCTGATCGAGTTCGTCTTCGCCCCACCGGCCATCGCCCTGGCCATTGGTGCCTACCTCAACGTCCAGTGGCCAGCCCTGGACCCGCGCCACGCGGCGCTGGGCGCCTACATCGTGTTCATGCTGCTGAACATCCTCGGCGTACAATTGGCCGCTACGTTTGAACTGGTGGTGTGCATTCTCGCCGTGATCGAACTGCTGGTGTTCATGGGCGTGGTGGCGCCGGGCTTCAGCGTCAGCAACTTCGTCGCCAACGGTTGGGCCGGGGACAGCACTTTCAGCGTCGGCGCGGTGAGCGGCATGTTCGCCGCCATCCCCTTCGCCATCTGGTTCTTCCTCGCCATCGAGGGCGCGGCCATGGCTGCCGAGGAAGCGAAAGATCCACGGCGCACCATCCCCAAGGCCTACATCAGCGGCATCCTCACCCTGGTGCTGCTGGCCCTGGGCGTGATGGTCTTCGCCGGCGGCGTGGGCGACTGGCGCGCCCTGGCCAACATCAACGATCCCCTGCCCCAGGCCATGAAGGCCGTGGTGGGCGAAGGCTCC
Organism: Pseudomonas sp. App30; assembly: GCF_047947025.1. Lineage (NCBI taxonomy): Bacteria > Pseudomonadati > Pseudomonadota > Gammaproteobacteria > Pseudomonadales > Pseudomonadaceae > Pseudomonas > Pseudomonas sp. App30. The sequence continues at coordinate 5,420,364 of NZ_CP133165.1, read as the reverse complement.
GGCTGGCTGCACATGCTGGTGTGGATCGGCCTGTTCGGCCTGGTGGCCAGCTTCCACGGCATCATTCTCGGCTATTCGCGCCAGTGCTTCGCCCTCGCCCGCGCCGGCTACCTGCCCAAGGGCCTGGCCAAGCTGTCGCGCTTTCAAACCCCGCACCGGGCCATCATCGCCGGCGGCGTGGTGGGCATCGCAGCCATCTACAGCGACGGCCTGATCAACCTGGGTGGCATGAGCCTGACCGCCGCCATGATCACCATGGCCGTGTTCGGCGCCATCGTCATGTACATCATGAGCATGCTCAGCCTGTTCAAGCTGCGCCGCAGCGAACCCGGCCTGGCCCGCAGCTTCCGCGCCCCCGGCTACCCCATCGTGCCGGGCATCGCCCTGGTGCTGGCGGTGGTGTGCCTGGTGGCCATGGCCTGGTTCAACACCCTGATCGGCGTGATCTTCCTGGGCTTCATGCTGGTAGGCTTCGTCTACTTCCTGCTCACCGGCGCCGCCCGTGCCAGCGCCCCGGCAGACGCCATGCTCACGGGCCTGTAGCCAGCGCCCTATAATGGAACCACTGCCGGGCGCTTGCCTCCAATGAGTACAAGCCTGTATTCGCCGCCACCCGGGCGGCGAGCCCGGCCCGCAAGGAGAAGTGGCCATGCCCTGGTACGCCTGGTTGATTTTGGTAGTAGCGATCGGCTCCATTGTTGGCGGCCTGATGATGTTGCGCGACAGCGCCAGCAAAGTGGAACTCACCGAAGAACAGCGCCGCAAGGTGGCGCAGCGCAACGCCGAGGCTGATGCCAAGGACGCGCAGAACCGCTAAACCTGCGTAGCAGCGGCCGCAAGGCCGCGTCACAGGCGCCTAGGTATACCGGTTGAATCGCGGCGTCTTGGACGCAGCCTGCGGCAGCTGCCACGGGGGGCCGCTTCTGTTAGAATGATGATTAACATCCCATTCTGACCGGGCCATCCCCATGCGCTACTCCGCCGACCACAAAGCCCAGACTCACGAACGCATCGTCAAGGAAGCCTCGGCGCGCTTTCGCCGGGATGGCATCGGCGCCACCGGTCTGCAGCCGTTGATGAAGGCGCTGGGGCTGACCCATGGCGGCTTCTACGCGCACTTCAAATCCAAGGACGAACTGGTGGAAACCGCCTTGCGCGCGGCCACCGAAGAGTTGACTGAAGTGTGCGAAAAGGCCTTCGCCAAGCCCCAGCCGTTGCAGAGTTTCATCGACACCTACCTGAGCCCCGCCCATCGCGATAGCCCGGAAAAAGGCTGCCCACTGCCGACCATGGCCGCCGAACTGGGGCAGCGCGGCCAGCCCAGCCCCATCACCGACCAAGGCGTGGAAGACCGCCTGGCACGCATTGCCGCCACCTTGAAGGCAGAAGATGCCGACGAGCAGGCCGTGGTGATGCTCTCGACCCTGGTGGGCGCGCTGATGCTGTCGCGCAGCGTCGAGGACCCGCAGTTGTCGCTGCGTATCCTCGACAGCGCGCGCAAGGCGCTCAAGTTACAGGCGGATGCCGCGGGTTAAACTGCCTCACACCCAGCGCTTGAGCAGCACGCTGGCGTTCACCCCGCCAAAACCGAAGCCGTTGGACAGCGCGTACTCCATGGCCATGGCACGCGCCTGCCCACGCACCAGGTCCAGCCCTTCCGCCAGTTCATCCGGGTGCTCGAGGTTCAACGTGGCCGGGGCAACCTGGTCACGCAACGCCAGCACCGTGAAGATCGCCTCGATGCCCCCTGCCGCGCCCAGCAAGTGACCGGTAGCGGATTTGGTCGAGGTGATCGCCGGGCCCTGGCCGGCGCCGAACAGTGAACGAATGGCCGCCAGTTCGCCCTTGTCCCCCACCGGAGTAGAGGTGGCATGGGCATTCAGGTGCTGCACCTGGCCGGGGGTGATGCCACCCTGGGCCAGCGCTTGCTCCATGGCCCGCCGGGCACCGCTGCCATCTTCCGGCCCGGCCGTGAGGTGATAGGCGTCAGCGCTGGTGCCATAGCCCACCAACTCGGCCAATGGCGTGGCACCGCGGGCCAAGGCATGTTCCAGGGACTCGATCACCAGAATCCCCGCCCCCTCCCCCATCACGAAACCATCACGGTCACGGTCAAACGGCCGCGAGGCGCGGCTGGGCGTGGCATTGAAGCCACTGGACAACGCCCGCGCCGCAGCGAACCCGCCGAGGCTGACCCGGTCGATGGCCGCTTCGGCGCCGCCACACACGGCAATCTCGGCCTCCCCGGCACGAATCAGCCGCGCCGCATCGCCGATGGCCTGCACGCCGGCGGCACAGGCCGTGACCGGCGCCCCCAGCGGCCCCTTGAAGCCATGCTGGATCGACACCTGCCCGGCCGCCAGGTTGACCAGGAACGCCGGAATGGTGAACGGCGACAGCTTGCGCGGCCCGCGGCTGTCGGTGGTGCGCACGGCGTCGACGATTGTGCCAAAGCCACCAATGCCCGACCCGATCACCGTGGCCGTGCGCTGCCGCGACGCCTCGTCCGTGGGCGCCCAGCCCGCCTGGGCCAACGCCTCGCGGGCGGCGGCGAGGGCAAACATAATGAAACGGTCCATCTTCTTCTGTTCCTTGGGCGCCGCGGCCAGGTCCGGGTCGAAGCCGGCCTGCGGATCTTCCCCAAGCGTTGGCACTACCCCGCCGACCCGCGCAGGCAGGTCGGCGACCACGCTTTCAGGCAACTCACGCAAGCCTGATTGGCCGGCCAGCAAGCGGCCCCACACGGTTTCCACGCCGGTGCCGAGTGGCGAGACCAGGCCCATGCCGGTGATGACGATTCTGCGGTTGTTCATGATATCCCCTTGCTAGAAGCAAAAACCTGTCGCCACAACCTCAAGGCCGCTGCGGCAGCCGTGCCGCCGTGGCAAAACCCTCGGGATAAGAAGGCAATTAAATGTCAACCATAATTCTATAAAATAGTATTACATCCATAATCTTAAAAAGCAATCAACCCTGAGGGGAGCATTTCCTCACTCGATACGCGTGGCTACGTTTCCATTTTATTTGTATTATCGTACAAATAATTGGCTGCGGCCGATCAAGGACGACACACCATGAAACTCATGCTCGTACTGCTTGCTGCCACCCTGACTGGCTGCGGCACCATCAATACCGTCTTTCGCGACGATCAGGTTACCGTCAAGAATCTCAATGACGCGAAATCCTACTGCGGCGCCGTCCCTCGAGTATACAGCGGCGTCATGTATGACTTCTGTGCGCTGCACGCGCCCGTCAAGGAGAGTGACTCGCGCACCGGTTCCAGCTCATATGCCATGGGCATGGTCCTGGACGTCGCGATCTCCGGCGCACTCGATACTCTCGTATTGCCCTACACGCTCGTGCGCCAGCACAGCGACGGCAGCATCGTCCTGAACTAAGCCCCCTCCCCCGCCAAGCAACCCCTTTTTTCAAGGAAAGATCAATGCAGTTGTCGCCCAGGCGCCCTGTAAGTGGCCAGTATTACCCTTACATTGATGGCCTCCGCGCCCTTGCGGTGCTCGCAGTATTCATTTTCCACCTTAACAGCGCCTGGCTACCGGGCGGTTTCGTCGGTGTGGACGTCTTCTTCGTCATCTCCGGTTTTGTCGTCAGCGCGTCGATGGTCAACCATCCAGGACGCAACCTTCTCGAATTTCTCGGGCTGTTTTACTCCAGGCGGCTGAAAAGGCTGTTCCCGGCGCTGATCGTCTGCCTGCTGGTGACCACCGTACTCACGGCCTTGTTCGTGCCCACTTCGTTCCTGAGCGTCGCCAACCAGAAGACGGGGTTAAGTGCGTTTTTCGGGTTCAGCAATTTCCTGCTTGCCAATGGTGGGCGCGATTACTTCGGGACTCTGACCGAGTTCAACCCCTACACCCATACCTGGTCACTGGCGGTAGAGGAGCAGTTCTATCTGGTGTTCCCACTCCTGTTCTTCGGCTGGGTAGTGGGGGGCAGGCTGCGCTGGCTGTCCTGCGGCCTGCTGGCTGCGGGCGTGCTGGCGTCAGGCATATTCTCCACCTGGCAAAGCAGCAGCGATCCGACCGCTGCGTTTTTCCTCAGTCCTGGGCGTTTCTGGGAGCTTGCGGCCGGCGCGCTGTTGTTCCAGTTCATCGATAGCCGTGAGCGAGATGCTACCGGCAAGGCACTCTGGAGGCTGGTGGTTGCAACACTATCCCTGGGTTTGCTGGGGGCCGGTTTCTTTCTCTCCAGGCCACAGCATTTCCCGATGCCGGGTGCCCTGATTGCCGTGGCTGCCACCCTTGGGCTGATCGCAAGCCTTCACCAGGCCAATGGCGACAATCCAATCCAACGACTGTTGGGAACACGCTGGTTGGTCAGTGTCGGCCTGATTTCCTATTCGCTTTACCTGTGGCACTGGCCAGTGTTCGTGATGTTCCGATGGACCTGCGGTCTGGATTCAATCATCACGCAATTGGCCGCGACCCTCCTTTCCTTCGCCTTGGCCATCGCTTCCTACCAATGGGTGGAGAAGCCGGTCCGGCATAGTGCCTGGCTGCGCCGCGCACCTACCTACGCCGTAGTAGGCTGCGCGCTGCTGGCCATCACCGCTTCGTGGCACATTGCGAAGAAGATCAACAAAAAAACCAGTGAATTGTCGCTTAGCGTGGTGGTACAAAACCTCCAGCAATGGACGCCCTATGAATATGCGAGCCTGCCGGACCACCCAGGCTGCCGGGTGGCAACCCAGGGCACGGTCATGGGCGGCGGTATTCGCTACGATTACCAGCCCCAAGGCTGTGACCAACCGATTTCCGTGGGCAACACTCACCTGTTCACTATCGGTGATTCGCACAACATGTCGTATTCCCGGATGTTCAAGCAGTTCAGTGTGGAAGCTGCGTCCCTGGTAACGTCCTACGACAACGGCGGGTGTCCGTTCCTCAGCTTCCAGCCCGAACGGGACCTGGATAATGCCGCATGCCGCAACAACACTGAAGCGGCTCTGCTGGACATCAAACAGCATGCAAAACCTGGCGATATCCTTTTCCTGCCTTCGTTGCGCCTGCCGCGCTTCGCGGACCAGTGGGCCTATCTGGGAGATGGCTGGGTCAATGAAAAGATGTTCGGCGAGCGTGCGGTTCAGGACCGTGAACGCGCCACCGAAAATGCGATAACAATGCTACGGCCAATCACGGAGCTGGGTATCAAGGTGGTTTTCGAGGCACCGAAGCCGGTTTTCTATTCCCCCGCCATGCGCTGTGCCGACTGGTTCAATAGAGCGAACCCCGCGTGCAAGTTTGGCCTGGAAATACCACGAGATAAGGTAGAGGCACTTCGCGCCCCCGTAATGACCCGGCTTGCCGAAATAACCAACGCGGTGCCCGGTGTCAGCGTCTGGGACCCGTTGCCCGTGCTATGCCCCACCGCTTCCTGCAACGCTTTTGACGGTTCAAAGCCGCTCTTTTTCGACGCTGATCATTTGAGCGGCCATGGAAATGAAGTATTGCTAAGGCCGTTCATGTCGTTCATGGCTGCGCATTTCCCTCCTCAGGCACCGCAATTGACTGCGGTTCCTTGAGTATTCCGTAGCCGTCAGGTTGGGGCGCCAGGCGCCCCAACCCAGACCTACGTCACTCCAGCGTCAGCTTGTCGCGGTTCTTGTCGACCAACGACTTGCCGATGCCTTTGACTTCAAGCAACTCATCCACCGACGTGAATACACCGTGCTGTTCACGATGCGCGACGATAGCTAGTGCCTTGGCTGCACCTATACCGGACAACTCTTGCTGCAGTGTATTTGCGTCGGCCTGGTTGAGATTGACCTTGCCGGCAGCGGCAGCCTGCACCATTGCAGATGGAGTGGGGGCAACCGGCGCGGCGTTGGCGAGCACGGATGCGCTGGCCAGCAGCGCGAACAGGATGGAACGGAACAAGGTTGGCATGAAACAGCTCCTGACTACAGTGGGTTCAAAGGCGGCTTTCCTGAGCCGCCCTTTCAACCTAGTCGAGCCTGATACGTTGTCCAACGGCATCACGTCAGGGGATGTTTCACCGGGACTCAATGCCCCGTGGATTGAAGCTGTACCGAGCGCAGGTAAATTCCCAGTACCCGGCCGTCGGTGCTCCCGGACAGCTGGCTGGGCGCCCTGGCGCCGAGGACGGAAAACTCGAAGACCTGATCTTCACGGCCGGCCTCCAACGGCAAGGCAAGCGTCACCACGTCATCATCGAGATGCACCTGCTGGACCGGCGCTGCTGAGCCCTCTGGTTTGCGCACCTGCAGCGTTACAGGATGCCCTGCGGTCGCCCCTACTGTGTTGTAGGACAGCAGCACCCGACACCCCCCGCCCTTGCATTCGGGCGGAACCGGCAAACGCAGGCTCGCTTCAGGCTTCGACCAGACCGCCCCTGGCTCAAGCGTGTACCACCCGGACAGAAGCAGAAACGCCGCGTTGGGCAAGCCACTACCGAAGGCGATGGGGTAAGGCGTCGCCGCCAATTGTTCCAGGCTGACCCGAGTGGTCTGTTCGCTCGACCTGGCCTTGAGCTGGACTATCGCAAAATAGGGCGTCTGCGTGACGGAGAGCAACGGATTACCTTGCAGAAGGCTGACCGTACCCGCCAGCACCTGCCGGAATTGTGCAGGGCATTTGAAATTATCCAACAGCGACAAGCGTCGATCCTCGGCCGTCAATATGGCAGGGCTCAACTCCGGGCATGGCCAGACTTCTGCGCCCCTCAAGGTATTGAAATAAGGGATGACGATAGCGTCGGCATGGTTGTCCAGCAAGAACTTCAACACCTGGTCAGGACGTACGCCACCCGCGCCATCGAAGTAGTCCAGCATGGCAGCAGGCCAATGTTTCTGGGCCATCGCCAGGTTCTTGTCGCCGCCGATATTGTAGGTGCGGTAGCCGCCAAACGAAGCCAGGTGGTTAACCATGAAATCGTTGGTATAGGGCACGAATGCGACCAGCTCATTGTGGGAAAATGCTTTGGCCAATGGCTGCGTAACGTCACGTTCAATGGCGTCGAACATCTGCCGGTTGATGACCGCACGCTGCCAGTTTTCACCCGCCGCTGGCCAGTACAGCACGAACAGCACCAGCACGCCTGCCCCAGCCCAGCGCACGCTGCGCGTCTCGAGCGCTGCCAGGCCCATGACGCTCAGCCACCACAGCGCAAGAATCGCCAACGCGGCCCAGCGATAGGTAGCGCGCATCACCTTGAAGCCCGGCAGGTACTCCCAGACCCAGGCGTTGCCCGTGGCAGGTGCCAGACCGGCGGGCATCAAGGCACTCAGCGCACCAGGCGCCTGCTGCTGCACCAGCAACGGCTTGACGCTGTCTATCTTCAGCGACGGGCCCAGGGCCAGGTAAAAACCAAGCAGCGCCACCACCAGCAATGCAGAGGCAAGCCATTCGCGGCGGCGTGCGCTGCAGTAGCCGAGCAACCCAGCTAGCAGGATAGGCAGGCTATAGGGGGTAGCCCAGACAGACTTGTCCCCGTAATACAGCTCGTTTGAACGATAGACACTCCAGCCCAGGGCATCGGCCACCGCACTGACCCCGTGGGTAGGCACCAGGGCAAACGAGAGATCCAGGCCCCAACCACGAAAAAACGCCAACGGGCTGGGGGTAAAGTGCGAACTTCCAACGTAATGCGTATAGGCCTCGTAGGCCAAGCCAAACCCAAGCAGGCACACCGGGGCGGCGAATACCAGCAACTCACGCCGCGCGGCAGGCTGGCGCAACAGAAACGCTACCCCCAGGACAGCCATGCCGGCGAAGAACATCACAAAGGTGTAGCCGTCCATGAACACCGAAAGCAGCGTGGTCATGACGAATAGCAATCCGCGCGTCAATCGAGCAAAGCGCCCCAGGCCATGGGTCGTGAACAGGCGATACCCTACGAGAAAGTAACTGGGCAGCAATGCCATCGCCATGGACAACATGCTGTAACCCGCATGGCCCCAGATAATTGGCAGGCAAAGCCACAGCGCCGCAGCACTGGCAGCGAGGCTGATGGAGCGCATATACAGGCGCGCCAGGCCTATGGCCCCCCAGTAAGCGAGGGCAAGCCACAGGGCACACACCAGCGAATAGGCATTGGCCATGTCCATGCCGGTCCGAATCAACAGCGCCATCGGCCATGCGCCGGCTAGCCCGAAGGCAAGCGGGGCCCCTGAGGGGTAGCCAATGAAAATCGAATGCGTACTGAACAACCCTTCACGCGCCAGCGACTCGGCAAAGCCCCCCAGCCATAGCGCCTGTCCCAGAGTAGGCACAGCCACGAACGGCACCGCACCCTGATAGGCGAGAATGCCCACCAGCAGGGCAACGGCGAAGATAATGCGTTTTAAGTCCCACTGCATTTAACTTGCCCTCCCAGGCTGCCGCAGTTTCAGCCGCCATAAAGACGCCACCACAAAGGCAAGTACATCGCCACTCACTGTCACGACGCGACCAGCGACTACCGCTACTATCACGTCAGTTTCCGTCAGCGTCGTCTTGAGGAAGAAAAACAGCACCATTTCCCGGATGCCGATGCCTGCTGGCGCCCCCGGCGTCACCATGCCAATGAGCCAGGCCAGCACATAGGCACCTACTACCAGCACCACATTGGTGGATGCCCAGTCCGTTCCATAGTCAAGCACCCGCAGGACACCCTGGAAAACCAGGCCCGATATGAGCAGGAACAGACTGTATAAGGCAAAGGCCCAAGCCAGCCGGCCACCCTGCCAGCGCCGAAGCACAAGCAGCACCAGTGCTGCGCCTAGCAGGTAGGCAGAGACCGCGAAGCCGGTGCCCAAGGCCGGCTCCAATCGTGCCAGCGCGAGGCAACCGAGCAAGGCGCCCGCCATGCACAGCAGAACAGTTTCCAGCACGGCACTCTTGGCCAGCCGCCAGCCTGGCAGACCCGCCATCATTCCGAGGGCTTGCCGCCCCGCGAGATGAAAGATGTTGCCAGGCACGTACTTCGACAGCTGCGTGGCGCCATACACGCTGCAGGCCCACTGCGGCGCCACCGCGAGGCCCAGGTGACCAAGGCATTGCCACCAGCCAGCGCCCAGCAGCGCAGTGGCCAGGCCATAGGTGGCGGCCAGCCCGACCAGCGCCCACCATTGCCCCGTTCGCACCGTGGAGAAATCCAGCACTGCATCATATTTGCGGAAGCTCAGGACAATGAAACCAATGGCCAGCACGGCCAAAACGCTTCCCACCGTTCCTGTAATCGTCTTGCCATGGCGCCGCAACAGCCCAGGCATGGCACTCAACGGGTGCGCGCCTTGCACAGCACCATGGTCCACGGCAAGGGGCTGCGCACTTCGACCACATCGAAATACTGCGACACAAAGGCCACGAATTGGCGTTTGGACCAATGCTGAATATGGCCGGGCGTGTTTCCCCACTGCCGCAGGTATTTCCCCCGGACGAAGTTGAGCAGGCACCACAAGGGTTCCCGCGGCACACTCAGGATCACGTAGCCGGTGGCGATGGACTGCAGCGCGGCAATCCCCTGCTGCGGGGATTCCAGGTGTTCCAGAACCTCACAACACACCACCAGGTCGGCGCCGTCCGCAGGCGCCTTCAGGTCGTAGATGCTCTTCACGGAGAAACGCTCTGGCGGTACCTGGTTGAGCGCCGCGTTCTGCTGGGCGATCTCCACCACCTTGCCGGAAAAATCGCAACCGCGCACATCAAGGCCCTGCTTGAGCCACTGGATAGTCCAGAAACCTTCGCCGCAGCCTATTTCATGAATGGCTTTGGCATCGGTGCGGGCCATCAACGACGCAAGCGCGTCATCGAAGCCTTTCATCATCCAGCGGACAATGGGGTTTCGAGAACCATACTTGTCGAACGCGTTGCCAATGACGATATCGTCTTCAGTCGCGCCACCCGCCATCTTCATGTGTTGCGCTCCCGGGGTTGGTTCACTCATCACTTTTGTTCGAACTGTTCAATTTAAAGCGAATATCTTCCAACAACTTTCGGTTCGCTGCCTGCAGGTCCGCCACCACGGCGATCAGTAGCGTCTGGAAGCCCATGATCAGCAAGGTGGCGGCCAGGATCAAGGATTGCACGTGACCGCCGCCATCCCCCTGAAGGTACAGGTTGAGAAACCTGCCACCCAATACCAGCCCGCAACAGAAAATGACCAGGCCGATAGTGCCGAAAAAGCGAAATGGCCTGTAAACGATGAAAATTCGAAGTATTGTCACAATACTTTTTTGAATGTATGACGGGATACTTTTCACTAATCGCGAGGGACGCAAATCACCGTTCACCCGCACCGGTACGGAAACCACGGCCATATTCTTCTGGCCCGCCTGGATAATGGTCTCCAGTGTGTAGGTGTAATTGTTGAATACCATCAGGTGCTGTGCCGCTACACGGCTCAGTGCACGAAAACCACTGGGTGCATCCGGAATATCGGTGTTACTGGCCACGCGTACCACCCAGCTACCCAGGCGCTGCAACAGCTTTTTAACCGGAGAAAAGTGCTCGATGGCATCGATGGGGCGAGCGCCAATCACCATGTCAGCGCGGTGTTCGAGAATAGGCTGGGTTAACGAAGGAATATCTGCCGCGCAATACTGGTTGTCGGCATCTGTATTGACGATGACATCGGCACCCCGTTGCAGGCATGCATCCAGGCCGGTCATGAATGCCTTTGCCAGCCCTTGGTTGCGGGTATGGCGTACCACATGATCCACCCCAAGGCTTCGGGCGACCTCACTGGTGTTGTCCTGGCTGCCGTCATCGATAACCAGCCATTCGACCGTGTCAAAGCCTGCCAATGACCTTGGCAATGCAGCAACAGTGACAGCTAACGTGGCCGACTCGTTAAAGCAGGGAATCTGTATGATAAGTTTCAATACAACACCTCAGATTACCCGGCATGCGGGTCACTGTTATTTTACTCTTCTTCGACAACCACCCCACACTTCCCCACATTTGTATAGATATGGATACTTTCGCCGACGAAGATTGCGCGGCGAAAGTTTCCTCCAGTAGGCACCTTAACGCAATAATGGCCATTAGATGCCACCGCGCTGTATTTGTAATAACAAACCAGGTCCAGCATTTACGCCGCATCACTGCAGCAACGCGATGCTGCCCACTTCATTACAGCTCGTTGCGCTGCTGCAGGTATACCCAATCGACAATCTCGCCCTCAGGCGTATAACCACTCACCGTATCCCGAAGCAACTGCCTTACCCGGGAGTAATCATTGCTTTCAATACCCTGCATCAATTCAGCGAGCCGCTCCTTGAGCAGGTCCCAATGAATGTGCTCCTCATGAGCGCTCATGATCATGGGGTGCCGGGTCAACACCACGTTGTCGCCAATCAGCAGTTCCTCATACAACTTCTCCCCAGGCCTGAGCCCGGTAAATTCAATGGCGATATCGCCCTGCGGGTTTTTCTCGGAACGAATGCTCAACCCGGACAAGTGCACCATTTTCTCCGCCAGCTCGGCAATGCGCACCGGCTCGCCCATGTCGAGCACGAACACGTCGCCGCCTTGCCCCATCGAGCCCGCCTGGATAACCAACTGGGCAGCCTCGGGGATGGTCATGAAGTAACGGGTGATCTTGGGATGGGTAACCGTCAGCGGCCCACCTGACTTGATCTGCTTGTGGAACAGCGGAATCACTGAACCGGAGGAGCCAAGCACGTTGCCGAACCGCACCATGGTGAAGCGGGTCTTGTTGACGCGGGCCACATTGGCCGGGTCGCCGTACAATACCGGCGCCAACTCCCGGCTCAGGGCCTGCAAGGTCATTTCCGCAAGGCGCTTGGTGCTGCCCATGACATTAGTAGGGCGCACCGCCTTGTCGGTGGAGATCAACACGAAATTGGCCACTCCCGCCTGGAGGGCGGCCTGAGCAGTATTAAGGCTGCCAATGACGTTGTTCAACACCCCCTCGGCAATGTTGTGCTCCACCATGGGCACGTGCTTGTAGGCGGCCGCGTGATAGACGGTGTTGATGTTCCAGGTCTTCATCACTTCGAGCAATTTATGCGGGTGGCGCACCGACCCCAGGATAGGCAACAGGCGCACTGTCAGCGCCTCTCTTTCCAGGCGCTGTTCCAGCTCGGTCATGATGCTGTAGAGGTTGAACTCACTGTGCTCGAACAGCACCAGCAGCGTTGGCCGCAAGGCAACGATCTGGCGGCAGAGCTCGGACCCGATGGAGCCACCGGCTCCCGTTACCATCACCGCCTTGTCGCTGATGCAGTGGGTCAACAGGTCATCCTGGGCCGGCACTGCGTCGCGGCCCAGCAGGTCGGCAATGTCGACTTCCTGGATGTCATCCACCTTGACCCGGCCACTGGCAAGGTCGGTGACGTTGGGCACGCTGCGCACGTGCAACGGAAACCCCTCCAGGAAACCGAGGATTTCCCGGCGTCGTGCGCGGGTAGTGGAAGGCAGCGCCAGCAATATTTCCTGGGCACCGGTGACGTCGATCATCTGCTGGATATGCTTGGGCTTGAACACCTGCAAGCCGGAAATAATGCGGTCGGCAATGCTGTTGTCATCGTCGATGAACGCCACCGGCCGCATGGTGCGGCCCATGCGCAAGGCTGCGACGAGCTGGTTGCCGGCCACGCCCGCCCCATAGACGGCTACCTTGGTGAGCCCCTCGTCACGGTTGCGAAACGGCACATAATTGACCGAGGTGAACCAGTCACCCATGAAATATTGCCGCATGGCCAGACGCAGCCCGCCAATGATCACCAGGCTCAGCCACCAATAGTTGAAGATGATCGAGCGCGGGACCACCGCCTGGTGGTTGCTGTACCAGTAAACCACCACGGCCAGGATGAGTGACGACAGGCTTACGGCCTTGACGATGGCCACCAGGGCATCATTGCCGAAATAGCGCATCACCGCCCGGTACATGCCGAAACGAATAAACAGCGGGATGGCCACGATCGGCGCGCACACAAACAGCCAGGTATGGACGATGAAAGGGTTGTACATGTCCTCGATGCCCAGCCGCACCATGAAGGCCAGCCATAGGGCACCCCACACCAGGAGAACGTCGGTCGCCACCTGAATGATCCGCTTGTGGCGGCGCGGGAGGCTCAATAAAAACGTTCGAAATCTATCCATAATCCCTTTACCTTCAAGGTCTACTGCATCCAACAGACCGGATCATTGTAGCGGCATTGCCGAGACTAGATCATCAGACAGCAGGATTCACGGTTTCCCGCACGCCTGCATGATATTTCCACGCCAACCCCAGCAGCGGCATGTATGCCAGCAACAACCCTGCCAAACCGTCCAAGTGCAGCCAGGTTACCGCCAGCGCCATGGGCAGCAGCCACAGCACGTTGATCAGGGCCACCGCCAGGGTCACCGGACGATGCCCGCGAAAATGCCGCGACGCATACTGATAGGCGTGGCTGCGGTGCGCCTCGTAGACCTTCTCGCCACGGGCCAGGCGCCGCGCGAGGGTGAACGTGGCATCGACGATGAACACCCCCATCAGGATCAACCATGCCCACAGGTAGCCAGTTTCAACGTGAGCGCCCTGCAGCGACAGCGCCGCCAGCACAAGCCCGAGGAAACCACTGCCGGCATCGCCCATGAAGATTTTTGCCGGGGGAAAATTCCATAGCAGGAAGCCCGCTGCCGCAGCGGCCAGCATCAACGGCGACCACGCCAGTTCAACATGCCCGTCCAGCCAGTAGACCAGGCAGATGCCGAGGCACACCGTCACTGCCTGCACGCCGGCAATACCATCGATGCCATCCATGAAGTTGTAGAGGTTGAGCATCCACACAAGGTAAAGCAGGCCCACCACGCCCATCAGCCAGCCGGCATCCAGCCGCAGGCCGGCGAACTGCACCACCGGCATGCCGCCCACGAAGTACAGTACCCACGCCCCAGCACAAAAATGCCCCAGCAGGCGCCAGCGCGCGGCAATATGACCATGGTCATCCATGAAGCCGAGTACCGCGACCAGCAAGCCCGATCCCGCCAGAGCTACGAACGCGCTGCCTGCCACGCCCCCCTGGAGCGCCAACGCCGCCAATGCCGCCAGATAGGCACAAACGATAGCCACACCCCCGCCTCGCGGGGTCGGTACCGTGTGCGAACTGCGGGCATTGGGCACATCCATGAGGCTGCGCTTGAGCGCATAGCGTCGTAAAACGCCCGTCAGCAGGAAGGACCCCGCCAGCACCAGCAGCCCTGTTATGCAATGGTTCATGCCCGACGAGACTCCCTGTAGGACTTTGCTGTGTCGGCCAACGCCGTTTGCGTTGCCACTGGCGGAGCCCAACCCAGCAGCCGTTTATTTTTGCCCAGGTCCACTTGCAGGCTACCCAGCAACCGTTGTGCCACCGCTCCCTTGCCCAACAGCCGGGCCGCCAGGGCAAGCCAGGCTGCCGGCACCGGCACCAGCCGGGCGGGCCGGCCCAAGGCCTGCCCCAACTGTACCAACAGTTGCGTGGTGGACAGGTCGTGGCCGTCGCTGGCGAGGAACACCTGGTTAGCCGCCGCAGGGTGATGGATACATGCTTCGATCAGGTCAACCAGATTGCCCAGGTACACCAGACTCCGGCGGTTGTTCACCGCCCCCAGCGGCAATGGCACACGCTTGTCCAGCCAGCGCATCATGCTGTGAAAATTGGCCTTTACCCCAGGGCCGTACACCAGGACCGGGCGAATGATCACCACTTCCATAGCGGTGTCACGGGCAAGGGCCAGCAACTGCTGCTCGGCTTCCCATTTTGATTCACCGTAGGGGTCAAGGGGAGCTGGTGCGTCGTCTGCAGAAAAAGGTCGGCCCACGGCTGTCTGTTCGCCGTTGACCTTGATGGAACTGATGAACACAAAGCGGCGGACACCTGAGGCGGCAGCCTGTCGAGCCAATGCCAGGGTGCCCTCGACGTTCACCTGGCGAAACGCGGCAAGGGGATTCTCGGCGCGTTCGTTCATCACATGCACGCGTGCCGCGCAATGCACTACCGCGTCGACCCCAGCAAGCGCAGCCGACCAGTCCGTGGCACGGTCGATGCTGCCGATGAGACAGGATTGCACGTTTGCCGGCAGCCTGCTGGCGGGGTTACGCGACGCCGCGACTACCCGTTGGGATGGCCGCCCGGCAAAATGCCGGACGACAGCGGAACCCACGAAACCGGCGGCTCCGGTAACCAATATGGAATTGCACGACATGCCAAGCGCCTCAAGAAAATCGACCCATCAAACAGGCTATGCCCTGCCCAGCAGCTCATCATAAAGGCCCGCGTAGGCATCAACCATTCCATCGATGGAGAATACCGTCTCGAATCGTTTCCGCGCGTTCCCCCCCCACCGGGTCGCCTCTTCAGGCTCACTCCACAGCTGGATCATTGCCTGGGCCAGCGCCGGTGCATCCCGCGGTGGTACAACCCGCCCCGTCACCCCGTCGATATTGATGAACGTGGTGCCGGTACCAATCTCGCAGGAGATCATCGGCTTGCCATACATCGCCGCCTCCAGCAGCGATATCCCGAAGGACTCGGAGCGCAGGTGCGAGGGGAACACAAACCCCAGGCAGAGTTGCAGCAACGCAGCCTTGTCCTCGTCCGGCAAGCCGCCCAGGAAATGCACGTTGTTCAACCCCAGCCGCAGCGCTTGGGCCTTGAGCTCCTGCTCCAGGTGGCCGCCACCTACGATGGCCACCGGCAGGCCGGTCAGATGCGCCGCCTCAAGCAGGTAGTCGATGCCCTTGTAGTACCGCAACGCCCCCACGAACAGGAAAAACCGCGGCCCCAGGGTTTGCCGCCAAAAAGCCAGGCGCGCGGCATCGGGCACCGGATAGGTCGACTCGTCCAGCGCGTAGGGGATCATCCGCACCTTGTCGCCCAGCCCCTGCAGCACCGGGCTGCTGCGGGCATAGTTGGGCGACGAGGTTACCACCGCATCGACACTGTTGAGGAACCGGTTCATCAGCGGCTGGTAAAGCTTGAGCAGGTGTTTCTGCTTGACGATATCGGAGTGGTAGCTGACCACCGTCGGCTTGCGTACGCGGCTGGCGAAATGCACCAGGTCCATGAAGGGCCAGGGGAAGTGGTAATGAATCAGGTCTGCCTCAGCGGCCAGCTCCTTGAAGTCCTTGAAAGCAGACAGCGAAAAGCCGGTGGACGCGACATGCAGGTCCAGCCTGGAGCGATGGGTGACATGGTGGGCCAGTGGCTGGTTGCGCGCAGCACCCTGCTCGCTCAGCGACAGCACCTGGGCGTCGAAACCACGCGGCGTGCAACCCTCGGCGATCTGGAAGATGACCTGTTCGATCCCCCCCATGCTGTCTGGGTAATAGGTTTTGAAGAAATGCAGGACCTTGGTCATCGCCCCTGGCTCACTGTCTGGTAGACGTCGAGTGTCTGTGCAGTGCAGCGCTCCCAGGAAAAGCGTGCGGCATGGGCAAGCCCGCAGGCGACCGCCTGCTCGCGCCATGCGGCGTCTTCGAGGCCGCGTTGCAGGTTGGCTGTCAGGGCATCCACGTCCATGGGCGCGCACATCAGTGCTGCATCCCCTGCCACTTCGGGCAGTGACGAACTATTGGAACAGACAACCGGCACACCTGAGCTCATGGCCTCGAGCACCGGCAAACCGAACCCTTCGTAAAGCGACGGGAAGGCAAACAGGCGCGCCCCCGCAAACAGCAATGGCAAGTCCTCACTGGGGACGAACCCCAGGTACCGCGCCCAGCCCTCGCGCTTTGCCTGGTCCAGGCGTTTATGAATAGCCTCGTTGGCCCAGCCATGATAACCGGTGAGAATCAGTGGCCAACGACGGCGCAGTGCCAATGGTAAGCGCCCATAGGCGTCGAGCAGCGTGTCAATGTTCTTGCGTGGCTCGATGGTGCTGACAAACAGGCTGTAGCCGCCTGGTGCAAGGTCATGGCGTGCAAGAGCTGGCGCCAGCGCTTCGGCCGTACGCGGGTAGAACTCTGGCGAACTGGCCAGAGGAACCGCGTGGATGCGCTCCAGCGGGAAGTTGAAATAGTTCGCCAGTTCGTGACGGGTGTATTGCGAGTCCGTGATCAGCGCATCAGCGCGGGCCACCGTCACGGTCAACTCCTTTTGCAGGTAACGCGCCATCTGCGGTGCATGGCAGTGCGCCCAGGTGAAAGGCGACAGGTCATGGAACGTCGCAACGCTGCGCCCGGCAAAAGGCGGGAGGTAATAGTTGGGGCTATGGTACAGGTAATCACCATGCCCCTTGAGCGCGCGCTTGCGCAAATACGGCATCAGCAACCGATAGGCTTCGATGGCGAGGAAGTTTTTCTGCACCGCGCGCTTGAGCCCGTAGCCCGACCCCGATGTTTCGGCGGCCGTGGGCAGTGCAGGCAGAAAAGAGCGGCCGGCGAAATACTGCAAGTCACTGATTTCAGGACTCTGCTGTAGCCGCATGGCCAGTTCGTAGGTATAGCGACCTATGCCGGTCAGCGGAAAGCGGACCGGCTCAACGGAAAGGATGACCTTCATTTATTCAGCCAGCATCCAACCCAGGGTGTCTTGCAAGGGCGGAGTTTGCCAGCCCGGTACCAGTGCACGCAGCTTGGCATTGTCACCGCAGAGGGTCTTGACCTCATTGGCGCGCACAAAGGCGGGGTTCACCTCGACCTGCAACTGATGCCCGGTGATTTCGCTGCACATGGCAATGACCTCGCGCAGCGAGTAGGTCTTGCCCGAGCTGACGTTGACCGTCTCGCCCAGGGGCCTGGCCTCGATAAGCCCGCGGTAGGCCTTGACCAGCGCGCGCACATCACTGAAATCACGCCACACATCCAGGTTGCCCAACTCGATCCGTTCGGCCTTGCGGCGAAAATGGGAAACGATCTTGGGCAACAGGAAATTGTCAGCCTGGCCTACGCCGGTGTAGTTGAACGGTCGCGTCATGACGATAGGCAAGCGGTCACACCACAGCTTGACCATGTATTCCATGGCCAGCTTGCTCACGGCATAGTCATTGGCCGGCGCTGGCGGGGTAACCTCGCTCAGCAAGCCCTCGGACACGTTGCCGTAGACATTGGCGCTGCTGGCGACCAGCACGCAGTCCGGGGTCTTGCCGCAAGCGGCGACGGCCTCCAGCAGGTTGCGCGTGCCTATCAGGTTGACCTGGTAGAACGCCTCGGCCGAGCCGTGCCCGACAAAGGCAAGCGCGGCCAGGTGAATGACGATATCTGGCTGAAGCACTGCCAGCAGCGTGCGCAGTCCCGGCGCATCGGCCAGGTCCACTTGATGATAATTGACTTCATCCGAGGGGTGGGTACCCATCCCCAGCACTTCATAGCCATGGGCTTGAAGCTCTGCCGCCATGTAGCGACCGGTAAAACCATGAATCCCTGTTATCAGTGCACGTTTGCCGGCAGTGGTCATCAGAAGGAAAATCCTTTTTCGTTACGGCGCAGGTCGGCCAATACCATCATCCGACACAGTTCTTCGAGAGAAGTTTTCGGCTCCCAGCCCAAAATCTCTTTCGCTTTCGCGGGGTTGCCGATCAGCAGGTCAACTTCGGTCGGGCGGTAGAACTTAGGGTTCACCGCTACCACAACCTTGCCGGTGGCCTGGTCGATGGCGTGCTCGCCTTCGGCTTCGCCGTGCCACTTGATCTCGATGTTCGCGGCCTTGAACGCCATGGTGACGAAATCACGCACGGTTTCAGTACGGTTGGTGGCCAGCACGAAGGTATCCGGCTCGTCCGCTTGCAGCATGCGCCACATGCCTTCGACGTATTCCTTGGCAAAGCCCCAGTCGCGCTTGGCGTCCATGTTGCCCAGTTCCATCTTGTCCAGCAGGCCCAGCTTGATCTTGGCGACCGAGTCGGTGATCTTGCGGGTGACGAACTCACGACCGCGCAGGGGCGATTCGTGGTTGAACAGGATGCCGCTGGTGGCAAAGATGCCGTAGGACTCGCGGTAGTTGATGGTCATCCAGTGCGCGTACAGCTTGGCAACGCCGTATGGGCTACGTGGGTAGAAAGGCGTGCTTTCGATTTGCGGGATAGCCTGCACCTTGCCGAACATTTCCGAGGTCGACGCCTGATAGAAGCGGACCTTGGGGTTGACGATGCGAATGGCTTCCAGCAGGTTCACCGCGCCCAGGCCGGTGATTTCGGCAGTGGTCAGCGGTTGCTCGAAGGAGACGCCCACGAAGCTCTGTGCCGCCAGGTTGTAGACTTCGGTGGCCTCAGTGGTCTGCAGCAGGCGAATGCTGGCCGACAGGTCGGTCAGGTCGTACTCGACAAGGTGCAGGTTCGGGTTGGTATGGATACCCAGCTCTTCGATACGCCAGAAATTGACAGAACTGGTACGGCGGTAGGTACCGTAGACGGTGTACCCCTTCTCCAGCAGCAACTCAGCCAGGTAGGCGCCGTCTTGACCAGTGATACCAGTGACAATTGCTTTCATTCGAGCTTCTAAACTCCATTTTGATGCCGGATCGGCATGCGCAGACAAGGACAAGGACAAGGACATGCCACGGTAGCGGCGCTAAGCATCTGATTGATTACATCAGGATAGGCGATTATACAACCCACGGCACCATCACTCGAGATGAAGATCGAGCAATGGCCGGGAAATTGTAACCGGTTCAATCAAAGACCACGACCGCCGCACGTGCTCAGGCACTTACATCAGGCAATGGTTCCATTGTGCCTGCTAGCGCACTGCAGTGGCCTGCCCTGGTGCCGGGGCTGGCACGGCAGGCGCTGGCGCGCCCCCGAGCCAGGCGTTGACATCGCTGACACTGGCTTCGGAGAGCTTGCCAGCCCAGCGATCCAGCATGAACAGGTTGGTGACGAAATCGTATTGGGACTTGAGCAGGTCGCGACGGGCCTTGAACTCCGCCTGGACGCCGTTGAGCACATCCACCGCGTTCACCACACCGTAGGCAAATGCCTTCTGGGCGGCGACACTGGACTGGCTGGCCGAACTCAATGCGTTGCGGTTGGCGCGGATCTTTTCCACACTCGACTGGGCAGTCAGGTAGGCGCTGGTGGTTTCCTTCACCACCTGGCGCTTCACCGCCTCCTGCTCCTGCTCGGCGGCGTCCTGCTCATCGTAGAGTCCCCGCACCCGCGCAGACGTTGAGCCACCGCTATAGATAGGCACTTTCAGCCCCAGCGTAGCCACGTAGCTGTCCGCACGCGGCGACTCGGTATTGTCGTAGCCTTCATCGCTCTGCTGCCCGCTGAGGCTGAAGCTCAGCGACGGGTAGTGGCCGCCCTTGCCGCCCCGCACAGCCGCTTCGGCAGCCTCCAGGTTACTTTGCTTGGCCTTCAGCGCCGGGTTGCTGTTGATCGCCAACTGAATCCAGTTATCCAGGCTATCCATGGGCGCGCGGTAGGTCACGTCATCGCGAATGCGGCTCAAGGCCTCATTGATCGGCCGCCCCACCAGCTCCGAAAGGGCCGCGCGGCTCAGGCGCACCTGGTTGCGCGCCTCCACTTCCTGCGCGGCAAGGCTGTCAACCCGCGCCTGCAGGTCCAGCTGGTCGGTAATCTTGGCCATGTGCCGAGCGTACAGGGCATTGACCTGATCAAGGTTTTTTTGCGTGGCGCGACGCTCGGCCATCAACAGCTCAAGCTCGTCATCGGCAGCCAGGGCCGTGAAGTAGCGCTGGGCAAGATCAACCGTCGACTCGGCGAGCGCCTCCTCGGCTTCGGAGCCTCGCTGGCGGGTGACGCTCTTGCTCTTCTGCCAGTCTTCCCAAGCCTGCTTGTTATAGATGTACTGGGTCAGGCTGAGCGAATAGCTCTGGCTGTCATACACCTCGCGGGAATATTCATCCTTGCGCAAAATCCGGTTGTAATTGCCGTTGGCGGAAATCTGGGGCAACAGGCCACCCAGGGCCGCACGCTGCTGTTCGGCGGCAGACCGCGCGTGCAGGCCCGCGGCAATCACCCGCGGATCCTGCAGCCGGGCTTCCTTGTACAGGGACAACAGGTCGAGCGCATACGTGTTGGCACTGACGCCACGCGGTGCAACATCCCCGGCAGCAGCCTGCACCTGGACCGCGAGCAGGCTGAGCAAGGCAACGGGTAACAAACGCACAATCATTCCTCGATCATCGACTTGGCGAACATGTTGTGCGCAGGGCGCAACAGGTACTGCAGCATGGTCCGGCTACCGGCATTGATCAGCACTTCGGCCGGCATGCCTGGCAACAGCTTGCGCTCGCCCAATTTCTTCAGGCCATCTTCGGTCAGCGCCACGCGCACCAGGTAATAGGGGTCGCCAGTGCGATCATCGGTCAGCCGGTCGGCTGAGATCCGGGTGACCGTACCCTCGATGACGGGCGTGGTAGCGTTGTTGAACGCGGTAAAGCGAATGTCGGCCGTCTTGCCCAGGGAGATCCGATCGATATCGTTCAACCCCACGTGCGCCTCGACCACCAGCTGCGACGACTCCGGCACGATATCCATCAACGGCGTGCCCGGGCTGACCACCCCGCCCACGGTGTGAACCTTCATGTCGAGCACCATCCCCTCTTCCGGTGCGCGGATGACGATACGAGTCAGCTTGTCCTTGAGCGCGGAGACCTTTTCCTGCAAGTCAAACACCTGACTCTGCACGTCGGCCAGGTCCTTCACCACTTCAGAGTTGAAGTTCTTGGTCAGCTGGACGATCTCCAACTGCGTCTCGTTGATCTGCAGGCGCGTGGTGAGAATGCTTGACTGATGGTCAGCCACCTCCGCCTTCAGCGAATCCAGCTTGCGCTCCTGGTCCAGCAACCGCTGCTTGTCGACGAAGCCCTGGGCCAGCAGCTCCTTTAGTTCGCGAATCTCGCCCACGTAGGATTGCGCCATGCCCTGCTTGTTGCGAATCATCGCCTCAAGCCCGGTGATCTGCTGGCCCAACTGGCCAACGCGCTCTTTCTTTACGGCAATCTCACCCAGCCGCGAGTTACGGCGAGCATTGAACACATGAGCCTCACCCTCGAGCGCCTCCTGGGCACGCTGGGAGTCCGCGCCGTCGAACGGCACCTGAGGCATGGCCGGCAGGTCATCCCGCTCGGCGCGCAGGCGAGCTTCCTTGACGCGCGCAGCGATCAGCTGGCTGTGCGCCGATTCGTATTCGGCGCTGACCTGGGACTGGTCGAGTACAATCAGCGGGTCACCCTTGTGCACCAGCTGGCCATCATGCACCAGCAGCTCTTTGACGATGCCGCCTTCCAGGTGTTGCACGGTCTTGCGATAGCTTTGCACAGTGACCTGGCCACTGCCGAACACGGCGTTATCCAACGGCGCCAAGGCCGCCCAGCCACCGAAGATGCCGAAGGTCACAAACACGATGCCCATGCCCAGGCGGCGGATATTGCGGTCAGACGTAGGCACTTCGTCCAGGTCGTCGCCCAGAGGCAGGAGGGTAGTACTGGTCATTTGAAATAATTCCTTTTACGCGCTGGCCGGGGCGGCACCGGCGGCGGGCGCTTGCGCGACGCGCTGCTGGGCTTTTGCCTGCTGATTGGCCAGTTCGGCGATCACTTGCTCACGCGCGCCATAGAGACTGATGGTACCGGCGCTCAGCACCATGATGCGATCAAGGCGCGAGAGAATGTTGGGGCGGTGCGACACGATGAATACCGTTGCGCCGCTCTCCTTGATTTTCTGCAAGGCGACGCCCAGCGCCCGCTCGCCGACCTCGTCGAGGTTGGAGTTGGGTTCATCCAGCACGATCAGCCGCGGGCTGCCGTAGATGGCACGCGCCAGGCCGATCCGCTGGCGTTGACCGCCGGACAGGTTGATCCCTTCGCCACCGATCACGGTGTCGTAGCCGTCAGGCAGCATCAGGATCATTTCGTGTACGCCGGCAGTCTTGGCGGCCAGGACCACCTTCTCCGCATCGATGGCTTCGAAGCGTGCAATATTTTCGCTGATGCTGCCTTCGAACAGTTCAATGTCCTGCGGAAGGTACCCTACATACGGGCCCAGCTCCTGCTTGTCCCAGGTACTGATGTCGGCACCATCCAGCCGCACCACACCGCGCTGCGGCTTCCAGATGCCCATGATGGCGCGCACCAGGGTCGACTTGCCGGCCGCGCTGGGCCCCACGATACCCACGACACTGCCCGCCGGCGCGACAAAACTGATGCCACGCACCACGGGCTCCTTGGCACCAGGCGGCATGACTACCAGGCCTTCGACCTGGATATGGCCCTCGGGGGCCGGCAGCTTCATGCGCTCGGGTTCGGCGTTGAGCTTGTCCAGTGTTTCATTGAGGCGCTGGTACTGCACCCGCGCCGCCACGAACCCCTTCCAGTTGCCGATCATTTGGTCGATCGGCGCCAGGGCGCGCCCCAGAAGCAGGGAGCCGGCCATCATGAGGCCTGGGTTGATGTCGTGATTGATGACGAGGTATGCACCCAGCGCAAGGATGATGGACTGGGTCCACTGGCGAAACGTCTTCGAGAATGACGTGATGATCCCGCTTTTATCACTGGCATAAGACTGAAGCCGCAAGACCTTACGCTGGCGCGCCGCCCAGCGATTCATCAGCGTCCCCAGCATCCCCATCGACTCAATGACTTCAGCGTTTCGCAAGGTCTTGCTGGTATGGAGCGACGCCTTGACATTCTCCTTGTTCGCCTCGGTGATCGCCGCCCCGGTGAACCGTTGATTCAGCACCGCCAGGACAATCAGCACGATTGCACAGCCCACTGTCATCCAGCCGAACATGTCGTCAAAAATGAACATGACCCCGATATACACGGGCAGCCAAGGCGCATCGAAAAATGCGAACAGACCGCTACCGGTCAGGAATTGGCGCAAGGCGGTCAGGTCGCTGAGCGACTGCGCCGAAGCGTCCATGCCGCCGCTCTCCAAGGCACGACGAAAACTGGCCCGGTAGACGTCATGGCTGAGCAAGGCATCGAGGCGGTTACTGATGCGCACCATAATGCGCGAGCGCACCCACTCCAGTGCACCCATGGTCAACATCAACACGCTCATGATCAGTACCAGCATCAGCAAGGTCGACTCACTGCTGCTGGGCACCACGCGCCCGGATACCTGGATCATGAAGAAGGTGGGGACCAGCATGAGGGCATTGACGAAGAGGCTGAAAAAACCCACGGAAAGGAAACTGCCTTTGCAAACCTTGAGGGCGGCCTGCAAGTTGTTTTCGTGTAAGCGACTCATAGCATCCATACTGAAGGGGAAAGGCGGAAAGCGCCGGAGTGTACCACTCGGTCCGGGGCTGAACAGCCAAAAAAATAAAATCAGCTGCAAGTTTAATGTTTTGCCGACGAGCGACGACAACTGTTACGGAGTATAACAAAGTGAATAATAGCCAATAGCCACTACCACAGGCGCGCATCGCTCACCACAGTCCTTGCACTGCCAATCCGAACACACCTCCCATATGTAGGACCACTATGTAGGGCATTTCCCAAAACGGAGCCAAATCGACCACCGGTACAGACATCATGATTTTTTGCCCCTACCATAGCCCATCGATTTTCGGACCATTTGGCCTTCCGTCTCGGAACTTTCCAACACAGCCGAAAGACCAAGAAATACGCGCACGGAAGCAGACAAACTGCAGCCACGAGAGTGCAGAGCAAGGACCCATGAACCTACTGTTTATTCATCAAAACTTCCCCGGACAGTTCCTCCACGCCGCGGTCCATTTTGCCAGCCTGGGGCATCGGGTGATGGCG
The DNA here is from genome assembly GCF_047947025.1 of Pseudomonas sp. App30. NCBI lineage: Bacteria > Pseudomonadati > Pseudomonadota > Gammaproteobacteria > Pseudomonadales > Pseudomonadaceae > Pseudomonas > Pseudomonas sp. App30. The sequence continues at coordinate 5,395,733 of NZ_CP133165.1, read as the reverse complement.
CTGCGCGAGGGGCCGATGAAGCACGCCCCGCTGGCCGGCGTGGAGGTGTTGAGCTACCGACCAAAACAGGGCAATACCCCCGGAATACATGGGTTTGCGCAGGAATTCGAAAGCAAGACGCTGCGCGCGGAGGGCTGCGCCCTGCTGGCCCAGAACCTCGCGGAGAGCGGCTTTGTACCCGACGTGATACTTGCCCACCCCGGCTGGGGCGAAGCGCTGTACCTCAAGGATGTTTTTCCGGAAGCACGCCTGGTCTGCCTCATGGAATATTTCTACCGCGCCAAGGGCCAGGACCTGGATTTCGACCCGGAATTTCCCGCCCTCGACCTGACAGCAAAGGCGCGCCTGCACACCAAGAACGCCAATTTGCTGCTCGCAATGGAGGCCATGGACCTGGGCATCGCCGCCACACACTGGCAGGCGAGCACCCTGCCCCAGTGGGCTCGCGCCAAGACCACCGTCATCCACGAAGGTATCGACACTGACGAAGTGGCCCCACACTCCGCAGCCGAATTACGCTTGCCGAACAAGCACCTGCACGTGCGCCATGGGGACGAGGTACTGACCTTCGTGGCTCGCAACCTGGAGCCCGTACGCGGCTACCACCAGTTCATGCGCGCCCTGCCGGCTATCATGAAAGCGCGCCCGAACCTCCAGGTATTCATCGTCGGCGGCGAAGCACAAGGGTACGGCAGCAAGGGCGAAACCCTGAGCTGGCGTGAACATTACCTCAGCGAAGTAGCGCACCTGCTGGACCCTGCCCGCGTGCATTTCCTCGGGCAGGTTTCGCGCACCGTGTTCCTGCGCCTGATGCAGATCAGCCGCTGCCACGTCTACCTGACCTACCCCTTCGTGCTGTCCTGGTCGATGCTGGAAGCCATGAGCGCGGGCGCCATAGTTGTCGGCTCCGACACCAAACCCGTACAAGAAGTGATTGAGCACGGCAAGAATGGCCTCCTGGTCGACTTCTTCAACCCACAACAGATCGCCAGCACCGTCTGCCACGTACTGGCCAACCCCAATGAATACGGGCACATCAGGGCTCAAGCGCGCGCCACTATCAAGGCTCGCTATGACCTCAAAAGCGTTTGCCTACAAGCCTATGAAAAAATTCTTACACAACCCCATTGTGAAAGAGAACAAGATCGATTAATCTCGCTTCCAGTCAGGGAAGCCACCATAACGCCATTAGCCTTTAATTAAGTAAGATCAGTTACCGCTCGGTTCACCTTTTTACACGAGCGAAGGCGCTTACCGTTCAAGGATAGAAGGAGCTTCATCGGGTGTCGTCTCAAACTACAGATGGTCTCAAGATTACCTCTCGAGTTACACTTCTCGAGCCGGGTATGTATATCTTTCGCTATGCATCGCAAACCACGACGGAAAAAGCCGTGTGCATTGCGCTGCAACAAGCGCCATTAGGCAAAGGTCTAATCGACTTCTTCCCCGCCGAGGGCGTCAGCAAGAACATGCTGACCAAACTGGGCGACTGCATTATTGGCCGGGTAAAAAACGGCGTCACCACGGTATTGATCACCGAATACCACCTGGCCAATGTGGAAGTTGATCCTGTCGATCTGCGTATTGACCGAATCGACACTTCCGCAGCAATCATGCGTAACTTTTCCGCGCCGGAAACTGTCATCGAAACTTCCCCTGTGGCCTTGATGCCCGCGGGTGAAAGTGCGCACCTGAAACTGCTGGGCCATATCGAATCCCTGGGTGATGTCGCCGCTGCCGATGGGTGGCTGGGCGATGCCCGTGGCCAGGCGCGCCTGGAAGGTTTCGTGGTCGAGTGGGCTGACCGCCCGGCCGGCGTCGACCTTGTCTACACCAGCACCCTCGCAGGCTCCGGCCCCAGCCCCAAAGTGCTGTCGGGCCAGTACAGCGGCACCCGCAGCAAGGGTGCTGCGCTGGTGGCCGTCGGCTTCGGCCTGACCGGCCCCAACAGTGCCCGCTACCAGCTGAGCGGCCACGTGGCCTTCGCCGGTGCCGCGCCAAAACCAATTGCTGCCGACCAGATGCTTTTCGGGCCCACGGGCAAGGAACCTCTGGTTGCCATACAGCTAACGATTTCCCCCCATCCTGAGATCAACGCTCCCCGCTATAAGTCTCCATGGGAAAACCCTGCGGTTACGCAAAAATATAGCTCTGAGGGCCAACTGGCCTGATCTACAGGAATTAAACAATGCAATATGATAATCCGTTCTGGTCCAGCGAAATCACCGACGCCCTGACCGGCTCGTCGGCCAACCTGTCCACCACCACCGTGGACGCTATCTCTCAGATCCTGAACCTGGACACCGTTGAGTCCGTGGTTGTTGGTTCGTGGGATGGTTCGGGCGATGTCGTTGTCCCAACCGGTAAGACTGCCCAGGCTATCTTCGCTGACGTTGCTGGCGCTGCCGGCACCGACGTTGACGTCAACCTGCACGCTGACGGCCTGGCTGCTGCCAAGGCATTCGTATTCGCCAGCGACGCCAACCTGACCCTGGACTTCACTGCTCCAGAAGCCAGCGCATTCGTCCGCGCTGCCGTCACCACCACTACCGACAACGTTGATCGCGTTATCGTCAGCGGCAACGGCAACGACACCATCACCGTCGGCAATGGCAACACCACCATCGACGCTGGTGCTGGCAACGACACCGTTCACACCGGCAGCGGCAATGACCTGATCATCGCCAACAGCGGTAACAACGACATCTCCACCGGTGCTGGCAACGACACCATCATCGCTGGTACCGGCAACGACACCATCGACGCTGGCGACGGCTTCGACACCGTTCAAGTAGCTGCCTCGCGCGCTGACTTCACCGCTACCGTTTCGGGCGACGACGTTGTTCTGACCGCTGCTGGCCAGACCATCACTACTGCCAACGCCGAGTTCATCAGCTTCAACAACGGTGACTCCATCGCTGTTGCTGCCAACGACCAGGAAGCTGCTGCACTGCGCCTGTACGAAGGCCTGCTGGGCCGTGACGCTGACGCTGCCGGTGCACAACACTGGACCGCAGAAGCTGACGCTGGCACTTCGCTGACCGATATCGCCAACGCCTTCCTGAGCTCGGGCGAGTTCTCGAACAACGCGAACGACGCTTTCGTTGAAAGCCTGTACACCAACCTGCTGGGCCGTGAAGCTGACACCGCTGGCGAAGCCAAGTGGCTGGCTGACCTGGCCAACGGTGCAAGCCGTACCGACGTCATCAACAGCATCGCTGGTTCGGCCGAAGGCCAGGCCGCTTCCGCTTCGTCGGCTAACGCTGACTACGTCGAAGCCCTGTACTCCAGCGTTCTGGGTCGCACCGCTGACGCTACCGGCCTGCAGAGCTGGGTTGCCCAACTGGAAGCCGGTGCAGACCGCGCTACCATCGCCGACGGTATCGCAGGTTCCGCCGAGGCTTCGGCCAAAGCCACCTCCGACTTCCTGGACAACCTGTACGAAAGCGCTCTGGGTCGCGACGTCGACGCACTGGGCAAAGCTGCCTGGACCTCCGCTCTGGAGCACGGCGCTACTCAGGCTGAAGTGGCTATCGCTGTCGTCGGTTCCGACGAAGGCGTTGCTCACAACACCAGCGTTGTGGTTGTACACGGCGTAGCGTAACGCTACCTCGTTGCACGCTTGAAAGCTTCCGGCCGCAAGGCCGGAAGTCTTCGAAAAAGGGGCCCCTCATGGGTGCCCCTCTTTTATTTCACAGTGGTACCCCAATTCCATGTCAAGACACCTCGACCATGAGCCCCTGACGCTTATGGAACTCTTCCATCGCGAGCGCCAGAATGGCCAGCATGGCAGTGCGTCGGCCCATCTCGAACGTGCCTTGCATACCCCCGAATACCGCTCCGAGGCCCTGATCTGGAAAGGGATCGATGCCTTGCAGCAACACAAGCCTCAGGATGCCTTCGTGCACTTGAGCAATGCCGCCGCAGCCCTGCCGCGTCGTACCGACATACTGGCGCTGACAGCCCGGTGCATCCAGGCGCAACAGCAGCCTGACCTTGCTACCCGCTTCCTCGCCGCCGCCTGGCGCGACCACCCCACCGATACAGCCTTGCGCCTGGCACTGTGGCAAGCCCGCAACCATACCGAGACACCGGCGCGCCTGCGGCAATTGATACTGCAACAACTTGCGGATATCACCGACGCTCGTGAATTGAAACTGGTGCTGGGCCTGCTCGCAGCGCAGGCCGATGCACCGCCACACATCGGCGTCGTCTACCCACCTGTCGGCACCCAGGCACTGTCGGGCTGGGCCGTCAACCTGCGCAGCCCGCAAGCACCGGTACGCCTGTGGCTGAAGCAGGCGGGCAAGCGCACCCTGGTCAAGGCCAACGCCCCCCACGCGCTGCTGGCCGGCCTTGGCCTGGCCCATCACGGCGGCTTCAGCGTCGCTGCCCAAAGCGGCGTAGCCCCGTCTACCCTGGAGTTCGAAGACGGCACGGCACTGCGCGGCTCCCCAGTGGTCATCCTGCCGCCGTTGCAGACGCACGCTATCGCCAACGACAGCGTGCCAGGCGAACAACCGGTCGACGTACTGATTCCCGTGTATGAAGGGCTTGATGAAACCCTTGAGTGCGTGCACAGCGTGCTGCGCCATCGCAGCGCCAACCGCACCGAACACCGGGTAGTGGTGCTGGACGACGCCTCGCCAAACCTGGCGCTGGCCCAAGCCCTCGCAGCCCTGGGCGAACAAGGTCTCATCCACTACCTACGCCAGCCTGTGAACCTGGGCTTCATTCGCAACACCAACCGCGGCATGGCGTTGAGCCCCGACCGCGACGTGGTGTGGCTCAATGCCGACACCCGGGTGCATGGCGACTGGCTCGACCGGCTGCGCGATGTCGCCGGGCAACGCGATGACATCGCCTCTGTGACACCCTTTACCAACAACGGCGAGTTGATGAGTTTCCCGCACAGTCGGGTCAGCCAGCCCATGCCCGATGCACTCGCCCAAGCCGAACTCGATACGCTGGCACGTACTACCCGCACCCCAGCTGTGGAAATTGAAACGGGTTGCGGCTTCTGCCTGTATATCAAGCGCGACGCCCTGAACGACGTGGGTTTGCTGGATGAGGTTCACCTGTCCCGGGGCTACGGCGAAGAAACCGACTGGTGCCTACGGGCCCGCAGCAAAGGTTGGCGCCACATGGGCGCTACCCAGGTATTCGTTGCCCATCAGGGCGGCATCTCGTTCGGCGATGAAAAAGTACTGCGCGTGGCCCAGAACAACGCCATCCTGCGCCGTCGCTACCCTGATGCCGAAGCTCGCTACAAAGCCTTCTGCAAACGCGACGACCTCAAGTCCGCACGCCAGGCCCTGCAGCGGGCACGCCTGCACCAGTTGCCCCAGTGGATGCTTGGCGCACCCGCCTGCGCGCGCACTGGCAAACAACCGACTTCGTTGCACCTGCATGGCAATCGCAGCGTCGATGCACCGCTGCACCTGCAATTCGCGGTGCAGCGAAGCGGTGCGCGCGTCACCTTGAACGCAGCCCTTGCGCCGCTGCCGTTGGCAATCGACTACCGCTGGCCAGCCCAGGCCACCGAATTGCTGGACGACCTGCGGGCGCTGCCGATCGAAGAGCTGGTCTTCGAGCAACTGCAGGGCTGCCCTGCCGACCTGCTGACCTTGCTTGAACGCCTGCAGCGCCCCTATCGCATACTGGGCCCGGACGACTGCCTGGCGCGTGCCGATACGCCACACAACTGGCCTGCCTTTGCCGCCAGGGCGCGAGAAATCGTGCTGCCGTTCCAGGCGCTGCTCGCCAGTTACCAGGCCGCACACCCCCAGGCGACGTTCAGCCTGGCACCCCATACCCCTGCGCAGCACGCTGCCGCCACGCCTCCCGGCGTGCTGCTGATTGCCGACGACCTGCACAGCGCGCCCACCGGCCAGCGCTGGCTGGCACTGGCGCGGCAGCTTCGCAGCCAAGGCTCGGCGCTGCGCCTGCTGGTGCTGCAAGACAGCCCATGGCTGGCGCAACTGCAACACACAGGTTGCGCCGAACTGCTGCCTGAATTGCCGGGGCTCAGCGTGCACGAGTGCCTGGCACTCGCTGGCTGCACCGCCGCCGCCAGCCTGGTGGAGACACCAGGGGCGGACTGGCGAGCCCCGGCGCTAGCCCAAACCTACCACTTGCCCCTCTACGCCCCAGCCGGCGCAGTCGCCCATGAAGCCGGCGCCTTGCCCCTGGCCCTGCTGCCTTTACCCGGAGTCGCGCCCAGCGCAAGCCAATGCCCATGAACATTCCCGCTACCCTGCCCCAACCCTTGTACGAAGGCGCAATCACCGGACTGTACGGAGACGTGCTGCAAGGCTGGGCCAAAGACCTGACCAACCCGGACCTGAGCCTGGTGGTCGAGATCTGCGTGGATGGCGCGTATGTGGCCATGGTACGGGCGGATCAGTTTCAGCCCGATGGGGAAGCCGGGGAGTATCACGGTTTCGCTATTCAACTTCGCCAAGCGTGGCTGGAGGGGGCTCGATCTATTGCTGCACGCGTTGCCAATCAGCCGAAATGGCTGGACGGCAGTGTCGAAATGCCAGCTCGCAAACCTTCCATCCCGGCAGCGGTTGCCAGCCAGGTGTGGCATACAGGTGGGCTGCGTATCAGTGGCTGGGCGTGGGATGCCGAAGACCCTGCGCGTCATGTGCAGATCTCGGTACGCGAAGGTGAGCAGACCTTGGCCGTCACCTCGGCCAACGTGAAACACCAGGCACTGGCAAACCGGGAAAGCGACACACACGGCTTTAACCTCGACCTGCCTTGGGCGCTGGCGGACGGCAAACTGCACACCCTGATCGTAGAAAATGACTTGGGCGAGCCCTTATCCGGTAGTCCACTCACTCTATGCTGCTGGCCAGAAGGCCTTGAAGGCCTGCTGCATGAGTTGGACAAGGAAAATCCCCAACCGGAAAAACTTCGGTTGCTGGAAGTCATGGCCCGTGAACATACCCTGCGCGCACCGAAAAGCGTGGGCTTCCACCATTATCCGCAATGGTTCGAGGTGTTTCAGCAACCGGAACCGCTGGCTTCCGACCTGCAGCGTACGGTCGGCATCCTGCTGATCAGCAATGGTGATCCTGGCCTGGACCACATCTCCGTTCTCAGCATCCAACGCCAACGCCTGCCGGCGCTGGAAACGATGTCAGCGCCGGCCAGCAATCTGTTGCCAGCCCTCGAGTATCTACTGAATGCCGGGTGCACAGCCATCCTGCCGGTGTTCGCTGGAGACCGCTTGGCAGATCATGCGCTCGACCATCTTGCCTCGCTGCTCGACACTACCAGTGCCTGGGCGTTTGCTGACTGCGACCACGACACTCCCGATGGTCAACGAAGCGCCCCCTGGCTGAAGCCCGTATGGGATCTCGACCTATTCATGGGCGCGGATATTTTCACCCCGGGCGCGATCTTCAGCGCAGAGATCATCAAGCATACCCTGCAGTCCCTGGCCCCAGCAGGCGGCCTCAGCTACATGACCTGGCAGCACCTCATGGCTGGTATCGCGCTGACCACAGAGCGGAATCAAGCGAGTGTTACACACTTGCCCAAGGTCCTTTACCACCGTCACAGCAGCGCTCCCACCTGCCCTTCCGCAGCGACCCCGGACCTGGACCGCCACCAGGCAATGGCCTGGTTGGCCCAACAGTTGGCAGCAGGCGCCACCGTCGAGCCGGTGGCCGGTTACCCTGCCCTGCTGCGCACCCGCTGGCCGCTGCCCGAGGCACTGCCTTTGGTGAGCCTTATCGTCCCGACACGCGATCAGGTGGGCTTGCTAAAGACCTGCATCGAAGGCCTGCTGAATGACACTGATTATCCGAACCTGGAAATCATAGTCGTTGATAACCAGTCCAGCGATCCGGAGGCCCTGAAGTACCTGGCCTCGTTGCCGGAGCGTGGAGTGAAGGTGCTGGCGCACCCTTATCCGTTCAACTACTCGACGATTAATAATCGAGCGGTGGAGGTTGCGAGGGGGGAGATTGTAGGGCTGGTGAATAATGATATTGAGATTATTGACCCATCATGGCTCGATGAAATGATCGCCCATCTGCTGCGGCCTGGAATAGGGATAGTCGGAGCTAAGCTGCTTTGGCCAAACCGCATGGTCCAGCATGGCGGAGTGGTGGTCGGGATTAATCAACTCGCTGCACATACCGGAAATAATTTAGCAGAAGGCGATGCTGGATATCTTGGATTCAATCAAATAACGCGGCAGCAGAGCGCGGTGACTGCCGCTTGTCTCCTTGTGCGCAGAGAAAACTTCCTTACCGCAGGAGGGCTCAATGAAACAGCATTTCCTGTGGCTTTCAATGACATTGATTTCTGCTTACGTGTAAAACACCCCTCCGCAAAGGTTATATGGACTGCCTTCGCCACGTTGATCCATGCAGAGTCAGCGAGCCGAGGGAAGGATCAGGCCCCAGCGCAACGCGCACGCGCCGAGCGGGAGCAGGACAACTTTAGGAAGCGATGGAACCATCTGACAATCGATCCGGCGTATCACCCACACCTCAGCTTTGACTACGCAACTGGCCCTTACGGGGGACTGGCACTTCGCCAGCAACAAAAGCCAGCCGGGAACACGGGATTAAACTTGATACCCAGAAACAATTGCAGATAAACATCAAACAGTAGACCAATACTCAACTGGCTCACCAGAAAAATTTAACCAGATAATATTTCATGTTTACGACAACCAAAGCTTGGTGCACAAGAAAAGCCCAAAGCCCGCAGGCCGCGCTGCTAGCCCCTGAAGGAATCCAATGAAGATTGCAATCGCAGGGACGGGGTACGTTGGGCTCTCAAATGCCATTTTACTTGCGCAAAATAACGATGTTTATGCATTGGACCTTTTGCCTGAAAAAGTAGCATTGATAAATGATCGCTGCTCTCCAATTGCGGACCGAGAAGCAGAACATTACCTTAAAAATGAAAAGCTCAGTCTCACCGCGACGACGGATAAAAACCTCGCATTCAAAAACGCCGCAGTGGTTATAGTTGCGACTCCCACCGACTATGACCCAGAGACAAACTACTTTAACACCCTGTCGGTAGAGCAGGTAATTTCCGACGTACTGGCAATTCAGCACGACGCAATCATCGTTGTAAAGTCCACCGTACCAGTAGGCTTTACAGAGACTATGCGCCAAAAATTCAATTATCAAAAAATCATATTTTCCCCGGAGTTCCTAAGGGAAGGCCGAGCATTGCAGGATAACCTGTTCCCATCGAGAATCGTGGTTGGGGATCAAACGGAATCAGGAACCCTCATTGCTAACTTACTACTTCAAGGTAGCGCCAAAAAAGATGCACCCGTCTTGCTTACGGACTCTACAGAAGCAGAGGCTATAAAACTGTTCTCCAACACTTATCTGGCGATGCGCATCGCTTACTTCAACGAATTAGATACTTACGCGGAACACCACAACTTAAATTCAAAACAAATTATTGATGGCATTGGACTTGACCCGAGAATAGGAAGCCACTATCAAAACCCTTCTTTTGGCTACGGCGGCTATTGCCTACCTAAGGATACCAAACAACTACTAGCAAACTATGAAGCCATTCCAAACGACCTTATCCAGGCGATTGTAGCTTCCAATACTACGCGCAAAAACTTCATAGCAGAATCGATTGTGAAGCGAGCTCCCAAGGTAGTAGGGATTTTCCGCTTAATCATGAAAGCCGGGTCAGACAATTTCCGAGAATCATCAATTCAGGGAATAATGAAGCGTTTGAGGGCACAGAAATTAAAAATCATCATCTATGAGCCCGCGCTGAACGCGAAAACATTCGATGGCTTTGAGGTAGTCAGGGACCTTGAAGAATTCAAATCACTGGCTGACGTTATCGTTGCAAATCGACCTACCAGCGAAATTTTCGACGTTAGAGACAAAATATACACCAGAGACATCTTTGGAAGCGATTAGCGCAACCAGACAATCACTTCCAAAACTACAGGATCAGCGATGAACATAAGCCACAAATCACTCTACGAATTCGGAATGAGCTTTCTAGCTCCTATTTTAAACCACTATACCCGGCAGATTGTTAAAAACTCCAAGAATAAAATTCCTGTATGCCTTGCACGCGAAGGCTGGGTATTGCATTTGCTCTTGACCCGACTTCAAGATAAAAACCTGATAAAACTTGATTTCCCGCCGATTTACCTTCGCGTTTCACGCACACTTTTATTCCGCAGCCAACTCGGCAACGCTGACGCGTGGGATATTACGCTAAAAAATCGCTTTAAAGGCTCAGTACTCCAACTGCTGATGAAGCGCTTTGGCATCCAGTTTCACGAGGCGTATGCGCTCCTCCCATCGACGCTATTGGACTTCGAGCTTTCTCTTCCAGAGGATCTTGAAAAGGTTAAACAGTGGTTAGCCCCCCATGAGGAGCGACTTGCCGAATTCGCTCACCCCACCAAGATGGGACTTCTGGCGTATTTGGACCAAGCCGGTGTATCGGGATCCGGACCAGAATCGTTAATGCTGGACATCGGCTACGCAGGCACCATTCAAAAGATGCTGACCGGCCTCATCAACAAAAACACGAATGGACTCTACTTCATTGCCAATGATGCCTCGGGTGCAAAAGTAGGAAAAAATTTAGCTCGTATGAAGGGCGTTTTTCGGGAAGATATTAACTGGCAGGCCGGTTATCTAATGCTTGAAAGATCTCTTTTGCTTGAGTGCATCATGACGGCTCCTCACGGGCAGGTCGTAGACATTCGACTTCAATCTAACGGGCAGTTAGATTTTTTCTATGGACGCCTAGCGGCACCGCAACGTCACTTCCAGGATCTCGATGTCGTTTTTCAAGGAGCCGTGGACGGAGTCGAAGCCGGCTTCAAGAGCGGAATTGAATATTCAATCGAGGAAATTGAGGAGATATTTTCTGCTTTTGCCTGCTCCCCGAGCGCCATCCCCAAAGCTGTTCAACACCTTTTCAGCATAGATGATGAATTTTCCGGGAATGGTATTTTGAATGCCACTGCAGTCTTCGGTCTTTAACCCATCTCCCCACAATACTTTTGAAAGCAACTTTTATGACAACGCACAAAAACGTCAAAACCATGACCATCAACGACTATATAAAACTAGTTGAATCCAGCGGCGCATTTGACAAAAAATTCTACCGTGACCAGCTAAAAAAAATTGGAATAGACGCAAAAGAAGTCATAAAACATTACTTAACTGAAGGTTGGAAATCCGGTCTCGAACCGCACCCCTGCTTCAATACAATCTTCTACTTCAAAAGCAATACAGATATTCATGCATTAAACACTCACCCTTTCCTTCACTTCATCACCCACGGTTTCAAAGAAGATCGGATGACAAAGGATGATTTCTCCCTTACAAACTATCGCCAGCTGCACCCCGAAGTTTCAGCATTGGGAATAAATCCATTAAAGCACTTCACAAAAAACTACGGACAAAGCGCGATAGCTTTCAACGGAGGCCACTCGCCCTTCCCTAAGGCCCTAGTGAAAACAAAGAAAAGCACCAATGATATAAATCATTTGCTTTCTGCTGCCCTAAAGCTTGGCCTATTTGATCCAGCCTGGTATGGCCAAACATACAAAAAAGATTTTACCAGCGCTTTCGACGCTTTCGCTGATTACCTGGAAAAGTCAGAGTTCTCGTCAATCAACCCCTCAACAAAATTTGACACAGAACATTATCATCGCGCAAACCTTGATGTGCATCACGCACGTATGAGTCCTCTGCACCATTATATTATCTCGGGAAAAAAAGAGGGCCGAGCCATCGTTCCTGCAATAAATCGCTGGACCCCCAGCAAGGAGCTAGATAGCGGCAATTGGCTATCGCCAACTTCTGCCACGCTCAACGTAGCGATTTGTTTGCATATCTTTTATGCAGACTACATAGAGAAATTCGCGAAAGCTCTTGATCATTTTCCCATCAGTGTGGATGTGTATGTCACACTAGCCCATCAAGAACACGAAGCGGAAGTTCTTTCCACTTTCCAAAACCACCCAAAAGTTAAAAAGGTTACAGTTCGAATAGTACCTAATCGAGGAAGGAACTTTGGACCGCTGCTGGTAGAGTTCGCAGAAGCTCTCAAGCACTACGATCTATTTTGCCATCTACACTCGAAGAAATCACTATATTCCGGCAGAGAACAGACTCATTGGGCGGATTACCTTTGCGAGTACATGCTGAAAGACTCCAACATAATCACGAGACTTCTCAATATCTTCTCAACTCATGATGACCTAGGTGTTTATTATCCAACTACTTACTGGATGATGCCTTCATGGGTAAACCATGTAACTATGAACAGCGGACACATGCGGGAGTGGGAAACAACGCTTTCTCTGAAAGAGCATAGAGGCTTCTTGAGTTATCCTGCCGGTGGGATGTTCTGGGCCCGACCGGCCGCGCTCAAAGATCTACTGGACCAACCATTTACGTATGATTCATTTCCACCAGAACCGCTCCCAAATGACGGATCCATGCTTCATGCTTTAGAAAGGATCATTGGGGCGATAGCCGAGAAAAATAAATACAAACAGTTCTTTTTCCACCCATCATCCGGAAAGTTCACCACAGATGATAGTTATACAACAATGAACTACAAGGGGCAAATGGAGGGCCTAACAAGCCAACTAAGGAACTTCTCCATCATCAGCTTTGATGTTTTCGACACTCTAGTACGCCGCGAACACACCGTCCCCGACTATGCAAAGCTTCTTCTCGGGAAGGAATTAGAAGCTAACAACATTGTTGCTTCAGCTGCACATTTTGTAGAGATTCGCAATTCGGCTGAGTTCAATCTTCGAAAACGCTCCAACTTCCAAGGAGATGTTGGCCTGGAAGCAATTTATGCCGAAGTATGCAACCTCCTGGAGCACAGCCACTTGGATGCGCTACATCTTATGAATCGCGAATTCGAGCTTGATTTGAGCTTGATTTGTGCAAAAGATGAAATGGTTGACACTTTCAACCACCTAGGCAGCCTTGGGCACATCCTTTGGGTGATTTCGGATACTTATTACTCCAAAACACAAGTCGGCCTTATGTTGAAAAAAGCTGGCGTCAGTGTGCCGTTTAGACTTCTTGTATCCAGCGAAGAACAGAAACGAAAAGACAATGGAACCATGTGGCACATGGTGAAATCCGACCTATCTTCCGAAAACATTAGCTCCTATATTCACGTCGGCGATAACGTTGTAGCTGACGCCCAAATTCCTGGCGATTTAGGGCTAGCGTCTTTTCACATCCTGCACCCAGAAGACAAATGGCAGGCGCTTGGGTTCCCCGAATCCCGACTACATTCTACCCCTCTTAACGAGACTGAAATCTTGAAATGGGGTAAACTTATTAGCTGTGTCGGGCGAGTACCTTTTATCTAACCACTGGCGCCACGCTGCGCTCCACCATTAATACTGGAAGCGATGATAAAGTATGAAAATAAAATTAGCGGCCATTGCCAAGAACGAAGCAGCATACATCCCTCAATGGATCTTCCACCATCTCAAATGCGGATTCGACGGTATTGAGATTTGGATCAACGGCACCACTGATAACTCTAGAGCAATGATAGCCAAAATAAGCGAAGCTTATCCCGGAAGAATTGCGCTACAAGAAGCCGATGAACTCTTAGAAATATGCAAAACCAAAGAGCTAAATTTTCAAACTCAAGCTTACAAAAAAATATTTGAAGAAACAAAAGCGAAGGGAGAGTTCACTCATCTCTTTTTCCTAGACTTAGACGAATATTGGATGTCAAGCGCTCCAGACGTCTCCATCCACGATTTTCTGTCATCTCGATTAGATGCAGACGCAATTTCTCTTCAGTGGTTCATCGACACTCCGGATTATGCGCGCGACGTTTTCGAACGAATCATCAAAAATGAATATTTTGTGCGCAAAGATCGACACGTAAAGACAATACTCAAAATATCCGACAGAATTAATCAAGTTCTCATTCACAATAGCAAAATTACCAATGGGATTTTCCTGCTTCCCGACGGTACCGAACTAGCGGAAACAGATCCAGAACAGGAACACCGCCAAAAGGTGTCTAAGGAGTACTTTAACAAGACCCAGATGGAGCCTGAAGATTTTTTCATCTTCCATTTTGTTCATCGGTCTCAAACCGAGTATACTGCCTCGCTTATGCGTGGACGCGTTCATGTGAACGACAATCATATTTTCAAATTTAATCGAGCCGGCTACATCCCGAAACATCACTCTGATGAGCAACACATTACTTTCAACGAATCACGTACACTAACATACAATCACCAATATGATGATTTCCTGCTCGAGTGTGGTTTGAGTTCCCTTTTAGCAGAAGCAAAAGATTTCGTTCATGCGAAATGCAATCATGTGCTCGACCTTCTCTCCACAAACCCTGAGTTAATACAACGATACTCTCTTCAGCTCAGCGGCTTGCAAATTGACCATCTTCAAAAGATTCGTAGAAAAGCCACGTCACCGCATCATCACATCGACGTCATAAGGCTAGATAGCGGCACCTTGGAAATTCGCGGCTGGGTATTCGACCCGCTGTCAAATGACCCAATCCAAATATCCGTTGAACCTGATTTTGGTTCTATGGTGGGAATTGAACGAATGGATCGCCCCGACGTGGTAAAAGCCTACCCTACCGCGAATATTGATTGTGGCTTCAAGGTACTTATGGAAATCAAGGGAGACCATAGCTTCCTTCAAGACCAATCGTCACCCGTAACGGTCCTCGCCACAAATACATACTTTAATGTCGAACTTAAAACATCAAAAAAACTCACAATAGCATCATAAAATACCTATTATAAAATTAGCGCGAATCATGGCCCAAACAACCCCTTGGGCCATTACTTTGCGACCTTTCCTATTATCGAGATACTTCAACCAGTAGCTAACCAATCACCCGCCTCAACCCCCTAATCGGCGCCGTAATCCGCCAACTCGTAGAACTCTGCAGCACCTCCAACCCCTGCCTCAACAGCTGCACTTCCCTATCCTTTTCCTCGAGCTGACGGCGCATCTGCGCAAGTTCTGCCTCGATCAGTTCACGCTCCAGCACCGCCGGGTCAATGATGGGGTGGACCACTGCCGGCAGCGGGGTTGCGTACCGCGATAGCGGTTTGCGCAGCACCAGCACGCGGCCGTCCATGGCGGCGTCGATGCCGGGGTATTCAGGCACCACGGGCCAGGCGTAGCCGGCCTGCTCGTCAAATTCCAGGGTCTGTGCCGCAAAGCCTTCGTAGGCCGCCAGTTGCAGCAACTCCGTGTGGGAAATCAGGCGCATTTCAAGGGTGCTGCCAGGGCCGCCGTGGAAGCACGGGCTGGTGTTCACGTGCGACTGGCCCATGGCGTCTGTCCAGTGAACACTGTAGTTGCCATCCAGGTTACGTACTTCCAGTGACTGGGCGTCGGGGTACCATTCCAGGGTTTTTGCGAAGGTATAGGTGGGTACCGAGAGAATCAGCGTGCCGCCAGGCTTGAGCATTCGGAACATGTGCCGCAGGGTGACGTGGGGACGTTCGCTGGTGTGTTCGATTACGTCGGAACACACAATAAGATCAAGTTCGCTATAGGTGCAAATCGACTGCTCATTGCACAAGTCCAGGAACGGCTCGGTGTGGTAATAGGTGTTCGTATAGCTCAGTTTGGCTTCCAGTAGCTGCGCATAGGACTGGCTATCGGAAACGCCAATTGCCTTTATGTCATCGCGTGGGGGCTGCTGTAATAGTGGTACCGTCGCGTCGTGGATGACATGGCGCATCACACCCAGCATCAAACCACGAAATCGAGAGTTGCTGCCGCACCCCGAACAGATGTTCATTTCACGATGAACCGATTCACCCCAGTTCTGCTCGAGCCCACAGATGCAACAGCTGAAGCCATCCATTACTTCACCCCGCTATAGGTCGGTATTTTTATAATTAAACCGTTACAATGCGCCACGTTAGCACGGCAAAAACAACCGCGCTACCGTGCCTAGGCAGCCTCCCGTAGAAAGCTTTCTAACAAAAACTCTTTCAAAACATTAGCTTATAAACGCCCGCAATCGTGCGAACGTTATTCTAGCGATGAATGGTTAACTTCCCTTTATTTCATTCCTGTCCAAACACAAACGGGTAATAACGATCGGGAATATCCAACGGCGGCTTGAACCAATCTATACCCTTGGGAATGGCCCAATGGCCATTCACCGACTGCCGTGCCAAGGTGTTTTTCGTGATTGCTCCAGTTTTACCGTTTACCTCGAGGCGCTGACTGGCCAGCCCCTCTCCATAAAGAATGCTGGTGTTCATTGGCCGCTGATACCAGGCACTGAAGGCCTTGGCGAGCAGGCTGTTGTCAGGGGTGTAGGCATTCACCCAGATATCATCGCCGCGCTGTATGACCACTGGGGTAGCTTGAGTGTCCCCCGGCAGAGTGATGTTGGCCAAGGCCTTGCACTCGCTGCAGGGGATAGCGTGGATGACGTCGTCGCGCACGAAGATATGGGTCTGCAGGTCGGGGACAGCCACCTCGGCGTTAACGGTAGGGGCGTCAGACAACTGTGCAAAATAACTGGCAACCGCACCGCCATTGGACGTCGCCAAGGGCGCGAACGCCAGGATATGGTGGTTGGCCATGCGTTCCAGCAACCAGCCTGGCAGGCTGCTGCCTTTCTGTGACGACGCATCGATGATGTAGGGATAGGCATCCAGCAGCTTCGGGCTGGTTTCCTCTACGGTGCGCACATCAGCCTGGGGGGCAAACCGACGCATGCTGTACAACAACATGTCCCGTAGGATCGATAGATGCCAGTCATCCCTGCGGCTGGACCAGTATTGGTCCAGGTCGTCGACGATGAGCAGGGTCTTGGGCAGTGGGGCCTCGTCGTGGGCATTCATCCGCTGGATCAATGCCTTGGCGAGGCGCGCCTTGGTGTCCGCCCAATGTTGCGTGGGCAGCAGCATGGAGCCTTCGAACGGCTCGTTCCAACTATAGATAAACAGCAGCGAAGGGTCTGCGGCATTGCTGAGCCAGCCCATTTCCTCAATATAGCGTTTGTCCTGGCGTACTACCCGCTGGAGGCCGTCGCGGCGCAGCACGCCCAGGTTATCGAAGCCAAAGTTCCAGGTGACCGAATCGTGACCGAATTGGCTTTGCGGCGTGTCGAGGACAAAATGGAAGGGGATGAAATTGTCACGGTGGTGGAGAAACAGGTGCTCTTCGAAGATTGAATTCTTTGCGGTCCAGTAGAACGCAGGCTCCACGCCTGTGAATGTTTTGACCTGGCTGACCAGGCCGTCGCCAAACTGTTTCCAGTTTGCCGGGTTCGGTTGATTGTCGTCAAAGCCGTAACCAAAGACGAAGTTGACGGCACGGCCCTTGGTGTCCACCGCCCGCAGGTCCGCGGGGACCTTGTCGTAGAACTGCTGGAGGTCCTGGGCAATTTGGTTGACCGTATCCAGGTCAGGCTTGATCGAGCCCGGCGTGGATAAGGTAGGCAGCCGTTTGGAGTTGAACTCGGTGCGCACCTTGGCGCAAATTTCCCAATCGTAGAACGGCGCAATCTTCAAGCCGCTGCGACGCAGGGCACGCAGGGCAACTTCGGATGGATACGTGAGCTGGGTACCACCGGGAATGTAGTACTCCCACGCCAGGGCAG
Organism: Pseudomonas sp. App30; assembly: GCF_047947025.1. Taxonomy (NCBI): domain Bacteria; kingdom Pseudomonadati; phylum Pseudomonadota; class Gammaproteobacteria; order Pseudomonadales; family Pseudomonadaceae; genus Pseudomonas; species Pseudomonas sp. App30. The sequence continues at coordinate 5,378,090 of NZ_CP133165.1, read as the reverse complement.
TCACACCCAAGGACTTTATGTACTTGAACTGCCGGTAGTAAAAGTCTTCCGATGCGCGGTCGTCACCCTGTATGCCCAGATACTTCCACTCAGGCGGGTCGACGAATTTCTGTTCCTGCCATTCCGGCAAGTGGAACCAGTCAAAGAAGTGCAGGAACACCGGACGTTGCGGTGCCGTGTTGTTTGCTTGGGCGGCACTGCCCTGTAACGACCACAGCAACGAAAGACTCAACAGACTGCTGACTACTAATCGCGTAATACCCATGCGAATCGCTTACCCCTACGGTCTTCATTCCTTTTTAACGCACGGTGCGAGGCGGCAGTTGGGCCGAAAGCATGCACCTGCGCGCGAGACCAATAGGTGATAGACGTAAAAACGGGGGCTCGCCAGCGAATGGCGACTTTTATTTCAGAAAGTGTCTGATGGGCGCACCTGCCGGGTAACGGCAGGTGCGCTGCCGTACTACTCCAGCATGAAGGCGTTCAACAGTGCCACGCTTTCCTGCCAGGGGCGCGCGGGCAGGGTCGCTGCGGTAGCGCCATCGCCAGCCAGCGGCATCAGCCCTACCCGCAGCGGCCGAACCCGTTTGGCTGCGTAGCTGTGGTGCCATTCGCCAAACGCGTTCAAGGCCGGCTGCGAAGTAGCCATGAGACCATCCATGTAGCGGCTCAAGTGCAGCCAGCGCTCCGCTATCGAGCTTGCGTCCGACTCGGCCCCACGCGGATGCTCCAGCAGCGGCAGGTCGTAGAGCATGAAATACACGCCTACGCCGGCGCGACGCAGAAAGCGATAGAAAGGCGCCTGCGCCACCTGCGCTTCAGGATTGTGGGCGAGCCCAAGGAACAAGTCTCCCGCGTGAATATCCACCGGGCCGCCATCAGCGCCCGGCACGTCAGTTGCCGAGGCGTAGCGGTAGCCGAATGTTTCCGCCATGGCGATGACCGGCCGAACAACAAAGCCGGCAGGCGGCTGGGCCTGCAGCGCCATCAGCAGCGCCTGCACGGCCTGCTGGCTCGCGATGACCTGCTGCCCAGGCGCAAGGCCCGACACATCCACCAGCAGCTGGCGCTCAGCGACCGGCGTGTGCAGCGCCAGGGATTGCGCGGTGCCACGCATCTCATCTTCGGAAAACGAAGCACTGCTGGCAGCAATTTCCTGCAGCAACCAGGTGCGCCGGGCGGCAGCCCCGAGCCCCTGGGGTGGCGCCCCTGCAGTACGCGCATGGAACTGTTCGAACGCCTCAAGGGTGCGCCTGGCGCTGATATCCCAGCTGAACCTGCGCGCCTGGATGGGGCCGTTGGCTTTCAACTGTTCATACAGTCGGGAATCCCCCAACACTTCAATGACCTTGTCGGCCATGGACCGAGGCGACGTAGGGTCGAACAGGGCCCGGGGGTCAACCAGGATTTCGGGCACACTGGTGGTGTTGGAACCAATTGCCGCAGCGCCACAGCACATGGCCTCCAGTACCGGCAAGCCAAAACCTTCGTGCAGTGATGCAAATATGTACAACGCGCATTGGTTGTAGAACTGCACCAACTCATCATCGCTGACACGCCCGGTGATGATGACATCGTCCAGACTAAGGCCGCACTTGAGAATGTGCTGTTCAAAGTGAAAACGATGGACATCAGGCAAGCCGCCTACCAGCAACAGCTGGTATTGCGTGCGTAATGCCGGAGGCAGCAGCGCGTAGGCGCTGATCAACCCCAGATGGTTCTTGCGATCGTCGGTAGCGCCGGAGTACATCAGGTACGGCCCCCGGACGCGGTACTTCTGCTGCAGCGCCTGGGTCGCTTCTTCCGTATAGGCGTGCGGCTGGAATATATCGTCGACCGCCGCCGAGATGTTCACCAGCTGGTCCTCGCCCAGGGTCAGGTAATCCCGGGCCTCCAGCCGCGACGACTCGGAGATCGCCAGCATCAGGTCGGCGCGATTGAGGTGGCCGATCTTTTCCCGGTAAAGCCGTTCGAAGTCCGGGTAGGGTTTGAAGTAGGTGTCACTCTGAATCAGCGGAATGAGGTCGTAGAAGGTGACGGCCGTGGGTATCTTGAACGGGGCAAGGCCGACGCTGTGCACGGCATCATCACCGAAACCTTCGATCAGGCTGGTGACGTGCACCATGTCAGGCTCCAGGCTGGCCAGAAACTCTTCACGAATCAGCTCGGCGTTGTGTTTGCGGGTGTCGTTCTGCGGGTCGAAGGAGTGCACGGGACCGACCGCGTACCACACCTTGATGTTCTCCGGTGGCAGCACTTGGGCAAAGGTATCGCGCAGGTCATCCAGGGTCTCAGTGAAAAGGCCGTTCAGGGCAAGAATGATCTCGTGATCGCCTTTGTGCCTGATCATGGCCAGGGCCAGGGCCGTCGTGTAGCGGCCAATACCGCGCAGGCGGCTTCCGGTCTGGGCCCCTTGCATGTCGATGACAATACGCATTACTGGCCATCCTTGGTCGGCATTAACTGCTTCAACTGGGCATGAATCTCCTGGGCTTGAGGCGACAGGGGCAGGTAGCGCGGGTCAAACTCCAGCATGTTGCCGCCGTACAGGTTGGGCCCCTGCCCTTTGCTGGTAGCCAGCAAGCCGCGGCGGTGGGCAAACAGGCGTACTTTCTGATACAGCCCGGGATGGCGACGGCACAGGTCCTGAAGGGCATGGCGGGCGCGAGGGTTGCGGACAATGGGCCCCACGGCGACCATCAAGGCCGCACGGGCCATTCTGAGCGCCTTGCGCTGGACCCTGCCGGGCAGGCTGCGCAAGGTGTGCCGGACGAGACGGTACGGCGTGGCCATCATCCCGGCCAATCTGGATAGCATGGAAAACCTCAATTACGGGGGGACTTCGCGATGGCCGGGGCAACGCGGACCGCGACCCAAAGTTCGCGGCCCGGTGCCTGCCAGTGTTACGCCTGGATCAGTTTTTCGAGTTCGGCCACTCGCACGGCGACCTGGGGCTGGTCTGCACGAGTCTCGACGTTGAGCCGCAGCAACGGCTCGGTGTTGGAACCGCGAACGTTGAAGCGCCAGTTGGCAAACTCCACGCTCAGGCCGTCGGTAGTATCGATCGCCGGCGACTGCGCCTCATAGAAGCTGAGGATGCGGGCCAGGGTGGCCTTGACGTCACTGACCTTGTAGTTGATCTCGCCACTGCAAGGATAGGACTCGATGCGCTCGTCGACCATCTGGGCCAGGGTTTTGCCGGTGCGTGACATCAGGGCAGTCACCAACAGCCAGGGAATCATGCCGCTGTCGCAATAAGCGAAGTCGCGGAAGTAGTGGTGGGCGCTCATTTCCCCGCCGTATACCGCATCTTCGGCGCGCATGCGCTCCTTGATGAACGCGTGGCCGGTCTTGCTCTGGATGGCGTCACCACCCGCCTCGCGGACCTGATCGATGGTGTTCCAGGTAAGCCGCGGGTCGTGGATGATCTTGCTGCCGGGGTGCAGTTGCAACATCATCTCGGCCAACAGCCCGACCAGGTAGTAGCCCTCGATGAAGCGGCCGTCTGCGTCGAAGAAGAAGCAGCGGTCGAAGTCACCGTCCCAGGCCAGGCCCAGGTCGCACTGGTTGTCCAACAGGGCCTGGCGGGTGAGGTCACGGTTTTCGGGCAGCAGTGGGTTAGGTACGCCGTTGGGGAAATGGCCGTCGGGCTCGATGTTGATGAACACCCACTCGAACGGCAGGCGCTTGGCCAGGGCCTGCAGGGCTGGCCCCACCGCACCATTGCCGGCGTCGCCCAGAATACGCAGTGGCTTGAGGGCGGATACGTCAACGTAACCGATCAGGTGATCAAGGTAGGCCGTCTTGTCCTCGGCGTGACGAACCACGCCTGGGGTGGCGCCGGCAGGGGCCAGGTCGCCCGCCTCTACGCGACGACGAATCGCGTCCAGCCCGGTGTCACCGCTGATGGGGCGTGATTGTTCACGAACCAGCTTCATGCCGTTGTAACCCTTGGGGTTATGGCTGGCAGTGACCATCACGCCGCCATCCGCCTGGTGGTGGCTGGTGGCGAAATAGACTTCCTCGGTGCCGCACAGGCCAATATCGATAACGTCGGCACCGGCCTCGGTGATACCACGAATCAACGCACTGGCTAGGGCCGGGCTTTCCAACCGCACATCGCGGCCAACGACGAAGCTTTTGCCCTGAAGCTCGACCACCAGGGCGCTGCCGATGCGATAGGCGATGTCTTCGTCCAGCTGATCCGGCACCTGGCCGCGAATATCATAAGCTTTGAAGCAGTGGGTCTTGACTGGAGGGTACATAAGCTCACCGACTGAAATGCCGCGCCAGCCACCCGGCCACACGCGGCAAAATGAAGGATTGCCAGGCCTGCGGGCCTGGCGTTCGAAGCATTACGAAAACCAAAAAGGCATTCGGTTCAATTACTGCTCCACACGACCGTAGTTATCTTCGAAGCGGACGATGTCGTCCTCCCCCAGATAATCCCCGCTCTGTACTTCAATCAGCACCAGGTCGATAACCCCCGGGTTCTTCAAACGATGGGTGTGGCCAGCACGAATGAAGGTCGATTCATTGGTGTTGAGCATCATGGTGCGCTGGTCGTTGACGACCTCGGCCATGCCACTGACCACAATCCAGTGTTCACTGCGGTGATGGTGCATCTGCAGCGACAGGGACGCCTGGGGCTTGACCACGATCCGCTTGATCTTGAAGCGTTCGCCGTTCTCCAGCGTAGTGTAGGTGCCCCATGGCCGATGGACGGTACGATGCAGGAGGTGAGCGGTATGTCCGTTAGCCTTGAGTTGGCCGACGATGCCCTTGACGTCCTGGGCGTGGTCCTTGTGGGCGATCAGGACCGCGTCTGGCGTGTCGATCACCAGCAGGTCCTCCACGCCTACCAGGGCAGTCAGGCGGCTTTCGCTGTTGACGTAGTTGTTGCGCGCGTCCTGACACAGCACCTCCCCTTCGAAGCGGTTACCGTTGGCATCGGCGGGGGTCAGTTCGCTGACCGCGTTCCAGGAGCCAATATCGCTCCAGCCAATATCACACGGCACCGTAGCGACGCGTTGCGAACGCTCCATCAGCGCATAGTCGATGGAGATATCCGGCACCTGGCCGAACGTCTGCGGGTCCAGGGTCAGGCAGCTGTACTGCTTGCCCGAGACAAGACGCGAAGCCTCCAGGGCCACGCTGACTGCTTCGACCACTTCGGGAGCATGTTGCTTGAGCTGCTCGAGCACCGTGCCCACACGGAAGCAGAACATGCCCGAGTTCCAGTAGTAATGGCCTGCATCAATGTAGGCTTGGGCAGTTGCCAGGTCCGGCTTTTCAACAAAGCGCGCGACCCCGAAACCGCTCGCCAGGGGTCGCGTCTTGTCAGCATCGATATAGCCAAAGCCTGTTTCCGGGTACTGGGGCTCGATACCGAACGTCACCAGCCAATCTTCTGCCGACAGCTTCAGCGCAGCCGCCACGGCTTCGGAGAACGCCTGCTCGTTGCTGATGAGGTGGTCGGCGGCCAGCACCAGCATGTGCACGTCCGGCCCGTGGGCGTCGTGGAGGTGCATGGCCGCCGCCGCCACCGCCGCTGCAGTGTTGCGGCCAAAGGGCTCGAGGATGAAGCTTTGGGCATGCCCCGCCTTGTTCACCGCCACGTATTCATCTTCAGTCTTGAACAGCAGTTCGCGGTTGGTGACCGTGAGAACTTCACGCACGCCCGGCAGGCGGGCAGCGCGGGCAAATGTCTTCTGGATCAGGTTCTGACCGTCCGGCAACGTCATGAAGGGCTTGGGATGCGCCTCCCGCGACACCGGCCACAGCCGGCTGCCTACGCCACCTGACAAGATGACGGGAATCAATTCCATGTTCAAATCCTTATCGCCCTCTGCGTTAACTGAAATCATTGGGTGGGCTCGCTAGCGACCAGTAAGGTCGAAAAGATCCTGGCAAGACGGCGGGCGGCGGCGCGGCAGATGCCTTCTGCTCGATACGCGCGCCGGCCGCCAGCCTGCGTGTCAGATAGAAGTAACTGGCAACTTCCGGTTACTGTGCCGCCGAAAGTGCTTGTGTCGCCACAGGTTCGAACGCTTGCAAAAACTCACTGAACGATGCGCTGAATACCTCTTTCGAGTAGTCCTGAGCCCGGACCTGCGCGCACTCGCGCATCTGCGCAATCTTGTCGTCTTCACCGAACAAGATAGTCATGGTGTGCTCGATCAACTCGTTCTCGGTGTCGTAGCAGAAACCACTGATACCGTGCTGCACCGAGATAGCCGGGCCGCCGTTGTTGACCACGACCGGAATAACCCCGGCAGACATGGCCTCGACGACGCTAATGCCGAAGTGTTCACATTTCTCCGGCGCGACGTCAGTATCCACGCCATAGCCGCCACCGTGCCAGTACACCGAGGCTTCGGCATACAGGTCGACCAGCACTTCCGTCGCCGCATCCACATGGAAGTGCACTGGCAACCCTTGGGCCAGGCGCTGGCATTCCACGAAGTACTCACGGTGCTGGCTTTCGGATGGCAACGAACCCACCAGATGCAACTCTGCATCGATGCCCATTTCGATCAGGCGGCGGAACGCGACGATCAGCATGTGTTGCTGCTTGCAGTGGCCACCGGTGAAGAAGCGACCCACCGAGATAATACTGCCGCGCTTCTTCTCGCCCGACACCTGCAGCATGTCCACGGGAGGACGAATGATATGCGTCGGCATTTCGGGGAACTTGTGCAGGCGCAGTTGCTTGTGGATGTTGACCTCTACAAACTCCGAATAGAGGATGTAGGCGTCGAAACCCTCGAGCCATGGCCGACGGCGCTCCAGTTCCTGGTCTGAACAGGGGAACGGGAATTGGCAGCAGTAGAAGCTTTTCTTGCCCAGGGCAGCGATCGGTGGTGCGATCTCGTTGGCCATGGCCACGAACACATCAAAGGGCTGCATCGCTTCGGCTTCGTCGGTAGTGATGATCGCCAGCCCTTGCAATTGCAAGCCAAAGATCCCAGCCACCTTGGTGATGCGCAGCAACGAGTAGCGCTCCGGGGTCACAAGCCAGGTCTGGTAGCCAGCGCCGATCAGGGCCTCGGCAATGGACAGCAGGTAACGCTCACCACCACCGGGGTTGATGTTGTAAGGCGTGTAGATCGCCGCTGTCCTGGCGCCAGCGGTAGTTGCCGGGCGAATGACCGGAAAGTCGTTCGGATGGAAGTCCAGGTGCACGCCGGTTTTCAGGAATTGATCCCAGCGCGCCACGAATTTTTTCTGGTTGACTGCCACGATATTATTCAGCAGCGCGCTATTACGCGGGTCTGCGGTTGTGGCATTTTCGTGGTGAACCACGCACGACTCTGGAATGTAGTACGTCTTCAAGCCGATCTGCCCAAGCTTCAGGCAAAGATCGACGTCTTCGTAATAGGCCGGCTCGTAGATAAAGTCGAACCCCAGAATCTCCTCGAACTTTTCCTTGCGCATCACCACCGTGGCGGCGGAAACATAGTCAACCGTACGACCAAGGTTGAACTGTGGCAGCTTGGGGTCCTGGAACTTGCCGATCTGCACCGAACCGCCATGCTCGTCCATCAGCGCGCCAGCTTCCTGCAGCATACCGTTGGGGTACAGGAATTTGGGGCCAGTGGCACCGCAGTCGGAATGCTTCTCGAACGGTTCCATCAACGGCGGCAGCCAGTTGGAAGTTACCGTGACGTCATTGTTCATGAACACCACGAACTCGCCCTTGGCGGCTTCGGCACCTATATTGTTGCCTTCGCCGAAGTAGCGGTTCACGTCGAGACGCAGCAGCTTGTAACAGCCTTTGAAGTCGGAAAGGATGGCAAACTCGTCTGGTCGACTGCCGTTATCCACCACAATGATTTCGTAGCGGTAGCCTTGGGTATATTCCCACAGGCTTTGCAGGCAATCGATGGTCAGCTTGGCCTTGTTGAAGTTCAGCACCACGATTGAAACCTGAGGCGCTTCGGGGCTGTACCAGCTCATGGCCTTGATGAAGCTTTCTTCTGTCGTGATCCGCATGTGCTTACACCCGATTTTGCTGGGTTTGAATGGACGCAACAGTGCGGAAACCACGCTTGATCCCCGCGAAGCCCTCTGCCTTGTAGAGGCGCAGGGCCTTCTGGGCAGTGCTACGCACGCCGCCACCGTGGTACAGGGCTGGCCCCATCAAGCGCAGCGCATGCTTGACCCGTTGCAGGGAATAGGAGAACGAGCGCACTGGTGCCGAAAGCTGGGCGCCAGCCATGCCGCGCATTTCAGCCAACTGGCGATCTTTCTCCGCCAACGCGCGTTGCCCTTCCAGTACCTTGCACGACAGTTGGAACTGGGCACGGTAATTTTCGATCTCGACCTGGCGCACACGCAGCTTCAGGTCCAGCACCTGCTGGCTCAGGCCCTGGATTTCCAGGTCCTTGACACCATTGGCCTGAATAGCGGCGTCAGCGGCGGCGGCCTGGGCGCTCACACGAGCGAACTCTGCCTCCTGGGCCTCACGCTCGGCCGCTAGCTGCGGGTCGACATAAACAACCTTGGGCGCCTGCTTGCCGATGACCTTGCCCAACGAGGCAAACACTCGGCGTGCATAGCCACGTGCCTGGTCATCGAGGGCAACCAATTCCTGCGCCTCGGCGCAGGCCTTGTCGCCGTACACCAGCACGCCAAGCCCATTGCAGTGGAGGAACGAGAAAGTCTTGCCCGGGTAGGTTTCTTCCAGCTCGGCGAAGAACTTCCATACGCCGAACTCACGTTCCTTGACGTTGATGTCGTGGAACAGCACAACGGCGCGATCACTAAGCTTGGGGCGCCAGGATTCGAAGTCATACTTGACGTCTTCATAGCCGTGGCGACCGTCGATGTGCAGCAGGTCAACGCTGCCATCTTCGAAATACTGCAGGGCATCGTCGAAGGTGGTGCGGATCAGGCGCGAGAAGCCGGCGTAGTGTTCGGCGTGGTAGGCGGAAAACTCTTCGTACACCTGCTCGCTGTAGTGGCCTGCATGCTCCTCGCCTTTCCAGGTGTCGACGCCATAGCAGGCAGTCGGCAACTGGAACGCTTCCACCGCCTGGCAGAAGGCGCTGTAGGAGTCGCCCTTGTGCACGCCCAGTTCGACGAACACGGACGGCTGGACCTTGCTGATCAACCAGAAAGCAAACGGAATGTGCTCGTGCCAGCTGATGATTTCAGTCAACCGCTTGGGCGTCATTTCCAGGTAGCGGACATCGGAGAAAAGCAGTTCAAAAGACGCTGCACCAAGGTTTTTTGCCATGATCAATGAGCTCCAAAATAAGCGGCTGCAACTGTTTCCGGATCGCCGTCCATACGGATCTTTCCGTGTTCAAGCCAAATCACGCGGTTACAGGTATGCATGACCAGGTCACGGGAGTGGCTGGCGATCACCAGGATATTTGTGGCGCTGACCAGCTCGGTCATGCGCGCTTCGGCCTTATGCCGAAAACCTTCGTCACCTACCGACAACCATTCGTCCATCAGCAGAATTTCCGGGCGCACTGTGGTGGATACCGCGAAGGCCAGACGCAAGTGCATGCCGGTGGAGTAAGTACGCAGGGGCATGTCGACGAAGTCGCCCAGTTCGGAAAACTCGATGATTTCCTCTATTTTGCTGGCGACTTCCTTCTTGGACATACCCAGCAGCGCGCCCCGCAGGAAGATATTCTCGCGCCCGGTTGCCTCAGGGTCGATGCCCAGGGAAATATCGATCAGCGACCCAATATCGCCCTTGATGACTGCGGTACCACTGGACGGCTCGTAGACACCGCTGAGCAGGCGCAACAAGGTGCTCTTGCCCGCGCCGTTATGACCGAGCAGGCCAACCCGGTCGCCGTCGTTAAGAGTAAAGTCCAACCCTTCCAATGCCCGCACAACTACTCGTCCATTAGGGTCGGAGCCCAGCTGGCCGCCGGTGGCAACCTGGATCAAGCGTTTTTTCAGTGATCGACCACTGGCGTTATAAATTGGAAAATCCACACTTACATTTTGAAATTCAATAGAAGCCATATTATTTTCTTCTTTATAACCAGTAAGCGATGCGACGCTTGTATACGCCATAGATCAAAGCGGCGGCGATCCATCCAACCACTGCCATCGCACCGGAAACCTGCCAATTAAGGGCAGTTGGAACCTCGTCCATCAACGGCGAACGCACCACCGAAATAACGTGGTAAATAGGGTTCCAATCGAGAAGATAAAGGTTGGCCTTGCCCGAGAGCAGACTGGGCATCCACATGATGGGCGTCAGGTAGAACAGAACTTGCAACGCACTGCCGATGATTTGTGGCAGGTCACGGTAACGTGCGCACAATACACCGAGCAACAGTGCCACCCATACCAGATTAAGCACCGCAAGCATGAACCCTGGAATGGCTAGCAGTGCAATCCAGCCTATAGGCTTGCCAACTGCCAACAACACCAGCGGGTAGATAACGATGTTGTGGCCGAAAATCAGGATATTTCGCCATGTCATCCGCATGACGTGTATGAACAAAGGCAGCGGCAGTTGCTTGATCACCCCTTCCGCGGCGATGAACGTCATGCAACCATCGTTGACCACGGACGAGATGAACGACCAGAGAATCATGCCCGCCGCCAGGAACGGCAGGAACTCGCGCAGCGGGGTCTTGAAGATCTCCCCAAACACCACGCCGATGGTGCCAATCATGACCCCCATGCTGATGGTCAGCCAGAACGGCCCAAGCGCAGAGCGCCGGTAGCGCTGCCTTACGTCCTGCCACCCCAGCATTCCAACCAGCGAGTAACGCTTGGTTGCCTGAACTATATCCTTTAGTGCGACACTTACTGATCTTCCAGGCATTACCCACACTCTTTCTTGGAAACCTTGCATCTTAATGGAAGACCGCACTGCCTGTCATCCCGACCCGGGCAAAGGCAGGCGCGACCCATAATTCTAAAATTCAGGCTTTCACTGAAAAATCAGAGCGAGACTCTGTATGAAACTGTAATGAGGCCCAAAGTATGGCGCTGCAGTCACATATAAGACTTCAGTAGCCAGCATCCTATCGGACACAATTGGTGGCACAAAACTCAACTATAGGGCGATATCATTTAGCCACGTTGCGCGGCACTGATCTGCGCCCCATCAAAGCTGCCAGTACCGGACCGATGGCAAGACCTACCAGTAGCGCCCCCAACACCAGCAACGATACCGGCAATTGAGGCCCCACCCTGCCGAACACCACCAGGGCGACGCTTTGCTGGTTTTCCAGCACGAACAGCAACGTCACGACGACAATCGCCAAAAGCACCAACATTCCCACTAGCCGTTTGACGTTTCGCACGCCCGCCTCCTGTCCCAACCACGCTATGCGTGGACTTCACCCTCTTCATCCTCATTCACCCGGTCGCGCAGCTCCTTGCCCGGCTTGAAGTGAGGAACGAATTTCCCATCCAGACTGACCGACTGCCCGGTCTTGGGATTGCGGCCTACCCGTGGCGCCCGGTAGTGCAGCGAGAAGCTGCCAAAACCGCGAATCTCGATACGATCACCCGTGGCCAGGCACTGTGACATCTGCTCAAGCATGGTCTTGATGGCCAGCTCCACATCCTTGGATGAAAGCAGGCCTTGATGGGTGACAATACGGTCGATCAGTTCAGATTTCGTCATATTTTTCCCTTCTTTATCAAGAAGCTAGACAATCGCTTCAAAGGTTTTAGCATGGCTGGAGGGATTTGAACAGCCCGCGTATTGACTTGTTGCAAAGGTTTACGGTAGATCACGGAATCCAGCTGTCAGGACTGCCGGCAACGCACCACCAGGCTACGGCTCGACATACCTGCAGGATTGATACCAAAGGGGTAGTCAGGCGTATCATCACTGAGGTCCGTGGACTTGCTCAGCACGCTATACCCTGGCGCCCCGCAGGCGCTCTCCGCTTTCTCGTAGCACTTCTCCCACGAGGACGTGATACCCGAGCAATTGATGTGCAGGGTAGCGATGCCCTTCACGTTGTGGCTGGACATGGTCGCTGCGCAGCCTGACAACGCGATCAACAGGGTGAGTGGCAGCCATCCTTTCATTACCGATCCTTTCGATTGCCCCGGAAACGGTCAATGACCCTTTCGCCGAGTCGCCGCATGCCCTCTTTTGGGTAGACAACTGATTTTGCAGGAGATTCTCCTGCATTCCGGATTTCTTCCGGCGGAGCATCAGAGTGGCGACTGTTTATGACTGTTTAATGTAGCAGGCCGGATGAAGGTACACCGCTGCCGCACCGGCACAATCAGCAGGCAGGCCGAAATGGCCTGCCTGCTGCTGGAGGCCACTGATTCACTGCACCTCGACCTCAACGGCCTGATCTCCCCTTGGGGTGCGCTCGACGCTGAAGGTCACTCTCTGGCCCTCCAGGAGGCTCTTGAAGCCATCACCCTTGATGGCCTTGTAGTGAACGAACAGATCCTTGCCTGTTTCAGCGGCGATGAAGCCAAAGCCTTTTTCGTTGTTGAACCATTTGACGGTGCCGGTGGGCATGGGCGCTTCTCCTTGAATGAACAGCCGCGACGATGGGAACGCGCGGGCTTCCTGCATGGGTGAGCGGACGATAGTGCGACAGGAGAGGCAGGAGGATCAACGAAGGGATTGTTTCAAAATGAAGCCGTAGCAGCGGCCGCCAGGCCGCGTCTGGGTGAACCGTGATACGCCTGGAGTAGCCAGCGCCTGCGGACGCGGCCTGGCGGCCGCCGCTACGGGGAGTGTCGCTCGATCGCCGGCAGGTAAATCGCGGGCACAAAAAAGGGCGACCGAAGTCGCCCTTTTTCTAATGGTCAATCAGAACTTAGTTCTGCTTTTCCATTTGAGCACGCAGCAGGTCACCCAGGGTGGTTGGACCAGTTGCGATGTCCGAAGCAGCTGGCTTGTCGCGCAGGCTCTGGATTGCTTCTTTCTCGTCTTCAACGTCTTTCGACTTGATGGACAAGTTGATCACGCGCGACTTGCGGTCAACGCTGATGATCTTGGCTTCGACTTCTTCGCCTTCCTTCAGGACGTTACGCGCGTCTTCAACGCGGTCACGGCTGATTTCGGAAGCTTTCAGAGTGGCTTCGATGTCGTCGGCCAGGGTGATGATGGCGCCTTTGGCGTCAACTTCTTTAACGGTACCGCGAACGATAGCGCCTTTGTCGTTGACAGCAACGTAGTTGGAGAACGGATCGCTTTCCAGTTGCTTGATGCCCAGGGAGATGCGCTCACGCTCTGGATCAACCGACAGGATCACAGTGTTCAGCTCATCGCCTTTCTTGTAGCGGCGTACTGCTTCTTCGCCAGCTTCGTTCCAGGAGATGTCGGACAGGTGAACCAGACCGTCGATGCCGCCGTCCAGACCAATGAAGATACCGAAATCGGTGATCGACTTGATGGTGCCGGAGATTTCGTCGCCCTTGTTGAACTGGCCAGAGAAGTCTTCCCATGGGTTCGACTTGCACTGCTTGATGCCCAGGGAGATACGACGACGCTCTTCGTCGATGTCCAGAACCATGACTTCCACTTCGTCGCCGACTTGTACGACTTTCGAAGGGTGGATGTTCTTGTTGGTCCAGTCCATTTCGGAAACGTGTACCAGACCTTCAACGCCTTCTTCCAGCTCAGCGAAGCAGCCGTAGTCGGTCAGGTTGGTCACGCGCGCCATGACGCGGGTGTTCTCTGGGTAACGAGCCTTGATAGCAACCCATGGGTCTTCACCCAGTTGCTTGAAGCCCAGGGAAACGCGGTTGCGCTCGCGATCGTACTTCAGAACCTTGACGTCGATCTCGTCGCCAACGTTGACCACTTCGGAAGGGTGCTTGATGCGCTTCCAGGCCATGTCGGTGATGTGCAGCAGGCCGTCCACGCCGCCCAGGTCCACGAAGGCGCCGTAGTCGGTGAGGTTCTTGACGATACCCTTGACTTGCTGGCCTTCCTGCAGCGATTCCAGCAGAGCTTCGCGCTCGGCCGAGTTCTCTGCTTCCAGGACGCTGCGACGAGAAACGACAACGTTGTTGCGCTTCTGGTCCAGCTTGATGACCTTGAATTCCAGCTCTTTGCCTTCCAGGTGCGTGGTATCACGAACCGGACGGACGTCGACCAGGGAACCAGGCAGGAACGCACGGATGCCGTTAACGTCGACAGTGAAGCCGCCTTTAACCTTACCGTTGATAACGCCCTTGACCACTTCTTCGGCGGCGAAAGCTGCTTCCAGAACAATCCAGCACTCGGCGCGCTTGGCTTTTTCACGGGACAGCTTGGTTTCGCCAAAGCCGTCTTCGACCGCGTCCAGCGCAACGTGAACTTCGTCACCGACCTTGATGGTCAGCTCGCCAGCTTCGTTGTAGAACTGCTCGAGCGGGATGACGCCCTCGGATTTCAGACCGGCGTGGACAGTAACCCAGTCACCGTCGATATCGACAACGATACCGGTGATGATCGCACCTGGTTGAAGGTTGAGGGTTTTCAGGCTTTCTTCAAAGAGTTCCGCAAAGCTTTCGCTCATTTTAATTCCTGTAGATTTGGGCGGTAGAAACGCCCATCAGCCGCACTCCAGACAATGCGGGTTCGTTCATAGTAAAGAAGGCGTACGGGCTAGGGACTGGTTTCCCGTACGCGTTCTGGTCACCCGGCGATGTCGCGTAGTGCGACTTCGCTCATGATGCGTTCCAACACCTGCTCGATGGACAATTCCGTGGAATCCAGCTGTATGGCGTCAGCCGCCGGCTTGAGCGGGGCTACCGCTCGCTGGGTGTCACGCTCATCGCGCGCACGTATCTCATCTAGCAGACTCGACAGACTAACATCTTCGCCTTTGCCCTTCAACTGCAAGTAACGTCGACGAGCACGCTCCTCGGCACTGGCGGTCAGGAAGATTTTCAGCGGTGCATCAGGGAACACCACGGTGCCCATGTCGCGGCCATCGGCGATCAGGCCCGGGGCCTCCAGGAACGCGCGCTGGCGCTGCAGCAGGGCGTCACGCACGGCCGGCAGGGCGGCGACTTTCGAGGCGCCGGCGCCGGCGGTCTCGGTGCGGATCACGCTGCTGACCTCATCACCCTCGAGGATGATGCGTTGCAGCTGGCCTTCGGTGGCGGCGATGAATTGCACATCCAGATGAGCGGCCAGTTGCGCGAGCAAGGCTTCGTTGTCCAGGGCCACGCCATGGTTGCCGGCATTGAAGGCCAGCAGGCGATACAGGGCGCCGGAGTCCAGCAGGTTCCAGCCCAGGCGCTTGGCCAGGATACCGGCCACAGTGCCTTTGCCCGAGCCGCTTGGGCCGTCGATAGTAATTACTGGCGCGTGGGAAATCACGACTTGCCCTCTTCGGTTACACGGATCCCGACCTGGCCGCACAGGGCCAGGAAGTTGGGAAAGGAGGTGGCGACGTTGGCGCAATCCAGGATGCGGATGGGCGCACTGGCGCGCAGCGCGGCGACGCTGAAGGCCATGGCGATGCGATGGTCGCCCTGCCCTTGCACTTCGCCGCCCTGCATTGCACCGCCGTCGATGATGATGCCGTCCTCGGTTGGCTGACATGTTACACCCAGCGCCTTGAGGCCGTCGGCCATGGCCTGGATGCGATCCGATTCCTTGACCCGCAGCTCCTGGGCGCCGCGCAGCACGGTACGCCCCTGGGCGCAGGCGGCGGCGACGAACAGCACCGGGAATTCGTCGATGGCCAGCGGTACCAGCTCGACAGGAATATCGATGCCCTTGAGCGGCGCCGAGCGCACATGCAGGTCGGCCACCGGTTCGCCGCCCACTTCACGACGGTTTTCCAAGCGAATGTCGGCACCCATCAGGCGCAGGATGTCGATGACACCGGTGCGTGTGGGGTTGATACCCACGTGTTCCAGCACCAGGTCCGAGCCTTCGGCGATGGACGCGGCCACCAGGAAGAACGCGGCGGAAGAAATATCCCCCGGCACTTCGATGCGCGTGGCCGTCAGTGGCTGGCCGGCCGCCAGGGACACCGTGGCGCCCTGCGTATTCACCGGGTAGCCGAAGCCACGCAGCATGCGCTCGGTGTGGTCGCGGGTCGGCGCCGGCTCGGTGACGCGGGTCTCGCCCTGGGCGTACAGGCCCGCCAGCAGCAGGCTGGATTTGACCTGGGCACTGGCCATGGGCAGCGTGTAGTCCAGCGCCTTGAGCGGCTGGCCACCGCGAATGGTCAGCGGCGGCAGGCCGTCGGCGCCGGTCTCGATCTGCGCGCCCATTTCCCGCAGCGGCTTGGCCACGCGGCTCATGGGGCGTTTGGACAAGGACGCATCGCCGGTCAGCACGCTGTCGAAGCGCTGGGCCGCGAGCAGCCCAGCCAGCAGGCGCATGCTGGTGCCGGAATTGCCGACATAAATAGGCCCCGGCGGCGGCTGCAAGCCGTGCAGGCCGACGCCATGAATGGTCAAGCGGCCGTGGTGCGGGCCCTCGATGACCACGCCCATGTCGCGGAACGCCTGCAGGGTGGCCAAGGCGTCCTCGCCTTCAAGGAAGCCTTCCACCTCGGTGGTGCCGTCGGCGAGCGCGCCGAGCATCACCGCGCGATGGGAAATGGATTTGTCGCCCGGCACGCGGATGCGCCCCGACAGGCGGCCACCCGGCGCGGCGACGAAGTTCAGGTCGCGCGCCTCGCGCTTGTCGACGTAGGCACGGCGGGCGAGGATCTTGCCGAAGTGCTCGCGCGCCATGCGCGCACGGGTGAACACGCCGAGCATCTTCTGCCCGTCGCCGGCGTCCACGGCGTCGCGCAGCGCGTCCAGGTCGCTGCGGAAGGTGTCGAGGGTGCGCAGCACCGCGTCACGGTTGGCCAGGAAGATGTCATGCCACATCACCGGATCGCTGCCGGCAATGCGCGTAAAGTCGCGGAAACCGCCCGCGGCGTAGCGGAAGATTTCCAGGTTTTCGTTGCGCTTGGCCAGGGAATCCACCAGGCCGAAGGCCAGCAGGTGCGGCAGGTGGCTGGTGGCCGCCAGCACTTCGTCGTGGCGCTCGATGGCCATGTGCTCGACGTCGGCGCCCAGCGCACGCCACAGCGCGTCGACGATGGACAGCGCACGCGGCGCGGTCTCCGGCAACGGCGTGAGGATGACCTTGTGGCGCTGGAACAGCTTGGCGTTGGAGGCCTCCACCCCGCTCTGCTCGGACCCGGCAATCGGGTGGCCGGGCACGAAGTTGAGCAGCTGCGCCGGCGCCAGCACCTCACGCGCCGCACGCACGACGTTGCCCTTGGCACTGCCCACGTCGGTGAGGATGGCATCGCCCAGGTCGAGCTGCGCCAGCTTGGCCAGCAGCTTTTCCATGGCCAGGATGGGCACGGCCAGCTGGATCACGTCGGCGCCCTTGCAGGCTTCGGCCAGGTCGGCCTCGCAGCGGTCGACCACGCCCAGCTCCACCGCCAGCTTGCGCGACTGCGGGTCCAGGTCCAGGCCCACCACTTCCGCGCACAGGCCGCTTTCGCGCACGCCCTTGGCGAAGGAACCACCGATCAGGCCCAGGCCAACCACCACCAGGCGGCCGATCAGGGGCTTGGGTGCTACTACCGAAAAACCATCAACCACGTGCCAGGACCTTGCTCAGCGCTTCCAGGAAACGAGCGTTTTCAGTCGGCAGGCCAATGGTCACCCGCAGGTGGTTGGGCATGCCGTAGTTGGCCACCGGACGCACGATCACGCCTTCCTGCAACAGGCCCTGGAACACCGGTGCGGCCACGCGGCCCAGGTCGATGCAGAGGAAGTTGCCCTTGGACGGGATCCAGCCCAGGCCCAGCTCGCGGCAGCCTTCCTGCAGCTGTTGCATGCCGAACTCGTTGAGCTCGCGGCTCTTGGCCAGATAAGCGGAGTCGGTCAGCGCCGCACAGGCGGCCGCCAGGGCCAGGCTGTTGACGTTGAACGGCTGGCGCACGCGGTTGAGCACGTCGGCGATCACCGGCGAGGACAGCGCGTAGCCCACGCGCAACGCTGCCAGGCCATAGGCCTTGGAGAAGGTGCGCGAGACCAGCAGGTTGGGGTGCCGCGCCAGGTAGTCGAGGCCGTCCGGCAGCTCGCCGCCGGTGGCGTATTCGATGTAGGCCTCGTCCAGCACCACCAGCACGTCCTGCGGCACGTCGCGCAGGAAATCGCCCAGCGCCTGGGCATTGAACCAGGTGCCGGTAGGGTTGTTGGGGTTGGCGATGAAGACGATGCGGGTGTCGGCGTCGATGGCCGCCAGCATGGCCGGCAGGTCGTGGCCCCACTCCTTGGCCGGCACCACGCGCGACTCGGCGCCCACGGCCTGGGTCACGATCGGGTAGACGGCGAAGGCGTGTTCACTGAACACCGCGTTCTGGCCAGGGGCCAGGTAGGCGCGGGCCACCAGCTCGAGGATGTCGTTGGAGCCGTTACCCAGGGTGACCTGATTGACCTGCACGCGGCAGCGCTCGGCCAGCAGGGTCTTCAGCTCGAAGCCGTTGCCATCGGGGTAGCGGGTCAGCTCGGCCAGTTCGTTGGCGATGGCTTCGCGCACCTTGGGGCTGGCACCCAGCGGGTTTTCGTTGCTGGCCAGCTTGACGATGTTCGCCGGGTCCAGGTTCAACTCGCGGGCCAGTTCATCCACCGGCTTGCCGGGGACGTAAGGCGACAGCTTTTGTACGCCCGACTGCGCGAGGGCGAGAAAATCACTCATTGCTAAACCTCAGAGAACGGCTTTCGGGTACGAGCCCAGCACCTTGAGTGCCACGGCTTCCTGGCTGATCTTCTCGAGCACGCCCTTGATCAGCGGATCACGGTGATGGCCGACGAAATCGATGAAGAATACGTAGGTCCATTTACCGCTGCGTGACGGACGGGTCTCGATACGGGTCAGGTCGATGCCGTTGTCGTGGAACGGCACCAGCAGCTCGTGCAGCGCACCCGGGCGGTTGCTCATGGAGACGATGATCGAGGTCTTGTCGTCGCCGGTGGGCGGCACTTCCTGGTTGCCGATGATCAGGAACCGCGTGGAGTTGTCCGGGCGGTCCTCGATTTTCTCGGCCAGGCGGGTCAGGCCGTAGAGGCTGGCCGCCATGTCGCCGGCGATGGCCGCCGAGTTCCACTCGCCCTTGACCCGCTTGGCGGCCTCGGCGTTGCTGGACACGGCGATGCGCTCGACGTTGGGGTAATGCGCGTCCAGCCACTTGCGGCACTGGGCCAGGGACTGGGCGTGGGAATAGATACGCGTGATCGCGTCGGTCTTGGTGCTTTCGCCAATCAGCAGGTGATGGTGGATACGCAGCTCCACCTCACCGCAGATGACCATGTCGTGTTCCAGGAAGCTGTCCAGGGTGTGGTTGACCGCACCCTCGGTGGAGTTTTCCACCGGCACCACGCCGAAGTTGACCGCACCGGCCACCACTTCACGGAACACTTCGTCGATGGCCGCCATCGGCTTGCTGATCACGGCGTGACCGAAGTGCTTCATGGCCGCGGCCTGGGTGAAGGTACCTTCAGGGCCCAGGTAAGCGACTTTCAGTGGGTTCTCCAGGGCCAGGCACGAGGACATGACTTCGCGGAACAAGCGCGCCATCTCTTCGTTGCTCAAGGGGCCCTTGTTGCGCTCCATCACGCGCTTCAGCACCTGGGCTTCGCGCTCGGGCCGGTAGAACACCGGCACCTCGCCTTCGGCCAGGGAGGCCATTTTCACGCGGGCAACTTCTTCGGCGCAGCGGGCACGATCGCTGATCAGTTCGAGAATTTTCTCGTCCAGGGCATCGATGCGCACCCGCAGGGCTTTCAGCTCCTGGTC
Organism: Pseudomonas sp. App30; assembly: GCF_047947025.1. Classification (NCBI taxonomy): domain Bacteria; kingdom Pseudomonadati; phylum Pseudomonadota; class Gammaproteobacteria; order Pseudomonadales; family Pseudomonadaceae; genus Pseudomonas; species Pseudomonas sp. App30. The sequence continues at coordinate 5,358,367 of NZ_CP133165.1, read as the reverse complement.
AGACATCAGGCGTTTTCCTTCTCGAACTCGGCCATGTAGGCAACCAGCGCTTCAACCGCGTCCAGGCCCAGGGCGTTGTAGATGGAGGCACGCATGCCGCCCACCGAACGGTGGCCCTTGAGGTTGAGCAGGCCACGGGCGTCGGCGCCGGCCAGGAAGGCCTTATCCAGGCGCTCGTCCGCCAGGCGGAACGGCACGTTCATCCACGAGCGGGCGTTGTGCGAGATCGGGTTGGTGTAGAAGGCGCTGCTGTCGATGAAGCCGTACAGGCGGTCTTTCTTGGCGCGGTTGCGCGCTTCCATGGCCTCGACGCCACCCTGCTCCTTCAGCCACTCGAACACCAGGCCCGAGAGGTACCAGGAGTAAGTGGCCGGGGTGTTGTACATCGACGCGTTGTCGGCGGCGATCTTGTAGTTGAGCATGGTCGGGCAGGCGCTGCGGGCGCGGCCCAGCAGGTCTTCGCGAATGATCACCACCACCAGGCCGCTGGGGCCGATGTTCTTCTGCGCACCGGCGTAGATCATGCCGTACTGCGACACGTCGATGGGGCGCGAGAGGATGTCGGAGGACATGTCCACCACCAGCGGCACGTCACCGGTCTGCGGTACCCAGTCGAATTCCAGGCCGCCGATGGTTTCGTTGGACGCGTAGTGAACGTAGGCGGCGCCTGGAGTCAGGTTCCACTCGTTCTGGCCAGGAATGGCCAGGTAGTCGTAGGGCTTGGCGCTGGCGGCGACGTTGATGTTGCCGTAGCGACGCGCTTCCTCGATGGCCTTCTTCGACCAGATGCCGGTCTCGATGTAGTCCGCAGTGCCGCCTTCGGGCAGCAGGTTCAGCGGGATCTCGGCGAACTGCTGGCTGGCGCCACCCTGCAGGAACAGGACCTTGTAGTTGGACGGAATGGACAGCAGGTCACGCAGGTCCTGCTCGGCCTTCTCGGCAATGGCCACGTAGTCGTCGCTGCGGTGGCTCATCTCCATGACGGAGAGGCCCTTGCCGCGCCAGTTCAGCATTTCGGCCTGGGCGCGCTGCAGGACAGCTTCAGGGAGCGCAGCGGGACCTGCGCAGAAGTTAAAGGCTCGGTTGCTCACATCCACTCTCGCTCTGCTTGAATTCGTTAGATCGGCGGTGAGGCCATCGCGGCCAAGGCCGGCTCCTACGGCCAACGTTGACGGCAACCAGCACCACCACCCAAATATCATTGAGGGCACCGAAGTGCCCCCATGATCCATCACGACAATTTATTCCTGCGGCAACTCGTCGTCGCCTGGCGCCTCATCCGGCACCTCGGCGCCTTCGGCCGGCGCTTCGAAGCCCTCTTCGCCCTCGAGCAATTCCTCGCCCTCGACTTCCGATGGCTCCTGCACGCGCTCCAGGCCTACCAGCGTCTCGTCGCTGGCCAGCTTGATCAGCGTCACGCCCTGGGTGTTACGGCCCAGGCTGGACACTTCGCTGACGCGGGTACGCACCAGGGTGCCCTGGTCGGAAATCAGCATGATCTCCTCGCCGTCGAGCACCTGTACAGCCCCGACCAGACGGCCGTTGCGGTCGTTGCTGACCATGGCGATGACGCCCTGGCCGCCACGCTTGTACTCGGGGAACTCGCCGATGGCGGTGCGCTTGCCATAACCACGCTCGGAAGCGGTGAGGATCTGGCTGCCTTCTTCAGGGATCAGCATGGAAATCAGCTTCTGCCCTTCTGGCAGGCGCATGCCGCGCACGCCGCGGGCGGTACGGCCCATGGCCCGTACGTCGGATTCCTTGAAGCGGGTAACCTTGCCACCGTCGGAGAACAGCATGACCTCACGCTCGCCGTCGGTGATGGCGGCCGAGATCAGCACGTCGCCTTCGTCCAGCTCCAGGGCGATCAGGCCCACGCTGCGCTGGCGGCTGAAGGATTCCAGCGGGGTCTTCTTCACGGTGCCGTTGGCGGTGGCCATGAAGATGAAGTGACCTTCGGTGTATTCCTCCACCGGCAGCATGGTGGTGATGTACTCGCCATCGTCCAGCGGCAGCAGGTTGACCAGCGGGCGACCACGGGCGGCACGCGAGGCCTCCGGGATCTCGTAGGTCTTGAGCCAGTACACCTTGCCCTTGCTGGAGAACAGCAGCAGGGTGGTATGGCTGTTCGCTACCAGCAGGTGGGCGATGTAGTCTTCGTCCTTCACGCCGGTAGCCGACTTGCCCTTGCCGCCGCGGCGCTGGGCCTGGTAGGCAGCCAGTGGCTGGGTCTTGGCGTAGCCGCCGTGGGAGATGGTCACCACGCGCTCTTCTTCCGGGATCATGTCACCCAGGGTCAGGTCCAGGCGCGCGTCGAGGATCTCGGTGCGGCGCACGTCGCCGTATTCGGCGCGGATCACTTCCAGCTCTTCGCGGATCACTTCCATCAGGCGCGCGGCGCTGTTGAGGATGCGGATCAGTTCGCCGATCTGGTTGAGGATCTCCTGGTACTCGGCCAGCAGCTTCTCGTGCTCCAGGCCGGTGAGGCGGTGCAGGCGCAGGTCGAGGATGGCCTGGGCCTGTTCCGGCGACAGCCAGTACTTGCCGTCACGCAGGCCGTACTGCGGGTCCAGGTTCTCGGGGCGCGACGACTCGGCGCCGGCCGCTTCCACCATGGCTACCACGGCGCTGGATTCCCAGGCGGTGCTGACCAGCGCTTCCTTGGCCTCGGACGGCGTCGGCGAGGCCTTGATCAGGGCGATGACCGGGTCGATGTTCGACAGGGCAACGGCCTGGCCTTCCAGGATGTGGCCGCGCTCGCGGGCCTTGCGCAGCTCGAACACAGTGCGGCGGGTGACCACTTCGCGGCGGTGGCGCACGAAGGCTTCCAGCAGGTCCTTGAGGTTCAGCACGCGCGGGCGGCCGTCGATCAGGGCCACCACGTTGATGCCGAACACGGCCTGCATCTGGGTCTGGGCGTAGAGGTTGTTGAGGATCACCTCCGGCACTTCGCCGCGACGCAGCTCGATGACGATGCGCATGCCGTCCTTGTCGGACTCGTCGCGCAGTTCGGTGATGCCTTCCAGCTTCTTCTCTTTCACAAGCTCGGCGATCTTCTCGATCAGGCGGGCCTTGTTCAGCTGGTACGGCAGCTCGGTGACCACGATCTGCTGGCGGCCGCCGACCTTGTCGATGTCTTCGACGGTGGAACGGGCACGCATATAAATGCGGCCACGGCCGGTGCGGTAGGCCTCGATGATGCCGGCGCGACCGTTGATGATGCCTGCGGTCGGGAAGTCGGGGCCAGGGATGAACTGCATCAGTTCATCGATGGTGATGTCGGCGTTGTCGATCAGCGCCAGGCAACCGTCGATGACTTCACCGAGGTTGTGTGGCGGGATGTTGGTGGCCATGCCCACGGCGATGCCGCTGGAGCCGTTGACCAGCAGGTTGGGGATGCGCGTCGGCATCACCGCCGGGATCTGCTCGGTGCCGTCGTAGTTGGGCACCCAGTCCACGGTTTCCTTGTGCAGGTCGGCCAGCAGCTCATGGGCCAGCTTGGTCATGCGCACTTCGGTGTAACGCATGGCCGCGGCGTTGTCGCCGTCCACCGAACCGAAGTTGCCCTGGCCGTCTACCAGCAGGTAGCGCAGGGAGAAAGGCTGGGCCATACGCACGATGGTGTCGTAGACCGCGGTGTCACCGTGAGGGTGGTACTTACCGATCACGTCACCGACCACACGGGCGGATTTCTTGTACGGTTTGTTCCAGTCGTTACCCAGTTCACTCATCGCAAACAGAACGCGGCGATGCACGGGCTTCAAGCCATCACGCGCATCAGGCAGTGCACGCCCGACGATGACGCTCATCGCGTAGTCGAGGTAGGACTGTCTCAGCTCGTCTTCGATATTGACCGGGAGGATTTCTTTGGCCAGTTCGCCCATGAGAAGCCTGATTCCTTTTTCTGGTGAAACTCCGTCACATCCAATGGGACGAACGAAGCTCGCCGCCGACGGCACGGCCGTGAGGCGACTTACGACAAATCAACGAGTTATGCTCTGGATCTGCGCAGTGGGGGCCGCCTCAAAGGGCGACCCTGGAAACCGTCGGATGTTACCACAAAGCCCGTCAGGGACCTATCCCCTGGAAGGCTTGCAAACCCATTAATTGATGAGTGATCGCGCCTGGGATGGCTCTGAGGGGCTTTTGTGCGCAATTGGCAATGTTTACACCCCTGATTTCCCCGTAGCAGCTGCCGAAGGCTGCGTCCCGGATCGGCGCAGTCCCAGAGCGTGCGTGGCGCAGGTGTGAGTCAATGCAACCGCTTGCGACACATCAACTGGGCCAGCTTGGCCGCGTCGGGCCGCTCGACGATACCTTTCTCGGTGATGATCGCGTCGATCAGGTCCGCCGGGGTCACGTCGAACACCGGGTTGAAGGCATCGACGTCGGCGCCCAGGCGCTGCCCGCCCACTTCCAGCAGTTCGCGGCCGTCGCGCTCCTCGATGGGAATGTCCTCGCCACTGGCCAGGCTCATGTCGATGGTGGAGCTGGGCGCCACCACCATGAAGCGCACGCCGTGGTGCATGGCGGTAACGGCCAGTTGGTAGGTGCCGATCTTGTTCGCCACGTCGCCGTTGGCGGTGATGCGGTCGGCGCCGACGATGACCCAGGTGATGCCCTTGGTTTTCATCAGGTGCGCGGCGGCGGAATCGGCGTTGACGGTGACCGGGATGCCCTCGTTGGCCAGCTCCCAGGCAGTCAGGCGCGAGCCCTGCAGCCAAGGGCGGGTCTCGTCGGCATAGACGCGCTCGACCATGCCTTCGATGAACGCCCCGCGGATCACCCCCAGCGCCGTGCCGAAGCCGCCGGTGGCCAGGGCGCCGGTGTTGCAGTGGGTGAGGATGGCCTGGGCGTTGCCCTGGTGACGACGGATCAGGTCCACGCCCAGCTGGGCCATGGTCAGGTTGGCCTCGCGGTCGCTTTCATGGATGGCCAGGGCCTCGGCCTCCAGCAGGCCCAGCACGTCGGCATGGGCCTTGACCCGCTCCAGGCGCTCGCGCATGCGGTTCAGCGCCCAGAACAGGTTGACCGCCGTAGGCCGTGAGGCCGCCAGCACGGTGAAATCCTGCTCCAGCGCTGCCAGCCAATCGCCACCCTGGGCATGACGTTGGCGGGCGCCCAGGACGATGCCATAGGCGGCACTGATGCCGATGGCCGGCGCCCCGCGCACCACCATGGCGCGAATGGCCTCGGCGACGCCGGCGGCGTCGGTGTAGGCCAGCCAGGTCTCCTGGTGCGGCAGCACACGCTGGTCGAGCAGATGCAGGGCCCCGTCACGCCAGTCGATGGCCTTCACTTTCTCTGCTGCCAATAGACGTTCGCGCATTGCCCACCCCTGATCTGAAAGCTGACATCAAAAGCGGCCGATTATAGCGAGCCCCCGGGGAAGACGCTCGGGTATACTTCGCCATCACCGACCCAAAGCACTGGAACCTCACCATGCCCGACGCTGCCCAGCCCCTCGACCTGTTGCTGTTGCCCAGCTGGCTGGTGCCCGTGGAACCGGCCGGCGTGGTGCTGAAGGAGCATGGCCTGGGCGTGCGTGATGGCAATATAGTGTTTATCGGCCCGCGAGCGGAAGCCTTGAAGCTGGCGGCCCGCGAGGTGCGCGAGCTGCCCGGCATGCTGCTGACCCCGGGTTTGGTCAACGCCCACGGCCACGCGGCCATGACCCTGTTCCGCGGCCTGGCCGACGATTTGCCGCTGATGACCTGGCTGCAGGACCACATCTGGCCCGCCGAAGGGCGCTGGGTGGACGAGGCCTTCGTACGCGACGGCACTGACCTGGCCATCGCCGAGCAATTGAAAGGCGGCGTTACCTGTTTTTCGGACATGTACTTCTACCCGCGCGCGGCCAGCGAACGGGTGCACCACAGCGGCATGCGCGCGCAAATCAGCATTCCGGTGCTGGATTTCCCCATTCCGGGCGCACGCAGCGCCGATGAAGCCCTGCACCAGGGCGTGGAACTGTTCAGTGACCTGAAACACCATCCGCGCATCTCCATTGCCTTCGGCCCCCACGCCCCTTATACCGTGGGTGACGCCAACCTGGAAAAAATCCGCGTGCTGGCCGACGAACTGGACGCTGCCATCCAGATGCACGTGCACGAGACGGCTGGCGAAGTGGAGCAGGCCCTGGCGCAGGGTGGCGAACGGCCACTGGCGCGCCTGGGCCGCCTGGGCCTGCTGGGCCCGCGCTTCCAGGCCGTGCACATGACGCAAATCAGCGAAGAGGACCTGGCCCTGCTGGTGGAAAGCAACACCAGCGTGGTGCACTGCCCCGAATCCAACCTCAAGCTGGCCAGCGGCTTCTGCCCGGTGGAACGCCTGTGGCAGGCCGGCGTCAATGTGGCAGTAGGCACCGACGGCGCCGCCAGCAACAATGACCTCGACCTGCTGGGCGAGACGCGCACCGCCGCGCTGCTGGCCAAGGCCGTGGCCGGCAACGCCACCGCCCTGGACGCCCACCGCGCCCTGCGCATGGCCACGCTCAACGGTGCCCGCGCCCTGGGCCTGGAGGCCAGCATCGGCTCGCTGGAAGTGGGCAAGGCCGCCGACATGACCGCGTTCGACCTGTCGGGGCTGGCCCAGCAGCCAGTGTACGACCCGGTGTCGCAACTGATCTACGCCACGGGCCGGGACTGCGTGACGCACGTCTGGGTCGGTGGCACCGCCCTGCTCCAGGACCGTGCGCTGACGCGCATGGACGAACAGGGCCTGGCGGCCACCGCCGCCGGCTGGGGCCAGCGCATCGTGGCCCGGCACGAATAACCCTTGCGGCCGCCTGGTGGCGGCCGGCACTACGCCAAATTCAACACAGTTTTCAAAAGGACACCCCAATGAGCAACGTCGACCACGCCGAAATCGCCAAGTTCGAAGCCCTGGCGCACCGCTGGTGGGACCGCGAGAGCGAGTTCAAGCCCCTGCACGACATCAACCCCATGCGCGTCAACTGGATTGACGAGCGCGCCAAGCTGTCCGGCAAGAAGGTCCTGGACGTAGGCTGCGGCGGCGGCATCCTCAGCGAAGCCATGGCCCTGCGCGGCGCCACCGTCACCGGCATCGACATGGGCGAGGCACCACTGGCCGTGGCCCAGCTGCACCAGCTGGAGTCCGGCGTGCAGGTGGAATACCGGCAGATCACCGCCGAGGCCCTGGCCGAGGAAATGCCTGGCCAGTTCGACGTGGTCACCTGCCTGGAAATGCTCGAGCACGTGCCCGACCCGTCGTCGGTGATCCGCGCCTGCTACAAAATGGTCAAGCCGGGCGGCCAGGTGTTCTTCTCCACCATCAACCGCAACCCCAAGTCCTACCTGTTCGCCATCATCGGCGCCGAGTACATCCTCAAGCTGATGCCGCGTGGCACCCACGACTTCAAGAAATTCATCCGCCCTTCCGAGCTGGGCGCCTGGGCGCGCACCGCCGGCCTGTCGGTCAAGGACATCATCGGCCTGACCTACAACCCGCTGACCAAGCACTACAAGCTGGCCGCCGACGTCGACGTCAACTACATGGTCCAGACCCTGCGGGAGGAGTGATCGATGCGCTTGAGAGCGGTTCTCTTCGACATGGACGGCACCCTGCTGGACACGGCGCCGGACTTCATCGCCATCTGCCAGGCCATGCTCGCCGAGCGCAACCTGCCGGCCATCGATGAGCAGCTGATTCGCGACGTGGTGTCGGGCGGCGCCAAGGCCATGGTCTCGGCCACCTTCGCCCTGTCGCCCCAGGCGCCGGAGTTCGAGGCCCTGCGCCTGGAATTCCTGGAGCGCTACCAGGTTGGCTGCGCGGTGCACAGCCACCTCTACGAGGGCATGGCCGAGCTGCTGGACGACATCGAGAAAGCCGGCCTGCGCTGGGGCGTGGTCACCAACAAGCCAGTGCGCTTCGCCGAGCCGATCATGCAACAGCTGGGGCTGGCCGAGCGCTCGGCGCTGCTGATCTGCCCGGACCACGTGACCAACAGCAAGCCCGACCCCGAGCCGCTGACCCTGGCGTGCAAGATGCTCGACCTGGACCCGGCCAGCGTGCTGTTCGTGGGCGACGACCTGCGCGACATCGAGTCGGGCCGCGACGCCGGCACCCGCACCGCGGCCGTGCGCTACGGCTACATCCACCCCCACGACAACCCCAGCCACTGGGGCGCCGACGTGGTGGTGGACCACCCGCTGGAACTGCGCAAGGTGCTGGACCAGGCCATGTGCAGCTGCTGACCGCCGGCCCACCACGCCCGTAGCCGCTGCCGCCAGGCTGCGCTGGCCCTATGCCCCGCTGGAGATCTACGGCGCAGTTCAGGGCCAGCGCAGGCTTCGCCAGCGGCTACGGGGATGTGGCGGCCGCAAAGGAGAATTTTCATGTTCGACTACACCGCACCACCCGCCCTGCTCAAGGACCGCGTCATCCTGGTGACCGGCGCCGGCCGTGGCATCGGCGCCGCAGCCGCCCTCGCCTACGCCGCCCACGGCGCCACCGTGCTGCTGCTGGGCAAGACCGAAGCCAACCTGAGCGAGGTCTACGACCAGATCGAGGCCGCCGGCCATCCGCGCCCGGTGGTCATCCCCTTCAACCTGGAAACTGCCCTGCCGCATCACTACGACGAGCTGGCAGTGATGATCGAGAACGAGTTCGGCCGCCTCGACGGGCTGCTGCACAACGCCTCCATCATCGGCCCGCGCACGCCCCTCGACCAACTGTCGGGCGAGCACTTCATGCGGGTGATGCACGTCAACGTCAACGCCACCTTCATGCTCACCAGCACGCTGCTGCCACTGCTCAAGCTGTCGGCGGATGGTTCGATGGTGTTCACCTCCAGCAGCGTCGGGCGCAAGGGCCGGGCCTACTGGGGTGCGTACGGGGTGTCGAAATTCGCCACCGAAGGCCTGATGCAGACCCTGGCCGACGAGCTCGATGGCATGGGCACGTTGCGCGCCAACAGCATCAACCCGGGCGCCACGCGCACCAGCATGCGCGCCCAGGCCTACCCGGCGGAAGCGCCGGAGAAGAACCCGCTGCCCGAGGCCATCATGCCGGTGTACCTGTACCTGATGGGCCCGGACAGCAAGGGCGTGAACGGCCAGGCATTCAACGCCCAGTAATCACCCTCAGTGCTGGGCGGCCACGGCCGCCAGGCGTTCGCGGCGCACGCTGTGCTGCTCGCGCTCGAACGCCATGCAGCGCTCCAGGAAGTTGAACATGTAGTCGTAGCTGCGGCACACCGCGCGGCGCAGCTCGGCCTGCAGCGCCTTGGTGGGGTTGTGGCCGGCCAGGGTGCAGATGATCTCCAGCGCTTCCCACGGGTGGGCATCGTCGTACTGGGCGTGCATCTTCAGCCACTTCATGGCGCGCTTGCGACCTTCCTCGGGGAAGGAATTGGCGTACACGTCGTTGGCGCAGACCACCGCCGACCATTCGCCGGTGGCGCCCTCGATGGCGTAGTTGGTGGCGGCGATGCCGACGATCAGCGAATCCGCCGACGTGGTCTGCCAGCACCAATGGCTCAGCGACAGCAGCTCGGCAGGCACGTCCTGCGCCTGCAGATCTTCCAGGCTGACGCCATGGGCGTTGCACCAGTGCACCCAGTAATCGGCATGGTTGAGTTCCACGCGAATGTTGCGCATCAGCCAGCGGCGGGCCATGTCCTCGCCCGGGTGGCGGCCAAAACGGGTCTTGGTCAAGCTCTGGGCCATGTACAGGGCAAACTGCTCCACCACCGGCCAGCCACCAATCAGGTACTGACGCATGGTCTTGGCGCTGAGGGTGGCATCGCGCATGGCGCGGTACAGCTCATGGTCCACCACGCGCCGCTTGCTTTCGCTGCAGTCACGAATCAGCTGTTGGGCCCAGAGCGGGTAACTGGTGGCTTCCATGAGGGGGCCAGTACGGACGAACGCCTCGATCACTTGTCAGATTCCTTCTTTATTGAGTGACGGTCACGGCTGCGGCATCAGCGAAAAGTCCCCGGCGCCTTGAACAACAAGGGGCGCGGGCGGACCTCGCGACGTTGCAGACTTTCGCAGGTGAATACCTGTGGACGTTCTATCAGATAACCCTGGGCATAATCTACCCCGATTTCCAGCAAAGCCTGCTCTATCAGCGGGGTTTCGACGAATTCGGCAATGGTTTCCTTGCCCATCACGTGGCCGATATGGTTGATCACCTCGACCATGGCGCGGTTGATGGGGTCGTCGAGCATGTCCTTGACGAAGCTGCCGTCGATCTTGAGGAAGTCCACTGGCAGGTGCTTGAGGTAGGCGAACGAGGACATGCCGGCGCAGAAATCGTCCAGCGAGAAGCGGCAACCCAGGCTCTTGAGCTCGTTGATGAAGCGAATGGCGCTGCCCAGGTTGGAAATCGCCGCGGTCTCGGTGATTTCGAAGCAGATCAGCTCCGGCGGGATGGCAAAGCGCTGGAACTGCTCGCGCAGGTACTCCAGGAACGCCTCGTCGCCGATACTGGTGCCCGACAGGTTGATGGCGCAGATGGCCAGCGGCCCTTCCACGCCTTCGCTCATGCACTGCTGGATGATTTTGAAGACGTTCTGCACCACCCAGCGGTCCAGCGCCGTCATCAGGCCGTAGCGCTCAGCGGCGGGGATGAAGTTCTCCGGCATGATGATGCGCCCGCTTTCATCGTGCAGGCGCAGCAAAATCTCCACATGGCCGCCGGAGGCCGAAGTGCGGCCCAGGGCGGCGATTTCCTGGGCGTAGAGCACGAAGCGGTTCTCTTCCAGGGCCATGTGCAGGCGCTGCACCCAGGCCATCTCGCCGAAGCGCATGGACAGCTCGGTGTCGTCGGCGTGGTACACCTGCACGCGGTTGCGGCCCTTCTCCTTGGCCATGTAGCAGGCCATGTCGGCGGCGCGCAGGGAGGCTTCCAGGGTAGTGGGCAACTGGGCAATGTGCACCAGGCCAATACTGACGGTGGTCACGAACGGCCGGCCCTTCCACACGAAATGCAGGTTCTGCACGGTCTGGCGCAGGCTGTCGGCGATGCGCTCGGCGACATCGGCCGGGCAGTTTTCCAGGAGGATGCCGAACTCGTCGCCACCCAGGCGCGCCAGGGTGTCACCGTCGCGCAGCCCCGATTGCAACAAGGTGCAGATATGCCGCAGCAGCTCGTCGCCGGCAGCGTGGCCGCAGGTGTCGTTGACCAGCTTGAACTGGTCCAGGTCGAGGAACATCAGCGAGTGGCGGCACTGGTTGCGGCCTACGTTGCCCAGGGCCTGTTCCAGGCGGAATTCGAACTCGCGGCGGTTGGCCAGGCCGGTCAGGGCGTCGTGGGTGGCCTGCCAGGACAGGTTGGCGATGTACTGCCGCTCCTGGGTCATGTCGTGCAGCACCAGCACGGTGCCGCTGATGCGCCCGTCGGTGCGGATGGGCGCGCCCACCAGGGTCACCGACACGGTGCTGCCGTCCAGGCGCTGGATCAGCTTGGCGTGCTCGCTGCCACCGGTCAGCTGGCCGCCGAGAATGTGCTCGATCAGGGTGAAGCTGTCTTTCTCGGCGTTTTCGTCCAGCAGGTTGAACAGCGAGGCCAGCGGCAGGCCGGCCGCCTGCTCGGCGTTCCAGTGGGTGAGCTGCTCGGCAGCCGGGTTCATGTAGGCGATGCAGCCCTCGAAGTCGGTGGCGATCACGCCATCGCCGATGGACGCCAGGGTCACCTGGGCACGCTCTTTCTCAAGCTCCAGGGCCGTGGCGAAGGCGCGGCGCTGCACCAGCAGCTTGTGGCTGCGCCAGAGGGCCAGGGCGATGAGCAGCAGCGCGGTGCCGACGTTGACCAGCATCAACAGCCGCCAGAGGAACCGCGAGCCCTCCCCCAGCGCGTCGCTGAAAGCCTTGGCCGCCGGCGTGACGCCGTCGTTGATGGCCAGGATGCGGTCCTTCCAGCGCATGATGTCTTCTTCGCTGGCGCTGCCACTGCCGATGCCGGCGTGCATCTGCTGGGCCACCGAGTCCAGCTGCACCAGGTAGCTGTCGCCCACGGTCCAGCGCTCGATGGCGCGCTCCAGGTAGCTGAAATGACGGAAATTGAGGTACAGCCAGATCAGGCTGGACACATCGTCAGGGTGGTTGCCGCCCTGCAGGATGCCCTGGCGTGCCGCGACCAGGTCCGGAACGGGCTGGTCGAGGGCCACGCGCAGGTCATGGCTGCCCTGCGGCACGGCAATGGCAGCCTGGTACTTGCTGAAAATGCGTTCGTCGCGGCTGTCGGCGTACAGGTTCAGGTAGTAGATGGCGTCTTTCTGGCCCTTGGACCACAGACTCTCGCCGGCCACATAGCCCCGCACGGCCGACAACGCGTATAGGCTGATGCACCCCAATAGTGCCTGAAACAATACGACTGCTATAAATGGCCAGACGATGCCCAATAATCTCGGCGTTTCGAGAGTCCGATTTTGCTTCATGAGGTCCCTTGCATCAGCAGAGCCAGACAACCATCCAGGAAAACTCCACTCACATCAGCTCAGCCTAGGCGAAAACTGCGCGTTCAGTGGGTTATCGATGATCAGGCATTACATTTCGTTCAAGGCGGCACTTTACAGGCCTATCCAAATGAATGGCTAGCGTTGTCTTTGGTACAAATGTACTCAAAACCGGACGTTTCAGACCTGTTGCAAGTGGCCGTACAGCCGCGCGTACAGCCCGCCATCGGCAATCAATTGCTGGTGATCGCCGTCCTCGGCCACCCTTCCGCCATCGAACACCAGCACCCGGTCGGCCTGTTTCACCGCCGACAAGCGATGGGCGATGATCAGCGTGGTGCGGCCGTTGAGGAAGCGCGCCATGGCCTGGTGCAGGTTGTACTCGGTGGCAGCGTCCAGCGCCGAGGTGGCCTCGTCGAGAATGACCACCTTGGGTTGCGCCAGAATCATCCGGGCAATCGCCAGGCGCTGCCGCTGGCCGCCGGAAAGGCGCACGCCAGAGCGGCCGACGATGCTGTCCAGGCCTTGCGGCAGCAGGCGGATGGCGGCGTCCAGCTGGGCGATCTCCAGGGCCTGCCAGCAGGCTTCGTCGCTGCGCTCGCGGCCCATGGTGAGGTTGGCGCGCACGGTGTCGTTGAACAGCGACGGGTGCTGCAGCACCACCGCGACGTTTTCACGCAGGGTGGTCAGGCCGATGTCCTGCTGGGTGCAACCGCCAAAACGGATGACCCCGCTCTGCGGCGTGTACAGGCCCAGCAGCAGTTGCACCAGGGTGCTCTTGCCGCCGCCACTGGCGCCGACGATGGCCACTTTCTCGCCCGGGGCGATGGACAGGTCCAGGTGCTCCAGCACCTGGTCCTCGCCGTAGCCGAAGCTCAGGTCGCGCACCTCGATGCCCACGGTGTCGCGGTTGCGGAACGGGTCGATGCCGCCGGGGTATTGCGGCTCGTCGGCGCGCGCCAGCAGTTCGTTGATGCGGGTCAGCGCGCCACCGGCGGCGTAGTAGGCGTATTGCAGGTTGAGCAACTGCTCCACCGGGCTGATCATGAACCACAGGTAGCTGAACACCGCCAGCATCTGGCCGATGGACAGGTCGGAAAACAGCACGGTGAGCATGGCCACCGCGCGGAAGATATCGATGCCGAACTGGAACAGCAGGCCGCTGGCACGCCCCGAGGCATCGCTTTTCCATTGCGAGGCCACGGCATAGTCGCGCACTTCACGGGCGCGCTGGCCCAGGCGGCCGAGGAAGAAGCCCTGGCGGTTGCCGGCGCGCACCTCCTGGATGGCCTCCAGCGTTTCGGTCAGCGCCTGGGTAAAGCGTGCGGTGCTGTCGTTTTCCAGCTTCTTCAGGTGCTTGACGCGCTTGCCCAACTGCACCGTGGCGAAAATCACCAGCGGGTTGAAGCACAGAATCAGCAGCGCCAGCTTCCAGTTCATCCACATCAGGATGGTGGCGGTGCCCACCAGGGTGAGCATGGCCACCAGGAAGCGGCTCAGGGTTTCGCCAACGAACTTGTCCAGGGTGTCCAGGTCGGTGACCAGGTGCGTGGTCACGGTGCCGCCGCCCAGGCTTTCGTATTCGCTGAGGGAGATGCGCTTGAGGCGTTCGATCAGGCGGATGCGCAGGCGGTAGACGATGTCCTTGGCCAGCCCGGCGAACAGCCTGGCCTGCACCACGTTGAACACCAGCGCCAGGCAGCGCAGGGCAAAGGTCACCAGCAACATCAGGCCGATGTAGCCGGCGGCCTTCTGCCAGGCGCCGGGCAGCACGTGGTTCATCACTTGCAGCGCGGTGTCGCCATGGCCCAGCAGCACTTCGTCCACCAGCAACGGCAACAGCAGGGGAATGGGCACGCTGCACAGGGTGGCCAGCACGGCCACGCCATTGGCCAGCCACAGCGCTTTGCGGTGCCGCAGGGCCAATTGCCGAATGTGCGCCCAACTCAACCGGTCGGGGGTGACCGGCCCGGGCCGCAGGGGCAGTTCGGTCGGCCCGGGCAGGTCAAGCATGGGCAGCCCGTTCCAGCCAGCGGGCGAACAGCGGCGCCAGCTCGTCCAGCGGCTGGTAGCCGTTGGTCAGCAGGGCCATCTGGCCGCCGCGCTGGGCCAGCAAGGTGGGGAAGCCGGCAATGTTGAGGTCGCGCACCCAGTTGAAGTCGGCCGCGGTGGCTGCCAGTTGCTCGGCGCTGTCAAAGGCGGCGGCGAACTCGATGCGCGGGATGCCGGCCGCCTCGGCCAGTTCCACCAGCACCGCCACCTGGGTCACGTCGCGGCCTTCAGCATAGAAGGCGTGCTGGATCAGCTTGGCCATGGCCCAGGCCGCGCCTTCGTCGAGGCTGCGCACCGCCACCACCGCCCGGCAGGCCGGTTCGGTGTCGTAGACGAAGCCTTCGGGCAGCGCGCCGTCGAACTGGAACGGCTGGCCGGTGGCCTCGTGCACCGCGTGCCAGTGGTGCAGGATGCTGCTGCGCAGCGACGGTTCCAGCGCCGCGCCGCCGCCAGTGCGCAGGCCGCCCATTACCAGGTGCACGCCCACGCCAGCGGCCTGGGCTTGCTCGATCAGCGCCTGCGCCACGGGTGCGAAGCCCCAGCACCAGGAGCACATGGGGTCCATCACGTAGAGCAGGCGGTTTTGCATGGCGTCAGTCCTGGGCAGCGGCTTTACGGTAATTATGGCCTATCGGATGCGGAAGGTTGCGCGCCTTGGCCAATTCAATCTGCTTCTGGCGGTCGATGGCGCTCTTGCGGGTTTTCTCGCTCAGGCTGTCCCAGCAGTGCGGGCAGCTGATGCCGGGCGCGTAGTGCTCGCTGGCGCGGTCTTCGACGCTGATGGGCGTGCGGCAGGCGTGGCACTGGTCGTAGTCGCCCTCGGTGAGGTCGTGGCGCACGGTGACGCGGTTGTCGAACACGAAGCAGTCGCCCTGCCACTTGGACTCTTCCTGGGGCACTTCTTCCAGGTACTTGAGGATGCCGCCCTTGAGGTGGAACACCTCGCCGTAGCCTTCGCCCAGCATGTAGCTGGAGGCTTTTTCACAGCGGATGCCGCCGGTGCAGAACATGGCCACTTTCTTGTGCACCGCCGGGTCGAAGTTCGCCTTGATGTAGTCGGGGAACTCGCGGAACGAGGTGGTCTTGGGGTCGATGGCGCCTTCGAAGGTGCCGATGGCCACTTCGTAGTCGTTGCGGGTGTCGATCAGCAGCACTTCGGGGTCGTTGATCAGCGCGTTCCAGTCCTTGGGGTCGACGTAGGTGCCGACGCTGCGGTTGGGGTCCACGCCCGGCACGCCCAGGGTCACGATCTCTTTCTTGAGCTTGACCTTGGTGCGGTAGAACGGCTGCTCGTCGCAGTACGATTCCTTGTGGTCGATGTCCACCAGGCGCGCGTCGCTGCGCAGCCAGGCCAGCAGGCCGTCGATGCCTTCGCGGGTGCCGGAGACCGTGCCGTTGATGCCTTCCTCGGCGATCAGCAGGGTGCCCTTGATGCCGTTGTCGACCATGGCATTGAGCAGGGGCTCGCGCAGGTCAACGTAATCTTCCAGGGTGACGAACTTGTACAGTGCCGCCACGACAATGGCTTGTGTCATGGATGAAACTCCAGGTGGTTGCCCTCGTAAAGGGCGGACCGGGTTGATGGTTCAGGGGTACGAAAAATAAATGTGGGAGGTTGCTTGTGTGGGAGCTGGCTTGCCAGCGAGCTCTGAGAATCAAAGGCTCGCTGGCAAGCCAGCTCCCACACAAGCAACCTCCCACAGTGTCAGCAATTACACCTGGGCCAATTCTATCAAAAAACCGGCCCAGGAAGTATTGCTCTGGATCAATGCCCGCCCGCGCAGGTGGGCGACGCCGGGGCGGCGCCCAGCTGTGCCCATTCCTCGGGGGTGTAGGTGTGCTGGGCCAGGGCGTGGAACTGCCCCATCAGCTCACCCAGGGTGGCATAGACCATCTGCTGACGCTTCACGCGCGACAGGCCGGCGAAACGGTCGGTGACCAGCACCACCTTGTAATGGGTTTCCTGGCCGCGGCTGTGCATGTGGCTCTCGTCGAGCACCTGCAAATGCGCCGGGTCCAGGGCCACCAGGGCCTGTTCAATGCGTTGCTGCATGGTCATGACGGGCCCCGCTTACGGCTTCTTGGCCGGTGCGGCTGGCGTGGCGGCCTTGGCCGGTGCCAGTTCGTTGGTCATGTCAGACAGCAGCTTGTTGACCACCGGCACCGCGCTTTCCAGCTTCTGCTGGGTGATCTGGGCGGACTGCTGGGTCACTGAAGGCATCTTCTCCAGCACTTTCTTGCCCAGTGGCGACTGGTAGAACTTGACCAGGTCGCGCAGCTCCTGCTCGGTGAAGTTGTCGGTGTACAGCTTGACCATGTCCGGCTTCAGCTTCGGCCAGCCAATGGCCTGGTCCAGGGCGGCGTTGGCCTTGGCCTGGTAGGTTTCCAGCACGGCGCGCTTGGAGTCCGGGGCCTTGGTCTGTTCGAAACGCTGGGCAAACATCTGCTGCACCTGCATGTAGACCGGGGTCCCGAGCTTGTCGGCGTGCGCCATCATCAGGAACGATTCGGCACTGGCGTTGTGGCTGGCGGTGTCGGCGAAGACCTGGCCGCTGGCGCAGACCAGAGCAACCGCGGTACAGATGGCACGAAGACGGGTCATCGAGTTTCCTTAAGTTAGCAGGCGAGGTAGTACCCCGGAATCGAACATTCTGCGCCCAAGCAAGCCTGTGGCTCAACCCCGGGCGCACGGTCGGCAGATGAAACCTGATGGAACCGCAACGGCGATCCGCAGCCTAAACTGCCAATCACACCGTTAAGGAGGACCGTCGCATGAGCCGAACAGAAACTGACAGCCTGGGCCCCATCGAAGTTCCCGACGAGGCCTACTGGGGGGCCCAGACCCAGCGCTCGCTGATCAACTTCGCCATCGGCGACCAGCGCATGCCCCTGGCGGTGCTGCATGCCCTGGCGCTGATCAAGAAGGCCGCGGCGCGGGTCAATGACCGCAACGGCGACCTGCCGGCCGACATCGCCCGGCTGATCGAACAGGCGGCCGACGAAGTGCTGGGCGGCGAGCACGACGACCAGTTCCCCCTGGTGGTGTGGCAGACCGGCAGCGGCACCCAGAGCAACATGAACGTCAACGAGGT
This sequence comes from Pseudomonas sp. App30, assembly GCF_047947025.1. Taxonomy (NCBI): domain Bacteria; kingdom Pseudomonadati; phylum Pseudomonadota; class Gammaproteobacteria; order Pseudomonadales; family Pseudomonadaceae; genus Pseudomonas; species Pseudomonas sp. App30. Next base: position 5,340,799 of record NZ_CP133165.1, on the reverse strand, counting down.
GATCGCCGGGCGCGCCAACGAGCTGGCCGGCAAGGGCCGCGGCGGCAAGGCGCCGGTGCACCCGAACGACCACGTCAACCGTTCGCAGAGCTCCAACGACTGCTTCCCCACGGCCATGAGCATCGCCGCCGCCCAGGCGGTGAACCAGGACCTGCTGCCGGCCATCGCCGAGCTGTCGGCGGGCCTGGCGGAACTGGCGGCGCGGCACATGCACCTGGTCAAGACCGGGCGCACGCACATGATGGACGCCACGCCCATCACCTTCGGCCAGGAACTGTCGGCCTACGTGGCGCAACTCGATTACGCCCAGCGCGCCATTCGCGCGGCGCTGCCGGCGGTGTGCGAACTGGCCCAGGGCGGCACGGCGGTAGGCACTGGTTTGAACGCGCCCCACGGTTTTTCCGAGGCCATCGCCGCCGAGCTGGCGGCGCTGTCGGGGCTGCCGTTCATCACCGCGCCGAACAAATTCGCCGCCCTGGCCGGCCACGAACCGCTGACCACCCTGGCTGGCGCCCTGAAGACCCTGGCGGTGGCCCTGATGAAGCTGGCCAACGACCTGCGCCTGCTGGGCTCCGGCCCCCGCGCGGGCATCGCCGAGGTGAAATTGCCGGCCAACGAGCCGGGTAGCTCGATCATGCCCGGCAAGGTCAACCCCACCCAGTGCGAGGCGCTGTCGATGCTGGCCTGCCAGGTGCTGGGCAACGACGTGGCCATCGGCTTTGCCGCCAGCCAAGGGCACCTGCAGTTGAACGTGTACAAGCCGGTGATCATCCACAACCTGCTGCAATCCATCCGCCTGCTGGCCGACGGCTGCAGCAACTTCCAGGCCCACTGCATCGCCGGGCTGGAGCCCGACCCGGTACAGATGGCCGACCACCTGGAGCGCGGGCTGATGCTGGTGACCGCGTTGAACCCGCACATCGGCTACGACAAGGCCGCGCAGATCGCCAAGAAGGCCTACGCCGAGAACCTCACCCTGCGCCAGGCGGCGCTGGACCTGGGTTACCTCACCGACGCCGAGTTCGACCAGTGGGTGCGTCCGGAAAACATGCTCGAATCAGGGAAGACCGGCTGACAGCGCTCCGCCTTGCACACTCCGGCGCCCGTGACGCGGCCTGATGGCCGCTGCTACGGGGGTGACGGGTGGTAGCTATGCTGGCGGGGGAAAATGGATAAGATGAAGGCAACCAGCCTGGGGGAATTTCCATGTACGGCAAGCGTGCGCAAGACCCGGTACCCACGGTGCACTACCGCAGTGACCGGGTGATCATGGTCAATGGCGAGTTTTTCTTCACCACCCGGGAAAACACCCAGGAAGGCCCCTACCCTACCCGCGAGCTCGCGGCGCAGGAGACCGAGGCCTATATCCAGCGCATGCAGCGCCAAGGCTGAAGGCTTACAGCGCCTCGAACAGCCCCGCCGCGCCCATGCCGCCGCCCACGCACATGGTCACCACGCCATAGCGCAGCTTCTGCCGCTGCAGTTCACGCACGATATGCCCCACCTGCCGCGAGCCGGTCATGCCGAACGGGTGGCCGATGGCAATCGAGCCGCCGTTGACGTTGTACCTGGCGTTGTCGATTTCCAGGCGGTCCCGGCAGTACAGGCACTGGGAGGCAAACGCCTCGTTCAGCTCCCACAGGTCCACGTCCTGCAGGCTCACACCCGCCGCCTTCAGCAGCTTGGGCACGGCGAACACCGGGCCAATGCCCATCTCGTCCGGCTCGCAGCCGGCCACGGTAAACCCGCGGAAGATAGCGCGCGGCTTCAGGCCCAGGGCCTGGGCACGTTCCAGGCTCATGACCAGGGTCATGGAAGCGCCATCCGACAGTTGCGAGGCGTTGCCGGCGGTTACCGAACCGTCTTCGCTGAACGCCGGCTTCAGGCTGGCCAGGCTTTCCAGGGTAGTGTCGGGGCGGTTGCAGTCGTCGCGGTCGACCACGCCGTCCTGCCACTTCTGCTCGCCGCTGGCCTTGTCTTCCACCAGGTAGCGGGTGTGCATGGCCACGATCTCGTCGTCGAAGCGGCCATCGACCTGGGCCTGGGCGGTGCGTTGCTGGCTCTGCAGGGCGTAGGCGTCCTGGGCCTGGCGGCTGACCTGGTAACGCTTAGCCACCACCTCGGCGGTCAGGCCCATGGGCATGTAGATGCCTGGCGAGCTTTCCTGCAGGGTGGGGTTGAGCAGGCGGTCCTGGTTGACGCTGCGCAGGGTCAGGCTGATGGACTCAACGCCGCCGGCGACGATGATGTCGCTGAAGCCCGAGGCAATCTGGTTGGCCGCGATAGCGATGGCCTGCAGGCCCGAGGAGCAGAACCGGTTGAGGGTCATGCCGGCGGTGCCGGTGCCCAGTTTCGACAGCACCGCCACGTTGCGGCCAATGTTGAAGCCTTGGGCGCCCTCGTTGGACGCCGCCCCCACGATACAGTCCTCGACGCTGGCCGGGTCGATACCGTTGCGCGACAGCAGCGCGTTGACGCAATGAGCCGCCATGTCATCGGGGCGGGTCTGGTTGAACTTGCCGCGAAAGGACTTGGCCAGGCCGGTCCGCACGCTGTCGACGATCACCACTTCACGCATGCCACACCTCGTTGTTGTCGTTGTCGGGAATGTGACCCAGCATAGGTGCGGAGTAGCGCTGCCGCGACGATAATCGAGGCGCCTGATGCCGCGCCATCGCGAAGGTTTTGCGGGGCAGATGATCTGCCGTTGATCGGTTGTTGATCTGGCTTGTGATCTGGCTTGTGATCTGGCTTTTGATCTTGATCTTGATCTTGATCTTGATCTTGCTTTTGATCTTGGCCCCGTTAAGCGCCAGGGCCGACTGGAGGCGTCGATCAACGGGCTGCCCGAAGGGCCGAGGCCGCAGGCCGAAGAGACGGTAACCCGCAGGCTTCTATAGCGGGTGCCGTCTGATGTGGCCTAATTATCCCGGACACGCCCAAAGGAGCGGTAATCTACCGCTCAACCAAGAGGTGTTCGATGTCCCGACGTAATTTTTCGACAGAGTTCAGGCAAGAGGCAGCAGCCCTTGTTCTTGATAGTGGCTACACCACTCCAGAAGCCTGCAAAGCCATGGGCGTGGGCCCGACCGCACTGCGTCGGTGGGTGGAACAACTCCGCCAAGAGCGTTTTGGCATCACCCCTGAAACGGCCTCTGCCATGACGCCTGAACAACAGCAAATCCAGGCGCTGCAGGTAAAAATCCGCAAGCTCGAGCTGGAGAAGGAAATCTTAAAAAAGGCTACCGCTCTCTTGATGAACGATTCCCTCGATCGAAGGCTTTGATCGATGCGTTAAGTGAGCGTTTCTCGGTGACTGATTTGTGTCGTGTTTTTGGGATAAGCCGCAGCGGTTATTACGAGCATCTCAAGCGCCGCAATTGCCCCGATCCAGACCGGGAACGGCTGAAAACGTTGGCCACAGGGCTGCACGCCGAAAGTCGAGGCTCCATGGGCGCACGAGTATTGTCTGCGGCGCTCAAGGCCCAAGGCGAGCAGGTGGGGCGTTTTTTGGCCGGACGTTTAATGGCCGAGGCTGATTTGCGGAGCATTCAACGTCGGCCAAACCCTTATCGCCTGGCCACGGTGGAGGCAAAATTTGCACCCAATCTATTGGAGCGCCAGTTCGAAGTGTCGGCGCCCAATCGGGTTTGGTGTGGTGATATCACCTATATCTGGGCGGGGACGCATTGGCTCTATCTGGCGGCTGTCCTCGATCTGTATGCCCGGCGGATCGTGGGTTGGGCCATCTCCAAAAGCCCCGATTCGGCATTGGCGTGCAAGGCATTGGAGCTGGCTTATCAGGCCCGCGGAATGCCCGACAAGGTCATGTTTCATTCGGATCAAGGCTGTCAGTACAGCAGTGAGCTGTTTCGCGACAAGCTTGAAGGATTCGGGATGAGGCAAAGCATGAGCCGGCGTGGAAACTGCTGGGATAATGCACCGATGGAGCGTTTTTTCAGCAGCCTGAAGTCAGAATGGATACCCAAGAAAGGCTACCAGGACGAGGCGAAGGCCAGGCCGGATGTGCTTCGATACGTGATCCATCATTACAACCAGGTCCGGCTTCACAGCCATAACGAGTACCGCACGCCGGTGGAGCATGAAAGGCTGGCGGCGTAGCTCCTAAACAAATGTCCGGGATTGGTTGACCAGATCAGTCTGCCCGTTGAGCGGCGCCGGAAGGAGGGGACCCGTAGCGCAGCGGAGGGCCCAAGCAGGGGCAAGCGTTTTTTGCTTACTTTTTTTGGCGTCTGAAAAAAAGTGAGTCGGCGTAAGGCCGAAACGGTCGGTGGTCTCACCGCGAAAATGGATATGTCCGAATCCCTCAGAAGCGAGATTCGAAAGCCATGCACATATCCAATGCCAAGGGTGATGCACAATCACCTTTCCGGCCTTACGTGAACTGACCCCCGAATGTTGGACACCTGACCTCGCCGGAGGGTGTTCAATGACGAAGTACGACCGATCGCTCAAACAATCACTGATTGAGGAATGTCTGTCTGCGGGCAGTGTTCATGAGGTGGCAATCAAGCATGGCCTGAGCCCATCGATCCTGCGCCGCTGGGTCAAAGGCTATGAGACGCACGGCGCCGCAGGTTTGGCTGCCAAATACAGCCACTACGATGCCCAGTTCAAAATGAAGGTGTTGCAGTGCATCGAGCAAGAGGGGCTGTCAACCCAGCAAGCGTGCATACGGTTTGATATCCGCGGCCCGAGCAGCATCAGGCAATGGAAAACGCGGTACGATGCAGGCGGAATTGAAGCACTTCAATCGCATCGTCACCGAGAGCCCAGCGTGTCCCGCAAAACCTCCAAAGCACCCACAGTAAGTCCTGAGAACCATGCGGACGCTGACCTGACACCTGAGCAAATGCTCAAGGAGCTGGCCTATCTGCGCGCCGAGAATGCCTATCTAAAAAAGCTCGATGCCTTGATCCAGGCGGATCCTCGGACTGCGCAATCAAAAAAACGCAGGCCGTCCAAGGATTGAGGCAGGTATATCCACTTGCTTTGCTGCTTCGTGCTGCCGGGTTGGCGCGCAGCACCTTCTACTACCAAGGCAAGGCACTGCTGACTGACAAGCATTCTGATCTGAAAGACCGCATACGCAGCGTCTATCACAAGCATCGAGGGCGCTACGGCTATCGCCGCATCACCGCAGCCCTTGGGCGCACTGGTGAGTCGGTCAATCACAAGAAGGTGCAGCGTCTGATGCAGTTGATGGGCCTAAAATCGCTGATCAGGGTGAAGAAGTACCGTTCTTATCGGGGCGATGAGGGGCTTGCCTCACGTAATCTGCTTAAGCGCGAATTCAAGGCAGAAGCCCCCAACCAGAAATGGGCGACCGATGTGACGGAGTTCAACGTAAGAGGGCAGAAGTTGTTTCTTTCGCCTGTGATGGACCTGTACAACGGAGAAATCCTGGCTTACCAGACCAACCGCCGCCCTGAGTTCAATATGGTTTCGAGCATGTTGGAGCAAGCTTTTGGGCGGCTTAATCAAGGTGACAAACCGATCCTGCACTCTGATCAAGGCTGGCAGTACCGCCAGCCGACCTACCGGCACATGCTGGCCGAAAAAAACATTGAGCAGAGCATGTCGCGCAAGGGCAATTGTCTGGACAACGCCGCCATGGAAAGCTTTTTCGGCACGCTCAAGAGTGAGTTCTTCTACCTGGAATCTTTTGAGAGCGTGGAGCAACTGGCATCAGGGCTAGAGAGCTACATCGACTACTACAACCAGGAACGCATAAGCCTCAGATTGAATGGCTTGAGTCCGGTACAATTTCGGACCCAAGCACGGAAACACTAACCCTTGTCCAACATTAGGGGGTCAGTTCAACGCCGGCTCACTTTTTGTCAAACGCCACAAAAAGTAAGCAAAAAAGGCTTGCCCCTGCTTGGTCCCTCCGCTTCGCTGCGGGTCCCCTCCCTCCGGCGTCGCCCAAGCGGCCGACGGCCCGGAATAGAAGCGCCTCCGGTTCCGTCTTCTTCGGCTACGCCTCAGCCCGCTTGGCCGACGCCTCCAGTCGGCCCTGGCGCTTTATGGGGCACACAATCAAGATCAAAGGCCTCACGGGATCAAGATCAAAGGCAGCTTGCGGCGCAGCGGGTAGCGCAGCTGCGCAGCAGCGCAGCCTACTTCTTGTCATGCTTGAACGCCGCCTCCAACGCCTCATTGATCGTGCGCAACACCTTCACCCGCGCCCAATGCTTATCATTGGCTTCAATCAACGTCCAAGGCGCCAGTTCGGTGCTGGTGCGGTCGACCATGTCGCCGACGGCCTGGCGGTACTGGTCCCATTTCTTGCGGTTGCGCCAGTCGTCCTCGGTGATCTTGAAGCGCTTGTAGGGCACCGCCTCGCGGGCCTGGAAGCGCTCCAGCTGGGTCTGTTTGTCGATGGCCAGCCAGAACTTCACCACCACCACGCCGGCGTTGTGCAGCTGCTCTTCGTAGTCGTTGATTTCACCGTACGCACGCAGCCAGTCAACATCGCTGCACAGGCCCTCCACCCGCTCCACCAGCACCCGCCCGTACCAGCTGCGGTCGAAGATGGTGAACTTGCCCCGCGCCGGGATCTGCCGCCAGAAGCGCCACAGGTACGGCTGCGCCAGCTCGTCCTGGCTGGGTGCGGCAATGGGCACGATGTTGTACTGGCGCGGGTCCAGGGCCGCGCACACCCGGCGAATGGCGCCGCCCTTGCCGGCGGCGTCGTTGCCTTCGAACGCGGCCACCAGGGCGTGGCGGCGCATGCGCTTGTCGCGCAGCAGGCCGGCCAGGCGCGCCTGTTCGGCGGTCAATTGCTTGCGGTAGTGATCCTTGTCCAATTGCTGGCTCAGGTCGAGGCTGTCGAGCAGGTTCTTGCCGTCCAGGCTCACGCCCAGTGGCGCGACGCTCTGGTGCACCGGCTCGGTCGGGGCCTTGAGTGCGGCCTGCAGGCCTTCGAGCAGCAGCTTGCCCACGGTGAGGCTGCGGTAGTGTGGGTCCACACCCTCGATGATGTGCCAGGGCGCGTACTCGCGGCTGGTGCGGCGCAGCACGCGCTCACCGAAGCGCACGAAGCGGTCGTAGGTTTCCGATTGCTGCCAGTCCAGCGGGCTGATGCGCCAGCTGTGCAGCGGGTCGTCCTGCAGGGCCTTGAGGCGCGCCTTCATCTGCTTCTTGGACAGGTGGAACCAGAACTTGAAGATCAGCGCACCTTCGTCGCAGAGCATCTGCTCCAGGCGCTCGGCACCATTGATGGCCTGGTCCAGCACCGCGTCCTTGAACTCGCGGTGCACGCGGCCCTGGATCATCTGGCTGTACCAGTTGCCGAAGAACACGCCGATCTTGCCCTTGGCCGGCAGCTGGCGCCAGTAGCGCCAGGCTGGCGGCCGGGCCAGTTCCTCGTCGGTCTGCTGATCGAAGGAACGCACTTCGATCAGCCGTGGGTCCATCCACTCGTTGAGCAGCTTGACCGTCTCGCCCTTGCCCGCCCCCTCGATGCCATTGATCAGCACGATCACCGGGAAGCGCGCCTGTTCCTTGAGCTCGTTCTGCGCTTCCAGCAAGGCCTCGCGCAAAGCGGGCACCTCGGCGTCGTAGGTCTCCTTGTCGATGGCATGGCCGATTTCGGCGGACTCGAACATAAGCATGGGCTCCTTGGCAGCTAATGCCTGGAGCGTAGCGCATCAGCCCGCCGAAGGGTTATCCCCGCGCTCGGCGCGCGTCAGGTGGGCAAAGATTGCCTCCCGGGCCTGGTCACGCCCTGGCCAGTCCCCTACGGCTTCGAACGGCGCCAGGACAGCGTTGATTTCCATAGAGTGGTTGCGCATCAAGTGGGCAACCCACTGCTGCCGGCTGATCAGGTATTGGATGAAATCCTCGCCTTGTTCGGCGGCCACCAGCGCTTGCCGTGCAGCCTCGACCTGCACGCCATCAAGCAGGGCGGTGCCGGGAACCGGGCCGCGCAGGGGGTGCGCCGGCATGGCGAAATGCTCACCCAGGGTCGCACGCAGCTGCAGGCGCACGGTAGGCTCCTGGGCCAGCAGCCCGGGTATTCTCAAGTCGCCAAACACCAGTCGGGTGGCGTAGTCGTGGATCTGCTGGTCCCGGAACATCGAGCGCAAGCGGCTGTACAGCAGTTGCCCGGATTGTGGGTTGAGCTCGGGGTCGGCGGGCTCGAATCCGAAAGCCGCCATTTCCAGGTCGCTGAAAGTCAGCACCGTCGCATCCTCGCTGCCAGCCGCGAAGCGGGCGATATCGAACAGACGCGTGCGCAGGGTTGGAATGCGTACCGCACGCTGCACCAGCTCCAGCACCCGCCGCGACAGGTCAACCCGGTCGAGGGTGTATTGCGGCGTGCTGCGCAGGTCTTCGAGCACATTGAGAAAGCGCACTGAACGACCGTGGCCGATCAACGCACGCCAGTCATTGAGGTAGCCCTCATGATCGACGCTGTTGAGCCCCAGCAACCAAGGGCTCGACAGGTGCTCGGCGCTCCAGGGCACGGGGGGCTCGGTGAAATAGAGGTCGAACAGGCGCCCGGCCAGCGCCCGGCCGACGATACGCCTGCGCAGCGGCGCCGGGAAAGGATTCGAGCGCAGGTCCACCTGGATCAGCCGGCCCTCGCCCTGCTGCGTCCAGAGTTGCTCGGGCAGTTGCACCAGCCCGGTGTTGGTGAGATTCAAGGCACGCAAGCGCGGCAGGGTCGCCACCCACTCAGGCCAGTTCCCCAGGGCAGTATTGCCCAGGTCCAGGTTACGCAGGCGCGCAAAGCCATTGGCCTGGGTGACGCCCAGCAACAGGTTGCCGTTGAGCGAGAGCGTGCGCAGTGCCGGCAAGCGCCCCAGCTCACCCATCATCGCCTGGTCCAGCAGCAGATGGTTACCGCCCAGCTCCAGGTTGCGCAGGGTGGCCCGCTGATGTGATAGATCGGGCAACACCTGCAGCCCGGCGTTGCTCAGGTCCAGGTCACGCAACTGACGGAAATTGAGCAGCAATTCGCCCAGGCCTTCCGCGCTCAGGTGACTGTGGCTCAGGTCCAGGCGCGCGATGAAATTGAAAGCATGCATCAGCGGCGGCAGCTCCAGCAGCGACAAACCGCTGAGGTCCAGCGCCGGGTTGTTCAACTCGTGGGGGAATTCGTCGGGGCCATTGCGCCGCCAGGTCATCAGCAGGCGCGAGCGCACGTCGCGGCGCTGGTGCTGCAATTCCAGCAGGTCGCCGTTGAAGCGGCGCAGCGCCTCTGCCGACGGCTGAGCTTCAACCCACAGCTGCAAGTAGATATCCAGCTGCTGATACTCGGCCTGGTGCGCATCGAGGATGGCCAGGGCATCATCATAGCGGCGGCCGAAACGGTGGATGTAACGCAGGTACTCCAGGGCCTGAGGCCTGCCCAGCGCCGGGAACAACGCGCGGACCCTGCTGACCATGTGGTTCTGGCTGGGGTTGTCAGCAGGCAATTCGCCCGCCCTGCGGCCAGACATTCCATACCCCCAGCGGCCCAGTTCGTCACGTGCCGGGGCACTGAAGAACGCCGCCGGCGGTTGCTGCTTCAGCCAGCGGGCACATTGCTCGCGGTCGGCCAGGGCCGCGTCTCGTATCTGGGCGGCACTGGCCTGCGCCCCGAGGCGCTTCCTGAAGTTGCCCGCCAGTACAGCGCTGTCGGGCGTCGCCAGGCGTGCCCGGCACAGCCCCTCGAGGGCGCGATTCAGGCGCAATGCCTGTTGGTAAAGACGCGCCTGCTCAGCCACTGCCAGCGGCAACCGCTGAGCCTGGGCGAGAGCCAACCGCGCCTTCGGGCTAAGCTTGCGCAACAGTTCCTCGGCCACCGCCACCGGCAGCGAGGGAAAGTCGCGACGCACCACGCCGTTGGCAAGGTCACTGCCGAAATGGGAGTCATCGTACAGCGCCTTGAACAGTGCGTTGTCGTCGCTGCCCTGGGCCTCGGCCTGGAAGGTTTCCGCCAGCTTGTAGGCCAGGCTCGAACGCGTCACCTCCAGCCCCTGGCGGTGTTGGCTGATGGCCAGGTCAATATCGAAACGTTCAAGCGTATCAGTCAGCAGCGCCGAGGCGCGGGTGCCGCGGTAAAACACCTGGTCAAGCAGCTCGGGCTCCACCCCGGCACAGCGCATCGCCAGGCCCAGCCCTTGGCTGTCCAGGTGCGCCGCCGGACCATCCAGCAGGGTGCGCAGGCTGCGTCCAGTGACAGCCTCGGCCTGCTCGGGCGCCAGTTGCCACACGCCCGAGTCCTCCATGACGAGCGGCTGGTAGGCGTTGTGATCCTCAGGATGAATGACCCGCCAGGCCTGGCGGTCGCCGTCGAAGCGCACCGCGTAGGGGCGCCCCTGGATCAGCACGTATTCCTGGTCCAGATACTCCATCACCAGATCATCATTGAGCGGCAGGTCGCCGGGCAGTGCCAGGCGTTGCGCATAGCCGTCCAAGGTCGAGCGCAACAGGCGTTCGGCACCACTGGGCAGTCGCAGCGGCTGCAACTCATCGAATGCCGCACCCTGGGGCCACATAGGCACCCGCGGGCGTGCAGCCAGCGCGGTCCCGGCGCTCATTACCGCCAGCAACGCCAGGTTTTCAGCCACGCCTAGCGCATGGGTCGCGGCGGCATCGGCGTCGCCATGGCGCCAGTCCTGCACCCCGGTGTATACCTCGTACACCAGCTGCGCCGCAGCGCAGGCCAGCATCAACTCACCCACGCCGGGGATGAATAATGCCACCACTCCCAGCAACTCCAGGCCCGCACTCAGCCAGCTGCGGTTGCGCTCATCGCGCTGCTGCTGGTCGACTTCGGCGGTAGGCATGGCCAGGGTGCGGCCGTCGTCCAGCACGCGTGCCACGCGACGGGCATGCACCGCAGCGAACAACGGCCCGGTCAGCGCAACCCGCTCCAGGAACAGGTTGGCTTCGGGGTCGGGGGCTCGCCGGGGAGTCGCGGGAAAGGTGGTGACCAGTGGCGTCAGGCGGTCCTTGAGGTGGTCCAGGAACGGGGCAAGGTGAGCATGGCTGACAAAGCGCTGCCAGTAACGCAGGTAGGCCGGGGCGCGGAGCTTGTTCCGAAGGGCGTCATGGGCAGCCTGCAGCGAGGCGAACTCCTGGAGCGGCTGCTCCGGCTCCTGGGGCAGGTACAGCACGCAAGGACCGTGGTCGGTTGTATCCAGCAACAGCGGCCCGTGCAGGTCGCCCCCGTCGAAGGTCGAGCTGTGCATCATGCGCAAGGCGCTGGCGCGCACTGGCCGTTGGTGCCAGGTAGCGGGCCGGCCGGCGGCCAGGTCCAACAGCATGCGGTAGGCCGGTTCGCTGAGATGCTTGCGCAGATGCCCGATGTGCGCCAGCACCTCCAGGCCGTGACGGTCATTGTCGGTGAACAGGGCCTCGATGCGCTCGGCCTGCGCGCTGGGGCTGAAATACTGCTTGAGCTGCAGTTGATACGCACCGCCGATGTCCTGCGTGCGGCACAACCGCGCGAACTGCGCCGCAGTGATGGCCAGGGCGCTGCCCGGGTTGACGCGGTAGCTCATGCCCGCGTCTTCCAGCACCAGGGCATGGTCGGGCAGCACCAGCGAGCCTTCCAGGAAGGCTTCGTTTTCGACGAAGTTCTGCAGCGCGGCGTGCAACAGGGTCTGGCGAGTCATCTGCAGGCGTGGCACGCCCAGCGAGGTGATGTCCTTCTTGCGAGCCAATATGTGTTTGTGTACATCGACTTGACCGATCAGGGGCTGCAGTGCTGCCTCCAGACGGGTCTGGGCGAAGGTTTCCAGGCCTGGCAGCGGCGCCAGCCACTCGGTCAATGCCTGGCGGGCGACCTGGCTGCGGGCCTGGCTGGCGCGCAACGCCGCCTGCACGTCCGGTGACGCGTCCAGCAACCAGCGGGGCAGGCTGGCGGCGACGACGCGAGCGTGATTGCGCGCCTTGAAGTCGCCTTCCTGGGCAACCGGAATAAGAAAAGTCTCCTGGGGATTCATGCTCGCTCCTTGCGATGGCGTTGAATGACCGCCACCCTACCAAGCGCTTCCCGGCTAAAAGGCGGCAATAAACACCACCCGCCGTTATCATGGGCGCTTGTCTGTCGCCGAGCCGAACATGAGTACCGAACCGCTGCACGCCCAGATCGACTGGGACGACCTGGGCCGCCCCACCTCGCGCCACTACGGCGACGTCTATTTCGCCGCTTCCGGCCTGGAGGAGACGCGCCATGTGTTTATCGACCAGAACGACCTGACCGCGCGCTTCAGTGCCCTGGGCGACGGCCAGCGCCTGGTGATCGGCGAGACCGGCTTCGGCACCGGGCTGAATTTCTTCTGCGCCTGGCAGCTGTTCGCCGAACGCGCCGCCCCCGGTGCGCGCCTGCAGTTCATCAGCGTGGAGAAATACCCGCTCAGCCACGCCGACCTGAGCCGCGCCCTGGCGCTGTGGCCGGAACTGGCGCCGTTCACCGGGCCGCTGCTGGAGCAGTACGCGGGTATCCATGCCGGCTTCCAGCGCCTGGTGTTCGACGGCGGGCGGGTGACCCTGACGCTGCTGATCGGCGACGTCCTGGAGAAACTGCCGCAGCTGGACGCCCAGGTCGATGCCTGGTTCCTGGACGGCTTCGCGCCGGCGAAGAACCCGGAAATGTGGACGCCCGAGCTGTTCGCGGAATTGGCTCGGCTGGCCGCACCAGGTTCCACCCTGGGCACTTTCACCAGCACCGGCTGGGTGCGCCGCGGGCTGATCGCGGTGGGCTACAAGATGAAACGCATTCCCGGCATCGGCAAGAAATGGGAGGTGTCGCGGGGCAGGTTCGAGGGCTTCATGGGGCCGCCCGTGCCACGCGTCAAACCCTGGTTCGCTCGCCCGCCGCACCCGACGGGCGAACGCCACGCGCTGGTCGTCGGCGCCGGCCTGGCCGGCTGCGCCACGGCGGCCAGCCTGGCCGCGCGCGGCTGGCGGGTCAGCCTGCTGGAGCGTCACGGCGCCGTGGCCGAGGAGGCGTCGGGCAACCCCCAGGGTGTGCTTTACCTCAAGCTGTCGGCCCACGGCACGGCACTGTCGCAGCTGATTCTCAGCGGTTTCGGCCACACCCGCCGGCTGCTGGAGCGCTTGCAGCGCGGCCGCGACTGGGACGCGTGCGGCGTGCTGCAGCTGGCGTTCGACGCCAAGGAAGCCCAGCGCCAGGCGCAACTGGCCACGGCCTTCGACCCGCAGCTGTTGCAGGTGCTGAGCCGCGAGGAAGCCCAGGCCCGGGCCGGTGTACAGTTGCCCAGCGGCGGCCTGTACTTCCCGGAAGGCGGCTGGGTGCACCCACCGGCGCTGTGCCAGTTCCAGGCGGCGCAGCCAGGGGTAACGCTGCTGGTGCATCACGACGTCCTGCAACTGCGCCACGTCGACGGCCAGTGGCAAGCCTGGGACGGCGAGCGCCTGCTGGCCAGCGCACCGGCGGCGGTGCTGTGCACGGCGGCCCAGGTGCGCGAGGTGGAGCAGACCGCGCAACTGCCGCTCAAGCGCATCCGCGGGCAGATCACCCGGCTGGCCGAGACCGCCGCCAGCGCCGCGCTGGCCACCGTGGTGTGCGCCGAGGGCTACGTGGCGCCCGCGCGGCTGGGCGAGCACACCCTGGGCGCCAGCTTCGATTTCCACAACGATGACCTCACCCCCACCCTGGCCGAGCACCAGGGCAACCTGGCCATGCTCGACGAGATCTCCCCCGACCTGGCCACGCGCCTGGGGGTTGCCGACCTGCCCGCCGAGCAGTGGCAGGGCCGCGCGGCGTTCCGTTGCACCAGCCCCGACTACCTGCCCATCGTTGGCCCGGTGGCCGACCGCGAGGCGTTTGCCAGCACCTACGCCATCCTCGCCCGCGACGCCCGCCAGGTGCCCGCCCTGCCCTGCCCATGGCTGCCTGGCCTGTACGTGAACAGTGGCCATGGCTCGCGCGGCCTGATCACCGCGCCGCTGAGCGGCGAGCTGATCGCCGCCTGGCTGGACGACGAAGCCCTGCCCCTGCCGCGCGCCGTGGCCGAAGCCTGCCACCCCAACCGCTTCTGGGTGCGCAACCTGGTGAAGGGCAAGGCGTAGCAGCGGCCGCTGTTGTGGGAGCTGGCTTGCCAGCGAGCTGTTGAGGCCCTAAAAACTCGCTGGCAAGCCAGCTCCCACAAAGACAGTTGCGGCTACGGTGCTTGTGCCGGCCACTGCTGGTGAGGGATGCTGGGGGCCGGCGTCACCCACGGACAGTCCCATGCTGCGCATCACCCAACTGCACAAATCCTACCCCACGCCCCAGGGCCCGCTGCCCGTGCTGGCCGGCGTCGACCTGCAGCTGGAACAGGGCCAGAGCCTGGCGTTGATGGGCGAGTCGGGCAGTGGCAAGAGCACCCTGCTGCACCTGGTGGCCGGCCTGGACCGGGCTGACCGCGGCCACATCGACGTGAACGGCCAGGCGCTGGAAAAATTGGGCGAACGCCAATTGGCTGCCTGGCGGCGCAGCGGCATCGGCCTGATCTTCCAGCAGTTCAACCTGGTCACCAGCCTCACCGTGGCCGACAACCTGGCCTTCCAGGCGCGCCTGGCCGGCCGCCACGACCCAGCCTGGCAAGGCGAGCTGGCCGAACGCCTGGGCCTCACCGCACTGCTGGCGCGCTACCCCGAACAACTCTCCGGCGGCCAGCAGCAGCGGGTGGCGCTGGGCCGCGCCCTGGCCTCGCGCCCGGCATTGCTGTTGGCCGACGAGCCTACCGGCAACCTCGACGAGCACACCAGCACCCAGGTGCTCGACCTACTACTGCAGCTGCAGGCCGACAGCGGCTGCAGCCTGCTGATGGTCACCCACAGTTCGGCCATCGCCGCGCGCCTGCAACGGCGCGTGGTGCTCAAGGCCGGCCGCGTGCAGGGCAACTGACATGCCCACCCTGTACTGGGCCCTGTGCACGCTATTGAGCCACTGGCGCAAACACCCGGTGCAACTGGCCAGCGTGCTGGCCGGGCTGTGGCTGGCCACGGCCCTGCTGATTGGCGTGCAGGCCCTCAACGGCCAGGCCCGCGCCAGCTACGCCCAGGCCAGCGCCTTGATTGGCGGCCAGGCGCAGGCCAGCCTGGTGCCGACCCAGGGCGAACGCCTGCCCCAGGCGCTGTTCGTCAGCCTGCGCCGCCAGGGCTGGCCGGTGTCGCCCTTGCTGCAGGGCCGGCTGGACCTCAACGGGCAGCGCCTGCAAGTCACCGGCATCGACCCGCTGAGCCTGCCACCTCGCACCGCCCTGGCCGGGCAGGTGCCGACCGCGGATGAGCTGTACGCGTTCATCGGCGACCCTGGGCAAACCTGGGTGTCGCGCCAGACCCTCGACGCCCTGGGCGTTGCCGACGGCAGCCGCCTCAACGACACGCTGCCCCCGCTGCATGCCCGGGACGACATGGCGCCCGGGGTGCTGCTGATGGACATTGGTCACGCCCAGGCCGTGTTGCAGGCCCCCGAGCAACTGTCGCGCCTGCTGTTGCCCGCCGACTTCACGGCCGCCCTGCCGCCCGACCTCGCCGCGCAGCTGCGCATCGATCACAGCGACCCGGGCCAGGACATGCAGCGCCTGACCGAGGCCCTGCACCTGAACCTTGCTGCCCTGGGCCTGCTGTCGTTCGTGGTCGGCCTGTTCATTGCCCAGGCGGCCATTGGCCTGGCGCTGGAACAGCGGCGTGGCTTGCTGCGCACCCTGCGCGCCTGCGGCGTGGGCCTGGCCACGCTGGTGACGGCGCTGGTGCTGGAGCTGACGCTGCTGGCCCTGCTGGGGGCCGTCGCCGGCGTGCTCAGCGGCTACGCATTGGCCAGCGCCCTGCTGCCCGACGTCGCCGCCAGCCTGCGTGGCCTGTACGGCGCCGAGGTAGGCACGCAGCTCAGCCTCGGAGCCGGCTGGTGGCTGGGCGCCATCGGCCTGAGCCTGGCCGGCGCGCTGCTGGCCGGGGCACAAAGCCTGTGGCGCGCCGCCCGCCTGCCACTGTTGGCGCTGGCCGCCCAGGAAGCCTGGCGCAGTGCCCACGGCCAGTGGCTGCGGCGCCAAGGCTATGCCGCGTTGCTGCTGGGGCTGGCGGCGTTGCTGCTGGCCTGGCGCGGTGACAGCCTGGCGGCCGGCTTTGCCCTGTTGGCCTGCCTGCTGCTGGCTGCGGCGCTGGCCCTGCCGGTGCTGCTCGATGGCCTGTTGGCCGCGCTGCGCCCCGCCCGCCCCCTGGCCCAGTGGTTTCTCGCCGACTGCCGCCAGCAGTTGCCGGCCCTGAGCCAGGCGCTGATGGCCCTGCTGCTGGCCATGGCCACCAACATCGGCGCCTCGAGCATGACCGAGGGTTTCCGCCATACTTTCACCCACTGGCTGGAGCAGCGCCTGGTGGCCGAGCTGTACGTGCGCCCCACCGACGCCAGCCAGACCGCCCGCATACAGGCGTGGCTGGCGCAGCGGAGCGATGTGACGCGGGTGTTGCCCGGCCGCGAGCAGGACATCAAGGTGCAGGGCTGGCCAGTCGAGGTACACGGCGTCATCGATGACCCGCTGTACCGCGATCACTGGCCGCTGCTGCAACAGGCCGCCGGTGCGCCCTGGGACGATTTGTTCGACAGCCCCAGCCTGATGCTCAGCGAGCAACTGGCCCGCCACCTGCGCATCGGCATTGGCGACCGCCTGCAGGTGCCGGGGCAGGCGGCCAGCGAGCCACTGACCGTGGTGGGCATCTACGCCGACTACGGCAACCCCAAGGGCCACGTGCTGCTCAGCGCCGCCACCTGGCAAACCCTATGGCCGACCGAAGGCCCCACGCGCCTGGCCCTGCGCCTGACGCCCCGGGCAGTACCGGCGCTCAAGGCCGACCTCCTGGCAAGCTTTGCCCTGGACGACAGCCGCGTGGTCGATCAGGGCCAGCTCAAGCGCTGGGCCGTGCAGGTGTTCGAGCGCACCTTTAGCGCGACCACGGCCCTGGACAGCCTGACCCTGGGCGTGGCCGCCCTGGCCCTGTTCATCAGCCTGCTGACCCAGAGCGACAATCGCCTGGGCCACCTGGCGCCGCTGTGGGCGCTGGGCGTGGGCCGGCGGCAACTGATCCTGCTCAACCTGGCGCAGACCTGGCTGATGAGCCTGTTGACCCTGCTGCTGGCCATGCCCCTGGGCATTCTCCTGGCCTGGTGCCTGGTGGCGGTGGTCAACGTCCAGGCCTTCGGCTGGCGCCTGCCGCTGCAAGTGTTCCCGCTGCAGCTGCTGCAACTGCTGGGTTGGGCACTGCTGGCCACAGTCCTGGCATCCATTTGGCCGCTGGTGCGCCTGCTGCGCAGCAAGCCTGCGGACCTGCTGCGAGTATTCGCCGATGAACGCTAGAAGCGCGCTGGCGCTGACCCTGTTGCTGGGCCTGGCCGCATGCGACCAGCCTGCACCACCGCCCCAGGGCTTCGCCGGCCTGGGTGCCGAGGGCCAGGGCTTCGCCCAGGTCACCCGCGGCGCGCCGCTGGTGTTCCCCCGCGACCACGGCGCCCACCCCGGCTACCGAATCGAATGGTGGTACGTGACCGCCAACCTCAAGGCCGCCAGCGGCGAAACCTTCGGCGCCCAGTGGACCCTGTTCCGCAGCGCCCTGGCGCCCGGTGCCGAGCCCGCCGGCTGGAGCCACAAGACCCTCTGGCTGGCCCACGCCGCACTCACCGGCGCCCACTTCCAGCACAGCGCCCAGGCCCTGGCCCGTGGCGGCACCGGCCAGGCCGGGGTGCAGGCGCAGCCCTTCGCCGCCTGGATCGATGACTGGCAACTGGAAGCCCGCGAACCGGCCACCGACAACCTCGGCAACCTGCGCATGCGCGCCCACGGTGCCGACTTCAGCTACGACCTGACACTACAGGCCGACAAGCCGCTGGTGCTGCAGGGCGACCACGGTTACAGCCGCAAGTCGTTACAGGGCCAGGCCTCCTGGTATTACAGCCAACCCTTCTACCAGGCCAGCGGCAGTATCCAGGCCCAGGGGCAGCAGTGGCAGGTCAGCGGTCAGGCCTGGCTGGACCACGAATGGAGCAGCCAGCCCCTGGCCGCCAACCAGCAAGGCTGGGACTGGTTCGCCCTGCACCTGGACGACGGCAGCCAGGTGATGCTGTTCCGCCTGCGGCAGCAAGACGGCGCAGACTTCATCAGCGGCAACTGGATCAGCCCCGACGGCCACGGCCAGCCCCTGGCCAGCGGCCAGGTCGAACTCCAGGCCTCGGCGCCCATGGCCACCCTCGACGGCCACCAGGCGCCCACGCGCTGGCACCTGCGCATCGCCAGCCATGGCCTGGACGTGCAACTGCACGCCCTGAACCCTGAGGCCTGGATGAAGGTGGAACCGCCGTATTGGGAGGGCCCGGTGCGGCTGGATGGCAGCCACGGTGGCCAGGGTTATCTGGAAATGACGGGGTATTGAGGGGTCAGATCAGGCCGCACAGCACCGCTTTCACCACGGCCGAGAGCTTGTTGCACACCCCGAGCTTTTCGATGCAGCGCGCAATATGGAAATTCACCGTGCGCTCGCTCAGTTGCAGCACGTTGGCAACGTCTACCGAGGTCAGGCCCTGCGCCGTCCACTTCAGTACTTCCAGCTCCCGGGGCGACAGGCTGGCCTGTACCCCGCTGTCTACCAACTGCCGCTGGGCCTCCTCCTCGATGCGCGGCACCAGCGCGTTGTGCATGAGATTGGCCAGCCACAGCACGTCGCCGGCCTTGTCATAAAACTCGGCATTGCTGATGGCGTCCTGGCTGCGGGCCAGGCTCAGGACAGTGGTAGCGCCGTTGATGCCATGCACCGTCTGGCTGACCCCATGGCACAGGCCATGGGCATGGTACTGGCGCTCGATCTCACGCTCGTCCACAAACAACTCCGGCTGCCACAACAACGGGAGATGGCAGCGCATGCTTGCTTTGATCAAGGGGTCACTGACGGCGTAGCGGTTGTCTTTGTAAAATTGGTTCCATTTCACCGAATAATTGTTGCGCTTGAAAACTTTGTTGTGTCCCAGGGGGCGATGTACGTAGATATTGAGGCTGAAATACTGATAGCCCAACTCGCGGGTTACCGCGAGCAACGAGCCAAACAGGCTGTCTTCGCTGGCATCAGGGCAAAACCTTTCGAGCGATCGCAAGGTCCACAACATGATCGAATATCCATTTACGAAGTGCCCCGGTATGGGATCCAAGATTTATTATCAACAAAATAGTAGACCAACAGTTGTTGGCGTGACAAATAACCAATCGAAATTTAAGACCGGTTGAAATGGCAGCAGGAGATGTACAAATGAAAAATGGCAACTTTCAAAAAGTCGCGAAATATATTTCACAATATTTTGATTAATTACTCTAAAAAATGGAGCAACAATAATCCATTATAACATATCGATCTAAAACTCTTGAAAATCTCACCGGTCAGTTCCTTAAGCGCGCCCCTAGCGGCGCCCCTCCCCAACGGAACAACCGGTAAGGACTTATGTGCGGATTAGCAGGTGAACTTCGTTTTGACCAACAACCGGCGGACCTCGCCGCCATCGAACGCATCACCCACCACCTGGCCCCTCGCGGCCCGGACGCCTGGGGCTTCCACAGCCAGGGGCCAGTAGCCCTGGGCCATCGGCGGCTGAAAATCATGGACCTGTCGGATGGCTCGGCGCAGCCCATGATCGATCAGCAGCTGGGCCTGTCCCTGGCGTTCAACGGCGCCATCTACAACTTCCCCGAACTGCGCAGCGAACTGGAAGCCCTGGGCTATGCCTTCTATTCGGGCGGCGACACCGAAGTGCTGCTCAAGGGCTACCACGCGTGGGGCGAGGCGCTGCTGCCCAAGCTCAACGGCATGTTCGCCTTTGCCATCTGGGAACGCGATACCCAGCGCCTGTTCATCGCCCGCGACCGCCTGGGCGTGAAGCCCCTGTACCTGTCGCGCACGGCTGGCCGTTTGCGCTTTGCGTCAGCCTTGCCGGCGCTGCTCAAGGGCGGCGACATCAATCCGATCCTCGACCCCGTGGCGCTGAACCACTACCTCAACTTCCACGCCGTGGTGCCGGCGCCGCGCACCCTGCTGGCCGGCATCGAGAAACTGCCACCGGCGACCTGGTTGCGCATTGACGCCCAAGGCAACACCGAGCAGCAGACCTGGTGGACCCTGCCCTACGGCCCCCACGCCGACGAGGCCAACCTGACCCTGGAAGACTGGCGCGACCGCGTGCTGGACAGCACTCGCGAGGCAGTTGCCATCCGCCAGCGCGCCGCCGTGGACGTCGGCGTGCTGCTATCGGGCGGCGTCGATTCCAGCCTGCTGGTGGGCCTGTTGCGCGAAGTAGGCGTGGAAGACTTGTCGACCTTCTCCATCGGCTTCCAGGACGCCGGTGGCGAGCGCGGCGACGAGTTCCAGTATTCCGACCTGATCGCCAAGCACTACGGCACCCGCCACCACCAGTTACGCATTGACGAAGCCGAGATCATCGAACAGCTGCCAGCTGCCTTCCGCGCCATGAGCGAGCCGATGGTCAGCCACGACTGCATCGCCTTCTACCTGCTGTCCCGAGAAGTGGCCAAGCACTGCAAGGTGGTGCAGAGCGGCCAGGGCGCCGACGAACTGTTCGCCGGCTACCACTGGTACCCGCAGGTGGACGGCGCCAGCGACCCCTATGCCGCCTACCGCGACGCCTTCTTCGACCGCAGCTACGACGACTACGCGGCCACCGTGCAGCCGGCCTGGCTGACCAAAAATGACGCCGCCGGCGACTATGTCCGCGAGCATTTCGCCATGCCCGGCGCCAGCGCCGCCGTGGACAAGGCCCTGCGCCTGGACAGCACGGTGATGCTGGTGGACGACCCGGTCAAACGCGTGGACAACATGACCATGGCCTGGGGCCTGGAGGCGCGCACGCCGTTCCTGGACTACCGCCTGGTGGAACTGTCGGCGCGGGTGCCAGCGCGCTTCAAACTGCCCGACGGCGGCAAGCAGGTGCTCAAGGAAGCCGCGCGCCTGGTGATTCCCAGCGAAGTCATCGACCGCAAGAAAGGCTACTTCCCGGTGCCGGGCCTCAAGCACCTGGAAGGTAACACCCTCAACTGGGTGCGCGAGCTGCTGCTGGACCCCAGCCAGGATCGCGGCCTGTTCAAGCCGGCCATGCTCGACCAGTTGCTGACCAACCCCCAGGGCCAGCTGACGCCGCTGCGCGGCTCCAAGCTGTGGCAACTGGCGGCCCTGAACCTGTGGCTCAGCGAACAAGGAATCTGACCGATGAAACCCCACGCCACGGCCTACAACCAGCGCCTGCTGCGCGGCCAGTCGCCCAGCTATGAACGCCTGCAGGCGCGCTTTGCCGAAGACGGCAGCGCCCACGGCGGCCAGCCCCACGCCGTGCATTGCGGCTGGGGGCGGCTGCTGATGGGCCACACCTTCCCCGACCCCGCCAGCCTGGCCGCCGAACTGGCCGACGAACAGCACGGCGAGCGTGACATCGCCCTGTACGTGGCCGCCCCCCAGCAGGTGCTGGCCCAGGCGCCGCAGCAGCTGTTCCTCGACCCCTCCGACACCCTGCGCCTGTGGTTCAGCGACTACCGGCCGGCCCAGCGGGTGTTCCGCGGTTTCCGCATTCGCCGGGCGCAAAGCGACGCCGACTGGGAGGCCATCAACCAGCTGTACCTCAAGCGCCGCATGCTGCCCATCGACCCCACGCGCCTGACCCCACGCCACCAGGGCGGCCCGGTGTACTGGCTAGCCGAGGATGAGGAAAGCGGCCAGGTGATCGGCAGCGTCATGGGCCTGAATCATGAAAAGGCCTTCCACGACCCCGAGCACGGCAGCAGCCTGTGGTGTCTTGCAGTGGACCCGCGCTGCACCCGCCCAGGCGTGGGCGAAGTGCTGGTGCGCCACCTGATCGAGCACTTCATGAGCCGTGGCCTGAGCTACCTGGACCTGTCGGTGCTGCACGACAACCGCCTGGCCAAGAACCTCTACGCCAAGCTCGATTTCCGCACCCTGCCCACCTTCGCCATCAAGCGCAAGAACGGCATCAACCAGAGCCTGTTCCTCGGCCCCGGCCCCCAGGCAGACCTGAACCCCTACGCGCGGATCATCGTCGACGAAGCCCTGCGCCGCGGCATCGAGGTGCAGATCGACGACGCCGACGCCGGCCTGTTCACCCTCAACCATGGTGGCCGGCGCATTCGCTGCCGCGAGTCGCTGTGCGACCTCACCAGCGCCATCAGCATGAACCTGTGCCAGGACAAGAGCCTGACCCACAAGGTACTCAGTGCCGCCGGGCTGAAACTGCCGGCGCAGCAGCTGGCCGGCAGCGCCGACGACAACCAGGACTTCCTCGAGCAGCACGGGCGCATTGTCGTCAAGCCGGTGGACGGCGAGCAGGGCCAGGGGGTGGCGGTGGACATCGACAACCTCGATGACGTGCAGCAAGCCATCGAACACGCCCACCAGTTCGACAGCCGCGTGTTGCTGGAGAGTTTCCACGCGGGCGCCGACCTGCGCATCGTGGTGATCGGCTTTGAAGTGGTGGCCGCAGCCATTCGCCGCCCGGCGTCCATCACCGGCGATGGCCTGCACGCCATCGGCGCGCTGATCGAGGCCCAGAGCCGCCGACGCCAGGCCGCCACCCAGGGCGAAAGTCGCATCCCGCTGGACCACGAGACCCAGCGCACCCTGCACGCCGCCGGGGTGGACTACGACACCGTGCTGCCCAAGGGCCAGGTGCTGGCTGTGCGCCGCGCCGCCAACCTGCACACCGGCGGCCACCTGGAGGACGTGACCGACATCCTCCACCCGGTGCTGGCCGATGCCGCCGTGCGTGCCGCCCGCGCGCTGAACATTCCGGTGGTGGGCCTGGACCTGCTGGTGCCGGCGGCCGACCAGCCGGAGTACGTGTTCATCGAAGCCAACGAACGCGTGGGCCTGGCCAACCACGAGCCGCGGCCTACCGCGCAGAAGTTCATCGACCTGCTGTTTCCGCACTGCCAGGTCCTTACCTGAACCACCTTGTAGCCGCTGCCGCCAGGCTGCGCTGGCCAGTTGCCCCCGCCGGAGATTTCCAGCGCACACGACGGCCAGCGCAGCCTGACGGCAGCGGCTACAGACCGAGGAGTTTTCATGACTAGCAAGATTCCCGAACCCGACACCCACTACCTGCAGAAAGTCCTGCTGGAAATGCTCGCCATCCCCAGCCCCACAGGTTTCACCGACACCATCGTGCGCTACGTGGCCGAACGCCTGGAAGAGCTGGGCATCCCTTTCGAACTCACCCGTCGCGGTACCATTCGCGCCACCCTCAGGGGCCAACAGAGCTCGCCTGACCGCGCCGTGTCGGCGCACCTGGACACCATTGGCGCCAGCGTCCGCGCCTTCCAGGACAACGGCCGCCTGTCGCTGGCGCCGGTGGGCTGCTGGTCCAGCCGCTTCGCCGAAGGCAGCCGGGTCAGCGTGTTCACCGACACCGGCGTGATACGCGGCAGCGTGCTGCCGCTGATGGCCTCCGGGCACGCCTTCAACACCGCCGTGGACCAACTACCCGTGAGCTGGGACCACGTGGAGCTGCGCCTGGACGCCTACTGTGCCACCCGCGCCGACTGCGAGAGCCTGGGCATCAACATTGGCGATTTCGTAGCCTTCGACCCGCTGCCTGAGTTCACCGACAGCGGCCACATCAGCGCCCGCCACCTGGACGACAAGGCCGGTGTCGCCGCCCTGCTGGCAAGCCTCAAGGCCATCGTCGAGAGCGGCGCCCAACCGGCCATCGACTGCCACCCGCTGTTCACCATCACCGAGGAAACCGGCTCCGGCGCCGCCGGCGCACTGCCCTGGGACGTCAGCGAGTTCGTCGGCATCGACATCGCCCCGGTGGCCCCGGGCCAACACAGCAACGAGCACAGCGTCAGCGTTGCCATGCAGGACTCCAGTGGCCCCTACGACTACCACCTGTCACGCCACCTGCTGAACCTGGCTCGCGACCACGAGCTGCCGGTGCGCCGCGACCTGTTCCGCTACTACTTCAGCGACGCGCATTCGGCGGTGACCGCCGGGCATGACATCCGCACGGCGTTGCTGGCGTTCGGCTGCGATGCCACTCACGGCTACGAGCGCACGCACATCGACAGCCTGCAGGCGCTGAGCCGCATCCTGACCGCGTACATGCTCAGCCCGCCGGTGTTCGCCAGCGATGCGCAGCCGGCGCATGGTTCATTGGAAAGGTTCAGCCACCAACTGGAGCATGATGCGCAAATGGAGAGCGACACCCGGGTGCCGGCGGTGGATACCCTGGTGGGCCAGAAATAGAGGCCCGGGAACACATAATTGTGGGAGCTGGCTTGCCAGCGAGCCTTTAGGAGTCAAAAACTCGCTGGCAAGCCAGCTCCCACAAATTGGTTCCGATTTCGCCTCAGCGGTCGTTGTGGCCCAGGTCGCGGGCCGGGTCGATGTGGTCGCGCACGCGCTGCTTCAACACCTTGGCCTCAGGGAAGCCCCCGTCGGCCTTGCGCTCCCAGAGCTGCACGTCGTCGCAGGTGATGCGAAACACCCCGCCGGTGCCGGGCTCCAGGCTGACCCGGCCCAGGTCGTCGGCAAAGGTGCTGAGCAGCTCCTGGGCCAGCCAGGCGGCGCGCAGCAGCCATTGGCACTGGGTGCAGTAGGTGATGACGATGTGCGGGCGGGTGCTGGTCATGCTGGCCTCAGGCAATTTTCGACAGTAGCTGGCGCGCCACCTGCTGGTCGTCTTCATCGC
Organism: Pseudomonas sp. App30; assembly: GCF_047947025.1. Lineage (NCBI taxonomy): Bacteria > Pseudomonadati > Pseudomonadota > Gammaproteobacteria > Pseudomonadales > Pseudomonadaceae > Pseudomonas > Pseudomonas sp. App30. Next base: position 5,316,087 of record NZ_CP133165.1, on the reverse strand, counting down.
CGTCCAGAAGGATCTCGTGCAACAGGTCGGCGGCGCTGCGCAGGTCACCCTGGTCGATGCAGTTCTGCGCCTGTTCAAGCTTGTCCGGCGTTTGCGGCGCCTCGTCCTGGGCATCGAAGTCCACGGTCAGGGCATCCAGTTCGGGCAAGTCGGCACCGGCGACGAAGCTGTCGAGGAAAGCGTCGTCCAGGCCATCGTCCGCCGTCACCGGCTCTTCCTCGGCGAAGTCGCTGAGGAACTGCTCGTCGGGCATCTCGAACACGTCCGGGAACTCCTTGAGGTTGCTGGCGAACTCCGGGTCCACCGCCGCTTCAGGCTCGGCCGGGGTGTCGGTGCCCTTGCGCGCCGGGGCCGGATCGAAGGGGCTGACCAGGTCCCAGTCGGCGTCCATGGACAGGTCGTCCAGGTTCAACTGGAAGTCATCCAGCGGCTCGGCGGCAGGCGGCGGGGTATCGACAATGGCCGGGGCCACGGCCGCCACGGTGGCCAGCGCCGCAGGGATCACCGGCAGCGCCTCGGGAGCTGCCTGGGGTACCGGCGTGGCCGGTTGCAGCTTGGGGTAGTGCCCGCGGATGGCCTCGATCTTCTCGGCCTTGAAGTCCTGGGCCAACAGCGCCCGCTCCTCTTCGGCAAAGCCGGCGACGTCGCCCTGCTGGCCCAGCACCTCCAGCAGGCGCAGGCGCAGGTCGGTGCGGTGCGGTTCCTTCTGCAGGCCTTCACGCAGGATGGCCGTGGCCTCGTTGAAGCGGCCATAGGCGATGTAGATGCTGGCGCCGTCCATGGCGTCGGTAGCCGGGCCGCTCTCGCGCTTGGGCGCAACACCGGGCACCGGCTCGTCCTCGATAAGCTCGGGGGCCGGCGCCAGGCCGCCCTGGGCCGGTTTTATCAGCACGTCAGGCTCATGGGCCGGGTACGCGACCGGTATCACCGCCGCTTGCTGGCGGCGACGGTTGTAGACCAGGCCACCCAGCAGCAACAGGATCAACACCACCCCCAGGATCGGCAGCCAGGGGATATCACCACTGTCGTCGATGACCGGGGCCGGCGTCACCGGCGCAGGCGGCGCCGCCGGCACCACGGGCTTGGGCGCGGGGTGGGCCTGGGCTTGCGCCTGGGCCAGTTGCTGCTGCAGTTGCTGCAGTTGCTGGTCCTTGCCGTTCATCTGCTCTTGCAGGGTTTGCAGCTTGGCGTTGAGGTCGTCGATGTCCTTGTGCAGCGCCTGGTCGTCCGGCGCCGGTGCAGCGGCGGGCGGGGTGTCAGGCACCGCCGGTGCAGCGGCCGATGCAGGCGCGGCGACCATGGCGGGCGCCGGCTGGGCACCGGGCAGCACCGCGCTGTCTGGCAGCAACAGGCTCTGCCCGGCCTTCAACCTGCCCGGGTTCAGGGCGCGCAGTTGCTGCACCAGGGTATTGGGCGGCGTTGTGGTGCCAGCCGCCTGCAGGCGCTTGGCGATGCTCCACAGGGTGTCGCCCTTCTGCACGTCCAGGCGTTTTTCCTGGGTAGCCGGTGGCAACGCTGCGGCGGGCTGCTGCGCGGCTGCAGCCCGGGCGGTCGGCGTGGGGCCGTTGGCGCTGGCCAGGGCACTGGCGATGCTGCTGACCGGGGCATCGTCGAACTTGGGCGCCGGCGGCAAGGCCACGGTGCCCGGCGGGTCGATGAGCACGGTGAACTCGCGCAGCAATTGGCCGCTGGGGCGGTTCAATTGCACCAGGAAGTCCAGGTAAGGCTCGGTCACCGCCTTGCTGGTGGTGACGTGAATGAATTTGTAGCTGCCGCTCAGCACCGGGGTGAAGTGCAGGTCATTGAGGAAGAACGCGCGGTCGACGCCAGCCCGGGCGAACTCGTCGGCCGTGGCCAGGCCCACCGACAGGTCGGCGGCCCCCAGCCCCTGGGCATCCACCAGCGCGATATCGGCGCTCAGCGGCTGGCCCAGCGAGGAATGCAGGGTGATGTCACCCAGGCCCAGCGCGTAGGCCTGGCCGGCGGCGGCGGCCAGCACGGCCGCCAGCAAGCGGGCGGTGGTCGAGGTGGAAATGGCCCGGAACATGGACCGCGAGCGCTCTAGCATGAGAATCCCTTTGAGGAACCTGCTTCCTGTCATTCTGGTTATAGCCTGCGAACCGGCCTTTCTCAAAGCGCGCGGAGTACGCGGGCTCAGGATTTTTTCTCGAGGTTGTCCAGAATCTGCTTGTGCACGCGCATGCAGACGCGCATTTCGTCCTCGTCCACGCCCACGAACAGCTCGGCGCGCAAGGTGTTGGCAATGGTCTCGATCTGCTCGATCAGCGGCAAGGCTGGCTCGCACAGCAGGATCTTCTTCGCCCGGCGGTCTTCGAGCACCGCCTGGCGCTGCACCAGCCCCTGGGTTTCCAGGCTGTCGAGCAACCGCGCCAGGGTCGGACCCTCCACCCCCACGCTCTGCGCCAGTTCGCGCTGTGTGGGGGTTTCCTCGAACCGGGCCAGGTGCAGCAGCACCAGCCAGCGCGCCTGGGACAAGCCCAGGCCGGCCAGGCGGCGATCCAGTTCCGCACGCCAGCCCCGGGACATCTGGGCCAGCTGCATTCCGAAACGGTGTTGGTCAGTCAACGGCATAAGCAACTCTTAAAGGACAAAACTAATTGATAGTGAGCTAATCATGGCCTTGACCAAGAGGCAATACTCATGCCGGAACGAATGTGTATTTCGCAATGTACAAATGTCAGTCTGAAACCGCTCACATTTCGAACTCGGACTGCAACGCTGCCCTCACGCAATACAGCACGCCCTCCGGCACGCGGCCGAAGAACAGCGGCGCAATGTCGGTCACCGACGGCAGCTCGCCCTCGCCATCCAGGAACGCATCCTGCACCTCGGCCATCACCTCCTCGGGCAGGTCCAGGGCCTGTTCCAGGGACAGTTGCTGGGCAGCGATGGCCTCGGCCAGCAGGCTGTAGACGTTCTTCTCGCTGCATTGCAGCTGGCCGGCGATCTGCAGCGGGGTCATGCCGGCACGGGCCAGGCTGATCAGCTCATGGCGCAGGTCGGCGACCACCCGCGGTGCCTCTTCCGCGCCACCGTTGAGCACGCCCAGGAAGGCCTCGCCGTAACGCTCCAGCTTGCGCGCGCCGACGCCGCTGACACGGCCCATCTCGGCCATGCTGCCCGGCTGGCTGCGGAGCATTTCCAGCAGCGTGGAGTCGGGGAAGATGACGTACGGCGGCACGCCGTGCTCCTCGGCCAGCTTGCGCCGCAGGGTGCGCAGGGCTTCCCACTGCTCGCGCTCTTCGCCGCGCACCAGCTGGCTGGCCGGGCTGCCGGAGCCGCTGCGGGTGCTGCTGCCCTTCTGCGGCTTGGGCTCCAGGCGCAGTTCCAGGGTGACTTCGCCGCGCAGCAGTGGCCGGCAGGTGTCGCTCAGGCGCAGGCCGCCGTAGCCTTCCAGGTCGATGTCGGCCAGGCCGCGGGCCACCAGTTGGCGGAACAGCGAGCGCCATTCGTGCTCGCTGCGGGCCTTGCCCACGCCGAACACCGAGAGTTTCTCGTGGCCGAAGCTGCGGACCTTTTCGGTGTCCTTGCCCAGCAGCACGTCTACCAGGTGGCCTACGCCGTAGCGCTGGCCGGTGCGGAACACCGCCGACAGGGCCTGGCGCGCCGGTTCGGTGGCGTCCCAGGTCTGCACGCCGTCGATGCAGTTGTCGCAGTGGCCGCAGGCGGTGGGCATGTCTTCGTCGAAGTAGGCCAGCAGCGCCTGGCGGCGGCAGCGGGTTTCCTCGCACAGGGCCAGCATGGCGTCGAGCTTGTGCTGTTCAACGCGCTTATGGCGTTCATCGCCTTCGGAGTTCTGCAGCATCTGCTTGAGCATCAGCACGTCCTGCAGGCCGTAGGCCATCCAGGCATCGGCGGGCAGGCCGTCACGGCCACCACGGCCGGTTTCCTGGTAGTAGGCTTCCAGCGACTTGGGCAGGTCCATGTGGGCCACGAAGCGCACGTTGGGCTTGTCGATGCCCATGCCGAAGGCGATGGTGGCGACCATGATCAGGCCCTCCTCGTTGAGGAAGCGCTTCTGGTTGGCGGCGCGCACGTCCGACGGCAGGCCGGCGTGGTACGACAGCGCCGGGAAGCCCTGCTCGCAGAGGAACGCGGCGGTCTCGTCGACCTTCTTGCGCGACAGGCAATAGACGATGCCGGCGTCGCTGCGGCGCTCGGCCAGGAAGGTCATCAGCTGCTTGCGCGGGTTTTCCTTGGGCACGATGCGGTAGAAAATGTTCGGCCGGTCGAAGCTGGACAGGAAGCGCTCGGCGTCCTGCAGGTGCAGGCGGTTGACGATTTCCTCGCGGGTGCGCTTGTCGGCCGTGGCGGTCAGGGCAATGCGCGGGACGTTGGGGAACAGCTCGGCCAGTTGCCCAAGTTGCAGGTACTCGGGCCGGAAGTCGTGGCCCCATTGCGACACGCAGTGCGCTTCGTCGATGGCGAACAGGGCGATGTCCAGGTTGCGCAGGAAATCGAGCATGCGCGGCTGCACCAGGCGCTCGGGGGCCAGGTAGAGCATTTTCACCTCGCCGCGACGAATGCGCGCAGCCAGGTCGCGCTGCTGTTCGGCGCTGAGGGTGGAGTTCAGCGATGCAGCGGCCACGCCCAGTTCTTCCAGGGTGGCGACCTGGTCGTCCATCAGCGCGATGAGCGGCGACACCACCACCGCAAGGCCCGGGCGCAGCAGGGCCGGCACCTGGAAGCACAGGGACTTGCCGCCACCGGTGGGCATCAGTACCAGGGCATCGCCGCCACTGGCCACGCGCTCGATAATGGCACCCTGGCGACCCCGGAAACTGTCATAGCCGAAGATGTCCTTAAGGACGCGTTGAGCCTGTTCGAGCATAAGAACTCCAAATATCGCAGAACCATCCGGGCCTAGGCTGGATGAAAATCGCGCGCGTTTCACGCAAAAATGCGTAAGCGCCCGTTGCCGGGGCAACCTTTCAGGGCGTGAAACGGCCAAAGCGGCGCATTATACCCGAGCGCCCGCCTGCGCAGGGCACCACTGATAAGGCCATGTTTTTCAGGCTTGGGTGGCGCATGCCCCCTAACAAGGCCTAGAATTCACTATCGTAAATTCTTCAAGGTAGCCTTTTAATGTCCTTCGCTGAGCAACTGAACCGCCTGCAAGCCTTCCTCGACGCCGATGAGCTGCACGAGGAAGCGCTGGACTACGTGGCCGCTCACGGCTATCTGACCGCCCTTTCCGTGTGTTCCGAGGAAGTGCCGGAGCGCGAGTGGATCGACGCCCTGTTCGCCGAGGAGCCGCACTACAGCAGCGACGCCCAGCGCGCGGAAATCGAAGGCACCCTGGTGGCCCTCAAGGCGCACATCGCCCGCCAGCTGGCCAGCGACGAGGAATTCGAACTGCCGTGCGACCTGGACCTGGGTGAAGAGCCGGACGACTCCGAGCTGCGCGGCTGGTGCATAGGCTTCATGGAAGGCGTGTTCATGCGCGAAGCGGCCTGGTTCGAGACCGCCGAGGACGAAGTCAGCGAAATGCTCCTGCCGATCATGGTGGGTTCGGGCCTGTTCGACGAACAACCGGAGTTCGCCGACATTGCCGCCGACGCCAACCTGCAGGACGACATGATCGTGCAGATCCCCGAGGCGCTGACCGCCCTGTACCTGCTGTGCAACGCCCCGGACGAAAAACCGGCCATCCTCAAGCCACGCCATCACTGATCGCACCTGCTGTAGCCGCTGCCGAAGGCTGCGCTGGCCCCATACGCCACTGGAGATCTCCAGTGCACATCCGGGCCAGCGCAGCCTGACGGCAGCGGCTACGCAGCGATGGTCCATACACCGTATGTGGTGTACGGAAATATATATCCCCTCCCCCCTGTGCTGTCCGTTCGCCATCTCCTAGACTCTACCGACTGACCCCAGAGTTTCCTGGCATGCTCCACCGCCCGCGTCGACAAGGATGGCTCTCGCCCCGGCTGTGGCATGTGTTCGGCTGGATGGTGCTGTGCCTGTCGCTGAGCGTGGCCGGCGACAACTGGCCCGAGTGGGACTTCAACCAGATCATCAGCAAGGCCGACCAGCAGTACGGCGGGTTGGGCTCCGCCCGCGAGCGCCTGGAGGCCTGGGCGCGGCTGCTGCAGACCAGCGGCGACAAACCCGAGCTGGAAAAGCTGGCCCTGGTCAACAGCTTCTTCAACCGCCAGATGGCGTTCAAGGACGACATGACCGTGTGGCACGTGGAAGACTACTGGGCCACCCCGTTGGAAGCCTTGTGGAAAGGCGCTGGCGACTGCGAAGACTATGCCATTGCCAAGTATTTCAGCCTGCGCCGCCTGGGCGTGCCCGCCGACAAGCTGCGCATCACCTACGTCAAGGCGCTGGAGCTGAACCAGGCGCACATGGTGCTGGCCTACTACGCCACCGACCGCGCCGACCCGCTGGTGCTGGACAACCTCAAGCCCGACATCAGGCCCGCCTCCCAGCGCAAGGACCTGCTGCCGGTGTATGCCTTCAATGCCGAGGGCGTGTATTTGCCCGGCGCCTCGGCCAGTGCCCGCACCAGCGACAGCAAGAAGCTGTCGCGGTGGCAGGATGTGTTGCAAAAAATGAAAGCCGAAGGCTTCGCCATTGGCGACGGATAGGAGTGCCCGATGTCATTACTCAAGCAACTGTTCCTGGCGATCTGCCTGTTCCTGGTGGTGGCCTTCAGCGGCAGCTTTTTCGTCGGGCTGGAGAACTCCCGTGAACAGCTGGTCAGCCAACTGCGCTCCCATGGCCAGGACGCGGCCACGGCGCTGGGGCTGTCGCTGGCGCCCCACGTGGACGACCCGACCATGATCGAGCTGATGGTCTCGTCGATCTTCGACAGCGGCTATTTCTCCAACATTCGCGTGGTCAACCTGGCGGACAACAGCACCCTGGTGGAACGCGCCGCGCCGCCGGGCACGGGCGAGGTGCCCGACTGGTTCGTGCGCCTGGTCAACCTCAAGCCCCAGGGCGGTGACGCGCTGGTGATGCGCGGCTGGGAACAGGCGGCGCGGGTGGAAGTGTTGAGCAACCCGCAGTTCGCCCTGGCCAAGCTGTGGGAAACCGCCATCGGCAGCCTGGCGTGGCTGGCCCTGTGCGGCCTGTTGAGCGCGATTTTCGGCGGCTGGCTGCTGCGCAAGCAACTGCGCCCGCTGGACAACATGGTGCAACAGGCCAACGCCATCAGCCACCGCGAGTTCCTGACCTTGCCGCGCATCCCGCGCACGCCGGAACTGCGACGGGTGGTGCTGGCCATGAACCAGATGGTCGAGAAGCTCAAGGCGTTGTTCGCCGAGGAAGCGGCGCGCAGCGAAAAACTGCGCGAAGAGTCCTACCAGGACAGCCTCACGGGCCTGGCCAACCGCCGCCTGTTCGACACCCAATTGACCAACCAGCTGATGGTCACCGAGCAGAACAGCGAGGGCTTCGTGCTGATGTTGCGGGTGAACGACCTGGCCGGCCTCAACCAGCGTCTCGGGGGCCAGCATACCGACGCCCTGATCGCCGAGATCGGCGAGGTGCTCACCGCCCAGTTGCAAGACCCACGGCGTAGCCGCTGGACCGCCGCGCGCAACCGTGGCGGCGAATTCAGCCTACTGGCCCCGGCCATCAACGGCGAGGACGCCCAACGCCTGGCCGAAGACCTCAGCCGCCAGCTGGAGAACTTCTACCTCACCGGTGCCAGCGACCGCTCGCCGGTAGCGCACATCGGCGTGGCCGCGTACAAGCCCGGCGAGGCGCTGAACACGGTGTACATGCACCTGGACCAGGCCGTCACCGAGGCGCAGAACCACCCACGCCAGCCTTGGGCCGTGCTGGCGCACTTCAATGGCGCGCCTATCCAGAACCCGGCGCAGTGGCGCACCTGGATCGACGAAGCGCTGACCCTGCGCAAGCTCAAGCTGTACTTCCAGCCGGTGGTGCCCTGTGCAGAGCCGGGGCAGATCCTGCACCACAAGGTACTGGCGCGCCTGCTCGACCCGGCGGGCGAGGCCGTGGCCGCGGCGCATTTCCTGCCGTGGATCGAGCGCCTGGGCTGGTCGGCGCGTTTTGACCTGGCGATGCTGGAACATACCTTGGAATACTTGCAGGAACACCCTCACCCGCTGGCGTTGAGCCTGTCGGGCAGCACCCTGCGCAGCGAGGAACACCTAACGCCGATCCTCGACCTGCTCAAGGCCAGCCCCGGCCAGGCGCACCTGCTGACCCTGGAGGCGGACGAACACCACCTGCCGCCGCCTGATCAGTTGCAGAGCCTGAGCCAGGCCATTCGCGACACCGGCTACCGCTTTGGCCTGCAGCATTTCGGCGGGCGCTTCAGCCAGATCGGCAACTTCACCCACCTGGGCCTGGCGTACCTGAAGATCGACGGCAGCTACATCCGCGCCATCGACCAGCAGAGCGACAAGCGCCTGTTCATCGAAGCCATCTATCGCGCCACCAACAGCATCGACATGCCGCTGATCGCCGAGATGGTGGAGACCGCTGGCGAGCTGGAGGTGTTGAAAGAACTGGGGCTGCACGGCGCCATGGGCCGCCTGATCGGCGCGCCTGCACCGCAGGTCTGAAGCCAGGCGCCGGGCGCGCCCCTTGCGTAGCAGCTGCCGCAGGCTGCGTCCGAAATCGCCGCGGTATGCCTGGAGCTGCGCGGCGGCCCCGACGCGGCCTGCGGCCGCTGCTACGGAACCCTGCGTAGCAGCAACTGTCTTGAAATGGCGTCGTCTGCATCGCGACTAAAGTCGGCTCCTACACTATTCGTGGTAGGAGCCGGCCTTGGCCGCGATGCAGGCGACGCGGTCCATGGGGTATCCGTATTCGCGTAGCAGCTGCCGCAGGCTGCGTCCGAAATCGCCGCGGTGTGCCTGGGGTTATGCGGGCCGGGGGTGGGCTTGCAGCTTGCAAAAAAATCCCGCCATCGTGGCGGGATTTTTTCTTCAGCGGTGAAGCGTCATGCCACGTCCACCTTCAACGAATGATCCCCCAGCATCCCGCTGACGATGGTCGCCGTGTCATGGGACGAGATGGTGCCGCCCGAGCCCGGGGTAACCCCGTAGTGGCTGGCCAGGTCGACGCCTTTCAGGTCGATGGTCTGGCTGGCCGCGCCGCCGGCGGTGGTGCTGACGTCGATGCTGGAGACCAGCCCCGAGCCGCTGCCGGTGACCTTGAAGTGCAGGTAGCTGTCCAGGGTAGACGCCGTGGCCCCGTCACCTTGCAGCAGTTGCGACAGGTCGAGCTTGTCGGTGCCCACGGTGAAGTCGGTGATGGTGTCGTGGCCCGAGTTGCCGGCCAGGTACTTGAAGGTGTCGGCACCGTCGCCGCCGGTCAGGGTGTTGTTGCCCAGGCCGCCAATCAGGGTGTCGTTGCCGCCCCCGCCGTTGATCACGTCATTGCCCGCGCCGCCGGTGATGACGTTGGCCTGGCTGTTGCCGGTCAGGTGGTCGCCGTAATCGGAACCGATCAGGTTCTGGATGTTGACCAGCTGATCGTGCCCGGCATTGACGGTGTCCTGCACCCCGGTGTTGCTCAGGTCGACCGTCACCGGCCCCTTGGCGTTGTGGTAGCTGACCGTGGTCACGCCGGTGCCGCCCTGGAACACATCGTCGCCAGCGCCGCCCATCATGAAGTCGTGGCCCGCCACGCCCACCAGCTTGGTGCCGCTGTCGTTGCCGATCAGGATGTCATCGCCCGCCGTGCCGGTCAGGGTATGGCCGGCCTGGTAGGTGATGGTCGCCGCCGCGGTGTCGCTGCCGCCATGGTTGTCGGTGACGGTGTAGGTCGCCGGCAGGTCCGGGGTATAGCTGGCGGCGCCGGCATAGTTGATGCTCATGTCCAGGCTGTAGGTGGTCTGCCCGGTGTGGCCGCTGGCGTGGCTGATGTGGATGGTGTAGTCACCGTCGCTGCTGGCAGTGAGCTCATTGCCGTTCAACGTGGTGTAGGTATTGCCGGTCTTGAGGCTGAAGGCCAGGTGGCTGTTGCCGTTGTCCGCCAGGCTCAAGGTTTCGCCGGCGTTCAGGTGCACCGTGATGTTGTCACTGGCGTTGGCATTGCTGCCCGAGCCCAGGAAGCCGGCGACCATGAGCAGTGCCGTGGTGCCGCTGGTGATGCTGAACTCACTGCGGTCCAGGGTCTTGGTCTGGTTGAGGCTGGAATTGCCGGTGCCGGCGAACTGGATGGTCTGCACCGTGATGGCGGTGAAGTCCGCGCCCTTGGGCGCCCAGCCGGTGTCGAAGCCGGTGTTGGCCACGGTCAGCGGGTCGCCGTTGGCATCGGTGTCGTTGGCCGTCAGGGCCTCGCTCGGCACGATGATGGTGGACGACAGGATGTTGGTGATCACGTGGTCGGCAGCCGCCACCGGTGGCGAGTTCGGCGTCACGGTGATGCTCAGGTTGGCCGGGCTGGACAGGTCGCCGTCGTTGTCGGCCAGCACGAAGCCCACCTTGTCGGTGAAGGTCGAGCTGCCGCCACTGGACGCGGCGGTGTAGGTGTAGGCGCCGGTGTCCATGTTCACCACCACGGTACCGCCGTGGCTGCTGGCCACGCTGATGCTGTTGGTGGTCGTGTCGAACGTACCGTGGCTGGTGCCACCTTCAGTGGTCATGCCGCCGGTGCCGTTGTTGGCCTTCGGATCGTAGGTGTAGGTGGTGCCGTCGACGGTGATGGATTTGACGAAGCCACCGTCGGCGCCAAAGCTGCCGTTGGTCAACAGGGTACCGGCCAGCGATACGCTCTGCACCGTGCTGCTGAGCACGTTGTTGAGGTCGTTGAGGTTGGTGACTACGGTCGAATTGGTGTTGGTGCCGGTGGTGCCGTCGTAGGCGATCGGGTTGAGGTACTGGGCGTCGACGCCGTTGCCCAGGCCAATGGCGTAGGCCTTGATGTCGTTGGCATTGAGGAAGTCGGTCCAGGCCTTCTCCTCGGTGGTGTCGATACCGTCGCCCAGGTTGGGGTTGGTCTGGCTGCCCGACTGGCCGTTACCCGATGTCGGGTGGGTGCTGGACAGGGTCGGGTTGCCGTCCGAGAAGAAGTACGCCACGTTCTGCCCGCCCACCAGCTTGCCGTTGGTGGTGAAGGCGTTTTCGGCCGCGCTCAGGGCGTAGTCGTAGTTGGTGCCGCCGTTGGCGTGCAGGCCGGCGATGTAGGCCTTGGCAGTGGCCACGTCGACCCAGACGTTGCTCGGGGTCTCGGTGCCGTTGCTGAAGGTCACCACCTGCACTTTCACGTCGCCCATGCCGTCGTACTTGTCCAGCAGCGCGCTGATGGCCTGCTTGGCCAGGTCCAGGCGCGACAGGTTACCCACGCCGGACGGATCGTCCATGCTGCCCGACACGTCGATCACCAGCAGCACGTTGGTGTTGAGTTCCGGGGCGATGGCCACGCGGTCGATGGCGCCCGCCTGGGGCACGTCATCGGTGATGTTGATCACCAGTTGGTTGGTGAGGCTGTTGCCCTGGCTATCGGTGCCGCGGTAGGTGATGGTGTCGGTGGTGGTGTCGGCGCCGTTGTTGGCCGATGGGTCGGTCTTGGGTGCCGAGGTCAGGGTGTAGGTGTAGCTGCCGTCGGCGTTGAGCTGGATCACCCCGTGGGCGGTGGTGAACAGGCCGTTCACCGCGCCTTCGATGCTGTAGGTAATGCCACCGCTGCCGCCGGCGATGGAGCCTGCCACCGAGCCGGTGGTGGTTTCGGCGGTGGAATCGGGGTTGCTGCCGGTGACGGTGCCGGCGGCCAGGTCCTTGCCGTCCTGGTTCAGGTCCAGGGCGGCTTCGGCCACGGTCACGCCCGGGCCGTCGCCCGGCACGATGTGCAGGCCGGCGCCGCCGACCTGGATGGTGACGGTGGTGGTGCTCAGGTCACCGTCCTTGTCGGCCATGGTGTAGGTGAAGGTGTCGGTCACGTCGCCATGGTTCGCCGCGTTGGCGTTGGCGTGATAGGCACTGCTGCCGTCGGCCGCGATGATCAGCTGGCCATACAGCCCCTCGATGACGGTACCCACGCCGGTGGTGACCGGCTTGCCATCCAGGCCGCCGGCGCGCACGCCGACCACGCCGTAGAAGCCGTCGGCCCCCGCCACGTCGTTGCCTAGCACGTTGCCCTGCACGGTCTGGCCTTCGAGGATGTGCGCGGAGTCCGGATAGGCCTGCGGCTTGTCATCGACGATCTTGATGGTCAGCTGGCTGGCCACGTGGTTGCCGACGCTGTCGGTGGTCACCAGGGTGAAGGTTTCGGTGGTGCCGATGCCGTGCACCTGGGGGGCACTGGTAAGGGTGTAGGTGTAGGTGCCGTCGGCGTTCATGTGGATCACGCCGTACTGGCCCTGCAGGTCGCCGCTGGCGTTGGAGCCGTAGAGGCTGTAGTTCAACGCACCTACCCCGCCGGTCACCGAACCGGCAACGGTGCCGCTGGCGGTTTCCGAGGTCCAGTCCGGGTGGCTGCCGGTGGTGTTGCCGGCGGCCAGGTCGTTGCCGTCCTTGGTGGTGTCCAGGGCAGCTTCGAAGACGGTGACGCCGTCGACGTTGGTGGCTTTCAGGTGGGCGTCGTCGACCTTGATGGTGAGCGTGGTGGTGCTCAGGTCACCGTCCTTGTCCGCCACGGTGTAGGTGAACACGTCGACGCCGAAGTGGCCGACCGAGTTGGCGTTGGCGTGGTACACGCTGGTGCCGTCGGCAGCGATGACCAGTTCGCCGTACTGGCCCTGGATCACGGTGCCGACGCCGCTGGTGACGGCCTTGCCGTCCAGGCCGCCAGCACGCACGCCAACCACGCCGGCGAAGCCGTCGGCGCCCGACACGTCGTTCTGCAGCACGTTGCCCTGGGCGGTCTGGCCCTCGGTGATGCGGGCAAAATCTGCGTAGGCCTGCGGCTGGTCGTCGACGATCTTGATGGTCAGCTGGCTGGCGACGTGATTGCCGACGCTGTCGGTGGTCACCACGGTCAGGGTTTCGGTGGTGCCCAGGCCCGCCACTTGCGGGGCGCTGGTGAGGGTGTAGGTGTAGGTGCCGTCGGCGTTCATGTGAACGACGCCGTACTGGGTCTTCAGGTCGCCATTGGCATCGGAGCCGTACAGGCTGTAGGTCAGTGCGCCAACACCGCCGGTCACGGAGCCGGCGACGGTGCCGCTGGCGGTTTCCGAGGTCCAGTCGGGGTGGCTGCCGGTGGTGGTGCCGGCGGCCAGGTCGTTGCCGTCCTTGGTGGTGTCCAGGGCGGCTTCGAACACGGTGACGCCGTCGACGTTGGTGGCCTTCAGGTGGGCGTCGTCGACCTTGATGGTGAGCGTGGTGGTGCTCAGGTCACCGTCCTTGTCCGCCACGGTGTAGGTGAACACGTCGACGCCGAAGTGGCCGACCGAGTTGGCGTTGGCGTGGTACACGCTGGTGCCGTCGGCGGCGATGACCAGTTCGCCGTACTGGCCCTGGATCACAGTGCCCACGCCGCTGGTGACGGCCTTGCCGTCCAGGCCACCAGCGCGCACGCCAACCACGCCGGCGAAGCCGTCGGCGCCTGACACGTCGTTCTGCAGCACGTTGCCTTGGGCGGTCTGGCCCTCGGTGATGCGGGCAAAATCTGCGTAAGCCTGCGGCTGGTCGTCGACGATTTTGATGGTCAGCTGGCTGGCCACGTGGTTGCCGACGCTGTCGGTGGTCACCACGGTCAGGGTTTCGGTGGTGCCCAGGCCCGCCACTTGCGGCGCGCTGGTGAGGGTGTAGGTGTAGGTGCCGTCGGCGTTCATGTGAACGACGCCGTACTGGGTCTTCAGGTCGCCGTTGGCATCGGAGCCGTACAGGCTGTAGGTCAGCGCGCCGACGCCGCCGGTCACGGAGCCGGCCACAGTGCCGCTGGCGGTTTCCGAGGTCCAGTCCGGGTGGCTGCCGGTGGTGTTGCCGGCGGCCAGGTCGTTGCCGTCCTTGGTGGTGTCCAGGGCAGCTTCGAAGACGGTGACGCCGTCGACGTTGGTGGCCTTCAGGTGGGCGTCGTCGACCTTGATGGTCAAGGTGGTGGTGCTCAGGTCACCGTCCTTGTCCGCCACGGTGTAGGTGAACACGTCGACGCCAAAGTGGCCGACCGAGTTGGCGTTGGCGTGGTACACGCTGGTGCCGTCGGCGGCGATGACCAGTTCGCCGTACTGGCCCTGGATCACAGTGCCCACGCCGCTGGTGACGGCCTTGCCGTCCAGGCCGCCGGCCCGCACGCCAACCACGCCGGCGAAGCCGTCGGCGCCCGACACGTCGTTCTGCAGCACGTTGCCCTGGGCGGTCTGGCCCTCGGTGATGCGGGCGAAGTCAGCGTAAGCCTGCGGCTGGTCGTCGACGATCTTGATGGTCAGCTGGCTGGCCACGTGGTTGCCGACGCTGTCGGTGGTCACCACGGTCAGGGTTTCGGTGGTGCCCAGGCCCGCCACTTGCGGCGCGCTGGTGAGGGTGTAGGTGTAGGTGCCGTCGGCGTTCATGTGAACGACGCCGTACTGGGTCTTCAGGTCGCCGTTGGCGTCGGAGCCGTACAGGCTGTAGGTCAGCGCGCCGACGCCGCCGGTCACCGAGCCGGCCACAGTGCCGCTGGCGGTTTCCGAAGTCCAGTCCGGGTGGCTGCCGGTGGTGGTGCCAGGCGCCAGGTCCTTGCCGTCCTGGTTCAAGTCCAGGGCGGCCTCGAAGACGGTGACACCGTTGACGTTCTTGGCGTGCAGGCCCGAATCGGTGACGTTAATGGTGACGGTGGTGGTGCTGATGTCGCCGTCTTTGTCGATGATCGAGTAGGTGAAGGTATCAGTGGCGCCCGCCTTGCCTACCGAGTTGGCATCGGCGTGGTAGATGGCGGTGCCATCGGCCTTGATCAGCAGTTCACCGTAGGTGCCCTGGATGACCGTGCCCACGCCGCCGGTGACTGGGGTGTTGGTGTTGCTGCCGGCGCGCACGCCGATCACTGCGGCAATGCCGTCGGCGCCACCGACGTCGTTGGCCAGCACGTTGCCTTGCGCGACAAGGCCCTCGGTGATGGACACGCTGTCGGGCACTGCCACCGGGGCGTCGTCGACGATCTTGATCGACACCTGGCTTTCAACGTGGTTGCCGACGCTGTCGGTGGTCACCAGGGTGAAGGTGTCGAGGGTGCCAATGCCCGGCACTTGCGGGGCAACGTTGAGGGTGTAGGTGTAAGTGCCGTCGGCATTCAGGTGCAGGGTGCCGTACTGGCTGGTGACATTGCCGTTGGCGTCGGAGCCCAGCAGGCTGTAGGTCAACTGACCGACGCCGCCAGTGACAGAACCGGCGACCGTGCCGGTGCCCACTTCGCTGGTCCAGTCCGGGTGGCTGCCGGTGGGCAGCGCCGCTTCGAACACGGTGGCGCCATCGACGTTGGTGGCCTTCAGGCCCGCGTCGGTGACGTTGATGGTGATGGTGGTGGTGCCGATGTCGCCGTCTTTGTCGATGATCGAGTAGGTGAAGGTATCGGTGGCACCCGCCTTGCCTACCGAGTTGGCATCGGCATGGTAGATGGCGGTGCCATCGGCCTTGATCAGCAGTTCACCGTAGGTGCCCTGGATGACCGTGCCCACGCCGCCGGTGACTGGGGTGTTGGTGTTGCTGCCGGCGCGCACGCCGATCACTGCGGCAATGCCGTCGGCGCCACCGACGTCATTGGCCAGCACGTTGCCTTGCGCGACAAGGCCCTCGGTGATGGACACGCTGTCGGGCACTGCCACCGGGGCGTCGTCGACGATCTTGATCGACACCTGGCTTTCAACGTGGTTGCCGACGCTGTCGGTGGTCACCAGGGTGAAGGTGTCGAGGGTGCCGATGCCCGGCACTTGCGGGGCAACGTTGAGGGTGTAGGTGTAGGTGCCGTCGGCATTCAGGTGCAGGGTGCCGTACTGGCTGGTGACATTGCCGTTGGCGTCGGAGCCCAGCAGGCTGTAGGTCAACTGACCGACGCCGCCAGTGACAGAACCGGCGACCGTGCCGGTGCCCACTTCGCTGGTCCAGTCCGGGTGGCTGCCGGTGGGCAGCGCCGCTTCGAACACGGTGGCGCCATCGACGTTGGTGGCATTCAGGCCCGCGTCGGTGACGTTGATGGTGATGGTGGTGGTGCTGATGTCGCCGTCTTTGTCGATGATCGAGTAGGTGAAGGTATCGGTGGCACCCGCCCTGCCTACCGAGTTGGCATCGGCATGGTAGATGGCGGTGCCATCGGCCTTGATCAGCAACTCGCCATAGGCGCCCTGGATGACCGTGCCTACGCCGCTGGTCACAGGCGTGGAAACGTCGCTGCCCACGCGCACGCCGATCACCGCGGCAATGCCGTCGGCGCCGCCGACGTCATTGGCCAGCACGTTGCCTTGAGCCACAAGCCCCTCGGTAAGGGTGGCGGTGTCGGGCACTGCCACCGGCGCGTCATCGACAATCTTGATCGCAACCTGGCTTTCCACCTGGTTGCCGGCGCTGTCGGTGGTCACCAGGGTGAAGGTGTCCAGCGTGCCCACCCCCGACACTTGCGGGGCGACGTTGAGGGTGTAGGTGTAGGTGCCGTCGGCATTCAGGTGCAAGGTGCCGTACTGGCTGGTGACGTTGCCGTTGGCATCGGCGCCCTGCAGGCTGTAGGTCAGTGCGCCGACGCCGCCCGTGACCGAGCCGGCCACGGTGCCGGTGCCCACTTCGCTGGTCCAGTCGGGGTGGCTGCCGGTGGGCAGCGCGGCTTCGAACACGGTGGCGCCATCGACGTTGGTGGCCTTCAGGCCCGCGTCGGTGAGGGTGATGGTGACGGTGGTGGTGCTGACATCACCGTCCTTGTCGACGATCGAATAGGTGAAGGTGTCGGTGACCGAACCGTCGTTGGCGACGTTGGCCTTGGCCTGGTAGCTGCTGGTGCCGTCGGCGTTGATGGTCAGGCTGCCGTACACGCCTTCGATGGCCACGCCCACGCCGCCAGCCACGGGAGTGCTGGTGTTGCTGCCGGCGCGCACGCCTACCACGCCGCCGAAGCCATCGGCCCCGCTGGCGTCGTTGCCCACGACGTTGCCGATGTCGACCTTGACGCCTTCGGTGACCGACGCGGTGTCGGCCACGGCATGGGGCACGTCATCGACGATGGTGGTGGTCAGCTGGGTGGTGGCGGTGCTGCCATCGGTGTCGGTGGCCACCACCTGGAAGGTGTCGGTGAGGGTGTTCGGGCCCTGGACGTCAGGGTGGGTGTCGGCATGGGTCAGGGTGTAGGTGTAGCTGACCACGCCGGTAGTGGGGTTGTAGCTGTTGATGGTCAGCGTGCCCAGCTGGGTGACGATGCTGACCGGCGAGCTGATGCCCACGCCGCCGGTGACCACCGCGACGCCGCCGATGGTCAGGGTCTGCAGGCCATCGGGGGCGGTGACGGTGAACTGGCCATTCTGCGACAGGGCCCCGGCGTTGGGGCTCGAACCGTTGTCCAGGTTGGCTTCGTTGACCGTGGTGTTGAGGCCGCCCACGGTGGGTGCGGTGATGGTCACCGGGTCGTTGATGTTGTTGATGTTGAGCGTCAGCACCGCGGTGCTGGTGTCGCCATCGGCATCGTTGAGGGTGTAGGTGAAGCTGTCGGTGCCGCTGCCACCGCCGTGCAGGTTGTTGAACGCCTGGCCGGCCGCGTTGAGGGTGTAGGTGTAGCTGCCATCGCTGGCCAGCACCAGGGTGCCATAGGTGCCGGTGTAGGTGCCGGCGGTGATCGGGCCGCTGGTGGCGGTGATGGCGATGCGGTCGGCGCCCTGGATGTCGTTGGTCAGCACGTTGCCGGTGAGCACCAGGTGCTGCTCGGTGGCGGGGGTGGTGGGGTTGTCGTTGACTGCCTGGGGCACGTCGTCGACAACGGTCACGGTCACCGAACCGGTGCTGGTGGTGCCGTTGGAGTCAGTGGCGCTGACGCCCAGGTTCTCGCTGACGGTGTTGGCGCCGCCACCGGCTGGCTGGGTATCGGGGCCGGTCAGGGTGTAGCTGTAGCTGACCTGGCCGGTGGTGGGGTTGTAGCCGGTGATGGTCAGGGTGTTGCCCAGGCCGGTGGTGATGGACTGGCCCACGCCGACCACCACGCCGTTGTTGATCACGGTGATGCCGCCTACCACCAGGCTGGTGAGGCCATCGGCGGCGGTGACGGTGAAGCTGCTGCCCTGGGTCAGGGCCGAGGCTTGCGGGTTGGAACCGTCGGCCAGGTTGGCCTCGTCGACGCTGACGCCGTTGCCCAGGCCAGTGAGGGTGATGCCGTTGTCCACCGCCACCAGCGCCGCGGCGTTGGTGTTGGTAGCGCCCAGCACCTGGGGCGTGGCGAAGTCAGGCACGCCGTTGAAGCCTGCGGTGGGGTAGCCCACCACCGGGTCGACTACGCCGGCGGTCTCGGTGAGCAGCACGAAGCTGTGGCCGCCACCGGCCTCGCCGCCCGCAGCTGGGGTGCCCGCTGCAGCCGGGCCAGCGGCGGTGGCTTCAGCCGCCTGGGTAGGGTCGGCACCGGCGGCGATGGCTTGCTGGATTTTCTGTACGTCGGTCAGCTCGGCCTGGCTGGGCGCGGCGACTTCCTGGGTGGCCACGTGCGGGGCCATGTCGCCCAGCATGTTCTGGTTGAGCGTGACTTCGCTGCCGCGCCCCAGGGTCAGTTCCTTGCCGTTCTGCAGGTGCACCGACACGGCGCCATCGGCGCCCGTGTCCAGCTGCTCGCCGACGAACAGCCGGTCGCCCTGATGCACCGCGCGGCGCGTGCCGTCGGCGCCGATCGCAAATACCTGTCCGATTACCTGACTGACTACACCAATCAACGTGGCCATTGTGCACTCCTCATCTGCCGCTCTGGGCATGGGGTTTTGCAGAAAAAGTGCTATCGGCTTCGCGTGTGGTCGTGGCTGATGAGTCTGCTGAGGGCTCCCAAGAAGGAGCACTACCCGGCGCTAGAGTTCAGGCCCTACCTAATCCTGGAAAAAGTCTTCCTCATGAACTAAAACTTCAATTAATTCAAAGAGTTTGATGAAAACTTGTACCAGTGAAGTTACAGGATAAACGTTGGCACTG
The DNA here is from genome assembly GCF_047947025.1 of Pseudomonas sp. App30. NCBI lineage: Bacteria > Pseudomonadati > Pseudomonadota > Gammaproteobacteria > Pseudomonadales > Pseudomonadaceae > Pseudomonas > Pseudomonas sp. App30. The sequence goes on along the minus strand of NZ_CP133165.1, from coordinate 5,297,080 downwards.
CGGGTGACAATTTTTTGTCGCCATAATTTCTCCTGTTTCCTCCCCTTCGCTACATCCCCGCCCTATGCTGCAAAAATTTGTTGAACTTTTCTTCGCCGCCCGTAACTCTCCGGTTTAACTGGGTCACGCGGGTGGCCTGGAGAGAACAATGTCTCGAAATCGGAACACTGCATAAGTTTTTTTTAGAATAAGAGTTATGCAAAAAAGTTCTTAGATTTCGCTAAGGATGTTCTTAGCTCTCATGTTACAAGCCTGAAACGGATTGGCCCTTATTTTTCGCCATTTTTTTGGCGATTGCTGCACCACTTAAAGACTCAGGGAGATTCACCCCATGCGCGTTTACACCCCCATCTGCAGCGCGGTCTTGATCGCGATGGCCTGCGCCCAAGCCCAAGGCATGACGCTGACAGAGGCGATTCAGAGCACGATCAGCTACCACCCCGAAATCCAGTCGAATCTGAATAACCGCCTGTCCGCAGATGAGGATGAGAAAGTCGCGCGCGGGGGCTACTACCCCACCGTCGACCTGGTGGCCGCGTACGGGCGCGCGCGCACCGACAGCCCCACCACCCGCGCCATCGAGGGCAACAGCCCCGAGAGCCTGAACTACACCCAGTCCGAGCTGCGCCTGCGGCAGATGCTGTTCGACGGCTTCAACACCCCCAACGAAGTGCAGCGCACCAAGGACGTGGTCAACTCGCGCGCGTACTACCTGCGCGGCACCGCCGAGACCCAGGCCCTGCGCGCCATCGAGGTTTACCTGAACGTGCTCAAGCAGCGCGAGCTGGTGACCCTGGCCAAGAACAACCTGCAGGCGCACCTGCGCGTCAACGACCAGATCGGCCTGCGCAGCGAGCGCGGCGTGGGCAGCACCGCCGACGTCGACCAGTCCCGTGCCCGCCGGGCCCTGGCGGAGAACAACCTGTACACCGCCCAGGTCAACCTGGCCGATGCCGAGGCCAACTTCTTCAGCACCGTGGGGCGCATGCCCGACGAGCTGGAAGCCCCGCCCAGCATCCGTGGCGAAGTGCCCACCGACATCCTCGCCGCGCGCCAGGCCATGCTCGAGAACAACCCCTACCTGAAGTCGGCCCAGGCTGACGTGGCCGCCGCCGAAAGCCAGTACGAAGTGGCCAAGTCGCCGTTCTACCCACGCTTCGATGCAGAGCTGGCGGTGGACGCCAACAACAACATCTCCGGCGAGCAAGGCCGCGACAACGAGTGGCGTGCCGGCGTGGTGATGAACTACAACCTGTTCAAGGGCGGCAGCGACAAGGCCCGCCTGCAGTCCGACGCGCACAAGATCAACCAGGCCATGGACATCCGCAACAACGCCCTGCGCATGCTCAACGAGAACCTGGCGCTGGCCTGGCATGCCATGGACAACGCCCACACCCAGACCCCGTACGCGCGTGAATACGCCGAGACCACCACCAAGGTGCGCGCCGCCTACCAGGACCAGTTCGGCCTGGGCCAACGCACCCTGCTCGACCTGCTGGACAGCGAGAACGAGCTGTACACCGCCAACAGCCGCTACACCGAAGTGCGCTACACCGAGGAGTTCTCGATGTACCGCGTGCTCGCCAACATGGGCGTGCTGCTGGAGAAAGAACGCGTGGTACTGCCCAACGAAGCGGTTGCCCAGACGGAAGTGAAGAACGAAGCACGCCTTCCGGACATGAAGTAACGGCACCTTGGGTAACTGCCTTTTGGCTTTGGAGTAACACACGTGACCAGCATGCAACCTGCGGGGCCGGCAACGGACCCGCGCCTGAGTTTCGATGACCCCCTGCTGGACGGTTTGCTGATCCTGTGCAAGCTGCACGGCTGTGCCGTCAGCCGCGCCAGCCTGAGCGCCGGCCTGCCCCTGGCGCAACAGCGCATGAGCCTGGAACTGCTGCCCCGCGCCGCGGCCCGGGCCAGCCTGTCGGCGCGCCTGCTGCGCCGCGAACTGGGCGCTATCTCGGCGCTCAACCTGCCGGTGCTGCTGATGCTCAAGGGCGGCCGCTGCGCCGTGCTGCGCCGCCTGGGCGAGGACGGCCGCGCGCTGATCCTGCCCAGCGAGGCCGAAGGCGGCGAGCAATGGGTGAGCCAGGAGGAACTGGCCGCCGAGTACACCGGCGAGGCCCTGTTCGCACGGCCGCGCCACGAACTGGAAGACCTGCGCCAGCCGCTGATGCCGCGGGTGCATGCCTGGTTTCGCGACACCCTGAAACTGTCGCGCTGGCTGTACAGCGATGCGATCCTGGCCAGCCTGATGATCAACCTGCTGGGCCTGATGGTGCCGCTGTTCGTGATGCAGACCTACGACCGCGTGGTGCCCAACCAGGCCACCTCCACCCTGTGGGTGCTGGCCATCGGCTTGCTGGTGGGCACGCTGTTCGAACTGGTGCTGCGGGTGCTGCGCGCGCACCTGCTGGACACCGCCGGCAAGAAGACCGACCTGATTCTCTCCGCGACCCTGTTCGAGCGCATCACCGGCATGGCCATGAAGGCCAAGCCGGCCACCATCGGTGGTTTCGCCCAGAGCATCCATGACTTCCAGGGCCTGCGTGAATTCCTCACCGCCGTGACCCTGACCAGCATCATCGACCTGCCCTTCGCCGTGCTGATGCTGGCGGTGATCGGCCTGCTGGGCGGCTGGCTGGTGCTGGTGCCCATCGTCGCCTTCCCGCTGACCATCGGCTTCGCCTTGATCATCCAGGCCAAGCTGCGCGACACCGTGCAGAAGAGCCTGGCCCTGGGCGCCGAGCGCCAGGCGCTGCTGATCGAAACCCTCAGCGGCCTGGAAAGCATCAAGGCCTGCAGCGCCGAGAGCGAGCGCCAGTACCAGTGGGAGTCCACCCACGGCGCCCTCACCCGCCTGGACAGCCACGCCCGCAACCTGGCGGCGTTGGCCACCAACGGCACGCTGTTCATCCAGCAGTTCGCCGGCATGGCAGTGATCGTCGCCGGCGTGTACACCATCATCGCCGGCAACCTCAGCGTCGGTGCCCTGGTGGCCAGCTACATGCTCAGCAGCCGCGTGCTGGCGCCCCTGGGCCAGATCGCCGGGCTGATCACCCGCTACCAGCAGGCGCAGCTGACCATGGTCAGCACCGACGCGCTGATGGCCCTGCCCCAGGAACGCGACCCACGCCAGCGGCCGCTGGAACGCACGCAACTGCAGGGCGCCCTGGCCGTCAGCCAGGTGACCTTCCGCTACGCCAACCAGAACGCCCCGGCGCTGGGCAACGTCAGCTTCAGCATGCGCGCCGGCGAGCGCATCGGCATCATCGGCCGCAGCGGCTCGGGCAAAAGCACCCTGGCGCGGCTGGTGATGGGCTTCTACGAACCCGAGGAAGGCCAGATCCTGCTGGACAACCTCGACCTGCGGCAACTGGACGTGGCCGACCTGCGCCAGCAGATCGGATACGTGGCCCACGACCTGCCGCTGCTGGCCGGCAGCCTGCGCGACAACCTGACCATGGGCGCCCGCTACGTCAGCGACGCGCGCATGCTGGAAGTGGCCGAGATGACCGGCGTCACCGAGCTGGCCCGCCAGCACCCGCAAGGTTTCGACCGCCCGGTGGGCGAGCGCGGCCAACTGCTCAGCGGTGGCCAGCGCCAGGCCGTGCTGCTGGCCCGCTCGCTGCTGCTGGACCCGCCGATCATGGTGCTCGACGAGCCCACCAGCCACATGGACAACGCCAGCGAGGACGCCCTGCGCCTGCGCCTGCACAACTGGGTGGGCGGCAAGACGCTGCTGCTGGTCACCCACCGCACCTCCATGCTCAGCCTGGTTGACCGCCTGGTGGTGCTGGACAACGGCCGCATCGTCGCCGACGGGCCCAAGGACGCGGTGATCGAAGCCCTGCGCAAAGGCCGCGTTGGCCAGACGCCTGTTTAGGAGTGGTATTGATGTCAGCTTCCCAAGGCCTGCGCGGCTATTTCAGCAGCTTCGGCAAGACCGCCGAGAGCGAGTTCATGCCCGAGCTTGCCAGCGCGGCGCTGCAAGATTCACCCCGGCTCACGCGCATTACCGTGTGGCTGTGCGCCGCCCTGCTGCTGGCGGCGTTGATCTGGGCCAAGTTCGCCGTACTGCAGGAAGTCACCATGGGCGAAGGCAAGGCCATTCCGTCCAGCAAGGTGCAGGTCATCCAGAACCTGGAGGGCGGCATCGTCACCGAGATCTACGTGCGCGAAGGCCAGGTGGTGAACAAGGGCGACACCCTGCTGCGCCTGGACGACACGCGCTTCCTGTCCAACAAGGGCGAGAGCGAGGCCGACCGCTACGCGCTGATGGCCCAGGTCGAACGGCTGTCCGCCGAGGCAGATGGCAAGCCGTTCGTGGTCTCCGATGAGGTGCGCAAAAAGGCCCCGCAAGTGGCCGAGGACGAGATGGGCCTGTACCAGTCGCGCCAGCGCCGCCTGGCCAGCGAGCAGCAGACCCTCAGCGAGCAACTGCGGCAGAAGACCCAGGAACTGGCGGAGTTCCGCTCCAAGCAGGATCAGTACCGCTCAAGCCTGGGGCTGCTGCAGCAGGAACTGAACATGTCGACGCCGCTGGTGGGCACCGGGGCCATCTCGCCGGTGGAAATCCTGCGGCTCAAGCGCAGCGCGGTGGAAGCCCGCGGGCAGATGGACGCCACCACCCTGGCGATTCCCCGGGCCGAAGCGGCGATCAACGAGATCAAGAGCAAGATGAACGAGTCGAACCAGCAATTCCGCTCCGACGCCTCCAAGGACCTCAACGCCAAGCGCACCGACCTGTCGAAAATCACCGCCACCAGCATCGCCATCGACGACCGCGTCAGCCGCACCACGGTGGTGTCGCCGGTGCGCGGCATCATCAAGACGCTGAAGGTCAACACCATCGGCGGCGTGGTGCAGCCGGGCAGCGACATGGTCGAGATCGTGCCGCTGGAAGACAACCTGCTGATCGAGGCCAAGGTGCGGCCCCAGGACGTGGCGTTCCTGCACCCCGGCCAGCCGGCCATGGTCAAGTTCAGCGCCTATGACTACACCATCTACGGCGGCCTGAAGGCCAAGCTGGAACTGATCAGCGCCGACACCATCACCGACGACAAGGGCAACAGCTTCTACCTGATTCAGGTGCGCACCGACGCCAACCACCTGGGGGGCGACGCCAAGCCGCTGGTGATCATCCCGGGGATGACGGCGACGGTAGACATCATCACCGGCGAGAAGAGCGTGCTCGACTACCTGCTGAAGCCGGTGTTGAAGGCACGCACGGAGGCGTTGCGCGAACGTTGACGGGACCTGGACGCGGCCTGCGGCCGCTGCTACGCGAATACGTATACGCCATAAATCGGATCTGCGTAGCAGCGGCCGCAGGCCGCGTCCAATGCCACCTCACACCAAGGACGGATCGACGATCAACACCACCTTGCCCGACACCTGGTTGCTGGCCAATTCGGCGAACGCCGCCTCGGCATCACGCACCGGGAAGGTCCGCGCCACCTGTGGCTTCAGGCGCCCTTCCTCGAACAGCGGCCACACGTGCTGACCCAAGTCGCTGAGCAAATCCGCCTTGAACTGGTCGCTGCGGCTGCGCAGGGTCGAACCCAGCATCTGCACGCGCTTGCCCAGCACCTTGCCCAGGTCGATGTTGGCCTTGGTGCCGCCCATCAGGCCGATCAGCACCCAGCGCGCGTCCACCGCCGCCACCTTAAGGTTCAGGTCGGCGTAATTGGCGCCCACCGGATCCAGGATCACATCGAACGGGCCGAAGTCGCTCAGCGCGTCCAGGCCATCGCCACGCACCACGCCGCCCTGGGCGCCCAGCGCCTCGCAGTAGGCCAGGCGCTCGGCCGAGCCGACGCTGACCCAGGTGGGGTTGCCGAACGCCTTGCACAGCTGGATGGCCGCCGAGCCGATGCCGCTGGCACCGGCGTGCAGCAGCACCTTTTCACCGGGCTTGAGCGCCGCCAGCTGGAACAGGTTCAGCCACACCGTGGCGTACACCTCGGGAATGGCCGCCGCCTCGATCAGCGACAGGCCCGCCGGCACCGGCAGCACGTGACGGCCGTCGACCACCACTTCCTCGGCCATGCCGCCACCGGCCAGCAACGTGCACACCCGGTCGCCCACCTGCCAGGACGAGCCGGGGCCCACTTCGCTGATCACGCCGGCGCATTCCAGGCCCAGCACCTGGCTGGCACCCGGCGGTGGCGGATAGAGGCCGGCACGCTGCAACAGGTCGGCACGATTGAGGCCGGCGGCAGCTGTCTGAATTTTCACTTGACCCACGTCGCAAACCGCGCTCGGATGGTCTACCCACTCCACATGTCCTTCAACGCCTTGCAATGCCTTCACAGTGCCTCCATAGTTGACTCATGACTGAGCCCGGTGCCTAGGCGCCGGGCTTGTTGCATTATGCGACCGGTTTCAATGAAACCGGCGAATTCAAAGACGGCCTAATATGCGTGATCAATTGTCCCCACGTCGAATCAGCATGAAGCATCTACTGCCCAGCTCCGCCCTTGCACTGTGCATCGGCCTCGGCGCTCTGTCGATGTCCGCCCGCACCTTCGCAGCCAACAGCTGGGATAACCTTCAGCCTGACCGTGACGAGGTGATCGCCAGCCTCAACATCGTCGAGCTGCTCAAGCGCCATCACTACAGCAAGCCGCCGCTGGACGACAAGCGTTCGGTGATCATCTACGACAGCTACCTCAAGCTGCTGGATCCCTCGCGCAGCTACTTCCTGGCCAGCGACATCACCGAGTTCGACAAGTGGAAGACGCAGTTCGACGACTTCCTCAAGAGCGGTGACCTGGACCCAGGCTTCACCATCTACAAGCGCTACCTTGACCGGGTGAAATCGCGCCTGGACTTCGCCCTGGCCGAACTGGGCAAAGGCGTCGACAAGATGGACTTCACCGGCCACGAGACCCTGGCCGTGGACCGCAAGGACGCCCCGTGGATCACCACCGAGGCGGACCTGGACAACCTGTGGCGCAAGCGCGTGATGGACGAAGTCCTGCGCATGAAGATCGCCGGCAAGGACAACAAGCAGATCCAGGACACCCTGACCAAGCGCTACAAGAACCAGCTGGCGCGCCTGGACCAGACCCGCAGCGAGGACATCTTCCAGGCGTACATCAACACCTTCGCCCAGTCGTATGACCCGCACACCAACTACCTGTCGCCCGACAGCGCGGAAAACTTCGATATCAACATGAGCCTGTCGCTCGAAGGTATCGGCGCCGTGCTGCAAAGCGACAACGACCAGGTCAAGGTAGTGCGCCTGGTACCTGCCGGCCCGGCCGACAAGACCAAGCAGATCGCCCCGTCCGACAAGATCATCGGCGTCGCCCAGGGCGACAAGGAAATGGTCGACGTGGTGGGCTGGCGCCTCGACGAAGTGGTCAAGCTGATCCGCGGCGCCAAGGGCTCCGTGGTGCGCCTGGAAGTGATCCCGCACACCAATGCGCCGAACGACCAGACCAGCAAGATCGTTTCCATCACCCGTGAAGCGGTGAAACTCGAAGAGCAGGCGGCGAAGAAATCCATCCTGCACCTCACCGAGAACGGCAAGGAATACAAGCTGGGCGTCATCGACATCCCGGCCTTCTACCTCGATTTCAAGGCCTTCCGCGCCGGCGACCCGGACTACAAGTCCACGACCCGCGACGTGAAGAAACTGCTGACCGAGCTGCAGAAAGAGAACGTCGACGGCGTGGTCATCGACCTGCGCAACAACGGCGGCGGCTCGCTGCAGGAAGCCACCGAACTGACCAGCCTGTTCATCGAGAAAGGGCCAACGGTGCTGGTGCGTAATGCCGACGGCCGTGTCGACGTGCTGGAAGACGAGAACCCGGGCGCCTTCTACAAAGGCCCGATGGCCTTGCTGGTGAACCGCCTGTCGGCCTCGGCCTCGGAGATCTTCGCCGGCGCCATGCAGGACTACCACCGCGCGTTGATCGTCGGCGGCCAGACCTTCGGCAAGGGCACCGTGCAGACCATCCAGCCGCTGAACCATGGCGAACTGAAGCTGACCCTGGCCAAGTTCTACCGTGTTTCCGGCCAGAGCACCCAGCACCAGGGCGTACTGCCTGACGTGGCCTTCCCGTCGATCATCGACACCAAGGAAATTGGCGAGAGCGCCCTGCCAGAGGCCATGCCGTGGGACACCATCCGTCCTTCGATCAAGCCTGCGGTCGACCCGTTCAAGCCGTTCATTGCCCAGCTGAAAGCTGACCACGACGCGCGCACCGACAAGGACGCCGAGTTCATCTACATTCGCGACCGCCTGGCGCTGGCCGAGAAGCTGATGAGCGAGAAGACCGTCAGCCTCAATGAAGCCGACCGCCGTGCCCAGCACGCCGACATCGAAGCCAAGCAGCTGGCGCTGGAAAACGCCCGTCGCAAGGCCAAGGGCGAAGCGCCGCTCAAAGAGATGAAGAAAGAAGACGAGGACGCCCTGGCGGCCGAGCCGGACAAGACCAAGCCTGAGGACGACGCCTACCTGGCCGAGACCGGTCGCATCCTGCTGGACTACCTGAAGCTGAACTCGACGGTTGCCAAGCATTGATGAAATGATGGCCAATTGTCATCAAATGGTCATCCAGCTGTCGTGAAATAAGGGGCTGGGCACTGTAAGAGGTGCCCAGCCTTTTTTGTGGGAGCTGGCTCGCCAGCGAGCTTTTAATTGCCCCCTCAAAAGCTCGCTGGCAAGCCAGCTCCCACAAGGTTGCAATATTCATGACCATCACCGAACAGCTGGGCGCATTGGCCACCATCCTGGCCCAGGGCAACCTGCATACCCTGTTCCAGCCCATCGTCTCGCTGTCGGAGCGGCGCATCCTGGGGTATGAGGCGCTCAGCCGCGGGCCGTCGAACAGCGCCCTGCACTCGCCCATCAACCTGTTCGCCGTGGCGCGCCAGGCCGGGCGCCTCAGCGAGCTGGAGATCGCCTGCCGGGAAACCGCCTGCCGGGGCTTCAGCGAGCAGAAGCTGGCGGGCAAGCTGTTCCTCAACGTGTCGCCCGAGTCGCTGCTCGAACCCAGCCACCAGCCAGGCATGACCCTCAAGCTGCTGCAGGCCCACGGCATCCCGCCCAGCGACGTGGTCATCGAGCTGACCGAGCAGACCCCCACCGACGATTTCCAGCTGCTGTACAACGCCCTGCACCACTACCGCGCCATGGGCTTTTCGATTGCCCTGGACGACCTGGGCGCCGGCTATTCGAGCCTGCGCCTGTGGTCGGAACTGCGCCCCGACTACGTGAAGATCGACCGGCACTTCATCGACGGCATCCACCAGGACGCGCTCAAGCGCGAGTTCGTCGGCTCCATCCTGCAGATCGCCAAGGCTTCGCGCGCCCAGGTGATCGCCGAGGGCATCGAACTGCCCGAGGAGCTGACCGTGCTGGCGGAAATGGGCGTGGACCTGGTGCAGGGCTACCTGCTGGCCCGCCCCCAGGAACATCCGCCCCACGACGCGCGGGTGCTGTTGCCGAAGCTGGACAGCAACCTGATGCCCCTGGCCGATGAAGGCAGCGACCTCAGTGCGCTGCTGATCGAACAGCTGGCGGTGCAGCAGGACATGCCCACCGCCGCGGTGCTGGAGGCGTTTCGCAGCCAGGCCAACCTCAACAGCCTGGCGGTGCTGGACGCCCAGCAGCAGCCCTGCGGCATCGTCCACCGGCACTCGTTGTCCGAGGCGCTGCTCAAGCCCTACGCCACCGAACTGTTCGCGCGCAAGCCCATCAGCCGGCTGATGAGCGAGGACTTCCTGGCGGTGGAGGTCAGCCAGTCTCTTCAGCAGGTCAGCCGCCTGCTCACCAGCCGCGCCCGGCAACGCATGGAAGAAGATTTCATCATTACCCTGGACGGCCGCTACCTGGGCCTGGGGCGGGTGATCGACGTGCTCAAGCTGATCACCGAAATGAAGATCCAGCAGGCCCGCCACGCCAACCCGCTGACCCTGCTGCCGGGCAACGTGCCGATCCAGCAGTGCCTGACCCGGGTGCTGCAGCAAGGCCGCGAGGCGGCCATCTGCTACGTGGACATCGACAGTTTCAAGCCCTTCAACGATATCTACGGCTACGGCCGTGGCGATGAGGTGTTGCTGTGCCTGGCCCAATGCCTGAACGAGCGCGTGGACCCGGCGCGCGACTTCGTCGGGCACATAGGCGGCGATGATTTCATGTTGGTGCTGAACTCGCCTGACTGGCGCAAACGATTGAACCAGCTGCTGGAGGACTTCCAGGCCCAGTGCCGGCGTTTCTACCGCGCCGAGCACCTGGAGGAAGGCTGTTTCGTGGCCCACAACCGCCAGGGCCAACGGCAGGAGTTCGCGCTGCTGTCACTGTCCATCGGCGTGGTGCATTTGCACCCTGAAGCCTGCGCCGAGCTGGATGCCAGCCTGCTGGCCGAGCTGGCGTCCCAGGCCAAGCACCAGGCCAAGGTGGTGCCCGGCTACAGCATCCAGGTACTCGACACCCTCAGCCCCGAGGTGCTTCGTAGCGCGCCGCCCGCTCAGGGTCTGGCGCCAGCCCCGGGCCACCCTGGCGGTACAGCTGCGCCAACTTGAACGCCGCCAGCGGGTGACCGCCGGCCAGGGCCATCTCCCACCAGTGCACCGCGGCTACCCCATCCGGGGCGCTGCGCAAGGTGCCCGCCAGGCTGATCACGCCCATCTGGTACGCCGCCCGCGCGTCGCCGCGTTCGGCCGCCAGGCGCAGCAGGCGCTGGCCCTCGTCGCGGGCTGCCAGGCCCTTGCCACGGAACATCAGGATATGGCCGTAGAAGCCCATGGCGTTGACGTCGCCCAGGTTGGCCATGCGCGAAAATTGCCCTTCCAGCCACGCCCAACCTTGCGGCTGGCGCACGAACCAAGGCCAGTGAAACAGTTGGCGAGCCACCCAGTAACTGATCCGCGCGCGGAGCAGCCACAGCGTTTTGTTCACGATGTGCATTCTTCCGGGTAGCTGAATTCGAACACCCGCACCACTTCCGAGGCGTGCCAGGAGGCGGCGGCAACACCATCGGACGGCCCGGAAAAACGCCCCAGGCGCTCCACGCATTCGAAGAACCCGGTGCGCGGCAGGCGGCTGGCGCCCTGGCTGATCACCAGCGAGCTGCGCAACGGCTGCTCGGCGCGGGCGTCGATCACGGCCAGGTACTCAAGGGCAGCGGTCAGCGTCTGCATGGCCGGGCTGGGCAGTTGCAGGCGCTCAAGCAAGGCGCGGTAAGTCAGCAGGTGGCGCTGGCGGCGGGCATGGTCCAGCTCGTTCAGCAGGCCATCCCACTGCTGGCGGCTGATGCGCACGCTCACGTCGGCTCTCCCCAGCCGGGAACCCCCAGCTCCCACGCCAGGCTTCGTCGAATGGCGGCGTCGGGTTCGCGCTGGCCAGACTCGATCATGGCCAGGTAGGACGGGCTGATGCCCACGGTGCGCGCCAGCTGGTCCAGGGCCAGGCCCTTGGCTTCACGCAGTTCGCCCAGGCGCGAAAACGCCGGCGCAGCCTGCTCGGCTACCTGCGGCGCTGGCGCCTCGACGCTGGGCGCCGGGGCAACGGGTTGCCCGGCGGCGGCCAGCAACGCCTGGTATTGCTCCCACGGCAGCACGGCATATTCCGGCTTGCCATCGCGACTGATGACCTGAACACCCATTACAACCCCCTGTAGGATCACCATATGTAATCTGTAGGCATAATCCTTATGCCAAATATAGTAACAGCAGCAGGGTCGTAACGGGATTTTCTATTTCAACTTGCTTACATAGTCGGTTTTTCGCCGCTGTTGTGTTCAAGTTGCAAGGCGCGCGGGCTGGCCGGCAGGCGCTCCACCACCCGCAGCTTCTCGGGGCGCAGGCTGTCGCGCCAGGCCTTGAAGGCGGCCAGTTCCTTCTCCAGGCTGTTGACCACCCAGGCCAGCACGGCAATGTCGTCGAGCAGGCCGATGCCCGGTATCCAGTCGGGGATGGCGTCGATGGGGCTGACGAAGTACAGCAGGCCGGCGACGATCATCACCAGCGAGCGCGGGTTGATGGCGCGGTACTCGCCGCGCCAGTAGGCCAGGCACAGCGCCTGCAACAGCCGCACGTTGGCCTTCAACTCGCTGAAACGCCCTGCCGTGCCCTGGCTCTTGCGCACCACGGCGAAGATCAGGGCCGGCAGTTTGCCGCGGTTGAGCAGGCGCTCGGCCAAGGGCAGGAAACGGGCAAAACTCCAGGGTGCTTTCATCGCCCCTCCGGGGGAAACAGGGTGGCAGGGTTATCCACAGTTATTGTGGATAACCTTGTGAACAGCGGCCGTTTTAATGGCGCAAAGCCAGGTTTTTCAAGGCTTGCGCTTAGATCGGGCGTTTTTTACACACTTTGAGACGTTGAGGTAAATCGTTTGCGCCTGACACCTTCTTGAGACTGTTCAGCCATCCAGCAGGTTCAATCCTACCGTAGCCGCTGCCGTAGGCTGCGCTGGCCAGCGTGTGCCCCGTGAATCTTCAGCGAGGCAGAAGGCCAGCGCAGCCTACGGCAGCGGCTACGTTGAAAATGTGCGCGGGCAAAAAAAAACGCCCCGCAAGGCGGGGCGTTTTTGTGCGCAAGGCTGCGAATTACTTCGAAGCAGCCTTGTCGGCCTTGTCGCCATCAGCAGCGTCAGCCTTGTCGGCGTCAGCGGCGGCAGGCGCCTGGTCGGCCTTGGCCGGATCCTTGATGGCCAGCAGTTCCAGGTCGAATACCAGCACCGAGTTGGCCGGGATTTTCGGGCTTGGGCTCTGGGCACCGTAGGCCAGGTCAGCCGGGATGAACAGCTTGATCTTCTCGCCAACGTGCATCAGTTGCAGGCCTTCGACCCAACCAGGGATCACGCCACTCACTGGCAGGTCGATTGGGCTACCACGCTCGATGGAGCTGTCGAAGACGGTGCCGTCGGTCAGCTTGCCTTCGTAGTGGACAGTCACCACATCAGTCGGCTTGGGCTGTGGGCCGTCGGCTTTCTTGATGATCTGGTACTGCAGGCCGGAAGCGGTAGTGACCACGCCTTCCTTCTTGCCGTTCTCTTCGAGGAATTTCTTGCCGGTCGCTTCAGCTTCGGCGTTCATCTTGGTCATGCGCTCTTCGGCACGCTTCTGCAGCGCAGCGAAGGCTTCGACCAGTTCGTCGTCCTTAAGCTTCTGGGGTTTCTTGCCGACAGCATCTTCGATGCCTTGGGCGACGGCCTTGGAGTCCAGATCGTCCATGCCTTCCTGTGCCAGGCTCTTGCCCATGTTCAGGCCGATGCCGTAGGAAGCTTTCTGCGCCGGGGTTTTCAGTTCCACGCTGGAATGATTGTCGCAACCTGCGAGTACCAGAGTGACCAAGGCAACCGCCGCCGCCAACCGATGCTGTTTCATGCTATTTCCTTGTTCATGCGCCAAATGGGCAATCGAGTAAAGCCGCGAGCTTATCAGGCGGCCACGACCAATGGCTACCGGCATGAGAGCCGGAAAATACAGATAAGTTCAGGTGTTTAAAGGGTTTCATCTGAATGATGGCAAACCTTACCAAAATCTTACATTCAGGCTTCGCGATAACTGGCCGCCACCTCGCGCACCACATCGCACAGCCACTGCGCCGGCAGCGACAGCGCCAGCGAGGCGTTGCTGCAGATGCCCACCGAGCCGCCGGGCTCGCGCACGCCCAGGTCCAGCTCGAACAGTTCGCCCTGGCGGATGTCCAGCAGCACTGCGTCGCGCGGGGCCACCCAGATGGCGTCGCTGCTGAGCACGTAGCGGCGGCTGAGGGTCGGCGACAGGGTTTCCAGGCGCTGGGCAGCCGGCTCGATGGCGCACTGCACGAACAGGCTGTCGGCGTGCTTGCGGATGGTGGTGCCGGCCAGCGGCAGCACCAGCGGGTAGCGGTTGACCTTGCCGCGGTCGGTGGGCACCTCGCCCAGCAGCGGGTGGCCGGGGCGCACCACCAGGGTCATGGCCTCGCTGTACAGGTGCTCGAACATCAGGCCCTGGATTTGCGGGTTGTCGGTCATGCGCCCGATCACCAGGTCCAGCTCGCCCACGTGCAGCTGCGCCAGCAGGTGCGCGCCGGGGCCGGTGGCCACGCTGACCACCAGGGCGGCGTGGCGCTCGTTGAGGCGGCACAACACCTCGGGCATCAACCGGCTTTCCACGGTGGACAGCACGCCCACCTTCACCTGCGGCGCCTCGTGCTGCTCGCTGCGCAAGGTGCTCACGCCGTCGCGCAGGGCCTGCACACAGGGCGCGGCGTAGCGCATGAAGCGCACGCCGGCGGGGGTCAGCTCGACGCCGCTCTTGTCGCGGTCGAACAGGCGGGTCTGCAGCAGGTCTTCCAGCTCCTTGAGGGTCTTGGAGATGGCCGGCTGGCTGATGGCAACGGCGTCGGCGGCCTTGGCGAAACTGCCCTGGCGGGCGATTTCGAGAAAGCACAGCAGGTGGCGGAATTTGATGCGGGTGTCGAGGTTCATGGCGACGATGTTACACCGCTCTTGTGGGAGCTGGCTTGCCAGCGAGCTTTGGGGGGCAACAAAAAGCTCGCTGGCAAGCCAGCTCCCACATATATCACGCGGCTATCTGGACTTCATCACCCACCAGCCGCACAGGCCAGGTACGCAAGCGCTCGCCGGGTTCTTCCAGGCAATGGCCGTCCGCCAGGGCGTAATGCTGCTTGTACAGCGGCGCCGCCACCACCAGCTGGCCCTTGAGCTGGCCGACGATGCCGCGGCCGATCACGTTGGCGCCCGAGCGCGGGTCGTGGTTGTCGATGGCGTGCAGCACCTGGCCGTCCGGGGCGTCGGGCAGGTAGAACAGCGCCACCTGGGCGCCGTCCAGCCACACCACCACGCCGCTGTTGGCCACCAGGTCGCGGCGCTGGCACACCGGCCGCCAGGCCTGGGCTTGCACAGTTTGATGGGCGTTGTTCATCACAGGGCCTCCTCGGCGAGCGGGATCAGTTTCAGTTCATGGTGGGTGGCGGGCCGGCGCTGGCCGCGCTCCTTGACGAAGTGCACGCCGGGGTCGTCGCGGCGGTCGTTGACGAAGGTGCGGAAGCGCTTGAGCTTCTCCGGGTCTTTCAGGGCGTTGGCCCACTCGCATTCGTAGCGGTCGACCACGTGCTGCATCTGCGCTTCCAGCTCGGCGCCCAGGCCCAGGCTGTCGTCGATGATCACCTGTTTGAGGTAGTCCAGGCCGCCTTCCAGGCTCTCGCGCCACACCGAGGTGCGCTGCAGCTTGTCGGCGGTGCGGATGTAGAACATCAGGAAGCGGTCGATGTAGCGGATCAGCGTGGCGTCGTCCAGGTCAGTGGCGAACAGCTCGGCGTGGCGCGGGCGCATGCCGCCGTTGCCGCTGATGTACAGGTTCCAGCCCTTCTCGGTGGCGATCACGCCCACATCCTTGCTCTGCGCCTCGGCGCACTCGCGGGTGCAGCCCGACACCGCGAACTTGAGCTTGTGCGGCGAGCGCAGGCCCTTGTAGCGGTCCTCGATGAACAGCGCCATCTTCACGCTGTCCTGCACGCCGTAGCGGCACCAGGTGCTGCCCACGCAGCTTTTCACCGTGCGCGTGCTCTTGCCGTAGGCGTGGCCGGTCTCGAAGCCGGCGTCGATCAGCTCGCCCCAGATGTCGGGCAATTGGTGCAGCTGGGCGCCGAACAGGTCGATGCGCTGGCCGCCGGTGATCTTGGTGTACAGGTCGTATTTCTTCGCCACCGCGCCGATGGCGATCAGCTTGTCCGGGGTGATCTCGCCCCCGGGAATGCGTGGCACCACCGAGTAGGTGCCGTTCTTCTGCATGTTGGCCATGAAGGTGTCGTTGGTGTCCTGCAGCGGCGCCAGCGACGGGTCCATGATCGGCTGGTTCCAGCACGAGGCGAGGATGTTGCCGACGGTGGGCTTGCAGATATCGCAGCCCACGTGGCCACGGCCGTGGCGCGCCAGCAACTCCTCGAAGCTGTGGATATCGCCCACCCGCGCCAGCGCATACAGTTCCTGGCGGGTGTAGGCGAAGTGCTCGCATAGGCTCTTGTCCACAGCCACGCCGCGGGCGATCAGCTCGTGCTCGAACACCTGCTTGAGCAGCGCCGCACAGCCGCCGCAACCGGTGCAAGCCTTGGTCTGCGCCTTCAGGCTGGGCAGGTCGCCGCAGCCGCTGTCGATGGCCGCGCACACCGCGCCCTTGGTCACGTTGTGGCAGGAACACAGGGTAGCGCTGTCGGGCAGGGCATCGGCGCCCAGGGCCGGGGCGCCGTCGCTCAGGGGCAGGATCAGGCTGGACGGATCCTTGGGCAGGGCGATGCCGTTCTGCACGTACTGCAGCAGCGTGTCGTAGTAGCTGTTGTCGCCCACCAGCACGGCGCCGATGACCTTGCTGCCGCACGGCGACACCACCAGGCGCCGGTAGCTGGCGTTGGCCTCGTCGATGAAGCGGTAGCTTTTCGCACCCGGCGTGGCGGCGTGGGCGTCGCCGATGGAGCCCACGTCCACGCCCAGCAGCTTGAGCTTGGTGGACATGTCGGCGCCGCTGAAGGTGGCCTCGCCCTGCCCCGCCAGCAGCGCCGCGACGTTGCGCGCCATGCTGTAGCCAGGCGCCACCAGGCCGAACACGCTGCCGTTCCAGGACGCGCATTCGCCGATGGCGAAGATCGCCGGGTCGCTGGTGCGGCAATGCTCATCCACGACCACGCCGCCACGCGCAGCAACGTCAAGGCCGGCGCCGCGCCCCAGGGCGTCCTGGGGGCGGATGCCGGCGGAGAACACCACCAGGTCGGTTTCCAGGAACTCGCCACCGTCGAAGTTCATGCGGTAGCGATAGGCCTCGCCGGCGACGATGGCCTGGGTGGCACGCGACACATGCACGCCTACCCCCAGGGCCTCGATCTGCGCACGCAGGGCGGCGCCGCCGTCGTTGTCCAGTTGCACCGGCATCAGCCGCGGGGCGAACTCCACCACGTGGGCTTCCAGGCCCAGGGACTTCAGCGCGTTGGCCGCCTCCAGGCCCAGCAGGCCGCCCCCCACCACCACGCCACGGCGGGCAGTGCTGGCGGCCTGGCGGATGGCGTCGAGGTCGTCGAGGGTGCGGTACACCAGCCGCGCGTCGCCTTCGGAGCCGGCAATGGGCGGCACGAACGGGTAGGAACCGGTGGCCAGCACCAGTTGGTCGTAGGCATAGCGGCCTTGGGCGGTGACCACCTGGCGGTTGGCCCGGTCGATCTCCAGCACCGCTTCGTCCAGGTGCAGCTGCACGCCGTGGTCGGCGTACAGGGTGGCATCGCCCAGGGCCAGCGCCTCGGCGTCCTTGCCGCCGAAGTACTCGGACAGGTGCACGCGGTCGTAGGCGCGCTGGCGCTCTTCGCCGAACACCCGCACCTGGAACTGCGCCAGGGCCCCGCGCTCAATCAGTTGCTCGACACAGTGGTGGCCGACCATGCCGTTGCCGACGATGATCAGTTGCGGGCGCGGCTTGAGCGTCATGAATGCGTTCATGCAGGTTTTCCTCGAACAAAAAAAAGACGCCTGGAGCCGTTAAGCTCCAGGCGCCTTTGCCTGGTATCTGTGTGGGGTGCCCCTGGGTGCGATCGCCGTTGAACGCGGGTGGGCTGATAGTCTCGAAGCAGGTTGCATGCCAACACGGGGTTTAACCCGTAGCGCTGCCGCGTACGCCCACAAAATCCAGGTTGCAATACCGGCCAGCGCAGCCTGGCGGCAGCGGCTACGGGGCCAGGTTGGTGCGAAAACCTGCGCTGTGCCTCGTTTCAGTACACATCGCGCAGGTAGCGCTTGGCCTTGCTCATCTGCGCCACGTACGCCTCGGCGTCCACGCCGCCATGCTCGGCGATCACCGCCTTCAGCGCCGTGTCGACGTCCTTGGCCATGCGGCTGGCGTCGCCGCACACGTAGAAGTGCGCGCCCTGCTGCAGCCACGCCCACAACTGCGCGCCCTGTTCCAGCATGCGCTGCTGCACGTAGACCTTCTGCGCCTGGTCGCGGGAAAAAGCCGTGTCCAGGCGTTGCAGGTGGCCCTGCTGCAACCAGCTCTCCAGCTCGTCGCGGTAGTAGAAATCGGTGGCCTGGCGCTGCTCGCCGAACAGCAGCCAATTGGGGCCGCTGGCGCCACTGGCCTGGCGCTCCTGCAAGAAGGCGCGGAACGGCGCGACGCCGGTGCCGGGGCCGACCATGATCATCGGCGCGGCGGGGTCGGCGGGCACTTTGAAGTGTTTGGACGGCTGCACGAAAATCGACACCAGGCCGTTGCTGGCGCGGTCGGCGAGGAACGCCGAGCACACCCCGCTGCGTGCGCGGTCGTTGTGGCGGTAGCGCACGGTGGACACCGTGAGGTGCACCTCGTTGGGCGTGGCCTGGGCGCTGGAGCTGATGGAGTACAGCCGTGGTTGCAGCGGTTTGAGCAGGCCCAGCAATTCATCGGTACTGACTTCGGTGGGGAATTCGTCCAGCAGGTCGAGCAGCTGCCGGCCCCATAGCCACTGGTTCAAGCCTTCCTTGTTATCCGCCGCCAGCAACTCGGCCAGCCGCGGGCTGCCGCTGCGCTCGGCCACCAGCGCCAACCAGGCGGGGGTGATGCGGGTGATCTCGTAATGTTTGTGCAGCGCCTGGGCCAGGGCCATCTCGCCCTGGTCGGGCACCTGCACGTGCTGGCTGCTGTCCAGGCCCAGGGCGGCGAGCAGTTCCTCTACCAGGGTCAGGCAGTTGGTGGGCCACACGCCCAGGGCGTCGCCGGCCTGGTACTGCAGGCCGGTGTCGCTCAGATCGAAGACGATCTGCCGGGTTTCCTTCTCCGCGCCCGCCGCGTTGAGCAGGCGGTTGTGCTTGATGCGCACCTGGCAGGGGCGCTGGCGGCTGTAGCCGCTGTAGTCCCTGGCCACCGCAGGCCGGACTGGCGCAGTGCCCGTCAGCGCCAGGTTGATCTGGCCCAGCCACTGCTCGGCCAGTTCCTGGTAGTCGGGCTCGCAGTCCATGCGCGGCACCAGCGCGGTGGCACCCAGGTGTTGCAGGCGGGCATCGAGTTTGCGACCGAAGCCGCAAAACTGCTCGTAGCTGCTGTCGCCCAAGGCCAGGACCGAATAGCGCACCCCGGCCAGCTGCTCGGCGCCCCCCTCCTGCAATGCGGCCCATAGCCCACTGCCGTTGTCCGGCGCGTCACCGTCGCCAAAGGTACTGGTGATCAACAGCACGCTGCGCGCCTGGCGCAATTGCGGCAGGCTGACTTCGTCCATGCAGTTGACCTGCACCTGCAGGCCCGCACCCCGCAACTGCTCACCGCAGAGGCTGGCCAAGGCCTCGGCGTTCCCGGTCTGGGAGGCCCACAGCACCCACTGCTCGGGCACCACCGCGTCAGGCTGGCAAGCATCGGCTTCGACCGTGGGTATCAAGGCACCGCTGACCCGGCTCAGGGTCACGGCGCTGAACTTGAACTCCGGCTGCCACGACACCGGGTCGACGGCGTCGCTGGTCATGGCGTTGACGGCCAGGTCGTCGCCGTACAGATCATTCCAGTGGAACGGCGCGAACAGGTTGCCCGGCAGCACCCGGTCGCTGACCCGCGCTGGCAGCACCGCGTGGCCGCGGCGGGTTTGCAGGCGCACCTGGTCGCGCTCGGCGATGCCCAGGCGCGCGGCGTCCTCGGGGTGCACCTCAACGAAGGGCCCGGGGTTGAGCTTGTTGAGGCTGGCGACCTTGCCGGTCTTGGTCAGGGTGTGCCACTGGTGCTGCACGCGGCCGGTGTTGAGCACCAGCGGGAAGTCATCGTCGGGCAACTCGGCGGGGACCATGTGCGGCCGGGCGAAGAAGCGCGCGCGGCCGTCGTCGCTGGGAAAGCGCGGGCCGTCGGGCGTGAGGTAGCGCACCGGGTTGCGGTCGTCGCCGCGGCCCGGCTCGCACGGCCATTGCAGCGGCGTCTGGCGCAGGCGCGGGTAATCGGCGCCGCGCACGTCGTAACCGGTGTCGGGGTTGTGGAAGCCCTTGATCTCTTCGAAAACGGCTTCGGCGCTGGGGTAACTGAACGCGGCCTCAAAGCCCATTTCACAGGCCACTCGGGCGATGATCTGCCAGTCGGGCAAGGTCTCGCCGGGCGCGTCCACGGCCTTTTGCATCAGCGTGAGATTGCGCTCGGAATTGATCATTACGCCTTCGGCCTCGGCCCACAGGGCGCCGGGTAGCAGGATGTCGGCGTAGCGGTTGGTTTCGGTGTCGAGGAAGGCGTCCTGGGTGATCACCAGTTCGGCGGCTTGCAGGGCGTCGATCACCCGCTGGCGGTTGGGCACGCTGGCCACCGGGTTGGTGCAGATGATCCAGCAGGCCTTGATGGCGCCGTTGCGCAGCTGTTCGAACATATCGATGGTACCGGCGCCGGTGTCGCTGCGCAGGGTGCCGGGCGGTAACTGCCACTGTTGCTCGACGAAGGCGCGGTCGCGTGCCACCAGCAGCGAGCGCTGGCCCGGCAGGCCCGGGCCCATGTAGCCCATCTCGCGCCCGCCCATGGCGTTGGGCTGGCCGGTCAGCGAGAACGGCCCGCTGCCGGGGCGGCAAATGGCGCCGGTGGCCAGGTGCAGGTTGCACAGGGCGTTGGTGTTCCAGGTGCCGTGGGTGCTCTGGTTCAGGCCCATGGTCCAGCAACTCATCCAGTTGGGTGCCTCGCCGATCCAGTCGGCGGCCTTGCGGATATCCGCTTCGGCAAGGCCAGTGAGCTGCGCCACGTTAGCCGGGGTGTAGTCGGCGAGAAATTCGGGCAGTGCCTCCCAGCCTTGGGTGTGGCGGGCGACGAAGGCCTGGTCGACCTTGCCGTTGTGCAGCAGCAGGTGCAGCAGGCCGTTGAGCAGCGCCAGATCGGTGCCCGGGCGAATCTGCAGAAACAGGTCGGCCTTGTCCGCCGTGGCGCTGCGCCGCGGGTCCACCACGATCAGCCGCGCCCCCGCCTTGACCCGGTCCAGCAGGCGCAAAAACAGGATGGGATGACAGTCGGCCATGTTCGCGCCGCTGACGAAAAACAGGTCGGCCTGGTCGAAATCCTGATAGGAGCCCGGCGGCCCGTCGGCCCCCAGCGACTGCTTGTAGCCGCTGCTGGCGCTGGCCATGCACAGCCGCGAGTTGGACTCGATGTGGCGGGTGCGAATAAACCCCTTGGCCAGCTTGTTGGCCAGGTACTGCGCTTCCAGCGACATCTGCCCGCTGACATAGAAGGCCACGGCGTCCGGCCCATGGGCGTCGATCAGCGCGCGCAGGCGCCGGGCGGTGGCGCTGATGGCCTGGGCCATGGGCGTGCGCGCCGGGTCGCGGGCCCGCTCGCTACGCACGTAGGCGTGCTCCATGCGGCCGCTGTCGGCCAGCGGCTGGTGGCAGCTGCTGCCCTTGGTGCACAGCCGGCCGAAATTGGTGGGGTGGGCCTTGTCGCCGGCCACCTTGGTCACGCGGTTAGCGCTGACGCTCATGATGATGCCGCAGCCAACACCGCAATAGGGGCACACACTGCGAACCGTGGTACTGCTCATGGGCCTGCCTCGACCTGGAAAAACAAAAAGGCGCCGGCTGCCCCGCACTCTACTGAGCGGGGGCAACACGGCGCCTTTGTCGTGATGGGTGCAATCGACGTTGACTGCGGATGATGGAGGCAGTGCAAAGGCCGCGCCAGAACGCCGAGGCCGCGTTTTCGCGAGGGTTATCCAGTCCCACGCCGCTTTCGGTGCACCTGCATGCAGCACACGCACCAAAACAACGCCGCCTTTGTGGGAGCTGGCTTGCCGGCGAGCTTTCAGGGGCCTCAACAGCTCGCTGGCAAGCCAGCTCCTACAGGATACAAAGTAGTACATAAAACAGGGGAATAGCCACTTGCCACTGTATATATAATCAGGCATAAAAGGGGACTGTTTCCCTGATATGGATGTCTGCCGTGCGTTTCGTCTCCCGCGCCCTGCTGGTGCTATTGTTTGGCCTTTTCGTCGTGTTGGCGGTGGTGCTGTACTACACCGCGCGCCCCAACCTGCCCCGCTACGAGCCGGCGCAGACCCTGCGCTACCTGGACCAGTGGAGCGCCGCCGACCGCCAGCTGTACTACTTCACGCCCCAGGGCACCCAGGTCAAGGGCCTGCATTACGACTGGTTCACCAACCTGGAATTGCCGTTCTCCCAGGACCGCTTCGCCGCCCCCGAGTACCTGGCGCGCTTCGGCTTCCTCACCGAACCGCACCAGCAGGCCAGCGCCGCCAACCCCGGCAACCTGCCGGTAGGCTTTGCCCGCCACCGCAACGACGGTGACAACGCCGAGTACCTGGACATCACCTGCGCCGCCTGCCACACCGGCGAGCTGCGCCTGAACGGCCAGGCCGTGCGCATCGACGGCGGCACCGCCCAGCACGTGCTGCCTTCCAGCGTACCGACGCTCAAGGGCGGCAGTTTTGGCCAGGCGCTGGTGTCGAGCCTGGCGGCCACCTACTACATCCCGTGGAAGTGGAGCCGCTTCGCCCACCGCGTGCTCGGCGAGCGCTATGACAGCGACCGCGACCTGCTGCGCAAGCAGTTCAAGGCCTCGCTGGACACCTTCGCCCACACCGCCTGGAACGACTGGCACCGCAACCTCTACCCCACCCAGGAAGGCCCTGGCCGCACCGACGCCTTCGGGCGCATCGCCAACGCCACCTTCGGCGACGCCATCTCGCCCGCCAACTACCGGGTGGCCAACGCCCCGGTGGACTACCCGCAGCTGTGGGACATCTGGACCTTCGACTGGGTGCAGTGGACCGGCTCGGCGCAGCAGCCCATGGCCCGCAACGTCGGTGAATCCCTGGGCGTGGGCGCCACCCTGAAGTTCTTCGACGAGCACGGCCAGCCGCTGACCGGCGACGACCGCTACGCCTCCAGCGTGCGGGTCAAGGACCTGTACAGCATCGAAACCGCACTGCAGCACCTCAAGGCGCCAGCCTGGCCCGAAGACATCCTCGGCAAGGTCGACCTGCAGAAGGCTGCAGCGGGCCACGCCTTGTTCACCGACAACTGCGCGGGTTGCCACGTGCCGCCCACTGACAAGAGCAGCGGGCGCCCGGTGCGCCAGATGGTGCTGGTACCCACGCAAACCATCGGCACCGACCCCACCGCCGCCAACAATATCGCCACCTACCGCTACGACGTCAGCAGCCTGAAGTGGACGCCCGAAGACCTCAAGGGCCTGAACGTGACCCTCCAGCCCGACCCCGGCCCGCTGGACCTGACCAAGGTCTCGGTGGCCCAGGGCCTGGCGTACGTCACCGCGTTCGTGGAGCGGCACGCCTACAAGGCCGCCGGCATCAGTGAAGCCGACCAGGCCCGCTACAACGGCTTCGGCCTGCCGATCGGCGTGCTGGAAGTGCTGGCCTATAAAGCTCGCCCCCTGGCCGGCGTGTGGGCCACCCCACCGTTCCTGCACAACGGCTCGGTGCCCAGCGTGTACCAGCTGCTGTCGCCGCAAGATGAACGCCAGCGCACGTTCTACCGTGGCAGCCTGGAATACGACCCGGCCAACCTGGGCTACCACACCGCGCGCTTCGACGGCGCCTTCCTGTACGACACCGCCATCACCGGCAACCACAACAGCGGCCACGAATTCCGCGACGGCCCGCGTCAGCGTGGCGTGATCGGCCGCTACCTGGCCCCGGAAGAACGCCGCGCACTCATCGAATACCTGAAAGTTCTGGGCGGCCCGCTCGAGGAAAAATTGCCATGATGTTCAGCGACTCGTCCCGCCTGCCGGGCTTCTTCGGCCGCCTGTGGCTGCGCCTGGGCCGCGGCCTGTTCAAGCTGGCGCTGTGGCTGCTGGTGCTTGGCGCCCTGGGCATTGCCATCGGCTACGGCTACTACGCGTGGAAGTTCTCTGGCCCCGTGCCGGCCGAGGAACAGGTGCCGCCCGGCGAGGCGGCCATGACCCAGGACATCATCCAGACCGCCATTCGCATCGTCGACCAGCACCGCGAGCCCACTCGCTACCTGCGTGACGCCCACGCCAAGGCCCACGGTTGCGTGACCGCCGAGGTCAGCGTGCCGCAGAATTTGCCCGCCGACCTGCGCCAGGGCGTGTTCGCCCAGCCGGGCAAGGTCTGGCAGGCCTGGATGCGCCTGTCCAACGGCAACGCCTACCCGCAGTTCGACCAGCTGCAGGACGCCCGCGGCATGGCCATCAAGCTGCTCGACGTACCCGGCCAGCAACTCATGGCCGACCAGGCGGGCAAGCACGAGCAGGACTTCGTGATGTTCAACCACGCCAACTTCTTCGTCAGCGACGTGGCCGAATACCGGCAGAACATCGGCGCCCAGGCCGACGGCAAGCAGGTGCTGGCCTTCTTCCCCAGCTGGGACCCGCGCAGCTGGCAGCTGCGCCACCTGCTGATCGCCAAGGCCACCCTGGCCGACGCGCCCGCCAGCCCTACCCTGGCCACCTACTACTCGGTGTCGCCGTACAAGTTCGGCAGCGCCAACGCCAAGTTCCGCGTGGTGCCCGACCCCGGCAGTTGCCCGCCCTACACCGTGGCGAAGCAGAACCAGGACCTGCCCAACTTCCTGCGCACCGCCCTGCACCAGCAGCTGACCACCGACCAGCAGCCGGCGTGCTTCATGCTGCAGATCCAGCGCCAGGATGCGCGCAAGTACATGCCCATCGAAGACACCAGCGTGCAATGGAAGGAAAGCGACGCGCCGTTCCAGACCGTGGCCATGATCCGCGTGCCACCCCAGGACTTCGACACCCCGGCGCAGAACCTGATGTGCGACAACCTCTCGTTCAACCCCTGGCACGGTATCGAGGCCCACCGCCCCATCGGCGGCATCAACCGCCTGCGCAAGGCCGTATACGAAGCCGTTAGCGACTACCGCCACGCGCGCAATGCGGCGCTGAACCCAACCCCGTAAAAACTGCCGCACGAAGGCGCCTGTGGGAGCTGGCTTGCCAGCGAGTTGTTGATGGCCGAAAAACTCGCTGGCAAGCCAGCTCCCACATGGACAGTGGTTGCTACGGGTATCAGGTTTTGCGCACGGTATCAGCGGTCATGATGCCGTGCGGAAACGATGATATTTCAGACGCAGGCGTCTACCAGCGCCTTGGCCTTGGTGAGCAGCGGCAGCCCCGCGCGGGCGAAGGCCTTGTCGTAGGTGGCGTCGCTGTCGGCGATTTCGTAGGCGGTGGCGTGGGCGTAGCCCAGCAACAGGGAAACCTGGGCCAGGGCGTCTTCGGCGGGGATGCCGGGGTTGACGGCGAACATGGGTTGGCCCGTGCTGTCGGTGGGGCCGAAGGGGGTGAGTTGGGTGACGGTTGGGATGTCGGAAGTCATGAACAAGTCTCGTATTGGTTAGGTAAGCCAACCTCCGCTTGCACGCGATGGGTGGCAGCTGCACGCAGGTGTGCAAGACCAGGAACGAGTAAACCCGGCAGGACCGAAGCCCTCCCGCGCACAGCTACCATAATCGTCGAGGCGTACGGATACGCCGGCTCGAATCTTACAATAGCCGCACTCGTTTGACCCAGGCTTGCACGCCTGCTCGCTGTGTTTGCAGCGAGGCCCGGAGACTAGCCCCCCTGCCCCCCGAGGCTCAAGTCAGACGTTTCCGAAACTGTTTCCGCGCTTGTAGGACGCACCGGTCCGTAGCAGCTGCCGAAGGCTGCGTCGGGGGCACGGCGGGGCTGGGGACGCAGCCTTCGGCAGCTGCTACGGGGGTATTTTTGGGGGTGGGGAAAGTTCGGCACACGGCGCGCAAATATTTTCGGACTTTTTTACGAACCCCAGAGTCGGACTTAATAAGCCGTCACGCTTTTTCCTGACGCTAAAAGCCTGCACCCCAAAAGTCGAATAAAGGATAACGCCATGGGCACCATACTTATCATCATTCTCATCCTGCTGTTGATCGGTGGTCTTCCTGTATTCCCGCACTCCCGCAGCTGGGGTTACGGGCCATCGGGCATTATCGGCGTAGTGCTGGTGGTACTGCTGATACTGGTATTGCTGGGCAGGATATAACCGGTAAAAAGCCCTACAAAAAAGGCAGCCCGAGGGCTGCCTTTTCATTACGCGCTTTATAACTTAGTGGGCCACTGCCCCGCTGGCGCCCAGGCCGGTCTGCGAACGCACGAACTGCGGCATGAACAGCGCCCGTTCATCATCGGCCGCCTTGGACTTGTCGGTGATGGAGAAGAACCAGATACCCACGAAGGCAATGATCATCGAGAACAGCGCCGGGTATTCGTAGGGGTAGATGGGTTTCGCGTGGCCGAGGATCTGCACCCAGATGGTCGGGCCCAGGATCATCAGGCCCACGGCGCTGATCAGCCCCAGCCAGCCGCCGATCATGGCACCACGGGTGGTCAGGCGTTTCCAGTACATGGAAAGGAACAGCACCGGGAAGTTGCAGCTGGCGGCGATGGAGAACGCCAGGCCCACCATGAACGCGATGTTCTGGTTCTCGAACAGGATGCCCAGGCCGATGGCCAGGATCCCCAGGGCGATGGTGGTGATTTTCGAGACGCGAATCTCTTCTTTCTCGTTGGCCTTGCCCTTCTTGATCACGCTGGCGAACAGGTCATGGGACACCGCCGAGGCACCGGCCAGGGTCAACCCGGCGACCACTGCCAGGATGGTGGCGAAGGCCACGGCCGAGATGAAGCCCAGGAAGATGCTGCCACCCACGGCATCGGCCAGGTGCACCGCCGCCATGTTGTTGCCGCCGAGCAGCGCGCCAGCCGCGTCCTTGAACGCCGGGTTGGTGCTGACCAGCAGGATGGCGCCGAAGCCGATGATGAAGGTGAGGATGTAGAAGTAGCCGATGAAGCCGGTGGCGTACAGCACGCTTTTACGCGCTTCCTTGGCGTCGGACACGGTGAAGAAACGCATCAGAATATGCGGCAGGCCAGCAGTGCCGAACATCAGCGCCAGGCCCAGGGAGAACGCCGAGATCGGGTCTTTCACCAGGCCGCCGGGGCTCATGATGGCCTCGCCCTTGGGGTGAACCTTGATGGCTTCGGAGAACAGCGTGTTGAAGTCGAAGTTGACGTGTTTCATCACCATCAGCGCCATGAAGGTGGCACCCGACAGCAACAGCACGGCCTTGATGATCTGCACCCAGGTGGTGGCCAGCATGCCGCCGAACAGCACGTACAGGCACATCAGGATGCCCACCAGCACCACGGCCACGTGGTAGTCCAGGCCGAACAGCAGCTGGATCAGCTTGCCGGCGCCGACCATCTGCGCAATCAGGTAAAACGCCACCACCACCAGCGAACCACAGGCCGACAGGGTACGGATCTCGGTCTGCTTCAGGCGGTAGGAAGCCACGTCGGCAAAGGTGTATTTGCCCAGGTTGCGCAGGCGTTCGGCGATCAGGAACAGGATGATCGGCCAGCCCACCAGGAAGCCGATGGAGTAGATCAGGCCGTCGTACCCAGAGGTGAACACCAGGGCCGAAATACCCAGGAAAGACGCCGCCGACATGTAGTCACCGGCAATGGCCAGGCCGTTCTGGAAACCGGTGATGCGCCCCCCCGCCGCGTAATAGTCGGCTGCGGACTTGTTGCGCTTGGAGGCCCAGTAGGTGATGCACAAGGTGGCGCCCACGAACACCACGAACATGACAATGGCCGAGACGTTGAGTGGCTGTTTCTGCACGGCGCCGGTAATGGCATCGGCGGCGAACAGCGCCGGGGCGAACCCAAGGAGGCCGAGGCTGGCCAATAATCGCTTGATCATTGTTGCGCCTCCTTGAGAATTTCCTTGTTCAGGTCATCGAACTCGCCGTTGGCACGACGTACGTAGATGCCGGTCAATATGAATGCGCTGAGAATCAGCCCGACACCAATGGGAATACCCCAGGTGATAGACGATTCGGGGGTCAGTTTGGCGCCCAATATATGGGGGCCGTAGGCGATCAGTAGAATGAACGCCGCATAAAGCCCAAGCATGATCGCCGAGAGTATCCAGGCGAATCGTTCCCTTTTTTGCACCAGCTCCTTGAAGCGCGGGCTGTTTTGTATCGATAGGTAAATGCTGTCGTTCATTGTTTTTATCCTCGCAGCACAGATGGGGTGACACTGTTCCACTTTAGGCTGCTGTGAAAGCGGCTCCAGACGACCTTAGTATTAGATCGACATTACCGCTTTGCCAGTCGACATAGTTGCTTAGCTTACTTATGACAATAATAAAACCTGCCTGCCATTGCACTGAAACGAAAAAACCGCCGGGGCTATTAACCCCGACGGTTCTGGAAGTTGCGGTATAGAGCGGTTGCGGGTTATTTAGCAGTCCACTCTGCCACGCGGTCAGGGTGCTTGGCGACCCAGTCCTTGGCCGCAGCTTCAGGCTTGGCGCCTTCCTGCACGGCCAGCATCACCTCGCCAATCTCGTCCTTGGAGTTCCAGTGGAATTTCTTCAGGAAGGTAGCCACTTCCGGCGCCTTGGTGTCCAGTTCCTTGCTGCCGATGCTGTTCACGGTTTCAGCCGCGCCGTACACGCCTTTCGGGTCGTCGAGGAAGCGCAGTTTCCACTTGGCGAACATCCAGTGCGGCACCCAGCCGGTCACGGCGATGGATTCATGCTTGTCGTAGGCGCGGCCCAGTTCGGCGGTCATGGCGGCGCCGGAGCTGGCCTGCAGCTTGTAGCCGGTCAGGTCGTAGTCCTTGATGGCCTGGTCGGTCTTGAGCATCACGCCGGAACCGGCGTCGATGCCGACGATCTTGTCCTTGAAGGTCTTGTCGGTCTTCAGGTCGGCGATGGACTTGGCGGCCACGTACTCGGGCACGATCAGGCCGATCTTGGCGTCCTTGAAGTTGGGGCCGTAGTCGACCACCTTGTCCTTGTTCTTGGCCCAGTACTCGCCGTGGGTAACCGGCAGCCAGGCCGACAGCATGGCGTCGAGCTTGCCGGTGGCCACGCCCTGCCACATGATGCCGGTGGCCACGGGCATCAGTTTCACGTCGTAGCCCAGCTTCTGCTTGATCACTTCCGAGGCCACGAAGGTGGTGGCGACGCTGTCGGACCAGCCATCGACATAGCCGATGCTCAACGTTGGCTTGGTCTCGGCGCTGGCCAGGGTGGAACTTGCAGCAAGTACCAGAGCGGTGGCCGCTCCCAGGATTTTCTTCATCTTCATCCAGACTTCCCCAAAAGGCTGCGCTCGACGGCGGTCGAGCATCGTTGGCGTGCACGGCGCTGGCAAATCGCCTTGTAGTGCCCAGTGATCATCAACCTCGCGGGCCGAGCATCCTGCTCTGGCTGCGACCTTGAGGCAGCGAGAAACGACATCACCTTGCCATTAGCGCCACCGACCAACGGTCGTCTGCCCGAACTTTGCATGGTGAATGCATAAGCGCCGGGCAAATACAGGTAACATGCGCGGCTTTGTTGCCTGACGAAAATAGCCAATGCCCGCCACATCCCGCTCCACCCTGTTGCCGTACCTGTTTGCCTGTGTGCTCGGTCTGCTTGCCCTCGCCGGTTTCTGGTACGGCCTGGGCAAACCGGTGGTGCTGCCCGACGCGGCCAGCGCCACGCATAAACTGCAGTGCGCCTCGTATACGCCGTTCGACAAGGACCAGTCGCCGTTCGACCAGCCGTTCAAACTGCGCCCCGAGCGCATGGACGCCGACCTTGCGCTGCTGGCCACCCGTTTCGAGTGCATCCGCACCTACTCCATGACTGGCCTTGAGGGCATCCCCGCCCTTGCCCGCAAGCACGGCCTGAAGGTGATGATCGGTGCCTGGGTGAACGGCAACCCGGTGGACACCCAGAAGGAAATCAAGGCGCTGATCACCGCTGCCAACGCCAACCCCGACGTGGTGACGGCGGTGATCGTCGGCAACGAAACCCTGCTGCGCAAGGAAGTCACCGGCAAGCAGTTGGCCACGCTGATTCGCCAGGTGAAGAGCCAGGTCAAGCAGCCGGTCACCTACGCTGACGTCTGGGACTTCTGGCTGCAGTACCCGGAAGTGGCGCCGGAGGTGGACTTCCTCACCATCCACCTGCTGCCCTACTGGGAAGACAACCCCAGCGGCATCGACAAGGCCCTGGCCCATGTGGCCCAGGTGCACGACGAGTTCGCCAAGCGCTTCGCGCCCAAGGACATCCTGATTGGCGAGACCGGCTGGCCCAGCGAAGGCCGCCAGCGCGAGACCGCCCTGCCCAGCCGCGTCAACGAGGCGCGCTTCATCCGCGGCGTAGTGGCCATGGCCGAGCAACGCGGCTGGCACTACAACCTGATCGAGGCCTTCGACCAGCCGTGGAAACGCGCCAGCGAAGGCGCCGTGGGCGGCTACTGGGGCCTGTTCGACGCCGACCGCCAGGACAAGGGCGTGCTGCAGGGCCCGGTCACCAACGTGCCGTTCTGGCCGCAGTGGCTGGGCGCCGGCGTGCTGCTGTGGTTGGCCACCCTGGCCTTCGCCGGGCGGGTGAACAACCGCCGCAGCGCCCTGCTGCTGCCGCTGCTGGCGGCCGTGGGTGCCGGCAGCCTGGGCGCCTGGGGCGAGCTGGTGCGCATCAACGCGCGCTTCGCCGAAGAGTGGGTGTGGGCGGTGCTGCTGGTGGGCCTGAACCTGATCGTGCTGGCCCATGGCGTGCTGGCCCAGGCGCAGCGCAGTGGCTGGCGCGAGCGCCTGTTCGCCTGGCTGGACCGCCGTGGCGGTTGGTGGCTGGGGGCCGCAGGCTTCGCGGCGGCGGTGATGATGCTGGCGCTGGTGTTCGACGCCCGCTACCGCAGCTTCCCGAGTGCGGCGCTGGTGCTGCCGGCGCTGGTGTACCTGCTGCGCCCGGTGCGGGTGCGCAGGCCCGAGGCGCTGCTGCTGACGGCAATCGTGGCCGTGGGCATTCCGGTGCAGCTGGCCATTGAAGGCCTGCAGAACCAGCAGGCCTGGTGGTGGGCGATTGTCAGCGGCCTGATGGTGTGGGCGCTGGCGCGCAGCCTGCGCACCTCGCGGTAACCGCGCGGGCCTCATCGCGCCCAAGGGCGGCTCCTACACCGATCCGCGTAGGAGCCGGCCTTGGCCGCGATGCAGGCGACGCCAAATCAGCGTCTTACCAGGCGCAGGCCGGCGATCACCACGGCGAACACCGCCAGGCTGGCGCTGTACAGCACCAGCCCGGGAATGCCGATGACCAGCGCCAGCACCGCAAGCCACCAACCCAGGCAGCGCGGCACCAGGAAGCCAACCACGGCGGCCGCCAGCGCCGCCATGGAAATCATGCGGAAGTGAATCAGGTAGCCCAGCCCCGAGCGCAGCTGGCATTCCCAGCGGCTGGCCTCGTCGCTGCACAGCCCCACCCAGCGGGCATCCTCCATCAACCCGTAACGCACGCCATAGCTGGCAGCCAGGCTCAGGGCAACCAGGACGAAAAGCACGATCAGCGACGTACGGCGGGACATGACACACTCCGGAAAGGAAAAACGGCGCCAAGAATAACCACCCCGCCCTGTTATGCAAGGCGAAAACAGCCAATGTAGCTATTGTGTCTGTTGGTGTATCACGCCCGTACAATATTTAGCGTGTCAAAAGTAGTCATACTGGGCAACTTGCCACCAACGTGGTGGTCAGAGCCTGCGTACTTCACTTAGCTTTCGCCTTTTAGGGACACCGTCATGCTTCGAATACTGCACTTCGCTGCCTTGCTGGGCGGCCTCATTTTGAGTGCGTCCGCGCTAGCCAAGGATGTCGACGTCGCCACCTATGGCTACCCGTTGACCAACCCCTTCGAAGCCACGATTGCCTCGACACCGCCGGACCTGCGCCCCAAGTTGCCCGCCGATGACGACATCAAGCAGGCCGACCACACGCTGAACCTGCGCCCGGACCGCGACTTCACCCTGCCCGACAACTTCTGGGCGGTGAAGAAACTGCGCTACCGCCTGGCCTACCAGGACCACGCCGCGCCGCTGATCTTCATCATCGCCGGCACCGGCGCGCCGTACACCAGCAGCCTCACCGAGTACCTGAAGAAGCTGTATTACCAGGCCGGCTACCACGTGGTGCAGCTGTCGTCGCCCACCAGCTACGACTTCATGAGCGCCGCCTCGCGCTTCGCCACGCCCGGGGTCACCAAGGAAGACGCCGAAGACCTGTACCGGGTGATGCAAGCCGTGCGCGCGCAGAACCCCAAGCTGCCGGTCACCGACTTCTACCTGACCGGCTACAGCCTGGGCGCGCTGGACGCCGCCTTCGTCAGCAAGCTGGACGAGACCCGCCGCAGCTTCAACTTCAAGAAGGTGCTGCTGCTCAACCCGCCGGTGAACCTGTACACCTCCATCAGCAACCTCGACAAGCTGGTGCAGGCCCAGGTGAAGGGCATCAACAACACCACCACGTTCTATGAAGTGGTGCTGCAGAAGCTCACCCGCTACTTCCAGCAGAAAGGCTACATCGACCTCAACGATGCCCTGCTGTATGACATCCAGCAGTCCAAGCAGCACCTGTCCAACGAACAGATGGCCATGCTGATCGGCACCTCGTTCCGCTTCTCGGCGGCCGACATCGCCTTCACCTCGGACCTGATCAACCGCCGCGGGCTGATTACCCCGCCCAAGTTCCCGATCACCGAGGGCACCAGCCTGACGCCGTTCCTCAAGCGCGCGCTGCAGTGCGACTTCGACTGCTACCTGACCGACCAGGTCATCCCCATGTGGCGCGCCCGCACCGACGGCGGCAGCCTGCTGCAGCTGGTGGACGAGGTGAGCCTGTACGCCCTCAAGGACTACCTGCACGACAGCCCGAAAATCGCCGTGATGCACAACGCCGACGACATCATCCTGGGCCCGGGCGACCTGGGTTTCCTGCGCAAGACGTTCGGCGACCGCCTGACCGTTTACCCCCACGGTGGCCATTGCGGCAACCTCAATTACCGCGTCAACGCCGACGCCATGCTGGAGTTCTTCCGTGGCTAAGACCTTCTTCCTGGCCGCCGCACTGCTGTGTGCCGGCATGGCCCACGCCGACGAGCAACCGACCCACGCCGACCCGGACGGTTTCACCGAGCCGCTCAAGCAGCTCAAGTTCAACCCCGGCCTGGACCAGCGCGAGTTCGAGCGTTCGAGCCTGACCGCGCTGAACGTCTACGACCCGGTGGAGAACTGGAACCGCCGCGTCTACCACTTCAACTACCGCTTCGACGAGTGGGTGTTCCTGCCGGTAGTCAACGGCTACCGCTACATCACCCCCGGCTTCCTGCGCAGCGGCGTGAGCAACTTCTTCAGCAACCTGGGCGACGTGCCGAACCTGGTCAACAGCCTGCTGCAGCTCAAGGGCAAGCGCTCGCTGCAGATCACCGGCCGCCTGCTGCTCAACACCACCATCGGCGTGGCCGGCCTGTGGGACCCGGCGACGAAGATGGGCCTGCCGCACCAGACCGAGGACTTCGGCCAGACCCTGGGCTTCTACGGCGTGCCGGCCGGGCCGTACCTGGTGCTGCCGGTGTTCGGGCCGTCGAACCTGCGTGACACCACCGGCCTGCTGTTCGACTACGGCGCCGAGTCGCAGATCAACTTCCTCAACGTGTCCCAGGAAAGCAGCCGCCACCCGGAAATCTGGGCGTTGCGCGCGGTGGACAAGCGCTACACCACCAGCTTCCGCTATGGCTCGCTGGACACCCCGTTCGAGTACGAGAAGGTGCGCTACATCTACACCGAATCGCGCAAGCTGCAGATCGCCGAGTAATAGCGCGGTGCTTCGGACGCGGCCTGGCGGCCGCTGCTACAAAACCCGTAGCAGCGGCCGCCAGGCGGCGTCGCCTTCACAAAGCATCAATTCCATCGATAGTTGATAGCCAAAATAGTCGCTATTCGTTCGATATTTCCCGCGCAACAATAGAGCCATTCCCACCCTCCTACAGGAGTTGTGCAATGACTCAATTTCGCAAGATCATCGGCATCCAGGCCGGCCAGGCCACTTCCGACGGCGCTGGCGTCAGCCTGACCCGCGTCATCGGCGGCCCCGGCATCGAACGCTTCGACCCGTTCCTGATGCTCGACGAGTTCGGCTCCGACAACCCCGACGAATACATCGCCGGCTTCCCGCCGCACCCGCACCGTGGCTTCGAGACCATCACCTACATGCTCGAAGGACGCATGCGCCACGAAGACCACCTGGGCAACGTCGGCCTGCTGCAAGGCGGTGGCGTGCAATGGATGACCGCTGCCCGCGGCATCATCCACAGCGAGATGCCCGAGCAGGAAGAAGGCGTGATGCGCGGCTTCCAGCTGTGGCTCAACCTGCCCGGCAAGGACAAGCTCGGCACCCCCGGCTACCGCGACATCCAGCCCGAGGACATTCCGCGCCTGACCACCCCGGACGGCATCGACGTGGTGGCCATCGCCGGCACGTTCGACGACGGCCAGGTGCAGCAACTGGGCGCCGTGGAGCGGCCACACACCGAGCCGCACCTGTTTGACCTGCGCCTGCCAGCCGGCGCCAGCATCAGCCCGCGCCTGCCCGAGGGGCACCGGGTGATGCTGTACGTGTACGAAGGCGCGGTGCAGCTGCCCGGCCATGCCGGCAGCGTGGCGGCCAGCCGCCTGGTGCGCTTGAGTGACAGTGGCGAGCTGCGCATCGACAGCGCCGAGGGCGCACGGGTACTGGTACTCGCCGGCGAGCCGCTGAACGAGCCGGTGGTGCAATACGGCCCGTTCGTGATGAACAGTCGCGAAGAGATCGAACAGGCCCTGCGCGACTTCCGCGACGACCGCCTGACGGCCTGACCCCACCCGTGGGAGCTGGCTTGCCAGCGAGCTGTTGAGGCCCGAAAAACTCGCTGGCAAGCCAGCTCCCACAGACGGTTATAGCGGTTGGAGGAAGGCCAGGATTTCAGCCTGCTTGGCCAGCGCATCGCGCCGCCCCAACTCGATCAGTTCGCTGCAATACCCCGCCTCGAACAGCAGGTAACTCAGCAACCCCGCCCCACTGGTTTTCGTCGCCCCCGGCCCGCGCAGGAACAGACGCAACGCCGCTGGCAGTTCATGCCGGTGCCGCGCGGCGATCTCGTCCAGCGGCTGGCTGGGCGACACCACCATCACCTCCACCGGGTTCAAGCCCAGCGGCGCGCTGTGCACGTCGGCCGGCAACAACCGCCCCAGTTGGTTGAGGCGCTGCAGCAGTTCCAGGTCGTCTTCCAGGCTGTCGATGAAGGCGCTATTGAGCAGGTGCCCGCCGATCTGCGCCAGGCTCGGCTGCTGGTCGCTGCCGGCCAGTTGGCCGCCGTCCGGGCCGCGGGCGTTGCCGCTGACGCCCACCACCAGCACCCGCTCGGCGCCCAGGTGCAGCGCCGGGCTGATGGGCGCGGACTGGCGCATGGCGCCGTCACCGTAGAAGTCATCGCCAATGCGCACCGGCGGGAACAGCAGTGGGATGGAGGCGCTGGCCAACAGGTGCTCGACGGTCAGGCGGGTCGGCACGCCGATACGGCGGTGGCGTAGCCAGGGCTGGATGCCGCGGCTGCCCTGGTAGAAGGTCACCGCCTGCCCGGAGCTGTAGCCGAACGCCGTCACCGCCACCCCATGCAGGACGCCAGCGGCCAGGGCGCCCTCGATGCCGGTGAGGTCCAGGCGCTCGCGCAGCAGCGCGCCCAGCGGGGCGTTGTCCACCAGCGCCACCGGCACGCTGCCGCCAATGCCCAGCAGGCTGTGACGGATGAAGCGGCTGGCCTGGCGCACCACGCCGGGCCAGTCGCTGCGCACCACCTGGTGGCTGGCGAAACCGCGCCAGAACGCTTCCAGGCGCTGCACCGTGGGCACGAATTGACGGGCGCCGCTGGCCAGCGTCACGGCGTTGATGGCGCCGGCCGAGGTGCCGACGATCACCGGGAAAGGGTTGGAGGCGTCGGCGGGTAGCAGCTGCGCGATAGCCGCCAGCACGCCCACCTGGTAGGCGGCGCGGGCGCCACCACCGGAAAGGATCAGCCCTGTGATTGCAGGCATTGCGTGCTCCTGTAGCGGCAAACATCCTGTGGGAGCTGGCTTGCCAGCGAGCTTTCAGGGCCCCAACAGCTCGCTGGCAAGCCAGCTCCCACAAAGACAGTCGCTGCGACGGGCTACCGGCGGCGCTTTTCGTAGAGTCTAGGCGAGCCCGGCGGCCGCGACTTGAAGCGCCGGTGCGCCCACAGGTACTGCTCCGGGCACTCGCGAATGGAAGCTTCCACCCACTGGTTGATGCGCAGGCAGTCGGCCTCTTCGCTCTCGCCGGGGAAATCCGCCAGCGGCGGGTGAATCACCAGCCGGTAGCCGCTGCCATCGGCCAGACGCTGCTGGGTGAAGGGAATCACCCGGGCCTTGCCCAGCCGCGCGAATTTGGTCGTGGCCGTGACCGTGGCCGCCGGAATGCCGAACAGCGGCACGAAAATGCCCTGCTTGGCGCCGTAGTCCTGGTCGGGGGCATACCAGATGGCGCGGCCCTTGCGCAGCAGCTTGAGCATGCCGCGCACGTCCTCGCGCTCCACGGCCAGGGAATCGAGGTTATGACGCTCGCGGCCCTGGCGCTGGACGAAGTCGAACAGCGGGTTGCCGTGCTCGCGGTACATGCCGTCGATGGTGTGGCGCTGGCCCAGCAACGCGGCACCGATTTCCAGGGTGGTGAAGTGCAGTGCCATGAGGATGGCACCCTCGCCGGCCTGCTGGGCAGCCTGCAAATGTTCAAGCCCTTCGATGTGCGCAAGCCGCGCCAAGCGGGCCTTTGGCCACCACCAGCTCATGGCCATTTCGAAGAAGGCGATGCCGGTGGAAGCGAAATTTTCCTTGAGCAAACGGGTTCTTTCGACGAGCGGTAGTTCGGGGAAACACAGCTCCAGATTGCGCGCCGCAATACGGCGGCGTTCGCCGGCGATGCGGTACATGCCAAGGCCCAGCAGGCGGCCGATCACCAGCAAGGCGCGGTACGGCAGCTGCACCACCAGCCACAACAGGCCCAGGCCCAGCAGCAGCGGCCAGAAACGGGGGTGAAGAAAGGTTCGGTTAAAACGCGGGCGATCCATTACAGATTCCGGACAGACAACATGGCCGCGCATTCTACATGGGTTCGCCCGGCTTGCGGCTGGCGGGCGTTCTCGTTATAAGTCTCGGCACTTTTCGTTACAAGGCGCCTTTTTGCCGACCATGAGCCAGACCGAACCGCTAGACCAGGAAAACGTGTTCCAGCTGAAGGGCAGCATGCTCGCCATCACCGTGCTGGAACTGGCCCGCAACAACCTTGAAGGCCTGGACCGCCAGCTGGCGGCCAAGGTTGCCCAGGCCCCGAATTTCTTCAGCAACACCCCGCTGGTACTGGCGCTGGACAAGCTGCCGGCCAGTGAAGGGGCGGTCGACCTGCCCGGCCTGATGCGCGTGTGCCGCCAGCATGGCCTGCGCACCCTGGCCATTCGCGCCAGCCGCATCGAGGACATTGCCGCCGCCATCGCCATCGACCTGCCGGTGCTGCCGCCGTCGGGCGCGCGTGAACGGCCGATAGAATTGGAGCCGCCCAAGCCCAAGCCGCCGGAAAAACCGCCGGCGCCGGTGGTAAATCCGACGAAAATCATTACCTTGCCGGTGCGCAGCGGCCAACAGGTCTATGCTCCGGGGGGCGACCTGGTGGTCATGGCCACCGTCAGCTCCGGTGCGGAACTTCTGGCCGATGGCAACATCCATGTGTACGGCCAAATGCGCGGCCGTGCCCTGGCGGGTATCAAGGGCGACACAAAGGCGCGCATCTTCTGCCAGCACCTGGGCGCCGAGCTGTTGTCCATCGCCGGCCAGTACAAGGTCTCGGAAGACCTGCGCCGCGACCCCTTGTGGGGGGCAGGCGTACAAGTCAGCTTGTCTGGTGATGTGTTGAACATCACCCGCCTTTAACGGATACTGCCGCCATTTTCCGTACAACTTTTAAACTTGGCGGCAAACGGCCATTATCACGGCCTGCCGACTGCAGTTGTTTACAAGTCATGCTTTCATTCAGGGACTAGCAATCCTTTTTCATTAGGGGTGATACACCTTGTCCAAGATTCTCGTGGTTACATCCGGCAAAGGTGGTGTGGGCAAGACCACCACCAGCGCCGCCATCGGTACCGGCCTGGCCCTGCGCGGCCACAAGACTGTCATCGTCGACTTCGACGTGGGCCTGCGCAACCTCGACCTGATCATGGGCTGTGAACGCCGCGTGGTGTACGACTTCGTCAACGTGGTGAACGGCGAAGCCAACCTGCAGCAGGCCCTGATCAAGGACAAGCGCCTTGAGAACCTGTACGTGCTGGCGGCCAGCCAGACTCGTGACAAGGACGCGCTGACCAAGGAAGGCGTGGAAAAAGTGCTGATGGAGCTCAAGGAAACCTTCGAGTTCGTGGTCTGCGACTCCCCGGCGGGCATCGAGACTGGCGCCCACCTGGCCATGTACTTCGCCGACGAAGCCATCGTCGTCACCAACCCCGAAGTGTCCTCGGTACGTGACTCGGACCGCATGCTGGGCCTGCTGGCCAGCAAGTCGCGCCGCGCCGAGCGCAACGAAGACCCGATCAAGGAACACCTGCTGTTGACCCGCTACAACCCCGAGCGCGTGAGCAAGGGCGAGATGCTGGGCGTGGAAGACGTCAAGGAGATCCTGTCGGTGACCCTGCTGGGCGTGATTCCCGAGTCCCAGGCGGTGCTCAAGGCCTCCAACCAGGGCGTGCCGGTCATCCTCGACGACCAGAGCGACGCCGGCCAGGCCTATAGCGACGCCGTCGACCGACTGCTGGGCAAGAACGTGGAACACCGCTTCCTCGAACAGCAGAAGAAAGGATTCTTTGAGCGGCTCTTTGGGGGTAACTGATGAGCATTTTTGACTTCTTTCGTTCCAAAAAGGTCAATACCGCGTCGGTAGCGAAAGAGCGTCTACAGATCATCGTGGCGCACGAACGTGGCCAGCGCAGCACCCCGGACTACCTGCCTGCCCTGCAGAAGGAGCTGGTGGAAGTGATCCGCAAGTACGTCAACATCGGCAACGAGGACGTACAGGTGGCGCTGGAAAACCAGGGCAGCTGCTCGATCCTGGAACTCAACATCACCCTGCCTGACCGCTAACACGGCCTGGCAGCACCCGCGGCGATTGCCGGTGTCCCCTGGTGGGAATACCGACAATCGCCGTTGGCGTTTCTACCGAGACAATTTCAATGCCGCTGTCGAACATCCACATCCTGCATCAGGATGACGCCATCCTGGTGATCAACAAGCCGACCCTGCTGCTGTCGGTGCCTGGCCGTGCCGAGGACAACAAGGACTGCCTGATCACCCGCCTGCAGGAAAACGGCTACCCCGAGGCGCGCATCGTGCACCGCCTGGACTGGGAAACCTCGGGCATCATTCTGCTGGCCCGCGACGCCGACACCCACCGCGAGCTGTCGCGGCAGTTTCATGACCGCGAAACCGAAAAGGCCTACACCGCCCTGGCCTGGGGCCAGCCGGAACTGGACAGTGGCAGCATCGACCTGCCGCTGCGCTACGACCCGCCCACCAAGCCGCGCCACGTGGTGGACCACGAGCAGGGCAAGCACGCCCTGACCTTCTGGAAGGTGCTGGAGCGCTGCGGCGACTGGTGCCGCGTGGAGCTGACGCCAATCACCGGCCGCTCGCACCAGCTGCGCGTGCACATGCTGTCCATCGGCCACCCGCTGCTGGGCGACGGCCTGTATGCGCACCCCGAGGCCCTGGCGGCGTACCCGCGGCTGTGCCTGCACGCCAGCATGCTGAGCTTCACCCACCCCACCACCGGTGAGCGCGTGCGCTTCGAGTGCCCTGCGCCGTTCTGACGGCGCCCCGCCTTGAAACCTTCCACCGTAGCCGCTGCCGCAGGCTGCGCTGGCCCTCGACCACACTGAAGATCTCCAGTGTGCAAGCGGGCCAGCGCAGCCGGACGGCAGCGGCTACAAACGCGCCCACAGCTGCGTTCAATACGTTAAACTCGCGCCATTGCTGTCTGGAGCCAATTATGCGCGAAGCTTTGAACCAGGGCCTGATCGACTTCCTCAAGGCCTCTCCCACGCCCTTCCACGCCACCGCCAGCCTGGCCATGCGCCTGGAAGCGGCCGGCTACCAACGCCTCGACGAGCGCGACACCTGGGCCACCGTGGCCGGCGGGCGCTATTACCTGACCCGCAACGACTCCTCCATCATCGCCTTCAAGCTGGGCCGTCATTCGCCGCTGCTGGGCGGCATCCGCCTGGTGGGCGCCCACACCGACAGCCCGTGCCTGCGCGTTAAGCCGCAGCCCGAGCTGCAGCGCCAGGGTTTCTGGCAGCTGGGCGTGGAAGTCTACGGTGGCGCGCTGCTGGCGCCGTGGTTCGACCGCGACCTGTCGCTGGCCGGCCGTGTCACCTTCCGCCGCGACGGCAAGGTGGA
Source organism: Pseudomonas sp. App30 (assembly GCF_047947025.1). Lineage (NCBI taxonomy): Bacteria > Pseudomonadati > Pseudomonadota > Gammaproteobacteria > Pseudomonadales > Pseudomonadaceae > Pseudomonas > Pseudomonas sp. App30. The sequence goes on along the minus strand of NZ_CP133165.1, from coordinate 5,256,783 downwards.
AAGCCAGCTGATCGACTTCAAGCTGCCGATCGCCGTGATCCCCAACCTGGCCATTCACCTCAACCGTGAAGCCAACCAAGGCTGGGCCATCAACGCCCAGACCGAGCTGCCGCCGATCCTGGCCCAGGTGGCCGGCGACGAGCGCCCGGACTTCCGCGCCCTGCTCACCGACCAGTTGGCCCGCGAACACGGCCTGAACGCCGACGTGGTGCTGGACTATGAGCTGAGCTTCTACGACACCCAGAACGCTGCGGTGGTGGGCCTGCATGGCGAGTTCATCGCCGGCGCGCGCCTGGACAACCTGCTGTCGTGCTACGCCGCGCTGCAGGCGCTGCTCAACGCCGACAGCGAGGAAACCTGCGTGTTCGTGGCCAACGACCACGAGGAAATCGGCTCGTGCTCGGCCTGCGGTGCCGACGGCCCGATGCTGGAGCAGACCCTGCGTCGCCTGCTGCCCGACGGCGACGACTTCGTGCGCACCATCCAGCGCTCCTTGCTGGTGTCGGCCGACAACGCCCACGGCGTGCACCCCAACTACGCCGAGAAGCACGACGCCAACCACGGCCCGAAACTCAACGCCGGCCCGGTGATCAAGGTCAACAGCAACCAGCGCTACGCCACCAACAGCGAGACCGCCGGTTTCTTCCGCCACCTGTGCATGGCCGAGGAAGTGCCGGTGCAGAGCTTCGTGGTGCGCAGCGACATGGGTTGCGGCTCCACCATCGGCCCGATCACCGCCAGCCACCTGGGCGTGCGCACCGTGGACATCGGCCTGCCGACGTTCGCCATGCACTCCATCCGCGAGCTGTGCGGCAGCCAGGACCTGGCACACCTGGTGAAGGTGCTGGAAGCGTTCTACCGCAGCCGCGAGCTGCCGTAACCCCGCCCCCCTGTAGCAGCGGCCGCAGGCCGCGTCCAATGGCGCCGAACCGCGTCAGGGCCGGACGCCGCCTGCGGCAGCTGCTACGGGGTAAATTTCATGATCCGGATCAAACCCGGCTGCGCTGGCGGGCCTAAACTTAGTACAGGCTCCCTCGCACAAGGACAACGGTCATGGACGAATTCACCTCCCTGCTCATCCAGGTCAGTGCCAGCCTCGGCTTGCTGACCTTCGGCTTCAGCCTGCGCGAACGCAATATCGGCGTGCTGATGCTCTGGCTCGGCATGCTCTGCCTGCTCGGAATAGTCCTGTATAAAATCCTCGTGCGAATCGGCGCATAACCGCTCGCCTTGGGCCTTGGCGCCTCGTACACTCCCTCGATCAGAATTACCCTGGGTTCATTGTCGAGTGTCTGTCTCCTTGCGTCTGCCTGCCCTGTTTTTCCTCCTGCTGACCTGCCTGCTGGCCGTGCTGCCACAGGCTGAGGCGGCCGGCCTGCCGAGCCTGCTCGGCAGCGGCCAGAGAGCCCAGCCACAACCCACCGAGCCGTTGGCGCAGTCACTGGACCAGGTGATCAACTCCCTGGAAAACGACCAGCAGCGCACGCAACTGCTCACCGACCTCAAGCGCCTGCGCGACACCACCAAGAAGGCCCAGCCGGCCGGTGAAGAAGGCGTGCTGGGGCTGATCGGCAGCACCCTGGGGCAGTTCGAGAAACAGTTCGCCGGCGAAGACAGCCCGTTCAACCGCTGGTCCAACGAGTTCGACCAGGCCGGGCAAGAGCTGTCCGACCTGATGCTGCCGGTGGCCCAGTGGCCGCCGATCATCTTCGGCTTCGTGCTGATCATCCTGGTGTGGAGCCTGCTGGCCTACGCCCTGAACTGGATCAGCCACCACATCCGCATGCGCTTCGGCCTCAGCGAGGAACTGCCCCAGCACCCGCGCACCCTCGACCTGCTGCGCTTCGCCCTGCGCAAGCTGGGGCCCTGGCTGGTGGCGCTGATCATCACCGTGTGGGTGGGCTACGCCCTGCCCTCGTCGCTGGGCAAGGACCTGGCCATGGTGCTGGCCTACGCGCTGGTGGTGGGCACCTGCTTCTCGGCCATCTGCGTGGTGGCCTTCTCGCTGCTCGACGGCCCGCACCGCCACCGCGCCCTGTACATCCTGCGCCACCAGGCGTTCCGGCCGCTGTGGCTGATCGGCAGCTTCGCCGCCTTCGGCGAGGCGCTGAACGACCCGCGCCTGGTGGCCAGCCTGGGCTCGCACCTGGCCCACACCGCCGCCACCCTGGCCAACATGCTGGCGGCGCTGTGCACCGGCATGTTCATCCTGCGCTTCCGCCGCCCGGTGGCCCACCTCATCCGCAACCAGCCGCTGGCCCGGCGCCTCACCCGCCGCGCGCTGAGCGACACCATCGAGATCCTCGGCACCTTCTGGTACCTGCCGGCGCTGGTGCTGGTGGGCATCTCGCTGCTGGCCACCTTCATCGACGCCGGCGACACCAGCACGGTGCTGCGCCAGTCGCTGGTGTGCACGGTGCTGCTGGTGCTGTGCATGGTCTGCAACGGCCTGGTACGCCGCCACGCCGTGCGGCCGCACAAGCGCATGAAGCGCCACGCGGTGTACTCCGAACGCCTGCGCAACTTCGGCTACACCCTGGTGCACCTGCTGATCTGGCTGTGCTTCATCGAGCTGGGCCTGCGGGTGTGGGGCATGTCGCTGATCCGCTTCACCGAGGGCGACGGCCATGACATCAGCGTCAAGCTGTTCAGCCTGGCCGGCACGCTGATCCTGGCCTGGCTGGTGTGGATCCTGGCCGACACCGCCGTGCACCACGCCCTTACGCACTCGCGCAAGGGCCTGGCCAACGCCCGCGCGCAAACCATGATGCCGCTGATCCGCAACGTGCTGTTCATCGCCATCTTCATCATCGCCGCCATCGTCGCCCTGGCCAACATGGGCATGAACGTCACGCCGCTGCTGGCCGGTGCCGGCGTCATTGGCCTGGCTATCGGTTTCGGCGCCCAGTCGCTGGTCGCCGACCTGATCACCGGCCTGTTCATCATCATCGAGGACTCCCTGGCCATCGACGACTACGTGGACGTCGGCGGCCACCTGGGCACGGTGGAAGGCCTGACCATCCGCACCGTGCGCCTGCGCGACATCGACGGTATCGTCCACACCATTCCGTTCAGCGAGATCAAGAGCATCAAGAACTACTCGCGGGAGTTCGGCTACGCGATTTTCCGGGTCAACGTGCCGCATACCATGGACATCGACACCGCCATCAAGCTGATGCGCGACGTGGGCCAGAAAATGCGCACCGACCCGCTGCAACGGCGCAACATCTGGTCGCCGCTGGAGATCCAGGGCGTGGAAAGTTTCGAGTCTGGTACAGCCATCCTGCGTGCCCGCTTCAAGACCGCGCCCATCAAGCAATGGGAAGTGTCGCGGGCGTTCAACCTGGCGCTCAAGCGCCAGCTGGACGAGTCCGGCCTGGACCTGGCCACCCCGCGCCTGAGCGTGCAGGTGGTGACCAGTGCCGGTGGCACGGTGACAGCGGAGGCCGCTGCACCTTCGACCTGAGTTTGTCCGATCCGACAATAGACCTAGGGCGCCACACGGGTTAGCGTTGTGGCTTCGACTTCTTCCAAGTGCAGTAGAGGGAACCCGCGATGCTTGGCCCCGACCTTGCCAGCCAGCTGATGCAAATCGACGAGGCGTATTTCAGGCACACCGGCAAGCACCTGCCCATGGCCATCCCCGGCGCGCCGGTGGACCTGTCGTGGGTGCACGACCAGGCGCCCTACGGCCTGCTGGCCCACGACGGCAGTGACAACCCGCGCTTCATCTACGCCAACCGCCAGGCGCTGCGCTGCTTCGACTACCCGCTGGACAGCTTCATCGGCATGGTCTCGGAGCTCAGCTCGCCGCCCGAGCAGCGCGCCGCGCGCCAGCATTACCTGGAGCGCGTGCGCAAGGCCGGCTACAGCTTCAACTACCAGGGCGAACGCTACTCGCGCAGCGGCCAGACCTTCCAGATCTACGACGGCGAGATCTGGGAACTGTCACCGCCCGAGGCGTCGCTGCGCATCGGCCAGGCGTCGCTGTTCTGGCTGACGGAAGTGGAAATCAAGGCGGCGAGACATCGGCACTGAGCCGGATGGCGTCGTGCCGCCAATACTCCAGGTCACAGTCGATCAGCCGCCCCTGCTGGTCATGGTTGACCCGGGTGATGCGCAACCCGGGGCTGCCCAGTGACACCCGCAACGCACTGGCGGCCTCGGCCCGCAGCGCCGTTGGCGCCATTTCAAAACGCACCCGGCCATACTCGATGCCGTAGTGACGCGCGTAGATCTCGGTCAGCGGCTGGTTCAGGTCCAACTCGAGAATGCCGGGGAAATACTGCGGGTTCAGGTAGTGCTCCACGTACAGCACCAGGCGCTGGTCGATGCAGCGGGTGCGGCACAGCTGAATCACGCTGGACAGCGGCGGCAAGTGCAGGTTGGCGCAGATCGCCGCCGACGCGGGCACCAGCCGGCCTGACAGCAGCTGGGTGGACGGCTCGCGGCCCTGCTCGCGGACCATGGCGTGGAAGTGGCTGCGCTTCATCAGGTCGTAGGTCAGGCGTGGCGGCGAGATGAACCAGCCGCGGCGCTCCTCGCGGTAGATCAGCCCCCGGGCCTCCAGTTGCACCAGCGCCTCGCGCAGGGTGATGCGCGTGGTGTCGAACACTTCGCTGAGCTTGCGCTCGGCCGGCAGCTTGCAACCGGCGGCCAGCAGGCCATGCTGGATTTGCTCTTGCAGCGCCTGGCAGATGGCGGTGACGGCTCGGGGTGCACTGTTACGCATCGTTTCAACCTGTCTGGACTAGACCAGCGACAAAAAGGGGCAGCGCTGGCGGCGGTGGGCCATGGCTGCAGCCTAGGCAAAATAAATGACCGCGGGATGACAAGCATCGCGGAAAAGCCCTACATCAAGCAGCGCAAGCCGTTGCAGATCAGGCAGTTAAATCTGAACTACGCTTATTCCCCACGGGCAGCGCCAAGGCCGCTGCAAGGCCCGCGCCAGCCCGCCATACATCAAATTGTCATCACCCCCACCTAGATTGGCTCAGGTCTTGCTGATCTAGACCACCTCGCGACATCGTCCAGATAAAAACCAGCGTTCGCTGAACGCGCCCAAGGAGCTTCGGATGAAAAAGCTTTTCCTGGCATCACTGGTAGGCATGGGCATCACCATGAGCATCAACGCCATGGCTGCCGACGTCGATTTGAACACCCTGGAAGCGGCCGCCAAGGCCGAAGGCGCGGTCAACAGCGTCGGCATGCCCGATGACTGGGCCAACTGGAAAGGCACCTGGGCGGGGCTGCTGGCCAAGTACGGCCTGACCCACATGGACACTGACATGAGCTCGGCCCAGGAAGTGGCCAAGTTCGCCGCCGAGAAAGACAACGCCAGCGCCGACATCGGCGACGTGGGCGCCGCCTTCGGCCCCATCGCCGAGAAGCAGGGCGTGACCCAGCCCTACAAGCCGACCACCTGGGACCAGGTGCCGGATTGGGCGAAAGACAAGGACGGCCACTGGGCCCTGGCCTACACCGGCACCATCGCCTTCATCATCAACAAGCAGCTGGTCAAGGATGAAGACGCGCCCAAGAGCTGGGCCGACCTGGAGAAAGGCAAGTACAAGGTGGCCATCGGTGACGTGAGCACCGCGGCCCAGGCGGCCAACGGCGTGCTGGCCGCAGCCATTGCCCGTGGTGGTGACGAAAGCAACCTGCAGCCGGGCCTGGAGCTGTTCACCAAGCTGGCCCAGCAGAAGCGCCTGTCGCTGGCCAACCCCACCATCCAGACCCTGGAAAAGGGTGAAGTGGAAGTGGGCGTGGTCTGGGACTTCAACGGCCTGAGCTACCGCGACAAGATCGACCCCACCCGCTTCACGGTGCTGATCCCCTCCGACGGCACGGTGATTTCCGGCTACACCACCATCATCAACAAATACGCCAAGCACCCGAACGCGGCGAAGCTTGCGCGTGAATACATCTTCAGCGACGAAGGCCAGTTCAACCTGGCGCGCGGCCATGCCCGGCCGATTCGTGCCGAGCACCTGAAGCTGCCGGATGACGTCGCCTCCAAGCTGCTGCCCAACGAGCAGTACAAGAACGCCAAGCCGATCAAGAACGCCGACGCCTGGGAGAAGAGCTCCAAGGAGCTGCCGCAGAAGTGGAACGAGCAGGTCATCATCGAGATGAACTGATACCTGTGGGAGCTGGCTTGCCAGCGAGCTTTTTGGGGCGCTGAAAAGCTCGCTGGCAAGCCAGCTCCCACATCTGTGCAAGCCCTGGCAACAGAGTATTCAGAGGCGAAACCATGTCCCACAAAACCCTCCTGGTCCTGCTCGACGGCCTCAGCCATCAGGTCGCCGAGCACGCCATGGGCCACCTGCAGGCCTACGTCGGTGCCGGCAAGGCCGCGCTGTACCAGCTTGAGTGCGAGCTGCCGGCGCTGTCGCGGCCGTTGTACGAATGCATTCTCACCGGCGTGGCGCCCATCGACAGCGGCGTGGTGCACAACAACGTCAGCCGCCTGTCCAACCAGCGCAGCGTGTTCCACTACGCCAGCGCGGCCGGCAAGGTCACCGCCGCGGCCGCCTACCACTGGGTCAGCGAACTGTACAACCGCTCGCCGTTCAATGCCGCCCGCGACCGCCACACCCAGGCGCCGCAACTGCCCATCCAGTTCGGGCACTTCTACTGGGCGGACAACTACCCCGACTCGCACCTGTTCGCCGACGGCGAGGACCTGCGCCTCAAGCACCAGCCTGACTTCCTGCTGATCCACCCCATGAACATCGACGACGCCGGGCACAAGCACGGCCTCGACAGCGCCCAGTACCGCAACAGCGCCCGCGGCGCCGACGTGATCCTGGCCGATTACCTGCAAGGCTGGCTCGACGCCAGCTACCAGGTACTGATTACCGCCGACCACGGCATGAACAACGACCGCTCCCACAACGGGCTGCTGCCCGAAGAACGGCAAGTGCCGCTGTTCGTGCTGGGCGACGCCTTCAGCCTCGACCCCGCGGCACGCCCGCGCCAGACCGAGCTGTGCGGCACGCTGTGCGAGCTGCTGGGCGTGCCCCACGACAAGCCGCTGTGCCGGGAGTTGCTCAAGTGAGCCAACCAACCAGAGGGCGCGGCTGGGCCATCCTGCTGCTGCTACCCTTCGCCGCCGTGTTCTTCATCTTCCAGATCGCCCCGCTGCTGTGGGTGGCCATCCACAGCCTGCAGACCGACAGCGGCTGGAACCTGGACAACTTCATCAGCGCCTTCAGCTCGCGCTTCTACCGCCAGGCCATGCAGTTCAGCCTGGAGATCAGCTTCTGGTCGAGCCTGTTCGGCATCATCATCGCCGTGCTGGGCAGCTACTCCCTGCGCCGGGTCGACTCCAAGCTGCGCGACTTCGTCAGCGCCTTCGCCAACATGACCAGCAACTTCGCCGGGGTGCCCCTGGCGTTCGCCTTCATCATCCTGCTGGGCTTCAACGGCAGCCTGACCATGATCCTCAAGCAGGCCGGCATCATCGAGGACTTCAACCTGTACTCCAAGACCGGGCTGATCATCCTCTACACCTACTTCCAGATACCCCTGGGGGTGTTGCTGCTGTACCCGGCCTTCGACGCCCTGCGCGAGGACTGGCGCGAGTCGTCCGCGCTGCTGGGCGCCAGCGCCTGGCAGTACTGGCGGCACATCGGCCTGCCGGTGCTGACCCCGGCGCTGCTGGGCACTTTCGTGATCCTGCTGGCCAACGCCCTGGGCGCCTACGCCACGGTGTACGCGCTGACCACCGGCAACTTCAACGTGCTGCCCATCCGCATCGCCGCCATGGTGGCCGGCGACATCAGCCTGAACCCCAACCTGGCCGCCGCCCTGGCGATGATATTGGTGGGCATGATGACCCTGGTCACCGTGGTCCACCAGTGGCTACTCAAGAGGAGCTACCATGTCGCGCGCTGAAGCCAGCCCGGCGGCGCTGTACCACCGCGTGGTGGTGTGGCTGCTGTTCCTGATCCTGCTGCTGCCCCTGGCGGGCACCCTGCTCTACTCCCTGGCCACCAGCTGGTCGGCGACCATCCTGCCTAGTGGCCTGACGTTCCAGTGGTACGTGCAGCTGTGGAGCGACACGCGTTTCCTGCACGCCTTCGGCCAGTCGCTGATCGTCTGCGTGGGCTCGCTGGCCTTGTCGGTGGTGCTGATCCTGCCGCTGCTGTTCGTGGTGCACTACCACTTCCCGCGCCTGGACGCGCTGATGAACATCCTCATTTTGCTGCCCTTCGCGGTGCCGCCGGTGGTGTCGTCGGTGGGCCTGCTGCAGCTGTACGGCTCCGGGCCCATGGCCATGGTCGGCACGCCGTGGATCCTCATCGGCTGTTACTTCACCGTGGCGCTGCCGTTCATGTACCGGGCCATCACCAACAACCTGCAGGCCATCAACCTGCGCGACCTGATGGACGCCGCCCACCTGCTGGGCGCCAGCACCTTCAAGGCGGCGCTGCTGGTGGTGCTGCCCAACCTGCGCAAGGGCCTGCTGGTGGCGTTGCTGCTGTCGTTCTCGTTCCTGTTCGGCGAGTTCGTGTTCGCCAACCTGCTGGTGGGCACCCGTTACGAGACCCTGCAGGTGTACCTGAACAACATGCGCAACAGCAGCGGGCACTTCAACAGCGCGCTGGTGATTTCCTATTTCGTGTTCGTGCTGGTGCTGACCTGGGCCGCCAACCGCCTGAACAAGGACAAAGACTGATATGAGTTTCGTCAGCGTCGAACAACTGCAGAAGCACTACGGCGACACCCCGGTGTTCAGCGACATCAACTTCACCATCGCCCGCGGCGAATTCGTCACCCTGCTGGGCCCCTCGGGCTGCGGCAAGTCGACCCTGCTGCGCTGCATCGCCGGGCTGACCCCGGTGAACAGCGGGCGCATCCTGCTGGACGGCCACGACCTGGTACCGCTAAGCCCGCAGAAGCGCGACATCGGCATGGTGTTCCAGAGCTACGCGCTGTTCCCCAACATGACCGTGCAGCAGAACGTGGCCTTCGGCCTGCGCATGCAGAAAGTCGCCAAGGACCAGGTCACCCAGCTCGTGGACGAGGCCCTGCGCCTGGTGGAGCTGCACGACCTGGCCAACCGCTACCCGCACCAGCTGTCCGGCGGCCAATGCCAGCGCGTGGCCCTGGCCCGCTCGCTGGTCACCCGCCCGCGCCTGCTGTTGCTGGACGAACCGCTGTCGGCGCTGGACGCGCGCATCCGCAAGCACCTGCGCGAACAGATCCGCGCCATCCAGCAGGAACTGGGGCTGACCACCATCTTCGTCACCCATGACCAGGAAGAAGCCCTGACCATGAGCGACCGCATCTTCCTGATGAACAAGGGCCTGATCGTGCAGAGCGGCGACGCCCAGAGCCTCTACACCGCCCCCACCGACGCCTTCGCCGCCGGCTTCATCGGCAACTACAACCTGCTCGACAGCGACCAGGCCGGCAAACTGCTGCAACGTCCGGTGCACACCCGCCTGGCCATCCGCCCGGAGGCCATCAGCCTGAGCCTGACCGGCGAGCTGGAAGGCGAGATCCGTAGCCACAGCCTGCTGGGCAACGTGATTCGCTACCGGGTGCATGCGCGTGGCGTGGAATTGGTGGTGGACGTGCTCAACCGCTCGGCGAGCGATTTGCTGCCCAACGGGCAACGGGTGTCGCTGGCTATCGATGCACAGGCACTTTGTGAGGTAGCCTGACAAAAGAGCTTTTGATGTTGATCCGCTGTTGATCTGCTGTTGATCTGCTTGTGATCTGGCTTTTGATCTTGATCTGGCTTTTGATTGTATGCCCCGTAAAGCGCCAGGGCCGACTGGAGGCGTCGATCAACGGGCTGCCCGAAGGGCCGAGGCCGCAGGCCGAAGAGACGGTAACCCGCAGGCTTCTATAGCGGGTGCCGTCTGCCCGTTGAGCGGCGCCGGAAGGAGGGGACCCGTAGCGCAGCGGAGGGCCCAAGCAGGGGCAAGCGTTTTTTGCTTACTTTTTTTGGCGTTTGAAAAAAAGTGAGTCGCCGTAAGGGCGAAACGGTCGGTGATCGCACCGCGAAAATGGATATGTCCGAAACCCTCAAAAGCGGGATCCACATATCGTGAACATATCCATTACCGAGGGTGATGCACAATCACCTTTTCGGCCTTACGCCGAGTCACTTTTTGACAGACGCCTCAAAAAGTAACCAAAAAAGGCTTGCCCCTGCTTGGTCCCTCCGCTTCGCTGCGGATCCCCTCCCTCCGGCGTCGCCCAAGCGGCCGACGGCCCGGAATAGAAGCGCCTCCGGTTCCGTCTTCCCCGGCTACGCCGTGGACCGCTTGGCCAACGCCTCCAGTCGGCCCTGGCGCTTTATGGGGCACACAATCAAGATCAAGAGCCGCACGGGATCAAGATCAAAAGCCGGATAGCGGTGCGGCTGAAATTGGCGTGGCTGAAATTATTGTGTGAATCAATCTGAAGGACTACTTGTATGGCACTGGCAATCTTCGACCTGGACGAAACCCTCATCCACGGCGACTGCGCAACCCTGTGGAGCGAACAGATGGCCCGCCTTGGCTGGGTCGACCCGGAATCGTTCATGCGCAAGAACAATGAACTCATGGACGCCTACAGCCAAGGCAAGCTGGCCATGGAAGACTACATGGCCTTCAGCCTGGAACCCATGATCGGCCGCACCCCCGAAGAGGTCGACCACCTGGTAGGCCCCTGGGTAGAGGACTTCATCGAGCCCATCATCTTCAGCGACGCCACCAAGACCATCGCCGCCCACCGCAAGGCCGGCGACCGCATCCTGATCATCTCCGCCTCGGGTACCCACCTGGTAGGCCCCATCGCCGAGCGCCTGGGCGTGGACGAAATTCTTGCCATCGACCTGGACGTGCAGCACGGCGTGTACAGCGGCGCCACCGTTGGCACGCTGACTTACCGCGAAGGCAAGATCACCCGCCTGCTGGAATGGCTGGACCAGGAAGAAGAAAACCTTGAGGGTGCCACCTTCTACTCCGACTCGCGCAACGACCTGCCACTGCTGCTGAAGGTCGACCACCCTCACGTGGTCAACCCCGACCCGGTGCTGCGCGAACACGCGGAAAAGGCCGGTTGGCCGATTCACTCCTGGACGTGATTGCGCCGGTAGACGTCCTCGCCCATGGCCGCGATCTGGCCGTCAATCAACGCGTCGAAAGGCGCCAGCAGCGCCTGGAATGACGCGGGGGCTTCCAGCACTTCCAGGGCCTGGGTGATGGCCTCGATGGTGGACAGCGCGCCAGCCGCAGGCGCCTTGCGCAAGCGGTAGCGCGAAGGCGGCGCGCCGTCGAGGGTCACCCGTGGCAACGCCGCCAGCGCGGGGTTGAGGTGCAGCAGCTTGCGCGCCTTGCGCCAGGTGCCGTCGGGCACCACCAGCAGCATCGGCTGCTGCCCCGCGGAACTGGCGGCCAGCGGCTGCGCGCCCTCGCCGGGGAACAACAGGCAGGCGCGGTAGCCGGGCGGGTCCAGCAGCGCCGCGTCAACCGTTTCGCCCACCACCAACTCGGCGTTCACCAGCCCCAGCGCCGCCAGGCGCGCGGTGTTGAGGGCGTGGTTGACCTCGCTGGGGTGCTGCAGGATAAGCACCCGGGTGCGGCTGGGCAGGCGGGGGATCAGCGCGCACAGGCAACGGGATTCGGGGCGGTTGCAGCGGGGGCAGATGATTCGAGGCATGCCCCATTTTGCCACAGAACCCAGCTTCCACGCCTATCAACTGTAGCCGCTGCCGAAGGCTGCGCTGGCCCTTGCATACACCGCAGATCTCCAGCGAGGCTGAGGGCCAGCGCAGCCTGGCGGCAGCGGCTACGGGACGGCGAAGCCCGCGGCGGGTCAGCGGCTAAAGCGCTCTGCCAGGTCGTGCAGGTACTCCGCCATGCGCTCCAGTTCCTGGCTGATCTGCGCCCCTTCGCGGGCCTGGGTGGCGCTGCGGTCGCACAGCTGGGCGATGCGGGTGATCTGCTGGTTGATGTCCTCGGCCACGTGGCTCTGCTGCTCCGAGGCCGTGGCCATCTGCTGGCTCATGCCGGTGATGCGGCTCACCGCCTGGGTAATGCCCACCAGCGCGGTCTGCACGGCCTCGACGCTCTGCACGCTGTCCCTGGAGATCTGCTCGCCACGGGTGGCGGTGTGCACGGCGCGGTCGGCGCCAGCCTGCAGCGAGGTGATAATCTGGTGGATCTGCTCGGTGGACGTGCGCGTGCGCATGGCCAGCGAACGCACCTCGTCGGCCACCACGGCAAAGCCCCTGCCCCGCTCGCCGGCGCGCGCCGCTTCAATGGCGGCGTTGAGGGCCAGCAGGTTGGTCTGCTCGGCAATGGCGGTGATCACGTCGGCGACGCTACCGATGGACTGGGTCTCCTGGGCCAGGGCGTTGACCGCCTGGCCAATCTCGCTGACCGCGCCACTCATCAGGCCCATGGCCTGCAGGCTCTGCTGGGCCAGGGCGCTGCCCTGCTGGGCGAGCTGGTCGGCGTCGGCGGCGGCCACGGCGGTGTTCTGCACGTTGTGCGCAACTTCCTGGATGGTGGCGGCCATCTCGGCGATGGCCGTGGCCGACTGGTCGGTCTCGCTGCGCTGGCGGTCCAGCAGCTCGGCCTGGGCGCCCGACAGGCCCGACGACTGCGAGGCGCGCTCGCGCACGCTGACGCCGGCGTCCACCAGCCGGGTTAGCGCTGTCTGCAACCGCGCTTCTTCACTGAACATAGCCAGGTCCAGGCGCCCCTGGGCGCCGGGTGTGTCGCTGTAGGTGAGGGCCACCAGCGGGCTGGTGAAGGATTTCGGGTGGTCGCCCAGGGTGCGTTCGATGTCACGCACCTGGCGCCGTTCGGTCAGCGCCCAGGCGCCCACCAGGCTGGCCAACACCACCAGCAACGCCGGGTAGCCATCGAGGAGGAAGTGGCTGACCACCGAGACCACCGCCGCGGCCAGGATCGGCCAGCCCCGCAGGAACGCCTTGCCCAGACGCGCCGCTGGCGCCACCGGGGATTTGCCGGCCCGCAGGCGTGCATACAGTTCACTGGCGCGGCGGATCTGCTCGCGGCTGGGCACCGAGCGCACCGACTCGAAGCCGCTGATGCGGCCGTGCTCGTAGATAGCGGTGACGTAGGCGCTCACCCAGTAGTAATCGCCGTTCTTGGCGCGGTTCTTCACCACGCCCATCCACGGCTTGCCCAGCTTGATGGTTTCCCACATCTGCGCGAACACTGCCGGCGGCATGTCCGGGTGGCGCACCAGGTTGTGGGGCTTGCCCACCAGCTCGTCGTAGGTGAAGCCGCTGATGCTGACGAAGGCATCGTTGCAGTAGGTGATGTTGCTGTTCAGGTCTGTGGTGGAGATCAGCCGCTGGTCGCTTGAAAAGGTGCGTTCGTGTTCGGTAATGGGCAAATTCATGCGCATCGTTGGGCCGTCCCTGCTGTCGATGAGAAAATGTGTCATCAAGCTCTGAAAAGTGTAGCAGAGCATTTCAGGGCTGTAGGGGCGTTCGACGCGCCGAGTATCGGCAAACGCACAAATAATGGCGTTTTAGCGGTGCGACCCAGCGCCGCACCGCTGGATTCACACCGGCGTGAGCTGCGCCTTGAGCAGGTCGCGGAAGGTCTGGATCAAGGGTTCACGGCTGCGACCGCGGCGAGTGATCATGGAAAACGGCGCCTGATAGCCGAAAGTGGCCGGTGATAGCACCCGCAGGTCGCCTTTGTCGGCCCAAGGCTGGGCGTAATGTTCGGGCAGGTAGCCGATGTAGGCGCCCGACAGCACCAGGATCAACTGCGCCTCCATGCTCTCTACCGTGGCGGCGCTGTGCTTGAAGCCGTGGCGGGCCAATTCGGCCTGGCTCCAGTAGCCACGGCCGACCATGCGCTGCTGGGTGATGACCTGCTCGGGAATGCGCCGCTCGGCGTACAGCGGGTGGCGGTTGCTGCAGTACAGCCAGTGCTGCTCGCGGTACAGCGGCTGGTAGACCAGGCCACTCATGCGCGTGGAAAACGCGCCGATGGCCAGGTCCAGGCGGTTTTCCTGCACCCCCAGTTGCAGCTCGTAGGGGCTGGACACCGACAGGTGCAGGTGCACCGCCGGGTGCTCCTGGCAGTAGGCGCCGATGGCCTCGGCAAACGGCAGCGCGCGGTCGCTGACGGTGGAGTCGATGACCCCCAGGTTGAGGGTGCCGCGCAGCTCGCCCTTGAGGGCGGCGGCGTACTGCTCGAAACCTTCCATTTCCGCCAGCAGGCGCAGGGTTTCCTGGTGGAACAGCTCGCCCTTGCTGGTCAGGCTGAAACCGCCGCGGCCGCGGTGGCACAGCACGATGCCCAGGGCCGCCTCCAGCTGGCTCATGTAGGTGCTGATGGCCGAGGTGGACAGGTTCAGCTCCTGCTGGGCGTTGGCGAAGCCCTGGTGGCGGACGACGCTGACGAAGATGCGCAGCAGTTTCAGGTCGGGAAGTGCGTTGGCCATGGCATTTGCAACATTCTAGGACTGCCGCCGACCACCGGTAGGAGCCGGGCTTGCCCGCGATGGGGCCAATGCGATCGCCATCGCGGGCAAGCCCGGCTCCTACAGGGGTACGTCAGACGATTGTGGATGATTCGGGCGGCTAGTGTAACGCCATTACTTCAGAAAAATCTGAACTAAGTATTTCTCTGTAGCGATTCTTCAGGGTCACTACCTTTATGCAGACTCCGCCTCAACGTGCCGGCCTTGACCGAGCGCAAAGAAAAAATACAAACGATGAGGTAACCCGTGGACAAGATTCTTCACCAACCACTGGGCGGTAACGAAATGCCGCGTTTCGGCGGCATCGCCACCATGATGCGCCTGCCCCACCTGCAAACCGCAGCCGGCCTGGACGCAGCCTTCGTCGGTATTCCGCTGGACATCGGCACCTCCCTGCGCTCCGGCACCCGCTTCGGCCCACGCGAGATCCGCGCCGAATCGGTCATGATCCGCCCCTACAACATGGCCACCGGCGCCGCCCCCTTCGACTCGCTGTCGGTGGCCGACATCGGCGACGTGGCGATCAACACCTTCAACCTGCTGGACGCCGTGCGCATCATCGAAGAAGCCTACGACGAGATCCTGGAACACAACGTCATCCCGCTGACCCTGGGCGGCGACCACACCGTGACCCTGCCGATCCTGCGCGCCATCCACAAAAAGCACGGCAAGGTAGGCCTGGTGCATATCGACGCCCACGCTGACGTCAACGACCACATGTTCGGCGAGAAAATCGCCCACGGCACCACCTTCCGCCGCGCCGTGGAAGAAGGCCTGCTGGACTGCGACCGCGTGGTGCAGATCGGCCTGCGCGCCCAGGGCTACACCGCCGAGGACTTCAACTGGAGCCGCAACCAGGGCTTCCGCGTGGTGCAGGCCGAAGAGTGCTGGCACAAGTCGCTGGCGCCGCTGATGGAAGAAGTGCGCGCCAAGGTCGGCGACGGCCCGGTGTACCTGAGCTTCGACATCGACGGCATCGACCCGGCCTGGGCGCCTGGCACCGGCACCCCGGAAATCGGCGGCCTGACCACAATCCAGGCCATCGAGATCGTGCGTGGCTGCCAGGGCCTGGACCTGGTCGGCTGCGATCTGGTAGAAGTCTCGCCGCCCTACGACACCACCGGCAACACCTCGCTGCTGGGCGCCAACCTGTTGTACGAAATGCTCTGCGTGCTGCCGGGCGTGGTCCACCGCTGAGGACATGGCCATGAGCAAACAAGAACAAGTATTGCAAGCCGCCCGCGACCTGGTCACCGCCTTTGCCAGCAACGACCGCGAGGCGTATTTCGACGCCTTCACGGCCGATGCCACCTTTGTGTTCCACACCCTTGCGCAGCCCCTGTTGTCCCGCGATGCCTATCGTGAGGTGTGGGACGGCTGGCGGCGCGAGGATGGCTTCGAGGTGATTGAATGCACCTCGAGCAACGCCGTCGTCAGCCTGCAGGGTGACGTGGCGATATTCATGCATGACGTGGCCACCCAGCTGCGCATGCAAGGGGAGCTGTACTTTAGCCAGGAGCGCGAGACCATTGTGTTTCGCCAACAACAAGAAGGCCGCTGGCTGGCCTGCCACGAACACTTGTCCGCTGCACCCTCGACACTGCCCTCCCCTTGACCGCCGCGACGCCCGCGTAGACGGGCGCCCGCAATGATCGGAGCAGATCATGAACAATAACAACAGCACGACCAGCATCAGCCAGATAGAAACCTTCGGGGTCGAACAGATCCCGGACCACGAAAGGAATGCCAAGCCCCTCGACCTGTTCCGCCTGATCTTCGGCGGCGCCAATACCTTTTCCACCGCGGTGCTGGGCAGCTTTCCGGTGCTGTTCGGGCTGTCGTTCCAGGCCGGCCTGGTGGCCGTGCTGCTGGGCACCTTGGTCGGCGCGCTGATCCTGGCGCCCATGGGCCTGTTCGGCGCCATCAACGGCACCAACAATGCGGTGTCCTCGGGTGCGCACTTCGGCGTGCACGGGCGCATTGTCGGCTCGTTCCTGTCGCTGCTGACCGCCATCGCGTTCTTCTCGCTGTCGGTGTGGAGCTCGGGTGACGCCCTGGTGGGCGGCGCCAAGCGCCTGATCGGCCTGCCGGAAACCGACCTGACCCTGGGCCTGACCTACGGGCTGTTCGCGGTGCTGGTGCTGGCCGTGTGCATCTACGGCTTCCGCTTCATGCTGTGGGTCAACAAGATCGCCGTGTGGACCGCCAGCATCCTGTTCCTGTCGGGCATCGCCGCCTTCGCCGGGGCCTTCGACGTGAACTACGCCGGCACCGTCAGCCATGGCCAGGCCGGCTTCTGGGCGGCCTTCATCGGCGCCTCGCTGGTGGCCATGAGCAACCCGATCTCGTTCGGCGCGTTCCTGGGCGACTGGTCGCGCTACATTCCGCGCAGCACCTCCAAGGCGCGCATCATGGGCGCAGTGGTACTCGCCCAGCTGGCCACCCTGCTACCACTGCTGTTCGGCCTGGCCACCGCGACCATCGTCGCCACCCAGGCGCCGGACTACATTGCCAACAACAACTACGTCGGCGGCCTGCTGGCGGTGTCGCCGGGCTGGTTCTTCCTGCCGGTGTGCCTGTTGGCGGTGATCGGCGGCATGTCCACCGGCACCACCTCGCTGTACGGCACCGGCCTGGACATGTCCAGCGTGTTCCCGCGCCTGTTGTCGCGGGTGCAGGCCACGCTGCTGATCGGCCTGATGTCGATTGCCTTCATCTTCATCGGCCGTTTCGCCTTCAACCTGGTGCAGAGCGTGTCGACCTTCGTGGTGCTGATCATCACCTGCACCACGCCGTGGATGGTGATTATGCTGATCGGCCTGCTGGTGCGCCGCGGCTGGTACTGCCCCGATGACCTGCAGGTGTTCACCCGCGGCGAACAGGGTGGCCGCTACTGGTTCCACCACGGCTGGAACTGGCGCGGCCTGGGGGCCTGGATTCCCAGCGCCCTGGTAGGCCTGTGCTTCGTCAACCTGCCGGGGCAGTTCGTTGGCCCGCTGGGCAACCTGGCCGGCGGCATCGACATCAGCCTACCGGTGACCCTGGGCCTGGCGGCGGTGGTGTACCTGGTACTGCTCAAGCTGGTGCCCGAAGCGGCAGCGGTATACGGCCCAAACGGTAAAACCGGCAGCACCTCCATCGCTGCCAGCGCAACCACCGCCTAACCCGTAGCAGCGGCCGCAGGCCGCGTCCTGTACATCAGGACGCAGCCTGCGGCAGCTGCTACGTACACAATAAGATCGGAGAAACTCCCCATGGCTCTGGATATTTTCGTCGTCGCGATCTACGCGGCGGGCATGCTGCTGCTTGGCTGGTACGGCATGCGCAAGGCAAAAACCCATGAAGACTACCTGGTGGCCGGCCGCAACCTGGGCCCGTCGCTGTACATGGGCACCATGGCCGCCACCGTGCTGGGCGGTGCGTCCACCGTCGGCACCGTGCGCCTGGGCTACGTGCACGGCATTTCCGGCTTCTGGCTGTGCGCGGCCCTGGGCCTGGGCATCGTCGCCCTCAACCTGTTCCTGGCCAAGCCGCTGCTCAAGCTGAAGATCTTCACCGTCACCCAGGTGCTGGAGAAGCGCTACAACCCCATGGCGCGCCAGGCCAGTGCGGTGATTATGCTGGCCTACGCGCTGATGATCGGCGTGACCTCGATCCTGGCCATCGGCACCGTGCTGCAAGTGCTGTTCGGCCTGCCGTTCTGGCTGGCGGTGATGGCTGGCGGCGGCGTGGTAGTGGTGTACTCGACCATCGGCGGCATGTGGTCGCTGACCCTGACCGACATCGTCCAGTTCGTGATCAAGACCGTCGGCCTGATGTTCATCCTGCTGCCCATCTGCCTGTACCGCGTGGGTGGCTGGGATGAGCTGGTGGCCAAGCTGCCGGCGTCCAGCTTCAGCTTCACCAGCATCGGCTGGGACACCATCATCACCTACTTCATGATCTACTTCTTCGGCATCCTGATCGGCCAGGACATCTGGCAACGGGTGTTCACCGCCAAGAACGAAAAGGTCGCCGTGTACGCCGGCACCACCGCTGGCCTGTACTGCATCGTCTACGGCCTGGCCTGCGCGCTGATCGGCATGGCCGCCCACGTGCTGCTGCCGGACCTGGACAACGTCAACAACGCCTTCGCCGCTATCGTGAAAGCCAGCCTGCCCGATGGCATCCGTGGCCTGGTGATCGCCGCGGCCCTGGCCGCCATGATGTCCACCGCCAGCGCCGGCCTGCTGGCCGCCTCCACGGTGCTGACCGAAGACCTGCTGCCCAAGCTGCGCGGCGGCAAGCAGTCGAGCCTGGGCATCAACCGCCTGTTCACCCTGCTGACCGGTATCTGCGTGCTGGGTATCGCCCTGGTGGTGAACGACGTGATCAGCGCCCTGACCCTGGCCTACAACCTGCTGGTGGGCGGCATGCTGATCCCGCTGATTGGCGCCATCTTCTGGAAACGCGCAACCACTTCCGGGGCCATTTGCAGCATGACCCTGGGCTTCATCACCGCCCTGGTGTTCATGTTCAAGGACGGCCTGGATGCCAACACCCCCATCTACTACAGCCTGGCGGTGGGCCTGGTAAGCTTCGTGCTCGTCAGCCTTTTGTCACGCCGCCCGGCGCTGGCAGCCAAACTGGCCTAAGATGTTGAAAAAAGCCGTATCCCTGGTAGTTGCATAAACCAAGGGGTGCGGCGCTTTCACCAGGAAGGCCGCTGTTGTTCTGACAGTACCGCAAACGAATTGCCGGACGGAGCGTGCACGCATTTCGGAGGTCTGCCATGAACCGCACAGACATTCAGTTGTATATCCACAGCACCATCGAGCAACAACTGGCGGCGCAGCAATGCGACCCGCCCCGCCTGGACCTGGCCGAGCTGTTCCGCCGCCTGGAAAAGCTCTTCGGCGTGCCGCTGGACCCTGACCGGGTGCTGCGCCAGGTCAGCACCATCAACGACCTTTCCCGCTTGATTCAACGGATGAATCCCCACGACCGCGCTTCCGCGTAGGGGCCTCGCCATGCCGCGATTCGGTATTCGCAAGACCGTGCACAATTTCATCAGCGACTTTCTGGGGGACGGCGACTTCGACGACGATGTCAGCCTCGAATCCCTGGGGCTGGACAAGAAGGACATCATGGAATTGATCACGCGCCTGGAGGACGAGTACGGGCTGACGGCGTTTACCATCGAGGAGGACAGGTTGCTGGAGCAGGCGGTGACTGCCAATGACTTGTGGCGGTTCTTGCGCGAGATTGCGCGCCACTGACGAACCCATAGCCGCAGCCTGGCGGCAGCGGCTACCGGTGGATTGAATGCAGACTCAGCGGCGCGGTTGGCGGCGACGGTCTTTGTCTTCGGTGGGAATCGGGATTGGCTGCAGCGGCGGCGGAATCAGGCCCAAGGCAACGCCAAGGTCGTGGAGCCAGTTGTACAGAGTGCGGTTCATAGAGCCCCCCTTAGGGTAAACCTGAGCGACGGGTCAATGTTTGCGTCGTCTCAAGCAGATCATAGTCCTGATTGCCATCATACGCACCGGGTAAAGTGCGGCAAAAGGTCTCAATCAGGACGGATTTCATCTGCCAGCCAGCGTGTGCCCGACGATCGGTCGGTTACACCGACCCACCGGCGATCTGCGCCTTGCTGGCCACCTCATCGAAGGTGTCCGGCAGCAGCGCGTCCTGCTGTTCATCCAGCACCTGCCGGGGGTGTTCATGCCCCGGAATGCTGGTGTCGATCAGGCTCAACAGGCTGGAACCACGCGGGGTCAGCACGAAGTTCTCGCCGTTGCCGCCCTCATCTTCGGGGCGCGGGGCGATGTAGCCGCGGTCCAGCAGCAGCTTCTCGTACTCGCCGGCCAGGGCCTTGAGGTGGTCCAGGTCCCCTGGCGCGCCCCCGTCTGCGGCTACCTGGGCGGCATGCTGCTCGGCATAGGGGCGCGGGGTGAAGCTGTGCCCGGCGCCGTTCTGCACCTCATGCAGCAGGCGTTCGATCAAATCCCAGTTATACGTTGTCATCCTGAGCTACCTCCAACACAGAGTGAAAGGGCCTACACAGGTTGTGACCCGCGCGCCGCGCAGCCGTTCACGCTGAACTTTCGGCGGGCGCGCAGGCTCCACCGGGTATCGCGGCAGGAGGTGGATGATGAAGACGGTAACGAGCATCGCGGGCGCGTGCATGCTGCTGGTAAGCGTGAACGGCTTCGCCTGTACCCTGGAAGAGGCCACGGCCAAGCGTGAGCAGTTGGCGCAGGAGGTGGCCAGGCTGACCCAGCAGAACCCGCAGAAGGCCAGGGAAATCAACGCTGAGCTGCAGGGCATGAAGCTGGACACCGCCAGCAAGGATTTACCGGACAAGTGCCAGCTGATCGACAAGCGCCTGCAGGAGCTGGATGAAGCCGGCATGAAAGCCGACTCCTGAGACATCAAGCAACCGCTGCCTGGCGGCAGCGGCTACGACCGCGGGATTATTCGGCGTCAGCGGCCGGCTTGCGGCGCTTCAACGGCGCCATGCCGTCGCTGCTCACCAGCTGCTCGGCCTTGGGCTTGTTGACTGTCTTGCGCTTGGTCGGGCCCTTGGCGGCGGTTTTCTTGTCACCTTTCTTGGCGTCGGTCTTTTTCTTCTTCACACCCACGGCCTTGCCCGAGGCCTTGACCTTCTTCGGCCCGCTGTAGGTGCCTTTCACTTCCTTGATGACGCGGCGCTCGAACTTCTGCTTCAGGTAGCGCTCGATGCTCGACATCAGGTTCCAGTCGCCGTGGCAGATCAGCGACACGGCCAGGCCTTCGTTGCCGGCGCGGCCAGTACGGCCGATGCGGTGCACGTAGTCATCGCCGCTGCGTGGCATGTCGAAGTTGACCACCAGGTCCAGGCCGTCCACGTCCAGGCCACGAGCGGCCACGTCGGTGGCCACCAGAATCTTCACGCCGCCCTGCTTGAGGCGGTCGATGGCCAGCTTGCGGTCCTTCTGGTCCTTGTCGCCGTGCAGCACGAACGCCTTGTATTCCTGGGCCACCAGGCGGCCGTAGATGCGGTCGGCCATGGCCCGGGTGTTGGTGAAGATGATCGCCTTCTGGTAGGTCTCGTTGGCCAGCAGCCAGTTGAGGATCTGTTCCTTGTGCACGTTGTGGTCAGCAGTGACGATCTGCTGGCGGGTGCCTTCGGCCAGCTGGCTGACGTTGTTGATCAGCAGGTGCTCGGGGTCTTTCAGCACCTTGCCGATCATGTCGCGCAGGCCGGCGCCGCCGGTGGTGGCCGAGAACAGCAGGGTCTGGGCGCGGTCCTTGCACTCGTCGCTCAGGCGCGTGACGTCTTCGGCGAAGCCCATGTCGAGCATGCGGTCGGCTTCGTCCAGCACCAGCACTTCGACCTTCTTCAGGTCCAGGTTGCCGGCGTTGAGGTGTTCCAGCAGGCGGCCAGGCGTGCCGATCAGGATGTCCGGCACCTTGCGCAGCATGGCGGCCTGCACCTTGAAGTCTTCACCGCCGGTGATCAGGCCGGACTTGATGAAGGTGAACTGCGAGAAGCGCTCCACTTCCTTCAGGGTCTGCTGGGCCAGCTCGCGGGTCGGCAGCAGGATCACCGCGCGAATTTCCACGCGGACCTTGGCCGGGCCGATCAGGCGGTTGAGGATCGGCAGCACGAAGGCTGCGGTCTTGCCGCTGCCGGTCTGCGCCGTCACCCGCAGGTCACGCCCTTGCACTGCCAGCGGGATAGCCGCTACCTGCACCGGGGTAGGCTCGACGAAATTCAGCTCGGCCACGGCTTTGAGCAGGCGTTCATGCAAGGGGAATTGGGAAAACACGGGTGTTACCTCGGCGAAGTACATAAATTCAACTGCATAGCGTAACGGTTTGCGCGGCAATAAGCCGAACTTCTTTACGTGTGGTAACGCACTTTTTGCCAAATTGTCGTGTCGATGGGCTCTAATGACCGGCCCGACCGCTGACCGGACGCCCGTCGCACCCCATGGATATTCACGCTTTCTGGCTCCAGGCCCAGGCCCTGTGGGCCGCCCTGGAACATCAACCGCTGCTGCGCACCGGCCTGGCCCTGGCCGTGCTGCTGGCCATTGCCCTGGGCCTGGGCCGCCTGGCCCGCCAGGTGCTGCTGTACGGCATGCGCCTGCTGGCCCGCCAGCCGGCCCTGCACTGGCTGGACGACCTGCACCGCAACAAGGTGTTTCACCGCCTGGCGCAGACGGTGCCGTCGCTGGTCATCCAGTTCGGCCTGGCGCTGGTGCCGGGCCTCAGTGACAAGACCACCCTGTTCATCGGCAACCTGGCCCTGGCGGTCACCTTCCTGTGCCTCACCCTGGGCCTGGGCGCCCTGCTCAACGGCCTGCTGGACATCTACGCGCGCACCGAGCACGCCCGCACGCGCTCCATCAAGGGCTACGTGCAACTGGCGAAGATGATCCTGTACATCTTCGCCGCCATCGTCATCGTCGCCACCCTCATCGACCGCTCGCCGCTGTTGCTGCTGTCGGGCCTGGGCGCCATGTCGGCGGTCATCCTGCTGGTGTACAAGGACACCCTGCTGTCGTTCGTGGCCAGCGTGCAGCTCACCAGCAACGACATGCTGCGCGTGGGCGACTGGATCGAGATGCCCCAGGTGGGCGCCGACGGCGACGTGGTGGACATTACCCTGCACACGGTGAAGGTACAGAACTTCGACAAGACCATCGTCAGCATCCCCACCTGGCGGCTGATGTCCGAGTCGTTCAAGAACTGGCGCGGCATGCAGCAGTCCGGCGGCCGGCGCATCAAGCGCAGCCTCAACATCGACGCCAGCGGCGTGCGCTTCCTCACCGACGAGGAACAGCAGCACCTGGCCCGCGTGCACCTGCTGACCGACTATGTGGGCCGCAAGCAGGCCGAAGTCGCCAGCTGGAACCAGGCCCAGGGCGAAGTCGCCGACCTGCCCGCCAACCGCCGGCGCCTGACCAACCTGGGCACCTTCCGCGCCTTCGCCCTGGCCTACCTGAAAAGCCACCCCGACATCCAGCCGAACATGACCTGCATGGTCCGCCAGATGCAGACCGACGCCCAGGGCGTGCCGCTGGAAATCTACTGCTTCACCCGCACCACGGTGTGGGCCGAATACGAGCGTATCCAGGGCGATGTGTTCGACTACCTGCTGGCGGTGTTGCCGGAGTTTGGCTTGAGCTTGTATCAGCAGCCAAGTGGGGCGGATATGCGGGTGCGCCTGGTGCGTCCCTAGGGGACGTATGAAAAAGCATGTGAGGGTGGGTTCTGGTGTGGGAGCTGGCTTGCCAGCGAGCTTTTCGGGCCTCAAAAGCTCGCTGGCAAGCCAGCTCCCACAGTGTTCCACGCGCGCTCCACACATTTCATGCAGAGCCTAGCCGCCACACGCTTTAGTAAATTTCACTACGCCAACCGTTCTTTTCAAACTGCCCCCGCCCCGCCCCGGCTTATAGCATTGATGCCCTGCCACGCATCCTTCGCCACGGGGCCCCATGAATAACAACAAGGTAGCGCTGCCGGCGTTCTACACCATCGTCACGCTGTTCACCGGCCTGGACATGGCCATTGTCATCGCCATGGTGTGGTTCGGCCTGCAAGCCACCGGTTCCACCTTCCTGGTGGGCGCCACGCTGTGTATTGCCACGGTGGTGCCCTACGCCCTGGAGCAGTACCTGGGCCGCTATTTCACGGTCGGGCTGAGCATGAAACGGCTGGTGTACATCCGTCTCGCGGTGTTCCTCGCCATCCTGGGGTTGTCGTTGACCCAGGCGGCGCTGATGCCGGTCGGTTTCCTGGGCATCGCGTTCCTGGTGGGGGTGACCGATTACTTCACCATCAGCACCCTGGAATCGCAGAACACCAAGCAGGTGCTGGCCGGGCGGACCAACAGCGACACCTCGGCGCGCCTGATGCAGACCGCTATCCAGATCGGCGCCTTTGGCGGGGCGATGCTGGGCGGGGTGATCGTCGACGTGTTTCCGCTCAACCAGACCCTGCAGTTCATCGCCGTCGCCGCTATTGCCTCGCTGAGTGCCATCGCCCTGGTCGGGGGCATCTCGGCCGAGGTCAGCGCGGTGTCCCAGCCGGGCAGTTCGCCGGCGCCCGCCGTCAGCCTGGGCAGCCAGCTGTACCTGCTAATCGTGGTGTTGAGCCTGATCGGTTTCCACATCGGCGCGTTCAACAGCCTGGTGCCCATCGTGTTCCAGAAGCTCAACGGCTGGCACGCCACGCTGTTTGGCACCGCCAGCGGCCTGGCCGGCCTGGGCGCTTTCTGCGCGGCGGTGTTGCCGCGGGTGCGGCTGGGCAGCTACGCCGCGGTGGCGCTGATCGTCGTCGCCGACGTGGCCATTGTCTACTTCGCCAACCCGTGGGCGGTGCTGACCGCAGCCTGCGTGCTGGGCTTCTGCATCAACAGCCTGCGTATCCAGTTGCGCCGCCAGCTGATCGAGGCTGCGCCCGACGCCCATGCCGCCGACCTGATCGCGGCCAGGAGTTCGCTGTATTACCTGCTGGTCAGCGGCGCCGCGCCCATGTTGCTGACCCTGTTCACCACCCACGCCATGCTGGGCTTCGAGGGGGCGCGGGCGCTGATGGTCGCCGCTGCCCTGCTGCTGGGCAGCGCCGTGCTGCTGCGCACGCGCTGGCCCGCACCGCGCGCCGCCGTCGCGGCCAAGTAGGAACCTGCGCCCATGAGTTATGTTGTGATCGTCGACCCGTTTTCCACCGGCAAGCTCTACGCACCGCTGCTCAATACCCTTGGCCTAAGCTGCATCGCCATCATTTCCCGCCCCAACCTGCCAGCGCACTTTACCCAGGACCTGGTGCCCGGGCATTTCACCCATGTGCTGGACTGGAGCCCCGAGGCCGCACACTTCCTCGACGCCTTGGGTGTGCAGGCGGTGATCGCCGGCTGCGAGACTGCCATCCATCTTACCGACCGCCTCGCCAAGCAACTTGGCCTGCGGGGCAACAGCCCCGTCACCAGTGGCGCGCGGCGCAACAAATACATCATGCAGCAGGCGTTGGAACAGCGCGGTGTGACCCACATCCCGACCCGCCTGGTAACCCGCCCACGGCAGATCGCGCAGGCGCTGGAGGCCGTGGCTGACGGGCGCCAGTACGTGGTCAAGCCCATCAATTCCGCCGCCTCCCAGGGGGTGGTGTTTGCCACGGGCCGCGAGGCGGTGGCCCAGGCCCTGGGCAGCGCCGGGTGGGAGCAGAAGAACGACCTGGGGGAAACCAACCTGGGGTTTGTGCTGCAGCCGTTCATCAGCGGCCCGGAATACGTGGTCGACATGGTCGCGTTCAGTGGCCAGTACCATATCGCCTCGGTGTGCCGATACACCAAGATCCGGCGCAACGGCAGCCCCGTCGTCTACGACAGCCTCGACACCCTGGACCCGGCGGACGAGGCGCTGGCGCCGCTGCTGGCCTACGCCCGCCAGGCCGCCGCCGCGCTGGACGTGGCAGTCGGGCCGCTGCACATGGAGATCATCTGGGCGAAAGACGGCCCGGTGATGATCGAGGCCGGCGCGCGCCTGCACGGCGGCATTGCCCCACAGCTGTTCCAGCAGGTGTACCAACCCGACCTGTTGTCGCTGGCCGTCGACAGCTACCTGGGCCGCCCCGCGCCTGCCGGGCCCGGCTACTCGCGGCAGGCCCGGCACGGCCGCATCGGCTTCTTCTGGACCGACCGGCCGGGCACCTTCCAAGGCCCCGGCAACGAACGCGCCGCGGCCACGGTGCCCGGCTACGGCGGCCACCGCTACTTCGTCAGCCCAGGCAGCGCGCTGCCCGCCACCCTCGACTTCGCCACCTGCCCGGGGCTGTTCTGGCTGAGCCACGACGACCCGGACCAACTGGACCGCAGCGCTGAACAGCTGCGCGCCTTCCTATGGGGCCACTGAGGCCTCAGCGCCAGGCGGTGAGCACCGGGTTGATGACCACGTCCCGCACCTGCTCCAGGGCCAGGATCTGGCCCTTGAGCGCCATCAGCTCTTCGAAGCTGCGATAGCTGACCTGCAACAGCATGTCGGTATCGCCGAACAGCGAGTAGGCATGGATGATCTGCGCGTGCGCCTGGAGCTGCGGGAACACCAGGTGGCAGCTGTTGCCCTCCAGTTGCAGCATCAGGAAAGCGCTCTGGTCACCCTTGTCGTCTTCGGCGACGTTGATGGTGAAGCCGAGGATGACGCCGCTGTCGACCAGCTTCTGTACCCGTGCCTCCACCGCCGTGCGCGACTTGTGCACCTGCCGCGCCAGCTGCGCCAGGCTGACCCTGGCGTCTTCCTTCAACGCAGCGATGATCTGCTTGTCGACCTTGTCCATTGTCACGTTCCTGCAGGTTCACCCGCGCCACGGCGGCTGATCCACAGCGACGCCAGTATCACCGCGCCGCCCAGCGCCAGGCGGCCCAGGGGCTCGCTGTGGTTCCAGAACAACAGGTTCATCAGCAGCCCGGTGGGGATGTGCAGGTTGTTCATCACCGCCAGGGTGCCGCCGTTGACCTGGCTGGCGCCCTTGTTCCAGGCGTACATGCCCAGCGCCGTGGCTACCAGGCCGAGGAACACCAGCACGCCCCACTGGGTCGGGTCCTGTGGCAGGTGCTGGGGGTTGCCGAACGCCAGGAACGCCGGCAACGCCACCAGCAACGCGCCGACGAAGAAGTAGCCGAAGCGGCGGTACTGCGGCTCGTCGCTGGGGTAGCGCGCCACCAGCCGCTTGTACAGCACCTGGCCGGCGGCGTAGGTGAAGTTGGCCAGTTGCAGCAGCAGGAAGCCCATGAAGAAGTCCGGGGCGATGCGGTCGAAGCGGATGATCGCCGCGCCCGCTACTGCCACCAGCGCCGCCAGCAGCGCCCAAGGGTTGAAGCGGCGGTTGAGGGCGTCTTCGATCAGGGTCACGTGCAACGGCGTGAGGATGGTGAACAGCAGCACCTCGGGCACGGTCAGCACGCGGAAGCTCAGGTACAGGCACACGTAGGTGACGCCGAACTGCAGCGCGCCAATCAGCAGCATCGAGCGCACGAACCCCGGCGCCATGCCGCGCCAGCGGCTTAGCGGAATGAACACCAGGCCGGCAATGATGACGCGCGCCAGCACGGCGAAATAGCTGTCCACGTGGCCAGCCAGGTAGACGCCGATGAGGTTGAAGGAATATGCCTGAATCAGTGTGACGAGAAGTAGATAGCCCATGGGTGCCCCTTGCGTGAGGCGGCGACCTTAATCAATTGCCCGGCACGGGGCAACCCACGGGGTCGCGACGGCGCCCCGTAGCCGCTGCCGCAGGCTGCGCTGGCCCTGTGCCTCGCTGCACATCGGCAGGGTTCATGTAGGCCAGCGCAGCCTGGCGGCAGCGGCTACAGGCCTGCGTGGAATGCGGGCAATAAAAAAACCCGGCACGCGTGGGGGACGCGGCCGGGTTGAAGCACCAAGGAGCGGGAAGTGCAGAAAAAGGAGCAATCAATCGATGAATCAAGCCACCTGGGCCACCAGCGCCTTGGCCTGGTTCAGGCCTTTCTCGCTGAAATCGCCACCCAGGTTCATGCCCTCGGCATGAATGAACTGCACGTCGTGGATGCCGATGAAGGCCAGCACCTGGCGCAGGTAGGGTTCCTGGTGGTCAGCGCTGCTGCCGGCGTAGATGCCGCCGCGGGCGGTCAGCACGATGGCGCGCTTGCCGGTGAGCAGGCCCTGGGGGCCGGTCTCGGTGTACTTGAAGGTCACCCCGGCGCGCAGCACGTGGTCGAGCCAGGCCTTGAGGGTGCTGGGGATGGCGAAGTTGTACATGGGCGCGGCCAGCACCAGCACGTCGGCAGCCAGCACTTCCTCGGTCAGCGCGTTGGAGCGGGCCAGGGCCTGCAGTTCCTCGGCGCTGCGCTGGGCCTCGGGCTTCATCCAGCCACCCAGCAGGTCGGCGTCCAGGTGCGGCACCGGGTCAGTGGCCAGGTCGCGCACGCTGATGACGTCCGCCGGGTGGGCCGACTGCCACTGGTCAATGAACTGCGCAGTGAGCTGGCGCGAGATGGAACCGTCTTTGCGGGCGCTGCTTTCGATGATCTGTACGCGGGACATGGGCTTGGCCTCCAATCAGGTGCGCTGAGTTGATGGAGGCCATGTTAGAGCGGGAATAGTTGATAAAAAAGCGCAAAAAACCGCTTCAACCTATCAATTAAGTTGATTTACCAAGCCGTTCCTCTACTCTATTTCCCATGCGTTCAGGCTGGCTTGCAGGTGATCGTCAGGCGCAACTTGAGAATGTCGCGGTTGAAGCGCTGCAAGGCGCTGGCGGTCTGCCCAGGCTCCACCCGCACCTTGCGGGTGCGCGGGGATTCGGGGCCGTTGCGGAACACCACGGTGCATTCCGCGGCTTCCGGCCCGTCGTTGCGCAGGTCGATCGAACCCATGTCACCGGCGGTGTCATAAGTGGTGTAGGAGATTTCGGTACCCGCCAGGTGTTTTTCCACCTCGATGGGGTAGGCGAAGGCAGCCACGGGCAACAGCGTCAGCAAGAGCGCACAGCAACTTTTCATTCGGCAGTCTCCAATAGGGAATTGCCAGCTTAGGACATCAGGAGCCGATGATGAAAGCGCCCCGCGTTACCCTGGATCAGTGGCGAACCTTGCAGGCAGTGGTCGACCATGGCGGTTTCGCCCAGGCCGCCGAAGCCCTGCACCGTTCCCAGTCGTCGGTCAGCTACACCGTGGCGCGCATGCAGGACCAACTGGGCGTGCCGCTGTTGCGCATCGACGGGCGCAAGGCCGTGCTCACCGAGGCCGGCGGCGTGCTGCTGCGCCGCTCGCGGCAGTTGGTGAAGAACGCCAGCCAGCTGGAAGACCTGGCCCACCACATGGAACAGGGCTGGGAGGCCGAGGTGCGCCTGGTGGTGGACGCCGCCTACCCCAGCGCCCGCCTGGTGCGCGCGCTGACCGCGTTCATGCCGCAGAGCCGCGGCTGCCGGGTGCGCCTGCGCGAGGAGGTGTTGTCGGGGGTCGACGAGGTGCTGACCGAAGGCGTGGCTGACCTGGCCATCAGCAGCTACAGCATCCCCGGCTACCTGGGCACGGAAATGAGCGCCGTGGAATTCGTCGCCGTCGCCAGCCCGGACCATGCCCTGCACCGCCTCAACCGCGAGCTGAGTTTCCAGGACCTGGAAAGCCAGTTGCAGGTGGTGATCCGCGACAGCGGCCGCCACCAGCCCCGCGACGTCGGCTGGCTGGGCGCCGAGCAGCGCTGGACCGTGGGCAGCCTGGGCACCGCCGCCACCTTCGTCGGCAGCGGCCTGGGCTTTGCCTGGCTGCCACGGCACCTGATCGAGCGCGAGCTGCGCGAAGGCCTGCTCAAGCCACTGAAACTGGAACAGGGTGGCAGCCGCCACCCCACCTTCTACCTTTACTCCAATAAGGACAAACCCCTGGGCCCGGCCACGCAGATCCTCGTGGAACTGCTGCGCCAGTTCGACACCGCGCCCCTGGATGCGCCCTTCGCCGCCCCTCAACAAGCCTGACAGGAGTCGCCCATGGCCTTTTTCGAACACGACGGTTGCGCACTGCACTACGAAGAATACGGCCAGGGCGAACCCCTGCTGCTGGTCCACGGCCTGGGTTCCAGCGCCCCGGACTGGGAATACCAGGTACCCGAACTGGCGCCCCACTACCGCGTCATCGTGGTGGACCTGCGCGGCCACGGCCGCTCCGACAAGCCCCATGAACGCTACAGCATCGAAGGTTTCGCCGCCGACCTGGCGGCGCTGCTGGAGCGCCTGGGCACCGGCCCGGTGCACTACGTGGGCCTGTCCATGGGCGGCATGACCGGCTTCCAGATGGCCGTCGACTACCCCGCCCTGCTCAAGAGCCTGACCATCGTCAACGCCGCGCCCGAGGTCAAGCTGCGCAAGCCCGACGACTACTGGCAGTGGTTCAAGCGCTGGGGCCTGATGCACCTGGTGAGCATGGGCGCCATCGGCAAGGGCCTGGGCGGGAAACTCTTCCCGCTGCCCGAACAGGCCGAGCTGCGGCGCAAAATCAGCGAGCGCTGGGCCCACAACGACAAGCGCGCCTATATCGCCAGCTTCAACGCCATCGTTGGCTGGGGCGTGCAGGAACGCATCGGGCAGATCCGCTGTCCCACCTTGATCATCAGCGCCGACCGCGACTACACCCCGGTGGCGCTCAAGGAGCAGTACATCAAGCTGATGCCCAACGCAAAACTGGCGGTCATTGCCAATTCGCGGCACGCTACGCCCCTGGACCAACCCGAACTATTCAACCGGACACTCAAGGACTTCCTCGCCACAGTGTCCTCCACCCCCAAGGATCAACGAGTCCCATGCTGAAAAAAATCGCCCTCGCCGCCTGCTCCCTGATGTTCGCCAGCCAGCTGATGGCCGCCGACGCCCAGCACCCCCACGTGCTGATGGACACCAGCTTCGGCAAGGTGGAAATCGAACTGGACATGGTCAAGGCCCCCATCAGCAGCAAGAACTTCCTGGCCTACGTGGACAGCGGCTTCTACAACAACACCATCTTCCACCGCGTGATCCCCGGCTTCATGGTGCAGGGCGGCGGCTTCACCCCGCAGATGACCGAGAAGGAAACCCGCGACCCGATCAAGAACGAAGCCGAGAACGGCCTGAAGAACGTGCGTGGCACCCTGTCGATGGCGCGCACCAGCGTGGTTGACTCGGCCACCAGCCAGTTCTTCATCAACGTCAACGACAACGCCATGCTCGACCACGGCAACCGCGACTTCGGCTACGCCGTGTTCGGCAAGGTGGTCAGCGGCATGGACGTGGTCGACCAGATCGTCCACGTGCAGACCACCAGCAAAGGTGGCATGCAAGACGTGCCTGCCGACCCCATTCTGATCAAGTCGGCCAAGCGCGTCGACTGACGGCCTGGCCCGAAGGCCAGGCCCAGCACAGGAGTTTTCGCCCCATGCTTTACCGCCGTTTCGAAAAATGGATCGATATCTTCCGTGAGGCGCCCACCGAGTCGCCACCCACCCGGGTGCTGGCCTTCTACGTGTACTACCTGCGCCAGGTCTGGCCCAGCTTCGCCGCCCTGCTGGTGGTGGGGCTGGTGGGTGCGCTGATCGAGGTGGCGTTGTTCAGCTACCTCAGCCGCATCATCGACCTGGCCCAGGGCACGCCCAACGTGCACTTCTTTACTGACCACGGCCTGGAACTGACGTGGATGGCCGTGGTGGCCCTGGTGCTCCGGCCGATTTTCGTGGGCCTGCACGACCTGCTGGTGCACCAGACCATCAGCCCGGGCATGACCAGCATGATCCGCTGGCAGAACCACAACTACGTGCTCAAGCAGAGCCTGAATTTCTTCCAGAACGACTTCGCCGGGCGCATCGCCCAGCGCATCATGCAGACCGGCAACGCCCTGCGTGACTCGGCGGTGCAGGCGGTGGACGCGCTCTGGCACGTGCTGATCTACGCCATCAGCTCGTTGATCCTGTTCGCCGAGGCGGACTGGCGCCTGATGATCCCGCTGATCAGCTGGATCCTTGCCTACATCGTTGCCCTCTACTACTTCGTGCCGCGGGTGAAGGAGCGCTCGGTGATCTCCTCCGATGCCGGCTCCAAGCTGATGGGCCGCATCGTCGACGGCTACACCAACATCGCCACCCTGAAGCTGTTCGCCCACACCAACATGGAACAGCGCTACGCCCGCGAGGCCATCAGCGAGCAGACGGAAAAATCCCAGCTGGCCAGCCGCGTCATCACCAGCATGGACGTGGCCATCACCACCCTCAACGGCCTGCTGATCGTCGGCACCACGGGCCTGGCCCTGTGGTTGTGGACCCAGTCGCTGATCTCGGTCGGCGCCATCGCCCTGGCCACCGGCCTGGTGATTCGCATCGTCAACATGTCCGGCTGGATCATGTGGGTGGTCAACGGCATCTTCGAGAACATCGGCATGGTCCAGGACGGCCTGCAGACCATCGCCCAGCCGGTCAGCGTCACCGACGCCAAGAACGCGCCCAAGCTGAAGGTGGACCGCGGCGCGGCGCGTTTCGACAACGTCGACTTCCACTACGGCAAGGGCAGCAAGATCATCGAGAGCCTGACCCTGGACATCCGCCCCGGCGAGAAGATCGGCCTGATCGGCCCCTCCGGCGCGGGCAAGTCCACCCTGGTCAACCTGCTGCTGCGCCTCTACGACCTGCCCGGCGGGCGCATTCTCATCGACGGCCAGGACATTGCCCACGTCAGCCAGGAAAGCCTGCGTGCGCAGATCGGCATGATCACCCAGGACACCTCGCTGCTGCACCGTTCCATCCGCGACAACCTGCTGTACGGCCGCCCCGGCGCCAGCGAGGCGCAACTGTGGGACGCGGTGGTGAAAGCGCGCGCCGACGAGTTCATCCCGCACCTGTCCGACGCCCAGGGCCGCACTGGCCTGGACGCCCACGTGGGCGAGCGCGGCGTGAAACTGTCCGGCGGCCAACGCCAGCGCATCGCCATCGCCCGGGTGCTGCTGAAAAACGCGCCCATCCTGATCATGGACGAAGCCACCTCGGCGCTGGACTCGGAAGTGGAAGCGGCGATCCAGGAAAGCCTGGAAACCCTGATGCAGGGCAAGACCGTGATCGCCATCGCCCACCGCCTGTCCACCATCGCCAAGATGGACCGGCTGGTGGTGCTGGAGAAAGGCCGCATCGTCGAGCTGGGCAGCCACAAGGAGCTGTTGGCGCACCAGGGGTTGTATGCGCGGTTGTGGCACCACCAGACGGGTGGGTTCGTAGGGATCGATTGAGGTGGGACGCCGCCTTCGGCGGCTGCTACGGGGTGTCTGGCTGGCGATAGGGTAGCGCCGCCCGCGCCTCTTCGGCGTATGCCCTGACCCCGGCGCGCTCTTCGTGGAGGAACTCCGCTACTGCGTTCTTTAGCCCCGGATGGCTGAGGTAATGCCACGACCGGGTAATCACCGGCTCGAACCCGCGAATCAGCTTGTGCTCGCCCTGCGCCCCGGCGTCGAAGCGCTGGAAGCCCTGGGCGATGGCGTAGTCCATGCCCTGGTAAAAGCAGGTCTCGAAGTGCAGGCGGTCGAATTCGGCCAGGCAGCCCCAGTAGCGGCCGTACAAGGTGTCGCCGCCCACCAGGCTGAAGGCCATGGCCACCGCCCTGCCGGCCTGGCGGGCGAAGACCACGCGGATTGACTCGGGCATGCGTTCGGCCAGCAGGCTGAAGAAGGTGCGCGTCAGGTAAGGGGCCTGGCGCCGTACTGCGTAGGTGTTGGCGTAGCAGGCGTAGACGAAGTCCCACTCGGCTTCGGTGAGGCCATTGCCCTCGCGCCAGTCGAACTCGAATCCCTGCCCGGCCACCTGCTCGCGTTCCTTGCGCATCTGCTTGCGCTTGCGCGAGGCCAGGCCGTCGAGGAAGTCCTGGAAGTCGCGGTAGCCGCGGTTGTGCCAGTGGTACTGGCAGCCCAGGCGCTCCAGCCAGCCGGGCTGGTCGGCGATCAGCGCATCCAGCGCCGGGTCGGTGAAGTTGATGTGGGCGCCAGACAGCGCTTCCACCTCCACATACCCCGGCAACGCCTGCAGCAACGCCTGGCCGCTGCCCAGCAGGCGCGGCCCGGCCACCGGGCTGAAGGGCACGGCGCACAGTAGCTTGGGGTAATAGTCGATGCCGGCGCGGCGGCAGGCGTCGGCCCAGCCGTGGTCGAACACGTATTCACCGTAGGAGTGCCATTTGCGGTAGGCGGGCATGGCCGCGACCAGCGTGCCGTCCTCGATGTGCAGCAGGTGTTCGGGACGCCAGCCGGACTGCTTGCCCAGGCTGCCGCTGTCTTCCAGGGCGCTGAGGAAGGCGTGGCGCAGGAATGGCTGGTCGATGGGCAGCAAGGCGTCCCAGTCGCTGGCGGCGACTTCACCCAGGCTGTGCGCGACGTGCAATGGCATGGCAATCCCCTCGTTGGAAGGGGCAAGAATGCCATAGTTGCGCCCTGACCTGTAGCAGCGGCCGCAGGCCGCGTCGATGACCCCGGTGCCTGGGACGCGGCCTGCGGCCGCTGCTACGGGCAAAAAAAGCCCCGCACTGGGCGGGGCAAGAGAGAGCTTTAACGGATGAGGAAAAAGCGGTTACACATTCAGCGAATTACAGAAGCGGGATCGAGTAGCTCAGGATCACGCGGTTCTCGTCCTGGTCGCGCTGGCCCGGGATGTCGTTGCGCCACATGCCGTTTTTCCAGGTGAAGCCCAGGCCCTTGAAGGTGCCTTCGGGTACCACGTAGGCCAGGGTGATGTCGCGTTCCCACTCGGTGCGGTTGTTGCCTGCAACGCCGCCAGTCGCCGTCACGGTGTCGATGTCGCTGCCACGCAGGTAGGTCACGCCAGCGGTCGCGCCCGGGAAGCCGATCGCGGCGAAGTCATACGAGTAGCGCGCCTGCCAGGTGCGCTCGCCGGCACGGCCGAACTTCTGGATCTGGGCGTCGGTGATGGTGTAGTTGGACGAACCGTTGCCCTGGTTCAGCCACGGGAAGTCGCTGTCGCCGTTGCTGACCTGGTAGCCGCCGCCAAAGGTATGGCCGGCCACGGTATAGAGGAACAGCGCGCTGTACAGGTTGTTGTCGACCTTGCCCTTGCCGCTGGCCTGGCCCAGGTAGTTGCCCGAGCTGTAGTAGGTTGGGTCGTTGGCGTCCTTGCCGTCGTCGCGGCTGTTGAAGTAGCGGAAGTCCGACTTCAACACGCCCGGGCCGATAGACCAGTTGTGTACCAGGCCCAGGAAGTGCTGCTTGTAGAAGTCATCCAGGTTGCCGTAGTAGTACTGGAACAGCAGGTCCTTGGTGATCTTGTAGTCGCCACCGGCGTAGATGAACTTGTTGCTGCGACCACCGGTGTTGCTGTTGCCGCTGCCGTTGGCGCCGCCGATGGACAGGTCTTCGTTGTTGCTGGAGTTACGGTCCTTGACCTTTTCGATCTGACCGGCCACCAGGGTCAGGTCCTTGATGTCGCCGGACGTGATCTGGCCACCCTGGAAGGTTTGTGGCACCAGGCGGCTGTCGTTGTACTGGATGACAGGCAGCTTGGGCAGCAGGGTACCCAGTTTCAGCTCGGTCTTGGAGATCTTGGCCTTGGCGGTCAGGCCCAGGCTGGAGAAATCGTCAACGGCGTGGTCACCGTCGCTGGGGAACACGTTGCCGCCGTCCAGCGCACCGGTGGGGTTGCCGTGGCGACCGGCGCCGGAGTCCAGGCGGATGCCCAGCAGGCCGATGGCGTCCAGGCCGAAGCCCACGGTGCCGGCGGTGTAGCCGGACTGGAAGTCCAGCTGGAAGCCTTGGCCCCACTCGGACTGGTAGTTGGCGTTCTTGGCGGTGCCCGAGTCGCGGTTGTCGTTGTTGATGTAGAAGTTGCGCAGCTTCAGGGTCGCCTTGCTGTCTTCAAGAAAGCCTTCGGCCATAGCCTGCTGCGCCATGATACCCAGAGCCATGGTCAGGGCCACGGTGGACTTGTTCATTGATTTACTCCTTTGAGTACTGCTTTTTTAAGTTTTTCAGCGGCGCTGCCTGGTATGCGGGCGCAAGTCCGGCAAGCTTTATGGGAGGGCATCTTGACCAGCGGATATTTCAGCGAGGTGGCTCGTTTATTAAGATTTGATGACAGCGGAACTTTTTGAAATGAAGATTAGTTAATGTTGAAACGTAAAACCGGGGGTTCCAGGCGACCTATTTGTCCCAGAAGATGAAGACACCTTCATAATCGGTGGGAGCTGGCTTGCCAGCGAGTTTTTGGGACGCCCGAAAAACTCGCTGGCAAGCCAGCTCCCACAGAAATGAAAACGCCACCGTTGCGGTGGCGTTTTGGTCGAGCGGCAGGGGTTACAGCTTGCGCAGGATCACGCTGCCGATGGAATAGCCAGCGCCAAACGAGCTGAGTACCGCCAGCGAGCCCTTGCCCAGGTCGTCCTGGTGCTTGTGGAAGGCGATCACCGAGCCCGCCGAGCTGGTGTTGGCGTAGGTGTCGAGGATCACCGGTGCCTCTTCTTCAGTGGCCTCGCGGCCCAGCAGCTTCTTGACGATCAGGTGGTTCATGCTCAGGTTGGCCTGGTGCAGCCAGAAGCGCTTGACGTCGTTGACGTCGATGCGGTTCTCGCCCAGGTGCTGGCCGATCAGCTCGGCCACCATCGGGCACACCTCGCGGAACACCTTGCGGCCTTCCTGCACGAACAGCTTGTCCGGCGCACCGATGCCCTCCTCCGCCGCGCGGTTGAGGAAGCCGAAGTTGTTGCGGATGTTGTTGGAGAACTGGGTCAGCAGCTTGGTGCTGACCACCTCGAACTGGTGCGGCGAGGTGGCCAGGTCGGCACGCTCGACCACCACCGCGGTGGCGGCGTCGCCAAAGATGAAGTGGCTGTCGCGGTCACGGAAGTTCAGGTGGCCGGTGCAGATCTCCGGGCTGACCACCAGCACCGCGCGGGCCTGGCCCAGGGCCACGCTGTTGTAGGCCGTCTGGATGCCGAAGGTCGCCGAGGAGCAGGCCACGTTCATGTCGAAACCGAAGCCCTGCACGCCCAGCGCCTGCTGCACTTCGATGGCCACGGCCGGGTAGGCGCGCTGCAGGTTGGAGCAGGCGACGATCACCGCGTCGATGTCGGCGGCGGTCTTGCCGGCGCGTTGCAGCGCCTGCTCGGCCGCGGCCACGGCCATCTGGCAGAGGATCGACTGCTCGTCGTTGGAACGCTCCGGCAGGCGTGGCTTCATGCGCTGCGGGTCGAGGATGCCGGCCTTGTCCATGACGAAGCGGCTCTTGATGCCCGAGGCCTTCTCGATGAAGGCGGCGCTGGACTCGGTCTGCGCGGCCAGCTCGCCACGCTCGATGGCGGCGGCGTTGTCGGCGTTGAACTGGTGCGCCCAGGTGTTGAAGGACTGCACCAGCTCTTCGTTGGAGATGCTGTCGGCCGGTGTGTACAGGCCGGTGCCGCTGATGACGACGTTATGCACGCTCGTTCCTCTATTATTGGTAGCCGGTGCGGGGCAGCGGCAGAGTGAGTCGCAGTCAATATGGCACTGTAGTACCAATTTACAAAAAGTATTGCCACGGGCGCGAAGGGGGTCAGGCAACCCTGGCTTCGCGGGCGAATCGATGGGCAATTGTGCCAGATTTGCCGAAAAAGTGCCCTTTTCACGATAAAGGGCACTCCTGGCTTCAGGCCTCTACCTGGCTCCACTGTTTGCTCAGGCGCTTGTCGGAGATCGGCACTTTAGTGCCCAGCTGCTGGGCGAACAGCGACACGCGGTATTCCTCGATCAGCCAGCGGTACAGCTCCAGCTCCGGGTCGCGCTTGCCTTCCTGGGCATGCTTGGCCTGGCGCGCCTGGTACTGGGCCCAGACGTTGCCCAGCTCGATGCTCCACACGCGGTCCTTCTGCACCTGGCTGCCCAGCTTCTCCAGGCGCATTTCCACGGCCTTGAGGTAGCGCGGCAGCTCCTTGAGCCAGGCCGACGGCGTCTGCCGGACGAAGCCGGGGTACACCAGCTGGCTCATTTGCGCCTTGATGTCGTTGAGCGCCACGGCCTGGGCCAGGTCGATCTTGCCCTTGAAGCGCTTCTGCAGGCCATGCCACAGCTTGAGGATGTCCAGGGTCTGGCGCGCCAGGCGTTCGGCGTGCTCGGCCCAGGCACCGCGCTTGCGCTCCGCCAGCGCCGCCAGGCCAGCGCCGTCGCGCGGCAGGCTGGCTTCGCCTTCAAGGATGCAGGTATCGAGACTGGCCAGCAGGATGTCTTCCACCAGCGCCTCGATGCGCCCCAGCTCGCGATAGAGCAGGCCCAGCTCGGTCTGGCCCGGCAGCTTGCCACGCAGGAACTTGGCCGGCTCGGCCAATTGCTGCAACAGCAGGCGCTGCAGCGCGCGGCGGTGCTGGAATTCGGCTTCGGCAGCGGTGGAGAAGCGGCCTTCCTTGACGGTGCCATTCTCTTCCACCAGCGCCGGGTACACGGTCATCGACAGCCCGGCGATCTTCTGCTGGGTGGTCTCGGCCACGGCCGCGAAGGCCTTGGCCTCCACGGGCTGCTGGCTCTTGGCCGACTGCGGCGCCGCCAGGGCGGCCTGGCTGGCCTGCACGAAGCGGGCAGTCAGTTCGGCCAGGTCGCGGCCTTCGCCAAGGAACTTGCCCTGGCCGTCCAGCACTTCGATGTTCATGCGCAGGTGGCTGTCCACCTGCTGCTCGGCCTCGGCCCAGGCCTCGTCGCTGACCCGCGCGCCGGTCATGCGCAGCAGCTCGCGGCCCAGCGCCTGGGGCAGCGAGCCGTCGCCGAAGGTGATGCGCGCCAGCGCCGCGCGGACAAAGTCCGGCACCGGCACGAAGTTCTTGCGGATGGCCTTGGGCAGGTTACGCACCAGGGCGATGCACTTGGCTTCCAGCAGGCCGGGCACCAGCCACTCCAGGCGCTCGTTGGGCAGCGCCGGCAGCAACGGCGCCGGCACGCTCACGGTGACACCGTCGCGGGGGTGGTTGGGCTCGAAGTGGTAGCTCAGGGCCAGGGTCAGGTCGCCCAGGCGCAGGGTGTCCGGGTACTGGCCGGCGGTGACTTCGCTGGCCTCGCGGGCCAGCACGTCTTCCTCGCGCATGATCAGCAGCTTCGGGTTCTTCTGGCTCTCGGTCTTGTACCAATGGTCGAAGGTCGCCGTCTGGTGGATCTCGGCCGGCACCCGCGCGTCATAGAAGGCGTACAGGGTTTCCTCGTCGGCGAGGATGTCGCGGCGCCGCGCCTTGGCTTCCAGGGCGTCCAGCTGCTCCAGCAGCTCGCGGTTGGCCACCAGGCACTTGGCCCGCGACTGGATCTCGCCACGCACCAGGCCTTCGCGGATAAACAGCTCGCGCGACACCACCGGGTCCACCGGCCCGTAGTGCACGGGACGGCGGCCGACCACGATGAGGCCGAACAGGGTGATCTGCTCGTACGCCACCACCTGGCCGCGCTTCTTCTCCCAATGGGGCTCGAAGTGGTTCTTCTTGATCAGGTGGCCGGCCAGCGGCTCGATCCAGTCGGCGTCGATCTTGGCCACCATGCGCGCGTACAGCTTGGTGGTTTCCATCAGCTCGGCAGTCATCAGCCACTGCGGGCGCTTCTTGCCGATGCCCGACGAGGGGTGAATCCAGAAACGCCGCTGGCGGGCGCCCAGGTAGTCGCCTTCCTCGGTCTTCTGGCCGATCTGGCTGAGCAGGCCGGAGAGAATCGCCTTGTGGAATTTCGGGTAGTCGGCCGGTTCCTTGTTGATGGTCAACTGCAGGTCGCGGCAGATCAGGCTCAACTGCCGGTGCGCATCGCGCCATTCGCGCAGGCGCAGGTAGTTGAGGAAGTTCTTGCGGCACCAGTTGCGCAGCGGGCTGGCGGTCAGGGCCTGGCGCTGCTCTTCAAAGCCGCGCCACAGGTTGACCAGGGCGGCGAAGTCGGAATCGGCGTCTTTCCACTGCGCGTGGGCCTGGTCGGCGGCTTGCTGGCGCTCGGGCGGGCGCTCGCGCACGTCCTGCACCGACAGCGCACTGGCGATGATCAGCACTTCCTGCAGGCTGCCCTGCTTGGCGGCTTCCAGCAGCATGCGGCCCATGCGCGGGTCCACCGGCAGGCGCGCCAGCTGGCGGCCAATCGGCGTGAGCTGGTTCTCGCGGTTGACCGCCGACAGCTCCTGCAGCAGGTTGAAGCCGTCGGTGATGGCCTTGCCATCCGGCGGCTCGATGAATGGGAACTGGTCGATCTCGCCCAGGCGCAGGTGCAGCATCTGCAAAATCACCGCGGCAAGGTTGGTGCGCAGGATCTCGGGGTCGGTGAATTCGGGGCGGGCGATGAAATCCTCTTCGCTGTACAAGCGAATGCAGATGCCCGGCTCCACCCGCCCGCAGCGGCCCTTGCGCTGGTTGGCGCTGGCCTGGGACACCGCCTCGATGGGCAGGCGCTGCACCTTGGCGCGGTAGCTGTAGCGGCTGATGCGCGCGGTGCCGCTGTCGATCACGTAGCGGATGCCCGGCACGGTCAGCGAGGTCTCGGCAACGTTGGTCGCCAGCACCACGCGGCGGCCCGGGTGGCTCTGGAAGATTTTCTGCTGCTCGGCCGGCGACAGGCGCGCGTACAGCGGCAAAATCTCGGTGTGCTTGAGCTGGGCCTTGCGCAGCATTTCCGCGGCGTCGCGAATCTCGCGCTCGCCCGGCAGGAACACCAGCACGTCGCCCGGCCGCTTGCCTTCGCTGCGCTCGAACGCGGCAATTTCATCCAGGGTGGCGATGATCGCCTGGTCGACGGTGAGGTCGTCCTCGACACTGTTGCCCTCCTCGTCCTGCTCGCTGGTCAGCGGCCGGTACCAGGTGTCCACCGGGTAGGTGCGGCCCGACACTTCGATGATCGGCGCGTCGTCGAAGTGCTTGGAGAAGCGCTCCAGGTCAATGGTCGCCGAGGTGATGATCACCTTCAGGTCCGGGCGGCGCGGCAGCAGGGTCTTCAGGTAGCCCAGCAGGAAGTCGATGTTCAGGCTGCGTTCGTGGGCTTCGTCGACGATGATGGTGTCGTAGCGTTCCAGGAAGCGGTCGTGCTGGGTCTCGGCCAGCAGGATGCCGTCGGTCATCAGCTTGACCAGGGTGTTGGCGTCGCTCTGGTCCTCGAACCGCACCTGGTAGCCCACCAGCGCGCCCAGGGGCGTGGCCAGTTCCTCGGCCACGCGGGTGGCCACGCTACGGGCGGCGATCCGCCGGGGCTGAGTATGGGCGATCAGGCCGTGCTGGCCGCGGCCCAGCTCCAGGCAGATCTTGGGCAGCTGGGTGGTTTTGCCCGAGCCGGTCTCGCCGGCGATGATCAGCACCGGGTGCTCGGCGAGGATCTTCTTGATCTCGTCGCGCTTGGCGGCAATCGGCAGGCTGTCGTCGTAGCGAATGGTCGGCACGCTCTGCCGGCGCGCGGTGACCTGGGCCATGGACGCCTGCGCCCGCTCGACCCACTGCCCCAGCTTGACCTCGTCGGGCTTCTTGCGCAGCTCGTGCAATTGCCGACGCAGGCGATGGCGATCGCCGATCATGGCCTGGTCGAGGTTCTTGAACAGTGTGTCGATAACGGGATTGTGGTCGGTCATCAGGTACGCAAATG
Organism: Pseudomonas sp. App30; assembly: GCF_047947025.1. Lineage (NCBI taxonomy): Bacteria > Pseudomonadati > Pseudomonadota > Gammaproteobacteria > Pseudomonadales > Pseudomonadaceae > Pseudomonas > Pseudomonas sp. App30. The sequence continues at coordinate 5,215,247 of NZ_CP133165.1, read as the reverse complement.
GCTACGCGGCAAAAGGAATGGGCGGGATTGTCGCAGATTTGGCCCCTTCATTCCTAATCCCACCGCGAATCCGTAGCCGCTGCCGACAGGCTGCGCTGGCCATCGTGCCCACGGAAGATCTGCAGCGAACGCCAGGGCCAGCGCAGCCTGGCGGCAGCGGCTACATTGTTTAGCGTCAGCCGTACTGAAGGTACGACAATCCCGATTTAACCGCCCGGACCACCATGCAACCATCCAGGCACCATGAACGCCACCCCGCTTCCCCCCGCCAGCACCGAACCGCGCACCCCGCGCCGTAGCGTCTGCCTGCGCCCCGGGGAGAACCCGCTGTTCAACGTGATCCTGGCCTTCTGGGCCCTGTGGCACTGCCGCCACGCACGCCCGCCGGACGCCGCCCTCGCTGCCTGACCAACCTTGTACTCCCGTCACCGCGACGGGCCGTTCACGTGTGCGCAAGCGAGAGCCCACCCATGCATTTTGCCCCCCTGCAACAGGCCCAGGCGTTCCTGGACCAACACCCGCATATTGAAATGTTCGAACTATTCATCCTCGACGCCAACGGCGTGCCACGCGGCAAGCTGCTGCACCGCGATGAACTGCTGGCCGTGTACCAGAGCGGCCGGCCGCTGCCCAGCACCATCCTGGGCCTGACCCTGAACGGCGATGACGTGGAAAACTCCGGCCTGGTGTGGGACGTGGGCGACATCGACTGCCGCGCCTACCCGCTGGAAGGCAGCCTGGTGCCGCTGCCGTGGCGCAAGATTCCGACCGCGGCGGTGCAGGTCAGCATGCACCCCACCGAGGGCCTGCCCGCCACCGTGGCCGACCCGCGCCATGTGCTGGTCAAGGTGATCGACGCCTTGAAGGCCGACGGCTTGCACCCGGTAATGGCCTGCGAGCTGGAGTTCTACCTGCTCGATGCCAAGCGCGACGCCAACGGCCGCCCGCAACCGGCGCTGGACGCCGACGGCGCCCGCCCGCGCAGCACCCAGGTGTACGGCCTGCGCGAGCTGGAGCAGATCGAGCCGTTCCTCGCCGACCTGTACGCCGCCTGCAAGCAGCAGGGCATCCCGGCACGCACGGCAATTTCCGAATACGCCCCCGGCCAGGTGGAGATCACCCTGGAGCACGGCGACGCGCTGTTGGCCATGGACCAGGCGGTGCGCTACAAACGCATCGTCAAGGGCGTGGCGCACCAGCACGGCATGCAGGCCTGTTTCATGGCCAAGCCCTTCGATGACCTGGCCGGCACCGGCATGCACATGCACGTCAGCCTGGCCGACGCCGACGGCCGCAACCTCTACGCCAGCGAGGACAAGGCCGGCACGCCGCTGCTGCGCCAGTCGGTGGGCGGCATGCTTGCCCACCTGCTCGACAGCCTGCTGCTGTTCTGCCCCAACGCCAATTCCTACCGACGCTTCCAGGCCAACAGCTACGCGCCCCTGGCGCCCACCTGGGGCGTCGACAACCGCACCGTCAGCCTGCGCGTGCCGGGCGGGCCAGCCAACACCCGGCACATCGAGCACCGCATCTGCGGCGCCGACGCCAACCCGTACCTGGCCGCAGCGGCCATCCTGGCGGCCATTCACGATGGCATTCGCCAGCAGCGCGACCCTGGCGCGCCGGTGCAGGGCAACGGCTATGCCCAGGCTACGCACTTCCTGCCCACTGACTGGCTGACCTCGCTGACTGCCCTGGAGCGTTCCGAATGGGCCCGCGAGGCCTTGGGCGATGCGTTCCTCAAGGTGTACCTGGCGGTCAAGCGCGCCGAGTACCGGCAGTTCATGGCCGAGGTAGGCGAACAGGATTGGCGCTGGTACCTGACCAACGCGTGACCCCTCATCAAAAATCAAATGTGGGAGCTGGCTTGCCAGCGAGCTTTTGCGGACCAAAAGCTCGCTGGCAAGCCAGCTCCCACATAAAGAGCGCTTACCCATGACTCAACGCATCAACTCCTACTACACCGCCACCCTCAACCAGGAAACCGACTTCCCGGTGCTGCAGGGCACCCATAGCGTCGACGTGGCCATCATCGGCGGCGGCTTCACCGGCGTGGCCACCGCCGTGGAGCTGGCGGAAAAAGGCCTGAAGGTCGCCCTGCTCGACACCCACAAGATCGGCTGGGGCGCCAGCGGGCGCAACGGTGGCCAGGTCACCGGCAGCCTTTCCGGCGACGAGGCCATGCGCAAGCAGATGCGCCGCAAGCTGGGCGCCGAGGTGGATGATTTCATCTGGCACCTGCGCTGGCGCGGGCACGAGATCATCCAGCAGCGGGTGGCGAAATACGGCATTGAGTGCGACCTCAAGCACGGCCACCTGCACGCGGCCATGAAGCCGTCGCACCTCACCGAACTGCGCGCCTCGCTGGAGGAAGCCCAGGCCCGTGGCATGGGCGACCAGGTGACGCTGCTGGACCAGGCCGGCGTGCGCCAGCATCTGGACAGCCCGCTGTACCTGGGCGCCCTGAAGAACACCCGCAACATGCACCTGCACCCGCTCAACCTGTGCCTGGGCGAGGCCCGCGCGGCGCAGTCGCTGGGGGCGCTGCTGTTCGAGCACAGCGAGGTGCTGGACATTGTCCATGGCCCGCGCCCTGCCGTGGTCACCGCCAACGGCCGCATAGAAGCCAGGCAAGTGCTGCTGGCCGGCGACGTCTACCACAAGCTGGAACCGGGCAAGCTCAAGGGCAAGATCTTCCCGGCCATGGGCGGCATCGTCACCACCCGGCCGCTGGGTGAACTGGCGCGCCAGCTCAACCCCCAGGACCTGGCGGTGTACGACTGCCGCTTCGTGCTGGACTACTACCGCATGACCGCCGACGGCCGCCTGCTGTTCGGTGGCGGCGCCAACTATTCCGGCAAGGACTCGCGCGACATCGCCGCCGAGCTGCGCCCATGCATCGAGCGCACCTTCCCGCGCCTGCAGGGCGTAGACATCGAATTCGAGTGGAGTTGCGCCATGGGCATCGTGGTCAACCGCATCCCGCAACTGGGCAAGCTGTCGGACAACGTCTGGTACTGCCAGGGCTATTCGGGGCATGGCATCGCCACCAGCCACATCATGGGCGAGATCATGGCCAACGCCATGACCGGCACCCTGAGGCAGTTCGACACCTTTGCCGGCTGCCAGCACATCAAGGTGCCCATGGGCGATGTGCTGGGCAACCCGTTGCTGGCGGTGGGGATGTGGTACTACGGGATGCTGGAAAAACTGCGCTGAAAAACGCCTGTAGCCGCTGCCGCCAGGCTGCGCTGGCCCTATGCCTCGCCGGAAATCTCCAGCGTACGTAAAGGCCAGCGCAGCCTGCGGCAGCGGCTACAGGGTTAGGCTATCTTCTTCAGGCCCAGCTTCTTCAGTTCCTCGTCACGCAGTTCACGGCGCAGGATCTTGCCGACGTTGGTGGTCGGCAGGCCGTCGCGGAACTCCACCGAGCGCGGCACCTTGTAGCCGGTGACGTTGGCGCGCATGTGCTCCATCACCTGGTCCTTGGTCAGCGTCACGCCCGGCTTGGCGACGATGAACATCTTGATGGCCTCGCCGGACTTCTCGTCCGGCACGCCGATGGCCGCGCACTGCAGCACGCCCGGCAGGGTCACCAGCACGTCTTCCAGCTCGTTGGGGTAGACGTTGAAGCCGGACACCAGAATCATGTCCTTCTTGCGGTCGACGATGCGCATGTAGCCGTCGTCCTGGATCACCGCAATGTCGCCAGTCTTCAGCCAGCCCTCGGCGTCGAGTATCTCGTCGGTGGCGTCCTGGCGCTGCCAGTAGCCCTTCATCACCTGCGGGCCCTTCACGCACAGCTCGCCCACTTCGCCCAGGGCCAGTTCGCGGCCGCTGTCATCGGTGACCTTGCAGCGGGTGGACGGCACCGGAATGCCGATAGTGCCCACCTGGATGTTCTGGATAGGGTTTACCGACGCCACCGGGCTGGTCTCGGTCATGCCGTAGCCTTCGCAGATGGCGCAGCCGGTCACGCTTTTCCAGCGGTCGGCAGCGGCCAGTTGCAGGGCCATGCCGCCCGACAGGGTGACCTTCAAAGCCGAGAAGTCGAGGTTGCGGAAGTCGGCGTTGTTGCACAGCGCCACGAACAGGGTGTTCAGGCCGACGAAGCCGCTGAACTTCCACTTCGACAGTTCCTTGACCATGGCCGGCAGGTCGCGCGGGTTGCTGATCAGGATGTTGTGGTTGCCGATCAGCATCATCGCCATGCAATGGAAGGTGAAGGCGTAGATGTGGTACAGCGGCAACGGCGTGATGAGGATCTCGCACCCTTCGTTGAGGTTGGAGGCCATCAACGCCTTGCACTGCATCATGTTGGCGATCAGGTTGCGGTGGGTGAGCATCGCGCCCTTGGCCACGCCGGTGGTGCCACCGGTGTACTGCAGCACGGCGACGTCTTCGGCGTTGGGGTTGGCTTCGCGCACGGGCTGGCCGTGGCCCTTGGCGAGCACGTCGTTGAATTTGACGGCGGTGGGCAGGTGATAGGCCGGCACCATCTTCTTCACGTACTTGATCACGCTGTTGACCAGCAGGCGCTTGACCGGCGGCAGCAGGTCGCCGACCTGGGTGACGATCACGTGCTTGACCGAGGTCTTGGGCACCACGTGCTGCGCCAGGTGGGCCATGTTGGCCAGGCACACCAGGGCCTTGGCGCCGGAGTCGTTGAACTGGTGTTCCATTTCCCGTGCGGTGTACAGCGGGTTGGTGTTGACCACGATCAGGCCTGCGCGAATCGCACCGAACACCACCACCGGGTATTGCAGCACGTTGGGCAGCTGCACGGCGATTCGATCACCGGGCTGCAAGTCGGTATGCTGTTGCAGGTACGCCGCGAAGGCGCCAGACAGTTCGTAGAGTTGACCGTAGGTGAGCGTCCTGCCCAGGTTGCTGAACGCCGGCTTGTCGGCGAAGCGCTGGCAGGACTGCTTCAATACAGCCTGAATGTTCGGGTACTCATCAGGATTGATGTCCGCAGCAATACCTGCTGGGTACTTATCCTTCCAGAAATTTTCGATCATGGAAGCCCACTCCTCCAGCACAGCGAATTCATCACCGCTTCGTATGCGATTATTATTGATAGGTGATCACGGTACGTGAAGCACCGATCGATCGAAAGCGCGCCGAGAGTAGCAGCTTTGGAAAAGGTCGCATAGAGGCCGAATTGGCCCGACCGGTCACGGAAATGACTCTATGAATTCCAGTAGTCATTTTTAGAGTAAAAATACTATTGTGCTGGGACGCGGCCTGCGGCCGCTGCTACAAAACCCTGTAGCAGCGGCCGCAGGCCGCGTCATGCCTCACGCAATATCCCGCAACTCACGCCGCAGGATCTTGCCCACCGCCGTCATCGGCAGCGACTCGCGCAGCACGATGTGCTTGGGCACCTTGTAGCCGGTGAAGTTGGCCTTGCAGTAGGCCTTCAGCTCCTCGAGGCTCACGCCACTTTCACGCGGCACCACAAACAGCTTCACCGCCTCCCCCGAGCGCTCGTCCGGTATGCCGATGCAGGCGCAGTTGGCCACCTTGGGGTGGGCCATCACCACGTCTTCGATTTCGTTGGGGTACACGTTGAAGCCGGAGACGATGATCATGTCCTTCTTGCGGTCGACGATACGCACGAAGCCGTCGGGGTCGATCACACCGATGTCACCGGTGCGCAGCCAGCCCTCGGCGTCCAGCGCCTCGGCGGTGGCGTCGGGGCGCTGCCAGTAGCCCTTCATCACCTGCGGGCCCTTCACGCACAGCTCGCCACGCTCGCCCCCGGGCAGCTCGTTCCCCTGGTCATCGATAATCTTCAACTGCGTGCCCACCACCGGCAGGCCCACGGTGCCCAGGCGCGCGGCGGCGCCATAGGGGTTGGTGCTGACCACCGGCGAGGTCTCGGTCAGGCCGTAGCCCTCGACGATGCGGCAGCCGGTGAGCTTTTCCCAGCGGTCGGCGGTGGCCTTCACCAGCGCCGTGCCGCCGGAGTTGGTGACCTTGAGGTGGGAGAAGTCCAGGTCCTTGAAACCGGGGTGCTCCATCAGCGCCACGAACAGCGTGTTGAGGCCCAGCAGCGCGGTGAACTGCCACTGCTTGAGTTCCTTGATGAACGCAGGGATGTCGCGGGGGTTGCTGATCAGCACGTTGTGGTTGCCGGTGACCATCATGCCCATGCAGTTCGCCGTGAACGCATAGATATGGTACAGCGGCAGCGGCGCGATCATGACCTCCTGGCCTTCGCGCAGGATCTTCACGCCGTGCTCGTCGGTCTGCTCGAAACAGCACAGCACCTGCTGCATGTTGGCCACCAGGTTGCCGTGGGTGAGCATCGCGCCCTTGGACAGACCGGTGGTGCCGCCGGTGTATTGCAGCACGGCGATGTTGTCGAGGGTCAGCGGCACCGGCGTCGGCGTGTGCCCGCGGCCCAGGCCGAGGGCGCGCTTGAGCGAGATGGCCTGGGGCAGGTCGAAGGCCGGCACCTTCTTCTTCACCTTGTCCACCAGGGTGTTCACCAGCCAGCCCTTGGCGGCGGGCATCAGGTCGCCCATGCGCGCCTCGATCAGGTAGCTGATGCCGGTGTCGGGCAGCACTTCCTGCACCAGCTTGCCGAACATGTTCAGGTACACCAGCGCGCGGGCGCCGGAGTCCTTGAACTGGTGGCGCATTTCCCGGGCGGTGTACAGCGGGTTGGTGTTGACCACGATCAGGCCCGCGCGCAAGGCGCCGAACACCACGATGGGGTATTGCAGCACGTTGGGCAGCTGCACGGCGATGCGGTCGCCGGGCACCAGGTCCGTCTCGTGCTGCAGGTAGGCGGCGAATTCCGCGCTATGGCGCTCAAGCTCCGCGTAGGTGAGGGTCACGCCCAGGTTGCTGAAGGCCGGGCGGTCGGCGAATTTGCGGCAGGAACGCTCGAACACCTCGACCACCGACTTGTACGCCCCCAGGTCCAGCGTGGTGGGCACCCCGGCGGGGCGTTTATCGTTCCAGAATTCAGCTTGCATTATTATTGTCCTCTTGCCTGAGCCGATTCAGGCCGCCCATTCCGTACGCAGCGGCCGGTGCTTTGCCGACGTTAGCAGTTAAGCAAGCACTGGCAAACACGCCAGGTGCCGTCATTAACATCGTGAATCTAAATGCTGCGCCGCGCTGGATTCGCGCCATGGGCTATACAATGAGCTCGTCCCCACCGCACCGTGCAAGGAACCGCCATGCCCGCCGAGGCGTTCTGGCTTGAAGCCAGTGATGATTGCCGTTTGTACGTCCATGCCTGGCGGCCCGAGGCGCCGCCCAGGGCCGTGGTGCTGCTGGTGCACGGCATGGCCGACCATGGCGGCCGCTACCAGCGCCTGGGCCAGGCGCTGGTAGCGGCCGGGCTGGCGCTGTACGCCCCGGACCTGCGCGGCCACGGCCACACCGCCGAAGGCGGCGTGCTGGGCCACTACGCCGACGCCAACGGCTGGAACCGCGTGCTCGACGACCTGGCCGTGCTGGCCCGCCACGCTCGCCAGGCCCACCCCGGCGCGCCGCTGTTCCTGCTGGGCCACAGCATGGGCAGCTACCTGGTGCAGGGCTACCTGCTGCACCACAGCGCCAGCGTGCAGGGCGCCATTCTCAGCGGCTCCAACTACCAGCCGGCGCTGTTCTACCGTGCCGCGCGCCTGGTGGCCCGCCTGGAACGCCTGCGCCAGGGCCCGCGCGGGCGCAGCGCGCTGATCGAATGGCTGTCGTTCGGCTCGTTCAACAATGCCTTCAAGCCCACCCGCACCGCGTTCGACTGGCTGAGCCGCGACCCGGCCGAGGTGGACCGCTACATCGCCGACCCGCTGTGCGGCTTCCGCTGCACCAATCAATTATGGCTCGACCTGCTGGCAGGCCTGGCGCAAATCAGCCAGCCGGGCAGTCTTGCGCAGATCGATCGCGGCCTGCCGCTGCTGATCATCGGCGGTTCATGTGATCCGGTCAGCCAGGGCAAGCGTCTCACTGATCTGGCCCGTGCACTGGGGCGCACCGGCAACCGCCAGGTGGAGCTTGTGCTCTACCCTGACGCCCGCCATGAAGTGCTCAACGAACTCAACCGCGAGCAGGTCACCGCCGACCTGCTCGCCTGGCTGCAGCGGGCCCTGGCCATCCAGCGCCCGGCACGCAGCGAATAACCGCACTACTGACGAAAAGGAACAGTCACCCATGACCCAGGTCACCAACACCCCGTACGAAGCCCTCGAAGTGGGCCAGAAAGCCACCTTCAGCAAGACCGTCGAAGAGCGTGACATCCAGCTGTTCGCCGCCATGTCCGGCGACCACAACCCGGTGCACCTGGACGCCGAGTTCGCCGCCGCCACCATGTTCAAGGAGCGTATCGCCCACGGCATGTTCAGCGGTGCGCTGATCAGCGCCGCCGTGGCCTGCGAGCTGCCTGGGCCGGGCACCATCTACCTGGGCCAGAAAATGAGCTTCCAGAAGCCGGTGAAAATTGGCGACACCCTGACCGTGCGCCTGGAAATCCTGGAAAAGCTGCCGAAATTCCGCGTGCGCATCGCCACCCAGGTGTACAACCAGCGTGACGAGATGGTGGTGGACGGCGAAGCCGAGATCCTGGCGCCGCGCAAGGAGCAGACCGTGAACCTGGTAAGCCCGCCGGCCATTACCATCGGCTGATGACGAGGTAGCCGCTGCCTGCTGGCAGCGGCTACAACCTTACTTCAAGACCTTTCCTACGCCTCATCGCGAAACATCTGATTTTTCCCTCCCGACTGCTGCCCTAGCGTGACCGTCCCTGCACACAAACAAGGACGCGTCAGCCATGCAGCGCTACCACATCACCGTGGGTGCCCGTACTACCGCTGGCGGCACCGTGACTTCGGGCTCCAGCCGCAGCACCATCAATGACCAGCCAATGGCCCGCGAAGGCGACGAGGTAGACTGCCCGGCCTGCGCCAGCACGGGGCGGATTGTGAAGACCCGCGCTTCCAGTGGGCCGGCCTGGCGGCCTTCGCCTCCAAACAGGTGGGCTGCGGCCTGCTGCACGCAGCCGAGTCCATCGAGAAGGTTCAGGCCGAACATGACACCCGCCAGCACCTGGAGCAAAGCGCCCGGCGCGGCTTCTTCGGGCTGTTCAGCAGCCGCAGCGAGCGGGAGCGGCGGGAGAAAGTCGACGCGTTCAAGCAGAGCCGGCACGAACATCAAGCCGCCCGCGACAACAACCCGGTGCCAAATATCGACCTGCGGCGCACGGGCGAGCCGTTATCGCTGGTGCAGCAGCAGTTGCAGCATGTGTACGACATGCTGGCGATGGGGAATACCACGCTGTTCCTGGATGTTTATCCGCTGCATCTTTTTTATCGGGAGCGGGGATTGGGGGCGTTGGAGGGGTGTTTGCCGGTTCGTGTTGAACTGTACAAGAAGCATCCGGTGCTGTGGCTGGTTCAGCGGGAGACGTTGGCGTTTGGCCGAGTTCGTACTGAGGTTCTGGAAACGTTTCGTGCAATTGAGTCAGGGAAAATTGCGAACAGCGTCGAATCTCTCGCCAAGCATGAACAGGTCAATATCCTGCAACCCGTCATGTATGGCAATTCACAGTTTGTGCGCCTGTTAAGAGGCAACCATCTCTCGTTCGTGATTGGATTCCCGTCCGGCGCCGCGCAAGCGATTGAGCTAACGCTAGCCAACCAGTGCCGACGAATCGATGATGAGCGCACCATAAGTTTCGGCAACAACCCGTTTGCCGACCTGTCGGATATCAACCAGCGTATGCCGTTCGTGCTTAACGCTGCTACGAGGTTCGATCACCTGCTCAATAGCAGCAGCCGCACTCTCATAGAACAATCCCTGCGCAATATCGCTTCGGCAGGGATGGAGCCATGACCCGCATAACCCGGTTGGGCTGGCGGCATGCATTGATTGCTTTGGCAGTGCCTTTTCTGATCACGGTAGACGTACTTTCGGATGACCCGGAAATAGCGTTGGTCATTGGCGAGCCTTTTGAGGATATGCGCCGACGTTCCAGCGCATCCATTGCACCCGCGTTTACGGGCCATAGCTGGTTCAGCATTCCCAAGTCCGACGCCCGCTTGAACTTCATGGATGCCCACTATGGGTTTGTGACGCCATTGGCCCGCTTCTTTGTTGTCATGTACGACGAGGGGCTGATCGGCAGTGTGCGAATGTCTCCTCAAACAGAGCCACTCCTACTCGACGAAACCCTCAAAATTGCTTTGGACTTACAGGACCAATGGCGTCGAACCGGGTGGACACTCACCCGGCCGGGGGATTTTCCAGCCATCGCCGACACGCCTGCCTGGCGAGAGCGCCTTAGACAAAGACGCACAGGCATCACTACGTATTGGCAGGCAGAAGATCGATACCAGGTCGTCATGGATATCGGCAGATTTACCGACCGCAGGCGCCCGGATGAAGAGCGCTATCTCATCTCGCTGGCGGTATCAAAGCCTTTCGTGAAACCTTGGGAAGGTTATTCGGCGCCAGTTGCACCATGAGCACGCTACATCTTCTGGGGTGGCGGCATGCATTGATTGCCTTCGCGATACTGTTCCTGTTCACGTTCAAAGCTTTTTCGGACGACCCCGAAATTGCGTTAGTCATCGGCGAACCCTATGAGGACATGCGTCAGCGATCCAGTGCCTACATCCCCCCTGCACTCCCCGGAGAAATATGGTTCAACATCCCGGACTCCGACGCACGCCTGAACTTTATCGACCCCACCTACGGATTTGTAACGCCACTGGCCCGTTTTTTTACGGTGATCTACGACAAAGGCTTGATTAACAGCGTGCGAATGTCCCCACAAATCGAACCGCTCCTACTCGACGAAACCCTGAAGGTCGCGCTGGACTTGCAGGACCAATGGCGCCGAACAGGCTGGACTTCCACCCGACCTGATGAATTCCCACCTATCGCTGGTACCCCTGCCTGGCAAGAGAGAATTCAGCAAAGCCGTAACGGGATAAAAACCTACTGGCAAGCAGGCGACCAGTATCAAATCATGCTAATGGTTGGGCGCTTTGCCGACAGCCGACACCCTGGTGAAGAGCGCTATCTCATCTCGCTGTCGCTTGCAGAGCCTTGGGTAAAACCTTGGGAAGCGTATGACACGCTCGCTGTTCCATGAGCCTGAAACAACACTTGGGCTGGAGGCACGTGATGATTGCCCTGGCGATACTGTTCCTGATCACATTCAAGGTTTTTTCGGACGACCCCGAAATTGCTTTAGTCATCGGCGAGCCTTATGAGGACATGCGCCAGCGGTCCACTGCCTACATCAGCCCTGCACTCCCAGGCGAAACATGGTTCAGCGTTCCAGATTCTGACACTCGCTTGAATTTCATGGACGCCCAATATGGATTTGTCACCCCCCTGGCCCGTTTCTTTACGGTGCTTTACGACAACGGCTTGATTAACAGCGTGCGACTGTCCCCTCAAATCGAACCACTGCTATTCGGAGACGCTCTTAAAATCGTGCTCGACTTGCAGGAACAGTGGCACCGAACCGGTTGGACACCCACCCGACCTGACGACTTCCCACCCATTGCAGACACCCTAACCTGGCGAGACCGACTGCAAAGAAACAGCCTAAGTGGAAAAACTTTTTGGAATGCGCACAACAAGTATCAGGTCATGTTGGGAATTAGGCGCTTCGACGATCCGAATAATCCTGGCGATGAGCGTTATCTAATATCGCTGTCCGTCGCCGACGTTTGGGTAAAACCACTGTGAATAGCTACGGCGGCGGTCCGCCCATGAGCCTGCACCGTCTTCTGGGCTGGCGGCAAGCATTGAATCAAGCCATTGCACGTTGCAAGAGATGTAGCAGCTGCCGCCAGGCTGCTACATCCTGTGGGAGCTGGCTTGCCAGCGAGCTGTTGGGGCCATAAAAGCTCGCTGGCAAGCCAGCTCCCACAAGACAGTTGCTGCTACACCTCTTGCAACTTGCCACGGACAGTTTGTGTTGGGGGGGGATTTCCAAGCGGTTATTGAAGGGCAAAAAAATGGGCGACCGAAGTCGCCCTAAATGCCTTGCGTGCTCTGTTGAAGCGCAAACCGCGTTTGCGTTCGATGGAGCAAAGATTAGCGAAGCCCTGGCCAGGGGAAACTGACCCAGGTCAAGGTTTCAACGCTTCTTGGGCTTTTTCTTCGGCTTTTTCTTCGCCGCGCCCAGGGGCATGGCCTGCTCGAACTGCTGGCGCATGTCGTTCAGGCGCTTGTCGTTGAGGTCGTGGACGCGCTTGGCGCGCTCCGCGGAGAAGTCGATCAGCTTGTCGTCCTGGCTCATGGTCACTACGTCAGGTGGGGCGAAATAGGCCTTCATAATGGCGGCAGACGCCCGCCGGATCAAACCTCGATGTCCACCCACAGGCCCTGGCGCGGTTCGTCGTCGATCAACGGTGCCACCGGCACGGTGTTGTCGGCGTTGAGTTCGTGGCCCGGCACCGGCAAATGCGCCTCGGGGTCGTTCTCGGCCTCTTCGCGCTGGCGCTGGCGGCGGCGCTGGCGCTCGGCTTCCTCGCGCAGCAGCAGGGCGGCGGTTTCCTGGTCACGCTGGCGCAGGTCGATCTCGCTCTCGTCCGACGTCGGCTGCGTGGGCGCCACCGGCGCGATCACCGTGGGCGCTGGTCTGACCGGGTCCAACTGCGACGTCACCGGGACTACGCTGAGTGGAAGGATGGGTGGCAACATGTTCGAGTTCTCCTGTTGCCGGGGTAACGGCGGCAGGTGGTTCGGCTTGAAAGGTTTCTCCTTGAAGTATCGACTCCGTCACAAACAGTTTAGTGCAATCGGCGTGAGCAGCTTCCCGACGAGACTCTTTGGCCCTGAGCCCCATCATCCGGTACCATAGTCGGCTTTTTCATGGCGGGAGTCAGGCAGCATGGCGCAGCAGTATCAACCGGGGCAACGCTGGATTAGCGACAGCGAAGCAGAGCTAGGTCTTGGCACCGTTCTGGCACAGGACGGTCGCTTGTTGACCGTGCTCTACCCGGCCACTGGCGACACTCGCCAATACGCCCTGCGCAACGCGCCGCTGACCCGGGTGCGGTTCTCTCCAGGTGACCAGATCACCCATTTCGAAGGCTGGAAGCTTACCGTCCAGGAAGTCGAGGACGTCGACGGCCTGCTGGTGTACCACGGCCTGGACGCGCAGAACCAACCCTGCACCCTGCCCGAGACCCAGCTCTCGAACTTCATCCAGTTCCGCCTGGCCAGCGACCGCCTGTTCGCCGGCCAGATCGACCCGCTGGCCTGGTTCTCGCTGCGCTACAACACCCTGGAGCACACCAGCAAGCAGCTGACCTCCTCGCTGTGGGGCCTGGGCGGCGTGCGCGCACAACCCATCGCCCACCAGCTGCACATCGCCCGCGAAGTGGCCGACCGCATCGCCCCGCGCGTGCTGCTGGCCGACGAAGTAGGCCTGGGCAAGACCATCGAGGCCGGCCTGATCATCCACCGCCAACTGCTGTCGGGCCGTGCCGCCCGCGTGCTGATCCTGGTGCCGGAGAACCTGCAGCACCAGTGGCTGGTGGAAATGCGCCGCCGCTTCAACCTGGAAGTCGCGCTGTTCGACCGCGAGCGCTTCATCGAAAGCGACGCCACCAACCCCTTCGAGGACGCGCAACTGGCGCTGGTCTCGCTGGAGTGGCTGACCGAGGACGAGAAGGCCCAGGACGCGCTGTTCGCCGCCGAGTGGGACCTGATGGTCGTCGACGAAGCCCACCACCTGGTGTGGCACGAGACCAAGGCCAGCCCGCAGTACGCGCTGGTGGAGCAACTGGCCGAGGTCATCCCCGGCGTGCTGCTGCTCACCGCCACCCCGGAACAGCTGGGCCAGGACAGCCACTTCGCACGCCTGCGCCTGCTGGACCCGAACCGTTTCCATGACCTGGCCGCCTTCCGCGCCGAGAGCGAGCACTATCGCCCGGTGGCCGAAGCCGTGCAGGAGCTGCTGGACAAGGGGCGCCTGTCGCCCAAGGCCCACGAAACCATCCACAACTTCCTGGGTGCCGAGGGCGAGGCCCTGCTGACCGCCGTCAACGACGGCGATGCCGAGGCCAGCGCGCGCCTGATCCGCGAACTGCTGGACCGCCACGGCACCGGCCGCGTGCTGTTCCGCAACACCCGCGCCGCCGTGCAGGGCTTCCCCGAGCGCAAGCTGCACCCGTACCCGCTGGCCAACCCGGACGAGTACATGGAGCTGCCGCTGGGCGAACACGCCGAGCTGTACCCGGAAGTGGCCTTCCAGGCCCAGGCCGAGACCGACGAGGAAAACCGCTGGTGGCGCTTCGACCCGCGCGTCGAATGGCTGATCGACCAGCTGAAAATGCTCAAGCGCACCAAGGTGCTGGTGATCTGCGCCCACGCCGAGACCGCCATGGACCTGGAAGACGCCCTGCGCGTGCGCTCCGGCATCCCGGCCACGGTGTTCCACGAGGGCATGAACATCCTCGAGCGTGACCGCGCCGCCGCCTACTTCGCCGACGAAGAGTTTGGCGCCCAGGTGTTGATCTGCTCGGAAATCGGCAGTGAAGGCCGCAACTTCCAGTTCGCCCACCACCTGGTGATGTTCGACCTGCCGGCCCACCCGGACCTGCTGGAGCAACGTATCGGCCGCCTGGACCGTATCGGCCAGAAGCACGTCATCGAACTGCACGTGCCGTACCTGCAGGACAGCCCGCAAGAGCGCCTGTTCCAGTGGTACCACGAGGCGCTGAACGCGTTCCTCAACACCTGCCCTACCGGCAACGCCCTGCAGCACCAGTTCGGCCCGCGCCTGCTGCCGCTGCTCGAAGGCGGCGACGAAGACAACTGGGACACCCTGGTGGCCGAGGCCCGCGGCGAGCGCGAGCGCCTGGAAAGCGAGCTGCACACCGGCCGCGACCGCCTGCTGGAGCTGAACTCCGGCGGTGGCGGCGAAGGCAAGGCGCTGGTCGCCGCCATCGAGGAACAGGACGACCAGTTCGCCCTGCCGATCTACATGGAAACCCTGTTCGACGCCTTCGGCATCGACAGCGAAGACCATTCCGACAACGCCCTGATCCTCAAGCCGAGCGAGAAAATGCTCGACGCCAGCTTCCCGCTGGGCGATGACGAAGGCGTGACCATCACCTACGACCGCCACCAGGCGCTGTCGCGTGAAGACATGCAGTTCATCACCTGGGAACACCCCATGGTGCAGGGCGGCATGGACCTGGTGCTGTCCGGCTCCATGGGCAACACCGCCGTGGCGTTGATCAAGAACAAGGCGCTCAAGCCCGGCACCGTGCTGCTGGAACTGCTGTACGTCAGCGAAGTGGTGGCCCCGCGCGCCCTGCAACTGGGCCGCTACCTGCCGCCCCAGGCGCTGCGCTGCCTGCTGGACGCCAACGGCAACGACCTGTCGTCGCGCGTCTCGTTCGCCACCCTCAACGACCAGCTGGAAAGCGTGCCCAAGGCCAGCGCCAACAAGTTCATCCAGGCCCAGCGCGACGTCCTCACCCCGCGCATCAACGCCGGCGAGACCAAGGTCCTGCCGCGCCACCTGGAACGCGTGGCCGAAGCCAAGCGCCGCCTGGCCGCCGAAACCGAAGAAGAACTGGCCCGCCTGACCGCCCTGCAGGCCGTCAACCCCACCGTGCGCACCAGCGAACTGGATGCACTGCGCAAGCAGCGTGAACAGGGGCTGGCGATGTTCGAGAAGGCGGCGTTGCGGTTGGAAGCGATTCGGGTGTTGGTGGCGGGTTGACCGCTTAGCTTGATCCGGAAAAGAAGCCCGCGCGATGCGGGCTTTTTTTATGGTTTTTTCGCGCGGCCACGCTTGCCCTCCCCCATCGCACATCAACTACTGGCGCTTTCGTACGAACGCAAAGCAAAGACCCAGAACATTCTTGAAATGCAGAGTGAGATCAGGCAAGCCAGAGTTGCACCTACCACAGATGCTTGACTTGCCATTCCCATAGCGCCGTCTACAGGTACGTTCGAAATAAAGTATATAGGAACAAAAAACGTCAGCAGTACCCGAACGGACTGTGGAAAAGCCGAAACTGGAAAACGGCCGACCTCCATGATGGTGTAACTGACAATCCAGATATCTCCGATCTTTACGAACCATATAGACAGCGTGCAGGTAATCAAGAACAACGAATAAAAAATTGCGACGCCTCCCATCAGCAGGCCAGCAAAAACCAGTAGGTTGCTGCCCCCCAACGTGCCTTGGGCGTGCATCGAATAGACGACGACGGCAACACCAATGATCGCTCGCGGCAGCTCCCAGATATTAACTTTTGAGAATGACACCGAAAACTGACAGTCAACCGGGCGAAGCAAAAGGCAATCCAGGTCTCCGGTACGAACTTTTTCTGACAACGCATGCAGGCTTGGAAACAGCCACATTTCAAGCAGCCCCTCGAGAGTCAGGGCCACGCCAAACAAAGCAAGCACTTGGTAAATATTCCACCCTCCAAGGCTGCCCACTTCAGCGAACATGGCATCTAGAAAATAAAGCGCCAAGATCAACCCAACCAATGTAGTGATCATATTGGCGACGGCGTTCGTCCTGAACTCCATTTCCTCAATAGCCGAATGCCTGACCAGCGCTGCCAGAATTTTCAGATTCCTCAAGGTCATATACCCGCCCCCGAAAACCGTTTCAACCCTTGCGTCCAGAGTTTACGGCGGAGGGCAACGAGCGTGAAAACCCAAAAAAGCTGGACAGAGAAACCCTGCAAATACTCTACCCCTGACGCCTTCCCGAGCAGAACCTTGACGGGAAAGTCTAGCGCTGCGGCGAACGGCAACAACAAAACGATCGAGCGAGTTGCCTCAGGCAACAGATCAATGGGAATGAGCGTGCTGCCAAGAACGGTGTATAACGACCAGACAGCAGCGTCAAATGCAACAGAGTTGGCCGTCCAGAATGCGAGCAAACCAACACAATAATAAATATGAAAAACTATAACCCATGCCAACACAAGCGCCACCAGGAATAGTGGCAACTGCTTAATCACCACCTGCAGATCGATCGAAAAAATCAACCCACCAATACAGAACACAGTGACTACTATCGGTGCACGCACCAGCATCTTCCCCACTGGTTCAGCGACATGAAACCAGAAAGGCGGAATTGGCTTGAGCAGCCTCCCCGAGAGTGTGCCTTTGCGTATTTCATCGTTAAGAACGAAGATAACCCAGGCCGCCGTGAGCTGGCGGACCAAATAGACCCCCAAGAAATATCCTGCAAAATCCTTCGCCGTATAGCCGTTGATTACTTTGTCTCGTGAAATCTCCCACCAGATCATCATCATAAATAAAGGCGCGACGCCACTGAGCAACCACACAACTAGCTGAGCCCTGTAGATGATCGTCATCTGCACGCTGATTCGGAGGAGCTGACCAGCAACGGCGAGCATTGAAAATTTGGTCATTAGCAAACAGGTTCCTTCGCCAGCAGCAATCGAGGGAATGCCTGTTCAAGCGAAGGCCGCTGGATCGAAATATCCGTTACAGGCAGGTTCGCAAGCAGCCGAGCGACAGCATCGGTTACTTGGCCGTCAGGCACCAAAATTTCCGCGCCATCAGGTGTCAGACTAATAAGCGTACCGTAAGCCAGAAGTGACTCTCGACACACAGGCAGTGAGAAGCGGAGGGAAACCTGTCGCTCGGACACTTGGGCTTTCACCAGTGCTTGGCGATCACCGTCAAATACGATTCCCCCTTCATTCAAGACGATTACCCGGTCAGCCAAGGCTTCTATATCTGCCATGTAGTGTGACGTCAATATGATGGTCGCCCCCGTTTCTTTATTGTAATCAAATAGGAATTTGCGGATAGCCGCCTGCATCGCAAGATCAAGACCAATTGTGGGCTCATCGAGAAACAGGATATTTGGACGGTGCAACAACGAAAGCATCAACTCGCATTTCATCCTCTCACCCAGTGATAGCTTCCTCACCGGACGATGAATGATGTCATCGGCCGATAGCAATTCACATAATTCTTTGATCCGCTGACGGCGCTCCGTAGGGGGGATATCGTAAAGCGCGGCTTGAAGATGGAATGACTCAAGCGCCGGCAAGTCCCAGGTCAGTTGTTGCTTCTGCCCCATGACTAACGCAATCGACTTGAGAAAGTCGCGCTGCCTCTTGAACGGCTCTTGCCCGAGCACGCACAAGCTCCCGGCACTGGGCCTTATTATTCCCGAGAGCATTTTCAGTGTGGTGGTCTTTCCTGCGCCGTTACTACCCAGAAACCCAACCACCTCCCCCTCATCAATGGAAAAGGAAACATCCTTGACGGCTGAAATGCTAATCTGCTCTCTACGAAAGTATCGAAACAAATTGCGTGAGGCTTGGTCAGTCCTGTGCACTCGGTACACTTTACTTACAGCAGACAACTCAATTACCTTTGACATACTCTTCCGCACCCACCCCGCTCACTGTAGAAGTTATTTTCGAACCTCGCCCTTATCAGCTTGATGCTTCAACAGCATGTCACTACTGAGGTGCCGTGCCTATAGGTTTGATTACACCAAGGAAGTCGTCAAGGGCAAAATCTGATTTCGGGTCTCGGCCAGCTTTGAAAAGACCCTCCTCGCCCACGCTTAGTTGCTAGCCATTAGCAAGCCAAATAAACCGAGAGCACAACCATAGCGCTGCTAGCAGAATAAACCACAACCCCATCAACAAGTTGTAAAACGCAACTGCCACTGCCAAGCGAAGACGATCTCGGCCCGTAAACCCACTATCGCGCCTCCCACCCATTACGACTGCAACACCTTGAAAAATCTTTCCAGAAAGACCCGACACAGCCACAAGCCCAGCAATATCCGGAAATAATTTCACTCAGCATGCACTCTCAGAAAACTACAGCACAAAGCTTGCTATTTCACCAATGCGGTGTGGGGGCAAACCCAACATCCCGTTACAACTCCATGAATTGCCATCCACACGAATGCCGACCAAGATTCAGCCTACGCGGCACGGCGCCAACTCCAGCGACCAAAAAACAAAAGCAACCCGACACCAGGAGCCACCATGCGGTCCACTCAAACATTTCCGGCCGACATCACCACCCAACGCCTTACGTTATTTTATTTCCTTGTTTCATTCTCAGTAGAACGCGGGCTTTTCGTATTCTTCCTGAAGGAGAATGGATATACGCTTATTGAAATCGGGCTACTCCAAACAGCCTTTTCAGTTTCACTGTTTTTATTTGAGTTACCCAGCGGCTATTTAGCCGACAAATTTGGGCGGGTAGCCGCGCTTGCAGCAGGAGGGTTATTAGCGACAACGAGCTTGTCCGGACAATTTATTTTTGTAGCCTGCCTGCCACTGACGACAGTCTTCTTCATCACTCACGCGCTGTCTTTCTCTTTAATCTCCGGGTCTTTAAGCAGCGCACTGCACCAACATCTCACCACGCTCGATGTCTTGCACCGGTACTCGAGCCACTACGCAGCCCTCCAGTTCGCAGGCAGCCTTTCATTGGGACTGGCGATGATCGCCGCAGCCCCGATCCTAAGCCTGGGGGGATGGACCGCAATCTACGTGACTTCCGTCTTCGTGACCGGACTCAGCGTAATCGTGATATTCCCGCTTGCTCGTCAGGAAGCGTCAGCCTTGACGGCAAGCACACACTCCATAAAGCTCACCATCTTCATCAAGGAGTTGGTCGCCATAGCGCCCATCGCGATTCCCTTTGCGATGATACATGCCGCAATGACACCCTATTTTCTCTACGCCAGTTCTTCATTCCATGAGGCAGGCTTGAGCAAAGGCGCGGCCAGCGCCGCTGTAGGCATCGCGGAGATACTCAGCGCAATCGCGGTCCTGTGCCTGACACGCTTCCTGCCAGCTACGTCGAAACACAGCATACCGACCCTCATGCTACTGACGTCCGTTGTCATTGCAGCGAACCCGCTGTATTCCCCATACGTGGCAATCACCGCTTTCCTCATTGCCAACACCTTGACGCTTTGGGCAACCATACTCACCAACAACACCATAAACTCGACCATCAAAGCGGAACATCTCAGAACAACAACCTTATCGGCGGCAGCGTTTGTTGACATGCTATTCATTTCAGCTGGGTTCATGACCTATGGTTTCGTGGCCGAATCGTACTCCAGCAGCATCTCGCTACTCGCCGTTTCGATTTTCCCCCTCGCAGGAGCGATCACGCTTATCGCAACCACAAAAACAATAAGCGGCAGGAAAAGCAGCGCTTCATCCAGTTAGCAATCTCCGCCGCTACGCACCCACCACCACCCCACCCTCCGCCCGAACCACCACCATCCCCTCCCGCATCCGCTGCGCATCCCGCTTGAAGCTCCTGGCCGCCAACCCCAGGAACACCAACGTCATCACCAACGCCACCGGTATCGACAGCATGGCGTCATGCAGCCCTTCGGCCTTGAACACTTCGCTCATTTCACTGGCCCCGGCCGCGGCCATGGCCTGGTGGGCGAAGCGGTCGCTGAGCAGACCGGCCACTACCGGCCCCATGGAGCCGCCCAGCAGGTACAGGCCGGCGAAGAACAGGGCCATGGCGGTGGCGCGCATGCGTGGGTGCACGACTTCCAGGATGGCGGTGTAGGCGCAGGTATAGAAGGCGTAGCTGAAGAACCAGCCCAGGCCGAACACGGTAACGAACAGGCCGATGTCGATGCGCCCGGCCATCAGCGCCCAGGCGGTGGCGCTGGCGGCGACCACCATGCAGCTGGCGGCCAGCACCAGGCGGCCGTTGGCCAGGCGTTGCTGGACCTTGTCGGCCACCCAGCCGCCCAGGGTCAGGCCTACCAGGCCAGTGACGCCGACGATGACGCCGGTGGACACTGCGGCCTGGTGCAGCGGCAGGTGGAAGTAGCGTTGCAGCAGCGGCACCATGAAGCTGTTGCAGGCGTAGGTGGCGAAGTTGAACGCCAGGCCCGCCAGCACCAACCAGCAGAAGGTGGGGATGGCCAGCAGCCGGCGCAGGGGCTTGTCCAGCGGCTGCTGGGACACCGGCTCGGCCTCGGCGGCGCCGCGCGCTGGTTCGCGGATGGTGAACATGAACAGCGCCAGCAGCAGCCCCGGCACCGCCGCCACGAAGAACGGCGCGCGCCAGTTGCCGAAGAACTCGACCATGGCGCCAATGGTGAAGAACGCCAGCAGCAGGCCCAAGGGCAGGCCGAGCATGAAGATGCCCATGGCCCGGCCACGGCGCTGGGGCGGGAACAGGTCGCCGATCAGCGAGTTGGCCGCCGGCGCGTAGCTGGCCTCGCCGATGCCGATGCCCATGCGCACCAGCAGGAAGGTCCAGAAGCCACCGACGAAGCCGTTCACCGCGGTCAGCGCGCTCCACACCGCCAGCCCCCAGCCCATCATCTTGCGACGCGAGCCAGTGTCAGCCATGCGCCCCAGGGGGATGCCGGCCACGGCGTACACCAGGGTGAAGGCGGTGCCGGCGATGCCCAGTTCGAAGTCACTGAGGTGCCACTCCATGCGCAGCGGCTCGATGATGATGGCCGGAATGGTGCGGTCGAAGAAGTTGAACAGGTTGGCCAGGAACAGCAGGAACAGGATGCGCCACGCGTGGGGCGCCTGGGCGGATGTCGGCATGAGTGGGCTCGCTATTCTTGTTATTGGGCCTGATGAAATCTAGAAGGTGAATTCGCGCATGTCCGTTGCATCAGCTAGCGTGATGGTGAGGCATTGACAGACGGGGCGCTGGTTATCGCGGATGGCTATTGTATTGATTACGAAATGATTGGAAGCACTTTGCCAGCAGGCAAGGGCCACCTTCTATACTGTTCCTGAATAGCCACCTCTGGGTGGTGTGGGGGCGTTTGTCCAGAGGCATGCTATGGATTGGCTCGGCTTACATTTCATCGGCGACTTGCCCGAATCAGGGCAGATCCTGCTCAACTGCAGCCACAACCCGTTCCTGGTACTGCTGGCCTATGTCGTGGCCTGCGCCGGCAGTTTCGCCACCCTCGACATGGCCGAGCGCATCAGCCATGTCGAACGCCCCGGCGCCCGCCACCAGTGGCGCTGGATCGGCGCGCTGTGCCTGGCCGGCGGCATCTGGGCCATGCATTTCATCAGCATGCTGGCCTTCGAAACACCCATCGAGATGCATTTCGACCTGCCGATCACCGTGGTCTCGCTGCTGATCGCCCTGGTGGCCGGCCTGCTGGCCATGAGCACCCTGAGCCGCGAAGTCATCACCCTGCCCGACTACATCAAGTCGTCGATCGGCATCGGCCTGAGCATCGCCGGCATGCACTACGTGGGCATGGTCGCCATGCGCTCCAATGCCACCCAGTACTTCGAGCCCAAGCTGTTCGTGCTGTCCATCCTCGTGGCCATTGGCGCCAGCTTCGCCGCGCTGATGCTGGCGCGGCACTTCCGCAACGGCAGCGGCACCTTCCACCAGTTGCTCAAGTACAGCGCCAGCCTGCTGATGGGCGCCGGCATCGTCGCCACGCACTTCCTGGGCATGTGGTCGCTGGTGATGGCCGTGCCCCAGGGCAGCGCGCTGCACGCGCCCATGGTCGACAACAGCCTGGAGCTGGGGCTGACCGTGGCGTTCATCACCCTGCTGATCATTGCCAGCAGCCTCAGCGCGGCGCTGGCCGACAAGAAGCTGCAGAGCAAGGAGCACGACCTGCGCCGGGTCAACGCCCTGCTCAGCCAGCTGGACCAGGCGCGGGTGTCGCTGCAACAGGTAGCCCACTACGATGCGCTGACCAACCTCATCAACCGCCGCGGCTTCAACCAGCTGTTCGGCGAAAAACTGATCGAGCAGAAACTCAACGGCGGCATGCTGGCGGTGATGTTCCTCGACATCGACCACTTCAAACGCATCAACGACAGCCTCGGCCACGACGCCGGCGACGAGCTGCTCAAGGTCATCGCCGGCCATATCAAGGCCGCCACCCGCAGCCACGCCGACGTGGTGGCGCGGTTTGGCGGCGACGAGTTCTGCATCCTGATTGCCATGAACAACCGCGACGAAGCCCGGCACATGGCCCAGCGCATCATGCTGAAGATGAAGGAGCCCATCGACCTGGCCGGCCGGCGCATGGTGATGACCACCAGCATCGGCATCAGCGTGTTCCCCGATGATGGCGACTCCTGCGAAGAGCTGCTCAAGCACGCCGACCTGGCGCTGTACCAGTCCAAGGGTGCGGGCCGCAACGCGTTGCATTTTTTCAGCGCCAACCTGCGCACCAAGGCAACGCTTGAGCTGCAACTGGAGGAAGAACTGCGCAATGCCCTGCGCTCGGGTGACGAGCTGGAGCTGTTCTACCAGCCCATCTTCGACCTGCACAGCGGCCAGGTGTCCAAGCTGGAGGCGCTGATCCGCTGGCGCCACCCGCAGCACGGCTTGCTCAGCCCCGACCGCTTCATCGCCATTGCCGAGACCAACGGCCTGATCGCCGAACTGGACAACTGGGTGCTGCAACGGGCCTGCCGCGACCTGGCGCACCTTGGCCATAACGGCTGCGAGCAACTGAAGATCACGGTGAACTGCTCAGCCCTGAACCTGGCCCGCGAAGAGCTGGTGGGCGAGATACGCGAGGCCTTGGCCGAAGCGGGGGTGGCGCCCCAGCGCCTGGAGCTGGAGGTGACCGAGAACGCGCTGATGGGCAACATCACCACCACCATCAGCCTGCTGTCGCAGATCCGCGCGCTAGGCGTGTCGCTGTCCATCGATGACTTCGGCACCGGCTATTCGTCGCTGGCCTACCTCAAGCGCCTGCCGCTGGACACCCTGAAGATCGACCGCTCGTTCATCCAGGACATCCCCCGTTCGGCCGCCGACATGGAGATTGTCCAGGCTATTATCGTCATGGCCCACACCCTGCACCTGCAGGTGGTGACCGAAGGCGTGGAAACCGTGCAGCAGTACGAATTCCTCAGCCGCTACGGCTGCGACTACGTGCAGGGCTACCTGCTGAGCCGGCCGGTGCCACTGTCGGAGCTGCGGCCGATCCTGGACCAGCTCAACCAGTACCCTGGCAACAGCAACAGCTACCCGGTGCCCACCCGCGCCAACGACGAACGCGTCGTGCGCGACCTGTTCGCCGAGGCGCCCGCCACCCAACCCCTGGCCCGCCCGGCCAGGTAAACCCGAGCGCCCCGTAGCAGCTGCCGCAGGCGGCGTCCGGCCACACCGCCAATGGGTGATCGGACGCAGCCTGCGGCAGCTGCTACGAGGCACCGTTGTGGTGCAGGAATTACTGCGCTGCCCTTTCCTGGATCAGCACCCAGGGCGACACCACCACCGCCCACAAGGTTGGATTTCGTTCAACACAGTCCAGCGCCTGCGATTCAGACACCTTGTCGAGCAAACCTTCGCTCATCCACTGCGCCACTTTCGCGCCATCATCCGTGGCCACGGCCTCCGCGGCAGCGACCAAATCCAGCGCAGGCTCGACCCACAACAGGGCACCGCGGGCAAAAAACGGTTGCAGCTCCTGCCATCCGATAACGGCGGTCTCGCCGAGCAGCTTGGCATAGAGGGTGCTAGGTTGTTCAGTCATGGGTTTCACCAAAAATAAAATCTGGCGCAATGATAACGTCCGGATTGCCTTGGAAAAACCCGGTTTCAAATAAGTGATTGATTGGCAAGTTCGGAAAAGCCAAGGATGACGACCTGCTGCACCGGTTGCGCCGCCGTAATTCTGTAACTTCCTGTCGATAAAGCGACACCCTGGCCATTTGCCCCCAGGCGCCAGCTTTTCAATGGAACAAGCGGCGCTCTACACTGTACCGGTACAGTTACCGGGGGCTGATCGGGGTGTCTGCCGTTCGCTCGGGCAGTCGTGGAAACACACGACACCCGTCTCGACATGACCCGGTCCTGCAGCTTTCGCCGCAAGACTATAAAAAATACAACAGTTAGAGTGGAGCATTATGACTAAGCAGATTTCCAAGCTGTTCGCCGCCATGGTCCTGGCGGGGGTTGCCAGCCATTCGTTCGCTGCCGACACCATCAAGATCGGCATCGCCGGTCCTAAAACCGGCCCGGTTACCCAATACGGCGACATGCAGTTCATGGGCGCCAAGATGGCCATCGAGCAGATCAACGCCAAGGGCGGCGTCGATGGCAAGAAGCTCGAGGCCGTCGAATACGATGACGCCTGCGACCCGAAACAAGCCGTGGCAGTGGCCAACAAAGTGGTCAACGATGGCGTCAAGTTCGTCGTCGGCCACCTGTGCTCCAGCTCTACCCAGCCTGCTTCGGACATCTACGAAGACGAAGGCGTGATCATGATCACCCCGGCGGCCACCAGCCCGGAAATCACCGCGCGCGGCTACAAGATGGTCTTCCGTACCATCGGCCTGGACAGCGCCCAGGGCCCTGCGGCCGGCAACTACATTGCCAAGTTCGTGAAGCCCAAGCTGGTTGCCGTCATCCACGACAAGCAGCAATACGGCGAAGGCATCGCCACCGCCGTGAAGGCCACCCTGGAGAAGGACGGCATCAAGGTGCCGGTGTTCGAAGGCATCAACGCCGGCGACAAGGACTTCTCGTCGCTGATTGCCAAGCTCAAGCAAGCCAACGTCGACTTCGTCTACTACGGCGGCTACCACCCCGAGCTGGGCCTGATCCTGCGCCAAGCCAAGGAAAAAGGCCTGAACGCCAAGTTCATGGGCCCTGAAGGCGTGGGCAACGACTCCATCTCGCAAATCGCCCAGGACGCTTCCGAAGGCCTGTACGTGACCCTGCCGAAATCCTTCGACCAGGACCCGGCCAACAAGGAACTGGCCGACGCCTTCAAGGCAGCCAAGAAGGACCCGAGCGGCCCGTTCGTGTTCCCGGCCTATTCGGCGGTTGAAGTCATCGCCGACGGCATCAAGGCTGCCGGTAGCGAAGACACCGCCAAGGTGGCCGCGGCCATCCACGCCGGCACCTTCAAGACGCCTACTGGCGACCTGAGCTTCGACGCCAAGGGCGACCTGAAGGACTTCAAGTTCGTGGTCTACCAATGGCACTTCGGCAAGCCGAAGACCGAAGTCAGCCCTCAGTAAACGCTGCCTGACACGCCACGGAGCCCACTGCGCGAGCAGTGGGCTTTGTTTTACGAGGTATCGGGCCGCCGTTCCGTGATCCGGAAGGCGGCCCACCTGAAAATCTCAAAACCGTCACCAGCGGTTCGCTGGCATAAAGCTTCGCATCCGGGCCCGGCCCTGTGCGCGAGCGGGAAAATGACTCCACCAGTGAAATGCGTATCAGGTTTTTAGGAGCGCGCGGTAATGCCTGACATCTATCACTTCTTCCAGCAGCTGGTTAACGGCATGACCGTTGGCAGCACGTATGCCCTCATCGCCATCGGCTACACGATGGTCTACGGCATCATTGGAATGATCAACTTCGCCCACGGCGAGGTCTACATGATCGGCTCGTACGTGGCGTTCATCGCCATTGCCGGCCTGGCCATGCTGGGCCTGGACAACGTGCCATTGCTGATGACCGCGGCGTTCTGCGCCAGCATCGTCGTCACCAGTGCCTATGGCTACAGCATCGAACGCATTGCCTACCGCCCCCTGCGCGGCAGCAACCGTCTGATCCCGCTGATCTCGGCCATCGGCATGTCGCTGTTCCTGCAGAACACGGTTCTGCTCTCGCAAGACTCCAAGGACAAATCGATACCCAACCTGATCCCGGGCAACATCAGCTTCGGGCCAGGGGGGGCACAGGAAGTGCTGGTCTCGTACATGCAGATCGTGGTGTTCGTGGTGACCCTGGTCGCCATGCTCGGACTGACCCTGTTCATCTCCCGTTCCCGCCTGGGCCGCGCCTGCCGCGCCTGCGCCGAGGACATGAAGATGGCCAACCTGCTGGGCATCAACACCAACAACATCATCGCCCTGACCTTCGTCATCGGCGCGGCCCTGGCGGCCATCGCCGCGGTGCTGTTGAGCATGCAATACGGGGTGATCAACCCCAACGCCGGTTTCCTGGTGGGCCTGAAGGCCTTCACCGCGGCCGTGCTGGGCGGTATCGGCAGCATTCCGGGCGCCATGCTCGGCGGGCTGGTATTGGGTGTGGCCGAAGCCTTTGGCGCCGACGTGTTCGGCGACCAGTACAAGGACGTGGTGGCGTTCGGCCTTTTGGTTCTGGTGCTGTTGTTCCGGCCGACCGGCATTCTGGGCCGCCCGGAGGTTGAAAAAGTATGAACAAGACTCTTAACTCGGCGTTCTTCAGCGCCCTGCTGGTGTGGGCCGTGGCCTACCCGGTGCTGGGGCTGAAGCTGTCCATCGACGGCATCAAGCTGATCGTCGAAGGTGCCAGCACCACCACCCTGCTGATCATCGCCGCCTGCTCGGTGCTGATGTTCCTGCGGGTGCTGTTCAACGCGCAGATCAGCGCCGCCTGGCGCGCTTCGCCAAAAGTGCCGTCGATGCCAGCCGGTGCCAGCGACTTCCTGACCCAGCCCAAGACCCAGCGCTGGATCCTGCTGGGCCTGATCGTGGTGGCCTTCATCTGGCCGTTCTACGGTTCGCGCGGCGCGGTCGACCTGGCCACCCTGGTGCTGATCTACGTGATGCTGGGCCTGGGCCTGAACATCGTGGTGGGCCTTGCCGGCCTGCTGGACCTGGGCTACGTGGGTTTCTACGCGGTGGGTGCCTACACCTACGCCATGCTGTCGCACTACTATGGCTTCAGCTTCTGGGTGTGCCTGCCGCTGGCGGGCCTGGCGGCGGCCGTGTTCGGCTTCCTGCTGGGCTTCCCGGTGCTGCGCCTGCGCGGCGACTACCTGGCCATCGTGACCCTGGGCTTCGGTGAAATCATCCGCCTGTTCCTGCGCAACCTGACCGACCTCACCGGCGGCCCCAACGGCATCAGCAACATTCCCAAGCCGACCCTGTTCGGCCTGTCGTTCGACCGCACGGCCGCTGAAGGCGCGCAGACGTTCTACGACTACTTCGGCCTCGCCTACAACCCGGTGGGCAAGGTGATCTTCCTGTACCTGGTGGCACTGATGCTGGCCCTGGCCGCGCTGTTCATCATCAACCGCCTGCTGCGCATGCCCATCGGCCGTGCCTGGGAAGCGCTGCGCGAAGACGAGATCGCCTGCCGCGCGCTGGGCCTGAACCCCACCATCATCAAGCTCTCGGCCTTCACCCTGGGCGCCTGCTTCGCCGGTTTCGCCGGCAGCTTCTTTGCCGCGCGCCAAGGCCTGGTGACCCCCGAGTCGTTCACCTTCATCGAGTCGGCCATGATCCTGGCCATCGTGGTGCTGGGCGGCATGGGCTCGCAGCTGGGCGTGATCCTGGCGGCGATCGTGGTGATCCTGTTGCCGGAAGTGACGCGCGAGTTCGCTGACTACCGCATGTTGATGTTCGGCGCCATGATGGTGCTGATGATGATCTGGCGTCCCCAAGGACTGTTGCCGATGCAGCGCCCCCACATGGAGCTGCGAAAATGACGCAGAACATTCTTGAAGTAAGTGGCCTGAGCATGCGTTTCGGCGGCCTGCTGGCCGTGAACGGCGTGGGCCTGAGCGTGAAGGAAAAGCAGGTGGTGGCCTTGATCGGCCCCAACGGCGCCGGCAAGACCACCGTGTTCAACTGCCTGACCGGCTTCTACACGCCCACCGGCGGCACCATCCTGCTGGACGGCGCGCCCATCCAGGGCATGCCCGGCCACCAGATCGCCCGCAAGGGCGTGGTGCGGACGTTCCAGAACGTGCGGCTGTTCAAGGACATGACCGCCGTGGAAAACCTGCTGATCGCCCAGCACCGGCACCTGAACACCAACTTCCTCTCGGGCCTGTTCAAGACCCCCGCGTTCCGCCGCAGCGAGCGCGAGGCCATGGAGTACGCCGAGTTCTGGCTGGAGAAGGTCAACCTCAAGGAATTCGCCAACCGCCCCGCCGGCACCCTCGCCTACGGCCAGCAACGGCGCCTGGAGATCGCCCGCTGCATGATGACGCGCCCGCGCATCCTCATGCTCGACGAGCCGGCCGCCGGCCTCAACCCGCGCGAGACCGACGACCTCAAGGCGCTGATCGCCACCCTGCGCCAGGAGCACAACGCCACGGTGCTGCTGATCGAGCACGACATGAAGCTGGTCATGAGCATTTCCGACCACATCGTGGTGATCAACCAGGGCACGCCCCTGGCCGACGGCACGCCGGAGCAGATCCGCGACAATCCTGAAGTGATCAAAGCCTACCTGGGGGAAGCGTAAATGCTGCTGTTCGAAAACGTTTCCACGTTCTACGGCAAGATCCAGGCGCTGCACAGCGTCAACGTCGAGGTAAAGCAGGGTGAGATCGTCACCCTGATCGGCGCCAACGGCGCCGGCAAGTCGACCCTGCTGATGACCCTGTGCGGCTCGCCCCGCGCCCACTCCGGCAGCATCCGCTACCTGGGCGAGGAACTGGTGGGCCAGGAGTCCTCGGACATCATGCGCAAGAGCATTGCCGTGGTGCCCGAGGGCCGCCGGGTGTTCGCCCGCCTGACCGTGGAGGAGAACCTGGCCATGGGCGGTTTCTTCACCGACAAGGGCGACTACCAGGCGCAGATGGACAAGGTGCTGGAGCTGTTCCCGCGGCTCAAGGAGCGCTTCAACCAGCGCGGCGGCACCATGTCGGGCGGCGAGCAGCAGATGCTGGCCATCGGCCGGGCGCTGATGAGCAAGCCCAAGCTGCTGCTGCTCGACGAGCCGTCGCTGGGGTTGGCGCCGATCATCATCCAGCAGATCTTCGACATCATCGAACAGCTGCGCAAGGATGGCGTGACGGTGTTCCTGGTGGAGCAGAATGCCAACCAGGCGCTGAAGATCGCCGACCGTGCCTACGTGCTGGAGAACGGCCGGGTGGTGATGCAGGGCACGGGTGAAGCCCTGCTGACCGACCCGAAGGTACGCGAGGCGTACCTGGGCGGTTAACCGCCCTTTTTGACCACAGACCTGTGGGAGCTGGCTTGCCAGCGAGCTGTTGAGGCCCTGAAAAGCTCGCTGGCAAGCCAGCTCCCACAAAGACAGCGGTGCTACGGGCTTCTGGTTACATCTCGACCTGGGTTCCCAGTTCGATCACGCGGTTCACCGGCAGCTTGAAGAAACGCAGGTTGCCGTTGGCGTTCTTCAACATGAACGCGAACAACCCCTCGCGCCAACGCGCCATGCCCACCAGCTTGGACGGGATCACCGTCTCGCGGCTGAGGAAGTAGGTGGTGCGCATCGGGCTGAAGTCCAGGTCTTCCAGGTGGCACAGCTTCAGCGCGCCCGGCACGTCCGGTTCGTCCATGAAGCCGTAATGCAGGATCACCCGGAAGAAGCCTTCACCGTAGGATTCCACCTCGAAACGGCGGTTGGCCGGCACCCGCGGGTCATCTTCGTTGACCACCGTCAGCAACACTACCTGCTCGTGCAGCACCTGGTTGTGCAGCATGTTGTGCAACAGCGCATGGGGCACGGCGTCGGAGCGCGCGGTGAGGAACACTGCGGTGCCCTGCACGCGGTGCGGCGGCTGCACGCGAATGCTGCTGATGAAGATCGGCAACGGCAGCGCGCCTTCGTCGATGCGGTCCACCAGCAGCTGCTTGCCGCGCTTCCAGGTGGTCATCAAGATGAACAGCGCGCTACCGGCCAGCACCGGGAAGGCACCGCCCTGGACGATTTTCGGCACGTTGGCGGCGAAGAACATGCCGTCCACCAGCAGGCAGATGCTCATTACCGGCACCGCGAAGAACGGCGGCCACTTCCACATCAGCAGCATCACCGCCGACACCAGCAGCGTGGTCATCAGCATGGTGCCGGTCACGGCCACGCCGTAGGCCGAAGCCAGCGCACCGGACGACTCGAAGCCCAGCACCAGCAGGATCACCCCGCACATCAGCGTCCAGTTCACTGCGCCAATGTAGATCTGGCCCTGCTCGTCGCTGGAAGTGTGCTGGATGTGCATGCGTGGGATGTAGCCCAGTTGGATAGCCTGCTGGGTCAGCGAGAACGCACCGGAAATCACCGCCTGGGAAGCGATGACCGTGGCCACGGTGGACAGGCCGATCAGCGGCAGCAGCGCCCAGTTCGGCGCCAGCAGGTAGAACGGGTTGCGCGCCGCCTCGGGGTCGGCAAGGATCAGCGCGCCCTGGCCGAAGTAGTTCAGCACCAGCGCCGGCAGCACCAGGATGAACCAGGCGCGGGCGATCGGCTTGCGGCCGAAGTGGCCCATGTCGGCGTACAGCGCCTCGGCACCGGTCAGCGCCAGCACCACGGCGCCCAGCACCGCTACCGAAATACCGAAATGACTGATGAAGAAGCGCACCCCCCACATGGGGTTGATGGCCTCCAGCACCTCGGGCTGCTGGGAGATGCCGTAGATGCCGAGCACGCCCAGCACCAGGAACCAGGTCACCATCACCGGCCCGAACAGCTTGCCGATGCGCGCGGTGCCGTGGCGCTGGATCAGGAACAGCCCCACCAGCACGATCAGCGCCAGCGGCACGACCCAGTGGCTGATGCCATCGAACGCCAGTTCCAGGCCCTCCACCGCCGACAGTACCGAGACCGCCGGGGTGATCATGCTGTCGCCGTAGAACAACGCCGCGCCGATCAACCCGCACACCACCAGCATGGCGCTCAAGCGTGGGTAACCGGCGGAGGCGCGCCGTGCCAGGGCAGTCAGGGCCATGATGCCGCCCTCGCCCTGGTTGTCGGCACGCAGCACGAACAGCATGTACTTGATGGACACGACCCAGATCAACGACCAGAAGATCAGCGACAGAATGCCCAAAACGCCATCATGGTTGCTGGGAATACCATAGCCACCGGAGAACACCTCCTTGAGGGTATACAACGGGCTGGTACCGATATCGCCGTAGACTACCCCGACGGCGGCCACCAGCATCGCGAGCGGCTTTGCCGCCGAATGACCGGCTTGCGCCTGACTACTTGCCTGAACCATCAACCACTCCTACAACCTTGGACTTTGGGTGTTTCAAAATACTTCGAGACTCAACGCGGCGAAGCATAGCGCAGCACTCGTCGTATTTCCCTGCATAAAGCTGGTCAAGTGGCTTTCTCGTCGCTAGAATTGCGCACTTTTTGATCAGAGGCGCGTAAAGTGCCCGTCAGGGTTGCCTATGGCAGCTCTAATTAACACCGAGGTTAGTCATGTCCACCACTCCCGCGCCGTCCGCCCCCAAGGTTGGCTTCGTCTCCCTGGGCTGCCCAAAAGCCCTGGTCGACTCCGAACGCATCCTGACCCAGCTGCGCATGGAAGGTTATGAAGTTGTACCGACCTACCAGGACGCCGACGTCGTGGTCGTCAACACCTGTGGCTTCATCGACAGCGCCAAGGCCGAGTCCCTGGAAGTGATCGGCGAAGCCCTGGCCGAAAACGGCAAGGTCATCGTCACCGGCTGCATGGGCGTTGAAGAAGGCGCCATCCGCAACGTGCACCCCAGCGTGCTGTCGGTCACCGGCCCGCAGCAGTACGAGCAGGTGGTGAACGCGGTCCACGAAGTGGTGCCACCGCGCCAGGACCACAACCCGCTGATCGACCTGGTGCCGCCGCAAGGCATCAAGCTGACCCCGCGCCACTACGCCTACCTGAAGATTTCCGAAGGCTGCAACCACAGCTGCAGCTTCTGCATCATCCCGTCCATGCGCGGCAAGCTGGTCAGCCGCCCGGTGGGTGACGTGCTGAGCGAGGCCGAGCGCCTGGTCAAGGCCGGCGTCAAGGAACTGCTGGTGATTTCCCAGGACACCAGCGCCTACGGCGTCGACGTGAAGTACAAGACCGACTTCTGGAACGGCCGTCCGGTGAAGACGCGCATGCTGGAGCTGTGCGAGGCACTGAGCAGCCTGGGCGTGTGGGTGCGCCTGCACTACGTGTACCCGTACCCGAACGTCGACGACGTGATCCCGCTGATGGCCGCCGGCAAGCTGCTGCCTTACCTGGACATCCCGTTCCAGCACGCCAGCCCCAAAGTGCTGAAGCTGATGAAGCGCCCGGCCTTCGAAGACAAGACCCTGGCGCGCATCAAGAAATGGCGCGAGCAGTGCCCGGACCTGATCATCCGCTCCACCTTCATCGTCGGCTTCCCTGGCGAGACCGAGGAAGACTTCCAGTACCTGCTGGACTGGCTGACCGAAGCGCAGCTGGACCGCGTTGGCTGCTTCCAGTACTCGCCGGTCGAAGGTGCCCCGGCCAACGACCTCGACGCCGAGATCGTGCCTGACGACGTCAAGCAGGACCGCTGGGACCGCTTCATGGCCCACCAGCAGGCCATCAGCGCCGCGCGCCTGCAGATGAAGATCGGCAAGGACATCGAAGTGCTGATCGACGAAGTGGACGAACAGGGCGCCGTAGGCCGCTGCTTCTTCGACGCGCCGGAAATCGACGGCAGCGTGTTCATCGAAGGCGCCGAAGGCCTGAGCCCGGGCGACAAGGTCATGTGCCGCGTGGTGGATGCCGACGAGTACGACCTGTGGGCCGAGCGCATCTAAGCGCCCTGCCCCCCTGAAAAAACCTGCCCCAGCGGCAGGTTTTTTTATGCTTTATTTAATGCCAGCAACCTGTAGCCGCTGCCGCCAGGCTGCGCTGGCCCTGAGCCACACTGAAGATCTCCAGCGCACTCAAGGCCCAGCGCAGCCTGGCGGCAGCGGCTACAGTAAAGGTTCAAGGAGAGACCGACATGGGCAAACATCTGCTGGTGCATACCCCCAAGGCCAACGACTACGCCGAGCTGACCCGGGTCTGGGAAGCCTCGGTGCGCGCCACGCATCACTTCCTGCCGGACAGCTACATCACCCTGCTGGGCGAACTGGTGTACAAGCACTACCTGGACGCGGTGATGCTGATCTGCTGCCGCGACGAACGCCAGCGCATCACCGGTTTCGCCGGGGTGGCAGCGGGCAAGGTGGAGATGCTGTTCATCCACCCCGACCACCGCGGCCAGGGCATCGGCAAGCGCCTGCTGCACTTTGCCATCGACCACCTCAACGCCGACCAGCTGGACGTCAACGAACAGAACGAGCAAGCGTTCGGTTTCTACATGAAGCAAGGCTTCGAAGTGGTGGGCCGCTCCGAGGTCGACGGCATGGGCCAACCCTACCCGTTGCTGCACCTGCGCCGGGTGCAGCGACAATCTGCGCGGGCTTAACCGGGCCGGGGCGAGTACACTAGCGGCCTTCTCTTGCTACGGCTCTTGTCATGTCTGATCCCATTCGCCTCTCCAAACGCCTCATCGAACTGGTCGGGTGCTCCCGCCGCGAGGCCGAACTGTTTATCGAAGGGGGCTGGGTGACGGTAGACGGCGAAGTCGTCGACGAGCCGCAGTTCAAGGTGGCCGACCAGGTCGTGGCCTTGAGCGCCGACGCCAAGGCCGAACAGCCCGAGCCGGTGACCCTGCTGCTGCACCAGGAAGCCGGCCAGTCCCTGGACGACGCCCAGGCCAGCCTCGGCGCCGCCAGCCTGTCGGCCGACCACAGCTTCAGCAAGCGCCCGCTCAAGGGCCACTTCCTGCGCCTGACCTGCGGCGCCGAGCTGCAGCCCAACGCCAGCGGCCTGCAGGTCTTCACCCAGGACTGGAAAATCCTGCGCAAGCTGACCGCCGACGCGGCCAAGATCGAGCAGGAATACGTGGTGGAGGTCAGCGGGCAGATGTCCGAGCACGGCCTCAACCGCCTCACCCACGGCGCCACCTACAAGGGCAAGCCGCTGCCGGCCGTGAAAGCCAGCTGGCAGAACGAGACCCGCCTGCGCATCGCCATGAAGAACCCGCAGCCGGGCATCATCGCCCAGCTGTGCGCCAGCGTCGGCCTCACCGTGGTGGGCATGCGCCGCATCCGCGTGGGCGGCGTGTCGCTGGGCAAGGTGCCCGCGGGGCAATGGCGCTACCTGGCCGGCAACGAAAAGTTCTGATTCTTCTTTTTTCGCAACACTCGGGATTCACACCATGATTCACAATGACGTACTGCGCAGCGTGCGCTACATGCTCGACATCAGCGACGCGAAAGTGGTCGACATCATCAAGCTGTCCGGCATGGACGTGGCCAAGGCCGATGTCATCAGCTACCTGAAGAAGGACGAGGAAGAGGGCTTCGTGCACTGCCCCGACCTGGTCATGGCCCATTTCCTCGACGGCCTGGTGTTCTTCAAGCGCGGTAAGGACGACAGCCGCCCGGCCCAGCCGATCGAGACGCCGGTGACCAACAACATCATCCTGAAGAAACTTCGCGTGGCTTTCGAACTCAAAGAGGACGACATGCACGCCGTGCTCAAGGCCGCCGATTTCCCGGTGTCCAAGCCTGAACTGAGCGCGCTGTTCCGCAAGGTCGGCCATAACAACTACCGCCCGTGCGGTGACCAGCTGCTGCGTAACTTCCTCAAGGGCCTGACCCTGAAAGTGCGCGGCTGAGTCATCAACCCCTCTATTGATTGTCGCTGTGGGAGCTGGCTTGCCAGCGAGTTGTTGGGCCTCAAAAGCTCGCTGGCAAGCCAGCTCCCACATTTCCAGGAGTTCGACATGTTCACGCGTCTATTGCTTATCGCTGCAGTGGCGTTTCCGTTGCTTGCGTCTGCCGGCCAGGCCCCCTGGTACAAATGGCAGAGCATCACCCAGAACGGCGCCATGGTCTGCTCGCAAACCAACCCCGGTGCTGGCTGGCAGCGCATGTCCGGCCCCTACGACAACGCCGGTTGCCGTTGAACCCTGCCCATGACCTATAGCGTTTCGCCGATTGGCTTCGTCCGTTCGTGCTTCAAGGAAAAATTCGCCATCCCCCGCCAGCCGCAATTGGCACCCGCCGCCCGGGGGGTGCTGGAGCTGGTCGCGCCGTTTGACCAGGGCGAGGCAGTGCAGGGCCTGGAACAGGTGAGCCACGTGTGGCTGCTGTTCCTGTTCCACCAGGCCCTGGAAGACAAGCCACGCCTGAAGGTACGGCCGCCGCGCCTGGGCGGCAACAAGTCCATGGGCGTGTTCGCCACCCGCGCCACCCACCGGCCCAACGGCATCGGCCAGTCGGTGGTGCGCCTGGACAAGGTGGAGGCCGGCAAGCTGTGGTTGTCGGGCATCGATCTGCTGGACGGCACCCCGGTGCTGGACATCAAGCCCTACGTGCCCTACGCCGACAGCCTGCCCCACGCCCGCAACGACATGGCTGGCGAAGCGCCAGCCGCGATTGCCGTGACCTGGGCGGATAGTGCCCTGCTTCAGGCGCACGCGCACGCCACGCGCCTTGCAGAGCCCCTGGTGGCGCTGATCGAGCAATGCCTGGCCCAGGACCCGCGCCCGGCGTACCAGGTGCCGGCGCCCGAACGTGAATATGGGGTGCGGTTCTGGGACGTGGAGGTGCGCTGGCACTATCCGGCGCTGGACACCATCCGAGTTCTGGAAGTGGTAACCGCGTAGCCGCTGCCGCCAGGCTGCGCTGGCCTTGATGGCCGCTGGAGATCTTCGGTGAGGCACAGGGCCAGCGCAGCCTGCGGCAGCGGCTACGGGTACATGGCGCGTTGAAATGACGGGCATAAAAAAACCGCCCCTCGGGGAGGTTTTTTATTGAGCGAGGGCTTACTTCTCGACGAAGGCGCGCTCGATCAGGTAGTCACCCGGCTCGCGCATGCGCGGCGATACGGTCAGGCCGAAGCTATTCAACACTTCGCTGGTCTCGTCGAGCATGCTCGGGCTGCCGCACAGCATGGCGCGGTCGTCCTGCGGGTTGATCGGCGGCAGGCCGATGTCGCGGAACAGCTTGCCGCTGCGCATCAGGTCGGTCAGGCGGCCTTCGTTCTCGAACGGCTCGCGCGTCACGGTTGGGTAGTAGATCAGCTTCTCGCGCAGGGCTTCGCCGAAGAACTCGTTCTGTGGCAGGTGCTCGGTGATGAACTCGCGGTAGGCGACTTCGTTCACGTAGCGCACGCCGTGGCACAGGATGACCTTGTCGAAACGCTCGTAGGTTTCCGGGTCCTGGATCACGCTCATGAACGGCGCCAGGCCAGTGCCGGTGCTCAGCAGGTACAGGTGCTTGCCGGGCTTGAGGTCATCGAGTACCAGCGTGCCGGTGGGCTTCTTGCTGATGATGATCTCGTCGCCTTCCTTCAGATGTTGCAGCTGGGAAGTCAGCGGGCCGTCCGGCACCTTGATGCTGAAGAATTCCAGATGCTCTTCCCAGTTCGGGCTGGCGATGGAGTACGCGCGCATCAGCGGGCGGCCGTTGGGCTGCTGCAGGCCGATCATCACGAACTGACCGTTCTCGAAGCGCAGGCCCGGGTCGCGGGTGCACTTGAAGCTGAACAGGGTGTCATTCCAGTGATGGACACTGAGTACACGTTCGTGGTTCATGTTGCTCATGTACGGGGGCTCCTCAGAAAACGCGTGCGCCGAACGAGAGCGCGATTGCGCGATATTCTAACGGCAGCGACAATATCTGTTAATTGAATTATCAAGATATGGGTTATCGGTTATATAGATATGCGATTTACTCTACGCCAGCTCCAGGTTTTCGTCGCTGTGGCCCAGCAGGAAAGTGTTTCCCGCGCCGCCAGCCTGCTGGCGTTGTCGCAATCGGCCGCCAGCACCTCCATCACCGAACTGGAGCGCCAGTCCAGCTGCCAGCTGTTCGACCGCGCCGGCAAGCGCCTGAGCCTCAACGCCCTGGGCCATCAGCTGCTGCCCCAGGCGGTGGCCCTGCTCGACCAGGCCAAGGAAATCGAAGACCTGCTCAACGGCAAGTCCGGCTTCGGCTCCCTGGCCGTGGGCGCCACCCTGACCATCGGCAACTACCTGGCCACCCTGTTGATCGGCAGCTTCATGCAGGTGCATCCGGAAAGCCAGGTGAAGCTGCACGTGCAGAACACCGCCAACATCGTGCACCAGGTGGCGCACTATGAAATTGACCTGGGGCTGATCGAAGGCGACTGCAACCACCCGGATATCGAAGTGCAGCCCTGGGTGGCCGACGAACTGGTGGTGTTCTGCGCCCCGCGCCACCCGCTGGCGGCGGTGGGCAAGGCAACCCTGGACGAGCTGACCCGCGAGGCGTGGATTCTGCGCGAACAAGGCTCAGGCACGCGCCTGACCTTCGACCAGGCCATGCGCCATCACCGCTCCATGCTCAACGTGCGCCTGGAGCTGGAACACACCGAGGCCATCAAGCGCGCGGTGGAGTCGGGGCTGGGCATCGGCTGCATCTCGCGCCTGGCCCTGCGCGACGCGTTTCGCCGGGGCAGCCTGGTGCCGGTGGAAACCCCGGACCTGGACCTGACCCGGGAATTCTTCTTCATCTGGCACAAGCAGAAATACCAGACCCAGGCCATGCGCGAGTTCCTCGAACTGTGCCGGGCCTTCACCGCCGGGGTGGCGCGCAGCGACGAGATCGTGCTGCCGGCCATCCCCTGAGCAGCGCCGGGTCAGAGCAGGATCACGCCCCACACCAGGGCGATCATGCACAACACCACGAATTGCGCGGCGCTGCCCATGTCCTTGGCGTTCTTGGACAGCGGGTGGCGGTCCAGGGAAATGCGGTCGATAGCGGCCTCGACGGCCGAGTTGAACAGCTCCACGATCAGCGCCAGCAGGCACACGGCGATCAGCACGGCCCGCTCCACGCGGCTCACGTGCAGCAGGAAGGCCAGCGGAATCAGCACCACGTTGAGCAGCACCAGCTGGCGGAAGGCGGCTTCGCCGACGAAAGCGGCGCGCAGGCCGTCCAGGGAATAGCCGGTGGCGTTGAAGATGCGTTTCAGGCCGGTCTGGCCTTTATATGGAGACATGAAGGGTCAACTGTTACAAAGAAAAAGGGAAGCTAATGCAGCATTTGTCAAAAAAGTGTGAAGGCAAAGTGCCTTACGACGACGAAATTGACTCAAGTTGTTGCAGCAGCAGCGCGGCCTGGGTGCGGGTGCGTACCCCCAGTTTACGGAAGATTGCCGTGACGTGGGCCTTGATGGTGGCCTCCGACACGCTCAGTTCATAAGCGATCTGCTTGTTCAGCAAGCCCTCGCAGACCATGGTCAGCACGCGGAACTGCTGCGGCGTCAGGCTGGCAAGGCCTTCGCTGGCGGCCTTGGCCTCGGCCGAGACGCTGACCGCCTCGAACGCCTGGGGCGGCCACCAGACGTCGCCATCCAGCACGTTGCGCACCGCTTCCTGGATCACTTCCAGGGGGCTGGACTTGGGGATGAAGCCGCTGGCGCCGAATTCGCGCGCGCGCACCACCACCGCCGCCTCTTCCTGGGCGGACACCATCACCACCGGCACCTGCGGGTATTGCCCGCGCAGCAGCACCAGGCCCGAGAAGCCATAGGCCCCCGGCATGTTCAAATCCAGCAGCACCAGGTCCCAGTCGGCCTTGGCGGTGAGCTGCGCTTCCAGCTCCGCAATGCTTGCCACTTCCACCAGGCGGGTGTCAGGCCCCAGCCCCAGGGTCACGGCCTGGCGCAAGGCGCCACGAAAAAGGGGGTGGTCATCGGCTATCAGGATGTCGTATGTGGCCATCGATCTAATGATCCTGTTCTGTGCAGGCACGCAAGGAGTCGGTGCCTGCCGAGGCGACTCGAGCTTTATTTTAACGCCAACTCACGGTCAGGGTTGGCGATTGCGGCAGTTCAGGCGCCCGGGTCGGCGCCAAGGATGCCGACGCCTGACAGGGTGGTCAAGTTCGGTGGTTTGCGGCTAAAGTCGCAGCCCGTTTTTCGCCACCCTTCACAACAAGAGAATACCCATGCGTCGCCAAGCCTTGCGTGCTGACCTGCTGATGTTATTGACCGCCATGATCTGGGGCAGCGGCTTCGTCGCCCAGACCGCCGGCATGCAGCACATCGGGCCCTTCCTTTATTCCGGGCTGCGCTTCGCCCTGGGTTCGCTGTGCCTGCTGCCCCTGGTGCTGGGCCGCGGCAACCCCAGCCAACCGCCGCGCGAACCGTTCATGACCCGTGGCCTGTGGCTGGGCGGCGTGCTGATGGGCCTGGCGCTGGCGCTGGGCATCAACCTGCAGCAGGTGGGCCTGCTGTTCACCAGCGTCACCAACTCCGGCTTCATCACCGGCCTCTACGTCATTGTAGTGCCTGTGCTGGGCATGCTGATGGGCCACAAGACCGGCATGGGCACCTGGCTGGGCGCGGGCCTGGCGGTGCTGGGAATGTTCCTGCTGAGCGTGGGTGACAACTTCCACGTGTCGTCCGGCGACTGGCTGCAGCTGGCCGGCGCCTTCGTGTGGGGCGGCCACGTGGTGCTGGTGGGCGTGTTCGCCAGCCGGCATGACCCGATTCGCCTGGCGTTCCTGCAATTTGCCACCTGCTCGGTGGTGAGCCTGGTGCTGGCGCTGGTGATGGAGCCGATCGCCCTGGACGCGATCATCGCCGCCGGCCCGGCCTTGCTGTACGGCGGCATCGTCGCCGTGGGCATCGGCTACACCCTGCAGGTGGTGGCGCAGAAGGACGCCATCGCTTCCCACGCGGCGATCATCCTGTCGTTGGAAGCGGTGTTCGCCGCCATCGCCGGGGCGTGGCTGCTGGGTGAGTCGCTGCAGATGCGCGGCTACCTGGGCTGCGGGCTGATGCTGGCGGGGATGTTGATTGCGCAGCTGTGGCCGCAAAAGCACTCTACCCCCGTAGCCGCTGCCGCAGGCTGCGCTGGCCCCGAGCCACGCTGAAGATTTACAGCGTACCGTCAGGCCAGCGCAGCCTGGCGGCAGCGGCTACGCAGAATGCATCGTTTCAGGAAACCAGGGCCTGCAGGCGAACATGGACCTCGTCCTGTTCGTCCAGCGGCAACTGGAACTTGGCCGCCAGGTAGTGACCGGTGAACACGTCCAGCCAGGCGTCGAGCACACTGGCCGCCTGCTGGTCGCCGGCCAGTTCCAGGCACAGCGCCGCCACTTCCGCAGTGCAGAAATGATCGTCGCGCTTGGAGCGCCGCAGCTTGTAGCGTGACAGCTGGTCGCTGGCCAGGCTCAGCACCGGGAAACGTTCCAGGTACGGGCTCTTGCGGAACATCTTGCGGGCTTCGGTCCAGGTTGCGTCCAGCAGGATAAACAGCGGGCGCTTGCCTGGGGTGGCGGCCACCTGTGTCACCACCCGCTCCGGGGCCACGAACTCGCCTGGGAAGACGATATAGGGCTGCCACTGCGGATCGTCCAGCAGCGCCAGCAGCTGTTCGTCCACGTCGGTACGCGACCAGGTGAAGGCCTGGGTATCAGGCAGGATATCGGCGATCAGCCAGCCGGTGTTCGACGGCTTCAGCGGCTCGACGTCGTGCATCAGCAGGCACACCGCGCCATGGGCCTCGACCGTCGGGCGGAATTTGCACAGGCAGTAATCGAAGATTACCCGGCAGCCTGGGCAACGCGGCGCGCGCGAACCACGGGCGGTGAACGGCTGGAGGCAACGGGCCAGGCGTTCGGAACGCAGGCGGGAAACGGCGTGGGACATGGGGCTACAGCACTCGCGGGCAACGACTGGCAACGGTCGCCAGCCTGAACGAGCGTGAGTTTATCAGAGCTTTGACTGCCGGACCGTCGGGTTTGCCCCTATAATCGGCGGCTTTATGAACGCACAGTCCGGTTGCTGGTCCAACGGCCAGTCACCGAATCAGGAGAGTTTCATGCTGCGCTTTATCGCCCCCCTTACCCTCTTGCTGGCCCTGCCCCTGGCGTCCCAGGCCGCATCGTTGCAGGAGTTCGAGCTGGGCAAGCTGCTTCAGCAGGTCGCCGAGCAGAGCAACGCCGGCACCCCGCGCGAAATCAACGAGAACATCCTGGACCAGGGTTACACGGTTGAAGGCAGCGAGCTGGTCGACCACCTGAGCGTCCAGCAGGGCGAGGCCGCCAACATGCGCGCCAACCCTGAAGCGGTGCGCGTGCAGCTGGGCCGTAGCGTGTGCAGCAACAAAGGCTTCCGCAACCTGATGAACAAGGGCGCCGCCCTGCGCTACGAGTTCACCGAGAACCACACCAACCTGGCCGTTACCACCCAGCGCTACACCGCGGAGCACTGCGCGATGCTGGATAACAAGGGCGGCAAGAAGAAGTAATCAGCCGATGCGTTCGCGGCGTTGCGCGTCATCGGCGCGCAGCTCCGCCACCAGTGCCTGCATGTAGCGCGAGCGCCGCTGGGCGCCGTCCAGCCGCCGCAGGCATTCCTCCTCAAGCGTGACGTTATTGGCCTGGGCCGCCCGGTTCAGCAGCACCAATAACTCGTTGTCCACTTCCAGGCTGATTCGCTTCATCCTGCCTCCTTGCGCCATTGTCCTTCGACGACATTATTTTGCCATCTCTGTTTAACCAGTAAATCAGAGCTTTCGGCCTATTGGATCCGTCCAGACGAGCGGTCACCGCCGACGTATAAGGCGCATCTGCCCGCCAGCAGCTAGATTTACATCAATGCCCCTCGTGGGCTGACTGCAATGTCCATGGCGTAGCCTGGACGGCCAGCGACACAAGCCGTGTCGCGGCCCGGCCGAACTGCTCGGCGCGGGCCAAAGGTTCATATGCAGAAGGAGAGGGTTGAATGCCTTACGAACCGAATGATTTCCTGTCCAGCCACTTCAACAGCAATGGCCTGGACCTCACCCGCCAGGTGGAAGCCCAGCTCAGCCTGATAGCCCCCAACAGCCCGAACCTGGCCCTGTACCGCGACATGATGCTGACCGTGCTGCGCATGGCCCAGGACGACCGCAACCGCTGGAACGCCAAGATCACCCTGCAGGCCCTGCGCGAGCTGGAACATGCCTTCCGGGTGCTGGAACAATTCAAGGGCCGCCGCAAGGTCACCGTCTTCGGCTCGGCGCGCACGCCGCAGGAACACCCCCTTTACGGCCTGGCCCGTGAGCTGGGTGCAGCGCTGGCGCAAAACGACCTGATGGTGATCACCGGCGCCGGCGGCGGCATCATGGCCGCTGCCCACGAGGGCGCGGGCCTGACCCACAGCCTGGGCTTCAACATCACCCTGCCCTTCGAGCAACATGCCAACGCCACCATGGAAGGCAGCGAGCAACTGCTGCCCTTCCACTTCTTCTTCATCCGCAAGCTGTTCTTCGTCAAGGAGGCTGACGCACTGGTGCTCTGCCCAGGCGGCTTCGGCACGCTGGACGAGGCCTTGGAGGTGCTGACCCTGATCCAGACCGGCAAGAGCCCATTAGTGCCAGTGGTGCTGATCGACGCCCCGGGCGGCAGCTTCTGGCAGGACTGCCTGGACTTCATCGCCAAGCAGCTGCGCGACAACCACTACATCCTGCCCACCGACCTCAAGCTGATGCGCCTGGTGTACAACACCGAAGAAGCCGTGGCGG
The DNA here is from genome assembly GCF_047947025.1 of Pseudomonas sp. App30. Classification (NCBI taxonomy): domain Bacteria; kingdom Pseudomonadati; phylum Pseudomonadota; class Gammaproteobacteria; order Pseudomonadales; family Pseudomonadaceae; genus Pseudomonas; species Pseudomonas sp. App30. The sequence goes on along the minus strand of NZ_CP133165.1, from coordinate 5,172,048 downwards.
AGATCAACCAGTTCTACGCCAACTTCCACTCCAGCCGCTGGCTGAAGCACCTGTTCGTGATTCGCCTGCGCCATGCCTTGAGCGACGACGCGCTGGCCCAGGTGCGGCAGCGGTTCGCCGACCTGTGCCTGAGCGACACCTTCCACCAGCATGGCTATGACGGCGAGACCTTCGAGGAGCCGCAGTTCAGCCACCTGACGCGCCTGGCGTTCACCTTCAACGGCCGCGACAACGGCCGCCTGCGAGAGCTGGTGGACTATCTCAACCTGCCGGAGAACTGGGCCGCGGAAGCCGCCAGCCCGCCAGCGAGCACCGGCGCCCGCCCGCGGAAAAACGCCAAGGTAACCTGATCAGTCGTCCAGGCCACGGCCGCTGAGCAGGCGGCCGATGAGGTCCATGGGGTAGCCCCGGTAGGCCAGGAAGCGCGTTTGCTGGGCGCGGCTGCGCGGGTCGACAGGCAGTTGCCCGGCGAACTTGCGCTGCCAGACCTCGGTCAACTGCGCTGCCCAATCGAACCCGCTTTCACGCAGCGCCTGCTCGACGTCCGCGCGTTGCAGGCCACGCTGGCCCAGCTCTTCGCGAATGCGCGCAGGCCCGTAGCCGGAGCGGGCCCGGTAGTTGATGAAGGCTTCGAGGTAACGGGACTCGGACAGCAGGCCCTCTTCCGTCAGACGGTCGAGTTCCTGTTCGATCAATTCGGGAGGAGCGCCGCGCTGACGCAGCTTGCGCGTCAGCTCGACCCGACCGTGCTCGCGTCGCGCGAGCAGGTCCATTGCAGCCCGTCGCACCGCGACGGGGGTATCCAGGATGACAGCCATGACGTGATTAGAAATCGACGTCGGCGTCTACCATTTCGTCTTCGGCATCCGCTTCTACCACGGGTGCTTTCTTGGCATCGACACCGCCGGTCAGCAGCTTGTCGCGGATCTGCTTCTCGAGGGCCGCACCGATTTCCGGGTTATCCGCCAGGAACTTGGCCGAGTTGGCCTTGCCCTGACCGATCTTGCTGCCCTGGTAGCTGTACCAGGCGCCGGCTTTTTCCAGCAGGCCGTTGGCCACGCCCAGGTCGATGATCTCGCCGTTGAGGTAGATACCCTTGCCGTAGAGAATCTGGAACTCGGCCTGACGGAACGGCGGAGCCACCTTGTTCTTGACGATCTTGACGCGGGTTTCGCTGCCGACCACTTCGTCGCCTTCCTTCACCGCGCCGGTACGGCGGATGTCCAGGCGCACCGAGGCGTAGAACTTCAGCGCGTTACCACCGGTGGTGGTCTCCGGGCTGCCGAACATCACGCCGATCTTCATGCGGATCTGGTTGATGAAGATGACCAGGCAGTTGGCGTTCTTGATGTTACCGGTGATCTTGCGCAGCGCCTGGGACATCAGGCGAGCCTGCAGGCCCACGTGCATGTCGCCCATCTCGCCTTCGATCTCGGCCTTGGGTACCAGGGCGGCCACGGAGTCGACGATGATCACGTCAACGGCGTTGGAACGCACCAGCATGTCGGTGATTTCCAGGGCCTGCTCGCCGGTGTCCGGCTGCGAGACCAGCAGGTCGTCGACGTTCACGCCCAGCTTGCCGGCGTACTCAGGGTCCAGCGCGTGCTCGGCGTCGACGAAGGCGCAGGTGGCGCCCATCTTCTGTGCCTGGGCGATCACGGACAGGGTCAGGGTGGTCTTACCCGACGACTCAGGACCGTAGATCTCGACGATACGGCCTTTTGGCAGGCCGCCAATGCCCAGGGCGATGTCCAGGCCCAGGGAGCCGGTGGAGATAGCCGGGATGGCCTGGCGGTCGTGGTCGCCCATACGCATTACGGCACCCTTGCCGAATTGACGTTCGATCTGACCCAGGGCCGCAGCCAAGGCTTTCTTCTTGTTGTCGTCCATTAAAGTCCTCTCTAAAAATCAATAAGGCCGGAAGGCCGGATAACTGTATAAGTAGCCAGTATTATTCCACAGGGAGCCGGGCACGCCTACCCCCGTGTTGAGATTTCTCCTGCTACAAGACGTATCAGCCCCTCTAGCGCGGCCTTTACCGTTTGTCGGCGGACCTCATCGCGGTCGCCGGCGAACAGCTGGCGCTCGGCAAGCACCCGCCCATCCACCGCCCAGGCCAGCCACACGGTGCCCACCGGCTTGCCCGGCGTGCCACCGTCCGGCCCCGCAATGCCGCTGACCGCCACGGCGAACCGCGCGCCGCTGCGGGCCTGGGCACCCAGGGCCATGGCCTCGACCACCTCGCGGCTGACCGCACCAACGCTGGCGAACAAGGGCTCGGGCACGCCCAGCTGGGCGGTCTTCTGGGCGTTGGAATAGGTGATGTAGCCAGCCTCGAACCACGCCGAGCTGCCGGGGACGCGGGTGATGGCCTCGCCGATGCCACCGCCGGTGCAGGATTCGGCGGTGGTGGCCTGGGCCCCCAGGGTCTTCAGCCCTTCGCCCAGCGACTGCGACAGTTGAGTGATCAGGTCCATCGGAAGCTCCATGGCAAGGGAAATTGCCCGCTACCGTACACCAAGCGGCGCAAGGCTCGACAGCCTCACAACCGCTTGCGCCGCGAAACCGCGCCCAACCCCAGGCGCTTCACCAGCCAGCGCTCATAGAAGCTGACCGCCACATCGGCACCCGCCATCGCCGTCATGCAGCCAACCGCGGTGGCCGACCACAGCGACAACCCTGCCCCGTACAGCAACATGGTGCCCGTAAGCCCGCAGACCATGCAGGCGCCGGAACGCATCAATACCCGGCGCAGCAGGCGCCAGCCATGGGTGCCTTCCTTGTCGGCGCGCCACAGTTCGCCGGTGACGCCGCCAAGCAGGGCCAGCAGCATCACCAGCCAGAGTGGCACCTGGTGCAACAACGCTTGATCCATTTGCATATCCGCCCCTCCTGGTGAAGACCTTCAACAGAAGACTATGCATTGATGCATATTAAATCAATGCATAAGTGCATTTTTCTGGCCGAAGTGAAAAGCACGGGCGTCGAGGGTCAGCGGGCGTACATGCCCCACCAGAACACGTGGCCGAGGATGGTGATCTGTTCGTCCTGCATCTGCGCGAAGCTATAGTCTTCGTCGGGATGCTCTTCACGGTTGAAGCTGCGCAGGCGGATGCCGGTAGGCAAGCGGTACAGCTGCTTCACCCGCAACTGGCCGTTGTGGTTGATGGCGTAGAGGTCGCCATCGACGATATCGCCGATGCCACGCTTGCCCGAGTTCACCCCCACCGTGGCGCCGTCGCGCAACACCGGCAGCATGCTGTTGCCACGCACGGTCACGCACTTGGCCTGGTCGAACTGCACGCCATTGTGACGCAGGCTGCGCTTGCCGAAGCGCAGGCTGGCGCGTTCGCTTTCCTCGATGACAAAGCGGCCCGAGCCGGCGGCCAGTTCCACCTCGCGCAGGAAGGGAATGGACACCTCGTCGTCCTCCACGGGCGTATCGTCGTCCCACAGGCTGATGTCGCGCAGCTCGGCATGGCCGCCCCCTGCCGCCGGCAGGCTGGCGCGCCCCCGCAGCTGGTCGGTGCTGACGCGGAAATAGTCCGCCAGCTTGGCGATGTGCTTGTCGGCGGGGTCGACGATCTTGCCGCCCAGGATGCGCGACAGGGTGGACTGTGGCACGCCGGTACGCCGGTGCAGCTCCGTGGCGGAGAGACCTTCGCGGGCGAGCAGTTCCTTGAGGACGGTGGCTACGGTACGTGTGTGCATGCAATGCATAGTGCTACCCCCTTGTGCATTTTGCAATGCTGGCGGGCATTTCCCACATATAGAAGCAACGCACAGGCGGCAAGCCGCGAAAAATCCCTGTAGTATTCGCCGCTTGCCTTTTGACACACCCGCCACTGCGAGCCAAGTTTCTGCATGAGTGATCTTTCCAGCCACACCCCCATGATGCAGCAGTACTGGAAGCTGAAGAACCAGCATCCGGATCAGTTGATGTTCTACCGCATGGGCGATTTCTACGAGATCTTCTACGAAGACGCGAAGAAAGCGGCCAAGTTGCTGGATATCACCCTCACGGCCCGCGGCCAGTCGGCGGGGCAGTCGATTCCCATGTGTGGCATTCCGTACCACGCTGCCGAGGGCTACCTGGCCAAGCTGGTGAAGCTGGGCGAGTCGGTGGTCATCTGCGAACAGGTGGGCGACCCGGCCACCAGCAAGGGCCCGGTGGAACGCCAAGTGGTGCGCATCATCACCCCCGGCACGGTCAGCGACGAGGCCTTGCTGGACGAGCGCCGCGATAATCTGATTGCCGCGGTGCTGGGCGACGAGCGTCTGTTCGGCCTGGCGGTGCTGGACATCACCAGCGGCAATTTCTCGGTGCTGGAGATCAAGGGCTGGGAAAGCCTGTTGGCCGAGCTTGAGCGCATCAATCCGGTTGAGCTGCTGATCCCCGATGACTGGCCCCAGGGCCTGCCGGCGGAAAAGCGCCGTGGTTCGCGCCGCCGCGCGCCGTGGGACTTCGAGCGTGACACCGCGCACAAGAGCCTGTGCCAGCAGTTCTCCACCCAGGACCTCAAGGGTTTTGGCTGCGAGAACCTGACCCTGGCCATCGGCGCCGCCGGCTGCCTGCTGGGCTACGCCAAGGAAACCCAGCGCACCGCCCTGCCCCACCTGCGCAGCCTGCGCCACGAGCGCCTGGATGACACCGTGGTGCTGGACGGCGCCAGCCGGCGCAACCTGGAGCTGGACACCAACCTGGCGGGCGGGCGCGATAACACCCTGCAATCGGTGATCGACCGTTGCCAGACTGCCATGGGTAGCCGCCTGCTGACCCGCTGGCTGAACCGCCCGCTGCGTGACCTGAAGGTGCTGCAGGCGCGCCAGAGCTCGATCCGCTGCCTGCTGGAGGGCTACCGTTTCGAAAGCCTGCAGCCACAGCTGAAAGAAATCGGTGACATCGAGCGCATTCTCGCCCGCATCGGCCTGCGCAACGCCCGCCCGCGCGACCTGGCGCGCCTGCGCGACGCGCTGGCGGCGCTGCCGGACCTGCAAGTGGCGATGTCCGACCTGGAAGCGCCGCACCTGGCGCTGTTGGCGACCATCGCCGGCACCTACCCGGAGCTGGCCGACCTGCTGGCCAAGGCCATCATCGACAACCCGCCGGCGGTCATCCGTGACGGCGGCGTGCTCAAGACCGGCTACGACAGCGAGCTGGACGAGCTGCTGGCCCTGAGCGAGAACGCCGGCCAGTTCCTGATCGACCTGGAGGCACGCGAGAAAGCCCGCACTGGCCTGGCCAACCTGAAGGTCGGCTACAACCGCGTGCACGGCTACTTCATCGAGCTGCCCAGCAAGCAGGCCGAGCAGGCGCCAGCGGACTACATCCGCCGCCAGACCCTGAAAGGCGCCGAGCGCTTCATCACCCCGGAGCTGAAAGAGTTCGAGGACAAGGCGCTGTCGGCGAAAAGCCGCGCCCTGGCCCGCGAGAAGATGCTCTACGACGCGCTGCTTGAAAACCTCATCGGCCACCTGCCACCGCTGCAGGACACCGCCGCGGCCCTGGCCGAGCTGGACGTGTTGAGCAACCTGGCCGAGCGCGCGCTGAACCTGGACCTCAACTGCCCGGTATTCGTCGACGAGCCCTGCCTGCGCATCAACCAGGGCCGCCACCCGGTGGTGGAACAGGTGCTGACCACGCCGTTCGTGGCCAACGACCTGAGCCTGGACAACGACACCCGCATGCTGGTGATCACCGGCCCGAACATGGGCGGTAAATCCACCTACATGCGCCAGACCGCGCTGATCGTGCTGATGGCCCACATCGGCAGCTTCGTGCCGGCCGCCGGCTGCGAGCTGTCGCTGGTGGACCGTATCTTCACCCGTATCGGCTCCAGCGACGACCTGGCCGGCGGGCGCTCGACCTTCATGGTGGAAATGAGCGAAACTGCCAACATCCTCCACAACGCCACGGACAAGAGCCTGGTGCTGATGGACGAAGTGGGCCGCGGCACCAGCACCTTCGACGGCCTGTCGCTGGCCTGGGCCGCCGCCGAGCGCCTGGCGCAACTGCGCGCCTACACGCTGTTTGCCACGCACTATTTCGAATTGACGGTACTGCCGGAAAACGAACCGCTGGTCGCCAACGTGCACCTGAGCGCCACCGAGCACAAGGAGCGCATCGTGTTCCTGCACCACGTGCTGCCCGGCCCTGCCAGCCAGAGCTACGGCCTGGCCGTGGCGCAGTTGGCCGGCGTGCCGAACCCAGTGATCGCCCGCGCCAAGGAACACCTGGGCCGCCTGGAAACGGCGAGCCTGCCACACGAACCAGTCGCCAGCGCCCCGGGCCAACCCCAGGTACCGCACCAGAGTGACCTGTTCGCCAGCTTGCCGCACCCGGTGCTGGAGCAACTCAGCAAGACCGACATTGATGGCCTGACGCCACGTCAAGCAATCGAATTGCTCTATACACTGAAGACTCGGATCTAACGCAGCAGCGCACAAGCTGATAGAATCCCGCGCGGTTTGGGAATGCCACGGGCTCTTAGCCTGGTCCGCCGGCTGACCAGCCCAAACCAAGCGGCCCTGGATCAGGGGCTTCGCTGCCGCCTTGAGGAGATATTTTGAAATGACCTTCGTCGTCACCGACAACTGCATCAAGTGCAAATACACCGACTGCGTCGAAGTCTGTCCGGTGGACTGCTTCTACGAAGGCCCGAACTTCCTGGTAATTCACCCGGATGAGTGCATCGATTGCGCACTGTGCGAGCCTGAGTGCCCTGCCCAAGCCATTTTCTCTGAAGACGAAATCCCGGCCGGGATGGAGAACTTCATCGAGTTGAACGCCGAGCTGGCAGAGGTCTGGCCGAACATCACCGAGCGCAAGGATGCCCTGCCTGACGCTGAAGAGTGGGACGGCAAGACCGGCAAGATCGCTGACCTGGAGCGCTAAGGCGTTCGAGGTTGCAGAAAAAGGCCCCGTGAAGGGGCTTTTTTTTTGCGTGCTGCGCACGCCCGGCACCAGCCATCCAAGTTGTAGCCCACGGCTGATCGAACGCATGATCTGGCTTCTGATTTTGATCTGGCTGTTGATCTGGCTCTTGATCTTGATTGTATGCCCCGTAAAGCGCCCGGGCCGACTGGAGGCGTCGACCAGGCGGCAGCCCGCAGGGCCCTTCGGCGTAGCCGAAGGAAACGGCAACCCGCCAGCTTCTATAGCGGGGGCCGTTTGCCGCCTGGGCGACGCCGGAAGGAGGGGACCCGTAGCGCAGCGGAGGGCCCAAGCAGGGGCAAGCCCTTTTTGCTTCCTTTTTGGGGCGACTGCCAAAAAGGGAGTCGCCGTAAGGGCGAAACGGTCGGTGGCATCCCCGCGAAAATGGATATGTCCGAATCCCTCAGAAGCGAGGCTCGAAAGCTATGCACATATCCAATATCAAGGGTGATGCAGAATCACCTTTCCGCCCTTACGGCGGCTCACTTTTTGTCAAACGCCACAAAAAGTAAGCAAAAAAGGCTTGCCCCTGCTTGGTCCCTCCGCTGCGCTGCGGGTCCCCTCCCTCCGGCGTCGTCCAAGCGGACGACGGCCCGGAATAGAAGCGCCTCCGGTTCCGTCTTCCCCGGCTACGCCGTGGACCGCTCGGCCAACGCCTCCAGTCGGCCCTGGCGCTTTATGGGGCACACAATCAAGATCAAGGGCCGCACGGGATCAAGATCAAAAGCAGTTCGCGGTGGCTGCAGCAACTGCAGTAGCTGCGTTAGCCCACTGCCGTGCTGCCGCCAAACCGCTTTTCAAAAGGCAAAAAAAAGGGGCGGTATGACCCGCCCACCTTTTCTGTCCCTATTCCCTGTATCCCTGTCATCGTCCTGATGAACCGCGTCCTGCGGTGTCCTGGCGCTCATCCTTGAGAGCCTGTGCCTGCTCCTTGGCACTGGTTCGATCATAGAGAATCCAGATGACGATTCAACTGCACAAGTCTTTCAGGAAAAGTCTTTTCCAAGCTGCAACAGTCAGGAAAAACCAGACAGAACAGTACGTTGCGCACAGCCATGGAAGGCGTTTGACACGCCTGATGCACAATCGCTTACAGAACGCGCCGGTGATCGCTGACCCGAACGCCGGAAACAAAAACGCCCCGAACCAGTCGGGGCGCATGGGCTGCCAAACGAACTACTGGAACAGTGATTCGCTGGACAGGCCGTTCTTCTCGAGAATCTCGCGCAAGCGCTTCAAGCCCTCGACCTGAATCTGGCGAACCCGCTCCCGGGTAAGGCCGATTTCCAGGCCGACGTCTTCCAGGGTACTGCTTTCGTGGCCACGCAGGCCGAAGCGCCGCACTACCACTTCACGCTGCTTGTCGGTGAGCTCGGAGAGCCACTGGTCGATGCTCTGGGACAGGTCATCGTCCTGCAGCAGCTCGCACGGGTCGGTGGGACGGTCGTCCGTGAGGGTGTCGAGCAGGGTCTTGTCGGAGTCCGGGCCGAGGGAGACGTCCACCGAGGACACCCGCTCGTTGAGCCCGAGCATGCGCTTGACCTCGCCCACCGGCTTCTCCAGCAGACTGGCGATTTCCTCCGGCGACGGCTCGTGGTCGAGTTTCTGGGTCAGTTCGCGCGCCGCCCGCAGGTAGACATTGAGTTCCTTCACGACATGAATCGGCAGCCGGATGGTCCGGGTCTGGTTCATGATGGCGCGTTCGATGGTCTGGCGAATCCACCAGGTGGCGTAGGTAGAGAAGCGGAAACCGCGCTCGGGGTCGAATTTCTCGACGGCCCGGATAAGCCCCAGGTTGCCTTCCTCGATCAGGTCGAGCAGGGACAGGCCACGGTTGACGTAGCGACGGGCGATTTTCACCACCAGACGCAGGTTGCTTTCGATCATGCGCTTGCGGCCGGCCGGATCACCCTTTTGCGACAGGCGCGCAAAATGGACTTCTTCTTCCGGGGACAACAGGGGGGAAAAGCCGATTTCGTTCAAATACAGCTGTGTCGCATCCAGCGCACGGGTGTAATCGATGTACTTGTGTTGCTTGAGTGCTGTGGAGTTCTTGGCCTTGGCACGAACCGTGGGCACCACGGGTTCATCGTCCGCCTCAGCGTCCAGGACGATGCCGGTTTCCATAAGGAGCACCTCATCGTCGATGTCAAACTCCGGCGCTTCTTTGTTGAGAGCCATTTGTTATAGTCCTTTGTTGAGTTCGACCTCAAGCTCTAGCGTCGCGCTTATCCTTGGCTACGCTAAAGCCTGTCCCCGCTACATCGAAGGAACAGGCTTGGCAACGATCAACGTCGTGGCAAAAACTGCAAGGGGTCTACTGGCTTGCCCTGCCGGCGAATCTCGAAGTGGAGCTTCACCCGGTCGGTACCCGTGGAACCCATCTCGGCAATTGTCTGCCCGGCCTTGACCTGCTGCCCCTCCCGAACCAAGAGCCTGCGGTTGTGACCGTAGGCACTGACGTAGGTATCGCTGTGCTTGATGATTACCAACTCGCCGTAGCCCCGCAACCCACTCCCGGCGTACACCACCGAACCATCAGACGCAGCAAAAACAGGCTGTCCCAATTCCCCGGCGATATCAACGCCTTTATTCAAACTACCGTTTGAAGCAAATTTTCCAATCAGCACGCCGTTGGCAGGCCATGTCCAACCGCCTGTGATCTTCTCGCCCGCCGGCACCGGCACCGGCTCGGGAGCGGCTGCAACGGGGGCCGGTGGCGCGGTTTTCTGACCCGGGGCACCCGCCACCGGCGTGAAGATAATGGGCCGACGAGTGACCTTGAACGAGCCCGACGGCGACGCCGAGGTTTCAGTTTGCGCCGCGGCGACCGGTGCAGATGGAGCGCTGCCATCACCGAAGCGAATGACCTGTCCCGGACGAATGGTATAGGGCTCGGGGATGTTGTTGCGGGCAGCCAGGGCCTTGTAGTCCCAGGAGTAGCGGAACGCGATGGAGAACAGGGTATCGCCGCGCTTGACCCGGTACTGGCCCGTGGTGACCGGCTGGCGCTCTGGCGCGGCCGGTGCCGAGGCGCTCCCGCCGCTGCTGCGGTCGACCACCCGCACGCCGCCCGAAGGGTGGCTTGCGCAGCCAGCCAGGGTCGTTGCAAGGGCGAGGCCAATCACCAGAAGCTTGTAGCTCGATAGTCCTGCATGCTGCCGAATGACTGTGGGACTCACCCGCCGCTCCCTTGAAAATGGTGGCTGATAGAAAAATAGACTGTTGTGTCGCAATTATAACCATCCACACGCATATTTCTGACGTATTCGCGTTACAACCTGTGAAGGCTGCGCTGTCAGACCCGTGCCCTGCCAAAGAATTCACCGCCAGCCAACGAAATCCTGCTCAGGCCAGGGGCCCATTGAGCAGCGGCACGAAACGCACCGCTCCCAGCACATGCCGGGAAAAACCCTGATCTTCGCGGACGATCAGCATCAGTTGCTGCACTTCTCCCGAACCCACCGGAATGACCAGGCGCCCCCCCGGCGCCAACTGGTCCAGCAGCGCCTGGGGCACATCGGTGGCCACGGCGGTGACGATGATGCCGTTGTACGGCGCCAGCGCCGGCCAGCCTTCCCAGCCATCGCCCCAGCGGAACACCACGTTGCGCAGGTTGAGCTCCACCAGGCGCTCCTTGGCGCGGTCCTGCAGCACCTTGATGCGTTCGACCGAGAACACCCGCTCCACCAGTTGCGACAGCACCGCGGTCTGGTAGCCCGAGCCCGTGCCAATCTCCATGACCTTGTCCAGCGGCCCGGCCTCCAGCAGCAGCTCGCTCATGCGCGCCACCATGTAGGGCTGGGAGATGGTCTGGTTGTGGCCGATGGGCAGCGCCGTGTCCTCGTAGGCGCGGTGCGCCAGGGCTTCGTCGACGAACAGATGACGCGGGGTGCGGCGGATCACGTCCAGCACCCGCTCGTTGCTCACGCCCTCTTCGTACAGGCGCTGGATCAGCCGCTCGCGGGTGCGCTGGGAGGTGAAACCGATGCCGCGACGGTTCAGGTCATCTTGTTCGCGCATCAGCGTAGGCCCTCCAGCCAGGTTTCCAGGCTGTCGAACGCCGGGCTGAAGGTGCGGTCCAGCTGCAAGGGGGTGACCGACACGTAGCCTTGCATCACCGCGTGGAAGTCGGTGCCCGGGCCGCCATCCTCGGCGTTGCCGGCGGCAGCGATCCAGTAGCCTTCCTTGCCGCGCGGGTCGACCACGCGCGTGGGCGCCGCTGCGCGAGCGCGGTGGCCCAGGCGGGTCAGCTGGATACCGCGAATGCGCTCCAGCGGCAGGTTGGGAATGTTGACGTTGAGCACGGTGCGCGGCGGCAGGTTCAACTCACCGTGAGCCTGCACCAGGTGCCGGGCGTACCAGGCGGCGGTGGCCAGGTTGTCCACCTGGCGCGACAGGAACGAGAACGCAAACGAGGTGCCCCCCAGGAAACGCCCTTCCAGCGCGGCACCGACGGTGCCCGAGTAGAGCACGTCGTCGCCCAGGTTGGCCCCCAGGTTGATGCCTGACACCACCAGGTCCGGCTCCTGCGGCAACAGGCCGTTGAGGCCCAGGTGCACGCAATCGGTGGGGGTGCCATTGAGGCTGATGAAACCGTTGGCCAGGCGCTGCGGGTGCAGCGGCCGGTCCAGGGTCAGCGAACTGCTGGCACCGCTGCGGTCGCCGTCGGGGGCAATGACCGTGCACTCGGCAAAGCCGGCCAGCGCTTCATGCAGCGCGGCCAGGCCGGGGGCGGCGACACCATCATCGTTTGAAATCAGAATACGCATGGGCTTTCCGTCTGCCCTGCCGGCACCAGATCAACAAGCTCGCGCACCACCACGGTGGCGAAGCATCCGGCCGGAAGGACGAATTCCAATTGCAGAATGTCAGGCTCCGGATAATGCCACGCCAGCCCGCCGATGGGCAGCCGCAGGATGCGGCGTTCGTGCGCCATGCCCGCTTTTGCCAACCATTCGCCGAGCGGCGCCAACCGCGCGCCGACATTCTGTTCCAGTTCATGGATGGCGCCCGCGGCCGGCGAGTCACCTTCGCCCCACATCGGGCCGGTGGGGTGTAGATCAAGAATGGCCAGGCGCGGGTCGCTGCACTCGGCCTCACCGGCCGGGAAGAAGCTGCGGCTGTCGGTGAACGCCAGCAGGTCGCCGACCCGGGCCTGGTTCCAGCTGCCGTCGCCGACGCGCGCGGCCAGCACCTGGTTGAACAGGTAGCTGCGGGCCGTGGACAGCAGGCGCGAACGCACGTTGCGCTGCTCTGGCAGGGCCTGGCGTTCGGCCCACTGGCGGGCGTCGTGGACGTTACCACCCTGGAAGCCAAACCGCTGGGTGCCGAAGTAGTTCGGTACGCCAGTGGTCTTGAGCTGTTCCAGGCGGGCGTCCAGGGCCGCGCGGTCAGCCTCCAGCGCGGTCAGGCGCAGGGTGAAGCCGTTGGCCGAGTGCGCGCCGCGCTGCAGCTTGCGCTTGTGGCGGGCAACCTTGAGGATGGCCAGGGTTTCGTTTTCGGCGGCGCTCAGGTCCGGGTCGGCCTTGCCGGGCAGGTGCAGGCTGAACCATTGCCGGGTCAGCGCCTGACGGTCCTTGAGGCCCGCGTAGCTGACGGTGCGCAGCGGCACGCCGGCGGCCTTGGCCAGGCGGCGGGCGGCTTCTTCGGTGTTGAGGTTGCGTTTTTCCACCCACAGCCACAGGTGCTCGCCCTCGCCCGCCAACGGGATGTCCAGCACCTCGTCGACCTGGAAGTCTTCGGCAGTGGCTTTCAGCACGGCGCGGCCCAGGGCCGGCCCGGCGGCGCAGGGGCCCAACAGTTCGAGTTCGGTCATGCTGGCAGCAACAAGGCGACGGCGTGAACCGCGATACCTTCCTCACGGCCGGTGAAGCCCAGCTTTTCGGTGGTGGTGGCCTTGACGTTGACCTGGTCCAGTTCGACCTGCAGGTCGGCGGCGATCAGGCTGCGCATGGTGTCGATGTGCGGGGCCATCTTCGGCGCCTGGGCGACGATGGTGGCGTCGACGTTGCCGACCTTCCAGCCCTTGGCCTGGACGATGCCGACCACGTGGCGCAGCAGCACGCGGCTGTCGGCGCCCTTGAATTGCGGATCGGTGTCGGGGAAGTGCTTGCCGATATCACCCAGCGCGGCGGCGCCGAGCAGCGCATCGCTCAGGGCGTGCAGCAGCACGTCACCATCGGAATGGGCGAGCAGGCCGAATTTGTGAGCGATGCGAACGCCGCCCAGGGTAATGAAATCGCCGTCAGCGAAACGGTGCACATCGTAGCCGTGGCCAATACGCATAAATAGAAAAGCCCTGAAGGAGACAGGGCGTGATTCTACCTGCTTTATGTAACAACGGGGCCGCAAAAAGCGGCCCCGAAACGCCGTGAATCAAGGGCAAAACGACATCATTGGGCCAATGCCGCGGCGTGGTGACGCAGGTGGTCGTCGATGAAGCTGGCGATGAAGTAGTAGCTGTGGTCGTAGCCAGGCTGCAGGCGCAGCTGCAGGTCGTGGCCTGCGACCTTCGCCGCCTGCACCAGCGCCTCGGGCTTGAGCTGGTTGACGAGGAAATCGTCACGGTCGCCCTGGTCCACCAGGAACGCCTGGGGCGCCTTGCTCTCGGCCATCAGCACCGACGCATCCCACTCGCGCCAGCGCGAACGCTCCTCGCCCAGGTAACGGGTGAAGGCCTTCTGGCCCCATGGGCAATCCATGGGGTTGCTGATGGGCGAGAACGCCGACACCGAACGGTAGCGCCCGGGGTTGCGCAAGGCGCACACCAGCGCGCCGTGGCCGCCCATGGAGTGACCGCTGATGGCACGGCGGTCGGAGGCCGGGAAATGCGCCTCCACCAGGGCTGGCAGCTCATTCACCACGTAGTCGTGCATGCGGTAGTGCTGGGCCCACGGCTGCTGGGTGGCGTTGAGGTAGAACCCCGCCCCCAGGCCGAAGTCCCAGGCGCCGTCCGGGTCACCGGGCACGTCGGCGCCGCGCGGGCTGGTGTCCGGTGCGACGATGATCAGGCCCAGCTCGGCGGCCAGCTTGTGGGCGCCGGCCTTCTGCATGAAGTTCTCGTCCGTGCAGGTCAGCCCCGACAGCCAGTACAACACCGGCAGCGTGCCGCCCTGCTCCGCCTGGGGCGGCAGGTAGACAGCGAAGGTCATGTCGCAACCCAGCACGTCCGAGCGGTGGCGGTAGCGCTTGTGCCAACCGCCGGCGCTTTTCTGGCAGGAGATGTTTTCCAGGCTCATGGGCAACCTCAGAAGTGGATGACCGAACGGATGCTCTTGCCTTCGTGCATCAGGTCGAACGCCTTGTTGATGTCTTCCAGGCCCATGGTGTGGGTGATGAAGGTGTCCAGCGGGATCTCGCCCTTCTCGGCCATTTCCACGTAGCTAGGCAGCTCGGTGCGGCCACGCACGCCACCGAACGCCGAACCGCGCCAGACGCGACCGGTCACCAGCTGGAACGGCCGGGTGGAGATTTCCTGGCCCGCGCCGGCCACGCCGATGATCACGGACTCACCCCAGCCCTTGTGGGCGCATTCCAGGGCGGCACGCATCAGGTGCACGTTGCCGATGCACTCGAACGAGAAGTCGACGCCGCCGTCGGTCATGTCGACGATGACTTCCTGGATAGGACGGTCGAAGTCCTTCGGGTTGACGCAGTCGGTGGCGCCCAACTGGCGAGCGATCTCGAACTTGGCCGGGTTGATGTCGATGGCGATGATGCGGCTGGCCTTGGCCTTGACCGCGCCGATGACCGCCGACAGGCCGATGCCGCCCAGGCCGAAGATGGCCACGGTGTCACCCGGCTTGACCTTGGCGGTGTTGAGCACCGCGCCGATGCCGGTGGTCACGCCGCAACCCAGCAGGCAGACCTTCTCCAGCGGCGCTTCTTTCTGGATCTTGGCCACGGAGATTTCCGGCAGCACGGTGTATTCCGAGAAGGTCGAGGTGCCCATGTAGTGGAACAGCGGCTTGCCGTTGTAGGAGAAACGCGAGGTGCCGTCGGGCATCAGGCCCTTGCCCTGGGTGGCGCGCACGGCCTGGCAGAGGTTGGTCTTGCCCGACAGGCAGAATTTGCACTGGCGGCATTCGGCGGTGTATAGCGGGATCACGTGGTCGCCGACGGCTACCGAGGTCACGCCTTCGCCGATGGCTTCGACGATGCCACCACCTTCGTGGCCCAGGATCGACGGGAAGATGCCTTCAGGATCGGCACCGGACAGGGTGTAGGCGTCGGTGTGGCACACGCCGGAAGCGACCACACGCACCAGCACTTCGCCAGCCTTGGGCATCGCCACGTCGACTTCGACGATTTCCAGCGGTTTCTTGGCCTCGAATGCTACTGCGGCACGGGACTTGATCATCGCAACCTTCTCCTGAAGTGTTTAGGTAAGGCGTTCAGTGTAATTCATGCAGCTTTGAGGAATAATCAGGCCAAAGGCAAAACATTATTGCCATGCAGGGATAATCAATGAGCGATAACCGCTGGGACGGCATCGACGAATTCGTCGCCGTCGCCGAGTGCAGCCAGTTCACTGCGGCAGCCGAGCGCCTGGGCATTTCCTCGTCGCACATCAGCCGGCAGATCGCCCGGCTGGAAGAACGCCTGCAGACCCGCCTGCTGTACCGCAGCACCCGGCGCGTGACCCTGACCGAGGCCGGGCAGACCTTCCTGCAGCACTGCCAGCGGCTGCAGGACGGCCGCGAGGAAGCCCTGCGCGCCATGGGCGACCTCAACAGCGAACCCAAGGGGCTGCTGCGCATGACCTGCGCCGTGGCCTACGGCGAGCGCTTCATCGTACCGCTGGTGACCCGTTTCATGGGGCTGTACCCGCAACTGCGGGTGGACATCGAGCTGACCAACCGCACCCTCGACCTGGTGCACGAAGGCCTCGACCTGGGCATCCGCCTGGGCCGCCTGCAGGATTCCCGGCAGGTGGCCTCGCGCCTGGCACCGCGGCGCATGTACCTGTGCGCGTCGCCCTCCTACCTTGCACGCTATGGCCGCCCGCACAGCCTGTCGGAGCTGGCGCGGCACAACTGCCTGGTTGGCAGCTCGGATGTCTGGCAACTGCAGAACGAGGGCCGCGAACTGGCGCAACGGGTACAGGGCAATTGGCGCTGCAACAGCGGGCAGGCGGTGCTGGATGCGGCGTTACAGGGGATAGGCTTGTGCCAGCTGCCGGACTATTACGTGCTGGAACATTTGCACAGCGGCGCGCTGGTGTCGTTGCTGGAGGCGCACCAACCGCCGAACACGGCAGTGTGGGCGCTGTACCCGCAGCAGCGGCACCTGTCGCCTAAGGTGAGGAAGCTGGTGGATTATTTGAAGGCAGGGTTGGCGTCAAGACCCGAATATCAAGCCAATCATCTGTAGCCGCTGCCGCCAGGCTGCGCTGGCCCTTATGTACGCCAAAGATCCTCAGCGAGGCATCAGGCCAGCGCAGCCTAGCGGCAGCGGCTACAGGACTAGTGCGGACGCTGCGCCCAACGCTGGCGCAACCACTCCAGGTCCTCAGGCCGGGTCACCTTGAGGTTATCCGAACGCCCTTCGATCAGCCGCGGCGCCTGCCCGGCCCACTCCATGGCAGAGGCTTCATCGGTAATCGCCACGTCCGCCACCAGGCTGTCCGCCAACGCCCGGTGCAAGGCACCGAGGCGGAACATCTGCGGCGTATAGGCTTGCCAGATGGTGCTGCGGTCGACAGTCTCCGCCACGCGGCCATGGGCGTCGGCGCGCTTGAGGGTGTCCTTGGCCGGCACGGCCAGCAGGCCGCCCACCGGGTCGTGGGCCAGCTCGCCCAGCAGCTTGTCGAGGTCGGTGCGCGCCAGGTTGGGCCGCGCGGCGTCGTGCACCAGCACCCAATCGTCATCGGCAGCGCCTTGGGCGTGCAGGTGCAGCAGGGCATTGAGCACCGAGTCGGCACGCTCGGCGCCGCCAGGGGCACGCTGGATACGTGGGTCACGGGCACTGGCCAGGTCAGGCCAATAGGGGTCGTCTTCAGCCAGGCTGACCACCAGGCCCTTGAGCCCGGCGTGGTCGAGGAAACAGGCCAGGCTGTGTTCGAGAATGGTTCGGCCGCCCAGTTGCAGGTATTGCTTGGGCCGGTCGGCTGCCATGCGGGCACCAACGCCTGCGGCAGGAATCACTGCCCAGAAGGCAGGGGAAGAATAGGTCATTGCGCCAACTGATAAAGGGTTTCACCGTCCTTGACCATGCCCAGTTCATGGCGAGCCCGTTCTTCAACGGTCTCCATGCCCTTTTTCAGTTCCGCCACTTCCGCGTCGAGGACACGGTTACGCTCCAGCAGGCGCTCGTTTTCGGCGTGCTGGTCGGCGATCTGCTGCTCAAGGCTCGACACCTGGGCCAGGCTGCCGTTACCGACCCAGAGGCGGTACTGCAGGCCACCCAGCAGCAAGAGCAGGACAAGGAACAACCAATAGGGACTGCGCATCAAGGTATCCAGTGGAAATAAACGGCCGTACTGATGGCACGAAGCCTGGCTAGGCCAGGCTTTGTGCTGTACAGCGCTTGCTTTGTACCATCTAAAGCTTAGCCGCGAAACTCGGCACGGCCACGATAGACCGCCTTGGCGCCCAGTTGTTCTTCAATGCGCAGCAGTTGGTTGTACTTGGACACGCGGTCCGAGCGGCACAGCGAGCCAGTCTTGATCTGACCAGCGGCGGTACCCACGGCCAGGTCGGCAATGGTCGAGTCCTCGGTTTCGCCCGAACGGTGCGAAATGACCGCGGTGTAGCCGGCGGCCTTGGCCATCTGGATGGCTTCCAGGGTTTCGGTCAGGGTGCCGATCTGGTTGAACTTGATCAGGATGGAGTTGGCGATCTTTTTATCGATGCCTTCCTTCAGGATCTTGGTGTTGGTCACGAACAGGTCGTCGCCTACCAGCTGCACCTTGTCGCCCAGCTTCTCGGTCAGCACTTTCCAGCCGGCCCAGTCGGACTCGTCCAGGCCGTCTTCGATCGAGATGATCGGGAAACGCTCGGTCAGGCCTTTCAAGTAGTCGGCAAAACCAGCGGCGTCGAAGCTGTGGCCTTCGCCTGCCAGGTTGTACACACCGTCTTCGTAGAATTCGCTGGCCGCGCAGTCCAGGGCCAGGGTCACGTCGGTGCCCAGCTTGTAACCGGCGTTGGCCACGGCTTCGGCGATGGCCGACAGCGCGTCTTCGTTGGAGGTCAGGTTCGGCGCGAAGCCGCCCTCGTCACCCACGGCAGTGTTCAGGCCACGAGCCTTCAGCACAGCCTTGAGGTGGTGGAAAATCTCGGTGCCCATGCGCAGGCCGTCGGAGAAGGTCTTGGCGCCAACCGGCTGCACCATGAACTCCTGGATGTCGACGTTGTTGTCGGCGTGTTCGCCGCCGTTGATGATGTTCATCATCGGTACTGGCATGGAGTAGACGCCAGGGGTGCCATTGAGGTTGGCGATGTGCGCGTACAGCGGGATGTCCTGGTCCTGGGCAGCGGCCTTGGCAGCAGCCAGGGACACGGCGAGGATGGCGTTGGCACCCAGCGACGCTTTGTTTTCAGTGCCGTCGAGTTCGATCATGGCGTGGTCCAGGGCTTTCTGGTCCGCAGGATCCTTGCCCAGCAGCAGCGAGCGGATCGGGCCATTGATGTTGGCCACGGCCTTCAGTACGCCCTTGCCCATGTAACGGCTCTTGTCGCCATCACGCAGCTCGAGTGCTTCACGCGAACCGGTGGAAGCACCGGACGGCGCGCAAGCGCTGCCGATGATGCCGTTATCGAGAAGCACGTCGGCTTCCACAGTGGGATTGCCACGGGAGTCGAGAACTTCACGACCTTTGATGTCGACGATTTTTGCCATTGTTATAAGCACTCCAAATTTGACCAAAACGACACTGCTGAGGGAAATCTGTTGTGGCCGAAGGCTCAATACGGCAGGCAGGCCTTCGGTCGACAAGGCTCTGGCCCGAGCGGGCCAGAGTGAATCGAGAGGTACTTTACCGGAAAAAAGTTGTTACGCGGTTTCTACCGTCGGAAAACTTTTAACCAGATCGTCCAATTGCTTGAGCTGGGCCAGGAACGGTTCCAGCTTGTCGAGGCGCAGGGCGCAGGGGCCATCGCACTTGGCGTTGTCCGGGTCTGGGTGGGCTTCCAGGAACAGGCCAGCCAGGCCCTGGGACATGCCCGCCTTGGCCAGGTCGGTGACCTGGGCACGGCGGCCGCCGGCGGAATCCGAACGCCCGCCCGGCATTTGCAGGGCGTGGGTGACGTCGAAGAACACCGGGTATTCGAACGACTTCATGATGCCGAAGCCGAGCATGTCCACCACCAGGTTGTTGTAGCCGAAGCTCGAACCGCGCTCGCACAGGATCAACTGATCGTTGCCGGCTTCCTCGCACTTGGTCAGGATGTGTTTCATTTCCTGCGGCGCGAGGAATTGCGCCTTCTTGATGTTGATGACTGCGCCGGTCTTGGCCATGGCCACCACCAGGTCGGTCTGGCGCGACAGGAAGGCCGGCAGCTGGATGATGTCGCAGACCTCGGCGACCACGGCGGCCTGGGCCGGCTCGTGGACGTCGGTGATCAGCGGCACGCCGAAGGTCTTCTTCACTTCCTCGAAGATGCGCATGCCCTCTTCCAGGCCGGGACCCCGGTAGGAGGTCACGGAGGAACGGTTGGCCTTGTCGAAGCTGGCCTTGAACACGTACGGGATACCGAGTTTTTCGGTAACGCGCACGTATTCTTCGCAGACCTGCATCGCCATGTCCCGCGACTCGAGCACATTCATGCCGCCGAACAAGACGAAAGGCTTGTCGTTGGCGATCTCAATGTTGCCTACACGGATGATTTTCTGCGCCATGCTGTATTACTTCCTTGATCAGGCTTTTTTCTGGTGTTGAGCCAGGGCCGCCTTGACGAAGCCACTGAACAGCGGGTGGCCGTCACGTGGGGTCGAGGTGAACTCGGGGTGGAACTGGCAGGCCACGAACCATGGGTGGTCCTTGGCTTCAACCACTTCAACCAGGGCGCCGTCGCCGGAACGACCGGAGACTACCAGGCCCGCGTCGATCAGCTGCGGCAGCAGGTTGTTGTTGACCTCGTAGCGGTGACGGTGACGCTCCACGATCACTTCGTTGGCGTAGCAGTCGAACACCTTGGAGCCCTTGGCCAGCTGGCACTCCTGGGCGCCCAGGCGCATGGTGCCGCCCAGGTCCGAGGCTTCGGTACGGGTCTCGACCGCGCCGGTGGCGTCTTCCCACTCGGTGATCAGGCCCACGACCGGGTGGCCGCTGGTGCGGTCGAACTCGGTGGAGTTGGCGTCTTTCCAGCCCATGACGTTACGAGCGAACTCGATGACCGCCACTTGCATGCCCAGGCAGATACCCAGGTACGGGACCTTGTTCTCGCGAGCGTATTGCACCGCGGTGATCTTGCCTTCCACGCCGCGCAGACCGAAGCCGCCCGGTACCAGGATGGCGTCGGCGCCTTCCAGCAGGCCGGTGCCCTGGTTCTCGATGTCTTCGGAGTCGATGTAGCGCAGGTTGACCTTGGTACGGTTGCTGATGCCCGCGTGGCTCATCGCTTCGATCAGCGACTTGTACGCGTCCAGCAGTTCCATGTACTTGCCGACCATGGCGATGGTGACTTCGTGCTCCGGGTTCAGCTTGGCATCGACGACCTTGTCCCACTCGGACAGGTCGGCGCCACCGCACTGCAGGCCGAAGCGCTCGACGACGAAATCGTCCAGGCCCTGGGAGTGCAGGATGCCCGGGATCTTGTAGATGGTGTCGGCGTCTTCCAGCGAGATCACCGCACGTTCTTCAACGTTGGTGAACTGGGCGATCTTGCGGCGCGAGGACACGTCGATCGGGTGGTCGGAACGGCACACCAGCACGTCAGGCTGCAGGCCGATGGAGCGCAGCTCCTTCACCGAGTGCTGGGTAGGCTTGGTCTTGGTCTCGCCAGCGGTGGCGATGTACGGAACCAGCGTCAGGTGCATCAGCATCGCGCGCTTGTTGCCCACTTCGAAGCGCAGCTGGCGGATGGCTTCCAGGAACGGTTGCGACTCGATGTCACCCACGGTGCCACCGATCTCGACCATGGCCACGTCGGCATCGCCGGCGCCCTTGATGATGCGGCGCTTGATTTCGTCGGTGATGTGCGGGATCACCTGGATGGTGGCGCCCAGGTAGTCACCACGGCGCTCCTTGCGCAGCACGTGCTCGTACACGCGGCCGGTGGTGAAGTTGTTGTTCTGGGTCATGGTCGTGCGGATGAACCGCTCGTAGTGGCCCAGGTCGAGGTCGGTCTCGGCACCGTCGTGGGTCACGAAGACTTCACCGTGCTGGAACGGGCTCATGGTGCCCGGGTCGACGTTGATGTACGGGTCCAGCTTCAGCATGGTGACCTTAAGTCCCCGCGCCTCCAGGATGGCCGCCAAAGATGCCGAAGCAATGCCTTTCCCCAATGAAGAAACAACACCGCCCGTGACGAAGATGTAGCGCGTCATGAAAAACCCTAGAAGTCTGCGTTAAAGCGGTCAGAGCCGCCGGGGAAAGCGAAGGAAGGCCGAAGCCCCCGATGGCCAAAAACAGTTTGGCAATCGGCAACTGCCGTGTTTGCTGAGCAAGCACAGAAGTTGTATCAAGAAGGGAGCGTAGTCTACCGGAAACAGCCTTTCATCTCAAACGTTGTGCGTTCGTCGGTGGCAGCCAGTGCAAAACCGCGCCCTGCCCCGGGCCCAACGGCAGGTTGGCGACAGCCTGCAATTGGCCGTCGACGAACAGCAGCGGCAAGCGCCCGCGCACGAACGGCGGCAGGCCCGATTCGTTGAGCAGGCGCTTCAGGTCGCGGTGGCCGCGCCCCTCTATCTGGAGCATTTCGCCGCCCTGGCGGTAGCGAACCTGCACCCTGCCCTGCGGCGCCAGGCCGCACATCCGTACCTGGCCATTGTCGGGCAACGGCAAGGGCGCGACGGGGTCTGCCCACTCGGCGACGCCTTGGGGCGCCTGCAACCAGTCGTCGGCCAGCCACCACAAGCGACCGGCCGCGCGCTGCAGGTTGCCATCGGCCAGTGCCCACACCGGGGTGGCGGCCGGCGCGGCGTCACGCAGGTCCTGCCAGCCTGCCCAATGTTGCGCGTCGGGCAGGCGCGTCAGCGGCGCCAACCAATGCTGCAGGGCGTTGCGCTGGCGGGCGTCGGACAATGCCTGCAACGCGCCCAGATCCAGCGACGGCAACGTCAGCCAGGGGAACGGCGATGGCGTGCTGGCCACCCGCAGGTCCTGCTCCGCCAACTCGGCCAGCAAGCCCTGGGCTTCGGCCAGATGGCTGGCGGTGCGGGCGAAGGTCTGGGCGAACTGCGGCCAGCGCCGGGCGATCACCGGCAGCACGTCGTTGCGCAGGTAGTTGCGCGAGAAACGCGTGTCAGTGTTCGAGGGGTCTTCCACCCAGGCCAGCCGATGGCTGTTGGCATACTGCTCAAGCTGGGCACGGGAAACGTCGAGCAGCGGGCGCAGCAGCCACCCCTGCCCCAGCGCACGCTCGGCCGCCATGCCGGCCAGGCCGCGTACGCCAGTGCCGCGCAGCAGGCGGAACAGCAGGGTCTCGGCCTGGTCGTCACGGTGCTGGCCCGTCAGCAGCACCTCACCCGGCCCCACTGCCTGCTCGAACGCCCGGTAGCGCGCCTCGCGGGCGGCCGCCTCCAGGCTGGCGCCAGGCGTCACCTGCACGTGCACCACGGTCAAGGGCACGCCCAGGCTGTCGCACAGTTGCTGGCAATGCTGCGGCCACGCGTCGGCCGCGGCCTGAAGGCCGTGATGGACGTGAATGGCGTGCAAGGGAGGCAGGGTTTCGGTGCGGGCCAGGGTGGCCAGCTGGTGCAGCAGGACGGTGGAGTCAAGGCCGCCGGAGAGGGCGATGTGCCAGCGTGGGGCGGTGCGCCATGAAGTCAGAAGCGGAAACATGGCAGGCTCCTTTTTGGGGTGCTCCTGACGCGGCCTGCGGCCGCTGCTACGGGTGTAGCAGCGGCCGCAGGCCGCGTCCGGAGCGCCGCGAAGCCGTGGCTTACAGGCCGTAGCTCATCAGGCGGTCATAGCGGCGCTTGAGCAGCGCGTCCATGTCCAGGCCCTTGAGCATGGCCAGCTGCGAGCTCAGCTCCTTGCGGATCAGTGCCGAAGCAGCAGCCGGGTCGCGGTGGGCGCCGCCCAGCGGCTCCTGGATCACCTTGTCGACGATACCCAGGCCTTTCAGGCGCTCGGCCGTGATACCCATGGCCTCGGCGGCGTCCGGGGCCTTCTCTGCGGTCTTCCACAGAATGGAAGCGCAGCCTTCAGGCGAGATCACCGCGTAGGTGGAGTATTGCAGCATGTTCAGCTGGTCGCACACGCCAATGGCCAGTGCACCGCCCGAACCACCTTCGCCGATCACGGTGGCGATGATCGGGGTTTTCAGGCGCGCCATGACACGCAGGTTCCAGGCGATGGCTTCGCTCTGGTTACGCTCTTCGGCGTCGATGCCCGGGTAGGCGCCCGGGGTGTCGATGAAGGTCAGGATCGGCATCTTGAAGCGCTCGGCCATTTCCATCAGGCGGCAGGCCTTGCGGTAGCCTTCAGGGCGCGGCATGCCGAAGTTGCGACGCACTTTCTCGCGCACTTCACGGCCTTTCTGGTGACCGATGACCATCACTGGCTGGTCGTCCAGGCGGGCGATACCACCGACGATGGCGGCGTCGTCGGAGAAATGACGGTCGCCGTGCAGCTCATCGAACTCGGTGAAGATGTGCTGGATGTAGTCCAGGGTGTACGGACGGCGCGGGTGGCGCGCCATGCGTGCGATCTGCCAGCTGGTCAGGTTGCCGAAAATGCTTTCGGTCAGGGTGCTGCTCTTGTCTTGCAGGCGCGAGATCTCATCGCTGATGTTCAGCGAATTGTCATTGCCGACCAGGCGCAGCTCTTCAATCTTGGCTTGCAGGTCAGCGATCGGCTGTTCGAAATCAAGAAAATTCGGGTTCATAGGCATCCGTCTTGGGTCGACGGCCAAGCGGCCGGCCGGTTGATCCGTTAAGCGCCCTACCATACGGGAAAGGGCGCATTGAGGTCGAGTTTAACGATCTGGGTCGAGTCTAGTCACCTTTGACAGGCTCAACGATATTGCAGGAAGACGTTCTCACGCCCGAACTGGTCACGCAGCGCTTGAATCAAACCATCACCGGGATCGATTCGGTAGTCCTCGCCGAACTGCAACAGCGCCTTGGCGTCGGGGCCGGTGTACTCCATGGTGATCGGGCAGGCGCCGCGGTGGCGCTTGCACAGCTCGCCCAACCAGCCCAGGCGGTCGCCCTTCAGGGCGTCGGCGTGCACCTTCAGGCGCAGGCTCTCGGCCAGGTTGGTGCGGGCGTCTTCCATGGTCATCACGCGGTTGACCCGCAGGCGCAGGCCGCCGGAGAAGTCATCGTTGCTGACCTCGCCTTCCACCACCACCATGGCGTCGGTCTGCAGCAGCGACTGCGCTGCCATGAAGGCGTCGGCGAACAGCGAGGCCTCGATACGCGCCGAGCGGTCGTCGAGGGTGATGAAGCCCATCTTGTCGCCCTTCTTGTTCTTCATCACCCGCAGGTTGATGACCATGCCCGCCACCGTCTGGGTGCCACGGGCCGGCTTCAGGTCGATAATGCGCTGGCGGGCGAAGCGGCGAATCTCGCCTTCGTACTCGTCGATCGGGTGACCGGTGAGGTACAGGCCCAGGGTTTCCTTTTCACCGCGCAGACGCTCCTTGAGGGTCAGCTCCTTGGCCTTGCGGTGGCTGGCGTAGACGTCGGCGTCTTCCTCCACGAACAGGCCGCCGAACAGGTCGCTGTGGCCGCTGTCATGGGTGCGCGCGGTCTGCTCGGCCGCCTTGATCGCCTCTTCCATGGCCGCCAGCAGCACCGCGCGGTTGCGGTCGATGTTGGCCAGGTACGCCTTGCTCTCGTCGTGGAAGAACGGCCCCAGGCGGTCCAGCGCGCCACTGCGGATCAGGCCATCGAGGGTGCGCTTGTTCACGCGCTTGAGGTCGATGCGCTCGCAGAAGTCGAACAGGTCCTTGAACGGGCCGGCCTGGCGGGCCTCGGTGATGGCCTCCACCGGCCCCTCGCCCACGCCCTTGATGGCACCCAGGCCATAGATGATGCGGCCTTCGTCGTTCACCGTGAACTTGAACTCCGAGGCGTTCACGTCCGGCGCATCGAGGCGCAGTTTCATGGTGCGCACTTCCTCGATCAAGGTCACGACCTTGTCGGTGTTGTGCATGTCCGCCGACAGTACCGCGGCCATGAACGGCGCCGGGTAGTGGGCTTTCAGCCAGGCGGTCTGGTACGACACCAGGCCGTAGGCGGCGGAGTGGGATTTGTTGAAGCCGTAGCCGGCGAACTTTTCCACCAGGTCGAAGATGTTGCCCGCCAGGTCCGCATCGATGTTGTTGTTGGCACAACCTTCGATGAAGCCACCGCGCTGCTTGGCCATTTCCTCGGGCTTTTTCTTACCCATGGCCCGGCGCAGCATGTCCGCGCCACCCAGGGTGTAGCCCGCCATCACCTGGGCGATCTGCATCACCTGTTCCTGGTACAGGATGATGCCGTAGGTAGGCGCCAGTACCGGCTTGAGGCCTTCGTACTGGTAGTCGGGGTGCGGGTAGGCCAGCTCGGCGCGGCCGTGCTTGCGGTTGATGAAGTCGTCCACCATGCCCGATTGCAGCGGGCCCGGACGGAACAGGGCCACCAGTGCGATCAAGTCTTCCAGGCAGTCGGGCTTGAGTTTCTTGATCAGCTCCTTCATGCCGCGCGATTCAAGCTGGAACACCGCGGTGGTCTCGGCTTTCTGCAGCAGGCTGTAGGTGGGCTTGTCGTCCAGCGGGATGAAGGCGATGTCCAGCGGCTCTTCGCCGACCTTGGCGCGGTCGCGGTTGATGGTCTTCAGGGCCCAGTCGATGATCGTCAGGGTACGCAGGCCGAGGAAGTCGAACTTCACCAGGCCGGCCGCCTCCACGTCGTCCTTGTCGAACTGGGTCACCAGGCCGTCGCCGGCCTCGTCGCAGTAAATGGGCGAGAAGTCGGTGAGCTTGGTCGGGGCGATGACCACGCCACCGGCGTGCTTGCCGACGTTACGGGTAATACCTTCGAGCTTGCGCGCCATCTCCCAGATTTCGCCGGCTTCCTCGTCGGTCTTGAGGAAGTCGCGCAGGATCTCTTCCTGCTCGTAGGCCTTCTCCAGGGTCATGCCCACTTCGAAGGGGATCATCTTCGACAAGCGGTCGGCCAGGCCATAGGACTTGCCCTGCACCCGCGCCACGTCACGGACCACCGCCTTGGCAGCCATGGAACCGAAGGTAATGATCTGGCTCACGGCGTTGCGGCCGTATTTCTCGGCCACGTAGTCGATCACCCGGTCGCGGCCGTCCATGCAGAAGTCGACGTCGAAGTCGGGCATGGAGACCCGTTCCGGGTTGAGGAAACGTTCGAACAGCAGGTCATATTCCAGCGGGTCGAGGTCGGTGATCTTCTGCACGTAGGCCACCAGGGAGCCGGCGCCCGAACCCCGGCCAGGGCCTACCGGCACGCCGTTGCTCTTGGCCCACTGGATGAAGTCCATCACGATCAGGAAGTAACCGGGGAAGCCCATCTGGATGATGATATCCAGCTCGAAGTTCAGCCGGTCCACGTAGACCTGGCGCTTGGCCTCGTAGTCCTCGGTGGTGTCGCGTGGCAGCAGCACCGCCAGGCGTTCTTCCAGGCCGTCGAACGACACCTTGCGGAAGTATTCGTCGATGGTCATGCCATCGGGAATCGGGTAGTCGGGCAGGAAGTGCTTGCCCAGCTTGACGTCGATGTTGCAACGCTTGGCGATCTCGACGGTGTTTTCCAGCGCCTCGGGCAGGTCGCTGAACAGCGCGTGCATTTCCTCGGCGCTTTTCAGGTACTGCTGGTCGCTGTAGTTCTTGTTGCGGCGCGGGTCATCCAGGGCCCGGCCTTCGCCGATGCACACACGGGTCTCGTGGGCCTCGAAGTCTTCCTGGCGGATGAAGCGCACGTCGTTGGTGGCCACCAGCGGCGCGCCGAACTTGTCGGCCAGGGCCACGGCGGCGTGCAGGTACTCTTCGTCGTTGGTGCGGTTGGTGCGCTGCACTTCCACGTAGAAGCGGTCGGGGAACACCGTCATCCACTCCTGCAGCAGCGCCTCGGCGTCCAGCGGGTTGCCGCCCAGCAGCGCCATGCCGATCTCACCTTCCTTGGCCGCGGACAGGCAGATCACGCCCTCGCTGGCCTCGGCCACCCACTCGCGCTCGATGATCACCTGGCCATTGCGTTGGCCGTCGATGAAACCGCGGGAGATCAGTTCGGTGATGTTGCGGTAGCCCAGGGCGTTCATCGCCAGCAGGCTGATGCGGCTCAGCGGGCCGTCGGGATCCTTGTTGGCCAACCACAGGTCGGCGCCGCAGATCGGCTTGATGCCGCCGCCCATAGCCGTCTTGTAGAACTTGACCAGCGAACACATGTTGTTCTGGTCGGTCACCGCCACTGCGGGCATGTTCATGCCGGCCAGGGCCTTGACCAGTGGCTTGATGCGCACCAGGCCGTCGACCAGGGAATATTCGGTGTGCAGGCGAAGATGAACGAAAGAAACCGACATGGTGATCCTATAGGTGCACAAAACAACAAAGCCCGGATTGTACCGGGCCTTGATCAAAACATCAGCCAGCTCAGCTCAGCGACATGTCCGGGTCCAGCAACGCCCGCGCTTCATACGCCTGGCGCACCGGCGCGAACGAACGACGGTGGATAGGCGTAGGCCCCAGGCGGGCCAGCGCTTCCAGGTGCACGGGCGTGGGGTAGCCCTTGTGCCCGCCGATGCCGTAGCCGGGGTAGATCAGCTCGAACGCGGCCATTTCCCGGTCACGGCTGACCTTGGCCAGGATGGAGGCGGCGGCAATCGCCGGCACCTTGGCGTCGCCCTGCACCACCGGGGCGCTGGGCACCGCCAGTTTCGGGCAGCGGTTGCCGTCGATCAGCGCGAGCTTGGGGGTGATGTGCAGGCCTTCCACCGCGCGCTGCATGGCCAGCATGGTGGCGTGGAGGATGTTCAGCTCGTCGATTTCCTCGACCTCGGCGCGGGCGATGTGCCAGCTCAGGGCCTTTTCACAGATCTCGTCGAACAGCTTCTCGCGCTTGGCCTCGGTCAGCTTCTTGGAATCGTTGAGCCCCAGGATCGGCCGGTCCGGGTCGAGGATCACCGCCGCGGTGACCACGGCGCCGCACAGCGGGCCACGGCCCACTTCGTCGACGCCAGCCACCAGGTCTTCGACCAGGGTGTAGTCCAGGCCCATTTGCATTTGTGAGGTCATTGTTTCGCCAGCAGTGCCAGCACGCCTTCCGCGGCCTGGTTGGAGGCATCGCGGCGCAGGGTGCGGTGAATGTCGTCGAAGCCTTGGGTCTGCGCCTGGCCGTTGTCCAGCAAGGGTAGCAGCGTTTGCACCAGGGCTTCGGGGGTGGCGGCGTCCTGCAGCAACTCGGGCACCAGCATGCGCTGGGCCAGCAGGTTGGGCAGCGACACGTACGGGCTTTTCACCATACGCTTGAGAATCCAGTAGCTGAGCCCCGCCAGGCGGTACGCCACTACCATCGGGCGCTTGTACAGCAACGCCTCCAGGGTAGCGGTGCCAGAGGCGATCAGCACCGCGTCGCAGGCCGCCAGGGCGCGATGGGACTGGCCATCGAGCAGGGTCAGCGGCAGGTCGCGGCCCACCAGCATGGCCTCGATCTGTGCCCGGCGCGCGGCGTTGGCGCACGGCAGCACGAAGCGCAGGCCTGGGCGCTGGGCCAGCAGGCGCTGGGCGGCGTCGAGGAACAGCTCGCCCAGGCGCCCTACTTCGCCGCCACGGCTGCCCGGCATCAGCGCCACCACTTGGCCGTCCAGGGGCAGGCCGATCTCGGCGCGCGCCTGGGCACGGTCAGCCTGCAGCGGGATGGTGTCGGCCAACGAGTGGCCGACGAACCGCACCGGCACGCCCTTCTCTTCGTAGAATTTCGCTTCGAAGGGGAACAGGGTCAGCATCAGGTCGCAGCCTTCGCGGATCTTCAGCACGCGCTTCTGCCGCCATGCCCACACGGACGGGCTGACGTAGTGCACGGTCTTGATCCCGGCCTGACGCAACTTGAGTTCGATGTTGAGGGTGAAATCGGGCGCATCGATGCCGATGAACACGTCGGGCTTGCGCTCGATCAAGGTCTGGATCAGCAGCTTGCGCCGGGCCAGCAGCTCGCGCAGGCGCCCCAGCACTTCCACCAGGCCCATCACGGCCAGGCGCTCCATGGGGAACTCGGACACCAGGCCCTGGGCTTCCATGAGCGGGCCGCCCACGCCCATGAATTCGATGTCCGGGTGGCGCGCCTTGAGGGCCTGCATCAGCCCGGCGCCAAGGATATCGCCACTGGCCTCGCCCGCCACCAGGGCGACGCGCAGCTTGCCTGGCAACGGCATCAGCGGGTGATGCCGCGGGTCGAGTTCTGGATGGAGCGCAGGAACACGTCCACCTCAGGGTACTGGGCAGCCGGCTCGGCCAGCTCGGCGATCGCCTGGTCGACGGTCAGGCCCTGGCGGTAGACCACCTTGTAGGCGCGGCGCAGGGCATGGATGGCGTCATCGCTAAAGCCACGACGGCGCATGCCTTCGAAGTTCATGCTGCGCGCCTCGGCCGGGTTGCCGAACACCGTGACGTAGGCAGGCACGTCCTTGCCAATGGCGGTGCCCATGCCGGAGAAGCTGTGGGCGCCGATGTGGCAGTACTGGTGCACCAGGGTGAAACCGGACAGGATCGCCCAGTCGTCCATGTGCACATGGCCCGCCAACGCAGTGTTGTTGACCAGGATGCAGTGGTTGCCGATCACGCAGTCGTGGCCGATGTGGGCATAGGCCATGACCAGGTTGTGGTCGCCCAGGGTGGTTTCCGCGCGGTCCTGGACGGTGCCGCGGTGGATGGTCACGCCTTCGCGGATCACGTTGTGGTCACCGATGACCAGGCGCGTGTCTTCGCCCTTGTACTTGAGGTCAGGGGTGTCTTCGCCTACCGAGGAAAACTGGTAGATGCGGTTGTGCTTACCGATTTTGGTCGGCCCCTTGAGAATCACGTGGGGGCCGATGACGGTCCCCTCGCCGATTTCAACGCCAGCGCCGATGATCGACCAAGGGCCGACCTCGACGCCGTCCGCCAGAATGGCAGACGGGTCGATGATGGCGCGAGGGTCAATCAAACTCATAGCTTGCGTTCCGCACAAATGATTTCGGCCGAGCACACCGGCTTGCCGTCAACGGAGGCCTGGCACTCGAATTTCCAGATCTGGCGCTTGCAGCTGATGAACTTGGCTTCCAGGATCAACTGGTCGCCCGGCAGCACCGGCTGGCGGAAACGCAGTTTGTCGGAACCCACGAAGTAGTACAGGGTACCGTCGGCCGGTTTCACGTCCAGCATCTTGAAACCAAGAATACCAGCTGCCTGGGCCATTGCCTCGATGATCAGCACGCCCGGCATGATCGGGTGCTGCGGGAAGTGGCCGTTGAAGAATGGCTCGTTGATGCTGACATTCTTGTAGGCGCGAATGCGCTGTGCCTCGACGTCCAGCTCCACTACACGGTCCACCAGCAGGAACGGGTAACGGTGAGGCAGGTATTCGCGAATCTCGTTGATGTCCATCATTTCGGGGGGAAGCCTGTATAAAAGATAGGGAGCGCGCGACTGACGCGCAGCACTCCTATTGCAAATCAAGGAGGCAGTTTAGCGGCTGTGCACACTTGATATGGAATTGGTATCAGCCATCAGATGATGCTTTGTCGTCCGGGGTCACGGCTTCGACACGCTTTTCTACCTGTTTGAGACGACGGAACATGTCATCTATCTGGCGCAGGCGTGCCGCGCTCTTGCGCCACTCGCCCGCTGGCTGCATCGCCGTGCCCGAGGAATAGGCCCCTGGCTCGGTGATGGAATGGGTGACCATGGTCATGCCGGTGATGAAGACACCGTCACAGATATCGATATGGCCCACCAGGCCCACGCCGCCGGCCAGCATGCAATTCTTGCCGATCTTGGTGCTGCCGGAGATGCCGACGCACGCCGCCATGGCGGTGTTGTCGCCGATCTGCACGTTGTGGGCGATCTGAATCTGGTTGTCGAGCTTGACGCCGTTGCCAATCACCGTGTCAGCCAGCGCGCCGCGGTCTACCGCAGTGTTCACGCCAATTTCCACGTCGTCGCCGATGCTGACGCCGCCCACCTGGGCAATCTTGTTCCACACGCCCTTTTCGTTGGCGAAGCCGAAGCCCTCGCCGCCCAGCACCGCGCCGGACTGGATGACCACGCGCTTGCCGATGCGCACGTCGTGGTACAGGGTGACGCGTGGGGCCAGCCAGCCGCCTTCGCCGACCACGCAACGCGCGCCGATGAAGCAGTGGGCGCCCACGGTGGTGCCGGCGCCAATCTGCGCGCCGCTTTCAATCACCGCGAACGCGCCGATGCTGGCAGTGGGGTCCACCACCGCGTCGGCCGCCACCACGGCGCTGGCATGAATGCCGGCCGCTGCCTTGGGCTTGGGGTCGAACAGGTGGGAAACACGGGCGTAGGCCAGGTACGGGTCGGCCACCACCAGCGCAGCGCCGGCGTAGCCTTCGGCGTCCGCCGCCTTGAGCAGCACGGCCGCAGCGGTGCAGTCAGGCAGGAACTTGCGGTACTGGGGGTTTGCCAGGAAGCTCAACTGACCAGGGCCGGCCTCTTGCAAAGTGGCCAGCCCGGTAATTTCGGTATCCTCGCTGCCCCGCAGGGTCGCACCGAGGAACTCGGCCAATTGGCCGAGCTTCAGGGTCACAGTCATATCAGCGCGCTTTGTTCATGCGCTCGATGACTTGGCGAGTGATGTCGTATTGAGGTTTGACATCGATCACAGCGCCACGCTCGAGTACCAGGTCAAAGCCGCCGTTCTTGATGACTTCTTCAACAGCGCCATCCAGCTTCGGCTTCAGCTGCTTGAGCATGTCGCGGTCGGCGTTGGCCTTGGCTTCGTTCAGCTCCTTGGACTGGAACTGGAAGTCGCGGGCTTTCTGCTTGAAGTCCAGCTCCAGCTTTTCGCGGTCACCTTGTGGCAGCTTGTCGCCACCGTTCACCAGGCGGTCCTGGATACCCTTGGCGCTGCTTTCCAGGGCCTTGAGCTTGGTCAGTTGCGGGCCGAACTTCTTCTCGGCATCCACGGCGTACTGCTTGGCCGCGTCAGACTCCAGCAGGGCCATCTGATAGTTCAGCACGGCAATTTTCATGTCGGCAAACGCTGGGGTAGCGGTAGCGGCCAGGGTGGCTGCCAGAAGAACCATTTGTGTCAACTTGCGCACGGTGCACTCCTACGGAAACTGTGGTTGGGCAGACCTTAGAAGGTCTGGCCCAGGGAGAATTGGAAGATCTGGGTTTCAGAGTAATCAGGCTTCTTGATCGGCGTGGCCAGGCTGAAGCTCAGAGGACCCAGTGCGGTGACCCAGGTCACGCCCAGACCGACGGAGGCGGCCATCTGCGAGAAGTCGACGCTTTCGCAGTACTTGGAGCTTGCCGAGCAGTTGGTGTCGAAGGTGCTACCCATGTCCAGGAACAGCGAAGTACGCAGCGAACGCTGGTCCTTCACGAACGGCATCGGGAACAGCACTTCGGCACCGCCGGTGATCAGCACGTTACCACCGAAGGCCTGAGGGCTTTGATCCGGGTCGGCAGTCGTGCCGTTTGCCCCGGTACTCGGTGTGCTTCGCGGGCCCAGAGTGCTGTCCTTGAAGCCACGTACCGAGTTGAAACCACCGGCATAGTAGTTCTCGTAGAACGGCAGGCCTGAGGTAGAGCCAAAGCCATCACCATAACCCAGCTCCGAGTGCAGGCGCAGGGTATAGGTGTCGGTAATCGGTGCGAACAACTGCCCACGGTAGTCGATTTTGTAGAACGACAGGTCGCTGCCAGGCGTGGTGGTTTCGAACGTCAGGCTCTGCGAATGACCACGGGTCGGCAGGGTGCCCTTGTTCAGGGTCGAATCGGACCAGCCCACGGACGCCTTCAGGTTAGTGAAGCTACTGCCTTCTCTCTTGATGAAGTCGAAGATCTCGTCAACGGTGTAGGTACCGGTGCTGATGCTATCGCGTTGCAGCGTCAGGCCGTAGGTCAGGCGAGAGGTCTCGCTGATCGGGTAGCCGAAGGTCATGCCAACGCCGTAGCTGTCAACCGAGTAGCTGGCGATATCGACGTCGAGGTCGCTGTAGTCGGTCTTGCGGTAGAAGGCGTTGTAACCCAGGCTCACGCCGTCCGGCGTGAAGTACGGGTCGACGTAGCTGAAGTTGTAGCGGGTCTGGTACTCGGACTTGGTCAGGCCGATGGAGACCTTGTTACCGGTACCCAGGAAGTTGCTCTGGCTGATCGAGCCACCCAGGATCAGGCCGGCGCTCTGGGCGAAACCAACGCTGGCGGTGATCGAACCGGAAGCTTGTTCCTCTACCGAGTAGTTCACGTCAACCTGGTCGTCCACGCCCGGTACGGCCGGGGTCTCGACGTTGACTTCCTTGAAGTAGCCCAGGCGCTCCAGGCGGGTCTTGGACTGGTCGATCAGGTAGGTGGAAGCCCAACCGCCTTCCATCTGGCGCATTTCACGGCGCAGTACCTTGTCGTCGGTCTTGGTGTTGCCGCGGTAGTTGATGCGGTTCACGTAGGCACGCTTGCCCGGGTCGACCACGAAGGTGATATCCACGGTGTGGTCGTCGTCATGCGGGGTAGGCACGCCGTTGACGTTGGCAAAGGTGTAGCCGTCGTTGCCCAGGCGGCGGGTGATCAGCTCGCTGGTGGTGGTCATCAGCTTGCGCGAGAACACCTGGTCCTTCTGCACCAGCAGCAGCGCCTTGACCTGGTCTTCAGGCACTTTCAGGTCGCCGGAGAGCTTCACGTCACGAACGGTGTACTTCTGCCCTTCGTTGATGTTGACGGTGATGTAGACGCTCTTCTTGTCCGGGGTGATCGACACCTGGGTGGAAGCGATGTCCATGTTGATGTAGCCGCGGTCCAGGTAGTAGGAACGCAGGCGCTCAAGGTCGCCGGAGAGTTTTTCCCGGGCGTACTTGTCGTCGTTCTTGAAGAACGACAGCCAGTTGGTGGTCTTGAGCTGGAACTGATCGGTCAGTTCCTCTTCGGAGAACACCGTGTTGCCCACCACGTTGATGTGCTGGATGGCGGCGACGGTGCCTTCGTTGATCTTGATCTTCAGGCTGACGCGGTTACGCGGCTGCGGCACCACCTCGGCGTCGACGGTGGCCGTGTAGCGGCCCTGGGCGACGTACTGGCGTTGCAGCTCGTTGCGCACGCCTTCAAGGGTGGCACGCTGGAAGATCTCGCCCTCGGCAAGACCGGACTGCTTCAGGCCTTTCATCAGGTCTTCAGTGGAAATAGCCTTGTTGCCCTCGATCTCGATACTGGAGACCGACGGGCGTTCGACTACACTGATGACCAGGACGTTGCCGTCGCGGCCCAGCTGGATATCCTGAAAGAAACCGGTCTTGAACAGCGCGCGAGTGGAATCCACGAGGCGTCGATCATCCGCTTCGTCGCCAACGTTCAATGGCAAGGCACCAAACACGCTGCCGGCGGATACCCGCTGCAAGCCGTTGACACGAATATCAGTGATTTTGAAGGACTCGGCGTGAACTTCGGTGACCATCAATGCGGCAAGAACCGCAGTAAGCAGCAGACGTTTCATGAAGTCCTTTCTTATTCCAACTGGCAATAAGCAAACTGCCGCAAAGGCGGCAGGTTCGCAATTGAGCGAAGCTTTACAGTCGACCCAAATCGTTGATCAGGGCAAGCAACATCACCCCGACTACCAAACTGATACCGATCTGGATCCCCCAACCCTGTACCCGATCCGACACTGGGCGACCACGCACCCATTCGATCAGGTAGAACAGCAAGTGCCCCCCATCCAACACGGGGATGGGCAGCAAATTCAGAACCCCCAGGCTAATGCTCAGATAGGCGAGGAAATTCAGGAAATCCCCAACGCCCGACTGGGCTGAAGCGCCCGCCACTTTAGCAATGGTTATCGGTCCACTCAAGTTTTTTACCGAGAGCTCGCCGAAGAGCATTTTCTTTAGCGAATCAAGGGTCAGCACGCTCATGGTCCAGGTGCGCCGGGCGCCCTCGCCGATGGCGGCAAGCGGGCCGTAACTGACCTCGCGGGTCATTTCCGGCGGCCACTCCACAGCCTTCACCCCGGCACCCATGTAGCCCGCGGCAGCCTTGCCTTCGCCGCGGGTGGCCAGGGTCACCGGCACATCCAACAGCTGGCCATCACGCTGCACATGCAGGGTGATCTTGCCGTCGGGGCGCTGGCGCACCAGGTCCACGACCTGCTGCCAATCGCCCAGCGCCTGGCCATCCAGGGCCAGCAGGCGGTCGCCGGTTTTCAGACCAGCGGCCTGGGCCGGGCCCTTGGGATCCAGCTCAGCCAGCACCGGCTCCAGCGCCGGACGCCATGGGCGGATACCCAGGGAATGAATCGGGTCGGGCTCGTCGGTGCCCTGCAGCCAGTGGTCCAGCGCCAGGGTATGCGGCTCATCGGCCGTAGAGCCCTGGGGACGCACGTTGACCTGCAGCGAACCGCTCTCGCCCAGGCGACGGACCAGTTGCAGGTTGACCTGGGACCAGCCGCTGGTGGCTTCGCCATCTACTGAAACAATTTCACTGCCCGCGCTCAGGCCGGCCACTGCCGCGATACTGCCCGGCTCGACGGCACCGATCACCGGCTTGACCTGCTGGCTGCCTAGCATCGCCAGCACCCAGAAGAAGAAGATTGCCAACAGGAAGTTGGCCACGGGGCCGGCGGCGACGATGGCAATACGCTGGCCGACCTTCTTGCGGTTGAAGGCTTGGTCCAGCTGCTCGGCCGGCACCTCGCCCTCGCGTTCGTCGAGCATTTTCACGTAGCCACCCAACGGGATGGCTGCTACCACGTATTCGGTGCCCTGGCGGTCATGCCAACGCAACAGCGGCAGGCCGAAGCCCACGGAGAAACGCAGAACCTTGACACCACAGCGTCGCGCGACCCAGAAATGGCCGAATTCGTGAAAGGTAACCAGCACACCCAGCGCCACCAGGGTACCGACAATCATGTAGAGCGCACTCATAACTCTCTCCGAATTGCGTCGCGGCGCCAATCAGCCGGGGTGTGCATGCACACCGCGGCGATCAACGCCCGTGGCGATTCAACCATTGCCCCGCCAGCTCGCGGGCCCGGGCATCGGCGGCAAACACCGCGTCCAGCGCATCCAGGGCCACCACCGGCTCCTGCTCCAGCACATCCTCGATCATACGCGCGATCTCGGGATAACGGATGCGCCGCTCAAGAAATGCCGCCACCGCCACTTCGTTGGCAGCGTTGAGCATCGCCGGCGCGCCATTGCCGGCCTGGGCAGCCTGCCGCGCCAGGCGCAGGCAAGGGAAGCGCTGCTCGTCGGGGGCTTCGAAATCCAGCCGGCCGACGGCGAACAGGTCCAGCGGCGCAACCCCCGAATCCATGCGCGCCGGCCAGGCCAGCGCGTGGGCGATGGGGGTGCGCATGTCGGGGTTGCCCAACTGCGCCAGCACCGAGCCGTCGACATAATCGACCATGGAGTGAATCACACTTTGGCGATGCACCACCACCTCGACCTGCTCGGGCCGCGCGTCGAACAGCCAGCAGGCCTCGATCAGCTCCAGGCCCTTGTTCATCATGCTGGCCGAATCCACGGAGATCTTGCGCCCCATGGACCAGTTCGGGTGCGCGCAGGCCTGTTCGGGGGTCACGTGCTCGAGGTCGGCCAGCGGCGTCTCGCGGAACGGGCCGCCACTGGCGGTCAGCAGGATGCGGCGCACGCCGACATTGCCCAGGCCACGGCTGAAATCACCGGGCAGGCACTGGAAGATGGCGTTGTGCTCGCTGTCGATGGGCAGCAGCACTGCGCCGCTGCGGCGCACCGCCTGCATGAACAGCGCGCCGGACATCACCAGCGCCTCCTTGTTGGCCAGCAAGACCTTCTTGCCCGCCTCCACGGCCGCCAGCGTCGGGCGCAGGCCCGCGGCGCCGACAATGGCCGCCATCACCGCGTCCACGCGCGGGTCGGCAGCCACCTGGCACAGGCCCTGCTCGCCGATCAGTACCTGGGTCGCCAGCCCGGCGGCACGCAGCCCGGCCTCCAGCTGGCGCGCGCCCGCCTCGTCCGCCACCACGGCCACCTGGGGCTGGTGCTTGACGCACAACGCCAGCAGCTCCTGCAGGCGCGAATGGCCGGTGAGCGCGAACACCTGGTACAGGTCCGGGTGGCGCGCCACCACGTCCAGGGTGCTCAGGCCGATAGAGCCAGTGGCGCCGAGCACGGTAATCATCTGTGGCTTGTTCACAGGGGACTCCAGTTGGCAGCCCAGAGCAGCACGGCGAACACCGGCACCGCAGCGGTCAGGCTGTCGATGCGGTCCAGCACGCCGCCATGGCCCGGCAGCAGGTTGCTGCTGTCCTTGATACCGGCGCGGCGCTTGAACATGCTTTCGGTCAGGTCACCGACCACCGACAGCGCTACCACAATGGCCGCGCCAATCAGGCACAGCAGGGTTTCGCCGATGCCCCAGTGACGCACCTGGCCGACCACCAGAGTAATCAGCAGGCTCACCGCCATGCCACCGTAGAAGCCCGCCCAGCTCTTGCCGGGGCTGACCTGCGGGGCCAGCTTGGCCTTGCCGAACGCCCTGCCGGAGAAGTAGGCGCCAATGTCGGCAGCCCAGACCAGCACCATCACCGCCAGGATCAGCCAGTTGCCTTGGCCCTGGGCCTTGATCAGCACCAGGCCCTGCCAGG
Source organism: Pseudomonas sp. App30 (assembly GCF_047947025.1). Taxonomy (NCBI): domain Bacteria; kingdom Pseudomonadati; phylum Pseudomonadota; class Gammaproteobacteria; order Pseudomonadales; family Pseudomonadaceae; genus Pseudomonas; species Pseudomonas sp. App30. The sequence continues at coordinate 5,134,217 of NZ_CP133165.1, read as the reverse complement.
CGGGCAGCAGGATCAGCAGGCCGATCAGCAGCTTGCAGGCCACGCTGGCCCACTGCTCGCTGGTGCGCGGGAATGTCAGCACCAGGAACGTCGCCACGCCCCACCAGATAAGTGCAGCGGCCAGCACGAACGGCGCCAGCGCAGGCGACAGGTACAGGAAGAACAGGATGGCGGCCACCACGGCGGCAAAGCCCACCCGCGCACCCTGGGCCTCGAAACCTGCCAGTCGTGCCCATTCCCAGGCGCCCAGGGTCACTACCAGGCCGATGAACAGGGCAAAGCCCGCCCCTTCGAGCAGGAAGAAACCGCACAGGGCGATCGGCAGCAGGATCAGCGCTGTAATGATGCGTTGTTTAAGCATTAAGCACGGGCTCCGGCTTCGACCTGCTCGCTCGTCTTACCGAAGCGGCGCTGGCGCGAAGCGAAATCGGCCAGCGCAGTGCGCATGGCGTCGTGTTTGAAGTCCGGCCAGAACAGGTCGGAGAAATACAGCTCGGCGTAGGCCAGCTGCCAGAGCAGGAAGTTGCTGATGCGTCGCTCGCCGCCCGTGCGGATGCACAGGTCAGGCAACGGCAGGTCGCCGGTGGACAGGCAGGTCTGCAACAACCCGGGAGTAATGTCGTCCGGGCGCAGGTGCCCGGCCTGGACTTCGCGGGCCAGGCGCTGTGCGGCCTGGGCGATGTCCCACTGGCCGCCATAGTTGGCGGCGATCTGCAGCACGAAGCGGTCATTGCCGGCGGTCAACGCCTCCGCTTCACGCATGGCAGCCTGCAACTCAGGGTGAAAGCGCGAGCGATCACCGATGATCCGCAGGCTGATGCGGTTTTCATTCAGGCGCCGCGCTTCCCGGCGCAGGGCCGAGAAGAACAGTTCCATCAGGGCCCCGACCTCTTCGGCCGGCCGTTGCCAGTTCTCGCTGGAGAAGGCAAAGAGGGTCAGGACCTCGACCTTCGCCTCTGCGCACACCTCGATGACGGCACGAACGGCGTCCACGCCGGCCTTGTGCCCGGCGATACCGGGCAACAGGCGCTTCTTCGCCCAGCGATTATTCCCATCCATGATGATCGCAACGTGTCGCGGCACCGAAGACGGCGCAGTCTGCTTGGTCTTTTCCATGGAAACGCGCGGATCCTTCTTATACAGCCATCAAGTCGGCTTCTTTCTGCTTCACGGCCACTTCGATTTCGGCAACGAATTTGTCGGTCAGCTTCTGGACGTCATCGGCGGCACGACGTTCTTCGTCTTCGCTGATTTCCTTTTCCTTGACCAGGTCTTTCAGCTGGCCCAGGGCGTCACGACGGATGTTACGCACGGCAACACGACCATCTTCGGCCGCTTCACGGGCCTGCTTGGTGAAGCCCTTGCGGGTTTCTTCGGTCAGGGCCGGCATGGTGATCAGCAGCAGCTCACCCAGGTTGGTTGGGTTGAAGCCCAGGCCCGAGCTCTGGATGGCCTTGTCGACGGCGGCCAGCATGTTGCGCTCGAACGCCACGACCTGCAGGGTGCGCGAGTCTTTAACAGTGACGTTGGCCACCTGGTTCAGCGGGGTGTCAGCGCCGTAGTAAGGCACCATCACGCCGCCCAGGATGCTGGGGTGCGCCTGACCGGTACGGATGCGGCTGAACGCGTGGGCCAGCGATTCCAGGGATTTCTGCATGCGCTCTTGAGCGTCTTTCTTGATTTCGTTGATCATTCTTCGCCTTCCTCGATCAGAGTTCCTTCAGCGCCGCCCACTACGATATTCAGCAGAGCGCCTGGCTTGTTCATGTTAAACACCCGCAACGGCATGTTGTGGTCGCGGCACAGGCAGATGGCGGTCAGGTCCATCACACCCAGCTTGCGGTCCAGCACCTCATCGTACGTCAGGCGGTCAAATTTCTCAGCATGCGGATCCTTGAATGGATCGGCAGTGTACACACCATCCACCTTGGTTGCCTTCAACACCACGTCGGCACCGATTTCGATGGCGCGCAGGCACGCTGCGGAGTCGGTGGTGAAGAACGGGTTGCCGGTACCGGCAGCGAAGATCACCACGTCACCGGACTTGAGCAGGCGGTCGGCCTTGCGGCGGTCGTAGTGGTCGGTCACGCCAACCATGGTGATCGCCGACATGACGATGGCGGGGATGTTGGAGCGCTCCAGCGCATCGCGCATGGCCAGGGCGTTCATCACCGTGGCGAGCATGCCCATGTGGTCACCGGTAACGCGGTCCATGCCGGCTTCGCTCAGGGCGGCACCACGGAACAGGTTGCCGCCACCGATGACCAGGCCGACCTGCACGCCGATACCTACCAGCTGGCCAACTTCCAGGGCCATGCGGTCCAGCACCTTCGGGTCGATGCCGAAGTCTTCCGAGCCCATCAGGGCCTCGCCGCTAAGTTTGAGCAAAATGCGTTTATAGCGAGGTTGACGACCACTAACCTGCTGAGCCATTGCGAATCTCTCCTGCGGCGTTAAAAAATTCTGGGCGGGCTGTTTGCAGCCTGCGCTAACTCTAGCTTGGCGCTGCTACAGCGCCATCGGAAGCGGCCTTGTAAGCCACGATTCCGCCTTTCACTTTGACAAAGAGGCTGCGCGCGTGAGCGGGCAGCCTCTTTGGGACGACAGCGGTTAGACCGTCTTACTGCTTGGCAGCAGCCAGCTGAGCGGCAACTTCTTCAGCGAAGTTGTCAACTGGCTTCTCGATGCCTTCACCGACCTTGAAGTAGGTGAACGAAACGATTTCAGCGCCAGCTTTCTTGGCCAGGTCGCCAACCTTGACTTCAGGGTTCTTGACGAACGGCTGCTCGACCAGGGAAGCCTCGGCCAGGAACTTCTTGATGCGACCGTCGATCATGTTCGCAACGATGTTCTCAGGCTTGCCTTTCATCTTCTCTTCGTTCAGCTGCAGGAACACGGCTTTCTCGCGTTCGATGGCTTCGGCGGAGACTTGCGATGGCAGCAGGAACTCTGGGTTGCTGGCAGCCACGTGCATGGCGATGTCTTTGGCCAGCTCGGCGTTGCCGCCTTTCAGGGCAACCACTACGCCGATCTTGTTACCGTGCAGGTAAGCGTCGACCACGTCGCCATCAACGCGAACCAGGCGGCGAATGTTGACGTTTTCGCCAACTTTGGCAACCAGGGCTTCGCGAGCAGCTTCCTGAGCGGCGATCAGCGGAGCTGCGTCGGTCAGTTTGTCGGCCAGGGCTTTTTCAACGCTGGCAGCCACGAAGTTCTTGAAGTCGTCCTGCAGGGCCAGGAAGTCGGTCTGCGAGTTGACTTCCAGGATGACGGCCGACTTGTTGTCAGCGTCAACTTTAACGGCGATAGCGCCTTCAGCGGCAACGTTGCCAGCCTTTTTGGCAGCCTTGATGGCGCCCGAGGCACGCATGTCGTCGATCGCTTTTTCGATGTCGCCGCCAGCCTTGGTCAAGGCCTTTTTGCAGTCCATCATGCCTTCGCCGGTACGCTCGCGCAGTTCTTTGACCAACGCTGCAGTAATTTCTGCCATTTCAAAATCCTCTTGGATAGGTTTTCAACCATTCCACCCGATTGGCACGGGCGCTCAATTCTTGAACACTGCCAGCTACTGCGTTAAAAAAATGCAATGACTACGCAGACAGGTTCTCGAGGTGGCAAAAAGGGGGCCTAGCCCCCTTTTTGCGTACCGAGTAAACGCTGGGCGTCTAGACTCAGCCTTCTACCGCTGCAGCAGGAGCGTCCTGGACGTACTCTTCAGTACCGCCAGCAACGTGGTTGCGGCCACGGATAACGGCGTCAGCCATCGAACCCATGTACAGCTGGATGGCGCGGATGGCGTCATCGTTGCCTGGGATGATGTAGTCAACGCCTTCTGGGCTGGAGTTGGTATCGACTACGCCGATAACCGGGATACCCAGCTTGTTGGCTTCGGTGATCGCGATGCGCTCGTGATCAACGTCGATAACGAACAGTGCGTCAGGCAGGCCGCCCATGTCCTTGATACCACCCAGGGAGCGATCCAGTTTTTCCAGATCACGGGTGCGCATCAGGGCTTCTTTCTTGGTCAGCTTGGCAAAGGTGCCATCTTCGGCCTGGGTTTCCAGGTCGCGCAGACGCTTGATCGAAGCACGGATGGTTTTGAAGTTGGTCAGCATGCCGCCCAACCAGCGGTGGTCGACGTACGGCGAACCGCAACGTGCTGCTTCTTCAGCAACGATCTTGCCAGCCGAACGCTTGGTGCCGACGAACAGGATCTTGTTCTTGCCCTGGGCCAGGCGCTCAACGAAAGTCAGAGCTTCGTTGAACATTGGCAGGGTTTTTTCGAGGTTGATGATGTGAATCTTGTTGCGCGCGCCGAAAATGTACTTGCCCATTTTCGGGTTCCAGTAACGGGTCTGGTGGCCGAAGTGCACACCGGCCTTCAGCATATCGCGCATATTGACTTGGGACATGATAGTTCCTTGATAAGTCGGGTTAGGCCTCCACGTACCCCAATGACCAACCAGCAGCTAGAGCTGAAGGCACCCAGGTCATCGTGCCGGCACGTGTGTGGGTTTGTGCTTTCGGGGCTATCCCCGGAAAGCGGCGCATTTTATACCACAGAACCTTTGCCAGCGAAACCCGAATTCACGTTGTCGATCAACGACTTTTGCGTGGAAGCTTGTTTCGCGCAACAATGGCCCCATGACTCTATATAGAGAAGCGATGCCTGGCGACAGTTCCCGCTGCCGTACGTCTGGTAGAATCGTTTCATCCCGTGTTTGCCTGCGCCGCCGAGCGCCCAGAGAGCCCGTATGACCGTTACCATCAAAACTCCCGAGGACATCGAGCACATGCGCGTTGCCGGCCGCCTGGCCGCGCAAGTGCTGGAAATGATCGAACCCCACGTCAAGCCCGGCGTGACCACGGAAGAGCTGGACCGCCTGTGCCACGACTTCATCGTCAATGAGCAGAAGGCCATCCCGGCCCCGCTGAACTACAAGGGCTTCCCCAAGTCGATCTGCACCTCGATCAACCATGTGGTCTGCCACGGCATTCCCGGTGACAAGGTACTGAAGGACGGCGACACCCTGAACATCGACGTCACCGTGATCAAGGACGGCTACCACGGCGACACCAGCCGCATGTTCCACGTGGGCACCGTGCCGGCTTGGGCCGAGCGCCTGTCCAAGGTCACCCAGGAATGCATGTACAAGGCCATCGAACTGGTGAAGCCGGGCTGCCGCCTGGGCGACATCGGCGAAGTGATCCAGAAACACGCCGAAAAGAATGGTTTCTCGGTGGTGCGCGAGTTCTGCGGCCACGGCATCGGCAAGGTGTTCCACGAAGAGCCGCAGATTCTGCACTACGGCCGCGCTGGCACCGGCATGGAACTGAAGGAAGGCATGACCTTCACCATCGAGCCGATGATCAACCAGGGCAAGGCCGACACCAAGGTGCTGGGCGACGGCTGGACCGCCATCACCAAGGACCGCAAGCTGTCGGCGCAGTGGGAACATACCCTGGTGGTGACCGCTACCGGCTACGAGATTTTCACCCTGCGCGCGGACGACACCATCCCACGCGTCTCGGCCTGATGTGACCCATTAATTGTGGGAGCTGGCTTGCCAGCGAGCTTTTGGGGGCCTGCCAAAAACTCGCTGGCAAGCCAGCTCCCACAATAGCGTTCCAGTCAAAATTTGCCGCTACAGTTCAGGAAGGCTCATTCGATGCCCCAGGTGGATCCGGAGTTGTTCGATCGCGGCCAGTTCCAGGCGGAACTGGCCCTCAAGGCGAGCCCCATCGCCGCGTTCAAGAAAGCCATTCGCCAGGCCCGCGACGTGCTGGATGGGCGCTTTCGCGCCGGCCGCGATATTCGCCGGCTGATCGAGGACCGCGCCTGGTTCGTCGATAACATCCTCCAGCAGGCCTGGAAACAGTTCGACTGGAGCGACGAAGCCGACATCGCCCTGGTGGCCGTTGGCGGCTATGGCCGTGGCGAGCTGCACCCCTACTCCGACATCGACCTGCTGATTCTGCTGGAAAGCTCGGACCACGAGATTTTCCGCGACTCCATCGAGCGTTTTCTCACGCTGCTGTGGGACATCGGCCTAGAAGTGGGCCAGAGCGTGCGCTCCATCGACGAGTGCGCCGAACAGGCCCGCGCCGACCTGACCATCATCACCAACCTGATGGAAAGCCGCACCGTGGCCGGCCCCGAGCGCCTGCGCAAGCGCATGCTGGAAGTCACCGGCACCGCGCACATGTGGCCCAGCAAGGACTTCTTCCTGGCCAAGCGCGCCGAGCAGAAAGCCCGGCACCACAAGTACAACGACACCGAATACAACCTGGAGCCCAACGTCAAGGGCTCCCCGGGCGGGCTGCGCGACATCCAGACCATCCTCTGGGTGGCCCGCCGCCAGTACGGCACCCTGAACCTGCACGCCCTGGCCGGCGAAGGCTTCCTGCTGGAAAGCGAGAACAACCTGCTGGCCAGCTCCCAGGAGTTCCTGTGGAAGGTGCGCTACGCCCTGCACATGCTGGCCGGGCGCGCCGAAGATCGCCTGCTGTTCGACCACCAGCGCACCATCGCCGGCCTGCTGGGCTTCAAGGACAGCGACGCGAAGCTGGCCATCGAACGCTTCATGCAGAAGTACTACCGCGTGGTGATGAGCATCGCCGAGCTCAGCGACCTGATCATCCAGCACTTCGAGGAAGTTATCCTGGCCGATGACGTGGGCAGCGTCACCTTGCCCATCAACTCGCGCTTCCAGCTGCACGACGGCTACATCGAGGCGGTGCACGCCAACGTGTTCAAGCGCACGCCGTTCGCCATGCTGGAAATTTTCGTGCTGATGGCGCAGAACCCCGAGATCAAGGGCGTACGCGCAGATACCATCCGCCTGCTGCGCGAACATCGCCACCTGATCGACGACGATTTCCGCAACGACATTCGCAACACCAGCCTGTTCATCGAGCTGTTCAAGTGCGAGATCGGCATCCACCGCAACCTGCGCCGCATGAACCGCTACGGCATCCTGGGCCGCTACCTGCCCGAGTTCGGCCACATCGTGGGGCAGATGCAGCACGACCTGTTCCACATCTATACGGTGGACGCGCACACGCTGAACCTGATCAAGCACCTGCGCAAGTTGCAGTACACGCCGGTGTCGGAGAAATTCCCGCTGGCCAGCAAGCTCATGGGCCAGCTGCCCAAGCCCGAGCTGATCTACCTGGCCGGCCTGTACCATGACATCGGCAAGGGCCGCCAGGGCGACCACTCCGACCTGGGCGCGGTGGACGCCGAGGCGTTCTGCCAGCGCCACCAGCTGCCCGTATGGGACAGCCGCCTGATCGTATGGCTGGTGCAGAACCACCTGGTGATGTCGACCACCGCCCAGCGCAAGGACCTCTCCGACCCGCAGGTGATTCACGACTTCGCCCAGCTGGTGGGCGACCAGACGCACCTGGACTACCTCTACGTGCTGACCGTGGCCGACATCAACGCCACCAACCCCAGCCTGTGGAACAGCTGGCGCGCCAGCCTGCTGCGCCAGCTGTTCACCGAGACCAAGCGCGCCCTGCGCCGCGGCCTGGAGAACCCGCTGGACCGCGAGGAGCAGATCCGCCAGACCCAGAGCGCGGCCCTGGACATCCTGGTGCGCGCCGGCACCGACCCGGACGACGTCGAGCAGCTGTGGTCGCAGCTGGGCGACGACTATTTCCTGCGCCACACCGCCGGCGACGTCGCCTGGCACAGCGACGCCATCCTCCAGCAGCCGCTGGACGGCGGCCCGCTGGTGCTGATCAAGGAAACCACCCAGCGCGAGTTCGAAGGCGGCACGCAGATCTTCATCTACGCGCCCGACCAGCACGACTTCTTCGCCGTGACCGTGGCGGCCATGGACCAGCTCAACCTGAACATCCATGACGCGCGCATCATCACCTCCAGCAGCCAGTTCACCCTCGACACCTACATTGTCCTGGACACCGACGGCGGCTCGATCGGCGACAACCCGGTGCGCGTCAAGGAGATCCGCAGCGGCCTCACCGAAGCCCTGCGCAACCCCGATGACTACCCCACCATCATCCAGCGTCGGGTGCCGCGCCAGCTCAAGCACTTTGCCTTCGCGCCCCAGGTCACCATTCATAACGATGCCCAGCGCCCGGTGACTATCCTGGAGCTCAGCGCCCCGGACCGCCCCGGCCTGCTGGCGCGCATCGGCAAGATTTTCCTGGAGTTCGACCTGTCGCTGCAGAACGCCAAGATCGCCACCCTGGGCGAACGGGTGGAAGACGTGTTCTTCATCACCGACGCCGACAACCAACCGCTTTCCGACCCGCAACTGTGCAGCCGTCTGCAGGATGCCATCGTCGACCAACTGAGTGTCAGCCAGCCGCAGGGCGTCGAGCTGTCGCGCCTGAGCATTTAGAGGAACATTCGTGAACAACGCTTTGAACCAGCTGCAGCCCTACCCGTTCGAGAAACTGCGCAAGCTGCTGGGCGCCGTCACGCCCAACCCGGGCAAGCGCGCCATCGCCCTGTCCATCGGCGAGCCCAAGCACCGCTCGCCCAGCTTCGTGGCCGAAGCGCTGAGCGCCAACCTCGACCAGATGGCCGTGTACCCCACCACCCTGGGCATCCCGGCCCTGCGCGAGGCGATTGGCACCTGGTGCGAGCGCCGCTTCAACGTGCCGGCCGGCTGGATCGACCCGGCGCGCCACGTGCTGCCGGTGAACGGCACCCGCGAGGCGCTGTTCGCCTTCACCCAGACCGTGGTCGAGCGCAGCGACGATGGCCTGGTGGTCAGCCCCAACCCGTTCTACCAGATCTACGAAGGCGCAGCCCTGCTGGCCGGTGCCACCCCGCACTACCTGCCGTGCCTGGACAGCAACGGCTTCAACCCGGATTTCGAAGCCGTATCGGCCGAGACCTGGGACCGCTGCCAGATCCTGTTCCTGTGCTCGCCAGGCAACCCCACCGGCGCCCTGGTGCCGATGGACACCCTGAAAAAGCTGATTGCCCTCGCCGACAAGCACGACTTCGTGATTGCCGCCGATGAGTGCTACAGCGAGCTGTACTTCGACGAGCAAACCCCGCCACCGGGCCTGCTCAGCGCCTGCGTGGAGCTGGGCCGCAGCGACTTCAAGCGTTGCGTGGTGTTCCACAGCCTGTCCAAGCGCTCGAACCTGCCGGGCCTGCGCTCGGGCTTCGTCGCCGGCGACGCCGAGATCCTCAAGGCGTTCCTGCTGTACCGCACCTACCACGGCTGCGCCATGCCCGTGCAGACCCAACTGGCCAGCATCGCCGCCTGGAACGACGAAGTGCACGTGCGCGCCAACCGCGCCCTGTACCGCGAGAAGTTCGATGCAGTGCTGGAAATCCTGGCGCCGGTGCTGGACGTGCAGCGCCCGGACGGCAGCTTCTACCTGTGGCCGAAGGTGCCGATGGATGACGCGCAGTTCTGCCAACAGCTGTTCGAGCAGCAGCACGTGACCGTGGTGCCGGGCTCGTACCTGTCCCGTGACGTGGATGGCGTGAACCCGGGTGCCGGCCGCGTGCGCATGGCCCTGGTCGCGCCACTGGCCGAGTGCGTGGAAGCTGCCGAGCGGATCCGCGACTTCGTCAGCCAGCGCTGAAACCCTGACGCGGCCTGGCGGCCACTGCTACGGGACCGTGTAGCAGCGGCCACCAGGCCGCGTCAGCACCCGCCCGGTCAGCCGACCGAGGGCCGGGTCACCCCCAGGTTCGCCTCGCTCAAGTCCAACTCGCTGAGAATCTCGCGCAGCACGTCATCACCAATATGGTGATGGCGGCGCAGATCATACAGCTCCAGGCGCTGGGCGCGCAGGCCGCGGATGCGCAGGCGACGCTCCAGTTGGTCCATCAACAGCGCCTGCGCCTGGGCCTCGGCGGAGTCGTTGAACACGTCCAGCTGGTGGCGGTACTCGGACATGATCTGCGCCTTCAACTCGGTGGCCAGCGCGGCCTGGGCGGCATCGGGCGCAGGCGCGGCCGGGTCGCTCACCTCTTCGGTTTCCAGCGCGCGAATGGCCGCCTCGGCGGTACGCCGCCACACCTCGCGCACTTCCTTGCGCAACGCCTCGTCGGAGGTCTTCTCCACCCCACGCAGCAACAGCGGCAGGGCCACGCAAGCGGCGATCAACGACAACAGAATCACCCCCGCAGCGATGAAGATCAGCAGGTCGCGCTCAGGGAAATCCTGCCCTGCCCCAAGCAGCAACGGCACCGACATCACGCCCGCCAGGGTCACCGCACCGCGCACGCCACCCACCGTCAGCAACCAGCAGGACCGGGCCGTTGGCAGCATGGTGATGGTGGCCTTGCCGGTCCAGCGGCGCAGCATGCTGATGAAGCGCCAGGTGCTCTGCACCCAGATGAAGCGCAGCACCACCAGTACCAGGAAAATCCCGGCGACATCGAACAGGCGGTAGCCCAGGGTCGGCCACAGCGAGGCCTCGTGGCTGGTGACCGCCTTGATGATGTCCGGCAGTTGCAGGCCCAGCAGCAAAAAGATCAGGCCGTTGAAGGCGAACTCCAGCAGCGACCAGACGCTGCGGTTGAGCAGGCGGGTACTGGTCTGCCGCGGCAGCAGGTCAAGCCAGCTCTGCATCATGCCGGCGGCCACCGCCGAGAGAATGCCCGAGGCGCCCAGGCGCTCGGCCAGCACGTAGGCGGCGAACGGCAGCAACAGCATGAACACCACGTGGGTGGCCGGGTCATCCCAGCCGCGGGCGATCATCCACAGGCGCAGGCGCCCCACCAGCCAGCTCAACGCTACGCCGATGGCCAGGCCCCCCACGGCCACCAGCACGAAGGTCAGGCTGGCCTCGGCCAGCGAAAAATAGCCGGTAACGGCAGCGGCCAGGGCGAACTTGAAGGTCACCAGGCCCGACGCATCGTTCATCAGCGCCTCGCCCTGCAGGATACGCATCAGCGGCGTGGGCAGCTTGTCCTGGGCGATGGCCGACACTGCCACGGCGTCGGTGGGCGACAGCACGGCGGCCAGGGCAAAGGCCACCGGCAGCGGGATGGTCGGCAGCAGCCAGTGAATGAAGTAGCCCGCCCCCACCACGGTAAACAGCACCAGGCCCACCGCCAGCATCAGGATCGAGCCGCGGTAGCGCCACAGGTCGCGTTTGGGCATGCGCCAGCCGTCGGCGAACAGCAGCGGTGGCAGGAACAGGAACAGGAACAATTCGGGGTCCAGCACCACGTGCAGCCCCAGGCTGGGCCAGGCCAACAAGGCCCCGGCGGCGATCTGCACCAGTGGCAGCGGAATCGGGATCACCCTCGCCACCAGCCTGCTCAGGCCCACCAGCATCAGCAGGATCAGGACGGTGTAGGCGGTTTGCATAAGACAGTCTTCCCTCTTGCTTCACACGTGCCGGGCGGAATGGAACGCGCCGGACATTAAACGATACATCTTACCGGCACATCGCAAGCAAGGCCGCTGCACCATGGTCGCAGGGAGCCTGGCCACTTGTAACTAGATGCTACCAGACAGGTGAAGACCCTCGGCATAAGCAAATTCTTTCACAAACCTTATAAAAGACTTATTATCCTGAATACTCTAGAGGTCAGGAAACGTGACGAACGCACCTACTAATATCCAGGTCATCAACGACCCCGACGGCAAGCCGGCATTCGTGGTCATCCCTTACGACCAGTACATAGCGACCCATGGCTGCGCCGACCTGATCCCTCACGAAGTCGTCAGCCGCGTGGTCGATGGGCTCACCCCCATCCGGGCATGGCGCGAGTACCTCGACCTGACCCAGGAAGAAGTCGCCCGCCGCCTTGGCGTCACCCAGCCCGCCTTTGCCCAACAAGAGGCCGTGGCCAGGCCACGCAAGGCTACCCGCGAAAAAATAGCCGCGGCGTTCGGTATCCGTCCCCAGCAACTGGACCTTTGAAGCACATTGCAAGGCAACAGTCATGGCGCCGAAAGAATCGATGCCGCATAATTCGTCGATTCGTATTCAGGAGACCGCAGGGCATGGCCGCGTTCCGCACGGGCCGCCCCCTTTGAACCATGGCTTACACACTGTTCGGCATCAAGGCCTGCGACACCATGAAAAAAGCCCGCACCTGGCTCGACGAGCACGGCGCCGCTTACGAATTCCATGACTACAAGACCCAGGGCATCGACCGCGAGCACCTGGAGCAATGGTGCGGCGAACACGGCTGGGAAGTCGTGCTGAACCGTGCCGGTACTACCTTCCGCAAGCTCGCTGACGAGCAGAAGGCCGATCTGGACCAGGCCCGCGCCATCGAACTGATGCTCGCCCAGCCGTCCATGATCAAGCGCCCGGTGCTGGACCTTGGCCACCGGACCCTCGTGGGCTTCAAGCCCGATATTTATGCGGCGGCCGTCCAGCAATAATGCTGGCAACAGGCCCCATTCATTTGCAAAGAGGTAACTGCATGTCCACTACCCTGTTCAGCCTGGCTTTCGGCGTCGGCACCCAGAATCGCAACGGCGCCTGGCTTGAAGTGTTCTACGCACAACCCCTGGTGTCGCCGTCGGCCGAACTGATCGCCGCGGTCACCCCTGTCCTGGGCTACACCGGTGGCAACCAGGCCATCACCTTCACCACTGCCCAGGCCTCGCAGCTGGCCGAAGCCCTGAAAGGCGTCGACGCCGCCCAGGCCGCCCTGCTCACCCGCCTGGCCGAGAGCCACAAGCCGCTGGTCGCCACCCTGCTGGCCGAAGACGCCGCGCTGACCTCCACCCCAGAGGCCTACCTGAAGCTGCACCTGCTGTCGCACCGCCTGGTGAAGCCGCACGGCGTCAGCCTGGCCGGCATCTTCCCGCTGCTGCCAAACGTGGCCTGGACCAGCCAGGGCGCCGTCGACCTGGCCGAGCTGGCCGAGCTGCAACTGGAAGCGCGCCTCAAGGGCGAGCTGCTGGAAGTGTTCTCGGTGGACAAGTTCCCGAAAATGACTGACTACGTGGTACCGGCTGGCGTGCGTATCGCCGATGCCGCCCGTGTGCGCCTGGGCGCCTACATCGGCGAAGGCACCACCATCATGCACGAAGGCTTCGTCAACTTTAACGCCGGCACCGAAGGCCCGGGCATGATCGAAGGCCGCGTGTCGGCTGGCGTGTTCGTCGGCAAGGGCTCGGACCTGGGCGGCGGCTGCTCCACCATGGGCACCCTGTCGGGCGGCGGCAACATCGTCATCAAGGTCGGCGAAGGCTGCTTGATCGGCGCGAACGCCGGTATCGGCATCCCATTGGGTGACCGCAACACCGTGGAAGCTGGCCTGTACATCACCGCCGGCACCAAGGTAGCCCTGCTGGACGAAAGCAACCAGCTGGTCAAAGTGGTCAAGGCCCGTGACCTGGCTGGCCAGACCGACCTGCTGTTCCGTCGCAACTCGGAAACCGGCGCCGTGGAATGCAAGACCCACAAGTCGGCCATCGAACTGAACGAAGCGCTGCACGCTCACAACTAAGCGGCACCGCGCAGGCCCGGCACTGTGCCGGGCCTGCCTGCCCAGAGCCCCGATCCCATGTTCCAGCCCTCCCCCTGGCGTGCCGATTTTCCGGCCATCGCCGCCCTGCAACGCCAGCACCAGACATATCTGGACAATGCGGCAACCACGCAGAAACCCCAGGCCCTGCTCGATGCATTGGCCCACTATTACAGCCACGGCGCCGCCAACGTGCACCGTGCGCAACACCTGCCAGGCGCCTTGGCGACTCAAGCGTTCGAAGCCAGCCGCGAGAAAGTCGCGCAATGGCTCAACGCTGCCAGCCCCAGCCAGGTGGTCTTCACCCACGGCGCCACCAGCGCCCTGAACCTGCTGGCCTACGGGCTGCAGGCGCATTTCCAGCCCGGTGACGAAATCGTTATCAGCGCCCTGGAGCACCACGCCAACCTGCTGCCCTGGCAACAGCTGGCCCAGCGCGCCGGCTTGAAACTGGTGGTGCTGCCGCTGACCGTCAACGGGCTGATCGACCTCGACGCAGCCGCCAGCCTGATGGGCCCGCGCACTCGGCTGCTGGCCGTCAGCCAGCTGTCCAACGTGCTCGGCGCCTGGCAACCCCTCGAGCCCTTGCTGGCCCTGGCGCGCGCCCAAGGCGCCCTGACCGTGGTCGACGGTGCCCAGGGCGTGGTGCATGGCCGCCATGACGTGGAGCAATTGGGCTGCGACTTCTACGTGTTCTCCAGCCACAAGCTGTACGGCCCGGATGGCGTCGGCGTGCTCTACGGCCGCAGCGAAGCGCTGGGCAAACTGGCCCACTGGCAATTCGGCGGCGAGATGGTGCACGTGGCCGACTACCACAGCGCCAGCTTCCACCCCGCGCCGCTGGGCTTCGAGGCCGGCACCCCGCCCGTGGCCGGCGTGATCGGCCTGGGCGCCACCCTGGACTACCTGGCCAGCCTCGACCACGAGGCCGTCATGGCCCACGAAAACACCCTGCACGGCCTGCTGCTGCGCGGCCTCAACGACCGCGAGGGCGTGCGCCTGCTGGGCACCCCGCAACTGGCCCTGGCAAGCTTCGTGGTGGACGGCGTGCACAACGCCGACCTGGCGCACCTGCTCACCGAACAGGGCATTGCCGTGCGCGCCGGGCACCATTGCGCCATGCCGCTGCTGAAAAGCCTGGGGCTGGCCGGTGCCATTCGTGTGTCGCTGGCGCTGTACAACGACAGCGACGACCTGCAGCGCTTCTTCGAGGCGCTGGACAAGTCGTTGGAATTGCTGCGATGAGCCTGCCCGTGCACGCCGCCGAGGCCTTGCAGGCCTTCGAACAAGCTGCGGGCTGGGAACAGCGCGCGCGCCTGCTGATGCAGTGGGGCGAGCGTCTTGCACCCCTGGCCGATGACGAAAAAAGCACCGAGCATCTAGTGCACGGCTGCGAGAGCCAGGTGTGGCTGATCGCCACGCACGCAGACGGCCAATGGCAGTTCCGCGCCGGTAGCGATGCGCGCCTGATTCGCGGCTTGCTGGCGCTGCTGCTGGTGCGGGTCGAAGGGTTGAGCGCCGCCGAACTGGCGGCGCTGGACCTGCCAGCATGGTTCCAGCAGCTGGGGCTGGGCCGTCAGTTGTCGCCGTCGCGCAGCAATGGCTTGAACGCGGTGCTCAAGCGCATGGCGGAGCTGGCCGCTCCCTGACGCCGCCTTCGGCAACTGCTACGCAAAACAATGCGCCCCCGTAGCAGCGGCCGCCAGGCCGCGTCCAAACCGCCGCGTAATTCCAGGTCGTTTACGGTTTGCTTGTAACCGTGGCCGCCTGGCCGCGCTCGGACGGGCGGCGCACACCCGCCACCAACTTATCCACCGCCCGCGCCGCCGCCACCATGCCGAAGGTCGCGGTCACCATCATCACCGCGCCGAACCCTCCGGCGCAGTCCAGCTTCACCCCTTCGCCCACGAACGCCTTGGTCAGGCACACGCCGCCCTTGTTGTCCGGGTAGCGCAGTTGCTCGGTGGAATACACGCACGGCACGCTGTAATGCCGGGTGGTGTTACGGGAGAAACCGTAGTCACGGCGCAGGGTGGAGCGCACGTTGGCGGCCAGCGGGTCGTTGTGGGTGCGGTTCAGGTCGCAGACCTTGATCTGCGTGGGGTCGATCTGCCCGCCCGCACCGCCGGTGGTGATGATGCCGATCTTGCGGCGCTTGCACCAGGCGATCAGCGCCGCCTTGGCGAGCATGCTGTCGATGCAGTCGATCACGAAGTCCAGGTCTGGGGTGATGTACTCGGCCATTGTCTCGCGGGTCACGAAGTCGCTGACCGCGTGCACCGTGCACGCCGGGTTGATCGCCCGCAGGCGCTCGGCCATCACCTCGACCTTGGGCTTGCCGACGTTGCCGTCCAGTGCATGCAACTGGCGGTTGACGTTGCTCACGCAGACATCGTCCAGGTCGAACAGCGAGATCTCGCCGACGCCGCTGCGGGCCATGGCTTCAGCCGCCCACGAGCCCACGCCGCCGATGCCGACGATGGCCACATGGGCGGCGCGCAGGCGCTGCATGCCCTCGCGACCGTACAGCCGGGTAACACCTTCGAAACGTGGATCTTCTGTGCTCATGGACCTGGACCTCAAAAACCGGCGCGCATTATAGGCCTGTAGCACGCACAGATCACCTGTGGCGTTTAATGCGCTACAACTAATAGCAGGCAAGAACTTAAACAAAAAATTCCAATCTAAACGTATGTTTTCAGACATCTCCTATACACACTTGTAACGTGCAGAGTAGGATGCGCGCCGGTTCGGCGCCCGTCGCCGGCACTCCCCCGTTCCCCCGCTTCGGAACCCAAGCCCCCATGTCATCGCGTAAATTTGGTCTCAACCTGGTGGTAGTCGTCGCGATCGCGGCCCTATTCACGGGTTTCTGGGCGTTGATCAACCGCCCGGTCAGCGCCCCCGACTGGCCTGAACAAATCTCCGGCTTCTCCTACTCGCCCTTCCGCCTGGGCCAAAGCCCGCAGAAAGAACAGTACCCCACTGACGACGAAATTCGTCAGGACCTCGAGCAGATGAGCAAGCTGACCGACAGCATCCGCATCTACTCGGTGGATGGCACCCAGGCCGACATTCCGAAAATCGCCGAGGAGTTCGGCCTGCGCGTCACCGTGGGCGTGTGGATCAGCCCCGACCTTGAGCGCAACGAACGCGAAATTGCCAAGGCCATCGAACTGGCCAACACCACCCGCAGCGTCGTGCGCGTGGTGGTCGGCAACGAAGCGCTGTTCCGCAAGGAAGTGACCGTCAAGGACCTGGAAGGCTACCTGGACCGCGTCCGTGCCGCCGTGAAGGTGCCGGTGACCACGTCCGAGCAATGGCACATCTGGGAGCACAACCAGTCGCTGGCCAAGCACGTGGACCTGATTGCCGCGCACATCCTGCCGTACTGGGAATTCATCCCGATGGACAAGGCCGGCCAGTTCGTCCTCGACCGGGCGCGGGAACTCAAGCACATGTTCCCGAAAAAGCCGCTGCTGCTGTCTGAAGTGGGCTGGCCGAGCAACGGCCGCATGCGCGGTGGTGCCGACGCCACCCAGGCCGACCAGGCCATCTACCTGCGCACCCTGGTCAACAAGCTCAACCGCCAGGGCTACAACTACTTCGTGATCGAAGCCTACGACCAGCCCTGGAAGGCCAGCGACGAAGGCTCGGTGGGCGCGTACTGGGGCGTGTTCAACGCTGCGCGCCAGCAGAAATTCAACTTTGAAGGCCCAGTCGTGGCCATTCCGCAATGGCGTGTGCTGGCCATCGGCTCGGTGGTGCTGGCCATGCTGTCGCTGGCCCTGCTGCTGATCGACGGCTCGGCCCTGCGCCAGCGTGGCCGCACCTTCCTGACCTTCATCGCGTTCCTGTGTGGCTCGGTGCTGGTGTGGATCGGCTATGACTACAGCCAGCAATACAGCACCTGGTTCAGCCTGACGGTCGGTTTCCTGCTGGCCCTGGGCGCGCTGGGCGTGTTCATCGTGCTGCTGACCGAGGCCCACGAACTGGCCGAAGCCGTGTGGACGCACAAGCGCCGCCGCGAGTTCCTGCCAGTGGAGGGCGACTCCAACTACCGGCCGAAAGTGTCCATCCACGTGCCGTGCTACAACGAGCCGCCGGACATGGTCAAACAGACCCTGGACGCCCTGGCGGCACTGGATTACCCGGACTACGAAGTCCTGATCATCGACAACAACACCAAGGATCCCGCGGTGTGGGAACCGGTGCAGGCCTACTGCGAAACCCTGGGGCCGCGCTTCAAGTTCTTCCACGTCGCGCCCCTGGCCGGCTTCAAGGGCGGTGCGCTGAACTACCTGATCCCGCACACCGCGCCAGACGCCGAAGTGATCGCCGTGATCGACTCCGACTACTGCGTGGACCGCAACTGGCTCAAGCACATGGTGCCGCACTTCGCCGATCCGAAGATTGCCGTGGTGCAATCGCCGCAGGACTACCGCGACCAGAACGAAAGCACCTTCAAGAAGCTCTGCTACTCCGAGTACAAGGGTTTCTTCCACATCGGCATGGTCACCCGTAACGACCGTGACGCGATCATCCAGCACGGCACCATGACCATGACCCGCCGCTCGGTGCTCGAAGAGCTGGGCTGGGCCGACTGGTGTATCTGCGAAGACGCCGAACTGGGCCTGCGGGTATTCGAGAAAGGGTTGTCGGCGGCGTACTACCACCACAGCTACGGCAAGGGCCTGATGCCCGACACCTTCATCGACTTCAAGAAGCAGCGTTTCCGCTGGGCCTACGGCGCTATCCAGATCATCAAGCGCCACACCGCCAGCCTGCTGCGCGGCAAGGACACCGAGCTGACCCGTGGCCAGCGCTATCACTTCCTGGCGGGCTGGCTGCCGTGGGTGGCCGATGGCATGAACATCTTCTTCACCGTGGGCGCCCTGCTGTGGTCGGCGGCGATGATCATCGTGCCGCAACGGGTCGACCCACCGCTGCTGATCTTCGCGATCCCGCCCCTGGCGCTGTTCGTGTTCAAGGTGGGCAAGATCGTGTTCCTGTACCGTCGCGCCGTGGGCGTTAACCTCAAGGACGCGTTCGCCGCCGCCCTGGCTGGCCTGGCGTTGTCGCACACCATTGCCAAGGCAGTGCTGTACGGCTTCTTCACCACCAGCATCCCGTTCTTCCGCACCCCGAAGAACGCTGACAGCCACGGCCTGCTGGTGGCCATCTCGGAGGCCCGCGAGGAGCTGTTCATCATGCTGCTGCTGTGGGGCGCGGCCGGCGGCATCTGCTTCGTGCAGGGCCTGCCGAGCTCCGACATGCGCTTCTGGGTGGCCATGCTGCTGGTACAGTCGCTGCCCTACCTCGCGGCGCTGGTGATGGCATTCCTGTCGTCGCTGCCCAAACCGGCGCCGGCACCGGAACCGGTGACTGCGCAGTAACCTGAAGAGAGGCCCGCAAATGCGGGCCTTTTTTATGGGTATCAGGTCGCTACGAAAAAAAACGATGAAGAGCCAATACACCAAGACCTATGATGAAGGTTACGGAAAACGGGATGAGTCCGTAGGTTTCGGCCCAGGACTCTTCCCGGTCCATGCTCTCGTCTAGCCGTGCAATGGCTCTGTCGATGGCAGCCTGATGTCGTTCCGTTGAATCACTCATGGGAATACCTCTCATATTCACCACAGCCTAGTGTGGCCTCAGAACTGGAGCAATGTTGAAAATACGCCAAACTATTTCGCCATCTGGGAGTTGCGACTAGGTACTCCATCTCAAAGCTTGTTCCAGATGCCGACAAGCGCAGTAACGACGGCAGCGCCAACCAGCGCTGGATAGAGCATCCCTTCGCGTTTCAGCTATACAGTCTCTGCTCTCAACTTTTCGGTTTCGGAAACCAGTTTTCGGGTTTCCATCAGCGTCCTGCGATTTTCAATGAAAACCACCTCCCCCTCGGCGGTTGCCTTATCGTCCAGATACATCATTCCATTGCCTCCATGTTTGGCATTCAGGGCGTGAGGCACATTCTGCCGAGGCTCGAAAATGAAATATGCCGGTCGTCTCCGACGTTTCTGTAGGAAGCTTCTCCATTTGAATTGATCGTGTCGATCCATAGATCCACCAGCCCCTGCGCCCGCCCCCGTTTTGCTTTAACATGTCGCCCTCTTTATACGTGCCCTGCCCTGTTTTCGGAGTCTTCCCCATGACGGCCCACGCCGACCTTTCGCCGACCCTGCAACTCGCCTGCGACCTGATTCGCCGCCCTTCGGTCACCCCGGTGGACGCCGACTGCCAGAAGCTGATGATGCAGCGCCTGGGCGATGCCGGCTTCACGCTGGAGCCCATGCGCATCGAAGACGTCGACAACTTCTGGGCCAGCCACGGCACCCAGGAAGGCCCGGTGCTGTGCTTCGCCGGCCACACTGACGTGGTGCCCACCGGCCCGGTCAGCGCCTGGCAGACCGACCCGTTCGACGCGCTGATCGACGAGCAGGGCATGCTCTGCGGGCGCGGCGCGGCCGACATGAAAGGCAGCCTGGCGGCCATGCTGGTAGCGGCCGAGCGCTTCGTCGGTGACTACCCCAACCACCGCGGCGCGGTGACCTTCCTGATCACCAGCGACGAAGAAGGCCCTGCCCACCACGGCACCAAGGCCGTGGTCGAGCGCCTGGCCGCGCGCAACGAGCGCCTGGACTGGTGCATCGTCGGCGAGCCGTCGAGCACCAACCTGGTGGGTGACGTGGTCAAGAACGGCCGTCGCGGCTCCCTGGGCGCGACCCTGACCGTGCGCGGCAAGCAGGGCCACGTGGCCTACCCGCACCTGGCCCGCAACCCCATTCACCTGGCTGCCCCGGCGCTGGCTGAACTGGCCGCCGAGCATTGGGACAACGGCAACGCCTTCTTCCCGCCTACCAGCTTCCAGGTATCGAACCTGAACTCGGGCACCGGCGCCACCAACGTGATCCCGGGTGACCTGACCGCGGTGTTCAACTTCCGCTTCTCCACCGAATCCACCGTGGAAGGCCTGAAGGCGCGCGTGGCCGCCATCCTCGACAAGCACGAGCTGGACTGGCACGTGGACTGGGCGCTGTCGGGCCTGCCGTTCCTCACCGAGCCCGGCGCCCTGCTGGACGCGGTGTCGGCGAGCATCAAGGCGGTTACCGGCCGCGAGACCCAGGCGTCCACCAGCGGCGGCACCTCCGATGGCCGCTTCATCGCCACCCTGGGCACCCAGGTGGTCGAGCTGGGCCCGGTCAACGCCACCATCCACCAGGTCAACGAGCGCGTGCTGGCCAGCGACCTCGACGTGCTGACCGAGATCTACTACCAGACCCTGGTGAAACTGCTCGCATGATGCTCACCTGCCCCATCTGCAACGCCGGCCTGGCCAACGCCAGCGCCGGCAATGGCGTGGTCTGCCCCGCCGGCCACAGCTTCGACCGTGCACGCCAGGGTTACCTGAACCTGCTGCCGGTGCAGCACAAGAACAGCCGCGACCCCGGTGACAACCAGGCCATGGTGGAAGCGCGCCGCGACTTCCTCAACGCCGGCCACTACTCGCCCGTGGCCCAGCGCCTGGCGGAACTGGCCGCCGAGCGCCAGCCCGGCCGCTGGCTGGACATCGGCTGCGGCGAAGGCTACTACACCGCGCAGATCGCCGAGGCGCTGCCCAAGGCCGACGGCTATGCCCTGGACATCTCCCGCGAGGCGGTGAAGCGCGCGTGCAAGCGCAACCCGGCCGTCACCTGGCTGGTGGCGAGCATGGCGCGCATCCCGCTGCCCGACGCCAGCTGCCAGTTCCTGGCCAGCGTGTTCAGCCCGCTGGACTGGCAGGAGGCCAAGCGCCTGCTGGTGCCCGGCGGAGGCCTGATGCGCGTGGGGCCGACCCGCGAGCACCTGATGGAGCTGCGCGAGCAGCTGTACGATGAAGTGCGCGAATACGTCGACGACAAGCACCTGCTACAGGTGCCCGATGGCATGAGCCTGGCCCACAGCGAGACGCTGACCTTC
Source organism: Pseudomonas sp. App30 (assembly GCF_047947025.1). NCBI lineage: Bacteria > Pseudomonadati > Pseudomonadota > Gammaproteobacteria > Pseudomonadales > Pseudomonadaceae > Pseudomonas > Pseudomonas sp. App30. The sequence goes on along the minus strand of NZ_CP133165.1, from coordinate 5,112,814 downwards.
AAGATCAAGCTGATCGACGGCCCGTCCCGCGCCAACCTGCTGGCCATGACCCCCCATGGCTGGCGTGCCAGTGCCGAACGTCGCACAAAGGTCATCGAGCAGCCGCGGCCGTTCGTGGTCACCGTGTCCATGCGTTACGATTATTTTGTGCTGCAACCCTGATTCCCGAGTGAGTACGTCCATGCGCCAACCCGATATCGAGATTTACCTCAAAGACGCCGACGTCGACCACAAGGCCATCGCCGCGTGGCTGGGCGAGGCCCTGGGCCCGTGCAGCGACTGGGTGCAGAAGGGCCAGACCTGGAAGTGCAAGGCCGGCAGCGTGCCAGTGACCTGGCTGCCCAAGGCCGTGGGCAAATGGAACAGCCTGTACCTGGAAAGCGACCAGACGCCGTGGGACGACGACATCGCCTGCGCCCGCGCCGCCTTCGCCGCGCTGCAGGTGGAAGTCCGCTGCGCACCGGGCAGCTGGGTGGAAGAGGAAGGTGAAGAAAGCGCCGACACCTGGATTCGTGTCAGCGCTGACGGTGAAGAGCAGATCACCTGGCGTACCAGCTGACGCGCACCTGTAGCCGCCGCCGGCTGCGCGGGCCTTTGTTCACACTGGAATCTCCAGCGCGGCAGAGGGCCAGCGCAGCCTACGGCAGCGGCTACACGTCACGCGTTACCCGTCACAGCCCCTGCACGTCCTCCGCCTGCGGGCCTTTCGGGCCGTTCACCAACGCATACTCCACCTGCTGCCCCTCTACCAGCGACCGATGCCCCTCGCCACGAATGGCGCGGAAATGCACGAACACATCGGCCCCGCCCTCACGCTGGATAAAGCCATAGCCCTTGGCATCGTTGAACCACTTGACGCTTCCTGTCTCACGAGACGACATCGGCACTACTCCGTTTTTTCTATTTATGGGACACAATTATTCTGCCGGCGGCGCTTTTTGCCGGACGATCGAGCCTGTAGAGTGCCGAGCATCCGTTTCAAGCAAGCACAGGCCTTATGACCCGTTTCCCGTTCCGCCGCTTTGCCTTTGGCACCCTGCGCCGACTGCTGTACCTCTGGGTTCGCTCGGAGACCATCAACCAGTCGTCCTTCACCCTGAACCTGGACCGCAGCCGGCCAGTGTTCTACGTGTTGCAGTCGCCGTCGGCCAGTGACCTGGCGGTGCTGGACACCGAGTGCACCAAGGCTGGCCTGCCGCGCCCGGTGCTGCCGGTCGCCGTTGGCCAGTTGCTGGAACCCGCCGCCTTCTTCTACCTCACCCCCGAGCCGGACTGGCTGGGCCGCCACGACAAGCGCGGCGCGCCACCGACCCTGGAGCGCCTGGTCGCGGCCATTAGCCAGAATGCCGAAGAAGATGCACAAATCATTCCCGTCAGCGTGTTCTGGGGCCAGACCCCGGCCAGCGAGTCCAGCCCCTGGAAGCTGCTGTTCGCCGACAGCTGGGCGGTCACGGGCCGTCTGCGCCGGCTCGTGAGCATCCTGATCCTGGGCCGCAAGACCCGCGTGCAGTTCTCCGCGCCGATTCATTTGCGCGAGCTGGTGGCACAGAACAAAGACCACGAACGCACCCTGCGCATGACCCAGCGCCTCCTTCGGGTGCACTTTCGTAACCTCAAGGCCGCGGTCATTGGTCCGGATATTTCCCACCGGCGTAACCTGGTCAAGGGCCTGGTCCACGACAGCCAGGTGCGCCAGGCCATCAGCGAAGAAGCTGCACGGCAGAACATCCCGCTGGAAAAAGCCGAGGCCCTGGCCCTGCGCTACGGCAACGAGATCGCCTCGGACTACACCTACACCGCCATCCGCTTCCTGGAAGTGGTGCTGAGCTGGTTCTGGAACAAGATCTACGACGGCATCAAGGTCAACAACATCGAAGGCGTGCAGGACGTCGCCCCCGGCCACGAAGTCATTTACGTGCCGTGCCACCGCAGCCACATCGACTACCTGCTGCTGTCCTACCTGCTGTTCCGCAACGGCCTGACGCCGCCGCACATCGCCGCTGGCATCAACCTCAACATGCCGGTGATCGGCGGCCTGCTGCGCCGTGGCGGGGCGTTCTTCATGCGCCGCACCTTCAAGGGCAACCCTCTGTACACCGCGGTGTTCAACGAATACCTGCACACCCTGTTCACCAAGGGCTTCCCCGTCGAATACTTCGTCGAGGGCGGGCGCTCGCGCACCGGGCGCATGCTGCAACCCAAGACCGGCATGCTGGCCATCACCTTGCGCAGCTTCCTGCGCTCGTCGCGCATGCCCATCGTCTTCGTGCCGGTGTACATCGGCTACGAGCGCGTGCTCGAAGGCCGCACCTACCTGGGCGAGCTGCGTGGCGCCAGCAAGAAGAAGGAGTCGATCTTCGACATCTTCAAGGTCATTGGCGCCCTCAAGCAGCGCTTCGGCCAGGTGGCGGTGAACTTCGGCGAGCCGATCAAGCTGGCCGAATTCCTCGACGCCGAGCAGCCAGGCTGGCGCGAGCAGGACCTGGGCCCGCAATACAAACCCCAGTGGCTGCATGAAACCACCCACCGCCTGGGCTCGCAGGTAGCGCAGCACCTCAACGAGGCGGCAGCGGTCAACCCGGTGAACCTGGTGGCCCTGGCGCTGCTGTCCACCACCCGCCTGGCCCTGGACGATGCGGCCATGGCGCGGGTGCTGGACCTGTACCTGGCGCTGCTGCGCAAGGTGCCCTACTCGCCGCACACCACCTTGCCGGACGGCGACGGCCGCGCGCTGATCGACCACGTCAAGGCCATGGACCTGCTGTCCGAGCAAAGCGACGCGCTGGGCAAGATCCTCTATCTGGACGAGCAGAACGCCGTCCTCATGACCTACTACCGCAACAACGTGCTGCACATCTTCGCCTTGCCCGCGCTGCTGGCCAGCTTCTTCCAGAGCAGCTCGCGCATGAGCCGTGAACAACTGCTGCGCTACACCCGCGCGCTGTACCCGTACCTGCAGTCGGAGCTGTTCATTCGCTGGTCCCTGGACGAGTTGGACGCAGTGATCGACCAGTGGCTGGAAGCCTTTGTCGAGCAGGGCCTGCTGCGCTTCGAGAATCAGGTGTACCTGCGCCCGGCGCCCAGCTCGCGCAAGTTCGTGCTGCTGACCCTGCTGTCGCGCAGCGTCGCCCAGACCTTGCAGCGTTTCTACATGGCCATCGCGCTGCTGCTCAACAACGGCCAGCACGCGCTGAGCGCCGAGGAACTGGAAGACCTGTGCACCATCATGGCCCAGCGCCTGTCCATCCTGCACGGGCTCAACGCGCCGGAATTCTTCGACAAGAGCCTGTTCCGCCACTTCATCCAGACCCTGCTCGACCAGGGCGTGGTCACCCGCGACGCCGCCGGCAAACTGGGCTTCCACGACAAGCTGGGGGAACTGGCCGAGGGCGCGGCCAAGCGCGTGCTGCCCGCCGAAATTCGCCTGTCGATTCGCCAGGTGGCGCTGCACCGCAGCGACGAAGCCTTCCAGGGCAGCTGAAGTGCCGGGCGTTTATCCGTATCCTGTGCACTCCTACGCTGCATTCGATACGGAGATCCGCCCATGAAGCAACTCACTTTGGTCCTGTTGAGCGCCCTGCTGGGCGCCTGCAGCAGCTTCGACAGCGCACCCCAGGCGAGCCTCGACGGCGAAGTGTTCTACCTGCAACGCATGGCACTGCCGCCGTCGGCCACCCTCAGCGTGAGCCTGCAGGACATTTCCCTGGCCGATGCCCCGGCCCAGGTGCTGGCCAGCCAGAACGGCCCCATCAAGGGCCAGGTGCCACTGCCCTTCCACCTGCAATACGACCCCCGGCAGGTCCAGCCCGGGCACCGCTACGCGGTCAGCGCCCGCGTCGAGGCCGAGGGTCAGCTATTGTTTATCAGCACCGAGCAGCACACCGTGCAGCTGGACGGCAAGGATCCGCAGCCCCTGCGCATTCGCCTGAACCCTGCCCGCTAATTCAAATACGCAAAAGGACGCATCCATGCTTCGTCGTTCCGCCCCCTTCGCCGGCCTGATGGCTGGCCTGCTGCTGTGCACCCACGCCTTCGCCCTGGACCTGTCCAGCCTGTCCCAGGGGGACGCCAGCGGCGGCCTCAAGGACGCCCTGACCCAAGGCGCACAGGTGGCCGTCAAGCAGCTGGGCACCCCCGGCGGCTTCAGCAACAACCCGGACGTGCGCATCGAACTGCCAGGCAAGCTGGGCAAGGCCGCCAAGGCCATGAAGAAATTCGGCATGGGTAGCCAGGTCGACGCCCTGGAAACCAGCATGAACCAGGCCGCCGAAGCCGCCATGCCGCAAGCCCAGGCGCTGCTGGTGGACGCCGTGAAGAAAATGACCGTGACCGACGCCAAGGGCATCCTCACCGGCGGCAACGACTCGGCCACCCAGTACCTGAGCAAGACCAGCCGCGAACAGATCCGCGAGAAATTCCTGCCCATCGTCAAGCAGGCCACCGACAAGGTCGGCCTGGCGCAGAAATTCAACAGCTTCGCCGGCCAGGCCGCCAGCCTGGGCGTGATCGACAGCAAGGACTCGAACCTGGAAGGCTACGTGACCGAACAGGCGCTGAACGGCCTGTTCAAGGAAATCGCCAACCAGGAAGCCAGCATCCGCAAGAACCCGGCTCAGGCGGCTACCAGCCTGGCGAAGAAGGTGTTCTCGGCGCTGTAACCGCTGCCGCTACGGTGACTGTCTTGGCAGCTGCACCAGGACAGTCGCTGTATCATGGCCGCGTCCACATTCGCTGGATAGCTGCCTGGTCCACCATGCGAAACACCCATTCCCGCCCCCGCTTGTTCTTGATGAATAGATCCAGGTCAACCAGGCCATTGAGCGCCGCAGACGCGGTATTGTAGGAACAGCCCAGGTTTTCCTTGACGGTAACCGCGGTGAATTCACGCTCCGACCCCGACCGCGCGACCTGAAGCACCGCCCGCTGATGCTCATTGAGGTGCGCGTACAACTCTGAGCCCCTGAGCCAATGCTCGAACGACTGGGCATCCGCAAGGCTACGCGTATAGGCCTCGCTGAAGCTGCTGACCGCTCGCACAATGACCGCGCATTGGTAATCAATGAAGTAGGTGAGATCCAGGTCATCGGTTTCCGTGCACAGGTACGAGCGCCCATATTTCACTGGGGCATTCTTGAGCAAGACGCTGATGGCAATGTAGCGAAAAGCGCAGTAGTCACTCTTGAACATGAACCAGTAAAACAGTGCCCTGGCCACCCTGCCGTTGCCGTCCCGGAAGGGGTGCTCGAAACCAATGGCGAAATGCAGTGCTATCGCACGGATCAATGGATGAAGATAGCCCGGTGCCTCCACCCCGACCGGGTCGACATTGACCCACTCGACCAGCCGCTGCAATCGCGTTTCCAACCCCTGCGCGGGGGGTGGAGTGTGGACGACATTGCCATCACCATCCAGCACTACTACCTGGTCGTGGTTGCGAAACTGCCCCGGGGCATACTTTTCATCATCAATGCCCGCAACACCCACCTCGTGCATTTGCTCGATCAACTGCACGCTCAGCGGTGCGCGCCGTTGCTCCCAGGCAAACTTCATCATCCGGTAGTTACCCAGGATCATTCGCTCGTCAGGCGTCCTCGGTAACCGCTTGCGTTTAAGTAGATCCTTGGCAACCAGGGTCGTGGTGGCCGCGCCCTCCAACTGGCTGCTACTGATCGCTTCGTCTTCGATCAGGTCATTGAGCAGATAATTGAAATGCGCTTTCTCCCCTATACGGCCAGTCATGTACTCCAAGGCGGCACTGGTGGCCTGTTGGTCCACCAGGGTGATCGCCTTGTGGATTTGCGGAGTCGCCATCCAGGCTGCCCAGCGAACGGGTTCGTCGAGTGGCAGCAGCGGTGACTGAGCCTTCAGGCGGGCCGACTTGACCATGGACCAACAGAGCACCGGCACTAACGTGGGCGGCCAACGATGGCGAAGCTCGTCAAAATGCAGGTACCGGCCTTTGTCATCCAAGGGTTGGTGCAATGCCAGGTAGTCGGCCGCCGCCAACGCGAATGCCGGGTGAGTAGCGGCTTGCGCGGGGCCAAGGGCCTGTGGAGGAGGCTTGAGCATCGCTATCTCAAAAAATAGGAAGATTGAGATAAGAATACATCAAGCCACCTTCATGTTTCAGTTTTTACTGATTTTGAGACAACGTAAGTGATGTATTCGCCTTAGAACTTATACACCGCCGACAGCACCGCCGACCTTCCGTCCCCATACTCGATCGCCGAAGAACGCTTGTTGTTGCCCTCCACCGTGCGTACACGCTCCACGTAGTGGGTGTTCAACAGATTGTCGACGTTCAGCTGCAGGTCCAGCTCCTTGGTTACCTTGTAACCGAGCATGGCCTGGTGCACCCAGTAGCCGTCCACCTTGTAGGTGGCGTCGTCACGCAGGTTGCGCTCGCTCACGTGGCGCAGGCCGTAGCCCAGGCGCCAGTCACCCGGCAGTTGGTAGGCGGTCCACAGGCTGAAGGAGCGTGGCGGGGTATTGGCCAGGGCCTGCCCTTCGGCGCGCGGGTTGGTCCTGGATTTCAGGGTTTCGCTCTGCATGAAGGTGTAGTTGGCAATCACCTGCCAGTGTTCGCTGAGGTTGCCGGTGGCGCCCAGTTCCAGGCCTTGTACCCGTTGCAGGCCGGCCAGCAGCGACTCACCGGTTTCAAGCTTCTCGCGCACGTTGTCCTTCTGGGTGCGGAACAGCGCCGCGTTCAGCTGCAGGCCACCGGCCAGCAGGTCCCACTTGGTGCCCAGTTCCCAGGTGCGGCTGGTTTCCGGATCAACCTTGTGGGTGCCCTGGGTCACGCCGTAGCCACCGGTGACCAGGCTTTCGGCGGACGGGTTGAAGGAATTGCCATAGGCCAGGTAGATACGGCCGTTGGGCGCCGGCTTGTAGACCAGCCCGGCGCGGTGGCTGAGGAAGCCGTCGCGGGTGTCGTATTGGGTGCGGCTGTCGTCCGGCTGGCGTTCCAGGCTGCTGCCGTCGATCCAGTCCTGGCGCAGGCCCAGCATCAGGTCCCATTGCGGGTGCAGGCTCAAGGTGTCCAGGGCGTAGACGCTGGTGGTCTGCAGGCGGTTGCGCAGGCTGGCTTCGCGGGTACGGCTGGTGGGCCCGGCCCAGTAGCCTGGCGGGTTGGCCAGGTCGTACACGTGGTCGGCGGCCAGCTTGCGGATGTTGTGGTTGCTGGCGTCGCGGCGGTAGCGCTCGAAGGACAGGTCCATGCCGGTCACCAGCGTGTGGCCGATGCCGAAGGTGTCGAAGCGGCTGGTCAGCAGGGTGCTGTTGAGCCACTGGTCGGTGACGATCTCGCGGCCGTAGCCCTGTGGCCCTGCAGGCCGGTACTTGCCCGGCGGCAGGCCGTCGCGGTCGACGTGGGAGGCCGACACCACGCCGCTGCGCTGCACCCGCGAGTAGCGCAGGGTGTTCTGCAGCGACAGGGCGTCGCTGAAGTCATGCTCGAACAGCGCGCGGAGGCGATCGGTGGTGATCTGGTCCTTGTCCAGGTTGCGCCAGCCGAAATAGGCGTCGCGCTTCACCCCCTCGATCAGCTTGCCCTTGAAGGTGGGCAGGCCATAGTCGGGCAGGTTGTCATCCTGCTGGTGCAGGTAGCTGAAGGTCAGGCGGGTGTCGTCGCCCAGGCCCAGCAGCACCGAGGGCGCCAGGCCCCAGCGCTCGCGCTCGATCTGCTGGCGGCCGGGCACGTCGTTGCCGTGGGCCATGAGGTTGAGGCGCACGGCGCTGCCGGTGCCCACCCCGGCCAGCGGCTGGTTGGTGTCGAGGGTCAGGCGCCGGTAATGGTCGGTGCCCAGGCCTGCGCCCAGTTCGGTGAAGGCCGCGCCGGCCTGCGGGGTCTTGCTGATCAGGTTGACCGTGCCGCCGGTGGTGCCGGCGCCGCCGAACACCGAGTTGGGGCCCTTGATGACCTCCACCGCCTGCAGGTTGAAGCTGTCGCTGCGGGTGGTCTGCGGGCTGTCGCGCAGGCCGTCGAGCAGCACGTTGTTGGTGGCGTTGAAGCCGCGGATGTTGAGCAGGTCGCCCGAACCGCCGCCGCCTTCGCCAGCATCGAAGGTAATGCCCGAGACGTTGGACAACACCTGGCGCAGGCTGAGCGCGTTCTGTTCGCGCATCACCTGCTCGCCGACCACGGTGACGGTCTGCGGGGTGTCCAGCAGCGACTCGGTGAGCTTGCCCGATGCCGAGCGCTCGGCCTTGTAGCGTTGCTGACGCTCGCGTTCGGCCTCTACCTGCACGCTTTCCAGCTGCACCGGCGCGCCTTCGGCGAACGCCAGCCACGAGCAGGACATCAGTGCCAGGCCGCTGGCGGGCCGGCTCAAAGCCGATCGTTGATGTGCCATGAAGTACTTCCTCCCCCAAGAATTTGAGGGGGAAGTCTACGGGCGAAAAAGTCGGAAAAACCGCCGCCGAAAAAATCAGGAAACGTCCTACTTTACGTCTGTAGGACGCAAATCCCCACTATTTCAGTGCTTTCTTCGGATAGATGTCGTAGCGGCTGGATTTGCCTTCCAGGCTGTGGCTCGGCTTTGGCCCTTCGATGCACGGTGCCTTGCGCGGGCGCTTCACCACCACCCGGTGGGTGGCCAGGGCCAGGGCTGCCGCCAGCAGGGCCGGGGCGTCCATGTCGTCGCCCACCAGCGGGCGGAACAGGCGCATTTCCTTCTTCACCAGGGCACTTTTCTCACGGTGGGGGAACATCGGGTCCAGGTAGATGACCTGGGGCGGCTCCCCCTGCCATTGGCTGATCAGCTCGATGGAGTTGCCCTTGAGCAGGTGCATGCGGGCGACGATGGCGCCCACCTCGGCATCGCCCTGGGCGCGGGCCAGGCCGTCTTCCAGCAGGGCGCCAATGATGGGCTGGCGCTCGATCAGGCTCATTTCGCAGCCCAGGCTGGCGAGCACGAAGGCGTCCTTGCCCAGGCCGGCGGTGGCGTCCAGCACGCGGGGGCGCACGCCCTGCTGGATGCCCACGGCCTTGGCGATCATCTGGCCGCTGCCGCCACCGAACAGCCGGCGGTGGGCCACCGCACCCTCGACGAAGTCCACGCGCACCGGGCCCGGCGCGTCGGGGCCCAATTGCTGCAGTTGCAGCCCGGCCTCGGTGGCCTGCAGGGCGAACTCGGCATCGGGCGCATCCAACGGCAGCGCCAGGCGCTGGGCCCATGCCTGGGCCTGGGGTTCAAGGGCGCTGGTGTGCGCCTCGACGCGGATGCATACCGCCGCTTGCTGCTCTGCCATGAAAATTCACTACTCAAAAAAATTTAAAGATCGACCCATTCGGCCGATAAGGAATATGTCAGGTATTTTGCCAGAGCCAGCGCCCTTTAGTGCCATGAGCAACCTTCAAACCACCTCCATTGGCTACATTTCGCCCCACGGCGACTTCAGCCGCCAGAACACCCAGGCATTGGGTGGCATCAGCCACCTGTGGTCGGACTTCTTCGCCCAGGCGATGGCGGACCAGGTGGGTGATGCGGCCGAGGGTAGCCTGGCGTTGCCCGACCAGGCGGTGGACCCTGAGGTAGAGCCTGCCGGCGGTGGCGACGTGCTGGCGCAGATCACCTCGCAGCGCCTGTGCGACGTGCAGGATACCGAAATAGCCCCGCCCGAGCCGCTGTTCCTGCCCAAGGCGGAGCTTGAAGCCGACCTGCTGCAGAAGGCCGCGCCGCCCTACCCGCCTGAAGAAATCGTGGACCAGCAGAAGCAGCTGGACTTCGACAACGGCTGGGTGCGCCCTATCGTGATGAACGCCAACCAGCCGCAGCCCGAGCCGGGCCCAGCGCCTGAGCCTAAATCCCTGTTCCTGCCGATCGCCGAGTTCGAGTGGGACCTGGCCGACAAGCATGTGCCATACGACGCGCAGACGCTGGCCGAGCAGGAGAAGCAGTTCGCCTTCGACACCAAGTGGGCGCGGCCGTTGGTGGTGAATAATTTGCGTTTGGCGGCGTGATGGCTGACGGGCGCATGCCGGTGTTTTTGTAGCGCCCTCTAGACCGAGCGCCGCCCGCGCGGCGCATCGCGGGCAAGCCCGGCTCCTACCGTTTGTTTCGGGCCAATTTTTCCTGCAAGGCCGTTACCACCGCCTGGATGGCACCACCGCAGATCGGCAGCGAACAAACAAGGCGGACCTTCAGATGGCACTGGCATAACCGGCCCGAAACAGATGTAGGAGCCGGGCTTGCCCGCGATGCGCCGCGCGGGCGGCGGGCGATCTCAAGGGCAGCAACACCCTCAAGACATGCACCGCCCAAATCCTCCGGCCGACAGCTTTTGAAACAACCCCACGGTTGTACCTCATCCCCCGCAGGGATAGGTTACCCCCGTCACTGCACATCAGTGACCGGGTGTGAGAGCCCGCACCGATGAACCCCAACGAAGCTCCAAACAGCTTTGCAAGGCGCCTGTTCGCCTGCAATATGCTCTATGGCGGCAGTGTACGGGCAAGCTCACGCTTGGCCGGGTTGGGGTTTTACCGGTGCTCTCACCCCGTGCACGGCCGCCACCTAATCGTGTGAGAGCGAATGTGGCGGACATCAAACCCCAATCGAGATCACATAATGTCTGATTTAGTGCCCGCCCCACCGAAAAACCAACCCCTCTTCACCGTCCACCCCAGCCTCCCCACCGAAGAAGTCCTGATGCACGCCGCGCACCTGCTCGACTGCATCGCCAGCACCGCCTACGAACACGCTGACGGCCTCCACGGCCGCGAACGCCATCAAGGCATGGCGGTGTACCACCTGGTGGAAATGGCCCGGCCCCTGGTAAACGCGGCCATCGAAGGCCTCAACCCCGAACACCCATAACCCGTAGCAGCAACTGTCTTGTGGGAGCTGGCTTGCCAGCGAGCTTTTATGGCCCCAACAGCTCGCTGGCAAGCCAGCTCCCACAGGATGTAGCAGCTGCCGAAGGCTGCGTCCGGCCACACCGCGTGTTGCGTTACAGCAGGCCCAATTGCTCCGCCACCGGTTCGCGCGGGTGTTCGGGCAGGGCCGGCAGGCCGGGCAGGCGCTGCATCACATCAGTGACCGGGTGTGAGAGCCCGAATGGTCATTAGGTTGCACACGCACAGAAACTGTTTTGCACGGGTCTGAAAACCTCTGCAAACTGTCTACGGCGGTTGTGTACGGGCAGACTTTGTCTGGCCGGGTTGCCTATTGACCGGTGCTCTCACCCTGTACGCAGCCGCCACCATTCGTGTGAGACCGAATACTGGCAGCGCCAACTCATCAATAGGAAGTTGATATGTCAGATTTAGTGCCCGCCCCACCGAAAAACCAACCCATCTTCACCGTCCACCCCAGCCTCCCCACCGAAGAAGTCCTGATGCACGCCGCGCACCTGCTCGACTGCATCGCCAGCACTGCCTACGAACACGCCGACGGCCTTCACGGCCACGAACGCCATCAAGGCATGGCGGTGTACCACCTGGTGGAAATGGCCCGGCCCCTGGTAAACGCGGCCATCGAAGGCCTCAACCCCGAACACCCATAACCCGTAGCAGCTGCCGAAGGCTGCGTCCGGCCACACCGCGTGTTGCGTTTGGGACGCGGCCTGTGGCCACTGCTACGGAAAAACGAGCGGTTACAGCAGGCCCAATTGCTCCGCCACCGGCTCGCGCGGGTGTTCGGGCAGGGCCGGCAGGCCAGGCAGGCGCTGCATCAGCTGTTCATGGAAGCGCCGCGCCAGCAGGGGCGCGCGGTGGTTGTCGGAAGTGTGCAGGAAGATGTAGGGCGTGCGCCCTTCCTCGATCCATTCGGCGACCTTGCCCACCCAGGGCACCAGGAAGCTGTCATTTGCCGGCAGGTTCGGGTGGCCGATGAAACGCACCTGCGGGCACTGGCTGAACGCCGTGGGCCGCGGTGGCACCTTGGGTTTCTTCGCCTGGGCGTCAAGCACGGCGGCGCTCTGGTCGGTGCAGCTGAACAGTGCGCGCGGGTCCAGGCAAATACGCTCCACCTGGCGCCCCATCAGCAGGCGGTTGAGCACCCGCTCCTCGTCACCCCGGGCAAAGAACGCCGGGTGGCGCACTTCCACGGCCACCGGCTGCTGCAACTCGTCGATGAACGCCACCAGTTCGGCCAGGCGCTGCGGGCCGAAGGTGGCCGGCAGTTGCAGCCAGAATGGCGCCACGCGGCCGCCCAGGGGCTTGAGCAGTTGCACGAAGGATTCAGCGGCGGGCAGCAGGTCGCGCAGGTCGCCGCCGTGGCTGATTTCCCGCGGGAACTTGGCGGTGAAGCGCAGGTGTTCGGGCATGCTGGCGGCCCACTTCGCTACGGTGGCGGGGGCAGGCTGGGCATAGAAGGTGGTATTGCCTTCCACAGCGTTGAAGACCTGGCCGTACAGCTGCAGGAATTCAGTAGGCTTGGCATCCGCCGGGTACAGGTGGTCGCGCCAGGCCAGCTCGCTCCAGGAAGGACAACCGAGGTAGTACGGCAGCAGGGACACAGTCAGATATGAACGTCCAGCCCCAGCACGTCCGCGTCCCACTCCACGAAGGTGGCGGTGGTGAGGTAGCTGCTCAGGGCGGTGGCCACCCGGCGGCTCATGGAGCGGTGGAAGATCATGTCCTGCGGGCGCGCCGGCAGGTTGCTGACTGCGCCGCCACGTGGGGCGCTGCGCTGGGCAGACGGCTGCACCTCGAAGTCGCCTTCCAGGTCTTCGGCGTCATCGGCCTGCGCCAGCGCCTTGCGGGGCTTGCGTTTGACTGGGTAGGAACTCGACGAAAAACCGTCTACGCGCATGACTGCTTACTCTGGACCAATGATGGCAATTTAGCGGCACTGATGCGGGTAAGCAAATGCCCTAGTGATAACTAGAGCACAGTTCGCGCAAAAGGTTTCATCTATGCCGCAGATACCCGATGAACTGCCGGTAAAACCAACAGTTAGCGGCGCCATTCGTCGGTCAACGAGCTTTTGGCGTGGCCACTTTGTCACGCAGGTACACCGGCTGCGCCAGGTCGGCGGCAACGGCCTCGCCACGGGCCCAGCCACCTTGCGCCAGGGTCAGCAGGTCCAGCGCGTGCGGCAGCAGCGTGGCGTCGCAGGCCGACGCTTTCACGGCCAAGCGCTCGCCGTAGCCCCAGCCCGTGCCGGCGCCGTACCAGTCGCCCTGGGCACCGGCCGGCAGCGTCACCAACTCGGGTGCCAGCACCGCCTCGGCGCCCACCAGCTTCATTTCGCCGCCGTCGGCCTGGTAGCAACCCCAGTACACCTCGTCCATGCGCGCGTCGATGGCCGCGGCTACCTGCCGGGCGCCCTGTTCACGCAGCGCGCGCTGGGCCAGCAGGGCCAGGTTGGACACCGGCAGCACCGGACGGTCGAGGCCGAAGGCCAGGCCCTGGACCACGCCAATGGCGATGCGCACGCCGGTAAAGGCGCCCGGGCCACGGCCAAAGGCGATGGCGTCCACGGCCGACAGGCCAATGCCCGCCTCGCCCAGCAGCGCCTGGATCATGGGCAGCAGCTTTTGCGCGTGCAGGCGCGGGATGACCTCGTAGTGGCTCAGCACCTTGCCATCATGCAGCAGGGCGACAGAGCAGGCTTCGGTAGCGGTATCCAGGGCCAGCAAGGTGGTCATTGCGCGAATCCATCAGAAAAAAGTGCAGCATTATAAACGTCAACGGCCCGCAAGCGGGCCGTCGGTGATCGAATGATTCGATCAGCTCAGGGCAGCCAGCACCTTGGCGGTGATGGAGTCTACCGAACCCACGCCTTCGATGTGGCTGTAGACCGGCTTGCCTTGGGCAGCGGACAGCTTCTGGTAGAAGGCCACCAGCGGCTCGGTCTGCGCGTGGTACACGGACAGGCGATGACGCACGGTCTCTTCGGTATCGTCCTTGCGCTGGACCAGCTCTTCACCGGTCTCGTCGTCCTTGCCAGCCACTTTCGGCGGGTTGTAGACGATGTGGTAGACGCGGCCCGAGCCTTCGTGGACACGGCGGCCGGCGATACGCTGGACGATTTCTTCGTCCTTGACCGCGATCTCAACCACGTGGTCCAGCTCAACGCCTGCGCTCACCAGGGCTTCGGCCTGGGGAATGGTGCGCGGGAAGCCGTCGAAGAGGAAGCCGTTGGCGCAGTCGGCCTGGGCAATACGCTCTTTGACCAGGGCGATGATCAGGTCGTCGGAGACCAGGCCGCCGGCGTCCATCACGCTCTTGGCCTTGATGCCCAGCTCGGTGCCGGCTTTAACGGCGGCACGCAGCATGTCGCCGGTGGAGATTTGCGGAATACCGAACTTTTCGGTGATGAACTTTGCCTGAGTACCTTTGCCGGCCCCGGGAGCTCCCAGCAGAATCACGCGCATCGATATGCTCCTCAACTTTTTATATGGAAATCGTCAGACCCGCCCCAGCGCAGCTAACTGCCTGAAGCCAATCCCAAAATCGGTTGGTGGCCACAAAAACGGCCAAAAGGCTGACCAAGATACACAGCGGCTCAAAGCCACACAAGCCGTCCAAAGCAGGAACAACCTGCGTCCCATGCGCACGCCCCCGGAAGGTGGCGCCCGGTGCAACCGTGACCGGTTGCCAGCCGGGGCCGCCGCCTGGCGCGCTCCCCCCACAGATAGTGGACGCGCCAGGGCACCTGCGCCAGCCTCAGCCGGTGTTGCGCAGACCGGCGGCAATACCCGCCACGGTGACCAGCAACGCCTGTTCCAGAGGGCTGTCCTGCGCCGCCTCCTGGCTGCGCGAACGGGCCAGCAGCTCGGCCTGCAGCAGGTGCAGCGGGTCGAGGTAGGTGTTGCGCAGGCTGATGAATTTCAGCGTCTCGGGGCTGTGGGCCAGCAACTGGGTTTGGCCGGTGAGGCCGAGCACCACCTTGCACGCCTGCGACAATAGGTCGCGCAGGCTCACCCCCAGGGGTTTCAGGGAATCCTGCACCAGGCGTTCGTCATAGAAACGGGCGATGTCGGCGTCGGCCTTGGCCAGCACCATTTCCAGCATGTCGATGCGCGTGCGGAAGAACGGCCACTGCTCGCGCATGGTCGCCAGCAGCGGCCCTTCGCCGCGCTCCAGGGCCTTGTTCAGGGCCGCTTCCCAGCCCAGCCAGGCTGGCAGCATCAGCCGCGTCTGGGTCCAGCCGAAGATCCACGGGATGGCCCGCAGGCTCTCGATGCCGCCCTGGCGGCGCTTGGCCGGGCGACTGCCCAGGGGCAGGCGGCCCAGCTCCTGTTCGGGGGTGGACTGGCGGAAGTACTCGACGAACTGCGGGTTCTCGCGCACCACGTCGCGGTAGGCCTTGACGCCGTCGGCGGCCAGTTCGTCCATCAGCGCGCGCCAGGCCGGCTCCGGTGGCGGTGGCGGCAGCAGCGTGGCCTCCAGCACGGCGGCCAGGTAGAGGTTGAGGTTCTGCTCGGCGATGTCCGGCAGGCCGAACTTGAAGCGGATCATCTCGCCCTGTTCGGTGGTGCGGAAGCGGCCGTTCACCGACCCCGGGGGCTGCGACAGGATGGCCGCGTGGGCCGGGCCGCCGCCACGGCCCACGGTGCCGCCGCGGCCGTGGAACAGCACCAGCTCGACGTTCTGCGCGTGGCAGATGCGCACCAGGTTTTCCTGCGCGCGGTACTGGGCCCAGGCGGCGGCGGTGGTGCCGGCGTCCTTGGCCGAGTCGGAGTAGCCGATCATCACCTCCTGCGGGCCGTGCAGGCGCGTGCGGTAGCCGGGCAGGTGCAGCAGGCGCTCGATCACCGGGCCGGCGTTGTCCAGGTCGGCCAGGGTCTCGAACAGCGGCACCACGCGCATGGGCCGCAGTACCCCGGCTTCCTTGAGCAGCAGTTGCACGGCCAGCACGTCGGAGGCGGCGCCGGCCATGGAGATCACGTAGGAGCCCAGGGAGGCCGCCGGGGCCGCCGCGATTTCCCGGCAGGTGGCCAGCACTTCGGCGGTTTCCGCCGCCGGCTTGAAATGCGCCGGCAGCAGCGGCCGGCGGTTGCCCAGCTCGTGCAGCAGGAAGGTGATGCGCGCCTCTTCGTCCCAGTCGGCGTAGCGGCCCAGGCCCAGGTAGTCGGTGATCTCACTCATGGCCGCGGTGTGCCGGGCCGAGTCCTGGCGCACGTCCAGGCGCACCAGGAACAGGCCGAAGGTAACCGCGCGGCGCAGGCAATCCAGCAACGGGCCGTCGGCGATCACGCCCATGCCGCATTCGTGCAGGGACTGGAAGCACAACTGCAGCGGTTCCAGCAGTTCGCGGTTGTTGCTCAGCACCTCGGCGCTGGCCGGCTGCGGCTGGGCCAGCGAGGCGTGGGCCCAATTGCGGGTGGCGCGCAGGCGCTCGCGCAGTTGCTTGAGCAGGGTGCGGTAGGGCTCGGCGGTGTCGCCCACGGCTTCGCGCAGGGCGGCGCTGGCCTGCTGCATGGACAGCTCGCCGGCCAGGTGGTCGACGTCGCGCAGGAACAGGTCGGCGGCCATCCAGCGCGCCAGCAGCAACACTTCGCGGGTGACCGGCGCGGTGACGTTGGGGTTGCCATCGCGGTCGCCGCCCATCCATGAGGCGAAGCGCACAGGCGCCGCCTCCAGCGGCAGGTGCAGGCCGGTGGCGGCGTGCAGCGCCTGGTCGACCTTGCGCAGGTGGTGCGGAATGGCGTGCCACAGCGAGTGCTCAATGACCGCGAAGCCCCACTTGGCCTCGTCCACCGGCGTGGGCCGGGTGCGGCGGATTTCCTCGGTGTGCCAGGCCTCGGCGATCAGCCGCTGCAGGCGCTGGCGGATGCCCTCGCGCTCGGCAGCGGTGAGGTCGCGGTGGTCCTGGGCGGCCAGTTGCGCGGCAATGGCGTCGTATTTCTGGATCAGCGTGCGGCGCGCCACCTCGGTGGGGTGCGCGGTCAGCACCAGTTCGATGTCCAGGCGCCCCACCTGGCGGGCCAGGGATTCGCCACTGTGGCCGGCCTGCTTGAGGCGTTCGAGCAGTTGCGGCAGCACCACGTTCTCGAACGGCGGCGGCTGGTCGTCGTCGCGGCGGCGGATCAGCTGGTACTGCTCGGCGATGTTGGCCAGGTTGAGGAACTGGTTGAAGGCCCGTGCCACGGGCAGCAGTTCCTGCTCGTCGAGGTCGTTGAGGCGCGAGCTCAGTTGTTCGGTGGCGGTCTTGCCGCTGTCGGGGCCACTGCGGCGGTCGGCCTTGGCGTCGGCGCGGATGCGCTCGATGGTGTCCAGGAACGCCTCGCCGTATTGCTCGCGAATGGTGTTGCCGAGCAACTCGCCCAACAGGTGAACATCTTCGCGCAGGCGCGCATCGATCTCGGTCATTGGCACAGTCTCCTTGATTGTTCTTGGCGTGCCGTCCATCGCGGGGGTTTGTGGCCATGCGAGTGAACAAGCACAGGAAAAACCGCTCTATCCCCAAGAGTGCACAGCGGGCTCGGTTCTGACAAGGGCATTGACCGGCCATGTTCAAAAGGCCGATCGGGGCTACGCTCAACCTATGGACTGATGAAAGAGGTCGACATGAAAATCCGCGAGCTTGCACAACACTGGGAACAGAACGCCAAGGGCCGCCTGAGCCCCACCCGCTACAACATTCAGCTGGACATGGAATCGGCGGCGCGCCTGGCGGCCATCACCGAGATGTACCCCAAGCACCACCCCGAGGAACTGCTGGGCGAGTTGATTGGCGCAGCCCTGGAAGAACTGGAAACCAGCTTCCCGTATATCAAGGGGCAGAAGGTGATCGCTACCGACGAGGAAGGCGACCCGTTGTACGAAGATGTCGGCCCTACCCCGCGTTTTCTGGCGCTGTCGCGGCGCTACCTGCATGATCTGGCGGCCAAGGCCGACGAACCGCAGCACTGACGCTCTCCCGCGCATCCGGGGCAGCCTGTAGCCGCTGCCGCCAGGCTGCGCGGGCCCTTCCCCACACTGCACCTCTCCTGTGAGGCTTATGGCCAGCGCAGCCTTCGGCAGCGGCTACGGGGTTTGCGCGGCAGGTGAAAGCATCCTGTCTGCTGCGTCAGGAATTTCCTGATCTTCACCAAATTCGAGTGAACCAATTAAAAATCGGTTCGGTCCGAACCAATAAGCCATCACAGAAGACCCTTCGATCATGTGGCTCAGGCCTAGCAGTTGGGGCCCGCAAGGAAGATCTGTCATGGGTGAAGTTTTTCAGGAGTTTTCCAATGGAGTTGACACCATGAATACCAGCACAGCCAAACCTCTCAATCACCTGCGTGGGCTGAAACTGGCGGCCCTGGCCATCGGCACCAGCTTCATCCTCGCCGGTTGCGCAGGCAAGCCCCCTACCGAGCAGTACGCGGTCACCCAATCGGCGGTGAACAGCGCGGTCAGCGCCGGCGGCACCGAGTACGCCGCAGTGGAAATGAAGTCCGCCCAGGACAAGTTCAAGCAGGCCGAGATGGCCATGCATGACAAGCACTACACCGAAGCGCGGATGCTCGCCGAACAGGCCGAGTGGGACGCCCGCGTGGCCGAACGCAAGGCCCAGGCCGCCAAGGCGCAGAAGGCCGTGCAGGATGCCCGTGCAGGGGTCCAGGACGTGCGTGAAGAAGGCATGCGCAATACGCAGCAGCCGTGAGCCGTGGCCCAGCCGTCGTCACCCGTATTCGATTAAAGGATGAACACCATGCGTAAACATTTGATGATCCCTGCCCTGCTGGCCGCCAGCGTTGCCCTGGCCGCCTGCGCCACCAAACCCAACCCCAACCTTGAGTCGGCCCGCAGCAACTTCCAGGCCCTGCAAAGCAACCCGCAGGCCAGCCAGGTGGCAGCGCTGGAAACCAAGGACGCCTCGGACTACATGGACAAGGCCGACAAGGCCTTCCTCAACCATGACGACAGCCGCGATGTGGACCAGTTGGCCTACCTGACCAACCAGCGCGTGGAGCTGGCCAAGCAGACCATCGCCCTGCGCACTGCCGAGGCCAACCTGAAGAACGCCGCGGCCCAGCGCACCCAGGCGCGCCTGGATGCCCGTGACGCGCAGATCAAGAAACTGCAGGACAGCCTCAACGCCAAGCAGACCGACCGCGGCACCGTGGTCACCTTCGGCGACGTGCTGTTCGACGTGAACAAGGCCGGGCTGAAGTCCAGCGGCCTGGTGAACGTGAACAAGCTGGCGCAATTCCTCCAGGAAAACCCTGACCGCAAGGTGATCGTCGAGGGCTACACCGACAGCACCGGTTCGGCGGCCTACAACCAGAGCCTGTCCGACCGCCGCGCCGGTTCGGTGAGCACCGCGCTGGTGAAAATGGGCGTAGACCCAAGCCGCGTGGTGTCCCAGGGTTACGGCAAGGAATACCCGGTGGCCGACAACGGCAGCGTCTCGGGCCGGGCCATGAACCGTCGCGTGGAAGTGACCATTTCCAACGACAACCAGCCGATTGCCCCGCGCAACTCGGTCAGCTCCAGCAACTGACGCTGGCAAGGCTGGCGGCGCCCCTGGCGCCTGCCAGCCGGCCCGTCAGGGCTTGGGCGTGAAACCCGTGGTCAACGGGAAGCCCGGGTGCAGCAACTGGGCGCTGGCAATCACGGCGATCATCACCAGCGCCGTCACCCACTGCCAGGTATCCCAGTCGAACACCCGCACCACCGCCTGCCACGGCTTGCGCCAATCCGGGGCCAAGGCCTCGGCATCCGGCTTGAGCCATTGGCGCACGCTCAGCGCCAGCCACCCCGCCACTCCCAGTATTCCCAGGTTCAGCCCCACCCAGCCCGTCACCGCCAGCCACGGCACGCCATGGCGGATCAGCAGCGCCTGACGTTGCGGGTCCAGGCGCTTGGGCAGCCACCCGCTCAGCCACAGGTCGGGGGCCAGCAGTTCATGGCTGAAGCGCGCCCACAGGCCCATGACGAAGCGCACGATCCACACCACGATCAAGCTCACGAACGCGCTGGCCACCACCTGTTCCCACCAGCCCTGCAGGCTGGTCTTGCCGGCCAGATGGCCGAGCGCCAGGACCAGCATGGCGCCACCCCAGACCTTGGGCAGCTGCCGGGTCTCGAACGGCCGCGGCATCAGCCGCCGCCAGAAGAACGGGTCGCCCGACGGCAGGCGCTCGAGCAGTTGCGGGTACTGGTAGGCGAACTTCATCGACAGGTCATGGCAGGCCTGCCAGTCGGCGTGTTCGAAGGTGCGCACCCACTGGTATTGCTGCCACAGGGTGAGCGGCGTCAGCAGCAGCAACGCGGCCTTTTGCGCCGCGCTCGCCGACTGCCGGGTATCGGTGGCCATGGCTTGCAGCTGCTGGTACCAGGCCTGCTGCTCACAACGCTCCACCAGGCGGTGCCAGCGCCACTGCGGCTCGGGAATAATGCCCTTGGCCTGGTCCCAGCCGAACAGCCGGCACACCCGTTCGAACAGCGCGCCGCTGATGTCCGGGTCGTCGTCCAGCAGCTCCAGCACCATGGCCTGCAGGTCCAGGCGCCGGTCGAAGGCGGCCAGCCACGGTTGCTGCGCCAAGTGGGTCAGGGCGTCCATGAACGGCCGCTCGTCACCCGCCTGCAGGCTGTGGCCCAGGGCCTGGCAGTGGCGCACCATCAGCGAACGCACCAGCGCCTGCTGCTGGGACGGGGTCAGGCGCACCTGCTGGAAGGGCGTGAGCCACTGGCGTTGGCTGATGCCCCAGTCCAGCAACGCCGCCTCGGCGTGGGGGGCGTCCAGGCAGCGTTCGGCCAGGCGTTGCTCAAAGGCCTGGTCGCAGCCTAGTTGCAGCGCCTGTTGCCAACGCTCGGCGAGGTTGTGCGGGGTCAGGTCAAGCAGCAGGCCGTGGGCCTGCACGTCGGCCGACGGCGCTGGCTCGACGACGGCCATGGTCGGCACGGCCACGCTTGGCTCGGGGTGTTCCTGCACCGGGGGCTGTACCCACACGGCGTCCTGTTCGTGCGCATCGTCATCGCTTTCATCGCGCCAACGTGCCAGCTGCAGGGCACGTTCGTAGGCCTCGCGCAGGCGCTGGAAGGCTTCGGCATCCTCGTCGGGGCGGTGCACCTTGAGCAACCGCGCGTACTGGCGCTTGATGCTGCGCTCGTCGGCCTGGTCGTCCAGTTGCAGCACCTGCCAGCAATCCTGGTAGACCTCGCTCATTGCCACAGGCCCCGGTCGACTTCGCTCAGGCGCTCGGTGAGGTCATGGCGCACTTCGCGAATCTGGCGTTCGTCCTGGGTGTCGAGCACCTGCTGGAACTGGCTGGCCCAGTGGTTGATCTGCTGGCGCATGTCACCCAGGCTTTCCTGGTACAGGCGCTCCAGGCGCGCCACCAGCACGGTGTTCACCTGCTGGTCGCGCGGGTGCACCTTGAGCTGCGACAGGGCCTGCAGGCGCTGCTGGATTTCCTCGGGGCTGAGGACGCCGGGGTTGTTCTCGATCACCAGGGCATGCTGCTCGCCGGTCAGCGGGATGCTCACCTGGGCCTCGAGAATGCCGTTGTTGTCGTAGGTAAAGCGCACGTCCAGGGTCACTTCGCCGGCCTTGCGCTTGGGCACCGGGATGTCCAGTTCGCCCAGTGCCACGTTGTCCTTCACCAGGCGGCTCTCGCCCTGGAAGATCTTCACCAGCACGTGTTCCTGGTTGTCGGTGAGGGTGTTGACGGTCTTCACCCGGCTGACCGGCACCACGCTGTTGCGCTCGATGATGGGCAGGTAGTGCCCGGCTTCCTGGCGCTGACCCATGGTTTGCGACACTTCGATGCCCAGCGTGTAGGAACAGACGTCGGTGAGCACCACCTCTTCCAGCGCCGCCGAACGCGCCTTCAGCGCAGCCTGCACGGCAGCGCCGTGGGCCACCACTTCGTCGGGGTTGAGGGTGATGGAAGGGAAGCGGCCGAACAGCCCGGCGGCCAGCTTGCGCACCAGCGGCATGCGCGTGGTGCCGCCCACCAGCAGCACTTCGTCAAGGTCGCTGACACGAATGCGCGCATCGCGCAGGGCGCGCTCGATGGGCGCACGCAGGCGCTCAAGCAACGGCGCGTAAAGGTCGGCGAGCTGCTCCTGGGTGATGGTGTGCAGCCATT
Organism: Pseudomonas sp. App30; assembly: GCF_047947025.1. NCBI lineage: Bacteria > Pseudomonadati > Pseudomonadota > Gammaproteobacteria > Pseudomonadales > Pseudomonadaceae > Pseudomonas > Pseudomonas sp. App30. The sequence continues at coordinate 5,090,836 of NZ_CP133165.1, read as the reverse complement.
CACGGCCGCCCAGGCGCAGCACGAAGTCGCTGCTGGCCTGCTGGCCCAGGCTCTTGCGCACCCGTTCGGCTTCGCGGCGCAGGGCCTGGCGCACGTTTTCCAGGGGCGGCAGGTCGGCGTGCTGGCGCACGAAGTGCTCCACCAGCAGGCTGTCGAAATCCTCGCCGCCAAGGAAGTTGTCACCGGCGCTGGCGCGCACCTCCATGACCCCGTCGAACAGCTCCAGGATCGACACGTCGAAGGTGCCGCCACCCAGGTCGAAGATCAGGAACGAGGTTTCCTTGTCCTTCTGGTGCAGGCCATAGGCGAGCGCGGCGGCGGTGGGTTCGTTGATCAGCTTGTCCACCTTCAGCCCCGCCAGCTCGCCGGCGATGCGCGTGGCCTTGCGCTGGGCGTCGCTGAAATAGGCCGGCACGCTGATCACCGCCTCGGTGACCGGCTCGCCGAAGGCGCGCTCCACGTCTTCCTTGAGGCTCTTGAGCACCAGGGCCGACAGCTCCTCGGGACGAAACTGGCGCTCGCCCAGGCGTACTTCCTGGGCGCTGCCCATGTGGCGCTTGAACAGCGCCGCGGTCCTGGCGCGATGGGTATGCAGGCGCTCTTTCGCGGCCTGCCCCACCAGCACCCGGCCTTCGTCGTCCAGGCCAACCACGCTTGGGGTGAGCACGCTGCCCAGGGCGTTGGGCACCAGTTCCGTGGTGTCGCCGCGCCAGACGGCGATCAGGCTGTGGGTGGTGCCAAGGTCGATGCCGACGATCATGGGCGCAGAACTCCTTTTCCGGGGAAGGCGATGATGGCACTACCGTGGTGGCCACCATGTAAAAATGTGTCCGAATGGTAACGCAATCCACGAAACAGCGGGAGCCGCCCGGTTTTGATCTGCTTTTGATCTGCTTTTGATCTGGCCGTTGATCTTGATTTTGATCTGGCTTTTGATCTGGCTCTTGATCTTGATTGTATGCCCCGTAAAGCGCCCGGGCCGACTGGAGGCGTCGCTCAACGGGCTGCCCGAAGGGCCGAGGCCGCAGGCCGAAGAGACGGTAACCCGCAGGCTTCTATAGCGGGTGCCGTCTGCCCGTTGAGCGGCGCCGGAAGGAGGGGACCCGTAGCGAAGCGTAGGGCCCAAGCAGGGGCAAGCCCTTTTTGGTGACTTTTTGGGGCGACTGCCAAAAAGTTACTCGGCGTAAGGCCGAAACGGTCGGTGGTCGCACCGCGAAAATGGATATGTCCGAATCCCTCAGAAGCGAGATTCGAAAGCCATGCACATATCCAATACCAAGGGTGATGCAGAATCACCTTTCCGGCCTTACGCCGGCTCACTTTTTGTCAAACGCCACAAAAAGTAAGCAAAAAAGGCTTGCCCCTGCTTGGTCCCTACGCTTCGCTGCGGGTCCCCTCCCTCCGGCGTCGCCCAAGCGGACGACGGCCCGGAATAGAAGCGCCTCCGGTTCCGTCTTCCCCGGCTACGCCAGGGACCGCTCGGTCAACGCCTCCAGTCGGCCCTGGCGCTTTACGGGGCACACAATCAAGATCAAAGGCCGCACGGGATCAAGATCAAAGGCGGTCCGCGGCGTGGCAGCGGCAGCGGCTACGGCGCGGCTTGCGCGCAGTGCACGGCTTGCTTCTGACTGTTGACCAACACCCCACTCAAACCCTTCTGCTGGGTATCAAACAACACCAACACCCCATCAATACACTGCGCCACTTCATTGGCCGGCGTAGCCGAGACCTTGTAATCCTCGCCAGGAATGGTCTTGAGCATGGTGAAGTCACTCAACAGCAAGGCGTCCTCAGGCTTGGCGAAGTGCAGGTAGCCGTAGTACCACAAGCACCCAACAGTGACGAAAATACTGCCGATGCCGGTCAGGATCATCGGGATGGCGTTGCGTTCGTCACTCATGGGGCGGCTCTTGTTGTTCGGGGTAGTTGGGCACTTCGCCCAGGCGGCGCAGGCCGTTGAAGTGTTGCGGGTCTTGCAGGAAGCGGATCATCACGGTACGCCAGGTGGGGTCGGCGAAGGTCTGCACGTGCCCACCACGGGTCAGTTGCAGCACCCGCGGGGGTGGCGCGTGCTTGTACAGTTCCAGGCCGTTGGCCAGGGGCACGATGGGGTCGTCCATGCTCTGGTAAAACAGCATCGGCGTGCCCTTGAGCGCCGCGATGGAGTAGATCGCGCTGTCGCCGTCCGGCACCAGCCACGACAACGGCACCTGCAGCGGCCAGGTCAGCCACGAAGTGCTGAGGGCGAATTGCCCCACCCCGCGGTAGCTCGACGGCACGCCGTCGAACACCAGCGCCTGCAGGCGCTTGAGCTGTTGCGGGTGGCTGGCCAGGTAGTGCACGCCCATGGCGCCGCCCAGGCTCTGGCCCAGCAGCACCAGGGGTTTGCCCTGCACCTCGGGCTGCTGGTCCAGCCACTTGAACGCTGCGTCGATGTCCTGGTAGATGGCCGGCAGGCTCGGCTCGCCCTGGGACAGGCCGTAGCCACGGTAGTCCAGCAGCAGCACCTGATAGCCCTGCTCCGGCAACCACCAACTGCCACCCAGGTGCCAGGCCATGTTGCCGCCGTTGCCGTGCAGGTGCAGCACCGTGCCTTTCACCGCCACGCCAGGCTTGGCCGGCAGCCACCAGCCGTGCAGGCGGGTGCCGTCGGCGGCGGTCAGGGTCACGTCGCGGTAGGCCAGGCCGGCCTTGTCGGGGGCGAACGGCTGGCCCTTTTCCGGGTAGAACAGCAGGCTGCTGCAACCGGCCAGCAGCGCCAGCGCCACCAGGCCGCTACAGAATGTTCGAATAGTCCGCTTCAATGCGATCCAGGCTCAGGTGGTTGAGGAAGTTGGAGAAGCACATCCACGCCGACAGCGCGTTGAGGTCGCGGAACTGCTCGGGCAGGTATTTGGGCGGCGTCACCAGGCCTTCGTCCACCAGCTGGCGCAGGGTGCGCATGTCTTCCAGGGTGGTCTTGCCGCAGAACAGCAGCGGGATCTGCTCCAGCTTGCCCTTGCGCACCGCCAACTGGATGTAGTTGTAGACCATGATGAAGCCCTTCAGGTACGACAGGTCCTTGGTGAAGGGCAGGCCGGTGGGCGTGGAGCCACGGAACACGCGGCTGGCGTTGCCGTAGCTTTCCGGCAGGCCGAAGCCCTGCTCGCGGAAGAAGTCGAAGATCTGCAGGAAGTCGGCGCCCTCCTCCACCATGTGGATGGCGCGGGTGCGGTTGGTCAGCTTGCGCAGGCGGCTGGGGTAGGAGGCGAAGGCAATCACTTCCATCAGGATCGCCAGGCCTTCCTGGGTCACGGTCGACGAGGGCGGCCCCTTGGACAGGAAGGTGCAGATCGGCTGGTTCAGGCCGTTGAGGGTGGTGCCCACGTGCACCAGGCCTTCGTGCACTTCCAGGGCGCGTACGTCGCGCTCGTTGAACATCGCGTCGCTGCGGATCTTGATGTAGTCGGCGCCTGCCGCGGCGTCGGCGACGATGCCGTCGGACTCGAACACCCGGATGGTTTCCTCGGCCTCGCCGAAGGTGCGGTTCAGGCGGCTTTGCAGCATGCCCACGGCGTCCTTGGCGGTGAGGGTCTTGGGCTCGTCCTTGAGGTCGCCCCGGCCGTCGATGTTGTTCAGGTAGTCCGACAGCATCAGGCCCAGGTCGGCCAGGGTCGGGTCACCGGCGTGGAAGGCATCGGAGGCGGCGCCGTAAAGCTCCTGGGAAATCAGGCCGAAATCCTCGGTGCCGCGCGCTTCGAGCATGCGCACCACCATGCGGTATTCCTTGCACATGCGCCGCATGATCTGGCCCACCGGGTTGAACTGCCCCAGCTGGCGGGTGATGTCGCGCTCGATGTTCTGGAATTCCAGCTTCACCGCACTGGAGTCGAACGACAGCGGGCGGTTCTGGTAGTAGGCGCGGTCCACGGCGGGCATGGCCTTGCCCTTGGCCTTGAGGAAATCCTGGCGGATGCTGTCATCCCATTTCACCGCGTCCAGCACGCGGATGGGTGCCTGGGCCAACACGATACGGTCGGAAAGGCCGCGAATCGTCTGCTGATAATCGTCCACCGGCGACTCCTTGCTATTACTGCGGTTTTGACTTGGCCCGGGTATAGCGGGCTATTTCGACGAACACGTCGGAGTTGGCCGGGTCGTCCAGGTAAGCGAAGACCTGGTCCAGCCCGCTGTCCACCCGCACGCCCTCGCCTTGCGGGGTGTCCAGCCCGGCGCCGCTCAGCGCGTGCTGGGCAATGGCCTGCTGGATGCGCTCGACATCGAGGTTATAGACCACCAGCGCGCCGTCGTCGGCCAGCTCGAAGCCTACCAGGGCATACTGACCGCCATAATCGGCCGGCATTCGCGCCGAGGCGTACCAGCGGCTGCCATGGCCGGCCACGGTGAAGCCTACCTCATCGCGCGGCTGCCCGGCGGGGGTGCTGATGGCAAGGTAATGGTTGGCGTCCTGGCGCTTGATGGCCAGGGCCAGGTGCTGGCCCCACGCGGTCCGGCTCACCCAGTGCCCCACCAGCCCGGCTGGCGCGGCCTGGCTGGGCGGCAGCGGGTCCTTGAAGCTGACCAGGCAGCCGCTGAGCAACAGCGACCACAGGGCGATGAGCAACAGGCGCCAGGCTTTCATCAAGCACTCCTTGGGCGGTGGGGACAGGCGCATTCCTGCGCCTGGGGTCAGGCCGAAGCCAGGACCAGGTGCATGTAGCGGGTGAGGATCGCCAGCATCTCGTCATCGGCCATGGGTGCCTGGCTGTCGAGCAGGCCCTGATATTCCATGCGGCCGATGATGGCCGTCAACACCTTGGCATCCTGGTGCGGCTCGCGCGAGCCCAGCACCTGCAGCAGCTGGCAGGTGCCCTGCAGCAGGATCTGCTGGTGCGAGGTAACCAGTTTTGCCAGCCGTGGGCTGAGCAGCGCTTCCTGGCGGAAAGCCTGCTCGGCCATCAGGTAGTCGCGGCGGGTGAGCAGCTGGCGGTGCACGTACTCGGCAGTCATGCGCGCGATTTCGTCGGCCAGCTGGGCGCGGGACGCCGGGCTGCCATCGTTGCGCGCCATGATGTTGCGCAGCAGTTCCTCGGTGCTGGCCCACAGCTTGGCCATGTACGCGGCGCTGCGCTCCACGTATTGGGCGAAGGTGTCGGTGAGCAGGTCTTCGATGTCCTTGAAATAGTAAGTGGTGGCCGACAGCGGCACGCCGGCTTCCGCCGCCACCGCCCGGTGCCGAACCCCGCGTACGCCGTCGCGTACGACAATGCGCATGGCCGCGTCGAGAATCTCCTGACGACGCTGCTCACTTCCCTGGCGGCTGGCCTTGCGACCCTGATACTGCACACTTTCCGCCACTGCTGTCGCTACACCGGCAGCACCTTGTTGAGCCATTGCAGGAGTCACTTCTACTGTCCTCTGTAGTGTTTCGCCGATGTGGTGGCGTGCACTGTAGCCGCTGCCGCAGGCTGCGCTGGCCCTGTGCCTCGCTGGGAATGTTCAGCGACCACACCGGCCAGCGCAGCCTGGCGGCAGCGGCTACAGAGTTCACCACGTAATCATTGTATTGCGTTGTCTGTGCAACGTGCACAAAAAAGCCGCCCCGAGGGGCGGCTTCTTCATTTGCTGTCAGGCCTGCGGACGCATGTGCGGGAACAGGATCACGTCGCGGATCGACGGCGAGTTGGTCAGCAGCATCACCAGGCGGTCGATGCCGATGCCTTCACCGGCCGTTGGCGGCATGCCGTACTCCAGCGCGCGCACGAAGTCGGCGTCGTAGTGCATGGCTTCGTCGTCGCCGGCGTCCTTGTCGGCCACCTGGGCCATGAAGCGCTCGGCCTGGTCTTCCGCGTCGTTCAACTCGGAGTAGGCGTTGGCGATTTCACGGCCGCCGATGAACAGCTCGAAGCGGTCGGTGACGTTGGGGTTGTCGTCGTTGCGACGGGCCAGCGGCGACACTTCGAACGGGTACTGGGTAATGAAGTGCGGCTGCTCCAGCTTGTGCTCGACCAGCTCTTCGAAAATCATCACCTGCAGCTTGCCCAGGCCTTCGAAGCCCAGCACCTTGGCGCCGGCTTTCTTGGCGATCGCGCGGGCCTTGTCGATGTCGTTGAGGTCGTCGGCGGTCAGGTCCGGGTTGTACTTGAGGATCGAGTCGAACACCGACAGGCGCACGAACGGCTCGCCGAAGTGGAACACCTTGTCGCCGTACGGCACGTCGGTGGTGCCCAGCACCAGCTGCGCCAGCTCGCGGAACAGCTCTTCGGTCAGGTCCATGTTGTCTTCATAGTCAGCATGGGCCTGGTAGAACTCGAGCATGGTGAACTCGGGGTTGTGCCGGGTCGAGACGCCTTCGTTGCGGAAGTTGCGGTTGATCTCGAAGACCTTCTCGAAACCACCCACCACCAGGCGCTTGAGGTACAGCTCCGGCGCGATGCGCAGGAACATGGCCATGTCCAGGGCGTTGTGGTGGGTTTCGAACGGCTTGGCCGCGGCGCCGCCAGGAATGGTCTGCAGCATCGGCGTTTCCACTTCCAGGAAGTCACGCTGCATCAGGAAGCTGCGGATGTGGGCGATGACTTGCGAACGCACGCGGAAGGTCTGGCGCACGTCTTCGTTGACGATCAGGTCAACGTAGCGCTGGCGGTAGCGCTGCTCGGTGTCCGACAGGCCGTGGTGCTTGTCCGGCAGCGGGCGCAGGGACTTGGTCAGCAGGCGCACGTGGGTCATTTCCACGTACAGGTCGCCCTTGCCCGAACGGGCCAGGGTGCCTTCGGCGGCGATGATGTCGCCCATGTCCCAGGTTTTCACCGCGGCCAGGGTGTCTTCGGACAGGGTCTTGCGGTTGACGTAGACCTGGATGCGACCGGTCATGTCCTGGATCACCATGAACGAGCCACGGTTGAGCATGATGCGACCGGCAACCTTGACCGGGATGGCCAGGGCTTCCAGTTCTTCCTTGGTCTTGTCGACGTACTGCTTCTGCAGGTCGGCTGCGTAGCTGTCACGGCGGAAGTCGTTGGGGAAGGCCTGGCCCTTGGCACGCTCGGCAGCAAGCTTTTCCTTGCGCAGGGCGATCAGGGAGTTTTCTTCCTGTTGCAGGGCTTGCGGGTCGAGTTGTTGGTCGCTCATGTCTTGAAAAATTCCATCACGGGGTTGTTGCCCCCGCCTTGCGGCGGGGATCGCGGGCGGTCACGCCCCGAAGGGCGCGCGCCTTACAGGCCTTGCTTGAGGCTGGCCACCAGGTATTCGTCGATGTCGCCGTCCAGTACCTTGTCGCAGTCGCTGCGCTCGATGCTGGTGCGCAGGTCCTTGATGCGCGAGGCATCCAGCACGTAGGAGCGAATCTGGTGCCCCCAGCCGATGTCCGACTTGCTGTCTTCCATGGCCTGGGACGCGGCGTTGCGCTTCTGCACTTCCTGCTCGTAAAGACGGGCCCGCAGCATTTTCATGGCGGTGTCCTTGTTCGCGTGCTGGGAACGTTCGTTCTGGCAGCTGACCACGGTGTTGGTCGGCACGTGGGTGATACGCACCGCGGAGTCCGTGGTGTTAACGTGCTGGCCACCGGCGCCCGAGGAGCGGTAGGTGTCGATGCGCAGGTCCGCCGGGTTGATCTCGATCTCGATGTTGTCATCGATTTCCGGCGACACGAACACGGCCGAGAACGAGGTGTGGCGGCGGTTGCCGGAGTCGAACGGGCTCTTGCGCACCAGGCGGTGCACGCCGATCTCGGTGCGCAGCCAGCCAAAGGCGTACTCGCCCTTGATATGCAGGGTGGCGCCCTTGATACCGGCCACTTCACCAGCCGACAGCTCCATGATGGTGGTGTCGAAGCCGCGCTTGTCGGCCCAGCGCAGGTACATGCGCAGCAGGATGTTGGCCCAGTCCTGGGCTTCGGTACCGCCGGAACCGGCCTGGATGTCCAGGTAGGCGTTGTTGGCATCCATCTCGCCGCTGAACATGCGGCGGAATTCCAGCTTCTCCAGCGACTCGCGCAGGCGGTCGACTTCCTCGGTCACGTCGGCGACAGCGCCTTCGTCTTCTTCCTCGGCAGCCATCAACAGCAGGTCCTTGGCATCGGCCAGGCCCGCGTTCATTTCATCCAGGGTGTCGACGATCTGCGCCAGCAGCGCGCGCTCGCGGCCCAGGTTCTGGGCGTATTCAGGGTTGTTCCAGACTGCCGGATCTTCAAGCTCGCGGTTGACCTCGGTCAGACGCTCATGCTTTTGATCGTAGTCAAAGATACCCCCGAATGGTTTCGGAGCGCTCGGACAGGTCCTTGATGGTGTTCAGGATCGGGTTGATTTCCATGGCGGGCAGCACTCGTACGTATTGTGTCAAAAGCCGGAGAGTATAACGCACTCGCAGCCCCGAGGCAGCCCGCCGGGCGGGTTTGATAAAGATTGCCTTGTTTCCAAAGCAACCCACCGCGTCGTCTGCATCGCGACCAAGGTCGGCTCCTACACCGACCGCGTAGGAGCCGACCTTGGTCGCGATGCAGGCAACACGGTGTCAGTCGCTGATGCCTACCTGGTTGCGGCCGTTGTGCTTGGCCTGGTACAGGCCCTTGTCGGCGGCCGAGATCAGCTGCCGGCAGTGGGAGCCGCCCTGGGGGATCTGGGTGGACAGGCCGATGCTGACGGTCAGGTGCGAGCCTTCGCTGGGGGCGATGTGCGGGATTTTCAGCGCGGCGATGGTCTGCCGCAGCTTTTCCGCCACCAGGCGGGCGCCGCCGGGCGAGGTGTTGGGCAACACCAAGGCGAATTCCTCGCCGCCGTAGCGCGCCGGCAGGTCGGTGGAGCGGCTGCAGCTGTCGCGGATGGCGTCGGCCACGCGGCGCAGGGCTTCGTCGCCGTCCAGGTGGCCGAAGCTGTCGTTGAACGACTTGAAGTAGTCGACGTCGATCATCAGCAGCGACAGCTGGGTCTGGTCGCGCAGGGCGCGGCGCCATTCCAGCTCCAGGTATTCGTCGAAGTGACGACGGTTGGACAGGCCGGTGAGGCCGTCGGAGTTCATCAGCCGTTGCAGCACCAGGTTGGTGTCCAGCAGCTGTTGCTGGCTGACGCGCAGGGCGCGGTAGGCCTCGTCGCGCTGCAATAGCGTCTGGTAGGAGCGTGAGTGGTAGCGAATGCGCGCCACCAGCTCGATGTTGTCCGGCAGCTTCACCAGGTAGTCGTTGGCGCCGGCGGCAAAGGCCGCGCTTTTCACCAGCGGGTCTTCCTTGGTGGACAGCACGATGATCGGGATGTCCTTGGTGGCCGGGTGGTTGCGGTAGTCGCGCACCAGGGTCAGGCCGTCGAGGCCGGGCATCACCAGGTCCTGGAGGATCACCGTGGGCTTGAGGCGCACGGCCTGCTCGATGGCGTGGTGGGGGTCGGCGCAGAAATGGAAGTCGATGTTGGCTTCGTTGGCCAGCCCCCGCCGCACTGCTTCGCCGATCATGGCCTGGTCGTCGACGAGCAGCACCATGGCCTTGTTCTCGTCGGTGGCCTTGAACTCTTCGATCTGCAAATCAATCATGCGTTGTCACCTGATCGCTGCCTGTACGCTGGCAGGGCTTAATACTCGGGGTCATGGCTGGATAATTTCCATCAGTCTGGGAGCAATCCGCTCCAGGGGGCGGATTTCCACCGCTGCATCAATGGCCGCTGCCGCCTTGGGCATGCCATACACCGCACTGCTTGCCTGGTCCTGGGCGATGGTCAGGAAGTTCTGCTGGCGCAACAGCTTCAGGCCCTGGGCGCCGTCGCGGCCCATGCCGGTCAACAGCACGCCGACCGCGTCGCCACGCCAGAAACGCGCCACGCTTTCAAAGAATACGTCGATGGACGGCCGGTAGATCTCGTTCACCGGCTCCTCCGTGTAGGCCAGTGTTCCGTCGCTGAGCAGACGGAGGTGATGATTGGTACCCGCCAGCAATACTACGCCAGGTTGCGGCGGTTCGCCTTCGCGGGCAAGGCGCACGTTGAGGCCGCTCGCCCCGGACAGCCAGTCGGCCATGCCGGCGGCGAACACCTGGTCCACGTGCTGCACCAGCACAATGGCCGCCGAAAAGGTTTTCGGCAAGCCCTTGAGCAATACTTCCAGGGCAGCCGGGCCGCCGGCGGAGGAGCCGATGGCGATCAGCGTCTGCCGTTGCACCCCCGTGCGAAGGGGCGTGGGTACGGCCTTGACCGAGGTGCCGCGCTGGCCGATCAGCCAGCCGATGTTGAGGATCTTGCGCAGCAGCGGCGCCGCCGCCTCGCGCGGGTTGCCAGCACCCACTGCCGGGGTGTCGACCACGTCCAGGGCGCCATGGCCCATGGCCTCGAACACCCGGTGGACGTTCTGCTGGCGGTCGACGGTGACGATGACGATGGCGCAAGGGGTGGCGGCCATGATCTGGCGGGTGGCCTCGACGCCGTCCATGACCGGCATGATCAGGTCCATCAGGATCAGGTCGGGCAGCTGTTCGGCGCACTTGGCCACCGCCTCGGCGCCGTTGCCCGCCACCCAGATGATCTGGTGCGCCGGCTCGAACGCCACCGCCCGGCGCAGGGCCTCGACGGCCATGGGCATGTCGTTGACGATGGCGATCTTCATCCCTGGGCACCCCCGATCAGCTCGACCACGGCGTCCAGCAGGGCATCGTCGTGGAAACTGGCTTTAGCCAGATAGTAGTCGGCCCCGGCGTCCAGGCCACGCCGCCGGTCTTCTTCACGGTCCTTGTAGGAAACCACCATCACCGGCAGCGACTGCAGGCGCGTGTCGCGGCGCACCAGGGTGACCAGCTCGATGCCGTCCATGCGCGGCATGTCGATGTCGGTAATCAGCAGGTCGAAGTCCTCGCCACGCAGGGCGTTCCAGCCGTCCATGCCGTCCACCGCCACCGCCACGTCGTAGCCACGGTGGCTGAGCAGTTTGCGCTGCAGTTCGCGCACGGTCAGCGAGTCGTCCACCACCAGCACGCGCTTGCGCGCCTGTTCCACGCCCGGGCGGTTGCGCCGGTCGATGCGTTCCAGGCGGCCGGTGGTCAGCAGTTTTTCCACCGAGCGCAGCATGTCCTCGACGTCAATGATCAGCACCACCGAGCCGTCGTCCAGCAGGGCCCCGGCGGAAATGTCCTGGACCTTGCCCAGCCGCGCATCCAGCGGCAGCACCACCAGGGTGCGCTCGCCGATGAAGCGCTCCACCGCCACGCCATAGATAGCGTCGCGCTCGCGGATCACCACCACCCGCAGCGAGTCCTCGCTGCTTTGCCCGGCCGGGCGCTGCAGCAACTGGCTGGCGGCCACCAGGCCGACGTGGCGGCCTTCGTACCAGAAGTGCTGGCGGCCTTCGAGCTGGACGATGTCCTCGGCCGGCAGGTCCAGGGTGTGTTCAATGTGCGCCAGCGGGAAGGCGTAGGCCTCCTCGCCCACTTCCACCACCAGGCTGCGCACCACCGACAGGGTCAGTGGCACTTCGATATGGAAACAGCTGCCCTGGCCGCGCACCTGGGTCAGCTCCACCGAGCCGCGCAGCTGGCGCATCATGTGCTGCACCGCGTCCAGGCCGACGCCGCGGCCGGACACTTCAGTGACCTTGTCGCGCAGGCTGAAGCCGGGCAGGAACAGGAAGCTCAGCAGTTCTTCCTCACTGAGCTGGGCGGCGGTCTCGGCCGGCGACAGCTGGCGCTCGACGATGCTGCGGCGCAGGCGCTCAAGGTCGACGCCACCGCCGTCATCAATCAGTTCCAGTACCAGCAACCCGGCCTGGTGCGAGGCGCGCAGCAGCACCCGGCCCTCGGCCGGCTTGCCCGCCAGCAGGCGCTGCTCGGGCGATTCGATGCCATGGTCGACGGCGTTGCGCAGCAGGTGCGTCAGCGGCGCCTCGAGCTTTTCCAGCACGTCGCGGTCGACCTGGGTCTTCTCGCCTTCGATCTCCAGGCGCACCTGCTTGCCCAGCTCGCGGCCCAGGTCACGGACCATGCGCCCCTGCCCGCCCAGCACGTCGGCGAACGGCCGCATGCGGCACGCCAGGGCAGTGTCGTAGAGCAGCTGCGCGCGCTGGCTGGCCTGCCAGCCGAACTCGTCCAGCTCGGCGGTCTGGTGCACCAGCATCTGCTGGGTCTCGCCCAACAGGCCTTGCACCAGGGCCAGGGCTTCGAGCACTTCCTCGGATTGGTGGGTGGCCTGCAGGTGCTCCTTCAGGCCATCCAGGGCACGCTGGCTCTGGCCCTGCATGCGCTTGAGGCGCTGCATGGTGGCCAAGTACGGCTTGAGCCGCTGGGTTTCCACCAGCGATTTGCTGGACAGGTCCAGCAGGCTGTTGAGGCGTTCGGCCGTGACCCGCAGCACGCGCTCGCCGCCTTCCACCGGCGCGCCCTTGGCCTTGCGCGGCTCGGGGCTGGCGGGGGCTTCGGCGGCCGCTTCCGGCTCGGGCGGCGGCGCGGCCACCAGCGGCTCCGGCGCCGGAGCGGCGGGCCGTGGCGGCGGGGGCACCGCCGAAGGGTCCAGCAACACGGTCATGCGCACCGAATAGGCAGCGATGTCTTCGGTGGTGGGCGCCGTGTCGGGGGTGGCGATGCGCATCAGCAGGTCGGTGCCGTGCAGCAGCGCGTCAATGTGTTCGGGGGTGAGCAGCAGCCGGCCTTCCTGGGCGCTCACCAGGCAGTCTTCCATCACGTGGGCGACGCTGACGCCGGCATCGACGCCGACGATGCGCGCAGCACCCTTGAGCGAGTGCGCGGCGCGCATGCAGGCTTCCAGCTGGTCGGCCTGGGTGGGGTTGCGTTCCAGTTCCAGCAGGCCGGTGCTCAGCACCTGGGTCTGGGCTTCGGCTTCCAGGGCGAAGAGTTCAAGCAGCGAGGCGTCGCGCATCTGGTCCGGGGTCATGTCAGGCTCCGGGCAACGGCGTCCAGCAGTTGGGTTTCGTCCAGCACCCGCACACTACGGCCCTTGAACGGCAACACCGACTCGGTGAAGCGCTTGCCGGCCTGGCCGGCGGCGGGCGAGGCGTTGTCCAGGTCCGCCAGGTCGATGCGGTGGATGCCGTCGACTTCATCCACCGGCACCACCACCGAGCCACCGGCGGCGGCCAGGATCAGCATGCGCGGCATCACCCGCGCCGACGCCTGGGGGCTGACACTGACGTCCACCCCCAGCAGTTCGGCCAGGGACAGGCACGCCACCAGCGCCCCGCGCACGTTGGCCACGCCCTGCAGCGCCCGCGAGCGCTGGTGCGGCAGCGAATGCACCGGCTGCACCGGGGCGATCTCCACCAGGCAGCGGGTGGCCAGGGCCAGCCATTCCTCAGCCAGGCGGAACACCACCAGCGAGCGCGAGGCCACCTGGCCCAGCTCCTCCAGGGTCTCGCCACGCACGCTCTCGCGGGCCAGGGAATAGCGGTCCAGCAGGCGCACGGCGGCGCCCGCGTAGACCTGGCAGTTACGGCAATGGATATGGTCGGCCAGCAACGGGCACGACTTGTCACCGTGAATCCCGATCCGGTTCCAGCAATCGTCAATCGCTTCGCCATCCCCCTGGATGACGTTCAGCGAAGCCAGGCCAATCATCGTTTACGCTCACTGTCAGCGGTTCGGTCACTGCGCGCGGCGCGTTCCTGCAAGCGCCTGGCCCCGACGCTGTCGCCCTGGGCGGCCAGCAGCATGGCCAGGTGGGCCAGCGCTTCGGGGTGCTGCGGTTGCAGGTACAGCGCCTTGCGGTAAAAATCCTGGGCCTTGCGCGCATCGCCACCGACGTCGTTGAGCAAACCGAGCCAGTAGTACGCCTGCGCATGCGGCCCCTGATGCTTGAGGTACAGCTCGCACGCCTGCATGGCCGCCTGGCTCTTGCCTTCGTTGGCCAGGCTGGCGATCTGTTCGAGCGTCACCTGTACCTGTTTTTCGGCCGCCGGCGCGGCCACTTGAGGCAGCGGCGGCGCAATGGGCGCGGCGCGTGGCCGTGGCGGCATGGCGGCCGGCAGCGCACGCGGCGGCGGCGCCACCCACGGCGTCATCGGTTGCGGCTCTGGCGCGGGGTTCTCGTCGCGCACGAAGGCGAACGACTGCGCGATGCCAATGGGGCGCATGCCCAGGCGCGCCAGCAGGCTGCCCTCGGCAGGGCCGATGAACAGGGCGCCGTCCTTGTCAGTCAGGCCCTTGAGCACCTCGAACACGCGCTGCTGGGTTTCCACGTCGAAATAGATCAGCAGGTTGCGGCAGAACACGAAATCGTAGGGCGGCTCGCCCTTGAGCAGCGCCGGGTCGAGCACATTGCCCGGCTGCAGGCGCACCTGCTGGCGTACCCGCTCGCCGAGGCGATAACCGTCGTCTTCCACCTCGAAATAGCGCTCGCGAAAGCCCAGCTCGGCGCCGCGGAACGAGTTGCGCCCGTACAGGCCACGCTGGGCCTTGGCCACCGACAGCGGGCTGATGTCGACGCCGTCGACGCGGAACTGGCTGGCCAGCACGCCGGCGTCAAACAGCGCCATGGCAATGGAATAGGGTTCTTCACCCGTCGAGCAAGGCAGGCTGAGCAGGCGCACCGGGCGGGTGCCCTTGAGCGCCAGCAGCCGCGCCTGCACCAGGCGCGCCAGGGCCGCGAACGACTCGGGGTAGCGCAGGAACCAGGTCTCCGGGACGATCACCGCTTCAATCAAGGCCTGCTGCTCGGTGCCGCTGCCCTGCAGCAACTGCCAATAGGCGTCGGCGCTGGTGCAGCCGCTGGCCGTACGGCGTTGCTGCACGGCGCGCTCGATCAGCGCCGGGCCCACCGACGCCACGTCCAGGCCGATGCGGTCACGCAGGTACTTGAAGAAACGTGGATCGTCGCCCATCAGTCATCCCCATCCTTGAGGCTGGCGGCCAACTGCGGTGCAAACAGCAGCTGGCGCACCTGGTCATCGAGCAGGTCTTGCACGCCTACCCACTGCAGCAGGCCTTGTTCGTCCTCACGCACCGGGCCCAGGTAGGGCGTGTTGGCGTTGGACACCTCGTACGGGCGAAAATCCCGCGGGTCGCAGCGCAGGGTGTTGGTGGCGTGTTCCAGGATCAGCCCCAGGCGCAGGTCGGGGCGCGCGGGGTCGGCGCGGTAATGCACCAGCACCAGGCGGGTGCTGGTGCGCTGCGGCGCCGGCTTGCCGAACATCAGCTGGCCGACGTCGATCACCGGCACCACGCGGCCGCGGTGGGCGAAGATGCCCGCCACCCAGGCCGGCGCCTGGGCCACCGCCTTGAGCGGCACGCAGGGCAGCACTTCGCCGATGTCGGTGGCGGCCAGGGCGAAGCGCTCGGCGCCCACCTGGAAAATCAGGAACAGCTTGCCCTGGCAGGTGATGGCCGCCCTGGACGGGCGCAGCGCCTCGCTCATCAGACTTTGAAACGCGACACGCCGCCACGCAGGCCGGTGGCCACCTGGCTGAGCTCGTCGATGGCGAAGCTGGCCTGGCGCAGCGATTCCACGGTCTGGCTGCTGGCGTCGCTGAGCTGCGACAGGGCGTGGTTGATCTGCTCGGCGCCGGTGGCCTGGGCCTGCATGCCCTCGTTGACCATCAGCACGCGCGGCGCCAGGGCCTGCACCTGCTGGATGATCTGCGACAACTGGTCACCCACCTGCTGCACCTCGAACATGCCGCGGCGCACTTCTTCGGAGAACTTGTCCATGCCCATGACCCCGGCGGACACGGCGGACTGGATCTCGCGCACCATCTGCTCGATGTCATAGGTGGCGACGGCGGTCTGGTCGGCCAGGCGTCGCACTTCGGTGGCCACCACGGCGAAACCGCGGCCGTATTCGCCTGCTTTTTCCGCCTCGATGGCAGCGTTGAGCGACAGCAGGTTGGTCTGGTCGGCGACCTTGACGATGGTCACCACCACCTGGTTGATGTTGCTGGCCTTCTCGTTGAGGATCGCCAGCTTGGCGTTCACCAGGTCGGCGGCGCCCATCACCTGGTGCATGGTGTCTTCCATGCGCGACAGGCCCTGCTGGCCGGAGCCGGCGAGCATAGACGCAGCGTCGGCGGCCGAGGTGACCTCGGTCATGGTGCGCACCAGGTCGCGGGAGGTGGCGGCGATTTCCCGCGAGGTGGCGCCGATCTCGGTGGTGGTGGCAGCGGTTTCGGTGGCGGTGGCCTGCTGCTGCTTGGAGGTGGCGGCGATCTCGGTCACCGAGGTGGTCACCTGCACCGACGAGCGCTGGGCCTGGGACACCAGGGCGGTGAGCTCGGTCATCATGTCGTTGAAGCCGGTCTCGACCATGCCGAACTCGTCGCGGCGCGACAGGTTCAGGCGCGAGCTGAGGTCACCGGTGCGCATGGTTTCCAGGATGGCGACGATCTTCTGCATCGGCTGCATGATGGCGCGCAGCAGCAACAGGCCGCAGATGCCGGCGGCGATGATGGCCAGCACCAGGGCGATGCCCATGGTCAGCTTGGCGTCGCTGACCGCCTGGGAGCTGGCCTGGGAGGCGTGCTCGGCAGAGTCGCGGTTGCGCTCGATGAGATTGTTCAGTTGCTTGCGGCCGGCGGCCCAGGCCGGCGTCACCTGGTCGTTGAGCAGGTCCTGGGCCAGGGAGAAGTGCTTCTGGTGGTAGGCGTCCAGCACCTTGGCCAGGGCCTGGTCATAGGCGACGCGCGTCTTCGAGAACTCGTCGAAACTGGCCTTGTCCTCGGGGTCGAACACGGTTTTCTGGTAGTTGCCCATCTGCTCGCTCAAGCGGTCGGCGAAGGCCTTGTACTGGTCCTCGTCGGCCGTGACGAACTCACGCTGGTAGCTCAAGCCCACCAGTTGCTGGGTGTAGACGAAGCTCTCGACCCAGGCGCTGCGGATCATCGAGCTGTAGTAGACGCCGGGGACGCTGTCGGCGCGCACGTTTTCCTGTGCGTCGTCGATGGCCTTGAGGCGCGTATAGGAGGCCACCACCATCAACAGCATAATGGCGATAATCACGGCGAAGCTCGCCAGGATCCGTTGGCGCAATGTCCAGTTCTTCACAGTCATCCCTCGAAAGTGCTACGTCTACCGGCAAATTGGCCGAGTATAGCCCACAGATAACCCTGCTGACTGTGTCGTTTTTGCCTAGGTTTCCATATCTTTTCGACATGATGGCGCGAAGCCACACATTCCCCGTAGCAGCGGCCGCAGGCCGCGTCCGGTCTCACCGCGGTGTGCCAGGAAAGGCGCGGTGCCCTGGACGCGGCCTCGCGGCCGCTGCTACGGGGCCGTTGGGGCCAGGCGCTGGTCGATGGCGGTGATGACGGGGGCGAACACGGCGGCCGGCAAGGCGGCCACCGCTTCGCGGATCTTGGCAAGGAACGCCGGGGTGGCCGTGCGCGTTGCGCGCATGACCCACTGGGCCGCCTCGTCGAGGTTGCCCTGGCGCACCAGCATCGCCGCGTAGCTGCACTGGCCGCGAAAATCCCCGGCCAGGGCCGAGCGCTGGAACCAGTCGAAGGCCAGCGCGGCGTTTACCGGGATGCCCCAACCCTCTTCATGAAAGCGCCCCACCAGGTTCATGGCCTTGGCGTGGCCGCTGTCGGCGGCGCGCTGGTACCAGGCCAGCGCCTGCGCCATGTCGCGCGGCACGCCGCGGCCCTGGCTGAGCAGGTTGGCGTAGTTGTACTGGCCCCAGTCCAGCCCGCGCTGGGCGGCGGCGCGGTAATGCACCGCCGCCGCGGGCAAGTCCGGGGCGCAGCCCCAACCCAGTTCCAGGCAGCGGCCGACCATGTTCAGCGCCACCAGGTGCCCGCGCCCCGCCGCGATGCGGAACCAGCGCAAGGCCAGCCCCGCGTCGCGTTCTATGCCGTGGCCGTCGAGCAGCGCCTGGCCCAGGTGCGCCTGGGCCTCGGGGTTGCCGGTGGCGGCCTGGTCCAGCAGCAGGCGTGCCACCGCGGTGCGGTCCTGCACACCCAGGCGCAGGACGGGATCGGCCAGCATCAGAAGCGGTACTCGGCGGTCAGCGTGGCGCCGCGGCCATCACCCGGAATACCGTAGCCACGGCCGTTGTATTCGGTGAAGTAACGCTTGTCGAAGATGTTGGTGACGTTCAGGCGCAGATCGATGTTCTTGTTGATCGCGTGGGTGAACGCCACGTCATGCACCACGTAGTCCGGCAGGGTGGTCTTGGTCGCCGCGCTGGTGACCGAGTCGGCGCCGGTGCCGGTGCCTTGGTAGATGTCCACGGTGTCTTCGTAGCGCACGCCATAGCTGAAGGTGTTGTCGCCCGGCAGCTTCCAGGTGTTCCACAGGCTGATGGTGTGCTTGGGCGTGTTGGCGATGCCGACCGTGCCATCTTCAGAGGTGGCGTTGGCGGCTTTCAAGGTCACGGCGTTCTGGTAGGCATAGCCGGCATAGATCGACCATTTGTCGGTGATGTTGCCCACCACGCCCAGTTCCAGGCCGCGCACGCGCTGCTCGCCGCCCACGTTCAGCGTGGCGCCGGTGTCGTCGTCGGTGTAGGTCAGGCTGCGCTTGGTTTCATACAACGCCGCGGTCAGGCTGAGGTTTTCGTTGAACACATCCCACTTGGTACCCAGCTCGATGGTCTTGCCGCGCTGGGTGCTGTCGCCGGTGCTGGCGCCGGTCTGGGCGATGGCGGTCAGGCTGCTGGGCTGGCGGGCGTTGGCGTAGCTGAGGTAGATGCTGCCCTCTTCCACCGGCTTGTAGACCAGGGCGGTGTGCACGCTGGTGACTTTTTCCGAGTCCGACGAGTTGCCACCGTCCACCCAGGCGGCGGTCTGGCTGCTGCGCGACCAGTTGCTGGTGATGCGCGAGTCGTAGTGGTCCTGGCGGCCGGCCAGGTGCAGTTGCCAGTGGTCGTTGAAGGTCAGGGTGTCGAGCACGTAGAAGGCCTTGTCGACCTGCTCGGCGGCCACTTCGGCGCTGGTGTAGGTGTCAGCCGAGTACGGGTACTTGGACCAGCTGTTGCTCTCGGCCGTGAGGTTGCTCATGGTCGCGGCGTCGGCGGCGGTGAGCTTGCCGGTGTCTTCCTGCAGGGTCTGCTTGCTGTACTCGATGCCGGTGACCAGGGTGTGGCCGATGCCGAAGGTGTCGAAGCGGAACGTCAGGTTGCTCTGGTCGCTCCAGGTAGCGTTGGTCTGGTCGCGCGACGGGGTGTTGAGGTAGCGACGGTACACCCCCTTGTTGGCCATCACGCCCGGCGCCGGGCTGTTGGCGGCGTAGTAGGTGCCACCCGGGGTGGTGACGAAGTAGTCGTGGTCCAGGTGGAAATAGGTCAGCTGGTTGTCGAAGGTGACGTTGTCGTTGAAGTCATGGGCGAACTTCAGGTTCAGGCGGTGCGACTCGTTGTTTTCCTTGTCCAGGTTGCGCCAGCCCCAGTAGCTGCTCCAGCTGCCCAGGCGGTGCGGGCTGCTGCCGTTGCTGCCGTCGACGGTAGGAATGCCGTAGTCGGTGTTGCCGTTGTCGTGGATGTATTCGTAGGCAATGGTGAAGCGGGTGTCGGTGCCCAGGCCCAGGGACAGCGACGGCGCGAAGCCGTTGCGCTCGCGCTGGATCCAGTCACGGCCGTTCTCGCCGCCCTTGTAGCCCACCACGTTGAGGCGGAAGGCCGCGCCCTCGCCCAGGCCGTCGATGGTGTGGTTGATGTCCAGGGTGCTGCGCTTGTAGTTGGCCGTGCCCACGCCCACGTCCAGGGTGTCGAAGTCCTTCAGCTCCGGGCTCTTGGTGACCATGTTGATGGCCCCGCCAATGGCGCCCACGCCCCAGCCCGAGCTGCTGGAACCCTTGAGCACTTCCACCTGTTCGGTGTTGAACAGCTCTGAGCGGGTGTATTTCGCCGGGTCGCGCACGCCGTCGCGGTAGATGTTGCCGTCGGCGCTGAAGCCACGGATGTTGATGCTGTCGCCAACGCCGCCACCGCCCTCGCCCGAGTTGAAGGTAATGCCGGGCACGTTGCGCAGCACGTCCTTGAGGTCCTGGGCGTTCTGCTCTTCCAGCACGCGCTTGGGCACCACGCTGATGCTCTGCGGGGTGTCGCGCAGGGCCTCGGTGAACTTGCTGCCCGAGAGCTTTTCAGTCTGGTAGGGCGCTGTGTTGTCCTGGGGCGCGTCGATGACGGTCTGGTCCAGCTGCAAGGTGTTGGGCACCTGGTCGGCGGCGTAGGTCAGGCTGCTGAGGGTGGCGACGGCCATGCCCAGGGAAACGTCCAGGCGAGGTTGGAGGGTGGATTGACGGCTCATGGGGTTCTCGAAGGAGGGGCCAACGGGTTAAAGTAATTAACAACGATTCTCTTTCGCGCATTGTGCGATAACGCTTCTCAAGTTCTTGTTAAGAAGTTTTTACAATCGTTACATTTCCATGAAATCTGGACCGCCCATGCGCATTCTGGTCATCGAAGACGACCTGGTTATCCTCGAGAACATCACCCGCTACCTCAGCCGCCGCGACTACATCGTCGACTGCGCGGAGAACGGCGCCCAGGGCCTGGAGATGGCCCGCAGCGGCGACTTCGACCTGATCGTGCTCGACCTGATGCTGCCGCGCCTGGACGGCTACAGCCTGTGCCGGCGCCTGCGCGAGGAAGGCGGACGGCGCATTCCGGTGATCATGGTCACCGCCCGCGACACCCTGGATAACCGCCTGGAAGGCTTCGAGGCCGGCGCCGACGACTACCTGGTGAAGCCCTTCGCCCTGGCCGAGCTGGCCGCGCGGGTGAACGCCGTGCTGCTGCGCGCCGCGCCTCAGCACAAGGCCGTGCTGCAGGTAGCCGACCTGTGCCTGGACACCACCACCCTGGCCCTGAGCCGGGCCGGCCAGCCGCTGAAACTGCCGCCCGCCCCCCTGCGCCTGCTGATGGCGCTGATGCAGGCCAGCCCCGCAGTGGTGGCACGGCGCAAGCTGGAAGAACTGCTGTGGAGCGACTCGCCGCCCGACAGCGACAGCCTGCGTACCCACATTCATCAACTGCGCCACGTGGTCGACAAGCCCTTCGCCCTGCCCCTGCTGCGCACCGTGCACGGCATCGGCTACCGGCTGGCCGATGACTGAGCGCCGCCGCCATAGCCTGGGCCGCCGGCTGATCCTGATCTACGGGCTGGTGAGCCTGCTCACCGGCGCGCTGGTGCTGGCCCTGTCGGACCTGAGCCTGAACCGCCTGGAGGTGCGCCTGCAGGAAATCGACATGGGCATCGCCATCCAGCGCGTGCGCGAAGAAATCGCCAGCGGTGGCGCCGGCCGCCCGGGGCGCTTCTTCGTCGGCCAACCGGGCTCGGCGCAGTTCCCCGCCGACCTGCGGCAGCTGTCCCCCGGCTTCTACAAGCTGATGCGCGGCCAGCGCCTGTGGCATGTGCGCGTGGTGGACGACGGCGCCCAGCGCTACCTGCTGATGCGCGACTACACCGACTACGAACACGGTCTGTCGACCCTGTTGATTGTCGGCGTCACCAGCCTCGGCGGCCTGGTGCTGCTGGCCGTACTGCTGGGGGTGATCACCACCCGGCGCCTGGTGCGGCCCATCGAGCGCCTGGCCGCGAGCATGGGCGCGCGCACCGCCCTGCCCCCTTCCAGCCGCCTGGCGCCGGACTTCCCTGCCAATGAAATCGGCGCCGCCGCCCAGGCCTTCGACGACACCTACAACCACCTGGAACTGGCGCTGCAGCGCGAGCGCCTGTTCACCGCCGACGTCGGCCATGAACTGCGCACACCGATGATGGCAGCGCTGAGCGCTTGCGAGGTGCTGCGCGACGAGGAGCCGCTGAGCCCCGCCGCCGATGCCCAGCTGGCCCAGGTGGAGGCGTCGATCAAAGACATGCGCCAGCGCCTGGACACCTACCTGATGCTGGCCCGTGGCGAGGCCGACTGCTTGGGGTTCGCCCACGCCAGCCTGGCCCAGGCGGTGGCCGAACAGGTGCAGCAGGCCTGCCCCCAGGCGCGGCGCCTGCATTTGGCGCTGCTGGTGGAACCCCAGGGCAGCTCGGCCACCCCGCCGGCCTATCCATTGCCGCTGCTGCGCACGGTGCTGGGCAACCTGTTGCGCAACGCGCTGCAGTACGCCGGCACCGGCAGTGAGATTCGCCTGCGGGTGGGCGACAGCTGGGTGGAGGTGCAGGACAACGGCCCCGGCGTGCCCGCCGACCAGCACGAGGCGATTTTCCTGCCCTTCACCCGGGGGGCTCAGCCCAGCGTCGAAAACCTGGGCCTGGGCCTGTCACTGGTCAAGCGTATCTGCCTGAACCAGGGCTGGGCCATCAGCGTCCATTCCCCCGAGGGCGGGCCGACATGCTTCCGCCTGGACTGCGCATCGTCCCCAAAACAGAAACAATAAGTTCACCCTCTGGATAATTGTTCCTGAAACGGTTTCGCGGCCACAATGGCCGCGCCTCCCAACCTCAAGGAACGACCCACCATGCGCCCCGTACCCACCTCCCTCGCCCCGGCCCTGAGCTTCAACGGTGGCTTCGTCGACACCGTGGGCTTCCTGGCCCTGCAGGGCCTGTTCACCGCCCACGTCACCGGCAACTTCGTCACCCTGGGGGTGAGCATCGTGCACGGCACCTCGGGGGCGCTGGCGAAATTACTGGCGTTGCCGGTGTTCGCCATGGTCGTGGGCTTCACCCACCTGGCCGCCACCGCGTTGCACCGGCGCAACCTGGCGTCGCTGCACCTGCTGATGCTGGCGCACACCCTGCTGCTGGCGCTGTTCATGGCCTGCGCGGTCTGCCTGGGGCCGTTTACCGACGGTGATTCGCTGGTGGCACTGGTCACTGGCATGGTCGGCGTGGCGGCCATGGCTATCCAGAACGCGCTGTCGCGCCAGCACCTGAAAGCCGCGCCACCGACCACGCTGATGACCGGCAACGTGACGCAACTGGCGATCGACCTGTTCTCGCTGATCGGCCTGCGCGACCGCGGCGAACGCGACGTGGTGCTGGCGCGCATGGGGCCCATTGGCCGCAACCTGCTGGGCTTCACCGTGGGCTGTATCGGCTCGGCGCTGCTCTACCTGGCGGTGGGGCTGTGGTGCCTGGTAATTCCTGTGGCCGTGGCCGCCTGGGGCTGCGTGATGGTGTACGAAGGCAAGACCGACCTGGCGTAAGCCGTCAGGCGCAGCGCAGGCAATCGCGCCCGGCGGCCTTGGCGGCGTACAGCGCCTGGTCTGCCGCGGCAATCAGGGCATCGGCGCCCGTGTGCGGGGCCATGGCCGCCGCCACGCCCAGGCTGGCCGTCACCCGCGCCCCAGCGCCCAGCACCGGGTGCGCAATGGCCAGCGCGGCCACCGCCTGGCGCAACGCCTCGCCCAGGGCCTGCGCCTGGCCGGCCCCGGCGCCCACCTGCAGAATCAGCAGCTCTTCCCCGCCAAAGCGAAACACCAGGGCATCCTGCGCCTGCGCGGCCTGCTGGATAGCCTGGCTAACCTGGGCCAGGCAGGCATCGCCCTGCAGGTGGCCGTAGTTGTCGTTGTAGGCCTTGAAGTGGTCGATATCCAGCAGGATCACCGCCACGCTCACCGGCCTCGCCGCCGCCTCTTCCCACACCTGGGTCATGACTTCGCCCTGATAACGACGGTTGAACAACTGGGTCAGGGCGTCGGTGCGGGCAATGTCCAACAACTGCTCGCGCAGCAGGCGCCCACGCAAGGCAAACAGGTAGCTCAGCCGGCTGGCGCGCTCCTGGAAATACGAAGCCATCAACAGCAGCGCCACCGTGGACACGAACAGCAGCGCATTGGCCTGCCAGATTCTGAAGTCGGCAAAGTCGGCAAGGTAGGTGGTGACCAGCTGGATCGCCAGCATGCACAGCATGGCCACCGAGGCAAAGCGCATGGGCAACTGCTGGATCATGGTGCAGTAGACCATGATCAGCAGCATCCCCAGCTGGTAATGCAGCCGGTACGGGCTGTGGCTGTAGATCATCGCCACCAGCGGTATCAGTGACGACACCACGGTGCCGGCCGCCGCGGCCGTTTCCACGGCCCACCGGCGGGTGAGGCGCTGCCCCAGCACCAGCAAGGCGATGAACAGCGGCGTGACCAGCAGCAGGCGGCCGGCGGCCACGTAGGCGAACATGTCCCGCAGGGTCAGCCAGTCGCTGAGCAGGAACAGGTTGTACACCACCGCGCCGCCGATGCCCACGGCGGTGATGAACTGCAGGCGCTGCCTGACGGTGTCGGCCTGGTAGCGACGCTCCAGCCCATCACTGAACCGCAGGATGCGCACCCCGGAGGCAATCGTGCGCTCGACGTCGGCCAGGGTTTGCGCGTCGTGTGCTGGGTGGGGAACAGACATTGGGCACCGGGTACGAGTTGAGTCCGACTACCATAGACCAACAGGCAGCCGTTCGAAAAAAAAGATATACACTCGCCCCATCAGCTTTATAGATCCCGTAGCAGCTGCCGCCAGGCTTCGTCCCGTGCCACCGCGGTGAAGCAAGACGCAGCCTGGCGGCAGCTGCTACGGACTTTGCGAGTGCCCTGTCCATGATGACCCTGCGCCAGATCCGCCATTTCATTGCCGTGGCCGAGACCGGTTCGATCTCGGCCGCCGCCCAGGCGGTGTTCATTTCCCAGTCGACGCTTACCCTGGCCATCCAGCAACTGGAGCAGGAGATCGGCGTCAGCCTGTTCAACCGCCACGCCAAGGGCATGACCCTGACCCACCAGGGCCATCAGTTCCTGCGCCAGGCGCACCTGATCCTGGCCACCGTCGACAACGCCAAGCGCAGCCTGCAGCAGAGCACCGACCAGGTGGCCGGGCAGTTGATCATCGGCGTGACCAGCCTGGTGGCCGGCTATTACCTGGCCGACCTGCTGACCCGCTTCCAGCGCGCCTACCCCAACGTGGAACTGCGGGTGATGGAGGACGAGCGCCCGTACATCGAGCACCTGCTGGTGAGCGGCGACGTGGGCGTGCTGATCGTCTCCAACCTGGAAGACCGCCACGCCCTGCAGACCGAGGTGCTGACCCACTCGCCCCACCGCCTGTGGCTGCCGGCCCAGCACCCGCTGCTGGAGCACGACAGCATCACCCTGGCCGACGTGGCCCGCGAGCCGCTGATCCAGCTCAACGTCGACGAGATGGACCGCAACGCCCAGCGCCTGTGGACCCACGCCAGCCTGACGCCGCGCATCAGCCTGCGCACCGCCTCCACCGAGGCCGTGCGTAGCCTGGTGGCGGCGGGCCTGGGGGTGTCGATCCAGCCGGACATGACCTACCGGCCCTGGTCGCTGGAAGGCGACATCATCGAGGCACGGCCGCTGGCTGACCTGACCCAGACCCTGGACGTGGGCCTGGCCTGGCGCCGTGGCACCGCACGGCCGGCGCTGGTGGACCCGTTCCTGACCGTGGCCCGCGAGCAACCCAACGCTGGGCGCAGGCTATCGATTTAATCGAATGCTGCATTCAGTATTTAGAATTTGTAGCCCACTCGCCCGCGCACTAGTCTCTAACCACCGAGACAATCCGTGCCCGGGCTGCCTGTATCAAGGAGCCTGCCCGTGAGCCCAAAAGAAAAGAGACCTCGCAAGATGGCCGGCACTTCCACCCCTACCCTGTGCACCGCACTGCTGATCGACGGCGAGCTCGTCGCCGGGCAAGGCCTGGTGGAACCGATCATCAACCCGGCCACCGCCGAGGTCCTCACCCACATCGCCGAGGCCAGCAGCGAGCAGGTGGAGCACGCCATCATGGCCGCCCACCGCGCCTTCGCCAGCTGGTCGCGCACCACCCCGCAGCAACGCGCCAGCCTGCTGCTGCAGATTGCCGACGCCGTGGCCCGCCAGGCCGACAGCCTGGCGCAGCTGGAAGCACTGAACTGCGGCAAGCCGCTGCACCTGGCGCGCCAGGACGACCTGGCGGCCACCGTCGATGTGTTCCGCTTCTTCGCCGGCGCCGTGCGCTGCCAGACCGGCCAGCTGGCCGGTGAATACGTACCCGGCTACACCAGCATGGTGCGCCGCGACCCGATTGGCGTGGTGGCGTCCATCGCGCCATGGAACTACCCGATCATGATGGCCGCGTGGAAGATCGCCCCGGCGCTGGCAGCGGGCAACACCCTGGTATTCAAGCCATCCGAGCACACGCCGCTGTCGATCCTGGCACTGGCCCCGGCGCTGGCGCAGATCCTGCCGCGCGGGGTGCTGAACATTGTCTGTGGCGGCGGCGAGGGCGTGGGCGGCCACCTGGTCAGCCACGCCAAGGTGCGCATGGTGTCGCTGACCGGCGACATCGTCACCGGCCAGAAAATTCTCCAGGCCGCCTCGAAAACCCTCAAGCGCACCCACCTGGAACTGGGCGGCAAGGCGCCGGTGATCGTCTGCAACGACGCCGACCTGCGCGCCGTGGTCGACGGCGTGCGCAACCACGGTTACTACAACGCCGGCCAGGACTGCACGGCGGCCTGCCGGGTGTACGCCCAGGCGGGCATCCACGACCAGTTGGTGAGCGAACTGGGAACCGCAGTGGGCAAGCTGCGCTTCGCCGGCAAGCGCGATGCCGACAACGAGCTGGGGCCACTGATCAGTTCGCGCCAGCGTGACCGCGTGGCCAGCTTCGTCGAACGGGCGCTGAGCCAGCCGCACATCGAACGCATCACCGGCGCCGCCGTACATTCGGGCCCCGGCTTCTTCTACCAGCCAACGCTGCTGGCCGGCTGCCGCCAGAACGACGAGATCGTCCAGCGCGAGGTGTTCGGCCCGGTGGTCACCGTCACCCGCTTCGACGAGCTGAGCCAGGCCGTGGACTGGGCCAACGAATCGGAATACGGCCTGGCCTCGTCGGTGTGGACCCAGAACCTGGACAAGGCCATGCAGGTGGCGGCGCGCCTGCAGTATGGCTGCACCTGGATCAACAGCCATTTCATGCTGGCCAGCGAAATGCCCCACGGCGGCCTCAAGCGCTCGGGCTACGGCAAGGACCTGTCCAGTGACTCGCTGCAGGACTACAGCGTGGTGCGCCACATCATGGCGCGCCACGGGGAGCACCTCTGACCCGCCAGGCGTTATCACCACTACTCTAATAATCAGCCTCGACGAAGGCCCGCTGCACCGTTCGAACACTGCCCCGACCATAATTTAAAGAAGAGGGATACCATGCACGCGCACAAGACCGCACTGCTCAGCGCCTTGACCACCGCCCTGCTGGCCAGCGCCAGCCTGCAGGCCGCCGAACCGCTCAAGGCGGTGGGTGCCGGTGAAGGGCAACTGGATATCGTTGCCTGGCCGGGCTACATCGAACGGGGCGAGAGCGACAAGAACTACGACTGGGTGACCGGCTTCGAGAAGGAGACCGGCTGCAAGGTCAACGTCAAGACCGCCGCCACCTCGGACGAGATGGTCAGCCTGATGGCCAAGGGCGGCTACGACCTGGTCACCGCCTCGGGCGACGCCTCGTTGCGGCTGATTGCCGGCAAGCGCGTGCAGCCGATCAACACCGCGCTGATCCCCAACTGGAAGAACATCGACCCGCGCCTGAAGGACGGCCCCTGGTACGTGGTCAACAAGCAGACCTACGGCACCCCGTACCAGTGGGGGCCCAACGTGCTGCTGTACAACACCAACGTGTTCAAGACCCCGCCCACCAGCTGGGGCGTGGTGTTCAACGCCCAGGACCTGCCGGACGGCAAGCCCAACAAGGGCCGTGTGCAGGCCTACGACGGCCCGATCTACATCGCCGACGCGGCGCTGTACCTCAAGAGCGCCAAGCCCGAGCTGGGCATCCAGAACCCCTACGAGTTGAACGAAACCCAGTACAAGGCCGTGCTCGACCTGCTGCGCGCCCAGCACGCGCTGGTGCACCGCTATTGGCATGACGCCACGGTGCAGATGAGCGACGTGAAGAACGAAGGCGTAGTGGCCTCCAGCTCCTGGGGCTACATGGTCAATGGCCTTAAGGCCGACAACCAGCCCGTGGCCTCGACCATTCCGCAGGAAGGCGCCACCGGCTGGGCCGATACCACCATGCTGCACGCCGAGGCCGCGCACCCCAACTGCGCCTACAAGTGGATGGACTGGTCGCTGCAACCCAAGGTGCAGGGCGACGTGGCGGCCTGGTTCGGCTCGCTGCCGGCGGTACCGGCGGCGTGCACCAGTAGCGAACTGCTGGGGGCCGAGGGCTGCAAGACCAATGGCGTCGACCAGTTCGACAAGATCGCCTTCTGGAAAACCCCGCAGGCCGAGGGCGGCAAGTTCGTGCCGTATAGCCGCTGGACCCAGGATTACATCGCGATCATGGGCGGCCGCTGAGCCCACGCCCTTGTGGGAGCTGGCTTGCCAGCGAGCTTTGAAGGCCCTCAAAAGCTCGCTGGCAAGCCAGCTCCCACATCCTCCACGCCACACTCTCCATGCCCACCGGAGTAGCGCATCATGACGCTTGCAGTCCAGTTCACCCAGGTTTCCCGCGTGTTCGGCGAAGTGAAGGCCGTCGACCGGGTATCCATCGATATCCAGGACGGCGAGTTCTTTTCCATGCTCGGCCCCTCCGGCTCGGGCAAGACCACCTGCCTGCGCCTGATCGCAGGCTTCGAGCAGCCCAGCAGCGGCTCGATTCGCATTCATGGCGCCGAGGCCGCCGGCCTGCCGCCCTACCAGCGTGACGTCAACACCGTGTTCCAGGACTACGCCCTGTTCCCGCACATGAACGTGCTGGACAACGTGGCGTACGGCCTCAAGGTCAAGGGCGTGGGCAAGCAGGAGCGCCAGCAGCGCGCCGAGGAAGCCCTGGCCATGGTGGCCCTGGGCGGCTACGGCCAGCGCAAGCCGGTGCAGCTGTCGGGCGGCCAACGCCAGCGCGTGGCCCTGGCCCGCGCGCTGGTCAACCGCCCACGGGTGCTGCTGCTGGACGAACCCTTGGGTGCCCTCGACCTGAAGCTGCGCGAGCAGATGCAGGGCGAGCTGAAGAAGCTGCAGCGCCAGCTGGGCATCACCTTCATCTTCGTCACCCACGACCAGACCGAAGCGCTGTCCATGTCCGACCGCGTGGCGGTGTTCAACAAGGGCCGCATCGAGCAGGTGGACAGCCCGCGCACCCTGTACATGAAGCCCGCCACCCCCTTCGTCGCCGAGTTCGTCGGCACCTCCAACGTGCTGCGTGGCGAGGCCGCGCGCCTGGTGTGCGGCAGCGACCAGCCCTTCTCCATCCGCCCGGAACACATCCGCTTCGGCGAGGCCGCCACTGGCCACGAAGTGCAGGTGGACGGTGTGCTGCACGACATCCAGTACCAAGGCAGCTCCACCCGCTACGAGCTGAAGCTTGCCAGCGGCCAGGTGATCGCCATCAGCCAGGCCAACAATCAGTGGCAGGAGCCGAGCATCGTGCTGCAGCCTGGCCAGCGCCTGAGCGCGCGCTGGGCCCGCGAGGCGATGACGCCGCTGCGCGACGGCGAGGGCCTGTGACATGAGCCTGGCCCTGGAAAAACCGGCGCCGCTGGCGGACTACTCGCCCCTGCGGCGGCTGTGGAACCTGCTGTACCGCAAGCCCAACCTGTACCTGTCGCTGCTGCTGGTGCCGCCGCTGCTGTGGTTCGGCGCCATCTACCTGGGCTCGCTGCTGAACCTGTTGTGGCAGGGTTTCTACACCTTCGACGACTTCAGCATGACGGTCACGCCGGAGCTGACCCTGGCCAACTTCGCCGCGCTGTTCAACCCGGCGAACTTCGACATCATCCAGCGCACCCTGGTGATGGCCGTGGCCGTGTCGCTGGCCAGCGCCCTGGTGGCCTTCCCCATCGCCTATTACATGGCGCGCTACACCACGGGCAAGACCAAGGCGTTCTTCTACATCGCGGTGATGATGCCCATGTGGGCCAGCTACATCGTCAAGGCCTACGCCTGGACCCTGCTGCTGGCCAAGGGCGGCGTGGCCCAGTGGTTCGTCCAGCACCTGGGGCTGGAGCCGCTGCTGCAGGCGGTGCTGGGCATTCCCGGCATTGGCGGCAGCACCCTGTCCACCTCGCACCTGGGGCGTTTCCTGGTGTTCGTGTACATCTGGCTGCCGTTCATGATCCTGCCCATCCAGGCCTCGCTGGAGCGCCTGCCGCCGTCGCTGCTGCAAGCCTCGGCCGACCTGGGCGCCAAGCCGCGGCAAACCTTCATGCAGGTAATCCTGCCGCTGTCGGTGCCGGGCATCGCCGCCGGTTCCATCTTCACCTTCTCGCTGACCCTGGGCGACTTCATCGTGCCGCAGTTGGTCGGGCCGCCCGGCTACTTCATCGGCAGCATGGTCTACGCCCAGCAGGGCGCCATCGGCAACATGCCGATGGCCGCGGCGTTCACCCTGGTGCCCATCGTGCTGATCGCGGTGTACCTGTCCATCGTCAAACGCCTGGGGGCCTTCGATGCGCTCTGAACAACCCTCCATCGGGCTACGCCTGGCTGCCTGGGGCGGGCTGGTGTTCCTGCACTTCCCGATCCTGATCATCTTCCTGTACGCCTTCAACACCGAAGACGCCGCCTTCAGCTTTCCGCCCCAGGGCTTCACCCTGAAGTGGTTCGGCGTAGCCTTCGCCCGCACCGACGTGGTGGAGTCGATCAAGCTGTCGCTGCAGGTGGCCTGCGTGGCCACGCTGATTGCCATCGTGCTCGGCACCCTGGCGTCAGCGGCGCTGTACCGGCGCAATTTCTTCGGCAAGGAAGGCATCTCGCTGATGCTGATACTGCCCATCGCTTTGCCCGGCATCATCACCGGTATCGCCCTGCTGTCGGCGTTCAAGAGCCTGGGCATCGAGCCGGGGTTGATGACCATCGTCATCGGCCACGCCACCTTCTGCGTGGTGATCGTCTACAACAACGTCATCGCCCGCCTGCGGCGCACCTCCCACAGCCTGATCGAGGCGTCCATGGACCTGGGCGCCGACGGCTGGCAGACCTTCCGCTACATCATCCTGCCCAACCTGGGCTCGGCGCTGCTGGCCGGGGGCATGCTGGCGTTCGCGCTGTCGTTCGACGAAATCATCGTCACCACCTTCACCGCCGGCCACGAGCGCACGCTGCCGATCTGGTTGCTCAACCAGCTCAGCCGCCCACGCGACGTGCCGGTGACCAACGTGGTCGCCATGCTGGTGATGCTGGTGACCATGCTGCCGATCCTGGGCGCCTACTACCTGACACGCGGCGGCGAAAGCGTGGCCGGCAGTGGCGGCAAATAACACCTTCAAGGGGACAACAACCATGCAAACCCAACTGCTGATCAACGGCCATTTCGTCGCGGGCGAAGGCCCGCTGCAAGCGGTGTTCAACCCGGCCCTGGGCCGCGTGCTGGTGGAAATCCACGAAGCCAGCGAAGCCCAGGTCGACGCTGCCGTGCGCGCCGCCGATGCCGCGTTCGACAGCTGGTCGCAGACCACGCCCAAGGACCGCGCCCTGCTGTTGCTGAAGCTGGCCGACGCCATCGAGGCCCACGGCGAAGAGTTGGCCAAGCTGGAATCGGACAACTGCGGCAAGCCCTACAGCGCCGCGCTGAATGACGAGATCCCGGCCATCGCCGACGTGTTCCGTTTCTTCGCCGGCGCTACTCGCTGCATGAGCGGCTCGGCCGCTGGCGAGTACCTGCCGGGCCACACCTCGATGATCCGCCGCGACCCGGTGGGCGTCATCGCCTCCATCGCGCCGTGGAACTACCCGCTGATGATGGTCGCCTGGAAGATCGCCCCGGCGCTGGCTGCCGGCAACACCGTGGTGCTGAAACCCTCGGAGCAGACACCGCTGACCGCCCTGCGCCTGGCGCAGCTGGCCAACGACATCTTCCCTGCCGGCGTGCTCAACCTGGTGTTCGGCCGCGGCCCCAGCGTGGGCAGCCCGCTGGTCAACCACCCCAAGGTGCGCATGGTCTCGCTGACCGGCTCCATCGCCACCGGCGCGCACATCATCGCCGACACCGCCGACAGCGTGAAACGCATGCACATGGAACTGGGCGGCAAGGCGCCAGTGATCATCTTCGACGACGCCGACATTGACGCCGCCGTGGAAGGTATCCGCACCTTCGGCTTCTACAACGCCGGCCAGGACTGCACCGCCGCCTGCCGCATCTACGCGCAAGCGGGCATCTACGAGCAGTTCGTGGAGAAACTGGGCGCTGCGGTCAGCAGCATCAAATATGGCCTGCAGGACGACCCCAGCACCGAGCTGGGCCCACTGATCACCGCCCAGCACCGCGACCGCGTGGCCGGCTTCGTCGAACGCGCACTGGCGCAGCCGCACATTCGCCTGGTCACCGGTGGCAAGGCGGTGGATGGCAACGGCTTCTTCTTCCAGCCCACGGTGCTGGCCGACGCCCAGCAGGATGACGAGATCGTTCGGCGCGAGGTGTTCGGCCCGGTGGTGTCGGTGACTCGTTTCGACGACGAAGCCCAGGTGCTGGGCTGGGCCAACGATTCCGACTACGGCCTGGCCTCGTCGGTGTGGACCCAGGATGTCGGCCGCGCCCACCGCTTGAGTGCGCGCCTGCAATACGGCTGCACCTGGGTGAACACCCACTTCATGCTGGTGAGCGAGATGCCCCATGGCGGGCAGAAGCTGTCGGGGTATGGCAAGGACATGTCGATGTATGGCCTAGAGGACTACACCACCGTGCGCCACGTCATGTTCAAACACTGAGTAACCCTGGACGCGGCCTGACGGCCGCTGCTACGGGTGTTTGGCACGTAACTACAACAACGACCTGGGGTGTGCCTGTGGGCACCACCCCCGGGCACCTGCAACCTGAATCTGCCGATTCCTTCGGAGCACACACATGAGCGTCACCCCTGACATGGCAGCCGTCGACCACGATGCCGAGCAGCTCAGGCAACTGGGCTACACCTCGAACTTCAACCGCAGCATGAGCCTGTGGGAAAACTTCGCCCTGGGCTTCACCTACCTGTCGCCCGTGGTGGGCGTGTACACCCTGTTCGGCCTATGCCTGGCCGCCGGCGGCCCGCCGATGTTCTGGGCCTACCTGCTGGTGGGCCTGGGGCAGATGCTGGTGTGCCTGATCTTCGGCGAAGTGGTGTCGCAGTTCCCGATTTCCGGCGGCGTCTACCCCTGGGCGCGCCGGCTGGTGGGCAAGCGCTGGGCGTGGATGGTGGGCTGGATCTACTCCATCGCCCTGTGCGTGACCATCGCCGCCGTGGCGGTGGGCGCTGGCCCCTACCTGGCGGTGATGCTGGGCTTCGAGCCGAGCAACAACACCAACATCGTCATCGCCCTGGTGCTGACCCTGTTCGCCACCCTGGTCAACCTCAGCGGCACCAAGATGCTCGCACGCATCGCCATGTTCGGCTTCCTCTGCGAGCTGGTGGGCGCGCTGATCGTCGGCATCTACCTGCTGATCTTCGAACGCCACCAGCCGTTCAGCGTGCTGTGGAACACCTTCGACATCAGTGTCGACGGCTCCTACCTGCCGGCCTTCCTCACCGCCTCGCTGGCGGGGATGTTCCTCTACTACGGCTTCGAAGCCTGTGGCGACGTGGCCGAGGAAACCCCCAACCCCAGCAAGCGCATCCCGGTGGCCATGCGCATGACCATCTACATTGGCGGCATCTCGGCGATGTTCGCCTGCCTGGCGCTGATCCTCGCCGTGCCGGACATGCAGGCGGTGATCAACGGCACCGACAAGGACCCGGTCACCACCGTGCTCAACAACGCCTTCGGCAGCGTCGGCTCGCGGGTGATCATGGCGGTGGTGATGGTCTCGTTCATCTCCTGCGTGATCAGCCTGCAGGCCGCCGCCAGCCGCCTGCTGTACTCCTACGCCCGCGATGAGATGGTGATCGGCAGCGGCCTGCTCAAGCGCCTGTCGGCTACCACCCAGGTGCCGGTCAACGCGCTGTTCGTGGCCGGCGTGCTGCCGGCGCTGATCATCATCCTCGGCTTCTTCCTGCAGGACGCCGTGGCCACCATCGTCAGCTTCGCCGCCATCGGCATCTACCTGGCCTTCCAGATGATCGTGCTGGCTGCACTCTATGCGCGCCTGCGCGGCTGGAAACCCAGTGGCCAGTTCAACCTGGGGCGCTGGGGCCTGCTGGTGAACGTGGGGGCGCTGGTGTACGGCGTGGGCGCCATCATCAACATGGCCTGGCCACGCACGCCGGATACGGCCTGGTACGTGAACTACGCCATGGTAGTGACCACCGTGGTGGTGATCGGCCTGGGCCTGCTGTACATGTGGCTGGCCAAGCCCTACGACCGCGGCAACGCGCCGGCGGGCGATGCCTGGAAAATCGGCCGCTGAAGCCTTGCGGCCTCAGCTCAACTCACGGGCCAGCAGGCGAAAGCAGCGGGACTCATCGTAGTAGTTGGCCAACTCGCCGCGCCACTCGTGAATCACCTGCTGCAGCGCCTGCGCCACCCGCGGGCGCTGCACCGGGCGCTGGTAGGCCCGGTCGGCGTACGGCAACAGGCGGCTGAGCTGCAGCTTGCGCCAGTCGCTGCCATCGAAAATGCTCGCGCTGAAATACCCCGGCTGCCCCTGCCGGGCCGGCTTGCCCGCATCCTGCGCGGGCGCGCTGACGTCACACCAATACAAGTAAATATCCCCACAGCCCCCGAAATGGTGATCGAACACCACGTGGCCGGTCACGGTAATTCGCGTTGGTCTTACCCTGGGCATCAAGCGCTTCCTCGCTGGTCTGGGTGAGTCGAGGGGGGATTATTGCGGGTGTGGCTGGGGGGATAACGAGGAAGGATCTGGCGTTTTTGTAGGATTTTTCTGAAGCGCGGTTTCTCTACCCCAAAACCGCATTTCGCAGGGCAGCCCAATGAACCCTGTGGGAGCTGGCTTGCCAGCGAGCTTTTCGGGCCGTCAAAAACTCGCTGGCAAGCCAGCTCCCACAGGGTTTCACCGCGACCTGCTCAAGTGTTCTTGACCACCAGCTTGGCAGCCTTGCCCGCTCACCTTGCATGGGGCGGCTACGAATCATCGATTTTTTACAGGTTTTTTTCCCTCTCCTTGCGAACCCCACGCCCACTTTGTTATCTGTTATGAGTTGATTGCGTTTGGCCGAGGGCATGTCCAGACCTTTATCTCGATCCAGCCCGGCAGCCAGGAGGCGGCCCGGATTATTTGCAGACAGGTTTATTTATGCACCGTAGGCACCTTCTCAAGGCCTCGATGGCGCTCGCCGCCTACACCGGGCTGTCCGGCACCGGCCTGTTGGCCGCGCAGGCCATGGCGGCCACCGCCGATGGCGATGCCGAGCCGTTCAGTTTCGATCTGCTGCAGGCCCAGGCCCGGCAGCTGGCCACCCAGGGCTACACCGACCGCAAGCAGGTGCTGCCGCCGACCCTGGCGAACATGACGCCCCTGCAGTTCAACGCCATCCAGTACGACCCCAAGCATTCGCTGTGGTACGACAACAAGGGCCAGTTGGACGTGCAATTCTTCCACGTGGGCATGGGCTTCAAGCTGCCCGTGCGCATGTACAGCGTCGACGCCGGCAAACAGCAAGCGCGCGAGGTGCACTTCCACCCGCCGCTGTTCCGCTACGACAACACCGGCGTGGACACCAAGCAGCTCAAGGGTGACCTGGGCTTTGCCGGGTTCCGCCTGTTCAAGGCCCCGGAGCTGGACAAGCACGACATCCTGTCCTTCCTCGGCGCCAGCTACTTCCGCGCGGTGGACGCCACCGGCCAGTACGGCCTGTCGGCGCGCGGCCTGGCCATCGACACCTACGCGAAGAAGCGCGAGGAATTCCCCGACTTCACCAAGTTCTGGTTTGAAACCCCGGACAAGGAAAGCACCCGCTTCACCGTCTACGCCCTGCTGGAGTCGCCCAGCGCCACCGGTGCCTACAAGTTCGACATCGACTGCCAGGCCCAGCAGGTGGTGATGGCCATCGACGCCCACGTGTTCGCCCGCACCGACATCGAACAGCTGGGCATCTCGGCCATGACCAGCATGTTCAGCTGCGGCACCCAGGAACGGCGCATGTGCGACACCATCCACCCGCAAATCCACGACTCCGACCGCCTGGCCATGTGGCGCGGCAACGGCGAGTGGATCTGCCGCCCGCTGAACAACCCGGCCACCCTGCAGTTCAACGCCTTCGCCGACAACAACCCCAAGGGTTTCGGCCTGGTGCAGACTGACCACGCGTTCAGCAGCTACGAAGACACCGTCGACGGCTACGACAAGCGCCCGAGCCTGTGGGTGGAACCGACCACCAACTGGGGCGAGGGCTCGGTCAGCCTGATGGAGATCCCGACCACGGGCGAGACCCTGGACAACATCGTCGCCTTCTGGACGCCCAAGCAGCCGGTCAAGGCCGGCGACGCGCTGAACTTCGGCTACAAGCTGTACTGGAGCGCCCTGCCGCCCGTGGGCACGCCGCTGGCGCGGGTGCATGCCACCCGTTCGGGCATGGGTGGCTTCACCGAGGGCTGGGCCCCCGGCGAGCACTACCCGGAAGTGTGGGCGCGGCGTTTCGCCGTGGACTTCAAGGGCGGCGGCCTGGAGCGGCTGCCCGAAGGCACCGGCATCGAGCCGGTGGTGACGGTGTCCAGCGGCAAGGTGCAGGACTTCAACATCCTGGTGCTGCCGGACAAGGGCTACCGCGTGACGTTCGACTGGTACCCCACCAGCGACAGCGTCGCGCCGGTGGAGATGCGCCTGTTCATCCGCACCCAGGACCGTACGCTGAGCGAGACCTGGCTGTACCAGTACTTCCCGCCAGCGCCGGACAAGCGCAAGTACACGTGATGCGGCGCCTGGGACGCGGCCTCCGGCCGCTGCTACAGGCGTAGCAGCAACTGCCTTTGTGGGAGCAATGTAGCAGCGGCCGTAGGCCGCGTCCCGGGGCCACTCAATCGCGCAGGTCGGACTCGTGTATCGGCTGGTCGCGATGGGTGGCGCGCTGGTATTGCGCCGGCCACGTCGCCTGGCGGCCGCCCAGGTCGTCGTCGGCGTGCAGCGGCCAGTACGGGTCGCGCAGCAGTTCGCGCGCCAGCAGGATGATGTCCGCCTGGCAGGTGCGCAGAATGTGCTCGGCCTGGGCCGGCTCGGTAATCATGCCCACGGTGCCGGTGGCGATGCCCGACTCCTTGCGCACCCGTTCGGCGAAGCGGGTCTGGTAGCCAGGGCCCGTGGGAATCTCGGCGTTTGCCGCAGTGCCGCCTGACGACACGTCGATCAGATCCGCGCCCAGCGCCTTCAGGCGCTTGGCCAACTCCACGGTTTCATCAGGGTTCCAGCCATCCTCCACCCAGTCGGTGGCCGAGACCCGCACGAACACCGGCAGCTCTTGCGGCCACACGGTGCGAATTGCCTCGGTCACCTGCAGGGTCAGGCGGATACGATTCTCGAACGAGCCGCCGTAGCTGTCCTGGCGCTGGTTGCTGATGGGCGACAGGAACTGGTGCAGCAGGTAGCCGTGGGCCGCGTGCACCTCCACCACCTTGAAATTGGCTTTCAAGGCACGCCGGGCCGCCTCCACGAACGCCAGGATGACTTCCTGGATCTGCGCTTCATCCAGCGCCGTGGGCGCGGTGTGGCGGGGGTCGAAGGCGATTTTCGAGGGCCCCACCGGCACCCAGCCACCCTCGTTCACCGGAATGCTGCCGGCCTTGCCCAGCCACGGCCGCCAGGTGCTGGCCTTGCGCCCGGCGTGGGCCAACTGGATGCCGGGCACGGCGCCCTGGGCGGTGATGAAGCGGGTGATGCGCTGCAGCGGTTCGATCTGTTCGTCGTTCCACAGGCCCAGGTCTTCGGGGGTGATGCGGCCGTCGGCGGTGACTGCCGTGGCTTCGGTGAACACCAGGCCGGCGCCCCCCACGGCGCGGCTGCCCAGGTGCACCAGGTGCCAGTCGTTGGCCAGGCCGTCGACGCTGGAGTACTGGCACATGGGCGACACGGCGATGCGGTTGGGCAGGGTCAGTTGACGCAGGGTATAGGGTTCGAGCAGCAGGCTCATGGGGCACCTCTCAAGGCATGTGATCGGGCGCAGACAATGTCTAGAGCCTAGTCGACAACGCCGCCTTGAGCAGGGTTCAGCCGTTTCTCAGCGTGGTTCCATGTGGGCGATCAGCAATTGCACGGTTTCCTGGCCGCGGAATTCGTTGACGTCGAGCTTGTAGGCCAGCTCCACCCAGCGCACGGTGGGGTTGGGCCACACCTCGCGGTCGATGCCGAAGGCGATGCCGTCCAGGCGCACCGAGCCGCACTCGCTCTTGAGCACCACTTTCAGGTGGCGCTCGCCGACGACCCGCTGCTCGGCCAGCTGGAACACACCGTGGAACAGTGGCTCGGGGAAGTGCTGCCCCCAGGGCCCGGCGTTGCGCAGGGCGCGGGCCAGCTCCAGGTGAAACTCTTCCACGGCCAGGCTACCGTCGGTGAGCAGGCGCCCGGTGAGGTCGTCTTCCTGCAGCTGCCGGCGCACTTCCTCGTCGAAGGCCGCGGCGAACGCCGGGAAGTTGGCCTCGGGCAGCGACAGGCCGGCCGCCATGGCGTGGCCGCCGAACTTGCTGATCAGCTGCGGGTGGCGCGCGGCCACCGCGTCCAGGGCGTCACGGATGTGGAACCCTGGCACCGAACGGGCCGAGCCCTTGAGCATGCCCTCGCCGGCGTCGGCAAAAGCGATGGTGGGCCGGTGGTAGCGCTCTTTCAGACGCGAGGCGAGGATACCGATCACACCCTGGTGCCAGTCGGCGTCGAACAGGCACAGGCCGAACGGCATGGACTCCACCGGCAGGTCCTTGAGCTGGGCCAGCGCTTCACGCTGCATGCCCTGCTCGATGGATTTGCGGTCCTGGTTCAGCTCGTCCAGCTGCGCCGCCATGGCCTGGGCCAGGGCGGTGTCGTCGCTGAGCAGGCACTCGATGCCCAGGCTCATGTCGTCCAGGCGGCCGGCGGCGTTCAGGCGCGGGCCGAGAATGAACCCCAGGTCGGTGGAGGTGATGCGCCGATGATCGCGCTTGGCCACTTCAAGGATCGCCTTCAGGCCCGGCCGCGCACGGCCGGCGCGAATGCGCTCCAGGCCCTGGTGCACCAGGATGCGGTTGTTGGCGTCCAGCGGCACCACGTCGGCAACGCTGCCCAGGGCCACCAGGTCCAGCAGCTCGCCGATGTTGGGCTGCGGACGGTTGTCGTAATGGCCCAGGCTGCGCAGGCGCGCGCGCAAGGCCATCAGCACGTAGAAAATCACCCCGACCCCGGCCAGCGACTTGCTGGGGAATTCGCAGCCCGGCTGGTTGGGGTTGACGATGGCATCGGCGGCCGGCAGCTCGTGGCCGGGCAAGTGGTGGTCGGTGACCAGCACTTTCAAGCCGGCGGCCTTGGCGGCGGCCACGCCCTCGACGCTGGAGATGCCGTTGTCCACGGTCACCAGCAGGTCGGGTTGGCGTTGCAGGGCCACGGCGACGATTTCCGGGGTCAGGCCGTAGCCGTATTCAAACCGGTTGGGCACCAGGTAATCGACATGGGCCGCGCCCAGCAGGCGCAGGCCCAGCACGCCGACGCTGCTGGCGGTGGCGCCGTCGGCGTCGAAGTCACCGACGATGAGGATGCGCTGGCGGGTGGCCAACGCGTCCACCAGCAGGTCCACCGCCGCGTCGATGCCCTTGAGCTGCTGGAACGGAATCAACCGCGCCAGGCTCTTGTCCAGTTCAGCCGCCGACAGCACGCCCCGCGCCGCGTACAGGCGGGTCAGCAGGGGCGGCAGGTCGCCGAGGAAGGGCAGGATGGCAGGCAGTTGACGCGGTTCGATACGCATGGGGCTTCTTATCTGTGAGGCAAGGTCAGGAAAAGGACGTGGCGGCTTAGCCGCGTTCGCCCATCAACCACTCCAGTTGCACTTCGTGCTGGCCGCGGTCGTCGGTAACGAAGATGGTGCCTTCGCTGATCATCACGTCCCACTTGATGGCGCGGGGCATGTCCTTGGCCAGGGTTTCCAGCACTTCCTGGGGCACGGCGGCGATGTTGACGTTCTTCAGGTTCTTCACCGCGTCCACCACCTTGGTCTGCCACACGCGCAGGCTGCCGTAGGCCAGCAGGCTGGTGCGCTCGGTGCGGCGCGAGCACCAGGTGAGGCGGTCGGCGTCGGGCTGGCCCACTTCGATCCAGTGCACCACGCGGTCGTCCAGGCTCTTTTCCCACAGGGCCGCTTCGTCCACGTCCGACAGGCCGCGGCCGAAGGACAGCTGCTCGTTGTACCAGAAGGCGTAGGCCAGCAGGCGCACGGCCATGCGTTCTTCGGTTTCCGAAGGGTGACGGGCGATGGTCTGCTTGACGCTTTCGTAGACCCCACGGTCAAGGTCGGTCAGATTGAGTTCGAATTTGTAGGTCGTGGAGGGCTGGGCCATGAAGGGGCTTCTTGCTACGAGGAAAAGTCGCACAGTCTAACCGATCATGGCCTAATCAACTAAGACCGATGGCCGACAACTTACCCAGCAGGCGCAGACCTGTGTTATCTAGACATTCAGCTGTTTCGGAGCCCGTATCATGGAAGGTCGCCGCCGATTGACGTTGCTGTTGTTGTACCTGGGCCTGCCACTGGTCGCCCAGGCTGGGGAACCACTGACGTGGCTGGTGCGCGATCTGCCGCCCCTGACCATCGAGAGTGGCCCGCGCGAAGGCCAGGGGGCCGTGGACCGCATGCTGCCGCTGCTGATGCAAGCGCTGCCGCAGTACGAGCACAGCGTGGTGCGGGTCAACCGCGCCCGCGCTTCGCAAATGCTCCAGGAAGCGCCGCTGAGCTGCGACCCGACCCTGCTGTGGACCGCCGAGCGCAGCCAGTCGGTGGTGTATTCCATGCCGGTGCTGGCCAGCCAGACCAACGGCCTGATCATCCGCCGCCAGGACCGCCACGGTTTCAACACCTTCATCCACCACGGCGAGCTGGACCTGCCGGCCGTGCTGGCCAGCCCCAACATCAAGATCGGCCGCGTAGCCGAGCGCAGCTACGGCATGGCCATCGACACCATGCTGGCAGCAGCGCCCAAGGGGGCGGTCAACGCCCATCACGGCAACGACGCGGTGGCCAGCCTGCTGCAGATGCAGCAGCACGGGCGCCTGGACGGCGTGCTGGGGTATTGGCCGGAGGCGTTGTACCTGGCACCCCAGGAGCAGATCAGCGCCAACGACCTGCTGTTCCTGCCGGTGCGCGGGGTGCCGCGCTACCAACCGGTGTACGTGGGCTGTTCGAACACCCCGGCCGGCAGGACGGTAGTCGAGCAGTTGAACCGCGTGTTGGTGGGTCTGCGCAGCACCACGTTGCCGGGGTTCTATGCCGACTGGCTGGACCCGGCGAGCCGTGCGGACTACCTGCGTGATTCCCGGCGCTTCTTCGAGGAATCGGCCCGCGCCAGCCCCTGAATCGCGGGCAAAAAGAAACCCCGGGCAGTGGGGAAGCTACCCGGGGTCAAACGTGGCCACTGTGGGCCAATACGACAGGTGACTGACACCGGAGCACAATGTCAGCCCCCCTGCCCTTACAGGATCGGAACACACCTGCGCGGGAAGGTTCCCTACCTCATCGAAGCACTGGCCACAGGCGCTACCGCGGCTTGCGCCAGGGCAGCCAGCATGCACGGCTGCAGCCGCCCCTCGACGACCATCAGGTCGCGATGCAGGCCGTCAACCACGTCCGTGAGGGCGTGCTTGTCGGCGAACTGGCGGCGGTTGAAGCGTCGATCCAGCACCAGAGCGCCGGTCGAATCGCGCAATATCACCCGGCATTCAAGCGGGCCGCCCACGTCAACCACGTCCACGTGGTAGGGCGTCAGTGCTTCAGTCAGCAACTCGTTGATATTTTCCATTCGATCACCACTCAGTTGTTCGAAATCAAGGTGTCTATCAATGACCCGTCGACAGTGCAAAAAGTTCTAAAAACGGCTCCGACGGGGAGTTAACCTGCCGTTTCAGCTTGCCCGTCGAATATGACAGTTGGAATGTGCAAAAAGCCAGCCCCCCGGCGAATGTGCCAGACTCCTCGCCTGGAACAGCCACCGCGCTTGGAGCCTTACCGTGAATACGCCTTCCCACCCGCCGCTGCGCATCCTGGTGGCCGACGACCACCCGATTTTCCGCATCGGCCTGCGCGCCGTGCTGCAACAGGACCCGGACCTGGCGGTGGTGGGCGAGGCCAGCAGCCCGTCGGAGCTGACCCAGTGGCTGGAAGAAGGCCAGTGCGACCTGCTGATCACCGACTTCATGATGCCGGCCGAACACCAGAACGACGGCCTGCGCCTGCTGGAGACCGTTCGTCGGCATTGGCCGGAACTGCCGATCCTGGTGGTGACCATGCTCAACAACGCCGGGCTGTTCCGCTCCATGCTGGGCTTGGGCGTGAAAGGCCTGCTGGGCAAGGCCAGCCTGGTCAGCGAACTGCCAATCGCCATCGCCCAGGTGCGACGCAACAAGGTGTTCATCGCCGATTCGGTGAGCCAGGCGCTGCTGCAGGAGGGTGAGGTGCGCCCGGACCGCATGTTCGAGCGCGAAGCGCTGTCACCCCGGGAGATCGAGGTGACCAGGCTGCTGGCCGGCGGCCTGTCGGTGGGCGAGATCGCCGCGCAGCTCAACCGCAGCAAGCAGACGGTCAGCGCCCAGAAGGTCAGTGCCATGCGCAAGCTGGGGGTGGCCAACGACGCCGCCCTGTTCATCTACCTGCAGGAACATGGCCTGGCCTGAGCCCTGCGCTCAGGCCTGGCAAGGCTGGCCGTGCTGCGCAGCCCAATGGCTGAGGTCGCGGGTCGCCATCCAGGCGCCCAGCGCTTCCTGCGACATGGGCCGGGCCACATAGGGGCCTTGCAGCGCCGGCTGCCCCAGGGCCTGCAGGGCGTGGAAGTCGCTGGCGCTTTCCACCCCTTCCACCACCACCCCCAGGCCCATGCGCCGCGCCATGATCAGCGCCCCAGCCACCACCGCAGCCTTGCGACCGTCCTGCGCCATGCCGCGCACGAACCGGCTGGGAATCTTCAGCTCCGAGAACGGCAGGTCCAACAGGCGCTGGATGTTCGACTCACCAGTGCCAAAGTCATCGATGGCCAGGTGGCAGCCCAGCATGCGCAGGCGCAACAACGCTTCCACCTCCAGGCCATTGGCAGGGCCCTGGCGGGTTTCGCGCATTTCCAGGGTCAGCACCGTGGCCGGCAAACCCACCTGCCTGAGCAGCGCCTGGAGCTGAGCGGTGAAACCTTCGGCCTCGATAAGGCCCGGCGCCATGTTGACGGCTACCGGCAGCGCTTCACCGGTGTGTTCGCGCACCGACGCGCTTAGCTGCAACGCAGCTTCCAGCACATGCCAGGTAAGCTGCGGCAGCAGCCCCGCATAGCTGACCAGCGGCAGGAAGCTTGCCGGCGACAACAGGCCCAATGCCGGGTGCTGCCAGCGCACCAGGGCTTCGACCCCCAGTAGGCGGCCGTCGATGGCAACTTTGGGCTGGAACCACACCTGCCACTGCTGACGCAGCTGTGGCAGGCGCTCCAGCGTCAGCTCGTCCAGGCCGACCAATTCGTTGACCTCCACCAGGGGCATCACGCCGGGCGCTGTTTCGCCTTGCTCATACCGTTGCAACAGGTCGTGCAGCACTGCCGGGGTGGCCGGTTTTTCCAGCACCCCCAGCACCTGCAAGCCAAGGTGCCGGGCCAGTTGGCCGACGCTGTCGAGCACGCCGCGTTCCAGGCTCGACAGGATGATCAATGCCTGGGCCTGGCGATGGCGTGCCAGGTGGCGGATCAATTGCAGGCCGTCGCCCTCCTCCAACTGCAGGTCGCAGATGGCGATGTCGACAGGGCCGCGGTTTTCCAGTGATTGAAGCGCGGCATCGACACTTTCGGCCGTCAGGACATCGAAGACCCCGCTGGCGTTGAGCATTTGATGCACCGCCATGAGTTGGAAGGGGCTGTCTTCGAGAACCAGAACTTTCAGTGCGTGCATGTGCATACCTCCGAATCACGCCCGCGTAGTGAGGGGCGCTTGATGCACACTCTAGAGAGCGGGCCGGGGTCGACACATAGGACAAGTCCTAAACTTTGTAGGATATTTCCGAAAGTTGTTTCTCGATGTCCAGGCTCAGCGCTTGCAGGCGCTGGCGCAGGGTGGCCCATTGCTGCCCGAGCCCATCGCCCGCACGGGCCTTGGCGCTGCTGTCCAGCTCAGCGCAGGCCATGGCCATGGGCCCTGCGTCAATCAGGCAGGCCACGCCCTTGAGGCGATGCAACGCGGCCCGCATGGGCGACCAGTCGGCCGTGGCCACCGCCGCCTCCAGCACCTGGGTTTCCTGGGCGATGTTGTTGCGCAGCTCCTCCAGCATCTTTTTCATCACCGTATCATCTGCCAGGGTCATGCGCCGCAGGGTGGCCATGTCGAAGGCTGGCGGCGCCGCCAGCCCGGCCAGCAACTGGCCAAGCTGTTCAAGGCCGATGGGCTTTACCAGCAGCTGGTCCATGCCCGCCAGGCGACAACGCTCTGCCTCGCCATCGGAGGCATTTGCGCTGCTGCCGATGAACGGTGTACGCGGCCTTGCGCCCTGCGCCTCGGCGGCACGGATGGCGCGGGCCAGGTCATAGCCACTCATGCCCGGCATGTTGCAGTCGCTGATGATCACGTCGGGGGCCTTGGCCTGCCACACCGCCAAGGCCTGCGCGGCGCTGCTCACAGCCTGCACCTGATGGCCGAAGAAACTCACCTGCTGGGTCAGCACCAGGCGGTTGGCGGCCATGTCATCCACCACCAGCACCTGCAGTGCACGGCCAGCATACGGCTGAGCGTGCGCCGCGGTGTTGCCGGGGCTGCCGGCAACGCGCGGCAGGTCCAGGGTCAAGGTCACCCGCGTGCCCTGCCCCGGTGCGCTGGCCAGGCGAATATCGCCGCCCATCAGGCCCACCAGCTGCTTGCAGATGCTCAGGCCCAGGCCGGTGCCACGCACCTCCTGTGCAGACGGCGCGCCCACCTGCACGAACGGCTTGAACAGCCGCGCCTGCTGCTCGGCGTCCATGCCCACGCCAGTGTCGCTGACTTCGATGCACAGGCCGCCCTGTTCGCTCAACCTTACCTCGAGGGTCACCTGGCCCTGATGGGTGAACTTCAAGGCGTTGCTCAGCAGGTTGTGAATCACCTGGCGCAGGCGCAACGGGTCGAACCAGTAGCTG
This sequence comes from Pseudomonas sp. App30, assembly GCF_047947025.1. NCBI lineage: Bacteria > Pseudomonadati > Pseudomonadota > Gammaproteobacteria > Pseudomonadales > Pseudomonadaceae > Pseudomonas > Pseudomonas sp. App30. The sequence goes on along the minus strand of NZ_CP133165.1, from coordinate 5,045,894 downwards.
CCGTCCAGCCCCGCCGCCAGGTCCAGCTCCAGGCGCAAGCCTCTCTGCTGCGCCTGGGCGCTGAACAGCTGGACGATGGTGGCGAAGAAGGGCCGCAGCTCGGTGGCTTCGGGTGCCAGTTGCAAGCTGCCCGCCTCGATCTTGGCCAGGTCCAGGCTGTCACCGATCAGGGCGATCAGGTCGCGGGCCGACTGGTAGGCCACGTCCAGCGCCTGCGACGGCTCGCCACCGTGCAGGCGAGCGGTCTCGCGCTCCAGTTCCAGCAGGCCGATGATGGCCGCCATGGGCGTGCGGATCTCGTGGCTCATGGTGGCCAGGAACGCGCTCTTGGCCTGGCTGGCCTGCTCGGCCACCTGCCGCGCATGCACCAACTCCGCCTCCAGGCGCTTGCGCTCGCTGATGTCGATCCAGCCGCCCAGCATGCCCTGCAACTGGCCGTCGGCGCGGTAGAACGGCACCATCCACTGCCAGGCGTCCACCGGCTGGCCCTTGAGCTCGATCTGCCGGTCGGCGAAGCGCGGCTGCTGGTCCTGCAGCAGCGCCAGGTAGTCGGCGTGCAGCTGCGCGGCCTTGTCGGCGGCGATCAGTGACACTTCGGGCAGCAGCTTGCCGCGCACCAGCGCCAGGCGGGTCGAGAACACCTCCTCGTAGCTCTTGTTGCACGACACCATGCGCCCCTGCAGGTCGCGCACGTAGATCGGGTTGGGGATGCCGTCGAGCAACGCACGCTGGAACGCCAACTGGTCGCTCAACGCCTCCTCGGCCTGCTCGCGCTGCTGGATCTGCGCCTTCAGGCGGCTGTTCCACATCAACGACACCAGGCCAAACAGCACCGCCGCCGCCAGCGCCCACCACACCCATGGTGCGATGCGTTGCCAGGCCGGTGGCGGGCCGTCGACGGCGCCCAGCCACTTGATTCGCACCGCGCGCAACTCCGGCACCGGGTAGGCTTCCAGGGATTTGTTGAGAATACTCAGCAGCAGCGGTTCATCCAGGCGCACGGCAAAGCGGTCCGCCGCCCACCGGCCTTCCACGCTGCGCCCTACCTTCAGCTCGCCCGGCGGGTAGCGGCCCACCGAGCGCCAGGCGCTGACTTCGCTGTCCAGTGTCGCGTCGGCCTCGCCCCGCCGCACCAGGTCGCGGGCCTGGTCGTAGGTGTCCACCAGGCGCAGGATGATGTTGGGGTATTCCTCGCGCAGGCTGCTCTCTAGCGCGTGCTGGCGCGGCAGGGCCAGCACGCGCCCGGCCATGTCCTCCAGCGAGGCCACCGGCGGCCCATTGCCCCGCACCACGAACACCCAGCCCTGGCCGCCGAAGGCATGGGAGAACCCCAGGAAGGCCTTGCGCTCGGGGTTTTCCGACAAGGTGGTATTCATGTCGACGTTGCCGGCCTTCAGCGCCTGCAGGCTGTCGGCGATGGACGCAGAGGGCACGTAGTCGAACTGCAGGCCGCTCATGGAGGAGATGGTCGCCAGTACGTCGCGGTTGAGCCCTGCCCAGTTGCCCTGGCGGTCGCGGTACAGGTACGGCGGGTAATCGCTGGCTGCCACCCGCACCCTGGGGTGGGCATGCAGCCAGGCCTGCTCCTCGGCCGACAGCGCCACCCGCGGCTGGCCGATGTCCGAACCCAGGCCGGTGGTCCAGCGGCCGAGGATTTCCCGGCGCAACGACTCGTCGATACTGGCCAGGGCGCGGTCCAGCAGGCCCAGCAGCACCGGGTCGGTGCCGCGCACGGCGAAGGCGAAGCCGGCATCGGGCAGGCTGGCCTCGCCAGCGATGCGCAAGCCCATGAACGGCCGCAGCGCACTGTAGGCACGTACCACCACCTCGTTGCCGATGAAGGCCTGCACGTCGCCCTGGGCCACCGCCTCCAGGCCGCTGGCGAGGCTGGGGGCCAGCACCAGCTCGCTGTGCGGGTAGGCGGCGTGCAGCACGTCGAGGTCGAGGTAACCATCGAGCACGGCGATGCGCGAGCCTGCCAGGGCGTTGGGGCCGCCCAGGTTCTCCCGTTGCACCAGCACCGCGTCGTCGGGCATGTACGCGCGGGTGAAGGCTAGCCCCGGGTGCTTGCGCACAAAACCGTTGGCGCTGGTGAGGATATCGATTTCGCCGGACTCCAGGGCCTCCACCGCTTCCTCGCGGCGGGCGAAGCCGTGAATCTGCAGCGGCAGGTCGAGGCGGCTGGCAATCAGGTTGAGGTAGTCGGCGCTGATACCGCGGTAGCGGTTGCGGTCCACGGTGATGTCGACCGGCTCGAGGTCGGTGATCGACACCCCTACCCGCAGCACCGGGTGCTGGGCCAGCCATTGCCGGTCGCCGGCCGCCAGGGGCAGCGGCTCAAGCCGGGTGAACGCCGGCATCAGGGTGAACGGCAGGGTCTGTGCGGCCTGGACCAGGCTGCAGGTGGCCAGGCACAGCAGCACCAAACAGGCCGCCAGCCAGCGTTTTGCCTTGTGCAGGTTGTGCTTCATGCCGTGTCATGGCCCTTGGGGAATCGAACCCCAAGTGTGACACGCGCAAAGAATAAAGCCCGTCGAGCGACGGGCTTTATGTGTTGCAGGGCTATTCAGCGTAACGCAGCGTTACAGCGGCTTGCCACGGTTGCCGTGCTGGCTGACGAAGGCCTGGACGGCCTTGAGGTCGTTCGGCAGCACCGTGCATTTTTCCTCGCGGCTGAACAGGTCGGTGAGGTGGGCTGGCAGCTCCAGCGCCTTGCCAACGCCAGCCTTGACCACCGCGTCGGGGAACTTGACCGGGTGCGCCGTGCCCAGCACCACCATGGGAATGTCCAGGCTGCGGCGGCATTCGCGCGCGGCCTTGACGCCGATGGCAGTGTGCGGGTCCAGCACTTCGCCGGTCTGGGCGAAGACTTCGGCGATGGTCTCGCAGGTGGCTTCGTCGCTGACCGCCAGGGAGTCGAACAGCTTGCGCGCTTCGGTCCAGCGCTCTTGCTCGACGCTGAAGCCGCCACCCTGCTTGAAGGTGTCCATCAGCTCGGCGACGGCGGCGCCATTGCGACCGTGCAGGTCGAACAGCAGGCGCTCGAAGTTCGACGAGACCATGATGTCCATGGACGGCGACAGGGTGGCGTGCAAGGTTTCCTTGGCATACTGGTTGCCGCTCATGAAGCGGTGCAGGATGTCGTTGCGGTTGGTGGCGACGATCAGCTGGTTGACCGGCAGGCCCATGTTGCGGGCCAGGTAGCCGGCGAAGATGTCGCCGAAGTTGCCGGTAGGCACCGAGAACGACACCGAACGCGCCGGGCCGCCCAGCTGCAGGGCCGCGTGGAAGTAGTAGACGATCTGGGCCATGATGCGCGCCCAGTTGATCGAGTTCACGGCAACCAGGCGGGTGCCCTTCAGGAAGCTCTGGTCAGCGAAGCTGTTCTTGACCATTTCCTGGCAGTCATCGAAGTTGCCTTCGATGGCGATGTTGTGGATGTTGTCGCCGAACAGCGTGGTCATCTGCCGACGCTGCACTTCCGACACGCGCTGGTGCGGGTGCAGGATGAAGATATCGACGTTCTCGCAGTGCTTGCAGCCTTCGATGGCGGCCGAACCGGTGTCACCGCTGGTGGCGCCAATGATCACCACGCGCTCCCCGCGCTTGGCCAGGGTGTAGTCCAGCAGGCGGCCCAGCAGCTGCAGGGCGAAGTCCTTGAAGGCCAGGGTCGGGCCGTGGAACAGCTCCAGCACCCATTCGTTGCCGTTCAGCTGGCGCAGCGGCGCCACGGCGTTGTGGGCGAAGGCACCGTAGGTTTCCTCGAGGATCTTCTTGAAGTCGGCGTCCGGGATGCTGCCGGTGACGAACGGGCGCATGATGCGGAAGGCCAGTTCGTGGTATGGCAGGCCGGCCCACGAGGCGATTTCTTCGACGGTGAAGCGTGGCAGGTTTTCCGGCACGTACAGGCCGCCGTCACTGGCCAGGCCAGCCAGCAGGACGTCTTCGAAGTTCAGGGCCGGGGCTTTGCCGCGAGTACTGATATAACGCATGGTTCCAAACCTTTGGTTCGCACCGCCAGCCCTGGCAGGGCTGGCGGCTACTGATTAGTTGAGGTGCTCGACGCGGATGCGGACAACGGGGCTGACCACGCCTTCCAGGCCTTCGAGGGCCTTGATGGCGTCGTTCATGCGCTGTTCCTGCACGCGGTGGGTCAGGAGGATCATCGGCACGCGGCCGTCCTGTTCCTCGACTTCCTTCTGCATGATCGACTCGATGTTGATGCCGCGCTCCGACAGGATGCTGGCAACCTGGGCCAGCACGCCTGGGTGGTCCTTGGCGTGGATGCGCAGGTAGTAGGCGGTCTCGCACTGCTCGATCGGCAGGATCGGGTGGGCCGACAGCGAATCGGGCTGGAAGGCCAGGTGCGGCACGCGGTTCTCCGGGTCGGAGGTCATGGCACGCACCACGTCCACCAGGTCGGCGACCACGGACGAAGCGGTAGGCTCCATGCCGGCGCCAGCGCCGTAGAACAGGGTGGAACCGGCGGCGTCACCGTTGACCATGACGGCGTTCATCACGCCGTTGACGTTGGCGATCAGGCGGTCGGCCGGGATCAGCGTCGGGTGCACGCGCAGCTCGATGCCGGCGGCGGTGCTGCGCGCCACGCCTAGGTGCTTGATGCGGTAGCCCAGCGCTTCGGCGTAGTTGACGTCGGCGGTGGTCAGCTGGGTGATGCCTTCGGTGTAGGCCTTGTCGAACTGCAGCGGGATGCCGAAGGCGATGGACGCCAGGATGGTCAGCTTGTGCGCCGCGTCGATGCCTTCCACGTCGAAGGTCGGGTCGGCTTCGGCGTAGCCCAGGGCCTGGGCCTCGGCCAGCACGTCTTCGAAGGTGCGGCCCTTCTCGCGCATTTCGGTGAGGATGAAGTTGCCGGTGCCGTTGATGATGCCGGCCACCCAGTTGATGCGGTTGGCGGACAGGCCTTCACGGATGGCCTTGATCACCGGGATGCCGCCGGCCACGGCCGCTTCGAAGGCGACGATGACGCCCTTCTCGCGCGCCTTGGCGAAGATCTCGTTGCCGTGCACGGCAATCAGCGCCTTGTTGGCGGTGACCACGTGCTTGCCGTGCTCGATGGCCTTGAGCACCAGTTCGCGGGCCACGGTGTAGCCGCCGATCAGCTCGATGACGATGTCGATGTCGGGGTTGGTGGCCACGGCAAAGACATCGTTGGTAATGGGGGTACCGGTAATCTGGCAATTCGGGTTCTGCGAACGCATGGCAATCTGGGCCACTTCGATTCCACGCCCGGCACGGCGGGCAATCTCCTCGGCGTTGCGCTGAAGTACGTTGAAGGTGCCGCCACCGACGGTACCTAACCCACAGATGCCTACTTTGACCGGTTTCACTCTGAACTCCCCATAAAACGGCCGACGCAGGGTCGGCCGTGACAAACCGCCGCACACCCGTGCGGCTTGGTAAATTACGGCCTGGCGGGCATTCCCGTCAGGCCTTGATCTTGGATGACACGAAGGCGGCGGCCATCAGCCCTTGGCGCCCAGGGCCAGCTTGGCCACTTGCGGGGCCGGCTGGTAGCCAGGAATCATCTGGCCGTTTTCCAGGATGATGGCCGGCGTGCCGTTGACACCGATGGACTGGCCCATGGCGAACTGCTTGCTCACCGGGTTGGCGCACTTGGCCGGTGTGTCGACGCTCTTGCCGTTGATCAGCTTGGTCAGCGAGTCCTGGCGGTCCTTGGAGCACCACACGGCCTGCAGCTGCTCGTCACCGGGCGAACCCAGGCCCTGGCGCGGGAAGGCCAGGTAGCGCACTTCGATGCCCATCTTGTTCAGCGCAGGCACTTCCTCGTGCAGCTTGTGGCAGTACGGGCAGGTGGTGTCGGTGAACACGGTGATGTGCGACTTGGTCTCGCCCACGGCCGGGAACACCACCATTTCGCTGGCAGGGATGGCGTTGATGGTCTTGGCCACGCCCTGGCGTTCGGTGATCTCGGTGAGGTTGACCGGCTTGCCGTCCTGCACCTGGAACAGGTAGCCCTGCATCACGAACTTGCCGTCGGCGCTGGCGTAGAGCACGCGGCTGCCCTGCAGCTTGACTTCGTACAGGCCGTTGAGCGGGCTGGCGGCGATGCTTTCGATCGGGGTGTCGAGTTGCAGGGTGTCGAGGGTCTTGCGGATGGCCTGCTCGGCCTTGTCGTCGGCCATAGCCACGGTGCTGAGCAGCGCAAGGGCGGCGGCAGCGAGAATTCGGGTCACGCGCATGGGAACTCCTGAGGCAGCGGACGAAGGGGCCAATCGTGCTGGGTCGGCGGTCCGTGGACAGCCGGCATTCGATGCCCGCTTTGGTAACCGCCCAAGCCTACCACATTCACAGGCTCTGTCCGAATGACACGGCAACAAGAGATGTGCGGTGATCGCCTCAGCCACGCGGGTGATGACGGGCATGCAGGTCCTGCAGGCGGGCCCGGGCGACATGGGTGTAGATTTGCGTGGTGGACAGGTCGCTGTGGCCCAGCAGCATCTGCACCACGCGCAGGTCGGCGCCGTGGTTGAGCAGGTGCGTGGCGAAGGCGTGGCGCAGGGTGTGCGGCGACAGCGACTTGCCGATGCCGGCCACGCTGGCCTGGTGCTTGATGCGGTGCCAGAAGGTCTGGCGGGTCATCTGCTCGCCGCGCTGGCTGGGGAACAGCACGTCGCTGGGGCGCCCGCCCAGCAGGTCGTTGCGGCCGTCGCGCAGGTAGCGCTCCACCCACACCACGGCCTCCTCGCCCATGGGCACCAGGCGTTCCTTGCTGCCCTTGCCCATCACCCGCAGCACGCCCTGGCGCAGGTTGACCTGGTCCAGGGTCAGGCTCACCAGCTCGGTCACGCGCAGGCCACAGGCATACAGCACTTCGAGCATGGCGCGGTCGCGCTGGCCGATGGGCTCGCTGAGGTCCGGGGCCTTGAGCAGCGCCTCCACGTCGGCTTCCGACAGGGACTTGGGCAACGGCTTGCCCAACTGCGGCATCTCGACCTGCAGGGTCGGGTCCACGCCGATCAGCTTTTCACGCAGCAGGTAGCGATAAAAGCCACGCACGCCGGAGAGAAAACGCGCGGTGGAACGCGGCTTGTAGGCCTGGTCCACGCGCCAGGCCAGGTGGTCGAGGATCAACTCGCGGCCCGCCTGGGGCAGCTGCACGCCTTTTTCCTGCAACCAGCCGTTGAACAGGGTCAGGTCGCTGCGGTAAGAGTCGCGGCTGTTGTCCGACAGGCCTTTTTCCAGCCACAGGGCATCGAGGTACTGGTCGATGAGGGGGTGATCTACAGCGGGCATCTGCGCAAACCGGGCGATTGAAAGCCGCAGTCTACCTCACAGGCCCGGCAATACCGGCACCGGGCGCTTGTCATCGTCGATGGCGACGAAGCTGAACACGCCTTCGATGGCCTTTTCCCGGCCGTCGCAGCTCATGCTTTCCACGAACACTTCAACCCGCACCTTGAGGCTGGTGTTGCCGACTTTCACCACAGTGCCTCCAGTTCGACGATGCTGCCGGCAGGAATGGGGTGGTTGAAGTCGATGCGGTCGGTGGACACGGTCACCAGCGGCAGGCGGCAGAAGCGCGTGGCGGTGATGAACGACACCTCGTCCATCCAGGCCAGGGCAGTGCCGCCGAACAGGGTGTTGTGGTGGTTGGTGGTGGGCGGGAACACCGCCTTGGTGACGCGGCTGACCGAGAGGTCGGTGCGGCGTTGTATTTCGAGGTCGCGTGGGGTCATGGAGGGCTATCGCCAGGGTGTTGGGAATGTGGGAGCTGGCATAAATCGCGGGCACAAAAAAGCAGCCCGTAGGCTGCTTCTTTCTTGCATCGGTAAAACGGCTATTAAGCCAGTTTTTCCTTGATGCGAGCTGCTTTACCCGACAGGTCGCGCAGGTAGTACAGCTTGGCTTTACGCACGTCACCACGACGTTTCACGGCCATGCTGTCGATCTGCGGGCTGTAGGTCTGGAAAGTACGCTCTACGCCAACGCCGTTGGAGATTTTACGAACAGTGAAAGCACTGTTCACACCACGGTTACGCTTGGCGATAACAACGCCTTCGAACGCCTGCAGGCGAGCGCGATCGCCTTCCTTCACTTTCACCTGAACGACGATGGTGTCGCCCGGGGCAAAGGCCGGGATTTCTTTGGTCATCTGCTCGGCTTCGAGTTGCAGAATGATTTTGTTGGTCATGCTGTGCTCCTAAGGTAAATCTTTGTGATCTACCATCGATACGTTAACTATCGTCCCGCTCACGGAGATACTCCGTCAGCAGCTTCTTCTCTTCTCCAGAAAGCGAGCGTCTTTCCAGAAGATCGGCACGTCGTTCGTAGGTCCGCCCAAGGGACTGCTGCAAACGCCAGCGCCGGATGTGTGCATGATTGCCACTAAGCAATACGTCGGGAACACGCTGATCCGCATACACCTCCGGTCGGGTGTAGTGCGGGCAATCCAGCAGACCATCCGTGAAGGAGTCTTCCTCCGCGGAGTCCGCATGCCCTAAAGCTCCGGGCAGCAGTCGTGTAACCGCATCGATCAGGACCATCGCCGGCAGCTCACCGCCAGACAGGACATAGTCACCAATCGACCACTCTTCATCGACATGAGCCTGAATAAACCGCTCGTCAATGCCTTCATAGCGCCCTGCGATCAGAATCAAGGATTCCGATTCAGCCAGTTCGCGTACCCCCTGCTGAGTCAGCTGGCGGCCTTGCGGCGACAGGTAAATGACCTTCGCCGACTCCCCCGCTGCGTTCCTGGCCTCGGCCAGCGCATCTTCCAGGGGCTTGATCTTCATCACCATGCCCGGACCACCGCCAAACGGCCGATCATCCACCGTATGGTGACGATCTGTGGTGTAGTCCCGCGGATTCCAACAGGTCAGTTGCAACAACCCCTGTTTCACCGCGCGGCTGGTAATGCCGTACTCGCTGATGGCCGAAAACATCTCGGGGAACAGACTGATCACTTCTACGCGCAGGCTGGCCATTGCCTAGAAGTCCGCATCCCAATCAACCTTCATTTCGCCTGCGGCCAGGTCGACGGCCAACACACACTGCTCCGTATAGGGCAGCAAGCGTTCGCGATCATCCAGGCTGCCAGCGCAAGGCTTGACCACCATCACATCATTCGAACCGGTCTCCAGCAGGTGATCGATCTTCCCGAGCAGTTGCCCGAGTTGGTCGATGACATTCAGACCTTCCAGCTGGTACCAGTAGTACTCGCCGTCGTCCAAATCTGGAAACAGATCACGTGGCACGCAGATCTCGTAACCGGACAGAAGCTGGGCTTCGTCGCGATCATCAAGACCCTTGAGCTTCGTGACCAGGAACTTGCTCTGCAAGCGCCCACTGACCAGCTCTACCTGCTTGTCCACGCTGCCTGCGCGCTTGAGCGTCCAGGTTTTGTAGTCCAACAGGTTGTCAATCGGATCAGTAAAGGAGTAAACCTTCACTTCGCCACGAACGCCGTGAACCGAGAAAATCTTGCCGATAACGATCAAATCATCAGCAGTAGCTGGCGTCGTGTTCATATTGCTCAGGCCGCAGCCTTGGCAGCTTCCTTCAGCAACTGAGCAACGCGCTCAGAAGGCTGTGCACCAACGCTCAACCAGTGGTTGACGCGCTCTTGGTTCACGGACAGGCGGATTTCCTGACCACGAGCCACTGGGTTGAAGAAGCCAACGTGCTCTTTGTGCGAGCCGTCACGCGGGTTGCGCGAGTCGGTCACGGTCAGTTGGTAGAATGGGCGCTTTTTAGAGCCGCCACGGGCAAGACGGATGGTTAGCATTGAACATCGTTCCTGTAGTCGGTGCTGCAAATCATAATGCACAGCGGGCACACGGGTGCCCGAAAGGCCGCATATTCTCAAGGAATATCCGGACTTTTGCAAATGCCTTTTTCCGGCACACACAGTGCACCCGATAGATTTGCTTCATATGACCACCCGAAGGGGTGGCCGGTGGACCTGCCGGGGCAGGTTTACCGCAGTGCCCGCACTGCTGCGGGCGGTGCCAGCCCGGGGGCTGGCACGGGTAATCACATCTTCGGCATGCCACCGCCGCCGGGCAGCATGCCGCCCATGCCGCGCATCATCTTGGCCATGCCGCCCTTGGTGGAAAACTTCTTCATCATCTTCTGCATCTGCTTGTGCTGCTTGATCAAGCGGCCGATGTCCTGCACCTGGGTGCCGGAACCCAGGGCGATCCGGCGCTTGCGCGAACCGCTGATCAGGTCAGGGTCGCGGCGCTCGGCCGGGGTCATGGAGTTGATGATGGCTTCCATCTGCTTGAATTGCTTTTCAGCGGCGTTCTGGGCGTTGCCCATCTGCGACAGATTCATGCCGCCGATGCTCGGCAGCTTGTCCATCAGGCCACCCAGGCCGCCCATGTTCTTCATTTGTTGCAGCTGGTCACGGAAGTCTTCGAGGTCGAAGCCCTTGCCCTTCTTCAGCTTCTTGGCCAGTTTGTCGGCCTTCTCTTTATCCAGGGTCTGCTCGGCCTGCTCGATCAGGCTGAGCACGTCGCCCATGCCCAGGATCCGCGAGGCGATACGATCCGGGTGGAAGGGCTCGAGCGCTTCGCTCTTCTCGCCCATGCCGATGAACTTGATCGGCTTGCCGGTGATGGCACGCACCGACAGGGCGGCACCGCCACGGGCGTCGCCGTCGACCTTGGTCAGGATCACGCCGGTCAGCGGCAGCGCATCGCCAAAGGCCTTGGCGGTGTTGGCGGCGTCCTGGCCGGTCATGGCGTCGACCACGAACAGCGTTTCCACCGGCTTGATGGCCGCGTGCAGGGCCTGGATCTCGCCCATCATCTCGGCGTCGATGTGCAGGCGGCCGGCGGTGTCGACGATGACCACGTCGATGAACTTGAGCTTCGCCTCGCGGATCGCCGCTTCGGCGATGGCCACCGGCTTCTGGGTGATATCGGACGGGAAGAAGGTCACGCCGATGTCGTTGGCCAGGGTCTCGAGCTGCTTGATGGCCGCCGGACGGTAGACGTCGGCCGATACCACCATCACGCTCTTCTTCTTGCGCTCTTTAAGGAAGCGCGCCAGCTTGCCGGCGGTGGTGGTCTTGCCCGCACCCTGCAGGCCGGCCATCAGCACCACTGCAGGCGGTGCGGCGTTCAGGGCCAGGTCTTCGTTGGCCGCGCCCATCAGGCCTTCGAGTTCGATCTGGACGATCTTCACGAACGCCTGGCCAGGCGTCAGGCTACGCGATACTTCGGTGCCGACCGCGCGTTCCTTGACCTTGTTGACGAAGTCCTTCACCACCGGCAGGGCGACGTCGGCTTCCAGCAACGCCATGCGCACTTCACGCAGGGTGTCTTTGATGTTGTCTTCCGTCAGCTTGGCCTTGCCAGTTACATGGCGCAGCGTCTGCGAAAGACGTTCGGTAAGGTTTTCAAACATGCGCGATCCTTTCAGGCTCAATTGAACCGAGGTTAAGCAGCCTGGCCCGTGAATAATATTAGAGGCGCGGCGTGGGCAGGCCGGCGATTATAGCCAGAAGTGCGCGCCACGGACACCAGTGCGGCGCCAGTCTTTCGTCCGGCGGCCGTTCTATGCCACACTCAGCCACTTTCGGGCTTGCTCCACAGGACTTATGCTCCCCTTGTCACCCAGTTTGCTACCCAGCCTCGCCGCCGCCTTCCTTTATGCCGCTGCGACCGTCTACCACGGCACACGCGTGAAGCAGCGCGCAGCGGTCGACAAACGCCTGCTCTACGTGATCGGCGCACTCGCCGTGGTAGCCCAGGGCCTGGCACTGAAATACCAGCTGATCACGCCCCAGGGCCTGAGCCTGGACTTCTTCGGCGCCGCCAGCCTGATCTCGGCGGCGGTCATCGCCCTGACCCTGATCGCCTGCACGCGCATCCCGGTGGAGAACCTGCTGCTCCTGCTGTTCCCCCTGGGCGCCACCACCACGCTGATCGCGCAGTTCATCCCCAAGGGCACGGTGCCGCTGATCGACGAGGAGCCGGGCATCCTGGCGCACATCCTGCTGTCGATCCTGGCCTACGGCATGTTCACCATCGCGGTGTTCCAGGCCCTGCTGCTGCTGATCCAGAACCATCAGCTCAAGCACAAGCACCCTTCGGGGCTGATCAAGAACTTCCCGCCCCTGCAAACCATGGAAAGCCTGCTGTTCGGCTTCCTGTGGGCCGGCTGGGGGCTGCTGTCGCTGTCGTTGATTTCCGGCTGGCTGTTCCTGGAAAACCTGTTCGCCCAGCACCTGGTGCACAAGACCCTGCTGGCGTGCCTGGCGTGGATCGTGTTCAGCGTGCTGTTGTGGGGCCGCAACCGCCTGGGCTGGCGCGGGCACAAGGCGATCCGCTGGACCCTGGCCGGTTTCTGCCTGTTGATGCTGGCCTACTTCGGCAGCAAGCTGGTTCGCGAATACATTCTGCACATCTGACGGGCGAGTAAATGGACAATCTGCCGTTGGGCGCGATGCTGGGTTTCGTGCTGCTGTCGATCCTCTGGTCGGCGCTGTTCACGGGCGTGGAGACAGCCCGCAACCACCTGGCTGCCCTGCGCACCCGGCGCAAGGTGGGCGAGCGCCCCAGCCTGGCCTTCCCGCTGGAAAGCCTGGTGCTGTGCAACACCCTGTGCCGGGTGCTGGCGGTGGTGCTGGGGGTGTTCGTGGCGGTCTACCACTGGCACGCCAAGGGCCTGTGGGCCGGCGGCCTGATCATGGCCGCCGTGCTGGTGACCTTCAGTGAATACCTGCCACGCCTGCTGGCGCGCCGCCATCCCGAGGCCTTCATCGGCCTGGGCAACTCGCTGCTGCGCCTACCCCTGACCCTGCTGTACCCGCTGGTGTGGCCGTTCAGCGGCATCGCCCGCCTGCTGCTCAAGCCGTTCGCGCCCATTGCCCGGCCCATCGCCCGCCCCCACGACGAGCCGGGGCCGGATGAGAGCGAGGACGACCTCGACGAAGACCAGGAACCCAGCGCCCCGCACCTGCTGGGTGGCCTGCAGTCACTGAACCGCATCACCGTCAATGACATCCTGGTGCCGCGCAGCGAAGTCGACGGGCTGAACCTGGACGACCCGATCGAGAAGATTGCCGAGCAGCTGATCATCAGCCGCCACACCCGCCTGCCGGTGTACCACAACGACATCAACCAGGTGGAAAAGGTGCTCAACACCCGCCAGGTCAGCCACCTGCTGCCCAAGGGCGAGCTGACCATGGAAGCCCTGCTGGCGGCCTGCTACGACGCCTACTTCGTGCCCGAGAGCACCCCGCTGCACCTGCAACTGCTGAACTTCCACAAGCAGCAGCGGCGCCTGGGCGTGGTAGTGGACGAATACGGCGAAGTGCTCGGCCTGGTGACCCTGGAAGACATTCTCGAGGAAATTGTCGGCGAGTTCGAAGACGAACACACCATGGACAACCCCCACGTGCACCCGCAGGCCGACGGCCGCTTCGTGGTGGATGGCGCGGCGTCGATCCGCGAGCTGAACAAGAGCCTGGGCTGGCACCTGCCCAGCGACGGCCCCAAGACCCTCAACGGCCTGGTCACCGAGGCGCTGGAGAGCATCCCCGATTGCGCGGTGTGCCTGAAGATCGGCCGCTACCGCCTGGAAATCCTCCAAGCCGAGGAAAACCGCGTGACGCGGGTGCTGATCTGGCATACATCCAGTTTGCCCAAGCTGGCCTGATTGCTGCTGGCCGGATAATTCATCGTGGCGACCAGGCGCATGCCTGAATGGTTGTGGCGCCCGTGAGATCGAGCGCCGCCCGCGCGGCGCATCGCGAGCGAGCTCGGCTCCTACATCTGTTGCATCGTGCCATGGCCTGACGAACCGAGCTGATAGCCTTGGTTGTGCACTTAGAGCTTGTGCAACCCCTTCCCTCCCCGGTTAACATCCCTGCACACATAATAATGCGCCCCCGCCCGGACCAAGCGCCGGCGCGGAGGCACGCTTGCCAGGGAACCTGCAATGAGCACCAGCACCTACGCTGCCAGCGGCGCCGAACAGCCGCGCAATTCCACCGCACGGGTGGCCACCGCCAGCTTCATTGGCACCGCCATCGAATTCTATGACTTCTACGTGTACGCCACGGCTGCCGCCCTGGTGATCGGCCCGGTGTTCTTCCCGCAGACCTCCGGTACTGCGCAGATGCTTTCGGCCTTCCTCACTTTCGGCATCGCCTTCCTCGCCCGGCCGCTGGGCTCGGCGCTGTTCGGCCATTTCGGCGACCGCGTCGGGCGCAAATCCACCCTGGTGGCCTCGCTGCTGCTGATGGGCGTGTGCACCACCCTGATCGGCGTGCTGCCCGGCTACGACCAGATAGGCGCCTGGGCGCCGATCCTGCTGTGCGTGCTGCGCTTCGGCCAGGGCCTGGGGCTGGGCGGCGAATGGGGTGGCGCGGCGCTGCTGGCCACCGAAAACGCGCCCAAGGGCAAGCGCGCCTGGTTCGGCATGTTCCCGCAACTGGGGCCATCCATCGGTTTCCTGGCGGCCAACGGCCTGTTCCTGGGCCTGGCCATGCTGCTCAGCGACGAGCAGTTCCGCGCCTGGGGCTGGCGCCTGCCGTTCCTGCTCAGTGCCCTGCTGGTGATGGTGGGCCTGTACGTGCGCCTGAAGCTGGAAGAAACCCCGGTGTTCGCCAAGGCCATGGCCGCCCATGAAAAGCTGAAGATCCCGTTGGTGGAACTGTTCGCCCAGTACTGGCGGCCCATGCTGCTGGGCGCCGCCTCCATGGTGGTGTGCTACGCGCTGTTCTACATCTCCACGGTGTTTTCCCTGAGCTACGGCGTGGCCACCCTGGGCTACAGCCGGGAAAGCTTCCTGGGCATGCTGTGCTTCGCGGTGCTGTTCATGGCCCTGGCCACGCCGATTTCGGCGGCCCTGAGCGACCGTTTCGGGCGCAAGCCGGTGCTGGTGTTCGGCGGCGTATTGGCGATTGCCTCGGGCTTTGCCATGGAGCCACTGCTGACCCAGGGCTCGACCAGCAGCGTGGCGTTGTTCCTGAGCATCGAGTTGTTCCTGATGGGCTTCACCTTCGCCCCCATGGGCGCGTTGCTGCCCGAACTGTTCCCCACGCGCGTGCGCTACACCGGCGCGTCGGCGGCGTACAACCTGGGCGGTATTGTCGGGGCATCGGCGGCGCCGTTCGCGGCGCAGAAGCTGGTGGCCATGGGCGGCCTGGGCTGGGTGGGCGGGTATGTGTCGGCGGCGGCGCTGCTCAGCCTGCTGGCGGTGCTGTGCCTGAAGGAAACGCGGGATGAGGATTTGAGCAAGGTGGCGTGACGCGGCCTGTGGCCGCTGCTACAGGGTTCGTAACAGCTGCCGCAGGCGGCGTCCGGGCAATTACAGTTCCACGTTCACAGCCTGGGCCGAGCGAGTAGCCTTGGCGCGGGCCGCTTCGATCGACTCGTCACGCGCCAGGGCCACGCCCATGCGGCGCTGGCCAGCCACTTCCGGCTTGCCGAACAGGCGCAGCGCGGTGTCTGGCTCGGCCAGTGCGGCGCCCAGGTTGGCGAAGGCGGTCTGGGTGGAGTTGCCTTCCACCAGGATCACCGCCGAGGCCGACGGGCCGAACTGGCGCACGGCCGGAATCGGCAGGCCGAGGATGGCGCGGGCGTGCAGCGCGAACTGCGACAGGTCCTGGGAGATCAGGGTCACCAGGCCGGTGTCATGGGGGCGCGGCGAGACTTCGCTGAACCACACCTGGTCGCCCTTGACGAACAGCTCCACGCCGAACAGACCACGGCCACCCAGGGCCTCGGTCACGGCCTTGGCCACGCGCTCGGATTCGGCCAGGGCCACCGGGCTCATGGCCTGCGGCTGCCAGGACTCCTGGTAGTCACCCTTCTCCTGGCGGTGACCTACCGGGGCCAGGAAGGTGGTGCCGCCCACGTGACGCACGGTCAGCAGGGTGATTTCGTAGTCGAAGTCGATGAAGCCTTCGATGATGACGCGACCCTTGCCGGCACGGCCGCCTTCCTGGGCGTAGTCCCAGGCCTTCTGCACGTCGTCGGCGCTTTTGAGCAGGCTCTGGCCCTTGCCCGACGAGCTCATCACCGGCTTGACCACGCACGGGAAGCCCAGGTCCTGGACGGCGTCGCGGTACTCTTCGAAGGTGTCGGCGAAGTGGTACGGCGAGGTCGGCAGGTCCAGCTCTTCGGCGGCCAGGCGGCGGATGCCTTCACGGTTCATGGTCAGCTGGGCGGCACGCGCGGTAGGCACCACGGTGAAACCCTCGGACTCCAGCTCCACCAGGGTGGCGGTGGCGATGGCTTCGATTTCCGGCACGATGTAGTGCGGCTTCTCGGCCTCGATCACCGCACGCAGCGCGGCGCCATCGAGCATGTTGATCACATGGCTGCGGTGGGCGACCTGCATGGCAGGGGCGTTGGCATAACGGTCGACGGCGATCACTTCAACGCCCAGGCGTTGCAGCTCGATCACCACTTCCTTGCCCAGCTCGCCGCAGCCACACAGCAGTACGCGCGTCGCGGTCGGCGACAGTGGAGTTCCGATACGGGTCATTTCAGGTCCTTAAGGGGAACGGGTTATCGCGGGCCGCCCGGGTGCGGCCCACCGAGGCTGGCATTTTACATCAATCGGCGCGAGGCGGCGCTGCGACACGACCGCCAGGCAATAGGCGCTGCAAAACCGTAGCCGCTGCCGCAGGCTGCGCTGGCCCTGTGCCCCGCTGGAGATTTCCAGGGTTCACACCGGCCAGCGCAGCCTGCGGCAGCGGCTACGGATAGGGGGGCTTCAGGCGCCGGCGACAAACATCATCCCGCCGGCCACGGCGCGTTCGTGGCACTTGACCAGCACTTCGCGGCGCTCGTCGTTGCTCATGCGCCCCCAGCGGGTGATTTCGGCGGCCGTGCGCTGGCAGCCGGTGCAGATATCGTCGTCATCCAGGGCACAGACCTGCACACAAGGCGAGGCGACGGGGCGTTCTTGGTTCATCAGTCTTCCTGGGGGGCAAGGTCCCGCGCGTAGCGTCGGGCATTGTGTACGTAGTGGGCGGCGCTGGCCTCGAGCATCTTCATCTGCGCCTCGGTCAGCTGGCGCACGACCTTGCCGGGCGAGCCCATCACCAGCGAACCGTCGGGTATTTCCTTGCCCTCGGCGATCAGCGCGTTGGCGCCGATGATGCAATGCTTGCCGATGCGGGCACCGTTGAGGATCACCGCGTTGATGCCGACCAGGCTGTAGTCGCCCACGGTGCAGCCGTGCAGCATGGCGTTATGGCCGATTGTAACACCGCGGCCGACGGTCAGTGGCGACCCCATGTCGGTATGGATCACCGTGCCGTCCTGCACGTTGCTGTCGGGGCCGATGTCGATCAGTTCGTTGTCGCCGCGTAGCACGGCGCCAAACCACACGCTGGCGTTTTCCTGCAGGCGCACCCGGCCGATCAGGGTGGCGGTGGGCGCGGTCCAGCTGGTGGCATGAGTCTCGACGCGGGCGTCGCCCAAACGGTATTTCATCGGTGGCTTCCTCAGGCAGGCAAAGGCGGCTCGCAGGTCCGCTCAAATTGACGTGAAATGCTCGGGGGGGCGGTGCAGGCTGATGTCGGCGTCGTACATCAGGTTCACCAGCTCGACGATCATGATCGCCGACAGGCCCCAGATCTTGTATTCGCCAAAGCGGTAGCTGGGCACGTACCAGCTGCGGCCCTGGTAGTCGATGCGGTGGGTGTGCTCGCGCGGGTCTTCACGGAAGAACGCCAGCGGCACGCTGAACACTGCGGCAATTTCCGCATCGTTGGGGCGGTATTCGACGAAGTCCGGGATCACCCCGACGAAGGGCGTCACCTTCAGGCCATGCTTGGAGATCAGCGGGCTCAGGGGGCCCAGCACTTCCACCAGGCCGGGCGGCAGGCCGATTTCTTCCTCGGCCTCGCGCAGGGCGGTGAACACCAGGTCCGGGTCCTCGGGGTCGCGGCGGCCACCAGGGAACGCCACTTCGCCGCCGTGGGTGGACAGGCCCTTGGCGCGCAGGGTGAGCACCAGCTCGGGCTCGGCACTGCGGGTGATGGGCAGCAGCACGGCTGCCTCGGGGAAACGCTGATCGGTCTCCAGGGTCCGTGGCCTGTGGCTGCTCATCCGACGCAGTAGCTCGTCCAGCATGGTCTCTCTCAATTCGATGCCTAGGGGCAATCATGCACCAAAGCCACGGCCCTGCCCAACCCCCCTTGCGTACAAAACCGCCCTTGCGGTGCGGGGACCACTGGCGCCAAGATAGGCGCAGCGATCAGGAAGCCCGACATGAAATTCTGCAGCCAGTGCGGCAACCCGGTAACCCAGCGCATTCCCCAGGGCGACAACCGCCTGCGGTACGTGTGCGGGCACTGTGAATTCATTCACTACCAAAATCCCAATATAGTCGCCGGTTGCCTGCCTGTGTGGGGCGATCGCGTATTGTTGTGCCGCCGGGCCATCGAGCCGCGCCGCGGTTTCTGGACCCTGCCCGCCGGTTTCATGGAAAACGGCGAGACCCTGGAACAGGCCGCCAGCCGCGAGACCGAGGAGGAAGCCTGTGCACGCGTCCGCCAGCTGGCGCTGTACACGCTGTTCGACTTGCCGCACATTAGCCAGGTGCATGTGTTCTTTCGCGCCGAGCTTGCCGACCTGGACTACGCCGTGGGCGAGGAAAGCCTGGAAGTGCGGCTGTTCGAACAAAGCGAAATACCCTGGGCCGAGCTGGCTTTCCCCACGGTGAACCGTACCTTAGAATGCTACTTTGCCGACCGCCAGGGCCAACACTTCCCTGTGCGCAACGAATTTCTGCCGCCGCTGCACGGGCTGGGGCAGACCTGAAACCGACCGTGTCACGCGGCACCGGCGCAAGCGGGGTGCGATTCACCTGCAGGATTGATCGTTAAATGCGCTGGTTGCTTGCCCTCTTCTGTCTGTCCTACGCCACCCTGTCGTCGGCCGCCTTCACTGTCACTGTCGTCAAGCAGCCACCCGCGGGCACTGCACCGGCCGTGGTCGATGCCGTCACCCCCAGGGTGCCGGCGGACCTGGCCAACGCCGTGGTGGACAAGGTGCTGGTGCTCAAGTCCAGCCACCAACTGCAGTTGCTCAGCCGTGGCCAGACCCTGAAAAGCTACCGCGTGTCGCTGGGCAAGAGCCCGCGCGGGCCCAAGCAGTACGAGGGCGACATGCGCACCCCCGAAGGCTTCTACTGGCTGGACTGGCGCAAGGTCAGCGACCGCTTCAACCTGGCCATCCACGTGTCGTACCCCAACGCCGGCGACGCCGCCAAGGCACGCAGCGCCGGCCTGCCCGCCGGCGGCATGATCATGATCCACGGCACCCCGGACAGCGAGGAATACCCCGAGTGGTATTTCAACACCCTGGACTGGACCGACGGCTGCATCGCCATGAAGAACCAGGACATGCGCGAACTGTGGAGCCTGGTCAAGGACGGCACCATGATCGAAATCCGCCCGTAACCGTGGGAGCTGGCTTGCCAGCGAGCTTTTCAGGGGCCATAAAAGCTCGCTGGCAAGCCAGCTCCCACAGGCTCTCCACCCAAACCCGCTTGCGGGTTTTTTTGTACCCGCACAACCACTGGCATTGACGTGGTATTCAAGTGGTATTACCTTGAAGCCCACTACCGAGCGCCATAACTCTCACAATCGCATCGGAACCCTACATGAACGACCTGCTCGCGCTGCGCCCCGACGACACCCAGGCCACGCCGCTGTACCTGCAGCTGGCGCGCAACCTGGAAGCCGCCATCCATGCCGGTGTATGGAAGGCCGAACAGGCCTTGCCCTCCGAACGTACCCTCAGCGAACAGCTGGGCCTGTCCCGGGTCACCGCCCGCAAGGCGCTGGAGATCCTGCTGGAACAGGGCCTGATTCGCCGCAACCAGGGCTCGGGCACCTTCATTACCCCGCGCCTGGAACAACCGCTGTCACGCCTTTCCAGTTTCAGCGAGATGCTCCGCCTCAAGGGTTTCGTGCCCGGCTCGCAGTGGCTGGAGCGCGGCATTGCCGTGCCCACCCATGAGGAAGTGATCCGCCTGGGGCTATCGCCCACCGACCAGGTGGCGCGCCTCAAGCGCCTGCGCAAGGCCGACGACACCGTCATGGCCATCGAGATGAGCGCCCTGCCCGCGGCCCTGCTGCCGCACCCCGAGGCCATCGGCGATTCGCTGTACCAGTACCTGGAAAGCATCGGCCGGCGGGTGGTGCGCGCCCTGCAGCACATCCGCGCCATTAACGCCTCGGCCGAATTCGCCGCCCTGGTAGGCATCGAACCGGGCACCGCGATGCTGCTGATGACCCGTATCGGCTACCTGGACGACAACACCGCCATCGAGCTGACCGACACCTATTGCCGCAACGACTACTACGACTTCGTCGCTGAATTGCGGCGCTGAACCACGAGCCTTCCTGCCATGTCCGACGACAACATCCTCACCCCCAACGGCTGGTACCGCGGCCGCCTGCTGCACGCCGAAGGCAAGATCACCGGCGTCGACGGCGTGCCCTGCGACCCGGCCGACAACGACCGTCCCTACCTGCTGCCCGGCTTCATCGACCTGCACGTGCACGGGGGTGGCGGCAAGGACATCATGCAGGGCGGCGACGCCTTCGCCACCATTGCCCGCACCCACGTGCGCTTCGGCACCACCGCGCTGCTGGCCACCACCATGACCGCCCCGGCCGAGGAAATCGCCAGCGTGCTCAAGGGCCTCGACCACTACTGCCAGGCCCGCGAGCCCGGCAGCGCGCGGGTGCTGGGGGTGCACCTGGAAGGCCCGTACATCAACCCCGGCAAGCTGGGCGCCCAGCCCAACTTCGCCCACACCGCGCTGTTGGCCGAGGTGGACCACTACCTGAGCCTGGCGCCCATCAAGGTCATCACCATTGCCCCGGAAATTGCCGGCCACAACGTGCTGATCCGTGAACTGAGTGGCCGTGGCGTGCGCCTGCAGATCGGCCACACCCTGGGCAGCTACGAGGACGGCGTGGCCGCGCTGGAGGCCGGCGCCAGCAGCTTCACCCACCTGTACAACGCCATGAGCCCGCTGCACCACCGCGAGCCGGGCATGGTCGGCGCCGCCCTGGCCCACGCCCGCTACGCCGAGCTGATCCCCGACCTGTTGCATGTGCACCCCGGCGCCATCCGCGCGGCGCTGCGGGCCATCCCGTGCCTGTACTGCGTCACCGATTCCACCGCGGCCACCGGCATGCCCGACGGCAACTACATGCTGGGCAGCAACCACGTGACCAAGTGCCTGGGCGGCGTGCGCCTGGCCGACGGCACGCTGGCCGGCAGCACGCTGACCATGGACCTGGCGCTGCGCAACCTGGTGAAGATCGGCGTGCCCTTGGACGATGCGTCCCGGCGCCTGTCGCAATTCGCCGCCGATTACCTGGGCGTCAGCGACCGCGGCCGCCTGCAACCGGGGGCCTGGGCCGACTGCGTGCGCCTGGACCGCCACCTGATGCTGACCGACGTGATGGTCGAAGGAGAAGCCATTGACTTGCAAGATGCTTGAAGAAGCGCGCAGCGCCCACGCGGCCGTGAGCCGCCAGCTGCAGACCCTCGACCCGCTGCTGCAGGCCCTGGCCGAGCGCCTGCGCCAGCAGCCGCCGCACGTGGCCATGACCGTGGCGCGCGGCAGCTCCGACCACGCCGCCAGCTACCTGGCCTACCTGGCCATGCAGCAGTTGGGGGTGCCGGTGGCCTCCTTGCCGATGTCGGTGGTCAGCCTGCGCCATTCGCCGCTCAAGGTCGACGGCCAGGTGGTGTTCGCCCTGTCCCAGTCGGGCCAGAGCCCGGACCTGGTGGACAGCCAGCGCCTGCTGCGCGAACGCGGTGCCCTCAGCGTGGCGCTGGTGAATGCCGAGGACTCGCCGCTACAGGCCGCCAGCGAATACACCGTGCCGCTGTGCGCCGGCGCCGAGCTGAGCGTGGCCGCCACCAAGAGCTTCATCGCCACCCTCAGCGCCAGCGCCCGGCTGGTCGGCCACTGGGCCCAGGACCCTGAATTACTGGCCGCCGGCACCGCCCTGCCCGATGGCCTGCGCCAGGCCGCAGCGGTGGATTGGGCTGGCGCCGTGGACGCCTTCAAAGGCTGCGACCGGCTGATGGTGATCGGCCGTGGCGCCGGTTTCGCCATCGCCCAGGAGGCGGCGCTCAAGCTCAAGGAAACGGCCGGCATCCAGGCCGAGGCGTTCAGCAGCGCCGAGGTGCGCCACGGCCCCATGGCCCTGATCGACGCCGGCTACCCCTTGCTGGTGTTCGCCCCGCGCGGCGCCGAGCAGGCCGGCCTGCTGAAACTTGCCGCCGACATGCGCGAGCGCGGCGCCAAGGTGCTGCTGGCCGCCCCCGATGACATCGGCGAACGCGACCTGGACCTGTGCCGCGCCCAACACCCGGCGCTGGACCCGATCCTGGCCATCCAGAGCTTCTACGTGATGGCGGCCCACCTGGCCCTGGCCCGCGGCCTGGACCCCGACCAGCCGCGCTATTTGAGCAAAGTCACCCGTACCCACTAGTTGCCCGAACGAGTACCGCGCCCATGAATAACAATAATGAAGTGACCCTAAGCGCCCCCTTGAGTGGCCCCGTACTCGCCCTGGCCCAGGTCCCCGACCCGGTGTTCGCCAGCGGCACGATGGGCGACGGCATCGCCATCGACCCCACCGACAATTGCCTGGTGGCGCCCTGCGCCGGCGAGATCCTGCACGTGGCCCGCACCCTGCACGCCATCACCCTGCGCGCCGACAACGGCGCCGAACTGCTGCTGCACCTGGGCATCGACACCGTGCAACTGAACGGCGAAGGCTTCCACCTGCAGGTGCAGCCGGGCATGCGCGTAACCCCCGGCCAGCCCTTGCTGCGCTTCGAGATGGACCGGGTGGCGCGGCACAGCACCAGCCTGGTCAGCCTGATCATCGTCACCAATGGCACGCACTTTCGTGCCGAGCGCCTGGCCCCGGAGCGGGTGCGCGCCGGCGAACCGCTGCTGCGCCTCGTCGGCAACCAGGCCACCGGCGCAGTGACCGACGCGGCCGGTGAGAGCGTGGAAGGCAGCGCCAGCGTCGCCCACGTCGGCGGCCTGCACGCCCGCCCCGCCGCGCGCTTGCGCCAGGTGGCGCAAGGCTTCGATTGCAGCGCCCAGCTTCGCCACGAAGGACAGCTGGCCGACGTCACCAGCCTGGTGGCGGTAATGGGCCTGGGCGTGGACCAACACGCCCAGGTGCAGGTGATCTGCCGCGGCCCGCAGCGTGAAGCGGCGCTGGCCGCGCTGCTGAAGGCCTTGGGCACGGCCATCGCCGGCGACCACCCGGCCCCGGCGCCCCTGCCGTTGCCAGCTGCGGCGATGCAAGCGCCCGGCATGCTCGCCGGCGTCTGTGCCGCCCCTGGCCTGGCCAGCGGCCCGCTGGTGCTGCTGGGCGGCGTGACGTTGCCAGCCGACCCGGGCGGCCATGTTGCCAGCGAACAGCAACGCCTGCTGGACGCTGCCGTGGCGGGCGTCGCGCGCGCCCTGGCGCTCGCCCAGGCCCAGGCGCAAATGCGCGAGGACGCTACCGAGCAAGCCATCTTCGCCGCCCACCTGGCGCTGCTGGAAGACTCGACCCTGGCCCAGGCGGCCCACGCGGCCATCAACACCGGCCGCGCCGCCAGCCACGCCTGGAGCGACGCCATCGACACCCAGTGCCGCGTGCTGCACGCCACCGGCAAGCCGCTGCTGGCCGAACGCGCCAACGACCTGCTCGACCTGCGCCAGCAGGTATTGCGCGAGCTGCTGGGCGACAGCGCGCGGCCGCCACTGCCCCGTGGCGCCATCGTCGCGGCTCAAGAACTGACCCCCTCCGACCTGCTGTACCTGCACGAGCAAGGCGCCGCCGGCCTGTGCATGGCCGCTGGCGGCGCCACCGCCCACGTGGCTATCCTGGCGCGCGGCAAGGGCCTGCCCTGCCTGGTGGCCATGGGCGACGCGCTGCTGGCGCAGGCCATGGGCACCCCAGTGGTGCTGGACGCCGACAACGGCCGCCTGGAACTGACGCCCAGCGCCCAGCGCCTCGACCAGGTGGCCAGCCAACTCGCCGCACGGCAGGCTCGCCAGCAGTTGCAACAGGCGCACGCCCATGAACCGGCGCGCACCCGGGATGGCAGCGTGATCGAGATCGGCGCCAACGTCGCCTCGCGCCAGGACGCCGAACAGGCCCACCAGGCCGGCGCCGACGGCGTAGGCCTGCTGCGCACCGAATTCCTCTTCGTCGACAGCCACGCAGCCCCCGACGCAACCCAGCAAGTGGCGGCCTACCGGGCCGTGCTCGACGCCATGGGCGACAAGCCGGTGGTCATCCGCACCATCGACGTGGGCGGCGACAAGCAGCTCGACTACCTGCCCCTGCCAGTGGAAGCCAACCCGGTGCTGGGCCTGCGCGGCATTCGCCTGGCCAGCGTCAACCCGCAGGTGCTCGACCAGCAACTACGCGCCCTGCTGCGCACCGGCCAGCCCGAGCGCTGCCGGATCATGCTGCCCATGGTCACCGAAGTGGATGAACTGCTGCAGGTGCGCCAGCGCCTTGCCCAACTGGCCGACGAACTGGGCGTCACGCAACTGCCGCAGCTGGGCGTGATGATCGAAGTGCCCGCCGCCGCCCTACTGGCCGCCCAGCTGGCCGAGCATGCCGACTTCCTCTCCATCGGCACCAACGACCTTTCCCAGTACACCCTGGCCATGGACCGCGACCACGCCGGCCTTGCCGCCCGCGTCGACGCCCTGCACCCGGCGGTGCTGGCGCTGGTGGCCCACACCTGCGCCGGCGCCCGCTTGCATGGCCGTTGGGTGGGTGTGTGCGGCGCCCTGGCCAGCGACCCGCTGGCCACCCCGGTGCTGCTCGGCCTGGGCGTGCAGGAACTGTCGGTCAGCCCGCCCTTGGTGGCCGAGATCAAGGCACGGGTGCGCGACCTCGACCTGGCCGCCTGCCAGGCGCAAGCCCCCCAGTTGCTGGCCCTGCCCGGCGCCGCCGCGGTACGCCAGGCCTGCCACCGGCACTGGCCCCTGAACGCCTAAGCCAATAACAACAACGGATCGGGAGACACGCCATGTACCAACACTTCATCGAAGGCCTGCAACGCCTGGGCCGCGCGCTGATGCTACCCATCGCCATCCTGCCCATCGCGGGCCTGCTGCTGCGCCTGGGCGACACCGACCTGCTGAACATCGCCATCATCCACGACGCCGGCAACACCATCTTCGCCAACCTGGCGCTGATCTTCGCCATCGGCATCGCCGTGGGTTTCGCCCGCGACAACAACGGCACCGCCGGCGTGGCCGGGGCCATCGGCTACCTGGTAATGGTCTCGACCCTCAAGGTGCTGGACCCCAGCATCAACATGGGCATGCTTGCCGGCATCATCAGCGGCCTGCTGGCGGGCGGGCTGTACAACCGCTTCAAGGACATCCAGTTGCCCGCCTACCTGGCATTCTTCGGCGGCCGGCGCTTCGTGCCCATCGCCACCGGCTTCGCCTCGGTGGGCCTGGGCGTGCTGTTCGGGCTGATCTGGCCGCCGATCCAGGACGGCATCAACAGCCTGGGGCAACTGCTGCTGGCCAGCGGCAGCCTGGGCGCGTTCATCTTCGGCGTGCTCAACCGCCTGCTGATCATCACCGGCCTGCACCACATCCTCAACAACATGGTGTGGTTCGTGTTCGGCAGCTTCACCAACCCGGCCACCGGCCAGGTGGTGAGCGGCGACCTGGCGCGCTACTTCGCCGGCGACCCCAACGGCGGCCAGTTCATGACCGGCATGTTCCCGATGATGATGTTCGGCCTGCCGGCCGCCTGCCTGGCCATGTACCGCAACGCCCTGCCCGAGCGGCGCAAGCTGATGGGCGGGATACTGCTGTCCATGGCGTTGACCTCGTTCCTGACCGGGGTCACCGAGCCCATCGAGTTCGCCTTCATCTTCCTGGCGCCGCTGCTGTATGGCCTGCATGCCCTGCTCACCGGCCTGTCCATGGCCATCACCAACCTGCTGGACATCCACCTGGGCTTCACCTTCTCCGGCGGCGCTATCGACATGGCGCTGGGCTGGGGCAAGTCCACCAACGGCTGGCTGATCTTCCCGGTGGGGCTGGTTTATGGGCTGCTGTACTACCTGGTGTTCGATTACTGCATTCGCCGCTTCAACCTCAAGACCCCGGGCCGCGAGGCCGTGGCCAGCAGTGACAGCCCGGTGGTGGCCGACAGCGACCGCGCCGGCGCCTATATCCAGGCCCTGGGCGGTGCGGCCAACGTGCTCAGCGTCGGCGCCTGTACCACCCGCCTGCGCCTGCAACTGGCCGACCGCGACCAGGCCGACGACGCCCGCCTGAAGGCGCTGGGCGCCATGGGCGTGGTGCGCCCCGGCCACGGCGGCAGCCTGCAGGTGATCGTCGGGCCGCTGGCCGACAGCCTGGCGGACGAAATTCGCCTGGCGCTGCCGGCGGCGGCTAAACCCATGCAACCACTGCAACCCTGGTTGCAGGCACTGGGCGGGGCGGCCAACATCGACACCCTGGAGTGCCTGGCCGTGACCCGCCTGCGCGTGCAGCTCAATGGCGCGCCGCTGGACCTGCACGCGCTCAAGGCGCTGGGCTGCCAGGGCAGCACCGACCTGGGCGACGGCACCTGGCACCTGCTGGTAGGTGAACAGGCACAAGGCCTGAGCCAAGCCCTGCAGCCACTGCTGGCCCGCCGCGAAGTACTGGCCTGAACCACGCCCGCAACCGCTACCGTCTTTGTGGGAGCTGGCTTGCCAGCGAGTTTTTTTGGGGGCCCCAACAGCTCGCTGGCAAGCCAGCTCCCACAAGATGAACGATGTGGAACGTTAGTGCCAGAACCGTCCTACACAAACCCTGGAAGCGTCTGAACTCATTTGAGTGGATATCCCGGTAGATTCCCTACCAACGGATAGCCACTCAAAAGAATAACAAGATGCCCAAGGTGACCGGCCTGCTGGCCTGCTGTGCCCTCTTTATCGCCCCCCTGGCGCTGGCCGACGACACGTTGCGTTGGCTGGACCAGGAACGCCGCGACCGCGAGGCCCTGGAGCGCGACCAGCGCCTGCGCCAGCTGCAGCAGCCACGGCCCACGCCACCACCCGCCGAACCGACTGTGGCCGCCGAAGCCCGTTGCTGGCGCCTGAGCGGCCTGCGCCTGGCGGGCAACCGCCTGATCGATGATCGCACCCTGCAACCGCTGCTCAGCCAACGCCTGCGCCCGTGCATGGGCGCCGATGCCTTGCGCCAGGTGCTTGTCGATATTACCCAGGCCTACGTGCAGCGCGGCTACATCGCCGCGCGTGCCTACCCGGCGCAGACGCCGGCGGACGGCCAGCCGCTGGACATCGTCATCGAAGAAGGCTTCGTCGAGTCCATCGAACTGGCTGACGACAGCCTGCCGGTGTCCCTGGCCAGCGCCTTCCCCGACCTGGTCGGCCGGCCGCTGCACCTGCCCACCCTGGAACAGGGCCTGGACCAGCTCAACCGCCTGCGCAGCATCGACCTGCAGGCCCAGGTGCAGCCCGGCGAACTGGACGGTGGCTCACGCATCCTGCTGACCTCACGCAGCCGCCGCTCGCCCTGGGGCCTGCGCGTGGGCTACGGCAACGGCGGCGACACCACCAACGGCCGCCACGGCCTGAGCCTGGTGGCCAGCCGCGACAACCCCTTGCAGCTCAACGACGTGCTGCAGGCCAGCCTGTTCGGCACCTTCGGCAACGCCCCCAACTACACCCGCGGCCTGGGCCTGTACTACAGCGTGCCCTACGGCGCCTGGACCCTGGGCGCCAGCCTGGGCCACAGCGAACAACGGGCGTTCACCGGCCACGGCGTGCGCCACGACTACACCAGCGACAGCCGCGGCCTGAGCCTGGGCCGCAGCCTGTGGCGCAACCAGCACACCCTGCTCAGCGCCAGCCTGCGGCTGAACCGCAAGACCCGCGACTACCGCCTCAACCACCGGTCAATCGCCCAGCAGGACGCCAGCCTGACCAGCGCCGGCCTGGACCTCAACCTGCTGTGGCTGGGCCGCGCCACCTGGAGCGCGCAACTGGGCTACGCCCACAGCCTGCCGTGGCTGGGTGCCGACACCCGGCCATTCGAGCAATGGCGCCTGGGCGTTTTACGCAGCCAGGCCTGGCCCGGCAACCGCCACCAATGGCGCTGGGACAGCAGCCTGGAAGCCCAGTACAGCCCCACCCTGCTGCCGGCCAGCGAACAGTGGTTGCTGAGCAGCCCCGGCAGCGTGCGCGGCCTGCGCGACAGCAACATCGCCGCCAGCAGCGCGCTGGTGCTGCGCAACAGCCTGAGCCTGGCGTTGCCCCTGGCGCCAGGGCTGGTATTGACCCCGCACGTAGCCGTGGACTACGGCCGCGGCCGCGGCACCTGGCACGGCCGCGGCCGCCAGCAACCCGCTCTCGCCGGCGTCAGCACGGGCGCCAGCCTGGGCTGGCGCGGTGGCGAAGTGAAACTCGATTATCGCCACGCCGTGGTGATCAAGGATGGCCCTCCCTCAGAGCCGGGCTTCTGGAACATGGAGCTGAAACTGGACTTCTGATTCATCAATAAGAGAAATAAAAACAATGACTCAGCGACCCCCACGCTTTACCGCCAACCGCCTGCACTGGGCGATTTCCGCCGCCCTGCTGGGCACCAGCCTGCCCGCCCTGGGCGACGGCCTGGCGCCGGCGCCCGGCCCCACCGGCTACGCCGTGCTCAGCGAGCACAATGGCGTGCCCGCACTGGATATCGTGCGCCCAGACGGCCAGGGCCTGTCCGACAACCACATGCACCAGTTCAACGTCGGCCAACAGGGCCTGGTGCTGAACAACTCGCTGGTGGCTGGCCAGGCGCAACTGGGCCCGCAGCTGGACGCCAACCCGCACCTGCAGGGCCAGGCAGCCAGCACCATCCTGATGCGCGTCGTCGGCCAGGGCGATTCGCGCATCGACGGCCCGCAGGAAATCTTCGGCCAGCGCGCCGACTACCTGCTGTCCAACCCCAACGGCATCAGCCTCAACGGCGCCAGCTTCATTAACGCCAACCGCGCCACCTTCCTGGTGGGCATTCCCGAGCTTGAAGACGGGCGCATCGTGCGCCTGGACGCCAGCCATGAACGCGGCGTGCTGCAGGTGGGCGAGCGCGGCGCCAGCAACGCCGAGGGCGCCCTGGACCTGATCACCCCACGCCTGGACACCGAGGGCCGGCTGACGGCCCGCGATGACCTCAACGTGCTGATCGGCCACAACAGCGTCGCCTACGCCGACCGCAGCGTGCTCGGCACCACCCAGCCGACAGCGGGCGCGGTGGATGCGCAGTTGCTGGGCGCGATGCACGCCGGGCGCATTCGCATCATCAGCACCACCGAGGGCGCCGGCGTGCGCATGCCAAAGGCGCAACTGGTGGGCCGCGATGGCGTCGAGGTCGACAGCCGAGGGGGCCTGCACATCAGTGGCACACCGTCACGCAACGGCGTCATCACCTCTGTCGACGGTGACGTGCGCCTGCACAGTGGCGGCGACCTGCAACTCACGGCGGTGGACGTCGAGGGGGGCAGCATCACCGCCAAGGCCGGCAAGGCCCTGCGCATGGACACCCTGACCCGCGAGCAGGTCACCAAGGCCCACGACCAGTGGAGCCGCAAGGCCTGGTTCATCCCTACCGAGGAATACTCCAAGCGCACCACCGACACCACCCGCCAGCACCTGGCCACGCGTTTCGAGGCGCGCCAGGACATCCAACTGGAGTCCGGCGCCGACATGCACCTGACCGCCGCCCAGTTAAAAGCGCCTGGCGACCTGAGCGTGCACAGCGGTGGCAACCTGACCGTCGACGCGGCCCTGGACAGCACGTCCAGCTTCCAGACTGTTCGCCACCGCAAGCACTTGTGGCGCGGCGACAGCAACACCACCGACGTGCGCGAGACTGCCCGGGGCAGCAACCTGGAAGGCGGCACCGTGCAGCTCACCAGCGCCGGTGACACCCACGTGCGCGGCAGCCGCCTGCACAGCCAGGGCCCCGGCACCCTGCGCAGCGCTGGCAACGTCACCCTCGACGGCGTCAGCGTGAAGACCAGCCACGACAAGGACGACTACCGCGGCGACCTGGTAGGCGGCGCCTTCTTCAGCAAGACCGTCAACGACGAACGCCGCAGCAGCGCACCGCACCGCACCGAGGTGCGCTCGGAGAACAACCTGCAGATCATCGCCAACGCAAAAGTAGCGCTGGTCGGCCCCAAGGTCAGCGCCGCCGGCACCACGCAGATCAAGGGCGAACAGGGCGTGGAGCTGCTGCCCGCCGTGGCCGAGCGCACCGACACCTCCACCACCCGCACCCAGGGCTTCACCGTCAAGGCCGGGGAAACCAAGGCCGCCGCCGACGACAAGGCCGGCAGCAAGCAGTACTTCGGCGAACTCGGGTACGCACGGTTAGACACTCGCAAGGCCAGCTCGGCCAAGACCCACGTCGCCGCCGAGGTGTCAGGCAACAACGTGGCCATCAGCGACAGCACCGCCATCAAGATGGTCGGCGCCAAGGTCGACAGCCAGCAGGGCACGCGGGTGCAGGCACCGGACATCGCCCTGCTGGCCGCCCTCGACGCACAGCACGACAGCGAGCAGGCCACCACCAAGGACGGCGCCCTGCGCCTGACCGGTGGCATGGACCGGGTCGGCAGCGCCTTCAGCGGCGGCGTGGCAAGCCAGGAAAAAACCACCGAGGCCCAGACCCACCAGGCCACCACCGTGCGCAGCAAAGGCACCACCGAGGTGCTGGCTAAAACACTGCACACCGAGGCCGCGAGCATCATCGGCGAAGGCGAGACCCGCATCCAGGCAGTGAACGCAACCCTGGGCGATGCCCACGACCTGCACAAGGTCACGGAGTCGAGCACCAGCACCCGCGGCCACCTGGGCGCCAGCATCGAATACACCGACCTCACCCGCCCCATCGAGAAAGTGGTCAACGGCGAAGACCAGAGCCGCTTCCAGCACCAGGCGCTGGAAGACAACCTGTTCGCCCCCAGCGTTGGCGCCGACCTGGAGGTCAACCACCAGCAGCGCAAGACCACGGCAACCAAGGAAACCGCGCGAGTCACCGAGGTCAGTGGTGCCAACGTGACAGTGAATGTCGAGCAGCAGCTGACCGACATCGGCACACGCTATGAGGCGACCGCCGGCACGCTGGCCATGAACCTGGGCAGCCACGCGCAGCGCGCCAGCCACGACCGCGAGGCCACCACCCTCGACCGCCTGGACGTGGACGTCCGCGCGCGCGTGGACACCAACACCGGCAGCGACATCAACGCCAAGGTGGTCGGCAGCGGCGGTTCGGTGAACAGCAGCAGTGGCAACACCAAGGCCGTGCCCAGCCTGAACCAGGGCCACGCCGGGGTGCAGATCCAGCTGGGCACCGATGGCCGCTATGAAGGCTCGCGCTTCGCCAGCACCGAAGGCCCTGTTGCCATGAAGGCCGGCGGCACAGTAGCCCTTGAACAGGCCAAGGATGAACAGCAGCAGGCCAGCACCAGCATTGACGGCTCCGCCTGGGCCAAGGGCGGCACCAGCCCCACCGCCGGCAAGAGCATGGGCGGCAGCGCCATCGGCAAATACGCCACTACCAGCAGCGCCGACAGCCAGGGCCGCGCCGTCGCGTTCGACACCCAGGGTGCGGTGAGCATCCACGCCGGCAAGCAGGTGAGCATGGATGGCCCACGGGTGGGCGCCATCGACCGTCCGGTCGCCAGCATCGAGGTCATTGCCGGCGACACCGCCAGCATCGGCAGCGTCACCGACACCCACCAGGCCGACGGCCGGGTATACGGCGGCGGCCTGCAGTTGAGCCTGTCGCGCAATGCACCCCAGGGTGGCAAGGGCGGCGGCATTGGCGCCAGCCTGGAACTGGGGCAGACGGACGAGCGCAGCACCGCCGCCCAGCCGGGCGAGTGGCACGTCAAGGGTAGCGCCAGCGTCGAGGCCGGCAGCAGCGCCGACACCGCCATCAACGTCGAAGGCCTGAACGTCAACGCCCAGCGCCTGGCCCTGAAAGCCGACAAAGGCGGCATCGCCGTCGGCAGCGGGCAGACCGACGAGCAGCGCAATAACAAAAGCGTGGGCATCGGCCTGGGCGTCAATGGCGCCAACAGCACCGAGGGCAGCAAGGGTTACAACGCCGTCCACGGTCGCGCCACCCTGGGCCTGGACAAGCTGGCCAGCCAGACCCACCGCAACAGCGAGATCCGCGTCGAGCAGTTGCAGATCGACAGCCGCCGCGACACCCGCCTGAGCGGCGTGCGCGTGGAGGCCGACCAGGTCAGCGGCAACGTCGGCGGTGATCTCGTCGTCGCAAGCCGCCAGGATCAGGTCAACGGCCACGCGGTGACCCTGGACGCGCGCCTCAACGCCGAGAAAAACCCCCAGGGCCTGGTGAACGGTGCCACGGCCCTGGCAGGCCCGGCAGGCAGCAAGGTCAAGGAGCAAATCGGCACTGGCCTGCAGAAGGTCGACCTGGGCTTCGCCCCTACCCTGCACCTGGACGTGAACAAGACCCAGCGCGACACCGCCAGCGCAGCCAGCGTGGTCACCGGCCGCAACGGCATTGCCCTGAACGTGGACGGCGACACCCACCTCAACGGCGCGCAGCTGAAAAGCCCGCGCGGCCAGGTGGACCTGGGTGGCAGCAACGTCAACACCACCACCTTGAGCGGCAGCGACCATTCGTTCGGGTTGGAAGGCAAGCTGTCACTGGTGCCCGAGGAGATGACCCAGAACCTGATCAACGCCTTCACCGGCACGGCGGACGGCAAGGACCGCACGTCGGACCTGGGGCTGTTGCGCACCAAGGGGCATGATCAGCAGCAAACGTTGGAGGGGGGGATCAAGCACAAGGAGGGATGATGGGGGTGGAGCGCTGACGCGGCCTTTGGCCGCTGCTACGAAAACCGTAGCAGCGGCCGCAGGCCGCGCCAGGGACGATCAGAAATCAGCCAGGCGCCACACTTCATAAGCGGGCGTCTCGTAGGGGTGGCTGGCCTTGAGGGCCGCCACCACCGGCTGGATCAGTTCATCCGCCACCACAAGCTCCACCTTCCATTCTTCCACCCGCTCAAGCAGCCCAGCCTGGCCCAGGAACGGCGTTGCGCCGTCCATGGGCCGGAACTGGCCTTGCCCCAGCACCTGCCAGGCGCAGCTGTCGTAGGCGCCGATGCGACCGCCGCCGGCGGCGAACACGGCGCTTTTCACAGCGTCCACATGGCTGGGCGGCACGAAGAAGGCGAGCTTGTACACCGCCTTAGTTCACCCAGACGCGGGCATTGCGGAACATGCGCATCCACGCCGCGTCTTCGTTCCAGTCGTCCGGGCGCCACGAGTTCTGCACGGCGCGGAACACACGCTCAGGGTGCGGCATCATGATGGTGACGCGACCGTCGCGGCTGGTCAGGCCGGTGATCCCGCGCGGCGAACCGTTCGGGTTGGCCGGGTAGGCTTCGGTGACCTTGCCGTGGTTGTCGACGAAGCGCAGTGCCACGCAACCCGACACGTCGGCTTCGATCAGCGCCTGCTCGTTGGCGAACTCCGCATGGCCTTCGCCGTGGGCGATGGCGATCGGCATGCGCGAACCGGCCATGCCCTGCAGGAACACCGAGTTCGACTTCTGCACTTCGACCATGGCCACGCGCGCCTCGAACTGCTCCGAGCGGTTGCGCACGAAGTGCGGCCAGAACTCGGTGCCCGGGATCAACTCGTGCAGGTTGGACATCATCTGGCAACCGTTGCACACGCCCAGGGTGAAGGTGTCGCTGCGCTCGAAGTACTGCTGGAACGCATCGCGGGCACGGGCGTTGAACAGCGCCGACTTGGCCCAGCCTTCACCGGCACCCAGCACGTCGCCGTAGCTGAAGCCGCCGCAGGCCACCAGGCCCTTGAACTCGTTCAGGTCGACACGGCCGGCGAGGATATCGCTCATGTGCACGTCGATGGCGTTGAAGCCGGCGCGGTCGAAGGCAGCAGCCATTTCAACCTGGCCGTTGACGCCCTGCTCGCGCAGTACGGCAACCTGAGGGCGAACACCCGTCTTGATGTAGGGCGCGCTGACGTTGTCGTTGACATCGAAGCCCAGCTTGACGCTCAGGCCCGGGTTGTCTTCTTCCAGCAGGGCGTCGAACTCCTGATCGGCACACTCGGCGTTGTCGCGCAGGCGCTGGATCTGGTAGCTGGTCTCGGCCCACTGGCGTTGCAGCAGGCGACGGTCGCCTTCGAACAGCTGCTCGCCGTTGAGGCTGATGTACACGTGGCCGTTGTTGACCGGCTGGCCGATCACGGCCACGCAGTCACCCAGGCCGGCAGCGCTGAACTGGGCAAGGATGTCGGCGGTGGCGTCCTGGCGAACCTGGATGACCGCGCCCAGCTCTTCGTTGAAGAGGATGGCGTTGATCTCTTCCTTGGCGTGGGTCAGGGTGTCCAGTTGCAGGTCCAGGCCGCAGTGGCCGGCGAAGGCCATTTCCATCACGGTGGCCAGCAGGCCGCCGTCGGAACGGTCGTGGTAGGCCAGCAGGTGGCCGTCGGCGTTCAGGCCCTGGATCACGGCGAAGAAGGCTTTCAGGTCTTCGGCGTCGTCGACGTCCGGCGCGGCCTTGGCCAGCTTGGCGTGGGCCTGGGCCAGGATCGAGGCGCCCATACGGTTCTGGCCACGGCCCAGGTCGATCAGGATCAGATCGGTCAGGCCCTTGTCCATGCGCAGTTGCGGGGTCAGGGTCTTGCGGATGTCCACTACCGGGGCGAAGCCGGTAATGATCAGCGACATCGGCGAGGTCACGGTCTTCTCGGTGCCCTCGTCGCTCCAGCGGGTCTTCATGGACATGGAGTCCTTGCCCACCGGAATGGTGATGCCCAGCTCAGGGCACAGTTCCATGCCCACGGCCTTGACCGCGTCGTACAGGCGCGCGTCTTCACCCGGGTGGCCGGCAGCGGACATCCAGTTGGCCGACAGCTTGATGTCGGACATTTTCGCGATCGACGAAGCAGCGATGTTGGTCAGGGTTTCACCCACCGCCATGCGCGCCGATGCCGGGGCATCCAGCAGCGCCAGCGGCGTGCGTTCGCCCATGGCCATGGCTTCGCCAGTGTAGACGTCGAAGCTGGTGGCGGTGACGGCAACGTCAGCCACCGGCACCTGCCACGGGCCCACCATCTGGTCACGGTTGACCAGGCCGGTGATGGTGCGGTCGCCGATGGTGATCAGGAAGCTCTTGCTGGCCACGGCCGGGTGGTGCAGTACGCGCTCGATCGAATCGGCCAAGTCCAGCTGGGCCGGGTCGAAGTCGTCGCCCAGTTCGGTTTCACGCACGGCCGAACGGTGCATGCGCGGGGCCTTGCCCAGCAGCACTTCCAGCGGCATGTCGACGGCGTTGTTGCCGAAGTGGCTGTCGGTCACGGTCAGTTGCGGCTCGGCAGTCGCCTCGCCCACTACCGCGAACGGGCAGCGCTCGCGCTCGCAGATGGCCTGGAAGCGCTCGAAGTCGGCGGCGTCGACGGCCAGCACGTAGCGTTCCTGGGACTCGTTGCTCCAGATTTCCAGCGGTGCCATGCCCGGCTCGTCGTTGGGCACGTTGCGCAGTTCGAAGCGGCCGCCGCGGCCGCCGTCGTTCACCAGCTCCGGGAAGGCGTTGGACAGGCCGCCCGCGCCCACGTCGTGGATGAAGCTGATCGGGTTCTTGTCGCCCAGCTGCCAGCAGCGGTCGATGACCTCCTGGCAGCGACGTTCCATTTCCGGGTTCTCGCGCTGTACCGAGGCGAAGTCCAGGTCAGCCGAGCTGGTGCCGGTGGCCATGGAGGAAGCGGCGCCGCCGCCCAGGCCGATGAGCATGGCCGGGCCGCCGAGCACGATCAGCTTGGAGCCGACGGTGATTTCGCCTTTCTGCACGTGCTCGGCGCGGATGTTGCCCATGCCGCCGGCCAGCATGATCGGCTTGTGGTAGCCGCGCACTTCTTCACCGTGCGGGGTGTCGATGGCCTGCTCGAAGGTACGGAAGTAGCCGGTCAGGGCCGGACGGCCGAATTCGTTGTTGAACGCGGCGCCACCCAGCGGGCCGTCGATCATGATGTCCAGCGGGGTGACGATGCGCTCGGGCTTGCCGTAGGCCTTTTCCCATGGCTGTTCGAAGCCAGGGATGTTCAGGTTCGATACGGTGAAGCCGGTCAGGCCAGCCTTGGGCTTGGCGCCGCGGCCGGTGGCGCCTTCGTCGCGGATCTCGCCGCCGGAACCTGTAGAAGCACCCGGGAACGGCGCGATGGCGGTCGGGTGGTTGTGGGTTTCCACCTTCATCAGGATGTGCACCGGCTCCTGCACCGCGCCGTACTGGCGGGTTTCAGGGTTCGGGAAGAAACGCCCGGCCACGCTGCCGACGATCACCGAGGCGTTGTCCTTGTAAGCGGACAGCACGCCTTCGTTGTGCATCTGGTAGGTGTTCTTGATCATGCCGAACAGGCTTTTTTCCTGGCTCTGGCCGTCAATGTCCCAACTGGCGTTGAAGATCTTGTGGCGGCAGTGCTCGGAGTTCGCCTGGGCGAACATCATCAGCTCGATGTCGTGGGGGTTGCGCCCCAGGCCTTCGAAGCTCTTGACCAGGTAGTCGATCTCGTCTTCGGCCAGGGCCAGGCCCAGCTCGACGTTGGCTTTTTCCAGCGCGGCGCGGCCGCCGCCCAGCACGTCGATGGCGGTCAGCGGTTTGGGCTCGGCATGGCTGAACAGGCCGGCGGCCTCTTCCAGCTTGCTCAGCACCACCTGGGTCATGCGGTCGTGCAGCAGGCCGGCGACGACTTGCGCCTCGGCTTCACTGAACTCACCGCTGACATAGAAGGCAATGCCGCGTTCCAGGCGCTGGACGTTGCCCAGGCCACAGTTGTGGGCGATATCGCTGGCCTTGCTCGACCATGGCGAAATGGTGCCGAAGCGCGGCATGACCAGGAACAGGCGGCCGTTTGGCTCCTGCACTGGCACGCTCGGGCCGTACTTGAGAAGACGAGCAAGCACTTGCTGCTCATCGGCGGTCAGCTCGCCGGTTACTTCGGCGAAGTGGGCAAATTCAGCGTACAAGCCACTTACAGCGGGGACCTTCTGGCTCAGTTGCTCGAGTAATTTACCGTGGCGAAAGGCAGAAAGGGCAGGAGCGCCGCGCAGGATCAACATCTTCGGGACAGCCTCAGAAAGGGGTGTGCTTAGAGGCCGTGCATTCTAGCGTAAACCGCCGCCGCAGGCACCCAAAACGGTAATCCTGGCGCCAGCCGGGCATCTGGCGGCATATCCTGTCTCAAGAGTCAAATAAATTTCCCCGTAGCAGTTGCCGCAGGCGGCGTCCCCGGGCGCCATCGTGGTGCGGCCGGACGCAGCCTGCGGCAGCTGCTACGGGGATTGCGCAACGCCTAGCAGAACGGCGTGATGCTGTCGAGATATGGCGCCCCTCGCGCTTTGCGTATACTGCTAGGATGCATTCAAAGACTGCCTCACGCCCGCGCTTCGCCAAATGGCTGATCGCAACCGGTCTACTCCTACTGCTCAACGGCTGCGTCGACAAACCCAGCACGCTCGAGCGAGTCAAGGAGGACGGCGTATTGCGCGTGATTACCCGCAACAGCCCCGCCACCTACTTCCAGGATCGCAACGGCGAAACCGGTTTCGAGTACGAACTGGTCAAGCGTTTCGCCGATGACCTGGGGGTGGAACTGAAGATCGAGACCGCCGACAACCTCGACGACCTGTTCAACCAGGTGGGCAAGCCCAATGGCCCGGTGCTGGCCGCCGCAGGCCTGGTGGCCGACGACCAGCGCAAGACCCAGGTGCGTTTCTCCCACCCGTACCTGGAAGTGACCCCGCAGGTCATCTACCGCAACGGCCAATCGCGCCCCACCGACGCCAGCGACCTGGTGGGCAAGAAGATCATGGTGCTCAAGGGCAGCAGCCATGCCGCGCAATTGGCCGAGCTGAAAAAGCGTTATCCCGGCATTCAATACGAAGAATCCGACGCGGTGGAGGTCGTGGACCTACTGCGGATGGTGGACGAAGGTCAGATCGATCTGACACTGGTGGACTCCAACGAGCTGGCGATGAACCAGGTCTACTTTCCCAACGTACGCGTCGCCTTCGACCTCGGCGATGCCCAGCAGCAGCGCTGGGCCGTGGCCGCCGGCGAAGACAACAGCCTGCTCAACGAGATCAACAGCTACCTGGACAAGGTGCAGAAGAACGGCACCCTGCAGCGCCTGAAAGACCGTT
The DNA here is from genome assembly GCF_047947025.1 of Pseudomonas sp. App30. Classification (NCBI taxonomy): domain Bacteria; kingdom Pseudomonadati; phylum Pseudomonadota; class Gammaproteobacteria; order Pseudomonadales; family Pseudomonadaceae; genus Pseudomonas; species Pseudomonas sp. App30. The sequence continues at coordinate 5,007,638 of NZ_CP133165.1, read as the reverse complement.
ACTACGGCCACGTGGACGTGCTCGGCTACGTGGGCGCCTACACCTTCGCCCAGCACCTGCAGCAGCGCCTGCCGCATTTCGAGAAACACTTCCACGCCGCCGCCAAGGACGAACAGGTGGACTGGCGCCTGCTGGCTGCCATCGGCTACCAGGAGTCCATGTGGCAGGCCGACGTGACGTCCAAGACCGGCGTGCGCGGGCTGATGATGCTGACCCAGAACACCGCCCAGGCCATGGGCGTGGCCAACCGCCTGGACCCCAAGCAGAGCATCGAGGGCGGCGCCAAGTATTTCGCCCTGGTGCGTGACCAACTCGACGACAAGATCGCCGAACCGGACCGCACCTGGTTCGCCCTGGCCGCCTACAACGTGGGCAGCGGCCACCTGGACGACGCCCGCCAACTGGCCAAGAACGAAGGCCTGGACCCCAACAAGTGGCTGGACGTGAAGAAGATGCTGCCGCGCCTGTCGCAGAAGCAGTGGTACCGCAAGACCCGCTACGGCTATGCCCGCGGCGGCGAACCGGTGCACTTCGTGGCCAACATCCGCCGCTATTACGACATCCTCACCTGGGTGACCCAGCCGCAGCTCGAAGGCGGCCAGGTGGCCGACAGCAACCTGCACACGCCGGGGGTCAACAAGGCCAAGCCGGCGCAGGACAACCCCTCCCTATAACCCGTAGCAGCGGCCGCAGGCCGCGTCCCCCACACCGCGGTTATGCAGGCCAATCGCGGGACGCGGCCTGGCGGCCGCTGCTACGGGGGCATTGGTGTCAGGGTTTGGCGCGGCGGGCCTTGAAGAATTCGCTCAAGATGGCCCCGCACTCCTCCGCCAGCACCCCACCCTCGATCATCACCCGGTGGTTCAAGAAGCCCTGGCTGAAGAACTGCCCCTGGCTTTGCGCCACGCCGGCCTTGGGCTCCAGCGCGCCATAGACCACGCGGCTGACCCGCGAATGCACGATCAGCCCGGCGCACATGCTGCACGGCTCCAGGGTCACGTAGAGCGTGCTGCCGGGTAGCCGGTAGTTGCTCGCTGCCTGGGCGGCGTTGCGGATGGCGACCATCTCGGCGTGGGCGCTGGGGTCGCTGCCACTGATGGGGCAGTTGAAGCCGCGGCCGACGATTTCCCCGTTGTGCACCAGCACGGCGCCGACCGGCACTTCGCCCATGGCCGCGCCCTGGGCGGCCAGGGCCAGGGCCTCGCGCATGAAGTGCTGGTCGCGGCTGCGGTCGACGATCAGAGACTGGCGCATCTCACGCCACCTCGATCGCGGCCATCAGGCCGGTTTCCATGTGGTCCACCACATGGCAGTGGAACATCCAGGTACCCGGGTTATCCGCCACCAGTGCCACCTGGGCGCGCTCGTGCTTGCCCAGCAGGTAGGTGTCGGTGAAGTACGGCACGATGGTGCGGCGATTGGATGCGATCACCTTGAAGGTCATGCCATGCAAATGGATGGGGTGCTGGTACTGGGTCATGTTCTTCAGTTCGAAAATATAGCTGTTGCCCCGTGTCAGCCGGGCAATGGGCCGGTCGGCGCAGGTCTTGTCGGTGATGTCCCAGGCCTGGCCGTTGAACTGCCAGAAGCTGGGCGGGCGGCCATTATCCCCTTGCACGGCCGCCGAGCCTACCCATTCCACGTTGAAAACCAGCTTTTCGGCACGGGCCAGATCGGGCTCGGCCACCGGGTTGGCCGGTAGCGGTGGTGGCCACACCCCCGGCGGCATGGCGGTGGCCACCGACCGCAGGGTGCCCAGCCGCACTGGGCCGTCACGCACCGCCACTTCTTCCCCCGCCGGTGGCATGCGCACCGCCACGCAGGCGCGCATGCCCGGCCCCAGCCAGTAATCCTCGCCGAACGCGCGAGGCTCGATGGGGTTGCCGTCCAAGGCGTACAGGCGCACCTGGTCAGTGCCACGGAAATTGAGCCGGTAGGTGGCCGTGTTGTCGACGTTCAACAGGCGCAGGCGCACGACCTGCCCTGCTGGCAGGTCAATCGTCGCCTGCGGCACGCCATTGATACTCGACAGCCGCCCCAGCGTACCCACTCGCGCCGCCTCGCGGGCCACGCTGAACGGCACGAAGGCGCCCTGCTCGTCTACGTGCCAGCTTTTCAGGCTCAGGGTGGCCTCGTGGGCAAAGCCGGTGGGCGCGCGCTCCTCGACAATCAGCGGCCCCACCAGGCCGCGGCCCAGCTGCTCGGTGCTGGCCACGTGGGGGTGGTACCAGAAGGTGCCGGCATCTGGGACGCGGAAGCGGTAGTCGAAATATTCCCCCGGCAGCACCGGCAGCTGCGACACGTAGGGCACACCGTCCATTTCCAGCGGCAGGCGAATGCCGTGCCAGTGGATGGTGGTGGGTACCGGCAGGTGGTTGATGAAACGCACCCGCAGCCAGTCGCCCTGGCGTACCCGCAGCTCGGCGCCAGGGGCCGAGCCGCCAAAGGCCCAGGCTGGCGTCAAATGGCCAGGTACCAGCTGCACGTCCAGGGGCGCGGCAATCAGCTCGTAGTCATGCCCTGCCCGCCCTCCAGGGCGGCCCAGCCAATAGCGCACCGCCCCGCCGCCGCCAACCCCTACCACCGCCAGGCCAGCCAGCCCGGCGAGCATTTGTCGACGCGTGAATACCATGGGCAAGGTCACCTCAGTGCTTGAAAACCGGCACGATACACCTTGGCCGGACGCCGGTTAGGCGCTGAAACATCTTGCCAATCAATATCCTCCAGGGTTACCGCACCCACACCCCACTAGCCCAGCACACTCGCGGCTTTCCCACGCAAGGAGGCACGCCATGACCCACATCCCCACCGCCGCCGACCGCCAGGCGCTGGTCGACATTGCCAAGCGCATCGCCGACACGATGCCCGACATGCGCCAGAAGGCCCGGGACACCGCCAACCAAGTGCTGCACCGACACACTGGCAAGTATGGCGAGCCGGACCATATCTGGTGGCACCGCTGGAAAAGCGGCAACACCAGCCACCTCACGTTCACCGGCTGGGAGCACTGGGGCAAACCCGTGCAGTCCCTGACGCTGCCGCAGCTGGTGATGCACCGCTATGAAAACTGGGACCAGGACAATGCCGACCTGCTGCACCAGTGGGGCGGTTTCTACAGCCAGGGCCCCAACGAGCGTGTCTACGACGAGAAGAACGAGATCCGCCTGGAACCCCAGGATGTGCTCAATGACTTCTGGGGCCTGGACTTCGCCGGCCATTACCGCGCCGACGTCGATCGTTTCTGGGCCAGCCATGAACAGGATTTTCGAGTCATGGCCAAGGCCAACTTCCTCGCCAAGGCGCTGGAGGAGCGCGAAGCGCGACGGATCTCGGACCCGCAGTTCCAGACCCTGGTCAAGGCCGTGGCCGGCGACTTTAGCTGGCCTGTGAGCCTGGCCGCCCTGCAAACCGAGGTGCCGCCAGCGCGGGAGCTCAAGGTCTACGCCTTCGACATTGGCGGGCGCATTGCCACCGATATCCTGCGCATCGTCGACCAGGACGGCTGGCAGTACCTGTACACCCCAGGCGAGGTGAACTGCTTCCATGCCTTCGAGACCGACCAGGACCTGTACTGGTGGGTATTGTCGCAAACCAACATGGCGCAGAACCGCGCCCGCTTCATGAGCCATTGGCCGTTGTCCGACAACGACGGAGACAACGCCCTGCACCACAGCCTCGACCTGCTGTTCTATGGCTGGGGTAAGGACCACGCAAAACCCATCAACCGCTTTCGCGTTGCCCTGCAGGAAGACCCCTTTACCTTCCTCACCGACACCAGCCGCCAGCGCATGTACGACGACATGGGCATGCTGCTGCATTCCAATGGCGACCTGCGCAAGCAAATGTGGATCGGCTACCTCAAGGCGTTCGGCCAGGCCTTCGGGGGCCTGGCCGCCCTGCACTGGCCTATTGCCCTGGCCGTGGTGGGCGCGGGCATTGCCGAAATGGGCCTGCACATCGACGAGGCCGTCAACGGCCACGACACTGCGCACCGCAAGGCAGCGGTGATCGAGGCCATCACCAGTGCCGTGGACGTGCTATTCAACGCAACCTACCTGTGGTCACCCGCCGAGGAGGTGATCACCGGCGAGCTTCACCCAGCGCAAACCCACATCGGCATGCAGGACATCCACCCCCAGCTACCGGCGCCGTATGCCGCCGAGACCGCCGAGCTGCTCAAGCCGCTGGAAACCAACGAGATACTGGGCGGCGGCGTGGGCACCGAAGGCAAGCGCCGTGGCATCTACCGCCACGCCGATGGCAAGGACTACATTGAGCTGGACGGCATCGGCTACCAGGTGCGCTGGGCCAATGACTTGGACCGCTGGGCGATCGTCGATCCCGCCAACCCCTACTCGTTCTATACCAGCGTGCCGGTTCAACTGAACGCGCAGGGGGAATGGCAGGCGTTGCAGCGGCTCAACCTCAAGGGGGGTGGCAAGTTCCTTGGCAACCTGCCTTGGGGTAATCCTGTCTCACGCCCCACTGCGCCCATCACCCCGACGTTTCGCTACGACATGCCCGAAGCGTTGCGCAGCCTGTTGCAAGAAGGCGCCGAAGGCTTGGGAGACAAGAAAATCAGAGGCTACGGCGACCTCAACAACCCAACCGAGCTACAAGCCTACGGGAAATTCGTCGCTGTGCGCGACGGCCTGAACACCGATGCCATCGCCTTCTTCCAGGAATTCACTCTACCCGCACGCCCGACCATTCCCGAACTGGACACCGTGGCCACGCAACCCACTATTATCAAGGGCATCTTGGCCAACACCGATGGCCTGGTGATCGGCGAGTCCCACAGCAGCGTAGCCAGCAAGAAATTCCTGATCGACAACCTGCCCCTGCTGGCCAAGCAGGGGGTGCGCACGCTGTACATGGAGCACCTGCTCACCGATTTCCACCAGGCGCACCTCGATACCTACGCCCGCACCGGCACCATGCCCGAACCGTTAAAACACTACCTGGTGGACATGGACAAAGGCTTCTACACCGACCCCTCCGGGCGCTACACCTTCCGGGAGCTGGTCAAGGCTGCCCGGCGCAATCACATCCGCATACAAGCCATCGACTGCATGGCCAGCTACCGCCTGGCCGGCCTGGATGATCCCACTCACACGCTGCGCCAGCAAACCATGAACTACTTCGCCCACACGGTGATGGAGGCCGATCGCAACACCCTTGGCGCAGGCAAATGGGTAGCACTGATGGGCAACACCCACGCCAGCACGTTCAAGGGGGTGCCTGGCGTTGCGCAGCTGGAAGGGGCCATGGGCCTGCGCATCGAAGACGTGCCCAGCAACGCCGCCCGCGGGATTCGCGTAGACACGGGCATGCACGCCTCCAGCTCCGGCTTTGACGGCCCGGGCGGGCTGGTCAAGGCCGACCTGTATTACCCGATGGGCACCTTGCGCCCTGGCCGCGACCTGGAGCTGGAACTGTCTGCGCCCGGCATGTTCACCATCGACACGCCACAGGTGTTCAAGGAACTGATCCACCGCAGTGGCGATGGCACGCTGGTGTATACCGAACTGCAGAAGGACGGCCAGCTGATCTACATCGAACGCCCCCGCTGGCCAACGGTGCACAACCGGCGCTTCGACAACACCCGTGAACTGATCACGGCGCTGACGATGATTGGGTTGAAGTACGTGGGGTAAGGCCTGTACTCGCTGGCCGCGATCTGGATGCGCAGCCAGCGAGAAGAACGAACGCGCCGCGTCAGAAGATCAGAAGAAAATCGCCGGGCTCACCGAGAATCGCTTGCTCAGCGCATCGATGTGATCCTTCGTGAGGTTGCGACCGCGACCATTGAGAATCTTCGACACCAGCGATTTGCTGCCGATCTCAGGCAAATCAGCCACGCCGAGGTGGTGTTGTTCCATGAGCAGCTTCAAGACGTCGACACCATTCATTTGAGCGACCTTGGCATCAAAGCTTTCAAAGGCCGGCGACTCACGCTCCCAGCGCTCGATGGAATTGGACAGAATCTCGATCAAGATCCGATTGGCATCGTAGTCATCTACCAACTGGTCCATCAGCGCCAACGCCTGGCTGTAGTCAGCGTCGTCACTTATATGGCCGATGAACGATGCACCTTCAAGCAGGGCACGGGCCCGCTCCTTGATTACCGAAATATCCATTTTATTCGCGCTCCTGCCGGTAGCGATTGCACAGCTTGTCGTATTCGCCATGGGGGACGATGTGCTTTACGTACATTCGATTATCCCGAAAGGCTATGAATGAGATCATTCGAAGGGTGTTGCCGCCAATATCGATAACCCACCATTTGTCCCGGTAACGAAAATTATCCAGGGACGGGAAAGCGCATCGAAGCTGGGTGGGCGTATCGAAATCGCCAGCGCGCAGCGCTTTGTAGGTTCGCGCAATGGCATCCGCCTGATTGGGGAATGCCTTGCAGGCGTCATCGAACGGCTTCTTGGAAATCACATGCATAGTCGAGCGAGTGTCCTTACTAGGATGGCGAATAGTTGACATTTTGTCAACCGCAATGGATCACCCTCTGCCTCCCTGCAAAGCGCGTCCACCGCCAAGGATACGTTCCCCCCATCCTCGAACATCGCGTAATCGTCACGAAATATGGCGGACGCTCCGGGACATTCGGGCATTACCTGCTTCCGTAAAAAAACCGCCCGGGGCCAAAGCCCCGGGCGGTTTTCATTTACTGCCATCGGCCCTCAGGCCAACCGCATCATTCCCACTCGATCGTCGCAGGCGGCTTGCTCGACACGTCGTAAGTGACGCGCGAAATGCCTTCGATTTCGTTGATGATGCGGCCGCTGACGGTTTCCAGCAGCTCGTAAGGCAGGTGCGCCCAACGTGCGGTCATGAAGTCGATGGTTTCCACGGCGCGCAGCGCCACGACCCAGGCGTAACGACGGCCGTCGCCGACCACGCCTACCGATTTCACCGGCTGGAACACCACGAAGGCCTGGCTGACCTTGTGGTACCAGTCGGCCTTGCGCAGTTCTTCGATGAAGATGTGGTCGGCGCGACGCAGCAGGTCGGCGTATTCCTTCTTCACCTCACCCAGGATGCGCACGCCCAGGCCCGGGCCCGGGAACGGGTGACGGTAGACCATGTCGTACGGCAGGCCCAGTTCCAGGCCCAGACGGCGGACTTCGTCCTTGAACAGCTCACGCAGCGGCTCGACCAGTTTGAGGTTCATTTCCTCAGGCAGGCCACCCACGTTGTGGTGCGACTTGATCACGTGGGCCTTGCCGCTCTTGGCGCCAGCCGACTCGATCACGTCGGGGTAGATGGTGCCCTGGGCCAGGTACTTGATGTTTTCCAGCTTGCAGGACTCGGCATCGAACACGTCGATGAAGGTGCGGCCGATGATCTTGCGCTTCTTCTCCGGGTCGGCTTCGCCGGCCAGGTTGTTCAGGAACTGGTCTTCGGCGTTGGCGCGGATCACCTTGACGCCCATGTTCTCGGCGAACATGGCCATCACTTGCTCGCCTTCGTGCAGGCGCAGCAGGCCGTTGTCGACGAACACGCAAGTCAGCTGGTCGCCGATGGCCTTGTGCAGCAGGGCCGCAACCACGGACGAGTCAACACCGCCGGACAGGCCCAGCAGGACGTTGTCGGTGCCGACCTGGGCGCGGATGTTGGCGATGGCGTCTTCGGCGATCTTCGACGGGGTCCACAGGGCTTCACATTCGCAGATGTCGAGGATGAAGCGCGACAGGATGCGACCGCCTTGCTTGGTGTGGGTCACTTCCGGGTGGAACTGCACGCCGTAGTAGCCGCGGGCGTCGTCGACCATGCCGGCGATCGGGCAGCTAGGGGTGCTGGCCAGCACGTGGAAGCCTTCCGGGATCTTGGTGACCTTGTCACCGTGGCTCATCCACACGTCCAGGCCGAACACGCCGTCGGCGTCGACGTGGTCTTCGATACCGTCGAGGATACGGCTCTTGCCGACCACGTCGACACGGGCGTAGCCGAATTCACGCAGGTCGGAACCTTCGACCTTGCCGCCCAGTTGCTCGGCCATGGTCTGCATGCCGTAGCAGATGCCGAACACCGGCACACCCAGGTCCCACACCGCTTGCGGTGCACGCGGGCTGTTGGCTTCGTGCACGGATTCCGGGCCGCCGGCCAGGATGATGCCGCGCGGGGCGAATTCGCGAATCGCTTCGTCGTCCATGTCGAAGGGGTGCAGCTCGCAGTACACGCCGATTTCGCGCACGCGACGGGCGATCAGCTGGGTGTACTGGGAACCGAAGTCCAGAATCAGGATTCGGTGGGCGTGAATGTCGAGGGCCATGACTAGTTCTCGTCAGTGGTAATCGGAAACAACACGGGGCTGCAATGAACAGCCCCGCCTAAAAATTCAGCAAGCGCCCGGGGCGGTGGCCGCGGGCGCTTGAGGTCAACCTACGCGATAGTTCGGCGCTTCCTTGGTGATCTGCACGTCGTGGACGTGAGATTCGGCCATGCCGGCACCGGTGATGCGCACGAATTCAGGCTTGGTGCGCATTTCTTCGATGTTGGCGCTGCCGGTGTAACCCATGGAGGAACGCAGGCCACCCATCAGCTGGTGGATGATGGCGGTCAGGGTGCCTTTGTACGGCACGCGGCCTTCGATGCCTTCGGGTACCAGCTTCTCGGCGCCAGCGGCCGAATCCTGGAAGTAACGGTCGCTCGAGCCCTGGGCCTGGGACATGGCGCCCAGCGAACCCATGCCGCGGTAAGCCTTGTACGAACGGCCCTGGAACAGCTCGATCTCGCCCGGGGCTTCTTCGGTACCGGCGAACATCGAACCCATCATCACGCACGAGGCGCCCGCGACGATGGCCTTGGACAGGTCACCGGAGAAGCGGATGCCGCCGTCGGCGATCAGCGGCACGCCCGAACCTTCCAGGGCGGCGGCGACGTTGGCGATGGCGCTGATTTGCGGCACGCCTACACCGGCGACGATACGGGTGGTGCAGATGGAGCCAGGGCCGATACCGACCTTGACGGCGTCTGCGCCGGCTTCAACCAGGGCCTTGGCGGCAGCGCCAGTGGCGATGTTGCCACCGATGACCTGCACCTGCGGGTAGTTGTCCTTGACCCAGCGCACGCGGTCGATCACACCCTTGGAGTGACCGTGGGCGGTGTCGACCACCACCACGTCAACGCCGGCGGCTACCAGGGCAGCAACGCGCTCGCCGGTGTCCTTGCCAGTGCCGACGGCCGCGCCGACGCGCAGGCGGGCCTGGTCGTCCTTGCTGGCCAGCGGGTAGGCCTTGGCCTTCTCGATGTCCTTGACGGTCATCATGCCCTTGAGCTGGAACTTGTCGTCCACGATCAGGACTTTTTCCAGGCGATGCTTGTGCAGCAGCTCGCGCACTTCGTTCTTGTCGGCGCCTTCGCGCACGGTGACCAGGCGCTCTTTAGGCGTCATCACTTCGCGAACGGTGGCTTCCAGGCGAGTTTCGAAACGCACGTCACGGGAAGTGACGATGCCGACCAGGTCGCCGTCGTGCAGCACCGGTACGCCGGAGATGTTGTGCTGACGGGTCAGCTCGAACAGGTCACGGACGGTGGCGTCAGCCTCGATGGTGATCGGGTCCTTGACCACGCCGGCCTCGAACTTCTTGACCTTGCGCACTTCGGCAGCTTGCTGCTCGATGGTCATGTTCTTGTGGATGATGCCGATACCGCCTTCCTGGGCCATGGCAATGGCCAGACGGGCTTCGGTAACGGTGTCCATGGCGGCGGAGACCAGGGGAATATTCAGCTCGATGCCACGGGTCAAACGGGTCTTCAGGCTGACTTCATTGGGCAGTACTTCGGAATAACCGGGTACGAGGAGAATGTCGTCGAAGGTCAGTGCTTCTTGGCTGATACGCAGCATCGCGGGGGCTCCCGAGCGGGAAAAATGGAAGCGCGCCATTATACTCATACATGCCCCGATGCTCAATGTAAACATCAGGGCAATTGCGTCGCACCCTAAAGATCGACGCGTACCACGCGCACCTTGCGTTCCAGGCGCTCGCCGAACTCGAAGAGAAATTCGGGCTTGAACCGCGCGTCGGCCCAGCCGTTGAAGATGAAGCCCAGGTTGGAAAACGCGCAGGGGTCGAGGAACAGGAAGCCGTTGATGTCGTCTTCATGGCGGCATTCGGGGCACATGAAGTTGTCGGTGTGGCCGGGCATCCATTCTTCCAGGCTGTCGAACAGCGCCTCGCCGATTTCCTGGCGGCACTCGGGGCAGCCGGCCTCTTCCTTGAAATTTTTAGTGGGGGTGAAGATGCAGCGCTTGGTCACCAGCTCCAGGCCGTTGACCTGCTGGCCGTAGGGCAGCAGCTCGGGGCGCTCGACCACGTTGCGGGCGCCCGGGCCGATGGCGTAGCCCATGCCGTTGCCGGTGCGGCCGCAGGTGGTCAGCTGTTCTTCGATGATGTTTTTCTGCCACAACCAGCGCAGCACCCGCCGGGCCTTGCCTTCGCGCCCGGGAAAACTGGAAATCAACGGGACGATAATACTTTGCGAACTCATGGAGGCAGACCTGCGTGTGGCGTGAATCCGCGCAGCATAAAGCCATGGGGGCGCAGGTCAAGCGCCCAGGTAGCGACCGATCAGCGCGACGCCGCTGGCCAGCACCAGCCAGTTCACCAGGCGCACGAAGGCTTCGCGGGACAGGCCCATGGTTACCCGCCGGCCGATCCACAGCCCCAGGGCCATGGCCGGCAACAAGGCTGCGCCCAGCACCAGCAGGGCGCCGTCGGTGTAGACGCCAGCGATCACGAACAGGCTCAGGCGCACCACCGTGCTGCAACTGATCAGCGCGCTCTGGGTGGCGCGGGCCGGTTCCTTTTCAAGGCGCGCGTTCAGATAAATGGCGTATAGAAAGCCGCCGCTGCCGAACAGTGCACCGAACAGCCCACCCACCAACCCCATGGGCAACGCCCAGATGGCCCGCAAGCTGGCGGGCCGCCGCTTCACCAGCAACCCGTACAGGGCGTAGGCCGTGATGAACACGCCCATCAACAGCAGCAACAAGCGCGATTGCAGGTTGAGCAGGAACACCACGCCAACGGTACAGCCCACCGCCATACACGGCAGCAGGCGCTTCAACTCGGCGCCGGCCACCGCCTTGCGCGACGGCAGCAGGTTGCCGAACGCGGCGATGAAATCCAGCAGCACCAGCAACGGGATGATCCGCGCCAGGGGCATGAAGCAGATCAACACCGGCCCGGCCACCAGCGCGGTGCCGAAGCCGGCGATGCCGAACACGACATAGGCAACCGCGACGCCCAGCAACATGCAACCCCAGTCCAGCCCGGTAAACGGCAAGGCGCTCAGCAACTCCATCAGCTATCCCCTCTCCTTGGTGGTGCATCATCGTAGCAGCGGCCCCCAGGCCGCGTCACAGGCACCGCCGTATGCCAGGGGTATCGCGTGGGCCGGGGACGCAGCCTGCGGCAGCTGCTACGGGGGCATGGCTCCGGCGGCGTATTGGCCTTATGATGCCCGCCATGAACAAAGACCCCTTTGCCGTACTCGGCCTGGACCGCGAGGTCCTCACTGTCAGCCAGCTCAACGGCCGCGCGCGCGTGCTGCTTGAAGACGTGTTCAGCAGCATCTGGGTGGAAGGCGAGATCTCCAACCTCGCCCGCCCGGCGTCCGGCCACGTCTACTTCACCCTCAAGGACAGCGGCGCCCAGGTGCGCTGCGCGCTGTTCCGCCAGAACGCCCAGCGCGTGCGCCAGGCGCTGAAGGACGGGCTGGCGGTGAAGGTGCGCGGCAAGGTCTCGCTGTTCGAGGGCCGTGGTGACTACCAGCTGATCCTCGACACGGTGGAGCCGGCCGGCGACGGCGCCCTGCGCCTGGCGTTCGACGCGCTGAAGGAAAAACTCAGCGGCGAAGGCCTGTTCAGCAGCGAACGCAAGGTCGCCCTGCCCGCCCACCCGCAGCGCATCGGCATCGTCAGCTCGCCCACCGGCGCGGTGATCCGCGACATCATCAGCGTGTTCCGCCGCCGCGCGCCGCAGGTCGAACTGACGCTGGTCCCCACCGCCGTGCAAGGCCGCGAGGCCATCAACCAGATCGTGCGCGGTATCCGCCTGGCCGATGCCGGCGGCTTCGACGCCATTATCCTGGCCCGTGGCGGTGGCTCGCTGGAAGACCTCTGGTGCTTCAACGAAGAGGCGGTGGCCCGTGCCATCGCCGCCTGCGTCACGCCGATCGTCAGCGCCGTAGGCCATGAAACCGACGTCTCCATCAGTGACTTCGTCGCCGACGTGCGCGCGCCCACGCCGTCGGCCGCTGCCGAGCTGCTGGCACCCGACAGCAGCGACCTGCAACGCCGTCTGGAAAGCCTGCAACGCCGCCTGCTGATGCGCATCCAGAACCGCCTGGCCCACGACCGCCTGCGCCTGGACGGCCTGACCAAGCGCCTGCGCCACCCCGGCGAACGGCTGCGCCAGCAGGCCCAGCGCCTGGACGACCTGGACATGCGCCTGCGCCGCGCCTTCGAGCAGCGCCTGAACCTGCGCCGGCATCGCCTGGCGCAGCTGGAAACGCGCCTGGCCGGGCAACACCCGGGGCGCACCCTGGCCATGCTGCGCCAGCGCATCGAAGGCCTGGCCGAACGCCTGCCGCGAGCCATGCGCGACGGCCTCAAGGCCCGCCGCGTGCAGCTCAACAACCAGATGCAGACCCTGCACATCGTCAGCCCGCTGGCTACCCTCAGCCGCGGCTACAGCATTCTGCTGGACGAACGCGGCCAGGCCGTGCGCCGCGCCGACCAGACCCGTACCGGCCAGCGCCTGACCGCCAAGCTGGGCGAAGGCGAGCTGCAGGTGCGGGTCGAAGACAACCACCTGACCCCGGTCACCCTCTCGCTCCTGGACTGAACCATGCCGCGCCTGCTGACCGCCCTGCTGTTGCTGTGCCTGACCTTCACCGCCCAGGCCGACAGCTACCTGACCCGCCTGCTGAACAAGCCGGTGCCCGGCGGCGTGGCCGTGATCGACCTGGGCAGCGGCGCCCAGGCGCCCAAGGCGTTCTTCGACGGCAAGCCGGTGCTGGTGGTGCGCGAGCAGCAGAACTGGCGCGCCATCGTCGGCCTGCCGCTGACCCAGAAGCCGGGCCCGGCGCGCATCACCACCGCCGACCAGCGCAGCCTGGGCTTCGTGGTGGGCAGCAAGCACTACCCCGAGCAGCACATCACCTTGAAGAACAACCGCCAGGTCAACCCCAACCCGGCCGACCTGAAACGCTTCGAGGTGGAACTGGCCGAACAGCTCAAGGCCTACCGCAGCTTCAGCCCCGGCACGCCCAGCAACCTGCTGCTGGACAAGCCGGTGAACGGGCCGCTGTCGAGCCGCTTCGGCGTGCGCCGGTTCTTCAATGGCGAAGAGCGCAACCCCCATGCCGGGCTGGACTTCGCGGTGCCCGCCGGCACACCGATCAAGACCCCGGCCGCAGGCAAGGTCATCCTGGTGGGCAACTACTTCTTCAACGGCAACACCGTGTTCGTCGACCACGGGCAAGGGTTTATCAGCATGTTCTGCCACATGTCGAAGATCGACGTGAAGGTGGGCCAGGACCTGGCGCGCGGCGCTGTGGTCGGCCGCGTGGGCATGACCGGGCGGGCGACGGGGCCGCACATGCACTGGAACGTCAGCCTCAACGATGCCCGCGTGGACCCCGCCATCTTCATCGGCGCGTTCCAACCCTGATAGCTGTAGCGCGCTGTCGAGCCTGCCCCCCTTTGCTCCCACCGTAGCAGCTGCCGAAGGCTGCGCCCCAGGCGGCGCGGTGCGTCAGAAGCCATGCGTTGCCTGCGACGCCGCCTTCGGCAGCTGCTACAGGAGCGAGTTAGCCCGCCCTGTTGAAATACTTCGACGCTTCCCTCAACTTCGCCTGCGTTTCTTCGCTGAATGATGCCACCTCCTCCTCGGTAACCAGCCCCCTCACATAAGCCGCCTGGAGACCAATAGAGGCATGTCCTCGCGAATGGGGAAAGTTATCGAACACCCGCACCACCTCCTCGTTACCCTGATTGCAAAGGTTTCGAACAGTCTGAAAATGCTCCCGCGCCGGCACCGAGTCATCCTTGGCCGCCGCCATCATCTGGCGCCGTAGCCGCTCATACAGGCGCTCAACGGCCAATGGGCGATATCGACTCCACAGTTTCCACTCAGCTTCCGTCATGACTCAGCTCCGCATTGCTTGACCAAGCCAATATACGAGATTGCGCGCGCCGAATCACAGCAACAATTTTCAATCAAAAAAAACCGATTATCGAGCACAAAAAACCACAAAAAAGCCAGCAGAGATAAGTTATCTCAAAGTTTTACAGATGCTTGCCATCCCCTGCCGCAATGGTTAGGGTTGAAGGCATGAAAACTCTTCACACCCTCATTCTCCTTCGTCAACACCGCTGCCTAAGCCTGGTCAGTGCACGACTGCCACGCTGAATCGCGTCGCCTCGCCCTTCTCTTTCAGTTTTAGCCGGCAGGCCCTTTTCAAGGCCGCACAACAAGGATTGCCCATCATGACCATGCTCAAAGACCCGTCTTCGAAATACCGCGCCTTCGCCCAGGTCAACCTGCCTGACCGCACCTGGCCGAACCAGACCATCACCACCGCGCCTATCTGGTGCAGCTCGGACCTGCGCGACGGCAACCAGTCGCTGATCGAGCCGATGGACTCGGCGAAGAAGCTGCGCTTCTGGAAGACCCTGGTTAGCGTGGGCGTGAAAGAGATCGAGGCGTCGTTCCCCTCGGCCTCGCAAACCGATTTCGACTTCGTTCGCACCCTGATCGAAGACAATCACATCCCGGAAGACACCACCATCCAGGTGCTGACCCAGGCCCGCGAAGACCTGATCGCACGTACGTTCGAGTCGCTGAAAGGCGCCAGGAAGGCCATCGTCCACCTGTACAACGCCACCTCGCCGTCCTTCCGCAAGATCGTCTTCAACCAGGACAAGCAGGGCGTGAAGGACATCGCGGTAAACGCGGCCAAGCTGTTCGTCAAATACGCGGCCCAGCAGCCGGAAACCCAGTGGACCTTCCAGTACTCGCCGGAAACCTTCAGCGCCACCGAACTGGAATTCGCCAAGGAAGTCTGTGACGCGGTGATCGAGGTGTGGAACCCGACGCCCGAGCACAAGATCATCCTCAACCTGCCAGCCACCGTTGAAGTCAGCACCCCGAACATCTACGCCGACCAGATCGAATGGTTCGGCCGCAACGTGTCGCGCCGTGATAGCGTGATCATCAGCCTGCACACCCACAACGACCGTGGCACTGGCGTGGCCGCCACCGAGCTGGGCCTGATGGCCGGCGCCGACCGCGTCGAAGGCTGCCTGTTCGGCAACGGCGAGCGCACCGGCAACGTCGACCTGGTGACCCTGGCCCTGAACCTCTACACCCAGGGCGTGGACCCGGAATTGGACTTCTCCGACATCGACGGCGTGCGCAAGGTGGTCGAAGAGTGCAACCAGATCCCGGTGCACCCACGTCACCCGTACGTCGGCGACCTGGTTCACACCGCGTTCTCCGGCTCGCACCAGGACGCCATCCGCAAGGGGTTCGCCCAGCAGAAGGACGACGCCGTGTGGGAAGTGCCTTACCTGCCGATCGACCCGGCCGACATCGGCCGCAGCTACGAGGCGGTCATCCGCGTCAACAGCCAGTCGGGCAAGGGCGGCATCACCTACCTGCTGGAACAGGAATACGGCATCAGCCTGCCGCGCCGCATGCAGATCGAGTTCAGCCAGGTGGTACAGGGTGAAACCGACCGCCTGGGCCTGGAAATGACGGCCCAGCAGATCTACGCGCTGCTGCACAAGGAATACCTGCAAGCCAACGCCCCGTACGCGCTGGTCAGCCACCGCCTGCAGGAAGAGAACGGCAACAGCAAGGTCGACGTCGAAGTGCACAGCGACGGCGAGACCGTGCACTGGCGCGGCAAGGGCAACGGCGCCCTGGAAGCCCTGGCCTCGGCCATGCCGGTACCGGTCGAGATCATGGACTACAACGAACACGCCATCGGCGCCGGCACCAACGCCAAGGCAGCCGCCTACATCGAGCTGCGCGTGGCCGGTGGCCGTGCGGTGCACGGGGTGGGCGTGGATGAGAACATCACCACGGCCAGCTTCAAGGCCCTGTTCAGCGCGCTGAACCGCTCGTTGAGCCAGCAGGAAGCGAAGGCGGCGTAAGCCTTCCACCCATAAAAAAACCGGCCCAGGTGGCCGGTTTTTTTATGGGCGAAATCAGGACAACGTGAAGGTGTCGGCATCCAGGTGCGCCGGGAAGCGCGTGCGGTAGGCGGCCAGCTCGGCGGCGCTCAAGGACACGTGGAACACGCCATCGGCCTCCCCCGCGCTCAGCAGGCTCTCGCCCTGGAAGTCCAACACCTGGCTGTCGCCGGTGTAGGCGAAGCCCTTGCCATCGGTGCCCACGCGGTTCACCGCCGCCACGTAGCACAGGTTCTCGATGGCACGCGCCGGCAGCAGCCGGTTCCAGTGCAGGCGGCGCGCGCCAGGCCAGTTCGCGGTGTACAGCAGCAGGTCGGTGTCCTGGGCGTCGCGGCTCCACACCGGGAAACGCAGGTCGTAGCAGATCAGCGGGCGAATGCGCCAGCCGTTCAGCTCGAACTGCACCTGGCGCTCGCCGGGGGTGTAGTGCTTGTGCTCGCCGGCCATGCGGAACAGGTGGCGCTTATCGTAATGCAGCAGCTCGCCATCGGGCCGCGCCCACAGCAGGCGGTTGCGATGGCTGCCGTCAGCCGCCTGGATGATCACGCTGCCCGTCACCACCGCGTTCAAGCGCACGGCCTGGGCACGCAGCCACTTGCTGGTGGGGCCGTGCTCAGGCTCGCACAAGCTGGCCGAGTCCATGGAAAAGCCGGTGGTGAACATCTCCGGCAGAATGATCAGGTGCGCACCGCGGGCCTGCTCCAGCAGGGCCTCGAAGTGCTCGAAATTGGCTGTGCGGTCGTGCCAGGCCAGGGTGGTCTGCACCAGGGCCAGGTTCAGGTTCGCCAGCGTACTCAAATCACGCATAGTTTCTTCGCCGCTTCCCGCAGCGTCTCCTCGCGTTTGGCGAAACACAGGCGTACCAGGCGCTGTTCCGGGATGGGTGTCTGGTAGAACACCGACACCGGAATAGTCGCCACGCCGTGCTCGCGGGTCATCCACAGAGCCATGTCGACATCGTTCAAGTCGGGGCGGATCTGCGAGTAATCCACCAGCTGGAAATACGTGCCTGCCACCCGGGTGAAGCTGAACCGCGACCCTGCCAGCAGGTCGCAGAACAGGTCACGCTTGGCCTGGTAGAACCCGGGCAGTTCTTCAACATGCTCGGGGCAGGCCGCCATGTAGTCCGCCAGCGCCCATTGCAACGGGGTGACCCCGCAGAAGTTGACGTACTGGTGGACCTTGCGCAGTTCCGCGCTCAAGGCCGGCGGGGCAATCACGTAACCGGTCTTCCAGCCGGTGACGTGGTAGGTCTTGCCGAACGAGCTGACCACGAAAGCCCTGGAATAGAGCGCTTCGTTGGCCAGCACGCTGGCATGTCTGACCCCATCGTAGACCAGGTGTTCATACACTTCATCACTGATCAGGTAGATATCGCGACCTTCGATCAGTTGCGCCAGCTGGTCCAGCTCGGCGGCGCTGATCAGCGCGCCGCTGGGGTTGTGCGGGCTGTTGAGGATGATCATCCGCGTGCGCGGGCTCAGGGCATCGCTGAGCTGCTGCCAGTCGATGGAAAAATCCCTGGGGTCGAGCTGCACATGCACGCAGTGGCCGCCAGCCAACTCCACGGAGGGCTCGTAGCTGTCGTAGCAGGGGTCGAAGACGATGACCTCGTCACCGGCACGCACCACGGCCTGCACCGCGCAGAAGATCGCCTCGGTGGCACCTGGGGTGATGGTGACTTCAGTGTCGGCGCTCACGCGCGCGCCGTACTGGCGCAGCACCTTGGCCGCCACCTGCTCGCGCAGGGCCGGCAGCCCGGTCATGGGCGCGTACTGGTTGTGGCCAGCGTTGATATGCCGCACCACGGCATCACGCAGGCCCTGGGGGCCGTCGTAGTCGGGGAAACCTTGGGACAGGTTGAGCGCGCCGGTTTCGGCGGCGAGCTGGGACATGGTGGTGAAGATGGTCGTGCCGACATTCGGCAGCTTGCTGGTGATCATCGGGCCTATCCCTGACAGCTGGGGAGCCCAGCAGGATAGCCCAACGAACAGCGGGAAAACCAGTACAGATCAAAACGCCGTAGCCGCTGCCGCCAGGCTCCGCTGGCCCTTGAGTTCCCTGGAGATCTCCAGTGCAGAACAGGGCCAGCGCAGCCTGGCGGCAGCGGCTACAGGTATCGCGAAAACCGGGGAATCAGCGCTTGTCGCGGCGTTTCTTGTCGGCTTTCTTGTGGTGCGACATCAAGCGGCGCTTCTTGTTGACCTGGCGGTCGGTCAGCGTGTTCTTGTTGCCTTCGTACGGGTTGTCGCTGCCCTTGAACTCGATGCGGATCGGCGTGCCGACCAGCTTCAGGACGCGGCGGTAGGTGTTTTCCAGGTAGCGAACGTAGCTGTTCGGCACCTTCTCCACCTGGTTGCCGTGGATCACGATCAGCGGCGGGTTGGCACCACCCAGGTGGGCATAGCGCAGCTTGATGCGGCGGCTGTTGACCATTGGCGGCTGGTGCTCCTGCACCGCGTCCTCGAGGATCTGGGTCAGGCGGCTGGTCGGCCAGCGAGTGATCGCCGACTTGAACGAGGCCTGCACCGAACCGTACAGGTTGCCCACGCCAGTGCCGTGCAGCGCCGAGATGAAGTGGATGTCGGCGAAGTCGACGAAGAACAGCCGGCGCTCCAGCTCGGTCTTCACGTAGTCGCGCTCGCTCGGCTGCATGCCGTCCCACTTGTTCAGGGCGATGACGATGGCGCGGCCCGACTCCAGGGCGAAGCCCAACAGGTTCAGGTCATGGTCCACCACGCCTTCACGGGCGTCCATGACGAAGATCACGACGTTGGCATCCTTGATGGCCTGCAGCGTCTTGACCACCGAGAACTTCTCGACTTCTTCATGGATCTTGCCGCGCTTGCGCACACCGGCAGTGTCGATGAAGGTGTACTTCTCGTCGTTGCGCTCGAACGGGATGTAGATGCTGTCACGGGTGGTGCCGGGCTGATCGTAGACGATTACCCGCTCTTCGCCGAGCATGCGGTTGACCAGGGTCGACTTGCCCACGTTTGGCCGGCCGATGATGGCGATCTTGATGCCATCCTTCTCGCTCGGGCCAGGAATGCGCACCTGTTCTTCGCCTTCGGCGACGCCTTCGGCCAGGTCTTCCTCTTCCACATCACGCGGGAATTCGCCCAGGGCGGCTTCCAGCAGGGTGTTCACGCCGCGGCCCTGGGCACCGGCGACGCCGATGGCGTGGCCCATGCCCAGCGGGGCGAATTCGGCGCGGGCCATTTCCGGATCGATGTTGTCGATCTTGTTGGCCACCAGGATGGAGCGCTTGTTACGCTTGCGCAGGTGCTCGGCAATCATCTGGTCGGCGGCGGTGAAACCGGCACGGGCATCGACCAGAAACAGCACCACATCGGCTTCTTCGATGGCCAGCAGCGACTGCTCGGCCATCTTTTCGTCCATGCCGTGCTCGTCACCGGAAATACCGCCGGTGTCGATCAGGATATAGGAACGCCCTTGCCAGTGCGCCTCTCCGTATTGGCGATCACGGGTAAGACCAGACAGGTCGCCGACGATGGCGTCGCGGCTTTTGGTCAGGCGGTTGAACATGGTGGACTTGCCGACGTTCGGTCGGCCCACCAGGGCGATTACGGGAACCATTAGGCTCTCCACTGCGTTATTTCAGAAAATACAAAGGCCGCTGCAGGCAGCGGCCGGAGTTCGTGGCGGCATGCGAACATGCCGTGGCCCCTGCCTGGGGCGGGGCCGCTGGAGGCCATGACTGACCTCCAGCATAGTCAAAGCCTTACTTGATGGTGAGGGCTTCGAGCTTGCCGCTGTTGCCGAACACGTAAATCATGTTCCCGGCCACCAGCGGACGGGCGCGCAGGCCGTCACTGTCAATTTTCTCACGACCAACGAAGCGACCGTCGACCTGGCTCAGCAGGTGCAGGTAGCCTTCGAAGTCGCCTACCGCCACGTAGCTGGAGAACACCTCGGGTGCCGACAGCTGGCGGCGGGCCAGTTTGTCGTTGCTCCACAGGGCGGTGGTGGTTCGCTCGTCGACGCCTTCCACGGTGCCGGAAGCCAGCGCCACGTAGACGCTGCCGAAGCCCTGGGCCACGCCGGCGTAGCTGGAAGCGTCACGCTGCCACAGCACACGGCCGCTTTCCAGGTCCAGGCCCGCCATGCGGCCCTGGTAGCTGGCGACGTACAGGGTACCACCGGACAGCAGCAGGCCGCCGTCGATATCGACGACACGCTCAAGTTCCGAGCGGCCCTGCGGCACGGCGATGCGTTGTTCCCACACCGGCACACCGTTGCTGATGTCCAGGGCAACGACCTTGCCGGTGGACAGGCCAGCCACCGCCAGGTGGTTGGTGACCAGCGGGGCACTGGTGCCACGCAGGGTCAGTACCGCAGGCGTGCTGTCGTAGATCCAGCGCTGGGTGCCGGTGCTGGCGTCCAGGCCGACCAGGCGGTCGTCCTGGGTCTGCACCACTACCACGTCGCCGTTGTTGGCAGGCGGTGCGAGCACTTCGCTGCCGACCTTGGCGCGCCATTTGACTTCACCGTTGGTGGCGTCAAGGGCGATGACTTCACCGCTGATGGTGCCCAGCATGACCAGGCCGTAACCGACGCCGACCGCGCCCGACACCGAGGTGTTGAGGTCTTTCTTCCAGATCACGTCGCCGTTCAGGCGGTTCAGGTCCATGACCGCGCCGGTCACGTCAGCGGCGTAGATGCTGTCGTTCTCGATCGCTGGAACCAGCATGTTGTAGGTTTCGCCCTGACCGTCACCGATCGAACGACTCCACTCCTTGTGCAGGACCACTTCTTCCTTGAACTTGGTCAGCTCGGCAGGAGGCAGTTCCTTCTTGCTGTTGCTGCTGCAACCCGCGGCCAGAATGGCCAGAGCCAGCAATGCTGCATGTTTCCAACGGATCACGTCACGCATCTTTTTTCGCCAGGTCGTCGAGTTTGATTTGCAAGCCACCCACCGCTGCCTCATCGGACAGGGCTGCCTTGGCCTTCTGGTACGCCGCATACGCGTCGTCAGTACGGCCCAGCTGCACCAGCAGGTCACCCTTGAGTTCCTCGCGGCTGGCCAGGAACGCCTTGTCGGCGTCGCCGTCCAGCAGCTTCAGGGCGTCTTCGGCCTTGTTCTGCGCAGCCAGTACCTGAGCCAGGCGCTGACGGGCGATCTCGCCCAGCATGGCGTCCTTGGGCTTGTCGACCACGGCCTTGAGCTCGGTGGCGGCATCGTCCAGCTTGCCGGCGTCCACGGCCACCTTGGCCACGAACAGGCTGCCGTACTGCGCGTACTCGCTGTTGCCGTACTCGGTCTTGAGCTTGTTGGCCAGGTCCGCCACCTGCGCGGTATCAGGCTTGCCGGCAGGGTTCAGCGCGGTTTCCAGCAGTTGCTGGTACAGGCTGGACGCACCTTGCGACTGGTTGGCCTGGTACTTGTGCCAGGCCTGCCAGCCAAATACCACCACCAGGGCCAGCAGCACGCCGGTGACCAGAGGCTTGCCGTTACGCTGCCAAAAGTCCTTCAACTCGGCGAGTTGTTCATCTTCGGTACTCGACACCCCAATACTCCTATTTCGCAAATTCGGCCTGAAGCCTGCCTCAACCCTGCACGACGCAAGTCGCCAGATGCTCACCCAGAGCATCCCAGGCAATGTTTTGTTGTTCGCCCTGGCCACGCAGGGGTTTGAAACCTACCACTTGTTGCGCCAGTTCGTCGTCCCCCAGGATCAAGGCGTAGAGCGCACCGCTCTTGTCCGCCTTCTTGAACTGGCTCTTGAAGCTGCCGGCACCGGCGTTGACCTGGATGCGCAGCTGCGGCAGTGCATCGCGCAGGCGCTCGGTCAGGGCCAGGCCGGCCAGTTCGGCCTGCTCGCCAAAGGCGCACAGGTAAACGTCAACGGTACGGGCGATGGACTCGGGCACCTGCTCCAGGGTTTCCAGCAGCAGGATCAGGCGTTCGATGCCCATGGCGAAGCCAACGCCGGTGGTGGGCTTGCCGCCCATCTGCTCGACCAGGCCGTCGTAGCGGCCGCCAGCGCACACGGTGCCCTGGGCGCCGAGCTTGTCGGTGACCCACTCGAACACGGTCTTGCTGTAGTAGTCCAGGCCACGCACCAGCTTGGGGTTGATCACGTAGGGAATGCCGGCGGCGTCCAGGCGGGCCTTCAGGCCTTCGAAGTGCACGCGCGACTCTTCGTCCAGGTAATCGGCCAGCTTCGGCGCGTTCACCAGCACGGCCTGGGTCTCAGGGTGCTTGGTGTCCAGCACGCGCAGCGGGTTGGTCTTCAACCGGCGCTGGCTGTCTTCGTCGATCTGGTCCAGGTGCTCGGTGAGGAACGCCACCAGCGCCTCGCGGTAGCGACCGCGGGCCTCGGAGGTGCCCAGGCTGTTGAGCTCGAGCTTCACCGCGTCGCGGATGCCCAGGGCACCCCACAGGCGCCAGGTGAGCACGATCAGCTCGGCGTCGATGTCCGGGCCGTCGAGGTTGAACACCTCGCAGCCGATCTGGTGGAACTGGCGGTAGCGGCCTTTCTGCGGGCGCTCGTGACGGAACATGGGGCCCACGTACCAGAGCTTCTGCACCTGGCCACCGCCGGTGATGCCGTGCTCCAGCACCGCGCGCACGCACGCCGCCGTGCCTTCGGGGCGCAGGGTCAGCGAGTCGCCGTTGCGGTCCTCGAAGGTGTACATCTCTTTCTCGACGATGTCGGTGACTTCGCCGATGGAGCGCTTGAACAGGTCGGTGAACTCGACGATCGGCATGCGGATCTGCCGGTAGCCGTAGGTGTCCAGCAGCCCTGCCACGGTGCCTTCGAAGTAGCGCCACAGGGGCGTCTGGTCGGGCAGGATGTCGTTCATGCCACGGATGGCTTGCAGCGTCTTACTCACGAGAAATCCTTAGTGTTCTGTCAGCCGCGGGCGATCAGCGCCGCGTCGGCCTCGACCTTTTCGGCCGCCTTCTGGCGAATCAGCTTCTCGAGCTCTTCCACCAGGTTGTCGTTGGTCAGCTTCTGCGCAGGCTTGCCGTCGATGTAGATCAGGTTCGGCGTGCCGCCGGTAAGGCCCACGTGGGCTTCCTTGGCTTCGCCAGGGCCGTTGACCACGCAACCGATCACCGCCACGTCCAGCGGCACCAGCAGGTCTTCCAGGCGCCCTTCCAGCTCGTTCATGGTCTTCACCACATCGAAGTTCTGCCGCGAGCAGCTCGGGCAGGCGATGAAGTTGATGCCACGCGAGCGCAGGCGCAGGGACTTGAGGATGTCGTAGCCCACCTTGATCTCTTCCACCGGGTCGGCGGCCAGGGAGATGCGGATGGTGTCGCCGATGCCGTCGGCCAGCAGCATACCTAGGCCCACCGAGGATTTCACCGTGCCGGAGCGCAAACCGCCGGCCTCGGTGATGCCCAGGTGCAGCGGCTGGGAGATCTGGGTGGCGAGCAGGCGGTAGGCGGCGACGGCCATGAACACGTCGGAGGCCTTCACGCTGACCTTGAAGTCCTGGAAGTTCAGGCGCTCCAGGTGCTCAACGTGGCGCAGGGCGGACTCCACCAGTGCTTCGGGGGTGGGTTCGCCGTACTTCTTCTGCAGGTCCTTTTCCAGGGAACCGGCGTTCACGCCGATGCGGATCGGGATGCCACGGTCGCGGGCGGCATCGACCACGGCGCGCACACGGTCTTCACGACCGATGTTGCCTGGGTTGATACGCAGGCAGTCCACGCCCAGTTCGGCCACGCGCAAGGCGATCTTGTAGTCGAAGTGGATGTCGGCCACCAGGGGCACGCGCACCTGTTGCTTGATCTTGCCGAACGCCTCGGCGGCGTCCATGTCCGGCACCGAAACGCGCACGATGTCGGCGCCGGCGTCTTCCAGGCGACGGATCTGCGCCACGGTGGCCGCCACGTCGTTGGTGTCGGTGTTGGTCATGCTCTGTACCGCGATGGGGGCATCGCCACCCACCGGCACATTGCCGACCCAGATTTTACGGGATTCGCGACGCTTGATCGGGGATTCGCCATGCATGGTTTATTGCCCTACTTTCATGCGAGCAGTCTCGCCAGAGGTGAAAGGTGCAACGTCGACCGGCTGGCCGTTGAAGCTGACCTGCGCGCCACGGGCATAGCCCAGGCGCACGGCGAACGGCGGCTTGCCGTTCAGGTCGACGGTCTCGCCCTTGCGCTTGAGGGCGCTGAGCAGCACTTTGCCGTTGCCATCGGTGACCTGGGTCCAGCAGTCGGCGGTGAATTGCAGGTGCAGTTGGCCAGCGCCGGCCACCGGGGCCTGGGCTGCAGGCGCTACCGGGGCGGCGGCCACCGGGGCCACCGGGGCGGCCGGCTGGTGCACCAGGGCCGGGGTGTTCGTTGCAGCAGGTGCCGGCGCCGGCGCGGTGACGGCAGGCGCAGGTGCCACGGTAGGCGCGGCAGGCTGAACGCCGGCTGTCGCCGGGGCAGGCGCTTCGGCCGCAGCGGTTTCAGTTGCCTGGGCCTCGGTGGCAGGCTTCTGGGCCTCGGCCACGGCCTGGTCTTCCGGCTCGTCGATCGGGTGGATCTGGGTGGTGCCGTCGGCGCTTTCGACTTCGACATGCTCCATGGCAAGCCCGGCCTGGTCCTTGCCACGCTGGGCGGTCTGGTCCTGCCACCAGAAGAAGCCGCCGCCCACCACCAGCACCAACAGCAGCAGGCTCACGCCGCGCAGGATGTTGTGGGACAGGCGCACCGGTTCCTCGATGCGGCCCAGCGCATGCACTTCGCTGCCCTGGGCGTGGCTGCCGGTGGCCTGGTCGAAGGCCTGCACCAGCGGCGCCTGGTCCATGCCCAGCAGCTTGGCGTAGGCACGGATGTAACCGCGGGCAAAGGTATGCCCCGGCAGCTTGTCGAAGGCGCCGGCCTCCAGGTTGCCCAGCGAAGTGGCCGTGAGGTTGAGTTTCACGGCCACGTCGGCCAGCGACCAGCCTTTGCTCTCGCGGGCCTGGCGCAAGGTGTCACCAGGGTTCACGCGAGTCGCTGCTACAACTTCGGGATGCGCCGCTTTCATCATTGCTCCGACAGGTATTGCTGATATTCCGGCGTACCGGGATAGAGTCTTCTAAGTTGCAGGCCGAAACTGGCGGCCTTGTTCTTGTCCTGGAAAATCCGTGCCAGGCGCGTGCCCAGCAACAGGCTGCGGGCGTTCTGCTCGCTCAGCTGGCTGAAACGGTCGTAATAACCGCGCGCCGGCACATAATGCCTGTCTTCGTAAGACAACTCAGCCATTTCCAGCAATGCCTGGGGCTGATCGGCCTTCAACCGCAATGCCTTGTCAAACAATTGCACCGCCAGCGGCTTGTTGCCCATGGCCCGGGCGGTCAGGCCCAGGTTCTCGAACACCCGCGAGCGCTCAGGATACAGGGGATCGTCGGCGGCTTTCTCAAAGGTTTCGTAAGCTTCCTGATACCGCTTCTGCTCGTACAGGAAACCGCCGTAGTTGTTGAGGGTGCGGGCATCTTTCGGGCGGCTGGACAGCGCTTTCTTGAAATACTGCTCGGCCAGCTTGGGCTCAAGCTCAGCCTGGAACACCAGCCCCAGGGCGCCGTTGGCCTCGGGGTCGGAGCTGTCGATTTCCAGCGCCTGCTTGAGCGGCACCTTGGCCTGTTCGGCCTGGCCGGTCTGCAGGTAGCCGATACCCAGTTGGACCAGAGCCTTGCGCGCCTCTTCGCGTCCCTTGCTGGTTTCCATCGGGTTGACTTTACCCGTGGAAACGCAACCAACCAACAGGTTGAAGAACAATAGCAACAGCGCGGCGCGCACGGTCATGGAGATCCTCTCTCAGGGCCGGTTGTCGGCGTTCAGCGGCATATCGGCGTCGGCAGCCAGTTGGCGTACGGCGATATAGCGTTCGCTACGGCGGGTGCGGTCCATCACCTGCCCTACCAATTGACCACAGGCGGCGTCGATGTCTTCGCCGCGGGTAGTGCGCACCGTGACATTGAAACCGGCCTGGTGCAAATGATCCTGGAAACGCCGGATGGCGTTGTTGCTCGGACGCTCGTAACCGGAGTGCGGGAACGGGTTGAACGGGATCAGGTTGATCTTGCACGGTACGTTCTTGAGCAGCTCGACCATTTCCACCGCGTGCTCGAGCTTGTCGTTGACGTCCTTGAGCAGGGTGTACTCGATGGTCAGCACGCGCTTCTCGCCCAGTTGGGACATGTAGCGCTGGCACGACTCGAGCAGCATCTTGAGCGGGTATTTCTTGTTGATCGGCACCAGTTCGTTGCGCAGCGCGTCGTTCGGCGCGTGCAGCGACAGGGCCAGCGAGACGTCGATGTGATCGGCGAGCACGTCGATCATCGGCACCACGCCCGAGGTGGACAGGGTGACCCGGCGTTTGGAGATGCCATAGCCCAGGTCATCCATCATCAGCCGCATGGCGGCGATGACGTTGTCGAAGTTCAGCAGCGGCTCGCCCATGCCCATCATCACCACGTTGGTGATGGCGCGGTCGATGGTAGCCGGGACGCTGCCGAAGGATTTGTTGGCAATCCACACCTGGCCGATGACTTCGGCGGCGGTGAGGTTGCTGTTGAAGCCTTGCTTGCCGGTGGAGCAGAAACTGCAGTCCAGGGCGCAGCCCGCCTGGGACGAGACACACAAGGTGCCGCGCTTGCCCTGCGGGATGTACACGGTCTCGACGCAGCTGCCGGACGCCACGCGCACCACCCACTTGCGGGTGCCGTCGGTGGAGATGTCCTCGCTGACCACTTCGGGACCACGAATTTCGGCACAGGCCTTGAGCTTTTCGCGCAAGGCCTTGCCGACGTTCGTCATGGCGTCGAAATCATCGACACCAAAATGGTGAATCCACTTCATGACCTGACCGGCACGAAAGCGCTTCTCCCCGATCGAGTCGAAGAACTGTTCCATCTCTGGTTGGGTCAAGCCCAATAGGTTTGTCTTGCCAGTCATTACGGTCATGGTTTCACCTTCACTCGTTGGCCGTGGCTTAGCGAGTGGTTACTTCGGTAGCAGCGAAGAAGTACGAGATTTCGCGGGCAGCAGCGGCTTCGGAGTCCGAACCGTGAACAGCGTTGGCGTCGATGGAGTCAGCGAAGTCAGCACGGATGGTGCCGGCAGCAGCTTCTTTAGGGTTGGTGGCGCCCATCAGCTCACGGTTCAGAGCGATGGCGTTTTCGCCTTCCAGCACCTGTACAACGACAGGACCGGAGATCATGAAGGCAACCAGCTCGCCGAAGAAGCCACGAGCGCTGTGCTCAGCGTAGAAACCTTCAGCTTCGGCCTTGGACAGTTGCTTCAGTTTCGAGGCAACGACGCGCAGACCGGCTTTTTCGAAACGAGTGGTGATCTCGCCGATGACGTTCTTGGCAACAGCGTCAGGCTTGATGATGGAGAAAGTACGTTGAACAGCCATGGTGAAACTCCAGAAACAGTGATTGTTGCGAAAAATTAAACCCGCGAATTATACGCGGGTTCTGGGGTAATGCCTAACCTGCAAAGATGATCAGTCTATTTCGTCGGCCCAAAGGGTCTGGACCGCTTCCAGCACCTTCTCGCCTACCCGGCCAGAAGTGCTGTCGAAACCAGGCAAATCCTTGATCCATTGCTGCAGATCGACGAAATTCACCGAATACGGGTCAACGCCCGGCTTGGCTTCGGCCAATTCCTCTGCAATACGTTGTACATCATTCCAACCGTAGCTCATGACAGCTTCCCGATCAGTGCGGCGCTTCGGCCGCATGGTTAAGCGAATATTTCGGGATTTCGACCGTCAGGTCCTCGGTGCCCACCACGGCCTGGCACGCCAGGCGCGATTGCGCTTCCAGGCCCCAGGCCTTGTCCAGGTAATCTTCTTCCAGCTCGTCGGCCTCTTCCAGCGAATTGAAGCCTTCGCGGATGATGCAGTGACAGGTGGTGCAGGCGCACACGCCGCCGCAGGCGCTTTCGATCTCGATGTGATGATCGTGGGCCAGCTCAAGGATAGACGTGCCGGTGGCGGCCTCGACTACCAGGCCTTCCGGGCAAAACTTTTCGTGGGGCAGAAAAATGACCTGCGGCATCGTTATTCCTCAATCTCATTCAGGTTGCGCCCGGCCAACGCGGCTTTCACCGTCGAGTCGAGGCGGCGGGCCGCGAAGGCGTCGGTGACCTGCGACAGACGCTTGGTCTGCTGCTCAATGGCCGCGCCGTCGGTACCGCTCATCAATTCACGCAGTTCAGTCATCTGGTGCTCGATTGCCAGGCGCTCTTCGGCGTCCAGCAGGCGGTCGCCGTCGGCTTCCAGGGCGCCCTGCACCGCTTCCAGCAGGCGCTCGGCGTCTACCTGGTGCTCGCGCAGCTGGCGCGCGACCTTGTCGTCGCCGGCGTACTGGAACGAATCCTTGAGCATGCGGGCGATTTCGCCGTCGGTCAGGCCGTAGGACGGCTTGACCTGGATGCTGGCCTCAACGCCCGAGCCCAGCTCACGCGCGGAGACGCTGAGCAGGCCGTCGGCGTCGACCTGGAAGGTGACGCGGATTTTCGCCGCGCCCGCCACCATGGCCGGGATGCCACGCAATTCGAAGCGCGCCAGGGAGCGGCAGTCACTGATCAATTCACGCTCGCCTTGCAGCACGTGAATCATCATGGCCGACTGGCCGTCCTTATAGGTAGTGAAGTCCTGGCCACGGGCGACGGGAATGGTGGTATTGCGCGGAATCACCTTCTCCATCAGCCCGCCCATGGTTTCCAGGCCCAGGGACAGCGGAATCACGTCCAGCAGCAACAGCTCGGCGCCGTCACGCTTGTTGCCGGCCAGGGTGTCGGCCTGGATGGCGGCGCCAATGGCGACCACCTGGTCCGGGTCGATCTCGGTCAGCGGCTGGCGGCCGAACAGCTCGGCCACGGCCTCGCGCACGCGCGGCACACGGGTGGAACCGCCAACCATGACCACGGCGGCCACTTCGTCGATTTCCACGCCCGAGTCACGTACGGCGCGGCGGCAGGCCTTGAGGCTGCGGGCAACCATCGGCTCGATCAGGGCGTCGAACGCCTCGCGGCTCAGCTCGGCTTTCCACGCGCCATGCACCACCTCAACCGACGCGGCGTCAGTCAGGGCTTCCTTGGCGGCGCAGGCCACTTGCAGCAGCTGGCGCTGGGCGCCCGGGTCGAGGTCGGCGGACAGGCCCGCCTGCTGCACAATCCAGCTGGCGATGGCGTGGTCGAAGTCGTCGCCACCCAGGGCGCTGTCGCCACCGGTGGCCAGCACTTCGAAGACACCGCCGGTCAGGCGCAGGATGGAAATGTCGAAGGTACCGCCACCCAGGTCATAGATGGCCACCAGGCCCTCGGCATGCTGGTCCAGGCCATAGGCCACGGCGGCCGCGGTCGGCTCGTTGAGCAGGCGCAGCACGTTGAGGCCGGCCAGTTTGGCGGCGTCCTTGGTGGCCTGGCGCTGGGCGTCGTCGAAGTAGGCCGGCACGGTGATTACCGCGCCTACCAGCTCGCCACCCAGGGTGGCTTCAGCGCGCAGGCGCAGCACCTTGAGGATGTCGGCGGAGACTTCGACCGGGCTCTTGGCGCCCTGCACGGTGTCGATGAACGGCATGTGCGACTCACCACCGACGAAGCGGTACGGCAGCTGGTCGCCCAGCTGCTTGACGTCCGCCAGGCCGCGGCCCATCAGGCGCTTGACCGAAACGATGGTGTTGAGCGGGTCACTGGCGGCGGCAGCCTTGGCGCCGGCGCCCACTTCGACGCGGTCGGCGTGGTAGCGAACGGCGGACGGCAGAATGACCTGCCCCTGCGCGTCGGCCAGTGGCTCGGACAGGCCGCTGCGCAAGGCAGCGACCAGCGAATTGGTAGTGCCAAGGTCGATACCCACAGCCAGCTTGCGCTGGTGCGGTTGAGGACTCTGGCCGGGTTCGGCGATCTGCAGTAGGGCCATGCTTATCTGAATATCAGGCGTGCAGCCGTAGCAACACTGGGTTAATCGTCGAGGCGCTCTTCCAGCTGGCGCACTTCGTAGGACAGCTTGTCGAGGAACTGCATGCGCCGCATCAGGCGTTCGGCCTGTTCGCGTTGCGCTGCATCATCCCAACAGCCGGCGAAGCTTTCGTTCAACTGCTCGCTGGCAGCCTTCAGGCGCCGCTTGAACTGCGCCACACCGTCGAGGTCGGCACTGTCCTGCAGGTCTTCGAGCTCTTCGCGCCACTGCATCTGCTGCATCAGGAACTCAGGGTCGTGGACCGTGACTTCCTGGGGCACTTCGTGGCCACCGATGGCCAGCAGGTAGCGGGCACGCTTGGGCGAGCTCTTGAGCGTCTGGTAGGCCTCGTTCAGGCCCGCCGACTGCTCCAGTGCCAGGCGCTGCTCGCGCTCGCTACCATCGGCAAAGCGATCGGGGTGCACGGCGCGCGCCAACTCACGGTAGCGCGCGGCCAGCTGGTCGAGGTCCAGGCGGAAGCTCGGTTGCAGGTCAAACAAGGCGAAATGACAAGGAGTACCCACGACCGGCCTCAAACGTTGAAGCTTTCGCCGCAGCCACATTCACCGCGCACGTTGGGGTTGTTGAACTTGAAGCCTTCGTTCAAGCCTTCCTTGACGAAGTCCAGTTCGGTGCCGTCCAGGTACGCCAGGCTCTTGGGATCGATGATCACCTTTTCGCCGTGGCTTTCGAACACCTGGTCGTCTTCACCCAGCGCGTCAACGAATTCCAGCACATAGGCCAGGCCCGAGCAGCCGGTGGTACGGACGCCCAGGCGGATGCCCTCGCCCTTGCCGCGGCCGTCCAGGGAACGGCGGATATGCTTGGCAGCGGCTTCTGTCATGCTGATAGCCATCGAGACTCCTTACATCGTGCGATGCGTGCTGTTAGAGCAGACCTTTCTTCTGCTTGTAATCGTGAACGGCAGCCTTGATGGCGTCTTCGGCGAGTACGGAGCAGTGGATTTTCACCGGCGGCAGCGCCAGTTCTTCGGCCAGCTGGGTGTTGCTGATGGTGACCGCTTCGTCCAGCGACTTGCCCTTCATCCACTCGGTGGCCAGGGAGCTGGAGGCGATGGCGGAGCCACAGCCGTAGGTCTTGAACTTGGCGTCTTCGATGATGCCCTGCTCGTTGACCTTGATCTGCAGGCGCATGACGTCGCCGCAGGCTGGAGCGCCAACCATGCCGGTGCCCACGTCCGGGTCCTCGGCGTTCATCTTGCCGACGTTACGTGGGTTTTCGTAGTGGTCGATGACCTTTTCGCTGTAAGCCATGATTCTAAATCCTCACTCATCAGGGCCGCTCTGAAGGCCCTGTAGGTACGCCTGCGTTAACGCCACGTCTCTACAGGATCTGGATGGTGGCGGCTTCTTTTGTTTAGTGTGCCGCCCACTCGATCTTCGAGATGTCGACGCCGTCTTTGAACATATCCCACAGCGGCGACAGTTCGCGCAGCTTGGTCACGGCCTCGCAGACTTTCTGCGCGGCGTAGTCGATTTCTTCTTCGGTGCTGAAACGGCCGAAGGTGAAGCGGATCGAGCTGTGTGCCAGTTCGTCGTTGCGGCCCAGGGCGCGCAGCACGTAGGACGGCTCCAGGGAAGCCGAGGTGCAGGCCGAACCGGACGAGACGGCCAGGTCCTTGAGCGCCATGATCAGCGACTCGCCTTCGACGTAATTGAAGCTCAAATTCAGGTTGTGCGGCACGCGCGCAGTCAGGCTGCCGTTCACGTACAGCTCTTCCAGGTGCTCGACCTGCTTGAAGAAACGCTCGCTCAAGGCTTGCAGGCGGGCGTTCTCGCTGGCCATTTCCTGCTTGGCGATGGCGAAGGCCTCGCCCATGCCGACGATCTGGTGGGTCGCCAGGGTGCCCGAACGCATGCCGCGCTCGTGACCGCCGCCGTGCATGGTGGCTTCCAGGCGCACGCGCGGCTTGCGGCTGACGTACAGCGCGCCAATGCCCTTGGGGCCGTAGGTCTTGTGGGCCGAGAACGACATCAGGTCGACTTTCAGCTTGGTCAGGTCGATGTCGACCTTGCCGGTGGACTGGGCAGCGTCAACGTGGAACATCACGCCGCGCGAGCGGGTCAGCTCGCCAATGGCGGCGATGTCGTTGACGGTGCCGATTTCGTTGTTCACGTGCATCACCGACACCAGGATGGTGTCGTCGCGCAGCGCGGCTTCGATCATGGCCGGGGTGATCAGGCCGTCTTCCTGGGGGTCCAGGTAGGTGACTTCGAAGCCTTCACGCTCCAGCTGGCGCATGGTGTCCAGGACCGCCTTGTGCTCGATCTTGGAGGTGATCAGGTGCTTGCCCTTGGTGTGATAGAAGTGCGCGACACCCTTGATGGCCAGGTTGTCGGACTCGGTTGCACCGCTGGTCCAGACGATTTCACGCGGGTCGGCGCCGACCAGGTCAGCCACCTGGCGACGGGCGTTCTCGACCGCTTCCTCGGCTTTCCAGCCGAACACGTGGGAACGCGATGCCGGGTTGCCGAAGTTCCCCTCGTTGGTCAGGCATTCAATCATCTTTTGCGCTACACGCGGGTCGACCGGCGTGGTGGCGGAGTAATCGAGGTAAATCGGCAACTTCATTGAAATTCTCCTATCAGGCGGGCTAGCCACAGTCCCATCGTCATTCGACGAAGGACGTTTCGATCTTGTCCAGGCGCTGGCTCTTGGTGGTGTTGCAACGGCGCAGGTCCTGGCGCTGGGCGACCTCTTGCACTTCACGGCGAGTGACAAGGTCAGCCAGACTGATACCGCTCAAAAATTCATGAATCTGCTGGCTCAGGTCGCACCACAAGTGGTGCGTGAGGCACGTGTCGCCAGCATGACAATCACCCAATCCCTGGCAACGTGTTGCGTCGACCGATTCGTTGACGGCGTCGATGACCTGGGCCACCTGGATCCCCTGCATGTCACGGGACAGCTGGTAGCCACCCCCCGGCCCGCGCACGCTGGACACCAGGTTGCTGCGACGCAGCTTGGCGAACAGTTGCTCCAGGTACGACAGGGAGATGCCTTGGCGCTCGGAGATATCGGCCAATGAAACCGGCCCATGCTGCGCGTGCAATGCCAGGTCGAGCATGGCAGTGACGGCGTATCGGCCTTTAGTTGTCAGTCGCATGGCGAGT
Source organism: Pseudomonas sp. App30 (assembly GCF_047947025.1). Lineage (NCBI taxonomy): Bacteria > Pseudomonadati > Pseudomonadota > Gammaproteobacteria > Pseudomonadales > Pseudomonadaceae > Pseudomonas > Pseudomonas sp. App30. Next base: position 4,974,357 of record NZ_CP133165.1, on the reverse strand, counting down.
ACCACGGTTACACGAAAAAGGGAGGAGCGGATGAGCTGTGAGTATGCAATTCCCGAGTATTTAAGTCAACTTTAAGACCTACCACTTTAGTCGGGAATAGCGGCAAAACGGGCGGCGTACTATAGCACGGGAATTCTGATTTGCCCGCTCCCGTGGGAGCTGGCTTGCCAGCGAGCTTTTTGCAACAACCAAAAGCTCGCTGGCAAGCCAGCTCCCACAGGCTCCCCCAAGCTTCAGCGAGCTTCGGCGGCAGGGACGTCGACTTCGCCCTTCACGCACTTGAAGTCTTCGTCGCGCAGCTCGGGCAGGTCCTTGGCGCAGTAGTCACTGCCCATGCGGGTCATCGCCCCGCACATGTCCTCCAGGCGCCCGTCGACGGCGTGCAGGTGGTCCAGCAGCTGGCCGATGGCGCGCGCCACCGGGTCGGGCATGTCCGCGGTCACGCCATAGGCCTCGAAGCCGATCTTCTCGGCCATGGCCTTGCGCTTGGCGTCCACGGCGTCATCGCCCTTGACGATGATGCGCCCCGGGATGCCCACGGCGGTGGCGCCGGCGGGCACCGGCTTGGTGACCACGGCGTTGGAGCCGATCTTGGCACCGGCCCCCACAGTGAACGGGCCCAGCACCTTGGCGCCCGCCCCTACCACCACGCCATCTTCCAGCGTGGGGTGGCGCTTGCCCTTGTTCCAGCTGGTACCACCCAGGGTCACGCCCTGGTACAGGGTGACGTCGTCGCCGATCTCGACGGTTTCGCCAATGACGATGCCCATGCCGTGGTCGATGAAGAACCGCCGGCCAATGCGTGCGCCCGGGTGAATCTCGATGCCGGTCATCCAGCGCCCGAAGTTGGAGACCATGCGCGCCAGCCACTTGAAGTCGGCCTTCCACAGCTTGTGCGCGCCACGGTGCAGCCAGATGGCGTGCATGCCGGGGTAGCTGGTCAGCACCTCGAAGGCATTGCGCGCCGCCGGGTCGCGATGGAATACGCTTTGAATGTCTTCACGCAAACGCTCGAACATGACTAATCCTTCCGCTTATGCGGCTCGCCACGGGCCACTTTCTGGGTCTCCGTGAGAATGCCGCGCAATATGTTCATTTCCGCCTTGGCAACCGAGCTGCGGCCGTACAGGCGGCGCAAACGCGCCATCAGGTGCCGGGGGCTCTGCGGGTCGAGGAAGCCGATCTCCACCAGGGTGTTCTCCAGGTGTTGGTAGAAACGCTCCATCTCGTCGCTGGTCGAGAGCTCTGCGCTCTTGACCGACGCCACTTCGACCTTCTCGGTCTTGGACGCCTGCCCTTCGGCTGCCAGCCAGGCCATACGCACTTCGTAGGCCAGGACCTGCACCGCCGCACCCAGGTTCAGCGAGCTGAAATCGGGGTTCGACGGGATATGCACGTGGAAATGACATCGCTGCAGCTCGTCGTTGGTGAGCCCGGCGTGTTCGCGACCGAACACCAGGGCCACCTCGCCACCCACCTGGGCGGCTTCTTCGACGCTTTTGCTGCCGCATTCGCGGGGGTCCAGCAACGGCCAGGGAATACGTCGCTCGCGGGCGCTGGTGCCCAGCACCATGGTGGTGCCCACCAGGGCCTCTTCCAGGGTGGCGACCACCTGGACGTTGTCCAGCACGTCATCGGCGCCCGAGGCGCGTGCGCTGGCTTCGTGGGACGGGAAATCCAGCGGGTCTACCAGCACCAGGCGCGACAGACCCATGTTCTTCATGGCGCGCGCAGCCCCGCCGATGTTGCCGGGGTGGCTGGTGTTGACCAGGACGACACGAATATTTTGCAGCAAGGCGAGCGCTCACAGACCGGGGGAAAGAAATGAAATCTTACCGAACAGATACCGCTTACGCTACGAATGCTGACTACCCTCTTCTGCAAACGTACTTTTCTGCTAGAATGTTCGGCTTTCTTTAACGACCTAGGTGAAACGTCCATGCAGCCCATGCTGAATATCGCGCTGCGCGCCGCCCGCAGCGCCAGTGAATTGATTTTCCGCTCCATCGAGCGCCTGGATACCATCAAGGTTGATGAAAAAGACGCGAAGGATTACGTCTCTGAAGTCGATCGTGCGGCCGAGCAAAAAATCATCGAAGCCCTGCGCAAGGCTTACCCGACCCACACCATCCGTGGTGAGGAAACCGGCCTGCACGCTGGCAGCGGCGAAGGCGCCGAATACGAGTGGATCATCGACCCACTGGATGGCACCACCAACTTCCTGCGCGGCATCCCGCACTTTGCCGTCAGCATTGCCTGCAAATACCGCGGCCGCCTGGAACACGCCGTGGTACTGGACCCGGTCCGCCAGGAAGAATTCACCGCCAGCCGTGGCCGTGGCGCCCAACTGAACGGCCGTCGCCTGCGCGTCAGCGGCCGCACCAGCCTGGACGGCGCCCTGCTGGGCACCGGCTTCCCGTTCCGTGACAACCAGATGGCTGACCTGGACAACTACCTGGGCATGTTCCGCGCCCTGGTCGGCCAGACCGCCGGCATCCGCCGCGCCGGCGCTGCCAGCCTGGACCTGGCCTACGTGGCCGCCGGCCGTTTCGACGCCTTCTGGGAGTCGGGCCTGAGCGATTGGGACATGGCCGCAGGCGCCCTGCTGATCCAGGAAGCTGGCGGCCTGGTGAGCGACTTCACCGGTGGTCACGACTTCCTGGAGAAGGGCCACATCGTTGCCGGCAACATCAAGTGCTTCAAGGCAGTACTGACGGCCATCCAGCCGCACCTGCCGCCTTCGATCAAGCGCTAAGCTTTTTCGCCAGGCAATAAAAAAGCACCCTTCGGGGTGCTTTTTTATTGCCTGAATAATCACCGACACCTTGTAGCCGCTGCCGCCAGGCTGCGCTGGCCCTTGTGAACACTGGAGATCTCCAGCGAGGCCCAGGGCCAGCGCAGCCTTCGGCAGCGGCTACGCATGCGGAGGCGCCTTTACTGCTGGGTCAGCACCAGCTGGCCGTCCTTGCTCACCGGGATCTTGGAGCCCGGGTCACGGTCCATCTTCACCTGGCCGACCTGGCCATTGAGCTGGTACTTCACGTTGTAGCCAACCACCTTGTTGCTGATGTCGTTGACCGTGTTGCAGCGGCTTTCGGTGGTGGTGTAGGTATCACCGTTCTGCATGTGTTCCTGCACCTTGTTGCCCGCGTAGCCACCGCCCACGGCGCCCGCCACGGTAGCCAGGGTCTTGCCCTTGCCGCCACCCACCAGGTGGCCCAGCAGGCCACCGCCCACGGCGCCGATCACGGTACCGGCCACCTGGTGCTGGTCCTGCACGGCCCGGCGATGGGTTACCGCCACGTCATGACACTCCTTGCGGGGCGTCTTGATCTCTTGATTGATAGGGTCTACAGCCAGAACTTCTGCGTACTCTGGGCCACTTTTCACGAGGCTGTAGGTCGCGACAGCACCACCGGCAGTCACACCGACAGCACCCAACACTGCACCAACCAGCAACGATTTGTTCACTTGAACCTCCTGACCTTCTTATACGGATCAAAGTCCGCGCTTCTCCCAGCCTTGGAGCACAAAAAAAGGCGCGAGTTCAAAACTCGCGCCTTTTCAGGGGATTAAGTGACGGCGATCACATTACGGGCGATCGTCGACCTTGTCCTTGGTGACCGGGGCAATCAGGTCGTCGCTGTTCAGGTTCAGCCAGATCAGCACCACGTTGGCGATGTAGATCGAGGAGTAGGTACCCGCCAGCACGCCGATGAACAGCGCGATGGAGAAGCCGAACAGGTTGTCGCCGCCGAAGAACAGCAGCGCGGCGATGGCCAGCAACGTCGAGATCGAGGTCGCCAGGGTACGCAGCAGGGTCTGGGTGGTCGAGACGTTGATGTTCTCGATCAGCGAGGCCTTGCGCAGCACGCGGAAGTTCTCGCGCACCCGGTCGAATACCACGATGGTGTCGTTCAGCGAGTAGCCGATGATGGCCAGCACCGCCGCCAGCACCGTCAGGTCGAAGGTGATCTGGAAGAACGACAGGATACCCATGGTCACGACCACGTCGTGCACCAGGGAAGCGATAGCGCCTACGGCGAATTTCCACTGGAAGCGGAACGCCAGGTAGATCAACACGCCGCCCAGGGCCATGAGCATGCCCAGGCCACCCTGGTCACGCAGCTCTTCACCCACCTGCGGGCCGACGAACTCGGTGCGGGTAACCTTGGCCGGGTTGTCGCCGCCCACCTTGGCCAGCGCCTCAGCTACCTGGGCGCCCAGCTTGGGGTCGTCGCCCGGCATGCGCACCAGCAGGTCGGTGGTGTCACCGAAGTTCTGCACGATGGCTTCGTGGTAGCCAGCGGCTACCAGTTCGCTACGCACCTGGGTCAGGTCGGCCGGCTTCTGGTAGTTCAGCTCGATCAGCGTACCGCCAGTGAAGTCCAGGCCGAAGTTGAGGCCCTTGTGGAACCAGCTGAACAGCGCCAATGCCGTGAGGAACAGTGTCAAGGCGAACGCAATATTGCGAACGCCCATGAAGTTGATGGTACGTTTCATGGCAGCCCCTTAAATCCACAACTTCTTGAAGTCACGACCGCCGTAGATCAGGTTGACCATTGCGCGGGTCACCATGATGGCTGTGAACATCGAGGTAAAGATACCCAGGGACATGGTCACGGCGAAGCCTTTCACCGGGCCGGTGCCCATGGCGAAAAGAATGCCGCCTACCAGCAACGTGGTCAGGTTGGCGTCGACGATCGCGGTGAACGCGCGGCCGAAACCTTCGTTGATCGCGCGCTGCACGGTCATCCCGGCGGCGATTTCCTCACGAATACGCGAGAAGATCAGCACGTTGGCGTCCACCGCCATACCCATGGTCAACACGATACCGGCAATACCCGGCAGCGTCAGGGTGGCACCCAGCACCGACATCAGCGCCAGCAGCACGACCATGTTCAAGGCCAGTGCCACGGTGGCGATCAGGCCGAAGAAGCGGTAGATGGCCATGATGAACAGCGACACGAACAGCATGCCCCACAGGGACGCATGGATACCCTTGGTGATGTTGTCGGCACCCAGGCTCGGGCCAATGGTGCGCTCTTCAGCGAAGTACATCGGTGCAGCCAGGCCACCGGCACGCAGCAGCAGGGCCAGTTCCGACGACTCACCCTGGCCGTTCAGGCCGGTGATGCGGAATTGGCTGCCCAGCGGCGACTGGATGGTTGCCAGGCTGATGATTTTCTTCTCTTCGGCGAAGTCCTGCACGGCCACGTCTTTCTCGACGCCGTCGACAGTCTGCTTCTCGTAGCGGGTGAACGGCTTCTGCTCGATGAAGATCACCGCCATGCTGCGGCCGACGTTGCTGCGCGTGGCGCGGCTCATCAGGTCGCCACCATGGCCATCCAGCTTGATGTTCACCTGCGGCTGGCCGTGCTCGTCGAAGCTGGCCGAGGCGTCGGTCACCTGGTCACCGGTGATGATCAGGCTGCGCTCGACTGCGGCTGGCGGACGGCTGCCATCACGGAACTCGAAAGTCTCGGTGGTGGCGCGGGAATCATCCGGGCCTGCGCCCAGGCGGAATTCCAGGCTGGCAGTCTTGCCCAGGATGCGCTTGGCTTCGGCAGTGTCCTGCACGCCTGGCAGCTCGACCACGATGCGGTTGGCACCCTGGCGCTGTACCAGCGGCTCGGCCACGCCCAGCTCGTTGACACGGTTACGCACGGTGGTCAGGTTCTGCTTGATCGAGTATTCGCGAATCTCGGCCAGCTTCGCTGGTGTCAGCGTCAGCGACAGCACCTGCAGTTCGCCACGGGTAGTGGCGGCCACGTCGAAATCGGTGTAGTTCTTGCGGATCAGGGCCTGCGCCTGGGCCAGGGAATCGGCATCGCTGAAGCCCAGCTGAATCGCACTGTTCTGCTGTGGCATGCTGCGGTAGCGGATCTTTTCCTTGCGCAGCTCGGTCTTGACGTCGCCTTCGTAGATCTTCAGGCGGGCATCAATAGCCTTGTCCATGTCCACGGCCAGCAGGAAGTGCACGCCACCGGACAAGTCCAGACCCAGCTTCATGGGGTGCGCGCCAATGTTGCGCAGCCACTGCGGCGTGGTCGCCGCCAGGTTCAGCGCAACCACGTAGTCGTCGCCCAGGGCCTTGCGGACCACGTCCTTGGCAGGCAACTGGTCATCACGCTTGGCCAGACGCAACAAACCGCCCTTGCCATTCTCGGCCAGCGTTGCCGCCTTGACCTCGATACCGGCATCGGTCAGCGCCTTGGCGCTGCGGTCCAGATCAGCCTGGGTGACTTGCAGGGCGGAACTTGCGCCCGAGACCTGGATGGCCGCGTCATCAGGATAGAGATTGGGTGCGGAATAAATAAAACCGACCGCCAGCACCGCCAGGATCAGTAGGTATTTCCACAGAGGGTATTTGTTCAGCATCACGCCGCCCGTTCAAGACGCGGGGCGCCTTGCGCGCCCCGTCGATTGGTAAAAGTCTGAAGCTTAGATCGCTTTGAGCGTGCCTTTCGGCAGGGTCGCGGCAATGGCGCCCTTCTGGATTTTCAGCTCTACGGTGTCCGAAACCTCGATTACCACGAAGTCGTCGGTCACTTTGTTGATCTTGCCGGCGATACCACCGGTGGTCACAACTTCGTCACCTTTCTGCAGGTTGCCCAGCAGGTTTTTCTGCTCTTTGGCACGCTTGGCCTGTGGGCGCCAGATCATCAGGTAGAAGATGACCAGGAAACCAACCAGGAAAATCCACTCGAAGCCGCCGCCCATAGGGCCTGCCGCTGCCGGCGCACCAGCGTCGGCCAAAGCATCAGAGATAAAAAAGCTCATTTAGCACTCCAGTTGCAAAATTGTTGACTCAAAGGGTCACGAACTCAGTCCAAAGGCGGCGTGGCAAGCCCGCGTTTGGCATAGAAGGCATCGACAAAGGCGGCCAATGTACCTTGTTGAATAGCCTCGCGCAAACCAGCCATCAGCACCTGGTAATGACGCAAATTGTGGATCGTATTCAACATGCTCCCCAGCATTTCGCCGCACTTGTCCAAATGGTGCAGGTAAGCACGGGAGAAGTTCTGGCAGGTGTAGCAGTCGCAGGTCGGGTCCAGCGGCGAATCATCATGGCGATGGAACGCGTTGCGGATCTTCAGCACGCCGGTGTCGATGAACAGATGCCCGTTGCGGGCATTGCGGGTTGGCATCACGCAATCGAACATGTCCACACCGCGGCGCACACCCTCCACCAGATCTTCCGGCTTGCCAACACCCATAAGGTAACGAGGTTTGTCAGCGGGCATCTGGCCTGGCAGGTAGTCCAGCACCTTGATCATTTCGTGCTTGGGCTCGCCCACCGACAGGCCGCCGATGGCCAGGCCGTCGAAGCCGATCTTGTCCAGGCCTTCCAGCGAGCGCATGCGCAGGTTCTGGTGCATGCCGCCCTGGACGATGCCGAACAGCGCCGCAGTGTTGTCGCCATGGGCGTTCTTCGAGCGCTGGGCCCAGCGCAGCGACAGCTCCATGGACACGCGCGCCACGTCTTCGTCGGCCGGGTACGGGGTGCATTCGTCGAAGATCATCACCACGTCGGAGCCCAGGTCGCGCTGCACCTGCATCGACTCTTCGGGGCCCATGAACACTTTGGAGCCGTCCACCGGCGAGGCGAAGGTCACGCCCTCTTCCTTGATCTTGCGCATGGCGCCCAGGCTGAACACCTGGAAACCACCCGAGTCAGTGAGGATCGGGCCCTGCCACTTCATGAAATCGTGCAGGTCGCCGTGGGCCTTGATCACTTCCATGCCCGGGCGCAGCCACAGGTGGAAGGTGTTGCCCAGGATCATGTGCGCGCCGATGGCCTCGATGTCACGCGGCAGCATGCCCTTCACCGTGCCATAGGTGCCCACCGGCATGAACGCCGGGGTTTCCACCACGCCACGGGGGAAGGTCAGGCGGCCACGACGGGCCTTGCCGTCGGTGGCCAGCAGTTCGAACGACATACGACAGGTGCGACTCATGCGTGATCCCCTGGCGCCGCTTCGCTTGGACCGCGGGGCGCCGGATTGCGGGTGATGAACATGGCATCACCGTAACTGAAGAAGCGGTAACCGTTGGCCACGGCAGCCTGGTAGGCGGCCATGGTCTCGGGATAACCGGCGAAGGCCGACACCAGCATCAACAGCGTGGATTCCGGCAAATGGAAATTGGTCACCAGGCAATCGACCACATGGAACGGCCGGCCCGGGAAAATGAAGATATCGGTGTCACCGCTGAACGGCTTCAACACACCGTCGCGCGCCGCGCTTTCCAGCGAGCGCACGCTGGTGGTGCCCACGGCCACCACACGGCCACCACGGGCCTTGCAGGCGTTTACCGCGTCCACCACCTCCTGGCTCACCTCCAGCCACTCTTTATGCATGTGGTGATCTTCGATCTTTTCCACACGCACCGGCTGGAAGGTGCCGGCGCCCACGTGCAAGGTCACGAAGGCGCTTTCCACGCCCTTGGCCTTGATCTGCGCCAGCAGCCCTTCGTCGAAGTGCAGGCCGGCAGTAGGCGCCGCCACCGCACCGGCACGCTCGGCGTACACGGTCTGGTAGCGCTCGCGGTCGGCGCCTTCGTCGGGGCGGTCTATATAAGGTGGCAGCGGCATGTGGCCGACGCGGTCCAGCAGCGGCAGCACTTCTTCGTTGAAGCGCAGCTCGAACAGCGCATCGTGGCGCGCGACCATCTCGGCCTCACCACCACCGTCGATGAGAATCATCGAGCCCGGCTTGGGCGACTTGCTGGAACGCACGTGCGCCAGCACCGAGTGCCTGTCCAGCACGCGCTCCACCAGGATCTCCAGCTTGCCGCCGGAGGCCTTCTGGCCGAACACACGGGCAGGAATGACCCGGGTGTTATTGAACACCATCAGGTCGCCGGGGCGCAGGTGCTCCAGCAAATCAGTGAACTGACGGTGGGCCAGCGCACCGCTGGGCCCGTCCAGGGTCAACAAACGACTGCCATGACGCTCGGCCAGCGGGTGGCGTGCAATCAGGGAATCGGGAAGCTCGAAGGAAAAATCGGCGACGCGCATGATGGAGTTCGGTTCGACAGGGCCGCAAAGTTTAGCCCAAAACGCACAAATTGACCACGCAGGAGAGTTGACCAACGGTCGAGGCCTCTCTATACTCCGCGGCCATTGAGCCCTGATGGCGGAATTGGTAGACGCGGCGGATTCAAAATCCGTTTTCGAAAGGAGTGGGAGTTCGAGTCTCCCTCGGGGCACCAAGATTCAAATCCCTTCTACCGGGGATTGCAGCAGAGAAACCGACCTTGAGTCGGTTTTTTTGTGCCTGGGATTTGGTTGGGCCTGACATTCCCCCGCAAATCTCGAACCGTTGGCAATTCCCCACAACCGCTTGCCGTGCACACAAGGCCGGCAACGCCGATCCCACAGGCCATGGCACGTTGCAACAAATGTAGATGCTGCCGCCAGGCTGCGTCGCGCCGCGCGGGCGGCGCTCGATCTCAAGAGCGCCAGAAAAACCAAGGCATGCGCCTTTGCGCCCTGATGCGGTTGCACGTCAGGCACATCGGGTGTTCTTCGCAGGTTCCAGCCAGAGATTGCGTCACGGCCCCCAGGTGCTAGCCGGTATTATTTTGCCGCTCTTGAGATCCAGCGCCGCCCGCGCGGCGCGACGCAGCCTTGCGGCAGCATCTACATTTGTTGCAACGTGCCATGGCCTGATGGATGGCGTCGCCAGCCTTGTTTGCCCGCTTTAGATAGATATTGTCCTTCCGCTCCCTACACGCTACCCTTCCGCCGTCGCTAACCAGCGACACGGACTTGGCGGTCCGTTCAGAACGCGCAACACCCCCAATCCTCACCCAGGCGGCTAACCCCTGCCCGGATGCAGATCTATGGCGGGTTGCGCAGGGACTTGTTCGCAAGTGCCGGTTCGTTCTGTCCGGTCCGCCAACCTTGTGCAATCCGTCACCCAAACCTGCTTGGCGGCAGGCGGTGCCGGTCTAACCTACAGAACGGATACTACCCAATGACCGATCCAACCCCGCACCAAACCCAAGGCCAAACCACCTTTGCCCCTTGCGGCCCCACCGCCACCCCACTGTTCACCGTCAACCCCGACGTCCCGCTCGTGGATGCGCTGGCCCACAGCGCCAACCTGCAACTCATCGCCAACCAACTGATGACAGACGCCGCCATGGGCGACGACGGTCCTCACCTGGCGTGGGCAGCGGCTTATTTGGGAGAGATGGCACAGGCAATCGTGCATGACCTGACGATACCGGTGGCATACAGCAACGCAGGCTGATTGCGTTGTGACGCTGGGCTGGATTAGCAGCTGGTTCGGCGTTTTTAGATCGGGTGGGTTTGGAGTTTTCTGCGTCTCCAGCACGCTGCGCTGGTTCCCACATTCCCCGCAACCTCGCGCCGAACACACAAGGCTGGCAACGCCGATCCCACAGGCCATGGCACGGTGCAGCAAATGTAGATGCTGCCGCCAGGCTGCGTCGCGCCGCGCGGGCGGCGCTCGTTCTTGAGAGCGACAGAAAAACCAAGGCATGCGCCTTCGCGCCCTGATGCGGTTGCACGTCAGGCACATCGGGCGTTCTTCGCAGGTTACGGCCAGAGATTGCGTCACGACCACCAAGTGCTAGCCGGTGCTGTTTTGCCGCTCTTGAAATCGAGCGCCGCCCGCGCGGCGCGACGCAGCCTGGCGGCAGCATCTACATTTGTTGCAACGTGCCATGGCCTGATGGAGAGGTGTTGTCAGCCTTCCTTGCCCGCTCGGAAATGATGAATAGGCGGAGCAGACACCCACTCCGTCGCATCTTTGACAAAACCTATTGACGACGCATTTGGTAACACCTTAAATGTCCCTATCAGGCATCAATCGTTCCCCCGTTTCTGCACAGTCTTGCAGGCCTGAAGCGAAGCCAATCCGGCTTCCACATTCCCTTCAAACATGTGAACACCTGCGCCTACGTCGCCCTTGGCGGTAGCGTGCCCCACCGTTTTCAACGCCAACCTGCCAATCACGGGGTCCCATGCCCCTGCGCAGCGTTTGCGACTTGCCCCACCTTCGTCAACCCGGGCCAGGCTTACGGGTTAATCGCCCACTGACATGCCTCCCCCTTCCCGGGGCGCGTGTGGTTGCTTCTATAAAGGAACTTCCCATGACAGTCATCGACGCGCCAATCCCGGCCCAGGAAAAAAGCGTGAATCGGCTTGCCTACCTCGATTCCCTCCGGGGCATTGCTGCAGTCCTGGTCGTCATCACCCACCTGTGGCTGCCTTCCCTAGGGGCGTGGTCGCTGCCTGACCACTTCCTGCTCGACATCGGCAAGATGGGGGTCATCTGGTTCTTCCTGCTCAGCGGGGTGGTCATCCCGTTCAGCCTGCACCCCGGCCCTGGCGGGGCCCGGCGCTTTATTGTGTCGCGTGGGCTGCGGCTGTACCCCACCTACTGGCTATCGATGGCGGTGTTCGTCGCCATGCTGGCGCTGACCGGCGCGGAGTTGCCGAGCGGCCGCGCCATCATGGCCAACCTGACCATGCTGCAGTCAGCTTTCGGCTACGACGACGTGGTGGGGCTGTACTGGACACTGTTCATCGAGTGGGTGTTCTACGCCCTGTGCCTGGGCCTGATGCTGATGAGCAGGCTCCACGATACGGCGTTCCGCGCCCTCTGCGCGCTGGGGCTGCTGCTGGTTGCGCTGGCCATGGGCATGGCGCGCATGCTGCTTCACCGCAAGTTGCCGGTCGCCCTGCCGCTGGGGCTTTCATTGATGCTGTTCGGCTCGATCTGGCGCGACTGGATACTGGGCCAGGCCACCGCCACCACCAAACGCTGCGCTGTTGCGCTGCTGGGCGCCTACTGCGTGCTGCTGCCGCCGACCTTCTACGCGGCCTACGGCTTCGACACCGGCTTGGGTGAGTACTGGCTGCGTTACCTGTTCACCTATGCCCTGGCCATCGGCAGCTTCCTGGTGCTGACCCAGCGCGTGCGCCTACAGCAGCCTCTGCTGCTGTGGTTGGGCACCCGCAGTTATTCACTGTACCTGCTGCACCCCAGCATGGCGTTGCTGGCGGGTTACTGGCTGGGCAGTGCCAAGCCGTCGCTTTTGCTGGCACTCGTGGCTACCGGCCTTGCGTTCCTGGCAGCCCATGTGAGCTACCACTACGTCGAGTGGCCCTTCATGCAGTTGGGCAAACGCCTCAACGGCAAAGCGCGTGCGCCCATGCCGTTCATTCCTGAGTTGCAGGTGCCTCAGGAAACCAGCAATCGATCATGATTGGAGTTGCAGCAGAGAAACCGGCCCTGAGTCGGTTTTTTTGTGCCTGGGGTTTGGCCGGAGCGCTCTACCGTCCGCGTAGCAACTGGGTCGGCGCCTTGAAGGGCTCCGCGGCACTCCAGCCTCCCGACACAATCACATACGTACTATAGCCGTACGTCGTTTGACGCCGCCCCCGACCTGCCACTACCATACAACCTGTACGTCAGTTGTACGTACCGGACGCACTTGCAGTCAAACGCCTCCGATCGTAGATGCCACCCCCCAAGGAAGGAATCACCAGGAACCCCCACCCGGGGTGTTGTTCCCGAGAAATCAGATGTAAGCACCACAGGACATGCATCAACTTATAGTCAATACCCCCGAGGAACAGCACGATGTCTTTTTCAGCAGAGACACTTAAAGGTGCAAAAACCGCCAGGCTCGATCTGAAAACCACAGAGTTTGCGAAGGAATTCATCCGCAAGGCTGCTGCGATTTCCGGTTTGGACATGACGTCTTTCATCCTGGCATCCGCTTTCGAAAAAGCCGAAGCCGTCATGGAGACCTACCAACGCATTGAGCTTTCGGAAAAAGCCTTCGCCCGCGCCCATGAGTTAAATCAACAAAGCGCAGAAGCCCCAAAGCCCCACGAGAATCTGGTAAAACTTTTCAGGAGCAGAAATGAGCGATCCGGACCTGACCTACGCCCAGGTAAATCTGAATGAGGGTTTGGACACTGTAACTCTGCCGAAAACGTTTAACTGTGGAGACTCCGTCCTCGACAAATACGTGACTTCGGGAAACCTGAAGAGGGCTATCAAGGCAGAGAACCTGCATGCTACCGGCCTATTTGACGAGTCCCAGACGCTCATCGGCTTCATGACGCTGGGTTTCGCCTTACTCGACAAAGCGCGGGTAAAAACGTTCTTAAGGTCCAATCAACCTCCACAGCTTCCCGTCGCGAAAATAATCATGATTGCCGTGGACTCACGCTATCAAGGCCGTGGGCTTGGCACCGACTTGATGCTCGAGGCATTTACCAAGGCTGTCTCAGTGCACCGGACGATTCCCTTGAAGGGTGTCTATCTGGATGCCGCGCCCGGTAAAGCAACCTTCTATTCCGAGATGTTCGGGTTCACCGCCCTGGAGGAGCCTTCCACTGCCACCAGTACCCCGATGTATATCCCTATCCAAGACATCATAGCTGCGCTATGCGAGGGCTGATTCTGATTGCCAATACCTCGACCGCTGCGCCGCCTCGTCCAACACAGGCTACGGCATGAGCGTACTGCACATTATTGAGCCCCCATCACCCCATTCGCCTCCCGAAACCCAAGCGCCTCATCAGCAAACTCAAACGTCCCGCCATCCCTCACCTCCCGCGCCGCCCGCAACAACGCCCCCAGCGCCGCCCGGGCAAACGAGCTGCCCAGGCTGACCCTGCGCACCCCTGCCCCTTCCAGCTCGCGGGCAGTGAGTTTCGACCCCGCCAGCCCCATCACCACGTTCACCGGCTTGCCCAGCGCCGCGCACACCTGGCGAATGGCCTCGAGGTTGGGCAACGACGGCGCGAACAGCACGTCGGCGCCAGCCCGTTCAAAGGCCACCAGGCGGTGGATGGTGTCGTCCAGGTCCGGGCGACCCTGGCTGAAGTTTTCCGCGCGGGCCACGAAGGTGAACGGGAACGGCAGGCTGCGTGCAGCTTCGACGCCGGCGATTACCCGTTCCAGGGCGTGGTTGAAGTCGTAGATGGGCGCGGCGGCGTTGCCGCTGGCATCTTCGATGGAGCCGCCCACCAGGCCGATGTCGCCGGCCATGCGGATGGTGGCGGCAACAGCTTCAGGGCTGTCGCCGAAGCCGTTTTCCAGGTCGGCGCTAACCGGTAGACGGGTGGCCTGGACGATGGCCTGGGCGTTGGCCAAGGTTTCGGCGCGCGACACGGCTCCTTCGCCATCGCGGCGGCCGAGGCTGAAGGCCAGGCCGGCGCTGGTGGTGGCCAGGGCCTGGTAACCCAGTGATTCGAGGATTTTCGCGCTGCCGGCGTCCCAGGCGTTAGGCAGGATGAAGAGCTTGGGCTGGGCGTGCAGGGCCTGGAAGGCCAGGGCTTTGTCGAGGGTTTGCATGAGAAGCCTCGCCAATAGTGGAGAGGTTTAAGTTGTAGCAGATCGCGAAGAGTACGACGTTTTCTGGTGTTGCCGATGGCCAGCGCAGCCTGCCGGCAGCGGCTACACCGAGAGGCCACTCACTGCGCGCGCACCGGCTCCCCACCCGCGCACGTCCAGTCCACCAGACGAATGCTGTCGCGGCCGCCGCGCTTGGACTCGTACAGCGCCGCATCGCCCAGTTCGATCAAGGCCGTCAGGCTGGCCGGCGGCTGGTCGAACAGGTTGGCGCCAATGCTCAGCGTCACCGCTTCAGGGGTGGCGAAGGCCTCTGCGGCGGCGCTGTGGAAGCGATCGCGCAGGGCACTGCCCAGCTCGACGATGGCGTCGCGCGAGGCGTTGCTCACCAGGATCACGAACTCGTCGCCGCCCAGCCGCGCGGCCAGGGCGTGCTCGGGCAGCACCGCGCGGATCATCTCGCTCAGGGCAATCAGCAAGCGGTCCCCGGCGGTGTGGCCGTGCAGGTCGTTGACCAGCTTGAAATTGTCGATGTCGATCAGCAGCAAGGCGCCAGGCCGCGCGCTGGACACGTCCTGCAGCAAGCGCGGCGCCCGCTGTTCCAGGGCGCGACGGTTGTACAGGGCGGTGAGCGGGTCGCGGGCGGCCAGGCGGGCGATGTGCTGCTCGCGGCGGTAGCGCTCGGTGCCGGTCATGGACAGGGCAATCAGCATGATCGCCATGGCGCCTTCCACCAGGGATATCTGGATGATTTCGCCGCGGAAGGCCGCCAGGTCGATCAGGGTGCCGGGGATGACCACCGACAGCGCCTTGGCAAAGTAGAACAGGCCGTGCAGCAACAGCACGTAGCGCAGCTGCACGGCGCCCACGCTGAGGGACTTGCCGTGGGGGCGCAGCAGGAAGCTGGCGCGCAGGGTGACCAGGCCGATCATGCTCGATTGCGTGGCCATCATCGCCTTTGACCACCAGGGCCCGTCGGGCAGGAACAGCATGCCCAGCCAGATGGCGATGATCAGGTACCAGGCCTTGGACAGCCGCGCCTCGGTGAAACGCGCCACGCCCAGCAGGAACAGCCAGTGGGCGGTCACCAGCAGGCCGTTGGCGAACCAGATGCCCACCACCAGCAGGCCGCTGCCGCGCAGCAGGGCCAGGGTGGAGCCAACGGTGATGATGGCGAAACCGGCGCTCCACTGCAGCAGCGACGGCGAGCGCACGCTGGCCCACTCCACCGCCAGGTACAGCGCGGCAGCGGCAGCCAGGGCGATGGTGATCGTCAACATTGTGGGTGGGTCGAGCGCCATGTTCTGACAAGGCCTGTGCGGGTCATTTGCGATGAGCGGATTGTAAGCGTTCGGGCCGGATTTTCGGAGAGCCTGGTCAAGTTTTCGGATGACGGCCTTCTGCGACACGCTGTCGCCTGTGCCATCGGCGGCGCGGGCGGAATCTTTATTGATCGGGCGGGTAATTTTCGGCGGTTGCGGGCAGGCGGTGAGCGCTGGTGGCTGGTGGCACTACCCAGGCTCGGTTAGTCAATCCAGCGCAGATAACTCGCGCAAAACCTCGGGGTGCAGGCTGGCAACGCGAAGCAACGTCTGCGCCGCCCCGGTTGGCTGACCGCGACCTTGCTCCCAATCCTGCAAGGTACGCAGGCTCACACCGAGCAGCTTGGCAAAAACGCTTTGGGAAACGCCAACCCGCGAACGGGCCTCAGCCGCACGGGACAACGCCACAGGGGTGATTCGTGCTGCGTGGCCTGCCTTCATCTGGCGAACCGAGGTCAGCAAATCACGCTGGAACTGTTCCATCTCAGCGTCCATTGGGTACCTCGTGTTTGAGTCGCTTGAGCAACGAGGCAGGCAGCCTACGCAAAGCCGTACAACCCAACAATACCCAGACTATTTCCGTATATGAACAGAAGCGCAAATCGCACCCAACAAAAAACCCGCCGAAGCGGGTTTCGTGTTTTGGCCCATTCAACTCCCTGTCGAAGTGAATCCTTTCGTGGCCTGTCATCCTGACGCCGGGCAACTCCTTTGCCTCAGCTGTTGGACGTAGATTAAGGCCACGGGCGGGTTTCCCATAGAGGCGATTGGAAGCACGGCGTGTAAGACATTGGCTATTACACTATAGGCTCCGTCGCACCCGCATGGCTGTAGTACGCTTGGGAAAACGCCAAGGACCGCTGCCCATGACCCAGAACATCTACGACAACCCGGATTTCTTCGCCAATTACGCCCAGCTGGGGCGCTCGGTGCACGGCCTGGACGGCGCCGCCGAGTGGCCGGCGCTGCAGGCCATGCTGCCGAACATGCACGGGGTGCGGGTGGTGGACCTGGGCTGCGGCTATGGCTGGTTCTGCCGCTGGGCCGCCGAACAGGGCGCGCGCAGCGTGCTGGGGCTGGACGTGTCGCAGAAGATGCTGGAGCGCGCCCGCGCCACCACCGGCGACGCACGCATCCAGTACGCCCAGGCCGACCTGGAACAGTTGGTGTTGCCCGAGTGCAGCGTGGACCTGGTCTACAGCTCGCTGACCCTGCATTACCTCAAGGACCTGCCCGGCCTGCTGGCCGCAGCGCACAAGGCGTTGGTGCCGGGCGGCCACCTGGTGTTCTCCATCGAGCACCCGATTTTCATGGCCGCGCGCCAGCCGGACTGGCTGACCACCGCGGACGGGCGCAAGACCTGGCCGGTGGACAGCTATCAACGCGAGGGCGAGCGAGTGACCAATTGGCTGGCCGACGGCGTGGTCAAACAGCACCGTACCCTGGGCACGCTGCTGAACGCGGTGATCGACGCCGGCTTTACCCTGGCGCATATCGAGGACTGGGGCCCCACCGCGCAACAGCTGGCGGCGGTGCCGGCACTGGCCGATGAGGTGGAGCGGCCGATGCTGTTGCTGGTGGGGGCGCACCGATGAGAACATTTGTACTCCTAGTGCTCGGCAGCCTGGCCACGGGCGCGTTCGCCGCCAGCGAACCCAAGCCCGACTGCGCCAACGCGTCGACCACGGTGCAGATGACCCAGTGCGCAGCGCTGGATGCGGACGCCGCCGAGGCGCAATTGAACACGGCGTACCAGCAGCTGTTGAAACGGCTGGGCCAGCCCGACACCGCCACGGACAAGTTCAGCCTGATGCGCCAGAAGCTGCAGGTGGCCCAGCGCGCGTGGATCAAGTTCCGCGACGCCGACTGCGACGCGGTGTACCAGGTGAACGCCTCGGGCACCATCCGCGGGCTGGCGGCGCTGGGCTGCAAGCGGGCCCACGCCGAACAGCGCACCAAGGAGCTGCAGGCCTACCTGGGGCCGTGACCCCCTGCGGCAGCGGCTACAGGTTTGACGCACCCGCGTATCAAACCCGTTAAGATAAGCCTCTCCCCCGCCACCG
The DNA here is from genome assembly GCF_047947025.1 of Pseudomonas sp. App30. NCBI lineage: Bacteria > Pseudomonadati > Pseudomonadota > Gammaproteobacteria > Pseudomonadales > Pseudomonadaceae > Pseudomonas > Pseudomonas sp. App30. The sequence continues at coordinate 4,956,624 of NZ_CP133165.1, read as the reverse complement.
CAGGCCCCACCGTGTCATCACTCATCGTCGCCCTCGGCGCTTCCGCCGGTGGCCTGGGGCCACTGGAAGGTTTCCTGCGCCTGATGCCGGGGGATTCGGGCGCCTGCTTCCTGGTGATTCAGCACCTGGACCCCGACCACCCCAGCCTGCTGGCCGAGATTCTTGGCCGCGCCACCACCCTGGCCGTGCTGGAAGCCACTGACGGCGCGCGCCTGCTGGCTAACACGGTGTACGTGATTCCGCCCAACCACGACCTGCGCCTGGCCGGCAAGCGCCTGGTGCTGGGGCCGCGCCAGCAGCCCGCCGGCCAGCACCGGCCGATCGACACCTGCTTTACCTCCCTGGCCGAGCAACACGGTGCGCGCGCGGTGGGCATCGTGCTGTCCGGCACCGGCAGTGACGGCACCCGTGGCTGCCGGGCCATTCTCGACCACGGCGGCAGGACGCTGGTGCAATCCCCCGAGGAAGCCGCCTACAGCGGCATGCCCGACAGCGTGATCCAGGCCGGCAATGCCACCCAGGTGCTGACCGTGGTGCAGATGGCCGGAGCGCTGTTCAGCGAGCCGCTGCCGGTGGCCAATACCGCCCTGCAACACATTCTGCTGCACCTGCGGCAAAGCACGGGCCACGACTTTACCCAGTACAAGAAAAGCACCATCGCCCGGCGCATCGAACGGCGCATGCAGGTGCAGCAGGTGGCCAGCGAGGCCGACTACGTGCAACTGCTGGAAACCAGCGCCAGCGAGGCGCAATTGCTGTTCAACGAGCTGCTGATCAACGTCACCCAGTTCTTCCGCGACCCGCTGGCGTTCCAGGTGATGCAGGCGCAGGTGCTGCAGCCCATGCTGGCGGCCAAGGGCCGCGACGAGATGCTGCGCATCTGGGTGGCCGGCTGCGCCAGCGGCGAGGAGGCCTATTCACTGGCCATCCTGCTGCACGAGCTGCTGCAGGGCCGCGACCAGCCGCTGACCGTGCAATTCTTCGCCACCGACCTCGACGCCGACGCCATCGCCACCGCACGGGCCGGGCTGTACCCGCCCAGCATCGCCGAGGACGTGGGCGCGCACCGGCTGCAGCGCTATTTCACCCAGGAGGAAGCTGGCTACCGGGTGCGCAAGGAAATCCGCGAGATGATCGTGTTCGCGGTGCAGAACGTGATCAAGGACCCGCCCTTCACCCGGCTCGACCTACTGTGCTGCCGCAACCTGATGATCTACCTGGGCCACGCGCTGCAGAACCGCCTGGTGCCCAGCTTCCATTACGCACTGAAGCCGGGCGGCGTGCTGTTCCTGTCCCCCAGCGAGAGCATCGGCGGCCACGCCACGCTGTTCTCGCCGCTGCATCGCAAGTGGAAATTGTACCGGGCCATCAAGGGTACGATGCCCGCCTCCATGCCGTTGAACCGCAGCCTGTCCTGGGTGCCCGAACGGATCGCCAAACTACCGGAACACCCCGCGAAAATGACCCGTGAAAGCAACATCGCCGAACTCACCCGCCGCGCCCTGTTGCAGGACTTCGGCCCCGCGTCGGTGGTCACCGACCTGACCGGCACCATCCTCTACATCCACGGCGACACGGGCAACTACCTGCGCCCGGCGCCCGGCCAACCCAGCCTGAGCGTCATCGACATGGCCCGCGAAGGCCTGCAACTGGCCGTGCGCAACGCCGTGCAGCAAGCGGCCGACGGCAGCCTGACGCAGCCACTGACCGTCACCACCGATGGCATCAACCGCCAGGTGCAGGTCAGCGCCCGGCGCCTGGCCGACAGCGCCCAGGGCGAACGCCTGTTGCTGATTACCTTCCAGGACCTGCCCGGTGCGCCTGCCACCAGCAGCGAGTCGCTGAGCCAGCCAAGCCCCGAGAACGTCACGCGCCTGGAGCGCGACCTGGCCTACACCCGCGCCAACCTTCAGGCCACCATCGACGAGCTGCAGGACGCCAACGAAGAGCTGAGCTCGGCGAACGAGGAAATGCAATCCACCAACGAAGAGTTGCAGTCCTCCAACGAGGAACTGGAGACCTCGCGCGAGGAGCTGCAATCGGTGAACGAGGAGCTGGTGACCGTCAACGCCGAGCTGCAGGCCAAGATCGAGCAGCTGGGCGACATGCAGAACGACATGAAGAACCTGCTGGACAGTATCAACATCGGCACCATTTTCCTCGACACCCACCTGACCATCCGCCGCTTCACCCGCGACGCGGTGAAAATCTACCGGCTGATCCCCAAGGACGTCGGGCGGCCGCTGGCTGACATCACGTCGTACCTGGACAACCTCGACCTGCTGGTGCCCGCGCAACAGGTGCTCGACACCCTGATACCCCGCGAGATAGAGCTGTGCACCACCACCGGCGACTGGTTCATGGCGCGCCTGCTGCCCTACCGCACCCTGGACAACGTGATCGACGGCGTGGTCATGACCTTCCACGACATCAATGCCCGTGTGGCCAACGAACAGGCGATCCAGGCCGCCCGCGAGCTGGCCGAAGCCATGGTGGACACGGTGATCGAACCGCTTTTGCTGCTCGATCATGACCTGCGGGTGGTGACGGCCAGCCGCTCGTACTATCGTGAATTCCACACCGGGCCGGCGCAGACTGCTGGCCGTCGGCTATATGAGTTGGGCAACGGCCAATGGGATATCGTGGCACTGCGCAATCAGTTAGGTACCATTCTGCAGGACAACACCAGTTTCGATGGGTTTGTGGTGGAGCAGGTGCTGGCCGGCGGCGGCCCGCACACCATCACCCTGAACGCCCGTCGTGTCGCCGGCAGCGGCGCGCGGCCACACCTGATCCTGTTGGCCATGCAACTCCAACCGTCGAAAACCTAGAGGGTCTGCTCCATGAAGTTGCCGACACCTGCACAGGCGTTACCCCAGGATGTGCAGGCCGGCAACACGCAGCTGCTGTACGACCTGCAGATGCACCAGGTCGAGCTGCAGATGCAGAACGAGGAGCTGCGCAACGCCCACCTGGCCCTGGAGACCTCCCGCGACCTGTACCTGGACCTGTACGAGCACGCGCCGGTGGGCTACCTGACCCTGTCTACCCAAGGGGTGATCGAAGCGGTGAACCGCACAGGCGAGAGCCTGCTGGGCTGCGCGCGCGAGCGCCTGCTGCAACGCCGCTTCGCCAGCCGCGTGGCCAGCCATGACCGCGACCGCTGGCAGCAGGTGTTCGTGCGCATGTGCCGTGGCGCCCAGCCCGAGGAATGCGAGCTGACCCTGCGCCGCGCCGATGGCAGCCTGTGGCGGGCACGGCTGAACTGCGTGCAGCACCCCAGCCAGCCGCCCAGCGTGCGCGTGAGCATCACCGACCTCACCGCCCGCCAGCAGCTGGAAAGCCGCCTGAGCCTGGCCGCCAGCGTGTTTACCCATGCCCGCGAAGGCATCATGATCACCGACGCGGGCGGCACGATCGTCGAGGTCAACGACGCCTTCAGCACCATCACCGGCTACGCCCGGGCCGAAGCGCTCGGCCAGAACCCGCGCTTCCTGGCCTCGGGCCTGACCGAGCCGGGCCTGTATGCCGACCTGTGGCGCAGCCTCTGCGAAACGCACCACTGGCAAGGCGACCTGTGGAACCGCCGGCGCAACGGCGAGAATTTCGCCACCCGCCAGACCATCACCGCCATCCTCGACCCACAGGGCAGGGTACAGCACTACGTGTCGCTGTTCACCGACGTCACCGAACTGCACGAACACCAGCGCCAGCTGGAATACATCGCCCACTACGACCCGCTGACCCACCTGCCCAACCGCGTGTTGCTGGCCAGCCGCCTGCAGCAGGCCATGACCCGTGCCTTGCAGGCGGGCAGCAAACTGGCCCTGGCTTATCTCGACCTGGACGGTTTCAAGGCCATCAACGACCTGCACGGCCACGAGGCCGGCGACCGCGTGCTGACCACCGTGGCCCGGCGCATGAAACACACCCTGCGTGATGCCTGCACCCTGTCGCGCCTGGGCGGCGACGAGTTCGTGGCGTTGATCGTCGACCTCGACCATGTGTGCGACAGCGCGCTGATGCTTGAACGCCTGCTGGCCGCCGCCAGCGAAGTGGTACACATCGGTGCGCTGCCCATCGAGCTGTCCGCCAGCATCGGCGTCAGCTATTACCCGCAGGAGGGCGAAGTCAGCGCCGACCAGCTGCTGCGCCAGGCCGACCAGGCCATGTACCAGGCCAAGCTGGCCGGCAAGAACCGTTTTCACGTCTTCGATGCCCAGCACGACCTCGACCTGCGCGGCCACAACGCGCGCCTCGACCGTATCGACCGCGCCATTCGCGAACAGGAGCTGCGGCTGTACTACCAACCCAAGGTCAACCTGCGCACCGGCCTGGTGGTGGGCACCGAGGCGCTGCTGCGCTGGGAGCACCCGGAAAAAGGCCTGTTGCTGCCTGACAGTTTCCTGCCCTTGGTGGAAAGCAACGCGCTGTCGGAAGTGATCGGCGACTGGGTGCTGGACGGCGCCCTGAAGCAGATTCAGGCATGGCAGCGGCAAGGGGTGCAGGTGCCGGTCAGCGTCAACGTCGGTGCCCGCCAGCTGCAGCACCCCGACTTCGTCGCCAACCTGACCGAGCGCCTGGCCGCGCACCCGGACGTCGACCCGCGCATGCTGATGATCGAGATCCTGGAAACCAGTGCGCTGGAGGACATCGAAGGCGTGTCGCAGACGTTGCGCACCTGCGCGGCCATGGGCGTGCGCTTCGCCCTGGACGACTTCGGCACCGGCTATTCGTCGCTCAGCTACCTCAAGCGCCTGCCGGTGGCGCAGCTTAAAATCGACCAGTCATTCATCCAGGGCATGCTCGATGCCCCCCAGGATATCTCCATCCTGCAGGCCATCCTGGGCCTGGCCAGCGCCTTCGACCGCGAGATCATCGCCGAAGGCGTGGACAACGCCGCCCAGGCCAGGCGCCTGCTACAGATGGGCTGCGAGCTGGCCCAGGGCTTTGGCATCGCCCAGCCCATGGCCGCCGAAGCGGTGCTGGGCTGGATCAACGACTGGCAAGCCAGGTCGCACTGGTAGGCCGGCTCAATACACCTGCGGCACAATCAACTCTTCGGGCACCGGGCTGCGGGTGTAGTCCAGCTGGCGCTCGCGCTGGGGCAGCTCGATGGCCGGGTGCTCCACTTCCTCGTACGGCATCTGCGACAGCAGGTGGTTGATGCAGTTGAGCCGCGCCTTCTTCTTGTCGTCGGCCTGCACGATCCACCACGGCGCCTCGCTGATGTGGGTGCGCTGCAGCATCACTTCCTTGGCCTTGGTGTAGGCCTCCCAGCGGCGCCGCGACTCCAGGTCCATGGGGCTGAGCTTCCACTGCTTGAGTGGGTCGTGGATGCGGCTGAGGAAACGCAGGTGCTGCTCCTGGTCGGAGATGGAGAACCAGTACTTAATCAGCTGGATGCCGGAGCGTGCCAGCATGCGCTCGAACTCCGGCACGCTGCGGAAGAACTCCTCGTACTGCTCGTCGTTGCAGAAGCCCATCACCTTCTCGACGCCCGCGCGGTTGTACCAGCTGCGGTCGAACAGCACGATCTCGCCGGCGGCCGGCAGGTGCGACACGTAGCGCTGGAAATACCACTGGGTGCGTTCGCGGTCGTTGGGCGCCGGCAGCGCCGCCACGCGGCACACCCGCGGGTTGAGGCGCTGGGTGATGCGCTTGATGACCCCGCCCTTGCCCGCCGCGTCACGGCCTTCGAACAGGATCACCACCTTGTGGCCGGTCTTCACCACCCAGCTCTGCAACTTCACCAGCTCGCCCTGCAAGCGGAACAGCTCGGCAAAATACTGCCGGCGCGCATGCTTCTCGGGGCTTTCAGGGATGTTGTTGTCGAACAGCTCATCGAAGTCGAAGCCATCGTCCAGCAGCTCAAGTTCAAGCTCTTCGTCACCGTGGTCGACCAGCTCGCGGTGAATGCGATGCATCAGGGTATCGGCGCTGGCGTGCATGATGGACTCTCCCGTGGATGTCGGACGTTTCCGAGATGATAGGGAGAATTTGTGACCGGGTGGTTAAGCCTGGCAGCACCGGCCTATCACCCCGTAGCAGCGGCCGCCAGGCCGCGTCCAAAAGGCCCACCTGCACCATCACGAACACCGCGCCGTAGCCAGACGCCGCCTGGCGGCAGCTGCTACAGAAGGTTTATAAGCGCCTAAAACGCCATCATGAAAATTGTGACCGCCTCGTCATTTTAAGCACAACGCCATCAAAAGTACTCACGACGCTACATTTTTGACACCAAAAACCGTCAACATAATGTTACTAATAATAAGGTTATTGAGAAGCCAATCCCATTCTCATTGTTCATCTGGCTGCCGCGCTTTATGTCGGCACGCCCAAGACACGGAGGTCTTATGCGCCTATTTCGCATTCCAGGCAGCGTCGCGCTGCTCGCTGTTTCCCTCATGCCCCTGGCCCATGCCGAAGAGGCCACCCAAGAGCGCCTGTGTGGCTGGTACGAGAACCCTACCCCGCGAGTCATCAACCTCATCGACCACGAAGGCAGCTGGAAAGTCGCCACCGCCGACGGCTACAGCGCGCCAGGGCAGAAGCCGATTTTCCGTGCCAGCCAGTGGATACGCACCAACGGTGACTACGGCTATGGTTGCGCCTGCCTGTCCGGCGACATCGATGAACAGACCCACACGGTCAATGCCATTGCCACCGCCACCGCGCGCACGCTGGCAGCATGCCGCTCTGACGCCAGCCTGCGTGAACCGTCGGCGTTGAAGGGCAAGAACGTGGTGGGCGCCATTGTGATGTAGCACGCAGGATTGGCAGAATTTGTGTGATTGTTGTCATTTCCGCCAATCGTCGGTCGAGCGATGATGGTTCCACCTCTCTGCGTGGAAGCCATCATGCTCAACGACCTGATTCGCCAACGCCCGCTGGACATCAACCTGCTGCTGTACCCCGAAGTCGAGATTCTCGACTTCGCCGGCCCCTACGAGGTGTTCAGCGTCGCCAGCCGCGTGGCCCTGCGCGACGGCGTGCTGGCTCACCCGGCGTTTCGCGTGCACACCGTAGCCACCCAGGCAGGCATGGTGCGCGCCCGTTACAACCTGCGCGTGGAGGCTGACGCCAGCCTGGAAAGCGCCCTGCCCTGCGACATCCTGATAGTGCCTGGGGGCGTGGTCGACCAGCCGCTGGGGGATCCGCACACCCTCGACTGGATAGCCACGACTGCCGCCCGCACCGCGCTGGTGACGTCGGTGTGCACCGGTGCGTTCGTGCTGGCCAAGGCCGGCGTGCTGACGAACCAGCGGGTGACCACGCATTGGGATGACATTGAGCTGCTGCAGCGTGACTTCCCTGCGCTGACGGTGGTTGCAGACGTGCCCTTCGTGGACCTGGGAAGCCTGATCACCTCTGCCGGGATTTCTGCTGGCATCGACATGAGCCTGCATGTAGTCGCTCGCCTGCTGGGTGCCGATACCGCGGCGAGCACGGCCCGGCAAATGCAATACCCCTGGCAAGACCAGCCCTGAAGGAGAAATTTCCTAGATCGTTTCGGGAAGCGTCCGAGGCAATACTGGAAGCATCCGGTTACGGTGTGGTGCGAGCGTCCGGATAATGCAGCCGCTTCCATCTCAGTAACGGATAGTGACAATGCCCCGACACGCCCTGAACACGCTGCCCTTCCTGCTGCTGGCCTTGACGCCGTTCGGCGCCCTGGCCACGGAAGGCATGATCCACTTCAGCGGCGCGGTGACCACGCCCCTGTGCCCGTTGCTCCTGGCCCCAGAGCAGCCTGTGCCGGCCCGCTTCGCGGCTGAAGGCCCGGGCTGCGAGGACAGTGGCCGGGTCGCGGAGCTGCGGGTTGAGACGGTTGGCGAGCCGCAGGAAGGGCTCGCCGTGGTCACGGTGCAGGTGTTCTAGGCCTTGGCGGCCTTGCCGAAGCCATCGGCGCGGAACATCTGGCGAATACCGCGCAGCGCCTGGCGGATACGGTCCTGGTTCTCGATCAGGGCGAAGCGCACGTGGTCGTCGCCGTACTCTCCAAAGCCGATGCCCGGCGACACGCACACCTTGGCCTCGGCCAGCAGCTTCTTGGCGAATTCCAGGGAGCCCAGGTGCGCGTACTGCTCGGGGATCTTCGCCCACACGTACATCGAGGCCTTGGGGTTCTCGACCATCCAGCCCAGCTCGTGCAGGCCCTTGACCAGCACGTTGCGGCGCTGGCGGTATTGCTCGGCGATGTCCAGCACGCACTGCTGGTCGCCTTCCAGGGCCGCGATGGCCGCGACCTGCAGCGGCGTGAAGGTGCCGTAGTCGTGGTAGCTCTTGATGCGCGCCAGGGCGTTGACCAGCTCCGGGTTGCCGACCATGAAGCCGATGCGCCAGCCGGCCATGTTGTAGCTCTTGGACAGGGTGAAGAACTCCACCGCGATGTCCTTGGCGCCGGGCACCTGCATGATCGAGGGAGCTTTCCAGCCGTCGTAGACGATGTCGGCGTAGGCCAGGTCGTGCACCACCAGCACGTCGTACTGTTTGGCCAGGGCCACCACACGCTCGAAGAAGTCCAGCTCCACGCACTGGGCGGTGGGGTTGGAGGGAAAGCCGAGGATCATCATCTTCGGCTTGGGGATGGAGCCACGGATCGCCCGCTCCAGTTCCTCGAAGAAGTCCACGCCGGGCACCAGCGGTACCGAACGCACCTGGGCGCCGGCAATCACGGCACCGTAGATGTGGATCGGGTAGCTGGGGTTGGGCACCAGCACGGTGTCGCCCTGGTCCAGGGTGGCCAGCATCAAGTGCGCCAGGCCTTCCTTGGAACCGATGGTGACGATGGCTTCGTTTTCAGGGTCGATTTCAACCTGATAGCGGTCGGCGTACCAGCGCGAAATGGCGCGACGCAGACGGGGAATGCCACGCGAAGTCGAGTAGCCGTGGGTGTCTTCACGCTGGGCAACGCTGACCAGCTTTTCCACGATATGCGGCGGGGTGGCGCCGTCGGGGTTGCCCATGCTCAGGTCGATGATGTCCTCGCCACGGCGGCGGGCGGCCATCTTGAGCTCGGCGGTGATGTTGAAGACGTAAGGGGGAAGACGATCGATACGCGAAAAGCGGCGCGGCGAAGAACCGTTGTCAGCCATGTTGAAACCTCGAGACGTAAGCGCCCGGAACCGTCCGAGCGACGCGGCCAGTGTGCTGGCCAGAGACATAACAATAAGCCTGGAGAGGAAAAGCTGTCCAGCCCCCTTTCAGGGATATTTGAATTATTTACGGTGAAACCAGAAATTTCACCTTAAAACAAAACACAATTCAGTGGATTATCTTGAAGAAGTGAAAAATCCATGACGCGGTCTGTCGGCCGCTGCTACGGGAGCTCTTAAACGCGAAAACGCCCCGGACCTTGCGGTACGGGGCGTTTTCGGTGTAGCAGGACAGCGATCGAGTCGCGTACCTACACTCAGTGAGCGTAGGTCAGCAGCAGCTCCGTCGGCGCCTTGAAGTCCAGGGACATCATCACGCTCAGGGCCGTGATGGTGAAGATGGAGAACACGAACAGCTTGCGTGCCCACACCTTGTCATCAACTGCCTTGTAACCGGTCCAGGCCATGTACAGCCAGTACATGCCCATCGCTGCCGCCACTGCCAGGTAGCTCATGCCTGCGTAACCACCAAGGGTCAGCATGAGGGTCGCCAGCAGGAACGCCAGGATGTAGAGCAGGATGTGTTTCTTGGCTACAACGATGCCACGCTTGACCGGCAGCACCGGAATCGATGCGGCCAGGTAGTCGTTGAAGCGGAAGATCGCGATGGCATAGGAATGCGGCATCTGCCAGAGGCTGAACATCACCAGCAGGGTCAATGCAGCCATGTCGAAGTGACCGCTCACGGCCACGTACCCGATGACGGGCGGCATGGCTCCGGAGAGGCTGCCGACCAGGGTACCGTGTACCGACTTGCGCTTCAGGTACAGGCTGTAGAAACCCACGTAGATGATGAAGCCGATCAGGCCGCCCAAGGCCGCCAGCGGGTTGGCCATCTTGTACAGCATGGCCAGGCCCGCCACACCCAGCAGGGTGGCGTAGGCCAGGGCGACCTTCAACGAGATCAGGCCCTGGACCAGTACGCGGTTCTTGGTGCGTTCCATCTTCACGTCGATGTCGCGGTCAATGCAGTTGTTGAATGCACAACCCGACGCCACCACCAGTGAAGTGCCAATCACCGTGGCCAGGAAAAGGGCGAAATCTACATGCCCTTGCGAGGCCAGGAAAAAGCCGCCTGCCACAGAAAGCACGTTACCGAAAATGATCCCCGGTTTGGTGATTTGGATAAAGTGCTTAACGGACATGCAGTTTTCCTCAGTGCGCCATCATGACGGTATGGATGCTGACCATGATCCACAGCGCCAGGCCAACCAACAGCACGATGACGATGCCTGCGAACACGAAGGCGATGACGTTGTTGCGTTGCGCCTCACTACGGTCCAGGTGCAGGAAGTACACCAGGTGAACCAGAACCTGGATCACGGCAAATGCCAGGATCAGGAACAGCGTCGCCGACTTGGAGAACACTGGGTGCATGACCAGGGCGAACGGGATCGCAGTCAGGATGATCGACAGTACGAAACCGATCATGTACGACTTGAAGCTGCCGTGGCTGCCCGAATCGTGGGCGTGAGCGTGAGCGTTAGCCATTACAGGGTCCCCATCAGGTAAACAACGGTGAACACGCAGATCCACACCACGTCCAGGAAGTGCCAGAACAGGCTCAGGCAGCTCAGACGGGTGTTATTGGTCGGAGTCAGGCCGTGTTTCGAGACCTGGTACATCATCACCGCCATCCAGATCAGACCGCTGGTCACGTGCAGGCCGTGGGTACCGACCAGCGTGAAGAAGCCCGACAGGAAGCCGCTGCGCGACGGGCCGAAGCCCTCCGAGATCAGCTTGTGGAACTCGTTGAGCTCCATGCCGATGAAGCCCAGGCCGAACAGGAAGGTGATGAACAACCAACCCAGCACGCCACCCTTGTTACCCTTGTGCAGCGCCAGCATGGCGAAGCCGTAGGTGATGGAGCTCAGCAGCAGGCAGGCAGTCTCGCCCAATACGTACGGCAGTTCGAAGATGTCATGACCCGACGGACCACCTGCAACGTTGCCCGACAGTACGGCGTAGGCAGCGAACAGCGATGCGAACAGGATGCAGTCCGTCATCAGGTAGATCCAGAAACCAAATACGGTCATTGGACCCGCATCATGGTGTTCGTGGTCGTCGTGCCCATGGTCGTGACCATGGGCAGTTCCAGCGTTCAATACTATGTTCGACATTGTTTAAGCCTGTTCAAGCGCGTTGACGGGGGTCTTGGAGACACCAGCCACGTTTGCTTTCGCCAAGATTTGTTGACGTTCGCCTTCGATGCGAGCCACTTCTGCTGCAGGGACCATGTAGCCTTGATCATCACGCGCAGCGTGGATGATGAAGTAGCCAACACAGCCGATCAGGCCAACAGCGGCCAGCCAGAAGATGTGCCAGATCATCGCGAAACCGAACACAGTCAGGAAGGCGCTCATCACCAGGCCTGTGGCAGTGTTGTTAGGCATGTGGATATCCGTGTACTTCGTCGGGAACGTGTACGCGGTACCGTTGCGCTTGGCTTCGGTGAAGGCATCGATGTCGTTTGCGGTTGGCAGCACGGCAAAGTTGTAGAACGGCGGTGGCGAGGAAGTCATCCACTCCAGGGTGTGGCCGTTGTACGGGTCACCGGTCACGTCGCGGTTCTGATCACGGTCGCGGATCGACACGTACAGCTGGATGAACTGGCAAGCGATACCGGCCAGGATCAGCAGTGCACCACCCATGGCCACGTACAGGTACGGGGTCCAGTCCGGGTTGTCAGTGTGGTTCAGACGACGGGTCATGCCCATGAAGCCCAGTGCGTACAGCGGCATGAATGCCACGTAGAAGCCCGAGATCCAGAACCAGAACGCTGCCTTGCCCCACTTCTCGTTCAGGGTGAAACCGAACGCTTTAGGGAACCAGTAGGCGAAGCCTGCGATGTAGCCGAATACAGCACCACCGATGATCACGTTGTGGAAGTGAGCCACCACGAACAGGCTGTTGTGCAGCACGAAGTCAGCACCTGGAATGGCCAGCAGTACGCCAGTCATGCCGCCGATCGCGAAGGTGATCAGGAAGCCCAGGGTCCACATGACCGGCGCGGTGAAGCGCAGGCGACCTTGGTAGATAGTGAACAGCCAGTTGAACAGCTTCACACCCGTCGGGATGGCAATCAACATCGTTGCCAGGCCGAAGAAGGAGTTGACGCTGGCGCCCGAACCCATGGTGAAGAAGTGGTGCAGCCAAACCATGAAGCCCAGTACCGCGATGCAGCCAGAAGCCAGAATCATCGACACGTGGCCGAACAGACGCTTGCCGGAGAAGGTCGAGACCACTTCGGAGAACACGCCGAACGCTGGCAGGATCAGGATGTACACCTCAGGGTGACCCCATGCCCAGAACAGGTTGACGTACATCATCGGGTTGCCGCCCAGCTCGTTCGTGAAGATATGGAAGTCCATATAACGATCGAGGGTCAGCAGGGCCAGGGTGGCGGTCAGGATCGGGAACGAAGCCGCGATCAGGACGTTTGCCCAGGTGCAGGTCCAGGTGAAGATAGGCATGTCCATCAGTTTCATGCCTGGGGTACGCATTTTCAGCACGGTGACCAGGAAGTTCACGCCGGTCAGCGTCGTACCGATACCCGACAGCTGCAGTGCCCAGATGTAGTAGTCCACACCCACGCCCGGGCTATAGCCCAGTTCCGACAGCGGTGGATAGGCAACCCAACCGGTACGTGCGAATTCACCGACGCCCAGCGACAGGTTGATCAGTACCACACCGGATACCAGCAGCCAGAAGCTCAGGGAGTTCAGGAACGGGAACGCAACGTCACGGGCGCCGATCTGCAGTGGAACTGCAAGGTTCATCAGGCCGGTGAAGAATGGCATCGCCATGAAGATGATCATGATCACACCGTGGGCGGTGAAGATCTGGTCATAGTGTTCAGGCGGCAGGTAGCCCTCGCCGCCGTTGGCGGACAAGGCAAGCTGCGAACGCATCATCAGGGCGTCGGCAAAGCCACGCACCAACATCACCATGGCGACGACGATGTACATCACGCCAATTTTCTTGTGGTCGACCGAGGTCAGCCATTCGGTCCACAGGTAGGACCATTTCTTGAAGTAAGTGATCGCCCCGACCAGCGCCAGCCCACCCAGGATGATCATACTGATCGTGACCATCACTATCGGGACATGGAAGGGGATCGCTTCCAAAGTTAATTTACCAAACATCGTTTACTCCTCTGCCCCAGCAGCTGAATGCGAACCCATGTCCATACCTTCCATACCGGCGACTTCTTTGCCTTCGTGCGCCATGTGGCCTGGATTCATACCCTCATACTTGTCGATGATGGTCTGGAACAGGTTTGGCGTGAACGAGGAATAAAGCGCGACAGGTGCTTTCTCGCTTGGTTTGGCCAGAGCAGCGTATTCAGCCGAATCAAGCTGTTTAGGTGAATTCTTCACTTCCGCGACCCATGCATCGAAGTCCGCCTGGGTGGTGGCGACTGCCTTGAACTTCATGCCGGTGAAACCTTCGCCGCTGTAGTTGGCGGAGATACCATCGAATTCATGTGGCTGACTGGCCAGCAGGTGCAGCTGGGTCGTCATGCCGGCCATCGAGTAGATCTGGCCGCCCAGGCCCGGAATGAAGAACGAGTTCATCACCGAGTCAGATGTAATGCGGAAATTGATCGGGGTGTTGGCCGGGAACTCGATCTTGTTGACGGTGGCGATACCCAGGTCCGGGTAGATGAACAGCCACTTCCAGTCCAGCGAAACGACCTGGATGGTGATCGGCTTCACGTCGGACTCGATCGGGCGATACGGGTCAAGGGCGTGAGTGGACTTGTAGGTGATCACGCCCAGCACGATCAGCAGGCACAGGGGAATACCCCAGATGGCGGCTTCGATCTTGTTGGAGTGGCTCCAGTCCGGCGTGTATTTGGCCGAGGTGTTGGTAGCGCGGTATTTCCACGCGAACACGATGGTCATCACAATGACGGGTACCACCACCAGCAGCATCAGCAGGGTAGCGGTAATGATCAGGTTTCTCTCGTCGAGACCGATCGGCCCTTTCGGGTCAAGCAGGGTCCACTTGCATCCACCGAGAAAAAGCATGCCGAAAAAGGGCAATATGCCAAACAGTCTGGGGTAACGCTTTTTGCTCATCTCACGACCTCTAAGCAGCTTGCATCAGTGCAATTGTGTTTTGATCGCCAACACTTCGTCCTGCCAAGCGTCAGCATTTATCGAGTTGGATACGGGCATGCCTAGAGATCAGCTGCTGCTGTTTGGCAGACCTGTGTGGTACGGTAATTTCTTATTGTGCCTTTGCAGGCTAAGTGTCGGTTAGTCGGCAATAGCCTGTCTGCAGACCAAATCCATTTGGGTGCGGAAACACAAGGTGGGCTCTCAACCCCGCGCCTGACGTGGCCTGGAGCACTGGCGGGGGGCATTTCTGCCACCTGTCGAGCGTCTCGCAAAGCCTGGCCCAGCGGATTTTGCGGGGATTGTAGATACCTCAGGTTTCATTGACTATGGCTTATTTAGCAACAATAAGTTTCCGCTAGTGTAACAATGAAGCCCACTTTCAAGGGATTGCGACACGATGTCGCACCCCCTGTCACACCCCTAAAAGCCTGGTTTTGCTAGGGATAAAGCCCTTACAAAAGGTCTGTGCTTATCGGTCACGCCTTGGCGAGACGGTGAAATCGGCACGATTAATGATTTGTAACTTGACCTCGAAGGGCGCCGTTTCAGCCCTTGCGGCGGTTGCGATAGATGCCCAGCGGCACCAGGACGATCGTCAGCACGAAGGCTACCAGAGCCCATTGTGCCAAGGACAGCCCCAACACGGGTGGATAGGGCGTGGTGCAGAAACCGCTGACCTGGAACACCATGGGCCAGGCGTCGGCCAGGGGCAGGCCGTCGACGAAGGGCTGCAGCACGTCGACGCCGCAGCTGGAAGAAGGGTTGGCCAGCACGTAGACGTGATTGCCGGCCGCCACCGCGCCGCCGACGGCGCTGAGCACCACCAGCGCCTCGAACACCGTGAGGCTGCGCTTGCCGGGCATGGCGGCACCGATGAAGGCGAACAGGGCAATGAACAGCAGCGCGTAGCGTTGCAGGATGCACAGCGGACATGGCGCCTCTTGCAGCACCACCTGCATGTACAGCGCACCGCCGATCAACGCCAGGCAGATGATGCCCAGCAAGACCAGGAAACGCTTCTCGCGGTTCAGCTGCGATTTCACATCACTCATTGCTTGTCCCTTCATTGGTGTGGGTAGGCTGTCGTGCCGTTGCGCCCGCCAGTCTACACGCTCACCAAGACCTTGAAAAAACAGGAAGGTTCCGGGACTTGCGCGGGACTGTGGAGTAAACCGCAGCGAAATTAACCCTGCGTTAACCCTCCGTTAACCCACTGACCGCGTAGCAGCTGCCGAAGGCTGCGTCCGGGACAATTGCATCGCCCCTGACGCGGCCTGGCGTCCGCTGCTACGTGATTCAGATTTCGGCAGCCGGGCCGAAGAACTCATAGTGCGCCTGCCCTTCCGGCACGCCCAGCGCCTTGAGGTTGCCCTTCACCGCCTTCATGAAGCCCTTGGGCCCCAGGAAGTAGGCGTCCAGGTCACGCTCGGCCGGCAACCAGCGGTTCAACAGCGCGTTATCCAACAAGCCCACCGCATCCGCTGCCCCGCCTGCCTCGGCGTAGCAGTAGAAGCGCTTGAGCTGCGGGTGGCGCGCCGCCAGGTTGTCCACCCAGTCGCGGAAACCGTGTACCGCGGCATTGCGCGCGCAGTGGATGAAATAGATCGGCCGCTGGCTGGGCAACGCCGCTTCCAGCATCGCCAGGGTCGGGGTGATGCCCACGCCACCGCTGATCAGCACCAGCGGCTTGCTGCCGGCGTGCAGCACGAACTCGCCGGCAGGCGGGAACAGCTGCACCTGGTCGCCTACCTGCAGGCGCTCGTGGAGGAAGTTGGAGACCTTGCCCCCGGCCTCGCGCTTGACGCTGATACGGTACTGCCCGGCCTTGGCCAGGGCCGACAGGGAGTAATTGCGACGGTGCTCCTCGCCGTCGATCAGCAGCTTGATGCCGATGTACTGGCCGGCGCTGAAATCGAGAATGGCCTGGCCGTCCACGGGCTCGAAGTAGAAGGACACAATTTCGCTGCTCTCCTGCACCCGCGCTGCCAGCTTGAAGTCCCGGCCGCCGCGCCAGCCGCCTGGGGCGTCAGCCTTCTGCTGATACACCTCGGCCTCGGCGGCAATCAGGATGTCCGCCAGTTGCTGGTAGGCGTTGCCCCAGGCCGCCAGCACCTGCGGGGTGGCGATCTCGCTGCCCAGCACTTCCTCGATGGCACGCAGCAGGCAGGCGCCGACAATGGGGTAATGCTCGGCCTGGATCTGCAAGGCCACGTGCTTGTTGATGATGCGCGCCAGCAGCCCGCCCAGCTGGTCGAGCTGGTCAATATGGCGGGCATACATCAGCACGCCATTGGCCAGGGCCCGCGGTTGGTCGCCGCTGGCCTGGTTGGCCTGGTTGAACAGCGGGCGCACGCTGGGGTTCTCCTCCAGCAGGGTGCGGTAGAAATGGGTGATGAGCGCTTCGCCGCCACTTTCCAGCAGTGGGACGGTGGATTTGACGATGGCGCGATCCTGGGCACTGAGCATGGCGTAACTCCTTGAAGCGTAAGTTGAAAAGGTTGCCCAAGGTATTTCACGCTTCATGCCAACTATTTTATCCATAAAAATCAATAACTTAATAAAAGACATGGTCAAAATGACCACAACCAACTACAGTCATTATGACTACACGAGGTCATTATGACTGCAAAACCGCTGCTCACTGCCCTGCTGCCACTGGTCTCCGACCTGTCCCGCGACCTGCCCGAACGCGAGCGCTACCGCCGCCTGCTGCAAAGCCTGCGCACCCTGCTGCCCTGCGATGCCACCGCGCTGTTGCGCCTGGACGGCGATTGCCTGGTGCCACTGGCCGTGGACGGCTTGAGCACCGACACCCTGGGCCGGCGCTTCAAGGTCAGCGAACACCCGCGCTTCGAGATCCTGCTGAACAACCCCGGCCCCACCCGCTTCGACAGCGACACCACCCTGCCCGACCCCTACGACGGGCTGGTGGACGGCCTGCATGAAGACCTGCACGTGCACGACTGCCTGGGCTGCCCGCTGTTCGTGGAGGAGCGCCCCTGGGGCCTGCTGACCCTGGACGCGCTGGACCCGCAGCGCTTCGACAGCCTGGACCTGGACGCCCTGGAGGCGTTCGCCAGCATGGCCGCCGCCACCGTCACCGTGGCCGAACGCATGGACCAACTGGCCATGCGCGCCGAGGACGAGCACCAGCGGGCCGAGGTCTACCGCCAGGCCAGCGGCCAGCAGCCCCATGAAATGATCGGCCAGAGCCCGGCGCTGCAACGCCTGGGTGACGAAATCCGCCTGGTGGGCGGCAGCGACCTCACCGTGCTGATCACCGGCGAAACCGGGGTAGGCAAGGAACTGGTGGCCCAGGCCATCCACCAGGCCTCGCCGCGCGCCCGGCAGCCCCTGATCAGCCTCAACTGCGCGGCGCTGCCCGACACCCTGGTGGAAAGCGAACTGTTCGGCCACGTGCGCGGCGCCTTCACCGGCGCCACCAGCGACCGGCTCGGCAAGTTCGAGCTGGCCAACGGCGGCACCCTGTTCCTCGACGAGGTGGGCGAGCTGTCCCTGAGCGTGCAGGCCAAGCTGCTGCGGGTGCTGCAGAGTGGCCAGCTGCAACGCCTGGGCTCGGACCGCGAGCACCAGGTGGACGTGCGCCTGATCGCCGCCACCAACCGGGACCTGGCCGAGGAAGTCCGCGAGGGTCGCTACCGGGCAGACTTCTACCACCGCCTCAGCGTGTACCCGCTGCAGGTGCCGGCGCTGCGCGAGCGCGGCCATGACGTGTTGCTGCTCAGCGGTTATTTCCTGGAACAGAACCGCTCGCGCCTGGGCCTGGGCAGCCTGCGCCTGAGCGCCGACGCCCAGGCCGCGCTGCTGGCCTACCCGTGGCCGGGCAACGTGCGCGAGTTGGAACACCTGATCGGCCGCGCCGCGCTCAAGGCGTTGGGGCAACAGGGCAAGCGGCCGGACATCCTCACCCTGGCCGCCGCCGACCTGGACCTGCGTGCCGCGCCCAGCAGCGCAGCGCTGATCCCCGACGACGCCGTGGCAGCGGGCATCGACCTGCGCCAGGCCACCGACCTGTTCCAGCGCCAGCAGATCCAGGCCTGCCTGGCCCGCCACCAGCACAATTGGGCCGCCGCCGCCCGCGAGCTGGGCCTGGACCGCGCCAACCTGGCGCGCCTCGCCCGTCGCCTGGGCTTGAAGTAGCCCTGCGGGGCGCCCGGACGCGGCCTGCCGGCCGCTGCTACGCCCTCAGGGCCGCGTCCCGGCCACCACGCAGCCCCAGGATGACAAACAACCGCCCACCGGCCTAAAGCCTGCCCGCGCCGGGTCGATAAACCTGGCATCGAATTGAAACCGGTCTGACAGAGAAGGTCCCCATGTCGTCCAAGAATGCCCGCGCAGATTCACTCTCGCTCCTGCTGTTTACCTTGCGCAGCGGCAAGTTGATGGCGATCAACCTGTTGAAGGTCAGTGAAATCATCCCCTGCCCGCCCCTGACCCGCCTGCCGGAGTCGCACCCGCACGTGAAGGGCGTGGCCACCCTGCGCGGCACCTCGCTGTCGGTGATCGACCTCAGCCGTGCCATCGGCGAAATGCCGTTGCTGGACCCCAGCGGCGGCTGCCTGATCGTCACCGACATCAGCCGCTCCAAGCAGGGCCTGCACGTACAGGGCGTGAGCAAGATCGTCCACTGCCTGACCACCGACATCCGCCCGCCGCCCTACGGCGCCGGGGTCAAGTCGTTCATCACCGGGGTCACCCAGGTGGACGGCGCGCTGGTGCAGGTGCTGGATATCGAGAAGGTCATCCACGGCATCGCCCCTGCGCCCATCGAGGCCGGCCACGAGCGGCTCAGCGAAGAAGACGCGCAACTGCTGGCCCAGGCCAACATCCTGGTGGTGGACGACAGCCAGGTGGCCCTGCAGCAGTCGCTGCTGACGTTGCGCAACCTGGGCATCGACTGCCACACCGCGCGCAGCGCCCGCGAGGCCATCGACCGCCTGCTGGAGCTGCAAGGCACCGCCGAGCAGATCAACGTGCTGGTGTCGGACATCGAAATGTCGGAAATGGACGGCTACGCTTTGACCCGTACCCTGCGTGAAACCCCCGACTTCAAGGACCTCTACGTGCTGTTGCACACCTCGCTGGACAGCAAGATGAACAGCGACAAGGCCCAGGCCGCCGGCGCCAACGCCGTGCTGACTAAATTCTCGTCGCCCGAGCTGACCCAATGCCTGATCCGCGCCGCCCGCGCGGTGGCCGGCGTGCCCCACTGACACCGCCATGGCCGAGTGCATCCTGATGCGCAAGGCCCTGGGCATTGCCGAGGCCGCCGTGCGGTGGCCGCTCGGCGTGCAACTGCGGCCCTGGGAGCCTGCTGCTGCCGCAGCCGCCCACGCCTTGCTGCTGAGCGTGCAGCAACTGGAACCCACCAGCACGCCCCAGGCCTGGCTGGAACAACTGGCCAGCGACCCCGAGTTCGACCCGCGCCTGTGCCGGCTGGCCTACGGCCCCGACGGCCTGGCAGGGTTCGCCATGGGCTGGACCAGCAGTTTCATCCGCCACCTGGCCGTGCAACCCGACGCCCGCCGCCAGGGCCTGGGCCTGGCCTTGCTCAACGACCTGTTCAACGCCTACCGGCGCCGCGACGAGGGCTTCGTCGACCTGACCCTGTTGGCTGACAATGCCAACGCGCTGAGGCTTTATGCCCGCGCCGGCATGGCCAAGGTGCGCCGCTATAGTCAGTAGCTATATTCAGTAACAATGCTGGCCGCAAGCCGGCCTTGGCCCTGGGTCATACTTCGCGCTTTCGCCAACGAGGCTACCGATGACTACCACCCGCTTTTCCGCGCTTCTGCTGCTGTGCCTGTGCGCCACCGCCCAGGCCTCCAGCGATGAAGCCTGGGCTGCCCACGACCAGCAGGTGATCGACGCCTGCGTGGCGGCCAGCCAACTCAAGGACAGCCAGCCCGTGGGCCGCCCCGCCGAATTCGACGACAGCGTCGGCTACAGCGCCCTGCTGTTGCAGGGCCGCTACCCCCAGGCGCACATGAAGAACCGCCAGGGCCGCGAGCTATGCCTGTTCGACAAGCAACAGCAGCGCGCCCAGGTCAGCGAATGGGACTCGATCATGAGCGTGCGCAAGCCCTGAGCTTCACAGCCAGACAAACCGGTACACCAGGTCCAGCCAGGGCTGCAGCCTGTCGCTGCTGCCCAGTAGCGCCAGGCACAGCACGTTGGCCAACAGGCTGGCGAACAACGAAGCCTTGAACCAGGGGTTGTCCTGCAGCAGCGCCACCAGGCACACCGCCAGGCCGCCCAGGCTGGCCAGCCAGGCCTTGCTGCCTGGTGCCACCGGCAGGTAGTGCAGCACCACCAACAGCAGCGGCATCAGCACGAGCGCAACGGGGTTCAACCATTTACCCAGGTGGGGGCGATTCAAGGGCAACCTCTGCAGGTGGACAAAACGTAACCAAGTGTCTCGGTATCAAAAAGTTACCGCTATTGGGCGTTTCCCTTTTACTTGTAGGAAAAAGCCGAGATTACGAGCAAGGCCGTGGCGGACCAGCACCGCCTTCCTGACAAAACTGACAGCGACACGTCATGCTCGCGACCCGATTGCCGCTATATAAAGAGAAGCAATCCCCCTTCCCTGCCCACGACCCCGGCGTCTCACCCGCATGCGCACACCGATAACAAGAAAACTGCTGTTGGCCCTGATCATCATTGCCCTGCTGGGCGCCGCCCTCTGGTACTGGAAAAAGCCGGCGCACAAGGTCGCGGCCGCCGCGCCCATCCCGGTACGCGTGGTGCAAGTCAGCCGCCAGGACGTGCCCAAGTACCTCACCGGCATTGGCACCGTGCAGTCGCTGCAAAGCGTGACCGTGCGCCCGCAGATCGACGGCATCCTCGCCAAACTGGCGGTCAAGGAAGGGCAGTGGGTCAAGCAGGGCGACCTGCTGGCCAGCATTGACGACCGCGCCATTCGCGCCAGCCTCGACCAGGCCCGGGCGCAACTGGGCCAGAGCCAGGCGCAGTTGCAGGTGGCAGGGGTCAACCTCAAGCGCTACAAGGACCTGAGCGTCGACAATGGCGTGTCACGCCAGACCCTGGACCAGCAACAGGCGCTGGTCGACCAGCTCAAGGCCACCATCGAGGGCGACCAGGCCAGCATCGCCGCCGCCCAGGTGCAGCTGTCCTACACCCAGATCCGTTCACCGGTGACCGGCCGCGTGGGCATTCGCAGCGTCGACGAAGGCAATTTCCTGCGCGTGACCGACACCCAGGGCCTGTTCACCGTGACCCAGATCGACCCCATCGCCGTGGAATTCGCCCTGCCCCAGCAAAGCCTGCCCACCCTGCAGGCCCTGGTGCACGGCAGCGAGCCGGCCCAGGTGAAGGCCTTCGTCGATGGCGACAGCGACAACGGCACCTTGCTGGGCACCGGCCACCTGAGCCTGATCGACAACCAGGTGTCGGCCACCACCGGCACCATCCGCGCCAAGGCGCAGTTCGACAACAAGGGCCAGACCCTGTGGCCCGGCCAGTTGGTGAACGTCAGCCTGCAGAGCGAGCTGCTGCGCAACGCCTTGGTGGTACCGCCCCAGGTGGTGCAGCGCGGCGTCGACAACCACTTCGTCTACCGGGTGAAAGCCAACAGCGTCGAGTCGGTGGCGGTCAAGGTGGTTTACCAGGACAGCAGCCTGACCGTGATCGACGGCGTGGCCGCCGGCGACACTCTGGTCAGCGACGGCCAGTCGCGGCTCAAGCCCGGCAGCACCGTCGAAGTGGTCAAGCAGCCACCCCCAGCGGTTGCCGACACCACCGTGGAGCCACAGCCATGAGCGTGCGCGGCGGCATTTCAGGCTGGTGCATCGACCACCCGGTGGCCACCCTGCTGCTGACCTTCGCCCTGGTGCTGCTGGGTTGCATCGCCTTCCCGCGCCTGGCCGTGGCCCCCCTGCCCGAGGCCGAGTTCCCCACCATCCAGGTCAGCGCCGCGCTGCCCGGGGCCAGCCCGCAGACCATGGCCTCGTCGGTGGCCACGCCGCTGGAGGTGCAGTTCAGCGCCATCCCCGGCATGACCCAGATGACCTCCACCAGCGCCCTGGGCACCAGCAACCTGATCCTGCAGTTCACCCTGGGCAAGAGCATCGACACCGCTGCCCAGGAAGTGCAGGCGGCCATCAACACCGCCGCCGGCCTGCTGCCCAAGGACATGCCCACCCTGCCCACCTGGAAGAAGGTCAACCCGGCGGACAGCCCGGTGCTGATCTACAGCATCAGCTCGTCGCAAATGCCCGGCACCGAACTGAGCGACTACGCCGAGTCGCTGCTGGCCCGGCAGATCAGCCAGATCGAAGGCGTGGGCCTGGTGAACATCACTGGCCAGCAGCGCCCGGCGATTCGCGTGCAGGCTTCGGCCGACAAGCTGGCGGCCATCGGCCTGACCCTGGCCGACGTGCGCGTGGCCCTGCAGAACACCAGCCTGAACCTGGCCAAGGGCGCGCTGTACAGCGACTCCAGTGTCTCCACTTTCGCCGCCAACGACCAGCTGTTCGAGCCGGCTGACTACTCCCAGGTGATCATTTCCTACAAGGACGGCGCGCCGGTGCACCTGACCGACGTGGCGAAAGTCATCAACGGTTCGGAAAACGCCTACGTGCAGGCCTGGTCTGGCGACCAGCCGGGCCTGAACCTGGTGATCACCCGGCAGCCCGGCGCCAACATCGTCGACACCGTGGAACGGGTGCAGGCCGCCATGCCCGGGTTGCAAGCCATGATGCCGGCGTCGGTGCAGGTCACCACGCTGATCGACCGCACCCGCACCATCCGCGCCTCGCTGCACGAGGTGGAAACCACCCTGCTGATCGCCGTGCTGCTGGTGGTGGCGGTGATGGCGCTGTTCCTGCGCCAATGGTCGGCGACGCTGATCGTTTCCAGCGTGCTGGGCATGTCACTGGTGGCCAGCTTCGCGCTGATGTACGCGCTGGGCTTCAGCCTCAACAACCTTACCCTGGTGGCCATCGTCGTGGCCGTGGGCTTCGTGGTGGACGACGCCATCGTCGTGGTGGAGAACATCCACCGGCACCTGGAAGCGGGCGAAGGCATGCGCGAGGCGGCGGTGAAAGGCGCCGGCGAAATCGGCTTCACCGTGGTCTCCATCAGCTTCTCGCTGGTGGCGGCGTTCATTCCGCTGCTGTTCATGGGTGGCGTGGTGGGCCGGCTGTTCAAGGAATTCGCCCTGACCGCCACCTCCACCATCCTCATCTCGGTGGTGGTGTCGCTGACCCTGGCCCCCACGCTTGCGGCCATGTTCATGCGCGCCCCGGTGCACCACGCCGACGCCCGGCCCGGCTTCGGCGAGCGGCTGCTGGCCGGCTACGAACACTACCTGCGCAAGGCCCTGGCGCACCAGCGGCTGATGCTGGGCATCTTCGGCCTGTCAGTAGGCCTGGCCATCTGCGGCTATATCTTCATTCCCAAGGGCTTCTTCCCCATCCAGGACACCGGCTTTGTGCTCGGCACCACCGAGGCGGCAGCAGACGTTTCCTACCCGGACATGATCAAGAAGCACCTGGAACTGGCGAAGATCGTCGGTGCCGACCCGGCCGTGCAGGCCTACTCCCACTCGGTGGGGGTGACCGGCAGCAACCAGACCATCGCCAACGGCCGCTTCTGGATTGCCCTGAAAGACCGTGGCGACCGCGATGTCTCGGCCAGCGAGTTCATCGACCGCCTGCGCCCGCAGTTGGCCAAGGTGCCGGGCATCGTCCTGTACCTGCGCGCCGGCCAGGACATCAACCTCAGTTCCGGCCCCAGCCGTGCCCAGTACCAGTACGTGCTCAAGAGCAACGATGGCCCTACCCTGAACCTCTGGGCCCAGCGCCTGACCGAGAAACTGCGCTCGCTGCCGGCTTTCCGCGACCTGTCCAACGACCTGCAGCTGGGCGGCAGCATCACCCACATCAGCATCGACCGCAGCGCCGCCGCGCGCTTTGGCATCAGCGCCGCCGACATCGACCAGGCGCTGTACGACGCCTTCGGCCAACGGCAGATCAACGAGTTCCAGACCGAGACCAACCAGTACAAGGTGGTGCTCGAGCTGGACGCGGCCCAGCGCGGCAAGGCCGAGAGCCTGAACTTCTTCTACCTGCGTTCGCCGCTGACCAATGAAATGGTGCCGCTGTCGGCGCTGGCGCGGGTCGACGCGCCCAGCATCGGCCCGCTGTCCATTGCCCACGATGGCATGTTCCCGGCCGCCAACCTGTCGTTCAACCTGGCCCCTGGGGTGGCGCTGGGCGATGCGGTGCAGATCCTCAACCGCGCCCAGAGCGAGATCGGCATGCCGGCCTCCATCACCGGCAACTTCCAGGGCGCCGCCCAGGCGTTCCAGAGCTCGCTGGCCAGCCAGCCGTGGTTGATCCTGGCGGCGCTGGTGGCGGTGTACATCATCCTCGGCGTGCTGTACGAAAGCTTCGTGCACCCGCTGACCATCATCTCCACCCTGCCCTCGGCCGGCCTTGGCGCGCTGATCATGCTGTGGCTGTGCGGCCAGGACTTCTCGATCATGGCGCTGATCGGCCTGGTGCTGCTGATCGGCATCGTCAAGAAGAACGGCATCCTGATGGTCGACTTCGCCCTGGAGGCCCAGCGCCATGAAGGCCTGTCGCCCCACGACGCGATCTTCAAGGCCTGCCTCACGCGCTTCCGGCCCATCATCATGACCACCCTGGCGGCCCTGCTGGGTGCCCTACCGCTGATGTTCGGCTTCGGCGCCGGCGCCGAGCTGCGCCAGCCCCTGGGCATGGCCGTGGTTGGCGGCCTGCTGGTGAGCCAGGCACTGACACTGTTCACCACGCCAGTCATATACTTGCAGCTGGAGCGGCTGTTCCATCGGCGCCAGGCGGCCCCTGCCGCGGCGCTGCCAGCCGGCCATTGAGAGCGGACCATGCGTATCCTGATTATCGAAGACGAAGAAAAGACCGCGGACTACCTGTACCGCGGCCTCACCGAACAAGGCTTTACCGTCGACCTGGCCCCCGATGGCATCGAAGGGCTGCACCTGGCACTGGAAAGCGACTACGCGGTGATCGTCCTTGACGTGATGCTGCCCGGGCTCGACGGCTACGGCGTGCTGCGCGCCCTGCGCGCGCGCAAGCAGACCCCGGTGATCATGCTCACCGCCCGCGAGCGCGTTGAAGACCGTATCCGCGGCCTGCGCGAAGGCGCCGACGACTACCTGGGCAAGCCCTTCTCGTTCCTGGAACTGGTGGCGCGCCTGCAGGCCCTGACCCGCCGCAGTGGCGGCCATGAACCGGTGCAGATCAGCGTGGCCGACCTGTGGATCGACCTGATCAGCCGCAAGGCCAGCCGCGCCGGCCAGCGCCTGGACCTGACCGCCAAGGAGTTCTCGCTGCTCAGCGTGCTGGCCCGACGCCAGGGCGAGATCCTGTCGAAGACCGCCATTGCCGAGCTGGTGTGGGACATCAACTTCGACAGCGACGCCAACGTCGTCGAAGTGGCGATCAAGCGCCTGCGCGCCAAGCTCGACGGGCCGTTCGAGGAAAAACTGCTCCACACCATCCGCGGCATGGGCTATGTGTTGGAGAGCCGGCGTGATTACTAACTCCATCGCCGCGCGCCTCAGCGCACTGTTCACCCTGGTGGCGATGGTCATCTTCCTGTTGATCGGCTGGGCCCTGTACCGCCAGGTCGACAAGAGCCTGGGCCTGCTGCCCGAGGCCGAGCTGGACGCGCGCTACAGCGTGCTGGAATCGGTGCTGACCCGCGACGGCTCGCCCGAGCGCTGGGCGAAAATCGTCGCCAAGCTGCACCTGCTGGAAGAAGAAGACCGGCGCCTGCATTTCTGGGTGGTCAGCGGCAACCCGGCCTTCGAATACGGCCACCCCGACCCGCAGGTGCGCGACTTCGCCCTGGGCAGGCCGGGCAAGCGCGACCTGGTGCTGGCCGAGCACGCCTACCCGCTGAAAGTGCTGGTGAACGCCCTGCCGGCGGTGGACCAGCGGCCGCCGCTGCGCTTCCTGGCCGGCATCGAGACCGACACCTTCTCGCAAACCCAGCACACGCTGCTAATCGCCCTGATCAGCTTCGCCGCCCTGGGCGTGCTGCTGGCCTCGGCCCTGGGCTACTGGGTGGCGCGGGTGGGGCTGCGGCCGCTGGTGAGCCTGTCCCGCGAGGCACAGAAGCTGGCGCCACCGCGCCTGTCCGGGCGCCTGCAACTGTCGCCGCTGCCGCCGGAGCTCAACGAGTTCGTCATGGCCTTCAACTCGTCGCTGGAACGGGTGGACCAGGCCTACGGGCGTCTGGAGGCGTTCAACGCCGACGTCGCCCACGAGCTGCGCTCGCCGCTCACCAACCTGATTGGCCAGACCCAGGTGGCGCTCACCCGTGGCCGTTCGGCCGAGCATTACTTCGAGGTGCTGCAATCCAACCTCGAAGAGCTGGAGCGCCTGCGCAGCATCATCAACGACATGCTGTTCCTGGCCAGCGCCGACCAGGGCAGCAAGGCCACGCAACTGACCGCCAGCTCCCTGGCCGAGGAAGTGGCCACCACCGTCGACTACCTGGAGTTCATCCTCGAGGACGCGCAAATCAGCGTGCGCGTGAGCGGCGACGCCCAGGTGCACATCGAGCGCGCGCACCTGCGCCGTGCCCTGATCAACCTGCTCAACAACGCCGTACAGCACACCGCCGCCGGCCAGCAGATCGACGTGCGCATCACGCCCCACGGCGACCAGGTGCACATCGAAGTCAGCAACCCCGGCCCCGGCATTGCCCAGGAACACCTGCCCAAGCTGTTCGAGCGTTTCTACCGGGTGGACGCCTCGCGCAGCAACAGCGGCGCCAACCATGGCCTGGGCCTGGCCATCGTCAAGGCCATCGCGCTGATGCACGGTGGCAGCGTTTTCGTGCGCAGCGAACAGGGCGCCAACACCTTTGGCATCAGCCTTCCCGCCTGATTGCGCGCCACTGTTACAAGTTTCGTAAAGGCTCTTATCTTTATTTTCACTTGTTCCGTGGCGCCTCGCTTTATATATTTGTTGCACACCAACGAACTTGCAGACGCAAGAAGGTTTTCCAAAATGTCCAAATCATTGGGTATTGCCGGCGCTATTATCCTGTCTTCCCTGATGTTGTCCCCGCTGGCCATGGCAGAAGAATCGCCAGCCTTCGCGGCGCGGAACGCGGCTATTCAAGCCAACTTCGAACAGCATCAAGAGGCCGTGGCGCTCAAGGCCCAGCAACATCAGAATATTCAGCAGGCGCAGGCTGTAAAGCCTCAGAGCGACGCCAAGGACAGCTGAAATTGGAATTGAACCCCTTTTCCCTCGACGTTGCTTAGATGATGGTTGTCCAAGCGATTGATCTTAAAGCCGCTGCTTTCAGCGGCTTTTTTTTCGTCTTGCGAAAACACAGAGTTACGCGTGATTTTACCCACAACAAAAAACTGAGCTGATGAAAATAACAACTGCCAAAGTTAAAAAACATTTACCAAGGAGTTTAGAAACAGTGAAATCCACTTTCCGCTTCAGCCCTTTGTTCGTTGCATTGGCTGCAACGATGTCCGGTACCGCGTTCGCTGACGACGCCCCCGCGGCCAACAACCAGGACGGCTTCATCGCCGGCTCCAGCCTGACCCTGGACTTGAAGAACTACTACTTCAACCATGATCGGCACAACGGCCAGAATGACAGCAAGGAGTGGGGCCAGGGCTTCATCGGCATCTTCCAGTCGGGCTTCACCGAAGGCACCGTGGGCTTCGGTA
The DNA here is from genome assembly GCF_047947025.1 of Pseudomonas sp. App30. NCBI lineage: Bacteria > Pseudomonadati > Pseudomonadota > Gammaproteobacteria > Pseudomonadales > Pseudomonadaceae > Pseudomonas > Pseudomonas sp. App30. The sequence goes on along the minus strand of NZ_CP133165.1, from coordinate 4,928,593 downwards.
TCGACGCCAACGCCATGCTCGGCCTGAAACTGGACGGCGGTGGCGGCACCAGCGGCTCGAGTATCCTGCCGACGTCGCCGACCAACAAGGAAGGCAACCTGTACAGCGACGCCCCAGGCTCGTTCTCCTCGGCCGGTGGCGCGGTGAAAATGCGCGCGTTCAACACCATCGTCCGTGCCGGTGACCTGTTCCTCAACAACCCGGTGATCGCCGGCGGCTCCACCCGGATGCTGCCCATGACCTTCCGCGGTTTCGAGGCCACCAACACCAGCATCGACCACCTGACCCTGGACGCGGGCCAGGTCAGCTTCGACAAGCTGTTCAACCAGAGCGGCAATGGCCGCATCGGCACCTACTACGGCACCCTGCCCGATGGCAAGGAAAGCAAGCACATGGACTGGGCCGGCGGCACCTACACCGGCCTGCCGGGCGTGACCACCAGCCTGTACGCCTCGCAGCTCAAGGACATCTGGAACCAGTACTACTACGACCTGGACTACACCTGGGCGCTCAATGACCTGGTCAGCCTGAACCCCGGCTTCCACTACTACCACACCGAAGACAGCGGCCAGGCCCTGCTGGGCCCGATCGACAACAACACCTTCAGCCTGCACCTGGGCGTGACCGTGGGCCACCAGACGGTGACCGCGTCGATGCAGAAGGTCAACGGCAACACGCCGTTCGACTATATCCAGGACGGCGACAGCATCTTCCTCGACAACTCGCAGCAGTACTCGGACTTCAACGCCCCGGGCGAGAAATCCTGGAAGCTGCAATACGCCTATGACTTCGTCGGCTGGGGCCTGCCAGGCCTGACCTCGGCAGTGTCCTACACCCGCGGCACCATGGACCTGACCAAGGCTACCCAGGACGCGGACTCGGGCTACAACTACTACAACGCCGACGGCAAGGACGCCAAGCACTGGGAACGCGACGTCGATCTCAAGTACGTGGTGCAGGAAGGCCCGGCCAAGAACCTGGGCGTGCGCCTGCGCTGGGCCACCAACCGTGGCGGCGACGGCTACAAGACCGTGGACCACAACGCCGACGAATACCGCGTAATCGTCGACTACCCGATCAACATCTTCTAATCAAACGTTTGTTCATAAAAAAGCCGGCACTTGATGCCGGCTTTTTGTTTCCTGCCTAAACCTCGGAAAGGCTTGAGAAATCAGGAAAATTGTCTGACTGTTCAGTCAAACCGTTCATCTGGCAAATTGCCATCATCCTGCCGGACGGGTTGTCCGCTCTGATACACACCCCTAGAATACCGCCGCTTTGCGCGCCCCACGCCCGTGTTCGTGGCGACAAACCCGATCAGAGTTCGCCATCTTGCGCCATTCCCACCCACCCTCGCGGCCGCAACTCCGCGCCCCGCTGCGGTACCTGAACATTGGCTGCGGGCTGACGATCCTGGCCATCATTGCCATCGTCACGTTCCTGCTGGCCCGTGAACATACCAACGCCGAACGGGATGCCGCACGGGCGGCGAACAACATCGTGCAGCTGATCAACATCGACGTGCAGCGCAACGTCGAACTCTACGACCTGTCACTCAAGGGCCTGATCGAGGCCTCGCAGCATCCCGACTACCAACGCATTCCGCAGAGCCTGCGGCACCGGGTGCTGTTCGACGCCGCCATTACCGGCCCCTACCGCGGTGATATCCTGTGGCTGGGGCCACAGGGCGATATCGTCGCCGACTCGCGCGCCTACCCGCCACGCAAGGCCAACTTCAGCGACCGCCCCAACTTCCAGTACCTGCGCGACCACCCCGACGCCGGCCTGCAGATCAGCGACCCCTTCCATGATCGCATCGGCAACCTGGGCTGGTGCATCAGCTTCGCCCGGCGTATCTCCTCGCCCAGCGGCGAGTTCCTCGGGGTGGCCTCCGGCGCCCTGCGCCTGGACTACTTCGCCGAGCTGTTCAAGCGCCTGACCATCGGCCGTGACAGCAGCGTCAACCTGATCAGCGAGCAAGGGCTGTTCCTGGCCCGCGAGCCGGAAGTGCCTGGCCAGGACCTGATCGGCCAGGACTTCAGCCAGCGCCCCAACTTCAAGCGCGTGGTGCGCGAGCGCAACGGCAGCTTCGTCTCCATCTCCAGCTTCGACCACAAGGAGCGCCTGTACATCTTCGCCAAGGTGGGGCAACTGCCCATGGTGGTGATCGTCGCCCTGTCCACCGAAGAGGTCTACGCCTCGTGGCGGCGCACGGCGCTGTTCGTCGGCACCGCTACCGCAGCCCTGTGCCTGGCGCTGCTGTGGCTGTGCCTGATGATGGGCCGCGAACTGCGCCGGCGGCTCAGCGCCGAGCGCGAACTGGCCACCCTGGCCTCCACCGACAGCCTCACGGGCCTGGCCAACCGCCGCAGCCTGGACCGCGCGCTGCGCACCGAGTGGGCACGCTCACAACGCAGCGGCAAGCCCATGTCGGTGTTGATGATCGATGTCGACCACTTCAAGGCCTTCAATGAACGCCACGGCCACCCCGGTGGCGACGAGGCCCTGCGACGGGTAGCCAAGGTGATTCATGGCTGCGTGCGCCGCCCCGCGGATCTGGCGGCGCGCTACGGCGGCGAGGAGTTCATGGTGGTGCTGGCGGAAACCGACCTCAATGGCGCGCTGATCATCGCCGAGACCATCCGCAACGCCATCGAGGGCCAGGCGCCGTTCGCCGACGACGACCAGCCGGTGACCGTCAGTATTGGCGTGGGCACCCGGCGCACGCGGGCGGGCATGAAGCTGGAGGACCTGCTGGCGGCGGCAGACCTGGCGCTGTACCAGGCCAAGGCCAATGGCCGCAACCAGGTGGGCTTCTGCGAGAAGGCGGTCGCCTGAGGGGACGCGGCCTGCGGCCGCTGCTACAGGTGCAAAAAAACGCCGGCACGGGGCCGGCGTTCGGGGGCTGCTCAGGTATCAGCTGGCGCGTGCGATATTGCGCAGCGCCTTGACCTGGTCATGGTTGCGCTGCACACCGTGGAACTGACGTTCGACGATGGCATACACATTGGCCGGCAGCGGCTTGGCCAGGGCTTCCTTGTACGCCTTGATGGCGTGGTCTTCACCCCGCTCGGCTTCATTGAGCACTGCTTCTTCGTCCTTGCCAGTGAACACCGACTTCACGTCCACCCAGCGGCGGTGCAGGTCGCCGGCCACGCTGGTGGAGTCTTCGGGATCACCACCCAGCGCACGAACTTCCTGTTGCAGTTCGCCTGCGGCCTGGGCGCATTCCTGGGAACGCTTGACGAACAATGCCTTCAGCTCAGGATTCTTGATATCTTCCGCACAGGTCTTGAAACCTTCCTGGCCATCCTTGCTGGTCTGAATCAGGTCGTTGAGTACCGAGATAACTTCTTTGGTTGGATTAGACATTTTCGATTCCCTCTGGGTTGAAAGGTTACAGAGGTATATCGCAGACTTCGTGCCATCTTTTTTATTTAATTAAATCGTTTAAATTCAACGAGTTATGATTTTACAGAATTGACACCACACCGCGTTCTGCATGAAACAGCCGTTGGCCTTCATGCAGAATGCAACTCTGTTCACCGTTGTTTTGCACCCCGGTATTTACCATCCATGAACCCGGAAAAACTTGAATTATTGATTACCCGTGAAATGCCCTTCGGCAAATACAAGGGGCGCATCATCGCCGACTTGCCCGGGCCCTACCTGAACTGGTTCGCCCGCGAAGGCTTTCCCAAAGGGGAATTGGGCGGGCCTGTTGGCGCTGATGCAGGAAATTGACCACAACGGCCTGAGCGACCTGCTGGAGCCCTTGCGCAAGAAACACAACCGCCCTGCGCCGAAGCACTGATCGGGCAAAAAACGCAGGTAAAAAACGTAGGCAAAAAAAAGGGGGCGCCGACCAAGCGCCCCCCAAAGCCGTAAAACAATCAACAGCAAGCAACAAATTCAGTCGAACAGGGCCAGCGCCTCGGCGGTGCACTCCTGGATGCGTGCCCAATCGCGGTTCTTGATCCAGGCGCTTTCCAGCATCCACGAACCACCCACGCACATCACGTTGGGCTGGGCCATGTAGTTTTTCAGGTTCGCCGGGCCTACGCCGCCAGTCGGGCAGAAGCGCACCGACGGGAACGGGCCGCCGAAGGCCTTGATGGCCGCCACGCCGCCGCTGACTTCCGCCGGGAACAGCTTGAAGCGGCGGTAGCCCAGGGCGTAGCCCATCATCAGCTCCGACGGGCTGCTGATACCCGGCAGCAGCGGCAGCGGGCTTTCAACGCCGGCTTCGAGCATGTCCTGGGTCACGCCCGGGGTCACGGTGAACTGCGAACCGGCAGCTTCGGTGGCGGCCAGCATGTGGCGGTCCAGCACGGTGCCCGCGCCGACGATCAACTCGGGGCGTTCCTGGCGCAGGATCTGGATGGCCTTCAGGCCCAGCTCCGAGCGCAGGGTCACTTCCAGTGCAGTCAGGCCACCGGCCGCCAAGGCGTCCGCCAACGGCAGAATGTCTTCTTCACGGGCGATGGTAATCACCGGAAGAATCTTCGCCTTGGCGGCCAGCTTGTCGATCAGGGCGACTTTATCCGCCATGCGGTTTTGCACCAGTTGTTGTTTTTCGAGTGTCGTCATAGCGGCTGATCCTTGGCTCAGGGGCACCAGTAGATATCCAGTGGGGAGTGTAGGAACGCGCGCACCGGCATCTGGGCAACGTCGTCGCCCGCCAGCGCGTCGCGCAACGTGTTCAATTTGCCCGCCCCTTGCAGCGACAGCGCGGTGTAGCGGGCGCTGGCCAGCAGGGCACGGCTCATGGTCAGGCGCTGGTGCGGCACGGTCGGCGCCAGCATCGGCAGGCAGCGACGGCTGCCGGCAGGCTCCAGCGCCTCGGCCAGGTTCGGGCTGTTGGGGAACAGCGAGGCCGTGTGGCCGTCGTCGCCCATGCCCAGCACCAGCACGTCGATCGCCGGCAGCTCGGCCAACAGCGAGTCGGTTTCCTGCGCCGCCAGCTCCAGGTTCTGGGCCGGGTTGTACAGGCTGACGAAACGCGCCTTGGCCACCGCGCCTACCAGCAGGTAGCGCTTGAGCAGGCCGGCGTTGCTGTCGGCGTGTTCCACCGGCACCCAGCGCTCGTCAGCCAGGCTGATGACCACTTTCGACCAGTCCAGTGCCTGGCGCGCCAGGCACTGGAAGAACATCACCGGGCTGCGGCCGCCGGAGACCACCAGGGTAGCGACACCCTGGCGCTCGATGGCGCCGCGCAGTTGTTCGGCCACATGGGCTGCCAGGCCTTCGGCCAGCAGCGCTGCACTGGCGAAGTCACGTGGAACCACTTCGCTTGGCAGTTTGAGTTCAGATATCGCCATACCAGGACCTCCCATCGCGGGTAATCAGTGCGATGGAGCTCATCGGCCCCCAGGAGCCCGCCGCGTACGGCTTGGGCGCATCACCGGACTTTTTCCAGCCGGCGATCAACTGGTCGCACCATTTCCACGCATATTCGATTTCATCTTTACGGACAAACAGGTTCTGATTGCCCTGCATCACCTCCAGCAACAACCGCTCGTAGGCATCGGGGATGCGCGCGCTGCGGTAGGTGTCGGAGAAGTTCAGTTGCAACGGCCCGCTGCGCAGTTGCATGCCTTTGTCCAGGCCCTGCTCCTTGGTCATCACGCGCAAGGAAATGCCTTCGTCCGGCTGCAGGCGGATGATCAGCTTGTTGCTGATCTGCAGGCGCTGCTCGGGGGCGAAGATGTAGTGCTGCGGTTCCTTGAAGTGGATGACGATCTGCGACAGCTTCTGGGGCATGCGCTTGCCGGTACGCAGGTAGAACGGCACGCCGGCCCAGCGCCAGTTGCGGATGTCGGCACGCAGGGCGACGAACGTCTCGGTGTCGCTCTGGGTGTTGGAATTCTCTTCTTCCAGGTAGCCCGGCACGGGCTTGCCCTGGCTGTAGCCAGCGATGTATTGGCCACGCACCACCTGGGTGGTCAGGCCTTCGGCGCTGATCGGCGCCAGGGCCTTGAGCACTTTTACCTTTTCGTCGCGAATGCTGTCGGCCGACAGGTCGGCAGGCGGGTCCATGGCGATCAGGCACAGCAGCTGCAGCAGGTGGTTCTGGATCATGTCGCGCAGCTGGCCGGCCTTGTCGAAGTAGCCCCAACGGCCTTCGATGCCGACTTCCTCAGCCACGGTGATTTCCACGTGGGAAATGTAGTTCTGGTTCCACTGGGTTTCGAACAGGCTGTTGGCGAACCGCAGGGCAATCAGGTTCTGCACCGTTTCCTTGCCCAGGTAGTGGTCGATACGGTAGATGCGGTTCTCGGGGAAGAACTGCGCCACGGCGTCGTTCACCCGGCGCGACGACACCAGGTCGTGGCCAATGGGCTTTTCCAGCACCGCGCGGGCACGGTCGGCCAGGCCGACCTTGTGCAGGTTCTCGCAGATGGCGCCGTACACGGCCGCGGGGGTAGCGAAGTAGGCGATCAGCTGCTCGCTGGGCCCTACCTGTTCGGCGAGGTTGACGTAGTCAGCCTCATTCATGAAATCGACATGCACGTAGGTCACCCGGGCCAGGAAGCGGTCCAGGGTTTCTGGCTCGATCTGTGCCTTGGCAACGAACAGGCGCAGGTGTTCCTCGATATTGGCCAGGTGCTGCTGCGGCGTACCCGGCTCACGGGCAAGCGCCAGGATGCGGGTGTCAGCGTGCAGCAGTTCGGCTCGATCAAGCTGGTAGAGCGCCGGGAACAGCTTGCGCAGTGCCAGGTCGCCCAGGGCGCCGAACAAGGCAAAAGTGCAGGGTTCTACGGAAGTCGAAGGCATGATGTTTGTTCTTTTATCAAGTTAGACTAGAAATACCTTTTTTCAAGGCACCATTCAAGGGAAAATGTAGTAATAAACACAACATTTTCCCGGTAGATCAGATTCGAGTGGTGATCGCACCTAGCCCTCAGTACGATAGGCCACCCGTGAATACAGCCGCGCCAGACAGCTGTACTGGCTGCATCCTCGACCCAAGGACATAACATGGACCGCGTGCGCAATCTCCTGGAGCAGATCCAGAGCCGCCTCGAAGAGCTGAACAAGGCTGAACGCAAGGTCGCCGAAGTCATCCTGCTCAACCCCCAGCAAGCCACCCGCTTCAGCATTGCCGCGCTGGCCCAGGCCGCCTCGGTCAGCGAACCGACGGTCAACCGGTTCTGCCGTTCGTTCGGCGTCAGCGGCTACCCCGAGCTGAAATTGCAATTGGCCCAGAGCCTGGCCAGCGGCGCTGCCTATGTCAGCCGCGCCGTGGAAGCCGACGACGATCCGGCCGCGTACACCCAGAAGATTTTTGGCAGCGCCATTGCATCATTGGACAGTGCCTGCCAGCAACTGGATCCGCAGCTGATTAGCCGCGCCGTGGACATGTTGATCCAGGCCCGGCAGATCCACTTCTTTGGCCTGGGCGCCTCGGCGCCGGTGGCGCTGGACGCCCAGCACAAGTTTTTCCGTTTCAACCTGGCCGTGTCGGCCCATGCCGATGTGCTGATGCAGCGGATGCTGGCCTCGGTGGCGCACACCGGTGAACTGTTCGTGATTATTTCCTACACCGGCCGCACCCGCGAGCTGGTGGAGGTGGCCCGCGTGGCGCGGGAGAACGGCGCCTCGGTGCTGGGCCTGACCGCCAAGGACTCGCCCCTGGCCAAGGCCTGCAGCATGAGCGTGCACATTCCGCTGCCCGAAGACACCGACATCTATATGCCGATGACTTCGCGGATCATTCAGTTAACCGTACTCGATGTACTGGCCACCGGCATGACCCTTCGTCGCGGCGCGGACTTCCAGCCGCATTTGCGCAAGATCAAGGAAAGCCTGAACGCTAGCCGCTATCCCATGGATGAGTAACCGGGTGTGGGAGCTGGCTTGCCAGCGAGCTGTTGAGGCCCTAAAAGCTCGCTGGCAAGCCAGCTCCCACAAGACAGCTGCTACGTTAGTTGAGCAGGCGAGCCTGCAGGCTGATGTGGGCTTTCTCGCCGGGCGCCAGGCTGAGGTTGTCCTGGCTGCCGCTGGTGGCTTCCACGCACAGGAAACCCTGGCTTTCATTGCCCGCCACGCCCATCAGCGGCCGTGAACCGGGGTGCCACACCACGGTGTCGTCGCTGTCGGCGGTATGAATCGCCAGCTTGCGCGCCCAGGCGCGGTCCTGCAGCTGCACCTGGTTGGCGCCGCTGAACACTCGCTGGCAGGCGCCGGTCACTTCCAGTTCGCCCTTGTGGGTGGTGGTCTTGCGGCTGAGCTTGTCGTAGCTCTGCACGCCTTCCAGCCCCGCCAGGCTCACCTCGTTCACATCGCCGATGCGCCAGTAGGCCAGCAACGCGTGGCTCAGCTGGCAGGGCTCGCTGTCCTGGTGCTCAGTGCTCAGGCGCAGCTCCATCTGGTCGCCCAGGCGGGCGTGCAGGTCCACCTGCCAGTCGCACAGCAGCAGGCGCCAGTGCAGGGTCACGCCCTCCTCGTCCTCGCTGCTGGCGTGCAGCTTCCAATCCACCAGGCGCCCCCAGCCATGGGCCGGCCACATGCCTTCGCTGGGATGGCGGCCGTACCACGGCCAGCACACCGGCACGCCGCCACGAATGGCGCCGGCCTGGGGCCAGTGGGCCGAGCACCACAGCCACGGCTTCTGCCCCTGGGGGCGGAAATGCAGGAGTTGCGCACCCTGGCGGCTGAACACCGCCTGGCACTTGGGATGGTCGATGACCAGCACGTCACGTTGCTGAAAACGCTCCCATTCGAAGGTAGGCCGGGGCCGCTGCGATTTGAAGAAGCGCTGGAGCGGGTGGTCGTGCATGACAGTAGAAATCCTGGACACGGCGTGAAAGCTCACCTGGGTACGGCTGATATTGTTAGAGGTAGCGCTATCTTACCGATATACACCGAATTTTCGCCGAGCTTTTTGCCGCATGGTCTCACACGATACTCGTGGCAGCGGCCGCCGGCCGCGTCCTGGGGCAACGCGGTGGTCGTGACGCGGCCTGGTGGCCGCTGCTACGGGTGCAGCAGCGGCCACCGTTACGCGGTTAGAACTTGGTTTGCAGTTTCAGGCCAGCCACCACCGCGTTCTGCACTTCATCCACACCGCCTGGGTGCTTGATGTACTGCAGGTTCGGGCGCACGGTCAGCCAGTTGGTGACGTGGAAGCCGTAGTAGATCTCGGCGTCGTACTCGGTGCTCTGCACCGGCAGGTAGCCCGGGTTGTCGTAGTCTTCGATGCCGCTCAGCTGGTTGACCAGGCGCGCACGGGCCTGGGCGTCGTCGTTGACGTGAATGCGGCCGATGCCCACGCCGATGTCATCCTTGGGACGTGCATCGAACGGGCCTTTGTACACCAGGCCTACCTGCTGGTAGTTGTCGATGTAGTTGGTGGCCTTGTCGTGCACGGTGAAGTTGGCGAACACGTTCAGGCCGCGGCTGGCATCACCGTTGTGGGTGGTGAGTTGCTGCTGCGCCACGATCCACCAGCCGTGCTTGCCGTTGTGCTCCTTGTAGGTGCCCGAGACAGGTTGTGGCTGGCCGTCGGCGCCTTCATAGACGTCGTCGGCGTTGGCGCTGCTGTAGTAGTAACCCAGGCGGTATTCGCCTGGCAGGCCGTTGACCTGCGGGGTCCACACCAACTCCACCGGCAACAGGGTGCCCTTGGTGCCGCTGCCGTTGAGCTTGAAGCCGTTGTTGCGGTCCAGGTTCGACGGGTTCTGGTTGAACGCACCCACCTGCGCGTACCACTCGGGGGTGATGTTGTACTTGATGCGGCCGGCCCACTGGCTGACCGGCCAGTTGTACCAGATGCCACCCACCCAGTTACCCACCTGCGAGCCGCAGAAGGTCAGGTTCTGGAAGTCGCACGGGAAGCTGTTGAAGTCCTCGCCCGGGCCGAAGCGGCCGACCTTGACGTCCAACGCACCGTCGAAGAACTTCTGCTTGTACCACATCTGGGTCAGGCGCCAGGTCTGGCCCCGGCCCCACACTTCCTGGGACGAGCTGAGGGTGCCGGCGCGCGGGTCGCCGATACGGTCGTTGGAAATGTTGCGGCCGCTACGCTCGGTGACGGTCAGCTTGAACTCGGCGTCCTGCCAGCCGAGGATCTTGTTCAGGTCCATGTCCACGCCCAGCGCGAACTGGTCGCTGTAGCGCGCGGTGACGTGCTTGTCGTAGCCGCCCCCCAGGTTGCTGCCGGCTTCGCCCACGTACTCCAGGGTGAAGTCATAGCCCTTTTTCATCAGCTCCGTACGTTCGCCACCCCAGTCGCCGAGCATCCATGGCGATTCAGGGTCGAAGGCGTCGTACGCATGGGCGCTGGTGGCCAGACCCAGTGCGCTGAGCACTGAAATCTGCAACAAACGATTGCGTGCCAACTTGGTATTCATGCGCTTTTTCATCCCTTGCTTCCTCGTCTTATTGTTATTGGCTGTTGATTAAACGCGGTGTAAATCGGTGTTACCGGGCGACAGGCCGCCCGGCACGAATTCAGCGGCCCTTGAACTGGGCGACGTTGTCGCCCGCCACGGGTGCTTGTGCACGCCCCACCGCCCCCAGGCGCTCGCCGGTCTTGGCGTCGAACAACAACACCTTGGCCGGATCGAATTGCAGATTCAGTGTTTCCCCCACCTGTGGCGCCACGTCCGGGGCCAGGCGGCAGCAGACCTTGGTGCCGTTGAGCGTGACGAACACCAGGGTGTCGGGGCCGGTCGGCTCGGTGATCTGCACCTCGGCACGAATGGTCGGCAGGCCATTGGCCTCGGTGCCGGCCAGCACGATCTGCTCGGGGCGCATGCCCAGGATCACTTCGCGGTCCTCAAGGCCCGCATCGTTCATCGCCAGCGGCAGCTCGCAGCGCGCCTGGCCGCTGTCCAGCAGCGCCTGCAGGCGGCCGTCCTTGCGCTGCAGGCGCAGGGGAATGAAGTTCATCGGCGGCGAGCCGATGAAGCTGGCCACGAACAGGTTGGCCGGGTCGTTGTAGATTTCCTTGGGCGTGCCGAACTGCTGGATGATGCCGTCCTTCATCACCGCCACCTTGTCACCCAGGGTCATGGCCTCGATCTGGTCGTGGGTCACGTACACCGTGGTGGTCTTCAGGCGCTGGTGCATCAGTTTGATTTCGGTGCGCATCTCCACCCGCAGCTTGGCGTCGAGGTTGGACAGCGGCTCGTCGAACAGGTAGATCTTGGGCCGCCGCGCCAGCGCCCGGCCCATGGCCACGCGCTGCTGCTGGCCGCCGGACAGCTGGCCCGGCTTGCGGTTGAGCAGGTGCTCGATCTGCAGCAGCTTGGACACCCGCGCCACTTCCTCGTCGATGGCCTCGGCCGACATCTTGCGAATCTTCAGGCCGAAGGCGATGTTCTCGCGCACGGTCATGGTCGGGTACAGCGCGTACGACTGGAACACCATGGCGATGTCGCGGTCCTTGGGGCTCATGCCGCTGATGTCGGCGTTGTCCACCAGGATCGCGCCACCGCTGATGCTTTCAAGGCCCGCGATGCAGTTCATCAGCGTGGACTTGCCGCAACCCGACGGCCCCACCAGGATCAGGAACTCGCCGGAATCGATCTTCAGCTGGATATCTTTCAAGGTGTCCGGCAGGCCGGCGCCATACGTCTTGATTACATTGCGCAGTTCTAGCGTTGCCATGTTTCTACCCCTTGACCGCGCCGGCGGTGAGCCCACGCAGGAAATACTTGCCGGCCATGATGTACACCAGCAGTGTTGGAAGGCCGGCGATCATTGCCGCGGCCATGTCTACGTTGTATTCCTTGGCACCGGTGCTGGTGTTCACCAGGTTGTTCAGCGCCACGGTGATCGGCTGCGAGTCGCCACTGGCGAACACCACGCCGAACAGGAAGTCGTTCCAGATCTGGGTGAACTGCCAGATCAAGCAGACCATGATGATCGGGATCGACATGGGCAGCAGGATCTTGTTGAAGATGGTGAAGAACCCCGCGCCGTCCAGTCGCGCCGCCTTGACCAGCGCATCCGGCACGCTGACGTAGTAGTTACGGAAGAACAGCGTAGTAAAAGCCAGCCCATATACAACGTGGACGATCACAAGACCGGTGGTTGTGTTGGCCAGGCCGAACTTGCCCAGGGTGAACGAAGCCGGCAACAGCACGGTCTGGAACGGCAGGAAGCAGCCGAACAGCAGCAGGCCGAAGAACAGCTGCGAGCCGCGGAAACGCCACATGGACAGCACGTAGCCGTTCATGGCACCGATGAAGGTGGAGATCAGCACGGCCGGCACGGTGATCTTCACCGAGTTCCAGAAGAACCCGCCGACGATGTCCCAGGCCTTCAGCCAGCCGATGCCGGTGAACACCTCGGGCAGGCTCAGCAGGTTGCCGGTGCGGATGTCGTCAGGGGTCTTGAAGCTGGTCAGCAGCATCACCACCAGCGGCACCAGGTACACGGCGGCCGCCAGGATCAGCGTGGCGTAGATGGCCACGCGGCTGAAACTGAGCGAGGATTTGCCATAGGCATTAGTCATGGCGCTTGGTCCTCAATTCCGAATACAGGTACGGCACCAGGATCGCCAGGATCGCGCCCAGCATCAGCATGGCGCTGGCCGAGCCGATGCCCATCTGGCCACGGCTGAAGGTGAACGAATACATGAACATGGCCGGCAGGTCCGAGCTGTAGCCCGGGCCGCCCGCGGTCATGGCCGCTACCAGGTCGAAGCTCTTGATGGCGATGTGCGCCAGGATCATGAAGGCGCTGAAGAACACCGGCCGCAGGCTGGGCAACACGATCTTCAGGTAGATGGTGGGCAGGCTCGCGCCGTCCACCTGGGCAGCACGGATGATCGACTGGTCGACCCCGCGCAGACCCGCCAGGAACAGCGCCATGACAAAGCCCGAGGCCTGCCATACCGCGGCAATCACCAGGCAGTACACCACGCGGTCCTGGTCAATCAGCCAGTCCAGGCGGAAGCCTTCCCAGCCCCAGTCGCGCAGCATCTTGTCCAGGCCCAGGCCGGGGTTGAGCAGCCATTTCCAGGCGGTGCCGGTGACGATCATCGACAGCGCCATGGGGTACAGGTAGATGGTGCGCAGGAAGCCTTCGCGGCGGATGCGCTGGTCCAGCAGCACCGCCAGGAACACCCCCAGCACCAGGCTGATGGCGATGAACAAGCCACCGAACACCGCCAGGTTCTTGCTCGCCACCCACCAACGGTCGTTGTCGAGCAGGCGCGCGTATTGCTGCAGGCCGACGAAGCTGTACGTCGGCATGAAGGTGGAATTGGTGAAGGACAGCAAAAAGGTCCAGAAGATATAGCCATAGAAACCGACCAGCACGAGCAGCATGCTAGGCGCCAGCACCACTTTGGGTAACCAGCGTTGCAGCGCGTCGAACGGCGAGGCCTTGCTGAACACAGCCACAGAGCTCATCGGGAACATCCAGGGTAAAGGTCAATCGGCACCGAATCCCTGCGCCGGGGGATGGGGAGGGGGAACCCCGGCGCAGGTATCGGACGCGTTATCCGTCGGTGTTACTTGGCCGACGAGATGCCCGCATACAGTTGCTTGGCGGCCTTGGCCGGATCGGCGTTCTTGTCACTCATGAAGTTGGTGACAACGTCGAAGATCGCGCCCTGTACTGCCAGCGAGGTAGCCATGTTGTGCGCCATGCTCGGTTCCAGCTTGCCGGCCTTGTCGGCTTCGGCGAAGTCCTTGGCCGAGGCCTGGCCACAGCTGTCGAACTTGCTCATGTCCAGGTCATTGCGCACCGGGATCGAGCCTTTGTTCTGGTTGAACACGTACTGGAATTCGGGCTCCAGGGCGACCTTGGCCAGGTCGTCACGCGCAGCGTTGTTGCCGGGGGTGTCGTTCTTCTTGGCCAGCTTGAACATGGCCAGGGAGTCGATGTTGTAGGTGTAGCTGCCCTGGGTACCCGGGAACGGCACACACTCGTAGTCGCTGCCGGCTTTCTTGCCTGCCGCGCTCCACTCGCTCTTGGCCCAGTCGCCCATGATCTGCATGCCGGCCTTGCCGCTGATGACCTTGGCCGCTTCCAGGTTCCAGTCCTGACCCGCGCCGTCAGGGTCCATGTAGCCCTTGAGTTTCTTCAGCTCGGTGAACACCTTGGTCATCTGCGCGCCAGTGAGGGTGGCCTCGTCCTGGTCGATGAAGGCTTTCTTGAAGCCGTCGGCGCCCATGATGCTCAGCACCATGTCTTCGAATACGGTGCTGTCCTGCCACGGCTGGCCACCGTGGGCGATCGGGATGATGCCTGCGGCCTTGAGCTTGTCGCCGGCGGCGTAGAGTTCTTCCAGGGTGGTGGGGGCCTTGGCGATGCCGGCCTTCTTGAAGGCTTCCGGGTTCACCCACAGCCAGTTGACGCGGTGGATGTTCACCGGCACGGCCACGTAGTGGCCTTCGTATTTCATGGTGTCGGAGACAGTTTTGGACAGCAGCTTGTCCCAGTTGTTGGCCTTGGCCACGTCGTCGACGTTGGTCAGCAGGCCCAGGGAAGCCCATTCCTGAATGTCCGGGCCCTTGATCTGCGCGGCAGACGGCGGGTTGCCCGACACCGCACGGGTTTTCAGCACGGTCATGGCGGCGGCGCCACCACCACCGGCGACAGCGCTGTCTTGCCAGGTGTAGCCGTCTTTCTCGACCAGTTGTTTCAAGACACCCACAGCCTTGGCTTCACCCCCGGAGGTCCACCAGTGCACTACTTCCACGGTGCCTTTGGAATCGGCAGCGTGGGCGGCGAAAGGAAACAGGGTGGCAAGCGAAATGACAGCGGCGAGGCGATTGATCGCGTTCATCGGATTCCCTTTTTTTGTTGTTATGCATTGCAAGTCTGATGCTTGCGCTGCGATGGAGTGTAAACAGGGTAGTTAGTACGCCAGGTAACGAAGCGATGCACAATTGTCACCAGCCGGTGACAATGTGCTGCCCGCCCACTTTTGCCAGGCTGCAGGCCAGACTGGGCGCCAGCGGCAGGCGCGGCAACAGCACGGCCTGCAACGCATGGTACAGGTCGGGCTTGCCGGCCCAGACCTTGGCGCCAGGGCGGTTGTGTTCGTCCAGTTCGTGGTGCCAGCTGCCGTGCACGCGGTCCAGCAGGTGCTCGGCGGCGAACTCCCAGAAATCCCGGTACCACTGTTCAAAGCCGTGCTCGCCGGTGCGCCGCAGCAGCGCAGCCGAGGCGGCGATGGCCTCGCAGGTGACCCAGTGCATGCGCTGGCGCACCACCGGCTGGTCCTGCCAGTCCAGGGTGTACACCAGCCCCGGCGCGCCATCGACGTGCCAGGCGGTGCGGCAGGCCTGCGCGAACAGCCCGCGGGCGTCGGTCAGCAGCCAGGTGGGCGCCGGGCGCACGGCGTCCAGCAGCGCGGCTTCCAGGTGCAGCAACAGCCGCGCCCATTCGAAGGCATGCCCCGGGGTGCTGCCGTAGGGGCGGAAGGGGTCGTCGGGACGGGCGTGGTTGTACTCAAGGTCGGCTTCCCAGCCGGGGTGGAAATGCTCGATCACCCGGTACTGGTTGTGCGCCGCGTGCTGGTGAATCACCCGCTCGGCAATCCGCAGGGCGCGTTCCAGCCAGCGCGGGTCGTGGGTGGCGTCGGCCAGGGCGAGGAACGCCTCGACGCTGTGCATGTTGCTGTTGGCGCCGCGGTAGGCCTCCTCGCGGCTCCAGATGCGGTCGAAGGACTCGCGCATGGCGCCCTCCTCCTCGTGCCAGAACCGCGTGTGGATCACCTCCACGGCCTCGTCCAGCAGCGCCTGGGCGCCGGGCCTGCCTGCCGCCACCGCGCTGCTGGCGGCCAGGGCCACGAACGCGTGCAGGTAGGCGGCCTTGCCCAGGTCGCCGTCGGCGGCGTGGGCCACGGCGTACCAGCCGCCCTGGTCGGCGTCGCGCAGGCAACCGTTCAACGCGGCCAGGCCGTGGTCCACCAGCGGCGCACAGCCGGGCAGGCCTTGCAGGGCGCCCAGGGCGAAGCTGTGGGTCATGCGGGCGGTGATCAGCGTTTGCGCCGGCGCATCGGGCAGCCAGCCGCGTTCATCCAGGTGGCCGAAGCCTTCGGGCAGCCGCGAAGCGCGGGCAAAGTCCAGCAAACGCAGGCCTTCGGCGGCCAGCCAGTGGTGATGGGCGGGGGTGTTGAGCCAGCTGTTGAAGTCCAGGTGCAGCCTGTCCATGGGAGTGCCTTGGTTTTTTTATTGTGGTGGAGTGAGTCTAAACAACGGATGGCGCGGGGCGGGTAACCAAATGTCACAGGGTTATGCGGCGGCCGCACGACCCGGCCTAACGGCCGGTGCTACAGGTTTGGCGCCGGTACCTGTAGCACCGGCCGCAAGGCCGGGTCGCGCCGTGCAAACGGCGCTCGCAGACGGCGCACCGTAGCCGCTGCCGCCAGGCTGCGCTGGCCGGCGTGAACCCTGGAGATCTCCAGCGGGGCATAGGGCCAGCGCAGCCTGCGGCAGCGGCTACATGTCAGCGCTCGACGCTGGTGATCGAGGCATCAACCAACGCCCTACCCATCGGCACCAACTGCGCGGTAACCACCCCAAGGGATCGGCTCAACTGCAGGTCAGCGTCACAATTCTCGGCCGACAGGCGCTCGGCGCAGCCGAAGAACACGCTCGCCTGGGCCAGTGCCAGATGGATGGGCACACCCGGTTGCACGCTGAACAGCGGAGCGCCGTCGGCGCCTGGGCAGAAAGGGAGATGTTGGGTAAGCAGGGTTTCATCATCTTGCATGGTTTGTTCTCTGTGATTGATCAATTGATCACCCACACGGCCCGGTTACCAAGAAACCCGGCGCACGCGAAGGTGCCCCACGCGCAGCCGCCACTAAACGCGGCATGCGGTGTTTCTTAGTGATGAATCGGAGCCGTCAAACCCCATCACGGATGTGCCGTGACGGGCCAGAGGATAGGGATGGCGGTGGTGCAGGTCAACCGATTGGGTGGGCAGGCGACGTCCCGTAGCCGCTGCCGCCAGGCTGCGCTGGCCGGCGTGAACCCTGGAGATTTCCCTTGGGGCATAGGGCCAGCGCAGCCTGCGGCAGCGGCTACGGGTTAGGTGCGGGGCAGGTAGAGGGTTACCCGCAACCCCCGCTCGGGCAGGTTCTGCAGGCTCACTTCGCCGCCGTGGCTGTGCGCGATGTTGCGCGCAATGCCCAACCCCAGCCCATAGCCATGCTGGTTGCCGGACAGGCGGAAGTGCGGTTCGAACACTTTCTCCAGGCGCTGCGCCGGCACGCCCGGGCCTTCGTCGTCGACGTGGAGGATGAAGGCCCGGGCGTTGTCTTCCACGTGCAGGTGCGCCCGTTCGCCGTATTTGAGGGCGTTGTCGATCAGGTTGCCCATGCAGCGCTTCAGCGCCAGCGGCTTGCCCGGGTAGGCCTTCCACGCGCCGCCGTGCAGGGTCACGCGGCCGTTGCCTTCGGGGGCCACGAAGGGCTCGATCAGGCAGTCAAGCACATGGTTGAGGTCCACCGGTTCGATGTTCTCGTGGATGTCGGTGTCTTTCACGCACTGCAGGGCGCCTTTGACCAGCAGCTCCAGTTCGTCCAGGTCACGGGTGAACTTGGCGGCCAAGGGGTCGTCTTCCAGCAGTTCCACGCGCAGGCGCAGGCGCGTGATGGGCGTGCGCAGGTCGTGGGAGATGGCGCTGAACAGCTGGCTGCGCTCGGTCAGGTAGCGGCTGATGCGCCCGCGCATGGCGGTGAAGGCGCGGCTCACTTCGATGACTTCGCTGCCGCCGCCCTCCACTTCCGGCTCCTCGGGCTCGGCGCCCAGGGACAGCTCCCGGGCGGCGCGGGCCAGGCGCTTGAGCGGGCGGCTCTGCCAGTGCACCAGCAGGCCGATGAACAGCAGCAGGAACGAGCTGGTGAGCAAAATGAACCACCACTGCTGGGCCGGCAGGCCTTCCTCCTCAAGGCTGGTGTAGGGCTCGGGCAGCAGCGAGGCGATGTACAGCCACTCACCCTCGCCCAGGCGGATCTGCGTCACCAGCACCGGCGGGTTCACCGGTTCCAGGGTCAGGGAATAGTGCGCCCACGAGCGCGGCAGCTCGTCCAGGGCCAGGCCGCTGTTGAAGATGCGCAGGTCCTGGGGGCTGACGAACTGCACGGAAATGTCCATCTGCGAGCCCAGGCTTTCGTGCAGCACCTCATCGACGGCGTCGATGACCGCAGTCTTGCGCTGGGTGGCGGGCAGCACGCGCATGTCCAGCGGGCGGTCGTTGAGCGACACCACGAAGCGTGTGCCGCCCATGCTGCGCAGCTGGTCCAGCACCATGGGCCGGTAGGCCAGTGGCAGCGAGCGGAAATAGCTGACGCTGGCCGACATGGAATGGGCCAGGCTGCGCGCGCTGGTGACCAGGCCTTCGAGCTGGGTGGCACGCAGCTGCGAGACCCAGATCAGGCTCGACAGCCCCTGCGCCAGCAGCACCACCAGCAGGGTCAGCAGCAGCATGCGCCCCAGCAGCGAGCGCGGCACCAGGCGCTTAAGCCGTGACAACGTTGGCCGCCAGCAGGTAGCCACTGCCGCGCACGGTGCGAATCAGCCGGGGCGGTTTGTCGGTGTCGCGCAGGCGCTGGCGCAGGCGGCTCACGGCCATGTCGACGATGCGGTCCAGGGGCATCAGGTCGCGGCCACGGGTGGCGTTGCCAATGGTGTCGCGGTCGAGAATCTGCTGGGGGTTGTCGAGGAACAGCTTGAGCAGGGCGAAATCGGCGCCCGAGAGGAACACTTCCTCGCCGTCGGTGTGGAACAGCCGGTGGCTGATCATGTCCAGGCGCCAGTCGTCGAACGCTACCACTTCGCCGCCGCGCTCCTGGCCGAACTGCGCGCGGCGCAGCAGGGCCTTGATGCGCGCCTGCAGCTCGCGCGGGCTGAACGGTTTGCCCAGGTAGTCGTCGGCGCCCAGTTCCAAGCCGATGACCCGGTCGGCCTCGTCGGAGCTGGCGGTGAGCATGATGATCGGCATCTGCGCCTGACGCGGGTGCTGGCGCACCCAGCGGCACAGGCTGAAGCCGTCTTCGTCGGGGAGCATGACATCGAGGATAGCCAGGTCCGCCGGGGCCTCGTTCAAGGCCTGGCGAAATTGCTGGCCGTCACCCGTGGTGCGCACGGTGAAGCCGGCACGGGTGAGGTAGGTGTCCAACAGTTCGCGGATTTCCTGGTCGTCGTCGACCAGGAGGATCGTTTTGCCGGCAGTGGTCACGTGCTGCGTCCTTGTGTCCAGCGTCGGGTCGAGACGCCCGATCAATAAACGCAGATTAAACGCCTACCCCCGTGCTTGCTGCAAGGCCACACCGGCGCCAATCAGCCCCGAGAACTCGGCGGTCACAACCCAGACGGGAATGCCCTGGAAGTATTCGCTCATGCAACCCTTGTCGGCGAAGCTGTCGGCGAAGCCACTGGCCAGGAACAGCTCGATGAACCGCGGGATCACGCCACCGACGATGTACACGCCGCCGCGACCGCCGACGGTGAGCACGTTGTTGCCGGCCACGCGGCCCAGGAAGCGGCAGAACTGCTCGATCACCGCCAGCGCCACCGGCTCGCCGGCCAGCGCCGCCGAGGTGATGGCCGCAGGGGTGGCCAGGGTCGCTGCATGGCCGTCGACCGCGCACACCGCCTGGTACAGGCGCAGCAGGCCGCCACCACTGAGGATGGTCTCGGCGCTGACATGGCCGATCTCGTCCTGGATGTGCTGGCGCAGCTGTGCTTCGCGGGCGTTGCCCACCGGCAGGTCGACATGGCCGCCCTCGCCAGGCAGGGCCATGTAGCGCTGCTCGCCCAGGTTCAGCAGGGTGCCCACGCCCAGCCCGGTGCCCGGGCCGATGACTACGGCGGCGCGCTCAGGGTCGGGGGTGCCGGGGCACACGGTCTTGAACTCGCCGTCTTCCAGGCGGGTCATGCCCAGGGCCATGGCGGTGAAGTCGTTGATCAGCAGCAGGTGCTCAACCGCAAGCGTCTCGCAGAAGGCCTTGCGGCTCAGGCGCCAGTGGCTGTTGGTGAAGCGGAATTCGTCACCGCTGACCGGCCCGGCCACGGCCAGGCACACGGCGCCAATGGCCCCGCGCTCGTGGCCCAGGTCCTTGAGGTACACGCCGATGGCCTGCTCGGGGCTGGTGTAGTCCGCGGTAGGGAACACCCGCACCGAGTGCAGGTTGTTGTCTTCCCACAACGCAAAGCGTGCGTTGGTACCGCCAATATCGCCAACAAGGGCGAGCTTCATTTGAGAATCTCCAGGCCGGACGTGAAGGCGCTGGCGCCCTGCTCCGCCGAGCTGAAGGCCAGTCGCATGAAACCGAACAGCTCGCGACCACAGCCCACCGCGTTGGCCAGTTGGCCCACGGCGGGGGTGCGCGCGGCAAATTCGCTGGCATCCATCAGCACCTCAAGGGTGCCCTTGACGCCATCCACGCGGATGATATCACCGTCGCGCACCTTGGCCAGCGCGCCGCCGTCGAAGGCTTCCGGGCACACGTGGATGGCGGCCGGGATTTTGCCCGAGGCACCGGACATGCGCCCGTCGGTGACCAGGGCCACTTTGAAGCCGCGATCCTGCAGAACGCCGAGGAACGGGGTCATTTTGTGCAATTCGGGCATGCCATTGGAACGCGGGCCCTGGAAGCGCATCACTGCGACAAAATCACGCTCCAGCTCGCCGGCCTTGAAGGCGTCGGCCAGGTCCTGCTGGTCTTCGAACACCCGCGCCGGGGCTTCGACGATCTGGTGCTCGGGGGCCACGGCGGAGACTTTCATCACGCCACGGCCCAGGTTGCCTTCCATCACCCGCAGGCCGCCTTCGGGCGAGAACGCACGGGCCACCGGGCGCAGGATGTTCTCGTCGAGGCTGTTGGCCGGGCCTTCGCGCCATACCAGCTTGCCGTTGTCCAGGAACGGTTCCTGGGTGTAGCGGCTGAGGCCATGGCCGGCCACGGTGTTGACGTCTTCGTGCAACAGGCCGGCGGCCAGCAGCTCACGCACCAGGAACGACATGCCGCCGGCGGCCTGGAAGTGGTTGATGTCGGCCTTGCCGTTCGGGTACACGTGGGACAGGGTCGGCACCACCTCGGAGAGGTCGGCCATGTCCTGCCAGGTGAGAATGATGCCCGCCGCCATGGCGATCGCCGGCATGTGCAGGGTGTGGTTGGTGGAGCCGCCGGTGGCGTGCAGGGCAACGATGGAGTTGACCAGCGACTTCTCGTCGACGATCTCGCCAATGGGCATGAAGCTGGCGCCGCTGGCCTTGGTCATGCGCGTGACCTGGTGCGCCGCTTCCACGGTGAGGGCGTCACGCAGCGGCGTGTTGGGGTTGACGAAGGAGGCGCCCGGCAGGTGCAGGCCCATCACTTCCATCAGCAGCTGGTTGGTGTTGGCGGTGCCGTAGAAGGTGCAGGTGCCAGGGCTGTGGTAGGACTTCATCTCCGACTCCAGCAGCTCTTCGCGGCTGGCCTTGCCCTCGGCGTAACGCTGCCGCACGTCGGCTTTTTCCTTGTTGGAAATGCCCGACGGCATCGGCCCGCCCGGCACGAAGATCATCGGCAGGTGGCCAAAGCGCAGCGCGCCCATCATCAGGCCCGGGACGATCTTGTCGCAGATGCCCAGCATCAGCGCGGCGTCGAACATGTTGTGCGACAGCGCCACGGCGGTGGACATGGCGATCACTTCGCGGCTGGCAATGCCCAGCTCCATGCCCGGCTCACCCTGGGTGACGCCGTCGCACATGGCCGGCACGCCGCCGGCGAACTGGCCCACCGAGCCGATCTCGCGCAGGGCCTGCTTGAGCTGCTCGGGGTAGGTCTCGTAGGGCTGGTGCGCCGAGAGCATGTCGTTATACGACGACACGATGGCCACGTTGGCGGAGTTCATCATCCGCAGCGCGTTCTTGTCCTCGGTGCCGCACCCCGCCACGCCGTGGGCAAAGTTGGCACATTGCAGCTTGGCACGCATCGGGCCATCGCTGGCAGCCCCGCGGATCAGTTGCAGGTAACGCTCGCGCGTCGCGCGGCTGCGATCAATCAGCCGTTGGGTAACCTCTAGAACACGGGGATGCATGTGAAGAACTCCAGGCTATGGGGGCAACCGCTGCACTCCTTCCCATTATCCCATTCGCCGCCCAGGCTCGTCGCACAGGCTTGCTTTTGATCAACAGGAACAGCCGCGCCGGTCACTCGTTGTAGATAAGACAAAATATTGCCATCAAAAAGGCTTGTTTTCTATTTTTTTGCGAATAATCTTGTAATTCCAATAACAAAACAGATTCTGTGAACGTTCTGCGGCTCCTTGGCTTCACATCTATAGGGCGCCCCACACAATCTGAACGCAGGTACCGACATGACTCTTCGCATTGCCATCAACGGTTTTGGCCGCATCGGCCGCAACGTGCTTCGCGCACTGTATACCCAAGGCTACCGCCAGGACCTGCAGGTCGTCGCCATCAACGACCTGGGTGACAGCGCCATGAACGCCCACCTGCTGAAGTTCGACAGCGTGCACGGCGCCTTCGATGCCACGGTGGAATCGGACCAGGAAAGCATCACCGTCAATGGTGACCGTATTGCCGTCAGCGCCATCCGCAACCCGGCCGACCTGCCGTGGAAAGCCGAGCGCGTCGACGTGGTATTCGAATGCACCGGCCTGTTCACCGACCGCGCCAAGGCCGCCGCGCACATCAGCGCCGGCGCCCGCAAGGTGATCATCTCGGCCCCCGCCAAAGGCGTGGACGCCACCGTGGTGTACGGCGTGAACCATGACGTGCTGCGCGCCTCGCACCAGATCATCTCCAACGCCTCGTGCACCACCAACTGCCTGGCCCCGGTGGCCCAGGTGCTGCACCGCGAACTGGGCATCGAGCAAGGCCTGATGACTACCATCCACGCCTACACCAACGACCAGGTGCTGACCGACATGTACCACAGCGACCCGTTCCGGGCGCGTTCGGCCACCCAGTCGATGATCCCCAGCAAGACCGGCGCCGCCGAAGCCGTGGGCCTGGTGCTGCCAGAACTGGCCGGCAAGCTGACCGGCATGGCCGTGCGCGTGCCGGTGATCAACGTGTCGCTGGTGGACCTGACCCTGAACCTGTCCCGCGAGACTAGCGCGGACGAGGTCAATGCGTTGATGAAAGAAGCGGCCCAGCATTCGAAGATCCTGGGCTACAACACCCTGCCGCTGGTGTCCTGCGACTTCAACCACAACCCGCTTTCGTCGATCTTCGACGCCAATCACACCAAGGTTGCCGGCAAGATGCTGAAAGTCATGGCTTGGTACGATAACGAGTGGGGCTTCAGCAACCGCATGCTGGATAACTGCCTGGCGCTGTGGAACGCGCAATAACGCGCGCCCCGTAGCCGCTGCCTGGGCAGCGGCTACGGAATGTTGTTACACGGAAACACTTGACCAACGGCATAGATGATAAGCATTATCATTAACACCTTCCTGGTCCGGTACCGCCGTGAGTCAGTCACACTTCAATTCCGTCTTCCTGGCCCAGCGCCTCAGCCTGCTGCGCACCCTGCAGCGCATGGTCGACAACCCCAGCACCGCCGAAGACCTGCTGCAGGAAACCTACCTGCGGGTGACGCGCGCCTTGGGCGAGCGCGCCATCGAGCACCTTGAACCCTTTGTCTTCCAGACCGCGCGCAACCTGGCGCTGGACCACCTGCGCGCGCGCCGCGTGCAGGAACGCACCCTGCTCGAAGACGTGCCCAGCGACGTGGTGCACAACGTGGCCGCCTGCCAGAGCACCCCGGAGGAAGCCGCCCATGCCGAGCAACTGCTGATGCGCCTCAATACCAGCCTGAGCCAGCTGACGGCCCGCCAACAACGCATTTTCATCCTCAGCCGCCTGCACGGCTGCAGCTACCTGGAGATCGCCGGCGAACTGGACGTCTCCGCCAGCACGGTGCAGAAGGAACTGAAACTGATCATGGCCATCTGCGTTGGCGTGGCGCAACGCATGGACGTCTGACAGACGCGCCGTAGGACGCCTCTGAAGTGACACGACGTTCACCGCACAGGCTCCGACTCTTTGGTAAGCTTTGCCCCTTACCGCCGCCATGAACTCGCCGCCCGAGGAACCCGAGTGACCGAACCCGACGACAGCGCCATGGACCAGGCACTGGACTGGCTGATACGCCTGGACTGCGCCAGCGCCGACGAGCGCCTGGCCTTCGAGCAATGGCTGGCCGCCACGCCCGCCAACGCCCAGGCGTTCGCCCGTGCCAGCGCCGTGTGGAATGGCACGGCGGTGAACCAGGCCGCCCAACAGTTGCAGACGGCCACCGCGCGCTCGTGGCGCACGCGCCTGCGCCCATTCTTCAAGCCCATGGCTGCGGCGGCGGTGATCCTGATGGGGGTGTTCAGCTTCACCAACCTGCCGCTGCGCCTGGAGGCTGACCACCTGACCGTGGTGGGCGAACGCCAGCGCCTGCAACTCGACGACGGCTCCAAGGTGCTGCTCAACACCAACACGGCGTTCTCCTCGGACATCGACCAGCACCGCCGCGAGGCGCGCCTGTACCAGGGCGAGGCCTTCTTCCAGGTCGCCGGCAACCGCCAGCAACCCCTGCAACTGCAGGCCGGCCCGGTGCGCGCGAGCATGCGCGACACCGACTTCGCCGTGCGCCTGCTGGACGGCGTGGCCCAGGTGCAGGTGCAGCGCGGCAACGTCGACCTGCTCAGTGAGGACGACGCCCACGTGCGCCTGAGCGCCGGCGACAGCATCCGCGTAGGGCCCAAGGGCTTTGGCCAGCGCCAGCACCTGGACGCGCAGAAAGACCTGGCCTGGGTGCAGGGCCGCCTGGTGTTCGAGAACTGCCCGTTGAGCCAGGTGCTGGACGAACTGCGCCGGTATTACCCGGGGTGGATCGTCAACACCAACGAGCGCCTGGCCAAGGTGGAAGTCACCGGCAACTACCGCCTGGAAAACCCGCTGGACGTGGTGCGCTCCCTGGCGCACATCACCTCGGCGTCGGTGAGCGAATATCCCGCCCTTGTGATTCTGAACTGACCCCCCTTGTGGGAGCTGGCTTGCCAGCGAGTTGTTGAGGCCCAAAAGCTCGCTGGCAAGCCAGCTCCCACGCGCGATCCAATTTATTTTTACGCGATCACGCACCCTGCTTCGTCTCGTTATAGCCAATGCAACTGATTCGCATTTTGACTCAGTTCATAACTATAACGCCGCGCGACAGGGAGCGCCCTTCGATGTCCTCAGGTTTCAATCGTTTCAGCACCGCCAAACCCGGCCCACGCACGCTGTCCGTGCTGACCATGGCCATCATGCTGGCCGCCACCCAGGTGGCCCCGGCCATGGCCGCGGCACCGGCCGGCGGCAGCCAGGCCATGGGCAACTACAGCTTCGCCATCGGCCAGCAGTCGCTGGTGTCGGCCATCAACGCCTTCACCCAGGTGACCGGCTGGCAGGTGGGGCTGTCGGCAGACCTGGCCAAGGACGTGCAATCGCCGGGCGTGCGCGGCTCGCTCAAGCCTGAACAGGCCCTGGAGCGCCTGCTGGTGGGCACCAACCTGAGCGTGCACAAGCTGGGCCCCAACAACGTCGTGCTGGAAGCGCGCAACAACGGCGCCATCGCCCTGCAGCAGGTCACCGTCAGCGCCACGCGCAACGCCCAGGACGTCAACAGCGTGCCCGCCACCGTGACCGTGCAGGACCGCCAGACCCTGGACCGCAACAACGTCAACACCATCAAGGAACTGGTGCGCTACGAGCCCGGCGTGTCGGTAGGCGGCGCCGGCCAGCGCGCAGGCATCACCGGCTACAACATCCGCGGCATCGACGGCGACCGCGTGCTCACCCAGGTCGACGGCGTGGAAGTGCCGGCCAGCTTCTTCAATGGCCCCTACGCACAGACCAACCGCAACTATGTTGACCCGGAAATCGTCAAGCGCGTGGAGATCCTGCGCGGGCCGGCCTCGTCGCTGTACGGCAGCAGCGCCATCGGCGGCGCCGTCAGCTACTACACCCTCGACCCCGACGACATCATCAAGCCCGGCCAGGACTTCGGCGCCCGCCTGAAGACCGGCTACAGCTCGGCCGACCGCAGCTGGCTGAAGTCCGGCACCATCGCCGGCCGCGAAGGCGACTTCGACGGCCTGCTGCACCTGAGCCAGCGCGACGGCCACGAGACCCAGTCCTACGGCGACCACGGCGGCACCGGCCTGAGCCGCACCGCGGCCAACCCCGAAGACGCCAAGACCACCAACGTGCTGGCCAAGCTGGGCTGGAACTACGGCGACGATGCACGCCTGGGCCTGACCTACGAAAAGTACAAGGATGACCGCGACACCAACCAGAAAAGCGCGGTGGGCGGCCCCTTCGTCAACGGCGCCGGCTTTGGCATGTACAAGGCCCGCAGCGGCAACACCACCACCTCGCGCGAGCGCTTCGGCATCGAGAACAGCTTCGGCCTGGACAGCTACCTGGCCGACCACGTGAAGATGAGCCTCAACTACCAGATCGCCAAGACCGACGAGAGCACCGAGGAAATCTACGCGCCGTCGCGCGTGGTGTACCGCACCCGCGACACCCAGTACAAGGAACGCACCTGGATCTTCGATGCGCAGCTGGACAAGTCCTTCGCCATCGCCGACACCGACCACCACCTGACCTACGGCACCACCCTCAAGCAGCAGAAGGTCACCGGCCTGCGCACCGGCGAGGGCATCTGCATGTCGGTAGCCACCTACTGCAGCGCCATCGGCGCGGTGAGCACCAACACCTCCGACACCCTGACGCCTGCCAGCGACTTCCCGGACCCGACCGTCAACACCTACAGCCTGTTCGCCCAGGACGAGATCAAGTGGGACCAGTGGACCTTCCTGCCGGGTATTCGCTACGACTACACGCAGATGAAGCCGCACATCACCCAGGAGTTCCTCAACACTGCGGCCCAGAGCGGCGACGACGTCAGCGCCGAAGAGAAAACCTGGCACAAGGCTACCCCGCGCCTGGGCGTGACCTATGCCTTCAACGAGAACTACACCTGGTACGGCCAGTACGCCGAGGGCTTCCGCACGCCGACCGCCAAGGCGTTGTACGGCCGTTTCACCAACACCTCCCAGGGCTACACCGTGGCGCCCAACCCGAACCTCAAGCCTGAGAGCAGCAAGAGCTTCGAGACCGGCCTGCGTGGCCAGTTCGAACACGGCACCTTCGACCTGGCGGTGTTCTACAACAAGTACCACGACTTCATCGACGAGAACTCGCTGACCCCCGGCTACACCGAGACCACCTTCCAGAGCGTCAACATCAAGAAGGCCACCATCAAGGGCGCCGAGGCCAAGGGCCGCCTGAACCTGGACACCTTCGGCCTGGCCAGCGGCCTGTACACCCAAGGCTCTGTGTCCTACGCCTACGGCCGCAACGACGACACCGGCGAGCCGCTCAACAGCGTCAACCCGCTGACCGGGGTGTTCGGCCTGGGCTACGACCAGGACAACTACGGCGGCCTGCTGAGCTGGACCGTGGTGAAGAAGAAGGACCGCGTGGACAGCAGCAGCTTCCACACCCCGGACGGCACCAGCACCCAGTTCAAGACCCCTGGCTTCGGCATCCTCGACCTGACCGGCTACTACAAGGTCACCAAGGACGTCACCGTCAGCGCCGGCCTGTACAACCTGACCGACAAGAAATACTGGCTGTGGGATGACGTGCGCGGCTACGACAGCGTGGGCGAGGCCTCGGTGACCCAGCCGGCCAACCTCGACCGCCTGACCCAGCCTGGCCGCAACTTCTCGGTCAACCTGGTGTGGGACATCTGATGTCAATCGCGGTACCGTTGCCCTGGGCAACGGTACCGCAGCATTTTTTTTACTGAGTTTGCCCGGCTGATTCGTCTAGTAAGGCAGCCTTTCCCTTTTTTCAGGATCCTGCATATGAGTGCCATCGAAACCAACGCCGCCCCGGCCGCCGAGCAGCCGGCCCTGCGCTCGCTGCGCCTGCGCCAGGCCAGTGCCGTGCTGCACGACCAACTGGAACACGCCGTGGGCGCCCACGCGCCGTTCGAAAGCCGCGAAAGCTACGGCCGTTTCCTGCAGATGCAGTACCTGTTCCAGTCCGAACTCAAGGGCCTGTACACCGACCCGGAACTGAACCAGCTGTTCCCCGACCTGGCCTCGCGCTGCCGCGCCGACGCAGCCCTGGCCGACCTTGCCGACCTGGGCCTGGAGGTGCCGGCCGCCGTGCCGGGCGCCCTGGCGAACCCCAACCGCGCCACGGCGCTGACCTGGATCCGCGTGTCGGAAGGCTCGAAGCTGGGCGCCGCCATCCTGATCAAGCGCGCCGAGGCCATGGGCCTGAGCGAAACCTTCGGCGCCCGCCACCTGGCCGAGCCTGAAGGCGGCCGCATGCGCGGCTGGAAAGCCTTCAACGCCATCTTCGACGCCCTGCCCTTCACCCCAAGTGAAGAAGCCGACGCCGATCGGGCCGCGGTTGACGCCTTCGCGCGCCTGCAAATACTCTTGCAGCACACGTATTCCGCTCACGCTTGAGTCGACACCGGCCGGTGGCGTGCCACCGGCCGGCGAACACCTTTTACACGCTGATTCCATGACCCGCCCACTGCCCTCCAAAACCGCGCGCATCCTGTTTGGCCTGCTCGCCTACGTCAGCCTGGGCATTGGCCTGGTGGCCATCGTCATTCCCGGCCTGCCCACCACCGAATTCATCCTGCTGGCCGCCTGGGCCGCCACCCGCAGCTCGCCGCGCCTGAGCGCCTGGCTGGAAAACCACCGCCTGTTCGGGCCCATCCTCAGCAACTGGCGCAACGGCAAGATCGTCGCGCGCCGGGCCAAGGTCAGCGCCACCCTGAGCATGCTCGCCTGCTCGGTGATCATGCTGCTGACGCTCAAGCACGCCTGGCCAGTGTTCGCCGCCATCGGCTGCATGCTGGTGGTGAACCTGTGGATTTGGTCGCGCCCCGAGCCTTCTGTCAAAAATATTTAAAGTTAGACGCGTATACGCCGATCTCCCGGTATCGCTGAAGTGCTTCGGCGGGCGGGGTCGTGCTCGACCCCCGCTGTCCCGACTGGTCAACTTGTGAGTGCGCGCCCATGTTCGACAACCTTTCGATACGTCTGAAAATAGTATTGCTGGCCGGCCTTTGCCTATTGGGCGTGGCGGGCTTGATCGTCGGGATAAACCTGTACCAGACCAGCCAGAATGATGCGCTGGTGAGCGCGTCCAGCCGCAAGATGCTGACCGAAAGCGTCCAGAATTTGCTACAGAGCAAGGCCGCGGAAAAAGCCGCGCAGATGCAGAAGACCTTCGGCGACAACCTGCTGGTGGCCAACGCCGCCGCCGACCAGATCATGGGCCTGCGCGCCCTGGCGGTGAAGCGTGGCCTGCCGCCGGCGGCCCTGCGTGAAGAGCTCAACCAGGCGCTGAAAGCGGTGTTCGAACGCAACCCGAAAGTGCTGGGCGTGTGGACCTCGTTCGAGCGCCAGGCGCTGGACGGCCACGACGCCGAATTCGTCAACGACGACAAGCGCACCTCCAACGAAAGCGGGCGTTTCGCCCCCTACTGGAGCCGCTCCAACGGCACCGCGCTGAACACCGTCACCTCCGAAGGTGACATGAACAAGACCGAGCTGAACCTCACCGGCACCCCGTACAACATTTGGTACACCTGCGCCCGCGACAGCGGCAAGCCGTGCCTGCTGCAGCCCTACACCGACACCGTGGGCAACAAGCTGATGCTGATGACCAGCATCGCCGTGCCGCTGCTGGACCAGGGCAAGGTAGTGGGCGTGGTGGGCGTGGACCTGGCGCTGGACTCGCTGCAGACCTCGGCGGAAAAAGCCCAGGCCGACCTGTTCAACGGCGCCGGGCGCATCATGATCGCCTCCACCGCCGGCGCCCTGGCGGCCAACAGCGGCGACGCCAGCCTGCTGGGCAAGAAGATCGACCAGGTGCTGGGCGCCGACGGCAGCGAGATCATGCGCCTGATCGCCAGCGACCAGCCCAAGGTGCTGAAACAGGGCGACACCATTCGCGCCGTGTACCCGGCCGCGCCGATCACCGGTGGCACGCCGTGGGGCGTGGTCATCGACCTGCCGGAAAAGGTCCTGCTGGCCGACTCGGTCAAGCTGCAGGGCGTGCTCGACGCCGCCCAGACCCGCGGCACCATCACCGCCATCCTGGTGGGCATCGTCGCCACCCTGGTCGGCCTGGTGCTGATCTGGTTGACCGCCAGCGGCGTGACCCGCCCGATCAACAGCGTGGCGGCCATGCTCAAGGACATCGCCAGCGGCGACGGCGACCTGACCCAGCGCCTGAAATACACCAAGAAGGATGAACTGGGCGAGCTGGTGAGCTGGTTCAACCGCTTCCTCGACAAGCTGCAACCCACCATCGCGCAGATCAAGCAGAGCGTCACCGACGCCCGCACCACCGCCGACCAGTCTTCGGAAATTGCCCGCCGCACCAGCGACGGCATGCAGGTGCAGTTCCGCGAGATCGACCAGGTGGCCACCGCCTCCAACGAAATGAGCGCCACCGCCCACGACGTCGCCAACAGCGCGTCCAACGCTGCCAGCGCCGCCCGTGGCGCCGACCAGTCGGCCAAGGACGGCATGTCGATCATCGAGCGCAGCACCCGCGACATCAACCTGCTGGCCGAGGAAGTCAGCAAGGCCGTGGGCGAGGTCGAGACCCTGGCGGTGAACAGCGAGCAGATCGGCAGCGTGCTGGAAGTGATCCGCAGCATCGCCGAACAGACCAACCTGCTGGCCCTGAACGCTGCCATCGAGGCCGCCCGCGCCGGCGAAAGCGGCCGAGGCTTCGCCGTGGTGGCCGACGAGGTGCGCAACCTGGCCAAGCGCACCCAGGACTCGGTGGAAGAGATTCGCCACGTGATCGAGCGCATCCAGAGCGGCACCCGCGGCGTGGTGCAGACCATGCACTCCAGCCACGCCAAGGCCCAGGAGAACGCCGGGCAGATCCACCAGGCCGTGCAGGCCCTGGGCAAGATCAGCCAGGCGGTGACGGTGATCAGCGACATGAACCTGCAGATCGCCAGCGCCGCCGAGGAACAGAGCGCGGTGGCCGAAGAGGTCAACCGCAACGTCTCGGCCATTCGCACGGTGACCGAGACCCTGACCGGCCAGGCCACCGAGTCGGCCCAGGTCAGCAGCCAGCTGAACGCGCTGGCCACCCAGCAGATGAAATTGATGGATCAATTCCGCGTTTGATGGTCCAACCCTGTGTATTGTTGCTGCAATGCACAGGGACTGTTGCCCCACGGTCCTTCACCTTGGAGGGCCGTTTGCGATGTCCGAACTACTCGCCACTTTCGCCCAGGCGCTGCAGCTGCCGCTGGAGCGACTGCCCGCCACCAGTTTTCCCGGCATGGGCGCCCTGCCCTCGACCTTCGCCGTCAGTGACCTGGCCAGCGCCAGCATTGGCGCGGCAGGCCTGGCCGTGGCCGACCTGCTGCGCCAGCAAGGCGTGCCCGCAGGCAGCCTCAGCGTCGACCGCCGCCTGGCCTCGTTTTGGTTCGCCAGCAGCCTGCGCCCCATGGGCTGGGCGCCGCCACCGCCCTGGGACCCGATCGCCGGCGACTACGCCACCCGCGACGGCTGGATTCGCCTGCACACCAATGCGCCCCATCACCGCGCCGCGGCCCTGCAGGTGCTGGGCCCGTGCGAGGACCGTGACAGCGTGGCCAAGGCTGTCAGCCAGTGGGACGCCGAGGCACTGGAGCGCGCCGTGGTCGAGGCCAATGGCTGCGCGGCGCAGATGCTGCAGTTGGCGCAGTGGGCCGGCCATGCCCAGGGCCAGGCCGTGGCCGGCGAGCCGCTGGTGCAGCTTGAACAGTTCGATGCGCAGGGCGTGCAGGGCTGGCGTGGCAGCCGCGCGCAGCCGCTGGCCGGGATCAAGGTGCTGGACCTCACGCGCATCCTCGCAGGGCCTGTGGCCACGCGCTTCCTCGCCGCAATGGGCGCCGACGTGCTGCGCATCGACCCGCCGGGCTGGGAAGAGCCGTCGCTGGCCCCGGAGGTGACCCTGGGCAAACGCTGCGCGCGCCTGGACCTGCACGACAGCCTGGACCGCATCAGCTTCGAGCGCCTGCTGGCCCAGGCCGATATATTCGTCCACGGTTACCGCGCAGACGCCCTGGAGCGCCTGGGCTTCGGCGCCGAACGGGTGCGCCAGCTGAACCCCGGGCTGATCGACATCAGCCTGAATGCCTACGGCTGGACCGGCCCGTGGCGCAACCGGCGTGGCTTCGACAGCCTGGTGCAGATGAGCACCGGCATCGCCGCCGCCGGCCAGCAGTGGCGCCAGGCGGACAAGCCCGTGCCCTTGCCGGTGCAGGCGCTGGACATGGCCACCGGCTACCTGGCCGCCGCAGCCGCCATCAATGGCCTGCGCGAGCGCCTGGCCAGCGGCCGCGGCAGCGCGGCGCGGTTGTCACTGGCGCGCACCGCCAAGGCGCTGATCGACCATGGCCAGGTCACCACCGACCTGCCCCTGGCCGCAGAAACCGGCGCCGACCTGGCCAGCCAGATCGAGCACACCCCCTGGGGCCCGGCCCAGCGCCTGACGCCGCCGCTGGCCCTCGCCGGCACGCCCATGCAGTGGGCCTGCCCCGCCGGCCAGCTGGGCGCCAGCCCTGCGAGCTTCAGCTGAACCGCGGCGCAGTCGTTGTGGGAGCTGGCTTGCCAGCGAGCTTTACGGGGGCGAAAAACTCGCTGGCAAGCCAGCTCCCACAAAGGCCATTGCTCACAACGCCAGCACCCCGCTGTACAACCCATACGCCGCCAACCCGGCTCCCACCAGCACCGCCGCGAATATCAGTTTCTCCCACCCCGTGAACAACGGCTGCCCCTGCTCGCGCTTGGCCTTGGCGAACAAAATCACCCCCGGCGCGTACAACAGCGCCGACAGCAGCAGGTATTTCAACCCGCCCGCGTACAGCAGCCAGATCGCATACAGCAGCGCCACCGCCGCAATCAGCAGGTCACGCTGGCGCACCGCTGCCAGCCCCTCGTAGGTCTCGCCCCGCACTGCCAGCAGCACCGCATAGGCCGCCGACCACAGGTACGGCACCAGGATCATCGACGACGCCAGGTAGATCAGGCTGTTGTAGGTGCCCGCCGACACCAGGGTGATCAGCAGGAACAGCTGGATCATCAGGTTGGTCATCCACAGCGCGTTCACCGGCACGCCGTTGGCGTTTTCCTTTTTCAGGAAGCGCGGCATGGTGGCGTCGCGTGCGGTGGCGTAGAGGATTTCCGCGCATAGCAGCGCCCACGACAGCAGCGCGCCGAGCAGCGACACCGCCAGCCCCAGGCTGATCAGCAGCGCGCCCCAGCGCCCGACGAGATGCTCCAGCACCGCCGCCAGCGACGGGTTCTGCAGGCCGGCGAGTTCGCCCTGGCTCATCACCCCCAGGCTCAGCACGTTCACCAGCACCAGCAGCGCCAGCACGCCCAGGAACCCCAGCACCGTGGCCCGGCCCACGTCCGCGCGACGCTCGGCGCGCCCCGAATACACGCTGGCGCCCTCGATGCCGATGAACACGAACACCGTCACCAGCATCATGTGCCGCACCTGCTGCAGCACGCTGCCCAGGCCGGGGTTGCCGGCGCCCCAGATGTCCTGGGTGAAGATGTCCGCCTTGAACGCCACGGCGGCGATGACAATGAACATCACCAGCGGCACCACCTTGGCCACGGTGGTCACCTGGTTGATGAACGCGGCCTCCTTGATGCCCCGCAGCACCAGGAAATGCACCGCCCACAGCAGCAGCGACGCACAGCCGATGGCCAGCGGCGTGTTGCCCTGGCCGAACACCGGGAAGTAGTAACCCAGGGTGCTGAACAGCAGCACGAAGTACCCCACGTTGCCCAGCCAGGCGCTGATCCAGTAGCCCCACGCCGACGAGAAGCCCATGTAGTCGCCAAACCCGGCCTTGGCGTAGGCGTACACCCCGGAATCGAGCGCGGGTTTGCGGTTGGCCAGGTTCTGGAACACCAGCGCCAGCATCAGCATGCCCACGGCGGTGATGCCCCAGCCGATCAGCACCGCGCCCACCTCGGCGCGTTCGGCCATGTTCTGCGGCAGGGAGAAGATACCACCGCCAATCATCGAGCCCACCACTAGCGCGATCAATGCGCCCAATCGCAACTTCTGTCCATGTTCCGCCATGCAATTCTCCAGTGGCTAGTTGGGGCTACCCCGCGCAGTTAAATATATAAACAAGGGCCGCGCCGACAGTTTTAAGACTAAAAGAATATTATTTCAATCGCCACCAGCACTAAGAAAAGATAGCCAGCTAATTAACCATTCAGTACGATTTTCTAAGCACTGAACAAATGGTAAAAATTCTCGATAAAGGTTGCGAAATCGAAAAACCGGGCTAACTTGAAAGCTCTCGGCATCGCCAGCCCATGGCGAAGCATCGCACGGAAGCCCCACAGCACAAGGCTTCCGTGCGACCGAGATTCATCTTTCCGCAAAACAAACGAACTTCCATTGCAACATGGAATAAGCACATTAGATGACCTGGATCATGCTCGAAGGTTAGGAACGGACTTACCCTATCGCCTCTTCTCCTAGCGTGGAGTCAAGCAATGTCAGCAGCTAACGACAAACTAAGGCTCGGCGCATTGGTAGCGCTGGTCGTGGGTTCGATGATTGGTGGCGGAATATTCTCACTGCCGCAAAACATGGCCGCCAGTGCCGACGTGGGCGCAGTATTGATTGGTTGGGCAATCACCGCCGTGGGCATGTTGACCCTGGCGTTCGTGTTCCAGACCCTGGCCAATCGCAAGCCCGACCTGGACGGCGGCGTGTACGCCTACGCCAAGGCCGGCTTCGGCGCCTACATGGGTTTTTCCTCGGCCTGGGGCTACTGGATCAGCGCCTGGCTGGGCAACGTCGGCTACTTCGTGCTGCTGTTCAGCACCCTGGGTTACTTCTTCCCGGTGTTCGGCGAGGGCAACACCCCGGTTGCCATCGTCTGCGCGTCCATTCTGTTGTGGGCGGTGCACTTCCTGGTGCTGCGCGGCATCAAGGAAGCGGCGTTCATCAACCTGGTGACCACCGTCGCCAAGGTGGTGCCACTGGTGCTGTTCGTGCTGATCGCACTGTTCGCCTTCAAGCTGGACATCTTCACCGCGGATATCTGGGGGCGCATGAACCCTGACCTGGGCAGCGTGATGAACCAGGTGCGCAACATGATGCTGGTCACCGTGTGGGTGTTCATCGGCATCGAGGGTGCGAGCATTTTTTCCGCCCGCGCGGAAAAACGCTCGGACGTGGGCAAGGCCACAGTCATCGGCTTTATCACCGTGCTGCTGTTCCTGGTGCTGGTGAACGTGCTGAGCCTGGGCATCATGACCCAGCCGGAGCTGGCCAAGTTGCAGAATCCGTCCATGGCCGCCGTGCTGGAGCATGTGGTGGGCCACTGGGGCGCGGTGCTGATCAGCGTCGGCCTGATCATTTCGCTGCTGGGCGCCCTGCTGTCGTGGGTGCTGCTGTGCGCCGAGATCATGTTCGCCGCCGCCAAGGACCACACCATGCCGGCGTTCCTGCGCAAGGAAAACGCCAACCAGGTGCCGGTCAACGCGCTGTGGCTGACCAATGCCATGGTGCAGGTATTCCTGGTGATCACCCTGTTCTCGGCCAGCACCTACCTGTCGCTGATCTACCTCGCCACCTCGATGATCCTGGTGCCCTACCTGTGGTCGGCAGCCTATGCGCTGCTGCTGGCGGTGCGCGGGGAAACCTATGAACAGGCCCTGGCCGAGCGCCGCAAAGACCTGTTCATTGGCGCCATCGCTCTGATCTACGCCATCTGGCTGCTGTACGCCGGCGGCGTCAAATACCTGCTGCTTTCGGCCCTCCTGTACGCCCCCGGGGCGCTGCTGTTCGCCAAGGCCCGGCGCGAGGTGGGCCAAGCCATTTTTACCAACGTGGAGAAATTGATATTCGCCCTGGTGATCGTCGGTGCCCTGTTCGCGGCCTACGGGCTGTATGACGGGTTCTTAACGCTTTAACCCCTGTTTGTGAATCTGGAGGAACACTGCAATGTCCACGGAAAAAATCAAATACGGCGTGCATTCCGAGGCGGGCAAGCTGCGCAAGGTGATGGTCTGCTCCCCAGGCCTTGCCCACCAGCGCCTGACCCCCAACAACTGTGACGAACTGCTGTTCGACGATGTGCTCTGGGTGAACCAGGCCAAGCGCGACCACTTCGACTTCGTGACCAAGATGCGCGAGCGCGGCATCGACGTGCTTGAAATGCACAACCTGCTGACCGATATCGTCGGGCAACCCGAAGCCCTGGACTGGATACTGTCGCGCAAGGTAGTGCCCAACCAGGTCGGCGTCGGCCTGGTGGACGAGGTGCGCAGCTGGCTGCGCAGCCTGGAGCCGCGCAAGATCGCCGAATTCCTGATCGGCGGGGTGTCGGCCGACGACCTGCCCGACAGCTTCGGTGGCAAGACCATACAGATGTTCCGCGACTTTCTTGGCCACTCCAGCTTCATCCTGCCGCCGCTGCCCAACACCCAGTTCACCCGCGACACCACCTGCTGGATCTACGGCGGCGTAACGCTGAACCCCATGTACTGGCCGGCGCGCCGCCAGGAAACCCTGCTGACCAGCGCCATCTACAAGTTCCACCCCGAGTTCACCGACGCCGACTTCCAGGTGTGGTACGGCAACCCCGACGAGGACCACGGCAGCGCCACGCTGGAGGGCGGCGACGTGATGCCTATCGGCAACGGCGTGGTGCTGATTGGCATGGGCGAGCGCACCTCGCGCCAGGCCATCGGCCAGCTGGCGCAGAACCTGTTCAAGCACAAGGCGGTGGAGCGGGTGATCGTCGCCGGCCTGCCCAAGTCCCGCGCCGCCATGCACCTGGACACCGTATTCAGCTTCTGCGACCGCGACCTGGTGACCATCTTCCCGGAAGTGGTGAAGCAGATCGTCGCCTTCACCCTGCGCCCTGACGACAGCAAACCGGGCGGCATCGACATCCGCCGCGAGGAAAAGCCGTTCCTCGACGCCGTGGCCGCGGCCCTCAACCTCAAGGCCCTGCGCGTGGTGGAAACCGGCGGCAACAGCTTCGCCGCCGAGCGCGAACAGTGGGACGACGGCAACAACGTGGTGGCCGTGGAGCCCGGCGTGGTCATCGGCTACGACCGCAACACCTACACCAACACCCTGCTGCGCAAGGCCGGTGTCGAGGTCATCACCATCAGCGCCGGCGAGCTGGGCCGCGGCCGCGGCGGCGGCCACTGCATGACCTGCCCGATTGTCCGCGACCCTATCGACTACTGATCGACCCTGTGCCAAAGGAGATCCATCATGGCTTTCAACATTCGCAACCGCAGCCTGCTCAGCCTGGAACACCACACCACTCGCGAGCTGCGTTACCTGCTGGACCTGTCCCGTGACCTCAAGCGCGCCAAGTACACCGGCACCGAGCAGCAGCACCTGAAGGGCAAGAACATTGCGCTGATCTTCGAGAAGACCTCGACGCGCACCCGCTGCGCCTTTGAGGTGGCCGCCTACGACCAGGGCGCCAATGTCACCTATATCGACCCCAATTCCTCGCAGATCGGCCACAAGGAGAGCATGAAAGACACCGCCCGCGTGCTCGGGCGCATGTACAACGCCATCGAGTACCGCGGCTTCAAGCAGGACATTGTCGAGGAACTGGCAAAATACGCTGGCGTGCCGGTGTTCAACGGCCTGACCGACGAATACCACCCCACCCAGATGATCGCCGACGTGCTGACCATGCGCGAACACAGCGACAAGCCGCTGCATGACATCAGCTACGCCTACCTGGGCGATGCGCGCAACAACATGGGCAATTCGCTGCTGCTGATCGGCGCCAAGCTGGGCATGGACGTCCGCATTGCCGCGCCCAAGGCGCTGTGGCCCCACGAAGACCTGGTGGCGCGCTGCAAGCAGTACGCCGAGGAAAGCGGCGCGCGCCTGACCCTCACCGAAGACCCGAAAGCCGCCGTGAAGGGGGTGGACTTCGTGCACACCGATGTCTGGGTGTCCATGGGCGAGCCCGTGGACGCCTGGGGCGAGCGCATCAAGCAGCTGTTGCCCTACCAGGTGAACGCCGAGCTGATGAAGGCCACCGGCAACCCGCGCAGCAAGTTCATGCACTGCCTGCCGGCGTTCCACAATTCGGAGACCAAGGTGGGCAAGCAGATTGCCGAGCAGTACCCGCACCTGGCCAACGGCATCGAGGTAACCGACGACGTGTTCGAGTCGCCGGCGTGCATCGCCTTCGAGCAGGCGGAAAACCGCATGCACACCATCAAGGCGATCCTGGTGGCGACCCTGGCGGACCTGTAGACACCCGCGTAGCAGCTGCCGCCAGGCTGCGTCCGAACGCACGACCGAGGTGCCTGCGGACGCAGCCTTCGGCAGCTGCTACGAGGGATCATTTGCTGACGAGAGGAATCTTCCATGCGTATCGTCGTTGCACTGGGCGGTAACGCCCTTCTGCGGCGTGGTGAACCCATGACCGCCGACAACCAGCGCGCCAATATTCGCATCGCCACCGAGCAGATCGCCAAGATAGCTCCCGGCAACGAACTGGTGGTGGCCCACGGCAATGGCCCGCAGGTGGGCCTGCTGTCGCTGCAGGCCGCGGCCTACACCTCTGTCACGCCCTACCCCCTGGACGTGCTGGGCGCCGAGACCGAGGGCATGATCGGCTACATGATCGAGCAGGAACTGGGCAACCTGCTGGACTTCGAAGTGCCATTCGCCACCTTGCTCACCCAGGTGGAAGTGGACCGCAACGACCCGGCGTTCCAGCACCCCACCAAGCCC
Source organism: Pseudomonas sp. App30 (assembly GCF_047947025.1). Classification (NCBI taxonomy): domain Bacteria; kingdom Pseudomonadati; phylum Pseudomonadota; class Gammaproteobacteria; order Pseudomonadales; family Pseudomonadaceae; genus Pseudomonas; species Pseudomonas sp. App30. Next base: position 4,889,815 of record NZ_CP133165.1, on the reverse strand, counting down.
ATCGGCCCGGTGTATTCCAAGGAAGAGGCAGAGCGCCTGGCGGCGGAAAAAGGCTGGAGCATCGCCGCCGATGGCGACAAGTTCCGCCGCGTGGTCGCCAGCCCCAAACCCAAGCGCATCTTCGAAATCCGCCCCATCAAGTGGCTGCTGGAAAAAGGCAGCATCGTCATCTGCGCCGGTGGCGGCGGCATCCCCACCCTGTACGGCGAGGGCCGCAAGCTGCAGGGGGTGGAAGCGGTGATCGACAAGGACTTGTGCTCGGCGCTGCTCGCCGAGCAACTGGACGCCGACCTGCTGGTGATCGCCACCGACGTGCAGGCTGCATTCATCGACTGGGGCAAACCCACCCAGCAAGCCATCGCCCAGGCGCACCCTGACGCCCTGGAACAGCTGGGCTTCGCCGCCGGGTCCATGGGGCCCAAGGTGCAGGCAGCCTGCGAGTTCGCGCGCAATACCGGCAAAGTAGCGGTGATTGGCTCCCTGGCCGACATCGACGCCATTGTCCAGGGCAGCGCCGGCACACGCATCAGCACTGCCACGCCGGGCATCCGCTACCCGTAGTCGAACCAGAGGATGGGCCCCAGGGTCTATCCTCTACTTTTTCCGTGAAGGAGCCCCGCCATGGCCCAGTTCGAACCCGGTCACCTGCACATCCAGCGCACCGCGCTGCAACCCACCGACTTCAGCTACGACATCAAGCTCGACTACCAGGTGCTGCACGAGGCCAGCCGCGGCAAATACGTGCAGTTCGACGTCGAAGGCCACATCAACGACAAGACCTTCAAGGACCAGTTCGAACTGGGCAAGGACGACTGGTACAACTTCGCCAGCGCCGCCGACCACATCGCCCGCAAGAACGGCCTGCCCACCACCAGCGTGTTGTCACTGTCGATGCACAGCCATTACGACGCGGTGTTCGAGGACATTCGCAGCAAGATTGGCGCGCAGTCGGGGGATGCGGTGTCGCCTGAGCATCTTGACCCCTATGGTTGATTGAGAAACGCCTGACAAGAATCTGGGACCTTGCCTTCATCCGAATATGAATCATCTGATTTAATTCATTCGTATCGGGAGTATGATCATTTCACCTGTCATATTCGGAGAAGACCATGACCTCCTCGGCCCCCTTGAAACATCCTGCCAGCGACAACGCTGAAATGGGTCGAGTGGCGCTTACATTCTTCTTCAACCTGATGGAGCACTGGCAATGCACGGCCGACCAGCAAAGGGTGCTGCTGGGCAGCATCGGCAACACCACCTACTTCAATTGGAAAAAACGTCCAACCGTGCGGCTGCCCCATGACACCCTGGAGCGTATTTCCTACCTGATGGGCATTCACAAAGCCCTGCGCATTCTGTTCAGCAACCAGCCGGAACGCAGCTATGAATGGCCCAGGCTGGCGAATTCGGCAGCGCCGTTCAACGGTCGCTCCGCGTTGGACTACATGCTGGGTGGGCGCGTGGTGGACCTGGCTGATGTACGGCGCTACCTCGACGCAGTGCGCGGTTGATGGCCCCCCCTGTGCTGCCTGATTGGGACCAGGCCTTTCGCATCGTCAACAGCGCCTTCCCGCCCATCAGCGTTTTCGAGGACACCCTAGATCCCGCAGACCTGGAAACAGCGTTTCTTATCGAGGGGCTGACCAACGATCGTTTGTGTGATGAAGCGGGGCAAATCCAGCGTGTCCCCCCGCAGGACCGAATGTGCGGGCCAGGGGCCACGCCTGTCATGGCGGCGTTCACCCATATCGGCCGGGCGAGCCGCTATACCGATGGAAGTTTTGGCGTTTACTACTGCGCCAATGCGATTGAGGCGGCGATCGCCGAGACTCGCCATCACCAGGAAGCGTTCTGGCGCGCCACCGCGCAGGACAACATCGAGGTGACCATGCGGACTTACATCAACAAGGTCACCAAACCTCTGGTGGATGTAAGAGACCGCGAGGACTTTCATTCCCAGGATGCTTCGAGCTACCCCTCGACTCAAGCACTCGCCCGTCAGCAACGCGATGAACAGGCATGGGGACTGCTGTATCGCAGCGTGCGCTCGCCGCGACATGAATGCGTGGCAGCCCTGCGACCACCGGCACTATCTCCCACCACCCAAGGCCCGCATTTCCGTTACTGCTGGGACGGCAAATCGCAAACCTTCAGCCACGTACTCGAAATCCGAGAGCTCCCCAACCCGTAGCAGCGGCCACAGTCCGCGTCCCCTGCCCCACCCATCAAGTACGTCCGGACGCAGCCTTCGGCAGCCGCCACGGGGGTGCGCGAAGCAGGCCAGACAAGGCATACTCGCCCTCCCTGCTGTCCAGATTCCCTGCCTGCCCATGCGCATTCACGTCAGTTTCATCGATCGAGTCGGTATCACCCAGGAAGTCCTCGCCCTGCTGGGGGCGCGCAATCTCAACCTCGATGCCGTGGAGATGGTGCCGCCCAACGTCTACATCGATGCCCCGACGCTGAGCCCCAAGGTGCTGGACGAGCTGCGCGAGGCGCTGCTGAGCGTGCGCGGCGTGCAGAACGTCAACGTGGTGGACATTCTTCCCGGCCAGCGCCGCCACCTGCAGCTGGACGCGCTGCTGGCGGCCATGACCGACCCGGTGCTGGCCCTGGACAGCGCCGGCAACGTGTTGCTGGCCAACCCGGCGCTGATCAGCCTGTATGGTCGGGAGCCTGCGGGCGAGTCGGTGACCGAGCTGTTCCGCGACCCCAACCTGCTCGACACCCTGCTGGACCAGGGTTTCCGCCTGCCGCTGCGCGAAGTCAGCGTCAACGGCGAGACCCTGCTGCTGGACGCCACGCCCATCACCGACGCCGGCGCGCTGCTGACCCTGTACCCGCCCAACCGCATCGGCGAGCGCCTGGCAGCGCTGCACCACGACCACGCCGAAGGCTTCGACTCGCTGCTGGGCGATTCGCCGCCGATTCGTACCCTCAAGGCCCGCGCCCAGCGCGTGGCGGCACTGGACGCACCGCTGCTGATCCAGGGCGAGACCGGCACCGGCAAGGAGCTGGTGGCGCGTGCCTGCCACGCCATCAGCGCGCGCCACAGCGCACCGTTCCTGGCGCTGAACTGCGCGGCCTTGCCGGAGAACCTCGCTGAAAGCGAGCTGTTCGGTTATGCCCCCGGCGCCTTCACCGGTGCCCAGCGCGGCGGCAAGCCGGGGCTGATGGAGCTGGCGCACCAGGGCACGGTGTTCCTCGACGAAATTGGCGAGATGTCGCCGTACCTGCAAGCCAAGCTCCTGCGTTTCCTCAACGACGGCAGCTTCCGCCGGGTAGGTGGCGACAAGGAAGTGAAGGTCAACGTGCGCATCCTCAGCGCCACCCACCGCGACCTGGAAAAGATGGTCAGCGAGGGCGCGTTCCGCGAAGACCTGTTCTACCGCCTCAACGTGCTCAACCTCGACGTGCCGCCCCTGCGCGAACGCGGCCAGGACATCCTGCTGCTGGCGCGCTCGTTCATGCAGCAGGCCTGCACGCAGATCCAGCGCCCCATCTGCCGCCTGGCGCCGGCCACCTACCCGGCGCTGCTGGGCAACCGCTGGCCGGGCAACGTGCGCCAGTTGCAGAACGTGATCTTCCGCGCGGCGGCCATCTGCGAAGGCTCGCTGGTGGACATCGGCGACCTGGACATCGCCGGCACCGCGGTGGCGCGGCACACCAGCGACGGCGAGGTGGACAGCCTGGAGCAGGCCGTGGGCGATTTCGAAAAGGCCCTGCTGGAAAAGCTGTACGCCAGCTTCCCCTCGACCCGCCAGCTGGCCACCCGCCTGCAGACCTCGCACACGGCCATCGCCCACCGCCTGCGCAAGTACGGCATCGGCGGGAAATAAATCATGGAATGATATCGTTACATCGTACCGATATCATTCCACTTCGTTCCAGAGGCCCATTCCCAAGGGCCTGATCCCCCAAGGCTTTTTTTCTCCGCCGACCCCGTAGCGATTTCGCTACACCCGCAAATTGCCAAACTTCCCCCGAACCCGCTAAAACCCTGATTTCAAAGGCTAAAGCCCGGGTTGGCAACGAACTTGCTATGTAACTCTCAGACCCCGTCCGGTGCCCTGCCCCGGACACATCCATTGCGTAGGCCAGCCGTCATCTGGCCCCGAGGAGTTTCCATGAGCGAGTTGCGTTTTACTGTCGAACACGAATGGCTGCGCGTTGAAGCGGACGGCAGTGTCACAGTCGGCATCACCCCCTTTGCCCAGAACGCCCTGGGTGACGTGGTGTTCGTGCAATTGCCGGAACTGACCACCTACGCCAAGGATGCCGAAGTCTCGGTGCTGGAATCGGTGAAGGCCGCCAGCAGCATCAACATGCCGCTGGACGGCGAAGTGGTCGAAGTGAACAACGAACTCGACGCCAGCCCCGAGCTGGTCAACGAAGACGCCCTGGGCGCCGGCTGGTTCTTCCGCTTCATCCCGGCTGATGCCAGCCAGGTCGGCGAGCTGCTGGACCAGCAGGCCTACGACAACCTGATCGCCGCCCAGGCCTGAGGATTCACGATGACCACCTCGCTGACCACCACCAACGAATTCATCGCCCGTCACATCGGCCCGCGCGCCGCCGACGAGCAGGCCATGCTGGCCACCCTGGGCTATGACAACCTCGACGCGCTGACCGCCAGCGTCATCCCCGACAGCATCAAGGGCACCGCCGTGCTCGACCTGCCGGCCGGCCAGGGTGAAGCCGAGGCCCTGGCCGCCATCAAGGCCATCGCCGCGCAGAACCAGCTGTTCAAGACCTACATCGGCCAGGGCTACTACAACTGCCACACCCCGGCGCCGATCCTGCGCAACCTGCTGGAAAACCCGGCCTGGTACACCGCCTACACCCCGTACCAGCCAGAAATCTCCCAGGGCCGCCTGGAAGCGCTGCTGAATTTCCAGACCCTGATCAGCGACCTCACCGGCCTGCCGATCGCCAACGCCTCGCTGCTGGACGAAGCCACCGCCGCCGCCGAAGCCATGACCTTCTGCAAGCGCCTGAGCAAGAACAAGGGCAGCCACCGGTTCTTCGCCTCCGCCCATTGCCACCCGCAAACCCTGGACGTGCTGCGCACCCGTGCCGAGCCCCTGGGCATTGAAGTGGTAGTGGCCGACGAGGCCCAGCTGGATGACGTCAGTGAGTACTTCGGCGCGCTGCTGCAGTACCCGGCCAGCAACGGCGACATCTTCGACTACCGCGCGCTGGTGGAGCGCTTCCACGCCGCCAACGCCCTGGTAGCCGTGGCCGCCGACCTGCTGGCCCTGACCCTGCTGACCCCGCCGGGCGAGTTCGGCGCCGACGTGGCCATCGGCAGCGCCCAGCGCTTCGGCGTGCCGCTGGGCTTCGGTGGCCCGCACGCGGCCTACTTCTCCACCCGCGACGCGTTCAAGCGCGACATGCCCGGCCGCCTGGTGGGCGTGTCCATCGACCGCCACGGCAAGACCGCCCTGCGCCTGGCCATGCAAACCCGCGAGCAGCACATCCGCCGCGAGAAGGCCACCAGCAACATCTGCACCGCCCAGGTGCTGCTGGCCAACATCGCCAGCATGTACGCCGTGTACCACGGCCCGGCTGGCCTGGTGCAGATTGCCCGCCGCACCCACAGCCTGACCGCCATCCTGGCCCAGGGCCTGAGCGCCATGGGCGTCACCGTCGAGCAGCAGCACTTCTTCGACACCCTCACCCTGGCCACCGGCAGCGCCACTGCCGAGCTGCACGCCAAGGCCCGCGCCGCCGGCCTCAACCTGCGTGAAATCGACGCCCAACGCCTGGGCCTGTCGCTGGACGAGACCACTCGCCAGGCCGACGTCGAAGCCCTCTGGGCACTGTTCCCAGGCCAGCAGCCTGCATTCGACGCCCTGGCTGCCAGCGTCGCCGACGCCCTGCCGGCCGGCCTGCTGCGCCAGTCGCCGATCCTCGCCCACGAAGTGTTCAACCGCTACCACTCCGAAACCGAGCTGATGCGCTACCTGCGCAAGCTGGCCGACAAGGACCTGGCGCTGGACCGCACCATGATCCCGCTGGGCTCGTGCACCATGAAGCTCAACGCCGCCAGCGAGATGATCCCCATCACCTGGCCGGAATTCGGCAGCCTGCACCCGTTCGCCCCGGCCGAGCAGAGCAAGGGCTACCAGCTGCTGACCGACGAGCTGGAAAGCATGCTGTGCAAGGCCACCGGCTATGACGCCGTGTCGCTGCAGCCCAACGCCGGCTCCCAGGGCGAGTACGCCGGCCTGCTGGCCATTCGCGCCTACCACCACAGCCGTGGCGACGAGCGCCGCGACATCTGCCTGATTCCGTCGTCGGCCCACGGCACCAACCCCGCCACCGCCCACATGGCCGGCATGCGCGTGGTAGTGACCGCCTGCGACGAGCGCGGCAACGTCGACATCGAAGACCTGCGCGCCAAGGCCATCGAGCACCGCGAGCGCCTGGCCGCGATCATGATCACCTACCCGTCGACCCACGGCGTGTTCGAGGAAGGCATCCGCGAGATCTGCGCCATCGTCCACGACAACGGCGGCCAGGTGTACATCGACGGCGCCAACATGAACGCCATGGTCGGCCTATGTGCCCCGGGCAAGTTCGGCGGCGACGTCTCGCACCTGAACCTGCACAAGACCTTCTGCATCCCGCACGGCGGTGGCGGCCCGGGCGTCGGCCCGATCGGCGTGAAGTCGCACCTGGCACCCTTCATGCCCGGCCACGGCACCATGGCGCGCAAGGAAGGCGCCGTCTGCGCCGCTCCGTTCGGCAGCGCCTCGATCCTGCCAATCACCTGGATGTACATCCGCATGATGGGCGGCGAAGGCCTCAAGCGCGCCTCGCAGTTGGCCATCCTCAACGCCAACTACATCTCGCGCCGCCTGGAAGAGCACTATCCTGTGTTGTACACCGGCAGCAACGGCCTGGTGGCCCACGAGTGCATCCTCGACCTGCGCCCGTTGAAGGACAGCAGCGGCATCAGCGTCGACGACGTGGCCAAGCGCCTGATCGACTTCGGTTTCCACGCCCCGACCATGTCGTTCCCGGTGGCCGGCACGCTGATGATCGAGCCGACCGAAAGCGAATCCAAGGCTGAACTGGACCGCTTCTGCGACGCCATGATCCGCATCCGCGAAGAGATTCGCGCGGTGGAAAGCGGCGCCCTGGACAAGGACGACAACCCGCTGAAGAACGCGCCGCACACCGCTGCCGAACTGGTGGGCGAGTGGACCCACGCCTACAGCCGCGAACAGGCGGTGTACCCGCTGGCCTCGCTGGTGGAAAGCAAGTACTGGCCGCCGGTCGGGCGCGTCGACAACGTGTTTGGCGACCGCAACCTGGTGTGTGCCTGCCCGTCGATCGAGGCGTATCAGGACGTTTGAGGAAATTGCCTGGGGGCACCCTGCCCCCATCGCAAGGATTGACGATTGTGGGAGCTGGCTTGCCAGCGAGATTTTTGCGCCGCCGAAAAGCTCGCTGGCAAGCCAGCTCCCACAATGCCCGCAAGGCTCTGGAGAACTTGTATGTCCCTAAGCGTTTTCGACCTCTTCAAGATCGGCATCGGCCCCTCCAGTTCCCACACGGTGGGGCCCATGCGCGCCGCCGCGCGCTTCGTCGAGGGCCTGCGCCGCGACGACCTGCTGCTGGCCACCGCCACCGTCAAGGCCGAGCTGTACGGCTCGCTGGGCGCCACCGGCAAGGGCCACGGCAGCGACAAGGCGGTGCTGCTGGGCCTGGAAGGCTCGCACCCCGACACCGTCGACACCGCGACCGTGGACGCCCGCCTGCAGGCTATCCGCGCCAGCGGGCGCCTCAACCTGCTGGGCGAACACAGCATCGCCTTCGTCGAAAAACAGCACCTGGCGATGATCCGCAAACCCCTGCCCTTCCACCCCAACGGCATGATCTTCCGTGCCCTGGACGAACACGGCCTGGAGATTCGCAGCCGCGAGTACTACTCAGTGGGCGGTGGCTTCGTGGTGGATGAGGGCGCGGCGGGTGCCGACCGCATTGTCGAAGACACCACGGTGCTGCCCTTCCCGTTCAAGACCGGCAAGGAACTGCTGGCCCATTGCGCGGCGCAGGGCATGACCATCAGCCAGCTGATGCTGGCCAATGAAAGCGCCTGGCGCCAGGAAGCCGAGACCCGCGCCGGCCTGCTGAACATCTGGCAGGTGATGCAGGACTGCGTCGAGGCCGGTTGCCGCAACGAAGGCATCCTGCCCGGCGGCCTGAAGGTCAAGCGCCGTGCCGCGGCGCTGTACCGGCAGCTGTGCAAGAACCCCGAGGCCGCCCTGCGCGACGCGCTGTCGGTGCTGGACTGGGTCAACCTCTACGCCCTGGCGGTGAACGAGGAAAACGCCTTCGGTGGCCGCGTGGTCACCGCCCCCACCAACGGCGCGGCCGGTATCGTGCCGGCGGTGCTGCATTACTACATGCGCTTCGTGCCCGGTGCCAACGAGGACGGCGTGGTGCGCTTCCTGCTCACCGCCGCCGCCATCGGCATCCTGTACAAGGAAAACGCCTCCATTTCCGGCGCCGAGGTGGGCTGCCAGGGTGAGGTCGGCGTGGCTTGCTCCATGGCTGCCGGCGCCCTGTGCGAGGTGATGGGCGGCAGCGTGCAGCAGGTCGAGAACGCCGCCGAAATCGGCATGGAACACAACCTGGGCCTGACCTGCGACCCCATCGGCGGCCTGGTGCAGGTGCCCTGCATCGAGCGCAACGCCATGGGCTCGGTGAAGGCCATCAACGCCGTGCGCATGGCCCTGCGCGGCGACGGCGTGCACTACGTGTCGCTGGACAAGGTTATCCGCACCATGCGCCAGACCGGCGCCGACATGAAAAGCAAATACAAAGAGACCGCCCGTGGCGGCCTGGCCGTCAACATCATCGAGTGTTGAGGTACCCTTTCGAATTCAGGAGTCAACGATGTCCGAAGCACTGCAACACACCCCGCTGCACGCCCTGCACCTGGAACTGGGTGCCCGCATGGTGCCCTTCGCCGGCTACGACATGCCGGTGCAATACCCGCTGGGCGTGATGAAGGAGCACCTGCACAGCCGCGAGCAGGCCGGCCTGTTCGACGTGTCGCACATGGGCCAGATCCGCCTGGTCGGCAGCGACGCCGCCAAGGCCCTGGAAACCCTGGTGCCGGTGGACATCGTCGACCTGCCCGTGGGCATGCAGCGCTACGCCATGTTCACCAACCCGCAGGGCGGCATCCTCGACGACCTGATGGTCGCCAACCTGGGCGACGACACCCTGTTTCTGGTGGTCAACGCCGCCTGCAAGGACCAGGACCTGGCCCACCTGCGCGCGCACATCGGCGACCGTTGCCAGATCCAGCCGCTGTTCGAGGAACGCGCCCTGCTGGCCCTGCAAGGCCCTGCTGCAGTCACCGTGCTGGCGCGCCTGGCGCCGCAAGTGGCGCAGATGACTTTCATGCAATTTGCCCCGGCGCAGCTGCTGGGCGTGGCCTGCTATGTCAGCCGCTCGGGCTACACCGGTGAAGACGGCTTCGAGATCTCGGTGCCGGCCGCCAGTGCCGAGGCCCTGGCGCGCTGCCTGCTGGCCGAGCCGGAAGTAGCGGCCATCGGCCTGGGCGCGCGCGACTCGCTGCGCCTGGAAGCCGGCCTGTGCCTGTACGGCCACGACATGAACGAGCAGACCACGCCGATCGAGGCCAGCCTGCTGTGGGCCATCTCCAAGGCTCGCCGTGCCGACGGCGCCCGTGCCGGTGGCTTCCCTGGCGCCGAGGCGATCTTCGCCCAGCAACAGGCCGGCGTGGCCCGCAAGCGCGTGGGCCTGCTGCCCCAGGAACGCACGCCAGTGCGTGAAGGCGCCGAGATCGTCGATGCCAGCGGCGCCATCATCGGCACCGTGTGCAGCGGCGGCTTTGGCCCTACCCTGGGCGGCCCGGTAGCCATGGGCTACGTGGACAGCGCCCACGCGGCGCTGGACACCCCGGTGTGGGCCATCGTGCGTGGCAAGAAAGTGGCCATGAAGGTCAGCAAGATGCCGTTCGTGCCGCAGCGCTACTACCGCGGCTGAGGGGCCGGCAATGACAGCTCAGGGCGGGCTGTCATTTTGCCGCAACGTGCAGGGTGTTCTATTCGATTTCGAACTGGCGTTAGACCATTCGAAAATACCTGAATGAAAGAGTCGGAAACCCCCGTAGGAAAAGGCTCGAACGGTCGTAAAAAAGGTGAAAAACCTGCGTGGCTCAGGGCTTGTTTTTCTGGCTGAAGTTAGCGTAGAGTTTCCTCACTGTGTTTGCATGGGTCGCTATGGTTCGTGACCTGGGCAGTAGCTCTGTGTATTGCTACAACCCGTTCGACGTCTCTTACTTTCCTGCAACCAGCCCAGTATCTCTTTCACCTGAAAGAAGCTGTCATCAATTCAAGTTCCAAGGAAATAAGAAAATGTCCCAACGTCAGAGCGGTACCGTCAAGTGGTTTAACGACGAGAAAGGTTTTGGTTTTATCACTCCAGAAAGCGGTCCGGATCTGTTCGTGCACTTCCGCGCTATCCAGGGCAACGGCTTCAAGAGCCTGAAAGAAGGCCAAAAAGTGACTTTCATCGCCGTTCAAGGCCAGAAAGGCATGCAAGCTGACGAAGTACAAGCCGAAGGCTGATTCGTCCAGTTGCGCAAAAAGCCCCTGCCGGGAACGCCAGGGGCTTTTTTGTGCCCGCGATTTGCTCGCACCCACACGGAGAGGCAAGGATGACCCGACGACTGACCCCACAAGGTGACTTCGCCCCCGCCGCCTTTGGCCGGCGCATGGCGGCCGTGCTGTATGACTTCCTGCTGTGCGTTGCGCTGCTGATGGTGACCACGCTGGTGTACAAGCTGATCATGATGGCGTTCATCGGCGAGGCACGCCTGCGGGCGCTGTCGGAGTCCGGCTCGCTGGACGGCGACCCCTTCCTGTCGACCCTGCTGTTCTGCGCCCTGTTCGCCTTCTTCGCCAAGTTCTGGATGCACGCCGGGCAGACCCTGGGCATGCAGGTGTGGGGCGTGCGCGTACAGAACGCCGACGGCACCGCCATCAGCTTGTGGCAGGCGCTACTGCGCTTCATCGTCGCCATTGGCTCGTGGCTGTGCTTTGGCGCCGGGTTCTGGTGGGCCCTGGTGGACAAGCAGAAGCGTGGCTGGCATGACCTGTATTCAGGCACGCAGCTGGTGTATATCCCCAAGAAGGCCCGTTGATGGGCACAAAAAAACCGACCCAAGGGTCGGTTTTTTCATGAGGCGAAGGCTTACCCCGCGCGGCGCAGCAGCCACCAGCCCACCGCCGCACACACCAGCGACGGGATGACCACCGCCAACAGCGGCGGGAAGCCGAACACTAGGCTCGAGGGGCCCAGCAGGTCCTGGACGATGCGGAAGGTGAAGCCCACCAGCACGCCGGTGAACACACGCTGGCCCAGGGTTACCGAACGCAGCGGGCCGAAGATGAACGAGATCGCCATCAGCACCAGCGCGGCGGTCACCAACGGCTGCAGGATCTTGGTCCAGAACGCCAGCCAGTAGGTGGAGTTGCTCAGGCCCTGGTCCGCCAGGTAGTGGATGTAGCTCCACAACCCGGTGATGGACAACGATTCGGGAGCCATCACCACGGTGCTCAGCAGCTGCGGCGTGACGGTCACGTCCCACTGTTCGGTGGGGTTGCTGATGACCTCGGTGCGGTCGTCATGGAACACCGTGGTGGCCACGTCGGTGAGGTTCCAGTGGCCATCGGCGTACTGGGCCTTCTTGGCGAAGCTGGCGGTCTTGATGTGGCGCTCGTTGTCGAAGGTGTAGCGGGTCACGCCATACAACAGGCCGGCAGGCTGCACGGTGTTGATGTGGATGAACTGCTCGCCCTCGCGGTGCCACAGGCCGTGGCGACCGCTTTGCGCGTCGCCGATGCCCTGGGCCAGCGAGCGGTCGGCCTGGGCCTTGGCCTCGGTGACCGGGGCGACGTATTCGCCTATCAGCAGGCCGCAGACCATCAGCACCAGCATGGGCTTCATCACTGCCCAGACGATGCGCGACACCGACACGCCGGCCGCGCGCATGATGGTCAGCTCGCTGTTGCTGGCCAGGGTGCCCAGGCCGATCAGGCAGCCGATCAGCGCGGCCATCGGCAGCATGTCGTAGAGCCGGCGTGGTGCGGTCAGCAGCACGAACCAGGCCACGTCGGCGAGGCCGTAGGTGGGGCTGATGTCGCTCATCTCGTCGATGAAGGCGAACAGCGTGGCCAGGCCGAGGATAACCCCCAGCACGGCGAGGATTGCCATCAGCACGCTGCTGCCGATGTACCGGTCGAGCTTAACCATGGGCCACCTCCGTCGCCGCGCGACGGCTGGCCAGCTTCAGGCGCAGCGGTTCCCAGTACATCAGCGCCAGGCCGATGGCCAGGAACAGCCCGTGCACCCACCACAGCCCCAGGGCGGAATGGATCTTGCCTTTTTCCAGGGCACCACGCGCCGAGATCAGGATGGTCAGGTAGGCCATATACAGGAGAATCGCCGGCAGCAATTTGAGGAAGCGGCCCTGGCGCGGGTTGACCCGGGCCAGCGGCACGGCCATCAGGGTGACGATGAACACCAGCAACGGCAGCGACAGGCGCCATTGCAGTTCGGCAGGGTCATTGACCTCGCCGGAGAACAGCTTGGCGCTGGGGATGGCGTCGCGGTCGGTGACTTCTTCACTGACCTCGGGCTTGGGCAGCATCACGCCGTAGGTGTCGTACTTGATGGCACGGTAGTCGGCCTGGCCGGGGATGCCGTCGTAGCGGTAGCCGTTGGTCAGGATCAGGTAGCGGCTGCCATCGGGGTGGCGGTCCTGGCGGCCCTTCTCGCCCAGAAGCAGGGTGATGCCGCGGTCCTTGGCGTCCTGGCCCAGGCGCTTCTGCGAGATGAACACGCCGCCCAGGTTGATGCGGTCGTCGCTCATGCTCTCGGTGTAGGTCACCCGGCTTTCGTCACGCAGGGCCTGGAAGCGGCCTGGCTCGAGGGTGTCGAACTCGGTCATGGCGTCCTGCTGGTTGAGCACCATGGAGAACTGCTGCGCGCCCAGGGGCGCCAGGCTCAGGCTCAGCCAGGCGACGATGACGGCCACTACCGCGGCAGGTGCCATGGTGATGGCCAGCAGGCGCTGCTGGCTCATGCCGGTGGCCGCCAGCACGGTCATCTCGCTTTCCAGGTACAGCCTGCCGTAGGACAGCAGGATGCCCAGGAACAGGCCCAGGGGCAGGATCAGCTGCAGGAAGCCCGGCAGGCGGTAGCCCATGATGAGGAACAGCACGCCTGGGTCCAGGGCGCCGGAAGCGGCCTGGGCCAGGTACTTGACGAAGCGCCCGCTCATGATGATCACCAGCAGGACCGCGCTGACGGCACTGAGGGTGAGCATGACTTCGCGGGACAGATAACGGAAGACGATCAAACCGGACACTCCAGGGTTGTCAGGCTCAGACGGCCGAACAAGGGATACATAGCTGACACTTCTACGGGTGGATTCGCACCAGGCGAACCGGAAAAAAGTTGGCGCATTATCCTGTGATTGGGCCTGCCTGTCACTTCGCGTGCATACCCAGTTACGCAAAGCCTGCGCGAAGGGTTGTCAGGCTCCGTCGGCAGGGCTCAAACTGGGGACTTTGACCCGGCCCGCCACGGGCAGTGCCGGGGGCTGTATTCGCACGACCAACGCTGCCGTGCACACCAATAGATCATTAGGGGACCCGGAAATGGAACTGGTTGTAAAAAGCACAAGCGCCGAAAGCCTGAAGACCGCGACCCTGGTCGTCGCCGTGGGCGAAGGCCGCACCCTGGGTACCGTCGGCAAGCAGGTCGACGAGCTGAGCAGCGGCGCCCTGACCGCCGTGCTCAAGCGTGGCGACCTGGCCGGCAAGCCGGGCCAGACCCTGCTGCTGCACAACCTGCCGGGCCTCAAGGCCGAGCGCGTGCTGCTGGTAGGCACCGGCGCCGACGAACTGCTGGGCGACCGCGCCTGGCGCAAGCTGGGCGCCGCCGTGCTGGGCGCACTCAAGGGCCTGGGCGGCAGCGACGCCGTGGTGGCACTCGACGAGCTGGGCGTGAAAGGCCGTGACGCCTACGGCAAGACGCGCCTGCTGGCCGAGACCCTGCTGGACGGCGAATACGTGTTCGACCGCTTCAAGAGCAAGAAGGCCGAGCCCCGCGCCCTGAAGAAGATCACCCTGGTGACCGACAAGGCCAGCCAGGCCGACGTCGAGCGCGCCGTGACCCACGCCAGCGCCATCGCCGCGGGCATGAGCTTCACCCGTGACCTGGGCAACCTGCCGCCGAACATCTGCCACCCAAGCTACCTGGCCGAGCAGGCCAAGGAACTGGGCAAGGAACACAAGAACCTCAAGGTCGAGATCCACGACGAGAAGAAGCTCAAGGAACTGGGCATGGGCGCCTTCATGGCCGTGGCCCAGGGCAGCGAGCAGCCACCGCGCCTGATCGTGCTCAACTACCAGGGCGCCAAGAAATCCGAGAAGCCGCACGTGCTGGTGGGCAAGGGCATCACCTTCGACACCGGTGGCATCAGCATCAAGCCGGCCGCCGGCATGGACGAGATGAAGTACGACATGTGCGGCGCCGCCAGCGTGTTCGGCACCCTGCGCGCCGTGCTGGAGCTCAAGCTGCCAATCAACCTGGTGTGCCTGCTGGCCTGCGCCGAGAACATGCCGAGCGGCGGCGCTACCCGCCCTGGCGACATCGTCAGCACCATGAGCGGCCAGACTGTGGAAATCCTCAACACCGACGCCGAAGGCCGCCTGGTGCTGTGCGACACCCTGACCTACGCCGAGCGCTTCAAGCCGGCTTCGGTGATCGACATCGCCACCCTGACCGGCGCCTGCATGGTTGCCTTGGGCGCCCATACCTCGGGCCTGATGGGCAACAACGAGGAACTGGTGGCCCAGCTGCTGGAAGCCGGCCAGCAGGCCGACGACCGCGCCTGGCAGCTGCCGCTGTTCGATGAGTACCAGGAACAGCTGGACTCGCCGTTCGCCGACATTGCCAACATCGGCGGCCCGAAAGGCGGCGCCATCACCGCTGGTTGCTTCCTGTCGCGCTTCGCCAAGAGCTACCCCTGGGCGCACCTGGACATCGCCGGCACCGCCTGGGTCAGCGGTGGCAAGGACAAGGGCGCCAGTGGCCGCCCAGTGCCCCTGCTGACCCAGTACCTGCTGGACCGCGCTGGCGCGTGATGCCCCTGACGCGGCCTGGCGCCCGCTGCTACGCACCTCCGTGTAGCTGCGGCCGCCAGGCCGCGTCACCAGCGCCGCACATGGACCCAACATGACCAAAGTCGACTTCTACATTTTGCCCAGCCCGCTGCCCGCAGCGCGCCTGGACTTCGCCTGCAAGCTGGTGGAAAAGGCCTGGCGCCTGGGCCACCGGGTGTACCTGCACTGCAGCGACGCCGAGCAGCGCGAGCAACTCGACGCCCGCCTGTGGGCCTTCAAGGGCGAAAGCTTCGTGCCCCACAGCCTGGCTGAACAAGACCCGGACGCCGTCATCGCCCTGGGCCTTGCCGACGCACCCGCCAGCCACCAGGACCTGCTGGTGAACCTGGACCTCAAGGTACCGGCCTTCGCCGGCCGCTTCGCCCGCGTGGCCGAGGTGGTGGTCGAAGACCCTGCTATTCGTCAGGCCGCACGGGAGAGTTTCCGTTTCTACCGTGAACAGGGCTATCCTCTGCAAGATCACCGCTTACAGCGACTCTGAGCCAACGATGGACACTGCAAACAAGCTGCCCAAGTCCGTGCACCTGCTGGACGACCTCGAGTCGATCCGCAAGCTGCTCGGCGATGACACCCTGCAACCGCCGCTGCTGACCGACACCGTGGTCAGCGCCGAACAGATCCCGCTGCTCTTCGACCAGCTCGAAGCCCAGCAACGCGCCGAGGCCCAGGCCCAGGCCGCACCACCCGAGCCGCCGCCCGCCGCCGAGCCGGCCACCCCCGCGCAGAACCGCCAGGACACCCTGCTGCACCTGGACGCCGAACTGCGCGCCGCCGCGCAATTGATCATGCAGGACGTGATCGACGACTTCGCGCCGCACATCGAGACCGAGATCAAGCGCCGCCTGGAAGCGCGCATGGAACGGCTGCTCAACCCGTAAGCTCCCATTGCCGTAGCCGCTGCCGCAGGCTGCGCTGGCCCTCTACCTCGCTGAAGATCTCCAGCGCACTCAGGGGCCAGCGCAGCCTGCGGCAGCGGCTACATGCCTACCGATCCCGGCCTATCCCCGTTATACTAATCGGCTTTCCTGAATAAATGCCTATTAGGGTCCCGCCGAGCATGGATAAGACCTACCAGCCGCACGCCATTGAAACTTCCTGGTACCAGACCTGGGAGTCCGAGAACTATTTCGCTCCGCAAGGCGCGGGCGACTCGTACACCATCATGATCCCGCCGCCGAACGTCACCGGCAGCCTGCACATGGGCCATGGTTTCAACAACGCGATCATGGACGCCCTGATCCGTTTCCGCCGCATGCAGGGCCGCAACACCCTGTGGCAGCCGGGCACCGACCACGCCGGTATCGCCACCCAGATGCTGGTGGAGCGCCAGCTCGAAGCCCAGGGCCAGAACCGTCATGACCTGGGCCGCGAGAAGTTCCTGGAGAAAGTCTGGGAATGGAAGGACCAGTCGGGTGGCAACATCAGCCGCCAGATCCGCCGCCTGGGCTCGTCCGTGGACTGGAGCCGCGAGCGCTTCACCATGGACGACGGCCTGTCGGAAGCGGTGAAGGAAGCCTTCGTGCGCCTGCACGAAGACGGCCTGATCTACCGCGGCAAGCGCCTGGTCAACTGGGACACCAAGCTGCACACGGCGATTTCCGACCTGGAAGTGGAGAACCACGACGAGAAAGGCTCGCTGTGGAACCTGCGCTACCCGCTGGCCGACGGCGCCAAGACCGCCGAGGGCCTGGATTACCTGATCGTCGCTACCACTCGTCCGGAAACCATGCTGGGTGACGCGGCCGTGGCCGTGAACCCGAACGATCCGCGCTACCAGGCCCTGATCGGCAAGTTCGTCGAGCTGCCGCTGGTTGGCCGCCGCATCCCGATCATCGCCGACGACTACTGCGACCCTGAATTCGGCACCGGCTGCGTGAAGATCACCCCGGCCCACGATTTCAACGACTACGAAGTCGGCAAGCGTCACAACCTGCCGCTGCTGAACATCTTCGACAAGAACGCCAACGTGCTGCCGGCTGCCCAGGTGTTCAACCTGGACGGCACGCTGAACGACAGCGTCGACGGCACTCTGCCGGCCGAATACGCCGGCCTGGACCGCTTCGAGGCGCGCAAGCAGATCGTCGCCGCCTTCGACGCCGCCGGCCTGCTGGTGAGCGTCGACGACCACGCGCTTAAAGTGCCGAAGGGCGACCGCTCGGGCACCATCATCGAGCCGTGGCTGACCGACCAGTGGTACGTGTCCACCAAGCCGCTGGCCGAGCCTGCTATCGCCGCCGTGGAAGACGGCCGCATCCAGTTTGTGCCCAAGCAGTACGAAAACATGTACTTCTCGTGGATGCGCGACATCCAGGACTGGTGCATCAGCCGCCAGCTGTGGTGGGGCCACCGCATTCCAGCCTGGTACGACGAGTCCGGCAAGGTCTACGTCGGCCGCAGTGAAGAAGAAGTGCGCGCCAAGCACGGCCTGGGCGCCGACGTGGTCCTGAACCAGGACAACGACGTGCTCGACACCTGGTTCAGCTCGGGCCTGTGGACCTTCTCCACCCTGGGCTGGCCGGAACAGACCGAGTTCCTGAAGAAATTCCACTCCACCGACGTGCTGGTCACCGGCTTCGACATCATCTTCTTCTGGGTCGCCCGGATGATCATGCTGACCATGCACCTGGTGAAAGACCCGGATGGCACCCCGCAGGTACCGTTCAAGACCGTCTACGTGCACGGCCTGGTGCGTGATGGCCAGGGCCAGAAGATGTCCAAGTCCAAGGGCAACGTCCTCGACCCGCTGGACATCATCGACGGCATCGAGCTGGAAGCCCTGGTGCAGAAACGCACCAACGGCCTGATGCAGCCGAAACTGGCGAAGAAGATCGAGAAGCAGACCCGCGACGAGTTCGCCGACGGCATCGCCAGCTACGGCACCGACGCCCTGCGCTTCACCTTCTGCTCGCTGGCGTCCACCGGCCGCGACATCAAGTTCGACATGGGCCGCGTGGAAGGCTACCGCAACTTCTGCAACAAGATCTGGAACGCCACCCGCTACGTGCTGGACAAGGGCGAGGACTGCGGCCAGAACGGCGAGGCCTACGAGCTGTCCCTGGCGGACCGCTGGATCATCTCGCAGCTGCAGCGCACCGAAGCCGAAGTGACCCGCCAGCTGGACCAGTTCCGCTTCGACCTGGCCGCCCAGGCCCTGTACGAGTTCATCTGGAACCAGTACTGCGACTGGTACCTGGAGCTGTCCAAGCCTGTGCTGTGGGACGAGAACGCCCCGGTGGAGCGCCAGCGCGGCACCCGTCGCACCCTGGTGCGCGTGCTGGAAGTGGCCATGCGCCTGGCACACCCGTTCATGCCGTTCATCACCGAGGAAATCTGGCAGCGCCTGGCGCCGCTGGTCGGTGCCGAGGGCAAGACCATCATGCTGCAACCTTGGCCAGTGGCCAACGAAGCACGCATCGACGAGGCCGCAGAGCAGGACATCGAGTGGCTGAAAGGCCTGATGCTGGGCGTGCGCAACATCCGTGGCGAAATGAACATCGGCCCGGGCAAGCCCCTGGCGCTGTTCCTGAAGAACGCCAGCGCCGAAGACAAGCGCCGCCTGGTCGAGAACGAAGCCCTGCTGAAGAAGCTGGCCAAGCTCGAAGCCATCACCGTGCTGGAAGCCGGCGCCGAAGCCCCCCTGAGCGCCACCGCGCTGGTGGGCGAGCTGGAAGTGCTGGTGCCCATGGCCGGCCTGATCGACAAGGACGCTGAACTTGCGCGCCTGGACAAGGAAATCCAGCGCCTGCAGGGTGAAGTGGCCCGCGTGGGCGGCAAGCTGTCCAACGCCGCCTTCGTCGACAAGGCACCGCCTGCGGTGATCGACAAGGAGCGCGCGAAGATGGCCGAGGCCGAGCAAGCCCTGAGCAAGCTGGCCGAGCAGCACGCGCGCATCGCCAGCCTGTAAACCCTCCGGCGGCCCCATCGCGACCAAGGTCGGCTCCTACCCTGTAGGAGCCGACCTTGGTCGCGATGGGGCCAGCACGGACAACGGAAGTTTCCCCTCATGTCCGCCCCCAGCAAGCCCACCTTCCACCCCCGCAACCGCCATCAAGGCCGTTACGACTTCCCGCAACTGATCAAGAGCAGCCCCGAGCTTGGCCAGTACGTGATCCTCAACCCCTACGGCAAGGAAAGCATCGACTTCGCCAACCCGGCGGCGGTCAAGGTGTTCAACCGTGCCCTGCTCAAGGCCCTGTACGGCATCCAGCATTGGACGATCCCGGAAGGCTACCTGTGCCCGCCCATTCCCGGGCGCGCCGACTACATCCACGCCGCCGCCGACCTGCTGGCCGAAACCAACGGTGGCGAGATCCCCCGTGGCAGCTCGGTGCGCGCGCTGGACATCGGCACGGGTGCCAACTGCATCTACCCGCTGCTGGGCCACAGCGACTACCGCTGGCAGTTCACCGGCTCCGACATCGACAGCGTGGCCCTTGCCTCGGCCAAGGCCATCGTCCAGGCCAACAAGCTGGACAAGGGCATCAGCCTGCGCCAGCAGGGCAACCCGAAGCACATCCTCACCGGGCTGCTCAAGCCCGACGAGCGCTTCGACCTGACCCTGTGCAACCCGCCGTTCCACGCCTCACTGGAAGAAGCCACCCGCGGCAGCCAACGCAAATGGCGCGCCCTGGGCAAGGCCGACCCCAAGCGCAAGCTGCCGGTGCTGAACTTCGGTGGCCAGAGCAACGAGCTGTGGTGCGAGGGCGGCGAGATTCGGTTCGTCACCCAGCTGATCAACGAGAGCGTGGCGGTGGGCCAACAGGTGCTGTGGTTCAGCACCCTGGTGTCCAAGGCCTCGAACCTGCCACCAATCCAGTCGGCGCTGAAAAAGGCCGGCGCGCTGCAGGTGCGGGTGGTTGAAATGGGCCAGGGGCAGAAGCAGAGCCGCTTCGTGGCCTGGACCTTCCAGACCGACGCCCAGCAGCAAGCCTGGTACCCGTAGCAGCTGCCGAAGGCTGCGTCCGGGGCCACCGCGGTGCCCAGGACGCGGCCTGGCGGCCGCTGCTACGGGGATTGCGGGCACAAAAAAGCCGTGACCGGGTCGCCCCGGTCACGGCTTTTTCATGACGGGTTACAAGATTACTTGTTAACCGAATCAGTCAGCACTTTGGCTGGAACAAACTTGACGACTTTCTTGGCAGCGATTTCGATCGGTGCGCCAGTCGAAGGGTTACGGCCGGTGCGAGCTGGGCGCTCGGAGATTTTCAGCTTGCCAATGCCTGGCAGGGTGATTTCGCTGCCATTTTCCAGCTGGTCGGCAACGATCTGGCCCAGTTGCTCGAGAGCATTGCGCGCGGTGGTTTTCGGCGCGTCGATGGCTTCAGCGATGTCGGCGATCAGTTGGTCTTTGGTCAATGCCATGGTGGTGTTCCTTCCCTATCAAATTCAGTTGGATTGCAGAGTGCAACATCAGTCAAAAACGCCGTAACCCCTGGGGTTCGGCAATCGGTCTACAGTCACGCCAATCGCGAATGTAGATGCACAAATCGGTATTTGGTTCGACCTGACGGCAGCTATCTGCGGGCGATGCGCCCTTGTGGAGCGCAAGACCGGGCAAAACTAGCACACAGAACCAGAAATATCCGCCTCTACCTGGCCATTTGTTCAGGTTTATCACTGGTTTGGTTGAAAAATAGACAAAAGTCTCTAAATCACAGGCTGAAACGGCCCAGCCGGGCC
Source organism: Pseudomonas sp. App30 (assembly GCF_047947025.1). NCBI lineage: Bacteria > Pseudomonadati > Pseudomonadota > Gammaproteobacteria > Pseudomonadales > Pseudomonadaceae > Pseudomonas > Pseudomonas sp. App30. Next base: position 4,868,894 of record NZ_CP133165.1, on the reverse strand, counting down.
GCCAAACCCCCAGTTGCGTTACACTTGGCGCCTTTGCGCACGGCCGACCTGCTCGCCCCTGCCCTGCCCCTTTCGACGAACCGAGAAGCCCCATGCCGATCCGTCACTGCATTGTCCACCTGATCGAAAAGAAACCCGACGGCACCCCTGCCGTGCTCCACGCCCGCGACTCGGAACTGGCCGAATCCCAGGCCATCGAGAACCTGCTGGCCGACCTCAACGACAGCTACAACGCCAAGCAAGGCAAAGCGTGGGGCTTCTTCCACGCCGAGTCCGGGGCCCACCCGTTCAGCGGCTGGCTGAAGCAGTACATGGACGCCGAGCAGGACTTCACCGCGTTCAGCCGCACGGCGGTGGAACACCTGCAGAAGCTGATGGAAGAGTCCAACCTGTCCACCGGCGGCCACGTGCTGTTCGCCCATTACCAGCAAGGCATGACCGACTACCTGGCCATCGCCCTGCTGCACCACAGCGAAGGCGTGGCGGTGAACGCCGAGCTGGACGTGACCCCGTCTCGCCACCTGGACCTGGGCCAGTTGCACCTGGCGGCGCGCATCAACATTTCCGAGTGGCAGTACAACAAGAACTCCAAGCAGTACATCTCGTTCATCAAGGGCAAGAACGGCAAGAAGGTCTCGGAGTACTTCCGCGACTTCATCGGCTGCCAGGAAGGCGTCGACGGCCCTGGCGAGACCCGCACCCTGCTCAAGGCCTTCAGCGACTTCGTGGAAAGCGAGGACCTGCCCGAGGAAGCCGCCCGCGAGAAGACCCAGGCGCTGGTGGACTACGCCACCACCCAGACCAAGCACGGCGAGCCCGTGGCCCTGGAAGAGCTCTCCGGGCTGATCGACGAAGACCGCCCGCGCGCCTTCTACGACCACATCCGCAACAAGGACTACGGCCTGTCGCCGGAGATCCCGGCGGACAAACGCACCCTCAACCAGTTCCGCCGCTTCACCGGCCGCGCCGAGGGCCTGTCCATCAGCTTCGAGGCGCACCTGCTGGGCTCCAAGATCGAATACGACGAAGAAGCCGGCACCCTGATCATCAAGGGCCTGCCCACCCAACTCACCGACCAGCTCAAGCGTCGCAAGGACTGAGCGGGTGCTGAATAAGACCCTCAAGCGCATGCTGCCCATCCTGCTGGTGGTGGTGATCTTCCAGCAGTGGGGCAAGATCGAGGCCTTCTTCAACCCCACCTCGCAGCTCTCGGCGCAGGCGCGCGCCAACGCCCAGGTCACCCTGTACGCCACCGACTGGTGTGGCTACTGCAAGGACTTCAGGCGCTTGCTGGACCGCCAGGGCGTGGCCTACAAGGAGTTCGACATCGACAAGGACGTGGAAGCACGCAAGCGCTACGAGACGCTGGGCGGGCGTGGGATACCGATGCTGGACGTGAATGGCACGCTACTGCGCCAATACGACGAAGCACAAATCCTGCAAGCCCTCCAGCACCCGTAACACCACACCCTCGTAGCCGCTGCCGTCAGGCTGCGCTGGCCCTGGAGTACACTGAAGCTCTCCAGCGTGGGCGCAGCCTGACGGCAGCGGCTACAGGATAAGCATGAATCGAGATTAATGTTTCTCCAGCTTGAACCCCAGCCGCGGGAAGTGCACGTGCACCACGCCCGCCCTGGGGTCTTCGCGGCGCACTATCAGCTCCTCGGCACCGGCGTACAGCAACTCGCCCACCACCGGGTCGACGCCATAGTCGATGGCCGCAACGCTAACCGGGTCGCCCACCTTGAAACCGTTCGGGTCGATAAAGCCGTCTTCCGGCAATGGCGCCGGCGCAGTGGAGCGGGCAATTTCCAGGGCCTCTTCGGCACTCAGTTCACTATAGGCACCGTGCCCGAAGCCCAGCACCCGGCCCAGCCAGGCATGCACGGCCGGGTACTCATCCACCAGCGGCGAGGTCACCGGCGTGCCCTTGAGGAACCACAGCGGGTGGGCCACGGCGAAGTCTGCAATCGACGGCTCGCCAAACAGGTAGTCGCTCTCCTCGCGCTGCAGCTGCTGCTCCAGGCGCGCCATGAACACCGGCCACTGGTGCTTGGCCTGCTCCAGCGGCAGCCTGCTGGCAGTGCCGCCGCTAAACAGCTGGGCACGGTCGGCGACGAACGCCTTGATCGCTTCCGGCGGCAGGCGGGCAAAGCGCACCGCCACCGACTCGGGCTGGAACACCAGGCTGACGGCGTGCTGGAACAGCACCGAATCGGCCCAGGCGGCAAAGGTGGCGACGGTAAATTCCTGGCCTTCGGGGAAGAACGCCGGCAGGGCTTTTTCCTGGTCCAGGCGACGGGCGATCAACGCCGTGTCACAGTAGATATCCGCGCCCACCTGCAGCACCGGAGTCTTGCGGTAGCCGCCGGTCAGCGCCACCAGGTCAGGCTTGGGCATCACCGGCGAAATCAGCACCGAGCGCCATGACAGGCCCTTGAAGCCCAGCATCAGGCGAGTCTTTTCGGCGAACGGGGATGTTGGGTAGTGATGCAGGATCAGCTCGGTCATCGTCGGCTCCGCCACGAGGGGTAAACCCCAAGCTTACCCGTGTGGGCGGGGATGGCCTACCTGATCAGGCTGATAGGGGGTCATCACTTCCAGTGATCAGGCAGCGTGCGCATGCTCAAGCGTTTCCCAGCCCAGGCACGCTAAAGCCAATGTCCTCGGAACAGGCTCGCGTCCACTGCTATACCGGCTGATGCTACGCGAACTCACGCCTAAAGCTTCTGCGGCCTGTTCCAGCGTCATTCGGTGCCGCAGCCGCCAGCGAATGAACAGACGGGTATTTTCATCTGGCGCCGCTTGGGCAAGGGCATCAAGAAACAGCGTATCGGCACCTATTTGAATATCGAGCTCGGGCCACTCCACTGTCCAGCCAGCGTCGCCCAGGACTGCACCGCTGAATGCCTCGGCATCGGACAGGGGCTTGAGGCCTGGATAACACTTGAGGCTATCACGCATATCCAGCTTGAACTGCTGCCCATTGGTAAAGGTCAGTGCCAGGGCTGCACCGGAAAGTGCCTGCACAGCCCGCAGGCGGGGGCGTTTCATCGATGCCATTTATTCCACTCCTTTACCCTTTCCTACCGATAATGCACTCGCGAGTCATGAACGTATCGCCATTTTGGCGATACGCAAACAACGAAACCGTCGCCGAATATTACGACCTAGTCCGCGTCAGCCCGTCAGCGCCTCATCACTCACATCAATCGCCACATACGACGCCACCAACCGCTCCTTCGCGCTCTTGCGCAGCCGCTTGATCAGCCGCTCCTGGCGCAGGGCCTCGCCCTTGTCGGGCCAGCACTCCACGTACACCAGCGCGGTGGCGGGGCTGGAGGCGAAGAAGCGCGCGCCCTTGCCGCTCTGGTGCTGGGCGAAGCGGCGCTGGGGGTTGTCGCTAATGCCGCAGTACAGCGCGCCATTGGCAGCGCGCACCAGGTAGACATACCAGGGTTTGCAGATTGTTTGCACTTCAGTCATCGGTTCTTGCGCTCAACGGCCTGCCTGAAACCCCCGCAAGCCCTTCAACGCCTGCTGCCGGACCTTGCCCTTGAGTAGCGGCGACCAGCCCAGCAGCATGCCCGGAGTGCCCAAGGCCTGGCGCGACCAGCGCCAGAAGTCGAAGTGGTCGTGGTGCTCGCAGATCTTGCCGTCGCGGAACACGAAGCGGGCGTGGATGTGGTTGACCACGGTGCGGCCGGTCTGGCTGAACAGGTAGGTGGCCACCCAGCGCGCGGCGCCGGTGCTGTCGCCGGCGTGCACGTGGTCGAAGGTCAGGGAGAAGTCCTTGGCGCGTGCGGCCAGCATGCGCCACATGTCGCCGGCGTCCTTGCCGCGCAGCGTGCCGAAGGCCGGGTCGCTGAACACCACGTCATCGGTGTAGCAGGCCGCCATGGCCTCGGCGTCCAGGCGCTGGAAGGCCAGGTAGAAACGGGTGATCTGGGCTGCGTTGGCTTCGCTCATGGGCGGCACTCTCCTTGGTAGAGTGCCATCCTAGCAGGTCAGATCTTCTCGCTGGTGACCTGCACGTGCAACGAACGCCCGGCGCCCATGCCGGCGATGATCGCCAGGCTGCCGATCACGGCGAAGATCCAGCCCACGGCGCTCCAGCCGCCGGTCCAGTCGTGCACCAGGCCCACCGCCAGCGGGCCCATGGACGCCAGGGTATAGCCTACGCCCTGGGCCATGCTCGACAGGTTGGCGGCCACGTGGGAGTCGCTGGCGCGCAGCACGATCAGGGTCAGCGCCACGGCGAACATGGCGCCCTGCCCCAGCCCCAGCACCACGGCCCAGGCCCACAGGCCAGCCAGCGGCGCATACAGGCAGCCGAACAGCCCGGCCAGGGTCAAGCCCATCACCGTGACGATGGCGATGCGCTGGTCCTTGCCACGGGTGGCCAGCCAGGGCGCGATCAGCGAGCTGCCGAGTTGGATGATGATCGAGAACGACATCACCAGCCCCGCTTCGGCGGCGCCCAGGCCGCGGCCCATGAGCATCGACGGCAACCAGCCGAAGACGATGTAGGCCAGTGACGACTGCAGCCCCATGAACAGCGTTACCTGCCAGGCCAGGCGGTCACGGAACAGGCCGCGCACGCGGTAGGCGGCATGGTGCGCGCCGTGCTTCTGGCGTGCCTGGGGCAGCCAGAACACCGCGGCCGCCAGCGCCGGCAGCACCCAGAAGCCCAGGCCCACGGTCCAGCGGTTGTCGAATACCTCGGCCAGCGGCACGCTGCTACCGGCCGCCAGCGCGGCGCCCAGGCACAGCGCCATGGTGTAGACGCCGGTCATGGTGCCGGCGTTCTTCGGGAAGTCGCGCTTGACGATACCCGGCAGCAGCACGCCGATGATGCCGATGCTGGCCCCCGACAACACACTGCCGGCGAACAGCCCGACCACCGCGAACTGGCTGCGCAGGGCGATACCCGCCGCCAGCAGCAACAGCACGCCCAGCACCACCCGCTCGGCGCCGAAGCGCCGCGAGAGAATCGGCGCCAAGGGCGCGAACAGCCCCAGGCACAGCACCGGCAGCGTGGTCAGCAGGCCGGCAGTGGCGGCGCTCAGGCCCAGGCTGTCGGACACCTGGTCCAGCAGCGGCGCCATGCTCGACAGCGCCGGGCGCAGGTTCAGGGCCACCAGCACCAGGCCCAGCAGCAGGAGCCAGGGTTTGGGCAGGGCGGCGGGTTGGTCGGCGGAGGCGCTGAGCGTCTCGGTGGTTTGGCTGGACATAAGGCAGGTTCCTGGAATTGCAGAGGCCCCGCTTTGAATATCTATAGGTAATCGCGGGCAAGACAGAAGGGTAAAGTTTGAGGAAAGGCGTAGCAAGGTAAATTGCTAGCTATCTGTTGAGCGGTCGCCCAGGATGCCGCAAAAAAGGCGGGCAACGCCGCCCCCACAGGCCATGGCACGTTGCAACAAATGTAGATGCTGCCGCCAGGCTGCGTCGCGCCGCGCGGGCGGCGCTCGATCTCAAGGGCCCCAGAACAACATCGGCCTGCATCCAAGAGCCATGACGCGTTTTCAAGCCCCATAAAAAAACCCGGCACCAGTGCCGGGTTTTCATCACATCAACAGCATCAATGCAGAATCTGGCTCAGGAACAACTTCGTCCGCTCGTTCTGCGGGTTGTCGAAGAAGTCGTTCGGCGCTGCCTGCTCGACGATCTCGCCCTTGTCCATGAAGATCACCCGGTTGGCCACGGTGCGGGCGAAGCCCATCTCGTGGGTCACGCAGAGCATGGTCATGCCGTCTTCCGCCAGGCCGATCATGGTGTCCAGTACCTCTTTCACCATTTCCGGGTCGAGCGCCGAGGTCGGTTCGTCGAACAGCATGATCTTTGGCTTCATGCACAGGGCGCGGGCGATGGCCACGCGCTGCTGCTGGCCGCCCGAGAGCTGGCCGGGGAATTTGTTGGCCTGCTCCGGGATGCGCACGCGCTCCAGGTAATGCATGGCAATTTCCTCGGCCTTGCGCTTGGGCATCTTGCGCACCCACATGGGCGCCAAGGTGCAGTTCTGCAGGATGGTCAGGTGCGGGAACAGGTTGAAGTGCTGGAACACCATGCCCACTTCGCGGCGGATGGCTTCGATCTGCTTGAGGTCGTTGGTCAGCTCCACGCCGTCCACCACGATGCGGCCCTGCTGGTGTTCTTCCAGGCGGTTGAGGCAGCGGATGGTGGTGGACTTGCCCGAGCCCGACGGCCCGCACAGCACGATGCGCTCGCCCTGCTTGACGTTCAGGTTGATGTCTTTCAGTACGTGGAACTGGCCGTACCACTTGTTCACGCCCTGCATCTGGATAATGCCATCGGCGCCCACAGGCTGTTTGATTGCTTCGCTCATGATGACACTCCTAACGCTTGTGGCCAGTGTCCAGCTTGCGCTCCAAATGCACGGAGTAGCGGGACATACTGAAACAGAAAATCCAGAAAACGGCGGCGGCAAACACATAGCCTTCGGTGGCCATGCCCAGCCATTTGGGGTCGGCACCGGCTTGCTTGACGCTGTTGAGCAGGTCGAACAGGCCGATGATGATCACCAGGCTGGTGTCCTTGAACAACGCGATCAAGGTGTTGACGATGCCGGGAATCACCAGCTTGAGCGCCTGCGGCAGGATCACCAGGCCCATGCTGCGCCAGTAGCCCAGGCCCATGGCGGAAGCCGCCTCATACTGGCCCTTGGGAATGGCCTGCAGGCCCCCGCGCACCACTTCGGCCACGTAGGCGGACTGGAACATGATCACGCCGATCAGCGCACGCAGCAGCTTGTCGAAGCTCATGCCTTCGGGCAGGAACAGCGGCAGCATCACCGACGACATGAACAGCACGGTGATCAGCGGCACGCCGCGCCAGAACTCGATGAAGGTCACGCACACCACCTTCACCGCCGGCATCTTCGAGCGCCGGCCCAGGGCCAGCAAAATGCCCAGCGGCAACGCGCCGGCAATACCCACGGTGGCGATCACCAGGGTCAGCATCAGGCCGCCCCATTGGCTGGTGGCCACGTTTTCCAGGCCCAGGTAGCCGCCGTGCAGCAGGGTGTAGGCCACGATCGGGAAGATCACCAGGAAGCTCAGGCCATACACCGCCTTGCGTGGCACGCGCGGGATGAACAGCGGCGCTGCCCCCAGCACGGCCAGCCACACGGTGAGGTCGACGCGCCAGCGCAGTTCCTGCGGGTAGTAGCCGTACATGAACTGGCCGAACCGCTGCTCGATGAACACCCAGCAGGCGCCGGCCTTGGTGCAGTCCTCGCGGGTGGTGCCGGTCCAGTTGGCGTCCAGGAACGCCCAGCTCAGCAGCGGCGGTATCACCAGCCACACCAGGTACAGCGCCAGCAGGGTCAGCAGCGTGTTGAACCAGCTGGAAAACAGGTTGGCGCGCATCCATGCGACAGGGCCGACCGCCAGGTTGGGCGGTGGCATGTTGGGTTTGAATACATGCGACGTCATGGCCGTTTCCTCACCGCTCGATCAGCGCAATGCGCTTGTTGTACCAGTTCATCAGCAGGGAAATGCTGATGCTGATCGCCAGGTACACGCTCATGGTAATGGCGATGACTTCGATCGCCTGCCCGGTCTGGTTGAGCACCGTGCCGGCAAACAGCGAAACCATTTCCGGGTAGCCGATACCGGCCGCCAGCGAGGAGTTCTTCGCCAGGTTCAGGTATTGGCTGGTCAGCGGCGGAATGATCACCCGCAGCGCCTGGGGAATGATCACCTTGCGCAGCGTAGGCCCGGGGCGCAGGCCCAGGGAACGCGCGGCCTCGGTCTGGCCGTGGCTGACCGACTTGATGCCCGAGCGCACGATCTCGGCGATGAACGCCGCGGTGTACACCGTGAGCGCCAGGGTCAGGGCCAGCAGTTCAGGGATCATCACCCAGCCGCCAACAAAGTTGAAACCGCGCAGCTCGGGCATTTCCCAGTGCAGCGGCGCGCCGAACACCAGCGCGCTGAGCGCCGGGATCACCACCAGCAAGGCCAGGCCGACCCAGAACTTGTGGAACGGCTCGCCGGTGTCCTCGAAGCGCTTGTTGGCCCACTTGACCATCACGACGATGGCAACGATGGCCACCACCACGGCGATCAGGAACGGGTACAGGCCATCGGCCTTGAGCGCCGCCGGCATGTTCAGGCCACGGTTGCTCAGGTAGAAGGTGTTCCACAGGTTATGGCTGCCGCGCGGGCCAGGCATGGTCAGGAACACGGCGAAATACCAGAACAGGATCTGCAGCAGTGGCGGGATGTTGCGGAAGGTCTCGACGTAGACGGTGGCCAGCTTGTTGACCATCCAGTTGGACGACAGGCGTGCCACGCCGATGACGAAGCCCAGCAGGGTCGCCAGGATCACGCCGATGAAGGTCACCAGCAGCGTGTTCAGCAGCCCGATCACGAAGACCCGCGAGTAGGTGTCCGACTCGGTGTACGGGATCAGGTGCTGGGCAATGCCGAAGCCGGCACTGCGTTCAAGGAAGTCGAAGCCCGAAGTGATGCCGCGGTGTTGCAGGTTGGTCTGGGTGTTGTGGAACAGGTACCAGCCCAGCGAGACCACCGCCACGATGGTGATGATCTGAAACAGCCACGCACGCACACGTGGATCGGTCAGGGAGAACCCTTTGGGTGCGCCGATTTGATTTTGCATGAAGTGCCCCGGAAGAAAGGGAATGTAACAGCGCCTGGCGGCATACGGGCCGCCAGGCGCGGGGCTTGCTTAACGTACTGGTGGGGCGTACTGGATGCCGCCGTTGTTCCACAGCGCGTTCAGGCCGCGGTCGATGGCCAGCGGGGTGCTCTTGCCCAGGTTCTTCTCGAACACTTCGCCGTAGTTACCCACTTGCGAGACGATCTTCACTACCCAATCCTTTGGCAGCTTGAGGTCCTTGCCGTACTCGCCGTCGCCGCCCAGCAGGCGTGCCACGTCAGGGTTCTTGGTGGACTTGGCTTCTTCCACGACGTTCTTGGAAGTGATGCCAGCCTCTTCGGCGTTGAGCATGGCGAACAGGGTCCACTTGACGATGCTGAACCACTCTTCGTCGCCTTTACGCACCACCGGGCCCAGGGGCTCCTTGGAGATCGTTTCCGGCAGGACCACGTAGTCGCCCGGCGAGGCCAGCTTGGAGCGCTGTGCGTAGAGCTGCGACTTGTCGGAGGTCAGCACGTCGCAACGGCCGCTTTCCAGGGACTTGGCGCTTTCGTCGGAGGTGTCGAAGGTGATCGGGGTGTACTTCAGGCCGTTGGCGCGGAAGTAGTCCGAGACGTTCAGTTCGGTGGTGGTACCGGCCTGGATGCAGATGGTTGCACCGTCCAGTTCCTTGGCCGACTTCACGCCCAGCTTCTTGTTGGCCAGGAAGCCAACGCCGTCGTAGTAGGTGACACCGGTGAACATCAGGCCCATGCCGGCGTCACGGGAGCTGGTCCAGGTGGTGTTGCGCGACAGCACGTCGATTTCCCCGGACTGCAGGGCGGTGAAGCGCTCCTTGGCGTTCAGCTGGCTGAACTTGACCTTGGTGGCGTCGCCGAACACGGCAGCGGCCACGGCGCGGCAGACGTCGGCGTCGATGCCCTGGATCTTGCCGGTGGAGTCCGGAACGGAGAAGCCAGGCAGGCCATCACTGACGCCGCACTGAATGAAACCTTTCTTCTGAATCGCGTCCAGAGTGGCGCCTGCCTGGGCAAAGCCGCTTACCCCCAGAACGGTGGCGGCGGTCAGGACAGCCAGGGTGGATTTCAGCATTTTCATTCAAACCTCCAAATTGCTCTTGTTGTGTCGAGCTGTGTTCTGCCGCACCCTTTTGAGGCGATTTCGACCCGTTGCTGGCTTGTTTTTGGGTCAAGCGGTACAGAACTCATTTTTTGATTGTGTAAGTGCAGTTCACCTTCGGGATTCCTGCAAACTCACGGCTCCTTGATCGGTCGAACAGATGAGGCGTTATGGTTCGCCCCTGTCGTTTCGCATGACCCGTGGAAGGGCTGCAATCCGCTTGAATACCATCCCGCTTTCGCCATGGGGCGTACAGCCTGATAGTGTTACCGGATACATCTTTCCTTCCACTTGGCGGATACATAGCAAAGCGCGTACCACGTTACAGAGCGCAAGCGTTTCAGCGCCCGTCAATAGGAAAACGTGTAGCCTTGCGACATCTTTTTCCGGTATCGCCCCGATACGCCCTTTTGCAATGCACTTTATGAGAGCGTTCGCCCAATTTTGGAGCAGTCATGAGCAACCCGATGATCCTTGAACCTACCCAGCCAGCCGACGCCTGTGTGATCTGGTTGCACGGCCTGGGCGCCGACCGCTACGACTTCCTGCCGGTGGCCGAGGCCCTGCAGGCCAGCCTGCCCGGCGCCCGCTTCATCCTGCCCCAGGCGCCCACGCGCCCGGTGACCATCAACGGCGGCTATGAAATGCCGAGCTGGTACGACATCAAGGCCATGACCCCGGCGCGGGCCATCGACGAGGCGCAACTGGACGAGTCGGCCGACATGGTCAAGGGCTTGATCGAAGCGCAAGTGGCCGCCGGTGTGCCAGAACAGCGCATTTTCATCGCCGGGTTCTCCCAGGGTGGCGCCGTGGTGCTGCACACCGCGTTCCTGCGCTACCCGGGCACCCTGGGCGGGGTGCTGGCGCTGTCCACCTACGCGCCCACCTTCAATGAGCAGGTGCAACTGAGCGCCACCCAGCGCGCCACGCCGGTGCTGTGCCTGCACGGTGACCAGGATGACGTGGTGTTCAACGCCATGGGCCGCAGCGCCCACGACCACCTCAAGCAGTGGGGCGTGGCGGTGGAGTGGCTGGAATACCCGATGGGCCATGAAGTGGTGATTGAAGAGATTCGCGACATCGCCGCGTGGCTCGCAAAGAAACTCGCCTGAAATAACATCCCGTAGCCGCTGCCGCCAGGCTGCGCTGGCCCGCGTGAACCCTGAAGATCTACAGCGTGGCACAGGGCAAGCGCAGCCTGCGGCAGCGGCTACGGCGAGGTTGCAGCCCTGTGTATCGGCAGCTGCTACTACGCGCCCGATTCTTGCATTACACTGCCCCGCGTACATTCCTTAATCAAATATAATGAGAAGACCGTGCTCAAAGCACTCAAGAACCTGTTCGGAAAAAGCGAGGCTGAGCCGCTCGCAGCCGAAATGACTGCTCCTGTAGCACCGAGCCCAGCTCGGGAAGCGGCCATCCCCACGCCCGTGGAAACCATCAAGGAAACCGAGACCCTGTCAGCCCCAACGCCCGCCCCCGCCCCCGTTACCAACGCCGAAGCCGAAGCCGAAGCCGAACTGGTCAAGCCCTCCCCCCGCGAACGCAAGCCCAAGCCGGCCGCCGCGCTGTGGAAACTGGAAGACTTCAAGGTCGAACCCCAGGAAGGCAAGACCCGCTTCCACGACTTCAAGCTCTCCGCTGAGCTGATGCACGCCATCCACGACCTGGGTTTCCCCTACTGCACGCCCATCCAGGCGCAGGTGCTGGGCTACACATTGAAGGGCAAGGATGCGATCGGCCGCGCCCAGACCGGCACCGGCAAGACCGCGGCGTTCCTGATTTCCATCATTACCCAGCTGCAGCAGACCCCGCCGCCCAAGGAACGCTACATGGGCGAGCCACGGGCGCTGATCATCGCCCCCACCCGCGAGCTGGTGGTGCAGATCGCCAAGGACGCGGCCAACCTGACCAAGTACACCGGCCTGAACGTGATGACGTTCGTCGGCGGCATGGACTTCGACAAACAGCTCAAGCAGCTGGAAGCCCGCTACTGCGACATCCTGGTGGCCACCCCGGGCCGCCTGCTGGACTTCAACCAGCGCGGCGAAGTGCACCTGGACATGGTCGAGGTGATGGTGCTGGACGAAGCCGACCGCATGCTCGACATGGGCTTTATCCCGCAAGTGCGCCAGATCATTCGCCAGACCCCGCCGAAAAGCGAGCGCCAGACCCTGCTGTTCTCCGCCACCTTCACTGACGACGTGATGAACCTGGCCAAGCAGTGGACCACCGACCCGGCCATCGTCGAGATCGAGCCGGAGAACGTCGCCAGCGAAACCGTGGAACAGCACGTCTACGCCGTGGCCGGCAGCGACAAGTACAAGCTGCTGTACAACCTGGTGAACGACAACGGCTGGGAACGGGTGATGGTGTTCGCCAACCGCAAGGACGAAGTGCGGCGCATCGAGGAAAAGCTGGTGCGCGACGGCGTCAACGCCGCGCAGCTGTCAGGCGACGTGCCCCAGCACAAGCGCATCAAGACCCTGGAAGGCTTCCGCGAAGGCAAGATTCGCGTGCTGGTGGCCACCGACGTGGCCGGGCGTGGGATTCACATCGATGGCATCAGCCACGTGATCAACTTCACCCTGCCGGAAGACCCGGACGACTACGTACACCGTATCGGCCGTACGGGCCGTGCGGGCATGAGCGGCGTGTCGATCAGCTTCGCCGGCGAGGACGACTCCTATCAGCTGCCGTCGATCGAGGCGCTGCTGGGGCGCAAGATCAGCTGCGAGATGCCGCCGACCGAGCTGCTGCGCGCCGTGCCGCGCAAGCATTCCTGAAACACCGCGGCGACGCCATCGCGACTAAAGTCGGCTCCTACGCTGTCCGTGGTAGGAGCCGACTTTAGTCGCGATGCAGACGACGCGGTCTAAAGAAGGTCGCAGCTAAGCAGGCAAGTCCCAGCGGTCAGCCGCCTGGTTGTCGCTGGCCTTGCCCTCTACCCAGCGCTCCCCTGCCCCGGTCTGCTCCTTCTTCCAGAACGGCGCGCGGGTCTTCAGGTAGTCCATGATGAAGTTGCAGGCGTCGAACGCCGCCTGCCGGTGGGCGCTGGCCACGCCGACGAAGACGATGGGCTCGCCCGGCGCCAGGGCGCCGATGCGGTGCAGCACCTCGACCTTCAGCAGCGGCCAGCGCTGCTCGGCCTCCACCACGATCTTGCCCAGGGCCTTCTCGGTCATGCCCGGGTAATGCTCAAGGAACATGCCGGCCACATCCAGGCCATCATTAAAGTCCCGCACGTACCCCACGAAGCTCACCACCGCGCCCACGCCGACGTTGGCAGCGTGCATGGCGTTCACTTCCACGCCTGGGTCGAACGGCTCGGGCTGCACACGAACGGTCATGGTCAACCCCCGGTCACGGGCGGAAAGAACGCCACTTCGTCGCCGTCGGCCACCGGCTCGTCGAGCTTGCACAGGTCCTGGTTGCGCGCGCACATCAGGTTGGCTTCGCCCAGCACGCTCCAGTTGCCGCCGCGTTCCAGCAGCTCCTGGCGTACGTCTTCGAGGGTGCTGAAGGTGCCCACCAGCGCTTCGCCATCCATGCCCATGGCTTCACGGTAACGGGCGAAATAAACGATGTTGACGTTCATGCCTGCTCCGCCTGGTAGTGGCCGCTCTTGCCGCCGATTTTCTCCAGCAGGCGCACGCTCTCGATGGTCATGCCCTTGTCCACGGCCTTGCACATGTCGTAAATGGTCAGCGCGGCGACGCTGGCGGCAGTCAGCGCCTCCATTTCCACCCCGGTCTGCCCGGCCAGCTTGCAGCGCGCCACGATCAGCACGGCGTCGTCGCCGTCGGCGCTCAGTTGCACCTTGACGCTGGTGAGCATCAACGGGTGGCACAGCGGAATCAGGTCGCTGGTCTTCTTCGCTGCCTGGATGCCAGCAATGCGCGCCACGGCAAACACGTCACCCTTGGGGTGGTCGCCGTCGACGATCATCTGCAGGGTGGCGGGCAGCATGCGCACCCGCGCCTGGGCCACGGCTTCGCGGGACGTCACGGCTTTTTCGGTGACGTCGACCATGTTGGCATGGCCTTGGGAATCGAGATGGGTCAGCACTTGCCTTGCTCCTGGGGGCGGAGGGGGGATTGTAAACCCGGGGCGGTGGCGATGCACCTGCGGGACTGCCGTCGGATATTTCCCGGCGTTGCTTCGGATTTGTCCGGCTTCCCGTTGCACGACAGCCCGCAATAATCCGGGCTTTCCTGGTCCTCCGGAGCATCGTCATGCCAGATCTCATACCCTTGGCGCGCTTGCGCGCCCTGCTGCTCGGGCTATTGTGCCTGGGCCTCGATACCGCCTTTGCCTCGGAGGTGCTGATCAGCGCGCGCGTGGAGGACCAGAAGCTCGTAAACACCACCCCGCGGTCCAGATGGTGCTCGATCTATAATCTGTGTTCGGGCCATAACACCATCGATGTCCCCTTCGAGATGAGCAAGCAAATCAACCTGGCATCTCCGGATGATCGTGATAAAGCGTACGTGCACCTGCCGCCGCGGCAAAGCTTTACCCTGACCAACCGCTCGACCCAGGAAACTGCGAGGATGCAGTTGGGCTACCGCTTCGTCAGCATGAAATACACCTACCAGACGCAAGATGTTATCGGAAGGAGCGTCCGTAATTGCCGATTCGAAAGCGTCAGCGGCAGCCCCAATGCAAGCAAATTCCTGTGGTCGGTGTACAACTCCGATGCCCCCGCCGCCTGCGTTTCCGTGGCCGGCTCCAGCGATGAGCTGCAGCTATCTGTGTTCAACGAACTGATGCTTACGTACCTTGCTGACTTTCCATCCGCGGCATCCCTGAGCCCTGGCATCTGGGAGGGTTACATCGACTACCCCATCGGCAGCTCCAACGGCTTCGACTTCGGCAACGTCTTGCAGCTCAGCAGCAACAACATCCGCTTCCGGGTCGAAATCCAGGTGAAGCACGACATGCAGGTGGAATTTCCCGCCAGCGGCAGTACAGTGGAAGTGATTCCTCCGGGCGGCTGGAAACAGTATGAGACCACCAACCAGATACCGCCGAAGCTGGTCCATGACAGCCCGTTGAAGATCTGGGCCGCCAGCCCGTTCGCTGTCTACGTGACCTGCCAATACAGCCCGAATCCCACGCACTGCGCCATGCAACACCCGCGCGTCACGGACCGGGCAGCGGTGTATACCACACTGACCCTGCCGGCCACGTTCAACTTCAACGGCCAGCCGGTGACTCGCCTACCCCTGGGCGTTGGCGCAGCCAATGCAAAAATGATCACCCCCGTGGGCAATGTCTCCAGCCAGCCGGGGCAGGTGCATTTCGAGGTGCCGCAAAGCGACATCCGGCGGATGTTGACGTATTTTCGCGGGGCGACCTACAGCGGGGACGTGACCTTGATGTTTGACGTAAACATTTAGGGAAACGCCGCCATTGCCTGCGCAATGGCGGACGTTAACTGCAACATGCGTTACAGATGCGACTCCGCGTACTCCGCCAGAATCGAGCGCGGTACCCCTTGAAGGGTGATGTGCACCCCATTGGGGAAGTCCTTGAAACGCTCGGTCAGGTAGGTCAGGCCCGAGCTTGGCGCCGACAGGTACGGGGTGTCGATCTGCGCCAGGTTGCCCAGGCAGATCACCTTGGAACCGGCGCCGGCACGGGTGATGATGGTCTTCATCTGGTGCGGCGTGAGGTTCTGGCACTCATCGATCAGGATCAGGCTCTGCTGGAAGCTGCGGCCACGGATGTAGTTCAGCGACTTGAACTGCAGCGGCACCTTGCTGAGGATGTAGTCGACACTGCCGTGGGTGTTTTCATCGTCCATGTGCAGGGCTTCGAGGTTATCGGTGATGGCCCCCAGCCAAGGTTCCATCTTCTCCGCCTCGGTGCCCGGCAGGAAGCCGATCTCCTGATCCAGCCCCTGCACGCTGCGCGTGGCGATGATACGGCGGTAGCGCTTGCTCACCATGGTCTGTTCGATGGCCGCCGCCAGGGCCAGGATGGTCTTGCCCGAACCGGCGGCGCCGGTCAGGTTGACCAGGTGGATGTCCGGGTCCAACAGCGCGAACAGCGCCAGCGCCTGATGAATGTCACGCGGTTTCAGGCCCCAGGCTTCCTGGTGCAACAGCGGTTCCTGGTGCAGGTCGAGCAGCACCAGCTCATCGTCCTTCACGCCCTTGATCCAGCCGACGAAGCCCTGCTCATCAATGACGAACTCGTTGATGTGCACGGCCGGCAGCTGTTCCTGCAACTGCACGCGGTGCCAGGTGCGGCCATGGTCCTGGCGGGTTTCGACCTTGCTGACGCGGTCCCAGAACGAGCCGGTCATTTCGTGGTAGCCGCGCGACAGCAGGGAGACGTCGTCCACCAACTGGTCGGTGCTGTAGTCCTCGGCCGCGATGCCGCAGGCACGGGCCTTGAGGCGCATGTTGATGTCTTTGGTGACCAGGACCACGTCCCAGTCTTTCTTGCGTTGGTGCAAGTCAACCAGCTGGTTGATGATGATGTTGTCGTTGAGGTTGCCCGGCAGCACGGTGGTAGGCGGGCCGCCCTTGGTCATGAGAATGGACAGGAAACCTTTCGGTGCACCCTTGCCACGCTGGATCGGCACCCCCAGCTCCACGTCCGCAGGGCAGGCGTCGCCCAAGGTCTGGTCGATCAGGCGGATGGCTTGCCGACACTCGGCAGCCACCGACTGCTTGCCGCTCTTGAGCTTGTCCAGCTCTTCCAGCACCGTCATGGGGATGGCGACGTGGTGTTCCTCGAAGTTCAGCAACGCGTTTGGATCGTGGATCAGTACATTGGTATCGAGCACATAAAGGATTGGCTTGTCGGAAGAAATGGTGCGTCCTTGATCATCCATACTCGGTCACCTTTGAGAGAGCCGTTCGACGCAATACCTGAACGGTGCTGCGCCGCGAAGTGACCGCCGTTTCCGCACCTCCCAGAGGGCTGTGGACGTGTGGAACTGCAACTGCGGTGGGCCGGGTGACGACGCCACCTGTGCTGCAGGGTTCGGCGATCTAACTTCGTAATACCGCAAAACCCATGACGTTAAAAAGCACTTTGACGCTTTTTTGAAGTTTATTTTTCTGCATGACGAATAACGCTTGGCGTGGGTCAAAACCACCGGTAAAGTCAGAAGTCCACCCCCCTCCTGCTGCCCTGGAAATTTTACCGTTCCAGCCTCGCCGTGCCCGTAAACATTGGCTGTGACGCCCGGTTACTGAAACTGCCGGCAATCCTGCCAGCCGATGCCCGCCTGGGCCGTCTGGGTGAGCAGCCAGGGCAACGCCACCTGCACTTTGGCCTGGGTATCGTGAAAATCGATCACGCCATGGCGCCACAACAGCATCAGGGTCAGCACGCGCTGGGCGCTCTGCTCGGCGGTGAGCTGGGCGTTGCTGTCCTGGGAGTCGATGTCCCACAGCGCCACCTTCATCTGTTGCGTGCCCAGGAAGGTATCGGCGTCGGCGCGACGGGTGCCGTAGGGCGGGCGGAACAGCGGCACATAGTTGTCCGGCAGTTCGTTTTCCACCAGGGTGGTGCTACGGGTGATGGAGCCCTGCCAGTCGTTCCAGTCGGCGTGGGAGCGGTACTGCCAGCCCTGCACGCCCACGCACTGGCCTTTATAAAGAGCAACCAGGCTGCCCGGCTCGCCCTTGTCGCGACGGTTGCTGAAGCTCTGCCCGAGCACGAAGAAGGTGGCGTTGATGCTCTGCTTGCGCAGGTAGTCGGTGACCCATTCGGTGCCGCCCACGGCGACGCTGGGGCCACTGTCGAACGTCAGCAGGAACACCCGGTCGTTGAAATCACTGCCGTTCAGCTCATTATCGGAGATTTTCAGCACTTCGCTGCTGATCTGTGGCGCCAGCGCAGCCTTGCGCAGCAGCTCGTCGACGTAGATCAGGTCGAACACCCGCGCCGGCGCCCCCCAGTTGGCATAGAAGGAATCCGGCGCCACGGCGAAATTGTTGGCCTGGGTGCGCAGGTCGTCGAGGCTGTCGATGGCGAAACAGAATGAAGCGTCCTGGTCGCAGCTCTGCTGCGCCGCGTCGTAGTTCTTCCACAGGCGCTGCCACAGCTGCTGGCGCAGGTCGTTGATGGCCACCATGTTCACCGTGCGCAGGTCCAGGCGGTCGGCCAGGTCGGCTTCGCCCAGGGCTTCGGATTGCAACAGCACGTGGGCGAACATGAGGATTTCCGCACGCGAGGCCACGTCGAACAGCGCCGGGGTGCTCAGCGTCTCGGGCCAGGCGCTGCGCTCGATGGTGGCGACCGGCGGCGGCACGGCGGCCTGGGCGCCAAGGCTGGCAAGGGCGGCAAATAGCAGGCAGGCAAGGCGCAAGGGCGGATCTCCATCCAAGGGGGCGGTGCCATGATAGACCGCGCGGGCGCCGGACGCAGCCTGCGGCAGCTGCTACGGGGCGGGGAAACCCTCCCTGTAGCAGCGGCCGCGGGCCGCGTCCGGCAGCACCGCCGATCCTCTATCGCCCTAATAGATGGAGTTCCCCGCCCCCACCCCCTAAAATCGCGGCCACGATAAATGGAGACGATTTCATGCTGACGGTGATTTCCCCCGCCAAGACCCTGGATTACGAAACGCCCCCCGTAACCGATCGCTTCACCCAGCCGCAGTACCTTGACCACAGCCAGGAACTGATCCAGATCCTGCGCGAGCTGGCCCCGGCGCAAATCAGCGAGCTGATGCACCTGTCCGACAAACTGGCCGGCCTGAACGCCGCGCGCTTCGGCAGCTGGAACCCGGCCTTCACGCCCGACAACGCCAAGCAGGCCCTGTTGGCCTTTAAAGGCGACGTGTACACCGGCCTCGACGCCAACAGCCTCACCGACGCCGATTTCAGCTACGCCCAGGACCACCTGCGCATGCTCTCGGGCCTGTACGGCCTGCTGCGCCCGCTGGACCTGATGCAGCCCTACCGCCTGGAAATGGGCACCAAGCTGGCCAACGCCCGCGGCAAGGACCTGTACGCCTTCTGGGGCACGCGCATCAGCGAATGGCTGAACGACACCCTGGCTGAGCAGGGCGACGACCTGCTGCTGAACCTGGCCTCCACCGAGTACTTCTCGGCGGTCAAGCGCACGGCCCTCAAGGCCCGCATCATCAACACCGAGTTCAAGGATTTGAAGAACGGCCAGTACAAGATCATCAGCTTCTACGCCAAGAAGGCCCGGGGCATGATGAGCCGCTTCGTCATTCAGGAACGCATCAACGACCCGCAGCAGCTCAAGCAGTTCGACCAGCAGGGTTACTACTTCAGCGCCGAACAGTCGAAACCCGACAATCTGGTTTTCCTGCGCGACCACCCCGCCGACTGAGCCTCCTTTCGGTGCACCGTTTTGTCCTACAAAACGGGCACCGCTACCCCTGCAAAAAAGTGCAGAGTGCCACCACCCGCCAACCGAATGGCGTCAAATAGTCGTCAAATTAGATGATTGCCGTCCTTCATTCAGCTCCCGTTCAGAAAACTTCGCTTTTTTTGACGACTTTTTTTTGAATGCTGGCACAAAAACATGATAGCTCCGCAAGTCCCCAGCCCCGCAGGATAAAACCCTACAGTGCTATCAGAATGAAAGCATTTGTAACCATGAATTTCTTGAAGATTTTGTCATCCGAGCGGAATGACATCAGGAACTAATTTCAAATCCAATAGCTCATACCACCCGTAACGATTCTCGAGCGCTATGTGAGAGATGACCTACAGCGAAACAGGGAACGATTCGAGCCTTATCGTTCGAACAACTTGCAAACAACGGTCATGGTTATGACCGGAAGTTGATCTCAGGAGAGAACGCACCAAAAGTAATCTTTGACATGGCCACGCCAGAGCCTCGTATACCGAGCTCCTGCAAAGCGTCTTAGTGCTTGATTTCATTGGCGGATAGCCAAGACAGCAGTCAGCACTGCAAGCTAGGAAGTCGTCTTTGTACTACAGGCTGGCTACACACTAGGGCACAAGCCCACGACACGGCCACGTGCTGCGCTACTTGAGTGCATTATTGCGCACTCACTTTTAAATATATGCCTGCAAGCGGGAGCATGACATTCAATTGTCACACTTCCGAGTGCGCGAATACTGCTGGTTAATTAAACCCGGTCTGGCTCTTACTTGTTTGAGTCGGCGCGATAACACATGAGGTGAATGCGATGCGTATCAGCATCTTCGGTTTGGGTTATGTCGGTGCAGTCTGTGCCGGTTGCCTGTCTGCACGCGGTCACGACGTGGTTGGCGTGGATATTTCCAAGGCCAAGATTGACCTTATCAACAACGGTAAATCGCCTATTGTCGAACCGGGTCTGGAAGAGCTGTTGGCACAGGGAATTCAAAGTGGCCGCCTGCGTGGCACCACCGACTTCTCCGAAGCCATTCGTGACACGGATCTGTCGATGCTGTGCGTCGGCACGCCGAGCAAGAAGAACGGCGACCTGGAACTGAACTACATCGAATCGGTGTGCCGTGAAATCGGTTTCGTGCTGCGCGACAAGACCACCCGCCACACCATCGTGGTACGCAGCACCGTGCTGCCAGGCACCGTCAAGAACGTGGTGATCCCGATCCTCGAAGACTGCTCGGGCAAGAAGGCCGGCGTCGACTTCGGCGTGGCCGTGAACCCCGAGTTCCTGCGCGAATCCACCGCCATCAAGGACTACGACCACCCACCGATGACCGTCATCGGCGAGTTCGACACCGCCTCCGGTGATGCCCTGCAGTCCCTGTACGAAGAGCTCGACGCGCCGATCATCCGCAAGGACATCGAAGTGGCCGAGATGATCAAGTACACCTGCAACGTGTGGCACGCCACCAAGGTCACCTTCGCCAACGAAATCGGCAACATTGCCAAGGCAGTCGGCGTCGATGGCCGCGAAGTGATGGACGTGGTCTGCCAGGACAAGGCCCTGAACCTGTCGCAGTACTACATGCGCCCAGGCTTCGCCTTCGGCGGCTCGTGCCTGCCCAAGGACGTACGCGCCCTGACCTACCGCGCCAGCTCCCTGGACGTGGACGCGCCGCTGCTCAACTCGCTGATGCGCAGCAACGTGTCCCAGGTGCAGAACGCCTTCGACATCATCTCCAGCCACGACAAGCGCAAGGTCGCCCTGCTGGGCCTGAGCTTCAAGGCTGGCACCGACGACCTGCGCGAAAGCCCGCTGGTAGAGCTGGCCGAGATGCTGATCGGCAAGGGCTTCGACCTGAAGATCTACGACAGCAACGTCGAGTACGCCCGTGTCCACGGCGCGAACAAGGACTACATCGAATCGAAGATCCCCCACGTGTCGTCGCTGCTGGACTCGGACTTCGAGGGCGTCATCGACAACTCCGACGTGATCATCCTGGGCAACCGCGACGAGAAATTCCGTGCGCTGGTGCAATCGGTGCCACACGGCAAGCAGGTCATCGACCTGGTGGGCTTCATGCCCAACACCACCTGCCCGGAAGCCCGCACTGAAGGCATCTGCTGGTAAGGCCTACGGGCCTGCCGGTTCGCCGGCAGGCCCGCTCCCCTACCCCGCAATGACCGACAATCGATACGGACGCAGATCATGCACAGGCTAAAACACGGTCTACTCCAGGCCGCCGGATGGTTGTTCTACCTGACATTGCTGATGGCACTCGCCCTGGCGTTGCCAACCACTCTTTTCGACTCGCAGTCGAAAGACTTCATTTTCCTGATTGGCGCCGTGGGTATCTGGCGCTATTCGATGGGCGCCACGCACTTCGTGCGCGGCATGCTGTTCCTGTACGTGGTGTACCCGCACCTGCGCCGCAAGGTCCGCAAGCTGGGCGCCGCGGCAGACCCCAGCCATGTGTTCCTGATGGTCACCAGTTTCCGCATCGACGCCCTGACCACCGCCCAGGTGTACAGCTCGGTGATCCGCGAAGCCATCAACTGCGGCTACCCCACCACCGTGGTGTGCTCGCTGGTGGAGATGTCCGACGAACTGCTGGTCAAGGCGCTGTGGGCCAAGATGGCTCCCCCTGACCGCGTCTCCCTGGACTTCGTGCGCATCGCCGGCACCGGCAAGCGCGACGGCCTGGCCTTCGGCTTCCGCGCCATCTCCCGCCACCTGCCCGACGACAACGCGGTAGTAGCGGTGATCGACGGCGACACCGTGCTGGCCGACGGCTGCGTGCGCAAGACCGTGCCCTGGTTCAAGCTCTACGACAACGTCGGCGGCCTGACCACCAACGAGTTCTGCGAAGTGCGCGGCGGCTACATCATGAGCGAATGGCACAAGCTGCGCTTCGCCCAGCGCCACATCAACATGTGCTCCATGGCCCTGTCCAAGCGCGTGCTGACCATGACCGGGCGCATGTCGGTATTCCGCGCCACCGTGGTCACCAACCCCGAGTTCATCGCCGACGTGGAAAGCGACTCCCTGGAGCATTGGCGCCTGGGCCGCTTCAAGTTCCTCACCGGTGACGACAAGTCCAGCTGGTTCAGCCTGATGCGCCTTGGCTATGACACCTTCTACGTGCCCGATGCCGCGATTAACACCGTGGAGCACCCGCCCGAGAAGAGCTTCCTCAAGGCCAGCCGCAAGCTGATGTACCGCTGGTACGGCAACAACCTGCGCCAGAACTCCCGCGCGCTGGGCCTGGGCGTACGCCGCCTGGGGGTGTTCACCAGCATCGTGCTGTTCGACCAGCGTGTGTCCATGTGGACCAGCCTGCTGGGCCTGACCGCGGCCATCATCGCCACGCTCAAGTTCAACATCGCGTTCCTGCTGGGTTACCTGCTGTGGATCGGCATCACCCGATTGATCCTGACCATCATGCTGATGTGCTCGGGCCACTCGGTAGGGCCTGCCTATCCGGTGATCCTGTATTACAACCAGATCGTCGGCGCGATCATGAAGATCTACGTGTTCTTCCGCCTCGACAAGCAGTCCTGGACCCGCCAGCCCACCGTGCTCAAACGCGATCTCGCGAGCTTTCAACAATGGTTCAACACCTGGTCTTCACGGACCATGACGTTCTCGGCCGCCAGCATCTTCGTGGCTGTGCTGTTCGTGATGGTGTGAACCGGACACTAATGGATTAACCAGGAATTACCGCCATGAATAACGCCGTGAACGTGAATGTCGTGCATGAGTCCGAAGCCCAGCGCCAGCACGCCCGGGTCAAGCTGCCCGCCAAGCTGCGCTACCAGGGGCCCAACCGGGAAAACATCGAGGTGCGCATCGAGGACCTGTCGGCCGGTGGCCTGGCCTTCCACGCGCCCAAGCCGCTGAAGGAAGGTGAGGTACACCGCGGGCGCCTGATGTTCGTCATCGACACCCTGGGCCTGGGCATGGACATCGAGTTCCAGGTGCGTTCGTTCAACGACAGCACCGGCCGCGTCGGCTGCCAGTTCCAGAACCTGGAACAGCAGGACATCGCCACCATGCGCCACCTGATCACCTCGCACCTGAGCGGCGAGATCATCAGCGTCGGCGACGTGCTGGGCACCCTGCAGCGCGACAACTTCACCAAGGCGCGCAAGGACAAGAAACTGGGCGGTGGCCAGTCGGCGTTCGCCCGCCTGAAAGCCGTGACCTTCAGCGCCGGCGTGTTCGTGGTGGGCTTGGCGGCCTTCGGCTTCGTGCTGAAATCGGTGTACGGCCTGTACTTCGTGACCCACGCCCAGGCGGGCCTGGTCGCCGCACCATCGATGAACATCACCATGCCCCGCGACGGCACCGTGCAGAGCCTGGTGGGCGCCGACGGCGTGGCGCCAAAAGGCGCGCCGCTGGCCAGCTTCAGCACCAGCATGCTCGACGTGCTGAAAGGCAACCTGGACCCCGACCAACTGCAACCGGACAAGATCACCGAACTGTTCGGCAAGCAGATGACCGGCACCCTGACCTCGCCGTGTGACTGCACCGTGGGCCAACAGCTGGTTGCCGACGGCCAGTACGCCAGCAAGGGCGACGTGATCTTCACCCTGGTACCGCGCAACACTACCGCCAACGTCGAGGCGCGCTTCGCCTACCGCCAGTTCGGCGACGTGACCCCGGGTACCGCCGTGAACTTCCAGGTGGCCGGCGACAGCACCGTGCGCCAGGGCAAGATCATCAACGCCACCAGCATCAACCCGCTGGACCTGTCCTCGGACCTGCGCGTGCAGATCCAGCCCGACGAGCCACTGAACAGCAACCTCACCGGCCGCGCCGTGGACGTCAGCAGCGACCGTGGTCCGTCGCTGAACTGGCTGATGGACAAAGCCATGGCCGCCGGCCAGTAAGTGGGATCGAGGAGAACACCTGTGGCTAGCACTCTAAGAATATTGCCAGGATCTGCACTGCTGGGCCTGGCCGTGGCCATCGGCCTGGCCGGTTGCAGCGGCCTGCCGGACCAACGCCTGGCCAACGAAGCCTTGAAGCGTGGCGACACCGCGCTGGCCCAGCAGAACTATCAGCAACTGGCAGACCTGGGCTACACCGAAGCCCAGGTCGGCCTGGCCGATATCCAGGTGGGCACCCGCGACCCCGAGCAACTGCGCCAGGCCGAGGCGACCTACCGCGCCGCGGCCGACACCTCGCCACGGGCCCAGGCCCGCCTGGGCCGGTTGCTGGCCCTCAAGCCGCACCCCACCGAGGCGGAACAACGCGAAGCCGAAGGCCTGCTGAAGAAAGCCTTTGCCAACGGCGAGGGCAACACCCTGACGCCGCTGGCCATGCTCTACCTGCAATACCCCAACACCTTCCCTGGCGTGAACGCCCAGGCAAAGATCAACGAATGGCAGGCCGCCGGCTACGCCGAGGCCAACCTGGCCCAGGTGCTGGTGTACCGCATCCAGGGCACCTACGACCAGCACCTGGACGACGTCGAGAACCTGTGCCGCAAGGCGCTGACCGTGGCCGACGTGTGCTACGTGGAATTGGCCACCGTGTACCAGAAACGCCAGCAGACCGACCGTCAGCAGGCGTTGCTGGCCCAGCTGCAGGCCGCCTACGCCCGCGGCGCCGTGCCGGCCATGCGCGTGGACGCCGTGGCCCGCGTGCTGGGTGACGCCACCCTGGGCCAGACCGACGAGAAGACCGCCCAGGCCATGCTGGAAAAGATCGCCCCGGTGTACCCCGCCTCGTGGGTCAGCCTGGCGCAACTGCTCTACGACTTCCCGGAACTGGGCGACGTCGACAAGATGATGGAGTACCTGGACAAGGGCCGCAACGCCGACCAGCCGCGCGCCGAACTGCTGCTGGGCAAGGTGTACTACGAAGGCAAGCTGGTGATCCCGGACGCGAAGAAGGCCGAGCAGCACCTCAAGGCCGCCGCCCCTACCCAGATCAGCGCCCACTACTACCTGGGCCAGATCTACCGCCGTGGCTACCTGGGCGAGCCCGAGCCGCAGAAGGCCGTGGACAACCTGCTGATGGCCGCCCGCGGTGGCCAGGCCAGCGCCGACTTCGCCTTGGCACAGCTGTATTCGGGCGGCCGCGGCACCCAGCCCAACCCGGTGTACGCCTATATGTTCGTGCAACTGGCCAAGGCCCAGCCCGAACCGGCGCAGCCGGTGCTGGACCTGGCCACCCAGCTGGAAACCACCCTGACACCCGACCAACGCGCCCAGGCCCAGCAACTGCTGCAACAGGAGCAGCACGTGCGCGGTGCCATGAACCAGAACAGCAGCATTGCCCTGCAGACGCTGGAAGACGAAGACGCTGAGGACAAATCGCTATGAAACTGAACCAATGGATGAAAGCCGGCATTGGCCTGGGTTTCGCCGCGCTCTGGTCCTGCCCGACACTGGCGGCGCTGACCGCTGACCAGAACTTCGGCATCGAAGTCAAAGGCACGCTGCAGTCCGAGGACGACCGCGATCTGGGCACCCGCTCCGGCGGCGACGTCAACGGCCTGGGCCTGGACCTGCGTCCCTGGGCGTACGGCCAATGGGGCGACTGGAGCGCCTACGCCATGGGCCAGTTGGTGACCGCCACCGACACCATCCAGACCGACACCCTGCAAGAGTCCAACGTCAGCAGCGACAGCACTGCCAGCGGCCGCGAGCAGAAAAAGAACTACCTGGCCATGCGTGAATTCTGGGTCGGCTACAGCGGCTTCACGCCCTACCCCGGCGAGATCCTCAAGTTCGGCCGCCAGCGCCTGCGCAACGACGACGGCGAATGGAAAGACACCAACATCGAGGCCCTGAACTGGGACTTCGACACCACCCTGCTGCGCGCCCACGCCGGCGTCGCCGAGCGGTTCAGCGAATACCGCACCGACCTCACCGAACTGGCCGCCACCGACAAGGACGTGCTGCACGCCTACGGCGACGTCTCGTACCAGTGGACCCCGGGCCAGTGGGTTGGCGTGCGCGCCCACCACACCCATGACAGCGGCAGCCTGCCGAGCACCGGCCAGGCTATCGACGATTCGGACAAGAGCAGCACCGGCGACCTGACCTGGCTGGGCCTTGAGGCCGACAGCGACGCCTACAACCACGACAACCTGAACAACATCAACTACTGGGGCAGCCTGACGTTCATGTCCGGCAACCGCGACAGCATCGGCAGCAACGTGGTCGACGGCCAGACCGTGGCCGGCGACAAGACCAGTGGCCACGTCAACGGCTGGGCCACCGACCTGGGCCTGCGCGTGCACCTGACGCCCGAGTGGCAAGTGGGCGGCGCCTATTCGCGTGCCAGCCGCGACTACGAACAGAACGGCCTGCAGAGCAACCGCTCGACCTGGACCGGCACCCGTGCCCGCGTGGCGCGCTTCGGCGAGGCCTACCAGGCCGAGATGGCCAACGTGCAAAGCGCCTCGCTGTTCGCCAGCTGGCAGCTGCGCGACGAATACGACGCCAGCCTGATCTACCACAAGTTCTGGCGCGTGGACGGCAACCAGGGCATCGGCACCAGCACTCTGGACGCGGTGAACACCACCACCGACCCGGAAAACCCGACCGACATCACCTCCATCAGCTCGCTGCCGCTGGCTGACGGTGACAAGGACCTGGGCCAAGAGATGGACCTGGTGGTCAGCAAGTACTTCAAGCAAGGCCTGCTGCCTGCCGCCCTGAGCCAGTCCATCGACGAGCCCTCGGCGCTGGTGCGCCTGCGAGCGGGTGTGTTCAAGCCCGGCTCGGCCTATGGCAATCAAGTGGACAGCTACATGCACCGCGCCTTTATCGACGTGATCTGGCGCTTCTGATGCGACCGCGAAGGGAGTGCGAGGAAATGATGAATTCAGACAGATTGCCATGGCCCAGGGCCTTGCTGGCCACCGCCCTGCTGCTGGCCAGCGGCGCGGCCCTGGCTGCCGCGCCGGCGGCCCACCCGGCGCCGCCCCTGGGCGATGACGAGGCCAAGACCCTGCAGCAGGCCAAGACCTACACCATCACCACCGCGGCCCCCGAGTCGCTGGAGCTGGCCGCGCCGAAACTGCCCGACCTCAGCGGCTACACCGCCAAGGCCGTGGCCGCCAAGATCGACCGCCGCAAGGCCGGCAAGATCGTGGTCAAGCGCATGCTGCAGGAAGACGTGCTCAAGGAATTCATCGGCGGCGACAACAAGATGGCCGAGTGGGTGAACCGCCAGCACGGCATTCCCCAGGCCATCTTCGTCGAGGACGGCTACGTCAACCTCACCGAGCTGGTGCGCAAGCTGCCCAAGCAGTACATCCGCGAGACCGCCCCGGGCGTGTACCTGGCGCGCCTGCCGATCGTGGTCGGGCACAACGCGACCTTCGAGATCGACAAGCAGACCAAGGAACTGCGCCTGTCCCAGGAGGGCGGTGCGTTCATCGTCAACGACGGCAAGCTGTTCATCCGTGACACCCGGGTGCTGGGCTGGCGCGAGGCCGACAACGGCCCGTCGACCTTCCGCGACCCCAAGGATTTCCGCCCGTTCCTGCTGTCCTGGGGCGGCACCGAGACCTACATGGTCAACACCGTGATGGCGAGCATGGGCTACAACCAGTCCAAGTCGTACGGGGTGAGCATCTCGCAGTACACGCCGAACATGAGCGAACAGATGGGCCGTGCCCAGCCCACGGGCTGGATCATCGGCAGCACCTTCTCGGACATGTGGTACGGCTTCTACTGCTATGAGACCACCGACTTCGTGGTGAAGAGCAATACCTACCGCGACAACGTCATCTACGGCATCGACCCGCACGACCGCTCCCACGGCCTGATCATCGCCGACAACACCGTGTACGGGACCAAGAAGAAGCACGGCATCATCGTCTCCCGCGAGGTGAACGACAGCTTCATCATCAACAACCGCAGCTACGACAACCACCTGTCCGGCGTGGTGATCGACCGTAACAGCGTGGGCAACCTGGTGGCCTACAACAAGATCTACAAGAACCACACCGACGGCATCACCCTGTACGAAAGCGCCGACAACCTGCTGTGGGGCAACATGCTGCTGGGCAACAAGCGCCACGGCATCCGCGTGCGCAACAGCACCAACATCCGCCTCTACGAGAACAAGGCCCTGGGCAACGGCCTGACCGGCGTGTACGGGCACATCAAGGACCTGAGCAACACCGACCGCAACATCAAGCTCGACCCGTTCGACGCCCAGGTCTCGCTGATCCTGGTGGGTGGTGAACTGGCCGGCAACGGCACCGGGCCGCTGTCCATCGACTCGCCGCTGTCGCTTGAAATGTACCGCGTGTCGATGCTTGCCCCGACCAAATCCAGCGGCATCAGCTTCACCGGCATCCTGGGCGACCGCCAGGCCGAAATCATGGACCTGATGGTTCGCCAACAAAAAGCCGTGCTGATCGACCCTGTCGAACGCCAGACCGAAATGCAGGACTGAGGATGAATTTCATGCACCCCACCTTGATCAAGCTGCTCAGCCTGTCCGGCCTGGCCGCCGCCATGATGGCCGCGTCCAACGGCGCCAGCGCCCAGGACTTCGCCGCGCCCAAGTACCAGGCAGCGCCGTGCTGCAGCCTGTGCCCGGCCGCCCATGACGCGAAGAACTACGTCACCCGCTACCAGCAGAACTTCACCACCCTGGTACAGGCCCAGGGCGACTGGCTGTTCCGTACCCAGGAAGACCTGCGCACCGAATTCGACACCACGCCCGAAGGCTACCGCCGCCTGCAACAGCTGCACGACGCCTTCAAGAGCAAGGGCGTGGAGCTGGTGGTGGTGTACCAGCCCACCCGTGGCCTGGTGGACCGCAACAAGCTGTTCCCGGCCGACCGCGACAAGTTCCAGTACGACAAGGCGCTGCAGAACTACCAGGCCATGCTCAAGCGCTTCGCCAGCATGGGCTTCAACGTGCCGGACCTGTCGCCGCTGACCAACGAGCAGCAGGCCCACGACTTCTACTTCCGCGGTGACCAGCACTGGACCCCGTACGGCGCCCAGCGCACCGCCAAGATCGTCGCCGAGACCGTGAAGAAAATGCCGGCCTTCGCCGACATTCCCAAGCGCGAGTTCGAGACCCACCTGTCCGGCCGCATGGGCAAGACCGGTACCCTGCACAACATGGCCGGCCAGCTGTGCGGCACCAGCTACGCCATCCAGTACATGGACCAGTTCACCACCGAGCCCAAGGGCGAGGCCGCCGACGGCGACCTGTTCGGCGACGCCGGCACCCCGCAGATCACCCTGGTGGGCACCAGCCACAGCGGCAAGAACTACAACTTCTCGGGCTTCCTGGAGCAGGACATCGGTGCCGACATCCTCAACGTCGCCTTCCCCGGCGGCGGCCTGGAAGGCTCGATGCTGCAGTACCTGGGCAGCGACGACTTCCAGAAGCACCCGCCGAAAATCCTCATCTGGGAGTTCTCGCCGCTGTACCGCCTGGACCAGGAGACCATCTACCGGCAGATGATGTCGCTGCTGGACAACGGTTGCGACGGCAAGACCGCGGAGCTGTCGGCCAGCACCACGCTCAAGACCGGCAAGAACGAATTGCTGATCAACGGCCGCAACGGCATCAAGGACCTGCACAACGGCAACCACCAGATCGACATCAAGTTCGCCGACACCTCGGTCAAGACCCTGCACGCCACCCTGTGGTACCTGAACGGGCGGCATGAGGACCTGAAGATCGAAAAACCGACCACATCGGAAACCGACGGGCGCTTTGCCTTCGAGCTGCGCAACGACGAGGACTGGGCTTCGCAGAACCTGCTGGCCCTGGAAGTGGAAGGCCCCGAGGCTGGCCAACCTGCCCAGAAAGTCGAAGCCACCGTGTGCAAGCGCAACGTCTTCCCTGGCGTTCAGCAATCGCCGAAACAACAGAACGCCCAAGCCGGACTGTGAGGTTACCCATGAACCGCACCAACGCACTACGCCACCTGCTCGCCCCCACCCTGCTGGGCCTGGCCATCTTCGCCGGCCACGCCCAGGCCGCCGCGCCACTGCACCCGCCACAGGGTTACTTGGCGGCCGTGGACAAGTTCAAGACCAGCCCCAACGACCAGGGCTGCCCGGCCATGCCGCAGCCCTACACCCAGAGCCTGCAGTTCCGCAGCAAGTACGAAGGTTCGGACAAGACCCGTTCGACCTTCAACGCCACTTCTGACAAAGCCTTCCGCGATGCCACCAAGGACATCACCAGCATGGAGCGCGGCATCAGCAAGCAGGTGATGGTGTACATGCGCGACGGCAACCCGGCGCAACTGGATTGCGCGCTGAACTGGATGGTGACGTGGGCCCAGGCCGACGCGTTGATGTCCAAGGACTTCAACCACACCGGCAAGTCCATGCGCAAATGGGCACTGGGCAGCATGGCCTCGGCGTATGTGCGGCTGAAGTTCTCCGACTCGCACCCACTGGCCACCCACCAGCAGCAGACCCAGGTGATCGAAGCCTGGTTCGGGCGCCTGGCCGACCAGGTCGTGA
This sequence comes from Pseudomonas sp. App30, assembly GCF_047947025.1. Classification (NCBI taxonomy): domain Bacteria; kingdom Pseudomonadati; phylum Pseudomonadota; class Gammaproteobacteria; order Pseudomonadales; family Pseudomonadaceae; genus Pseudomonas; species Pseudomonas sp. App30. The sequence goes on along the minus strand of NZ_CP133165.1, from coordinate 4,838,321 downwards.
GCGACTGGAACAACCTGCCGCTGGACCACACCAACAACCATTCGTACTGGGCGGCCTGGTCGGTGATGGCCGCATCCGTGGCCCTGGACCGTCGTGACCTGTTTGACTGGTCGGTGAAGGAATACAAGATCGGCGCCAGCCAGGTCGACGCCGATGGCTTCCTGCCCAACGAGCTCAAGCGCCAGCAGCGTGCCCTGGCCTACCACAACTACGCCCTGCCGCCGCTGGCCATGATCGCCAGCTTCGCCCAGGCCAACGGCGTGGACCTGCGCCAGGAAAACAACGGTGCCCTGAAACGCCTGGGCGACAAGGTGCTGGCCGGGGTGAAGGACCCGGACATCTTCGAAGCCAAGAACGGCAAGGACCAGGACATGACCGACCTCAAGGTGGACAGCAAATTCGCCTGGCTGGAGCCCTGGTGCAGCCTCTACAGCTGCCCGCCCGACGCGCTTGAACGCAAGCACGAAGGCCAGCCGTTCAAGACCTTCCGCCTGGGCGGCGACCTGACCAAGGTCTACGACCCCGAGCACGAAAAAGGCAACAAGGGTTCGTGAACGATTAAACGTTGGAACTGCTGAACCTGTGGGAGCTGGCTTGCCAGCGAGCTGTTGATGCCCTGAAAAGCTCGCTGGCAAGCCAGCTCCCACATTGATCAACGATCAGGCCAGCAGAATGTATTTACCCCCTGGAATAAATGGGGGGTTTGGGGGGGCTTTGGCCCTTGTGTATGGATCAAACAAGGAGAGATCGGGATGGTTTTCTCATCTAACGTGTTCCTGTTCCTGTTCTTGCCGGTCTTTCTCGGCTTGTACTACCTGTGCGGCAATCGTTACCGCAATCTGCTGTTGTTGGTCGCCAGCTACGTGTTCTACGCCTGGTGGCGGGTGGACTTCCTGGCGCTGTTCGCCGCGGTCACCCTGTGGAACTACTGGATCGGCCTGCGCGTAGGCGCCGCCGGCGTGCGCACCAAACCCGCACAGCGCTGGCTGCTGCTGGGCGTGGCCGTGGACCTGTGCGTGCTGGGCTACTTCAAGTACGCCAACTTCGGCGTGGAAAGCATCAACGCCATTATCAGCTCGTTCGGCATGCAGCCGTTCATCCTCACGCACGTGCTGTTGCCTATCGGCATCTCGTTCTACATCTTCGAATCGATCAGCTACATCATCGACGTGTACCGCGGCGACACCCCGGCCACGCGCAACCTGATCGACTTCGCCGCCTTCGTGGCCATCTTCCCGCACCTGATCGCCGGGCCGGTGCTGCGTTTCGCCGACCTGGTGGACCAGTTCAACAACCGCACCCACACCCTCGACAAGTTCAGCGAGGGCGCCACGCGGTTCATGCAGGGCTTCATCAAGAAGGTGTTCATCGCCGACACCCTGGCCACCGTCTCCGACCACTGCTTCGCCCTGGCCGCACCGACCACCGGCGACGCCTGGCTGGGCGCCCTGGCCTATACCGCGCAGCTGTACTTCGACTTCTCCGGCTACAGCGACATGGCCATCGGCCTGGGCCTGATGATGGGCTTCCGCTTCATGGAAAACTTCAAGCAGCCCTACATCAGCCAGTCGATCACCGAGTTCTGGCGCCGCTGGCACATCAGCCTGTCGACCTGGCTGCGCGACTATCTGTACATCACCCTGGGCGGCAACCGCAAAGGCACCCTGGCCACCTACCGCAACCTGTTCCTGACCATGCTGCTGGGCGGCCTGTGGCACGGCGCCAACTTCACCTACATCATCTGGGGCGCCTGGCACGGCGCGTGGCTGGCCATCGAGCGCCTGCTGGGCATCAACACCACGCCACGGGCGCTGAACCCGATTCGCTGGGCGCTGACCTTCCTGCTGGTGATCATGGGCTGGGTGATCTTCCGCGCCGAGAACCTGCACGTGGCCTACCGCATGTACGGCGCCATGTTCAGCTTCGGCGACTGGCACCTGTCCGAGCTCAACGCCGCCAGCCTCACCGGCCTGCAAGTGGCGACCCTGGTGATCGCCTACATCACCCTGGCGTTCTTCGGCCTGCGTGACCTGTACACCAACCAGCCCAAGCCAAAAGCCAAGGCCCCGGTGGCCGAAGCCAACGGCCCGGCCACCGCGCAACCTGGCCTGTACCGCGCCACCCCGGGCGATAACCCGGCCGCGCTGGCGGCCCACGCCCATGGTCATCAGGTGCAAGCCTCGTACTGGACCGTGGACTGGTCGCGCTACCTGATGCGCACCCTGGTGCTGGTGCTGTTCCTGGCCTCGATCCTGAAGCTGTCGGCGCAAAGTTTCTCGCCGTTCCTCTACTTCCAGTTCTGAGCGAGCCGACCATGACCCGATCATTACGCATCCTCTACATCCTGCTGTTCCTGGCCGTGCTGCTGGGCCTGGGCCTCTGGTCGCTGTGGAGCTTCGCCAGCTTCAACCGCACCCAACAGATGACCGTGCTCAACGGCAAGTTCACCAAGGCGGTGGAAACCCACTACGACGACCAGTTCCCGATCAAGCGCCTGGGCACCAACCTGTGGGCGGCGGTGGACTTCAAGCTGTTCCACGAAGGCCGCCCCGGCGTGGTGCTGGGCCGCGACCAGTGGCTGTACAGCGACGAGGAATTCGACCCCGTCGCCAACGGCGCCCAGGTGGAAGCCGACAATTTTGCCCTGATCAAGGGCGTGCAGGCCCAGCTCAAGCAGCACGGTGTGCAGCTAGTGCTGGCCATCGTCCCGGCCAAGGCCCGCCTGTACCCCGAGCACATCGGCGCCACCGCCCCGGCCGAGTTGCACAAGGACCTGTACCAGCAGTTCCACGCCCAGGCTGCGGCCGCCGGCATTTTCGCCCCCGACCTGCTGGCCCCGCTGCAGCAGGCCAAGGCCCAGGGCCAGGTGTTCCTGCGCACCGACACCCACTGGACGCCCATGGGCGCCGACGTGGTCGCCCACAACCTGGGCACCGCCATCAGCGCGCACATGCCGCTCAGCGGCCAGCCGCAGACCTTCGTCACTGCCAGCGACAGCAGCAAGCCCTACAAGGGCGACCTGACCAACTTCCTGCCCCTGGACCCGCTGTTCAGCAACCTGCTGCCCAAACCGGATGAGCTGGCCCAGCGCACCACCACCCAGGCAGGCGAGCAGGCCGACAGCGGCGACGCGCTGTTTGGCGGCAGCGAGATCCCGGTGGCCCTGGTGGGCACCAGCTACAGCGCCAACCCGCACTGGAACTTCCTGGGCGCGCTGAAGCAGTCGCTCAACAGCGACGTCGTCAACTACGCCGAAGACGGCCACGGCCCGATCCTGCCGATGCTCAAGTACCTGCAAACCGACGCCTTCAAGAACAGCCCGCCACAGGTGCTGATCTGGGAGTTCCCGGAACGTTATCTGCCAATGAAGAACGACCTCGGCGACTTCGACCCGAACTGGATCGCCGAACTGAAAAAAGACCCGAATACCAACCAGAACCTGGCTGTGGGCCAATCCAACTGAGCCGTTGAAAAGCTCGAACCTTACAAGCAAAGAGGAAATGCACATGACCGCACATACCACCAAGAACCGTCTGGCCGCTGCCCTGATTGCCGCCACCGGCCTGCTCTCCGCACACGCCTTCGCCGGTGGCGATGCCGCCCTCTACGGCCCTACCGCGCCAAAAGGCTCGGCGTTCGTGCGGGTCTACAACGCCGGCAACCAGGAAGTCAGCGCCAGCGTCGGCAACACCAACCTCAACGAGATCGCGCCGCTGGCCAGCAGCGACTTCAGCTTCATGCCCCAGGGCGACTACAGCGCCAAGGTCGGCAGCAAGACCCTGCCGGTGAAGCTGGCCTCGGACCACTACTACACCGTGGTCAACAACACCAACGGCAACCCGCAGCTGGTGGAAGAGCCACCGTTCAAGAACAAGCAGAAGTCGCTGGTACGCGTGCAGAACCTCAGTGACAAGCCGCTGACCCTGAAGACCGCCGACGGCAAGACCGACGTGGTCAAGGACGTGGCCGCCAAGGGCACCGGCGAGCGCGAGATCAACCCGGTGAAAGTCAGCCTGGCGCTGTACGAAGGCGACAAGAAGGTCAGCGACCTCAAGCCCGTGGCCCTGGAGCGTGGCGAGGCCGCCGTGCTCTACGTGACCGGCGAAGGCAGCAGCCTGTCGCCAGTCTGGGTACAGCGCCCGGTGTCCACCCGCTGAGAAGCATCGAGCCGGCCGCCCGCAGCAACGGGCGGCCAGCAGGGAACAACAACAAGACAGAAACGGCAACGCGTCTAACTAACCATTCGTTTTATGGAGAAACATTATGATTCCGGTGATCTTGTCAGGTGGTAGTGGCTCTCGTCTGTGGCCGCTTTCGCGCAAGCAATTCCCCAAGCAATTCCTGGCCCTGACCGGCGAGCACACGCTGTTCCAGCAAACCCTGGAGCGCCTGGTGTTCGAAGGCATGGACACCCCCATCGTGGTCTGCAACAAGGATCACCGCTTCATCGTCAACGAACAGTTGGCCAACCTGAAGCTGGAAACCCAGGGCATCCTGATGGAGCCCTTCGGCCGCAATACCGCGCCAGCCGTGGCCCTGACCGCCATGAAGCTGGTGAATGAAGGCCGCGACGAGCTGATGCTGGTGCTGCCCGCCGACCACGTGATCGACGACCAGAAAGCCCTGCAACGCGCCCTGGCCCTGGCCACCGTGGCCGCCGAGCGCGGCGAGATGGTGCTGTTCGGCGTGCCGGCCACCAAGCCGGAAACCGGTTATGGCTACATCAAGTCCACCAACGATGCGCTGCTGCCAGAAGGCGTGAGCCGCGTGGCCCAGTTCGTCGAGAAACCGGATGAAAAACGCGCCAGCGAATTCGTCGAGGCCGGTGGCTACTTCTGGAACAGCGGCATGTTCCTGTTCCGCGCCAGCCGCTTCCTGGAAGAGCTGAAAAAGCACGACCCGGACATCTACGACACCTGCATGCTCACCCTTGAGCGCAGCGTGAAGGACGGCGACAACATCGAGATCGACGAAGCCACCTTCGCCTGCTGCCCGGACAATTCCATCGACTACGCGGTGATGGAAAAGACCCAGCGCGCCTGCGTGGTGCCGCTGACCGCCGGCTGGAGCGATGTGGGCTGCTGGTCGTCGCTGTGGGACGTGCACGAGAAGGACGCCAACGGCAACGTCACCAAGGGCGACGTGGTGGTGCAGGACAGCCGCAACTGCATGATCCATGGCAACGGCAAGCTGGTGTCGGTGATCGGCCTGGAAAACATCGTGGTGGTGGAAACCAAGGACGCGATGATGATTGCCCACAAGGACAAGGTCCAGGGCGTGAAGCAGATGGTCGCCACCCTCAACGAGCAGGGCCGCAGCGAAACCCAGAACCACTGCGAAGTGTACCGCCCCTGGGGCTCGTACGACTCGGTGGACATGGGCGGCCGCTTCCAGGTCAAGCACATCTCGGTGAAACCGGGCGCCTGCCTGAGCCTGCAGATGCACCACCACCGCGCCGAGCACTGGATCGTGGTGTCGGGCACCGCCGAGGTGACCTGCGACGAGAACGTGTTCCTGCTGTGCGAGAACCAGTCCACCTACATCCCGATCGCCTCGGTGCACCGCCTGCGCAACCCGGGCAAGATCCCGCTGGAAATCATCGAAGTGCAGTCGGGCAGCTACCTGGGTGAAGACGACATCGAGCGCTTCGAGGATATCTACGGCCGTTCCACCCCGATCGAGCGCGGCGTGTCGGTGAAAACCATCGCCCAGTAAGCTCGCCCCGAAAGCCCCTGCCTCATCCGCTGCGTCCCCTATCCGCAGCCGGTGAGGCAGGGGCTTTTTTATTGGGTTACGATGGCAGGCCTGTCCCACAACACGCGATCAAAGCCATGCTCATCGGCACTCTCCTCATCATCTCCTGGCTGTTCCTGCTCATTCGCTACCCGAAGAAAGCCCTGCCGATTTCCCTGGTGGCGGTAGTTGGCCTGGCCATGGTCGGCCTCAGCGTGCTGTGGCAGGACAACCGCGAACTGGCACAACTGGCGCGCATGGGCCTGCACTTCAAGTACGAGGCCGAGCAGTGCCCCGCCGACAAGCCGCTGCAAGTGAGCATGAAGAACGGCAACAGCGTGCCCATGGTGGAGCTGCAATGGCGCCTGGCCGCCTTCGCGCCGGGTGACACCGTGAACCTGGTGCAGGACGACTACGACGCCCCGCGCTACCGCGGCCCGGGCCAGTTGCAGCCCGGCGCCAGCTGGAGCGACTGCCTGCCGCTGCCGCCGCTGCGCCCCGGCTACCGCGCGCAGACCCTGGAATGGCGGGCCGAGCGGGTGCAAGGGCGCTTCGCCAACTGACGGGGTACCTGTCAGTTCTTACAGTTTCGCGCTGTGCCCCATAGGCGTTGAATACGTGATCACGTTATTCATCATGGGGACAGCGACATGAATGCCATCAAACCGCTCGAAAACGCTGCCGCCTTCGTCGAACATTTCGGCGAAGGCAAGCAGACCGGCGCCAATGAATATGCCTTTGCCCCGGCACGCCGGGGGCGGCTTTTGTTATTGCACTCGGCTGGGTGCCCTAGCTGCAGCATGCGCCTGCAGCACCTCACGGCCATCGCCAGCCAGCACCCGGGCGTCGACATCTTCAGCATGCCCACCGAAGGCAACGGCGCCCTGTGGCAGCCCCTGGGCGTGACCGGGGTGCCGGCGCAGTTCGTGGTGCACGCTGATGGCCATGGATTATTGATCACGGGGGGCAAGGATGAGCAGCTAGACTGCGCCTTGATCGACCTCATACCCGACTCGCCGAACAAGGACCCCGTATGCCCGTCACCCTCATCACCGGCTGCTCGAGCGGCATCGGCCTCGCCCTCGCGCGCAGCTTCCAGCAGGCAGGCCACAGCGTCTGGGCAACGGCACGACGACCCGCGGACGTAGAGCGCCTGGCGGCCGAAGGCTTCCAGGCGCGCCAGCTCGATGTCAACGACGAGGCCGCGCTGGCGGCCCTGGCCGCCGAGCTGCCGCAGCTGGATATCCTCATCAACAACGCCGGCTACGGCGCCATGGGCCCGCTGCTGGACGGCGGCGTGGCCGGCATGCGCCAGCAGTTCGAGACCAACGTCTTCGCCATCGTCGGCGTCACCCGCGCGCTGTTCCCGTTGCTGCGTGCCAGCCGCGGGCTGGTGGTGAACATCGGCAGCGTCTCCGGCGTGCTGGTAACGCCGTTCGCCGGCGCCTACTGCGCCTCCAAGGCCGCCGTGCATGGCTTGAGCGATGCGTTGCGCATGGAACTGGCGCCGTTCGGCATTCGCGTGATGGAAGTACAGCCGGGCGCCATCGACACCCAGTTCGCCAACAACGCCAGCCGCGAAGCCGAACAGGTGCTGGCCGAGGGTTCGCCGTGGTGGCCGTTGCAGGCGCAGATCCGCGCGCGGGCCCGGGCGTCGCAGGACCGGCCCACCCCAGCCGACGCGTTCGCCAGCCGCCTGCTGGCCGCCGTGCAGAAGCCGGTGCCGCCGCGCCTGGTGCGCATCGGCAACGGCAGCCGGGCGTTGCCGTGGCTGGAGAGGTGGGTGCCGAAGGGCATCGTCGAAGGGATTTTAAAGCGCAAGTTCGGGTTGCATAAAAACCTGTAGGCGCTGCGGCCTACAACCTACGTTTCAGAGGTTTCCCACAACATGCAGAGGATGGCTCCGATAGACCATCCCTGCTCGGTATCATAATTTGATACCATGAATACTCGACAGCTCCACACTCTGAAAGTCGTCTTCAGCAAACCAGTACCCGTGACGCTCGAATGGCACCGTATCGAGGCCCTCTTCATCGCCTGCGGGGCCCGGGTAGTGGAAGGCAATGGCTCACGGGTCCGGTTCGAACTCAACGGCGCGGTGGGCACCTTCCATCGACCTCACCCCGACAAAGAGGCCAAGGCCTACCAAGTCAAGGATGCCCGGGTGTTTCTCGAACAAGCAGGAGTTACACCATGAACGTGATGAGTTACATGGGCTATACCGCCCGCATCGAATACAGCGACGAAGATGGCCTGCTGATTGGCCACCTGGCTGGCATCAAGGATGTGGTCGGGTTTCATGGCGAATCGGTGTCCGAATTGCGCGCCGCCTTCGAGGAGGCCGTAGTGGACTATCTCGATACGTGCCGGAAACTGGGAAAGGAGCCGCAAAAAGCCTATTCCGGCAAATTGAGCCTGCGCCTGGAACCCAGCCTTCACGCAACCGTTGCGGTGAAAGCCGAGCTGGCGCACAAAAGCATCAACCAGTGGGTAACCGAAGTCCTGGCGAAAGAGGCACGGTTTTCACTGGGCTAGATGCTTTGAAACGGCGTCGTCTGCATCGCGACTAAAGTCGGCTCCTACGCCGTGCGTGGTAGGAGCCGTCCTTGGCCGCGCGCCGAGGTACACGGCCCCCCCGTAGCAGCGGCCGTAGGCCGCGTCCGCAGGCGCCGCGCATGGCGGGCAGACCGCGCAGAGGCCTGACGCAGCCTGGCGGCAGCTGCTACGCGGGTTCGGTTTAGCCGCTGCTGCCAGGCTGTGCTGGGCCGGCCGATGGACCGCGTCGGCGGCTACATCTTCACGCGAAGGCGCCGCGCGCCTCGATCACGTCCAGCACCGCACAGCCTTCCTCCAGCAACAGATTTGCCGTGTTGACCACCGCTTTCAGGTCCTGATCATCACTGTTGCTCAGCGTCAGGCTGCTCAGTGATTGCATCAATTCACGGGCGGTACCAATGCGGTGCATGGCCAGGGCGTAGAGGGTTGCTACGGGAGCCTGAGTGTCGAGGAAGATTGCGGGGGAATGGGGAAGCGGAATTAAAGACATAGGTCACTCCATTGAGAAAACAGAGCTGCCTGCATCGTCGCCAAACGATGGGTGGCAGCTGTACGCAGGTTGGCGAACCGGTGTTTTCTCAATCCCGGCAGACCCGGAGGTCTCCCGCGCACAGCTGCCATAACGCAACATCGCGGGTACGAGAATACCCACGATGATCGTGCTGCGCTGGTGCGCTGAAAAAACAAGCGGGTCGCCAAACCCGGTCGCAGGGTGCTGCGACGGGGGGCAGGTTAGCGTTGCGGTTAGGATGGTGCAAGACGATCCGAGAATTTCGGAAAGGTCTTACAGGTGCTGCTCCCCAGCAAAAATCATTCAGCCCCCGCCGAGCCTTCCTTCACAACTACCGTACACGTAGTACCCGCCGCCAGCAAAAACCCCTCCGGCACTTCATCAATATGAATCCGCACCGGCACCCGCTGGGCCAACCGCACCCAGTTGAACGTCGGGTTCACATCGGCCACCAGCTCGCGGCTCTCGGGGTTGTCGCGGTCGTAGATGCCGCGCGAGATGCTCTCGACGTGGCCCTTGAGCACTTCGCCGCTCATCATCTGCAGGTCAGCCTTGTCGCCCACCTTCACGTGGGGCAGCTTGGTTTCCTCGAAGAAGCCGTACACCCAGAACGAATTCTTGTCGACCACGGCCATTTTCGCCTCGCCGGTGCGGGCGTAGTCGCCCACGTGCACGTTGAGGTTGGTGACGTAGCCGTCCACCGTGGCCAGCACCTTGGTGCGGGCCAGGTTCAGCTGGGCGGCGTCCAGCGCGGCCACGGCCTGCTGGTAGTCGGCCTCGGCGGAGCTGGCGACGTTGCCGGCGTCTTCGCGGCTTTCCTTGGACACCACCAGGTTGTCCATGTCGGCGCGGCGCTTGGCGTTCACCTGGCGCATTTCCCACGTGGCCTTGCGCGAGGCAACCAGCGCCTGGGCCTGCTTGACGGCGATCTGGTAGTGCTCGGGGTCGATCTGCAGCAGCACGTCGCCCTTCTTCACCAGTTGGTTGTCACGCACCGGCACCGCCACCACGTAGCCGGACACGTCCGGGGCGACGTTGATGATGTCGGCGCGCACGCGGCCGTCGCGGGTCCAGGGGGTTTCCATGTAGTGCACCCACAGCTCGCGGCCGATGAACACGGCCAGGGCCAGTATCAGCAGGGTGGCAATCAGGCTGAAAAACTTTTTCATCAGGTCGGTCTCAACGGTAAACGGTTAGCGCCATGGCGCCGAACAGGCAGACGAACAGGCTCAGGCGCAGCAGCGCCGGGTGCCAGAAGAAGCGGTACAGGTCCAGGCCGCTGATCAGGCGGTCCAGCACCCAACCCACGCCCAGGGCAATCAGGAACATCAGGGTCATGGTCGGCATGTACACGCCATGAAAGGCTATTTCGCGAGGCATGGGTCAGTCCTTGGGCGGGCGCGGCGGCGCCAGCTCGGCAAGCGGTGATTGCGGGTCCAGCAGGGAGCTGCGGATGAAGTGCAGGTAGCTCTGCACCCGGCGCAGCGCCGAGGTGTCGAAGTGCCGGGCGAACGGCTCGTCGGTGTCGCGCACGCAGTAGATGGCCTGGTCCACTGCCGCCAGGCTGCGCTCCAGGTTGGCGCGGCTGGGCTGGATGAACAGGCGGATCAACGAACGGCCCATGGCGCGGATGGCCTGGCGCCACGGCTGCGACTCGGCGTAGGCCGGGTGCACCGGCAGCACCGCCTGCTCGCGGCGCAGCTCGATGATGGCGTGGCCGATCTCCAGCACCACGAACATCCAGCGCAGCAGGTTGCGCTGCACCTCGGGCTTGCCGGCGGCCAGGCCGTAAGCCTGGTTGAGCACGTCGCGGGTACGGCTTTCGAACGCCGAGCCCAGGCCGCGCAGCTTGCCGCTGATGGCGAACACCACCTGCTCGCGCAGGTTGTGCTCCAGGCGCTGCCACAGCCAGCGGCTGTTGGGCGGCAGGATGATGGCGCCGGCGGCGGCACAGGCGAGCATGCCCAGGATCATGCCGATGTAGTCGTTGATGAAGCCGTAGGCGTTGTACACCGTGAGGTTGTCGGGCACCGAGCCGATCGAGAAGAAAATCAGCAGGCCCAGCCCGTACCCCGCCCACTGCGGGCGCGAAGCCAGGAAGGCGCCGAACACCAGCACCGGCGCCAGCACCATGCACAGCAGCGGGAAGCCGTCGATCCAGGGGAACACGAAGAAGGTTTCGGCAAAGCCCACCACCGCGCCCAGCATGGTCCCGCAGGCCATCTGGAACGACATGCGCTTGGGGTTCGGCGCCGCTGCCGACAGGCCCACGGTGGCCGCGGCCACCAGGGTCATGGTGGCGCCGCTGGGCCAGGCCGTGGCCACCCAGTAGCTGCCCAGCAGGCCCAGCACCGACATGGCTCGCACTGCCGCGGCGGCCGAAACCCACCAGCTGGTCTGGGGCATGAACGGCTCGTCCCAGCTTTCGCGCGCATGGCTGTGGTCAGCCAGCGAGGCGTGGGTCTGGGCGTAGCTGTGCAGCTCATCGACGAAGCGGTACAGCAGCTCGTAGGCGGTGTGGAAGTCCAGCAAATCATGCTCGCTGGGCGCGCTTTCAACGAAGATGGCCCGCAGGCGGCGCACGTGGGACGGCAGCTCGGCCTTGTAGATGGACAGCTGTTCAGTGAGGCGCTTGGCGTCGTCCACGGTCAGCGCGCGGCCGGCGAAACCGTCCAGCAGTTGCGCCAGGGCCTGCAGGCCGGGCTCTATGGCCGTGACTACCTCGGCATGGCCGCGTCCACGAATGCGTTCCAGCAACTGGTGCAGGGCGTTGAAGCGCGTGGTGATGGCCATGAACTCGCTGTTCAGGCGGCTGACCCGGCCACTGCGACGGCGCATGTGTGGGTCTTCGAAGGCCACCACGCCGCGCAGGCTCTCCAGGCCCACGGCCTCGGAGATGAAGCGCACGTTGGTGCTCTCGAAAGTGGCGCGCTGGCTGGCACCGCGCAGGCCCTCGGCGACGAAGCCGGCGAACACGCCAAAGCGCTGGTACATGGCGTTGCGCATGGAGGCGCTGGCCGACTGCGGCAGAATCGCCGCGCTGACCGCCGTGGAGACAATCAGCCCCAGGGAGATTTCCAGCACCCGCCACATGGCCGCCATGAACGCCCCTTCCGGGTGCGCCAGGGCCGGCAGGCCGATGAACGCCGCGGTGTAGCCGGCCAGCACGAAGCCGTAGCCCTTGAAGTTGCGGTGGCGCACGGCGCCCGCCGAACAGATGCCGAACCAGATCACCAGGCTGGGCAGGAACAGTTCGGTGTTCTGCGCGAACAGCGCAATCAGCAGCACCGTAACCACCGACCCGGCGATGGTGCCGAGGAAACGGTAGAAGCTCTTGGCGAACACGTGGCCGCTTTGCAGCTGCATGACGATGAACACAGTGATCATCGCCGTGCGCGGCTGCGGCAGTTCCAGGCGCATGGCCAGCCACAGGGTCAGGAACGCCGCCAGCAGGGTCTTGAAGATATACACCCAGGTGACGCCGTCGCTGCGCGCCCACTCGAAGAAGCCACGGCGCCACTGCAGCGACCCGAGCCGGCGCAGCGGTGCAGACAGAGAAGTCATGATCGGTCCGTCAGTGGTTAAGGATGGCCAGGGCCGCCGGGGTTTTCGGCGCCGCGGTCTTGTCGTCGCCCGGCACGTCGTTGCCGGCCTGCAGGCCACCGCCCAACGCCGTCACCAGCTCGGCCTGGGCGGTGAGGCGCGCGGCCTGCACCTGCTGCTGCACCGTCTGCTGGTGGAACAGCTGGGTCTGGGCGTTCAGCACGTTGAGGAAATCGGTCAGGCCGCGCTGGAACGCGACCTGGGCGATGTCGTAGGTCTTCTGCGCCGAGGCCACCGATTGGGCGGCGAAGGCCTGCTGCTTGTCCATGGACTCGCGGCGGATCAGCTGGTCGGAGATGTTCTTCAGGGCCTCGACCAGGGTCTGATTATAGTGCGCCACGGCCATGTCGTAGCCGGCCGAGGCCTCGCCCAGTTGCGAGCGCAGGCGGCCGCCGTCGAAGATCGGCAGGGTCACGGCCGGGCCCACGGTGTAGCTGAGCTTGGAAGCCGTCAGGAAGCCCAGCATGCCGCCACCGGTGGCCATGTAGCCAAGGCTGGCGGTGAGGTCAACGTTGGGGTAGAAGCCGGCGTGCGCCACGTCGATGCCGCGGGCTTGCGCCGCGACCTGCCAGCGGCTGGCGACCACGTCGGGGCGCTGGCCGAGCAGTTCGGCCGGCAGCGCCGACGGCAGTTTCAGCGGCGCGCCCAGGGCCAGGGTCGGCCGTTGCAGGCGTGCGCCCTCACCCGGGCCTTTGCCGGCCAGGGCCGCCAGCTGGTTGCGGCTCAGGTCGATTTCTTCGTCCAGGGCGTCGATCTGGCGCTGGGTTTCAGGCAGCGGCGTCTGCGCCTGGCTGACCTCGAATTGGGTGCCGATGCCATGGTCGAGGCGTTTTTGCGCCAGCTGCAAGATTTGCTGCTGTTGCGCCAGGGTGGCCTGGACGATGTCGCGCTGGGCGAACTGCAGCGACAGCTGGATGTACGCCTTGACGATGTTGTTGGTCAGTTCCAGCTGCGCCTGGCGGGCCTGGGCCACGCTCATGTGGGCCATGTCCACGGCCTGCTCGGTGGCGTTGCGGTCGCGGCCCCACAGGTCCAGGTCGTAGCTCAGGCCCAGGCCGGCGGTGTTGTCCCAGTCAGTGACACCGGCCAGTTCGCCGGGGCCATAGAAGTTGTCCGTCGGCCATTTGTGCCGGGTCATCGACGCCTTGCCATTGATTTGCACCGACTCGGCCGACTCGGCCACGCCGGCCATGGCCTTGGCCTGGCGCACGCGGGCGGCGGCCATGGCCAGGGTCGGGCTGCCTTGCAGCGCGGTGTCCACCCACTGGTCCAGCTGCGCGTCGCCATAGCCACGCCACCATTGGCTGGCTGGCCAATGGGCGTCCTTGGCGGCGGCCTGGATGGCTTCGTCGGTGGCCAGGGTGTTGGCGGACAGGGCCTTGCCTTGCGGGGCGATGCCTCCTGTGCCGATGCAGCCGCTGATGGTCAAAGTTAAGGCCAAAACGCTGAAAGCATTCAGCTTTCCAAATATGCGACGCGGCACAGCTGCTAATTCCTGACTGAAAGAGAGGGGATTGCCTTGAGACGCCGATTCTAGGGGGTGAAACGGGCGCCGATAAGCAGGTGTTCGTGTGAATCTTTGTTACGGAAAAAGCGATAATCGGTATAAAGCAGCGAGACGACAATTGTTACTTCATGCGACAATTTGCCGTCTATTTAGAGAGTGACCCATGGACACCCTGCAAAACATGCGTGCTTTCAGTTGCGTGGCCGAAGCGGGCAGTTTCACTGCCGCCGCCGTGCAGCTCGATACAACCACCGCCAACGTGTCGCGGGCGGTCTCCAACCTCGAAGCGCATCTGCAAACCCGCCTGCTCAACCGCACCACGCGCCGCATTGCCCTGACCGAAGCGGGCAAGCGCTACCTGCTGCGTTGCGAGCAGATCCTGGCCTACGTCGAAGAAGCCGAGGCGGAGGCCAGCGACGCCCACGCCCGGCCAGCCGGCCAGCTGAAAGTGCACACCATGACCGGCATCGGCATGCACTTCGTGATCGACGCCATTGCCCGGTACCGCAAGACCCACCCGGACGTGACCTTCGACCTCACCCTTGCAAACCGCGTACCGGACCTGCTGGACGAGGGCTACGACGTGTCCATCGTGCTGGCCAGCGAGCTGCCGGACTCGGGCTTCGTGTCCCAGCGCCTGGGCATCACCTACAGCATCGTCTGCGCCTCGCCCGAGTACGTGAAGGCCCACGGCGCCGCGCGCAAGCCTAGCGACCTGATGTCCCACGCCTGCCTGCGGCTGATCAGCCCGGTGGTGCAGTTGGAGAAGTGGCTGTTCGACGGCCCCGAGGGGCAGGAGATGGTCAACATCAGTAATGCACCATTCCAGGTCAATTCCGCCGACGCGATGAAAAGCGCGATCATCAGCGGCATGGGCGTGGGCGTGCTGCCGATCTATGCGGCTATCGACGGCCTGCGCAACGGCACCCTGGTGCGCATGCTGCCCGACTACCGCCTGCAGGAGCTGAACCTGTACGCCATCTACCCGTCGCGCCAGTACCTGGACGCGAAGATCAAGACCTGGGTGGAGTACCTGCGCGGCTCGTTGCCGGACATTCTGGCGGCGCATGAGGCGGACCTGAAGACCCATGAGTTGAACATGGCGATTTGAGTGAAACCTGTGGGAGCTGGCTTGCCAGCGAGCTTTTCAAAACGCAAAAGCTCGCTGGCAAGCCAGCTCCCACAAGGTTTGTGTCGACAAGGGCGGGAATGTTAGCGTGCTCACATTCTTCACCCGACTGTCGAGAACAAGCCCAATGAAAAAGACCGTACTTGCCTTCAGCCGCATCACCCCGCCCATGGTCGAGCGCCTGCAGCAAGACTTCGACGTGATTGTGCCCAACCCCAAGCAGGGTGACATTGCCGCGCAATTCGACGAAGCCCTGCCCCACGCCCATGGCCTGATCGGCGCCGGTCGCCCGCTGGGCGCCAAGCAGCTGGCCAGCGCCAGCAAGCTGGAAGTGGTGTCGAGCGTCTCGGTGGGCTACGACAACTACGACGTCGCCTACTTCAACGAGCGCGGCATCATGCTCACCAACACCCCCGACGTGCTCACCGAAAGCACCGCCGACCTGGGCTTTTCGCTGATCATGAGCAGCGCCCGCCGCGTCGCCGAGCTGGACGCCTGGACCAAGGCCGGTGAATGGAAAGCCACCGTCGGCCCCAACCTGTTCGGCACCGACGTGTACGGCAAGACCCTGGGCATCGTCGGCATGGGCAACATTGGCGCAGCCATCGCCCGCCGTGGCCGCCTGGGCTTCAACATGCCCATCCTGTACAGCGGCAACAGCCGCAAGACCGCCATCGAGCAAGAGCTGGGCGCGCAGTTCCGCAGCCTCGAGCAGCTGCTGGCTGAGGCCGACTTCGTCTGCCTGGTGGTACCGCTGAGCGAGAAAACCAAGCACCTGATCAGCCACCGCGAGCTGGCGCTGATGAAGCCATCCGCCATTCTGGTGAACATCGCCCGTGGGCCGATCGTCGACGAACCGGCGCTGATCGAAGCGTTGCAGAAGGGCACCATCCGCGGCGCCGGCCTGGACGTGTACGAGAAAGAGCCGCTGGCCGAATCGCCGCTGTTCCAGCTGAAGAACGCCGTGACCCTGCCGCACATCGGCTCGGCCACCTCGGAAACCCGCGAGGCCATGGCCAACCGCGCCATGGATAACCTGACCGCGGCGCTGAAAGGACAGCGCCCGCAGGACCTGGTGAACCCGCAGGTGTTCAAGGGCTGATCAGCTCGCACAAAATGAAACGAAATGGGGCGTGATCGGCGCGCTCCAATCGTCTCATAATCCCCCGGGCGGCACGGTCCGAATACCGGGGGAATATCGAAATGAATGGAATCACCACCCACCAGCTCATCCGCTGGTCGAAGGTACTGATGGTCTTGTTCGCCGGCCTTTTCGGCGCCATGGTCGTACTGGGAAATATCAGCGACTACGCCACCAACTTCGAGTTCGTGCGCCATACGCTGTTGATGGATTCCTTGTCTTCGGGTAGCTCACTGGCGTGGCGTGCATTGGAACCCACTTGGGTACACCATGGCGTCTACGTGCTGATCATTTGCCTACAGGCCACGTTCACGGCCCTATGCCTGCTGGGCGCCTGGCACTTGAAACGGGAAGTTGCCAGTTCCTCGCAGTGTTTCAATCACGCCAAGCGCTACGCAATTGCCGGCCTGATGGTAGGAGTGTTCCTCTGGTACCTGTGTTTCCAGGTAATCGCCGGAGAATGGTTTGCCATGTGGCAATCCGAGGAATGGAACGCACTCGATACTTCGGATCGTTTCATGAACTATATCCTGGCGGCACTGATTTTCGTCAGCCTGCGGGCTCATGACTAGTAGTTGCCCCCCCGGCAGGCCGCGCAAGCCGAGGCTTGCGAAACACCAGCACATTCCCCGCCATCACCAGCACCAGCCCCGCCAGGGCCGGCGCCGTCCATTGATACCCTTCGGCAACCGCCGACACGTTCAACGCCACCAGCGGGAACAGCACCGTGCAGTATGCCGCCCGTTCCGGCCCCATGCGTCCCACCAGGGTGAGGTAGGCGGTAAAGCCGATCACCGAGCCCGGTATCACCAGGTACAGCAGCGAGCCGATGTACTGCAGGCTCCAGTCGACACTGAACGGCACGCCACGCACCAGGCAATAGCCCGCCAACATCACCGAGCCATAGAGCATGCCCCAGGCGTTGGTGGTCAGTGGCCTCAGCCCGGCTTTCTGTTGCAGGCTGGACAGCATGTTGCCTGCCGAGAAGCAAAGCGTACCCAGCAACGCCAGGCCCAAGCCAATCAGAGTCTCACGGCTGGCCGAGTGCCCGGCCAGCTCTGGCCAGAACAGCAGGCCCAGCCCCGCCAGCCCCAAGGCGCCACCGCCCAAGACGTTGGCGGCGATACGCTGGCCGAAGAACACCCGGGCATTGAGCGCGTTCCACAGCGTGGCAGTAGAGAACACCACGGCCACCAGGCCGCTGGGCACCCACTGGCTGGCCGTCAGGAAGCACATGAAGTTGATGCAGAACAGGCACAGCCCCTGGGCCAGGCAGATCAGGTGGCCGCGCCGGCTCATGGGTTGCAGGCGCCGGCTGAGTAACAGGATGGCGAACAGCACCAGCGCCGCCAGGGCAAAGCGGTAGACGATGGACACCGGGATGGCCACCACCCCCAGTTGCAGCTTGAGGGCGAGCCAGGTGGTGCCCCAGATGAGGACGGTGAGCAGGTAGAGAAACAGGTTCATGGCAGCGCTCCTTGTGGCGGCCCAGTGTCCCCCTGCCCTGCCCCGCGCACTTGCCAATTCTTGCGCTTTTCATCGGCCAGCCACTGCCACGGGGGGTGCCAACCGGTACGATGCGCACAGAGGAGTCGACCATGCCCCCAACCCCTGCCATCCAGGTATTCCAATGCCTGCAACGCTCGTCCCACGCACGCCTGGAGCAGAGTGCTGCATTGGGTGATGGCCTGACGGCGGCGCTGTGGAACAACCGCCACGATTCGCAGCACTACCAGGCGCCCAGCCACCACACGCTGTCCTGCTACGTGGGCGGCGGCACCGGTACGTTTCGCACCGACGCGCCCGGGCGCAAAGGCGCGCCGGACAAGCTGTGCACGCTGCCGGCCGGGCAGGATTCGGCGTGGGTGGTGAACGGCGAGCTGCGCCTGGCGCATCTATATTTCAGCGAGCAGCAGTTCGCCCTGGGCTGCGTGACGCTGCTGGACCGCGAGCCGCGGGAGATGCAGCTGCGCGAGGTGACGTTTCTCGACGAGCCCCGCCAGGCTGCACGTTTTCGCCAGCTGATCGCCCTGGATTGGCAGGAGCCGGCCGAACGCCTGCTGGGCACCAGCCTGGCCCATGAGCTGCTCAGCCATACGCTGCTGCACCAGGCGGGCTTGCGCGACGGCGTGCGGGTAAACGGTGGTTTGGCTGGCCACCACCGGCGTCGGCTGGTGTCGCATGTAGACAGTGCGCTGGACCAGCCCCTGACCCTGGGCGAGCTGGCGGCCCTGTGCAACCTGTCCGAATACCATTTCGCGCGGATGTTCCGCGCCAGTTTCGGCCTGCCACCGCACCAGTACGTGCTGGCGCGGCGCATGGCGCGGGCGTGCGCGTTGCTGCGCGGCAGCCGCCTGGCCGTGGGGGACATTGCCCTGGCGTGCGGATTCGCCAGCGCCAGCCATTTCAGCAATCGCTTCAGGCAGGCCTTGGGTGCCTCCCCCATCAGCTACCGGGCGGCTTTCCTGGGTTAAAGCGCAAGGCCCAGCAGCGGCGCCAGCGGCAACCCCGCAGCCGCCAGGCCCAGGGCCAGGCGCGGCCGGTATGGCAGCAGGAACACCAGCAGCATGGCGCTGCCCATCAGCCCCGCGCACCAGTGCACCAGGCCCATGCTCCAGCCGCCGTCGGCCTGCACCGCCACGGCCAGGGCGGCGGCTAGCAGCAGCGCCCCGCCCACACGCAGGAACAGGCCTACCCGCGCCTGCAACGCACGCCCCGTGAGGTCACGGTAATGGCGGTCCATGGCCAGGCACAGGCCGGTGAAGCCCGAATAACACAGCAGCGCGACCACCGGCATCATGACGGTTCGCCCTCGGCCTGCAGCGCAAGCTTGCGGGCCTGCTTGACCGGCGCATGACGCCACAGCTTGCGCACCGCCCAGGCCATCAGCAGGCCCCAGGCCAGCGCGCCGAGGTCGACCCCGGCCATGGCCCAGTCGCCACTGGCCAGTGAATGATTCAAGCCATGGGCGGTGGTCAGCGCATTCAGCAGCGGCAGCCCGGCGAACAGCAGCGCTCCCAGCCCCAGTTGCTCCAGCCAGGCCTGGCGCGCCGGGCGCAGCGCTGCATGCAGCGCCGACAGCCCCCAGACCCAGAAGAACAGCCGCACCTCCAGGTCGCTGCGCGCCGCCAGGTCCACCGGCAACAGGCGGTTGGCCCAGAAGAAGCCGGCCACGGCCAGCAGCAGGCCGGCCATGCTCATGGTGTTGAGCACCGCCACCAGGCGCAGGTGCAACGGCGGCCGCGCACTCTTGGTGTGCTTGAGCTGGCGCTTGCCCAGCCACATCACCAGCCCGGTGCCGATCATGGCGGTGCCGCCGACGCCAGCGAGGAAGTACAGCCAGCGCAGGCCCGCACCGGCGAAGTGGCCCATGTGCAAGCCGTACAGGCCACCGGCAATCACCAGTGGCAGGCTGCTGACCTGGCTGTCGGCGCGCAGCGCACCGCTAACGCCGTCGAACACCAGGCCCTGGCCGATCTGGTGGACGATGCGATCGGCGCCGTGGCGGCCGAAGATCACCGAGGCGTTGGCATCGCCAGGGTGATCGACTTCTACCAGGCCCAGGTGGCTGCCGGGGGCGTGCTCGCGGAACTGCGCGTACAAATCGGCCAAGGGCACCAATGGGGCCGGTTGGTTGGCGGCGGCCGGCACGTTCGAGGTGGGCATCAGCTCGGCGAACACCGCCGCGGTCTGCGAGCCGTACTGGGCCAGGATGTTGGCCGGCAGCAGCATGGTCATGAAGATCACCAGGCTGCTGTAGGTGATCATCAAGTGGAACGGCAACACCAGCACGCCCACGGCGTTGTGCCCGTCCAGCCAGGAGCGCTGGCCCTTGCGCGGGCGGAAGGTGAAGAACTCCTTGAAGATCTTCTTGTGGGTGATGATGCCGCTGACCAGCGTGGCCAGCATCACCAGCGCGCACAGGCTGGCCAGCCACCGCCCCCAGGGGTACGGCAGTTGCAGCTGGAAGTGGAAACGGTAGAAGAACTCGCCGCCCATCGATTCGCGGGCGGTGACCGCCTGGCCGCTGTGGGCATCGAGGCTGACCTGCTGGAACGTCCCCGTGGCGTCCGGGTACATCAAGCCGATCTCCGGCTGGCGGGCGTCGGGCACAGTGATGTACCACACCGATGCCTGCGGCGCATGGGCTTGCAGGTAGGCCTGGGCATGGCCCAGGCTGGCGGCGGCATCCAGCGGGTAGGCGGCGATTTCAGGGTGCGCCCAGTGGCTGATCTCATCCTTGAAGTACGACAGCGTGCCGGTCAGGAAAATCGCGAACAGCAGCCAGCCGAACACCAACCCCGCCCAGGTGTGCAGCCAGGCCATGGCCTGGCGAAAGCCTTCCTTCATGAGTGTTGCATCCAGTAAACCAGCCCATTGATCGCCAGCAGCACCAGGCTTGGCGCCAGCAAGCCCAGCCAGGCGCGGGTGGCGGTACGGCAGGCGAAGCACCAGAGTACTGCCACCACGTACACCAGGAACGACAGCATCATGCCGCTGACCATCGCCTCGGCCCGCGCCAGCGGCAGCAGCGCCGCCAGGCTGATGCCCACCAGCGCGGCCAGCACATAACCGCCCATGGCCGCCGCGACGATGCGCGAGCAGACACCCAGGCGGTAGGCAACCGGCAGGCCGGCAGAAGGGCTTTTCATGGCAGTGGCGGGCTCAAGGTAACAAGACGGTCAAACTTCGATATTAATGATAAATATTCTCATGCGCAAAGGAATCCTGACGCAGTGACGCAGCCTTCGGCAGCTGCTACAGGTCAAGGGGAATGCAGTTACTGAATATTTATCTTCGTTGGGGGGTTGAATTGTTCGGCCAAGTGCCCGACCTTGTAATCAAGAGGCGCTGATTTCCACCCTCGGCGCATCTCTTGCGAGCTAGCTGAATAAGGGATGAACTATGCAAATCCAAGTCAATAGCGACAACCATATTCAAAGCAGCATCCGACTGGAGGAGTGGGTACGCAGTACCGTCGAAAGCACGCTCGACCGCTACGAAGAGGACCTCACCCGCATCGAGGTTCACCTGGCCGATGAGAACGGCGACAAGCCCGGCCCGCACGACAAGCGCTGCCAGATGGAAGCGCGGCCAAAAGGCCACCAACCGATTTCCGTGACCCACAAGGCCGCCACGCTGGATCAGGCAGTGGATGGCGCCGCCATCAAGCTCACCCACGCCCTGGAACACCTGTTCGGCAAGCTGCGCAGCAAACGCGCGGTGAATAGCCAGAATGGTGCAGGCAGCCAGGCGGATGCCCTGTTGCAGGAAGAATTCCTCGAGAACGAACAGGTGCTCAACAGCTAGACACAACCTGTAACGAAGAAAGGCGAGCCACCATGGCTCGCCTTTTTTGTGCCTGCAACCCTGTGGGAGCTGGCTTGCCAGCGAGTTTTTCGGCGCCTGGACAGCTCGCTGGCAAGCCAGCACCCACACCCTGCCGGTGTTCGCGGCATGGCCCTTGCTTCGTACTCAATGGACTGGAGGTTCGAACTAACGCGAAAACCCCCAGTCAATTGATGCACGTCTTACATCTCAGGTGACGCACCATGGATAACCCCTTTCAAGCGATCAGCGATGCCTTCCAGCCCGAGTACCGGGTCAACCTCAGCATCGAACGCCTAGACGGCAGCATCATGCTGACCCTGTCCAACGAAACCGGGGTAGTGGCCAAGCGAATGATCAGCGCCGCCCAGCGCAATGACCCCAAGCGCGTGCAACGCCTGATCGAAAGCATCAAGTTCGGCATCGCCATCGAGCGCGGCCACAGCGCCATGGAAATCCTCGCGGCCATGACCGACGGCGACGCCCTGAACCTGCCTACGCCGGCCGCCAGGCCAGCCCAGATTTTGCACGTGCCAGCGTTTCGCCCTGTTGCCTGAACCTTGCCTGTCGCGATAACAGGCACCCGGTAAAGTCGCTGTGCGGGCCGTCGTCGCTGCTGTAGTTTTCCAGCTTGTTACAGAAAACTACAAGAGGTAGACACTATGCTGATGCGAAGCATCGCCCTGCTGGCCATCGTCGCCGCCACCGCTGGCTGCGTCGAGGAGCGCGTGGTCCACGACCGCCGCCCCGTACACCGTGAATACGTCGAAGTGGTGGCGCCCCAGGCGCCACCGGTGCAGGTCATCGAAGAGGAGCCAGGGCCACGGCCCGGCTATGTGTGGGCTCGTGGCTACTGGGCCTGGGAAGGCGGCCGCTACGTACCGGTGCGCGGCCACTGGGAGCCGATGCGCCCGGGCTACCGCTACGTGCACCCGCACTGGGTGCAGACTCGCGACGGCTGGCACTGGCGCCAGGGTGGCTGGGCGAACTGATCGCAATTTTTGCAGCCGCTCGTTGCAACTGCCCACAGTTCATGATGAGGTTCACCCTGCAACTTCATCATGGACAGCCACCTCGCAATGGATTTTGCCCCCCACATTCCCAGCTGGGCGGAAATCGAACGCAACCTCAACCACAGGTTCAGCGACTTCCACCACACGCTCAACCATGGCCTGAGCAGTGCCAGCAGCGGCCTGCATGCCAGCTGGAACGGCGTCAGCCAGCGCCTGGAACAAGGCGCCAGTCACGTTTATGCCGAACTGGGCGGCCAGCGCATCGACGCCGTGCGGCAAGCCGTGCATCTTTCCTACCCCATCATCCGCCACGACCTGCGCCAACGTTGGGCAAGCCTTCATATCGACGATATTCTCGAGGTACTGCTGCACTTGGTGAAGCAGGTGACACTCGTCCTGGGCGGTAGCGTTACCCTCGGCAGCATCGCTGGCGGGGTGGCCGGCGGCGTGCTGGGCGCAGGGGTTGGCGCGGCCCCAGGCGCCGTGGCCGGCGCTGGCATCGGGCTGGAGGTGGGCAACCTGATTCTGCTGGGCCTGGGGCTCTCGGCCATTGCCGAGTATTTCTACAAGGGCCTGCCGGCCTGTTTGGAAACCCTGCAGAACGGCATCGTCAGCGCCTGGCGCATAGACAACAAGGCCAGCGGCAGCCGCCTCGAGGCCGGGGGTGGCCACGCCACTTCGCGCCAGGCGCGTATCGAGCAGGCGGCCAGGGAACTGGCCCGCGGGCAGGAACAATTGGTGCTGTTGCTGCTGACAGCCATCGTTACCTACCTGACACGCGGGCAGGTCAAGGGCGCGCTCGCCCGCAGTGCCGAAGGCCTCGCCGCACGCTCGGCGCTGTTGCAGGAGCAGATAAGCGAACGGCGCCTGGCCGAGTGGCTGGCCCGCAATGAACCCCAGCTGTTGGCCGACGGTGCCCTGCAGCCACGTAACCGCGCGCCGGTGCAACAGGCCGAGGAGCCGATTCGACTGCAGCCCAAGGCGGCGCCCCCCGCCAAGGCCTCCGAGCCGACCGCGCCCCAGGCCGCCAAGCCAGCGCTGTCGCGCCGTGAGCTGCTCAACCAACAGTATGGCCGCAGCGGTGACCTGAACCACGACATCAACGTGCGTGGCAATCGCGAAATCGCGGAGAACTTCTTCAAGTCCCAGGGCTATAGCCAGGCCGACTCGGCGTCGTACATGAACGGCCTGGACTTCAACCAGCCCGTACAGGTACAGACCCTCAATGGCGGCAAAAACCTGTGGCAATATCAGTCCCCCGGCGCCCCCCAGGGCAACTGGTATACCCTGAGCCCGGACGTGCAGCCCACGCAGCTGGGCATCAACCCCATGGGTACCAACCGCGCCCTGAATACCATCGAACCCAAAGTGCTGGGCAACTACCAGACGGCCGGCAAGGTGCAGGTGTTGCGCAGCACCGCGGCGCCAGTGGACGACTTCTGGTCGGTGAAGGGACAATCCTTCCCGGCAGAAGGCGGCGCACAGCAGCTGTTCTCCAATCAGAAAGACCTGTTCAACCTGGGAAGCCCATGACACCCGTAGATTTCATCGACAAGGCCATCGTCACCACGCAGGACCGCTCTCGCAAGACGCCAGGCTTCGAGGTATATGCGTCCGTGCTCAACCAGCTCGCGTACATCAAGGCCGTGCTGGAAGGCCGCGAGCGCGACAAGTCGAAGCTGCACCGGTTGACCCTGGGCAGCATCGCCGTGAAGGAGTTCGAGGAAAGTGACCCCGACCTGTCGCGGGCGCTGAAGGATGCCTTCTACATTGCCTCGCAACTGGGCCGGGGGTTGAAGATCCAGCTGCCTTAAGTCTCGCCTTTCTCTTCGGTGAGCGCCCCTTTGACCATGGCATCCGGGTCCGGGACCTTGGCCGAGGGGAAGCGCGAGGAGGCAAAGCGCACCACCAGGATGGCGAACGCCAGCAGCAGGATGGCGCCCGACAGGTAGACCACGCCCAGGTCGGCGGGGCCGTGGTGCGACACGTCGGAGATCAGCAGGCGCGTCAGCGCGGTGATGGCCACGTAGATCAGGAAGCGCACGGGCATGTGGTTGGTCTTGAAGTAGATGCCGACCATGGCCCCCAGCTCCAGGTAGATGAACAGCAGCAGGATGTCATCGACCATGATGTTGCCCTTCTCCACCATGCCCAGGAACGCCACCACGGCCGCCCAGGCGGTGATGGCGCCGATGGCGAACAGCGCCAGGTAGTGGAAGGTCTCGACCAGCAGGTTGCCCAGCGAGCCTGCCAGGTGGTGGACATTCTTGCGCATGGCATCAGCCCAGTTGATTTTCACGATGCGGTTTCCTTGACTCGTGGGGTGCGGATGCTTTCATTGTGCATCAGCAGCCGGGCCTTGCGGTGAAGGCATTTTGTCTCACCCTGCGACAATGCTGATTAAATTGCCACTATCCAGCGGCAGCAAAATCCCTTATCCTTTTACTGTATAAACAACCAGTGGTCGAAATCGACAACTTTCGTAAAGGCATGTGAGGTGGTGAATGGCCGTCGAAGTGGTATACCGCAGCAGCCGAGATCTGGAGCGTCTGTTCATGGATAAAGCCGAAGCTGACCGTCATGACAAAATGCTCGAGCTCGCTGAGCTGCTCGCAGAAGTCCTGAAAAAGGCAGTCCCGTCCCTGACCGAGCAACAGGTTGAAGACGCGGGCATCTACATGGCCAAGAACCGCGACGTGTTCGCCAAGGCGTTCAAGAGCCAGCCCGACGCGCTGAACGAATTGATCAGCGGCGAAGGCGCCGAATAAACCCGTAGCAGCTGCCGCAGGCTGCGTCATGGGCCCCGCCTGGCATCAGGTATATAGCGGGGGCCAGGACGCAGCCTTCGGCAGCTGCTACGGGGGTTTCAGGGTTTTTCCAGTTCTTCTACCAACGCCCGCAGGAACCGCGCGGCCTCCCCGCCCGTCACCGCCCGGTGGTCGAAGGTCAGCGACAGCGGCAGTATCGGGTGCACCACGACCTGCCCCTCCACTGCCACCGGCTCTTCGCGAATGCCCCCTGCGCCGATGATCGCTACCTGCGGCGGTACCACCACGGGGTTGGCGTAGCGCCCGAACAGGGTGCCGAAGTTCGACAGCGTGATAGTGGCGCCCATCATCTCCTTCGCTGGAATCGAGCGTGCCTTGACGTCCGCGCGCAGCCGGCTCATGCCCTCCTTCAGGTCCTCGGCGCTGCGGTTGCCGACATCGCGCAGCACCGGCACGAACAGCCCGTCGGGGGTGTCCACGGCAATACCCAGGTCAAGCTGGGCATGGGTGCGGATGGACAGGCTGCGGCCATCGAACCAGCTGTTGAGCACCGGTTCCACCTTGCAGGCGGCGGCCATGGCCTTGCCCAGGCGAATCAGCGGGTCGCGGGCCTGGCCCCAGCGGTGCAGGTCGGCGTCGCCGAAGATGGTCACCGGCACCACTTCAGCGTGGGACTTGGCCATGTTCAACGCCATGCTGCGGCGCACGCCGCGCAGCTTTTCGCCGCCGAAACGGTCCTGGGCGCCTTGCGCCGCGGCTTCGACGTCGGCGCGGGTAACCAGGCCGTCGCTGCCCGAGCCGCTGAGCGCGGTCAGGTCGACGCCCAGTTGCCGCGCCAGTTGCCGTACCGCCGGGGTGGCCCGGGTGCCCAGGTGCTCACGGGTGGACGGCGCAGCGCCGACGAAGAACTGGTCGGCACTGGCGCCGCCACCGCCTTCCAGGCGGCCGACCACGGTGCCGGCGTCGGCCTCGCCTTCGTAGCCCAGCAGCGGCTCGCCCACATGCAGGATGTCGCCTTCGCCGCCAAAGGTCTTGGCCACCACGCCGTCATAAGGCGCGGGAATGTCCACCAGCGCCTTGGCGGTCTCCACCGACACCAGCAGCTGGTCGGCCTTGACGCTGTCGCCCGCCTTGACGTGCCATTGCACGATTTCCGCCTCTTGCAGGCCTTCGCCCAGGTCGGGCAGTTTGAAATATTTCATCGCAGCCTCCTCAGGCGAAATTCAGCACGGTGTCGCAGGCGTCAAGAATGTCCGGCACCGCCGGGATGTACAGCTGCTCGAGCTTGTACAGCGGCGGCGGGATGTCCGGGGCGGTGACACGCTGGATGGGCGCCTGCAGGTCGAGCAAGGCGCGCTCGTAGAGGCTGGCGGCGATCTCTGCGCCCACGCCGCAGGAGCGCGGTGCCTCGTGGACGATCACGCAGCGGCCGGTCTTGCGCACCGAGGCCTCCAGGGTGTCCAGGTCCAGCGGCTTGACGCAGGCCACGTCGATGACCTCCGCCGACACGCCGCGCTCGGCCAGGGCATCGGCGGCCTGCAGGGTTTCATGCACGCTGGCGCCCCAGCTGATCAGCGTCAGGTCGCTGCCTTCGCGCAGGGTGAAACAGCTGTCCAGCGGCAGGCGCTTGCCGTCGTCGGCCAGGGGTTGCGGGTTCATGCGGTACAGGCGCGTGGGCTCCAGGAACAGCACCGGGTCCGGGTCGTCGATGGCCGCCAGCAACAAGCCGTAGGCGCGCGCCGGCGACGAAGGGATGACCACCCGCAGGCCGGGAATGTGGGCGAAAAGCGCCTCGGTGCTTTCGCTGTGGTGCTCGGGCGCGCGAATGCCGGCACCCATGGGCGTGCGCAGCACCATCGGGCAGCTCAGGCGCCCGCGGGTGCGGTTGCGCAGGCGGCTGGCGTGGGACACCAGGTGTTCCATGGTGGCGTAGATGAAGCCCATGAACTGGATCTCGACGATGGGCTTGAGGCCTTGGGCGGCCATGCCGATGACCAGGCCGCCGAGCATGGTTTCCGCCAGCGGCGAGTCGATCACGCGCTTGAAGCCGAAGCTCTCGCGCAGGCCCTGGGTGGCGCGGAACACGCCGCCGTTGACGCCCACGTCCTCGCCCAGCACCACCACGTTCTCGTCCTCGGCCATGGCCCGGTGCATGGCCAGGTTCACTGCCTCCAGCAGGCTGATCTTGTCGTTACTCATGGTCGGCCCCTCCCTGGCGGCGTGCCACCCGTTCGAGGAAGTCCGCGCGCTGGTCAGCCAGCACCGCCGGCCACTTGGCGTAGACGTAGTCCATCACCGACTCGGGCGCCTGGGTGCCGGCGGCCTCGAAGTTGGCCACCGACTGTTGCACCAGGCCCTGGCATTCGGCGATCAGCGCCTGCTCGCGGCCCTCGTCCCACACGCCCTGCCCGGCCATGAACGATTGCAGGCGTTTGATCGGCTCTTCCTGCCAGGCCTGCTTGACCTCATCGGCGCTGCGGTAGCGGGTAGCGTCGTCGGCGGTGGTGTGGTCGCCCAGGCGGTAGCTCAGGCATTCCAGCAACACCGGGCCCTTGCCGTGACGGGCGCGCTCCAGCGCCACCTGCATGCGGTCGTAGACGGCGAGGATGTCGTTGCCGTCCACCTGTTCGCCATGGAAACCGGCGCCGATGGCCTTCTGTGCCAGGGTCGGCGCCCCGCACTGGATGCGCCGCGGCACCGAGATGGCCCACTGGTTGTTGTTGATCACGAACACCACCGGCAGCTGCCAGGCACCGGCGACGTTGAGCGCTTCGAGGAAGTCGCCCTTGCTGGTGGCGCCGTCGCCGCAGGTGGTGACGGCCACCCGGTGCTCGCCACGAATCTTGAACGCGCTGGCCACGCCGCAGGCGTGCAGGGCCTGGGTGGCGATGGGTACGCACAGCGGGAAGTCCTGGGCCACCGCAGGCTCGGCGTAGTCGCTGCCGCGCTCGTCACCGCCCCAGTACAGCAGGATTTCTTCCATGCGCACGCCGCGCATCAGTTGCACGGCGGTGTCGCGGTAATAGGGAATCAGCACGTCTTCGGCGTGCATCAGGCTGCCGATGGCCACGCCGATGGCTTCCTGCCCCAGGGTAGGCGCGTAGGTGCCGATGCGCCCGGTGCGTTGCAGGGCCACGGCCTTCTGGTCGAACAGGCGCGTCAGCACCATTTGCCGGTACAGGCGGGTCAGCAGGTTGAAATCATCGGCCCAGGCGGGCAAGGCGCCCAGCAGGCGGCCGTCGGGGGATAGGTAACGGGTATAGGGAAGCTTGATCTTGTTGGAGGTCATTGCACAACTCCTGGTCCACACGGGGTACGTGTAGCGGTCATGACCCGCCGCTTGTGGCCGCAGGTCGTTCAAGGAGCTGGCGCCGGTAAGGCGCCGGCTCGCCAAATCAGGCGTAGATCAGTTTCTCCGCCAGGGCCTCGGCCACCCGCGCCGGTGAGCGCTTCTCGGCCTGGGCATGGGCAAACACTTCGGTGAGGCGCGTGGCGATGCGCGCCAGGTGCGCGGTGATGGTGCCGACCTCCTCGCCCTGGTGCTTGAGCGCCACGTAGATCAAGCCGCCGGAATTGATCACGTAGTCGGGGGCATAGAGGATGCCGCGCTTTTCCAGCTGGTCGGCGGCCTGCAGGCTGGTGAGCTGGTTGTTGGCAGCGCCAGCCACGGCGGCGCAGCGCAGTTGCGAGACGCTTTGGCCGTTGAGGATGGAACCCAGGCCACACGGCGAGAAAATATCGCAGGGGGTGCTGAGCAGCGCCTCCGCCGCCACCGGGTGGGCGTTCAATTGCTCCATGGCCAGTTGCACCTTGCCGGCGTCCAGGTCGCTGACCAGTAGCTCGGCGCCGGCCGCGTGCAGCTGTTCAGCCACCGCGTAGCCGACGTTGCCCAAGCCCTGCACTGCAATGCGCAGACCCTCCAGGTTATCGGTGCCCAGGCGCGCCATGGCGGTGGCGCGGATGCCGGCGAACACGCCCATGGCCGCGTGCGGTGCCGGGTCGCCGGCGGCGGTGGTGCTGGTGACGTGGCGGGTGTGCTGGGCCACGCAGTCCATGTCGGCGGTGGAGGTGCCGCTGTCGATGGCGGTGATGAAGCGCCCGTCCAGGGTCTCGATGAAGCGGCCAAACGCCTCGAACAGGCCGGCGCGGTTTTCCACGTGGGGGCTGCGGATGATCACCGCCTTGCCGCCCCCGAACGGCAGGCCGGCCAGCGCGGCCTTGAAGCTCATGCCCTGGGCCAGACGAATGGCATCGACCATGGCGCTTTCGTCATCGGGGTAGGCCAGGTAACGGCAGCCGCCAATCGCGGGGCCCGCGCGGCAGTCGTGAATGGCAACCACGGCGCGCAGGCCCGTGGCCGGGTCGACGGCCAGGTGCAGCGCGTGGGTGCGGGTGCTTTGCATGAGAGCGAACATCGAACGGCTCCCGATCTTGTTGTGTTAACCAGTGTAGCTGCTGCCCGCCACCCCGTAGCAGCTGCCGCCAGGCTGCGTCAGGTCTCGCTGCGGTGTTGGTGGAAAAACGCGGCGCCTGGGGACGCGGCCTGCGGCCGCTGCTACGGGTTGGCGTGCATGGGCGTACTGGACGAAAGCGCGCCGCAGGGCTACAAGTGGAAAGATGAAACCCGTTCTCGACGCCGCCCGCCAGGCTTGCCTGGAGTGCCTTGCGCAAAGCCCGCCCGCGACCTTCGAGGCCGCGTTGTGGCTGGCTGCCGAACATGATCCGGGGTTCGACCCCCGGCAGTGCGACGAAGCGCTGCGCGAGCTGCAACTGCAGATCAGCATCGGCCTGCCCATGCTGCCGGTCGCCGAGCTGGCCCAGCCGCTGTTGCGCCGGCTCAATGCCCTGGGCTTCGTGCAGGACGACTTCCACCCGCTACGCCCCCAGGCGGCGCTGCTGAACAAGGTGCTGGAACGCAAGCGCGGCCAACCGTTGGCCCTGGCGCTGTTGGCCCTGGAAATGGCCCGGCGCCTGGACATCCCGCTGATGGGGGTGAATTTTCCCGGGCACTTCCTGCTGCGGGTGCCTGGCGCCGATCACCAGCTGGACCCCTGCGGTGGCCGCCGCCTGTACCCAGCCGACACCCGTGAACTGCTGGGCCGCCAGTTCGGCCCGCAGGTGCCGCTGGTGGCCGAGCACCTGGCCCAGGCCGACCCGCGGCAGATGCTGCAACGCCTGTCACGCAACCTGCGGCAGCTGCACAGCACTCATGACGACTACGTCGCCGCCCTCAAGGACGCCGAGCGGGTGCTGGTGTTGGGTTCGCCTACCGCCGCCGACTACATTGCCCGCGCCGGTATCTACCAGCACCTGGACTGCCCGCGCGGCGAGCGCTTTGACCTGGAGTACGCGCTGCTGCTCAGCGAAGACCCGATCCAGCGCCTGCGCCTGACCGCCCGCCTGGGCGAGCTGCCGCCGGCGCCTTCGTCACTGCACTGACGGCGCGTCGGCCTGGGCCGCCGGGTGCGCCTGGGCGAACGCCGGGTGCCCGGCCGCCAGCGCCGCCACCCGCTGAATACGCGGCCAGGCCGCCAGCGCCACGCTGAACCGCTCGGCCGCGTACAGCTGGGGAATCAGGTAGACGTCCGCCAGGCCTGGCTGCGGCCCCAGGCACCAGCCACTGTCCTCCAGCAACTGCTCCACCGCCGCCAGGCCATCGCTGATCCAGGCGCGAATCCAGTCCTGTACCTGCGCCTCATCCTGCCCCAACCCGCGCAGCCGGTTGAGCACGCTGACGTTGTGCAGCGGGTGCACGTCGCAGCCAATCAGCGCCGCGATGCCGCGCGCACGGGCCCGCGCCAGCGCATCGCCCGGCAGCAGCGGCACCTGGGGATAGCGCTCCTCCAGGTACTCGATGATCGCCCCGGACTGGATCAGCACCTGCCCGCCCTCGACCCGCAGCGCCGGCACTCGGCCCTGTGGGTCGACGGCGAGGTAAGCGGGTGCACGCTGTTCGCCGGCCAATAGGTTGACCGCCAGCGACTGGTACGCCAGCCCCTTGAGTGCCAGGGCGATCCGCACCCGGTACGAGGAAGTCGAGCGGTAGTAGGTATACAGTTGCATGGCCCAGCCCTCACGCCGCCGCGATGATTCGCCCACGGCACTCGCCGAAGCCGATGGACACCTGCCCCGGCGCCACGCAACGCGCGCGCAGGATCACCTCGTCACCGTCTTCCAGGAAGCGCCGGCTTTCCCCCGACGCCAGGGCCAGCGCCTCCTTGCCGCCGTGGGTGATCTCCAGCAGGCTGCCGTGCTGCCCCGGCTGCGCGCCCGAGAGCGTGCCGGAACCGAACAGGTCGCCGGGCTGCAACTGGCAGCCGTTGACGCTGTGGTGGGTGACCAGCTGGGCCACGGTCCAGTACATGCTGCGGGTGTTGCTCAGGGCGATGCGTTCGGCAGGCAGGCCCTGCTCGCGCATACGTTCGGTGAGCAGCAGCACTTCCAGCTCGATGTCCAGTGCGCCACTTTTCTGGTCGCGCGCGTCCCACAGGTACGGCAGCGGCTGCGGGTCGCCCTCGGGGCGCGGCGCCTGGGCGCAACGGAAGGGTTCCAGGGCCTCGGCCGTCACCACCCACGGCGACAGGCTGGTGATGAAGCTCTTGGACAGGAACGGCCCCAGTGGCTGGTATTCCCAAGCCTGGATGTCGCGCGCCGACCAGTCGTTGAGCAGGCAGTAGCCGGCCACGTGCTCGTCGGCACGGTCGATGGCGATGCCCTCGCCCATGGCGTTGCCCGGGCCGATCCAGATGCCCAGCTCCAGCTCGAAGTCCAACCGCGCGCAGGGGCCGAAATTGGGTTCCTTGTGCCCGGCCGGCATGGTCTGGCCTTTCGGCCGCCGCACCGGCGTGCCCGACGGCCGCAGGGTGGACGCGCGGCCGTGGTAGCCGATGGGCACGTACTTGTAGTTGGGCAGCAGCGGGTTGTCGGGGCGGAACAGCTTGCCAACGTTTTTCGCGTGCTCGATGCCTACGTAGAAGTCGGTGTAGTCCCCCACCCGGGCCGGCAGGTGCAGCTCGCAGTCGCTGGCCAGGTGCAGGCAGTCGCGCACCACGCCGACGTTATCACTGCCCTGGGCCAGCAGCTGGGTCAGGCGCTCGCGCAGCACCACCCGCGCCTGGCGGCCAAGGGCGAAGAAGCCATTGAGCTGGCCGCCTTCGCAGGCCAGCGCCGCCGTGGCGGCCTCGCCCTGCAACAGGCCGGTGGCCAGCAGCACCTCAAGGTCCAGGATCGAATCACCGATCGCCACCCCGGCACGCGGGCGCCCGCCCTGGGGGCTGAACACGCCCAGGGGCAGGTTCTGCAGGGGGAAATCGGCGTGGTCGTTGGCGCTGGCCAGCCAGCTGTGGTGCGGGTTCATGCGTCTCTCCGGTTCGGGTTGAAGGTGCTGGGCAAGCTCGCCCAGCAGGCGTCATAACGCTGCTGCAATTGCTCGCAGGCCAGCGCATGGCGGCTGGGGCGCAGCACCTGGCTGGTCTCGAACATGAACGCCATGGTCTGTTCGATGCGCACCGGCGCCAGCTCGGCCGCCACCGCCCTGGCGCAGGTCTCGGCGTCCGGGCCGTGGGCGCTCATGCAGCTGTGCAACGAAGCGCCGCCGGGCACGAAGCCTTCGGCCTTGGCGTCGTAGGCGCCCTGGATCAGGCCCATGTATTCGTTCATCAGGTTGCGGTGGAACCAGGGCGGCCTGAAGGTGTTGTCCGCCACCATCCAGCGCGGCGGGAAAATAACGAAGTCCATGTTGGCCATACCGTGCACGCTGCTGGGCGAGGTCAATACGGTAAAGATAGACGGGTCCGGGTGGTCGTAGCTGACCGTGCCCAGGGTGTTGAACAGCCGCAGGTCGTATTTGTACGGCACGTTGTTGCCGTGCCAGGCGACCACGTCCAGGGGCGAGTGCTGCAGCTCGCAGCCCCACAGGCGGCCGAGGAATTTCTGCACCAGGGCCACCGGGGCGCTGCTGTCCTGGTAATGCGCCACTGGCGCCAGGAAGTCACGCGGGTTGGCCAGGCCGTTGCTGCCGATGGGCCCCAGGTCGGGCAGGCGCAGCGGCGCGCCATGGTTTTCTGCCAGGTAGCCACGGGCGTTGCCGTCGGGCAGCGCCACGCTGAACTTCAGTCCGCGGGGAATCACGGCGATTTCCAGCGGCTCGATGTCCAGCACCCCCAGCTCGGTCAGCAGCCGCAGCCGGCCCTGCTCGGGCACCAGCAGCAGCTCGCCGTCGGCGTTGTAGAACACGCGGGTCATGTCGCGGTTGGCCGCGTAGTGGTACAGGCTGGTGCCGCTGGGCGCGTCCGCCGGGGCGTTGGCGGCCATGACCACCCAACCATCAAGGAAGTCCGTGGGCGCAGTGGACATGGGCAGCGGGTCCCAGCGCAAGCGGTTGGGCGTGGGCTCGGCCAGCGGCCCGCCCTGCACTTGGCGCGCCAACGGTTCGAAACGTGGGTGCAGCGCCGAGGGGCGGATGCGGTACAACCAGGTGCGCCGGGCTTCGCTGCGCGGGACGGTAAAGGCGGTGCCGGAGAACTGCTCGGCGTACAGGCCGTAGGGGGCCTTTTGCGGGGAGTTGCGGCCGGCCGGCAAGGCGCCGGGCAGCGCCTCGCTGCTGAACTCATTGCCGAAACCGCTCTGGTAGCGGGGCGCGGCAGTGCCAGGATCCAGGTCCATGAAACCTCCGGGGCGATTGTTATTTTTATCGTAATCAGATTACGAATAACGTAATTTGATTGCCAGGGAGCGTCAAGCTATAAAGACGCCCACTTGCCCACGGACCGCCCAGACCATGCCCACGCCGACCCCGCCCGCCACCGAGAGCAACAACAAGCAGAAAGTCCGTTCGGCCGAAGTGGGCACTGACATTCTCAAGGCCCTGGCCGAACTGTCGCCGTCCACCTCGCTGTCGCGCCTGGCCGAACACGTGCAGATGCCTGCCAGCAAAGTGCACCGCTATCTGCAGGCGCTGATCGCCAGTGGCTTCGCCGAGCAGAACCCCGCCACCAACCACTATGGCCTGGGCCGCGAAGCGCTGCGGGTGGGGTTGGCGGCGCTGGGCAGCCTGGACGTGCTGAAACTGGCGGCGCTGCCACTGTCCGAGCTGCGCGACGAACTGAACCAGACCTGTTTCCTGGCAGTGTGGGGCAACCGTGGCGCCACCGTGGTGCAGGTGGAAGCGGCGGTGCGTGCGGTGACGGTAGTGACGCAGGTGGGTTCGGTGCTGCCGCTGCTCGGCTCATCCACGGGGCTGGTGTTTGGTGCGTACCTGCCAGCGCGCGAGACGCTGGACCTGATGCACGCCGAAGGCAAGGCCAGCCAGGAACTGCAAGCCACCTTCGCGGCAATCCGCGAAAATGGCCTGCACCATGTGCATGGCTTGCTGCTGCCGGGCGTGGACGCGTTGTCAGCTCCGGTGTTCGACGCCCTGGGGCGCATCAGCGCGGTGCTGACAGTGGTCGGCCCTACGTCCATGTTCCATGCCGATGAACACGGCCCGGCGGCGCAGCGGCTGCTGGCTGCCAGCCAGGCAGTGAGTTGGCGGCTGGGCTACCAGCCCAGCGGCACCTGATTGTCGAACGGCTTGAGGGGTTCTGACTCGGGCAGGGTGCTGTCTTTCAGAAAGTCGAGCAGCTCGCTGGCGTACCGCTCCGAGGTGTTATAAGGATGCCGATCCCGTGCAGTCATCGACATGAATATCGCGGATATCCAGATACGCCAACAACTTCGGCCAGTGCGACGAGAGTAAGGCCTGGGCGACGGTTTGCAGGGTGGGGGCTCTTTGCACCAACGCCTTGATTTTCAATAGCGCCTGGTTGCACGCCAGCAAATGTGGATCCTCGGGATATACCTGCGCAGCAGACTTCGGTGTTGCGTCCATATGTCGTTCCTTGTGAAATTAGCCACTGACTGATCAAAAAATAAGTCCGTCTTGATCGAGCTAATTAGAAACGACACCTGAAGCCCAGCAGCAATAAATATTGCTCAAACCCGAGGGGTAATACTGCCGGCAGGCGCCTGGGTAATACCCATTGGATGAACCTCGTTAAAACTTCAAACCCACGCCCATGCTCAAGTAATCCCGATCGGTGAGCACGTTGTAATGCCCGCCAAAAAATTGCGTGTAGGCAACAGTCGCGGTGTAGGTGTGCTGATAGTCTGCCAACACGCCCAGGGTGACGGCCTTCGCCCCTTCATTGAACAGGCCATTGGGACCGTAGCCGTTGACGTCGTGGGACCAGGCCACGCTGGGGGTCAGGCTGACGCCCTGAAACACATCCGGGTATTGCAGCTCTGCCTTGGCCCGGTACCCCCAGGCATTGCTGGTCACAAACCCATGGTTGCCCGCCGTGCCATACACCGCATCACGCCCCAGGCGGTCGCTGCTCGATACATTGTCCACGTGCACCCAGCCCGCCTCGCCTACCAGCGAAAGGCGCTGGGCACCCAGCACTTCGTCGAAGTCCTGGCTCAGGCTGCTCTGCAACTGGGTAATGGCCTTGCGTTCGTAACCGCTGTTGACCTGCTCGGCCGGCCCGTACAGCGCCTGGGTCAGGTCAGCCAGGTTGCGCTGCACCGGCGCGTTGGGGCGGTAGCTGAGCTCGCCACGCCACTTGCTGCCGCCGGCCAGCAACGTCGAGAAGCTGGCGCCGTACAGCTGGATGTCCTGCGGGTACTGCAGGTTGTAGCTGCCACCGAGCAGCGCGGCATCGGCGGCCTGGCTGTTGGTCAGCGTGCCCAGGCCCGCGGGGATTGCGCCGCTGCCATTGCGCGTCTCGATGAACGCCTGGCGGCTGTGGTAGTTCATGAAGTAGAAACCGTAGTCCACGGTGCCCACCTGCCAGTGCAGCGCCGTGCCCCACTGGCCGCCGTCGCGGGCGCGCTGGTCGTGGCCGCGTGGCACCACCACGCCTTCGCTGGTCACTTCATAGCCCTGGCCTTGCTGCGCCGGCAGTGAAGAGGCGACGGTGAAACCACGGCTGCAGCCGCGGGCGGTGATGTCGTCGGCAAAGTAGGTGCCACAGTTCTCCGCCTGGGAGGCATCCCATTGCAGCTGATAGAACGCGTCCAGGGTCAGGGCGTCGGTGAGGCTCTGGGACACGTAGAGCAAATTGGTGGGCAACAGGCTGTCGCTGACGGTTTCGCCGGGCTGGTGCAAGGTGGACAGGTCCACCGGGTTGATGCTGTTGATGGAGTTGCCGATGAACTCGCTCTCGCCCCAGTTGACGATCTGCCGCCCCACGCGCACGGTGCCCGGTTGGTCGCCGATGCTGTAGTGGTGGTACACGTAGGCGTCCAGCCACTGGCCGCCGGCGGCACGGGCACCTTCCTCGCGGCCACGGTCGCTGATGGACTTGAAGTCCTGGCTGCCGTCCTGCTGGGCGAAGTCGTACCAGTAGCGACCGCGCACGTACACGCCGCTGTCACCGTACTGCAGGGTCAGGGCGTGCTCCACCTGCAGGCGGTTGGAAAATGCCTGGCCGCGGTTGAAGTTCAGGCGGCCGTCGTCGCCCAGGCTGGAATGCCCCGTGCCACCGTTGCTGGCGCCGACCAGGTGGTGATCGGCGTTGCGCAGGCCCCAGTCGCTGGTAAAGCTCAGGTTGGTGTCGATCTGCCCTTCCACGTCACCGACGTTGAACGGCAGCGCCAACGCCGTGCCCGGCACCGCGGCGGCAACGCTGACTGCGAGGAAAAGCACTTTGAACGGCGTGTGTTTTGGCGACATGACGGGACTATTACAGTGGCGGTAACAGTCATTGTCGCAAACTGCTATTTTTCAATCCACAACTAACGCTTAGTATTTCTTCAGTCGCCAAGGGAACTAACCCGAACCCCAAGGGTTAATGATGAATTAATCTTCATTGTGTATTGTCCGATGCTGATCCCCGGCCTGCCTGGCTTTGGCGACACCTTGTTCACCGACGTTGATTTGAAGCTCCTTGATCTAACGTCTTATTTGGCCGCTGTGTTACAGCGGCCTTTTTTATTTCCGCGTTTTACTGCCAGCCTGTAGCCGCTGCCGCAGGCTGCGCTGGCCCTGTGCCACACCGAAGCAGCCTGGGGGCAGCGGCTACAGTATTCTGGTACGCAAGTTTTAATACTGCTGGAGATGCGCCATCATTTCCCGCAGCGCTTCAATGTTATCCGCGGGGTGCACGGCATTGTCAAAGTTGCCGATATTCGCCCACTCTTTTGCAATATCCTCCACGCTCATGCCCTGTTGTGGGTCGAAGCCCACGCCCAGGCTGCGTTCCCAACGCACTTTGCCGACCCAGCCTCCCCCCACTTCATATAAACCACCCGTGTCCTGGCATTGCTCGCTGCCCAGGTAAACCACCAACGGGCTGACCAGTTCAGGCTTGAGCAAGGCGAACACTTCAGGCGGCATCAGCCCTTCGGTCATGCGCGTGCCGCCGGTGGGCGCAATGGCGTTGACGAGGATATTGTTGCGGCGCCCTTCCAGCGCCAGGGTGCGGGTCAGGCCGTACAGGCCCAGCTTGGCCATGGCGTAGTTGGCCTGGCCGAAGTTGCCGTAGATGCCCGAGGTGGACGAGGTGAAAATCACCCGGCCGAAGTTCTGCTCGCGCAGGTGCGGCCAGGCGGCGTGGGTGAGTTTGTAGGCGCCCTGCACGTGCACCTGGTACACCTGGTCCCAGTCGCTGTCGTCCATTTTGTGGAAACTCTTGTCGCGCAGGATGCCGGCGTTGTTCACCAGCACGTCGACGCGGCCAAAGCTGTCCAGCGCCTGCTGGACGATCTTGTCACCGTCGGTGACCGACTCGTGGCTGGCAATGGCGGTGCCGCCAGCCTCGCGTATCTGCGCCACCACGCGGTCGGCGGCGGAGGCATTGGCACCTTCGCCGTGGGTGGAGCCACCCAAGTCATTGACCACCACCCGCGCGCCATGGCGGGCGAACAGCAAGGCGTGGGCACGCCCCAGGCCGCCGCCGGCGCCAGTGACAATCACCACTTTATCTTCGAAACGGACCGCGTCGCTCATGGCACTACTCCTGGCAGCACAAAAGGGGGGCATGGCGGCAGTGTCGTGCACGAGCGTTCCAGTCACAATAAAGACGCCCCTACCTGAATACGCCACGATAAGGCTGGGGGATGATCCCCCGCCCCGGCTTCAGGAATAGAGCCGCCGGCGTTCACTTGCAGCGGCTTGCGCCTGCAACTGGTCACGGAACGCCAGGTAGTGCTTGAGCACCTGTACCGGTGCTTCGGTGTGTGGGTAATGGCCGATGCCGGGCAGGGAAACCGTGTCGGCGCGATGGATCAGCTCGCGGTAGCGGGTCACCATGGGCCTGCCGCACACCGGGTCGAGCACGCCATTGATGAAGCGCAGCGGCACGCCGGCGTGTTGCATGGCCGTCACCCAGCGGTCACGGCGCAGGCGCCGCTCCACCAGGTAGCCACACAACCGGTGCAGCACGCGTGTGCCCTGGTTGGCGCGAATCAGGCTCCACCAGTCGTCCATGGCGCTTTCGCTGGGGCGGGTATCAGGGCCGTAGATCTGGCGCACGTTGTTGACCAGGGTCTCGCGGCTGAAGCTGCGGCTCACCAGCCAGCCCAGGGGGCTGATCAGCAGTTTCTGGATCAACAGGGCGCGGTGGGCCTCGGGAAACAGGCCGCCATTGAGGAATACGCAGCTGGCGATGCGCGCCAGGCCATGTTGGTGCCGGGCCAGCAGTTCCTGGGCGACGCTGTCCCCATAGTCATGGGCCAGCAGGTGCACCGGTTGCTGCACGTTCAGGTGCGCCAGCAGGGCCTGTTGCAGGTCAGCCTGCTCGATCAGGCTATAGGCGTGGTCCACGGGCTTGCTGGAGTCGCCGAACCCCAGCATGTCGCAGGCGATCAGGCGGTAGCGGCTGGCCAACGGTTGCCACAGGTAGTGCCAGTCCCAGCTGGCGGTAGGAAAGCCGTGCAGCAGCAACAGCGGCTCGCCGCGCCCCGCTACCCAGTAGCGAATGGCGTGGCCGCGAAAATCGAAGGTCTGCCCGCGGGTGCGCCATACCGTCAAGGGTATCTCGGCCAGTGGCGTGGCTGCGCGTGCCTGCCCGAGTGCCGCCTGGGCTGCCGGCGAAGGCGCTGGCGGCTCGCGATGCGCCCGGTCGCGGGCAATCGAAGTCGAGGGAACATGAGCTGTGGTCACGGACATTACCTCGGCACTTTCTGTGCTCTCCTGGCAGGAGTTTAACCAGCCCTCCCGCCGGGGGTAATTGCGTTGGCAGCCAGCTTATTGGCCTTGTGAGTCACCAGCAAAATCAAGCAGATAATGGATCCCATACGCGCTGAAACTAATCGTTTCAGCGACCAGGGTCAGGCGGCGCGCAGGCGCTCGATCAGCTGCGCCACCCACGGCTCGGCATCGGTCTCCGGGGTCACCGATTCACTGGCATCAAGGCGCAGCATGTCCTGCACCTCCTGCACGCCCAGCTCGGCGAACAGTTCACGCAGTTGCTCGCCGCCGCCGCAGAAGGTGTCGCCATAGCTGGCGTCGCCCAGGCCGATCACCGCGCCCGGCAGGCCGCGCAGGGTGGCAGGCAGTTGATCGCGCAGCTGCGAATACAGCGGTTGCAGGTTGTCCGGCAACTCGCCCATGCCCGTGGTCGACGTCACCGCCAGCAAGGCCTGGGGCGCGGCGCCCAGCAGCTCCTCGAGGCTGGCGCGGGGATTGTAGAAGGTCTCGAAACCGGCGGCGTCGAGCAGCGACTTCACGTGACGGGCCACTTCTTCAGCAGTGCCGTATACGGAGCCGGACAGGATGGCGACTTTCATTGCGTGGGTCCTGGGCAGGGTCAAAACCGCGATAGTAACAGGCCAGGGCCCTGGGACGCAGTGTGGCCATCTGCCAGACGCAGGGTGTATCCACGCCCCGGTTGCTCTAGAATGGCCCGTGAACTGTCGTGGAATGCCTGAAATGATCAACGCCAAGCTGCTGCAACGGATGATGGACGCGTCCAATGACGGGATCGTCGTGGCCGAACAGGAGGGCGACGACAACATCCTCATCTACGTCAACCCGGCCTTCGAACGATTGACCGGCTACAGTTCCAATGAAATTCTCTACCGCGATTGCCGTTTCCTGCAGAATGGCGAACGCGATGAAGCCGCGCTGGCGTTGATCCGCCAGGCCATCGACCATGGCCAACCGTGCCGCCAGCGCCTGCGCAACTATCGCAAGGACGGCTCGGCGTTCTGGAACGAGCTGTCGATTACCCCGGTGTACAACGAAAGCGACAAGCTCACCTACTTCATCGGCATCCAGAAGGATGTGACCGAGCAGGTGGAAGCCCAGGAGCGTGTGGCGCAGCTGCAACGCGAACTGGATGAAGCACGGGCGCGGATCATGGCCCTGGAAAACGACCAACGGCGCTAACTAATGCCCGAGGGTGCTGTCTACTGACCGAACAACCGCCTTATTCGCCTTCGAGCTCGATCATGCCAGTTGACGCCCTCCTTACCCAGGATGAGCTGGATTTCATTCGAACCATGCAGCACAACCCGCAGCTCAACGTGCGTGATACCACGGCGAGCCTGCTGGTCAATGGCGGCACGCAGATCCGTGACCTGCTGGCGCGCCTGGTGGCCAACGAACAGGTGACCATCCAGGCCCAGTTCGAAAACCAGCAGATGAGTTTCCCGCTGCAACTGGTGGAAGACGAATTCCACGCCGTGCACCTGAAGCTGGGCGCGCCCAGCATCTACGAGGACGGCCCCATGGTGCGGCCGTGGCGCATGGCGCTGAACCAGCCGGTGGTGCTGGAAGACGAAAAGGGCCGCATCACCGATTACCAGGTGCTGGAAATTTCCTTCGAAGGCGTGCTGCTGGAAATGCGCAACGGGCGCAACCCGCCGCGCCGCTTCTCACTGTGGTTCAACCCCGAAGGCCACGAGCCGATGCCCCTGCGCGGCACCCTGCGGCGCAAGACCGAACATGGCCACTACGCCTACCGCCTGAGCCAGGACAACCCGCAGGACACCGAGCGCCTGCGCCAGTACATCCTCGCCCAGCACCGCCGCGCCCACCCGCAACTGCACGCGTAGGCCACCTCAGGTATCCAGGTGCCCTGCCAGGTATTGCTGCAGGCGGCGCTGCATCAGGCGCCCGTCGCTGCCCAGGCACGCCACCTCGGTATTCACCAACGCGTCCTGCATCAGGTCGCTAGCCTCGCCGGCCAACATCAGCGGGCAGTCCAGGGCCAGGCCCACCTTGCGCAGGCGCTTGGGCGTGTCCGGGGCTGGCGGGTGGTTGGAGAACAGCACCATGGCCTGGGGCGCCAGTTTCTCGCACACCAGGCTCAACTCCTCCAGTGGCTGCCCCGGCGCCAGCACCTGCACCGCCACGTCGCTGCTGGCCAGCATCAGCCCGGCCACCAGCAGCTCCAGTTCGTGGCACTGGCCCGGAATGGCCGCCAGCAGCACGGTGCTTTCCTGCTGCTGATGACGCAACATTTGCAAGCGCTGCAAGGTGCGCCCACGCAGGAAGCTGTCCAGCAGCAACCATTCGCTGGCCTGCCCGAACGCGTCCTGGCGCAGCAGCAACGCCTGCCAGACGGGCATCAAGACGTCCTGGAACGCCACCACCACGGGGTAGCTGGCGAATATCTGGCCGTAGACCTGTTCCAGCCGGCGCTCGTCGAAGGCGTGTACGGCCTGGCGTACCTGCGCCTGCCATTCGCCCCACTCGCTGCTGGCCAGCGGCCGTTCCAGCGGCTCCGGCTGCGCCTTGGACGAGTGGCTGCGCGCGAGGATCTTGCCGACCTTGCTCACCGCCACGCCGCGCTCGATCCAGCCGAGGATGCTGCGCACCTCGTCGATGTCAGCCTGGGAGTAAAGGCGGTGCCCGCTTTCGGTGCGCGTGGGCCGAATCAGCCCATAACGGCGCTCCCAGGCGCGCAGGGTCACCGGGTTGATGCCGGTCAGGCGCGCTACCTCGCGGATGGGAAACAGCTCCTGGCGCGACGTTTGGGCGGCGGCAGAAGTGGCTGGAACGAAATCTGACATCGGTACGGGCGCCAAGGCGTGGGGTCAGCGGGCATTGTACCTTGGTTGGCACGATCTACCCAATTGCACGGATATCTGGCGTCAGCGAAACAGCACTGGCGCGTTTTCGCCGTTCAGGAATAATCCTTGCTTGAATTTGCATGCAGGCCACCACCCCGGCCCTGCAGCGAGAGGCGCGCCCTACCCGGGAGGCCCGTACTGAACGGAGATACACAATGTCTACCCCCGTCACCCTGATGGTTGCGCGTCGCGTCGCCAATGGCCGCTACCACGACCTGATCGCCTGGCTGCGCGAAGGCGAACAACTGGCCACCGACTTCCCCGGCTACCTGGGCTCCGGCGTGCTGGCCCCGCCCCCCGATGACGACGAATTCCAGATCATCTTCCGCTTCGCCGACGAAACCACCCTGCACGCCTGGGAACACTCGGCCTCGCGCAGCGCCTGGCTGGCCCGTGGCAGCGGCCTGTTCGCCCAGCCCCACGAACACCGGGTCAGCGGCATCGACGGCTGGTTCGGCGACACTGGCCACATACGGCCGCCGCGCTGGAAGCAGGCGGTAGCCATCTGGCTGGCGTTTTTCCCGGTGTCGCTGCTGTTCAACTTCGTCCTGGGCCCGCTGCTGGGCGAGCTGAGCCTGGTGCCGCGCATCATGGTCAGCACCCTGGCCCTGACGCCAATCATGGTGTACTTCTTCATTCCGCTGTCCACGCGGTTGCTACATAACTGGTTGCACGCAGTGCCACAGCGCCCCGCCGCCGTCCACCAACCTTCGTAGCAGCTGCCGCAGGCTGCGTCAGCGCGCGCCCGGTGTACCCCGGTGCCTGGGACGCGGCCTGGCGGCCGCTGCTACGGGGCGGTTGTGCACTGGCCCGCCAGTGGTATAAGTTCCCGGTAGACACCTGCCG
Organism: Pseudomonas sp. App30; assembly: GCF_047947025.1. Lineage (NCBI taxonomy): Bacteria > Pseudomonadati > Pseudomonadota > Gammaproteobacteria > Pseudomonadales > Pseudomonadaceae > Pseudomonas > Pseudomonas sp. App30. The sequence goes on along the minus strand of NZ_CP133165.1, from coordinate 4,795,128 downwards.
CGAGCTTATGCATGCCCCGCCCCGCCCCTATTCTCATCACCGGCGCCAGCCAGCGCGTCGGCCTGCACTGCGCCGAGCGCCTGCTGGACGACGGCCAGCCGGTTATCGTCAGCTACCGCAGCGAGCGCGACAGCCTGGCGCGCCTGCGCGAGCGCGGCGCGGTGACGTTGTTCGGGGATTTCAGCAACGAAGCGGGCATCCTCGCGTTCATCGCCTTGCTGAAGAAACACACCAGCGGGCTGCGTGCCATCGTTCATAATGCATCGGCCTGGCAGGCAGAAACGCCGGGCGAGGAAGCCCAGGCCTTCGCACAGATGGTCAGCGTGCACATGCTCGCGCCCTACCTGATCAACCTGCATTGCGCCGACCTGCTGCATGCCAGTGAAGTGGCGGACATCGTGCACATCAGCGATGACGTGACCCGCAAGGGCAGCAGCAAGCACATCGCCTACTGCGCCAGCAAGGCCGGCCTGGACAGCCTGACCCTGTCGTTCGCCGCCAAGTACGCGCCACGCATCAAGGTCAACGGCATCGCCCCGGCGCTGCTGATGTTCAATGAAGACGACGACGCGGCGTACCGCGCCAAGACCCTGGCCAAGTCGGCCATGGGCATCGAGCCAGGGCCGCAGGTGGTGTACCAGAGCCTGCGCTACCTGCTCGACAACCCCTATGTCACCGGCACTACCTTGACCGTCAACGGCGGCCGGCACGTAAAATAAGCGCCCCGCGCGAGGAAGTAGCTTCCATGAACCCCAGCCTGCCGCAACACTACCGCGCGATCCTCCAGGACCTGGGTGAAGACCCGGACCGCGAGGGCCTGCTCGACACCCCCAAGCGCGCGGCCAAGGCCATGCAGTACCTGTGTCACGGCTACGGCCAGACCCTGGAGGAAATCGTCAACGGTGCGCTGTTCGCCTCCGACAACGACGAGATGGTGATCGTCCAGGACATCGAGCTGTACTCGCTGTGCGAGCACCACCTGCTGCCCTTCATCGGCAAGGCCCACGTGGCCTACATCCCCACCGGCAAGGTGCTGGGGCTGTCGAAGATCGCGCGCATCGTCGACATGTTCGCCCGGCGCCTGCAGATCCAGGAGAACCTCACCCGCCAGATCGCCGAGGCGGTGCGTGACGTGACCGGCGCCGCCGGCGTGGCCGTGGTGATCGAGGCCAAGCACATGTGCATGATGATGCGCGGCGTGGAAAAACAGAATTCGGTGATGAACACCTCGGTGATGCTCGGCGCCTTCCGCGACTCGAGCACCACCCGCCAGGAATTCCTGCAATTGATTGGACGGAGCAAGTAATGCCACAACTGGAGCCAGGAATGGCGCGCATCCGGGTCAAGGACCTGCGCCTGCGCACCTTCATCGGAATCAACGAGGACGAGATCCTCAACAAGCAGGATGTGCTGATCAACCTGACCATCCTGTATGCGGCCCAGGAAGCGGTGCGTGACAACGACATCGACCACGCGCTGAACTACCGCACCATCACCAAGGCGGTGATCCAGCATGTGGAGGGCAACCGCTTTGCCCTGCTGGAACGTCTTACCCAGGAACTGCTGGACCTGGTGATGGCCAACCAGGCCGTGCTGTACGCCGAAGTCGAAGTCGACAAACCCCATGCCCTGCGCTTTGCCGAGTCGGTGTCGATCACCCTCGCGGCACGCCGCTGAACGGAAACCGCACCATGAACGATCAACAACGCCTGGAACTTGAAGCCGCGGCCTTCCGCCGCCTGGTGGAGCACCTGGGCAAGCGCACCGACGTGCAGAACATCGACCTGATGAACCTGGCCGGTTTCTGCCGCAACTGCCTGTCCAAGTGGTACAAGGCCGAGGCCGACGAGCGTCACATCGAGGTCAGCCTGGATGACGCCCGTGAAGTCGTGTACGGCATGCCGTACAACCAGTGGAAGACTCTTTATCAGCAAGAAGCCAGCGCCGAACAGCAAGCGGCGTTCGCCAAAGGAAAACAGCATGACTGACTTGAATACCCTGCGCGCCAGCCTCGCCACCGGCGAACACGTCTTCGCCGACACCCTGGCGTACGTGACCGCGCATTACGACTACCAGCCGCAGGCCTTCACCAACGGTGCGCTGGAAAACGCCGCCGGCCAGAACGAAGGCTCGTGCAAGACCCTGGGCCTGGCCGTGCTGGAAGGCCTGAGCGACCAGGAAGCGCTGCTGGCGTTCGGCGAGCACTACCGTTCGGTAGTGGCCACGCCTGAGGGCAGCGACCACGGCAACATCCGCAACCTGATCGCCCACGGCCTGGCCGGGGTGAAGTTTGCCGCGCAGCCGCTGGCGCGCAAGGGCTGATACCCGCCCACAAAAAAACCGGCCTTGATGGCCGGTTTTTTTATGCCTGGCTGCAGGCAAGGCAGTTTGCAATTGTGGGAGCTGGCTTGCCAGCGAGCTTTTCAATGCTCAAAAACTCGCTGGCAAGCCAGCTCCCACATCAAGCCCGCCCCGCCCCTGGCTTGATTAGAACGAAGCGTTCTGCAGGCCGTCCAGGTAGCGTTCCACGTCCAGCGCAGCCATGCAGCCGGCGCCGGCCGAGGTGATGGCCTGGCGGTACACGTGGTCGGCCACGTCGCCGGCGGCGAACACGCCCTCGACGCTGGTGGCGGTGGCGTTGCCTTCACGGCCGCCGCTGACCACCATGTAGCCGTCCTTCAGGGCCAGCTGGCCTTCGAACAGCGAGGTGTTCGGGGTGTGGCCGATGGCAATGAACACGCCGTCGACTTTCAGCTCGTCGAAGCTGCCGTCGTTGTTCTTCAGGCGCGCACCGGTCACGCCCATGTTGTCACCCAGCACTTCGTCCAGGGTGGCGTTGAGCTTGAGCTCGATCTTGCCTTCGGCCACGCGGGCGTGCAGCTTGTCGATCAGGATCTTCTCGGCGCGGAAAGTCTCGCGGCGGTGCACCAGGGTGACCTTGCTGGCGATGTTGGCCAGGTACAGCGCTTCTTCCACGGCCGTGTTGCCACCGCCCACCACGGCGACCGGCTTGTTGCGGTAGAAGAAACCGTCGCAGGTGGCGCAGGCCGAAACGCCCTTGCCCATGAACGTTTCTTCCGACGGCAGGCCCAGGTAGCGGGCGCTCGCGCCAGTGGCGATGATCAGCGCGTCGCAGGTGTAGCTGGTGCCTTGGCCGGTCAGGGTGAACGGGCGCTTGGCCAGGTCAACGCCTTCGATGTGGTCGAAGATGATCTCGGTCTCGAAACGCTCGGCGTGCTCGCGCATGCGCTCCATCAGCGCCGGGCCGGTCAGGCCGTGGACGTCGCCCGGCCAGTTGTCGACTTCGGTGGTGGTGGTCAGTTGACCGCCGGCCTGCATGCCGGTGATCAGCAGCGGCTTGAGGTTGGCGCGGGCTGCGTAGACGGCAGCGCTGTAACCGGCAGGGCCGGAACCGAGGATGATCACTCGGGAATGACGTGCTTCAGACATGGCTGACTCCTATGGACCCCGACATTGTACGCCGGGGGCCCGAGGCCGGCGAACCGGCTGGAATTAAAAAAGGACGGCTGAAACCTTGGGGAAGGCTATTGCTCACCCGTCCTGGAAACCGCTTACAGGCTGGTGGCGTTCTCGGCCAGGTAGTCGGCCACGCCCTGGGCGTCGGCCTTCATGCCTTTCTGGCCTGGACGCCAGCCGGCTGGGCAGACTTCGCCATACTGTTCGGTGAATTGCAGGGCTTCGACCAGGCGCACCATTTCGTCGACTTCACGGCCCAGCGGCAGGTTGTTCACCACCTGGTGCTGTACCACGCCTTTCTGGTCGATCAGGAACGAAGCGCGCAGGGCCACGCCGTCTTCGTGCTCGATGCCGTAGGCACGGGTGATCTCGTGCTTGACGTCGGCCACCATGGTGAACTCGACTTCGCCGATGCCACCCTTCTCGACCGGGGTGCTGCGCCAGGCGTAGTGGGTGAACTGCGAATCGATGGACACGCCAACCACTTCAACACCCAGCTCGCGGAATTTGGCGATGCGGTTGTTGTGGGCAATGATTTCCGATGGGCAGACGAAGGTGAAGTCCAGCGGCCAGAAGAACAGCACGATGTACTTGCCGTGCAGCGAGGACAGCTTGAAGCTGTCGACGATCGAACCGTCGCCCAGTACGGCCGGGGCGTCGAAGTCAGGGGCCTGCTTGTTGACGAGAATGGTCATGGAAACTCCTTGAAATGCAAAATTGAGGAAAAGGGTTAAGAAATTTGATGTGCGCACTGTAGCGAGGGGGCCAAGGGTAAGGAAATATCGATTCACAATCCACCTCATAGCCCCGCTCTATCCGATAGGACCTGGCACTCGAAGGCTTTGTTACAGCACATTGCTTCACTTTCCCACGGGGCGCAAAGCCGGTAATGTCGGCCCGTTTTCAACTCGGAGCACACCATGCACGCGCCTGTCCTGTCCGGCCCGCAATACCTGCGCGAAGGCCTGAAACTGGTCCTCAGCCCCGGCCTGCGGCTCTTTGTCCTGCTGCCGCTGGCCATCAACCTGGTGCTGTTCGCCGGGCTTATCTATTTCGCCGGCCATGAATTCCGCCAATGGGTCGACCACCTGATGCCCACGCTGCCGTCGTGGCTGGGCTTCCTCAGCTATATCCTCTGGCCGCTGTTCGTGGCGCTGGTGGTGCTGATGGTGTTCTTCTGCTTCACCCTGGTGGCCAACATTGTCGCCGCGCCGTTCAACAGCTTCCTGGCGGAAAAAGTGGAAGTGGTGGTGCGTGGGCAGGACGATTTCCCGCCGTTCAAATGGGCCGAGCTGGCCCGCGAGGTGCCGCGCACCCTCAACCGCGAGCTACGCAAGCTGGGCTACTTCCTGCCGCGCACCCTGGCGCTGTTCGTGCTGTCGCTGATTCCGGTGGTGAACGTGGTGGCGGCGCCGCTGTGGCTGCTGTTCGGCGTGTGGATGATGGCCATCCAGTACATCGACTACCCGGCCGACAACCACAAGATGAGCTGGCCCGACATGCTCGCCTGGCTGCGCCAGAAGCGCTGGCAGAGCCTGGGTTTTGGCGGGATTGTCTACCTGGTGCTGCTGATACCGGTGGTGAACCTGCTGATGATGCCGGCCGCGGTAGCCGGCGCCACACTGTTCTGGGTGCGGGAACGCGGTTGACCCGTAATGTGGGAGCTGGCTTGCCAGCGAGCTTTTGAGGCCCGCACAGCTCGCTGGCAAGCCAGCTCCCACAAAAGCCGTTACGGCGTATCGGCCCAATACGCCAGCAGGATAAACACCCACAACAATATCCCCGGCACCATGCACACATAATCCACCCAGTGCAGCCGGGAATTGGCCTCGCCCAACGGGTCATCCGCGGCAAAGTTCAGCAACTGCTGCCCCTTGCACACCGCCAGCCCCTGCACCACCAGCGCCGCCAGGCAGCCCAGGTCGGTCAGCGGGTAGCCAATGCCCGCCCGCGCCATGCCGTTGAACAGCAGGCCCAGCACCGTCGCCACGACAAAGCGGTTGGCCCACACTTCGGGCGGCTCGATGGCGTGCATGCCGCGCGCCTGCAGCAGGTCCTCGGCGCGAAACAGCAGGGCGTGGGTGAAGAACAGCGGCAGCAGGCCGCGGGCCAGGGGCGAGACCTTGGCACCGGTGGCGCGCTGGTAGCGGCGCCAGTTCTTCCATGACCAATACACCAGGTAAAGCCCCAGGCTGGCGAAAAACAAGGTGAAAAACTTGCCATCCGAGACGGTGTAGAACGCGGGCTCCCTGACCGCTGGCATACGCAGATCCGCCTGAGGCGGCGCGTAAAGGTTATCGGTCATGGCGATCACCCGGTTGCGCGCAGGTTGTCTCTAAACACTAGGCGATTTATCGCCGGGCGTAGGCGTCATGAATTCGTCACGGGGGTGAAATACGCCCGCAATCCCCTGATCCGACACTGGTTCCATGACCACACCACCGCTGCGCATCACCCTGGTTACCGAAACCTTTCCATCCGAAATCAACGGTGTGGCCAATACCCTTGGCCGCCTGAGCGATGGCCTGCGGGCCCGCGGCCACCACGTCGAGATCGTGCGGCCGCGGCAAACTGTCGACGAACGGAATGGGGCAGACGACGAACTGATGCTCTGCCGCGGCTGGCCACTGCCCGGCTACCCCGGCCTGCAATGGGGCCAGGCGTCGATGCACAAGCTGCTGCGGCGCTGGCGCCGGGTGCGCCCCGACGTGCTGTACATCGCCACCGAAGGCCCGCTGGGCCTGAACGCCCTGCGCGCGGCGCGGCGCCTCAAGATCGCCGTGGTCAGTGGTTTCCACACCAATTTCCAGCAATACACCCGCGACTACGGCCTGGGCCTGCTGACACGCCTGCTCACCGGCTACCTGCGCTGGTTCCACAACCGCACCCAACTGACCCTGGTGCCCAGCGCCACCCAGCGCCACAGCCTCGAACGCCGCGGCTTCGAGCGCCTGGCGCTGCTGTCGCGCGGGGTGGACAGCCAGCTGTTCAACCCGGCACGGCGCAGTCAGGCCCTGCGCGACAGCTGGGGGCTGGGGCCGGACGATATTGCCTTGATCCATGTGGGCCGGCTGGCGCCGGAAAAGAACCTCGGCCTGCTCAAGCGCAGCCTGCAGACCCTGCAACTGCATTACCCGCTGCAGCGCATGCGGCTGGTGATCGTCGGTGATGGGCCGCAACGGGCGCAGCTTGAACAGGAGCTGCCCGAGGCGATTTTCTGTGGCGCCCAGCGCGGCGAGGAGCTGGCCATGCACTACGCCAGCGGCGACGTGTTCCTGTTCCCCAGCCTCAGCGAGACCTTCGGCAACGTGGTGCTCGAAGCCCTGGCCTCGGGCCTGGGCGTGGTGGCCTACGACGAGGCCGCCGCCGGCCAGCACATTCGCCACGGCCACAACGGCGCCCTGGCCATGCCGGGCGACGAAGAAGCCTTCATCGACGCCGCCGGCTGGCTACTGGAAGACAGCGAAACCCTGCGCCGCATCCGCCTCAACGCGCGCCAGCACGCCAGCCGCCAGGGCTGGGCGGCGATCATCGAGCAATTCGAAACCCAGCTTCGCGGCGCCTGTCAGGCCGCCGCGCAACGCATGGGCGGGTTTGCGATCAAACCAGGCTCGTCAACGCTTCCCGGCTGAAGGGCAGGATGTCCTGCTCGCGGCCGTCACGCACCTTGGCGGCCCAGTCCGGGTCCACCAGCAAGGCACGGCCCACCGCCACCAGGTCGAACTCCTCGGCGTTCAGGCGCTGCAGCAGGTTTTCCAGGCTGGCGGGCTGCGCCACCTTGTCGGTGTCGACCATGAACTGCAGGAACTCGCCGTCCAGGCCAACGCTGCCCACGGTGATGGTCGGCTTGCCGGTGAGCTGGCGGGTCCAGCCGGCCAGGTTGAGGTCGGAGCCTTCGAATTCCGGCTCCCAGAAACGCCGCGTCGAGCAGTGGAAAATGTCCACCCCGGCGTCAGCCAGCGGCTGCAGGAATTGCCCCAGGGCTTCCGGGGTCTGCACCAGGCGCGCGCTGTAGTCCTGCTGTTTCCACTGCGAGAAACGGAAGATGATCGGGAAGCCCGGCCCCACGGCGGCGCGCACGGCCTGGACGAGCTCGATGGCGAAGCGCGAGCGCTTGGCCAGGCTGCCGCCGTATTCGTCATCGCGTTGGTTGGTGCCTTCCCAGAAGAACTGGTCGATCAGGTAGCCATGGGCGCCATGGATCTCAACGCCGTCCATGCCGATGGCCTTGGCGTCGGCAGCGGCCTGGGCGAACGCGGCGATCACGTCGGCAATGTCCTGGTGGGTCATGCCATGGATCAGCACCTTGCCGTCCTTGACCTTGCCCTGGGGGCCGTAGCCCGGCACCGCGGCGTCAGGCTCGGTGCCCAGGCGCCGCACGTTGCCCACGTGCCACAGTTGCGGAACGATCTTGCCGCCCTCGGCGTGCACCGCGTCCACCACTTGCTTCCAGCCTGCCAACGCGTCGATGCCGTAGAAACGCGGCACGTGCGGGTAGCCGTTGGCGGCCTTGTGGCCCACGGTGGTGCCTTCGGTGACGATCAGGCCGACGCCGGCGGCGGCGCGACGGCGGTAGTACTCCACCACCTTGGCGGTAGGCACGCCACCGGGCGAGAACGAACGGGTCATGGGCGCCATCACCACGCGGCTCGGCAGCTGCAGGGCACCCAACTGGAACGGCTTGAACAGAGCGTTGACCGACATGCGCAGATCCTCTGAAAGATGGCTCAAAGACCCGCAGCATAAAACGCCGCCAGCGTGGCTGACAGCACTATTGATTGCAGTGATAAGCGCCGCTAGCCGGGCACGAGGGCCCGGCCACGTGGGCCTCAGCCCAGGGCTTTTTCGATGGCGTGGACCACCGTGGGATCGTCCGGCGCGGTGCGCGGCGAGAAACGCGCCAGCACGCGGCCATCCTTGCCCACCAGGAACTTCTCGAAGTTCCAGGTGATGTCACCGGGGAACTCCGCACCCTCGCCCGCCAGCAGCTGGTAGAGGCGGTGGCGGCCATGACCGTTCACCTCCAGCTTGGCGCTCAGGGGGAACGTCACCCCGTAGTTGAGGCTGCAGAACTGCTGGATCTCCTGCTCGCTGCCCGGTTCCTGCCCGGCAAACTGGTTGCACGGCAGGCCCAGCACGCTGAACCCCTTGTCCTTGAAGGTCTGGTACAGGTTCTCCAGGGCGGCGTATTGCGGCGTCAAGCCACATTTGGACGCCACGTTCACCACTAGCACCACCTTGCCCTTGAAGGGCGCCAGGGGCAGTTCCTGGCCGTCGAGCGCCTGCAGTTTAAGGTCGTGGAAAATACTCATGACTAACTCCCCTATTCCATATCCCTGTGGCGCAAAGGCGCTGTGCGAAACACTAGCAGACAAAAAAGGCGCCCGTCCAAGCCCGATGAGCACTCTTGCGAGATTTCATCAGGCCCAAACGGACGCCTTTTGGCTATCCGGGCTTACGCGCGCGGATTAATGGTGGTGACCACCTTCGCCGTGCACGTGACCGTGGGCGATTTCTTCCTGGCTGGCGTCACGGATGGCAACGATCTTGACCTGGAAGTTCAGGCGCTGGCCGGCCAGCGGGTGGTTGCCGTCGACGGTGACGTCGTCGCCGTCCAGGTCACGGATGGTGACGATTTGCATCTGGCCGTCCGGCGCGGAAGCGTGGAACTGCATGCCCACTTCCAGTTCGTCGACGCCTTCGAACATGCTGCGGCTCAGGGTGCTGACCAGTTCGGCCGAGTACTCGCCGTAGGCTTCTTCAGGTTCGATGGCAACGGTCAGTTCTTCACCGACGTCCTTGCCTTCCAGGGCCTTTTCCAGGCCTGGAATGATGTTACCTGCGCCTTGCAGGTACACCAGCGGCGCGCCGCCGGCGGAGCTGTCGATGACCTCACCAGCGTCGTTGGTCAGGGTATAGTCGATGGAGACAGCCTTGTTGGCAGCGATCGGCATGGGGCGACACCTTTTTGCATAAGAATGTAGAACGAACAAGTGTAACCAAGGCGTCGCCCGAAAGCGAACGCAACCCGGACCAACGGAACCGATGAGCGCCATCACAATCGTAGATTTCATCCGCGACGAACACGGCGACTGGGTCGCCGTGCTGTCCTGCGGCCACACCCAGCACCTGCGCCACCAGCCGCCCTGGCAGTCGCGCCCGTGGGTGCTGGACCCGCAACAACGCGCACAACAAATAGGCAAAAGCTTTCGCTGCGGCTGGTGTGCACGGCTGGAGGATAACGATACCCTTGGCAACTGATTTCGCGATCGGCCAGCCATAGGCCGACGCCCGCGCAGTGCTCATTCGGGAAGCTCGCATGCAGACATTTTTTATCGCGCCAACTGATTTCGGCGTCGGCCTCACTTCCATCAGCCTGGGCCTGGTGCGCACCCTGGAGCGTGCCGGCCTGACCGTCGGTTTCTTCAAGCCCATCGCCCAGCCGCACCCCGGTGACACCGGCCCGGAACGTTCCACCGAACTGATGGCGCGCACCCACGGCCTCAACCCGCCCAAGCCCCTGGGCCTGGCCCACGTCGAGCGCATGCTGGGCGACGGCCAGCTGGACGAACTGCTGGAGGAAATCATCACCCTGTACCAGCAGGCGTCGGTGGGCAAGGACGTGCTGATTGTCGAGGGCATGGTGCCCACCCGCCACGCCAGCTACGCGGCGCGGGTCAACCAGCACCTGGCCAAGAGCATGGACGCCGACGTGATCCTGGTGTCCGCCGCCAGCGAGACCGAAGTGCTGGCCGAGCTGTCCGGCCGGGTGGAGTTGCAGGCGCAATTGTTCGGCGGCCCGCGCGACCCGAAGGTGCTCGGGGTGATCCTCAACAAGGTGCGCACCGACGAGAGCCTGGAAGCCTTCGCAGCGCGCCTCAAGGAACACTCGCCGCTGCTGCGTGGCGGCGACTTCCGCCTGCTGGGCTGCATTCCCTACCAGGCCGACCTCAACGCCCCCCGCACCCGCGACGTGGCCGAGTTGCTGGGCGCCCAGGTGATCAACGCCGGCGACTATGAAACCCGGCGCATGTCGAAAATCATCATCTGCGCGCGCACCGTGCTCAACACCCTGCAGCTGCTCAAGCCCGGCGTGCTGGTGGTGACCCCCGGCGACCGCGACGACATCATCCTGGCGGTGAGCCTGGCCGCCCTCAACGGCGTGCCCCTGGCCGGCCTGCTGCTGACCAGCGACACCCTGCCCGACCCACGCCTGATGGAGCTGTGCCGCGGTGCGCTGCAGGCCGGGCTACCGGTGCTGTCGGTGAGCACCGGCTCCTACGACACCGCCACCCAGCTCAACCAGCTGAACAAGGAAATACCCATCGATGACCGCGAGCGCGCGGAGATCATCACCGACTTCGTCGCCAGCCACCTCGACGCCCACTGGCTGCACCAGCGCTGCGGCACCCCGCGCGAGCTGCGGCTGTCGCCGGCAGTGTTCCGCTACCAACTGATCCAGCGCGCCCAGCACGCCAACAAGCGCATCGTCCTGCCTGAAGGCGCCGAGCCGCTGATGGTGCAGGCGGCGGCCATCTGCCAGGCCCGCGGCATCGCCCGTTGCGTGCTGCTGGCCAAGCCTGCGGACGTGCACGCGGTGGCAAGCGCCCAGGGCATCGTGCTGCCCGAGGGGCTGGAGATCCTCGACCCGGAAGTGGTGCGCGAGCGCTACGTGGAACCCATGGTGGCGCTGCGCAAGAGCAAGAGCCTGAACGCGCCCATGGCCGAGCAGCAGCTGGAAGACAACGTGGTGATCGGCACCATGATGCTGGCCCTCGACGAGGTCGACGGCCTGGTGTCGGGCCTGGTGCACTCCACCGCCAACACCATCCGCCCGGCCCTGCAGCTGATCAAGACCGCGCCGGGCTGCAGCCTGGTGTCGTCGGTGTTCTTCATGCTGTTCCCCGACCAGGTGCTGGTGTACGGCGACTGCGTGATGAACCCGCACCCCAGCGCCGGCGAGCTGGCGGAAATCGCCCGGCAGAGCGCCGACTCGGCCGAGGCCTTCGGCATTCCCGCGCGCGTGGCGATGATCAGCTATTCCAGTGGCGACTCGGCCAGTGGCGACGACGTCGAGAAGGTGCGCGAAGCCACCCTGCTGGCCCGCGAGGCCCAGCGCGACCTGCTGATCGACGGCCCGCTGCAGTACGACGCCGCCGCCAACGAGACCATCGCCCGCCAGCTGGCCCCCAACAGCGAGGTGGCCGGGCGCGCCACGGTGTTCGTGTTCCCCGACCTGAACACCGGCAACACCACCCACAAGGCGGTGCAGCGCAGCGCCGACTGCGTCAGCCTGGGCCCCATGCTGCAAGGCCTGCGCAAGCCGGTCAACGACCTGCCGCGCGGCGCCCAGGTCGACGACATCGTCTACACCATCGCCCTCACCGCCATCCAGGCTCACCGCCGCGTGGCTAACCAGGAAACCCCATGAAACCGATTCCGGCGCCAGTGCGAGGCGTGATCGCCTCGCTGTTGTTGGCGTGCAACACCGTGCTGTGCTGCACCCCGCTGTTCATCGTCAGCCTGTTCAAGCTGTGCCTGCCCTTCCCGGCGGCGCAGCGCGTGACCGACGTGCTGATGCGTCACATCCACGAAGCCTGGATCACCCTGAACAAGGGCTGGATGAAACTGCTGTGCCGCACCCGCTGGCAGGTCAGTGGCCTGCAGGGGCTGGACTACCAGCACTCGTACCTGATCACCAGCAACCACCAGAGCTGGGTCGACATCCTGGCCCTGCAGTACGTGCTCAACCGGCGCATTCGGCCGCTGAAGTTCTTCCTCAAGCAGGAACTGATCTGGGTGCCGGTGATTGGCCTGGCCTGGTGGGCCCTGGGCTTCCCGTTCATGAAACGCTACTCCAAGGCCTACCTGGCCAAGCACCCGGAGAAGCAGGGCAAGGACCTGGAAACCACGCGCCGCACCTGCGCCCGCTTCGCCGGCAAGCCCACGGCCATCTTCAACTTCGCCGAGGGCACGCGCTTCACCCCGGCCAAGCACGCCCAGCAGCAGTCGCCGTTCAGGCACCTGCTCAAGCCCAAGGCCGGTGGCATCGCCTTCGTGCTGGATGCCATGGGCGAGCAGTTGGAGTCCATCGTCAACGTCACCATCGACTACCCGGGCGGCCGCCCAGGGTTCTGGGACCTGCTGTGCGGGCGGGTGCGCAACGTGACGGTGCAGCTGGAAGAGATCGCCATCCCGGCGCAGTTCATCGGCCGCAGCTACGACCAGGACGTGCAGTACCGGGCGCAGTTCCAGCAGTGGGTGAACGAGCTGTGGGTGGCGAAGGATGAAGCGCTGGACAAGATGAAACACTGACAGGTGGGAGCTGGCTTGCCAGCGAGTTTTTCGATGGGCCCAAAAGCTCGCTGGCAAGCCAGCTCCCACAAAAAAATCCCGCCATGAGGCGGGATTTTTCATTTACTGCTGCTGGTACTGCGCACCCGGCAGCGGCTTGAGGTTGACCTCTACCCGGCGGTTCTGCGCACGGCCGTTGGCATCGGCGTTGCTGGCGATGGGCTGGTCAGGGCCGGCACCGCGTACCGACACGTGGGACGGGTCCACGCCCTGGGAGGTCAGGTAGGTGGCCACGCTCTGGGCACGGGCCTGGGACAGGTCCATGTTGTGCTGGCGGCTGCCGGTGCTGTCGGTGTAGCCGACGATCTCGATCAGGTTCTGGTTGTACTGCTTGAACGAACCAGCCAGGTTGTTCAGCGGCGAGTAGAAGCTTGGCGCGATCGACGACGAGTCGGTGGCGAAGGTGATGTTGCCCGGCATGATCAGCTTGATCTGGTCGCCTTCACGCTGTACCTGCACGCCAGTGTTGGCCATGGAGGCACGCAGGGCCTTCTCCTGCTTGTCGGCGTAGTAGCCATAACCGGCGCCGCCGGCACCGCCCAATGCCGCGCCGATCAGCGCGCCCTTGCCGCGGTTGTTGTGGTCGATGGCAGCACCTGCCACCGCGCCGGCCAGGGCGCCCAGGCCGCCGTAGGTGGCGGTCTTGTTCACGCCAGAACCCTGGCTCTGGTTGTCATACGGGTTGTTTTGCGAGGCACAGCCGGCCAGCAGGGCAACGGCGGTGGCAGCAATAATCAGGCGACGCGACATTTCAGGAAACTCCTGTACTTGCAGTGGTAAAACAGCGGCTGTTGACGAGCAGACTGCTGCGCCAATTAGACACCTTAAATGGTCAGAATTCCGTGAAGTAACATTCAGACACGAACAAATGGATTCTCGCGCATCTCGTCCCCCAGGCGCGTGTCCGGGCCGTGCCCGGTGACCACCGTGGCGTCTTCGTCCAGGCGGTACAAACGCTCCTTGATGGAACGAACGATAGTCCGTTGATCGCCGCCCCACAAATCCGTGCGGCCGATGCCACGGCGGAACAGCGTGTCCCCGGCGATCAGCAGCTTGGCGTCGGCGAACCAGAAACTCATCGACCCGGGCGTGTGCCCAGGCGTATGCAGCGCCACTCCGCAACCGCAGGCCAGCTCTTCGTCATCGCCCAGCCAGCGGTCCGGCGGCGGCACTGGCGTGTAGGGCACGCCGAACATCTGGCATTGCATCTCCAGGTTGTCCCACAGGAACTGGTCGTCCTTGTGCAGGTGCAGCGTGGCCCCGGTCTTCTCCTTCAACTGGCCCGAGGCCAGGAAGTGGTCCAGGTGTGCATGGGTGTGGATGATGCTCACCACCTTCAGGCCATGGGCGTCCAGGCGTGCCATGATCAGGTCGGGGTTGCCGCCCGGATCGACGACGATGGCCTTTTTGCTGATGGGGTCGCCGATGATGGTGCAGTTGCACTGCAGGGGGCCGACCGGGAAGGTTTCGCGGATCAACGTAGGGTGGGTAGCGTTCATGGCTCTTTCTGCTGCCGTTCGATGCCTGCATTCTACCCCGTACACCCCCACCCGTAGCAGCTGCCGAAGGCTGCGTCATAAGCCAAACGAAGTACGCGCCGCTCGTGACGCGGCCTGGCGGCCACTGCTACAGGCTGCGTCAGTAACGCCGCCGCACACGCCTGCCGTTGGCCGCCGGGGCATTGATATACAACGCCGTGGCCCCCGAGCGCGGCTGATTGCCTTGCACTATCGCCGGCGCGGTCCAGTGGGCCGAAAGGTGGATGTACTGGAGCCGCAACCATTCCTCCTCCACCCGCGACAGGGAAAAATAGCCGCGCAGGAAACCCTGGCACAGCGGTTCAAGCTCCGCCGGCAGCGCACTCGCCACTGGCGCCAGCGGCACCCCGCGGGCAACCGCCCATTCGCGCATGACGCGCAGGTAGACCTGGGACAATTCCCCGCGCACCTCGCGCTCCAGCTGCACGCCGGCATACACCCGCTGTTGCGCAGGCTGCTGACGGTCGAGCACCGGCGTCGGTGCCGGTGCCAGTACCTTGAGGCAGTCCGCTGGCCAGCCCCGGCTCAACCATCCCGCCCTGAGCCGTTGGGCCTCGCGATAAATCGAGGTCGCCTCGACCGCCGTGCCCGCCGCCACCGTCAGCGCCTGCATGCGCCCCACCAACAATTGCTCCCGCTCCAGCGCGAAATAGCCCCCACCGACGTCGGCATGCGCCCCCGGCACTTCGATTTCCACATGCCCGGCGCACACCTGGGCCAAGGGGAAATGCGCCCGGTGTTCGTCGCGCGCCACCAGGTGCACCACGTTGGCAAAGCGTGCCGGGTCCAGGTGCAGTTGCAGGTTCACGGGGCCCGCTACCGCCGCCACGGTGTCGAACAAGCCGATGAAGCCAACGCTGACGCCCGGCACCTGCAGCAGCAGGTTGGCGCAATGGCGCGCGGCCGCGGCACCGCGGCTGAAGCCGAACAGGTCGACGATTACCGGCTTGCCGGTTAGCTGCCGGATAGCATTCAGCCCTTGCTCGGCCCGCGCCAGCACGCCCGAACGCCCGCGCCCCAGGGCGCTGTCCAGCAGGCTGTCAGGCTGGCCGGCCTGGGTGCCGATGCCCGGGATATACAACGCTTTTACCCCCGGGCCGCTATACAGCTGGCTGAGCTTGAAGATGTTGGTGGGGGCCGTGGCATGGCTGCCGCTGCGGTTGGCCGGCGGGGTGTCAGCGCAAGGCGCATTGGCCGCGTTGTTGCCGGTGCCGTCGAAGAACAGCCCGACGCGGGTGACCTGCGCGAATGGGGAGGAAGAAGGTTCCATACATATCCTTTTGCGTGGCAAAAGACTGAATGTATGGAGGTGGCAGGAAGCCGGCTGCCAGCCGGTTCAGCACAGCGTGTAGGAGACCCGTAGCCGCTGCCAGCGGCAGCGGCTACGGGGCAGGCGTTACAGCGTGGACAGCAGGCTGCTGTTGCTGGCTTGCCACTCGGCGATGTCGAGGCGGATTTTCTTCTTGTCCAGCTTGCCGACGCTGGTCTTGGGAATTTCCGGCACCACGGCGATCTGGCTGGGGATGGCCCACTTGTTGATGTGGCCAAGCTCGACGAACGGCTGCAGGTGGTCCTTGAGGGCGCGGGCATCGGCGCTTTGGCCTTCGTGCACCACCAACAGCGCGAACGGCCGCTCGCCCCACTGGGCGTCGGCGATGCCGACCACGGCCACTTCCTTGACCGCCGGGTGACGACTTATCAGGTCTTCCAGCTCCAGCGACGACACCCACTCGCCGCCGGTCTTGATCACGTCCTTGATGCGGTCGCGAATGTCGATGGCGCCGTTGCCATCCAGGGTGGCCACATCACCGGTGTGCAGCCAGCCGCCCTTCCACAGCTCGGCGCCCTTCTCGGGCTCGCGGTAGTAGCCCATGGTCAGCCAGGGTGCGCGCAGCACTAGCTCGCCCTGGGTCTCGCCGTCGTGGGGAAGGAAGTTGCCGTCGGCGTCGATGATCGCCGGTTCCACCAGCGGCACCGGCACGCCGGCCTTGATGCGGTAGGTGGTGCGCTCGTCTTCCAGGCCCGCCAGCAGCTCTTCGTTGATGTGCGCGGCGGAAATCAGCGGGCAGGTCTCGGACATGCCGTAGGCGGCGGTCAGCTGGATGCCGCGACCCTTGGCGGCCTCGTACAGCGCGCGGTTCAGCGAGCTGCCGCCGATGATGATCTTCCAGCCGCCGAAGTCCTGGCCCTGGCCGGTCTTGCAGTTGAGCAGCATCTGCAGGATGGTCGGCACGCAGTGGGAGAACGAGACCTTCTCACGCTTCCACAGCTCCACCAGCATTTCCGGCTCGTAGCGGCCCGGGTAGACCTGCTTGATGCCCAGCATGGTGGCCACGTAGGGCACGCCCCAGGCATGCACGTGGAACATTGGCGTGATGGGCATGTAGACATCGTTGGTGCCCATGAAGCGGGTGCTGTCGAGGCTGCCGGTGACGGTGGCCAGGCTCAGGGTGTGCAGCACCAGCTGGCGGTGGGTGAAGTACACGCCCTTGGGGTTGCCGGTGGTACCGGTGGTGTAGAAGGTGGTGGCCACCGAATTCTCGTCGAAATCGGGGAAGTCGTATTTCGGACTGGCCGCGGCCAGCAGTTGCTCATACTCGCCCACCAGGTTGGGCAACTCGGCAGTCTTCTGCGCGCCGTCGGTCAGCAGCAGGGTCTTCTCGACGGTGGTCAGGTGCGGCGCAATGGCCTGGTACAGGCCGACGAAGTCGCTGTTGACCAGCACCAGCTTGTCCACCGCGTGGTTCATGGTGAACAGGATCTGCTCGGGGGAAAGCCGCACGTTGACGGTGTGCACCACCGCGCCAATCATCGGAATGGCGAACATGGCCTCCAGGTAGCGATGGCTGTCCCAGTCCATCACTGCCACGGTGTCGCCCGCCTTTACCCCCGCCTCGGTCAGCACGTTGGCCAGGCGCGCGATGCGCTCGGAGAGCGTTGCATAGCTATAGCGCAACTGATCCCGGTAGACAATCTCGCGGGTTTTCTCGTAACGGCTGCCCGACATCAGCAGCCGCTTGATCAACAGAGGGTATTGGTAAGCACCATCGGCCGGCGGAATAACGCGAGTCTGCATCATGAGGATCCCTATTCTGAGTGCAAATGCATGGCAAATACTTTCACACTTTAGACCCTGCGGGGCACAGCATAATCATTGGAAATTATTTCCGATGATGGCATCCAGCCTGCCATGCCCCCGGGGGCTTCAGTGCATTTCAGTCAGAGCAATTTTCACGCCCAGGGCGATCAATACCGCACCCATGCCACGGTCGAACCAGTGGCCCAGGCGGGCGAAGCCGTCGCGCACGCGCTGCTGGCTGAACAACATGGCCACCAGGCAGAACCAGGCCGCGGTGGCGAATGCCAGATATACACCATAGCCTGCCTGCACCAGCAAGGGGGTGTGGGGATTGATGACCACGGTGAACAGCGACAGGAAGAACAGCGTGGCCTTGGGGTTCAGGCCGTTGGTCATGAAACCTGCGACGTAGGCAGCCTTGGGGCTGCGCTGCTGCGGCTCGGCCTTGAAGGCCTCGGCGCCTGGCGCTGCGGGCTTGGCGCGAATGGCCTTGAAGCCGATGTACAGCAGGTAGGCGGCGGCCAGCCATTTCAGGGCGTTGAACAGCACGATGGACTGCGACACGATCAGGCCGATGCCCAGCAGCGAATAGCCCACGTGGAGGAAAATCGCCGAGCCCACGCCCAGGGCCGTCCAGGTGCCGGCGCGCCGGCCGTGGGTCACGCTTTCACGCACCACCACGGCGAAATCGGGGCCGGGGCTGGCGACGGCCAGCAGGTGAATCAGCGCAACGGTGAGAAATTCCGTCCAGTACATCAGGGGCCTCCAAGGGCTTTTGTCATAGGCAGTTACAAAACCCCGAAGATAACAAAAAACCCTTGTAGCCGCTGCCGCCAGGCTGCGCTGGCCTTTGTGTACACTGGAAATCTGCAGTGAGGCACAAGGCCAGCGCAGCCTGCGGCAGCGGCTACGCAGGGCGGGGCGGCGTGTTTTTCAGAGGAACCAGCGGTACTCGCGCGCGGCTATCTCGTTGAGGAACGCCAGGTGGTCCTGGCGCTTGTTTTCGCAATAAACCATGACAAATTCACTACCCAGCCCCTCGCGCACCGCGGCATGGCCCTGCATGTGGCGCACGGCGTCGAGCATGTCCTTGGGAAAGTCGATGCCGCTCTGGCGGTTTTCATTGAGCGGGGCGATGGGTTCCAGCCCCGCCTCCAGGCCGTGTTCCATGCCAGTGAGGATGGCCGCCAGCACCAGGTACGGGTTGGCGTCGGCCCCGGCCAGGCGGTGTTCGATGCGCAGGTTGCGGGGGTCGGACTCAGGGATGCGGATGCACGCGTCGCGGTCCTCGAAGCCCCAGCTGGCGCGGCTGGCGGCGTTGACCATGGCGCCGTAGCGGCGGAAGGCGTTGTGGTTGGCCGCGAAGATCGGCATGCAATGGGGTAGCAGCGCCAGGCAACCGGCCACCGCGTGGCGCAGCGGCCGCTGGTCATCGGCGGCCAGCAGGTTGTTGCCGGCGGCGTCGTAGAGGCTGACGTGCACGTGCATGCCGCTGCCGGGCGCGTGCAGGTAGGGTTTGCTCATGAAACTGGCGCGGTGCCCATGCTTGAGCGCCACGCCGCGGGTGCTGCGGGCGAACAACGCGGCCCAGTCGGCGGCGCGCAGGCCGTCGTCGCAGTGGGCGAAGTTGATCTCGAACTGGCCCGGGCCCAGTTCGGCGGTGATGACGTTGGCCTCCACCCCTTGCTGGTTGGCGGTCTCGACCATGTCATGGAGCACCGCGGCGTAGCGCGACAGGCGCTCGATGTGCATGTTGGGCTGGTCGTCTGCATCGCCGGTGCTGGCGTCGCGGGGGAATTGCGGCAGGCCGTCCTTCAGCGCGCGGTCGAACAGGTAGAACTCCAGCTCGAAGGCCACCACCGGGCGAATGCCCTTGCGCGCCAGGCGCTGCATCACCTGCGCCAGCACCTCGCGCGGTTCGAACTCGATAGGCGCGGCGGTGCCATCCGAGCTGATCAGCATCTGCCCCAGGGGCTGGCCTTCCCAGCTCACCGGCTTGAGGGTGCCGGGAATCAGCCGGCGCGGCGCGTCCGGGTCGCCGTCGTTGAAGCAGTAATCGCCAATGGCATGCAGCCCGCCCTGGGCGCCCAGCAGCACGCAGTTCTGCGGCAGCTTGAGGGGGCCACCGGCCGCGACCTTTTCCAGCATTTCCACCGGGTAACGCTTGCCGTAGAAGTGCCCG
The DNA here is from genome assembly GCF_047947025.1 of Pseudomonas sp. App30. Lineage (NCBI taxonomy): Bacteria > Pseudomonadati > Pseudomonadota > Gammaproteobacteria > Pseudomonadales > Pseudomonadaceae > Pseudomonas > Pseudomonas sp. App30. The sequence continues at coordinate 4,775,498 of NZ_CP133165.1, read as the reverse complement.
GGGATGTCCAGGGCAATCAGGTCGACGTAACGCACCTGCGGATGGCTGGCGCGGAAGGCGCGCACTTCACTGAGCAGGTCGGGGGTGGCGGGGCTCATCGTTTTTTATCCTTGTTATCGATCAGTTGAACACCCACAACACGCGGGTGGCTTGGTCGGTACGGTTGGCGTAGCGAAACTGGGCGTGGGGCGGCAGCTGGAAGCTGTCGTTGGCGTGCAGGGTCACCGGCTCGGCGTCGCCGTCCAGCCATACGGTCAGCTCGCCTTCGAGCACGAACCCACCCTGCTCGGAACTGTCGTTGAGGTGCCCGTCACCGCTGGTGGCGCCCGGCGCCAGGTGGCTTTCAAGCATGGAAAAGCCGCCGGCGATGGTCGGCGAGGCCAGCACGTCGGTGATGCCGCCGGCGTAGTACAGGGTGCGGCGGTCACTGGGGCGGGTAACCCACTGGCGCGCGCGCGGGCGCTCCGGCGCGTAGAAATAGGTAGTGGGCACGCCCAGCGCCTCGCTGATGGCGGTGAGGTCGGCCACCGTCGGGCGCGACAGCCCGCGCTCCACTTGGGACAGAAAGCCCACCGAGCGGTCGATGCGCTTGGCCAGCTCGCCCAGGGTGAGGTTCTTGTGCTTGCGGAGGTCGCGAATCAGGATCGCGAGGCTGTCGATTTCTGCCTGCATGTTCATGGGAGATGCCCGTCAAATTACGTCACGAAGCCGGTACCAGGCCTTGCCGGCGGCTTCCAGGGGGGCGGCCAGCCAGCGGCCACCGGGAAAGCGCGGATTGTCGAGCGCCTGGTACAGGCGCAGCAACCGCGCGTCGCCGCCGATGGCGTCGGTTACCGCCTTCGCTGCCGCCAGGGTGGGCAGCACGCCGTGGCCGGAGAAGCCCTGCAGCCAGTAGCACTGGCCATCGCGGCCGACGTCGGGGGTGCGTTTCATGCTGATGTCGATATGGCCGCCCCAGGCGTAGTCCAGCGCCACGCCCTTGAGCTGCGGGAACGCGCGCTCCAGGTACGGCCGGGTGGCCGTGGCGACGTCCTTGGGAATGCCGCCCAGGTAGGTGCAGCCGCCGCCGAACAGCAGGCGGTGGTCCGGGGTCAGGCGGAAATAGTCCGGCACGAACTGGTTGTCGATCACGCAGCTGTTGCGCGGCAGCAGCGACTGCGCCAACGCCGGGGCCAGCGGTTCGGTGGCCACCTGGTACGAGCCTACCGGCAGCACGCGGCTGGAAATGCTGCGGTCCAGGCCGTCCAGATAGGCGTTGCAGGCCAGCACCAGCACGTCGCAGCTGACTTCACCGTGCTCGGTGCGGGCGACGAACCCCTCGCCGTGACGGCGGTAACCCAGCACCTGGCTCTGTTCGAACAGGCGGCCGCCGGCCTGCTCGATGGCGGCGGCCAGGCCCTGGGCCAGTTTCAACGGGTTGAGGTGGGCGCCGCGCGGGTCGAGCAGCGCGGCCTTGTAGCGTGGGCTGTCGATCCACTGGGGCAACTCGTCGCGGTCGATGAAGCGCACCTGGTCGTCGCCCCACTTCTCGCGCGCCTCGCGCTGGGCGTCGCGCAGCTGCTGCACGCGGCTGTCGCGCACCGCCGCCCACAGGCTGCCCAGGCGGTAGTCGACGTCGAAACCATGGCGGCCGGGCAGCTCGCGCAATTCCTGGCTGGCCCAGACCATGCTGTCCCACAGCTCGCGCGCCCCGGCCAGGCCCAGCCCGCGCTCAAGCGGGGCCATGTCGCACGACCAGCCCAGCAGCGCCTGGCCGCCGTTGCGCCCGGACGCCGCCCACGCCAGGCGGCTGGCCTCCAGCACCACCACCCGCTGGCCACTCAGGGCCAGGCGCAGTGCCGTGTGCAGGCCACTGAAGCCGCCGCCGATGATCAGCACATCGGCCTCAAGTGTGCCTTCCAGGCGCGGGCGCAAGGGCAGCCCCTGGGGGTAGGTCTGGGCGTAATAGCTTTGCACGTGCTGCGCGGATTGTTTGAACATGGACCGGCCCGTGAATTTTTATTGGATAATTTTCATGAAAATCTAGCACTGAATTTTCACAAAGCAAATCCACCGGAAAATTCGTGTAGGATTTTTCCCGCGTGAAACCTACCTCACATGGAGTCCGACCGATGACCGATCTGCGCCGCGCCGTGTTTCTCGACTACAGCTCGCTGGACCTGGGCGACCTCGACCTAACCCCCCTGCACCAGGCCTTCAACCCGCTGGACCTGCACGGTTCCACCCGCCCCGCAGAAGTCATCGAACGCTGCCGCGACGCCCAGGTGATCATCACCAACAAGGTGGTGGTGGACGCCGAAACCATCGCCGCCTGCCCCGACCTGCAACTGATCCTGATCACCGCCACCGGCACCAACAACGTCGACCTGGCCGCCGCCCGCGCCCGCGGCATCGCCGTGTGCAACTGCCAGGGCTACGGCACGCCGTCGGTGGCCCAGCACACGCTGATGCTGTTGCTGGCCCTGGCCACCCGCCTGCCGGACTACCAGAAGGCTATCGCCGCCGGCCAATGGCAGCGCTCCAGCCAGTTCTGCCTGCTGGACTTCCCCATCGTCGAGCTGGAAGGCAAGACCCTGGGCCTGCTGGGCCACGGCGAGCTGGGGAGCGCGGTGGCGCGCCTGGCCGAGGCGTTCGGCATGCGCGTGCTGCTGGGGCAACTGCCCGGCCGGCCGCCGCGCGAAGACCGCCTGGCGCTGGCCGAGCTGCTGCCGCAGGTCGACGCGCTGACCCTGCACTGCCCCCTCAACGAGCACACCCGCAACATGATCGGCGCCGCCGAGCTGGCGCTGCTCAAGCCCGGCGCGTTCGTGGTCAACACCGCCCGTGGCGGCATGATCGACGAACAGGCGCTGGCCGATGCCCTGCGCGCCGGCCACCTGGGCGGCGCCGCCACCGACGTGCTCAGCGTGGAACCGCCGGTGCACGGCAACCCGCTGCTGGCCGACGACATCCCGCGGCTGATCGTGACCCCGCACAGCGCCTGGGGCAGCCGCGAGGCGCGGCAGCGCATCGTCAGCCAGGTGGTGGAAAACGCCACGGCGCATTTCAGCGGCACGCCGTTGCGCCAGGTCAACTGACCCCGGGCGGCTCTGGTAGAATCGCCGGTTTTTGACCAGGAGCCCCCACCATGGACCCGCGCAGTGAAGTGCTGCTTCGCCAGGCCGACTTGTTCCAGGGCCGCCTGCTGCTGGCAGGCCTGCCCGCCGACGACCTGCTCGGCACGCTGCCCGACGCCCACGGCTGGTGCTGGCACGCCGGCGACCACAATGCCCTGAACGCCCGCTTCGGTGCCCGCAGCCACTTCGGCACCGAGGCGCCGGCCGGCGACTTCGACGCCGCTGTGCTGTTCCTGCCCAAGTCCCGGGAGCTGGCCAACTACCTGCTCAACGCCCTGGCCTCGCGCCTGGGCGGCAAGCCGCTGTTCCTGGTAGGGGAAAAACGCGGTGGCATCGAAGGCGCGGCCAAGCAGTTGCAGGCGCTGGGCAAGCCACGCAAGCTGGACAGCGCCCGCCACTGCCAGCTGTGGCAGGTCAACATCGACACGGCGCCCGCCGCCATCGAGCTGCACAGCCTGGCCCAGCGCTACGAACTGCCCCTGGCCGACGGCCCGCTGACGGTCATCACCCTGCCCGGCGTGTTCAGCCACGGCCGCCTCGACCGCGGCACCGCGCTGCTGCTGGAGCACCTGGACGGCCTGCCGCGCGGCCACGTGCTGGACTTCGGCTGCGGCGCCGGCGTGGTGGGGGCCAGCCTCAAGCGTCGCTACCCCGACAGCCAGCTGACCCTGCTGGACGTGGACGCCTTCGCTGCGGCCAGTAGCCGCATGACCCTGGCGGCAAACGGCCTGGAAGGCGAGGTGATCACCGGCGACGGCATCGACGCGGCGCCCCTGTACCTGGACGCGATCGTCAGCAACCCGCCGTTCCACACCGGGGTGCACACCAACTACCAGGCCTCGGAAAACCTGCTGCGAAAATCGGCACAACATCTGAAAAAAGGCGGCGAACTGCGCATTGTTGCCAATAGCTTCCTACGCTACCAACCGCTCATCGAAGAGCACCTGGGCAGCTGCCACGTGCGCGCCGAAGGCCAGGGTTTCAAGATTTACCAGGCAACGCGCTGATTAAATTCTTCGCTTGCCCAAATGAAATTCCCTAGGCAGAATCCGCTCCGTCCTAGGGGAGTAGTCTCCCGCAAGCAAACAGCTTGCATGGCATGCGTCAACATACTTGGTCCACAGACCATGGCGCATGCGACCTCACAGCCTGCATCAGACAGGCTCAGGGTTTGACAAGACCTATGACACGCACACCTTACCCGGGGCGGGGAGGCTGTACGTGTCATAGCCGTGTCGACCCGCCCCCATAGGAAATCCTGATGCTGGAATCACTTCTTGTCCCTACCGCGATCGTTGCCCTGGCGGAGATCGGCGACAAGACCCAATTGCTCGCCTTGATCCTGGCTGCGCGCTTCCGCAAGCCATGGCCGATCATCGCCGGTATCGTCGCCGCCACCCTCGCCAACCATGCCGCCGCCGGCGCCGTGGGGGCCTGGTTCGGCAGTTTCTTCTCGGATGCAACGTTGCACTGGATCCTGGCCGCCAGCTTCACCGCCACCGCGCTGTGGACCCTGGTGCCCGACAAGATGGACGACGACGAGGCCAGCACCGCACGCAAGTTCGGGCCGTTCCTGACCACCCTGATCGCGTTCTTCCTGGCGGAAATCGGTGACAAGACCCAGGTCGCTACCGTGATGCTGGCGGCGCAATACCCGCACCTGCTGCTGGTGATCCTGGGTACCACCCTGGGCATGCTGCTGGCCAACGTGCCGGTGGTGCTGGCGGGCAACTTCGCCGCCGAGAAACTGCCGCTCACCCTGATTCGTCGCCTGGCGGCCTGTGCGTTCTTCGTGCTGGCGGTGGTGGCGGTGTACAAGGCCATGCAGGTCAGCGGCTGGGTGGGCTGACGATCCGGGTCGCCTGGTGACGCCGCCTTCGGCAGCTGCTACGGGTGGGGGCGCGTCATTTACGCCGGGGTCAAGCACTCCGGCGCATTGAGCTTCGGATCGTTCACCAGGTTGGCCAGCGGCCGCTCGCGCAAGGCGACGGGGTTGCTGGCCAGCAACGACTGCAGCGCCGGCAACGGCGTTGCGGGGTCCAGCCACGCTGCCTGCCCCGCGGCATCCAGAATCAACGGCCGGCGCTGGCTCATGGCCGCCTGGGTCACCACCGCGGTGCTCAGCCACACCTGCTCCTGCACCGGATACGCCTCCCACACCGCCGCGAAAAACAGCGAACTGCCCTCCCCTGGCGTCAGCCAGAACGGCCGCTTGCGCACCGTGCCACGCCATTCGTAGAAGCCGTTGGCCGGCAGCAGGCAGCGACGCAGGCGCAGCGCATCACGAAACATCGGCTGTTCGGCCAGGGTTTCGGCGCGGCCCTGGGCCGGGGTGCGCGACAGGTCGGTGAGCCACGGCGGGGTCAGCCCCCAGCGGGCGCGGTCCAGTTGCAAGCGGCCGTCGAGGTTGCGCTGCATCAGCACTGAATCGCCGGGGGAAATGTTCCATTGCGCCTGCTGGTCGGCAGGAAAGCCGGGCAAGGCGGCAAAGGCCGGCGACCAGCGAAACAGCGCATAACGTCCACACATGGGGCAACAAGACTCTTCAGATGACGGGCGCGCGGCTCAACACACCAGCACGCCCTGGAAACTATCCGGTTCTTCGCCCGGCAGCGGCAAGGCGGCATTGTACGCGGCGATGAGCTGGCGTGCGTGCTCGGCCTGGTCATTGGCCACGGTCAGGCCCAGCAGGCCGATGGCCGGCAGGTCGCCGATGCCGCCCACCAGGTCGCGCCCCACCAGGTGCGCGGCCACGCCCTCGCTGTCGAGCATGCCCAACAGCATTTCCGCTTCCAGCAGGCTTTCCGGGTCATAGATACGTTGCATCAATCGTTCTCGCCTTTGACGTCGAGCATCCACTCATCATCGTGCACTTGCAGTATGAAGCGGATGGGCTTGCAACACACGGAACAATCTTCCACGTATTCCTGATCGCCGCCAGACAAGTCCAGCAGCACCGGAATCGTTTCACCACAGTAGGGGCACTCGATGTCTTCGCTTTCCTGGAACAGCATGACCGTCTCCCGGTAGTGACTTGTGCGTATAATCGCCGGTCTATTTGAAGGGCTATTGATATGCCCTTACTTCATTACCCTAGCCGTTTCCAACAAGAGAGCATGATGGGCGAATTCGATGCCATCCGACCGTACGACGACGCCGAGGTCCCTGCCGTTCTGGCACGCCTGCTCAGCGACCCGGCGTTCCTCGATATCCTCACCCACTTCCGCTTCCCGCGCCTGGCCGGTGCATTCGGCTGGCTGCTCAAACCTCTTATAGCTCATCGGCTGCGCCGCGAGTTCGCCGGCATCGAAAGTGTCGCGACCTTGCAGGATAAAGTCGAAGTCTACGTGGATCACACCATCGATCGTGCCACTGACGGTGTGACCTACACCGGCGTCGAGCAGTTCAAGTCCGGCAGTGCCTACCTGTTCCTGGCCAACCACCGCGACATCGTCATGGACCCGGCCTTCGTCAACTACGCCGTGTACCACGCCGGGCTGCCCACGCCGCGCATCGCCATTGGCGACAACCTGCTGCAGAAGCCCTTCGTCAGCGACCTGATGCGCCTGAACAAGAGCTTCATCGTGCACCGCTCCATCAGCGGCCGTCGCGAGAAGCTGGCGGCCTACCAGCTGCTGTCGGCGTACATCAACCACTCGATCCGCACCGACTGCCAGTCCATCTGGATCGCCCAGGCCGAGGGCCGCGCCAAGGACGGTGACGACCGCACCGACTCGGCGATCCTGAAGATGTTCCACATGAGCCGCAAGGACGAAGCCTTCGGCGAGGTGATCCAGTCGCTGAACCTGACCCCGGTGTCGATCAGCTACGAATACGACCCCTGCGACCTGGCCAAGGCCCGCGAGCTGTACACCCGCGCCACCACCGGCACCTACAAGAAGGCGCCGGGCGAGGATGACATCAGCATCGCCCAGGGCATCACCGGCTACAAAGGCCGCGTGCACATCAACTTCGCCCCGCCCATCAGCCAGGCGTTCGAGGACACCAAGCTGCTGGCGGCTGAGATTGACCGGCAGATCCTCGCTGGCTACCGCCTGTTCCCGGTGCATTACCTGGCCTACGCGCAATGGGCCGACGCCGACCCGAGCCTGGCCGTGCCGGCCGCCAGCGACGTGTTCGGCGCCGAGGAACTGGACAAAGCCCGCGCCGAATGGGCCCGCCGCCTGGAAGCCTGCCCGGCCGAGCAGCGCCCCTACCTGGTGCTGCAATACGCCACCCCGGTGCGCAACCAGTACCGCGTAAAAGCCGGCCTGCCGCTGTAACGCACGCCCCCATCGCGACCAAGGTCGGCTCCTACGCAGGCCCTGGTAGGAGCCGACCTTGGTCGCGATGAGGCCAGCACATCGATGCATTGACCTGCGTCACACCGCCGTCATCAGAACCCGTCACTCTGTGCACCCTCACCCACGACACGGAGCTGGTCATGTTGCATGCACAGAATCAGGATCGTCTGTATCTGGTTACCCAGAGTGAAGAGCAGGAAGCTCTGATCAACGGTTTATCGTTCAACGTTCACGACCGCCACTGGCTCGTCTATTGCGCCCTGGCCGGCTGCCCCCACGACGACTGCCCGGAGCTGGACGCCGACACCGGCATCAGCTTCCTGGAGCTGTACGCCGAAGCCGCCTGAACCTCGGCCATGAAAAAGCCCGCGCCCCTGTGAAGGAGCGCGGGCTTTTTCGTGACGACGCCTGGATCAGTTGCCCAGGGTGCGGCCGATGCTCGGGTCCTTGAACAGGCGGGTCAGGGCGTCGCTGAGCACGTCGCTGACCAGCTTGGTGTTGGTGTCCACGTTCGGCGCCATGCCGAAGCGCTGGTTCAGCGAGGCACCGTAGGCGCCAGCATAGTGGCGACCGTTGTTGTTGACGTCGGCACGGAAGTTGGCGCCGATGGTGGCCTCGGTCACGTACATGCCTTCTTTCGGCGACTGATAGGTGAGGCTGGCCAGGGTCACGGTCAGCACCGGCGCGCTGCCGTTGTTGGCCGACGGGGTGTAGCCCAGCAGGCGCACGGCGGCTTCAGCCTGGGCTTGCAGCTTGGGGATCACGTCGTTGGCGTTGACGGTCACCGCGCTGGTTTCCGGGTACAGGCCACCACGGGTGCCCAGGGTTGGCGAAGGACGACCATCCACCACGCGTACCACCACCGGCTGGCCCTGGCCAACGGGCGCCAGCTGCGCGTTCAGCACGGGTTGCGGGCTGAGTTGCTGCGGACTGTTGGCACAACCGGCCAGCGTCAGGGTGGTCACAGCGATCAAACCGAACAACAGGCGTTGCAGCATGCTCATCTCTCCAGGAATAGGCATTGATAGGGTGCCAGTATAACGGTGCGGGCCTGTCAGGAACCAGCATTCAACCTACCCGCGCAAATGTAGGAAAAGTCATGTAGCCAGCGCCGGCCAAACCCCGGAAGGGTGCGATAATCGGTCACGCGGCCACCGCTTGACGTGCCGCGCAAGAAAACTCCACGAATAAAGATCTTTTCTGCGCGTTTCATCGTTATAATCTCCCCCCGATTATAAGGACGTCTCCTGATCGGGCCCCGCAACACCGCTGATGCCTCGCATCCAGCCCTCCAAAGCCCACAGAGAGCCGCCCACACAGGCCAATTGAAGCCGGTGTGCCCGATGCTTTCGGCACTTTCGCCCTTCGCTGGACCTGCCGCTGCCCGCGTCTTCATGGCAGCCTTTTTGAGGTTCACGACTCCAAAAGAGCGTGAAAAAAACGGTTTTCACTACTTCACAAGAGTGTGGCGAGCAAATGAACAGTTTTGCATCTGTACATGCATTAACAACGTCCGGTTCAGCACCGTACGGTCGGCACTGCCGCGCCTGCCTGTCAGGAGCCTGAGGTCGATCACTGGCAACGCGGGCGCATTGACCTAAGTCGAATTGCCCACCGGGCCCGAAAATGAGTTCATAGGGACTTGTTGGACCGGTTGGTAGCGTCCGCACAAGCTTGCGTTTTTTGCGAAGAGTCGGACATGGCACTCCTGGCCTGCTGATGTGTACCGGGACGCCGTGCTGTCAATTTGGTGCTGAAGATTTTGGAGACGCGTTAATGGCGCATAACGAAGCAGTCGACGTGGTATTGGTAGGGGCCGGCATCATGAGCGCCACCCTGGCCGTACTGCTCAAAGAGCTGGACCCGACGATCAAGCTGGAAGTCGTCGAGCTGATGGACTCCGGTGCCGCGGAAAGTTCCAACCCGTGGAACAACGCCGGTACCGGCCACGCGGGCCTCTGCGAGCTGAACTACACGCCGCAGGCCAAGGATGGTTCGGTCGACATCAAGAAAGCCGTGCACATCAATGCCCAGTTCGAGGTGTCGAAGCAGTTCTGGGCGTACCTGGCCAAGCAGGGTACCTTCGGTTCGGCCCGTGCCTTCATCAACCCGGTCCCGCACCTGAGCTACGTCGAGGGTGACAAAGGCATCGACTTCCTGAAGAAGCGTTACGAGATGCTGAAACAGCATCACGCCTTCGCCGACATGGAGTACACCGAAGACAAGGCCAAGATGAACGAGTGGATGCCGCTGATGATGCCAGGTCGCCCCGCCGACCAGGCCATCGCCGCCACCCGCGTCATGCACGGCACCGACGTCAACTTCGGCGCCCTGACCAACAAGCTGCTCAAGCACCTGGCTGCCGGCCCGGATGCCCAGGTCAAGTACTGCAAGCGCGTCACCGACCTGACCCGCAACGGCAGCGGCTGGACCGTCACCATCAAGGACGTCAACAGCGGCAACAGCCGTAAGGTCGACGCCAAGTTCGTCTTCCTGGGCGCCGGTGGCGCTGCCCTGCCGCTGCTGCAGCAGTCGGGCATCGAGGAAGGCAAGGGCTTCGGCGGCTTCCCGGTCAGCGGCCAATGGCTGCGCTGCGACAACCCCGAGGTGGTCAAGCACCACCAGGCCAAGGTCTACAGCCAGGCCGCCGTGGGCTCGCCGCCCATGTCCGTGCCGCACCTGGACACCCGCGTCGTCGACGGCAAGACCTCCCTGCTGTTTGGCCCGTACGCCGGCTTCACCACCAAGTTCCTCAAGCATGGCTCGTTCATGGACCTGCCCAAGTCGGTACGTGCCGGCAACATCGGCCCGATGCTGGCCGTGGCGCGGGACAACATGGACCTCACCAAGTACCTGATGAGCGAAGTGATGCAGTCCATGGAGCAGCGCCTGGAATCCCTGCGCCGCTTCTACCCCGAGGCCAAGGCCGAGGACTGGCGCCTGGAAGTGGCCGGCCAGCGCGTGCAGATCATCAAGAAAGACGCGAAGAAAGGCGGCGTGCTGCAGTTCGGTACCGAACTGGTGTCGGCGGCCGACGGCTCGCTGGCGGCCCTGCTGGGTGCCTCGCCGGGCGCTTCGGTGACCGTGTCGATCATGCTGGAACTGATCGAGCGCTGCTTCCCCGAGAAGTACCGTTCCGAAGCCTGGACCACCAAGCTCAAGGAAATCTTCCCGGCCCGCGAGAAAGCCCTGGAAACCGACGCGGCCCTGTACCGCCGGGTCAGCGCCCAGAGCGACGCCGCGCTGGAACTGGCGCCGCAGGCGAACACCGCCGAGCAGCACCTGGCGTAAACGCCGCCCATGAAAAAACGCCCCTCGGGGCGTTTTTTTTGCGCTGACGGAAATCAGCCGCGGGCTTTCTCGACGATCTCGATGTAGTCCGGCGCGTTGCGCTGGTCACGGATCAGGGCGATGAAGTCGTTGCCGTGCTCGTCCTTGCCATCCAGGTCGTAGCCGGCTTCAAGGAAGAACCCCACGAAGCGCTCGAAATCGTCCACGCGCAGGCCGCGGTAGGCCTTGATCAGCTTGTGCAGCGACGGCGAAGTGGCGTCGACCGGTTCGAATTCCAGGAACAACTTGACCTGCTCGTCGCCGATCTCGTCACCAATCAGCTGCTTCTTGTCTTTACGCATTGCCCACTCCAACTCGCTGCTCTGGGAGGTGGGAGCTGGCTTGCCAGCTCCCACAAAGACAGCGAGTTTACCCCCGCGCGCCAGGCGGCTCAACGCGCGTGAACGGCGCCCGTGTGCAGGTCAGCCCAGATATGGCCATTGGGGTAGGTCAGGAACTGCACGTACACGGTGTCGTTGCGCAGCAGGTCCATGATGGTGCGGTACTGGCCCAGCGGGTAATTCAGCGTGAGGGTCTTGCTGGCGTCGTCGTAGTTGGGCTTCTTCAGGCTTTTGCTTTCGGCGTCGAAGGTCAGCAGCACCTGGCCGATGGTGGCGCCCTTGTTCAGTGGCTTGCCCTTGAGGCGCACCAGCACCGAGGAAGTCACCGGAATGGGCTGCTGGTTGGATAGCCGCTGGTTGCCCACCACCACGGAAAAATCGGTGATCTGCAGCAGTTGCTGTTGTTCGGGCTGTTCCTTGCGCAGGCCCAGGTCATCGGGCGGCAGGAACTGGGCGTGCAGGGGGGCGGCGGCGAGGGGCAGACTGGACAGCAGGACAAGTGCGGCAATCATCGAACGCATGGGCGAGCTCCTGGAAGGCAGCCCAGCACTCTAGCACACCCTCCTGGTGACGCGGCCGTTGGCCGCTGCTACACAACCCCTCGTAGCAGCGGCCGCCAGGCCGCGTCCGGGCCGAACGCGGTGTGCCAGGCATTGCGGCGGCGCCGGTGACGCGGCCTTTGGCCGCTGCTACGGGCGGGTTACATGCCTTTTACGGCGTAGATGCCCGCGGCATTGCGCCAGTAGCCCTTGTAGTCCATGCCATAACCGAAGATGTAGCGGTCGATGCACGGCAGGCCCGAATAGGTGGCCTTCAGGCCTGGGCTGGCCTTGCGGTCGTGGTCCTTGTCGATCAGCACGGCCGTGTGCACGGCGCGGGCGCCGGCGTGCTTGCAGAAGTCGATGATGGCGCTCAGGGTGTGACCTTCGTCGAGAATGTCGTCGATGATCAGCACGTCGCGGTCGATGAACGACACTTCAGGCTTGGCCTTCCAGAACAGGTCGCCGCCGCTGGTTTCATTGCGGTAGCGGGTGGCGTGCAGGTAGCTGGCTTCCAGCGGGAACTTCAGCTGGGTGAGCAGCTTGCCGGCGAAGATCAGGCCGCCGTTCATCACACAGAAGACCACCGGGTTGCTGTCGGCCATCTCGGCCGTGATCTGCGCGCCAACACGAACGATGGCAGCCTCTACTTCGGCTTCGGTGTACAGGCAGTCGGCCTCGTCCATGACTTGACGGATATGCTCGAGATCAGCGGACATGACGCTCTCCAAAGGGGGGGTGGTCTGAGAAAAGCGGGCAAAGGTACGCATCCGTTCGGGACAGATCAAGCTTTTCTGGACTAACGTCCAGTATGTCTGCACGACAGTGCCATCCGAATAGATTAATCTAGCGCGGTTTTTTTGCCCGCCCGGAGCCTTTCCCCATGCCAATCCTCGAGATTCGCCACCCGCTGATCCGCCACAAGCTCGGCCTCATGCGCCGTGCCGACATCAGCACCAAGAACTTTCGCGAGCTCGCCCAGGAAGTCGGCGCGCTGCTGACCTATGAGGCCACCAAGGACCTGCCGCTGGAAACCTACGACATCGACGGCTGGTGCGGTACTGTCCAGGTCGAGAAAATCGCCGGCAAGAAGATTACCGTCGTGCCTATCCTGCGCGCCGGCATCGGCATGCTCGAAGGCGTGCTCAGCCTGATCCCGGGCGCCAAGGTCAGCGCCGTGGGCGTTGCCCGCAACGAAGAGACCCTGGAAGCCCACACCTACCTGGAAAAACTGGTGCCCGAGATCGACGAGCGCCTGGCCATGATCATCGACCCGATGCTGGCCACCGGTGGCTCCATGGTCGCCACCATCGACCTGCTGAAGAAAGCCGGCTGCAAGGACATCCGCGCCATGGTGCTGGTGGCTGCGCCCGAAGGCATCGCCGTGGTCGAGAAGGCCCACCCGGACGTGAAAATCTACACCGCCTCGGTTGACCAGCGCCTGAACGAACACGGTTACATCATTCCTGGCCTGGGCGACGCCGGCGACAAGATCTTCGGCACCAAGCAGAAGGACGCTTGAGCATGGCCGACGAGTTCAACGACCCGCTGTGGCGCCAGATCCTCTCCGGTGCGCAAATGCTCTTCGTGGCATTCGGCGCGCTGGTGTTGATGCCGCTGATCACCGGCCTGGATCCCAATGTCGCGCTGTTTACCGCAGGTCTCGGGACTCTGCTGTTCCAGATCGTCACCGGGCGCAAGGTGCCGGTGTTCCTGGCCTCGAGCTTCGCCTTCATCACCCCCATCATCCTCGCCAAGGGCCAGTTCGGCCTGGCCGAGACCATGGGCGGGGTGATGGCGGCCGGCTTCGTCTACACCTTCCTGGGCCTGGCCGTGAAGATCAAGGGCACCGGTTTCATCGACCGCCTGCTGCCACCCGTGGTCATCGGCCCGGTGATCATCTCCATCGGCCTGGCCATGGCGCCGATCGCCGCCAACATGGCCATGGGCAAGGCCGGTGACGGCACCGAACTGCTGCCGTACAGCACCGCCATGTTCATCTCCATGCCGGCGCTGCTCACCACCCTGATCGTCGCCGTGTTCGGCAAGGGCATCTTCCGCCTGGTGCCGATCATCGCCGGCGTGCTGGTGGGCTTCGGCCTGTCGTTCGCCTTCGGCGTGGTCGACACCGCGAAGATCGCCGCCGCCTCCTGGCTGGCGCTGCCGCACTTCACCGCGCCGGCGTTCAACTGGCAGGCCATCCTGTTCATCGTGCCCGTCGCCCTGGCGCCGGCCATCGAACACATCGGCGGCGTCATCGCCGTGGGCAGCGTCACCGGCCGCGACTACCTGAAAACCCCGGGGCTGCACCGCACCCTGCTGGGCGACGGCATCGCCACCACCGCCGCCGGCCTGTTCGGCGGCCCGCCCAACACCACCTACGCCGAAGTGACCGGCGCGGTGATGCTGACCAAGGCCTACAACCCGAAAATCATGACCTGGGCGGCGATCTTCGCCATCAGCCTGGCGTTCATCGGCAAATTCGGCGCCCTGCTGCAAAGCATCCCGGTGCCGGTGATGGGCGGCATCCTCTGCCTGCTGTTCGGCTCCATCGCCGCGGTGGGCATGAACACCCTGATCCGCCACAAGATCGACCTCAGCGAGGCGCGCAACCTGGTGATCATCTCGGTGACCCTGGTGTTCGGCATCGGTGGCGTGCTGATCGGCACCGGTACCGGGCCGCATGACTTTGGCCTGAAAGGGATTGCGCTGTGCGCCGTGGTGGCGATTGCGCTGAACCTGATCCTGCCGGGGCATGGGGAGTGGAAGGAGAAGGTTGGGGAGTGATTTGCTGACCTGATGCTTTGCTGCATTCGACGCCGCTATCCGCCATTGAGGGGATAGCGGCGTTTTCATTTAGAATCCTTCACAACCAGAAACAATTGTTCCCTCTTCACATTCGCTACCCACAACAATCGGTTGCTTGCCCAGCGCTACAATGCCCTCCCCCACGATCAGGACGGCAGTCGTACCCATGCAATGGAAGGACTTGGTCTTTGGCGATACGACAAAAAGCATGGCCCACCTGCAGCCTTTCGAAATGATATTTGAGGTGGCAGCACAATCAGTCACGGTCAAATTCGAGTTCGGCTTTCATTGTTTCACTGATGACAAATGTCGCGGAGAACCCTTAACCCACAAGGGGGAGCGTCGATATTTTTGCCCCACTCGTTACTTTTACAGCAGCCAACTGCGCGATTACATCGAACGCCGTTTCATCGAAAGCATGGCCGTGCCCCACTACAGCCGCAAAGGTGGGCAACGTTATTTCTGTCTCGATTTGCATGAATACGCAATATTTTTTTCGATCAGCAAGCCAGTTGGCAGCCAAAACTACCTGCGCCTGCACGTGATATCCGCCTATGAGGTAGACAACTGGGGTCGTCATACCTTGCCCCGAGGCAAACCGTACAACGTCCGCTACATCCTCAAAATGCGTAACGATGGGAAATCGGTGTAGCAGGAAGCAAAAAACCCCAGGGCTTGCGCGCCTGGGGCTCTTGCTGAATCTGAAATCGGCCTGTTCTTTCGGTGTTACCACCTTATCCTGCTCACGGGCTAGGAGGGCTAGCGCCCCGAAATCAACACCCCTTCCGCGAAGGTTCCGGTCTGTGCTGACCGACTGATGATATCAAAAATACGCGGATGGGTGTCAATTAACGGCTATGAACCACCTCACGCCAACGCTGGCGCCCGCTCACAAAGCACCTTCAACGCCTCCCCCCACTGCCGGTTGTCATTCAAGCAAGGCACCAACACCAACTCCTCTCCCCCCGCCTCGACAAACTGCTCCTTGCCGCGGTCGCCAATCTCTTCCAGCGTCTCGATGCAATCGGCGACGAACGCCGGGCACATCACCAGCAGGCGTTTCACGCCCTGCTTGGCCAGCTCGTCGAGGCGCGCCTCGGTGTAGGGTTCGATCCATTTGTTCTTGCCCAAGCGCGACTGGAACGACACGGACCACTTGCCGTCCGGCAGGCCCATTTTTGCCGCGAAGGCGGCGGCGCTACGCATGCACTGGCCGCGGTAGCAGTTGGCGAGCACCTCGGGGCTGGACTCGGCGCAGCAGTCGGGGCGGCGTACGTCGTGGCCGGGGTTGAGCTTGGTCAGGTGGCGTTCGGGCAGGCCGTGGAAGCTCAGCAGCAGGTGGTCGAACGGCTGGGCGTCCAGGTACGGCCTGGCGCTGGCCACCAGGGCGTCGATGTACTCGGGCTGGTCGAAGAACGGCTGCAGCAGCTTGAAGCGCACCGGCAGTTTTTTCTCCTGCACCACCTTTTTCGCTTCCTCGATGACCGTGGTCACGGTGCTGTCGGCGAACTGTGGGTACAGCGGCGCCAGGGTAATGTCGCGCACGCCCTGGGCAGCCAGGCGGGTGAGCACGGTGTCCAGGGACGGCTCGCCGTAGCGCATGGCGATTTCCACCGGGCCGTGGCTCCACTGTTCGCGCATCACCGCTTCCAGGCGGCGGGTGAGCACGACCAGGGGCGAGCCTTCGTCCCACCAGATGCTGGCGTAGGCGTGGGCCGACTGCTCCGGGCGCTTGATCAGGATCAGCGACACCAGCAGCCGCCGCACCGGCCAGGGCAGGTCGATGACGTACGGGTCCATCAGGAACTGGTTGAGGTAGCGGCGCACGTCGGCCACGGAGGTGGAAGCTGGCGAACCCAGGTTGACCAGCAGCAGAGCGTGATCGGTCATGCAACGTCCTAATTTCAGAGGCGCGGGACGAGGTCGCCCAGCGCCGATTGCAGATCATTGAAACGGAAGGTAAACCCTGCCGCCAGTAAACGCACCGGGCGGGCACGTTGGCCGCCCAGCAATAAATCCGACATCTCGCCCAGGCCCACCCGCAGCACCAGCCCCGGCAAGGGCATGAACGCGGGCCGGTGCAGGGCACGGCCCAGGCGCCGGGCGAACTCGCGGTTGCGCACCGGCTCTGGCGCACAGGCATTATAAGGACCGCTGGCGTCGTCCTTGTGCAAAAGAAAATCAATCAGGCCGATTTGATCGTCGATGTGCACCCAGGGCATGAACTGCCGGCCACTGCCGATGGGCCCGCCCACACCCAGCTTGAACGGCACCTTCAGGCGCTTGAGCATGCCGCCCTCGCTGGCCAGCACCAGCCCGGTGCGCACCAGCACCACGCGTATGCCCAACTCTTCGGCACGCTGGGCCGTCTCTTCCCAGGCAATGCACAGGTCGCTGGCGAAGTCCTTGCGCACCGGTTGCGACTGCTCGGTAAGCTCGCGTTCGCCGCCGTCACCGTAGTAGCCCACCGCCGAGCCGGATATCAGCACCGGGGGGCGCTGCTGGCGCTGCTCCAGCCAGGCGATCAGTTGCTCGGTGAGGCCGACGCGGCTTTTCCACAGCAGCTGGCGACGGCGTTCCGTCCATGGCCGGTCGGCGATGGGCGCGCCGGCGAGGTTGATGACCGCGTCAACAGTCTCTTCACCCAGCTCGTCCAGACGGCCGATACCTGCCACCTCGCGGCCGCACAAACGCGCCACGCTCGTCGGCTGGCGGCTCCACACCGTGAGGCGGTGACCCTGCGCCAGCCAGTGCTGGCAGAGCCTGCGACCGATAAGGCCCGTACCGCCGGTCAGCAAAATGTGCATGACTGCTTCCTCGTGTAGCGTTGAAGGCAAATCGCTAGTCTATTTTTAAGAGAGACGGCACTTTTGCCCACGGACTGCTCTCACATAGACACAGAGCAAACGGAAAAAGGACGACAGTAACTTATACTAACAATGATTATTGTACAGGTTTGTCCTTAAGCGTAGTCTGTGCAAAGAAGTAACGAGGCCACCATGACAGTACCTATTGCGATCATCGGTACCGGCATTGCCGGACTCTCCGCTGCCCAGGCGTTGTTCAAGGCCGGGCACGCGCCACACCTCTTCGACAAAAGCCGCGGCCCGGGCGGCCGTGCGTCCAGCAAGCGCAGCGACGCCGGCTCCCTGGACCTGGGGGCGCAGTACTTCACCGCCCGCGACCGGCGCTTCGTCGACCAGGTGCAACGCTGGCAAAGCGTGGGCTGCGTGGAAGAATGGAAGCCGCAGCTGTTCAACGCCCGCGGCAGCCTGCTCAGCCCCTCCCCCGACGAACAGACCCGCTGGGTCGGCACCCCGCGCATGGGCTCGATCGCCAAGGCCATGCTCGGCGACATGAACGCGGTGTTCGGCTGCCGCATCACCGAGGTGTTCCGCGGCAAGCACCACTGGCACCTGCTGGACGCCGAAGGCTGCAGCCACGGCCCGTTCAGCCACGTGATCATCGCCCTGCCCGCGCCCCAGGCCACCGCCCTGCTGGCCGCCGCGCCAAAACTTGCCGGCGTGGCCGCCGGGGTGCAGATGGAGCCCACCTGGGCCATCGCCCTGGCGTTCGACAAGCCGCTGGAAACCGCCATGCAAGGCTGCTTCGTGCAAGACAGCCCCCTCGACTGGCTGGCCTGCAACCGCAGCAAGCCGGGGCGCGAAGCCACCCTGGACACCTGGGTGCTGCACGCCACCAGCAGCTGGAGCAAACAGCACATCGACCTGCCCAAGGAAGAGGTGATCGAGCAGCTGCACGGCGCCTTCGCCGAACTGGCCAACTGCGCCATGCCGGCGCCGGTGTTCAGCATCGCCCACCGCTGGCTCTACGCCCGCCCTGCGTCAGCGCACGAATGGGGCGCGCTGGCCGACGCCGACCTGGGGTTGTACGCCTGTGGCGACTGGTGCCTGTCCGGCCGGGTGGAAGGCGCCTGGCTCAGCGGCCTGGAAGCGGCCCGCCGGCTGCTTGAACACCTGGAATGACTGCCCCGCTGCACCGCCTTGACCCGCGCAAACTGCTGCTGTCCAAATGGACGGCAGCCCATCCCCGGCAACGGGAAAAACACTTCCTGGTGACCGAACTGTTTCGGGACGAGGAAGGCACCGTCCTCGAGATTGAACTGCAGGCCGTGCTGACCCGGCGCAGCGAACGAATGCCGTGGCAGGCGCTGCGCGATGCACAGACCTGGCTGATGGGCTGGCGCTGACACGCCACAGACCGCGCCAACCGCATAACGGCCGACGCAGCCTCACGGCAGCTGCTACGGACCACCAACCCGTAGCAGCGGCCGCTGGCCGCGTCCCTCCTGCCCACACCGCATGACGGCCGACGCAGCCTGCGGCAGCTGCTACGGGGGCTTAAATCTTGTACAAAATGTTTGACTCGTACAGCCTTCGTCCTACTATGAAGGTAAGTTGTACAAGATCACCTGCCTGTACAAGAGTGTACGCCCATGCCCAACTCTCCAAAGCCCCGCATCGGTATCAGCGCCTGCTTGCTCGGCGCCGAGGTGCGCTACAACGGCGGGCACAAGGAATCGCGCCTGTGCACCCACGCCCTGGCCGAACATTTCGATTTCGTCCCGGCCTGCCCTGAGGTCGCCATTGGCCTGGGCATCCCGCGCCAGCCCATCCGCCTGGTCGGCGACGCCCAGGCGCCCCGCGCGCTGGGCACTGTCGACGCCAGCATCGATGTCACCGAAGCATTGGCCGACTACGGCACACAAATGGCCGCGCAGATGGAAGACCTCAGCGGCTACATCTTCATGCACAAGTCGCCGTCCTGCGGCCTGGAGCGGGTCAAGGTCTACCGCGACAACGGCGCGCCACAGCACGAAGGCGGCCGCGGCATTTACGCCGAAGCGTTCTGCGCCGCGCGGCCCGACCTGCCGGTGGAAGAAGACGGGCGCCTGTGCGACGCCGTGCTGCGCGAAAACTTCATCGTCCGCGTGTACGCCTACGCCGACTGGCAGGCGCTGCTGCACGAAGGCCTGAGCCGTGGCGGCCTGATGCGCTTCCACTCGCGCTACAAGTACCAGCTGATGGCCAACAACCCGCTGCAATACAAAGTGCTGGGCAAGCTGCTGGGCACCATGGGCCGTGGCGACGCCAGTGAAATCGGCCCGCGCTATTTCAGCGAGCTGATGGAAGCGCTGAAACGCTGCGCCACCCGCGGCACCCACAGCAACGTGCTGCAGCACCTGAGCGGCTACTTCAAGCGCACCCTCAGCGACGGCGACCGCCAGGAAATGCAGCACCTGATCGAACAATACCGCCTGGGCATCGTGCCGCTGGTGGTGCCCCTTACCCTGCTCAAGCATCACCTGCGCCTGCACCCCGACCCTTATGTGAGCCAGCAGGTGTACCTGCAGCCGCACCCGGAAAATCTCAGCCTTCGAAATGCGATCTGACCCCATGAACACTCCAACCCCCGAGGGCGACGACGCCATCCAGGCGATGCGTGACGGCTGGCTGCCGATTCGCGAAGTGGCGCGCCAGACCGGCGTCAACCCGGTCACCCTGCGCGCCTGGGAGCGGCGCTACGGCCTGATCGTGCCGCACCGCACCGCCAAGGGCCACCGCCTGTACGGCGCCGAGCACGTGCAGCGCATTCAGCAGATCCTCACCTGGCTGGGCCGCGGCGTGGCCGTGGGCCAGGTCATGGCCCTGCTCGACAACGGCCAGGCGGCCACGCCCCAGGCCCATGACGGCGGCGACTGGCTGCCGCTGCGCGCCAGCCTGCTGCAGGCCATTGGCGAGCTGGCCGAGCGCCGCGTCGACGACACCTTCAATCAGGCCATGGCCCTGTACCCGCCGGTAACGTTGTGCGAGCACCTGCTGCTGCCCTTGCTGGAGGAACTGGAACAGCGCTGGCAAGGCCAGTTCGGCGCGCAGATGGAGCGGGTGTTCTTCCTGTCCTGGCTACGCAGCAAGCTGGGCGCGCGCATCTACCACAACAACCGCCAGCTCAACGGCGCGCCGCTGCTGCTGGTGAACCAGTCCGACCTGCCCCTGGAGCCCCACCTGTGGCTGTGCGCCTGGCTGGCCAGCAGCGCCGATTGCCCGGTGGAAGTGTTCGACTGGCCGCTGCCGCCCGGCGAACTGGCCCTGGCCGCCGAACGCCTGGGCGCACGGGCGGTGCTGTTGTACTCGGCCAGGCCGCTGAACCTTGCGCAGCTGCCGCGGCTGCTGGCCGGGTTGGACGGAGAAACCCTGATAGTCGGACCAACGGTATGCATCCATCAACACGACTGGCCCGTACATAACCTCGAGACCGGGCGCCTGCACCTGCTCGATACCCCGCTGGCAGCCCAGCAATGCCTGCAGCGCCTGGGGGTGCTCTGACATGACTACACACGGAAAACTCATGCAACTGATCTGGTTCCGCACTGACCTGCGCCTGCACGACAACACCGCCCTGGCCGCCGCCTGCGCCAAGGGCCCGACCCTGGCCGTGTGGCTGGTGAGCCCTGGCCAGTGGCAACAGCACGACGACGCCGCCTGCAAGGTCGACTTCTGGCTGCGCAACGTACAACAACTCAGCGAACAGCTGGCGCAAAAGCATATTCCCCTGCTGATCCGCACCATCGACACCTGGGGCCAGGCGCCCGAGGCCCTGCTGCAACTGTGCCAACAGCACCACGTCGAGCACGTGCACTGCAACGAGGAATACGGCGTCAACGAAAGCCGCCGCGACGCTGCCGTGGCCCAGGCGCTGGACGCCGCCGGCATCGGCTTCGACAGCCACCTTGACCAGTTGCTGTTCCAGCCCGGCAGCATCCTCACCAAGACCGGCAACTACTTCCAGGTGTTCAGCCAGTTCCGCAAGGTCTGCTACGAGCGCCTGCACCACGGCATTCCCGCCGTGGTCCGCGCGCCCAAGGCCCAGGCGCCCGTGCACATTGCCCGCGAC
Organism: Pseudomonas sp. App30; assembly: GCF_047947025.1. NCBI lineage: Bacteria > Pseudomonadati > Pseudomonadota > Gammaproteobacteria > Pseudomonadales > Pseudomonadaceae > Pseudomonas > Pseudomonas sp. App30. The sequence continues at coordinate 4,754,145 of NZ_CP133165.1, read as the reverse complement.
AAAGTGCCGGCCGAAGTGCAGGGTTTCCCCACCCCCAGCGCCGCGCTGCAAGCGCTGTGGCCGGCCGGCGAGGACGAGGCCAAGCACCGCTTGGACCAGTTCGTCGACGAGCCCATCGAGTACTACCAGCACGAGCGCGACATCCCCTCGCGGCCGGGCACCAGCCAGCTCTCGGCCTACCTGGCCGCCGGGGTGATCTCGCCGCGCCAGTGCCTGCACGCCGCGCTCAACCACAACCATGGCGAGTTCGACAGCGGCAACGTCGGCGCGGTGACCTGGATCAACGAGCTGCTGTGGCGCGAGTTCTACAAGCACATCCTGGTGGGCTACCCGCGGGTGTCCATGCACCGCGCCTTCCGCAGCGAAACCGAGGCCCTGGCCTGGCGCCATGCCCCCAAGGAGCTGGAAGCCTGGCAGCGCGGCCGCACCGGTATCCCGATCATCGACGCGGCCATGCGCCAGTTGCTCGAAACCGGCTGGATGCACAACCGCCTGCGCATGGTGGTGGCCATGTTCCTGACCAAGAACCTGCTGATCGACTGGCGCGAAGGCGAGCGCTTCTTCATGCGCCACCTGATCGACGGCGACCTGGCCGCCAACAACGGCGGCTGGCAATGGAGCGCCTCCACCGGTACCGACGCGGCGCCCTACTTCCGTATCTTCAACCCCCACAGCCAGTCGGCGCGTTTCGACGAGCACGGGGTGTTCCTCAAGGAATGGCTGCCGGAACTGGCGGACCTGGGCAGCAAGGAAATCCATAACCCCGCCGGCGCCGGCGGCTTATTCGGCCCGGCGGATTACCCGCGCCCCATCGTCGACCTGGGCAAGAGCCGCGACCGCGCCCTCACCGCGTTCAAGAACCTGCCGCAGCGCCAGGTCAGTGGAGGCCATCATGGCTGACGTGCCCCGCCGCATCTGGCTGACCGGCGCCAGCAGCGGCCTGGGCGAGGCCATGGCCGAAGCCCTGCTGCTGGAAGGTGCGCAGGTGGCGGTCAGCGCCCGCTCCGAAGGGCCGTTGCGCCTGCTGGAACGGCGCTTTCCCGGCCAGGTGCTGGTGGTGCCCGGCGACCTCACCGACCACGACCAGGTCAAGGCCATCGGCGCCAGCATCGGGCAGGCCTGGGGCGCGCTGGACAGCGTGATCCTCAACGCCGGCACCTGCGAATACGTCGACGCCCAGCACTTCGACGCGCTGATTTTCGAGCGGGTGATCCGCACCAACCTGTTCGCCAGCAGCTACTGCATCGAGGCGGCCCTGCCGCTGCTGCGCAAGGGCGTGCGCCCGCACCTCACCGGCGTCGCCAGCGCGGTCACCTACCTGCCGCTGCCGCGCTCGGAGGCCTACGGCGCCTCCAAGGCGGGGCTGCGCTACCTGTTCGAATCCCTGCGGGTGGACCTGGCCCAGGAGCACATCGACGTCACCGTGGTCAGCCCCGGCTTCGTCGACACGCCGCTGACGCAGAAAAACGATTTCCCCATGCCGATGATGATCAGCGCCGAAGAGGCCGCCCGACACATCGTCGAGCGCCTGGACAAGCGGCCGCTGGAAATCGCCTTCCCGGCGCTGTTCATGACCGCCCTGTGGCCGCTGTCACGGCTGCCGGCGCGGCTCAAGCTGATCATCGGCAAGCGCATGGTGCGCCCGAACCCACTGGAAGGGGACAACTGATGAAAATCGCCGTGATCGGCAGCGGCATCGCCGGCCTGACCTGCGCCTATCTGCTCAGCCGTGAGCACCAGGTGGAGGTGTTCGAAGCCTCCTCGTGGATCGGCGGGCACACCCATACCCTGGACATCGAGCACCAGGGCCGGCACTACGCGATCGATACCGGCTTCATTGTCTTCAACGAGTGGACCTACCCCAACTTCATTGCCCTGCTGGACCAACTGGGCGTGCCCTTCAAGGCCACCGAGATGAGTTTCTCGGTCAGCGACCCGGGTAGCGGCCTGGAATACAACGGCAACAACCTCAACAGCCTGTTCGCCCAGCGCGGCAACCTGGTCTCCCCCGGCTTCTGGGGCATGCTCAAGGACATCCTGCGCTTCAACCGCGAAGCCGTGGCCGACCTTGCCAGCCACCGCATCACCGCACAGACCACCCTGGGCCAGTACCTGCGCACCAAGGGCTACGGCCAGCGTTTCATCAATCACTACATCGTGCCCATGGGCGCGGCCATCTGGTCCATGTCGCTGCAGGACATGCTGGGTTTTCCGCTGCAGTTCTTCGTGCGTTTCTTCAAGAACCACGGCCTGCTCTCGGTCACCCACCGGCCGCAGTGGTTCGTGGTGGAAGGTGGCTCCAGCCGCTACATCGCGCCGCTCACCGCAGGCTTCGCCGAGCATATTCACCTGGACTGCGCCGTCAGCCGCGTGGAACGTGACGCCGACGGCGTGACCCTGCACAGCCCGCGTGGCGCCGAGCGGTTCGACAAGGTGGTGTTCGCCTGCCACAGCGACCAGGCCCTGGCGCTGCTGGCTGCGCCCAGCGAGGCCGAGCAACAGATCCTCGGCGCCCTGCCCTACGCCGACAACGATGTGGTGCTGCACACCGACACCCGTCTGCTGCCCACCCGGCCCCTGGCTTGGGCCAGTTGGAACTACCGCCTCGACGGCAGCGGCCAGGCCGCCGCCGTCACCTACGACATGAACATCCTGCAAGGCCTGCAAGGCCCCACCACCTTCTGCGTCAGCCTCAACCAGAGCGCCGCCATCGACCCGGCCCAAGTGCTGGCGCGCTACACCTACGCCCACCCGCAATACAGCCTGGCCGGCATGGCCGCGCAGGCGCGCTGGCAGGAACTGCACGGCGTGCAGCACACCTACTATTGCGGCGCCTACTGGGCCAACGGCTTCCACGAAGACGGGGTCACCAGCGCCCTGCGCGTGGCTCACGCGTTCGGGCAGGCGTTATGAACAGCGCCCTGTACAGCGGCTGGGTCAGCCACCGGCGGTTCGCCCCGCGCGGCCACCAGTTCCGCTACCGCATCGGCCTGCTGTACCTGGACCTGGCCGAGCAGGCCCAGGTGCTGGGGCTGTCGCCGCTGGCAGGGCACAGCCGCTGGGCCCCGTTCGCCTTTCGCGAAAGCGACTACCTGCGCGAACACACCGCCAGCGGCCAGCCCCTGGCCGACGCCGTGCGCCAGTGCGTGGCGCGGGCCCTGGGCTTCAGCCCCGACGGCGCGATCCGCCTGCTGACCCAGGCGCGCAGCTTCGGCCTGGCGTTCAACCCGGTCAGTTTCTTCTACTGCTTCAACGCCCAGGAGCAGCTGGTGGCCATCCTCTGCGAGGTTACCAACACCCCCTGGCGCGAGCGCTATCACTACGTGCTGCCGGCCGAGGGCGAAGGTTTCCAGCACTTCGCCGTGGCCAAGGCCTTCCACGTCTCGCCGTTCCTGCCCCGCGACCTGGAATACCGCATGAGCTTCAGCCCCCCGGCGCAGCGCCTGGGCGTGCACATGGCCGACTGGCAGGGCGAGACCAAGGTCTTCGACGCCACCTTGACCCTGCACCGCCACGCCATGAGCCGCGGCAACCTGCATCGCCAACTGCTGGCGTTTCCCTGGATGACCGCCAAGACCTGCCTGGCCATCTACTGGCAGGCCCTGCGCCTGGCGCTTAAACGCATTCCCATCGTCAACCACAGTCGCGCGCAGGGTTCATATCGCGCCGCCACCGCCCACGCAAAGGAACGACGCCATGAATAGTTTCGAGGCCAAGGCCACACCGTTCAGCACTTACGGCATGACCAGCGCTTTGCTGCGCCGTGGCGTGCTGCGGCAACTGAACTCGCTGCGCCACGGCCAGTTGCTGGTGGTGGAAGGCGACGAGCACCTGCGGTTCGGCAACCCTGCCTCGCCGCTGGTGGGAGAAATTCACGTGCAGGACGCCTCGGCCTGGGGGCTGGTGGCCAGCGGCGGCTCCATCGGCGCCGGCGAAGCCTTTATCCACGGCTACTGGACCAGCCCGGACCTGACCGCGGTAATTCGCGTGTTTGTCAGCAACCTCGACGTGCTGGACGCCATGGAGGGCGGACTGGCGCGCCTCAGCCGGCCGCTGGTGCGTGGCCTGCACTGGCTCAACCGCAACACCCGCAAGGGCTCGCAGAAGAACATCGCCGCCCACTACGACCTGGGCAATGACCTGTTCGAGCAATTCCTCGACCCGACCATGATGTATTCGGCCGCGCAGTTCACCCGCACCGACGACAGCCTGGAACAGGCGCAGCTGAACAAGCTGGAACGCATCTGCCAGAAACTGGCGCTGACCCCCGGCGACCACCTGCTGGAAATCGGCACCGGCTGGGGCAGCATGGCGCTGTACGCGGCCAGCCACTACGGCTGCCGGGTGACCACCACCACGCTGTCGAAAGAGCAGTACGACTACACCCGCCAGCGCATCGAGGCCCAGGGCCTGCAAGACCGCGTGACCCTGCTGCTGTCCGACTACCGCGACCTGACCGGCAGCTACGACAAGCTGGTGTCCATCGAGATGATCGAGGCCGTGGGCCACCGTTTCCTGCCCACCTACTTCCAGAAATGCGCGGCGCTGCTCAAGCCCGACGGGGTGATGCTGCTGCAGGCCATCACCATTCGCGAGCAGCGCTACGAGCAGGCGCGGCACAGCGTCGATTTCATCCAGCGCTACATCTTCCCCGGCGGCGCGCTGCCTTCCGTGCAGGCGATGCTGCAGATCGTCGGCCGCGACACCGACATGAACCTGCTGCACATGGAAGACTTCGGCCTGCACTACGCGCGCACCCTGCGCCTGTGGCACGACAACTTCCGCCGCGCCCACAACCGCCTGCGTGAACTGGGCTACGACGAGTATTTCCTGCGCCTGTGGGAGTTCTACCTGTGCTACTGCGAGGGCGGCTTCCTGGAGCGCACCATCGGCACCGCGCAACTGCTGCTGGCCAAGCCGGCGGCGCAACCGCAGCCGCTGCTCGGGCGCTTCGATGCTTGAGAAGCTGGCCAACGCCGTGCTGTTCCAGGCCGGCTGGCTGGCCTGCGTACTGGGCGGCAACAGCGGTTGGTTGATCGTGGTGCTGGTGATTCTGGTCGGGCACTGGTGCTGGCACGGCGACGGGCGCCTGATGGTCGAGGCGTTCGTGCTGGGCGTGGCGCTGGACAGCGGCCTGATGTGGCTGGACGTCTACGACTTTCACCCCAATGGCAGGCTGTTGCCCATGTGGCTGGCCCTGCTGTGGCCGTTGCTGGCCACCACCCTGCGCCATTGCCTGGCCTGGACGGCCCGGCCCTGGTGGCTGGCGGCGGGGTTGGGCGCGGTGGCAGGGCCGCTGTCGTATTACGCTGGCGGACGGATGGCGGGAGTGGGGTTTCCGTATGGGCTGGTGCCGACGATGCTGGGGTTGGGGGTGCTGTGGGCGGCGGTGTTCGTTGGGCTGCAACGCCGGGCTAACCGCTGACGCGGCCTGCGGCCGCTGCTACGCAAGCCCGTAGCAGCTGCCGAAGGCGGCGTCCGGCCGCAAACCGATCAGAACCCCAACGGCATCCGATAATTGATCGAATAGGCCTGGATACCGTCGTTCGGTTCCTTGATGCCGCCGTTGGAATAATGGATCGCGCGAATCGACACTTCCTGATTGCCCGCGAAGCGCAGGCCGAAGCCGATGCGGTCTTCGAAGTTGAAGGAAGTGCCCAGCTTGTTGTCATCGATCTGCAACTTCGAGAACACCGACACGCCAATACCGGCCTCGACGAACGGCTTCACCGCACCGCCATCGAATTCATAGCGAAACACCGGGGCGAACGACAGGGTGTTGTTCGACGGGCCACGGTTGGACGAAGTCCAGTAGGTGTAGCCGCCGTCCCAGTAGCCGGTCAGGCGCCCGGTGCTGGTCTGGAACCAGCTCTGGTCCCAATCCGACTGCAGCCCCAGGCGGTAGACCATCGAGCCCTCCCCCGTGGTCCCCACCGACACCGAACCATCCAGTGCGTGTGCTGCCATGCTCTGTCCCAGGGTAAACGCTGCAAGCGCAGCCAAGCCGAACAGTTTCTTCATCAGGAACATCCTATGTCTAATGCCGTTTTTTGGTTTTATACGTCTTGAATGACGAAACTATAGAAATCCGGACATCGATGATGGTTCATCGCCACATTAGGAGTTTGTACGATTATTTATCGTACAAATCCACTAACAATGTCAGATTTTTCCCAAAGCATAGGCAGGATATTCTGGAAGTGCTGGGGATCACCGCTGGTCCAGAAGTGCGCGGGGGTGGCCGGGCCAGCCGCCAGCAGGCCGCGCTGGTCCAGCAGGCGCTGCAGTTGGCGGGCCACGGCGGCGCCGGTATCAATGAGGATAACGTTGCCGGGGATCATTTCCCGCAACAGCGGCTTGAGGAAGGGGTAGTGCGTGCAGCCCAGGATCAGCGTGTCGCAGCCAGCGGCCAGCAGCGGCGTCACGTAGTGCTGCAGCAAGGTGCGCAGGGCATCGCTGTGCAACTGGCCGGTCTCGATCAGCTCCACCAGGCCCGGGCAGGGTTGGGTCACCACCTTCACGTCGTTGGCAAAGCGGTCCAGCAGCGCGGCGAACTTGGCGCTCTGCAGGGTGCCCGTGGTGGCCAGCACGCCCACCACGCCGCTGCGGGTGGCCGCGGCGGCAGGTTTCACCGCCGGTTCCATGCCCACGATGGGCCAGTCGGGGTAGCGTTCGCGCAGGTCCGCCACCGCCGCCACCGTGGCGGTGTTGCAGGCCAGCACCAGGGCCTTGGCGCCCTGCTCGCGGAAGAACTCGGCCACGGCCACGCAGCGCTCGCGAATGAACGCTGGGGACTTCTCGCCGTAGGGAATGTGGCCGCAGTCGGCCACGTACAGCAGGGATTCGTGGGGCAACAGGGCGCGGATTTCACCGAGCACCGACAGCCCGCCGACGCCGGAATCGAAGACCCCGACCGGCGCTTCAGCCACGGGCCGGGCCACAGACGCTGCACGCCGGGTCGCGCTTGACCCGCAGCTCACGGAAGCGGCTGCCCAGGGCGTCCACCAACAGCAGGCGGCCCACCAGCGGGTCGCCGAAACCGGCCAGCAGTTTCAAGGCTTCCAGGGCTTGCAGGCTGCCCACCAGGCCCACCAGCGGGCCGACCACGCCAGCCTCGCTGCAGGTCAGTTCGGCCTCGCTGCCGTGGCCGTACAGGCAGTGGTAACACGGGCTTTCCGGGCGGCGCGGGTCAAACACCGACAGTTGCCCTTCGAGGCGGATGGCGGCGCCGCTGACCAATGGCTTGCCGGCTGCCACGCACGCGGCGTTGACCGCCTCGCGGGTGCCGAAGTTGTCGGAGCAGTCCAGCACCAGGTCCACCGCCGCCACGGCGGCGGCCAGTGAATCTTCATCCAGCGCCGCGCGGTGGGCCACCAGCTTGACCTTGGGGTTGATCGCCTCCAGGCGTTGCAGGGCCGAATCGACCTTGCTCATGCCCACGGTGGAGGTGTCATGCAACACCTGGCGCTGCAGGTTGGTGAGGTCCACGGTGTCGAAGTCGGCCAGGTGCAGCTCACCCACCCCGGCGGCCGCCAGGTACAGGGCCACGGGCGAGCCGAGGCCACCCAGGCCGACGATCAGCGCGCGGCTGGCCTTGAGTTTCAACTGGCCGTCGATGTCCACTTGGGACAGCAGTACCTGGCGGCTGTAGCGCAGCAGTTCCTCGTCGCTCAGCATGCCAGGCGCCCGAGGGTGATGCGTTCGTGGCCGCCGAGGTCTTCGCGGCTCTCGATCTGTTCGAAATCATGCTTGGCCAGCAGCTCGCGCACGACGGCGGCCTGGTCGTAGCCGTGTTCCAGCAGCAGCCAGCCACCGGCCTCCAGGTGGGCCGGCGCCTGGGCAATGATGGTGCGCAGGTCGTCGAGGCCATCGTCGCCGGCCACCAGCGCGCTGGCCGGCTCGAAACGCACGTCGCCCGCCACCAGGTGCGGGTCGGCGGCGCGGATGTACGGCGGGTTGCTGATGATCATCTGGAAACGCTCGCCCTGCAGCGCGCCGAACCAGTGGCTTTCCAGCACCCGCACGTTGCCCAGCCGCAGGCGCTCTCGGTTGCGCTCGGCCAGGGCTACGGCCTCGGCCACGCGGTCCACCGCGGTCACCTGCCAGCCACCGCGCTCGCTGGCCAGGGCCAGGGCGATGGCGCCGGTGCCGGTGCCCAGGTCGAGCACCTTGGCTGGCGTGGCGGGCAGCAGTTCCAGGGCCGTTTCCACCAGCAGCTCGGTGTCGGGCCGCGGGATCAGCGTGTGCGGCGCCACTTCCAGGTCCAGCTTCCAGAAGCCCTGCTGGCCGAGGATGTAGGCCACCGGCTCGCCCTGGCGGCGCCGTTGCAGGTAGCTGTCGAAGGTGGCCGCCGCCTCGGTGGTGACGATGCGCTCCGGCCAGGTGTGCAGGTAGCTGCGGTTCTTGCCCAGGGCCGCCGCCAGCAGCAATTCGATGTCCAGGCGCGCCGTCGGGGACTCCGGCAGTTCGGCGCTTCTGAGCAGACTGGCAATGATCGTCATTTACTCACCCAATGCCGCAAGTTGATCCGCCTGGTATTCGGCCAGCAGCGGTTCGATCACCGCGTCGACACCACCGGCCATGATTTCGTCCAGGGAATACAGGGTCAGGTTGACACGGTGGTCGGTCACCCGGCCCTGCGGGAAGTTGTAGGTACGGATGCGCTCGGAGCGGTCGCCCGAGCCCACCAGCAGCTTGCGCTCGCTGGCGATGGCGTTGGCCGCGGCGCTGGTCTGCATGTCGTTGAGCTTGGCCGACAGCCAGGCCATGGCGCGCGCACGGTTCTTGTGCTGCGAGCGCTCTTCCTGGCATTCCACCACCGTGCCGGTGGGCAAGTGGGTGATACGGATGGCCGAGTCGGTGGTGTTGACGTGCTGGCCGCCGGCGCCCGAGGAGCGGAAGGTGTCGACGCGCAGGTCGGCCGGGTTGATCTCGATGGCCACGCGCTCATCGGGTTCGGCCAGCACGGCCACGGTGCAGGCCGAGGTGTGGATACGGCCCTGGGACTCGGTTTCCGGCACACGCTGCACGCGATGGGCACCGGACTCGAACTTCAGCTTGCCGTAGACGTTCTCGCCCTCGACCCGGGCGATCACCTCTTTATAGCCGCCGTGCTCACCCTCGTTCTCCGAGAGGATCTCGACCCGCCAGCCACGCTTCTCGGCGTAGCGCGAATACATGCGGAACAGGTCGCCGGAGAAGATCGCCGCCTCGTCGCCACCGGTGCCGGCGCGGATCTCGAGGAACACGTTGCGGCTGTCGTTGGGGTCCTTGGGCAGCAGCATGCGCTGCAGGTCGCCTTCCAGCACCTGCAGTTGCTCCTTGGCTTCGCGCACTTCCTCGACGGCCATCTCGCGCATGTCGGGGTCACTGTCCTTGAGCAGCGCCTGGGCGCCTTCCAGGTCGTCCTGCACCTTGCACCAGGCCTGGTAGCCGGCCACGATCGGCTCCAGCTCCGCGTATTCACGGGAGAAGGCGCGGAAACGGGCCTGATCGGAAATGATCTCGGCGTCGCCCAACAGGGCGGTCAGTTCCTCGAAACGATCCTGGATCGTGTCCAGTTTATTGAGCAGTGACGCTTTCATTGCGGGGGTTTATCCGTGGGGCCCTCGTTGAGGGCAAAGAGTTCCTGGGCCATGGCCAGCGCATCGAGGCGGCCTTCGGCAGACAGCTTTTTAAGCTGCACGCTCGGCGCATGCAGCAATTTATTGGTCAGCCCGCGGGCCAGTTGCACCAGCACTTCCTCGGCACTGCTGCCATTGGCCAGCAACCGCTGGGCCTTTTGCAATTCTTCGTCGCGCAGGCGCTCGCTTTGCTGGCGGTACGCCTTGAGCACGTCCACCGCCGCCAACTCGCGCAGGCGCGCCATGAAATCGTCGACGCCACCGCTGACCAGTTGCTCGGCGGCCTGGGCAGCGCCCTGGCGGCTCTTGAGGTTCTCGGCCACCACGTCGTGGAGGTCGTCGACGCTGTACAGGTAAACGTCGTCCAACTCGCCGACTTCTGGCTCGATATCGCGCGGTACGGCGATGTCGACCATAAAGATCGGCTTGTGCTTGCGCAGCTTCAGCGCGCTTTCCACCGCGCCCTTGCCCAGGATCGGCAACTGGCTGGCAGTGGAGCTGATGACGATGTCGCTGTTGACCAGTTCCTGCGGGATGTCGGACAGCAACACCGCATGGGCACCGAACTGCGCGGCCAGGGTGCTAGCACGCTCCAGGGTCCGGTTGGCCACCACGATGCGCTTCACGCCCTGCTCGTGCAGGTGCCGCGCGACCAGGGTAATGGTCTCGCCGGCGCCGATCAGCAGCGCCTGGCTGCGCTGCAAATCGCTGAATATCTGCTTGGCCAGGCTTACTGCGGCGAACGCCACCGACACCGGGTTCTCGCCGATGGCGGTGTCGGTGCGCACCTGCTTGGCGGCACTGAACGTGGCCTGGAACAACCGGCCCAGCAGCGGGCCAATGGTACCTGCCTCGCGGGCCACGGCATAGGCGGACTTCATCTGCCCGAGGATCTGCGGTTCGCCCAGCACCAGCGAGTCGAGGCCCGAGGCCACGCGCATCATGTGGCGCACGGCCGCGTCGTCCTCGTGCACGTAGGCACTGGCACGCAATTCGTCGTAGCTGAGCTTGTGATAGTCGGCCAGCCAGCGCAGCACAGTCTCTGCGGCCAGGTGGTCCTGTTCTATATAAAGCTCGCTACGGTTGCAGGTAGAGAGGATCGCAGCTTCGCGGCTGTCGGTCAGGCGGCAGAGCTGCTGCAAGGCTTCGACCAGCTGCTCGGGGGTGAAAGCCACGCGTTCGCGCACATCCACCGAGGCAGTCTTATGGTTGATACCGAGGGCAAGGAAGGCCATTCAAGGTCGCTGATGATGTCGATAAGCCGACAATTGTCCTACTTAGTCCGCCCCAGAACAACTACCGCAGTCTATTGTCCTAATAGTCTGCCCCCGCAGGTGCCATCGCTTATGGGTTTGCCCACAGGCTTGTGTCATGATGATCCGACCGCAGGTAAGTCGCCAAAACTCCCTATGAATAGATCCTCCGCGTTGTTCCTTGCTTTTGTCTTGCTCAATGGTTGCCAGGCCTGGCACCCCGGCAAGCCACAAGACGCCGCTGCCGTCCAGGACAGCACTCCAAAGCCTGCCGAGAAACCGGTGGTGTATGGCTCGTTCACTGAAGACACGGTCTTCAGCCTGTTGACGGCGGAGCTGGCCGGCCAGCGCAACCGCTTCGACATCGCCCTGGACAACTACGTGGATCAGGCGCGCAAGACCGGTGACCCCGGCGTTTCCGAACGTGCGTACCGCATTGCCGAGTACGTGGGCGCCGACCAGGCCGCCCTGGACACGGCGCTGATGTGGGCGAAAAACGCCCCTGCCGATCTGGACGCCCAACGCACCGCGGCCATCCAGCTGGCGCGCAATGGCCGTTACGACGAATCCATGGTGTACATGGAAAAAGTCCTGCAGGGCCAGGGCGACACCCATTTCGATTTCCTCGCGCTGTCGGCCGCCGACACCGACCAGGACACCCGCAATGGCCTGTTGCAAAGTTTCGACCGGCTGCTGGTGAAGTACCCACGCAACAGCCAGTTGCTGTTCGGCAAGGCCTTGCTGCTGCAACAGGACGGCGACAACCAGGGTGCGCTGACGCTGCTGGAGAAGAACCCGCCGCAGGACGGCGAAATCGCCCCTATCCTGCTGCACGCGCGCCTGCTGCAACTGCTGGACCGCGGCAAGGAAGCGGTGCCGCTGCTGGAAAAAAGCCTGCGCAAATACCCTGACGACAAGCGCCTGCGCCTGACCTACGCGCGCATGCTGGTGGAACAGAACCGCATGGCCGACGCCAAGGTGCAGTTCGCCAGCCTGGTGCAGCAGTACCCCGAGGACGACGAGCTGCGCTACTCCCTGGCGCTGGTGTGCCTGGAAGCCAAGGCCTGGGACGAGGCCGCCGACTACCTGCACGAGCTGGTGGACCGCGGCGCCCACGTCGACTCCGCGCACCTGAACCTGGGCCGCATCGCCGAGGAAAAAGGCGACCCGCAGGGCGCCCTCGAGGAATACGCCCAGGTCGGTGGCGGCAACGACTACCTGCCCGCCCAGCTGCGCCAGGCCGACATCCTGATGGCCAGCGGCCGCGTCGACGAGGCGCGCAAACGCCTGGCCGCCGCCCGCGAAGCCCAACCCGACTACGCCATCCAGCTGTACCTGGTGGAGGCCGAGACCCTGGCCAACAACAACCAGCAGGACGCCGCCTGGCAATTGCTGGCCAAGGCATTGACGCTCTACCCCGACGACCTGAACCTGCTGTACACCCGCGCCATGCTCGCGGAAAAACGCAACGACCTGCAGCAGATGGAGGCCGACCTGCGCGCCATCATCAAGCGCGAGCCGAACAACGCCATGGCCCTCAACGCCCTGGGCTACACCCTGTCGGACCGCACCACGCGCTACGCCGAGGCCAAGCAGCTGATCGAGCGCGCCCACAGCATCAACCCCGACGACCCCGCCGTGCTCGACAGCCTGGGCTGGGTCAACTACCGCCTGGGCAACCTCAACGAAGCCGAGCGCCTGCTGCGCCAGGCCCTGGCCGCCTTCCCCGACCAGGAAGTGGCCGCCCACCTGGGCGAAGTGCTGTGGGCCAACGGCAAGCAGCGCGAAGCCCGCGAAGTCTGGGCCAAGTACCTGAAAGAACCCGCCGAGAGCCCTACCCTGCGCGCCACCGTGCTGCGCCTGACCGGATCCGAGACTCTATAACCTTATGTTTTTGCGCCACGTCATCACCTTCAGCCTGATCGCCCTGCTCGCCGGCTGTGCCGGCTTCGGTTCCCGCGAGGCCCTGCAGGGCCAGGGCAACCCGCAACAATGGAGCGCCCACAAGGCGCAACTGACCCAGCTGGACGGCTGGCAGATCGACGGCAAGGTCGGCATCCGCGCGCCCAAGGACTCGGGCAGCGGCACCCTGTTCTGGCTGCAACGCCAGGACTACTACGACATTCGCCTGTCCGGCCCGCTGGGCCGCGGTGCCGCGCGCCTGACCGGGCGCCCGGGCCAGGTGGTGCTGGAAGTCGCCAACCAGGGCCGCTATGAAGCAGCCACCCCCGAGCAACTGCTGGGCGAACAGCTGGGCTGGAACCTGCCGGTGTCGCACCTGGTGTGGTGGGTGCGCGGCCTGCCCGCCCCGGACACCAAGAGCAAGCTGACCCTGGACGGCGACAGCCGCCTGGCCAGCCTGGAACAGGATGGCTGGAGCGTCGAATACCTCAGCTACACCGAACAGAACGGCTACGCCCTGCCCGAGCGCATCAAGCTGCACGGCCAGGACCTGGACGTGACCCTGGTGGTCAAGTCCTGGCAGCCACGGCAGCTGGGGCACTGACATGACCCAGCCACGCCTGACCCTGCCCGCCCCGGCCAAGCTCAACCTGATGCTGCACATCCTGGGCCGCCGCGCCGACGGCTACCACGAACTGCAGACCCTGTTCCAATTCCTCGACCACGGCGACGAACTGCAATTCGCCGTGCGCCAGGACGGCGAGATCCGCCTGCACACCGACATCGAGGGCGTGCCCCACGACAGCAACCTGATCGTGAAAGCCGCGCGCAAGCTGCAGGCGCTGACCGGCACCGCGCTGGGCGCCGACATCTGGCTGCATAAAGTGCTGCCCATGGGCGGCGGCATCGGCGGCGGCAGTTCCGACGCCGCCACCACCCTGCTGGGCCTGGACCATTTGTGGAACACCGGCGCCGGCATCGACCGCCTGGCCGAGCTGGGCCTTTCCCTGGGCGCCGACGTACCGGTTTTCGTCCGCGGGCACGCGGCGTTCGCCGAGGGCGTGGGCGAAATCCTTACCCCGGCCGAGCCCGAGGAACCCTGGTACCTGGTGCTCGTCCCGCAAGTCTCTGTTAGTACAGCAGAAATTTTTTCAGATCCGTTGTTGACACGCGATTCACTTCCCATTAAAGTGCGCCCCGTTCCCAAGGGAAACAGCAGAAATGACTGCGAAGCGGTAGTCACAAGACGTTATCCAGAAGTACTTAACGCCTTGAATTCACTGAAGAAATTTGGTGATGGACGACTCACCGGAACTGGAAGTTGTGTGTTTGGGGCCTTCCCAAGCAAAGCGGAAGCTGATAGAGTTTCGCACCTTCTTGCAGATACCCTTACAGGGTTTGTAGCCAAAGGCAGCAACATCTCAATGTTGCACCGCAAACTACAGAGTCTGTCACAGGAAACGAGTGCTGGGCACTCGTAGCAACAGATACAGGGGCGTCGCCAAGCGGTAAGGCAGCAGGTTTTGATCCTGCCATGCGTTGGTTCGAATCCAGCCGCCCCTGCCATTTTCCTTATACTCATCCAGGTATACCCTCAGCCGGCAGGTACTGCGCGTGTCCAAGATGATGGTCTTTACGGGGAACGCTAACCCCGATCTGGCTCGGCGTGTAGTACGTCAGCTGCATATCCCACTGGGTGATGTCTCTGTCGGTAAGTTCTCCGACGGCGAAATCAGCACTGAGATTAATGAAAACGTCCGCGGTAAGGACGTCTTTATCATTCAGCCGACTTGCGCTCCGACGAACGATAACCTGATGGAACTGGTTGTGATGGCCGATGCCTTCCGCCGCTCCTCAGCGTCCCGAATCACTGCGGTGATTCCTTACTTTGGTTATGCCCGCCAGGATCGCCGCCCGCGTTCCGCACGTGTTGCCATCAGCGCGAAAGTCGTCGCTGACATGCTCACCGTGGTGGGGATCGACCGTGTTCTCACGGTGGATCTGCATGCTGACCAAATCCAGGGTTTCTTCGATATTCCGGTAGATAACATCTACGGCTCCCCAGTATTGGTGGATGACATCGAGGATCAACGCTTCGAGAACCTGATGATCGTGTCCCCGGACATCGGCGGCGTCGTGCGTGCACGTGCTGTTGCCAAGTCCCTGGGCGTTGATCTGGGTATCATCGACAAGCGCCGTGAGAAAGCCAATCACTCCGAAGTGATGCATATCATCGGCGACGTCGAAGGGCGTACCTGTATTCTGGTCGATGACATGGTCGACACCGCCGGCACCCTGTGCCACGCGGCGAAAGCCCTGAAAGAGCATGGCGCTGCCAAGGTCTTTGCCTACTGCACACACCCTGTGCTGTCGGGCCGGGCGATCGAGAACATTGAAAATTCCGTGCTGGACGAGCTGGTGGTCACTAACACCATCCCGCTGTCCGCTGCAGCACAAGCCTGTGTACGTATCCGTCAACTGGATATCGCACCGGTAGTTGCCGAGGCGGTCCGCCGCATCAGCAATGAAGAATCGATCAGCGCGATGTTCCGCTAAGGGCCCTGCCCTGCGAACACCTCGTTGACGAAAAGCGCCCCGCCCCAACACTTCCGTTGGGGCGGGGCTTTTTTGCCCATCCCGGTTTGACGCTGGTCGCAAACGTTACCCGGGCATGGCTATTTTGGAGATGTAAAATGACTGATTTCATCCTGAACGCCCAAGCGCGTACCGACCTGGGGAAAGGTGCGAGCCGCCGCCTGCGTCGTCTCGCCGCCCAAGTCCCAGCCGTAATCTACGGTGGCGACAAAGAAGCTGAATCCGTAAGCATCCTGGCTAAAGAAATCGCCAAGCTGTTCGAAAACGAAGCTGCTTTCAGCCACGTTATCGAACTGAACGTTGACGGCACCAAGCAAAACGTCGTGGTCAAGGCCATGCAGCGTCACCCAGCCAAGCAGTTCATCATGCACGCTGACTTCGTCCGCGTTGTTGCTGGCCAGAAACTGACCGCTATCGTTCCTGTGCACTTCGTCAACGAAGAAGCTCCAGTGAAGAAAGGCGGCGAGATCTCCCACGTTGTCAACGAGATCGAAGTTTCCTGCGAAGCCAAGGACCTGCCTGAGTTCATCGAAGTCGACCTGGCCAACGCCGAAATCGGTTCGATCGTTCACCTGTCCGACCTCAAGGCCCCTAAAGGCGTTGAGTTCGTAGCCCTGGCTCACGGCAACGACCTGGCTGTTGCCAACGTCCACGCTCCACGTGTAGCTCCAGAAGCTGAAGGCGCTGCAGAGTAATTTTACTCGGCACGCCGGAGTTGTAATGACATCGCGGTAGCATAAGCGGACGAGATCGCGAAGTTTACACAACCGACCTCGTCCCCTCATGCCACCGGCCAGCCCGGTGGCGATGTTCAATTCGATTCCAAGGAAGAGCCCCTGTCGTGACCGCCATTCAACTGATCGTTGGCCTGGGAAACCCTGGCCAGGAATACGAACAGACCCGGCATAACGCAGGGGCTCTTTTCGTTGAGCGCATCGCTGCCAAACAAGGCGTCAGCCTGGTAGCCGATCGCAAGTATTTCGGCCTGACGGCGCGTTTCAGCCATCAGGGCCATGATGTTCGCCTGTTGATCCCCACCACCTACATGAACCGTAGCGGCCAGGCCGTGGCGGCATTGGCGAATTTCTTCCGCATTCCGGTAGACGCCATTCTGGTGGCCCACGACGAACTCGACCTGCCCCCCGGCGTCGCCAAGCTCAAGTTGGGCGGCGGCCATGGCGGGCACAACGGCTTGCGCGACATCATCGCGCAGCTGGGCAACAACAACGGCTTCCACCGTCTGCGGCTTGGCATTGGCCACCCGGGTGTGGCCAGTCAGGTATCCAACTTTGTCCTGGGCCGGGCGCCACGCGCCGAGCAGGACAAACTGGACGCCAGTATCGATTTTGCCCTCGGCGTGTTGCCGGATATCTTCGCCGGCGAGTGGAATCGCGCGATGAAAAACCTGCACAGCCAAAAGGCCTGACTCCACGAAGAGGGAATCACCATGGGTTTCAATTGCGGTATCGTCGGCCTGCCCAACGTCGGCAAGTCCACACTGTTCAACGCCCTGACCAAATCGGGTATCGCGGCCGAGAACTTCCCCTTCTGCACCATCGAGCCCAACAGCGGTATCGTGCCGATGCCGGACCCGCGCCTGGCTGCCCTGGCTGCCATCGTCAACCCCAAGCGCATCCTGCCGACCACCATGGAATTCGTCGACATCGCAGGCCTGGTGGCCGGCGCCTCGAAAGGTGAAGGCCTGGGCAACAAGTTCCTGGCCAACATCCGCGAAACCGACGCCATCGCCCACGTGGTCCGCTGCTTCGAAGACGAGAACGTGATTCACGTCTCCAACAGCGTCGACCCCAAGCGCGACATCGAGATCATCGACCTGGAACTGATCTTCGCCGACCTGGACAGCTGCGAGAAGCAACTGCAGAAGGTTGCGCGCAACGCCAAGGGTGGCGACAAGGACGCCGTGGTCCAGAAAGGCCTGCTGGAGCAACTGATCGCCCACTTCACCGACGGCAAGCCTGCGCGCAGCCTGATGAAGAACATGGGTGTTGACGAGAAGGCGGTCATCCGCGGCTTCCACCTGCTGACCTCGAAGCCGGTCATGTACATCGCCAACGTCGCCGAAGACGGCTTCGAAGGCAACCCGCACCTGGACGTGGTCCGCGCCATCGCCGAAGAAGAAGGCGCCATCGTGGTGCCGGTGTGCAACAAGATCGAAGCCGAAATCGCCGAGCTGGACGACGGCGAAGAGAAGGACATGTTCCTCGAGGCCCTGGGCCTGGAAGAGCCTGGCCTGAACCGCGTGATCCGCGCCGGCTACGAACTGCTGAACCTGCAGACCTACTTCACCGCCGGCGTCGAGGAAGTCCGCGCCTGGACCGTCAAGGTCGGCGCCACCGCGCCACAGGCCGCTGGCGTGATCCACACCGACTTCGAAAAAGGCTTCATCCGCGCCGAAGTGATCGCCTACAACGACTTCATCCAGTACAACGGTGAAGCGGGCACCAAGGAAGCCGGCAAATGGCGCCTGGAAGGCAAGGAATACATCGTCAAGGACGGCGATGTGATGCACTTCCGCTTTAACGTGTAAGCGCGTTACGGCCATTCAAGAAGCCCCGGTCTCGCAAGAGCCGGGGCTTTTTCGTGTTTTCTGACCATTGAGGTCAGCCGATGCCAGTCATCTTTCGTAACCCAGTTTTCCTTGACGGAAAATGGGGCTGGCGGCACTATTCTCTTCAATCGCGCCCGATCCTCTGGTGCTGGCTTAGTCCGGCATTACGTTCGGGCCTTCTTATTTCTGGAGACATGGAAGTTGTTGACTCCAAAACCTTTCCGGAGCTATCCAGACCTCGTCACCCTCCTTACCGAGCGCAATATGCTCGTGGCTGACCCGGCCCGCGCAGAGCGAAAACTCGCCCAGTTAGGCTACTACCGCCTAAGCGGTTACTGGTATCCGGCACGCGAATTCGACAGAGATGCTGGAACGGGCCTGGCAAAATCATGCCCTGCTTCCGGCAAGCCGCTACGCAAGAATCTATTCGCAACGGGCACAACGTTTGAGGAACGGTGATCGCTCATGTAGTGGGCTATCACCACCCCATGGCCTATACCGATGCCACATTCATCCAGCCCAAGCATGCCAATGACTTCATATCGCGCGGCAAAGTCAGGAACAAATGGATCGAATGGTCGACTCACCAACAGGTATTGCTAAAGCGCAGCACGGAAGACTCGATCGAGTGGCATCGTCGATCGGGGCGCCCAATCCCATTTTGGGTCGCCGTAGAAGCCTGGGACTTCGGCGCGCTTTCTCGCTATTTCGAAATACTGAAGGGCACGTACCAAAACCAGATCCTGGAACGGTTTGGTCTCAGCGACGCGCGAGTCTTCGCGCGTTGGCTGCAAGAGATAAACCTGCTCAGAAACCGCTGCGCCCATCACACTCGTATCTGGAACCAGGTCTCTCCCAATCCGCTGTCCGCAGTTCCCAGCGAGTCCTATTTCACTGCGCTGAATCTGGATCGAAATGCGTTGACGCGGCTGTATGGTCTGGTCTGCATCATCTGGTTTCTGATGCAGAAGATCGCCCCACGCTCGAATTGGATCAATTCGGTAGCTGACTTGATTGATACCAAGCCAGCACTGCCGGGGTGCACCTTTGCATCGTTCGGATTGCCTGCCGAATCCGGATTCCCCCGAACGGCTTTCGGGATTTAGCTGCCGCCCGCCACGCCGTGCTGGAGTGGAGTAGACCTGGCGGCAATAGTTACAAGGTGCGTATGCGGTTAACGAGCGCTCGACCGCAACGACGGCAACACCTCACAACTCAACCACCGCCGCAACGCTCGGTTCTCTGGAATCAGGTGATATACCAACAACGCAAACGCCCCGCAGTCACTGACCATCACCCGCTCCCGCGCATGCCCGCCACTCATCAGGGTAAGCGTGCACTGCTGGTCGGCGTCCAGCTTGGCAAGACGATGGTCGACCAGCCCAATGCCCATTAGCCGGCCCAGGTCTTGGGCACATAGCCAGGCACGGTCGTTGATCAGCAGGATGCGGAGGATTCGTTCGTTGCGGTGGAAAACGGTGGGGGTAAGGCAAGACGAGGTACCAACTTCAATTTCCATATGCTTGTTCCATTTGCAACCGATGCAGCTTTTGCCGACATCGGTACAGGGCTAGATCGGCAGGCATAATTACCCGCCACGTATAACGCTCTGCTGGTATTCAGGTCGCTAAACCCGGCCATTTTCATGGCAGGGAAAGCCTATCCCGCACGCCCCACTCCGCGATATCCACCCACTTCCGGTTTTGCTGTAGGACGCTTCCCTACCACCGCATCAGATAGACCAACCTTGTCAACTTGATGCCCGTACCAGGAATGAAAAAGCCCCGGTCTCGCAAGAGCCGGGGCTTTTTGTTACACACTGCCCCGGGCGGGCAGATTGACCTCGTTCATGTTGACCTCTACCATCAGATCCAACACGGCCCCTCTCGGCAACGTCACTTCGTGATGCTGCTGCTGAGGGGTTTTTTAATGGCTGGCATTTTTACCACGATGCTTCCCACCCCTCGTGAAGCCCCATGCGCGCCTCTCTCGAACCGATACTTTGGCTCTGTGGGAACGCCTGCAACTGCTGCTTCATTCGCTGCGGCCAACTGGATCGCGGATATATCACCTGAATCAAATGACGAGTGACACACAGCAGCAAATAACACCGCGCCAAGGCATGCCCTTTCCCAAGAAAATGAGTGACCCATGGCACCTCGGCCGCCTTGGGAAGCTTTGGCTGGTCGACAATATTTCGATTCCACAACCGGCTATGATGCGCACAAACGTTGCGTAGATAATTCAAACTACGTAACCACGAAGCGAAGATCCGACCGTTTGAAATCCCGTATTTGGACGAGATCGCGTCTTGGTCGCATGCCCTCATACCGTCGTACAGCGTGGACATCGTTCCAAAGTCCCAAGCTTCTGCTGCTATCCAAAGCGGTAGCTGCGATCCATACCTGGCTTTGCAGGCGAGAATGAAGTCCTCTCGCGAGCGACTTACCAATTGCTCATGGCGTAGCATCCAATCCTGATGCCTGCTAGCTCCAGTCCTGGGATTGATCCTGCCGCTGAACTCCCGATGGAGAAGATCAGGCTTTGTGTGCGCGAAGGGATGAAGCCCGCCAAGGTAATGACCAATATCAACCCTCAACGCTATTTCAATGCGCTCCAGGGCATCCAAGGCCAATAGGCGCAACTGCTTGTCGAAAACATAAAGATCAACAGCATCCTGAAAAGTGGCACCCGGCCTGAAAACATCGATGTCCACCGGCGTGCCAGTGGCCGTGGCCTTCCCTTCGAGCGAAAGCTGATGAGCCCGGTGGTCGCGTAATGCGTACCAGTACCCGCTCAACCGAAAATAACCTACCCGGCTTAGCCAGCTCACCGCCACAGCTTTGTCTGTGATGATCATTCCCCTTTCGGCCAGGTAGTCCAGCTGTTCATTAAAACTAGCCCAGGAATTACCGTACTTAACCATAGGTGGTTCCTTCCATGCCTTGGGTTACATCTGCCCTATCCAGAATTGCGGTCGGGGGAAACCCTGGTTGCTAAACGCCGCCACTTTGACCGCAGGGAAAGCCTATCCCGCACGCCCCACTCCGCGATATCCACCCACTTCCGGTTTCCCTGTAGGACGCTTCCCTACCTCCACCCGAGATAAACCGACTTGACGCCCGTAGCCGCTGCCGCCAGGCTGCGGCAGCGGCTACACCACCCACCCCAACAGACCACGGACATGGCCAAGAAAACCTCCACCTTCGACGACCTCATCTTCCTCGCCAGCAAGCTCCCCTGGTGGTCCAGCCTGATCCTGGCGGTGGCCTCCGGCGTGTACCTGCACGGCGTGGCCACGGCGCCCATCACGGTGGTCAGCGACCCAGCGCAACTGCAATCGGTGATGACCCAAAGCCTGTTCAGAACCCTGGCGACCTTCGGCCAATTCCTGCTGCCACTGATCTTCGTCATCGGCGCCATCACCTCGGTCCTCGGCCGTCGCAAACGCCGCGAGCTGTTGAACACCGGCCAAGCGGTGAACGACTTCACCTGGCAGGAATTCGAACTGCTGGTGGGCGAGGCGTTGCGCCGCCAGGGCTTCAGCATCGAGGAACGCGGCGGCGCCGGGCCCGATGGTGGTGTGGACCTGATCGCCCGCAAGGAGGGCGAGAAGTACCTGGTGCAGTGCAAGCACTGGCGCACGCTGCAGGTGGGTGTGCCGGTGGTGCGCGAGCTGTATGGGGCCATGGCCGCGGAAGGCGCGGTGGGTGGTTTCGTGATCACCAGCGGCCGTTTCAGCGAGCCCGCGCGTGAGTTCGCCAGCGGGCGCAACCTCAAGCTGGTGGACGGCCGCCAGCTGCGGCGCTGGATTGCTGCAGCGCAAAAACAGACAGTACAGCCCCCCAAGCCTGCCGCTGCCCCAGTGCCGCCCCCCATGGTCGAGCCGCAACCCAAGGCGCCCGCCTGCCCCCATTGCCGCAAACCCATGGTGATCCGGGTGGCGCGCACCGGCCGCAACGCCGGCGGCAACTTCTGGGGCTGCAGCGACTACCCCAAATGCCGCGGCATGCGCGCCATCTTCCCGCAAACCCCGCCCCGTAGCAGCGGCCCCTAGGCCGCGTCCGGCCCCAACGCGCTCCTCAGGCAGACCGTGATGGGGCGGGACGCAGCCTTTGGCAGCTGCTACGGAATATTCAATTGATAAGCATTAGCAAATTTACTACTGTCGTGCCCTGCCCTTTTCAAGCGATCGTGGAAGCCTCATGTTCGAATTGCGCTCCGTCAGCTTCAAAGTCCCTGGCCGCACCTTGCTGCAACCGCTGGACCTGCAGATTCCCCACGGCAAGATGATCGGCCTGATCGGCCACAACGGTTCGGGCAAGTCGACGCTGATCAAGCTGCTGGCGCGCCAGCAGGTGCCCGCCAGCGGTGAGATTGTGCTGGACGGCAAGCCGCTGCCGGCCTGGGGCAACCGTGATTTCGCCCAGCAGGTGGCCTACCTGCCGCAGCAGCTGCCGGCCGCCGACAACCTCACGGTGCGCGAGCTGGTGGGCTTTGGCCGCTACCCGTGGCACGGCGCGCTGGGGCGCTTCAGCGACGAAGACCGCGCGGCGGTGGAGCGGGCGCTGGTGCTGACCCACATCAGCGCCTTTGCCGAACGCCAGGTGGACCTGCTGTCCGGCGGCGAGCGCCAGCGCGTATGGCTGGCCATGCTGCTGGCGCAGAACAGCCGCTTCCTGCTGCTGGACGAGCCCACCTCGGCGCTGGATATCGCCCACCAGGTGGAGGTGCTGTCGCTGGTGCACGACCTCAGCCGCCAGCTGGGCCTGGGCGTGCTGGTGGTGCTGCACGACGTCAACATGGCCGCGCGCTACTGCGACCACCTGCTGGCCCTGCACAGCGGCCGCCTGCTGGCCCAGGGCAGCCCCGCCGAGCTGATGCAGAGCGAGACCCTGGAGCGCATCTACGGCATTCCCATGGGCGTGATGCGCCACCCCGGCGACGGTTCGCTTATCAGCTACCTCGACTCGCCGGCCACTGCAGCGGGTATGGCAGGCTGAAGGCCGCGCCCCGCGCCAGCGACAGCGCGCTGCCCCAGCGCGCCGGGTCGAAGAGCATCTTGCGCATGGCGCTGTAGCAGGCCAGCGACGCCCAGATCATATGCGCCTGGGCCCCAGTGGCCTTGGCCGGCACTGCCTCGTCCACATTCACCACCGGCACCTGCACGCCGCGCCCGGCAAACGCCGCCTGGGCCCGTGCGGCGTTGTCGAACGGCACCACGCCGTCGCGGTCGGTGCCGCACAGCATCATCGGCGTACGCGGAGTCCAGTCCAGGGTGCTGTTGCGCGCCAGGTCCTGCTGGAACGGCGTGTTCGGCTGCTCGACAAAGGCCTTGGCGAACCCGGGTTGGCGCATATCATCGATTGAGCGCAGCTGATTGAACGGCGCCTGGCCGATCAGCGCGCGCAGCCCCAGCGGCCCGGGAAACGCACCCTGCACCGCCTGGGCATAAGGCGCCTTGAACACCTCCTCGGGCTGACCATAGAGGTTGCCGTACACCCGCTGCATGCCCAGCACCGTATAGGCCAGCAGGTACGGCGACAGCTGATTGGGCCCGGCACTGGTGACGCCGTTCCACGACTCGCGGAAGGTGTGCGGCAGGTCATAGGCGCCGGACATCGGCGCGCTGGCCACCAGGTTGAATTCGCCCAGGTGGTCGCGCTCGATGGCGCGCTGGGTGGCCATGGTCACGTGGCCGCCTTGGGAGTAGCCGCCGAGCATCACCTTGCCAGAGAAACTCACGCCCAGCTGCGCACCGGCCAGCCTGGCCGCGCGCAAGGCGTCGACCATGGTGCTGGCCTCTGAGTCGGCGTGCAGGTAGGGGTGGAAGGGATAGTGGGAGTTGCCCAGCCCCAGGTAATCGCTGGCGATGACCACGTAGCCACGGGCGGCGTAGACGGAATTAAGAGGGTAACCGGCGGAAGCGGCGGCCAGTTGCGCCTGTTGGCGATGACGATCGGTTTCGGTACCGCGGGCCCAGCCCAGCAGGGGCGCTGGTTGCTGGCAGGCGGCGCCGTCGGGCACCACCAGCGCGGCGGAGGCGTCGGCGGGTTCGCCCTTGACGCCGATGGTGCGGTATTGCACCGCTACCACTTTCACACCGCAGTCGACCTTGTCGACGAACGTCCTTTGGCTTTCCGTTGCCTGGTTGATCTGCGCGGCGCTGTAGCGCGCCACCTCCTTCACCTCCAGCAGCGTCCCGCGCTGCCCTGCCGTTGCATCCGCCTGGGCCGTTCCTGCGCCCAGCATGGCC
Organism: Pseudomonas sp. App30; assembly: GCF_047947025.1. NCBI lineage: Bacteria > Pseudomonadati > Pseudomonadota > Gammaproteobacteria > Pseudomonadales > Pseudomonadaceae > Pseudomonas > Pseudomonas sp. App30. The sequence continues at coordinate 4,729,947 of NZ_CP133165.1, read as the reverse complement.
AACCACGTGGTTATTGCACACACATATCGAGTTCGATCAGACACTGAAGCTCCTTGGTCAAGCAGTCTTCACGCACCTCTGTAGCCGCTGCCGCCAGGCTGCGCCGGCCCTCTGCCTCGCTGGAGATTTCCAGGGTTCATGGCGGCCAGCGCAGCCTGTCGGCAGCGGCTACGGCGGTGCGCAGAAAATGCGCCGGCATTCCTATGCCGGCGCGCGGCTCTCAAGCGTTGCTGGCGGTGGCGCGCTGGGCCGTCTTCGCCGGCGCACCATCAAAGCTCGACTTGAGATTCTCATGCAGCGCCGTCGCCACCTCCTCCGCGCGAATCGGCAGAATCGACAGCAGCGTATCGCTCAGGCCATGGCTGGACTGGCTGAAGCCCTGGATGAACACCGGCGCCTTCAGGCGCGGGTCGGCCTGCACGCGGTATTCGCGGTTCACCTGGTATTCGTCCAGGTACTCGGCCAGCGGCGCGAGGATCTGCTGGTGCGAGATGCGCTCGTAGCCGGTGGCCAGGATGATCGCGTCGTAGCGGTGCACCTCGGTGTCGCCGGTGGCCAGGTCGCGCAGCACCAGTTCGATACCGTTGGCGTCGGCCTTGGCCGACTCGATCGAGCGCCGGCACAGGAAGCCGTGGCGCGGCTGCCCGGAGACTTTCTGGCGGTAGAAGATCGAGTAGATGCGCTCCACCAGGTTCAGGTCCACCACCGAATAGTTGGTGTTGTGGTACTCGTTGATCAGGCGCTCGCGCTCCAGCTCCGGCTGGTTGAACACCAGGTCAGTGTACTGCGGCGAGAAGATCTCGTTGACGAACGGGCTGTCGTCGGCCGGTTTCAGCACGGCGGCGCGCAGCACCATGTCGACCTGGGCGCTGGGGAAGCTGTCGTTGAGGTCGATGAACGCCTCGGCGGCGCTCTGCCCACCGCCGATCACCGCAATGCGCATGGGCTGGCCGTTGGCGCAGGGCTGCTCGTTCATGCGCTCCAGGTAGCGCGAGTGGTGGAACACCCGGGCGTCGCCCTTGAGGCCCCGGAAAACCTCGGGAATGCGCGGCGTGCCGCCGGTGCTCAGCACCACCGAGCGGGTGTGGCGCACCTGTTCGCGGCCCTGGCTGTCCTGGGAAATCACCCGCAGTTGCTCGATGCTGTTGCCGCTGTGCACCGGCTCCACCGCCAGCACGTTCTCGCCGTAGGCGGACTGCTCGGTGAAGTGCCCGGCCACCCAGCGCAGGTAGTCGTTGTACTCCATGCGGCAGGGGTAGAAGGTGCCCAGGTTGATGAAGTCCACCAGGCGCCCGTGCTGATGCAAGTAATTGACGAAACTGAAGGGGCTGGTGGGGTTGCGCAGGGTCACCAGGTCCTTGAGGAACGAGATCTGCAGCTCGCTCTGCGCCACCAGGGTGTTGCCGTGCCAGCGGTAGTCCTGCTGGCGGTCGAGGAACAGCGCGTCCAGGTGCCGGCCGCGCTTCACGCCCAGCTCTTCCAGGGCGATGGCCAGCGCGAGGTTGGAAGGCCCGAAGCCGATGCCCAGCACATCCAGCGGCGTGCTTGTAGTTACTGTTTGAGTCATCTCGCCAATACCTTTCGATCCATTAGTCGATTGGCACGAACACCCGTGGCGGCCCCAAGGGCGGCGCCAGGCGTATCGCCCAGGAACGGCGTCCCCTGTCGGAACGCTTACCCAAGTGGTGACGAGAAGCCTGTGGGAAAATTTAAACGGCACTCATTCGCGATATCCCCCAACGCCGCCAAGAAATTAATTTTTAAGGTTTTACCCCGCTCGTGCGTCCTATCTGGATATGAATCCCATTTGTGACGACAGCCCAATGACGCAGCCCAAGCCCCCCAAAGGTACGCTCTCCGAACTGTTCAGCCTGCTCAAGCCGTTCTGGCCCATCCTGGCGGTGTCCATCACCCTGGGCATCATGGGCGGCCTGAGCATCACCGCGCTGCTGGCCACCATCAACCAGAGCCTGCACGCCGACGGCCCCGCCGCCGGCACCCTGCTGCTGGCGTTCGGCGGCCTGTGCAGCCTGGCGCTGCTGGGCTCGATCTTCTCCGACATCGGCACCAACCACGTCGGCCAGCACGTGATCGCCCAGCTGCGCAAGGACCTGGGCAGCAAGATCCTCTCCGCGCCCATCGAGCAGATCGAGCGCTACAAGTCGCACCGGCTGATCCCGGTGCTGACCCACGACGTCGACGTCATCAGCGACTTCGCCTTCGCCTTCTCGCCCCTGGCCGTGTCGCTGACCGTGACCCTGGGCTGCATGGGCTACCTGGCGCACCTGTCGTTCCCGATGTTCGTCTGCACCGTGGTGGCGATCCTGCTGGGCACCACCGCCCAGTACTTCGCGCGCCTGAAAGGCATCCGCGGCTTCTTCGAGGCCCGCGAGGCCGAGGATGACCTGCAGAAGCATTACCGCGCCATCTCCGAAGGCGCCAAGGAACTGCGCATCCACCGCCCGCGCCGCTTCCGCGTGTACCGCGACCACCTGCAGAAGACTGTGGAGAAGATCTGCGACATCCAGCTGCGCTCGATCAAGCTGTTCGTGGTGGCCAAGACCTTCGGCTCGACGCTGTTCTTCATCGTCATCGGCGTGGTGCTGGTGTACCAGAGCCTCTACCCCAACACCGACAAGGCCACCCTCAGCGGCTTCATCCTGGTGCTGTTGTTCATGAAGGGCCCGCTGGAACACCTGATCGGCAACCTGCCCATCGTCAGCCGCGCCCAGGTGTCGTTCCGCCGTATCGCCGACCTGTCCGCGCAGTTCGCCTCGCCCGAGCCGCACCTGCTGCTCGAAGGCACGGTGAAACCGGCCACGCCGCTGCAAAGCATCGAACTGCGTGACGCGCGCTACACCTTCCCCAGCGTCGAGGGCGTGACGCCGTTTACCCTGGGCCCGGTGAACCTGCGCCTGAACGCCGGCGAGATCATGTTCATCGCCGGCGAGAACGGCGCCGGCAAGACCACCCTGATCAAGGTGCTGCTGGGCCTGTACGCGCCGCAGCAGGGCAGCATCCTGCTGGACGGCAAGGAAGTGGGCGTGGAAAACCGCGACGACTACCGCCAGCTGTTCACCACCATCTTCGCCGACTACTTCCTGTTCGACGACCTGATGGGCCCCGACGAAAAGCTGCCCGACGAGGCCCACCAGTACCTCGACCGCCTGGAAATCAGCCACAAGGTCAGCATCCAGGACGGCAACTTCACCACCACCGACCTGTCCACCGGCCAGCGCAAGCGCCTGGCCCTGGTGCAGGCCTGGCTAGACCACCGCCCGGTGCTGGTGTTCGACGAATGGGCCGCCGACCAGGACCCGGCCTTCCGGCGCATTTTCTACACCGAACTGCTGCCGGACCTGCAACGCCTGGGCAAGACCATCATCGTCATTTCCCACGACGACCGTTACTTCCATATCGCCGACCGCCTGGTGCGCATGGAACCGGGGCGCATCTACGAAGACACCCGCCAGCAACACCCCGTGGAGGCCTGACAACGCGATCATGCACAGGCGCTCATTCCTGCAACTGATGGGCGTGGCGGCACTGGCGGCAAGCCCGCTGCTCCACGCTCAACCCCAGGCCCGGCGGGTAGCCCCGCTGGACTGGCAACTGGCCGAGATCATGCTCGGCCTTGGCGTTTCTCCGCTGGCCATTCCCAGCCTGGACATGTACCGCGCCCGCGTGCCGCAGCCACCGCTGCCGGCCGGCGTGCTGGACCTGGGCGCGTCGTGGGAGCCGAGCCTGGAACTGCTGGCGCGGCTCAAGCCCGACCTGATCCTGCTCAGCCCCGTGCAGCAGATGGCCCAGGCGCAGTACGCCGCCATTGCCCCAGTGCGGGTTCTGGACGTGCCTACCACCCTTGCGCCCATCCCCCGTGGCCTGGCGGCCATCAGCGAAGTGGGCGAGTGGTTGCACTGCCAGCCCGAGGCCCAGGCCCTGGTGGCTAGCCTCGGCGCCCGCCTGGACGCTGCCCGCGCACGCATCCTCGGCCAGCAGCACCGGCCGATTTACCTGGCAGACATCGACCAGGGCGGCAGCCACGTGCGCCTGTGGGGCCACAACAGCCTGCTGGGCGACGCCCTGGCGCGGGTCGGCCTGGTGAACGCCTGGGACGGCGAACTGGGCCCGGCCGGCTTCGCCCTGGTGCCGCTGGAACAACTGGTGGAACGCCCTGAGGCGCGCATGCTCTACCTGAACTTCGGCAAGGCCAGCCAGCGCTCACTCAAGACCCTGGGCGCCAGCACCCTGTGGAACGTGCTGCCCTTCGTGCGCGAAAGACGCCTGAGCGCCATCCCGCCGACCTACGTATTTGGCGGCACGCAGACTGCGGCGCGCTTCGCCGAGCTGCTGGTGGAACACCTGCCCGCCGACCCGGAGTACGCCCATGGCTAGTTCCGCCCTCGATTACGCCGCCACCAAGACCCGCAACCCGCAGCAGCGGCGCTGGCTGCTGGTGGTCGGCCTGCTGGCGCTGGCTGCCGTGGCCCTGAGCCTGCACGGCCTGCTGCGCCACCTGCCGCCCGGCCTGTGGTGGAGCGCCGCCGTGCACCCCAGCGCCAGCGACACCGCGCAGCTGCTGGTGCACCACGCCTGGCTGCCGCGGCTGGCCGTGAGCCTGCTGGCCGGCGCGGCCCTGGGCCTGAGTGGCGCGCTGCTGCAAAGCATTTTGCGCAACCCGCTGGCCGACGCATCCACCCTGGGCATTTCCGCTGGCGCCAACCTGATGCTGGTGGTGGGCCTGCTGTTCGCCCCCGGCCTGCTCGACCAGGGCCGCACCCTGCTGACCAGCGCCGGCGGCGGCCTGGCCATGCTGCTGGTGTTCGCCCTGGCCTGGCGCCAAGCGCTGGCGCCGCTGGCGGTGGTGCTGGCGGGCCTGATTATTGGCCTGTACTGCGGCGCCCTGGGTTCGATCATGGTGCTGTTCAACCACGAATACCTGGGCGAGCTGTTCGTCTGGCAGACCGGCAACCTGGCCCAGAATGGTTGGGGCCTGACCCGCGACCTGACCTTCAGCCTGATCCCCGGCATGCTCGCCGCGCTGCTGTTGGTGCGGCCGCTGGACGTGCTGCAACTGTCCGACGAAAGCGCGCGCAGCCTGGGCCTGTCGCTGTCCTGGAGCCGCACCCTGGGCCTGGCCCTGGCGGTATTCCTCAGCACCACGGTGGTCAGCCACATCGGCATGGTCGCCTTCGTCGGCCTGGCCGCGCCGGCCCTGGCGCGGCTGCTCGGTGCCCGCCGGCTGCGCCAGCAGCTATGGTGCGCGCCGCTGTTCGGCGCGCTGCTGCTGTGGCTGGCCGACCAGGTCATCCAGAACTTCGCCCCGCTGCTGCCCACTGGCACGGCCACCGCGCTGCTGGGCGCGCCGTTGCTGTTGTGGCTGCTGCCGCAGATGCGCCGCAGCCTGCACCCGCCGCGCAGCACGCCCGATGCCCAGCAGCCCAAACCGCGCCACCCGGCACGCATCCTCGCGGTGAGCGCCGTGGCCCTGGTGGTGTGCCTGGCGTTGGCCCTGACCCTGGCCCCCGGCCCCAGTGGCTGGGCCTTCAGCAGCGTCAGTGAAACCCTGCAACTGCTGCCCTGGCGCGCCCCTCGGCTGTTCGCCGCCATGGCCGCCGGCGCCATGCTGGCCATGGCCGGCACCATGATCCAGCGCACCACCGGCAACGCCATGGCCAGCCCCGAAGTGCTGGGGGTCAGCTCCGGCGCCGCCCTGGGGGTGATCCTGGTGTTCCTCGCCAACCTGCCCCTCAACCCCGGCGTCATCCTGCTGACCGCCAGCGCCGGCGCGCTGGTCACCCTGCTGATTCTGTTGTCGTTCGGCTGGCGGCATGGCTTTTCACCCGAGCGGCTGCTGCTCACCGGCATCGCCCTGGCGACCATCTCCGGGGCGTTCTCCAGCATCATCCTGGTCAGCGGTGACCCGCGCCTGGGCACCCTGCTCAGCTGGATGGCCGGCTCCACCTACCGGGTCAGCGCGCCCCAGGCGGTGGTCGCCTGCGCCGTGGCCGTGGTCGGCCTGGCGATGGCGCCGCTGATCCGCCGCTGGCTCGACCTGCTGGCCCTGGGCCCCAGCACCGCCAGCATGCTCGGCCTGAACCTGGGCCGCAGCCGCCTGGCGTTGCTGACCCTGACCGCGCTGCTGACCGGCGCTGCCACCCTGGTGGTCGGCCCGCTGAGCTTCGTCGGCCTGATGGCACCGCACATGGCGCGCCTGCTGGGCCTGCGCCGGGCACTGGTGCAGCTGTACGGCGCGGCGCTGCTGGGCGCGCTGCTGATGGTGGTGGCCGACTGGCTGGGCCGCACGCTGATCTTCCCCTGGCAGATTCCCGCCGGGCTGCTGGCCACCTTCGTCGGTGGGCCGTACTTCATGTGGCTGATGATTCGCCGCCGGGGTGGCGCATGATCGCCGCCTTCGCCAGCGCCTTTCCCGGGCCACTGGCCGGGGTCGGCGAGTCGCTGGCGCTGGCCGACGGCGCCGCACCGGGCATCGTCCTCAGCGACCTGCTCGACCCGCAGCGCTACCAGCCACCGCTGGCAGCGTTCGCCCAGCGCTACCCCGGCGGCGACACCAAGGCGCTGGTGTCACTGTGGACGCAATGGTACTTCTCGGTGCTGGTGCCGCCGGTGGTCATCCTCGACCTGCTGCAGGACCGCCTGCTGCCACTAAGCCTTGATCACACCCGCCTGCACCTGGACGCCGAAGGCAACCCGCAGCGGGTCGAACTCAGCGACGACGGCCAGGTGCGCCAGCCGCGCTCGGCGTTCGAGCGTTTCGCGCCACTGGTGTTCGACCACCTGGCGCCGCTGTGCGCCACCCTCGCCCAATTCAGCGGCCTGTCGCCACGGGTGCTGTGGAGCAACGCCGGGGTGCGCGTGGCCTGGGCCGTCGGCGTGGTCGCCCGCCACCCCCTGGGCGGCGCCGCACGCGCGGCGCCGGGGCGTGAGCTGCTCAGCGCCAAACAGTGGCCGAACGGCTGCAGCAACCCGCTGTTCGAACCCGTGCGCTTCGCCGTAGCCGATGACGAAACCAGCGCCAGCACCCGCCGCGTGTGCTGCCTGCGCTACCGCCTGGACAGCGTGGATTACTGCCCGTCCTGCCCGTTGCCAGCCAATCGGCGGCAGTGCAAAAAAAAGTGAAAAAATCATTCTGGTTTTGCGCTCGGGCTTCGTCTTATTGGAAACGATTCTTATAAGCTAACCTTAACGAGTGCTAATAATGTTCGAGTTTCGACACAACAAAGGGCGTGAAACACAAGGATCCGGTTTCACCAAGACCCTGTTGGCGGCAAGCCTGGCCCTGGCCGCGTACAGCGCCCAGGCCCTGGCGGCACCGGTGGCCGTGCACATCCCGGCGCAACCGCTGTCCAATGCGTTGATGCAGTTCGGTACCCAGACCAACATGCAGGTGCTGTTCAGCGCCGACTCGATCAAAGGCCGCAACAGCCTCAGCGTTGACGGCACCATGGAGCCACAACAGGCCCTGGAACAGATGCTGCGCGGCACCGGCCTGCGCTACGAAGTGAACGGCAACACCATCACCGTGGGCGCCGCCACCGCCGATGGCAACGCCATGCTGCTGCAGAACGTCAACATCAACGCCGCCGGCGACGGCAGCGGCTACACCCCCGAATACAGCATCGTCGCCAAGCGCACCAACACCGCGACCAAGACCGACACGCCCATCGGCGAGACCCCGCAGTCGATCTCGGTGGTCACCCGCAAGCAGATGGACGAGCAGGCCGTGCAGGACGTCAGCTCCGCCGTGCGCTACACCCCCGGCGTGTTCGGCGAATACACCGGCGCCAACAACACCCGCGAACAGTTCCGCATCCGCGGCTTCTCGCCCTACGTGTTCCAGGACGGCCTGCAACTGCCCTACGGCGAGAGCGGCCAGGGCGGCATGTCCGAACCCTACGGCCTGGAAAGCGTGGAAGTGCTGCGCGGCCCGGCGTCCATGCTCTACGGCCAGAGCCGCCCAGGCGGCCTGATCAACCTGACCAGCAAGATGCCCACCAGCACCCCCTACCACCAGATCCAGGTGCAGGGCGGCAGCTATGACCTCAAGCAGCTGGGCTTCGACTTCGGCGGCCCCATCGACGACCAGGGCGTGTTCAGCTACCGCCTGACGGGCCTGGTGAAGGACAGCGGCACCCAGGTCGACCACGTGCAGAACAACCGCAACTTCATCGCCCCGGCGTTCACCTGGCGCCCCAATGACGACACCTCGCTGACCGTGCTGGCCAACTACCAGCGCGACTGGGGTGGCAGCACCGAGCAGTACTACCCGGAGTCGGGCACCCTGCACCACTCCCAGTACGGCAAGATCTCCAGCGACACCCTGCTGGGTGACAGCGACTTCGACAAGCTGCGCCGCGAAAGCTCGCAGCTGGGCTACCTGTTCGAGCACCACTTCAACGACGTCTTCACCTTCCGCCAGAACCTGCGCTACAGCCAGGTCAACATCGAGAACCGCACCGCGTTCGGCAACGGCTACGTCAACGAAGCCACCAGCCCGAACCTGTCGCGCCTGACCTCGGACATCAAGCGCAACCTGCAGATCTTCAACGTCGATAACCAGCTGGAAAGCAAGTTCAACACCGGCGCGCTGGAGCACACCCTGCTCACCGGCCTGGACTACCGCCGCAGCACCCTGGACAACAACGTGGTGAACAGCAGCTACACCACCACCAACCCCTACGCCGGTGGCAACAGCAGCGGCACCCGCACCAACATCTACACCTCGCGTGACATGTACCAGGTGCAGAAGCAGACCGGCGTGTACGCCCAGGACCAGATCAAGCTGGACCACTGGCTGTTCACCCTGGGCGGGCGCTTCGACTGGGCTGACTCGGAAAGCCACTACCGGCCCGACCGCAGCAACGCCACCAACCGCTACATCGACCAGGACAACCACAAGGGTACCTACCGCTACGCCGTGGCCTACCTGTTCGACAACGGCGTGATGCCCTACTTCAGCTACTCGCAGTCGTTCGACCCACAGCTGAACACCGCGGTCAGCGCCGCCACGCCGATCTTCAAGCCCACCGAGGGCGAGCAGTACGAGCTGGGCATCAAGTACCAGCCGCCGGGCCAGGACAGCTACATCACCGCCTCGGTGTACAAGCTCAAGCAAAAGAACGTGACCACGGCTGACCCGACCAACATCAACAACACCATCCAGATCGGCGCCGCCGAAAGCCGCGGCTTCGAACTGGAAGGCAAGGCCGTGCTGAGCAAGAACCTCGACCTGCTGGCGTCCTACACCTACACCGACAGCGAAGTGACCCGCACCGGTTATGTCACCTCGTCGTACACCGACAAGGGCAACGAACTGCCGTTCACCCCACGCCAGCAAGCCTCCGCGTGGCTGGACTACACCTTCCACGAAGGCCTGATGGACGGCCTCGGCGCCGGCCTGGGCGCGCGCTACACCGGCGACCTGTGGGGCAGCAGCGTGTCCTCGCCATCGGCGGTGTACAACCGCATCGAGACCGGCAACTTCACCATCGTCGACGCCGCCGTGCACTACGACCTGGGCAAACTGTCGAGCAAACTGGATGGCACCAAGGTGGCGGTCAACGCCAGCAACCTGTTCGACAAGGAATACGTGGCCAGCTGCAGCAACTACGCCGCCTGCTACTACGGCCCGCGCCGCAACGTGATCGCGACCTTGAGCTACAACTGGTAAGCGCCCCCTGCGGCACAAAAAAACGCCAGCCCCTTGCGGGGTTGGCGTTTTTTTATGCCGGAGAGAAATTGAAATTTCCTGCCATACATCTGGATTTGCTCGCTCCAGCCTTCTTGTCCACTCTCGCACCGCAAGTTGTACAGCTGTAGCGAACGTGAACTAGACAACGAACCAATCCTGAAAGGTATTTCCTTGCCACTTCACAATATCCATGATGCCAAGAAGTATCTGTCGCGGTTGCTGAGGCAAGTGGCGGCAGGCGAGATCATCACCATTACCAAGGCCGGCAAGCCGATCGCCAAAATCATCCCCTACGATGCCCCGCCCCCTGACCGCATACGACGCATAGGCTTCATCCCTGATCTGGTCATTCCCCCTGGCTTCGACGAGATGGACGCCACTGTTGCCGATTTGTTTTAGAGAAATTCGCTCGACCGGTGGTTGCCGCCTTGGCCACCGCAGCGTCTTGGACGCGGCCGGAGGCCGCTGCTACAGCAACCGCGTTGCCTGCATCGCGACTAAAGTCGGCTCCTACGCTGTGCGGGGTAGGAGCCGGCCTTGGCCGCGATCGGTGGGTTGCGCGCGTCCCCGTAGCAGCTGCCGAAGGCTGCGTCAGGCTTTCGCGTGGAGCGCCTGGGCGAGCACGGCGGTGAAGGTTTCGTAGAGGGGCAGCGCCGCCGGGGTGATGCTGGCCATGCGCAGGAAGTCGTGGGTCAGGTCGGCCTGGCAGTGCAGGGTCACCGGCACGCCGGCGGCGCGCAGGTGGGCGGCGTAGGCCCGGCCTTCGTCAAGCAGCGGGTCGAAGCCGGCCACGGCGATGTAGGCCGGGGCGGTGGCCGCTGGGATCTGGGCGCGCAACGGCGAGGCGCGCCAGTCGCTGCGTTGCTCCACGTTGGGCAGGTAATGGTCGTAGAACCACGCCAACGTCGGCGTCTCCAGCAGGTAGCCCTGGTCGAACAGGTCGGCCGAGGTGGTGCTGCCAGCGGCATCGGTCACCGGGTAGAACAGCATCTGCAGGCACGGCTGCACAGGCAACCCGCCCTGCCCGGCCGCAATCGCCGCCACCGTGGCCAGGGTGGCGCCGGCGCTGTCACCCGCCAAGGCCACGCGGTTGCGGTCCAGGCCCAGGGCCGGCGCCTGCTCCCACAACCACACCAGCGCGTCCTCGGCGTCGTTCACCGCCGCCGGGAACGGCTGCTCCGGCGCCAGCCGGTAGCCCACCGACAGCACCGCGCACGGCGTGCGCCAGCAGAACTCGCGGCACACCTGGTCATGGGAATCGAGGCTGCCCACCACATAACCGCCGCCGTGGTAATACACCAGCACTGGCCATGGCTGGCGGCGCTCCGGCACATCGGCGGGCAGGTACAGCCGCGCCGGCACCTGGGCGCCGTCGCGGCCGCTGAACCGGTGCTCGCTGACCGTCACCGGTCCCGCCACCGGCCAGCCCAGCTCCTGGGTAGAGCGTTCGAATTCGGCGCGCGCCTGCGCCACTGTCTGTTCGTGCATTGCCGGGCGCCCGGCGTCGCGGCCCTCGTCCACCAGGTCGAGAAAGGCCGCCAGTTCAGCGTTCAACGCCATTGTCTGTTTTCCATGCGAAAGAAGGTTCATAGCGCGGCCACCGCCAAGGTGCTGTCCACCAGTTGCTCAAGCTCTGCGCGCAAGGCGTCCATCAGCCCCTGCACGGTCTCGGGGCGGTAGCACTTGCGGCTGTACACGCAGCGCAGGCTGAGGCTGCCGTCGTAGACCTGGCCGATGATTTCCAACCAGTTAGCCAACTGCGCCACCGGGCTGTAGACATCGCCCATGGACTCGCGCGCCGGGGTGAACAAGCCGCCCTCGAAGGTCTGGTCGAACTGCCCCAGGTAGTTGAAGGTGATGCGCGGCTGCGCCATGGCCTGCAACTGCTGGCGCGCCTGGGCGCTGCCGGCGTGGCGCAGCAGGCCGTAGCCGATGCCCTTGTCGGGAATGCGCTGCAGCTGCCGGCGCACACGGCCCACCGCCTCGGCGAAATCACTGCCGGTGCCGGGTTTCAGGTGCACCGGGTACATGGTGGTGAACCAGCCCTGGGTGCGGCTCAGGTCGAGGTCGGCGAACAGGTCCTCGCGGCCGTGGCCTTCGAGCTGGATCAACGCCGAACTGTCGCCGGTCCAGCGGCACAGCACGCGGGCCAGGGCGGTCAGCAACAGGTCGTTGATCTGCGCCTGCAACGCCCCCGGCACACGCTTGAGCAGCGCCTGGGTGCGCTCGCGGTCAAGGTTCATCTGCGCGTTGCCGCGCACGCCCACCAGGTTGCGGCCGCGGGGGTTGTCGCGTGGCAGTTCACGAGGGGCGTCGTCCAGCAGTTGCAGCCAGAACGGCAGCCCCTGCTCGTCGGCGGCCATGGCCTGCAAGCGCTCCACCCACAGGCGGTAGCTGCTGGTGCGCGCCGGCAGGCTTGCCGGCACGCCGCTGACCTGCGCCTGGTACAGCGCCTGCACATCGTCCAGCAGGATGCGCCAGGACACGCCGTCCACCACCATGTGGTGGATCACCAGCAGCAGCTGCGCCGTGCCGTCGGGCAGGTGCATTTGCACCGCGCGCAGCAGCGGCCCGCCGTGCAGGTCCAGGCTGCGCTGGGCGCGGTTGGCCAGGGCTTCGATAGCCTCTGCAGACGCCAGTGGTTCGTCCCACAGCAGTGCCTGGCTGGCGTCATGCTCGGCATAACGCTGTTGCCACTGGCCATCGCCGGCCTGTTCGAAGCGCAGGCGCAGGGCATCGTGGTGCTGCACCAGCGCCTGCAACGCCTGCTCCAGCGCGGCGGCGTCCAGCGGCGCGACCATGCTCAGCATCAGCGCCTGGTTGAAGTGGTGCGGCTCGGCCATGCGCTGCTCGAAGAACCAAGACTGAATCGGCAGCAGGCCGAAGCGTTCGCCGGCGCCCTGGGGCTGGCTGTCCAGCGCCACCGGCGGGGTGTCGCTGTCCTCGGCGCTGCGCGCCAGCAAGGCGTCGATGGTCTGGTAGCGCATCAGGTCGCGCAGCTTGATCTCGATGCCCAGGCCCTCGCTGTTGCGCACCTTGGACACCAGTTGCAGGCTGAGGATGGAGTCGCCGCCCAGTTCGAAGAAGTTGTCGAACACCCCCACCTGTTCGACGCCCAGCACCTGCGCCCAGATGGCCGCCAGCTGCGCTTCCAGCTCGTTGCGCGGCGCCACGTAGTCCCCGCCCTGCCACTGCGGCTCGGGCAGTGCCTTGCGGTCGACCTTGCCGTTGGCGTTCAGCGGCAGCTGGCTGAGCACCAGGATCTGCGCCGGCACCATGTATTCGGGCAGCTGGCTGTGCAGGCTGGCCAGCAGCCGCTCGGCCAGGCCGTCGATGCGCGCGGCGGCCACGTAGCCCACCAGCTTCTTGCCGCCGGCGGTTTCCATGGCCACGACAACTGCTGCTTGCACCTGCGGCTCGGCGCGCAGGCGCGCCTCAATCTCGCCCAGCTCGATGCGGAAGCCACGAATTTTCACCTGCTGGTCGATACGCCCCAGGTAATCGTAGGTACCGTCGGCGCGGGCGCGCACCAGGTCGCCGGTGCGGTACAGGCGCCCGCCCTCCTGGCTGAACGGGTCGGCAACGAAGCGCTCGGCGCTCAAGCCCGGGCGTTGGTGGTAACCACGGGCCAGGCCCTGGCCACCGATGTACAGCTCGCCGCTGGTGCCGGCCGGCACCGGGTTCAGGTCCGGGTCCAGCACCCAGGTGGTCCGCGCGCCGACCCGCTCGCCGATGGGCGCGATGGCTGCGCCGCACGGCGTCTCGGGCGCTGCTTTCCACAGCAGCGGGGTGACCACGGTTTCGGTGGGGCCGTAGCCGTTGATCACGTGCTGCGGCCGCAGGTAACGGCGCACCTGGGCCAGGCTGGCCTCGGGCACCGCGTCACCGCCGAAGCAGTAGATACGCACTGGCGGCGGGTTGTCGTCGCGCGCGCCCTGCTCGGCCAGTTGCTGCAGGTAGGCCGGCGGGAAGGCCACCACGCTGATGCGCTGCTCATGCAAGGCCTGCCAGGTCTGCTCGATGCTCCACGGCTGGTTGTCACGCAGCACCACGCAGCCGCCATGGCTGAGCGGCGTGAGCCAGCGCTCGTGGGCGCCGTCGAAGGCGAACGACATGAAGTGCAGCTCGCGGTCTTCGGGCGTCATCTGGTAGCGCTCGCCGATCGCCTGGCAGTGCATGGCCAGCGGCCCGTGGGCCACCGCCACGCCTTTGGGCAGGCCGGTAGAGCCAGAGGTGTAGATCAGGTACGCGAGGCTGTCGGCGTGCAGCTTCGGTTGCAGCGGCGGCAGGCCGGCGCCGTCCACCGGCAGGTCCTCAAGTGCCCAGCATTCCAGCCCTTCAGGCAGCGGCAAGCGGCCCTGGGTGGCGCGGTCGGTGAGCAGCACGCGCATGCCCGAATCGCGCATCAGGTAGGCCAGGCGCTCCGGCGGGTAATCGATGTCCAGCGGCAGGTAGGCAGCGCCGCTCTTGAGCACCGCCAGCAACGCCACCGGCAGCTCCACCGAGCGCGGCAGGGCGATGCCCACCACCGCTTCGGCGCCGATGCCGGCCTGTTGCAGGTGCTGCGCCAGCACCTGGCTGCGCGACGCCAGCTGTTGGTAGCTCAGTTCATGGCCCGCGCACACCAGCGCCGGGCGCTCGGGCTGGCGCGCGGCCCAGGCGTCGATGCGCTCATGCACGAACGCCGTGGCCGCCGGCTCGAAGCGGTTGGCCGCCTCCAGCGCCAGACGCTCGCTGGCGGTCAGCAGGCCGATGCTGCCCAGCGGCCGCGTCGCGTCCTCAAGCAGGGTCTCCAGCAGGCCTTCCAGGTGCTCGCGCAGGCGCAACACCGCCGACTCGGCGAACTGCTCGCGGCGGTACATGTACTCGATTTCCAGGCCTTCGCCCAGGGTCACCATCAGGTCCATGGCGAAGTCGGTCACGCCAAACCCCTGGCCCACGTCGAAGCGCAGCTCGCTGTTGTCCCAGTCACGCAGCAGGCGGTCCACCGGCTGGTTCTCGAAGACGATGATGCTGTCGAACAGCGCCTGCCCGGCCTGGCCGGACCAGCGCTGAATCTGCCCCAGCGGCGTGTATTCGAAGTCGCGGGCGCGCAGGTTGTAGTCCTGCAGCGCGCGCAGCCAGTCGCCCAGGGCCTGCTCCGGGGCCAGGGTCTGGGCGATGGGCAAGGTGTTGATGAACAGCCCCAGCAGGTTTTCCGCCCCCGGCAGGCTGGCCGGGCGGCCCGACACGGTGGCGCCGAAGGCCACGGTGCGCTGGCCGGTATAGCGCTGCAACAGCAGCAGCCACGCGCCCTGGATCAGGGTGTTGAGGGTCACCCGCTGCTGGCGGGCGAACTGGCGCAGGCGCTCGGTGCGCGCCTTGTCCAGGCGCGAGTACAGCGCGGTATGGCCGCGGCCCTGCGGCGCGTCGACCACGGCCTGGGCCAGCAGCGTCGGCTGTTCCAGCACCTGCAACTGCGCCTGCCAGAAGGCTTGCGCAGCGCTTTCATCCTGGGCCTGCAGCCAGGCGATGTAGTCGCCGTAACGGCCACTGACCGCAGGCTTGTCACCGCCCAGGTAGCGGCGCAGCACCTGGCCGATCAGCAGCGACACGCTCCAGCCGTCCAGCACAATGTGGTGGTAGGTCCAGATCAGGCGGTAGTGAGATTCGTCCAGGCGCAGCAGCAACAGGCGCTGCAGCGGTGGCTGCTGCCAGTCGAAGCGCTGGGCGCGCTCGGCCAGCACGTGCTGCTCGATCACCGCCGGGGTCACGGCCTGGCCGCGCAGGTCGATCTCGCGCACCGGCAGTGGCGCGTCGGTGAGCACCACCTGCAACGGCTGGGCCAGGCCCTGCCACAGGAACAGGCTGCGCAGGCTGTCGTGGGCCTGGCTGACCTCGGCCCAGGCCTGGCGGAAGCGCGCGGCATCCAGGCCCTGGATGCCAATGTTCAGCTGGTTGACGTACAGCCCGGCCTCCTGCACCTCGACGCTGTGGAACAACATGCCCTGCTGCATCGGCGACAGCGGCAGGATGGCCTCCACCCGGGCCGGGTCCAGGTCCAGGGCGTCCAGTTGCGCCTGGTCGAGGCCGGTGAACGGGAAGTGCTCGGCCAACAACGGCGTGCCGGGCACATGGCGTACCTGCTCGGTCACCCCGGCCACGGCTTGCAGCGGGCTGGCCTGGGCCGCCAGCTGCTCCAGGCGCTGGTGCTGGAACAGGTCCTTGGGCGTCAGCTGCAAGCCGGCGTCGCGGGCGCGGCTGACCACCTGGATGGAGATGATGGAGTCGCCGCCCAGGTCGAAGAAGTTGTCGTCCAGGCTCACCTGCGCAAGGCCCAGCAGCTCGGCCCAGATGGCGGCCAGCTGCTGCTCGGTGGCGCTGGCCGGGGCGCGGTAGGCGCGGGCCTGCCACACCGGCTCGGGCAGCGCGCGGCGGTCGAGCTTGCGGTTGGGGGTCAGCGGCATGCGCTCCAGCAGCACGATCTGCGCCGGCACCATGTACTCGGGCAGGCGTTCGCGCAGGGCCTCGCGCAGCGCTTGCGGCTCGGCGTCGGCGGCCACGGCGTAGCCCACCAGTTGCTGGCCGTGCGGCGTGGCGCGCACCACCACGGCGGCCTCGCGCACGCCAGGCTGGGCCAGCAGCAGCGCTTCGATCTCGCCCAGTTCGATACGGAAGCCGCGCAGTTTCACCTGCTGGTCGGCACGGCCGACGTACTCCAATGCATCACCTTCACGCCAGCGCACCAGGTCGCCGGTGCGGTACAGGCGCTGGCCCGGCGCGCCGAACGGGTCGGGCACGAAGCGTTCGGCGGTCAGTTCCGGCCGGCCGTGGTAACCCCGGGCCAGGCCCGCGCCACCAATGTACAACTCGCCGATCACGCCCACGGGCACTGGCACCAGGGCGGCGTCGAGCACGTAGAGCGTGGTGTTGGCCAGCGGCAGCCCCAGGTCGGGGCGCGGCTGCCCGGCGCTGAGCAGGTTGCGCGCCGACCAGATGGTGGTTTCGGTGGGGCCGTAGACGTTCCACAGCGGGCCTTGCAGCGCCAGCAGGCGTGCGGCCAGGTCGGCCGGCAGCGCCTCGCCGCCGCACAACAGGGTGCGGCCGTGCAGGCGCGCGAACGCCGGCTGCTCGCTGAGCAGGCGCCAGGTCGACGGTGTCGCCTGCACCGCGTCCACCTGCTCGGCGTCAATCACCTCGATCAGCCGTTGCGGGTCGCGGGCGGTGTCGCGGTCCACCAGCACCACGCTGGCACCGGTGAGCAACGGCAGGTACAGCTCCAGCGCGGCGATATCGAACGACAGCGAGGTCAGCGCCAGCATCTTCTGCCCGGCCGCCAGGCCCGGCGCCTCGGCCATGCTATGGAGGAAGTTGACCAGGCCGCCACGGCTGACTTCGACGCCCTTGGGCTTGCCGGTGGAGCCGGAGGTGTAGATCACGTACGCCAGGTTCGACAGCAACGCCGCGTGCTGCGGCGCTTGCTCGACCGGCTCCAGCGCCAGCGTATCCAGGCTCCAGGTCGCGCCGCCATGGCCCAGCTGCGCCGCCAACGGCAGCAACGATGTCTGGGTCAGCAGCAGCGGGCTGCCGCTGTCCGCCACCATGTGCGCCAGGCGTTCGGCGGGGAATTCAGGGTCCAGCGGCACGTAGGCGCCACCGGCCTTGAACACCGCCAGCAGCGCCACCAGCAAGGCGTTGGTACGTTCCAGGCACACCGCCACCGCCACGTCAGGGCCCACGCCAGCCGCTTGCAGGCGCACGGCCAGGGCGTTGGCGCGGGCGTCCAGCTCGGCGAAGCTCAGCGCCTGGCGGCCATCGCTGACCGCCACGGCCTGCGGCGTGCGCCGGGCCTGCTCGGCCACGCAGTGTTCGAAGTGCAGCGCCGGGTACTGGCGCGCGCTGTCGTTGACCGACGCCAGGCGCGCCTGCTGTTCAGCGGCGTCCAGCAGCGGCAGTTGCCCCACCGGCAGCTCGGGCGCCTGCAACACGGCCGTCAGCAGGCGGGTGAAATGCGCACTCAGGCGCTGCACCGTGGCGGCGCTGAACAGGTCGGTGGCGTAGTTGAAATTGAAGGTCAGCGAGTCGTCGGCGTTCTCATCCATGAACAGCGACAGGTCGAACTGCGCCGTGGCGCTGTCGCCACTCATGGCTTCCAGGCTCAGGCCGTCCAGTTCCACCCGGCGCTCGCGGGCGTGCCGCTCGTGGCTGAACAGCACCTGGAACAGCGGGTTGTGGCTCAGCGAACGGGCCGGCTGCACAATCTCCACCAGCTGCTCAAACGGCAAATCCTGATGGGCCTGGGCCTGCAACGCAGTGGCCTTGACCTGTTGCAGCAGCGCCGCGAACGGCTGCTCGGCGTCGAGCCGCGTGCGCAGCACCTGGGTGTTGACGAAGAAGCCGATCAGGCCTTCGGTCTCGCCGCGCTGGCGGTTGGCGATGGGCACGCCCAGGCACAGGTCGTCCTGGCCGCTGTAGCGGTACAGCAGCACGTTGAACACCGCCAAGGCAGTCATGAACGGCGTGGCTTGCTGCGCCTGGCTCAGCGCGCGCAGGGCCAGGCCGGTCTCGCGCGGCAGGCGCCAGCGCAGGTTGGCGCCGCGGTAGCTTTGTTCGGCTGGGCGCGGGAAGTCGCCGGGCAACTCCAGCACCGCTGGCGCGCCCTGCAACTGCTGTTGCCAGTAGGCTACCTGGCGCTCGCCTTCAGGGCCGGCCAGCCAGTCGCGCTGCCACAGGGCGTAGTCGGCGTACTGCAACGGCAGCGGCGCCGGGGCCACCTGGCGGTACAGGCTGGCCAGCTCGTCCACCAGCACGGTCAGCGACCAGCCGTCGCTGATGCTGTGGTGCAGGGTCAGCAGCAGATGATGTTCTTCTGCGTCCAGGCGCAGCAGCTGCACGCGAATCAGCGGGCCGTTGTGCAGGTCGAACGGCTCGCGGACCTCGTGCAGCGCCAGCTCGCGGGCGCGGGCCTGGCGTTGCTCGGCGGGCAAGGCGCCGAGGTCGATCTGCGGCATGTCCAGGGCGATGCTGGGGTGAATGCGTTGCACCGCCTGGCCATCGACCGTGGCGAAGGTGGTGCGCAGGGTTTCGTGGCGCCCCACCAGTTGCCCGAAGGCCTCGCGCAGGCGCTCGATGTGCAGTGTGCCACGCAGGCGCAGGGCCATGGGCATGTTGTAGGCGCTGCTGCGCGGCTCCATCTGCCACAGGAACCACAGGCGGCCCTGGGCGTGGGACAGCGGCAGCAAGACCGGGCGTTCGCGGCGTTGCAGGCGAATCGACGGGCTGGCGATGCCGCCCAGGGCGCGGGCGAAATCCGCCAGCTGCGGGGTGTCGAAGACCTGCCGCACCGCCAGTTCCAGGTTCAGTGCCTGGCGCAGGCGCGAGACCATGCGAATCGCCAGCAGCGAGTGGCCGCCCAGGGCGAAGAAGTCGTCGCCACGGCCCACCTCGGCCACGCCCAGCACCTCGGCCCACACCTGGGCCACCAGCACTTCGGTGGCCCCTTGCGGCGCTTCATAAGCGCGGCTCTGCCAGTGCGGTTCCGGCAACAGCCGGCGTTCCAGCTTGCCGTTGGGCGACAGCGGCATCTGCGCCAGCGCGATCAGCTGCGCCGGCACCATGTAGTCCGGCAGCCGCGCGCGCAGCACGTCGCGAATGGCGTCCAGCGCCAGCGCCTCGCCCACCAGGTAGCCGATCAACTGCACGCCCTGGGGCGAGGCGCGGTCGATGACCACGGCTTCGCGCACGCCGGGCTGTTCCAGCAGGCAAGCCTCGATTTCGCCCAGCTCGATGCGCAGGCCACGCACCTTGATCTGGTGGTCGATGCGCCCGGCGTACTCGATCACGCCGCTGTCGCGGTAGCGCGCCAGGTCGCCGCTGCGGTACAGGCGGCCGGCGCCGAAGGGGTTGGGCACGAAGCGCTCGGCGGTCAGCGCCGGGCGGCCCAGGTAGCCGCGCGCCAGGTTGATGCCGCCGATGTACAGCTCGCCGGTGACACCCACCGGCACCGGTTGCAGCTCGGCGTCGAGAATATGAATGGCGGTGTTGGCGATGGGCTCGCCGATGGGCACGGCGAACTGGCCGGGCTCCAGGTGGCAGGTCCAGTGGGTGACATCGATGGCCGCCTCGGTGGGCCCGTAAAGGTTGTACAGCGCCGCCGGGTGCTCGGCCAGGCACTGGCTTTGAAGGTCGTGGGACAGCGCCTCGCCGCTGCAGATGATCCGCGTCAGGCTCGGGCAGCCGCCGCGCAGGGCGCCGGCGGCAATGAACAGCTGCAGCATGGACGGCACGAAATGCAGGGTGGTGACCTGCTCGCGCTCGATCACCGCTTGCAGCGCAGCCGGGTCGCGGTGGGCGCCGGGGTCGGCCATCACCAGCGTGGCGCCGGTCATCAGCGGCCAGAAGAACTCCCACACCGACACGTCGAAGCTGAACGGGGTTTTCTGCAAAACCCGGTCGGCGGCAGTCAGCCGGTAGGCCTGCTGCATCCACGCCAGGCGGTTGTGCAGCGCCTCGTGGCTGTTGCCGGCGGCCTTGGGCTTGCCGGTGGAGCCGGAGGTGTAGATGCAGTACGCCAACTGGCCGGGCTGGGTGTCCAGCAGCGGCTCATGGGCGGGCCAGGCGGCGTCACTGCCGTCGTCCAGGCACCAGCGCTCGGCGCCGCCCACCGTCGGCAGGCTGTCGAGCAACGCGCGCTGGGTCAGCAGCAGTTTCACGCCGCTGTCTTCGAGCATGTAGGCCAGGCGCTCGGGCGGGTATTCTGGGTCCATGGGCAGGTAGGCGGCACCGGCTTTGATGATGCCCAGCAGGCCCACCACCAGTTCCACTGAGCGCAGGGCGGCGATACCCACCAGGTCGTCACGGCCGATGCCCTGGGCTTGCAGGCGGTGGGCCAGGCGGTTGGCGCGGGCGTGCAGCTCGGCGTAGCTCAGGCGCTGCTCGCCGTGCACCAGGGCGATGGCGTCGGCGCTGGCATGGCGTTGCTGCACCAGCAGCTCGGGCAGCAGCGCGGTGGCGCTGTAGTCGCGGGCGGTGGCGTTGAAGCCATGGACGATCTGCTCGCGCTCGGCCTCGGTCAGCAGCGGCACGCTGTCCAGCGGCTGCGCCGGGTCGGCCAGCAGCGCGTCGATCAGCTGCAGCCAATGGCCGCCCAGGCGTTCGATGCTGCTGGCCTCGAACAGGTCCAGGGCATAGCTGAGCGCGCCGCGCAGGCCGCCCTCGGCGGTGTCGCGGGTGTACAGCTGCAGGTCGAACTGCAGGGTCTCCTCATGGCTGGGCAGCGGTGCAATCTGCAGTCCGGCCTGACCGATGCGCTCCAGCCCGCGGGTGGCCGGCAGGTGGCTGAACATCACCTGGAACAGCGGGTTGTGGCTGAGGCTGCGCGGCGGTTGCAGGGCCTCCACCAACTGGTCGAACGGCAGGTCCGGGTGGGCCTGGGCCTGCAGGGTCACGTCGCGCACCTGGGCCAGCAGCTGGGTGAACGGCGCGCGGCCGTCGAGCTGGCTACGCAGCACCTGGGTGTTGAC
The DNA here is from genome assembly GCF_047947025.1 of Pseudomonas sp. App30. Classification (NCBI taxonomy): domain Bacteria; kingdom Pseudomonadati; phylum Pseudomonadota; class Gammaproteobacteria; order Pseudomonadales; family Pseudomonadaceae; genus Pseudomonas; species Pseudomonas sp. App30. The sequence goes on along the minus strand of NZ_CP133165.1, from coordinate 4,708,734 downwards.
GAAGAAGCCGATCAGGCCTTCGGTCTCCAGGCGCTGGCGGTTGGCCTGGGGCACGCCGATGCGCAGGTCGGCCTGGCCGCTGTAGCGGTACAGCAGCGTCTTGAAGGCGGCCAGCAACCACATGAACGGCGTGGCGCCCTGTTGCCGCGCCTGTTCGCGCAGGCGTTCGGCGCGCGCCACGTCCAGTTCGAACGCCCACACCGCGCCGCGATGGCTGGCGCGGGCCGGGCGCGGGTGGTCGCCGGGCAGCTCCAGCACCGGGTGCTCGTTGCCCAGCTGCGTGCGCCAGTAGTCCAGCTGGCGCTGGCCCTCGCCGGCTGCCAGCCACTGGTGCTGCCACAGGGCGTAGTCGGCGTATTGCAGCGGCAACGCCGGCCACTGCGGCTCGCGCTCGGCCGTCAGCGCCGCGTAGGCCTGGGTCAGCTCGTCGATCAGCACCTGCATCGACCAACCGTCGGAGACGATGTGGTGCATGCTCAGCAGCAGCCAGTGCTCCTGTTCCTCCAGTTGCAGCAGTTCTGCGCGCAGCAGCGGGCCTTGCTGCAGGTCGAACGGTTGGCGCAGCAGGTGCCCGGCCTCGGTACGGGCATCGGCGGGCGGCACACGGCGGGCCGGCAGCTCGAACGGCCACGGCGCGTCGATTAGTTGCTGCGGGCCCTGGCCGTCGTCCACCAGGCGCGTGCGCAGGCTTTCGTGGCGGGCCAGCACGCGGTTGAACGCCTGCTCCAGCGCCGGCTGGTCGAGGGCACCCAGCAGGCGCAGGCCGCTGTTGATGTGGTACGCGGTGCTTTCGGGTTCCAGCTGCCAGATAAACCACAGGCGCGCCTGGTTGCTGGCCAGCGGCAGGCGCTCGGGGCGTGGCCCGGCCACCAGCGCCGGCGCTCGGGCCCCGCTGCTGTCGCGCAGGCGCGCGGCGCAGTCCTGCAGGCGCGGCGCGTCGAACAGCAGGCGCACCGGCACGTCCAGCTCCAGCACCTGCTTGATGCGCGACACCGCCTGCACCGCCAGCAGCGAGTGGCCGCCGAGGGCGAAGAAGTCATCGTCCAGGCCCACCTGCTCCACACCCAGCAGGCTGGCCCAGATCTCGGCCAGCAGTGCTTCATCTTCAGTCTGTGGGGCGCGGTAGGCGATGCTGGTCCACTGCGGCTCGGGCAGCGCGTGGCGGTCGATCTTGCCGTTGGCGTTCAGCGGCAGGCGCTGCAACAGCACCAGCCGCGCGGGAATCATGTAGTCGGGCAGATGGCGTTGCAGATGGGCGTCGATGGCAGCCTGCAACTCGGCGCTGTCCTGGCCTTCCAGGTAGCCGATCAATTGCTTACCGGCCGGCGTGTCGCGGGCCACCACCACGGCGGTGCCGACGCCGGGCACTTCGCGCAGGCGGGTTTCGATCTCGCCCAGCTCGATGCGGAAGCCGCGCACCTTCACCTGCTGGTCGATGCGCCCCAGGTAATCGACGGTGCCATCGGCGCGCACGCGCACCCGGTCACCGGTGCGGTACAGGCGCCCGCCCTGGCTGAACGGGTCGGCGACGAAGCGCTCGGCGGTCAGGCCCGGGCGCTGGTGGTAACCACGGGCGACGCCTTCGCCGCCCAGATAGAGTTCACCTGAGACGCCCTGGGGCACCGGGTTAAGGTCCGCGTCCAGCACGTGCAGAGTACGCGCGCCCACGCCGTGGCCAATGGGCGCGTAAGGCGCGCCGCACGGCAGCTCGGCCGGAGCTTTCCACAACAGCGGGGTGACCACGGTTTCGGTCGGGCCGTAGCCGTTGATCACGTACTGCGGCGCCAGGTGCTGGCGCACGTGGGCCAGGCTGGCCTCGGCCACGGCGTCGCCGCCGAAGCAGTAGATGCGTACCGGCGGCGGGTTGCCGTGCACCGCGCCATGCTCGGCCAGCTGTTGCAGGTAGGCCGGCGGGAACGCCACCACGCTGATGCGCTCCTCGTGCAGGGCGCGCCAGGTCTGCTCCACGCTCCACAACGCGTCGTCACGCAGGAACAGGCTGGAGCCGTGGCTGAGCGGGGTCAGCCAGCGTTCGTGGGCGCCGTCGAAGGCGAATGACATGAAGTGGAATTCGCGGTCGGCCGGGGTCATTTCATAGCGCCGGCCAATGCCGGCGCAGTGCATGGCCAGCGGGCCGTGGGCCACGGCCACGCCCTTGGGCTGGCCGGTGGAGCCGGAGGTGTAGATCAGGTACGCCAGGCTGCCGGCGTGCAGGGCCACCACGGGGGCGGTGTCGGGCAGCACGGCGAGGTCCAGCTGTTCCAGGGCCAACGCCGGCACGCCGGCAGGCACCGGCAGCGCATCGAGCAGGCTGGCGTGGCTCAACAGCAGGGCCATGCCCGAGTCGGCCATCAGGTATTCCAGGCGCTGGCGTGGGTAGCTGGCGTCCAGCGGCAAATAGGCGGCACCGGCTTTCATCACCGCCAGCAGCGCGACGATCAGCTCGGGCGAGCGCGGCATGGCCACGCCCACCAGCGTCTCTGCGCCCACGCCCTGGGCGATCAGGTGGTGGGCCAGGCGGTTGGCGGCGCGGTCCAGTTCGGCGAACGTCAGGCTGCGCCCTGCCCCGCTGACGGCCGGGGCGTCGGGCTGGCGGCGGGCCATGGCGGCGATGCTCTCGTGCACCCAGGCGCTGGCCGCTGGCAGCGGCGCATCATGGGCCAGGGCGGTGCTGCCGCCGTCGCCTTGCAGCAAGGCGCCCAGCGCCGTGTCCGGGGCGTCGACCGCGGCGTGCAGCAGGCCGGTGAACGCAGCGGCGATGCGGGCGATGGTGCTGGCGTCGAACAGCGCCTGCGGGTAGGTCAGCAGCGCGTTCACCGCGCCGGCCGGGGTCTCGATGACGTCCAGCACCAGCTCGAAATTCACCGAGCACTCGGGGTTGCTGAACGGCTCGATGCGCAACCCACCCAACTGGCGCTGGGCGTCGACGGTCTGCCGCTGGTGGTTGAACAGCACCTGGAACAGCGGGTTGCGGCTCAGGCTGCGGGTGGGCGCCAGGCTCTCCACCAGTTGTTCGAAGGGCACGTCCTGGTGGCTTTGCGCGTTGATCAGGGTGTCGCGCACCTGGTTCAGCAGGTGCCGGAAGCCCTGGCGACTGTCCAGGCGGGTGCGCAGCACCAGGGTGTTGACGAAGAAGCCCAGCAGCGTCTCGGTTTCGCGGCGGTTGCGGTTGGCCACCGGCATGCCCACGCGAATGTCGTCCTGGCCGCTGTAGCGGTAGAGCACGGCGTTGAACGCCGCCAGCAGCACCATCGGCAAGGTCGCCCGGGCTTGGGTAGCCAACGCGCGCAGGCCCTTGACCAGGCCGGCATCAAGGCTGAAGTGATGGCGCTCGCCCTGCCCTTGCCAGTCACGGCCGCGCGGGCGGTCGATGGGCAGTTCCAGGGCCGGCTGCTCGTCGGCCAGGGTGGTTTTCCAGTAGTCGAGCTGGCGCTCGGCCTCGCCCGCCTCCAGCCACGAGCGCTGCCACAGGGCGTAGTCGCTGTACTGGATGGGCAGTGCCTGCGGGGCGTGGGCTGGGCCGGCCAGGTAGCCTTTAACCAGCTCGTCCAGCAGCAGGTTCATCGACCAGCCGTCGGTGATGATGTGGTGCAGTGTGAGGCTCAGCAGGTAGTCGTCCGCGCCCAGCACGAACAGCTGCGCGCGCAGCAGCGGGCCGCTGGCGAGGTCGAAGGGTTCGCGGCTGGCGGCGCGGCAGCGGGCCTGCAATTGGTCTTCGCTGACCGTCTCCACGGCCAGCTCGACCCTGGCCTGCTCGGCCGGCAGCACTTGCAGGCGAATGGAGGCGCCGTCCTCGACGAAGCGGCTGCGCAGGGTTTCGTGGCGCGCCACCAGCGCCTGCAGGGCCACGCCCAGCGCCTGGCGGTCGACGTTGCCGCGCAGGCGCACGGCGGTGGCCACGTTGTAGGCGAAACTTGCGGGCTCCAGTTTCCACAGCAGCCACATGCGCCGCTGGGCGTACGACAGCTCGCGCTCGTCACCGGCATGGCTGTGCGCGGGGATGGGGAACAGGGCGAAGTCGACACCGTCATTGCGCAGGCTGCTCAGGAACAGGCGGCGCTTTTCCAGGGGCAGGGCAATGAAACGCTTGGCAAGGGCGAGGGATTGGTCTGGGTTCATCACAAGGAATTCCGGGTTCTTTGTGATTCAAGACGAAATGGGAAGGGGAATCGTTAACGGTTGCGGATGCACAAACGCCCGTAGCCGCTGCCGAAGGCTGCGCTGGCCCCAGAGTACGCTGGAGATCTCCAGCGTGGTTCGAGGGCCAGCGCAGCCTGGCGGCAGCGGCTACGGGGTAATGCGCGTCAAAGGGCCTCCAGGCGGGCCATCAGGTCGTCCAGGTCGGTGGTGGGTTGCGGGGCGCGGGCGGCGTCGACCAGGTCGGCGAGCTCGGCGACGGTGGCCACTTCGAACACCTGGCGCAGGCTCAACGACACCTGCAAGGTACTTTGCAGGCGGGTGAACACCTGCGTGGCCAGCAGCGAGTGGCCGCCCAGTTCGAAGAAGTTGTCGGTCACCCCCACCTGCTCAAGGCCCAGCACCTGGGCCCAGATGTCGGCCAGCAGTTGCTCGGTCCCGGTGCGCGGGGCCACGTAGTCGCGCGGTTGCCAGTCCGGCGCCGGCAGGGCCTTGCGGTCGAGCTTGCCGTTGGGGGTCAGCGGCATGCGCGGCAGCGCCAGCAGTTGCGCGGGCACCATGTAGTCCGGCAGGTCGCGGCGCAGCTGCGCCTTGAGCGCGTCCAGGCGGCTGGCGTCGACACCGGTGACGTAACCCACCAGCTGCTTGCCGTAGGCCGACTCGCGGGCAACCACGGCAGCGTCCGCGACGCCAGCCTGGGCCAGCAGGCAGGCTTCGATTTCACCCAGCTCGATGCGCAGGCCACGGATTTTCACCTGCTGGTCGATACGTCCCAGGTACTCCAGCACGCCATCGGCGCGGCGCCGCGCCAGGTCGCCGGTGCGGTACAGGCGCGCGCCGCTGGCACTGAACGGGTCGGCGACGAAGCGCTCGGCGGTCAGCCCGGGCCGCGCGTGGTAACCCCGCGCCAGGCCGTCGCCGCCGATGTACAGCTCGCCGGCCACGCCAGGCGGCGCCGGGTTGAGGCTGTCATCGAGCACGTGCAGCTGGGTGTTGGCCAGCGGCCCGCCCAGGTCCGGGCGGCCGTGCACGCGGTTCAGCGCCGACCAGATGGTGGTCTCGGTGGGGCCGTAGAGGTTCCACAGCTGCGCCGCCTGTTCGCCCAGGCGCGCGGCCAGTTCGGTGGACAGCGCCTCGCCGCCGCAGAAGAACCGCTTGCCGTGCAGGCGGCTGAAGCCCTCGTGGCTGGCGAGCATGCCCCAGCTCGACGGCGTGGCCTGGATCACAGTGACACCATGCTGCTCGATCACCGCCAGCAGGCGCGCCGGGTCCTTGGCCGCCATGCGTTCCACCAGCACCACGGCGCCGCCCACCAGCAACGGCAGGTACAGCTCCAGCGCCGAGATGTCGAACGACAGCGAGGTCAGCCCCAGCACCCGATCAGCCGCCGTCAGGCCCGGCTCGGCGGCCATGCTGTGCAGGAAATTGACCAGCCCGCCCTGGCGCACCGCCACGCCCTTGGGCTTGCCGGTGGAGCCGGAGGTGTAGATGACGTAGGCCAGGTGCTCGGGGTGCCCCACGGCTGGGCCGTTGTCGGCAGCGTAGTGCGCCAGGCCGTCGAGGTCATCCATGCAGAAGGTCGGCACCTGGGTGGGTGGCAGCGCCGCCAGCAGGCGTCGCTCGCTGAGCAGCAGGCTCAGGCCGCTGTCCTCGAGCATGTGCGCCAGGCGCTCGCGGGGGAATTCAGGGTCCATGGGCACGTAGGCGCCGCCGGCCTTCATCACCGCCAGCAAGGCCACCGGCAAGGCGGCGCCGCGCTCCAGGGCGATGCCCACCGCCACGTCGGGGCCCACGCCCTGCTCGCGCAGGTAGCCGGCCAGGCGGTTGGCCCGGGCGTTGAGTTGCGAATAAGTAAGCTGGCCGTCGTCGGCGATCACTGCCACCGCGTCGGGGCTGCGCGCTGCCTGCGCCTCGATCAACTGGTGCAGGCTGTGCGCCGGGTCGTAGGCCATGGCGCTGCGGTTGCAGTCCAGCACCAGCGCGCGCTGGCTGGCGGCGTCCAGCAACGGCAGCTCGCCCAGGGGCCGCGCCGGGTCTTCGAGCATCGCCAGCAGCAAGGTCTGCAGTTGGCTGGCCAGGCCCTGCACGGCCAGCTCGCTGAAATGGCTGCGGCGGTAGTTGAACGCCAGCTTGAGGCTGTCGCCCAACGACGCCATCAGCGTCAGCGGGTAGTTGGTGTTGCCTTGGATACCCGCGCCCGAGAAACGCACCGGGCTGTCGGCGCGCTCCAGCACTTCGGCCACCGGGAAGTTCTCGAACACCAGCAGGCTGTCGAACAGCGCCTCGCCGTCGCCATGGCGGCGTTGCAGTTCGAACAGCGGCGTGTGCTCGAATTCGCGCAAGGCCACGGCCTGCGCCTGCACCTGCTGCAGCCATTGGCCGACAGGCAGCTGCGGCGCCGGCACCGACACCACCGGCAGGGTGTTGATGAACAGCCCCAGCTGCCGGTCGATGCCCGGCAGTTCCGGCGGCCGCCCCGCCACCGTCGCGCCGAACGCCACCGCCGCCTGGCCGCTGTAGCGTTGCAGCACGATGGCCCAGGCCGCCTGCAGCAGCGTGTTGACCGTGACCTGGCGGCTGCGCGCGAACGCGGCCAGCGCGGCCAGCGGCAGGTGGATTTCATGCTGGCCGAAGCCCTCGCCGCCCTGGGGTTTCACCAGGCAGTCGGCGAGCCGCGTGGGCGCCTCCAGCGCTGCCAGCTGCTGGTCCCAGAACTGCTCGGTGGCCGCCGGGTCGCGGCGCTGCAGCCAGCGCAGGTAATCGCCGTAGCGGCCGGGGCTGGCCGGCGGCGCCTCGCCGAGGTAGCGCTGCATCACCTCGCCCAGCAGCTGCGCGGTGCTCCAGCCGTCCATGAGGATATGGTGGTGGGTGTAGATCAGGTGGTAGCGCTGCTCGTCGCAGCGCACCAGGGTCAGGCGCAGCAACGGTGGCTGGTCGAGGGCAAAGCCGCGGGCCTGGTCGTCGGCAGCCAGGCGGTCGAGGGCCTGGCTGTCGAAAGCATTGCGCCAGTCCAGCACCTGCAACGGCAGGGTCAGGGCCGGCTGCACCCATTGCAGCGGGGTGTCCAGGCCCTGCCAGCAGAAGCCGGTGCGCAGGCTGTCATGGGCGTCCAGCGCCGCTTGCCAGGCGTGGCGCAGGCGCTCGGCGTCCACCGCTTCCACGTCCACCCGCAGCTGGTTGACGTACACGCCGTCGCGGTTGTCGAGCAGTTGATGGAAGAGCATGCCGTGCTGCATGGGCGTCAGCGGCAGCGCCGTGCTGACGCCGGCCGGCAAGGCCGCGCGCTGGGCGTCGTCGAGCACCAGCAGCGGCGCGTCGTCCTCGGTGCTGGCCGCCACGGCTTCAACCACAGCGGCCAGGGCACGCACGGTAGGCTGTTCGAACAGTGCCTTGGGGCTGAACACCAGCCCGGCCTGGCGCGCCTTGCCCACCACCTGGATGGTGACGATGGAGTCGCCGCCCAGTTCGAAGAAGTTGTCCAGCACGCCGACCTTGTCCAGCCCCAGCACCTGGGCCCAGATCTGGGCCAGCAGGGTTTCGCGAGGGCCTTCGGGCGCCTGGTACGCCTGCCCTTGCCAGTCCGGTGCCGGCAGGGCCTTGCGGTCGAGCTTGCGGTTGGGGGTCAGGGGCATGGCGGCCAGCTGCAGCAGCTGCGCCGGCACCATGTAGTCGGGCAGCTGCTGCTTGAGCGCTGCCTTGAGGGCGTTCAGGTCCAGCCCCTCGCCGACCACGTAGCCCACCAGCTGCTGGCCCTGCCCCACGCTGCGGGCAACCACGGCCGCCTCGCGCACGCCGGGTTGGCGCAGCAGCTGTGCTTCGATTTCACCCAGTTCGATACGGAAGCCGCGCACCTTCACCTGCTGGTCGATACGGCCCACGTATTCCAGCTGGCCGTTGGCGCGCCAGCGCGCCAGGTCGCCGGTGCGGTACAGGCGGCCGTGCCCTTGCGGGTCCGGCACGAAGCGCTCGGCGGTCAGGTCGGCGCGGCCGTGGTAACCGCGGGCCAGGCCCTGGCCGCCGATGAACAGCTCGCCGGCCACGCCCTGGGGCAGCGGTTGCAGGTAGGCGTCCAGCACGTACAGGCCGGTGTGGGCGATGGGCTCGCCCAGCCACGGCTGCGGTTGCTGCGGGTCGAGGCGGCGGCGCGCCGACCAGATGGTGGTCTCGGTGGGGCCGTAGAGGTTCCACACGTGCCCGGCGGCGGCAATCAGGCGCTGGGCCAGGTCGGCGGGCAGCGCTTCGCCGCCGCACAGCACCTGGCGCCCGGCAAGCTTTGCCGCCAGCTGCGGATGGTCGGCGAGCATGCGCCAGGTCGATGGCGTGGCCTGGATGCTGCGCACCTGGTGCTGCTCGATGGCCGCCCACAGGCGCTGCGGGTCACGGGCGCTGTCGCGGTCCACCAGCACCACGCTGGCGCCACGGGTCAGCGGCAGGTACAGCTCCAGGCCGGCAATGTCGAATGACAGCGAGGTCAGCGCCAGCATCCGCTCGCCCGCTACCAGGCCCGGTTGCTCAGCCATGCTTTCGAGGAAGTTGAGCAACGCGCCGTGGCTGACTGCCACGCCCTTGGGCCGGCCGGTGGAGCCGGAGGTGTAGATCACGTACGCCAGGTGCTGGGGCTGGGTGACGGGGGCAAGGTCGCTGGCGTCCTCGTCGGCCCACAGCGCCTGGTCACGGTCCAGGCACCAGGTGTTGGGGTGCGCGGGCAGCTCGGCCAGCAGGTGCTGTTGGGTCAGCAGCAGGCGCGCGCCGCTGTCGGCGAGCATGTGGCCCAGGCGCTCTACAGGGAATTCGGGGTCCAGCGGCACGTAGGCGGCACCGGCCTTGAGCACCGCCAGCAAGGCCACCAGCAGCTGGCTGTCGCGCTCGCAGGCCACGGCCACGCGGTCGTCGGGCTGCACGCCGGAGGCACGCAGGGCGCGGGCCAGGCGGTTGGCGCGGCGGTTGAGCGCGGCGTAGTCCAGGGTCTGGTCGCTGGCGATCAGCGCCAGGCTGGCCGGCGCCTGCGCGGCCTGCCGCTCGAACAGCGGCACCAGGCTGGCGGCGGCCAGCGCCGGGCCGCCCTGTACGCCACGTTGCAGCAGTTGCTGGCGCTCGGCATCGCCCAGCAATTGCAGCTCGGCCAGCGGCCGCGCGGCGTCCTCGGCCATGGCCAGCAGCAGGTGCTGGAAGTGCCCGGCCAGGCGCGCCATGGCCTCGCGGTCGAAGCTGGCCAGGTCGAAGGTGAAGCGCAGGTGCAGTTGCTCCGCGAGGTTGACCATCAGCATCATCGGGTAGCTGGACTGCTCGGTGGCGCGCGCGTTGGCGAAACTCACCCCCGCTGGCGCGCCCTGCTGCAGGGCTTCGCTGACAGGGTAGTTCTCGAACACCAGCACGTGGTCGAACAGCCCACGGCCGCTGTAGCCCAGCCAGCGCTGGATGTCGTACAGCGGCGTGTGCTCGTGCTCGCGCAGGTCCAGGTTCAGCTGCTGCACCTGGGCCAGCCAGGCGTCAACGCTGAGCAGCGGCTGCGGCGTGGCCGCCACCGGCAGGGTGTTGATGAACAGCCCCAGCTGCTGTTCGATGCCCGGCAGCTGCGCCGGGCGCCCGGCCACGGTGGCGCCGAAGGCCACGGTGGCCTGCCCGCTGTAGCGGTGCAGCAGCAACAGCCACGCGGCCTGCACCAGGGTGTTGAAGGTCACGTGGCGCTGGCGGGCGAAGGCCTGCAACTGCGCGGTGCGTGCAGCGTCGAGCTGCACCTGCACCTCGGCCTGGCCGCTGTCGCCGTTGCCTTCGTAGGCCAGCAGGTTGGCCAGGTAGGTCGGCTCCTGCAGCTCGCCCAGGTTGGCACGCCAGAAGCTTTCGCTGCTGGGGCGCTGGCCAAGCCACTGGATGTAGTCGCGGTAGGCCGGGGCGCTGCGGCTCGGCGCCTGGCCGGCGTAGCGTTGCAGCACCTCGCCCAGCAGCTGCGACTGGCTCCAGCCGTCCAGCAGCAGGTGGTGGCAGGTCCAGATCAGCTGTTGGCCGCCGTCGGCCAGGCGCACCAGGCGCAGGCGCATCAACGCCGGCCGGCGCAGGTCGAAGCCGCGCTGACGTTCGGCGCGGGCCACCTGCTCGGCGTCCTCGACCGCACTGCCCTGCTCCAGCACCAGGCTGACGTGGCGGTGCACGATCTGCAGCGCTGCGTCGCCCTCGCCTTCCCAGGCAAAGCCGCACCGCAGCACCGGGTGCGCGTCCAGCGCCGCCTGCCAGGCCGCGCGGAACCGCGCCAGGTCCAGGCCCTGCACGTCCACCCGCAGCTGGTTGATGTAGGCGCCAGCGGTGGGCGTGAACACGCTGTGGAACAGAATGCCCTGCTGCATCGGCGACAGCGGGTAGATGTCCTCGATCTGCGCGGCGGGCACCGGCAGGTTGTCCAGCTGCGCCTGGGTCAGGCGCGCCAGGGGGAAGTCCGAGGGCGTCAGGCCGCCGGCGGCGGGGCTGATGCAGTGTTCGATCAGGCTGCGCAGTTCCAGCTGCCAGGCGTCGGCCAGGCCCTGCACCTGCGGGGCGCTGAACCACTGCGGGGCGAAGCTCCAGGCCAGGCGCAGGCAGCCCTCGCTGATGCTGCCGTTGATGCTCAGCCAGTTGCCCGGTGGCGCCTCCGGGTCACTGTTGCGGCCACTGCTTTCGGCGGCCGGGTACAGCAGCGCGTCGTCGCCGAAGCTCTGGTCGAACTGGCCCAGGTAGTTGAAGGTGATGCGCGGCGCCGGCAGCGCGCGCAAGGCTTCGCCGTGGGGCGACAGCCAGGCCAGCACGCCATGGCCGATGCCGCGGTTGGGCACCTGGCGCAGGTGTTCCTTGATGGCCTTGATCGACTCGCCCATGTCGCTGGCAGCCTGCAGGCGCAGCGGGTAGGTGCTGGTGAACCAGCCGACGGTGCGGCTCAGGTCGGCGCCGTCGACCCACTCCTGCTCGCGGCCGTGGCCTTCCAGTTCCACATGCACCGCCGCCTGCCCGCTCCAGCGCTGCCAGGCACGGGCCAGGGCGGTCAGCAGCAGGTCGTTGACCTGGGTGCGGTAGGCCGCCGGGGCCTGGCGCAGCAACTGCCGGGTGCGCTCGGCATCCAGGCCGGTCTCGATCACTTGCAGGTCGCGCTGGCAGGCCTGCGCCTGGGGCGTGGCGACCAGCTGTTCAACCTGGTTGTCGGCCAGCTGCGCCTGCCACCAGGGCAGCTCTGCGGCCAATTGCGCGCTGCCGGCCTGGCGGTGCAGGGCCTCGGCCCAGTCACGCAGGGCGGTGGTGCGCGGCGGCAACTGCGGCCGCGCGCCGTCGGCGAGCTGCCGGCACAGGGCCTGCAGGTCTTCAAGCAGGATGCGCCACGACACGCCGTCCACCACCAGGTGGTGCACCACCAGCAACAGGCGCTGGCTGCCGTCCCACAGTTGCAGTTGCACGGCGCGCAGCAGCGGGCCGTTGAGCAGGTCGAGGCTGTTTTGCGCCTGTTCGGTCACGGCCTCCAATTCAGCCTGGTCGGCCACTGCCATTTGCCACAGCACGTTCTGCCCGGGGGCGGCGTGCTGGGCCTGGCCCTGGGCGTCGAAGCGCAGGCGCAGGGCGTCGTGATGTTCGAGCAGCAGGTGCAGGGCCTGGCGCAGGTGTTCGCCGATGATGGTGCGGTTGAAGCCAAGCATCACCGACTGGTTCCAGTGCTGGCGCTGGGCAATCTGGGTGGCGAAGAAACGCGTCTGGAACGGCAGCAGGCGGCTGGCGCCGGTCACGGGGGCCTGCTCTACCTGCGGGGCTTCGGCCTGCCGGGCCGCCTTGGCCAGGGCCGCCAGGGTCTGGTGCTGGAACAGGTCGCGCGGGGCCAGCAGCAGCCCCGCCTGACGGGCGCGGCTGACCACCTGGATGGCGATGATCGAGTCACCGCCCAGTTCGAAGAAGTTGTCGTTGGCGCCCACCTGTTCAATGCCCAGCACCTGCTGCCAGATGCCGGCCATGACGGTTTCACGCTCGCCCTGGGGCGCCACGTAGGCCTGCACCTGGGCCTGGGGCAGTGGTAGCGCCTTGCGTTCCAGTTTGCCGTTGGGGCTCAGGGGCATCTGCGCCAGGCTGATCAGGTGCGCCGGCACCATGAAGTCCGGCAGGCGCTCGGCCAGCCAGGCGCGCAGCGGCACCTCGACGCCGCTGTCACCGACCACGTAGGCCACCAGCTGCTGCGAGCCGGCCACGCCGTCTACTGCCAGCACCACGGCTTCGCGGGTGAGCCCGGATTCGAGCAGGCAGGCTTCGATTTCACCCAGCTCGATGCGCAAGCCGCGAATTTTCACCTGGTGATCGAGACGCCCCAGGTACTCGATGATGCCGCCTTCGCGCCAGCGCACCAGGTCGCCGGTGCGGTACAGGCGGCCGCTGCCGTCGGCGGCAGGCACGAAGCGTTCGGCGGTCAGGGCCTGGCGCTGGTGGTAGCCGCGCGCCAGGCCGACGCCGCCCAAGTACAGCTCGCCGGCCACGCCAATGGGCACCGGTTGCAGGCGCTTGTCCAGCACCTGGGTGCTCAGGCCGTCGATGGGGCGGCCGATGGGCACGCTGTCGCGGCCGTCGAGGCGGCAGGTCCAGTGGGTGACGTCGATGGCCGCCTCGGTGGGGCCGTAGAGGTTGACCAGCTCGGCGTTGGGCAGCGCTTTCAGGGTGCGTGCGGCCAGGTCGGCGGGCAGCGCCTCGCCACTGCACACAATCAGGCGCAGGCTGGTGCAGCGGGCCACGTCGGGCTCGGCCATGAACGCCTGGAGCATCGACGGCACGAAATGCAGGGTGGTGATGCCCTGCTGGCGAATGCGCCGGATCAGCGCCGCCGGGTCGCGGTGTTCGCCGGGTAGCGCCAGGGTCAGGGTGGCGCCGGTCATCAGCGGCCAGAAGAATTCCCACACCGACACGTCGAAGCTGAACGGGGTCTTCTGCAGCACGTTATCGGCAGCGCTCAGGTCATAGGCCTGCTGCATCCACGCCAGGCGGTTGAACAGCGCGCCGTGGCTGTTGCCGGCGCCCTTGGGCTTGCCGGTGGAACCGGAGGTGTAGATCACGTAGGCCAGGTGCTCGGCGTCCAGCGCGGCCGGTGCCAGGGCCACCGGCTGGCGCAGGTCCAGGGCGTCGAGGTCGAGCACGTCCAGCGCGCGGCCACCCAGCGGCAGCTTGGCCAGCACTCGCGCCTGGGTCAGCAGCAGGGTGATGCCGCTGTCGTCGAGCATGTGCTTGAGGCGCTCGGCCGGGTAGTCGGGGTCCATGGGCACGTAGGCGCCGCCGGCCTTGAGGATGGCCAACAGCGCCACCACCAGCTCCGGGCTGCGCTCGGCGGCCACGCCCACCATCACGTCGGCGCCTACGCCGCGCTGGCGCAGCAGCAGGGCCAGGTGGTTGGCGCGGGTGTCGAGCTGGGCGTAGGTCAGCTGGCGGTCGTCGAACAGCACCGCCAGGGCGTCTGGGCGCAGCGCTGCCTGCTGTTCGAACAGGCGGTGCACCGGCGCGCTCATGGCGTGGGCCGGGCCACCCTGGCTCCAGGCCTGCAGTTGCTCGCGCTCGGCTTGGCCAAGCAGCGGCGCGTCGTCCAGGCAAGCATCGGGGTGGTCGAGCATGTAGTCCAGCAGGTGCTCGTAGTGCCCGGCCAGGCGCGCGATGGTGCTGGCGGCGAACAGGTCGCGGTCATATTCCAGGGTGCACAGCAGGTGCTCGCCCAGGGCCACGTCCAGGGACAGGTCGAACTTGGCGGTGACGCTGGGCAACGTCATCACTTCCACGTTCAGGCCCGGCAGCAGCAGGCGGGTGCTGTCGTCCTGGTTGCGCAGGTTGAACAGGGTCTGGAACACCGGGCTGTGGCTGAGGCTGCGCTCGACCTGCAGGTGGTCGAGCAGCAGTTCGAAAGGATAGTCAGCGTACTCCAGCGCCTGCATGGCCTCGGCCCGCAGGCGCCGGCACAGGTCGCGGGCGCTCAGCGGCTGGCTGAAGTCGGCGCGGTACACCTGGGTGTTGACGAAGAAGCCCACCAGCTCCTGGATCTCGCGCTGGTTGCGCGCCGCGTTGGGCACGCCCACGGCGAAGCTGTCCTGGCCGCTGTGGCGCGCCAGCAGCGCCTGCCAGGCGCCCAGCAACAACACGAACGGCGTGCACGCCTGTTGTTGGCAGAACGCCCGCAGGCGCGCCAGCAGGGCATCGGGCAACTGCACTTGCAGCGACTCGCCGCGGTGGCCCTGGATGGCCGGGCGCGGATGGTCCAGCGGCAGGTTCAGCACCGGCAGGTGGCTGCCCAGGTAGCCGCGCCAGTAGTCGGCGGCGGCCTGGGCGTGGCCCTGTTCGTAACGCTGGCGCTGCCAGGCGGCGTAGTCGGCGTATTGCACCTCCAGCACCGGCAGGCGCGCGTCGGCCTGGCCCAGGGCGGCGGCGTAGGCCACCGACAGGTCGCGCACCAGGATGGCGTTGGACCAGGCGTCGGAGACGATGTGGTGCAGGGTGAACAGCAGCACCTGCTCGCACTCGTCGGCGCACGACAGCAGCGTGGCGCGCAGCAGTGGGGCTCGGTCGAGCACGAACGGAATGGCGGCTTCGGCGCGGATGCGCGCGTTGATCTGGCTGCAGTCGACCTTCTCCTCGCGGTGCAGCTGGAAGCTCACATGGGGCTCGATGACCTGGCGCGGCTGGCCGTCGACTTCGACGAAGCGAGTGCGGAACACTTCATGGCGCTGGATCAGCGCCTGGAACGCCTGCTCCAGCGCCGCCACGTCCACCTCGCCCTCCAGGCGCAACGCCCGCGGCAGGTTGTACTGGGCCGCGGCCGGGTCGTAGCGGTGCAGCAGCCACAGGCGCTGCTGGGAGAACGACAGGGGCGCACTGCCTTCATCGGGACGCCTGGGAATGCCTGGCTCGCCCGCTTCCTCGGCAAGCAGCAGCGCCAGCAGTTCGTCGTCCTGATTTTCGATGAATTGGTTCATGTCGTCCCGTCTCTCGACCGTGTCGTTGGTGTCTTTGAAGGACGAAGGGGGGGTGGGGGAATTTAGGATCTGTGGCCTGCGCTGGCCCATGAGAGCGGTGGTGCTCTGACGGGCCAGCGCAGCCTGGCGGCAGCGGCTACGGGTTACCGGCGGTTAAGCAACGCCTCCCGCTGCGCCGGGCTCAACGCCTGCAACTTCAAGCGCAGCCCAGCCGCTTTTTCCAACTGCCCCGGCGCGCTCTCGCGTTCGCGCAGGGCGGCGGCCAGGGCCACCACGCTGGGGTGGTCGAAGACGATGCCCGGCGGCACTTCCAGTTGCAGGCCCTTGCGGATCGCCGCCACCAGTTTGATCACGGTCAACGAATGGCCGCCGGCCTCGAAGAAGTCGCTGTCGATGTCCAGGCTCTCGCGCCCCAGCAGTTCGGCCATGTGGCCGACCAGCAGGGTCTCCAGGGCGTCGCGCGGGGCGCGGCCACTGGCAAGGTCGGGCTGCACGGCGGGGAGTGCCTGGCGGTCGATCTTGCCGTTGGCCAGGCGCGGCAGGCTGGGCAGCCGCACGTAGCGCGCCGGGCGCATGGCGTCGGGCAGGCGCGCCTCCAGCTGCTGGCGCAGCGCGGCTTCGTCGCCGACCACGTAGGCCACCAGGCTGGCTTCGCCATCAGCGTCGTGCAGCACTTTCACCGCCGCTTCCCCCAGGGCTTGCAGGGTGGCCTCGACCTCGCCCACTTCCACGCGGAAACCACGGATCTTCACCTGGCCGTCGCCACGGCCGCGCAGCTCCAGCGCGCCATCGTGGCGGCGCACGGCGCGGTCGCCGGTGCGGTACAGGCGCTGGCCGGGTTGCTCGGGATCGGCAATGAACGACGATTCGTCGCCGCTCAGGTAACCCCGGCATAGCTGCGCGCCGCCCAGGTACAGCTCGCCGATGGCCCCCACCGGCACGCGGCGGCCCTCCTCGTCCAGCAGGGTGGCGACGTTGTTGGCCAGCACCCCGCCCAGCACCAGCGGGTCACCCGCCACTGCCTGGTAGAGCACGCCGACCGTGGCTTCGGTGGGACCGTAATGGTTGAACAGGCGCGTGGCCGGCGACTGCGCTCGAATGCGTTCGGCCAGCGCTGACGTGGTGGCTTCGCCGCCGAGGATGACCGTGGCCGGCAGCGCCCCGCCCTGGTCGTCGAGCAAGGCAGCCAGGTGCGACGGCACCATCTTCAGGCAGTCGATGCGCTGGGCCGCCAGGAACCGCGCGAAGGACGGCGCGTCCTGCATGTCCTCGGTGCTGGCGACCACCAGGCAGGCGCCCTGCTCGAAGGCGCCGAACAGGCAGGTGTTGCCCAGGTCGGCGGCCACCGTGGAGGTCAGTGCAAAGCGCTGGCAAGCGCGCAGGTCCAGGGCCTGGCTGACCGCCTGGACGTAGTTGTGCAACTGTTGATGCTCGATGACCACGCCCTTGGGCTGGCCGGTGGAGCCGGAGGTGAACAGCACGTAGGCAGCCTGGTGCGGCGTGGGCAGCGGCAGCGCTGCGGCCGTCGCTGGCTGCGCCGCCCAATCCGCCCACGACAGCTGGCGGTGGCCGGCCAGCGCCGCGTCGGCACCGATGACCAGCAGCGGCTTGGCAGCGTCGGCCAGTTGCTGGCGCCGGCCCTGCGGCCACTGCGGGTCCAGCGGCAGGTAGGCGGCGCCGCTGCGCATCACGGCCAAGGCGGCGATCACCAGCTCGGTGGAGCGTGGCAGCGCCAGGGCGACGATGGTCTCGGGGCCGGCGCCCTGGGCGTGCAAGGTGCTCGCCAGTTGTTCGATACGTTGCTCGAGCTGGCTGTAGGTGAGCACGCCATCGGCGCCTTGCAGCGCTGCGGCGTTGGGCGCCACCGCTGCCCAGTGGGCGATGCGCGCCAGGGGGCTGCCTTCGCCGAAGGTCTGCACCGGGCCGGGCAGGCGCGCGTCAGCCACCGTCGGCTCCAGCAGCCGCTCGATGCTCTGATCGAGGCCATCGGGCAGGCGCTCCAGCAGTTGCAGGTACTGCTGCAACAGGCCCTGGGCGTCGCCGGGGCGGTAGTGCCGCAGGTCCGCCGACAGCCCCAGGCCGCTGACCTGGCCGTGGGCGTCCTGGTGCACCTGCAGGGCCAGTTCGAAGGGCGACGGCCGCGCGCCGAGCGCACGCCAGCCTGCCGGCACCGCGGCCTCGACGCTGAAACCGGCCCGCAAGCAGTCGCTGCGCAATTGCGCCGGGGCGTGTTCCTGCCAGCCGCGATGGCTGTCCAGCAACGCACTGCACTCGGCCAGCCAGCGCGCGAACGGCTGGCGGCTGTCGAGGCTCAGCGCCAGCGGCAGGGTCTTTTCGTAGACCCCGGTGCTGGCGGCGAAAAAGTCATAGTCGGCGCGGCAGTCGTGCAGCCAGCCGCCCAGCAGCTGGCCCTGGCCGCCGATGCGTGCCAGCAGCGCCCACCAGGCCGCCTGCAACAGGCTGTCGACGGGCACCTGGCGGCTTTCAGCCAGGGCGATGAGGCCATGCACCTGTTCGCTGCCCAAGGCGCTGAACGCCTGGTCCTGGCCGGCCTGGCCGTGCAGGCGGCGCAGGGGCAATTGCAGCGCCTGCCCGGCACCCGCCGCGCGCAGGTGCTCGGCCCAATAGGCTTGCCCGGCGGGGGCATCTTCGTCTTCAGCCATGGCCTGGCGCCATTCGACGAACTGGCCGAAATGGCCGCTCTCCTCGTCTTCGGCCAGCGCTTCTTCAACCATCAGCCGTGCCAGCAGGCGCAGGCTGCCGGCGTCAGCCACCAGGGCGCTGGCGCGCAGGCACAGGCGCCAGTCGTTGTCGGCCACGGCAAACAGCTGGGCGGCCACCACGTCGCCGCGGCTGAGGTCGAACGCCGGCGGTTCGCCGTGCAGCGCCGCCTGGGCGTCGGCCACGCCGCGCAGATCGGTGAACTGCCAGCGGCCGCTGCCGGGCGCTTCCAGGGCCTGCTGGCGCAGGCCGCGGTAGCCGGGCTGCTGGCTGAAGCGGCAGTTCAGGCTCCACTGCCCGCGCACCGCGCGCTCGAAGCCCTGGCGCAGGGCCTGGGCGTCGACAGCGGCCGCAGCGCCCAGCCACAGCACCTGCGGCTCGCCACCGGCGTCCTGGGCAGCCCGCTGTTCCGGGCTCAGGGCCAGGTGTTCGAGTTCCATCACTTCGCTCATTGCACAGTCTCCAGGGGCGCTTGGGCCAGGGCGGCACGCTCTTGTTGCAGGCGTGCGCGGTCATACATGTCGCCCATGGCGACGACGATTTTGCGCGGCCCCTCGTAGGGGTCGCGGGCGTGAGCGGCGATCATGTTGTCGAGCATCACCACGTCACCCTGCTGCCAGTCGAAACGCACCGCGCATTCTTCGTACAGGCGGCCGAGCAACTCCATCACCTCGTCCTCGATGGGCGTACCGTCGCCGTAGTAGACGTTGCGCGGCATGCGCTCCAGGCCAAGCATGTCCAGCAGGTCGCTGCGCACCTCGGGTTCCAGGCAGAAGATGTGGTGCAACTGCACCTGGTTGAAGAACGAACGCTCGCCGGTCAGCGGGTGGACGATCACCGCCGGGGCACGGGTGCGGGTCTGCAGTTCGTCGTCGCCCAGCCAGCGGTAGTCGATGCCGCCGGCCTCGCAGCGCGCTTCCACTTCGGCGCGGTCAGCGGTCTTGAAGAAGTGCTGCCAGCTGACGTCGAGGTTCTGCAGGAAGGTGCGCACGTACAGCAGGCCGCGCTGTTCGAAGCGCTGGGCGACGTCGGCCGGCAGGCGCCGGTACAGCTCGCGGCAGTCGACGATGGGTGTGCAGCCACCGATGGCCGACGGCAGTTCGCAGAAGAACCACTGCTTGCGCGGCCAGCGGTCCAGGTGCGCGCTTTCGTTGTGGTACAGGATCATCTGCCGCTCGGGGAACGGCGTGGAGCGGTAGGTGTTGCGCCCGCCCTCCTTCTTCGGCAGGTCGCCGTAGGCGCCGTAAAGGCCTGGCTGCAGGGCTTCGGCGAAGGCCTCGAAATCAGCCGGGGTGACCACGCCGAAGTTGCGCAGCACCAGGCCGCCGTGGCGGCGCAGCAGGGCCTCGACCTGGTCACGGTGGGCAGCCGCCCATGCCAGGGCGTCGAGGTCCGGGCTGGCCGGTTCGATCAGCAGCGGGAACACTTTGCCAGGCTCGATGGGCCGGGTCTTGATCAGCTCACGCGGGCCCTGGGGCCTGGCTGCCGGCTGCTTCATGAATTTTTTCAGTTTGTCGAGCTTGTTGCCCATGGCCGGCGCTTCGCGGCCAACGGGGGTTTCGCTGCTATCGTGCACGGTGAACTCCTCCAGCGGGGTGTGGGGCGAGGCAATCGCCAGGGCAATCAGTTGCAGCCAGGCCTGGGCCAGGCGCTGGATGCGAGCGGCGCTGAACAGGCCGCTGGCGTAGGCCCAGCGCACCCGCAGGCCGTCGCTTTCGGGCTCGAGGAACAGGCCCATGTCGAACTTGGAGCTGTGCTCCAGCGCTTCCAGGCGCTGGATGTGCAGGCCGTCGATGTCGAACTGGCCCTTGGGGGTGTTCTGCAGCACGAACAGCACCTGCACCAGCGGGTTGCGGCTGCGGTCGCGGGGCACGCCCACGGCTTCGACGATGCGGTCGAACGGCAGCTGCTGGTGCTCGAAGGTGGCCAGGGCGCTGTCACGGGCCTGGGCCAGCAGCGCCTCGAAGGTCATGCCTGGCACGGTGCGCGAGCGCAGCGGCAGGACGTTGACGAAGAAGCCGATCAGGCCCTCCAGCGCCTGCTGCTGGCGGCCGGCAAGGTCGGTGCCCAGCAGCAGGTCGTCGGTGCCGGCCACCCGGTGCAGCAGCCACTGGAAGCTGGCCAGCAACCACATGAACGGCGTGACCCCGGCGCTGCGGCAGTGCGCCTCGATCTGCGCGTACTGCGCCGCGTCGATGCGCAGCACATGCTCGGCACCGGCGGTGGAAGCCACGGCCGGGCGCGGGAAGTCGGTGGGCAGCGCCAGCACCTTCGGCGCCCCTTCCAGCCGCGCCTGCCAGAACCCGCGTTCGCGGCTGAAGGCGTCGCTGGCCAGCCAGCGTTGCTGGTGGATGGCAAAGTCCAGGTACTGCACCGGCAGCGGCGCCCACTGCGGCGCGCGCTGGGCGCCGAGGGCGCGGTAGGCCTCGGCGAATTCACGGATAAGGATGCCCACCGACCAGCCGTCACCGACGATGTGGTGCAGGCTGAACAGCAGCAGGTGCCGTTGCTCGCTTAGGCGCAGCAAGCGCGCGCGCAGCAGCGGCCCGGCCAGCAGGTCGAAGGGCTGCCGGGCGTCGTCCAGCGAGGCCTGGCGCGCCAGTTGCTCACGCTCGTCCACGGCCAGCATCGACAAGTCGGCGAACGGCACGTCGAGCGTGAGGGCGTCGAGCACCTGGGTGTGCGGGTCGCCGTTGTCGTCCTCGGGGTAGTGGCTGCGCAGCACTTCATGGCGCGCCACCAGCAGGTCGAGGGCGGCCACCAGCCGTTGACGGTCCAGCGGGCCGTCCAGTTGCAGGCGGCCGCTCATGTTGTAGGCGTCGGACTGGCCGCCGCTGAGGCGGTCCACCACCCACAGGCGCTGCTGGGCCAGGGACAGCGGCAGCACACCCTGGCGCGGTTCGGCGGCCAGCGCCGGCAGTGCAGGGGCAGTATCGCCGGCCAGCGCGGCGATGCGCGCGGCCAGCTGGTCCAGGCGCGGGGTGTCGAACACTTCGCGCAGCGCCAGGGCCACGTCGAACTGCTCGCGCACCCGCGCCACCAGCTGCGTGGCCAGCAGGGAATGCCCGCCCAGTTCGAAGAAGTGACCGTCGCGGCTCACGCCTTCCAGCCCCAGCAAGTCCTGCCACAGCTGCGCCAGGCGTTGCTCATGGGCCGTGATTGGTTGCTCGCTGCTGCGGCTGTGCAGCACCGGTGCCGGCAGCGCCTTGCTGTCCAGCTTGCCGTTGGCCGTCACCGGCAACACCGCCAGCAGCTGCCAGTGGGCCGGCTGCATGTAGTCGGGCAGCCGGCGCGCCAGGTCGGCCTTGATCGCGTCCAGCGTGGCGCCTTGCGCCAGCACCACGTAGGCCAGCAACTGGCCCGCGCCGAGGATCACCGCGCACTGCTGCACTGCGGCATGGGCGGCGATTTGCGCCTGCACTTCGGCCAGCTCGATACGGAAGCCGCGCACCTTGACCTGATGGTCCTGGCGGCCCAGGTACTCCAACTGCCCCTGGGCATTCCAGCGCACGCGGTCGCCGCTGCGGTACAGGCGCGAGCCCGGGGCGCCGAAGGGGTTGGGTACGAAACGCTCGGCGCTGTGCCCGGGCTGGCCCTGGTAACCCTGGGCGAGGCCTGCGCCGCCAATGTACAGCTCACCCACCACGCCCACTGGCAACGGGTTGAGGTCGGCGTCCAGCACGTGCACGCTGCTGCCGGCCAGCGGGCGCCCCAGGGGTGCCCGCGCGTTGAGGTCCTGCACCACGCCAGCCAGCACGCCGACGGTGGTTTCCGACGGCCCGTAGTGGTTGAAGATGCGGCAGGCCGGGCGCGCCTGGGCGATGCGCTGCAGCAGCGCCGGCTCGCAGGCCTCACCGCCGAGAATCAGCGCATGCCAGGGCAGCGCCGCCGCCTCGTGGCCGGCCACCAGCAGGCTGTGCAAGTGGCTGGGGACAATTTTCAGCACCCCTACCCGGTGCTGGCTGAGGTAGTCGGCGAACAGTTGCGGGTCGCGGGCCTGGTCGTTGTCCAGCAGGTGCAGGGTGCGGCCGCTGCACAGTGCGCCGAACAGCACGGTGTGGCCAAGGTCGGCGGCCACGGTGGAGACCATGGCCATGCTCGCCTCGGGCGCCAGCGCCAGGCGTTGCAGCAGGCCTTGCACGTAGTTGGCCAGGGCGCCGTGGCTGATGACCACGCCCTTGGGCCGGCCGGTGGAGCCGGAGGTGAAGATCAGGTAGGCCGGTTGCAGCCCGTGGCTGACAGGCTGCACCGCAGGCACGGGCTCGGTGGCGGCCAGCAGGTGATCGAGGCGAACCAGCGGCAGCGCCAGCTCGGGTTGCTCGGTGCAGGCCAGCACGCGGCGGGCCTGCAGGTCGGCGCAGATCTGCTGCAGCCGCCCGATCGGCGTCTGCGGTTCCAGCGGCACGTAGGCGCCACCGGCTTTCATCACCCCCAGCAGCCCTGCCACCAGCGCCGGGCTGCGACCGCACACTAGCGGCACGCGCTCGCCGGGCTGGCAGCCCTGGGTCAGCAGCGCCTGGGCGACGCGGTTGGCGGCCTGGTCGAGCCAGGCGAAGGTGTAGGCCTGGCCGCCGTGCATCAGGGCGATGCTGGCGGGCTGCTCGCGCACCTGCTGGTCGAACAGCTGCAGCACCGACGCTTGCGGCTGCTGCAGTGCTTCACCCCACTGCGGTGGCGGTGCCTCGCCCTGCAACAGGTCGAGATCGGCCAGGCGCAGCGACGGCTGTGCCAGCACTTGGCTCAACACGGCCAAGTAGTGCTGTTGCAGACGCGCTACCGTGGCGCGCTCGAACACGTCGGCGCTGAAGCCCAGGCTGGCGAGAATCTCGCCGCTGCCGCGCTGTTCGGTGCTCAGGGTCAGGTCGAATTTCTGCGCACGGCGCTCGCGTTCCACCAGCACCATCTGCACCTGCTCATCCAGCCGCCGCGCGCCCAGGGCGCCCTGGCGCTGATGGTTGAACAGCACCTGGAACAACGGCGTGTGGCTGGCGCTGCGCTCGGGTTGCAGGGCGTCGACGAGCATTTCGAACGGCAGGTCCTGGTACTGCTGGGCCTCCACCGCCGTGGCCTGCACCTGGGCCAGCAAGGTGGCGAACGGCAGGGCGCCGCTGACCTCGCTGCGCAGCACCTGGGTGTTGACGAACAGCCCAACCAGCGGTTCCAGCTCGCTGCGGTTGCGCCCGGCCAGGGGCACGCCGACCTGGATCGCCGGCTGGCCGCTGTAGCGGTACAACAGCGCCTTGAACGCCGCCAGCAGCACGCTGAACACCGTGACCCGCGAGCGTTCGGCCAGTTGTTCCAGCTGCCGGGCCATGGCCGTGGGCAGGGCAAATTCGAGGCTGCCGCCGCGCTCGCTGCGCTGCGCCGGCCGTGGCCGGTCCAGCGGCAACGCCAGGGGCGGATGCTCGTCACCCAGGCGCTGCTTCCACCAGTTCAGTTGGC
This sequence comes from Pseudomonas sp. App30, assembly GCF_047947025.1. Taxonomy (NCBI): domain Bacteria; kingdom Pseudomonadati; phylum Pseudomonadota; class Gammaproteobacteria; order Pseudomonadales; family Pseudomonadaceae; genus Pseudomonas; species Pseudomonas sp. App30. The sequence continues at coordinate 4,685,491 of NZ_CP133165.1, read as the reverse complement.
GGTCGCCCTCCCCCGACTCCAGCCAGTGCCGTTGCCATTGGGCGAAGTCGGCGTAGTGCAACGCAGGCGCCGGCAGTTGCAGTGGCGTGCCCTGGCGCAGGGCCGGGTACAGCTGGGTCAGTTCCTGGATCAGCAGGTTGATGGACCAGCCATCGGCGACGATGTGGTGCACCGCCAGGGCCAGCACCTGCTCGCCCGCCGCCAGCTTGATCAGCGCGCCGCGCAGCAGGCAGTCGCGGGCCAGGTCGAAGGGCCGCGCGGCTTCGGCGTCGAGCAGTTGTTCAAGGCGTATCTCGCGCTCGCCCACCGGCAGCGCGCTGAGGTCCCAGCGCGTCAGTTGCAGCGGCGCTGGCGCCAGGATCTGCTGCACCGGCACCCCGGCTTCGGCCTGGATACGGCTGCGCAGCGGTTCGTGGCGGGCCAGCAACTGGTCCAGCGCCGCCTGCAACGCCGCCTCGTCCAGCGGCCCGGTGAGGCGCAGGGCGCCGGGGATCACATAGGCGGCGCTGGCGGGCTCCAGCTGTTGCAGGAACCACAGGCGCTGCTGCGCGTAGGACAGCGCCAGCGGCGCGTCACGGGGCACCCGTGGGATCGGCAGCTGGCGGAACAGGTCGATGCCCTTCTTGGCCATGACGGCCGCCAGCGCCTTGCGCTGGGCCAGGCTCAGGGTTTGCAACGATTCGAGCACCTTGTTCATGAGTCGCTCTTCTCGGCGGCCAGCAGGGCCAGCTCTTCTTCGGACAAGCCTTGCAGGCTCTGCATCAGCGCCAGCACCTCATCGGCCAGGGCGTCCTGGTCGGGCAGCGCCTCGCCGGCGTCCAGGGCTGCGGCCAACGCTTGCAGGTCGGCGGCTTCGAACACCTGGCGCAGGTCCAGGCGCCGCTGGAGTTGCACCTCGATACGCGAGGCCAGCTGCGTGGCCAGCAGCGAATGGCCGCCCAGCTCGAAGAAGTTGTCGTGCAGGCCCACCTGCTCGACGTTCAGCAGGCTCTGCCAGATCCCGGCCAGGGCCTGCTCGGTGACGGTACGGGGCGCCACGTAGGCCTGTTGCAACCAGGCGTTTTCGTCCAGTTGCAGGGCGCGCTGGTCGAGCTTGCCGTTGGCGGTCAGCGGCAGGCTGTCGAGCTGCTGCAACTGCGCCGGCACCATGTGCAGCGGCAGGCTGGCCTTGAGCTGCTGGCGCAGCTGCAACAGCGCCTGCGCAGCGTCGGGCCACGGCTCGGCGGCCACCACGAAGCCCACCAGGCGCTGTTCGCCCTGGGCGTCGGCACGCAGCAGCACGGCGGCGTCGCGCACCTGGGGCTGGTCGCGCAGGCGCGCCTCGATCTCGCCCAGTTCAATGCGGAAGCCGCGCAGTTTGACCTGGTGGTCGATACGCCCCAGGTACTGCACCTGGCCGTCGGCGCTAAAGCTGGCAAGGTCGCCGGTGCGGTACATGCGCGCGCCCGGGGTGGCGCTGAAGGGGTCGGCCATGAAGCGTTCGGCGCTCAGGCCGGGGCGCTTCAGGTAGCCACGGGCCAGGCCCGCACCGCCGATGTACAGCTCGCCCACCACGCCCGGCGGCACCGGTTGCAGGCTGGCGTCGAGGAAGTACCAGGCGAGGTCCGGCAGCGGCAGGCCGATGGGGCTGGCGCTGCTGCGCAGGTCGGCCTGGGTCAGCTCGCGGAAGGTCACGTGGACGGTGGTCTCGGTGATGCCGTACATGTTGATCAGCCGCGGCTGGCGGTCGCCGAAGCGCGCGAACCAGGGCTGCAGGCTGCTGACTTCCAGGGCTTCGCCACCGAAGATCACCGTGCGCAGCGCCGGCAGGCCTTCAGGGCTGGCCAGCAGCGGCACCATCAGTTGGCGGAACGCCGAGGGGGTCTGGTTGAGCACGGTCACGCCCTGCTCGCGCAGCAGCTCGGCGAAGGCCCGTGGCTCACGGCTGACGTAGTACGGCACGACAACCAGCGTGCCGCCGTGCAGCAGCGCGCCGAAAATCTCCCACACCGAGAAGTCGAAGGCGTAGGAGTGGAACAGCGTCCACACGTCGCGATGGTCGAACGGCAGCACCGCCTCGCTGGCCTGGAACAGCCGCAGCACATTGGCGTGCTCGATCAGCACGCCCTTGGGCGAACCGGTGGAACCGGAGGTGTAGATGCAGTAGGCCAGGTGCCGGGGGCCTGCCGCCGCGGGCGGCGCGGTGTCGGGGTAGCCGTCGCTGGCGAAGCCCAGGCGCTGCACGCCGTCGACCACGGGCAGGCGCTGTTGCAGGTGGTCCTGGATCAGCAGCAGGGCGATGCCGCTGTCGGCCTGCATGTAGGCCAGGCGGTCGGCGGGGTAGTCCGGGTCCAGCGGCAGGTAGGCGCCGCCGGCCTTGAGAATCGCAAGCAGGCCGACGATCAGCTCCAGCGAGCGCTCGGCGGCCAGGCCCACCAGCACGTCGGGGCCCACGCCCTGCTCGCGCAGGCGCCAGGCCAGGCGGTTGGCGCGCTGGTCGAGCTCGGCGTAGCTCAGGTGCTGGTCGTCGAAGCGCACGGCTACCGCAGCGGGATGGCGGCGGGCTTGTTCGGCGATCAGGCCGTGCAGGCTTTGAGTGACTTCGAAGGCCTGGGGCTGTGGGTTCCACTGCGCCAGCAGTTGCGCTTGTTCGTCCTCGCCCAGCAGCGGCAACTGCGCCAGCGGCTGTTCGGGTTGCGCCACCAGCTGCTGCAGCAGCGCGCGCCAGTGGCGGGCCAGTTGGGCGGCGGTGGCGGCGCTGAACAGGTCGAGGCGGTAGGTGAAGGACGCCGACAGCTGCTCGGCGCGCTCCACGGTGTGCAGAATCAGGTCGAACTGGGTGGCCAGGGCTTCCTGGCCCAGGGCCTGCACCTGCAGGCCGTCGAACTGCACGTCGTCGTTGAACCACTGGTGGTCGAACGCGACCTGGAACAGTGGGTGTTCGCCCGGCGTGCGCTGCGGTTGCAACGCTTCCACCAGTGCATCGAACGGCAGGTCCTGGTGGGCCTGGGCCTGCAAGGCGCGTTCATGCACCTGGGCCAGCAGCGTGCTGAACGAGGGGTTGGCCGACAGGTCGGCGCGCAGCACCAGCAGGTTGACGAAGCAGCCGATCAGCGCCTGGGTGTGGGCCTGGTTGCGGTTGGCCACGGTGCAGCCGACGCGCACGTCGGGCTGCTGGCTGTAGCGGTGCAGCAGCACCTGGAAGCTGGCCAACAGCACGGTCGGTAGGGTCACCCCATGGCGCTGCGCCAGGCGGCGCAAGGCCCAGGCCAGGGCGGGCTCCAGGGCGATGGCCAGTTCGGCGCCGGCCAGGCTGGGTTGCGCCGGGCGCGGCTGGTCAGTGGGCAGGGCCAGGCGCGGGTGTTCGTTACCCAACTCCGCCTGCCAGTACGCCAGTTGGCGCTGGGCCTCGCCGGCCGCCAGCCAGTCGCGCTGCCAGGCGGCAAAGTCGCGGTATTGCACCGGTAGCGCCGGCAGCGTGGCCGGGCGCTGCTGGCGCAGGGCGTTATAGTGCTCGGCGAGTTCGGCCAGCAGCAGGTTCATCGACCAGCCGTCGGCGATGATGTGGTGCAGGGTGAGCGCCAGGCGCCAGCTGTCGGCGCCCAGCGTGGCCAGGCTGGCGCGCAGCAGCGGGCCCTGGCGCAGGTCGAACGGCTGGCGGGCGCTGCTGGCCTGGCCGTCGAGGGTCAGCGGCTCGATGGCCGTTTGCAGTGCCGGCAGGACCTGCTGGCGCACCTCGCCGCCCTCCTCGACGAAGCGGCTGCGCAGGCTTTCATGGCGCGCTACCAGCTGGTCGAAGGCCTGCTGCAGCGCGGCCTGGTCGAGCGTGCCCAGCAGCTGCACCGCGCCGTGGATGTTGTAGGCGTGGCCTTCAGGGTCGAGCTGCCATTGCAGCCACATGCGCTGCTGGGCTGGCGACAGCAGGCCTGCGGCGCCATCGCCGGCGCGGGCGGCCTGGGTGCTGGTGGCCACGGGCTGGCGCTGCACCAGGGCGGCGAACTCGGCCAGGGTCGGCGCTTCGAACAGGTCGCGCAGGGCCACCTCGCGACCCTGTTCGTCGCGCAGGCGGGCGAGCATCTGCACGGCGGTGATGGAGTTGCCGCCCAGGGCGAAGAAGTTGTCCGCGGCGCCCGGCTCGATGCCCAGGCAGTCTGCCCACAACGGGGCAATCAGCTGCTCGCTGGCGGTCAGCGGGGCGCGGGCCTGGGCCTGTACCTGGCCTTGTTCGCCCAGGCGGTCGATGGCGTAGCTGTCGAGGCTGCCGTCCTGCAGCATGGCGCGGCAGGCGGAGCGTTGCAGCTTGCCGCTGGAGGTCTTGGGCAGCGCGCCGGGGTTGAGCAGCGCGACCACCGCCGGGGCTTCCTGGCAGACCTGGGCCACGGCCAGGCGGATGGCCTCGGCCAGGGCCTGGGCGCTGATCTTGTTCTGCGTGCCGCGGCCGATCTCGGCGGCCACGCCGATGGCCTCGCGGCCCTGGTGCTCGATGGCGAACACCCCTACCCGGCCCTGGCGCACGGCGGCCACGTGGGTTTCCACGGCGCGTTCGAGGTCCTGGGGGTAGAGGTTCTGGCCACGCACGATGAGCATGTCTTTCAGCCGCCCGGTCACCCGCAGCTGGCCCTGGACCAGGCTGCCCAGGTCACCGGTGCGCAGCCAGGCCTGGCCGTCAGCCTGCACGAAGGCCTGGGCGCTGGCCTCGGGGTTGCGCCAGTAGCCCTTGGCGATGCTCGGCCCGCTGGCCCAGATCTCGCCCACCTGGCCGTCGGCCAACGGCTGGCCGTGCTGCGGGTCGCAGATGCGCACGGCGTGCCCGGGCTGGGCGCTGCCGCAGTCCACCAGCGGCGAGCCCAGGCCCGCCTGCAAGCGGTTGTCGGCCAGCGCCTGGCTGTCGAATTCGTCCACGGCGATGCCCTGGCCACGTTGGCTGCCGGTGACGAACAGGGTCGCCTCGGCCAGGCCGTAGCAGGCGAAGTAGGCGCGTTCCTGGAAGCCGCAGGGAGCGAAGCGCTGGGCGAAGCCTTGCAGGGTCTCGCGGCGGATGGGCTCGGAGCCCGAGTACGCCAACTGCCAGTGGCGCAGGTCGAGCTGCGCCAGCGCCGCGTCGGCGACGCGCTCAGTGCACAGGCGGTAGGCGAAGTCCGGGCCGCCACTGAGGGTGCCCTGGTAGCGGGTCATGGCCTGCAGCCAGCGCACCGGGCGCTCGAGGAAGTGCCGCGGCGACATCAGCACGCAGGGCACGCCGCTGTAGATGGGCTGCAGCAGGCCGCCGATCAGGCCCATGTCGTGGTACAGCGGCAGCCAGCTGACCAGGGTGTCCTGGGCGTTGATGCCGAAGCCGTGGGCGATCAGGCGCTCGTTGGCCACCAGGTTGCCGTGGCTGACCTGCACGCCCTTGGGCCGCGAGGTGGAGCCGGAGGTGTATTGCAGGAAGGCGATGTCATCGGCAGCCAGCAGCGGCATCTGCCAGTCGGCGGCCATGCTCGCTTCCACCTGGTCCACGGCCAGCACCTGGACCTTGCCGGCGAAACTGTCGCCCAGCAGGCCGGCCACCGTGGAGTCGGTGAGGATAACCTTGGGCTGGGCGTCTTCGATGATCGATTGCAGGCGCTGCAAGTGCTGCGAGCGGGTGGATTCCGGCGGGTAGGCCGGCACCGCGATGACCCCGGCGTGCAGGCAGCCGTAGAAGCTGGCCACGTAGTCCAGGCCACTGGGGAACAGCAGCACCGCGCGCTCGCCGGCCCCCGCCTGCTGGCGCAGCCACACGGCGATGGCCTGGGCCCGCTGTGCCAGCTGCCGGTAACTGAGCGCCTCGAAGGCCTCTTCACCGTCCACCAGGAAGCGCAGCGCCTCGCGGTCCGGCGTTGCGGCCGCGCGTTGCTGCAAGGATTCCACCAACGAGCTTGCGAAGCGCTCGGTCATTTCGATCACCTTTGGTTCAAATGGCTGTTGCGTGACGGTGCAGCAGGGGTTGCAGCCGGGCCTGGAGCAGCGCGAGGACGTCGCTGGCCTGGTCGTGGATGAAGAAGTGGCCGCTGTCGAACAGGCTCAGGTCGAAACCGCCCGTGGTCTCCTGGCGCCAGGCCTGCAACTGCGCAGGCGTGGTCGAGTCCTGGCGCCCGGCCAGCACCTGGATGGGGCAGTTCAGCGGCGCCCGCGGGCGGTACTGGTAGCCACCGCAGAGGGCGAAGTCGGCGCGCAGCACCGGCAGCGTCAGGCGCATCAGTTCTTCATTGGCGAGGATGTCCTCGGGGGTGCCGTTGAGCTCGCGCAGGTCGGCGATCAGCTGGGCGTCGGTCTTGTCCGCGGCGAAGCGCTCGGTGTCACGCAGCGACGGCGCGGCGGTGCCCGAGGCGAACAGCAGGCGCGGCGGCGGGCAGCCACGCTCGCGCAGGGCGTGGGCCAGCTCGTGCACCAGCAGGCCGCCCAGGCTGTGGCCGAACAGGGCGTAGGGGCGGTCCAGCTCGGGGCTGATCTCGGCGGCCAGCTGGCGGGCCAGCGCCACCATGTCGGTGGCCAGCGGCTCGCCGAAACGCCGGCCGCGGCCGGGCAGCTCCAGCGGGCGCACCTCGATGTCGGCCGGCAGGCTGCGGCGCCAGCGGCCGTAGACCATGGCGCTGGCGCCCGAGTACGGCAGGCAGTACAGGCGCATCAGCGGGCCGCCTGCTGTTCCATGTGCTGGCGCAGGCTGAGCGGGCGCATGTCGGTCCAGACTGCCTCGATGAACGCCAGGCATTCGGCCTTCAGGCCGCTCTTGCCGGCTTCGCGCCAGCCCTGGGGAATGGCCTTGTATTCGGGCCAGATGGAGTACTGCTCTTCGTGGTTCACCACCACGGTGAACACGGTGTCTTCGCGATCAAAAGCCATTGCCGACCTCGTCAGTATTGCGTTGCTGGGGGATTGCCGCTTGCACGGCTTTGGAACCACAACGAAGTGACGAGTCAGCCAGAGGGAAAATTAATGAGAGGCGTTTCTGATAATGGCGTGGGACGTTTCGCTAACGCGCTCCATGCCACAAACGGTTACACATCCGTGCTGAACCGCCCGGGTGGAACTACAGTCTCATCGGTTTGCCCACAAGGAGTCCCCCCATGCATTCCCTCAGTCGCAGCGCCGCCTTCCTCCTCGGCGCCGGCCTGCTGGCCAGCCTTCCCGCGTTGGCCGACGAACCCCGCTACAACCAGGTTTCCCTGCGCGCCGAGGTCAGCCAGGAAGTGCCCCGCGACCTGATGCTGGTGACCCTGTACAGCGAGGAACAGAACGCCGACCCGGCCAAGCTCGCCGCCCAGGTCACCGAAGCCATGAACAAGGCGCTGGGCAAGGCCCGCGCGGTGAAGGAAGTGAAGATCAGCCAGGGCAGCCGCAACAGCTACCCCATCTACGACGACAAGGGCCAGAAGATCACCGGCTGGCGCGAGCGCGCCGAGCTGCGCCTGGAAAGCGCCGACTTCCCTGCCCTGTCGACCCTGACCGGGCAGCTGCTGCAGGACCTGAAGATGGGCGGCATGAGCTTCACCATTTCGCCCAAGGCTCGCACCCAGAGCGAAGACGCCCTGCTGAAGGACGCCGTGGCGGCGTTCAAGGCCCGTGCGCAACTGGCCACCGAGGCGCTGGGTGGCAAGGGTTACAAGGTGGTGAGCATGAACCTCAACAGCAGCGGTTATCAGCAGCCGTTCCCACGCGCGGCGATGATGATGAAATCGGCCATGGCCGACTCGGCGCCCGCGCCTGAAGTGGAGGCCGGCACCAGCCAGGTGACCATGAGCGCCGACGGCGCCATTGAAGTGCAGATGCCGTAACACCGCCCGGCACAAATGATGAAGGTTTTGTGGGAGCTGGCTTGCCAGCGAGCTTTGGGGATTTAGAAGCTCGCTGGCAAGCCAGCTCCCACAAGTGTGTTCGGCGAGGTAATCTGCCAGGCACTCACTCCCCTAGAGGCTTTCATGGACAAATCCGCCTTCACCCCGCTGCTGCTTGCCGCCGCGCTGCTTGGCGCAGCGCCCCTGGCCCAGGCGGCCAGCACCCTGGTCTATTGCTCGGAAGCCAGCCCCGCCGGCTTCGACCCCAGCCAGTACACCAGCGGCACCGACTTCGATGCCTCGGCCGAAACCGTGTTCAACCGCCTGACCCAGTTCAAGCGCGGCGGCACCGAGGTGGAACCGGGCCTGGCGACCTCCTGGGACGTGTCCAAGGACGGCCTGGTGTACACCTTCCACCTGCGCGACGGGGTGAAGTTCCACACCACCGACTACTTCACGCCCACCCGCACCTTCGACGCCGATGACGTGCTGTTCACCTTCGAACGCCTGCTCAACCCAGAGCAGCCGTTCCGCAAGGCGTACCCGTCGGAGTCGCCGTACTTCAACGACATGGACCTGAACACCACCATCAAGTCCGTGACCAAGACCGACGACCACACCGTGGTGTTCACCCTCAACCACATCGACGCCGCGTTCGTGCAGAACCTGGCCATGAGCTTCGCCTCGATCCAGTCGGCCGAGTACGCCAACCAGTTGCTCAAGGAAGGCCGGCCCGCCGACATCAACCAGAAGCCCATCGGCACCGGCCCGTTCGTGTTCAAGCGCTACCAGAAGGACGCGCAGATCCGCTACGTGGGCAACAAGGACTACTGGAAGCCCGAGGATGTGAAGCTCGACAACCTGATCTTCTCCATCACCCCGGACGCCGCCGTGCGCCTGCAGAAGCTCAAGCGCAACGAGTGCCAGGTCAGCGGCTACCCGCGCCCCGAAGACATCGAAGTGGCCAAGCAGGACCCCGACCTGAAGGTGCAGAGCCAGCCCGGTTTCAACCTTGGCTTCCTCGCCTACAACGTCACCCATGCGCCGCTGGACCAGCTGAAAGTTCGCCAGGCGCTGGACATGGCCATCGACAAGCCGGCCATCATCAAGGCGGTGTACCAGAGCGCCGGCCAACTGGCTCAGAACGCCCTGCCACCGGCGCAATGGTCCTACGACCCGACCATCAAGGACGCCCCCTACGACCCGGCCAACGCCCGCAAGCTGCTGAAGGAAGCCGGGGTCAAGGAAGGCACCAGCATCAACCTCTGGGCCATGACCGTGCAGCGCGCGTCCAACCCCAACGCGCGCATGTCGGCGCAGATGATCCAGAACGACTGGGCCAAGGTAGGCATCAAGGCCAACATCGTCAGCTATGAATGGGGCGAGTACATCAAGCGCGCCAAGGCCGGCGAGCATGACGTGATGATCTACGGCTGGACCGGCGACAACGGCGACCCCGACAACTGGCTGGGCGTGCTGTACAGCTGCGCGGCGGTGAAGGGCAGCAACTACGCCAAGTGGTGTGACCCGGCCTACGACAAGCTGATCCAGCAGGCCAAGCTGAGCAGCAACCGCGACGAGCGCATCAAGCTGTACCAGCAGGCCCAGCACATCCTCAAGGCCCAGGTGCCGATCACCCCGATCGCCAACTCCACGGTGTTCCAACCCATGCGCAAGGAAGTGCAGGACTTCCGCATCAGCCCGTTCGGCCTCACCCCCTTCTACGGCGTGAGTGTGCAACAGTAAATCGTATTGTGGGAGCTGGCTTGCCAGCGAGCTTTTGACTGCCCCGAAAAGCTCGCTGGCAAGCCAGCTCCCACATTCCTACAGGTGCACTATAATGGCGCACAAAGCTGACCAAATGATCAGCTTTAGTGCGCCTCGTGCACCATTTAAAACGTACGCAAACGTTCAAATGGATGGTTTTTTATATCCATGCGACATTCTTGTACGCGTGTTCCACACTTTGCCCTTTCGCTGGCGTCAAAGTATTGCTTTGGGTATGCCGCCTGCATAAGTATCGGCGGGTAGACCCACAAGGTCCCCTCAATCAAAAAACACAACAACTGAGGCCACCATGCTCAAACACGCGGTCATTCCGTTCCTGATCGGCGCCGGCATGCTTGCCAGCGCTCCTTTTGCCCTGGCAGCACCCACCAGCCTGGTGTTCTGCTCAGAAGGCAGCCCGGCGGGCTTCGACCCGGGCCAGTACACGACCGGCACTGACTTCGATGCCTCGGCCGAGACCATGTTCAACCGCCTGAGCCAGTTCGAGCGCGGCGGCACCGCCGTGGTGCCAGGCCTGGCCACCAGCTGGGACATCAGCCCCGACGGCCTGACCTACACCTTCCACCTGCGTGAAGGCGTCAAGTTCCACACCACCGACTACTTCAAGCCGACCCGCGAATTCAACGCCGACGACGTGGTGTTCACCTTCACCCGCATGCTCGACAAGGACATGCCGTTCCGCAAGGCCTACCCCACCGAGTTCCCGTACTTCACCGACATGGGGATGAACGACAACATCACCAAGGTGGAGAAAGTCGACGACCACACCGTCAAGTTCACCCTCAAGACCGTGGACGCCGCGTTCATCCAGGACATGGCCATGAGCTTCGCCTCCATCCAGTCCGCCGAGTACGCCGCGCAGTTGCTCAAGGAAGGCAAGCCGCAGGACCTCAACCAGAAGCCGATCGGCACTGGCCCGTTCGTGTTCAGCAAGTACCAGAAAGACGCGCAGATCCGCTTCAAGGGCAACAAGGACTACTGGAAGCCTGACGATGTGAAGGTCGACAACCTGATCTTCGCCATCACCACCGACGCCTCGGTGCGCATGCAGAAGCTGAAGAAGAACGAGTGCCAGATCACTGCCTACCCGCGCCCGGCCGACATCGAGCCGCTCAAGGCCGACCCGAACCTGAAGATGCCTGAGCAGGCCGGCTTCAACCTGGGCTACATCGCCTACAACGTGACCCACAAGCCGTTCGACAACCTCAAGTTCCGCCAGGCCCTGGACATGGCCGTGAACAAGCAGGAAATCATCAAGTCGGTGTACCTGGGTGCGGGCCAGCTGGCCGTCAACGCCATGCCGCCGACGCAGTGGTCCTACGACACCACCATCAAGGACCCTGCCTACGACCCGGCCAAGGCCAAGGCGCTGCTCAAGGAAGCCGGCATTCCCGAAGGCACCACCATCAACCTGTGGGCCATGCCCGTGCAGCGCCCCTATAACCCCAACGCCAAGCTGATGGCTGAGATGCTGCAGTCGGACTGGGGCAAGATCGGCATCAAGGCCAACATCGTCAGCTACGAGTGGGGCGAGTACATCAAGCGCGCCCACAACGGCGAGATGGACGCCATGCTGATCGGCTGGAGCGGTGACAACGGTGACCCGGACAACTGGCTGGGCACCCTGTTGGGCTGCGACGCCATCAACGGCAACAACTTCGGCAAATGGTGTGACGCCGACTTCGACAAGCTGGTCAAGGCCGCCAAGGCCACCTCTGACCAGGCCAAGCGCACCGAGCTGTACAAGCAGGCCCAGCATCGCGTGAAAGACCAGGTGCCGATCACCCCGATCGCCCACTCCACGGTCTACCAGCCGATGCGCAACAGCGTGGTCGACTTCAAGATCAGCCCGTTCGGCCTGAACTCGTTCTACGGCGTGGGCATCGACGAAAGCAAGAAGTAAACACCCTGTGGGAGCCGGCTTGCCGGCGAGTTTTTGATGGCCCCGAAAAGCTCGCTGGCAAGCCAGCTCCCACAGCCTCAAGTCGGAAATCCCTGAAGACAATGATGACTGCATTTTCACGCAGGGCCTTCGTGCATTTCAGATTTTTCCTACAGGTCGCAGCGATTTCGCGCATTTACGGTCACGGCTCGCGCCCCTAGTTTCGAACCTCGGCCCGACTACCCCTCAGGCCGCCTCGATCCAGACAACAAGGAATAGACCGTCATGCGTCAACACCATCTGGTTGCATCCCTGCTGAGCCTGGGCCTTTTGGCCGAGGTGCCGCTCAGCCATGCCAACAACAAGAGCCTGGTGTTCTGCTCCGAAGGCAGCCCTGCTGGCTTCGACATCGCCCAGTTCACCGGTGGCACCGACAACGATGCCGCGGAACCGCTGTACAACCGCCTGACCGAATTCGAACGCGGCGGCACCGCCGTGATCCCCAGCCTGGCCACGCGCTGGGACGTGGCCGAGGATGGCCTGACCTACACCTTCCACCTGCGCGAAGGCGTGCGTTTCCACAGCAACAAGGAATTTACCCCCAGCCGTGATTTCAACGCCGACGACGTGCTGTTCACCTTCCAGCGCATGCTCGACCGCGACCACCCGTTCACCCGCGCCTACCCCACCGAGTTCCTGTACTTCGTGTCCATGGGCCTGGACAAGAACCTGGTCAGCGTCACCAAGGCCGACCCCATGACCGTGGTGTTCAAGCTGCGCACGGTGGACGCAGCGTTTGTGCAGAACATCGCCATGAGCTTCGCCGCCATCCAGTCGGCCGAGTACGCCGAGCAGCTGCTGAAAGCCGGCAAGCCCAGCGACCTTAACCACAAGCCCATCGGCACCGGGCCCTTCGCGTTGCAGCGCTACCAGAAGGACTCGCAGATCCGCTACAAGGCGCACGAGCAGTACTGGGAGCCGAGCCAGGTCAAGGTCGACCAGCTGATCTACGCCATCAACGTCGACTCCTCGGTGCGCGTGCAGAAGCTGCGCAAGAACGAGTGCCAGGTCACCCTCAACCCGCGCCCCGCCGACCTGGCCGCGCTGCGTGCCGACCCCAGGCTGAAAGTCATCGAGACCCCGGGCTACAACCTCGGCTACATCGGCTACAACGTGCAGCACCCGCCGTTCGACCAGCTCAAGGTGCGCCAGGCCATGGACATGGCGGTGAACAAGCAGGCGATCCTGCACGCGGTGTACCAGGAGGCTGGCCAACTGGCGATGAACGCCATGCCGCCAACCCAGTGGTCCTACGACACCAGCATCAAGGACGCGCCGTACAACCCGGAAATGGCCCGCCAGCTGCTCAAGGAAGCCGGGGTCAAGGACGGCCACGAGATAACCCTGTGGGCCATGCCCGTGCAGCGCCCCTACAACCCCAATGCCAAGCTGATGGCCGAGATGCTGCAGTCCGACTGGGCCAAGGTGGGCATCAAGGCGCGCATCGTCAGCTACGAGTGGGGCGAATACCTCAAGCGCACCAAGAACGGTGAGCACGACGTGGCCCTGATGGGCTGGACCGGCGACAACGGTGACCCCGACAACTGGCTGGGCACCCTGTACAGCTGCGGCGCCATCGGCAGCAACAACATCGCCATGTGGTGCGACCCGACCTTCGACGCTTTGGTGACCAAGGCCAAGACCCTCAACGACCGCGAGGCCCGCAGCGAGCTGTACCGCCAGGCCCAGCAGCGCCTCAAGCAGGAGGTGCCGATTACCCCGATCGCCCACTCCACGGTCAACCAGCCCATCAGCGCCAAGGTGCAGGACTTCAAGGTCAGCCCCTTTGGCCGCAATACCTTCAGCGGAGTGTCACTGGCCGACTGAGCCCCAGTGCAGGCAAACCGCGGCCAATTGAACGAGGCCAAACGTTTGCAAACACAGTTGTACCCAAAGTTGACCGAGCACCCGAATGTGCCCGGCATAAAAAAAAGAAAAAACCAAGGAGCTTCACCCATGAACATTACAAGAAAAACACTGCTGGCCCTGTCCATCGGCGGCCTGTCCGCCCTGGCCAATGCCGATGACGCCAGCCAGGCGTTCACCCCCACCACGCTCAAGGACAGCAGCGCCCAGGCCGACGCCAAGGGCTTTGTCGAGGACCAGAGCCTGTCGGGCTGGACGCGCAACTGGTACGCCCGCGAACAGTCCAAGCGCGGGCCGCTGTTCAGCCACGCCAAGAACGGCACCCGGGAGCCCATGAACAACCGCACCAACTGGCTGCAGAGCACCACGGTCGACTACACCTCGGGCTTCACCCAGGGCACGGTCGGCTTCGGCGTGGAAGCGGCGCTGTACAACGTGGTGGCGCTGGAGCGCGGCAGCGCGCGCAACGGCGGCTCGAACAACCGCACCCTGGCGGACAGCGACGGCGACACCATCGGCCAATGGAGCAAGCTGGGCCTGGGCAACGTCAAGGCGCGGGTGTCCAACACCACCCTGACCCTGGGCCGCCAGGCCATGGACACGCCCATGGTCGCCACCATCGGCAACCGTGCCCTGCCCTCCAGCTTCGAAGGCGTGAGCATCGACAGCAAGGAGTTCAACAACCTGTCGTTCCAGGCCGGCACCTTCGACCGCGTGTCGCCACGTACCGAGCAGAGCCTGAGCAAGTTCCGCAGCGAGTACAGCGCCACCGGCGTGGAAACCGACCGGGTGACCACCGCGGGCGTCAACTACCAGCCGTTCGAAAGCGTCACCACCACGCTGTTCGCCACCCAGGTCGAAGACTTCTGGAACCAGTACTACTTCGGCGGCACCCACGTGCTGGGTGACAGCGCCGTGGTCAGCCTGACCACTGGCCTGAACTACTACAAGACCCGCGACACCGGCGCCCGCAAGATGGGCGAGATCGACAACCAGGCCGGCAGCCTGTCGCTGACCGCCACCCACCAGGCCCACAGCCTGACCTTCGCCTACCAGCAGATCAACGGCAACGAGTACTTCGACTACCTGCACGAAACCAACGGCATCTTCCTGGCCAACTCCCTGCTGTCGGACTTCAACGGCCCGAACGAGAAATCCTTCCAGGTGGCCTACGGCCTGAACATGGCCCAGTACGGCGTGCCGGGGCTCAAGTTCAACGTCTACAGCGCCCGCGGCTGGGGCATCGACGGCACCCACTACACCGGCACCGCCTATGACGTGAAGAACATGGACGGCGAACACCACTATGAATACGGCGTGGGCACCTCCTACGTGATTCAGAGTGGCGCCCTGAAAGACACCAGCGTGCGGGCGACCTACACCGCCCACCGCGCCAGTGCCAACCAGGCTGATGGCAGCCTGGACGAACTGCGGATCGTTACCACGATTCCGTTCAACATCCTGTAACCGACCTGGCCTGCGCGCGGTGCGATCCACCGCCGCAGGCTAATCTGGCTATTGATCACAGAGGGACCACATGAAAGCGCTACCCCTTCGAGCCGCAATCGCGGCAGCACTGTTCAGCGTTGCCGTCGGCATTTCCGCCAAGCCCCTGGTGGTGTGTACCGAGGCCAGCCCGGAAGGGTTCGACATCGTCCAGTACACGGCGGCCACCACGGCCGACGCGTCAGCGGAAACCCTCTTCAACCGCCTGGCCAGCTTCAAGCCCGGCACCACCGACGTCGAGCCCGACCTGGCGCAGAGCTGGGACATCAGCGCCGACGGCAAGACCTACACCTTTCACCTGCGCCACGGCGTGAAGTTCCAGACCACCGACTACTTCAAGCCAACCCGCGAATTCAACGCCGATGACGTGCTGTGGAGCTTCGAGCGCCAGCTCGACCCCAAGCATCCCTGGCACGACAAGGCGCCCATGGGCTTCCCCTACTTCGAAGCCATGGGCATGAAAGACCTGATCGACAGCATCGACAAGGTTGACGACTACACTGTTCGTTTCAACCTCAAGCGTCCCGAGTCACCTTTCCTGCGGGACATGGCCATGGGCTTCGCGTCGATCTACTCCGCCGAATACGGCGACCAGCTGCTGAAGGCCGGCAAGACCGGCGACATCAACAGCAAGCCCATCGGCACCGGGCCGTTCATCCTCACGCGCTACAACAAGGATGCGATGATCCGCTACAAGGCCAACCCCGACTACTACAAGGGCGTGCCCCCCAGCGAAGCGCTGGTGTTCGCCATCACCACCGACAGCAACGTGCGCCTGCAGAAACTGCGCGCCAACGAATGCCAGATCGCGGTGTACCCCAAGCCTGACGACATCCCCGGCATGAAGGCCGACCCCAACCTGCGGGTGGACGAGATGGAAGCGCTGATGACCAGCTACGTGGCCATCAACACCTCGCACAAATACCTGGGCGACATTCGCGTGCGCCAGGCCATCGCCATGGCCCTGGACAAGCCCACCCTGGTCAAGACCCTGTTCGGCGAGGGCAACGCCACCCCCGGCACCGGCCCGTACCCGCCGACCCTGCTGGGCTTCGACAAGAGCATCAGCGACCTGCCCCACGACCTGGACAAGGCCCGCGCCCTGCTCAAGGAAGCCGGGGTGCCGCCAGGCACCCGCTTCACCGTGTTCGCCCGCAACGGCGGCGGCCCCACCAACCCCAACCCGACCCTGGCGGCCCAGTTATTGCAGGCAGACCTTGCCAAGATCGGCCTCAACCTCGATATTCGTGTGTTCGAATGGGGGGAAATGGTCAAGCGTATCAAACAGGGCGAACATGACCTGGCGTTCTACGGCTGGGCCGGCGACAACGGCGACCCGGATAATTTCCTCAGCCCCAACCTGAGCTGCGACGCAGCCACAAGCGGCGAGAACGCCGCGCGCTGGTGCAACAAGGAGTTCGACGGGTTCCTCGCCAAGGCACGTGCCAGCAGCGACCCGGCCGAGCGCGAGCAGGCCTACAAGCAGGCCCAGGCTATTTTTGCCAAGGACATTCCCTGGCTGAGCCTGGCCTACCCCCGCTTGTTTACCGCCGTGCGCAAGAACGTCGAGGGTTATCACATTAGCCCCCTGACCAATAACAACTTCGCTACCACCCTGGTGAAGTAACAAGAAGAACGCCCGCCCGCACCCCAACCGGGTAGTGGGCGGGAACTGCCTAACCGGCTGACGAGGTACCACTCAAGATGTTTAGTTTTATAGCCCGCCGCGTGGGGTTGTTGATCCCCACCTTCTTCGGCATCACGTTGCTGACATTCGCACTGATACGCCTGATACCGGGCGACCCCGTGGAAGTGATGATGGGCGAACGGCGCGTCGACCCTGAAATGCATGCCCAGGCGATGGAGCGCCTGGGCCTGAACAAACCCCTCTATGCCCAGTACCTGGACTACATCGGCAACCTGGCGCATGGCAACCTGGGCGAATCGCTGCGTACCCGCGAAAGCGTCTGGCACGAATTCCTGCAACTGTTCCCTGCCACCCTGGAGCTGTCGATCGCCGCGCTGATCTTCGCCGGCATCCTCGGGCTGCTGGCGGGGGTGATCGCCGCGCTCAAGCGCGGGTCACTGTTCGACCATGGGGTGATGGGCATCTCCCTGGCCGGCTACTCCATGCCCATCTTCTGGTGGGGCCTGATCCTCATCATGTTCTTCTCGGTGAGCCTGGGCTGGACGCCGGTGTCCGGGCGCATCGACCTGCTGTATGACATCGAGCCCAAGACCGGCTTCATGCTCATCGACACCCTGCTCAGCGACGAGCCGGGCTCGTTCGTCGACGCCCTGCGCCACCTGATCCTGCCGGCCATCGTGCTGGGCACCATCCCGCTGGCGGTGATCGCGCGCATGACCCGCTCGTCCATGCTTGAAGTGCTGCGCGAGGACTACGTGCGCACCGCCCGCGCCAAGGGCCTGTCGCCCGCCCGCGTGGTGTTCGTGCACGGCCTGCGCAACGCGCTGATCCCGGTGCTGACCGTGTTCGGCCTGCAAGTGGGCACCCTGCTGGCCGGCGCCGTGCTGACCGAGACCATCTTCTCGTGGCCAGGCATCGGCAAGTGGCTGATCGAAGCCATCGGCGCCCGCGACTACCCGGTGGTGCAGAACGGCATCCTGTTGATCGCCTGCCTGGTGATCCTGGTCAACTTCGTCGTGGATATCCTCTACGGCCTGGCCAACCCACGCATCCGTCACCAGCGCTGAGGCCCGGACAATGACTACTGAAAACACCGCGGTCACCGTTGACCAAAGCCTGCTGTACCCCTCGCCCTACAAAGAGTTCTGGCAGGCGTTCGCCAAGAACAAGGGCGCCGTCGCCGGCCTGGCGTTCATGCTGCTGATCATCTTCTGCGCGATCTTCGCGCCGTGGGTGGCGCCCCATGACCCCAGTGAGCAGTTCCGCGACGCGCTGCTGACCCCGCCCGTGTGGCTGGCCGGCGGCCAATGGCAATACCTGCTGGGCACCGACGAGCTGGGCCGTGACCTGCTGTCGCGGCTGATCCACGGCTCGCGCCTGTCGCTGCTGATCGGCCTGTCGTCGGTGGTGATGTCGCTGATCCCGGGCATCATCATGGGCCTGCTGGCGGGCTTCTTCCCGCGCATCATGGGCCCCACCATCATGCGCCTGATGGACGTGATGCTGGCCCTGCCCTCGCTGCTGCTGGCCGTGGCCATCGTCGCCATCCTCGGCCCTGGCCTGATCAACACCGTGATCGCCATTGCCGTGGTCTCGCTGCCTTCGTACGTGCGTTTGACCCGCGCCGCAGTGATGGGCGAGCTGAACCGCGACTACGTCACCGCCGCGCGCCTGGCCGGTGCCGGCCTGCTGCGCCTGATGTTCGTCACCGTGCTGCCCAACTGCATGGCGCCGCTGATCGTGCAGGCCACCCTGAGCTTCAGCTCGGCCATCCTCGACGCCGCGGCGCTGGGCTTCCTGGGCCTGGGCGTGCAACCGCCGACCCCCGAGTGGGGCACCATGCTGGCCTCGGCCCGCGACTACATCGAACGTGCCTGGTGGGTGGTGAGCCTGCCTGGCTTGACCATTTTGCTCAGCGTGCTGGCAATCAACCTGATGGGCGACGGGCTGCGCGATGCGCTGGACCCCAAACTCAAGAATGCCGCCTGAGGAAACGACCATGTCACTGTTGCATATCAAGAATCTGAACGTGCGCTTTGGCGATGCCAAGGCCGTGCCGGTGGTCGATGGGCTCGACCTGTCGGTGGACAAGGGTGAAGTGCTGGCGATCGTCGGCGAATCGGGCTCGGGCAAATCCGTGACCATGATGGCGCTGATGGGCCTGATCGATCACCCTGGCATCATCACCGCCGACGCGCTGAATTTCGACGGCCGCGACATGCTCAAGCTCAGCGCGCGCCAACGCCGGCAGGTGGTGGGCAAGGACCTGGCAATGATCTTCCAGGACCCCATGACCGCGCTGAACCCCAGCTACACCGTGGGCTTCCAGATCCAGGAAGTGCTGCGCCAGCACTTGGGCATGAACAACAAGCAGGCGCGCCAGCGTGCCCTTGAACTGCTGAAGAAGGTCGAGATCCCTGGCGCCGAAAGCCGCCTGGACGCCTACCCGCACCAGCTGTCCGGCGGCATGAGCCAGCGCGTGGCCATTGCCATGGCCATCGCCGGCGAGCCGAAACTGCTGATCGCCGACGAACCCACCACCGCCCTGGACGTGACCATCCAGGCGCAGATCATGGAGCTGCTGCTCAACCTGCAGAAAGAGCAGAACATGGCGCTGATCCTGATTACCCACGACCTCGCCGTGGTGGCCGAAACGGCCCAGCGGGTGTGCGTGATGTACGCCGGCCAAGCCGTGGAAGTGGGCCAGGTGCCGCAGCTGTTCGACATTCCCGCGCACCCCTACAGCGAAGCGCTGCTGGCGGCCATTCCCGAGCACAGCGAAGGCGCCGAGCGCCTGGCCACCCTGCCCGGCATCGTCCCCGGCCGCTATGACCGCCCGCAGGGCTGCCTGCTGTCACCACGCTGCCCCTACGCCCAGGACAACTGCCGCACCCAGCGCCCGGCGCTGGACCCCAAGGCCCATAGCCTGGCCCGTTGCTTCTACCCGCTGAACCAGGAGGTGGCTTGATGGCCGTCGTACTTACTGCCCGCGACCTCACCCGTCACTACGAAGTCTCCCGCGGCCTGTTCAAGGGCCATGCCCTGGTGCGCGCCCTCAACGGCGTGTCGTTCGAGCTTGAAGCCGGCAAGACCCTGGCCGTGGTCGGCGAGTCGGGCTGTGGCAAGTCCACCCTGGCCCGCGCGCTGACGCTAATCGAGGAACCGTCCTCGGGCTCGCTGAAAATTGCCGGCCAGGAGGTGCATGGCGCCAGCAAGGCCGAGCGCAAGCAACTGCGCAAGGACGTGCAGATGGTGTTCCAGAGCCCCTACGCCTCGCTCAACCCGCGGCAGAAAATCGGCGACCAGCTGGGCGAACCGCTGCTGATCAACACCAGCCTGAGCAAGGCCGAGCGCCGCGAGAAAGTGCAGGCGATGATGCAGCAGGTGGGCCTGCGCCCCGAGCATTACCAGCGCTACCCGCACATGTTCTCCGGTGGCCAGCGCCAGCGTATCGCCCTGGCCCGCGCCATGATGCTGCAACCCAAGGTGCTGGTGGCGGACGAGCCGACCTCGGCGCTGGACGTGTCGATCCAGGCGCAGGTGCTGAACCTGTTCATGGACCTGCAGCAGCAGTTCAACACCGCCTACGTGTTCATCTCGCACAACCTGGCGGTGGTGCGCCACGTGGCCGATGACGTGCTGGTGATGTACCTGGGCCGCCCGGCGGAAATGGGCCCCAAGGAGGACATCTACAAGCGCCCGCTGCACCCCTACACCCAGGCGCTGCTGTCGGCCACCCCGACCATCAAGCCGGACCCGGCCAAGCCGAAGATCAAGATCGTCGGCGAGCTGCCCAACCCGCTGAACCCGCCGTCGGGCTGCGCCTTCCACAAGCGCTGCCCGTACGCCACCGAGCGCTGCGCCATGGAAATACCGGAGCTGCGCCAGGTTGATACCCGCCAGGTGGCCTGCCACTATGCGGAGCAGTTCCTGAACTGATGCCATGACGCGGCCTGCGGCCGCTGCTACGGGTTCGTAGCAGTGGCCGCAGGCCGCGTCCGCATCCACCACCGGTGCCTGCATGCCAACCGACACCCTCACCACCGTCACCCGCTACCACCTGTGCTGGAAGCACCGCGACCTGGACGGCGTCATGGCGCTGTACCACCCGGCTATCCAGTACCACGATTTCTTCCAGAACCGCACCCTGGCCCTGGCCGAGCTGCGCGACTACGTGCAGGCGAACATGCCGCGCAACGCCGACGAGGCGCTGGAACACAGCGACCGCATCCGCGTGGACGGCGACACCGCCTTCATCCAGTACACCCTGACCCTGCGCGGCGGCGCCCAACTGGTGTCGTTCCACGCCAGTGAAGCCATCACCGTGCGCGACGGGCTGATCTGGCGCATCAACGAATACGCCGCCCTGGTGCGCGAACCCACGGCCGACGCACCACGCCCGGCCACCTCGCGCCTGGGCCTGTCCCCCCGCCAGCTGGGCATCATGGCCGACGACCTGCAGCAGTACTTCGACCAGCGCCAGCCCTACCTGGACCCCGAACTGGACCTGCAGGAAGTGGCCCGCGTGTGCGGCTACAGCCGCAACCAGATGTCCTACCTGCTCAACCAGGTGCTGGGCCAGACCTTCTACGCCTACGTCAACCAGGCGCGCCTCAAGCACCTGCTGCAGGCCCTGGAAACCAACCCCGAGGCGCGCATCGACACCCTGGCCTTCGCCGCCGGGTTCAACTCGCTGTCGGCGTTCTACAAGTGCTTCCGCCAGCACACCGGGCTGTCGCCCACCGCCTACATGAAACAACGCAAGCTTGTTACATCGCCTGCCTGTGTGGGAGCTGGCTTGCCAGCGAGCTTTTAGGGCCCCAACATCTCGCTGGCAAGCCAGCTCCCACAAGGGGGTGATGTGCCATCTGCCGCCAGGTGGCTTATGCTGTACCCGCCCCCACCCGCAAGGCTTGCCCTGATGCTGCGTTCCCTGATTGCCACCTTGCTGCTCGCCACCGGCGCCACCCAGGCGGCCGAGACGGTCAAGATCTACAACTGGTCCGAATACATTGCCCCCGACACCCTCAAGCAGTTCCAGGCCAAGACCGGCATCGTGCCCAGCTACGCGGTGTATGACAGCAACGAGTTGCTGAACAGCAAACTGATGGCGCGCAACTCCGGCTACGACGTGGTGTTCCCCTCCACCCACTTCATGGCCCGCCAGGTACAGGCCAACGCGCTGATGGAACTGGACCGCAGCAAGCTGCCCAACTGGGACAACCTCAACCCGGTGCTGCTCAAGGTGCTGGAGGTCAACGACCCCGGCAACCGCCACGGCTTCCCCTACCTGTGGGGCACCACCGGCATCGGCTACAACATCGACAAGGTCAAGGCCGCCCTGGGCGACAACGCGCCCACCGACTCCTGGGACCTGATCTTCAAGCCGCAAAACCTCGACAAGCTCAAGGCCTGCGGCGTGGCCTTCGTCGACAGCGGCCCGGAGCTGCTGCCCATCACCCTCAACTACCTGGGCCTGCCGCCCCACAGCAAAAAGCCCGAGGACTATGACAAGGCCGAGGCCGCGCTGCTGAAAATCCGCCCCGACGTGGCGTACTTCGACACCGCGAAATACATGGCCGACCTGGCCAGCGGCAAGGTCTGCGTGGTGGTGGGCTATTCCGGCGACGTGCTGCAGGCCGCCACCCAGGCCAAGGCGGCGAAAAACGGCGTGAACATCGGCTACTCGGTGCCCCGCGAAGGCGCGCCGCTGTGGTTCGACATGGTCGCCATGCCCGCCGACGCCCCCGACCCCAAGGCCGCCTACGCCTTCATGAACTACCTGCTGGAGCCCAAGGTCATCGCCGGCATCAGCAACTACGTGCACTACGCCAACGGCAATGAAAAGGCCGATGCCCTGATCGACCCGGTGTTGCGGGGGGATAACAAGGTGTACCCGGACGAGGACATCATGAGCAAGTTGTTCCCGTTGGAGGCGATGCCGGCGGATATCGATGTGATTCGCACGAAAGTAATGACAAAGGTGATCGCGGGGGGCTAAAGCCCCCCACCACAAGCCGCGCCCGAGCCTGTGATCTGCTTGTGATCTGGCCCTTGATCTGGCTCTTGATCTTGATCTTGATCTGGCTTTTGACGTTGATCTTGGCCCCGTAAAGCGCCAGGGCCGACTGGAGGCGTTGATCAAGCGGTCCACGGCGTAGCCGTGGAAGACGGAACCGGAGGCGCTTCTATTCCGGGCCGTCGTCCGCTTGAGCGACGCCGGAGGGAGGGGACCCGTAGCGCAGCGGAGGGCCCAAGCAGGGGCGAGCCCTTTTTGGTGACTTTTTGGGGCGACCGGTACGTGTCAATGTACCTGTCGCCTAATTCCTGCCTCAACTCACGATAGCAACCCCGGCATCAGGCCGCTCCGGGTTCAAATACACCGCCTCGGCAAGCTGCCAATTACGCGTGTTCCGGCTCCACCGAACCGGGTTCCTTTCCCGGGCAGCTGCATACAACCTATCTCGGGCCTCCAGTAATTTGGGGGCCAAGCCTTCGTGACGCTCGTTCGGTGTTACGTACTTCAGGCCGCTATGGCGGTGTTCCTCGTTGTACCATTCAACAAATTTCTGCACCCACAGCCTCGCTTCAAGCAAGCTGTCAAAGGGACGTTCAGGCCATTGCGGGCAGTATTTGGCCGTGCGGAAAAGCGTCTCCGCATAGGCATTGTCATTGCTCACCCGCGGACGGCTGAACGAAGGCTCGACACCTAGTGAAATCATGCTCTCGCGCAGCAACGAGCCCTTCATCACATGGCCGTTGTCCGAGTGCAGCACCAGCGCTCGACCGGCCGTACGCTCGCGTAAACAGCCCTTTTCCAGCAAGACACAGGCATGTTCCGCACATTCGGATTCGTGCACTTCATTGGCCACCAGCTTGCGGCTGTAGATGTCCTTGACCATGTACCAGTAGAAAAAACGACCCTTCACCGTGCTCGGCAACCAGGTGATATCCCAGCACCAGACCTGGTTGGGGCCATCCGCCCGATGCGTGGTCAAGATGCGACGCTTGGGGGCCTTTGCACGGCCGCGTCGCGTGAGCTGGTTGTGCGCTTTCAATACTCGGTAAAACGTCGACTCCGAGGCCAGGTAAATCCCTTCGTCCGCCAGCTTTGGCACAATCTGATGCGGCGTCAGGCTCGAATAACCCGGCTGGTTGGCCGCGTCCATCACAGCCTGGCGCTCGGCTTCGCTGAGCTTGTTCGGCGGCGGTTTGCGCGGGACTGTCTGACGCTTGTCGGCGTCGCTGTGACGCCAACGCTGCACGGTCCGAAGGCACAATCCCAGCTCGTTGCAAGCACGAAACCGGCGTGCGCCGGCGTCGACGGCAGCAGCGATCAATACCAGAGCCTGCATGCGATCGGGGGCGCTGATCAGCCTTCCTTGTCCTTGCCCCAGATCGCATTGGCTTTTTTTCTGAGTTCCAGCAAAGCCTCCGCCTCCTTGCGACCGGCATCAGAGCGCGATAATTGTCGCTCCAACTCCTTGATTCGCCGTGAATCGGCAGTCTGCTTTTTGCTGGGTTGAACATCGAGCGCCGCGTTGGCGTTCTGACAGGCCAGGCGCCATTGCTGGATCTGCTCGGGAAAAATACCCTTGATCCGGCAGTACTGGGAAAGCTCGACCTCGCTCAGCGGCGCGGTCTCCATGACAGCGTTGAACTTGTCAGCGCTGGACCATTGATCGCTGGTCTTGTTGTTTCCAGGAACGATCAACCCTTTATCTCTAGCCATTTGTCTCCAGTTCCTAAGCGACTGTGGAGTGACGCCGATTGCGACGGCGAGCTCTGCCACGGAGCGGTTCAGGGGCGGCATCATTTGCTGAACCGCCCAGTCTCTGAAGTCATTGTCATAACGCTTCGTCATTGCCTTGCACCTTCGCCCCCTTGGATGATTGAGTCAATCAACAAAGGTGACAGGTAGGCTGACACGGGGGGCGACTGCCAAAAAGTTACTCGCCGTAAGGGCGAAACGGTCGGTGGTCGCACCACGAAAATGGATATGTTCGAAATCGCCGAAGCGGGATACAGAATCGGTGAATATATCCATTTTCGCGGGGATACCACCGACCGTTTCGGCCTTACGCCGACTCACTTTTTGTCAAACGCCACAAAAAGTAAGCAAAAAAGGCTTGCCCCTGCTTGGGCCCTCCGCTGCGCTACGGGTCCCCTCCTTCCGGCGTCGCTCAACGGGCAGACGGCACCCGCTATAGAAGCCTGCGGGTTACCGTCTCTTCGGCCTGCGGCCTCGGCCCTTCGGGCAGCCCGTTGATCGACGCCTCCAGTCGGCCCGGGCGCTTTACGGGGCATACAATCAAGATCAAAAGCCAGATCAACAGCAGATCAACAGCAGATCACAAGCCAGATCACAGGCGACCGCAACGGCGCCGGCGGCGCCGGGCTCAACTTCGTAGCTGCGCGATCACCTCCAGGCAATACCCCACCGCCGGCGACACATCCCCCACCCTGCGGCTAAGAATAATCGGCGAGGTCGCATTGGCCTCCGCCAACGGGCTATAGCCAATATCATCCCGATGCAGAATCTGCACCGACTCCGGCACCAGGGTAATGCCAATACCCGCCCCCACCAGGCCGATGGCCGTCTGCAGTTCGTTGGTCCACTGCGCCACCTTGATGCCCAAGCCGTGCGCCGCGAACAGCGCCAGCACGTGGTCGGCATAACTGGGCCGCGGGTTGCCGGGGTACAGCACGAACGGCTCGCGCGCCAGCTGGGCCAGGGTGGCGGTGTGGCCCAACAGCGGGTGGCCGGTGGGCAGCACGGCGATCAGGCGGTCTTCGCGCAGCACGGTCTGGGTAATGGCCGGGTCGTCGATGTGAATGCGGCCGAAGCCGACGTCAATGCGCCCGGCCTTCAGGGCCTCCACCTGCTGCACCGTGGTCATCTCCGACAGGCCCAGCTCCAGTTCGATCGCGGCGTCTTCGCTGCGCAGGCGGCGGATCATCTCCGGCAGCACGCCGTACAACGTCGACGGCGCAAAGCCGATGCCCATCCAGGTCTTCTGGCCCAGGCCGATGCGCCGGGTGTTTTCACACAGGGTATCAAGCTGGTGCAGCAGCGCGCTGCTGTGTTCGAAGAAGTACCGCCCCGCCTCGGTCAGCCGCAGCGGCCGGGCGCGCTCGATCAGGCTGACGCCCAACTCGTCCTCCAGCTGCTGGATCTGCCGGCTCAGCGGCGGCTGGGCGATGTGCAGGCGCTCGGCGGCGCGGGTGAAGTTCAGGGTCTGGGCCAGCACCTGAAAATAGCGGAGATGCCTGAGTTCCACGGCTTACCTCATCAGCGACAATACCTGGCAGGTATCAGACCAGACCAATTCTATATTGGATTGCAAGAAAACGCCGTATCACTATCGGGTCAGACAAGAACATAACCTGACGGGTATCGAAATGAGTCATCCCACGA
The DNA here is from genome assembly GCF_047947025.1 of Pseudomonas sp. App30. Classification (NCBI taxonomy): domain Bacteria; kingdom Pseudomonadati; phylum Pseudomonadota; class Gammaproteobacteria; order Pseudomonadales; family Pseudomonadaceae; genus Pseudomonas; species Pseudomonas sp. App30. The sequence continues at coordinate 4,659,548 of NZ_CP133165.1, read as the reverse complement.
TCGAGTCGCTCGAAACGATCATTGTCGATCTGCCAACCATCCGCCCGCACAAGCTGGCCATGCACACCATGCAGCACCAGACCCTGGTGCTGTTGCGCCTGCGCTGCAGCGACGGCGTGGAAGGCATTGGCGAGGCCACCACCATCGGCGGCCTAAGCTATGGCAACGAAAGCCCCGACAGCATCAAGGTGAACATCGACAGTCACATCACCCCGCTGCTGATCGGTCAGCCCGCCGACAACATCAACGCCGCCATGCAGCGTATCGAGCGCAGCGTGCGTGGCAATACCTTCGCCAAGTCCGGCATTGAAAGCGCGCTGCTCGACGCCCAGGGCAAGCGCCGTGGCCTGGCGGTGAGCGAGCTGCTGGGTGGGCGCCTGCGTGACGGCCTGCCAGTGGCCTGGACCCTGGCCAGCGGCGATACCGCCCGCGATATCGCCGAGGCGGAACAGATGCTCGACGTGCGCCGCCACCGCATCTTCAAGCTGAAGATCGGCGCCGGCGAGGTGAACAAGGACCTGGCCCACGTCATCGCCATCAAGAAGGCCGTGGGCGACCGCGCCAGCGTGCGCGTAGACGTCAACCAGGCCTGGGACGAGGCCGTGGCCCTGCGCGCCTGCCGGGTGCTGGGCGACAACGGCATCGACCTGGTGGAGCAGCCGATTTCGCGCTACAACCAGGTCGGCCTGGCCCGCCTGAGCGCCAGCAGCCCGATCCCGATCATGGCTGACGAAGCCATCGAATCGGTGGAAGATGCCTACAACCTGGCCCGCCTGGGCGCCGGCACCATCTTCGCGCTGAAAATCGCCAAGACCGGCGGCCCCCGCGCGGCCCTGCGCGCCGCCGCCATCGCCGACGCCGCGGGCATTGGCCTGTACGGCGGCACCATGCTCGAAGGCGGCATCGGCACCCTGGCCTCGGCGCACGCGTTCATCACCCTGCCGAAGATGGCCTGGGATACAGAACTGTTCGGCCCACTGCTGCTGACCGAAGACATCCTCGCCACCCCACCGGTGTACAAGGACTTCCAGCTGCACGTGCCCAGCACCCCGGGCCTGGGCCTGGAACTCGACGAAGAGCGCGTGGCCTTCTTCCGCCGCGACAAAGCCACCAAGGCCTACAGCCACAGCTGAGAGAGAACTGCCATGCTGTTCCACGTAAAGATGACCGTGAACCTGCCCCTCGACATGGACCCGGCCAAGGCCACGCGCCTGAAGGCCGACGAGAAGGAGCTGGCCCAGCGCCTGCAACAGGAAGGCACATGGCGCCACCTGTGGCGCATCGCCGGGGCCTACGCCAACTACAGCGTGTTCGACGTGGCCAGCGTGCAAGAGCTGCACGACACGCTGATGCAGCTGCCGCTGTTCCCCTACATGACCATCGAGGTGGACGCCATGTGCCGCCACCCTTCCTCGATCCACGAAGACGACCGCTGATAGGCGCCTGCCCCTGGCGCGCTGACTAATAAATATAAGATGAGGCCACACCCATGACTGTCAACATCTCGCAGACCGAACCGGTACAGCAGTTCCTGAAAGAAGCCAGCGGCGTGTTCAACGACGCCGGCAACCCACGGGTGAAAACCCTGATCCACCGCATGCTCAAGGACTCGGTGAAAATCATCGAGGACCTGGAGGTCACCCCGGAAGAGTTCTGGGCCGCGGTGAACTACCTCAACGTGCTGGGCGCGCGCCAGGAGGCCGGGCTGGTGGTGGCCGGCCTGGGCCTGGAACACTACATGGACCTGCAGCTGGATGCCCAGGACGAGGCCGCCGGCCAGTTGGGCGGCACCCCGCGCACCATCGAAGGCCCACTGTACGTGGCCGGCGCGCCGCTGAGCCAGTACGAGGCGCGGCTGGACGACGGTAGCGACCCGGGCACCGTGCTGTTCATGCAGGGCCAGGTGAAAGACGTCGACGGCCAGCCGGTGCCCGGCGCCATCGTCGATGTGTGGCAGGCCAACACCGGCGGCACCTATTCGTATTTCGACCCGTCGCAGAGCGAGTTCAACCTGCGCCGCCGCATCCAGGCCGACGGCCAGGGCCGCTATCGTTTCCGCAGCATCGTGCCCTCGGGCTACGGCTGCCCGCCCGACGGCCCCACCCAGCAACTGCTCGACCAGCTGGGCCGCCATGGCCAGCGGCCGGCGCACATCCACTTCTTCATCTCGGCACCGGGCCATCGCCACCTGACCACGCAGATCAACCTGGCCGGCGACAAATACCTGTACGACGATTTCGCCTACGCCACCCGCGACGAATTGGTGGCCGAGATCCGCTTCAGTGAAGATCAGGTGCAGGCGCAGAAACATGGGGTGAGCGGCCGGTTCGCCGAGATCGACTTCGACTTCACCCTGCAGGCCAGCGAAGTGCCGAAGGCGCAGCAGCGCGGCGAGCGCGTGCGCGCGTTGGAGGATTGACGCACACACCGTAGGAGCCGACCTTGGTCGCGATGCAGGCACTGCGGTGTGCCAGGCGGGGCCTCATCGCGCGCAAGCGCGGCTCCTACCGGAATCATTGCGGGGTGTAAAAAAAGGGCAGCCCGTGGGCTGCCCTTTTTCGCTTAGTGGTGCTCGCGCGTCGCGCGGAATTTCACGTCAGGCCAGCGCTCTTCCATCAGCGCCAGGTTCACCCGGGTAGGCGCCAGGTAGGTCATGTGACCACCGCCGTCCACCGCCAGGTTTTCCACGGCCTTGTTCTTGAATTCCTCGAATTTCTTCTTGTCGGCGCAATCAACCCAACGGGCCGACCACACGGTGATCGGCTCGTAGGAGCACTCCACCTTGTATTCTTCCTTCAGGCGGCTGGCCACCACGTCGAACTGCAGCACGCCCACGGCGCCGAGGATGATGTCGTTGCTGCGCTCGGGGAAGAACACCTGGGTGGCGCCCTCTTCGGCCAGCTGCTGCAGGCCCTGGCGCAGTTGCTTGGATTTCAGCGGGTCACGCAGGCGTACGCGGCGGAACAGCTCCGGGGCGAAGTGCGGGATACCGGTGAAGCCCAGGGCTTCGCCTTCGCTGAAGGTGTCGCCGATCTGGATGGTGCCGTGGTTGTGCAGGCCGATGATGTCGCCGGCGAACGCCTCTTCCAGCTGCTCACGCTCGGACGAGAAGAACGTCAGGGCGTCGCCGATGCGCAGGTCCTTGCCGGTGCGCACGTGGCGCATCTTCATGCCTTTCTCGTACTTGCCCGAGCAGATGCGCATGAACGCGATGCGGTCGCGGTGCTTGGGGTCCATGTTCGCCTGGATCTTGAACACGAAGCCGGTGAACTTCTCTTCCACCGGTTCCACGGTACGCTCGTGGGCCACCCGGGCCAGCGGGCGCGGCGCCCAGTCGACAACGGCGTCGAGCACGTGGTCGACACCAAAGTTGCCCAGGGCGGTGCCGAAGAACACCGGGGTCATCTGGCCGTTCATGAACTCGTCCTGGTTGAAGGTGTGGCATGCGCCCTGCACCAGCTCCAGTTGGTCGACAAAACGGTCGTACTCGTCACCCAGGTGCGCGCGCGCCTCATCGGAGTCCAGCTTCTCGATGATCTTGGTCTCGGTGCGCTCGTGGCCGTGGCCGGGGGTGTAGACGATGATGTAGTCGCCGGCCAGGTGGTACACGCCCTTGAAGTCGCGGTAGCAACCGATCGGCCAGGTGATAGGCGCTGCCTTGATCTTCAGCACCGCCTCGATTTCGTCGAGCAGCTCGATCGGGTCGCGAATGTCACGGTCCAGCTTGTTGATGAAGCTGACGATAGGCGTGTCGCGCAGGCGGCACACGTCCATCAGGGCGATGGTCCGCGGCTCTACGCCCTTACCGCCGTCGAGCACCATCAGCGCCGAGTCCACCGCGGTCAGGGTGCGGTAGGTGTCTTCGGAGAAGTCTTCGTGACCGGGGGTATCGAGCAGGTTGACCATGTGGTCGCGATACGGGAACTGCATCACCGAGGTGGTGATGGAGATGCCGCGCTGCTTCTCCATCTCCATCCAGTCGGACGTGGCGTGACGGTCGGACTTGCGCGACTTCACGGTACCGGCCACGGCAATGGCCTTGCCCATCAGCAAGAGTTTCTCGGTGATGGTGGTTTTACCGGCGTCCGGGTGGGAAATGATGGCGAAAGTGCGGCGTTTCGCGACTTCGGCGGCCTGTTGGGTCATGGGAAATCGCCTGCGAGGTGATTCAAAAAAGGGCGCCGATTATAGCTGAACCCGGGCCGAGCTGGAACCATGCGTCCAACTCGCCCGTCGCCAGGGCCTCAAGCCGTGGCGGGTGCGGCCTGGGGCAGCGTGTCGGTGGCGGCCTGCGGGCGGTACAGCATCACGTAGTAGGTGCCCAGGCAGATCAGCCAGCAGAAGATCGCCGCCCAGATGTTGTGCGACAGGAAGTGCGCGCCCTGGATCATGCGACCGATGGAGAACACCGTGCCCAGGCCAAAGGCGAACACCAGGCCGGCGCGGGCCATACGCGGGCGGCGGTCACGCAGCACGAAGAACAGCGAGAACAGGGTGAAACCGGTGGCCGCGTGGCCACCCGGCCAGCAGCGGCCCGGGCTGGAAGTGGCGGGGCGGTGCTCGAACAGTTTGCTGTAGGCCTGGGTGCCGCCGAACTCGGTCACGCTCCAGGGACACTGCACGCCGGTCAGCGCTTTCAGCGGCGCGGTGTAGCTGGTGGACAGCGACATGGCCACCACCAGGCACGCCAGTTCACGGCGGATCGGCAGCAGGCCCTTGACCAGGAAGCTGGCCAGGTAACCCAGGGCGCCCAGCACGCCAATGGCGATCACCACGCGCTTGGCCTGGTCATGCAGCACGTTTTCCAGCCAGTAGCTGTGCCGGCCGGCGAACGCCTGCTGCACCGGGTCGTAGAACCACTGTTCGATCACCATGTCGATGTCGGTCAGTTCCAGCAGGCACAGGGCGATGGCGATGACGGCAGGAATGCCGAGGCCGATCCAGAGGTTCAACGGGCGTGACGTGGGTCGCGGCAAGGTAGGTAGCATTTTATGGGGTAGTCCACGAGCGGAAGAAGCGGCACCCGGAGCGTCGGGCGCCCAGGGTTCAAATGACGCAGGCGTGCGGCCCCATGGGCCGCGCGGCGTGGACTATACGCTTTTGACTGGTCAAAATTTCGTCAAAAACAGGCAGGCGATTGTAGTCGTGTTTTCCACGCCTGCCACACCGCTGGGTCAATTAAGGGTGGCCAAATGCTGCCGCAGATGGGAACCTTTTAATAAGCGGAGACGTCCACTCCCCTGATTCGACCATTCGTCAGGGTGTTGCAAGAACGGCAAGTCAGCCTGACGAGGCTGCGCTTATGGCGCGCATCGACGCTGTTTCACAGCCGTCCGCGCGCTGCTTCTCGCGAACCCACCGTTGACCGCCAGGCATGGCTGTCGCCACCGACGGTGAGTGCGCCGACTGAAAAAATAGGAGTCCGCCTGTGGCTATTCGCTATGGCAAGGGGCTGATGGGGTGTGCGGCTGCCGTCGTCATCCTGGCCCTGCTGGTCCACTGGATCGGCATCAGTACCATCGAGCAGTACCAAGAAGATTTACTGTTTTACCTGCAAGCGCATCTGATCCTGGTAGTGGCCTCCATGGCCGCCGCACTGCTAGTGGGCATCCCCGCCGGCATTGCGCTCAGCCGACCGAACATGGTTGGCCGCGCCGAACGCTTCATGCAAATCTTCAACATCGGTAACACCGTCCCTCCCCTGGCCGTACTGGCCATCGCCCTGGGCATACTTGGCATCGGCAGCGGTCCGGCCATCTTCGCCCTGTTCCTCGCTTCCCTGTTGCCCATTGTGCGCAACACGTACGAAGGCCTGAAAAACGTTCAGGGCTCGCTCAAGGAAGCCGCCGTCGGCATCGGCATGACCCCGCGCCAAGTGCTGTTCCAGGTCGAACTGCCCAACGCCGTGCCCATCATTGTCGGTGGCGTGCGCGTGGCCCTGGCGATCAACGTCGGCACCGCGCCGCTGTCGTTCCTGATTGGCGCCAACAGCCTGGGCAGCCTGATCTTCCCCGGCATCGCCTTAAACAATCAGCCGCAACTGTTGCTGGGCGCCGCCTGCACGGCGTTGCTGGCATTGCTGCTGGACGGCCTGGTGTCGATGGCCAGCCGCCTGTGGCTGGAACGCGGCCTGACTCGCTGAGCGAAGGAAATCACATGAAAGTACCAAGCATGCTGCTGGGCCTGGCCCTGCTGTGCGCGGGCGCTGCCCACGCTGCGGAAAAACCGCTGGTGCGCCTCGGCGCCCGGGTGTTCACCGAACAGTCGGTGCTGGCCGCCATCACCGCGCAATACCTCGATTCGAAAGGCTACAACGTGCAGGTCACCAGTGGCCTGGGCAGCAACCTGGCGCGCAGCGCCCAGGAGACCAACCAGCTGGACATGGTGTGGGAATACACCGGCGTGTCGCTGGTGTCCTACAACCACGTGACCGAGAAACTCGACAGCGCCGCCACCTACCAGCGGGTCAAGGAACTCGACGCCAAGAAAGGTCTGGTGTGGCTGACCCCGTCGAAGTTCAGCAATACCTACGCCCTGGCCCTGCCGGAAAACATCGCCAAGGCCTACCCCCAGGTCAACACCATCAGCCAGCTGAACCAGGTGCTGCGCGATGAACCGAAAAAAGGCCACGTGCTGGCCCTGGACACCGAGTTCGCCAACCGCTCCGACGGCCTGGTGGGCCTGACCCAGACCTATGACCTGCAGTTCACCCGCCGCGATATTCGCCAGATGGACGCCGGCCTGGTCTACACCGCGCTGCGCAACGGCCAGGTGTTCACGGGGCTGGTGTACACCACCGACGGCCGCCTGAACGCCTTCCACCTCAAGCTGCTGGAAGACGACAAACACTACTTCCCCGACTACACCGCCGCCCCCGTAGTGCGCCGGGACTTCCTCGACGCCCACCCGGACCTGGCCGCCGACCTGAAACCGCTGGCCGAGCTGCTGGACGACGAGACCATGCGCCAGCTCAACGCCAAGGTCGACGTGCAGCACCTGAGCCCGACCGCCGTGGCGGCCGAGTTCCTGCGTGACCACCCCGTGCCCGCCGCCGCGAAGGAGCAGCCATGAGTTTCCTCGATACCTTTTCCCACCTGGACTGGGCGCAGGTGCTGCACCTGACCGGCCAGCACATCGCCCTGGTGGGCGTGGCGGTGAGCCTGGCGATTCTGGTGGGCGTGCCCCTGGGCATCGTCATGACCCGCTTCCCCGCCGCCGCCGGGGTGATGCAGGCCAGCGCCACGGTGCTGCTGACCATCCCCTCCATCGCGCTGTTCGGCCTGCTGCTGCCCTTCTATTCGAAGTTCGGCCAGGGCCTGGGGCCGCTGCCGGCCATCACCGCGGTGTTCCTCTACTCGCTGCTGCCCATCATGCGCAACACCTACCTGGCGCTGACCGGCGTGGAGCCGGGCATCCGTGAGGCCGCGCGCGGCATCGGCATGACCTTCGGCCAGCGCCTGCGCATGGTCGAGCTGCCCATCGCGGTGCCGGTGATCCTGGCCGGCGTGCGCACCGCCGTGGTCATGAACATCGGCGTCATGACCATCGCCGCCACCATCGGTGCCGGCGGCCTGGGTGTACTTATCCTCACTTCCATCAGCCGCAGCGACATGTCGATGTTGATCGTCGGCGCCGTGCTGGTGAGCGTCCTGGCGATCATCGCCGACCTCTTCCTGCAATGGCTGCAACGCGCCCTGACTCCCAAAGGATTACTCAAATGATCGAACTCCAGAACCTGACCAAGACCTTCACCAGCAACGGCAAGGAAGTAAAGGCCGTGGACGCCGTGAGCCTGACCGTCAACGAAGGCGAGATTTGCGTGTTCCTGGGCCCGTCGGGCTGCGGCAAGAGCACCACGCTGAAAATGATCAACCGCCTGATCACGCCCACCTCGGGCAAGGTGCTGATCAACGGCGAGGACACCACCGGCCTTGACGAGGTGACCCTGCGCCGCAACATCGGCTACGTGATCCAGCAGATCGGCCTGTTCCCGAACATGACCATCGAGGAAAACATCACCGTGGTGCCGCGCCTGCTGGGCTGGGACAAGCAGAAATGCCACGAGCGCGCCCGCGAGCTGATGAGCATGATCAAGCTGGAGCCCAAGCAGTACCTGCACCGCTACCCGCGCGAACTGTCGGGCGGCCAGCAGCAGCGCATCGGCGTGATCCGCGCGCTGGCGGCGGATGCGCCGTTGCTGTTGATGGACGAGCCGTTCGGCGCGGTCGACCCAATCAACCGCGAGATGATCCAGAACGAGTTCTTCGAGATGCAGCGGGCGCTGAACAAGACCGTGATCATGGTCAGCCACGACATCGACGAGGCCATCAAGCTGGGCGACAAGATCGCCATCTTCCGCGCCGGCAAACTGCTGCAGATCGACCACCCGGACACCCTGCTGGCGCACCCGGTGGACGACTTCGTCAGCAACTTCGTGGGCCAGGACAGCACCCTCAAGCGCCTGCTGCTGGTGAAGGCCGAGGACGCCGCCGACAACGCGCCGTCGGTCAGCCCGCAGACGCCGGTGGCCGATGCCCTGGAGCTGATGGACGAGCACGACCGCCGCTACGTGGTCATGACCGACGCCCAGAATAAAGCCATGGGCTACGTGCGCCGCCGCGACCTGCACCGCCAGCAGGGCACCTGCCAGGATTACCTGCGCCCGTTCAACGCCACCGCCGCCTACGACGAGCACCTGCGCATCCTGCTGTCGCGCATGTACGAGTTCAACCGCGCGTGGCTGCCGGTGCTCAATGCCGAAAACGTATTCCTGGGTGAGGTGACCCAGGAATCCATCGCGGCGTACCTGAGCTCGGGCCGCTCGCGGGGGATGAAGACCAACATCGTGTCGCCGGCGGAGTTGGTGGAGCAAACCCCAGCCTGATTGGCAGGTAAATGTGCGGTGGCCTCATCGCGACCAAGGTCGGCTCCTACCACGGTTGGCGTAGGAGCCGGCCTTGGCCGCGATGAAGGCGACACCGACGCCAATCAGAACCCGACACTGGCCTGCACATAGAACGTGCGCGGCTCACCCAGGTAGATGCCCGAATTGTTGTCGCTGGAACGGGTGAAGTACTGGCGGTCGAACAGGTTGCGCACCCCGGCGCCCAGCTTCAGGTTCGACAGCTGCTGGCCGAAGTCATATCCCCCGCGCACCTGCCAGGTCACGTAGCCGGGCATATCCCCATACTGGCCATCGGCACTGGGCTGGGTGATGTAGTTGCCGTTGAAGCTGCCGTCGGCGTTCATGCCGGTGCCCGGCGCGCGCTGCTTCGATTGGGCGAAGGCGTCGAGGTTCCAGGTCCAGCGGTTCACTTCATAGCGCAACCCGGCGGTCGCCACCTGGCGTGAGTAGAACGGCAGGTCGCGGCCCTTGAAGCCCGGGATATCGCCCTGATAAGTGGCGCGGGTGTAGGTGAACCCGGCGTTGGCGCTCAGGCCGTCCAGGCGTGGGTCCAGCGCGGCCAGGTCGTAGTGCACCGAGGCCTCTATGCCCTGGTGCTGGGTGGCGCCCAGGTTGGTCCAGCCGATGTCGTTGCTGATGTACTGCAACTCGTGGTCGAAGTCGATGTAGAACGCCGTCAGCTCGCCACCCCAGGTGCCGTCGTCATAGCGCGTGCCAATCTCGTAGGTCTTGGCCTTCTCGGCCTCCAGGCCGCTGGCGGTCTGGTTGCCGATGCCGCCCTGGGCCAGCTGGAAGTATTGCAGGCTGCCGAACGAGGTCTCGTAGTTGGCGAACAGCTTCCAGGCATCCGACAGGTGATACATCACGCTCAGCGCCGGCAACGGTTCGTTGCTCTCGACGCTGCGGTCCTTCGCCTGCACGCGCACGCCGTTGGTGCCGAGCACCGGGCGCTCGTGCCAGTCGGTGCTGATGTGCTCGAAGCGCACGCCGGGGGTGATGGTCCAGTTGCCGACGTCGATCTTGTCGTCGATGTAGAACGCGGTGGCCTCGGTGCCGCCGGTGCGGTCCTGGGAAATATGGCCGTCGGAAGTCGGGGTGACCGTGGGCGTGTTGTCGATCAGCGCCAGGCGGCTGCTCTGTTCGTGCATGGCCTCCTTCAGGTAGCGCACGCCAATGCTGGCCTCCTGGCTGACGCTGTCGCCGATGAACAGGTGCGACAGCCGCGGCTCCACGGCGAAGGTGTGGTAGCTGCGCGGGTAGGACGACAGGGTTTTCTGGTCGCGGGCGGCGATGGTGCTGCCGCGGAAGCTGTCGGTGTAGTAGGTCAGCACTTCCAGCTGGGTGGCGTCGTCGATCTGGTGCAGCCACTTCAGCGAGACGTCCTTGCGGCGGCCGGTGAAGTTGTCGTAGTCGCGGTCGGACTGGTACGGGTTGTGGTCGTACTGGGCCTGGGTGAGGCCGCCGGGCATGTCGGCACGGGCGTCGTAGTAGTGGAAGTTCAGCGACAGCTCGTCGCTGTCGGTCAGCGCCCAGTGGGTCTTGAACAGCACGTCGTCGATGTCGTTGCCGTTGTTGCTGCTGCGGTAGCCGTTGCCGTTCACCCCGGTGTACAGCAGGGCGGCGCCCAGGCCGTTGTCGGCGGTGCCGCCGAGGAAGGTCGACTCGGTGTGCTTCCAGCCGCCGTGGGCCGAGGTTTCCAGGGTGGTGCTGACGTCACCGCTGAAGTCCTTGGGGATGGCGCGGGTGACGAAGTTGATCACCCCGCCGACGTTCTGCGGCCCGTAGCGCACGGAACCGGCGCCGCGCACCACGTCGATGCTGTCGAGGTTGCCGGCGGAAATCGGCGCCATGGACAGCTGCGGCTGGCCGTAGGGGGCGAACGCCGCAGGCACGCCATCGATCATCACCGTGGAGCGCGGCGACAGCCGTGAGGTCAGGCCGCGCACGCCGACGTTGAGGGAAATGTCGCTGCCACCGGTGCCGTTGGAGTCCTGCACCTGCACGCCGGGGATGCCGCGCAGCACGTCGCGCACGTTCATCGCGCCCTGCTCCACCATGGCTTCGCGGCGCACCACGGTGCGCGCGCCGGGGTGGTTCTGCACCACGGTCTTGTCGGCGTCGCCCAGCCAGTCGCCCACCACTTTCACGTCGGTGGGCGCCAGCTCGACGCTGCCTGTGGCGGCGGTCGGCTGGGCGGCGTGCAGCACCGCGCTGCCCTGGTTGATCTCATAGGTCAGGCCGCTGCCCGCCAGCAGCGCCTTCAGGGCCTGCTCGGGCGCCAGGTTGCCGGCGACGGCCGGGGCCTGCTTGCCAGCCACAAGGTCGGGGCTGAAGAACAGTTGCAGCGCGGTCTGCCGCCCCAGCTGGTTCAGCGCCGCGGCCAGGGGCTGGGCCTGGATCTGCACGCTGACCGGCGCCTGGTCGGCAAACGCCAGGGGGGCGACACTGCCGAAGGTAATGGCCAGCAGGGCCAGGGTTAACGCATTGAGCTTGTTGTTGTTCACGTCGTGGCTTGTCCTGAAGTTACAGTTGGCCAGGAAGACGAACAAGGGCAAAAAAACCTGAATCAGCGCGCGATAATTTCTGCCGAACCGTCGGCCAGGGTGCGCACGCTCACCGGCAGGATGCTCGGCAAGGCGCGCAGCAGGGCGTCGGTGTCATCGGCCTTGAACACGCTGCTCAGGCGCAGGTGGGCGGCCTTGCCGCTGACGTGCAGCGGTTGCTGGCGGTAGCGGGACACTTCGCGCACCACCTCGCTCAGCGGCGCGGCGCTGAACACCAGCTTGCCGCTGCGCCAGGCAGTGAGGTCGGCAGTGTTCACCGGGACGGCCGGGCTCACCTGGCCGTCCTCGCCAATGCGCGAACCCAGGCCTGCAGTCAGCACCACCGGCGCGGCATGGCCCTGCACGCGCACGGTGCCGGACTCCACCGCCACCTGCATCTGGTCGGGGTCGCGGCGCACGTCGAAGCGCGTGCCAGTGACCGTCACCGTGCCGGCGCCAGCGCTCACCACGAACGGCCGCGACGGGTCATGGGCGACGCTGAACATGGCCTCGCCTTCCTGCAGCGTGACCTGCCGCTGGCCGTCGACGAAGCTCACCGACAAGCGCGTGCGGCTGTTGAGCTCCAGGTGCGAGCCGTCCGGCAGGTCGAACTGCCGCCGCTCGCCCAGCACCGTGGCGAACTGGCCCTGGTAGGCCGGGTCATGACGCAGCTGGGTGAACCAGCCCAGCCATACCGCCGCCGCGACAATACTGGCCGCCACCACGTAGCGAATGGCCTGGTGCCCGCGCAGGTGCTTGAGCGCGCGCATCATGTAGCGCTCCACCATGTTGCGGCTCAGGCCCATGCGCTCGGCGATCTCGGCCTGGCTCAGGCCCTCCAGCTTCTGCCAGACGAACACCTTGCGGCAGTTGGGCGGCAGCTCGTCCAGCGCCTTTTCCACAGCGTCGGCCAGCTGCACCGCCTGCACGAAGGCTTCGGGGTCGGCGCCGGCGGCCGCGTCGGGCGCCAGCGCCAGGCTCTCCAGCGCGGCGCGCCGGTCTTCGCGGCGGTATCCATCCACGGCGATGTTGCGCGCGGCCTGATGCAGGTAGGCACGTGGCTGCTGCACCTCCGCGGCCGGGGTTTCCAGCACGCGCACAAAGGCGTCGTGGGTCAGGTCCTCGGCGCGCGCACGGTCGCGCAGGCGGCGCGTCCAGGCGCCCAGCAGCTCCTGATAATGCTCGAGAAAACCGGGGTGGCCGCGCAGCTTGGAGGTCATGGTCGGCAGCTACTGAGGGGAGAGAGGGCGCGAATGGTAATGGTTACCATTAATGTATTGCAACTGTTACAGAGTGCCGTCTGCTGAGTGACAGGCGACCCGCCGAAGTGGCAGGGACGCCACTTCGACGGGGCATTGACCTACCCGTGATCAATGGTCGTCATTGTGCTCCTTGCCCAGTTGCTGGATGTGCAAGGTGAGCTCCATGGCGGGGCCTGACTCGTCATTGACGTAGCAGTACCAGCTGCGGTGGGCGTCGTAGCGTTTGTAGGGCTTGAGCGTGCGGCCGTGGCGGGTTTCGATACGGACGTTGTCCAGCCGGCCATTTTTCAGCACCTCCAGGATAGGTTGTGGCTGGCCGTCGGCGAATATATAAGGTTGCCACAGCATCTCGGGCGTGGGCTTCAACGGAGACAGGGCGATGTAGCCGCCGCTGCTGAAGCCGAAACGCTGGCCGATGCTGTTGAAGCGTCGCCCTTGGCCGTAGGTGTAGGAACGGATGTCATAGCCGGCGTAGCCCTTTTCGTCGTAGAAGCAGTCGAACTGGAACAAGTGGCGCTCACCTTCGGCGTAATTGGTCACGGTCAGCCATTCAACTGACTTGCGCCGCTCCTGCCCTGGCCCGTCCAGCAGAATTTCCGCGCAGTCCCAATGCCCTTCGAAATGTGGCGTCTGGCACTTGACCTCGGCCACGAACGATTTTTCTCGATTGATCCAACCCATGTCGATAGTTCCCTGTGCTTGCGCACGCAGTGTTTTGGCGTCAGGCGGCTTGCCCGGCGTTGCTGTGGAGCGGGGGCCAGTGTGGGTATCCTGGCGGGCGATAGTCAGCGTGAAACGTCTCCCGCCGGCCAAACACCGGGAACATCAGGCTGTCATGTGGGTCGGTTACTAAAGAGGTGAAAAGGACGCCACGACGAACGCGTGTAAAAACGCGACATTTTTAGTTGATCTTGAGCCCCTCACGTCCTAAAGTTCGCGCCGACCGTCCATGCTGGAAACGATCCATCCGGCTCAAGTACTGACGACGAGACAGCAAGGCCATGAGGAAGCATGCTTCCAGTGGCCTTTTTGCTTTCGGCGACATGCCTTGGGAAGTAGGCGAACCAAAGTGGGGATACGGAGGGCGGTCAAGAGAGGTGTGCACCGGGTGCCACCTTCACCCATGAAATTTTCAACGTTTGCCAGCAGGAGTCCCCAGCATGTCGATCCAGGTCGAAGACTATTTCGCGCGCGAAACCTTCCAGAAAATGAAGGCGTTCGCCGACAAGCAAGAAACCCCTTTCGTACTCATCGACACCCAGATGATCAGCCAGGCCTACGACGACCTGCGCGCCGGCTTCGAATTCGCCAAGGTGTACTACGCGGTCAAGGCCAACCCTGCGGTCGAAATCATCGACCTGCTGCGTGACAAGGGTTCGAGCTTCGACATCGCCTCCATCTACGAGCTGGACAAGGTCATGGGCCAGGGCGTTGGTCCTGAGCGCATCAGCTACGGCAACACCATCAAGAAGTCCAAGGACATCCGCTACTTCTACGAGAAGGGCGTGCGCCTGTTCGCCACCGACTCCGAAGCCGACCTGCGCAACATTGCCAAGGCCGCCCCGGGTTCGAAAGTCTACGTGCGTATCCTCACCGAAGGCTCGACCACTGCCGACTGGCCCCTGTCGCGCAAGTTCGGCTGCCAGACCGACATGGCCATGGACCTGCTGATCCTGGCCCGAGACCTGGGCCTGGTGCCTTACGGCATCTCCTTCCACGTGGGTTCGCAACAGCGCGACATCAGCGTGTGGGACGCCGCCATCGCCAAGGTGAAGGTGATCTTCGAGCGCCTGAAGGAAGAAGACGGTATCCACCTGAAGCTGATCAACATGGGTGGCGGCTTCCCGGCCAACTACATCACCCGTACCAACAGCCTGGAAACCTACGCTGAAGAAATCATCCGCTTCCTGAAGGAAGACTTCGGCGACGACCTGCCGGAAATCATCCTGGAGCCAGGCCGTTCGCTGATCGCCAACGCCGGTATCCTGGTGAGCGAAGTGGTACTGGTTGCCCGCAAGTCGCGTACCGCCGTCGAGCGTTGGGTATACACCGACGTGGGCAAATTCAGCGGCCTGATCGAAACCATGGACGAAGCCATCAAGTTCCCGATCTGGACCGAGAAGAAAGGCGAAGTGGAAGAAGTGGTCATCGCCGGCCCGACCTGCGACAGCGCCGACATCATGTACGAGAACTACAAGTACGGCCTGCCACTGAACCTGGCCATCGGTGACCGCCTGTACTGGCTGTCCACCGGCGCCTACACCACCAGCTACAGCGCCGTGGAGTTCAACGGCTTCCCGCCGCTGAAGTCGTTCTACATCTAAGCGTTTGCGGCAATGAAGAAGCCCGGGCCATGTGCCCGGGCTTTTTTGTGAGCATCAGGCCACCACCCGTTCGTAGCCGCTGCCGCAGGCTGCGCTGGCCCTTGCGTGCACCGGAGATTTTCAGGGTACACGCCGGCCAGCGCAGCCTGCGGCAGCGGCTACAGGGTGGCGGCCTTGGCGGCGTAGTGCGCCGCCATCGCCCGCACGCGCGCGTCATTGGCCTGCAGCAACGCCGGCCCGCTCACCCGCAGGAAGTTCAGGTTGCCGCCCTCCAGCGCCTGCTGCAGCCAGTGCAGCGCCTCGTCCACCCTGCCCGCCTCGGCCAGCACCGCCGCGTGGCTGAACTGCCCGCGAAAATCCCCGGCCTCGGCCGAGCGCCGGTACCAGTCATGGGCCTGGGCCACGTCGGCCGCGCAGGCCATGCCGTTTTCCAGGTAGCGCCCCAGCAGGTTCATCGACTTGGCGTGGCCCATCAGCGCCGCGCGGCGGTAGCACACCAGCGCCAGCTCATGATCCAGCGCTACCCCACGGCCGGTGCCCAGCAGGTTGGCGTAGTTGTACAGCGCCCAGTCCAGCCCAGCGGCGGCCGCTTCGCGGTAATGCAGCGCCGCCTGCCCGGCATCCGCCGCACCGCCCCAGCCATGCTCGCAGCAGCGCCCGAGCATGTTGCGCGCCATCAGGTGGCCGCCGTTGGCGGCAATCTCGAACCAGGTGCGCGCCAGCGCCGGGTCGCGTTCGATGCCCTGGCCGTCGAGCAGGATCTGCCCCAGCAGCGCCTGGGCATCGACGATGCCGGCGCGGGCCGCGGTCAGGATGGCCTGGGCGGCGCGCGCCGGGTTGGCATCGAGCATGGCGCTCAGGCGCTCGGCGTCGAGGATCTCTTCGCGGCGCAGCTCGAAGCCCATGTCAGACGTCCACCCAGCGGCGCAGCAGGTTGTGGTAGGTGCCGGTCAGGCGCACCAGCGACGGGTGGTCGGGCACGTCGCGGGTCAGGCTCTGGATGGCGCCGTCCATCTCGAACAGCAGCGCGCGCTGGCTGTCCTCGCGCACCAGGCTCTGGGTCCAGAAGAATGAGGCGAAACGGGTGCCGCGGGTGACGGCGTTGACCTTGTGCAGGCTGGTGCCGGGGTACAGCACCAGGTCGCCGGCCGGCAGCTTGACCCGCTGGGTGCCGTAGGTGTCCTGGATTTCAAGCTCGCCGCCGTCGTACTCGTCGGGGTCGCTGAAGAACAGCGTTGAGGACAGGTCGGTGCGCACCCGCTCCGGGTTGCCGCGGGCTTGGCGCACGGCGTTGTCGATGTGGAAATCGAAATTGCCACCGGCCGTGTAACAGTTCAGCAACGGTGGGAACACCTTGTGCGGTAACGCCGCTGACATGAACAGCGGGTTCTGCCACAGGCGCTCCAGCATCGCCGCGCCGATTTCCACCGCCAGCGGGTGCCCCTCGGGCAGCTGCAGATTGTGCTTGGCCTTGGCCGACTGGTGCCCGGCGGTGATCTTGCCGTCTGCCCAGTCCGCCTGTTCCAGGGCCTGGCGAATGCGCGCTACCTCCTCAGGGGAGAATATTCCGGGGATGTGCAGCAGCATGGCAAAGGCACCTGAAAACGTGAGGGCGCTAATGGTATTGATTCTTATTGACTGTGTACAACTGTCTGACGTACGAAATTGTAAAAACCGTAAGCAAAATGTGTAAAGAATGTAAATTCAGTGCGGATAGCACCGTGTCGCAATTGATACCTAATTTCATTTACCCTACATTCCGCCGCCTCGAACACCTTGGGGAAGGCCAAAAACAATGTCACGCCAACACGTTTATGTTCCTGTCAGCTCGCCACGCCTGCTAGTTTCCGCCATCGGCATGGCGCTGGGCGCCGCTTCGGTCGCGCAGTTCGCACAAGCCGCCGAAGACACCGACGCCAAGCAGACCGGCGCCATTTCGCTGGGCGCCACCAGCATCACCGGCGAGGCGCAAGAGCCTTCCTACCAGACCACCAAGTCGGCTTCGAGCAAATACACCGCACCACTGACCGACACCCCACGCTCGGTCACCGTGATCCCGCAGCAGGTGATCAAGGACACTGCCGCCACCTCGCTGCAGGACGCCCTGCGCACCGTGCCCGGCATCACCTTCGGCGCCGGCGAAGGCGGCAACCCCCAAGGCGACCGCCCGTTCATCCGCGGCTTCGACGCCCAGGGCGACACCTACCTGGACGGCGTACGTGACACCGGCGCGCAGACCCGCGAGATCTTCGACATCGAGTCGGTGGAAGTCAGCAAGGGGCCGAACTCGGCGTTCGGCGGCCGCGGCTCGGCCGGTGGCAGCATCAACCTGGTGAGCAAGCTGCCCCAGGACCGTGACTTCCTTGACGGCGGCTTCACCTACGGCTCCGACCAGACCCGCCGCTACACCCTGGACGTGAACCGCAAGTTCCTCGACACCGCGGCCTTCCGCCTGAACCTGATGAGCCACGAGCAGAACGTGGCCGGCCGCGACGCGGTGAACTACGACCGTTGGGGCGTGGCACCGTCGGTGACCTTCGGCCTGGGCACCGAGAACCGCCTGAACCTCAGCTACTACCACGTGGAAAGCAACGACCTGCCGGACTCGGGCATTCCGTACGGCTACAGCTCCTCCACCGCCACCGCCCACGTGCACGACAAGCCCACCGACGGCGGCGACAGCAACAACTTCTATGGCCTGAAGGACCGCGACTTCCGCAAGACCCGCGCCGACATCAGCACCATCGCCTTCGAACATGACTTCAGCGACACCATGACGCTGAAGAACACCCTGCGCCACGGCAACACCGGCCAGGACTACATCCTGACCCAGCCAGACGACAGCCAGAAGAACGTCAACAAATACGGCACCGTGTGGCGCCGCGCCAACGCCCGGGTCAGCACCACCGAGACCACCACCAACCAGACCGACCTGTTTGGCGAGTTCAACGTGCTGGGGTTCAAGAACAGCTACTCCACCGGTGTCGAGTTCACCCGTGAAGAAAGCAAGGTCAGCGGCTACGCCTTCAGCAACCCGGCCAACACCAACCCGACCGCTGCCTCGCCAGGTGGCGTGGGTTGCCAGCCAGGCGAAACCTACGGCGGCACCTGCACCTCGCTGAGCAACCCGAACCCCGATGACGCCTACACCGGTACCATCACCCGCAGCCACGCCAGCGATGTCGACACCGTGGCCAACACCCGCGCCATCTATGCCTTCGACACCATCGAGTTGGACCCGCAATGGCTGCTGAACCTGGGCGCGCGCTACGACAGCTTCCGTACCACCGCGGACGCCGCCGCCACCGGCAAGACCACCAACAATTCCAACTTCTGGAACTGGCAGGCTGGCCTGGTGTTCAAGCCGACCGACAACGGCAGCATCTACGCCTCGTTCGCCACCTCGGCCACCCCGCCGGGCGCCATGCTCAACGAAGGCATCGACGGCAACCCGCTGACCGCCAACGGCAGTGTGCTGCAGAGCGACCTGGAGCCCGAAACCACCAAGAACTACGAGATCGGCACCAAGTGGGATGTGTTCCAGGACCGCGTGTCGCTGACCGCTGACATCTTCCGCACCGAGAAGGAAAACACCCGGGTACTGACCGCCACCAACACCTACGAAAACGCCGGCAAGACCCGCGTCGACGGCTTCGAGCTGTCGGCCACCGGCAAGATCACCGAAAAATGGCAGGTGTTCGCCGGCTACAGCTACCTGGACAGCGAGATCCTCAGCGGTGGCTTGTCGGGCCGTAACGGCGCGGTCACCGGTGGCGCCGCCACCGATGGCAAGGAACTGCCGAACACGCCGAAACACAGCGCCAGCCTGTGGACCACTTACCAGGTGGCGCCGAAGCTGACCATCGGTGGCGGTGCCTTCTACGTGGGCGAAGTGTGGGGTGACACGGCCAACACCGTGTACGTACCGTCCTACACCCGCTACGACGCCATGGCTGCGTACAAGCTGAGCAAGAACGTCGACTTCCAGCTCAACGTGCAGAACCTGACCGACAAGGTCTACTACGACAAGGCCTACGCCGCGCACTTCGCCAACCAGGCAGCCGGCCGCACCGTGTTGTTCAGCACCAACTTCCACTTCTGATAACCCGGAAGTGCCCGCAAGCCCCGCTCACTGGTTGAGCGGGGCTTTTGCGTGTTTGAGACGTGTTCGCAACTGATGCGGCATACTGCACGCCTGATCTGGCAAGGTGAATTAAGGTGTTGAAGAAAACACTGTTTCAAGTGCACTGGTTTTTCGGCATCACGGCAGGCCTGATCCTGGCCCTGATGGGCGTGACCGGCGCGATGGTGTCCTTCCAGGACGAAATAATGCAGGCCCTGAACCCCACCACCCTCAAGGTGCAGGTGCAGGACAGCGGCGTGCTGCCGCCTGCGGTGCTGGTGCCCAAGCTATCAGCGGCCCAGGGTAAATCGATCGCCGCGCTGTGGGTGGAGACCGACACCGGCCTGGCCTCGCGGGTGTTCTTCAGCCCGCCGCCGGGCGAGCGTCGCGGCGAGCTGCGCTACTTCAACGCCTACACCGGCGAGCTGCTGGGCAAGGTCACCGGCGAAGGCTTCTTCGGCTTCACCCTGCAACTGCACCGGTTCCTGGCCATGGGCGAGGTGGGCAAGAACATCACCGGGGCGTGCACGCTGATTCTGGTGTTTTTCTGCCTGTCCGGGCTGTACCTGCGCTGGCCGCGCCAGGCGTTGAACTGGCGCGCCTGGCTGACCCTGGACTGGGCCAAGAAAGGCCGCGCGTTCAATTGGGACCTGCACGCGGTGGCCGGCACCTGGGTGCTGTTCTTCTACCTGCTGCTGTCTGTTACCGGGCTGTTCTGGTCCTATGACTGGGTGCGCGAGGGCCTGACCGCCATGCTGGGCGATGCCCCCAAGGGCCAGCAACGCGGTGGCCGCATGCAGCGCCCCACCCCACCCAGCGGCCCGGTGGACATCAACTACGACGCGGTGTGGGACAGCATTCGCAACGAAGCCGGCCCGGGCCTCAGCGCGTACAACCTGCGCCTGGCGCCACAGGGCCAGCCGGTGACGGTGTTCTACCTGCTGAAGGATGCGCCCCATGAGCGGGCGTTCAACAGCATGACCATCGAGCCCATGACCGGCAAGGTACGCCGCCACGAGCGCTTCGCCGACAAGGCCTTGGGTGGCCAGTTGCTGGACAGCGTCTACGCGCTGCACGTGGGCAGTTACTTCGGCCTGGCCGGGCGCATTTTGAATACCCTGGCCGCGCTGACCATGCCGCTGTTCTTCGTCACCGGCTGGCTGCTGTACCTGGACCGCCGCCGCAAGCAACGCCAGGTGCGCGCTGCACGCCAGGGCCTGGAGGCCGGCACCGGGCAAGGCGACGCCTGGCTGATCGGCTACGCCAGCCAGAGCGGTTTCGCCGAACAACTGGCCTGGCAGAGCGCCGGCCAGCTGCAGGCGGCCGGCATTGCCGTGCGCGTGGAACCGCTGGCCCGCCTGGGCGAGCAGGACCTGCGCCAGGCCAGCAACGCGCTGTTCGTGGTCAGCACGTTCGGCGACGGCGAGGCGCCGGACAGCGCCCGTGGTTTCGAGCGCAAGGTGCTCGGCCAGGGCGGGTCGCTGGCGCAATTGAACTACGCCCTGCTGGCCCTGGGTGACCGCCAGTACCCGCACTTCTGCGGCTTCGGCCAGCGCCTGCACCAATGGCTGGACGCGAGCGGCGCACGCCACGCGTTCGCTCCGGTGGAGGTGGACAGCGGTGATGCGCAGGCGCTGCAGCACTGGCAGGAGCAACTGGGCCAGCTCACCGGCGCCCAGCCGATCATGGCCTGGCAGGCGCCGCTGTATGAAGAGTGGACCCTGAGCGAGCGCCGGCTGCTCAACCCGGGCAGCCAGGGCGCACCGGTATACCTGCTGGGCCTGACGCCGCCGGCGCCGCACAGCTGGGAAGCCGGCGACCTGGTGGAAGTGATGCCGCGCCTGAGCACCGACGTGCCGCTGCAGACCCAGGCGCGGGAATACTCCATTGCCTCGCTGCCCGCCGACGGCCGCCTGGAACTGATTGTGCGCCAGGAGCGCCACCCCGACGGCAGCCTGGGTTTGGGCTCCGGCTGGCTCACCGAGCATGCGCCAGTGGGCGCGGCCATCAGCCTGCACCTGCGCCGCAACGCGGGCTTCCATGCCCCGCGCGACGCCGCGCCGGTCATCCTCATCGGCAACGGCACTGGCCTGGCGGGGCTGCGCAGCCTGCTCAAGGCGCGGGTGGCCAAGGGCCGTACACGCAACTGGTTGATCTTCGGCGAGCGCAACGCGGCGCATGACTTCCTCTGCCAGGGCGAGCTGCAAGGCTGGCTGGCCAGCGGCGAGCTGCAGCGCCTGGACCTGGCGTTCTCCCGCGACCAGGCCAGGAAAATCTACGTGCAGGACCGCCTGCGCGAGCAGGCCCGCGAGGTGCGCGAGTGGGTGGCCGACGGCGCGCTGATCTACGTGTGCGGCAGCCTGCAGGGCATGGCCGGCGGTGTCGACGAGGCGCTGCGCGAGGTGCTGGGCGAGGCGACGGTAGAGTCACTGAGCGAGCAGGGGCGTTATCGGCGGGACGTGTATTGATTCTGCCGTAGCAACTGACTTCTGTGGGAGCTGGCTTGCCAGCGAGCTTTTCGGGCCTCAACAACTCGCTGGCAAGCCAGCTCCCACAGATGCGTTTGAGATTTATGCAGGCTGCAACTTCTGCGCAAATACCGCCACGCCATCCAGGTCGCGCAAGGTCACCGTCAACTCCCCGCTCTGCCCTTCAATGCCCACCTCGCCAAAGAACTGGAAGCCGGCAAGCGGCGAGCTGTTCTGCGCCGGCGGCGCCTTCTGGAACACCACCTCGGGGCCGAAGGTCTTGTCCAGCGCATTGGGCCCGAACGCCCCGGCGTTCAGCGGCCCGGCAACGAACTCCCAGAACGGTTCGAAATCCTGGAACGCCGCGCGGTCGGGGTGGTAGTGGTGGGCTGCGCAGTAGTGCACGTCCGCCGTCAGCCACACATGGTTGCGCACTTTATTGTCGCGCAGGAACGCCAGCAGCTCGGCCATTTCCAGCTCGCGCCCCTTCGGCGCGCCCGGGTCGTTGTTGGCGATGGCTTCCCAGCGTCCCACGCCTGGGCTCACCTCGCCGTCCGGCACGCCCAGCCCGATGGGCATGTCGGCCGCCACCACTTTCCACTGGGCGGTGGAGGCCTTCAACTGCTGCTTCAACCAGTCCAGCTGCGCGCGGCCCATGAAGGCGCTGTCGGCGCTCATCTGCTCCTGCAGGTTGGCGCTGTTGCCGCCGCGGTAGCTGCGCATGTCCAGCACGAACACGTCCAGCAGCGGCCCGTAGCTGAGCTTGCGGTAGATGCGCCCGCCGTTGTCGGCCTGCTGGCGGCGCATGGGTGAATACTCCAGCCACGCCTGGCGCGCGCGGCTCACCAGCACATTGATGTCGCGGGTCTGGTAGCGCTCGTCCAGTTGCTTGCTGGGCGACCAGTTGTTGATCACCTCGTGGTCGTCCCACTGCCAGATCTGCGGCACCTCGGCGTTGAAGCGGCGCAGGTTTTCATCCAGCAGGTTGTAGCGGTAGTTGCCGCGGTATTCGTCCAGGGTCTCGGCCACCTTGCTCTTGGCCTCGGTGGTGATGTTGCGCCAGATGCGCCCGCCTTCCACCGTGAGCTGCGCCGGCACCGGGCTGTCGGCATAGATGGTGTCGCCGCTGTGGATGAAGAAGTCCGGCAGGCGCAGGCGCATGGCCTCGTAGATGCGCATGCCGCCGATGTCCGGGTTGATGCCGAAGCCCTGCCCTACCGTGTCACCGCTCCACACGAAGCGGATGTCGCGGCGCTGGCTGGGCGCGCTGCGCAGGTGGCCGAACCAGGGCTCGCTGGCGACGCCGGTCTGGGCGTCCTCGAAGGTGACGCGGTAGAAAATCGCCTGGTCCACCGGCAGCCCGCTCAGCTCTACCCGCGCGGTAAAGTCGGTGCGCGCGTCGGCCAGCGCCGAGACGAAGCGGCGCGGGTTGCTGAACACGCTGCGCGTGTCCCACTCCACCACCATGCGCGCCGGCCGGTCGGTGCGGCTCCACACCATGGCCTTGTCGCCCAGCAGGTCACCGGACTGCACGCCGTCGGTGAGCTGCGGGCGGTCCTTCACCGAAGCGATCACGGCGGGCGCCAGCCCTGGCAACAGCAGGCCGGCGCCAGCCACTTGCAGCAGACGGCGGCGGGGGAAGGTGAAATCGGTCATGGCGCGCGGCTCCCTGTTCGCGGAAAAGGGCTCAGTAGAGCGCATGCGCGTGAAGGGGGTGTGACAACCCTGCGGGCACGACCTGACCGTGCCTGGGGAGCAAGGCGTTTCCCATCAATGTGTTTGCAGAAGGTGAAGCCAGCTGGTTCGAGCGGGAAATGCAGGGCAGTGCGGCGTGTGATTAAAGCGCTGCTTGCCCACGCTGCAGGCGTTGGCCGTAGACGTTCAGGGCGTCGCAGCCGTTTTCCAGCAGCAGCGCGCAGCCGGTGGCGAAGTGGCTCAGGTCATCGTCGTCCAGGGATCGGTAGCCCATGCACGACAGGCTCTTGAGCATGTCACGCACGGCGCGCACGCGGGCATCGGCGAACTGGAACAGGTCGGCCATGGGCGCATCGGCGTCGATGAACAGGACGGGGTTGGAGGTGCAGTTGCTGTCGCAGGGTAAAAAGTCAGACATGGGACATTCCGTTGAAAAAGTGGGCCACGCCCGAAATGGGTGGTGGCTGTGCGCGGGTTGACAGACCGAAGTATCTACCACCCTACGGCGCGCCCATATGGGCGCCCCGCGCACAGCTACCGCTACGTGCATGGAAATAGTAGATAGGGATTCGAGCTGTCAAACCCGGCCATCCGTGTGGATGACGGAGGGCAATATCCCCCTGTTTGGAGGCACCTACAACCCCCAGAAAGCAACTTGGGAAACGTCCTACAGCCCGGGTTCCATGGGGTCTGACAGGCTGTCGATGTAGCCCCACCCAGATCTGCTGCCGAACAAACAAGGCAGGCAACGCCTATCCATCAGGCCATGGTGCGTTGCAACAAATGTGGGAGCAAAGCTTGCTCGCGACAGGCCGCGCGGGCGGCCGGTGGTGGCCGTGATTGAATCGCAAGCCGAACACCCTCAGCCCCATCACAACCCCGTAGCAGCTGCCGTAGGCTGCGTCCGCGGTTTGCAGGGAACCCGATCATTGCGCGGGGCCCTCGGACGCGGCCTCGCGGCCGCTGCTACGGGATTGTGTTCAACAGCCCTAAACGAAAAAACCCGCCAAAAGGCGGGTTTTTTCTAGGCGTTAAACGCACTAGGTGAAGCAAAGGGCTCAAAGGCCAATGCCAGCACTCTAGCAACCATCACCTCACAAGTACAGCCGTGGTCACGTAGCAGCTGCCGCAGGCGGCGTCCGCGATTTGCAGGGTGCCCGATCATTGCGCGGGGCCCTCGGACGCGGCCTCGCGGCCGCTGCTACGGGATTTTGGTGTTGCTTGGATGCGCCAAGCTTCAGACCTAACCACGGCCACCACCGGCCGCCCGCGCGCCCTGCCGCGGGCAAGCCCGGCTCCTACATCTATTGCACCGTACCATGGCCTGATGGTTCGGCGTTGCCAGCCTTGTTGGCCTGGCACCCGATCCCATTGCACCGTTCACGCCTTCACGCCGGCTCCGCCGTCAGCTCCACCACTTCGGCCTTCTTGATCACCGCATACACCACCGCTGTCACCACCGCGCCAGCGATGATCGCCAGCAGGTACAGCAACGCATGGTTGATGGCGTTGGGGATGAGCATCACGAAGAGGCCGCCGTGGGGCGCCATGAGTTTGCAGCCGAAGTACATGGACAGCGCGCCGGTGAGCGCGCCGCCGGCGATGCTGGCGGGGATGACGCGCAGCGGGTCCTTGGCGGCGAAGGGGATGGCGCCTTCGGAGATGAAGCACAGCCCCAGCACCAGCGCCGCCTTGCCGGCTTCGCGCTCGCTTTGGGCGAACTTGCGCCGGGCCAGGAAGGTGGCGATGCCCAGGCCGATGGGCGGCACCATGCCGGCGGCCATGGTGGCGGCCATGGGCGCGTAGCTTTGCGAGGCCAGCAGGCCCACCGAGAAGGCGTAGGCGGCCTTGTTGATCGGCCCGCCCAGGTCGACGCACATCATGCCGCCCAGCAGCACGCCCAGCAGGATGGCGTTGGTGGTGCCCATGCTGTCGAGGAAGTGAGTGAGCGCCTCGAGCATGCCGGCCACCGGCTTGCCCACCACGTAGATCATCACCAAGCCGGTGAACAGGCTGGCCAGCAGCGGGATGATCAGGATCGGTTTCAGCGCCTCCAGGCTGGCCGGCAGCCGCGCGTAGCGGTTGATGGCCTTGGCCGCGTAGCCGGCAATGAAGCCGGCGACGATGCCGCCGATGAAGCCTGCGCCCAGGGTGCTGGCCAGCAGGCCGCCGATCATGCCGGGGGCCAGGCCCGGGCGGTCGGCGATGGAATAGGCGATGTAGCCCGCCAGCAGCGGCACCATCAGCTTGAAGGCGCTGTCACCGCCGATCTGCATCAAGGCGGCGGCCAGGGTGCCGGGCTCCTTGAACGCGGTGATGCCGAACACGAACGACAGGGCGATCATCAGGCCACCCGCCACCACCATGGGCAGCATGTACGACACGCCGGTGAGCAGGTGCTTGTAGGCGCCGGTCTTTTCCTGCTTGGCCGGGGCGGCGTTGCCCGCGGCCGCTGCCGACTCGGGTTTGCCTTCGGCCAGGGCCTTGTCGAGGATCGACGCGGCCTGCTTGAGGGCGATGCCGGTGCCGCAACGGTAGATGCGCTTGCCGGCGAAACGCTCGGTGGCCACGTCGATGTCGGCGGCCAGCAGCACCACGTCGGCGTCCTGGATGGCGGCGGCGCTGAGCGGGTTGCGCGCGCCGACCGAGCCTTGGGTCTCGACCTGCAGGTCGTAGCCCTTCTGCTTGGCAGCGGTCTGCAGGGCCTCGGCGGCCATGAAGGTGTGCGCCACGCCGGTTGGGCAGGCGGTGATGGCCACCAGCCGTGGGGCGCGGTCGCTGACTACGGCAGCCGCGGCCACCGGCGCTTGCGCCTCATGCACGCGGGCCTGCTCGGCGGCCTGGCGCAGGAAGCCGTCGGCGTCCTGCAGGGCGGCGGCCGGCGTGCTCTGGAACAGGCGTTTGCCAACGAAGCGGCTGAGGTCGATGGGCCCGGTGTTGACTACCAGCACCCAGTCGGCGGCTTCGATGGCCGCCGGCGAGAGTTTGTTTTCCGGGTGTTGCGGGTCGTGCACTTCGACGCTGGTGCTCCAGCCCTGGCGCTGGGCCACGGCATCGAGCAGGCGGGCGCTGAGCACGCTGGAGACGCGGCCGCTGGGGCAGGCCGTGACAATGGCAAGTTTCATCGCAATCCCTCTTATTGTTCTGTCAGCGTGCGTACGCAGACGCCGCTTTCGAGCCGCGCCAGCAGGGCGTGGTCACTGATGCCGAAACCGATCTGGCTGACCGCCATGGCGGCGATGGCCGTGGCGGTGCACAGGGCTTGCTCAGGCGTGCTACCGCTGAGCAGGCCATGCACCATGCCGGCCAGCAGCGAATCGCCGGCGCCCACGGTGCTGGCGATGTCGACGGTGGGCGGCAACGCTTGCAGGGTGGGCTGGGCGCTGAACCAGGTGACGCCCAGGGCGCCCTGGGAGATGACCACGTTGGCGATGCCCTGGGCCAGCAGGCGCTTGGCCACGGCGGCCTGTTGCGCCGGCGTGTCGATGCGCTCGCCGAACACTTCGCTGAGCTCGTCGGTGTTGGGTTTGATCAACCACGGCTGGGTGGCCAGGCCGGCGCGCAGGGCGGCACCGCTGGTGTCCAGGGCCACCTTCAGGCCCATGCCCACCAGTTTTTCCAGCAACGCCTGCAGCCACTGGGCGCTGATGCCCCGCGGCAGGCTACCAGCAACCACTACGGCATCGTGACCAGGGGCGATTTGCACCAGGCGCGCCAGCAGCGCGGCCTGGGCGTCGTCGTCGACGAAGGCGCCGGGGCCATTGAGGTCGGTGATGCGCCCGCCGCTTTCGGCCAGCTTGATGTTGCTGCGGGTCTCGCCCGGCACGCGGATGAACTCGTCGGTAAAGCCCCGGGCCTTGAACAGCGCCTCGAACGGCAGGGCATTGTCCTGGCCGAGGAAACCGGCCACGGTCAGTTCATGGCCCAGGTCGGCCAGCACCTGGGCGACGTTGACGCCCTTGCCGGCGGCGTGGCTGTGCATGGCGGTGCTGCGGTTGACGTCGCCCACCAGCAGGCTGTTGAGTTCCACGGTCAGGTCCAGCGCCGGGTTCAGGGTGAGGGTCAGAATCTTGGCCATCAGGCGTTCTCCACCAGGGCGCGCACTTCCAGGGCGCTGCCCAGGCCCAGCGCGGTCTGCGCCAGGCCTTTCGCTTCGCTCAGGGTCAGCTCGCGGACCCCGGCCTTCACCTCGGCAATGCTGCGCGCCGAGACACTCAATTCATCCACGCCCAGGCCCACCAGCAGCGGCACGGCCACGGGGTCGGCGGCCAGTTCGCCGCAGATGCCCACCCATTTGCCATGGGCGTGGGCGGCCCGCACGGTGATGTCGATCAGTTGCAGCACCGCCGGGTGCAGGCCGTCGGCCTGGGCCGACAGGGTCGGGTGGCCACGGTCGATGGCCAGGGTGTACTGGGTCAGGTCGTTGGTACCGACGCTGAAGAAGTCCACTTCCTTGGCCAGCACCGGCGCCAGCAGGGCGGCAGACGGCACCTCGATCATGATGCCCAGTTGCAGGTCGGCCACCGGGATTTCCAGGCGCAGGCGCTCGGTCATGTCGCGGGCCTGGCGCCACTCGTCGACGCTGCCGACCATGGGGAACATGATGCGCAGCGGGCGGTTGTCGGCGGCGCGCAACAACGCGCGCAGCTGGCTTTCCATGACGTCGGGGCGTTGCAGGGTCAGGCGGATGCCGCGCACGCCGAGGAAGGGGTTTTCTTCCTTGGCGATCGGCCAGTACGGCAGCGGCTTGTCACCGCCCACGTCGAGGGTGCGCACCACCAGCGGCCGGCCGGCCAGGCCGTCGAGCACGCGGCGGTATTCGGCTTCCTGCACGGCCTCGTCGGGGGCCTGGGCGTGGGCCATGAAAATCAGCTCGGTGCGCAGCAGGCCGACGCCTTCGGCGCCCTGCTCCACGGCGGCCTTCACGCCGGCGCTTTCACCGATGTTGGCGAATACCTCCACGGCGTGGCCGTCGCGGGTGACCGCAGTTTCCAGGCGGCGGGCGTTGGCGGCTTCCTGGCGGCGGGCGCGCTGTTCACGTTCTTCGATGGCCTGTTGGCGCACCGCGTCGCTGGGGTCGACGATAAGTTGGCCGCGCTGGCCGTCGAGCAGCAGCGGGCAGCCGGACTTCAGCAGCAGCACGGCGTCGCCGGCACCGACGATGGCCGGGATGCCCAGCGCGCGGGCGACGATGGCGCTGTGGGCGGTGGCGCCGCCACGGGCGGTGAGGATGCCGGCCACGCGGGCCGGGTCCAGGCGCGCCACGTCCGAGGGGCCGACTTCATCCATCACCAGAATGTAGGGTTGGCTTGGTTCGTCGAGGCTGGCCACGCCACACAGCTGCGCCAGCACCCGGCGGCCGATGTCGCGCAGGTCGGCGGCGCGCTCGGCCAGCAGCGCGTCGGCCAGGCTTTCCTGCTGCACGGCGGCGGCTTCGATCACGCTGATCCAGGCGGCGGGGGCGCTTTCGCCCTGCTTGAGGCGGCCGGCCACTTCGTCAGTCAGGGCCGGGTCGTCGAGCATTTCCTGGTGGGTGACGAAGATCTCGCGGATGGCCTTGGCCGGGCTGCGGCGGATCAGGCCTTCGATGTCTTCGCGCACCTGCACCAGCGCGCCTTGCAGGCGCTGGTGTTCAATGTCATGGGATTCACCGCGCAGCGGGTAATCGAACGTCTGCAGCACGTGCACATGGGCCGGGCCCATGGCGATGCCCGGCGCGGCGGCGATGCCGTTGATCTGCTGGCCGGCCACCGGCGCCTGCACCTTGGGGGTGATGACCGCCACTTCCTCGACCTGCACCACCGTGGTTTCCACCACCAGCGGCAGCGGCTCGACTTCCTCGCCCAGGCCAGCTTCCACGGCGGCCAGCAGCGCTGGCAGGGCGTCGTCGGCAATGATCGGTTCGGCGATGAACTCCAACACCTGGCCACGACGGGCGCCCAGGCTCAGCAGCTTGCTCAGGCTTTTCGCCGACACGGCCGGCTCGTGGCTGTCGACCACGCGCAGGCGAATCTCGCCGTCAAAGCTCTTGGCCAGTTGCGCCAGCTCTTTCGCCGGGCGCGCATGCAGGCCGTGGGCGTTGGGCAGGCCGATGCGCGCGCTGGGCCAGTCGGCTGGCAGCTCGCCACCCAGCACTTCCAGCACCGCGCGGGTGCTGGTGGCGCGGCCCAGTTCCTGGCCACGGCCTTCGATCAGCAGGGCGCACAGGCGTTCCAGCAGCGCCTGGTGGGCCTCGCCCAGGCTGGCCAGGCAGAACAGCCCGGTCAGCGGCTGGCCCAGGTAGCGCAGCGGTTGTTGCGGGGTAACGAAGGCCAGGCCGGGCTTTTTCACCGTCTGTTCGCTGTGCAGCCACCACAGGCCATCGCCCAGGGGCAGCGCCTCGACCTGCTGCAGAATAGCGGCGAAGCCGTTGCTGACGCAGTCGGCCTGGCGCAGCAGGCGGGCGCCGCGCCACACCAGTTCTTCGAAGTCTTCGGCGGCCACGCCGAGGCTGATCATCTGCGCGTCCAGCGCCAGCTCTTGCGGCGCACCCTGCAGCAGTTTCAACAACGCTTCGGGGCTGCTGGCGCGGCGCAGCGCCTGGCCCAGGTCGGTCTCGCCCAGGGCGCGGGTCAGCAGTTGCAGCAGGCGCAGGTGTTCGTCGGACTTGGCGGCGATGCCGATGGCCAGGTAGACGATCTGGCCGTCGCCCCAGTCCACGCCGTCGGGAAACTGCAGCAGGCGCACGCCGGTGGCGTGCACCAGGTCGCGGGTGTCGGGGGTGCCGTGGGGAATGGCGATGCCCTGCCCCAGGAAGGTCGAGCCCTGAGCTTCACGGGCTTGCAGGCCGGCCAGGTAGCCCTCGGCAACCAGGCCATCAGCCACCAGTTTGTCGGCCAACAGGTGCAGGGCGGCGGGTTTATCCACCGCCGTCTGGCCCATGGATATCTGCTCTATAGTGAGCTCGAGCATGCCAATCTCCTTTGCGGCATCCGGCGGATGCAGAAGTCTTGTTTTAAGGGTTCAGCATAGGGCCGAAATCACGGCCTGGTCAGCCCCTGGCTGGTTGACGCCCATCAGCTGGTATTCCACGAACCATAACCTGACCGGTCCGACAGAAAATTTTCGGCAGAAAACGTCCAAGCTGAATCGTTTAACCTAGAATGACAGGCACGTTACCCGATAATCTTCAGGCATTGAAGCCCAACTGACGGTGGCGCTGCGACATTGGTCGGCTGCCACCGCGCCTCATGATCGTGAAAAATGCGTAGGCCTGCGCGTTTAGCGCGCCGTATAACAAGGAATACTCGGTTGAAACTCAGTGATATTGCCCGCCTCGCCGGAGTGTCGGTGACCACCGCCAGCTATGTGATCAACGGCAAGGCGCAACAGCAGCGCATCAGCAAGACCACGGTCGAACGCGTGCAGGCGGTGGTGCAAGAGCACGGCTTCACGCCCAACCCCCAGGCCGCCGGCCTGCGCAGCCGCCACACCCGCACCCTGGGCTTTATCCTGCCCGACCTGGAAAACCCCAGTTACGCACGCATTGCCAAGCGCCTGGAAAAACGCGCGCGCGAGCACGGCTACCAGCTGCTGATCGCCAGCTCCGACGACGAGCCGGCCAGCGAGCTGCAATTGCAGCAGCTGTTCAAGGCCCGCCGCTGCGACGCGCTGTTCGTGGCCAGTTGCTTGCCGCCCGGCGACACCAGCTACCTGGAGTTGCAGGACAAAGGCATGCCGGTGGTGGCCATCGACCGAGTGCTGGACGAAACCCGG
Organism: Pseudomonas sp. App30; assembly: GCF_047947025.1. NCBI lineage: Bacteria > Pseudomonadati > Pseudomonadota > Gammaproteobacteria > Pseudomonadales > Pseudomonadaceae > Pseudomonas > Pseudomonas sp. App30. Next base: position 4,628,473 of record NZ_CP133165.1, on the reverse strand, counting down.
TTCTGCTCGGTAGTCAGTGACGACCGCAACGCCGCCCTGCAACTGACCAGCAGCATCCTGCGCCCGGCGCCCAAGGACATCGCCCTGATTGCCGCACGCCCCGAGCTGAGCATCAGCCGCGAGCGGGCCGCCGGTTTCCACCAGGCGGTGGAAGGCTTCAAGGGCAAGGTGCTGGTGGCCGAGGGCGAGTCGTTCAGCCGTGAGTGCGGCCGCCAGTCGATGCTGCAACTGATCGAGCAACTGGGGCACCTGCCCGAAGCACTGGTGACCACCTCCTACGTGCTGCTGCAAGGGGTGTTCGACGTGTTGCAAGGCCACCAGGCCGAGTTCCCGTCGCTGCACCTGGCCACCTTCGGCGACACCCAGTTGCTGGACTTCCTGCCCCTGCCCATAAACGCCATGGGCCAGCAGCACGACCTGATCGCCAGCACCGCGCTGGAACTGGCGCTGGCAGCGGTGGAGCGCAATGAGTACCGGCCCGGCGTGCACGCCATCGCCCGTACCTTCAAACAGCGCATTTTCGAGGCCTGAACCATGGGGCTGATCGACACCCACACGCATCTGGATTTCCCGGATTTCGACGTCGATCGCCCTGCCCTGCTGGCCAACGCCCGCGCCCTTGGCGTGGAGCGCATGGTGGTGCTGGGCGTGCACCAGGCCAACTGGCAGCGCGTGTGGGACCTGGTGCAAGGCGACGGTCAGCTGTACGCCGCCCTGGGCCTGCACCCCGTCTATCTGGACGAGCATTCACCCGCCCATGTGCAGGCGCTGCGCGACTGGCTGGCGCGCCTGGCGGGCCACCGCCAGCTGTGCGCGGTAGGCGAGTTCGGCCTGGACTATTTCCTTGAGGACCTGGACCGCGACCGCCAGCAAGTGCTGTTCGAAGCCCAGCTGGCCCTGGCGGCCGAGTTCGAGTTGCCGGTGTTGCTGCACGTGCGCCGCAGCCACGCAGCGGTGATCGCCACGCTCAAGCGCTTCAAGCTCAAACGCGGCGGCATCATCCATGCCTTTGCCGGCAGCTACGAAGAAGCGCGGGAATATATAAAGCTGGGCTTCAAGCTGGGCCTGGGCGGCGCGGCCACCTGGCCGCAGGCCGCCAAGCTGCGCAAGACCGTGGCGCGCCTGCCGCTGGAAGCCGTGGTGCTGGAGACCGACGCGCCGGACATGGCGCCGGTGATGTTCGCCGGCCAGCGCAACAGCCCCGAGCACCTGCCACGGATTGCCCAGGTGCTGGCCGAACTGATGGGGGTGGAGGTGCAGGCGCTGGGCGCGGCCAGCACGGCCAATGCCTGCGCGCTGTTCAACTGGTAGGGCGTTATTCGAACAGGGTGCAGGCCATCACCAGCGCGTCTTCGCGGCCACCGGCAATCGGATAGTAATCACGGCGACGGCCGATCTCGTTGAAACCGAAGCGCTCGTACAGGCGGTAGGCAGAACGGTTGCTGTCGCGCACTTCCAGGAAGCACTCGCGGCCGTTCATTTCGTAGGCGCGGCTCATCAGCCGTTCCAGCAGGCGCAGGCCCAGGCCGCGGCCCTGGCTTTCGGGCTTGACGGTGATGTTGAGCAGGTGCGCCTCGTCGATGATCACGTTGATCACGCCGTGGCCCACCTGCTGTTCACCCTCGAACATCAGCCAGATCTCGTAGGACTTCAGCCCGTCAAGGAAGATGCCGCGGGTCCAGGGGTGGCTGTAGGCGGCGTATTCGATCTTCAGGACGGCTTCAAGGTCCGCCTCGGTCATGCGGCGGAAGGATACGGCATCACTCATTATTCGGTTTCCAGCGCGCCATCAGTTGGCGCATGGCTTTCCAGACGTCCGCCTTGCGGTGCGGCTCGTCCATCAACAGTTCCAGGCCCGGCAGGCACCAGGCGCTGCCCAGCCCTTCCACCTGCAACTCACGGTAATAATCTTCGGCAGCGGCCTCGCCGGCGAAACGCACGGCCGGCAGGCCGACCAACCACAAGCAAGTGCAGGGGGCGTCTTCCAGGCGTGCCAGGACGAAGCCCTGGACGAAATCGCGCGCCGCTTCCGGGCCCTGGTCGAGGTTGCCGCGCACCAGCAGCGGCCAGCGCACCGGCTCGCCGATGATCTGCGGGGCGTCGGGCAGGCCGGCGGCGCGCAGCATGTCCTTGAGCAGCAGGTAGGCCGGATCGCGGCTCTGGAACGGCTCGCCGGTGGGCAGTTCCACCAGGATCAGGCAGGCACCGGCGCGCAGCAGCTGCAAGGCGAAGCGCGGCGGCGGCGCCTGCACTACCTTGGGCGCCACGGGCGCGGCTTCGGGCTCGGCCACGGGCTTGCTGACGGCCTTGGCCGTGGGCCGCGGCACTTCTATTTTCGGGCGCTCGATTTTCGGCCGCTCCGGCGCGCGGGCCACGGCGGCGCCGGCTGGCGGCTGCTCGACGACGGGCGGCTCGAGGGGCGCAGGCGGCGCCAGCAACTCGGGGCGCGACGGCGCGGCGAACGGCAATTCGGTGCGCGGCAGCCATTGCACCACTTGCATGGCGGCCAAATAAGCGCGGCGACTGGATTCGATCAACAAAGCGCGGCCATCTGTGGATAAGTTAAACGCCAATTCTACCGCCGTTCTGTGCGCCGCGCCGCAGTTGATGCGCACAAAGCGCCGGCAAGTCGATCAGGGGCTCAATGATCGGGCGATTGATGCAGTACAATCGGCGCTTTTATTTGGCAACGAGTCGGCCATCCAATGATCGAACCCAAGCGCGTCTTGCGCGCACTCGCCGAACACTGGGCCTTGCTGGAACCGCTGTGCGCCCATTTTGACCAGGGCACGCTGAGCCTGAGCGAACTTCGCCAGCAGGTCGCCGCCCAGCAACTGGACGCCACGCCGCAGGACATTACCGCGGTGCTGGACGTGTGGATCCGCCTGGACATCCTGGTGCCCGTGGCCAAGAGCCCGAACCGTTTCGAGCTCAACGCCCAGATCCACGACTTCCTCGCCTACCTGCGCCGTGAGCACCGGCTGGGCCTGTGCCTGGAGATCGAAGCCTACCTGCGCCACCTGGAGCGGCTGGCCGGGCATATCCAGGACGCCTTCGACATTCGCGATGGCAACGACCTGGCCCGCCAGCTGCGCCTGCTGGACATGCGTATCCGCGACGTGCTGAAGAAGCTCGACAACGACGAGCAGGCCCTGGTGGCCGTGGCCGAGCGCGCCAAGACCAGCGACCGGCAGATCCCGCTGCGCCAACGCTACGCCGAGGTGCTGGCCACCTGGGACGAGTACGTGGAGCCGATGATCCAGCTGGTGAACGCCGATGGCGCGTTCGAGCAGGGCGTGCGCAAGGTGGAGAACGTGCTGCTGCGCATGCTCACCGAGCAGCAGCGCCTGGGCCACCTGGTGGACGACGACATGCTGCTGCGCACCCACGCGCGTATCCTGGAAATGCAGACCCGCGCCCAGCTGACCCTGCGCCATGCGCGCGAGCTGCTGCTGCCGCTGCGTGAAGAAGCACGCCGGCACAACGCCGTGACCCGCGGCGCGGCGCTGGCCCTGTCGGCCATTCGCCGCAAGGGCCTGGACGCCGTGCCCCAGGCGGCCATGCCGATGTTCACCCGGCCGCAGAGCACCTTCCTCGGCAGTGCCAGCCAGGTGGAAGCCTACGTGTACGCCCTGGCGCGCTTCGAGGCCAAGCCGGCGCAGTTCCCCAAGGCGCACAAGGTGCGCGACGGCGAGGCGCCCAAGGCGCCGCGCACGGTCAAGGAAATGCTCGACCGCTGCGAAGACGCCCTGCCGCTGCCCGACCTGATGGTGTGGCTGCTGGAACAGGAACCCGAGGGCGCCACCGACGAGTTGCTGTATTGGTTCTCGCGCCTGTCGCGGGACAAGCGCTTTGCCCGCGAGCGCCTGGAGCGCCGCGAATATCACACCCTGGAGCACCGCGTCAGCCTGCGCTCCTTCGCCCTGCTTTCCAGCGCCGACACGCCGTTGCCGGCCCCGCTGGAACCCTCTGCGAGCACTGCACATGAATCTTGATCTGTCCGAAATGTCCCAGCTGGCGCCGATCTTTCGCGAGCTGTACAAGGGCTTCCACATCAGCCGCCGGGACCCGGAGCTGTACGCGCAGCTGTCCAACCTGCAGGACCAGTACCGCGGCCTGTTCCGCGCCCTGGGCTTCGACCTGGTGTGCGACACCCGCGGCTTCTATTACTTCGTGCCCGAGCAGGCGGCCGCGCAGGTCAACAAGACCGCCCAGCGCCTGTCGCTGTTCACCTTCATTTTGGTAGAACACCTGGCCGACCAGGGGCGCGACCCCATGGCCGTGCTCGACGGCGGCAGCATCGGCCGCGACGAGCTGCCTTCGCTGCTGGAAAAATACCGTGACCTGTTCCTGCAGGCCGAGGTGCAGACCCCGGAAGAGCTGGAAGAGAAGATCATGCGGCGCATGACCCAGCTGGGCTTCGCCGGCGAGGAGAACGGCGTGTACCGCTTCCTGCCGCCGATGCACCGCTTCCTCGACGTGTGCCTGTCGGTGCAGCAGGACCGCAACCTGGCGGCCAGCCTGCACAGCGACCTGCCGTTGCCGACCCCAGTGCTGGTGGATGACGACGACATCATTGTCATCGACGACGAAGAGTCGGAAGAAGATGCGCTGGCACGCGCCATCGCCGAAGAACAGGAGATCGACGCATGAGCCAGGAACGCTACGGCATCCGCCGCTTCGCCCTGCTGAACACCGCCGGCTACAGCCTGGGCCTGTTCCCGCTGGAAAACCCGCTGTCGGTGTACGGTGCCAACAACCTGGGCAAGTCGGCCTCGATCAACGCGCTGCAGTTCCCGATTCTGGCGCGCATGTCGGACATGAGCTTCGGCAAGTACAGCCTGGAGCAGTCGCGGCGCTTCTACTTTGCCAGTGACACCAGCTACATCCTCTGCGAAGTGTCGCTGCCCCACGGCCCCCACGTGATTGGCGTGGTCGGCCGCGGCCCGGGTGGCGGCTTCGGCCACCAGTTCTTCGCCTACAAGGGCGAGCTGGACCTGGCCCACTACCAGAAGAACGACACCTGCCTGCGCCAGAAAGAGCTGTTCAGCAACCTGGAGCGCAACGGCCTGAAAGCCTACGAGCTCAAGCCTGACGAACTGCGGCGTTTGCTGGTGGGCGGCCACACCTCGGTGCCGCTGGACCTGACCCTGATTCCGCTGCGTTCCACCAGCGAGCAGAGCCTGAAGACCTTCCGCGCGCTGTTCATCAACCTGCTGCACATGCGCGAGATCACCGCGGCCAAGCTCAAGCAGCTGTTCCTCGATGCCTTCGAGCACAGCCTGCGTTCGGGCAGCGTCGACTACATCGCCGCGTGCGAAGAAGCCTTCCGCGACGTACGCCGCATGGAGCAGGACTACAACTCGCTGGTGTCCGCCGGCCCGCTGGTCGAGGCCCTGGCCAACGGCGTGCGGCAGCGCGACATCCTGCGCGGCAAGCTGCACCGCATCTCGCCGGTGCTGGATTCGCTGCTGGGCACCTGGCAGGACTACTCCGGCGCGCGCAAGGAAGAGCTGGTCATCCAGGCCGAGCACTACCGCAAGGAACAGGACTCGCTGCAGAACAACCAGCGCGGCGGCACCCAGGAGCTGATGCGCCTGGAGCGCGAGATCACCGGCGTGCAGCGCTGGCTGGGCGAGCTGTCGGTGCTCAAGCACCGCTTTGCCCTGGTAGACGACGTAAAGGTGCTGGAGCAGCAACTGCTGGCCGCCAAGGACGCCCACGACGAGCTCGCCGGTGCCCTGGCGCAGTCCCGTCAGTTCAGCGCCGAAGACCTGGAAGAGCGCCTGCGCGACCTGGAAAAACGCCTGAAGTCGGTGCGTCAGCAGCTGGACCATGCCGACAACAACAGCTACGCCCGCCTGCGTGAAGAGTTCTCGCAGCAGGACGTGGAACGCCTGATGCGGCTGTTCAACAGCGCGCTGTTCAGCCTGCCGCTGGGCGAGCAGGGCATTGCCCTGGATGACAGCGACGCCTGGGTGAAATCCCTGGAAGCCATCCTCGACAGCTTCAAGGGCGAGCGTTTCGAAGTGCCGGGCATTTCCATCGACCTGTCGCACATCGAGCCCCCTGCCCTGCAGGCGCTGGCCGACCGCGCCGCCCTGCGCGAGCAGAAGGAGCGCCTGGAGAAAGAACTCAAGCAGCTCAAGACCCAGCAGGCCGTGGCCTCCGACCGCGCGGCCAGCAAGGAACAGACCGAGGCCCTGTACCAGCAGGTGCTGGATGCCCAGAAAGCCCTGGAAGACTTCCGCCGCGCCCAGACCCTGGGCGCCGAGGAAGGCGACAAGCTGGAACAACTGGCGCAGATGGAAGCCGCCCAGGACGAGCTGAAGCGTTCGAGCGACGCCTTCACCGAGCGCGTCCAACAGCTGTCCGCCAAGTTGCAACTGGTGGGCCGGCAGATCGCCGACATGGAAGCCAAGCAGCGCACCCTGGACGACGCCCTGCGCCGCCGCCAGCTGCTGCCTGCCGACCTGCCGTTCGGCACGCCCTTCATGGAAGCCGTGGATGACTCCATGGACAACCTGCTGCCGCTGCTCAACGACTATCAGGACAGCTGGCAAAGCCTGCAGCGCGTCGACGGTCAGATCGAGGCGTTGTACGCGCAGGTGCGCCTGAAGGGCGTGGCCAAGTTCGACAGCGAAGACGACATGGAGCGCCGCCTGCAACTGCTGATCAACGCCTACGACCACCGCAGCGAAGAAGCGCTGACCCTGGCCAAGGCCCGCCGCGCAGCCGTTACCGACATTGCCCGTACCCTGCGCAATATCCGCAGCGACTACGACAGCCTCGAGCACCAACTGGCACTGTTCAACCGCGAGATCAACAAGCGCCAGGTGTCGAACCTGCAGAGCTTCCGCATCGTGTTGGCCCCCAACAAGGAAGCGCTCAAGCACATCGACCAGATTATCCACAGCGCCGGCCAGTACGAAGAAGGCGAGACGTTGTCGGTGTTCGACCTCAGCCAGAGTGCCGAGCAGGACAACAAGAACGAAGAGGCCAAGGAATACCTGGCCCGCCTGGTGGCCGCCAACCACAACCAGCTGGGCCTCAAGGACCTGTTCGAACTGGCCTTCGAGATCACCAAGGTGCACGGCCAGCCGGTGATACACACCGATATCGACGGCGCAGCGTCCAACGGCACCACCATGACCATCAAGGCGCTGACCAACATGTACCTGTTGCTGCACTTGATGGACCGCGACCTGGCTGGCCGCATTCGCCTGCCGTACTACCTGGACGAGGCGGCGGACATCGACGAACGCAACCAGTCGGCGCTGCTGGAAACCAGCCAGCAGCTGGGCTTCGTGCCTATCCTGGCCAGCGTGAAGCCGCAGGTGTCGGCCCACGTGGCCATCGACCTGGAAGGCGGTAGCGGGCCTAACGGCATCTACATCGATGAGTCGGACTGGAAGTACATCCGTCGTCACGATGCGGTGAAGGCGGTGGTCGTGGATGATGAGGCTGAAGAGGTTTCGGCCTGATGTGAGCTTGATGGCATGACAAAAAACCACCCTCTTGGGTGGTTTTTTTGTGCCTTTGAGGGGGGCCCGATCTTTACGTGGGGCCTGCGGACGCGGCCTTTGGCCGCTGCTACGAGAGGCGTTCGTGGGATTTTCGGGCGCCGAAAAGACAAAACCCCCACCTGCCTGCGCAGATGGGGGTTTCGGAATTTAATCTTGACGATGACCTACTCTCACATGGGGAAACCCCACACTACCATCGGCGATGCATCGTTTCACTGCTGAGTTCGGGATGGGATCAGGTGGTTCCAATGCTCTATGGTCGTCAAGAAATTCTGTAGCCAGGATGCCCTTTGGGTGGCATTCCAGCGAATCGGGTATGTGATGGTATTTGTGAAATGCAAACTTTCGGTTCGTATCATCTTCACAACACCGCAATCTGGTCTGTTCGATCAAATTGCTTGGGTGTTATATGGTCAAGCCTCACGGGCAATTAGTATTGGTTAGCTCAACGCCTCACAGCGCTTACACACCCAACCTATCAACGTCGTAGTCTTCGACGGCCCTTTAGGGAACTCAAGGTTCCAGTGAGATCTCATCTTGAGGCAAGTTTCCCGCTTAGATGCTTTCAGCGGTTATCTTTTCCGAACATAGCTACCCGGCAATGCCACTGGCGTGACAACCGGAACACCAGAGGTTCGTCCACTCCGGTCCTCTCGTACTAGGAGCAGCCCCTCTCAAATCTCAAACGTCCACGGCAGATAGGGACCGAACTGTCTCACGACGTTCTAAACCCAGCTCGCGTACCACTTTAAATGGCGAACAGCCATACCCTTGGGACCGGCTTCAGCCCCAGGATGTGATGAGCCGACATCGAGGTGCCAAACACCGCCGTCGATATGAACTCTTGGGCGGTATCAGCCTGTTATCCCCGGAGTACCTTTTATCCGTTGAGCGATGGCCCTTCCATACAGAACCACCGGATCACTAAGACCTACTTTCGTACCTGC
>NZ_CP133165.1:4427500-4615000 GCF_047947025.1 Pseudomonas sp. App30 | reverse complement strand
CGTGCCATGGCCTGTCAGAAAGGCGTTGCCGGCCTTTGGTGCTTGGCGATGGATCAGCGGCGACCGAGGCGGGGTATGTGCGACGCCACCGCTGGGAAACGCAATAGCATCAACAACGCCCCCACCACCGCGTACACCGCCCACTCCTTCAGATCCGCGCGCACCACCCACAGGAAATGCAGCAGCCCCAAACCCAGCACTACATAAGCCAGCCGGTGCAGGACCTTCCAGCGCCGGCCCAGGCGGCGCTGGCTGAAGCGGTTGGAAGTGACGGCCATCAGCAGCAGGCAAACAAACCCCAATGCGCCGACGATGATGTATGGCCGTTTGCGCAGCTCCACGCCAAGTTGCCCCCAGTCCAGGCCAAGGACGAAGAACAGGTAGGCTGCCAGGTGCATTACCACGTAGGCGAAGCACCACAGCCCCAACTGCCGCCGCACGCTGATCCAGCCCGGCCACCCCGTCAGCTTCTGCAGCGGGGTCATGGCCAGGGTCACCATCAACAGCACCAGGGTACCCAACCCCAGGCGATCCACCAGCACCTTGCCCGGGTCCGGACCCAGGGCAAAGATCCACGCCTGGTACACCCACCAGAACGGCCACACACCAGCCAGCAGAAACACACTCAACCGCCACCACAGATAACGCATCAATAGTTCTTCCGCAGATCCATACCACTATAAAGAGAAGCCACCTCCTCCCCATAGCCATTGAACATCAGGGTATCGCGCACGTTCGGGCTGAACAGCCCGCTGGGCAGGCGGCGCTCGCGCGCCTGGGTCCAGCGTGGGTGGTCGACCGTGGGGTTTACGTTGGCGAAGAAGCCGTACTCGTCCGGCGCGATGTTCTGCCAGGTGGTTTGCGGCTGCTCTTCCACCAGGCTGATGCGCACGATGGACTTCACCCCCTTGAACCCGTACTTCCACGGCACTACCAGGCGCAGCGGCGCGCCGTTCTGGTTGGGCAGTTGCTGGCCGTACATGCCGACCGCCAGCAGGGTCAGCGGGTTCATCGCCTCGTCCAGCCGCAGCCCTTCTATATAAGGCCACTGGATCAGGGCAAAGTCCGAGCGCATGCCGGGCATGACCTTGGGGTCTTGCAGGGTCTCGAATCGGATGTACTTGGCCTTGGAGGTGGGCTGTACCTGCTTGAGCAGGTCGGCCAGCGGGAAACCCAGCCAGGGAATGACCATGGACCAGGCCTCCACGCAGCGCATGCGGTAGATGCGCTCCTGCAGCTGGTACGGCTTGATGAAGTCTTCCAGGGCGTAGCGCCCCGGCTTGCCCACCTCGCCATCGACGACCACCGTCCACGGTTCGGTCTTCATGCCGCTGGCATTGGCCGCCGGGTCGCCCTTGTCGGCACCGAACTCGTAGTAGTTGTTGTAGCTGCTGGCGTCCTTGAACGGCGTGATGGCCTCCCCCGCCACGGTCATGGCTTGCCACTGGGTGGCGGCGAGCTTGTCCTTGAACCAGGCAGGTGCGCCATCTGCAGCGGCGCCGGCGTAACGCGAGGGCTCGGCAGCAGCGGCCAGGCGCGGCAAGCCCGCAGCCGCCAATGCAGCCATGGAACCGCCCAGCAGGGCGCGACGGGAGAAGTAGATCGAGGCAGGCGTGACCTCGGACTCTTGGCAGTCCGAGGCTTTGGGGAACTTGATCAGCATGGCGACTCCGTAACCTGGTCGTTAGCGACAGGCTACGGAGTATGCCGCGATCAGGCCGGCTTGTGCCGACTCTTGCGTAACAGATATTGAATCGGGCCGGACGCTGCGTAGCAGAGGAAGATCAGCAGCAGGATGCGCGGCGGGTCGCTGAACACCACGGCGAACACCAGCACCACGGCCAGGATAGCCACGAACGGCACGCGGCCCTTGAGGTCCAGCTCCTTGAAGCTGTTGTACTTGATGTTGCTGACCATCAGCATGCCTGCGGCCGCTACCAGCAGCGCCACCAGGAACGACAGCTTGGAGCCCTGGATGCCGTAGTCGCTGAACGCCCACACGGTACCGGCCACGACGCCGGCTGCAGCCGGGCTGGCCAGGCCGATGAAGTAGCGTTTGTCAGCCTTGCCGACCTGGGTGTTGAAGCGCGCCAGGCGCAGTGCGGCACCGGCTACATAGATAAAGGCGACCATCCAGCCGACCTTGCCCATGTCGCCCAGCGCCCAGCCGAAGGCCAGCAACGCCGGCGCCAGGCCGAAGGCAACCATGTCCGACAGCGAGTCGTACTCGGCACCGAACGCGCTCTGGGTGTTGGTCATGCGTGCCACGCGGCCGTCCAGGCCATCGAGGACCATGGCGACGAAAATGGCAATGGCGGCAAAGGAGAAGTACTTCGCGGCATCGGCGGAATTGCCGGCGCTCAGTGCACTTTGCGCGCTGATGGAATTGATGATCGAGTAGAACCCGGCAAACAGGTTTGCCGTGGTAAACAGGTTGGGCAGCAGATAGATGCCGCGGTGCCGGACTTTACGCCCTTCTGCGTCATGCCCTTCTTCGACATGTTCATCGATCGGCAGCAGGCTTTCGGCGTCAGAGGCCGTGTGCGGCTCTTCGGGACGTTCGCTCATGGACAGTACCTTGCAACGGTGTGGAAAGTTTCGACAGACGTCTGCGGCCAGGGTTCGACCGCAAACGTTGCAGCTTTATACCAGAACCTGACCACCATAACGAAAAAACGCGGCCGAAGCCGCGTTTTCATCGCCACGAACTTGTATCAGTTCTTGGTTTTGTCGACGATTTTGTTCGCCGAGATCCAAGGCATCATCGAGCGCAGTTGCTCGCCGATGACTTCGATGCCGTGGGCGGCGTTGTTGCGACGCTTGGCGGTCATCGAAGGGTAGTTGGTAGCGCCTTCGCTGATGAACATCTTGGCGTATTCGCCGTCCTGGATGCGCTTCAGGGCGTTGCGCATGGCCTGGCGGGATTCGGCGTTGATGACTTCAGGGCCGGTCACGTACTCGCCGTATTCGGCGTTGTTGGAGATCGAGTAGTTCATGTTGGCGATACCGCCTTCGTACATGAGGTCAACGATCAGCTTCAGTTCGTGCAGGCACTCGAAGTAGGCCATTTCTGGCGCGTAGCCCGCTTCAACCAGGGTTTCGAAACCGGCTTTCACCAGCTCGACGGTACCACCGCACAGTACGGCTTGTTCGCCGAACAGGTCGGTTTCGGTCTCGTCCTTGAAGGTGGTTTCGATGATGCCGGTACGGCCGCCGCCGACGCCCGAAGCGTACGACAGGGCGACGTTCTTGGCGTTGCCCGAAGCGTCCTGGTAGATAGCGATCAGGTCAGGGATACCGCCGCCCTTGACGAACTCGGAACGTACGGTGTGGCCCGGGGCCTTTGGCGCGATCATGATCACGTCCAGGTCAGCGCGTGGCACGACCTGGTTGTAGTGGATCGAGAAGCCGTGGGAGAAGGCCAGGGTAGCGCCTTGCTTGATGTTCGGCTCGATTTCGTTCTTGTACAGGGCGCCCTGGAATTCGTCCGGGGTCAGGATCATGACCAGGTCGGCAGCGGCGACGGCGGTAGCCACGTCGGCAACTTTCAGACCGTGGGCTTCAGCCTTGGCAACAGTGGCCGAGCCTTTGCGCAGACCGACAGTGACGTCAACACCGGAGTCTTTCAGGTTGCACGCTTGAGCGTGGCCCTGGGAGCCGTAACCGATGATGGCAACTTTCTTGCCCTGGATGATGGACAGGTCGCAGTCTTTGTCGTAGAAAACTTTCATGAAATTACCCCTGTTATCTTGGCCGGTGGCCATACGCTAATTTGGTTGAGGGTGGCGGGCTGTCCCGCCACCTTTACTGCCTTGTTCAGATGCTCAGCACTTTATCGCCACGTGCGATGCCGGTGACGCCGCTACGCACGGTCTCCAGGATCGAGGCGGTGCCGATGGCCTGGATGAAGCTGTCGAGCTTATCGCTGGTCCCGGCCAGTTGTACGGTGTAGACACTGCTGGTTACATCAACGATCTGCCCGCGGAAGATGTCCGTGGTGCGCTTGATCTCGGCGCGCTGGGCGCCGGTAGCCTTGACCTTGACCAGCATCAACTCACGTTCGATGTGCGCGCTTTCCGACAGGTCGACCAGCTTGACCACTTCGATCAGTTTGTTGAGGTTCTTGGTGATCTGCTCGATCACTTCATCGTGGCCGACAGTGGTCAACGTCAGGCGCGACAGGGTCGGGTCTTCGGTGGGCGCCACGGTCAGGCTTTCGATGTTGTAGTTGCGTTGCGAGAACAGCCCGACCACACGCGACAGCGCACCCGGTTCGTTTTCCAACAGCAGGGAAATAATGTGCCGCATGATTAGGTACGCTCCGTCTTGCTCAGCCACATATCGCGCATCGAACCGTCTTTGATCTGCATCGGGTAGACGTGCTCGGTGACGTCGACCTGGATGTCCAGGAACACCAGGCGGTCCTTCATGGCGAAGGCTTTTTCCATCATCGGCTTCAGATCTTTCAGATCGGTGATGCGCATGCCGACGTGGCCGTAGGCCTCGACCAGCTTGACGAAATCAGGCAGCGATTCCACGTACGAGTGCGAGTGACGGCCACCGTAGCTCATGTCCTGCCACTGGCGAACCATGCCCAGCACGCCGTTGTTCAGCAGGATGATCTTCACCGGCAGGTCGTACTGCAGGCAGGTGGACAGCTCCTGGATGTTCATCTGGATGCTGCCTTCACCGGTCACGCAGGCCACGTGCGCATCGGGGAAGCTCATCTGCACGCCCATGGCGGCAGGCAGGCCGAAGCCCATGGTGCCCAGGCCACCGGAGTTGATCCAGCGGTTGGGCTTGTTGAACTTGTAGTACTGCGCCGCGAACATCTGGTGCTGGCCCACGTCCGAGCTGACGTAGGCGTCGCCGCCGGTCACTTCGCACAGGGTCTCGATCACGGTCTGTGGCTTGATCAGGCTGCCGTCGCCCTTGTTGTAGGGGAACAGGCCTTTGTCGCCGCGCCACTCGTCAACCTGCTTCCACCAGCTGGCCACCGCTTCCTTGTTCGGGGTTTCGCCGATTTCCTTCAGGGTGGCGACCATCTCGGTCAGCACGCTGTCCACTGGACCCACGATTGGCACATCGGCCTTGATGGTCTTGGAGATGGACGCCGGGTCGATGTCGATGTGGATGATCTTGGCGTTCGGGCAGAATTTGCTCGCGCCGTTGATCACACGGTCATCGAAACGCGCGCCCACGGCCAGGATCACGTCGGCGTGGTGCATGGCCAGGTTGGCGGTGTAGCTGCCGTGCATGCCCAGCATGCCGACGAACTGACGGTCCATGCCCGGGTAGGCGCCAAGGCCCATCAGGGTGTTGGTCACCGGCAGGTTCAGCAGCTGCGCCAGCTCGGTCAGTTGCGCCGAGCCACCGCCCAGGATCACGCCACCGCCGGCGTACATCACCGGACGCTTGGCGGCCAGGAGCATTTCCACGGCCTTGCGGATCTGACCGGAGTGGCCACGGACGGCCGGGCTGTAGGAACGCAGCTTGGCCTTTTTCGGGTAGACGTATTCGAACTTTTCCGCCGGGTTGGTCATGTCTTTCGGGATGTCGACAACGACAGGCCCCGGGCGACCGGACTGCGCCAGGTAGAAGGCTTTTTTCATGACTTCGGGGATTTCGGACGCGTGCTTGATCATGAAGCTGTGCTTCACGATAGGCCGGGAAATACCGATCATGTCGGTTTCCTGGAACGCGTCGGTACCCACCAGGGTGGAAGCAACCTGGCCGGACAGCACCACCATGGGGATCGAGTCCATGTAGGCAGTGGCGATACCGGTGATGGCATTGGTCGCGCCCGGGCCGGAGGTCACCAGTACCACGCCGGCCTTGCCGGTGGCACGGGCGTAGCCGTCAGCCATATGGGTCGCGGCCTGCTCGTGACGAACCAGGATGTGTTCCACTTCCGGCTCTTTGAACAGGGCATCGTATACATGCAGGAGAGCACCACCAGGGTACCCGTAGATGTGCTTAACGCCTTCGTCACGCAAAAAGCGGACGACCATCTCAGCGCCAGATAAAAGCTCCACGTTGTTCACCTCTAAAACGCCAGAATACCGCTCCATGGGAACGGGTCTTAATAGGTTTACTGCCAGCAGAGCATGAGCGACGGTGGTCGCCGACGTACGTCAGCACTGACTGAGCAAGTATTGGGACTTCCCCAAAGTGTTGCGGGGGTTTCCCACCCAGCGCGAGGTAACGCGTTGCGGGTGTTGCGGGTCGGCGCGGGTGTGCGCCTCATGATCTGCTGGGAAGGTCTGCTTCTGGCAGTCCCTCTACAGCGGACTTCCGATTGTTGTGATTCGCGAGGCGCAAGTCAAGCTATCTGTTGCAATTTAATGCGTGCCAATTTTTTCACCAGATGCAGAAAACATTTGCTCAGAAGCGTCTCAGGTAGTTTCATGATTGCGTTAATGGTCAAGGAATTAGCATGCGAGCGATCCTCATCCCTGCAATTGCGCTGCTGTTGGCAAGCCCGTTCGGCCACGCCGCGCAGATCTACAAATGGGTCGACAGCCAGGGCGTCACCCACTTCGACGCCCAGCCGCCCGCGGGCCAGAACAGTACCGAGGTGGACACCGCCAAGCCGGTGGTGGCGCCGCCCCCTGCCCCGGTAAAAGCGCCGGATGCTGCCCAGGGCAAAGCCGCCCAGCGCACCATCAATCAGCAGGTGCAGCAGCAGGTGGTGGACCAGGAAGAGCAGATAGCGAAGTTTTGCGACACCAGCCGCAACAATTTGGCGCAGCTGCAGAACAACCCGCGGGTGCGCCAGGAAATGGGCGGCGAGTTGCGCAAGCTGACGGAGGAAGAGCGCCAGGCGAAGATTGCGCTGACGCAGAAGCAGATCGAGGAAAACTGCCAATAACCCGTAGCAGCGGCCACAGGCCGCGTCAGGGCGCACCAAGGTGCCCAAGACGCGGCCTGCGGCCGCTGCTACGGGGTCAGCTGTGCTGGGTGATCAGTTCGTCGAACTGGTGCAGCAGCACGCGGATGCCGCGGCTTTTTTCGGCCTGGTCGGCGTAGACCATCTCGGCCATGGCCAGGATGCCCGAGGCGTTGGGCAGCGGCAGATCGTGCTCGAGGATCTGCTTCATGCGCGGCAGGAAGATCCACTGCAGCCACTGGGAAAAGTCCAGCGTATCGACGCTGAACGGCTCCTGGCTGGCCAGCTGCTCGGCGCTGGGTTCAGCCTCGCTCCACCAGCCCTGCACCCGCAGTTCGCGTTCGATCAGCAGCAGATGGTCGGCGATCTGCGGAAAACGTGCGTCCATCATCAACCTCCGGAAGCTTTCTGGCGGGCCTGGGCGGCGCCGGCGCTGTCACCCTGCTTCTCGCGAGCCTGGGCAATGGTGTTCCACAGGCTGGCCTGCAGGTCGGGGCGGCCGTTGGCGTAGGTCAGGGCACGGCGGGCCAGTTGCTCGGCCTGGGGCGCGTCACCCTGGGACAGGCGCACTTGGGCCAGGCGGTACAGCACCTGCGGCTCGCGCGGGGCAATGCGCTGGGCACGCTCCAGGCTCGACGAGGCACCGTTGAGGTCGCCGCCGCCCTGTTGCTGCTGGGCGGTGGTCAGCAGCGCCAGCACCGGGCCATCAAGCTGCTCGTCGGCAGACAGGCCGCCACTGCTGCGGGTGTTGCTGGGGATACCGGTAGGCGCGTTGCTGGTCGACGGCATGCTGTAGTTGCTGGTGACCGGCGCGCTGTTGTACGGCTGCTGGGCCGCGGCTGGCGGCGGCGTGTAGGCACCCGGGGTGATCGGCCCGGTGCTGATCGGCGCGCTTTGTGGCGCGGCGAAGGTCATGGGCGCGGAGCTGCCTTGGGGCATTACCACCACACCGGAGTCTTCCGACACCGCCTGCGGCGCCTGGCGCTGCACCGCGGCATAGCCACGGTTGGCCGACACGCGCTCGCTGTTGGACACGGCAGTGCCGGAGTCCACCACCGGAATCGACCCTTGGGGCACGCTGGCGCAACCGTTGAGCAGCGCCAGTGCCGTTACAGCAGGAAACCACCACTTGTTCACTTCGATTCCTCTTTGCCTGGCAACGTCAATTTAGTTCAACCAGCCCTTGACCCAATCCATCACGGAATCGGCCGGGGCCTGGCTGCCACAGGCAGGGCCTGCAGCGGGTTCGCTACCACGAATATACGGCATCTGCACCGCACCCGGGCAGTTGGCGTCGGAGCCCTGGCCGGTGTGCGGGTCGATCCAGGCCTGCACCACGTTGTCCGGCATCGGCGTGTCCAGCGGCAGCGGGTCAGCCTTCTTCATGAAGCTGGTCCACACCTGCAGGGCGCCGGTGGCACCGGTGAACGGGGTCTTGCCGTTGTCGTCGCGGCCGATCCACACCACCGCCAGCACGTCCTGGCTGAAGCCGGCGAACCAGCTGTCACGCGAGTCGTTGCTGGTGCCGGTCTTGCCCGCCAGGTTCAGCGAACTTGGCAGCACGTTGTACACCGAACGGCCGGTACCTTCGCGCATCACGCGCTGCATGGCGTTCTGGATCAGGTAGATGGAGCCCGGGTCGAAGCGCTGCTGCACCTGGAACGGGTAACGCTTGAGCGGCTGGCCGTCAGACGTCAGCACGCTGCGAATGCCGCGCATCGGCGTGTTGAAGCCACCATTGGCGATGGTCTGGTACATGGTGGCCACCTGAATCGGCGACATGCCACCGGCGCCCAGCAGCATCGACGGGTAGGTCGGCCAGTCCACGTCCACGCCCAGGCGCGAAATGGTCTTGAACACGTTGGGCACGCCCAGGTCCAGGCCCAGGCGCGCCGTGGACAGGTTCAAGGAATGCGCCAGGCCCTGGTACAGGAAGATGGTGCCGTTGGAGTTGCCTTCATAGTTCTTCGGCCGCCAGATCTGCCCATCGGCGCCCTTGACCTCGAACGGCTCATCCTTCACCCAACTGGTGAGGGTGTACTGGCTGGGCTTTTCCAGGGCGGTCAGGTAGATGGACGGCTTGACCAGCGAGCCGATCGGCCGCACCGCGTCCAGCGCGCGGTTGAAGCCGGCGAAACCTGGCGCGCGGCTGCCCACCAGGGCCTGCACTTCGCCGCTTTCCGGGTTGGTGACCACCATGGCGGCTTCCACGTCATCCACGCCCTTGCGGTTGCCCAGGCGCTTGAAGGTGTCGGTCACCGAGGCCTCGGCCTTCTGCTGCAGGATCGGGTCGAAGCTGGTGAAGATGCGCAGGCCTTCCTCGGTCAAGTCTTCGTCGCGGTAGTCTTCACGCAACTGGCGCTTGACCAGGTCCAGGAAGCCGGGGAACGAGCTGTCCGCCAGGCTGCCCTGCTTGCTCACGCCCAGCGGCATCTTCTTCGCCGCGTCCACCTGCGCCTGGGTCGCCACGCCCTGCTGGGCCAGCAGGTCCAGCACCAGGTTGCGGCGCTCCAGCGCGCGGTCCGGGTAACGGCGCGGGTTGTAGTAGGACGGCCCCTTGACCATGCCCACCAGCAACGCCACCTGGTGCAGCTTGAGCTCCGACAGCGGCTGGCTGAAGAAGAACTGGCTGGCCAGGCCGAAGCCGTGTACCGCACGCTGGCCGTCCTGGCCGATGAACACCTCATTGAGGTACGCCTCGAGGATCTCCTGCTTGCTGTAGTGGATCTCCAGCAGCACCGCCATCATCGCTTCGGTGAGCTTGCGGCTCAGGCTGCGTTCGTTGGTGAGGTAGAAGTTCTTCACTAGCTGCTGGGTCAGAGTACTGCCGCCCTGGCGCATCTGCCCGGCGGAGGTGTTGACCCAGATGGCGCGGGCGATGGACTTGGGCGACACACCGAAGTGGTGATAGAAGTCGCGGTCTTCCACGGTCACCAGGGTGTCGAGCAGGTACGGCGGCACCTGGTCGAGCTTGATCAGGATGCGATCTTCGAGGTTCTTGGGGTACAGGCCGCCAATCAGCAGCGGTTCCAGGCGTACCACCGGCAGCTTGGGGTTGGTGCTGCTGCTCAGCTCGGCCACGTAGTCGCCGTTGAAGCGCACCTGCACCGGCTGGGCCTTCTCCAGGCCTTCATAGAACTGGAAGCCGCGGGTGTTGAGGTTCACCGTGGTGCCCTTGACCACGGCGGTGCCCGGCCCGTCCAGCACGGTGGTGCGACGGTAGCCCAGGGCATCGAGCTCGGTGAGGAAGTCGGCCTCGGCCAGTTTCTGCCCGACGAACAGCTCCAGCGGCCGGGCGTAGACCTTGGCCGGGATGGTCCAGCGCTTGCCGGAGAATTTCTCCTGCACGATGGCATCCAGGTAGACAGCAAAGCCTATCAGGATGACCAGGCCTACCAGGCCCAGCTTCAGGGTCCAGCCGAGCCAGGCCGGAAGGCCGCGCTTGACAGGTTTTTTAGGGGTGCGGGGGGATCGGGATCGAGTCATGGCGGCGGATTATACGCACTTTATCCCGGCTGGGCAGGCGTCCCCGGTGAACGACGACCAGCGTCCATGAAAGGTTTGCACAGCCCCCGGCACCGGCCATAATGCCCGCCTCGAATTCTTTGACAGTTGAAGGACCGCCCGTGAGCCAAGCCCTTATCGCCGCCCTGCAGAACCCGGCCCTTTACCCCCATCCGGTCGAGGCCTTCCAGGTCATCGAGACGCACATCTCCTGGGTGGTGCTGACCGGTCCCTACGTCTATAAGGTCAAGAAGCCGATGAACTTCGGTTTCCTCGACTTCTCCACCCTGGCCTCGCGCGAGCACTTCTGCCAGGAAGAGCTGCGCCTGAACCAGCGCCTGACCGACGGCCTGTACCTGCAGGTGCTGCCAATCACCGGTAGCGCCGAAGCCCCGGTGCTGGGCGGCGAAGGCCCGGCCATCGAGTACGCCCTGCAGATGCGCCAGTTCCCGCAAAGCGACCTGCTCAGCACCCTGCAGGCCAATGGCGAGCTGACCACCGCGCACATCGACTCCATGGCCAGCCAGATCGCTGACTTCCACCAGGCCGCCCCGGTGGTGGCCGCCGCGCACGAGGCCGGCACCCCTGCCGCGGTGATGGCCCCGGTGGAGCAGAACTTCGAGCAGATCCGCCCGTTCCTGAAGGACGCCGCCGACCTGCAGCAACTGGACGCCCTGCAAGCCTGGGCCCAGGCCAGCTTCGCGCGCCTGCAGCCGCTGCTGCTGGAACGCAAGGCCGAAGGCTTCATCCGCGAATGCCACGGTGACATCCACCTGGGCAACGCCACCCTGATCGACGGCAAGGTGGTGATCTTCGACTGCATCGAGTTCAACGAACCGTTCCGCTTCACCGACGTCTACGCCGACATCGGCTTCCTGGCCATGGACCTGGAAGACCGTGGCTTGAAGTGCCTGGCCCGTCGTTTCATCAGCCAGTACCTGGAGCTGACCGGCGACTACCGTGGCCTGGAACTGCTGAACTTCTACAAGGCCTACCGCGCCCTGGTGCGCGCCAAGGTCGCGCTGTTCGGCCTGACCCCGGAATCGGACGCGGTGCAACGCGCCACCACCTTCAAGCAATACCGCAAGTACGCCAACCTGGCGGAAAGCTACAGCGCCATCCCGTCGCGCTTCCTGGCCATCACCAGCGGCGTCTCCGCCGTGGGCAAGAGCCACGTGGCCATGCGCATGGTCGAAGCGCTGGGCGCCATCCGCCTGCGGTCGGACGTGGAGCGCAAGCGCCTGTTCGGCGAGCAGCAGGGC
Organism: Pseudomonas sp. App30; assembly: GCF_047947025.1. Lineage (NCBI taxonomy): Bacteria > Pseudomonadati > Pseudomonadota > Gammaproteobacteria > Pseudomonadales > Pseudomonadaceae > Pseudomonas > Pseudomonas sp. App30. The sequence continues at coordinate 4,603,345 of NZ_CP133165.1, read as the reverse complement.
GACAACCAGCTGCAGACCGGCATCTATAGTGAAGACGCCAGCGTGGCCACCTACCAGCGCCTGCACAGCCTGGCCGACAGCATCCTGCGCGCCGGCTTCCCGGCCGTGATCGACGCCACCTACCTCAAGCAGGCCCAGCGCCAGCTGGCGGCCCAGGTGGCCGAGACCACCGGCGTGCCGTTCCTGATCCTCGACTGCAACGCCCCGATGCCGGTGATCGAAGCCTGGCTGGCCCAGCGCCAGGCCGAGCAGAACGACCCGTCGGACGCCACCCTGCAGGTGCTGCACGCCCAGCAGGCCAGCCGCGAGCCGCTGACCGCCGAGGAACTGGCGCTGAGCAAGCGCGTGGAAACCAACGAGGGCGACAGCCTGGACAAGCTGGTCGAGCAGATTCGCCAGCGTTTGCCGGGGCTGTAATTGCGCCGTCGCCGTGACGCGGCCTTCGGCCGCTGCTACAGGGGTCTGTAGCAGCGGCCGCAGGCCGCGTCCGGCGCCACGTTATTTTCTCCAGCCGTGAAGCAGTCGACACTCACGGCCAAAGAATAGTGGCATTATAATGGCGTCAATAATTCCAACAGGAAGACGCCATGGGCCAGCCCAAGCAGCTCGACTCGCACCTCTATGCCCTCGTGCACCACGAAAACGTTCGTGGTTTCAATGAACAGCGCCCCGCCGACCGGGTGGACTTTCGTGGCGGCGACTTCCGCGGCCTCGACCTGCGCGAGCTCGACACCCATGACATCGACTTCACCGACGCCTACTTCCGCACCGCCGACCTGCGCGGCCTGGACCTGCGCGACACCTGCATGGAAGGCGCCAGCCTGGCCCACGCGCAAATCTCCGGGGCCTACTTCCCGGCAGAACTGTCGGCCGACGAGATCCTGATGTCGGTGAATTTCGGCACTCGCCTGCGTTACCGCACCCGCTGACCGCCCATCCGGCGCAGGACGCGCCCCTGCCCCTGCGCTTGCAAGCCGCTGATATCCGCGGAAAAGCGGCGCCTGAGCGCATTTCCAAAGTGCCGCTACACTCCCTTGGCAGAGCGGCCAGCAAATGCGCCTCGATCAAGTTCAGCCGTCGCAAGGAGGCTTGATGAACGATGAACTTCAACATTTGAAAAACCTGGGCAAGACCTCGGCGCAGTGGCTGCACGCCGTAGGCATCCACAGCGCCTCGGACCTGCGTCGCCTGGGGGCGGTGGACGCATACCGGGCGGTCAAGACCCGCGGCTTCCGCGCCTCGAAAGTGCTGCTGTACGCCATCGAGGGCGCACTGCTGGACGTACACTGGAACGACCTCCCCGCCGAACGCAAAGAGGCTTTGAATCAGGAACTCGACGCGCTATCGTCTCGTCGCAAGAACTGACCGCGGCCGCGCGTCAGGCTCGCCAGTCAAGGAAAGCGCGCATGTATCTATTTGGAGAGCAGCCGGCATACGCCGATGCGTGGGTAAACCGCCTGCAAGGCATCGCCGCGCGGCTGCTGCTGGGGGTAGCGCCGCAAGGCCCGGCGCTGGAGCTGGAACCCGGAGCCGACCTGGCCCCCTTGATGGACGACAGCCAGCTGTACCTGATCGACAGCGGCCTGCTGCAAGCGCGCATCAACCAGCGCCCGCTGTTCTACCTGCAGGACGGTGACCTGCTGGGCCTGTACCAGAACCGCGACGACCTGGCCTATGAGTACAGCACCGAAGGCACCCTGCGCCTGGTGCCCTACCTGCGCAGCGAAGTGCTGGCGCACATCAACGCCACGCCCGAGACCCAGGAACTGCTGATCGAGTACCTGACCGGCCAGACCACCCTGCTGTGCGACGCCATCACCCGCCTCAAGCAACCCGAGTACCGCGCCAGCAACGGCTTCAAGCACGTGCCCGCCGGCGAGGTGCTGATCAACCAGGGCGACGAGGCCGACCACGTCTTCGTGATCATCGACGGCCACGCCGAGGCCTATGTGGACGGCCACAAGGTGGGCGACGTGCCCAAGGACGAGATCTTCGGCGCCATGGCCATCTTCACCCACGAGAAACGCAGCGCCACGGTGATCGCCGCCGTGCCCAGCACGCTGATGATCATTCCCAAGGACCAGTTCCTCAACCTCACCCAGACCAACCCGCGCATCGCCCACAGCCTGATCGAAAGCATGGCGCGGCGCATCGAGGCCTTGAACCGGCAGGTCACGCGGCTGATCGACAGCCCGTGAAAAATTGTTCGCAGGGCCTGTTGACTTCTAAATGAGAATTGTTATGATTATCACATCTGGTCGCGAGGCCAGTGATGATTTGAAAGACCTTGGTTCGGACTCTCAGATTATCTCCTCATCAGGCTAATCACGGTTATTTGACCCGGCTTTTTGCCGGGTCTTTTTTTGCCTGAAATTTGCGCCCACCTCAACGCGCGATAATCAACGGATGCCCCCGCTCCGGGTGCTCCTGCACCAACACCTCCAACCCGAACACCGCCTTCAGCGCCCCAGGCTGCAACACCTGCCGTGGGGTGCCCAGCGCATGGGCCCGCCCCTGCTGCAGCAACAGAATGCGATCGCAGTAACGCGCCGCCAGGTTCAGGTCATGGAGTATCACCAACACCGCCGCGCCGCGGTCGGCAAACGCGCGCACCGCTTGCAGGGTGGTGTGCTGGTGTAGCGGGTCGAGCGCCGAGGTGGGCTCATCCAACAGCAGCGTGGTGCCCGGCTCGCCCGGCCACAGCTGCGCCAGCACCCGCGCCAGGTGCACGCGCTGGCGCTCGCCGCCGGACAGCGCCAGGTAGCTGCGCCCCCGCAGGTGCGCGGCATCGGCGGCGTGCAGGGCTGCGGCGATGATCTCGCTGTCGCGGGCCAGGCCGCTGTCGTGGGGCAGCCGGCCCATGCCCACCACCTCCTCCACCCGGAAGGCGAAGCCCAGGGTCGAGACCTGCGGCAGCACCGCCAGGCGCCGGGCCCGCTCGGGGCCATGCCAATCGGCCAGCAAGCGCCCGTCCAGCCAAACTTCGCCCTGGCTGGGCGCCAGTTCGCCGCACAGGGCGCCCAGCAAGGTGCTCTTGCCGGCGCCATTGGGGCCCAGCACGCCCAGCACCTCGCCGGGCTGCAGTTGCAGGCTGATGTCGTCGATCACCGCCTGCTGGCCGCGTCGAACTTGCAGGTTGGCCACACGTAACATCAGGGACGCCCCCGCACCAGCAGATAAAGGAAAAACGGCGCGCCGAGGAACGCCGTGACAATGCCGATGGGCAACTCGGCCGGGGCCAGGGCCATGCGCGCGATCAGGTCGGCGAACAGCAGCAGGCTGGCGCCCGCCAGCAGCGACGCCGGCAGCAGCACCCGATGATCGGGGCCGGCCACCTGGCGCACCAGGTGCGGCACCACCAGGCCGATGAAGCCGATCAGCCCTGCCGCCGCCACGGCCGCGCCCACGCCCAGCGCGGTGCAGAACACCAGCTCACGCTTGAGGCGCTCCACCTCGATGCCCAGGTGCCGCGCCTCGGACTCGCCCAGCAGCAACGCGTTCAGCGCCCGCGCCCGGCGCGGCAGCCACAACGCCACGCCGGCGGCGATCACCACCAGCGGCCACAGGCGCTGGTAGCTGGCGCCATTGAGGCTGCCCAGGTTCCAGAACGTCAGGGTGCGCAGGGTGCTGTCATCGGCCAGGTAGGTGAACAGCCCCACCGCCGAGCCGGCCAGCGCCGTCAGCGCCACGCCCGCCAGCAGCATTACTGCCACGCTGGTCTGGCCGTCCTTGCGCCCCAGGCGATACACCAGCGCGGTCACGCCCAGGCCGCCAAGGAAGGCGCAGATCGACAGCAGGTAGGGCTCCAGCATGGGCGGCAGGCCGCCGAACCAGCTGCCGCCGACAATGGCGATGGCCGCGCCCAGCGCGGCGCCGCTGGACACGCCCACCAGCCCCGGGTCGGCCAGCGGGTTGCGAAACAGCCCCTGCATGGCCACGCCCGACAGCGCCAGCACCGCGCCCACGGCCAGGCCCAGCAGGGTGCGCGGCAGGCGGATCTGGCCGACGATCATCTCGGCCTGCTCCAGGCCCTGGCCGTTCACCGGCAACCCGGCCAGGCGCAGGCCGGCCTTCAACGTGTCGAGCAGCGGCAGGCTCACCGGGCCCAGGGCCAGGGACAGCCAGCACGCCAGCAGGCACAACAGCCCCAGGGTGACGAACAGCGTGCGTGGCGCCAGCAATGGCCTCATCGGACAGGCTTGGCGTCAGGGAAGAACGCCTGCGACAAGCCGTTCAGGCTCGCCGGCAGGCGCGGCCCCAGGCCGCCCACCAGCAGGGTCGGGTCCAGCACCACGATGCGCTTGTCCTTCACCGCGCGGGTGTTGGCCAGCGCCGGATTGTCCTTGAGCATGGCGGCAATGGCCGCGTCCCCGCTCAGGCTGCGGTCGGCGAACACGATCACCTGCGGGTCGAGCGCGGCCAGCACTTCGGTGGAGAAATTCTTGTAGCCCGGCTGCGTGGCCAGGTTGCGCCCGCCGGCCTGGCTGATCAGCCAGTCAGCCACGGTACCGGGGCCACCCACCAGCGGCTTGGCGCCCATGTGGCCCAGCAGCAGAATCACCCCGGGCGCAGGCTGGCCGGCTTCGGCGGCTTTCACCCAGGCCTGGTGGTCCTGCAGCTGCTGGCGGTAGTCGTCGAACAGCTTTCCAGCGTGGGCCTCATCGCCCAGCAGCCGGCCCAAGTGCAGCAGGTTGGCCTGCAGGGTCGGCAGCTCGGGCTTGCTGTCGAACATCTCCACGCTCAGGCCGGCCTGGCGAATCTGTTGCAGCACCGGCGGCGGCCCCATTTCCTCGGTGCCGATGAGGATGTCCGGGCGCGGGGTCAGGCTGAGAATGCCCTCGGCCGACAGCGCGCGCTGGTAGCCGATGCTTTTCAACGCCTTGACGCTCTCGGGGTGTTGGCTGGTGGTGTCCACCCCGACCAGCTTGCTCGCGCCGCCCATGGCCACCACCCACTCGGTCAGCGCGCCACCGGCGCTGACCCAGTGCTGCGGCAGCGCTTCGGCGGCCATGGCCCAGGGGTGACACAGCATGGCGGCGGTAAAGCCAACGACCTTGGCGCTCAGGCGCATCGGGTGTTCCTCTATTCAATGATGGGCAGTGGTTGCAGCGCTCGGCGTTTTCTCGTTGAATGCCCGCCCAAATGGCAACCTATCAATTCATTTGATAATTATTTGCATTTAGGCGTCAAGTCGCCCCTTGTATCATCAAGTAAAACAAAAGAGGTCAGCATGCAGTGGCTGTGTGAAAGCACCGCTTTGAGCGAAGCACAAAGTCGTGGTTTCGAGTGTGAAGGCATCAAGCTTTTCATCGTGCGCCGCGAAGGCCGGGTGTACGCCTACCGCAACCGCTGCCCGCACCGGGGCACCGCGCTGCAGTGGGAAACCGACGTGTTCCTGGACGACAGCGCCACCATGATCCGCTGCGCCAGCCATGGCGCGTTGTTCCTGATGGACTCGGGCGAGTGCGTGGCGGGCCCGTGCGAGGGCAAGGAGCTGGAGAACTTCGATTGCCGCGAGGACGACAAAGGCATCTGGGTAGAACTCTGATTCCGGCCCCGCGACGATCTGCGTAGCCGCTGCCGCAGGCTGCGCTGGCCCTCCCCTCCACTGTAAATCTCCAGTGTAATCTGGGGCCGGCGCAGCCTTCGGCAGCGGCTACGAGTCGGCGGCGTGAATCAAATCTGGACGTTCAAGCGGCGGTTCACATACACACGCTCGCTATCCAGGTGCACCCCATACGCCAGCACCTCCACGCCATCCGCCACTGCAGCCTTCAACGCCTCGGCATAGCCGGCGTCAATCTCGCCAGCCGGGCGCACGGCGTCGATGCCGGTCAGGTTCACGCAATACAACTGCACCGCGCGCACGCCGTTGCGCGCCAGCGTCGCCAGCTCGCGCAGGTGCTTGGCGCCGCGCTGGGTCACGGCGTCCGGGAAGGCCGCCACCGTGGTGCCGTCGTGGCCCAGGGTCACGCTTTTTACTTCCACGTAGGCCGGGCCTTGCGGGTATTGCAGGCAGAAATCCACGCGGCTGCCCTCCTCGCCATAGGCCACTTCGCGTTTCAGCGCGGTAAACCCGTTCAGCTCGGTGATCACCCCGGCCAGCAACGCCTCTTCCACCAGCCGGTTGGCACGCGCGGTGTTCACGCAGGCCAGGCGGCCCTGGGGCGTCTCGCTGATTTCCCAGGTGCCCGGCAGCTTGCGCTTGGGGTCGTTGGAGCGGCTGAACCACACCTGCCCGCCCTCGACCATGCAGTTGAACATCGAGCCGGTGTTGGGGCAGTGAATGGTCAGCTCTTCGCCGTCCAGGGTGCGGATATCGGCAAGGAAACGCTTGTAGCGGCGCAGCAGGCGACCTTCTTCCAGGGGAGGATTGAATTCCATCAGCCTTGCCAGCTCCGCAGGCCACGCGCGATGCGCTCCACGGCCTGCTGCAGGCGCGGCAGGCTCTGGGTGTAGGCAAAGCGCACATGGTGGCTGGCCTGGTGACGGCCGAAGTCCAGGCCAGGGGTGAACGCCACGTGCTCGGTTTCAAGGAAATGCTGGCAGAACGCGAAGGCATCGCCGCCGAACCGGCTGATATCGGCGTACAGGTAGAACGCCCCTTCCGGCTCCACGGCAATGCCGAAGCCCAGTTCGCGCAGGGCCGGCAGCAGGAAGTCGCGGCGGCGGCCGAATTCGGCCCGGCGCTCCTCCAGAATGGCCAGGGTCTGCGGCTGGAAGCAGGCCAGCGCGGCGTGTTGGGCCATGCTGGGGGCGCTGATGTAGAGGTTCTGCGCCAGCTTCTCCAGTTCCGGCACCGCTTCGGGCGGCGCCACCAGCCAACCCAGGCGCCAGCCCGTCATGCCGAAATATTTGGAAAAACTATTAAGGACAAAGGCGTCGTCGTCCACTTCCAGCACGCTGGCGGCGTCGGTGCCGTAGGTGAGGCCGTGGTAGATCTCGTCCACCACCAGGTGGCCGTTGCGCGCCTTGATGGCCTGGGCCAGCTGCGCCAGCTCGTCGCGGCTCAGCAGCGTGCCGGTAGGGTTGGCGGGCGATGCCACCAGGGCGCCGACGCTGTCCTTGTCCCAGTGGCGTGCCACCAGGTCGGCGGTGAGCTGGTAGCGCACCTCGGGGCCCACCGGCACCAGTTGCGCCGCGCCTTCCACCAGGCGCAGGAAATGGCGGTTGCACGGGTAGCCAGGGTCGGCCAGCAGCCAGTGCTTGCCCGGGTCCACCAGCAGGCTGCTGGCCAGCAACAGCGCGCCGGAGCCGCCAGGGGTGATGAGGATGCGCTGCGGGTCGATGTTCACGCCATAGCGCTGGTCGTAGAAGCCAGCGATGGCCTCGCGCAGCGCCGGCAGGCCACGGGCCGCGGTGTAGCGGGTCTGGCCGTTGGCCAAGGCCGCCTGGCCGGCCTGGATGATCGGTTCGGCAGTGGTGAAGTCCGGTTCGCCGATTTCCAGGTGGATGACGTCATGGCCGGCGGCCTGCAGTTCGTTGGCCCGCGCCAGCAGCGCCATCACGTGAAAGGGTTCTATGGCGCGGCTGCGCGCACTGTAGGGCTGGGCCATTGACCTTCCTTAAAAGGGTGTAAAATAACGATTCTACCGGACACGGCAGCCGAACGCGTCGCGAAACGGCCGGTCCATATGCTTTGACGCCATCTGCGACAGGCTCGACAACCGGGAGTGGCGCCGTCTGGATTGATCTGCTAAGTTCGCCGGCTTGCAGTCGCAGGGCCGGCGGGTGTCGGAGATGGAGCATCCTGCGCAATGGATTAGAAGAGCGAGAGGCGGTCAACCAATGTCCACCAATGAAAAGCAAGCATCTACCCAAACACTGGAATCGGGCTTTGAGCCTTACGTAGTAGCTCCCGGTGAGGAGTACATGGGCAAGCCCATGCGCGCGCACTTCACCAGCATCCTGCAAAAATGGAAGATGGAGCTGATGGTCGGCGTCGACAAGACCGTGGACCACATGAAGGACGAAGCAGCCAACTTCCCCGACCCTGCTGACCGTGCCAGCCAGGAAGAGGAATTCGCCCTCGAGCTGCGTGCCCGCGACCGCGAGCGCAAGCTGATCAAGAAAATCGACAAGACCCTGCAGCTGATCACCGACGAAGAATACGGCTGGTGCGAATCCTGCGGCGTCGAGATTGGCGTCCGCCGCCTGGAAGCCCGCCCTACCGCCGACCTGTGCGTCGACTGCAAGACCCTGGCAGAGATCAAGGAAAAACAGGTCGGCAAATGACCTGTTGAAGCCGGGGCGCGCCACGCGCCCCGGACCTGCCCCGCCCCTTCTCCGAAATTTCCAGTACCCTGTTCCCCATGAACACGCCTGCCTACATTGGCCGCTTCGCGCCAACGCCCAGTGGTTTCCTGCATTTCGGCTCGCTGGTGGCCGCCCTTGCTTCCTACCTTGACGCCCGTGCCGTGGGTGGCCGCTGGCTGCTGCGCATGGAAGACCTGGACCCGCCACGGGAGATGCCCGGCGCCCAGGCCGCGATCCTCAAGGCCCTGGAGAACTACGGTTTCGAATGGGATGGCGAGGTGGTGTACCAGAGCCTGCGCCATCACGCCTATGCCCAGGTCATCGACCGCCTGTTCCAGCAGGGGCTGGCGTATGCCTGCACCTGCTCGCGCAAGCAGCTGGAGCCCTACAACGGTATCTACCCCGGGCTGTGCCGCAACCTGGGCCACGGCCAGGAAGATGCCGCCATCCGCATCCGCGTGCCGGAGCTCAACTACGCCTTCGTCGACCGTGTGCAGGGCCGCTTCGAGCAGCACCTGGGGCGCGACAGCGGCGACTTCGTGATTCGCCGCCGTGATGGCCTGTACGCCTACCAACTGGCCGTGGTGCTGGACGACGCCTGGCAGGGGGTGACGCACATCGTGCGCGGCGCCGACCTGCTGGACTCCACCCCGCGCCACCTGTACCTGCAGGAACTGCTGGGGCTGCCCCAGCCCAAGTACCTGCACGTGCCGCTGATTACCCAGCCCGACGGCCACAAGCTGGGCAAGAGCTACCGCTCGCCGCCGCTGGAAGCCGACCAGGCCGCGCCGCTGCTGGTGCGCGCGCTGCGGGCGCTGGGGCAGCCGGTGCCGCTGGAGCTGCGGGGTGCCATGCCTGGCGAGGTGCTGGCGTGGGGCATCGCCCACTGGAACGCCGAGCTTATCCCGCGTGCCTTGAGCCTGCCCGAGGCGCAGTTGCCGGCCTGAGGTCCGCGTTGGGCGTGGACGCAGCCTTCGGCAGCTGCTACGGCGATATCTGTCTTGAAATGGCCGCGATGCAGGCGACGCGATCGATGGGGTCTGCGCATCTGCGTAGCAGCTGCCGAAGGCTGCGTCCCGGGCCACCACTCACGGTGTAGTGAACTTCCAGTTGCACTACGACGCGCTTGCGTTACCATCCCCGCTCCTTTTTGCCCGTACCTACAATAATAAGGCGAGCACCCTGGACTTGATGTTCTTCCATTCGAGAGGCCGGCATGTACATCTACCGATTGGTCCTGCTGCTGGTAGTCGGTATCTACCTGTTCTCCCCCGCGATCATGGACTGGTGGATAGAACCGACCGGCGCCTGGTATCGGCCCTACCTGTTGTGGCTGATCCTGATCGTGGTGACTTTCATTCTCCAGAGCCAACGTGATGCCGATGAGCTTTAGCCTCACCCAGATGATCCTGATCAGCGCCGCCTACCTGCTGGTGCTGTTCGGCGTGGCCTGGGTCAGCGAGCGCGGGATGATCCCGCGCGCGATCATTCGCCACCCGCTGACCTACACCCTGTCGCTGGGCGTCTACGCCAGCGCCTGGGCGTTCTACGGCACGGTGGGCCTGGCCTACCAGTACGGCTACGGTTTCCTGGCCTGCTACCTGGGGGTCAGCGGCGCGTTCCTGCTGGCGCCGGTGCTGCTGTACCCGATCCTGAAGATCACCCGCACCTACCAGCTGTCCTCCCTGGCCGACCTGTTCGCGTTTCGCTTTCGCAGCACCTGGGCCGGCGCCCTGACCACCATCTTCATGCTGATCGGCGTGCTGCCGTTGCTGGCCTTGCAGATACAGGCAGTGGCCGACTCCATCAGCATCCTCACACGCGACCCGGTGCAGAACCGCGTGGCCCTGGCGTTCTGCGCGCTGATCACGCTGTTCACCATCTTCTTCGGCTCACGCCACATCGCCACCCGCGAGAAGCACGAAGGCCTGGTGTTCGCCATCGCCTTCGAGTCCATCATCAAGCTGGTGGCCGTGGGCGGCATCGGCCTGTACGCACTGTACGGGGTGTTCAACGGCCCCCACGAGCTGGAACTGTGGCTGTTGCAGAACCAGACCGCCCTCGCCGCCCTGCACACGCCGCTGCAAGAAGGCCCATGGCGCACGCTGCTGCTGGTGTTCTTCGCCTCGGCCATCGTCATGCCGCACATGTACCACATGGCGTTCACCGAGAACCTCAACCCGCGCTCGCTGGTCAGCGCCAGCTGGGGCCTGCCGCTGTTCCTGCTGCTGATGAGCCTGGCCGTGCCGCTGATCCTGTGGGCCGGCCTGCGCCTGGGCGCCACCACCAGCCCCGAATACTTCACCCTGGGCGTAGGCATCGCCGCCAACAGCAAGGCCCTGGCGCTGCTGGCCTACGTGGGCGGGCTGTCGGCCTCCAGCGGGCTGATCATCGTCACCACCCTGGCGCTGTCGGGCATGGCCCTCAACCACCTGGTGCTGCCGCTGTACCAGCCGCCGGCCGAGGGCAACATCTACCGCTGGCTGAAGTGGACGCGCCGCGGCCTGATCGTCGCCATCATCATGGCCGGCTACGCCTTCTACCTGCTGCTGGGCACCGCCCAGGACCTGGCCAATTTGGGCATCGTCGCCTTCGTCGCCACCCTGCAGTTCCTGCCCGGGGTGTTGTCGGTGCTGTACTGGCCGGCCGCCAACCGCCGCGGCTTCATCGCCGGCCTGCTGGCGGGCATCCTGGTGTGGATGGTGACCATGCTGCTGCCGCTGGTCGGCAACCTGCAGGGCTTCTACATCCCGCTGCTGAACATGATCTACGTGCTCGACGACACCAGCTGGCACATGGCGGCCATCGCCTCGCTGGCCGCCAACGTGCTGGTGTTCACCCTGATCTCGCTGTTCAGCAACCCCAGCGCCGAAGAGGCCAGCGCCGCCGAAGCCTGCGCGGTGGACAACGTGCGGCGGCCCCAGCGCCGTGAGCTGCACGCCGCCTCGCCCCAGGAATTCGCCACCCAGCTGGCCAAGCCGCTGGGCGCCAAGGCCGCGCAGAAGGAAGTGGAACAGGCCCTGCGCGACCTCTACCTGCCCTTCGACGAGCGCCGCCCCTATGCCCTGCGCCGCCTGCGCGACCGCATCGAGGCCAACCTCTCGGGCCTGATGGGCCCCAGCGTGGCCCAGGACATGGTCGAGACCTTCCTGCCCTACAAGTCCGGCAACGAGAATTACGTCACCGAAGACATCCACTTCATCGAGAGCCGCCTGGAAGACTACCACTCGCGCCTCACCGGCCTTGCCGCCGAGCTGGACGCCCTGCGCCGCTACCACCGCCAGACCCTGCAGGAACTGCCCATGGGCGTCTGCTCGCTGGCCAAGGACCAGGAAATCCTGATGTGGAACAAGGCCATGGAAGAGCTTACCGGCATCGCCGCGCAGCGCGTGGTGGGCTCGCGCCTGGTGACCATCGGCGAGCCGTGGCGCGGCCTGCTGCAAGGCTTCATCAACGTGCCCGACGAACACCTGCACAAGCAGCGCCTGCCCCTGGACGGCCAGATCCGCTGGCTGAACCTGCACAAGGCGGCCATCGACGAGCCCCTGGCGCCGGGCAACAGCGGCCTGGTGCTGCTGGTGGAAGACCTCACCGACACGCAGCTGCTGGAAGACAAGCTGGTGCACTCCGAGCGCCTGGCCAGCATCGGCCGCCTGGCGGCTGGCGTGGCCCACGAAATCGGCAACCCGATCACCGGCATCGCCTGCCTGGCGCAGAACCTGCGCGAAGAGCGCGAGGAAGACGGCGAGATCACCGAGCTCAGCAGCCAGATCCTCGAACAGACCAAGCGCGTGTCGCGCATCGTGCAGTCGCTGATGAGCTTCGCCCACGCCGGCAGCCACCAGCACAGCGACGAGCCGGTGAACCTGGCCGAAGTGGCCCAGGACGCCATCGGCCTGCTGGCCCTGAACCGGCGCAATTTCGAAGTGCAGTTCTACAACCTCTGCGACCCCGACCACTGGGTGGAGGGCGACCCGCAACGCCTGGCCCAGGTGCTGATCAACCTGCTGTCCAACGCCCGCGACGCCTCCCAGGCCGGCAGCGCCGTGCGGGTGAAAAGCGAGGCCAGCGAGCACACCGTGGACCTGATCGTCGAGGACGAGGGCAGCGGCATTCCCAAGAACATCATGGACCGCTTGTTCGAACCGTTCTTCACCACCAAGGACCCTGGCGAGGGAACCGGACTGGGGCTTGCTCTGGTCTATTCCATCGTTGAAGAGCATTATGGACAAATCACCATCGACAGCCCGGCTGATACCCAGAGCCAGCGCGGCACCCGAATCCGGGTGACCTTGCCGCGTCATGTCGAAGCGACGTCCGCCGTGAACTGAGACCGTCGAGAGAATTGAATCAATGCCGCATATTCTGATCGTCGAAGACGAAACCATTATTCGTTCTGCCCTGCGCCGCCTGCTTGAACGGAATCAGTACCAGGTCAGCGAAGCCGGCTCCGTGCAAGAGGCACAAGAGCGCTTCTCCATCCCCACGTTCGACCTGATCGTCAGTGACCTGCGCCTGCCTGGCGCCCCGGGCACCGAGCTGATCAAGCTGGGCCAGGGCAAGCCGGTGCTGATCATGACCAGCTATGCCAGCCTGCGCTCGGCCGTGGACTCGATGAAAATGGGCGCGGTGGACTACATCGCCAAGCCCTTCGACCACGACGAGATGCTGCAGGCCGTGGCGCGCATCCTGCGTGACCGCCAGAGCGCGCCAGCCCCGGCTGCCGCGCCGGCCGAACGCGCCGGCAATGGCAACGCCAAGGCCGCCGCCGGCGCCGAGAACGCCAATGGCGAGATCGGCATCATCGGCTCATGCCCGCCCATGCAGGACCTGTACAGCAAGATCCGCAAGGTGGCGCCCACCGACTCCAACGTGCTGATCCAGGGCGAGTCGGGCACCGGCAAGGAGCTGGTGGCCCGTGCCCTGCACAACCTGTCGCGCCGCGCCAAGGCACCGATGATCTCGGTGAACTGCGCCGCCATTCCCGAAACCCTGATCGAGTCCGAGCTGTTCGGCCACGAAAAGGGCGCGTTCACCGGCGCCAGCGCCGGCCGTGCCGGCCTGGTGGAAGCGGCGGACGGCGGCACCCTGTTCCTGGATGAGATCGGCGAGCTGCCGCTCGAGGCCCAGGCGCGCCTGCTGCGCGTGCTGCAGGAAGGCGAGATTCGCCGCGTGGGCTCGGTGCAATCACAGAAGGTCGACGTACGCCTGATCGCCGCCACCCACCGCGACCTCAAGAGCCTGGCCAAGGTCGGCCAGTTCCGTGAGGACTTGTACTACCGCCTGCACGTGATCGCCCTGAAGCTGCCGGCCCTGCGCGAGCGCGGCGCCGACGTCAACGAGATCGCCAACGCGTTCCTGGCCCGCCAGAGCGCGCGCATCGGCCGCAACGACCTGCGTTTCGCCGCCGACGCCGAACAGGCCATCCGTCACTACTCGTGGCCCGGCAACGTGCGCGAACTGGAAAACGCCGTGGAGCGTTCGGTGATCCTCAGCGAGAGCGCGGAAATTTCCGCCGAGCTGCTGGGCATCGACATCGAACTGGAAGACCTCGACGACGAGGCGTTCGACGCCATGGCCGCGCAACCGGCGAGCAACGTCGGCGGCGGCAACCACGAACCCACCGAGGACTTGTCGCTGGAAGACTATTTCCAGCACTTCGTGCTCGAGCACCAGGACCACATGACCGAGACCGAGCTGGCACGCAAGCTGGGCGTCAGCCGCAAGTGCCTGTGGGAGCGCCGCCAGCGCCTGGGTATTCCACGGCGCAAGTCGGGCGTGGCCAGCGAAAGCTGATACGTTTCAGCTAATTACGCGGTGTCACGGGGTAACAAAAGGGGGGAGTGACAAACTGTTACCCCCACCTTGCCGGCGTAACAGATGCCGGGGCATACGGTAACGAATTTTGTCCGTTTCAGGCACTGGCCGATGGCCACCAAACAGCCGAAAGCCTTGATTTACAAGGGTTTTCAAAAGTTGGCACGGCACCTGCTATGTATTTGGTACAAGAACAACAATAAGCAATGACACACTCTAATAAAAACAAGATGAAACGGCTCACGCATAACAAGAACAACACGGCGGAGGCGCAGCTAACTGATTCTTTTGGAGAGGCGTTGTAATTGGGGCCCGCCCCACACCCAGGCAAAGACCAATAAAAACTGCACTGAAAAGCAGAACGGCATGGGATGAAAGCAACTCAGCGACCAAAGCAATCCGTTTGCTCTTGCTCCCGGTTAGGGAGCCACTCACTGGCGAAGACCACGTGGGTAGGGCGTTAACAAAAACAAGAAGCCCGATCAAAAAAACAAGAAGAGCACGCAACTACATTCCTTGGGGAGCTTCGGCTCCCCTTGTAGTTTCCACGTTTCGTCCCCCTCGTTGCGCAGTGTCCTACACCATCCCCTGACTAAATGCTAGAATCCCCGCCCATCATGCGGTCATTCTCCATTCATGGCCGAACATTCCTTCAAACAGTGCATCCCATGCTGAAGAAGCTGTTCCAGTCTATCCGTCCCCCCGTGCGTCGCCCGCAACACCTGCGGACCACGCCCGAAGTGCTCAATAGCGGGCAACACTCGCTGCAGCGCAACCAGTTCAGCCGCCACGCGGTGAGCATCGTCGAACGCCTGCAAAACGCTGGCTATCAGGCCTATCTGGTGGGCGGTTGCGTGCGTGACATGCTGCTCAACATCACCCCCAAGGACTTCGACGTCGCCACCAGTGCCACCCCCGAGCAAGTGCGTGCGGAGTTCCGCAACGCCCGGGTGATCGGCCGTCGGTTCAAGCTGGTGCATATCCATTTCGGTCGCGAGATCATCGAGGTCGCCACCTTCCGCGCCAATCATCCCAAGGATGAAGAAGAGGAAGACAGCAACCAGTCGTCGCGTAACGAAAGTGGTCGCATCCTGCGCGACAACGTCTACGGCACCCTCGAAGAGGACGCCCAGCGCCGCGATTTCACCATCAACGCCCTGTACTACGACCCGGTGAGCGAGCGCATCCTCGATTACGCCAACGGCGTACACGACATTCGCAACCACCTGATCCGCCTGATCGGCGACCCGGTGCAGCGCTACCAGGAAGACCCGGTGCGCATGCTGCGGGCCGTGCGTTTCGCCGCCAAGCTGGACTTCGGCATCGAGAAGCACACCGCCGCGCCGATCCGCGAGCTGGCGCCCATGCTGCGCGAGATCCCGTCGGCGCGCCTGTTCGAGGAAAGCCTGAAGCTGTTCCTCTCGGGCCACGCCTCGGACACCTTCGAGATGCTGGTCGACCTGCAGCTGTTCGACCCGCTGTTCCCGGCCAGCGCCCACGCGCTGGAGCACCAGCCGACCTACACGCACACGCTGATCAGCGAAGCGCTGAGGAACACCGACCTGCGCGTCAAGCAGGGCAAGCCGGTGACCCCGGCCTTCCTGTTCGCCGCCCTGCTGTGGCCGGCCCTGCCCGCCCGCGTGCTGCACCTGCAGGAACGTGGCATGCCGCCGATCCCGGCCATGCAGGAAGGTGCGCACCAGCTGATTGCCGAGCAGTGCCAGCGCATCGCCATTCCCAAGCGTTTCACCATCCCGATCCGCGAGATCTGGGACATGCAGGAGCGCCTGCCACGCCGCAGCGGCAAACGCGCCGACCTGCTGCTGGACAACCCGCGCTTCCGCGCCGGCTACGACTTCCTGCTGCTGCGCGAAAGCGCTGGCGAGCAGACCGAGGGCCTGGGCGAGTGGTGGACCGACTACCAGGACGCCAATGACAGCGAACGCCGCGACATGATCCGCGACCTGGGCAGCAAGGACGAAACCGGCGCCGGCCCACGCAAGCGCAAGCGCACTGGCGCCAAGCGCAAGCGTGGCGCAGCGGCGGATTCGGGCGAGTAAGCCGATGGAAGTCGTGTACATCGGCCTGGGCAGCAACCTGGCCGAGCCCACCGAGCAACTGCGCCAAGCCATCGAGGCCCTGGGGCAGTTGCCGTCCAGCCAAGGCCTGGCGGTGTCGGCGCTGTACAGCAGCGAGTCGCTGTCGCCCGGCCAGCCGCGTTATACCAACGCGGTGGCACGGCTGGAGACCTCGCTGGCGCCCTTGGCGCTGCTGGACGCCCTGCAGGCCATTGAGAACGACCAGGGCCGCGTGCGCGCCGAGCGCTGGGGCCCGCGGACCCTGGACCTGGATGTGCTGTTGTTCGGCGAGCGGGTTATCGATGAGCCGCGCTTGAAGGTGCCGCATTACCACATGCACGCGCGGGCGTTCGTGCTGTACCCGCTGGCCGAGCTGGCGCCGGCCGACCTGCGCCTGGCGGATGGACGGCCTTTGGCCGATCTATTGGCTGCTTGCCCGTTTGAAGGCCTCGAGCGCTTAACTCCTTAGCCTGGCGGCAGCGGCTACGGGGCCGTCTGCCGTCCCGGTAACACACAATCCCCCCACCCAGTAACACACCCGTAACACATCCAATTGACTTCCCGCCCCCTCCTCACGACTATAGGCATCCCGTTGCTCACTAACGCAGCAAAACGGCGCGGAACGGCCGGTTGACGGTCGTTTCCCAAACATCACGGCAGATGATGTTGTGTTTGATCCGCTAACTGTTAGCAGTATTCACGGCGCCTGAAAGAGGACCCCTTTGATGCCTGAAATCACCCTGACCACCCTGCAGAGCCTCAAGCTCAAGGGTGAGAAAATCGCCATGCTGACCTGCTATGACGCGACCTTCGCCCAGGCAGCCTGCCAGGCGGGCGTGGAAATCCTGCTGGTCGGCGACTCCCTGGGCATGGTCCTGCAGGGCCACGACAGCACCCTGCCGGTCACCAACGCCGAGATGGCCTACCACGTGGCCAGCGTCAAGCGCGGCAACGAGGGCGCGCTGATCCTGGCCGACCTGCCGTTCATGGCCTGCGCCACCCTGGAGCAGACCTTCGCCAACAGCGCCCAGCTGATGCAGGCCGGCGCCCACATGGTCAAGGTGGAAGGCGCGGCCTGGCTGGCGGAGTCCATCCGCCTGCTGGCCGAGCGCGGCGTGCCGGTGTGCGCGCACATGGGCCTGACGCCGCAGACGGTCAACGTGCTGGGCGGCTATAAAGTGCAAGGCCGCAACGAAGCCCAGGCGCGGCAGATGCGCGCCGACGCCATCGCCCTGGAACAGGCCGGCGCGGCGATGATTTTGCTTGAATGCGTGCCCAGCGAGCTGGCCGCCGAGATCACCCAGGCGGTGAAGGTGCCGGTCATCGGCATTGGCGCCGGTAGCGCCGTGGACGGCCAGGTACTGGTGCTGCACGACATGCTGGGCCTGTCGCTGACCGGCCGCGTGCCCAAGTTCGTGAAGAACTTCATGGCCGGCCAGCCAGACATCCAGAGCGCCCTGGGCGCCTACGTCACCGCCGTCAAGGAAGTCAGCTTCCCGGGTACCGAACACGGATTTAATGCATGAACACCGTAAAAACCGTCAAAGAACTGCGCGCCGCCGTGGCCCGCGCCCGTAGCGAAGGCAAGCGCATCGGCTTCGTGCCCACCATGGGCAACCTGCACAGCGGCCACGCCGCACTGGTGACCAAGGCGGCCCAGCGCGTCGACTTCGTGGTGGCGAGCATCTTCGTCAACCCGCTGCAGTTCGGCCCTGCCGAGGACCTGGACAAGTACCCGCGCACCCTCGCCGCCGACCAGGAAAAACTGGTGCAAGCCGGCTGCCACCTGCTGTTCGCCCCCACCGTTGAAGAAATGTACCCCGACGGCATGGGCGTGCAGACCCGCGTCAGCGTCCCGCACCTGTCCGAAGGCCTGTGTGGCGCCAGCCGCCCTGGCCATTTCGAGGGCGTGGCCACCGTGGTCAGCAAGCTGTTCAACATGGTCCAACCGGACCTGGCCGTGTTTGGCCAGAAGGACTACCAGCAGCTGGCGGTGATCCGCGCGCTGGTGCGTGACCTGAACATGCCCATCCAGATCATCGGCGAGCCTACCGTGCGCGCCGAGGACGGCCTGGCGCTGTCGTCGCGCAACGGTTACCTGACCACCGAGCAACGCGCTGCCGCCCCTGCGCTGTACCGCGCCATGCAACAGGTGGCCAAGGCCATCGAGGCCGGCGAGCGCGACTACGGCCGCCTGCTGGATGAGGCCCGCACGCAGATCACCGCCGCCGGCTTCAAGACCGACTATTTCGAGATTCGCCACGGCATCAACCTGCGCCCGGCCACCGCCGAGGACCGTGACGTAGTGATCATCGCCGCCGCCTACATCGGCAGCACGCGGCTGATCGACAACCTGCACCTGAACCTCGACGCCTGACTGCTATGCTGCAAGGCCCGGAACTGTTAAAAGTACCGGGCACCGCGCAGACAGATGCGCTGTAGATGGTTACTGTGGGAGCTGGCTTGCCAGCGAGCTTTTTGCTGGCCGGAAAGCTCGCTGGCAAGCCAGCTCCCACAGGTTGCAAAATTTATGCAACTGGCCAGGACCCGACCGTGTCCAAAGGCTGTTCTAAGTACAAGGAAACCCGCAGCGATGGCGTATTACCGTACCCCCCACGACGTTACCGCTCTGCCCGCCTGGCAGGCACTTACCCAGCACCGCCAGGCCATGCAGGATTTCAGCATGCGCGAAGCCTTCGCGGCCGATCCGCAGCGTTTTCACCAATTTTCCCTGAGTGGTTGCGGGCTGTTCCTCGACTACTCGAAAAACCTGATCACCACCGAGACCCGCGACCTGCTGGTCAAGCTGGCCGGTGAAGTGGACCTGCAGGGCGCCATCAAGGCCATGTTCGCCGGCGAGCTGCTGAACGCCTCCGAAGGCCGCCCGGCGCTGCACACCGCCCTGCGCCGCCCGGTAGGCGACAAGCTCAACGTCAACGGCACCAACATCATGCCCGAAGTGCATAAGGTGCTGAACCAGATCACCGAGCTGGTCACCCGCATCCACGACGGCCTGTGGCGCGGCTACACCGAGAAGCCGATCACGGACGTTGTGAACATCGGCATCGGCGGCTCGTTCCTGGGCCCGGAGCTGGTCTCCGAAGCCCTGCTGCCGTACGCCCAGAAAGGCGTGCGCTGCCACTACCTGGCAAACATCGACGGTAGCGAGTTCCACGAACTGGCCACCAAGCTGCGCGCCGAGACCACCCTGTTCATCGTCTCGTCGAAGTCGTTCAGCACCCTGGAAACCCTGAAGAACGCCCAGGCCGCCCGCGCCTGGTACCTGGCCCAGGGCGGTTCGGAAGCCGAGCTGCACCGCCACTTCATCGCCGTGTCCAGCAACAACGCCGCGGCCGTGGCCTTCGGCATCCGTGAAGAGAACATCTTCCCGATGTGGGACTGGGTAGGCGGCCGCTACTCGCTGTGGTCGGCCATCGGCCTGCCGATTGCCCTGGCTATCGGCACCGCCAACTTCAAGGAACTGCTGTCCGGTGCCTACACCATGGACCAGCACTTCCAGACCGCGCCGTTCGAACAGAACATGCCGGTGCTGCTGGCCCTGCTGGGCGTGTGGTACGGCAACTTCTGGGGCTCGCAGGCCCACGCGATCCTGCCGTACGACCACTACCTGCGCAACATCACCAAGCACCTGCAACAGCTGGACATGGAGTCCAACGGCAAGAGCGTGCGCCAGGACGGCAGCCCGGTCACCACCGACACCGGCCCGGTCATCTGGGGCGGCGTGGGTTGCAACGGCCAGCACGCCTACCACCAGCTGCTGCACCAGGGCACCCAGCTGATCCCGGCCGACTTCATCGTGCCGGTGGTGAGCTTCAACCCGGTGGCCGACCACCATCAGTGGCTGTTCGCCAACTGCCTGTCGCAGAGCCAGGCGCTGATGCTGGGCAAGACCCGCGCCGAGGCTGAAGCCGAGCTGCGCGACAAGGGCATGCCCGAAGAGCAGATCCAGAAGCTGGCGCCGCACAAGGTGATCCCGGGCAACCGCCCGAGCAACACCCTGGTGGTGGAACGCATCAGCCCGCGCCGCCTGGGTGCCCTGGTGGCCATGTACGAGCACAAGGTGTTCGTGCAGAGCGTGCTGTGGGGCATCAACGCCTTCGACCAAT
Organism: Pseudomonas sp. App30; assembly: GCF_047947025.1. NCBI lineage: Bacteria > Pseudomonadati > Pseudomonadota > Gammaproteobacteria > Pseudomonadales > Pseudomonadaceae > Pseudomonas > Pseudomonas sp. App30. The sequence goes on along the minus strand of NZ_CP133165.1, from coordinate 4,583,067 downwards.
GGGGCGTGGAGCTGGGCAAGGAACTGGGCAAGGGCGTGTACCAGCGCCTCACCGGCGGCATCGAAGAGCCTGCCGAGGACGCCTCCACCCAGGGCCTGATCAACTACTTCCGCGGCCGCCACCGCGGTTGACGAAAAAATCCCCTCTCCGGAGGGGATTTTCTTTTTAGGCACCAATAACCCCCTAGCAGCGGCCGCAGGCCGCGTCCTGACCCAGATTATTCATGGAATTCATTCGTCGTCGTATCGAGAAACAAGTGTTGAGCCTGACCGGCCTGTCCCTCGGCCGGCTGGACCTGGAAAACCCCAAGGGTGACCCCGGCCTGTTCGGCCCCCAGGCGGTGTGCTGGCAGGTGCATGGCGACTTCACCAGCATGCTGGTGGGCGGCATCAGCGCGCTGATGCTGCAGGCGCTGCACCCACTGGCGCTGGCCGGAGTGTGGGACCACTCCAATTTCCGCACCGACATGCTCGGGCGCCTGCGCCGCACCGGCCAGTTCATCTCCGGCACCACCTTCGGTGCCACTCGCGACGCCGACTGGCTGATCGACAAGGTGCGCACCATCCACCTGCAGGTAGTGGGCCACGCCGAGGACGGCCGCGCCTATGCCGCCAGCGACCCGGACCTGCTGACCTGGGTGCACGTGGCCGAGGTCAGCCATTTCCTCGCCGCGCACCTGCGTTACCGCAACCCGCACCTGCCGGCCGCCGACCAGGACCGCTACTACGCCGAGATCGCCCTGGTGGCCGAACGCCTGGGCGCGCGCCATGTGCCCGCCTCGCGCCAGGAGATTGCCGAGTACCTGGAGGGCATTCGCCCGCAACTGGTGTGCGACCACCGCAGCCGCGAGGTCATCCGCCTGCTGATGAACGCACCCGCGCCCAGCCGCCTGGCCAAGCCGTTCGGCGCGCTGATGATGCAGGCCGGGGTAGACCTGTTGCCCGACTGGGCCAGCGCCATGCTCGAACTGCCGCAAAGCGACTTCAAGCGCCGGCTGGTGCGCACGGGCATCAACGGCACCGCGCCGGTGCTGCGCTGGGCCGTGCGCGACGGCTCTGCCCACCGCGCCCGGCGGCGCATGGGCATCGCCTGAGGCGGGTGTTCTCCTGTTAAACTACGCGCCTCTTTTTTTCCAGGCGTACAGCGCATGTCCACCGTGAACAAGGCGCTGCGCGCCGCTCTCGACTCCCGCAAAGACCTCCTCGCGCAACTGCACGCCCAGGGCACCGATTGCTACCGGCTGTTTCACGGCAGCCAGGAAGGCGCCGGCGGCCTCACCGTGGACCGCTACGGCCCGCAGCTGATGGTGCAAAGCTTCCACACCAGCCTTGAGCGCGACGACCTGCTGGCTATCCACGCCGCCATCAACGCCGAACTGGGCCAGGAGCTACTGCTGGTCTACAACGACCGCTCCAAGGGCAACTCGCGCATCGACCGCCAGGACAGCGTGTACCAGGCCGACGAAGCGGCGCTGGCCGACCTGGTGGGCCACGAGTGGGGCCTGGACTACCGCGTGCGCGGCCGCCATGCCGGGCAAGACCCACTGCTGTTCCTGGACCTGCGCAACGCCCGTGGCTGGGTGAAGGCCAACAGCCAGGGCAAGAGCGTGCTCAACCTGTTCGCCTACACCTGCGGCGTCGGCCTGGCCGCCGCGGCCGGTGGCGCGCGCGAGGTGTGCAACCTGGACTTCGCCGAAGGCAACCTGGCCGTGGGCAAGGAAAACGGCGCGCTGAACCCGACGCTGCTGCCCATGACTTTTGTGCAGTCGGACTACTTCCCGGCCATCCGCCAGCTGGCCGGCCTGCCCATCAGCCAGCGCCGCGGCCAGAAGCTGCCCAGCTACCCGCGCATGGAGCAACGCCAGTACGACCTGGTGTTCCTCGACCCGCCGGCCTGGGCCAAGAGCGCCTTCGGCACCGTGGACCTGCTGCGCGACTACCAGAGCCTGCTCAAGCCAGCGCTGCTGACCACCGCCGACGACGGCGTGCTGATCTGCTGCAACAACCTGGCGAAGGTGGCCTTCGATGACTGGCGCGACCAGGTGCTGCGCTGCGCCGAGAAAGCCGGCCGGCCGGTGCGTGACTGGCAGGTGATCACCCCGGCCAGTGATTTCCCGTCCATGGACGGCCAGCCGCCGCTGAAGACCCTGGTGCTGCAACTGTAAGTTTCCAGAAAAATCCTACACATAAAGCGGACACCTCTTCGGAACCAGATAGGCGTGCCATACTCCAAGCACTCCTATTCCGAGACGTAGATGCCCCCCCATGCCCAAAGGATTGATACGCGCCATCGGCGCCGTACTGACCGCGCTCGCGCTTTACAGCCTGCTGGGCTTCCTGATTCTGCCGGGCATCGGGCTGCGGGTGGCCAATTCCCAGCTGGCCAAGTATTCCAGCGTGCCGGCGCACCTGGAGCGGCTGGAGTTCAACCCCTTCAGCCTGGAGCTGACCCTGTGGGGCCTGCACATCGGCGAGCCGGGCATCGAGCAGGTCGGCTTCGAGCGCCTGTACCTGAACCTGCAGGTGGACAGCCTGTGGACCCGGGCCCTGCACCTGGACGCCATCGAGCTGGACAAGCCGCGCACCGAGTTGCTGTTCAACAAGGACGGTAGCCTGAACCTGGCGCAGCTGTTCAAGCTGCCGCCCAGCGAGCCGGCCAAGCCTGACCAGCCGCCGAGCAAACCCTTCCCGGTGCGGGTGGGCAGCATCAAGCTCAGCGAAGGCTACCTGCACTTCAAGGACGTGCGCCCCAGCGAGCCCATCGAATTCCTCTACAACTCCATGAACCTGGAACTGAAGAACCTCAGCACCCTGCCTGAGGACAACGCCGACATGACCCTGGTGGCCGCCGGCCCGGACGGTGGCCAGATCGACTGGAAAGGCAGTATCAGCCTGGTGCCCATCACCTCCAAGGGCAGCCTGAAGGTCACCGACGGCAAGATGAAGGTCTGGTGGCCCTACGTGCGTGACGCCCTGCCCCTGGCCTTGCAGGACGGCATCCTCAACCTCAGCACCGATTACTCGCTGGACCTGTCGAAAAACACCGAGCTGAATCTCACCAACGCCTCGGTCAGCATCGCGCCCTTCGCCCTCAACGCCCCGGACGGCCGCCCGCTGGTCAAGCTCGAACGCCTGGACGTCAGCGACACCTCGGTGGACCTGGCCAGGCAGTTGGTGACCGTCGGCAAGATCCGTAGCAGCAAGCTGGAAACCTGGGCGGCCCGCGAAGCCGATGGCCAGCTGGATTGGCAGAAGCTGTTCGCCAGCCAGAAAACCGCCGCGCCGCCGCAAGAGAAAACCGCGCCGGCCACCGCCGACGCCAAGCCCGAGGCCAAGCCGGTGCCTGGCGCGCCGAGCAAGCCCTGGCAGGTGCTGCTCAAGGACGTGCAGCTGCGCGACTACCAGGTGCACCTGGCCGATCGCCTGCAGAAGGAGCCGGTGGCGCTGGAGCTGGGCCCGCTGAACGTCGATGTGCAGAACTTCGACAGCCTGAACAAATCGCCCTTCACCCTCAAGCTCGATACCGGCCTGGGCAAGCAGGGCAAGCTCAGCGCCGCCGGCGAGGTCAACCTGGCGCCGGTCACCGCCAACCTCAAGGTCAAGACCCAGGACATCGACCTGCGCGTGGCCCAGGCCTACATCAGCCCGTTCATTCGCCTGGAACTGCGCAGCGGCATGCTCGGCAGCGACCTGGCGGTGAACCTCAAGAACATCGACCCGCTGACCCTGAGCGTCACCGGTCGCGCCCAGGTAGACCAACTGCACACCCTGGACACGGTGAAAAACCGCGACTTCGTCAAATGGGAGCAACTGCAGCTCGACGGCCTGGACTACGAGCACGGCAACAGCCTGACCATCGACAAGGTCACCCTGATGCAGCCGTACGCGCGCTTCATGATCAACGAAGACCGCACCACCAGCATCAAGGACCTGCTGATACCCCAGGCCGAGAACCCCAAGGCCCAGGCCGACGCCAAGCCTGCGGTCGCCAGCAAGCCACTGGCCATTCACATCGGTGGCATCGCCATCAATGACGGCTCGGCGTATTTCGGTGACTTCAGTCTGACCCCCAACTTCGCCACCAACATCCAGAACCTCACCGGCACCATCGGCACCATCGACAGCCAGCAGCAGAAGCCAGCCAAGGTGGACATCAAGGGCAAGGTCGACCGCTACGCGCCGGTGACCATCAGTGGCGCGCTGACGCCGTTCGACCCCATGGCCAGCCTGGACATCGACACGCGCTTCAACCGCCTGGAACTGACCACGCTGACGCCCTACTCCGGTAAATTCGCCGGCTACCGCATCCGCAAGGGGCGGATGAACCTGCAACTGCACTACGTGATCACCAAGGGCCAGCTAAAGGCCGAGAACAAAGTGCTGGTGGACCAACTGGAGCTGGGCGAGAAAGTCGACAGCCCCGACGCCGTGAGCCTGCCGGTGAAGCTGGCGGTGGCCCTGCTCAAGGACGTCAACGGCCAGATCAACATCGAGCTGCCGATCACCGGCGACCTCAACAACCCGCAGTTCAGCGTGATGCCTATCGTGTGGCAGACCCTGCGCAACCTGGTGGTCAAGGCCGTGGCCGCGCCCTTCAAGTTGCTGGGCGGGCTGGTGAGCGGTGGCGATTCGGCAGACCTCAGCAACATCGCCTTCGCCCCCGGCGCCAGTGACCTGACCCCCAGCGCCCAGGACAACCTGCTGAAGCTGGCAGCCGGCATGAAGGCCCGCCCCGGCCTGCACCTGGAAGTGGAAGGCGGCGCGGCACCCAGCAGCGACGGCCCGCTGGTGGCCCAGCAGCGCCTGGAGCGTGAATACCAGGCCACCTACTTCAAGATCCTCCAGCGGCGCGGCGACAAGGTGCCCGCCCAGGCCTCGCTGCTGGTGGTGCCCGAAGACGAGAAAGCCCCCATGCTGCCGGCCATCTACCGCACCCGCCTCAATCAGGCGCCACCTGCCGAGTGGGATCAGCTGGAGAAGAAACAGCGCGATGCCAACCTGCGTGACGCGGTCATCAAGTCCTGGAGCACGGACGAGCAGCTGCTGCGCACCCTGGGCCAGGCTCGTTCGGCGGCCATCAAGGCCTTCCTGGTGGACAAAGGCCAGTTGCCGGACGAGAAGGTGTTCCTGATCGACACCATCATCAGCGATGCCCAGAAAGACGGCACCGTGGTCACCAACCTGCACCTGGAAGCGGATTGACCTGACCCACAAAAAAAAGCCCCGGCACACGGCCGGGGCTTTGAGTGGGCACAGTCCGTGTGCCCGTCGCATGAATCGATTATTGGGTTTCCAGCGCGTCAGCCGACACGGACTTGACGTGCTTGGTGTGCTTGGCGATGTTCACCGCGGTGGTTTTCTGTGCCGAGGTCAGGGTAGTGCCTGCCTTCGAAGCCAGGGTTACCACGCCTTGGTTGGTCTCGACGGTGATGTCGCTACCAGGAATGCCTTTCTCGGTCAGCAGGTTGGCTTTCACCTTGGTGGTGATCCAGGTGTCGGAACCGGCCTGTTCGGTCTTGGCTGCGGTTTCACTCGCAGTGGCGGCATACGCGAAGTTACCCATGGCCAGGGTCAGGGCGGTGGCAGTAGCGGCAGCAATAGCGAACTTTTTCATACGAGTCACTCCTGTTTTTCGAGAAGTCTGCGCCAAGGCATGCCTGGCTGCAGGGTTAGCTATACCGTTGCAGGGCGTGTGCCAACCTGATGATTAAATAAAATCCTTTAAAATCAACACCTTAAAAAACTCTTCGTTTTTGCTGTTCGTGCATTCTGCATGCTCGCAGCAAAAACCGCGTGCAAGTTGCATGTCCGCTAAAGAACTGGGTAAAGGCTAACCGCCTGCACCCACCCACCTTGCCTTTGCTTGTGATCTGCTTGTGATCTGCTGTTGATCTGGCTCTTGATCTTGATTGTATGCCCCGTAAAGCGCCCGGGCCGACTGGAGGCGTTGACCAGGCGGCAGCCCGCAGGGCCCTTCGGCGCAGCCGAAGGAAACGGCAACCCGCCAGCTTCTATAGCGGGGGCCGTTTGCCGCCTGGGCGACGCCGGAAGGAGGGGACCCGCAGCGCAGCGGAGGGCCCAAGCAGGGGCAAGCCCTTTTTGGTGACTTTTTGGGGCGACTGCCAAAAAGTTACTCGCCGTTGAACTGACCCCCTAATGTTGGACAAGGGTTAGTGTTTCCGTGCTTGGGTCCGAAATTGTACCGGACTCAAGCCATTCAATCTGAGGCTTATGCGTTCCTGGTTGTAGTAGTCGATGTAGCTCTCTAGCCCTGATGCCAGTTGCTCCACGCTCTCAAAAGATTCCAGGTAGAAGAACTCACTCTTGAGCGTGCCGAAAAAGCTTTCCATGGCGGCGTTGTCCAGACAATTGCCCTTGCGCGACATGCTCTGCTCAATGTTTTTTTCGGCCAGCATGTGCCGGTAGGTCGGCTGGCGGTACTGCCAGCCTTGATCAGAGTGCAGGATCGGTTTGTCACCTTGATTAAGCCGCCCAAAAGCTTGCTCCAACATGCTCGAAACCATATTGAACTCAGGGCGGCGGTTGGTCTGGTAAGCCAGGATTTCTCCGTTGTACAGGTCCATCACAGGCGAAAGAAACAACTTCTGCCCTCTTACGTTGAACTCCGTCACATCGGTCGCCCATTTCTGGTTGGGGGCTTCTGCCTTGAATTCGCGCTTAAGCAGATTACGTGAGGCAAGCCCCTCATCGCCCCGATAAGAACGGTACTTCTTCACCCTGATCAGCGATTTTAGGCCCATCAACTGCATCAGACGCTGCACCTTCTTGTGATTGACCGACTCACCAGTGCGCCCAAGGGCTGCGGTGATGCGGCGATAGCCGTAGCGCCCTCGATGCTTGTGATAGACGCTGCGTATGCGGTCTTTCAGATCAGAATGCTTGTCAGTCAGCAGTGCCTTGCCTTGGTAGTAGAAGGTGCTGCGCGCCAACCCGGCAGCACGAAGCAGCAAAGCAAGTGGATATACCTGCCTCAATCCTTGGACGGCCTGCGTTTTTTTGATTGCGCAGTCCGAGGATCCGCCTGGATCAAGGCATCGAGCTTTTTTAGATAGGCATTCTCGGCGCGCAGATAGGCCAGCTCCTTGAGCATTTGCTCAGGTGTCAGGTCAGCGTCCGCATGGTTCTCAGGACTTACTGTGGGTGCTTTGGAGGTTTTGCGGGACACGCTGGGCTCTCGGTGACGATGCGATTGAAGTGCTTCAATTCCGCCTGCATCGTACCGCGTTTTCCATTGCCTGATGCTGCTCGGGCCGCGGATATCAAACCGTATGCACGCTTGCTGGGTTGACAGCCCCTCTTGCTCGATGCACTGCAACACCTTCATTTTGAACTGGGCATCGTAGTGGCTGTATTTGGCAGCCAAACCTGCGGCGCCGTGCGTCTCATAGCCTTTGACCCAGCGGCGCAGGATCGATGGGCTCAGGCCATGCTTGATTGCCACCTCATGAACACTGCCCGCAGACAGACATTCCTCAATCAGTGATTGTTTGAGCGATCGGTCGTACTTCGTCATTGAACACCCTCCGGCGAGGTCAGGTGTCCAACATTCGGGGGTCAGTTCACGTAAGGGCGAAACAGTCGGTGGTCGCACCACGAAAATGGATATGTTCGAAATCGCCGAAGCAGGATACAGAATCCAAGCGCTTATCCATTACCGAGGGTGATGCAGAATCACCTTTCCGGCCTTACGCCGGCTCACTTTTTGTCAAACGCCCGGTGTGCCGGCCCAGACAAAAAATAAGCAAAAAAGGCTTGCCCCTGCTTGGTCCCTACGCTTCGCTACGGGTCCCCTCCCTCCGGCGTCGTCCAAGCGGCCGACGGCCCGGAATAGAAGCGCCTCCGGTTCCGTCTTCCCCGGCTACGCCGTGGACCGCTCGGCCAACGCCTCCAGTCGGCCCTGGCGCTTTATGGGGCACACAATCAAGATCAAAGGCCGCACGGGATCAAGGTCAAAGGCGGTCCGTGGGGTAGCTGGGGGCATAAAAAAAGGGCCCCGAAGGGCCCTTTTCTGCTATCGGCTAATTAAACGCCGGAAGCTTTTGCTGCAGCTACGTCCTTGATGGACAGCTTGATACGGCCGCGGTTGTCCACGTCCAGCACCAGTACTTCAACTTCCTGGCCTTCTTTCAGGATGTCGGTCACTTTCTCTACGCGAGCGTCGCTCAGCATCGAAATGTGAACCAGACCGTCCTTGCCAGGCAGGATGTTGACGAAGGCGCCGAAGTCGACGATACGCTCGACCTTGCCCACGTAGATCTTGCCGATCTCGGCCTCGGCAGTGATCGACAGCACGCGCTGCTTGGCAGCCTCGGCCGCGTCCTTGGTTTCGCCGAAGATCTTGATCGAGCCATCGTCTTCGATGTCGATCGAAGCCTTGGTCTCTTCGCAGATGGCGCGAATGGTGGCACCGCCTTTACCGATGACGTCACGGATCTTGTCGGTGTCGATCTTCATGGCGATCATGGTAGGCGCGTTTTCCGACAGCTCGGTACGCGACTGGCCAATGATCTGGTTCATCTGGCCGAGGATGTTCAGGCGCGCTTCCAGGGCCTGGCCCAGGGCGATTTCCATGATCTCTTCGGTGATGCCGTTGATCTTGATGTCCATCTGCAGGGCGGTAACGCCCTTGGCAGTACCGGCCACCTTGAAGTCCATGTCGCCCAGGTGGTCTTCGTCACCCAGGATGTCGGTCAGGATGGCGAACTTCTCGCCTTCTTTAACCAGGCCCATGGCGATACCGGCAACCGGTGCCTTCATCGGTACACCGGCGTCCATCAGGGCCAGGGATGCACCGCACACCGAAGCCATGGAGCTGGAACCGTTGGACTCGGTGATTTCCGACACCACGCGGATGGTGTACGGGAACACGTCGGCGGCTGGCAGCATGGCCTGTACCGAACGACGAGCCAGGCGGCCGTGACCGATTTCACGACGACCAGCGCCGCCCATGCGACCACACTCGCCCACCGAGAACGGAGGGAAGTTGTAGTGCAGCATGAAGGGGTCTTTCTTCTCGCCTTCCAGGGTGTCCAGCAGCTGGGCGTCACGGGCAGTACCCAGGGTCGCAACGACCAGGGCCTGGGTTTCGCCACGGGTGAACAGGGCCGAACCGTGGGTCTTCGGCAGCACGCCGACTTCGATGTTCAGCGGGCGCACAGTCTTGGTGTCGCGGCCGTCGATACGTGGCTTGCCGTTGACGATGTTCTCGCGCACGGTGCGGTATTCGATCTCGCCGAAGGCAGCCTTGACGTCGCTGGCCGAAGGCTGGCCTTCTTCACCGGACAGCTTGGCAACGACCTGGTCCTTCAGCTCGCCCAGGCGAGCGTAACGGTCGGCCTTGACGGTGATGGTGTAGGCGTCGGAGATGGCAGCGCCGAACTCGGCACGGATAGCGCCCAGCAGTTCGGTGGCTTCGGCTTGAGGAGCCCAGGCCCAGGTAGGCTTGGCAGCTTCGGCAGCCAGTTCCTTGACAGCCTTGATGACCGCCTGGAATTCGTCGTGGGCGAACAGCACGGCGCCCAGCATCTGGTCTTCGGTCAGCTCCTTGGCTTCCGATTCAACCATCAGCACGGCGTCGGAGGTACCGGCAACGACCATGTCCAGGCTCGAGGCAGCCAGTTGCTCGTAGGTTGGGTTCAGCAGGTAGCCGGTGCTTTCGTGGAAAGCAACGCGCGCGGCGCCGATCGGGCCTTCGAAAGGAATACCGGAGATGGCCAGGGCTGCCGAGGTACCGATCATCGCAGCGATGTCCGGATCGGTCTTCTTGCTGGTGGACACCACGGTGCAGACCACCTGGACTTCGTTCATGAAGCCTTCAGGGAACAGCGGGCGGATCGGACGGTCGATCAGGCGCGAGGTCAGGGTCTCTTTCTCGGAAGGACGGCCTTCACGCTTGAAGAAACCACCAGGGATCTTGCCGGCGGCGTAGGTCTTTTCCTGGTAGTGCACGGACAGGGGGAAGAAGCCCTTGCCTGGATCAGCTTGCTTGGCACCTACCACGGTGACCAGCACGGTGACGTCGTTGTCGACGGTGACCAGCACGGCGCCGGAGGCTTGACGGGCAATACGGCCAGTCTCGAGGGTTACGGTCGATTGACCGAACTGGAACTTCTTGATTACCGGGTTCACGGTTTCCTACCTTCTTCAATGGCTCTGGGGGAACTGGTTTCTTGCGAAATTCTTGGGCAGCAAGGGGAATCGGCCCCTTTTGGCAGTCCAGATAAAACTTGAGGCTGGAAGCCTGCCCTGCATCAGCGCCTAGGCGCCGATACAGGACAGTCAACCAACCTCATTGATACGCACGGCGTGTTCGTCAGCTCCGGCGCCAGGCGCCGGGTTCGACGGAGGCAACACGCCGCGCACACCACAAGCCCGGGCCGCTATTAGCGACGCAGACCCAGACGGCCGATCAGGGCGCTGTAACGAGTGGTGTCTTTGCCCTTCAGGTAGTCCAGCAGCTTACGACGCTGGTTAACCATACGGATCAGGCCACGACGCGAGTGGTGGTCTTTGCCGTTGGCCTTGAAGTGGCCTTGCAGCTTGTTGATGTTGGCAGTCAGCAGTGCAACTTGCACTTCTGGCGAACCAGTGTCGCCAGCGGCTTGCTGGAACTCACCAACGATCTTTGCTTTTTCTTCAACGTTAAGTGCCATGAGGCATCTCCATTACTAAGGAAAACCGTTTGACCGGCTTTCCAACAGGCCGAGGACAAATCCTCGTATTTAAAAGTGAGGGATAACCGTGCCTGTTAACAGCCACCCTCGTTCGGTCATTCTGACCGAATCAGTCGACGTGGCGCGATGCGCCCGTCTTCGCTCACTTCACCGATACCGATGAAGCGACCGTTGTGATCCTGCACCCGCACCATGCCGAATTTCGGCGCGTCGGGGGCGCGAACCGGTTGCCCGTGCAGCCAGTAGAACGCACTGTGCTCGGAGAACTGCAACAGGGGCCAATCCAGCAGGCCGCTGTCAGAAGGCATCAGGAACTGGTCCACCGCCTCGTTGCCACCTTCGGCATGCACGCGCTCGAGTTCCTCGAGGGTGACCGTCTGGGCCAACGTGAACGGGCCAGCCTGGGTGCGACGCAGTTCTGCAACGTACGCGCCGCAACCCAACTGCTCGCCGATGTCCTCCACCAGGGTACGGATGTAGGTGCCTTTGGAGCACCCTACCGACAACCGTGCGCGGGTCTCATCGAAGGCGAGCAATTCCAGCCGGTCAATAGTAACAGAACGCGCTTCGCGCTCCACTACTTCCCCTGCACGTGCCAGCTTGTAAAGCGGCTGGCCATCACGCTTGAGGGCGGAGTACATCGGCGGTATCTGACTGATTTCACCACGAAATTGTGGCAAAACGGCTTCGATGTCGCCGCGACAAACGGTTACATCTCGAGTGCGCAAAACCTCACCCTCGGCGTCTGCCGTGGTGGTGGTCTGGCCCATCTGCATGACGGTCTCGTAGCCCTTGTCGGAATCGAGCAGGTATTGCGAGAACTTGGTGGCCTCGCCGAAGCACAGCGGCAGCACGCCGGTGGCCAGGGGGTCGAGGCTGCCGGTGTGGCCGGCCTTCTCGGCATTGAGCAGCCAGCGGACCTTCTGCAGGGCGGCGTTGGAAGTGAAGCCCAACGGCTTGTCCAGCAGGATGATGCCGCTGACGTTACGACGGATACGCTTGACCTGAGCCACCGCTTACTCCTCGGTGCCTGGTTTGCTGTCGGCGTCCTGGTGCTGGCTGTCTTCGGCCACGGCACGCTCGATCAGCGCGGAAAGCTGGGCACCACGGGTGACGCTTTCGTCGTAGTGGAAGTGCAGTTGCGGCACGCTGCGCAGCTTCATTTCCTTGCCCAGGTGCACGCGCAGGAAGCCTGCGGCAGAGTTCAGCACCTTGATGGTCTGCTTGATGTCCTCGGCGCTGTCCTGGCCCATGACGGTGATGAACACCTTGGCATGGCCCACGTCGCGGCTGACGTCGACGGCAGTGATGGTCACCAGGCCCACGCGCGGGTCCTTGACCTCACGGCGGATCAGTTGCGCCAGCTCGCGTTGCATCTGGTCGCCGATGCGCTGGGTACGGCTGTATTCTTTTGCCATGAATTCTTACCTGTAACTGAAGCGGCAAACGCCCGGCCAGGCGAAGAGCCGGACCGGGCGTTGCGTTTAGAGTGCCCGGGCGAACCCGGTGCACTCCTCTAGCTCGCGTGTTAGAGCGTACGAGCCACTTGGACCTTCTCGAAGACTTCGATCTTGTCGCCGACCTTGACGTCGTTGTAGCTCTTCACGCCGATACCGCATTCCATGCCGGCACGGACTTCCGAGGCGTCGTCCTTGAAGCGACGCAGCGATTCCAGCTCGCCTTCGAAGATAACGATGTCTTCGCGCAGTACACGGATCGGACGGTTCCGGTAAACGGTACCTTCGACGACCATGCAACCTGCGATAGCACCGAACTTCGGCGAACGGAACACGTCACGCACTTCGGCGATGCCCAGGATGTTCTCGCGAACGTCGCTGCCGAGCATACCGGTCAGGGCTTTCTTGACGTCTTCAATGATGTCGTAGATCACGTTGTAGTAACGCATATCCAGACCTTCCTGCTCGACGATCTTGCGCGCGCCGGCATCGGCACGCACGTTGAAGCCGAACAGTACTGCATTGGAGGCCAGTGCCAGGTTGGCATCGGATTCGGTGATACCACCGACGCCGCCACCGACCACGCGCACTTGCACTTCGTCGTTGCCCAGGCCGTTCAGAGCGCCCTGCAAAGCTTCCAGCGAACCACGGACGTCGGATTTGAGGACGATGTTGAGCGTCTTCTTCTCTTCCTGGCCCATGTTCTCGAAGATGTTTTCCAGCTTGCCAGCGTGGGCGCGGGCCAGCTTGACTTCGCGGAACTTGCCTTGACGGAACAGAGCCACTTCACGGGCTTTCTTCTCGTCGGCAACCACGCTCATCTCGTCGCCAGCGTCCGGGGTACCGTCCAGGCCCAGGATCTCGACCGGAATGGCCGGACCTGCTTCCTTGATCGGCTTGCCGTTCTCGTCGAGCATGGCACGTACACGGCCGTAGTTCGAACCGACCAGCACCATGTCGCCTTGGCGCAGGGTACCGTCTTGAACCAGCACGGTGGCAACCGGGCCGCGGCCCTTGTCCAGGCGCGATTCAACCACAACACCACGGCCAGGGGCCGATGGGGTTGCCTTCAGTTCCAGTACTTCGGCTTGCAGCAGGACAGCTTCCAGCAGCTCGTCGACGCCAGTACCCATCTTCGCCGAGACCGGTACGAATGGAGTGTCACCACCCCAGTCTTCCGAGGTCACGCCGTGTACCGACAGCTCGCTGCGGATACGGTCCAGGTCTGCACCCGGCTTGTCGATCTTGTTCACTGCGACAACCAGCGGCACGCCAGCAGCAACGGCGTGCTGAACGGCTTCGATGGTCTGCGGCATCACGCCGTCGTCGGCAGCAACGACCAGGATCACGATGTCGGTAGCCTTGGCACCACGGGCACGCATGGCGGTAAACGCGGCGTGGCCAGGGGTGTCGAGGAAGGTCACCATGCCACGGTCGGTTTCAACGTGGTACGCACCGATGTGCTGGGTGATACCACCGGCTTCGCCAGCAGCTACCTTGGCACGACGGATGTAGTCCAGCAGCGAGGTCTTACCGTGGTCAACGTGGCCCATTACGGTCACGACTGGGGCACGGGAGAACGCCTCACCTTCGAACTTCAGCGATTCGGCCAGGGAGTCTTCCAGGGCGGTGTCGCTGACCAGGGTCACCTTGTGGCCCAGTTCTTCAGCAACCAGCTGGGCAGTTTCCTGGTCCAGTACCTGGTTGATGGTGGCCGGGGTACCCAGCTTGAACATGAACTTGATGACTTCGGCAGCTTTCACCGACATCTGCGCGGCCAGGTCGCCGACAGTGATGGTCTCGCCAATCTGCACGTCACGAATCACAGGACCGGTAGGGTTCTGGAAGCCGTGGGCGTTGCGCTTCTTCAGCTTGCCCTTGCCACGACCGCCACGACGGAAGCCATCGCTTTCCTCGTCGGTGGTGCGTGGGGCGGCACGTGGAGTCGGCGCCTTCTCTTTTTCCTTGACCGAAGCACGATGCGGCGCGTTCTTGCGCTCGCCATCGTTGCGGCGGCTGTCGTCGTTGCGCGGTTTGTCCGGGCGACGCGGCTCGTCTTTCTTGCGGTCGGCAACCGGCGCAGGGGCAACGGCTACATCGGCAGCGGCGGCAGGCGCTTCCACGGCAGGTGCCGGGGCAGCAGCCGACGCAGGCGCGGCAGGACGGCGTGCTTCTTCTTCGGCACGCTGACGGGCAGCTTCCTGTTCGGCTTTCTGACGCGCAGCGTTCTCGGCTGCACGGCGCTCTTCCAGCTCGCGCTTCTGCTCGGCCTGAATTTCTTCAGGGCTGCGCTGCACGAATACTTTCTTCTTGCGTACTTCTACGCTGATGCTCTTGCTGCCAGCCACACGCAGGGTGCTGGTGGTCTTGCGCTGCAAGGTGATCTTGCGTGGTTCTTCCGCTTTAGCCTTGTGGCTGCTTTTCAAATGAGCCAGCAGAGCCTGCTTCTCATTATCGGTCACAACTTGTCCGGCGTCGGTGTGTGGCAGACCTGCCTCACGCATCTGCTGTAACAGGCGCTCTACCGGTGCGGCGACCTCTGTGGCCAGTTCTTTCACCGTGACTTGCGTCATGCACTTCTCTCCTCAGGCCGCGCCTACTTACTCGAACCAGTGGGCTCGGGCGGCCATGATCAACTTGCCGGCACGATCATCGTCAATGCCGTCGATGTCGAGCAGATCATCAATAGACTGCTCGGCCAGGTCTTCGCGGGTAATTACGCCGCGCACCGCCAGTTCCATCGCCAAATCCTTGTCCATACCCTCAAGCGAGAGCAGGTCTTCGGCCGGATGGGCGTCTGCCAGCTTTTCCTCTGTAGCGATGGCTTTGGTCAACAGGCGATCCTTGGCACGAGCGCGAAGCTCGTTGACGATGTCCTCGTCAAAGCCGTCGATGTTGAGCATTTCTTCCAACGGTACGTAGGCAATCTCTTCCAGGCTGGTGAAGCCTTCATCAACCAGCACCTGTGCCAGCTCTTCGTCGACTTCCAGCTCGTCGATGAAGTTGCGCAGGATGTCGCCGGTTTCTGCTTGCTGCTTAGCCTGGATGTCCGATTCGGTCATCACGTTCAGGGTCCAGCCAGTCAGCTGGCTGGCCAAACGTACGTTCTGACCACCACGACCAATGGCCTGAGCCAGATTGTCAGCGCCGACAGCGATGTCCATTGCATGGGCATCCTCGTCGACAATGATCGCCGCCACTTCAGCTGGGGACATCGCGTTGATCACGAACTGCGCAGGGTTGTCATCCCACAGGACGATATCCACACGCTCACCGCCCAATTCACCCGATACCGCCTGGACGCGCGAACCGCGCATACCGATGCAGGCACCTTGTGGGTCGATGCGTTTGTCCTTGGAGCGGACCGCAATCTTGGCGCGCGAACCCGGGTCACGGGACGCAGCCATCACTTCGATCAGGCCTTCGGCAATTTCCGGCACTTCGATGCGGAACAGTTCGATCAGCATTTCCGGCGCTGTACGCGACAGGATCAGCTGCGGACCGCGGTTCTCGGTGCGGATTTCCTTGAGCAGGGCGCGCAGGCGCACACCTACCCGGAAAGTTTCGCGAGAAATGATGTCCTCGCGGGCCAGCAGGGCTTCGGCGTTGTTGCCAAGGTCCACGATGACGTTGTCACGGGTAACCTTCTTAACAGTACCGGAGATGATCTCGCCCAGGCGCTCGCGATAGGCGTCAACCACTTGGGCGCGCTCTGCTTCACGAACTTTCTGGACGATCACCTGCTTGGCAGTCTGTGCTGCAATGCGACCGAATTCGATCGATTCGATCTTCTCTTCGATCACGTCGCCGGCGACGGCGCCCGGCTTCTTGGCCTGGGCCTGGTCAACGGCCAGCTCGATCGCCGGGTCGTCCAGGTCTTCATCCTCGACCACTGCCCAGCGACGGAAAGTTTCATAGGCACCGGTGTGGCGGTTGATTTCCACACGCAGGTCCACTTCATCTTCGAAGCGCTTCTTGGTAGCGGTTGCCAGAGCAATCTCCAGCGCTTCGAATATTACGCCGGCCGGTACACCCTTTTCGTTGGATACCGACTCAACAACCAGCAGTACTTCTTTGCTCATCGTACGCCTCGCCTTTCGCAAGCCATTGGATCCGCGGGATCCGCAGTATCTGGCACGTCTCAGTCAAAACTGGGAATAATGTTGGCCTTGTCGATCATATCGATCGGCAGCAGGAACTCATGGTCATCAACCTGCACCACGACGTCCTGCTCCTCCACCCCGCGGAGAAGGCCCTGAAAGTTGCGACGCCCTTCAAAGGGAGAGCGCAGCTTGATCTTCACTTGGTCCCCGGCATACTTGGCGAACTGTTCAAGGGTGAACAGCGGGCGTTCCATGCCAGGAGAAGAGACTTCAAGGGTGTACTCGACAGCGATAGGGTCTTCAACATCAAGCACCCCGCTGACCTGACGACTGACAATGGCGCAGTCATCCACCAGCACACCGCCTTCTTTGTCGATATAAATGCGCAACATTGAGTGACGGCCTTGAGCCGAGAACTCGATACCCCAGCATTCATAGCCTAGGGCCACGACCACCGGGGCCAGCAAGGCCTGCAACTGTTCTAGCTTGCTCGACACCTGAACCCCCTCGTGCATGCTTATGCAAATAAAAAATGGGCGAAGCGCCCATCCCTGAAACGCCGTTGAATACCGGCGCTATGATCTTTTCAGCTAACAAAAAGCCCCTGTAAAAGGGGCTCCAGTAAAACTGGTTGCGGGAGCTGGATTTGAACCAACGACCTTCGGGTTATGAGCCCGACGAGCTACCAGACTGCTCCATCCCGCGACAAAGCTGGGGCAAAAGTATACGTCTGATACCCTTTTGGGTCAATCGCACACTTCCACCGACAAGAAAGCCCGCTGTTGCGGGCTCTCCTGAATAAATGGTACCGAGAAGGGGACTCGAACCCCTACACCCTATGGGCACAACCACCTCAAGGTTGCGTGTCTACCAATTCCACCACCTCGGCAATACTACGTTTGAAACCCTTTTACTTCTGCTCTTGAGCGGGAGGTACGTCAGTGGAATTCACATCAGTCTTTTGCTCTTGAAGCACCGGTACATCATCTGAGGCCGGCTTTTGCTTTGGCGCTTCAACTGCTGCCGGAGTGGGTAACCCTACTTGAGTCAGCTGGTGAGCCTTCTCTTTAGCAAAGTATCCTAACCCCAAGCTGGTTATGAAGAAACCTGCGGCAAGTATAGCAGTAAACTTACTAAGAAAGGTAGAGGAACCTTGGCTTCCGAACACAGTATTTGATGCACCTGCTCCGAAAGACGCGCCAGCGTCCGCACCTTTACCCTGCTGCAGCAAAACCAGGGCAACTACACCCAGGGCAGCCAGCAGATGAAACACGACTACGACTGTTTCCAGCATCTTCTCAGTTTCCCGCGGCGCGACAGATCGCACCGAACTCATCTGCATTCAAGGAGGCTCCACCAATGAGCCCCCCATCGATATCCGGCATGCCGAACAGCTCAGCCGCATTGGCCGCCTTCACGCTGCCGCCGTATAGAAGCCGCACACCTTGCGCGACTTCAGAATTCTCTGTTGCCAGTTGAGCACGAATGGCTGCGTGCACATCCTGCGCCTGCTCTGGCGTTGCCGTCAGACCAGTGCCGATGGCCCATACAGGCTCATAAGCGATCACTGCGTTGGCGAAGGCACCGATGCCCAGGGCATCAATGACACTGCTCAGCTGGCGCCCTACCACTTCCAGGGTCTTGCCGGCTTCGCGCTCTGCCAGGGTCTCGCCGATGCAGAGCACCGGAACCAGGCCACCTGCCTGAGCCGCCTCGAACTTGCGAACCAGCACTTCGTCCTGCTCGCCGATGATCTGGCGGCGTTCGGAGTGACCGATCAACACAAGCTTGCAACCGGCATCAGCCAACTGAGTCGACGAAACCTCGCCGGTCAGGGCGCCTTGCCCGGTTTGCGTTGCGCAGTTCTGCGCACCTACTTCAATCGATGCACCTTGCAGGCCGTCGATCACTCGTTCGACGTGCAGGGCGGGTGGAAATACCACCACATCAACACCGCCAGGCAGGGCCTCATCTACAAGGCCCTTGAGCAGCTCAGCGACGCTGGCGCGGGTACCGTGCATTTTCCAGTTACCAGCTACCATAGGGCGACGCATGCTGTACCTCGTCGGTCAAAGTGGGCGCAGATGTTACCCAACGAAGCGACTACTGGCAAGCCGTATCAAGCGCAAACTTCACTAACGACCTTCGCGAGCTCTTCGGCATAGCCGTGCACGGTCTTTTCGTCGTCGCCTTCGACCATCACCCGTACCAGCGGCTCGGTGCCGGATTTGCGCAGCAACACGCGCCCGCGACCGGCCATGGCGTGGGTCACGCGCTCGCACGCCTGCTGCACCGAAGGGTGCTCGATGGGGTTCACGTCGCCACCGGCGAAACGCACGTTGAGCAGCACCTGCGGGCACTTGCGCAGGCCATGGCGGGCGTGGGCCAGGGTTTCGTCACGACGCTTGAGCGACAACAGCACCTGCAGCGCGGCGATGATCGCGTCACCCGTGGTGGTGTGCTGGCAGCAGACGATGTGGCCGGAGTTCTCGCCACCCAGTTGCCATTCACGCTCCTTGAGCTCGGCCATCACGTAGCGGTCGCCGACGTTGGCGCGGGTGAACGGAATCGACAGCTCTTCCAGGGCCAGCTCCAGGCCCAGGTTGCTCATCAGCGTGCCGACCACGCCGCCATGCAGCTTGCCGCGCTCGTGCAGGTCGCGGGCGATGATGAACAGCAGCTCGTCACCGTCGACGATGGCGCCCGTGTGGTCGACCATCAGCACGCGGTCGCCGTCGCCGTCGAAGGCGATGCCCAGGTCGGCGTGGCCGACCAGCACGGCGGCCTGCAGGGCCTCCATGTGGGTGGAGCCGCAGTTGTCGTTGATGTTCAGGCCATCGGGCGCTGCCGACAGCACGGTGACCTGGGCGCCCAGCTCGCGGAACACGTTGGGGGCAACCTTGTAGGTGGCACCGTGGGCACAGTCGATCACCAGCTTCAGGCCGGCGAAGTCGGTGCTGGTGGGCACGCTGCTCTTGCAGAACTCGATGTAGCGGCCGGCGGCGTCGTTGATGCGCGACACCTTGCCCAGCTTGCTCGACTCGGCGACGGTCATCGGCGCGTCCAGCAGCTCCTCGATCATCAACTCGATCTCGTCGGGCAGCTTGGTGCCCTGGCCCGAGAAGAACTTGATGCCATTGTCGTCATGGGGGTTGTGCGAGGCACTGATGACGATGCCGGCTTCGGCGTGGAAGGTGCGGGTCAGGTAGGCGATGGCCGGTGTCGGCATCGGGCCCAGCAGCATCACGTCGGCGCCAGCGGCCGACAAGCCGGCTTCCAGGGCCGATTCGAACATGTAGCCGGAGATGCGCGTGTCCTTGCCGACCAGTACGCGGCAGGCGCCCATCTTGCGGAAGGCCATGCCGGCGGCCCAGCCCAGCTTGAGCATGAAGTCAGGCGTAATGGGGTATTCCCCGACACGACCGCGGATGCCGTCGGTGCCAAAATATTTTCTGCTCATGTGTGCTCCGTCATTCTTATTCAGCGGTTTCTACCGCTGTGATCATGCGTACGACGTCGGCGGTTTCCGCCACGTCGTGCACGCGAAGGATCCTTGCGCCCTTGAACATGGCCAGCGCTGCCAGCGCCAGGCTGCCGTAGAGGCGTTCAGACACCGGCCGGCCCAACGCCAGGCCCACGATGCTCTTGCGCGACACACCCACCAACAGGGGCCGCCCAAGGGCTTCCAGGGCCTGCATGTGCTTGAACAGGCTGAGATTGTGCTCGTGGGTCTTGGCAAAGCCGAAGCCCGGGTCGAGGATGATGCGCTCGGCCGGGATACCCGCCGCCGCACAAGCCTGCATACGCTCGTCGAGGAACTGGGTCACCTCGCCCACCAGGTCATGGTAGTGAGGGTCGTCCTGCATGTTGCCGGGCTCGCCCAGCATGTGCATCAGGCACACCGGCAGGCCGGTGGCGGCCGCGGCATCCAGGGCGCCGTCACGCTGCAGCGAGCGCACGTCGTTGATCAGCCCGGCGCCTACCCGCGCCGTCTCGCGCATGACGGCAGGCGTGGAGGTGTCCACCGAGATGATCACGTCGATTTCCCGGGCGATGGCTTCCACCACCGGCGCCACGCGCTCCAGCTCTTCGAGCGGGGTGACCACGCGCGCACCGGGCCGGGTGGACTCGCCACCGACGTCGATCAGCGTGGCCCCGGCCGCCACCATGGCTTCGGCGTGGCGCAGGGCCACGTCGAGCTGGTTGAACCGGCCGCCATCGGAGAAGGAATCGGGGGTGACATTGAGGATACCCATGACATGGGTACGGCTTAAATCAAGAACCCGGTTGCCGCAAGGCAACCGGGTTGGGTACTGCTGTGAAGTCATGTCAGGCCTTAGTGTTGAGCTGCAGGACCGCCGATCGGGCTCTCGGGACGGTCGTCCCGCGGCACTGGGGTGCCGGTAGAGCCTGAGCCGCCCGACCAGTCACGCGGTTCGCGCGGCGTGCGGCCAGCCATGATGTCGTCGATCTGATCGGCATCGATGGTCTCGTACTTCATCAAGGCGTCCGCCATGGCGTCCAGCTTGTCGCGGTTATCGGTGAGGATCTGCTTCGCCGTGCCGTAGCACTGGTCGATGATGCTGCGCACTTCCAGGTCGATCATCTTCGCGGTTTCACCCGAGACGCTGGAGTTGGCACCGCCGCCGCCACGACCCAGGAAGCCCTGGTCTTCGTCTTCGGCGTACAGCAATGGGCCCAGCTTCTCGGACAGGCCCCACTTGGTGACCATGTTCCGGGCAATCTGGCTGGCACGCATGATGTCGTTGGACGCGCCGGTGGTGACACCGTCGAAGCCCAGGGTCATTTCCTCGGCGATACGGCCGCCGTACAGCGAGCAGATCTGGCTGATCAGCGCACGCTTGGACAGGCTGTAGCGGTCTTCCTCGGGAAGGAACATGGTCACGCCAAGCGCGCGGCCACGGGGAATGATCGACACTTTGTAGACCGGGTCGTGCTCGGGCACGATACGGCCGACGATGGCGTGACCGGCTTCATGGTACGCAGTGTTCTGTTTCTCTTTCTCGGACATGACCATGGTCTTGCGCTCGGCGCCCATCATGATCTTGTCTTTCGCCAGCTCGAATTCCTTCATCTCGACGATGCGCTTGCCATTGCGGGCAGCGAACAGCGAGGCCTCGTTGACCAGGTTGGCGAGGTCCGCACCGGAGAAGCCAGGGGTGCCACGGGCAATGACCGCCGGGTTGACGTCGTCACCCAGTGGCGCCTTGCGCATGTGTACCTTGAGGATCTGCTCGCGGCCGCGGATGTCCGGCAGGCCAACCACCACCTGGCGGTCGAAACGACCTGGACGCAGCAGCGCAGGGTCGAGCACGTCCGGACGGTTGGTCGCGGCGATGACGATGATGCCGTCATTCATCTCGAAGCCGTCCATCTCCACCAGCAACTGGTTGAGGGTCTGTTCACGCTCGTCGTGACCGCCACCCATGCCGGCGCCACGATGGCGACCCACGGCGTCGATCTCGTCGATGAAGATGATGCAGGGTGCGTGCTTCTTGGCCTGCTCGAACATGTCGCGCACACGGCTGGCACCGACACCCACGAACATTTCCACGAAGTCCGAACCGGAAATGGTGAAGAACGGCACCTTGGCTTCGCCCGCGATGGCCTTGGCCAGCAGGGTCTTACCGGTACCTGGAGGGCCGACCATCAGCACGCCGCGCGGGATACGACCGCCCAGGCGCTGGAACTTGCCCGGGTCGCGCAGGAACTCGACCAGCTCGCCCACTTCTTCCTTGGCTTCGTCGCAACCGGCGACGTCGGCCAACGTAGTCTTGACCTGGTCTTCGGACAGCAGGCGCGCCTTGCTCTTGCCGAAGCTCATCGGCCCGCCCTTGCCGCCCGCACCGCCCTGCATCTGGCGCATGAAGAACATGAACACCGCGATGATCACCAGGATCGGGAAGCTCGCCACCAGCAGTTGAGTCCAGATGCTCTGCTGCTCGGGCTGCTTGCCTTCGATGGCCACGTGGTTGTCGACCAGGTCGCCGATCAGGCCGTTGTCGGCAATGTTCGGACGAATGGTCTTGAAGCTGTCGCCATCATTGCGCTTGCCGGTGATGACCACGCCGTCAACGGTAATTTTCTCGACCTTGCCATCCTTGACCTGCTGGATGAAGTCGGAATAGTTGAGGGTCTGAGGCTCATTGGGGCTGGAGAAGTTGTTCATCACCGTCACCAGCACGGCCGCAATGATCAACCACAGGATCAGATTCTTTGCCATATCGTTCAATTCGCTACCCTCTGAAGCCTGCTACCCGCAACCCGCGCAGGCGTGCTTCGCATGATAATCACCGGCTTAACTTACTACATAACCTGTTTGTCTGCAGGTGCCGTCTGTAACCCTTTGTGAAAACTAGACTACACGATGTCGATCCCGGCCACGCAGTCCATCCGATTGGAAAAAACTATGGGCTACCTCGACACCTGCCCGGCGCAGGCCTTACTCGCCCTTGTAACCACGCCCCAGCATGTACTGTTCGCGGGAACGGTCACGCGAGGAGTCGGGCTTGAGCATGATCACCTTGTCGAACTTCTTGCGGGCGTCCTTGAGGTATTGATCGAACCCTTCGCCCTGGAAAATCTTGATCACGAAATCGCCGCCAGGCTTGAGCACGCGGGTCGCCAGGTCAAGCGCCAGCTCGCACAGGAACATCGCCTTGGGCATGTCCACTTCGGGCGTACCACTCATATTGGGGGCCATATCCGAAATCACAAGGTCCACGTGCGAATTACCCACGGCCTCGAGAATCTGCGCCAGCACCTCGTCCTCGGTGAAGTCACCCTGTATGAAGGTCACGTCCGGGATGCTGTCCATTTCCAGGATGTCGGAGGCGATGAGGCGGCCCTGGCCACCAATCAGACGACTGGTCACCTGCGACCAGCCACCAGGCGCTGCGCCCAGGTCGATCACGCTCATGCCGGGACGGATCAGGCGGTACTTTTCCTGGATTTCAAGCAGTTTGTAGCTCGCTCGCGAGCGATAACCGTCCTTTTGCGCCTTTTTGACGTAAGGATCGTTGAAATGTTCTTTCAGCCAACCAAGGCTTGTCTTGGAACGCGCCATTGGGCACCTCGATGATAAGGGTCGTGATTAATTGGGCGGATCCACGGGCCCTCGGGTAAAATGGCCGCCATTTTTGCAAAATCCAAACTAAGGGTCAGATTATGCCGCTCACTAACGAGCAGAAGAAACAGTACAAATCCATTGGCCACGATCTGAAACCAGTTCTGATTGTGGCAGGCAATGGCCTGACTGAAGGAGTTCTGGAAGAACTCGAACGCGCACTCGTCGACCACGAATTGATCAAGGTCGAGATTCGCTCCGAAGATCGTGAAGCCCGTGCCGCGACCATTGCCGAGCTGTGCAAGGCTGGCCGCGCCGAGCTGGTGCAGACCATCGGCAAGAAAGCGCTGATCTATCGCCGCAACCCACAGCCGAACAAGCAGCTGTCGAACATCCATCGCTACAAGTGATGTTCGCGACGGTCAGTGGCGCGCCTGGCGCGCCCTGGCCGGCACCGGTTGCAACACCAGCGCCAGGCCGCAGAGGCCCAGCGCCAGGTAACAGAATATCTGCCACCGCAGCGGGTCGAGCGCCCCGACGGTCACCACGCCGTACAACGCGGCGGCCATCAGGGCCATGGACAGCAACTGTCCACGCGAGTCACGCCACAGGGCCGCAAAGCCCAGGCCACTGATCAGCACCAGCGCCTGCAATACCACACAGAACGCACAGAAACCCACCAGCAGCGCGGTCATTTGCGCGCCCACGTCCTGAATGAGCACCGGCGCCAACCCGATGTGGGTCAGCGCCGGCATCACGCCCAGTTGCAGGAACCACAGGCCGCCCACCCAGAGTACCTGGGCAAGCTGCCAGATGATCGCGCCCGCCATGAACGGGCGACGTTTTTCAAATGTGGCTGACTTCGACAATCTCGTACTCGATAACGCCGCCAGGCGTCTTGACCACCACCACGTCGCCTTCCTGCTTGGCAATCAGGGCGCGCGCGATCGGCGAGCCGACCGAGATCTTGCCCAGCTTGATGTCGGCTTCGTCTTCACCGACGATCTGGTACTTGACCCGCTCGTCGGTCTCGACGTTGGCGATCTCGACGGTCGTGCCGAAGATCACCTTGCCGGTAGGCTCGATGGTGGTGACGTCGATGACCACGGCGTTCTGCAGGCGGCCTTCGATGTCACGGATGCGCGCCTCGACCATGCCCTGCTGTTCGCGGGCAGCGTGGTACTCGGCGTTTTCCTTGAGGTCACCCAGTTCACGGGCAGTGCCGATGTCCTGGCTGAGCTTGGGGCGCACGACCTTGGTCAGGTGGGCATGCTCTTCCTCCAGGGCGCGAGCGCCCTGGACGGTCATGGGGTATTTATTCATGCATTCAATCCTGCGTGAAGATCCTGCAAGCGACGCACGGTCTTTTCCGGACCGAACTTCAGCGCTTCGCAGATCGCTTCGCCAGCAGCAATGGTCGTGGTGCAGTAGATCTTGTGCTGCAGCGCGTTGCGACGGATGGAGTAGGAGTCAGCGATCGACTGACGGCCTTCGGTGGTGTTGATGATCAGGGTGACTTCGTCGTTCTTGATCATGTCGACCACGTGCGGGCGACCTTCGGTCACTTTGTTCACACGGCGTACTTTCAGGCCGGCTTCTTCGATGACGCGCGCGGTGCCAGCGGTGGCAACCACTTCGAAGCCCAGGGCGATCAGGTCGCGGGCAACGCCGGCCACCAGTGGCTTGTCGTCGTCACGCACGCTGATGAACGCGGTGCCGCCGGTAGGCAGCACTTCGCTGGCGCCCATCTGGGCCTTGGCGAAGGCTTCGCCGAAGGTGTCGCCGACACCCATGACTTCACCGGTGGACTTCATCTCTGGGCCCAGGATCGGGTCTACGCCAGGGAATTTGGCGAACGGGAAGACCGCCTCTTTCACGCTGTAGAAGTTAGGAATGATTTCCTTGGTGAAGCCCAGCTCTTTCAGGGTTTTACCAGCCATCACGCGGGCAGCGATCATGGCCAGGGAAGTGCCGATGCACTTGGACACGAACGGTACGGTACGCGAGGCGCGCGGGTTGACTTCGATCACGTAGATCTTGTCGCCCTGCAGGGCCAGCTGCACGTTCATCAAGCCGACCACGCCCAGTTCCAGGGCCATCTTCTTGACCTGCTCGCGCACTTCGTCCTGCACGTGGGCAGGCAGCGAGTACGGCGGCAGCGAGCACGCGGAGTCACCGGAGTGGACGCCGGCTTGCTCGATGTGCTGCATGATCGCGCCGATCACCACGTCGGTGCCGTCGCAGACCGCGTCCACGTCCATCTCGATGGCGCAGTTGAGGAAGTGGTCCAGCAGCACCGGGCTGTCGTTGGACACTTGCACCGCTTCGCGCAGGTAGCGTTTCAGCTCGTCCAGTTCGTAGACGATTTCCATCGCACGGCCGCCCAGTACGTAGGACGGGCGCACCACCAGCGGGTAGCCGATGGCGCCGGCAGCGCGGATGGCTTCTTCTTCGCTGCGCACAGTGGCGTTTGGCGGCTGCAGCAGGTTCAGGCGCTGGACCATCTGCTGGAAGCGCTCGCGGTCTTCGGCGCGGTCGATGGCGTCAGGGCTGGTGCCGATGATCGGCACGCCGGCTTCTTCCAGGGCACGAGCCAGTTTCAGCGGGGTCTGGCCGCCGTACTGGACGATCACGCCTTTCGGCTTCTCGACGCGTACCACTTCCAGCACGTCTTCCAGGGTCAGCGGCTCGAAGTACAGGCGGTCGGAGGTGTCGTAGTCGGTGGACACGGTTTCCGGGTTGCAGTTGACCATGATGGTTTCGTAACCATCGGCACGCAGCGCCAGGGCCGCGTGTACGCAGCAGTAGTCGAACTCGATGCCTTGGCCGATACGGTTCGGGCCACCGCCCAGGATCATGATCTTGTCGCGGGTCGACGGGTTGGCCTCGCACTCTTCCTCGTACGTGGAGTACAGGTAGGCGGTGTCGGTGGCGAACTCGGCGGCGCAGGTGTCAACGCGCTTGTAGACCGGGAAGATCTCCAGCTTGTGGCGGTGACGACGCAGGTTCTTGTCGGTAACACCCAGCAGCTTGGCCAGGCGCTGGTCCGAGAAGCCCTTGCGCTTGAGTTTCAGCATCAGGGCCTTGTCGATGTCGGCCAGGCCCAGGGTCTTGACGCGCTCTTCGTCCTTGATCAGGTCTTCGATCTGCA
The DNA here is from genome assembly GCF_047947025.1 of Pseudomonas sp. App30. Taxonomy (NCBI): domain Bacteria; kingdom Pseudomonadati; phylum Pseudomonadota; class Gammaproteobacteria; order Pseudomonadales; family Pseudomonadaceae; genus Pseudomonas; species Pseudomonas sp. App30. The sequence goes on along the minus strand of NZ_CP133165.1, from coordinate 4,556,576 downwards.
CCAGGAACCAGTGGTCGATGGCGGTCAGGGCGAAGATTTCGTCACAGGTCATGCCCGAACGGAAGGCGTCGGCCACGTACCAGATGCGCTCGGCGCCCGGCACGGTCAGTTCGCGCTTCAGAATGCTGTGGAACTCGGGGTTGCTTGGCTCGACTTTCGGGTCCAGGCCGCAAACGCCCACTTCCAGGCCGCGCAGGGCTTTCTGCAGGGATTCCTGGAAGGTACGGCCGATGGCCATGACTTCACCGACAGATTTCATCTGGGTGGTCAGGCGGGCATCGGCTTTCGGGAATTTCTCGAAGGCGAAGCGTGGCAGCTTGGTGACGACGTAGTCGATGGACGGCTCGAAGGACGCTGGGGTCTTGCCGCCGGTGATGTCGTTCTGCAGTTCGTCCAGGGTGTAGCCAACAGCCAGCTTGGCCGCGACCTTGGCAATCGGGAAGCCGGTGGCTTTCGAGGCCAGTGCCGAGGAACGCGATACACGCGGGTTCATCTCGATCACGACCATGCGGCCAGTGTTCGGGCAGATACCGAACTGCACGTTCGAACCGCCGGTTTCCACGCCGATCTCGCGCAGCACCGCCAGGGAGGCGTTACGCAGGATCTGGTATTCCTTGTCGGTCAGGGTCTGTGCAGGGGCAACGGTGATCGAGTCACCGGTGTGCACGCCCATCGGATCGAAGTTCTCGATGGAGCAGACGATGATGCAGTTGTCCTTTTTGTCGCGGACCACTTCCATCTCGTACTCTTTCCAACCGATCAGCGATTCGTCGATCAGCAGTTCCTTGGTCGGCGACAGATCCAGACCACGGGCGCAGATTTCTTCGAATTCTTCACGGTTGTAGGCGATACCACCACCGGTGCCGCCCATGGTGAACGATGGACGGATGATGCACGGGAAGCCCAGGGTCTCGAGGACCGCGTTGGCTTCTTCCATGGAGTGGGCGATGCCGGAACGCGGGCACGCCAGGCCGATGGCCTTCATGGCCTTGTCGAAACGCGAACGGTCTTCAGCCTTGTCGATGGTATCGGCGTTGGCACCGATCATTTCCACGCCGAACTTTTCCAGCACGCCTTCGCGTTCCAGGTCCAGGGCGCAGTTCAGGGCGGTCTGGCCACCCATGGTTGGCAGCACGGCGTCCGGACGCTCTTTCTCGATGATCTTGGCAACGGTCTGCCACTTGATCGGCTCGATGTAGGTGGCGTCGGCCATGTCCGGGTCGGTCATGATGGTGGCCGGGTTGGAGTTCACCAGGATGACGCGGTAGCCCTCTTCGCGCAGGGCCTTGCAGGCCTGGGCGCCGGAGTAGTCGAATTCACAGGCCTGGCCGATCACGATGGGGCCGGCGCCGAGAATCAGGATGCTTTTTAAGTCTGTACGTTTTGGCATGGTTGTCACTCAAATCCGCAGGTCAGTCGGCAGGCCCTGAGGCGAGCCGCCTTGAACATTCTTTGGCGGCGCCGGGCAGGCTGTCTCCGCTTGAAGCGGGGCCTGCACGGCGCGCGTTACGCTTCCAACAGCTTCACTCAGCGGCGCTTGGCCATGGCGTCGATGAAGCGGTCGAACAGCGGGGCCACGTCGTTCGGGCCTGGGCTGGCTTCAGGGTGGCCCTGGAAGCTGAACGCGCTCTTGTCGGTGCGCTCGATGCCCTGCAGGGTACCGTCGAACAGCGACTTGTGGATCGCCCGCACGTTGCTCGGCAGGGTCGCCTCGTCAACGGCAAAACCGTGGTTCTGGCTGGTGATCATCACGACGCCGGTGTCCAGGTCCTGGACCGGGTGGTTGGCACCGTGGTGGCCGTGGCCCATCTTCACGGTCTGGGCGCCGGAGGCCAGGGCCAGCAGCTGGTGACCCAGGCAGATGCCAAACACCGGGATCTCGGTTTCCAGCACTTCCTTGATGGCCTGGATAGCGTAGTCGCATGGCGCGGGGTCGCCCGGGCCGTTGGACAGGAACACGCCGTCAGGGTTGAGGGCCAGCACGTCGGCGGCAGGGGTCTGTGCCGGTACCACGGTCAGGCGGCAACCGCGCTCTACCAGCATGCGCAGGATGTTCAGCTTGACGCCGTAGTCGTAGGCAACCACGTGGTACGGCAGTTCGCTGTCGGCGATTTCCGGGTGGCTGTCGGTGGCCAGGTTCCAGACGCTGGAGCGCCACTGGTAGGCTTGCTTGGTGGTCACTTCCTTGGCCAGGTCCATGCCTTTCAGGCCTGGGAAGGCGCGAGCGGCGGCGATGGCGGCTTCTTCGGAAATGTTGTCACCGGCCATGATGCAGCCGTTCTGGGCGCCTTTTTCACGCAGGATGCGGGTCAGGCGACGGGTGTCGATACCGGCGATGGCAACGACGTTGTTGGCCTTCAGGTATTCGTCCAGGGGCTGGGTGTTGCGCCAGTTGCTGGCAACCAGTGGCAGGTCACGGATGACCAGGCCGGCGGACCAGACGCGGTTCGACTCGGCGTCTTCGGCGGTGGTGCCGGTGTTGCCGATGTGCGGGTAGGTCAGGGTAACGATTTGCTGGGCATAGGAAGGATCGGTAAGGATTTCCTGATAGCCGGTCATTGCGGTGTTGAACACCACCTCACCGACAGTCTGGCCGTCGGCGCCAATGGCTTCACCGCGAAAAATGCTGCCATCAGCAAGGGCAAGTATGGCTGGCTTAGTCAAGAAGACCTCCCGTAAATAAAACCTGAAAGGGCGATCGCAGGTTGTAAAAAAGCGGAATGACGTATAGACACGTCACCCCGCTTCTTCATCGAATTATCTGCGCGCTTTTAGTGGACACACTAAAGCTGTAGCTTACAGAAAAATGATTTTTTTATCTACCGCCAATGAGCCTGAAAGGCAGAGGAATGCGACAAGGAATCGCGTGGCGGGGTTAAAACGGGGTCTGGAGCCGTAATTGTACGTGGGAGCAGGCCTGCCAGCGAGCTTTTTCGCCCCCGGCAACCCCGTCGACCGCACCACGGTGCGGCGACGGGACGCAGGCCTTGTGGGAGCTGGCTTGCCAGCGAGCTGTTGATACCCCCAAAAACTCGCTGGCAAGCCAGCTCCCACAATCGATCAATGCAGGTCGAGCACGTCCTGCATGTCGTACAGCCCGGCAGCCTTGCCATCCAGCCACAGGGCAGCACGCACGGCGCCCTTGGCGAAGGTCATGCGGCTGGAGGCCTTGTGGGTGATCTCCAGGCGCTCGCCTTCGGCGGCGAACAGCACGGTGTGGTCGCCCACCACGTCGCCGCCACGCACGGTGGCGAAGCCGATGGTGTCGCGCTCACGCACGCCGGTGTGGCCTTCACGGCCATAGACCGCCACCTTGGACAGGTCGCGCCCCAGGGCCTTGGCCACCACTTCACCCATGCTCACGGCCGTGCCCGAAGGCGCGTCGACCTTGTTGCGGTGGTGAGCCTCGATGATCTCGATGTCGGCCTCTTCGCCCATCACCCGCGCCGCCAGGTCCAGCAGCTTGAACGACAGGTTCACGCCGACGCTGAAGTTGGAAGCGAAGACGATCGGGATGTCCTTGCCCGCCTCCACCAGCAACTGCTTCTGCTCGGCATTCAGGCCGGTGGTGCCGATGACCATGGCCTTGCCTGCCTTGCGGCAGAACGCCAGGTTCTTCAGCATCACGTCCGGCAGGGTGAAGTCGATGAGCACATCGAATTCATCCGCCACCTGCTCCAGGTTGCCGGTCAACTGCACGCCGATACGGCCCAGCGAGGCCAGCTCGCCGGCGTCGGCGCCAATCATCGTGCTGCCCGGGCGAACGATCGCCGCGGTCAGGCCGGTCAGCGGCGCGCGCTGCTGCACGGCCTCGACCAGGTTCTTGCCCATGCGCCCGGCAGCGCCCATCACCGCAATACGTCTCATGCCAGATTCCTTACAGATCGCCGAAGAAGCGCTTCACGCCTTCAAACCAGCCGCTGGCCTTGGGCGAATGCGAGCTGTCGCCTTCCAGGGTGGAGCGGAACTCTTCCAGCAGCTCGCGCTGACGGCGGCTGAGGTTGACCGGGGTTTCCACCGCCACGCGGCACATCAGGTCGCCAGCACCGCCGCCACGCACAGGGGCCACGCCCTTGCCACGCAGGCGGAACTGCTTGCCGGTCTGGGTGCCTTCGGGGATCTTCAGCTTCACGCGGCCGTCCAGGGTCGGCACTTCCAGCTCACCACCCAGGGCAGCCTCGGTGTAGCTGATCGGCACTTCGCAGTACAGGTGCTTGCCGTCGCGCTGGAAGATGTCGTGCTCGCGCACGTTGATCACCACGTACAGGTCGCCGGTCGGGCCACCCTGGGTGCCGGCCTCGCCTTCGCCCGACAGGCGGATGCGGTCACCGGTGTCGACGCCAGCCGGCACTTTCACCGACAGGGTCTTGTACTCTTCCACGCGGCCTTCGCCACGGCAGGATTCGCACGGGTCGGAAATGATCTTGCCCTGGCCATGGCAGCGCGGGCAGGTCTGCTGCACCGAGAAGAAGCCCTGCTGCATGCGCACCTGGCCGATACCGCCACAGGTTGGGCAGGTGACCGGCGCGGAGCCTTTCTTGGCGCCCGAGCCATCGCACGGCTTGCAGTTGACCAGGGTCGGCACGCGAATGCTGACCGTGGTGCCGCGCACCGCTTCTTCCAGGTTCAGTTCCAGGGTGTAGCGCAGGTCGCTGCCGCGCTGGGCGCCGCCGCGGGAGCCGCCACGGCCGCCGCCACCGAAGAAGTCGCTGAATACGTCGCCGAAGATGTCGGAGAAGTTGGCACCGCCCCCGCCAAAGCCGCCACCGCCACCCATGCTTGGGTCGACGCCGGCGTGGCCGTACTGGTCGTAGGCTGCGCGCTTGCTGGAGTCGGACAGCACTTCGTAGGCCTCGTTGGCCTCCTTGAACATGTCTTCCGACGCTTTGTCGCCCGGGTTACGGTCCGGGTGGTGCTTCATCGCCAGGCGGCGATAGGCCTTTTTCAGATCGGCTTCGCTGGAGCCGCGCTCGACCCCTAGAACCTCGTAATAGTCACGCTTTGACATAGTTCTATTGTCTCTTCAGGACGTCGGAGCGCACGAGGGCCTCCGACCGTGCCGACAGCATCCGAGTCAGTCGCATGCTGTAAAAATTCGTCTATTCCAGACACGCCAACGCGGGAGCAAGCCCCCGCGCGGCGACATCCTACCAGCGACTGCCAAAGGGCAGTCAACTGGCCGACAACAAGCAGTAATTACTTGTGGTCTTTGACTTCTTCGAACTCGGCGTCGACGACGTCGTCGTGCTTGCCGGCTTCTTCAGCAGGCTGGGCTGCCGCGCCTGCAGGCTGTTCGGCCTGTTCGGCGTACATCTTCTGGGCAACCGGCGCGCTGACTTTCGACAGCTCTTCGACCTTGGCGTCGATGGCAGCCTTGTCGTCGCCTTTGACAGCGGCTTCCAGGGCAACCACGGCCGCCTCGATAGCGGTTTTCTCTTCGGCGGTGACCTTGTCGCCCGCGTCGGTGACCATCTTGCGAGTCGAGTGCACCAGCGCGTCACCCTGGTTGCGGGCAGCGGCCAGTTCTTCGAACTTGCGGTCTTCTTCCGAGTTCGCTTCGGCGTCGCGGATCATCTGTTGAATTTCTTCGTCAGACAGGCCCGAGTTGGCCTTGATCACGATCGACTGGGTCTTGCCGGTAGCCTTGTCTTTCGCGCCTACGTGCAGGATGCCGTTGGCGTCGATGTCGAAGGTCACCTCGATCTGTGGAACACCGCGTGGGGCTGGCGGGATCTCGGACAGGTCAAACTTGCCCAGCGACTTGTTCTGCGCGGCTTGCTTGCGCTCGCCCTGCAGCACGTGGATGGTCACGGCGCTCTGGTTGTCGTCGGCAGTCGAGAACACTTGCGATTTCTTGGTAGGAATCGTGGTGTTTTTCTCGATCAGCGCAGTCATCACGCCACCCATGGTTTCGATACCCAGGGTCAGCGGGCTGACGTCCAGCAGCAGTACGTCTTTCACGTCACCGGCCAGCACGGCGCCCTGGATGGCAGCACCCATGGCAACGGCTTCGTCAGGGTTTACGTCCTTGCGAGCTTCTTTACCGAAGAAGTCGGTAACGGCTTTCTGTACCAGCGGCATACGGGTCTGGCCGCCGACCAGGATCACGTCGTTGATCGAGCCAACGTCGATACCGGCGTCTTTCAGGGCAATGCGGCAAGGCTCGATGGTGCGCTGAACCAGGTCTTCAACCAGCGATTCCAGCTTGGCACGCGAGATTTTCACGTTCAGGTGCTTAGGACCGGTGGCGTCTGCAGTGATGTACGGCAGGTTGACGTCGGTCGACTGGCTGGAGGACAGCTCGATCTTGGCTTTTTCAGCGGCTTCTTTCAGACGCTGCATGGCCAGGGGGTCGCCCTTCAGGTTCATGCCGGTTTCTTTCTTGAACTCGTCGACGAGGTAGTCGATCAGGCGGATGTCGAAGTCTTCGCCACCCAGGAAAGTGTCGCCGTTGGTAGCCAGTACTTCGAACTGGTGCTCGCCGTCGACTTCAGCGATCTCGATGACCGACACGTCGAAGGTACCGCCACCCAGGTCGTAGACGATCACGGTGTGGTCGCCCTTGGCCTTGTCCATGCCGTAGGCCAGTGCGGCTGCGGTTGGTTCGTTGATGATGCGTTTTACGTCCAGGCCGGCGATGCGACCGGCATCCTTGGTGGCCTGGCGCTGGCTGTCGTTGAAGTAGGCAGGCACGGTGATGACCGCTTCAGTCACTGCCTCGCCGAGGTAATCTTCGGCGGTTTTCTTCATTTTCTTCAGGATTTCGGCGGAAATCTGTGGCGGAGCCATTTTCTGGCCGTTCACTTCCACCCAGGCATCGCTGTTGTCAGCCTTGACGATCTTGTAAGGGACCATCTGGATGTCTTTCTGCACGACTTCTTCGTCGAAACGACGGCCGATCAGGCGCTTAACCGCGTACAGGGTGTTGTGCGGGTTGGTGACGGCCTGGCGCTTGGCCGACTGGCCAACCAGGATTTCGCCGTCGTTGGCGTAGGCGATGATCGATGGGGTGGTACGAGCGCCTTCAGCGTTCTCGATGACCTTGGCCTTGCCGTTTTCCAGAATGGAGACGCAGGAGTTGGTGGTCCCCAGGTCGATGCCGATAATCTTGCCCATGTTAACTCTCCCGAAACTTTGGATTTGGATGCCGCAGCAGTAGTGGCTGTCTGCGGTAGCACTTAAACGCTTGACATCAAAATGGGGGCCCTTGGAGGAATTTCAAGGCCACCCATTAACAGAAGTTTCACGCCTGCTCGTCGATCGATGGCGACACCGGCGCCGGGGCCTTGCTGACCACGACCATGGCCGGGCGCAACAGGCGACCGTTGAGCTGGTAGCCCTTCTGGAACACTTTCAGCACGCTGTTGGGCTCGACGTCAGCGCTTTCCTGCATGGCCATGGCCTGGTGGTGCTCGGCGTTGAACGGCTGGCCGTGCGGGTCGATGGCTTCCAGGTTGTAGCGCTTGAGGGTGTCCTCGAACATCTTCAGCGTCAGCTGCATGCCTTCGCGCATCGGGCGCAGGGCTTCGTCATCGGCGCTGCTCAGTTCAACGCCACGTTCCAGGCTGTCCATGATCGGCAGCAGGTCGGAGGCAAATTTTTCCAGGGCGAACTTGTGCGCCTTTTCCACGTCCTGGTCGGCACGGCGACGCACGTTCTGCAGGTCGGCAGCCACGCGCAGCGACTGGTCCTGGGCGGCAGCCAGCTGCTCCTCGAGGGTTTTCACCCGCGCGGCGAGGTCTTCTGCGCCAGCTTCGCCAGCCTGGTTTGCTTCGAGGTTCTGTTCGTCCAGAGTCTGTTCGTCAGCCATAAGGGTTCTCCTTTCAATTTCGTCTGCGAGCTCGACTCGCGCTTCTGCCCGCTATATGGGGTCGCAATTCTCAGCTTCAAGGGCCTTTGTGTTGCCGCGTGCACATTGGCAAATCACCGCTGGCGATTAAAAAAACCGCCAGGCAAGCCAATGGTGCTAAGCGCAGGCATTGTCAGGGCAAATAAAAACACTGTATAAATAACCAGACCTTTTTACCCAGGGAGCCGCCCCATGCTGGTGCACCTATCCGTACACAACTACGCCATCGTCGAACACCTGGACCTTGAGCTCGCACGCGGCATGAGCGTGATCACCGGCGAGACCGGCGCGGGCAAGTCCATCATGCTCGACGCGCTGGGGCTCACCCTAGGTGACCGCGCCGACAGCGGCGTAGTTCGACCGGGTGCCGACAAGGCCGACATCCTCGCCACCTTCGACCTGGGCGACATTCCCGAGGCGCGCACCTGGCTGGCCGAGCGCGACCTGGACAACAACAGCCCGTGCATCCTGCGCCGGGTCATCACCGCCGAAGGCCGTTCACGCGGCTACATCAACGGCACGCCCTGCCCGCTGGGCGACCTGAAGGCGCTGGGCGAGCTGCTGATCGATATCCACAGCCAGCACGAGCACCAGTCCCTGCTGAAAACCGACACCCACCGGCGCCTGCTGGACGAGTACGCCGGCGCCACCGACCTGGCTCGCCAGGTGCAGCTGGCCGCACAGAAATGGCGTCAGACCCGCCAGGAGCTCGACCGCCTGTCGAACTCCGGCGACGAGCAGCGCGCCCGCCACCAGTTGCTCAGCTACCAGTTGGAAGAGCTGGAAAACCTCAACCTGGGCGACAACGAGCTGGAGCTGCTGGAGCAGGAACACAAGAACCTGACCAACGCCGAGGCCCTGTTCGGCATCTGCCGCCAGGTGATCGACCATTGCAGCGAGAACGACTCGGGCAACGTGCTCAGCGCCCTCACCGCCAGCCTCAACCGCCTGACCGCGGTGCACAACGCCCCGCGCGCCCTGGGCGAGGCGGCCAGCATGCTGTCCAGCGCGCAGATCCAGGTGGAAGAAGCGGTGGGCGAACTGAACCGCTTCCTCGACCACTTCGACGCCGACCCGGCGCGCCTGCAGCAACTGGAAGAGCGCCTGGACACCATCTATACCCTGGCGCGCAAGCACCGCATCCACCCCACCGAAGTGGCGGCGCTGCAACAGAAGCTGCTGGACGAAATCGAGACGCTGAACGCCAACGACGAGGCCATCGAACGCCTGGCCGACGAAGTGAAAGCCTACGCCCGTCATTACCAGGAGCACGCCCGCGAACTCAGCGGCCTGCGCGCGCACGCCGCCACCCAGTTGGCGGCCGCAGTGGAAGTGGAAATCCAGCGCCTGGGCATGCCGGGCGGGCGCTTCACAATCGAACTGCGCCCCCATGCCGGCGACGAACTGCTGCCCCATGGCCTGGAGCAGGTAGAACTGCTGGTCAGTGCCAACCCCGGCCAGCCGCTCAAGTCCCTGGCCAAGGTGGCCTCGGGGGGCGAGCTGTCGCGCATCAGCCTGGCCATCCAGGTGATCACCGCACAAACCTCGCGGGTGCCGACCCTGGTGTTCGACGAAGTGGACGTGGGCATCGGCGGCCCTACTGCCGAGATCGTCGGCCAACTGCTGCGCCGCCTGGGCGAGCGCGGCCAGGTGCTGACCGTCACGCACTTGCCGCAGGTTGCGGCGCAAGGCCATCACCACCTGTTCGTGCACAAGCAGCGCGGCAGCGACGAAACGCGCACGGCGGTGGCCAACCTTAATAAAGGAGAGCGTGTGGAAGAGGTGGCGCGGATGCTGGGCGGCATCGACCTGACCAAGGAATCCCTGGCCCACGCGAAGAAAATGGTAGTCACCGCCCGCTGCGGCTGATGACGATAATCTCTCTGAAAACCTCTGTGGGAGCTGGCTTGCCAGCGAGCTGTTGAGGCCCCAAAAACTCGCTGGCAAGCCAGCTCCCACAACGATCTCTGCCCAGAAAGCACAAAGGCGGCCCTAAGGCCGCCTTCGTCCGTCACGCAGGTAGATTACTTCTTCTTGCGGACTTGCAGGACCAGCTTGTGGTCAACCAACTCGTAGCCGTGGCGCTCAGCGATGGTGTGTTGCAGCTTCTCGATCTCCTCGTCGACAAACTCAATCACCTCGCCAGTGTCCAGGTCGACCATGTGGTCGTGGTGGCCGCTGTCGGCCAGTTCGAACACCGCATGGCCGCCATCGAAGTTATGACGTACTACCAGCTCGGCAGCTTCGAATTGAGTCAGTACACGGTAAACCGTGGCCAGGCCCACATCTTCGCCCGCTTCCATCAGCGCCTTGTAGACATCCTCGGCACTCATGTGGCGTTGCTCTGCAGCGTCAAGCATTTGCAGGATCTTGACTCGAGGCAGGGTCACCTTGAGGCCGGCTTTTCGTAACTCGCTATTTTCAACCATGGTCAGCTTTCTCGCCGATGCTGCTTCGCAGCTTCTCTTAATGCGGGTATGATCGGGGTTTACGTTGTCCCAGCCAAGATAGTGGAAGTCGCCCACCGATGCAAAACACCAAGCACTTGCTATTCAGCCTCACCTTCGTGGGACTGCTCGCACTCGCCGGTTGTTCATTCCCCGGGGTTTACAAAATCGACATCCAGCAGGGCAATGTCGTCACGCAGGACATGATAGACCAGTTGCGCCCGGGAATGACCCGCCGGCAAGTACGGTTTATCATGGGCAACCCTCTGCTTGTCGATACGTTTCACGCCAATCGCTGGGATTACCTCTACAGTATCCAACCAGGTGGCGGCGAACGCCAGCAGGAACGGATGAGCGTTTTCTTTAACGAGAACGATCAACTGGCCAGCCTGTCGGGCGACTTCATGCCTGGCGTCAGCAAGGACCAGACCATCCTCGGCACTCCAGCCGCAGCGCCTGCTGAACCTGCCGAAAACGCGCCGCAGCCGGCCAAGGAAGCACCGGCCAAGCCGGGCTCCACCCTGGACCAGATCCAGCGCAGCGTCGACGACGTGAAAGTGGTGCCAGTGCCTACGCCAGCACCGATCGAAGCCAACCCGCAGTAAGCGGTTGGCATGACAAAAGCCCCGGCCAGTGCCGGGGCTTTTTTATTCGCCTGCGCGTAGCCTCGCAGCTTCCGCGGCCTTGGCTGCGCGCATACGTCGCACCTCCTTGGGGTCGGCGATCAGCGGACGGTACAGCTCGATGCGCTCCCCCGCCTCCACCGGGCGGGACGGGTCCGCCACCACCTTGCCGAATACACCCATGGGGCAGGCCAGTACATCCAGCCCGGGGAAGTGCGCGGCAATGCCCGAGCGCTCCACCGCTTCACGCAGCGAGCAACCCACCGGCACCTGCACGCTCAGCAGCACCTGCCGGTCCACGGCGGCAAATACTACTTCCACCTCTAGGCTTGCCTCAGCCATAGAGCTGCTTGGCGCGCTGGCAGAACGCATCGACCATGGTGTTGGCGGCCTGGTTGAACAGTGGGCCCAGGGTGGCGCGCACAATGGAGCCGGCGTAGTCGAAGGACATGTCGAGGCTGATCTTGCAGGCCTTCTCGCCCAGCGGCTTGAACACCCACAGGCCATGCAGCTGGGTGAACGGGCCTTCCTCGAGGTTCATCTCGATGGACCTGCCAGGCACCAGTACATTTCGTGTGACAAATTTCTGCGAGAGCCCGCCCTTGGCCACTTCGAGGCTGGCGCGCATCAAGGTGTCAGTGTTTTCCAAAACCGTGCTGGACGAGCACCAGGGCAGGAACTGCGGGTAGTTAGCCACATCGTTGACCAGGTCATACAAGGCCTGCGCAGGGTAAGGCAGCAAGGCCGAACGTTGGATATGAGTAGTCATGAGTGCGTCATTTCCTCCGGTGCCTATCAGTCGACAGCAACCAGGCCCAGGTGATCAAAAAAGATCGCGCATTGTCCGGGATTCACCGCACGGGCTCAAGCACGTAGCTTCACCGTAGCCGACAACGTCGCGACTGCCTATAATGCGCCCCCTATGGCCAAACAAAAGAAACACCCCGAAGGGACTATCGCGCAGAACAAGAAGGCGCGACACGATTACTTCATCGAGCACAAGTTCGAGGCCGGTCTGGTCCTGTCCGGTTGGGAAGTAAAAAGTCTGCGTGCCGGCAAGGCGCAGTTGATCGACAGCTACGTCCTGCTCAAGGATGGCGAAGCCTGGCTGCTGGGCAGCCATATCACGCCCTTGACCGCGGCCAGTACGCACGTCATCGCTGACCCGGTACGTACCCGTAAACTGCTGCTGAACAAGCGCGAGCTGGAAAAACTGTTCACCCTGGTGCAACAGAAAGGCTACGCGTGCGTGGCGCTGTCCATGTACTGGAAGCAGCACCTGATCAAGTGCGAGATCGCGCTGGGCAAGGGCAAGAAGGAATACGACAAGCGCCATACCGAGCGCGAGCGCGATTCCGACCGCGAATTGCACCGCGCCGTGCGCACCAAGGGCAAGGACGAGTAGTCCAGCCCCTGGGGCGCCCTTGTGGGAGCGGGCTCTGCCCGCGAAAAGAACACCGCGTTGCTTCAGGCAAATCGCGGCGCCCTTTTCGCGGGCAGAGCCCGCTCCCACATGCCGCAATCAAAGCCCTTTGCGCCGCTCGGCCCGCGCCACGCGCTGCACCTGCTGCCTGACTTCATCCAGCACTTCCTGCACATACAGGATATGCCGGCTGGAGATCTCCCGGGCGTCTTCGGCACGCCCCTCGATAATGGCCTCGTACAGCTCGCGGTGCTGGCTGATCAGCATGTCGCGGGTCTCGCTGCGCTGCTGGTACATGCCACCAATGTTGATCACCACGTTGCGCTTGAGCAGGTCGAACAGCCCGCGGATGGTGTGCAGCAACACCGCGTTGTGGCTGGCCTCGGCAATGGCCAGGTGGAAATTGGCGTCGGCCGCGCCCTCCTCGGCCCGGGTCACGTTGTCTTCCCGCGCATAGCAATCCAGCAACGCCTCGAACGCTACCTTCAACCGCTCCCGGTCCAGCTCGGTGGCGCGCTTGGCCGCGTAAAACGCGCAGGACGCCTCCAGGGTGTGGCGAAACTCCAGCAAATCGCGCTGGGACTCGGGGTTGCTCTCCAGCAGCTGCATCAGCGGGTCGCTGAAGGTAGACCCCAGCGACTCCACGACATAGTTACCACCGCCCTGCCGGCTCATCAGCATGCCCTTGGCCACCAGCTTCTGGATGGCCTCGCGCAACGACGGCCGTGACACGCCAAACTGCTCCGCCAACGCCCGCTCGGCAGGCAGCCGCTCACCGGCACGCAGGGTGCCTTCCAGAATCATCCCTTCCAGCCGCTCGACGATATCGTCGGACAGACGGCGCTGCCGCACCTGATCAAACGCCATGAAACACCTCACCACTCATCCAACTGCGACCAAAGTTTCAGGGTGACAAATTGACACACTGACAGCAGGGCCTCTAACCTAGCACACATGCATTGTAAATTGGTATTACCAATTTGCCAATGCCAGTGCAGTGCCTGACCAACAACAATTAGGGGCCACCCCACATGCAAACCTGGCAACAACTCTACAGCCCGCTTGGCAGCCTCGGTTTATCCGCCCTCGCCGCCGTCATCCCGATCGTCTTCTTCTTCCTCGCCTTGGCCGTGTTGCGCCTCAAAGGCCACGTGGCCGGCAGCATCACCCTGGTGCTGGCGGTGCTGGTGGCGATATTCGCCTTCGGCATGCCCGCCGACATGGCCCTGGCGGCCGCCGGCTATGGCTTTATCTATGGCCTGTGGCCCATCGCCTGGATCATCGTGGCGGCGGTGTTCCTCTACAAGCTCACCGTGAAGAGCGGCCAGTTCGAGATCATCCGCAGTTCGGTGCTGTCCATCACCGACGACCAGCGCCTGCAGGTGCTGCTGATCGGCTTCTGCTTCGGGGCGTTCCTGGAAGGCGCCGCCGGCTTCGGCGCGCCCGTGGCCATCACCGCGGCGCTGCTGGTGGGCCTGGGTTTCAACCCGCTGTACGCCGCCGGCCTGTGCCTGATCGCCAACACCGCGCCCGTGGCGTTCGGCGCCCTGGGCATCCCGATCATCGTCGCCGGCCAGGTCACGGGCATCGACGCCTTCAAGATCGGCGCCATGGCCGGCCGCCAGCTGCCGCTGCTGTCGGTGTTCGTGCCATTCTGGCTGGTGTTCATGATGGACGGCATGCGCGGCGTGCGCGAAACCTGGCCAGCCGCCCTGGTGGCCGGCGCCAGCTTCGCCATCACCCAGTACTTCACCTCCAACTTCATTGGCCCGGAACTGCCGGACATCACCTCGGCGCTGGTCAGCCTTATCGCCCTGACCCTGTTCTTGAAAGTCTGGCAGCCGCACCGCAGCGCCGGCGACCACATTGCCGGCACCGCCGAGGGCGCATCGGCCGTGGCCAGCATCGGCGGCTTCGGCAAGCCGCGCACGCAGCTGGTCTCGCCCTACAGCCTGGGCGAGATCTTCAAGGCCTGGTCGCCGTTCCTGATCCTCACCGTGCTGGTGACCATCTGGACCTTGAAACCCTTCAAGGCCCTGTTCGCCGCCGGCGGCGCCATGTACTCGACGGTGTTCAACTTCGCCATCCCGCACCTGGACCAGCTGGTGATCAAGATGGCGCCGATTGCCGCCACGCCAACGCCCATCGCCGCGGTGTTCAAGCTGGACCCGATCGCCGCCACCGGCACCGCCATCTTCCTCGCCGCGCTGATCTCCATGGCCGTGCTGAAGATCAAGACGAAGATTGGTCTTACCACTTTCTTTGAAACCCTGTTCGAGCTGCGCTGGCCCATCCTGTCCATCGGCATGGTGCTGGCCTTCGCCTTCGTCACCAACTACTCGGGCATGTCTTCGACCATGGCCCTGGTGCTGGCGGCCACCGGCGCGGCGTTCCCGTTCTTCTCGCCGTTCCTGGGCTGGCTGGGGGTGTTCCTGACCGGTTCCGACACCTCCTCAAACGCGCTGTTCAGCTCGCTGCAGGCCACCACCGCGCACCAGATCAACGTCAGCGACACCCTGCTGGTGGCCGCCAATACCAGCGGTGGCGTGACCGGCAAGATGATCTCGCCGCAGTCCATCGCCGTGGCCTGCGCCGCCACCGGCCTGGTGGGCAAGGAGTCGGACCTGTTCCGCTTCACCCTCAAGCACAGCCTGTTCTTCGCCACCATCGTCGGCCTGATCACCCTGGCCCAGGCCTACTGGTTCACCGGCATGCTGGTGCATTGATGCAACACGCCCGGCGCTGCCCTGGGCGGCGCCGGTACTGATAACCCCGGCCCTCACGGCCGGCTAACCGGGCCAACCCGGAGACAACGCCTGATGAGCGAGCTTTTCCACAACGCCATGCCCAACGCCACCCGCGTTGCGCCCCCCATTCCCCAGCCGCGCCGCTACCCTGCGGCGAAGCCTGCGCGGGTGTACCTGTTCGGCACCTGCGTGGTCGACCTGTTCTACCCCGAGGCCGGCATGGACGCGATCCGCCTGCTGGAACGCGAAGGCATCCGCGTCGATTTCCCCCAGGGCCAGACCTGCTGCGGCCAGCCGGCCTACACCAGCGGCTACACCGACCAGGCCCGCGAAGTGGCGCGCGCGCAGCTCAAGCTGTTCGCCAACGACCAACCGGTGGTGGTGCCCTCGGGCTCCTGCGCCGGCATGCTGCGCCAGCACTACGCCGACCTGTTCAAGGACGAGCCTGAAATGTTCGAGCAGGTGCAGGCCCTGGCCGAGCGTACCTATGAGCTGGCCGAATTCCTGCTGCACGTGTGCAAGGTGCAGCTCAAGGACCGCGGCCAACCGGTGAAAGTGGCGCTGCACACCTCCTGCTCCGCCCGCCGCGAAATGAACACCCACCTGCACGGCCGCGCCCTGCTGGCGCAGCTCGGCAACGTCGAGCGCGTGGAGCACAGCCATGAAAGCGAATGCTGCGGCTTCGGTGGGACCTTCAGCGTGCGCATGCCGGACATTTCCGGCGCCATGGTGGCCGACAAGACCCGCAACCTGAAGGAGTCCGGCGCCCACCAGGTGCTCAGCGCCGACTGCGGCTGCCTGATGAACATCAACGGCGCCCTGGAAAAACAACGCGAAGCCCTGCGCGGCCAACACCTGGCCACCTTCCTGTGGCAACGCAGCGGGGGTGGCCAATGACCGGCCAGGCACGCATTCCCGCCGTCGAAATAGAAGACGACTTCCGCACCCGCGCCCACCAGGCCCTGGGCGACACGCAACTGCGCAACAACTTCCGCACCGCCATGGACTCGCTGATGACCAAGCGCGCCGTGGCCTTCGCCGACCCCGACGAGCGCGAGCAGCTGCGCGCCCTGGGCAACGCCATCCGCGCCCGCGCCCTGTCGAAGCTGCCCGACCTGCTGGAAACCCTGGAGCGCAACCTCACCCGCAACGGCGTCAAGGTGCACTGGGCCGAGACCGTGGACCAGGCCAATGCCATCGTCCAGGGCATCATCGACGCCCACGGCGCGCGCCAAGTGATCAAGGGCAAGTCCATGGTCAGCGAAGAGATGGAAATGAACCACGCCCTGGAGGCCCGCGGCATCGAATGCCTGGAGTCCGACATGGGCGAGTACATTGTCCAGCTGGACCACGAGAAGCCTTCCCACATCATCATGCCGGCCATCCACAAGAACGCCGGCCAGGTGGCGTCGCTGTTCCACGACAAACTGGGCGTGGAATACACCAATGACGTCGACCAGCTGATCCAGATCGGCCGCCGCGTGCTGCGGCAGAAATTCTTCGAGGCCGACATCGGCGTGTCCGGCGTCAACTTCGCCGTGGCCGAGACCGGCACCCTGCTGCTGGTGGAAAACGAAGGCAACGGCCGCATGACCACCAGCGTGCCGCCGGTGCACATCGCCGTCACCGGCATCGAGAAGGTGGTGGAAAACCTGCGCGACACCGTGCCGCTGCTGTCGCTGCTGACCCGCTCGGCGCTGGGCATTCCCATCACCACCTACGTCAACATGATCAGCGGCCCGCGCAAGGCCGACGAGCTCGACGGCCCCCAGGAAGTGCACCTGGTGCTGCTGGACAACGGCCGCAGCCAGGCCTTCGCCGACAGCGAACTGCGCCAGACCCTCAACTGCATCCGCTGCGGCGCCTGCATGAACCACTGCCCGGTGTACACCCGCGTCGGCGGCCACACCTACGGCGAGGTGTACCCCGGCCCCATCGGCAAGATCATCACGCCACACCTGGTGGGCCTGGCCAAGGTGCCGGACCACCCCAGCGCCTCGTCGCTGTGCGGCGCCTGCGGTGAAGTGTGCCCGGTGAAAATCCCCATCCCGGCCATCCTGCGGCGCCTGCGCGAGGAAAACGTCAAGGCCCCGGACAGCCCCCACCCCGTGATGCGCGGCCAGGGCAGCAAGTATTCGCGCAAGGAACGCTTCATCTGGAACGCCTGGGCCACGCTCAACCGCTCGCCGCTGCTGTACCGCGCGTTCAGCTTCTGCGCCACGCGCCTGCGCCGCCTGGCACCGAGCAACGTCGGCCCCTGGACGCAAAACCACAGCGCCCCACAACCCGCCGCGCGCTCGCTGCACGACCTGGCCCGCGACCACCTGGGAGACTCGAAATGAGCGCCAAGCAGAACATTCTGGGGAAACTGCGGCAAAGCCTGACCGGCACCACGCCCATTGTGGATAACTTCGACGAAGCCCTGGTCACCCGCCCGTGGACTTATCCACAAGGCGAGCGCCTGGCCCAGCTGCGCAAGCTGATGGAAGCCGTGCACACCGAAATCCACCTGACCACCGACGCCGCCTGGCCGGCGTTGCTGGCGCAGCTGCTGCGCGACCGTCAACTGCCCAACCTGCTGATCGCCCCCGGCACGCCCCACGGCCAGCGCATCAGCGCCCATTGGCAAAGCGAGCCTGGCCTGCCGAACCTGAAAGCCTACGACCGCCCCGTGGAAGAGTGGAAAGCCGAGCTGTTCAACGACACCAGCGCCGGCCTCACCAGCACCCTGGGCGCCATCGCCGCCACCGGCAGCCTGATCCTGTGGCCAACCCGCGAGGAACCGCGGCTGATGAGCCTGGTGCCGCCGGTGCATTTCGCCCTGCTGAAGGCCAGCCAGATCCACGACAACCTCTACAGCGTGCAACGCCAGTTTAACTGGGCCGCCGGCATGCCCACCAACGCGCTGCTAATCTCCGGGCCATCGAAGACCGCCGACATCGAACAGGTGCTGGCCTACGGCGCCCACGGGCCCAAGGATCTGGTGGTACTGATTCTGGAGGACCAATGAGCCTGCCCGCTGCCTTCCTGCGTGACGCCTGCCAGTTGATTCCGGCCGCACGCCGTTTCGACGACCCCACCTCCACCCTGGCCTTCGGCACCGACGCCAGCTTCTACCGGCTGATCCCCAAGCTGGTGATTCGCGTCGAGTCCGAAGACGAAGTGGTGGCCCTGCTCAAGCTGGCCCACCAGCACCAGGTGCCCGTCACCTTCCGCGCCGCCGGCACCAGCCTGTCCGGCCAGGCCATCAGCGACTCGGTGCTGCTGGTGCTGGGCGACAACTGGAACGGCCGCGAAATTCGTGGCCAGGGCACGCAGATCCGCCTGCAGCCCGGCGTCATCGGCGCCCAGGCCAACGCCTGGTTGGCGCCGTTCGGGCGCAAGATCGGCCCCGACCCGGCGTCGATCAACGCCTGCAAAATCGGCGGCATCGTCGCCAACAACGCCAGCGGCATGTGCTGCGGCACCGCGCAAAACACCTACCACACCCTGGCCGGCATCCGCCTGGTGCTGGCCGACGGCACCCGGCTGGACAGCGAAGACCCGGCCAGCGTCGCCGCCTTCCGCCACAGCCACGGCGCGCTGCTGGAGCGCCTGGCGGAACTGGGCCGCGAGACCCGCGCCAACGCCGAACTGGCCGCGCGAATCCGCCACAAATACCGTCTGAAAAACACCACCGGCCTGTCGCTCAACGCCCTGGTGGACTACGACGACCCGCTGGACATCCTCAGCCACCTGCTGGTCGGCTCCGAAGGCACCCTGGGCTTCATCAGCGCCGTCACCTACGACACCGTCATCGACCACCCCTTCAAGGCCTCGGCGCTGATCGTGTTCCCCAGCGTGGAAACCTGCTGCAACGCCGTCACCGTGCTCAAGACCCAACCGGTGGCCGCCGTGGAACTGCTGGACCGCCGCAGCCTGCGCTCGGTGCAGAACATGAAGGGCATGCCCGCGTTCGTCCGCGAATTGTCCGACGGCGCCTGCGCCTTGCTGATCGAAAGCCGCGCCGCCAGCCAGGCCCTGCTGCACCAACAACTCGCGCTGATCATGGCCGCCCTGGCGCCTTTCCCGGTGGAACGCCAGGTCGACTTCAGCGAAGACCCGGTGGAAAACGCCCGCCTGTGGGCCATCCGCAAAGACACCTTCCCGGCCGTGGGCGCCGTGCGCCAGACCGGCACCACGGTGATCATCGAAGACGTAACCTTCCCGGTCGAACAACTGGCCATCGGCGTCAACCGCCTCATCGCCCTGTTCGACAAACACCGCTACGACGAAGCCATCCTGTTCGGCCACGCCCTGGAGGGCAACCTGCACTTCGTCTTCACCCAGGGCTTCAACAACCCCGCGGAAGTGGCGCGCTACCAGGCCTTCATGGACGACGTGGCGCAACTGGTGGCGGTGGAATTCGGCGGCTCGCTGAAAGCCGAGCACGGCACCGGCCGCAACATGGCGCCCTTCGTCGAACTGGAATGGGGCCACGACGCCTACCAGCTGATGTGGCAGCTCAAGCGCCTGCTCGACCCCACCGGCATCCTCAACCCTGACGTGGTGCTCAGCGAAGACCCACAAATCCATCTGAAAAACCTGAAGCCACTGCCCGCCGCCGACGACATCGTCGACAAGTGCATCGAGTGCGGCTTCTGCGAACCGGTGTGCCCGTCCAAAGGCCTGACCCTCAGCCCCCGGCAGCGCATCGTGATGTGGCGCGACATCCAGGCGAAAAAACGCGCCGGCACCGACACCAGCGCCCTGGAACAGGACTTCCAATACCAGGGCATCGACACCTGCGCCGCCACCGGCCTGTGCGCCCAGCGCTGCCCGGTGGGCATCAACACCGGCGAACTGGTGAAAAAACTGCGCGCCCGCAACGCCCACAACCTCAAGGCCGCCACCTGGCTGGGCGAACACTTCAGCACCGCACTCAAGGGCGCGCGCTTCACCCTGCACGTGGCCAACGGCGCACGCCTGCTGCTGGGCGCGCCGCGCCTGGCCAGCCTGTCCGCCAGCCTCACCCGCGCCTCCAAAGGCCGCGTGCCGCGGTGGACCGCCGCCATGCCGCAACCGGAAAACGCCATCCGCATCAGCCCGCCGGTGACCGACGCCCGCCCCCGCGTGGTGTACCTGGCCGCCTGCGTGTCCCGCGTCATGGGCCCGGCCGCCAGCGACCGCGAACAAGCGTCCCTGCTCGACAAAACCCGCGGCCTGCTGGAAAAAGCCGGCTACCAGGTCATATTCCCCGCCAACCAGGACAGCCTCTGCTGCGGCCAGCCCTTCGCCTCCAAAGGCTACCCCGAGCAGGCCGAACACAAACGCCAGGAACTCATCGCCGCCCTGCTCACCGCCAGCCGCGGCGGCCTCGACCCCATCTACTGCGACACCAGCCCCTGCACCCTGCGCCTGGTGCAGGACCTTACCGACACCCGCCTGGACCTCTACGACCCGGTGCGCTTCATCCGCACCCACCTGCTGGACAAACTGGTGTTCACCCCGCAAGACACGCCCATCGCAGTGCACGTCACCTGCAGCACCCAGCACCTGGGCGAAAGCCAGGCCCTCATCGACCTGGCACGGCGCTGCAGCACAAAGGTCGTCATCCCCGAAGGCATCCACTGCTGCGGCTTCGCCGGCGACAAAGGCTTCACCACCCCCGAACTCAACGACCACGCCCTGCGCACGCTAAAGGATGCCGTCCAATACTGCGAAGAAGGCATCTCCACCAGCCGCACCTGCGAAATAGGCCTGAGCAGCCACAGTGGCATCGACTACCACAGCCTGGTCTACCTGGTAGACCGCGTCACCCGCCCACGGGCACTCTGAGGCCTGCAAAAAGCCGATCCCGTAGCCGCTGCCGCCAGGCTGCGCTGGCCTTATGACTCACTGAAAATCTTCAGGCTTCATACCCAGCGCAGCCTACCGCAGGGGCTATAGAAGTATTCTGTTGCAATTGAAATGGCTTTTTCACACTATCGCCGCGCAAATATTTCGAACCCCTTGCACCCCCCAAAGTCCATCTATCAAGGCCTGCTAAAAAGGCTCAATCGCGCTCGGTGCCTGAGCCTTTCCTGGTCGGCGCTGCCGAGTCTTCCACGTCGAGGAGACTTACCATGAAACGCCTTACCCTGACCGGCCTGTGCATGGCCGCCGCCCTGATGACCTCCCACGCCTTCGCCGCCGACGACCTCTGCGCCGCCAACCTGCAGAAAATCGACGACGCCGACAAAACCGCCGGCAGCGCCTCCGCGCAAATCATGGAAACCAACAAGGAAGACATCCAGAAAGCCCAGGCCGCCCAGGCCAGCGGCGACAAGAAAACCTGCATCGCCCTGTCCACCCGCGTGCTGGGCGACATCGACAAAGCCACCAACACCGACGGCAAATCGCAGTAAAGCCGTCCAGACGTGACAGACGGTCGACTCCCGCCACGTTTTGCCGTACACTGAGCGTCCTGCCCGCTAGCGCGGACAGGCAAGAGCAGAAAGCGGGGCCGATTAGGATTCGACGCCGGTAACGAAACTCTAGGTGCATGCCGAGTGGGTAACAGAACTCGTAAATCCACTGTTGCAAACTTTATAATTGCCAATGATGACAATTACGGGGAATTCGCTCTCGCCGCGTAAGCGGTGTTAGCTTTCCCTTCTGGTAGCTTCGGCTCCAGCAATCGTTAGAGGATGTCTGTAAACTCGAAGCGATTGTCATATAGAACAGAATCGTCGCCTAGTACGTTGTGGACGAAGCGCCTAAAACTTACACAACTCGCCTGAAGCACCCTGCCCGTCGGGCGGCCGAGGGTTAACTTAGTAGACACGGCTAAGCATGTAGAACCGACAGCAGAGTACTGGCGGACGGGGGTTCAAATCCCCCCGGCTCCACCAAATGATCAAAAAAAGACGTCCACGGACGTCTTTTTTTGTGCCTGCGATCCAGTAAATACGCGGCCTCCAGCGCTTTTACGGTCTTTTGAGAGTTTCTGAGTTCCAGCCATTCTGGTATTCCAGACGGTCTTCCAGTCCATCCGGTGCTAATCTTTGGAATACCGAATCAGTGCCTGAGGACAATCTCATGCCTGCCCAAAACCTCCGCCTCTCCGATCGACAGCTCAAGGGAGTCAAACCCGCGTCCAAGGATTACGTCCTCACTGACGGTGACGGTTTGCAGCTCCGCGTACGCAGCAACGGCTCGTTGCTGTGGAATTTCAACTACCGCGAACCGCTCACCAAAAAGCGCATTAACATCGGCTTCGGGACCTACCCCGAACTGTCACTGGCGAACGCACGAAAGAAGGCAGTCGAAGCGCGCGAGCTACTCGCCCAGGGCATCGATCCGAAGGTGCAGCGCAATACGTTGAATGAAGTCAAGCGCGCAGAAACGGAACACACCTTCGAGAACGTGGCCACCGCCTGGTTCGAGCTCAAGAAAGACTCGGTCACCCCTGCCTACGCCGAGGACATTTGGCGATCGCTCACGCTGCACGTGCTCCCCGACCTGAAGACGACGCCACTCGCGAAAATCACCGCGCCGATGGTGATCGAGTTGCTTCGTCCGATCGAAGCGAAAGGCAGCCTGGAGACGGTCAAGCGTCTTAGTCAGCGGCTTAACGAGATCATGACCTACGGCGTGAACTCCGGCCTGATCATCGCCAACCCGCTCAGCGGCATCAGGGCAGTATTCAAGAAGCCCAAGAAAGAGAACATGGCTGCGCTTCCGCCCGAAGAGCTCCCCGAGCTGATGCTGGAGATCGCGAACGCCAGTATCAAACGCACGACCCGCTGCCTGATCGAATGGCAGTTGCATACTATGACTCGGCCAGCAGAAGCGGCGACAACTCGCTGGGCAGACATCGACTTTGAAAGGCGTGTCTGGACTATCCCTCCGGAGCGGATGAAGAAGCGCCGCCCACATAGCATCCCGTTGAGTGATCACGCTGTCGCACTGTTGGAGTCACTGAAGACTCACAGCGGCCATCGCGAATACGTCTTCCCGGCAGACAGAAATCCGCGCACCCACGCCAATAGCCAGACCGCCAACATGGCGTTGAAGCGCATGGGTTTCCAGGATCGTTTGGTCAGCCACGGCATGCGTTCGATGGCGAGCACTATCTTGAATGAACATGGGTGGGATCCGGAGCTCATCGAAGTGGCTTTGGCGCACGTCGACAAGGATGAGGTGCGCAGCGCCTACAACCGAGCCGACTACATCGAACGCCGGCGACCGATGATGGCCTGGTGGAGTGAGTACATCCAGAAAGCCGCCACCGGCAGCTTGCTCGCCTCAGCGTACGGCCAAGTCAGAGACAAGAACGTGGTGCCGATTCGCTAGCGCGGTACAGGCGCAAGAACTGCAGAAACAACTGAACGTTCAAGATTCGGGGCAAGCAGCCTCACTTATCCGCTTCTAAGCGCGGGTCCATCCAAACAGGGCTGCAAAGCCGCCCTGTTTGGATGGACCTTACTTTGAAGAGCTAAAAGCGATCACGTTGCCCAGGATTTACCACGGAATTCCACCGGTGGATAACCGCTCTTCAAGTCCAAAGTGGCGCTGAATTTCGAACCTTGACCGGGTTTATCCACAGGCGTAGAACTGGCCGTGCAAGCGCTGTCGATGACAGCAACCCCAGGTGGCCCGAACCTTGAAGGTCACGCCGCTCTCGCGGTGGTTCCCCCCAAAAGGCGATTCGCGTCCGGCAGCTCGCCAGGTCACCTCCCCGGTGATGGATGCCTACTTCAGATCATGGCCCTCGTGCGCCAGACGACACTTCCTACTTCGCTGCCCTGCAGCAACCTATCCGCTTGGCCGAATCTTGCGCCAACCTGCGCCCGTCTCTTTCTCTTGGAAAGAGACGGACGCTCCCACCACTGCTGCAGCCCATATAGAACGGGGCTTTGCCGCAACCCTCCTCGTGACAATCGGCGTGACAAACGCTGATGTCACCAGCAACAGCGATGTAGATGATGGCGCCGCAGACCAGGAAATGGACTGCACCTGACTGACAGTCAGGCATGCCCCGGTCATCGCATTACTGCTTCCACCCGGCTCAGGATCTCGCGGCACCGGTCTCGTCAGCCAGTGCAGCCTCCACCCGCCCACCGGTATCGGTGCTCAGGAGGCCAGATCATGAGATGCCCTTGCTCCCGGTCGTAAGGAACCGCCAGTCCCGCGTAGTGGACACCCCCCACAGGTCGCAGGGGCCTTGATCCCTGATAACACTCAGCATTCTTGGCGGGAAGACGTGGGGCGAGGACGGGAGAACGAAAAGTGAGGTGACCGACATGGCATTAGTGGGTAGGCGCGGTGGTCGTAATTTCGGTTACGGCAGGCAGTTGAGCTATGCAGGACCGCAGGCGCTGAAAGATATGTTCGGCTGTGGCCACTACGGCACGGTTAAAGCGCACTGTGATCGGTGGCTGGCATTCGTGAAGTGGTGCCGCTCCGAACAGGGGCCCGGTATCAATGATGCGCGGCAGATTGATCGGAAGGTGTTGGCCGACTATGCGGCGTATCTACGCGACGTGGTTGGGCGCGGTGACCTCGCCGTCAGTACCGCACAAAACCGGCTATCCAGCGTTAACAGGACCATGGCGGCGCTTCGCGGTGATCAGTACGTGAAGTTACCAAGCCCGAGCAAGGCGTTGGGTATGCAGCGCACCAGGGTTCGCCAGTCGGTGCCGCAAGGGCAGGATCGCGCGCAGGTGCAGCAGATTGTCGATGTGCTTTGTAATCGTGAACAGCTACGCGCGGGGGCGATGATTCAGATGGCACGTGCCACTGGGATGCGGTTGCGCGAAACAATATTGGCTGATTTGCCCAGATTGATCCGTGAGGCTGACAGGCTCGGCAAGATCAATATCCAGGAGGGCACGAAAGGCGGCCGAGGTGGTGCATCTGCGCCACGATGGATTGCAGTGCATCAACATATTCGGGATGCACTGAGGTTTGCGGCAAAGGTGTCGCCGAAAGGTAGCCGTAACATGATCGCGCCAAGCGAGAGCTATGCGAACGTGTTGCAACGAGTAGCCGGGGCATCGCGGGACGTCCTGCATAAAAACGCCCTGAAAGGATTTCATGAGTTGCGCGCGGCGTATGCCTGTGAGCGCTACGAGCAGATTACCCAGCATCCTGCACCGATTAATGGTGGTCATTGCTATGCCATCGATCCGCGCCTCGACCGTGAGGCTCGCATACAGATCAGCTATGAGCTAGGGCATGGCCGGATTGAGGTAGTCGCTGCCTACATCGGGGGACGGGTATGACCAAGGCGTTTGATATGGAGGTGTTCTTGGCTGCCGCGCTGACTGGGTCTCACGCGACGCGGCAGCGACACTTGCGCCAAGCGAAGATTATCCAGGCTGCAATCGTACAGCGATGGCAGCGCGAGTCGCCTTGGGGATGGAAACGGAAGCATCTAGCTTGGTTTCTCAAACATAGCCTGAAACATCGCGGTGAGGGCACACGATATTACTATCTGCTCACTGTTCGACTGATCACCCGACGCCTAGAAACGTCATGGGTTTTCGATCTTTGAAAAGAAATAGGGCCTCCGCTGCGAGCGGCGGCCAGAATCGGCCAGGAGCCGTCACCGAGATGCGTGGATGAAGCGATTTAAGTTCTGCTCCGAAGGTCAAACTAGCTTTAACTTCGCTAGGAAGGCCAAGCCAATACGGACTGAATGGATACTCGACAAGGAATTGAACAGTCGCGACGTAGATTGGACAGCTTGATGGCCTATTGCTACGCTAAATTGGTTCTCTGACATTGGCTGACACACAAGGAATAGTGCTTTGCCTAACGTGGAAAAAGTCAGGACGTTATCAATTCGGCTCCTACGCGAGGAGTTTGATATTGCGGAGACGTTCAAGGACGAGTATTCGCCCGGTACTGGAAGAGTCCAGCTCAGGCGTAGCGACTGGCCGTTA
The DNA here is from genome assembly GCF_047947025.1 of Pseudomonas sp. App30. Lineage (NCBI taxonomy): Bacteria > Pseudomonadati > Pseudomonadota > Gammaproteobacteria > Pseudomonadales > Pseudomonadaceae > Pseudomonas > Pseudomonas sp. App30. The sequence continues at coordinate 4,530,577 of NZ_CP133165.1, read as the reverse complement.
GTGGAAGGTGGCGAGCTGTTTGTGGGCCAACTATTCACGAGCCGTCCAAGCTGGCTCGGGTTCTTGGAAGAGCAAGCAGGGCCTCAGCCTGAGAACCTGATTGCTAGCGGTGCCGGAGGCGTCCTGTTTTTGCCTACAGATGACCGCATTTTCGCCATCTGCTTCGGGCATATTCATTTTGCTCTTAATGACGAAGCATTCGAACGCCAGTTTGGCCTTAAGGTCACGCTTAACTCAGTGCCGCGTGATGGACTGCGGACGCTGGACCTGGCGACACCAGATGCCGTCACATTCCAAAAGCGAGTGCAGGCTAGCAAAGACAGTGATTTGCAGGACTTTGGAGTAGATGTTCTAAGAGACCTCGCGCGTGTAGCGGGTGGTACTCCCAGTGATGTGTCCTTCGCAAGATTTGCAGCCGGCCGTGACACTCTTTCGATTACGTGCAAACTAACGTCAGAGACTCTGGCGGATAAGTGCGAGCAGGTACTGGCTGTCTATCGAAGCGATACGTACAAGCAGCGATTCCCGTGGATCGACAACATGCAGGTTGTGCGGATAAAGGAGACTCTCGCTACCCTCGACGGACACTTGTTCGAGGCAATTAACTCATTGCGAGCAGGGGATGAGAGTGAGCTCCATATGGCCCCCCCAGAGATTGTTGACTATGAGGAAGGCTGTCTCCTTCATTACAACGGCTTCGGCAGCAGTGGTACAGATTTTCACAGCCTGTCGATCGAAGACTATGTGGCGGAACTAAATCGCTGTGAGTTCGATGGTACGATTGATGACATCCGCGAGCGCCACTACATCAAAGCCAAGGCCCCAGATGCTGAGGTGTTCAAGGAGCAGTGGCGGGTATACCACTGCTTTACCTTCGAAACCAACCTCAGAGCGGATGATGAGGATCGCAGCTATGTGCTTTTCGCTGGGCACTGGTACAGCGTAGACCGCAATTTCAAACGACAGGTCGAAGCTCGTTTCCAGGCTATCCCTCGGGTAGATATCATAGGGCCGACCGAGTGTCGGAATGAGCGAGAGCTCATTGCAAATCTCGTTGAGCATCGTGAAGACCTACTATGCCTGGATCAGGTAAAAATCAATCCGCTGGGGGTACGCTATGCCAACATCGAACCGTGCGATTTTCTGTCCAGCGATAAACAGTTTATCCATCTGAAGGACGGCCACTCTTCGGGGCCAATAAGCCACCTTTGGTCACAAGGTGTGGTGAGCGCGGAGGCGCTTGTGAGCGATGCAGATTTTCGCAAGAAGCTTCGCAGTGTAGTGCGAGGGCTTCGTAACGAGGCTGTACGCCTCTTGCCTGCAATCAATGGTCGTGTCGTCCGAGCCGACTACACCGTCGTCTATGGCGTAATGCGCAAACCCTACAAGAATGGTGAACTCGATCTGCCTTTTTTCAGCAAGGTGAGTCTTCAGGCGGCCGTGGACCGCATTGATCAGCTCGATATTCCCGTCGCGCTGGAGATCATAGCCAAACCTGCCAACGAGCAAGACGAAGGAGAAGAGTAGATATAGGGTAGAGCAGCAGGTCTGCAGGGCAAGCACACCGCGACAGATCCGCAATTACTCTCTCCAGATTATTACCTGAAATCAAAGTTTCAAGTTGCTTGCTATAAATTGCCACTTCAAACCCACGGCAAACGTCGGGTCAGTAAAATTCTCCTCGGCTCAACCACCGCGCTGCAAGCCAGAAACCACGATTTAAACTAATCAATATTGTCCCGACTCAACAGCAATCTCATCTCTTGCTGCAATACGCTTAGTTCGAACTGCAATTTTTCTTGTCGCTCCAATAGTGTAGCCATAGACTCCACTCCCTCTACAGCAGGAGGGGCAACATATCTAGAAACCGTCAGATTCCAGTCATTCTCTTCCAAATCCTTAACAGGAACGCAACAAGCAAGACCATTAATATTTTTTCGCTCTGCATACAATTTTGAAACTTTTTCTATCGCATCTTTCCCCAGACGATTCAGGCGTTGACTTCTCGAAAAAAAACTTGATCCATCAATAAATAGCACATCACTGAAGACTGAAGACTTCCTCATTATCAAAATATTCGCCGGTATGGCAGTACCATAAAATGACATTGCAGGAATTGAAATAACGGCATCCACATTATTCTCTAACAGCATCCTCCTTCTGATTTCCCTCTCTACTCCCCCTCTGAATAGAACCCCCATAGGCACAACCATTGCTGCTCGACCATTCTTATTCAAACTGAAAAGGACATTCTGGATAAATGCAAAATCCGCATTAGCTTGAGGAGGCAACCCATAGCGCAGAAAGTCAACGGATCTTTCGCCATCCCAATGACGAAGTGAAAAAGGCGGATTTGCAAGAGCTAAGTCAAACCTTCCGCAAATTTTCTCTTCATAATCCATACGGGCTAGCGCATCACAAACTTCTATACTATCCACACTAACTCCGTGGACATAAGCATTTGCCATTGCTATAAAAGCTGTCTCAGCAGACCTTTCCCGCCCTAAAACATACAGCCAATTCCTTTCCGATGACTCCTTAACTTTATTGATAGCCCCTATCAAAAACTCTCCGGAGCCACATACCGGGTCATATAGCTTTTCTCCACTTTTAGGATCGAGAAGCTGGACCATCAAACTTACTATTCCGTCAGGAGTAAAGAAATACCCTCCCTTATTAGAATTTCGCTCAGCTAACTCTACCAAGAACCACTCAAAAAATGCGGCCAACCCGTCTTCGTGATTACACTCATCAAAAGAAAAACACCTAAGCTCATCCCAGAGCCTAACCAACTCACTCCTCTCCGACATATCAGAGCTGAGGACAGGATTTATTTCACCCCAAATACTTAGAATGGAATCTGAGAAAAACGAACTTGATTTACTCTCAACTATCCGCCCAATAACCGATGCCAACGACTCCACATCGCTCAACTCATCAGTATCTGAGTCTTTAACCAAGCCCTCTCTCGCTTGAATACTCCGCTCCTCATCAAGTGCTTTTTTGCAGACCATAAAGAGCAACAAAACCTTTACTGCATCCAGATCCGTTCCGCTCAAGCGCATACGCTCAATACTTTCCAGCACAAACGCTTTCAAACCAGCAAACGAAATACCCATACCTATCAGTCTCCACCCAATATTTCGTGCGCAGCACTTACCACCATATTCTCTCCATTAAAAATCAACTTACGCAACGTATCCCTCTGCGCACACCAATTATGATAAATATCAACGATTTGCTTTTGCCTTTTCGGGCTTGGAACTGGCACCGATATTTCAAGTAAATTCTTAACACTTATATTGGGTATGCTTGCGGAGGTTCGTATAGACTCAAGTAAAACACTACCCTTAGCTGAATTAAAAAACCAATGGAGGTACTCCAAACTCACCCCTCCATCCTGCCTTGGGCGAATTATGGCGACTTGGTTTGTTGTGGTGACATTACCGCTCTCCCCTCTAAACACCATGGCTTCAGTTCGCATACCTCTCAGCGGCAATAGCAAATCTCCGACCAGGAGCTTAACCTTCAATTTAGAGGGCTCGATATCAGCATAAGGGAGGGAATTTATATCATTCAGCTCCCCCTCCCGGACGTCCTTTATCTGAATCAACCTAACGCCGCTTTCGGGGCTGTCTGTCTCCGCCCGCTCCCGAAAAGTCTGACCTAATGAGACATCAGCGATGTGAGAGAGTATTTTTTTCGCCACCATTGATTAACTTCCCATGTTCAAATTTTTTTATATCTACTTGCAGGTTTCTAGTTTCACTGCCATCAGCATGTACCTGCCACGAACGATTGAAGCCGACCTCGATATTGGGGCTGAGAGCAAGGTAGACCACAAGGGAAAGATACGTCGGGGGTGCTAATTTCAATCGTTTTCGTTTCATTCTATCTCCTTGCGTGTCTGCCAATAGTCAATTCGATCCGTTGCAATCGCAGAATGCAATCATACTGCAGTCGACTTGAAAGCCATGCTAAGGGAATGCCAGTGAGCCGTCAATGCAGTATTGATGCATTCTGCATTTTTGTACGCAAAAAGGTCAGCTTGAAGAGACAAGCCTTATGAGATGAAATGCACCCTACCTAATCCAGAGGGGCGTCCAGCGATTCGACAGCAAATAGCTTTCAAAGCCGCTTGCCCCTCAAGGTTGAGGACTAGCCGATCTCTACTTACTCGGCCTCGCTAGGTCAAAGAGCTCTGCCCCAGGATCTTTCTTTAACAGCTCGTACACCACCGTCAGGAACACCTCGCGTGTCGATTCATCGCTGAGCAGCTTGGTCGCCATACTAGTGTGGCTGCTCATGGCGGCAGCGATGGCAGAGATGGCTTTTGAAGGCAGGTCCGCCTTCATGGTCTGTTCCATCGTGTTGTTCTGCACTTGGGCCATCACCACGCGGTCAGCGCGCAGCTTCTCGGAAACGTGCACCGCGAAGGCCACCTGGTCAGTGTCGGTAATGTCCTTGCCGAAGGAGTTGTTGAGCTTCTCAATCAGCTCGGCAAGGTATTTTTTCTCGCGGTCGCGGGCGTCGCGCAGGCCGTTATCGGTCATACCATAGAGGCCAGGTGTTTCACCCAGCACGGCGACGCCACTGAGGTTGCTGCCCTTCTTGATTTTGTAGTGGCTGAGCTTGAGGTCACCCAGATCCACCTGTTCGGCAGTGATGCCTTTGAGCCGTTTGCGCAGCAGGCGTGCATAGCTGGCAAAGGCCTCCAGGCTGGGGTCGCCGAAGTCGATCAACTGGGCGATGTACTCATAGCTGCGCACGAACTTGGTCAGGCTCTCACTGAAGATCATCAGCTCGTCGCGTGCCTTGCAATATTCCGAACGCTGCACATCGGCGTATTCCATGTCCTTGTCGCTACCCTCGTCATGGGCCTTCTCCCAGGCTTTTTCCCACTGGTCGATGGCATCGTTGAGCGTCTTCAACTTTCCGTTGAAGCGGTCGGTGGCTGACTGAGTAAGCGAGAACAGCTTCTGGTGCGTCACCTTCGGATCGACGATGGCATCACCGAAAGCCTCCACCTCAGCCTGCTCATAGATGAACATGCCATCCAAGCGCTGCTTGATGTCATAGACGATGTTCGGATCCTGGATGTCCGCCACCTGGGCATCACGATAGAAGGTCTTGAATGACGCCAGTATCTCGTCGGCCTTGTTAGCGAAGTCGATGACGAACGTCTTGTCCTTCCCGGGGAAGGTACGGTTCAGACGCGAGAGGGTCTGCACGGCCTCCACACCGGATATTTTTTTGTCCAGGTACATGGCAACCAGCTTGGGCTGGTCGAAGCCGGTCTGGTACTTGTTGGCGACGATCATCACCCGGTAGTCCGGAGTGTCGAACACCTTGCGCATGTCGCGGCCATGCAGGCCGGGGTTCAGGTTGGTTTCACTGAATTGGTGATCCTTGGGCAGGCTGGCCGCTTCCACATCCGTATTAGGCACCTCACCAGAGAAGGCCACCATCGCCAGCACGTTGTCATAGCCCTTGCGCTTGCAGTAGTCCTCCAGCGCCAGGTGGTACTTCACCGCTGCAGCACGCGAGCTGGTCACCACCATGGCCTTGGCCTGGCCACCGAGCAGGTGCGCGACGTTCTTGCGGAAGTGCTCGACGATCAGCTCGACCTTCTGTCCCACATTCACCGGGTTGAGCGACAGCCATTTGGCCAGTTTGCGCCCGGCGCTCTTCTCGTCCACGCGCTTGTCATCGACCATCTCGCTGCCAATTTTGAACGCCACCTCGTAGCTGGTGTAGTTCTTCAGCACATCGAGGATGAAGCCTTCGTCGATCGCCTGCTGCATGGTGTAGAGGTGGAACGGTGCCGGCGGGTTGTCGGTGCTGACGGGCTGCGCCGGATTGCGCGGGCGACCGAACAGGCTCAGCGTCGAATGCTTGGGCGTGGCGGTGAAGGCGAAGTAGCTGGCATTGCCTGGGCGCGAGCGCGAGCTCTGCCACACGGACAACCGCTCCGCCTTGGAGAGTTTTTCCCACTCCGCCTCGCTCTGCCCGGTCAGTACATAGCGTAGGTCATCCGCCGTGCTGCCCCCGGTGGAGCTGTGCGCCTCGTCGATGATGATAGCGAAACGCCGATCGCGCAGGCTCTGCTCGCCGAGGATGGCCTTCTGCGCATAGGGGAACGTCTGTAGGGTACAGACGATAATGGGCACACCATCGAGCATGGCCTTGGCCAACTGCTGGCTCTTGGGCAGATTCGACTGTTGGCGGTCTATGGCGCATACCACGCCGGCCTGGTGCTCGATCTGCTGGATGGCATCCTGCAACTGCTGGTCAAGCACTTGGCGGTCGGTCACCACTATCACACTGTGGAAATACGGCTCACCGTCCGGACGGCGCACACGAATCAGCGAATGCGCGGTCCAGGCGATGGTATTGGTCTTGCCCGAGCCGGCGCTGTGCTGGATCAGATACGGTTGCCCTGCCCCTTCTACCTGCACCGCGTCGATCATCCTGGTCACGCCTTCCCATTGATGGAAGCGCGGGAAGATCAGGCCTTCTTTAAAGTAGGTTTTGCCGTTGACGTCCTGAGCTTCCTTACGCTCCTGCAATACGAAACGGTGGAAGATGTGCAGCCAGTTGTCCTTCTGCAGCACCCGCTCCCAAAAGTAGCTCGCCGGGTAACTACCGTTTTCACCCGGCGGGTTGCCGGCGGCACCATCGTTGCCCCGGTTGAACGGCAGAAAGAAGGTCGAATCCCCGGCCAGTTTGGTGGTCATGCGTATGTCGCTGTCGCTCATTGCGAAATGCACTACCGCGCCACGTTTGAAGGTGAGCAGCGGCTCCAGGCCACCGCTCTTGCGCTCAGGACGGCGATCCATACAGTACTGCTGCATAGCAGCCTGGACTGACTGGGTGAAGTCGGTCTTCAACTCCACAGTGGCCACCGGAATGCCGTTGATAAAGAAGGCCAAATCGATCTCGTCGGCCTTGTCCAAAGAGTAACGCAGCTGTGGCAAGACGCGCAGCCGATTGGCTGCATAGCGGGCGATCACCGTGTCGTTGCGCGCGTCCTCAGGCAGCGCCTGGCTCATAGCTAGGGTGCCGCCACCGGCCACAGCAAAGCCGTAGCGCAGCACATTTACCGTGCCGCCTTCGACTTTATTTTCGAGCTGCTTGACCAACCGATCCAGCAGCACATCGCGCGTGCCAGCACCATTCATGACGCGGAGCTTATCCATGGCTGCAGGCTGGCTGGCCTCCAGCCACCCCAGCACATCCTCAGGGACCAACGCCCGCCCTTGGTCATAGTCAGCGGACTTACCCACCAGCCAGCCGGCAGCTTCAAGCTGCTCGACAATATGGCGTTCCAGTTCGCACTCGTGGTGGATATGACTCATCGTTTCGTCCTTTAACTTCTCGGCCATACCTAGGAACGGCCCATCAAATAATGTCTATCGGGCGTGTCCACTGATACAACTGGGGCACATCTACTCGCCGCAGTTTTTGGTATCGCTAATCATGTCGGCACCGTAGTAGCACGCCGTTCTTGTTCAGGTAGAGCAACAGAGGGTCGAAGCACCCTGGCCCCGGGCACGACAGAAGGCATCGCACAGCGACGGGCCAATCTTGCTGATGTACTCGTAGCTCAGGTTCAACCGCTGCGGCTGCTTGATCTTATTCACTGAGCAACTCATTTTCTGGCTTCACACCGATACCACTCAGTTGACTGTCCTGCCAGGCGGCATAAGTTTCGCCACTACCCTCGACCAGCCAAGAGACTCGACCACTGGCTGCACGACCATACACAACCGCTGCTGCGGCACTCGGACTACTGAAGGCATAGTCGTCCTTGAACATTAGGTACTCACTTCCGTCACTGATCATGACACCGTCACTCACCAACTGCTGGTACAGGTTCCGGTAGTTGTGATCCGCAGTTCCTACCCACTGAGCTCGAGCTCGGGACCCTTTCAGTACAAAGAACTCCCCATCAACCTCTTGCGCTTGCGCGCGCTCCTTGCTCTTTGGAAGCTGTAATGCAAAACGCGGCGATTGGCTAACCGGTTGCTCGACTGGTGCCATAACGAGCTTGGAGGGTTTGATCAGCTCGCGCAGGAAGTCGAAACCCAGCACTGGTAGCACAATGCGGATCTGCTCGAGGAAAAACGCCATGTCAGCACGGTCCGACTCAGGCAAGTTGGTGTAGCTATGCGCTGTGCCATTACCTACTACACAGCGACCGGTTTGACTGGCGATCTGGATAAGTTGGCTCTCCAGATACTTGGCATGGGCCTTGGTCAGGTTTTGGTCCTTGCTGGTAATCAGACACACACGCTCCCAGAAGTCCTTGCCACCTTGCTCTTGCGGACGGTTATGTTGCTTTAGACGCTGGGCCACATCATCAGACTCGCCGATATACACCCGGGTACGCAGGCTGTCGTCCGGGTCGGGACCGACAAGAAAGTACACGCCGGTGCGCGCGCATTCGGGACGCTGCACCAGTTCGGCCAGCTTGGAACGCGGGCCGGTCAGCACATGGCCGGTCCAGTTCATGATCTCGGCGGTCAGCAGGCCATTGGGCGTGCCATCCACCAGGAACAGACGCAGGCTGCGGCCCTGGCTCACACAGCCTCCCGAAGATCGATCTGACCGGTGACGGCGGCAGTAATCAAAGCGGCGCGGCGCTCTTTGAGTAGGTCGATACTACGCTCGGTTTTATTGAGTATCGAATTAAGACGAGCCGTTGCCTTACTCAATACACCCTCAATGTCAGCCTGCTCCTTGCTCGGAGGTACGGGAACAAGTAATTCCTTGACCGTTGCTATCGATACTTCATTAAACGTTGAGCCTTGCTTAGCAAGCTGCCAGTAGCCATCGACAGCTACGCTGCTGAGATATGCCACGAGAAAATGGCTCGACAACTCAGACGAACAGTCGATCCTTGCAACACCTCTGGAAAGGTTCACTCCAGCTAGATGCTTTGGGACAACGAAAGCAGCCCCAATCGATGCTCGAATCCCTAATATGACCTCTCCCCCTGCCAAGCGCGACCGAGGAAAGCCAGCTGCGATTTCTGGAGTAGTTTTTTGCAGACTTTCGATCTCGAAATCGCCAGAAGACATGTTGGTAGTCTGGACAAAAGGCACACCTTCATCCAGAGGATCCCCTGGCTGAACAATACCGTAAGAGATTGTGGATTCCTCTTTGACGAGTAACTTCAAGGGTTTTACGCCCCAATGCTCTGGCACCTCCCCCAGCCACTCCACGCCGGAGTCTTTCATCTTAACGCTGGAGTCTAGGCCCTTAGTGACGGCATGGGTGATCAGTGCCTGGCGTTTTTCGCTCAGCAGTTGAATAAAGCGGGTTTTCTTCTCAATCAACGCATCGATGCGGGCGGTGTCGCGGTCCAAGTGACCAGCGATAGACTGCTGTTCTTCGAAGCCTGGAAATGCAACAACGTGCGAGCCCAGCACACTTTTCGTCATGCTGGGTAGCGCTGTGTTTGTTGAGTACATGTCGAAGGGGATTGTAGTCGCGATGTAGTACGCAAATCGCCCATGCGCCTTGGGCTTTATGACCGACCAGTACATGGTGTCGACCGCCCAGAAAGCTCCATTAATGTAGAGCGGCTTATCAATAGTTCCCTTCCTACCAAGTAGGACAGACTCACCGTCGTACATCAACTTCGAAGAGTATGCGAACGGACCTCCGGAACCAATCACGGGGTACCCGTCATCAGCCTCAACGTCTTTGTAATCCGAACCGTTCTCGATCTGAATCGTTGCTTTGTACGGACCAATAGTCCAATGCGCCGGCACCCGCCCCAACCACTCCACCCCGGAGTCTTTATAAGCCGGATAGGGCTTGTACTGGCTCATGCCGTCACCTCGCCCAGCAACTCGGCAATCTCGGCCTCCACGGCTTTAAGATCAGCATCTATCTCGGACAGCGGACGCGGCGGCTGGTAGACGTAGAAGTAGCGGTTGAAGTTGATCTCGTAGCCGACGATGCCGATCTGACCGTCCTTCTCGTCTCGTTTGCCGGTGTCGACCCAGGCATCCGCTACATGGGGCAGCACTTCGCGAACAAAGTAGTCGTCAATGTTCTGGCTAAGCGGCACATTCTCGAACTCGCGCAGATCTGAGTCGGCCTGCAGGTTGCCCTTATCGTCCAACACCGGCTGAGCATTCGTGTCGCGCTCGCCAAAGCAGGCCAATGCGGCCTTGAGCGCGCCCTTGCCGAGCTTCTTGATGCCGGCGGCATTGAGAAAGGCAGGCAGGTTATCGAACTCGCCAGGCACGCCAGCAAAAGCCTCGGCCTGATCGGAGCCCTTGCTGTTCTGGTAGGCGGCAAGCTTGTCCGGGGTGACCGAGAAGCGCAGGCGCAACGGGCGCTCGACGGTGATACGACGGTAGCCGAAATCGGTGGTGGCGAAGATCTTAGACTTCGGGCCTTCCTCGTAGTCATCGTGCAGCTTGGCGATCTCGGCAATCTGTACATCCGACAGATACTTGCGTTTGCTGCCCAGGCTCTTGCGCATAGGCACGTGTATGGCACTGGCGTCGATCATCTGCACCTTGCCCTTGCGCAGCGCGTCCTTGTGGTTGGATAGCACCCAAACAAAGGTGCCGATACCAGTGTTGTAGAACAGGTCGGTGGGCAGCGCGATGACCGCCTCCAGCCAGTCGTTCTCCAGAATCCAGCGGCGGATCTCCGACTCTCCGGAGCCCGCGCCGCCGTTGAACAGCGGCGAGCCGGACAGCACAATTCCGATACGGCTGCCGCCCAGCTCGATGGGCTTGCGCTTGGACAGCAGGTGCATAAGAAACAGCAGAGAACCATCGCCCACACGCGGCAGGCCCGGGCCGAAACGGCCGGCGTAGCCTTGCTGGCTGTGCTCGTACTGCACCTGCTTCTGCACCTTCTCCCACTTCACGCCGAACGGCGGGTTGGCCAAGCAGTAGTCGAACTGCTCATGGGGCAGTTGGTCGTTGGACAACGTGTTGCCGAGCTTGATGTTGCGGGTCTCGAAGCCCTGGATCAGCTTATCCGCCACGGAGATGGCGTAGGTTTCCGGGTTCAATTCCTGAGCGTAGGGTACCAAGCGGGCATTGGGGTTCCACTCGGCCACCTGCTCGATGGCCGAAGACAGAAAGCCACCGGTGCCGGCGGCGCAGTCGTACACGGTACGCACTACACCTTCTCCATTGAGCGCCTGGTGATCGGGGGCGAACACTAGGGTGGTAGCCAGGCGCACCACATCGCGCGGGGTGAAAAACTCTCCTGCGGTATCGTTGGCGGATTCGGCGAACTTACGGATCAGGTGTTCAAACACCAGACCCATCTCGTGGTTGCTGATGGTTTCCGGATGCAGGTCGATGCTGGCGAACTTCTGCGTCACCAGGTACAGCAAGTTGGCCTTGTCGAGCTGAACCAACCAGTCGGAGAAGGCGAAGTGCTCGAACACTTGGCGGGCGTTGGCGGAAAACTTGGCGACATAGTCCTCTAGATTGGCGCGGGTACTCGTGGAACCGACAGAGGCCAAGGAGAAGTGGGAGACGTTGTAGAAGGTGGCGCCGGCTGTGGTCGGCAGGATCAGGTCCATGTCTACACCGCTGGCCTTCATGCTCTCGTACTGGCTGCACACCTTGTCACGGGTCGGCTCCAGCACGCACTCCAAGCGGCGTAGCAAGGTGAAGGGCAGGATGATGCGGCCGTAGATGGACTGTTTGAAATCGCCGCGCAGCACGTCGGCCACGTTCCAGATGAAATCGGCGAGGTTTTGCTGGTTCAAGCTATTGTTCCTTACTGGGCGGACGAGGCGATTGGCGCGCCTTCCTGCGGGATATCTTGATTGATGCCGAACCTTAACCGGTTGGGTAGCTCCGTACCAGTATCAGAAGCCGGCTAGGGTACTGATTTGCCTATTCAGCTAGCGAGCTCTCATTTCGGGAACGTTCATGTCTTCGCCACGTCGCCGCGACCTGTGCAAGGCTATGCAGTTGTCGCGAGTAGGTTACGAGCAACGCTATTTCCTGAGCCTGGAGAGTGCCTAGAAAACTAGGGGGATTCAAAGTCCTGATTAGAACGAAAGCGAAAGCCGGCGCGCACCAGGTGAGTACTTGAAAGTAACGGTGCGACACTGGTGCAAGGAGATTGGCAAAATTCGCCCCCCGAAACGGCGCCTTGGAAGTCCAGATGAGGGTTTCATAGCCGTACCAAGCCCATCGAGGGCCGCTCGCAAATCGGTTGAAGACTCGGAGCAGAAAAAACCCTGCTCACCATCGCTCTCACTGCACCGAATGAGAACATTGGTATTCCAGTTGGTATTCCACAGGTAAAACCTAACCGCTAAAAACATAGAAAATTCATATGAATAGGCTATCGTTTCAAATTACCCCGGCCCAACCAAAGCGTTACAAAAAAGACACCACTCCCGGCGCGCCCGAACACCAGCCAAAGACGGCCCTGCTACCCCCGCATGCTCCACACCCAGGTAGCCAAGACGACAGCCACGCAAACCATCAGGATGGGCCGGCACACACTTTTGATTTTCATCAGCTCCTGCTCGGCCTTAAGCTTCTCAATTTCGGCCTCAATCTTTCGCGTCTCAGCGAGAATGGCATGTGTTGCAGTTGATCACGCTCTTCGACATCCATCTCTCGACTCACCTTCAGTAACCGTTCAGTCCCAGCAAGCGCCGGTAGCGAGACGATATGTAAACTCGGATTGCACGTCCATAGTGTGATCTTGTACAGGTAAAGTATTCGTGCAGATGCGGTATGGGCAAAGCGCCAAGGAGTCGTTAAAAAAAGGATCTAGGCCCGAAACTGTGACCTTGCCAGTGGAACCTCCCGATGCTCGCAGCGCGTTGCCTGTCCACTTTAAGAACACACCTCCCTAAGCCGGCACATAAAAATACCTCAACGGCACCAACCGCTTCGTCTCCGGATCGGTCGCCGGATAATGCGCCATCAACGTCCGCGCCAACTCATCCAACGTCCACATCGTCAGCTGAACGTTAGCCCTCTCCCCTTCATACAGCGCATCCTTGGTAAACCCGCCAGTACTCACATAAAGCCCGCGATCATCCTTGTGCCGCCCGCCCAAAAAGCTGCGGATCTCACTGCTGCCCATGCGCTCATTACGATGCTTGACCTCAACCACAATGCGGGGCGGTTCGAAGCCGAAGCCATCGGGCGACGCGATGATGTCCTTGCCGCGATCAGCACCTGCAGGGGACACCAGCGTCTTATAGCCCATTGCCCGGAGGATACCGGCAACCAGCTCCTGCATCTCGGACCAGTCCAGGCTGTTGATCTGGTCTTTAATACGCTCGAAGGCAATTTCTTGAACGCCCTTCAATGGGTCATCCAGTGCTGCTTAGTTTGTCGCGGTCAACTTCTTGCGAAAGCCACCTCACGGGGCGCGCCAACGCCATTCCCTGTTCCGCTAATTCTGGGCGATGTTGGCAGGCGCCGGTGAAGTGGCCTACCGAGTAGGTGCGGTTGGCGGGCGAGTAGGTTACGACGGCATCGCCTTCCTTGACCTCGTTGACGAAGCGGAACACTTGGGAGGCGCCCGATATTGCCGTGCCGTCTTTGATGCCTGGCTCTACGTTTTTGTATGCCCGGATCAACTCTGCGCGCGATACGCCCGGCTTCGCTGACGGAGCCAACCCTGTCCAACCAATGGCCGCCAGGCTGCGCTCTCTGAAATCGTCATAAAGCCGCCCACCATCACCCCGAATCATCCACATCGTTGGCATACGCTCACTCGCTCGTCCTTGGCTACGGAAGCAGAACTCTAGCAACTCTCGCCCCACGCCGAAATGCCCCTTTAGCAGGACTCGACACAACCAAGGCAATTAGCCATCATCGCCACCCCCTGCATCGGACGCACGCCCATGAACGTAATGAACGTAATGCCCCAACTTTCCCTCTCCCCCACCGGCCCCGTAAACGAGGCCGGTGAACCGGTGCACTTCCGCCAAGGGGACCTCGACGGCGCCTGTGGCCCATACAGCCTGATGATGGCGCTGGTAGCCAACGGCATCGTCACCCGTTCGGAGGCCAGTTATATGGGCCTGCACGATGGCCGCACGCGTTTGGGCAAGTTCTACAACCGCTTGGTGGAGTTCGGCGGGCTCATCAATAACGGCACCAATGAGTACGACCTGGACTGGCTGATGGACTGCTTCCGCAATCAGGTAAGCCTGAAGAAATTCAATGGCACTACGCGCTCGTTGGTGACTGACCTGGTTACTGCGGTAACCGCGGGCTACTCGACTATCGTCGGCGTGGATTGGCCGGGTGGTGAAGGGCACTGGCTGTTGGTGGTGGGTTATCAGGGCCATTTAGTCGATGGCCCGGGTGGGAGTGAGAAAACCAACGTGACGCATTTGCTGTGCCTGGACCCGCTCCTGGAAGCGCCCAAAGTGTCGCTGTGGAACGCGGTGCTCGAGGTGCAGGCGGAAGATGGCAGCGTGGTAAACGCGGGGCGCTATCCGTCGAACCATTGGGGGTATCCGCAGCCAACGAAGTGCCGGATTACCAATGGGCTGGGCATCGGCAAGCGTAATTAAGCTCATCTGAATCGCTGCCGAAAGCTTGTGGAGCTTTCGGATAAATAACTACAGGAGTTGAAATGGGTTTTGTACTTGCGATCTTGGTCGGGCTGTTCGGCCACAAACTGCTTCAAACCAAACTGTTCGCCGGCGGCTATTCGCTGGGGCAGGCGTTTTGGGGGTTCGGGGTGCTGGGCGGGATGGTGTTGCTCGCTGTCGCGGGTGGGTATGTGGCACATGTAGCGCATAACGATCAGAGCAGCGGCGCCGGCTGGACTTTGGCCGCTATTCGCGGTGTCGCTACGCCGGTGGGGTTGTATGCATTTGTGGCGTTCATGGGCATTTGGCGGTCTGCGCGGCATAGCGATATGTGGGTGAAGATTGTGTCGCGCTACTTCTCGGTTTTCTTCCTGAGCACGGCTGGCGCCTGCGTGATGTTTGGCTGGTTCAACATGCTCATTGCCGGTGGTGTGTTCTTGCTCAAGCAGCGTGTACAACGCAATCGTGCGCTAAAGGCTTTGGCGAACGCCGAAGAGGCTTAAAGCGGCCGATGGCCCGTCTGCTGGTTTATCTGGATTCCCTGAACAGGAGGTCGCGTGCAGCGCGCTCAGTTTTTAAAACAACCCGAAGTGGCGGCATTTGTAGAGTGGCTAGTGAAGACCCTGCCGACTTTGACATTCAACCTGGACTTCAAGCGCAGCAAGTATGTACCGGACGGCTTGAAGGTCCAGGTCCACGGTTTTGAAAACGTCCTTGCCCATTACTGCTGGGGAGCAAGCTGGACGGATCAACATGGCAAGCCTTTCCCCTCCCGGGACTGGCCATCTACCAAGGCTTCTCTTGCCAGGCTCCGTCAGTGGCTGGATGCTGCGGTGGCCAGTAATAACAACCCGGATGCGCTGGCGGCGTGCCTGGAGGTTTTGCGTTGGGGTGGTGTTCGCGGCGCGATTCCGTTTTTGAACCGCATGGCTGGCAGTGGGCTGCTGGTGAATTACTTGCAGGCGGTGCGTGACCATCTGGCGCTGGACGATAGTAACCGGGTAAGCGGCCTCAACAAGATCAGTGTCCAACGCTTCGACGCTGGCCTGACCAAGATTCACGCGTTGCTGGATGAGTCGGGCTCGCCGATCTACGACAGCCGGGTGGGCGCTGCAATCGGGATGCTGCACTCGCTGTTTCGCCAACAGTACAGCGGCGAGCGTTTCCTTTCGCCGTTTCCGTCTGGTGCGGCGCGCGGCAGCCAGCTGCGCAATCCAGGCGCCCTGCCCGGGGGCCTGCCTGCACCACAGTTCGGTACGCTGGCCTATGAGGAGTGGGCGCGCTGGCAACTACGGCTGGGGTGGATTATTCGGGCGGTGCTGGCTAGCTCCAAATGGTTCGAGAGCGAAGGTTCCCTCGCTGAACGCTGCCACGCATTTGAAGCATCGCTCTTCATGATTGGCTATGACCTGCGTTGTTTTGGTGGCGTGAGCGCTACGGTAAGCGCGCATCCGGCCAAAACTGGCTGGGTGCCGACGGGCCATCCGTTCAGCACTGTGGTGAAATGCTATCTGAAGTTTCGCCAACTTGGTTTGCCGGATAATAAATCGAGCTTCGTGGAATGGCTGATGGTTAACCTGGGTGGAGACGCGCCGCTGAAGAAGTCCACTGCCAGCGGTTACTGCTTCGCCTTCACGATGCAGGAGTTCGACCTCTTCCAACGGCCCCTAATCGAGATCCAGGCTATTGCGGCAGGTGGGGAGGATGGTCTTAAAGCTGCACTTGGCATGCCCAAACTGGAACCGTTTGAATGGAGCGCTGAGCGCGAGCGAGTTTGTCTCGTTGACGTATGGTTGACCGGTATCGCTTACCGCAACCACTCCACCAGCCAGGCTCGTGTTAAATGGCTGATTACCCAAGGGCACGCTGGCACCGCT
Organism: Pseudomonas sp. App30; assembly: GCF_047947025.1. Taxonomy (NCBI): domain Bacteria; kingdom Pseudomonadati; phylum Pseudomonadota; class Gammaproteobacteria; order Pseudomonadales; family Pseudomonadaceae; genus Pseudomonas; species Pseudomonas sp. App30. The sequence goes on along the minus strand of NZ_CP133165.1, from coordinate 4,514,134 downwards.
AACGCTGCATCCACCTTATTGGCGTTGGGCCGCAATGTAGGCCGGCATTTTGGGCTGCTGGGGGATGACAACCTGCCGACTGAACTGTTCGACCGGTTCTTCATAAACCTCCCTTGACGCTACGCTCGTAATCGTCCAACAGCACGTTGGACGATTACGCTTCCCAGCCTCCCGGCCCTCCGCAACCCCCAAATGGCCAAACGCCACTTTTTCTCCCCATCACCCATAAAGTAATCCCCCACCCCGTCGATACGCTCTCGACGAACTCCGTGCGCAAGGCATGTACGGGCGCCTTTGCGCGCATTGTGATGGACAACGACGAGACTCTTTCATGTCCTCAAAGGATTACCTGCTCGGCCGCATTCGGCCGCATCTCAAGGAAGGTCTGGAGGCTGAGGCCTTCCCCGCACAGCAGCCTGCGCTGCAGGCGGTGGCCACGCGCTATACGTTGAATGACGTGGTGCTGGGCCCTTCCATCCGCCAGCAGCTGGACGAGGCGCTGGCCAAGATCAAGTATTTCCAAACCATCTATGTGGACTGGGGCTTCGGTGCGGTCGACCCGGCCGGCAAGGGCGTGGTGCTGAACTTCTTCGGGCCGCCTGGCACTGGCAAGACGCTGACCGCCGAGGCCTTGGCGGGCAGCCTGGGCAAGCCCCTGATGTTCATGAGCATCGCCGACCTTGAAAGCAAGTTCATGGGCGATACCTCGAAGAATATCGCCCAGGTGTTCAAGACGGCGACCGCAGAAGGGGCGGTGCTGTTTTTCGATGAAGCCGACACGTTGCTGGGCAAACGCCTGTCCTCGGTGACCCAGGGTATCGATAACGAAGTGAACGCCATGCGTTCGACGTTGCTGATCGAGTTGGAGAAGCACGAGGGCGTGGTGATCTTCGCCACCAACTTTGCCAAGAACTATGACTCGGCGTTTGTCAGCCGCATTTCCCAACACATTCAGTTTGAGCTGCCGGGCGCACTGGAACGTCATGCGATCTGGTCGCGAATGCTGGTGGCGGGTATTCCCGTTGCGCAAGACCGCGAGACACTGCTGTCAACGCTCACCGAGCTATCGCACGGGTTCTCGGGCCGCGAGATTCGCAGCTGCCTGCGCCTCGCGCTGCCCAAGCCGCTACTGGAACCCGGCGAGCCAGTGTTGCTGCTGCGGCACCTGGAAGAAGCAATCAGCCAAATGCGCAGTACTCACGCTGCCTTGGCGACAGAGCAACGTGCAAACGGAAACAACAACTTGGACGCGGCAAGAAAGCTGCTGGGCGTCAACTAAGGAGCGTGTCATGGGATGGTTAAGTTCGTTTGTCAGCAAAGCGGTTTCCGTCGTCTCGGCAGTCGTGAAGAAGGGCAAGGATATTGCGGCCAAGGCGATCGGCTGGCTCGCCGATGAAGCGGAGACGTTTGTAGGTGATGTGCAGAAAGTCTGGCGCACCGTGCAGCCGTACATCACCAAGGCTCGCGCGGGCTTGCTGGTGGTGGCGCGAACGGTGCCTTGGCCTTGGGTTCGGGGCCTGGCGACCGGCCTTGAGCGGGTACTTGCCTTCGTTGAACAATTGGACAAGCACCCTATTGCCGAGAACTTGCAGAAGGCGATGGACTGGGTCATCAAGATGGCCCGCGACCTGAAGGCCAAGATGCTCGATGAAGCCGAGATTGCGACTGCCGAAGCGAACGCCAAGCACTTCGCCGAAGCCATGACACTGGTGCCCGAGGCAGAAAAAGAAGCCCTTAAAGTCAGCGAGCTGGTCAATAACTACCTGTTGGTAAAAGCCAAGGTTGCCCGTGCCGTGGCCCAGGACTCGGTGCAGAACTTCGAACACTTCCTGCGTATTCGCGCGGCGCAAAAGTTGCTGGGCGGCTACCAGCAGATGATGGACGACCTGCAGTCCATCGAGAACGTGGACCCGGACCTGTTCTTCATCATTGAAGCGGCAAACGACCTGATTTCCGATAACCCGCAACTTAGCCAGGAACAGACGCAGCGCCTGGATGCGGTAACCATCAAGTTGTTCGGCAAGCCGCTGGTGCCGTTCGTGTTCGAAGAGATGATTATTGCCTGGGCGCTGGATGTGGAGGCTATCGAGCAACAATGGGCGACACTCAACAAGGAACTGGCCAAGGACAAAGTACTGCGCCGTCGCCTGGAGCTGACCAAGGACATCGAGCCGTTGAGCACTGATGAGCAGCTGCTGCTGAGCAACCTGGTGGTCAGCACTGACCGCGACACCGTGGCGCTGCAGGCGCTGGACACCGCCGGCCGCGAAAAACGCAATTACGTCTACGCCTCCGAAGGTTTCCTGCAGTTGCTGGAAAAGGACGAAGCCACGCTGATCGAGGAAGACCGCGAATACCTGGCCGAGGAAGGTGGCGAGGTGGGCATGTTGTTGATTGCCTGCGCCCAGAATGGCCGCCCGTGGGCATCGCTGAGCGCCGATGAGCGCGCGCTGATCACTGACTTCGCGAACATCTTCAAGGCTGACTGCAAAGCCCGCGGCGCCGCGTTCAAGGAAGTCGAGGTGATGGCGTGATCAAGGATATCGTCGAGTTCCTGACGCCTGCCCAGGAGCCAATTCAGATTGTATTCTTCACGGTCATCGCCCTGGGTGTACTGGTGTCCGTATTGCTGGTCAGCCTGAAGGCCAATGCCGCATCCTGGCAACGCAAGTGGGAGGGCGAGGAACTTGATGCCACCCCTTCTGGGCTTGAAGTCGAACATGGTTCGATCAGCGAGCTGAGCCAGGCGGTGGCTACCCCCGCCGAGAAACTCGCCAGCATGATGCCGGGCCTGCTGCTGATTGTCGGCCTGCTGGGCACCTTCCTGGGCTTGGGCCTGGCACTGGACAAGGCTTCGTCGATTCTACAGAGCAGCGGTTCATCCGTCGGTGCGATGGATGACTCGATGCAGAACCTGATGGCCATGATGCAAGGCCTTGGCACCAAGTTCAAAACCTCGACCTGGGGCATCATTGCTTTCATCTTGTTGAAGGTGTGGGAGTCGTGGAGTGGTTTTGAAGAGCGCCGCCTGAAGTGGTGCATCAACAAGATGAAAGGCGAGCTTGGCCAGGCGCGCGAAGTACGCCAGCAGGAAAAACAGGCGAGCGAAGAACGGCAGCACCTGTCGCTGATGGGCTCTTCGCAGCTGATTGTCGACGCGCTGGCTGCGCAAACAGCGGCCCTGAATGCGGCGATGGAGCAGCAAAACCTGCAGGCGCGGCAGATCCACAAAGTATGGCGGCAGAAGTTCGAGACGGTAGAGACCGGGCTGGGCGCATTGCAGGCTGGTAACAAGGTGCTGGTCAACCAGGCGGCGAAGCTGAATGAAGCTCAGGTGAACGTGTTGAACGAAGGGTTTGCCGAGTTGCAAACGCTCCATCAGCGCAGCCATGCGGCCGCGGCTGAGCAGCACGTGGCTCAGGTTGAGTCACTGAAGGAACGCTTTGCTGAACTTCAGGGGCTGCAACAGCAATTGGCGTCGCACGCCGAGGCTGAGCACGTCTCGCGTCACGATGCGCACATTGAAGCCATGAAGCAGTCGTTCGCTGAACTGCTGACGGACTATCACACCCTTGCACTCCAGGCTGAGCAACGCGACAACGCCCAGCTTGAAGCGCTGAATGTAGGGTTTACCGGGCTGCAGAGCAGCCATCAAGCTGCCGCCGATCGAGCTGATGAACAGCAGCAAGCGCAGAGCGCCGCGCATATCGACGCCCTGAAGCAGTCTTTCGACAACCTGATGGCAGACAACCATACCCTTGCCCAGCAGGCTGAACAGCGCGACAACGCCCACCTTGAGGCGATGAGCGTGGCGTTCAACGGGCTGCAGGCCAGCAATCAAGCTGCCGCCGACCGGGCGAATGAACAGCAGCAGGCGCAGACCGAAACCCTGACGCACGGCTTCGCCAGCCTTGAGGCCGGCAACCAACTGCTCGCACAGGAGGCCGCCGCGCGTGGCGCCACGTTGCTGCAAGCCGTAGAGCCGATTGGCGCTATCGCGTCGGCCACCCGCAACACCAACGAAGTGCTTGCCGGCTTCACCGAGAAAAGCCGCGAGAACCAGGAGGCGATGCAGAAAGCCGGTGAAACCATGAGTGCGGCAGCGGTCGACGTGGGCTCTGCTGCCAGCGGCCTGGCTGCAGTGGTGGAGGACTTGAACCGTGAAATGGGTGCGGTGCTGCAAAGCGTCAAGACCGACCTGAACGGCGTGCTGACGAACATGAACCAGGACTTCACCCAGAACCTGACAGCGATGGCTGAGCAAATGGGTGGGGCTACCCACAAGCTTTCGGAAATCATGGAGTCGGTGAAGCATGACCTGGGCGGGACGATTCAGGTGATGAGCGAGGGCTTCAAGGACAACATGGTCGGCATGGCCAGCGATCTGCGCTCAGCGACTGACAATATTTCGACCTCCATCAACGGCATGTCGGATAACGTCAATGCGGCCATGCAGGAAGTTGCCAAAAATATGGAGCACGCCTCGGCGGTCCAGAAGGCTACCAGCGTGCAATTCTCCACCATGAGCGGTGCGCTCAGCGAAAACGTCACAGTCATGAGCAACAACATGGATGCGATTGGCACCAGCGTCAGCGGTGGGTTGGAATCGGTCTCCCACAGCAATCAACGCATTGGCAAGCTGGCCAGTAGCTTTGAAAAGATCGCCACATCCCTCCAGGAACTTCCGCAAAACCTGGAGCTGGTAGTAAAGGCATTGGGCAACAGCTCGAATGATGTTTCCTCCCAACTTGAGGGAATTCATAGCACCCTGACCCAAAGCACCCGCTACGCAAACGCAGCCGACGCCATCATGAAGGTCCCCGCCTCCATCGATGAACTCTCCACCCAACTGCTGAAGCCGAAAGACGAGATGTTGAAGGTTCAGCAATCGTTGTCCCAACTGCTGGAAGTGGCCAGTGGCATCCACGACAACATCCATGCCCTCAAACCAGCTGAGGTCTTGCAGGAAGCATGAAAGAGAAACCAAATGAATGGGTATCTATTTCTGACCTGATGGCCGGGGTCATGGCCGTTGTCATGCTCCTGTTGGTACTGTCGGTGCTGCAGAACAAGTTTGCCGCACTCAAGCGCGAGCAGGAGAAAGCCCAAGGCGCGCAGACCGAGCAGCAGCGCGTGGTGGACATGCTCAAGTCGATGCAGAGCACCATGGACGACGAAGGGGAATCCGGGCTTGTATCGTTCGATTTGACCGGCTCGAAAATCACCCTGCGCGACCGCATTTTTGCTCGCGGCAGTGCATGCGTGACGGATGAGGCGCGTCACGCCCTTTCAAGCCTGGGTCCGAAAATCGCCGAGTTTGTGAATGGCTCGGCGCAGGCCCAGGTGTTTGTCGAGGGGCATACGGACAACGTCCAGGTGTCCCGCCCGGTGACCGACTACAGCAAGTTCTGCACGGTGTATGACGACAACTTCACGCTGTCGGCGGCACGGGCTCGCGAGGCGCGCAAGCTGCTGATTGCGCTGCTCGACGAGCAGCAGGCCAAACGGGTGATTGTTGCCGGCTTTGGCGACTCTCAGCCCTTGCCAGGCCTGGAACCAGGCGACGAGAAAAACCGCCGAGTGGAAGTACAGTTCCTGACCCGTCCAGCGCCACGCACCTGATCGGCAAACCACCCACGACGCTGGCAACCTTGCCAGCGTCGTAACCACACAAGCGGGCATCACCCCCCCGGATACGCCACCTCAATCCACCCATCCTCCTCCCCCCCATACCCACAATAGTCGCGCGGCACCCGCACGATATCCTCCGCCACCCGCTCAATCACCGCGCGCAACTCCAGGCGCTGAAACCATCGCGCCGGTATCGCCGCCGCGCCGTATTCAACCCCCAGCAGGTGCCCGGCCACCAGCCCGGTGCTGTCGCTGTCACCGCTATGGTTCACCGCGCGGATTATGCCCTCCTCCAGGTTGTCGGCCGTCAACGCGCACCACACGCCAATGGCCAAGGCTTCCTCGGCCACCCAGCCGCCGCCCAGTTCGCCAATGCGCTCCGGGGTTGGCCGGTAGCCTTCGCGCACGAAGAACAGCACGCGCTCCAGCAGTTCGCGTACCTCTCGCATGCCCGGCTTGTGGCCGTGGGTGGCCAGGCTGTCGACCACGGCTTTTTCCAGACTGCCCGCGTGGTCGACCATGCGCTGCAGAATGTCGGCGAACAGCGCGGCCGCCAGGTAACCGCTGGGGTGGCCGTGGGTGAGGCGGCCGGCTTCGGCGGCGTAGTCGAAGGCCTTGGCGAAGAAGGCGCAGGGGGCGCTGCGCATCAGCGCGCCGCAACCTTTGCTGTGGTTCTGCGCCAGGCTACCCAGGTGCTGGCTGGCCTTGAGGGCGCCGATGCAGGTGGTGCCGGGGGAACGGCGCGCCCACAGGGCTTTTTCGCTGATCAGCCAGCCGTCCGCGCTGACGTGAATGGCCGGCACTTCGCCCTGGGTCAGCAGCCACCGCAGCAACGCATGGTGGATGACGCTGGGCACATGGCAGATCCCGCGGGAACTACCACGTACATAGGCGCGCAGCAGGCCTTCAGCGGTGAAGAGCATCATTTGCGTGTCGTCGGTGACGGCGCCGATCTGGCCGTAGGCCGGGGTGAAGTCGGTAATACCGTGGCGGCCGTATTTGGCCTCGATCACAGGCCACTCAAGAAATTCTACCGGGGCGCCAAGGGCGTCGCCGACGGCGCCGCCCAGCAGGCAACCCTTGATGCGTTCGAGTCGGTTCATGAGGTGTCCTTACAGGGCGGCTTCGGTGTGTTGCAGGCGGGCCAGCTTTTGCTTCAAGTCGGCGATGCAGGCTTTCTCGGCGCGCAGGGCCGAGCGCAGCTCGCGGTTTTCCATTTCGCGGATGCGCGCCCAGCGCACGCCGTTCTGGCAGTTGCGGGCCAGTTGCCACAGGTCGCGCAGACGCAGGTATTGCATCAGGAGGATCAGCAGGATGACGCCCATCAGGGTGATGGCGCCTGTCGAAACCAGGTCCGACGTACTCATGTTCATATCCTTTGGATGACGGCTTGAATTGCCTTTGCCAGACAAACGATATGTAGTGTTAAGCGACAGGTCTAGAATGTAGACTTATACAGGTAAACATTCCGCACACATGGAGACGCGATGAAACGCCTGCAGGAAATCGAACAAGTCCGCTGGGACCTGGCACTTCGCTATCGTCTGATTGAAACCGTTGCCTGGTGGGAAGGCCGGCTGACCACGGGGCACCTGATGCAGAGCTTCGGCATCAGCCGGCAACAGGCCTCGAAAGACATCAATACGTACATCAACGAACATGCGCCTGAAAATCTTACATATGACAAGAAGCTGAAGGGCTACGTACCGGCCAGGAGCTTTGCGCCGCGGTTTATCGAGAACAGCGCCAGCGCGTATCTGCACCTGCTCTATCAGAACAACGAGCGCAAGGATCATATCGAGGGGCTGGCCCTGGCCTATGCCCATACGCGAGTACTGGAGGTGCCGGATCGCCCCATTCGGCCGGAGGTGCTGCGGCCGTTGCTGAAGGCCTGCCGCGAGGGGCTGCGGCTTGAGACCGAGTATGTGTCGCTGAACACACCCCAGGCCGAGACACGGCTGATAGCCCCGCACACTTTGGTGTACACCGGCATGCGCTGGCATGTGCGCGCGTATTGCGAGAAGAATCGGCAGTACCGGGATTTCGTCTTGAGCCGGTTGCGTGGCGAGCCGGAACTGCTGGACGCATCGGCGAATGGCGCCGATCAGGATGAGGACTGGAACACCGACATTCCGGTGATATTCACCGCCGACCAACGATTGAAGCCTGAGCAAATGGCGATTATCGAAACGGACTTCGGCATGGTCGACGGGCAACTGGTAGTGCCTAGCCGTCGGGCACTGGTGAAGTATGTGTTGCAGCGGTACCAGATCGATCCGAAAAGCCATAACCCCAAGGCGGCGGCACAGCAGATTGTGGTGCAGAACCTGGAGGCGTTGAAGCCTTGGCTTTATGACTAGGGATGACCGGGTAGGCCGTTGTAACCACTGCCGCCAAACTGCGCTGGACCTTTGCGACGCTAGGAAGCTCGAGTGTCCGTGAGGGCCAGCGCAGCCTGACGGCAGCGGCTACAGAGCTACCGCGCCTTGGGCAGCCCCGCAATAGCCGCCTCCACCAACGCCCGCGCTATTTCACTCACGTGCTCCACGTTTCGCGCCAACGCGCGCCATTCCTCTGGGCAGTTTTCCACCAGTTCGGTGGCGCCGGCACTGGCGCTGCGCAGGTAGGCGCTGGCTTGTACCAGGACTTCTTCGAGTGGCATGCCTTCGCGTACGGTGAAGATGGGCATGTCGCCAACGCAGGGGCCGAAGGCGTGATGGGCGGTGACGTGGGGGCTCAGGGGGACGGGGTGGGTGTAGGGGGAGATGCCTTCGGCGGCGAAGGTTTCGGGTGGCGCGGGTGGATCGGGGACCGGCTTGAACATGGTGAACCTCTGGCTGGTGCAACTGAAGCCGCCGCCTTCGCGACTAAACGAAGGGAGGCGACCGTACGCGGGTTAGTCGACCGGTAGCCAGCACCCGGCGCGCCGAAGCGCCCCACGTACGATCACCATAAAACGCTGCTGGCAAACCTGCCGGCAACACTTCAGGAGGGCGCTTTACGCGCCTGGCTCTGTTCCGAGCGACTAAACCCGACCGCTGATGAGCAGCGGCGACCGGAGAGTAGCCCCAGAAAAAAACCAGCGCAAGCGCCAATCATGAAAGCGAAACATGGAAACTTTTAGTAATCATTTCAAAGCCGTAAGACGATTATCGCAGATCTTGTAGGATCTGTCCTACACCTTTCCTCTATCCCAAACAGATCACGCTTTAGGCAACGCCACCAACTCAACCTGCGCCCCCCACGGCGTCTGGAAGTAGAACCAGCGAATCCCATCCGGGTTGGTGATCGGCTCGTTGAGAATGGTCACGCCCCTGCCCTTCAACAGCGCCAGGCTGCCGTCGATGTCGTCGGTCTTCAGCGCGATGTGGCTGGCACCCGCATCATCGCCATGGGGCTGCTGGTGGTTGATTTCGGTGCCGCGGTACTGGAACAGTTCAAGCTTGGCGCCGCCCTGCAGTTGCAGCATCACGAAGCGCTGCAGGTCGCTGGAAGCATGCCAGCGGAACTGGGCTTTCCACTGGTCCGGAATGCTGCCCGGCTGCATGTCGGAGATGACCTTGGCGCCCATCAGGTCGGTGAAGAAGCGCGTGGCGGCGTCGATGTCAGGCACGTTCATGCCGACGTGGTCGATGGTGGACACCGCCAGTGTGGGCGGGGTGGCGGCTTGGGCGGCGGTGCCCAGCAGCAGGCTGAGGGTGAGTGCGGCGAGTTTTGGCATACGCATGTGAAGCACCTCCTTTGAGTGGGCGGGCGGCCTGGGGTGGGCCGCCCGGCGCGTGGGTCAGACCTGGGCTTGGCCGCCGTCCACGAACAGTTCAATGCCGTTGACGAAGCTGGCGTCGTCGGAGGCCAGGAACAGCGCGGCGCTGGCGATTTCTTCGGCTTCGCCGACTCGGCCCATGGGGATGAGCGAGGCCAGGTAGTCGAGCAGGCCTTGCTGTTGCGCAGCATCCGGGCCGGCCAGGTCTACCAGGCCGGGGGTGCGGGTGGCGCCGGGGCTGATGGTGTTGATGCGCACGTGGCGGTCTTTCAGGTCCAGTATCCAGTTGCGGGCGAAGGACCTTACGGCGGCCTTGGACGCGGCGTAGACGCTGAAGGCGGCGGTGCCCGAGCTGCCGGCGGTGGAGCCGGTGAGGATCACCGAGGCGTTTTTGGCCAGCAGTGGCAGGGCCTTTTGTACGGTGAACAGTACGCCTTTGACGTTGCGGTCGAAGGTGTCGTCGTAGTGCTGTTCGGTGATCTCGCCCAGGGGCAGCATCGAGCCGCCGCCAGCGTTGGCGAACAGCACGTCGAGGTGGCCGTGGGTGGCGCCGATCTGGGCATACAGGCTGTCGAGTTGGTCCAGGCGGGTGGAGTCGACTTGCACGCCGGTGGCGTTGCCGACTTCGGCTACGGCGGCGTCGAGTTCGGCCTGGCGGCGGCCGGTGATGTAGACGTGGGCGCCTTCGGCGGCGAAGCGTTTGGCGGTGGCCAGGCCGATGCCAGTGGTGCCGCCGGTGACCAGTGCGATTTTGCCTTCAAGTTTGCGAGCCATGATGTTTCTCCAGGGTTGAATCGTTGGGTTGTGTTGCGGTGTGGGAGAAGCATATCGACGGCTGTTACCTTTCAAAATAGAATCATCTGAAACTCATCATTGCAGATTTGAAATGAGCAAACTTCCCGATTTCGAAGGTCTGGCCATGTTCGCCAAGGTGGCGGAGGAAGGTTCGTTCGCGGCGGCGGCGCGGGTCATGAGTGTGTCGGTGCCCACGGTGTCGCGGGCGGTGGCGCGGCTGGAGGAGCGTTTGGGCGGGCGGCTGTTCAACCGTACGTCGCGGCAACTGTCGCTGACCGAGTTCGGCGCCAGCATGGCGGCCAAGGCGGGGGACATTTACCGCCAGGCTGAAGAGGTGGAGAGCGAGGCCCAGGAGTTGTCGGTGCAGCCGCGTGGGCAGGTGCGGCTGGCGGTGCCGATGTCGTTCGGGCTGCGCTGGGTGGCGCCTCTGATGCCGCAGCTGATGCGCCAGTACCCGGAGTTGTCGGTGGACTTGCACCTGTCGGATGCCTCGGTGGACCTGATTGCCGAGGGCTTTGATGCGGCCCTGCGCATTGCGGTGATGCCTGACTCGTCCCTGGTGGCGCGGCGCATTTGTGCGGTGACGCAGTATCTGGTGGCGTCGCCGGCCTACCTGGCGGCGCACGGCACGCCGCAGCACCCGCGCGAGCTGGCGAGCCGGGCCTGCCTGAGTTACGCCTACCGCGCGCGCAGCCAGGTGTGGCGCTTTACCCATGCAAGCGGCACTGAAGAAGACGTGGTGCCCAGCGGGCCGTTGCGGGTGACGAACTCGGACGCGTTGTTGCCGGCGTTGCTGGAAGGCCTGGCGATTGCTGAGTTGCCGGAGTTCATTGCCAGCGAGTACCTGGCGGATGGGCGCCTGGTGGCGCTGCTGCCGGAGTGGAGCATGGCCCGTGGCGGGCTGTATTTCGTCACGCCGTCGGCGCGCACGCGGCCGGTGAAGATCAAGGCGCTGTCGGATTTCTTCGCGCAGCATTTGGCGGAGCCGGTGTGGCGCTGGCCTAAAAGCAACGAACAAAAATGAAATGATGGCTTTCTATAATTGCCATTTTAACTAGGCGGGAGCTCCCTTACTGTGAGCGCACAGGCACACAGCAACGTGCCCACCTCAAGGAGAACGCCACCATGAAAAACGCCGTCGAACTGCTTCAGTCGTATCTTGAATCCATTCAGTCACCCCAGGCCGCCGCTGCGCTGTTCGCCGACGATGGCGTGCTGGAGCTGCCGTACCTGCAGTCGCTGGGCATTCCCCACCATGTGCAGGGGCCGGAGGCGATCGCCGGGTTTATCGGCTCGTTGCTGGGCAAGGTGCCTGGATTCAAGTTCCACAACGTGCGGTTCTTGATCGACACGCCTGACCAGGCGTTTGCCGAGTACAGCGTGGAGGCCTTGGTGCCGGCGACAGGGCGGGTGTATCGCCAGTTGTATGCCGGACGGCTGGTGGCGCGCGATGGCAAGATTCAGTTGCTGCGCGAGTCGTTGGACACGATGGCGGCAGCGCAGGCTTTCGCGCCGGTGGAATAAGATGCCCCACTGGCAGCCCGGACAACCGCGGCTGCCGGTACCGTTTGCGCAATTTCTATTACATGGTTTTACCCGGCTCTGGCACCATGCATCCCATGGAAACACCGTAACGCCCTCCAGCCTGAGCAAACACCATGAACCGTCGCAAGAAAATCAATCAAATCCTCAAAGCCAACGCCAAGAAGGCCAACGCCAAGCTGGCGCCCAAGAGCAAGCCGCAATACATCAGCAAGGCGGACCGGGCGAAGCTGGCGTTGGAGGCGGAGCAGGTTGCGGGGGATGCCGCTGAAGTTTGAGCTGGCCTGTTCAGGTGCCCGACAACTTTTGTTTGAGCGATGCTAGCGTGCGCTTGAGCCGGCTGGGCGGCTGCGGGGGATAGTCTTCGGGGTGCTCACGGCAACGGATGATCAAATCGACGATTTGGCCGATGGTCTCGATGACTTGCCATTCTTCGCGGGGGGCGTTCAGGGGAAATGCCTTCTGCACCTCCAGGACAAATACTGTCAGGTCATCGTCGATGATGTTGAAGTCGGTCAGGAAGCGGGTGTGCTCGTTGACCTTGTCGCGCGGGATGAAGCCGATGGTGCTGACGAAAATATCGATGACGGCGGTGACCAGCGCTTGCCTGGGGGTATCACTTTGCATTTTTGGCCTCGTATGCACACAGACCGATGCTGATTAAATCGAATACTGCCAGACGATGATTTGCGAAGAAGGTGCCAATTTCAGACCGGTCCGCCGCAGCTCATCCACGCCCAGTAAAACTGACATCGGCAGGTCTGTCTCGTGCAGCATGCAACAACCTTTTAATTTTCTCCGTGGAGCCGCAGAGGGTAACACCCCCTGCTTTTCCGCATTAGCGTAGAAATTGTAACTGCTGATTTGGGCCGTATTCTGCACGTGGAATTTACAGCAAGGGCCAGCGCAGCCTGGCGGCAGCGGCTACGCGTTGGTTACGCAGCCTCCATCTCCAGCAACCGCCCCACCAACACCTGCGCCGCTTCCATGGCATGCACCACGGCCAAGGCCAATCCTCCGGCGTTGAAACCCGGGTTTTCCGTCAGCTCGTAAGCCGCCGCCTCCCCCACCCGCAGCACTTCCGACAGATGCAGCAGCACCTCCTCGGCGCTGACGTCATCACGCACGCGGAAGAGGGATGCAGGGAGGGCTCGATTCGTTAAAGCGTCATTCATGGACATCTCCGTATTTCCTGAACCAACGTAAAGCGCCAACCACCCAAGCCTTCTCACAGAATTGGGTGGCAGCCGCACGCAGGGTGAGAACCAGGGAAATACGGGAAACCCGGTCGGGCCAAGGCCCGCCCGCGTGCAGCTGCCATAGAGCGAGCATGCAGCGACAGAACAGCCAGCGGGATGGCTGGCTGCGCTCCGATTTTCCGACGGGTTCTCACACCCGACCGCTGGTTTTCAGCGGCAGGGGAAGGCTATCACTGGGAATTGCGGACGCCTGTCGGACGGTGCCTATGCTAGCGCACTACCGAGCCGGGATTGGTGTAGGGCATAACTACGAAGGATGTGGGAAATGTCTGGGAAGGCTTTGCCTGGCAGGGGATTTCGGCGGCAGCGCCTAGGCGCGCACCGAACACCGTCCCGTAGCAGCGGCCACCAGGCCGCGTCAGAAAGCACCGCGCATTCCCAGGAACACCCCATTGCCCCAGACGCAGCCTGCGGCAGCTGCTACGGGCGTCGTGCATCAGCACTGCCCTTCCATTTACCGTTTATCACCACTGCCCTTCGAACAATCGCCCCCCGCCCGCAGTCTTAACCAAGTAACCGGTGCCAACTGCTGCCACCGCCCACGGCACTGGATTCACAGGTGGCATCGTCTAGACGGAGCCCTGCGTGGGCTCGGGAGTGGTGATCATGCAAGCGTTGCGATTACTCACGCTGTCCGGCGTCATTCTGGCAGGCCTGGCCTGCGGCCCGGTGCAGGCGGCCTGCACTGAAGCGGTGGACCCTGCCGGGGTGCACCTGGAGCCGATGAACCAGAACGGCGTCGCGTATATGTCCGGCGGCATTGGCATCGATGAGTCGTGTGCCATCCAGAAAGAGCACGGCTACAGCCTGCAGCTGACGTTCTCCGCAGGGGCGGACAACAAGTATGAGTCAGGCATCAAGGTCAGCATTCAGAACGCCCAGGGCAAGCAGCTGTTGAGCGTGGATGATGTGGGGCCGATGTTGCTGGTGCAGCTGCCCGCCGGGAAGTACCAGGTGGTGTCGCAGTTGGATGGCCATGAAATGCGCACCCCGGTCGACCTGAGTACAGGCAAGCATCAGGCAGTGAACGTGCACTGGAAAGCCATGTAACCCCGTAGCAGCTGCCGCAGGCTGCGTCAGGCAGGCACCGCGTTTTACCGGTGTATGCGCGGCGCCAAGGACGCGGCCTGCGGCCGCTGCTACACCGGTTCGGCAGGCTTGCGGCGCAGGCCCTTTGGCGCCAAGGTCTCGCTCAACACAAAAAAGAGACCGACGCACCCTGCCATGGCCATGGCGCCTTTCGTTGTCATCGCCAAGGCCAGCATGCCCGGGCTGAACGCAGAAATTGCCAGCACAACGAAAGGGGCGATCGTCGTGCCGTTCAGAAACGCAAATACGCATTCATCCTTATGGATGCGCCACCCTTGCTGTCCCCACCGCAGCACTACGCCGCAGAGGCCGGTTACCACGCTCCAGGAATCCAGCGTCCAGTGTTCCAGCAACGTGGATACCGTAATGGACATCAACGTGCCGTTAGCTTGATGGCCGCAAACGCCGCTACTGCACCCCCAATGCAGGCCAAGGTCATGCCCATGCCCTGCGAAGTGTCCACCCCAGCCCAGCCGGCTACTGCCAGGCCAACGATGCCGCCCGAAAACATCAGCCTTATCAAGCGCAAATTCATGATCACAGATTTCTCCATGGCCCATGGTTTCGCCTAAATGCGTTGGGCCTTGGAGAACTGTGCAACGAACCACCCGCAATTTCCAGCCAGCGAATCGCCCTGAAACACATTAGCGAGGAGGCTCAATTTCCGCCGGAAAAAATTCATTCAAACCCGTCGGAAATGCCCTGCTTCAACCCTGCTCAATGACCATCACCGCCACAACCTCCCCACCCACCGCCTCAAACTCATGGGGCCCATCCGCCGAGTACCGCACGTAGTCCCCCACCGTCACTTCCACCGCCCGACCGACCGGGCCGACCCGTGCGGTGCCGCTGCAGATGATGACGTGCTCGTGGGTGCCCGGCCCATGGGCCCGGGAGATTCGGGGTTCGCCCGGCAACACCTTGACCCGGTAGATGTCCCGCGGCGCGCCTGCCGGGCAGGCGGCCAGCAGGGTGGCGGCGTAGTTGGCCTGTTCGGACTCGGCAGCCGCGCCCTCGTTCGCGCGAATCACCTGCACGTGCTGGCTGGGCTGGGAGATCAGCCGGCTGACCGGCACGTCCAGCGCCAGCGCCAGGGCCCACAGGGTTTCCAGGCTGGGGTTGCCGGTGCCGGACTCCAGCTGCGACAGGGTGGATTTGGCCACGCTGGCGCGCTTGGCCAGTTCGGTCACGGACAGCCCCGCACGCTCGCGCTCGCGGCGGATGGCGCTGGACAGCAAGGCAATGGGGCTCAAGGTCGGGTCAGTCATTGTTCACCAAATCATCCGTTCGTTCGTCTTGACGAACAATTATCAGGCGTTCAGCATATCGTCCATTCGTTCGTTATGACAGGAAAACCACACCATGGATGGCAGAACACGCGGCACGCTGGAGATGACCGGGGCCATGCTGATCTCCGGCACGGTCGGCTGGTTTGTGCTGATGGCCGGGCAGCCGGCGGCGACGGTGGTGTTCTGGCGCTGCGCGTTCGGCGCGTTGGCGATGCTGGTGGCGTGCGTGCTGTTGGGCGTGTTCAAGACCGCCATCAAGCCACGGCAATTGCTGTTGGCCGCAGTGGGTGGCGTGGCCTTGGTGCTGAACTGGGTGCTGCTGTTCGGCGCCTATTCGCGCGCGTCAATTGCGGTGGCCACGGTGGTGTATCACACCCAGCCGTTCATGCTGGTGGCGTTGGGCGTGCTGGTGTTCAAGGAGCGCGTCAACGCAAGGGCGTGGGCGTGGCTGGCGGCCGCGTTCATGGGGCTGCTACTGGTAGTCAACGGCCAGGCAAACGGACCAGGCGACTACCTGGGCGGCGTGGCCATGGCCTTGGGCGCGGCGTTCTTTTATGCGCTGACGGCCGCGATCACCAAGCGGCTGACAGGCATGCCACCCCACCTGATCGTGCTCATTCAAATGGCGGTAGGGTGCGTGATGCTGGCGCCTTTTGCAGCGGTGATCAGCGCCCAGCCGCCGCTGCAAACCTGGGCCTGCCTGCTGGCCATCGGCCTGATCCACACGGGGTTGATGTCGACGCTACTCTACGGAGCGCTGCAGAAAATTCCGACAGCCCTGGTCGGCGCGCTGTCGTTTATCTACCCGGTGGTGGCGGTGCTGGTGGACCGGCTGGCGCTGGGCCACAGCCTGTCAGTGGGGCAATACGCTGGCGGGGTGTTGATTCTGGCGGCCGCAGCCGGCATGACCTTGCAGCCAAAGCAGCGGCGGTGACCAACCACCTGCCACCACCGCCTTGCTCAAGCCTTACTCTTCCTCTTCTTCCTCTTCCATGTTGTACCCGGCTTCATGGCGCAGGTAGCCTGCTGCCCCTCCGCGCGCGGTGCCCCATGGCTGTTCTATCACTTCCCCGCTGTCCCATTCCTGGTACAGATTTTCCCTGACCACTGCGCTATCCATAGCGGCCATACGTGAACGATCACTGTTTGAGCGGTCCATAACCACCTCCTTTGGTTGAAAGGAAAAGCCTAGCAAAGGGTCGGAAAAATGGTTTTCGACAAGGCTGCCGCATGTCGGAATGTCGGACAAAAGCGCCAACCACCAGCACGAAAGTTCATCCCCGGCCTGCTTGTTGGCGGGGATGGCGCTCTGACATAATCCGCGCCCTGATTTGCGGCCCAGCGCTTGAAAACGCGCCCCTCCTGCTGCCGCAGACTGCGTAACGGACTACGTTGATGAGCTACTTTTCGATCGAATTCGGTCTCTGCTTCATTGTATTTTTCCTGCTGTACTGGTGCCTGAACTTCAGCCTGCGCGTGCAGAACCTGTTGTTGCTGGCGGCCAGCTACGGGATTCTGGCCAGCTTCAACCTGAACTTCCTGTACATCCTGCTCGGCTACAGCGCGGCGGTGTTCGGGCTGGGGCAGCTGAGCGCGCGCTACCCTGGCCGGCGGCTGACCTATGGGGCAATCCTGGCGCTGGTGCTGGGCTGTTTCTACTTCTTCAAGTACCAGGACTTCTTCGTCAGTGGCGCGCAGCAGGGCTTGCAAGCCATGGGCCTGGATGTGGCGCTGCCGCTGATGGAAGTGCTGCTGCCGGTGGGGATGTCGTTCTACATTTTCCACTCGGTCAGCTACCTGATGGGCATCAACCGCGGCACGCTGAAGCCGGCGGCGCCGCTGGACCTGGCGCTGTACCTGGCGTTCTTCCCCAGCCTGATCGCCGGCCCGGTGAACCGCGCCGAGCACCTGCTGCCGCAGATCCGCCCCACGGCGCCGCGCGAGGTGCTGGAGCCGCAACGGGCGCTGGGCCTGGTGGCGCTGGCGGTGGTGAAGCTGTTCCTGTTCAGCACCTGGCTGGCGAACAACTGGGTGGACCCGGTGTTCGACACGCCCACCGGTTTCTCGCCGGAACAGATCCTGCTGGCCATCTACGGCTACTCGCTGCAGATCTACTTCAACTTCAGCGGCTACACCAACCTGGTCACCGGCATCGCCCTGCTGCTGGGCTTCCGCCTGCCGCGCAACTTCGACTACCCGTACCTGGCGCGCAACCTCAAGGAGTTCTGGGACCGCTGGCACATCAGCCTGTCGAAGTTCATCCGCGACTTCGTCTACATCCCCTTGGGCGGCAACCGCCGCGGCTTCTGGCGCAGCAACCTGAACCTGTTCGCGGCCATGGTGATCTCCGGGCTATGGCACGGCGCCAGCGTCAACTTCCTGATCTGGGGCGCACTGCACGGGCTGGGGCTGATCGGCTACAAACTGTACAGCCGCGCCTTCCCGGGTGAGCGCAGCTGGCCGGGCGCCGACCTGCTGGCGCGCCTGCTGACCTTCCACTACGTGGCGTTCGCCTGGATCTTCTTCCGCAGCGCCACCCTGGAAGACACCCAGGACATGCTGGCGGGCCTCACCCACCTGTCGTTCAGCGGCGTGGACCAGGGCCCGTGGGGCGGCATTCTTGCCTGCCTGGCGCTGGTGGCCGCCTACCCCTGGCTGGTGCGCAGCCTGCGCAAGGCGTTCGCCGCCAGCCAGCACATACCCTGGCTGGTATACCCGGTGCCCTTGGGCGTGTTCATTTCCATGGTCATCTTTGCCTCACCGTCGGGCGTGCCGGGGTTCATCTATGCAAGCTTCTAACGTGGTGGCCCGCCAGTTCATCAAGGCGTTGCAGGTGGCCGCCGGGCTGGTGGTGGCAGCGGTGATTCTGCTGTGGCTGAACCAGACCTCCGTGCGCCTGTACTGCCAGCAGAAATACCACGCCGACTGCAGCGTGCCGGGCCTGGGCGACAACCCCGCGTGGAGCGCGGGCGCGCAGTTGACCGAGGCCATGGACGACGCCCGCACGGCGTTTTTCGCACGCCTGGATGACACCCCGCCGCCGGCACCGCTGGTGGTGGCCGAGCCTGAGCCGGTGCCCGTGCCGGTGGTGGTGCCAGAGGTGAAGACGCCAGCACCGGTGAAGATCACGCCGCTGACCATCGCCAGCCTCAGCGCCAGCGACGAGGTGTTCTTCGTCGGCGACTCGCTGATGCAGGGCGTGGCGCCGCACATGGCCAACACCCTGCTCAAGCGCTACAAGATCAACAGCGTCAACCTCAGCAAGCAGAGCACCGGCCTTGCCTACCCTGGCTTCTTCAACTGGCCGCTGACGGTGCAGCAGACCCTGCAGGCCAACGCCAACATCCGCCTGATCGTGGTGTTCCTGGGCCCCAACGACCCGTGGGACATGCCGGTGGCCAAGGGCAAGCCGTTCCTGCGTTTCCACAGCGCCGACTGGGAAGCGTCCTACCGCCAGCGCGTGGAAAGCATCTTCGAACTGGCCAAGGCCCACCACGTGCAGGTGATCTGGGTAGGCCCACCGAACATGCGCAAGGACAAGCTGTCCACTGCCATGGCCTACCTGCGCGACCTGTACAAGAGCGAGGCCGAGCACTACGGCCAGCTGTACCTGTCGGCCAACGACGTGCTGGGTTACCACGACGACGCGTTCTCGCCCTACCTGGAGAGCGCCGACGGCAAGAAGGTCAAGACCCGTGTCGATGACGGCATCCATTTCACCACCACTGGCCAGAAGCTGATCGCGGAGCGCGTGATGTCGCTGATCAATGTCCAGACCCATGACTTAACGGAGCGTTGAATGAACCGACTGCCTGGCCCCATGACGCTGCTGAGCGCCCTGCTGTTGAGCGGCTGCAGCCCGGTCTCGGCCGTCGCCACGCAAACCGCGCCAAGCCCGGCGAAAGTGGTGCGGGTGAACAAGGCCGCCGACGCCGAGCCTAACCTGCGGCTGCTGCAGAACAAGCTGAAGAACGCCCAGCGCCAGGCGGTCACCATCGTGCAGCTGGGCGACTCGCACACCGCCGCCGACCTGCTCACCGGCGAGCTGCGCACGCGCTTCCAGCAGGACTACGGCAACGGCGGCATCGGCTTTATCTCCGCCACGCCGGTGCCTGGCACCCGCTATGACCAGGTGCGCCTCACCGCGGCGAAGAGCCAGTGGGCGCTGACCTCGGCGCGCAACCAGCACAGCGACCGCTTCCCGCTGGGCGGCTACCTGTCGGTGCCGCAGACCGCCGGCGCCCACGTGCACCTGGAGCCCACGCCGCCCACCGACCTGCGCTACCGGGTCTCGACCCTGTACCAGGCCGGCAGCATCAACACATTGCAGGCGCGCGACGACTACACCCAAACAGCGCGCCCGCTACCCGCGACCAATGGCCAGTGGCGCTTCAGTCCGGCCATCGGCAACCTGGCGCTGCCGCTGGACCTGACCTTCGCCAGCAGCCAGAACCTGGCCGTGGGCGGCTGGAACGTGCTGGGCCAGAACAACAGCGGCGTGGTGTTCTCGACCCTGGGCATCAATGGCGCGCAGTTCAGCGTGGTGGACAAGTGGCAGCCCGGCTGGCTGGACACCTTGAAGGCGCTCAAGCCTGACCTGCTGATCATCGCCTACGGCACCAACGAAGCCTTCGACGACGACCTCGACCTGGGCCTGTACGAGAGCCAGCAGAACCAGCGCATCCAGCAGCTACGCCAGGCGCTGCCGGGCACCGTGCTGCTGATTGTCGGCGCGTCGGACTCGATCAAGAACAAGGGCGCCAGCGGCTGCCAGGCACGCCTGCCGCGCAGCCTGCACGGGGTGATCGACACGCAGCGACGCGTGGCCAGCCAGAACCGCACGCTGTACTGGAGCTGGCAGGCGTTCATGGGCGGTGACTGCTCGATCAACAGCTGGCAGGCGCAGGACCTGGCGCGGCCGGACCTGGTGCACTTCACAAAAGAGGGGTACATCAAGGTGGCCAATGGGCTGTATGACTACCTCAAGGGCGTGATTCGCTGACTCTGGTAGCAACAAACATCTTGTGGGAGCTGGCTTGCCAGCGAGCTTTCGGGGCCCCCAACAGCTCGCTGGCAAGCCAGCTCCCACACTAAACGCCGCTGCCACGGCATTGTAGTGATCCGCTTTTAGCTCCACCCATCTGCTCCTTCTTGTCCCCCCGCCTCCTGCGCTATGATTCTTGGAATGTCATCTTCTGGCATACCGAATACCTTTTGTCGCCCCGCCCTGCCCCCACCTTGCACAAAGGGGCTTGCACGCAGAATATTATGGTATACCATCATACAACAACACCAATCCCATCCCTAAAATGGAGCAGGCCATGAGTTTCGAAATCCGCAAGATCGTCAGCTACACCGAGGAAACCCTCATCGAAGGCGGCAAGGCCACTGACAAGCCCGTGACCATGGTCGGCCTGGCCGTGGTGATCAAGAACCCCTGGGTGGGCAACGGTTTCGTCGAAGACCTGAAGCCGGTGATCAAGGCCAACTGCTCCGAGCTGGGCGCGTTGATGGTCGAGCGCCTGACCGCTGCCATCGGTGGCGCCGACAAGATCGAGGCCTACGGCAAGGCTGCCGTGGTGGGCGCCGATGGCGAGATTGAACACGCCTCCGCGGTTATCCACACCCTGCGCTTCGGCAACCACTACCGCGAAGCGGTGAAGGCCAAGAGCTACCTGAGCTTCACCAACAAGCGCGGCGGCCCGGGCACCTCCATCCAGATCCCGATGATGCACAAGGATGACGAAGGCCTGCGCTCGCACTACATCACCCTGGAAATGCAGATCGAAGACGCCCCGCGCGCCGACGAGATCGTGGTGGTGCTGGGCGCCGCCAACGGTGGCCGCCTGCACCCGCGCATCGGCAACCGCTACATCGACCTCGAAGAACTGGCCGCTGAAAAAAACAATTAAGGCTTGCAGGAGCGTTCCATGATTCGGCCTACCGCTGAAACTACCCCGGCCGGCACCAGTTACCTGGCGACCGGCCAAGGCCACCCGGTGATACTGATTCACGGCGTGGGCCTGAACAAAGAAATGTGGGGCGGGCAGATTGTCGGCCTGGCGCCGCATTACAGTGTCATCGCCTACGACATGCTGGGCCACGGCGCCAGCCCGCGCCCGGCCAGCGGTACGCCGTTGGGCGGCTATGCCGATCAATTGCTGGAACTGCTCGACCACCTGCAGATCCCCCAGGCCATCGTCATCGGCTTCTCGATGGGTGGCCTGGTGGCCCGCGCCTTTGCCCTGCACCACCCCACCCGCTTGTCGGGGCTGGTGGTGCTCAACAGCGTGTTCAACCGCAGCGCCGAACAGCGTGCCGGGGTGATCGCGCGCACCGCCCAGGCTGCCGAACACGGCCCGGACGCCAACGCCGAGGCGGCCCTGTCGCGCTGGTTCAGCCGCGAGTACCAGGCGGCCAACCCGGCGCAGATCGCCGCCATCCGCCAGACCCTGGCCAGCAATGACCCCCAGGGCTACCTCACCACCTACGAACTGTTCGCCACCCAGGACATGTACCGCGCCGACGACCTGGCCAACATCCAGGTGCCGACGCTGATCGCCACCGGCGAGCTGGACCCCGGCTCCACGCCGCTGATGGCCCGCCAACTGGCCGAGCGCATTCCCGGCGCGCAGGTTGCCGTGCTGGACGAACAACGGCATATGATGCCGGTAGAGTCGCCGCGCCTGGTCAACCAGGTGCTGCTGGACTTCCTCGCCCACGCGCTCGTTACCCAGAACCCAGCCAAGGGGATAGTTGCATGACGCTCGAACGTTTTCAGATGTGCATCGATGGCCAATGGGTCGATGCCCTGTCCGGCAAGACCTTCGAAAGCCTCAACCCGGCCACCGCCCAAGCCTGGGCGCAGTTGCCCGACGCCGACGAGGCCGATGTGGAGCGCGCTGTGCAAGCGGCGCAAACAGCCTTTGAAAGCCCGGCCTGGCGTGGCCTGACCGCTACCGCGCGGGGCAAGCTGCTGCGCCGCCTGGGCGACCTGATTGCCGAGAACAAGGAGCAACTGGCGCAGCTGGAAAGCCGCGACAACGGCAAGCTGATCCGCGAGACCCGCGGCCAGGTGGGCTACCTGCCGGAGTTCTTCCACTACACCGCCGGCCTTGCCGACAAGCTGGAAGGCGGCACCCTGCCGCTGGACAAGCCCGACCTGTTTGCCTACACCGTACACGAGCCCATGGGCGTGGTGGCCGGCATCATTCCGTGGAACAGCCCGCTGTACCTCACCGCCATCAAGCTGGCCCCGGCGCTGGCCGCCGGCAACACCATCGTGCTCAAGCCGTCGGAACACGCCTCGGCGACCATCCTGCAGCTGGCGCGCCTGGCGCTGGAAGCCGGCATCCCGCCGGGCGTGGTCAACGTGGTCACCGGCTACGGTCCCAGCACCGGCGCGGCGCTGACCCGCCACCCGCTGGTGCGCAAAGTCGCCTTCACCGGTGGCGCCGCCACGGCCCGCCATGTGGTGCGCAGCAGCGCCGAGAACTTCGCCAAGCTGTCGCTGGAGCTGGGCGGCAAGTCGCCGAACATCATCTTCGCCGACGCCGACCTGGACAGCGCCATCAACGGCGCCGTGGCCGGCATCTATGCCGCTTCGGGCCAAAGCTGCGTGTCCGGCTCGCGCCTGCTGGTGCAGGACGAGATCTACGACGAATTCGTCGCCCGCCTGGTGGAACGCGCCCAGCGCATTCGCATCGGCAACCCGCAGGACGAGACCAGCGAGATGGGCCCCATGGCCACCGCGCAGCAGCTGGCCGTGGTGGAAGGCCTGGTGGCCGCAGCCATCGCCGAAGGCGCCACCCTGCGCACCGGCGGCAAGCGCGCCGACACCGGCAGCGACGGCTGGTATTACGAGCCGACGTTGTTCGAATGCGACAGCAACTCGATGAAGATCATGCAGGAAGAAGTCTTCGGTCCGGTGGCCTCGGTCATCCGCTTCAAGGACGAGGCCCAGGCGCTGGCGATTGCCAACGACTCGCAGTTCGGCCTGGCCGCCGGCATCTGGACCCGCGACCTGGGCCGAGCCCACCGTTTGGCCCGCGACGTGCGTTCGGGCATCATCTGGGTCAACACCTACCGCGCGGTGTCGGCCATGGCGCCCATCGGCGGCTTCAAGAACAGCGGCTACGGCCGCGAGAGCGGCATCGATTCGGTGCTGGCCTATACCGAGCTGAAAACGGTATGGATCAACCTCTCCCAGGCGCCCATGCCTGACCCCTTCGTGATGCGTTAAGAGACCCGCTGCCATGATCGAACCCGGCATCTACAAAGAAGTAATGGCGTCCTTCCCCTCCGGGGTCACGGTGGTCACCACCCTGGGCCCGGACGGCGGCATCGTCGGCATCACCGCCAGCGCCTTCAGCGCCCTGTCCATCGACCCGGCACTGGTGCTGTTCTGCCCCAACTACGCCTCCGACACCTACCCGGTGCTGCGCGACAGCAAGCGCTTCGCCATCCACCTGCTGTCGGCCGACCAGAAGGCCGAGGCCTACGCCTTCGCCGGCAAGGGCAAGGACAAGGCCGCCGGCATCGAGTGGCACCTGAGCGAACTGGGCAACCCGCTGCTGGCCAAGGCCACGGCGATCATCGAGTGCGAGCTGTGGCGTGAATACGACGGCGGCGACCACGCCATCATCGTTGGCCAGGTGAAGAACCTGATCCTGCCCACCGAGCCGGTGACGCCGATGGTGTACCACAAGGGTAAATTGGGGGCGTTGCCTACTATCACCTGACTCTTGTGGCGATCGCACAACCCGTAGCCGCTGCCGCCAGGCTGCGCTGGCCCTCACGTTCACTCGAGATCTCCAGCGAGGCACCCGGCCAGCGCAGCCTAACGGCAGCGGCTACGTTGCGTGGCATTCGCATGGTAAACTCGCCCATGATTTTCGGCCCTTGTCCGGCCCGCATTCCGGCCCTGAGGTACCCCCACAACTAATCAGAGCGGACCCGATGAAACGCCTGCCCCTCGACGACAGCTTCAAGGTCAATCGCAACCCGGTCACCCTGCGCGAAATCGTGCTGGATAAACTGCGCAGCGCCATCATGAATTTCCAGCTGCTGCCCGGCGACCGCCTGGTGGAGCGCGACCTGTGCGAACGCCTGGGCGTGAGCCGCACCTCGGTGCGTGAAGCCCTGCGCCACCTGGAATCCGAAGGCCTGGTGGAATTCGCCGACGCCAAGGGCCCGCGCGTGGCCATCATCACCCTGGAAGACGCCCGCGACATCTACGAGCTGCGCTGCGTGCTCGAAGGCCTGATCGTGCAGCTGTTCACCCTGAACGCCAAGGCCAAGGACATCCGCGCCCTGGAAAAAGCCCTGGACGAGAACCGCAAGGCCCTCAACGAAGGCGAGCTGACCCAGGTGCTGGACTCGGTGCAAGGCTTCTACGACGTGCTGCTGGAAGGCTCGGGCAACCACATCGCCGCCACCCAGCTGCGCCAGTTGCAGGCGCGCATCAGCTACCTGCGTGCCACCTCGGTGTCCCAGGAAAACCGCCGCGGCGCGTCCAATGAAGAGATGGAGCGCATCGTCGCCGCCATCAAGAGCGGCGACCCGCTGGCCGCCCACCAGGCCTCGGTGGACCACGTGCGTGCTGCTGCCAAGGTGGCCCTGGACTACCTGCGCCTGAAGCAGAACGACACCAGCAAGCTGCGTGACATCGCCACCCCCATCGTCCAGAAAGAACCCCGCATAGGGAGTTGATCATGCCCAGCCCGCGCTTCTGCCCGCAATGCGGCGCCGCCAGCCTGGCCAACCAGGTGCCCGCCGGCGACACCCATGAACGGCTGATGTGCACGGGCTGTGGCTACATCCACTACATCAACCCCAAGATCATCGCCGGCTGCATCATCGAGCAGGACGGCAAGTACCTGCTGTGCCAGCGCGCCATCCCGCCGCGCCCCGGCACCTGGACGCTGCCCGCAGGCTTCATGGAAGCCGGCGAAACCACCGAGCAGGCAGCCGTGCGCGAGGTGTGGGAAGAGACCGGCGTGCGCGCCGACATCGTCTCGCCCTACTCCATCTTCAGCGTGCCGCGCATCAGCGAGGTGTACATCATCTTCCGCGCCATCGCCGTGGAGATCACCGGCGCCTTCGGCCCGGAAACCCTCGACTACCGCTTCTTCGCCCCGGACGAAATTCCCTGGGACGCCATCTACTACCCGGCCATCCGGCAGATCCTCGAACGCTATATCGAGGAACGCCAGGCCGGGGTCTACGGCATCTACATGGGCAACGACGACAGCGGCAAGATCCACTTCATCCGCTGACTACACAGCGTCGTCGTCCCCCAGCGGGTACCCCTCGACTATGATGATTTCAGCCGTGGCCACCCCTTGGCGGTGGGCCTTGGCCTGCTGGTATTCCGGCGAGTTGTAGCAGTCGATCGCGTGCTGGTACGAGGGAAACTCGATGACCACGCTGCGCTGCGGCGTCTCGCGCCCTTCCATGGCAATGCTGCGCCCGCCACGCGCCAGGAACTTGGCCCCGTACAGGGCGAAAGCCGTGGGCGCGCGCTGGGTGTATTCGACGTATTGCTCGGGGTCGGTGACATCGACCTGGGCGATCCAGTAAGCCTTCATTACTACCTCGACAGTTTCGACTCAAGTTGTATTATGGTATACCAGAATAACGTTACAGCCTGCCAGTCATAGTGAGACAACACATGGCCTTCAATAGCACCGAAGAAATCATCGAGGACTTCCGTCAGGGCAAGATGGTGTTGCTGGTCGACGATGAGGATAGAGAAAACGAAGGCGACCTGCTGCTGGCAGCCGACCGTTGCACCGCCGCCGACATCAGTTTCATGGCCCGCGAAGCCCGTGGCCTGATCTGCCTGACGCTGACCGACGAACACTGCCAACGCCTTGGTCTTGAGCAGATGGTGCCGGCCAACGGCAGCGTGTTCGCCACTGCCTTTACCGTGTCCATCGAGGCCGCCACCGGGGTGACGACCGGTATCAGCGCCGCCGACCGCGCACGCACAGTGCAGGCCGCCGTGGCTGCTGGCGCCACCGCCAACGACATCGTCCAGCCGGGGCATATCTTCCCCCTGCGCGCCCGCGAAGGCGGCGTGCTGACCCGCGCCGGGCACACCGAGGCCGGCTGCGACCTGGCGCGCCTGGCCGGCTTCACCCCGGCAGCGGTGATCGTCGAAGTGATGAACGACGACGGCACCATGGCCCGCCGCCCGGACCTGGAAGTGTTCGCGCGCAAGCACGGCATCAAGATCGGCACCATCGCCGACCTGATCCACTACCGCCTGAGCACCGAGCACACCATCGTGCGCAACGGCGAGCGCGACCTGCCCACGGTGCACGGCACCTTCCGCCTGGTCACCTACGAAGACCGCATCGAAGGCGGCGTGCACATGGCCATGGTGATGGGCGACATCCGCCGCGACGACCCTACCCTGGTGCGCGTGCACGTGATCGACCCGCTGCGCGACCTGGTCGGCGCCGAGTACAGCGGCCCCAGCAACTGGACCCTGTGGGCCGCCCTGCAACGGGTGGCCGAGGAAGGCCGCGGCGTGGTGGTGGTGCTGGCCAACCATGAATCGTCCCAGGCGTTGCTGGAACGCGTGCCGCAGCTCACCCAGCCACCGCGGCAGTACAGCCGCTCGCAGTCGCGGATCTATTCCGAGGTGGGCACCGGCGCACAGATCCTGCAGGACATTGGCGTAGGCAAGCTGCGCCACCTGGGGCCGCCGCTGAAGTATGCGGGGCTGACGGGCTATGACCTGGAGGTGGTGGAAAGCATTCCGTTTACCCTCTGACCCTGTGGGAGCTGGCTTGCCAGCGAGCTTTTCGGCGCCCCAAAAACTCGCTGGCAAGCCAGCTCCCACATTTTCTACCGTGTGAAGTCCCCATCCGCAGATAGCCGGTAAGGCGAAACTCTTGTACAAATCTTGGAATACCATAATATGATATTCCAGTAGACCGAAAGAATGTGTCAGGTGCGCCCGCCAGGGACAGCACAAACAACAAGCCCTGACGCGGTCGACCATTACCAGGTCCCCCTGGACCCACTGCTCCCGAAAGGCGGGCGTTGCTACAGCCCGCTCAAAACACAACAAATGAGGGCGTACAAATGGTGTTCAACAAAGGTGCTACCGCGGTGTTCGCCGCCGGCATTCTGGCCTTATCCACAAGCGTTGCATTTGCCGCCGACAGCATGAGTTTCGTCAGCTGGGGTGGCAGCACCCAGGACGCGCAGAAAGCCGCCTGGGCCGAGCCCTTCAGCAAGGCCGCCAACATCAAGGTGGTGCAGGACGGCCCCACCGACTACGGCAAGCTCAAGGCCATGGTCGACAGCGGCAACGTGCAATGGGACGTGGTGGACGTGGAAGCGGACTTCGCCCTACGCGCCGCCGCCGAAGGCCTGCTCGAACCGCTGGACTTCAAGGTGATCGACCGCGACAAGCTCGACCCGCGCTTCGTCGGCGACCACGGCGTGGGCTCGTTCTACTTCTCCTTCGTGCTGGGCTACAACGAAGGCAAGCTGGGCGCCGGCAAGCCCCAGGACTGGACCGCCCTGTTCGACACCAAGACCTACCCCGGCAAGCGCGCCCTGTACAAATGGCCGAGCCCCGGCGTGCTCGAGTTGGCCCTCCTGGCCGACGGCGTGCCTGCCGACAAGCTCTACCCGCTGGACCTGGACCGCGCCTTCAAGAAACTCGACACCATCAAGAAAGACATCGTCTGGTGGGGCGGCGGCGCGCAGTCGCAGCAGCTGCTGGCCTCGGGTGAAGCCAGCCTCGGCCAGTTCTGGAACGGCCGCGTCTACGCCCTGCAACAGGACGGCGCGCCGGTGGGCGTGAGCTGGAAACAGAACCTGGTCATGGCCGACTTCCTGGTCATTCCCAAGGGCTCGAAAAACAAGGACGCAGCGATGAAGTTCCTGGCCAATTCCAGCTCGGCCAAGGGCCAGGCGGACTTCGCCAACCTCACCGCCTACGCCCCGGTGAACAAGGACAGCGTGAGCCTGCTCAAGCCTGAACTCGCGCCCAACCTGCCCACTGCCTACGCTAAGGATCAGATCACCCTCGACTTCGCCTACTGGGCCAAAAACGGCCCGGCTATTGCGACACGGTGGAACGAATGGCTGGTCAAATGAAGATGACGGCGGCTTCCCACCGTCACGGCACCGGCAGCGCCCCCAGCGCTGCCGGCGCCACCCACGGCAAGGCACCTGCCATGAACACACCGACCCTGGCCCAACGCTGGCGCGGCAGCCGCAACCTGCTGCCGGCCCTGCTGTTCCTGGGCCTGTTCTTCTTCGCGCCGCTGATCGGCCTGCTGCTGCGTGGCGTGCTGGAACCGGTGCCGGGCCTGGGCAACTACCAGGAGCTGTTCGCCAACTCGGCCTACGCCCGGGTGCTGTTCAACACCTTCTCGGTGGCCGGCCTGGTGACCCTGTTCAGCGTGCTGCTGGGCTTCCCGCTGGCCTGGGTGATTACCCTGGTGCCGCGCGGCTGGGGGCGCTGGCTGCTGAACATCGTGCTGCTGTCGATGTGGACCAGCCTGTTGGCGCGCACCTACTCCTGGCTGGTGCTGTTGCAGGCCAGCGGGGTGATCAACAAGGCGCTGATGGCCATGGGCATCATCGACCAGCCGCTGGAGATGGTGCATAACCTCACCGGCGTGGTCATCGGCATGAGCTACATCATGATCCCGTTCATCGTGCTGCCGTTGCAGGCCACCATGCAGGCCATCGACCCGATGGTGCTGCAGGCCGGGGCCATCTGCGGCGCCAGCCCGTGGACCAACTTCTTCAAGGTGTTCCTGCCGCTGTGCCGCTCGGGGCTGTTCTCCGGGGCCTTGATGGTGTTCGTGATGTCCCTGGGGTACTACGTGACGCCGGCGCTGCTAGGCGGCGCGCAGAACATGATGCTGCCCGAGTTCATCGTCCAGCAGGTGCAGTCGTTCCTCAACTGGGGCCTGGCCAGCGCGGCGGCGGCGCTGTTGATCGTCATCACCCTGGTGCTGTTCTACTTCTACCTGAAGCTGCAACCGGAAAGCCCGGTCGGCTCCAGCAACGCGAGGTAAACCGACATGCTGCTGACCCCCAATGCCATGAGCACGCGCCTGCGTGTCGGCCTGTACACCACCACGGGCATCATCGCGCTGTTCCTGTTGCTGCCCATCGTGTTCATCGTGCTGCTGTCGTTCGGCTCGTCCCAGTGGCTGGTGTTCCCGCCACCGGGGTGGACGCTGAAGTGGTACGTGCAGTTCTTCTCCAACGCCGACTGGATGGACGCCGCCGTGTCGAGCCTGAAGGTGGCGGTACTCACCACCTTCTTCGCCGTGGCCCTGGGCCTGCCCACCGCTTTCGCGCTGGTGCGCGGCAAGTTCCCCGGCCGGGAAATGCTCTACGGGCTGTTCACCCTGCCGATGATCGTGCCGTTGGTGATCATCGCCGTGGCGGTGTACGCGCTGTTCCTGAAGCTGGGCTACACCGGCACGCTGTTCGCCTTCGTGGTCAGCCACGTGATCGTGGCGCTGCCGTTCACCATCATTTCCATCATCAATTCGCTGAAGCTGTTCGACCAGTCCATCGAGGACGCCGCGGTGATCTGCGGCGCCTCGCGCTTGCAGGCGATCTTCAAGGTGACCTTCCCCGGCATCCGCCCGGGCATGGTGGCCGGCGGCCTGTTCGCCTTCCTGGTGTCGTGGGATGAAGTGGTGCTGAGCGTGATGATGGCCAGCCCTACCCTGCAAACCCTGCCGGTAAAAATGTGGACCACCCTGCGCCAGGACCTGACCCCGGTGATCGCCGTCGCCTCGACGCTGCTGATCGCCCTGTCAGTCATGGTGATGGTCATCGCCGCCGCCCTGCGTCGGCGCAATGAAATGCGTCTGGGAGTAGTCAAATGAGTGCCGTGATCAACGAAACCGCCCAGCCAGGCAAAACCCTGGTCAGCCTGCGCAACCTGAACAAGCACTACGGCGACTTCGCCGCTGTGGATAACATTTCCCTGGACATCCAGGACGGCGAATTCCTCACCTTCCTGGGCTCCAGCGGCTCGGGCAAGAGCACCACCTTGTCGATGCTGGCCGGCTTCGAGACCCCCAGCAGTGGCGAGATCCTGGTCAGCGGCCAGTCGCTGGTCAACGTGCCGCCGCACAAGCGCGACATCGGCATGGTGTTCCAACGTTATTCGCTGTTCCCGCACCTCTCTGTACGCGACAACATCGGCTTCCCGCTGAGCATCCGCAAGCACTCGGCGGACGAGGTGAAGAAGCGCGTCGACGCCATGCTCAAGCTGGTGCAGCTGGAAGCCTTCGCCCACCGGCGCCCGTCGCAGATGTCCGGCGGCCAGCAGCAACGGGTGGCCATCGCCCGCGCGCTGGTGTACGAACCGCGCATCCTGCTGATGGACGAGCCGCTCGGCGCGCTGGACAAGAAGCTGCGTGAAGACCTGCAGGACGAACTGCGCCAGCTGCACCGCCGGCTGGGCATCACCATCGTCTACGTCACCCACGACCAGGAAGAGGCCATGCGCCTGTCCCAGCGCATCGCCATCTTCAGCCACGGCAAGATCGTCGGCCTGGGCACCGGCTACGACCTCTACCAGAACCCGCCGAACGCCTTCGTGGCCTCGTTCCTCGGCAATTCCAACTTCCTCAAGCTCAAGGCCCAGGGCAACGCCGCCGCGACCTTCGAAAACCAACCGCTGTCGATTCGCCTCACGGCCAACCTGCGCACCGACCAGGACGTGCTGCTGATGGTGCGCCCGGAGAAAGCCCTGGCCCTGAGCGTGGCCCAGGCGGCCAGCGAGCCGTTGCAGGCGGGCTGGAACGAGGTGGCGGCGAAAGTCACCGAGGTGTTGTTCCTGGGCGAAAGCCAGACCTGCAGCGTGATCACCGCCGGCGGCACCGCCATGACCGTGAAGGCCCTGAGCGCCGCGGGCATGCCGCTGAAAGCCGGTGACCCGGTGCGAGTGCGCTGGGCCACGGCCGATGCGTGCGTGTACACCGAGTGGGCCGAAGGCGACCTGAACAAGGCGGCCGGCGCGCACTGAGCCTGATCCCACCCACAAAAAAGGCGCCTCAACAGGCGCCTTTTTTCATGCCGGAATCGCGTTGCCTGCATCGCGGCCAAGGCCGGCTCCTACCTCGGACTATGTAGGAGCCGGCCTTGGCCGCGATGGCGTCAGAGGGAGCAACGCCCATGGGTCATTCGCTATACGCAAGCTTTGCGGCTTGGGCTTGATGGCCGCGGGTGGCCAGGCACCAGTACAGCGGGCAAGTCACCAGCAACCCCACCAGCCACGACAGGTCCACCCCATCGATCACGTTCGCCCACGGCCCCACATACAGCGAGGTATTGGCGAACGGCAACTGCACCAGGATGCCAATGAAATACGCCACGATCGCATGGGGGTTAAACCGCCCATATACGCCACCATCGGCGGCGAAAATCGAGGCAATGTCATAGCTGCCGCGCTTGATCAGGTAAAAGTCGATCAGGTTGATCGACGCCCACGGCACCAGCACCAGCAACAGCGCCAGGATCAACCCGATGAAGTGCGAGATGAAGTGCGACGAAGCGCCCAGCGCCATGAAGCAGCAGCCCGCCAGCACCACGGCCGACAGCAGCACGCGCACCTTGATGCTCGGCGTCCAGTTGCCGGCAAAGGTCTGGATCGAGGTAACGATGGAAAGCGTGGCGCCGTACAGGTTCAGGGCGTTGTGGCTGATGATGTTCAGCAGGAACAGCACCATCAATATCGGCCCCAGGCCACCGGTGGCCTGCTTCACCGCCGCCATCGCCTCGGTGCCTTCGGGGGTTGCCAGCACCGCCACCGCGCCAAAGCTGAACGACAGAATGGTGCCCAGGCAGGCACCGGCGTAGGTGGCCAGGAACGGCCGGGCAATGCCGATATCCGCCGGCAGGTAGCGCGAATAGTCCGACACGTAGGGCGAGAAGCTGATCTGCCAGATGATGCCCAGCGACACCGTGGCCAGGAAGCCCGACAGGTTGAAGGCGCCACGGCTGAAGAAGTCCAGCGGCAGGTCGTGGCTGAAGATCATCACGAAGCCGGCCAGCAGTGCGCTGCCCATCACCCAGGTGCCGATGCGGTTGAGGGTGTGGATAAAGCGGTAGCCGATCACACCGATGGCGGTCGCGCTCAGGGCGCCGATGACAATGCCGGCGGGCAGCGGCACGGCATTGACGATGCCGTGAATCGATTCACCTGCCAGGACGATATTGGAGATGAAGAAGCCCACGTAGATAATCGCCGCGAAGAACACGATCAGCAGCGCGCCGTAGCGCCCGAACTGGCCGCGGCTTTGCACCATCTGCGGTATGCCCATGCGCGGGCCCTGGGCCGAGGCCAGGGCAATCACCACCCCGCCGATCATGTGGCCAAGGACGATCGCGATCAGCCCCCACAGCAAATTGAGGTGGAACACCTGCACCACCATGGCCCCGGTCACGATCGGCAGGGGAGCGATGTTGGTGCTGAACCACAAGGTAAAGAGATCGCGCGCCTTCCCATGGCGCTCAGCTAACGGCACGTAATCCACCGTATGGTTTTCGATCAGTTGCGTCTGTTCGGTCTTCTGGGACATGGATGCACTCGATTCTCTGTTCTTGTCTTTGTATGGAAATGCAATTCGGGGGCCGTTCATCGACGGCCTTCAGAACGAAGACCATATTATGGTATTCCAAGCTTTCCACAAGCGAAAACTTGGCATACCATCAGACAACAAAGTGGCATAAAACCAATTCAGCCGCTGCCTACCGAGGAACACCAAATGATCGACGCCACCGTCTACAAAAACGTCATGGGCTCCTTCCCTTCGGGCGTGACCGTGATCACCACCCTGGACGACGACGGCCAGGTCGTGGGCCTCACCGCCAGTGCCTTCAGCTCGCTGTCCATGGACCCGGCGCTGGTGCTGTTCTGCCCCAACTACAGCTCCGACTCCTACCCCGTGCTGATCAAGAACAAGCGCTTCGCCATTCACCTGCTGTCGGGCCAGCAGCAGGCCGAAGCCTACGCCTTCGCGCGCAAGGGCAAGGACAAGGCCGCCGGCCTTGAGTGGACCCTGAGCGAGTTGGGCAACCCGCTGCTCAAGGGCGCCGTGGCCATCATCGAGTGCGAACTGTGGCGCGAATACGAAGGCGGCGACCACGCCATCATGGTCGGCGCGGTGAAGAACCTGGTGGTCCCTGAACAGGGCCCAACCCCGCTGGTGTACTGCCGCGGCAAGATGGGTGCGCTGCCCGCCTTCGCATAAAGACATTGCAGATTATTGGTATTATGGTATACCAATAATACGACCGCAGCGCCTTGGCGCTCCCACAGCATCAGGCCCGCTTTCGGCGGGCCAAAAACAAAAGATCCGAGGTACGCGTCATGAAGTTTTCCCTGTTCGTGCATATGGAACGCTGGGATGAGCAAGTCAGCCACCGGCAGCTGTTCGAAGACCTGACCGAGCTCACCCTGATGGCCGAAAAAGGCGGCTTCAGCACTGTCTGGATCGGCGAACACCACGCCATGGAATACACCATTTCGCCTAGCCCGATGCCGCTGCTGGCGTACCTGGCCGGCAAGACCACCACCATTCACCTGGGCGCCGGCACCATCATCGCGCCGTTCTGGCACCCGCTGCGGGTAGCCGGTGAATGCGCCCTGCTGGACGTCATCAGCAACGGCCGCATGGAAGTGGGCCTGGCCCGCGGCGCCTACCAGGTGGAATTCGACCGCATGGCCGGCGGCATGCCCGCCAGCAGCGGCGGCAACGCCCTACGGGAAATGGTGCCGGTAGTGCGCAAGCTGTGGGAAGGCGACTACGCCCACGACGGCGAGATCTGGAAATTCCCCACCTCCACCAGCGTGCCGAAACCAGTGCGTACCCCGCCGATCTGGATCGCCGCCCGCGACCCTGACTCGCACAACTTCGCCGTGGCCAATGGCTGCAACGTCATGGTCACGCCGCTGATGAAAGGCGACGAGGAAGTGGTGGACCTGAAGAACAAGTTCGAAGCCGCGCTGGCCAACAACCCGAGCATCCCGCGCCCGCAACTGATGGTGCTGCGCCACACCCACGTGCACGCCAAGGACGACCCGGACGGCTGGCAGGTCGGCGCCAAGGCCATCTCGCGCTTCTACCGCACCTTCGACGCCTGGTTCGGCAACAAGACCACCCCGGTGAACGGCTTCCTCGACCCAAGCCCGGAAGAAAAATTCGCCGAGCGCCCGGAGTTCCAGCTGGAGAACATCCGCAAGAACACCATGATCGGCACGCCGGAAGAGATCGTCGCGCGCATCAAGTATTACCAGGAGCTGGGGGTGGATGAGTTCAGCTTCTGGTGTGACAACAGCTTGCCCCATGAAGAGAAGAAGAAGTCGCTGAAGCTGTTCATCGACCACGTGGTGCCGGCGTTCCGATAGTCCCTGTGGGAGCTGGCTTGCCAGCGAGCTGTTAAGGCCCTAAAAGCTCGCTGGCAAGCCAGCTCCCACAAGGTTGTTGTTGCCCCATCGAACGCGTCGTCAGGGGTTCAGGAAATCAAGACCCCACCACCGCCCCACCCTGCACCACGCCCGGCGCATCCGCCTCCGGCTTGATCCGCACCACTTCCCGCGCCACCGTCCAGACGATGATCGCGGCAATGATGTCGAAGATCGCCAGCACCACGAACAACGGGCTGTAGCCAACCTGAGTGACCAGCACACCAAACACGGCGGTGAAGGCGGCAGCGCCAAGGAAGCCGAACATGCCGCCGGCACCGGTAGCGGTGGCCACTTCGTTCTTGCCGAAGGAGTCGGAGGTGATGGCGTACAGCGCACCCGACAGGGTCTGGTGGGCGAAGCCACCTACGCACAGCAGGGCGATGGCCATGTAGGGGCTGTCGACCAGGCCGATGCAGGCCGGGCCGATCATGCACGAGCAGCCGAACAGCATGACCATTTTGCGCGAGGTGAACAGCGAGACCTTGCAATAGCGGTGGAAGATCGGGCTCAGGTAGCCGCCCAGCACGCAGCCCAGGTCAGCGGCCAGGAACGGCAGCCAGGCGAACATGGCGATTTCCTTAATGTTCATGTGCCGTTCGGTCATCAGGTACAGCGGGATCCAGGCGTTGAAGGTCTGCCAGGCCGGCTCGGAAAGGATGCGCGCCGAGGCGATGGCGTAGAAGTTGCGGCTGGCGACGATCTTTTTCCAGCTGCCGCGCTGCTTGGGTTCTTCCTTGAAGTGCGCTTCCTGGCCGCTGAGGATGTACTCGCGTTCTTCGTCGCTCAGGCGTTTCTGGTCACGCGGGTGCTTGTAGAGGAACAGCCAGCCCACGCTCCAGACGATGCCGGCGGCGCCGACGATCAGGAACGCCAGCTGCCAGCCGCTGTGCAGGATGGCCCAGACCACCAATGGCGGTGCCAGCAGTGCGCCCACCGAGGAGCCGATGTTGAACCAGCCAATGGCTACCGAGCGCTCCTTGGCCGGGAACCACTCGGTGGTGGCTTTGACGCCGGCCGGCAGGCCGGCGGCTTCGGTCAGGCCCAGCAGGCCGCGCAGGAACGCCAGGCTCTGCCAGCCGGTTGCCAGGGCGGCGCCGGCGCAGGCCAGCGACCAGGCGAGGGCGAACACCGCGAAGCCCATCTTGGTGCCGATGGCATCGAGGATGTAACCGGCAATGGGTTGCATCAGCGCGTAGCAGATCTGCCAGGCGACGACGATGTGGGAATACTGCTCGGTGGAGATGGTCAGTTCGCTCATCATCGTGGGCGCTGCGACCGACAGGGTGTTACGGGCCAGGTAGTTGACGATCAGGCCGCCCATGACCAGGGCCACCATCCACCAACGGATGCCTTTAATCTTCATCACATCACCTTGATTGTATTTTTGTTAGGTGAGCGTTATCCACAGGAGGGAGTCGCGCTATCGACACATTTAGTCATACGTTGTCGTATAACTACCTTATAGCGATACTGGCGAATAGGTGTCAATGCCGATTCCGCGCTTCGTCGATTGACAGCGACAGGCTGCGCTCCCAATAATTCGCCCAAAGTTGTACGATGACATTCACACCATAACAATGAACAAGAGGCCAGAGCCGCCCATGACCACCCCAAGCAAACCCCTCAACCGCCTGCTGCTGACCGGTGCCGCTGGCGGCCTGGGCAAGGAACTGCGCCAACGCCTGAAGCCTTTCTGCCGCACCCTGCGCCTGTCCGACATCGCCAGCATCGGCGCCGTGGATGACAAGACGGAAGAATTCCAGCTGTGCGACCTTTCCGACAAACAGGCGGTGCACCACCTGGTGGAAGGCGTGGATGCCATCGTGCATTTTG
The DNA here is from genome assembly GCF_047947025.1 of Pseudomonas sp. App30. NCBI lineage: Bacteria > Pseudomonadati > Pseudomonadota > Gammaproteobacteria > Pseudomonadales > Pseudomonadaceae > Pseudomonas > Pseudomonas sp. App30. The sequence goes on along the minus strand of NZ_CP133165.1, from coordinate 4,477,459 downwards.
GTGGCGTGTCGGTAGAGCGCCCGTTCGAAGAGATCCTGGGCGCCAATATCTGCGGGGTGTTTCATATTTATGAAGCAGCGCGCCGCCATGGGGTGAAGCGGGTGATTTTCGCCAGTTCCAACCACGTCATCGGCTTCCACAAGCAGACCGAGGTGCTGGACGCCCATAGCGCCCGCCGCCCGGACAGCTACTACGGCCTGAGCAAATGCTATGGCGAAGACATGGCCAGCTTCTATTTCGACCGCTACGGCATCCAGACCCTGACCATCCGCATCGGCTCCTCGTTCGCCGAACCGCAGAACCGCCGCATGCTGAGCACCTGGCTGAGCTTCGACGACTTGACCCAGCTGATCGCCCGCGGTTTGTACACCGCCGACATCGGCCACACCGTGGTGTACGGCGCCTCCGACAACACCCCCAACTGGTGGGATAACCGCTACGCAGCACACTTGGGCTACCAGCCCAAGGACAGCAGCGAACCGTTCCGCGCCAAGGTGGAAGCGCAGCCGATGCCGCCGGCCGATGACCCGACCATGGTGTACCAGGGTGGCGCGTTCGTGGCGGCCGGTCCATTCGGCGACAACTGAGACAAACCTTGCCGCTGCCGAAGGCTGCGCTGGCCCGCGTGAACCCCGGATATCCCCAGTGGTCATGAGGGCCAGCGCAGCCTGACGGCAGCGGCTACGGGGGTTCGTGCACGCTTGGAAACGTTCAGAAATAACACCAGGCAGCGTCAGGACCTGAATACCCAAATCCCTGCGGCAAAATGGCAATCCAGTCGTACAAGGACCGCCGATTGTCTCGCTTCAGATCACCGCAATCCCTGCTTGTCCCCGATGGCGTTGACTAACACGAAGATCATGCTTTCTGTCACCCGCTGATAGGCAAGGAACACTGGGCAAAGGTTGAAGGTTGTGTGGTGCTGGCCGCGTTTGCAGACTTGATCAGCGAGGACGAGGTCTTCTATAGCGTGGTGACTGCTTATAGAAATCGAGCCACCAACGGCCGGGCAGTTGCGGTAGTGAGGGCCTGACACGAAAAAAGGCGCCATCAAGGCGCCTTTTTGCTGAATACGGAGGGCTGGTAGTCGCAGCGCTCGCTTAGCTAGCTTCCGAAGAAACTGGGTTACGTGCTAACTGGTTGGCCGAAGCCTCTGAGTTACCGCTACCGCGAAACTGGCGCGTTTCGCACATCCGCAGTACCGAGCCAATTCGCCTGATGCTCTAGTACCCCTGCTCTTATGTGAGCCCTCAGCCGACATTCTTGATCAGCCCCCCTTCGGAGTCAATTCCGAATCGACAGTCGTCACGTCGAATATGTCAGTGGTTGTAAGCACTCTCATTATGCTCACCCAAGTCCAGCCCCAACTCCTCCGTAGCTTCATCCGCCCGCAAGCCAATCACCGCCTTGATCACCTTCAAGATGATCCAGCTCACCGCGAAGCAATACACGAAGGTGAAGCTCACGCCCTTGAACTGCGCCCACAGCTGCCCGGCGATGGTGACGTTGGGCACGTAGCCGCCCAGTGACGGCACGCAGAACACGCCGGTGAGCAGCGCGCCGACGATACCGCCGATGCCGTGCAGGCCAAACACGTCGAGGCTGTCGTCGTAGCCGAAGCGACGTTTCAGGCTGGTGGCGCCCAGGTAGCAGACCACCCCGCACAGCAGGCCGATGGCCAAGGCGCCGCCAGTGCCCACGTAGGCGCACGCCGGCGTGATGCCCACCAGGCCCGCCAACGCACCACTGGCCAGGCCCAGGGCGCTGGGGCGGCCGGCCTTGAACCATTCGGTAAACATCCAGCCGATGATGCCGGCGCAGGCGCCCAGCTGGGTGTTGATCATGACGATGCCGGAGATGCCGCTGAGGCCACCGCCCGAACCGATGTTGAAGCCGAACCAGCCCACCCACAGCATGGCCGCGCCGACCATGGTGAAGCTCAGGTTGTGCGCCGGCATGGGCGTATGTGGATAACCCTTGCGCTTGCCCAGCAGGATGCACGCGGCCAGCGCCGCGACGCCGGCGTTGATGTGCACGGCGGTGCCGCCGGCGTAGTCCAGGGTGCCCCAGTTGTGCATCAAGGCCCCTGCCCCGCCCCACACCATGTGGGCGATGGGCGCGTAGACCAGGGTGAACCACACGGCCATGAAGATCAGCGCCGCCGAGAACTTCATGCGCTCGGCGAAGGCGCCGGCGATCAGCGCCGGCGTGATGATGGCGAAGGTCATCTGGAAGGTCACGAACACGCCTTCGGGAATGTCGCCGACGATGCTGTCAGCGTTCATGCCGGCCAGGAACACCCGGCTCAGGCCGCCGACGAAGCTGTTGAAGGTCACCTGGCCGTCGACCATGTTGGTGGTGTCGACCACCATGCTGTAGCCGTAGATCACCCACAAAACGCCGACCACGCCGGCGATGCCGAAGCACTGGGTGAACAGCGACAGCATGTTTTTCGCCCGCACCAGGCCGCCGTAGAACAACGCCAGGCCCGGCAGGCACATGAACAGCACCAGGACGGCGGCGGTGATCATCCAGGCGCTGCTGCCCAGATTGAGCACCGGGGGAGGTGTGTCGGCGGCGTTGGCCAAGGTGGAGAAGAGGGTTAATGCAAGGAGGGAAATGCCGGGTAGACGGTTGACCATTTTCGAAGCTCCTGCGAGGAATGGAAGGTTGTCTGGCAGCAAGCTAAGTGGGGAAAACTTCGGGCGTTGTTGGCCTCTTCTTGGGGCACTGACGCGGCCTGCGGCCGCTGCTACGGGGGTAGCAGCGGCCGCAGGCCGCGTCCGGGCTCAACTCAATACCCGCTGCCGGGCACCCAACTGGTCCCCGCCAACGGCACCCGCGCCATGGCTGCGGCTTCCACGGTCAGCGCCACCAGGTCCTCGGGGTCGAGGTTGTGCAGGTGCGACTTGCCGCAGGCGCGGGCCATGGTCTGCGCTTCCAGCACCAGCACGCGCAGGTAGTTGGCCAGGCGGCGCCCGCCTTCCACCGGGTCCAGGCGCTTGGACAGCTCCGGGTCCTGGGTGGTGATGCCCGCCGGGTCGCGGCCGTTCTGCCAGTCGTCGTAGAAACCGGCCGCCGAGCCGAGCTTCTTCAGCTCTTCGTCCAGGCGCGGGTGGTTATCACCCAGCGCGATCAGCGCGGCGGTGCCGATGGCCACCGCATCGGCACCCAGGGCCATGGCCTTGGCCACGTCGGCGCCGTTGCGGATGCCGCCCGACACAATCAGCTGCACCTTGCGGTGCATGCCCATCTCCTGCAAAGCCTGTACCGCTTGCGGAATGGCCGGCAGGATCGGAATGCCCACGTGCTCGATGAACACTTCCTGAGTCGCGGCGGTGCCGCCCTGCATGCCGTCCAGCACGATCACGTCGGCGCCGGCCTTCACCGCCAGCTTCACGTCGTAGTAAGGCCGGCTGGCGCCGATTTTGACGTAGATGGGCTTTTCCCAGTCGGTGATCTCGCGGATCTCGGCAATCTTGATGGCCAGGTCATCCGGCCCGGTCCAATCCGGATGGCGGCAGGCTGAGCGCTGGTCGACGCCAATGGGCAGCGTGCGCATGCCCGCCACGCGCTCGGTGACTTTCATGCCCAACAACATGCCCCCGCCGCCCGGCTTCGCCCCCTGCCCGAGCACGATCTCGATGGCGTCGGCCTTGCGCAGGTCGTCCGGGTTCATTCCGTAGCGCGACGGCAGGTACTGGTACACCAGGTGCTGGGACTGGCCGCGCTCTTCGGGGGTCATGCCGCCGTCACCGGTGGTGGTGCTGGTGCCGGCAATGGTCGCGCCACGGCCCAAGGCCTCCTTGGCGTTGGCCGACAGCGCGCCGAAGCTCATGCCGGCGATGGTCACCGGAATCTTCAGGTGGATGGGCTTCTTGGCGAAGCGGTTGCCCAGTATCACGTCGGTGCCGCATTTCTCCCGGTAGCCTTCCAGCGGGTAGCGCGACACGCTGGCGCCCAGCAGCAACAGGTCGTCGAAATGCGGCACCTTGCGCTTGGTGCCGCCGCCGCGAATGTCGTAGATGCCGGTCTCGGCGGCACGCTGGATTTCCTGGATGGTCAGGCGGTCGAAGGTGGCGGACTCGCGCAGCACCGGAGGGTTCTTCTCGCTCATATCAATGCTCCTCAGTACGCGGACGCGTTATCGACTTTGAAGTTGTACAGCTGACGGGCCGAGCCATAGCGCTTGAAGTCGCTGGCCTGGTGGGCGAAACCGGCGCGGTTAAGCAGCTCCTGCAGCTCTTCCAGGTGCTCGGCGCGCATCTCTTTTTCGATGCAGTCCGAGCCCAGGGACTCGACCTTGCCCTTCACATAGATGTGGGTTTCATACAGCGAGTCGCCCAGCGCATCGCCGGCATCGCCACACACCACCAGGCGCCCGGCCTGGCCCATGAAGCAGCTCATGTGGCCGATGCTGCCGCCGACGACAATGTCGACGCCCTTCATGGAAATGCCGCAGCGGGCGCCGGCATCGCCCTCGATCACCAGCAGGCCGCCATGGGCCGTGGCCCCGGCCGCCTGCGAGGCGCTGCCCTTGACCCGCACGTAGCCGCTCATCATGTTCTCGGCGCAGCCGACGCCGACGTTGCCGTGCACGGTGATCGAGGCCTTCTGGTTCATGCCCGCGCAGTAGTAGCCGGCGTGGCCCTGGATATCGATGGACAGCGCCTCGTTCACGCCCACGGCGAGGTTGTGCTTGCCGTTGGAATGGGTCACCACCCACTCACGGTCTTCAACGTTGTTGACCTGGTCGTGCAGCGCCTGGTTGAGGTCGCGCACGCTGGCAGTGGAAAGGTCGATGGTTTTCATGTGCGTGCTCCTTAGGCCGACTCGCGTTCCCAGACGTAAAGGGTGGCCGGTGCCGGCTCCCAGATTTTCGCGTTTTCAATGCCCGGCAGGCTCGACAGCGCCTGATACTCCGAGGCCATGGCCACGTAGTCATCGGTCTCGGCGAGGATGGCCGGCTTGCAGGCGATCGGGTCGCGGATCACCGCGAAACCGTTGCGGGTGCCGATGGCGAAGGTGAAGAAGCCGTCGAGGTTTTCTAGCGAGTTATCCAGCGCCTCCTTCAGCGAGTCGCCCTGCTGCAGGCGCCAGGTCAGGTAGCCGGCGGCCACTTCGGTGTCGTTGTCGGTCTCGAACGTGATGCCCTCACGCTTGAGCTCCTGGCGCAGGCGGAAGTGGTTGGACAGCGAACCGTTGTGCACCAGGCACAGGTCGGCGCCGGTGGAGAACGGGTGGCTGCCTTCCATGGTCACCGCGCTTTCGGTGGCCATGCGGGTGTGGCCGATGATGTGGCTGCCCTTCATGCCAGCCAGGCCGAAGCGCTGGGAAATTTCCCGTGGCAGGCCCATGCCCTTGAGAATCTCGATGCTCTGCCCGGCGCTCATGATGCGCAGTTCAGGCGCCAGCTCGGCCAGGGCGGCGCGGGCGCTGGCCTCGTCGGTGTTGACCTTGAGCACCGCAGCGGTAGCGTTCTGGAACCAGTCCAGCGAGCAACCCAGCTGGCCTTCAAGGGCGCTCATCAGTGCGTGAAAATCGAAGCCTTCGGTGGTGCTTTGCAGGGTCAGCTTGACCCAGCCATCGGCCACTTCATCGCCGTAGATGGCAAAGCCGGCGCTGTCGGGGCCGCGGTCGGTCATGGCCTCCAGCATTGGTTCGAACAGCTTGCCCAACTGGGCTTCGAGCTGCGGGTTCTTCAGGTACAGCCCCACGATTCCACACATAACAGGTCTCCTTCGCTGGGCGGCACACGCGCCGCCAGCGCTTCATTGAAGGGTAAGAATCAGAAGAATTCGGTGTAGCGCTGGATCTCCCAGTCGGAGACGTGGCGGCTGTATTCCACCCACTCCATGCGCTTGAGCTTGATGAACTCGCCGACGATTTCCTGGCCCAGCACTTCGCTGAACAGCGGGTCGGCTTCCAGTGCGTCGCAGGCTTCCTTGAGCGACTGCGGCAAGGTCTTGATGCCGCGCGCGGCGATTTCTTCCAGGCTCAGCTTGTAGAGGTTTTCGTTGCAGACCTGGTCGGGCATCAGCTGGCGGTCGATGCCGTCGAGGCCGGCGGCGATGATCGCGGCGCTGACCAGGTACGGGTTGCAGCCGGCATCGGGCAGGCGGAACTCCAGGCGGCCGTAGGGCACGCGGACCATGGCCGAGCGGTTGTTGGCACCGAAGGCAATGAAGGCCGGGGCCCAGGTGGCGCCGGACAGCGAATTGCCCACCACCAGGCGCTTGTAGGAATTGACCGTGGGCGCCGCGAACGCACACAGCGCCGGGCCGTGGGCCAACAGGCCGGCGGCGAAGTGGTAGGCCAGCTTCGACAGGCCCATGCCGCTGGGGTCACTGGCGTCATGGAAGAGGTTCTTGTTGTCGGCGCTGGCGATCGACAGGTGGAAGTGCATGCCATTGCCGGCGCGCTTGGGGTCGGGCTTGGGCATGAACGAGCAGATCATGCCCAGGTCGTTGGCGATCTCGCCGGCGGCCATGCGGAAGAAGGTGAAGCGGTCCGCCGAGGTCATGGCGTCGCTGTAGGTGTAGTTGATCTCGAACTGGCCGTTGGCGTCCTCGTGATCGATCTGGTAGATCTCGAAGTCGACCTTCTGCAGCGCCTCGGTCAGGCGTTCGAGGAATTCACGGGAGCGCGACAGGCCCTTGTAGTCGTAGCAGGGCTTGTCGAGGTTGTCGCTGGCGTCCACCAGTTGCAGCTTGCCGCTGCCATCGCGGCGCATCAGGTTGAATTCGGGCTCCAGGCCGGTGTTCAGGGTCCAGCCCTTGTCGGCCAGGCGCTGCACCTGTTGCTGCAGCACGTAGCGGCTGTCGTACGGGTGGGGCTTGCCGTCCACATGGCCGATGCACACCACGCGGCCGTAGCCCGGCTGCCAGGGCACCGGGGTCAGGGTGGCCAGGTCGCCGCGGGCCATGAAATCCGGGCCGTGGGGCTCCATGCCCATGCCGCAGATGGCGAAGCCGGCGAAACCCGCGCCTTCCTCGGCCACGGTCTTGAGGCCACACACCGGCACCGACTTGGTCTTGGCCGCACCGTGGATATCGACGAACTGGGCCAGCACGTACTTGATCCCGTGCTGCTCGATAATGCGCTGGGTTTCTTCTGGCAACATGTGCACTTCACTCCTCGCGACTGGCTGGCTGATCGTTTATTCCGCTAAAGAAACTTACTTTCCCAATGGGAATGCAAGCCGCTTGCCAGAATCGTCGATGCCGGTGGCTGGTCGCGAAAACGAGCTTTGTACTCTGTCTATATGGGAATATAGTTTTCCCAGGGGGAATACCAGCAAACGCCGGACGGCGGAGCTCCCCGGATTTGCACATTCATGGTGCGAAACTAATATTAATGTACAGAAACCGTGCAGGCCTTTATGAACATGCCTATCGACCCCCAACCACGTTTGAAGCTGGAGCAGTACCTGGGGATGCAGATCAAGCGCCAGCGCCAGGCGCAGGAACTCAAGCTGGCCGACGTGGCCCGCATCGCCGGCATCAGCCAGGGCATGCTGAGCAAGATCGAGAACGCCCAGGTGTCCACCAGCCTCGACACCCTCAGCCGCCTGTGCGACGTGCTGGGCATGCCCATGTCCAAACTGTTCAGCCAGTACGACCAGCAAGGCAGCAGCGCCCTGCTGGTGAAGGCCGACGAAGGGCTGGAGGTGGTGCGCCGCGGCACCGAGAAGGGCCACACCTACCACCTGCTGAACCACACCCGCGGGCCGAAGAAGAGCTTCGAGGCGTACATGGTCAGCATGGACGACGCCAGCGAGGAGTTCCCGACCTTCTCGCACCCGGGCACCGAGTTCCTGCACCTGCTGGAAGGCGAGCTGATCTACCGCCATGGCAACCAGCTGTACCGCATGGAGGCTGGCGACAGCCTGACCTTCGACGGCGAGATCCCCCATGGGCCGGAGCAGCTGGTGCAGGTGCCGATCAAGTTGCTGTCTATCATGAATTACGGCAGCGAGAACCAGTAAGCCGGGGGCCTTGATCAAAACCTGTGGGAGCTGGCTTGCCAGCGAGCTTTTGGGGCCTGAAAAGCTCGCTGGCAAGCCAGCTCCCACAGGGATTGATTTCGTGCCTCAACCCCTCAATAAAATTCCTGCCAGTTAAAAAACTTTCACCACCCCTCTAGACGCCCCCCGCGCTTTCCCCTATAAAACCCACCAAGGAATATTTTATTCCCCACAGGCAATTTCCTGTGGGACGCCTTTTTTCGCCCTGCGATGCGCTGCCGCCACCCTTCCCCCGAGGACAAGCCATGCAACACGAAAAACACCAATTCATTCTCAAGATAAGCTGCCCGGCCACCTCGGGCATCGTGGCGGCGGTGACCTCGTACCTGGCCGGCAACGCGTGCTACATCGGCGAGATGGCCCAGTTCGACGACGAGCTGAGCGGGCGGTTTTTCATGCGGGCGGTGTTTCGCTTCAACGACGGCCACGCCGGTGACATCGATCAATTGAAAGCCGGCTTCGGCGACGTGGCCGGCCAGTTCGACATGGACTGGGAGCTGCACGACAACAGCCAGCCCATGCGCGTGCTGCTGATGGTGAGCAAGTTCGACCACTGCCTCACCGACCTGCTGTACCGCTACCACAAGGGCGAGATGGACATGACCATCACCGCCATCGTCTCCAACCACCTGGAGCTGCGGCCCATGGCCGAGCGCGAGGGCATTCGCTTCATCTACCTGCCCGTGACCAAGGACACCAAGGCGCGCCAGGAGGCCGAGCTGATGAAGGTGGTGGACGAAACCGGCACCGACCTGGTGGTGCTGGCCCGCTACATGCAAATCCTCTCCGACGACCTGTGCAAGCAACTGGCGGGGCGTGCCATCAACATCCACCACTCGTTCCTGCCCGGCTTCAAGGGCGCCAAGCCCTACCACCAGGCCTACCAGCGCGGCGTGAAGCTGATTGGCGCCACCGCCCACTACGTCACCAGCGACCTCGACGAAGGCCCGATCATCGAGCAGGAAGTGCAGCGCGTGGACCACGCCTACCTGCCCGACGATCTGGTCGCCATAGGCCGCGATACCGAAACCGTGGCGCTGTCCAAGGCGGTGAAATACCACCTGCAGCACCGCGTCTTCCTCAACCAGGACCGCACGGTGATCTTCCGGTGAACAGCCTCAAGTTGATCGACGGCAAGGCCGCCGCAGCCGGAGTGTTGCGCCAGGTAAAAGCCGATATCGCCCGGCACGGTATCCACCCGGCTCTGGCGGTGATCCTGGTGGGCGATGACCCCGCCAGCCACGTCTACGTGCGCAACAAGGTGCTGCGCGCCGAGGAAGCCGGCATCCGCTCGCTGGAGTACCGTCTGCCCACCGATATCCCACAGGCCGACGTGCTGGCCTTGATCGCCCGGTTGAACGCCGACCCCAGCGTCAACGGCATCCTGCTGCAACTGCCGCTGCCGGCGCATATAGAAGAAGCCCTGGCGCTGCAGGCGATTGCGCCGAGCAAGGACGTCGATGGTTTTCACAGTGAAAACGTTGGCGGCCTCAGCCAGGGCCGCGACGTGCTCACCCCCTGCACGCCTAGCGGCTGCATGCACTTGCTGCAGGCCACGCTGGGCGACCTGAGCGGCAAGCACGCCGTGGTCATCGGCCGCTCGAACATTGTCGGCAAGCCCATGGCGGCGTTGCTGCTGCAGGCCCATTGCTCGGTCACCGTGCTGCACTCGCGCAGCGTCAACGCCCGCGAACTGTGCCGGCAGGCCGACATTGTCGTCGCCGCCGTCGGCCGCCCGCAGATGCTCGACGCCAGCTGGCTGAAGCCCGGCTGCGTGGTCATCGACGTGGGCATCAACCGTATCGAAGCAGGCGGCCGCAGCCGCCTGGTGGGCGACGTCGATTTCGACAGCGCCCTGGCCGTGGCCAGCGCCATCACCCCGGTGCCCGGTGGCGTCGGCCCCATGACCATCGCCTTCCTGATGAAGAACACCCTGACCGCTGCGCTGCAGCAGGCCAACACCCCACGCAGTCTGTCGGAGGCCCCATGCCTTTCAACCTGTTGAAATATGGCCTGAGCTCGGAGTACCCGGTCGAGGTCGACCTGCCCGCGCCCAAGGAACTCAAGCCCCGCTACGACGTGGTGATCATCGGCGGTGGCGGCCATGGCCTGGCCACGGCCTATTACCTGGCCAAGTACCACGGCATCACCAACATCGCCGTGCTGGAAAAGTCCTACCTGGGCGGCGGCAACACCGCGCGCAACACCGCGGTGATTCGCTCCAACTACCTGACCAGCGAAGGGGTGAAGTTCTACGCCGAATCGGTGCGCCTGTTTGAGGGCCTGTCCAACGAGTTCGACTTCAACATCATGTACTCGCACCGCGGCCAGCTGACGCTTGCGCACACCGACGCCACCGTGCGCTCGTTCCGCCAGCGCGCCGAGGTCAACAAGCACTTCGGCGGCCGCACCGAGATGATCGACCGCCAGCAGATCCGCGAGCTGGTGCCCACCCTCAACCTGGACCCCGGCCACCTGCCGGTGCTGGCCGGCCTGTGGCACATGGACGGCGCCACCGCCCGCCACGACGCCGTAGCCTGGGGCTACGCCAAGCAGGCGGCCAAGCGCGGCGTGGAGATCCACCAGCTCACCGAAGTGCAGGAACTGGTGATTGAAAACGGCGCCATCACCGCCGTGAAGACCAACCGCGGCACCGTCCAATGCGGCTGCGCGGTGCAGGCCATCGCCGGCATGAGCTCGCAGATGATGGCCAAGGCCGGCATCCGCTCGCCTATCCAGACCTTCCCTCTGCAGGCCATGGTGACCCAGCCGTTCAAGCCGTTCCTCGACCCGCTGGTGAGTTCCTCGGCGCTGCACTGCTACGTGCAGCAGACCAGCCGTGGCGAGGTGGTGTTCGGCGGCGGTTCCGATCCCTACCCGCTGTTCAACAGCCGCTCCACCCTGGATTTGAAAGAGAGCCTGCTGGCCCACGCCATCGAGATGTTCCCGTTCCTGGCCAACGCCAAGCTGATGCGCCAGTGGGCCGGCATCACCGACATGACCCCGGACTACAGCCCGATCATGGGCCTGAGCCCGGTGAAGAATTACTACTTGGACGCCGGCTGGGGCACCTGGGGCTTCAAGGCCACGCCCATCTGCGGCAAGACCATGGCCGAGCTGGTGGCCAGCGGCGGCAAGGTGCCGGAGCTGATCAAGCCGTTCAGCCTGGCGCGTTTTTCCACCTTCAAGCAGGTCAACGAAATGGGCGCCACCGCGGCCAGCCACTGAGGAACGGACGATGAAAATCATGAATTGCCCGCTCAACGGGCCGCGCAACATCAGCGAATTCACCTACGGCGGCGAGTTCAAGGCCATGCCCGACCCGGCCACCTGCACCGACGCCGAATGGGCCGACTACGTGTTCAACTGCGAGAACCTCGCCGGCGTGGTGCGCGAGTGGTGGATGCATACACCGTCCAGCTACTGGTTCCTGGCCGAGCGCCACACGGTCACCGACGAGATCATCCGCACCTTCGACCCGAAGGAAGTCTTCACCACCCGCGTCGAGTTCGCCACCCAGGAGATCGCCGGATGAACCGCCTCCCCGCCCCCATGGGCCTGCTGATCGACCGCGAACAACCGCTGACTTTCAGCTTCGACGACACGCCCTACCAGGGCTTCGCCGGCGACAGCCTCGCTAGCGCCCTGCTCGCCAACGGCCGCTTCCTGCTCTCGCGCTCGTTCAAGTACCACCGCCCGCGCGGCCCGCTGAGCATGGCCGGGCAGGACGCCAACAGCCTGGTACAACTGCCGCGCGAGCCCAACGTGCTGGCCGACATGCAGCCGCTGGAGCAGGGCCTGCAAGCCAGCGGGCAAAACTTCAACGGCACCCTGGACAACGACAAGGACGCCTGGCTGGGCAAGTTCTCGAAGTTCATGCCGGTGGGCTTCTACTACCGCTCGTTCTACAAGCCCAAGGGCATGTGGAAGGTGTGGGAGCCGATCATCCGCAAGAAGGCCGGCCTGGGCGTGCTGGACCTGACGTTCCAGCCCGAGTATTACGACAAGGCCTACCTGTTCACGGACCTGGCCGTGGTGGGTGCCGGGCCTGCCGGCCTGCAGGCAGCGCTGACTGCGGCCAATGCCGGGGCCAAGGTGCTGTTGATCGAGCAGAGCCCGCTTTTGGGTGGTTCGCTGACCTACGCGCGCTTCGACATCGACGGCACCCGCGCCGAAACCCTGCGTCGCGAACTGGTGAGCGCCGTCGAACAGCACGCCAATATCCAGGTGCTCACCCAGGCCACCTGCAACGCCTGGTTCACCGACAACTACCTGCCGGTCATCCAGGGCAAGCGCCTGTATAAAGTGCGCGCCAGCCAGTGCCTGGTCGCCAGCGGCTCGTTCGACCAGCCGGTGATTTTCCGCAACAACGACCTGCCCGGCATCATGCTCACCAGCGCCGCCCAGCGCCTGATGAAGCTGTACGCGGTGAAACCGGGCAACACCGCCGTGGTGCTCACCGGCAACGACGACGGCTACCTGGCGGCGCTGGACCTGCACGACCAGGGCGTGAAAGTGGCCGCCGTGGTCGACCTGCGCAACGGCCCCGCCGACCGCGCCCTGCTGCGCGCGCTGGACCAGCGCTCGATTCCACTGCACGTCGACACCACGGTGTTCGAAGCGCTGCACGAGCGCGGCATGCGCCACGTCAGCGGCGTCGAGCTGCGCAAGATCACCGGCCAGGGCCAGGTGGCCAGCAGCGCGGTGAAACTGGACTGCGACCTGCTGTGCATGTCCGGCGGCTACATGCCGGTGTACCAGCTGCTGTGCCAGGCCGGTGGCAAGCTGGCCTACGACGACCAGCTGGCGGAATTCACCCTCAGCGGCCTGCCGAAGATCCTCCACGTGGCCGGTTCGGTAAATGGCTGCCACAGCCTGCAGAACGTGCTGGCCGACGCCAGCAACTGCGCCGCCGCCATCGCCGCCGCCCTGGGCCTGGGTGCCCCGGCGCGCGCCAGCCTGGCGCCCGAGGCCCGGGTCAATTTCCCCTGGCCGATTTTCCCGCACCCCAAGGGCAAGGACTTCGTCGACTTCGATGAAGACCTGCAGGTGCAGGACATCATCAATGCCACCAGAATCGGCTACCGCGACGTGCAGTTGGTGAAGCGTTATTCCACCGTCGGCATGGGCCCGTCCCAGGGCCGTCACTCGGCGCTGCCCACGGCGCGCCTGGTGGCGCAAGCGACCCAGCGCAACATCAGCGAGACCGGCGTCACCACCGCGCGGCCGCCGTTCGTGGCCGAGAAACTCGCCCACGTTGCCGGGCGCGCCTTTGACCCGTATCGGCAGACACCGCTGCACCGCCGCCACCTGGAAGCCGGGGCGAAAATGATGCCCGCCGGCATCTGGCAGCGCCCGGCTTACTACGGCAAGGCCTCGCAGCGCGAGCAGTGCATGCAGGCCGAGGCGCTGCACGTGCGCAACAAGGTCGGCATCATCGACGTTTCTACCTTGGGCGGCCTGGACGTGCGCGGCCCGGACGCCGCCGAACTGCTCAACCGCCTGTACACCTTCGCCTTCCTCAAGCAGCCGGTGGGCCGTTCGCGCTACGCGCTGATGACCAACGAGCACGGCGTGGTGATCGACGATGGCGTGTGCGCACGCTTCGCCGACAGGCATTTCTACGTCACCGCCACCACCAGCGGCGTCGACCGTATCTACCAGCAGATGCTCAAGTGGAACGCCCAGTGGCGCCTGAACGTCGACATCGCCAACGTCACCGCGGCCATTTCCGCGGTGAACGTGGCGGGGCCGGACGCGCGCAAGGTGCTGGAAAAAGTCTGCAGCGACCTGGACCTGTCACCGGCCGGTTTCCCCTACCTGGCGGTGCGCCAGGGCACCGTGGCCGGCATCAAGGCGCGGCTGCTGCGGGTGGGCTTCGTCGGCGAGCTGGGCTATGAAATCCACGTGCCGGCGCGCCACGCCGTGCAGCTGTGGGACGCGCTGATGGACGCCGGCAAGGCCTTCGACATCCGCCCCTTCGGCGTCGAGACCCAGCGCCTGCTGCGCCTGGAAAAAGGCCACGTGATCATCAGCCAGGACACCGACGGCATGACCCACCCGGCCGAGATCGACATGGGCTGGGCGGTCAGCCGCAGCAAACCGTTCTTCGTGGGGCGGCGCTCGGTGGACATCCTCGAAGCGCAGCCCATGACCCGCAAGCTGGTGGGCTTTACCTTGCCCAAGGGCAGCGTGCAGCCGCTCGAAGGCCACCTGGTGCTCAGCGGCGCGGACATCAGCGGCAACGTCACCTCGTGCGAATACTCCGCAACCCTGGGCCAGGTGATCGGCCTGGCCTACGCCGGTTTCGACCAGAGCCAGCCCGGGCAGAAGATCCCGATCCGCGTGGAAGGCGGCATCGTCGTCGAGGCCACCGTGGTCAAACTACCGTTTTTCGACCCTGATAACCTGCGCCAGGAGTTGTAAGCCATGTCCAGTCTCAAAGCTGAAGATTACATCGGGCAGGCCGTGCAGCCCTGCACCCTGCTGGACCTCACCGACCTGCCCCGGGTGGGTTTCCGCGGCGCCGACAGCGCCGCCTACCTGCAACAGCGCGGCTTCGAACTGCCCCAGGCCGCCAACCGCGCCGTGGCCCAGCCCGATGGCAGCCGCGTGGCGCGCCTGTCGCAGACCGAGTACTTGCTGCTGGGCAGCCAGGGCGACCAGGGCCAGCGCATTGCCGATGAGGAGGCGCGCTGGGCGCTGGACCACAGCGCCAACTACCTGCTGCCGCGCCAGGACAGCCACGCCTGGATACGGCTGGGCGGCAGCCTGCTGCCGGCGCTGATGGCCAAGCTGTGCGGCGTCGACCTGCGCGCACAGGCCTTCGCCCCCGGCGCGGTGGCGCAGACCTCGGCGGCACGCATCAACGTGATCATCATCAACGCAGGCGGCGAGGTGCCGACCTTCGACGTGCTGTTCGACCGCGCCTCCCACGAATACTTCCTGTCCGCCGTCCAGGACGCCCTGCAAGAGTTCGCCTGATACACCACCCACCTGTAGCCGCTGCCGCCAGGCTGCGCTGGCCCCCACATTCACTGGACACCTTCAGCGAGGCACAGGGCCAGCGCAGCCTGACGGCAGCGGCTACAGGCTTATGACTAAAATTTCATGTTTGCGCTTTCCCCGCCGATAAACCGTGCCTAAGAAGAAAAAAACTGCTGGCTGCCAACGATAAAAAAATACCCCCCAGCAACCAACGATCAAGAAGCGCACAAGTTTCCGGAGGGAAGAATGAACAGTTGGTTTGCCAACATAAGCGTGAACAAAAAGCTGGGACTGGGCTTTGGCCTGGTGCTGGTACTGACCACCCTGCTGGCCGCCACCGGCTGGAACAGCATGGGTGGCCTGATTAACCGCAGCAACTGGATGAGTGACATCACCCAGCTCAACTCTGCCTTGACCAAACTGCGCGTGGCGCGCCTGCAGTACATGCTCGCCAACGGCGACGACACCGCGGCGCAATTGGTGCAGACCACCCTGGACGGCTTCGAGGCCCAGCAGAAGAAGATCCTCGACACCTTCAAGAGCCCGGAAAACATCAAGCTGCTCAAGGAGCAGAACGGCCAGCTGGAAGCCTACAAGGTCTCGCTGAACAAGATGCGTGCCGCCTACCGCGCCAGCAACGCCGCGCGCCAGGACCTGAACGACACCGCCCTGGCGGCGTTCCAGACCATCGACAAGGTCAACCTGTCGGTGCAGGCTGACCGCCGCATGGAAGAAGTGGTGGCCGTGGCCAAGGCCAAAGACCTGCTGCTGGTGGTGCGCTACGAAGTACGCGGCTACCTGGGCGACGCCAGCGCCGCCAACGAACAGACCGCGTTCGCCCAGCTCGACGCCGCCCAGGCCGCCGTGGCCCCGCTGTATGGCGCGCTGCCGGGCCAACAGGACGGCATCAAGCTGTACGAGGGCGCCGTCAACAGCTACCGCGCTGCGCTGAACCGCTTCAAGGCCGCCAACGCCGACATCGTCCAGGCCCGCAAGGAAATGACCGACCAGGGCAACGAGATCGTGCGCATCAGCGACGCCCTGTACAAACTGCAACTGGACCGCCGCGACAGCGAGAGCGCCCAGGCGCAATCGGTGCAGTTGATCGCCACGCTGCTGGCCCTGCTGTTCGGCATCGCCGCCGCCCTGATCATCACCCGCCAGATCACCCGCCCTATCCAGGAAACCCTGGACGCGGTGAAACGCATCGCCGACGGCGACCTGACCCAGACCCTGCGCGTGACCCGCAAGGACGAGTTGGGCGTGTTGCAGCAAGGTATCCAGAACATGGGCACCACCTTGCGCGAGCTGATCACCAGCATCCGCGACGGCGTGACCCAGATCGCCAGCGCCGCCGAGGAACTGTCGGCCGTGACCGAGGAAACCAGCGCCGGGGTCAACAGCCAGAAGGTGGAAACCGACCAGGTGGCCACTGCCATGCACGAGATGACTGCCACCGTGCAGGAAGTCGCGCGCAACGCCGAGCAGGCCTCCATGGCCGCCACCGATGCCGACGGCCAGGCCCGTGACGGTGACAAGGTAGTGAACCAGGCCATCGACCAGATCGAACGCCTGGCCGCCGAGGTCAAGCGCTCCACCGAGGCCATGGGCCACCTGCAGCAGGAAAGCGACAAGATCGGCAAGGTCATGGACGTGATCAAGGCCGTGGCCGAGCAGACCAACCTGCTGGCGCTGAACGCTGCCATCGAAGCGGCCCGTGCCGGTGAAGCCGGCCGCGGTTTCGCCGTGGTGGCCGACGAGGTGCGTGGCCTGGCCCAGCGTACGCAGAAGTCCACCGAGGAAATCGAAGGCCTGGTGGCCGGCCTGCAGACCGGCACCCAGCAAGTGGCCAACGTGATGCTCAGCAGCAGCGCGCTGACCGACAGCAGCGTGGCCCTGACCCGTCAGGCCGGCGTGTCACTGGAGAACATCACCCGCACGGTGTCGAACATCCAGCTGATGAACCAGCAGATCGCCGCGGCGGCCGAGCAACAGAGCTCGGTGGCCGAAGAGATCAGCCGCAGCATCATCAACGTGCGTGACGTGTCGGAACAGACCGCGGCAGCCAGCGAAGAAACCGCGGCCTCCAGCGTCGAGCTGGCGCGCCTGGGTGGACAGCTGCAGATGATGGTCAGCCACTTCCGCGTGTAACGGCTACAAACCTGGTGGGAGCTGGCTTGCCAGCGAGCTTTTCGAGGGCCTGAAAAGCTCGCTGGCAAGCCAGCTCCCACAGGTCACTGCACTGTCTTGAGCGTGCGGTCGTCGTAGTACAGGGCGTTCTTGTCGGTGCCCTGCTTGAAGAAGTACCCGTAGTCCTCCAGGTACCACACCGTGTCCACGCGGTTGTAGGGGTCCCCTTCCCCGCTGCACCGCAACTTCTTCGCCTGGCCGCTGAGGCTGGCGTTGAGCTGCGCCGCCGGCGCCTCGCTGTCCACCTTGCACTTGACCACCTGGCGGCTCTCGCCCAGGTCGCCCATCATCGAGTTCTTGCGCTTGCCCTGGGTGATGTAGGTCAGCTCCTGGCCCACCGGCATCTGCTGCCAGTCACCGCTGAAGGTCAGGTTGGTGAGCATCGAGTCCTCGGTCATCACCGTCTTGCCGAAGAAGCGGGTCTTCTGCGCCAGCGCCACCAGGCCACGGAAGCTCACTTCGCTGCCTTCGTAGCTGTCGGCGCGGGTGCGGATGCCCAGCTGGCCGCTGGCCTTGTCGACCTCGAAGAAGCGCTCTTCGCGAATCGGCAGGTTGCTCTTGGCGGTGTTGGCCATGCCGGTTTCCAGGGTCTGCTTGAACGCCTTGCGCGGCGGCGCCAGGTTCAGGTGCTTGATGGCGGTCATGGGCACCGCGCCCACCGCCGGCAGCGGCGTGTTGATGGGCGCCTTGCTGCGCGGGCTGAACGCCGGCAGCTGGGCCAGCGCCTCGGGCTTGGCGCACACGGCGCGGAACAGCGTCTGGTACTCGGGCACGCTGCGGCTGAAGGGCTGCGGCTGCGGGTCCTTGAACAGCTTGCCGTCGGTCACCTTGTCGCGCTCGTCGACGTCGTAGCCCATCAGCAGGCGGAAGCTCTGCTTGGCGCAGTCCACGGCGTAGTGCTCGCGCTTCTGCGCGCTGGGGGCGTTGTAGGGGCGGCCGGCGGTGACGGTGGGCTCGTCGAGGGCGGCCCAGAAGCGCATCTCGTCGCCTTCGGCCTTGAGGCTATTGCGGTCCAGCAATACCCAGAACACCTGGTCGCCGCCCTTGATCACCCGCCACTCCGGCACCGCGGTGGCCTGGCAGGCGGCCTTGAAGGCGGCGTTGCTCTTGAGGTTGCCGGCCAGTTCGTCAGGCACGTCGCGCGGCGGCATGTAGCCGCCGTTGCTGCTGCCGAAGTACACGCGTTTCTCGCCCTGCACGTAGGCAATGCGCGCCTGGTAGCTGCTGCACGACGCCTCGATTTGCGCGGCGAACGGGTAGGGTTGCTGCTCGGTGACGGGGGGCACGGCCAGGTAGCTGAGGGTGTCGCCGTTGCGCATCACTGACTCGGGCACGGGCGGCAGGGCCAGGGTGTCGCTGAGCATTTTTTCCGCGTCGGTTGGCACGTGCGGCTTCGGCGCCTCGGGGCTGGGCGCGTGCTGGGCGCAGCCGGCCACGAGGGCAATCAGCAGGGCCAGGGGCAGACGTTGCATAGTGATCCTTCATCAAGTTCAGCGTCCCCACACTGTAGCCGCTGCCGTCAGGCTGCGCTGGCCCCGGAGTACACTGAAGATCTTCAGCGTGGACAAGGGCCAGCGCAGCCTGGCGGCAGCGGCTACAAGGGTGCTTAGTGGACTTTGCGCAGTTGGCGCTGGCTGTAGTACTGGTCGTTCTTGTCGGTGCCCGACTGGTAGAAGTAACCGTAGTCTTCCAGGTAGTACAGGGTATCGACGCTCTGGCGCTTGTCACTGCTCACGGTGCAGCGCACCAGCTTGGCCTGGCCGCTGAGGTGCGGGTTGACCTGGGCGGCGCTGACCTGGCTCTTGATGGCGCACTGCACGTTGGTGTGGGTGAGGATGGCGCCGGTGTTGCCGCTGACCGCGCTGGTGTCCAGCACCACGCCCACGGTGCTGCCCACCGGCATAGTGCGCCAGTCACCGGTGAAGTGCGCGTCGATCACCGACGAGCTTTCGAACACGGTGTCCAGGCCATGGAAGGTGGTCTTGCTGGCCAGGGAGAACAGGCCACGGAACGAGATTTCGCTGCTGTCGAAGCCATCGCTGGTGGAACGCACCGCCAGCTGGCCGGTGGTGGCGTCAGGCTTGATGAAGGTGTCGACGTTCAGCGGTACTTCGCCGTTGGGGCCGTTGGCCGTGCCGGTCTCGGACAGGTAGGTGAGCGGCTTGCGCGGCGCCGGCATGCCCAGCTTGTGCACGGCGGCCAGTGGCAGCGCCATCACCCCGGGGAACGGGCCGGCCAGCGGTGCTTTCACCCGCGGGCTGAACGCCGGGAGTTTTTCCAGCGCCTGCGGGTTGCCGCAGATGGCCTTGTAGGTGGCGTGGTTGTCGGTGTCGCGGGCGATCTGCTGGGCCTCGGGCACGAAGTGCACGGCGCCGTCCGTGACGTTGTTGCGTTCGTCCAGGTCGAAGCCCGACAGCACCTTGAAGGTCTGCTGGGTGCAGTCCACCGCCACGTATTCACGCTTCTGCGCCATGGGCGCGTAGTACGGCAGGTCGAAGGTGGTGACCGGTTCATCCCACGCGGTCCAGAAGCGCAGGGTGTTGCCCTGGGGCTTGATACTGGCGCGGTCGACCAGGGTCTGCTGGCCGTTGGCGGCGGTGCGCACCACGCGCCAGTCCGGCTGCGGCGTGCTGGTGCAGGCGTCGACGAAATCGGGGTTTTTCAACAGGGCCTGGGCCACGTCCTTGCGCATGCGCACGGCGGGCATGTACAGGCCGTCCTGGCTCTTCACGTAGGAGCGCTTGCCGCCGTCGAAGTACATCAGCTTGGCGGATGGCTCCACGCACGAGGCCTGGATCTGCATCATGATGTCCTGGCGCAGGGTGTCATCCTTGGGGCGGATGACCATGAAGCTGAGCTGGTCGCCGTCACGCAGCACGCTGTTGCTCAGCGGGGTGCGCTTGACCATGTCGAACATCAGCTGGTTGGCCTTGTCGACCGGGGCCGGCACCTTCAGCGTCGGCTGGGCCTTGGCCACCGGGGCGGCGGGCGCGGGCGCCGGGGTGGACTGGTGGGCGCAGGCGGCGGTCGCGGCGATGGCCAGGGCAAGGGCAACACGTTTCATGGGTTTTCCTGATTTGGCAGGCGAGGTCCCTGTAGCCGCGGCCGCAGGCTGCGGCTACAGGGTGGCGCGAAAAGGAAACCATCTTACCGCTAGTGACGGTTCACTTCATGAACTTCATTTGGCCAGCAGGCCCACCCCACGGCCACGCGGGTCGGAGGCAGTCTCGACCTTGCGGCCATCGACCTTGATGGCCTGGACATCACCCATTTCCCAGCCCTGGTCCTCGAGCTTGTAGCCCATGGCCTTGAGCTCTTCGGCCGTTTGGCCGGTGAGCGGCGCGTAGCTGTCGTAGTAGATGGTGTCCTTGGGCAGCAACTGGTGGTGCACGCGCTGCGCTGCCACGGCCTTGGCCAGCGGCAGGCGGTAGTCGTAGGTGTTGTTCAGCACCTGGAAGATCGAGGTGAAGATCCGCGAGCCACCCGGGGTGCCCAGCACCAGGGTCACGCGGCCGTCGCGGGTCACCAGGGTGGGGCTCATGGACGACAGCATGCGCTTGCCCGGCTCGATGGCGTTGGCGTCGCCGCCCACCACGCCGAAGGCGTTGGCCACGCCTGGCTTGGAGCTGAAGTCGTCCATCTCGTCGTTGAGCAGGAAGCCTGCGCCCTTCACCACCACGCCGCTGCCGTAGTCCCAGTTCAGGGTGTAGGTGTTGCTGACGGCGTTGCCGTCGTGGTCGACGATGGAGAAGTGCGTGGTCTGGTGCGCTTCAAGGCCAGGGTGCACGTTCTCGGTGGCGGAGATGGCGGTGGGGTTGACCTCGTCGGCGCGCTTGAGCAGGTAGGCCGGGGCAATCAACTTGTTCACCGGCACGTCGTTGAAGTCCGGGTCGCCCAGGTAGTTGGCGCGGTCGGCGAACACGCGCTTCTCGATCTCGGCCAGCAGGTGGATGTAGCGCGCCGAGTTCAGCGCCACGCCCTTGAAGTCGTCCTTGCGGATGTCCTTGATGCCCAGCAGCTGGGCCAGGGCGATGCCGCCCGAGCTGGGCAGCGGCGCGGTGTAGATGATGTTGCCGCGCCAGTCGATGTGCAGCGGCTCACGCCAGTTGACCTTGTAGTCGTGCAGGTCCTGCTTGGTGATCAAGCCCTTGTCGGCCTGCATCTGGGCGACCAGCAGGTCGGCGGTCTTGCCTTCGTAGAAGTCCTTGGCGCCCTGGTCGGCGATGCGCTCCAGGGTCTGCGCCAGCTCCGGCTGGCGGAAGGTCTGGCCGGGCTTCATGGTGCCGAAGTAGTCGTTGAAGTTGGTCTGGCCGTTGAACAGTTTCAGCGCATCCTGGCGGTACTGGAACTGCTTGTCGGCGACGGTGAAGCCGTCTTTCGCGTAGCCGATGGCCGGGGTCAGCAGCTCGGCCCACGGCAGCTTGCCGAAGCGCTTGTGGGCTTCCCACAGGCCCAGCACGGTGCCGGGCACGCCGCTGGCCTTGGCGCCGACCAGGCTGAGGTTCTCGATGACCTCGCCCTTGTCGTTCAGGTACATGTTGCGGCTCGCGGCCTTGGGCGCGGTCTCGCGGTAATCGAGGAAGTAGGGCTTGCCCTTGACGTACAGGGTCATGAACCCGCCGCCGCCCAGGTTGCCGGCCTCGGGGTAGGTGACGGCCAGGGTGAAGGCCGTGGCGACGGCGGCGTCCACCGCGTTGCCGCCCTGCTTGAGAATCTGCGCGGCGACCTTGGCGCCGTATTGGTCGGGCGCGGCGACGGCGCCGCTGTCCAGCAACGCTGCGTAGGAGTGGGTGCTGGCGAAAATGGCGGCACTCAGGGCAAGGGTCTTGAACAACACAATACGCATCGGGTGTCCTTACTGTTGTTATGAATTGCAGCCACAGTTAGGCCCAGGATGGCGGTGGTTTCAACCCCTACAGGGCAAAACGGCCGCCCAGGGGCGGCCGCGTTGCTGCTGGTTTCACAGCATTTCGTCGAGAATCCACTGCTGCGCCGAGCTGCGCTTGGGCGCCCAGCCCAGCAATTCCCGGGCGTTCCTGCCACGCACGCGGCTGTTGGAGCCCAGGCCGTAATTGGCCATTTCATAGCCCCATTCTTTTTCCGCGTCGGCCAGTGGCCAGTCCTGGGGTTCACCCAGGCCCAGGGCGGTGGCCATGGCGCGGGTCATGTCGACGAAGGCTGCCTCGCCGCTCTCGACGAAGTAGAAGGTGCCGGCCGGGTTCTTCGCCAGCGCCAGCAGGTACAGCGCCACCACGTCCTCGATGTGCACGTTGGACCAGATGTTCTGGCCCGGGCCCACGTGGCGGACGATGCCGCTCTTGCGCGCCTGCTTCAGCAGCCGTGGCAGCTGCACGCTGTCGCGCTTCACGCCCAGGCTGTGGCCGTAGATCAGCGTGTTGCAGATGACCGCCGAGCGCACGCCCTGGGCGGCGGCGGCCAGCACCAGGTTGTCGATGGCCACGCGCGCGGCCTTGTCCACAGTAGGTTCGGGCAGATGGCCTTCGTAGTAGATGACGTCGCTGCCCTTGCCGCCCGAGGCGTCGCCGACAATGCTCGAACCGCTGGTGTGCAGCAGCGGCTTGTCGGAACCCTGCAGGCCTTCGATCAAGGCTTCGACGGCGCCGCGGTGGTCGCTGCTGGCGGCGTTGATCACGGCATCGCTGGCGCGCGCCTGGGCAATCAGCAGTGCACGGTCATCGAGGCTGCCCAGCACCGGGGTGATACCCAGGGCCTGCATTTCCTCGGCCTGCTCGGCGCTGCGCACCAGGCCGGTGACCTGGTGGCCGGCCTGGACCAGGGCGGTGGCGATCGAGCCGCCGATGAAACCGGCGGCACCGGTGACGAATACGTTCATGCTCAAACTCCCGTTCGATGTGTGAGGGCAGCCAGTATCGAAGGGTTATCCGTGCGGAAACAGCCGGTGGCGGCCAATAGACTTTTGCCCGCCGGTCACGAATCCCCGTGGGCGTAGCAGGCCAGCTTTTCCTGCATGAAATCCAGGAAGCACTGGATGCGCAACGCCAGCTGCGAGTTGCGGTAGTACACGGCATTGATGGTCTGCCGCTCACCAGTGTTGGCCGCTACCAGCAGCGGCACCAGGCGGCCCTGGGCGATGTCTTGGTGGGTCATGAAGTCTGACAGGCAAGTAATGCCCTGCCCGGCCAGCGCCAGCTGCCGCAGGGTCTCGCCACTGGAAGCGGCCACCCGCGGGCTGGCCTGCCAGCGGTCGCCGTCGGCGTGGCGCAGCGGCCACAGGTTCAGGTGGTCGGGCTGGGTGAAGCCCAGCAGGCTGTGCTCGCGCAGCTCTTCCACCTGGCGTGGCGTGCCGTGCTGGCGCAGGTATTCGGGGCTCGCGAGGATGTTCAGCGGGCTGCGGCCCAGCAGGCGCGCGTGCAGCGTGGAGTCGGCAAGCACGCCGATGCGGATGGCGACGTCGGTGCTCTGTTCGAGCAGGTCGATCAGCAGGTCGTCGGTATTGAGTTCCAGGGTGATATCCGGGTAGCGCGCGCGGAATTCGCCCACGTACGGCACGATGGCGTGCAGCATGAACGGCGAGGCGGCGTTGACCCGCAGGCGCCCGGACGGCGTCTGGTGGCGCACCGCCAGGCGTTCCTCCAGCTCGTCCATCTGTTGCAGGATCTGCTTGGCCTTTTCGAAGAAGAACCGGCCTTCTTCAGTGAGGTCCATGCGCCGCGTGGTGCGGTTGATCAGCGTGGTGTCGAGCTTGCTTTCCAGGCGCGACAGCGTGCGGCTGATGGCCGAGGGGGTCTGCCCCACCTGCTCGGCCGCCGCTGAAATGGAACCGCACTCGATGACCGAGATGAAGACCTGGAGTTCGTCGGATCTGGCTTTCAACCTGGGTTTCCCTGTAAGGCTCGCCGGCAGGCCGGCTGGCGCGCTGGTCACCCACTTTACCTTACAGCTGGAAACCGAACACCTGCGCCAGGTGCGCCTGGTAGCGTGCCACGTCGCCTTCGATGTTCGGGCGCTTCATCACGTCCACCGCCAGGAAGGTCGGCAGGCCGGTCATGCCCAGGAACTGATTGGCCTTGTGGAACGGGAAGTACACGGCGTCCACACCCTTGGCTTCGAAGAAGTCGGTGGGGTCGTCGAAGGCCTGCTGCGGGGCGTTCCAGGTCAGCGACAGCAGGTACTGCTTGCCCTGCACCAAGCCGCCGCTGCCGTATTTCTGCGAGGCGTCGGAGCGGGTGCGGCCGTCGCTGGCGTACAGGCTGCCGTGGCCTTCGGTGAAGACTTCGTCGATGTACTTCTTCACGGTCCAGGGCGCGCCCATCCACCAGCCGGGCATCTGGTAGATGACCACGTCGGCCCACAGGAACTTCTGCACTTCTTCGGCGATGTCGTAGCCGCCGTCGATGAAGGTGGTCTTCACGTCGAACCCGGCGCGGTCGAGCACGGCCACGGCGGCGTCGTGCAGGGTTTCGTTATAGCGGCCTTCGGAGTGGGCGAACTGCTTGCCGCCGTTGAGCAACAAAATCTTTTTCATGGGAAAGGTCTCGGTAAGGAATGCAGCGCACTCTACCGGCCTTGCGCGGGCGGAATAAGGCCTGATCGGGCAAATTACATTTGCTTGAATATCACGAATGGCGGCGGATTGTTGCCTTTAGAATCACTGCAACTTCCCTGGAGACACCCCATGCACGAACAACACGGCTTCATCCTCAAGGCCAAGACCAAACCGCACATGGCCGACGCCTTCCGCGACCTGTTCCTGGGCTACGTGAGCGCCAGCCGCAGCGAGCCGGGCTGCATCGAGTACCACATGCTGCGCGACCTGAACGACCCGACGCTGTTCGTGTTCTACGAGATCTGGGCGTCGAAGGCCGACCTGGACGTGCATTCGGCGTTGCCGCACATGGCGGCGTTCTTTGCCCAGCGCATGGAATACCTGGAGGCGGATTTCGACGTTCAGCGAGTGGAGATGTTGAGCCCGTCCAGCGCGGTGTGAGGTTCCCCCCGTAGCCGCTGCCGAAGGCTGCGCTGGCCCTGTGCCTCGCTGGAGATTTCCAGCGCACCCGATGGCCAGCGCAGCCTGGCGGCAGCGGCTACGGGACCTGTGTCAGCCATTGATGAGCAAATGCGCGCCCAACAGCGCCAGCCCGGTGAAGAACACCCGCTTGAACATCACCGCGCTGATGCGCTGGCGCAACCATTGCCCCAACTGCATGCCCAGCAGCGCCGGCACCAGCAACAGCAAGGACGCCCCCAGCTCGCCGCCACCCAGCTCGCCGTGCCACAGCAGCCCCAGCGCCAACGCCAGGGTCGAGACGCTGAACGACAGCCCCAGCGCCTGCACCAGCTCGTCACGGTTGAGCCCCAGCGCTTGCAGGTAAGGCACCGCCGGAATCACGAACACCCCGGTGGCGGCGGTGATGATGCCGGTGGCCACGCCACACAACGGCCCCAGCCACGCCTCATGCCGGGCCGGCACGCGCAGCACCGGCAGGAACAGGCCGCTGAGCGAGTACAGCACCAGCGCCCCGCCCAGCGCATGCACCACCCATTTGCCGCCATCGATGCCCAGCCACAGGCTGCCGATGCCAGTGCCGACGAAGATCGCCAGCAGCATCGGCCACAGCCGCACGGCCAACCCGCGCAAGTGCCCGCCGAGCATCAGTTGCCAGATATTGGTGAAGGTCGATGGCACGATCAGCAGCGCGGCTGCCTGCGCCGGGGCCATAGCCAGGCCCAGCAGGCCCATGGAAACCGTGGGCAGCCCCAGGCCAATCACGCCCTTGACCGTGCCGGCCAGCAGGAAGGTCGCCAGCACCAGCAGCGACAAGCCCCAGCCCATTTCTTGATACAGCGCGAGTAAGGTATTCATGGCCCCATGCTGACGGCTCGGCGGCCGGCTGAAAATCTGCCATATACTGAGCCAGCCTCTTGTCCTGGTTGAGGCTGGAGCCTGCCATGCATTTCGATCTCGTCGACCTTCGCCTGTTTCTGCACACCCTGGACAGCGGCAACATGACCGCCGGCGCCCAGCGCACGCACTTGTCCCTGGCCGCCGCCAGCGCGCGCATCCGCGCCATGGAAGCGTCGCTGGGCATTCCGTTGTTCGAGCGCAACCGCCGTGGCGTGCAGCCCACTGCCGCCGGGCAGGCCCTGGGCGAGCACAGCCGGCGGGTGCTGCAACAGGTGGAGCACCTGCAGTTCGACCTGGCGCAATACGCCCAGGGCATTCAGGGCCAGGTGCGGCTGCTGTGCAACACCGCCGCCCTCACCGAATACCTGCCCGAGCTGCTGGGCGACTTCCTGCAGCGCCACCCCGGCGTCGACCTGGACGTGGAGGAAATGCCCAGCCAGCGCATCCTCCATGCCCTGCGCCAGGGCGCGGCGCCGCTGGGCATCGTCTCCAGCGCCGTGGTCACCGAAGGCCTGCAGACCCGGCCGTTCCGCGACGACCCGCTGATGCTGATCATGCCAGTGGACCACCCGCTGGCGCGCCAGCCCAAGGTGACCTTCGTCGACAGCCTGGCCCACGGCCATGTGGCCCTGGCAGCCGGCAATGCCCTGGGCATTCTGGTGGAGGAACAGGCGCTGCACAGCGGCCGGCGCATGCAGGTGCGGGTGCGCGCCGAGGGCTTCGATGGCGCGGTGCGCATGGTGGCGCGCGGCGCCGGCGTGGCCGTGGTGCCGCTGGCGGCGGTGCGGCGCTGCCAGGGCCAGTTGCAGTTCGCCAGCTGCGCCCTGCCGGAACCCTGGGCGGCGCGGCGCCTGCTGCTGTGCTCGGCGGACTTCGACGCCCTGCCCGGCCACGCCCAAGCGCTGGTGGCCAGCCTGCTGCCGCAAGGCTGAGCGCGCAAACAGGCACCCGGGTGTCGACCTCAGGCATCCGCGCCGGGCGTGGGCGGGTCAGCATGCGGGCTCTTGAAACCACTGCCGGAGCCCGCCATGTCCAAACCCCTCGTTGTGCTGCGCGACACCCACCCTCTGCCCGTGCTGGATGCCTGCAAGTGGGAGAAGCTGGAAGGCGACCCACATACCGTCAACCTCAACGCCTACACCAGCGAAGACGGCAGCAAGATCATGGGCACCTGGATCTGCACCCCCGGCAAATGGCGGGTGGACTATGTGAAGTGGGAATACTGCCACTTCCAGGAAGGCTATTGCGTGATTACCCCGGACGGCATGGAGCCGGTGCACCTGCGCGCGGGGGATATCTTCATCGTCGAGCCGGGGATGAAGGGCACATGGGAAGTGGTGGAGACGGTGCGCAAGTATTTCGTTTTCGCGTGAAAGCGGGACGCGGCCTGCGGCCGCTGCTACGGGATGTACGTAGCAGCGGCCACAGGCCGCGTCAGCACTCTCAGGGTTTCTGGTACCCCTTCACGATCGCCGAGAAATCCAGCCCGCCATCACCGCGCAAGCTCATCGCCTGATACAGCTGCTGCGCCACCGCCCCCAGGATCACCGGTTGGTGCGCCTGCCTTGCGGCTTCGGTGGCCAACCCCAGATCCTTGAGCATCAGCTCCGCACCAAAGCCACCGGTGTAGCCACGGGCCGCCGGCGCCGTGGGAATAATCCCCGGCCAAGGGTTGTAGGTGTCCGCGCTCCAGCAGCGCCCGGTCGAACTGTTGATGATGCCCGCCAGCACCCCGGTGTCGATGCCCAGCGCGTTGCCCAGGGCCATGGCCTCCGAGACGCCGATCATCGAGATGCCCAGCAGCAGGTTGTTGCAGATCTTGGCGATCTGCCCGGTGCCCACTTCGCCGCAGTGGACGATGTTGCGGCCCATCTGCGCCAGCACCGGGTGCAGGGTGTCGAACAGCGCCGCGCTGCCGCCGACCATGAAGGTCAGGGTGCCCGCTGCCGCGCCGCCGGTGCCGCCTGACACGGGCGCGTCGCCCAGGTCGACGCCCTGCTTGGCAGCGGCGCTGGCGATGTCGCGGGCGGTCTGTGGGTCGATGGTGCTGCAATCCACCGCCGGGGTGCCGGGGCGAATACCGGCCAGCACGCCGCCCTCGCCCAGGTACACGGTACGCACGTGGGCTGCGGCCGGCAGCATGGTGATCACCAGGTCGCTGGCCGCCGCCGCTTCGCCGGGCGAGGCGCTGATGATGCCGCCCTGGGCGGCCAGTTCGTCGAGCACGGCCTTGTTCAGGTCGAACAGTTGCAGGCGGTGGCCGGCCTTGAGCAGGTTGCGGGCCATGGGCGCGCCCATGTTGCCCAGGCCGACAAAGGCGATGTTCATGGGCAGTCTCCTAGCGCAGGTTGATGGTGGTGTTGACGCCGTCGTTGACGCTGTCGTCGTCGAACCAGCGCGCCGTCACCGTCTTGGTCTGGGTGTAGAACTGCACCACCTGCTTGCCGTACGGGCCCAGGTCGCCGAGCTTGGAGCCGCGCGAACCGGTGAAACTGAAGAACGGCACCGGCACCGGGATGGGAATGTTGATGCCCACCTGGCCCACGTCAATCTCGCTCTGGAACTTGCGCGCCGCCGCGCCGCTCTGGGTGAACAGGCCGGTGCCGTTGCCGAACGGGTTGCGGTTGACCAGGGCGATGGCCTCGTCGAGGGTGTCGACGGTGAGCACCACCAGCACCGGGCCGAAGATTTCCTGGGTGTAGATCTGCATGTCAGTGGTCACTCCGGAGAACAGGGTGGGGCCGACGAAGTTGCCTTCCTCGAAGCCCGGCACCTGCACGTCGCGGCCGTCCAGCTCCAGCACGGCGCCCTCCTTCACCCCACTCTCGATCAGGCCCAGCACGCGCTGCTTGGCCTGGCGTGAAATCAGCGGGCCGACGTCGGTGCCGGCCTCGCTGCCGGCGTTGACCTTGAGCTTCTGCGCCAGGGCCTTGAGCTCGGGCAGCCACTGTTTCGCCGCGCCCACCAGCACCGCCACCGAGGTGGCCATGCAGCGCTGGCCGGCCGCACCAAAGGCGGCGCCCACCAGGGCGTTGAGGGTTTGCTCGCGGTTGGCGTCGGGCAGCACCACGGCGTGGTTCTTGGCGCCCATCATCGCCTGCACGCGCTTGTGATGCTGGCCGGCGAGGTTGTAGACGTGGGTGCCCACTGCCGTGGAACCGACAAAGGAGATTGCCTTGATGTCGGCGTGGGTGCACAGCGCGTCCACCACCTCCTTGCCGCCCTGCACCACGTTGAGCACGCCCTTGGGAATGCCGGCCTCCAGCGCCAGCTCCACCAGTTGCACGGTGGACAGCGGGTCCTGCTCGGAGGGCTTGAGCACGAAGGTGTTGCCGCAGACGATGGCCATGGGGAACATCCACAGCGGGATCATGGCCGGGAAGTTGAACGGGGTGATGCCCGCGCACACGCCGATGGGCTGGCGCAGGGTGTAGGTGTCGACGCCGCCGGCGACGTTCTCGACGAACTCGCCCATCTGCAGGCTGCCGATGGAACAGGCGTGCTCCACTACCTCCAGGCCGCGGAAAATGTCGCCTTCGGCGTCGGCCAGGGTCTTGCCCTGCTCGGCGCTGAGGGTCTGGGCGATGCGCTTGGAATGCTCGCGAATCAGCGCCTGGAACTTGAGCATGATGCGCATGCGCGCGCCCACCGGGGTATTGCGCCAACTGAGGAAGGCTTTTTGCGCCGCCGCGACGGCGGCATCCACCTCGGCCTGGGTGGCAAACGGCACCCGCGCCAGCACCTGTTGGGTGGCGGGGTTGACGATGTCGCGCCACTCGCTGGCCTGGGACTCGACCCACTCGCCGTCGATCAGCAGCTTCACCTTGGGGATACCGGCATTTACCGAAACGTTCATCAAGACCTCCGCGTAATTGTTTTTGTGCATGGCGTGATGGCTCTTTCCTGGAGTATAGATGTGCAAACATCCAACAAGAACGCGGATAAAAGCCGGTCCAACATGCAAAAAAACATCACCTCCCTGGGCAACCTGAACTGGGATGACCTGAAGTTTTTCCTCGAGGTCGCCCGCACCCGCAAGGCCAGCAACGCCGCCCGGCGCCTGGGCGTGGACTACACCACGGTGTCGCGGCGCATCACCTCGCTGGAAACTGCCATGGGCACCCTGCTGTTCGAGAAGTCGCGCACCACCGGCTTCATCCTCACCGCCGAGGGCCAGCGCCTGCTGGGCTACGCCGAGTCCATCGAAAGCACCCTGCACATGGCCTGCGAGCAGGTGTCAGGGTCGGGCGTGGCGCTGTCGGGGCACATCCGCATGGGCTGCACCGAGGGCTTCGGCAGCTTCTTCATCACCCCGCAGCTGAGCCACTTCGTCGATGCCTACCCGGCCATCAGCGTGGACATCCTGCCGCTGCCGCACTTCATCAGCCTGTCCAAGCGCGAGGCCGACGTGGTCATCGCCCTGGAACGCCCGGAGCACGGGCCCTACGTGTGCTGCAAGCTGTGCGACTACCGCCTGCAGCTGTACGCCACCCAGGCTTACCTCGACCACCACCCGCCCATCCGCCACGGCCGCGACCTGGCCGGGCACCGCTTCATCAGCTACGTCGACGACCTGGCCTTCAGCCCGGAGCTGCTGTACCTGGCCAATTTGCTGCCCAACGCCAGCGCCGGGCTGCGCAGCACCAGCGTCATCGCCCAGTACGTGGCGGCGCGCCAGGGGCATGGCATGGCGATATTGCCGTGCTTCCTGGCGGCGCAGGCTGACGACCTGGTGCCGGTGCTGGCGGGGGAAATCAGCGTGACGCGGCAGTTCTGGATGTATTGCCGGGAGGATCTGCGCAAGTTGAAGCGGATCAATTTGCTCTGGGATTACATCCGCGAAGTGACGGAGCTGAACGCCCCCTTCCTGATGGGCGAAACCCATTCATTGAAATTCACCACCCCCCCGTAGCAGCTGCCGAAGGCTGCGTCCGGCCGCACCGCCGGTGGTGCGCCCGGGACGCAGCCTTCGGCAGCTGCTACGGGGGATTCCAATACGGCGCGTCCGCGTCCGTTGGCGGGTGTTCACACCGCCAGGTTGGTGGGCTCCGCCTGGTGCCATCGGCCGCGGCCCAGCCGCTTGGCCTGGTGCAGGGCGTCGGCGGCGGCCGCCAGCAGCTCGGTGGCGACCTGGCCATGTTCGGGGGCCAGGGCCACGCCGACGCTGATGGAGGCGTGCAGGCTGTCGGCGTTGGGCAGCACCAGCGGTGCGTGCAGCGCGGCGATGATGTTGTCGGCGATGCGCCAGGCATCGTCGCTGTCGTTGAGCGGCGACAGCAGCACGGCGAATTCGTCGCCGCCCAGGCGCGCCAGCAGGTCGTTTTCGCGCAATTGCGTGCGCACCCGGCCGGCCAGGCAGATCAGCACTTCATCCGCCGCGGCATGGCCATGGCGGTCGTTGATGGCCTTGAAATGGTCGGCGTCGATGTACAGCACGGCCATGCGCCGCGGCTGCTTGTCACTGAGGTTGCGCGCCAGCCGCGCTTCGAAGAACACCCGGTTGGGCAGGCCGGTGAGGATGTCGAGGCTGGCCTGCAGGTAAGGCTCGGGCTGGTTGTGGGCACTCAGGTGTTCCAGCTCGTCGAGCAGCGCGTTGACGTCGCTGCCCAACTGTTCCAGGTCATCCACCTCGCTGTGCGGCACCCGCCGTTCAAAGCGGTGCTCGCGCCGTGCGGCATCGGCGACGTTGGCCAGGCTGTGCAGCGGCTCGGTGATGTCGCGCAGCAGGCGCCGCGACAGGTACAGCGCGCCCAGGGTGCCGAGCGTCGTGCAGATCAGCGCGCCAGCGATGCCGCCCAGGGCCAGGCGCCATTGCGTGGCCGCCGGCAACGCCTCGATGGCCTGGGTGCGCCAGGCGAATGCGCCCAACACGATCATGCAGCCGGCGCACAGGCCGGCCGCGCCCAGCGCCACCGTCAGTTGCGCACGCCGCAGCGCGCTGCGCAGGGTGCGGCCGCTCATGGTGCAGGCTCCCACATGCGCTTTCCGTAGCCAATGACACCCGCCATCCAGACAGCTCCCTGATGAAAACCCATGTGATGCCCGGTCGTGCCAAAACGATAGCACAGCCTTTTCACCTTACCCGGTTCGGTAGCGGGCTATTGGTTCAAGGATTTCTGAACTATCGATTTGAGCTTTCCTATTCTTCCCGACACACGGCCCTGCCTAAGATCCAGCCATCCAACCGGACCGGTTCCGCCAGAGACCCGGCCATTCGCGTGCCCTTTTGCTACTGCCCAGCCCAATGACGCCCCGGCCCATGCCGCCAGGGTGCTGCGTAGCATGAGGAGCCTCGATGAAACTGGAAACGTTCCGCACCCTGTGGGGCTACACCGCCAGCAAGGCCCAGGCCCTGGAAGAGCTGCAGGCCGCCGGCTTCGACGGCATGGAAGCGCGGCTGCCGCTGGTGGCCCGCGAGCGCAGCGAATTCGCCGCGTTCCTGCGCGCCAACTCGACGGGGTACATTTGTACTCTGTTCACCGCCTACGACGTTTTGCCCCAGCAATCGGCCCAGCCCGCCGAACACCTCAATGACCTGGACACCAAGCTGGCCTGGGCCGGCGAGCTGACGCCGCGCTTCATCAACGTGCTGGCCGGCAACGACCGCTGGCCCCTGGCCCAACAGGTAGAGTTCTTCGGCCGCGCGTTGGAGCTGGGCCACAAGCATGGCCAATTCCTCAGTTTCGAAACCCACCGCTCTCGCTCGCTGTTCAACCCCTGGGTGACCCTGGAGCTGATCCGCCAGCTGCCGGACCTGCGTTTCACCAGCGACATCAGCCACTGGGTGGTGACCTGCGAGCGCCTGCTGGACGACCCGGCGGACGACCTCGGCGCGTTCGTCGAGCGCGTGCATCACATTCAGGCCCGGGTCGGCTACGACCAGGGCCCGCAGGTGCCGCACCCCGGCGCCCCGGAATACGGCCGCGAACTGGCTTTCCACCAGCAACATTGGGAGGCCATCTGGGCCTCGCAACAGGCGCGCGGCTACCAGGTCACCACCCTGACGCCTGAGTTCGGCGCCGACGGCTACCTGCACCACCTGCCCTTCACCAATGTCCCGGTCGCCGACCTGTGGTCGCTGAACGTGTGGATGGCCCGCACCGAACGCGCCCACTTCGAGCGTTTCCGCGCCGCCCACTGCTGAGGAACCCTGATGAACAACATTGAGCCCAAGGCCAACTTCAAGAGCATCCCGGTGGTGAACATCGCCGGGCTGTTCAGCGTCGAACTGGAACACCGCCTGGCGGTGGCCGAGCAGCTGGGCCGCGCCGCCAGCGAGGTCGGTTTCCTGTACATCACCGGCCACGGCATCGCCCCGCAGCTGATCGCCAACCTGCGCCAGGCCGCCCGGGACTATTTCGCCCAGCCGCTGGCGGCGAAGATGCAGCACTACATCGGCACCTCGGCCACCCACAAGGGCTTCGTGCCCGAGGGCGAAGAGGTCTACTCCAAGGGCAAGCCCGACCACAAGGAAGCCTTCGACGTGGGCTTCGAGGTGCCCGCCGACGACCCGCTGGTGCTGGCCAACACGCCGCTGCTGGGCCCCAACCACTGGCCCGAGGTGCCGGGTTTCAAGGCCTCGGTGCAGGCCTATTACGCGGCGGTGTTCGCCTTGGGCCGCAAGCTGTTCGGCGGCTTTGCCCTGGCCCTGGGGCTGGCCGAGGACTATTTCGACCCGCTGGTGACCCGCCCGCCCTCCAAGCTGCGGCTGATCCATTACCCCTTTGATGCAGACGCCGTCGACGCGCCCGGTATCGGTGCACACACCGACTACGAGTGCTTCACCATTTTGCAGGCCGACCAGCCGGGCCTGGAGGTGATGAACGACCTGGGGCAGTGGATCGACGCGCCGCCCATTGCCGACGCCTTCGTGGTCAACATCGGCGACATGCTGGAAGTGATGACCGCCGGTACGTTCGTTGCAACGGCCCATCGGGTGCGCAAGGTCAGCCACGAGCGCTATTCGTTCCCGCTGTTCTATGCGTGCGACTACCACACCCAGATCAAGCCCCTGCCCGCCTTCGCCCAGGGTGGCCAGGACTACGAGGAAATCGCCATCGGCGAGCACATGTACGGCCAGGCGTTGCAGACCTACCAGTACCTGCGCAAACGCGTGGAAAACGGCGAGGTGCAGCTGCCCGCCAAGGCCCGCAAGCCGTCGAGTTTCGGTCATTTGAAAAAACAGGCCTGACGTTCTTCCCCTTACTCTGGAGCACCCGCATGTCCAACATTACCCGCCTGACCCTGCTGGCCGCCTGCCTGCTGAGCACCACCGCCGCCCTGGCCTCGACCACCGCCACGCCCGGCCAGCTGAAGGTCGGCATGGAAATCACCTACCCGCCGTTCGAGTCCTACGACAGTGACAAGAACGTGGTGGGCTCCGACCCGGAACTGGCCCACGCGCTGGCCAAGCAGCTGGACGCCAAGGCCGAGTTCGTCGACACCAAGTTCCCCAACCTGATCCTGGGGCTGAACGCCGGGCACTACGACGCGATCATCTCCGGCATGTACATCACCCCGGAACGCCAGGCCCAGGCGCAGACCATTCCCTAC
Organism: Pseudomonas sp. App30; assembly: GCF_047947025.1. Classification (NCBI taxonomy): domain Bacteria; kingdom Pseudomonadati; phylum Pseudomonadota; class Gammaproteobacteria; order Pseudomonadales; family Pseudomonadaceae; genus Pseudomonas; species Pseudomonas sp. App30. The sequence continues at coordinate 4,442,816 of NZ_CP133165.1, read as the reverse complement.
GCGCGCACCGGCGCGGCGATCATGGTGCCGGCCGACAGCCCGCTGAAACCGGCGGTGCCCGAGGACCTGTGCGGCCTGAAAGTCGGGCTGGAGCAGGGCACCACCTGGGTGGCGCAGTTCCAGAAGCTATCCACCGATTACTGCCTGCCCAACAACAAAGGCGCCATCACCGTGAGCGAATACCCCTCGGCGCCCGAGGTGACCCAGGCACTGCTGTCGAAGAACATCCAGGCCCAGGTCGAGATTTCCGGCGCCGCGCACATGATCGCCGAGAAGACCAAGGGCCGCGTGCTGGTGACCTCGCAGCAGCTGGTGTACCCGCAGACCCTGGGCATCTACGTGAAAAAGGGCAATGAAGAGACCTACCAGGCGCTGCTCAAAGCGGTGGCCCAGAGCAAGCAGTCCGGCGAATACGCGGCGATCCTGAAGAAGTACAACCTGGAAGAAGCCTCCAACTGACCCTGGCGCCGGCTGCCCTTGCCAGGGTGGCCGGCCGTTCAATGCGGAGCGGGTACCCATGCAATTCGACTGGTCCTATTTCATCTCGCTGTTCTCCATGCCCGCGTTCTGGGAAGCCTGCGTCACCGTGGTCGAACTCAGCGCCCTGGGCTGGTTCATCGGCATGCTGCTGGGCTTCGGCCTGGCCAGCGCCAAGCTGTCGAGCATCAAGTGGCTGAGCCTGCCAGCGGCGGTGTACATCTGGTTCTTCCGCAGCATTCCGTTGCTGGTGCTGGTGGTGTTCGTCTACAACCTGCCGCAGCTGTTCCCGGTGACCGGCAGCGTGCTGTCCAACCCCTTCTATTCGGGGCTGTTGGCGCTGGTGGTGACAGAGGCGGCGTACATGGCCGAGATCCACCGCGGCGGCCTGATTTCCGTGCACAAGGGCCAGAAGGAAGCCGGCCGTGCCCTGGGCATTGGCGCCCTGGGCCTGCAACGGCTGATCGTGATTCCCCAGGCGTTCCGCATATCCCTGCCAACGCTGATCAATGAATACATCACCGTGGTGAAACTCACCTCGCTGATCTCGGTGATCTCCCTCACCGAGCTGCTCACCGTGGGCCAACGCCTGTACGCGCAGAATTTCCTGGTCATGGAGACCCTGGCGGCGGTGGCCGTGTACTACGTGCTGATCGTCAGCCTGTTCGGCTGGCTGCTGCAGCGCCTGGAGCGCTACCTGGACCTCAGCCAACGCAGCCCGCAGACCCTGGCGGCCAACCCGCTGGCGCAACTGCGCCAGAGCCTGGCGGCGCGGCTGCCGAGCACCGGGCGCAAGCCCCTGGCCGGCGCGGCGCCAGCGCTGCAGTTGCAGAACATCCACAAGCGCTATGGCGACCATGAGGTGCTCAAGGGCATCGACCTCAGCGTCGCCAGCGGCCAGGTAGTCTCGATCATCGGCCCGTCGGGCTCGGGCAAGACGTCGTTGATTCGCACCATCAACGGCCTGGAAAGCATCGACCAGGGCGAGATCGTGCTGTTCGGCGAAAGCTTCATTCACGCCGGCGACACGCCGAACAACCCGCAGATGCGCCGGGGCGTGCGACACATCGGCATGGTGTTCCAGAGCTTCAACCTGTTCCCGCACCTGAACCTTGTGGACAACATTACCCTGGCGCCGATTTACCACGGTGGCGACAAGCACGTCACCCGCCAACAGGCCTTTGCCCTACTAGATAAAGTCGGCCTGCTGGCCCACGCCAACAAGTACCCGCACCAGTTGTCTGGTGGCCAACAGCAACGCGTGGCCATCGCCCGCGCCCTGGCCATGGAGCCGCAGGTGATGCTGTTCGACGAACCCACCTCGGCGCTTGACCCGGAGCTGGTGGGCGACGTGCTGAAGGTGATCGCTGACCTGGCCAAGGACGGCATGACCATGCTGATCGTGACCCACGAGATGGACTTTGCCCTGTCGATATCCGACCGGGTGGTGTTCATGGAAAACGGCAACGTGCAGCTGGATGCCAGCCCCGAGCGCATTCGCCATGCGCCCGAAGCGGAGCGGGTGCGGCGGTTCATGGGGCTGGGGGAAGCGGAGCCTGCACGGTTGGCCAGCAATTCCTGAAAGAGCCCGGTAGGAGCCGGCCTTGGCCGCGATCGCGCTACGCCTGACACCGCGCGGTGCGCCATCGCGACTAAAGTCGGCTCCTACCTGGGGAGGGCAGCCTGCCGTCTATTGTTCCAGCATCAACCCGCTCAGGCGTTTCACCTTGCGCCGCACGGCGTCTTCGAACACCCCGGCGCGGGGTTCGATCAGGCTGAACCAGTGCTTGGCGCGGGTGATGCCGGTGTAGATCAGCTCCTTGGTCAGCACCGGGTTGAGCGCGTCGGGCAGGATCAGCGCGGTGTGGGCGAACTCCGAGCCCTGGGACTTGTGCACGGTCATGGCAAACACCGTTTCCACGTCATTCAGGCGGCTGGGCAACACGAAGCGCACGCCACCCTGGCCGTCGTTGCGGGGAAAGGCCACGCGCAGCACCTGGCGGTCTGGCGCACCGCTTTCGGGCAGGCGCAGGGCAATGCCAATGTCACCGTTCATCAGGCCCAGGCCATAGTCGTTGCGGGTCATCAGCACCGGCCGGCCTTCGTACCAGGGCTGGTCGCCTTCGATCAGCCGCGCGGCAGTCAGCGCCTGGGTAGCGCGCTGGTTCAGGCCCTCCACCCCCCATGGCCCCTTGCGCACCGCGCACAATAGCTGGAACGACTCGAACGCCTCCAGCACCTGTTTCGCCCAACCGGCCCAGAGCTCGCTTTCCAGCGCGGTGCGCGGCGCCGGGCGGTTGGCCTGCAGCACGTTCAGGTAATGGCGGTAGCCCTGGGGGCCGGCGCTGCCCTGGCCTTGCAGCAGCAGGCGGTCGAGCTTGCGATCGTGCTCGCCGCTGAGCTTGATGGCGAAGATGTCGCCGAACTGGCCGGCGTTGAGCAGCTCGCGCGCCTGGTCGGCCTCCTGGCGGTTGACCCGCAAGGCCAGCTGGCCAATACCGCTGCCTTCGCCGAAGCGTCGCGAGTGGCGCAGCATCACCACCTGCTGGGCCAGCGGGTTGCGCTCGGCGCTGCCCACCTGCAGGCCGCCGTCGGCCAGTGCTTCGCCGCTGACCGCTTCCAGCCACGCCAAGGTCTGCGGGCTGTAGCAGCCCTGCTCGGCGTCGCGGCACAGGTCGCCCAGCACCGCGCCAGCTTCCACCGAGGCCAGCTGGTCCTTGTCGCCCAACAGCACCAACCGCGCGTGGGCGGGCATGGCGCCCAGCAGGTTGGCCATCATTTCCAGGTCGATCATCGACGCCTCGTCCACCACCAGCACGTCCAGCGGCAACGGGTTGGCGGCGTTGTGGCGGAAGTGGCGGGTGCCCGGACGGCTGCCCAGCAGGCGGTGCACGGTGGTCACTTCAGTGGGGATCTTGGCCTTGACCCAGTCGCTGACTTCCAGCTGCTTGACCTGGGCGCTGATGGATTCGGTCAGCCGCGCCGCGGCCTTGCCCGTGGGCGCGGCCAGGCGGATGCGCAGCGGTGCGCCCGCCTCTACCGCCGGGGCCTGCAGCAGGGCCAACAGGCGCACCACGGTGGTGGTCTTGCCGGTGCCGGGGCCGCCGGTGACGATGCTGAAGGCGCTGCGGGTGGCCAGGGCGCAGGCCAGCTTTTGCCAGTCGATGCGTTCGCTGCCGGGGCTGCCGAACAGCTGTTCAAGGCGCGTGCGCAAATCGTCCGGCGTGGCTTCCTGTGCGGCCAGGCGCTGGCGCAGGGCCGTGTCGATGCGCCGTTCGTAGCTCCAGTAGCGGCGCAGGTACAGGCGCTGGCCGGCCAACACCAGCGGCCGTTCACCGCTGTCGTTGTCGGCCAATGCCACCAGCGGGCTGGCCGCCAGGGTCTGGCGCCAGGCTTCGGGTTGCAGGTGTTCCAGCAGTTGTGAGGGCAGCAGCACCGGGCCTGCCAACGCGTCGCCCTCGGGCGGCAGCGACAGCGCGAAGTCGGGCTCTTCCAGGGTTTGCGCCAGGTCCAGGCAGACGTGGCCGTGGCCCAGCTGGTGGCTGGTGAGCGCAGCGGCCAGCAGCACCAGCGGGTCACCGCCCGGGTCACGCTCGGCGAGGAAACCGACGAAAGCCTTGTCCAGCGCCCGCAGCCAGCCGCGCTCGGCCCAGCGCTCCAGCAGCGCCAGCAGGTCGTCGACCTGTTGCAGCGGGGCCAGCTCGGCGAGGCTGCGGGCCTCCAGCGCAGTAGGCAGCAGATCGGCAAATGTACGGCTCATGCCGGTTCTCCTTCGAACAGGTCACCCATGGGTTCAGGCTGGCGCACCACACCGCGGAACAGCTCGTCCAACCGCTCGATCAACTCGCGCGGTGGCCGCGCGAACGCCAGGCCCTGGCTGGGCGCGTGCACGCCGCGCAGGAAGATGAACACCGCGCCGCCCACGTGCTGGTCGTAGTCGTAGCCGGGCAGGCGGGCCTTGAGCTGGCGGTGCAGGGCCAGCAGGTACAGCACGTATTGCAGGTCGTAGCGGTTGTCGAGGATGGCCTGGGTCATGGCCAACTCGGTGTAGGCACTCTCGTCGGCGCCCAGCCAGTTCGACTTGTAGTCGGCCACGTAATAGCGGCCTTCGTGCTCGAAGGTCAGGTCGATGAAGCCCTTGAACATGCCGTTGAGCATGGCGCCCTCAGCGGGCGCACGCGCGGCGCCGTCGTGGGTGTGGTCGCGCACCAGGGTATCGAGCTGGGTCACGTCGACGCGGTGGCTGGCGAACCAGAACTCCATCTCGATCTGGTACTGCGTAAGGTCGGTCAGGCTCAGGCGGGTGTCGCCAATGGCCAGGGGCGTCTGCAACAGGTGCAGCAGCCAGCTGTTCAGCGTCGGGATCCAGCCCTTCCAACCACGCAGGTTGCAGCGCGCGCCCACTGTTTCCGCCAGCAGCTCAGGTTGCCCGGCGACCGTAGCGAAGCCTTCGCGCCCGGCCCACTCCAGCAGGCCGTGGAGGAAGGTGCCGGGGTTGGGGCCGCGCGGGAAGCGGTGGATATCGCCACTGATCGCCTGGGCTTCGCGCGGCGCGGTAGGGTCCAGGCGTTCGTCGTCGAACAGCTTCTGGGCCTGGGGGCTGTCAGGGGACTGGTCGCTGCCCGGCGCCACGCTGTCGCTGATGCGCAGGGCACTGTAGGAGGCGATCCACCAGTTCTCTGCGGCCCGGCGCTTGGGCTGCTTGGCTGCCAGCAGGTTGGCTTCGTTGCGCGGCGGCACGTAATGCTGGGTGGTGGCCTCGGGCATCAGCCCGGCGTGAATGGCCGGGCAATCGGCCGCCAGGTCGCGCAGCCAGATGGCCAGGGCCTGGGGCTCGCCCAGGCGCTGGCCACCGCCCAGCAGGTAGCCCAGGGCCGAGCGGTGCAGCACCGAGTCCTTGGTGTTGCCACGCTTGAGGTCGGCAACACCCAGCCAACAGGCGTGCTGGGCGCGGGTCAGGGCCACGTACAGCAGGCGCAGGTCTTCGGCCAGGCGCTCGTCGTCAGCCAGTTGCACCTGCTCGGTGGTCGGGCTCAGGGTCACCTGCACGTTGCCCTGCTCGTCGTGGAACGCCAGGGGCAGGCGCTTGCCGTCCACCGGTTTGGCCGAGCAGATGAAGGGCAGGAACACCAGCGGGTATTCCAGGCCCTTGGATTTGTGGATGGTCACCACCTTGACCAACTGCTCGTCGCTTTCCAGGCGCAGGATCTGTTCTTCACCGGCCTGGCCAGCCGTAGCCAGGTGCTCGGACAGGTGGCGGATCAGCGCCTGTTCGCCGTCCAGCTCGCCAGCGGCCTGCTGCAGCAGCTCGGACAGGTGCAGCAGGTTGGTGAGCACGCGCTCGCCGTCGCTGCGCAGCATCAAGGTCTGCGGCAGGCGGAAATCGTGCAGCAGGCGGCGCAGCATGGGCAGCACGCCCTGGGTGCGCCACAGGGTGCGGTAGGTGCGGAACTGCATCACCCGCCGCTCCCAGGCCAGCTCGTCCTGGTTCAGCTGCGCCAGGGCGCTGAGGGGCAGGTTCAAGGTGGTGGTGGCCAGGGCGCCACGCAGCGGGCGCTCGGCGTCCGGCTCGGCGCAGGCCTTGAGCCAGCTCAGCAGGTCGTGGGCTTCCTGGGCGGCGAACACCGAATCCTTGTCGGACAGGTACACGCTGCGCACCCCACGCGCCGCCAGTTCGCCGCGCACCGCCTGGGCCTCCTTGCCGTCACGCACCAGGATGGCAATGTCCGCCGGCGTGACCGGGCGCATGGCTTCGCCGGGCTTGCTGAAACCGGCGCCGCCCTGCTGGCCGCCGCTGAGCAGCTCGACGATGGTGCTGGCACAGGCCGCCGCCAGCTGCTGGCGGTAGACCACGCCGGACAGCGGCGCGTCGCTTTGCAGCTGCCACAGGTTCAGCGCCGGCACGGGCTGGCCGCCGACGCTCAAGGCCTCCTTGCGGCCCTGGGCCAGCACCGGCAGGAACGGCACGGGATTGTCCTCGCCCTGGCGGAACAGGAACGCGCCGCGCCCCAGCTCACGCTGTTCGCCGACGTTGAATACGTGGTTCACCGCCTCGACCATCGCATGGCTGGAACGGAAGTTGGTGCCCAGGGTGTGCAGGCGGCCGGTGGTGGCCTGGCGCGCGCGCAAGTAGGTGTAGATGTCGGCGCCCCGGAAGGCGTAGATCGCCTGCTTGGGGTCGCCAATCAGGAACAGGCCGCTCTCGGGCTGGTTGGCCTCGATGTGGTAGATGCTTTCGAAGATCCGGTACTGCACCGGGTCGGTGTCCTGGAATTCGTCGATCAACGCCACCGGAAACTGCTCGCGAATCAACCCGGCCAGGCGCTCGCCGCCACTGCCCTGCAAGGCAGCGTCCAGGCGCAGCAGCATGTCGTCGAAGCCCATTTCGGCGCGCCGGCGTTTCTCTTCCTCGAAGCGCGCGCCAACCCAGCGCGCGGCGTGCTCAAGCACCGCGGCATCGGGGGTGGGCAGGCTGGCCAGGGCGTCGGCCAGGCCCTGCATGGCTTCCAGCGCCGGGTGCGCCGGCGGCTCGCCTTTCCAGGCTTCGGCCATGCCGTCCGGGGTCAGGCGGCTGAAGCCGGTGCCGATGTCCAGGTCCACCAGGCTTTCGTCAGCGGCCCAGGCGCCAAGCTTGTCGAACCAGGGCTCGAAGTAACGAGCCTGCATCTTGCGGCCGTCCACCGCCTTGGCCGCCACGGCCTCCAGGCAGATGGCCCGCAGCTCTTCGGCCCATTGCGCCCAGGGTGCCTTGAGTTGCTGCAAGGCCAGCTTGCGCTCGGCCAGCGCGGCCTCGATGAGCTCGGCGGGCTCCTGGCCGCTGTCGCCACGGCGCGGGGTGCCGAACAGCGCACGCACGCGCGGCAGCAGCGCGGCCGGACCACCCCAGTTGCTGCGCACCCAGTTGAGCGTGTCACCCTGCATGGCGTAGCAGAAGCGCCGCCAGTAGTCGCGCACCACCTCGCCCAGCAGGTCGCTGTGGTCGGTCTCCAGGGTCTGGGTGAACAGGCTGCCGCTGTCGAAGGCGTGCTCGCGCAGCATGCGCTGGCACCAGCTGTGAATGGTCGAGACCGCCGCTTCGTCCATCCATTGCGCGGCGATGTCCAGGCGGTTGGCGCACCCGGCCCACTGCTCGGGGGCGAACTCGTCGCGCAGCTGGCTGATCAGGTCGTCGGGGCTGGGCATCTCGTCGCGGAAGAAACGCGCAGCCTCGGCCAGGCGCGTGCGGATGCGTTCGCGCAGCTCCTTGGTGGCGGCGTCGGTGAAGGTCACCACGAGGATCTGCGGCGGCAGCAATTCGCGGCCAAAGCCTGCCTGTTCGCCACCGTGGCCCAGCACCAGGCGCAGGTACAGCGCCGAGATGGTGAAGGTCTTGCCGGTACCGGCGCTGGCCTCGATCAGCTGGCTGCCACGCAGGGGGAAGGCCAGCGCCAGGGGCTTGAGTCGGGAGTCGGTCATGAGCGGGCCTCGTCGGCATCGATGGAGCGCCAGGGCGCTTCGAACATGGGGCGGTACAAGGCATCGCACCAGCCTTCGAACTCTTCGCTGTCGACCAACGCATTGAAGTCGGGGAACTGCCGGGCGAGCGCCACGCTCTCGCGGCGCTCACCATCGGTGGTGATGCCATCGCCTTCATAGGCCTTGCGCGCGGCGGCCTCGGCCTTGACCGGGTCGCCCTGGCCCAGCCAGGCGAACGCGGTTTTCACCGCCACCGGCAGCGGCCGGCGCATGCCCTGTTGCCAGGCTTGCAGCAGGTGGCCCAACACTTCGCGGGCCTGCCCTGGCTCCAGCGCTGCCAGCACCAGGGTGTCGTCGCTGGCAACCACCGCAGTGGTCAGCGGCAGGCCAACCGCGCAGGCCGCCAGGTGGGTGACCCAGCTGCGGGTGAGGCGGTGCCATTTGCGCGAACGGGCGCCGCCGATGGCGTTGGCGATGGCCGTGACGCTCAGCAGGTTGCCATCGGCACGCTGGTGCAGGCTGCTGACCCAGCCATCCAGGCGCAGCTCCTTGTATTCGAAGTTCACCGGCTTGGCGGCCACCACAGGCGTCGGCCATAGCACCAACAGCTGCTGGAAGCGTTGCAGCAGGTCGGGGAGCGGTTCTATCAGTTCCTCTTGCAGCAAGGTGCCGAAACCGGCCATGGGCAGCAGGCCGCTGCCTTGCATGCGCCGGGCCTGGGTGTGCAGCGCTTCATCGACGGCGCCCAGGGTAGCCATGGCCGTGGTCAGCAGCTGGTCGCTGAGGGTGTAGCGCTCCAGGGCGTCGAGCACGAACGGCTCTTCATCGGCCAGCGGCGCCTCGGCGGTTTCGAAGAACACTTTCAGGCGCTGGCTGAAGAAATGCCGCACCGGGTTGCGCAGGAAATCCTGCAGTTGCGTGAGGGCCAGCGGCTCGTCCTGTTCATGGGGCGGCAGCACGGCTTCGGTGGGCTGTTCGCTCTGCTCGGTGTGCAGCACCCGCCATTCGGAGGCGAAGCTGAACAGGCCGCTGCCTTCATGGAAATAACGCGCGCTGAACGGCTGCAACGGGTGCTCCAGGCTCAGGGCATGCACCAGTTGCTCGCCAGCGTTGAGCTTGCCGCCCTCCTCCGCGCCCTGCAGGGCCCAGCCGCTGGCGAGGTGGTCGCGCAGTTGGCCGATCAGCACCGAGGCCGGGCGCTCGCTGTTGTCGCGGATGCTGCGGCCTACCCAACTGATGTACAGCTGTTCGCGCGCCGACAGCAGGGCTTCGAGCAGCAGGTAGCGGTCGTCCTCGCGGCGCGAGCGGTCGCCGGGGCGGTAGTCGCTGCCCATCAGGTCGAAGTCCAAGGGGGGTTGAGCACGCGGGTAATCACCGTCGTTCATGCCCAACAGGCACACCACCTTGAAGGGGATGGCGCGCATGGGCATCAGCGTGCAGAAGTTCACCGCACCGGCGAGGAAGCGCTGGGACAGCTTGCCCTGGTCGAGCCCGGCCAGCCAGGCCTCGCGTACCACGGTCAGCGGCAGCGGCTCGTGCAGTTCCACCGAGGCGCAGGTGCGCAGCCATTGCTCGCGCAGCTCTTCGAGTTGCACCAGCAGGTAGTCGTCGTGCTCGGTGCTGGCCTGGAAAAATACCTGGACCAGGCCATGCAGGCGCTCGCCCCACTCCTGCGGCTCGGCAGGCGTGGACAGCACTTGGTGGGCGACCTCCAGGGCATCGAGCAAGGCCACCAGCGGGCCGATCAGCGCCGCATCCAGGCCACCGATTTCATCATAGGGTTCGATACCGCCATAGCCCTCGCCGCCGCCTACCGCGTAGCCCAGCAGCATGCGCCGCAGGCCGAACCGCCAGCTGTTCTGCTCCAGTTGCTCGGGCAGGCCCAGGCCAGCGCGCTGGGCCGCGTTGAGCCCCCAGCGGATGCCGGCACCTTCGATCCAGCGGTGCAAGGTGGGCAGGTCGTTTTCCTGCATGCCGAAACGTGCGCGCAGGGCGGGCACGTCCAGCAGATCGAGGATTTCGCTGACCGCGAAGCGGCTGTCAGGCAGCTTGAGCAAATGCTCTATGGCGATCAGCAACGGGTCGCGGCCACGCTGGTTCTGGTCGGTCAGGGTGAACGGAATGAAGCGTGGGTCGTGGCGGTCCAGCTGGCCGAACACGGCACGAATATGCGGGGCGTAGCTGTCAACGTCGGGGACCATGACGATAACGTCGCGGGGCCTGAGGTTTGGATCGGCGCTGAACCGGGCCAGCAGCTGGTCGTGCAGGATCTCCACTTCGCGCTGGGCGCTGTGGGCCACGTGGAAGCGTATCGAGCGGTCCTTGGCCGGGTTTACCGCAGGCCAGGTGGTGCGGGTTTCGGCCAACGGGCGCAGCTCGAGGATGTCGTCCTGCAGTTGGCCGAGCAGCGTGGTGGGCTCGTCCTCGGTGAACAGGTCGATGCGCCCTTCGCGGAACGCGGCGCGGTAACTGTTGGGGTCGTCGTAGCTGTCCAGCAGGTTGATGTAGTCACGGCCCTGCTTGCCCCAGGCGGCCAATAGCGGGTGGGCGTGCTGGTGCAGCGCGTCGGCGTCGATGACGACCGGCATGCCCTGCTTGCGCGCCTGGCGCTTGTATTGGTGGCGCAGCAGGTCCTTGTCGGCAACGATGTCGGACCAGTGATGGCGGCAAGGGTTGTGTACGCACAGCAGCACCTGGCTGAAGCGTGCCAGCCCTGCCAATGCTTCAAGCGCCTGGGCCGACAACGATGAGATACCGAAGACGATCACGCGGTTGGGCAGCCCGGGCGGCGCGGTGTCCAGCGCGTTGATGCGCTCGATGAAGCGCTGATGCACGCCGGCACGGCTCTGGGCCATGCCCTGCTCGCCGACGTCGTGCAGCAGCGCGCGCCACAACTCCGCCTGCCAGCGGTTGGCCTCGGGCAAGGGCTTGGCCTCGCCACGCACGTTGCGCAGCTGATGGCGGCCGGCGGCCCAGTCTTCCAGCCAGTCGGCACGGTACACCTGGTATTGGTCGTACAGGTCGGCGAGGCGCTCGGCCAACTGATAGCGCTTGCGCAGGTCGTTGTCGTCGGTAAGGAAGCGCTGCAGTGGCTCGAAATGCGGTTGGTCGATCAGTTGCGGCAGCAGGCGCATCAACCGCCAGGTCAGCGGTGCCTTGTCGAGCAGCGAGGCCTGGGGGATCTCGTCCTTGCCCAGCACCCCGCGGTAGAGCTGCCACATGAAACTGCCGGGCAGTTGCACATCGATGGCCGCGGCAATGCCGCAGCCACCCAGGTCATCGTCTTGCGCGTCTTCGGCCAGGGCCAGCTTCAGCCACTGGGCGATGCCGTTGCTCTGCACCAGGGCGATTTCGTTTTCCAGCGGCGCCAAGGGGTAACGCCGCATCCAGCTCACCACCAGGCTGCGCAGTTCATCCAGGCGGTTGCCGTGAACCACCATGAAACCTGGTGTAAGGGAGGGGCTGGCCGGCATGGGCAATTCCTTGGCTGGGGAAACGGGGACAGGTGGAAACCTTATCAGATGTGGTTTGCCCGTAGCAGCTGCCGAAGGCGGCGTCCGGCGTCTGCACGGTATCAAATCATTGCGCGGTACGGCGGAACGCATTTTGCGCACGCCAGAAAGACAAAACCCCCACCTGCCTGCGCAGATGGGGGTTTCGGAATTTAATCTTGACGATGACCTACTCTCACATGGGGAAACCCCACACTACCATCGGCGATGCATCGTTTCACTGCTGAGTTCGGGATGGGATCAGGTGGTTCCAATGCTCTATGGTCGTCAAGAAATTCTGTAGCCAGGATGCCCTTTGGGAGGCACTCCAGCGAATCGGGTATGTGATGGTATTTGTGAATCAGCAAACTTTCGGTTCGTATCATCTTCACAACACCGCAATCTGGTCTGTTCGACGCAAATTGCTTGGGTGTTATATGGTCAAGCCTCACGGGCAATTAGTATTGGTTAGCTCAACGCCTCACAGCGCTTACACACCCAACCTATCAACGTCGTAGTCTTCGACGGCCCTTCAGGGAACTCAAGGTTCCAGTGAGATCTCATCTTGAGGCAAGTTTCCCGCTTAGATGCTTTCAGCGGTTATCTTTTCCGAACATAGCTACCCGGCAATGCCACTGGCGTGACAACCGGAACACCAGAGGTTCGTCCACTCCGGTCCTCTCGTACTAGGAGCAGCCCCTCTCAAATCTCAAACGTCCACGGCAGATAGGGACCGAACTGTCTCACGACGTTCTAAACCCAGCTCGCGTACCACTTTAAATGGCGAACAGCCATACCCTTGGGACCGGCTTCAGCCCCAGGATGTGATGAGCCGACATCGAGGTGCCAAACACCGCCGTCGATATGAACTCTTGGGCGGTATCAGCCTGTTATCCCCGGAGTACCTTTTATCCGTTGAGCGATGGCCCTTCCATACAGAACCACCGGATCACTAAGACCTACTTTCGTACCTGCTCGACGTGTCTGTCTCGCAGTCAAGCGCGCTTTTGCCTTTATACTCTACGACCGATTTCCGACCGGTCTGAGCGCACCTTCGTACTCCTCCGTTACTCTTTAGGAGGAGACCGCCCCAGTCAAACTACCCACCATACACTGTCCTCGATCCGGATAACGGACCTGAGTTAGAACCTCAAAGTTGCCAGGGTGGTATTTCAAGGATGGCTCCACGCGAACTGGCGTCCACGCTTCAAAGCCTCCCACCTATCCTACACAAGCAAATTCAAAGTCCAGTGCAAAGCTATAGTAAAGGTTCACGGGGTCTTTCCGTCTAGCCGCGGATACACTGCATCTTCACAGCGATTTCAATTTCACTGAGTCTCGGGTGGAGACAGCGCCGCCATCGTTACGCCATTCGTGCAGGTCGGAACTTACCCGACAAGGAATTTCGCTACCTTAGGACCGTTATAGTTACGGCCGCCGTTTACCGGGGCTTCGATCAAGAGCTTCGCGTTAGCTAACCCCATCAATTAACCTTCCGGCACCGGGCAGGCGTCACACCCTATACGTCCACTTTCGTGTTTGCAGAGTGCTGTGTTTTTAATAAACAGTCGCAGCGGCCTGGTATCTTCGACCGGCATGGGCTTACGGAGCAAGTCCTTCACCCTCACCGGCGCACCTTCTCCCGAAGTTACGGTGCCATTTTGCCTAGTTCCTTCACCCGAGTTCTCTCAAGCGCCTTGGTATTCTCTACCCAACCACCTGTGTCGGTTTGGGGTACGGTTCCCGGTTATCTGAAGCTTAGAAGCTTTTCTTGGAAGCATGGCATCAACCACTTCGTCGCCTAAAGGCAACTCGTCATCAGCTCTCGGCCTTAAGATCCCGGATTTACCTAAGATCTCAGCCTACCACCTTAAACTTGGACAACCAACGCCAAGCTGGCCTAGCCTTCTCCGTCCCTCCATCGCAATAACCGGAAGTACAGGAATATTAACCTGTTTTCCATCGACTACGCTTTTCAGCCTCGCCTTAGGGACCGACTAACCCTGCGTCGATTAACGTTGCGCAGGAAACCTTGGTCTTTCGGCGTGGGTGTTTTTCACACCCATTGTCGTTACTCATGTCAGCATTCGCACTTCTGATACCTCCAGCAAGCTTCTCAACTCACCTTCACAGGCTTACAGAACGCTCCTCTACCGCATCACCCGAAGGTGATACCCGTAGCTTCGGTGCATGGTTTGAGCCCCGTTACATCTTCCGCGCAGGCCGACTCGACTAGTGAGCTATTACGCTTTCTTTAAAGGGTGGCTGCTTCTAAGCCAACCTCCTAGCTGTCTAAGCCTTCCCACATCGTTTCCCACTTAACCATGACTTTGGGACCTTAGCTGACGGTCTGGGTTGTTTCCCTTTTCACGACGGACGTTAGCACCCGCCGTGTGTCTCCCATGCTCGGCACTTGTAGGTATTCGGAGTTTGCATCGGTTTGGTAAGTCGGGATGACCCCCTAGCCGAAACAGTGCTCTACCCCCTACAGTGATACATGAGGCGCTACCTAAATAGCTTTCGAGGAGAACCAGCTATCTCCGAGCTTGATTAGCCTTTCACTCCGATCCACAGGTCATCCGCTAACTTTTCAACGGTAGTCGGTTCGGTCCTCCAGTCAGTGTTACCTAACCTTCAACCTGCCCATGGATAGATCGCCCGGTTTCGGGTCTATACCCAGCGACTAAACGCCCTATTAAGACTCGCTTTCGCTACGCCTCCCCTATTCGGTTAAGCTCGCCACTGAATATAAGTCGCTGACCCATTATACAAAAGGTACGCAGTCACAGAACAAAGTCTGCTCCCACTGCTTGTACGCATACGGTTTCAGGATCTATTTCACTCCCCTCTCCGGGGTTCTTTTCGCCTTTCCCTCACGGTACTAGTTCACTATCGGTCAGTCAGTAGTATTTAGCCTTGGAGGATGGTCCCCCCATATTCAGACAAAGTTTCTCGTGCTCCGTCCTACTCGATTTCATTGATAAGAGATTTTCGCGTACAGGGCTATCACCCACTATGGCCGCACTTTCCAGAGCGTTCCGCTAATCTCAAATCAACTTAAGGGCTGGTCCCCGTTCGCTCGCCACTACTAAGGGAATCTCGGTTGATTTCTTTTCCTCAGGGTACTTAGATGTTTCAGTTCCCCTGGTTCGCCTCTTGCACCTATGTATTCAGTACAAGATAACCATCTTATGATGGCTGGGTTCCCCCATTCAGACATCTCCGGATCACAGTCTGTTTGCCGACTCCCCGAAGCTTTTCGCAGGCTACCACGTCTTTCATCGCCTCTGACTGCCAAGGCATCCACCGTATGCGCTTCTTCACTTGACCATATAACCCCAAGCAATCTGGTTATACTGTGAAGACGACATTCGCCGAAAATTTGCATGCTTGCTCAATTAAGAGCAGTCACAAATTTTACCTTAGCCTGATCCGTTACCAGTGAAAGTAACGTTCAGTCTATCTTTCTATCACATACCCAAATTTTTAAAGAACGATTCTGATAAAGTTCAGAAATCAACATTCGATGCGAATGCTCATTTCTAAGCTTTGACACGGTAGCAAGGGGTGGTGGAGCCAAGCGGGATCGAACCGCTGACCTCCTGCGTGCAAGGCAGGCGCTCTCCCAGCTGAGCTATGGCCCCAACAAGAAACTGGTGGGTCTGGGCAGATTCGAACTGCCGACCTCACCCTTATCAGGGGTGCGCTCTAACCAACTGAGCTACAGACCCAGTTAAGAGCTGTTACCGATATCGTCTTCTTCAATGAATCAAGCAATTCGTGTGGGAGCTCATGATACAGCTGATGTCGTCGATTAAGGAGGTGATCCAGCCGCAGGTTCCCCTACGGCTACCTTGTTACGACTTCACCCCAGTCATGAATCACACCGTGGT
>NZ_CP133165.1:3780000-4425000 GCF_047947025.1 Pseudomonas sp. App30 | reverse complement strand
GCTTCATCGCCTCTTCCAGGCTGTTCACCCGCACGATGCACAGCACTGGGCCGAAGATCTCTTCCTTATAGATGCGCATTTCGGGGGTGACGTTGTCGAACAGGCAGCCGCCCAGGAAGAAGCCGTCTTCATTGCCCGGCACGACCAGGCTGCGGCCATCGACCACCAGCTTGGCGCCAGCCTGCACGCCGTCTTCGACATAACCGGCAACCTTGTCACGGGCCTGGCCGGTGACCAGCGGGCCCATGTCCAGGCCGCAATTGGTGCCGGCACCGATTTTCAGCGCCTTGATCTGTGGCACCAGCTTGGCCACCAGGGCATCCGCCACCTGGTCACCCACGCACACGGCTACCGAGATGGCCATGCAGCGCTCGCCACAGGAACCGTAGGCCGCGCCCATCAGCGCGCTGACGGCGTTGTCCAGGTCGGCGTCGGGCATCAGCACGGCGTGGTTCTTGGCGCCGCCCAGTGCTTGCACGCGTTTGCCGCGCTTGGTGCCTTCGCTATAGATGTACTCGGCGATCGGCGTGGAACCCACGAAGCTTAGGGCTTTGACTTCCGGCGCCTGGATCAGCGCGTCCACCGCCACCTTGTCGCCGTGCACCACGTTCAGCACGCCAGCCGGCAGGCCGGCCTCCAGCAGCAGCTGGGCAATGAACAGGGTGGAGCTTGGGTCCCGCTCGGACGGCTTGAGGATGAAGCAGTTGCCGCAAGCGATGGCCAGCGGGTACATCCACAGGGGCACCATGGCCGGGAAGTTGAACGGGGTGATGCCGGCGACCACGCCCAGGGGCTGGAAGTCGGACCAGGCGTCGATGTTCGGGCCGACGTTGCGGCTGTACTCGCCCTTGAGGATTTCCGGCGCGGCGCTGGCGTACTCGACGTTCTCGATGCCGCGCTTCAGTTCACCGGCTGCGTCTTCCAGGGTCTTGCCGTGCTCTTCGCTGATCAGTTGGGAGATCTTGGCTTCGTTCTGCTCCAGCAGTTGCTTGAAGCGGAACATCACCTGGGCACGCTTGGCCGGCGGCGTGTTGCGCCAGGCCGGGAATGCGGCCTTGGCCGAGTCGATGGCTTGCTGCACGGTTTGCAGGTCGGCCAGCTGGAGTTTGTGGATAACCTGGCCGGTCGATGGGTTGTAGACGTCGGCGGTGCGGTCGCCACCGGAAACCAGATCACCGTTGATCAGGTGCTGAATGCTGCTCATGTGAAACTCCTGGAATAGATGCCAGGAAGCGGCGCGTGCCGCTTCCTATATAAAGAGGGGATCAGTCGATCGCGTTCAGCGCCTGGCCAACGGCATCGAACAGGCGGTCCATGTCCTGGGCCTTGGCGTTGAAGGTTGGCCCGAACTGCAGGGTGTCGCCGCCGAAGCGCACGTAGAAACCTGCCTGCCACAGCTTCATCGAGGCCTCGTAGGGGCGGACGATGGCATCACCGTCGCGCGGGGCCAGCTGGATGGCGCCGGCCAGGCCGAAGTTGCGGATGTCGATGACGTTCTTGCTGCCCTTGATGCCATGCAGGGCTTTTTCGAAGTGCGGCGCCAGTTCGGCGGCCTGTTGCACCAGGTTTTCCTTCTGCAGCAGGTCCAGCGCGGCCAGGCCAGCAGCGCAGGCCACCGGGTGGGCCGAGTAGGTGTAGCCGTGGGGGAATTCCACCGCGTACTCGGGCGTGGCCTGGTTCATGAAGGTCTGGTAGATCTCGGTGCTGGCGATCACCGCGCCCATGGGGATGGCGCCGTTGGTGACCTGCTTGGCGATGCACATCAGGTCAGGGGTAACGCCGAAGGTGTCGGCACCGAACATGTTGCCGGTGCGGCCGAAGCCGGTGATCACTTCGTCGAAGATCAGCAGGATGTTGTGCTGGGTGCAGATCTCGCGCAGGCGCTTGAGGTAACCCTTGGGCGGTGGCAGCACGCCGGCGGAACCGGCCATGGGCTCGACGATCACCGCGCCGATGTTCGAGGCGTCGTGCAGCTCGATGAGCTTGAGCATTTCATCGGCCAGGGCGATGCCGCCCTCTTCCGGCGCGCCCTTGGAGAAGGCGTTGCTGGCCAACAGGGTGTGCGGCAGGTGGTCGACGTCCATCAACTGGCCGAACATCTTGCGGTTGCCGTTCACGCCACCCAGGCTGGTGCCGGCGACGTTCACGCCGTGGTAGCCACGGGCACGGCCGATCAGCTTGGTCTTGGTGGCCTGGCCTTTCAGGCGCCAGTAGGCACGCACGATTTTCACCGCGGTGTCGCAGCACTCGGACCCGGAGTTGGTGTAGAAGACGTGGTTCAGCTCGCCAGGGGTCAGCTCGGTGATCTTCTCGGCCAGCTGGAACGACAGCGGGTGGCCGTACTGGAACGCCGGGGAGTAGTCCAGCACGCCCAACTGGCGCGCCACCGCTTCCTGGATTTCCTTGCGGGTGTGGCCGGCGCCACAGGTCCACAGCCCGGACAGGCTGTCGTAGATCTTGCGGCCCTTGTCGTCCGTCAGGTAGCTGCCTTCGGCGGCGACGATGATACGCGGGTCGCGCTGGAAGCTGCGGTTGGCCGTGTAGGGCATCCAGTGCGCGTCGAGTTTCAGCTGGCTGGCGATTCCGTGCGGAGCGTTTTCGGGCAAGTTCATTCGTGCAAGACCTCGAATCGGAAGTAACGAGTGTTGTTGCAGCTACGTTGTCACGGCGATAAAGTCTGGAAAATCCTGTTTTTCCAATCTTTGGTTAGGCGATGACTAAACTATGAGCCGACGTCCCGATCCCCTGGCGCAGGTCAGCGATTTCGACATTCGCCTGCTGAAAATCTACCGCAGCGTGGTGGAATGCGGCGGTTTCTCCGCAGCCGAGAACGTGCTGGGCATCGGCCGTTCCGCCATCAGCCAGCAGATGAGCGACCTGGAACAGCGCCTCGGCCTGCGCCTGTGCCAACGCGGCCGCGCCGGCTTTTCGCTGACCGAGGAAGGCCGCGAGGTGTACCACTCGGCGCTGCAACTGCTCAGCGCCATCGAAAGCTTCCGCACCGAGGTCAACGGCCTGCACCAGCACCTGCGCGGTGAGCTGAACATCGGCCTGACCGACAACCTGGTGACCCTGCCGCACATGCGCATCACCCATGCCCTGGCCCAGCTCAAGGACCGCGGCCCGGACGTGCGCATCCAGATCCGCATGATCGCCCCCAGCCAGGTGGAACAGGGCGTGCTCGACGGCAGCCTGCACGTGGGCGTGGTGCCCCAGGCCAGCCCGCTATCGGGGCTGGAATACGCACCGCTGTATAGCGAGCGCTCGCTGCTGTACTGCGCCGTGGGCCACCCGCTGTTCTACGCCGCCGACGCCGACCTGGACGACGCGCGCCTGAACGCCCAGGACGCCATCGCCCCGACCTTCCGCCTGCCGGCCGACATCCAGGCGCATTACCAGGCGCTGCATTGCACCGCCAGCGCCTCGGACCGCGAGGGCATGGCGTTCCTGATTCTCACCGGGCGTTTCATCGGCTACCTGCCCGACCACTACGCCAGTTTCTGGGTGCAGCAAGGGCGGCTGCGCGCGCTGAAACCGGACAGCCGGTTTTATGACCTGAGCCTGTCGTGGGTGACGCGCAAGGGCAGGCGCCCACATTTGGTGCTGGAGAGCTTCCTGGAAAGCCTGGCGGCCACACGCTAGTGCACGTTGCTAGCAAAAGCCCTCGGGCGCCAGCCTGGCAAAGCACCTCCAAAAAATTTTAATCCGTTGATCTACAAGGGCTACACGCCAAACACCCATTTCAAACCTGAGCAGTTGGACAGCTTTTTGCAACAGGACGTGTCATCCGATACACGCCCCCGTGCCGAGAGCTTCCCATGCCACCAGAATCATCGTCGCCCAACGAACTGATCTACAGTCTGAATGATCGCCCCAACCCCATGGCCGCCGTGCTGGCCGCGCTGCAGCACGTACTGGCGAGCTTCGTCGGCATCATCACCCCGCCGCTGATCATTGGTTCGGCCTTGGGCCTGACCGAGCACTTGCCCTATTTGATCAGCATGGCGCTGATGGTGTCCGGCGTAGGCACGTTCATCCAGGCCCGTCGGCCGTTCGGCATCGGCGCCGGCATGATCTGCCTGCAAGGCACCAGCTTCGCCTTCCTCGGCGCGGTGCTGTCCGCCGGCTTCATGGTCAAGCAGCGCGGCGGCAGCCCCGACGACATCATGGCGATGATCTTCGGCGTGTGCTTCTTCGGCGCCGCCGTGCAGATCGTGCTCAGCCGCTTCATCGGCCAGCTGCGCCGGGTGATCACGCCGCTGGTGACCGGCATCGTCATCACCCTGATCGGCATCAGCCTGATCAAGGTGGGCATGACCGACCTGGGCGGCGGCTTCAACGCGCCGGACTACGGCGCCCCCGGCAACCTGGCCCTGGGCGCGTTCGTGCTGCTGGTGATCATCCTGCTCAACCGCTCGAGCACGCCGTGGGTGCGCCTGTCGGCGATCATCATCGGCCTGGCAGTGGGCAGCATCGCCGCCTGGTTTACCGGCAAACTGGTGCCCCAGGCGCTGCCGCCGCTGCCCCTGGTCAGCCTGCCGATCCCATTCAAATTCGGTTTCAATTTCGACTGGGCAGCGTTCTTCCCAGTGGCCTTGATCTACCTCATCAGCACCATCGAGACGGTCGGCGACCTGACCGCCAACTGCATGCTCTCGCGCCAGCCCATCAGCGGCCCCACCTACATTGCAAGGCTCAAGGGCGGCGTGTTAGGCGATGGCATCAGCTGCATGCTGGCCGCCACCTTCAGCGCGTTCCCCAACACCACCTTTGCCCAGAACAACGGCGTGATCCAGCTGACCGGCGTGGCCAGCCGCTACGTAGGCCTGTACATCGGCGCGATCCTGTTCCTGCTGGGCCTGGTGCCGGTGATTGGTGCGGTGCTGCAGCAGATCCCCAAGCCGGTGCTGGGTGGTGCCACCCTGGTGATGTTCGGCAGCGTCGCCGCCGCCGGCGTGCGCATCCTGGCCCAGGGCCCGCTGGACCGGCGCAACATGCTGATCATTGCCACCTCGTTCGGCGTCGGCCTGGGCGTGGCGGCGCAGCCGACCCTGCTGCACCTGCTGCCCAAGCTGGTGCAGAACCTGTTCGATTCGGCCATCACCAGCGGCGGCATCACTGCCCTGGTGATGTGCCTGCTGCTGCCCGAGGGCAAGCCCGTGGCCACTATGCCAGCGGTTGAAAGCGAAGGACTTGAAACTCGCGTTTGAAGGTTTTCGGCGCCAGGCCTTGTCTGGATCACGTGGGTGCGTTATCAACGCATCACGATGCACCCACACGATCTGTTCGGAACCGCCCATGACCCTCGAAGTCCCCGCGCACAGCGCCCACGCCTCCGGCAAACCTGCCAGCCGTATTCGTCAGAAGAACGAAGAGACCATCATCCAGGCTGCCGAGGACGAGTTCGCCCGCCACGGGTTCAAGGGCACCAGCATGAACACCATCGCCCTCAAGGCGGGGCTGCCCAAGGCCAACCTGCACTACTACTTCACCAACAAGCTGGGCCTTTACATTGCGGTGCTGAGCAACATCCTCGAACTGTGGGACAGCACCTTCAACACCCTGACCGTGGACGATGACCCGGCCCAGGCGCTGACCCGCTATATTCGCGCGAAGATGGAGTTCTCGCGGCGCCAGCCGCAGGCCTCGCGCATCTTCGCCATGGAGATCATCAGCGGCGGCCAGTGCCTGAACGAATACTTCAGCCAGGACTACCGCGCCTGGTTCCAGGGCCGTGCCGGGGTGTTCCAGGCCTGGATCGACGCCGGCAAGATGGACCCGGTAGACCCCGTGCACCTGATTTTCCTGCTGTGGGGCAGCACCCAGCACTACGCCGATTTCGCCACGCAGATCTGCCGCGTCACCGGCCGCACGCGCCTGACCAAGCAGGACTTCGAGGAAGCCGGCGAGCAATTGACCCGTATAATCCTCAAAGGCTGTGGCCTCACCCCTGTCCAATGACTGTTTGCGCGGATCTGCCCTGAATGCCCTCGACTTTGCTCGGCCCTTGCGAATTTCGTGAAGAAATCCGCAAGAGCCGCTTCATCACCCTCGCCGCCCCAATCGCCAGCGTGGCCGACGCCCAGGCGTTTCTCGAACAGCACAGCGTGCCCGACGCCACCCACAACTGCTGGGCCTGGAAGCTGGGCGAGCAGTACCGCAGCAACGATGACGGCGAGCCAGGCGGCACAGCGGGCCGGCCGATACTGGCGGCCATCGAGGCGCAGGATTGCGACCAGGTAGTGGTGCTGGTGATTCGCTGGTACGGCGGCATTCAGCTAGGCACCGGCGGCCTGGCCCGCGCCTATGGGGGCGGCGCCAACAAGTGCCTGCAACAGGCGGAGAAGCGCGTGCTGGTGAGCCGCATCGCGGTGACCTGCTCGTGCAGCTTCAGCGAATTGTCCCTGGTGAAACTGCGCCTGGCCGAGCTGGACGGCCTCGTGGTGCAGGAGGACTTCACCGCCAACGGCGTCGACCTGCAACTGGCCCTGGGCCGCGAGCATGTGCCGCGCTTGCAGCAGCAGCTGGCCGACCTGAGCCGCGGCCGCATCCTCCTGGAACTCCCTTCCCCGTAGCAGCTGCCGAAGGCTGCGTCCAACCACTGACGCGGCCTGCGGCCGCTGCTACAGAAGGCGACGTCATAACCCGGGCGCAGCAAAACTGCCCACATCTACTGTGCACCCGGTTGTGGATAAGCTCTGCGCAATCAGCGCCAGCCCTTGTGGATCAAGGGCTACAGGCTTCTGTACGTTATTTGACCAATCGCCTTATCCACAACGGAAAACGGCGCCCGTTCAAATACTTATGCACAGTTATCGCCGTTCGAACATAGCCCGCCCGGGCTTATACCCGCGCTTTCCCCTTGCGCACAAAAACTGTGGAGCAGTCTGTGGATAAGCCGTGCAAGCCTGCGCCAGCCGCAGGCTGCACGGCCTGCACAGGCAGCTGATCATTTTTTAACCAGCACGATTTCGATGCGTCCCTCCCTGCGCCGCCCTGGCTTGGTGCCCTTGCACCACGGCGAAAACCGCGGAAACGCAGGCGCCACGCATTTCCTGACCCACTGGCCAGGAAATTGCTTATGCACCAGCGTCCCATTCCAACCGAGCCTGTCATGTCCAACCCTGCGAATACCCCGCGCCTGCAATTGCGCGCGATCAGCAAGCGTTACCCCGGCTGCCTGGCCAACGACAGCATTGACCTGAGCCTGCAGCCCGGCGAGATCCGTGCGTTGCTGGGCGAGAACGGCGCCGGCAAAAGTACCCTGATGAAGATCATCTACGGGGTCACCCAGGCCGACAGCGGCAGCGTGCTGTGGCAGGGCCAGCCGGTGCGCCTGCGCAACCCGGCCCAGGCGCGTCAGCTGGGCATCGGCATGGTGTTCCAGCATTTCTCGCTGTTCGAGACCCTGACGGTGGCGCAGAACATCGCCCTGGCCATGGGCCCGGGGCAGACGCCGGCGCAACTGGAACCGAAGATTCGCGAGGTGTCGGCGCGCTACGGCATGCCGCTGGCGCCTGACCGCCTGGTGCACAGCCTGTCCATTGGCGAGCGCCAGCGCGTGGAGATCGTGCGCTGCCTGATGCAGGACATCCGCCTGCTGATTCTCGACGAGCCGACCTCGGTGCTTACCCCGCAGGAGGCCGACGACCTGTTCGTGACCCTGCGCCGCCTGGCCGCCGAGGGCTGCAGCATTCTGTTCATCAGCCACAAGCTGGGCGAGGTGCGCGCCCTGTGCCACAGCGCCACGGTGCTGCGCGGCGGCCGCGTGTCGGGCCACTGCGTGCCGGCCGAGCGCAGCGACCTGGAGCTGGCGCGGCTGATGGTCGGCGACGCCGAGGGCCTGGTGGCGCAGTACCCGAAAGCCGAGGGCGGCGCACCGTTCCTCAGCGTCATCCAACTGAACTGGAACAACCCCGACCCGTTCGGCTGCTCGCTGCAGGGCGTCAGCCTGCAGGTGCGCAGCGGCGAAATCGTTGGTATCGCCGGGGTAGCCGGCAACGGCCAGGACGAACTGCTGGCCCTGCTCAGTGGCGAACAGCGCCTGAAGCAGCCGGCCACCATCAGCTTTGATGGCGAGCCCGTGGCGCACCTGCGCCCCGACCAACGTCGCGCCCGCGGCCTGGCGTTCGTACCGGCCGAGCGCCTGGGCCACGGCGCCGTGCCAGACATGAGCCTGGCCGACAACGCTCTGCTCACCGCTTTCCAGCAAGGGCTGGTGAGCAAGGGCATGGTGCACACCCGCAAGGTGCTGGCCCTGGCCGACGAAATCATCCGCCGCTTCGCGGTGAAAACCCCGGACGCCCAGGCCGCCGCCCGCAGCCTGTCGGGCGGCAACCTGCAGAAATTTATCCTCGGCCGCGAGATTCTCCAGCAGCCACGCCTGCTGATAGCCGCGCACCCCACCTGGGGCGTGGACGTGGGCGCGGCCGCCACCATCCACCGCGCGCTGATTGCCCTGCGCGATGCCGGCGCGGCGATCCTGGTGATCTCCGAAGACCTGGATGAACTGTTCCAGATCAGCGACCGCCTTGGCGCCCTCAGCGGCGGCCGCCTCAGCGCCCTGCAAGCCACCGCGCAGACCACCCAGGTGGAACTGGGCGGCTGGATGGCCGGGCGCTTCGCTGACCTTCCATCCACCACCCCTGCCCTGGCCGGTTAACGGAGCCTTTCATGTTGCTTTCCCTCGAACCCCGCGGCCAGCAGTCACGCCTGATGCTCTGGTGCTCGCCGTTGCTGGCCGCGCTGCTGACCCTGGGCTGTGGCTCGCTGCTGTTCATCGCCTTGGGGCATGACCCGCTGCAAACGCTGCATACCTTGCTGATCGAGCCGATCAGCGACCTGTACGGCGTCAGCGAACTGCTGGTCAAGGCGCTGCCGATCCTGATGTGCGCCCTGGGCCTGGCGGTGGCCTACCAGGCGCGCATCTGGAACATCGGCGCCGAAGGCCAACTGCTGATCGGCGCCCTGGGCGGCAGCGCCGTGGCGGTGAATATCATCGGCATGGACAGCCGCTGGGCGCTGGTGCTGGTGCTGCTGGCCGGCACCCTCGCCGGCGCCGCCTGGGCCGGGCTGACGGCCTGGCTGCGCACACGCTTCAACGCCAATGAAATCCTCACCAGCATCATGCTCAACTACATCGCCCTGAACCTGCTGCTGTATTTCGTCCACGGCCCGCTGCGCGACCCGGCTGGGTTCAACTTCCCGCAGTCGGCCATGTTCGGCGACGCCAGCCGCCTGCCGCTGGTGTTCGAGGGCGGGCGCCTGCACGCCGGGCTGTACTTCGCCCTGTTGGCGCTGGT
The DNA here is from genome assembly GCF_047947025.1 of Pseudomonas sp. App30. Classification (NCBI taxonomy): domain Bacteria; kingdom Pseudomonadati; phylum Pseudomonadota; class Gammaproteobacteria; order Pseudomonadales; family Pseudomonadaceae; genus Pseudomonas; species Pseudomonas sp. App30. The sequence continues at coordinate 4,415,698 of NZ_CP133165.1, read as the reverse complement.
GGCGGTGTGGGTGCTGCTGCAGAAAAGCTTCCTGGGTTTCCAGATCAAGGTGCTGGGCCTGGACCAGCGCGCCGCCGGCTTCGTCGGCTTTCGCGAGAAACGCCTGGTGTGGCTGGCGCTGCTGGTCAGCGGTGCGCTGGCCGGCCTGGCCGGGGTGTGCGAGGTGACCGGGCCGATCGGCCAACTGGTGCCGCAGGTGTCGCCCGGCTATGGCTACGCGGCTATCACCGTGGCCTTTCTTGGCCGCTTGAACCCTATTGGCATCGTGTTTTCCAGCCTGCTGATGGCGCTGCTGTACCTGGGCGGCGAGAACGCGCAGATGGCGATGAACCTGCCCCAGGCCATCACCGAACTGTTCCAGGGCCTGATGCTGTTCTTTTTGCTGGCCTGTGACGTGCTGATTCTCTACCGCCCGCGCCTGAACGTGCGCTGGGCTCGCCGTACCACCGCGGTCGCCACCGCAGGAGCGCTGTGATGGATATCGATCTGCTGGGTAACATTCTCTTCGCCATGGTGCGCTGCGGCACGCCGCTGCTGCTGGTGGCCCTGGGGGAACTGATCTGCGAGAAAAGCGGCGTACTCAACCTGGGCCAGGAGGGCATGATGCTGTTCGGCGCGGTGGTGGGTTTCATCGTCGCCTTCAGCAGCGGCAACCTGTGGCTGGGCGTGGTGCTGGCGATGGTCGCCGGCATGCTGTTGTCGTCGCTGTTCGCCCTAGTGGCGCTGGTGTTCAACGCCAACCAGGTGGCCACCGGCCTGGCGCTGACGATTTTCGGCGTCGGCCTGTCGACCTTTGTCGGCGCCGGCTGGGTGGGCAAGCCGCTCACTGGCTTCGACCCGGTGGCGATTCCCGTGCTGAGCAGCATTCCGCTGATCGGCCGCATGCTGTTCGCCCAGGACCTGCTGGTATACCTGTCGTTCGCGCTGTTCGCGCTGGTGGCCTGGGTGGTGCTGAAAAGCCGCGTGGGCCTGATCATCCAGGCCGTGGGGGAAAACCCCGACGCGGCCAGCGCCATGGGCCTGCCGGTGCTGCGCGTGCGCACCCTGGCGGTGTTGTTCGGCGGCGCCATGGCCGGCTTGGCCGGGGCGTACTTGTCGCTGGCGTACACGCCCATGTGGGCGGAAAACATGAGCGCCGGCCGCGGCTGGATTGCCCTGGCGCTGGTGGTGTTCGCCAGCTGGCGGGTGTGGCGCGTGCTGCTGGGCGCCTACCTGTTTGGCCTGGCGAGCATCCTGCACCTGGTGGCCCAGGGGGTTGGCCTGTCGATTCCGTCGAACCTGCTGGCGATGCTGCCGTACGTGGCGACCATTGTGGTGCTGGTGCTGCTGTCGCGCGATGGCGTGCGCACGCGGTTGTATGCGCCGGTGTCGCTGGGGCAGCCGTGGCAGCCGGGGCGGTGACTGTGGGAGCTGGCTTGCCAGCGAGTTTTCAAAATCTCGCTGGCAAGCCAGCTCCCACAGATTATGCTGATGCTCTTTGCCTGCCAAGGGACATCCATCATGAGCAAGAACGCATTGATCATCGGCGCTTCGCGTGGCCTGGGCCTGGGGTTGGTGCAGCGCCTGCGCGAGGACGGCTGGAACGTCACCGCCACGGTGCGCAACCTGCGCACCGCCGACGCACTGCAAGCAGTGCCGGGCGTGCGTATCGAGAAGCTGGACATGGATGACGCCGGCCAGCTAGCGGCGCTGGCGCAGACGCTGCAGGGCCAGACCTGGGACCTGCTGTTCGTCAACGCCGGGGTCAAGGGCCCCAACGACCAGGGCGTCGACAAGGTCAGCCCCGAGGACATCGGCGCGCTGTTCTACACCAACGCCGTGGCGCCGATTCGCCTGGCCAAGCACTTCAAGGACCAGGTCCGGCCCCAAGGCGGCGTAATCGCCTTCATGAGTTCGGTGCTGGGCAGCGTGACCATGCCCGACGCGCCGGAACTGGCGTTGTACAAGGCCAGCAAGGCGGCGCTGAACTCCATGACCAGCACCTTCGTCGGCAGCCTTGGCGACACCGCGCTGACCGTGCTCAGCCTGCACCCCGGCTGGGTGAAAACCGACATGGGCGGCGAAGGCGCGGAAATCGACGTGCAGACCAGCACCCGCGGGCTCATCGACCAGGTCAACGCCTACGCCGGCAAGGGCGGCCATCACTTCGTGAACTATCGCGGCGAGACCATCCCTTGGTAATATGCCCCCGCGCCTGACGGCGCCCCTGGATCAGCAGACAGGGCAATCACTGAGCTGGCTTACCTCAATCAACTGACAGAGGAGCCGGCTCATGCCCGCACCCCGTATCTGGATCAAGCACCCCCTGGCCCTGTTCACCGGCAACGACCTCGACGGCCGTGGCGGCCTGGTGCTGCAAGACGGCCTGATCAGCGAAGTACTGGCCGCCGGCCAGCAACCGTCGCAACCCTGCCAGCAGGTGTTCGACGCCCGCGAGCACGTGGTGCTGCCGGGGCTGATCAACACCCATCACCACTTCTACCAGACCCTGACCCGCGCCTGGGCGCCGGTGGTCAACGAGCCGCTGTTTCCGTGGCTGAAGACCCTGTACCCGGTATGGGCGCGGCTGACCCCGGAAAAACTGGCGCTGGCCACCAAGGTAGCGCTGGCCGAGCTGCTGCTGTCGGGCTGCACCACCGCCGCCGACCACCACTACCTGTTCCCGGACGGCCTGGAGCAGGCCATCGACGTGCAGGTGGAGGTGGTGCGCGAGCTGGGCATGCGTGCCATGCTCACCCGCGGGTCCATGAGCCTGGGCGAGGCCGATGGCGGCCTGCCGCCGCAGCAGACGGTGCAACAGGGCGAAGTGATCCTGGCCGACAGCCAACGGCTGATCCAGCGCTACCACCAGCGTGGCGCCGGCGCCCAGGTGCAGATCGCCCTGGCGCCCTGCTCGCCGTTCTCGGTCACCCCGGAAATCATGCGCGCCAGCGCCGAGCTGGCCGAAGCGCTGGACGTGCGCCTGCACACCCACCTGGCGGAAACCCTCGACGAAGAAGACTTCTGCCTGCAGCGCTTCGGCCTGCGCACCGTGGACTACCTGGACAGCGTCGGCTGGCTGGGCCCGCGTACCTGGCTGGCCCACGGCATTCATTTCAACCCCGACGAAATCGCCCGGCTGGGCGCGGCGGGCACCGGCATTTGCCATTGCCCCACGTCGAACATGCGCCTGGCCTCGGGCATCTGCCCCACCCTCGACCTGCTGGCCGCCGGCGCGCCGGTGGGCCTGGGCGTGGACGGCTCGGCGTCCAACGATGCCTCGAACATGATTCTGGAGGCGCGCCAGGCCCTGTACATCCAGCGCCTGCGCTACGGCGCCAAGGCCATCACCCCCGAAGGCGTGCTGGGCTGGGCCACCCGTGGTTCGGCGCGGCTGCTGGGGCGCGATGACATTGGCGAGCTGGCGGTGGGCAAGCAGGCCGACCTGGCGCTGTTCAAGCTGGACGAACTGCGTTTTTCCGGCAGCCATGACCCGCTGAGCGCGCTGTTGCTGTGCGCGGCGGACAAAGCCGACCGGGTAATGGTGGGCGGTGAATGGCGGGTGATCGACGGTCAGGTCGAAGGGCTGGATGTACAGGGGCTGATCGCCGATCACCGCCAGGCCGCTGCGGCGTTGATTGGCTAAACCCCAACGCTAAAGCCCCAGGCACGCCAGCATGATGAACGTGGCGAACAGCACGAAGTGGGTCATGCCCTCGATCGCGTTGGTCTCGCCATCGTTCAGGTTGATGGCGCTGACCACCAGGGTGATGGCTATCATCACCGTCTGCACCGGGGTCAGCGCCATCTGGAACGGCTGGCCGGTGTACAGCGCCATGGCCTCCATCACCGGCACGGTGAGGATCACCGTCGACAACGACGCTCCCAGCGCCACGTTGACGGTGGACTGCATGCGGTTGGCCAGGGCCGCCCGCAGGGCAGTCAGAATCTCGGGCGCCGCCGAGATGGCGGCGACGATGATCGCCATCAGCACCGGCGGCGCGCCGCTGCCCTCAAGCCCGTAGTCGAGGGTCTTGGACATCACCTCAGCCAGCGCGCCGATCACGAACACACCGAAAACCAAGGTGCCAATCGACAGTGGCAGGCTCACCGGCAGCGGTTGCGCATCCGCGCCCTGGCGGCGTTTTTTCTTCGGGTAGCTGTAGCTGAAGAAGTAACTGTGCGGGCCCACCTGCATGCGCAGGAACACCGTGTAGAGGATCACCGTGGCGCCAATGGTGAAGGCCGAATACAGCTTCCAGTTCGCTTCTGGAATGAACTCGGGCACCACCATGGAAATGCCCATGGCAGTCATGATCATCACCCCGTAGGAGCGCGCGGAATCGTCGTTGTACACCTGCTCACCGTGCTTGATGCCGCCCATCAGCGCGCACAGGCCAAGGATGCCGTTGATGTCGAGCATCACTGCCGAATAGATGGTGTCGCGCACCAGGGTGGGCGAGGCCTCGTTGCTCATCATGATCGCCAGGATCACCACCTCCACCAGCACCGCCGACAGGGTCAGGATCATGGTGCCGTAGGGGTCGCCGACCTTTTCCGCCAGCAGCTCGGCGTGCTGGGCCACCTGCACCGAGGCGCACACCACCGCCACCACCAGCACAATGCCGGCCAGCAGCGCCACGCCGTGGCCATGGCCCATCAGCCACGGCTCCAGCGGGTAGGCCGCGCAGGTGACGATCAACGCCAGCAGCAGGTATTTCTCTTGCTTGAATAAGGTCAGCATCGGGGCGCCCGGCGTTTGCTCGTTGTGTAGTGACTGTAGACCGGGGCAGATGGTTTCCTTCGCACCAGTACAAAGCAGGCGGCAACAACCTGCACCGATGTGCTTCTGTGGGAGCTGGCTTGCCAGCGAGCTGTTGGGGCCCAAAAGCTCGCTGGCAAGCCAGCTCCCACAATCGCAGAGGCTTTGTTGTCCTGTTGGTCAATTTTTTGCATTGGCCTGCTGCACACACAACAACATGGAGCTTCGCCACACATGCACACACGCCCGTTGAAGACGCTGTTGGGGACACTGGCCGCCGCTATCGGCCTGGCCACCAGCCTGGCGGTCAGCGCCGCCGACCCGCTGAAGATCGGTTTCGTCTACGTGGGCCCCATCGGCGACCACGGCTGGACCTACCAGCACGAGCTGGCCCGCAAGCAACTGATGGAAAAGATGGGCGACAAGATCAACACCACCTACGTGGAGAACGTGCCTGAGGGCGCCGACGCCGAACGCGTCATCCGCAACATGGCCAAGGACAAGTACGACCTGATCTTCAGCACCTCGTTCGGCTACATGAACCCCACCGCCAAGGTCGCCCAGCAGTTCCCCAACGTGATCTTCGAGCACGCCACCGGCTACAAGCAGGGCAAGAACCTGGGCACCTACCTGGCCCGCACCTATGAAGGCCGCTACGTGGGCGGCTTCCTGGCGGCGAAGATGACCAAGACCAAGAAGATCGGCTACGTGGCCTCGTTCCCGATCCCCGAGGTGATCCGCGACATCGACGCCATCCAGCTGGCCCTGAACAAGTACAACCCCGGCACCGAGCTGAAAGTGGTGTGGGTCAATTCCTGGTTCGACCCGGGCAAGGAAGCCGACGCCGCCAACGCCCTGATCGACCAGGGCGCGGACGTTATCTTCCAGCACACCGACAGCCCCGCGCCGATCCAGACCGCCGAGCGCCGTGGTGTCTACGCCGTGGGCTACGCCTCGGACATGGCGCACTTCGGGCCCAAGGCCGTGCTGACCTCCATCGTCAACAACTGGACCCCGTACTACACCCAGACCACCCAGCACGTCATCGACCACAGCTGGAAGTCGGAAGACTATTGGGGCGGCCTTAAGGACGGCACCGTCGAACTGCCGATCAGCGACATCGTCCCCGCCGACGTGAAAGCCGAGGCCGAGAAGCTGATCGCCAGCATCAAGAGCGGCGAGTTCCAGCCCTTCACCGGCCCGATCAAGGACCAGGCCGGCGTGCTGAAAATTCCTGCCGGCAGCTCCGCCACTCTGGCCGACCTCGCCGGCATGAACTACTACGTGGAAGGCCTGAGCGCCAAGCTGCCCCAATAACAATGAAGCGGGCCGCCCTGGTGGCGGCCCCACAGGACCCAGCAGATGGACACACTTCCGATCATCGACATTGCCCCGCTGTACGCTGCCGACCGCGACGGCTGGCTGGGCGTGGCCCAGGCCATCGACCGCGCCTGCCGCCAGTGGGGTTTCTTCTACATCAAGGGCCACCCCATCAGCCCGCAGCGCATCGAGGCGCTGCAACAGGCGGCGAAGACCTTCTTCGCCCAGCCCCTGGCCGACAAGCTGGGCATCGACATCACCCAGACCCGCCACCACCGCGGCTACGGCGCCATCGCCACCGAGCAGCTGGACCCCAGCCTGCCCAGCGACCTGAAGGAAACCTTCGACATGGGCCTGCACCTGCCGGCCGAGCACCCGGACGTGCTGGCGGAAAAACCGTTGCGCGGGCCCAACCGCCACCCGCAACTGCCGGGCTGGCAAACGCTGATGGAAACCCATTACCAGGACATGCAGGCCCTGGCCCAGACCCTGCTGCGCGCCATTGCCCTGGCCCTGGACATTGACGAGGATTTTTTCGACCAGCGCTTCGAAGACCCGGTCAGCGTGTTGCGCATGATCCATTACCCGCCACGCCAGACCGCCAGCTCCCCCGAGCAGCAGGGCGCCGGCGCCCACACCGACTACGGCTGCGTTACCCTGTTGTATCAGGACAGCGCCGGCGGCCTGCAGGTGCGCAACGTCGATGGCCAGTGGATAGATGCGCCGCCCATCGACGGCACCTTCGTGGTCAACCTGGGCGACATGATGGCGCGCTGGAGCAACGACCAGTACGTCTCCACCCCGCACCGGGTGATCAGCCCGCTGGGCATCGACCGCTACTCCATGCCGTTCTTCGCCGAACCGCACCCCGACACGCGCATCGAGTGCCTGCCCGGCTGCCAGGGCATCGGCAACCCGGCCAAGTACCCGCCCACCACCTGTGCGGAATTCCTGCTGTCGCGCTTCGCCGACACCTACGCCTACCGGCGCGAGCAGGCCGAGGCGATCTGAACCGGCTGGTCAGGTTATCGCTCCAACGGGCGATAACCTCTGTAGAATGCGGCCCATTGCACCTTAAGAGACACCTTTATGTACGATTGGCTGAACGCCCTGCCCAAGGCAGAACTGCACCTTCACCTGGAAGGTTCGCTGGAACCCGAACTGCTGTTCGCCCTGGCCGAGCGCAACAAGATCGCCTTGCCGTGGAACGACGTGGAAACCTTGCGGGCGGCCTACGCCTTCAACAACCTGCAGGAATTCCTCGACCTGTACTACCAGGGCGCCGACGTGCTGCGCACCGAGCAGGACTTCTACGACCTGACCTGGGCCTACCTGCAGCGCTGCAAGGCGCAGAACGTGATTCACACCGAGCCGTTCTTCGACCCGCAGACCCACACCGACCGTGGCATCCCGTTCGAAGTGGTGCTCAACGGCATCACCCACGCGCTGAAGGATGGCCGCGAGCAACTGGGCATCGGCAGCGGCCTGATTCTCAGCTTCCTGCGCCACCTGAGCGAAGAAGAAGCCGAGAAAACCCTGGACCAGGCCCTGCCGTTCCGTGACGCGTTCGTGGCCGTGGGCCTGGACAGCTCGGAAATGGGCCACCCGCCCAGCAAGTTCAAGCGCGTGTTCGACCGCGCCCGTGGCGAAGGCTTCCTGACCGTGGCCCACGCCGGCGAGGAAGGCCCGCCCGAGTACATCTGGGAAGCCCTGGACCTGCTGAAGATCCAGCGTATCGACCACGGCGTGCGCGCCATTGAGGACGAGCGCCTGATGCAACGCATCATCGACGAGCAGATCCCGCTCACCGTGTGCCCGCTGTCCAACACCAAGCTGTGCGTGTTCGACCACATGAGCCAGCACAACATCCTCGACATGCTCGAGCGTGGCGTGAAGGTCACCGTGAACTCGGACGATCCGGCCTACTTCGGCGGCTACGTGACCGAGAACTTCCACGCGCTGTACAAGGACCTGGGCATGACCCAGGACCAGGCCAAACGCCTGGCGCAGAACAGCCTGGACGCCCGCCTGGTCAAGCCGTGATCTGACGGACTCCCCTCCGCCTGACGGACGCTACGCAAATCGACTGTAGCCGCTGCCGAAGGCTGCGCTGGCCCTGCTCCACGCTGAAGATCTTCAGTGTACTCGAGGGCCAGCGCAGCCTGGCGGCAGCGGCTACAGGGTTTCGGTCAACTCCTCCAGGGTGCGGCCGCGGGTTTCCACGCCGAACAGCCACACCACCAGCGCCGCCAGGGCAAAGCATGCCGCCCCCAGCGCGAACACCCCGCCCTGCCCCGTCAATGGAAACACCAGCCCGGTGACCATCGGCCCCAGCAACGACCCCACCCGGCCAATGGCCGAGGCAAACCCCGAGCCCGTGGCCCGCGAAGAAGTGGGGTACAGCTCAGGCGTGTAGGTGTAGAGCACCGCCCACATGCCGAACAGGAAGAACTGCATCAGCAACCCCGAGCCGATCAGCAAACCGACGTTGCCGCCAAATACCGCGCTCTGGCCATAGACGAACGCCATGGCCCCGCCGCCCAGCAAGGTCACCACGCAGGTAGGCTTGCGCCCCCAGCGCTCCACCAGCCAGGCCGCCATCAGGAAACCCGGGATGCCCCCCAGGGAAATCAGCACGGTGTAATACACCGATTGCGTCACCGCGAAACCGGACTGCTGCAACAGCGCCCCCAGCCAGGAGGTCAGCCCGTAGAAGCCCAACAGCGCGAAGAACCACAAGCTCCAGATCATCACCGTGCGTTGGCGATAGAGCGGCGACCACAGGGCCGCGAACGCCGAGAAAAAGCCGTTGGCGGCCGCCGCCTGCCGGGGCATGGCCACGGGCTCGGGCAGTGGCCCGCCGCCCAGGGAACGCTGGACCTTGGCCTCGATGGCCTTGAGCACCCGATCCGCTTCGTCGTGCCGCCCCGAGTGCTCCAGCCAGCGCGGCGACTCGGGAATGCAAAAGCGCACCGCCAGCACGAACACCGCCGGCACTGCCAGCACCAGGAAGATGTCGCGCCAGCCGATCAGCGGCAGCAACCAGTACGACAGCACGCCGGCGGCGACGAAGCCCAGCGGCCAGAAACCATCCATCAAGGCGATATAACGCCCCCGCTGGCGCGCCGGTACCAGTTCCGACAGCATCGACTGAGCGATGGGAAACTCCATGCCCATGCCGAAGCCCAGCAACACCCGGAACAGGGTCAGGCTGTCCAGGTGCTGGGCGGTGGAACACAGGTAGCTGGCCAGCCCCCACAGCACGATGCTCCACTGGAACACCGGCTTGCGGCCGAAACGGTCGGCGAGCATGCCCGACAGCGACGCGCCCACTACCATGCCGAAGAAACTGGCGCTGGCCAGCACCCCGGCCTGGGCGCTGCTCAGGCCGAACTCGGCTTTGATGGAGCCCAGCAGGAAGGTCATCATTGCCAGGTCCATGGAATCGAACAGGAAGGCCAGGGCAATGACGATGAAAATCACCCGGTGGTAGCCGCTGATGGGCAGCCTCTCCAGGCGCTCCGCGGCGCTGAAACGGTGGGTGGGCATGGGCTGCTCCTCGATGCTGTAGGCTTGCACCGAGTGTGCGTGATCGCCATACCTGGCGATGCCTGACAGCGACCCCTGCCGTTGCTGTGAACGACGCCGACAGCTCTGGGCTGCGGGCGCCGTGGCGGAAAGTGAGCTAAATCACGTCGGGCAATGCCGCCTCACAGGCTATCTTGCCGATCTCGCGCACGCCCGCCTGGGTCACCTGCAGCACCCGGGTCTCGTCACTGATGCGCAGCCACCCCGATTGCAGGAACAGCCTGAGCAGGCTGGCGCCCAACGCGCCACCCAGGTGCGGTCTACTGTTGCTCCAGTCGCAGCAAGTGCACACGGCATGGTCCTGCTGGCGCGCCAATGCCTGCAGATAGATGCCCTGAGCAGCCAATTGCTCTATCCCCTTCTGCGTGACTTCCAGGCGACGATCATGCTGTTCCAGCCAGGCGGCCTCGAGCAACCGCTGCAGCAGTTCGGCGGCCAGTTCGCCCCCCAGGTGGTCATGGCACAGGCGCGCCCGGCGCATGGATGGCGGCGTCGGTGGCAGACTTTCCAGCGCCAGCCCGGTCGGTATATCCGTGCGCCCCGCCCAGACGCTGGCCAGCGCTTCCACGGCGGTGCCGACCTGCGGGGTTGCCAGGCGGAAAAAGCGCTTGCGCCCGCGTGCCTCCAGTTTCAGCAAGCCGCCGGCGGCCAGGCGGGCCAGGTGGGCGCTGGCCGAGGAAGGGGTCAGCCCCGCGAGCCTGGCCAGTTCTTCGGACCCGCGCGCAGAACCGTCGATCAATGCCCAGATCATGGCGCTGCGCTTGGGGTCGGCCAATAGCATGGCGATTTGGCTGATGCTCGGTGCAAGTTCCATGTAATAACTCCCTGTCGAAACATTCGTCTATTTGACCGCTGAGGTCAGCGATCACTGAAACAGCTCCAACGAAAGAGGTTACAAGTGCCAAAAGCCGGTAAACTCCAGACTATTATGTGAGCAAGTTATTCACAAAAAAGGCTGCCGCTCAAATGAACGAGGCACTTTGCTCCAAGGCTGTCCTCTCTCGGTGGCAATGGCTGCCCAGTTATTATAATCGTACGAATTTGTACAACTAGGTATAAGACACGAAACGCCTTCGGCGGGTGCGCTGTGTAGGCAGACCAGAACAATATTGCATCCGGAAATAAACCCGTCGGAACTTGCGCCCGTTGATTCACAGGTGAGTAATGGCAACGCTTTCCTCGGGTACAAGCAGCACACTTGTTTTATTACCCGGTAGTAAATACCTACAGCACGAGTGCAAAAAACTGGCAACAGAAGTCTACTTTAACTACGCCCGCGGATAACTTCTGGACAGTCCGGTACATCCTTTTCGCAAGGTATCGCGCAACAAGTTGACCGACTTGCTCAATTGCGCCCGGTGCCCGCACAGCAGGTTCAATGGCGTGCGCTCACCCATCAGGTGTGGCATCAGCACCAACAGGCGGCCTGCCAGCACGTCCGCCGCCACGTCCAGCCAGGACTTGTAGGCAATGCCAACGCCCGCCAGTGCCCAGCGGCGCACCACGTCGGCGTCGTCGCTGAAGCGATCGCCGGTCACGGTCAGGGCCAGCTCGCGCTTGCCGTCGCTGAAGCGCCAGTGGTCATGCACGCGCCCCCCCAGCATGAACAGCAGGCAATTATGCTGTGCCAGTTGCTCCACCTGAAGCGGCTGGCCGTGGGCCGCCACGTAGCCGGGGGACGCGCACAGCACGCGGCGGTTGTCGGGGCTGATGGGCAACGCCACCAGGCTGGAGTCTTCCGGTTCGCCGTAGCGCAGGGCCAGGTCCACGGGCTGGCGGAACAGATCGGCGATGCGGTCGCCCAGCAGCAGCCGCACCGACAACCCCGGGTGCTCGCGCTGCAGGTCGTCCAGCCAGGGCAGCAGCACGTTGCGGCCGAAGTCCGAGGGTGCCGACAACTGGATCACACCGCTGACCTGCTCCTGGCTGCGCGCCAGGGCCTGGCGCCCTTCCTCGAGGCTGCCCAGCGCCGCCCGCGCATACTCCAGGAAATGCTCGCCCTCGGCGGTAAGGCGCAGGCTGCGCGTGGAGCGCGCCAGCAAGCGTGCGCCCAGTTGCGCTTCGATGCGTTTCAGCGCCGCGCTGGCCACGGCGGGCGACAGGTCCATGACCCGCGCAGCGGCGGACAGGCTGCCGAGGTCGGCGGCGCGGACAAACAGTTGCAGGTCATCGAAACGGAGCATGGCCATTATCAACAAAATATTGAAAGAGCCTGTGCTTTTAGCCGGTTTTACCCCGCTTGGAAATAGCTAATCATGGGCACACATTTCTGGAGAGCTACCATGAAAGCCATCGCCTACTACGCCTCGCTGCCCATCACCGACCCGCAATCGCTGCAAGACATCGAACTTCCCGCGCCGCAGCCCGGCCCGCGCGACCTGCTGGTAGAGGTCAAGGCCATCTCGGTGAACCCGGTGGACACCAAGGTGCGCCTGAACATGCCGCCCGAAGGCGGCAACCCAAAGGTGCTGGGCTGGGACGTGGCCGGCGTGGTACAGGCGGTCGGTACCGACGTCAGCCTGTTCAAGCCCGGCGACCGCGTCTACTACGCCGGCTCCATCGCCCGCGCCGGCGGCAACAGTGAGTTGCACACCGTGGATGAGCGCATCGTCGGGCGCATGCCGGCCAGCCTCGGTTTCGCCGAGGCCGCGGCGCTGCCGTTGACCGCCATCACCGCCTGGGAGCTGCTGTTCGAGCGCCTGCAGGTGCAGCCGGGGCATGTGGACGCCGGGCAGAGCCTGCTGATCGTCGGCGCCGCCGGTGGCGTGGGCTCGATCCTGACGCAGTTGGCCAGCCAACTGACCGGCCTGACGGTGATCGCCAGCGCCTCGCGCCCTGAAACCCAGGCCTGGGTGCGCGAGCTGGGCGCCGACCACGTGCTGGACCACAGCCAGCCGCTGAGCGCCGAGCTCAAGCGCCTGGGCCTGGGCCCGGTCACCCACGTGGCCAGCCTGACCCAGACCGACCAGCACCTGGCCGAACTGGTGGAGGCCCTGGCGCCACAAGGCCGCCTGGCGCTGATCGATGACCCCAAGGCGCTGGACGTGGGCCTGCTCAAGCGCAAGAGCCTGTCGCTGCACTGGGAGTTCATGTACACCCGTTCGCTGTACGAGACGCCGGACATGATCGAGCAGCACCACCTGCTCAACCGCGTGGCCGAACTGATCGACGCCGGCACCTTGCGCACCACCGTGGGCGAGCATTTCGGCCGCATCGACGCGGCGAACCTGCAACGCGCCCATGCCCTGCTGGAGAGCGGCAAGGCGCGTGGCAAGATCGTGCTGGAAGGCTTTTGAGGTAATGCCTGTGGGAGCTGGCTTGCCAGCGAGCTTTTGAAGAACAACTCGCTGGCAAGCCAGCTCCCACGACCGTCAGTCCAAAGGTTGCGCTGAATCAATCCGCGCCGCGTGGGCAGCGCTACACTTGAGGCCTCTGACCCTGCGGAGGCATTCAGCCATGAAGATAGTGCTTACTGAACTGGCAAGGGAACACGGTAGCCAATGGCAGGTACGCCTTGATCAACATGTAGTGACCTTTCGTACCGAGGCCGAGGCCCGGGCGTTCATCGACACCCTGGAATCCCGGCTGGCAGCCCCCCACCGGCTGCCTTATCGCCAACAACGCGTTGCTCAGTGAGCGGGGCGCGAGCGCCGCAGCCACTGGGTCACCAGCGCCAACATCACGGCCAGCAGGCCACAACCGCTGATCACCAGGGCCATGGGAATGGCGCTGCCGTCATACAGCGCGCCCACCAATGAGGCGGAACCTGCCGCCACGCTGAACTGCAGGCAGCCCAGCAGCGCCGAGGCACTGCCGGCGCGCGCGCCCTGGCCGTTCATGGCACAGGCCGAGGCGTTGGGAATGATGCAGCCCAGGCTGGCGATGCAGATGAACAGCGGGATCAGCAGCGGCCACAGTTGCGTGGTGTGCAGCGCGCTCACGGCCAGCAGGCTCAGCGCCGCAGCCAGGTAGACCCACACCGCCCGCGACAGCATGTGCGCCGGGCCGCGCTTGGCCAGCAGGCGGGCGTTCACCTGGGCCACCAGGATGAAGCCGGCGGCGTTGCTGCCGAACAGCCAGCCGTAGTGCTCCGCCGGCACGCCATAGAGCTTGATGAACACGAACGGCGACCCCGCCACGTAGGCGAACATGCCCGCCATGGCGACGCCGCCGGTCAGGGCGTTGCCCAGGAACTGCGGGTCCTTCAGCAGGCCGAAATATCGGCCCAGGGCGCCGCTTAGCGGCTGGCGCGGGTGGTGTGCGGGCATGCTTTCCGGCAGGCCCAGGGCCACCGAGAGCCCGGCCAGGGCGCTGAACGCGGTCAGCAGCAGGAAGATCCACTTCCAGCCCAGGGTGTTCACCAGCAACCCGCCGAGCATCGGCGCCAGGATAGGCGCCAGGCCCATCACCAGCATCAGCTGCGAGAACACCTTGGCCGACCCCACCGCATCGCACTTGTCGCTGACGATCGCCCGCGACAGCACCATCCCCGCGCAACCGCCCAAGGCCTGGATGAAACGCGCGGCAATCAGCCACTCAAGGCTCGGCGCAAACGCGCAGGCCAGGGACGACAGGGTGAACAGGGTCACGCCCACCAACAGCGGCACGCGGCGGCCGAAGCGGTCGGCAATCGGCCCGTAGGCCAGTTGGCCGATGGACAGGCCGAGGAAATACACCGCCAGGGTCAGCTGGATGTGCTGCTCGTCGGTGCCGAAGGCCTGGGCCATGGCCGGGAAGCCCGGCAGGTAGAAATCGATGGCCAGCGGCCCGAAAGCGCTGAGCGCGCCGAGAATGAGGATGGTTCTGAGGTTCATCAAGGATCCAGTGTGGGTGCTGCGAACAGGGCAACGGTACAGTTTAACCGCTCTGGATCCCGTGGGGCCAAAACCGCGACGCTATGTCACTCAAGCCACGGTGTAGCCTTCTTCCTTGATCGCCTCGACGATGGCTGCTTGCGGTTGCTGGCTTTCCACCCGCACCTTGGCGTTGGCCAGGTCGACCTCGACCACGGCGGCCGGGTCCAGGGCTTGCACCGCCTGGGTGACGGCGCGCACGCAATGGCCACAGGTCATGCCTTGAACGTTGAACTCTTGCATGGTGATGCCTCCTGAAGGTGATGAAGGTATAGCTTCAACCTTGCCATCATGACAAGGTCAAGTTCTGGCGTTGCCTGCCGGGGTGGAAATTAACGGGCGCGTCCGCCAAGCTTGGGCATCGAAGATTTCTACCGCAGGAGAAGTGCGCCATGCGCAGGTCCGTTTTCCGCCTTCTGGGCGCCCTGGGTCTGTTGACCCTGTCGCTCGGCGCCTACGCCGAGAGCATCCAGGACTACAGCGTCCTGATCGTGTCCCGTGAACGCCTGGAGGTCGGCACGCCGTGCGAACTGAGCATCTACATCGGTGATAACAAGGTCGGCCGCTTGTTCCAGGAGCAGGAAGTATCGTTCAACCTGCCGCCGGGCAAAGTGGTGGTGCGCCTGATGCAGGAGCCTGGCCAGGTGGGCGGTTGTGCCCCGGGGTTGCCGGCGCCCAACGCCACCGCCATCGAGCTGCACGCCGGCGCGGTGCAGAAGTACCGCATCGCCAACGGGCCGAACGGCCTGTACCTCAAGCCTGCGCCCGAGGACCAGTACTGAGGTTGCCTGACGCTTGACCTTGCCAAGGTGGCAAGGTTGATTCTAGGGTCCTCTGCCAAGGAGGACTTCCCATGTCCAACGCCCTTACCCTCGAACTGCCCATCAGTGGCATGACCTGCGCCAGTTGTGCCGGCCGGGTGGAACGCGCCCTGAATAAAGTGGACGGTGTGAAGCTGGCCAGCGTCAACCTGGCCAGCGAGCGGGCCCACGTCGAGCTGGTGACGGCCATGGACCCGGCCATGCTGGTTGCCGCCGTGGCCAAGGCCGGCTACAGCGCCAGCCTGCCCGACGCACCGCCCGTGGACCCGGCCAAGGCGTTGCTGCGCGAACGTCTTGCGCTCATCGCCGCCCTGCTGCTGGCCCTGCCACTGGTAGCGCCCATGCTGGCCCAGCCGTTTGGCCTGGACTGGATGCTGCCAGCCTGGCTGCAGTGGGCGCTGGCAACCCCGGTGCAGTTCATCCTCGGCGCCCGTTTCTACATCGCCGCCTTCAAGGCGGTGCGCGCCCGCGCCGGCAACATGGACCTGCTGGTGGCCCTGGGCACCAGCGCCGGCTACGGCCTGAGCCTGTACGAATGGGCGCACACCCCGGCGGGGCACATGCCGCACCTGTATTTCGAAGCCTCGGCGGTGGTGATCGCCCTGGTGCTGCTGGGCAAATACCTGGAAAGCCGCGCCAAGCGCCAGACCGCCAGCGCCATCCGCGCCCTGGAACAGCTGCGCCCCGAGCGCGCCACCCGCGTGCGCGACGGCGTGGAGCAGGAAGTGGCCATCGCCCAGTTGCGCCTGGGTGACCAACTAGTGGTGCGCCCCGGCGAGCGCTTCGCAGTCGACGGCCAGGTGCTGGAAGGCCGCAGCCACGCCGACGAATCGCTGATCAGCGGCGAGAGCCTGCCGGTGCCCAAGCAGGCCGGCGATGCGGTGATCGGCGGCGCCATCAATGGCGAAGGTCGCCTGCTGGTGCAGGCCACGGCCCTGGGCGGCGAAGGCGTGCTGGCACAGATCATTCGCCTGGTGGAAGACGCCCAGGCCGCCAAGGCGCCGATCCAGAAGCTGGTGGACCGCGTCAGCCAGGTGTTCGTGCCCGCCGTGCTGGTGCTGGCGCTGCTGACCCTGGCCGGCTGGTGGCTGCACGGTGCGCCACTGGAAACCGCGATCATCAACGCCGTGGCCGTGCTGGTCATTGCCTGCCCCTGCGCCCTGGGCCTGGCCACTCCGGCGGCAATCATGGCCGGCACCGGCGTGGCCGCCCGCCACGGCATCCTGATCAAGGACGCCGAAGCCCTGGAACGCGCCCAGGCAGTGACCCGCGTGGTGTTCGACAAGACCGGCACTCTCACTTCCGGCGCCCCGACGCTGGTGCACTGGCAGGCGCTGGGCATTGCCGAAGCCACACTGCTGCAGTGGGCGGGCAGCCTGCAGCGCGGCAGCGAACACCCGCTGGCCAAAGCCGTGCTGCAGGCCTGCGCCGAGCGCCAGCTGGCCGTGCAAACGCCTGCCGACAGCCAGGCCCTGGCCGGCCGCGGCGTCAGCGGCACGGTGCAGGGCCGGCACCTGGCGTTGGGCAACCGGCGCCTGCTGGAGGAGGCAGGCCTGAACAGCGACGGCCTGCCCGCCCAGGCCTGGGAAGACGAAGGCCGCACGCTGAGCTGGCTGGTGGCGTTGGGCGATACCCCGCAGGTGCTGGGCCTGCTGGCCTTCGGTGACAGCCTGAAACCCGGCGCGCGCGAGGCCGTGGCCCAGTTGCACGCACGGCACATCAGCAGCCACCTGTTGACCGGCGACAACCAGGGCAGCGCGCGAGTCGTGGCCCAGGCGCTGGGCATCGACGATGTGCACGCCCAGGTGCTGCCCGCCGACAAGGCCTTCAGGGTGACGCAGCTCAAAGCCGACGGCGTGGTGGCCATGGTCGGCGACGGCATCAACGACGCCCCCGCGCTGGCCGCAGCCGACGTCGGCATCGCCATGGGCGGCGGCACTGACGTGGCCATGCAGGCCGCGGGCATTACCCTTATGCGTGGCGACCCACGGCTGGTACCGGCAGCGCTGGAGATCAGCCGCAAGACCTACGCGAAAATCCGCCAGAACCTGTTCTGGGCGTTTGTGTATAACCTGATCGGCATACCGCTGGCCGCCTTTGGCCTGCTCAACCCGGTGCTGGCCGGCGCGGCCATGGCGCTGTCCAGCGTCAGCGTGGTCAGCAACGCGCTGCTGCTGAAAACCTGGCGCCCCGGCGGGCTGGATGACAAGGAATGAAAGCATGAACATGAACATCGGCCAGGCGGCCCGCCACAGCGGGCTGAGCGCCAAGATGATCCGCTACTACGAGGCCATCGGCCTGCTCAAGCCGGCATTGCGCACCGACAGCGGCTACCGCTTGTACCAGGACGATGACCTGCACACGCTGGCGTTCATCAAGCGCTCGAGGGACCTGGGGTTTTCGCTGGAGGAAGTGGCGCAGTTGCTGACCCTGTGGCAGGACCGCGGCCGCGCCAGCGCCGACGTCAAGGCGCTGGCCCATAGGCACATCGACGACCTGAACCGGCGCATCGCCGAACTGACCGGGCTGCGCGACACTTTGCAGAACCTGGCGTCGCACTGCCAGGGCAACGACCGCCCGGACTGCCCGATCCTGGCGGACCTGGCGTCGGGCGGCTGCTGCAGTTGAAGGGGTGACCTTTACTGCAACCAGGGCGGTGGCGGTTCCTCGGCCTTGGACGGTGGCGCGTCGTCGGCGCTGCGGGCCGCCTGGCGACGGGCTTCGTCCAGCCGCGCCGCTTCGATCTCACGCATCACGCTGTTGACGTCGGCCACGCTGTCGTCGTCGGCAAACTGGCCGGTCAGCACGCTGGCCGGGTGCAGCTTGCCTTCCTCGTACAGCGCCCACATTTCCCGCGCGTAGCGGGTGTCGCGCAGTTCCGGGGCAAAGCGGCCGAAGTAGCTGGCCATGTTGCCCACGTCGCGTTCCAGCATGCTGAAGGCGTGGTTGTTGCCCGCTGCATCCACCGCCTGGGGCAGGTCGATGATCACCGGGCCGTCCGGGCCCAGCAACACGTTGAACTCCGAGAGGTCACCGTGCACCAGGCCGGTGCAGAGCATCAGCACGATCTGGCGAATCAGGAACTCGTGGTATTCGCGCGCCTGTTCGGCGTCCAGTTCCACGTCGTTCAACCGTGGCGCCGCGTCGCCGTACTCGTCGGCCACCAGCTCCATCAGCAGCACGCCTTCGAGGAAATCGAACGGCTTGGGCACCCGCACCCCGGCGTTGGCCAGGCGGAACAAGGCGGCCACCTCGGCGTTCTGCCAGGCCTCCTCGGCTTCCTTGCGGCCGAACTTCGACCCCTTCGCCATGGCCCGGGCCTGGCGGCTGTTACGCACCTTGCGGCCTTCTTGATACTCGGCCGCCTGACGAAAACTTCGTTTGTTCGCCTCCTTGTAGACCTTGGCGCAGCGCAGTTCCTTGCCACAGCGCACCACATAGACCGCCGCTTCTTTACCACTCATCAGTGGGCGCAGCACCTCGTCGACCAGACCGTCTTCGATCAGGGGTTCAATGCGTTTTGGAGTCTTCATCAGCTTTTATTGTGGGTCCTTTGTAACCAAACACGCGGGAATGCAATGGTTCGGCGGCCATCCTCTCATAGTGGCGGCACAATGCCGACTTTTCCGGAGCAAAGGTAATGCCAGGCATTGCCGGCACCGCTATCAGCTGAAGCGTTTGACCCCAGCATGGCTGAAAATTCACCTCAACATTTTGGTATACCAGCCGACAATGCTCGATGCAGGCTCCAAAAAAACCAACGCCTGCCGCGCACGTTTTGTTTTCGATGAACTGCCCCTTTTTATATAAAAAAGATTCTGGAGCACGGATGAACATCAAACAGAAACTGACCTGGGCCTTCGCGGTGATCGCGTGTCTGCCCATTGTCCTGGTCGCCACCCTGGTCATCTTGAATCTGCGCAGCGATGCCAGGTCCAACTTCGTCGACGGCAGCAGCCGCGAGATCCGCCAGGTGGCCAACGCCATGCAGCTGTTCTTCGAAGGCATCAGCCAGAACGTCGATTTCCTGGCCAACCACCCGCTGGTAAAAGCCGCCGACGCCAACCTCAAGAGCTACCAGGGCGCCGACGCACCGAACATCCCCATGGGCGAGCAGGACAAGCAACTGTTCGACTTCTTCGCCAGCCTGGCCGCCACCCACCCCAACTATTCCTACGTGTCCTACGGTACCAGCGCCGGTGGCTATGCGTTCTGGCCGGGCGACCCGAAAATGGCCAACTACGACCCGCGCCAGCGCCCCTGGTACAAGACCGCCATGGCCAATCCCGGCAAGACCCTGCGCACCTCGGCCTATTACTGGGCCGGCGACGACGCCGTGCTGGTCAGCACCGTGCGCGCCGTGGCCAACCAGCTGGGCAGCCAGGGCGGCGTGGTCAACATCGACGTCTCGCTCAAGGGCCTGACCGAAATCGTCAAGCAGATCAAGCTGGGCGAAAGCGGCTACCTGATGCTGATGGAGCGCGACGGCACGGTGCTGGTCGACCCCAAGCAGCCGGAACACAACTTCAAGGCGCTGGGCAGCCTGGGTGAGGGCTACGCCGAGCTGGCCAAGGCCGGCCCTGGCCTTGTGGAAGTACAGATCAACGGCGAACGCTACATGGCCAACGTCTGGCCATCGGAACAGCTGGGGTGGACCTTCGTTGGCCTGATCAAGCAGAGCGAGGTAATGAGCGGCGCCACCCAGCTGGCCTGGCTGATCGGCGGCATCGCCGCCGTGCTGGCGCTGATCTTCGCCGTGGTGGGCGCCAGCTTCGCCACCCTGATCGTGCGGCCGATCCGCAGCGTGGCCAGCGGCCTGGAAGGCATTGCCCAGGGCGAGGGTGACCTGACCCAGAACCTGGCCGTGCGCGGCAGCGACGAAACCGCGCAACTGGCCAACTGGTTCAACCAGTTCCTGGGCGCCATACGCAGCCTGATCCAGAGCATCGGCGGCGCGGCGACGAAAATCCTCGCCAGCTCCAGCAGCTCCACCCAGGTGTCGGCGAACATGGCCGACGCTGCCGGGCGCCAGCGCGAGGCCGTGGACATGGTCTCCACCGCCTTCCACGAAATGGTCGCTACCGCCAACGAGGTCGCGCGTTCGTGCAGCCAGGCCGCCGACTCCGCCGACAGCGGCCAGCGCCAGGCCCGTGAAGGCCAGCAGCAGATCGACGCGGCGGTGAACAGCGTCGACCGCCTGAGCCACGAGATCGAGCAGTCGGCGCAGTCCATTGCCCAGCTGGAACGCGACAGCAACGACATCCAATCGATTCTTGGCACCATCCGCTCCATTGCCGAACAGACCAACCTGCTGGCGCTGAACGCCGCCATCGAGGCCGCCCGTGCCGGCGAGCAGGGCCGCGGCTTTGCCGTGGTGGCTGATGAAGTGCGAGCGCTGGCCAAGCGCACCGCCGACTCCACTGCCGAAATCGACGGTCTGCTGGGCAACCTGGCCCAGCGCACCAGCCAGGTGGCGCAGCAGATGCACGCCAGCCTGGAAGTGTCGCAACAGTCGGTGGAACGCATCGGCCAGGCGCGCGCCAGCTTTGGGCAGATTCGCGAGTCGGTGGACGTGATTCGCGACATGAACACCCAGATCGCCACGGCGGCCGAGGAACAGCACCAGGTAGCCGAGGACATCAACCGGCACATTAGCCAGATTCACGGGGATGCGCAGTTGGTGGCCGAGCTGGCCAACACCGCGCGTAGCGATTCCCAAAGCCTGGCGGGGCTGTCTAACGAGCTGGATGCGCTGGTGCGCCGGTTCAGGACGTAAAGAGGCGGCCTTCGGCCGCTGCTACGCGGTTCGTAGCAGCGGCCGCAGGCCGCGTCACAGACTCAGAACGCGTAGCGCATGCCCACGTTCAGCCCGTAGGGCTGCTCGACGCGCTTGCCACTGGCGTATTCGACATCGGCGTTGAGCTGCACCCGCTGTGACACCTGGGCGGCCAGGCCAACGCCGTACTCATAGCGCCCACCGGCCAGGTCGTTGCGGTAACGATCACCGGCCACGAACACTTCATTGGTATCGGCAAACTCCCGCGCATACGCCACCCGTGCATACGGCTGCATGGCGCCGCCCCGCGTGGTTTCAAGCTTGCGGCCTACCTGCAGGCCGGCCTTGCCCTGCATGGAGTGGCTGTTCTCGGCGTGGGCATCCAGGCCGTAGTTCAGCTCGTAGTCCTTGCCCTGCACGGCAACTGCCGCCATCTGCCCGAATGGCTTGACGTACCACCCCTCATCCAGCGTGATGACTTTGCCCGCCTCCACCGAAGTGCCCAGCGCCAGGTTACGATACTGACCCTTGATACGGTACTCGCCATGGCTGGATTTCAAGTCGTTGCGCAGCTGGTTGGCCTTCACCAGCCCGTCGACGTAGTAGCCCTGCTCGTTCATCCAGGTGCCGTAGACGCCCAGGTAGTAGCTGGACAGGTAGGCACTGTCGGGGCCTTTGATGCTCAGCACCGAACGGCTGTAGCCGCCCATCAGCCCCACCCGCGCCTCATCGCTGAGGCTGGCGTCGATGCCCAGGGTGAAGCCGCCCTGGCGCTGGGTGTAGTCGGCGTCACTGGTGGGCGAATAACGCGCCTTGCTGTTGAGGGTGCGCACCCACAGGCCTTCCTGCCCGCCCTGGTTGCGCAGTTCATCGAAACGCCCGCGAACGCCCGACAGTTCACCGTACCAGGCCTGGGTGTCGGCGCTGGCAGCGGCGAGGATGGCGTGTTCGCCCCAGAAGAAGGCTGGCGGGGCGGCTTGCGCCGCCTGGCTCAACGCTGCTGCACCGGCCGCCAGTATCGCGAGGGAAAAATACGTGCTCATGTTCAACCTTCCTTAGTTGTGATTGCCGTTGGCCAAGACAAACTACGGAGGTCTGCAGCATCTGCATTTAGGACAGGGCCGACGTGCGGCGCGGGAAAGGTCTGACGTTCAAGCCTGGGTCCTACAACCACGGCGTGGGAAAACAGCCGCGGCTACCTGAACAGCTCGCCCGGAGTGATGCCGAACAGGCTCTTGAACGCGGCAATGAACGCCGACGTGGAGTCGTAGCCACAGGACAGCGCCGCAGTGGTCACGCTGTACCCCTGCTCCAGGCTGTCCAGCGACGACAGCAGGCGCATGCGCTGGCGCCAGCCGCGAAAGCTCAGGCCGGTCTCGCGCTGGAACAGGCGCATCAGGGTTTTCTCCGAGGTGCCCAGGCGGCTGGCCCAGTCGCTGAGGGTGACGGCCTGTTCGGGGTTCTCGATCAGCTCGTTGCACAGCCCCAACAGGCGCGGGTGGCGCGGCAACGGCAGCGAGAAGCCCACTTCAGGCAGGCTGGCCAACTGGTCCAGCAGCACCTGGGCCAGGCGCGCTTCGGCGGTGTCGCCCTCGGGGTAGTCCACCGGCAGCTGGCAGAAGCCCTTGATCAGCTCGCGCGCCAGCGGTGTCACCTCCAGCACCCGGCAGCGCGGCGAGGCCCAAGGGGCGTCCTCGCGGCGCACGTACAGGCTGCGCATCTCAGCGCGCATGGAGGTCACCACTTCGTGTTCCAGCCCGGCGGGAATCCACACGCCCCACTGGGGCGGGGCGAAGAAGCTGCCCTCGGCGGTGTGCACGCCCAGCACGCCACTGATGGCGTAGGAAAACTGCACCCAGTCGTGGCGGTGGCGTGGGGTCCAGGACCCCGCGTGCAGGCTCTCGGCCCTGGCATAGAGCGGCCGGGGCAGTGCCAGCAGCTCGGGAATGCGGCGGGGCAGGCCGGTTTGTCCGTTAGTCGGCATCGATTGGCCTTGTGTCGCAAGACGGCAGAAGATTGCTCACGGTAATCTTTGCGACCAATGATTACAAATCCGTCCGCAGGATCCTGTTATGCAAGCGCTCAAACACCTTAAACGCGTAGTGACCGACTGGTTTCTGCTCGGCATGTTCCTGGCCACGCTGCTGGCCTACTTCTTCCCACGCTTCGGCGCCAGTGGCGGTTCGATGCATGCGGAATACGTGATCAACGCCGGTGTGTTCATCGTGTTCTTCATGCACGGCATCAACCTGTCGGGCGAGCAGATCCGCCACGGGCTGAAAAACACCCGGCTGCACATCATGGTGCAGGTGTTCACGTTCGTGGTGTTCCCGCTCATCTGGCTGGTGTGTGACAAGCTGTTTGGCCACTTCGTGTCGCCGACGCTGATGCTGGGCTTCTTCTACCTGTGCGCCCTGCCCTCGACCATTTCCTCGTCGGTGGCGCTCACCGGCAGCGCCTCGGGCAACGTGCCGGCGGCCATCCTCAACGCCAGCCTGTCCAGCGTGCTGGGCATTTTCATCACGCCGTGGCTGGTGAGCCTGGTGGTGGGCACCGGCAGCGGCGGCATCGACCTGGGCAAGACCCTGCTCGACCTGTGCGCCATGCTGTTGCTGCCGCTGGTGCTGGGCCAGTTGATGCGCCCGCTGCTGGGCAAGTTCTTCGCGCGCTACAAGAAATACACCAACGTCATCGACAAACTGGTGATTCTGCTGCTGGTGTACGCCGCGTTCTGTAACTCCATGGTCTCGGGCATGTGGCAGCAACAGGGTGACAGCGTGCTGGTGACAGCGTTCGTCGGCACCGCGATCCTGCTGGCGGTGATTCTGGTGCTCACCACCCGCAGCGCCAAGGCCCTGCATTTCAACCACGCTGACGAGGTGGCGGCGGTGTTCTGCGCCACTAAGAAATCCCTGGCCGCCGGCGCGCCCATGGCGGCGCTGATCTTCGGCGCCAACCCGGGCCTGGGCCTGATCCTGCTGCCGATCATGATCTACCACCCGCTGCAGCTGATCGTCTGCTCGGTGATCGCCGAGAGCTACTCGCACCGCATCAAGGCGCGGACCCTGGCCGAGATCGACGCCCAGGCCCCAGTCAGCGCTCGATAATCGCGGTCACCCCCTGGCCGCCGGCGGCGCAGATGGAAATCAGCCCGCGGCCGCTGCCGGCCTGGGCCAGCAACTTCGCCAAATTGGCGACAATGCGCCCGCCGGTGGCGGCGAACGGGTGGCCGGCTGCCAGCGAGCTACCCTTGACGTTCAGCTTGCTGCGGTCGATGGCGCCCAGCGGCGCGTCCAGGCCCAGGCGCGTGTGGCAATAGTCCGGGTCTTCCCAGGCCTTGAGGGTGCACAGCACCTGGGCGGCGAAGGCTTCGTGAATTTCGTAGTAGTCAAAGTCCTGCAGGCTCAGGCCGTTGCGTGCCAGCAGCCGCGGTACGGCGTAGGCCGGGGCCATCAGCAAGCCCTCCGCGCCCTTGACGAAATCCACCGCAGCGGTCTCGCCGTCGCGCAGGTACGCCAGCACCGGCAAGCCGCGCTCCCGCGCCCAGTCTTCGCTGCCCAGCAGCACCACCGAGGCGCCATCGGTAAGCGGCGTCGCGTTGCCCGCGGTCAGCGTGCCCTTGGCGCTGCGTTCGAACACCGGCTTCAAGGCGGCGAGCTTTTCCAGGGTCAGGTCGGGGCGCAGGTTATTGTCGCGGGTCAGGCCCAGGAACGGCGTCACCAGGTCGTCGTGCCAGCCGTCGCTGTAGGCGCGGGCCATGTTCTGGTGGCTGTGCAGCGCCAGCAGGTCCTGGGCTTCGCGCGGAATCTGCCAGGTCTGCGCCATCAGCTCGCAGTGCTCGCCCATGGACAGCCCGGTGCGCGGCTCGCCGTTGCGCGGCAGTTCCGGCTTGAAATGATGCGGGCGCAGCTGCAATAGCGCGCGGACCTTGGCCCCCGTGCCCTTGGCGCGGTTGGCCTGCAAGAGGATCTGGCGCATGCCTTCGCTGACCGCAATGGGCGCATCGGAGGCGGTGTCGACGCCGCCGGCGATGCCGCATTCAATCTGCCCCAGGGCGATCTTGTTGGCCACCAATAGCGCCGCTTCCAGCCCCGTGCCGCAGGCCTGGCTGACGTCATAGGCTGGCGTTTGCGGCGACAGGCGCGAGCCCAGCACGCATTCGCGGGTCAGGTTGAAATCGCGCGACAGCTTCAGCACCGCCCCTGCGGCTACCTCGCCCATGCGCAGGCCGTGCAGGCCGAAGCGCTCGATCAGGCCTTCCAGCGCCGCCGTGAGCATGGCCTGGTTGCTGGCCTTGGCGTAGGCGCCGTTGGCGCGGGCGAAGGGGATGCGGTTGCCGCCGATGATGGCGACCCGGCGCGGTGCATTCATGTGAAGACTCCCTGTACGGCTGAACAAAGTGGTTTGAGCGTAGGCGACCCAGCCGATGCTTGATCTTGATCTTGATCTTGATCTTGATCTTGATCTTGATCTTGATCTTGATCTGGCTTTTGACGTTGATCTTGGCCCCGTAAAGCGCCAGGGCCGACTGGAGGCGTCGCTCAAGCGGTCCACGGCGTAGCCGGGGAAGACGGAACCGGAGGCGCTTCTATTCCGGGCCGTCGTCCGCTTGGGCGACGCCGGAGGGAGGGGACCCGTAGCGCAGCGAAGGGCCCAAGCAGGGGCAAGCCCTTTTTGCTTACTTTTTGGGGCGACCCCCCCGTGTCAGCCTACCTGTCACCTTTGTTGATTGACTCAATCATCCAAGGGGGCGAAGGTGCAAGGCAATGACGAAGCGTTATGACAATGACTTCAGAGACTGGGCGGTTCAGCAAATGATGCCGCCCCTGAACCGCTCCGTGGCAGAGCTCGCCGTCGCAATCGGCGTCACTCCACAGTCGCTTAGGAACTGGAGACAAATGGCTAGAGATAAAGGGTTGATCGTTCCTGGAAACAACAAGACCAGCGATCAATGGTCCAGCGCTGACAAGTTCAACGCTGTCATGGAGACCGCGCCGCTGAGCGAGGTCGAGCTTTCCCAGTACTGCCGGATCAAGGGTATTTTTCCCGAGCAGATCCAGCAATGGCGCCTGGCCTGTCAGAACGCCAACGCGGCGCTCGATGTTCAACCCAGCAAAAAGCAGACTGCCGATTCACGGCGAATCAAGGAGTTGGAGCGACAATTATCGCGCTCTGATGCCGGTCGCAAGGAGGCGGAGGCTTTGCTGGAACTCAGAAAAAAAGCCAATGCGATCTGGGGCAAGGACAAGGAAGGCTGATCAGCGCCCCCGATCGCATGCAGGCTCTGGTATTGATCGCTGCTGCCGTCGACGCCGGCGCACGCCGGTTTCGTGCTTGCAACGAGCTGGGATTGTGCCTTCGGACCGTGCAGCGTTGGCGTCACAGCGACGCCGACAAGCGTCAGACAGTCCCGCGCAAACCGCCGCCGAACAAGCTCAGCGAAGCCGAGCGCCAGGCTGTGATGGACGCGGCCAACCAGCCGGGTTATTCGAGCCTGACGCCGCATCAGATTGTGCCAAAGCTGGCGGACGAAGGGATTTACCTGGCCTCGGAGTCGACGTTTTACCGAGTATTGAAAGCGCACAACCAGCTCACGCGACGCGGCCGTGCAAAGGCCCCCAAGCGTCGCATCTTGACCACGCATCGGGCGGATGGCCCCAACCAGGTCTGGTGCTGGGATATCACCTGGTTGCCGAGCACGGTGAAGGGTCGTTTTTTCTACTGGTACATGGTCAAGGACATCTACAGCCGCAAGCTGGTGGCCAATGAAGTGCACGAATCCGAATGTGCGGAACATGCCTGTGTCTTGCTGGAAAAGGGCTGTTTACGCGAGCGTACGGCCGGTCGAGCGCTGGTGCTGCACTCGGACAACGGCCATGTGATGAAGGGCTCGTTGCTGCGCGAGAGCATGATTTCACTAGGTGTCGAGCCTTCGTTCAGCCGTCCGCGGGTGAGCAATGACAATGCCTATGCGGAGACGCTTTTCCGCACGGCCAAATACTGCCCGCAATGGCCTGAACGTCCCTTTGACAGCTTGCTTGAAGCGAGGCTGTGGGTGCAGAAATTTGTTGAATGGTACAACGAGGAACACCGCCATAGCGGCCTGAAGTACGTAACACCGAACGAGCGTCACGAAGGCTTGGCCCCCAAATTACTGGAGGCCCGAGATAGGTTGTATGCAGCTGCCCGGGAAAGGAACCCGGTTCGGTGGAGCCGGAACACGCGTAATTGGCAGCTTGCCGAGGCGGTGTATTTGAACCCGGAGCGGCCTGATGCCGGGGTTGCTATCGTGAGTTGAGGCAGGAATTAGGCGACAGGTACATTGACACGTACCGCGACTGCCAAAAAGTGAGTCGGCGTAAGGCCGAAACGGTCGGTGGTCTCCCCGCGAAAATGGATATGTTCGAAATCGCCGAAGCGGGATGCTAAATCCGTGACCATATCCATTACCGAGGGCGATGCAGAATCACCTTTTCGGCCTTACGCCGACTCACTTTTTTTCAGACGCCAAAAAAAGTAAGCAAAAAACGCTTGCCCCTGCTTGGGCCCTCCGCTGCGCTACGGGTCCCCTCCTTCCGGCGCCGCTCAACGGGCAGACGGCACCCGCTATAGAAGCCTGCGGGTTACCGTCTCTTCGGCCTGCGGCCTCGGCCCTTCGGGCAGCCCGTTGATCGACACCTCCAGTCGGCCCGGGCGCTTTACGGGGCATACAATCAAGATCAAGAGCCAGATCAACAGCCAGATCAACAGCCAGATCAACAGCAGATCGCAAGCCAGATCAAAGGCTGGATCAGACGCCGGTCAACAGACCGAACGACCAAGTCGTCAACGTGGTCCACACTTTGAACTCAATCTGCCGGAGAGCGTTCCATGTCCGACCGTTATATCGACTTCGCCAATTCCGACCTAGGCCGCCGCCTGGTGGGCGCCGTGGGGTTGCCCACGCCGGCCCGGCTGGAGCGTTGGCAGGCCGGACGCCTGCGGCCCATCGACGGCACCCTGGTGGTGGGCGGCGGCCCCTTGGCGGCTAACGTCGCCGAACTGGCGCCGCGGCTCACCGACAGCGCCTTCGGCTTTGCCACCGACAAC
Organism: Pseudomonas sp. App30; assembly: GCF_047947025.1. Taxonomy (NCBI): domain Bacteria; kingdom Pseudomonadati; phylum Pseudomonadota; class Gammaproteobacteria; order Pseudomonadales; family Pseudomonadaceae; genus Pseudomonas; species Pseudomonas sp. App30. The sequence goes on along the minus strand of NZ_CP133165.1, from coordinate 4,387,510 downwards.
ACCAGCCTGCCCGCCTGGACTGCCGGCCTGGGCCCGAAGATAAAGGCCGTGGTGTTCGACGCCAGCCACATCAGCGACAGCGCCGAACTCAAGCAGCTGCGCGAGTTCTTCCAGCCGCTGATCAAGAGCCTCGACAACAGCGCCCACCTGCTGATCCTGGGCCGCGCGCCCGACGGCCTGGCGCCTGCCGCGCATATCGCGCAGAAGGCCATCGAGGGCTTCAGCCGCTCGCTGGCCAAGGAGTTGCGCAACGGCGGCGTGCTGCAACTGCTACAGCTGGACGATGACGTTGAGCTTGAAGGCGCCCTGCGCTTCTTCCTCTCGCCGAAAAGCGCCTATGTCGACGGCCAGGTGCTGCGCCTCAGCCACTGTGCCAGCCAAGTAGCGGACTGGACCCGACCGCTGGCTGGCAAGAAGGCCCTGGTGACCGGTGCTGCCCGCGGCATCGGCGCCGCGATTGCCGAAACCCTGGCCCGCGACGGCGCCGAGGTGGTGCTGCTGGACGTGCCACAGGCCAAGGCCGACCTCGACGCCCTGGCCGCGCGCCTGGGCGGGCGCACCGTGGACCTGGACATCTGCGCCAGCGACGCCGCGCAGCAGTTGATCGCCGCCCTGCCCGACGGCATCGATGTGGTGGTACACAACGCCGGCATCACCCGTGACAAAACCCTGGTCAACATGACCCCCGAATACTGGGACTCGGTGCTGGCGGTGAACCTCAACGCCCCGCACCTGCTGACCCTGGCGCTGTTCGACAGCGGCACCCTGAAGGACCACGGCCGGGTCATCCTGCTGTCGTCCACCAGCGGCATCGCCGGCAACCGCGGGCAGACCAACTACGCCGCCAGCAAAGCGGGGCTGATCGGCCTGGCACAGGCGTTCGGGCCCACCCTGGCCGCCCGTGGCGCCAGCATCAACGCAGTGGCGCCGGGCTTCATCGAGACCCACATGACCGCGCAAATGCCCTTCGCCCTGCGCGAAGCCGGGCGGCGCATGAACGCCCTCGGCCAGGGCGGCCTGCCCCAGGACGTCGCCGAGGCCGTGGCCTGGTTGGCCCAGCCGGGCAGCGGCGCGGTCAATGGCCAAGTGCTGCGCGTGTGCGGCCAAAGCGTGGTGGGGGCCTGAGCATGAGCGTGCATTGGCAAGACCTCGACCGCGTCGACGGCCTGTCGGGCCTGTACACCCGCGCCGCGCTACGCCGCAAGATCAGCGGCACGCAGTTGCCCGACACCGGCCTGCGCGCTTGGCTGACAGTGGATAACCCGCGCCTGGCCGCCTACCGCCAGGCCTGCGGCTTCGGCGAAAGCGGCCTGCTGCCGGCCACTTATCCACACGTGATGGCCTTCGCCCTGCAGATGCAGCTGCTGACCAGCCACGAGTTTCCCTTCCCCTTGCTGGGGCTTGTGCACCTGAGCAATCGCATTCGCGTGCTGCGACCGCTGGGCGGCTTGAGCCGGGTGCACGCCAGCGTGCATGTGGAAAATCTCGAGCCGCACGAAAAAGGCGCGACCTTTGACCTGGTGACCCAGGTCGACGACGCCCTGGGGCCGTTGTGGGAGGAACACAGCGTGATGTTGTGCAAAGGCGTGAAATTGGACGGCGTGCCCCCGGCAGAACTGCAGCCCAGCGTGGCACCGCTGATCGAGCACTCGCGCTGGTACGCCGGCAACGACTGCGGCCGCCAGTACGCCAAGGTCTCCGGCGACTACAACCCCATCCACCTGAGCGCCGCCAGCGCCCGGCTGTTCGGTTTTCCCACGGCCATCGCCCACGGCATGTGGAGCCTGGCGCGCTCACTGGCGGCGTTGCGCGAGCAGCTGCCTGCGGCGAACGTCGAGCTACACGCGCAGTTCCGCAAACCGGTGCGGCTGCCCAGCGAGCTGATCCTGTGGGCCAGCACCGGCGGCTCCAGCGGCCAGTTCGAGCTCAAGGGCAAGGCCGACCTGCTGCACATGGAGGGCGGCTGGTCGCCCGTCGCCTGATGCCCAGGGGCTGCACAAAGCTTCTAGACAGCCCCCGGCGCGCGCGCGATAAGCTTGGCCCATGAACCCATCCAACTGGATCGACCTGGCCCAGGACCGGGAAACCGGCATCGAAACCCTGCGCGCCCACTTCTACAAAGGTCATGCCTACGACCCGCACTGGCATGACAGCTACCTGGTGGGCGTCACCGAGCAGGGCGTGCAGCGCTTCAACTGCCGGCGCACCCTGCACGACAGCACGCCGGGCAAGATTTTCCTGATCGAGCCCGGCGAGATCCACGACGGCGAAGCCCCTGACGACGCCGGCTTCACCTACCGCATGCTGTACCTGGACCCGCACTGGCTGGAGCGCGAGCTGGCCAGCCTGTTCGAGGAGGCCCCGGCCAACCACGCCCTGAGCTTCGCCGAGACCCTGACCCAGGACCCGCGCCTGGCCCACGCCGCGCTGTTCGCCTTTAGCGCCTTGCACGGCCAGGAACTGCGCATCGTGCGCCAGAGCGCGCTGGACGGCCTGCTGGAACGCCTGACCACCCACACCCAATGGCGCCAGCGCCAAAACAGCGACCCGCGCCTGCCGCTGGTGGCCCAGCGCGCCCGCGATTATTTGCACAGCAACTGCTTCCGCGACCTGGGCATGGACGAACTGGCCATCGCCTGCGGCGTCGACCGCTTCCGCCTGACCCGCGCGTTCAAGGCCGCCTTCGGGCTGCCGCCGCACGCCTACCTGGTGCAGCTGCGCCTGGCCCGCGCCCGCCGCCTGCTGGCCGGGGGCGCCTGGCCAGCAGACGTGGCCAGCGACCTGGGCTTCGCAGACCAGAGCCACCTGGGGCGCTGGTTCATGCGCGCCTATGGCATGACCCCGGCGGCATACCGCAAGCGCTGCTCAAACCTTCCAGACTGAGCGCCGCGCAACGCCGATCATGGCCACTTCCCGTTCTCGGAGCCTGCCATGCTCGCCTTCATGCTGTTCGCCTTCGTCGCTTCCATCACCCCCGGCCCCACCAACATCCTGGTGCTGAGCAACAGCGCACGCTTCGGCCTGCGCGCGGTGCTGCCAATTATCCTCGGCGCCTGTGCGGCGGCGGCGCTGATCGTGCTGGCGGTAGGCACCGGCCTGGGCCGCACGCTGATGACCCTGCCCTACGTGAAACCGGCCATGACCGTGGCCGGCCTGCTGTGGCTGACCTCGCTGGCGTGGAAAATCTGGGCCGCGCCGGCAACCGCCGTGCACGCCGACGACGAGCGCCGCCTGGGCCTGGCCAGCGCCGCCAGCCTGCAGCTGGTGAACCCCAAGACCTGGATGATGGCCCTGGCGGTAGTCAGCGTGTTCAGCGCCCAGGGCCTGGCCGTGCAGTGGCTGGCGCTGGCATTCTTCCTGGTGTCACTGCCGTGCATGGGCTGCTGGGCACTGCTGGGCGCAGGCTCCGCGCGCTGGCTGCGTTCGCCCCGGGCCATGCAGCGCATGAACCGCACCCTGGCGGTGCTGCTGCTCATCTCCACCTGGCTCACCGTCATCCTGTAGCAGCGGCCAAAGGCCGCGTCACAGCCAACGCGGTTTCCAGGATTCATCGCGTCGGGGCCGGACGCAGCCTGCGGCAGCTGCTACGAGGTCCGTAGCAGCAAATGTCTTTGTGGGAGCTGGCTTGCCAGCGAGTTTTTAGGGCCCCAACGTCATCCTGTAGCAGCGGCCGCAGGCCGCGTCCCAGGCACCACGCACCGGGAATTTGCACAGGTTTCAGCCGCCATACAGATTTTCATTCGCGTTGCTCTTGCGCGCCGCGCGCCTGCGCCCCAAGCTTTAGGCACAGGAGAGCCCCATGAACCTCGAAGAACTGACCCAACGCCTGCATCGCATCCGCGACAACAATGACTGGCGTGGTTTCCACAGCCCCAAGAACCTGGCCATGGCCGCCAGCGTCGAAATGGCCGAGCTGGTGGAAATTTTCCAATGGCTGAGCGAAGACCAGTCGCGCCAGCTGCCGGCGGACAAGCTTGAGCACGCCGGCCAGGAAGTGGGCGACATCGTCCTCTATCTGTTGCTGCTGTGCAGCGAACTGGGCCTGGACATGGACGCCGTGGTGCGCGCCAAACTGGCCCACAGCGAACGGCGGTTCGCCAAATGAGCGACCGTCACTTCGATGAACTGGCCACCCGCTTCGCCGAAAAGATCTACGGCGGCGCCAAGGGCGCCATCCGCCTGGCCGTGTTGCAGACCGATCTGACCGAAGCCCTGCCCCAGCGCCCGCTGCGGGTGCTGGACATTGGCGCCGGTCTGGGCCACATGTCGCTGTGGCTGGCCCAGCAAGGCCACCAGGTAACCCTGGCCGAGCCCGCCGAGCCCATGCTCGAAGGCGCGCGCCAGCGTTTCGCCGAGGCCGGCCTGGCCGCCACCTTCATCCAGGCACCGTGGCAGGACCTGCCCGGCCTGCTGAGCGAGCAGTACGACCTGGTGATCTGCCACGCCGTGCTGGAATGGCTGGCCGAGCCGTTCACCATCCTGCCGGTGTTGCGCAGCCTGGTGGCACCGGGCGGCTGGCTGTCGCTGGCGTTCTACAACCGCGACGCGCTGGTGTATCGCAACCTGCTCAAAGGCCATTTCCGCAAGCTGCGCAGCAACGACATGGCCGGTGAAAAACAGAGCCTCACCCCGCAAATGCCTCTGGACCCACGCGAACTGCAGGCGCAACTCGACGGCCATTGGCAGGTCGAAAGCAGAAGCGGCGTACGGGTTTTTCACGATTACATGCCGGTCGACTTCCAGAAGAAAGCGGCGCTGGACGACCTGCTGGAAATGGAACTGGCCTACCGTCGCCACCCGGCGTACGCGGGCCTTGGCCGCTATCTGCACTGGATCTGCCGTCCCGTCTGACGCTGTGGAGATCACCATGTACCGCCCACTTGCCTTGAGTCTGATCGTGCTGGCCCTGGCCGGCTGCGAAAGCCCCAACCCCTACACCGCCAGCTCCAACCCGCTGCCGCCAGCACCCCCGCAGGCGGCGCAGACCTTCGACCGCAGCGCCTACCCGGCGCAGCCGCGGGATTTTGCCAGCTACCGCAGCTGGACCTGGTTCAACCACCAGCCGCCGCCGGGCAGCCCGCTGGCTGAGTCCGACCAGATCGCCGAGGCCGTCAGCGAGGGCCTCGACCAGCGCGGCCTGCGCCCGGCGCGCAACGGCCCGGCGGACCTGCTGGTGAGCACCGACGTGCGCATGGAGAAGCGCCTGCGCCAGGTGCAGGAAGATTACGGCCCGGGCCCCGGTTACGGTCCCTATGGGCCCTACGGCGGCTATCCTCCTGTAGTGCGCACCTATGAGGTGCAGGTCATGGTGGTGCGCATCAACCTGTTCGACGGCGCCACCGGGCAACCGGTCTGGAGCGCCAGCGCAGAGACAGACGGCCAAGGCAGCATCAGCCAACGCGGCGACGCCTTGCGCGGCGCCGTGAACAAGGCCCTCGCGGCCTACCCCCCACGCTAGGTAACTGGAGAACATCATCATGTTCCGCCGTCTTGCTTTACTGTCAGTGGTGGCGCTGTTGCTCAGCGCCTGCGAAAGCAACCAGGTCAACCACGACTTCGACGCCAGCCGTGACTTCGGTGCCTACCGCAGCTGGAGCTGGAAGGAACCGGCCCTGCAGTACCGCCCCGATGACCCGCGCATCAAGAGTGACCTCACCGAGCAGCGCATCCGCGAAGCGGTGGCCAGCGAACTCGACCAGCGCGGCCTGCGCCCCGCCCAGGCCGGGGCCCGCGGTGACCTCAGCGTGCAGACCTACCTGATCGTCGAGAACCGCCAGCAGCAGATCACCACCAACTACGGTGGCGCCTGGGGCGGTTACTGGGGAGGCTACTGGGGCGGGCCGATGTACAACGAGACCCGCAGCGTCGACTACAAGGTGGCCACCATCCAGGTCGACCTGCTGGACGGCCACGACGGCAAGCTGGTGTGGCGCGGCAGTTCCGAGCAGATCATGAACAGCTACCCGCCCAGCCCCGCCGAGCGCACCGCGGCCATCCAGAAGACCGTGACCAAGGTGCTGTCCACCTACCCGCCAAAATAACCCCCGTAGCAGCGGCCACCGGCCGCGTCCGGACCGTGTCACGGCGGGACGCGGCCTTTGGCCGCTGCTACGGGTGCAAGCACGCCACCGGCTGCTACGCTGAAACACACCCACTGGATGTGACAGTGTCGGCAAGGAGTGCTCGATGGTCCCGCGCTTTGCTTACCCGTACCGGCAACGCGGTGCGATCGGCCTGATGGCCGCCATCACCCTGGGCATGGCCTTGTTGTTCATGCTGCTGGTCATCGACAGCGGCCGCCTGTACCTGGAACAGCGCAAATTGCAGCGCGTGGTCGACGCCGCCGCCCTGGAAGCCTCCAACCTCAACGCCGTGTGCAGCGGCACCGGCGTCAACGCCCTCACCCAAGCCACCACCAGCGCCGCCCGCAACGGCTTAACCGTCGGCACCGGCAACACCCTCACCGTCACCTGCGGCACCTTGAGCACCGGCAGCAACAACCTGCGCGCGTTCACCGCCAACGCCACGGCCACCCAGGCGATACAGGTAGTGGCCAATGAAACGGTGGCCACCAGCGTGGCGGCGGGGTTGTGGGGGATGGTGGCGGGTGGGGGGTTCAATGCCAATACGGTGTTGCGGGCTACTGCTACGGCGGGGTATGTGGGGAATCCTTTGGCGCAGTTGAGTATTCGCAGTACCTTGGCGACGGTGAATACTGCGCAATCCAGCATCCTCAATCCCTTATTTTCCGGACTTTTGGGAGGAAACGTAAATTTAAGTGTGGACGGCTGGAACGGACTGATTACAACAGACGTCAATCTGCTGAGCTACCTCAACCGGTTAGCGCTTAACCTTGGTGTCAGTGCAGGTAATTACACTCAATTGCTGGCTACCAACGTCTCGGTTGGACAACTGGTGCAGGCCGCTATTGACGTACTACCGCAGAGCGGAAATACCGCCACCATCACCACTAGCTTGGCCGCTATACAATCGGCAGCTATCAATGTGCCAAATGTGACCTTGGGCAGCCTCTTGCAACTCCAGTCAGGCGCAACAACCGCTGGACTAAACGCCAACATTCAACTTTTCCAACTTATTCAGAGCTTTGTTCAGCTGGCCAATAGCGCGAGCTCCGTGAGCGCAACACTACCAGTAAGCGTCTTGGGCTTGGCCAATGTCACTACGCGAATTAAGGTTATTGAGCCGCCGCAGCTTTCCGCCATAGGGAACCCCACTCTCGCGGTGGCCGATCCAACACTGAATAACCCAAATCGAATTTATGTAAAAACTGCTCAAGTTCGGGCCTTGGTCTCAGTAAATCTTCCCGTACTTACTTCCCTTTCAGGGTTGACCACTTTACTCACCGACCTGGTTTCATCATTGGCAAACGTTCTTGGCAGTTTGCTCCAGCTAAATCTGGTCGCAACTCTTAACGCAGTATCCTGCTTGCTGGGGGCCGGTTGTGAGCAGTTGGACCTACTGCCCATGCCATCGCCTGAAATTGATATTGGGCTGGAATTGGCAAGTGCTCAAAGCTATATAACGGCGTTCAGCTGTACGTCTAACAAGTCAATTACTGCTCATACCCTCACATCCGCGGCGACGCTAAAAATCGGTCAAATTGACGCCAGCACTGCATTTTCTTCCTCGACTGACATGGTCGTGAATCCATTGCGCATTATCGATATCGGAACAAAGACCTGTCACCAAGTTCTTGGGATCGGCAGCTGTGGCCCAAGGACGGCTGGCACTGGCGGGGGCCTTGGTATTCTTGTGAATACCACTGTGGCTGGAAATACCACTGACCTCATTTTCAATAGTGCGAGTGCCCCGCCGAACGTAGGTTTGACCCCCAGCTATTTGACGCTGAGTAACAGCAGTATCGTGAACAGCCTGGCCAGTACAATTTCTGGCATTCAAGTACAAGCTTACAAACCAGTAACTAGCAATTTGCTGGGCGATTTGCTGGTAACTGTCTCGAGCTTACTTGGTACGCTCAATAGCCTCTTGCTCCCGGTGATCCAAGGACTGCTTAGCCCTCTGCTGGATCCTTTGTTGAATCAACTGTTGAGTTCCTTAGGCATCGACCTTACCCAAGTCCAGGTCGGCGCCAACCTCACCTGCCAGACCGGCCGGGCGCAGCTCGTGCTCTGACGCGGCCTGCGGCCGCTGCTACAGGGAGCGGCGTAGCAGCTGCCGCAGGCGGCGTCCGGGGGCGCGCGGTTATTCGGGGTGGGCGATGGGCAGTTCGATGCAGAAGCGTGCGCCTTCGTCGGTGTTGGTTACGCTCAGGCGGCCGCCCATGTTCTCGATGATGCCGTAGCTCACCGACAGCCCCAGCCCGGTGCCGACACCCACCGGCTTGGTGGTGAAGAACGGCTCGAAGATTTTCTCCAGCAGGCGCGGTGGGATGCCGCCGCCGTTGTCCTGCACGTAGAGGCGCACGCGCTCGTCGTCGGCCTCGGCGGTGGTTTCGATCCAGGGTTCCAGTTCGCGGTTGCCCTCGCGCTTGGTCAGCAGCGCGTCGCGGGCGTTGACCATCAGGTTGATCAGCACCTGTTCCAGCTGGTCGACGTGGCCGCGCACCACCACCTCCAGGGTAATTTCCGGCACGCGCAGTTCCACGCCCTTGCCTTTCATGCCCTCGGCCAGCAGCGACAAGGTGCCCTCCACCGCCACCTTGGGGTTGAACAGCTGCATCTCGATTTCCGAGCGGCGGCCGAACACCCGCATGTGGTCCACCACCCGCGCGGCGCGTTGCACCTGGGCGTCGATGCGGTTGAGCTTGTCCTGCAGGTAGTCGATCTGCACGTCGCCGTTGCCCAGGCGCTTGAGCACGTTGACGATGGCCATGCGCATCACGTTCAGCGGCTGGTTGATCTCGTGGGCAAGGCCGGTAGCCATCTCGCCGAGGGTGGCCATTTTCGCGCTCTGGGTCAGCTGCTGCTGGGTGCGCCGCACCTCGGTGTTGTCGCGGCCCACGGCCTGGATCTCGATCAACTGCCCGCGCTCGTCGAACACGCCACGGTCGGACCACACCCACCAGGCATGCTCGCGGCCGGGCAGTTGCAGGGCGATTTCCGCGGCGCTCACCGGTTGCTGCGGGGTCAGGGTGGCCAGGCGCGCCACGAAGGCGTCGCGCTGTTCGGTGGACAGCCAGTTGCCCAGGTTGATGCCCGGCAGCTCTTCGGTGCTGCACTCCAGGTACTTGGCCAGCGGCTGGTTGCCGAAGGTCAGGGTCAGGTCGGGGCGGTAGCGGCAGATCATCGCCGGCGAGTCTTCCACCAGGATGCGATAGCGCTCCTCGCTCTGGCGCACCAGCTCGCTGGCGACGGTGGCTTCGGTCACGTCCAGCCACAGGCCAACGGCTTCCACGGGCATGCCCAGGTCATCGCGCAGCAGCCGCGCTTCATCCAGCACCCAGTGGTAATTGCCCTGGCGGTCGCGCAGGCGGTAGCGGCTGCGCACCGCGCCTTCGCGCAGCAGTTGGCGGGTGCGCTGGAAGTAGCCGTCGCGGTCGTCGGGGTGCACCCACTGGGCCATCTCGCCGTCCTGGCAGTCTTCCAGGGCCCAGCCCAGCAGCGGCCGCAGGCTGTCGCTGAAGAAGGTGGGTTGCAGCGCGCCCTCGGCGTAGCGCTGCACGTAGATGACCGCCGGCGAGCTGGCGATCACGTTGTCCAGGCGCTTGTGGGCGGCGGCGGCCTGCTGTTGCTGGTTCTTGATGTCGCTGATGTCGAGCATCATGCCCACCACGCGGCGGATGCGGTCGCCCTCCAGCACGCGGCCCTGCACCCGGAACCACAGCGGCGGGTCGCCCTTGTGCAGGCGCACGCTGAGGCTCAGCTCGTGGCCGCGCTGCACGTCACGCAGGCGGCTTTGCAGCTCGGCGCGGTCGGCCGGGTGGATCAGCGCCAGCCAGTCCTGCAGCGGCAGTTGTTGCGGGGCGTCCAGGGCCTGGGCCAGGCCGGGGGCCAGCTGCAGGCTGTCACGTTCGGGGAAGAACTCCCACCAACCGGTGCCCATCAGCCCTTGCAGGGTTTCCAGGCGCTCGAGCTGGTGGCGATGGCCGCGCTCGGCCAGGCGTGCCAACACCGGCCCGGCCAGCGCCGCGAACAGCGCCTGGCCATGTTCTTTCAGCGCAACAGGTACGCCCGTGGGCGGCAGCGCGCACAGCAGCCAGGCGGCGACGCCGTGGTTTTCGCGGTACGGCACCAGGCAGCCCTGGGCCGGCGCCAGCAGGTCGCTGTCCAGCACGCCATGGCTGTCCAGCCCGGGCAGGCTGCGGTTCAAGCGCGGTTCGGCGGGCCACAGGGTCAGCTCGCCGGGGCGCAACCAGTCGCTGAACACCTGCCACTGGGCCGCCTCGCCGGCACGCAGCAGCAGTGCCACGCCCGGCAGCTGGCACTGGCTGGCGATGCCGTGCAGTTGCTCGGCGATCACCTCGTCCAGGCGCTCCAGGCTGCTCAGGCGCAGGCGCTCGGCGATCTGTGCCAGCAGGCGCTGGAACTGGCCGTGCGCCTGCTGCTGGCCACGCTCGGCCAGCAGGTCGCCAACGTCGAACACCTGCAGCACCCAGCCTTCCGCCTGGTGTTGCACCCAGCCGCGGGTGTGCAGGGTGCCGTCGGCGGCCTTGAAGTCGAGGTCAAGGGTCTGGCCCTGCCAGTCCGCCGGCTCGCCCTCCACCACCAGGCGGCTGTTGGGCTGCAGGTAGTTGGCCAGGCGGCGGTCGGCGCTGGCCGCTGCGGCCAGCTGGTGGCGCAGGGGGCCACTGAGGCGCAGCACCTGGCCCTGGGGGTCGAGCAGCAGTTGCAGGCCGCTGGCCACCTGGGGCGCCACTTCCAGCGCCACCGGCAGCACGGGCGGCGGCTGCGAGCGCCAGCGCCCGAACAGCTTCTCGCCGGCACTCAAAGGAAGATGCTCGAGGAGACGGTGATTGTGGCTGGCAGGTTCGGCACCTGACCGATGCCAGGCAAGGTCAGGAACGGCAAGACGTTGTTGATATTGCTGGAAGGGTATTTGATGTAAACCGTGAGAGTGTTACCCGCGCCAGCGTAGTCCGCGGTGATGTAGCTCTGGGAAAAATTCAACGCCGTGGGCAACCAGGTCAGGGCGGCGAACGCCTTGCCTGTCGCCGTGGACCTCACCAGCGCGGCATACCCGGTGCCCGTGGTCGTGGGGTCCACCGCCACCGCCTGGCGCACGCCCTCAGCCGCCGCCTCGTTGAATGACTGCACCATCAGCAATGGCAAGCTGTAAGCCACAACCCCGTAGAACACCGCGAAAAACAGGATGAAGACCAGGGCGAATTCAATCGCGGCCGCACCTTTTTGCTTGTGGGGGAGGCTTGCATTCATGATCGCGTCTACCCTGACAGTACACCTGTGTTAGAGCATAGAATCATTCGACGAAAAGGGACGTTTTTTACCGGATGCCAAGCCTAGTACTATTGATCTGGTTTACCCTCTGCGCCGAACAGGACATCCGCCACCGGCAGATTGCCAACGGACTGACCTTGGGCGGAGCCCTGTTCGCGCTGTTCTTTCTGTTCTACAGCGGCCACACGTGGCTGGGCGGCACCGCCGAGGAAGCCGGCCTGGCACTGGCCATCGCCATGGTATTGACCCTGCCCGGCTACATCAGCGGCCGGCTGGGCGCAGGTGACGTCAAATTGCTGTGGGCCCTGGCCCTGGCCACCGACCGCATGCATGTGCTGGCCACGTTCATAGGCGCCGGGGTGACCATGATCGCCTGGATGCTGCTGGGCCCCCGTGTATGGAAACGCCTCAGCCCACGGCTGCGCAAACGCCTGCAGAACCTGCAGCCGGATCCCCAGGTCAAGCCACCCTTTGTGCCATTCCTGCTCGCCGGCTTCCTGGCGTCGCTTTTTTGGATCCACTGATCGATAAATAGGCGTGCACCTATGTACTTAGTCGGAAAGTAGGGCTAACGTCAGAAGGTAGTGACTGGCCATCATGTGCCACTACTCAAAGAGACCGGGCCTATCAGGTTGCCAACAGGGAGTTGCTCGTGAACAAGCGCGTCTCGTCCGTCAGAGTGCTGGTCGTCGACGATGAACCCGAGATCGTCGAACTGCTCTGCGAGCTGCTGGAGACCAGCGGTTACCAGTGCGTGCCCAGCCTCAGCAGCCAGCAGGCGCTGGAATGTTTTACCCGCGACCCCGCCATCGGCCTGGTGCTGTGCGACCTGCACATGCCCGGCCTGGACGGCATCGAACTGGTCCAGCAACTCAAGCGCGTGGCGGGCAAAGGGCGCCCGTTCGAGCCCATCATGATGACCGGGCGCGCCGACAAGCAGGATGTGATCAAGGCGCTACGCGAAGGGTTCGTCGACTATTACCAGAAGCCCGTGGATATCGACGAACTGCTGGAGGGCCTGCAGCGCCACGAGGCCAACCTGGCGAGCCGGCAGCAGACCGTCCAGCACCTTGGCCACCTGAACGAAAAACTGCAGTTCCTCGCCAGCTCCATCAATGACCTGTACCAGGACCTTGAACAGGTGCGCGCGCCCCTGCGCGAGCAGGCGCTGGAAGCGCCGGCAGCTGAAGCGGCGCGGGTGATGCCTGCCGGCTTCGACCAGCTGTCGCCGCGGCAAATGGCCGTGGCGCAACTGGTGGGCAGGGGCCAGACCAACTACCAGATCGCCTGCGAGCTGGGCATTACCGAGAACACCGTCAAACTCTACGTGAGCCAGGTGCTGCGCCTGACCCACATGCACAACCGCACGCAACTGGCCCTGGCCCTGGCGCCCAACCAGCGGCAGCGGGCCAGCGCCTACTGAGGCTACTTGCTGATTTTTCCGGAGTCGTCCGCGGTGTACCACTGCGGAATCTTCAGCTTGTAGCTGTCCAGCCAGCGCTGCATCGCCGCCTCATGCTCCACCGCCGTGGTGGCCTGGGGGTTGCGCGAGGCCACCTGGCCGCTGCTTTGCAGCTGCAACCACTGCTCGGTGCCCTGCTGCGCCGCAGACGCCGGGCCGGGCTCGATGGCCCAGGCCGGGCTTGCGCCCAGCACCATCATGACTGCCAATGCCTTGATTGCCATGCTGCCTCCTGACTATTTGACCGGTGAGACCGGTGCCGCGATGGTGGCGACCACCTTGCCGCCGGTCCTGAGTTTGTCGGCGCGCGCCTGGGCCTCCGCGACCTGCTCGGGGGTGAGGTTGGCGCGGGTCGTCAGTTCGGCGGCCTGCTGCCATTTGTCCTGGTAGATCAGCAACGTCACCATGTTCAGTGCCGCCAGGTTGTCGCCCTGCTTGAGCTCCATGGCGGTCAGGAACTCGAAGCGCGCATCGTCCAGGCGCAGTTGGTTGAGGTAGACCACGCCCAGGTCATTGCGGATCTTCTCGTCGGTGGGTGACAGCCGCGCCGCGCGCTGCAAATGGCTCATGGCCAGGCCATTGTCGCCCTTGGCGGCTGCCAGCTGGCCCAGGCCGTGCTCGCCCTCGGCCGCCATGCAGGTGCCCAGCAGCCCGCGGTACAGGGGCTCAGCCTCGCTGCGCCCCAGCAGGCGCATCACCCGCGCCTTGCGCACGCGCACCTGCACCAGGTTGTCGGGCAGCCCCTCCAGGTTGGCCAGGCTGGCGTGCAGGCGGCCTTCGTTGGCCATGTCATCGGCCAGGTTCAGCGACAGGTCCTGCTCGGGCGTAGGCTTGGGGCATTGCCCGGGCTTGCCGTTGAGGGCCTGCAAATCGAAGCGGCCATCGGCGGCGCAGCCTGTCAGGGCGAGCAGCAGGGTGGCCAGTAACAGTGCTTTCATCCGTGAAGCTCCAAAGTCAGGTTCATTTGCCAAAGGCCCGGGAAATGGCCATGAGCCCAGGCCCGGCAAGTACGATCAACAAGGCCGGGAACAGAAAGACCATCATCACCACCGACATCTTTCCCGACAACTTGGAGATGTATTCCTGCAGGGTCGTCAGGCGACGGTCATCCAGCAGTTGCTTGAGCGAGAGCAGCGACTTCATCGCACCGCCACCCTGGTTGATCAGTTGGCGAAGAATCACGCAGGTATCGGTGAATTCGTCCACGGCAAGCAAGCGTGCGGCGACGTCCAATTGCTCGCCCAACTCCAGGCCCGAATCGACCCGGTTCAGCACCAGGCGCAACTCGCTGCTGAGTACCGGCAACAGGCCCTCGGATTCATTGGTCAACACCCGCAGCGCCTGCTCCACGGCCAGGCCCGACTCGAAAAGGATGCGCAGCAAGGGGATGAAGGTCGATATCTCGCGCGCCACTTGCTGCTGGCGGCGCCTGGCTGCCCACGCCAGCACTCGCTTGGGCAGGATATAACCCAACCCCAGGGCGAACACCGGGGCGACCACCTCATGGCTCACCGGTAAAAAAAACACGGTCTGCACTAACCACACCAGTACCAGCGCCACCAGGGGCGTCCCCACCTGCCAGGCGGCGAACTGGGACCGCTGGCTAGCCTTGCGCCAGCCGATGCGGTCCAGCAGTGCCTGGGTTTCGCTGTCCAGGCTGACGGCACGCTGGCCCAGGCGGCTGTCGCCCAGGCGCTGCCAAAGCCCCCCGATGCGCCGGTCCACGTCGGCTTCGCCGCGCAAGCGGCGCTCCACCAGCCGCTCACGACGGCGCTGCTCGACAAACTGGTTAGCCAACATGCCGGCCGCCAGCAATAGCAGCAACGCGCTGAGCAACATCGCCATTTCAGATACTCCTCAGCATGCGCCACAGCGCCAGGCAGCCCGTGAGCTGCAGGACCATGGCGGCGATCAGCAGGTGCTGACCGCTGGGGTCATGCCACATTCGGCTCAGGTAGCTGGGATTGGTGAGCAGGAAGTAGCCGGCCAACAGGGCCGGCAAGCCCGCCAGCACCACCGCAGTCATCCGCGTCTCGCCGGTCATGGCCGCCAACTGCCTGGCCCCCTGCTCGCGCTCGCGAATCAGCTTGATCAGGTTTTCCAGCAGCTCGCTGGCATTGCCGCCGAACCGTTGGTTGATGCGCAGGCCCAAGGCAAACAGCCTGAATTCATCGCGTTCGTACAATTCAGCGAAATCCTCAACGGCCTCATCCAGGGCCACCCCCAGGCGCACGTTGCGCTCAACCCGGGCCATGGCCTCGCGCAACGGGTCATTGCTGGCCTCCATGGCGCCCAGCACCGCGTCGGCCAGGGTGCGCCC
Organism: Pseudomonas sp. App30; assembly: GCF_047947025.1. NCBI lineage: Bacteria > Pseudomonadati > Pseudomonadota > Gammaproteobacteria > Pseudomonadales > Pseudomonadaceae > Pseudomonas > Pseudomonas sp. App30. The sequence continues at coordinate 4,372,353 of NZ_CP133165.1, read as the reverse complement.
GGACTTCAGGCTGCGCACGGTGTAGTCCAACAACGATGGCAGTTGCTGAATCATGCGCTGAACCCGGCGGCGGTAGCGCCAGCTGACATACAGCCGCAGCCCCATGGGTGGGATCACCACCATCAGCAACACGCCAAACCATTCGCCAGACAAGGTGCCCAGCAGCACCAGCACGCCCCAGATGGCGAGGAAGATGCCAATGCGATCGTTGGGCCGCCCCAGCCCGGCACGCAGGAAACGGCGCTCCAGCCAGCGCATCCACGGCCGCTCGCTGGGCGCGACCACCTGGCCCTGGCCCAGCCGTTCGAGCACGCGCTTGTCGCCCGTGCGGCGCAGCCCGGTCACGAAGAACCGCACCGACAAACCCAGCAGCCCCAGGCTCAGCACGCCCATCACGATTGCCGCCATCATGCCTGCGGCCCTCTCAATGCGCGTGGCTGAAGGTGTCGCGGCGCAGCTTGTCACCCGCGGGGTTGATGGCCTCGCGCACGAAGCCATAGCCGGTCTGGCGGTCGAGGCGGAACAGGGTGTTGGTGACGTACACGTCATCGCGCACGCCCACCACCTCCACCACCTCGCTCACGCACCGGCGACCGTCGGGCCGACGGGTGAGCTGGATGACCACATCCAGCGCGGCGACGATCATCTGCCGCAGGGTTTTCTCGGCCACGGTGCGGCCGGTCAGGCCCACCAGAGTTTCCAGGCGCAGCAAAGCGTCCTGCGCGTTGTTGGCGTGCACGGTGCTCATGGAGCCGTCGTGGCCGGTGTTCATGGCGGTCAGCACATCCACTACTTCCACACCCCGGATCTCGCCGAGGATGATGCGGTCAGGGCGCATCCGCAGGGCGTTGCGGATCAGGTCGGCGGACTTCACCTCGCCGTGGCCCTCGGCATTGGGCGGGCGGGTTTCCAGGCGCACCACGTGCGGGTGGTCCAGTTGCAGTTCGGCGACGTCCTCGATGGTGACCAGCCGTTCATGGGGGTTGATCAGCTGGCTGAGGATATTGAGCATGGTGGTCTTGCCGGTGCCGGTACCGCCGCTGACCAGGATGTTGCAGCGCTTGCCCACCGCCTCCTGGATGAAATCGTAGATGGCCTGGTCGATGGTCTGCGTAGCCATCAGGTCGGCGCTCTTGAGCATGTCCTTGCGAAACTTGCGGATCGACAGGCACGGCCCGTCCAGGGCGATGGGCGGGATGATGGCGTTGACCCGGCTGCCGTCGGGCAGCCGGGCATCCACCATGGGCGAGGATTCGTCCAGGCGCCGGCCCAGGGGCGCGAGGATGCGCTGCATCACCCGTTCCACGTGGTGCGAGTCGATGAAGCGCAGGTCGGTGTGGTGCAACACGCCCTGGCGCTCGACGAACACCCGGTGGGGGCCGTTGACCAGGATCTCGGTGACGTTGGGGTCGCGCAGCAACACTTCCAGTGGGCCGAAGCCGGTGAGCTCATCCACCAGTTCCTCGGCCAGGCGCTCCATTTCATAGCGTGACACCGCCAGGTGGCGGCGGGCGATGTAGTCGCCGACCCGGTCCATGACGAACTGCGCCAACACCGCGCGCGAGCCCTCCAGCAGGTTCTTGCCGGACTCTTCGATGGCATCGATGATGAAGCGGTGCAGTACCAGCTTGAGGCCCTGAGGGTCGCCGCTGGACGTCTGGCCGCGCGGGCCGCCGAACAGTTTCTCGCTCATTCCTTGTTCCCCCACAGCCGGTTGAACCAGCCAGCGCCCGGCGGCTTGACCGCTTCAGAGCGCTTGGCCAGGCGTTCGCCCAGGGCCTTGAGGCCATTGGTCAGGGTTTCCCGTGGCGCCAGCTCAAAAAGGCTGATGCCCTGGTTCTTGGCGTTCATGCGGATCTCGGGGCTGAACGGCAGCACCGACAGCACCGGCAAGCCATAGCTTTTGCCCAGGGCGTCGGAATCGGGGGCCACGGCGCGCAGGTAGCGGTCCACCAGCAGGCGCGCGTGTTGCAGTTTCATGCCCTTCTCGCGCCACAGGTTGAGCACCGCCAGGTTGCGCCGGCACTCCACCACGCTCTGGTCGGTGTACCAGAGCAACTTGTCGCAGTGGCTGACGAAGGTGCGCAGCGCCTCGCTGTCCGGTTGGCCCATGAGGTTCACGACAATGTGCTGGAAGTGCTGGCGCAAGGCGCTGAGCAGCATATAGAGCTCGGCGGCGCTGGTGGCTTCCAGCGGTTCGTCGTTTTCGCCGTAGGCAAGGATGCTCATGCCCGAGGGTGAGCGCGGGAAGGCGCTGTCGATCATGGTACCGTCCAGGCGCCGCAGGTTGCGCAGGGCGTCGCCGAAGTGGAAGGTGGTTTCCAGGTTGAGCATCGCCAGGCTGGCACCGTGGGGCAGGCCCAGGTCCAGCAGCAGCGTGTGCTGCTTGCTGCGGTGCACCACCAGGCCCAGGTGCGCAGCCAACAGGGCGCCGTCACCGTCGGACTGGGCGCCATACAGCACGGTCAGGGCGCCGAGGTTGGGGTTGGTGGCCACGGGTGGCAGGCGCTTGCTCAGCCGGCGCACCAGGCCCGCCACCTCGCTGGAGCGCGAGCCGTAGGCGACGAAGTCGCGGGCGCCGGCGCGCATGGCGTTGAGCACCAGCTGGTTGTCCATACCGTCGCCCAGGGCCACCACCGCCAGCATCGGCTTGGCCTCAAGGGCGCCTTCGATCAGCGCGCACTGGTTGCTCACCTGGTCGCGGTCCAGGCCAATGAACACCAGGCTGGCGAAGGTCACGTCCACCAGCGCCAGCAGTTCGTCGAGGCTGCCGCTGGCGGCACCCACCACTTGGCCCAGGGGCGCCAGGGCGCCCTGCAGCCACTCCAGGTCACCGTCGTTGCGGGTGATGGCAAGAAAGGTCTGGCTCAGGCTCTGGCTCATTTGGACAGCCCACTCATGCGGTCGAAGTCACCGTTTTCGAGGAAGTACATGCGGTACCAGTTGGGGTCGTAGTTGTGCAGGTTCTCGCCGGGCAGGTTGGGCAGGCGCGCATCGGCGGCCAGCGGCCTGACCAGGTGCGGGGTGACCACCATCAGCAACTCTTTCTCCTCGCGGCTGATGGACGAGGTGCGGAAAAACGCGCCCAGCACGGGGATGTCGCCCAGCCCCGGGAATTTGCTCACGTCCGAGGTGGTCTTGTTGCTGATCAGCCCGCTGATCACGAAGCTTTCGCCGTCGGCAAGGGACACGCTGGTGTCGGTACGGCGCACGTTCAGGGCCGGCACCGTGGTGCCGGCGATGGTTATGCCGCCGGTGTAGTCCAGTTCGCTGACCTCGGGTGCGACCTTCAGGGAGATGCGGTCACCGCTGACCACCGTAGGCGTGAGCGTCAGGCGAATACCGAATTCCTTGTATTCGATGGAAATGTTGTTGCTGCCGCTGCTGGGTACCGGGATAGGCACCTCGCCACCGGCTAGGAAACTCGCGCTCTGGCCGCTCAGCGCCACCAGGCTGGGGCGTGCCAGGGTGTAGGCGAAGCCGCTGCTTTCCAGGGCGTTGATCAGGCCCAGCACCTTGCCGCCACCGAAGGCGATGTTGAAGCTGCCGCTGGCCAGGGTGGCGGCGCCTGCCACGTCGCCGATGGCGCCGGGGGCCACGGTGCCGGTGACGGTATTGGGCGAGCCGAAAAGAAAGTTGGAACCCTTGCCGAAGATCGAGGTGCTGGCTTCCTTGAGCTTGGTGCGGCTGACCTCCACGAAACGGATATCAGTCTGCACCTGGCTGGGCAAGTCGACGTCCTGCGAAGGTGGGCCGCCGTGGGCGTCGAGGCCGGCGGTCGCGGTGCCGCGCACGAATACCATGCTTTGCCGCGGCGCGCTGGCGCAGGCGGTCCATACCATCAGGCTGGTAGTACCCTGGGCCACGCCGGTCAGCAGGAAACCGGTGTCCCCCGTGGGGTGCACGTCGGCTATTTTCGGGTCACCGACGGCCACGCGGGTGATGGCGACCGGGCTGTGCATTTCATTCTGCAAGCCCTGCTGCACTTCAAACACGCCGGGCAACGCCGACAGTTGCGCGCAGCCTGCCGCGGCGGCCTGCGCCCCGGGCACACAGAACCCCGCCAGCAGCACGCTGTAGATCAATCGCTGGAAAACCGGCACGGTACGACAGCTCATTCAAGGCATCCTTGCTGTATTCAGGGCGTTTGCGCAGTGGCCTGGTTGGCAGGCTGGTTGCCGCGTATCACTTCCATGCCGCGCCGAGCGGGGCTTTCGCCCTGCGCCGTACGCTGCGGTGTCGGGTTGCTCAAGGCAAGTTGGCTGAACTGCAGCAACTGCCGGTTGGTACTTTCCACCGCGGGCGCCGCGTCGTCCTGGTTGGCCCAATAGCGAGCCAGGCGCTTTTCCTCGGCGCTGCGCACGGCCAGGCGCAAGGTGCCAGCCTGGGCCGCCAGCATCAGCCGGCTGACCAGGGCTTGCGGCACCGCCAGCACAACGGTGCGCGCGCCTCGGGTGTTCTTGCTGTCATTGGCCGCGCCCGGCGAGGCCGGGTGCCCATCGTTCGCCAGGCCAAGCTGATCGCCGATGCTCAATACTCGTACCGCAGGGATCACCACCTGTGCCGAGGCCGCTGGGTTGCTCTGTTCCTGGCGCAGGTACAGCATCACGTCCACATAGTCGCCAGGGGCCATTTGCCCAGCGGCGCCAATGACCTCATCCACGGCCACGGCCAACGCGCGTTCGTCAGGGCGGATCATGCGCGCCAATGGGCCGCCCGGGCTGAAGGCGTCGTCGCTTAGCCAGGTACCGGCGGGCAACGCACGCCAGGTTGAGCGGCCCACGACCTTGTCGACACTGGCGAAACTGCCCGGCGGGGCAACGCGAACACGCTCCACGGCAAGGTCTGCAGCCGTGAGAGGGGTATAGGGCGGTACTTCGTGCGCCAGCACCACCAGCGGTTGCAACAGGTCCGGCGGCGCTGGCGCAGGTGCCGGCTCGGCAGCCACCGGTTCGGCCACCACCGGCGCGGGGGGAGGCACGGCAGGCTTGCTGAGCACGATGCCCCAATACCCGGCTACCAGTGCGCCCACCAAAAAAAGGCCGGCCAGGATCATCGTGAATCGACTACTCATCGAGGGCGCCTCCTTATGCCTTTAAACCGTCTGCCTTCCGAAGTCTGGCCATGCGCCGGTGTTAAGTGCGTGAAACTATTTCGCTATTTCAAGGTAGTAGAGGTAGGACGAAACGCCATTACTGGGACGAACAAAATCACCGCAAACGTTGGCGGGTTGTAAAAACAACGACTTGTTGACGCGGAACCGCGAATACCTACTTTAGTACTAACGCTTTCTTACAGTTGTGGGCCGTCAGGATGTTGTCGATGCTGCTGTGGAAGGGAACTACGTCGCAAAAACTGAGGTAGCAGCGTTCGCACAGCGCTAAGGAGAGGTTCGCATGTCCTTCATGAAACTCATGGTCAACGCGCAGATCCGCATCAGCAAGTTCATGCGCGACAAAGAAGGCGCCTCGGGTATCGAATACGCAATCATCGCTGCCATGGTCGCGGTTATCATCATTGGTTTCAGTAGCAGTATCCAGGGTGGGATCACTGCCATCTTTACTAAAATCCAGGCTGCCCTGCCCTCTGGCTCCTGATGTTCTACACTGATCAGCACATGACATGATCAACGTGGCCGCCTACTCATGACTTCACCCGGCATCAGGTATTTCCTATGAGTCCCTCCCCACCCCCACGCCAACAACTGCTTCTCGTGGACGACGAAGAGGACGCACTGCTGGAACTCGCCGAGTTGCTCGAAGGCGAAGGTTTCTGCTGCTTCACGGCGACCTCGGTCAAGCTCGCCCTGCACCACCTCACCCGCAACCCCGACATCGCGCTGGTGATCACCGACCTGCGCATGCCGGAGGAAAGCGGCATGTCGCTGATCAAGCGCCTGCGCGAACACACCTCGCGCCAGCACTTGCCGGTGATCGTCACTTCGGGCCACGCCGACATGGAGGACGTCAGCGACATGCTGCGCCTGCAGGTGCTGGACCTGTTCCGCAAGCCCATCTACCACGTGCGCCTGCTGGAAACCCTGAACAACCTGTTCCCCGAGCCGAAAATCCACCTGGTCGGCCATTAGAGCTGTCACCGCAACCACTTCTTACCGCCTGTAGCAGCTGCCGAAGGCTGCGTCACGCCCTGACGCAGCCTTCGGCAGCTTGTGTCTAGAGAAGGGAATAGAATCTGAGGTGAGAGCGGTGAATGGCAGGTTGTTCGGCAGCAGTGTTGATAAGCACGTGTAGCAGCAGAACCGCCATTCACCTCTCCGCTCTGGCTACAAGCCCGAACAGTTGAACGAGCCGACCTCGAACATCACAAGCATGGGCATCACCAGAGTGCTCTCATCCTTGAGTGTAAGAGGTGTTCCCCATGATTTCCTGGCTCGGTATCGACGTCGCTAAATCCTCCCTCGCAGTTTGGCTTCGCCCCCAAGACATCAGCTTCAATGTCCCCAATAACTCAACAGGTTATGCCCATCTGATCGAAAAGCTGAGCGGTTGCGACGTGCAGAAGGTCCTGCTTGAGGCGACCGGCGGCTACGAACGGGGGGGGATGGCGGCCCTTCGCCTGGCTGGTTTTACCGTCGTGCGCGTAAACCCTCGCCGTGCCCGGGCGTTTGCCGAGGCGATCGGTAAGCAAGCCAAGACAGACCCCATCGATGCCCAGGTCCTGGCGCAGTTTGCCGAAACTTTGAAGGCGGCCAAACCCCAGCAGGATTCGGCGCCGACCCAGTTTTTACGGGAGCTGGTACAGCAGCGCGAGCGCTTCGTACAGCAACGCGACGACGACAGACGCCGTCTGAAACAGGCCCAGTCCCCCAGGATAATCGAGCTACTGGAAGGCCATATCGCCTTCCTGAAAGCACAGATCCTGGAGCTGGAAAAGGCCATCGAGCAAACGATGCAGGCACTTGATGCGCCCAAGGTGGCGCAACTGACGTCAGTCAAAGGTCTCGGCACGATCACCGCGGCCAGCCTGATGGCTTACCTGCCAGAACTGGGCGAGTTGGACCGGCACCAGATAGCGGGGCTGGCCGGCCTGGCCCCCTATAACAACGACAGTGGCAACTTCCAGGGCAAGCGCAAGATCTGCGGCGGGCGCAGTGCGGTGCGGCGAGTGCTGTACATGTCGTGCTGGACGGTCATCCGCTACGACGCCTCGTTCAAGGCGCGTTACGAGGGGCTGCGCGATAAAGGCAAGAGTGCAAAAGTGGCGCTGGTAGCGTGCATGCGCGTGCTGCTGGTCCGGCTTAACGCCATGCTGCGCGACGGCACAGCATGGCGGACGTCATTAACTGGGCAAGACAGTGGCTAGGCGAATCTGTAGCAGCGGCCGCAGGCCGCGTCCTGGAGCAACGCAGGACCGCCGCCGGACGCAGCCTTCGGCAGCTGCTACGCGAATGCGGATACCCCATAGACCGCGTCGCCTGCATCGCGGCCAAGGCCGGCTCCTACCACGAATAGTGTAGGAGCCGACTTTAGTCGCGATGCAGACGACGCCATTTCAAGACAGTTGCTGCTACGGGTCGGCGCGTTGAGCGTCATCCGGCTACGATGTAGTTGAACTTGGTGCCGTTGGTCGTGCCCAAGGCTCTGGCCGGCAGCACGCCGGTAATCGATCGGGAAACACACATGCACGCAGACGGTTTTTTCGAATGGCTGGGCCAGGCGCTGGGCGCCATCATTCGTTTCGTGGTCGACAGCCTGGGCTGGCTGTTCAACCTGCTGGCCCACGCCGGCGGCAATTTCGTCGACGGCCTGTCGCGCACCCTGGGCATGGACGCCTCGCTGATCAGCATCATCGCCCTGGTGATCGGCCTGATGTTCCTGTATTCGGCCTTGCGGGCGTTCATGCGTGCCTCGATCTTCCTCGGGGTGATCTGGTTGATCCTGGGCCTGTGGCTGCTGAGCTGGATCATTCACTGACGCCAATCAGGTAGGATGGCGGGCCCGCAAGGAGCCTGCATGAGCACACTGCTGAACGACTGGCGCGACCGCCCCACCCACCGCCGGGTGTGGGCCCTGGCCGCGCCGATGATCCTCTCCAATATTTCCGTGCCGCTGGTGGCGCTGGTCGACAGCACCGTCATCGGCCACCTGCCCCACGCCCATCAACTGGGCGCGGTGGCCGTGGGCGCCAGCCTGTACGGCTTCCTGGCCTGGGTGATGGGCTTCCTGCGCATGGGCGCCACCGGCTTCGCCGCCCAGGCCGCCGGGCGCAACGATGGCGCCGGGCTGCGCCAGGTGCTGGCCCAGGGCCTGATTCTGGCGCTGCTGTTTGCGCTGCTGCTGTGGCTGCTGGCCCTGCCCTTCAGCCACCTGGCGCTCAGCTTGATGCAACCCTCCGGGGCGCTGGCGCAAAGCACCCAGGCGTTCTTCCAGGTGCGCCTGCTGGGCCTGCCGGCGGCGCTGGCCAGCTACGCGCTGGTGGGCTGGTTCCTGGGCACCCAGAACGCCCGCGCGCCGCTGGCGATTCTGCTGGTGACCAACATCACCAACATCATCCTCAACCTGTGGTTCGTGCTGGGCCTGGGCTGGGGCGTGATCGGCTCGGCCTGGGCTTCGGTGCTGTCGGAATGGCTGTCGGTGGCCATCGGCCTGGCACTGACCCGCCCGGCCCTGCGCGCCTACCCCGGGCAGGTGGCATGGGCAGCACTGCGGGTGTGGCAGAACTGGAAGCCGATGCTGGTGGTGAACCGCGATATTTTCCTGCGCAGCCTGGCCCTGCAACTGGTGTTCTTCCTGATTACCGTGCAGGGCGCGCGCCTGGGCGATGCCACCGTGGCGGCCAATGCGCTGCTGCTCAATGGCCTGATGGTCACCGCCTACGCCTTGGACGGCCTGGCCCACGCGGTGGAAGCCCTGTGCGGCCACGCCATCGGCGCCGGCCAGCGTGACGAACTGCGCCGCTCCATGACCGTGGCCTGCGGCTGGTCACTGCTGGCCAGCGTCGTCTTCGCGCTGGCGTTCCTGTTTGGCGGGCACCTGTTCATTGCCGCGCAGACCAACATCCCCAGCGTGCGCGCGACGGCCGACATCTACTTGCCGTACCTGGCGGTGTTGCCGTTGATTGCGGTGGGCAGTTACTTGCTCGATGGGCTGTTCATTGGCGCCACCCGCGCGCGGGAAATGCGCAATGCCATGCTGTTGAGCGTGGCGCTGATGCTGCCAGTGGGGGTGGTGACCATGGGCTGGGGCAACCATGGCTTGTGGTTGAGTTTCCTGTTGTTCATGGCGCTGCGCGCGCTGACCCTGGGCGTGGTCGGTTGGCGCCTGCACCAGCGCGACGGTTGGTTTAACTGACGGCCCGTGGGAGCTGGCTTGCCAGCGAGATTTTCAGGGTCTCGAAGAACTCGCTGGCAAGCCAGCTCCCACAAAGGCAACCACATCGGGTAGCACCGGGGCCAGCCAGCGCAGGGGCTTGGCCAGGCTGCCCACCAGGGTGACGTGGTTGATGCGGTCGTAGTAGAAGTCCTGCACCGGCACGCCCAGCGCGCGCAGGCGCCCGGCCAGTTGGTGGGTGTTGCGTTGCGGGTTCACCAGGCTGTCGCTGTTGGCGGCAATCAGCAGCGCCGGCGGCGCGCTGGCGCTCAGGTGGTTGATGGGCTGGGAATCGGGCGGCTCGTGCGGGGCGAAGAACACCGGCTTGGCCTCGGGGTTTTCGATGGGCAGGAAGTCATAGGGCCCGGCCAGGCCGATCCAGCCATGCAGGATGGCCGGCGTCAGGCCCTCGGCCGCCAGCCAGCGCGGGTCCAGCGCCAGCATCGCGGCGTTGTAGGCCCCCGAGCTGTGGCCCATCAGGAAAAAGCGCTGGGGGTTGCCGCCGTACTCGCCGATGTGGCGGTAGGCCCAGGCCACTGCCGCGGCGTTGTCCTTGAGAAACGCCGGGTAGCGCACCTGTGGATAAAGCCGGTAGTCGGCCACCACCGCCACGATGCCCTGGGACGCCAGCGCCTCGCCGACGAAGCGGTACTGCTGGCGCGAGCCGCTGTTCCAGGTGCCCCCATAGAAAAAAACCACCACCGGATGGTCCGGCAGTGGTTTCAGAGGCTGGTAGATGTCGAGCATCTGCCGGGGGTCGGGGCCGTAGGCCACCCCCGCGGTCAGCCGGTAGCTGTCCGAGGGGGTGACGCGGTCCACCAGTTTCAGCGGCGAGCAGGCTGCCAGGGCAGCCAGCATCACGCCGCCCAGGACTGCCAGCAGCCCCTTCACCGGTTACGACGACAGGTACGAGGAACGGGTCAGGCCCAGGCGCAGTGCGTCCAGGTACTGGGTGCGTTCACGCGGGCTGATCTTGGCGCTGGCCACCTTGTCGCGGTAGTGGTTCATCAGTTCCTCTGGCGACAGGTGCACGTAGCGCAGCATGTCCTCGATGGTGTCGTGGGTCTCGATGCCGGCGCTGTAGGCGCTGCCGTCGGCGTTCTGGTAGATGTTCACCGAGTCGGTGTCACCGAACAGGTTGTGCATGTCGCCGAGGATTTCCTGGTAGGCGCCCACCAGGAAGATGCCCAGCAGGTAATCCTCGCCTTCGTTGACCGCGTGCACTGGCAGGCTGGTCTCGATGCTCTGCTCGTCGACGTACTGCTTGATCTTGCCGTCGCTGTCGCAGGTCAGGTCCTGCAGCACCGCGCGGCGCAGGGGCTCTTCGTCCAGGCGGTGCAGCGGCAGGATCGGCAGTACCTGGCCGATGGCCCAGGTGTCGGGCAGGCTCTGGAACACCGAGAAGTTGCAGATGTACTTGTCGGCCAGCTTGTCGTTGAGCTCGTCCAGCACCATGCGGTGCGAGCGCTGGCGGGCTTTCAACGAGTTGTGCAGGCGGCGGCACACGGCGAAGTAGCACTGTTCGGCCAGGGCCTTCTGCGCCAGGGTGATCTTGCCGTCGGCGTACTGGGTGGCCACGTCGCTCATGTAGTGCGTGGCGCGCCAGTAGGTCTCGGTGACCATTTCGATGTCGGTCGGCCCCAGCAGGTCCACCAGCCACTGCACTGTCTCGGGCAGGCTTTCCTTGTCGAGGATTTCCGGCACTTCGTCGTTGTGCTTCTCGACGTCGGTCACCTGCACCACCAGCATGGCGTGGTGCGCGGTCAGCGAGCGGCCGCTCTCGGAGAAAATGTGCGGGTGCGGCAGGCCCTGGGCGTCGCAGAACTCCTTGAGCATGCCCACGACCACGCCGGCGTAGTCGTCCATGTCGTAGTTGATGGAGCTGGCGTTACGCGAGTGGGTGCCGTCGTAGTCCACGCCCAAACCGCCGCCCACGTCGATGTGGTCAACCGGCAGGCCCAGGGCGCGCAGTTCGCCGTAGTAGCGAATGGCTTCCTTGAAACCGTGCTGGTAGTCGGCCAGGTTGGCGATCTGCGAACCCATGTGGAAGTGCAGCAGGCGGATGCCGTCGTCCAGGCCGGCGGCGCGGAAGCGCTCCACCACCGAGATCAGCTGGGCAGCCGAGAGGCCGAACTTGGACTTCTCGCCACCGGTGTCGGCCCACTTGCTGGAAGCCAGGGACGACAGGCGCACGCGCAGGCCCACCTGCGGCTTGACCTTGAGCTCGGCGGCCTCTTCGATCACCAGGCCCACTTCCGATTCTTTCTCGATGACGATGAAGACGTTGTGGCCCAGTTTCTGGCCCATCAGCGCCAGGCGAATGAATTCGCGGTCCTTGTAGCCGTTGCAGACGATGGTGCCGCCCTTCGGCGCCAGGGCCAGCACGGCCAGCAGCTCGGGCTTGGAGCCGGCTTCAAGGCCGATGGACACATCCTGGGTGGCGATGATGTTTTCCACCACCGCTTCCTGCTGGTTCACCTTGATGGGGTACAGCGCGGTGTACTTGCTCTGGTATTCCAGGCGCTCGATGTTGGCATCGAAGGCGCCGGTCAGTTGGCGCACGCGGTCCTGCAGAATGTCCGGGAAGCGCACCAGCAAGGGCAGCGACAAGCCGCTCTTGCGCAGTTCGTCTACCTGTTCGAACAGGTCGATGGGCGCGCTTTTCGGCCCATTGGGACGCACTTCCACGCGCCCGGCCTCGTTGATCGCGAAGTAACCGGCCCCCCAATGGCGTATCCCATAAACGCTGCGGCTGTCCGCAACTGTCCATTGGCTGCCATCGTCTTTGCGTGTGCGTCGTACGGACATCGAAGTCCCCTATAGAAAGTCAGAATCCACCGGTAATTCGGCCGGTGCAGTGTAATAAGCGAAGATGACGATTACCTGCCAGTGCAGGGTAGACCCTGCTGGCCGCGTCAAGTTTAGAAATGGCAATGCGTGGGGCTGGTCAGCCGCCAGACTTTTTGGCCTTGAAACCCTGCTTGACCAGCTCGGCGAGCAGCAGCTCGACGTGGTCGCCCTGGATTTCAATCACGCCATCCTTCAGCGCGCCGCCGGTACCGCAGCGGCGCTTGAGGGTGGTGGCCAGTTCCTTGAGGTCGTCGGGCGCCAGCGGGACGCCGGTGATGGTGGTCACCGTCTTGCCGCCCCGGCCCTTGCTTTCACGACGCACACGGGCAATCCCGTCACCTTCGGGGATGACGGTCTGCTTGCAGATGCAGGCATCCATGGGTTGACGACAGTCCGGGCAATGCCGGCCAGCATCGGTGGAGAACACCAGGCCGCCGAGAGCGGCGAAGGATGTGGTTTTCTTGGCCACTGGCAATCCTCAGTTGAGGACGAAAAAACTGGCCGGCGCACAGGGCGGGTTCCGACCGCGAAGCCCCACTCAGGCAGGGGCAGCGCTACTGCGCCATGGGGATGGCTGCAGCTTGAAAAGGTCGCGCAGTGTAACGGCAAATGCAAGGCTTGCTAAGTGCCAAAACGCGCCATTTATCAAAGGATTCGCGACGTATTCCCTCGTAGCAGCTGCCGCCAGGCTGCGTCGACCGGCGACGCGGTCCGTCATGGGGACCGCGTTTGGGGCGAAGACGCCGCCTGCGGCAGCTGCTACGGGTTAGCCGGCGACTACGCGTTGCAGGGCCACCAGGGAATCGGGGCAGTAGGGGCGGGTCTCGCTTTCGGCCAGGGCCTGGGCCACAGGGATGAACTTTGCTTCCAGCACTTCCTCGGGCTGCACGTTCAACGGCCCGTCCCACACGGCCGAGAACACCGCGCACCAGGCACGGTTGCCGGGCTGGTCGAAGAAGAACTGGCCGTGGGGCGTCAACGGCACGCCGGCCACGCCCAGTTCCTCGTGCAGCTCGCGGGCCGCCGAATCGGCGTAGCTTTCGCCGGCGCCGACCATGCCGCCCGCGGCCACGTCCCAGTAACCGGGGTACACCGCCTTGCTCAAGGTGCGCCGATGCACGCACAGCTCGCCGGCGGAGTTGAACAGCAGGATGAAGGTGGCGCGGCCGATCAGGCCGCGCTCGCGCAGTTGCTGGCGCGGCAGGGCGCCCAGCACGTGGTCCTGCTCGTCCACCCAGGCGATGGCCTCGGCGTCGGAGGCGGCGCGGTGCGCCGCTTCTTTATCGGAGTACGACATCCCTCACCCCTGGGACAGCAGTTGGCGAAGGTCGATCACCGCGGCGTTGGCGCGGGAGATGTAGTTGGCCATCACCAGCGAGTGGTTGGCCAGGATGCCGAAGCCGCTGCCGTTGAGGATCATCGGGCTCCAGACCGGCTCCTGCGAGGCTTCCAGCTCGCGGATGATCTGGCGCACGCTGACGGTGGCGTTCTTCTTCGCCAGCACGTCGGCGAAGTCGACCTCGATGGCACGCAGCATGTGCGACAGCGCCCAGGCCTGGCCGCGGGCTTCATAGAAGACGTTGTCGATCTGCATCCACGGGGTCTCGACGATTTCCTCTTCCAGCTGCGGCGCCTGGCCCGGCACGATGGTCTCGGTCTTGGAGGTGGTGTTGAGCTTCACCCGGCCAACGCTGGCCGACAGGCGCTGGGACAGCGAGCCCAGGCGCGTGGCGACGTCACCCAGCCAGTTGTTGAGGTTGTCGGCACGCGGGTAGAACAGCGCGCCGGTCTGGTTGGGGTCGGACAGGCGCGCCTGGTAGCGGCTCAGGGAATTGATGCCGTCCTGGAACTCGGACTCGCTGGACGGCCAGATCCAGCTCTTGTTGTCGAAGTTGAACTTGGGCTCGGCGCGCACCAGGTCGGCGTCTTCAGCCGACTGCGACTGGGAACGGGCGAAGTCCTTGCGCATGGCCCGGGTCAGGTCGCGCACCTGCACCAGCACGCCGTATTCCCAGCTGGGCATGTTGTCCATCCACAGGCCAGGCGGGAAGCGATCGTTGGAGATATAGCCACCGGGCTTGTTCAGCAGGGTGCCGGCCACGGTCTTGAGGGTTTCCACGGTGGTGTAGCCCACCACCATCTTGTGGCCTTCGCGGGCGGCGGCTTCCTGGGCGTGTTGCTGCACCGGGAACAGCGCCGGCTCCTCGCTCCAGTACCAGCCCAGCAGGCCGGTGACCACCAGGTACAGCCCCACCACCGTCAACAGCGCGCGGCTGACCAGCAGGCCGCCCAGGTAGCTGCGGGGTGCGGCCTTGGCAGGGCCCTTGCTGTTGCTGTCGGCGGGCTCGCGCGGTTCGCCCTTGCCTTTGCCTGTGCGGTTCTTCCAGTCCAGCATGGCTATATCCTTTCGATCACTGAATTCAAAGGTTCGACCGCAAGCCCTTGGCATCGTGCCAGTGGGGCTGTCGATCCTGGGTGCACTATAAAGGATGCGACGCCGCAGGCATAAGCGACTAGCCAGTCATTAAATGAATACACAAACCGAAGGGTTATTTTCCGGATGACAGTCGCGTGAAAGGAAATGAGTGCTAGCATAGAGCCACTATCGAGTCGCAGCACCCCCAATAAGTAGTCAGGACATGACCGAAGCAGACGATCCCGGCCGCGAACGCCTCAAGCATCACTTTGCCCAGCGGGTCATCCATCAGGCCCGGCAGATCCTGGAAGTCTGGCAGCGCCTGCAGCGCAGCGAGTGGTCCAGCGAAGACCTGTGCGAGCTGAACGAGGCCAACCTGCGGCTGCTGCGCTTCGCCGAACGCTTCGAGCAACCCGAGCACATCACCATCGCCCGCAGCCTCAACCAGGCCCTGCTGGCCGTGGAAGACAACCGCGGGCGCCTGAGCAGCGAACTGATCCACGAGCTCAACCGCCTGATGCAGCGCCTGTCGCGCACCGGCCTGCGCCATGGCGACGAGCTGGACCACACGCTGCTGCCACCGCTGCGCAAGCCGGTGTACGTGCTGCTGCAGGATGCCGAGCGCGGCGAGCGGCTGGCCACGCAGCTGGAATTCTTCGGCCTACACGCCCAGGCGCTCGACAGCGCGGCGGCGTTCCAGGCCTCGATGCAGGAGTGCACGCCGGCGGCCATCGTCATGGACGTGGACTTCGGCGGCTGTGGCGTTGGCCTGCAGTTGGCGGCCCAGGCCCAGGAGGGCCAGCAGCCGAGGCTGCCGCTGTTGTTCTTCAGCCTGCTGGACACCGACACCCCTACCCGCCTGGCCGCCGTGCGCGCCGGTGGCCAGGAATTCCTGACCGGGGCGCTGGAAGCCTCCAGCCTGCTGGAGAAAATTGAGGCCCTGACCTGCGTGGCCCAATACGAGCCGTTCAAGGTGCTGGTCATCGACGACTCCCGGGCCCAGGCCATGTACACCGAACGCCTGCTCAACGGCGCCGGCATCGTCACCCGCACCCTCACCGACCCCATCGGCGCCATGGCCGAGCTGGCCGATTTCCAGCCCGACCTGATCATCCTCGACCTGTACATGCCGGCCTGCACCGGCCCGGAGCTGGCCAAGGTGATCCGCCACAACGACCGCTACGTCAGCGTGCCGATCATTTACCTGTCGGCCGAGGATGACCTGGACAAGCAGCTGGACGCCATGAGCGAGGGCGGCGACGACTTCCTGACCAAGCCGATTCGCTCGCGGCACCTGATCACCACCGTGCGCAACCGCGCCTCGCGGGCGCGCAACCTCAAGTCGCGGATGGTACGCGACAGCCTCACCGGGCTGTACAACCACACGCACATCCTGCAACTGCTGGAGGACTGCGCCTTCCGCGCACGCCGTGAAGCCAAGCCGCTGAGCTTCGCCATGCTCGACATCGACCATTTCAAGAAGGTCAACGACAGCCACGGCCACCCCATGGGCGACCGGGTGATCAAGAGCCTGGCGCTGTTCCTCAAGCAACGGTTGCGCAAGACCGACTTCATTGGCCGCTACGGCGGCGAGGAATTCGCCATCGTCATGCCCGACACTGACCTTGCCGCCGCCCACGACGTGCTGGACGAAATCCGCCAGCGCTTTGCCGAGATCCACTACCCGGCGCAGCCCCAGGACCTGCGCTGCACCTTCAGCGCCGGCGTGGTGCAGATGGCCTCCGACAGCGACAGCCTGAGCATGGCCGCCCAGGCGGACGAGGCGCTGTACCGCGCCAAGGGCGCCGGCCGCAACCACGTGCAAACGATTTCGTAGCAGCCGATGTTTTTGTGGGAGCTGGCTTGCCAACGAGCTTTCACGGCCTCAACAGCTCGCTGGCAAGCCAGCTCCCACAAAGGCTGCGACACGGCAGGTAACAACCCTGTCACCTGCACGGCCACCCTCGCTGGGCTATGATGCGCAGACTTTTGTGTTGCGAGATTGCCATGCGCCGCCTGCTTTGCCTCCTGTTACTGGTGCTGACCCTGCCCGCCATGGGCGCCAGCCTGCTGGACAGCCGCCCCAGCGCCACCCTGGGCAGCGCCCTGAACAACAGCAGCGATTTCCTGCCGGTGCACCAGGCGTTCCAGCTCAACCTCAGCAAGACCACGCCCGAGGCCATCACCCTGCAGTTCGTGGCCACCGATGGCTACTACCTGTACCGCCACCGCTTCGCGTTCAAGCCCACGCCTGCCGACATCAAGCTGGGCGCGCCGCAGATCCCCGACGGCGAGAAGAAACACGATGAATATTTCGGTGACGTCGAGGTGTACCACGGCATCGTCGAGATCACCCTGCCCCGCGACCCCAAGGACACCCGCCCCTTCACCCTGGCCGTGACGTACCAGGGCTGCGCCGACAAGGGGCTGTGCTACCCGCCGGAAACCGAGAAACTGGCCATCGACGGCGGCGCCAGCGCGCCCGCCGCGGCACCTGCCAGCACCCCGGCCAAGGGCTGGGACTGGAAGGAACTGCTGCTGTACCTGCTGGGCGGCATCGGCCTGACCTTCACCCCCTGCGTGCTGCCCATGCTGCCGATTCTCTCTGCCGTGGTGATGCGCGGGCAGACCAGCCGCCTGCGCCGCTACAGCCTGGCGCTGGCCTACGTGCTGCCCATGGCCCTGTGCTTCGCCCTGCTGGGCGCGCTGATGGGCCTGTTCGGCGCTGGCCTCAACCTGCAGGCACGCCTGCAGTCGGCCTGGGTGCTGGGGCCGTTCGCGCTGTTCTTCGTGCTGTTCGCGGTGTCGATGTTCGGCGTGTTCGAGCTCAAGCTGCCGGCCGCCCTCACCCACCGCCTGGACCGCATCGCCGGCAACACCCAGGGCGGTTCGCTGTGGGGCGCGGCGGTGATGGGCGTGCTCTCCAGCCTGCTGGTGTCGCCCTGCGTATCCGCCCCCCTGGCCGGCGCGCTGCTGTACATCAGCACCACCGGCGATGCTTTGGGCGGCGCCTTGAAACTGTTCGCCCTGGGCCTGGGCATGGGCATTCCGCTGATGCTGGTGGCCATTGGCGGCGTTACCTGGCTGCCGAAAAGCGGGCCGTGGCTGGTGGTGGTCAAGAACGCCATCGGCGTGCTGCTGCTGGGCCTGGCCATCGGCTTGCTCAGCCGCGTGCTGCCAGGCCCGGTGACGCTGGTGCTGGTGGGCCTGCTGGCGGTCGGCGTCGGCCTGTTCCTGGGCGCCCTGGAATTTGTCTACAAGGCGCCGCGCCAGCGCCTGGCGCAACTGCTGGGCCTGCTGTTGCTGGTGTACGGCCTGGCCTGCTGGTACGGCGCGCTCAGTGGCCAGGGGGACCCGCTGCGGCCCCTGCCGGCGCCGGCGAATGCCCTTGCCACCCCTGCAACTGCCAGCACCTGGCAGACTGTCACCACCCCGGCGCAACTGGAGCAGGCCCTGGCCGCCGCCAGGCAGGCCGGCAAGCCACTGGTGCTGGACTGGTACGCCGACTGGTGCATCAGCTGCAAGGTCATCGAGCACGAGGTGCTCACCGATCCGGAGGTGAAGGCGCGCCTGGCTGGCTACCAGCAGGTGCGTTTCGATGTCACCGACAGCAACGCCGAACAACGCGCCCTGCTGGACCGCTACAAGCTGTTCGGCCCCCCTGCGCTGATGTTCTTTGCCGCCAACGGCGACGAAATCCACGAGGCCAAGGTGATCGGCGAGATCAATGCCGCCGATTTCGTTGGCAAGATCGCCATCGCCGACGGCAAAAAGGCGCCATGACCCGCCAGGCCGGAGCAATTCCGGCCTAAATGACCGCCAATAGCAATTTAGTCACAAATTTCAGGCGAACATCGGGCAACGTGCTGGCTATTGTGCTTGACTGGACAGTCGTTGCCCCGTTGCGGCATAGTCACCCCGCCAGCACCCACTGGCCCATGCAGGGAGCCCGCGAATGAAGATGATCCACCGGTTTTCGCTTGAGTTGCCCTTGGTATCAACGCAAAACGTGACGCGCCGCCAAGAGTGAGCATCCCACTCTTCGACGTGCGATTGTCCGACAGGCCATTCGTAGAAATCTTTGCCATCGCCCCGGCACGGCCTCACGGCCACCGGGGTGATCAGCGACCTTGGCGCCAGCGCACACGCAGACTGGCTGGGAGGTCGCCCTGGAACTGCTTGAAACACTACCTGAACGCCCCTGACCGACCCTTGGGAGTTGATGATTAATGGATATTCGCAAAGTAAAGAAACTGATCGAGCTGCTGGAAGAATCCGGTATCGACGAGTTGGAAATCCGTGAAGGCGAAGAATCCGTACGGATCAGCCGCCACAGCAAGACCCCAGCCCAGCAGTACTACGCGCCAGCCCCGGTTGCCGCGCCAGTAGCCGCCCCGGCTGCCGCTGCTCCAGCCGCTGCCGCCGACGCGCCAGCCGCTGCACCGAAGCTGAACGGCACCGTTGCCCGTTCGCCAATGGTCGGTACGTTCTACCGCAAGGCTTCGCCAGCCTCGCCAGCCTTCGTTGAAGTCGGCCAGACCGTGAAGAAAGGCGACACCCTGTGCATCGTCGAAGCGATGAAGATGATGAACCACATCGAAGCTGAAACCAGCGGTGTGATCGAATCGATCCTCGTGGAAGACGGCCAGCCGGTTGAGTACGACCAGCCGCTGTTCACCATCGTTTGAATCGCGGAGAGCCAACGATGTCCCAACCTGCGAAATTGGAAAAAGTCCTGATTGCCAACCGCGGCGAAATCGCCCTGCGGATCCTGCGCGCGTGCAAGGAAATGGGCATCAAGACTGTCGCCGTCTACTCCAAGGCCGACAAGGAGCTGATGCACCTGGGCCTGGCAGACGAATCCGTTTGCATCGGTCCGGCACCGGCTGCGCAATCCTACCTGCACATCCCGGCGATCATCGCGGCCGCCGAAGTGACTGGCGCCACCGCCATTCACCCAGGCTACGGCTTCCTGGCTGAAAACGCCGACTTCGCCGAACAGGTGGAGAAATCCGGTTTCGCCTTCATCGGCCCGAAAGCCGACACCATTCGCCTGATGGGCGACAAGGTATCGGCCAAGCACGCCATGATCGAAGCTGGCGTGCCTACCGTTCCAGGTTCCGACGGCCCGCTGCCGGAAGACGAGGAAGAAGCCCTGCGCATCGGCCGTGAAGTCGGCTACCCGGTGATCATCAAGGCCGCCGGTGGCGGTGGTGGTCGCGGCATGCGCGTGGTGCACAAGGAAGAAGACCTGATCGCCTCGGCCAAACTGACCCGTACCGAAGCCGGTGCTGCGTTCGGTAACCCGATGGTGTACCTGGAGAAGTTCCTGACCAACCCACGCCACGTGGAAGTGCAGGTGCTGTCCGACGGCCAGGGCCACGCCGTGCACCTGGGCGACCGCGACTGCTCGCTGCAGCGCCGTCACCAGAAGGTACTGGAAGAAGCGCCGGCCCCGGACATCGACGAAGAAGCTCGCAAGATGGTCTTCGCCCGCTGCGTCAAGGCGTGCATCGACATCGGCTACCGTGGTGCCGGTACTTTCGAGTTCCTGTACGAGAACGGCGCGTTCTATTTCATCGAAATGAACACCCGCGTCCAGGTAGAGCACCCGGTATCGGAAATGGTCACCGGCATCGACATCGTCAAGGAGATGTTGAGCATTGCGGCGGGCAACCCGTTGTCGTTCACCCAGGATGACGTCGTCATCCGCGGTCACGCCCTGGAATGCCGTATCAACGCCGAAGACCCGAAGAACTTCATTCCTAGCCCAGGCACGGTCAAGCACTTCCACGCCCCAGGCGGCAACGGCGTTCGCGTCGATTCGCACCTGTACAGTGGTTATGCCGTCCCGCCGAACTACGATTCGTTGATCGGCAAGCTGATCACCTACGGCAAGGATCGCAACGAGGCCATGGAGCGCATGCGCAACGCCCTGGACGAGATCGTGGTTGACGGGATCAAGACCAACATCCCGCTGCACCGCGACCTGACCCGCGACGAAGGCTTCTGCAAGGGTGGCGTCAACATCCACTACCTGGAACACAAGCTGGCTGCCCAGAAGTGATCCACGGTTGTAGATAGCTGCACCAGAAACCGGCCCCAGTGGCCGGTTTTTTATTGCCTGCGCCCCGGGCGCCGCCGACGCAGCCTGCGGCAGCTGCTACGCGAAATCTGTAGCCGCTGCCGCCAGGCTGCGCTGGCCAGCCTGTGCCCCGGAGATTTTCAGCGAGGCACAGCTTTTGCCTGCGCGCTCTAGTAAACTGCCCCGCTTTAGTTCCCGATTCCAAAGGTACCCGCCATGCCCTGGCTACAAGTCCGTCTGGCCATCAGCCCAGAACAAGCCGAAACCTACGAAGACGCCCTGCTGGAAGTCGGCGCCGTTTCGGTCACCTTCATGGACGCCGAAGACCAGCCTATCTTCGAGCCAGAGCTGAACACCACGCCGCTGTGGACCCACACCCACCTGCTGGCGCTGTTCGAGGCCGACGCAGAACCTGCCAGCGTGTTCGCCCACCTGGAACTGTTGACCGGCGCCGCGTTGCCCGAGCACCACGCCGAAGTCATCGAGGACCAGGACTGGGAACGCAGCTGGATGGACAACTTCCACCCCATGCGTTTCGGCCAGCGCCTGTGGATCGTGCCAAGCTGGCATGCGGCCCCCGAGCCTGGCGCGGTGAACCTGCTGCTGGACCCGGGCCTGGCCTTCGGCACCGGCACCCACCCCACCACCGCGCTGTGCCTGGAATGGCTGGACGGCCAGGACCTGGCCGGCTGCAACGTGCTGGACTTCGGCTGCGGCTCGGGCATCCTGGCCATCGCCGCGCTGCTGCTGGGCGCCGAGCACGCCGTGGGCACCGACATCGACGTGCAGGCGCTCGAAGCCTCGCGTGAAAACGCCGGGCGCAACGGCGTGGCCGAAGCCAAGTTCCCGCTGTACCTGCCTGAAGACCTGCCGCAGGTGCAGGCCGACGTGCTGGTGGCGAATATCCTCGCCGGCCCACTGGTGTCGCTGGCGCCGCAACTCAGCACCCTGGTGAAGAGCGGTGGCCGCCTGGCGCTGTCGGGCATCCTCGCCGAACAGGGCGAAGAAGTGGCTGCCGCCTACGCCGCCGACTTCGACCTGGACCCTATCGCCAACCGCGATGGCTGGGTACGCATCAGTGGTCGCCGCCGCTGAGACGGCCTAGAATGCCTGTCTGCATAAACCGGATCCGCGCATGACCGACAGTTTCGTCACCCAGTGCCCCCATTGCCAGACCAGCTTCCGCGTCAGCCACAATCAGTTGAGTGTGGCCCGCGGGGTTGTGCGTTGCGGCGCCTGCCTGCAGGTGTTCAACGCTGCCCGCCAGCTGCTGGAGCAAAGCACCGGCCAGCAGCAGCCCGCCGCCCCCGAACCGGCCCCTGCGGCCCCGGAGCGGCGCGCCACGCCTATCAGCCTGCGCGAGTGGTCAGCCAACGAACTGGACCTGGACAAACTGGACCTGGACGGCGAACTGGCACGCCTGGAACAGCGCGAAATCCAGCCGGCCAAGGCCTTCCGCGACCAGCCGGGCCGGGAAGAGTCCTTCAGCGCCAGCCGCGACGAAGCGCTGGACGAGTGGCACGACCAGCCGTTCGGCACCCATGCCGACGAGGAAGAGCTGCACGAGGACGACCCGGCACCGCCGATCATCGAGCGCGACCCGCCGCTGGACGAAGCCCCTGCTGCCCCTGAGGCGCGTACCGAGCCTTCGTTGACCCTGGCGCCCATCGAGGCCAGCGAGCCGGGCATTGGCGCCCTGCATGCCGACGATGACGTGCCGGCCAGCCAGCGCCTGTCCGCACTGGATGCCGACGACGAGGACGACGAGCCTCGCGAAGCCCCGGTGCGCCAGGGCAAGCAGAAGCACGAGCGCAGCGAGCCGAACCTGCGCGACGCGCCGCTGCTGGACCTGGTGGACGACCCGCTGCAGCTGGACTGGCAGAAGCGCCGCACGCCCTGGGGCAAGCGCCTGCTGTGGCTGGCCCTGACCCTGGCCGCCGCCGCGGCGCTGGCCGGGCAGTACGTGTGGTACCACTTCGACGAGCTGGCCCGCCAGGACCAGTACCGCCCGTGGTTCCAGCAGCTGTGCCCGAGCGTCGGCTGCACGGTGCCGTCCAAGGTCGACATCGACAAGATCAAGAGCAGCAACCTGGTGGTGCGCAGCCACCCGGACTTCAATGGCGCGCTGGTGGTGGATGCGATCATCTACAACCGTGCGGCGTTCTCCCAGCCGTTCCCGCTGCTGGAGCTGCGCTTCGCCGACCTCAACGGCCACCTGATCGCCAGTCGTCGGTTCAAGCCCGGCGAGTACCTGTCGGGCGAGCTGGCCGGGCAGGACGAGATGCCGCCGCATACGCCGATCCATATCTCCCTCGATATCCTCGATCCGGGCCCGAAAGCCGTGAACTATAGCCTCAGCTTCCGCTCCCCCGAGTAGCCGGCACCCCGCCGTTTCCAGGCCTTGTGGGAGCTGGCTTGCCAGCGAGCTTTTCATCAGCCCCAAAAGCTCGCTGGCAAGCCAGCTCCCACAATTTAGACGCTTCAGGGCAACCGAACGCTTGGGCATAAGCCAATAGTTGTTCAGATTTTATCCAAAACGATCTTTATCCGGTCACCGAGAGCGGGTATTATGCCCACCCTTTTTCGAACTCTAATGATCCGGCCCCACAACAGGGAACACCTATGTCGGCGGTACGCATCGGCCCATATACATTGAACAACTCCCTGATCCTTGCCCCGATGGCAGGGGTCACGGACCAACCCTTCCGTCAACTTTGCCGACGGATGGGGGCAGGCCTGGTGGTCTCGGAAATGGTCACCAGCGACATGAGCCTGTGGAACAGCCGCAAGTCGCGCCTGCGCATGATTCACGAAGGTGATCCCGAGCCCCGCTCGGTACAGATCGCCGGCGGTGACGCGCAGATGCTGGCAGCGGCAGCACGGGCCAACGTCGAGATGGGCGCCCAGATCATCGACATCAACATGGGCTGCCCGGCGAAGAAAGTCTGCAACAAGGCGGCAGGTTCCGCTTTACTGAAAGACGAGGCACTGGTGCAGGAAATCCTGCACGCCGTGGTAGCCGCCGTCGAGGTGCCGGTCACCTTGAAGATTCGCACCGGCTGGGACCGGGCGAACAAGAATGGCATCACGGTTGCACGCATTGCCGAACAGGCAGGCATCAGCGCCCTGTCGGTGCACGGGCGCACACGCGCCGACCTGTATACCGGTGAAGCCGAGTACGACACCATCGCTGCCATCAAGCAGGCGGTGTCGATCCCGGTCTTTGCCAATGGCGACATCACCTCGCCGCAAAAGGCCCGGCAGGTCCTCGACGCCACCGGCGCCGACGGCCTGCTGATTGGCCGGGCTGCCCAGGGGCGGCCGTGGATCTTTCGCGAGACCGAGCATTACCTGCGTACCGGCGAATTGCTGCCGGCGCCGCAATTGAGTGAAGTGGAACAGATTCTGCTGGAGCACCTGGCTGCGCTGCACGCCTTCTATGGCGATGTGATGGGCGTTCGAATCGCCCGCAAGCACGTCGGGTGGTACCTGGCAACCTTGCCGGGCGCCAAGGAATTTCGCGCCCAGTTCAATCGTTTGGAAGATACGGAAGCGCAGTGCGCCAACGTTCGCCGGTTCCTCAGCGAATGTAACGAGAGCCCTGTGAAAGGGGACGGACAGGGGGTGGCCGCATGACGATGATGACCGAGACTTTAGTGAGTGGAACAACGCCCGTGAGCGACAACGTCAACTTGAAACAGCACCTCAACACGCCCAGCGAAGAGGGTCAGACCCTTCGTGGCAGCGTCGAGAAGGCGCTGCACAATTATTTCGCCCATCTTGAGGGCGCTGCCGTCACTGACGTGTACAACCTGGTGCTTTCCGAAGTCGAGGCCCCCTTGCTCGAAAGCGTGATGAATTACGTCAAGGGCAACCAGACCAAGGCCAGTGAGATGCTGGGCCTGAATCGCGGTACCTTGCGCAAGAAGCTCAAGCAATACGATCTGCTGTAAGCATGCATTCAAACCAGAAAAGGCGACCTGTCCAGGGTCGCCTTTTTTGCTGACTCCTCTGCTTTAGACGGAAATTGAAATGACCGACCAGACTACCCGCCTGCCCGTCCGCCGCGCTTTGATCAGCGTCTCCGACAAGACCGGTATCCTTGAATTCGCCCGTGAACTCGAAGCCCTGGGCGTCGAGATCCTGTCCACCGGCGGTACCTTCAAGCTGCTTGCGGACAACGGCGTTGCCGCAGTGGAAGTGGCGGATTACACAGGTTTTGCCGAAATGATGGACGGCCGGGTGAAAACCCTGCACCCGAAAATCCACGGCGGCATCCTGGGCCGTCGCGGCATCGACGACGCCATCATGAGCGAGCACGGCATCAAGCCGATCGACCTGGTCGCGGTCAACCTCTACCCGTTTGAAGCCACCATCAGCAAGCCAGGCTGCGACCTGCCGACCGCCATCGAGAACATCGACATCGGCGGCCCGACCATGGTCCGCTCCGCTGCCAAGAACCACAAAGACGTGGCCATCGTGGTCAACGCCAGCGACTACGGCCAGGTGCTGGAAGGCCTGAAAGCCGGCGGCCTGACCTACGCCCAGCGCTTTGACCTGATGTTGAAAGCCTTCGAGCACACCGCTGCCTACGACGGCATGATCGCCAACTACATGGGCACTGTTGACCAGGCCGCCGAGACCCTGAGCACCGAAGGCCGCAGCGAATTCCCGCGCACCTTCAACAGCCAGTTCATCAAGGCCCAGGAAATGCGCTACGGCGAGAACCCGCACCAGAGCGCGGCGTTCTACAAGGAAGCCAAGCCGGCCGAAGTGGGCATCGCCACCGCCACCCAGCTGCAGGGCAAGGAACTGTCCTACAACAACGTCGCCGATACCGACGCTGCGCTGGAATGCGTGAAGAGCTTCGTCAAGCCTGCCTGCGTCATCGTCAAGCACGCCAACCCGTGCGGCGTGGCCGTCAGCCCTGACGCCGAAGGCGGCATCCGCCAGGCCTACGAGCTGGCCTACGCCACCGACACCGAATCCGCGTTCGGCGGCATCATCGCCTTCAACCGCGAGCTGGACGCCGAGACCGCCAAGGCCATCGTCGACCGTCAGTTCGTGGAAGTGATCATCGCCCCGTCGGTCAGCGACGAGGCCCGCGCCATCGTTGCCGCCAAGGCCAACGTGCGCCTGCTGGCCTGCGGCGAGTGGTCGGCTGACCGCGCCGCTGCCTGGGACTACAAGCGCGTCAACGGCGGCCTGCTGGTGCAGAGCCGTGACATCGGCATGATCAGCGCCGACGACCTGAAGGTCGTGACCAAGCGCGCGCCTAGCGAGCAAGAGATCCACGACCTGATCTTCGCCTGGAAAGTGGCCAAGTACGTGAAGTCCAACGCCATCGTCTACGCCAAGAACCGTCAGACCATCGGCGTCGGCGCCGGCCAGATGAGCCGCGTCAACTCCGCGCGCATCGCCGCCATCAAGGCCGAGCACGCTGGCCTGCAGGTGCAGGGTTCGGTCATGGCCTCGGACGCGTTCTTCCCGTTCCGTGACGGCATCGACAACGCCGCCAAAGTGGGTATCACTGCCGTTATCCAGCCAGGCGGCTCGATGCGCGACGCTGAAGTCATTGCGGCTGCCGACGAAGCCGGCATCGCGATGGTGTTCACCGGCATGCGCCACTTCCGCCACTGATCGAAAGCAGGCGGTTGACGCTGCACTGAATGTGGGAGCTGGCTTGCCAGCGAGCTTTTGAGGCCCTGAAAAGCTCGCTGGCAAGCCAGCTCCCACAGTACAAGTGGAACCGCCCCACACAGAATTCGAGGTTTAGCTATGAACGTATTGATCATCGGCAGCGGCGGCCGTGAACACGCCCTGGCCTGGAAAGTCGCCCAGGACCCACGCGTCGAGAAAGTCTTCGTGGCCCCCGGCAACGCCGGCACTGCCATTGAAGCCAAGTGCGAAAACGTCGCCATCGACGTGCAGGCCATCGAGCAACTGGCCGACTTCGCCGAGAAGAACGTTGCCCTGACCATCGTCGGCCCGGAAGTGCCGCTGGTGGCTGGCGTGGTCGACCTGTTCCGCTCGCGCGGCCTGGACTGCTTCGGCCCGACCAAGGGCGCGGCCCAGCTGGAAGGCTCCAAGGCGTTCGCCAAGGACTTCCTGGCCCGTCACAAGATCCCGACTGCCGAATACCAGAACTTCACCGAGATCGAGCCAGCGCTGGCGTACCTGCGCGAGAAAGGCGCGCCGATCGTGATCAAGGCCGATGGCCTGGCCGCCGGCAAGGGCGTTATCGTCGCCATGACCCTGGCCGAAGCCGAGGACGCGGTGCGTGACATGCTGGCAGGCAACGCCTTCGGCGACGCTGGTTCGCGCGTGGTCATCGAAGAGTTCCTGGACGGCGAGGAAGCCAGCTTCATCGTCATGGTGGACGGCAAGAACGTCCTGCCAATGGCCACCAGCCAGGACCACAAGCGCGTCGGCAACGGCGACAGCGGCCCGAACACCGGCGGCATGGGTGCCTACTCCCCGGCCCCCGTGGTGACTGCCGATGTGCACCAGAAGGTCATGGACCAGGTGATCTGGCCGACCGTCAACGGCATGGCGGCCGAAGGCAACGTCTACACCGGCTTCCTGTACGCAGGCCTGATGATCGACAAGGCCGGCAACCCG
Organism: Pseudomonas sp. App30; assembly: GCF_047947025.1. Taxonomy (NCBI): domain Bacteria; kingdom Pseudomonadati; phylum Pseudomonadota; class Gammaproteobacteria; order Pseudomonadales; family Pseudomonadaceae; genus Pseudomonas; species Pseudomonas sp. App30. Next base: position 4,345,052 of record NZ_CP133165.1, on the reverse strand, counting down.
AAAGTCATCGAGTTCAACTGCCGCTTCGGCGACCCGGAAACCCAGCCGGTAATGCTGCGCCTGCAATCGAGCCTGGTGCTGCTGGTGGAAGCCGCCATGGCCCAGGCCCTGGACAAGGTCGAGGCCCAGTGGGACTCGCGCCCGAGCATGGGCGTGGTGCTGGCGGCTGGCGGCTACCCGGGCGACTACGCCAAGGGCGCCGTCATCGGTGGCCTGGACGCCGCAGCCCAACTGCCTGGCAAGGTGTTCCACGCCGGCACCGCACTGAAGGACGGCCAGGTAGTGACCGCTGGCGGCCGCGTGCTGTGCGCCACCGCCCTGGGCAATACCGTGGGTGAAGCCCAGCAGCAGGCCTACGCCCTGGCCGGCAAGATCGACTGGGACGGCTGCTTCTACCGCACCGACATTGGCTACCGCGCCATTGCCCGCGAAAAAGGCGAGTAAAACCCCCTGCCCTCCCCCCTGAAGTACCGGGTTTTCCCCGGTACTTCAGGCCGTTCGACCACTAGCCCTACGCTTTCTCCGCCGCGCATAGTTATACTCAGTCATTAACCTTCGAAGGGATTTCGCTGTGCGCTGGCTCAGGATCGCCATTTCATCGATAGTCAGTGTGCTGACACTGCTCTGCGCGTACCCGGCTTTTGCCGAGTCCAGCAGTGGCTGGTCAGTATTGCTCGATGAACACGCGCGCCTGCAACTGAGCGACGTGCGCTCGGACCGCTACCAGAACCAGTTCAGCCCCCTCGAGCTCAGCCAGCTGGTGCCCAGCGGCCCCAATGCCGCCCAGTGGCTGCACTACCATTTGCCCCCCGCAGCCCATGAACAGGTGCTGCGCATCTACGCCCCCGACCTTGCCGACCTGGACTTCTACGTGCTGGACGGCGACACCGTCATCCGCCAGCAACGCAACGACGCCGGGCGGCCCGGAGGCGAGCCGTCGTTCGCCAACACCGACATCCTGCTGCCCGTGCCGGTCAGCCAGAAGCCGCTGGACCTGTACCTGCGCCTGGCCTCCGAGCACCAGCTGCGCCCCAGCGTCAGCATGATGCCCGCCGTCAGCGCCGCCGCCGACCAGCGCCAGACCCTGATCATGGGCCTGCTGTTCGGCTGCCTGGGCATGCTGGTCATCCACAACCTCGCCCGCTACACCTACAGCCGCTCCAGCAGCAGCCTGTGGCTGGCCGGCGCCGAGACCCTGCTGACCCTGAGCGCCGCCATCCTGCTCAACTTCAGCGGCCCCTGGTTCGACACCTGGCATTCGCTGCGCACCACCGGCAGCTTCGTCACCCTGATGCTGGCGGCCATCTGCTGCCTGATGTTCACCCAGCGTTTCTTCGCCCCGCGCTCCACGCCACTGATCGACCGCCTGCTGACCGCCGCCAAGCTGCTGATCGGCCTGAGCGGGCTGATGGTGCTGCTGATGGACGGCCTGCCGATCAACTCCATCACCTACGCCATGATGGTGGTCGGCGGCCTGGGCATGTTGCTCACCTCCGGCTACCACTGGCAGCAAGGCTACCGCCCGGCACGGCTGTTCACCTGCGCCATGCTGTTGCTCAACCTGGGCGTGCTGATCGTGTTGCCGGCCCTGCTGGTGCTCACGCGCACCCCGCCGCAGTGGCTGGTGCTGGGGCTGATGGCGGTGGGCGCGCTGACCGGGCTGATGCTCAACACCGCCCTCAGCGAGCGCCTGCGCTTCATCAGCGAGGACCGCTTCAGCGCCAGCCGCGAGCTGGCGGCCAGCAACGCCGAGGTCAACGCCAAGTCCGAGTTCCTGGCGCGCATCAGCCACGAGATCCGCACGCCGATGAACGGCGTGCTGGGCATGACCGAGCTGCTGCTGGGCACGCCGTTGTCGGTCAAGCAGCGCGACTATGTGCAAACGATTCACAGCGCCGGCAACGAGCTGCTGACCCTGATCAACGAGATCCTCGACATCTCCAAGATCGAGTCCGGGCAGATCGAACTGGACGACGTGCAGTTCGACCTCAGCGCGCTGATCGAGGACTGCCTGAACATCTTCCGCGCCAAGGCCGAGCAGCAAAACGTCGAGCTGATCAGCTTCACCCAGCCCCAGGTGCCGCAGGTCATCAGCGGCGACCCCACGCGCCTGCGCCAGACCCTGCTGGCCCTGCTCGATCACGCCCTGAAGAAGACCGACGAGGGCGAGATCCTGCTGGTAGTGGCCCTGGACCAGCGCAGCGGCGAACCACGCCTGCGCATCGCCGTGCAGGACAGCGGCGTGCCTATCCCGCGTGACGAGCGCGAGGCGTTGCTGCACAGCGAGCTGCACAGCAAGAACCTGCTGTCGGGCAACGAGGTGGGCGGCCACCTGGGCCTGGTCATCGCCCGCCAGCTGATCCTGCTGATGAAGGGCGAGTTCGGCATCAAGAGCGGCAGCCAGCAGGGCAGCACCCTGTGGCTGACCCTGCCGCTGGACCCCGAGCGCCTGGAACACCCGACCCTGGACCTGGACAGCCCCCTGCGCGGCGCCCGCGTGCTGGTGGTGGACGACAACGACACCTGCCGCAAGGTGCTGGTGCAGCAGTGCGGCGCCTGGGGCCTGAACGTAAGCTCGGTGCCGTCGGGCAAGGAAGCCCTGGCCCTGCTGCGCACCAAGGCCCACCTGCGCGACTATTTCGACGTGGTGCTGCTGGACCAGAACATGCCCGGCATGACCGGCATGCAGTTGGCGGCGAAGATCAAGGAAGACCCCAGCCTGAACCACGATATCCTGATCATCATGCTCACCGGCATCAGCAACGCGCCGAGCAAGATCATCGCCCGCAACGCCGGGGTCAAGCGGATCCTGGCCAAGCCGGTGGCCGGCTACACGCTCAAGACCACCCTGGCCGACGAACTGGCCCAGCGCGGCCAGCACCCGGCCCAACCAGCGCCGCCGCCGTCGGTGGCGGCGACGGCGATTTCCGTGCCGGCGGACTTTCGCATCCTGGTGGCCGAGGACAACAGCATTTCCACCAAGGTGATCCGCGGCATGCTGGGCAAGCTCAACCTGTCGCCCGACACCGCCAGCAACGGCGAGGAGGCGCTGCGTGCCATGAAGGCCCAGCGCTACGACCTGGTGCTGATGGACTGCGAAATGCCGATCCTCGACGGCTTCTCCGCCACCCAGCAGCTGCGCGACTGGGAGCTGGGCACCCAGCGCGAGCGCACGCCGGTGGTAGCGCTGACCGCGCACATCCTCACCGAACACAAGGAACGCGCCCGCCAGGCCGGCATGGACGGCCACATGGCCAAGCCCATCGAACTGTCGCAGCTGCGCGAGCTGATCGAGCACTGGGTAGCCCAGCGCGAGATGGGCCAGGACCAGGCCAGCAATTCCTGAAACATTCCCCCCGTAGCAGCGGCCGCCAGGCCGCGTCCCAGGGACCGAGCTGAACCCGGGGACGCAGCCTTCGGCAGCTGCTACGGGAAATACGCGAGGGTGGTGGCTGGGCGGCCCGCGCTATAGACTTTGCCATCGCCCACCCCTGCACGAGCCCGGCCCATGCTTCAGACGTTGTTCAGCGTTTACCTCAAGATGCTGGTGCTCTACAGCCCGTTCTTCGTGCTCTCGTGCTTCATCGGCCTGTCACGCGGTTATTCGCTCAAGGAGCGCAAGCGCCTGGCGTGGAAGGTGGCGTTGGGGGTGCTGGTCTCCAGCGTGCTGCTGTACCTGTTCGGCCGGGTGATTTTCAGCGTGTTCGGCATCACCGCCGATGCCTTCCGCATCGGCGCCGGCAGTGTGCTGTTCATCTCGGCGCTGGGCATGGCCCAGGGCAAGTCAGGGGTGCAGACCGACAACGTGCAGCAGGACGTGACCATCGTGCCGCTGACCATCCCCATCACTGTCGGCCCCGGCACCATCGGCGCCCTGCTGGTGATGGGCGTCAGCCAGCCGCACTGGGACGACAAGCTGATGGCCATCCTCAGCATCGCCCTGGCCAGCGCCACCGTGGGCCTGGTGCTGTACCTGTCCAACCGCATCGAACGGCTGCTGGGTGAGCAGGGCCTGCAGATTGTCAGCCGGTTGATGGGGCTGTTCGTCTGCGCACTGGCGGCGCAGATCATTTTTACCGGGATCAAGGGCTACCTGGTGTCGTGAACGCACACTAAAGCTCGACGCACCCCAGCTTGCGCAAGGCAATGCCTTTGAGCCTGGCGCGCATTGCCTCTCTGTGCGGGGCGTAAGCTACCGGATCAAACCCGTAGATGCCGCCACTGAAGCGCATCACCAGTTCCGGCTTTTGCTGGGTGGTGAGCGGCCGTCCCTTGACCTGGATACCGAAGGTCGTGACATTTATTCCCCCCTGATCATTGATCTGGCAAGGCACGATCACCCATGACAGGAGGCGCGCTTCACCCGTGCCGTCACCCGCCAGCCAGCTGGCAACGAACTCCCGAATCCCCATGCCACCCATCACCCGCTGGGCCAGGTCAAACAGCGCCTTGGGTTCACTGTAGCCCTTGATGTTGAGCTCCAGCGAATCAAGATCCCGCTCCTTGGAAATGAACAACGGCTGCGTCGTGACCGAAGCCAGCCAACTGCACCCATGCCGCTCCAGGCAGTTGTTGTAGTACAGCCGCCAGGCATCCCAGAAGGTTTCCCGATCATGAATGCTACTGGCAGCGCGATCGCTGTCCTGCAGCAACGCCCGGATATCCGAGCGCTCCGTTGGGCCGATTCTCTGATCAAAGGCAACGACATGGTCGGCGTTATCCATCTCACTCCCCCCCGTTGCCCACACGCAGCTCCGGCCTGTCGATACGCACCAGCTCTCCTGTGGTGCGTGCCTGCAGGCGTGCAGTCATGACCTCCTGGTATTCCGGAAACTGCCAGGGATCTGGACGAGCGCTCAACCACACGGCTGCCACCTCACCCTGCAGGCTCGAACATTTGAAGATGGCCCGGGTGATGTCACCGCTCACCACCTGGCGGGTCTTGAAATGAATCAGCAGTCCATGCATGCACGCATCCGCACGAGCCACGCTCAGGAAGATGGCAACCTGATGCAACGGGCCATCGCTATTGTTCAACACCCCGAACGAGTGCTGGAAAAAATGCTCAAGGCCCAGGCTGGTCAGGGCCGAGCCGCCAGCAGGAAGCACCTGCTGAAGGTCGCCCAACTCAATGGGCAGCCCGCTGCGTACCAGGGCCTGCACTACATCGCTCAAGGTGAAGGCCAGCAGGTGCGGATAACGTTCCTGCACCTGCCCATCCCGGAGCACTTTCCAGCCCAGCCCGCGCAAGCAATTCTGATAAGCATCAAACCAGCGTTCGACGTGCTGGAGCTTGTTTACTTTTTTCGACGCTGCGAGCTGGAAGTAAAGCGTGGATTGCAGGATGTCCTGCTTGTCCGTAGCAGGAAGTGTTGAATCCAGACACACCAATTGCCCATCATCAAGCCAGGTTTCATAGTTACCAGGTGACATGTCGTACTCCTTGTACAAGCCAACAGACAACCTGCGCAAGCGCCCGCCCGGGCGCCTGCGCACGTCTCATCAAATGGAGAGTTCAGCCATTTTGCGTTGGCGGGCCTCGGCAATGCTCGCCCTGATCAGGTCGCGGGCATCTTCCACACCGTTCTCATCCATCCAGAACACGGTCTTGGCCTGGTAGATGTTCAGGCTGGAACTGTCCCAGTTGGTGAACAACACACTGGTTTTGGTCTCATGGCCGGTGTACTGGACCATGCCCAGGGCCACGCAGACGTCGCCGTCTTCTTCCACGACGCTGCCGATGCCAAAGTTCGCGCCGCTATCAGTCTTGGCGCTGCGGTCGAAGAGTTTGAGTGCGGCGTCGTCCTTGGCAACCACGGCAACGGCCTTGTACGCGGCATCCAGTGCTTCCAGGGTACCTGCCGGCCCCATCGCAGCACTGATGATTGCGCCCCTGAGAATCTCAATGGCGACCTTTTCCATGCTCAGGTGTTTTTCCTGGGTGGTGTGGGCACGATAAGAGGTCTCCTTGGCGACCCAGCCCGCCAGGGCCATCACTTGGCAAAATGTCTTGTACCAGTCTTCGCCGGCAGCGTAGGAGCCATGCTTCTTGTCGGCCGCCATAGTGGCGTACAGGTAGGCATTCTTGACGTCCTGCCGAAAAGCGCGGCTGACGCCCTTGGTGAACGTCAACAGCCCATTGGCAACAACCGTTGCGGTCGCCTCCTCGTTCCCCAGGATCCGTGGCCCGACAACATTCTGGTGGTGAAAAGCCTGCAGCTTCTCGAGGCGTTCGGATTTGGACAGCGTGGTGATGTTATCCATGACAATTCCCTTTTCATGAAGCAAGTTCGACATGAACCTGTTGCACGGCACATTAGTCAGGGAGTGGACTGCAAGGAATGGGGAAAGGCCGCGCAGGGGGCGCCGGTGACCTGCACGCACAGGTCGCCGGGGCAGGCTTCAGGGCTTGTTGCCATACCAGCGCGGGGTGTACACCCAGCTGCCGCCTTCCGCACGGGGGAAGGCACAGGTGGTGGAGGAGCCCACCAGCACCATGGTGCGCATGTCCACCTGCTCAGGCGTCAGCTCACCCAGGGTGATGTTGCGCAGGGTCTGCCCGGGGCGGCCGATGTCGCGGCCCAGCACCACCGGGGTGGCCGGGGTGCGGTGCAGGCGCACGATTTCCAGGGCGCGGCCCAGTTGCCAGGGGCGCGAGCGCGAGATGGGGTTGTAGAACGCCAGCGCCAGGTCGGCCTGGCAGGCCAGGTCCAGGCGCTTCTCGATGATGTCCCACGGTTTGAGGTTGTCCGACAGCGACATCACGCAGAAGTCATGCCCCAGCGGCGCGCCGGCCTGGGCGGCGGTGGCCAGACTGGCCGAGACGCCCGGCAGGATCTCCAGCTCGACGTTGTGCCAGGCGCTGTCGCTGGACTCGTGCAGCGCTTCCAGCACGGCCGCCGCCATGGCGAACACGCCCGGGTCACCGGACGACACCACCACCACCGAACGGCCTTGGGCCGCCAGTTCGAAGGCATGGCGGGCGCGCTGCATTTCCTCGCGGTTGTCGGTGCAGTGCATCACCTGGTCAGGGCGGAACGGGCCGGCCATGCGCACGTAGGTCTCGTAGCCGAGAACGTCGTTGGCACGCGCCAGCTCGGCCTTCACCGCCGGCACCATCAGCTCGGCAGCGCCAGGGCCCAGGCCGATCACGGCCAGGCGGCCACGCACGCGGCCAATGCTGGCCACGTCCAGCGGCTGCTTGGCCACGGCGATGGCCAGCTGCGGGTTGACGCTGAGCGCCGGCAGCAGTTGCGGCACGGCCTGTTCGGCCAGGGCGCTGACGCTGGTTGCCGGCGCAGCGAAGCGCAGGGCCACGCCCAGTTCATTGGCGGCGTCACGCAGGGCGGCGCTGGCCATCTGCGTGTCGCTGGCCAGCAGGCAGGCCAGCGACGGTAGCGCGATGCGCGCCTGCTGTAGCGCGGCGCGCACGCTGGCGGCTATGTCCGCCAACTCGGCGTCGACGGCCACCAGCACGTTTTTCGGGTAGATCAGCAGCTCGTTGGCCGCCGGCTCACGGGCGGTGCAGCCCACGTGAATGGCCAGCTGCGCGTGCTCGTCCTCAGGCAGGTGGGCCTGGGCCAGCCACGGCGCGGCGCCTTCGATGCGCACGCTTTCGCCGGCCAGCAGGTCGCTGACGAAGCGCTTGCCCAGCTCCAGGTCCGCCAGGGCGTAGCCGGCGGGCGGGTTGAGCAGGCAGGTGCCGAAACGCAGCTCGCCGCTGGTGGTGATGGCTGCGGCCACCCCCAGCCCGGCGCCCAGCTGCCGGGCGATGACGTTGACGCCGCCCAGGCCACCGAGCAGCGGTACCACGGCGCTGCCGTCCTCGGCCACGGCCAGTACCGGCGGCTCGGCGCCCTTGTCGAGCAGCACGCTGGCCAGGCAGCGAATGACGATACCGGCAGCGCACAGGGCGATGATCGGCGTGTCCTGCTGGTACAGCTGGCGCAGGGTGTCGCCAAAGTCGTGGTAGTCACGGTCCGCGCCTTCCACCCGCGCGGCCAGGCCGTGGATCAGGGCGTCAGGGTAGATCTGCTGGATGCGGCGCGCAGTGGCCAGGCTGCCATTGCCGAGGATGACGATGGCCGGTGCATTGGAATTCATCAGCCCTGCCACCTTTCGCCTGGAACAATGATCAGCGAGAAGTACGGCGACGACGTCGGGTCCACCTCACTGATGGGCACGATCTTCTGGTTGGCCATGGTCGCGCGTTCCACGTACAGCGCGCGCTCGGCCAGGCCCAGCTCGGCCAGCACCTCGCGCACCTTGGGGAAGTTGCGCCCCAGTTTCATGATTACCGCGGCGTCGGCGTCGGCCAGGCGGCGCTTGAGCTCGTCGGCCGGCAGCACCCCGGACAGCACCGACAGGCTCTGGTTGCGGTACACCAGCGGCGCGCCCAGCACCGAGGCGCCACCGAGCATGGAGCACACGCCAGGAATGACCTGGGCCTCGTACCGGTCGGCCAGGCGGTCGTGCAGGTACATGTACGAGCCGTAGAACATCGGGTCGCCTTCGCAGATCACCGCCACGTCGCGACCGGCGTCCAGGTGCGCGGCCACGTCCAGGCTGGCAGTGTCGTAGAAGTCGCTGATCACCTGTTCATAGGACAGCGGCGCCGGCAGCACCTCGGTAGTCACCGGGTACACCAGCGGCAGCAGGGTCTGCGCCTGTTGCAGGTGCGCCTCGATGATGCCGAAGGCGTTGCCCTTCTTGCCCTTGGCGACGAAATAGGCCACCACCGGCGATTCACGCAGCAGGCGCAGGGCCTTGACCGTGATCAGTTCCGGGTCGCCCGGGCCTACGCCCAGGCCCAGCAAACGTCCGCGAGCCTGCATCATTCGACCTCCGTGGCCAGGGCGTTGACCGCGGCCGAGGCCATGGCGCTGCCGCCGCGGCGGCCTTCGACGATCACGAACGGAATGCCACGGCTGTCAGCGGCGAGCATGGCCTTGGATTCGGCGGCGCCGACGAAGCCCACCGGGAAGCCGAGGATCAACGCTGGCTTCGGCGCACCGGCGTCGATCATTTCCAGCAGGTAAAACAGTGCGGTCGGCGCGTTGCCGATCACCACCACCGCGCCTTCCAGGTGCGGGCGCCACAGCTCCAGGGCCACCGCCGAGCGGGTGTTGCCCAGCTCCTGGGCCAGGGCCGGCACGCTTTCGTCGCGCAAGGTGCAAATCACTTCGTTGTTGGCGGGCAGGCGCGCGCGGGTAATGCCCTCGGCCACCATGCGCGCGTCGCAGAGGATCGGCGCGCCCTTGGCCAGCGCGTCACGGCCGGCCTTGCCGGCACCGGGCGAGAAGCGCAGGTACTGCACCACGTCCACCAGGCCGCAGGCGTGGATGACCCGCACGGCGAGTTTCTCCAGGTCTGCGGGGATGCCGCTCAGGTCCGCCTCCGCGCGAATAATGGCGAAGGAGTTGCGATAGATCTCCTGACCGTCGCGGATGTAATCAATCATGGTGTTGCTCCGTGGGCAGGCGTGCCAGCAGTTCGCTGACGGCGTGCAGGTCTAGATTGCGCGCGCGCAGGGCACCGAAGCCCGGTTGCCCGGCGTCACGCAGATACAGGTCGTAATGGCCGGCCGAGGTGGCCAGCAGGGTGGCCGGCGCCACATGGGCGGCGGCGCAGGATCGGGAACAGCCACTCAGGTGCACGGCTTGCGGGCCAGGCAGCAGGGTGGCCAGCAGGCGAGCGTCGGCCTTGGTATCGGCCAGGCCCTTCTTGCAGCCGTCGCTGCCGGTGCAGGCGATCAGTTGCGCCAGCGGCTCGCTGGCGCTGCACAGCAGGCCCAGCGCCCGCAGGTCGGCAGTCAACGCCGGGGCGTTTTCCACGTTGGGGATGACCAGGCTTTGCCAGGGCGTCAGGCGCAGGCTGCCGTCGCCATATTGCTCGGCCAGCCGGGCCAGCCCGCGCAGCATCGGCGGATCAAGGCGGCCCAGGGCTGGCGCAGCGCCGACGAACAGCTTGCCCGCCTGGCGCTGTGGATAAGTGCCCAGGCAGTCGCTGCCGGCCTTGGGCACCGGGAACGGCCCCAGGCGCATCGTGACGGCCAGCGGCGCAATGAACGCCTGGGCGCTGACGTGCTCCAGCACATGGCGCATGCGCGTCTGCTCGGGGCTGGCAAGGTCGAGGAAGCGCTCCAGCACGGCCATCACCAAGTCATGGCCCTGGTGCAGCGGCACCGCCGCCACCGCCTGGCCTGGGCAACCCGCCAGGCCGAAGCCGAGCCAGGTGTCGCCATCCAGCTGCACCGGCGCCAGCCACAGGTCATGGGCGTGCTCGTGCATGGCCAGGGCCTCGCCGCCGTCCAGCAGCACGGCGAACTTGGCCGACAGCTCATGCAGGCGCTCGCGCTGTTGCAGGCTGTCGAGGATCTGCGCGGCCAGCGGGCGGGTGTCGAACAGCATCTGCGGGTCGATGCCGGCGCTGGGGCTGAGCATCAGGTTGCGCACGTCGTCGCCACCACTGCTGCCGCTGTTGCGTGGCCCTAGCCCTGCGGCCAGCAGGCCTTCGAGCATGGCCGGGTGTGAGCCGCGAATGCCGCGGATCTGCAGGTTGGCGCGGTTGGTGGCCTCGATCACGCCGCCGGCGAAGCGCTCGGCGGCATCGGCCACGGCGCGCGCCTGCGCGGCACTCAGTTCACCACCTGCCAGCTTGATGCGGCAGATGCCGCCATCCAGCGCCTGGACGATGCGCAACAACCCCGGGCAGGCCGAGGGGCGGATCGAGGCAGCGGGCTGGGGTGGGCTCAAGAGGGGCATCCGGCAATCGTGAAAAGGCGTTGTCAGTGTAGAAGGCGCGGTATTATGCCTGCTTTGTCCGAGCGCATGAAAAGCCTGCCGGTCGGATTAGCTGGTTATGAGGAAGATTCATGTCACCCTGGCTGACTATCGTGGGGATTGGCGAGGACGGTTACCCCGGCCTCGGCAAGGCCGCGCGCCACGCCCTGTTGAACGCCACACGTGTTTTCGGTAGCCCGCGCCAGCTCGAATTGCTGCCCCACTGCATCCGCGCCGAGCGCCAGCAGTGGCCTAGCCCATTCTCCCTGGCACCGGTGCTGGCGTTGCGTGGCAGCCCCGTGTGCGTGCTGGCCAGCGGCGACCCGATGCTGTTCGGCGTGGGCGCCAGCCTGGCGCGCCAGGTGGCCGAAGACGAACTGCTGATTCACCCGGCGCCCTCGTCGCTGTCCCTGGCCGCCGCCCGCCTGGGCTGGCCGTTGCAGGACGTGGTGACGTTGTCGGTGGTCGCGCGCCCGGTGGCGGCGCTGAACGCACAACTGGCCAACGGCGTGCGCCTGCTGGTGCTGAGCAACGACGGCAGCAGCCCTGCCGCCATCGCCAGCCTGCTGCGCGAGCGCGGCTACGGCGCCAGCCTGATGACCGTGCTGGAACACCTGGGCGGCCCGGCTGAACGCCGCGTGGCCTTTGCCGCCAACGACTGCCCCGAGGCGCCCGTGGCCGACCTCAACGTGGTAGCCATCGACTGCCGCGCCGCCCTCGACGCCCCGCGCCTGTCGCGCCTGGCTGGCCTGCCCGACAGCGCCTTCCGTCACGACGGCCAACTCACCAAGCGCGACGTGCGCGCCATCACCCTCGCCCGCCTGGCGCCGCAGCCCGGCGAACTGTTGTGGGACGTGGGCGCCGGCAGCGGCTCCATCGGCATCGAGTGGATGCGCGCACACCCCAGCTGCCGCACCTTGGCAGTCGAGAGCGACGACGGCCGCCAGCAGTTGATCGAGCACAACCGCGACGCCCTGGGCGTGCCCGGCCTGCAACTGGTCCGTGGCCGCGCGCCCCAGGCGCTGGAAGGCCTGGAACGCCCGGACGCGATCTTCATCGGCGGCGGCGTCACCCGCGAGGGCGTATTCGACGCCTGCTGGCAGCAACTCAAGCCCGGCGGCCGCCTGGTGGCTAACGCCGTCACCCTGCAAAGCGAGCTGGCCCTGGCCCACTGGCGCGAGCAGCACGGCGGCGACCTCACCCGCATCCACGTGGCCCAGGCGCAGCCGCTGGGCGCGTTCGACACCTGGCGCCAAGCGCTGCCCATCACCCTGCTGGAACTGGTCAAACCCCTCGATGCGTGACGAAACCGCCGAACAACCCGCGCCCCTGCGCAGCGGCCTGACCACCGGCAGCTGCGCCACCGCCACCAGCCTTGCCGCCGCGCGGCTGCTGTTGACCGGCCAGGCACTGGACGCCGCGCAAATCACCTTGCCCAAGGGCAAGCAGGTGGAAATGCGCCTGGAGTTCTGCCGGCTGCTGGATGGCGGCGCCGAAGCCGGCACCTTGAAAGACGCTGGCGACGACCCGGACGTGACCCACGGCGCCCTGCTGTACTCACAGGTACGCCTGATCGACGCGGGCATCCGCTTCGTCGCCGGTGACGGCGTGGGCACCGTCACCCGCCCCGGCCTGGTGCTGGGCGTGGGCGAGCCGGCGATCAACCCGGTGCCACGGCGCATGATCACCGAGCATCTGACCGCCCTCGCGACGGAATGCGGCTACACCGGCGGCTTCGAAGTGACGGTCAACGTGCAGGACGGCGCCGCCCTGGCGCTGAAGACCATGAACCCGCGCCTGGGCATCCTCGGCGGTCTGTCCATCCTGGGCACCAGCGGCATCGTCCGGCCGTTCTCCTGCGCGGCCTACATCGCCTCGATCCACCAGGGCATCGACGTCGCCACCACCAATGGCTACATGCACATCGCCGCCTGCACCGGCAACGCCAGCGAAGACACCATGCGCCGGGTGTACAACCTGCCGGAAATAGCCCTGATCGAGATGGGCGACTTCGTCGGCGCGGTGCTCAAGCACCTGCGCAAGGTGCCTGTGGATAAGCTCAGCCTGTGCGGCGGCTTCGGCAAGATCAGCAAGCTGGCGGCCGGGCACATGGACCTGCACAGCCGCCATTCGAGCATCAACTTGGAGCAGTTGGCACAGTGGGCGGCCGATATCGGCGCCGATGCCGACCTGCAGGCCGCCATCCGCGCCGCCAACACCAGCCAGCAAGCCTTGGCCATGGCCAGCGCGGTCGGGGTCAAGCTGGGTGATGAAGTGTGCCGCCATGCCTTGGCCTTCGCCCGCAGCGTGGTGCCGGCGCAGGTGCAGGTCGAAGTCTTCGCCATCGACCGAGTCGGTGGCATCGTCGGGGAAGCGCGTTGAAACGAATTTTGCTGCTGGGCGGCGTCACCGAGGCGCTGGCGATTGCCCGCACGCTGGGGCCTGAACATATCTACAGCCTGGCGGGCGTGGGCCGCGTGCCCACGGACCTGCGCTGCCAGGTGCGAGTGGGTGGTTACGGCGGAGCCGAGGGGCTGGCGGCGTTCATTCGCGCCGAAGGCATTGAACTGCTGATTGATGCCACCCACCCCTATGCCGCGCAAATCAGTACCAATGCCGTATCGGCCGCGGCGCTTGCCGGGGTGCCCTGCTGGGCCTTGCGCCGCCCGGCCTGGCAGGCACAGGCCGGCGATGACTGGCGCGAGTTCGACGGTTGGCCGGCGTTGATCGAGGCGTTGAAGCCATTCGAACGCCCCTTGTTCACCTTGGGCCGCGAACCGCTGCAGCATTTGCACGAGATTCCCGAGCATCAATTCTGGACCCTGCGCGCGCTGGAAAGCTGCCCCGGCAACGAACGCTGCGAAGTGATCGGCGCGCGCGGGCCGTTCCATCTCGAGGATGAGCGGGCGTTGTTCGAGCGGCGGCAGATTGATGTGTTGATCAGCAAAAACAGTGGTAGCGGTGCCACCGAGCCGAAGCTTGAGGTGGCGAGGGAAAGAGGCGTACCGGTGCTGGTCCTGGGGCGCCCGCTGTTGCCCGCCACAGACCGGGAGTTTTATTCAGTTACAGATCTGCTGCAGGCCCTGTAGGAGCCGACCTTGGTCGCGATGCAGGCACCGCAAATCGGCGGTGATGCCATCGCGGCCAAGGCCGGCTCCTACACTTGAACACGCCTATCGTGGATAATCCCCCGCTGCCGTCATCCCACACGCTGCTCATGGAAAGCCACCATGCTCAAGAAAGTGCTGTTAGCGTTGACCCTGCTGTTGCCCGCCTTCATGGCCCAGGCCAAGGACATCCAGGTGCTGCAACCCTGGTCCCAGGAACTGCCACCCAACGCCCCCACCGTGGCGGCGTATTTCACCCTTCGCAACGACGGCAACAGCGCCGACCGCCTGCTGGGGGCCGACAGCCCGATTGCCGGCAGCGCCGAGATCCATCAGCACATGGACAGCGACGGCATGATGAAAATGGCCCCCGTGGAAGCCGTGAACATCGGCGCCGGCGAGCAGGCCACCTTCCAGCCCATGGGCTACCACGTGATGCTGCTCAACCTCAGCGACCGCAGCCAATTGCAGGATGGCGGGCACTTCCCGCTGACACTACACTTCAAGCAAGCCGGTGATATCACCGTGCAAGTAGTGGTCATGAAGCAGCCTCCGGTAGCCAACCCCTAAGCCATGAGCCGCGCGCACCACCACAGGCCCCATGCCCCGTCCAAGCGGCGGGCGACCTGGCTGAGCCTGTTCGCCATGCTGATGATGTTCATCGGCCCGCTGGTTTCCCAGTCGATGCCGATGGACCACGACCGCGCCATGCCCATGGAAATGTCCATGGACATGCCGGGCATGGACATGGGCGGCCATCATGGCGACCCCTCGCTGCACCCCATCTGGGAAAAGTGCGGCTATTGCAGCCTGTTCTTCCACACCCCGGCCCTGCCCCAGGCGCCCGGCTACCTGCCACTGGCCAAGCCACTGCCGGTGGCCGGCCTCATCGCCCCCACCCGCCAGGGCCACGCCGCCCAGGCCGTGTTCCCCGGCGCCCGTACCCGCGCCCCGCCTGCCATCCGCTTCGCCTAGCCCCTGCTCACGTCGTGTTTCCCACGCTGCCCTCGCGGCGGCTGGCGTGCACCCGTGCCTTTGTGACTGATCGAAGTTGGATAAACCATGTCCAGGTCTACTGCTACCTTGTTGCTGTCCCGCAAACGGACGGCCGCCGCGCTGTGCGGCACACTTTTCTGCCCTGCGGCCTTCGCCGCGGAATTGATTGACGCCACCGAGCTGAGCCCCACGGTGATCACCGCCGTGGCGCCCAGCTCGCCCCTGACCGTGGTCACCAACCCCAAGGACCCGCGCCAGCCGGTGCCGGCCAGCGATGGCGCCGACTACCTGAAAACCATTCCCGGCTTCTCGGCCATCCGCAGCGGCGGCACCAATGGCGACCCGGTGCTGCGCGGCATGTTCGGCTCGCGGCTGAACATCCTCACCAACGGCGGCAACGTGCTGGGCGCCTGCCCCAACCGCATGGACGCGCCCACCTCGTATATCGCCCCGGAAACCTTCGACCGCCTGACCGTGATCAAGGGCCCGCAAACCGTGCAATGGGGCCCCGGTGCTTCGGCAGGCACCATCCTGTTCGAGCGCGAGCCCGAGCACTTCGGCACGCTGGGCAGCCGCTTCAATGCCAGCGTGCTGGCCGGCTCCAACGGCCGCTTCGATAAAGTGGTGGATACCGCCGTGGGCAATGCCGACGGCTACGCCCGCTTCGTCGGCAACACCTCCCAGGCCGATGACTACAAGGATGGCAACGGCGCCACCGTGCCCTCGCGCTGGGACAAATGGAACGGCGACGTCGCCCTGGGCTGGACGCCCGACGCCGACACCCTGCTGGAGCTGACCGCCGGCAAGGGCGATGGCGAATCGCGCTACGCCGGGCGCGGCATGGACGGCACCCAGTTCAAGCGTGAAAGCCTGGGCCTGCGCTTCGAGAAATCGAACATCGGCGAGGTGCTGGACAAGGTCGAGGCCCAGGTCTACTACAACTACGCCGACCACGTGATGGACAACTACACCCTGCGCACGCCCTCCGGCACCGGCATGATGGGCGGCGCGATGGCCAGCAACCCCGACCGCCGCACCCTGGGCGCACGCATCAAGGCGACCTGGAAGTGGGCCGACTGGCAACTGCTGAGCGGCATCGACGCGCAGACCAGCCAGCACCGCAAGCGCAGCGCCATGGGCGTGGACGCCTACAAGGACGTGCCGCGCAGCAAGGATGCCGACATGCAGGACGTCGGCGTGTTCAGCGAGCTGACCTGGTACGCCAGCGGCAACGACCGCGTCATCGGCGGCGCCCGCGTGGACCGCGCCCAGGCGCGCGACTATCGGCAAACCACCGGCTCAGGCATGAGCGCCATCGCCAACCCCACCGCCGATCAGACCCGTGAGCAAACCCTGCCCAGCGGTTTCCTGCGCTACGAGCACGACCTGGCTGCTCTCCCCGCCACCACCTACATTGGCCTGGGCCACGTACAGCGCTTCCCGGATTACTGGGAGCTGTTCTCGCCCACCTCCGGCCCCGGCGCGGTCAACGCCTTCCACGACCTGAAACCGGAAAAAACCACGCAACTGGACTTCGGCGTGCAGTACAAGACCGAACGGCTGGATGCCTGGGCGTCCGGCTACGTCGGCCAGGTGCGCGACTTCATCCTGTTCGACTACAGCGGCATGAGCTCCCAGGCCCGCAACATCGACGCCCGCATCATGGGCGGCGAACTGGGCGCCGCCTACCGGCTCACCGAGCGCTGGAAAGCCGACGCCACCCTGGCCTACGCCTGGGGCAAGAACAGCAGCGACGGCCGCGCCCTGGCGCAAATGCCGCCGCTGGAATCACGCCTGGGCCTGACCTACGCCCAGGACAACTGGAGCGCCGGCGCCCTGTGGCGCCTGGTGGCTGCGCAGGACCGCGTCGACATCGGCGCCGGCAACGTCGTCGGCAAGGACTACGAAAAAAGCCCCGGCTTCGGCGTGTTCTCGCTCAACGGCGCCTACCGCATCAACCCGCACCTGAAGGTCAGCGCCGGCGTCGACAACCTGCTCGACAAAACCTATTCCGAGCACCTGAACCTGGCGGGCAACGCCGGCTTCGGCTACCCGGCCAGCGACCCGCAGGCGGTCAACGAAACCGGCCGCACGCTGTGGACCAAGGTCGATTTCAGCTTCTGAACCCTTTCGGCGGCGCGCCTGGATCGCGCCGCCTTTTTGCTACCGTGGAGCGCTCCGTGATGAGCAAGCCAACTACTAATTTCTACAACCTGGCCTGGCGCTGGCACTTCTACGCCGGGCTGTTCGTCGCCCCCTTCATGATCCTGCTGGCGATCACCGGGATCATCTACCTGTTCAAGCCGCAGCTCGACCCGCTGATGTATCGCTCGCTGATGATCGTCGCCCCCGCCGAGCACGCGCTCAGCGCCGATGAACTGATGCAACGCGTGCACAGCCGTTATCCACAGGACGGCATCACCCAATACCTGCCGGCCACCGCCGCCGACCGCAGCGCGCAGTTCGTGCTGACCGCCAAGGGCCGCGAGCTGAACGTGTTCATCAACCCCTACACCGGCGCAGTGCTGGGCGACCAGGACGCCAAACTCAACCTGCAGGCCATCGCCCGTGCCCTGCATGGCGAGCTGATGATCGGCACCGTCGGCGACCGCCTCGTCGAACTGGCCGCTGGCTGGGGCATTGTGCTGGTGGTGTCGGGCCTGTACCTGTGGTGGCCGCGCGGCAAGGCCGGCGCCGGCGTGCTGTGGCCGCGCCTTAACGCGCGCGGCCGACTGTTCTGGCGCGACCTGCATGGCGTGCTGGGCTTCTGGGGCTCGGCGTTCCTGCTGCTGATGCTGCTCAGCGGCATGACCTGGACCGGCCTGTGGGGCAAGCAATTCGCCCAGGTGTGGAACACCTTCCCCGCCGCCATGTGGGACAACGTGCCCACGTCCGACGTGCAGGCCGGGCAGTTGAACCAGGCCAACCGCCAGACCGTGCCCTGGGCGCTGGAAAACACGCCCATGCCCATGTCCGGCGGCGCCCATGCCGAGCACATGGCCCATGGTGGGCACATGCAGATGCCAGCCGATCCGTTGATCAGCCTGCAGCAGGTGGTCGACCTGGCCACCGCGCATCGCGTCGAGCCGGGCTACAGCATCACCCTGCCCACCACCGATACCGGTGTGTTCACCGTCTCGGTGTTCGCCGACGACCCGCGCAACGACGCCACCCTGCACGTCGACCAATACACCGGGCAAGTACTGGCCAACGTCGGCTGGAAAGACTACGGCCCCGTCGCCCGCGCCACCGAAGCCGGGGTGATGCTGCATGAAGGGAAAATGTTCGGGCCGTTCAACCAGATCGTGATTCTGCTGGTGTGTTTGATGATCCTGCTGGGCTCGGCGAGCGGCCTGATCATGTGGTGGAAACGCCGCCCCGTGGGGCAACTGGGGGTGCCGCCGTTGCGGCATGATTTGCCGAAATGGAAAGTGGCGATCGGCATCATGGTTGCGCTGGGGGTGGTGTTTCCGCTGGTGGGGGTGTCGTTGGCGGTGGTGTGGGTAATCGAGTGGGGCTTGGCGCGCATTTCAAGGCCGAGCGCGGTGCACTCGTAGCAACCCAATCTGGAGACCTGCGAACAAGGCTGGCAGCGCGGTTCTCACAGGCCATGGCCTGTGGGATTCGCGCTGCCGGCCTTGTTTGCACCGCATCAGAACGCGTTGCTGCGAAAACGTCCTACAAGGTAACGTCATTTTCAGAAATGTCTGACTTGAGGCATGAGGTATCCATGGATAGCCTCGTACGGGTGTACACGACTGCCGCCTGCGACAGCAACATCCGGACACAAGGAAAGCCTTCAAAAGCCATGGAATCCCATCATTGCGTATTGACCCAACGGCCGCTTCAGGCCCATCATTTACCTAACGCATGGGTTCATACCCGTGCCTACCTTCCGAGGCCCGCTGGAGAGAAATCTCAGCGGGCTTTCGTGTTTCTGGAGCAAGGACTTCGCTCTCAGTGACGCATTATATTGTTTACCTCGACGAATTCGGGCACGTCGGCCAGTACGTGTCCCGCATCCATCCAAAATTCAAGACCAGTCCCGTATTTGGCCTTGGCGGCCTTCTACTACCCGCTACGCAGGTGCGTGAATTCGCTATTTATTTCTACCGAATGAAGTGCCAGTTGCTTGCTTGGGATCTACTGAACCACAACCCGCAAAACCTTCCGGCGTACCAATGGGAAAAGAAGGGGTCGCAACTCTACTCGCTTCGAAATGTTGTCCAATATAAGGCACTGAGACGCGCGACATTTCGACTCCTCCAACACATCAGCAAGCTTGGCGGGCATGTGTTCTACACAGGCGAGGAAAAGACAACCGATCCTGCGACGCATGATTCAACGGAAACGTTTAAACGCCAATTACTGCAATCTGTACGTAAAGTCGACCGTTTCTGCAGCTCGCAGGGAGCCACATTCATTCTGGTTCTCGATGAACAAAAAGCGGGTAACGAATGGCGGGAAAAAAATGTTGAGGCCTGCACGTTAGCGATGTTTGAGGACGCCTCTGAAAAATGCAGAACGATGATTGAACCGCCCCTTCAAGGCGAAAGTTACTTGTTTCAGACGCTCCAGTGCGCAGATTGGATCTGCGGTTTGATCGGTCGCATTACCGCGCTAGCCGTAGCCCCAGCTGAGTTCGAAGACTGGCAGCCATTCGACAAATACTTTTCCACACGCATTTGCGAGGTAGCCACGCCATGCAGCGGATTGGAAAGCCTAGGGATAAGACAGGTTTCGCTGATGGATTCCGAGCGCCTTTTGGCGTGAAAAAGCGTTTACGTCCTACAAGGTAACGTCATTTTCGGAAACGTCTGACTTGAGGTCATGGGGCACCAGGGATAGCCTCCCCGGGTCGCTGAAATCAGCGGCCAGGCGTGCAAGCCTGAACCACATCAACAGCAACTGTTAGAATCGTCGCTGGCGTATTCGTACGCCACGATGATGCTCATGGTAGCTGTTCGCGGGAGGGGTCAACCCTGCCGGAAGTGGTGTGGTCCGGTCTTGCACACCTGCGAACAGCTGCCACCCAACCGTGTGCAAGCGGCAGGGTGGGCCATCCACATCATTGAGTTTTTTACCATGAGCTTCGATTCACCCACCACGCGCCTCCACCACTTCGGCCCCCTGGACCGAAACAACCAACGCCTCTTCTCCGTCCTTACAGGCACGAACGCCGACGACGCGCTTGCCCATGCCTCGCTGTTGCTCGGCTACGCCGGGGCCATTGCCTATGAAGCCGCCGACTGCGATGGCGTGGACGGCAAGTTGCTGGCCCGCGGCGTCATTCCATTGATTGATGCCGCCAAGGCGCTGGTGGACGCCTGCACCGCAGGCTGATCGCGGCGGGGCCGGACGCCGCCTGGCGGCAGCTGCTACGAACCGTGTGGCAGCAACTGTCTTGAAACGGCGTCGTCTGCATCGCGACTAAAGTCGGCTCCTACGCCGCCCGTGGTAGGAGCCGGCCTTGGCCGCGATGCAGGCGACGCGATAGACAAGGTACACGGGGCCCGTAGGCCGCGTCCGCAGGCGCCGCGCATTCCCTGCCATACCGCGCGGCAGCTGCTATGCGAGTTCGGTGTAGCCGCTGCCGAAGGCTGCGCTGGCCCTTCTTCACGCTGAAAATCTTCAGTGCACGCCGGGGCCAGCGCAGCCTGGCGGCAGCGGCCGCAGGCCGCGTCCGTGAATGTTCAGCAATACCGCTAGCAATGCACCAGCAACGCTCAACCCCACGCACCACCGCGCCAAACGCGCACCAGCCCGGTGCAGGCCTACGACCTCCACGGCCCTCAAAGCGCCATCCCACGGCCCCGCACCACTTCGGCACACCCCTTGCAATCTCCCTGGCAGAAGTCGCCATCTGCCCCACTAAAAAATCAAATCATTTGGAGATTGCACCATGAAGCGTCGTAGCTTGATCAAGGCGTTTACCCTCACGGCGTCCATCGCCGCCATGGGCATGAGCTGGACTATCCAGGCCGCCGAGACCATCAAGGTCGGTATCCTGCATTCGCTGTCGGGCACCATGGCAATTTCCGAAACCTCGTTGAAAGACGTGGCGCTGATGACCATCGACGAGATCAACGCCAAGGGCGGCGTCAACGGCAAGAAGCTGGAACCGGTGGTAGTGGACCCTGCGTCCAATTGGCCGCTGTTCGCCGAAAAGGCCCGCCAGCTGCTGACCCAGGACAAAGTGGCCGTGGTGTTCGGCTGCTGGACTTCGGTGTCGCGCAAGTCGGTGCTGCCGGTGTTCGAAGAGCTCAACGGCCTGCTGTTCTACCCGGTGCAGTATGAAGGCGAAGAAATGTCGCCGAACGTGTTCTACACCGGCGCGGCGCCGAACCAGCAGGCCATTCCTGCCGTGGAATACCTGATGAGCGAAGACGGCGGCAGCGCCAAGCGCTTCTTCCTGCTGGGCACCGACTACGTCTACCCGCGCACCACCAACAAGATCCTGCGCGCCTTCCTGCACTCCAAGGGCGTGAAGGACAGCGACATCGAAGAGGTCTACACCCCGTTCGGCCACGCCGATTACCAGACCATCGTCGCCAACATCAAGAAGTTCTCGGCCGGCGGCAAGACCGCGGTGATCTCCACCGTCAACGGCGACTCCAACGTGCCGTTCTACAAGGAATTGGCCAACCAGGGCCTGAAGGCTACCGACGTACCGGTGGTGGCGTTCTCGGTAGGCGAGGAAGAACTACGCGGCATCGACACCAAGCCTTTGGTGGGCAACCTGGCCGCCTGGAACTATTTCGAGTCTGTGGATAACCCGGTCAACACCAAGTTCGTCGCCGACTGGAAAGCCTACGCCAAGGCGCACAACCTGCCGGGCGCCGACAAGGCGGTGACCAATGACCCGATGGAAGCCACCTACGTGGGCATCCACATGTGGGCCCAGGCCGCCGAGAAAGCCAAGTCCACCGATGTGGATAAAGTGCGCGAAGCCATGGCCGGCCAGACCTTCGCCGCGCCGTCGGGCTTCACCCTGACCATGGACAAGACCAACCACCACCTGCACAAGCCGGTGATGATCGGCGAGATCCAGGACGACGGTCAGTTCAACGTGGTGTGGCAGACCAAGGAGCCGATCCGCGCCGAGCCGTGGAGCCCGTTCATTCCAGGTAACGACAAGAAGCCGGACTACGCAGTGAAGAGCAACTAACCCCCCCAACGTAGCCGCTGCCGAAGGCTGCGCTGGCCCTGCGCCCCGCTGGAGATTTTCAGCGTACTCAAGGGCCAGCGCAGCCTGGCGGCAGCGGCTACGGGTGTGAAGCCGCCGTTTTTTTCCGCTTTTCAGGACGCTGCCATGTCCCTTTATCGCCTTCTGCTCTCCCTCATCCTGCTGCTGCCCCTGGCCGCCCACGCCAGCGACGGCGACGATTTCGTCGCCGGTGACTCTGCGCAGCAAGCACAACTGCTGGAAACCTGGGCTGCCCAGCCCATCCCCGAACGCCTTGAGCTGCTGCAGGCCCTGCAGGACGGCCGCGTGGCCATGGACGCCGACAAGCACGCCGTCATCGAAAAGGCCAACGCCCCCAGCGACAGCAACCTGCGCAAAGTGCGCCTGAACAACCGCCTGCGCGGCCTGGTGGACAACGCCATGGCCAGCCAGCAACTGCTCAACAACGACAAGGCCACGCGCCTGGCCGCCGCCCAACAGCTGCAGAAAAGCGCCCAGCCCGCCCAGCTGAAACTGCTGGACCACGTGGTGGCCGGCGAGCAGGACAGCACGGTCAAGACCGCCCTGAGCCTGGCCCTGGCCAACCTGCAGCTGGTAGACCCGGATCCGGCCGTGCGCCTGGCTGCCGTGCGCCTGCTGGGCGACACCGGCGAGCCCATGGCCCGAACCCGCCTGGAAAACCTGCTGCAACCCGACGTGGAAAAAGACCCCGGCGTGCGCACCGCCGCCGAAACCAGCCTGGTGCAGGTGAAACGCAAGCTGATGATCGGCGACCTGCTGGGCCAGGCCTTCAGCGGCATGTCCCTGGGCTCGATCCTGCTGCTGGCGGCGCTGGGCCTGGCCATCACCTTCGGCCTGCTGGGCGTGATCAACATGGCCCACGGCGAGATGCTGATGATCGGCGCCTACTCCACCTACGCCGTACAGTTGCTGTTCCAGCGCCTGGCCCCTGGCGCCATTGAGTTCTACCCGCTGGTGGCGCTGCCGGTGGCGTTCTTCGTTACCGCCTGCATCGGCATGGCCCTGGAACGCACCATCATCCGCCACCTGTACGGCCGCCCGCTGGAAACCCTGTTGGCCACCTGGGGCATCAGCCTGATCCTGATCCAGGCCGTGCGCCTGATCTTCGGCGCGCAGAACGTGGAAGTGGCCAACCCCGAATGGCTGAGCGGGGGCATCCAGGTGCTGCCCAACCTGGTACTGCCCTATAACCGCATCGTCATCATCGCCTTCGCGCTGTTCGTGGTGGTGCTGACCTGGCTGCTGCTGAACAAGACCCGCCTGGGCCTGAACGTGCGCGCCGTCACCCAGAACCGCAACATGGCCGCCTGCTGCGGCGTACCCACCGGGCGCATCGACATGCTGGCCTTCGGCCTGGGCTCGGGCATCGCCGGCCTTGGCGGCGTGGCCTTGAGCCAGATCGGCAACGTCGGCCCCGAACTGGGCCAGGGCTACATCATCGACTCGTTCCTGGTGGTGGTGCTGGGCGGCGTCGGCCAACTGGCCGGCAGCGTCTCGGCGGCGTTCGGCCTGGGCATCGCCAACAAAATCCTGGAACCGCAGATTGGCGCGGTGCTGGGCAAGATCCTGATCCTGGCGCTGATCATTCTGTTTATCCAGAAACGTCCGCAGGGCCTCTTTGCATTGAAAGGACGGGTGATCGACTGATGAACCAACCATTGATGGTAACCGCCGCGCAAAAGGCCGGCCCCAAGGCCGCTATCGCCATCGGCGCCCTGGTGGTGCTGGGGTTGGTGGCCCTGGCGCTGATGTCGCTGCTGCCTGACACCAGCAGCCTGCAGGTGTCGGCCTACACCCTGACCCTGGTGGGCAAGATCCTCTGCTACGCCATCGTCGCCCTGGCCCTGGACCTGGTGTGGGGCTACGCCGGGCTGCTGTCCCTGGGCCATGGCCTGTTCTTCGCCCTGGGCGGCTACGCGATGGGCATGTACCTGATGCGCGAGTCGGCCGGCGACAGCCTGCCGGCGTTCATGACCTTCCTGTCGTGGACCGAGCTGCCGTGGTACTGGACCGGTACCCAGCATTTCCTCTGGGCCCTGTGCCTGGTGGTGCTGGCGCCGGGGCTGCTGGCCCTGGTGTTCGGTTTCTTCGCCTTCCGCTCGCGGATCAAGGGCGTGTACTTCTCGATCATGACCCAGGCGCTGACCTTCGCCGGCATGCTGCTGTTCTTCCGCAACGAGACCGGCTTTGGCGGCAACAACGGTTTCACCAACTTCCGCACCCTGCTGGGCTTCGACATCACCTCGCAGGGCACCCGCGCGGTGCTGTTCCTGCTCACCGTGGCGTTGCTGGTGGGCAGCCTGTTGCTGGGCTGGCGCCTGGCACAGAGCAAGTTCGGCCGCGTGCTGACCGCCCTGCGCGACGCCGAGAACCGCCTGATGTTCTGCGGCTACGACCCGCGCGGCTTCAAGCTGTTCATCTGGGTGCTGAGCGCGGTGCTGTGCGGCCTGGCCGGCGCGCTGTACGTGCCCCAGGTGGGCATCATCAACCCCAGCGAAATGTCGCCCACCAATTCCATCGAAGCCGCCGTGTGGGTGGCCCTGGGCGGCCGCGGCACGCTGATCGGCCCGCTGCTGGGCGCAGGCCTGGTGAACGGCATGAAAAGCTGGTTCACCGTGGCTTTCCCTGAATACTGGCTGTTCTTCCTCGGCGCGTTGTTCATCATCGTCACCCTGTACCTGCCCAAGGGTGTCATCGGCCTGATCAAGCAAAGGGGCGAACAATGAAGACCACGCCGACTCCCGAGTTCATGCTCGAACCCATCCTGGAACCCAACCGCGACGCCGGCACCAGCCGTGACGCCATCGGCCTGGGCCAGCGCGTGGACGGTGCGCTCAGCGCCCGCCACGGCACCATCCTGACCCTGGAAGACATCAGCGTCAGCTTCGATGGTTTCAAGGCGCTGAACAACCTCAACCTGTACATCGGCGTCGGCGAGCTGCGCTGCATCATCGGCCCCAACGGCGCGGGCAAGACCACACTGATGGACGTGATCACCGGCAAGACCCGCCCCAGCCACGGCAAGGCATGGTTCGGCGAAACCCTGGACCTGACCAAGATGAGCGAGGTGCAGATCGCCCAGGCCGGCATTGGCCGCAAGTTCCAGAAGCCGACGGTGTTCGAGGCGCTGAGCGTGTTCGAGAACCTGGAGCTGGCGCAGAAGACCGACAAGTCGGTGTGGGCCAGCCTGCGTGCGCGCCTGACGGGCGAGCAGAAAGACGGCATCGACGAGGTGCTCGACACCATCCGCCTGACCACCTCGGTGCACCGCCCCGCCGGCCTGCTGTCCCACGGCCAGAAGCAGTTCCTGGAGATCGGCATGTTGCTGGTGCAGGACCCGCAACTGTTGCTGCTGGACGAACCGGTGGCGGGCATGACCGACGCCGAGACCGAATTCACCGCCGAACTGTTCAAGCGCCTGGCCGGCAAGCACTCGCTGTTGGTGGTGGAACATGACATGGGCTTCGTCGACACCATCGCCGACTACGTCACCGTGCTGCACCAGGGCAGCGTGCTGGCCGAAGGGTCGCTGCAGCAGGTGCAGGCGGATGAGCGGGTGATCGAGGTTTACCTGGGCCGCTGACCCTGCCCTTTTTTGATGGAAACACTGCTGTTGTGGGAGCTGGCTTGCCAGCGAGCTTTCAGGGCCTCAAAAGCTCGCTGGCAAGCCAGCTCCCACAAGGTCCATATGCGGAGAGTTTGAACCATGCTCCAGGTCGAAAAGCTTCACCAATACTACGGCGGCAGCCACATCCTGCGCGGCCTGTCCTTTGACGTGAAGGTCGGCGAGGTCACCTGCCTGCTGGGCCGCAACGGCGTGGGCAAGACCACCTTGCTCAAGTGCCTGATGGGCCTGATCCCGTCCAAGGAAGGCAGCGTGCAGTGGGAAGGCAAGCCCATCACCGGCTTCAAGCCGCACCAGCGCGTGCACGCCGGCATCGCCTACGTGCCCCAGGGCCGGGAGATTTTTGGCCGGCTTACGGTGGAAGAAAACTTGCTGATGGGCCTGTCGCGCTTCAGCGCCAGCGAGGCCAAGGAGGTGCCGGGGTTCATCTACGAGCTGTTCCCGGTGCTGCTGCAGATGAAACACCGGCGCGGCGGCGACCTGTCCGGCGGCCAGCAGCAACAGTTGGCCATCGGCCGCGCCCTGGCCAGCCGCCCGCGCCTGCTGATTCTCGACGAGCCTACCGAGGGCATCCAGCCGTCGGTGATCAAGGAAATCGGCGCGGTGATCAAGAAGCTTGCCGCCCGCGGCGACATGGCGATTCTGCTGGTGGAACAGTTCTACGATTTCGCCGCAGAATTGGCTGATCAGTACATCGTCATGTCCCGGGGCGAAATCGTGCAGCACGGCCGCGGTGAAAATATGGAGGCCGAGGGTGTACGCGGCCTGGTAACCATTTAATCTGCACACAAACCAATAACGAACACGCCTATGAACCTGCCCGCTTCCACCGCCCTGTACACGCCGAGCTGGCAAGCCGAGCTCGAGCTGGGCTACGGCCGTTTCGGCGACACCACCCGGCCCACTCAGCGCCGCCACCTGGGCCCGCTGCGGGTGCAGAAGCACCTGTACGCCGAAGGCCCCGAGGTGTGCCAGCACATCATCGTGCACCCACCGGGTGGCATTGCCGGCGGCGACCGCCTGGATATCAGTGTCGCTGTCGGCACCGGTGCCTGGGCGCAGCTGACCAGCCCCGGCGCCGCCAAGTGGTACCGCGCGGCCGGGCCCGCCTACCAGACCCTGAACCTCACTGTGGCCCCCGGCGCGACCCTGGAGTGGCTGCCCCAGGAAACCATCGTCTACAGCGCCGCCCAGGCAGAACTGCAGACGACTGTCGAGCTGCAAGGCGACGCGCGCCTGGTGTACTGGGACATGGTCGCCCTGGGCCGCCCGGCGGCGGACGAGCGCTTCGAGCGCGGGCATTTCCAGAGCCGCGTGGACATTCGCCGCGACGGCCAGCTGCTGTGGCATGAGCGCCAGCGCGTGTTGGGCAACGACGGACTGCTGGACTCGCCCATGGGCCTGGACGGCCACACCGTGTTCGCCACCTTGCTGGTGACGGCCGACATCAGCCCCGAGTTGCTTGAACAATGCCGGGCCGTGGAAGGCCAGGTGCGTGGCGACCTCAGCCAGCTGCCCGGCCTGCTGGTAGCCCGCTGCCTGGCCCATGAAGGCCTGCACGCCCGCGACTGGCTGATTGGCCTGTGGAAAATATTGCGCCCCGAAGTGCTGGGCAAAGAAGCCCTGCCCCCAAGAATCTGGAGCACCTGATATTTTGTGGGAGCTGGCTTGCCAGCGAGCTGTTTGGGGCCCCAAAAGCTCGCTGGCAAGCCAGCTCCCACAAATGAAATGCGTGTTCGAATCCTGTTTTGTTACTGCCCACGAATGGACACACCATGGACCTGACACCCCGCGAAAAAGACAAGCTGCTGATCTTCACCGCCGGCCTCGTGGCCGAGCGCCGCCTGGCCCGGGGCGTGAAGCTCAACTACCCGGAAACCATGGCCTACATCTCGGCAGCGCTGCTCGAAGGCGCCCGCGACGGCCAGACCGTGGCCCAGCTGATGCACTTCGGCACCACCCTGCTCACCCGCGACCAGGTGATGGAAGGCATCCCGGAAATGATCCCCGAGATCCAGGTGGAAGCCACCTTCCCCGACGGCACCAAGCTGGTCACCGTCCACCAACCCATCGCCTGAGGCCTGCCATGACCTTCCGCATTCGCGACGCCGTACACGCCGACCTGCCCGGCATCCGCGACATCTACAACGATGCCGTGGCCAACACCACGGCCATCTGGAACGAGCAACCGGTGGACCTGGGCAACCGCCAGGCCTGGTACAGCGCCCGGCAGTCCCAGCACTACCCCATCCTGGTGGCGGTGGACGCCAATGATGCCGTGCTGGGCTACGCTTCATTTGGTGACTGGCGTCCCTTCCAGGGTTTCCGCCAGACCGTCGAACACTCGGTCTACGTGCGCAACGATCAACAAGGCAAGGGCCTGGGGCCCGCACTGATGAAAGCCCTGATCGAACGCGCACGCGGCTGCGACAAACACGTGATGGTGGCTGCCATCGAAAGTGGCAACGTGGCCTCCATCCGTCTGCACGAGCGACTCGGTTTCACGATCACGGGGCAGATGCCACAAGTGGGCAGCAAGTTCGGCCGCTGGCTGGACCTGACCTTCATGCAACTGATCCTGAACCCGGGCGCCGAACCTTCCCCGACTCCCGTGGAGTAAGCCGCCATGAATGCCGCCCAATTGCGCCGCGTCACCGTTGAAAGCTTCGCCCACTACCGCCAGGGCCTGGTCGAGTTGCTGCTGGACTCGGTCAAGCAAGGCGCCTCCATCGGCTTCCTCGCCGACGTGGACGCCCATGAAGCCAACAGTTTTCTAGACGAAGTGAAGAACCGCATCGCCATCAATGACCTGGTGCTGTGGGTGGTAGTACGTGACGAGCAGGTGCTGGCCAGCGCGCAATTGGTGTTCTGCAAGCGCGTGAACGGCTTGAACCGTGCCGAGGTGCAGAAGCTGATGGTGCGCAGCGACGCCCAGCGCCGCGGCATGGGCCAGCAGCTGATGGAAGCGGTGGAAGTCGCCGCCCGCCAGTACAAGCGCGGCCTGCTGCACCTGGACACCGAGGCCGGCTCGCCCGCCGAGGCGTTCTACCTGTCCCAGGGCTACAAGCGCGCGGGGCAGATCCCCGGCTTTGCCTGCCGCCCGGACGGCGAATACACCGCCACGGCGTTTTTCTACAAGACTCTTTGAAGGAAGCCTGAATGATCCCCGGCCAATACCAGATCCAACCTGGCGACATCGAACTCAACGTCGGCCGCCGCACCCTCAGCCTGACGGTGGCCAACAGCGGCGACCGGCCCATCCAGGTGGGCTCGCACTACCACTTCTTCGAAACCAACGACGCCCTCACCTTCGACCGCGCCGCCAGCCGCGGCATGCGCCTGAACATCCCGGCCGGCACCGCCGTGCGCTTCGAGCCGGGCCAGAGCCGCGAGGTGGAACTGGTGGACCTGGCCGGCCACCGCCGCGTGTTCGGTTTCGCCGGCCGCGTCATGGGCGATTTGTAAGGCCCCCGCGGGGTCATGAAATTGGAATTCAAAGGCAGACAATGAAAATCTCGAGACAAGCCTACGCCGACATGTTCGGCCCCACCGTCGGCGACAAGGTGCGCCTGGCCGACACCGACCTGTGGATCGAAGTGGAAAAGGACTTCACCACCTACGGTGAAGAAGTGAAATTCGGTGGCGGCAAGGTGATCCGCGACGGCATGGGCCAGGGCCAGCTGCTGGCCGCCGAGGTGGTGGACACGCTGATCACCAACGCGTTGATCATCGACCACTGGGGCATCGTCAAGGCTGACGTGGGCCTGAAGGACGGCCGCATCGCCGCCATCGGCAAGGCCGGCAACCCGGACATCCAGCCCGATGTGACCATCGCCATCGGCGCCAGCACCGAAGTCATCGCCGGCGAAGGCATGATTCTCACCGCCGGCGGCATCGACACCCACATCCACTTCATCTGCCCGCAGCAGATCGAAGAAGCGCTGATGAGCGGCGTCACCACCATGATCGGCGGCGGCACCGGCCCGGCCACCGGCACCAACGCCACCACCTGCACCTCAGGCCCGTGGCACATGGCGCGCATGCTGCAGGCGGCCGACTCGTTCCCGATGAACATCGGCTTCACCGGCAAGGGCAACGCCAGCCTGCCCGAGCCGCTGATCGAGCAGGTAAAGGCCGGCGCCATCGGCCTCAAGCTGCACGAAGACTGGGGCACCACCCCAGCCTCCATCGACAACTGCCTGAGCGTGGCCGACCAGTACGACGTGCAGGTGGCCATCCACACCGACACCCTTAACGAGTCGGGCTTCGTGGAAACCACCCTGGGCGCGTTCAAGGGCCGCACCATCCACACCTACCACACCGAAGGCGCCGGCGGCGGCCACGCCCCCGACATCATCAAGGCCTGCGGCTTCCCCAACGTGCTGCCCAGCTCCACCAACCCGACCCGGCCGTTCACCCGCAACACCATCGACGAACACCTGGACATGCTGATGGTGTGCCACCACCTGGACCCCAGCATCGCCGAGGACGTGGCCTTCGCCGAAAGCCGCATCCGCCGCGAGACCATCGCCGCCGAGGACATCCTCCACGACCTGGGCGCCTTCTCGATGATCAGCTCCGACAGCCAGGCCATGGGCCGCGTCGGCGAGGTGGTGACGCGCACCTGGCAGACCGCCGACAAGATGAAAAAGCAGCGCGGCCCGCTGGCCGAGGACGCGCCGGGCAACGACAACTTCCGCGCCAAGCGCTACATCGCCAAGTACACCATCAACCCCGCCATCACCCACGGCATCAGCCATGAGGTGGGCTCCATCGAAATTGGCAAATGGGCCGACCTGGTGCTGTGGCGCCCGGCGTTCTTCGGCGTGAAGCCGACGCTGATCCTCAAGGGCGGTGCCATCGCGGCCAGCCTGATGGGCGACGCCAACGCCTCGATTCCCACCCCGCAGCCCGTGCACTACCGGCCGATGTTCGCCAGCTACGGCGGCTCGCGCCATGCCACCAGCATTACCTTCATCAGCCAGGCAGCACTGGACGCCGGCGTGCCGGAGCAGCTGGGTTTGAAGAAGCAGATTGGCGTGGTAAAGGGCTGCCGCACGCTGAAGAAGACCGACCTGATTCACAACGGCTACCTGCCGGCGATCGACGTCGACCCGCAGACCTACCAGGTAAAGGCCGACGGGGTGCTGCTGTGGTGTGAACCGGCGGAGACGTTGCCGATGGCGCAGCGGTATTTCCTGTTCTAGACACAAACCCTGTGGGAGCTGGTTTCCAGGGCCTCAAAAGCTCGCTGGCAAGCCAGCTCCCACAGTTATATCAGCCTTGCACAAAGCGCCCCAGGCGCTGGCGCAGCCGGGCGTTTTCGGCGCGCAGGTCGCGGACTTCTTCCAGCAGCTCCAGCGCCAGTGCCACGCCTTCCCATTCCAGGTCCAGGTCGTGGTGCAACTTCGCCGCGCGCCGCGCGATCAGTGGGGAAAAGTCGTCGAACAACCATTCCTCCGGGGACCGTCCCGTGGGTTCCACTATGCCGTGCTCGACGATTTCAATCACATAGGCCGCCGACATCTCGGTGGCCTGACAGAACGCTTGCATGTCCAGTTGAACGTAGCGGGACGTTTCCATGATCAACGACTCCAGTTGGCTCGGGGGTCGAATGCCGCCTTCTCCGACAGGGTTTTCCACAGCGCTTGCGTGGCTTCGTCGGCGTGCGGGGGCATTACCACTTTCAGTTGTGCGTAGAGGTCACCGCGCTCGCCCTGCTTGCGTTGCAGGCCGTTGCCCTTCACGCGCAGGCGCTGGCCGCTCTGGCTGTCGGGGCGGATGGTGAGGTTGATGCGCCCGGTGAGGGTAGGCACCGCCACCTTGGTGCCCAGCGCCGCTTCCCACGGCGCCAGCGGCACGGTGATGATCAGGTCGTGGTCTTCCACGTCGAACATCGGGTGCGGGGCGAACCGCACGATCAGGTACAGGTCGCCGTTCGCACCACCACCCACGCCCGGCGCGCCCTGGCCCTTGAGGCGGATGCGCTCGCCATCGGTGACGCCGGCCGGGATCTTCACGTTGAGGGTCTTGGTGGTGTGCCCGGTCTGCTGGCCGGCAGCGTTGTGCTGCGGCACCTGGAAGCTGATCTGCTTCGACTCGTTGGCCAGGGTTTCCTCGAGGAATACTGCAAGTTCCATTTCCACGTCTTGTCCTCGCCGCCCGGCGCTGCGTTGCTGGCCACGGCCAAAGGGGTTGCCATTGCCACCACGCCCGGCCGAGCCGAAGATGGAGCTGAAGAAATCGGAAAAATCGCCGGCGCTTTCCTCGAAGCCGCCGCCACCGCGGCCCTGCCAGCCTGGCGGGCCCTGGAACGGACGGCCGTGCTGGCCGTACTTGCGAATCTCGTCGTACTCGGCACGCTTATCGGCGTTACTCAGCGCTTCATAGGCCTCGGAGGCCTCCTTGAATTTGTCCTCGGCGTCCTTTTCCTTGCTGACGTCGGGGTGATATTTGCGTGCCAGCTTGCGGTAGGCGGTCTTGATCGCCTTCTCGTCCGCGGTCGGCTCCACGCCCAATATCTTGTAGTAGTCTTTGAAGTCCATCGAAGGATCACCATCCGTTTATCGGGATCGCGCGGTCAGTCCACTTAGTGTAGAGACCTGGCAATGGGGTGTAAGTTTATCGACTGCCGGTACGCTTTGCTGAAGGCGCAGCGGCGCAGTCGTAGGGGATGACTGCAAGATTGGGGGGCCGAGGCGCGCTTTCAAGGTGCGACCGTGTGGCAATTAAACGCCCCATGGCCTTGATTATCGCTACCACTGGCATAAACTGCGCGGCCGTTTTTTGCACAGAATCCGGCAACGACATGACCAACCAAACCCCGGCCCGCGCCTGCGGCATCGACTTCGGCACCTCCAACTCTACCGTCGGCTGGCACCGGCCGGACGTCGAGACCCTGATTGCGCTGGAAGACGGCAAGATCACCCTGCCGTCGGTGGTGTTCTTCAATATCGAGGAGCGTCGGCCGGTGTACGGCCGCCTGGCGCTGCACGAATACCTTGAAGGCTACGAAGGCCGCCTGATGCGCTCGCTCAAGAGCCTGCTGGGCTCCAAGCTGATCAAGCACGACACCAGCGTGCTGGGCACCGCCCTGCCGTTCAAGGACCTGCTGGGCATGTTCATCGGCGAGCTGAAGAAGCGCGCCGAAGCCAACGCCGGCCGTGCCTTCGATGAAGTGGTGCTGGGCCGCCCGGTGCATTTCGTCGACGACGACAAGGCTGCCGACCAGGAAGCCCAGGACACCCTGGAAGAAGTGGCGAAGAAAATCGGCTTCAAGGACGTGTCGTTCCAGTTCGAGCCCATTGCCGCGGCGTTCGACTACGAGTCCACCATCCAGCGCGAAGAGCTGGTGCTGATCGTCGACATCGGCGGTGGTACCTCGGACTTCTCGCTGATTCGCCTGGCTCCCGAGCGCCACACCATCGACGACCGTCATAGCGACATCCTCGCCACAGGCGGCGTGCACATCGGCGGTACCGACTTCGACAAGCAGCTGAGCCTGCAGGGCGTGATGCCGCTGTTCGGCTACGGCAGCCGCATGAAAAGCGGGGCGTTCATGCCTACCAGCCACCACATGAACCTGGCCACCTGGCACACCATCAACTCGGTGTACTCGCAGAAATCCCAGCTGGCCCTGGGCAGCATGCGCTACGACATCGAAGACACCGCCGGCATCGACCGCCTGTTCAAGCTGATCGACCAGCGCGCCGGCCACTGGCTGGCCATGGAAGTGGAAGAGACCAAGATCCAGCTGACCCACGCCGACAACCGCCTGGTGCCGCTGGACCGCATCGAGCCGGGCCTGAGCGTGGACATGAGCCGCGCGCTGTTCGAAGCGTCCATCGACACCCTGCTGGAGCGGGTGCGCGGCAGCGTCACGGCGCTGCTGAACGATGCCGGCGTGGGCGTGGCCCAGGTCGACACCGTATTCTTCACCGGTGGTTCCAGCGGCATCCCGGCGCTGCGCAACAGCGTGGCGGCCATGCTGCCCAACGCCCGGCACGTGGAAGGCAACATCTTCGGCAGCATTGGCAGCGGCCTGGCCATCGAGGCGCGCAAGCGCTACGGCTAAACACCGCGCCGCGACCATCGCGGGCAAGCCCGGCTCCTACGCATTCGGTAGGAGCCGGGCTTGCCCGCGATGGGCCATCACACCAACTCGGCGCGGCGCAGCTCGCTTTTCAGATACGCGTAGTAGATCGGCCCCGCCACCACCCCCGGCAGCCCGAAAGCCGCCTCGAAGATCAGCATCGCCAGCAGCAACTCCCACGACTTGGCGCGGATCTGGCTGCCCACGATGCGGGCGTTGAGGAAGTATTCCAGCTTGTGGATCAGCATCAGCCAGCCCAGCGCCGCCACCGCCACCCAGAGCGACACCGACAGGCCGATGATGGTGATCAGGGTGTTGGAGATCAGGTTGCCGATCACCGGTAGCAGGCCGAGGATGAAGGTCAGCACCACCATGGTCTTGTGCAGCGGCAGCTTGATGCCGCACAAGGGCAGGATGATCAGCAGGAATACCGCAGTGAACACGGTGTTCAAGGCGGCAATCTTGATCTGCGCGAAGACGATATTGCGGAACGCCTGCACCAGCAGGGTCAGGCGGGTCAGCAAGGCGCCCGCCAACGGCTTGTGCTCAGCCTCGGGCGGAATGCGGTTCAACGCCACGATAGCGCCCAGCACCATGCCAATCAGCAGGGTGACGAAGGTGCGCACCGCGTCCTTGCCCACCAGTTGCAGCTCGGCCAGGTGCTTGCTGACCCAGTCGCTGATGGCCGAGCGGAACTCGGTGACGTTGGCCGGCAGGTAGGCATCGATGGACGGCGGCAGTTGCCCGCGGGCGCGGTTGAGCACGTCCATGAACTTGTCGAGGAAGGCCCCCGGGTTCTCCGCCTCGTGCATCAGGAAACTGATGGCCAGGGCGAAGATCACCGCCAGCAGGCTGACGATCACCGTGCCCAGCAACGCCACCGCCACCCAGCGCGCGCGCGGCCCGGAGATCAGGTGCTCGAGCTTGGGCGTGAGCATATTGACCAGTTCATACACCAGCAAACCCGCCAGCAGGCTGGGCAGCAGGCGCAAAGGCATCACCAGCAGCAGACCACAGAACATAATGATCAGGCTGGCCCATAACACGTGACGCTGGGAAAACGTTGGCATACAGCCTCGAACACGTACGACATGGAAGGACCCGGCAGTCTGCCAGCCTTCGCCTGGCAGAGCCAGTGGCGGCCTGTGGGAGCTGGCTTGCCAGCGAGCTGTTGAGGCCTGAAAAGCTCGCTGGCAAGCCAGCTCCCACAGGGATCGTTGTGCGCGAGACTATTTCTTCAGGCAACTGCTCATGAAGGTCTTGCGCGCATCGCCGCTCAGGTTCTGGGTCTTGGCGGTGGCGTTGCAGGTGGTCATTTTCTGCTGCTGCGGGGTCAGGGTCTTGGTGGTGCTCGCCACTGGGGCGGCTTTCAGGCACGTGCTCATGTAGGTCTTGCGCTCATCGCCCTTGAGGCCCTTGGTGGTGGCGTCGGCGTTGCAGGTGGTCATCTTGTTCTGTTGCGCAGTGGCGGCGAAGCCTTGTGAACACAGGAGCAGGCCGAGCACCAGCAGGGGCGCGTGCAGCATTTTCATGGAGTTTTCTCCTTGTCGCCGCGCTGGGCCGCGCGGCCTCGCCTGAAGTGTAGACAAACTTTGCAACAGCCCCTGGCGGCGCAGATTGTCGGATTCGCACGGTCGGTTGACGGCTTGGCGGTAGGTGCGCGCGGCGCAAAGCGGGGATAATCGCGCCTTATCGACTGACAGGCGTTCCCCATGCAATACGCGTTTCCGTTGCTGGCCATTCTGATCTGGGCCGGCAACACCGTAATCAACAAGATGGCCGTGGGCGCCATCTTCCCCGCCGAAATCGGCTTCTACCGCTGGCTGCTCGCCGGCCTGCTGTTCACCCCGTTCCTGCTGCCCAAGGTGTGGGCCAACCGCGCGGCGATCCGCCCGCACCTGGGCAAGGTGTTCGTGCTGGGCCTGCTGGGCATGGCGGTGTACCAGAGCCTGGCGTACTTCGCCGCGGCGCTGACCAGCGCCACCAACATGGGCATCATCCTCTCGCTGATGCCGCTGATGTCCCTGGCCATGGCCATCGTCGCCTTGGGCCAGCGCCTCACTGCCGGCGCGCTGTTCGGCGCGGTGCTGTCGCTGGGCGGGGTGCTGGTGGTGGTCTCGGCCGGGCAGCTGGGCAGCCTGCTGGCCCACGGCCTGAACCGTGGCGACGCGATGATGCTGCTGGCCACCCTGGCCTACGCGGTGTACAGCACGTTGCTGAAGAAATGGCAGCTGCGCCTGCCAGCGTTGCAACTGCTGTACCTGCAGGTGCTAGTGGCGATCATCGTGCTGCTGCCGCTGTTCGTGCTGTCGCCCAAGGTAGGCCTGGGCCTGGGCAACATCGGCCTGGTGCTGTACGCCTGCCTGCTGGCCTCCATGGTCGCGCCGCTGGCATGGATGCAGGCCGTCAGCCGCCTGGGCCCCAGCCGTACAACGCTGTTCTTCAACCTGCTGCCATTGATCACCGCGCTGATTGCCGCCGCCGTGCTGCATGAGCAACTGGCGCTGTACCACCTGGTGGGCGGCCTGCTGACCCTGGGCGGGGTGATCATGGCGGAACGCTGGACCACGCCGCTGGGCCGCGTCCGCGCCTGCGCCTAAAGCCCGGCCTGCGCCAGCCGGGCGGCGTGTTCGGTGAACAACCGCACCGGCTCCACCCCCTTGCCCACCAGGCCCAGGGACTGGTTGACGATGTCCAGGTGGTCCATGGGGTAGTCATCGCCAATCACCTGGCCCAGGTGCGAGCTGAAGCGCCCGACCATCCCGTCGCACTGCCCCGCCTCGCGCACGAAGGTGCGGGCGAACAGCTTGCAGCTGCGGTGCGAGCCGTCCAGGCGGTTGCCACCGCCGTCGGCCAACGGGTGCTGCAACACCCCCGACCATGAGTAGTAATGCACGCCATTGACCACCGGCTCGCCCTGCCCGCCCCACGTGGCGGGCAGGCCCTGTGGATACGCCTGGTTGAAGCGCGCCACCCCGGCGCAGGTCAGGGAATTGTGCGACCCGTGCACGTCGATGGGCAGCAGCGGCCCGCGCCAGCCGGTTTCCAGCACGCCCATCAACAGCCCCAGCAGGTACAGGACGACATGCAGCAGGCGCCCGCCCACCGAGTTGTGCGGGTAGCGGCGCTCCAGGTAGTCGGCCAGCTCCGAGCCATGGTTGGGCCCGGCCACCGAGGTCACCGACGCCACCCAGTCCGGGCGTTTGGCCGCGGCATAGCGGGCGGTCAGCGCGCCCTGGCTGTGGCCGATCAGGTTGACCTTGGCAGCACCCGTCTCGTGGCGAATGCGCTGGATGATCAGCAACAGCTGCTCGCCGCGCACCTCGGTGCTGTTGATCGGCGACACCTGCACCGGAAATACCTGCGCGCCGCCACGGCGCAGCGCCCGGACGATGCCGAACCAGTAGGGGTACAGCAGCAGCCGGACAAAGCCGAGCATGCCGGGCACCAGGATGATGGGGTAGCGGGTAGCGCCGGGCTTGGCCATGGCGTGGGCATCCTTGGGGAGCAAGCCAACATACTAGCGCACTGACATCGAACTCCTGCGTGGCGCCGTTGCCACAGTATTACGGGGCCACTATTGGCTCATTCGAAGGAGCGACACCTATGTACAAGCAAACCCTGGCTGCAGTGTGCGTACTGGCTTCGCTGGCGGGCTGCGCCAACACCAAGGTCGAAAACCCCGTGGACTTTGTCACCTACCGCAACGAGCCGCTGGTCAAGCAGGTGGACACCGGCATGACCATGCAGCAGGTCATCGCCATCGGCGGTACCCCCTCCAGCGTCGTGGATGGCAACGGCAAGACCGCCGCCGGCACCTGCAATAACTACGTGCTCAACACCGACGGCAAGCAGCAGGCCTACTACGTGAGCTTCGACGGCACCGGCCACGTGGACAGCAAGGGCTTCATGACCTGCGCCCAGCACAAGGGCAACGTCAAGGCGATGCCCTGATGTCGCGCGGATAAAACTTTCCGGCACCTCGCGCACTCACACCCTCTGTACCGATCGAGCCGGGCGCCCGTCAGCCAATGACGGGCGCGATAGAGCCTGACGGCCCCAACCGTATAGCCTGGAGAATGTCATGACCATTGCACTGACCGACAAGAACACCCTGCGTGAAACCGCTCGCAAGAATGTTGACCAAGGCGCCGTGACCGAAGGCTATGACGCCGACCGCCAGGAGGTGCTGCGCCTGCTCAACGACTCGCTGGCCACGGAGCTGGTGTGCGTGCTGCGCTACAAACGCCATTACTACATGGCCAAGGGCGTGAAGGCCCACGTGGCCGCCGAGGAGTTCCTGGAGCACGCCGGCCAGGAAGCCGAGCACGCCGACAAGCTGGCCGAACGCATCGTGCAGTTGGGCGGCGAGCCGGACTTCAACCCCGACAGCCTCAGCAGCCGCTCCCACGCCGAATACAAGCCGGGCAGCAACCTCAAGGAAATGGTGTACGAGGACCTGGTGGCCGAGCGCATCGCCATCGACAGCTACCGCGAGATCATCCAGTACATCGGCGACAAGGACCCTACCTCGCGCCGCCTGTTCGAGGAGATCCTGGCCCAGGAAGAAGAACACGCCGATGACATGGCGGATATTCTCGAAGGGCTGTAAGTAGCGTTACATCCAACCAGTGGGAGCGGGCTCTGCCCGCGAAAAGGCCCCCGCGCTTTGTCTGATCAAGCGCGGGGGCCTTTTCGCGGGCAGAGCCCGCTCCCACATGGGTAGCACTCAACGAGTGCTTGGCACTGTCTTCGGCGCCTTGCCCGCCTTCATCTGCTCCAGCAACGGCGTGCACTGGTTAGGCTCGCCACCGCTGGGTGCCACCAGCGCCAACAGGCCTGCCGCCGGCGCCGCTACCACGCCCAGGGCAATCATCCCCGCGCCGCGCAGCAGCAACGGCACCGCTTGCACGCCGGCGCTGGGCTTGGCAAACGGCCCGCGCACGTACAGCGGCGAACGCAGCGACAGCAGGCGGAAGCCCTTGGATTCGGGGGTGATCTTCAGGTCCAGCTGTTCGGTCTTGAAGTTCACCGTGCCATCGATGTAGATAATCGCGTTCTCGGTGTCGAACACGAACAGCCGTGGTGCCGCCAGGCCATCCTTGATGCCCAGGTCGGCGGCGGCGCAGTTGATCTTCACTTCCTTGTCGCCAAAGATCTTGCCCATCACGTAGTTACCCACGTTCAGCCCGGCAATCTCCATCAGGCTGCGGCTGACCGCGCCATCGTTGATCAACAGCTTCAGGTCGCCGTTGGCGCTGCCCAGCAAGGCCGCCACCGAGTTGCCGGTGCCGGCGATGTCGGCGTCACCGTTGAGCTGGCCGAAGCTGGTCTTCATCGGTTCGAAGGTGGGGAACAGCTGTTTCAGCTTGAAGCCGCGCGCGGTCAGCTTGGCCCGGCCCTGCAACGGCGTGCTGCGGCCGTTGAGGCCGATCTGCGCGTCGAGGTTGCCGCCCGCCACGCCAAAGCGCAGGGGTTGCAGGTTCAGCTGGCCGTCATCGAGCACCAGGTGCGTGTAGAGGTCGGTGAACGGCAGCTCCTTGCTCTGTACGATCTTCTTGCCAGTGAACTCGACGTCGGCGTCCATGGTGCGCCAGCGCTCGGTGCGGAACTCTTCCACCGGCAGCACCTTGCCCGCCGGTTGCTTGCTTTCGCTGCCGCGCGCGGCCTGCTTGGCGTTGGAGTCGGCGCCGATCAACGGTGCCAGGTCGGTGAATAGCAGCTGGTTGGACACCAGTTTGCCGGTCAGCTTGGGCCGCGGCTGGCTGGCGACGAAGCTCAGGTCGCCGTGAATGTCGCTGTTGCCGATCTTGCCGTTGAAGCCCTGGTATTCGAAGGTGGCACCGGTGGGCTCATGGAGCTTGGCCTGCAGGTGGCCGTCGGTGGAATACGGCGGCGAGTCGGGCAGCGTCACCCCGGTCAGCGGGTACAGCTTGCTCAGGCTGGCGCCTTCCAGCTTCAGGCGCAGGTCCAGGGCGCCGAGGTTGCGCGGGTCGGTCAGGGTACCGGCGACGGCCACGTGGGTGTCGGCAATGCGCACGTCGGCCTGCACCGGGAACGGCTTGGCCGCGTCCTGCAGGGCCAGCAGGCCGCCGATCTTGCCGGTGCCGTTGACGGGCTGGTCCTTGTAGCGGCCAGTGACCTTGAAGCCGAAGGCGTAGTCCTGGGCGCTGCCGCCTTGGTCGCTGACCTTCTTCGCCGCGCCGCTGCCGACGATGTCACTGAACGGAATCGGCTTGCCCAGCGGGTCGATCAGCACGTCGGCGTGGGCTTTCAGGGTCACGTCGTCATACACCACGTGGCCCTTGTCGAAGCCGATGGCGCCGATGTCCATCACCCATTTCGACGGTTCGGCGTTAGGGTCCTTGGGCCCGAAGTCGAAGGTCCAGTTGGCGCGGCCGTCGGCCAGGCGTTGCAGGTTGGCGTCCGGCTGGGTCAGGTCGATGCGCGGGATGACAATGCGCTCGGCCAGCAAAGGCAGCGGCGACAGGCGGAACGCCACGCGCTTGAGGCCGACCATCTGCGGCTCTTTCGACCATTCGGGGTTGCCCAGGGTCAGGTCCTCGGCCTCGAAGTGCGGCCACGGCACCCAGGCGCGCCAGCCGCCCTCGTCGGGCTCGCGGCCCCAGTGCACGGCCAGGTTGCCGTTGATGGCGAACGGGCGGTGCAGGGCTTCGGACACCTTCGCGTTGAGCGTCGGCTTCACCCGGTTCCAGTCAAAGGTGGCAATGACCACCACCAGTACGACGATCAGCAGCACCAGGGTGCCAACTGTCCAGGCCAGGATCTTGCGGGGGCGCGTCATGCACGAATCTCCAAGTGACAGCGAGCCGGAAAACGGCGGCCCGCCTGGTTGCAGCAATTACCTTAGGACTGGCAAACCGCCCGGGGGTTTAACCCGATTGATGAAATCGCCGAACACTTTCATCGATGCACGTTCCATGAAAGCGCGGGCGCCGTGGGAAATCCCCGCGACGGTGCAGGCGAAACCCGCGTAAGGCCTTGATTAGACAGCCCCAAGGCAAACAATCAATTCCGTTGATTGTTACCATTGTCCTTATGAACTTTTATATCTAATTCTCAAGAGTAGCATTGGCTTCGTACCCACTTTTCAGCCCTCCAAAGGAGCGCCAAATCATGAAACGCCAATTGCTGCTGACCCTGACCCTCTCTGTACTGGCCGCCAACGTGTTCGCCGCCAGCAACGTTCAACCTGCCGTTACCCAGCACAGCGCTGCGGTGATCGTGGCGCAGGATGGTTCGGACCGTACGCTGAACCGCGTTGCCCAGGACGGTTTTGACCGCACCCTGAACCGCGTTGCCCAGGACGGTTCTGACCGCACTCTGAACCGCGTCGCTCAAGACGGCTCCGACCGCACCCTGAACCGCGTTGCCCAAGACGGCTCGGACCGCACCCTGAACCGCGTCGCTCAAGACGGCTCTGACCGCACCCTGAACCGCGTTGCTCAAGACGGCTCGGACCGCACCCTGAACCGCGTTGCCCAGGACGGCTCCGACCGCACCCTGAACCGCGTCGCTCAAGACGGCTCGGACCGCACCCTGATGCGCGTCGCCCAGGACGGCTCCGACCGTACCCTGAACCGCGCGAGCTGAACCTTGGCTGCCCTGGAAAAAGCCCGGTCCCCGTACCGGGCTTTGATTTTTCCGCCGATTTGCTAGAGTGCTGCGCTGCCCTTCACAGAATCCCGCACCATGCTGCCCCGCGCCGAACAGAAACAGCAGACCCGCCACGCCCTCCTCGATGCCGCCCGGCAATTGATCGATGCCGGCCGTGGGTTCGGCAGCATCAGCCTGCGTGAAGTGGCCAAGGCCGCGGGCATCGTGCCCACCGGCTTCTACCGCCATTTCGACGACATGGACCAGCTGGGCCTGGCCCTGGTCAATGAAGTGGGCGAAACCTTCCGCGAAACCATCCGCCGCGTGCGCCGCAACGAGTTCGAGCTCAAGGGCCTGACCGACGCCTCTGTGCGCATCTTCCTCGACAGCGTGGCCGCGCACCGCTCGCAGTTCCTGTTCCTGGCCCGCGAGCAGTACGGCGACTCGCGCCCAGTACGCCAGGCGCTGACCTGCCTGCGCGACGGCATCAGCTCGGACCTGGCCGCAGACCTGGCGCTGATGCCCAAGTGGCAGCACCTGGACAGCGCCGCCCTGGCGGTGATGGCGGACCTGGTGGTGAAGACCGTGTTCGCCACCCTGCCCGAGCTCATCGACCCGCCCGCCGAGGCTCTACCCCGGCAGTTGTCGCCCCAGGCGAAGATCACCCAGCAGCTGCGCTTCATCTTCATGGGCGCCAAGCACTGGCACGGTTTGAGCAGTATTGACGACTGACCCAGCTTGGTGCCATACAGGCTGAAGCGCACCAATATGTAACATTTTGTTGCCCCAAGTTCTGGCGCAAGGCCGGCATTCGCAGCGCTCGCATGTTGGCAAGATGCTTGCTGTCAGCAAACTATCGCACTCAGCCGGATGCCTGAAAATGCTGGTGATCCACCGCAGAACCGAGCCAAAACCTGACTGGTCGGCCGAATTACACCTGAATTTCGAAGCGCGCAGCAAAAGCCGCCTGCGCTGTTTTAGTGCCGACGGCGAAGACGTCGGGTTGTTTCTGGAGCGCGGCCAGCCGCCGCTGCACGACGGCGAATTCCTCGAAGCCCAGGACGGCCGCGTGGTGAAAGTCGTGGCCCGCCCCGAAACCCTGCTGCACGTCACCTGCGCCAGCGCCTTCGAGCTGACCCGCGCCGCCTACCACCTGGGCAACCGCCACGTGGCCCTGCAAGTGGGCGATGGCTGGCTGCGCCTGCTGGACGACTATGTGCTGAAAGCCATGCTCGACCAGTTGGGCGCCACCACCGAAGTCATCGAAGCGCCCTTCCAGCCCGAGCATGGCGCCTATGGCGGCGGCCACCATCACTCGCGCCATGGCGAGGAAGATTTCAACTACGCGCCCAAGCTCCACCAGTTCGGCGTGCGCACGTGAACCCGGCCTGGGCCCTGCTGCGCCTGGCCAGCCCGCAACTGCCGATTGGCGGCTACAGCTACTCCCAGGGGCTGGAGATGGCCGTGGAACAAGGCACGGTCAAGCAGGCCGACGACGCGCGCCGGTGGATCAGCGATCAGTTGCTGCTCAACCTGGCACGCTTCGAGGCGCCGTTGCTGTTGGCCCACTGTAACGCCGCGGCTGCGGAAGACTGGCCTGCCTTGCGCCAGTTGAGCGACGAGCACCGCGCCAGCCGCGAAACCCGCGAGCTGGCCCAGGAAAGCCGGCAGATGGGCTATTCGCTCAAGCAGTTGCTCGACGGCCTGCCCGAGCTGGACAGCCCCGCCCGCGACTTCCTGGCTGCCACGCCCGAACCGCACCTGGCCCTGGGCTGGGCGCTGGCCGCGCGCGCCTGGAATATCAGCCCCGCCGACGCCCTGGCCGCCTGGCTGTGGAGCTGGCTGGAAAACCAATTGGCGGTGCTGATGAAAACCCTGCCGCTGGGCCAGCAAGCCGCCCAGCGCCTGACCAGCGAGCTG
This sequence comes from Pseudomonas sp. App30, assembly GCF_047947025.1. Lineage (NCBI taxonomy): Bacteria > Pseudomonadati > Pseudomonadota > Gammaproteobacteria > Pseudomonadales > Pseudomonadaceae > Pseudomonas > Pseudomonas sp. App30. The sequence continues at coordinate 4,301,707 of NZ_CP133165.1, read as the reverse complement.
CTGCCCTTGCTGCAGCAGGCTCAGCAGCACGCCAGCGAACTCGACCCCCACCACTACGGCAGCGCCGCCTTCGGCCTGTCCCTGGCGAGCATGGCCCATGAGCGCCAGTACAGCCGCCTGTTCCGTTCCTAGGAGATGACAATAATGAATACCCAGCCCCTGCGTGTCGGTATCGGCGGCCCGGTCGGTTCCGGCAAGACCGCCCTTACCCTGGCCCTGTGCCTGGCCCTGCGCGAGCGCTACAACCTGGCCGTGGTCACCAACGACATCTACACCCGCGAAGACGCCGACTTCCTGGTACGCAACGAGGCCCTGGCGCCCGAGCGCATCATTGGCGTGGAAACCGGCGGCTGCCCGCACACCGCCATCCGCGAGGACGCCTCCATCAACCTGGAAGCCGTGGACCAGCTCAACCGCCGCTTCCCGGGCCTGGACCTGATCCTGGTGGAATCGGGTGGCGACAACCTCTCGGCCACCTTCAGCCCCGAGCTGTCGGACCTGACCATCTACGTGATCGACGTGTCGGCCGGCGACAAGCTGCCACGCAAGGGCGGCCCGGGCATCTGCAAGTCGGACCTGCTGGTGATCAACAAGATCGACCTGGCACCGCTGGTGGGCGCTTCGCTGGAAATGATGGATGGCGACACCAAGCGCATGCGCAACGGCAAGCCGTTCGTGTTCAGCAACCAGAAGACCGGCCAGGGCCTTGAAGAGATCATCGCCTTCATCGAACGCCAGGGGCTGCTGACTGCCGCCTGAGCCACCACAACCCCGTAGCCGCTGCCGACAGGCTGCGCTGGCCCTGAGCCACGCTTGAGATTTCCAGTGTACTCAGGGGCCAGCGCAGCCTTCGGCAGCGGCTACACACCTACCAAGGAAGCCACCCATGACCCTGAAAAAACTCTTCGGCGCCGCCGCCCTGCTGCTCACCCCGGCCCTGGCCTTCGCCCACCCCGGCCACGGCGAACATGGCATCGTCGCCGGCGTGCTGCACCCGCTGACCGGCATCGACCACCTGCTGGCCATGCTGGCCGTGGGCCTGTGGGCCGCGCAGCAGACCGGCAAGGCGCGCTGGGCGCTGCCCGCCACCTTCGTCGGCACCATGCTGCTGGGCGGCGTGCTGGGCTTTGAAGGCCTGCAGTTGCCAGGCCTGGAAAGCGGCATCGCTGCCTCGGTGCTGGCCCTGGGCCTGGCCGTGGCCCTGGCCATTCGCCCACCGGTAGCCCTGGCCGTTGGCGCCACCGCGCTGTTCGCCCTGTTCCACGGCGTGGCCCACGGCCTGGAGCTGCCGGAGATGTCCAGCCCATGGGCCTACGCCGCCGGCTTCGTCGCCGCCACCGCCGCGCTGCACGCGGTGGGCTATGCCGTGGTTCGCGTGCTGCCGCAAGCCGCCAGCCCGCTGGTGCGCATCGCCGGCGCCCTGTCCGCCCTGACCGGCGCGTGGCTGCTGGCTGGTTGATCGATCACCCCCTGTGGGAGCTGGCTTGCCAGCGAGCTGTTGAGGCCGAACAACTCGCTGGCAAGCCAGCTCCCACAAAAACAGTTGCAGCAACGGGGCGCTTCATCCCTGTTACCATGTCGCTCAAACAGCCGCTTTGACGACACCTTTCATGCTCGATCACTCCCCGCAAGCCGCCTTCACCGCCGTGCATGAGCACTTCCTGAAGACCATCGTGCCCCTGTGGCAAGGCCCCGGCTGGAACGCCGACCTGGCGCTGCCCTACGAAGCGCTGGCGCCCAACCACACGCCCATGCCGGTGCAACGCTACCGGGCCATGGCCTGCGCGCGGCAGCTGTACCTGTTCGCCGGGCTGATCGAGCAACCGGGCGCGCGCGAGCACGCAGCAGCGCTGTTCCGCTCGCTGCAGAAGCATTTCCACGACGCCGAGCACGGCGGCTGGTTCTACAGCATCGACGCCCAGGCGCGGCCGCTGGACCGCACCAAGGACCTGTACACCCACGCCTTCATCATCTTCGCCTGCGCCCACTACTGGCGGCAGTCCCGCGACCCGCTGGCCGAGTCGGTGCTCAACGCCGCGCTCAACGTGGTAGCCACGCGGTTCGCCAGCGGCGATGGCCTGTACGAGGCCGCGCTGGCCGAAGACTGGGCGCCACTGGGCAGCGGGCCGCTGCAGAACCCGCTGATGCACCTGGCCGAGGCCTTCCTGGCGACCCTGGCAGTGCGTGACGACGAAGCGGTGAGCGAGGCGCTGCTGGCCCTGTGCGCGGCCATGCAGGCGCGCTTTGTAGATGGTGCTTCGGGCTTCCTGATGGAGAAACCGTGCGGCGCTGTGGATAACTGGTGGGAGCCAGGCCATCAGTTCGAATGGTTCTACCTGCTGGAATCATCCGAGCTGCTGCGCGGTGGTGCGCTGCACGGCTCGCTGGACAAGGCGTTCGCCCCTTCCGAGCGCATGGGCGTGAAGCAGGGCGGCGTGCTGGCGATGCTCGACGTCGACGGCGGCGTGCGCGATGCCACCCAACGCATCTGGGCCCAGGCTGAATACCTGCGGGCCCTGACCCTGCGCCCCGGCGCCGATGTGGCCGGGCAGCTGCAAGTGCTGCAAGCGCGCTTCCTGCATGCCGGCGGCTGGCACGAGTGCCGCGATGCCAGCGGGGCGGTGAGCCGGCCGGATATGCCGTCCACCACCCCGTACCACCTGGCTACGTGCTACGAGAGCCTGGCCCAGGCTTAGCTACATGTGTGGGAGCTGGCTTGCCAGCGAGCTTTTCAGTGCCATCAAAAGCTCGCCGGCAAGCCGGCTCCCACAAAGACGCCTTACGCCTTGTGCGGGCGCTCGATGGCGAAGCCGGCCCAGCTCTGGGTCACTGGCATCAGCTCCAGGCTGTTGATGTTGACGTGCGCCGGGGTGTTCAGGATCCAGAAGATGGTGTCGGCAATGTCCTGTGGCTGGATCGGCTCGGCGCCCGCGTAGGTGGCGTCGTAGCGCGCCTGGTCGCCGTTGAAGCGCACCAGCGAGAACTCGCTTTCGCACAGGCCCGGCTCCAGGTTGGTGACGCGCACGCCAGTGCCCTGCAGGTCGCAACGCAGGTTCAGCGAGAACTGTTTGACGAACGCCTTGGTGGCGCCATACACGTGGCTGCCCGGGTACGGGTAGTTGCCCGCCACCGAACCGAGGTTGACGATGCTGGCGCCGCGGCCCTGGGCAATCAGGCGTGGCAGCAGCAGGCGGGTGCTGTACATCAGGCCTTTGACGTTGGTGTCGACCATGGTGTCCCAGTCGTCCAGGTCGCACTTGGGCGCAGGGTCCACGCCCAGGGCCAGGCCGGCGTTGTTGATCAGGCCGGTGAGCTTGTCGAACTCCGGCGGCAGGCCGGCGATGGCAGCTTCCATGGCCTTGCGGTCACGCACGTCCAGCACCAGGGCGTGCACCTTGGTCTGCTTGGAGAGTTCCTCGGCCAGGGCGTTCAGGCGCTCTTCACGGCGACCGGTCAGCACCAGCGACCAGCCGGCCTCGGCAAAACGGCGGGCACAAGCTTCGCCAAACCCGGAAGTGGCGCCAGTGATAAACACGGTGGAAGTCATTGCATGCTCCTGGAAGGCTGTGGGTAAAGTCAGTTTCAAAGCATGCCCGCGCGGCTGCGCGACGGCAAGTAAAAGGCGCACCTGATCAGAAAATGATCGCCGGCCGCAAACCCTTGTGCCAGCTGGGCCGCCGCCACTTTTGCGCACGTTATCCACAGGCCCTTGCACAGTATCCGTGGGCAACTGTGCTGTGCACAAAGCCTTGAATGGCGGGGCTTGTAGCGGGGTGCAGCGGCTTTTCGGCTTGACCTTGACCGCGCAGTCAGGTAGCCCCACCGGCCGCCACGCGTGAGGGATAACCACGGGGATGGCGCCAGGCCAGTAACTACGCCGCTCCGGGCAGTCTTTCCAAGGCTTGCCCACAGAGTTATCCACAGGCTTTCAGGCCCCGGACGAGCGGTATTGGCCGGTGGATAAGGGCTTGACAAACACCCCACTAGCAAGCTGGAAAAACGCTGATCAAAAAACAACCACAACCCTGCAGGCCACGCCGTTAAAGGGCTTGGGCAATGTACACCCAAGTTACCCACAGCCAGCTCCACAATAACCGGGGACAACTGCTTTACATGACAAAACAATGAATTGGAGTGGTTTTATGTCGCAGTGGGCGAGCAAGCAAAAAGGGTTTTCCACAATTCTGTGGAAAACCCTTTTTCCAAAACCCGAATCAATGATTTCGCTTCTGTGGGAGCTGGCTTGCCAGCGAGTTGTTGAGCGCCCGAAAAGCTCGCTGGCAAGCCAGCTCCCACAAAAAAAGGTCAGTGGCCGCCGAGATAAGCGTTACGCACCTCATCGTTACTCAGCAGCTCCGCCCCCGTGCCCGTCAACCGAATCTCGCCGTTGACCATCACATACGCCCTGTCCGACAGCTTCAGCGCATGGTTGGCGTTCTGCTCCACCAAAAAGATCGTCATCCCCGACTTCGCCAGCTCGCGCAGGGTGCTGAAGATCTGCTTCACGACGATGGGCGCCAGGCCCAGCGATGGCTCGTCCAGCAGCAACAGCTTGGGCCGGCTCATCAGGGCGCGGGCGATAGCGAGCATCTGCTGCTCGCCGCCCGACATGGTCATGGCGCGCTGGTTGCGGCGCTCCTTGAGGCGCGGGAACAGCTCGAACATGCGCTGCATGTCTTCGCTGGCGAACTTGTCGCCGATGGGGATGGTGCCCATCAGCAGGTTCTCTTCCACCGACATGTCCGGGAACACCCGCCGGCCTTCCGGCGACTGGGCGATGCCGTTGGAGGCGATGTAGTGCGAGGACTTCTTGGTGATGTCGGTGCCGCGGTAGATGATCTGGCCGTTGGCGGCGCGCGGCTGGCCGAAGATGGACATCAGCAGGGTCGACTTGCCGGCGCCGTTGGAGCCGATCAGGCTCACGGTCTCGCCCTCGTTGATGTGCATCGAGACCTTTTTCAGGGCCTGGATAGGCCCGTAGAACACGTCGAGTTCCTTCAGTTCGAGGATCGGGGTACTCATACCAGCTCCTCTTCATCCGCGCCCAGGTAGGCGGCGATCACTTTCGGGTCGTGGCGAATCTGCTCCGGGCCGCCTTCGGCGATCACGTTGCCGTGGTCCAGCACCACGATGTGGTCGGAAATGCCCATGACCATGCCCATGTCGTGCTCGATCAGCACGATGGTCATGTCATGCTCGTCGCGCAGCAGGCGGATCATGCCGCTCAGCGCCTCGGTTTCCTGCGGGTTGAGGCCGGCAGCGGGTTCGTCCAGGCAAATCACCTGGGGCCGCGTGCACATGGCCCGGGCGATTTCCAGCCGGCGTTGCTGGCCGTAGGACAGCTCGCCGGCCAGGCGATTGGCGCAATCCACCAGGTCCACCACTTCCAGCCAATAGAACGCGGTGTTGAGCGCGTCTTCCTCGGCCTTGCGGTAGCCCCGGGTGTTGAGGATGCCGGCCACCATGTTGCGGTTCACCCACATGTGCTGGGCTACCAGCAGGTTTTCCACCACCGACATTTCCCGGAACAGGCGAATGTTCTGGAAGGTCCGGGCCAGGCCTGCGCGGTTGACCAGGTGGGTGCCGCCGAACATCTTGTAGTACAGGCGGCTGGCGAAGCTGCGCGGCGAGACGAAGTCGGTGGGCTGGAAGGGCTCGCCCAGCAGCTTGATGACGTTGGTCTTGATGCCACGGGTCTGCAGCTCGATGCGCCCGCCGGTGGCCTTGTAGAAGCCGGTCAGGCAGTTGAACACGGTGGTCTTGCCGGCGCCGTTGGGGCCGATCAGGGCGAAGATCGAATTGCGCTTCACCTTCAGGCTGACATCGCTGAGCGCCTTGATGCCACCGAAGTGCATCATCAGGTTTTCAACCGTGAGTACATATTCACTCATGGCGCCACTCCTTTACGCGGGACCACACCGGTACGGCTGATGCGAATCAGGCCGCGCGGTCTCCAGATCATCATCAACACCATCAACACGCCGAACAGCAGCACGCGGTACTCGGCGAACGAGCGCAGCAGTTCGGGGGCCACGGTGAGCACGAAGGCGGCGATCACCACCCCGACGGTGGAACCCATGCCGCCCAGCACCACGATGGCCAAAATCAGCGCCGACTCGAAGAAGGTGAACGAGGTGGGGTTGACGAAGCCCTGGTAGCTGGCGAAGAACACCCCCGCCAGGCCCGCCGTGGAGGCGCCCAGGGTGAAGGCCGAGAGCTTGACCAGCACGTGGTTCAGGCCCATGGCGCGGCAGGCGATCTCGTCTTCGCGCAGGGCTTCCCAGGCGCGGCCCACCGGCATGCGGGTAAGGCGGTGCTTGATGTACAGCACGCCGATCACCACCAGGAACAGCACCGCGTAAATGAACACGAATTTCAGGTCGGGGTTGTAGTCGATGTGCAGGAACTCATGGATCGGGATGCCGCCCTCCTTCGCCTTGCGCCCGAACTCCAGGCCCAGGAAGGTCGGCGATGGCACCGGCACGCCGTTGGGACCGCCGGTGAACGACAGCCAGTTGTTCAGCACCAGGCGGATGATCTCGCCGAAGCCCAGGGTGACGATGGCCAGGTAGTCACCGTGCATGCGCAACACCGGGAAGCCCAGTATGCAGCCGGCGAACGCTGCGGCCAGGGCCGCCAGCGGCAGCGCCGACCAGAAGCCCAGGCCCAGGTACTGGTAGCCCAGCGCCAGGCCGTAGGCACCGATGGCGTAGAACGCCACGTAGCCCAGGTCGAGCAGGCCGGCCAGGCCCACCACGATGTTCAGGCCCAGGCCCAGCAGCACGTAGATCAGGCCGAGGATGACGATGGTCAGCACGTACTTGTTGGCGAACGCCGGGAAGACGATGGCCAGCACGATCACCAGCGGGATCACCCAGCGCAGCGCCGACTTGTGGCCGGGGGCAAGCACGTGCACGCCCGAGCCGCCGCGCTCCATGCCCTGGGAAATGCGCAGCCCACGGGGCGTCTGCAGGAACAGGCTGATCAGGAACCGGCCGATGACCACGGCCAGCACCAGCCAGGCCACGCGGGTGGGTTCCAGGTTGAAGCTGTAGCCTTGCAGCACCACGCCGACGATCGGGCCGAAGACGATCAGCGCCAGCAGGCCGGCGATCACCGCGTCGATCACGCTTTGCTTGATATCGATGGGTTTGATTGGGGCACCAGACATAAATTACACCTTCGCCACGAGTGGTCGACCCAGCAGGCCCTGGGGTCGGAAGATCAGGATCAGCACCAGCAGGGCGAAGCTGAACACGTCTTTGTAGTCCGAGTTGATCAGCCCGGAGAACTGCGACTCGGCAACCCCCAGGATCAACCCGCCGAGCATGGCCCCCGGCAGCGAGCCGATGCCGCCCAGCACCGCGGCGGTGAAGGCCTTGATGCCGATGATGAAGCCGGCATAGAAGTCGAAGGTGCCGTAGTTCACGGTGATCAGCACGCCCGCCAGCGCCGCCATGGCCGCGCCGATGATGAACACGTAGGAAATCACCCGGTCGGTGTTGATGCCCAGGATCGAGGCCATCTTGCGGTCTTGCTGGGTGGCCCGGCACATGCGGCCCAGCTTGGTGTACTGGATGATGTAGGTCAGCACGGCCATGCCGGCGAACGCTGCCACCAGGATGAACAGCTTGGTGTAGGTGATCTGCACGAAGCCGGTGCCGATGTCGAAGCGCCAGCCGCCGCTGAGCAGGGTGGGCACGCCTTGCTGGTTGGGGCCCTGGGCGATCTGCGCGTAGTTCTGCAGGATCAGCGAGATGCCGATGGCGCTGATCAGCGGCGCCAGTCGCGTGGAGTTGCGCAGGGGCTTGTAGGCCACCCGCTCGATGACGAAACCGTAGACCCCGGTGACGACGATGGTGAACACCAGCGTGCCGAGAATCAGGAAAGGGAAGGACTCGACGCCAAAGAACGACAACACCGCCAGGCCGATGGCCGCCAGGTAGGCAGAGATCATGTACACATCGCCGTGGGCGAAGTTGATCATGCCAATGATGCCGTAGACCATGGTGTAGCCGATGGCGATCAGCCCGTAGACCGACCCGAGGGTCAGGCCGTTGACCATTTGTTGCAGGAAAATACCATCCATCATGCACGCTCACGAACTTCTGGGCCGCACGGGTCCGCGCGGGCAAGCCGGGCCTGCCCACTCAAGACGCGAGCGGTGGTAAGAGAACTGACGGGCCTGGCCACAAGCGGCCGGGCCCTGTTTGACCCGGCCCGGGGCTAAACCCCGGGCCAGGTCGACGTCATGTCATTTCTGCTTGTCGAGCTGGTGGTATTTGCCGTCCTTGTCCCACTGGTACACCACGTAGTCGGAGACTTTCAGGTCGCCCTTGCTGTCCCAGGTCTTGGTGCCCATCACGGTGTGGACAGGGTTGGCCTTCAGCCATTTGGCAGCGTCTTCGCCCTTGTCGGACTTGGCGCCGTTGAAGCCTGCGGCCAGGGCCTGGATCGAGGCGTAGGCGTACAGGGTGTAGCCTTCAGGCTCGTAGCCGGCCTTGCGGAACTGGTCCACCACGGCCTTGCTGTCTGGCAGCAGGCGCGGGTCGGCGCCGAAGGTCATGTACACGCCGTCCACGTACTGGGCGCCACCGGCGGTGGTCACCAGTTCGTCGGTGACCACGCCGTCGTCGGACATGAACTTCACGTCTTTCAGGCCTTGCTCGCGCAGTTGGTGCACCAGCGGGCCGGCCTCGGGGTGCAGGCCACCGAAGTAGACCACGTCGGCGCCAGCGGCGCGGATCTTGGTCACCAGGGCGCTGAAGTCTTTCTCGCCGCGGGTCAGGCCCTCTTCCAGCACCGGCTTCACGCCACGGGCGGTCAGCTGCTTGGCGGTGGCGTCGGCCAGGCCCTTGCCGTAGGTGTCCTTGTCGTTGATGACCGCGACTTTCTTGCCTTTGAGCACGTCGACGATGTAGTCACCGGCCACCACGCCCTGTTGGTCGTCACGGCCGCACATGCGGAACATGGCGGTCAGGCCACGCTCGGTAACCTGTGGGTTGGTGGAGCCTGGGGTGATGGCGATGATGCCAGCATCCCCGTAAACCTCAGAAGCAGGAATGGTGGACGAGGAGCAGAAGTGACCGACCACGCCGGCGACCTTGTCCTGGTCAGCCAGCTTGTTGGCCACCGCCACGGCCTGTTTCGGCTCACAGGCGTCGTCGCCCTGCACCAGGATGATCTTGCCGCCGTTCACGCCGCCGTGGGCGTTGATCTCGTCGGCCGCCGCCTGGGCACCTTTCATGTATTGCAGACCGAAGGATGCGTTGGCACCGGTCATGGGGCCTGCCACGCCGATCTTGATGTCGGCTGCCTGTACAAACGAAGAAACACCCAACGCAGTAGCCACTGCGAGAGCCAGAAAACCTTTCCTGTAAAACGTCTGCGACATGAGGTGGTGCTCCTGAGTTTTTTTGGTTGGCACTACAACTTCAGCAATAGCTCTGAGCAAGCGCCGTGCCATCCCATTTTCCAATGTGGGACGCCAGGCGCCGTTTTACGCGCGCAGGCCCTGCGCCCGCCTTTTTGCGGCTCGTGCAACCGTCTGGCTCGGGCCTGGTAACACCGGGTTGCAAAAAAGGCGCAACCACAAAGTGCCATCATTGCAACCTGCTAGCACTTGCGCGTGCAACCGACCTGTAACAGGCTGCGTAACCGAAGTGCACATCAGCGGTGCGCAATTGCTACGCGACGCACCATTACAGGCTAGCTGGTGCCTGGAAAAACACAGAGTTAGTTAGGAAACTACTTATAGTGGCGGCGAAAAGGCGATGCCAGAGGCTTTCGCGCCAGCCTCAAGCATTCGGCGGCCAGCACAAAAGACTGGCAGAATGAGCCTTTACTGTGCGCCACTATCGATTCCGTCATGCCGCCAGGCCCAGTTGGAGCCCTCAATGAGCGAGAGCGTATTCGCTGATCGCATCGTGCAGAACCTGCTCGACACCGATTTGTACAAGCTGACCATGATGCAGGCCGTCCTGCACAACTACCCCAACGTCGAGGTGGAGTGGGAGTTCCGCTGCCGCAACGGTGAAGACCTGCGCCCGTACCTGGCCGAAATCCGCTACCAGATCGAGCGCCTCTGCGAACTGAGCCTGAGCAGCGACCAGCTGGGGTTCCTGGAGCGCATCAACTTCATGAAGCCGGACTTCCTGCGCTTCCTGGGCCTGTTCCGCTTCAACCTGCGCTATATCCAGACCAGCATCGAGAACGACCAACTGAGCATCAAGCTACGCGGGCCGTGGCTGCACGTGATCCTGTTCGAAGTGCCGCTGCTGGCCATCGTCAGTGAAGTGCGCAACCGCGTGCGTTACCGCGAGGTCACCCTGGGCCAGGCCCGCGAGCAGCTGTACCGCAAGTTCGACTGGCTGGCGGCCAACGCCTCGGCCGACGAACTGGCCGAATTGCAGGTAGCCGATTTCGGCACCCGCCGGCGCTTTTCCTACAAGGTGCAGGAAGAAGTGGTGTCGGTGCTCAAGCACGATTTCCCCGGGCGCTTCGTCGGCACCAGCAACGTGCACCTGGCGCGGGAAATGGACATCAAGCCGTTGGGCACCATGGCCCATGAATGGATCATGGCCCACCAGCAACTGGGCCCGCGGCTGATCGACAGCCAGAGCGCGGCGCTGGATTGCTGGGTGCGTGAATACCGTGGGCTGCTGGGCATTGCCCTGACGGATTGCATCACCATGGACGCTTTCCTCAGCGATTTCGACCTGTACTTCGCCAAGCTGTTCGACGGCCTGCGCCACGACTCGGGCGACCCGGTGCAGTGGGCGGAAAAAGCCATCGCCCATTACCAGAAGCTGGGCATCGACCCCATGAGCAAGACGCTGGTGTTCTCCGACGGGCTCAACCTGCCCAAGTCGCTGGACATCTTCCGCGCACTGCGTGGGCGCATCAACGTCAGCTTCGGCATTGGCACCAACCTGACCTGCGATATCCCGGGGGTGGAACCGATGAGCATCGTGCTGAAGATGACCGACTGCAATGGCCAGCCGGTGGCGAAGATCTCGGACGAGGCGGCGAAGACCCAGTGCCGCGACGAGAACTTCGTGGCGTACCTGCGCCATGTGTTCAAGGTAAAACCGTAGCGCACTGTAGCCGCTGCCGCCAGGCTGCGCTGGCCCTGTGCCTCACTGAGAATCTGCAGTGAACTCAAGGGCCAGCGCAGCCTGGCGGCAGCGGCTACGGGTGTGGCGATCAGTCCACCAGGGTGACCGCGCCTTTCATCATCGAGATGTGGCCCGGGAACGAGCAGAAGAACGCGTAGTCAGTCCCCGCCTGCAGCTTCGACACGTCGAAGGTCACCGAATCCTTCTCGCCGGCACCGATGATCTTGGTGTGGGCCAGGATGCGCTCGTCGCCATCCTTCAGGTAATTCTTGTCGATGCCGGCAGCCATGCCGTCGCTGGCCACGCCCTGGGCGTCGGCAGCCTTGCTCAGCACCCAGTTGTGGCCCATGACGTTCTTGGCCAGCGAGCCCGAGTGGCCCAGGTTGACGGTGAAGGTCTTGCAGGTCTTGCTGATTGCGATGGCCTTGGTGTCAAAGGTCATGCTGTCGGTGGAATCGACGTCTACCTTGCAATCAGCGGCAAATACCTGGCCGGCAGCGAGGGCAAGCAGGGAGGCGGCTACGACTTTTGCGAACATGGTGGATCTCCAGGACAGTTATTAAGCAAGGCTTCTTCTATGAGCCCTATCGAAAATGGCAACAAGACAAACCTTACACGCACCTAATATTGTATACAATATCAATCACGGAGCGTTTACATGAACAATTTCCTGCGCAGCCTGCTCGCCGCCTACGCCTGCGGCAACACCGGCACCGAACATCTGGACGACTGAACGAAAAGCTGGAGCCAGAGCGCCTGCGGATTTACCCTGTGGCCCCCAACGTGCCAGGAGCCACCCCATGCCTTTGACTTCAGTCTGTGTTTTCTGCGGCGCCAGCAGCGGCAACAACCCGGTGTACCGTGAGGCGGCCATCACCCTGGGCCGCGCCCTGGCGGCGCGCAAGCTGACGCTGGTCTACGGCGGTGGCGCCGTGGGCCTGATGGGTATCGTCGCCGATGCCGTGCTAGAAGCCGGTGGTGAAGTGATCGGCATCATTCCCCACAGCCTCAACGACCTGGAAATCGGCCACAAGGGCCTCACCCGCCTGGAAGTGGTGGACGGCATGCACGCACGCAAGGCGCGCATGGCCGAGCTGGCCGACGCCTTCATCGCCCTGCCCGGCGGCCTGGGCACCCTGGAAGAGCTGTTCGAAGTGTGGACCTGGGGCCAGCTGGGCTACCACGGCAAGCCGCTGGGCCTGCTGGAGGTGAACGGCTTCTACAGCAAGCTCACCGGCTTCCTCGACCACCTGGTGGAGGAAAACTTCGTCCGCGAGCAGCACCGGGCGATGCTGCAGGTGAACGACTCGGCCAACGACCTGCTCGACGCCCTGGACGCCTGGCAGCCCACCGTGCTGCCGAAGTGGACCGACAAGAAGCCGGACTGATCAGCCCGCCAGCTCGCCCAGCGGCGTCACCGTGACCTGCACCTCCGGGTCATGGCTGCCGCCGCCCAGGATCACCCCGCGCAGTGGCGAGACGTCGGAGAAGTCGCGGCCCCAGGCCAGGGTGATGTGCTCCAGCGCCGGCTGCACGTTGTTGGTGGGGTCGAAGTCGACCCAGCCCAGCGGCGGGCAGTACACCGACACCCAGGCGTGCGACGCGTCGGCGCCGATCAAGCGCGGCTGGCCGGGCGGTGGCTGGGTCAGCAGGTAGCCGCTGACGTAGCGCGCCGCCAACCCGCGCGACCGCAGGCACGCCAGCATCAGGTGGGCGAAGTCCTGGCACACGCCGCGGCGGCGCTCCAGCACTTCCACCAGCGGCGTTGCCACCTGGGTGGCCTCGGCGTCGAAGGTGAATTCCTCGAAGATCTTTTCCATCAGCGCCCGCGCGCCTTCCAGCAAGGGCCGGCCGGGCGGAAAGCAATCGGCGGAAAAGGCCACGAAGCTCTGCTTGAGCCGCACATAGGGCGACTCGAAGCGGTAGCGGCAGGCCTTCATCAGGTCCTCGGCGATAGGCGCGCTGTTGTAGCACAGGGCGTTGCGCACCTTTTCCCAGCCTTGCGAGCCGGCGAAGTCCGGCGTGGCCCGCGCCAGCACCTCCACTTGCAAGCGCGCGCTGACTTTCAACTCGTCGTGGGGCCGCTCGAAGGTCAGGCGCGTCAGCGGGTTGCCGAACACATCGAAGTCATCCACGCGCCAGCTGGGGTCGGGGCTGATGACCAGGCTCTGCTCGCGGCAGATCTGCCAGGCGCAGGGCCGCGGCCACAGGTGCGCCAGCTGCTGGGCCAGGGACACCGGGCTGTCGTAGTGGTAATGGGTGTCGTGAAGAATCTGGTACTGGGCGCTCATACCGACACCGTCCGTTGGCTGACATCATCGACGTGGGCGAAATGGCGCAGGGCCAGGCGGTCAGAGACCTGGCCGCTGGCTTCGTTGATGGTCTGCAGCAGGTCGGCCAGGCCGTCGAGCACCGCCTGCACGCTGGGCGCGCCGAACAGCGAGTGTTCCAGGCTGCCCAGGTCGAAGCCGGCCAGGCGCTCGATGAGCATGGCCAGGCCGCGCTCGCGGGGCGCACCGAATTCATCGTTGAGGCGCCGCAGCGCGCGGTTCACCAGCTTGAGCTGGAAGATCACCGCGTGGGGGTTCTGCTCGTCCAGCAGCAACAGGTCGAGCACCGGGATCAACTGCGGCACCGCCAGGTAGCGCGAGCGGTAGGTGATGCTGCTGTTGCCCAGTTCCAGCAGCCATTCAAGGCCGGCCTGGTCGGTCACCGCCACGCCGCGCAGGAAGCCGGCCAGGCTGGTGCTGAGGAACTGCAGGCGCTCGATGCGCCGGCCGATCATCAGGAAGCGCCAGCCCTCGTCGCGGGTCATGTCGTCGAGGGCGAAGCCCGACAGCGCCGCCAGCGACATCACCAGGCGGTTGAGGAAGTCCAGCAGCTCGCCCAGGTCGGGCTCTTCCACGTCCAGGCTCTGGGCTTCGCGCTGCAGTTCCACCAGCGCCTGCCAGTTTTCCCGGGACAGCTTGCCGCGCACCTGCGAGGCCGCCCACTGCAAGCGCTGCAGGTTGGCGCGCAGGCTGAACGGCCACTCCTCGCCCAGCAGCGCGGCCAGCAGACGTTCTTCCAGCTCGCCCTCCTCGGGCAGCAGCGACAGGCGCTCGGCCAGCTCCACCGCGGCGTCCAGCGCCAGCGGGTCGTCGCCGTCGATGTAGCGGCCGAGGATGATGCGCAGCAGCCGCGCGCTGTCGTCGCAGCGCTCGCAGTAGCGGCCAAACCAGAATAGGTTTTCCACCACCCGCGACGGCAGGTACGGGTCGACCCGCACCACGTCGTGCACGCCGATGGTTCGCTGGGCCTTCCACTGTTCGCCGATGGGCACGCGTTCGCCCAACACCCAGGTGTCCTTGCTGGCACCGCCACGCTGCATCGACACCACCTCGGCGTCGGCCTCGGCAGCCACCCGGGTCAGGGCGCCGGGCAGCACCCGGTAGCCGTCGTAGCCTGCCACCGCGTACACGCGCATGCCGATGGCGCGCGGCGCCAGTTGGCCGTTGTCCTGCCACACCGGCGCCTGGCTCAGCTGCGCCAGCTCCTGCGCCACGTAGGCGTAAGGGCGCGCCTGGATGCGTTCGGCCATGGCCTTGCGCTGCTTGGCATCAAGGTCGCGGCCGAATACCGGGGTAAAGCTTTGCGAGGGGAACGCCGGCTTGATCAGCAGGTTCGGCAGTTTTTCCAGGGCCTGGGCCATCACCGGCGGCTCGCCGCACCACCAGGTGGCGATGGACGGCAGGATCAGCTTCTCGCCGAACAGGTGCTCGTTGATGGTCGGCAAAAAGCCCAGCAGCCCGGGTGACTCCAGCACGCCGCTGCCCAGGGCGTTGGCCACCAGCACGCGGCCCTGGCGCACCGCTTCGAGCAGGCCGGGCACGCCCAGGGCCGAGTCGGTGCGCAGCTCCAGCGGGTCGCAGAAGTCGTCGTCCAGGCGCCGCATGATCGCGTGCACCCGGCGCAGGCCGTTGAGGGTCTTGAGGTACACGGTGGCGTCGCGCACGGTCAGGTCGCTGCCTTCCACCAGCGGGTAGCCCAGCTGGCGCGCCAGGTACAGGTGTTCGAAATAGCTCTCGTTGAAGCGCCCGGGGGTCAGCAGCACGATCAGCGGGGTCTCGTTGCCGCCCGGCGCCAGGCGCCGCAGGGTGTCCTGCAGGGTGCGGAAATAGCCCGCCAGGTGTTCCACCTTGAGGTCGCGGTACAGCTCGGGGAAGGCCCGCGAGACGCTCATGCGGTTTTCCAGGGCATAGCCTGCGCCCGAGGGCGCCTGGGTGCGGTCGGCGGTCACCCACCAGCGGCCGTCGGGGGTGCGCGCCAGGTCCACGGCGCACAGGTGCAGGAAGGTGTCGCCGGGCAGCTTCAGGCCTTGGCACGGCCAGAGGAAATTGTTGTGGCCGTACACCAGCTCGGCCGGCAGCAGGCCCTTGCGGATCAGCTCCTGGGGGCCGTAGATGTCGGCCAGCACCGCGTTCAGCAAGCGGGCGCGCTGGGCGATGCCGGCGCGCAGGTGCTGCCACTCGGCGGCGGGAATCACGTGGGGCAGCAGGTCCAGCTCCCACGGGCGGTCGGCGCCCTTGGGGTCGGCGTAGACGTTGTAGGTCACGCCGTTTTCCTGGATCTGCCGGGTCAGCAACGCCTGGCGCTGGGCCAACTGCGCCGGGCTGCTGCGCTGCAATTGGTCGAACAGCTTGCGCCAGTGCGGACGCACCGAGCCGTCAGCCGCGAGCATCTCGTCAAAACTTCCCGCCGTCAGCGGGTATCGGTCAAGCAGGTCTGGCATGGAACGCTCGGCGCAGGCAGTAAGACATCAGAAAAAAGCGGCAGGCCGGTTGCCCGGCCGCCCTTTCAGGTGCGACGCATGTCCAGTGTCATCGGCAGCTCGTCATTGTTCGTGAGTGTAGGCGCAGGCTGCGGGCCGGGGCTATGGCCCAAGCGGAAGAATCGCGACAGGCGCCGGCTCTCGGCTTCGTTGGCGTTCACCGGCAGCGTCTCGTAGTTGCGCCCGCCCGGGTGCGCCACGTGGTACTGGCAGCCGCCCAGGGAGCGCTGCATCCAGGTGTCGTGGATGTCGAAGGTCAGCGGCGCGTGCACCGGGATGGTCGGCTGCAGGCAGTTGAACGGCTGCCAGGCGCGGAACCGCACGCCGGCCACGTACTCGCCGACCTTGCCGGTGGGCTGCAGCGGCACGGTGCGGCCGTTGCAGGTGAGCACGTAGCGCTGCGGCGACAGGCCGTTGAGCTTGACCTGCAGGCGCTCCAGCGACGAGTCGACGTAGCGCACGGTGCCGCCGGCGCCGCCCTCTTCGCCCAGCACGTGCCAGGGCTCCAGCGCCTGACGCAGCTCCAGTTCGATGCCGGCCACGGCGTAGTCGCCGATCTTCGGGAAGCGGAACTCCAGGTGCGCGGCGAACCATTCGGCTTGCAGCCCGTAGCCGGCGCCGTTGAGGTCGGCGATGACGTCGGCGAAGTCCTGTTCGATGAAGTGCGCGAGCATGAAGCGGTCGTGCAGCTCGGTGCCCCAGCGCGCCAGCTTCGGTGGTGCATAGGGCTTGCGCCAGAAGCGCGCCACCAGGGCACGCAGCAGCAGTTGCTGCACCAGGCTCATGCGCGCGTGGGGCGGCATTTCGAAGCCGCGCAGCTCCAACAGGCCGAGCCGGCCGGTGGCGCCGTCCGGGGAGTAGAGCTTGTCGATGCAGAACTCGGCGCGGTGGGTGTTGCCGGTAACGTCGATCAGCAGGTTGCGCAGCAAGCGGTCCACCAGCCATGGCGGGCACTGCTCGCCGGGCGCGGGCATCTGCTGGAAGGCGATCTCCAGCTCGTACAGCGAGTCGTTGCGCGCCTCGTCCACGCGCGGCGCCTGGGAGGTAGGCCCGATGAACAGGCCGCTGAACAGGTAGGACAGCGACGGGTGGTTGTGCCAGTAGCTGATCAGGCTGCGCAGCAGGTCCGGGCGGCGCAGGAACGGCGAGTCGGCCGGGGTGGCGCCGCCGAGCACGAAGTGGTTGCCGCCGCCGGTGCCGGTGTGGCGGCCGTCGATCATGAACTTTTCGGTGCTCAGGCGGGTTTCCCGCGCCTGCTCGTAAAGGAACTCGGTGCGCTCTACCAGCTCGTCCCAGCTGGCCGAGGGCTGCACGTTGACCTCGATCACGCCCGGGTCGGGGGTGATGCGCAAGTTGGCCAGGCGCGGGTCGTAGGGCGGCTCGTAGCCTTCCAGCAGCACCGGGCACTTGAGTTCCTCGGCGGTGGCTTCGATCACCGCTACCAGCTCCAGGTATTCCTCAACCTTGGCCAGCGGCGGCATGAACAGGTACAGGCGGCCGTCGCGGGCCTCGGCGCACAGGGCCGTGCGGGTCAGCCAGCTGGCTGACTCGTCGAGCTTGGGCACGCGCTCGTCGGCGGCCTGGGCCGGGCTGGCGACCTGCAGCTGCACCGGGGTGGGCAGTGCGCCCAGGTCCTGGTTGGGGTCACGCGGGTGCACGAAGGGGTATTCGGCAGCGGTCACCCAGGGCTGCGAGGCCAGGGGCAGGCGGTAGCCCAGCGGCGAATCGCCCGGCACCAGCCGGCAGTGGCTGTCACGCAGGTACCAGCGGCCACTCTGCCATTGGTCGCCATCAGCCGTGCGCGCCAGCGGCAGCACCTGGCCGATGACCTTGTCCAGGCCTTGGCTGAATACCTTGCGCAGGCGTTTGCGCTCCATTTCCTCGCCCAGGCGCGAGTCCTCGGCGCTGACGTTCACCGGCAGTGCGCCTTCGCGCCACAGGTAGTAGAAGTTGTCTTCGTAGGCCGGGAACACGAAGCGCGGCGGCAGCTTCAGGCGCTCGGCGACGCTGGCCAGGAAGCGCCCGGCCAGCTCGCCGGTGGCGCCATAATCCCTGGTTTCATCGGCGATCAGCGCGTCGTTGTGCCAGATCGGCTCGCCGTCCACGCGCCAGTAGGCGTTCAGCGACCAGCGCGGCAACTGTTCGCCGGGGTACCACTTGCCCTGGCCGAAGTGCACCAGGCCCTTGGGCGCGTAGCGGGCGCGCAGGCGCTGGTACAGCTCGGCGGACAGTTTGCGCTTGGCGTCGCCCAGGGCCGCGGTGTTCCACTCGGCGCCATCGGGGTCGTCGATGGACACGAAGGTCGGCTCACCGCCCATGGTCAGGCGCACGTCGCCCTCCACCAGGTCGGCGTCGATCTGCCGGCCCAGCGCCTGGATCTGCTGCCATTGCTGTTCGCTGTAGGGCCGGGTGACGCGCGGCGCCTCCCAGATGCGCTCTACCGCCATTTCATGGCTGAACTCGCATTCGCACGGCTCCACCAGGCCGCTGATGGGCGCCGCAGAAGACGGATCAGGACTACAGGCCAATGGGATATGCCCTTCACCGGCGAACAGCCCGGAGGTGGCGTCCAGCCCGATCCAGCCCGCACCGGGCAGGTACACCTCGCACCAGGCGTGCAGGTCGGTGAAGTCCACCTCGGTGCCGGACGGGCCGTCCAGGGCTTTCACATCTGCCGTCAGCTGGATCAGGTAGCCGGACACGAAGCGCGCGGCCAGGCCCAGGTGGCGCAGCAGCTGCACCAGCAACCAGGCCGAGTCACGGCAGGAGCCCGAAGCGTTTTCCAGGGTTTCTTCCGGCGTCTGCACCCCCGGTTCCATGCGGATCAGGTAGCCGATGTCCTGGCTCAGGCGCTGGTTGAGCGCCACCAGGAAGTCCACGGCCGGTATCGGCGTGCGGTCGATGCCTTTGAGGTAAGCCTCGAACTTGGGCGACAGTGGCAACTTCTCAAGGTAAGGCGCCAGCTCGTGCTTTTCGTCCTTCGCGTAGGCGAATGGGATCTTTTCCGCGTACGGCTCAAGGAAAAAGTCGAAGGGGTTGAACACCGCCATTTCGGCGACCAGGTCCACCTCGACGCGGAATTCGTCGGTCTTTTCCGGGAACACCAGGCGCGCCAGGTAGTTGCCCTGAGGGTCCTGCTGCCAGTTGATGAAGTGCTGCTCGGGCAGCACCTTCAGCGCATAGGACAGCACGCGCGTGCGGCTATGGGGCGCGGGGCGAAGGCGGACGATCTGCGGGCCAAGTTCAACCGCACGGTCGTAGCGGTAATGCGTGACATGGTGCAATGCGACATGGATCGACACGGCGTGCCTCCTGCGAGCCTTAACGGTAAGCGCACCGCGCAAGGTTTATGCCACGTGGGCAAAGCCAAGCACTAGAGCGCCTGCTCATTCAAGCACAGCACCAAGATCGTGCCATGCCCGATTAGCATCGCAAGGGTTGCACATTTATCGGGCAGGCACATGACGCAAGCGAAGGAGGCGGTTGGCCAAGGCGTTATCGCTGCCGACGCAGCCACAGGAAGTGTTGGCGCATTTCGCGATGGCGTCTCGAATTCAGTAGCAACAACCCCGTGAGCGGCGACAACACCGCTACCGCGAAGACACCGAGCGGCGGCTGGTAGAAATAGCTGGGAAGCGCCGTGGCAAGGCAGGCCAGCAACACGGCGGCAATAACCCAGGTCGCCGCGAGCCGGCCCCTGACCATCAGGAAATGGCTGATGAAAACTGCCACACCCACCGATGCCCCGCCCCACAGGAGCCCCGGCCCCTTGAGCGGCTTGAGCGGCACGTTGGCCAGGTAGGAGAAGCCGACAATGGCAACTACCGTACCAATCGCAAGGCAACAGCACAGAACAACACCTATGAACGCTGGGTAATATTTTGCCATCCAGCTGAGCGAGCCATCCTGGTCAGTCATTCACCCTCCTCCTCATACAGCCCGACGGCTACGTTGATGTTGCCCGACAGGCTGCTGCCTATCAGGCCCAACGACGCGCTGATCGAGTCTCTGATCTGGGTGATAGTGGCGTGTTTGAACTGGGCCGGGGTGTAGCGCTTCTCCAGTGTCTTGGCAGCTTGCCTCAGCTTCATCAGCCTGGGGGTCAACTTCGGGTCTTTCAACGCAAGCAGCTCGCTGGTCAACCGCTTGCGCTCCTGCCGGGTAAGGCCCTGAAGGGCCGCGCGAAGCGGCCTGCCCGTGTTGGCCTTGACCAGCAGGAGTAGCCTGGTCGTCGTCACCGCCGATGCAGCGACACCGGCCAATGACAGGCCATCGAGAATGAGCGACACCGCCTGGTACCAATCATTGCTGTCGAGTTCGTCCACGGCCTGCTGGTCGTAGGCCGATACCGCCGTGCGCCCTACCCCGGCGATGCATTGCAGCCCGCTGGCAGTGGCGGCGCTGTAACCGATGATGGTCACCACGGTACTGGCGCCCCCCGTGAACGGCACGGCAATGGTGCCGCTGAGCATTACCACCCAGCTCAGCACCGCCCCCGTGCAGGCCAACCCGGCGTTGAGCGCCTCCTGCAACACCCGCGACTCGCGGCCGTCGTTATGCACCTGGCTGATGAACTGCTCGGGCGTAGTGTGGCGCTTGGCCTCACGCAATATCACCCGTTTTACCGCCTTGCTGCAGATCGGCTGGAACTCGCGCAGGGTGATCACGTTGAAATCGCTGTCGATATACACCACCCCGGCGCCGACGATACCGGGGTCGGCGTCGATGGCGGCGAACAGGCGTGGCAGGTTGATGCGGCTTTCGATGCGCTGGCGGGCGAAGTGCTGGGAGGGGGTGGTGAAGGACGGATTGAGAGCGGTGCTCACTGGACGGTTCCTTGTTCAGTGGGGAGGAGCGCGGTACGTAGCAGCTGCCGAAGGCTGCGTCACGGGTTATGCGGCGTTAGTGACGCGACCTTGCGGCCGCTGCTACAGGATATTGCGTAGGACGGCAGGTGTAACCGAGGAGCCTCGGTTACACCCGGCTTCACATCAGCGCGGCAGGACGGGCTGGCGCGATGGTTTCTTCTTGCCCTTGCCACCCTTGGCGGCGTCGTGGCGGGCCTTGGCGGCTTCCTTGGCGCGGGCTTCGGCGGCAGCCTTGGCCTGTTCGCGCTTGTCCCACGGCTTGGAGCCGTCGCTGCCACGCGGCGGCAGGCCGGTGTGCTGGGTCAGGATGCGGGTTTCCTTGGCCACCTTGTGGCTGCCGGCCGGCGTCGAGTTCTTGCGACGGGCACTCTGGTAGGTGTCGGTCGCCGGCTGGTGCAGCGGGATCAGCTGGTGCTTGCCCGGGCCGATCAGGTCGGCGCGGCCCATGCGCTCCAGCGCTTCGCGCAGCATCGGCCAGCCCTTCGGATCGTGGTAGCGCAGGAAGGCCTTGTGCAGGCGGCGCTGCTCCTCGCTCTTGACGATGGTGACCGCGTCGCTCTTGTACGTGACCTTGCGCAGCGGGTTCTTGCCCGAGTGGTACATGGCGGTCGCCGACGCCATCGGCGAAGGGTAGAACGCCTGCACCTGGTCGGCGCGGAAACCGTTGCCCTTGAGCCACAGCGCCAGGTTCATCATGTCTTCGTCGGTGGTGCCCGGGTGCGCGGCGATGAAGTACGGAATCAGGTACTGCTCCTTGCCTGCTTCCTTGGAGTACTTCTCGAACATGCGCTTGAACTTGTCGTACGAGCCGATGCCCGGCTTCATCATCTGGTTCAGCGGGCCTTCTTCGGTGTGCTCCGGGGCAATCTTCAGGTAGCCGCCCACGTGGTGGGTGACCAGTTCCTTGACATACTCCGGCGATTCCACCGCCAGGTCGTAGCGCAGACCCGAGGCAATCAGGATTTTCTTCACCCCCGGCAGGGCACGGGCGCTGCGGTACAGCTGGATCAGCGCCGAGTGGTCGGTGTTCAGGTTCGGGCAGATGCCCGGGAACACGCACGACGGCTTGCGGCACGCCGATTCGATTTCCGGGCTCTTGCAGGCGATGCGGTACATGTTGGCGGTCGGGCCGCCCATGTCCGAGATCACGCCGGTGAAGCCTGGCACCTTGTCGCGAATCTCTTCGATCTCGCGAATGATCGACTCTTCCGAGCGGTTCTGGATGATGCGGCCTTCGTGCTCGGTGATGGAGCAGAAGGTGCAGCCGCCGAAGCAGCCACGCATGATGTTCACCGAGAAGCGGATCATGTCGTAGGCCGGGATCTTCTCCTTGCCATACGCCGGGTGCGGAATGCGCGCGTAGGGCATGCCGAACACGTAGTCCATTTCCTCGGTGGTCATGGGAATGGGTGGCGGGTTGAACCACACGTCCACTTCGCCATGCTTCTGCACCAGCGCACGGGCGTTGCCCGGGTTGGTTTCCAGGTGCAGCACGCGGTTGGCGTGGGCGTAGAGCACGGCGTCGCCGCGCACTTTCTCGAACGACGGCAGGCGGATGACGGTCTTGTCACGGGTCATGCGCGGGCTGGCCAGGATCTGCACGACCTTGGGCTCGTTCGGGTCTTCCACCGGGCCCTTTTCCTGCTCGATAGCGCAGGCCTGGGTGTCCTGGGTGTTGACGTACGGGTTGATGATCTTGTCGACCTTGCCAGGACGGTCGATACGGGTGGAGTCCACCTCGTACCAGCCCTGCGGCGTGTCACGGCGCACGAAGGCGGTGCCGCGGATGTCGGTGATTTCTTCGATCTTCTGCCCGTACGACAGGCGCTGGGCCACCTCGACGATCGCGCGTTCGGCGTTGCCGTACAGCAGGATGTCGGCGCAGGCGTCGATCAGGATCGAGTGGCGGACCTTGTCCTGCCAGTAGTCATAGTGGGCGATGCGGCGCAGCGAGGCCTCGATGCCGCCCAGCACGATCGGCACGTGCTTGTAGGCTTCCTTGCAGCGCTGGCTGTACACCAGGCTGGCGCGGTCGGGGCGCTTGCCCGCCAGGCCGCCAGGGGTATAGGCGTCGTCCGAGCGGATTTTCTTGTCCGCGGTGTAACGGTTGATCATCGAGTCCATGTTGCCGGCCGCGACGCCGAAGAACAGGTTCGGCTCGCCCAGCTTCATGAAGTCGTCTTTGCTGGTCCAGTCGGGCTGGGCAATGATGCCCACGCGGAAGCCCTGGGCCTCCAGCAGGCGGCCGATGATGGCCATGCCGAACGACGGGTGGTCGACGTAGGCGTCACCGGTGACGATGATGATGTCGCAGGAATCCCAGCCGAGCTGATCCATCTCCTCCCTGCTCATGGGCAGGAATGGCGCTGGCCCGAAACACTCGGCCCAGTACTTTGGATAGTCGAATAACGGCTTGGCTGCTTGCATGTCGATGACCGTGTGGCTACATGTTGAAAAAACGCGGGCGAGGAATATAGCACAAATTTTGACCAATTCCGACGACCACTGTCGGAATTCAGCCCGCTCGATAAAAACCCCGGGTTATTCGTCGTCGAAGTTGTAGCTGCCTGGGGCCAGGTTCTCGAAGCGCGTGTATTTGCCGATGAAGGCCAGGCGGATGAAGCCGATGGGGCCGTTACGCTGCTTGCCGATGATGATCTCGGCGATGCCCTTGTGCTCGGTCTCGGGGTGGTACACCTCGTCGCGGTACACGAACATGATCACGTCGGCGTCCTGCTCGATCGCTCCCGATTCCCGCAAGTCGGAGTTTACCGGGCGCTTGTTCGGGCGCTGTTCCAGGGAGCGATTGAGCTGCGACAGCGCCACCACCGGGCAGTTGAATTCCTTGGCCAGGGCTTTCAACGAGCGGGAAATCTCCGAAATCTCGTTGGTACGGTTGTCGCCGCTGGAACCGGGGATCTGCATCAGCTGCAGGTAGTCGATCATGATCAGGCCGATGTCGCCGTGTTCACGCACCAGGCGGCGCGTACGCGCGCGCATTTCCGACGGGCTGATACCGGCGGTGTCGTCGATGAACAGCTTGCGGTCGTTGAGCAGGTTGACCGCCGAGGTCAGGCGCGGCCAATCGTCGTCGTCCAGGCGGCCGGAACGCACCTTGGTCTGGTCGATGCGGCCCAAGGAAGACAGCATACGCATGACCAGCGAATCACCTGGCATCTCCAGCGAGTAGACCAGCACGGCCTTCTCGCTGCGCAACACGGCGTTTTCCACCAGGTTCATGGCGAAGGTGGTCTTGCCCATCGACGGACGGCCGGCGACGATGATCAGGTCGGCCGGCTGCAGGCCGCTGGTCTTCTCGTCCAGGTCGGTGTAGCCGGTGGACAGGCCGGTGATGGCCTCGTCGGTGTTGAACAGCGTGTCGATGCGGTCGATGGCCTTGGTCAGCAGGTCGTTGACGCTGACCGGGCCGCCCGTCTTGGGCCGGGCCTCGGCGATCTGGAAGATCTGCCGTTCGGCCTCGTCGAGGATCTCGGCGGCGTTGCGGCCCTGGGGGTTGAAGGCGCTGTCGGCGATCTCGTTGCTGATGCTGATCAGCTGGCGCAGGGTGGCCCGCTCGCGGACGATCTGCGCATAGGCCTTGATGTTGGCGACCGACGGCGTGTTCTTCGCCAGTTCGCCCAGGTAACCCAGGCCACCGACCTGGGTGCTCTGCCCTTCCTTGTCCAGCTGCTCGTGCAGGGTGACCACGTCGAACGGCGTGTTCAAATCCGCCAGGCGGGCAATGGCGCGGAAGATCAGGCGGTGGTCATGACGGTAGAAATCGCCATCCGAAACTTGATCGAGCACGCGTTCCCAGGCGTTGTTGTCCAGCATCAAGCCACCGAGCACGGCCTGTTCGGCCTCGATGGAATGCGGCGGCACCTTGAGGGCGGCGGTTTGCAGATCGTACTGTTCGGGTTGCGATATCTCGTTCATGGCCACTTGAAATCAGAGGGTACAGAAAGACAAAGGGCACGACCTGTAGACAGGATCGTGCCCAATGTTACCGGCTGTTACCCAAGGGTGCCAGCCGATAGGTAGTGCCTTAAGCAGCTACAACAACAACGCGTACGGTAGCTTCTACGTCGCTGTGCAGGTGCACGGCAACGTCGTATTCGCCAACGTTACGGATGGTGCCGTTCGGCAGACGAACTTCAGCCTTGGCAACTTCAACGCCCGAGGCGGTCAGTGCGTCAGCGATGTCGTGGGTGCCGATCGAACCGAACAGCTTGCCTTCGTCACCGGCGGTGGCAGTGATGGTCACTTCCAGCTCAGCCAGTTGGGCAGCGCGAGTTTCAGCCGAAGCTTTCTTGTCTGCAGCCAGTTTTTCCAGCTCGGCACGACGCTCTTCGAACGCAGCCAGGTTGGCTGGGGTCGCGGCGGTAGCTTTGCCGTAAGGCAGCAGGTAGTTACGGCCGTAACCAGCCTTAACGTTTACTTTGTCGCCCAGGTTGCCCAGGTTGGCGACTTTTTCCAGAAGGATCAGTTGCATGTGGAAATCCTCTAACTTTTAACCTTCACCGTTCGCATTGCCAGCGTCTTTCGACGCCAGACGTCCGCGAAAATCAATCAGGCTGTCGACAATGGCCAACACCACGAGCAACGGATAGATCAGCTGCATGAACACCAGCAGCGTCACGTACAGCCCCACCAGCCAGAACCGCGCCAGGCGCTTTGCAGCGACCAGGGCGTGAATCAGGGCCAGGCCTGCGAACAGCAGCGGCACACTGCACAGCGGCGTGAGCATGGCCAGTTGAGTGCCGAAATTCGGCCCCACCAGCATGCACGCCAGCAGCAGCAATGCCGGCCCCCGCGGGATGCGCACGGTGCGAAACTCGCGACCGAACCCACCCGGGTTGTACAACAACGCTTGCCAGTACCGGCCCAACATCAGGCACAGCACGCTGACAATCTGCAGCATGGCCGCTATCAGGCCGGTCAGGACCGGTGGCAGCAGTGCGCTCAGGCGCGCTCGCTCTTCTACCGACAATTGCTGGTAGAGATCACCGAGGGCCATGGGCAGGACCTTTGACAGTTCCTGCGCCATGCCGTCGATGTGAGGGCGGAAAACCGCGCCCAGCACCACTGCATACACCAACCCCAGGGCTATGCTGACCAGCAGCACGCGGATCCAGGACTCACTCGAGCGCAGCACGTGCGCGAGGGTCGCCGAGCCCAGCAGCACCAGAAGTGCGCGGGGGTCGTGGTCGCTTCCCAGCAGCCACCACGCCAGAGCGGGCAGCAGGCCGAGGGCGAGGACACTCTTGGCATCCTGAAATCCGCGCCGCAGAAGCACCAGGCTTCCCGCGGCAGCACCCAACCAGAACAACAGCGGCATGACTGCCGATATGGCCACCACCAGGGTGGCCTGCATGCGTCCGCGCATGATGAAATCAGCTATGGCGCGCATGCATTCAATCCCTTGCTACTTGTCGACGACCCGGTCTCAGCGGCCGTGGCTGTCGGTGTAGGCCAGCAGGGCCAGGAAGCGGGCGCGCTTGATAGCGACGGCCAGCTGACGCTGATAACGAGCTTTGGTACCGGTGATACGGCTTGGAACGATTTTGCCGGTTTCGGATACGTAGGCTTTCAGGGTGTTGAGATCTTTGTAATCGATCTCTTTCACGTCTTCAGCGGTGAAGCGGCAGAATTTACGACGACGGAAGAAACGTGCCATGTAATTGGCTCCTCAAAAGGTCCGTGGATTACTCGTCAGCGTTATCGCTGGCGTCGCTGTTGTCGCTGTCATCGCCATCGGCGCTGTCAGCATGCTCAGGACGGTCACGACGCTCACGGCGCTCGCTGCGGTTTTCTTCGGCCTTGAGCATCTCGGACTGACCAGTTACGGCTTCGTCGCGACGGATGACCAGGTTACGGATCACGGCATCGTTGTAACGGAAGTTGTCTTCCAGCTCGGCCAGGGCCTTGCCAGTGCACTCAACGTTCAGCATCACGTAGTGAGCCTTGTGAACATTGTTGATTGCGTAGGCCAGTTGACGACGGCCCCAGTCTTCCAGACGGTGGATTTTGCCGCCGTCTTCTTCGATCAGCTTGGTGTAACGCTCAACCATGCCGCCGACTTGCTCGCTCTGGTCAGGGTGGACCAGAAAGATGATTTCGTAATGACGCATGAATGCTCCTTACGGGTTGTAGCCTGCCGCCAGGGCGGTCAGACAAGGAGTGAATGACACTGTATGTCTTGCTCGCGGAAAAGGTGATGGCGATGAACTGCCGGCACCTGCCGTCGAGGCAAGGGGCGCAATTGTAGAGAAGGGAGTGGGGACAAGCAAGGGAATTGGCGAATATTTGAACAGCTTTCGCCGGAATGCAAATCCCCGTAGCAGCTGCCGCAGGCTGCGTCGCCTTTAACAGCGACGCAGCCTTCGGCAGCTGCTACGGGGATGAGTGTGTTACTTCTTGGTGTTGCGCTGACGGACGGCTTCGAACAGGCACACGCCCGTGGCCACCGACACGTTCAGGCTGCTGACGCTGCCATGCATCGGCAGTTTCACCAGGTAGTCGCAGTGCTCGCGGGTCAGGCGGCGCATGCCCTTGCCTTCGGCGCCCATCACCAGGATGGTCGGCCCGGTCATGTCGTGCTGGTACAGCTCCTGCTCGGCTTCACCGGCAGTGCCCACTACCCACAGGCCGCGCTGCTGGAGTTTCTCCAGGGTGCGCGCCAGGTTGGTCACGGCCACCAGCGGGATCACCTCGGCCGCGCCGCAGGCGACCTTGCGCACTGCCGGGGTCAGGGTGGCCGACTTGTCCTTGGGCACGATCACTGCCAGCACGCCGGCGGCGTCGGCGGTGCGCAGGCAGGCGCCGAGGTTGTGCGGATCGGTCACGCCGTCCAGCACCAACAGCAGCGGCGCGCCTTCGGTGCGGTCCAGCAGCTCGTCGAGCATAGCCTCGCCCCACACCTGGCTTGGGCTGACCTCAGCCACAACGCCCTGGTGCACGCCTTCAACCCAGGCGTCCATCTCGCGACGTTCGGCCTGGCCCACCGACACGCGGTTTTCCGCGGCCAGGGCGATCAGCGGCTGTACGCGCGGGTCGTTGCGGCTTTCCGCCAACCAGATCTGCTTGACCCGCTTGGGGTGGTGACGCAACAGGGCTTCCACGGCGTGCACGCCGTAGATCTTTTCCAACTGACTCATGACTTCGCCTTCGGTTTACGGGCGCCCGATTTCGACGGGCCCTTGCGGTGCGTGGTGGGCTTGCTGGCGCCGCCGGACTTGTCCGAACGCGCCGGCTTGCCCGCGCCGCCCTTGGCCTCGGCCAGCAGCGCTTTTTTCATTTCACGGCTCTTGCGCACATCGGCGTTGTTGGCCGCGGCATCCGACGCACGGTAGGCGCTGGCCGACTCCGAGGACTTGGCCGGGCGCTTCGACGGCTTCGACAGCGGCGCTGCCGGTGCCGGTTTTTCGTACACGGGTTTGTCGTAGGACTTGGCCGCCGGCTTCTTGTCCGCCGACTTGCGCTCAGGCGCTTTCTTCGCCTCAGGCTTTTCGGCCTGGCGATTCTTGCGACCGACGGGTGCGCTGGCGGATTTTTCCGACATGCCGAAGTCGATCTTGCGCTCGTCCAGGTCGACGCGCATCACCTGCACTTCCACCGTGTCGCCGAGGCGGAAGCTACGGCCGGTGCGCTCGCCCGCCAGGCGGTGGTGCACAGGGTCGAAGTGGTAGTAGTCGCCCGGCAGCGCGGTGACGTGCACCAGGCCTTCGACGAAGATGTCGGTCAGCTCCACGAACAGGCCGAAACCGGTCACGGCGGTGATCACGCCCGGGAAGGTCTCGCCCACACGGTCCTTCATGAACTCGCACTTGAGCCAGTTCACCACGTCGCGAGTGGCTTCGTCGGCACGGCGCTCGCTCATCGAGCACTGCTCGCCCAGTTGCTCCAGGGCCGGCTCGTCGTACGGGTAGATGCGCGCTTTCGGAATGGTCATGGCACCGGCACGCTTGACGTGCGGGGTGTCCATCTTCGAGCGGATCACACTGCGGATGGCGCGGTGGGTCAGCAGGTCCGGGTAGCGACGGATCGGCGAGGTGAAGTGGGTGTACGCCTCGTAGTTCAGGCCGAAGTGGCCGTTGTTCTCGGCGCTGTACACCGCCTGGCTCAGGGAGCGCAGCATCACGGTCTGGATCACGTGGAAGTCCGGGCGGTCCTGGATGTTTTCCAGCAGCGCGCGGTAGTCCTTGGGCGACGGACCATCCTTGCCCTTGTTGATCGACAGGCCCAGCTCGCCGAGGAAGGCGCGCAGTTTTTCCAGGCGCTCTGGCGGCGGACCGTCGTGCACGCGGTACAGGGCCGGGATTTCATGCTTCTGCAGGAACTCGGCGGTGGCCACGTTGGCGGCCAGCATGCACTCTTCGATCAGCTTGTGGGCGTCGTTGCGCACGGTCGGCTTGATTTCGGCGATCTTGCGCTCGGAACCGAAGACGATGCGGGTTTCCTGGGTCTCGAAGTCGATGGCGCCACGGGCATGGCGGGCACCCAACAGCACCTTGTACATGGCGTACAGTTGCTTGAGGTGCGGCAGCACATCGCCATACTCGCCGCGCAAGGCCTTGGCCTCGCTGGTGCGCGAGTGCTCGAGCATGGTGCTGACCTTGTTGTAGGTCAGGCGCGCATGGGAGTGGATCACCGCCTCGTAGAACTGGTAGTCGGTCATCTCGCCGGTCTTGGAGATGGTCATCTCGCAGACCATGGCCAGGCGGTCGACGTGCGGGTTCAGCGAGCACAGGCCGTTGGACAGTTCCTCGGGCAGCATCGGGATCACGCGCTCGGGGAAGTACACGGAGTTGCCGCGCACTTGGGCCTCTTCGTCCAGGGCCGAGCCCAGCTTGACGTAGCTGGACACGTCGGCGATGGCCACGTACAGCTTCCAGCCGCCATTGAACAGGCGCAGCTTGCTCTTGGCTTCGCAATAAACGGCGTCGTCGAAGTCGCGGGCGTCTTCGCCGTCGATGGTGACGAACGGCAGGTGGCGCAGGTCAACGCGGTTCTGCTTGTCCTTTTCCTCGACTTCCGGCTTCAGCTTCGCGGCTTCCTTCAGCACGGCCTGTGGCCATACGTGCGGGATGTCGTAGGTGCGCAGCGCCACGTCGATTTCCATGCCCGGCGCCATGTAGTTGCCGACCACTTCGATGACATCGCCCTGGGGCTGGAAGCGCGGGGTCGGCCAGTGGGTGATTTTCACCTCCACGAACTGGCCGATCTTGGCGCCGGCGTTGCGGCCCGGGGTAATCAGTACTTCCTGATTGACCTTGGGGTTGTCCGGCGTCACGAAGCCGATGCCGCCCTCTTCAAAGTAGCGGCCGACGATGGTCTCGTGACCACGGGACACCACTTCGACGATCACGCCTTCACGACGACCACGACGGTCCAGGCCGGAAACACGGGCCAGGGCACGGTCGCCGTCGAACACCAGGCGCATTTGCGCCGGGCTCATGAACAGGTCGTCGGAGCCGTCGTCGGGGATCAGGAAGCCGAAACCGTCGCGGTGGCCGGCGATGCGACCGGCGATCAGGTCCAGCTTATCCACAGGGGCGTAGGTGCCACGGCGGGTGTAGATCAGTTGCGCATCGCGCTCCATGGCGCGCAGGCGACGACGCAAGGCCTCGACCTGGTCCTCGGTGGTCAGCCCGAACTCGTCTACCAGCTGCTCGCGGCTGGCGGGTGAGCCGCGCTCGTCGAGGTGCTGGAGGATCAGCTCACGGCTGGGAATAGGGTTTTCGTATTTTTCCGCTTCACGAGCGGCCTCGGGATCGAGGGACTGCCAATCGGCCATTAGAGAAATTTCACCTTGTCTATATAAGGGTTAGTTTGGCATACGCGTATTGAAACGGGAAATTTCACGGTTTGACAGCCCCGCATTGCCGCATCTTCCAGTAAAAAAGGCACCGCGTGGAAGAAACCTGGAAAAAACCTAAACTTTTTTAACAACAGGGGTTTACAGGTCAAAAGACTGCCCGTATAGTGCGCGCCATCGACAACGCAAACGCGCTGAAGATGATGCCCAGATGGTGAAATTGGTAGACACGCCAGCTTCAGGTGCTGGTGACCTTACGGTCGTGGAAGTTCGAGTCTTCTTCTGGGCACCAATTTCTGGCTTGAGATTACAACATCTTGAGCCACTCACAAGAACCCGCGAAAGCGGGTTTTTGCGTTTCAGGGGTCTGAAAAGATTCTTTGAGAAATTTTTGAAAAAAAGTGTTTTCGGGGGTTTACAGGTGTTCGAACCCTCCGTATAGTGCGCACCACAACGACGGACAACGTCGAAGTAGCTGCCCAGATGGTGAAATTGGTAGACACGCCAGCTTCAGGTGCTGGTGACCTTACGGTCGTGGAAGTTCGAGTCTTCTTCTGGGCACCAATTCAGATTCACAGATCAACGATCTCTGAATCATCTCAAAAACCCGCGAAAGCGGGTTTTTGCGTTTCTGCCCTCCAGAAAACCAATCCCCCGGACGCGGCCTGCGGCCGCTGCTACGGGGGATTGGTGTCAGGCTTTGAATTGGCCGATGCTGGCGCGAAGCTGCGCAGCCAGGTTATCCAGCACCTTGCTGCTGGCCGTGGTGTCAGCCACCACCTTCGCCGCGCGCTGGGCCTGGGCGTGGATATTCTCCACCCTGCCCTTCACCGCCTGCGCGCCATCGGCCTGCTGCTCCGCTGCACGGGTGGCCAGGCCTATCGCCGCATGCACCTGCTCCACCGACGCCTGCACGCTTTGCTGCAACCGCGCGCTGTCGCGCAGCACCAGCAAACCTTCGCTGGCCTGGCGCCCGGCCTGGCTGATGGCGGTCACCGCTTCACGGGCGCCCGATTGCAGCGCAGCAATGTGCGCCTGGATATCACCGGTGGAGCTTTGCGTCTTGCTGGCCAGCGCCCGCACCTCATCGGCGACTACCGCGAAGCCACGCCCGGTCTCGCCCGCCCGGGCCGCCTCGATGGCAGCGTTCAGGGCCAGCAGGTTGGTCTGCTCGGCGATGCTCTGGATCACGCTGAGCACCACTTCAATCTGTTGGCTTTGCTCGGCCAGCCGCTCGATGACCTGGGAGCCGTTCTGCACCTGCCCGGCCAGCGCTTCGATCAGGCCGCCTACCTGCGCCGAGGCCTGGGTGTTGGCGTCAGTGGCGGTGCGTATTTCTGCCACCTGCTGCAACGCCGACTGCATGGCGCGGCTTTCGGCCTGGGCCTCGTCGGCCATGGTCGACAACGCCCGGAGGCTGGCGGCCACTTCATTGCTCTGCAGCTGGGCGGCTGCGTCGGCGCCGGCGTTGCGGCGGGCCATCAGGTCGATCTCCTGGCCAGTGCGCTGGGCCACATCACCCGCCTCGCGCACGATGGGCTGGAGTTTGTCGACAAAGCGGTTGACCGCCGCCGCCATGTCGCCGATTTCGTCATGGCTGTCGAGGCGCACACGGCGGGTCAGGTCGCCCTCCCCCGCAGCCAGGTCGTTGAGCGCGGCGATCAGCAGGCGCAGCTTGCTCACCACCCGCCGGCCAAGCACCACCGCCACCAGCAGCAACACGCCCAGGCCTACCAGCGCCAGGGCCATGCCGATGCGCCAGCGCAGGGTGGCCGCCGCCTCCTGCACGCTGCGGGTGGCGTTGCCTTGCATGGCCGCGGCGCTGCCCTGCGCCGCTTCCAGGCGCGCCCTCAGGGCCTTGGAGCTATCGGCAGAGGCGCCCAGCAGGCTGTCGCCCACCAACTGGTCGCCGCTGGCGATCAGGGCGGCGAAGCGCTTGTCCAGCGCACCCAGCTCGGCCTCGACATTGGCCGTGGAGACGCCCATGCGCACCTTGCCGATCTCTGCACCATTGGGGCTGATGGAGGCCTCCACGTAGTACACCGACGGATCGTTTTTCGCCGCGTCCAGCACCTTGTCCAGCGGCCGCTCGCCGGCACCCTTGGCCAAAAGGGCCTGGTTGGTGGGGTTTTCGCGGTTCAGGTAGCGGGTCAGGTGCTCGCCCTGGGCGTCATCGTAGATCACGAACAACACACTGGGGTTGCGCTGGGCCTGGCGGGCGAATTCGGACAAGGTGGGCACGTCGTTGTCCCAGATGGCCCGCGGCGCCACCGAGGCCAGCAGTTGGGCCATGGCATTGGCCGAGTCCTTGAGGTCCTGCTCCAGGGTAGTGCGTATCTGCCCCTGCTCTTCTTCAAGGCGCGAAGACAACCCGGCACTCAGGCGCTGGCGGGTGCTGGCCGAGAGGCCATCGAGCCCGGCGCTGACTTCCTTGCCAGCCTGGTCGAGCTGATCGGTGAGCTGATGGGTGTCCGCCTGCAGGCGCAGGCCCAGGTCGGCCTCCAGCGCGCCCACGGTGCTCCGGGTGAGCGCAACGGCTACCAGCACCTGCACCAAAAGGGCAACGCCCAGGGTAATGAACACGGGCCGCAGCAAACGACTGCGCAGAAGAGAAAGTACGGCCGACACGGGTGATTCCTCTTGTTCCGGGGAGGCCATCAAAATGATGGCACCGACAAGGAATCCTCCCAGCAATCGCCATGCCGCACAGCAGGCAGAAACGACAAAGGGCCCCATAGGGGCCCTTTGTGGTGCAACTCAGCGTTTCTTAGGCGAACGGGTGACGCAGCACGATAGTCTCGTTGCGGTCCGGGCCGGTGGAAACGATGTCGATCGGCGCGCCGACCAGCTCTTCGATGCGCTTGATGTACGCACGGGCAGCGGCTGGCAGTTCGTCCAGGGACTTGGCGCCCAGGGTCGACTCGCTCCAGCCTGGCATCTGCTCGTACACCGGCTCCAGGCCGATGTAGCTGTCAGCGTCGGTCGGCGCGTCGATGACGGCGCCGTCGGCGTTCTTGTAGCCCACGCAGATGTTGATGGTTTCCAGGCCGTCCAGCACGTCCAGCTTGGTCAGGCAGATGCCCGAGATGCTGTTGACGTCGATGGCGCGACGCAGGATGACGGCGTCGAACCAGCCACAACGACGGGCACGGCCGGTGGTGGCACCGAACTCGTGGCCACGCTTGGCCAGGAAGGCACCGACGTCATCGAACAGCTCGGTAGGGAACGGGCCCGAACCGACGCGAGTGGTGTAGGCCTTGGTGATGCCCAGGATGTAGTCCAGGTACATCGGACCCACGCCCGAACCGGTGGCGATGCCGCCAGCCGTGGTGTTGGAGCTGGTGACGTACGGGTAGGTACCGTGGTCGATGTCCAGCAGCGAGCCCTGGGCGCCTTCGAACATGATGTCCTTGCCAGCGCGACGCAGCTCGTGCAGTTCGGCGGTGACGTCGAGCATCATCGGCTTCAGCAGCTCGGCGTATTCCATGCACTCGTCCAGGGTCTTCTGGAAGTCGATGGCCGGCTCTTTGTAGTAATTCACCAGGACGAAGTTATGGTAGTCCAGCAGCTCGCCCAGCTTGGCGGCGAAACGCTCGCGGTGGAACAGGTCACCGATGCGCAGGCCACGGCGTGCCACCTTGTCTTCGTACGCTGGGCCGATGCCGCGGCCGGTGGTGCCGATCTTCAGCTCGCCACGGGCTTTCTCGCGGGCCTGGTCCAGGGCCACGTGGTAGGACAGGATCAGCGGGCAGGATGGGCTGATGCGCAGGCGCTCGCGCACCGGCACGCCCTTCTCTTCCAGCTTGACGATCTCACGCAGCAGGGCGTCGGGTGCTACCACCACGCCGTTGCCGATCAGGCACTGCACGCCTTCGCGCAGCACGCCCGACGGAATCAGGTGCAGGACGGTTTTCTCACCGTCGATCACCAGGGTGTGGCCAGCGTTGTGGCCACCTTGGTAGCGCACTACGGCGGCTGCATGTTCGGTCAGCAGATCAACGATCTTGCCTTTGCCCTCATCACCCCACTGGGTGCCCAGGACTACGACATTCTTACCCATGACACTTGTCCTCATTCGCGCAAACTTGGTGCCGGCGTTGGCCGGCAGGAAAACTCAAGAAGCCAGCGGCAGTACCTGCCACAGCCCGTTCTGCTGAATCAATTGGCGGTCGCAATCGGCCTCGACGGCCGCGCTCAACGCCTGCCCAGGCAACGCCTGGACCACACGCTGGCCTTCACGACGCAGCTGGCAGACCTGCTGCCAGAGTGCCGCATCGGTGCTGTCTGGCATCCAGATGCCACCGCTAGGCAGTTCCACTTCGGCGCGACCCAGGGTAACCAGGGTCTTGAGGTCGGTGGAGAAGCCCGTTGCCGGGCGCGCACGACCGAAGTCGGCGCCGATATCGTCATACCGACCGCCCTGGGCGATCGACTGGCCGACACCCGGGACGAATACCGCGAACACCACACCGGTGTGGTAGTGGTAGCCGCGCAGCTCGCCCAGGTCGAAATACAGGGGCAGCTCGGGGAAACGCGCAGCCAGGCGCTCGGCGATGGCTTGCAGGTCGTCCAGGGCCGCGATCACCGGGGCCGGGGCGTTGGCCAGGCGCACGCGCGCCTCGGCGAACACTTCCGAACCACCGCACAGCTCCACCAGGGCACGCAGCATGGCCGCCAGGTCGGCCGGCAGGCCTTCGGTCAAGGCGATGACTTCGTCGATGGCCTTGCGCTGCAGGGCGTCGAACAGCTGCTGCTCGACGCTGCCCGACAGGCCGGCGGCGCGCGCCAGGCCACGGTAGATGCCCACGTGGCCCAGGTCCATGTGCACATCCGGCACGTCTGCCAGTTGAAGCATAGCCAGCATCAGGCTGATGACTTCGACATCGCTGCTCGGGCTGGCGTCGCCGTACAGCTCGGCACCCAGCTGGATGGGGCTGCGCGAGGACGACAGGGCACGCGGCTGGGCGTGCAGCACGCTGCCGGCGTAGCACAGGCGGCTCGGGCCTTCACGGCGCAGGGTGTGGGCGTCGATGCGCGCCACCTGCGGGGTGATGTCGGCACGGAAGCCCATCTGGCGCCCGGATTGCGGGTCGACGACCTTGAAGGTGCGCAGATCCAGGTCCTGGCCGGCGCCGGTGAGCAGCGACTCCAGGTACTCGATATGCGGGGTGACGACGAACTCGTAGCCCCAGCTCTGGAACAGATCCAACACCTGGCGACGCGCTACTTCGATGCGCGCCGCTTCCGGCGGCAGTACTTCTTCGATGCCATCTGGCAGCAGCCAGCGGTCTACCGTTGCCATTACGCCTTTCCCCTATGATCCGGGCGGCACGCGTTCTTGCGAGCCTTGAGTGAAGCAGGCAACGGCGAGGCAACGTGCGGCGGTTTTCATGCCGCCCTGCCTGCTTGAGCCATTGCCCTCGATTACTTTGGAAACAGTCTGAAACACTATGCAAAAGACTGGCACGAAGGGCCAATCGATCTTGCAGACGCAAAAAAGCCGGGAATTTCCCGGCTGCCGCATCATAACACGTTTTCAGATTTGGTCACCCCGCCGGGCGATTTGACCGCCCGGCGGGTACCTTCATCACGGCTTGTACTTTTCCATGTAGCGGAAGAAATCGCTGCTTGGGTCCAGCACCAGCACGTCGCTCTTGTTGGAGAAGCTTTGACGGTACGCCTGCAGGCTACGGTAGAAGGAGTAGAACTCCTGGTCCTGGCCGTAGGCCTTGGCGTAGATGGCGGCCGCCTGGGCGTCGCCGTCACCGCGGGCTTCCTCGGACTCGCGATAGGCCTCGGCCAGCAACACGCGGCGTTGACGATCGGCGTCGGCACGGATGCCTTCGGCCAACTCGTTACCCTTGGCGCGGTGCTCGCGGGCTTCACGCTCGCGCTCGGTGCTCATGCGGTCGAAGACGCTCTTGTTGACTTCCTTCGGCAGGTCGATGGCCTTCACCCGCACGTCGATGACTTCGATGCCCAACTCGTCGTTGGCCATCTTGTTCAGCGACTCGGTGATGCCCGCCATCAACTCGTCACGCTGGCCCGACACCACTTCGTGCAGGGTGCGCTTGCCGAACTGGTC
Source organism: Pseudomonas sp. App30 (assembly GCF_047947025.1). Lineage (NCBI taxonomy): Bacteria > Pseudomonadati > Pseudomonadota > Gammaproteobacteria > Pseudomonadales > Pseudomonadaceae > Pseudomonas > Pseudomonas sp. App30. Next base: position 4,265,010 of record NZ_CP133165.1, on the reverse strand, counting down.
ACGCAGGCCCGATTCCAGGCGGCGGGACAGGCGGTCGTCGGCGATCTGCTTGATACCCGAGGTAGCGGTGTAGAAACGCTCGGCGTCCTTCACGCGCCACTTGGCGTACGCGTCGACCATCACCGCTTTCTTCTCCAGGGTCAGGAACCGCTGGGTCGGGGCGTCGAGGGTCATCAGGCGTGCGTCGAACTTGCGCACCTGGTTCACGTACGGCACTTTCACGTGCAGGCCGGGGGCTACATCGGCCTGTACCACGCGGCCGAAGCGCAGCAGCACGGCGCGCTCGGTCTGGGACACGATGTAGAAACTGTTCCACGCCACGATGGCCAGTACCACGCCAACGATCAGGGCGATCAGTGATTTATTGCCCATCAGCGACTCTCCCTGGAACGCAGTTCACGTTGTTGCTGTTGCAGATCGGCCGCTGCACGGGCGCCCGCCGCGTCGGTCACCGACGGCGTCACGCTGCCCGACGCCACTGGCGCTGGGCCATGGCTGGCATTGACCATCTTGTCCAGCGGCAGGTAGATCAGGTTGTTACCCCCTTTCTCGCTGCTCACCAGCACCTTGCTGGTGTTGCTGTAGACGTCCTGCATGGTTTCCAGGTACAGGCGCTGGCGGGTGACTTCCGGTGCCTTGCGGTACTCGGTCACCAGCTTGGTGAAGCGGTCGGCCTCACCCTTGGCGCGCGACACCACTTCATCGCGGTAGCCGTTGGCGTCCTCGATGATGCGCTGCGCCTGGCCACGGGCCTCGGGCACCACGCCGTTGGCGTAGGTCTCGGCCTGGTTGCGCGAACGCTGCTCGTCTTCACGGGCACGGATCACATCGTCGAAGGCTTCCTGGACTTCACGCGGGGCGGCCGCGCTCTGCACGTTGACCTGGGTAATGGTGATACCGGTCTTGTACGTGTCCATGAAGCCCTGCAGGCGCTTCTTGATCTCGCTGGCCATCAGCTCGCGGCCCTCGGTCAGCACCTGGTCCATGGTGGTGGACCCCACCACGTGGCGCAGGGCGCTGTCGGTGGCGTGCTGCAGGCTGACTTCCGGCTGGTCGACGTTAAGCACGAAGTCCTGCAGGTTGCTGATGCGGTATTGCACGGTCAGCGGCACCTCGACGATGTTCTCGTCCTCGGTGAGCATCTGCCCCTGCTTGGTGTACGTACGCTCGCGCGTCACGTTTTCCAGGTACTTCTTGTCGATGGGCGGGAAGTAGATATTCAGGCCCGAACCGACGGTCTCGTAGTACTTGCCGAAGCGCAGCACCACGGCCTGCTCCTGCTCGTCCACCACGTAGATGGCGCTGTACAGCCAGATAGCCGCCAGCACGACCAGCCCGATCCCGAGCAGGCCGAAGCCACCGCCCCTGGACGAACCGCCGCCATCACCCGTGCGTTTTTTTCCACCACCGAACAAACCGTTCAGGCTTTCCTGCAGCTTTCGGAAGGCTTCGTCGAGATCCGGTGGCCCCTTGCGGTCGCCCCCACGGCGCTTGCCACCCCAAGGATCCTGATTGTTCGAGTTGCCACCCGGCTCATTCCAAGCCATAGCGCTCTCCATCTGATAAAGCAAAGACGCACCCACGGCGCGCCAACCAATGCTACAGAATGCCCGAGCTCGCGGCATCGCCGCATTGCAGGGCTTTTATTGCAAAGTGTGTTGCTCGATGAATTCCAGCGGTTCCATCCCTGCCCGGCTGACCAGACGGTTGAGTTCGACACGAGGCACGCGCACCGCCAGCAGGCTGGCGCCCTCCTCGTCATGCGTCTCGCTCTGCACCACACCCATCTCGAAGAACTGCGCTCGCAGGCGCCCCATGCGTTGCGGCAGGCGCAGGGTGCCGACGAACAGGTCGTCACCCAGAAGCTCCGCCACGGCCTGTTTCACCAGGTCCAGGCCACGCCCGTCACGCGCCGAAACCCAGACCCGCTGCGGCTTGCCGTCGGCATCGCGCTGGATCTGCGGCTCTACCCCCTCAAGCAGGTCGAGTTTGTTATACACCTCCAGGATCGGCAACCCTTGGGCACCGATCTCGGTGAGCACCGCCATGACCTGTTCGATCTGCGCCATGCGCTCCGGCTCATGGGCGTCGATCACGTGCAGCAGCAGGTCGGAGTTGCTCGACTCTTCGAGCGTAGCCCGGAAAGCCTCGACAAGCTTGTGCGGCAGGTGGCGAATGAAACCCACGGTGTCGGCGAGGATCACCGGCCCCAGGTCGTCCAGCTCGAGGCGACGCAGGGTCGGGTCGAGGGTGGCGAACAGTTGGTCGGCGGCGTACACCTCGGACGAGGTCACGGCGTTGAACAGGGTCGATTTGCCGGCGTTGGTGTAGCCCACCAGTGAAATCGAAGGGATGTCGGCACGGCGCCGGCCACGACGGGCCTGCTCGCGCTGGCTGCGCACCTTCTCCAGCCGGCCCTTGATCTGGCGCAGGCGTACCCGCAGCAGGCGGCGGTCGGTTTCCAGCTGGGTTTCACCCGGGCCACGCAGGCCGATACCGCCTTTCTGGCGCTCAAGGTGGGTCCAGCCGCGAACCAGTCGCGTACTCATGTGCTCGAGCTGGGCGAGTTCCACCTGCAGCTTGCCTTCATGGGTGCGCGCCCGCTGGGCGAAGATATCCAGGATCAGACCGGTACGGTCCAGCACGCGACACTCGAAAGCACGCTCGAGGTTACGTTCCTGGGAAGGTGTGAGGGTGTGATTGAAAATCACCAGATCTACCTGTTCGGCTTTGACCCGGTCGCGCAATTCCTCGACCTTGCCGCTGCCAATCAGGTATTTGGCCGTGGGCTGATGCCGCGCCACGTTGACGAACGCGACAGTTTCGGCGCCGGCCGACGTGGCCAGCTCCTGAAACTCCTGCGGATCTTCGCGCGCCTCAGGGTCCTGACCATCCAAGTGAACGAGAATTGCCCGCTCACCACCACCGTGGCGCTCAAAGAACAAAGCAGACTCCTATCAGGCGTTACCTGGTTCGACGTCGCCATGCTCGGATTCGGTTGCGCTAGGCAGACGGATCGGGCGTACGGGAACGACGGTGGAGACAGCGTGCTTGTAGACCATCTGGCTGACGGTGTTCTTCAGCAGAATCACGAACTGGTCGAACGATTCGATCGTACCTTGCAACTTGATACCGTTAACGAGATAGATCGAAACACCGACCTTCTCTTTACGCAATGTATTCAAGTAAGGGTCTTGTAGCGAATGCCCTTTTGACATGTGCCGCACTCCTTTAAGGATCAATAGTAAGAAAAATCAGAAAAAATGATGGCTTAGGCCGTCTCACCCCAAGGATAGACGGCAATTACAAGGACTCAGCTCAATATGGAGACCGTTCCAAGGTATTTCAAGGTGCGTGGCAGATTGTCACAAGCCAGACTGTCCAGCCAGTGAAGATCACCGAAGCTTCTAAGCCAGGTGAACTGTCGCTTGGCCAGTTGGCGTGTAGCGATGATGCCCCGCTCCTGCATTTCCACCGAGCTCAGCTTGCCATCCAGATGATCCCAGACCTGGCGATACCCCACCGCACGTATAGACGGCAGGCCCGCGTGCAAGTCACTTCTGGCACGCAGGGCTCTGACCTCGTCGACGAAGCCCTGTTCCAGCATTTGCCGAAAACGCAGGGCAATACGGTCGTGCAGCACCTTGCGATCGGTTGGCGCGATCGCCAGGCTGGCAACAGTATAGGGCAATTGACCGCCGCCCGGAGCGCCTGCGTCGGTACTTTGCGCAGATTGACGCGCGCGGTGCTCGGTCATGCTGGAACCGCTTACCCGGTAAACCTCCAGTGCACGGATCAGGCGCTGGGGGTCGTTGGGGTGGATGCGCGCCGCCGATACCGGGTCCACGCGGGCCAGTTCATCGTGCAAGGCCTGCAGCCCGCCGGCCTGGGCCATGGCTTCGAGCTCCTCGCGCACGGCGGCGTCGGCGGCCGGCATGTCGGCCAGGCCATCCAGTAACGCCTTGAAATACAACATCGTGCCACCAACCAGCAACGGGATGTTTCCGCGCGCGCTGATCTCGGCCATCGCCTGCAGGGCGTCGGCGCGGAATTCGGCGGCGGAATAGGCCTGGGCCGGGTCGAGAATGTCGATCAGACGGTGCGGGTGGGCGGCCAGCAGCGCCTTGGAAGGCTTGGCGGTGCCGATATCCATGCCGCGGTAGACCAGCGCCGAGTCGACGCTGATCAGCTCGCAGGGCAGCACCTTGCTCAGTTCAATGGCCAGGTCAGTCTTGCCGGCGGCCGTGGGGCCCATCAGGAATATCGCAGGGGGTAACGCACTCATCGCAATCAACGGCCACGCAGGAATAGTTTGTCCAGATCATCCAGGCCCATCTGGGTCCAGGTCGGTCGGCCATGGTTGCATTGGCCGCTGCGCTCGGTGTTTTCCATGTCGCGCAGCAGGCCGTTCATTTCCGGGATGGCCAGGCGCCGGTTGGCGCGGATGGCGCCGTGGCAGGCCATGGTGCCCAGCAGTTCGTTCAGGTGCGCCTGGATACGGTCACTGGTGCCGTATTCCATCAGGTCGGCCAGCACATCGTGCACCAGGCGGTTGGCCTCGGCCTGCTTGAGCAGCGCCGGGATCTGGCGGATAGCCAGGCTTTCCGGGCCCAGGCGCTGCAGCTCGAAGCCCAGGCGCTGGAACCAGCCCGCGTGTTCCTCGGCGCAGTCGGCCTCGCGCTGGCTGACGGCGATGGACTCGGGCACCAGCAGCGGCTGGCCGCTGAGGCCTTCGCTGGCCATGGCCACCTTCAGGCGCTCGTACATGATGCGCTCGTGGGCGGCGTGCATGTCCACCAGCACCAGGCCCTGGGCGTTCTCGGCAAGAATATAGATGCCCTTGAGCTGCGCCAGCGCGTAGCCCAGCGGCGGGATATCGCCCTGCCCCTCGGGCAGGCTTGGCGCGGCAACCCCGGCTTGCTGGGGCAGCGGCGCGTAGAATTCGCGGTAGGCGGCCTGGGTCTCGGCCGTGGGCATGGGCTGCGCCGGGCGCGGCACATACTGGTAGCCGGCGCCCGAGCTGCTGCTGTAGCCGCGGCTGGCGGGCTCCTGCTGCTGTTGTTCGAGCAGGTTGGCCGCCAGGCGCATCTCGCCCTGGGGGCCAAACTCACCGGCGGCCAGGCCGCTGGGCCGGGCCACGGGCTCGGCGGCCGCAGCCGTGGGCAGCTGGTCTTCGGGACGCACGTCGGCCAGGGCACGGTGCAGGGTGCCATAGAGGAAGTCGTGCACCATGCGCCCGTCACGGAAGCGCACTTCGTGCTTGGTAGGGTGCACGTTGACGTCGACCACCGTGGGGTCGACCTCGAAGAACAGCACGAAGGTCGGATGGCGACCGTTGAACAGCACGTCGCGGTAGGCCTGGCGCACCGCGTGGGCCACCAGTTTGTCGCGCACCGCACGGCCATTGACGAAGAAGTACTGCAGGTCAGCCTGGCTGCGCGAGAAGGTCGGCAGGCCCACCCAGCCCCACAGGTGCAGGCCGTTGCGCTCGATCTCGATGGGCAGCGCCTGCTCCAGGAAACCCGGGCCGCAGATGGACGCCACGCGCCGCGCGCGGGCGATCTCGTCGTTGGCCTCGTGCAGGCTGAGGATGGTCTTGCCGTTGTGGCGCAGGTGGAAGGCCACGTCGAAACGCGCCAGCGCCAGGCGCTTGATCACTTCCTGCAGGTGGTCGAATTCGGTCTTTTCGGTCTTGAGGAACTTGCGCCGCGCCGGGGTGTTGAAGAACAGGTCGCGCACTTCCACCGAGGTGCCCACCGGGTGCGCCGCCGGCTGCACGCGCGGGGCCATGTCGCGGCCTTCGGTTTCCACCTGCCAGGCCTGATCGGCGTCGCGGGTGCGCGAGGTCAGGGTCAGGCGCGCCACCGAGCTGATCGAGGCCAGGGCTTCGCCACGGAAGCCCAGGCTCATCACCCGCTCCAGATCTTCCAGGTCGCGGATCTTGCTGGTGGCGTGACGCGCCAGCGCCAGCGGCAGGTCGTCGGAAGCGATGCCGCCGCCGTCGTCGCGCACGCGCAGCAGCTTGACGCCGCCCTGCTCGACTTCCACGTCGATGCGCCGGGCACCGGAGTCCAGGCTGTTTTCCAGCAGCTCCTTGATCACCGAGGCCGGGCGCTCGACCACCTCACCGGCGGCAATCTGGTTGGCGAGCCGCGGGCTTAGCAGCTCGATGCGTGCAGACGACGTCATTGCTGGGCCGCCAGTACAGTGGCCGGGATATTCAAGGTCTGGCCTATCTTCAGCTCGTCAGTGGTGAGGTTGTTGGCGCTGCGCAAGGTAGCCACCGACTGGTTGTAGCGCACGGCCAGCATCGGCAGGGTTTCGCCGGGGCGCACCACGTGCTCGGTGGGGCCCTGGGCCAGCTTGCCGCTGTCACGCAGCCAGGCGATGTAGGTACCCGGTGGCGGGTTCTGCTGGAAGAACTGGCGCACACCGCTGGTGATGGAACGGGCCAGGGCCTGCTGGTGGCTGGAGCTTTGCAGCTTGGCCGCCTCGCCGGCGTTGGAGATGAACCCGGTTTCCACCAGGATCGACGGAATATCCGGCGACTTCAGCACCATGAAGCCGGCCTGCTCGACCCGCGCCTTGTGCAGCGGCGTCACACGGCCGATATTGCTCAGCACCTTCTGGCCGACGTTGAGGCTGGAGCTGAGCGAGGCGGTCATGGACAGGTCCAGCAGCACGCCGGCAAGCATCTTGTCCTTGTCGTCGAGGCTCACGGCCCCGGCGCCACCGATCAGGTCGGAACGGTTTTCGCTGTCGGCCAGCCAGCGCGCGGTCTCGGAGGTAGCGCCACGTTCGGACAGGGCAAACACCGAGGCGCCCACGGCCGCCGAGGATGGCGCGGCGTCGGCGTGAATGGACACGAACAGGTCGGCGCCCTTCTTGCGGGCGATCTCGGTGCGCTGGCGCAGCGGGATGAAGTAGTCGCCGGTGCGGGTCAGTTCGGCGCGGAAGCCTTTCTCACCGTTGATCTGGCGCTGCAGCTCGCGGGCGATCTGCAGGGTGATGTCTTTTTCATGCTGGCCGCGCGAGCCCGAGGCACCCGGGTCTTCGCCGCCGTGGCCGGCGTCGATGGCGACGATGATGTCGCGCTTGCCGTTGGGCACCGGCGCCAGCTTGATGGCCGGCTGCGCAGGCGTCACCGGCACTGCCGGGGTGGTGGCCACGGTGGGTTCCGGCGGCTGCGGCGCGGCGTCGGCGGCGTTGTCGAACAGGTCGACCACCAGGCGGTTGCCGTACTGCTGGTTGGGCGCCAGGGAGAAGCTTTTCGGCGTCACAGCCTTCTTCAGGTCGATGACCACGCGCAGGTCGGTGGGCGTGCGTTGGGCCGAGCGCACCGAAGTGATCGGCGTGTTGGCGATGGGCAGGTTCAAGGGGCCGGCCAGGGTGGCGCCGTTGATGTCGATGACCAGGCGGTCCGGGGACTGCAGGGTGAACAGGCTGTGTTCCACCGGCCCCGACAGGTCGAACACCAGGCGCGTGTTATCTGGCGCTCGCCACAGGCGAACGCTCTTGACCTGAGAAGCCGCAAACGCGTCGACGACAACTGTCGCCAACAGCAACCCCACGAACGCGACCAGCGCGCGAATGCGCATACAGACACCCACCCAAAATTATTTGATTTCCTGTGCCAGGACGGCACACCACGACTCGCCACGCGCGCCCTGTGGCGTCAGAGTCAGTGAACGGCCGCCCGCGTGGGGGCGTATGGTAATGGTCAGGTCAGGCTTTGGCAAAAAGCCCGCGCCACGCTGAGGCCACTCGATCAGACAGAGAGCGTCACCTTCAAAGTAATCCCGAATGCCAAGAAATTCCAGTTCTTCGGGATCGACAAGGCGATACAGATCAAAATGATAGGCCCGAAAGCTCGGGAACTCGTAAGGTTCCACCAGCGTGAAGGTCGGGCTTTTCACTGCGCCCTCGTGCCCCAGGCCGCGGATCAGGCCCCTGGAGAGCGTGGTTTTGCCTGCGCCCAGGTCGCCTTCGAGGAAAATGACCCCCACCGCCTGGGTAATCTTCGCCAGGCGCCCGCCAAACTCGACCATGGCGTTTTCATCGCCCAGAAACAGCTCTACTTCAGACACGGGGACAACTCCTCAAACAACTGACGAATGGCTGGAATCAGATCGGTGGCCGCCAGCCCGCGGCCATTCACACCTTGCTGCTCGCCGGCGCGGGCATGCAGCCACACGCCCAGGCAGGCGGCATCATACGGGGCCAGGTGCTGGGCCAGAAGCGCCCCCAGCACACCGGCCAGCACGTCGCCCAGGCCGGCGGTGGCCATGGCCGGGTGGCCGTGGGCGCACAGGGCCAGGCGGCCATCGGGGGCGGCGACCAGGCTGCCGGCGCCCTTCAATACACAAATTGCTGAAAACTTCTTGGCCAAGGCCAGCGCCGCGTGGGCACGGTCGGCCTGCACCTGGGCCGTGGTCACGCCCAACAGACGCGCCGCCTCGCCGGGATGCGGGGTGATGATCGAGCCAGCCGGCAGACGCACCAGCCCCTGCGCCAGCTGATTCAATGCGTCGGCATCCCAGACCTGGGCTTGAGAGCCAGTGGCGGCAATGGACAACAGGCTGCGGCCCCAGCTGGCCTGGCCCAGCCCGGGGCCGACTACCAGTACGTCAGCCTTGTCCAGCGGGTCCAGCAGCTGGTTGGACGAATGCACGCCCAGGGTCATCACCTCGGGCAGGCGGGTCAGCGCCGCGGCCACGTGTTCGGCGCGGGTGACCAGGCTGACCATACCGGCGCCGCTGCGCAGCGCGGCCTCGGCGCTCATCAGGGTGGCGCCGCCAGTGCCGTGGTCGCCGCCGATGACCAGCACCTGGCCGTACTGGCCCTTGTGCGCGGTCATGGGCCGCGGCGCCGGCCGCGGCAGCGACGCCGGGCTCAGGCGCCGGGCCACGGCCGGGCTGGCGGCGACGATGGCGGCGTCGGCCTGCAGGCTATCGAACAGCAATTGGCCGACGTGATCGGCGGCCTGGCCGCTGAACAGGCCGAACTTGAGGCCGATAAAGGTCACGGTCAGGTCGGCGTGCACCGCCTGGCCCAACGCCTGGCCGGTGTCGGCGCACAGCCCCGAGGGGATATCCACCGCCAGCACTGGCTGGCCGCTACCGTTGATCGCCTCGATGGCTTCGGCGTACGGCGCGCGCACGGCGCCCTTGAGCCCGGTGCCCAGCAGCGCGTCCACCAGCACGCCCCGCAAGGCCACGCCTGGCAGCCACGGGAGGATGTCCACCTGGGCCGCCCTGGCCTCGGCCAGCGCGCTGGCGGCGTCGCCATTCAGCGCCGAAGTGTCGCCCACCGCGAACACCGTCACCGCCCAGCCGGCGCGGCGCGCCAGGGCGGCCATGAGGAAACCGTCGCCGGCATTGTTGCCGTGGCCGGTCAACACAGTGATCTCGCCAGCCTCCGGCCAGCGCCGGCGCAAGGCGCGCCAGGCGCCGTGGGCGGCGCGCTGCATCAATTCAAAACCATCGGTACCGGCCGCGATCAGGGCGGCATCCAGCGCGCGCACCTGGGCCGCGCTGTACAGCAAGTCGGGCATATCGTCGTCTGGCAGTGGCATGTTTGAACGTTCGCTGGCGATGTCTGGCAGAATTATACCTACCTCAGCACCGGTTTCCCTCTTCGCATGTCCGCCCTTACCGCCGATCTCCCCGCCCTGGCCCTCTCCATCAAGGAATGGGGCCGCGAACTGGGCTTCCAGCAAGTCGGCATCGCCGGCCTGGACCTGGGTGAGCACGAACACCACCTGCAACGCTGGCTGGACGCCGGCTACCACGGCGACATGGAGTACATGGGCGCCCACGGCAGCAAGCGCTCGCACCCCGACGAACTGGTGCCGGGCACCTTGCGCGTGGTGTCGCTGCGCATGGACTACCTGCCCGGCGACACGGCCATGGCGCAGTTGCTGGCCCAGCCCGAGAAGGCCTACATCTCGCGCTACGCCCTGGGCCGCGACTACCACAAGCTGATCCGCAAGCGCGTGCAACAGCTGGCCGACCGCATCCAGCAGGCCATCGGCCCGTTTGGCTTCCGCGCCTTCGTCGACAGCGCCCCGGTGCTGGAAAAAGCCATCGCCGAACAGGCCGGCCTGGGCTGGTTGGGCAAGAACACCCTGATCCTCAACCGCAAGGCCGGCAGCTACTTCTTCCTCAGCGAACTGTTCGTCGACCTGCCGCTGCCGGTGGACGAACCGCATGCCACCGAGCACTGCGGCCGTTGCAGCGCCTGCCTGGACATCTGCCCCACCAACGCCTTCGTCGGGCCGTACGTACTGGACGCGCGCCGGTGCATCTCGTACCTGACCATCGAACTGAAGACCGCCATACCCGAGGACCTGCGACCGCTGATCGGCAACCGCGTGTTCGGCTGCGACGACTGCCAGATCGTCTGCCCGTGGAACCGCTTCGCGCGGCCCACCGGCGAGAGCGACTTCAAGCCGCGGCACAACCTCGACAACGCCGGGCTGGCGGAGCTGTTCCTGTGGGATGAAGAGAAATTCCTCACCAGCACCGAGGGCTCGCCCCTGCGCCGCGCCGGCTACGAGCGCTGGCTGCGCAACCTGGCAGTGGGGCTGGGCAACGCGCCGTCGACCATTCCAGTGCTGGAAGCGCTGGAAGCGCGGCGCGATTACCCGTCGGAGCTGGTGCGCGAGCATGTGGAGTGGGCGTTGAAGCAGCACGCTGCGCGTGCCTGAGCCTGCAACGCCATGACCGCGGCGCCTGGGACGCGGCCTGGCGGCCGCTGCTACAGGGGGTTGCGTAGCAGCTGCCACCACGATTGCGTCCAGCAACAGGCACCAGGTCTAGGCGAATGCCAGGCAACACGGACCTAAAGAGAATGATGTCGAATGTAACGCTCGATTTTGAGCTTTACATGAGGTGAACGATCGAAGCCCGCACGCACCGCGCGGAAGACATCAAGACTCACCGGAAGATGCGGGATTGTTCCGCCTGCGACGATGTCCGCTTCCAATCGAGGAAGCCGAAGTACAGCTGCCTCACCGTACACAACCCAGCTATCTCTTCGCACAAACGGATGACACCCCGGAGCGAGGATACAGCTCGTATCATGCCTGCCCGTTTCCCTGACCGAGGATAGGTTGACCACCAACACGCTGAGTTCGCCCAAAACCTGACAAAAAACAGGATCGTTCATCACAATATGCAAATGATGAGACGGCCCTGTGTGCATCAACAACGTTCCCTGCTGAAAAACATTCCCTGGCATCACGACATCTCAGATAGTTTCTGCCCTAGCTGGTTGCGGATGCGAAGCAGCTCAACCTTCTCGTGCGCTTGCGCTTTGGTGCATCCAAAGGACTCAAACGTCACTTCCGTGTTGATAGCCTTGCTGGAGGCACCTGGATTTTCCCACTCCGGCAGCTCATGAACGAGATCGACAAGCTTCCAGCGATTCATGTGGCCATACTCGGAAAAAATCTCGTCGAGTATGGCCCGATCAGCTCTGGATAGCTCATCCAGCTCGTCCCAGGCGAACTGACGCTGGAGTTGGACCTGATGATTCTGGATGGGTGAGATCAAAGCACTCCACGCCAGACTTGGCCGGGCGCCGTTCATCAGGTCCAGCGTGGAAGACAACACTGGTCCGTTTTTCATATTGCATTGGAAATCGTCAGTCATTGGAACGTCATACCGTTCCATGCTCAAGCGGTCAGCCAGATACAGCAGCTTCATCAACTTGATGTGGGCCATAGGGGCCTCACGGCGAGCCAAAAAGAAAGCCGCCATTTGGGCCACTTTTTGTTCGGAAAAAATCAAGAGTCACCTCTCTTGCACCATCCATGGGCATTTGGTTTTGCGGGCGAAAATTATGGGCGCGTACAAGCGTTAGTCAATAGCATCAGCTTGGTGTCCGCTTAATCCAGACAGGCGGCTCGAACCGCACACGTAGCAATCGTATGTCGGTGCCGTAACTCGATCCTTGATGTCGGTATAGCACGGTTTTGCAGACCAGGAACGCCGAGCCAGCTGCTAATCCAGCCCAAGCGCTAGACCACCTCAAACCTCTTGATGTGTCACCGCCGTGATCGTCAAATCTTCGACAATCGCCTGCGCCATCTCCCCTAGATACACTGCTGCCCACGCCATATGAGCCCCGGCGTCACCCAAGGCAGCGTCCGTCATCAGCTGATTAGCGATGTGCTGCAGGTTGGAGCTATGGGCCAAGGCGTCTAAAACGTGGATACCAGGGTTTACTGAGAAGATTGGGGTTGCAGTAGAACCACACGCAGCGAAGGAAACCTGGCCTTGCGTGGTGTGCGGAACGGCATCGTTCATCGTTACATCTCCTGTTAGCTGGACCACTTGCTCTGCCGCCAAGCAGAAATGGGTGGCGGGTTACGCAGGGTTGGCGGACCGGAACAGGAAACCGGCACTTCCGAGGAAGTCCGTGCGCAACTCGCCATAACGCAACTCGCTACCGGATGAACCGCTAGCGATTACGACTGCGAGTGTTGCATCTGTTCGGCAGGCCGCCAAGCCCGTATCGCCAAGTGACGACGACGGCAATGTTGGCGCCCCGCAAGCAACAATTCAATGGAAGAGGGATTGCCAATTGTTTCCTGCTGGCAAAGCCGGCGCCGGCCTCATCGCCGGTAAAGCGAACACCTGCGAGGCATCCGTAACCGTCGACGCAACGAGGAAAATCAGGACGTTGCGAGCGTCAGCCTGATCAGAACTTGATGAAATGCTGGCGATAGTGCTGCAGCTCGGCGATGGATTCGCGGATGTCGTCCAGGGCCAGGTGGGTGCTGCCTTTCTTGAAGCTGTCCTTCACCTCCGGCGCCCAGCGCGCGGCCAGTTCCTTGAGGGTGGAGACGTCCAGGTTGCGGTAGTGGAAGTAGGTTTCCAAGCCGCGCATGTGGCGGTACAGGAAGCGGCGGTCCTGGCAGATGCTGTTGCCGCAGATCGGCGACTTGCCCTTGGGTACCCACTGTTCCAGGAAGGCGATGGTCTGGGCCTCGGCCTCGGCCATGCTGATCTTGCTTTCGCGCACGCGCTGGGTCAGGCCCGAGTTGCCGTGGGTGCGGGTGTTCCACTCGTCCATGCGCGCCAGCACTTCGTCGCTGTGGTGAATGGCGATGACCGGGCCTTCGGCCAGGGTGTTGAGGTCACTGTCGGTGACGATGGTCGCCATTTCGATGATGACGTCGCTGTCCGGGTCCAGGCCGGTCATTTCCAGGTCGATCCAGATCAGGTTGTTCGCGTTTTGCATGTGGGGGCTCCTCGGCTTGACTGCGCAGTTTAGCTCAGCCGGGCATGCTAAACTCGTCGCCGTTTTAATTACCCCCTGCACGGAACACTCATGGCCAAACGCCAGCTCAACCGTCGCCAGAACTGGCGCATCGAAAAAATCCAGGGCGAGCGCGCCGCGCGTGCCGCCAAACGCGAGTCCCACACCCTCGAGGTGCTGGAAGGCGGCGACCTGGGCCCTGAGCAGACCGGCCTGGTCATCGCCCACTTCGGCGTGCAGGTCGAGGTGGAAGCCCAGGAAGGCGAGCTGGCGGGCCAGGTATTCCGCTGCCACCTGCGGGCCAACCTGCCGGCACTGGTGACCGGTGACACCGTAGTGTGGCGCGCCGGCAACCAGGGCATCGGCGTGATCGTCGCGCAGCTGCCGCGCACCACCGAGCTGTGCCGGCCCGACAGCCGTGGCCAGCTGAAGCCGGTGGCGGCCAACGTCGACCTGATCGTGATCGTCTTCGCGCCCATGCCCGAGCCGCACGCCAACCTCATCGACCGCTACCTGGTGGCCGCCGAGCACGCCGGCATCCGCCCGCTGCTGCTGCTGAACAAGGCCGACCTGATCGACGAGCAGAACGCCCCGGCGCTGAACGCGCTGCTGGCCGTGTACCGCCAGTTGGGCTACCCGCTGCTGGAAGTGTCGGCCCACCATGGCGACGGCATGCAGCAGTTGCAGGCGCAGCTGGACGGGCACATCAGCGTGTTCGTCGGCCAGTCGGGCGTGGGCAAGTCATCCCTGGTCAACAGCCTGCTGCCCGAAGTGCAGACCCGCGTGGGCCCGCTGTCGGAGCTGTCCGGCCAGGGCACCCACACCACCACCACCGCGCGGCTGTTCCACTTCCCCGGCGGCGGCGAGCTGATCGACTCCCCCGGTATTCGTGAATTCGGCCTGGGCCACGTGAGCCGCGCGGACGTGGAGGCGGGCTTCATCGAGTTCGACGACCTGCTGGGCCGCTGCCGCTTCCGCGACTGCAAGCACGACCGCGAGCCGGGCTGCGCGCTGCTCAAGGCGCTGGAAGAAGGCCGCGTGCAGCAGCAGCGGATGAACAGCTACCGCTCGATCATTGCGAGCCTGCCCGAAGACACCTACTAACCTGCAATCCCGTAGCAGCGGCCGCAGGCCGCGTCGCTCGCAGAAGCGACGCAGCCTGCGGCAGCTGCTACGGGCAAGCTGTGCCTGTGGGAAATTTCTGTAGGAATTTTTACCGTGTGATGTAGGAACGGTCTCTTTTTCCTGCCATCTATTGCCCCATGAAACACATCTGAACGATTGTCAGCCCCGCCATTCACCACGACGGAAAGGGACTGCCATGTCGACCTATCACCTGTTCATCAGCCAATCCTGGCGCTACTCGGACGCCTATGAACGCCTGCAGGACCTACTGCGGATGGAGCCTGCGTTCACCTTCCAGGGCCACAGCGTGCCGGCGCCGCACCCGGTGATCGAGCTGGACGCGCAGGCCTTCGAACAGGCCATCGTCGAGCACCTGCGGCCCTGTTCGGCACTGGTGATCATGGCCGGGGTGTACCCCACCTTCGGCAAGTGGATCGACAAGGAAATCGAGGTAGCCCGACGGCTAGGCAAGCCCATCATCGCCGTCAAGCCATTCGGCCCGGAACGTATTTCGCCTACGGTGCGCAACGCCGCCAACGCCGAATGCGGCTGGAGCACCCGCACCATCGTCGGCGCCATCACCCTGCATGCCTGAAACGCACAACGCCCGCCGCGACAGGGGTCGGGGCGGGCGTTGGCGGAAGTGCCGGCGGCTTACTTGGCCGGCTCGTCCATTTTCAGCGTACCGTCTTCGAACAGGTTCAGCTTCTGGCGTAGCTCGTGGGGCTGCACCTGCGCGTTCGGATCGATGGCGGCGCCCGGCTTGCCGGCGGCACCAGGGGCAGCCGGCGCGGCAGGCTTGCCATCAGCGCCAGGCGCTGCGGGTGGCGCATCCGGCTTGGTCTCGCCCTCGATCTCGCGCTGGGCCTTCTTGGTCAACACCACGATGTCGATGCGGCGGTTGACCGGGTTCAGCGGGTTCTTGCGGTCAAACAGCGACGAAGAGGCATAACCCACTACGCGCGCCACCTGGTCATCCGGGTAACCGCCACCTTCCAGCGCGCGACGCGCGGCGTTGGCACGGTTGGCCGACAGTTCCCAGTTGCCGAAGTCGCCCTGGCCGGCGTACGGCTGGGCGTCGGTGTGGCCGCTGACGCTGATCTTGTTCGGCACCGCCTTGATAGTGTCGGCCATGGCCAGCAGGATGTCTTCGAAATACGGCTTCAGGCGCGCGCTGCCCGTGTCGAACATGGGCCGGTTCTCGGCGTCCATGATCTGGATGCGCAGGCCTTCCTGGGTGATTTCGAAGAGGATCTGGTCCTTGAACTTCTGCAGCTGCGGGTTCTGGTCGACCTTGTTCTGCAGCTCCTGCAACAGCAGGTTCAGGCGTTCCTGGTCGATCTTCTCGGCAGCGGCCTCGGCGTCGTTCTCGTTGATCTTGTCCGGCGTCTGCGGCGTCGGCGGCGAGGTCTCGATGTCCGGGTTCAAGGTCTTGTCCGGCGCCAGCTTAGGCGTGCCGCCCATGTCGATGATGTAGGGCGACCCACTCTCGGAGAAGCCCACCGGGTCCTGGAAGTAGCCGGCGATGGCCAGCTTCTGCTCCGGGGTGGCGGTGGACAGCAACCACAGCACCAGGAAGAACGCCATCATCGCCGTGGCAAAGTCGGCGAAGGCGATTTTCCAGGCACCGCCGTGGTGGCCGCCGGCGAAGCGCTTGACGCGCTTGATGATTATCGGCTGGTTATTTTCCATGACTCAGCGACCGCGAACTGCTTGTTCCAGCTCGGCGAAGCTTGGGCGATGGGCGGGGAACAGCACCTTGCGGCCGAACTCCACGGCCAGCGACGGCGGCATGCCCGAGGCCGAGGCCACCAGGGAAGCCTTGATGGCTTCGTACAGGTTGACCTCTTCCTTGGCGTCATGGCCCAGGGAGGTGGCCAGCGGGCCCATGAAGCCGTACGCCGCCAGAATACCGAAGAAGGTACCGACCAGCGCGCCGCCCACGTGGGCGCCGATCACGGCCTTGTCGCCATCACCCAGCGAGGCCATGGTCACCACGATACCCAGTACCGCGGCCACGATACCGAAGCCGGGCATGCCGTCGGCGATGCCAGTCACGGCGTGGGAAGTGTGCTCGAGCTCTTCCTTCATGCTCTGCAACTCCATGTCGAACAGGCCTTCCAGCTCGTGGGGCGCCATGTTGCCGGAGGACATGATGCGCAGGTAATCGCAGATGTAGGCGGTCATGCGCTCGTCTTTGAGCACGGTGGGGTACTTGGCGAAAATGGGGCTGGCAGCGGCGTCCTCGATATCGCTCTCGATCGCCATCATGCCTTCGCGACGGCTCTTGTTGAGGATCTCGTAGACCAGGCCCAGCACTTCCATATAGAAGCTGTGCGAGAACCGCGACTTGAACATGCCCAGGGACTTCTTGATGACCTTCATGGTCATGTAGCCCGGGTTGGCCTGCAGGAAGGCACCAAAGGCGGCACCACCGATGATCAGCACTTCGAAAGGCTGAATCAACGCTGCGATCTTACCGTGGGATAGAACGTATCCGCCGAGCACACTCGCGAATACGACGATGATGCCGATAATTTTAGCCATAGATTGGAAGCACTTACATGTCGTGGTCAGGGTGAGGGCGCAAGATTCTAAATCTCTTGTTCTACTTATCGGCAGTTCTGCGCCAGACTATAGCCTGAAAAGGTGAAAAGCCAGTTCGGTCCCAACAGCATGCCAATTGAGCCCAACGTGCCTACCAAGACTCCCCGTACCCTTCCAGACTGGCTCAAGCTGCTCGACAGCGTGCGTTTGCCCATCCCCATGGCAAGCCATGAGCGGGTGCAGGCGGCCCTGGGCGATAGCCGCAGTTCGCTGCGCGACATTGCCGAGCTGATGCAGGATAGCCCAGCCTTGGTGCTGAGCGTGATCCGCGAGGCCAACCACCCGGTGCACCAGAGCCTGGCCGAGCCGGTGGAGAGCCTGGAAATCGCCCTCAACCGCCTGGGGCTCAAGCGTACCGAGGAGCTGCTGGAGCGCCTGCCCACCGCGCTACCCGAAGACATCCCGCGCGGCCTGCGGCAGTTGCTGCTGATCAGCCAGCACGCCGCGCAGCAGGCCAACGGCCTGTTCGCCGCACGCCTGGCGCGCCTGTGGCAGGAGATCCACTGGGGCAGCCTGCTGTTCCTGTCGCCCCTTTGGCCACTGGCCATCACCCACCCCAGCCTGCTGGAAGAATGGGAGCTGCGCGTGGTGCACAAGGGCGAAGCCGTGGCCAAGGTCGAGCTGGAGCTGTTCGGCGTGCGCCTGCTGAACCTGTGCCAGAGCCTGGCCCAGTTATGGCGCCTGCCCGCCTGGATTCACCACGGCTACAACCTGCTGCTGGACGAGCAGCGCGAGTTCGTCAAAGTGCTGCACATTGCCCGCGACGAAGAGCACCGCCTGCGCCAGCAGCAACGCCTGGACGACGACCCCGGCCTGCGCCGCTGGCTCAACCAGCCGGCCAACACCGTGGTGCTGGCCAACGGCCTGGCCCTGGCCGCCCAGGAAGCCTGGGATACCCCGCATATCCTGCGCTGGCAGTACCTGACGTGCATGTACCTGCAGATGCCGCTGGATGAATTGCAACAGCAGGTGCACCAGCAGGCGGTGCAGAACGCCCGCCATTACGCCGCGCCCGGCCTGTGGCACCCGGCCGAAGCGTTGATCTGGCCCTGGGGCACCCGCCGTGTGCACCGTGGCCTGCAACCCGCGCCGCCGCCCACCGCCGAAGACCTGGCCACCTGGCGCAAGCACTGCACCGAGCTGCTGGTGGAGCCCAGCCGCTTCACCAACGCCATGCACCTGACCACCTTCGCCCGCGATGCGTTGCTGGCCTGCGGCATGCGCCGGGTGATGCTGCTGATGCTCGACAAGAACCAGACCAACCTGCGCGTGCACCAGGTGGCCGGCCTGCCCGAGGAAGCCGCCAGCCTGAACCTGCTGGTCAGCCAGAGCACCGTGCTGCAACGGCTACTGAGCAAGCCGGCGCAGATCCGCCTGACCCCGCAGAACAACGCGCAGTTCTCGGCGCTGCTTCCTTCCAGCCTGCGCGGCCTGTTCAAGGGCGAGCACCTGCTGCTGCGCTCGCTGGCCAGCAACGAACGGGTGGTGATGCTGCTGGTGGCCGACCAGGGCGGCCTGCCCTTCGCGGAAATCTCGGTGCAGGCCTTCGCCAGGACGGCCCAGTGCATCGAACGCGCGCTGACCCTGTTCAGCAAGCGCGGCGCCTGACGCATGCGCTACAATCGCACCCCTCTTTTCCATCTGGAGACCTCACATGGCTGATTTCTCGGGCCTGCCGCTGGTGATCGAAGCCGCTCAGCTGCAACAGCGCCTCGATGCTCCAGAGCTGATCCTGGTCGACCTCACCAGCGCCGCGCGCTATGGCGCCGGCCACATCCAGGGTGCCCGCTTCGTCGACCCCAAGCGCACCCAGCTGGGCCAGCCGCCCGCGCCGGGGCTCATGCCCACGCTGCCCGCGCTGCAGGCGCTGTTCGGCGAACTGGGCCACAACGCTGACGCGGTCTACGTGGTGTACGACGACGAAGGCGGCGGCTGGGCCGGCCGTTTCATCTGGTTGCTGGACGTGATCGGCCACCGGAAATACCACTACCTGGACGGCGGCGTGCTGGCCTGGGAAGCGGCGCAACTGCCACTGACCCAGGACGTACCCGCGGCCCACGCCGGCAGCGTCGCCCTGACCCTGCACGACGAGCCCACCGCCACCCGCGAATACCTGCAGAGCCGCCTCGGCGCCGCCGACCTGGCCATCTGGGACGCCCGCGGCCCGCTGGAATACAGCGGCGAGAAGGTGTTGGCGGCCAAGGGCGGGCACATCCCCGGCGCGGTCAACTTCGAGTGGACCGCCGGCATGGACAAGACCCGCGAGCTGCGCATCCGCACTGACATGCCTGAAATCCTTGAGGCCCTGGGCATCACCCCGGACAAGGAAATCATTACCCACTGCCAGACCCACCACCGTTCCGGTTTTACTTACCTGGTGGCCAAGGCGCTCGGTTACCCGCGCGTCAAGGGCTACGCCGGTTCATGGGGCGAATGGGGCAACCACCCCGACACGCCCGTAGAAGTTTAAGGACATTCGATGAAATCCCGCTTGTTTATCCTCAGCCAGTACCTGCTGCCGCACCACCTGCTGTCCCGCCTGGCCGGCTGCGTGGCCGAATGCCGCGTGCGCTGGTTCAAGAACGCCTTCACCGCCTGGTTCGCCAAGCGCTACCAGGTGGACATGTCCCAGGCCCTGGTCGAAGACCTGACCGCCTACGAGCACTTCAACGACTTCTTCACCCGCGCGCTGAAGCCTGACGCCCGCCCGCTGGACCCAACCCCAGGCGCTATCCTGAGCCCGGCCGACGGTGCCATCAGCCAGTGGGGTGCCATCGAGCACGGCCGTATCTTCCAGGCCAAGGGCCACAGCTTCAGCGCCCTGGAACTGCTGGGCGGCGACCCAGCCCTGGCCGCGCCGTTCATGGGCGGCGAGTTCGCCACCATCTACCTGTCGCCGAAGGACTACCACCGGGTGCACATGCCCCTGGCCGGTACCCTGCGCGAGATGGTCTACGTGCCTGGCCGCCTGTTCTCGGTGAACCAGACCACGGCTGAAAACGTGCCGGAGCTGTTCGCCCGCAACGAACGCGTGGTGTGCCTGTTCGACACCGAACGTGGGCCGATGGCCGTGGTGCTGGTGGGCGCGATGATCGTCGCCTCGGTGGAAACCGTGTGGGCCGGGCTGGTGACACCGCCCAAGCGCGAACTCAAGACCGTGCGCTACGACGAAGCTGCCCGCGCACCTATCCACCTGGAGAAAGGCGCCGAGATGGGCCGCTTCAAGCTGGGCTCCACCGCCGTGGTGCTGTTTGGCCCGGACCAGGTCAAATGGGCCCACGAACTGGGCGCCGGCTCCGTGGTGAACATGGGCCAGCGCATCGGCCAAGGCGTCGACAGCGCCGCCTGATGTTCATGCAGCCGCTGCCTCACGGCAGCGGCTACAAGCAGCGCCAAGGGCGTGCAGTCTTTGACGCAAAGGGTGACAATAGGCCGCTCAAGCTCGACTGACTCAACGGGAACCGCTCGATGTCCGCTACCCCGCCACCTCTTTTGCGCGCCCCCACGCCCTCGCAGGCCAGCCTGACGTTCTGCGAAGCCACGCCCCGCGACCTCAAGCGCTGGATTGCCGCGCTGCCCAAGGCCAACCTCGGCGAGACCGCCCGCCAGCTGTACCAGGGCCTGATCGAACTCAACCAGCTGATCACCCCCAGCGACAACCGCCTGCAGTTGCTGGAGCTGCTGCGCCCGGAAGTCTATTTCGTCTGCAACCACCTGGAACGCCACTTCCTCAACCAGTCGGTGGTGCTGGACGAACGCGCGCGCAAGATCGCCAACCTGTGCCAGGCCCTGCAGAACCTGCTGGCCGTGGGCTACAAGCAGATCGTGCTGCGCGTCTCGGCGCGCCTCAAGGACCGCAACCTGTTGCTGGCCACCGCCATCCAGCGCGCCATGCATGCGCTGAAAGGGCCGCTGGTGCGCGCCAGCCTGCTCTACTGCCCGGTGCCCGAGGGCCTGTGGCTGGAGCTGCACCAGCTGTATCAGGTGGCCAGCCGCTTCCAGCTGCACCGCACCTTCGTCACCGATGACCTGGTCAGCCAGGCCCATCATCAAAGCATCGAGCAGACCTACGCCACCGCCCTGCTGATGGGCAGCTCACGCTGCAACCAGATGCGCCAGCAGGCCATCGTGCAACTGGCCAACGTGCTGGAACCCTGGAGCGCGCTGACCCGCGTAGTGCCCGCCAGTGCTGCCGAAGCGCAGTTCGCCGTGGCCCCCGAGGCCGATGCGCCGCCACGCTACAAGAGCCTGTTCCCCGCCAGCCAGCTACCGCAAATGGTCGGCCTGGACCCGCAACCGCTGGTCAAGGCCATCACCGCCTGGCTGCACCTACCGGTGGACAAGCGCGGCCAGTCCAGCCTGCTGGTGCCACCCGGCCTGACCGTGGACATGCTCCAGCACCTGGCTGCGGCCTGGGGCGATGTGGCCGAGCGCACCTTCCAGCGCACCCCGGGCCAGGGCAGCATGAGCCTGTGCGTTGGCATGAGCACCCTGCACTACTACCTGGGCGGCCAGCGCAGTTTCGCCGACCTGCTCAAGCGCCCCGAGGCCGGAATGAACGCCAGCTTCGCCAGCGGCAAGCCCAGCGGCCCGAGCGACAGCTGGACGCTGGCGTTCGACGCCGCCGGCAGTGGCACCAGCGACTCGATGCTGCCTTACGAAGAGATCGACTACCCGGCCATGGACCTGGAGGGCGGCAGCGGCCAGGCCGACCGCGACTACCCGGTGCACGAACTGCAGATCATCAACCACAGCCCCGGCGGCTACTGCCTGGCCTGGCCCAAGGACGTCCCGGCGCAATTACAGGCTGGCGAGCTGGTAGGCATCCAGGACGCACCGGCCCAAGGCTGGAGCGTGGCGGTGGTGCGCTGGATTCGCCAGGTGCGCGGCGGCGGCACGCAGATGGGCATCGAGCTGATTGCGCCCCACGCCGACCCGTGCGGCCTGCAACTGCTGCGCAGCGACCAGCAGCACAGCCAGTACGTGCGCGGTCTGCAATTGCCGGAAATCCGCGCCATCGACATCAAGGCTTCGCTGATCGCCCCGCGCCTGCCGTTCCAGGAAGGCCAGAAGGTGATGATCAACAACCACGGCGAGGAAAACCGCGCGCACCTGGGCCGCAAGCTCAGCTCCACGGGCAGCTTCAATCAGTTCGAGTTCAGGTTGCTGGAAACAGCACCAGCAGCAGCGCAGGCAGGCAGCGAGTTCGAGTCGCTGTGGAAGGAGTTGTAGCGGCCGCTGCTACGGAGGGCATCCTGTAGCAGCGGCCGCAAGGCCGCGTCGCCGTCACGCCTGGCTGTCGCGCACACCCAGCAGGTAAAGCACGCCGTCCAGCCCCAGGGTGGTGATGTTGTGGCGGGCCGACTGCTTCACCAGCGGCTTGGCGCGGAACGCCACGCCCAGGCCGGCCTTGGCCAGCATCGGCAGGTCGTTGGCCCCATCGCCCACGGCGATGGTCTGCTCCAGCGCCAGGCCTTCCTGCTCGGCCAGTTGCACCAGCAGGTCAGCCTTGCGTTGCGCATCCACGATCGGTTCCACGGCCACGCCCGTGCACTTGCCGTCCACCACCTGCAGCTCGTTGGCGAACACGTAGTCGATGCCCAGCTTGGCCTGCACCTGCTTGGCGAAGTAGGTGAAGCCGCCCGAGAGGATGGCGGTCTTGTAGCCCAGGCGCTTGAGCTCGGCGAACAGCACCTCGGCGCCCTCGGTCAGGCGCAGCGAGGCGCCGATGGCATCCAGCACGCTCACGTCCAGGCCCTGCAGCAGCGCCATGCGCTCCTTGAAGCTGGCGCGGAAGTCCAGCTCGCCGCGCATGGCCCGCTCGGTGATTTCCGACACCAGGTGACCGACGCCGTGAGCCTTGGCCAGTTCGTCGATGACCTCGGCCTGGATCAGCGTGGAGTCCATGTCGAACACCGCCAGGCGGCGGTTGCGGCGGTAGACGTCGTCCTGTTGGATGGCGATGTCGGCGTCCAGCAGCATGGCCGCGGCCAGGAAGTCGCGACGTAGCGCGCCCAGGTCGGCCGGCACGCCGCGCGCCAGGAACTCCAGGCACGCCTTGCCGTCGGCAGCCGCGGAGGCCAGGCCGACGCGACCCGACAGACGGTCGATAGCCTCGACCACCAGGCCATGGCGGTTGGCGATTTCGGTCACGCCCTGCACCTGGGCCGCGGTGATTTCACGGCTCATCAGGGTCAGCACATGGCGGTCGCTGGTGCCCGCGCCGGCCCAGTTCAGGTAGGCCTGTTCCGACAGCGCGGTGAACTGGGCGTGACGGCCGGCCACGGCAGTAATGCGCTCGCGCACCGCCGCCAGGCGGGTTGCATCGTCGGCGCAGGCAACCACGGCCAGCGCCAGGGCGCCGTGCTGCACCGCCTGGGCGATGTCCAGAATGCGCACGCCATCCTCGGCCAAGGCACCGGTGATGGCCGCCAACAGGCCAGGACGGTCGGAACCGGTGATGTTAATCAGGACGATTTCGCGCAAAGGGCACCCCGTTCGTGGAAAAAAATCGCATTCTACCTACTTTCAGTGACCATCGGGCACAGGCAGCGCTTTGCCGCTCTGGGGCCTGTCGCTATACTGCGCAGCAACTTCACGGACATAAAGAGCCGCGCTCAGTGAACCGGCCCACGCCAGTAAAAACCGACAATTTCTTCCTGCTGATCTTCCGTGCCCTGCGTCACCGCCGCGCACCGATTGCTCTGCGTATCGCCAGCCTCAATGTGTTGCTGGTAGCCCTGGCGCTGGTGGTCTACGCCTGCGTGATGGGTTTGCAGTTCAAGCAGGCCATGCATCAGCAGGCCGACGCCCTGGGTCAGAGCCTGACCACCCAGACCGCGACCTCGGCCACCGAGCTGTTGGTGTCCAACGACATCCTCAGCCTCAACGTGCTGCTCAATAACCTGGTGAAGAACCCGCTGGTGGCCCATGCGGCTATCTACAGCGTCGACAACCGCATCCTCGCCGAAGCCGGCAGCCGCCCGAAAAGCGGCCTGCTGGGCGAAGCGGGCGGCCTGTACGAGACCAAGATCACCTTCCAGGACGTGACCGCCGGCCACCTGCGCATCAGCCTGGACATGACCCAGTTCCAGCAGCCGATGACCATCAGCCTGGAAAGCATGGGCATCCTGGGCGCCATCCTGCTGCTGGTGACCCTGATCCTCAGCCTGCGCCTGGGCCGCAACCTGTCCACCCCGCTGCTGCAACTGCGGGTGTGGCTGCGCGAAATCGACGAACACACCCCGGCCACCCAGCGCCAGGACGAGATCGGCGACCTGGCCCGCGACCTGCACCAGCGCTACGCCCCCGAGCCTGCGCCGGTGCCCGAGGTGGAAGAGCCCGAGTTCGACGAAGAGGAAGACGAAGGCCCGGCCTTCGAGGTGCGCAACCTGCGCGACGCCCGCTTCGATGAAAGCACCCCGGTGCCGGTGAAGCCTGCGCCCAAGCGCGTGGTGCATGCCGAAGAAGACGAGGACGAGGACGACGAAGACCCCTTCGCCGACCTGCGCGATACCGCGCCGGTCGCCGCCAAGCAGGCCGCCCCTGCCCCGGTGGCGCCGAAGGAACCCCAGCACAGCGCGGTATTGGCCGTGCAACTGGGTGGCCAGGAACAACTGCGCCGCCTGCCCCGCGCCCGCCTGCTGGAGCTGCTGGAGCGCTACCGCGCCTGCCTGGACCAGGCCGCCTCGCTGTACGAAAGCGAGCTGCACACCCTGAACGACGGCAGCACGCTGATGCTGTTCAACAGCGACAGCAGCGGCGAGGACTACCTGACCAACGCCATCTGCTGCGGCGAGCTGCTGCGCGCCCTGGGCCATCAGTTGCAGATCGAGGTGGCCGACAGCGGCATCACCCTGCAACTGCAGCTGGGCCTGGTGCTGGGCGATGACCTGGCCGGCATGAGCCAGATCGACCTGCTGCTGACCGAACCGGCCCAGGACGCCCTGGCCCTGTCGCAGCACAGCCGCAACCTGCTGCTGGTGGAACGCCGTATCAGCGACGACAGCCTGGTGCGCCAGCGCGCCCGCATCCGCCCCATCGCCAGCCCCGAGGGTGCGTGCTGCGTGGAGCGGCTGCTGGAGCCTTACCCGTCGTTGCTGGAGCGCCAATTGGCGCGCATGCACGAGACCCGCGTTTAAACACGCGTCTTTGTGGGAGCTGGCTTGCCAGCGAGCTTTTCAGGCCTCAACAGCTCGCTGGCAAGCCAGCTCCCACAACAAAAAAGCCCGCATCGCTGCGGGCTTTTTCGTTAGAAGCGGAACACTTCCATGTCGGTGCGGATCGGCGAGGCGATCGGCATCTTCGGCTTGTCCGGCTCATCCTTGGCCACTGGCTTGGCCGCAGCCTTCTTCTCTTCCACCAGCGCCGGCTGGTTGGCCAGCGGCTTCAGCGCCACGCTCAGCTGTTCGGCCAGGCGCTGCAGCAGCACGCCCTGGGCTTTCACCTGGGCCGCGGTGCCGCCGGCGTGCTTCTCTTCCAGGTGGACGATGCGGTTGTCACGCACCTGGCCACGGCGGTCGAGCAGACGCCACTGGGCATCGAGAATGGCCGGCTGCGAATCACCGGAATCCAGGCGGGTAATCGACAGCAGCACCTGCACGTCCGGCGTACCGGTGTTGGTGGCAGGCGCCAGGGTCACGCGCTGGCTGTCCAGGCGCCACGCCAGTTGGCGCAGCAGCAGTTGATCGATGTCGGAAGACAGGCTGCCGGCCCAACGACCATCGGTCGCCGCGCTGAGGCTGCCATCAGGCTGGCGCTGCAACAGGGTTTCGCGTTGCAGGTAGTCGGCCACGGAAACCGGGCCCAACAGTACCGACATGCCGGTGCTCTGCTTGGGTTGGCCGGGGTTGCCGCTGTCGAGCTGGTAAAGCGCGACCGGCTGGTGAGCGGCGCAGCCCGCCAGGGCCAGGACACCGGTCAGCAATAAAACAGGAAGGCGCAAAAAAGTCATCATTCCATCCAGGCGGCAGCCACAAGGCTCACCGCAGTGATACTCAACGAATTCGTCCGGGTACTCAGCCACGCCGGTACCTCAAGAAGACATATCATCCGCGAATATGCGCTACGACTCCAGCGCTTAAGCGTCGATCTGCGCTTAAAAAGCGCATCCAACCGCTCTAGCGTGCTGTCTGGGAGTGATTCCCAGACAGCACCATCGCGTCAGCCGGCGTTTTCCACCAACAGGGCATCCACTCGCTGGAAACCACGCGGCAGCTTGTTGCCGCGCCGCCCGCGCTCGCCCTTGTAATGCTCGAGGTCCTCGCCCTTGAGCGACAATGTACGCTTGCCGGCTTGCAATACAAGCGTTGCGCCATCGGAAATCACCGCCAAATCAGTGACGTATTCCTCACGGCTGGCCACGCGTTCACCGGGAATGCCGATGATTTTGTTGCCCTTTCCTTTGCCCAGCTGCGGCAGGTCGGCCACTTTGAAAACCAGCAGGCGGCCTTCGGTGGTGACCGCTGCCAGCCAGTTGTTCTCGCGGTCCGGCACCGGCCGTGGGGCCAGCACCTTGGCGCCGTTGGGCAGGCTGAGCAGGGCCTTGCCGGCCTTGTTCTTGGCCTGCAGGTCTTCGCCCTTGACCACGAAGCCGTAGCCGGCGTCCGAGGCAATCACGTACAGGGCATCGTCGTCGGGCAGCAGCACGCACTCGAAGGCGGCGCCTGGCGGCGGTGTCAGGCGCCCGGTCAGCGGCTCGCCCTGGCCACGGGCCGACGGCAGCGTGTGCGACGCCACCGAATAGCTGCGGCCAGTGGAGTCGATGAACACCGAGAACTGGTTGGAGCGCCCCATGGCGGCGGTCTTGAAGCCGTCGCCGGCCTTGTAGGACAGGCCAGTGGCGTCGATGTCGTGGCCCTTGGCGCAACGCACCCAGCCCTTCTCCGACAGCACCACGGTGACCGGCTCGGTCGGCATCAGCTCGTTTTCCGACAGGGCCTTGGCCTCGGCGCGAGCCACGATCGGCGAGCGACGGTCGTCGCCGTAGGTCTCGGCGTCCTTGATCAGTTCGCTGCGCACCAGCTTGCGCAGTTTGCTCTCGCTGCCCAGCAGGGCCTGCAGCTTGGCCTGTTCCTTGGCCAGCTCGTCCTGCTCGTTGCGGATCTTCATCTCTTCCAGGCGCGCCAGCTGCCGCAGGCGGGTCTCGAGGATGTATTCGGCCTGGGTCTCGGTCAGGTCGAAGCGGGCGATCAGCGCGGCCTTGGGGTGTTCCTCGGTGCGGATGATGTGGATAACTTCATCCAGGTTGAGGAACGCCACCAGCAAGCCTTCCAACAGGTGCAGGCGGCGCTCCACCTTGTCCAGGCGGAACTTGAGGCGGCGGCGCACGGTGTTGATGCGGAATTCCAGCCACTCCAGCAGCAGCGCGCGCAGGTTCTTCAGCTGCGGGCGGCCGTCCAGGCCAATGATGTTGACGTTGACCCGGTAGGTGGACTCCAGGTCAGTGGTGGCGAACAGGTGCTGCATCAGCTCGTCGAGGTCCACCCGGTTGGAACGGGCGATGATGACGATGCGGCACGGGTTCTCGTGGTCCGACTCGTCACGCAGGTCGGCGACCATCGGCAGCTTCTTGGCCTGCATCTGCGCAGCGATCTGCTCCAGCACCTTGGCGCCGGACACCTGGTGCGGCAGCGCGGTGACGACGATGTCGCCGTCCTCGATGCGGTACACCGCACGCATGCGCACCGAGCCACGGCCGGTCTCGTAGATTTTCAGCAGCTCGCTTTGCGGGGTGATGATTTCCGCTTCGGTGGGGTAGTCAGGCCCCTTGATGTGCTCGCACAGCTGTTCGATCGTGGCTTTTGGCTCGTCGAGCAGGCGCACGCAGGCGCTGGCCACTTCGCGCAGGTTGTGCGGCGGCACGTCGGTGGCCATGCCCACGGCGATGCCAGTGGTGCCGTTCAGCAGGATGTTCGGCAAACGCGCCGGCAATACGGCCGGTTCATCGAGGGTACCGTCGAAGTTCGGCACCCAGTCCGCGGTGCCCTGGCCCAGCTCGCTGAGCAGCACTTCGGAATAGCGCGACAGGCGCGCCTCGGTGTAACGCATGGCTGCGAACGACTTGGGATCGTCCGGCGCACCCCAGTTGCCCTGGCCGTCCACCAGGGTGTAGCGGTAGCTGAACGGCTGCGCCATCAGCACCATGGCTTCGTAGCAGGCCGAGTCGCCGTGCGGGTGGAATTTACCGAGCACGTCACCCACGGTACGGGCCGACTTCTTGTGCTTGGAATCGGCATCCAGCCCCAGCTCACTCATGGCGTAGACGATACGACGCTGGACCGGCTTGAGGCCGTCGCCGATGTGCGGCAGGGCCCGGTCCATGATCACGTACATGGAGTAGTTGAGGTAGGCCTGTTCGGTGAAGTCAGCCAGCGAGCGGCGTTCTACGCCGTCCAGGCTGAGATCAAGGGAGTCGCTCATGCGGGCCTCATCATTGTGTAGTCTGGCGCAGCAGCATGGTGCCGCCGCGCTGGGAAAATTCGAGTTGTTTCAGGGCGCTCATGCCGAGCAGCACCTGGTCGCCATCCATGTCGGGGATGGCCACGGCGCGTACGTCCTTGAGGACGATGTCGCCCAATTGCAGGCTGGCCAGCCGCGTGCGATAGCCCTGGGCCTGGCCGTTGGCGGTGTTCACCGTGATCGGATAGCCGTAGGGCAGCTTCAGCTGTTCGGCCAGGGCCTTGCTCACCGCCACGTCGGTGGCGCCGGTGTCGAGCATAAACTGTACCGGCGTGCCGTTGATCATGCCGCTGGCCACGAAGTGCCCCTGGCCGTTGCTGGCCAGGCGCACCTCGATGTAACCCTGGCCGTGCTCGCTGGCCACCACCGGGTTGGGGTTCTCGCGGGCCTGCTGGAAATGCCCGAAGAACCGCGTGGCCAGGAACAGCAGCGCAGCCCAGGCCAGGATCAGGAAGATCCGCCCGGCGCGCTTGCCGGCAGGTTGCGTGCTCACGGGGCAGCGTTCCAGCCGCCTGCGGGCGCGGCAAAGCGCCAGACGATGGGGCGCACCTCACCGTCGGCACGGGCGCCATCGTTGTTGTCGATGCCCACCCAGGCGCCGGTGTCGTCGACGATCAGCGCTTCGGCCAGCCCGTATTCCTGGGAATACTGGCGGTTGGGCAGCAGCGCCTCGTCGGCGAACGACCAGCAGTGCTCGACCTTGGCGGTCTGCAGGTCGCGACGGCAGATCTGGTAGATGTTGCGCTCCAGGGTGTACAGCTTGCCCTTGTACAGCGACAGGTCGGCGAAGTCGCGAGCCACCAGGTGCGGCTTGGGCAGCTTGTCGGGCTGCATTTCGGTGCCACCCTCGTTCAGCAGGATGCAGCCGCCCTTGCAGCCCCAAGTGCCGTCAGCCTGCTTGTACACCGACAGCAGGCCGCGGTGCTGGCGCTCGGCGGCCAACCACAGGTGGTCGCCGGCGGCATTGATGGCCAGGCCTTCGAAGATGGCGTTGAAGTGGCGCAGCATGCCCTTGGCGTTGGCTTCGCGGATTATCGCCGGGTCGATCTTCAGCCAGTTCGGCTTGCCGTCCACGGGCACCTGCAGCACGGCGGCAAAGCCTTCGCTGACCAGGTAACGGTTGCCCTGGGCGTCACAGCTGATGCCTTCGAAGTCGAGAATGCCGCCGCGGATCACCGCGGCCGCATGGGCTGTGGCGCGCAGCATCATCGGCAGGCCGGTGTCGGCCGGTGGCGGCGGCACGTCGATGAGCACGTTCTCGGCCTTCCACACGGTGTCACGGGTGTCGAGCCGGTAGATGATGCCGTCGTCGCGGTCCGATTCCGTCCACAGCCGGTCGCCGCAGGCGGCGATGCCCGACAGGTTGCCGCCGACCATCCCGTCCACCGGGTGCTCGGCCAGCAACTTGAGCTGCTCCACTGGCGCGGCGTGCGCCAACAGCGGCAACACGGTCAGCAGCAGCGCTGCCAACGCGTGCCGCATCAGGCCAGCACCTCGGCCAGGTTGCCCTTGGATTCCAGCCACGTCTTGCGGTCGCCGGCGCGTTTCTTCGAGAGCAGCATGTCCATGATCTTCGCCGTGTCCTCGAAGTCACCCAGGGTCAACTGCACCAGGCGGCGAGTGTTGGGGTCCATGGTGGTTTCGCGCAACTGCGGCGGGTTCATCTCGCCCAGGCCCTTGAATCGGGTGACCTGGGGTTTGCCACGCTTCTTCTCGGCCACCAGGCGGTCGAGGATGCCGTCGCGCTCGGCCTCGTCCAGGGCGTAGTAGATCTCCTTGCCCAGGTCGATGCGGTACAGCGGCGGCATGGCCACGTAGACGTGGCCGGCGTCCACCAGCGGGCGGAAGTGCTGCACGAACAGCGCGCACAGCAAGGTGGCGATGTGCAGGCCGTCGGAGTCGGCGTCGGCGAGGATGCAGATCTTGCCGTAGCGCAGCTGGCTCATGTCCGCGGCGCCCGGGTCGACGCCGATGGCCACGGCGATGTTGTGCACTTCCTGGCTGGCCAGCACTTCGCTGCCGTCCACTTCCCAGGTGTTGAGGATCTTGCCACGCAGCGGCAGGATGGCCTGGAATTCCTTGTCCCGCGCCTGCTTGGCCGAGCCGCCGGCGGAGTCACCCTCCACCAGGAACAATTCGGAGCGCATCGGGTCCTGGCCCGCGCAGTCCGCCAGCTTGCCCGGCAGCGCCGGGCCCTGAGTGATGCGCTTGCGCTCGACCTTCTTGCTGGCCTTCAGGCGGCGGCCGGCGTTGCTGATGGCCAGTTCGGCCAGCTGCATACCCAGCTCGGGGTGGGCGTTGAGCCACAGGCTGAAGGCGTCCTTGACCACGCCGGACACGAAGGCCGCAGCCTCGCGGGAGGACAGGCGTTCCTTGGTCTGGCCGGAGAACTGCGCGTCCTGCATCTTCATCGACAGCACGAAGGCGATGCGTTCCCAGATGTCTTCCGGCGCCAGCTTCAGGCCGCGCGGCAGCAGGTTGCGGAACTCGCAGAACTCGCGCATGGCGTCCAGCAGGCCCTGGCGCAGGCCGTTGACGTGGGTGCCGCCCTGGGCCGTGGGGATCAGGTTGACGTAGCTTTCCTGCACGCTGTCGCCGCCCTCGGGCAGCCACAGCAGCGCCCAGTCCACCGCCTCCTTGTTGCCGGCCAGGCTGCCGCAGAACGGCTCGTCGGGCAGGCGGCTGAATTCGGTGACCGCGTCCACCAGGTAGGAGCGCAGGCCGTCTTCGTAGTGCCATTCGACCTTCTCGCCGGTGCCTTTGTCTTCAAAGGTCACCGACAGGCCCGGGCACAGCACGGCCTTGGCCTTGAGCACGTGCTTGAGGCGGCTGACCGAGAATTTCGGCGAATCGAAGTATTTCGGGTCCGGGGCGAAGTAGACGCTGGTGCCGGTGTTGCGCTTGCCCACGGTGCCAATCACTTCCAGGTCGGTGGCCTTGAAGCCATCGGCGAAGGTCATCTGGTACTCGTTGCCGTCGCGCTTGACCTTGACCCGCACCTGGTTGGACAGGGCGTTGACCACGGAGATGCCCACGCCGTGCAGGCCGCCGGAGAACTGGTAGTTCTTGTTGGAGAACTTGCCGCCGGCGTGCAGCTTGGTGAGGATCAGCTCGACGCCGCTCACGCCCTCTTCGGGGTGGATATCCACAGGCATGCCGCGGCCGTCGTCGCTTACTTCCAGCGAGTGGTCGGCGTGCAGAATCACCTGGATCGACTTGGCGTGGCCGGCCAGCGCTTCGTCGACACTGTTGTCGATGACTTCCTGGGCGAGGTGGTTCGGCCGCGTGGTGTCGGTGTACATGCCCGGGCGTTTGCGCACCGGGTCGAGGCCCGAGAGGACTTCGATGGCGTCTGCGTTATAAGAGCTAGCGCTGGGATTGGCCATGGGTTCTCGTCGTCAGTCGTTCATGAAAAATAAACAGCTCAAAGCTGGGCAAAATCGATGCCGCGGTACAGCCCGGGCTCGATCCCGGCGAAATTCAGCAGGCTCGGCAGCTGCGCGCCGAAGCCCTGGTAGCCATGGTCGCCGCCGGCCTGGATGCGCAGCGCGCAGGCCCGGTAGAAACGCTCGGCCTGGCGGTAATCAAGGGTTTCATCGGCCGTCTGCAGCCACACTTGATAACGCAGGGGGTCTTGCGGGGCCGCCACTTCCAGGGCGGCCAGGGCGTCCACGTGGTCCAGGGTCAGTTCCCAGCTCTCACCGGTATACAGGTTTTGCTGGGTGCCGAGGAAACCGTCGAACAGACGGTGCGGGTTGACCACCGGGTTGATCAGCAATGCCTTGAGGCCGTGGCGCTCGGCCAAGTGAGTGGCATAGTAGCCGCCCAGCGAGCTTCCCACCAGCAAGGGCGCGTCCAGCTCGGCGATGGCCGAGTCCAACTGGCCAATAGCCTGGCGTGGGTGATGATGCAACGCCGGCACCCGCAGCTGCCCTTCCAGGCCCATGCGCTGCATGACCTCGGTGAGCGTGCTGGCCTTCTTCGACGCCGGCGCGCTGTTCAAACCGTGGATATAGAGAATGGAACCCGTCACGCCGACACCTCCCTTGCAAAAGGCGCCCAGTTTACAGCGCCTTGGTGACGTTTAGGCAGGTTCAGGCAATTGGCAACAATATATTCCGCCCCCGTAGCAGCTGCCGCCAGGCTGCGTCACCGCCTCGAACTGCTGCCTCTAGCACGCTGCGTTGCCAGCGGACGCGGCCTTCGGCCGCTGCTACAGGGTCAGTAGCCTTCGGCGGCCATGTCCGGGGTGAACTCGAAGCCTTCCAGCCGCGAGACCCCTGTTTCAATCTTCCCGTCCGGCAGCAGACGCAACCACCGGTACCCCGGCGCCAGTTCGTCGAGGGCGAAATCCTCGCTGCCTGGCTTGAATTGAATGCAGGTGGACGGCGAGGCGATCAGCCGCACGCCGTTGCGCTCGCGCTCGAAGTCCTGGTGGATGTGGCCCCACAGCAGCGCGCGGGCCTGGGGGAAGCGGTCGAGCACCTCGAACAGCGCGTGGGGGTTGCGCAGGCCGATGGGTTCCATCCATGGACAGTCGATGGACACCGGGTGGTGGTGGAAGCAGATCAGGTGGTGGCGCTCCGGGGCCTCGCTGAGGGCCTGGGCCAACAGCTGCAACTGGTCGTCGGCCAGGTAACCCGGTACCGACCCGGTCACCGACGAATCGAGCAGGGTGATGCGCCAGTTGCCCAGGTCGACCACCGGTTGCAGGTAGTCACGGCCCTGCGCGGCCTGCTCCATCGGCAACGGCTCGTCGTGGTTGCCGGCGAACCAGCGCTTGGGCGCCTGGATGGGCGCGGTCAGCGCCTCGAAGCGCTGGTAAGACTCCAGGCTGCCGTCCTGGGACAGGTCGCCGCTGGCCACCACTAGGTCGATGCGCGGCTGCTCGGCCAGCACCTTCTCGACCACCCGCGCAAGGCTGTCGGCGGTCTTCAGGCCCAGCAGGGCGCCGTCGACGTCGGCGAACAGGTGGCTGTCCGAAATCTGCACCAGCAGCACGGCTTCGTCGGTGGTGGGGGTGGGTGCGCTCGGCAAGGCCGTCTCCTTCAGGGGGTACCAGCAAGGATTATGGTGGGGATGCGGGCAGGGGGCAAACGCAGGGGCGGGATGTGGCTCACATCTGAAATAAAAATCGTAGCGAACGCCGAAATACCCGGCACCTTACATACAGAAACAAGACCATTACCTCCCCCCTTCCCTCCTCGGACTACGATAGCTGCGGCCTTGAAATGGCTAGGCAGGCGGTGAAAACAGCCTCCAACACCGACTTGACATGAAGTCATAAATGAACAAATATCAGATCAAGCGAGCCATTGATGAACTACACGCGGGTGTACAAAACACCCTTTAGACAATTCGTCAAAAAAGCGCATCGCGCCCTCGGCCTGGCCATTGATATGGCCGTCGATTGCATATGCGATGAGCCTTATAGCGGCACAGAAAAGACAGGCGACTTGTCGGGCATCAGGGTCTACAAGTTCAAATTCCATCGGCAGGAATATCTCATTGCCTACCGCCTTATGCCCTCGACCGATAAGCGCTCGGCAAGCCAAGTCGAGCTGCTCAGCATCGAGTTTTATCAGGTGGGAACCCACGAAAACTTTTACGACATGCTCAAAAGCTATTTGAAGCATTGAGGTACCAGCCATGACGATCACCGCCAACACCGCGGAAGAACTGATACAGAGCCTGAAACAGCTTCCGCTGCCGCAACGCCAGCGCTTCTTCATGCTGCTTTCAGAGAATATATTCCAGGACCAAGGGGACCACAGCCACGAAGAAGTATTCGGCCACCTGTACGAAAGCGGCCTGACCAGCTCTGAAGCTGCAGATTTCCTGGAGGTCTCGGCATCTACTTTTCGGCGCTACTTGGCAAGAAACCTGCTGACGCCAACTTCAACGGTAGGCAGAAACCTTATGTTCGCTGCCGCCGACCTGAAGGCATTCAAAAAAGCCCTGAAGGCGACCAAGGGCTGACCCGACGCGCTGGGTCAGCGCACATACTCATACTCATGCCCACACGCCAGGCAA
The DNA here is from genome assembly GCF_047947025.1 of Pseudomonas sp. App30. Taxonomy (NCBI): domain Bacteria; kingdom Pseudomonadati; phylum Pseudomonadota; class Gammaproteobacteria; order Pseudomonadales; family Pseudomonadaceae; genus Pseudomonas; species Pseudomonas sp. App30. The sequence goes on along the minus strand of NZ_CP133165.1, from coordinate 4,230,519 downwards.
TGGCTCAGCCATTCCCCCAGGAACAGGTTCAACTGCGCCTTCTCGTCGGGCTGGTGCATGCTGGCGTTGGGGTACGGGTACACGCTGCGGAAGCGGCGGGCGTGTTCGGCGCTGACCACTTCGGCCATGCGCGCGTCGTGGTAGACCTGCACTTCCAGCTGCGGCACCGGCAGCCAGGGCAGGCTGTGCTCCTGGCGCACGCGCAGGGTGGTGGTGTAGGGGCAGGCGAGCAGCACCTCCAGGGTGAGCACGCCCAGCATCTGCTCGCCCTGGGTCATGGCCACTTTGCGCGAATGCTGTTCATGGCGCATGTTCGGCAACAGGCGCATCAGGCGCGCGTAGTTTGCCTCGCAGGCTGCCTGCAGGCCGACCAGGTCGACACGGTAGCGGTCGCGCAACAGGTTCACTTCCACAGCCCCCTGACTTCCTCGCGGTTCAACGCCAGCCACTGCAGGGCGATGATCGTTGCCGCGTTGATGATCTTGCCATCGCGCACGGCCTGCAGGGCGTCTTCGAACGCCCATACCGTGACGCGGATGTCCTCGTTCTCGTCCTTCAGGCCGAACAGGCCGCCCACGCCTTCGCTGCTGCAGTGCCCCAGGTACAGATGCACGAACTCGGTGCTGCCGCCTGGCGAAGGGAAGTACTTGGTGATCGGCCAGAGCGACTGCAGCACAAGCCCAGCTTCCTCCTCGGCCTCGCGGTGCGCAACTTCTTCCGGTTGCTCGGCCTTGTCGATCAGACCGGCAACCATCTCCACCAGCCAAGGGTTGGCAGTTTTCAACATGGCACCGACGCGGAACTGCTCCAGCAGCACCACTTCGTCGCGCCTGGGGTCGTAGGGCAGCACGCACACGGCGTCGTGGCGCACGAACACTTCGCGGGTCATGTCCTTGCTGGTGCCGCCATCGAACAGCTCATGGCGCAGGTGCAGGCGGTCCAGTTGGTAGAACCCCTTGTAGCAGTTCTCGCGCTTGAGGATCTCGACCTTGGTCGGCTGTGCCCTGTCTGTCATGTAAAACCTCGTCATCGTCCGTGCAGCTTCGCGCCATCCTAACTGCGATGCCAGCGCTTTGCAGCCCCTTTGAACCGCCATTCGCGCCCGGCAAGATAGGCGGCAGGGCCCCAGCCCGTTACTATTGAGCTTAGTGGCGAACTGAAGGCGATGCCGAGAGTCGAAGCACGACAACATTTGCCCGCAACCCCCTTCCTGACCGTCAAGGAACACCATGTCGCTTCTGAAATTCACGTCCATGGCCGCCGTGGCCCTGACATTGGGCGCCTGCCAAAGCCTGTTTCAGCCGAGCATGAACAAACCGCTGGACACCCGCCGCGACGCCTTCGAGCACACCAAGCCTGGCTGCACGGCGCCGGACTGCCCGCTGTTCAACCTGGACGTGATCCATTTCCCTGGCGAGCCGGCCCTCGACCCGATCATGGAACGCGGCATGCTGCAGTTGACCCGCACCGACGCCGACGCGCCGCTGCCCACCTCCCTGAAAGCCTACGAAGACAGCTTCCTGGCCCACGCGCCCAACCGCTACGGCAGCTACCTGCAATCGAAGGTACGCGACCAGCATGACGGGCTGGTGATCGTGGAGGTGTCGAGCTACCTGGACACCGGCGCGCCCGAGGGCGTCCCCGGCCGCGACTTCATCAACTGGTCGCGCCAGCAGCACAAGGTGCTGACGCTGGCGGACATGCTGGTGCCCGGCGAAGAACCGGCGTTCTGGAAGGCCGCGGAAGAGGCCCACCGCGGCTGGCTGGTGGACAACGGCCTGGCCAGCGACCCCAAGTTCGTCAAGGACTGGCCGTTCAAGCACACCACGCACATCGCCCTGACCTCGGCAGGCATCATCCTCAAGTATGACGTCAACACCATCGCCCCCTATGCGCTGGGGCAGGCCGAGATCAAGGTCGACTACCAGCGGCTCAATGGCGTGATCAAGCCGGCACTGTTTCCCGGCCGCGGCTGAAGGCCGCCAGCACCGCGTGCAGCACCCCGGCCAGCAGCAGTGACGGCAGGGTAGCGCCGACCTCGGGGTAGAGGTTGGCCAGCACGTGGTAGGTGGCGATGCCGCCCACCCAGGCCACCAGCGCGGTCCAGCGCAGCGGCACGGCCGGGGCCTGGGCACTGCGCTTGCGCAGGATGAAGTGGTCCACCAGCACCACGCCGAACAGCGGCGCGAACACCGAGCCAATCAGCAGCAGGAAGTTCTGGTACTGCGCCAGCGGCGCGAAGCAGGCAATCAGCGTGCAGACGATGCCGATGGCCAGCGCCAGGTGCTCGACCTTCAGGCGCACCAGCAGGCCGGTGGACACCGCTGCCGAGTGAATGTCGGCGAAGGCGTTTTCCGACTCGTCCAGCAGGATCAGCAGCAGCGGGATGCCCAGCCCGGCGCCAGCCAGCGCCAGTAGCAGCGCGTTGGTCTCGCCGCTCGGCGCGAAGGCCAGGGTGTAGGCAACGCCCAGGCTCATCAGCCAGAAGTTGCCGATGAAGAAGCCCAGCACGGTGCCACCGAACACGCCCTTGGCCGCACGGCCGAAGCGCGAGTAGTCGGCGATCAGCGGCAGCCAGGACAGCGGCATGGCGATGGCAATGTCGAAGCCCACCGCGAAACTCATGCTGCCGTCGCCGGCCTTGGCCCACAGGGCGCCCAGGTCGGCCTTGGCGAACAGGTTCCAGGTCAGCCACAGGCAGGCGGCCAGCAGCAGCCAGATGCCCCATTTGCGCAAAAACTTGCGCACGAAGGTCAGCGGGCCGCTGACCGCGAGCAAGGTGGCCAGGGCACCGAACACCAGGGTCCAGAGCATCGGCTGGGTGAGCGCGCTGCCCTCGCCAAACGCCCGCGCGCCGAGCAGGCTGGCGGCGTCGCGCATCACGATGATTTCAAACGCGCCCCAGCCGATCAGCTGCAGCAGGTTGAGCAGCGCCGGCAGCGCGGCGCCATGTTGGCCCAGGCTCAGGCGCAAGGCGGCCATGGACGACAGGCCGGTGTCGCTGCCAATCACGCCGACGGCGGCCAGCAGCACCACGCCTACCGCGGTGCCGAGCAGAATCGCCAGCAACGAACCCGACAGGCCCAGGCCCGGCGCCAGCAGCGCACCGGTCTGCAGCACCATCAGGCCGATGCCCAGGGAGAACCACAGGGAAAACAGGTCCCGCGCGCCGAACACGCGCTGGGAGGAAGGGACGGCAACGTCCGGGGAGTAATGGCTGGGTGTGTTCAATTTGGATCTCGGAGGAGATGGGTTGTTATGCACATTGGGACTGTGGGAGCTGGCTTGCCAGCGAGCTTTTCAAAGCCGCCGAAAAGCTCGCTGGCAAGCCAGCTCCCACAGTTATTCGTGAAGATTCAACGCAGTGTCAGACCTTCTGGTACAGCTGGCTGCCTTCCTGCTTGAAGCGCGCGGCCTGCTCGCGCATGCCCTCCTCCATGGAGATATCCACAGCCTCGATCTTCTGGTTCGCCGCGTATTCGCGCACTTCCTGGGTGATCTTCATCGAGCAGAACTTCGGCCCGCACATGGAGCAGAAGTGCGCCACCTTGGCCGAGTCCTTGGGCAGGGTTTCATCGTGGTAGGCGCGCGCGGTATCCGGGTCCAGGCCCAGGTTGAACTGGTCTTCCCAGCGAAACTCGAAGCGCGCCTTGCTCAGGGCATTGTCGCGGATCTGCGCGCCGGGGTGCCCCTTGGCCAGATCGGCGGCATGGGCGGCGATCTTGTAGGTGATGATGCCGGTCTTCACGTCATCCTTGTTCGGCAGGCCCAGGTGCTCCTTGGGCGTGACGTAGCAGAGCATGGCGCAGCCGAACCAGCCGATCATCGCCGCGCCGATACCCGAGGTGATGTGGTCGTAGCCTGGCGCGATGTCGGTGGTCAGCGGGCCCAGGGTGTAGAACGGCGCCTCGTCGCAGCACTCCAGCTGCTTGTCCATGTTCTCCTTGATCAACTGCATGGGCACGTGGCCCGGGCCTTCGATCATGCACTGCACGTCATGCTTCCAGGCGATCTTGGTCAGCTCGCCGAGGGTTTCCAGCTCGCCGAACTGCGCTTCGTCGTTGGCGTCGGCAATGGAGCCGGGGCGCAGGCCGTCGCCCAGCGAGAAGCTGACGTCGTAGGCCTTCATGATCTGGCAGATTTCGTCGAAATGGGTGTAGAGGAAGTTCTCCTTGTGGTGCGCCAGGCACCACTTGGCCATGATCGAACCGCCGCGGCTGACGATACCGGTGACGCGCTTGGCGGTCAGCGGCACGTAGCGCAGCAGCACGCCGGCGTGAATGGTGAAGTAGTCCACGCCCTGCTCGGCCTGTTCGATCAGGGTGTCGCGGAACAGCTCCCAGGTGAGGTCCTCGGCCACGCCGTTGACCTTCTCCAGCGCCTGGTAGATCGGCACGGTGCCGATGGGCACCGGCGAGTTGCGGATGATCCACTCGCGGGTTTCATGGATGTGCTTGCCGGTGGACAGGTCCATCACCGTGTCCGAGCCCCAGCGGATGCCCCAGGTCAGCTTGGCCACTTCTTCCTCGATGGAGGAGCCCAGGGCGCTGTTGCCGATGTTGCCGTTGATCTTCACCAGGAAGTTGCGGCCGATGATCATCGGCTCCAGCTCGGTGTGGTTGATGTTGGCAGGGATGATGGCGCGGCCGCGGGCGATCTCTTCACGCACGAACTCGGCGGTGATCTCCTTGGGGATGCTGGCGCCGAAGCTGTGGCCCTTGTGCTGTTCTTTCAGCAGGCCGGCAGCGCGGGCCTCGGCCAGCTTCATGTTCTCGCGGATGGCCACGTATTCCATCTCGGCGGTGATGATGCCCTGGCGCGCGTAGTGCATCTGGCTGACGTTGGCGCCGGCCTTGGCCCGGCGCGGGTTGCGCACGTGGGCGAAGCGCAGCTTGGTCAGTTCTTCGTCGTTGAGGCGCTGCTGGCCGAAGTGAGAGCTCAGGCCGTCCAGGCGCTCGGTGTCGCCACGGTCGTCGATCCACGCCGAACGCACGTCGGCCAGGCCCTTGCGCACGTCGATCACCACGTTGGGGTCGGTGTAGGGGCCGGAGGTGTCATACACGGTGACCGGGGCGTTGATCTCGCCACCGAAGTCAGTGGGCGTCACGTCCAGGCTGATTTCACGCATGGGCACGCGGATGTCGGGGCGCGAGCCCTGCACATAGACTTTTTGCGAACGGGTGAACGGTTGTACCGATTGCGCGTCGACCTGGGCCGATTCGCTCAGGTGGGCAAGGTTTTTTTCTTGTTTACTCATCACAGGCTCTCCAGACAGCATCCAGCAGTGGAATGTCGGGAGTGGAACCTGAAAAGGCACGGACTGCACCTGGGGCGGTGCTGTGCTTTGGCCGTCGCAAACTGCTCACAAAATGAACAATTTCCCGGACGAAGCACAAGAGGACTCGCCGGGAGGACGAGAAATCTTGTTCCCTACGCAGGCGCTAACCTGATCAGGTTCAACGGGATCCGGATTAACCGATCTCAGCCTTTCACTCAAGGCACCCCGACAAGAACCCAGTCAGTCTAGACGCGCGGCAGGCAAAACGCCAAGGGTTGTGTGATGGTGCTGGATAAATGGCGGATATGCCGGATTGTTGCAGCACGCCCGTGCAACTACACTCGCACAGCGTTTAATTACAAGGATTGAATCATGCTGCGCAAAATTGCACTGGCGATTGCGGTGTCAGGTGCGTTCAACGCAATGTTACAGGCAGCAGAGATTGCGCCACTGGCCAGCCGTACCGACCTGGTCAGCGTGTATCAGGAAGCCGTGAACAACAACGCCGACCTGGCCGCCGCCCGCGCCGACTACGCCGCCCAGAGCGAAGTGGTGCCCCAGGCCCGCGCCGGGCTGCTGCCCAACCTGTCGGCCGGCAGCGACATCACCAACGTGCGCACCCAGCTCGACGAGCCGGCGCAGACCACCACGCGCAGCGGCACCAGCTACCAGGCCACGCTCAGCCAGCCGATATTTCGCGCCGACCGCTGGTTCCAGTTCAAGGCGGCCAAGGCCGTGAACGAACAGGCGGCCCTGCAGCTGTCAGCCACCGAGCAGAACCTGATCCTGCAGACCGCCGAGGACTATTTCAGCGTGCTGCGCGCCCAGGACACCCTGGCCGCCACCAAGGCCGAGGAAGCGGCGTTCAAGCGCCAGCTCGACCAGTCCAACGAGCGCTTCAACGTGGGCCTGTCGGACAAGACCGACGTGCTGCAATCCCAGGCCAGCTACGACACCGCCCGCGCCAACCGCATCCTCGCCCAGCGCCAGGTGGACGACGCCTTCGAGGCCCTGGTGACGCTGACCAACCGCGACTACAACTCGGTGCAGGGCGTGGTGCATACCCTGCCGGTGCTGCCGCCCAGCCCCAACGACGCCAAGACCTGGGTCGAGACCGCCTCGCAGCAGAACCTCAACCTGCAGGCCAGCGCCTTCGCCGTCACCAGCGCCGAGGAAACCCTGCGCCAGCGCAAGGCCGGCCATGCCCCCACGGTGGACGCGGTGGCCAAATACGAGAAAGGTGACAACGACCTGCTGGGCTTCAGCAACCCCAGCCCGTTCCCCGGCGTGACCTACCACGGTGACGTGGAACAGCGCACGGTGGGCCTGCAGGTGAACATCCCGCTGTACAGCGGCGGCCTCACCAGCTCCCAGGTGCGCGAGGCCTACCAGCGCCTGAGCCAGAGCGAGCAGCAGCGCGAAGGCCTGCGCCGCCAGGTGGTGGAGAACACCCGCAACCTGCACCGCGCGGTGAACACCGACGTGGAACAGGTGCAGGCGCGCAAGCAGTCGATCATCTCCAACCAGAGCGCGGTGGAGGCGACCGAGATCGGCTACCAGGTGGGCACGCGCAACATCGTCGACGTGCTGGATGCGCAGCGGCAGCTGTACTCGTCGGTGCGCGACTACAACAACAGCCGCTACGACTACATCCTCGACAACCTGCGTTTGAAGCAGGCCGCCGGGACACTCAGCCCACAGGATCTGCAGGACCTGGCGCGCTGGCTGAAGCCTGACTACAACCCGGACAAGGACTTCCTGCCGCCGGACCTGGCCAAGGCTGCGCAGGAGTTACTCAAGCCTGTGAAGAAATAGCCCTGTAGCAGCGGCCGCCAGGCCGCGTCATGGGCGCAACAATTTGCTCAGGCCAACCAACAACCGCTCCAACGCGCCCTGGTTGGCCTGCATCACCGCCAACCCCGCCTGGCCAATGCGCCGGGCATCCTGCGGCAGCTCGATCAACTTGCGTACCGCCTCTGCCAACCCCGCCGCATCATCGACCTCGATCAACGCATCGGCCTGGCGCAGCATCGCCGCAATCTCCAGAAAGTTGAACACATGTGGCCCACTTAGCACTGGCTTGGCCAGTGCCGCCGGTTCCAGCAGGTTGTGGCCGCCATTGGGCACCAGGCTACCGCCGACAAAAGCGCTGTCGGCCAGGGCATAGAGAAACAGCAGTTCGCCCATGGTGTCGCCGACCAGCACCTGGTGCTGCGCGCCCACCACCTCGCCACTGGAGCGGCGCACACTGGCAAACCCTTGGCCCACGCTGAGCTCGAACACGCTGTTGAAGCGTTCCGGGTGCCGTGGCACCAGGATCAGCAAGGCGTCGCCATGCAGGGCCAGCAACTGACGGTGGGCCGCCAGGACAATGGCGTCCTCGCCCTCGTGGGTGCTGGCGGCGATCCAGATCGGCCGGCCGCTGGCCTGCCATGCCTGGCGCAGCGCAGCAGCACGTTCCAACAGATGGCTATCGACCTTCAGGTCAAACTTGATCGAGCCGGTCACCTGCACGCACTCAGGCCGTGCGCCCAGCTGGCGGAAGCGTTCGGCCTCGGTCTCGGTCTGCACCGCAATCAGGCTCATCTGCGCCAGCATCGGCGCCGTCAGCTTGGCGAACTTCGCGTAGCCACGCGCCGAACGCTCCGACAACCGCGCGTTGGCCAGCGCCACCGGGATGCCGCGCAGGGCGCACTGGTGAATGTGGTTGGGCCACAGTTCGGTTTCCATGATCACCGCCAGGCGTGGCTGCACATGATCCAGAAAACGCCCCGCCGCCCACGGCAGGTCATACGGCAGGTAGCAATGCTGTACCCGTGGCTCATTGCCGAACAGCGCCTGGATGCGCTCGGACCCGGTAGGGGTCATGCAGGTGATGGTGATCGGCAGCTCGGGGTGGCGCAGCAGCAGTTCGCGAATCATCGGCGCGGCGGCGATGCTCTCGCCCACCGACACCGCGTGCACCCAGATACCGCCGGTGCGCATGGCTGGCAGGTTGCGCGCGAAGCGCTCGCCGATCCGCTTGGCATAGGCCGGCGCCTTGCGTGCACGCAGCCACAGCCGCAACGCTACCAGTGGCAGCCCCAGGTGAAACAGCAGGGTATAGAGAGTTCTGTTCATGGCGGCGGAGTTTACTAGCAGCGCGGCCGCTTAACCAATGGCCCGCAGGTGCCAGGTAAAGCACTCGGCCAGGTAGCGCGCGGCCGGGCCCAGTGGCTCGTCGCGGCGCCACACCAGTTCAACCACCAGCGCCGGCGGCACCCATTCGCTGTTCAGCTCCACCATCTGCTGCTGGTACGCCGGGTACTGCACCACGTGGCGCGGCAGCCAGGCCCAGCCCAGGCCGCGCATCAGCAGCTCGGCCATCACGTAGAAGCTGTCGGCGCGCCAAATCTGCGGGCTGATGGGGTCGCCGCCGGGGTAGCGGCTGCTTTCCAGGGCCACCAACAGCTGGCGGTGCCGGGCCAACTGCTGGCGGCTGACGTGGGCGTGGCTGGCCAGCGGATGGTCGACCGAACACACGGTGACCATCTCGACGCTGCCCAGGGCGCGGCGTTCAAGCGCGGCGGGCATGTGCTCATGGTGAAACAGCAAGCCCAGGTCGGCACGGCGCTCCACCAGCTTGCGCGCCACGTCGCCCGGCGCGCTGTTGGCCAGTTGCACTTCCACCGCGGGGTAGCGGCCCGCCAGCTTCTCCAGGCTGTCGAGCACCGGCTGGTAGGGCATGGCCTCGTCCTGGGCCAGGCGCAGCTGCGCTTCCTGGCCGCGGTGCAGGGCCAGCGCGCGGCCGTCCAGGCGCTCGCACTGGCGCAGCAGCTCCCGGGCTTCTTCCAGCAGCGCCCTGCCCGCCTCGGTGAGCTGCGGCTGGCGGCCGCTGCTGCGGTTGAACAGGCTCACGCCCAGGTCGTCCTCGAGCAGGGCAATCGCGCTGCTGACTGCCGACTGGGCACGGCCCTGCTGCCGCGCCACGGCGGAAAACGAGCATTGCTCGGCCACCTGCACGAACAACTGGATCTGCTCCAGATTCCATTGGATGCCCATGGCAACCTATCTCCAATAGCGATAGGTATTCACTTTACCTCATCTGCCCAGCCTCTAGAATGCGAGCCATCTCAAGAGGGTTCACACATGACTGCCTACTACTTCCTCGCTATCGCCATCTGCTGCGAAGTCATCGCCACCACCAGCATGAAAGCCGTAAAGGGCCTGAGCACCCCGCTGCCGTTGATCCTGGTGATCTGCGGCTACGCCATCGCGTTCTGGATGCTGATCCTGGTGGTGCGGGTGATTCCCGTCGGCGTGACCTACGCCATCTGGTCGGGCATGGGCATCGTGCTGGTGAGCATCGCCGCGCTGGTGGTCTACGGGCAGAAACTGGACATGCCCGCCATCGCCGGCATGGGCCTGATCCTGCTGGGCGTGGTGGTGATCCAGCTGTTCTCGAAAACCGCCGGGCACTGAGTCTGTATACTGCGGGTCTGTTTTCGCCTGTGAGGTTGCTTGATGTCTTCCGCTATTTCCACTGACGTGCTGATTGTCGGCGCCGGCATCGCTGGCCTGTGGCTCAACGCCCGCTTGCGGCGCCTGGGCTATTCGACCGTGCTGGTGGAAAACGCCAGCCTGGGCGGCGGGCAGAGCCTCAAGTCCCAGGCCATCATCCATGGCGGCGCCAAGTACGCGCTGCACGGTGCACTGACGGGCGCCAGCGAGGCCATCGCCGACATGCCGCGGCGCTGGCGCGAGGCCCTGGCCGGCACCGGCGAGGTGGACCTGAGCGGCGTGCGCGTGCTGTCCCAGGCCCATTACCTGTGGTCGCCGGGCACTATCGCGGGCAACCTCACCAGTTTCTTCGCCAGCAAGGCCGTGCGTGGCCGCGTCGACCAGGTCAAGGGCGACGAGCTGCCGCCGGCGCTGCAGGACAAGGCCTTCAAGGGCAAGGTCTACCGCCTGGCCGAACTGGTCATCGACACCCCCGGCGTAATCGAGCGCCTGGCGCAACTGGGCGGTGACGGCCTGCTGGCCGGCGAACGCCTGGAACCGCTGTTGGACAACGGCCAGCTGGCCGGCCTGCGCGTCGACGGCCGCGAGATCCGCGCCCAGCGCGTGGTGCTCAGCGCCGGTGCCGGCACTGCCGAGCTGCTGGCCAGCCTGGGCGTGGACCAGCCGGCCATGCAACGCCGGCCGCTGCACATGATTCTGGCCAAGGGCGCCAGCCTCAAGCCGCTGTACGCCCACTGCCTGGGCGGTGGCACCAAGCCCCGCATCACCGTGACTACCCACCCGGCGGCCGATGGCCAGTGGGTGTGGTACCTGGGCGGCGACATCGCCGAGGCCGATGGCGTGGCCCGCTCGCCGGCCGAGCAGATCGCCACCGCGCAGAAGGAACTGGGGCAACTGCTGCCCTGGGTCGACCTCAGCCAAGTGCAGTGGGCCACCCTGCGCGTGGACCGCGCCGAGCCGGCACAGTCCGGCCTGGTGCGTCCCGACAACGCCTTCCTGGCCGAACAGGGCGCGCTGCTGGTGGGCTGGCCGACCAAGCTGGCCCTGGCGCCGGACTTCGCCGACCGGGTCATCGCCAGCCTGGAAGGCGCCGGCATCATGCCGGGCAGCCACGCACCGCTGCCGGCCCTGCCCCGCCCGCCCATGGGCCAGACCCCTTGGCAGCAGCTGCTGCCATGACCGTCGCCACCTTGCACAACCTGCACCGCCCGCTGGGCAGCACCGGCCTCAGCGTCTCGCCGCTGGGCCTGGGCACCGTCAAGCTGGGCCGTGACCAGGGGGTGAAATACCCCAACGGCTTCACCATTCCCGACGACGCGCAGGCGCGCCAGTTGCTGGACCAGGCGCGCCAGTTGGGCATCAACCTGATCGACACCGCGCCTGCCTACGGCACCAGCGAAACCCGCCTGGGCCCGCTGCTGCGCGGCCAGCGCCAGGACTGGGTGATTGTCAGCAAAGTGGGCGAAGAGTTCGAGGCCGGCCAGTCCCGCTTCGACTTCAGCGCCGAACACACGCGCTTCTCCGTGGAACGCAGCCTCAAGCGCCTGGAAACCGACTTCATCGACCTGGTGCTGGTGCACTCCGATGGCAACGACCTGGCCATTCTCGAGCAGACCGGGGTGTACGAAGCCCTGGCGCGCCTGAAGCAGGAAGGCAAGATCCGCGGCTTCGGCTTCTCCGGCAAGACCGTGGCCGGCGGCCTGAAAGCGCTTGAGGCCGGCGATTGCGCCATGGTCACCTACAATCTCAACGAACAGGGCGAACGCCCGGTGCTGGACTACGCTGCCACGCACGGCAAGGCCATCCTGGTGAAGAAGGCCCTGGCCAGCGGCCACGCCTGCCTGAGCCCGGGCACCGACCCGGTGCGCGCCAGTTTCGAGCTGCTGTTCGCCCACCCTGGTGTCGCCAGTGCTATTGTCGGCACCATCAACCCGTTGCACCTGGCCCACAACGTGGCCACCGCAGCCGCTGTGATACGCGGGAGCTGACACATACGGAGCCGCCCACGCGGCCGACCCCGACGCAAGGAGGAGCCGACATGCCGCGTACCCTGATAAGAAAAAACCCCAGCAACTTCAAGACCCTGCCGCTGTTCGTCGAAGCCACGCCCGAAGGCCTGAGCTACCAGAGCATCGGCATGCCGCTGAACTTCGCGCAGACCCTGCAGCGCCGCCGCCAGGTGGCCGTCGAAGACCCCCAGCGCTTCTCCCTGGAGCTGGCCAACCTGGGCGTGTCGGTGCGCCTGACCCTGACCTGGCAGAACCGCGACTACTGGATTCTGGTCCGCCAGCGCCGCCAGGACCGCGGCGACGTGGTGCTCAAGCTGATCTCCGGCTACGTGCCGGCCCACGAGCTGAACCTGCCATTGCTTACCGCCATCCAGGAGGTGGCCGAGGAATGCCTGCTGGAAACCAGCGAAGGCTGGCTGGTCGGCAAATTCAACGACACCTGGCTGCCCACGCCCTACACCGGCGCCCTGCACTACCGCGAGAAAATGCCGTTCAAGCTGCGGCCGCTGTCCGGCGCGGCGCTGCCGGTGCGCACCGGCAGCCTGAACCTGATCGAGCGGCCACGCGCCTACGTGCACCTGCCCACGGCGTCGCTGCAGCTGGTGTACGACTTGCGCCTGGAAGTGCCGAAGGAAGTGAAGTCGCTGAGCCTGTTCCACGTCGACGAGCGGCTGGAGAATGACCAGTTGGTGGCGCGGCTGGACCGCAGCAAGCCGGACCTGTACCTGATGCCGGTGGACGACGGCAAGCCGGCCGCCGAGCTGTACACGCTAAAGAAAGGCCAGCTACACCCGGCCAGCACGCGCGGCGTGCACCTGGCCGAAAGCTTCGCCCAGCAGCAGGGCTGGGTGGTGCACGACGAGCGGATTCGCTGGAAGGACTGGCTGCACCAGCAGGGGCTGGCGCCGGTGCATCAACCGCGCACGGGGCTGCGCAAACTGACGCACAAGGCGCGGGCGCTGCTGCGCCTGGCGCGTGGCAATTTGCATAAAACCTGAGTAGACACACAACCCCGTAGCCGCTGCCGCAGGCTGCGCTGGCCCGATTGCACACCGGAGATCTCCGGCGAGGCACAGGGCCAGCGCAGCCTGCGGCAGCGGCTACGCAGGGCGTCAGTTGCTGCGGATTTTCTCGACGATGGCGGTGGTCGAGCTGTTCTCCACCAGCCCCAGCACCTTCACGGTGCCACCGTAGGCGCTGACGATGTCGGCGCCCACTACCTGGTCCACCGAGTAATCACCGCCTTTCACCAGCACGTCGGGACGCACGTGGGTCAGCAGGTTTTCCGGGGTGCCTTCGCTGAAGCTGATCACCCAGTCCACTGCGCCCAGCCCAGCGAGCACGGCCATGCGCCGGTCGACGCTGTTGATCGGCCGGCCCGGGCCTTTCAGGCGGCTCACCGAGGCGTCGTCGTTGACCGCCACGATCAGCCGGTCGCCCTGGGCGCGGGCCTGCTCCAGGTAGGTTACGTGGCCGGCGTGCAGAATGTCGAAGCAGCCGTTGGTGAAGACGATCTTCTCGTTGTGCGCGCGGGCATCCTCGATCGCCAGCAGCAGCTGGTCGAGGCCCAGCACACCGCGCTCCGAACCTTCTTCGCGCTGGATGGCGCGGCGCAGTTCCGGGGCGCTGATGGCCGCGGTACCCAGCTTGCCAACCACGATGCCCGCAGCCAGGTTGGCCAGGGCCACGGCGTGGGGCAGTTCCTCGCCCGCGGCAATGGCAGCGGCCAGGGTGGAAATCACCGTGTCGCCGGCACCGGTCACGTCGAACACTTCGCGGGCACGGGCTGGCAGGTGCAGCGCCGGGTGGCCCGGGCGCAGCAGGGTCATGCCGTGCTCGCCACGGGTCACCAGCAAGGCGCCCAGCTCCAGGTCGCTCATCAGCTTGGCGCCCTTGGCCACCAGCTCGGCCTCATCGGCGCAACCGCCAACGATGGTCTCGAACTCGCTGAGGTTCGGGGTGATCAGGCTGGCGCCACGGTAGATGGAGAAGTCCTTGCCCTTGGGGTCGGCCAGCACCGGGATACCCTTGGCGCGGGCAGCCTGGATCAGGCTCTGGTGGTTCTTCAACGCGCCCTTGCCGTAGTCGGACAGCACCAGCACCTTGATGCCTTCGAGCAAGGCGTCGACTTCGGCGCCCAGCGACAGCGGATCGGTGGCGAAGGGTTCTTCGAAGTCGATGCGCAGCAGTTGCTGGTGGCGGCTCATCACCCGCAGCTTGACGATGGTCGGCTGGTGGGCGATGCGTTGGAAATGGGCACGCACGCCTGCAGCGTGCAGGCTGTTGGCGAGGCTCTCGGCCGCCTCGTCCTGGCCGGTGACACCCACCAGCGAAGCGGGGGCGCCAAGGGCGGCGATGTTCAGGGCAACGTTGGCCGCGCCACCTGGGCGATCCTCGATCTGCTCGACCCGTACCACCGGCACCGGTGCCTCAGGCGAAATGCGTGAGGTACCGCCATGCCAATAGCGGTCGAGCATGACATCGCCGACCACCAGGACAGGGGCTTGATCGAATCGCGGCATGGACAACTTCATGGGCAACCCACATACAAAATAGACAAGGGCGCGATATTAGCACAGGGCGGCGCTTGCCTTCAGAAGGCATGCGACCGGCTGGCTCGCTCAAGGGATCTGCAGGCGGTCCAGCAGCATGGCGGTGGCCTGGCCGAGGTCCAGCAGCTCGGTGTCGATGTCGCAATCTGCGTCCAGAGGGGCCTCATAAGGGCTGTCCAGGCCGGTAAAATCCTTGATCTGGCCGCTCAGGGCTTTCTGGTAAAGGCCCTTGGGGTCGCGCCGCGCACAGGTGGCGAACGAGGTACTGACATACACGCTAAAGAATTCGCCCGGCCCGAACAGCGCCTTCGCGGCGTCACGCTCCGCGCGGAACGGCGAAATCGCCGAGACGATGACGATCAGCCCGGCGTCCACCATCAGCCGCGCCACTTCGGCAACCCGGCGGATGTTCTCCCTGCGCGCCGCCGCGCTCATGCCCAGGTCGTTGCACAGCCCGCCGCGCACGTTGTCGCCGTCGAGCAGGAAGGTGTGCAGCGAGCGCTGATTGAGTTGCACCTCCAGGGCATTGGCCAGGGTCGACTTGCCGGCCCCCGACAACCCGGTCATCCAGATGCACCGCGGGCGCTGGCCCTTGATGGCGGCCCGGGCCTGCACCGGCACGGCCAGGGTATAGGGGCGTATCTGTGGTCGTTCACCACGGCGCAGCAGCACTTCATTCATAGCCAAGCAACTCATAGTCACGTTGATAGGCGCGGCGCACCAGGCGCCGGGTTCGTACGCTGCAGAACTCACGGGCCAAGGCCTCGACCCGGTTGCGCGAGCGGTTGACCAGCGGCAACTCGCGGCTCACGCCGAAGCGCTCGCACAGCTGGCCGAAGTCGCGCTGGATATGCTCCTGGCGGCCGATGAAGTCCATCGACAGGTGGCCCAGGGAGTCCACCAGGAAATCGGTCTGCGGCGCGAAATGGATCTGCTTGCGCAGGTTGTCGCCATGCAGCCAATGGCTGACGAAGGTGTTGAAGTCGCTGTAGCGGCTGACCATGGCATGGGCCTGGCCGTCGCGGGCGTTGGGGCGCCCCTTGAGGTAGGCGAACGCCGAATACGCGCGCTCCAGCGGGTCGCGCACGAAGGCAAACTTGAAGCTTGCGGCGAATTGCTCGGGAAACTGCTGCTCGTACCAGTACAGGGGAATATGACCGGGGAACCAGCCGTCGAACAGCGCCGTGCTGACACTGCTGCCCGCGCACTTGGGCACATGGATGAACAGGCAGCCGCGTTCGGCGAACGCCTGGGGAAATGTCAGGGAGCCGGACATGGACTTGTTCACAGCCTGGCGGTCGACCACGGACAGGCGCCCCAGCAGGAACGCCCGCTGGGGCTTTGGAAGCAACTTCCAGATCATACGTTGCAGCATTGCAGCACCCGAGTGTTAAAGGCGGGCCCCGTGTGGGTTACCCGCGCATCGAGGGCAGACAATAGCAACTGGCAGCTGAAGAAATATTTAGCCTTGGTCAACAACGTAAAGGGGGCGACACATATGCCGCCCCCCAGGTACCACGCGCTTTACATTGGCCGTCAGGTGATGTCGGCGGTCACCGGCTCGTCCAGGCCCATGGCGTGCAGCTTGGCGTAGAAGCCGTTGTGCGCCAGCAGCTCGTCGTGGGTGCCACGCTCGACGATACGGCCCTGGTCCATCACCAGGATCAGGTCGGCTTTCTCGATGGTCGACAGGCGGTGCGCGATCACCAGGGTGGTGCGGCCTTTCATCACCTGGTCAAGGGCCGCCTGGATATGCCGCTCGGACTCGGTGTCCAGCGCCGAGGTGGCCTCGTCGAGGATCAGCACCGGAGCGTTCTTGAGGAGCGCACGGGCAATGGCCAGGCGCTGGCGCTGGCCACCGGACAGCAGCACGCCGTTCTCGCCCACCTGGGTGTCGAAGCCTTCGGGCAGCTGCTCGATGAACTCCTTGGCATAGGCATCGGCCGCGGCTTTCTCGATGTCGGAGCGCGGGGCGCCGGCCAGGTCGCCGTAGGCGATGTTGTTGGCCACGGTGTCGCTGAACAGCGTGACATGCTGGGTGACCTGGGCGATGTGGCGGCGCAGGTTGATCAGCTTGAAGTCCTCGACCTCGACACCGTCGATCAGAATTTCACCCTGGTCGTGGTGGTAGAAACGCGGGATCAGGCTGGCCAGGGTCGACTTGCCACTGCCCGAACGCCCCACCAGCGCCACCATCTGCCCCGGCTCGACGCTGAAGCTGATGTCGTCCAGCACACGGCGGTCGGTTTCCGGGTAGGTGAAGCTCAGGTTGCGCACTTCCAGGCGGCCGCTGACGCGGTCGCGCTCCACGGTGCCGGTGTCGACTTCCGGGGTCTCGTCCAGCTGTTCGAAGATGCTTTCCGCGCCCGCCACACCTTTCTGGATGGTGGAGCTGACCTCGGACAACTGGCGGATCGGCTTGGGCAGCAGGCCGGCCAGGGTGATGTAGGCGATCATGTCGCCAGCCGAGGCGTCGCCACGCAGGAACAGCACCAGGAACATCAGCACGGCCATGGCCGTGTAGATCACCAGTTGCAGCATCGGCGTGTAGATGGAACCGGTGCGGGTCATGCGCAGTTGCTTGTCGGTGTTGCTCTGGCTGGCGGCCAGGAAGCGATCACGCTCGAAGGCCTCGCCACCAAAGCTGCGCACCACGCGGTAGCCCTGGATGGTCTCGGAGGCCACGTGGGTGACGTCGCCCATGGCCACCTGGATCTTCTTGCTCTGCTTGCGGAATTTGCCGCTGGCGGTGCGCACCATGATCGCGATCAGCGGCAGGATGGCAACCATCACCAGGGTCAGGCGCCAGTTCATCAGCAACAGCGAGCCGAACAGGAACACCACGGTCATGCCTTCGCGAATCACTACCTTGACGGCGTCGGTAGCCGCGCCCGTGACCATGGTCACGTTGAAGGTGATGCGCGAGATCAAGCGCCCGGAGTTGTTCTGGTCGAAATAGCGGTTGGGCAGCGTCAACAGGTTGTTGAACAGCTCGATGCGCAGGTCCTGCACCAGGCCGAGGGAAACCTTGGCAAGGAAGTAGTTGCCCAGGTACGACCCCAGCCCCTGCCAGGCGGCGATCAACACGATCAGCAGCGGCACCGCCTGCAACAGGCGCAGGTCACGCAGGTAAGGGACCGTGGGGAACAGCGAGGCGTTGGGGTTGGTCAGGCCATCCACGAAGTACTTGAGGATGTAGCCCAACATCGGTTGCGTGGACGCGAAAATGAGGAAGCCCACGATGCTCAAGGCGAAAATGCCTACATATGGCCGCATATAAGACAGCAGGCGGAAGTAGACCTTGAGGCTGGACGGTTCGGCTTTTTCTGACTGACTCATAGAAATCTGCACGTACAAGAGAGCGGAAATACTAACACAGGGTCGGCCGGTTAAGCGTATGGGGCCCGGCTGGGGTATGATAGCCGGCTATTTTCAGGGGGCCGGCATGCAAAGACTCGACTACGCGGACTATCAGGTCCTTCGCCAGGGCGCCCGGGTGATCGAGGCCGACGGCCACGGCGAGAAGGTACTGCTGCTGCCCGATGGCAACTTCCTCAAGCTGTTCCGCCGCAAGCGCGTCATCACCTCCGCCGCCCTGTTCCCCTACGCCCAGCGTTTCGCCAGCAACACCGAGGCCCTGCGCAAGCGTGACATTCCTTGCCCGCGCATCCTGGCCACCTACCGGGTGGCCGAGATCGAGCGCGACGTGGTGCACTACGCGCCACTGCCCGGCGACACCCTGCGCCAGCTGATCACCGGGGCGGAGCCGCCGCCGCGGGCGCTGCTGACCCAATTCGCCACCTTCGTCGCCGGGCTGCATGAACGCGGCGTGTATTTCCGTTCGCTGCACCTGGGCAACGTGGTGATGACGCCGGAAGGCGAGTTGGGGCTGATCGACATCGCCGACCTGCGCACCTACCCCTGGGCCCTGCGCAAGAGCCTGTGCCTGCGCAACTTCCAGCACATGTTGCGCTACGAGCAGGACCGCGACTGGCTGATGCAGGACGGCGGCCTGCCATTCTTCCAGGCCTACGCCACCCATGCGCCGCAGCGCTGGGACAGCGGCCAGCTGGCTGAACGCCTGAGCTGACCCGCCTGAAATCTCCCTGTGGGAGCTGGCTTGCCAGCGAGCTGTTGATGCCCTGAAAGCTCGCTGGCAAGCCAGCTCCCACAAAGACAGTTGCTGCTACGGGGCTTCGGTGGGTTTGCGGGGCAGGCACATGACCAGCAGCACCGGCACCCACACCGCCAGCCACATGGCACGGTTGCGGCCGAACAGGGCGAACACATCGAACTGGATGGCCACGCAGGCAAACACCCAGAACAGCAACGCTGCCATGCCCAGGGCCTGGTGCCGCAGGCGATAGGCCTGAACCCCTACCCAGCCCCACATCACCAGCCACACGCCCGTGGCGATGACGCCGTAGCGAATGGCGGTGTCGAGAATGAAGTTGTGGCAGTGCTCCAGGTCCTGGCCCGGCATGTCCATGCGGTAATCACCACTGATGCCGATGCCTACCCACGGGTGCTCCTTGATAAACCCGACGGCCTGGCGCAGCAGTTCCAGGCGCTCCGAGTCGCCCCGCGCCAGCAGCGATGGGTCGAGCCACAGCACCAGGCCGGTGCAGCCCAGGCCCACCAGCGCAGTCAGCCAATGGAATTTCCTGCCCCCGGCCAGCACATAGGCGATAGCCGCAGCAGCAGTCGCCAGCAGCGCGCCACGGCTGCCCGACAACACCACGAACACCAGCGAGCAAAGATTCAGCGCCCCCCACAACACCCGCGCCCAACCCGCGCGCGGCCACCAGGTCAGGCCCATTATCATCAGGCAGGCGATCGAATAGGCCGCCGGGTTGGGGTTGTCCATGAAGCCGCCAAAGCCGAAGAGGCGGTCGATGTGGCGCATCGGGTAGGTCACCAGCCCGGCCAACGCATACAGCCCCGCCAGCGCGCCCCAGAGGATGATCATCAACTGCAGGCCCCAGGCGTTGAACCGCCCCCACAAGGCCCAGCCCAGCACCAGCAGCAGGAACAGCGACTCGCGCTTGACCATGGTCAACGGCATGTCCAGGTTGTCCATGGGCCAGGCCTGGGTCACCAGCGCCCACGCCAGCAGCGCCAGGTACCCCCACAACTCCTTGCGCTCGCGCAGCATCACCCCGGCGTCACGGTAATGGCGCACCAGCAGGTACAGGCTTGGCGCGTAGGCGAACGCCGACAGCAGCCACACGTAGAACTTCAGGTTCGGCGTCAGCAGCACACCCGCCACGCTCCAGAACAGCCCGAAGCCCAACAGCAGGCCGGCGATGCCCAGCTTGCCGCGCAACTGCTGCACGCCCGCCCGGATAGGGCCCACGGCGAAATCGAAATGGTGCTGCTGGGGGTAAAGTGATGCCACGCCTTATTCCTTGGAGAAACCGAATTTTGATTTGAACAGGTAGCGCCTGAAGCGCTTCCAGGTGACGCGGTCCCAGCTGCGCACCGGCAGGCTGGCGAACAGCTCGCGAGCCAGACAGTAGTCATACCGCACCGCCTGCTTGAGCGCCTTGTTGACCACCGCCACCCGCGCACGTGCATAGGCGGGGTGGTCCTTGTAGCGGTCAATGACCTGCATGTCGTAGGTCAGCTGGCTTTTGTAGGCGGTCTTGGAGATGTTGGTGTCGTGGCGACGGTAGAGGGTCAACGCCTGCGGCAGCACGTCGATGGTGTACCCCAGGTGCGCGATTTTCAGCGTCATCTGGAAGTCCTGGATACGGATGCTCGGGTCATAGCCACCCACCCGCTCGATAGCCTCACGGCGATACATGGCCACCGGCGCACCCACCGAGTACGCCTGCTCCAGCAACCGGGCGAAATCGAAGCGCTCGATGTCCACGTAGCTTGAGGCCTCGCGCTTGATTTCGGCGCCCCGGGCATCGATGAAGATGACCCGCCCGCCGACGCAGCCGACCTCGGGGTGCTGCTGCAGGTGGCTGACCTGCAGCTTCAAGCGGCCAGGCAGCATCACGTCATCGGAATCGGGGGTGATGATGAAGTCGCCCCGGGCGTGGCTCAAGGCAAGGTTCAACGCCGCGCTGACGCCCTGGTTGCTCTGTTCGTAGTACTGGAATGAGTGTGCCTGGGCCAGCGCCTTGATCTTTTCGCCGCTGCTGTCGGTAGAACCGTCATTGACCACGATCAGCTCTACATTGTCGTAGTCCTGCCGCAAGATGCTCAGCAGGCATTCCTCGATGTAGAGTTCGTGGTTGTAACAAGGAACCAGTATCGATACCAATGGCCATTTCATCTTGATGCTCAGTCCCTTACTGCTGTGGCACAGCCTTCGTCCAACGGTCCCTATCCCTGTGTCACCGCCTTGCGTAGACACCCTATCCTGACACCCATCGGCGCACCCGCAGCCAGAACTCGCCCAGGCTTCCCTCAAGACTAGATGGACGCAGCGGCGCCTGCATGGCCTCGACAATCTGCGCGCCGATACGATCGAAACCGTAGCGGCTCTCCACCAGCTCCTTGCCGTTCTGCGCGATGGCGCGCACCAGCTGCGGATTGGCGCGTAACGCTTGCAGCTTTTCCTGCAACTGGCTTACCGAGGTGTACAGCACCAGGTTGTGCATGTCGACGAAGCCCAACGCACGGTTCTCTGCCTCACCTTGATCGTAGGCCAGCAGCACGCACCCGCACGCCATCGCTTCGAAATTCTTGATCATGTACTCGCCCATGCCCACGTCGGCGCTGACGAAGAAGCGAATACGGTTCAGGGTATTCAGATAGTCGTCACCGGACTTCGTTCGGGTCACCAGCAGATTTTCACACGCGCCCAGCTCATCCAGCAGCGCCTTGCGCCCGCTGTAGGCGACGCTGCCGGTGCTGCCCACGAATGCCAATTCGATGTCACGTTCCACGCCCAGGTCACGGAGCAACGTCTGGTCATAGCCTTTTGCCACGAAGGCGGCGTCGAAACCCTCCTGCGCAAGGCGCTGGGTGACCTGGTAGCCGGAGCTGATCACCCGCACCCAGGGAATGTTGCGGTAGTGCCGGCTGAATTTGCCGGTGTACTTGCAATCAATGTAGTTCTGGTAGGCGTCGTGCTCCAGGATCACCAGGTTGGGCACGCTGCGGATGAACGCCACTTGGCGGATCTCCTGCTTGAAACGCAGGAAAAACAGGATGCGGTCATATTGGCTGGCGTCCACCTCACGGCGGAAGTAGCCACGCAGGTCACGCTGGTCGGCGCTGTCCAGCCAGCGCAGGTCGCACTCGCAATGGTCGGCCACGGCCTGATAGAGGCGGTCCAGGATCACCCGCTGCTCTTTTTGAACCAGAAACAGGACCTTCATCATTTACTCCGCGACGGCGAACCGATCCAAAACAGCTCATGGCGGCGCACGGCCTTGCGCATGAATTCATTTTCGCCATACGGCGGCCAGCGGCGCCCGGCCAGCAGCTGCTGCAACCAGCGACGCACCTTGCGCTTGAACGGCGGCGCCGGCTGCAAGTCGTGCATCATGCCCAGGGCCATGGCCTTGTCCACCTGCATGGTGGGGGCCAGCTCCAGGCTGAGCGGCACCATAACCTGCGATGCATCAAAAAAAGGTGGAAGGCTGACACCGGCATGCGCATCGCCCATGGGCCAGCGGTCGTTGTCATGCAGGTGGTTGGCATAACCCAACAAAGTGTGCGGTTGCCACCCAGTGCCCTGCAAGGCTTCCAGCACGGCAGTTTGTGAGCAGATGTGATCCGGGTGCGGGTCGATGGCCGCATCGGGCATCACCAGCACCTCGGGGCGCGCCAGCTCGATCAGCGCGCGCAGGTCGGCCAGCAGGTTGTTCCAGCTGGGCACGCCATCATCGCCCGGCAGGGCAATGCGGTTGTATTGGCGGAACAGACGGGTGTCGTCCAGCTGCGCCTCGCGGGACGCCACCGGCTGGTCAGGCGCGGCCTGCATGGCGGGTAGCTGCAGGCAGAAATAGCCCAGCTGCACGCAGCGCTCCTGGGCCACGCCGGCCCAGGCCGGCACGGCGATGCTGTCCCAGGCGCGCAGGCGGCCCTTGAGGCGCGCGGCGTCTGCCATGGGCAGGCCCATGGCCTGGTAGTGCTCGGCTTCGATCTCACCTGCGGTTAGGGTGACCACCCAGGTATCCGCCTGGCTGTACAGGCCGAAAGCTGCCAGTTCGGCGTCGTCGGCATGGGGAGCGATGACCATCACGCGTTGCTGGCGCAGGTCCGGGTGGCGCCACAGCCACGCCTGCGGCTCGCCTTGCAGGCGGCAGTGGCGCCCGCGCAATTGCAGCTCGCCCGCCGCCAGGGCCAGGCCGAAGCTGCTCAGGTTCAGGTAGCGCAGGCCATCGACGCCACGCTCGAAGGCCTGGCGGTCAGCCTGGCCGCCACCGCTGATTTCCACCTGGGGATCGACCAAGCGCCCCAGCCAGCCGGCCTTGACCTTGACTGCCAGCACCAGCGTCTCGCTGCCGTCCAGTGCCAGCGGCTCGGCCAGGCGCAGGCGGCCTTCGGCCAGGGTCACGGCCGGCTGCGCGGCGCTGTCGCCAAAGTTGTATTGGTAGTCGTCGCCAGGGGCGTAGAACAGGTGGTCGGCGAACCAGGCCTCATGGGCCACCCAGGCCAGCACGGCCAGCAGCGGCGCCAGCCACCACTTCACCAGTACGCCCAGCAGGACCAACACCACCAGGCCCACCAACAGGGCCAGGCGCTTGTTGCGACGATGACGCTTGAGGAGCTGCTGTTTTCGGCTCAAATCTGGAATACCGGTACCGGGTTGCACCAACGATCCTTGTACTCGCGGTCAGCGCGGCCGAAGGAGAAGCGCAACGCCTTGCCAAGGGAACGGGCATCTTCCCATGCAGCCTGGGTGTTGAGGAAGCTGAGCACGCTGCCCGGGCTGAAGGCACGGGTCTGCGGGTCGACGCCGCCATTGATGTATTCGACGCTGACCCACTCGGGCGCCTCCACCCGATAAACCAGCTGGATGGCGATGGGCGCATCGTTGAGGAACAGCACCGAACCGATCAGCAGCTCGCGCAACAGCTCCACCACCTCGGCCATGTGCTCGGCGCCCGTGGCCGGGAATTCCCAGCGGCGCAGGAACAGGTCGCAGTACATGGCGGCAAGTTCGCTGCTGCTGAAGTCGCTGACTGGGCGCACCACCCCGCCCGCCTCTTCCAGCAGGCGCAGCTCGCGGCGCTGGTTATAGCGAAACTTCTTCGACAGGTCTTCGGGGGTACGGGCCATGGCCAGCGATTCAGCCTGAGGCTTGAGCGTGGCGAAGCGGCCCTGGTTGAGTTCCGACAGGTAGCGCCCGGCATGCCGCAGCGGCGCCTGGGCGTCGCTGGCGGCGGGCAGGATCAGCTCGGCGTTGCCCAGGTCGAACAGGCCTTTCTTGCCGGCGCGCTTGAGTTCGTCCTTGGACAAGGCCAGCGAGCGACCCCAGGTAGGAATGGCCGCGCGCAGCTCGCCCGCCTGCTCCCAGCCCAGGTAGCGCACCGGGATCCCGGCCAAACCGGCCAGGCGCTCCACCACCAGCGGGTGGGTGGCCACGCTACCGCCAAAACGCTGCCATGCCTGTGCATAAGTGCCAGCGTCGATCTGGGTCCAGCCGCGCTCGCGCCAGCCTTGAAAACGGTTGAGCATCAAGCCTCCGCAGTAATGTCGGTGACTTGCGGCAAGCGCCAGAAAGTCTCGCGTACGGCCTGGTCCGAGAAACGCTCGGCCAGGCGTTGCAGCATAAGGTCGGCGCAGGCCTGGCGTTGTTCGCCGTCCAGTGTAGACAGGTGTACCAAGGCCTGGGCCAGGTGTTCGGCGTCGCCGAAGGGGAACAGGATACCCACCCCTTCGACCACTTCCTTGGCACCGCCACAGGCCGTGGCCAGCAGCGGCACGCCGGCGGCCATGGCTTCGAGCAGCACCATGCCGAACGGCTCGTTGTCCGAGCTCAGGGCAAACACGTCGAAGGCGCGGAAATAGCGCCGCGCTTCCGGCACTTGCCCCAGGAAACGCACACGTTCGCTGATTTTCAGCTCCGCAGCCAGTTCCTTGAGGTCCTGTTCCAGGCGCCCGGTGCCCATGATCACCAGCTCTGCGCTGGCCGGCAGCGTTGGCAGCGCCTGGGCGAAGCCACGCAGCAGCGTGGCCTGGTCCTTGTCCGGGTGCAGGCGGCCGACGTTGCCGACAATCCAGGCATCGGCGTCCAGCTTCAGCGCTTCACGCGCCTGGGCCGCAGGCAGCTGGCTGGTTTGCAGCGCGGCCACGTCGATGCGGTTGTACAGGGTGCGGATGCGCCCGGTCGGCCACTTGGGCAGGCACTGGCGCATGTCGTCGCGCACCGCGTCCGACACGCCCAGGAGGCTCAGGCGCTTGCGGAACAGGTGCGCGAACAGCTTGCGCGAGCCGCGCTGGTAGTCGCCGAAGGCATGGTGCACGCCGATCACCGGCAACGCGGTGGCCAGCAGGGTGATGTAGATGGGCTTGAAACGGTGGGCGATGCAGAAGCTGAAGTCGCGACTGGCGGCAATCTTGCGCAAGTCGCGAATGGCGCCCAGCTTCAGGCCACGAATGGCCTTGGAGCTGTATTCCATGAACAGCACTTCATCGCTGGCGCAGCCCGCCGCCACCTGCGGGTCGGCGACCCCGGTCAGGAAGACCGTGGTCACGCGATAGCCGGTACCGGCGAACAGGCTGGCGTATTGCCGTGCGCAGTCCAGGAACGGCCCGTCATAGCCGTGGCAGAACTGCAGCACATGACGCTCAGCCGAGCGTGTCATAAGCGTTCGCGCCGTCTTTGACCACCAGGATGTCTTCCATGATCAGATACTGCAGGTCGGAACCGAAGAACATGTTCAGGGCGTCGGTAGGCGAGCAGATCATCGGCTCGCCGCGGCGGTTGAGCGAGGTGTTCAGCGACACGCCGTTGCCGGTCAGGTTTTCCAGCGCCTTCATCATGTCGTAGTAGCGCGGGTTGTATTCGCGCTTGAGCACCTGGGCACGCGAAGTACCGTCCTCGTGCACCACTTCCGGCACGCGGGTCTTCCACTCTTCAGCCACTTCGAAGGTGAAGGTCATGAACGGCGCCGGGTGGTCGATCTTGATCATCTGCGGGGCCACGGTGTCGAGCATCGACGGGCAGAAAGGCCTCCAGCGCTCGCGGAACTTGATCTGGTGGTTGATGCGGTCAGCCACGCCCGGCACGCTTGGGCAGCCGATGATCGAACGACCACCCAGGGCACGCGGGCCGAACTCCATGCGGCCCTGGAACCAGGCCACCGGGTTGCCGTCGACCATGATCCGGGCGATCTGCTCGGGCATGTTCTCAAGCTTGCGGAACGCCGGCTTGTCCGGGTGACGGGCACAGGCGGCGATCACGTCTTCGTTGCTGTACGACGGGCCGAGGTAGACGTGCTCCATCTTCTCGACCGGCACGCCACGGGCGTGGGACACGTAGGCGGCAGCGCCCACGGCAGTGCCGGCGTCGCCGGAAGCGGGCTGCACGAACAGCTCCTTCACGTCGTTGCGGGCGATGATCTTCTGGTTCAGCTTGACGTTCAGGGCGCAGCCGCCGGCGAACGCCAGCTTGCCGGTTTCCTTGAGCACGTCGCCCAGGTAGTAGTCGATCATCTGCAGCGCCAGCTTCTCGAACAGCGCCTGCATGCTGGCCGCGTAGTGGATGTACGGCTCGTCGGCGATGTCGCCTTCGCGCTTGGGCCCCAGCCACTCGATCAGTTTGGGCGAGAAGTAGAAGCCCTTGCCCTTCTCCTTGTAGCGGCGGATGCCGACGACGTTGGCGTAGTCGGTGTTGATCACCAGCTCGCCGTTCTCGAAGCTGGCCAGGCGCGAGAAGTCATACTTGCTGGCGTCGCCGTACGGCGCCATGCCCATGACCTTGAACTCGCCGTCGAGCATTTCGAAGCCCAGGAACTCGGTAATGGCGCCGTACAGGCCACCCAGCGAATCCGGGTCGAAGAATTCCTTTATCTTGTGGATCTTGCCGTTCTCGCCGTAGCCGAAGAACGTGGTGGCGTACTCACCCTTGCCGTCGATACCCAGGATCGCGGTTTTCTCTTTGAAACCCGAGCAGTGGTAGGCGCTGGAGGCGTGGGCCAGGTGGTGTTCCACCGGCTCGATCTTGATTTTCTTCGGGTCGAAGCCCAGTTGCTCCAGGCACCACACGATCTTGTTGCGGTAGCGCTTGTAGCGGCGGTTGCCCATCAGCAGCGCGTCGAGGGCGCGGTCCGGTGCGTACCAGTAGCGCTTGGCGTAGTGCCAGCGGGCCTTGCCGAACAGGCTGATGGGCGCGAACGGAATCGCCACCACGTCAACGTCGGAAGGCTTGATGCCGGCCTGCTCCAGGCAGAACTTCGCCGACTCATAGGGCATGCGGTTCTTTGCATGTTTGTCACGAACGAAGCGCTCTTCTTCGGCAGCCGCAATCAGCTTGCCGTCGATGTACAGGGCTGCGGAAGGATCATGGCTAAGGGCGCCGGACAGGCCAAGAATCGTCAATGCCAAGGGTCTAGCCTCTTTCAACGGAATATATGCGCCGAGGGCCATGGGGCTGTCGGCGGCGAAAGGGCGGGATTATAGCGCATTCACGGTGGCGGCTGCATATGGGGGCATTGCCTGGGTGTCGCGGGGCTCAGCCCTCCTGCTCAAGAAGCGCCGGCGGCTCGCGCCATTTCAGCAGCTGTTCCTTGTATTCGCGCTGGTAATAGGCGCAGCCGGGCTTGAGCGGGTCCATGTCGCACTTGAACCGCTGGCGGGGGTCGCCGGGGTGCCAGCCGAAGCCCTGGTCGGCGGCCCATTCCATCAGGGCGCAGCCGGTGAGGAGGAAACCGCCCACGGATAAGAGTATGAATCTACGCATCGCGCCACCGCTTGCAGGGGAAGAGGGTGGTATTAGGCGCATGGAAACCTGCGGGAGGAAGTCAGCAGATTCCGTCGACAACGAAAGGTGGATCCGATGTAGTTGAACGATTTTTCCTACGCCATGATGCCCAAATGCCTTACCTGCGCCGACGATGATAATCCTCCGTATACCCCGGCCACTTATGCGCACACCCAAACCGCGCCCCATCGCCCTGGCATTGGTACGGTTGAACCGGCTCCGGCCAGCGATCAGCCGGGTCTACCACTTCGAATTCCGCACACCCCGCCAACAGCGTTAGGTTCAGTAGCAATGCACCGCGAACTAGCATGAAGCGATCCTCCAGGTTGGGAACCCGGAGCCTAGGGTGAACCCTGCCCCCTGAAAGCCAGCCATTTCCCACACAATCGTAGGACCAAGCCCAAACCCCGTAGCAGCGGCCGCCAGGCCGCGTCCCAGGCGCTGCGGTTATCCAGACACGCCGCGCGCGGCAGACGCAGCCTGGCGGCAGCTGCTACGGGACCGGTGGGGCTTCAGAGTTGGTAAACTTGTCCGATTCAGTACATATCTTCACTTGCGGACCTTTCCCCACGATGACTTCTGCCCCACCCTTCCTGCGCCGTCGCTCCCTGCTCACCGGCCTGTTGCTGGCCAGCCCCCTGGCCCAGGCCGATGCGCCCGAGATCGTGCTCGACTCGGTGGTGGTCAGCGGCGCGCGCAGCGAGAACAGCAGCTTCGACCTGCCCTATTCGGTGGACAGCGTCGGTGCAGAGCAGATTCACAACGGGCAGCTGGGCATCAACGCCTCGGAGGTGCTGCAGCGCATTCCCGGCTTGGTGGTGCAGAACCGCCAGAACTACGCCCAGGACCTGCAGATTTCCTCGCGCGGCTTTGGCGCGCGCTCGGCGTTCGGGGTGCGCGGGTTGAAGCTGATTGCCGACGGCATTCCGGCCAGCACGCCGGACGGCCAGGGCCAGGCGGCGACGTTCAACCTCGACACCGCCGAGCGCATCGAGGTGCTGCGCGGGCCGGCGGCCACTATGTACGGCAGCAACGCCGGCGGGGTTATCCAGATGTTCTCCCGCGACGGCAGCGGCGCGCCGAAGGTAGGTGCCGAGACGGTGATGGGCAGCGATGGCATGAGCAAGAATCACGTGTATGCCGAGGGCGGCATCGACGCCGACACCGGCTTCGTGCTGGACGCCTCGCGCATGGACACCGACGGCTACCGCGACCACAGCGCCGCACGCCGGGACACCACCTTCGCCAAGCTCAACCTCAAGCCCGACGAAGACAGCAAGCTGGCGCTGATCTACAGCAGCCTGGAGCAGCACGGCACCCAGGACCCGTTGGGCCAGACCTGGGACGCCTACAAGGCCGACCCGCGCTCGGTGGCCGCTGCTGCATTGAACTACAACACGCGCAAGAGCATCGACCACCAGCAGGTGGGGCTGAACTACGAACGTTACATTGGCGATGCGACTCTGCAGGTCACCAGCTACTACGGCACGCGCAGCGTGATCCAGTACCTGTCGATTCCACAGAAGATCACTGTGAACGGCAAGATGGTGGACAACCCCGCCGACGTGCGTGGCGGCGGCGTGGTCAACTTCGACCGCACCTTCTACGGCGGCAGCCTGCACTGGATTCAGCCGATCCTGGCCGCCCCCGGCGACCTGAAGATCATCGCCGGCCTGGACTACGACCGCAGCCAGGACGACCGCCAGGGCTACCAGAACTACGTGGGCAGCACCCTGGGCGTGAAAGGCGCCATGGCCCGCGACGAGATCGACACCGCCACCAGCCTCGACCCCTTCGTGCAGGCCAACTGGGCCCTGGGCGACTGGACCCTGCAGGCCGGCGTGCGCCACAGCACCATGCGCATGGACGTGGACGACAAGTTCCTCAGCAACGGCGACGCCAGCGGCAGCAAGGACTACCAGCAGAACACCCCGTCGCTGAGCGTGATGTACGCCTTCACCGAGAACCTGCATGGCTACGTCAGCGCCGGCAAAGGCTTCGAAACCCCGACCCAGGCGGAAATGGCCTACGCGCCGGGTAACGTCGAGGGCTTCAACTTCAACCTCAAGCCCTCGGAAAGCCGCCAGTACGAAATCGGCCTGAAAGCCAAGGTCGGCGACAGCACCCGTATTAACGCGGCGTTGTTCCAGATCACTACCGACGACGAGCTGGTGGTGGCCGAGTCCACCGACGGCCGCACCAGCTACCAGAACGCCGGCCGCACCCTGCGCCGCGGCCTGGAGCTGTCGCTGGACAGCCAGCTGACGCCCACCTGGAGCACCCAGCTGGCCTACACCCACCTCAACGCCACCTACGACAGCGATTTCACCAGCGGCAGCGGCACCAGCGCCAAGCAGGTGGACAAGGGCAACTACCTGCCCGGCGTGCCCAAGGACACCCTGTTCGGCGAGTTGAAATGGCAGCCGCAGGACTGGGTCAGCACCGCGCTGGAAGGCATGTACCGCAGCAAGGTCTACGTCGAGGACACCAACCAGGACAAGGCTGCGCCCTCCTATGCGGTGTTCAACCTGCGCACGCGCTTCGAACAGAAGGTCGACCACTGGACCTTCCACCAGATCGTGCGCCTGGACAACCTGCTGGACCGCCAGTACGTGGGCTCGGTGATCGTGGGCGACAGCAACAAGCGCTACTACGAGGCGGCGCCGGGGCGGTCGTGGTATGCGGGGGTGGGGTTGGAATACGGGTTTTAAGCCAATGACGCGGCCTTCGGCGGATGGCCGCCCCGCCGCTGCTACATAGATTGGCGTAGCAGCTGCCGCAGGCGGCGTCAGGGCAAACGCGGCAGGCGCTGGTCCAGCATTCGGGCCAGGGCGCTGTCCGCTGGCCAGTTGCGCAGGAAGCGCGCGCGGTCGCGGGCGTAGGCCGGGGCGAAGCTCGCCTGGCTGCTGTGCTGGCACATGGCATCGAGGTCGATCAGCGCCCAGCGGCCATTGTCCCAGAACAGGTTGTGGCCCTTGAGGTCGCCGTGGCTAATGCGCTCGCGGGTCAGGTCGGCGAACAACTGGTCCAGGGCGGTCAGTTCGGCTTCCGGCACGGCGGCGTTATCCACATAGGGCGCGAAACGCTCGATCAGGTCGGGGCCGGCCAGGTGTTCGGTGACCAGGTAGGCGCTGCGGCGCAGCCACAGGAAGCGCTTCTCCAGCACGGCCAGCGGCTTGGGCGTGGCGATGCCCAGGAACGCCAGGCGGTTGCCCTGCACCCACGAATGCCAGGCGCGGCTGGGGCGCCAGAAGCGCTTGAGCCAGTGGGCGAAGTGCTTGATGTTGTAGCGCTTGATCACCAGCGGCCGGCCGCCCACCTGCACCTGGCCGACACTGGCAGCGCCGCCGGTCTTGTACAGGTGGCCCTGGTCCAGCAAGGCGTCGGCCTGGGCCAGCACCGGTAGCATGGCCGGCTCCTCCCCGCGACGGATGGCGCGCAGCATGAACGCCCCACGCTTGACGGCGAACAGGCTGCACTCGCGGCCCACCTTGGCCAGGAAATCCTTCAGGCGCCAGGCGCGCACCTTATCGACCTGCTTGAGCAGGGCTTCGAGCGGCAACGCGTGCTCACCGTTGGCCAGCAGGTAATACACCAGCAGTTCTTCGATGAAGGGCTCGAACGGCTTGGGCAGTTGGGCGAAGAACACGCCCAGGTTCTGCAGCACGCGCTGGCGCGACAGCGGCTTGCCGGGTTCTTCCACGCAGATGCCGGCGCCATCGATCAGGTACAGCTGGCCGTCGTGACGCAGCAGGTTGTCCAGGTGCAAGTCTTCCTGCCACAGGCCCTTGGCGTGCATGGCGGCGACGGCGGCCAGGGCCTCGCCCAGCACCTCGGTCTGCGCATCGGCCAGCACCGGCAGGTTTTCCACCGCTGCCCAGGCCTGGGCCAGGCTTTGTGCGCCTTCCAGGTATTCGAACAGCAGCCAGCCGCCCTCACCGTCCTCCAGCCCTTCGGCCAGCAGTTGCGGGGTGGTCAGGCCTTGGGAGGCCAGGTGCTTGACGCCGTCGCGCTCACGCTGGAAGTGCCGCGCCGCCTTGGGCCCCACCAGCAGCTTGGCCAGCACCGTGCGGCCACGCCACACGCCGGCACCGACGTACCGCTGGCCGGGGAGTACGCGCAGCAGGCTCAGCAGTTGCAGTTCGGCGCTGCCGGCGGCGTCGGCCAGGGTCAGGCTCAAGGGCAAGGCCGGCGCGCGGCCGGCCCTGGTCAGTTCGGACAGGCGCATCAGCGACCCTCCTTGTGGCTGCGGCGGCGGGTCAGGCGTTGCAGCCAGTCCTGTACCAGCGGGCTGGCGGCGTCCTGGTTCAGGTAGGCGGCCAGGAACACCCGAATGTCCGCCTCGCCCCACATGGGCGCGCGGCGCAGCAGCGGCTCCAGGTCGCGGACGCGGTCACGCCGGCCAAACAGCGCCGGGCGGGTTTTCTCCAGGTCGATCAGCTGCGCCTGGTAGCCGTGGGCACCCCGGCGCAGGAAGATGTGCTTGGGGTAGAAGCAGCCATGCACCTGGCCGGCACCGTGCAGCGTGCGCGCCAGCGTGCCGCAGGCGGCCAGGATGGCTTGGCGCCGCGAGGCCGTGGAGGCGCTCCAGTCCAGCAGCAGCGCGTCCAGGTCGGTCCAGCCGTCCAGCGCCCGGGTCATGAGGATGGCGCACAGGTCGCCGTCCAGCTTGCGCTGCCCGTAGTAGGCCGCCTGCAACGCAGGAATCGCCAGCTGCTGGTAGCGCCGGATGTTGCGAAACTCGCGGGAGAACGTCGGCTCGCCCAGCGGGTGGTGCAAGGTGCGGGTCAGGTAGCCACGCTGGCGCTTGAGGTAATAGCCCTTGCCTTCCAGCTCCAGGCGGAACACCTGGCTGTAGCCACCGCGGGCGGTGTTGGGTTCGTCCACCGGGTCCAGCTGCAGGGTCCACAGCGCATCGAAACTGTCCAGGCCATGACGCTGCAGCAAACCCTGCTCGGCGTCGGCGATGAAGTCGCTCATTCGCGGCCCTCGAAAAACGTGATGATGTGACGGATGCGGCGCTTGTCCGAAGCATTCAGGTGCTTGCGGTTGCGGTACTGCAGGTAGAAACGCAGGCGCTGGGTGTTGGACAGCTGGTACTTGGCCACCTTGTCCAGGCAGGCCAGGTCCTTGGTGATGCGGTAGCGCAGCCAGAAGCTGATCCAGAACGCGCCGTTGGGGCAGTCGATGAAGAACAGCGTGTTCTTGTCGTCCACCAGCAGGTTGCGCCACTTCAGGTCGTTGTGGGTGAAGTGCTCGTCGTGCATCGCCCGCGTGGCGCGCGCGAGTTGGCGGCTGATGACATCGACCCAGGCGCGGTCTTGCAGGCGCGGGTCGTGCTGGTCGGCCAGCGCCGACATGTCCACGGTGTTGGGCAGCTCGCGGGTGATCAGCGCGCCACGGTGGAAGGCCGCACCCTTGCGCTCCAGGCCCCAGCCGACGATCTCGGCGGTAGGAATGCCCCACTTGGCGAAACGCTTGAGGTTTTGCCATTCGGACTTCACCCGTGGCCGCCCCAGGTAGCGCCGCAGGCCCTTGCCGGCGCCGGTGTAGCGTTTGACGTAGTAGTTCACGCCAGCGACGTTGACGCGGCTGACTTCCGACAGCGGGTCGCGGGTCAGGTGCTCGCCCTTGAGCGCGAACACCGCGTCCAGGGTGCCGAACTCGGCGTGCAGGTGCGCGTATTCCGGCGCCAGGTTCCAACCCGCCATCAGAGCGCATCCCCGTAGCGCAGCTTGCGCGCGTAAAGCTTCTCGGCCTTGCCTTCCAGCCAGGCCAGCAGGCGCGCTTCGTCCTTGAGGACCTGGCGCAGCGGCTGCTGGAAGTAACCGCGCAGGAAGCGCAGCTTGTCGCGGCGGGTCAGGCCGATGTCCAGCGCCGAGAAATACAGCGCGGCCAGGTCCTTGTTGCGCCAGCGGCGGGTGATGGCCGGGCGGGTCTGGGCGCGGTGAAGGTCGATCACCGACAGCTTGAAATCGTCCGGCGTCACCGGTTTGTCAGTGTGCAGCAGGAAGTGGCAGATGTAGCAGTCGCGGTGGTTGACGCCCGCGCGGTGCATCATGCCGACCATGCGCGCCACCTCGGCGATCAGCGCGCGCTTGAGGCGCGGCTGCGGCGGCTCGGTGCGCCAGTTGATGCTGTAGTCTTCGAGGCTGACGGTCGGTGCCAGTTCTTCGGTGATGATGAACGAATGCTGGTCGGCCGGGTTGCTGTTGCGCTCGCCGTAGGCCACGCCGGTCATGGTCGCCACGCCCGCTTGCTGCAGGCGTTCGATGGCCTGCCATTCCTGGCCGGCGCCCAGCACCGGGAGCTTGGCGGTGACCAGGTTCTTGACGATCTCGCCCCAGCCGATGCCGCGGTGGATCTTGACGAAATAGCCGCGGCCATCCACTTCGGTGCGCAGCGTGCGGCGCGCTTCCAGCTCGCGGTACACCTCGCCCTGCAAGGCCTCCACGGCCTCGAACGGGTCGCGCCCGGCCCACAGCGTCTTGAACGGCTCGGCAAGGATCAGCTTCATGAGGCGGCTCCGGCCAGGATCACGTCGGCGGCGTGCTGCGGCATGCTGTACAGGTCAGCGCTGTCGGCGAACGCCAGGCCGTTGCGGCCCCAGTCGGCGCGCGCCTGGCCATCGCTGAGCATGCGCACCAGGTACTGGTTCAATTGCGCCTGCTCGAACGGCTCGTCCAGCACCAGGCCGCAGTCGGCCTCGGCGATGTAGTGGGCGTAGCCACACACCGCCGACACCAGCACCGGCAGGCCGGCCACGGCGGCTTCCAGCAGCACGGTGCCGGTGTTTTCGTTGTAGGCCGGGTGAATCAGCAGGTCGGCGCCCAGCAGGAAGCGCGGGATATCGCTGCGCCCCTTCATGATCTCCACCTGGTCGCTGAGGCCCAGGGCGGCAGCCTGCAGCTGGAAGAACTTGGGCTCGTCCTGGCCGATGACGAACAGCCGCGTGCGCTTCTTCAGCTCCGGCGGCAGCGCCGCCAGGGCCTTGAGGCTGCGGTCCACGCCCTTGGTCTTGAAACCCGAGCCGATCTGCACCATCAGCAGGTCGTCGGCGCCCAGCTTGAACTCGGCGCGGAACTCGGCGCGGATCTGCGCGGCGTTGGCCGGCGCCCGGCGGTCCAGGGAAATGCCCGGCGGCAACAGGTGGAAGCGCTGCAGCGGGGTGTGGTAATGCTTGATGAACAGCGGCTGCTGCACCTCGGAAATCATCAGGATTTCGGTCTTGGCCTCGGGCGCGAACACCGCGCGCTCGAACTCGGCGAAATGCTGGTAGCGGCCCCAGAACCGGTACATGGGGTTGCGCAGGGTCTGGGCCTTGTCCTCGTAGCAGCCGTCGGCGGCGTAGTACACGTCCAGGCCCGGCAGCTTGTTGAAGCCGATCACGCGGTCGACCGGGCGCTTGGCCAGGTCCTTGTCCATCCAGGCGCTGAACTTGATGTTGCGGCGGTGGTTGGAGAACGCCTTCACCGGGCCCACCAGCACCTCGAAACCAGGCGGCACCTCGCCCTCCCAGATCAGCGTGTACACGCGAATCTGGTGCCCGCGCTTCTGGCACTCCAGGGCAATGCGCATGAAGTCGCGCTGCAGCCCGCCAAACGGGAAATACTTGTATAGAACAAACGCCAGTTGCATCAACGAAGATCCTCAGCCAGTAACAATGCGCTTAGTCGGCTCGCCACACGCTCGGGATTCAGGCGAGTGAAGCACAGGGGCCACTCGCGTTTAAGATCGAACCGACGCTGGTCTTCCGGCGTCGGCTGATAGGTACAGGTCTTGGACAGGCACGGGGCGCAGGCAAAGTCGCTGGCCAGGTGCTCCTGGTCGCGGCCATAGGCCCCGGTCAGCCCCGGGTTGGTAGGGCCAAACAGGGAAATGGTCGGCACGTCCAGCGCTGCGGCCAGGTGGCCCAGCCCGGTGTCCACCGCCACGCAGGCGCGCGCCGCCACCAGCACTTTCGCCACGCCCGCCAGGTTCAATTTGGGCAGCACCACGGCGTTTTTCAAGCCTGCGGCAATGCGCTCGGCGCGCTCATGCTCCACCGGGTTGCCCCAGGGCAGGCGCACTTCGATGCCGGCATGGCCCAGGCGCTCGGCCATTTCGCGCCAGTAGATCTCGGGCCAGTGCTTGGTGTCCCAGGTAGTGCCATGCAGAAACACCACGTAGGGCACGCGCGACTTGCCGTTGCCCAGGCGCTCGGCCGCCAGGCCGTATTCACCCGGGCCGGGGGCCAGGTCGTAGCCCAGCGCCAGGGCGAACAGCCGGCGCAGGCGTTCCACCGCGTGCTGGCCGCGGCCCACGGCCAGGCGCCGGTCGTAGAAGCGGCTGGCCAGGGATTCGCGCGCCGACTCACGGTCCAGGCCGGCAATCGGCGCTTTCACGTAACGGGTCAGCAAGGCGCTTTTCAGCAGGCCCTGGGCATCGATCACCAGGTCGTACTTGCGCTCGCCCAACGCCTGCTTGAAGCGCCGCCACTGGCCGCTCTTGATGGTTTCCCAGACGTTCTTGCGCCAGCGGCGGATGGCCACCGGGATGACTTTATCCACAGCCGGGTGCCAGGTGGGGATTTCGGCGAAGCCTTCTTCCACCACCCAGTCGAAACGGATGCCCGGGATGGCCCGGGCGGCATCGGTCAGCGCCGGCAGCGCATGGATGACATCGCCCAGGGACGAGGTCTTGATCAACAGTACCCGCAACTTAATCGACCCCGACCGTCAGTTCGACCGTGGCCGGCCCTTCCAGCTTCTGCAGGGCATCGGACACCCGTTGCGGCTCCAGCAGGCGCAGGCAGTTGTAGTGGCCGAAGCGGCAGGTGCGGTCAAAGCACGGGCTGCAATCCAGGCCCAGGCGCACCACTTCCACCTGGTCGGCCAGCGGCGGCGTGAAGCCCGGCGAGGTCGAGCCGTACACCGCCACCAGCGGGCGGTTCAGCGCCGCGGCCACGTGCATCAGGCCCGAGTCGTTGGACACCACGGCGTCGGCGCAGCTCATCAGGTCGATGGCCTCGGCCAGCGAGGTCTCGCCGCTGAGGTTCACCGACTCTTCGCGCAGGCCCGGGATCAGCCGGCCGCGGATTGCCTCGCCCACCGGGTGGTCCTTCTTCGAGCCGAACAGCCACACCTGCCAGCCTTCGCGGATTTTCATCTCGGCGACCTTGGCATAGTGCTCCGACGGCCAGCGCTTGGCCTCGCCGAACTCGGCACCGGGGCACAACACCAGCAACGGCCGGTCCAGCACCAGGCCGAACTTGGCCAGGGCCGCGTCGCGGCTGGCCGGGTCGATGCGCAAGGTGGGGCGCGGGTACGGCTTGGGCAGCTCGGCGCCGGGCTCGAAGGCCAGGGCCATGAAGCGTTCGATCATCAACGGGTACCGGGCCTTGTCCAGGCGCCGCACGTCATTGAGCAGGCCATAGCGCAGCTCGCCACGCCAGCCGGTGCGCTTCGGGATGCCGGCAAAGAACGGCACCAGCGCCGACTTCAGCGAGTTGGGCAGCAGGATCGCCTGGTCGTACTGCCCCTTCAGCGACTTGCCGATGGTGCGCCGCGTGGCCAGTTCCAGCGCGCCGTGGCCGAGCGGGAAGCTCAAGGCCTGGCGCACTTCGGGCATGCGTTCCAGGATCGGCCGGCTCCACTCGGGCGCCAGCACATCGATCACACAGTCGGGGTGGCGCACCTTGAGGCACTGGAACAGTGTCTGCGCCATCACCATGTCGCCGACCCAGCTGGGTCCAATGATCAGAATTTTCATGCTTTTTCCAGAAACGACCGAGGAGGCAGCAGGCCGTTGGTGTACAGCCTGGCCTCCCCGTCTTGTCTTTTGGTCAGGCGCAGATTGACCGCCTGCGCCCCTTTCAGGCCTTCCAGGCCTCCCAGCCCTGCTACATCAACTCAAGCCCATTTCGGCCCAAATGCGCAGCACTTCCCTACGCTGGGCGACAAACTGATCCCCGCCGATCACCCCGGCCTGCTTCTGCAGGGCCTGGCGGTGGGCGGCCGAGCGGTAGGCCTTGTAGGCTTCACGCAACAGGCTCGCGTCGGTGGCGGGTATCAACCCGGCCTGCTCGAGCCCTTCCAGAATGCGGATATTATCGGTGTATTTCAGCAACGCCGGATAATCCCTGGACCACGCCAGGGCCGCGTATTGCACCATAAATTCAATATCGACGATACCACCGGCGTCCTGCTTGATATCGAACGGCGCCCCTGGCTCGAAGGCGTTGGCCCCGGTGCCGGCGGCAGTGGCCTTGGTGCCCAGGTTGTCGCGCATCTTGGCGCGCATCTCGCTGACTTCGGCGCGCAGCTTGGGCAAATCGCGCTCGCGGCCCAGCACCTGCGCGCGCACCTGCTCGAAGGCGGTGCCCACGTGCTTGCAGCCCACCAGAACCCGCGCGCGCACCAGCGCCTGGTGCTCCCAGGTCCAGGCTTCGTGCTCCTGGTAACGGCCGAAGGCGGTCAAGGAACTGACCAGCAAGCCCGCAGCGCCCGAGGGCCGCAGGCGCATGTCCACCTCGTACAACTGCCCTGAGTTGGTCTGGGTGGTGAGCAGGTGAATGATGCGCTGGCCCAGGCGGGTGAAGAACTGCGCGCCGTCGATGGGCTTGGCGCCATCGGTCTCGGCGGTGGGGTCGCCGTCGTGGATGAACACCAGGTCCAGGTCCGAGCCGTGGCCCAGCTCGATGCCACCGACCTTGCCATAGCCGACGATGATGAAACCCGGGTCGCAGGGGCTGCCGTCGGCCCGCTGGGGCAGGCCGTGGCGCGCCACGGTCTGGCGCCAGGCCAGCATGAAGACTTGTTCAAGAATGGCCTCGGCCAGCCAGGTCAGGTAGTCGCTGACCTTCATCAGCGGCAGGCTGCCGGCGATTTCCGAGGCCGCCACGCGCAGGCTGTGGGCCAGCTTGAAGTGGCGCAGGGCCTCCATCTGCTGCTCCAGGTCGTCCTCGGGGATGCGCGTCAGCCGCTCGCGCAGCTCGGCGGCCAGTTCCGGCGCCAGCGGCGGATTGAACAGCCGGCCTTCGTTCAGCAGCTCGTCCAGCAACAGCGGGTAGCGGGCGATCTGCTCGGCAATCCACGGGCTGGCGGCACACAGGGTCAGCAAGCGGCGCAGGGCACCGGGGTTTTCGGTGAGCAGCACCAGGTAGGCGGAACGCCGGGCCACGGCCTCCACCAGCGGCAGCACGCGCTCCAGCACCAGGTCCGGGTTGTCGTGTTCCACGGCCTGGGCCAGCAGGCGCGGGATGAACGCGTCGAGGCGCTCGCGGCCGATGCGCTGCATGGCGCGCAGCTGCGGGC
Organism: Pseudomonas sp. App30; assembly: GCF_047947025.1. NCBI lineage: Bacteria > Pseudomonadati > Pseudomonadota > Gammaproteobacteria > Pseudomonadales > Pseudomonadaceae > Pseudomonas > Pseudomonas sp. App30. The sequence continues at coordinate 4,191,994 of NZ_CP133165.1, read as the reverse complement.
TGGCACGCAGGCCGGCCAACTGCCGCAGGGCCTTGCTCGCGTCGCTGAAACCGGCGTCCTGCAGCTGCCGGCAGGCCGCCTCTTCGTCCTGCACGTCTTCCCACAGCGGCAGCCACTCGCCGCCCACTACCACCTCGCCTTCGTCGCCCTCGTCTTCATCGGGGTCGGCGATGACCTGGCGGAAGTGCCAGTCGATACGGCCGCGCCAGTGCATCAGGCGCTCGTGGAAACTGTTCCAGTCAGCGAAGCCAAGCATGAAGGCGATGCGCGCCTGGTCGGTTGCGCCGTCGGGCAGCATCTGCGTCTGGCGGTCGGCGATGGCCTGGATGGCATGCTCGGTGTAGCGCAGGAACTCGTAGCCCTCGCGCAATTCGGCGATTACCGCAGGCGGCAGGTAACCCTGGCCTTCCAGGGTGGCCAACACCTTGAGCAACGGCCGCTGCTGCAGGCTGAGGTCGCGGCCGCCGTGGATCAGCTGGAACGCCTGGGCGATGAACTCCACCTCGCGGATGCCCCCGGCGCCCAGCTTGATGTTCTCGGCCATGCCCTTGCGCCGCACCTCCTGCTGGATCAACTGCTTCATGGTGCGCAGCGCCTCGATGGCGGAGAAGTCCAGGTAGCGGCGGTACACGAACGGCCGCAGCATCTCCAGCAACTGCGCGCCGGCCTGCTGGTCGCCGGCCACCACCCGCGCCTTGATCATGGCGTAGCGTTCCCAGTCGCGGCCCTGGTCCTGGTAGTACTGTTCCAGGGCGTTGAAGCTCAGCACCAGGGCGCCGGCCGAGCCGTAGGGGCGCAGGCGCATGTCGACGCGGAATACGAAGCCATCGACGGTCACCGGGTCCAGCGCCTTGATCAGCCGCTGGCCCAGGCGAATGAAGAACTCCTGGTTGTCCAGCGGGCGCTTCACGCCCTCGGTCTCGCCGCCCTCGGGGTAGGCGAAGATCAGGTCGATGTCCGAGGACAGGTTCAGCTCCACTGCCCCCAGCTTGCCCATGCCCAGGATGACCATCTGCTGCACTTCGCCCGTGCGCCGCCCCTTGGGCACGCCGAACTGGTCGCAGTGACGTCTATACAACCATTTATATGCTTCATCTATTGCAGCGTCGGCCATGTCGGACAAATCGCGGCAGGTTTGCACCAGGTCGGCCTGGCGCGTCAGGTCGCGCCAGATGATGCGCACCTGCTGGCGCGCGCGCTGGCGGCGCAGCTGGCGGCCCAGTTCATCGTCGCTGCCGGCGGCGGCCACGGCGGCGGCAAGCTGTGCGCGCAACTCGCCGGCGGCGAAGCTGCGGTCCAGTTCGCCGCTGGCCACCAGGTCAAGCAGCAGCGCGGGCGTGGCGCTGGCCTGCTGGATGACGAAGTCGCTGGCGGCGCACACATGGTCGAACGCCTGCCAGGTCGCGGCAGGCCAATTGGCCAGCTCGCCGGCACGTTCGGTAGTGGCCACGGCGGCTTCGAAGGTCTGGCGATTGCGCGCAACAAGTTGCGTCAAAATGGCCGGCAATTGCACCGTTGTTGGCAGGCTCATGGTCTATCCTTGATCGGCGTGCGAAGGGGGTTGCACGGCACCGGGCGTTTGATTCGCGCCGGTTGGACTGTCGTACAAAAGTTAGAAATAGCTGAAAATTCGTATTTCCTGGCAGAAAGCATCGCACTCAACCTTTCGAGGACTTGTTTTTAACCCACGTTATCGATTTTTCTCACAACGGGACAGGTGGCCAAAAGCCCTCTGCCTGTAGTTTTACTACGATGGTCGCAATGTCAACGCATGAAATGACGAACGATTTGTAGTAAAACTACACGACGCCGGCACAACCCCCGGTAATCCAAGAATCTATATCGTCTGCCCACAAGGCCGTCGCAAACTCAGGCTTCGATTCTGGAAGCCTTTCCGCCCTGGAGCAAGCCATGCAAGACCTCGATCCCGTCGAAACCCAGGAATGGCTGGACGCCCTGGAGTCGGTTCTCGACAAAGAAGGCGAAGACCGCGCTCACTACCTGATGACTCGCATGGGCGAGTTGGCCACCCGCAGTGGTTCGCAACTCCCCTACGCAATCACCACGCCGTACCGCAACACCATTCCTGTCACCCACGAAGCACGCATGCCTGGCGACCTGTTCATGGAACGCCGCATTCGCTCGCTGGTGCGCTGGAACGCCATGGCAATGGTTATGCGCACGAACCTCAAGGATTCGGACCTGGGCGGTCACATCTCCAGCTTCGCTTCCAGTGCGACCCTGTATGACATCGGCTTCAACTACTTCTTCCAGGCCCCGACCGACGAGCACGGCGGCGACCTGATCTACTTCCAGGGCCACACCTCGCCAGGCGTCTACGCCCGCGCGTTCATGGAAGGCCGCATCACCGAAGACCAGATGAACAACTTCCGCCAGGAAGTGGACGGTCAGGGCCTGTCGTCCTACCCGCACCCTTGGCTGATGCCTGACTTCTGGCAGTTCCCGACTGTATCCATGGGCCTGGGCCCGATCCAGGCGATCTACCAGGCACGCTTCATGAAGTACCTGGAGCACCGCGGCTTCATCCAGCCAGGCAAGCAGAAAGTCTGGTGCTTCCTGGGCGACGGCGAGTGCGACGAGCCCGAATCCCTGGGCGCCATCTCCCTGGCCGGCCGCGAGAAGCTGGACAACCTGATCTTCGTCATCAACTGCAACCTGCAGCGCCTCGACGGCCCGGTTCGCGGCAACGGCAAGATCATCCAGGAACTGGAAGGCGTGTTCCGCGGCGCCCAGTGGAACGTTACCAAGGTCATCTGGGGCCGTTTCTGGGACCCACTGCTGGCCAAGGACGTCGACGGCATCCTGCAACGCCGCATGGACGAAGTCATCGACGGCGAGTACCAGAACTACAAGGCCAAAGACGGCGCCTTCGTACGTGAGCACTTCTTCAACACGCCTGAACTCAAGGCGATGGTTGCCGACCTGTCCGACGACGAGATCTGGAAGCTCAACCGTGGCGGCCACGACCCGTACAAGGTCTACGCGGCGTACCACGAAGCGGTCAACCACAAGGAACAACCTACCGTCATCCTGGCCAAGACCATCAAGGGTTACGGTACCGGTGCGGGCGAAGCGAAGAACACCGCGCACAACACCAAGAAGGTCGACGTCGACAGCCTGAAGCTGTTCCGTGACCGCTTCGACATCCCGGTCAAGGATGAAGAGCTGGAAAACCTGCCGTTCTTCAAGCCAGAGCCAAACAGCGCCGAGGCCCGTTACCTGGCCGACCGTCGCAACGCACTGGGCGGCTTCGTGCCACAGCGTCGCGCCAACAGCTTCAGCGTGCCGACCCCGCCACTGGATACCCTGAAGGCTATCCTGGACGGCTCGGGCGACCGTGAAATCTCCACCACCATGGCCTTCGTGCGCATCCTGGCGCAGCTGGTCAAGGACAAGGAAATCGGCCCGCGCATCGTCCCGATCATTCCGGACGAAGCCCGTACCTTCGGTATGGAAGGCATGTTCCGCCAGCTGGGCATCTACTCTTCCGTCGGCCAGCTGTACGAGCCAGTCGATAAAGACCAGGTGATGTTCTACAAGGAAGACCAGAAAGGTCAGATCCTTGAAGAAGGCATCAACGAAGCGGGCGCCATGAGCTCGTTCATCGCTGCCGGTACCTCGTACTCCAGCCACAACCAGCCAATGCTGCCGTTTTACATCTTCTACTCGATGTTCGGCTTCCAGCGTATCGGCGACCTGGCCTGGGCCGCTGGCGACAGCCGTACCCGTGGCTTCCTGATCGGCGGCACCGCCGGCCGTACCACCCTGAACGGTGAAGGCCTGCAGCACGAAGACGGTCACAGCCACATCCTGGCTGCCACCATCCCGAACTGCCGCACCTATGATCCTACCTACGGCTACGAGCTGGCGGTGATCATCCAGGACGGCATGAAGAAGATGACCGAAGAGCAGCAGGACGTCTTCTACTACATCACCGTGATGAACGAGTCCTACCAGCAGCCAGCCATGCCGGCCGGTGTCGAGGAAGGCATCGTCAAGGGTATGTACCTGCTGGAAGAAGACAAGAAAGAAGCGGCCCACCACGTACAACTGCTGGGTTCGGGCACCATCCTGCGCGAAGTCCGCGAGGCGGCGAAGATCCTGCGCGAGCAGTTCAACGTCGGCGCCGATGTGTGGAGCGTCACCAGCTTCAACGAACTGCGTCGCGACGGCCTGGCCGCCGAGCGCTTCAACCGCCTGCACCCAGGCCAGAAGCCTCGCGCCACCTACGTCGAAGAGTGCCTGACTGGCCGTAAAGGTCCGGTCATCGCCTCTACCGACTACATGAAGCTGTTCGCCGAGCAGATCCGTCAGTGGGTTCCGTCCAAGGAATTCAAAGTCCTGGGTACCGATGGCTTCGGTCGCAGCGACAGCCGCAAGAAGCTGCGTCACTTCTTCGAAGTCGACCGCCACTTCGTCGTGCTGGCTGCCCTGGAAGCCTTGGCTGATCGTGGCGACATCGAACCTAAAGTGGTGGCCGAGGCCATCGTGAAGTTCGGTATCGACCCCGAGAAACGCAACCCACTGGACTGCTGAGGAGAATTTTCGTGAGCGAGATCATTCGCGTACCTGACATCGGCAGCGGTGAGGGTGAAGTAATTGAATTGCTGGTGAAGGTTGGCGACCGCATTGAAGCCGACCAGAGCCTGCTGACCCTGGAGTCGGACAAGGCGAGCATGGAAATCCCTGCTCCCAAGGCCGGCGTGGTCAAGGCCATCAAGGTCAAGCTGGGCGACCGCCTGAAAGAAGGCGACGACGTACTGGAGCTGGAAGTCGAGGGTGCTGCCGCAGCACCCGCGGCGCCTGCGCCTGCCGCTGCCGCCCCTGCTGCTGCGCCACAAGCAGCAGCCCCTGCGCCTGCTGCAGCACCGGCCCCGGCCGCTGCTGCCGCCAGCAAGGACGTACACGTGCCGGATATCGGTTCGTCGGGCAAGGCCCAGATCATCGAGATCTCGGTCAAGGTCGGCGACACCGTCGAGGCTGATCAGTCGCTGATCACCCTGGAATCGGACAAGGCCAGCATGGAAATCCCATCGCCGGAAGCCGGCGTGGTCGAAAGCATCAGCGTCAAGCTGAACGACGAAGTGGGTACCGGCGACCTGATCCTGGTGCTGAAGGTGGCGGGCGCTGCCCCAGCCGCCGCACCGGCCCAGGCTGCTGCACCTGCTGCTGCCGCTCCAGCACCTGCCGCCGCCCCGGCGCCGGCCGCTGCTGCCGCGCCTAGCGTGCAGGACATCCACGTGCCGGACATCGGCTCGTCGGGCAAGGCCAAGATCATCGAGCTGTCGGTCAAGGTCGGCGACAACGTCGAAGTCGACCAATCGCTGATCACCCTGGAATCGGACAAGGCCAGCATGGAGATCCCGTCTCCTGCCGCAGGCGTGGTCGAGAGCATCAGCGTCAAGCTGGACGACGAAGTCGGCACCGGCGACCTGATCCTCAAGCTGAAAGTCGCAGGCGCAGCCCCCGCTGCTGCCCCGGCCCCAGCTGCCGCACCGGCCGCCGCCGCGCCTGCCGCAGCCCCTGCTGCCAAGGCCCCGGCCGCCCCAGCCCCTGTCGCTGCCGCCCCGGCTGCCGCGTCGGGCGCCAAGGTTCACGCAGGCCCGGCGGTTCGCCAGCTGGCCCGCGAGTTCGGCGTCGAGCTGAGCGCTGTCAGCGCCACCGGTCCACACGGCCGTATCCTGAAGGAAGACGTTCAGGCCTACGTGAAGTCGATCATGACCAAGGCCAAGGAAGCCCCTGCTGCTGCAGCCGGCGCTACCGGCGGCGCCGGCATCCCGCCGATCCCGGTCGTGGACTTCAGCCGCTTCGGTGAAATCGAAGAAGTGCCGATGACCCGCCTGATGCAGGCCGGTGCCACCAACCTGCATCGCAGCTGGCTGAACGTGCCGCACGTCACCCAGTTCGACCAGGCTGACATCACCGAGCTGGAAGCCTTCCGCGTCGCGCAGAAAGCCGTGGCCGAGAAGGCTGGCGTCAAGCTGACCGTGCTGCCGCTGCTGCTCAAAGCGTGCGCCCACCTGCTCAAGGAGCTGCCGGACTTCAACGCGTCCCTGGCCCCGAGCGGCAAGGCCATCATCCGCAAGAAGTACGTCAACATCGGCTTCGCGGTAGACACCCCTGAAGGCCTGCTGGTACCGGTCATCAAGAACGTCGACCAGAAGAGCCTGCTGCAACTGGCTGCCGAAGCCGCGGCCCTGGCTGAAAAAGCCCGGACCAAGAAGCTCTCGGCAGACGACATGCAGGGCGCGTGCTTCACCATCTCCAGCCTCGGCCACATTGGCGGCACCGGCTTCACGCCGATCGTCAACGCGCCGGAAGTGGCGATCCTGGGCGTGTCCAAGGCCACCATGCAGCCTGTGTGGGACGGCAAGGCCTTCCAGCCCAAGCTGATGCTGCCACTGTCGCTGTCCTACGATCACCGCGTGATCAACGGCGCCGCGGCCGCGCGCTTCACCAAGCGCCTGGGCGACCTGCTGACCGACATCCGCACCATGCTGCTGTAAACCGCTGTTCGCCGCCTCCCCGCGTGGGGGGCGGCCTGTTTTTTCCGAGCGCCACGCTCGTACCTCAACCCCGCCAATTTGGCGGGGCTTTTTTTTGCTTTTAAAACGGCGCGCCACCCATCCAATGGCGAACAAACAAGGCTGACGGTGGAGATGTCACTGGCATGATTGGCCCGAAACAAACTGTGGGAGCGGGCTCTGCCCGCGAAGCGCCGCGCGGGCGGCGCTCGATTGTGTGAACACTGAAAATCTCAAGCGCACACTTCAGAGGCCCACCAAAATCCCTGTAGCCGCTGCCGAAGGCTGCGCTGGCCCTCATTTACACTGGAGATCTTCAGCGTTCACGCAGGCCAGCGCATGTCGTGGGGCCTGGAGGTGTGCGCTTGGGATTTTCGGCGCCCATCACACCGCACGGCGCTTCGCGGGCAGAGCCCGCTCCCACAGTTGTTTCGGGCGTGCACAGTCAGTGGCCTCTCCACCGTCCGCCTTGTTTGGCCGACTGAAGATCGGCGAGATCAATTTTTAGTGGCGGATATTTCCCAACAATCCAGACCATCCACGATTGACCCTGCCGAACTCACCCCCTATCCTCGCCTCCGTCACGACCCATTCGTGATGAGGTTTGACGGCCTCGAAAATCAACAAAGTCCCATCGCAGATTTCGGACGCGCACGCGCTCGTCCACGCGTTATGGCGGCTGTGCGCGGGGCACCTTCGGGTGCGCCGGGTTTGTTGGTTCCTCCGGTCCGTCAACCTGCGTACAGCTGCCACCTATTCGTTTGACGGCGACAGGTGGCGGCAAAACTTGAGGAACTGACCATGAACATGACTTCAGACGCATTGACCACGCTCGCCATCCCCTTCGGACATACATCTTCCGGCAACGCGCTTTTCAGCGTGCAACCAGGCATCCCACTACACGAAGCCCTCGAACACCTCGCCGCCAACCTCGCAAACATGGCCGTATTGTGTGACGAGGCATGTGACGCAGATACGAGGACAACTCGAGCCTTGAACCAAATCATGGGCCAACTGATCGACAGCAGCAGCGGCTTGCTGGCGGCTGCGCTGGAAGGATTGGATCAAGCAGCGCAAAGCTAGGCGTTGTAGTTTCTGCCGCTGGGCTGCGCTGACCCTCGCTTATACTGGAGATCTTCAGGGTTCACGCAGGCCAGCGCAGCCTGGCGGCAGCGGCTACGGGTTGTGGTGGGGCCTTGGAGGTGTGCGCTTGGGATTTTCGGCGTTCGTCAGACCGCGCACCGCCCGCGCGGCGCTTCCCCGCCTGACGCGCAAGCCCGGTCCTACATCTGTTTCGGGCGTGCACAGTCGGTGGCATCTGCGCAGTCCGCCTTGGTGGCAGGGCAACAAATTGGGGTTGCCCCAAGTGATTTCGCTTCAGAACCACCCGGTCTCTGGCGCCAACAAAACCGCCACAAACACTGATTTTCACTGGAAATTGAAGTATCGAACCGCACTGCCGATAACGATACAGGCACGGAGCCACTGTATTGCTTGTCAGCCTGAGCGCCATGATGCAACCTTGCCACATGCGCCCGGAAACCTGAGGGTTTGTACCCGCCCGCGCACGACCAGCACTCTTGAAGCGAGCTCCCCATGAAAAGCCAACCCGATGCCGCCAGCCGTATGGCGGCCGAGGTAGTGACGCAGTTACCGGTGCCTTCGCGCCTCGGTATGCTGCGTTTCGAACGGCTGAATGAAGCCAATTGGGCTCTGCTGTTCCTGGACCCCAACTGCGAGCGCCAATTTGGCCTGCCCGCGGCGGAGCTGTGCGCGCTGGTCGGTTCGCCCTACGCCAGCCTGATGGAGCCCGAGGCTCGCTACCAACTGCACGACGCCATCCAGCTGCAGCTGGCCAGCAAGCCCCATTACCTGGTGCGCTACACCCTGCACACCTCGGCAGGCCCGCTGGCGCTGCTGGAGCTGGGCGAGCCCTACAAGCAGCACAACCGCCAGCTGCTGCGCGGCTACCTGCTGGTGATCGACGACCTGCTGGGCGATCTACTACCCGGCCAGGGCGACCTGGAATCGCAGAACAACCGCCTGCAGATCGCCCTGGAGCTGAACCAGCGCGCCCAGCAAGAGCAACTGCAACACCTGGACCGCGTGCGCGCCCAGCAGGACCTGATCCTGCGCCTGGCCCGCCAGCGCTACAGCACCAACAACCCGATGCTCGAAGCGGCGCAGTTGATCACCCGCAGCGCCTGCGAAATCTACGACATCGGCGGCGCCAGCCTGTGGAACCTGAACGACCAGCGCATGGAGCCCATCGCCGCCTACGACGGCCTCAAGGGCGAATACCGGCCGTTGCAACCCATCGACGTCAGCCGCTACCCCGATTACCTGGAGGCGCTGCACACCAGCCGCGCGGTGGACGTCAACGACACCGCCTTCGACCCGCGCACCCACGAGATGGTCGAGAGCCTGCGCGCGCGCGACATCAACGCCATCCTCGACGCCAGCATCCGCATCGACGGCCAGGTGGTGGGCGTGCTGTGCCTGGAACAGACCGGCGAAACCCGGCCCTGGCAGTCCGACGAGATCGCCTTTGCCGGCGAGCTGGCCGACCAGTTCGCCCAGGTCATCAACAACCACAACCGCCGCGCCGCCACCAGCGCCCTGCACCTGTTCCAGCGCGCGGTGGAACAGAGCGCCAACGCCTTCCTGCTGGTGAACTGCGACGGCGTGGTGGAGTACGTGAACCCCAGCTTCACGGCCATCACCCAGTACAGCACCGAAGAGGTCCACGGCCAGCGCCTGTCGCAGCTGCCGGCCCTGGAGAACCTCAGCGAAATTCTGTTCGACGCCCCCGGCAGCCTGGCCAACAGCAACAGCTGGCAGGGCGAGTTCAAGAGCCGCCGCAAGAACCTGGAACCCTACTGGGGCCAGCTGTCGATTTCCAAGGTGTACGGCGACAACCGCGAGTTGACGCATTACATCGGCATCTACGAAGACATCACCCAGAGCAAGCTGGCCCAGCAGCGCATCGAGCGCCTGGCCTACACCGACAACCTCACCAGCCTGGGCAACCGGCCGGCGTTCATCCGCAACCTGGACGAGCGCTTCGCCCGCGACAGCGACACCCCCATCAGCCTGCTGCTGGTGGACATCGACAACTTCAAGCGCATCAACGACAGCCTCGGCCACCAGACCGGCGACAAGCTGCTGATCAGCCTGGCCCGGCGCCTGCGCAACAGCCTGAGCCCGACCGGCAGCCTGGCGCGCTTCGCCAGCAACGAGTTCGCCGTGCTGCTGGACAACACCGACCTGGAAGCCGGCCAGCAGACCGCCGTGCAGGTGCTCAAGACCCTCGACAAGCCGATGTTCGTCGACAACCAGCTGATCAACGTCACCGGCTCCGTGGGCCTGGCGTGCGCACCGCTGCACGGCCGCGACCCGCAGACCCTGATGAAGAACGCCGGCCTGGCGCTGCACAAGGCCAAGGCCAACGGCAAGCACCAGGTGCAGGTGTTCACCGAGGCGCTGAACGCCGAGGCCAGCTACAAGCTGTTCGTGGAAAACAACCTGCGCCGCGCCCTGACCCAGAACGAGCTGGAGGTGTTCTACCAGCCCAAGCTGTGCCTGCGCACCGGGCGCCTGCTGGGCATGGAGGCGCTGCTGCGCTGGAACCACCCGGAAAAGGGCATGATCCGCCCCGACCAGTTCATCAGCGTGGCTGAAGAAACCGGCCTGATCATCCCCATCGGCAAATGGATCGCGCGCCAGGCCTGCCGCATGACCAAGAGCCTGATCGCTGCAGGGCTAGGCCGCCTGCAGGTGGCCATCAACCTGTCACCCAAGCAGTTCTCCGACCCGGACCTGGTGGCGTCCATCGCCCACATCCTCAAGGACGAAGACCTGGACCCGGCGCTGCTGGAGCTGGAACTCACCGAAGGCCTGCTGCTGGAAGCCACCGACGACACCCACCAGCAGCTGGACCAGTTGAAGGCGCTGGGCCTGACCCTGGCCATGGACGATTTCGGCACCGGTTATTCGTCGCTCAGCTACCTGAAGAAATTCCCGATCGACATTCTCAAGATCGACCGCAGCTTCATCCACGAGATTCCCGACAACCAGGACGACATGGAGATCACCTCGGCGGTGATCGCCATGGCCCACAACCTCAAGCTCAAGGTGGTGGCCGAAGGCATCGAGACCGCCGAGCAGCTGAATTTCCTGCGCCGCCACCGCTGCGACGTGGGCCAGGGCTACCTGTTCGACCGCCCTATCCCCAGCCACGAGCTGCTGCGCCGCCTCAAGCGCTACCCACGCGGCCCCGGCGCCTGACATCGGCGCCACTCTCGGGCAAACTACCGGGCTATCAATAGATGACCACCCAGGTTATCCACACCTGCCTTCAGGGGAATGGGACATGGTTCTGCGCTCGGAGATTCTTGTGAACAAAAACGTCTTGCCCACCGCTGCCCAGGCCCTGCCTGGCCGTGAAACCGCCATGACCGTGCCCACCGAGCACTTCGTCAACGGCCGCACCCTGACCGGGCCGTTCCCGGAGGGCCTGGAAGTGGCCATCCTGGGCATGGGTTGCTTCTGGGGCGCCGAGCGCCTGCTGTGGCAACAGCCAGGCGTGTACACCACCGCCGTGGGCTACGCCGGAGGCATGACGCCCAACCCTACTTATGAAGAAACCTGCTCGGGCCTGACCGGCCACAGCGAAGTGGTGCTGGTGGTGTTCGATCCAAAGGAAACCAGCTACGAGGCACTGCTCAAGCCGTTCTGGGAATCCCACAACCCTACCCAGGGCATGCGCCAGGGCGGCGACATCGGCACCCAATACCGCTCGGTGATCTTTGCCACCACGGCTGAGCAGCTGGCTGCGGCCGAGGCCAGCAAGGCCGCGTACCAAGAGGAACTGACCAAGGCCGGCGAAGGCGCGATCACCACTGAAATCGCCGAAGCGCCGACCTTCTACTACGCCGAGGCGTACCACCAGCAATACCTGGCCAAGAACCCCGAGGGTTACTGCGGCCTGGGTGGCACCGGCGTGTGCATGCCGCCTTGGTTGAACCGCTAACTACGCCTATTGCGTAGCCGCTGCCGCCAGGCTGCGCTGGCCCTATGCCCCACTGGAAACCTCCAGTGTTCACACCGGCCAGCGCAGCCTTCGGCAGCGGCTACGATCTCGGGGCCCGGCACCTCTGTAGCAGCGGCCGCAAGGCCGCGTCACAGGCGCCGCCGAATCACTCGGCGATCAGCCAGTCCATCTGCCAGCTGCCCTGGGTCTGGCCCAGCTTCTCGGCCAGCCACGGCAGCAGCTCGCGCAGTTCCTCTTCCAGGCCCCACGGCGGGTTGGCGATGGCCAAGCCCGAACCGTTCAGGCTCTGCGGCGTATCCACCGGGTGCACCAGCAGCTCCACGCGCAACAACTTTGGCGCGCCGCTGCCGGCCAGGTCCTGGTAGAAGCGCTTCAGCGCACGCTGGTCCTTCACCGGGTACCAGATGGCTGCCACGGTCTGGCGCATGCGCCCTACCGCCTCTTTCAGCGCCTTGGCGCAACGCTGCATCTCGTCCAGCTGCTCGAACGGCGGGTCGATGAGCATCACCGCGCGCTTTTCCGGCACCGGCAGCAGGGCCCGCGGCACGTGCCAGCCCTCGCCCAGGTGCACGGCCACGCGGCGGTCGCCCTTCATGTTGTCTTTCAGCAGCAGGCCGTCGGCCGGGTGCTTCTCGTTGAGCTGCACGCGGTCCTGCGGGCGGGTCAGGCGGCGGGCCACCTCGGGCGAACCGGGGTAGTAGCGCAGCTCACCGTCGGGGTTCATGTCGCGCACCAGGCCCATATAGTCGGCGGTCAGCGCCGGCAGGTCATCGGCCTGCCACAGGCGGGCGATGCCTTCCAGGAACTCGCCGGTACGGCTGGCCTGGTCGCCACGCAGGTCGTACAGACCAATGCCGGCGTGGGTGTCCAGGTAGGCAAAGGGCTGCTCCTTGCGCGACATCAGCGCAAGCAGGCGGCTCAAGACCAGGTGTTTGAAGACGTCGGCGTGGTTGCCGGCGTGATAGGCGTGACGATAGTTCATGGCAACTCCTGCAAGGCCCGGGAGTTTACCTCGGGGCGGCCCTGCAACCCAAGGCTGCAGGGCCGCGATCCGATCATTTGCCGGCGTGGTAGGCCGCGCTGGAGGCGTCGAAACGGTCACGCACGGCCAGCGACGGCGCCTTGCCGAGCACGCTGACCAGCCAGATGGCCAGGGTAGCGAAGGCAAAGCCGGGGATGATCTCGTACAGCGGCACCGGGCTGAACTGCTTCCACAGCACCACCGTTGCCGCGCCCACGACGATACCGGCCAGGGCGCCATTGCGGGTCATGCCCCGCCACAGCACCGACAGCAGCACCACCGGCCCGAACGCCGCGCCAAAGCCGGCCCAGGCGTAGCTGACCAGGCCCAGCACGCGGTTCTCCGGGTTGGCGGCCATGGCGATGGCCACCAGCGCCACCAGCAGCACCATGCCGCGCCCCACCCACACCAGTTCGCGCTGGCCGGCAGCCTTGCGCAGGAAGGCCTTGTAGAAGTCTTCGGTCAGGGCACTGGAGCACACCAGCAGCTGGCAGCTCAGGGTGCTCATCACCGCCGCCAGGATGGCCGACAGCAGCACGCCGGCCACCCAGGGGTTGAACAGCAGCTTCGCCAGTTCGATGAACACCCGCTCGTGGTTGTCGCTGACCGGCCCGGCCAGCTCCGGGTGCGCGGCGAAATAGGCGATACCGAAGAAGCCCACGGCCACAGTGCCGCCCAGGCACAGGATCATCCAGGTCATGGAAATGCGCCGGGCCTTGGCGATGGATTTCACCGAATCGGCCGCCATGAACCGCGCCAGGATGTGCGGCTGGCCGAAATAGCCCAGGCCCCAGCCCAGCAGCGAGACGATGCCGATGAAGCTGGTATTGCGCAGCATGTCGAAGTGCGCCGGGTCCTGGGCGGCAATGGCCAGGAAGGTGGTATCGACGCCGCCGGTGGCCAGCACCACGACGATGGGCGTGAGGATTAGGGCGAAGATCATCAGCGTCGCCTGCACGGTGTCGGTCCAGCTCACCGCCAGGAAGCCACCGACGAAGGTGTAGGCAATGGTCGCCGCCGCGCCGGCCCACAGGGCGGTTTCGTAGCTCATGCCGAAGGTGCTTTCGAACAGCCGCGCGCCGGCGACGATGCCCGAGGCGCAGTAGATGGTAAAGAACATCAGGATCACCACCGCCGAGATCACTCGCAGCAGGCCGCTGCGGTCTTCGAAGCGGCTGGCGAAGTAGTCCGGCAGGGTCAGGGCGTCGCCGCAGTGCTCGGTTTGCACCCGCAGGCGGCCAGCCACGAACAGCCAGTTGAGGTAGGCGCCGACGATCAGGCCAATGGCGATCCAGCTTTCCGACAGCCCGGATAGGTAGACCGCGCCAGGCAGGCCCATCAGCAGCCAGCCGCTCATGTCCGAGGCGCCGGCCGACAGCGCCGTGACCACGCTGCCCAGGCTGCGCCCGCCCAGGATGTAGTCGGAGAGGTTGTTGGTGGCGCGGTAGGCCATGAAGCCGATCAGCACCATGGCGAGGATATAGACCACGAACGTGATCAAGGTGGGGTTGCTCGCACCCATCGGGGAAACTTCCTTTTAGTTGTTGTTATGTAGCAACCACCGGGTTGCACCTTTTTGCACGGAGGCTGATGCCCCGGGAAAGGGTTGCACCAACGAAGTGCATTTTGGTGCGATCAGCGGACAGGGCGCAACCAAAATGGCCTGCAAGTTGCACCTTGTTACACAACAGCCGGCTGCCGCCCGCAAAGCCTTGCTTCTGCTTCCTTTGGGAGCATTGGGCGCGCGCCGCGCACTGCCGTTGTGCAGATTCGCCACACAAAAAAAGCAAGTCGATGACAGGTGCAACTTTTCATCGAAATACGGGTTGCACCTAGTTGCACCCTACCGTGAGCAACGGCTAATCTTGCCGCCGGCTTTATTGCCACACCTACGTGGCCTTGATGAGGACAAGAAATTGGCGACGACCACCCTGGGGGTCAAACTTGACGACCCTACCCGCGAGCGACTGAAATCAGCTGCGCAGTCCATCGACCGCACCCCGCACTGGTTGATCAAGCAGGCGATTTTCAATTACCTGGAAAAGCTCGAGGGTGGCGCCACCCTGCCTGAACTCAACGGCCAGCCACATTCGGCCAACGACGACGCCGGCGACCTGCAGGCCGACCACGCCCACCAGTGCTTCCTGGAGTTCGCCGAGAGCATCCTGCCGCAATCGGTGCTGCGCGCGGCCATCACTGGCGCCTACCGCCGCCCCGAACCCGAAGTGGTGCCGATGCTGCTGGAGCAGGCGCGCCTGCCCGCCGCCATGGCCGAGGCCACCAACAAGCTGGCCGCCGGCATCGCCGAAAAACTGCGCAACCAAAAGAGCGCCGGCGGCCGTGCCGGCATCGTCCAGGGCCTGCTGCAGGAATTCTCCCTGAGCTCCCAGGAAGGCGTGGCGCTGATGTGCCTGGCCGAAGCGCTGCTGCGCATCCCCGACAAGGGCACCCGCGACGCGCTGATCCGCGACAAGATCAGCAACGGCAACTGGCAGCCGCACCTGGGCAACAGCCCGTCGCTGTTCGTCAACGCCGCCACCTGGGGCCTGCTGTTGACCGGCAAGCTGGTGTCCACGCACAACGAAGCGGGCCTGACCTCGTCCCTGAGCCGCATCATCGGCAAGAGCGGCGAGCCGATGATCCGCAAGGGCGTCGACATGGCCATGCGCCTGATGGGCGAGCAGTTCGTCACCGGCGAAACCATCGCCGAAGCCCTGGCCAACGCCAGCAAGTTCGAAGCCAAGGGCTTCCGCTACTCCTACGACATGCTCGGTGAAGCCGCGCTCACCGAGCACGACGCGCAAAAGTACCTGGCTTCCTACGAGCAGGCCATCCACTCCATCGGCAAGGCCTCCCACGGCCGCGGCATCTATGAAGGCCCGGGCATCTCCATCAAGCTGTCGGCGCTGCACCCGCGCTACAGCCGCGCCCAGTACGAGCGCGTGATGGACGAGCTGTACCCGCGCCTGCTGTCGCTGACCCTGCTGGCCAAGCAATACGACATCGGCCTGAACATCGACGCCGAGGAAGCCGACCGCCTGGAGCTGTCCCTGGACCTGCTCGAGCGCCTGTGCTTCGAACCGCAGCTGACTGGCTGGAACGGCATCGGCTTCGTGATCCAGGCCTACCAGAAGCGTTGCCCGTACGTGATCGACTACGTCATCGACCTGGCGCGCCGCAGCCGCCACCGCCTGATGATTCGCCTGGTGAAGGGCGCCTACTGGGACAGCGAGATCAAGCGCGCCCAGGTGGAAGGCCTGGAAGGCTACCCGGTGTACACCCGCAAGGTGTACACCGACGTTTCCTACATCGCCTGCGCACGCAAGCTGCTGTCGGTGCCGGAAGTCATCTACCCGCAGTTCGCCACGCACAACGCCCACACCCTGTCGGCCATCTACCACATCGCTGGTCAGAACTATTACCCCGGCCAGTACGAGTTCCAGTGCCTGCACGGCATGGGCGAACCGCTGTACGAACAGGTGGTAGGCAAGGTCGCCGATGGCAAGCTGAACCGTCCGTGCCGCGTGTACGCACCGGTCGGCACCCACGAAACGCTGCTGGCCTACCTGGTACGCCGCCTGCTGGAAAACGGCGCCAACACCTCGTTCGTCAACCGCATTGCCGACACCTCCATTTCCATCCAGGAACTGGTGGCCGACCCGGTCAGCACCATCGAACGCATGGCCACCCAGGAAGGCACCACCGGCCTGCCGCACCCGCGCATTCCGCTGCCGCGTGACCTGTATGGCAGCGAACGCGCCAACTCGGCCGGCATCGACATGGCCAACGAACACCGCCTGGCGTCGCTGTCGTGCGCGCTGCTGAGCACCGCCCACACCGACTGGAAAGCCGCGCCCATGCTGGGCTGCGACGCCAGCACCGAAGTGGCCCAGGCAGTGCTGAACCCGTCCGACCACCGCGACGTGGTCGGCCACGTGCAGGAAGCCACCGTCGCCGACGTCGACAACGCCATTCTGTGCGCCATGAGCAACGGCCCGATCTGGCAGGCCACCCCGCCGGCCGAGCGCGCCGCCATCCTGGAACGCGCCGCCGACCTGATGGAGGCCGAGATCCAGCCGCTGATGGGCCTGCTGGCCCGCGAGGCCGGCAAGACCTTCGCCAACGCCATCGCCGAGGTGCGCGAGGCCGTGGATTTCCTGCGCTACTACGCGGTGCAGGCCCGCAACGATTTCAGCAACGACGCCCACCGCCCCCTAGGCCCGGTGGTGTGCATCAGCCCGTGGAACTTCCCGCTGGCGATCTTCACCGGCCAGGTCGCCGCGGCGCTGGCCGCCGGCAACCCGGTGCTGGCCAAGCCGGCCGAACAGACCCCGCTGGTGGCAGCCCAGGCCGTGCGCCTGCTGCTGGAAGCCGGCATCCCCGAGGGCGTGGTGCAACTGCTGCCGGGCCGCGGCGAAACCGTGGGTGCGCGCCTGGTAGGTGACGAGCGCGTGAAAGGCGTGATGTTCACCGGTTCCACCGAGGTGGCGCGCCTGCTGCAACGCAACATCGCCGGGCGCCTGGACAGCCAGGGCCGGCCGATCCCGCTGATCGCCGAAACCGGCGGCCAGAACGCGATGATCGTCGATTCCTCGGCGCTCACCGAGCAGGTTGTCATCGACGTGGTGTCATCGGCCTTCGACTCCGCCGGCCAGCGCTGCTCGGCCCTGCGCGTGCTGTGCCTGCAGGAAGACTCCGCCGACCGCGTGATCGAAATGCTCAAGGGCGCCATGGCCGAATCGCGCCTGGGCAACCCCGAGCGCCTGTCCGTGGACATCGGCCCGGTGATCGACGCCGAAGCCAAGGCCGGCATCGAGAAGCACATCCAGGGCATGCGCGACAAAGGCCGCGCCGTGTACCAGGTGGCCATCGCCGACGCCGAGGAAGTGAAGCGCGGCACCTTCGTGATGCCAACGCTGATCGAACTGGACAGCTTCGACGAGCTGCAACGCGAAATCTTCGGCCCGGTGCTGCACGTGGTGCGCTACAGCCGCAAGAACCTCGACCAGCTGATCGAGCAGATCAACGCCTCCGGCTACGGCCTGACCCTGGGCGTGCACACCCGCATCGACGAGACCATCGCCAAGGTCATCGACAACGTCAACGCCGGTAACGTCTACGTCAACCGCAACATCGTCGGCGCCGTGGTGGGCGTGCAGCCGTTCGGCGGCGAAGGCCTGTCGGGCACCGGCCCGAAAGCCGGCGGCCCGCTGTACCTGTACCGCCTGCTGTCCACCCGCCCTGAAGGCGCCATCGAGCACACCTTCAAGCGCGCCGACAGCGAAGCCGCCCCCGACGTGCGCCTGCGCGACGCCATGGCCAAGCCGTTGCAAGCCCTGCAAGCCTGGGCCGGCAGCAACCAGCACGCGGAACTGGCCACCCTGTGCGGCCAATTCGCCCAGCAGTCGCAAAGCGGCGTGACCCGCCAGCTGACAGGCCCTACCGGCGAGCGCAACAGCTACAGCATCCTGCCGCGCGAACACGTGCTGTGCCTGGCCGACCAGGAAGCCGACCTGCTGGTGCAACTGGCCGCCGCCCTGGCCGTGGGCAGCACCGCCGTATGGCCGGAAGGCGAGATCGCCAAACCGCTGCGCGCGCGCCTGCCGAAGGAAGTACAGGCTCGCATCCAGCTGGTGCCGGAGTGGACCAAGGACGAAGTGGTGTTCGACGCCGTCATCCACCACGGTGACTCCGACCAACTGCGCGCGGTGTGCCAGCAAGTGGCCAAGCGTGCCGGCGCCATCGTTGGCGTGCAGGGGCTGTCCCACGGCGAAAGCAACATCGCCCTGGAGCGGCTGGTGATCGAACGTGCGTTGAGCGTGAATACCGCTGCGGCGGGGGGGAATGCCAGTTTGATGACCATCGGCTGATAGCTGCAACACCGAGAAGGCGCCCCACGGGCGCCTTTTTTTTGCCTGCGTTCCATCATCACCGCCATCTATCTTGCTGTTCCCCACCCCACCTCGCTTCTACACTCGGCGCATCAAATAAAAGGATGCCGCCATGTCCGAGACCCTCCTCAGCGCCCGCAACCTGGCTTTCGAGCTGTACGAAGTGCTGGACGCCGAAAGCCTGACCCAGCGCGAGCGCTTCGCCGAGCACAACCGCGAGACCTTCGACGCTGCCATCAGCACCGCGCGCAGCATTGCCGAGAAGTATTTTGCGCCGCACAACCGCAAGGCCGACGAGAACGAGCCGCGCTATGAACATGGCGCCGCGGTGCTGATCCCGGAAGTGAAACCCGCAGTGGATGCCTTCCTGCAGGCGGGCTTCCTCAACGCCGCCCGTGCGTTCGAGGACGGCGGCATGCAGCTGCCGACCCTGCTGTCCCAGGCCTGCTTCGCGCATTTCCAGGCCGCCAACGCCGGCAGCACCTCGTACCCGTTCCTGACCATGGGCGCCGCCAACCTGATCGAGAGCTTCGGCAGCGACGAGCAGAAGCGCCGCTTCCTGCAACCGATGATCGACGGGCGTTTCTTCGGCACCATGGCGCTCACCGAGCCGCACGCCGGCTCGTCGCTGTCGGACATCCGTACCCGTGCGGAGCCTGCCGCCGACGGCAGCTACCGCCTCAAGGGCAACAAGATCTTCATTTCCGGCGGCGACCACCCGCTGTCCGAGAACATCGTGCACCTGGTGCTGGCCAAGCTGCCGGACGCGCCGCCGGGGGTGAAGGGTATTTCGCTGTTCATCGTGCCCAAGTTCCTGGTCAACGACGACGGCAGCCTGGGCCCGCGCAACGACGTGCTGCTGGCCGGGCTGTTCCACAAGATGGGCTGGCGCGGCACCACCTCCACGGCGCTGAACTTCGGCGATAACGGCAACTGCGTCGGCTACCTGGTGGGCAAACCGCACCAGGGCCTGGGCTACATGTTTCAGATGATGAACGAGGCACGCATCGGCGTCGGCATGGGCGCAGTGATGCTGGGCTACGCCGGCTACCTGTACTCCCTGGACTATGCCCGCGAACGGCCCCAGGGCCGCCTGCCCGATGCCAAGGACCCGACCACCGCGCCGGTGGCGATCATCAACCACGCCGACGTGCGGCGCATGCTGCTGACCCAGAAAGCCTACGTGGAAGGCGCCTTCGACTTGGGCCTGTACGCCGCGCGGCTGTTCGACGACACCCTGACCGGCGAGAGCGACGAGGTGCGCCGCCAGGCCCACGAGCTGCTGGACCTGCTGACGCCTATCGTCAAATCCTGGCCGTCGGAGTTCTGCCTGAAGGCCAACGAACTGGCGATCCAGATCCTCGGGGGCCACGGCTACACCCGCGAATACCCGGTGGAACAGTACTACCGCGACAACCGCCTGAACCCGATCCACGAAGGCACCCATGGCATCCAGTCGCTGGACCTGCTGGGCCGCAAGCTGGCACAGAACGGCGGCGCCGGGCTCAAGCAGTTGATGCGCCTGATCAGCCAGACCTGCGAGCGCGCCCAGGCGCATGACTCGCTGAGCGCCCTGCGCCAGCCGCTGGAAACCATGTTGACCGCGCTGCAAGGCGTGACCCTGGGGCTGCTGGGCGATTTGGCCAAGGGGCAGGTCACCGGCACCCTGGCGAACTCGGCGCTTTATTTGAAGGTGTTCGGCCATACGGTGATTGGCTGGCGCTGGCTGGAGCAGGCGATTCGGGCGCAGGAGGGGCTGGACAGGGGTAACGCCGTGGATCGCGAGTTCTACCAGGGCAAGCTGCAGGCAGCGCGGTATTTCCTGACGTGGGAGCTGCCGGCCTGTCATCACGACCTGCATTTGCTGCAGAGCCGGGACGATACTTGCCTGGGGATGGCTGACAGTTGGTTTTAGGCGCGTGATCGATGACGCAGCTTTCGGCAGCTGCTACGGGGGCACCGCGTAACGGGGTTCCTGTAGCAGCGGCCGCAGGCCGCGTCCGCAGGCGCCGCGCATTCCCAGGCATAACGCGCCGCAGCCGGACGCAGCCTGGCGGCAGCTGCTACGCGGATTCGGCGTAGCCGCTGCCGAAGGCTGCGCTGGCCCTTCTCCACGCTGAAAATCTTCAGTGCACGCCGGGGCCAGCGCAGCCTGGCGGCAGCGGCTACAGCAGTCGCGCCCATCGCACACATAGCAGCATTGTCTTGAAACCGCGTTGCCTGCAACGCGATCGACGAGGTACACGGGGCCGCGTCACGGCCACCAAAACACGAACCTTTTTGACATGGGTACATTTGCACAGGTTAGAATCCCTTGGCACGCAGCCTGCATGATGCAGGCTGTTTCGCCACCTCAGTTTTAGGGAGTACTGCCTTTGAATGCGACGACCATCAACAGCCTGTTCTTGATCGGCGCGTTGCTGGTAGGTGCTAGCATTCTGGTCAGTTCCCTCTCCTCGCGCCTGGGCATCCCGATTCTGGTGATCATCCTGGCGGTGGGTATGACCGCCGGCGTCGACGGCGGCGGTATCATCTTCGACAACTACCCCACGGCCTACCTGGTCGGCAACCTGGCCCTGGCGGTGATCCTGCTGGACGGCGGCCTGCGCACGCGGGTGGCGAGTTTCCGCGTGGCGCTGTGGCCGGCGCTGTCGCTGGCCACGGTGGGGGTGCTGATCACCACCGGCCTGACCGGCATGATGGCCGCCTGGCTGTTTAACCTGAACATCATCCAGGGCCTGCTGATCGGCGCCATCGTCGGTTCCACGGATGCTGCGGCGGTGTTCTCGCTGCTGGGCGGCAAGGGCCTGAACGAGCGGGTAACGGCGAGCCTGGAGATCGAATCGGGCAGCAACGACCCCATGGCGGTGTTCCTCACCGTGACCCTGATCGATATGCTCGCCAGCCACCAGACCGGCCTGCACTGGAGCCTGCTGGGCCACCTGGTGCAGGAATTCGGCATCGGCGCCGTCATCGGCCTGGGCGGCGGCTGGGTGATGCTGCAGCTGGTAAACCGCATCAACCTGGCCGGCGGCCTGTACCCGATCCTGGTGGTCGCTGGCGGCCTGGTGGTGTTCGCCTTGACCAACGCCCTGCACGGCAGCGGCTTCCTGGCCGTGTACCTGTGCGGCCTGGTGATGGGCAACAAGCCTATCCGCAGCCGCCACGGCATCCTGCACATGCTCGACGGCATGGCGTGGCTGGCGCAGATCGGCATGTTCCTGGTGCTGGGCCTGCTGGTCACGCCCCACGACCTGCTGCCCATCGCCCTGCCCGCCCTGGCGCTGGCGCTGGGCATGATCCTGGTAGCACGGCCGCTGTCGGTGTTCGTCGGCCTGCTGCCGTTCAAGGCCTTCCACGGCCGTGAGAAAGCCTTCATTTCCTGGGTAGGCCTGCGCGGCGCGGTGCCGATCATCCTGGCGGTGTTCCCGCTGATGGCCGGGCTGCCCGAGGCGCAGCTGTACTTCAACCTGGCGTTCTTCATCGTGCTGGTGTCGCTGTTGGTGCAGGGCACCAGCCTGCCGTGGGTGGCCAAGCTGCTGAAGGTCACCGTGCCGCCGGACCCGGCGCCCATTTCCCGCTCGGCGCTGGAGGTGCACGTCACCAGCGAGTGGGAGCTGTTCGTGTACAAGCTGGGCGCCGAAAAATGGTGCATCGGCTCGCCGCTGCGCGAGCTGAAAATGCCCGAGGGCACCCGCATCGCGGCCCTGTTCAGGGGCCAGGAACTGCTCCATCCGTCGGGTAGTACGGTGTTGGAAGTGGATGATTTGCTCTGTGTAATCGGCCACGAACACAATCTGCCAGCACTCGGAAAGCTGTTCAGCCAGGCGCCGCAACGGGGTCTGGATTTGCGCTTCTTCGGCGACTTCGTGCTCGAAGGGGACGCAGAACTGGGGCCTGTAGCCGCGTTGTACGGTTTGCAGCTCGACGGCCAGGACCCGCAGACGCCGCTCAGCCACTTCATCATGCAGAAGGTTGGCGGCGCGCCGGTGGTGGGCGACCACGTGGTGTGGAACAACACAATCTGGACCGTGGCCGTGATGGACGGGAACAAGATCCAGAAAGTGGGCGTCAAACTGCCCGAAGGAAGTGCGCCGGGGCCCGGACTCTTCCTCTAAACTGCCATTCTCTCTCGAGCTGTAAACGACTTTTCACTATGCCCTCACTGCGCTCATTTTTCTCCGCAGCCCTGCTTGGGCTGTGCCTGACTGTCACCGCCGTACACGCGGCCGACCCACCCACCAGCGAGTCCGTGCAGCAAAGCATCGACAAGATCGCCGACCGCAAGCTGTCGGACGCCGACCAGAAAGCCCTGCAACAGGTGCTGGAGCAGACCCTGGCGTACCTTTCCAGCCGCGACGACAGCAACAACCAGCTGCCCGCGCTGAAGAAACAGCTGACCGAAGCCCCGCAAGTGATCAGCGAGAACCAGCGCGAGCTGACCAAGCTGAAGGCCACCAAGGTGATCCCGGTGGCCCAGCGCTACGCCAACCTGTCGGTGCCGCAGCTGGAGCAGTTGCTCAACGACCGCGGCGCCCAGCAGGGTGACCTGCAGAAACAGCTGACCGAGGCCAACAGCCTGAGCATCACCGCCCAGACCCGCCCGGAGCGGGCGCAGACCGAGATCAGCAACAGCCAGGCGCGCATCACTCAGATCAACGGCATCCTCAAGGCCGGCAAGGACAACGGCAAGGTGGTGTCCGCCGACCAGCGCAACCAGCTGCTGGCCGAGCAGGCCTCGCTGAACGCCTTGATTGCCCTGCGCCGCCAGGAGCTGGCCGGCAACACCCTGCTGCAGGACCTGGGCAACAGCCAGCACGACCTGGTGTTCGAGAAAATCTCGCGCATCAGCCAGGAAATCCAGGACCTGCAGTCGCTGATCAACGAGAAGCGCCTGGCGCAGTCGCAAGAGACGGTGACGCAGCAGTCCATCGAAGCGCAGAAGGCCGGCGGCAGCAGCGTGCTGGCCACCGAGAGCGCCACCAACCTCAAGCTGTCGGACTACCTGCTGAAAAGCACCGACCGCCTCAACGACCTGACCCAGCAGAACCTGCACACCCAGCAGCAGCTGGACAGCCTGACCCAGAGCGACCAGGCCCTGGACGAGCAGATCAACGTGCTCAAGGGCAGCCTGCTGCTGTCGAAGATCCTCTATAAGCAGAAACAGGCGCTGCCGCACCTGAAGGTGGACCGCAACCTGGCGGACGAGATCGCCGACATCCGCCTGTACCAGTTCGAGGTCAACCAGCAGCGCGAAGCCCTGAGCAGCCCCACCGCCTACGTCGACGGCCTGATCGCCGCGCAGCCGCCCGAGCAGGTCACGCCGCAACTGCGCAAGCAGTTGCTGGACCTGGCGGTCACCCGCAGCGACCTGCTGGAGCGCCTGAACCGCGAGCTGAGCGCGCTGCTCAACGAGTCCATCACCCTGCAGTTGAACCAGAAACAGCTGCTGAGCACCGCCCTGAGCCTGCGCGCCACCCTCGACGAGCAAATGTTCTGGATTCCCAGCAACAAACCGCTGGACCCCGACTGGCTGGAAAGCGCGCCGTCGCACCTGAGCAAGCAGCTGACCACCCTGCCCTGGGCCTCCAGCCTCAGCGAGCTGGCCGACGGCCTGGCGCAGCGGCCGCTGTTCTTCGTGCCGCTGTTGCTGCTGATCGGCGTGCTGCTGTGGCGCCGCAGCTACCTGCACAACCGCCTCAACCGCGTGCACAAGGACATTGGCCACTTCAAGCGTGACAGCCAGTGGCACACGCCCCAGGCGCTGCTGGTCAACGTGCTGCTGGCCATTCCCGTGGGCCTGGGCCTGGCGCTGTGCGGCCTGGCCCTGCAGATAGACGCCCGCGGCCAGAACGCCAGCCTGGGTTCGGCGCTGCTGCAAATGGCCCAGGCCTGGCTGGTGTTCTACACCGCCTACCGGATACTGGCGCCCGGCGGCGTGGCCGAGGTGCACTTCCGCTGGCAGAAGCCCCAGGTGGAGTTCCTGCGCAACTGGATCCGCCGCCTGGGCATCGTGGTCATGGCCCTGGTGGCCGTGGTGGCGGTGGCCGAGCTGCAGCCTTCGGCCCTGGCCGACGACGTCATCGGCATCGTCGTGGTGCTGACCTGCTACGCCCTGATGGCCTGGCTGCTCAGCCGCCTGCTGCTCAGCAGCCCCACCCACGGCAACACTTCGCTGTTCCGCAAGGCGGTGGGCGTGGCCTTCACGGCGCTGCCGGTGGCGTTGTTCATGGCCGTGTGCTTCGGCTACTACTACACCGCGCTGAAGCTCACCGACCGGCTGATCGACACCCTGTACCTGCTGATGCTGTGGCTGGTGATCGAAGCCGCCTTCGTCCGCGGCCTCAGCGTGGCGGCAAGGCGCCTGGCCTACCAGCGCGCCCTGAGCAAGCGCCAGGCGGCCAAGGAAAGCGGCGACGGCGAGATCCCCGTGGAAGAGCCGACCCTGGACATCGAACAGGTCAACCAGCAGTCCCTGCGCCTGATTCGCCTGGCGCTGATGGGCGTGTTCATCGCCGGGCTGTATTGGGTGTGGTCGGACCTGATCAGCGTGTTCGCCTACCTGGACAACATCACCCTCTACGAATACACCAGCGGCACCGGCGCCACCATGAGCATGGTGCCCATCAGCCTCGGCGACCTGCTGGGCGCGCTGATCATCGTCGGCATCACCGTGGCCCTGGCGGGCAACCTGCCAGGCCTGCTGGAGGTGCTGGTGCTGTCGCGCCTGAACCTGGCCCAGGGCAGTGCCTACGCCACCACCACGCTGCTGTCGTACATCATCATCGGCATCGGCTTCGTCTCGTCGCTGTCGACCTTGGGCGTCAGCTGGGACAAGCTGCAGTGGCTGGTGGCGGCGCTGTCGGTAGGCCTGGGCTTCGGCATGCAGGAGATCTTCGCCAACTTCATCTCTGGCATCATGATTTTGTTCGAACGCCCGGTGCGCATCGGCGACACCATCACCATCGGCAGCCTGTCGGGCACGGTGAGCAAGATCCGCATCCGCGCCACCACCATCACCGACTTCGACCGCAAGGACATCATTGTCCCGAACAAGACGTTCATCACCGGGCAACTGATCAACTGGTCGCTCACCGACACCATCACCCGTGTCACCCTGAAGCTGGGCGTGGACTACGGCTCGGACCTGGACCTGGTGCGCGCGCTGCTGCTCAAGGGCGCCCAGGAGAACCCACGGGTGCTCAAGGACCCAGGGCCAAGCGTGTACTTCCTCAACTTCGGCGAAAGCACCCTGGACCACGAGTTGCGCATGCACGTGCGCGACCTGGGCGACCGCAACCCGGTGCTCGACGAGATGAACCGCTACATCAACCGCGAGTTCAAGAAGAACAACATCAACATCTCGTTCCGGCAGATGGAGGTGTACCTCAAGAACACCCAAGGCCAGGAGTTCAAGATGGTGCCGATGGACAAGGTCGACGAACAGCTGCTGCCCAACGCCCAGCCGCAGGCGAAAACCCGGCCCGAGCCGCCCGACATTCATCTGGACTGACTGGACGCCATGGCCATCCCCCAGCAGAATGCTCGGACATTCTGCTGGAGATGGCCGTTGAAAGCCCTCGACGAACTGACCTTCGACAACCGCTTTGCCCGCCTGGGCGATGCGTTCTCAACCTCGGTATTGCCCGACCCCCTCGACAATCCACGCCTGGTGGTGGCCAGTGATGCGGCCATGGCGCTGCTCGACCTGGACCCTACCGAGGCCCACTCCCCCACCTTCGCCCAACTGTTCGGCGGCCACAAGCTGTGGGCCGACGCCGACCCGCGGGCCATGGTGTATTCGGGGCACCAGTTCGGTGGCTACAGCCCGCGCCTGGGCGACGGCCGCGGGCTGCTGCTGGGCGAGGTGTACAACGACGCCGGCCAGCACTGGGACCTGCACCTCAAGGGCGCCGGCCTGACCCCCTATTCGCGCATGGGCGACGGCCGCGCGGTGCTGCGCTCGTCGATCCGCGAGTTCCTCGCCAGCGAAGCCCTGCACGCGCTGGGCATTCCCAGCAGCCGCGCGCTGTGCGTGATCGGCTCCGACACCCCGGTATGGCGCGAAACCCAGGAGCGCGGCGCCATGCTGCTGCGCCTGGCGCCGAGCCACATACGTTTCGGCCACTTCGAATACTTCTACTACACCAAGCAGCCGGAGCAGGCCAAGGTGCTGGGCGAGCACGTGCTGGCCATGCACTTCCCCGAATGCCTGGAGCAGCCCGAGCCGTACCTGGCCATGTTCCGCAGCGTGCTGGAACGCAACGCCGAGCTGATCGCCAAGTGGCAGGCCTATGGCTTCTGCCACGGGGTGATGAACACCGACAACATGTCGATCCTGGGCATTACCTTCGACTTCGGCCCGTTCGCCTTCCTCGATGACTTCGACGCCAACTTCATCTGCAACCACTCCGATGACCAGGGCCGCTACAGCTTCAGCAACCAGGTGCCCATCGCCCACTGGAACCTCAGCGCGCTGGCCCAGGCGCTGACACCGTTCATCAGCGTCGAGGCCCTGCGCGAGACCCTGGAGCTGTTCCTGCCGCTGTACGAGGCCCACTACCTGGACCTGATGCGCCGCCGGCTGGGCTTCACCCGCGCCGAAGACGGCGACAAGGCCATGGTCGAAAGCCTGCTGCGGCTGATGCAGAACAGCGGCGTGGACTACAACCTGTTCTTCCGCCGCCTGGGCGACCAGCCAGCGGCGGCCGCCGTGGCGGTGCTGCGCGACGATTTCGTCGACCGCGAGGGCTTCGACCGTTGGGCCGCCGATTATCTGCAACGTACTGCCCGCGATGGCGACGACGCCGGGCGTACTGCGCGCATGCACGCGGTGAACCCGCTGTACGTGCTGCGCAACTACCTGGCGCAGAAAGCGATCGATGCAGCCCAGCAAGGGGATTACGAAGAAGTGCGCCGGCTGCACCAGGTGCTGACCAGGCCGTTCGAAGCGCAGGAAGGCATGGACGCCTACGCCCAGCGGCCGCCGGAATGGGGCAAGCACCTCGAAATCAGTTGCTCCTCGTGACCACCCCTACGCCCGTAGCAGCTGCCGCAGGCGGCGTCCAGCGGCGCTGCTGACGCGGCCTGTGGCCGCTGCTACGGGATTCGCTTAACGGTAGAATCTGCAAAACTGCCAAACCTGGAGCCACCATGTCCGAACCCCTGGTCATCCCCTGCCCCCACTGCAACGGCCTCAACCGCATCCCCGCCGAACGCCTGGGCGACTCGCCCAAATGCGGGCGCTGCAAGGGCCAGGTCATCCTGGCCACGCCGTTCGACCTGACGCAAGGCGACTACGCCAGCCAGATCAAGGGCGACCTGCCGCTGTTGGTGGACGTGTGGGCGGAATGGTGCGGGCCATGCAAATCCTTCGCACCGATCTTCCAGCAGGCCGCCGGCCAACTGAGCGGCCGCTGCCGCCTGGCCAAGCTGGACAGCGAGGCCAACCAGCAGCTGGCCGGGCAATTGAACATTCGTTCGATCCCCAGCCTGATCCTGTTCAAGCACGGTCGCGAAGTGGCGCGCCAGAGCGGCGCGTTCCCGTTGCCGCAACTGCTGGCGTGGCTCAACAGCCAGGGCATTTAAGCCGCGGCGTTGGCTTCCAGCAGCTGGTGCAGTTCGACGAACTGCTGGGTCAGTTTGTGCCGTGGGTCCAAGTGGATCAGCGGCATGCTGGCCTGGTGTGATTCGCGCATGCGCACGGAGCTGGTGAGGTACACCGGCAGCACCGGCAGGCCTTCGGCGATCAGCTCGTCGAGCATCTGCTGGGGCAGGCTGGCGCGGGCCTGGAACTGGTTGACGACAATGCCTTCCACTTCCAGGTCTTCGTTGTGGTCGTCGCGCAGCTCGCCGATCTCGGCGATCAGGCCGTACAGCGCCTGGCGCGAGAAGGTGTCGCAGTCAAAGGGAATCAGCACGCGATCGGCGGCGATCAACGCGGAAACCGCGTAAAAATTCAGCGCCGGCGGCGTGTCGATGTAGATGCGGTCGTAGTCTTCGGCCAGCTCATCCAGCAGCTTTCGCAGCTTGTTGATCTTGTGCTTGGCTTCCAGCTTGGGCTGCAGGTCAGCCAGCTCGGCCGTGGCGGTGACCACGTGCAGGTTGTCGAACGGCGTCTCGTAGATGTCCACCGTGTTCTTCTTGGCGAACGGCCCGGAGGACAGGGTCTGCTTGAAGAAGTCGGCGATGCCCATGGGGATGTCCTCGCCCGTCAACCCGGTCAGGTAATGGGTCGAATTGGCTTGTGCATCCAGGTCGATCAGCAGGGTGCGATAGCCCTCCTGGGCACTGACCGCCGCCAGGTTGCAGGCGATGCTCGATTTGCCAACGCCACCTTTCTGATTGAACACCACGCGCCGCATGGAAAACCTCCGTGTACCAGTGAATGCCCGAGTGTAGATGGCTTGGTGGCACGGCGGCCAGCACCTTTGAACGGATATCTCGCATCCCATGGCAGCGTCCGCTGCTACGACGTTGTTGTGGGAGCTGGCTTGCCAGCGAGCTGTGGAGGCCCTAAAAACTCGCTGGCAAGCCAGCTCCCACAAAGACAGCCGTTGGCACGGGCCGGGTCAGAGCTGGAAGCGCCCTACCATGTTCTTCAGGTCATGGGACAGGCCCGAAAGCGACTGGCTGGCCTCGTCGATCTGGCCGGCGCCTTCCGAGGTCTGGATCGACAGGTCGCGGATGTTGACCAGGTTGCGGTCGATTTCGCGCGCCACCTGGGCCTGTTCTTCCGAGGCGCTGGCGATGACCATGTTGCGCTCGTGGATCAACGAGATCGCCGCGGCGATTTCGTCCAGGGCGGTGCCGGCGGTCTTGGCGGTGTCCAGGGTCGACAGCGCCTGGTCGTTGTTGGCCTGCATGGTCTCGACCACCTTGGCCGTGCCTTGCTGGATGGCCGCGACCATCTGTTCGATTTCCTGAGTGGAGGTTTGCGTGCGGCCAGCCAGGGCGCGCACTTCGTCGGCCACCACGGCGAAGCCGCGGCCCGCCTCGCCGGCACGGGCGGCCTCGATGGCGGCGTTCAGCGCCAGCAGGTTGGTCTGCTCGGCCACGCCACGGATCACGTCGAGGATCTTGCCGATGTCCTGGGAGTGGGCGGCCAGTTCCTTGACCTGCTCGGAGGCGTCTTCGACGCGCTCACCCATGCGCTGGATGGCGATGATGGTGGTGTCGACGCGCTCGCGGCCCAGTTGGGCGGTGCGGGTAGAGGCGCTGGACGCGTCGGCGGTGGACACGGCGTTGCGCGCCACTTCTTCCACCGCGGCGGTCATTTCGTTGACCGCGGTGGCGGCCTGCTGGATCTCGGCGTTCTGGTTGTTCAGGTCGCCCGAAGTCTGGTTGGTGATGGCGGTCATTTCTTCCGACGCCGCCGCCAACTGGTGCGACGAGTCGCCGATCAGGCGCAGGGTGTCGGTCAGGCTCTTCTGCATGGCCACCAGCGAGCGCAGCAGCGCGGCGGCTTCGTCTTCGCCATCGACGTTGATACGGCCAGTGAGGTCGCCCTGGGCGATGCGGCCGGCGGCGGTCACCGCTTCTTCCAGCGGCTTGACGATGCTGCGGGTCAGCGTCCAGGCCAACACCACGGTCAGCAGGAAGACAATCGCCAGCACCACGATGGTGGTCTGCATGGCGGTCTCGTAGCGGGCCTTGGCGGCGGCGGTGTACAGGCCGGATTCCTGCAGGTTGATCTTCACCAGCTCGTTGAACAGGTTGCCGGTCTGGTCGGACAGGTCCTGGATGGGGCCGTTGAGGAGCGCCAGCATGCCCTGGGTGTCGCCCTGGTCAGACAGCGCCTGGTAGCGCGACAGCTGCTCCTGATAGCGGCCCACCACGCTTTGCATCTGCGCGAACGCCGAACGGGCGGCGTCCGGCACGATCGGGGTGTAGCCCTGCAGCGCCTTGTCCAGCTCGCCGCGCAGGAAGGTCATGCGGTCCAGGGCCGGGCGCAGCTGCGCCGGGTCGCGGTTGAGCATCAGGCGGAAGGTGAGCACGCGAATGCCCAGGGAGTTGTCGCGAATGCTGCCCAGCCACCGGGTGCCGGCGTGGGACACGTCCTCGGTATGAATCACAGCTTCACGCATGTGCGTGATCTGGTTCATGGAGAAGATGCCGAAGCCCAGCATCAACAGGCTGATCAGGCCGAAACTGAGAAAGGCACGGGTCGAGATGCGCAGCTGACGGACGTTCATAGGGACTCCAGGGGGATAACTCGCCCTGAAGTCATCGGCCTGGGGTGCGACAACTTGAACGGACCATTTCGACCATTTATCAAGGGCTTGATTGCCGGGTCACAATGTCCACGAACGCCTTGGCCATGGCCGAGGTGTTGGCCTTGCGCTGCACCAGCCACACCGAGGTGATGGCCTCGGGGTCGAGCAGGGTGCGGTAGACCACGCCTTCGATGCGCATGGACTGGTAAGAGGCCGGCAGCACCGACACGCCCAGGCCGGCCGACACCAGGCCGATGATGGTCATGGCCTCGCCGGCCTCCTGGGCGAAGTGCGGGCTGAAGCCGGCCTGGGTCGCCAGGTTGATCAACTGCGCGTACAGGCCGCTACCGTAGCTGCGCGGGAAAAACACGAACGGCTCCTGCGCCAGGGCGTTCATGTACAGCCCCGCTTCGCTGCCCTGGGCCAGGGGGTGGTCGGCGTTGAGCACGGCCACCAGCGGTTCGCTGAACAGCTCGACCCAGGTCAGCGAGTCGGGCAACGGCAGGGGCCGTATCAGGCCCACTTCGATGGTCTCGTCCACCAGCGCCTCCGCCACGCCCACGCTGCTCATCTCTTCCAGGTTCAGGTGCACCGCCGGGAAGGCCTGGCGGAACGCGTAGATAGCCTTGGGAATGCCGGAGTTGAACGGCGCCGACGAGGTGAAGCCGATTTTCATCTCGCCCAGTTCGCCCAGCTGTGCGCGGCGCGCCACGTTGGCGGCCTTGTCCACCTGCGCCAGCACCAGCCGCGCCTCTTCCAGGAACAGCCGGCCGGCCTCGCTGAGCGCCACCCGACGGTTGGTACGCTCGAACAGGCGTGCGCCCAGTTCCTGCTCCAGCGCCTGGATTTGCTGGCTCAGGGGTGGTTGCGAGATGCCCAGCACCTCGGCGGCACGGCCAAAATGCAGCTCCTGAGCCACGGCGATGAAGTAACGCAGGTGTCGCAGTTCCATGGCGGCCTCGAATAGGTCGTTAAAGCTATCAAATGGGTCGAACAATATATTGGAAAGAATAATTAGCCAGCTATATGCTTTTTCTCATTGCCACTTCTGCCGCACCTTTCGAGGCCCCGCGTGAAAACTGCCGCTGCCATCCAGCACTCCGAAACGCCCCCCACTTCCCTCGCCGATGTTGCCACGCACTTGAGCGAAGCCTACATCGAGAAAGGCACGCCGCTGTTCATGCGCACCGTGCTGGCACTGTTCTCCGGCGGTTTCGCCACCTTCGCGCTGCTGTACTGCGTGCAGCCGATGATGCCGATTCTTTCCAAAGAGTTCGCCATCAACGCGGCGCAAAGCAGCCTGATCCTGTCGGTGTCCACCGGCATGCTCGCCATCGGTTTGCTGATCACCGGGCCCATCAGCGACGCCATCGGCCGCAAGCCGGTGATGGTCTTCGCCCTGTTCGCCGCCGCCCTGTGCACCCTGGCCAGCGCCATGATGCCCACCTGGCAGGGCGTGCTGGTGATGCGCGCACTCACCGGCCTGTCCCTCAGCGGCCTGGCGGCGGTGGCCATGACCTACCTGAGCGAAGAAATCCACCCGCAGCACATCGGCCTGGCCATGGGCTTGTACATCGGTGGCAACGCCATTGGCGGCATGAGCGGGCGGCTGATCAGCGGCGTGCTCATCGACTTCGTCAGCTGGCACACTGCAATGCTGGTGATCGGCGCGCTGGCCCTGGTTGCCGCGCTGGTGTTCGTGAAGATCCTGCCCGAATCGCGCAACTTCCGCCCGCGCAAGATGAACCCGCGCGGCCTGCTGGAAGGCTTCACCATGCACTTCAAGGACGCCGGCCTGCCGTGGCTGTTCCTGGAAGCGTTCCTGCTGATGGGCGCCTTCGTCACGCTGTTCAACTATATCGGCTACCGCCTGCTGGCCGGCCCGTACCACATGAGCCAGGCGCTGGTGGGCCTGCTGTCGGTGGTGTACTTAGCCGGCATCTACAGCTCGGCCAAGGTCGGCGCCCTGGCCGACCAGCACGGCCGCCGCAAGGTGTTCTGGATGAGCATCACCCTGATGTTCGCCGGCCTGCTGGCCACCCTGCTGAGCCCGCTGCCGGTGATCATCGTCGGCATGCTGATGTTCACCTTCGGCTTCTTCGGCGCCCACTCCGTGGCCAGCAGCTGGATCGGCCGCCGCGCCACCAAGGCCAAGGGCCAGGCCTCGTCGCTGTACCTGTTCAGCTACTACGTGGGCTCAAGCGTAGCCGGCACCCTGGGCGGGGTGGCGTGGAACTATGCGGGGTGGAATGGGGTTGGGGTGTTTATTGGTGGGTTGCTGGTGGTGGCGCTGGCGGTGGCGGCGCGGTTGGCGCGGCTGGCGCCGTTGGGGGGAAAGTAGGGTGATGATCGAGCGCCGCTCTGCGGCGCGACGCAGCCTGGCGGCAGCTGCTACGCGGGCGCTAGCGCCCCAAGGACAATTGCCAGCGCGTTACATTCGCTCACTCCCCCGCCCAGGCATTTCCTACAAATCCTTTATATGATCCGAGAGTCTTGCAGGACGTTTCCTAAAGGCCGGAAATGGGGTTGTTGAGGGGGAATCGTGGCCGCATAGTGCCGGCGGCCGCGTTTTTGCGGCTTGGATTTAGCAGTCCAGATCACATTTATCTTTCGCAACTCGCTTTCGATTCGAGGTGTTTTCGCTCGCCCTCATTTCGACTATGGCAGCTGCGGACGGGGCACCTTAGGGTGCGCCGGGATGAGTGTGACCGGTCTGCTAACCCGTACGCAGCTGCCACCCAAACTGATTCGCTGGGCGGCCTCAATCACTTCAAATGAGATTCTCGAATGTCGCGTTTTCTTGCACTGACCAGCAACTTCACCGCCACCCCCGTCCTCCACCTGGACACCGAGGCACCCATGGCCGACCTGCTCGAGTTCACCGAACTGCGCATGCGCGCCGCCAACAACATGCTCAAGGGCCTGGCCTGCATGAGCGCGCGCAACACCGAGGACGCCGACCTGAGCCACTTCGCCCTGGCCGCCTACCTGCTACTGGAGCCCGGCTGCGCGGCGCTGAACACCCTGGACCAGCGCAGCCACGCCGGCGAAACCCTGCGCTGATAGGGGCAATGCGCGAAGGTGTGCGTAGCCGCTGCCGTTAGGCTGCGCTGGCCCCTGAGTACACTGAAGGTCTTGAGCGTGGAGAAGGCCCAGCGCAGCCTGGCGGCAGCGGCTACAGGGAATCCGTGTAGCAGCGGCCGCGAGGCCGCGTCGGGGGTTACGGACGCGCTTCTACCCACATGCGCCGCAGCACCGGCTTGCCCAGCGCTTCATGCTTGACCACCGCCAGCACATGCAGCGCCACCAGCATGCCCAGCAGGGCATTGCAGGCGGCGTGCAGGGTGTGGAAGCGGTGGTCCCACACGGGGTCGAGGATGGGCTGTGGCAAGGTCACCCAGTCGAACACCTGGATGGGCCGGTCCATCATCAGCACGCCGGTCAGCAGCACCAGGGCGGTGACGGCGTAGATGACGTTGTGGATAACCCCGGCCAGGCGCTCGCCGGGGCGGTGGCCGTGGTCACGCAGGTGGCGCAGGCGCAGCCAGGTGCGCAGGGTGAATACCGGGATGAACAGGATCGACAGCGACACGTTGAGGCCGGCGATGGTGGCCTTGAAGGCGGGGGTGACATTCAGCAGCATCACCGAGAAGCCCATTACCAGCGCCCAGAGGATGAACAGGGCCGACAGCCAGTGCAGGCCGATCTGGGTAAATGTGTAATGGGCTGGCTTCATGGCGGTCGCGGGTTACAAAACAAGATGATGGCGAATGGATATTATCGCGCAAATTGTAATGGTAACCCTTTGCATTTGAAAAGCAACGGTTCAGCCGTCGTCCAGGCTCATGCGCACCAACAGCCCCTCCTCCTCACGGGTCAGTACCAGGCTCTGCCACTGTGCCCCACCCTGCTCCAGCTCCGCCAGCCACGCCAACAAGGCCAGCGCTTCACCGCTCGCGGCCAGGCGCACGCTGCCGGCGGCCAGGCTCATCTCGCGTACCAGCACCGCACGCCGCTGCGCGCTTTCACTCACGAGGCTGGCCAGTGAGGCGGGCGCAGGCTGCCCGCGTTGGGCCCCGACTGACGCCAGCACCCGCTGCAGTTGCAGCTGTTGCTGATAACGCGCCTGCACGGTGGCCAGATGCTGATGTGCAGGCAGCCACAGGCCCAGGTAGCCAATGACTGCGGCCAGCAACAGCGCCGCCCCCTTCAGCCATTGCCGCTCACGTGCGGAGCGTCGTTGCCAGTAGCCTTTCATGGCTGTACCCCCTCCACATCCAGGGTGGCCTGCACCCGCCCTTGCTCCTGGGTGGCGCTGCGCACCTGGACCGGCAGCGGGCTGCGGGCCTTGAGCTGTTCCAGCGCCTGCAGGTGGCTGACGCTGACGTCCAGGGTCCAGCCCTGCCCGGGGCGCAGGGTAATACGTTGCAGCTGCAGGTCGGCGCTACCCGCCAGTGACGCTGCCAGCGTCATCAGCCGAACCATGTCGGAGCCGGCGCTGGCGGTGGGCGGCTGCGCGGCAATGCGCAAGCGGGTCGCCACATCGCTAACATGCGCGTGCTGCGGCAACAGTTGGCCGAAGCGCAGGTCGTT
This sequence comes from Pseudomonas sp. App30, assembly GCF_047947025.1. Classification (NCBI taxonomy): domain Bacteria; kingdom Pseudomonadati; phylum Pseudomonadota; class Gammaproteobacteria; order Pseudomonadales; family Pseudomonadaceae; genus Pseudomonas; species Pseudomonas sp. App30. Next base: position 4,156,676 of record NZ_CP133165.1, on the reverse strand, counting down.
GGCTGTGGATAACGCTTGTAGCTGGTGGTCGACGTGTTGCGTGCGCAGGACTGTGAAAAACCCCGCCAACAGCCACATCAGCGCGGCACTGGCAACCAGGCTGCGCCAAGGCCAGGCCAAGGCTCGCCCTTTGCCGCCGAGCACATCGAACCCAGGCGCGGAAGGCGCCCATTGTTCCTCGGCGTCCAGCCATGTCATGTCGGCGGGCAGGTGTGCCTGCAACGCCTCGCGTCCGCTCGCCGGCACCGCCAGGCGTGCCGGCAGTGCACCGCCCAGCAACCAGCGCCCGCCCCACCAGCACCCGCAGGGGAACGCCTTGGGCAGCAGGTCGGCGTCGATACACACGCTGTCGGGCTTAAGGGGCCGCAACAGCGCCAGCAGCGCGGTGAACCTTGTGCGCTCGGTGAACCACAGGCAGTGGCGGCGCAAGGCGTCGGGGGGCGTGAGGAACAGCTGCAGGGTGTCGATATCGCCCGCTATCTGCTCCTCCAGCGCATAGGCCACCGCCAGCGCCGAGGGCCGGCGCCCCAACCATGGCTGCGTCTGCAACCAGCCGAACATCTCCATGGGCAGCACGACCCGCATGTGCCCGCTTCCCGCGGCGTCGGCCAGCGACAGCGGACGCGCCGGCTCACCGGCCCGGTACAGCAGGCATGGCCATTGTGGGCCTGGATCGGCGAGGCCGGCAGGCAGTAGATATAACCAGGTATTCATGGCCAGTAGCCCCCTGCGCCGCTGATGGGTAACAGCCGCCTTTGCCGCAGCAGCGGTTCACGACCGTTGCGTGCCAGTTCGAAATCGCTGACCAGCAGCAGGCCATGGTCGCCCAGGGTCGCGCGCACCCGTACCTGAAACCAACGGCTGGTCACGCTCAAGGCTGGCGCCGTCGGCACCTGCCCGTTGAAAGCGGCTTTGACGCTGGAATAGCCACCGCGGGGCCGTTCGGCGATCAACCGCCGGGCCACCTCCGGGGCAAGGCCGCTTGCCAGCATCGAATCCAGGCTCGCGGTATTGATGTTCAACCCCACATGCCGTGGCAGATGGCTGACCTGGGGATTGTGCCTGTCACTGAGGGATGGCCCCTGCGAGGGTGTGTTTACCCGCCCAGCCAAGTCTTCGATGGCCACTTCCACAAGCCCACCCGGCGCACGCCATGGCGGCTGCGTCAGCGCCCACTGCTGGCCGCTGGCCACGGGGCCAGGCTGGCGCGGCAGTTGCGCCTTGGCCCAGCCCTCTGCGCTGATCACCCACTGACGCAGTTGCAGGGTGTGCAACTGCAGGGCGCTGCTGCGCACCATCAGCCGTTGCTCACGTAACATCGCTGCCGTCAGCAACAGCGCCAGCCCCATGACCAGCAGCACGGTAATCAATGCCATCCCTGCCTGCCCCTGCTTCATGGCGGCCCAACCGGCAGCAACCACAGGCGTCGTACATTGGCATGGCGAGTGGTGGACAGGCTCAGCTCCAGCGCCACCGGCCGGCGCGTACCACCACTGGGCCAGCGCAGATGCCAGTGACCCTCGTGGTCGCGCACGCGCCACTGCAGTTGCTCGACACCGGCCAGCAGGCGCTGGGCCTGGGGCTGTAACCCCGTGCGCAGCAGCGCGCCCTGCGCCAGCTGGTACCGCACATCCTGAAATTCGCTGCGCTGCAAGGATGCAGGGGCTGGCCAGTTACCCCGTATCAGCTGCAGGCTCCCCGAAGCCAAGCGCAAGGAGCGAGGATCAACGTGCAACACGTCACGCTCCACCACCGCCAACGCACGTTGCAGGCCGCGCAGCGCCTGGGCCTGTTCGGTACTGGCGCGCTGGGCGCGCACTACCGTGTCGAACAGGCGCCAGCAGGCCACGCCCAACAGGGCAAACAGCGCCAGGGCGATCAGCATTTCCAGCAGGGTAAAGCCCCGTTGCCTAGCCACCTCGGGGCACCCACGCGTGCAAGGTATGCAGGGTGCTCTCGTCACCTTCCAAGCGCAGCTGCAGGTGCAGGCTATCGCCCTCGTGGCGTGCCTGCAGCTGCCAGCGGCGCCCGGCAAAATCGATGCGCTGTACGTCCAGGCTGCCCGGCCCACCGGCCTCCAGCCACACCTGCGCCAGATGGTTGTCCAGGATCCACTGGGCAAACTGGCGCTCCTGCAAGTGGCTGGCCTGGCGCAAGCTGAACTGGCTGGCACCCAGCACGGCGGTCGCCAGCGCGGCAAACACCGCCAGCGCCACCATCATTTCCAGCAAGGTGAACCCGCGCTCATTACTCATGCCAGGCAGGCTCGTTCAGGCCATCGCCAATGATGGCCACCAGCGGTTTGCCGTCGGCCTCAAGCTGCAGCTCGAAGGGGCTGTACTCATCACTGGTGAGCAGCCACACCTGTGGCACATCCTGTTCCGGCCCCAGTGCCACCGGCAGGCCGCCTTGCGCCAGCGTCCAGCGCAAGCTGCCGGCGCTGCGCAAAGGCGCTACCGGCTGCCAGCCATCGGGCTGCAAACGCAGCAGGCGATAGCTGTCGTGCCTGAACAGCAGCCCATATTCACGCCCATCCAACACGGCGGCTTCACGCGCCGCGTGCAGCACCTGCAGCAGGCCCGTGGCCTGGTCGCGGGCCTGCCGGCCCGTCGAAGGCCCGGCAACCAAGGTGGCCATTCCCAGCAGCACGCCCAGCAGCACAATGACCACCAGGGTTTCGAGCAGGGTAAAACCACGAGTGGCCAGACGGCTCATGGCTGCTGCCAATTGCCGATCTCGGCCGCCACGCCGTCCCCACCCGGCGCGCCATCGGCGCCCAGGGAGTACAGGTCATAGTGCCCAGGCGAACGCTGCCCGGGGCTGCGGTACTGGTAGGCCGTGCCCCAGGGGTCTACCGGCACCTGGCGCAAATAGCCCTGGGGGTTCCAGGCGCGCGCCTCGGGTTGCCCCAGCGGGCGCTGCACCAGGGCCTGCAACCCCTGCTGCGTCGAGGGGTAGCCGTGGTTGTCGAGCCGGTACATTTCCAGCGCCGTGGCGATGGCTTGCAGGTCGCTGCGCGCTGCAGTGGCCTTGGCCTGGTCGGGCCTACTCATGAATTGCGGCACCACCAGGGCGCCGAGCACGCCGATGATCACCACCACGATCATGATTTCTATCAACGTAAAGCCACGTTGCCGGGTTCGCATCAGGTCACCAGTTGGTTGAGGCTGAGAATGGGCAGCAGGATGGCCATGACGATCAGCAGCACGACGCTGCCCATCACCACCAGCATCAGGGGTTCGAACAGGCTGGCCAGCAAGGCCAGTTGTGCGGCCAGCTGCCTTTCCTGCTGTTGCGCGGCGCGTTCGAGCATGGGGTTGAGCTCCCCGACCCGTTCGCCACAGGCGATCATGTGCAGCATCATCGGCGGCAGGTCGCCCGCCTGGCCCAGGGCGCTGGTCAGGCTGGTGCCCTGGCGCACGGCCTCGGCCACCAGCAACAGGCGCGCGCGCATGCTCAGGTTGCCGACCACGCTGGCCGCCGTGCGCAAGGCATCCAGCAACGGCACGGCACTGTGGCCGAGGATGGCCAGGGTGCTGGCAAAACGTGCCGCTTCCATGGCACGCACCGTGGTGCCGAGCAGCGGCACGCGCAGCAGCCACTGGTGCCAACGCAGGCGCACGCCAGGCCGGCGCAGGGCAAGGGCCGCCGCCACTCCGGCCATGACGCCCAGCAGCAGGCCAACCCCGCCGTGATCGGCCACTGCGTCGCTGACCACGATCAGCGCACGCGTCAACCAGGGCAGCGCCTGGCCGCTGTCGGCGAACATCGCCACTACGTCGGGCACCACGAAGCCCAGCAGGAATAGCACAATGGCCATGGACGCCAGCAGCAGGATCAAGGGATAGACCAGCGCCATCTGGATGCGCTGGCGTGCCTGCAGGCGCGCCTGGGTGTAGTCGGACAGTTGCTCAAGCACCGCGCCCAGGTGGCCGCAGCTTTCGCCTGCGGCCACAGCGGCGCGGTACAGTTCAGGAAAACTGCCCGGGTGACAGGCCAGCGCCTGCGCCAGGCCGTGCCCGGCGATGATGTGCAGGCGCAGCGCCTGGACCAGGCTCGCCTGCCCTGGCCTTGCGCTTTGCGCGGCCACCGCGGCCAGGGCCTCTTCCAGCGGCAGCGAGGCTTGTACCAGGGTGGCCAATTGGCGAGTGAACAGGGCCAATTGGCCCGCGCTCAAGCCACCGCCCCGGCGGCGTTGCTGCGCAGGTTGCATGTGCTCCACGGCCAGGCCGCGCTCGCGCAGTAATTGCCGAGCGTGGCGGGCGCTATCGGCCGCTTGCTCGCCGCGCTGCAAGCGGCCGTTGGCACCTCGGGCACGGTAATTGAAAAGCGCCATGGTCAATCTTCCCGGCTGACGCGCAACAGCTCGTCGAGGCTGGTCTGGCCGGCCAGCACCAGTCGCCGACCATCGTCGAACAGGCTGGGCGCCGCCTGGCGCGCCACCTTGAGCAACTCGCCCTCGGCAGCCCCGGCATGTACAAGCGCAGCCAAGCGGGTATCCATGACCAACAGCTCATAGATGCCCTGCCGCCCACGGTAGCCTTGCAGGCAGTCGTCGCAGCCATGGGCGCGGCAGAGCTGTTGCTGGCTGCCCGGCGGCAAGGCCAGGCGGGCAAGCTCAGGCGGTTGTGCGACATAGGCCACCTTGCAGGCCGGGCATAACGTGCGCACCAGCCGCTGGGCCAGCACGGCGGTCAGTGACGAAGCCAGCAGGTAGGCGTCAACGCCCATGTCCAGCAGGCGGGTAACGGCACTGGTCGCGCTGTTGGTGTGCAGGGTGGACAGCACCAGGTGCCCGGTCAGCGACGCCTGCACCGCCACCTGGGCAGTCTCGGCGTCGCGGATCTCGCCGACCATGACCACGTCCGGGTCCTGGCGCAGGATGGCTCGCAGGCCACGGGCAAAGGTCATGTCCACACGGGGGTTGACCGGGGTCTGGCCGATACCGGGCAGGTGGTATTCAACCGGGTCCTCGACGGTGAGGATGTTGCGCGTGCTGTCGTTGAGCTGCTGCAACGCTGCATACAGGCTGGTGGTCTTGCCCGAGCCGGTCGGGCCGGTCACCAGCACGATGCCGTGGGGCCGCGCGAGCACGTCGTGCCAACGCGCGAGGGTGTCGCTGGCCATGCCCAGGGCCGCCAGGTCGAGGTGGCCGGCCTGCTTGTCGAGCAGGCGCAGCACCACCCGTTCGCCGTGGGCGGAAGGCAAGGTCGAGACCCTCACGTCCACCTCGTGCCCCGCCAGGCGCAAGGCCATGCGCCCGTCCTGGGGCAAGCGGCGCTCGGCGATATCCAGCCGAGCCATGACCTTGATCCGTGACACCAGCAGGCTGGCCAACTCGCGCCGTGGCCGCAACACTTCGCGCAACTGGCCATCGATGCGCAGGCGCACCACCAGGCTGTGCTCGAAGGTTTCCAGGTGCACGTCCGAAGCCTTCTCCCGCACTGCCTGGCCAAGCAGCGCATTGATCAGGCGGATGATCGGCGCGTCCCCTTCCTGCTCCAGCAGATCCGCCGTACGTGGCAGCGCCTCGGCTACCCGCAGCAGGTCCAGGTCGCCGTCCAGGCCCTGGGCCATTTGCTCGGCGGCGCTTTGGCCACGTTGATAACACTGCGCCAGGCGCGCGGCGAAGTCCGCGCTGTTGACCACCTGCAAGGCGCCACCTGCCGGCATCAGCCGCAAGCCCTCGGCAATGGCAGTCAATGGCGCATCCTCGCGAACCCACAGGCCATTGCCCTGCAGCAGCACGCCAAAGCGCTGGGCGAAGGCGAACGGCAGGACGGTCATGGCGCGTCCCCCTTGCGTCGCCGCAGGTCTACGGTAGGCGCGTCAAGTACCTGGTCGAGGCGCCCGGGCAGCAGCGGCGAGCCGTCGCCGGGGCCACGCAACTGGTCGTAGCTACCCTGGCTGAACCGCGCCAGGGTGTCCGTGCCGCGCACGATGGTGGGGCGCAAGAACACCATCAGGTTGGTTTTTTCCTTCACCTCGCTGCGCCAACGGAACAAACCGCCCAGCCAGGGAATGCTGCGCAACAGCGGCACGCCCGACTCCTGGTGGCGCAGGCTGTCCTTGATCAGCCCGCCAATGACGATAATTTCGCCGTCGTCGGCCAGGATGGTGCTCTTGAGCGCGCGCTTGTTGGTGATCAGGTCTTTGCTGCCGGTGGCGACCGTGGCGATCTCGGAGTTTTCCTGCTCCACCTCCAGCCGCAAGGTGGCCCCTTCGTTGATATGCGGGAGTATCTTCAGGCTGATACCAACGTCCTTGCGCTCGACCGTGGTAAACGGGTTGTCGGCTCCATTACCGGATGTGGTGTAGGAACCGGTCTGGAATGGGACGTTCTGCCCCACCAGGATTTCCGCAGGCTGGTTGTCCAGCGTCAGCAGGCTGGGGGTGGACAGCAGGTTGTTGTGGCTGCTGCTGGCAAGGGCGCTGACCAGCACGCCGAAACGATCGCCGCCGGCCCCCAGCACGGCCCCTTCCGGTAGGTTCACTTCGCCCTTGCCCAGCAACGAACCAATGCTGATACCTGTGCCAGGGAAATTGATGGCACCGCCCGCACTGCCACCACTGAACGCCCACTGCACGCCAAGGGCCTCCTTGACGTCGCCGGATATCTCGACGATGGCTGCGTGAATCAGTACCTGTGCCCGCGGCTGGTCCAACTGCTCGATGATGCGCGCCAGGGTGTCCAGCTGCAGGGGTGGCGCAATCAGCACCAGGGCGTTCTGGCTCTGGTCGGCCCGCACCATCACCTCGCCCCCAGCCTTGAACGTGGCCTTGCCGGCCCCGGCTGGCACGGCCTGGCCCATCTGCTGGGCGATGCCATCGAGCACTTCGGCCAACTGTGCGGCATCCCCATGGCGCAGGCGGACCACCCGTGAATTGTCGGTCTTCTGGCTGGCGTCGGTATCCAGCGAGCGAGCCAGTTGCACCAGGCGCTGGCGAGCCGGCTGGGTGCCGATGATGATCAGGCGGTTGCTGCGCGGGTCGGCCAGCACCTGGCTGCCGGCCTCGCTGCCCACCTTGCCCAGGGATTGCTCGATGACCCTGGCCACCTCGGTCGCCAGCCCCTGGCGCAGCTCGACCACGTCGTGGGCGAGGTTGGCGCCGGTGTCGAGGCGTTGCACGATGTCCACCAGGCGCTGCACGTTGCGCGACGCGTCGGTGATGACCAGGGCATTGGCCGAGGCCGAAGGGCCCAGGTAGCCGTTGGCGGAGACCAGCGGGCGCAACAACGCTGCCAGGTCCGCCGCGCTGGCAGCGCCCAAGGGCACCACGCGGGTGACGAATTGGCTGCGGCCCTCACTGCCCGAGCGCCCCTTGGCCTCGCTGGCCGGCACGATCAGCAACTGCTCACCATCGGCCACCGCCGCAAAGCCATGGGTGTCGAGCACGGAATAAAACAGTTCGCGCACACCCGCGCGGTCCAACTCGCGGTCCGAGTGCACGCTGATGCGGCCCTTCACCCGCGAATCGATGACGATAGTGGTGCCCAGGATGGCGGACATCTCCTGCACCACGTCGCGCAGCTCGGCATCCTTCATGCTCAGGTACCAGTGCTCATCCTGCGCCAGGCACAGGCCGCAGACGCCCAGGGCAACCAGGCAAAGCCAGCGCTTCATGGCCTGCCACCCTGGCGCAGATGACGTGGCACCGCCTCTTCGGGCGCGCGGGTGGCCAGCCAGGCCGGCGCGGCCGCCAGGCTGAGAATGTGCTCACGGCGAGCGTGCCAGATGATGACCCGGCCAGGCTCGATACGTCGCACCACCGCGCCCGATGGCAGGGCATCGCCCACGCGATACAGGTGCTGCTGGCCCGCGCTGGCAATCAAGGCCACGCCCTGGCCATCGCGGGCGGCCAGAATGGCCTTCACGTCATGGCTTGCAACAGGTTCACCGGCGGGCGCTTGCGGCCCCAGGCCGAACAGCAGGGCGATGTCCCCGCCATCGAAAGTGCCAGGCGCCGGTGATGGCATGGTCAAGGGCGGCGCAGGGACAGGCAGCAAGCGCAGGTGATACTCCTGCACACCTTGCCAGCCCGCCCAGCCCACCACCACCAAGGGCGCAAGGAATTGAAGCAGCGCAGCGGGCCTGGCCATCAAAACCACATCCGCTGCAGCACTGGCGTGCGGCGCCAGTGGTGCATGACCACAGCGCCCAGGTGCGCCACCAGCAAGCCTGCGAGCACCACGCAGGCATTTAGGTGGATAGCATGATAGCGCCGCAACACCAGCGGGTCGTCTACCAGCGCGGGCAGGCGCAGCAGGCCAAAGACTTCAATGTCACGATCCATCATCAGCACCCCGGTCAGCAGCACCAGCGCGGTAACGGCGTACAAGGCACGATGGGCCTGGCGCGCCAAATGGCCCATCAAGCCCGGGGCCTTCACGCACCGGTGCCGGTGGCGCCAGGCCAGGGCCATGCGCAGGGCAAACAGCGGGGTCAGCAAGGTCGTCAACGAAACGTTGAAACCACTGATCCAACTCTTGATCGGGGCCGGCAGATCAGCAAAGGCAACCAGGAAGCCACTGCACAGCGCCCACAAGATCACGGCGGCCGAAAGCCAGTGCAGGGTGACCTGCAGGGGGGTGAAAACACGTAGGGTCATGGAAACTCAACTCAGGCAGGTTGCCGGGCAAGTATTTACCCGGCAGGTCGGCATCAAGGATCAGAGCTCTTCCCACGCCTCTTGCCAGGCGTGGCCGATCCCCGGCGAGTAATGAATGGGCGAGGTGTCCTGGCACCAGCTCATGAGCTGGTCGGACAGGCAACGGTAGACCTTGCCGTTGGTCTGCAGCACCGTGGTACCGCCCTTGTAATGCTCGACGCCTTCGCCGTAGACGTAGTCGTAATCAGCCCCGCCCGCCTCGCCGGTCAACGTCAGGTCGTGCAGCGCCTGCAGGTTGATACGGCCATCGTAGCTGCGCGCAATCAGCTTGGCCTGGTGGGCACCGGGGCTCGAGCGCACGGCAATGCGCAGCGGCGCGGTGGTGGCATCGATCACCTGCTGCACGCTGCCCACCGCCTTGTGCTCGGCATCGAACAGGGTGACGTCGACGTTGAGCTTACGGTTGGTGGCCACCTTCAGGTCAACGTCGACCCGGCCCTGCTGCAGTTCATACTCGGGCTGCAGGTCTTCCAGGCGCGCGTAGGCCTGCGGGTCACCCACCAGCTGGAAGTCCATCTGGTAGCTGACCACGTCGCTCTCGGGCTGGGCGTAGAGCAGGTTCATGCCACGCTGGGCTTCAATCACGCCCTCTGCGTTGCGCTGGCCGGCCCGCACCAGCGGGTGCGCGGCGTTGAGTTTCTGCGCCAGCGCCAGGCTCCAGTTGTCCTGCTGGCCCTGTTCGTTGCTGGCGATCTCCAGCGACACCGAATAATCGGTGCTTTCCCCGGCACTGCTGAAGGCGCGCGCCGTCACCTGGTCACCGGCGATCAGCTGAGGCAGCGGCGCGAACGAGCCGACCTTTTTCCAGCCATCGTCATAGGGGTCGGTCTGGATGTCCACGTCCACGGCGTTGTAGAAGGCATTGCCGGTGTCATGCACGGTCCACACGCCCAGGATCACGTGGTAGCCCTGGCGGTCGGCAGGCAGGGTGCATGAATGCTTCTGCCCCAGGTCACCAGGGTTGGCGTTCGAACCGCCGGTAGGAAAGCCGCCGCCGAAGGCCACGGTGCAGAACGGCGTCAGGTCGAAGCTTGCGCGAGTCAGCGGCTCGTTGGGGTTCCAGCCTGGCTGGGTAATGAAATACTCCCAGCCCGTGGTGGGGTGGGCGGCGGTGAAGCGCCAGTCGAAGGCGATGTCGCGGTCGGTGATTTCAGTTTTGTGCCAGCGCGTTGCCGACTGGGCGTCCATGGCGCCGAAGCGGTCCGGGCCGCTGGCCAGCTTGCCGTCGGCCGGGCCAGTGGCGGGAAAGCCCTTGAGGGTTTCGCCGACACTATGGGGCTCATATTGCGCGCCACCGCAATCGGTGTTCAGGCGGTCCTGGCACAGCTTGGCCCGTGAGGAGGGATAGCTCATGTAACCGTGGGCGGCCGCCTGCTGGCTGGCCAGCAGTGCGATGCCGGCAGCCGCCAGCACTGCACCGGGTGTGAAGATACGTTTCATGACAGTACGTCCCTGTTCAGATCAGAAGAGGGACGAGTGTACGGAGGCGTCCTAGGACGCTACTGTCAGACGTTTCCTAATGCTTGAAGGAAAAGTCCTTAGCAATCGTCAGTAATGACGTTACTGGTGGTACTGCGCCGAGAACTCATGCACCGCGTTGATGAACGCGCCTGCATGCTCCGGGTCCACTTCCGGGGTGATGCCGTGGCCCAGGTTGAACACGTGGCCAGTGCCGTTGCCGTAGCTGGCCAGGATGCGCGCCACTTCGGCGCGGATGGCTTCGGGCTTGGCGTACAGCACGGTGGGGTCCATGTTGCCTTGCAGGGCCACCTTGTTGCCCACGCGGCGGCGGGCTTCGCCCAGGTCGCAGGTCCAGTCCAGGCCCAGCGCGTCGGCGCCGGCGTCGGCGATGCTTTCCAGCCACAGGCCGCCGTTCTTGGTGAACAGGATGACCGGCACCTTGCGGCCTTCGTGTTCGCGGATCAGGCCACTGACGATTTTCTTCATGTAAGCCAGCGAGAACTCCTGGTACGCCGCGGCCGACAGGTTGCCGCCCCAGGTGTCGAAGATCTGCACGGCCTGGGCGCCGGCCAGGATCTGGCCGTTGAGGTAGCTGGTGACCGACTGGGCCAACTTGTCCAGCAGCAGGTGCATGGCGTGCGGGTTGTCGTAGAGCATGGCCTTGGTCTTGCGGAAGTCTTTCGACGAGCCGCCTTCGACCATGTAGGTGGCCAGGGTCCAGGGGCTGCCCGAGAAGCCGATCAGCGGCACGCGGCCGTTGAGCTCGCGGCGGATAGTGCTGACGGCGTCCATCACGTAGCCCAGGTCCTTTTGCGGATCGGGGATCGGCAGCGCCTCGATGTCGGCCAGGGTGCTGACCACTTTCTTGAAGCGCGGGCCTTCGCCGGTCTCGAAGTACAGGCCCTGGCCCATGGCATCGGGGATGGTGAGGATGTCGGAGAACAGGATGGCCGCATCCAGCGGGTAGCGTTCCAGCGGTTGCAGGGTGACTTCGCAGGCGAACGCCGGGTTCATGCACAGGCTCATGAAATCACCGGCCTTGGCGCGGCTGGCGCGGTATTCAGGCAGGTAGCGACCGGCCTGACGCATCATCCACACGGGGGTGACGTCGACGGGTTGCTTGAGCAGGGCACGAAGGAAACGGTCGTTCTTCAGGGCAGTCATGGGAGCATCCGGCAGATAAGTGCCAGCATTTTCCCAGACTGGAACGCAAAAGGCACGGCGTGTGCCGTGCCTTTTATCTATCGAGGCGATTTGCCGCGGCGTTTATAAACGCTTCGCGGGCAGAGCCCGCTCCCACAGGGCATGTACTGGCCCCTGTGGGAGCGGGCTCTGCCCACGAATGGTACGACGCGGTATCGGATCAGACTTCCAGGTAATCCAGGATCCCTTCGGCGGCGTTGCGGCCTTCGAAGATGGCCGTCACCACCAGGTCAGAACCGCGGACCATGTCGCCACCGGCGAAGATCTTCGGGTTGCTGGTCTGGTGCTTGAACTTGCCCTGTTCCGGGGCCACGACGCGGCCCTGGCTGTCGGTCTGGATGCTGAACTGCTCGAACCACGGCGCCGGGCTTGGACGGAAGCCGAAGGCGATGACCACGGCGTCGGCCGGGATGATCTCTTCGGAACCGGGGATCGGCTCGGGGCTGCGACGGCCACGGGCGTCAGGCTCGCCGAGACGGGTCTCGACAACCTTGACGCCTTCGACCTTGTCTTCGCCGACGATGGCGATAGGCTGGCGGTTGTAGAGGAATTTCACGCCTTCTTCCTTGGCGTTCTTCACCTCTTTGCGCGAGCCCGGCATGTTCGCCTCGTCACGGCGGTAGGCACAGGTAACGGCCTTGGCGCCCTGGCGGATGGAGGTGCGGTTGCAGTCCATCGCGGTGTCGCCGCCGCCCAGTACCACGACCTTCTTGCCCTTCATGTCGACGAAGTCTTCCGGCGACTTTTCAAAGCCCAGGTTGCGGTTGACGTTGGCGATCAGGAAGTCCAGCGCGTCGTGCACGCCCGGCAGGTCTTCGCCCGGGAAGCCGCCCTTCATGTAGGTGTAGGTGCCCATGCCCATGAATACGGCATCGTATTCCTCGAGCAGTTGCTCCATGGTCACGTCCTTGCCCACCTCGGTGTTCAGGCGGAACTCGATGCCCATGCCGGTGAAGACTTCGCGACGATTGCTCAGCACGGTCTTTTCCAGCTTGAACTCGGGGATGCCGAAGGTCAGCAGGCCACCGATTTCCGGGTTCTTGTCGAACACCACCGGGGTCACGCCACCGCGCACCAGCACGTCGGCGCAGCCCAGGCCAGCGGGGCCGGCGCCAATGATGGCGACGCGCTTGCCGGTTGGCTTGACCTTGGACATGTCCGGGCGCCAGCCCATGGCGAACGCGGTGTCGGTGATGTACTTCTCCACCGAACCGATGGTCACCGCGCCGAAACCGTCGTTGAGGGTGCAGGCCCCCTCGCACAGGCGGTCTTGCGGGCACACCCGGCCGCACACTTCAGGCAGGGTGTTGGTCTGGTGCGACAGCTCGGCGGCGGCGAGGATGTTGCCCTCGGCCACCAGCTTCAGCCAGTTGGGAATGAAGTTGTGCACCGGGCACTTCCATTCGCAGTACGGGTTACCGCAACCCAGGCAGCGGTGGGCCTGGTCGGCCGACTGCTGGGGTTTGAAGGGTTCGTAGATTTCCACGAACTCTTTCTTGCGCTGACGCAACAGTTTCTTCTTCGGATCCTTGCGCCCGACCTCGATGAACTGGAAGTCATTATTCAGACGTTCAGCCATTTTTAAAACCTCTTAACTGCAGCTTCGAGCTACAAGCTCCAAGCTGCAAGACAATCACGTTCCGCAACACTCAACACTGCCCAGCTTGCAGCTTGCAGCTCAAAGCTTGCAGCTGCTGTTACTGGGGGTTGGCACGGGTGCTGGTGAGCAACGATTTCAAGCTGGCAGCCTTGGGCTTGACCAACCAGAAACGGCGCAGGTAGTCGTCCAGGTTTTCCCAGACGTTACGGCCCCACTCGCTATCGGTTTCTGCCACGTATTCGGCCAGCACGCGTTCGATGTGGCTGCGGTAGGCCTCCATCGCTTCGCCGCTGATGCGCTGGATTTCCACCAGTTCGTGGTTGACGCGGTCAACGAAGCTGTTGTCCAGGTCCAGCACGTAGGCGAAACCACCGGTCATCCCGGAGCCGAAGTTGTAGCCGGTCTTGCCCAACACGCAGACAAAACCACCGGTCATGTATTCGCAGCAGTGATCGCCAGTGCCTTCCACCACGGTGTGGGCACCGGAGTTACGCACGGCGAAGCGCTCGCCCGCGGTACCGGCGGCGAACAGCTTGCCGCCCGTGGCGCCGTACAGGCAGGTGTTGCCGATGATGGCGCTGTCCTGGGTCTTGAACGGGCTGCCTTTGGGCGGAACGATCACCAGCTTGCCGCCGGTCATGCCCTTGCCCACGTAGTCGTTGGCGTCGCCTTCCAGGTACATGTTCAAGCCACCGGCGTTCCACACGCCGAAGCTCTGGCCTGCGGTGCCGTTGAAGCGGAAGGTCACAGGCGCGTTGGCCATGCCCTGGTTGCCGTAGGCACGGGCGATTTCACCCGAGATACGGGCACCGATCGAACGGTCGCAGTTGCAGATGTCCAGGCTGTAGTCGCCGCCGGACTTGGCAGCGATGGCGCCCTTGGCCATTTCCACCATCTGCTCGGCCAGCAGGCCCTGGTCGAACGGCGGGTTGCGGTCCACTTCGCAGAATTGCGGCTTGTCGGCCGGAATGTGCGAGCTGCCCAGCAGCGGGGTCAGGTCCAGGTGGTTCTGCTTGGCGGTCTGGCCTTCCAGCACGTCGAGCAGGTCGGTACGGCCGATCAGCTCGCCCAGCGAGCGCACGCCCAGCTTGGCCAGCCATTCACGGGTCTCTTCTGCCACGTAGGTGAAGAAGTTGATGACCATGTCGACGGTGCCGATGTAGTGGTCCTTGCGCAGCTTGTCGTTCTGGGTGGCTACGCCGGTGGCGCAGTTGTTCAGGTGGCAGATGCGCAGGTATTTGCAGCCCAGGGCGATCATCGGCGCGGTGCCGAAGCCGAAGCTCTCGGCGCCCAGGATGGCTGCCTTGATCACGTCCAGGCCGGTTTTCAGGCCGCCGTCGGTCTGTACCCGCACCTTGCCGCGCAGGTCGTTGCCGCGCAGGGTCTGGTGGGTCTCGGCCAGGCCCAGCTCCCACGGTGCGCCCGCGTACTTGATGGAGGTCAGTGGCGAGGCACCGGTACCGCCGTCATAGCCGGAGATGGTGATCAGGTCGGCATAGGCCTTGGCCACGCCAGCGGCGATGGTGCCAACGCCTGCCTCGGCCACCAGCTTCACCGAAACCAGTGCGGCCGGGTTGACCTGTTTCAGGTCAAAGATCAGCTGCGACAAGTCTTCGATGGAGTAGATGTCGTGGTGCGGCGGTGGCGAGATCAGGGTCACGCCCGGTACCGCGTAGCGCAGCTTGGCGATCAGGCCGTTGACCTTGCCGCCTGGCAGTTGGCCGCCCTCGCCCGGCTTGGCGCCCTGGGCTACCTTGATCTGCAGCACTTCGGCGTTGACCAGGTATTCGGGGGTAACACCGAAACGGCCGGTGGCCACCTGCTTGATCTTGGAGCTGCGGATGGTGCCATAGCGGGCCGGGTCTTCGCCGCCCTCACCGGAGTTGGAGCGCGCGCCCAGACGGTTCATGGCTTCGGCCAGGGCTTCGTGAGCCTCGGGCGACAGCGCACCCAGCGAGATACCCGCCGAGTCGAAACGTTGCAGGATGGCTTCCAGCGGCTCGACGTCGTCGATCGACAGCGGCGTGGCCGCTTCCTTGACCTTGAACAGGTCGCGGATCATCGACACCGGGCGGTTATCCACCAGCGACGTGTATTCCTTGAACTTGGCGTAGTCGCCCTGCTGCACGGCGGCTTGCAGGGTGTTGACCACGTCAGGGTTGTAGGCGTGGTATTCGCCACCGTGCACGAACTTCAGCAGGCCGCCTTGCTGGATCGGCTTGCGCGCGCTCCAGGCTTCGACGGACAGGGCTTTCTGTTCGGCTTCGATGTCGACGAAGCGCGCGCCCTTGATGCGGCTTGGCACGCCACGGAAGCTGAGGTTGCAGACTTCCTCGGACAGGCCGATGGCCTCGAACAGTTGCGCACCGCGGTACGAGGCCACGGTGGAGATGCCCATCTTCGACAGGATCTTCAGCAGGCCCTTGGTGATGCCCTTGCGGTAGTTCTTGAACACCTCGTAGAGGTCGCCCAGCACTTCACCGGTACGGATCAGGTCGCCCAGCACTTCGTAGGCCAGGAACGGATAGACCGCCGAGGCGCCGAAGCCGATCAGCACCGCGAAGTGGTGCGGGTCGCGTGCCGTGGCGGTTTCCACCAGGATGTTGCTGTCGCAACGCAGGCCTTTCTCGGTCAGGCGGTGGTGCACCGCGCCGGTGGCCAGCGAGGCGTGAACCGGCAGCTTGCCCGGGGCAATGTGACGGTCGCTGAGCACGATCTGGGTGTGGCCGGCACGCACGGCTTCTTCGGCCTGGTCGGCGATGTTGCGCACGGCCGCTTCCAGGCCCACGCTTTCGTCGTAGTTCAGGTCGATGATCTGCCGCTCGAAGCCTGGCAGGTCGAGGTTCATCAGCGAGCGCCACTTGGCCGGGGAAATGACCGGCGAGCTGAGGATCACGCGCGAAGCGTGCTCAGGCGACTCCTGGAAGATGTTGCGCTCGGCGCCCAGGCAGATTTCCAGGGACATCACGATCGCTTCGCGCAGCGGGTCGATCGGCGGGTTGGTGACCTGCGCGAACTGCTGGCGGAAATAGTCGTACGGGGTGCGCACGCGCTGGCTCAGCACCGCCATCGGCGTGTCGTCGCCCATGGAGCCCACGGCCTCGTAGCCCTGCTCGCCCAGCGGGCGCAGCACCTGGTCACGCTCCTCGAAGGTGACCTGGTACATTTTCATGTACTGCTTGAGCTGCTCGGGGTTATAGAAGGACGACCCGTGGTCGTTGTCTTCCATGGTGGCCTGGATGCGCAGGGCGCTCTTGCGCAGCCACTGCTTGTACGGGTGGCGCGACTTCAGGCGGTTGTCGATGGCATCGGTGTCGAGGATCTGGCCGGTTTCGGTGTCCACGGCGAAGATCTGGCCCGGGCCGACGCGGCCCTTGGCCACGACGTCTTCAGGCTTGTAGTTCCACACGCCGATTTCCGACGCCAGGGTGATGTAGCCGTTCTTGGTGGTCACCCAGCGGGCCGGGCGCAGGCCGTTGCGGTCCAGCAGGCAGACGGCATGGCGACCTTCGGTCAGCACCACGCCGGCCGGGCCGTCCCACGGCTCCATGTGCATGGAGTTGTACTCATAGAACGCCCGCAGGTCGGGGTCCATGGTCTCGACGTTCTGCCAGGCTGGCGGAATCAGCATGCGCACGCCACGGAACAGGTCGATGCCGCCGGTGACCATCAGCTCCAGCATGTTGTCCATGCTCGAGGAGTCGGAACCCACGCGGTTGACCAGCGGGCCCAGCTCTTCCAGGTCCGGGATCAGGTCGTTGGCGAACTTGGTGCGACGGGCCTGGGCCCAGTTGCGGTTGCCGGTGATGGTGTTGATCTCGCCGTTGTGGGCGAGGAAACGGAACGGCTGCGCCAACGGCCACTTCGGCAGGGTGTTGGTGGAGAAGCGCTGGTGGAAGACCGCGATGGCGGTCTTCATGCGCTCGTCGCTCATGTCCGGGAAGAAGGCGGTGAAGTCCGCCGGCATCATCAGGCCTTTGTAGATGATGGTCTTGTGCGAGAAGCTGCAGATGTAGTGGTCGGTGTCGGCGGCGTTGGCCACGGACGAGCGACGACGGGCGCTGAACAGCTTGATCGCGAATTCCTGGTCGCTCAGGCCTTCGCCACCGATGTACACCTGCTCGATTTTCGGCAGGCGCTCCAGAGCCAGGCGGCCCAGGACGCTGGTGTCGATAGGCACCTGGCGCCAGCCGATCAGGTTCAGGCCGGCTGCCAGGATCTCGCGGTTCATGTTTTCGCGCGCAGCATCGGCGCGGGCGTCGTCCTTGTTCAGGAACACCATGCCCACGGCGTACTGCTTGGGCAGCTCGACGCCGAAGGTTTCCTGGGCGACGGCGCGCAGGAACTGATCGGGCTTCTGCATCAGCAGGCCGCAACCGTCACCGGTCTTGCCGTCCGCGTTGATCCCACCGCGGTGGGTCATGCAGGTCAGGGCTTCGATGGCTGTTTGCAACAGGTGGTGACTGGGTTCGCCGGTCATATGGGCAATCAGCCCAAAGCCACAGTTGTCCTTGAATTCATCGGGTTGGTACAGACCTGTTTTCATAGACACTTTCTCACCAGGCTGCCCCCTTGGGGGACAAATTTCTTTTCAATTCAACCGCTTACCAACCGCGCCGAACGTACGCCAGCTTTGCAGGGGCAAAAGGGAGGTCATTGTACACAGCGACAGGGTCGCCCACAAATTTGCACGGCGACTCCGCACAAAATCATGTCGCAATTCTATAAGTTTTAAGCAAGGTGTTGTGGTAGCAACGATGCTTGAGTCTGAAGCTTATCAGCCTGGACTGCAATGGGGGTAACCACAGACAGTCTGGGACACGAAAGCCTGCCGCGTTCTGCGCAGCAGGCTTGGGGTCGTATCAGGAGACGCTCAGCGGGGTGGCGGGGATGGTGCCACCGGACAAGGCCCCGACCGCCATAGGGTCAGGGCTTGCGGCATTCAGCGCGTCGATGCCAGGTCTTGTTGGACGCTGGCGACACTTCTAGGCCAAGGTTTACCAGCCTGGACCTTCGCTGGCAAGTTCTTGATTGCCGCAACCGCTGCATCGCGGTTGCTGAAGCTGCCGTAGGTGATCACGTACAGGGGTTTGCCCTGCAGGGTTTTCTTGAAGTAGCGGTACTCGCCGCCCTGCTCTTTCACGTAGTTCTGCGCGGTGGCTTCGCTGCTGGTGCCCAGGATCTGCACCACGTAGTTGCCAGCGGCCTGGCCCTTGTACCAGCCAGCGCCAGCGCCGCCTGCGGCAGGCTTGGCAGCGGCCACGGGCTCAGGCTTCTTCTCGACGGCCTTGTGCTCGGGCTTGGCGGTAGCCACCTGTACTGGCGCCTTGTGCACAGGCGCAGGCGCCGGTGCAGGGCGCGCGGCGGCCACGGGGGCAGGCGCGGGGGTTGGCACCGGCACTGGCGTGGCTGCAGGGCCTGCCGGCACGCCAGGTGGCGGCGCGGTGGTGGTCACAGTGGGCGGCGCCGAGGAACCGTGGGCAATTGGCGTGGTTTCCTCGCCATCACCCGAACCTGCGGCCTCGGCCAGCGGGCCACGCATCACGGGCTGCGACTGGCCGACCAGCGGCAGCGGCATGGGCTTGGAGTTGCCGGCGAACTCGATGGCGGCGTTGCTGCCGTCCTGGTTCGGCTGGGCGTTGCCCGGCGTGCCCTGGCCCAGCGGCAGCTGCGCCTGTTCGGTAGCCGGCGCTGTAGGCGCGTTGGCAGACTTGCGGCCCGGCAGCAGGGCCGCCGCAGCCACGGCGATCACCACAACCCCGGTCAGTGCCAGTACGTGTTTTTTCGGCATTTTGAACCCCATAGATGGACGCTTCACCGCCGAGCGGCTAGCGATCATGGCCTCGATCATTGCATCACGGGCGACCTGGTTGATTGCGCCGGGCCAGCCTTCGGAATTTTCGTGAATGTCGGCAATCTGATCATTGGTAAAGAGTTGGATCCCCTGCCCTGCCCCTTCCAGACGCTGGGCCAGGTACTCGCGGGTTTCCTCGACGCTGTACGGTTGCAGCTCGATAACGTGGAACAGCTCCTGCTCGGCGCTCAGCTGCTCCAGCCCGTCGATCACCGACGCCTCGCCGAACAGGAACACGTGGGGGCGGCCTTCCGGGGTACCGGCTGCCAACGTCAGCAGGGCTTCGAGTGCGGATTCCTCAAGTTGTTCCGCATCGTCCACCAGCAAATACACTTCCTGGCCGGTCAGGGCCAGCTGTACTACCTGGGCGAGGATCGCCTGGGTGTCGGCCTTGGCCAGGTTCAGCGCCTGGGCCACTTGGGCCAGTACGCTGGCCACGTCGCCGGCGCCGCGGGCCGATACCACCACGCTCTGCACCGACTGCTTGTTGGTGCTGGCCACCAGGGCCTGGCGCAGCAGGGTCTTGCCGCTGCCCTCGGGGCCGGTGACTACCAGCAGCAGCTGGCTGTAGCGCGCCAGGTGGTGCAGCTGCCCCAGCACCGGCTTGCGCTGGGCGGGGAAGAACTTGAAGCCCGGCACACGGGCCGCAAAGGGGTCGTGGTCCAGTTGGTAGTGGCCCAGAAAGGCCTCATCGGCGTGCAGTGTCATCGAACTCTATTACCTCAAAGCGAAGCCGCGATGGCGCGGTAATCCGCCGCCAGCGTGGCTTGTAGAACTTCAGTTGGATAATCGTCGGTCACCACGGCTTCGCCAAGGTGACGCAACAACACCAGGCGCATGCGGCCATCGATCACTTTCTTGTCGACGGCCATATGCTGGAGAAATTGTGCGGGGGTCATGTCCGCCGGAGGCACCACCGGCAGGCCGGCGCGCTGCATCAGGCGGATGCCGCGGTCGCGGGCCTGCTGGCTGATCCAGCCCAGGCGCATGGACATTTCCAGGGCCATGGCGGTGCCGGCGGCCACGGCTTCACCGTGCAGCCACACGCCGTAGCCCATCTGGGTCTCGATGGCGTGGCCAAAGGTGTGCCCCAGGTTCAGGGTGGCGCGCACGCCGGTCTCGCGCTCGTCGGCGTTGACCACTTCGGCCTTGGCCTCGCAGGAGCGCTTGATGGCGTAGGTCAGGGCGGTCTGGTCCACCGCGCGCAGGGCGTCGACATTGTCTTCCAGCCAGCCCAGGAACGGCTCGTCGCAGATCAGCCCGTACTTGATCACCTCGGCGAGGCCTGCGGAGAGCTCGCGCGCCGGCAGGGTCTTGAGGCTGGCGGTGTCGATGACCACGGCGTTGGGCTGGTAGAACGCGCCCACCATGTTCTTGCCCAGCGGGTGGTTGATGCCGGTCTTGCCGCCCACCGACGAATCGACCTGGGACAGCAGCGTGGTGGGCACCTGGATGAAATCGACGCCGCGCTGGTAGCAGGCCGCGGCAAAGCCGGCCATATCACCGACCACGCCGCCGCCCAGGGCGATGATGGTGGTGCGGCGGTCATGACGGGCGGTCAGCAGGCCATCGAAGATGAGCTGCAGGGTTTCCCAGTTCTTGTAGGCCTCGCCGTCCGGCAGGGCCACGGAAGTCACCGAGTAGGCGCCCAGGGCGCGGCTCAGCTGTTCCAGGTAGAGGGGGCCGACGGTCTCGTTGGTGACGATGGCCACCTGACGACCGGCAATGTGCGGTGCCAGCAACTCGGGTTGGCCCAGCAGGCCTTCGCCAATGTAGATCGGGTAGCTGCGCTCACCCAGTTCGACCTTGATTGTCTGCATGTTTCCCCACAGTGAAGCCGGGCCCGTCGCCCTGTCTCAGGATTTATTATTTGTCGACATGCACCCTGGCTGGCAAGCCGGGGCGATGCCGAGGATAGCGCATTTGCGCGGGCACTCCATGACGATTCGCGTCAGCGGGGCGGCAACTGCGCCAGCCGTTCGAGAATGTCGAGCACCACCATGCGTGGCGGCCGCTCGTCGGTTTCCACGATCAGGTCGGCAATTTCCCGATAAAGCGGGTCGCGCACGGCCAGCAGCGCACGCAGCGTGCCCGCAGGGTCGGCGGTGCGCAGCAGTGGCCGGTTGCGGTCACGGGCGGTGCGGCCCACCTGCTGCTCCACGGAGGCATGCAGGTAGACCACGCGGCCACCGGCGTGCAGGGCCTGGCGGTTTTCACCGCGCATCACCGCGCCGCCACCGGTGGCCAGCACCAGCCCGTCATAGCCGCACAGCTCGGCCAGCATGGCCTGCTCGCGGTCACGGAAACCGGCTTCGCCTTCTTGATCGAAGATCCAAGGAATGTTCGCACCCGTGCGCAGTTCAATTTCCTTGTCGGAATCCTTGAACGGTAACCGGAGCTCTTTGGCCAGCAATCGACCAATGGTGCTCTTACCGGCACCCATTGGCCCAACAAGTATCAAATTTCGCACAGAATCAACGACTCACAGCAATCGCCTGGTTATTCATGATACGCGGAGTGAGGAAGACCAACAGCTCGGTTTTTGCCTCAGACACGGTATCCGATCGAAACAGGCGGCCAAGATACGGCACATCACCGAGAAATGGCACCTTGTCTGTCGTTTTAGTTTGGGTATTGGAGAAAACACCGCCAATTACCACTGTTTCGCCATCATTGACGAGGACCTTGGCCTTCACTTCGTTCTTCTTGATCGGCGGCACGCCGTTGAGCTCGTTGGCGTAATCGGGCTCATCCTTGTTGACCCTCACGTCCATGATGATGCGGTTGTCCGGGGTGATCTGCGGGGTCACCTCCAGCGACAGCGAGGCCTCCTTGAACGCCACCGAGGTGGCACCGCTGGACGAGGACTCCTGGTACGGCACTTCGGTGCCCTTGATGATGCGCGCGGTTTCCTTGTCCGAGGTCACCACCTTGGGCTGCGACACCACTTCGCCGTTGCCGGTGGCTTCCATGGCACTGAGCTGCAGGTCCAGGGTCAGGTTGTTGGACACATAGCCCAGGCCGATGCCCGAGGTGGCGCTGGTGGCGCCCAGGTCGACGAAGGTGTTGGTGCTGGTGGTCTGGGTGCCGGCCACGGTCCACTTGCTGCTGCCCGAGCCGTTGGTCGCACCGCTCCAGCTCACGCCCAGGCTCTTGTCGTAGTTGACGTTGGCCTCGACGATGCGCGCCTCGATCATCACCTGGCGCACCGGAATGTCCAGCTGGGCGACGATACGGCGTAGTTCGTCCAGGCGGTCCTGGGTCTGGTAGGCGATGATGTTGTTGGTGCGCTCGTCCACGGTGATCGAGCCGCGCTCGTCCACCTTGGTCTTGGAGTTGGTCACCGACTGGAACAGCTTGGCAATGTCGGCGGCCTTGGCGTAGTTCACCTGCAGCAGCTCGCGACGCAGCGGCGCCAGTTCCTCGATCTGCTTCTGCGACTCCAGCTCCTGGCGCTCGCGGGCGGCGATTTCCGCCGCCGGCGCCACCAGCAGCACGTTGCCGACCTTGCGCTTGTCGAGATTCTTGGTCTTGAGCACCAGGTCCAGGGCCTGGTCCCACGGCACGTTCTGCAGGCGCAGGGTGATGCCGCCCTGCACGGTGTCACTGGCCACCAGGTTGAGGTTGGTGAAGTCGGCGATCAGTTGCAGCACCGAACGCACGTCGATGTCCTGGAAGTTCAGCGACAGCTTCTGGCCGGTGTACACGAAGCGATCGGCGTTCTTGCGGGCGATGTCCTCGGCGGTGACCTGGCGCACGCTGACGGTCAGCTTGTTGTCGGTCTGGAACACCGAGTAGTCGAAGGTGCCGCCCGGCTCGATGGTCACGGTGGCGGTGTCCGCCGAGGCCGTGGAGTTGACGAACTGCACGGGGGTGGCGAAGTCCTTGACGTCCAGGCGCACGCGCAGCGGCTCAGGCAGCTGGGTCTTGGGGAAGGTCAGGACGATCTTGTTGCCCTGCTCCTGGATATCGGGGCTGATGCTTGGGTCGCTGAGGTCGAGCACCACGTTGCCTTCGCCCTGCTCGCCGCGCTGGAAGTCGACGTTGCGAATGGCGCGGCCGGCTGGCTGGCCGTACACCGGGCGCGACGGCGCCGCACGGGCCACCGCAGTGCGTGGCAGCGCGCCAACCGGGGCAGCGGCGGCAGGCGCCGGGGCACGGGCCACCGAGCCACCCACCAGGTTGCTGGCGCCCTGGCCAATCATCACGAACAGGTTGTTGCCTTCCACGCGGGTGCCGTAGGGCGCCAGGTTGGTGAGGTTGACGATCAGCCGGGTGCGGTCCTTGGCTTCCACCACGGTCACGCTGCGGGCGTTGCCCACGCCCAGGTCACGGGTCTTGGTAGCCAGGCCGTTGGTCACCCCGGGCAGGTCCAGGGCAATGCGCGCCGGCTGGTCGGTGGTGTAGCCGCGTGGCGCCGGCACGGGGGCGTCGAAGGTCAGCTTGAGCTCAACCCGGTCCCCTGGCAACGCCGCCACATCCAGTGTTTTCAGGGTGGCCGCCATCAAGGCAGGCGAAAGCAGCGCCATCCATAGCGAGAGACCAAGGGCTGAAAGCATCCTATTCATTATCGATTTCCACTATGCGTGCGTGACCAGGCCCGTTATGAGCGTTCTTTCAAAGTGATGGTGCGCGGCCGTTCCAGCCAGCCGCCCTCGCCATCGGGGACAATCTCGACCACGTCGACCTGCGAATCGGTGATCGACACGATTCGACCTTCGTTGCGGCCCAGGTAGTCGCCCACCTTCATGCGGTAAACCCCACCGGCGCCCTTCATCAGGGCGAACTTGCCGGTTTCGTTGGCCAGCGTACCGACCATTTCAAACTGCTCGATGTTGAAGCCTTCCAGGAACTGCTTGACCCGGGTGGGATCGGGCTTGACCTGCCTGGCGCCCTTCTGCCGGTGCGCCAGGTCGATCTTGACCGGCGGCTGGAACGGGCTGCGCAAGGCCGAGGCCTGGTAGGTGAACGGCTCGTAGGGGGCGAACTTGGGGATAGGCTCGATCGTCCCCCGGGGCCGTGCCTTGACGCCATCCATGTAGGCTTTCAGGTCATCGAAATCGCCATTGCCACAGCCGGAAAGCAGGGCCATGAAACCGATCAGCACAAGGCTGCATGCTGCCCTCATTTGGCCGCTCCCTTGTCCTGGGCCGGGCCCGGCCCCTTGTCCTTGTCACCGTCGTGGTAGCGGTAGGTCTTGGCCAGGATGTTCATGCGCAGCAACGTGGTGTTGCCGTCGACCACCGGCTTCACCTCGAAGTCATGCAGGGTGACGATGCGTGGCAGGCTCGACACACCACTGACGAAGGTGCCCAGGTCGTGGTAGTTGCCGGTCACGGTGATCTGGATGGGCAGCTCGACGTAGAACTGCTGGGTGACCTCGGGCAACAGCTTGATTTCCTCGAACTCCAGGCCGCTGCCCAGGCCGGTGCGGGTGATGTCTTCCAGCAGGCCCGGCACCTCGGTGTCACTAGGCAGCTGGCGCAGCATGGCGCCGAAGGAAATTTCCATTTCCTTCATCTGCTGGGTGTAGGCCTCCAGGTTTGCCGCCTGGAATGCCTTGCTGGCGTATTGCTCCTTGAGCGTCTGTTCCTGGGCGCGGGCGCGCTCCAGCTCGTCACCCATGTCGCTGATGTGGAAGTTGTAGCCAAGGGCCAGGATCAACACCATCAGCAGCACCCCGGCGATACCCTTCATCGCCGGCGGCCAGGAGCCCAGGTTGTTGAAGTCCAGCTCGCTGAGGTTGATCTTGCGCAGGCCATCCATCCATTCGGAGAAATTCATTTCGCGTTCTCCTCGGTGGCGGGCGAGGTCTGGCGGACCGTGAGCTGGAAATTGTTGCTGTTGGTCTGCTGCTGGTCCGCGCCCGGCTTGGCCTTGACCTCGGTCAGGCTGGGGGCGGCCATCCACGGCGAAGCTTCCATGTTGCGCATCAGGTCCGATACACGATTGTTGGATTCAGCCGAGCCGGACACGGCAATGCTCTTGTCGGTCATCTTCACGTCGGTGAAATACACCCCGTCCGGCACGGTGCGCGCCAGCTGGTCGAACAGGTGGCCGATGATCGGGCGGTTGGCCTGCAGGTCCTGGATGATCTTCATGCGCTCGATCAGCTGCTTGCGCCGCGCCTTCAGCTCGGCGATCTGTTTGATGCGCTCGTCCAGGGCGGTGATCTGCGTCTGGATGTAGGCGTTGCGGGCGTTCTGCTGGTCGATGGCATGGCTGTAGTACTGGTCGGCCAGCAGGATGATGCCGACACCGCCCACCACCACGCCGGCCAGGGCCAGCAGGAAGCGTTTCTTGCGTTCTTCGCGCAGCTGTTCGCGCCACGGCAGCAGGTTGATGCGCGCCATCAGTCAAAACTCCTCAACGCCAGGCCGCAGGCAATCATCAGCGCTGGCGCGTCACTGGCCAGGGCGCCGGCGTTGACCTTGCTGCTCAGGGCCATGTCGGCAAAGGGGTTGGCGACCATGGCCGGGGTGCCCAGGCGCTGCTGGATCAGCTGGTCGAGGCCGGAAATGGAGGCGGTGCCACCGGCCAGCAGGATGTAGTCGACGTCGTTGTGCTGGCCGGCAGCGAAGAAGAACTGCAGCGAGCGCGAGACCTGCTGCACCACGGCGTCCTTGAACGGCTGCAGCACCTCGGCCACGTAGTCGTCAGGCAGGCCGCCCTGCTTCTTGGCCAGGCCCGCCTCTTCCATGGACAGCCCGTAGCGGCGCTGGATCTCCTCGGTGAGCTGGCGGCCGCCGAACAGCTGTTCGCGGGTGTAGATGATGCGGCCGTTGTGCAGCACGCTGAGGGTGGTCATGGTGGCGCCGATGTCGACCACGGCCACGGTCAGCGGGCCCTCGCCTTCCATCAGCGTCGGTTCCAGCAGGCCGAAAGCGCGCTCCAGGGCGTAGGCCTCGACGTCGACCACGCGCGCGGTCAGGCCAGCCAGGGCCAGGGCCGCCTCGCGCACCTCGACGTTTTCCTTGCGGCAGGCCGCCAGCAGCACGTCCACCCGCTCGGGGTTGCGCGCCGAATAGCCCTGCACCTCGAAGTCGATGGCGACCTCTTCAAGCGGGTAGGGAATGTATTGATCGGCCTCGACCTTGAGCTGGTTTTCCATTTCGTCTTCGGAAAGCGCAGCGTCCATCTCGATGGTCTTGGTAATGACAGCGGAACCTGCGACCGCCACGGCCACGGTCTTGGCGCTGGTGCGGGCCTTGACCAGCACGCGTGACAAGGCCTGGCCCACGCCCTCGAGCTCCGCGATGTTCTTTTCCACCACCGCGTTGGCCGGGAGGGGCTCAACCGCGTAGGCTTCGACTCTGAACCGGTTGCCGGAGCGACTGAGCTCCAGAAGCTTCACCGATGTCGAGCTGATGTCGATCCCCAAAAGCGAATTTGCTTTCTTGCCGAAGAGTCCAAGCACGCCCGATTCCCTATCATTATCCGTGACTTACGGACCACTTATAGTACGAAGCATTTAATAGCAGTCTTGACAGAAGCGCAAATAACGCTCTGTGTCTAAAAATGCTTATAATGCCCAGCACTTTTGCCCTGGTCGCCGTGCCTTGTGCGTAACCCATTCTTTTATCTGGAAATCCAAAAGCCTTGATACGCCTGCTGAAGTTTTTCTGGTGGTCCTTCGTCGCCGTTTTCTGTGGCCTGCTGCTCGGCCTGAGCGGTGCCTACCTGTATCTTAGCCCCAGCCTGCCGTCTGTAGACGCGCTCAAGAGCGTGCAGCTACAGATACCGCTGCGGGTGTACAGCAGCGACAACAAGTTGATCGCTGAGTTTGGCGAAATGCGCCGTTCTCCAATCAAATTCGCCGAAATTCCGCCGCACTTCATTCAAGCGCTGCTGTCGGCCGAAGACGATAATTTCGCCAATCACTACGGTGTGGATCCCAGCAGCCTGATGCGCGCCGCCGGCCAGCTGTTCAGCAGCGGCCACATTCAGACGGGCGGTAGTACCATCACCATGCAGGTGGCCAAGAACTACTTCCTGAGCAGTGAGCGTAGCTTCTCCCGCAAGGCCACGGAGATTCTCCTGGCCCTGCAGATCGAACGCCAGCTGACCAAGGATGAAATTCTCGAGCTGTACGTGAACAAGATCTACCTGGGCAACCGCGCCTACGGCATCGATGCCGCGTCGCAGGTGTACTACGGCAAGTCGATCCGCGACATCAGCCTGGCGCAGATGGCCATGATCGCCGGCCTGCCCAAGGCGCCGTCGCGCTTCAACCCTCTGGCCAACCCGGTGCGCGCCAAGGAGCGCCGCGACTGGATCCTGGGCCGCATGTACAAGCTGGGCAAGATCACCGAGGACGAGTACCAGACCGCCCTGGCCGAGCCGATCAACGCCAGCTACCACGTACCGACCCCGGAAGTGAACGCGCCGTGGATCGCCGAGATGGCCCGCGCCGAGATGGTCGGCCGCTACGGCAGCGACGCCTACACCGAAGGCTTCCGCGTCACCACCACGGTGCCCAGCAACCTGCAGGAAGACGCCAACGCCGCCGTCTCCGCCGGCCTGATCGAATACGACCAGCGCCACGGCTACCGCGGCCCCGAATCGCGCCTGCCGGGCAAGACCCGCGACGCCTGGCTGCAGGAGCTGGCCAAGCAACGGCCGCTCAACGGCCTGGAGCCGGCGATCGTCACCCAGGTGGACAAGGGCGGCCTGAGCGTGCTCAACCGCAACGGCGAGCAGCAGCACGTGGCCTGGGACACCATGAAGTGGGCCCGCCCCTTCCTCAACACCAACAGCCAGGGCCGCGCCCCGGCGCAGCCTTCGGACGTGGCCCAGGTGGGCGACCTGATTCGCGTGCAGCCACAGCCGGACGGCACCCTGAAATTCAGCCAGGTGCCGACGGTGCAGAGCGCGCTGGTGTCGCTTGACCCGCAGAACGGCGCCATCCGCGCCCTGGTGGGCGGCTTCGCCTTCGAGCAGAGCAACTACAACCGCGCCGTGCAGGCCAAGCGCCAGCCAGGCTCCAGCTTCAAGCCGTTCATCTATTGCGCGGCGCTGGACAACGGCTACACCCCGGCCACCCTGGTCAACGACGCCCCCATCGTGTTCGCCGACGCCAACATGGACAACGTCTGGCGGCCGAAGAACGACACCAACACCTTCCTGGGCCCCATCCGCCTGCGCGAAGCGCTGTACAAGTCGCGCAACCTGGTGTCGATCCGGGTGCTGCAGGCCCTGGGCGTGAACCCGACCATCGACTACATCACCCGCTTCGGCTTCAACAAGCAGGACCTGCCGCCGAACCTGTCGCTGGCCCTGGGTACCGCCACCCTCACGCCCATCGAGATCGCGACCGGCTGGAGCACCTTCGCCAACGGCGGCTACAAAGTGTCGCCGTACCTGATCCAGAAGATCGAGAGCCGCAACGGCGACACCCTGTTCGTCGCCAACCCGCCCAGCGTGCCGGCCGACACCAGCGCCGCCGCCACCGCGCCGGGCGTCGCCGCACCAGAGCACTCGCTGATCACCGGCGCCACCAGCCCGGCGCTGACCGAGCCGCCAGCCGTGGCCACCCGGGTGGTCGATGGCCGCACCACGTTCATCCTCAACAGCATGCTCGAGGACGTGATCAAGAAGGGCACCGGCCGCCGCGCCATGGCCCTGGGCCGCAGCGACCTGGCCGGCAAGACCGGTACCACCAACGACTCCAAGGACGCATGGTTCTCGGGCTACAACGCCGACTACATGACCACCGTGTGGACCGGCTTCGACCAGCCTGAAAGCCTGGGCCGCCGTGAGTTCGGTGGCACCGTGGCACTGCCGATCTGGATGAACTACATGGCCGCCGCGCTGAAGGACAAGCCGGCCCACACCCAGGCCGAGCCGGAAGGCATCGTCAGCCTGCGCGTAGACCCGATCAGCGGCCGCGCGGCGACGCCGAGCACGCCGAACGCCTACTTCGAGCTGTTCAAGAGCGAGGACACGCCGCCGTCGGTCAACGAACTGGGCAACGGCAGCGCCCCTGGCAGCCCGCTGCCGGCGGACGAGTCAGCGCCTATCGATCTGTTCTAAGGCGCGCCCAATCCCGTAGCCGCTGCCGCCAGGCTGCGCTGGCCCTGTGCTTCACTGAAGATCTCCAGGGCTCACGCCGGCCAGCGCAGCCTGGCGGCAGCGGCTACACGGATAATGCAAGACCCACAAAAAAGCCCGACTCAATGAGTCGGGCTTTTTTGTTACCGGCTGCGGTTAGCCGTTGAACACGTCATCCACGCTTTTCAGCGGGTAGTTCTTCGGGTACGGCAGGGTAGCCACGCCAGTCTCGATGGCGGCCTTGGCCACGGCGTCGGAGATCACGGTGATCAGGCGAGCGTCCATTGGCTTCGGAATGATGTACTCACGGCCGAACTCCAGGCCGATACCGCCGTAGGCGTCGCACACTTCCTGAGGCACCGGCAGCTTGGCCAGTTCGCGCAGGGCGTTGGCGGCGGCGATTTTCATTTCCTCGTTGATGCGCTTGGCGCGAACGTCCAGGGCACCACGGAAGATGAACGGGAAGCCCAGCACGTTGTTGACCTGGTTCGGGTAGTCCGAACGGCCGGTGGCCATGATCACGTCGCTGCGAGTGGCGTGGGCCAGCTCTGGCGAGATTTCCGGATCTGGGTTCGAGCAAGCGAACACGATCGGGTTGGCCGCCATGCGCTTCAGTTGCTCGGCGCTCAGCAGGTTCGGGCCCGACAGGCCGACGAACACGTCAGCGCCTTCGATGGCGTCGTCCAGGGTGCGCTTGTCAGTGGCGTGGGCGAACACGGCCTTGTACTGGTTCAGGTCGTCACGGCCAGCGTGGATCACGCCGGTGCGGTCGATCATGAAGATGTTCTCGACCTTGGCACCCATGCTCACCAGCAGCTTCATGCAGGAGATGGCTGCAGCGCCAGCGCCCAGGCAGACGATCTTCGCGTCTTCCAGGGTCTTGCCGGCGATTTCCAGGGCGTTGATCATGCCGGCCGCGGTGACGATGGCGGTGCCGTGCTGGTCATCGTGGAACACTGGAATGTCGCACTGTTCGATCAGGGCGCGCTCGATCTCGAAGCACTCGGGTGCCTTGATGTCTTCCAGGTTGATGCCACCGAAGGTGATGGAGATACGCTTGACGGTGTCGATGAAGGCTTGCGGGCTTTCGGAGTCGACTTCGATGTCGAACACGTCAATGCCGGCGAAACGCTTGAACAGAACGCCCTTGCCTTCCATCACTGGCTTGGAAGCCAGTGGGCCCAGGTTACCCAGGCCGAGAATGGCGGTGCCGTCGGAGATGACTGCTACCAGGTTGCCCTTGCCGGTGTACTTGTAGGCCAGCTCTGGGTCGCGACCGATTTCGCGGACCGGCTCGGCCACACCTGGGCTGTAGGCCAGCGACAGGTCACGGGCGGTGGCGGTGGGTTTGGTCAGCTCGACACTCAGTTTCCCAGGACGTGGCTGGGCATGGTACTCGAGAGCGGCAGTTTTCAAATCTGACATTTTGGCGTTCCGCTTGTGCTATGGACTTTTAGAAGCGCCGAGGATACTCGCCCAGCAAACAGGCGACAAGACTGGCCGGTCACTTGGTTTAAGCGCCTGGCTATTGGACTTTGGCCGCAGGGCCACGGCCGGCGGGGCTTGCGACTGTCTACAATTAATTTAATTTATGTGAACAATCCATAGCTTCTATTGTTCAAAAAACAGGCAAAAAAAAGGTGCCCCGAAGGACACCTTTCTTTACCAGCTCGATCGTTAGATCAAACCTTGCGAGCGCCGAAACCGCCGAAACGCTTCTGGAAGCGGTCAACACGGCCGCCGGTGTCCAGAGTTTTCTGCTTACCGGTGTAGAACGGGTGGCATTCGGAGCAAACGTCCAGGCTCAGTGGCTTGCACAGAGTCGAACGGGTCTTGATGACGTTGCCGCAGCTGCAGGTGGCGTCAACGGCTTCGTACGCTGGATGAATTTCTGGTTTCATGGTCACTTCCTCAGGCTGCGTGCCGCCATCCAACACCATTGTTGAATACCGCACGTAATTAGGCCGCGTATCTTATCAGACCTTGTCAAACACGCAAGTTATCGCTTGCACCGACTGTCGTCTGGTAGGCTGCGCCCCTGCAATCACCCCCTACTTCAGAGAGCCCCCACGCGTGCCCGACGTCATTCTGCGCCTCGCCCTGCCCTCGCCGCTGCGACGCCTGTTCGACTACCGGGCACCGGCCGGCATGCCAGCCAGCGCGTTCACCCCGGGCATGCGCCTGCGCGTACCGTTCGGGCGTCGGGAGATGATCGGCATCCTGATCGAGGTTGCCGACAGCAGCGACGTGCCGGCCGACAAGCTCAAGCCGGCGGTGGCCCTGCTGGACCCGGTCAGCCCGCTGCCACCGGCGCTGTTCAAGCTGTGCCTGTGGACCGCGCAATATTATCAGCACAGCCTGGGCGACACCCTCAGCTGGGCCCTGCCGGTGCTGCTGCGCCAGGGCGAGCCCGCCGAAGCACGCCAGGAGCGCTTCTGGCTGGCCGCACCCAACGCGCGCCAGGACGACCCACGCATCAAGAACGCCCCTCGCCAGCGCGAGGCCCTGGCCACCCTGGCCCAGCACCCCCACGGTGTGCCGCACCAGCTGTTGAGCAAGCTGGGCCTGAACAAGGGCAGCCTGGACCTGCTGCTGGAAAAAGAGCTGGTGCAGGTGGAGGTGCGCCGGCATGCTCCCGGGGTGCGCCACGAACACTGGCTGGCGCAGCCCGAGCTGCCACTGAACCCCGAACAGCGCGCGGCCTTCGAGGCGGTGCGCGCCGGCTTCGACAGTTTCCACGCCTTCCTGCTGGCCGGGGTCACCGGCAGCGGCAAGACCGAGGTCTACCTGCAGCTGATCCGCGAGACCCTGGAGGCCGGCAAGCAGGCGCTGGTGCTGATCCCCGAGATCAACCTGGGGCCGCAGACCCTGGCGCGCTTCGAGCAGCGCTTCAACGCGCGCATCGCCCTGCTGCATTCGGCGGTCAACGACCGCGAGCGCCTGGACGCCTGGCTGGCGGCGCGCGACGGCGAGGCCGACATTATTATCGGCACCCGCTCGGCGCTGTTCACGCCCATGAAGCACCCCGGCCTGATCATCATCGACGAAGAGCACGACGGCTCTTATAAACAGCAGGAAGGCCTGCGCTACCACGCCCGCGACCTGGCGTTGGTGCGCGCGCGCCAGGAGAACATCCCGATCCTGCTGGGCTCGGCCACGCCGTCGCTGGAAAGCCTGCACAACGCCTACACCGGCCGCTACGGCCTGCTGAAGCTGGAACACCGCGCCGGCGGCGCCAAGCAGCCCAAGTTCCTGCGCCTGGACGTGAAAAGCCGGCCTCTGGACAGCGGCATCAGCGGCCCCATGCAGCAGGCCATTGGCCAGACCCTGGCGGCCGGCCAGCAGGTGCTGGTGTTCCTCAACCGCCGCGGCTTCGCGCCGACGCTGCTGTGCCACGACTGCGGCTGGATGTCGGAGTGCCCGCGCTGCGACGCGCGCACCACCGTGCACCAGCGCTACGGCGAACTGCGTTGCCACCACTGCGGCCACGTCGAGCGCGTGCCCCGCCACTGCCCCAAGTGCAACACCGTGGACCTGCGGCCGGTGGGCGCCGGCACCGAGCGCGCCGAGGAGCGCCTGAGCATCCTGTTCCCCGACTACCCGGTGCTGCGCGTGGACCGCGACAGCACCTCGCGCAAGGACGCAATGAACCAGCTGTTCGCCACCATCCAGAAGGGCCAGCCGTGCATCCTGGTGGGCACACAGATGCTGGCCAAGGGACATCACTTCCCGCGAGTCACCCTGGTGTCGATCCTGGATGCCGATGGCGGCCTGTTCTCCGGCGACTTCCGCGCCAGCGAGCGCATGGCCCAGCTGATCGTGCAGGTGGCGGGCCGTGCGGGCCGCGCCGAAGAGCCCGGCCGGGTGATCATCCAGACCCACCTGGCCGACCACCCGCTGCTGGTGCAACTCACCGAACAGGGCTACTTCGCCTTTGCCGAGCAGGCCCTGAGCGAACGCCGCGCCGCCGGCCTGCCGCCCTTCGCCCACCTGGCGCTGCTGCGTGCCGAGGCGCACAAGCCGGGCCAGGCCGAAGCGTTCCTGGATGAAGCCTGCAGCGAGGCCGAACGCCTGCGGGAACAAATGCAGCTGGCGGGCATCGAACTGCTCGGCCCGGTGCCAGCCCCCATGGAGCGCCGCGCCGGCCGCTTCCGCGCGCAGCTGCTGTTGCAGGCCAGCGCCCGGGCGCCGCTGCACCGCCTGATCGCCAGCTGGCTGCTGATGCTCGAGCAGATGCCCAGCGGCCGCCAGGTGCGCTGGTCGCTGGATGTCGACCCGGTGGACCTGTATTAAAGACCGTGGGAGCTGGCTTGCCAGCGAGTTTTTCAATAGGCCCAAAAGCTCGCTGGCAAGCCAGCTCCCACAACTTGCACTAAACAAGGTTGGCAAGCCAACCTTGGCACCGGATAATATCCAGTTTTTCCACCCGCGCTTCCAGGCGCCGCCCGCCCATGCGGTCGAACGAGAAGACCATGAAAGACACCATTCGCCAGCTGATTCAACAAGCCCTCACCCAACTCGTCACGGAAGGTGTGTTGCCTGAAGGGCTGACGCCAGCGATCCAGGTGGAAAACGCCCGCGACAAGAAGAACGGCGACTTCGCCAGCAACATCGCCATGATGCTGGCCAAGCCGGCCGGCCTGAAACCACGCGACCTGGCCGAAAAACTGATCGCCGCCCTGCCAGCCGACGGGCAGATCAGCAAGGTCGAGATCGCCGGCCCTGGCTTCCTGAACTTCTTCCAGAACACCCAGGCCCTGGCTGCCCGCCTGGACGCCGCCCTGGCCGACGCCCACCTGGGCGTGCGCAAGGCCGGCGCCACCCAGCGCGTGGTGGTCGACCTGTCGGCCCCCAACCTGGCCAAGGAAATGCACGTCGGCCACCTGCGCTCCACCATCATCGGTGACGGCGTGGCCCGCGTGCTGGAATTCCTCGGCGACACCGTGATCCGCCAGAACCATGTGGGCGACTGGGGCACCCAGTTCGGCATGCTGATGGCGTACCTGCAGGAAAACCCGATCACCAGCGACGAGCTGTCGGACCTGGAGAACTTCTACCGCGCCGCCAAGCAACGCTTCGACGAGTCCGAAGAGTTCGCCGACCGTGCCCGCGGCCTGGTGGTCAAGCTGCAGGCTGGTGACCCGGACTGCCTGGCCCTGTGGACCAAGTTCAAGGACATCTCGCTGTCGCACTGCCAGAAGATCTACGAGCTGCTGAACGTCAAGCTGACCATGGCCGACGTGATGGGCGAAAGCGCCTATAACGACGACCTGATCAACGTGGTCAACGACCTCAAGGCCGCCGGCCTGCTGGTCGAAAGCAACGGCGCCCAGTGCGTGTTCCTCGACGAGTTCAAGAACGCCGAGGGCGAGCCGCTGCCGGTGATCATCGTCAAGGCCGACGGTGGCTACCTGTACGCCACCACTGACCTGGCCGCCGTGCGCTACCGCAGCGGCAAGCTGGCCGCCGACCGCGCCCTGTACTTCGTCGACCAGCGCCAGGCCCTGCACTTCCAGCAAGTGTTCGCCGTGGCCCGCAAGGCCGGCTTCGTCACCCACCCGATGGACATGGAGCACATGGGCTTCGGCACCATGAACGGCGCCGACGGCCGCCCGTTCAAGACCCGTGACGGCGGCACCGTGAAGCTGATCGACCTGCTGACCGAAGCCCAGGAACGCGCCTACGCGCTGGTGAAGGAAAAGAACCCGGAACTGGCCGAGGACGAACTGCGCAACATCGCCAAGGTGGTGGGCATCGACTCGGTGAAGTACGCCGACCTGTCCAAGCACCGCACCAGCGACTACAGCTTCAACTTCGACCTGATGTTGAACTTCGAAGGCAACACCGCCCCGTACCTGCTGTACGCCTACACCCGTACTGCCGGCGTGTTCCGCAAGCTGGGCAAGAGCTTCGCCGACGTCGAAGGCGAGATCGTGCTGGAGGCGCCGCAGGAGCACGAACTGGCCGCCAAGCTGGCACAGTTCGCTGAAATCCTGAACAACGTCGCTGAAAAGGGCACCCCGCACGTGCTGTGCACCTACCTGTACGACGTCGCCGGCCTGTTCTCCAGCTTCTACGAGAACTGCCCGGTGCTGGCCGCCGACACCCCGGCCCAGCAACAAAGCCGCCTGCGCCTGGCCGCCCTGACCGGTCGCACCCTCAAGCAAGGCCTGGAGCTGCTGGGCCTGGAAACTCTGGAGCGCATGTAAGTTGGTTGCCAAGAAAAAACCTGCTCCCAAGCGTGGCGCCAGCCGAAACTCCGCTCCAGCGAAAAAGCCGATCCCGGGTTGGGTATGGATGGCGGTCGGCCTCACGGTCGGCGCCTTCATCGTCTTCCTGATGAAGCTGGAGCCGGGGCATGACGACGTCAAGCGGGTGAAACCCGAGCAGGCCAAGGCCGACAAGATCGCCGAGGCCAACAAGACGCCGCCAAGCCCGCAGGCGCCGGTGAAGCCCAAGTACGACTTCTACACCCTGCTGCCCGAGTCGGAAGTGATCGTGCCGCCTGAAGCCGTGCCGGAGAAAACGCCGCCGGTGCCGGCGCAACCACCGGTCACCCCGGCGGAAGCGGCGAAGATCGACACCGCGCGCGCCCAGGCGGCGCTGTCGGGGCAGACGCCGCCGCCAGCACCGGCGGTGATCAAGCCGGCAGCCACCACGCAGTTCTTCCTGCAGGCCGGCTCGTTCCGCAAGCAGTCCGATGCGGACCGCGTGCGCGCGCAGATCATCCTGCTGGGCCAGGCGGTGGCGGTTGAATCGGGCACCGTGAAGGACGAGACCTGGTACCGGGTGCTGGTCGGCCCGTTCAGCAACCGCGAACAGCTGACCGTGGCGCAGAAGCAGCTGTCGGGCAGCGGTTTCAGCAACTTGCTGTTACAACAACGCCAGACCCGCCAGTAAGCTCTTCGGACGCGGCCCTGTAGCAGCGGCCGCAGGCCGCGTCCCCAGCCCCCTGCAATAACACCGCTCATCCCCCAAGGTTGAAATAGCCAACCGCACCCCCATATGAGTTTCCATCAGGGCATTTTCGCCCCGCTGCGTGGAGACTCTCCCCTTGACCACCATCGTTTCAGTTCGTCGCCACGGCAAAGTCGTCATGGGCGGCGACGGCCAGGTTTCCCTCGGTAATACCGTGATGAAAGGCAACGCCAAGAAAGTGCGTCGCCTGTACCACGGCCAGGTAATCGCCGGTTTTGCCGGTGCCACCGCCGACGCCTTCACGCTGTTCGAGCGTTTTGAAGGCCAACTGGAGAAACACCAGGGCCACCTCGTGCGCGCCGCCGTCGAGCTGGCCAAGGAATGGCGCACCGACCGTTCCCTGAGCCGCCTGGAAGCCATGCTTGCCGTGGCCAACAAGGACGCCTCCTTGATCATTACCGGCAACGGCGACGTCGT
The DNA here is from genome assembly GCF_047947025.1 of Pseudomonas sp. App30. Lineage (NCBI taxonomy): Bacteria > Pseudomonadati > Pseudomonadota > Gammaproteobacteria > Pseudomonadales > Pseudomonadaceae > Pseudomonas > Pseudomonas sp. App30. The sequence continues at coordinate 4,120,443 of NZ_CP133165.1, read as the reverse complement.
CGAACCCGAGGACGGCCTGATCGCCATGGGTTCCGGTGGCGCGTTCGCACAAGCCGCTGCCCGCGCGCTGCTGATGAAAACCGACTTGTCGGCCCGCGAAATCGCCGAGACCGCACTGGGTATTGCCGGCGACATCTGCGTGTTCACCAACCACAACCTGACCATCGAGGAGCAGGACCTCGCGGAGTAACAAGTTGTTCTGGCGCCCGGCTGCGGCCGGGCCTTCCCACGCTTGTCAGCACCGCTAGAGGACCGCCACATATCATGTCCATGACCCCCCGCGAGATCGTCCACGAACTCAACCGCCACATCATCGGCCAGGACGATGCCAAGCGCGCCGTCGCCATCGCCCTGCGCAACCGCTGGCGCCGCATGCAGCTGCCGGCCGAGCTGCGCGTTGAAGTGACGCCCAAGAACATCCTGATGATCGGCCCTACCGGCGTGGGCAAGACCGAGATCGCCCGCCGCCTGGCCAAGCTGGCCAACGCGCCGTTCATCAAGGTCGAAGCCACCAAGTTCACCGAAGTGGGCTACGTGGGCCGCGACGTCGAGTCGATCATCCGTGACCTGGCCGACGCCGCCCTGAAGCTGCTGCGCGAGCAGGAGATCACCCGCGTGCAGCACCGCGCCGAAGACGCCGCCGAAGAGCGCATCCTCGACGCCCTGCTGCCGCCGGCACGCATGGGCTTCAACGAAGACCAGACCCACAGCACCGACTCCAACACCCGCCAGCTGTTCCGCAAGCGCCTGCGCGAAGGCCAACTGGATGACAAGGAAATCGAGATCGAAGTGGCCGAAGCCATGGGCGTCGACATTTCCGCGCCACCGGGCATGGAAGAGATGACCAACCAGCTGCAGAACCTGTTCGCCAACATGGGCAAGGGCAAGAAGAAAGCCCGCAAGCTCAAGGTGAAGGAAGCCCTGAAGTTGGTGCGCGAGGAAGAAGCCGGTCGCCTGGTGAACGAAGAAGAGCTCAAGGCCAAGGCCCTGGAAGCAGTCGAGCAGCACGGCATCGTGTTCATCGACGAGATCGACAAGGTGGCCAAGCGCGGCAACGTCGGCGGCGCCGATGTGTCCCGTGAAGGCGTGCAGCGCGACCTGCTGCCGCTGATCGAAGGCTGCACCGTGAACACCAAGCTGGGCATGGTCAAGACCGACCACATCCTGTTCATTGCCAGCGGTGCCTTCCACCTGAGCAAGCCAAGCGACCTGGTGCCCGAGCTGCAAGGCCGCCTGCCGATCCGCGTGGAACTCAAGGCCCTGACCCCGGAAGACTTCGAGCGCATCCTGCAGGAGCCGCACGCCTCGCTGACCGAGCAGTACCGCGAGCTGCTGAAGACCGAAGGCCTGAACATCGAGTTCGCGCCCGAGGGCATCAAGCGCCTGGCCGAGATCGCCTTCCAGGTCAACGAGAAGACCGAGAACATCGGTGCCCGCCGCCTGCACACGCTGCTCGAACGCCTGCTGGAAGAAGTGTCCTTCAGCGCTGGCGACCTGGCCAGCGCCCACGACGAGACGCCGATCCGCATCGACGCCGAGTACGTGAACAGCCACCTGGGCGAATTGGCCCAGAACGAAGACCTGTCTCGGTATATCCTGTAAGGCATGCATTCAACCCTGTAGCAGCGGCCGCAAGGCCGCGTCAGGCAGGCGCACCGCGCTGGCCCTGACGCAGCCTGGCGGCAGCTGCTACGCGGTTGTCGCCAACCGTCAACAGGTGCTCCATCCATGTCCAAGCTCCCCACCGCCATCAACCTGCACAAAGCCTCGAAGACCCTGAGCCTCACCTACGGCCCTGGCGAGGTGTACCACCTGCCCGCCGAATTCCTGCGCGTGCACTCCCCCTCCGCCGAGGTCCAGGGCCACGGCAAACCCATCCTGCAGTTCGGCAAGCTGGGCGTTGGCCTGTCCAAAATAGAGCCGGCCGGCCAGTACGCACTAAAATTGACCTTCGACGACGGCCACGACAGCGGCCTGTTCACCTGGGACTACCTCTACCAGCTGTCGATTCGCCAGGAGCAACTGTGGGCGGATTACCTCGACGAGCTGCAAAAAGCCGGCAAGACCCGCGACCCCGCATTGTCGGTAGTCAAACTGATGCTCTAGCCCGCGGCTCGGATTTTCTAGAGAGCATTTTCTAATTCTATTTGCTTGAATGCCTTGGCAGCGGTCCTACAACGGTCGCTTGCGATTTCGTACAAAGTCGGGTAACCAATGGAAGTGGCAAGTTCCCTGCATCACTCAGGGTACTGGTCGGGTTCGGACGTTGCGAGAGAAGGTAGCCTTCCGCAGGCGCAGGATTGCCAGCAAGACTCCGCGATGCATTGCCCGGCCAGTCGTTACACAACTGTTCGCTATCACTGGTCACCCGGGCAGTAGTACTGGCTCGCGGCTGCGCTGTCGGCACAGTCCCACCAGTACTCGTCTCAGGACAACGGAGCGTCGTAGATGAGTAACAAGAACAACGATGAACTGAAGTACCAGGCCTCGGAAAATACCCTCGGCCTGAACCCTGTCATCGGCTTGCGCGGCAAGGATCTGCTCAGCTCTGCGCGCATGATTTTGCGGCAGGCTCTCAAGCAGCCGCTGCACAGTGCCAAGCACGTGGCCCATTTTGGCATCGAACTGAAGAACGTGATCTTCGGCAAATCCAGCCTGGTACCGGAAAACGATGACCGTCGTTTCGGTGACCCGGCCTGGAGCCAGAACCCCCTGTACCGCCGCTACCTGCAGACCTACCTGGCGTGGCGCAAGGAGCTTCACGACTGGGCGGGCGAGAGCAACCTCTCGGCCCAGGACATCGCCCGCGCGCACTTCGTCATCAACCTGATGACCGAAGCCATGGCGCCCACCAACACCATGGCCAACCCGGCAGCGGTGAAGCGCTTCTTCGAGACCGGCGGCAAGAGCCTGCTCGACGGCCTGTCGCACCTGGCCAAGGACCTGGTGAACAACGGCGGCATGCCCAGCCAGGTCAACATGGACGCGTTCGAGGTGGGCAAGAACCTGGGCACCAGCGAGGGCGCGGTGATTTACCGCAACGACGTGCTGGAGCTGATCCAGTACAGCCCCATCACCGAGCAGACCCTGGAACGGCCGCTGCTGGTGGTACCGCCGCAGATCAACAAGTTCTACGTGTTCGACCTCAGCCCCGAGAAGAGCCTGGCGCGCTTCTGCCTGCGCAGCAACGTGCAGACCTTCATCATCAGCTGGCGCAACCCTACCAAGGCGCAGCGCGAGTGGGGCCTGTCGACCTACATCGACGCCCTGAAGGAAGCGGTGGACGTGGTGCTGGCCGTCACCGGCAGCAAGGACTTGAACATGCTCGGCGCCTGCTCGGGCGGCATCACCTGCACCGCCCTGCTGGGCCACTACGCCGCCCTGGGCGAGCGCAAGGTGAACGCCCTGACCCTGCTGGTGAGCGTGCTCGACACCACCCTGGACACCCAGGTGGCGCTGTTCGTCGACGAGCAGACCCTGGAGGCGGCCAAGCGCCACTCCTACCAATCGGGCGTGCTGGAAGGCAAGGACATGGCGAAGATCTTCGCCTGGATGCGCCCCAACGACCTGATCTGGAACTACTGGGTCAACAACTACCTGATGGGCAACGAGCCGCCGGTGTTCGACATCCTGTTCTGGAACAACGACACCACGCGCCTGCCGGCCGCCTTCCACGGCGACCTGATCGAAATGTTCAAGAACAACCCGCTGACCCGCGCCAACGCCCTGGAAGTCTGCGGCACCGCCATCGACCTGAAGCAGGTGGACAGCGATATTTTCTGCCTGGCGGGCACCAACGATCACATCACGCCATGGACTTCGTGCTACAAATCAGCACAACTGTTTGGCGGCAAGGTGGAGTTCGTGCTGTCGAGCAGCGGTCATATCCAGAGCATTCTCAACCCGCCGGGCAACCCCAAGGCGCGGTTCATGACCAATAGCGAGCTGACGTCCACCCCCGTGCAGTGGCAGGAGGATTCGACCAAGCACACCGATTCCTGGTGGTTGTACTGGGCAGCCTGGTTGACCGAACGTTCAGGGGAACTGAAAAAGGCGCCACTCAAGCTGGGCAACAAGGCGTACCCGGCCGGGGAGGCTTCACCCGGGACTTACGTGCACGAGCGCTGAGGCGCCAGGCCCGTCCGAGAACCGCCACGACAATTGGCGTGGCGGCACAACCTTATAGGGCTTGATGCATGCAGGAACAGTACATCTTCCGGACCGTGGATCTGGATGGCCAGGCCATCCGCACCGCGGTAAGGCCAGGCAAGCCGCATTTGACCCCACTGCTGATTTTCAACGGCATCGGCGCCAACCTGGAGCTGGTATTCCCCTTCGTGCAGGCGCTGGACCCTGACCTGGAAGTGATTGCGTTCGACGTGCCCGGGGTCGGTGGCTCCTCCACGCCCAGCTACCCCTACCGGTTCCCGGGGCTGGCACGCCTGACCGCGCGCATGCTCGACTACCTGGACTACGGCCAGGTGAACGCCATTGGCGTGTCGTGGGGCGGCGCGCTGGCCCAGCAGTTCGCCTACGACTACCCCGAGCGCTGCAAGAAACTGGTGCTGGCGGCCACGGCGGCCGGCGCGGTGATGGTGCCGGGCAAGCCCAAGGTGCTGTGGATGATGGCCAGCCCGCGGCGCTACATCCAGCCCTCGCACGTGGTGCGCATTGCCCCGGAGATCTACGGCGGCGCGTTCCGCCGCGACCCGGACCTGGCCATGAACCACGCCGCCAAGGTGCGTTCCTCGGGCAAGCTGGGCTACTACTGGCAGCTGTTCGCCGGGCTGGGCTGGACCAGCATCCACTGGCTGCACAAGATCCACCAGCCGACCCTGGTGCTGGCCGGCGACGACGACCCGCTGATCCCGCTGATCAATATGCGCCTGCTGGCCTGGCGCATTCCCAACGCCCAACTACACATAATCGACGACGGCCACCTGTTCCTGATTACCCGGGCGGAAGCCGTCGCGCCGATCATCATGAAGTTTCTCCAGGAAGAGCGCCAACGCGCGGTGATGCACCCGCAACCGGCGCCATTTCGCGGCCCCTGAGGGGCCGCTGGTTGTCGCGTGCGTGGCCGGAGTGCTGCCAACGCGATCAACGCAAGCGTGCTGCACGGCGCTTGCACCCATGTGTTGGTAGAAGGCCCGACGAAGGAGTGTTGACGCATGAAAGAGAAACCAGCCAAGGGGCACACGCCCATCGCTGCCACCTTTATGAACGCCCAGAGCGCGATCACCGGGCTGCGGGGTCGTGACCTGGTTTCGACCCTGCGCAGCGTAGGCCGCCACAGCCTGCTGCACCCGGTGCTCACTGCCCGCCATGCCCTGCGCCTGGGCAGCCAGCTGAGCCGGGTACTGATGGGCGACACGCTGCACCAGCCCAACCCCAAGGACAGCCGCTTCAGCGACCCCACCTGGAGCCTCAACCCCTTCTACCGCCGCGGGCTACAGGCCTACCTCAGCTGGCAGAAGGAGGTGAAGGCCTGGATCGACGAAAGCGGCCTGCCCGAGGACGACCGCGTGCGCGCGCACTTCGTCTTCGCGCTGATCAACGACGCCATGTCGCCCACCAACTCGCTGCTCAACCCGCTGGCGCTCAAGGAGCTGTTCAATTCGGGCGGCACCAGCGTGATCAAGGGCATCGGCCACCTGCTCGACGACCTGCGCCACAACGACGGCCTGCCCCGCCAGGTCAGCCGCGAGGCGTTCGAGGTGGGCAAGAGCGTGGCCACCACGCCCGGCGCGGTGGTGTTTCGCAACGAACTGCTGGAGCTGATCCAGTACAAGCCCATGAGCGAGAAGCAGTACGCCAAGCCGCTGCTGATCGTGCCGCCGCAGATCAACAAGTACTACGTGTTCGACCTCAGCCCCACCAACAGCTTCGTCCAGTACGCGCTGAAGAACGGCCTGCAGGTGTTCACCATCAGTTGGCGCAACCCCGATGCCCGCCATCGCGAGTGGGGGCTGTCCACCTACGTCGAGGCGCTGGAGGAAGCAGTGAACGTCTGCCGCTCCATCACCGCCTCGCGCGACGTGAACCTGATCGGCGCCTGCGCCGGCGGCCTGACCATGGCGGCCCTGCAAGGCGTGCTGCAGGCCAAGCGCCAGGGCCGCCGCGTGGCCAGCGCCACCTACCTTGTGAGCCTGCTGGACAGCCAGATCGAAAGCCCGGCGGCGCTGTTCATCGACGAACAGGCGCTGGAAGCGGCCAAGCGCCGCTCCTACCAGCACGGCGTGCTGGACGGCCGCGACATGGCCCGGGTGTTCGCCTGGATGCGCCCCAACGACCTGATCTGGAATTACTTCGTCAACAACTACCTGCTGGGCAAGACCCCGCCGCCCTTCGACATCCTCTACTGGAACAACGACACCACGCGCCTGCCCGCCGCGCTGCACGGCGACCTGCTGGACTTCTTCAAGCACAACCCGCTCAGCCACTCCGGCGGCCTGGAGGTGTGCGGCACGGCCATCGACCTGTCCAAGGTCACCGTGGACAGCTTCAGCGTGGCCGGCATCAACGACCACATCACCCCGTGGGACGCGGTCTACCGCTCCACCCTGCTGCTGGGCGGCGAGCGCCGGTTCATCCTGTCCAACAGCGGCCACGTGCAAAGCATCCTCAACCCGCCGGGCAACCCCAAGGCCAACTACGTGGAAAACACCCGCCTGAGCAGCGACCCGCGGGCGTGGTACTACGACGCCAAGCATGTCGAAGGCAGCTGGTGGCCGGAATGGCTGAGCTGGATTCAAGCGCGCTCGGGCACCCAGCGCGAGACCCAGATGGCCCTCGGCAGTGCCACCTACCCGACCCTGGACGCCGCGCCAGGTACCTATGTGCTGGTGCGCTGACTTTTTGCTCAAGGACTGACAAGAAACCGGATGAAAACCCGCGACCGTATCCTGGCGTGTGCCCTGCAGCTGTTCAACCAGCAGGGCGAACCCAATGTCTCAACCATGGAGATCGCCAATGAAATGGGGATCAGCCCCGGCAACCTCTACTACCACTTCCACGGCAAGGAGCCGTTGATACTGGGGCTATTCGAGCGTTTCGAAGATGAGCTGACACCGCTGCTGGACCCACCCGAACACGTGGAACTCAGCGCCGAGGACTACTGGCTGTTCCTGCACCTGATCGTGGAGCGAATGGCCCAGTACCGCTTCCTGTTCCAGGACCTGTCGAACCTGGCCGGGCGCCTGCCCAAGCTGGCGCGCGGCGTGCGCAGCCTGCTCAACGGCATCAAGCGCACCCTGGCCTCGCTGCTGGCCAGCCTCAAGGCCCAGGGCCAGGTCACCAGCGACACCCAGGCCCTGGGGCAACTGGTGGAGCAGATCACCCTGACCCTGGTGTTTTCCCTGGACTACCAGCGCATCCTGGGCCGCGACGGCGAGGTGGGCGTGGTGGTGTACCAGATCATGATGCTGGTGGCCCCGCACCTGCACCCCGAGCCCCGGCACGCCGCCGAACGCATCGCCCTGCGCTACCTGGAGGGCTGACGCGGCATCCTGTGGGAGCTGGCTTGCCAGCGAGTTGTTGGGGCCATAAAAGCTCGCTGGCAAGCCAGCTCCCACAAGACAGTTGCTGCTACGGAGGCAAATAAAAACGCCCGGCCTTTGCGGGGCCGGGCGTTTGGTCAGCCTGAGGTTATCAGGACTGCGGGGCGCTTGCCGGGGCCGACGCGCTGCTTGGCGCTGGCGCGGACGGGGCGGCGGCGCTGTTGGCGGTGGACGCCGGGGCAGCGCTGGCGGCCGGACCGGCCGGCTTGGCGGCTGCCGGTTTTTTCACCGCAGGCTTTTTCGCCGCCGGCTTGGCAGCAGGCTTGGCGGCGGCCTTGGCGGCAGCGACTGGCTTGGCGGCTGCCTTGGTGGCGGTCTTGGCCGCTGCCGCGGTTTTCGCCGCAACTGGCTTGGCCACCGCCTTGGTGGCGGCCTTGGCGGTGGAAGCGGCCTTGGCCAGCGGTTTGGCCGCAGGCTTGGCAGCAGCGGTGCGGCTGGAGATCGGCGTCACCGACTGCCCGGTGAGCTTCTCGATCTGCTTGGTCAGGGTATCGACCTTGCTGTGCAGCTGCTTCACTTCCAGGCGGCTAGGCACGCCCAGGCGCGAAATGGCGCTGTTCAGGCGCTTGTCGAACGCTTCTTCCAGCTCGCTCCACTTGCCCAGTGCGCGCTCTTTCACATCACCCACCCGCGACTTGGCGGTCTTGGCGGTGGACTTCACCGAGTCCACGCCCTTGTCGACTTCTTCCTTGGCCTGTTGCTCGGCTTTTTCGCCGTCCTTGACCAGGTTCTCGAAAAGCTTACTGCCGTCATTGCTGATCTTCGAGTAAGCGCCCAAACCAGCCAGCCAGATCTGACGCGAGTATTTTTCTACTTCGCCGACCCAGGAGCTGCCTTCTTTCTCAACCTTCTTCTTGCCAGCCATCCTGCTCTCCTTAATGTTTGCGCTCGACACGTTGAAGCAATGCCGTCAGCTCATCGAGCTTAGCAGAGAGTGTCTCAACGTCATGCCGGGACGGGATGCCGATGCGGTTCAAGGCACTGGCTACCCGGGAATCAAATGCGCTTTCGATGCGATCGAGCTGCAGCTCGACCTTGCCCTTCACGGACTTGAGCTCGGCCTTCACCTCGCCCTTCACTTCGGCGATCTCGGTGTTGGCGGCCTTGATCTCGGCGTCGATCTTTTTCTTGCCGGTCTTTTCCACGTCTTCACCGGTCTTGATCAGCTCCTTGATGTAGCTGACGCCTTCCTTGCCGGCCTTGGCGTAGGCACCGATGCCGGCCAGCCAGATCTTGCGGGCGTAGGAACGAACCTCACCGGCGGCGTGTTCCGCCGGAACCTGGACCTTCTTCTTCAGGATCGCTTTTGCCATGGTGCACCTCATGCTTGTAAAGAGGGAGGATTGCCCACCCGACCACAGGGCATAGGCACACCTTAATGACAAAAATTAGAATGCTCACCCTAAGCACCAAAATCCGTTTGTCACGAAATATTCAGGGTTTTGACAAAAAACTCACATATGACGTCGTAGCATGCGTGTCGTTTTTGATTTCGGGCAGCTGACTCCGGCGCCTGATCGCCGAGAGTTGGAACCCACATGACCACCGCATCCCCCGCAGTTGCCCGCCGCGCCCGCACCGATTGGGCAGGACTGGGCTGGCTTTTCCTGTTCTTCTGGTACTTCTCGGGCGTGACCCAGGCACTGATCCTGGCCGCCGGCACCACCGGCTTCCAGGGCTTCCGTGACGCCTTCTTCCTCAGCGCCCTGTGGCTGATCCCGGTGCTGCTGTTCCCTTCGCGCACCAAGGTGATCGCCGCGGTCATCGGCATCGTGCTGTTCCTGTGCTCGCTGGGCAGCCTGTTCTACTTCCTGGTGTACCACCAGGAGTTCTCCCAGAGCGTGATTTTCATCATGTTCGAGTCCAACAACGCTGAAGCCGGCGAGTACCTGGGCCAGTACTTCCAGTGGTGGATGGTGCCGACCTTCCTGCTCTACGCGGCGGTGCCGGTGTTCATCTGGACCCGCCTGCGCCCGGTGCGCATCAGCACCACCAAGGCCATCGCGGTGAGCCTGGCGCTGATCCTGGGCCTGGTGGTGTGGCCGCTGGTGAAGGCGGTGAAGAAGAAAGGCGGCTTCGAGAACGGCATGGAAAACTTCCAGGGCCGCATGGAGCCTGCGGTGCCGTGGCAGCTGGTGATCGGCTACAACAACTACCTCAAGCAGCTGGACGGCATGCAGGACATGCTGGCGCTGGACGCGAAGATCCCGCCGCTGACCAACCTCAAGGACACGGCTGCCGGCCAGCCGTCCACCCTGGTGCTGGTGATTGGCGAGTCGACCAACCGCGGCCACATGAGCCTGTACGGCTATGGCCGTGACACCAACCCCGAATTGAGCAAGATGCGTGACCAGCTGAGCATCTTCAACGACGTGGTCACCCCGCGCCCCTACACCATCGAGGCGCTGCAGCAGGTGCTGACCTTCGCCGACGAAGAGCACCCGGACCTGTTCCTGAAGACGCCGTCCATCGTCAAGATGATGAAGCAGGCGGGCTACAAGACCTTCTGGATCACCAACCAGCAGACCCTGACCAAGCGCAACACCATGCTCACCACCTTCTCTGCGCAGGCGGACGAGCAGTCGTACATGAACAACAACCGCAACCAGAACGCCCGCCAGTACGACGGCGACGTGATCGAGCCGTTCACCAAGGCCCTGGCCGACAGCGCACCGCGCAAGCTGATCGTGATCCACCTGCTGGGCACCCACGTCAGCTACCAGTACCGCTTCCCGCCAGAGTTCGACAAGTTCAAGGACAACGTCGGCGTGCCGCCGTCGATCACCGGCGAACGCCTGCAAACCTACAACGACTACGACAACGCGGTGCTGTACAACGACTTCGTGGTGTCGAGCCTGATCAAGAACTACCAGGCCGCCGACCCGAACGGCTTCCTGCTGTACCTGTCCGACCACGGCGAAGACGTGTACGACTCGGGCGACCACACCAACCTGGGCCGCAACGAAGGCAACCCGACCTCGGCCATGTACACCATTCCGTTCATGGTCTACGCCTCGCCGAAATGGAAGGCTGACCACGCGTGGGGCTTCCAGGGCGACGCCAACCGGCCGTACAGCACCCAGAACCTGATCCACACGTGGGCAGACCTGGCGGGCCTGAGCTTCAACGAATGGGACCCGACCAAGAGCATCGTCAACGACAAGTTCGTGGCGCGCCCGCGCTTGATCGGCGACCCGTACAACCCCAAGACCCTGCGTGACTACGCCACCATCGCGCCCAAGGCCGACGGCACCGCCGTAGTCCAGAAGTAACCAAAACCCCTGTAGCAGCGGCCGCAAGGCCGCGTCACAGGCACCGCGCAAGCCGCTGACGCCGCCTGGCGGCAGCGGCTACGGTCAGCTGACCAGCGCTTTATCCAGCGCCTTCTCGATCTCGCCCTTGATCGACGAGCCCATGATCGACAGCATCATGCCCAGCTTCAGGTCCACGCGGATGGTGTCCTCACCGATGCGGATGGTACCGCTGGCGCCGCTGCGCTTGACCTCCACCACATCCCCGTCCCACCGGGCCTGCAGGTCATATTCCCTGGCCAGCTTGTCCACCAGCACCTCGGCTTTCTGCCGGGCCGCATCGCGCCCAAGGCCATGTTTGCGCTCAACGCTGATTTGCGTCATCCAACCAGTCCCGCTCAAGTGATAATGCTGGCTATAGTAGCGCGGTTGCGCTTCCAAGCCATCTGCGACCAGCCTTGCCAAGACAAAGCCGGCCATGGGGATTAGAATGGCCAGTAATTTTTTCCGGTGACAGCGATATGACCGATCAGCGCAAAGCCAGCGATGCCGAACCTACTACCCACTTCGGCTACAAGAACGTGCCCGAAAGCAAGAAGGCCGAGAAGGTCGCCGAGGTATTCCACTCGGTAGCGGCCAAGTACGACCTGATGAACGACGTGCTCTCGGGCGGCATGCACCGGCTGTGGAAACGCTTCGCCATCGAACTGTCGGGCGTGCGCAGCGGCAACCGCGTGCTGGACATCGCCGGCGGCACGGGCGACCTGACCCGCAAGTTCTCCCACCTGGTGGGCAGCAGCGGCGAAGTGGTGCTGGCCGACATCAACGAATCCATGCTCAAGGTAGGCCGCGACCGCCTGCTGGACCTGGGCGTGGCCGGCAACGTCAAGTTCGTCCAGGCCGACGCCGAGAAGCTGCCGTTCCCGGACAACTACTTCGACTGCGTGACCATCGCCTTCGGCCTGCGCAACGTCACCCACAAGGAAGACGCCATCGCCTCGATGCTGCGCGTGCTCAAGCCAGGCGGCCGCCTGCTGGTGCTGGAGTTCTCCAAGCCCACCAACAAGTTCATGTCCAAGGTGTACGACGCCTATTCGTTCGCATTCATGCCCCTGGCTGGCAAGCTGATTACCAACGACTCGGAAAGCTACCGCTACCTGGCCGAATCGATCCGCATGCACCCGGACCAGGAAACCCTGAAGTCGATGATGGTGCAGGCCGGCTTCGACCGCGTCACCTACCACAACATGACCTCGGGCATCGTCGCCCTGCACCGCGGCATCAAGCCCTGATGCTGTACAGCGGCCTGATCGCCAGCGCCGAACACGGCCTCAACCGTGTGCTGCGCCTGGACAGCACGGCGCTGCCACGGCTGGCGCGCCTGGCCGGCAAGGTGATCGAGATCGATTGCCTGATGCCGGCCATGAAACTGTTCATCCTGCCCAGCGGTGAAGGCCTGATGCTGGCCAGCCAATGGGCGGCGCCGGCCGACTGCGTGCTGCAGGCCCCGGCCAGCAGCCTGGCGCAATTGGCGGTGAGCCGCGACAAGACCGCCGTGCTGCACAGCCCGCAAGTGGACCTGGCCGGCGACAGCGCCGTGCTGCTGGAACTGGTGGCGGTGCTGCAGGACCTGGAACTGGACTGGGAATACGAGCTGCAACGCTGGCTCGGCCCGGTGGCCAGCCAGCTGGTTAGCGGCCACCTGCGCCGTGATGCCAGCTGGGTGCGCAAGGGCCTGTCCAGCCTGAACCAGAACATGGCCGAATACCTGGCCGAAGAAACCCGCACCCTGGTGGGCAAGCACGAAGCCGAAGCCAGGTTTGCCGAAATCGACGAGCTCAAGCTCGATGTCGAACGCCTCGAAGCGCGCCTTGAGCGCCTCGCCCGATCCCTCAAACCTAGCGATAACGCATGAAGCTGCTTGCCGTCCGCCGTTTGTTGCGCATTCAGCGCGTCGTGATCCGCTACCGTCTCGATGACCTGTTATTCGCCCTCCCCCTGCCGTGGTTTCTGCGCATCACGCGCTTCGCCATGCCCTGGCGCTGGCTGCCGCGCAAGCGCCTGGAGCTGACCCGCGGCGCCGCCCTGCGCCTGGCGCTGCAGGACCTGGGGCCGATCTTCATCAAGTTCGGCCAGCTGCTGTCCACGCGCCGCGACCTGTTGCCCGAAGACATCGCCGACGAGCTGATGCTGCTGCAGGACCGCGTGCCGCCGTTCGACCCGCAACAGGCGATCAAGCTGATCGAAGAGCAACTTGGCAAGAAGATCGTCGAGGTGTTCAGCCGCTTCGACGTCGAACCGCTGGCCTCGGCCTCGGTGGCCCAGGTGCACTCGGCGCAGCTGCGCAGCGGCGAGGAAGTGGTGGTCAAGGTGGTGCGCCCCGGCCTCAAGCCGGTCATCGGCCAGGACCTGGCGTGGCTGTTCCTGCTGGCCCGCTGGGCCGAGAAGTTCTCGGCCGACGCACGCCTGCTGCACCCGGTGGACGTGGTCGCCGACTACGAGAAGACCATCTACGACGAGCTCGACCTGCTGCGCGAGGCGGCCAACTCCAGCCAGCTGCGGCGCAACTTCGAAGCCTCGGACATGCTCTACGTGCCCCAGGTGTACTGGGACTGGTGCCGCCCCAAGGTGCTGGTGATGGAGCGCATCTACGGCATCCAGGTCACGGACCTGGCCACCCTGGCCGACCAGCGCACCGACATGAAGCTGCTGGCAGAGCGCGGCGTGGAGATCTTCTTCACCCAAGTGTTCCGCGACAGCTTCTTCCACGCCGACATGCACCCGGGCAACATCTTCATCAGCACCGTGGCGCCGTGGAGCCCCAAGTACATCGCCATCGACTGCGGCATCGTCGGCAGCCTCACGCCCGAGGACCAGGACTACCTGGCGCGCAACCTGTTTGCGTTCTTCAAGCGTGACTACCGCCGCGTGGCGCAGCTGCACATCGACTCGGGCTGGGTGCCGGCCGAGACCAAGCTCAACGAGTTCGAGGCGGCGATCCGCACCGTCTGCGAGCCGATCTTCGAGAAACCGCTGAAGGACATCTCCTTCGGCCAGGTGCTGATGCGCCTGTTCCAGACCGCGCGGCGCTTCAACATGGAAGTGCAGCCGCAGCTGGTGCTGTTGCAGAAGACCCTGCTGAACATCGAGGGCCTGGGCCGGCAGCTGTACCCGGACCTGGACCTGTGGAGCACCGCCCAGCCGTTCCTGGAACGCTGGATGCGCGAGCGCATGAGCCCCAAGAGCCTGTTCCACAACGTGCAATCCCAGGTAGAGCAACTGCCGCACCTGGCCAACATGACCCGCGACCTGCTGGAACGCATGTCGCAGCCCCACGCCAAGGACGCCCCGCCGCCCTGGCAACAGCCACGCGAACAGCGCGTGCTGCGCGTGGTGGGTGGCGCCCTGCTGGCCGGGGGTGCGACACTGGCCGCCACCGGCGGCGCCATTGACAGCCTGGCCGCGTGGCCCGCGTGGATCATGCTGGCCGCGGGCCTGTACCTGGTCGCGCGTTGATAGCCAGCCGCCCATCGGGGTGGCACACTAGTGAGGAGTTCGAGCTGATCGAACTCGTTGTCGGAGTCAAAAATGAAAGACTGGCTGGACGAGATCAACTGGAACAGCGACGGCCTTGTCCCGGCCATCGCCCAGGATCACAAGACCGGGCGCGTGCTGATGATGGCCTGGATGAACCGCGAGGCGCTGGCCCTGACCGCCGCCGAGAACCGCGCCATCTACTGGTCGCGCTCGCGCGGCAAGCTGTGGCGCAAGGGCGAGGACTCAGGCCACGTGCAGCACCTGCACGAAATGCGCCTGGACTGCGACGCCGACGTGATTATCCTGATGGTTGAACAAGTGGGCGACATTGCCTGCCATACTGGTCGTCAGAGCTGCTTCTACCGCGTCTACGAGAACGGCGGCTGGCAAACCGTCGACCCCGTGCTCAAGGACCCGAAAGCCATCTACCAGCCAGGACACTCCCATGACTGACAGCACCCTGACCCGGCTCGCCGAGGTACTGGAGTCGCGCAAAGGCGCCGAGCCAGACAGCTCGTACGTCGCAAGCCTGTACCACAAGGGCCTGAACAAGATTCTGGAAAAGGTCGGCGAAGAGTCGGTCGAGACCATCATCGCCGCCAAGGATGCCGCCGTCAGCGGAGATTACAGCGATGTCATCTATGAAACCGCCGATCTGTGGTTCCATAGCCTGGTCATGCTGGCTGCGCTGGGGCAACACCCGCAGGCCGTCCTGGATGAACTGGACCGCCGCTTCGGGCTTTCCGGCCACGCCGAAAAAGCCGCCCGCCAGCCTTCTGCATAACGTATCGAACGAGGAATTACCCCATGGGTCTCTTTGACTGGAAACACTGGATTGTCATCCTGATTGTCGTGGTACTGGTGTTCGGTACCAAGAAACTGAAAAACCTGGGCACCGACGTCGGCGAGTCCATCAAGGGCTTCCGCAAGGCCATGAACGACGACGAAAAGCCCGCCGACCAGCCGGTGCCACCTGCCCAGCCAGTGCACCCGCAGGCCACCTCGCCCCTGAGCCAGCCGCACACCATCGATGCCACGGCCCAGAAAGTCGAAGACCCCATCAGGAAAGACTGAAGTCATGTTCGGGATCAGCTTCAGCGAATTGCTTCTGGTGGGCCTGGTGGCCCTGCTGGTGCTCGGCCCCGAGCGCCTGCCGGGCGCCGCCCGCACCGCCGGCCTGTGGGTAGGCCGGCTCAAGCGCAGCTTCAATGCCATCAAGGCGGAAGTGGAACGTGAAATCGGCGCCGACGAGATTCGCCGGCAGCTGCACAACGAGCACATCCTCTCGCTGGAACAGGAAGCGAAGAAGATCCTCAACCCGCTTGCGCAGCCACCGGTCGCCCAACCTCAACAGGTCCAAACGCCTCCTCCCGTAGGAGCCGACCTTGGTCGCGATGAACACGCCGCAAATCCCGCCCCGGCCGCTACCCAAACGTCGCCCGAGCAAGTCCCCGGCGCCCACACGCCGCCTCACGATCCGACCCAGCCGCCGCGAGCCCCATGAGCGAAATTCCCGAAAACGACCAGCCCATGCCGCTGGTCTCGCACCTCACCGAGCTGCGAACCCGCCTGCTGCGCTGCGTAGCGGCGATCTTCGTCATCTTCGCCGCGCTGTTCGCCTTCACCCAGCAGATCTACACCTTCGTGTCGGTGCCGCTGCGCGAATACCTGCCGGCAGGCGCGACCATGATCGCCACCGACGTGTCGTCGCCGTTCCTGACGCCGCTGAAGCTGACCATGATGGTCTCGCTGTTCCTGGCCATCCCGGTCATCCTGCACCAGATCTGGGGCTTCATCGCGCCCGGCCTGTACAAGCATGAGAAGCGCGTGGCAGTGCCGCTGCTGATCTCCAGCATCCTGCTGTTCTACTGCGGCATGGCCTTCGCGTATTTCCTGGTGTTCCCGCTGATCTTCAAGTTCTTCGCCTCGGCCACCCCGGCCGGCGTGCAGATGATGACCGACATCACCAGCTACCTCGACTTCGTCATGACCCTGTTCTTCGCCTTCGGCGTGGCCTTCGAGATCCCCGTGGCCGTGGTGCTGCTGGTGTGGATCGGCGTGGTCGACGTCAAGCAGCTGAAGAAGATGCGCCCGTACGTGATCATTGGCTGCTTCGTGGTCGGCATGCTGCTGACCCCGCCGGACATCTTCTCGCAGACCCTGCTGGCCGTGCCCATGTGGATGCTGTTCGAGATCGGCGTGCTGTTCGGCGGCCTGGTCAGCAAGCGCGGCGACCATGAAGAAGACGCCAGCGACCACAACGACCAGCCGCCAGCGACCCAGGCGTGAACCTGCTGTTGCTCGAGGAGGCCGATTTCATCGCGGCCGACCGGGTGGTCCTGCGCGACCGCCGCCTGAAGCACATGCAGGAAGTACACGGCGTGGCCGTGGGCGACAGCCTGCGCGTGGGCCGCATCAACGGCCTGATGGGCCGCGCCGAGGTGCTGCGCCTCGAAGCCCGCGAAGCCGAGCTGCAGGTTGTGCTGGACCAGCCGCCGCCGGCCAAGCTGCCGTTGACCCTGGTGCTGGCCCTGCCGCGGCCGAAAATGCTCCGGCGGGTATTCCAGACCGTAGCCACCATGGGCGTGGCCAAGGTCATCCTGGTGAACAGCTACCGGGTGGAGAAAAGCTTCTGGCAGACGCCCTTCCTGCAGCCCGACGCCATTCGCGAGAACCTGGTGCTGGGCCTGGAGCAGGCGCGTGACACCGTGCTGCCGGAAATCATCATCGAGAAGCGCTTCAAGCCCTTCGTCGAAGACCGCCTGCCGGCCATCGCCGACGGCACCCTGGGCCTGGTCGGCCACCCCGGCGATCACCCGCCCTGCCCCCGCGGCCTGAGCGAGCCGGTGACCCTGGCAATCGGCCCGGAAGGCGGCTGGATTCCCTACGAGGTCGAGCTGCTGGGCAAGGCGGGCCTGAACCCGGTGCAACTGGGCGAGCGCATCCTGCGCGTCGAGACTGCCGTCACCGCGCTGCTGGCGCGTTTGTTCTAGCGCGATTTTGTGGGAGCTGGCTTGCCAGCGAGCTTTTGAGCTGTCCTCCAAAAGCTCACTGGCAAGCCAGCTCCCACAAATGCCCGTAAAAGTCCGATCCACGGTATTACAGATCCTAGGCACAGGGCCGATACAGAGGCACGCTAATGGCAAAACGCCCTGTCTGCTCGCTAGGAGTGCAAGCGCATGTATCGTTGGATGCAATACCACCTCGGGCACATCGGTGTGCAACGCAAGTTGATGCTGGGCTTCGGCCTGGTGCTGGCCATGACCCTGCTCACCTTCACCGCCGGCTGGAACGGCCTGGGCGCGCTGATCGAGCGCGGCAACAAGCTCAACAGCATTGCCACGGTCAGTGACCTGACCCGCGACCTGCGCATTGCCCGCCTGAGCGTGGCGAACGAGAACGGCAGCATCGAAGGCGTGCTGGCGGTGCTGGGCAAGCTCGACACGCAGCTGGCCAGCGCCCACGCGCTGCTTACCTCCCCCGAGGATGTGGAACGGCTGGAGCGGCAGATCAGCGCCACCCGCGACTACCGCCAGACCGTCACCGAACTGGACCAGGCGCGCAAGGCCAACGACCCGCAACGCGACACCGCGCCGCTGTTCAAGCGCCTGGCCGATGACGGCAGCGTGCTGCTGGACATGAGCGCCGAGCTGACCCGCTCGCAAACCGCCAAGCGCGACACCGACGCCACCAGCGCCAGGCAATGGCTGGCGGGCAGCGCGCTCATGGCCCTGGTGTTCAGCGTGCTGGCCGGTTTCGCCATCACCCGCCAGGTGGTGCGCCCGCTGCACGCCACCCTGAAAATCATGGATGAGGTGGCCGCCGGCGACCTCACCCACGCCCACACCGTGGACCGCAGCGACGAACTGGGCCAGCTGCAGAACAGCCTGCAGCGCATGACCGTGGGCCTGCGTACCCTGATCGCCGGGATCAGCGACGGCGTCACCCAGCTGGCCAGCGCCGCCGAGGAGCTGTCGGCGGTCACCGAGCAGACCAGCGCCGGCGTCACCAGCCAGAAAGTCGAGACCGACCAGGTGGCCACCGCCATGAACCAGATGGCCGCCACCGTGCAGGAGGTGGCACGCAACGCCGAACAGGCCAGCGAGGCCGCCGTGGCCGCCGACCAGCAGGCCCGCGAGGGCGACCGGGTGGTGAGCGAGGCCATCGAGCAGATCGAGCGCCTGGCGGCCGAGGTGGGCCACTCCACCGAGGCCATGGGCCACCTCAAGCGCGAAAGCGACAAGATTGGCGGCGTGCTGGACGTGATCAAGTCCGTGGCCCAGCAGACCAACCTGCTGGCCCTCAACGCCGCCATCGAGGCCGCCCGTGCAGGCGAGGCAGGCCGTGGCTTCGCCGTGGTGGCCGACGAGGTGCGCAGCCTGGCCCAGCGCACGCAGAAATCCACCGAAGAGATCGAGCAACTGATCGCCGGCCTGCAAAGCGGCACCCAGCAAGTCGCCACCGTGATGGACAACAGCCGCAGCCTCACCGACAGCAGCGTCGAACTGACCCGCCGCGCCGGCAACTCGCTGGAAAACATCACCCGCACGGTATCGACCATCCAGAACATGAACCAGCAGATCGCCGCGGCAGCCGAGCAGCAAAGCGCGGTGGCCGAAGAGATCAACCGTAGCGTGTTAAATGTGCGGGATGTCTCGGACCAGACCTCGGCGGCCAGTGAAGAGACGGCAGCGTCGAGCATCGAGCTGGCGCGGTTGGGCACCCACCTCCAAGGCCTGGTAGGCCGCTTCCGAGTCTAACCCCGTAGCAGCTGCCGAAGGCTGCGTCTGGGGCCTGCGCGTGGGCCATGGACGCCGCCTGACGGCAGCCGCTACGGGGTGGGCGTCCTACAAGGTAACGGCAATTTCGGAAACGTCTGACTTGAGGTCGTGGGGTGCCAGGGATAGGCTCCCCGGGTCGCTGAACACAGCGATCAGGTGTGCAAGCCTGCGGTACCCTTTGCGACTGCTGTAGAATGCTGTCGGCGTCCTGCTACGCCTTCAGAAAACTATGGCGGCCGGCGCAGGAGGACTTCGGTCCTGCTGGGGTCGAAGGGTACCCAGTCTTGCACACCTGTGTTCGGCCGCCACCCAATGCGTGCAAGCGTTGGCGGCGGCTTAAATACCCTTCGGAGTTTTTTGAATGCTTACAGAACCCACTACTTTCGGCCCCCAAGACCGCAACGGCGTACCGCTGTTCACCGTCAGCGAAGACCTGCACCCCGACGACGCCCTCACCCACGCCTCCCTGCTGCTCGGCTACGCCGGCGCCGTGGCCTACGAAATCGCCGACAGCGACACCCTGGGCGACAAGCGCCTGGCACGCGCCATCATCCCGCTGATCGATGCCGCCAAGGCGCTGGTGGATGCCACAACCCTCACATGACACGACGGCGTCTGTAGCCGCTGCCGCCAGGCTGCGCTGGCCCCTGGGTACGCTGCATATTTGCTGCGCAAGTTAGAACCCGCGCAGCCTTCGGCAGCGGCTACAGGGAATCTGCGTGCGCCGCGGACGCCGCCTGGCGGCAGCTGCTACGGGGTGGGCGTCCTACAAGGTTACGGCAATTTCGGAAACGTCCGACTTGAGGTCGTGGGATGCCAGGGATAGGCACCCCGTAGCAGCTGCCGAAGGCTGCGTCCGGGGCATCCGCGGTGCCTGCTGACGCCGCCTGGCGGCAGCTGCTACGGAAGGTGCGTACTTATGCTTACAGCACCTGGCGCAGGAACGCCTGAGCGCGGGGGTCGCGGGGGTTGGCGAAGAATTGCTCGGGGGGCGAGTCTTCCAGCAGTTTGCCGTGGTCGAAGAACAACACGCGGTGCGCCACTTCGCGGGCGAAGCCCATTTCGTGGGTGACGCAGATCATGGTCATGCCTTCCAGCGCCAGGGTCTTCATCACGTCCAGCACTTCGCCGACCATTTCCGGGTCCAGGGCCGAGGTGGGCTCGTCGAACAGCATCACCTTGGGGTCCATGGCCAAGGCACGGGCGATGGCCACGCGCTGTTGCTGGCCGCCCGACAGGCGCGAAGGGAATTCGTTGGCCTTCTGGCCGATGCCCACCTTGTCCAGCAGCATGCGCGCCTTTTCCTCGCGCTCCTTCTTGCTGCGCTTGCGCACGATCTTCTGCGCCAGGCACAGGTTCTCAAGCACGGTCATGTGCGGGAACAGGTTGAAGTGCTGGAACACCATGCCCACTTCGCGGCGGTAGGCGTTGATGTCGGTTTTCGGGTCGGCCAGGGACAGGCCGTCGATGCTCACGGTACCGGCGTCGAACTGCTCCAGGCCGTTCAGGCAGCGCAGGAAGGTGGACTTGCCCGAGCCCGAAGGCCCCACCACCACCAGCACTTCGCCCTTGGCCACCTGCGTGGTCACGTGGTCCACCGCGCGCACCACGTGGCCACGGGTGTCGAAGACTTTCACCAGATCACGAACTTCAATCACTTTGTGCAAGCCTCCGCTCAAGCCGGCTGGCAAAGTGCGACAGCGGCAGGTTGATCAGCAAATACAGGGCCGCCACGCAGAACCAGATCTCGAACGTGGAGAACGAGGTGGTGATGGCTTCGCGGCCGGCCTTGGTCAGTTCGGTGATGGAGATCACCGACACCAGCGAGGTGTCCTTGACCAGGCTGATGAACTGCCCGGCCAGGGGCGGCAGCACGCGCTTGAACGCCTGCGGCAAAATCACATGGCGCATCGACTGGCCAGCGCTCAGGCCCAGCGAACGGGCCGCCTCGCCCTGGCCCCGGGCGATGGACTGCACGCCGGCACGGACAATCTCGGCCACGTAGGCGCCGGTGAACAGCGCCAACGCCGCCACGCCGGCGAACTCGCGCGACAGGTTGAGCACGGTGCCAATGAAGAAGTAGAAGATGAACAGCTGCACCAGCAGCGGCGTGCCGCGCACCAGTTCGACGTACACCGTGGACAGGTCGCGCAGGGTGGGGTTGCCGGACAGGCGGCACAACCCGGCGACCAGGCCGATGAACAGGCCGATCACCCCTGACACCACCGAGATCCACACCGTGGCCCACAGGCCCCAGGCCAGCGGCCCTGCGGCCCAGTGGCGGGTGACGCCTACCGGGTCACCTTCGGAGATATCGTCGCCCTGGGACACTCTCACGCTGTCCTGGGCCACGGTCAGCACCTGCTGGTCGCCGTCCTCGTCCTTGAGCGTCACCCGGGTCATGCTGCCCTGGGCGTCGATGGCCTCGACCGTGCCGTTGCCAGTGGCGCGCTGCACGTCTTCGGCCTGGTAGGCGAAGTACTGCGGCACGCGGCTCCAGCGCCACTCGTAGGAAATCAGCGAAGTCGCGTAAAACAGGGTGACAGCCAGGCCCACCAGGACCAGCGCCGTCAGCCCGTGCCAGGGCCACTGGGCTTTCTTGTGTTTGATCACTACTGCCTTTCCGTAAATGCGAACGCGCGGGCAAGCCCGCGCGCTGGTGTCAGACAAGGACGACTGGGGTTATTCCATGTCCTTGAGCCACGTGGTGCTCTTGAACCACTTGTCGTGAATGCGATCGTAGGACCCGTCTTCGTGGGCCTGGCGCAGGAAGTTGTTGATGAAGTTCAGGCTGTCGTAGTCGCCCTTCTTCAGGCCGAAGGCCAGCGGCTCGTAGGTGAACGGCTTCTCCAGGTACACCAGCTTGCCGTTGCCGGCCTTGTCGACGGCCACCACGTTGTAGGGCGAGTCGTAGACGAAGGCGTCGGCCTTGCCGTTGACCACGTCCATCACCGCTTCCTGCTCGTTGTCATAGCCGTGGTACTGGGCCTTGGACATCAGCTTGCGCGAGACCATCTCTCCGGTGGTGCCGACCTTGGAGGTCAGGCGGTACTGGGGATCGTTCAGGTCTTTGTAGGACTTGATGGTGCCTTGCAGCTCCTTGCGGATCAGCAGGGTCTGGCCGACCACGATGAAGGGGTCGCTGAAGTTGATGCGCAGGTTGCGTTCCTGGGTCAGGGTCAGGCCGCTGCCGATCAGGTCGAACTTGTCGGTCATCAGCGCCGGGATGATGCCGTCGAGGCTGGTGGACACCAGCTCCAGCTTCACGCCCATGGACTTGGCCATGGCCTTGAGCAGGTCGACTTCGAAGCCGATGATCTCGCCGCGCTTGTCGGTCATCTCGAATGGCATGTAGGTAGGGTCCATGCCCACCCGCAGCGTGCCGCGCTTGACCGCGTCATCGATGGCGCCCGCCTGGGCGGAACCCACTGCGCCCAGCGCCATGACGCCCAGCAGCAGCATCGACAGATACTTCTTCATCACCAAGTCCCCTAACTAACGCGTTGCAACGTGCTCGCGCGTGTCAATTCAGGGCGCCGCACATCGGGGGCGCACCATTTCGGGGTGCGATCCTAACGTACTCGTCTGGTAGTACAAGTGCTGAAGAGGGATTTAATGCGCAAAGGTCGACAGAAAGTGACCGTTGGCAGTGTTTCCAGAGGTTTCCAGCGGCCCCGGGCAGTGCGCCCGGGGCCTTTGGAATCACGCGTTGGCCAGGGCTGGCGGCGTGGATGAGTGCGGTTGCAGCGGCAGCAGCGGCGAATGCGGGTCCGCTTCCAGCGACTGGCGCCAGGCGCCGAGCCAGGCATCGTTGCCTTCGCTCCAAACCAGTGCATGCAGGCGTGCCAGCGCCACCGGGTCGCTGAGCAGGTGCAGGCGGGTGTTGCCGTCCAGCTTCAGCGGGCCGACGCTGAGCGCCTTGCGAATACGCTCCTCGCGCAGCGATTCGATCGGCGCCACCGAACGGTGCCGGGCAGTGGCCAGGGCGCAAGCCAGGGCGTTCTGCTGCGGGTCCACCACGGCGCGGATGAAGCCATCCTTCAGCGCGTGCCAGCGGTTTTCATGGGTGTACTGGTCGGTGGAGATCAGCTCCTGCGGCGTGTCGTATTCCTCGGGGATGAGGAACAGCTTCTCGTCGCGGGCGCTGAGGCCCAGGTTGGTGCGGCTGGAGATCACCGACACCGGGATCGACAGCATCAACGAACCGACGATAGGCGTCAGCCACCACAGGAAGCTTGGGTTCAGCCAGCACACCAGCAGCGCCCACAGGAAGCCCAGCAGGGTCTGCGGGCCGTGGCGGCGCACGGCTTCGCTCCATGGAGTGGAGTCGTCGTCACGCTGCGGCGAGTTCCAGGTAGCGGCCCAGCCCAGGAACGCGGCCAGCACGAACCGGGTGTGGAACAGCATGCGCACCGGCGCCAGCAGCATGGAGAACAGCATCTCCAGCAGCATCGAGATAGTGACCTTGATGCGGCCGCCGTACTCTTTGGCGCCCTTGGCCCAGATCAGGATGATACTCAGCAGCTTGGGCAGGAACAGCAGCACGATGGTGGTGGAGAACAGCGCCACGGCTTTTTCCGGGTGCCATTGTGGCCACAGCGGGTACAGCTGCCGCGGTTCCAGGAAGTACGCCGGCTCCATCAGCGTGTTCACCGCCAGCAGCGCGGTGGACAGCACCAGGAAGAAGAACCACAGCGGCGCCGACAGGTACGACATCACGCCCGTCAGGAACACCGCGCGGTGCACCGGGTGCATGCCCTTCACCAGGAACAGGCGGAAGTTCATCAGGTTGCCGTGGCACCAGCGACGGTCGCGCTTGAGCTCGTCGAGCAGGTTGGGCGGCAGTTCTTCGTAGCTGCCCGGCAGGTCGTAGGCAATCCACACGCCCCAGCCGGCACGGCGCATCAGCGCGGCTTCGACGAAGTCGTGGGACAGGATGGCGCCGGCGAAGGCGCCCTTGCCCGGCAACGGCGCCAGCGCGCAGTGCTCGATGAACGGCTTCATGCGAATGATCGCGTTGTGGCCCCAGTAGTGCGACTCGCCCAGCTGCCAGAAGTGCAGGCCGGCGGTGAACAGCGGGCCGTACACGCGGGTGGCGAACTGCTGCATGCGCGCATACAGGGTGTCCATGCCCGACGCCTTCGGCGCGGTCTGGATGATACCGGCGTCCGGGGTGGCCTCCATCAGGCGCACCAGGCTGGTCAGGCATTCGCCGCTCATGACGCTGTCGGCGTCCAGCACCACCATGTAGCGGTAGTCGCTGCCCCAGCGACGGCAGAAGTCGTCGAGGTTGCCGCTTTTACGCTTAACGCGGCGGCGACGGCGGCGGTAGAAGATCTTGCCGAAGCCCTTGGCCTCGCGGCACACGTCCAGCCACGCCTGTTGCTCGGCCACGGCGATGTCGGTGTCGTTGGTGTCCGACAGCACGAAGAAGTCGAAACGGTCCAGGTCACCGGTGGCGGCTACCGATTCAAAGGTAGCGCGCAGGCCGGCGAACACCCGCGGCACGTCTTCGTTGCAGATAGGCATCACCAGCGCGGTGCGGGCACCGGGCTCGATCGGCTCGTTGCCGGCGCTGGCGCCGGAGATGCGGTACTTGTCGCGCCCGGTCAGCAGTTCCAGGAAGCCCATCAGGGCAGTCCAGAAGCCCGCCGACACCCAGCAGAACAGGATGCCGAACAGAATCAGGATGCTGGTCTGCAGCACGTACGGCAGCACTTGCTGCGCGGTCTGCGCCACGGACTGGTGCAGCACCTCGTCCAGGTCCACGAACGACCAGCCCTGGTAGGGCAGGATGCCTTTCATGTAGTAACCGGCGACGACGGTCTGGCCCAGCATCAGCACCAGCAGGATGTAGCGGCGCATGGAGCCCACCCAGCGCCAGCGCGCCTTGGGCAGCTCGCGCTTGTCGCTGACCGGTTCCGGCGCGCTCTTCTGGCCGGTGACCCGGCGCCACATGCGCACCAGTACGTTGGTGCGCCAAGGCTCCGGGACCACCCGCGTGCGGTTGATCGGCGGCGTGGCCTTGAGCTTCACGCGGCCGTCGGCGTCGACCGAGAGCATCTCGGCCTCTTCCAGTTCAGCGGCGCTGTTGAGGGTCAACCGACGGCCGACCGAGGCCTGGGCGGCCTCGCGCGACTCGTCCGCCGGCTGCGCGGAGAGGTATTCATGCAGCTCGCTGAACGAGTTGCAGCGGGCAAGTTCTGCGCGCTGCTCCTCGCTCAGGGGCAGGTGGGCCAGGTACTCGCCGAGCGACTCTGGCCGGGTCTGTGAATTACTCATCGGAAGGCAACTGGTAGCTCCAGGTTTCGGTCAGTACCTGATCGGGCTTGACCGGCTCCTCGGGGGTGGGCGCAGCCGGGGCAGGCTGCTCGGCAGGCTTGTCGGCCTTGGCATGCTTGGCGTTGGCCTTGGCGTGCTTGGCGGCAGGCTTCTCTTCCTTCACAGGCTCAGCCGGCTTGGCGGGCGGCAGTGGTGCGTCCTTGACCAGTGCGGCGCGCATCTCGACCGACTGTTTAGGATCCTTGACCTTCAGGCGCAGCGTCAGGCGCCAGCCTTTGGTTTCCGGGTTGTAGCGCAGGTTGTTCTCGACCAGGTCGGCGTTGTCGCCAACGCTCACCTGGCTGCGCACCTGGGCGTCTTCCGGCAGGGCGGCGAGCACCGGGCCGGTGAAGTCGATCAGGAAGGCCACGCTGCCGTCAGGCTGGCGGATCAGGTTGGACTGCTTGACGTCGCCGGTGGAACGCAGGGTCTGCTTGACCCAGGCGGTTTCAGGCGAGTGCAGCTGGTCTTCGTTGGAGGTCCAGACCAGGCGGTAGTCGTGGTCCAGGGCCTGGCCTGGCTCCGGCAGTTTTTCCGGGTTCCAGAAAGCAACGATGTTGTCGTTGGTTTCGTCGGCAGTCGGGATCTCGACCAGGTCGACGGTGCCCTTGCCCCAGTCGCCCTTCGGCTCTACCCAGGCGCTTGGGCGCTTGTCGTAGCGGTCGTCGAGGTCTTCGTAGCGGCCGAATTCACGACCACGCTGCAGCAGGCCGAAACCTTTCGGGTTCTCGACGGTGAAGCTGCTCACGGCCAGGTGTTTCGGGTTGTTCAGCGGGCGCCAGATCCACTCGTCGTTGCCGGCATGGATCGACAGGCCAGTGGAATCGTGCAGCTCGTGACGGTAGTTGAGCACCTTGGACGGCTGGTTGGAGCCGAACAGGAACATGCTGGTCAGCGGGGCGATGCCCAGGCGGCTGACGTGGTCACGCAGGAACACCTTGGACTTGACGTCGACGACGGTGTCTTCACCCGGGCGCAGGGTCAGCTTGTAGGCGCCGGTGGAGCGTGGCGAGTCCAGCAGGGCGTAGATCACCAGGAACTTGTCGGCCGGGTTCGGCTTCTCCACCCAGAACTCGGTGAAGCGCGGGAACTCCTCGCCCGACGGCAGCGCGGTGTCGATGGCCAGGCCACGGGCCGACAGGCCGTAGGTGTGACCCTTGCCGACGACGCGGAAGTAGCTGGCACCCAGCAGGGTCATGACTTCGTCCTGCTTGTCCGCCTTGTTCAGCGGGTACAGCACGCGGAAACCGGCGTAGCCCAGTTTCTCGGTGGACTTTGGATCGAACTTCAGGTCACCGAAATCGAAACGGGCCGGGTCATATTTGATTTCCTCGACCTTGTCGTTGGCGATTTCGTTGATTTTCACCGGCGTGTCGAAGTGCATGCCCTGGTGGTAGAACGAGAGCTTGAAGGGGGTCTTGTCGTTCGCCCACTCGGCTTTCTCGTTCAGGAAACGAATTTTCTGGTAGTCAGCGAACTTCATGTCCCGGAATTCGGCAGGCAGATTGCTTTTGGGTGCCTCGAATTTCTGCCCGGCAAGATCCTTTGCCTTGGCTGCCACGTCATCCAGGCCAAAGGCCCAGATCTGGCCCGCGCTCAGCAGGCAGAGGAGTGCAGACCCCGTCAACAGCGCGGTGCGTAGGCGCTTGCCTGGGGTTCTTGGTGCATTACAGGGACTAACAATCACGAGCAACCCTCGCCGAAAAACAAATCAAAGAACCAACGGCCAGCGGTCATGTGCCGGGTTGGCGAGCATTGTTCCGACTCCGAAAGGGCGCAATGATTCCCCAGACGGCAAAGACCAAGGCTCAGGTCGGAACAAAATGGATCAACGAACGCTGATCGTCATGGCGCGAGATTATCCAGCAGCCCGCGTTACAACGCATCAGGGTTGGTAAACTTTTTATGCTACAAACTCACCGAAATTCGCGCAAATGAACGTTTTACCGCCACTTATGACTGTAACAGGAACGTAACCGGGCCATCGTTGACCAGGTGCACCTGCATGTCGGCGCCAAAACGGCCACACGCCACGCCTTCGTGCTGCACCCGTGCCTGCGCCAGCAGGTACTCATACAGCTCGGCGCCCAGTGCTGGCGGCGCCGCGGTGGAGAAGCTGGGGCGCATGCCGCTGCGCGTGTCCGCCGCCAGGGTGAACTGCGACACCAGCAGCAGGCCACCCCCCACGTCCTTGAGCGACAGGTTCATCTTGCCCTGCGTATCGGAAAACACTCGATAGTTAAGCAGCTTGTGCAGAAGTTTGTCGGCGCTGGCGCGGGTATCTTCAGGTTCCACCGCCACCAGCACCATCAGGCCCTGGTCGATGGCCCCCACGACCTCCCCCTCGACTTCTACCCGCGCGCTGCTGACGCGCTGCAGCAGCCCCTTCACGCTTCCTCCAGGGGCAGGTCCAGCAAACGCCGGGCCATCTGGTCACAGGCGCGCACCAGGGCGTCGGTGATGCCTGGCTCGGACGCGGCGTGGCCGGCGTCGCGGATCACCTGCAGCTCGCTGTTGGGCCAGGCCTGGTGCAGCGCCCAGGCATTGTCCAGCGGGCAGATGACGTCGTAGCGGCCATGCACGATCACCGCCGGCAGATGGGCGATCTTCGGCACGTCGCGGATCAGCTGGTCAGGCTCCATGAAGGCGTTGTTCATGAAGTAGTGGCATTCGATGCGGGCGATGGACAGCGCCCGCTGCGGCTCGGAGAAGCGGTCCACCACCAGCGGATTGGGGCGCAGGGTGGCGGTGCGGCCTTCCCAGGTGGACCAGGCCTTGGCGGCGTGCATCTGGGCGATCTGGTCGTTGCCGGTCAGGCGCTTGTGGAACGCGCCGAGCAGGTCATGGCGCTCGTCGGCCGGTATCGGCGCCACGTAGTCCTGCCAGTAGTCGGGGAACATGCGGCTGGCGCCTTCCTGGTAGAACCACTGGATCTCCTTGGGGCGGCACAGGAAGATGCCCCGCAGGATCAGGCCGTGCACGCGTTCGGGGTGGGTTTGCGCGTAGGCCAGCGCCAGGGTTGAGCCCCAGGAGCCACCGAACAGCACCCACTTGTCGATGCCCAGGTGTTCACGGATGCGTTCCATGTCGGCCACCAGGTCCCAGGTGGTGTTGTTCTCCAGGCTGGCATGGGGGGTGGAACGGCCACAGCCACGCTGGTCGAACGTGACAATTCGATACAGGTTCGGGTCGAAATAGCAGCGGCTCTGGGCATCACAGCCGGCACCGGGGCCGCCATGGATGAACAGCACCGGCAGGCCTTCGGGCGAACCACTCTCGTCTACATACAGCACATGCGGCTCTTGCACGGCCAGATCGTGCCGGGCGTAGGGTTTGATCTGCGGGTACAAAGTCTGCATTGCACGCTCCGTAAGGGTGTTGGGTCATCCCTGCTGGGACTTCTGTCATAAGTGCCGTCAGGCATCATAAACCCGAATCGCTTACAGATCATGCCCCCATGGCGTCGAGGGGCATTCCCCCCCTCCATGCGCGGCGCAAACGATGGGCGGGGTGTTCAGCGCTCCAGGCGGTAGCTGCCGCCCGGGAAGCCTTCGTGCAGGGCGTCCTCCAGTACGTCGTAGAGCGCGTTGGCCTGTTCCACCGGCAGTGGCTGGGTGGCGTCGCGCAGGGTGATGCGCAGCAGCAGGTTTTCCTGGCCGGGTACCAGGCCCAGTTGCTCGATGGCCGCCTGGGGCAGCTCGCTGATGGGCCAGCGGCCCCGCAGGGTGATTTCCTCGACCCAGCTGGCGCAGGCGCCGGCGGCCTGCAGGATGCGCTCGGTGAGCACCTCCAGGCTATGGCCGGCCGCCATGGCCACCGAGACTTCCCGGGTGATGGCCGGCAAGCGCGGCAGCGGTCGCCAGGGCAGCAGGTCGTGCATCTGCGCCGCCGCGCGCTCATCGGGGTCGCGCAGCAGGCGAATGTCGGGAATTCCCTTGCACAGCATGGTCAGCCGGTCCAGGCCCACGCTCAGCGCCAGGCCGCCGTGGCGCGCCGGGTCGATACCCAGGTGCTCGAGCAGGGAGCGGGCGATGCAGCCGCCGGCCATGACCTCGATAGCCCTGTCGTCCCTGATCACGTTTATCTCCACGCCGCGGTCGGTGTAGGCGCTTGGGCGCTCGCGGTGCAGCCACCGCGCGCCGGAAATCGTGCCCTCGAGGATGTCGCCGACCAGCCGCATCAGTTGCTGGCGGCTGGACAGCTGCGGCCCGCCCAGCACCCAGACGTCCATCTGGTGCGGCTCGGTGCAGTGCCAGCGGTCGCGCACGTCGCGCCGGAAGGTGATGCCGGGGGCGGCCAGCAGCAGGGTTTCACCGGGCCAGCGCTTGGCCGCGGCAGCGCGCAGGGCGGGCGGCAGCAGGCAACTGGTGTGGGTGCGCAGCAGTTTCTGGCTGTCTACCCAGCGCGCCTGTTCGCTGTCGAGGATCAACGCTTCGCGGCTGTAGCCCAACAGCCCGTAGTTGTCCTGGGGCGATACCACCTTGGGCCCGCGCAGGGGCGTCGCGGCTGGCCAGCCGCGGTGCTGCAGGCGCTTGAGCACCAGCTCCGCGGTCATGCCCACGGCGTGGGCTTCGAACGGGTCGGTCAGGTCCGGCGTGAGCAGGGCCTGTTCCAGCTGCTGCGGTGTGATGTAGCGATTGCCGGCCATGCCAGTACCCCAGTTCCATTTGCGAAGAATGCGGGGGCCAACGTACCGGGGGTGGCGGCGCGGCTCAATGCGAAACCGCGCCGGGGGTGTATTTTCAGAATTGGACTACGGATGCGTCCTACAGGAGCGCTCTTCATGGCTGTGGGAGCTGGCTTGCCAGCGAGCTTTCAGGGCCTCAACAGCTCGCTGGCAAGCCAGCTCCCACAATTGGCGCGGGGTCAGCGAGGGTAGCGCTGAGAAGCCCAAGAGATGAGTTCGCTCAACAACGCTTTCAGCACTACCTGCGTCGGCGCCGCCAGGTCTTCGCGGTAGTTGAACGGCTCGAACTCCTCCATGTAGGTGCTCTGTGCCAGCTCCAGCTGCACCGCATGGATGTGGTTGGCCGGGTCGCCGAAGTGGCGGGTGATGTGGCCGCCCTTGAAGCGCCCGTTGAGCACGTGGCTGTAGCCGTCGAACCCTGCGCATACGCCTTCCAGGCGCCGGGCCAGTGCCGGGTCGCAGCTGGCGCCATTGAAGGTGCCCAGGTTGAAGTCCGGCAGGCGGCCGTCGAACAGGTGCGGCACCTGGGAGCGGATGGAATGCGCGTCCCACAGCAGCGCGTAGCCGAACTCGTCGCGCAGGCGCGCCAGTTCCTGCTCGATGGTGCGGTGGTACGGCACCCAGATTTCCTGCAGATACCGTGCGCGCTCGGCGTCCGAAGGCCGCTCATGGAACAGCGGCACGCCATCGAACAGCGTCTCCGGGTACAGGCCGGTGGTGGCGCCGGCGTACAGCGGCTTGTTGTCCGAAGGCCGGTTGAGGTCGATGACGAAGCGCGAATACTCGGCCGCGACGACGCTGGCGCCCAGCTCGTCGGCAAAATCGTACAGGCGCGGGATGTGCCAGTCGGTGTCGGGCAGGCTTTGCGCCTCGTCGATCAGGCCGCTTTTCACCGCCGGGGTCAGGCGCAGGCCGGCATGGGGCATGCTGATCAGCAGCGGCACGCGGCCGCGCTTGAAGGTCAGGACGTTATCCACGGTGCAATTCTCCAACAGTGACTTCCACGCCGTGACGCACGACGCGTTTGTTCAATTCGCCGCCCAGCCAGTAGGCCAGGTCGGCCGGGCGCTCGATGTCCCAGGCGACGAAGTCGGCGACCTTGCCCACCTCCAGCGAGCCGTGGCTCGCGCCCAGGCCCAGGGCCTTGGCGGCATGCAGGGTGGCGCCGGCCAGGGCTTCCTCGGGGGTCATGCGGAACAGGGTGCAGGCCATGTTCAGCATCAGCCGCACCGACAACGCCGGCGAGGTGCCGGGGTTGAGGTCGCTGGCAATGGCGATGGCCACGCCGTGCTTGCGCAGGGCGTCCATGGGCGGCAGCTGGGTCTCGCGCAGGAAGTAGAACGCGCCCGGCAGCAGCACCGCCACGGTGCCGGCGGCGGCCATGGCCTGGCAGTCGTCCTCGGTCATGAACTCCAGGTGGTCGGCCGACAGCGCCTGGTAGCGTGCCGCCAGGCTGGAACCATGCAGCGACGACAGTTGCTCGGCGTGCAGCTTCACCGGGATGCCCAGCTCGCGGGCCTTGAGGAAGACCTTTTCCACCTGCGCCGGCGAGAACGCCAGGTATTCGCAGAAGGCGTCCACGGCGTCCACCAGGCCTTCGGCCGCCAGCGCCGGCAGCATCTCGTCGCAGATGTGCGCGATGTAGTCGTCGGCGCGGTCCTTGTATTCGGGTGGCAGCGCGTGGGCGGCCAGGCAGGTGGCACGCACGCTCACCGGCAGCGCCTCGCCCAGGCGGCGTATCACCCGCAGCATCTTGCGCTCGCTGGCCAGGTCCAGGCCGTAGCCGCTCTTGATCTCCACCGTGGTCACGCCGTCGCGCAGCAGGCTGGCCAGGCGCTTGCGGGCGCTGGCGAACAGCTCGTCCTCGCTGGCGGCGCGGGTGGCCCGCACGGTGCTGGCGATGCCGCCGCCGGCCGCGGCAATCTCGGCGTAGCTGACGCCCTGCAGGCGCTGTTCGAACTCACCGCTGCGGTTGCCGCCGAACACCGTGTGGGTGTGGCAGTCGATCAGCCCCGGGGTCACCCAGGCACCGCCCAGGTCCACGCCCTGCCCTGCCGGCGCCTCGCTGCGCGGGCCGATCCATTCAATGAGGCCGTCGGCGGTAACGATGGCGGCGTCTTCGATGATCGAGTATTTGCCGTGGGCCATGGTCGCCACATGGCAGTGCTGCCACAGGGTTTTCATCACAGAGTCTCCTGGAACAATTCGGGGAAGGTGCGGCCCAGCAGGGCCGGGTCCTTGAGAATGGCGGCGCTGGCGGCGATGTCCGGCGCCAGCCAGCGGTCCTGGTCGTAGGGCGGGATGCGCTCGCGCAGCAGGCGCCAGGCGGTGTCGGTGCCGGCGCCGAAGCGCTGGTCCTTGAGGAATTCGAAGGCCTGGGCGGCCAGCAGGTACTCGATGGCGAGGATCTGCGTGCAGTTCTCCAGCGCCCGGTGCAGCTTGAGCGAGGCGTTGGTGCCCATGCTCAGGTGGTCTTCCTGCAGGCCCGAGGTCACGTAGTTATCCACAACCGCCGGCTGCGCCAGTTGGCGGTTCTCAGCGCACAGCGAAGCGGCGACGTATTGCACGATCATCATCCCCGAGTTCACCCCCGGCTGGCTGACCAGGAACGCCGGCAGCCCGCTGACCAGCGGGTTGATCATGCGGTCCAGGCGGCGCTCGGCGATGGCGCCGATCTCGGCCACGGTGATCGCCAGCACGTCGGCGGCCATGGCCACCGACTGCCCGTGGGGGTTGGCCTGGGACATCACCCGATAGTCGTCAGGGGTGCCCAGCAGCAGCGGGTTGTCGGTGGCCGAGTTGAGCTCGATCTCGATCTGCCGCGCCGCGTGCGCCAGCTGGTCACGGGAGGCGCCGTGTACCTGGGGAATGGAGCGAATGCTCAGGGCGTCCTGGGTGCGGATGCCGCGGCTGCTGGCGATCACCTCGCTATCGGCCAGCAGCCAGCGCAGGTTTCTCGCCACTACCTGCATGCCGGGGTGCGGCTTGAGGCTGATGATGGCCGGGTCGAAGGCGTCGATCTGCCCGCGCAGGGCCTCGAAACTCATGGCGCCGATCACGTCGGCCCAGCCGGTCAGGCGCCAGGCGTCGTCCAGGGCCAGGCAGCTGAGGCCGGTCATGCACGGCGTGCCGTTGACCAGGCACAGGCCGTCCTTGGCGCCGAGGATCACCGGCTGCAGGCCTTCGGCGGCGAACGCCTGGGCGGCGTCGACGGTCTGCCCGCGGTAACTGACCGGGCCGATGCCCAGCAAGCCCACGCCGATGTGCGCCATGTGCGTCAGGTAGCCCACCGAGCCCTGGGACGGCACCTGCGGGGTAATACCACGGTTGAGCAGCGCCAGCAGCGCTTCCACCACCTGGCGGTGCAGGCCGGACTTGCCCTGGCAGAAGTTGATGATGGCCGCACAGATAATCGCCCGGGTCTGTTCGTCGGTCAGCGGCTTGCCCACCCCGCAGGCGTGGCTGAGCAGGGTATTGCGCGACAGCTGGCTGAGCTGCTCGTCCTGCAGCGACACGTTGCACAGCGCGCCCAGCCCGGTGTTCACGCCATAGGCGCGCTCACCACTCTCGACGATGCGCTGGACGATGGCTTGGGCGTTATCGATACGCGCCCAGGCCTGGGGCGACAGCTCCAGGCGGGCGCCAAAGCGCGCCACGGCGACCACATCCTGCCAACGCAAGCGTGCATCGGCGATTACGACGTTTTCGGCCAACAACATCTACAACGCTCCTTAATAAGTGGCCACCCGGCGGCGAACGAAACGG
The DNA here is from genome assembly GCF_047947025.1 of Pseudomonas sp. App30. Lineage (NCBI taxonomy): Bacteria > Pseudomonadati > Pseudomonadota > Gammaproteobacteria > Pseudomonadales > Pseudomonadaceae > Pseudomonas > Pseudomonas sp. App30. The sequence goes on along the minus strand of NZ_CP133165.1, from coordinate 4,086,542 downwards.
TCCACGTAGTCGTCGGCCGGGTGATGAAGAATGTCCTGCGCGGCGCCGACCTGAATCAGGCGGCCGTCGCGCAGGATGGCAATGCGGTTGCCCAGCCGGACGGCTTCGTCCAGGTCGTGGGTGATGAACACGATGGTCTTGTGCAGGCCTTGCTGCAGCGCTAGCAACTGGTCCTGCATTTCGGCGCGAATCAGCGGGTCGAGGGCGCTGAAGGCCTCGTCCATGAGGATGATCGGCGTGTCGGCCGCCAGCGCCCGCGCCAGGCCGACGCGCTGGCGCATGCCGCCCGACAGCTGCGCCGGCCAGGCGTGTTCGTAGCCCTGCAGGCCCACCGCGGCTATCCAGTGGGCGGCACGCTCGGCGCATTGCTGGCGGCTTTCGCCCCGCACTTTCAGGCCATAGGCGACGTTTTCCAGCACCGTGCGGTGGGGCAGCAGGCCGAAGCTTTGAAACACCATGCTGACCTGGTGCCGGCGAAATTCGCGCAGGGCGCGGCGGTCGTAGCCGAGGATGTCCTGGCCATCGACCAGAATCTGCCCGCTGGTAGGATCGATCAGCCGGTTCAGGTGGCGCACCAGGGTCGACTTGCCCGAGCCGGACAGGCCCATGATCACGAAGATCTCGCCCGCCTCCACGGTCAGCGACAGGTCGTCGACGCCGATCACGCAGCCGGTGGCCGCCAGTATCTGCTCCTTGCTGGCGCCCTCGGCGCGCAGGGCCAGCGCCCGCTCGGGTTTCACCCCGAACACCTTGGACACGTTGCGCACCTCGATCATGGCCGCACCTCGTGGCGCGGGCGGCCGTAGGCCTGGGTGATGCGGTCGATCACCACCGCGAGGATGACGATGGCCAGCCCGGCTTCCAGGCCCAGGCCGATGTTCAGGGTCTGGATGCCCACCAGCACGTCCTCGCCCAGCCCGCGGGCGCCGATCATCGAGGCGATCACCACCATCGACAGCGCCATCATGGTGGTCTGGTTGACCCCGGCCATGATGCTGGGCATGGCCAGCGGCAACTGCACCCCGAACAACTGCTGCCAGCGGCTGGCGCCGAAGGCGTTGACCGCCTCCATCACCTCGCGGTCCACCTGGCGGATGCCCAGGCTGGTCAGGCGCACCAGCGGCGGCACGGCGTAGATCACCGTGGCGAAGATCGCCGGCACCTTGCCCAGGCCGAACAGCATCAGTACCGGGATCAGGTACACGAAGCTGGGCAGCGTCTGCATGATGTCCAGCAGCGGCATCAGCACCGCGCGCAGGCGCTTGCTGCGCGCGGCCAGCACACCCAGGGGAATGCCGATCAGCACCGAGATCAGCGTGGCCACCAGCATCAGCGCCAGGGTTTGCAGCAGTTTGTCCCACAGCCCCACGGCCCCCACCAGAAACAGCAGCGCCATGATCACCAGCGCACTGAACACCCTGCGCGTGGCGTGCAGGGCAATGCCCCCGACAATCAGCAGCAGCAACCACCAGGGCAGCAGGCGCAGGCCGCTTTCCAGGCGCACGATCAGCCACAGCAGCGAATCGGACACCTGCCGGAACAGATCGCCGTAGCGGGTCACCAGGGCGTCGACGCCACGGTTGACCCAGTCGGCAACGGAGAAGGTCAGGGTATCGGGGAACATGGGCGGCTCTCACACGTCAGAAGGTCCCCTGAGGTATAGCCTTCCCTGCTGCCGCCGTGGCCACGGGCTGCTCGTCCGGCAGGATCAGGCGGTCGGGCACCGCGCCGTGCCAGCGCTTGGCAACCAGGTAGTACAGCACCGCCGGCACCACCAGGCCGATGATCCAGGAAATGTCGGTGTCGCCCAGGCTGGCCACCAGCGGGCCGGTGTAGAAGTGGGTGGAGATGAAGGGCATCTGGATCACCACGCCGACCACGTAGATGCTGATGCCGGGAATGTTCCAGCGGCCGTAGCGGCCATCGGGGTTGGACAGCGCCGGGATGTCGTAGCGCTCTTTGGTGATGCAGTAGAAGTCCACCAGGTTGATGGCGCTCCAGGGCGTGAAGAACGCCAGCAGGAACAGGATGAAGGCCGAGAAGTCCTTGAGGAACGAGTCCTTGCCCAGCACCGCCAGCAGCGTCGCCGTGCCCACCATCAGGAAGATGTAGGTCAGGCGCAGGGCGCTGGAGATATGGCGGTTGCCGCGGAAGCCACTGATGATGGTGGCAATGGACATGAAGCTGCCGTAGGCATTGAGGGTGGTGACGGTGACCTTGCCGAACGCCACGCTGAAGTACAGCAGCGCGGCGACCGCGCCGGTGCCGCCCAGGCCGACGATGAACGACACTTCGTGGTGGGCGAACTGCGCGCCGGCCAGGGCGGCGGCGAACACCCCGAACACCATGGACGCCTGCGCACCGATCACCGCGCCCAGGCCCACGGCCCAGAAGGTGCCGGCCACCGAGGTCTTGCTCGGCAGGTAGCGCGAGTAGTCCGCCACGTACGGGCCGAAGGCGATCTGCCAGGACGCCGACAGGGAAATCGCCAGCAGGAAGCTGCTCAGGGAGAAGTGCTTGTTGCCCAGCAGCGCACCGACGTCATTGCCGGCCAGCAGGCGGTAGAACAGGTACATGAAGGCGATAACACCGAGCACGCTGGCGACGCGGCCGATCATGTGGATAACCCGGTAGCCGAAGATGGTCAGCACCACGATCAGGGCGGCGAAGATGACGATGCCCTGCCAGTCATCCACCTGCAGCAGCTGGGCGATGGCCTGGCCGGCCAGCAGCGAACCGCTGGCCGAGAAGCCGATGTACATCAGGCACACCAGCACCAGCGGGATCACCGCGCCGTAGACGCCGAACTGTACGCGGCTGGAGATCATCTGCGGCAGGCCCAGGCGCGGGCCTTGCGCGGCGTGCAGGGCCATCACCCCGCCACCCAGCAGCTGGCCGACGAACAGCCCCACCAGCGACCAGAACACGTCGCCGCCCAGTACCACGGCCAGGGCGCCGGTGACGATGGCGGTGATCTGCAGGTTGGCACCCAGCCACAGGGTGAACTGGCTGAATAACCGACCGTGACGCTCGGATTCAGGAATGTAGTCAATTGAGCGTTTTTCGATCAATGGCGTGCTTGCAGCACGGTCAACTGAATCAGCCATACAACGACCCTCAAAAAATGGTGGCGATTACTCGGCGTTACGCTGCTGATGGCTGGACACGAACTGGCGGAAACGCTCGGTCGGCAGGCCTTCGAACAATTCGGCGGGGGTGCCCTGGCAGTCGATCTGGCCGCCCTGCATGAACACCACGCGGTTGGATACATGGCGGGCGAAGCCCATCTCGTGGGTGACCACCAGCATGGTGCGGCCCTCTTCGGCCAGCGAGCGCATCACCCGCAGCACCTCGCCCACCAGCTCCGGGTCGAGCGCCGAGGTGGGTTCGTCGAACAGCATCACCTGGGGGTTCATGGCCAGCGCGCGGGCGATGGCCACGCGCTGCTGCTGGCCGCCCGACAGGTGCGCCGGGTAGTAGTCGCGGCGCTCGTACAGGCCCACCTTGTGCAGCAGTTGCTCGGCCTCTTCCACGCATTCGGCGCGCGAGCGCTTGAGCACGCGCATCGGGCCTTCGATGACGTTCTGCAGCACGGTCATGTGCGACCACAGGTTGAAGCTCTGGAACACCATGCCCAGCTTGCTGCGCATGGCTTCCACCTGGCGGCGGTTGCCCGGCAGCAGGCGGCCGTCGCGGTGGCGCTTCATCTCGATGGCCTCGCCGTCGAGGACAATGCTGCCCTCGTCCGGGGTTTCCAGCAGGTTGATGCAGCGCAGGAAGGTGCTTTTGCCCGAACCGCTGGCGCCGAGGATGGAGATGACGTCGCCCTTGTGCGCGTCCAGGGAAATGCCCTTGAGCACCTGGGTTGCACCGAAGGCCTTGTGAATATTGGCGACCGACAGGGCGGTCTGGAATTGAGTACTCATGACAAGCTCCGCTGCAATCAGGAATGGGTAGAGGCTTCAGGCGCAGGCACCACGGGCTGGCCCTGGGGCCGCTCGCGCAGGTGCGGCGACAGCCGATGCTCGATCCAGGCCACGGCCCGCACCACCAGGAAATTCAGCACCAGGTAGATCAGCGCCGCGCAGATGAACACTTCCATGGTGCGGTAGGTGCGCTGGATGATCTGCTGGGCCACGCCGGTCACGTCCCACACGGTGACCAGGCTGGCCAGGGCGGTGGACTTCACCAGCAGGATGGCCTCGGTGGAGTACGCGGGCAGCGCCTGGCGCAGGGTGACCGGGCCGATTACCCGGTACAGCAGGGTCCAGCGGTTCATGCCCACGGCCTGGCCGGCCTCGATCTGGCCGTGGGGCACGCTTTGCAGGCCGCCACGGATGATTTCCGCGGTGTAGCCGGCGGTGCACATGGCCAGCGACACCACGGCGCAGCCGTAGGGCGACTTCAGCACCACCCACAGGAAACTGTCGCGAATGGCCGGGAACTGGCCCAGGCCGTAGTAGATGAGGAACATCTGGATCAGCAGCGGCGTGCCGCGGAACAGCATGATGTAGAAGCGCGCCGGGTAGCTCAGGAACCACCAGCGGCTGACGCGCATGGACACCACGCCCAGGGACAGGATCAGCCCCAGCAGCAGGGAGGAGAAAAACAGCGTCAGCGTGGTGGGCAGCGCGCCCAGCAGCTTGAGCATGGTGTCGGCGAGAAAGGCAAAGTCGATCATCACGGTTCCCCTTCTCAGGACTGGGCCGGGTTGCGGCGCTGGGTGCGCTGCACGCGGTTTTCGGCAATGTTGAACAGGCGCCCCGACAGGCCGGTGAGGATCAGGTAGCAGGCCCCGCCGACGATGTAGAAGGTGAAGTACTGGCGGGTGGAGCCGGCGGCTACCTGGCTGGCGCGCATCAGCTCGACCAGGCCGATCACCGAGATCAGCGCCGAGTCCTTGAGGCTCATCTGCCAGACGTTGCCCAGGCCCGGCAGCGCGTAGCGCCAGATCTGCGGGATCAGCACGCGGCGAATGCGCATGCCGCGGGTCATGCCGATGGCCAGCGCCGCTTCCAGTTCGCCCTTGGCCACGGCGATGAAGGCGCCACGGTAGACCTCGGCCTGGTACGACGCGGAGATCAGGCCCACGGCAATGGCGCCCACCAGGAACGGCGGCACGTCGACGTAGCCCTGGCCACCGAACCAGTGATTGATGGCCGACACCACGCTGGCGCCGCCGAAGTAGAACAGGTAGATCACCAGCAGTTCAGGAATCCCTCTGAACAGGATCGAGTAGGCATCGCCCAGGTAGCGCACACTGCGCTGGCGCGAGAGTTTCGCCGCCGCCACCAGGCTGCCCACCAGGGCGCCGATCAGCAACGCCGCCAGGGTCAACAGCAGGGTCATGGCCGCCGCCTTGAGCAAGGCCATGCCCCAACCGGTGTCACCGAAGCTGAGCATCTGCAAGAGATTCATGAGGTTTTTCCCACCACTTCAATCATTGAACACCCGGCGCCCGCAGGCGCCGGCCCCGCCACGCTTACGACTTGGGCGTAAGGTCGAGCTTGAACCACTTCTCGCTGAGCTTTTTCACCGTGCCGTCGGCCAGGGCCTCTTTCAGCGCGGCGTCGAACTTGGCCTTCAGGTCCGCATCGGCCTGGCGGAAGCCCAGGGCCTCGCCTTCGCCCCAGATAGGGCCGCCGATCTGCGGGCCGGTGTAGGCCAGGTTCTTGTTCTCGTCCTTGGCCTTCAGCGAGTCGAGGAAGGTCACGTCGTCGAACGCCACGTCGATGCGCCCGGCCTGCAGGTCGAGAATGGTGTCGGCCGAGGCGTTGTATTCGCGGATGGTGGCGACGTCCTTGAAGTGGTCGTCGATGAAGGGGGTGTAGATGGTCCCCGAGGCGATGCCGATGGTCTTGCCCTTGAGGGCCTTGCGCAGGCCTTCGATGGCTTCGCCGATCTGCTTCTCGTCGGTGCCCAGGGTAATTTCGTTGGCCGGCCCCGGCTTGCCAGGCAGCACGTTGGCGTCCAGGGCGACGAAGCTTGCCGGGGTACGTGCGTAGGGAATGGAGAAGGCCATGACCTTCTTGCGGTCTTCGGTGATGACCACGGCGTCCATCAGCACGTCGAACTTGCCGGCGTTGAGGCTGGCGATCATGCCGTCCCAGTTCTGCACCGAAATGTTGCAGGTAAGCTTCATGCGCTGGCAGAGGATCTCCATCAGCTCGGGCTCGAAGCCGCTGATCTTGCCGCCAGGCAGGGTAACGTTCCAGGGCTCGTAGGAGCCTTCGGTCGCGATGTTGACCGAGGTCCACTCCTTGGCCTGCGCCAGCGGCAAGCCCGCCAGCAGTACTGCACCCAGGGCCAATGAACCCAACAAGCTGAATTTCTGCGCCATCGTTAACCTTCCTGCAAAGTCGAATGAGAGAAAGTGTTACTAGCCCGCACCAGGCAATCACCTATGCTTGTACATACAAGCAAATTGGAAGCCAATCTCAGGATTGTGGGAGCTGGCTTGCCAGCGAGCTTTTGGTTGCCCTGAAAAGCTCGCTGGCAAGCCAGCTCCCACAACTGTGGATTAGCCTTTGATCATAGGCAGGTTCAGGCCCTGCTCCCTGGCGCAGTCGATGGCGATCTGGTAGCCGGCATCGGCGTGGCGCATGACGCCGGTGGCCGGGTCGTTGTGCAGCACGCGGGCGATGCGCTCGGCGGCTTCATCGGTGCCGTCGCAGACGATGACCATGCCCGAGTGCTGGCTGAAGCCCATGCCCACGCCGCCGCCGTGGTGCAGCGACACCCAGGTGGCGCCGCTGGCGGTGTTCAGCAGGGCGTTCAGCAGTGGCCAGTCGGACACGGCGTCGCTGCCGTCCTGCATGGCTTCGGTTTCGCGGTTGGGGCTGGAGACCGAACCCGAGTCCAGGTGGTCGCGGCCGATCACTACCGGGGCAGACAGCTCGCCACGACGGACCATTTCGTTGAACGCCAGGCCCAGCTTGGCGCGCTGGCCCAGGCCCACCCAGCAGATACGCGCCGGCAGGCCCTGGAAGCTGATGCGCTCGCGCGCCATGTCCAACCAGTTGTGCAGGTGGTCGTCGTCCGGGATCAGTTCCTTGACCTTGGCGTCGGTCTTGTAGATGTCCTCGGCGTCGCCCGACAGCGCAGCCCAGCGGAATGGGCCGATGCCGCGGCAGAACAGCGGGCGGATGTAGGCTGGCACGAAGCCTGGGAAATCGAAGGCGTTGGCCACGCCCTCTTCCTTGGCCATCTGGCGGATGTTGTTGCCGTAGTCGAAGGTGGGGATGCCCTGCTGCTGGAAGTCGAGCATGGCTTGCACGTGCACGGCCATGGACTGCTTGGCGGCTTTCACCACGGCGGCCGGGTCGGTCTGCGCGCGGTCGCGGTACTGTTCCCAGGTCCAGCCGGCGGGCAGGTAGCCGTTGAGCGGGTCGTGGGCGCTGGTCTGGTCGGTGACCATGTCCGGGCGTACGCCACGCTTCACCAGCTCCGGCAGGATCTCGGCGGCGTTGCCCAGCAGGGCGATGGAGATGGCCTTGCCTTCGGCAGTGTATTTGGCGATGCGCGCCAGGGCGTCGTCCAGGTCGGTGGCCTGCTCGTCGACGTAGCGGCTGGCCAGGCGGAAATCAATGCGGCTCTGCTGGCATTCGATGTTCAGCGAGCTGGCACCGGCCAGGGTCGCGGCCAGCGGCTGCGCGCCACCCATGCCGCCCAGGCCGGCGGTCAGTACCCACTTGCCCTTGAGGCTGCCGTTGTAGTGCTGGCGGCCGGCTTCGACGAAGGTTTCGTAGGTGCCCTGGACGATGCCCTGGCTGCCGATGTAGATCCAGCTGCCGGCGGTCATCTGGCCGTACATGGCCAGGCCCTTGGCGTCCAGTTCGTTGAAGTGCTCCCAATTGGCCCAGTGTGGCACCAGGTTGGAGTTGGCGATCAGCACGCGCGGGGCGTTGCTGTGGGTCTTGAACACGCCTACCGGCTTGCCCGACTGCACCAGCAGGGTTTCGTCGTCATTGAGGTTGGTCAGGCTCTCGACGATCTTGTCGTAGCACTCCCAGTTGCGCGCCGCGCGGCCGATGCCGCCGTACACCACCAATTCCTTGGGGTTCTCGGCCACCTGCGGGTCGAGGTTGTTCATCAGCATGCGCAGCGGCGCTTCCGTCAGCCAGCTCTTGGCGGTCAGCTTGTTGCCGCGGGCGGCACGGATTTCAACGTCACGGAATTTGTTTTGGGCATTGTCAGTCACGAACGAGACTCCTCAGCATTGAGTGCACTGTTCCGTGCACGTATTTACTTGTACATACAAGCATATGCAATTGAGTTGCCAAGTTTTCGGCAGCGGGGCTGTCGGGGGGGGGCTGAAGGCAGGCTGGAAGCGGGTTGCGAGGCGATGAAAAAAATTTTCGAGGCGTTTGGCGGCGCTGAAGGCCACCCACCCAAGTGGGAATTTTGCGCCCCCATGGGGCAAACGGTAACAAAATGGTGCACCCCACCGTAACCGTAGCAGCTGCCGAAGGCGGCGTCCGACGGCGGCCGTGCGGTGCGCCGGGACGCGGCCTGGGGCCGCTGCTACGGGGGGTTTTTAGAGCGGGGAGATTTCGATCAGGCAGCAGTGGCCATCGATGGCCAGCTCGGTGAGGGCGGCGGTTTCGATCTGCAGGCAGTCGTACAAGCCAAGGATGTGGGTGGTGGCGTCGGCCTTCACGGTCAGCGCGTCTGCCACGCTGAACACCAGCACCGTGTGCGCCGCGCTGAACAGCCGTTGCGGCGCTTCCAGCCATTGCAGGCGGGCGCGGTAGCGGGCCGGCGCGTAGATCAGGTTGAAGTCACGAATGGCACCGCCCACCAGCGCGCACGCCACCGCGCTGTCACCCTTGAAGGCAAAGGCATCGAACGGCTGCAGCTCGCGGCTGGCTTCGCCGTCCACGGTCAGCACCATGCCCGCGCCCTGCAGCACGGTGATCACCCGCTGGTAGCCGGCAAAGCTGGAAAAGCCGCCCGACTCGCCAATGTCGGCGATCGACAGGCGCCAGCCGAAGCCGTCCAGGCCGTCGCCGCCGTCGCGGGTGATTTCCTCGGTGCTGCCGCCGCCATTCTTCCACGGCATGCGTGGGTAGCCGGCGGCGCGCAGGTGCTTGATGCTGTTCATTTGCTGAACCTTCCTTCCAGGCGGTGACGGGAGCCGGGGTGGATCAGCCGCGCGGCCGTTACCGGCGTACGCCCCGACCAGGTGCGGCGGCGAATCAGCAGGCAGGGTTCGCCCGGCTCGATCTGCAGCAGCTTGCACTCCGACGGATCGGCCAGGATTGCCTCGACCACGTGCTCGCCCTCGGTCAGCGGTGCGACCCTGGACAGGTAAGCGTAGGGCGTTTCCTGGGTAAAGTCCTGCTTGAGGTAGTCCGGCGCCACCACCGCATTCACGTAGCGGTCTTCGATCTGCACGGCGATGTCGTTCTCGAAATGCACGATCAACGAGTGGAACACCTTCTGCCCTTCGCGCATGTCCAGCGCCAACGCGCGCTCGGAACCGGCGGCCTCCTCGGCCAGCATGATCACCTGGCAGCGGTGGCGATGGCCGCGCGAGGCGATTTCATCGGCGATGTTGTGCACCTCGAACAGCGCCGACTGGCTCTTGGGCTCGGCCACGAACGTGCCCACGCCCTGCATGCGCACCAGCAGGCCTTCGGCAGTGAGTTCGCGCAGGGCGCGGTTGATGGTCATGCGGCTGAAACCCAGCTGGGTGACCAGCTCGCTTTCGGAGGGCACGCGATGGTGCGGCGGCCAGGTGCCGTTCTGGATCTGCCCGGCGATCATCTGTTTGACGCGGGCATAGAGCGGTGCCGGACTTTCGCCCATCTGGGCAACCAGTGGAGAAACTACGGGCGGAGTCGACACGGGAAATCCTTCTGTTAAGCCAATCTGAATCGATAGATGGATAGCTTGCCGCAGTTTACCGGGCAGGCAAACGTCTGTATATGTATATACAAATAAACCTGATGAGGTAAGTGTCGATGTCCGCTTTCTTTGCCGAACGTGCGTTGTTGCCCACCGGCTGGGCCGAAAAGGTCCGCATCGAGGTGGGCGCCGACGGCCTGATCACCCAGCTGCAGGCCAACGCCAGTGCCGAGAACGCCACGCCTCTGAAGGGCCCGCTGCTGCCGGGCATGCCCAACCTGCACTCCCACGCCTTCCAGCGCGCCATGGCCGGCCTTGCCGAAGTGGCCGGCAACCCCAACGACAGCTTCTGGACCTGGCGCGACCTGATGTACCGCCTGGTGGGCAAGATCAGCCCCGAGCAGTTGGGCGTCATCGCCCGCCAGCTGTACATCGAGATGCTCAAGGCCGGGTACACCTCGGTGGCCGAATTCCACTACGTGCACCACGACCAGCAAGGCAAGGCCTATGCCGACCCGGCCGAGCTGTCGCGGCAGATCAGCCAGGCAGCGGCCAGCAGCGGCATCGGCCTGACCCTGCTGCCGGTGCTGTACAGCCATTCCGGCTTCGGCGGCCAGGCACCCAATGACGGTCAGCGGCGCTTTATCAACAGCACCGAGGGCTACCTGCGGCTGCAGCAGCAGTTGGCGCCGATCGTCGCCGAACAGCCGGCCCAGCGCCTGGGCCTGTGCTTCCACTCCCTGCGCGCGGTGACGCCCGAGCAGATTAACCAGGTGCTGGCCGCCAGCGACCCAGGCGCGCCGGTGCACATCCACATCGCCGAGCAGATGAAAGAGGTCAACGACTGCCTGGCCTGGAGCGGCAAGCGCCCGCTGCAGTGGCTGTACGACAACGTGCCGGTGGATGAACGCTGGTGCCTGGTGCACGCCACCCACGCCGACGCCGACGAAGTGCAGCGCATGGCGCACAGCCGCGCCGTGGCCGGGCTGTGCCTGACCACCGAGGCCAACCTGGGCGACGGTATCTTCCCCGCAGTGGACTTCCTGGCCCAGGGCGGGCGCATGGGCATCGGCTCCGACAGCCATGTGTCACTGAGCGTGGTGGAGGAACTGCGTTGGCTGGAATACGGCCAGCGCCTGCGCGACCAGCGCCGCAACCGCCTCTACGGCGCCGAGCAGCCCATGGTTGGCCGCACCCTGTACGACGCCGCCCTGCAAGGCGGCGCCCAGGCGCTGGGGCAGGCCATTGGCGAATTGCGCGTAGGCGCCCGCGCCGACTGGCTGGTGCTGGATGGCGACGACCCGTACCTGGCCACCGCCAGCGGCGACGGCATTCTCAACCGCTGGCTGTTTGCCGGCGGCGACCGCCAGGTGCGGGACTTGTGGGTAAACGGCAAGCAGGTGGTCAGCGAAGGCCGGCATGCGCAAGAGCGCGCAAGCGCCACGGCCTTCGCCCAGGTGCTACGCGACCTCCTTAACTGACCTGTAGCCGCTGCCGCCAGGCTGCGCTGGGCCTGTGCCCCACTGAACATCTCCAGCGCACAAAAAGGCCAGCGCAGCCTGGCGGCAGCGGCTACGGGTGTACGGGTGTACGGGTTATTTGCCGACTTCAGAGTCCTTGGCGCGCCAGATCAGCTTGGTGGTGTCGTAACCCTGCTGCTGCGCCTTGGCCAGCAGCTCTTCACGCACCTCGCGCGAAACCGTTGGCGTGCGCGACAGCAGCCACAGGTACTTGCGGTCCGGGTTGCCGACGATGGCCTGCTTGTAGTCGTCGCTCACGTACAGCACCCAGTAGTCGCCCTTGGCCACGCCCGGCAGGATCTTCGAGAACCAGTTGTCGAACACCACCCACAGCTTGTCGGTTTTGCCCGGCACCTGCGGCGACGCCGTGCCGGTGGCTTCTTCCCACTCACCGCTGGCGGTGCGGCAACGGTTGAGCACGGCGATGTTGCCGTCAGGCTTGAGGCGGTAATGCGCCTCGGACTGCACGCAGTTGCGCTGGAAGAACATGGGCAGGCGCGCCAGCTCATACCAGGTGCCCTGGTAACGCTTGAGGTCCACCTGCTCCTCGGTGCGCGGCGCCAGCGGGTCGCTGGCCTTGTTGGCGCAGCCGGCCAGCAACGCACCTGCCGCCAGGCCGCCCAGCAGCATGGCCACCATCTTCAAGCGGCTCATTTGAGGCCCTGCCCCGAGTACATCACTACCTTGTCACCGGCGTACTGCACGCTGATGAAGCTGTTCTTGTCACCCCAGGTGCAACTGGACATGCCCAGCGCGCCGGAGCAATCGGTGGGGCTGCCCAGCAGCTTCTCGATTTCAGGTTTGGTCATGCCCGCCTTGATCTGTGAATAGTTTTCCTGGTTGATCTTGTTGCATGCGGCGAGCAACACGCAGAACGACAACAGGGCGAGGGAACGCAAAGACATGAAAGGTCACTCCTGGACAGTAGTGCCGGCTTGGCTGCCAGCTAGAGCTTAGAAGAGAAAACCGCGATCTGGTTCCCGGCCACCCCGGGCATTTATGCCAGCCCCGCCCTGCCCGCCGGTCAACTCACCAAACCGTACATTAATCTTCACGAAGTTTCGGCCGACAGTAGATAGCGCTATCTGCGTGCATCTGGCAGATTGCCACCCCCGTTTGATCAGCCCCTTTGCGTACAGATCACCCCAATGACAAAAAACCTGAAATTCAGCCACAAGATCCTGATCGCGGCCGCTCTCATCGTCGCCCTGGCGTTCTCCTGCTTCATGGCGTTCAACGACTACCGCCAGCGCGCCACGCTGCACGAGAACACCGAAGCCTCGATGAAGCAGCTGGGCACCCTGACCACCAGCAACATCCAGACGTGGCTGGAAAGCCGCATCCAGCTGCTGCAGTCCCTTGGCCAGCAAGTGGCAGTGGATGGCGACTCGGCGCCAAGCCTGGCGCGCAGCGTGGGCCTGCCGGCCTACTCCAGCAACTTCCAGCTGACCTACTTCGGCGGCCAGAACGGCGTGATGTTCTCGGTGCCTGCGGGCAACCGCGCGGCTGACTACGATCCGCGCCAGCGCGGCTGGTTCAAGGCGGCCAACGCGGCCCAGCAGACCATCGTCACCGAGCCCTACATCGCCGCCTCCTCGGGCAAGCTGGTGATTACCATCGCCACCCCGGTGCGCCATGACAACCAGTTCATCGGCGTAGCCGGCGCGGACATTGACCTGACCAGCATCAGCGACATCATCAACTCGCTGAACTTCGGCGGCCATGGCCACGCCTTCATCGTCACCGGCGACGGCAAGATTCTTATCCACCCGGACGTGAAGCTGGACCTCAAAAGCCTGTCGGAAGCTTATCCACAGGGCGCCCCGCAGGTGTCGCCGGGCCTCAAGGAGGTGGAGCTGAACGGCAAGACCCAGTTCATCTCCTTCACCCGCGTGAACGGCGTGCCGTCGGCCGACTGGTACGTGGCGCTGGTGCTGGACAAGGACGCCGCCTACGCCATGCTCGGCGAATTCCGCAACTCGGCGCTGGTGGCCACGGTGATCGCCGTGGTGATCATCATCGCCCTGCTGGGCCTGCTGATTCGCGTGCTGATGGAGCCGCTGCACGTGATGGGCCGCGCCATGCACGACATCGCCGAAGGCGAAGGTGACCTGACCAAGCGCCTGGTGATCCACGCCCACGACGAATTCGGCACCCTGGCGCAATCGTTCAACCGCTTCGTGGAACGCATCCACGAATCGATTCGCGAGGTGTCTTCGGCCACCGGCCGCGTCAACGAGGTAGCCCTGCAGGTGGTGAGCGCCTCCAACTCGTCGATGCTCAACTCCGACCAGCAGGCCAGCCGCACCAGCAGCGTCGCCGCGGCCATCAACGAACTGGGCGCCGCCGCCCAGGAAATCGCCCAGAACGCAGCACTCGCCTCGCAGCACTCCAGCGACGCGCGCAGCCTGGCCGAAGATGGCCAGCAGGTGGTGAACAAGACTATCGAGGTGATGGGCCAACTGTCGGCGAAGATCAGCGACTCGTGCGGCAATATCGAGACCCTGAACGCCAACACCGTGAACATCGGCCAGATCCTCGAAGTGATCACCAGCATCTCCCAGCAGACCAACCTGCTGGCGCTGAACGCCGCCATCGAAGCCGCCCGTGCCGGTGACGCCGGCCGTGGCTTCGCCGTGGTGGCCGACGAGGTGCGCAACCTGGCGCACCGCACCCAGGACTCGGCGCAGCAGGTGCAGAAAATCATCGAGGAACTGCAGGTAGGCGCCCGCGAAGCCGTGGGCACCATGACCGAAAGCCAGAGCCAGAGCGAGCAAAGCGTGGGCATCGCCAACCAGGCCGGCGAGCGCCTGGGCAGCGTGACCCAGCGCATCGGCGAGATCGACGGCATGAACCAGTCGGTGGCCACCGCCACCGAGGAGCAGACCGCCGTGGTGGAGGCCATCAACATGGACATCACCGAGATCAACACGCTGAACCAGGAAGGCGTGGAAAACCTGCAATCCACCCTGCGCGCGTGCAGCGAGCTGGAGCAGCAGGTGTCGCGGTTGAAGCAGCTGGTGGGCAGCTTCCGCATCTGAAAACAAAAATGCCCCCAGTGATGGGGGCATTTTTTTGCGCCAGACTCGTAGCCGCTGCCGCCAGGCTGCGCTGGCCCTCAACCTCACTGAAGATCTCCAGCGGGGATGAGGACCAGCGCAGCCTTCGGCAGCGGCTACAAATTATTCCTTGTGGTACGCGGTCACGCGCTCCACTTCCTGCTTGGAACCCAGGAACACCGCCACGCGCTGGTGCAGGCCTTCAGGCTGGATGTCGAGGATGCGCTGGTGGCCGTCGGTGGACGCGCCGCCAGCCTGTTCCACCAGGAACGACATCGGGTTGGCTTCGTACATCAGGCGCAGCTTGCCTGGCTTCTCTGGCTCACGGCCGTCGCGCGGGTACATGAACAGGCCGCCACGGGTGAGGATACGGTGCACGTCGGCCACCATGGAGGCGATCCAGCGCATGTTGTAGTTCTTCTTCAACGGGCCTTCTTCACCCGCGGTCAGCTCGCTGACGTAACGCTTCACCGGGGCTTCCCAGTGGCGCTGGTTGGACATGTTGATGGCGAACTCGGCGGTGGTTTCCGGGATGCTGATGTTTTCGTGGGTCAGCACGAAGCTGCCCATCTCGCGGTCCAGGGTGAAGCCCTTGACGCCGTTGCCCAGGGTCAGGATCAGCATGGTCTGCGGGCCGTAGATGGCGTAGCCGGCAGCGACCTGCTCAGTACCTTTCTGCAGGAAAGCCTGCTCGTTGAGGCTGTCGTTCTGGGTCAGGTACTCGGTTGGGCAACGCAGTACCGAGAAGATGGTACCTACCGACACGTTGACGTCGATGTTCGACGAGCCGTCCAGCGGGTCGAACACCAGCAGGTAGGCGCCTTTGGGGTATTGGCCCGGGATCTGGTAGGCATTGTCCATTTCCTCGGACGCCATGCCGGCCAGGTGGCCGCCCCATTCGTTGGACTCCAGCAGGATGTCGTTGGACAGCACGTCCAGCTTCTTCTGCACTTCGCCCTGCACGTTTTCAGTGCCCATGCTGCCCAGCACGCCGCCCAGGGCGCCCTTGGACACAGCGTGGCTGATCTCTTTGCATGCGCGCGCCACCACTTCGATAAGGAAGCGCAGATCGGCAGGGGTCTTGTTGCTGCGGGTCTGCTCAATCAAATAGCGACTCAGGGTAACGCGGGACATGGACGGCTCCGGAGAATGGGGTGGGGAAAAACCCGCGCAGTTTACAGGCTCATTCACAACCTAGCGAGCGATAGGGGCGCGGTTCCAGCCCTTCAGACCGGGCTGTAACGATAAAGGTTCACGCCACCCGCTCAAGCGTAGTCCGAAAATGCCCGCGGGTGACGCTTATGGCCTCACTGGCCGCCGGGTTTTGCCCGCACCAGGCTGTATGCCATGGCCGCCAGCGCCAGCACGCCGACCACCAGCACCAGCCACAGGCTGATGTGTTTCCAGTTGGACGATGGCGCCGCGGCCACCGGTGGCGGCGGCGCGACGATTACCGGCGTCACGGCGGGCTCGGCGACGCCCAGGGCGGCCATGCGCTGCTCGTCCACGTCGGGTATCAGCGTGCCCAAGGGCAGCTGCGCACTGACCGCATTCGGGTTGCCGATGGCCAGGCGGTAAGGGCCAGCGCCCCGCGCCAGGAACACCAGTTGCACCGGCCGTACCGCCACGCGCAGCAGCGGCGCCTCGGCACCCAGGCCACCGCCGCGGTCGTCCACCTCCAGTTTGAGCTGGCGCAGGGTCTCGCCGCGCATGGGCAGTTCGCTCTGCACGGCGTCCTGGCCGTTCTGGGTCAGGCGGTAGAGCAGGCCGCTTTCCAGCGGTTCCCAGCTGCCATTGAGGTCGTAACGGCCGAACAGGTCGACCGGGGCCAGGCTGTTGGGCTGGTCCAGGTCGATCTGCACCCGTTCCACCGCCAGCGCCGCTGGCAGCATCCAGACGTACTGGTTGGCCTTGGCGCTGCTGCCCTTGATCGGCTCCGACCACACCAGCGGTGGCGGCACATGGCTGCTGGCGCTGCTTTGCACCAGCACCTGGCTGAGCACCGGCGCCGACTGTGGCACTTGCCACAACAGGCGCAGGTAGCGCGCCGGCAGGCCCGGCAGGCTGACTTCATGTTGCTCGATGCGTTCGTCGGCGAACGACAGCCGCGCCACCTGCCCTTCGCCCCAGGGGCGCCAATGCTGCAGGTCGTCGCTGGCCTCGATAGTGAAACGCTGGAAGCCTTCGCGCTCGCTGCTCCAGTCCAGGCTCAGCTGGTTCAAGGGTTCCTTGATGGCGCTGGTGTCCAGCAGCCAGCCGCGCAGCACCTCTTCACCGGCTTCCAGTTCCTCGTCGGGCTGCACCTCGATCAGGCTGCCGTTGGGGCCGGTCTGCACCCGCACCTTGGGCGTGCCCGGCGCGGTTTCGGCGTCATCGTACAGCGGGAACCACTTCACGCTGGCCTGGTGCTCGCTTTGCCCATGGCGCGCCGGCTCGTGCACCAGGGCATAGGCCTGGGGCTCGCCGGCGGCGTTGAACACGCGAATATCACCCAGGTCCGCCTGCCGCGCGCCCAACTGCAAGGCCAGCGGCAGCTCCAGGCGGTACCACGGGCCTTGGCCACTGGTGCTCAGCGGCACCTGGTTGGCGAAGTCTTGCGGTTGCTCCTGGGCCATGGCCGACAGCACGGCACACAAGCCCATTACCCCACACCACGTCTTGATCATGTGCCCCATATCAGGAATCGGCCCCCGCCGTTTCAATTCGCCGTGGCGGCAGCGGAGCGAAATACCCCACCACCAGCAACAGCACGCCCACCCCAATGAACGAGACGATCCGGGCCAGGCCGCCATGATTGCTCAGTTCGACGAAGAACAGCTTGGCCACCACTACCGCGATAAGCCCCGCCCCCACCAGCCACACCTTGCGCCGCCCGCGCAGGTGCCCACCAATCATCAGGCCCAGGGCCACCAGCGTCCACACCAGTGACAGGCTGGCCTGCACCAGCATCGAGGCCAGCAAGGCCTGTAGATCATAGGGCAAGCCGGCGTAATGGTGGGCGGTGCGCAGGACCATGGCGGTGAGCACCGCGAACAGCGAGGCGCCCAGCAACCAGTTCACCGGCCCGCGTACCCCCAGGCTGCGCAGGCGGCTGTCGAAGTGCCGCGCCCAGACGAACAGGGCGTAGATCACCAGCAGCAGGCCCAGCTCCAGTGGGTTCACCAGCGGCACGTACGGCAGCGGCTCGGCCGAGCCGTCGCTGAAGCAGTTGGCCAGCCACAGCCAGCCCAGCATGCCACACGCCAAGGGCCAGGCGGCCCACCAGCGGTAGGCCTGTGGATAACTGGCCAGCGGCCACGGCCATTCGCGCGGGCTGGCCATGGCCAGCAGGAACAGCGCCGGGAACACCGCCCAGCCCAGCCAGCGCCAGGCGTTGTAGTAGCCGGCCAGCTGTTCCAGGCCGTAGCTCAGCTCCAGCGCCAGCAGGGCAATCAACAACCAGGCGCCGAGCACATGGCTGATGGTCAGCACGCGGCTGCCCAGCCACTCGGGCAGGCGCCGCAGCGACCAGAAATGCACCACCAATACCGCCGGCCAGGCCAGCCAGCCAAGGTCGGCGGCGACGTGGAAACTGTGCCCCCAACCATAGGGCAGCAGCAGCCAGGCCAGCGGCACCAGCAGCAGCGCCCCGTGCGCCAGGCCTGGCCAGCGCAGCCGCGGTGCCAGGGCGCTGGCCACGGCGCCGCTGGCGCTGAAGGCCAGCAGCAGCGCCGCCGTGTCCAGCGGCCAATTCACCCAGCGCGCCACCCCGCTGACACACGCCAGCAACCACCACAGCCCGCCCCACACCAGCAGCACCACGCCCAGGCCGCTGCCAGGCCGTTCGGCATGCTGGCGCCAGGCACAGACCAGGCCGGCGACGGCCAGCAGCAAGGCGCTGAACGCCAGGTCACCGGTGACCGCCAGGTACGGCGACAGGCTCCAGGCGAACAGGCAGCAGCCGGCAGCCCCCAGTTGCAGCAGCAAGGCAAACCAGCACGCCAGGCGTCGTTGCTGGCGCAGCCCCAGCCAGTACAGCCCCGCGCCTTCCAGGGCCCAGGCGCTGCTGGTCCAGTGCGCGTCCAGGCCCAGGGGAATGGCCAGGCTGGTGAAGATCACCGCCAACGCCAGGCAGGTTTCGGTCAGCAGCGTGGCGCGTTGCGGGGCCCTGCGGGCCAGCAGCCAGGCCAGCACCATGTAGATCGCGCCCAGGCCCAGGGCGCTGAACGCCGCGCCGAACGGCAGGTGATGGACCAGCGCCCATTGCAGGCCGAAGCCCACCAGCGGCGGCCCGAACAGGATGGTGCCATGCACGTAGTCGCCCTGGCGCGCCGCCCAGCGCAGCAGCGTGGCGCGGTCGGCGTCGGCAGGCGGCGCTGGGCTATCCAGCAGGGTGCGGCGGGCGAACAGCAGGCCGATGGCCAGGTACATGGCGAAGAACAGCCACAGGAAGGGTGCCGTGCTCCAGAACAGCTCGGGCGTATAGGCGCGCACCCCCCAGGCGAAACCGACGCCGAAGGTGCCGGCGAAGCCGATCAGGTTCAGCAGGCGCCAGGCCTTGAACCAGGCAATGGCGAGGATGCCGGCGTTGAGCAAGGCGAAATAGCTGAACAGCGCCACATGGCTGCCGGCCCCGGTGGATGCGAGGATAGGCGCGGCAAAGCCGCCCAGGGCCGCCGCGCAAGCCAGGCCCAGGGCATCCTGCAGCACCGCCAGGATGGCCGAGAACACCGTGATAGCCACCAGCAGGGCCATGGCCGGGCCGGGGTCGATCAGCGCATGCAGGCGCATGGCAGCGAAGATGGTCAGGTACAGCACGCCCACGCCAGCACCTTGCAGCAGCAGGCCGTAGCCGCGGCGTTTCAGCCGCAGCCACCAGCCCAGCCCCAGCAGCGCCAGGGCGCTGGCGGCGACGCCGGCGTAGCGCAGTTCCACCGGCACCACGACGTTTTCGGTGGCGTAGCGCAGCAGGAACGCCAGGCCCAGGAACAGCAGCACCAGGCCCACGCGCAGCACGGTGTTGCCGCCCAGCAGCCAGCCGCGGGCGGCCGCGAAGGCCTTGCCGAAGAGATCGGGTTCGCCAGGTGGCCGGGGCTCGGTGGCCCAGGCGTTGGCAGTGACAGGCTCGGGAGCGGCTTCGGGCGGGGTTGCGGGCAACTCCCATTCCAGCTCCGCGGCTGCTTCGGGGGCGGGAGCAGGCGCTACCACCGGCGCAGGCCCTTCCAGCGCCTGCAACCGCAGCTGCAAGGCCGTCAGCGCCCGGGCTTGTTCCTCGCTGCGACGCGTAAGCGTGGCAAGCCGCAAGGCCTGGCCCAGGCCCAGCCCCAACAGCCCACCAATGAGCGCGCCGTCGATGGATTCATCGAACGCACCACCCAACGCAAGGCCCAGCAACAGCAGTACCCATTGCATGATCGATTTCCCTAACCGGTGTCACAAGTCCATGGCAGGGCGACAGTATATCGGGTAGGGCTGCATGTGCCCTGCAAAACCGTAGCCGCTGCCGCAGGCTGCGCTGGCCATGGTGTGCACTGAAGATTTCCAGCGTACATGAGGGCCAGCGCAGCCTGCGGCAGCGGCTACGCGGGCGGCGTCGCTGCGGCAGTCGCGTTACTCCAGCGCCTTCCAGATCTCCTCGGCGTATTCGCGAATGGTGCGGTCGGACGAGAACCAGCCAGTGCGCGCGGTGTTCAGCACCGCCGAGCGCCACCAGCGGTCCGGGTCGTGCCACAGGTCTTCCACGCGCTTCTGCGCGTCCCAGTAGGCGTCGAAGTCGGCGCACACCAGGAAACGGTCGTAGGCGATCAGGCCGTCGATCAGCCCGGCATAGCGCGACGAATCGTCCGGCGAGAACACCCCGCCGCGAATCGCCTGCAACACGTCGTTGAGGCGGTGGGACGCGGCGATGTCACCGCTGGCGTTGAACTCCCCGGCGCGCTTGCGCGCTTCGACCTGCTGGGCGGTCAGGCCGAAGATGAACATGTGCTCGGTGCCGATCAGGTCGCTCATCTCGACGTTGGCGCCGTCCATGGTGCCGATGGTCAGCGCGCCATTGAGGCCGAACTTCATGTTGCTGGTACCCGAGGCCTCATAGCCGGCGGTAGAGATCTGCTCGGACAGGTCGGCCGCCGGAATGATGCTTTCGGCCAGGCTGACGTTGTAGTTGGGCAGGAACACCACCTTCAGCAGGCCGCGCACGGTGGGGTCGTTGTTGACGGTGCGGGCGATGTCGTTGGCCAGCTTGATGATCAGCTTGGCCTGGTGGTAGCTGGCGGCCGCCTTGCCGGCGAAGATCTTCACCCGCGGCACCCAGTGCGTGCCCGGCTCGGCACGAATGGCCTGGTACAGCGCCACCGTGTGCAGCAGGTTGAGCAACTGGCGCTTGTACTCGTGGATACGCTTCACCTGCACGTCGAACATGGCCTCGGGGTTGATGGCCACGCCCAGGCGGTCCTGGATGATGCGCGCCAGGGCCTTCTTGCTGCTCAGGCGCTGGGCGGCGAAACGTTTGCGGAACTCGGGCTTGTCGGCGAAGGGTTCGAGGTCCTTGAGGCGCTGCTCGGGATGGTCGAGCACGTCCTCGCCCAGGGCATCCACCAGCATCGAGGTCAGCTCGCCGTTGGACTGGAACAGCCAGCGGCGGAAGGTGATGCCGTTGGTCTTGTTGTTGATGCGGTCGGGGTACAGCTTGTGCATTTCGGCGAACACGGTACTGCGCATCAGCTTGGTGTGCAGCGCCGAAACGCCGTTGACGCTGTGCGAGCCCAGGAACGCCAGGTTGCCCATGCGCACGCGGCGGCCGTTGTCTTCCTCGATCAGCGACACCGCGCGCAGCACGTCGAAGTCATGGATGCCTTTGGCCCGCAGCGAATCGATGTGGTAGGCGTTGATCAGGTAGATGATCTGCATGTGCCGCGGCAGCATGCGCTCCATCAGGCCCACCGGCCAGGTTTCCAGCGCCTCGGGCAGCAGGGTGTGGTTGGTATAGGCCAGGGTGTTGACGGTGATGTTCCAGGCGGTGTCCCAGGCCAGGCCGTGGGTGTCCACCAGCAGGCGCATCAGCTCGGCCACGGCGATGGAGGGGTGGGTGTCGTTGAGCTGGATGGCGGCGCCGTCGGCCAGGTTCAGCAGCGAGGGGTGGATGTTCTGATGGCGGCGCAGCAGGTCCTGCAGCGAGGCCGAGACGAAGAAGTATTCCTGGCGCAGGCGCAGCTCCTGGCCGGCCTCGGTGCTGTCGGCCGGGTAGAGTACCCGCGAGATGCTTTCGGCGCGGGCCACTTCGGCCACGGCGCCCAGGTGGTCACCGGCGTTGAAGCGTTCCAGGTGCAGCTCCTCCAGGGCCCGCGCCCGCCACAGCCGCAGGGTATTCACGCTGGAACCGCGCCAGCCCACTACTGGCGTGTCATACGCCACCGCCCGCACGGTCTCGGCGGGCCACCACACTTGTTTCTGCTGGCCGCCGGCGTCCTGCACGGTTTCCACGTGGCCGCCGAAGCTGATCGGGTAGATCACCTCGGGGCGCTCGAACTCCCAGGGGTTGCCGAAATCCAGCCAGTTCTCGGTCTGCTCCTGCTGCCAGCCGTCGACGATGGCCTGGCGGAACAGCCCGTGTTCGTAGCGAATGCCGTAGCCGTGGGCAGCGATGCCCAGGGTCGACATGCTCTCCATGAAGCAGGCCGCCAGCCGGCCCAGGCCGCCGTTGCCCAGGGCCGCGTCGGGCTCCAGCAGGCGGATGCGCTCCAGGTCCACGCCCAGGTCGGTGAGCGCCTCCTTGGCGATATCCAGCAGCCCCAGGTTGCTGAGGCTGTCGTACAGCAGCCGGCCGATCAGGAATTCCAGGGACAGGTAGTACACCCGCTTCTGCGCCTTGCGGTAGATCTGCCGGGTGTGGTCCATCCAGTGCTCGACCATATGGTCGCGGGCCGCCAGGGCGATGGCTTCGAACCAGTCGTGATCAAAGGCATGATCCGGGTCCTTACCTACCGCGTATGTGAGTTTTGCGAGTACAGCGGCGCGAAATTCGGCCACCTCTGCGTCACGGACAAGCGGTTCCTGAGACATTGATGCGTCCTCGGGGAAGTTGACGGATTTTTAGGATGGGGTTGTCTGAGCCTAGACGGTTCGACAGGAGGTGAAAGGCCAGGTTCGCGCTTTTCTGTAAGAACCACGAAACACCCGCGGGTGAAACCGGCAAATGGTTGTTCACAATTTCACCAGTCCCGGTATCATCGCGCGCCCGATTACCCCGAAAAACCGAACCCGATGAAGACCACCCTGATAGCCGCTGCCGAAGTCGACCGCCTGGAGACCTGGCAGAAATTCACCCAGCCCATGTGCGGCGCCTGCATGTCGACCTGCTGCACCCTGCCCGTGGAGGTGAAGATCAAGGATCTGGTACGCATCGGCGTGGTGGACGAATTCGAACTGGGCGACCCGCCGAAGAACATCGCCAAGCGCCTGCAGAAGGACGGCATCGTCGAGCGCTTCAACCAGAAGTCGGGCATCTTCACCCTGCAGCGCATGAGCAACAACGACTGCCTGTACCTGGACCGCAAGAGCCGCCTGTGCACCATCTACGACAAGCGCCCGGATACCTGCCGCAACCACCCGCGCGTAGGCCCGCGGCCTGGGTATTGCGCGTACAAGCCAAAGCCCGCGACGTTCTAAACCGCCTGTGGGAGCTGGCTTGCCAGCGAGCTTTTTGGGCATCAACAGCTCGCTGGCAAGCCAGCTCCCACATAAGCGTGTTGCGACTACAGATTTGTAAAGACATAAAAAAACGCCCCCGGCCTTTCGACCGGGGGCGTTTTTCATTCAGCGAAAGCTAGATCAAGCCTTGGCTTTCTTGGCAGCGCGGGTACGCTCGCTTTCGTCCAGGATCTTCTTGCGAAGACGGATGGACTTAGGAGTGACTTCGCACAGCTCGTCTTCCTGGATGTATTCCAGGGCCTGTTCCAGGGTGAAGCGAACAGGTGGAACCAGGGCGATGGTTTCGTCTTTACCCGAAGCACGCATGTTGTCGAGCTTCTTGCCCTTGGTAGGGTTCACGCCCAGGTCGTTGTCGCGGCTGTTCTGGCCGACGATTTGACCGTTGTAGATCTCCTGGCCGTGTTCCACGAACAGCTTGCCACGAGCCTGCAGGGTTTCCAGCGAGTAGGTCAGAGCCTTGCCGGTTTCAACCGAAACCAGAACGCCGTTCGAACGGCCGGACATGTGGCCCGACTTGACGGTGTCGTAACGGTCGAAGATCGAGGTCAGGATGCCAGCACCGTTGGTCAGGGTCAGGAACTGGTTACGGAAACCAATCAGGCCGCGAGCAGGGATGTTGTATTCCAGACGAACACGGCCCTTGCCATCCGGCACCATGTTGGTCAGGTCGCCTTTACGCAGGCCCATCTCTTCCATGACCTTGCCCTGAGCTTCTTCAGGGATGTCGATGGTCACGTTTTCGAACGGCTCTTGCTTGACGCCGTCGACTTCGCGAATGATCACTTCCGGACGGCCCAGGGCCAGCTCGAAGCCTTCGCGACGCATGGTTTCGATCAGTACCGACAGGTGCAGCTCACCACGGCCCGACACCTTGAACTTGTCAGCCGAGTCGCCTTCTTCAACGCGCAGTGCAACGTTGTACAGCAGCTCTTTGTCCAGACGGTCCTTGATGTTACGCGAGGTCACGAACTTGCCTTCTTTACCGCAGAATGGCGAGTCGTTTACCTGGAAGGTCATGGAAACGGTTGGCTCGTCGACGGTCAGCGGCTTCATGGCTTCGACGGTCAGTGGGTCGCACAGGGTGTCGGAGATGAACAGCTCGTCGAAACCGCTGATGCAGACGATGTCGCCGGCAGCGGCTTCTTCTACGTCGATGCGGTGCAGGCCGTGGTGACCCATCAGCTTCAGGATACGACCGTTGCGGCGCTTGCCGTCGGCGCTGATAGCCACAACCGGGGTGTTAGGCTTGACGCGACCGCGAGCGATACGGCCAACGCCGATGACGCCCAGGAAGCTGTTGTAGTCCAGAGCCGAGATCTGCATCTGGAACGCGCCGTCACGGTCGACGGCTGGAGCTGGCACGTGATCCACGACCGCCTGGTACAGCGGGGTCATGTCTTCGGCCATGTCGGTGTGGTCCAGGCCGGCGATGCCGTTGATGGCCGAGGCGTAGACGACTTTGAAGTCCAGCTGTTCGTCGGTGGCACCCAGGTTGTCGAACAGATCGAAGATCTGGTCCAGAACCCAATCAGGACGCGCGCCCGGACGGTCGATCTTGTTGATCACGACGATCGGCTTCAGACCGGCTTCGAAGGCCTTCTTGGTCACGAAGCGAGTTTGCGGCATAGGGCCGTCTTGAGCGTCAACCAGCAGCAGAACGGAGTCGACCATCGACATAACGCGTTCTACTTCACCGCCGAAGTCGGCGTGGCCGGGGGTGTCGACGATGTTGATGTGGTAGCCATTCCAGTTGATGGCGGTGTTCTTCGCCAGAATGGTAATACCGCGCTCTTTCTCCTGGTCGTTGGAGTCCATCACGCGCTCGTCGTTGAGCTCGTTGCGCTCCAGGGTGCCCGATTGACGCAGCAGTTTGTCTACCAGGGTGGTTTTACCATGGTCAACGTGAGCGATGATGGCGATGTTACGTAGATTTTCGATCACTTGTGTATCTCGATCAGAGGATTCGGTGTGCTGACAGGTTGTGACAGCGATTTGACTTAGAGTCCCGCAAAGCCGTTACAGCTTTACGGTGGCGTCGGGGGGCCGGTGACGCAGGCCACAGGCAAACAGCCCCGGGCGCTTAGCTCGGTCGATAAACGCGCACATTGGCATGTCCCTCACTGAGCAAGTGGTGGGCATGCAGGCGACTCATCACGCCTTTGTCGCAATACAGCAGGTACTGACGGGTGGGGTCCAGTTCCTTGAAACGGCTGTTCAGTGCATAGAACGGCAGTGCCTTGACCTCGATGCCTTCGAGTTCAAGGGGCTCGTCTTCCTGGGCGTCCGGATGCCGAATGTCGATGATCACCTGCCCGGCCAGGGCCTGGGCGACTTCCTCGATTTCGATGTCCTGGCCCAATTCATCGATCACATTGTCGATGGAAACGAGCTTGGCGCGTTCCAGGGCCCGCTCCAGCACGGCCATGTCGAACTGCTGTTCTTCATAGGCGACGCGGTGGGGCTTGGCCTTGGTGGTGGGGTTGACCGAAATCACCCCGCAATATTCAGGCATGTGCTTGGCGAAGTCGGCGGTGCCGATTTCGTTGGCCTGGTCAATGATGTCCTGCTTATGGCTGGCAAGCAATGGACGCAGCAGCAGCTTGTCGGTTGCCGCACTGATCACCGAGAGGTTCGGAAGCGTCTGGCTCGACACTTGCGAGATGGCCTCGCCGGTTACCAAGGCATCAATTTGCAGACGATCGGCCATGCGGCTGGCGGCGCGCAGCATCATGCGCTTGAGAATCACGCCCATGTGGCTGTTGTCGACCTTGCCCAGCAGCTCGCCCACCACTTCCTCGAACGGGATGCTGATGAACAGCACGCGCTGGGAGCTGCCGTATTTTTTCCACAGGAAGTGGGCGACTTCCATCACGCCCAGCTCGTGGGCACGGCCGCCCAGGTTGAAGAAGCAGAAGTGGGTCATCAGGCCGCGGCGCATCATCTGGTAGGCGGCTACGGTGGAGTCGAAGCCACCGGACATCAGTACCAGGGTCTGCTCCAGCGAGCCCAGCGGGTAGCCGCCGATGCCCTGGTGCTGGCTGTGGATGATGAACACGCGCTTGTCGCGGATCTCCAGGCGCACTTCCACGTCCGGGGTGCGCAGCTCGATGCCGGCGGCGCCGCACTGCTGGCGCAATTGGCTGCCAACATAACGGTCCACGTCCATGGAGCTGAAGGTGTGCTTGCCGGCGCGCTTGCAGCGCACGGCGAACATCTTGCCTGCCAGCAGGTGGCCGAAGTGCTGCTTGCACTGGGCGACCAGGTCATCCATGTCGCCCAGTGGGTATTCATCCACCTGCAGGAAATGGGTGATGCCGGGCACGCACTTGAGGCGCTCGATCATCTCGCGCTGGATTTTCGCATCTTCGATGCGGGTGACAACGGTGAGGTTGTCCCACACGCCATCCACCACCAGCTTCGGGTCCAGTTCACGGAGCACGACGCGGATGTTCTTGGCGAGCTGGCGAATGAAGTTCTTCCGAACGGGCCGGCTCTTGATGGTGATTTCTGGGAAGACTTTTACGATTAGTTTCATGAAAAACAGCGCGCGAGGTGCCAGCCGAAAAAGGGGGGGCAGGATTATAGCGGAAATTGCTCAGCTTTTAACCAGTTATCGTACAGAAGGTTTTCAGTGCACCTTTATGGTGCCTTAAGGATTGCTAGCGCTTCAAAACAGTGCGGCAAATCGGCGCATTTTGCCGAAAACAGGCCGAAATGCTTGGGTTTGGGGCAAAAAACCCATCTCGGGGCACTGGCATGCAAATTGCTCCCTTGTGAGGCAGGTTGCCTTGGCAGACTATTCGCGCCCGGCATCACCCAAATTACAGGGCTAACCACTACCAGCCCTTATTCACCCCGGAGGACAACATGTCGAAGTCGGTTCAACTCATCAAAGATCATGACGTCAAGTGGATTGATCTGCGCTTCACGGACACCAAGGGCACCCAGCACCACGTCACCATGCCAGCCCGTGACGCGCTGGAAGACGACTTCTTCGAAGTCGGCAAGATGTTCGACGGTTCCTCCATCGCTGGTTGGAAAGGCATCGAAGCCTCCGACATGATCCTGCTGCCGGACGACGAAACTGCCGTCCTGGACCCGTTCACCGAAGAGCCGACCCTGATCCTGGTCTGCGACATCATCGAACCTTCGACCATGCAAGGCTACGATCGCGACCCGCGCGCCATCGCCCACCGCGCCGAAGAATACCTGAAGTCGACCGGTATCGGTGACACCGTGTTCGCCGGCCCAGAGCCAGAATTCTTCATCTTCGACGAAGTGAAGTTCAAGTCCGACATCTCCGGTTCCATGTTCAAGATCTACTCGGAACAAGGTTCGTGGATGTCCGACCAGGACGTGGAAGGCGGTAACAAAGGCCACCGTCCAGGCGTGAAAGGCGGCTACTTCCCAGTTCCTCCGTTCGACCACGACCACGAAATCCGTACCGCCATGTGCAACGCACTGGAAGAGATGGGCCAGGTCGTTGAAGTTCACCACCACGAAGTGGCAACTGCTGGCCAGAACGAAATCGGCGTCAAGTTCAACACCCTGGTGAAGAAGGCCGACGAAGTCCAGACCCTGAAGTACGTTGTGCACAACGTTGCCGACGCCTACGGCCGTACCGCTACCTTCATGCCTAAGCCACTGTACGGCGACAACGGCTCGGGTATGCACGTACACATGTCCATCGCCAAAGATGGCAAGAACACCTTCGCTGGCGAAGGCTATGCCGGCCTGTCCGACACCGCCCTGTACTTCATCGGCGGTATCATCAAGCACGGTAAGGCCCTGAACGGCTTCACCAACCCGGCGACCAACTCGTACAAGCGTCTGGTCCCAGGCTTCGAAGCTCCAGTCATGCTGGCCTACTCGGCTCGCAACCGTTCGGCTTCGATCCGTATTCCTTACGTCAACAGCCCACGCGGCCGTCGTATCGAAGCACGCTTCCCGGATCCGGCTGCCAACCCATACCTGGCCTTCGCAGCACTGCTGATGGCCGGCCTGGACGGTATCCAGAACAAAATCCACCCTGGCGACGCCGCTGACAAAAACCTGTACGACCTGCCGCCTGAAGAGGCGAAAGAGATCCCACAAGTTTGCGGCAGCCTGAAAGAAGCCCTGGAAGAGCTGGACAAAGGTCGTGCGTTCCTGACCAAAGGCGGCGTTTTCAGCGACGACTTCATCGACGCTTACATCGCCCTGAAAAGCGAAGAAGAAATCAAGGTGCGCACCTTCGTGCACCCACTGGAATACGAGCTGTACTACAGCTGCTGATCCAGTGACGCTGGCGCAAGCCGCGTGATTTGAAAAAGGCCTCCTTCGGGAGGCTTTTTTTATGCCCGCCGGAACCCCCTGGCCGCTAGAATCGGCCCCTACCGTTCGTCACCAATAACAACATGAGTACGACAATGCGTAGAACCCTGCTGCTCACCGCCACCCTGTTCTCCAGCGCTGCCTTCGCCGCGCCGCCCGCCACCCTCGCGCCGCTGCTGGACAGCGTGCAACAACGCCTGGACATCGCCCCCAAGGTCGCCCTGACCAAATGGGACAACCACAAGCCGGTGCTCGACGCCCCGCGCGAGCGCGACGTGATCGCCGGCGCTGGCAAGCTGGCCGCCGAGTACAAGGTGGATGGCGCCCTGGCCGAACAGTTCTTCGCCGCGCAGATCGAGGCCAACAAGCTGGTGCAGTACGGCCTGCTGACCCAGTGGAACGCCAAAGGCGCCGCGCCTGATACGCCACGGGTAGACCTGGCCAAGGAGATCCGCCCGCAGCTGGACGTGCTGCAGAAGCAGCTGCTGGAGCGCCTGGCGGCGTTCGCGCCGTCGCGCGCCGACCCGCAGTGCCCACGCTGGGTGGCCAGCGCCATCGAGGCGCGCAAGGCTGATGCGCTGCAGCGCACGGCGCTGGTGCGGGCCACCGGCGAGTTGTGCGCCAGCCCTTCCTGACGCGCCCGTAGCAGCGGCCGCAGGCCGCGTCACAGGCACCGCTGGATGACAGGCAAACCCCAGCGCCCTCGGACGCAGCCTTCGGCAGCTGCTACGTGAGCCCGGCACGTTGCTACAAAGCCGAAACCATCCGTCGGCCATTCTGTTCTATGCTGGCACCTGGGCCGCAAGGCCGTTCCTTCCATGAACCGACAGGATGCGTTCATGCGCTCATGCCTTATCTGGGTACTGGTGCTGATGGCGTTGCCCGCTTTCGCGCAGATCTACAAATACACCGACGCCGAAGGCAACACCGCTTACTCCAACCAGCCGCCCGACGGCACCCGCTCGCAGACCGTGGAACTGCCACCGCTCAACAGCGTGGAACCGCAGGCCCCCATTGCGCCCATGGTGCCGGTGCCGCGCAGCCCTCGCAGCAACCAGCCCCAGCACGCCTACAACACCTTGCAGCTCACCGACATCCCCAGCGACGAAGCGCTGCGCGCCAACAACGGCACCTTCACCGTGGGCGTGCTGATCGACCCGCGCCTGCGCGACATCCACCGCTTGCGCCTGCTGCTCGACGACCAGCCCTACGGCCAGCCCACCAACGTGCCACGCCTGCAACTGGTGAACATCGACCGCGGCGACCACAGCCTGGCCGTGCAAGTGCTGTTCAATGACAAGGTGGTGCAGCAAAGCCCCACGGTCACCTTCACCCTGCAGCGCTACCACCTGCCACCCGCCGGAAAACGCCCATGAACCGCCTGCTGTCGGGCCTTGCATTGCTGGTGCTGAGCGCATCGGCCATGGCCCAGGTCTACACCTACATCGATGCCCAGGGTAACCGCGTCTACACCGACAAGCCCCACGCCAACGCCACCGTGGTGGACGTGCGGCCCAGCAACAGCATGAGCGCCACCCCGGTGCTGCCCACCCCGGCGCGCAAGCTGGCCAGGAAGCAGCCCGTGAGCCACTACGACATGCTGCGTATCCTCATTCCGGAACCGGACGCCAGCATCCATGACGCTTCCGGCAACATGATCGTGACCATCACCAGCGACCCGCCGCTGATGGCTAACCACGGCTACCGCCTGCTGATGGACGGCAACGTGGTCGCCGGCCCCGCGGTAAGCCCGGTGTTCGCGCTGAAGAACGTCGACCGCGGCACGCACCAGCTTGCAGCGGAGATCATCGACAACCATGAAACCGTGATCGAACGCACCCCGGCCCAGCCGTTCCACATGCAACGCATCTCGCTGATCCAGAAGCGCCGCAACAACCCCTGCAAGACCGAGGACTACGGCGTGCGCCCCGAATGCCCGCTCGCCGACAAGCCCGCCGACGACGAAGACAGCGAATGACACATCCAGCCGCTATAGTTTCCGCATCCGCTCTATTTTGGTGCGAATAGAACCGGTAAAGTCGGACGAACATCCCATTTTGGGTCAATCCTGAACGAGACCCTGCCCGCTGCGTCATTTAATGAGCAGTGAAAGCGCCATTTTCCGCCGGCCGCGCTTCTTTTCGGAGCTTTGGTTTAGTTCTTGCATTTTAAGGTGTATCAGCGGATTACCAGCCCGCGCCGCCAAGGACCCGCGCTCCTGCGGCAATGGGCCAAAAGAGGTCAACGACAGCTAATGACCATCAGTGATGCACTGCACCGACTGCTTCTGGACAACCTGACCACTGCCACCATCCTGCTCAACGCCGAGCTGCGCCTGGAGTACATGAACCCGGCCGCGGAAATGCTCCTGGCCATCAGCGGCCAGCGCAGCCATGGGCAGTTCATCAGCGAGCTGTTCACCGAGTCGGCCGAGGCCCTCAACTCCCTGCGCCAGGCCGTGGAACAGGCCCACCCGTTCACCAAGCGCGAGGCCATGCTCACCGCGCTCACCGGCCAGACCCTGACCGTGGACTACGCGGTAACGCCGATTCTCAACAACGGCCAGACCCTGCTGCTGCTCGAAGTGCACCCCCGTGACCGGCTGCTGCGCATCACCAAGGAAGAGGCCCAGCTGTCCAAGCAGGAAACCACCAAGATGCTGGTGCGCGGCCTGGCCCACGAGATCAAGAACCCGCTGGGCGGCATCCGTGGCGCCGCGCAGCTGCTGGCCCGGGAGCTGCCCGAGGAGAGCCTGAAGGACTACACCAACGTCATCATTGAAGAGGCCGACCGCCTGCGCAACCTGGTGGACCGCATGCTCGGTTCCAACAAGCTGCCGTCGCTGGCCATGACCAACGTGCACGAGGTGCTGGAGCGCGTGTCCAGCCTGGTGGAAGCAGAAGCCCAGGGCGGCATCACCCTGGTGCGCGACTACGACCCCAGCATTCCCGACGTGTTGATCGACCGCGAGCAGATGATCCAGGCCGTGCTCAATATCGTGCGCAACGCCATGCAGGCCATCAGCGGCCAGAACGAGTTGCGCCTGGGCCGCATCAGCCTGCGCACGCGCACCATGCGCCAGTTCACCATTGGCCACACCCGCCACCGGCTGGTGACCAAAATCGAAATTACCGACAACGGACCCGGTATACCGGCCGAGCTCCAGGAGACCATCTTCTACCCGATGGTCAGCGGGCGCCCGGACGGTACAGGCCTTGGCCTTGCCATTACCCAGAACATCATCAGCCAGCACCAGGGGCTGATCGAGTGTGAAAGCCACCCCGGCCACACCACTTTCTCGATCTTCCTGCCGCTGGAACAAGGAGCCGCTTCGTCATGAGTCGTAGTGAAACTGTCTGGATCGTCGATGACGACCGTTCCATCCGTTGGGTGCTGGAAAAGGCCTTGCAGCAGGAAGGCATGACCACCCAGAGCTTCGACAGTGCCGATGGCGTCATGAGCCGCCTGGCCCGCCAGCAGCCGGACGTGATCATCTCCGACATCCGCATGCCCGGCGCCAGTGGCCTGGACCTGCTGGCGCGCATCCGCGAATCGCACCCGCGCCTGCCGGTCATCATCATGACCGCCCATTCGGACCTGGACAGCGCCGTGGCGTCGTACCAGGGCGGTGCGTTCGAATACCTGCCCAAGCCGTTCGACGTGGACGAGGCCGTGGCCCTGGTCAAGCGCGCCAACCAGCACGCCCAGGAGCAACAAGGCCTGACCGAAGTGCCGACGCTGACCCGCACGCCGGAAATCATCGGCGAAGCGCCGGCCATGCAGGAAGTCTTCCGCGCCATCGGCCGCCTCAGCCATTCCAACATCACCGTGCTGATCAACGGTGAGTCGGGTACGGGTAAAGAGCTGGTCGCCCACGCCCTGCACCGTCACAGCCCGCGCGCGGCCTCGCCGTTCATTGCCCTGAACATGGCCGCCATTCCCAAGGACCTGATGGAATCCGAGCTGTTCGGCCATGAGAAAGGCGCGTTCACCGGCGCTGCCAACCTGCGCCGCGGCCGCTTCGAGCAGGCCGACGGCGGCACGCTGTTCCTCGACGAGATCGGCGACATGCCGGCCGACACCCAGACCCGCCTGCTGCGCGTGCTGGCCGACGGCGAGTTCTACCGCGTGGGCGGCCACACCCCGGTGAAGGTCGACGTGCGCATCATCGCCGCCACCCACCAGAACCTGGAAACCCTGGTACACGCCGGCAAGTTCCGCGAGGACTTGTTCCACCGCCTGAACGTGATCCGCATCCACATTCCGCGCCTGTCGGACCGCCGTGAAGACATCCCGACCCTGGCCAAGCACTTCCTCAGCCGCGCCGCCCAGGAGCTGGCCGTGGAGCCCAAGCTGCTGAAGGCCGAGACCGAGGAATACCTGAAGAACCTGCCGTGGCCCGGCAACGTGCGCCAGCTGGAGAACACCTGCCGCTGGATCACCGTGATGGCCTCGGGCCGTGAAGTGCACATCGGCGACCTGCCACCCGAGCTGCTGAGCCTGCCGCAGGACGCAGCGCCGGTGACCAACTGGGAGCAGGCCCTGCGCCAATGGGCCGACCAGGCCCTGGCCCGTGGCCAGTCCAGCCTGCTGGACAGCGCCGTGCCGAGCTTCGAGCGCATCATGATCGAGACCGCCCTCAAGCACACCGCCGGCCGCCGCCGCGACGCCGCCGTGCTGCTGGGCTGGGGCCGCAACACCTTGACCCGCAAGATCAAGGAACTGGGCATGAAGGTGGATGGCGGCGACGAGGACGAAGGCGACGACGCCTGACCCACCCCGTTACAGCAAAAAAAACCGCCAGCGACCCTGGCGGTTTTTTTTTACCCGTAGCAGCTGCCGAAGGCTGCGTCCCCAGCCAACCCGGTATTGCGCCCGGACGCAGCCTTCGGCAGCTGCTACGGGGTTGTGCATGGTGGCCCTGGCGTGCACCGCCGCAAGGCGTTTTTGCCCTTGGATCCAGCAAAAATGGCCTGAAAAACACCTCGCCGAAAATTGCCATTCATCGCCAAACCCGCGAAATACAAGGCTTGCGGCCGCCGGATCACAAATTCGCAACATCATGAGCGCATTTTTTCAAAAGCTGGCACGCGCTCTGCAATGTAGTAAGTGCAGGAACAGAAACACACGCCCAGTTTTGGGGTCCTTGGTACAGGCAGGCCGGGGAACCCTTCTTTACAGCCGGGACGCGCAGCACTCGACGAGGGTTGCGGTCCCACACCCGTTTTGGGGACCTTGGTACAGGCAGGCCGGGGATTCCCCTTCTTTACAACGGGGCGCGCAGCACTCGACGAGCGTTGCGCCCCCTCCCGTTTTGGGGACCTTGGTACAGGCAGGCCGGGGATTCCCTCTTTTATTCCTCCCGGAGGCTGAGCTTCAGCCTCCAGCGCCCATCCTCTTCTTCCCCACTGATATCACCGTGCAAGGGCCGCGCCGCCACCACGTTCAACAACAGGCCGTTCTCGCCTGGCTGGGTGCGCCAGTTGGCCTTCTTGCCGTTGATATCCACCTGGCCGTTGCGGGTCAGGCCGTGAGCCTCGAATTGCACCACCAGCGCCCCGTCCACCGTGGTGGTCTGCACCTTGGGTTCGCCCGTGAACCAGAACACCAGCGCCGCCGGTTGTGGCTCGATTTTCACCAGTTCCAGCACTTCGGGGTTGGTGAGCTTGCCGATCATCAGCCCCACCATCAGGCCGATAATCGCCAACGAGAACATCACCCGCGGGAACAGGCTCGGACGCGGGTCCGGTTCAGGGGTAGAATGCTGCCCGTCTTTCAGTTCGGAGCCGTGCATGTTTCACGTCATCCTTTTTCAACCAGAGATACCGCCCAATACAGGCAACATTATACGGCTGTGCGCCAACAGTGGCTGCCACCTGCACTTGATCGAACCGATCGGCTTCGAGCTCGATGACAAGCGCCTGCGCCGCGCCGGCCTGGACTACCACGAGTACGCCACGCTCAAGCGCCACGCCGACCTTGCCAGCTGCCTGGAAAGCCTGGGCAACCCGCGGCTGTTCGCGTTCACCACCAAGGGCTCCAAGCCGTTCCACGAGGTGAGCTTCGCCGACGGCGACGCCTTCCTGTTCGGCCCGGAAAGCCGCGGCCTGCCGCCCGAGGTGCTGGACCCGCTGGGCAGCGACCAACGCCTGCGCCTGCCGATGCGTGAAGGCTGCCGCAGCCTGAACCTGTCGAACACCGTGGCCATCGCGGTGTACGAGGCGTGGCGCCAGTTGGGCTTCGCCTGACCTTGTAGCCACAAAAAAGCGCCCCGAGGGGCGCTTTTTCGTTGCGGCAAGCCTTACTGCAGCGAAGGCTTCGGCGCGTCGCCGGCTTCCTGCATGCGTTGCAGCTCTTGCGCGTACAGGGCGTCGAAGTTGACCGGGGCCAGCATCAGCGCCGGGAACGAGCCACGAACAACCAGGCTGTCCAGGGTTTCGCGCGCGTACGGGAACAGGATGTTCGGACAGAAGGCACCCAGGGTGTGGCTCAGGGAGGCGTCGTCCAGGTTCTTGATCAGGAAGATACCGGCCTGCTGCACTTCAGCGATGAAGGCCACTTCCTCGCCGTTCTTGACGGTGACCGACAGGGTCAGCACGACCTCGTGGAAACCTTCTTCCAGCGCCTTCTGGCGAGTGTTCAGGTCCAGGGCAACGCTTGGCTCCCACTGCTGGCGGAAGATGGCCGGGCTTTTCGGCGCTTCGAACGACAGGTCACGCACGTAGATGCGCTGCAGGGAGAATTGCGGGGCGTTGGCTTCGTCGTTTGCCGCGCCGTTGTTCGGTTGATCAGTCATCGCAGATCCTTCTTACATTAAGGTCGTAACGTGGTTTGAATTCAGGCCTTGAGCAGCGCGTCGAGCTTGCCGGCGCGCTCCAGTGCGTACAGGTCGTCACAGCCGCCGACGTGCTGCTCGCCGATCCAGATTTGCGGGACCGAGGTGCGCCCGGCCTTCTGGGCCATGG
The DNA here is from genome assembly GCF_047947025.1 of Pseudomonas sp. App30. NCBI lineage: Bacteria > Pseudomonadati > Pseudomonadota > Gammaproteobacteria > Pseudomonadales > Pseudomonadaceae > Pseudomonas > Pseudomonas sp. App30. Next base: position 4,051,148 of record NZ_CP133165.1, on the reverse strand, counting down.
CGGCGCGCACTTGTGGCTGGCCGTCGACGCGGATTTCTTCGAAGGCAACGCCCTTGCTTTCCAGCAGGGCCTTGGCCCGCATGCAGTAGGGGCACCAATCGCTGGAGTAGACGACGACGTGGCTCATTTCACTTTACCAGTGGAAGATTGTCAGCGCGCCAGCTGGAAACACCACCTGACAGTTTGGCCGCGGTATAGCCCGCCTTCAGCAGCTCGCGCGCGGTAGTGCCGGCGTGCTGGCCCAGGCTGTCGACGATGATCAGGGTCTTGCCCTTGTGCTTTTCCAGCTCGGCCATGCGCGAGGCCAGCTTGTCCTGGGGAATGTTCAGGGCGCCGACGATGTGGCCGCTGGCGTAGTCTTTCTTGGCGCGGATGTCGATGACCACGGCCTGCTCGGCATTGACCAGTGCAGTCAGTTCACGCGGGCTCAGGCTCTTGCCGCCACGGCTGGCTTCCAGCGCGAGCAGCATGATCAGCAGGATGGCGAAAGCGCCGACGAGCAGATAGTGATTTGTGGCGAATTGAAGCAGGTGATCGGCCATCAGCAGGTTCCAGGGCGTTAAAATGTCGGCCAGTATACACAGCCGTCAAAGTCGGCCAAAGCCCGCCGGGCGCAACCTTCACGGAACCGCCGGCGCAAGGGCCTTGTCTGTGCTTCATAAGTGCGATTGATGAAGGTTATTCGCAAGCCTTGGCGTCTATGCCCTAAAATACGCTTCTCCTTTTCCATCTGACATAGCCGCGAGTGGATCTATGACAACCACGCCTAAACCTTTGGTCCTGATCATCCTGGATGGTTTCGGTCACAGCGAAAGCCACGAATACAATGCTGTCTATTCGGCGAAGAAGCCCACGCTGGACCGCCTGACCCAGACCATGCCCAATGGCCTGATCTCCGGTTCCGGCATGGACGTGGGCCTGCCCGACGGTCAGATGGGCAACTCCGAGGTCGGCCACATGAACCTGGGCGCCGGCCGCGTGGTGTATCAGGACTTCACCCGCGTGACCAAGGCCATTCGTGACGGCGAGTTCTTCGAGAACCCGACCATCTGCGCCGCCGTGGACAAGGCCGTCGGCGCCGGCAAGGCCGTGCACATCCTGGGCCTGCTGTCGGACGGCGGCGTGCACAGCCACCAGGACCACATCGTGGCCATGGCCGAGCTGGCCGCCCAGCGTGGCGCCGAGAAGATCTACCTGCACGCCTTCCTCGACGGCCGCGACACCCCGCCCAAAAGCGCCGAGGCGCCGCTGGAGCTGATGGACAAGACCTTCGCCCGCCTGGGCAAGGGCCGCACGGCCACCATTATCGGCCGCTACTTCGCCATGGACCGCGACAACCGCTGGGACCGCGTCAGCGCGGCCTATGAGCTGATTGTCGACGGCACCAGCGAATACACCGCCGCCACCGCCGTGGACGGCCTCAACGCTGCCTACGAGCGCGGCGAGAACGACGAATTCGTCAAGGCCACGCGCATTGGCGACCAGGTGCAGGTGGAGGACGGCGACGCCGTGGTGTTCATGAACTTCCGCGCCGACCGCGCCCGGGAGATCACCCGCGTGTTCGTCGAAGACAACTTCGCCGACTTCCCGCGCAAGCGCCAGCCCAAGCTGGCCGGCTTCGTGGGCCTGACCCAGTACTCGGTGAAAATCCCGGCCCCGGCCGCCTTCGCCGCCGGCAGCCTGCACAACGTGCTGGGCGAATACCTGGCCAACAACGGCAAGACCCAGCTGCGCATCGCCGAGACCGAGAAGTACGCCCACGTGACGTTCTTCTTCTCCGGCGGCCGCGAAGAGCCGTTCCCGGGCGAAGAACGCATCCTGATCCCGTCGCCGAAGGTCGCCACCTACGACCTGCAGCCGGAAATGAGCGCCCCCGAGGTTACCGACAAGATCGTCGACGCCATCGAACACCAGCGCTTCGACGTGATCGTGGTCAACTACGCCAACGGCGACATGGTCGGCCACAGCGGCATCATGGAAGCCGCGGTGAAGGCCGTGGAATGCCTGGACACCTGCGTGGGCCGCATCGTCGAAGCCCTGGACAAGGTCGGCGGCGAAGCGCTGATCACCGCCGACCACGGCAACTGCGAGCAGATGGAAGACGAGTCCACCGGCCAGGCGCACACCGCGCACACCACGGAGCCGGTGCCGTTCATCTACGTCGGCAAACGCAAGGTGCACGTGCGCGAAGGCGGCGTGCTGGCCGACGTGGCGCCGACCATGCTGCACCTGCTGAACATGGCCAAGCCTGAGGAAATGACTGGCCACTCGATTCTGGTAGACGACTAAGCTCACTGCGCGGGGGCCGGTGCCAGCGCCCTGCCCCCGCGCCCTGGATGAAACGACCGGCAGTTGCCGCACGGACGTTTTTTTTGCAAGCCGCGGCGGGCATACTAGGCCCGTCTCCACACTGGTATCGCCCACCCCCATGCTTCGTGCACTGATAGCCCTAGCCCTAGCCGGCCTGCTGAGTACGGCCTACGCCGACGACCGTGAGCAAACCCAACAGCAGTTGGACGCCACCAAGCAGGACATCGCCGAGCTGAAAAAACAACTCAGCCAGGTACAGGAACAAAAGAACGGCGTGCAGAAAGACCTGCGCGGAACTGAAACGCAGATGGGCAAGCTGGAGAAGCAGGTGGAGGCCCTGCAAACGGAACTAAAAAAGACCCAAGGCGAGCTGGATCGCCTAGCCCAGCAAAAAGATCAACTCCAGCAAAGCAAGACTGAACAACAGCGCCTGATCGCCATCCAGGCCCGCGCTGCCTACCAGGGCGGCCGCCAGGAATACCTCAAGCTGTTGCTCAACCAGCAGAATCCGGAGAAATTCGCCCGGACGCTGACCTATTACGACTACATGAGCACCGCGCGCATGGCGCAGCTCAAGCAGTTCAACGAGACCCTGCGCCAGCTGGCCAATGTCGAACAGGACATCGCCGGCCAGCAGGCGGCGTTGCTGGCCCAGCAAAGCAGCCTGGACAGCCAGCGCCAGGACCTGGACAAGGTCCGCAAGGAGCGCCAGGCCGCCCTGGCCAAGCTCAACGACAGCTACAAGCAGCAGGACCAGAAGCTTTCCGCGCGCCAGCAGGACCAGGAAGACCTGGCCAAGGTGCTCAAGACCATCGAGGAAACCCTGGCCCGCCAGGCCCGCGAAGCCGAGGAAGCACGGCAGAAAGCCCTGCTGGCGGCCCAGGAGGCCGAGAAGCAGCGCCAGCGTGAAAACGCCCAGGCCAAGGCCGATGACGCGCCAAAACGTGCCAAAACCACGCCGGGTGCACTAGTCTCCAGTGGCGGCGCCAGCTACGGCGGGCCGTTTGCTGCAGGCCGGGGCAAACTTCCGTGGCCTGTCGATGGTCGATTGTTGGCACGCTTTGGTGAAACTCGCGGTGATGACGCCCGCACCAAGTGGGATGGTGTCATGATCAGTGCACCGGCCGGCACCCAGGTGCATGCCGTGCATGGCGGCCGCGTGGTGTTCGCCGATTGGCTGCGCGGTGCCGGGCTGCTGGTGATTCTCGACCACGGCGATGGCTACCTGACGTTGTACGGGCATAACCAGAGCCTGCTCAAGGGCGCCGGGGATGTCGTGAAGGCCGGCGAGGCTATCTCGACGGTTGGCAATAGTGGTGGGCAGGACACCTCGGCATTGTATTTTGCCGTTCGCCAGCAAGGTCGCCCCAGCGATCCTTCGCAATGGTGCCGCGGCTGAAGTCGGCACCACAACAAGGGCGTCAAGGCCGTCGTGAATGACGGCGCGCCAATGCCCCGAAAGGCGCAAAACCAGAATCAGGAGTTCGTTCGTCATGCTGCACTTGCCCCGCCTTACCTCGCTGGCCCTGACGATCGCCGTGGTGATCGGCGCCCCCCTCGCCCGTGCGGCGGAGCCTGCGCACCTGGCCGCCACCACCACGACCGCCCCGGCACCCGCCGCGGCCGCCGCCGACCCGGCCAAGGCACCGCTGCCGCTGGACGAGTTGCGCACCTTCGCCGAGGTGATGGACCGCATCAAGGCCGCCTACGTGGAGCCGGTGGACGACAAGACCCTGCTGGAAAACGCCATCAAGGGCATGCTCAGCAACCTTGACCCGCACTCTGCCTACCTGGGCCCGGAAGACTTCCAGGAGCTGCAGGAAAGCACCAGCGGCGAATTCGGCGGCCTGGGCATTGAAGTGGGCGCAGAAGACGGCGTGATCAAGGTGGTCTCGCCCATCGACGACACCCCGGCCACTCGCGCCGGCATCGAGGCCGGCGACCTGATCGTGAAGATCAACGGCCAGCCCACCCGCGGCCAGTCCATGACCGAGGCCGTGGACAAGATGCGCGGCAAGATCGGCGAGAAAATCACCCTGACCCTGGTGCGCAACGGCGGCAACCCGTTCGACGTGACCCTGGCCCGCGCTGTCATCCAGGTCAAGAGCGTGAAGGCGCAGCTGCTCGAAGACGGCTACGGCTACATCCGCATCACCCAATTCCAGGTCAAGACCGGCGAGGAAGTCTCCAAGGCCCTGGCCAAGCTGCGCAAGGACAACGGCAAGAAGCTCAACGGCCTGGTGCTGGACCTGCGCAACAACCCCGGCGGCGTGCTGCAGGCGGCCGTGGAAGTGGTGGACCACTTCATCAGCAGCGGCCTGATCGTGTACACCAAGGGCCGCATCGCCAACTCCGAACTGCGCTTCTCGGCCACCGGCCACGACGAAAGCGACGGCGTGCCGCTGGTGGTGCTGATCAACGGCGGCAGTGCCTCGGCCTCGGAAATCGTCGCCGGCGCCCTGCAGGACCACAAGCGTGGCGTGCTGATGGGCACCGACAGCTTCGGCAAGGGCTCGGTGCAGACCGTGCTGCCGCTCAACAATGACCGCGCGCTGAAGATCACCACGGCGCTGTACTACACGCCCAACGGCCGTTCCATTCAGGCCCAGGGCATCGTGCCTGACGTGACCGTGCGCCAGGGCAAGGTCACCAACGACACCGCCGACAACGAGAACTTCAAGGAAGCCGACCTGCAGGGTCACCTGGGCAACGGCAACGGCGGCAAGGATCGCCCGTCCGGCCAGGCGCCGATCGGCAAGCAGAAGGCCCGCCCGCAGGACGGCGACTTCCAGTTGAGCCAGGCGCTGTCGCTGCTCAAGGGCCTGAGCGTCACCCGTAACAAGTGATGCCTCTACGCGCTGTATTCCTCGCCCTGTTGTGCTGCCTGTCCGGCCTGGCCCACGCCACGCCGGGCAGCAGCGACGCCAAGCCCCGCAAGGCCTACTTCACGCTGATCATCGACGACCTGGGGCAGAACCTGCCCCGGGACCGTCGCGCCCTGGCGCTGCCCGGCCCGGTCACCCTGGCGGTGATGCCCGACACCCCGCACGCCGCCGACTTCGCCCGCGAGGCGCACAAGGCCGGCAAGACGGTGATCGTGCACATGCCCATGGACCCGGCCACCGGGCCGTTCGCCTGGCACCCCGACCTGCCCATGGACGAACTGCGCACGCGCCTGCAGGCGGCGCTCAAGGCCGTGCCCTACGCCGCCGGCATGAACAACCACGAAGGCAGCAAGATGACCTCGCAGCCCGAGGCCATGGCCATGCTCATGGGCGAGCTGCAGCAGCGCAACCTGTTCTTCGTCGACAGCCGCACCAGCGCCGCCACCGTGGCCGCGGCCAAGGCCCAGGAGATCGGCCTGGCGCACGTGTCGCGGGACGTCTTCCTGGATGACGTGCGCACCCCCGAGGCCGTGGCCAAGCAGCTGCACACGGCCATTGCCCATGCGCAGAAGTTCGGCTCGGTGGTAGTGATCGGCCACCCTTACCCGGTGACCATGGACGTGCTGGCCCGCGAGCTGCCCGACCTCAAGGGCCAGGGCATCGACTGGATTCCGGTGCGGCAGATGATTGCCGTGCGCTCGAACCGGGCGATGCCGGCGCATGGCAAGGGGGGCACCTATACCCCGGCTCCAGCGCCAGCGCCAGCGCCAGCACCCGCTCCAACACCCGTCCCGTAGCAGCAACTGTCTTGTGGGAGCTGGCTTGCCAGCGAGCTTTTAAGGCCCCAACAGCTCGCTGGCAAGCCAGCTCCCACAGGATGTAGCAGCTGCCGAAGGCTGCGTCCCGGGGCACCGCAATGATGGGCACGGACGCAGCCTTCGGCAGCTGCTACGGGGCGGGGTTAAAGGTAACGGGACATGATGTCGTCGACGATGCCTTCGCTGCGCATCTGGTCCAGCGCCTTCTGCAGGCGCGCCACCACCTCGTCCGGGGTGTCCTTGTTCAGCGCCAGGTACAGCTGCGCGCTGTTGAAGCGCAACACCGTCTTGAGCCCGCTCACCCCTTCCAGCCGCGCCAGGTAGCGCCCGGCCGGGTCACCGGTGGCCCACACGTCGATCTCGCCATCCAGCAGCTTCTGGGCGTTGTCCTGGTCACGCAGGGCGATCACCGGGTGCATGCCCTCGCGGGTCAGGGTCTCGGCGATAGCGTCGCCCTTGTACGCGCCTATCTTCAGGCGCCGGGCCTGGGCCAGGCTGTCGAGCTTGAGCTTGCTGTCGGCACGCGCCAGCAGAATCCAGTCGTCAGGCCCGATGGGGCCCACCCACTTGAACGCCTGCTCGCGCTCGGGCAGCCGCGCGGTGACGAACACGCCGTAGCCAGGGCTTTGCATGGTCAGCTTGTAGATGCGGTCCCAGGGGAAACGCAGGGTCATGCTGTAGGGGATTTCGGCGCGCTTGAACATCTCGCGCACCACGTCGGCGGCGATGCCCTGGATGTTCTCTTCCCGGGCGAAGTTCTTGCCGTTGGCGGCCATGTTGTACGGCGGGAAATTCTCGGTCAGCAGCACCATGGAGTAGTCGGCTGGCACCTCGGCGCGGGCGCCCAGGGCAAACGACAGGCTGACACTGGCGAGAAAGGCGAATGCAAAACGCTTCATGAGAGTCGAGCCCCAAATCCATGGCTGTCGAATACAACACTAAGGCAATTTGCCATTACCCACAAATCGTTAAACCTGTGGGAGCTGGCTTGCCAGCTCCCACAGCCTGTATCAGCGGACGACGATGCCCTGCTTGGCCATGAACGCCTTCGCTTCCGGCACGGTGTATTCGCCGAAGTGGAAGATGCTGGCCGCCAGCACGGCGCTGGCGTGGCCTTCAAGCACGCCGTCGGCCAGGTGCTGCAGGTTGCCGACGCCGCCCGAAGCAATCACCGGGATGCCCAGCGCGTCGCTGATGGCGCGGGTGACGCCCAGGTCGAAGCCGTTCTTCATGCCGTCCTGGTCCATGCTGGTCAGCAGGATCTCGCCGGCGCCCAGGCCTTCCATCTTCATCGCCCACTCCACCGCGTCCAGCCCGGTAGGCTTGCGGCCGCCGTGGGTGAAGATCTCCCAGCGCGGGGTCTCGCCCGGGCCGGAGACCTTCTTGGCGTCGATGGCCACCACGATGCACTGGGAACCGAAGTGCTGCGCGGCTTCACCGACGAACTCGGGGTTGAACACGGCCGCGGTGTTGATCGACACCTTGTCGGCACCGGCGTTGAGCAGGTTGCGAATGTCTTGCACGGTGCGCACGCCGCCGCCCACGGTCAGCGGGATGAACACCTGGCTGGCCATGCGCTCGACGGTGTGCAGGGTGGTATCACGGCCATCGACGCTGGCAGTGATGTCCAGGAAGGTGATTTCGTCCGCGCCCTGCTCGTCGTAGCGACGGGCGATTTCCACCGGGTCACCGGCGTCGCGGATGTTCTCGAACTTCACGCCCTTGACCACGCGGCCGTTGTCCACGTCCAGGCAAGGGATGATGCGTTTGGCCAGCGCCATGGGTCAGTCCTCAGCCTTTGTAGGAATCGCAGAACGCCTGGGCTTCGGCGACGTCCAGGGTGCCTTCGTAGATGGCACGGCCAGTGATGGCGCCAATGATGCCAGGGGCCTTGGCGTCCAGCAGGGCCTTGATGTCACCCAGGTTGTGGATACCGCCGGAGGCGATGACCGGGATCTTGGTGGCCGCGGCCAGGGCAGCGGTGAACGGCACGTTGCAGCCCTGCATCATGCCGTCCTTGGCGATGTCGGTGTAGACGATGGCGCTGACGCCGTCGGCTTCGAAGCGCTTGGCCAGGTCGATGACCTGCACGCTGCTGACTTCAGCCCAGCCGTCGGTGGCGACGAAACCATCCTTGGCGTCCAGGCCGACGATGACCTTGCCCGGGAAGGCCTTGCAGGCCTCGGCCACGAACTCGGGCTCTTTCACGGCCTTGGTGCCGATGATCACGTAGCTGACGCCGGCCTTCACGTAGTGCTCGATGGTTTCCAGCGAGCGGATGCCGCCGCCGATCTGGATCGGCAGGTTGGGGTAGCGCTTGGCGATGGCGGTGACCACTTCGCCGTTGACCGGCTGGCCTTCGAAGGCGCCGTTCAGGTCGACCAGATGCAGACGGCGGCAGCCGCCCTCCACCCACTTGGCAGCCATGCTCACCGGGTCATCGGAGAACACCGTGGAATCTTCCATGCGGCCCTGGCGCAGACGTACGCAGGCACCGTCTTTGAGATCGATAGCGGGGATAATCAGCATCTGGCAAACCTTCAATTCGATTTTTCAGCGATGCTCGAGATCAGTTTTTCTCGAGCGCCCACAGGTCGCTTTCAATGCTCTCGAAACGCTCCTTGAGGTGCGCCTGAACATCGAAAATCGCCCTGTTGTAATAGTGCGGAGCAATTTCACGGGTAAACAGCTCAAGAATCTCCGCCGCCTCGAACGACCCCAGGTCCAGTTCGAAACGGTCCTCCATGAAGCGCTTGATCTTCGTGGTGGCTTCGTTTTCCTGCTCGGGGGTGAGCGTGAGGATCGGCGGCTTCTTCTTGCTCATTACCAGCGGCCGTCCCAGGCGGCGAAGTTCTGCAGCAGCTGCAGGCCATGGGTATGGCTCTTCTCCGGGTGGAACTGCACGGCAAAGCGCGAACCTTCGGCCAGCGCGGCGGCGAAATCGACGCCGTAGTGCCCACGGCCCACTACCTGGCCAGCCTTGGCGGCGGCGATGTAGTAGCTGTGCACGAAGTAGAAGCGCGCCAGGTCCGGAATGTTGTGCCACAGCGGGTGGTCGACGCTCTGGGTGACTTCGTTCCAGCCCATGTGCGGCACCTTCAGGTGCGCGCCGTCTTCGTGCAGGTCCTTGCCGAAGAACTTCACGTTGCCGGGGAACAGGCCGATGCAGTCGACGCCGTCGTTCTCTTCGCTGTGGTCCAGCAGGGCCTGCATGCCCACGCAGATGCCCAGGAACGGGCGGTCCAGGCTGACTTCACGCACCAGGGCGTCGAAGCCCAGGCGCTTGATCTCGGCCATGCAGTCGCGAATCGCGCCCACGCCGGGGAACACCACGCGGTCAGCTTCGCGGATCACCGCGGCGTCGCTGGTGATCAGGACCTTGCCGGCACCCACGTGCTCCAGGGCCTTGGCCACCGAGTGCAGGTTGCCCATGCCATAGTCGATAACCGCTACCGTCTGCATTACAGGCAACCTTTGGTGGAAGGCATTTGCCCGGCCATGCGCTCGTCCAGGGTGATGGCCATGCGCAGTGCGCGGCCGAACGCCTTGAACACGGTCTCGATCTGGTGGTGGGTGTTGTGCCCACGCAGGTTGTCGATGTGCAGGGTGACGTTGGCGTGGTTGACGAAGCCCTGGAAGAATTCCTGGAACAGGTCAACGTCGAAGCCGCCGACTGAGGCGCGGGTGTAGGGCACGTGCATCTGCAGGCCTGGGCGGCCGGAGAAGTCGATGACCACGCGCGACAGCGCTTCGTCCAACGGCACGTAGGCGTGGCCGTAGCGGAAGATGCCTTTCTTGTCGCCGATGGCCTGGTTGAACGCCTGGCCCAGGGTGATACCCACGTCCTCGACGGTATGGTGGTCGTCGATATGCAGGTCGCCCTTGCACTCGATGTCCAGGTCGATCAGCCCGTGACGGGCGATCTGATCGAGCATGTGTTCAAGGAAGGGTACCCCGATATCGAATCGGGCCTTTCCGGTGCCATCCAGGTTGATCGAGGCTTTGATCTGGGTTTCCAGAGTGTTGCGCTCGACGGACGCCTTACGTTCGGCCATCACCAGCTCCGCAAAATCATTGGGCGAAAAAGGCAGACATTATAGGCCGGGCGGGCGCCAAACAGAAACAAAAGGCTGACATGAACTGACCGGTGCGTTTGTGGGAGCTGGCTTGCCAGCGAGCTTTTCAGGCTTTAAAAGCTCGCTGGCAAGCCAGCTCCCACAGGTTCAGGCTCCCTTCAGGGGGCCTGAAGATGTATCAGTGGAACAGCACGGCGGTTTTCTGCAGGGTCACGATCACGCCCCATGCCAGTGGAATACCCACCACCAGCCAGGCCAGCACGGCCAGCGGCTTGCTGCCCGGCGCGGCTTTCCACTCCAGCACGGTGCTGGCGTCGGCGCCCTTGTCATGGCCCAGCGCCTGCTCGGCGGCCAACTGCGCTTCAGTCATGAAGTGCTTGTCGGCCACCGGCCGCACCAGTGCGTTGCAGAGGAAACCCAGCACCAGCAGGCCGGCGAGGATGTACAGGGTGATGTCGTAGGCCGCGGCGCGCTCCACGCCGATGCTCAGCTGGTACTCGCGCAGGTAGTTCACCAGCACCGGGCCCAGCACGCCGGCAGCGGCCCAGGCGGTCAGCAGGCGGCCGTGGATGGCACCGACCATTTGCGTGCCGAACAGGTCGGCCAGGTACGCCGGCACGGTGGCGAAACCGCCGCCGTACATGGACAGCACCACGCAGAACGCTGCCACGAACAGGGCGATGTTGCCCAGGTGGCCGAGGTTCGGCACCAGCGCGTACAGCGCCACGCCCAGGGCAAAGAACACGAAGTAGGTGTTCTTGCGGCCAATGAAGTCCGAGCACGAGGCCCAGAAGAAGCGCCCGCCAATGTTGAACAGGCTGAGCAGGCCGGTGAAACCGGCGGCAATGGCGCCGATCTGGGCCAGTTGCGCCGCGCTGAGCTGGCTGAAGGTCAGGTCCAGGCCCAGCAGCTTGCCGCCGAACACTTCCTGCAACAGCGGCGAGGCCATGCCGAGGATGCCGATGCCGGCGGACACGTTCAGGCACAGCACCAGCCACACCAGGGCGAACTGCGGGGTTTTCCACGCCACGCTGACGTGCACATGGCGGTGGGTGATCATCGCGTTGCTGGCTTTCTTGACCGGTGCGGTCCAGCCTTCGGGCTTCCAGCCGGTAGGCGGCACGCGGTACGACAGCGCACCGCCGAGCATGAACACGAAGTAGATCGCCGCCATGGCCACGAAGCTCTGCCACACGCCGACGCTGCCAGGGGTAGCGAAGTGGCTCATCAGTGCCGCCGCCAGGGGCGCGCCCACCATGGCGCCGCCGCCGAAGCCCATGATCGCCATGCCGGTGGCCATGCCGCGCTTGTCCGGGAACCACTTGATCAGGGTCGATACCGGCGAGATATAGCCCAGGCCCAGGCCAATACCGCCGATTACCCCGGAGCCCAGCCACATCAGCGCGATTTGGTGGGTGTACACGCCCAGCGCCGAAATCAGCAGGCCGCCGCACCAGCAGATGGCCGACACGGTGCCGGCCTTGCGTGGCCCGGCGTGTTCCAGCCAACCGCCCCAGATAGCCGCCGAGCAGCCCAGGAAGATGAAGAACAGGGTGTAGATCCAGCCGAGCATGGAGATCGGCCAGTCACAGGTGGACGAGAACACCTGGTCGAAAAAGCCCATGTCGGCCGGGCAGGCGGTGGCCGCCGTGATGCCGATGGCCTTGGACAGTGGCAGCCAGAACACCGAGAAGCCATAGGCCATGCCGATGCACAGGTGAATGGCCAGGGCGGCCGGTGGCACCAGCCAGCGGTTGAACCCCGGCTTGGCGATGATGCGTTCCTTGGAGAAGAACGCCGGCCGTTCGGCCGCGACTCCCCCAGCAGTAATGGTGCTGCTCATTGTTGTACCCCTTTGATTTTTTTATGGTCCACGGCCCTCTTGGCCGCCCACGACCTTGAAGCACGCTGGCGTTCGATCGTTTTATCGGCAGCTGCAGGTTTTTCGCGACAAAAAGCCGCAACCTGACCGGTGAACGGCGAAAGATTACCATCGGATGGTTACAGTAGAAGCAATCTGATATCGCTTTTTGCGCCGAAACTGCGCTGCTCGTTCAGCCAGCCGGGTGTAGAAATATGCTGAAACAGGTACGCCCGGCGGCAAATCCCCACTTGCCCACTCGGTTACCCTGCCGCCTGGCCCGTGGCGCTATACTCGCGGGCTAAATTTGAATTCGACACTACAAGGACTCGCCCATGAAAGCGTTCGGCAAAATCCTGGGGCTGTGTATTCTCGGGCTGTTGCTGATCATTGTGGCGCTCGGTTTCGCCGTGACCCACTTCTTCGATCCCAACGACTACAAAGACGAGATCCGCAAGCTGGCCCGCGACAAGGCCCACGTCGAGCTGACCCTCAATGGCGACATCGGCTGGAGCCTGTTCCCCTGGCTGGGCCTGGAACTGCACGACGCCAGCATCGCCACCTTGCAGAACCCCACCACGCCGTTCGCCGACCTGCAGATGCTGGGCCTGTCGGTGCGCGTGCTGCCGCTGCTGCGCCGTGAAGTGCAGATGAGCGACGTGCGCGTGGAAGGCCTGAGCCTGACCCTGACCCGCGACGAAAACGGCCACGGCAACTGGCAGGACATCGGCAAGCCGCTGCCCAAGGCGCCTGCGCCCGGCGAGGTGGTGAACCCCAACATCGCCAACCCCGCCGCCGACACCCAGGGCGCCCCGGACAAGGCCGACCGCCCGGTGAAACTGGACATCGACAGCCTCACCGTGAACAACGCCCGCGTGCATTACAGCGACGCCAAGAGCGGCCGCGAGCTGAGCGCCGAGAGCATCCAGCTGAGCACCGGCGCGGTGCATGACGGCATCGACATTCCGGTCAAGCTCACCGCCTTCCTGGGCACCAACCAGCCCAACCTGCGCGCACGCACCGAAATCAATGGCGAGCTGCGCATGGAGCGCGCGCTCAAGCGCTACCAGTTCAGCGACATGAAAGTGGCCGGCGAAGCCAGCGGCGACCCGCTGCAAGGCAAGACCGTGACCTATTCGGCCCAAGGCAACCTGAACGTCGACATGGGCGCCAACGTGGCCGACTGGAGCAACCTGAAGCTGTCGTTCAACCAACTGCGTGCGCTGGGCGAGCTGAACGCCCGCGACCTGGGCACCGAGCCCAAGGTCAGCGGCGGCATTTCCATCGCCCAGATGGACCTGCGCGCGTTCATGGACGGCCTCAACCAGACCCTGCCGGCCATGGCCGATGGCAGCCTGACCCAATTCGAGATGGTCACCCGCCTGGAAGGCACGCCCAACAGCTTGGCGCTGAACAACCTGGCGGTGAAGCTGGACGGCAGCAGCCTGGTCGGCAACCTGGCGGTGACCGACTTCGCCAAACAAGCCATCACCGTGCAGCTCAAGGGCGACACGTTCAACGCCGACCGCTACCTGAAACCCACCAGTGCCGAAGCCTCCAGCGCCGGCGCAGCGCGCGACGCCGAGGTCAAGACCACCGAGGCCACGGCCATCGGTGGTGGCGGCGACAGCCCACTGCCCAGCGCCCCCACCCAGGGCGCCTGGAGCAACGACACGCTGTTGCCAGTGGAACGCCTGCGCAAGCTTGAGCTGTCCGCCGACCTGAGCTTCGGCCAGCTCACCCTGCACCAGTGGCCCATCGACGACGCCAGCCTCAAGGCCCAGGGCCAGGGCGGCCTGATTACCCTGGAAAACCTGTCCGGCGGGCTCTACGACGGCACCTTCAGCACCAAGGGCAGCCTCGACGTGCGCCCGGACAAACCGCTGGTGGCGCTGCAGACCCAGCTGAACAAGGTGCCGGTGGAGCACTTCATCAAGGGCAAGGACGGCAAGGCCGCCCCCGTGCGCGGCCTGATGACCCTCAACAGCAACCTGACCGGCACCGGCAACAGCCAGAAGGCACTGATCGACAGCCTCAACGGCACCGCCAACTTCGCCCTCACCGACGGCGTGCTGGTCAACGCCAACCTGGAACAGCAGGTGTGCCAGGGCATCGCCACCCTCAACCGCAAGGAACTGAGCAGCATCCCGCGCGGCAAGGACACGCCCTTCCAGGAACTCAAGGGCAGCGTGGTGGTGCGCAACGGCGTGGCCAGCAACCAGGACCTGAAGGTGCGCATCCCCGGCATTACCGTGAACGGCGACGGCGACATCGACCTGCGCGTGCTGGGCATGGACTACAAGGTGGGCGTGGTGGTGGACGGCGACAAGAGCGACATGCCCGACCCGGCTTGCCAGGTCAACGAACGTTTCGCCGGCATTGAATGGCCACTGCGCTGCCGCGGCCCGATCGAACTGGGGGCCAAGGCCTGCCGTATCGACCGCGAAGGCATGGGCAAGGTAGCTGCCAAGGTTGCCGGCGACAGGATCACCGAAAAACTGGAAGAAAAATTCGGCGACAAGGTCAGCCCCGAGCTGAAAAACACGCTGAAAGGTCTGTTCAAACGATGAACCCAGAGCAATTTTCCACCGCAGTACTGGAATGGTTCGACCGCAACGGCCGTCACGACCTGCCCTGGCAACAGGGCATCACCCCCTACCGGGTGTGGGTGTCGGAGATCATGCTGCAGCAGACCCAGGTCAGCACCGTGCTGAACTACTTCGACCGCTTCATGGCCTCGCTGCCCACGGTCCAGGCACTGGCCGAGGCGCCCGAAGACGAAGTGCTGCACCTGTGGACCGGGCTGGGCTACTACACCCGCGCGCGCAACCTGCAGAAGACCGCGAAGATCGTCGTCGAGCAGTACGGCGGCGAATTCCCCCGCGACGTTGAAAAACTGACCGACCTGCCCGGCATCGGCCTGTCCACTGCCGGCGCCATCGCCAGCATCAGCATGGGCCTGCGCGCGCCTATCCTGGACGGCAACGTCAAGCGCGTGCTGGCGCGCTACACCGCGCAAGAGGGCTACCCGGGCGAACCCAAGGTGGCCAGGCAGCTGTGGGCCAACGCCGAGCGCTACACCCCGCACACCCGGGTGAACAACTACACCCAGGCGATGATGGACCTGGGCGCCACCCTGTGCACCCGCACCAAGCCCAGCTGCCTGCTGTGCCCACTGGAAAAGGGCTGCCAGGCGCACATGCTGGGCCTGGAGATTCGCTACCCGGTGCCCAAGCCGAAGAAGGCCGTGCCGCTCAAGCACACGCTGATGCCCCTGCTGATGAACCGCGAGGGCGCCATCCTGCTTTACCGCAGGCCGTCCAGCGGCCTGTGGGGCGGGCTGTGGAGCCTCCCCGAGCTGGACCGCTACGAGGACATCGAGCACCTCACCGCCCAGCACGCCCTGGTGATGGCGGCGCCCAAGGCCCTGGAGCCGTTGACGCACACCTTCAGCCATTTCCAACTCGCCATCGCGCCGTGGCTGGTGCACGTCGAAGAGTCGGCCCACCACGTGGCCGAGGCCGACTGGCTCTGGTATAACCTCGCCACCCCGCCGCGCCTGGGCCTTGCCGCCCCGGTGAAGAAGCTGCTCAAACGCGCGGCCGATGCCTTGAATGCAGGAGAGTTGTCATGACCCGCACCGTAATGTGCCGCAAGTACAAAGAAGAGCTGCCAGGCCTTGAGCGCCCGCCCTACCCGGGTGCCAAGGGCCAGGACATCTTCGAACACGTTTCGCAGAAGGCCTGGGCCGACTGGCAGAAGCACCAGACGCTGCTGATCAACGAAAAGCGCCTGAACATGATGAACGCCGAAGACCGCAAATACCTGCAGGGCGAAATGGACAAGTTCTTCAGCGGGGAGGATTACGCCCAGGCCGAAGGCTACGTGCCGCCGAGCGAATGAGCCCGGAAATACGTAAGCGGAGGAATTAATTAAAAATTTTTTGCGATCGTGCTTGACGCAAGGTCGAAAAAGCCTTTTAATGCGCCCCGTTGCCCAGATAGCTCAGTCGGTAGAGCAGAGGATTGAAAATCCTCGTGTCGGCGGTTCGACTCCGTCTCTGGGCACCACCTTCCGCTTTCAGGTGGTGTACGCAGTACCTGAAAGCCACAAGAAACCCGCCTAGTGCGGGTTTTTTGTTGTCTGCGATTCTTCGATCTCGTATAAATGCCGACACACGGTGGGCGGCACCAGGCCCCGTTCTGGGCTAAGATTGCCGCTGTTTGGCCCTTTGCCATTACCGCTCCGCATTGGCTGCTGATGGACCCCAAACATGAGGCAGGATCGCCTGCCCTCATCAAACGACCACTGGTGGGCGCCCAAAGGACTGTCAGGCATGAAACATCGCATCTTCCACTCTACCGACCTCCCCGAACGCTTGCCCTCGCTGGCCGAGGAACTGGGCGTCACCCTCGACCGGCTGAAAGCGGTTTACCAATGGGGCATGAGCAACAACGTGCTGTTCGCCGAGGGCGAGGGTGAGCAGGCGCGCTACAGCATCTGCTCGGTGAATATCGAGACCACCATCGACGACCCCCTGGCCAAGCGCCTGTACCAGCGCCTGCGGCAGGACATCCCCACCACCCTGGTGCCGCGCTACGGCAAGAACTGGGCGACCCTCAAGGACCGCTGGCTGCGGGTGTGGGAGCAGACCTACAACATCATCATCAACAAGATCCCCAGCCACAACGTGCGCCTGGCCTGGCTGCGTCTAGGGGGTGCGAAGATCGGCAAGGGCTCGACCATCTGGCGCAACACCGAAGTGCTGGGCGTGGAAAACCTGGTCATCGGCAACGACAGCGTGATTGCCTGGCACTGCCAGATCGACGCGCGCGCCGGGCTGATCATCGGCGACCACGTGGCCATCGCCTCCCACGTGCTGATCATCGCCGGCAGCCATGACCTTACCGCCCCCGAGTTCTGGTCGGTGTCGGGGCCCATCCACATCGACGACTACGCCTGGATCGCCACCCGCGCCCTGATCGGCCACAGCGTGCGCATCGGCCGCGGCGCCGTGGTGACGGCCAACACCCTGGTGGCGAAGAATATCGCGCCCTACAAGATCGTCGGCGGCAGCGGCGCCAAGCCCATGGGCGAGCGCCCCCACGACCTGAACTACAAGGTAGGCGGCAAGGGCCTGTTCACCCTGATGTACTAATGTTTGGCAGCACTCCCCGTCTTCGGCTGGTATCGTGCACCGCCTGTGCAACCGAACGACGAGGAATTGACCATGAGCACCCAGGAAAAAATGACCGGGGACCTGTTTGAAGTAGACAAGCGCTTGTCGCTCAAGCCCGTCACCGATTTCAACAGCTACCTGCGCGCCGCCTTTGGCGACGGCACGTGCACCTGCGTGCGTTGCCTGGCCAGCAGTGGCGATGAAACCGGCTACGAGTTCCAGCACACCTTCAACCTCGAAGGCCAGGCGCTGAACCGCCGCTACGCGCTGACTGCCGGCAGCGACGTGCTGCTGGTGCTGAAAAAGGCCTGGCTGTCGTACACCAAGACCGAGCTGGGCAACGGCGCGATCCTGGACCTGGCCGCCATCAAGGGCTTCGTCGAGCCAGAGCTGCACAAGCGCCTGGTACCGCTGTTCCTGGCCAGCGGCCTGGTGAAGGACATCGACGGCAACCTGCACATCCAGCCCCAGGCTGCCTGATACCCCCACGCCTTTGTGGGAGCTGGCTCGCCAGCGAGCTTTTCGGGCCTCAACAGCTCGCTGGCAAGCCAGCTCCCACAGGACCTGGCGCTGCTTCCGGTTACGGTTGTGCGCTTGCGTGGTGCGCGCCGGCACGCCAGTATTCGCGTTCTGCCCAGTAACAGAACCAATACAATAATGAACCTGCTGAAACGCATCTGGCTCGACCACACCCTCAAGCGCGCCCTGCGCCAACACCGTTGCCGCGTAGACTGCGGCACCCGCGGCCTGCGCGGCAAGGTGAAGCTCACCCTGGAACGCCACGTAAAGCTGCACACGGTGAAAGTCTTCTCGAAGGAGCTGCGCATCGGCGCCTTCACCGACATCGTCAGCAATACCGAGCTGCGCGACGTCAGCAGCATTGGCCGCTACTGCTCCATCGGCACCAATTGCGTCATCGGCCAGAACCGCAAGCAGCACCCCATGCACTGGCTGTCCACCAACGTCGCGCTCATCGACCAACGCCTGGAGGCGCTGCCGTCGCCGCCGGCGCACTGGGACGTGACACCCACCACCATTGGCCATGACGTGTGGGTGGGGCGCGACGTGATCATCATGGAGGGCATCAGCATCGGCACCGGCGCGGTGATCGGCGCCCAGTCCCTGGTGACCCGCGACGTACCGCCCTACGCCATCGTCGCCGGCTCACCGGCGAAAATGATCCGCTTCCGCTTCGAAGAGCCACTGCGCGAGCAGTTGCTGGCAAGCCGCTGGTGGGAGCACGACCAGGCCGAGCTGGCGCAACTGCCCACCGAAGACCCGGAGGCGTTCCTGGCGGCGCTGGCCAGGCTGCCCCACAAGCCGCTCAGCGACGCGACGGTGCAGGTCAGCACTTCGCCGCTGCGGGTGTCGCGCTAGCCCCACGCGCGTGGGGATGGGTGCGGGTTACAGGCCTGGGAAGCGGTCGCCGACCTGGGCGGTGGCGTACCAGGCGATGATCGCTTCCATGCCAGGCTCGCCCTCGGCGACGGTCCAGGGCATGTAGTCCTCTTCGGGGATCGGCGTGTACTCGCCGTCCTTCACTTCGAAAATCACCGCGCCCTCGTCCAGCGACAACACCGCGTGCCAGACGCCGGCCGGGGTCTCGACCATCTTCGTCTCTTCGCCCAGCACCACGCGGTCGGTCACCTCGCCCGCGTCATTGAAATGCAGCACCACGAAACGCCCACGCAGCGAGTGCAACAGCTCGAAGGTGTGCGGGTGGCGGTGGGCGCGCACGTAGGTGCCCGGCTCCATGGCCACGGCCAGGCGCTGGGTGGGGTCGACCAATTGCGGGTGCATGTTGTGGTGGGCGCGCAGGCGTGGGGACTGCTGGGCGCGGGCAGTGAGCTCGTCGAGGAGCGCGGTGTTGATCTGCTTCATGGGGCTGGGCACGGTTCGAGTTGAAAGGCCCAGTATGCCTGCCGGTTAGTGAAATTCTCCTGAACGCCGCCCACAAAAAAGCCGCTGCCATTGCTGGCAGCGGCTTTTTTGTGGGCCTTGGACGCGGCCTTTGGCCGCTGCTACGGGTTACCTGTAGCAGCGGCCGCAGGCCGCGTCAGCAAGCACCGCACATCACTTGCCGAACGCCGCCTGGCCTTGCGGCAGGGCCTTGCGACGACGGTCAACCAGCAGGCCGGCCGCAACCACGGCAATGGTCAGCAGGCCGGTGGCAACGATCTCGATGCGGTGGTCGACACGAATGGCCATCACGGTCAGCACGCCCACGATGAACACGATCACCGCCCAGGTCAGCACCGGGAACGCCCACATCTTGAACTCGACCTTCTCGCCCTTCTGCTCACGCTGCTTGCGCATGCGCAGTTGCGACACGGCAATCACCAGGTACACCAGCAGCGCGATGGCGCCGGAGCTGGCCAGCAGGAAGTCGAACACTTCAGCCGGGGCAACGTAGTTAGCGAACACGGCCAGGAAGGCAGCAGCGGTGGACAGCAGCACGGCCCAGTACGGGGTGCCGCCTTTGCTGGTGCGCTGGGCCATCTTCGGCGCGTCGCCACGCTTGCTCAGCGAGTAGAGCATGCGCGAGGAGGTGTACAGCGCCGAGTTCAGGCAGCTGGTCACGGCAACCAGCACCACCACGTCAACGATCATCTTGGCGTTGGGGATACCGATCAGGTTCAGCACGGTCTGGTACGAACCGATGGCCGGCAGGCTTGGGTTGTTCCACGGCACCAGGGCCACGACCAGGAAGATCGACACGAGGTAGAACAGGAAGATCCGCCAGATCACCGAGTTGGTGGCCTTGGTGATCTGCTTGCCCGGATCCTTCGATTCGGCAGCGGCGATGGTGACGATCTCGGTACCCATGAACGAGAACATGGTGGTCAGCATGGCTGCAACCACGGCGCCCAGGCCGTTGGGCATGAAGCCTACGGTGTCGACGATGTGGCTGACACCGCTGACCTGGCTGCCCGGCACGAAACCGAACACGGCAGCAGCGCCCAGGATGATGAAGGCGATGATGGCGATTACCTTGATCAGCGCGAACCAGAACTCGAATTCACCGTAGTTCTTCACGTTGAGCAGGTTGGTACCGGTCAGCACCAGGGTAATCAGCAAGGTGAACACCCACACGGCGATGTCCGGGAACCAGGCATGCAGGATGCCGGCGGCGGCGTTGGCCTCCAGCGGGATTACCAGTACCCAGAACCACCAGTACAGCCAGCCGATGGTGAAACCGGCCCAGTGGCCGATGGCGCGGTCAGCGTAGGTGGAGAACGAACCGGTGTCTGGTTGCGCGATGGCCATCTCGGCCAGCATGCGCATTACCAGCACTACCAGCGTACCGGCAGCAGCGTAGGCCAGCAGCACGGCAGGGCCGGCCTCGGCGATCGCGTGGCCGGAACCCACGAACAAGCCGGCGCCGATAACGCCGGCGATGGACAGCATGGTGACGTGACGCTGTTTGAGCCCCGACCCGAGGTCGTTGTGGTTGTGCTTATTGCTCATAAAACTACCTATGCAAAGAATAGCGTTCGGTCCAGCAATTGGCGTTACACCTACCCGTGTTGTGGGAATGCAACATGCCGTTGAGGATTTTTGACGCAAATATTGCGCCAAAACCTTTCACCGGTGATGCCAAAGCGCTAGGACGGCCTTTTGAGCCCTATTGGTCAAGCCCTTGATCAAAATGACATTTCGGTACACCTGTAACCAAGGGTTACCGGCCTACACAATAACAGGACGAAATGTCGCACCAAAAACTGACTTCGGTAACACCAATGCACAATTTAAGTGCAACCAAAGGTGCAACCTGGCATGGCCTTTTACGACAAAAACGTGCAACCAACGGACGTCACTGGGCACAGTGCACACCGGTCGGTTTAATGAATGGTTACTTTCCATTGGCGGCCAAAACTGGCACCATCGCGCCTTTTTTCACGCGCACCCGCTTGCGCGCGGGCCCCATGGGCGTTGGTCGGCGACATGCCGCTACAGCCATGCGACACCCCGTGCCCGTGCCCACTGCCATAACGGCGGCGCCATGCTAGTTTGGCGCACCGCTTCAGGGCGGGAACGCAACCGTATAGATGAGGACCGCACATGGCCCAGGCCACGCCCGCGCTGGAAATCCGCAACCTGCACAAACGTTACGGACAGCTTGAGGTGCTCAAGGGCGTTTCGCTGAGCGCCCAGGAAGGCGCCGTGATCTCGATCCTGGGCTCGTCCGGCTCGGGCAAGTCGACCCTGCTGCGCTGCACCAACCTGCTGGAGAACCCCCATGAGGGGCAGATCTTCGTGGCCGGTGAAGAGCTCAAGCTCAAAGCTGCACGCAACGGCGAGCTGGTGGCGGCCGACAACCGCCAGATCAACCGCATGCGCAGGGAAATCGGCTTCGTGTTCCAGAACTTCAACCTCTGGCCGCACATGACCGTGCTCGACAACATCATCGAGGCGCCGCGCCGCGTGCTGGGCCAGAGCAAGGCCGAGGCCATTGAAGTGGCCGAGGCGCTGCTAGCCAAGGTCGGCATCGCCGACAAGCGCCACGTGTACCCCAACCAGCTGTCCGGCGGCCAGCAGCAGCGCGCGGCCATCGCGCGCACCCTGGCCATGCAGCCTAAAGTAATCCTGTTCGACGAGCCCACCTCGGCGCTGGACCCCGAAATGGTCCAGGAAGTGCTGACCGTCATCCGCAACCTGGCCGAAGAAGGCCGTACCATGTTGCTGGTCACCCACGAGATGAGCTTCGCCCGCCAGGTGTCCAGCGAAGTGGTGTTCCTGCACCAGGGCCTGGTGGAAGAACAAGGCACACCTGATCAAGTATTCGACAACCCAGTGTCGGCACGCTGCAAACAATTCATGTCCAGCAACCGTTAACGGAGCATCACGCATGCAGACTTACAAAAAATTGATCCTGGCCGTTGCCGCCAGCCTGGCGATGAGCGCCAACGTGATGGCCGACACCCTGAAGATGGGCATCGAAGCCGCCTACCCTCCCTTCAACAGCAAGGACGCCAGCGGCAACGTCGTGGGCTTCGACGCCGACATCGGCAAGGCCCTGTGCGCCAAGATGAAGGTCGAGTGCGAAATCGTCACCTCCGACTGGGACGGCATCATCCCAGCCCTGAACGCCAAGAAGTTCGACTTCCTGATCTCGTCCATGTCCATCACCGACGAACGCAAGCAGGCCGTTGACTTCACCGACCCCTACTACACCAACAAACTGCAGTTCATCGCCGCCAAGAACGTCGACTTCAAGGTGGACAAGGACGCGCTGAAAGACAAGATCATCGGCACCCAGCGCTCCACCCTGTCGGGCACCTGGCTGGAAGACAACATGCCGGACGTGCAGGTGAAACTGTACGACACCCAGGAAAACGCCTACCTGGACCTGACCTCGGGCCGCCTGGACGGCATTCTGGCCGACAAGTACGCCAACTACGAGTGGCTGAAATCGCCAGCCGGCAAGGACTACGAGTTCAAGGGCGAGCCTGTGGAGCAGAGCGACAAGATCGGCATCGCCGTGCGCAAGGGCGACGCCCTGCGTGAGAAACTGAACGCCGCCCTGAAGGAAATCAAGGCCGACGGCACCTACAAGAAGATCAACGACAAGTACTTCCCGTTCAGCATCGAATGACCTGCCCGACTGCCGCCGCGCCCGGTGCGCGGCGGCTGGTCCTCAAAAAAGCCTGCCCATGAACATTGATCTCCACGGATTCGGCCCGGCCCTGGCGGCTGGCGCGCTGATGACTGTCAAACTCGCGCTGTCGGCCCTGTGCCTGGGCCTGGTCCTGGGCCTGCTCGGCGCGCTCGCCAAGACCTCGCCCTACAAGGCGCTGCAAGCGCTGGGCGGCACCTATTCCACCATCGTGCGCGGCGTGCCCGAACTGCTGTGGGTACTGCTGCTGTACTTCGGCACCGTCAACATGATGGCCGCGCTGGGCGGCTGGCTGGGCATGCCCGAGCTGACCCTGAGCCCCTTCGCCGCCGGCGTCATCGCCCTGGGCCTGTGCTTTGGCTCGTACGCCACGGAAGTGTTCCGCGGCGCCATCATCGCCATCCCCAAGGGCCACCGCGAGGCCGGCCAGGCCCTGGGCCTGTCCAAGCTGCGCATCTTCACCCGCTTGATCCTGCCGCAAATGTGGCGCATCGCCCTGCCGGGCCTGGGCAACCTGTTCATGATCCTGATGAAGGACACCGCCCTGGTCTCGGTCATCGGCCTTGAAGAGATCATGCGCAACGCCCAGAACGCCGTCACCGACACCAAGCTGGCGTTCAACTTCTACATGGTGGCCGCGGTGATGTACCTGGGCCTGACCGTGCTGGCCATGATCGGCATGCACTTCATGGAAAAATACGCCGCACGCGGCTTCACGAGGGCCGCGCAATGAACTGGGAAGTAATCATCAAGTGGCTGCCCAAGCTCACCCAGGGCGCCACCGTGACCCTGGAGCTGGTGGCCATCGCCGTGCTGGCCGGGCTGATACTGGCCGTGCCGCTGGGCATCGCCCGCAGCTCGCGCAAGTGGTACGTCAGCGCCCTGCCCTACGGCTACATCTTCTTCTTCCGCGGCACGCCGCTGCTGGTGCAGCTGTTCCTGGTGTACTACGGCGCCGCGCAGTTCGACGCCGTGCGCCACAGCGCCCTGTGGCCCTACCTGCGTGACCCATTCTGGTGCGCCGCCGCCACCATGACCCTGCACACCGCCGCCTACATCGCCGAGATCCTGCGGGGCGCCATCCAGGCCATCCCCAAGGGCGAGATCGAAGCCGCGCGCGCCCTGGGCATGTCGCGCACCAAGGCGCTGCTGTTCATCATGCTGCCGCGCGCCGTGCGCATCGGCCTGCCGGCCTACAGCAACGAAGTGATCCTGATGCTCAAGGCCAGCGCCCTGGCCAGCACCGTCACCCTGCTGGACCTGACCGGCATGGCGCGCACCATCATCGCCCGCACCTACCTGCCGGTGGAAATCTTCTTCGCCGCCGGCGTACTGTACCTGCTGATCTCGTTCGTGCTGGTGCAAGGCTTCAAAGGCCTGGAGCGCTGGTTGCGCGTGGACGCCTGCCAAGGCCGGTAACCGCTACCCAATCCCCGTAGCAGCGGCCGCCAGGCCGCGTCCGGCCCCACCACCGAAGACGCCGCCTGGCGGCAGCTGCTACGAGGGTTACACCCCATGAACCTTGCCACCCACTTCCAGGCCCTCGACGCCTTCCTGCTGGCCCACCAGCCCCTCTGGCGCCCCAAGCCCTTCACCCAGCTCACCCTGCCGTGGGAAACCGCCCACCCGCAACTGGCCAGCTGGCTACGCGAGCGCACCCTGGAACAGGCCGAAGCCGAGCACAACCACCCCGAACTGCTCGACGCCCCCGCGCCCTACCCCGCCATCGCCGCCCAGGCCGCGGCCCTCAGCGACCTGCCCACGCTAGCCACCGGCGCCCTGCAACCCTGCCACCCGCGCCTCAACGTCGACGTGCCCGGGCGCAAATGGCAACAAATCGAAGCCTTCGCCGACGCCCTCACCTTCCAGCGGCCCACCCATGGCTGGCTGGACTGGTGCGCCGGCAAAGGCCACCTGGGCCGCCGCCTGCTGCAGCCCACGCAAAGCCTCACCTGCTACGAATACGACCCCGCCCTGGTCGACGCCGGCCAGGCCCTGAGCCAGCACCACCAGCTCAACGCCGACCACCGCCTGCAAGACGTCATGGCCGCCGACTGCCACCTGCCTGCGAGCACAACTGCCGTAGCCCTGCACGCCTGCGGCGACCTGCACGTACGCCTGCTGCAACGCGCCGCCGCCGACGGCTGCCCGCAACTGGCCATCGCCCCCTGCTGCTACAACCGCACCGCCGCCGACCACTACCAGCCGCTGTCCAGCGCCGCAGCCACCAGCGCCCTGCGCCTGAGCCGCGACGACCTCGGCCTGCCCCTCAGCGAAACCGTCACCGCCGGCGCCCGCGTCCGCCGCCAGCGCGACCAGTCCATGGCCTGGCGCCTGGCCTTCGACCTGCTGCAACGCCAGGCAAGCGCGGCAAATGCCTACCTGCCCACCCCCTCGCTGCCCAGCGCCTGGCTAGCCAAACCCTTCCCAAACTACTGCCGCGAACTGGCACAGCTGAAAGGCGTCCCGCTGCCTGTGGACATCCCCTGGGCAACCGCCGAAGCCAACGGCTGGCATCGCCTGGCCCAAGTGCGCAACCTGGAGCTGGTGCGCAACCTGTTCCGCCGCCCGCTGGAGCTATGGCTTACCCTGGACCGCGCCCTGTTCCTGCAGGAAAACGGCTACCAGGTAAGGCTGGGCGTTTTCTGCACACCCCAGCTCACCCCCCGCAACCTCATGCTGCTGGCAGAACGCCCAGAATCGTTTCAAAACTAACACACAGCCTGTGGATAACTCTGTGGGCAGAATCCCCAGCAAGCTAAGAAATTCGCTGGATCCAACGAAGTTTTCCAACTGGTCATTTTTTGTTCATCATTTATTCCGCAGCAAAAACAGCCATTTGCGCAAAGAGTGCAAAATCGGCACCGCGCCGGGGGGCGTTTGGTCTGTTCACCGGGGGATTGTGCATAAGCGTTTTTGGCGGTGGCAGCAGTTGCCATGAAAATAGTGCAAATTGGGGGTTGCCTAGGGCCGACGAGTCGCTATAATCAGCGCCCTCACATGCCGGTATAGCTCAGATGGTAGAGCAACTGACTTGTAATCAGTAGGTCCCGGGTTCGATTCCTGGTGCCGGCACCATACGCAGTATCGAAGAAGGCTCACCGCAAGGTGGGCCTTTTTTGTTTCTCCATAGCCCCCATGCCACACCGGGGTAGCTAGCTTGCCAGCACGCTTATACTCAAGCGCCCGCCATTAGCACTTTGCCCAAGAAATATTTGCCTACATACCCTTCATTGACCCCCGTCCGAGGGTGTCTATCATGCGCGTGATCATCAGCCGGCCGGGCCTGACTCAAGCAAGGTGATCACGTGATCGAACCTCCAGAAACAAAAAAACCTGCCAAAAATGGCAGGTTTTTTCGATGTTTCGAGTGTCCTCGGGGGGAGGCTTACGCCCGCGTTCCCGTGGCTAGTGTAAAAACTATAAGGACGTAGGTAAGCGATGTCAACGCAAGTTACCGAGAGACTCAGATTCGCGTTATCTCCTATGCGCATGCAAACCTACGAGACCTCTGCCCGTGCTGCGGGAAGGGCTGCGGATGAAGCACTGGCACTTTACGCATGGAACGCCCGAATAGGTGGCGCCCTACTGACGCCACTGCATATGTGCGAAGTCGTGATCCGTAACGCAGTTGCGGACGCGCTCGAAGCTGTGCACGGCTCGCGCTGGCCGTGGAACCCCGGGTTCGAGCGCAGCCTTCCGCGCCCACTCGGCCCGGGGTACAACGCCGTTGCGGATCTACAAACCACCAGAGCCAGGGCAAAATCGACGGGAGACGTCATTGCGAATCTCAAATTCGTATTCTGGGAAAAAACGTTCACCAGCAGGCACGACACCAAAATCTGGGACCCGTACTTGAGGCAGGTTCTTCCTAACCTCGACGAGCGCGCATCCCTATCAACGCATCGCAAACAGATCTTTGACAACCTCAATCAAGTGCGGCTACTCCGCAACCGCATTGCTCACCACGAACCTATCTTCATGCGGAATTTGCTTGATGATTTCCAGACTATTCAGCGGCTGGTAGAGGCTCGGTGCCGTACTTCATCGGAGTGGATGCTCGCCCAGCAGCAGGTGCTGGAGCTGCTTGCAATGAAACCTTTTTAAGTTGAAGCCTGGGGCGCGGCAAACTACTTGCCGCGCAACATGAAACTCGCGGGTCGTTTAAATGGGGCTGCAAAGCAGCAACCTTACAGGCGCCACTACACGAAATCAGGCCGCTCGACGATTTTTGCCCACACACGTGGACCTCAAGTTGCAAGAGCCGCCAAGGCAGCAAGATGTGGCTAGAACTTGAGGGGTCACGCCCCTCGTAAGGCCGCATCCGGCAGCTAGTACGGTCACTACCCATGTGATGGATGCTCTTACACATATGGCGCTCCTGCGCCAGATACCGTACCTCGCTACCCTGCAGCAACCTATCCGCTTTGCCGAATCTTGCGCCAGCCTGTGCCCGTCGGGCACTTCTAGCACTGCTGCAGCCCTGATCGCACATGGCTTTGCGGCATCCCCCCCTCGTGACAATCGGCGTGACAAACGCCGATGTCTCCAGCAACAGCGATGTAGATGATGGTGCCGCAGACCAGGGAATGGACTGCACCTGACTGGCAGTCAGGCATGCCCCGGTCATCGCATTGCTGCTTACACCTGGCTCAGGATCTCACGGCACTGGTCTCGTCAGCCAATGCAGCCTCCACCCGCCCATCGATAACGGTGCTCAGGAGGCCAGATCATGAGATTCCCTCGCTCCCGGACGTAAGGAGCCGTCGGTCCCGCGCTAGAGGACATCCCCACAGGTCGCAGGGGCCTTGATCCCTGATAACACTCAGCATTCTTGGCGGGATGACGTGGGGCGAGAGCTGGAGAGCAGAAGATGAGATTAACGATATGGCATGGGTAGGGTCGCACAAGGCGGCCATTACAGCACGATCAGGGCGCACTGTGATCGGTGGGAGACGCTCGTAAAGTGGTGTCGCTCCACAGAGGGGGCCGGCATCAATGATGCCTGGGAGATTCATCGAAAGGTGATGGACGACTATGCAGCACACCTGCGCGATCTGGTTAGGCGAGGCAAGCACGCCGTCAACATCGCACAAAACAGGCTATTCAGCGTTAACAGAACCATGGCAGCGCTTCGCGTTTCGAAAAGCTTAGATCTGTTTATAGTATCGTTGTTTATTACGATGAGTACGAGCTTGCTGAGACATAGCCCGCCACCTTCAAAGAGTGGATATAAAGTTTATGCGCATCAATTAAAACACTTTATTGAAGCAACCAGCCACCAACCATGATACATGGCGAATACCGGAAGGTCATTACTTCACGCAAAACACTGATAAACAGGGGGCAGGGTGATAAAAAACGTAATATGTGATAACATCCAAATTGAAATACCATATTGTGTCAGCAAGGATTAATCAGAAATGATAGAGTGGCTAACCGGTAATAAAGAATGGTTCTTCTCGGGTCTGGGAATTTTCATAGTCACATGCTTCTTTAGTGGTGTAACTGCGATCGCAACTTTATGGCTTAAAGGCCGAGGGGAAAGAAAAAAACGTAAACGCCTTCAGCTGACTGAAAAAACTGTAAAATTTGAAATCCCTATGGCAGAAGGCGAGATAGACAACGATTTACTATCAGTCTCTTATGAAGGAAAACAGTACAAACACTTATGTCACTATACCCTTACGGCATTGAATGTCGGCTCTGTGGCAATTGATGGCCAGAAGTTACTACTATCTATTCCAAAAGAATCTGTCGTATTGGAACAGGTGGTGCGACCAACCAATTCTTTTGTCAAAATAGGCATTGAGCGGACAAGTGACACAAACGAATTCCTATACACCATTGACCGACTGGAGCATGGCGATAGAGTAGTGATAACTATACTGGCTGATCTGGCAGGTTTTGAGTCGATCCACTGCTCTCCTAGAGGCGTGGATAGCATTGACTATTCGCGAGAAAAATCTGAGACGACTACTGACCTTGATGTATTTATCTATTTTGTTGCCGCAATTATTCTTGCGGGCACCGTTCCGCTTATCGGCGGCATTCTGCAAGCGGTGGTGGTTATCGCTGGATCTTCGCTTTTCGTTAGAATTGCCAAACTATATATATCAAAGAAAAAATCCGATAGTGAAGCCCTGGTGATTAACGGCGGAATCAACATGTCAGATTCTGCCGTATTTCAAATAAATCAACCAGCAACCTCTACCAAAGAATAATCTTCAAACCAAACCAAGATCATGAAGAATCAAAGTACTATTGAAACTATCGATGCCAAAAAATCAAAAAACAACACCCAAAAAACCACAAAAGCGGTTTTGCTTTTTGAAATAGTGCTTGGTACAGCTTAGCCTGAAGGGTGCTGCTACTACCCGCCATTGCTTGCAGCGACACCATTGAAGCACACATGGCGCGCGTAACCAGTAGCGGCATCCTAGATCTAAACTAATCCCCTCAGCGTTCTCAGGCCAGGACTGAAATCAGCCGCGGGGAGAAAAGATTTTTCCCTTAAACATCATAGGTGGATACCCCCTGCCTGGGTGAAGCAATTGGAGGGGGTAGCTTCATACATAGTAGGTAAAAGAGCCCGAGAGACCAACAACTGCTGCATCGTAACTCGTAGAGGCGGAATTCTTGCCGACCGCCGGTCCTATAGGTGTCCAAAGGTGCCAGCGGTTTCGCGGCGGCTTGTAAGCCCTGCGTGTAGATTGCCTGGCCACTCGCGCCGCAGATTGTCGACCAAGGCCGGTTCGGCATACGTACCCCATCAACGTGAATATGACCTTGTAAGCCGGGCGGTTTCGTACGTCACCCTATCGGACTAGCGAGCGTCACGGTCAGCGGAGATGCTGCCTAGACAGGAGGACACACCGGCATTCAATGTAGAAGGTAACTGCCACATGTCTTGACAGGTTGACCTGATTTAACTGATTTCGCACCGTACAAAAAGATTACATCTGGACATCATTCCTACTGGCAATGTAATGTCACCCTAGAGTCATAGGTCCATTTCTACCATGACCAAACTTCATCAAAGTGGCATATTTTCAAGGAGATGTTGATGCCAAAAGTAGTAAGCATGATCAATTGGAAAGGTGGGGTTGGCAAAACCACACTGACGCTTCACCTTGCTGCTGGATTGGCCTTAAGGCATAGCAAAAAGGTCCTACTGATTGATCTTGACCCCCAATGCAATTTATCTTTTTTGGCAATCGGAGCTAGCCCTTACATAAGTCATACGTACAAGAAGAATCTTTCAACACTCAAAACAATATTTGATGGGTATTTTGATCGAAACCCTGCAGACACCGCCGATGTAATTCTAAAGCAACGAGTTCGTTCCAGTGCTGGAAAAGTGTTCACCAACGTAGACGTGATACTTTCTCATCAAGAGCTAACCCTGCTGGACATGAAGTTGGCGCGGGAAAAACGCTCAGGAAAAGATCACCGAGAGGAGACAAAATTTGAGATTGAGAAAATCTCAATTATAAAAACCGTTATTGACTCCGTATCAGAAGAATACGACTACGTTCTCATTGACTGCCCTCCGAATGTAAACTTAGTTACGCAGAGTGCTTTTTTTGCAAGCGACTACTACGTTGTTCCAGCAATTCCTGACTTCCTTTCGACAGTTGGCATTGCATTGATCAACCAATACATGGACCAATTCAATAAAGACTACCAATCCATGTGGACTTACTCCGGGCTACCAGGCTCCTATTCCAACACCAAGTTCGGGGGAATCATTTTCAATATGGTAGACGAGTATGGTGAGCGCCCCAAAAAGGGCCACACAAAAATTATAAACAATACAAAATCAGAGCTAGGCAGCAATTCAGTTTTCAAAAATTACATAACGGACGGAGATGGCATTTCTACTGCATCAGAAATGAATTTACCAGTATACGCATTCAAAGACCTCCCACGCGCCCAACAAAACGCATCTAAACAAGCTGACTACATGGGTGAAGTGGTCGACGAGTTTATCACTAGAATCGTGTAAGGTGAAATAATGAAATCTCATGAGCTTGCAAAAAATTTAGATAGTATTGCCGCACTGTTAAAATCTCTGCCTAACAGCGAAATCGCTCAAACAATAAAATTCTTGCAGCAGTTAGTTGATGACGACAAGGGATTAAAAAAAGATAGGAGCAAAGGGCGCGAAGCCTACACTGCTTTGCCAGATGGCGTAATCGAAAAGTTACACAACATGACGCTGCCCGAGGCAGAAAAATACTTAGAAACAGACGTAGCATTCGTGTCAACCGCAAGCATTCTACGACTTTCCAGCGCATTGGGAATTCAAACATCTAAACGCCAAAATCGTACCGCTGTTATTAACTCCATAATACGTCACTTAGAAGCAAAAAAAATGGGGTCGATAATAAGGAATGAAATCGACATCGAGAGTGAAATACCTGTTATTAAAGAGTAGTCGTGGCAAGTCAGGCAACTGAGACCTAGCCAACTTAGATGCCTGACTTCAATCTAGCAACCAGTGGTAATGCCAAATATTCGTCGCCAGCAGTGGATCATCAAACACCTGTCAACACAAACACTTAACACAATGTTTCTTCACCTCACAATTATATATTAACGAACCATTCCATTAAGTCCAGACTAAAACAAACTAAATAACCAGGTATAATTAATACGGAAATCCGTCCCTCAGCCATTCCAAAACCACATTACCATCTGCCCGCCCTCACTGCTGACACCCAATGAGACGACCGGAGCCCGCTCAGATTTCAAGCCTCACTTCCACGGGCTCGTAATCCGTGCCGGACTCGCGCAGTGGGTCACCCGCCCGGCCGCCTTACTGGGCACAGTCAGCAGACTGTCCGAAGGCATGCGTGTTCCGGTAAGCACGCTGGAGGCTTGGCCACCGCTAAGGAGGCCAAGGGATGTGGAAGTTAATCCGAAACGTACTGAGCTTCTTGTGTTTAGCAAACCGTGCTTTTCAAGCGTGGAACTACCTGCGAGACAGCATTGACGAACTGCTGTAAATAAGCGTTGGGTTCGCCTCGGCTGTTGGTCAGGGTGGACTCATTGAATATTGTTACTGTGCAGCAGTTCACAATCGCATTCCTCCATACCGAATGTCACACATAATCACGTGGCCCAAGTACTCAATACCGTTAATGAGATATTGACTCGTGTCGCCAATCTCGCAGTCTTAATTCAAGCCTAGTAAGGCAAGATTGATTGCTACAGCAAAGCATGCTCTGGGGCGAAACACCACCCTTCCTCGCGCGCCTAAGCGTGGGCCACAGGACCAAAAATTTTCGTACCACCCGCGGCACACAGGCATCATCTACTATAATCGCTGTTCAAATTGCAACCGCCTTAGTTGTATTACAGGACAAGCAGGTTGACCCTCGCGCAAATGGAAGTTCTGAAAAGACGCCTTGTTTGTCGTAAGCACTATCTCCCCCCTACACGACTCTATTTTCCAAGCACCCCGCTCCCAATACCGCAGCCTTTATCGTGCTTTGGAGCACCGTGGGATCGGCAAAGCCTGCAGTAGGTGGGAGGGCGAGTGACAGTCCGAGTACGGTAAGGCTCCAGTGCAGAATTCCACACACCTGACTGAATGACATCAAGCGACCAAGCAATCGGAATGAACATACTGATAGTCGAGACTCCGATGCTGATTCCCATACCAGTTTTTACCCCACATGGCCGATACAGAGACATGAGCGTAACGCATCACTGCAGGATGTAGTCGCCCCAAGCCTACGAATGAATCTAGTACATCGGCGCTTTTTTTCAAAAACGTCGAGGGGACAGATGGCCAACGTACGCACCACTTGACTACTTAGCAGGCATATTGCCATGCTGCACATATTTTTGTGCCAATGGCTCCTAAAATCCTCGGTCAATCATGAGAATATCGATGACTAGCCAAACAGCAAACAGAAATACCTTTAGTTCGAAAAAAATCATGGAATAGCAAAAACAAAACCATTAGCAGCGGCGTAACCATTTTGAGAAAACGGCTATAGCTTTCCCATCCACATATAACCACCATCAACAGCACATAGTCCAAGGACAGATTTATGATAACTGGCATATTGATCCGCAATTTTAAAACCTACCAAAACATAAATTTTATCCCCGTTTCTAATGGAAGCATGTTTACCGCAATTGTTGGCGAGAACGGTTCAGGGAAAAGTTCAGTCCTAGAGGCTCTAGATAGCTTTTTCAACAACATAGAATGGAACTTCAATCACAGTCTATCAAAGGGTTTCGCGGAAAGGGAACCTTATATTTGCCCGATATTCCTAATTGAAAAGTCCACAATAGAATCCGAAAAAGAAGAAGACATAATCACACTGGAAAAGGTCAGCCAATGTGCTTGGACGGCTAGCAGCCAAGCATTTAACTCTTCGTCGAAACCGGTCAGCGAATTCTGCGCGCACCGAGAAAACCTAACAAGTCAAGGCTATAATAGTGACACACATTATTTAGTGCCCTTCGGGATAATGAAATCATCCCCTACCGGCTCCTCCGCTGTATATTTTTCCATCTTTGAATCTTTAGCCTCCTTTGAGGCGCTACAGAAGAGCGCTCACTGGGAGCAGTTTATACAATCTCTAACAACCTATATCCATGAAAGCTATCAGTACATATATATACCATCAGAAATCAACTTCAAAGAATATACAAAAATAGAAAGCTCCACGGTACAAGCATTACTAGGAACAAAAATAGAAGAAATAGTAAGGAACATTGTAAACAAATCAACAGTGACCGACATCAATCAAAAACTTAACGCGTTTCTCATAGAAGTATCAAAAACACTGGAAAACTATGAATATAAAAAACCAGCAAAAAAGCAAAATCTATTTAATCAATCCCACTTAACAGAAAAAATCATAGAGGCTTTTTTTGATAGCAAGATACTCACAAAAAAAGTTGGAAAGGAAATTGTTCCGGTTAATAACTTGAGCTCAGGAGAAAAACGACAGGCGCTAATCGATATAGCAAAGGCATTTCTGTTAGAGGCAAAAAGACCTAGAAACCAACTCCTGATTCTTGCCATCGATGAACCAGAGCTATCCCTACACATCTCAGCCTGCTTTGAACAGTTTGAGAAATTAAAAGCAATCTCTCAGGCGGGGGTACAAACTCTTGTCACTACCCACTGGTACGGGTTCATGCCGGTTATATCAGATGGCGTGGCGATATATTGCCCGAAATCTGAGAATGAGCTAGTCATGATAGATTTAAGATGTTTCCGGGAAGACATAGCCAAACTGCGTAAATCTAGCCAAGGAAAACTTCCATCCGATCTTGAACTAAAAGGTCTGAACGACCTTGTGCAGTCAATGATCGCATCTATAACAGGTCGAGACTACAAATGGATCGTCTGCGAGGGCTCTGGCGACAAAATATACTTAGACTTCTATCTGGCACGAAATAAATTATTTATTCTTCCAGTAGGAGGCTCCAAACACGTAAAGAAAGTGTTCAGATATTTGGAAATGGCGCTCGAGGAAAATAGAGATGATATTAACGGCAAAGTATTTTTACTTCTAGATACCGATAAAGCCTTTGAAAAATATGATGCTAGCGAGGGCATCGAGCAGATAAGGATTAAACGTATCCACAACGACGAGCACCAACGAAAAACCATTTTAAAGCCAACAAGCAACACTGAGTTTTATCCTCCAACGGTAATTGAGGACACGTTAAGACCAAGTGATTTTTTACTAACTCTCCAACAGTTCGAAGAGCATCCGAAATATGGGGAATCAGTTTCTTCAATTTTGGAGTTTTTGTCGTTCACGGATGACAGTTTACCAGCCTCTCTAGCATTCGACCTTACCGGCACACAGCAACGAAGTGTGGAAGAGCTCTTCAACATGGCGGGATTTAAGGTCAATTTCGCGTTAAAATATGCCGAGCATGCAAATCATCAAATAATACCGTCCTGGATGTCAGAAATAGTCAATTATCTTTTTACGCCTAAAAGAAAGTCGCGCCAACCCAAATAATGACGGTTGTTTTGCGGAGAGCTTTTTATCTCTCCGCATCAGCCAAGCTCAGTCAACAATTTTTCGCAGTATTTATGGTAGCGCCGATTCAAAAGAAATACCGCATTTTTAATATATTGTTAATTCCAGATGCTATTTGCGTTCAGCTGTAGGAAGCATAGTCGACTCTATTCTTCTCCAACCACAGCCCCCATCACCCTAGCCCGCTCCTTCCCCGACATCCGATAAAACGCCACCAACAACCGCGCCTCTTCATCATCCTCGCTATAAAAATACGAAGCCGGCAGCCGCAGCACCGCAGCAATCTGCCTAACCATCTCCGGGTTCGGCACGTGCTTGTCCTTCTCATACTGATTCATCCGCGCGCTAGCCGACGCCGGTTCAATCCCCGCCTCGATCCCCAGCTGCTCCTGGGAGATCCCTGCCGCCTTCCGCGCTTCCTTCAACCGCTTGCTGAACGTGCTCATTTTTTAGCCGCGTAAAGGCTAAGAGATTCTTAGATTCACGTTGACCGCATACTAAGACTTCCTTAGTATTCGGCAGAATCTGTGCTTTCTTGAGGGAAAGGACGCCTGGGCGCAGTCATGATGGAAGGCTGCGTCATTGCCTTTTTAGGCGAGAAGCGAGGCGGTTTGATGCCGGGCTTCCGCAAGGATTAGCTGCTGTGAATATCGATAAGTACCTACGCAAGCTGCAAAACGAGCTTCAGCAGTTCATCGGTTCTGGCGAGCCGGTGGAGGATGAGTTGCTTCAGGATTGGCAGACGATGCTGGGCATCGTGATCCTTGAAGTGGAGGCGTTAAGAGGGGCATTTCAGGGCGCGGCCGACGTGCATGATGGGATGGCGCTGATGGCCAAACTGTTGGATTCGGCGCATACGGATCAGCTGCCGGCGGACGAGGTTCGGTGCCTGATTGAACCCTTGCGGGAGCGGTTGGGTGCGGTGATTGAGGACGCTCGGCAGGCGCTTTAGGTCAGCGATTTGGCTGTGGATAACTTGGTCGCGGTGGGTGGGCTAGGCGCCTGTGGAAAATCTCTAAACGCGTGTTGTGGATAGTTTTACCAACAACGCAAAGCCTCCTAAAAGCTAGACCGAAACCAAGTTATCCACATGTATAACTCATTGATGTTAATAGTTTTTTCTGCACCACCGCAGCGCTCTTTTCGCGGGCAGAGCTCGCTCCCACACCGAAAGTGGTGGCCAAACGGGCTGTGGATAACTACCCCAAACATCACGCCTTGAGCCGCCGCCTCAACCCCATCAGCACCCCCGTCATCCACCACAAATGCCCCGCCACCGCTCCCCCCACCACCACGACCAAACAGAACGCCACCCGCGCCGAGTCGTACACCGCATACGCCCCCAGCCCTCGCTCGCGCGCCACTCCAAACGCGTGCCAAACGATCTCCAGCACATCCGGCAGGAACACCAGCACCACCATCAATCCCATCGCCGCCAACGGCAGGCACCGGCCGAACAGGGCGGCCTCGACCACGGCCAAGGGCTCATGCCGATCGTGAATCGGCACACTCAACCGAGTGGCGTGGTTGATCTCCTGGTACCAGGCGCCGTAGAGAATCGCTACCACGGCCATCAGCAGGCTGGCCGCCGAGATGGCGTCGCTCATGGCACGTACGCCGCCGGGGTGGCGCCCAGCTCTGCGCACAAGCGGTCGTAGGAGGATTTGGTGATTTCGTAGGTGGACACGCTGCCGCGCTTTTTGCTGACGGAGGCCAGGGTGCCGTCGAGGGTGGCGAGTTTTTTGTTGAGTTCTTCGATCACGTTGACGCTGCTCATGGTCACCAGGTACGGGCCGGTGGCGGTTTGGGCGGTGGCGGCTTCGAGTACCACTACCAGGGTGGCGTCGATGGCGTCGCGCAGCAGGTATTGGTATTTGGAGATGATGGAGCGCAGCAGGCCGCGGCTTTCGCTGGGGGTGGTCTGGAAGATTTTACTGACGGTCTGTTCGTCGGGGATGCGCCGGCCGAAGACGTTTTCCACCAGCAGGAAGAGACGGTATTCGTGGATGTCGGTGCCGCGCTTGAAGGCTCGCTGGCCGCGCATCATGCCCAGGTATTCCTGCAGGGCCGAGGTGGCGTAGCCGGCCATGGCGGTGGGAAGTGTGGCGGTGGGGGTGCCGATGATCTGAGCTATTTCGGTGAGTTCGGCGGGGGTTAGCGGCAGGTCGAATTCGATGCGCATGGGGTGGTTTCCTTTAGGTTCATGGAGGGAAAGCTGTGGGCTTTGTCGCGATGATCCGTAAGGGGATGCGCAGAAGAAGTAGGAAATTTCCGAAGCGGGTGAATGGTGGGGTTGGGGGGGTGTTTGAGGGCCAGCGCAGCCTGGCGGCAGCGGCTACGGGTTATTCGGCGACTACGCGGTTGCGGCCGCTGGCCTTGGCGCGGGGGACTGTCAGATATTTTGTGTACGAGCCGGTAACGGCCTGCCGTCAGGCAGGCCGTGCTCTTACCAGGTCGGCCTGATAAACCGATCACCGTACAGAATCGCGAATTGATTCATCGCACTCTTCCAATCCTGAGCCGCATTGCCCCAGTTTGCCGTGATATTTCGCAATCCCAGCCAGATAAGCTTCGTCGCCGCCTCGTCCGTAGGGAAGTGGCTTCGTGTCTTGATAATCTTGCGCAGCTGGGAGTTTATGCTCTCGATGGCGTTGGTGGTGTAGATCACCTTCCGTATGGCTGGTGGGAACACGAAGAACGGGATGACCCGGTCCCACGCCCGCCGCCAGGCTGCAACCACGGTGGGGTGTTGCTTGCCCCAAGGGCCGGCTTCAAAGTCGTTCAGCGCCTGCTCAGCTACCTCGGCGTTCAGCGCCTGGTAGATGGGTTTGAGCGCCTTGGTCAACTCGCGTCGCTTGTCCCAGGCCACGTAATCCAGGCTGTTGCGGATCAAGTGGACGATGCAGGTCTGCAGCGTCGTCTGCGGATAAACCGCCGCCAGCGCTTCTGGCATGCCCTTGAGCCCGTCGGTGACGGCGATCAGCACATCTTCCACGCCCCGCGTCTTGAGGTCGTTGAAGACCTTCATCCAGAACTTGGCGCCCTCGGTCGTCTCGATCCAGATACCCAGGATATCGCGGGTTCCGTCAGGCAAAACACCCAGCGCAAGGTAGACCGCCTTGTTGCGAACCAGTCCTTCTTCGCGGATTTTGACCCGCAGCGCATCGAAGAAAATAACCGGGTACATAGGCTCCAGGGGCCGCTGTTGCCACGCACCGATCTCAGCCATCACCTCGTCGGTTACCGAGCTGATGAAGTCAGGCGAAACGTCCGTGCCGTATTGCTCGGAGAGAAACGCACGGATTTCCCTGACCGTCATGCCACGGGCATACATGGCGATGATCTTGTCGTCGAAACCGGTGTAACGGCGCTCGTGCTTGGGAATCAGAATGGGGGCGAAAGTGCCGTCCCGGTCGCGCGGGATTTCCAGTCGGATGGGCCCATCACCGGTCAAGACCGTCTTGCCGGTTTTGCCGTTACGGTGATTGGTTTCATCCTCTGGGCGCTGCGCGCCCGGCGGATAGCCCAAGTGATGGCCGAGTTCGGCACTCAAAGCTCGTTCAATCAGGGCCTTCTTGAACGCCGCAGAGGCATCCTCGATAGCTTCGGCCGTCATTGGCCCGTCAGCGAACTGCTCCAGCAGCTCTTTCGGGATTTTTGGTAGCTCGCGGAGCGGGGTTTTCTTTTTGGTTGGCATGCATGCACCTCTTACTCATGTTATGCCCGAACACAAAATTTCTGACACTCCCTGGCGCGGTACAGCGCCCGGTCGCTACGCCCCATCGCCGCCTCCGCCCCACCATCCCCTTCGCGCAGGTCGCTGACGCCGATGCTCACTGTCAGCCCAATCACCTGCCCGCCATGCATCAACGGCGTTACCGCCAGCATTTCCTGCAAGCGCACGGCGAAGGCGCAGGCTTCGCGGCTGTGGGTGCCGCGTAGCAGCACGGCGAACTCTTCGCCGCCGATGCGCCCGGCGACGTCGGTCTTGCGCAGTTGGGCGCTGAGGATGCTGGCGAAGTGTTTCAGCGCCAGGTCGCCGGTGGCGTGGCCCCAGCGGTCGTTGATGTGTTTGAAGTGGTCGAGGTCGAGCATCAGCACGCAGGCGTTGTTTTGCTGGGCGTTGAGTTGTTGCATGAAGTGGCGGCGGTTGGGCAGTTGGGTAAGGAAGTCGATGCTGGCGTGGGCTTGCAGGTCGGCTTCCAGGCGCTTGCGCTCGGTGATGTCGGTGGTGGTGCCGATCATGCGCAGGGGGTTGCCGGCGGCGTCGCGGGCGACGACTTTGCCGCGGCTGTTGATCCATTTGTAGGTGCCGTCCTTGCAGCGGATGCGGTGTTCCACTTCGTAGGCGCTGGTGCGTTGCTGGAAGTGCGCCTGGATGGTGGCTTGCACGAAGGGCAAGTCGTCGGGGTGGACGCGGTTGTAGCTGTCGCGCAGGTGCGGGGTGAGTTCGTGGGGCTCGTAGCCCAGCAGGGCTTTCCAGCCGGCGGAGTAGTGGATCTGGTTGTTGGCGACGTCGCGGTCCCATACGCCGGTGCCGCTGTTGTCGATGGCCAGGGCCAGGCGGGCCAGTTGCTGGCGGGTGGCGGCTTCCTGCTGCTCGGCCAGCAGGGCGGCGGCGGCCAGTTGCACCAGGTCGTGCATCAGTTGCAGTTCACCGGGGTGCAGCTGCTGGCGGCCCAGCAGGATGAACGCGCCCAGGGGCTGGCCGGCGGCATCGAGGATGGGCGTGGTGCTGCGCGGCACTTCGGCGTCGCCGCGCGGCGCGGTGCCGCTGCTGGCGCGCAGCACGGGCTGGCCGTCGCGGGTGTGCATGAGCATGGCGCAGGCGACGGCGAACTGTCGTTGCGCCAAGCGCGTCAGGCCTTGGAAGCGCTCGTCTGCGGTCACGTCGGTCTGTGGGGGCTGTTCGCTATCAGCGTCCACGCTTGTCACCATGAAGAAGGCCTGGGGCCATCATCGCACAGGTTGGCGGGGGGCAACCGTCTGTCCGACGGGTGTGCTTGCCGTTGCGCCGGCTGGGGGTGGTAGAGTCCTGCGCATCAACTGCAAGGAGTTACCCGTGGCGAGCAAAACCTATATCGAGAGTTCCCTGTCGACCGGCGAACAGGTCGAGGCCATTTTCAAGCTGCACTGGCTGAGCTGGGTGAATGTGTGGTTCTGGGTGCTGCTGGCGGTGCTGACCGTGGGCATTTTGTCGCCGGTGGCCATCTACAAGTGGCTGAGCCTGCGCTGCCAGGAGAATGGCGTGACCAACAAGCGGGTTATCCACAAGCGCGGGATCATCAGCCGCACCACGGACGAGATGAAGCTGTCGTCGATCGAGACCGTGGACCTGGACCAGACGGTGATGGGCCGGTTGCTGGGCTTCGGCACGGTGCGCATCACCGGCCGCGGCATCAGCGACCTGGTGCTGAAAGGCATCGACGACCCGTTGCAGGTAAAACGCCAGATCGAAGGCGTCAGCAACCCCGTGCGTTAAACCCTCCCCCGTAGCAGCTGCCGAAGGCTGCGTCCAAGGCCAGCCCCCCATGCGCGGCGTATGGGACGCGGCCTGCGGCCGCTGCTACGGGGATGTGTAAATATAACGTGAATACGAATATGTTTTATTTACAATTTGTTACAATCCCTCTATCTTTCCGCACCCTCGTTCGCCCCTCTGCGGAAAACCCATGCTCACGTTCACCCCATCACGCCTGCATACCGCCCTGTTCTGTAGCACGTTCGTTACCTTGATGCCGCTGGCCCACGCGGCCGACATCACCTTGCCGTCCACGGCCGTGGACGCCGTTGCTGACGCCAAGACCCAGACCAAAGAGCTGCCGTCCTACAAGCTGACGGCGCCGTTGATCGACACCCCACGTTCGATCACGGTCATTCCGCAGGAAGTGATCAAGAAGAGTGGCGCCACCACCTTTACCGATGCCCTGCGCACGGTGCCGGGCATTACCTTCCTGGGCGGTGACGCGGCGGCCAACCCGTCGGCGGACCGGCCGGTGATTCGCGGCTTCGAGTCACGCAACTCGATCTTCGTGGACGGCATGCGCGACACCGGCGTGCAGAACCGCGAAACCTTCGATGTGGAGCGCATCAGCGTGATCAAGGGCCCGGACTCGGTGTACGCCGGGCGCGGCGCGGTGGGCGGCAGCATCGACATCGAGACCAAGACGCCGAAGCTGGTGGACTCGCTGGACGCCAGCGTTGGCGTGGGTACCGATTCCTACAAGCGCACCACCCTGGACGTGAACCGGGTGATCGACGACAGCACCGCCTTCCGCCTCAACGTGATGGGCCACGACGCCGACCAGCCGGGCCGCACCGATGTGTTCAGCAAGCGCTGGGGCATCGCGCCGTCCATCGCGTTCGGGCTGGGCCAGCCGACCACGGTCACGCTCAGCTATTACCACTTGTCCACCGACGACATGCCGGACTTCAGCGTGCCGTTCCACGCTGCCGGTGGCACCCCAGCGTCGGAGATCAGCCGCTCGCAGTTCTACGGCCTGAAAGACCGCGACTACCGCCGTGGCCAGACCGACACCGGCGAGATCCGCGTGGAGCACGAGCTGGACGACAACTGGAAGGTGAAGAACACCACCACCTACGGCCGCTCGACCCTGGATTACATCGCCACCAACCCGCAGTTCGTCAGCGCCACGTCCAACCAGTTGCAGCTGCAGGCCAAGAGCGGCAAGTACGCCACCAACACCCTGGCCAACCAGACCGAGCTGACCGGCCAGACCTCGCTGTTCGGCCTGGACAACACCGTGACCACCGGCATCGAGCTGAGCCACGAGAAGAGCCAGTACGAGGGCTACCTGGTGGCCGACAGCACCGGCAAGAACATCCGCACCGGCGGCAGCTGCGCGGTGGCCGGCAACTGCACGTCTATCGGCCAGTGGGACCCGGACATGGACTGGACCGGCACCTCGACGCTGAACGGTGACAGCTTCCCCGGCAAGCCCACCTATACCACCACCAACACGGCATCGGCCTACGCCTTCGACAGCCTGAAGCTGTCGGAACAATGGCTGCTGAACACCGGCGTGCGCCTGGATTACTACAACATCCAGGCCGAGCAGTCGGGCGCCGCCGACCTGCAGAACATCGCCAACCTGTTCAGCTACCAGGTGGGCCTGGTGTACAAGCCGGTCACCAACCTGAGCCTGTATACCTCTTACGGCACCTCGGCCAACCCGCCGGGCGCCAACGGTGGCCTGGGCGGTGGCAGCGACCAGCTGACCGCCACCAACAATGACCTGTCGCCGGAGCGCAGCCGCAACATCGAGGTGGGCGCCAAGTGGGACGTGCTGGACAGTCGCCTGTCGCTGACCTCGGCGGTTTTCCAGACCGACAAGACCAATGCCCGTGTCAGCGATGGCCTGGGCGGCATCGTCAACGCCGGTTCCCAGCGCGTGCGCGGCGTGGAGCTGGGCGCAGCGGGCGACCTGACCAGCAACTGGCGCGTATTCGGCGGCTATTCCTACCTGGACGCGGTAACCACCGACGCCGGC
This sequence comes from Pseudomonas sp. App30, assembly GCF_047947025.1. Lineage (NCBI taxonomy): Bacteria > Pseudomonadati > Pseudomonadota > Gammaproteobacteria > Pseudomonadales > Pseudomonadaceae > Pseudomonas > Pseudomonas sp. App30. Next base: position 4,008,865 of record NZ_CP133165.1, on the reverse strand, counting down.
CCGTCCAACCCTACCGGCAACGGCCTGCCGATGGTGATGGTGCCCAAGCACAACGTCACGCTGTGGACCTACTACGACATCAACCCGGACTGGACCGTGGGCGCCGGCATGAAAGCCTCCAGCCTGACCTACGCCTCGGTCAGCGCGACGACGAAGAAATGGACCCCGGGCTACTCGGAATTCGACGCGATGACGTCCTACAAGATTTCCAAGTCCATGGACGTGCAGCTGAACCTGAAGAACCTGTTCGACCGCAAGTACTTTGCCTCCTCGTACCCCATCTACGCCACCTGGGCAGAGGGGCGTTCGGCGCAAGTGACGCTGAACTTCCACTACTGACCGCCGCTGTATGAAAACGCCACTCGCCTGAGTGGCGTTTTCATTTGTGCCTGGTGCAACTGGCCCTGCCCTGCCCGGTCTCTGTACTATGCGTGCTGTTTTGTGCGCCTTTGCTGCGTCAACCCCTCACTCATTCTGTTGGGTAACTGATCATGAAGCGTCTGCTTTCCCTGTTGTGTGTACTGGCTGGTTTCCACCTTTCCATCGCCATGGCCGATGCCCCTGCGTCGGCCCAGCAAACCACCCAGAGTTTCTACGCCTGGTACCTGAAGCGGCTCAGCGACGACAAGGTGCCGCTGGATGACAACCCGCAGCAGATGCAGCAGTACGTGGCCGACAGCCTGATCAAGTCGATCGACAAGCAGGCCAAGAGCGAGGACGGGCTGGACGAGGATTACTTCATCAAGTCCCAGGACTACGATGACTCCTGGCTGACCCATATCCAGGTCACCGAGACGGCCGCCAAGGGCGCGACCGCCCAGGAAAACGTGGTGCTGGGCACCACCCAGGACAACAGCCAGGTGCTGAAGGTGACGCTGGCCAAGGACAAGGACAGCTGGAAGATCACTGCGGTGGAGATTGTTCCTACCGAGCAGTGATGTGTCGGGTTGGCGGCGGTGCATGGGACGCGGCCTTTGGCCGCTGCTACGGGGCGGCGGGCCGTAGCAGCTGCCGCTAGGCGGCGTCTTGCGCAGGTGGTGTGTCAGGCGGGTCGCGGCGAGTGGGACGCGGCCTTTGGCCGCTGCTACGGGGCGGCGGGCCGTAGCAGCTGCCGCCAGGCGGCGTCTTGCGCAGGCGGTGTGCCAGGCGGGTCGCGGCGAGTGGGACGCGGCCTGCGGCCGCTGCTACGGGGGCGGTGTGTTAGGCGGGCTCAGTCTTCCTGGATCTGGTAGTGCTTGAACGACTTCACCACCGCGTCGAACGCCTGGCCATCGGCCTGCTGGTGCTGGGCATCGGTGCGCAGCCGCAGGGTGTAGTTGATGCCGTCGTCCGGGCCGGTGCTGCGGTATTCGACGATCACCCGGCGCACCGCCTGGCTGTCGCTCCACTGGGCCTGTTCGGCGGGCTGCGCGTCCAGCACCACGGGTGAGCGCTGCACGCCGCCCGGCTCCACTTCAGACAATTCGCTGTCCATCACCGCCCGGGTGCTGCCCAGCATGGCTGCGTCGTAACCGGCGTTGACGGTGATCTCGCGGTCGCCGCCCAAAGGGATCAGCACACCGTCATCCGTACCACTGCCCTGGTAGGCCGTGGGCACCCCAGGCATCACGCCAAAGCCGAAAGCAATATTTTGATACTCGATTTGGCCGTCGAGTTTCACCATACCGTCTACCATTTCCTGCTGGGCCGCGCTTAGGGCAATCATTTCCCCTGCACCTGCCGGCACTACCACGCCTACCATCAGGCTGGTGAACAAAGCCAGCGACGTGGCCCCCAAACGAAGATGCAAATGCAGCATGGCGCGGAACGTCCTGTGCGAATGAGGATCCGATAGTACCCCAGGCGCACCGAACACTGGCAATAGCCGCAGGGTAGAGCCCGTGCCATGAGCACCCGGCCACCGCCCGTCGAGCCGTGTATCGCGCGATTCATTTCGATGTAATGGAAGACCGGCAACAGATGACCGCCTCCCCTACCGCTCAAGATGTCGAACCCCACCCTGACGCCGCCCTGGTGTCCATTATCGCGCCTTGCTACAACGCGGAAAAATTCCTTGAAGCGTCGCTCAAGAGCATCTTCGAGCAGGACTACCCCAACTTCGAAGTCATCGTGGTGGACGACGGCTCCACCGACAACAGCGTGGCCATGCTCAAGGCGCTGCAGCAGACCTATGACTTCCAGTTGCACACCCAGCCCAACCAGGGCGTGAGCGCCGCGCTGAACACGGGCCTGCGCCATGCACGCGGCACCTACGTCGCCACCCCCGACCTGGACGACATCATGCTGCCCGACTCGGTGCGGGTGCGCGCTGATTACCTGGACGCCCACCCCGAAGTGGGGTGCGTGGGGGCGCTGATCATCTACATGGACAGCCAGGGCAATGACACCAAGCGCCAGCGCAGCATGCCGCTGCGCCGCCTGCACCTGGACGAGATCGTCAGCGGCGCCATCGTCATGGGCGCGCCGGTGTCGCTGTACCGCATGGCCGCCTTGAAGAAGGCCGGTTTCTACGACCCGGACATCAAGGTGCAGGATTTTCAGATCACCCTGCGGCTGGCCAGTGCCGGCTACGAAGTGCACCAGTTGCCCGTGCACGTGACCCGCTACCGACGCCACCCGCACAACCTGTCACGACGCTACCGGGTGTTGCTGGAAGCGGACCTGAAGGCGCTGGCGCCCTACTGTGCGCACCCGGGGTACCAGCAGGGGCGCACGGTGACGATCAACAAGGCGCTGAAATACGCCGTGGTGGCGAACAAGCGCGAGGCCTGGGGGCTGTTGTTGAGCATTCCCTTGCGGCAATGGAACAAAATTACGCTCCGGCGCTTGAAACGGCTGGTGTTCAGCCGCAACAAGCGTTGACCTGGCACGCGAACGAGTACGCGATGAAGTTTTTCAAGAAGCTCAAGGCTAACAAAGAGCGCAAGCGCATCCGCGCCCTGGACCCCATCCTGCAGGGCAACGAACGCCTGAAGCGCCGCTACCCGCGGTACACCATCGGCGTGGGCTCGTATGGCGAACCCGAAGTGGTCAAGTTCGGCAACGACACCACCTTCACGGTGGGCTCGTACTCTTCCATTGCCGAGGAAGTCACGGTGCTGCTGGGCGGCGGGCACCGTACCGACTGGGTCAGCAGCTTCCCCTTCCCGGCCTTCCTGCCGGGCCTGGAAGGCGCCGGCGAATACAATCCGTCCAAGGGCGACGTGGTGATCGGCAGCGACTGCTGGATCTGCCGCGGGGTCACCATTTTGTCCGGCGTGACCATCGGCCACGGTGCGGTGGTGGCGGCGGGCGCGATGGTGACCCGCGACGTGCCGCCCTACGCAGTGGTGGGCGGCAACCCGTGCAAGTTCATCCGCTGGCGCTTCGAAGAGCCTATTCGCGAGCGCCTGCTCGCCAGCGCCTGGTGGGACTGGCCGCTGGACGAGGTGAAGCAGGCAGCGCGCTACCTGTGCAGCAACGACATCGAAGCCTTCCTGGCCTACAGCGACAGCCGCCAGGCCCACAAACAACAAGCCCCGCTATAAGCGGGGCCTGTTGATCATGCGTTGCCAGCCAATCAGAAGATGTTGATTGGGTAGTCGACGAACACGCGTACTTCGTTACCGCTGACGTTGTAGGCGCTGACGTTGTCAGACACGCGCAGGATCGAGCTGCGCACGCGCAGGGTCAGGTCCTTCGCCGGGCCTTGCTGCACCACGTACTGCAGCTGGTTGAAGATTTCGCGCTCGGTACCACCGGTGGCGTCGCCCGCGGTGATGTTGTCGCCGCGCACGTAGGCGAACTTGTAGGTCAGGCCCGGCACGCCGTAGGCGCCGAAGTCCAGGCCGTAGGCCAGCTGCCACGAACGCTCGTCTTCACCGTTGAAGTCCGACCAGTAGGAGTTGGTCAGGTAGATGGACGTACCACCGTCGCCGACGCCGCCTTTACGCTGGTAGCCACCATAGCTGTAGCCAGTGCTGCCGGTGCTGCTCTGGTGCGCGACCATGAACGAGTGCGGGCCCACGGCGTAGGTGGCCGCCAGGCTCCAGATGGTGTTGGCGTCGCCGTCCAGGCCAGCCTTCGCGACCTGTTGCTTGTCGATCTCGGACTTGTAGCCGTTGAAGTCCAGGGTCAGGGACTGATCCTTCTGGATCGGCAGCACGTAGGTCATGCCCAGGTACTGCTTCTTCATCACGTTTTCGATGGTGGTGCCGTACAGCGACGCCTTGAAGTTGTCGTTGAAGGCATAGCTGCCCCCGTAGACGTTCAGGCTTTTCAGCTCGCCGCTGTCACGACCTTCGGCGCTCTTCTGCGCTTCTTCGGTGAAGTGACCGACGTTCAGCTCCAGGCCCTTGATCTCTTTCGAAGTGATCATGGTACCGGTGAAGCTTTCCGGCAGCAGGCGGCTGTTGTCGTAGCTCAGCACTGGCAGCGACGGCATCTGGTCGCCGTACTTCAGCACGGTGTTGGAGAAGCGGAACTTCACCGCGGCGCCGGCGCGAGCCAGGTCGCTGGCAGGCGAACCGTCGCTGCCCTGGCGGAAGAAGTCGATACCGCCAGCGCCGCTGCGGCTGTCGGATTGTTCCAGGTTCTTGGCGTACAGGCCAAAGGCGTCGACGCCCACGCCCACGGTGCCCTGGGTGAAGCCGGAAGTGAAGGTGCCAATGAAGGCCTGGCCCCACTCGGACTTGTCCTTGTTACCGTCTTTGTAATCACGATTGATATAGGCGTTGCGCACCAGCACCGACAGGTGGCTGTCTTCGACAAAGCCTTTTGCATCGTCTTGATCGCTGGCCATGGCCTGGGTGCTGCCGATCAGGCCAAGGGCGATCAGACCGATACTTTTGTTCAACATCTTGTTTTCCTTATTGCTGGTTAAGACGCCCCGCCCAGTAAGTTTTCCCCGACGCTAGACGCAAAGGCCCGCGTGCACGAATGCAACGCGGGCCTTATCGAATACTGGACAGGTGGCTGTTCGCCACAGGCGTTGGGCGGAATCCTAGCGGGGGGCCAGCGCAAGTGTCAATTTACAAGAAGTTCGGGGGTTATAACCAGATTTGCAACAGGAGGGGGAGGCTCCATGCCTCATGGCACTGCGTCGTCGTGACGACTTTGCAACTAGTGGTGGAAGGAGCCCAGCAGCGCTTCGAGTTCCGCCTGGCTGAGCAGGCCTGCCGGGTAGCGCTCGCTGAGCACCTGAAGGGGGTCTGCCTTTTGAATCTTGATACTGCCGTTGCATTTCAACCACTGCGCCACACGCTGCAGGGACTCTGCAGTGATAGACGATGGATGCGAAGCCGGCTCACTGACTGCGTTCATATCGACACCTTTTTCCCGGATCCGTGAGCGGCAAACTTACCCACGCTTTATGACAGTACGATTGACACGTACCGGCATTTAAGCCGTTGTATCCGATACAAAACCTGTGCCACGCAAGCCGGACATTTCCGCACAGATACAAAAAACCCGTCACATGACGGGTTCTTCATTTGACTCTTCGATCAGCCTTTAAACGGCGCCGGCTGTTGCTGAGTCAGGCAGTGAATATTGCCACCGCCCAGCAGCAGTTCGCGACCCGGTACCATGATCACCTCATGATCGGGGAAGATGCGCTGCAAGATGGCCTTGGCTTCGTCATCTTTGGGGTCGTCGAAGCTCGGCGCGATGATGCCGCCGTTGACGATCAGGAAGTTGACGTAGGAGCCTGCCAGGCGCACGGAAGGGTTGCGTTCCTGGGTACCAGCCACCGGATCGACGCCCGCGCATTCGTCTTCGGTTGCATACAAAGGGCCGGGGATCGGCATCTTGTGCACCACAAAGGTGCGGCCTTTGGCGTCCTTGGTGTGCTCCAGCACGCTCATGGCTGCGCGGCAGCGGCTGTAGTTGGGGTCATTGGAATCATCGGTCCAGGCCAGTAACACTTCGCCCGGGCGCACGTAACAGCAGAAGTTGTCGACGTGGCCGTCGGTTTCGTCGTTGTACAGGCCGTCGGGCAGCCAGACGATGGTGTCCACCGCCAGGTGGTCGCGCAGCACGCCCTCGATTTCCTCACGGGTGAGGTGCGGGTTGCGGTTGCGGTTGAGCAGGCATTCCTCGGTGGTCACCAGGGTGCCTTCGCCGTCCACATGGATGGAGCCGCCTTCGAGCACGAAGCCTTCGGTGTGGTAGCGGTTGCAGCGTTCGATCTCCAGCACCTTGCTGGCCAGCTGCTCGTCACGGTTCCACGGCGAGTACAGCCCGCCGTCGAAGCCGCCCCAGGCGTTGAAGCCCCAGTCCACGCCGCGCACTTCGCCCTGGTCGTTGATGACGAAGGTCGGGCCGGTGTCGCGCACCCAGGCGTCGTCGTTGCTGATTTCCACCACGCGGATGTTCGGCGCGTCCAGGCGTGCACGAGCGTTGTCGTACTGGCCGGCGGAGACGGCGACGGTCACCGGCTCGAAACGGGCGATGGCCTTGGCCAGGGCCACGTGGGCAGCCTGCACCGGCTTGCCGCCCAGGCGCCAGTTGTCCGGGCGCTCGGGCCAGACCATCCACACCTGGGTTTGCGGAGCCCATTCGGCAGGCATGTGGAAGCCGTCAGCGCGTGGGGTAGTGGTTAGCGTGGTCATGGCGGGTCAGACTCCTGGGCCCCTTCGGGGGCGTTCAGCAAATCGATAAATATCTGAATAAAGATAAAGTAAATTCAGGATTGTTGGAAGCTTGCGATTCTAAACCGAAAAATAATCGATATTAATCCGGATCAAAGGTCCTCAGACAATACTTTGTCCACGCAATCCACGAAGAAATCCACGCTCTGGCGGGTGGTGACCATCGGTGGCTTGATCTTGAGGATGTTCAGGTAGTCACCGGTAGGCTGCATAAAAATCCCCAGCTCGCGCAGGCGTTCGCACAGCTGCGCGGTTTCTTCGGTGGCCGGCTCCAGGGTCTCGCGGTTGCGCACCAGTTCCACTCCCAGATAGAAGCCCGAACCATGCACCGCGCCCACCAGTGGATGGCGTTCGATCAAGCCTTCCAGGCGCGCCTTGAAGTGGCCACCCACCACGCGGGCGTTGTCCCACAGGCCTTCCTCGGCCATCACATCCAGCACCGCCATGCCGACCTGGCAACTGACCGGGCTGCCGCCTGCGGAGGAGAAGAAGTAACCCTCGGCCTCCAGCGCCTCGGCGATTTCCCGGCGGGTGATTACCGCGCCCAAGGGGTGGCCGTTGCCCATGCCCTTGGCCATGGTGATGATGTCGGGCACCACGCCCTGCTCTTCGAAGCCCCAGAAATGCTCGCCCAGGCGCCCGTAGCCCACCTGCACTTCGTCGGCGATGCACACGCCGCCCAAGGCGCGTACCTTGGCGTAGACCTGTTGCAGGTAGCCCGGCGGCAGGGCGATGCCACCGGCATTGCCGTACACCGGCTCGCAGATGAATCCGGCGACCTGACGGTGCTCGGCGGTCAGCCTGGCGAGGGTTACATCGACATTGGCCACGTAGCTCGCCGCACTGCCCGCGCCGCGGAACGCACCACGGTAGGTATTGGGCGCGGTAACCGGGTGCACCCAATCGGGGCGCGTGCTCAAGGCCTGGGGGTTGTCGGCGATGGAGGTGGAAATGGCATCCGTGGCCACCGACCAGCCATGGTAGGCCTCGAGCACGCTGAGCATGTCGCGCCCACCGCTGGCGGCCCAGGCCAGGCGGATGGCCAGGTCGTTGGCCTCGGTGCCACTGTTCACCAGGAACACCCGGTCGAAGCCCTCGGGCGCCAGCGCCAGCAGCCGTTCGGAGAACTCGGCGATGGCGGCGTAGTGGAAGCGCGAGTTGGTGTTGAGCAGCGACCACTGCCGCGCGGCCACCTGGGCCATGCGCGGATGGCCGTGGCCCAGCACCGCGACGTTGTTGAGCATGTCCAGGTAAGAGCGGCCCTGCAGGTCGATCAGGTGGTTGCGCCAGCCGCGTTCGATCTGCGGCGGCGCCTGGTAATAATGCTTCTGCGAACGCGCGAAGCTGGCGTCACGGCGGGCCAGCAAGGCCTGGGGGTCAACCTGGGGTGGCGCATCGCAATCGAAGCCCAGCAACGGCCGCGGCGAGGGGCACAGCGCTTGCCAGGCCTGCGCGCGCGAGGGCGTGGCAAACAACGGCGGGCTGAGTTCCTCGGCGCTGCACAGCTGTACCAGCAGCATGCCGTTGGCCTGGCCCAAGGCCTGGCCACGGGCCAGGGGCGTGTCGGCAGCCAACTCGCTGTCCACGCCCCACAGGTGCAGGCTCACGCCTGCGCCCACCAGCCACAGCCCGGCGTCGGCCGCGCGGCGCAGCAAACCGGCGAACGGCGCCTGCACCGCGGTGCCGGCCGGCACGTGCAGTTCCACGTGCAGCGCGCAGGTGTCGGGCTCTTCGGCGCTGTCGATGCGGGTGCGCGACAGCCGGTACTGGCCGTACAGGGCGCTGGCCTGTGGATAGGCCATCAGCAGCCGCTCGTCGGCGCCGGGCTGCTGCCAGTTACCCTCGGTGAAGTGCTCGCTGAGCACGCCCAGGTCCACACGCTGGAACGCTGCGGGCTGCAGGCCGGGCAACAGCGGGGCGCAGCCACTCAGGTCGGGCAGCGTGGGCGCCAGCCCGACCGCTTGCAGGATGGCCGCCTCCATGAGGTCGAAGGGCACCGAGGTGGCGACGTCGAAGATCTGCCACTCATGGGCGATATTCTCGGCGATGTAGGCGTTGCCGGGGGCCACGCTCAACTGCTGTTCGCTGCTGAGCACCAGCACGGCCGCGCGGGCGACGATCATCGGCCACAGCGCCAGCCACTCGGCACGGGTCAGCGGGTTGTGAGCATGGTAGGCCTTGATGGCCGGCAAAATCGCGAAGGGGTCGCCGTCCACGTGGTGCAGCAGCGCCGAGCAGGTCACGCTCAGGTCGGCCACGCGCCAGGTGCGCACCAGGTCGCCGAAGTCGATCAGCCCGCTCAGGCGCCAATGGCGCTGGGCATCGCGGTGCCACACGCTGTTGTCGTCGGTAATGTCCAGGTGCACCGCCTGGCTGGGCAGCTCATCCTGCACCGCCAACAGCCGCTGCTCGGCCTGGGCCGCCGCTTCGGCCACCTGGCTGTGACGGTCCAGGTCGGCCAGCGACGGCAGCAGTTCGGCGATCAAGGCATGGGCGTGGCGCGGGTCCCATTGCAGGGTGCGAGCCAGCCCGGGGTGGTCGAAATCGGCCAGGGCCTGGTCGACGTGCGCGCACAACTGGCCGATTTCCGCCCGCAGCCCGGCACTAAAATGCCCCACGCGGGTCAATGGCTGGCCCTCGATGTACTCGAGCAGCCGCACTTGCAGCAACCGGCCATCGACCGCGGCGCTGAACAGGTCACGACCGTCGCGGGTCAGGCGCACCGCCGGCACGGGAACGCCCCTGGCCGCCAGGTGGGCCAGGGCGGCATGCTGGGCCTGCAGCTCGCTGGTTGCGTAATCGCCGTGACAGATCTTCAGCACGAAGCGTCCACTCCCGGTATCGACCAGGAAGTTAAGGTCCTGTTGGCTGCCTAATGGCGTCAATGCACCGTGCAGGCCGTAGTAGGCCTGCAACAGCCCCAGCGCCTGTGCGGCGCTGACAACGGGGCTGGGCTGGCTGGACCGGTGGAGCAACGTGGCGAGCGACATCAGGGCAACCTCTTGTAGTTTTAACCGTTTATAACGCCATTGCGCCTCGCGTTAAGCAAGCGCCTTGGAAAATTTGGCGGTTCATGGGCATTTGTGACTATTTGTCGATGAATCACGCTTGCACCGGGCAACCTCAGCCCACAAGCTATGCTGCAACCGCTCAATGTCAGTTTATGGAAGAAGGCAGATCGACATGCGAATTCTCATTACCGGAGGCGCCGGTTTCATTGGCTCGGCCCTCGTTCGCCATCTGATTGAAAACACTGGGCACGAAGTGCTCAACCTCGACAAGCTGACGTACGCCGGCAACCTGGAATCGCTGACCAGCATTGCCAGCAACAGCCGTTACGAATTCGTCCAGGCCGACATCGCCGACCAGGCTACCGTCAGCGCCGTGCTGGCGCGCTTCGAGCCCCATGCAATCATGCACCTGGCAGCCGAGTCCCATGTCGACCGTTCCATCGACGGCCCGTCGGACTTTATCCAGACTAACATCGTCGGCACCTACAGCCTGCTGGAGGCCACCCGCGCCTACTGGTCCAAGCTGCCGGCCGCCGAGAAGGAAGCCTTCCGCTTCCACCACATCTCCACCGACGAGGTGTACGGCGACCTGCACGGCGTCGACGACCTGTTCACGGAAACCACCCCGTACGCGCCCAGCTCGCCCTACTCGGCCAGCAAGGCGGCCTCCGACCACCTGGTCCGGGCCTGGCAGCGCACCTACGGGTTGCCGGTGCTGGTCACCAACTGCTCGAACAACTACGGGCCGTTCCACTTCCCGGAAAAGCTCATCCCGCTGGTCATCCTCAATGCCCTGAAAGGCAAGCCGCTGCCGGTGTACGGCGATGGCAAGCAGGTGCGCGACTGGCTGTACGTGGAAGACCACGCCCGCGCCCTGTTCAAGGTAGTGACCGAGGGCAAGGTCGGCGAGACCTACAACATCGGCGGCCACAACGAGCAGCAGAACATCGACGTGGTGCGCAGCATCTGCGCGCTGCTGGACGAACTGGCACCCAACCACCCGGCCGGCATCAGCCAGTACGCCGAGCTGATCACCTTCGTCAAGGACCGCCCGGGCCACGACCTGCGCTACGCCATCGACGCCAGCAAGATCGAACGCGAACTGGGCTGGGTGCCCGATGAAACCTTCCAGACCGGCCTGCGCAAGACCGTGCAGTGGTACCTGGACAACCAGGAATGGTGCCGTCGCGTCCAGGACGGCAGTTACCAGGGCGAACGCCTGGGCTCCACTGAACCAAAGGATCTGATCGCATGAGCAAGGGTATCGTACTGGCCGGTGGCTCCGGCACACGCCTGCACCCCATCACCCTGGGGGTTTCCAAGCAACTGCTGCCCATCTACGACAAGCCGATGATCTACTACCCGATCTCGGTGCTGATGCTGGCCGGCATCCGCGAGATCCTGCTGATCTCCACGCCCACCGACCTGCCGCAATACCGCCAGCTGCTGGGTGACGGCAGCCAGTTCGGCATCAGCATCAGCTACGCCGAGCAGCCTTCCCCGGACGGCCTGGCCCAGGCGTTCCTGATTGGCGAGGAGTTCATCGGCGACGACTCGGTGTGCCTGATCCTGGGCGACAACATCTTCCACGGCCAGCACTTCGGCGAGCAGCTGAAACGTGCTGCCAGCCAGCCCAAGGGCGCCACGGTATTCGGCTACTGGGTGAAAGACCCGGAACGCTTTGGCGTGATCGACTTCGACGAAGACGGCAAGGCGCTGTCCATCGAGGAAAAACCGGCGCAGCCCAAATCCAGCTATGCCGTGACCGGCCTGTACTTCTACGACAATGACGTGGTGCAGATCGCCAAGGACGTGAAACCGTCCCCACGCGGCGAACTGGAGATCACCGACGTCAACAACGCCTACCTGCAGCGCGGCGACCTGCGCGTGGAGCGTTTCGGCCGCGGCTTCGCCTGGCTGGACACCGGCACCCACGACAGCCTGCTGGAAGCCTCCCAGTACGTGCAGACCATCGAACACCGCCAGGGCCTGAAAGTGGCCTGCCTGGAGGAAATCGCCTACCAGAACGGCTGGATCGACCGTGAGCAACTGCTGGTGCGCGCCAAATACTTCGGCAAGACCGGCTACGGCCAATATCTGTACAGCATTGCAGGGGAAACCAGATGAATGTGATCGCCAGCGAAATACCCGAGGTCTTGATCATCGAGCCCAAGGTATTTGGTGACGAGCGCGGCTTTTTCTACGAGAGCTTCAACGCCAAGGCTTTCGAACAGGCCACCGGCATTACCGAAGCCTTCGTGCAGGACAACCACTCACGCTCGCAGAAGGGCGTGTTGCGCGGCCTGCATTACCAGATCGAAAACGCCCAGGGCAAGCTGGTGCGGGTCACCGCCGGTGAGGTACTGGACCTTGCCGTGGACATCCGCCGCAGCTCGCCTACCTTCGGCAAGTGGGTGGCCGTGCGCCTGAGCGCGCAGAACAGCCGCCAACTGTGGGTACCCAAGGGCTTCGCCCATGGGTTCGTGGTGCTCAGCGACTACGCCGAGTTCCTCTACAAGACCACTGACTACTACACCCCCTCCGCCGAGCGCTGCATTCGCTGGGACGACGAGACACTGGCCATCGACTGGGAACTGGACGGCATCGTCCCGCAGTTGTCGGCCAAGGACCAGCAAGGCAAATCCCTGCAAGAGGCTGACCTGTTCCCATGAGCCAGAAGATCCTCATCAGTGGCCAGTTCGGCCAGGTGTCGCGTGAATTGCAACAACGCCTGGGCCACCTGGGCGAGCTGCACGTGCTGGGCCGCGACAAGCTGGACCTGGCCCAGCCCGAAGCCATCCGCGAAGTGGTGCGCACGCTGCGCCCCACCCTGATCATCAACGCCGCCGCACACACGGCGGTGGACCAGGCGGAAACGGAAGAGGATCTGGCCTTCGCCATCAACGCCACCGCGCCCGGCATCTTCGCCGAAGAGGCCGCCGCGTTGGACATCCCGTTGATCCACTACTCCACCGACTACGTGTTCGATGGCCGCAAGGAAGGCGCCTACACCGAGGACGACGAGACCAACCCGCTGGGCGTCTACGGGCGCAGCAAGCTGGAAGGCGAGAAGGCCATTCGGTTCGTGGGCGGCAAGCACCTGATCCTGCGTACCAGCTGGGTGTATTCGCTGCACGGGCGCAACTTCCTGCTGACCATGCAGCGCCTGCTGCAAGAGAAGCCGGAGCTGCGCGTGGTGGCCGACCAGATCGGTGCGCCCACCTGGGCGGGCACCATCGCTGGCACCACCCAGACCCTCATCGAGCACTGGCTCAACGGCCAGGCCGGCCCGTGGGGCACCTACCACCTGACCGCCAAGGGTGAAACCTCGTGGTTCGGTTTCGCCCAGGAAATCGGCAAGCACCTGCTGGCGCAGGACAAGCCGTGCGCGACGCTGGAGCCTATTCCGTCCAGCGCCTACCCCACCCCTGCGGTGCGCCCGTTGAATTCGCGCCTGGACTGCAGCCGCCTGGAACAACAGTGGAACCTGCACCTGCCCAACTGGCGCGAAGCGCTGATTGAGTGCCTGGCTCCCCTGGCATGACGCATAATGCGCCGGACACCCTCCGGCGCATTTGTTCCTGACATGACTCCCTCGCTTCCCCGCCGCCCCCGTTGGCGCAGCCTCGCCTTGCTGGCCCTGTGCCTGGCCCCGCTGCTATGGCCGTTGCAGCACCTTGCCGAACGCTATTACCGCAGCGAACTGGCGAGCCAGAACCGGCAGACCCTGGACCTGTACGTGGCCAACCTGCTGGGCACCCTGCACCGCTACGAAACCTTGCCGCAGATCCTCGGCGACCTGCCGTCGCTGCGCGCCACCCTGGCCGAGCCAGGCAACCCGCAGGTGGTGGACCACGCCAACCGGCTGCTCAAGGACATCAGCGAACAGACCGGCGCCGAGGTGATGTACCTGCTGGACCCCAGCGGCAACACCCTGGCAGCGTCCAACTGGGAGAAGAAAGACAGCTTCGTGGGCCGCAACTTTGCCTTCAGGCCTTACTACAGCGACGCCATCGCCGGGCGCCTGGGCCGCTTCTTCGGCATGGGCACCACCTCGGGCAAGCGCGGCTACTTCTTCGCCGCCGCCGTGCACGAGGGCGACAAGGTAGTCGGCGCGCTGGTGGTCAAGGTCGACCTGGACCACACCGAAAACCTGTGGGGCAACACCCCAGAACAGCTGATGCTGACGGACCAGCACGGCGTGGTGATCCTGACCTCCAACCCCGAATGGCGTTTCCGCGCCACCCGGCCGCTGACGGACGAGGAACACCAGGCCATCGCCTCCATCCAGCCCTACCCCACCCAGGAGCCGCAGCCCCTGAGCCTGGGCGACAAGGCCTGGCTGATGCAGACCCACCCCATCGCCGAGACAGGTTGGAACGCCAGCATCCTCGCCCCGCGGGCGCTGGTCGACCGCCCAGTGCGCACGGTGCTGGCCATCGGCGGCGCAGCCCTGCTGGTGTTGATGCTGTTGCTGGGGCTGATGATGCAGCGCCGGCGCAACTACCTTGACCGCATTGCCTTCGAGGCCAAGGCCCGGGGTGAGCTGGAGGTACGGGTAAGCGAGCGGACCCGCGACCTGGAGGCGCTCAACAGCCGCCTGCGCCAGGAAGTGCTGGAACGCGAGCAGGCCCAGCAGGAACTGGTGCGCGTGCAGGACGAGGTGGTGCAGGCCGGCAAGCTGTCGGTGCTGGGCACCATGTCGGCCAGCATCAGCCACGAACTCAACCAGCCGCTGGCGGCCATCCGCAGCTACGCCGAGAACGCTGAAGTGCTGCTGGACCACCAGCGCACCGAAGACGCCCGCGGCAACCTCAAGCTGATTGGCGAGCTGACCGGGCGCATGGCCTCGATCATCGCGCACCTGCGTGCCTTCGCCCGCCGCGACCGCCATGCCCTGGAAAGCGTGGCCCTGCAACCCGCCCTGGATGATGCCCTGGCGTTGCTGGCCAAGCGCCGGCGGGCGATGGCGGTGGAGCTGTTCCGCGACCTGCCCGATGCGCCATTGTGGGTGCAGGCCGGGGAAACGCGGCTGCGCCAGGTGCTGAGCAACCTGCTGGCCAACGCCCTCGATGCCCTGACCGAAAAAGCCACGCCCCGCTGCCTGTGGATCAGCGCCGAGCAGACCGCCGACGGCGTGGAACTGCTGATTCGCGACAACGGCCCCGGCTTTACCCGTGAGTCCATGGCCCGCGCCCGCGAACCCTTCTTCACCACCAAGACCCGCACCCAGGGCCTTGGCCTGGGGCTGGCCATCTGCGATACCCTGATGCGGGCGCTGGGCGGCGAACTGCTGCTGGCCAACCACCCCCAGGGCGGCGCACTGCTGACCCTGCGCCTGCGCAGCGCACCACCCGGCGTCAACCTGCAACCACCCGAGGACCCTTCCGCATGAGCACGGCCCCCGCCATCGACAGCCAGACCCAGGTGGTGCTGGTGGACGATGATCCGCACCTGCGCCAGGCCCTGAGCCAGACCCTGGACCTGGCCGGCTTGAAGATCCTGCCCCTGGCCGACGCCAATGGCCTGGCCGAGCGCATCGAACGTGACTGGCCGGGGGTGATCGTCAGCGACATCCGCATGCCGGGTCTCGACGGCCTGGAGTTGTTGCAGCAGCTGCATGCCCAGGACGCCGAGCTGCCGGTGCTGCTGATCACCGGCCACGGCGATGTGCCGCTGGCCGTGCAGGCCATGCGCGCCGGCGCCTACGACTTCCTGGAAAAACCCTTCGCCAGCGACGCCCTGCTGGACAGCGTGCGCCGCGCCCTGGCCCTGCGCCGCCTGGTGTTGGACAACCGCAGCCTGCGCCTGGCCCTCAGCGACCGCCACGCCTTGAGTGCGCGGCTGCTGGGGCAATCCCCGTCCATGCTGCGCCTGCGCGAACAGATCGGCGCACTGGCGCCGACCAAGGCCGACGTGCTGATTCTGGGCGAGACCGGGGCGGGCAAGGAGGTGGTGGCGCGCGCCCTGCACGACCTGTCCAGCCGCCGCAACGGCCCGTTCGTGGCCATCAACGCCGGGGCGCTGGCCGAATCGGTGGTGGAAAGCGAGCTGTTCGGCCACGAGCCCGGCGCCTTCACCGGCGCGCAGAAACGCCGCATCGGCAAGTTCGAATTCGCCAACGGCGGCACGCTGTTTCTCGACGAAATCGAGAGCATGAGCCTGGACGTGCAGGTCAAGCTGCTGCGCCTGCTGCAGGAGCGCGTGGTGGAACGCCTGGGCGGCAACCAGCTGATCCCGCTGGACATCCGCATCATCGCCGCCACCAAGGAAGACCTGCGCCAGGCCGCCGACCAGGGACGCTTCCGCGCCGACCTCTACTACCGCCTGAACGTGGCGTCGCTGCGCATTCCAGCGCTGCGCGAGCGCGGCGAAGATGCGCTGGTGCTGTTCGAGCACTTCGCCACGGCCGCCAGCGAGCGCCATGGCCTGCTGCCCAACCAGCTGTTGCCTGGCGAGCGCGCGTTGTTGCTGCGCCACAGCTGGCCGGGCAACGTGCGCGAACTGCAGAACGCTGCCGAACGCTTCGCCCTGGGGCTGGACCTTGAGCTGGACAACAGCGCGCCCGCGCCAGCCGCCCAGCAAGCGCCGATGACCGGCAACCTCAGCGAGCAGGTGGAAAACTTCGAACGCGCGCTGATCGCCGCGGAAATGGCCAGGCCCCACGGCTCGCTGCGCAGCCTGGCCGAAGCCCTGGGGGTACCGCGCAAGACCCTGCACGACAAACTGCGCAAGCACGGCTTGAACTTCGCCGCTGGCGATGAGGGCGAGGCATGAACATGAACCAGGACTGCACCGAACTACAAGCCGTGCTGCACGGCGACATTCCCTTGACCCGGGAAATGGGCATGGAGGTCCGCAGCTGGCAAGGCTCGACCTTACGCCTGCATCTGCCGCTGGCACCCAACGTCAACCACAAAAGCACCATGTTCGGCGGCAGCCTCTACTGTGGCGCCGTGCTGGCAGGCTGGGGCTGGCTGCACCTGCGCTTGCGCGAGGCGGGCATCGAGGGCGGGCATATCGTGATCCAGGAAGGTCAGATCAGCTATCCGTTGCCAGTGACCGGCGACGCCGAGGCGGTGTGCGAGGCGCCGGACGAAAAAGCCTGGAAACGCTTCGTGGCCACCTGGAATCGCCATGGCCGTGCCCGGCTGGAGCTGCGCACATTCGTGGTGAACCAGGGCAGCAATCAACCCGCGGTGCAGTTCACCGGGCAGTACGTGCTGCACCGGTGACACGGTCCCGTAGCAGCAATTGCTTTTGTGGGAGCTGGCTTGCCAGCGAGCTTTTCGGTCTTCAACAGCTCGCTGGCAAGCCAGCTCCCACAGAGGCGTAGCCGCTACGCGACTCTGCAGAGCCGCAACAGCGTCTCACGCCACGGCGCCGCAGCCGGCAACGCCAGGAAAAAGGTATTGAGCAGCGACTCGCGCGCAGGGTAAGTGAACGGCTGCCCCTCCACATCCAGCACCTCGCCACCCGCGCCTTCCAGCACGCCCTGGGCGGCGGCAGTGTCCCACTGCGACGTCGGCGCCAGGCGCGGGTAGCAGTCGGCGGCGCCTTCGGCCAGCAGACAGAACTTCAACGAACTGCCGACATTGGCCAGCGCCAGCTCGCCCAGGCTTGCCGCCAGGCCCGTCAGCAGGCGCTCTTGATCAGGGCTGGAATGGCGCCGGCTGGCCACCACGGTAAAGGCTTCACCCGCCGGCGGCTGGGTGCGCACCTGGATCGCCTCGGGCGCTTCGCCCGCACGCGCACGCCAGGCGCCCAGGCCAGCCCCGCCGTAGTAGCAGCTGCCATTGGTGGGCGTGGACACCACGCCGAACACCACCCGGCCTTGCTCGACCAGCGCGATATTGACGGTGAACTCCTCGCTGCCGGCGATGAATTCCTTGGTGCCGTCCAGCGGGTCCACCAGCCACCAGCGCGTCCAGCCCTGGCGCTCGGCCAGGGAGATGCCACAGTCTTCTTCCGACAGGATCGGAATCGATCCATCCAGCGCGGTCAGCCCGGCGACGATCACATGGTGGGCGGCAAGGTCCGCCGCGGTCACCGGCGATTCGTCAGCCTTGGCAGTCACCGCCACATCGGCGCGCCAGAACGGCAGGATCGCTTCGCCAGCCTGGTGGGCCAGCGCGATGACGCCCGGCAACAGCGGATGAGGATAGGTCATAGGGTAAAGGCTCCACGCTGGATCAGCAGGTCACGGGCCAGGTACAGCGCGGCGAGCGCGCGGCCCTCGGAAAATTGCGGGTGGGTGGCCAACGTGGACAGCTCGCGCAGGTTGACCTGGTCGACGCGCATGGGCTCGGGCTCGTCGCCCTCCAGGCGTTCTTCATACAGGTCGGTGGCCAGCACCACCTGGATTTTCTGGCTCATGTAGCCGGGCGACAGCGACAGCTCGGTGAGGTGCTCCAGCTGGTGCGCGCCAAAGCCGGCTTCTTCCTTGAGCTCGCGGTTGGCTGCGGCCAGCACGTCCTCGCCCGGCTCGATCAGGCCCTTGGGCAGCGACAGCTCGTAGGCGTCGGTGCCACCGCAGTACTCCTCGACCAGCACCGCGTGCTCGGCGTCGACCATGGCCACGATCATCACCGCGCCGTAACCGTTGCCGCGCCCCACCAGGCGCTCATAGGTGCGCTCCACGCCGTTGGCGAACCGCAGCTGCACCTCCTCGACCCGGAACAAACGGCTACTGGCGACTATTTCGCGGGCGAGTACGGTGGGTTTCTGGCGCATGGGGCGGCTCCTTGGCGTGAACGGGTTACTATACCGTGGCTTGGCGCGGCACAGGCCATTCTTGTCCACCCACTGCTTGAGAATCTTTCGTATGCATTCCATAACCTGGCGCGATATCGACACCGTCCTCCTGGACATGGACGGCACCCTGCTGGACCTGCATTACGATAATCACTTCTGGCTGGAGCATTTGCCCCAACGCTACGCCGAGACCCACGGCGTGAGCCGCGCCATGGCGGAACTGGAAATGCGCCCGCTGTTCGAGCGCAACGCCGGCACCCTGAACTGGTACTGCCTGGATTTCTGGAGCAACGAGCTGCGCCTGCCGGTGCGCGAACTGAAGCTGGAAACGGCGCACCTGATCGCCATGCGCCCTTATGCCGATACGTTCCTGGCCGCCGTGCGCCAGGCCGGCAAACGCGTCATCCTGATCACCAATGCCCACCGCGACTCGCTGTCGGTGAAGCTTGAGCGCGTGGCGCTGGCGCCGTATTTCGAGCGGCTGATCAGCTCCCATGACTACGGCTTCCCCAAGGAGAGCCAGAACTTCTGGAGCGCGCTGCAGGACGACATCGGCTTCGACCCGGCGCGCAGCCTGTTCATCGACGACACCCTGCCCATCCTGCGCAGCGCCCGCGCCTTTGGCGTCGGCCACCTGTTGGCGGTGCGCGAGCCGGACAGCCGCAAGGGCCGCAAGGACACCGAAGAATTCGCCGCAGTGGACGATTACCGCGAATTGTTGCCGGGGTTGTAATCACCCCGGACGCAGCCTTCGGCAGCTGCTACGGGCTCGGTAACGCCGCCTCCCCCTGTAGCAGCGGCCTCAAGGCCGCGTCAAACGCACCACCATCGACCTCATCGATCACCGCATTGCCCCTAACAATTAGACGCAACCGAAGCCCAAGCCTAGGCTTTCCCCACACACTCAAGCGGTACGCCTCCATGGACACCCTGCAACCGGCCAGCCTGACCTACAGCTACCAGAGCCTCGACCTGCACGAAATCGCCGACACCGCGCTGGCCGAAGAGGTCGCCCTGGCCATCGCCTACAACGGCATCAGCCAGGCGGTGATGCTGGTCAGCCCCACGGACCTTGAAGACTTCATCGTCGGCTTCAGCATCGGCAGCGGCATCATCAGCTCGGCGGACGACATCTACGACCTCAAGCTGAGTGGTTGCGGCTCGGCGCAGCAGGCCGAGGTGGAGATTTCCAGCCGGGCGTTCTGGAACCTCAAGGACCAGCGCCGCCAACTGGCCGGCACCAGTGGCTGCGGCTTGTGTGGTGTGGAGGCGGTGGAACAGGCGCTGCCTGAACTCAAGGTGTTGGCCGGCGGCGCCCTGCCCCCGGCGCAGTGGCTGGACGGCCTGCGCCAGCGCATCAGCGCATTCCAGCCGCTGGGCCAGCATTGCGGCGCAGTGCACGCGGCGCTGTTCATGAATGCCGAGGGCGAGTTGCTGATGGGCCGCGAGGACATTGGCCGTCACAACGCGCTGGACAAGCTGATCGGCGCCTTGATCCGCCAGCAGGTGGCCACCAGCGGCGGCCTGGCGATTGTCACCAGCCGCTGTAGCCTGGAACTGATCCAGAAGGTGCTGCGGGCGGGCATCCAGACCCTGGTCAGCCTGTCCTCCCCTACCGGCCTGGCGGTGCAGTGGGCGCGCCGGCACAACTTGAACCTGATTCATCTTCCGCAGAAAAGCGGCCCGCGGGTGTACAGCGTTTCGAAGCCTTGAACACTGCGGTATTATTCAGGAAAGCCATGTAGCAAAACCAACAAAAAAGGCCTTTTCACTGCTGAAAAGGCCTCCCCGAAGTACATATGACCGGCCGAAATTCATAAAGTTTCATCATGAAAACAATGACTTGTTAAATTGTGTACAAGTCGTGTTATTCGTCGGTTTCATGTTGTCAGCTTGCTTACAGAGCCTCAGGATCGCGCCGTCATTCCACTGAGACTTTGTCTATGAAGTACACCTCGATTCTCTTGTTGTCCCTGAGCCTGGTCAGCGGCTTCGCCTCCGCCGGCGGCACCGCAGAAGCAGGTATTGGTGGCGCATTGGGTGGGGTGCTGGGCGCAGCCGTCGGCCAGCAACTGGGTGGCAGCACCGGCGCTGCCATCGGCGCCGGCCTGGGTGGCGCCGGTGGCGCGGCCGTGGGCGCCAACAAGCACAGCCGTGGCCAAGCCGCCATTGGCGGTGGCCTGGGTGCCGCAGGCGGCAACGTGCTGGGCCACAGCATGGGCGGCAGCACCGGCGGCCTGATCGGCGCGGCAGCCGGCGGTGGCGCCGGTGGCGCGCTGGGCAACTACATGGGCAATGAAAGCAACCGCGAGGCCCACAGCCGCGGCTACGACGACCGTCGTCACTACCGTGGCCACGACCGTCGCTGGGACCACCACGACCGTCGCCACTGGCACCGCCGCTAATACGGCGTCGCCTGAATCGCGACTGAAGTCGGCTCCTACCACGGTCAGCGTAGGAGCCGACTTTAGTCGCGATGCAGGCGACGCGGTGTTGGGTCAAGCCAGGCGTTGCAGGGCGTCGCGCAGCGCCGGCGGGATCGGCACCGGCTGGTTGCTGGCCCGGTCCACGAACACATGCACGAAACGCCCCGCCGCACAGGCGTCCGCGTCGCCCGCCTTGAACACCGCCAACTCGTACTGCACCGAACTGTTGCCCAGCTTGCCCACGCGCAGGCCGATCTCGATGCGCTCGGGGAAGGCGATGGACGCGAAGTAGTCGCAGGACGAGCTCACCACAAAGCCCACCACCCCGCCGTCGTGAATATCCAGGCCGCCCTGTTCGATCAGGTAGGTGTTCACCGCCGTGTCGAAAAAGCTGTAGTAGGTGACGTTGTTGACGTGCCCGTACACGTCGTTGTCGTGCCAGCGCGTGATGATCGGCTGGAAGTGCCGGTAATCCTCGCGCTGGGGCATTGCTTCATTCATCCGTGGGTCGCCTGTGCAAAAGTACCGCCCTCGCGGGCCAGCCGGCTGATCAGTTCAGCCGGTTGCCAATGCTCGCCGAAACGCCCCTTGAACTCCAGCAGGCGCCGTTCGATCTCGGCCAGGCCCTGCTTGTCGGCCCAGGCCATGGGACCGCCGCCTTCCTTGGGGAAGCCGTAGCCGTTGAGGTACACCAGGTCGATGTCGTGGGCGGACTGGGCGATGCCTTCCTGTAGAATCTTCGCGCCTTCGTTGACCAGCGCCAGCACGCAGCGGTCGACGATTTCCTCGGCGCCGATGGCCCGGCGGTCGTAGCCCATGCCGTGGCTAACGCCTATCACCAGGGCGTCGACCTCGTCGTCGTGCTCGGCCTGGCGGCTGTCCTGCTCGTAGTGGTAGTAGCCATCGCCGCTTTTCTGGCCGAAACGGCCCATTTCACACAGGCGGTTATCGATCTGCACCTCGGGCTCGTTCATGCCCTGGCCAGACAGCTGCCGCGCGCGCCATTCCAGGTCGATGCCGACCACGTCGTACATGCGGAACGGCCCCATGGCGAAGCCGAAGCCCTGCAGCGCCGAGTCCACTTCAAACGGCAGCGAGCCCTCGAGCAGCATCATCCGCGCTTCCTTGGCATAAGGGTGCAACATGCGGTTGCCAATGAAACCGTGGCAGTTGCCCGAGACCACGCTGACCTTGCCCATGCGGTCGCCCAGGGCCAGGCCCGCCTGCAGCACCTCGGGCGAGGTCCTGGCGCCGCGCACCACTTCCAGCAGTTTCATGATGTGCGCGGGGCTGAAGAAGTGCAGGCCCAGCACCTGCTCGGGGCGGCTGGTGGCCGAGGCAATGGCGTCGATGTCCAGCGCCGAGGTGTTGCTGGCCAGGATGGCGCCGGGCTTCAGTACGCGGTCCAGCTCGCGGAAGATCTGCTGCTTGAGCTCGAGGTTTTCGTACACCGCCTCGATCACCAGGTCGACGTCGAAGATGGCCGGGTAGTCGGCGACCTTGGCGATGCGCGCCAGGCGCCGCGCTGACTCGGCGGCATCGATGCGCCCCTGCTCGACATTGTGTGCCCAGGTGTGCCCCACGATCTCCAGCGCCTGGTTGAGCATCTGCGGGTTGCTGTCCATCCATTTCACCTGGATGCCGGCGGCGGCCAGGCACATCACAATGCCCCGGCCCATGGTTCCGGCCCCGATAACGGCGGCGCGCTGGATGTCGTAGGTGCTTTGGCTCATGGCAGATCCTCTGATGAAGGTAGCTGGGCAATCCCCAAACCATAGAACAGCACGGCCCGGTTTTGAACTTTATTCGTGTGATGAGGCTTATTCAGCGGCTGAATTCATCAAACACCCGGAAACAGTACCGCCATGCAACGGCGGGGTGAAATGCCGATAGTGGGTGCCTTGATTTTCTATCCCTGGAGCTTCCCATGCAGGACGCACACCGTCTTCCTCGCCCTCGCGTCACCTTACTGTTTCCCGCCCTGTTGCTGGGCTTCGCCGCCACTGCCGCTGCCGTTGAGCGCAAGGCGTTCGAAACCCCGGAATACGCCGCCCAGCCGGCGCTGGCAGTGGTCAAGGCGTCAGCCCTGTATGCCCGCGGCGGCACTGGCGAAGGGGTGATCGTCGGCCTGATCGACTCGGGCCTGAACCTGGACCTGCCCTCGTTCACCGGGCGCATTGCCGACCCGGGCTACGACTACGTGGCCAAGCAAAGCGGCACCATCGACCGGGTCGGCCATGGCACGCAAATGGCCGGCGTGCTGGCGGCCAACAAGGACGCCCAGGGCATGCACGGCATTGCCTACCGGGCCCAACTGGTGCCCCTGCGCTTCGGCGATGACAACGAGCCTTTTTTCTTTGACGAGGAAATCGCCAAGTCCTGGCGCTTCGCCTTCGACAAGGGCGCGCGCATCCTCAGCAACTCCTGGGCGAACGCGGTGCCGGCGTCGGAGATTACCGAGGCGCGCTACAAGCAGATCATGGAAGCGTCGCTGCTTGGCGCCCGCGAACTGGTGGCCAAGGGCGCGGTGTTCGTGTTCCCCACGGGCAATGAGCTCAAGCGCGAACCATTGGCCGAGCCAGGGCTGCCGCTGGCCATGCCAGAGCTGGAGAAAGGCTGGCTGGCCGTGGTGGCGTTGAAGGCCGACGGCACGGCCATCAATGCCAAGTCCAATTACTGCGGGGTGGCGCGGGCCTGGTGCATTGCCGTGCCGGGCGGCGATGCCGGTGCAGGGTTGCTGACCACGGGCAAGGACGGCAGGTTCGTCGAGACCGCGGGCACCTCGCCGGCGGTGGCGTTAGCGGCCGGTGCGTTGGCGGGGCTGCAGAGCCGCTATCCGGACAAGAGCCCACAGCAGTTAAGGGACTTGTTGTTGAGCACGGCCAACAAGCGCGGGATCTATGCCAACAGTGAGGCGTATGGGCAGGGGTTGATGGACTTGGATGCGGCTTCGCGCTTGTAGGACGCAGCCTTTGGCAGCTGCTACGGGGCGGGGTACAGGAAATGAAAAAGCCGCCCCGGGGGGCGGCTTTTTGGGTCGGGCAGCTATTACAGCTGTGGACCGGCAGTGCGGATGGCGTCGCTGACGTCGAACTTCTTGAAGTTCTCGATAAACAGCTTGGCCAGGCCTTTGGCTGCTTCGTCGTAGGCGGCCTGGTCAGCCCAGGTGTTGCGTGGGTTCAGCAGCACGGTATCCACGCCCGGTACGGCCTTCGGCACGTCCAGGTTGATGGTGCCCAGGTGCTCGGTCTCGGCACCGATCAGGGCGCCGCTCTGGATGGCCGCGATCACGCCACGAGTGGTCGGGATGTTGAAGCGCTTGCCAACGCCGTAGCCGCCGCCGGTCCAGCCGGTGTTGACCAGGTAGACCTTGGAGTTGAAGCCACGGATACGCTTGATCAGCAGTTCGGCGTACTCACCAGCCGGGCGCGGGAAGAACGGCGCGCCGAAGCAGGTGGAGAAGGTCGACTTGATGCCGGCACCCGAGCCCATTTCGGTCGAACCCACCAGCGCGGTGTAGCCCGACAGGAAGTGGTAGGCAGCCTGCTCTTCGCTGAGGATGGACACTGGCGGCAGCACGCCGGTCAGGTCGCAGGTCAGGAAGATAACGGCGTTCGGCTCGCCACCGAGGTTCTTCGGCGCGCGCTTCTCGATCAGCTCGCGCGGGTAGGCGGCGCGGCTGTTCTGGGTCAAGCTGTCATCGGCGTAGTCGGCCTTCTTGGTGACCGGGTCCAGGACCACGTTCTCCAGGACGGCGCCGTGCTGGATGGCTTTCCAGATGACCGGCTCGTTCTTCTCGGACAGGTCGATGCACTTGGCGTAGCAGCCGCCTTCGATGTTGAAGACAACGCCTTCGCCCCAACCGTGCTCGTCGTCGCCGATCAGGTAACGGCTTTCGTCAGCCGACAGGGTAGTCTTGCCGGTGCCCGACAGGCCGAAGAACAGGGTTACGTCGCCCTCTTCGCCCATGTTGGCCGCGCAGTGCATTGGCAGCACGTCAGCAGCCGGCAGCAGGAAGTTCTGCACCGAGAACATGGCTTTCTTCATTTCACCGGCGTAGCGCATGCCGGCGATCAGGACTTTCTTGGCCGCGAAATTGATGATCACGGTACCGTCGGAATTGGTGCCGTCACGCTCCGGTTCGCACACGAACCAAGGGGCGTTCATGACCTGCCATTCCTGCTTGGCGCCCGGGTTGTAGTGTTCCGGGTTGATGAACAGGCAACGGCCGAACAGGTTGTGCCAGGCAGTCTCGGTGGTCATCTTGACGGCCAGGTAGTGCGCTTCGTCAGAGCCTACGTGAACGTGGGAGACAAACCGCTCGCGCTCGCCCAGGTAGGCGGCAACGCGGTCCCACAGGGCGTCGAACTTGTCGGCCGGGAACTTGCGGTTGATTGGGCCCCAGGCGATTGCGTCCTGGGTGGAGGATTCTTCAACGATGAAACGGTCAACCGGCGAACGACCGGTACGGTGACCTGTTTTCACGACCAGCGCGCCAGTATCGGCAAGCTCGCCTTCACCGCGCTTCAGGGCTTCTTGTACCAGCTCATCGATGCTCAGATCGGTGTACACGGTGTTATTAGCTTGCGTCATGAGGTTCCCCGTCGGCCCAGGGCCGAGTACTCCAAACGTTTTGTAGTAGAGACAAAAAAACTACTACAGCTCTAAAAGTGGGCCGGATTATGCCAGAAACGTCCGGAAATAGTAGAGGCCTCCTGTCGAAACGGCGGCAACCCGGCGGCACTTACGCGATCTGGTTCTACTTAAACGTTTCAGTGACGGGTATCTGACGGCACTTCAAGACCACCGCCGGCGAAAAGCTGTGTAACTTCAGTGCTATCAAAGAGATAGCGTTGGCTACAAAACTGGCAATCGATCTCGATCACGCCGCCACGCTCGGCCACCAGGGCCTGGGCATCGGCTTCCCCGAGGCTGACCAGCGCGCGGGAAGAACGCTCGCGCGAGCAGCTGCAGCGGAAGCGCAGGGGCTGCACGTCGAACAGGCGCACGGCCTGGTCGTGGTACAGGCGGTGCAGGATGGTCTCGTTGTCCAGGCCCAGCAGTTCCTCGGCGGTGAGGGTGCCGGCCAGCACGGTTGCGTCCTGCCAGCTGGCTTCGCGCTCTTCGGCGTCCTTGAGTTTGTCGGCCGGCAGTTGCTGCAGCAGCATGCCGCGGGCGCGCGAACCGTTGGCGTTGAGCCAGAAGCGCGTGCCCAACTGCTCGGAGATCTTGAAGTAGTTGGTGAAGCATTCCGACAGGTCGGCGCCGTCCAGTTCGACGATGCCCTGGTAGCGCTGGCCCTTGTTTGGGTCTACGGTCATGGCCAGCATGCCGTTGGGCATCAGGTCGGCCAGGGTGGCGCCCGGGTTGATGGCGTCGGCTTCGTAACGCGCCAGGCCGCGGATGTCGCGCTCGCTGGAGCATTCGATCATCAACAGCGGCACCGGGCCTTCGGAACGCGCCTGCAGAATCAGCAGGCCGTCGAACTTCAGGGTACCGACCAGCAACGCAGCGGCAGCCATGAACTCACCCAGCAGTTGGGCAACCGGTTCCGGGTAGGGATGCTTGGCCAGCACTTCGGCGTAGCTGCGCTCAAGCGAAACCATCTCACCACGAATGTCGCATTCGTCGAAGATGAAACGTTGGGTGTAATCGGTATCCGGTGTGTCGTGCATAGGGGTCTGGGTATCTGATAATAGTGACAAGATGTGTACAAGGGCCTATAAAAGCCCGTTTTAGAGCACCAGCCTGGTGCGGATCGCTCTGTCTGACATAGAGGTATCTTATGAACAAACCCGCACTGTTCCAAGCAAGGTGGAACGTACGAGGCCTTCTGCTATGTAATCTAATCGCGTTCGGGCTGATCGGGCTGTGGTTGCTGCCCGCCGGCCACGCGCTATTCACATCTTTCGACGAATGGCTGTTCCACCTGCTCAACCAGCCCCTGGCCGACCACGTGGTGTGGCGTTCGATCTGGGCCGTGTCGAGCATGCGCCCGTTCGACATCATTGTCGGGCTGATCCTGCTGTCGCTGCTGATCCGTGGCAATTGGGTGATCGAGGCCATTCACACCCGCCGGGCCACCCTGGCCTTCGTGTCGATGCTTATACTGCTGTTGGTGATTCGCGCCCTGTTCGACAAGGTCTGCGACGCCATGGGCTGGCAACATCACAGCCCGTCGCTGGTGCTGAGCGATGCCATCCGCCTGAGCGACCTGTACCCGCACATCGACTCGCACCTGGAGCTCAAGGACGGTTCGAACCAGAGCTTCCCGGGTGACCACGCCTCCGTGCTGCTGATCTGGGGCATGTTCATGAGCATTTTCGCCCGTCGCTTCGGCCAGTACCTGGTGATTTGGGGCCTGGTGCTGCTGTTTTCAATGCCGCGCCTGGTCGCTGGCGCCCACTGGGGCCAGGATGACTACATCGGCGGCGTGGCCATGGCCCTGCTGGCACTGGGCTGGGGCTACTACACGCCGTTCGCCGCTGGTATCTCGGGCTGGCTGCTGCGCGTGACCCAACCGCTGTTCCGCGTGCTGCAGCGCCTGCCGCTGTTCAAGTGCCTGAGCGTGGTCAGCGCCTAGGACTCACTGTGAAACTGATGGAGCTGCCGACGCTGTTTCTTGGTCGGCCGCCCATCGGTGGTCACACCCAGCGAGCCAGCCTTGCGCAGCTGCGCCGCTTCCTCGCGCTTGGCCACGCTCTGTGGCGTCTCTTCATAGAGTAGCTGAGCCTCGGGCGCACCCTTGCGCACCACCGACAGCGCCTTCACCACCACGGTCCGCTCGTCGAAGCCGGTCCGCAGCTGGAATTCATCACCTACCCTGGGCTCCTTGCCCGGCTTGCAGCGCTCGCCACGGCAATGCACCTTGCCACTCTCGATGGCGGCCTTGGCCAGGGCACGCGTCTTGTAGAACCGCGCCGCCCACAGCCATTTATCCAGACGAACCTTGTCGTCTTCTTCCTGTTTTTGTGCCACAGCAAACCCTCGACTCAGGAATTTAATGGAACTGTACTACCGTGCCTGTCGGATGCAAGGTCAGACGCTATGGGCTTAAAGTCCAGGCTCCGGCAATGGATCGCCAACAGGACCGTGCAGATGAACGAAATCTTCAGCTTGTCACTCAATATCTATCGCCATTTGCGCCGGTTTCTGCGTGAATACCGCGCTTTGCGAGACGGGTCGTTCCGCGGCCGCCCCACGGCGGCTATGCTGCGATCAGAAACCTTTTACCCTCGGTTGCCCCATTGAAGACATTTGATCATTTGACCGTTATCGGCCTGCGCGAGTGGGTGGCGCTTCCCGACCTGGGAGTCGCCGGCCTGCGCGCCAAGATCGATACCGGTGCCAGCACCTCCAGCCTGCACGCCACGGAGATAGAACCGTTCGAGCGTGATGGCGAGCAATGGGTGCGCTTCAACGCGCACCTGGGCTCGGTGGTGCAACTGCGTCACCGGCGCTGCGAGGCGCCGCTGGTGGCGATGAAGACCATCAAAAGCTCCAACGGCCACGCCCAGACCCGCTACGTCATCCGCACCACCCTGGCGCTGGGCGATCGGATCTGGCAGGTCGAGTTCACCCTGGCCTGCCGCAAGGCCATGCGCTACCGCCTGCTGTTGGGCTCCAAGGCCCTGGTGCATGGCCAGTTGGTGGTCAACCCAGGCGTTACCTACGTTCAAGACAAGCCGGCTTTTCCGGCCTCTACTACCTCTTCCACAGGTGTTGCATGAAGATCGCTGTGCTGTCGCGGAACCCGCGTCTGTATTCCACCCGCCGCCTGGTTGAAGCCGGGGTCGCGCGCGGGCACGAAATGGTAGTGATCGACACCCTGCGCGCCTACATGAACATCGCCAGCCACAAGCCGCAGATCCACTACCGCGGCAAACCGCTGGAAGGCTTCGATGCGGTGATCCCGCGCATCGGTGCCTCGGTGACTTTCTACGGCTGCGCGGTGTTGCGCCAGTTCGAAATGATGGGCGTGTTCCCGCTGAACGAATCGGTGGCCATCGCCCGCTCCCGGGACAAGCTGCGCTCGCTGCAGCTGCTGTCACGCCGCGGCATTGGCCTGCCGGTGACCGGCTTCGCCCACTCCCCTGACGACATTCCCGACCTGATCCAGATGGTCAACGGCGCCCCGCTGGTGATCAAGGTGCTGGAAGGCACCCAGGGCATTGGCGTGGTGCTGTGCGAGACCACCAAGGCGGCCGAGTCGGTGATCGAGGCCTTCATGGGCCTTAAGCAGAACATCATGGTGCAGGAGTACATCAAGGAAGCCGGCGGCGCCGACATTCGCTGCTTCGTGGTGGGCGACAAGGTGATTGCCTCGATGAAACGCCAGGCCAAGCCCGGTGAGTTCCGCTCCAACCTGCACCGCGGCGGCAGCGCCAGCCTGATCAAGATCACCCCCGAGGAGCGCATGACCGCCATCCGCGCCGCCAAGGTCATGGGCCTGAGCGTGGCGGGCGTGGACATCCTGCGCTCCAACCACGGGCCGCTGGTGATGGAGGTGAACTCTTCGCCAGGCCTTGAGGGTATCGAGGTGACTACCGGCAAGGACGTGGCCGGGATGATTATCGAGCACCTGGAAAAGAACGGCGGGCCGAACCTTACGCGTACCAAGGGTAAGGGCTGACCGGACGCAGCCTTCGGCAGCTGCTACGCGAATGCGGATAACCCATGGACCGCGTCGCCTGCATCGCGGCCAAGGCCGGCTCCTACCGCGAACAGTGTAGGAGCCGACTTTAGTCGCGATGCGTTGGGTGGTGTGCGCTTCCCGTAGCAGCGGCCGCAGGCCGCGTCCGAGCGCCGAACTCAGACCGCGTCGCGGGGCAGCATCAGCCCTAGCGGCAGCCGCACCCGCGCTTCCAGGCCGCCGCCCGAGCGGTTGCGCAGCTCCACGTTGCCGCCATGCATGGCGGCAATGCGCTTGACAATCGCCAGGCCCAGGCCAGTGCCCTTGCCGCTGCGGGCGCGGTCACCGCGAATGAACGGGTCGAAGATACTCGCCAGTTCGTCCTCGGGAATGCCCGTGCCACGGTCCAGCACGCTCAACACCACGTACGGCGCGCTGTTGTCGCCCGACACGTAGGCTGCCACTTCCACGCCATCGCCCGCATGATGCAGCGCATTGCCGATCAGGTTGGTGAGCAGGCGTTTCATGGAAATACGCCGCAACGGGAACGGCGGGATCGGTTCCAGGCACAGGCGCACGCGCTCCTGCGGCTGGTTGAACGGCGCCACGGTCTCTTCCACCAGCTGCGCCAGGTCGACCTCGACGATGGCTTCATCGCGCCCATCGCGAATAAACGCCAGGAACTGGTCGAGAATGGCGTCCATGTCCTCGATATCGCGCTGCATGTCGGCGGCCAGGTCGCTGGACGGGTCCATGAACTCGGTGGACAGGCGCAGGCGGGTCAGGGGCGTGCGCAGGTCGTGGGACACCCCAGCCAGCATCAGTTCGCGCTCGCGCCCGGCCTGTTCCACGTCCTCGGCCATCTGGTTGAACGCGCGGTAGACCTCGGTCATCTCGCTGGGGGTATCGCTGATCGGCAGGCGCACGCTGCGGCCCTGGCCCAGCTGGCGCGCCGCGAACACCAGGCGCTTGAGCGGCTGGCTGAGCTGGCGCACGAAGATCCACGCCGACGCGGTGGACAGCAGGCCGATAGCCAGGAACCAGCCCAACACGCTCCAGATTTTCTGCCCACGCAGCGGGTGCGGGTACAACGGCACCTTCAACCAGCCCGCGCCCAGGCTGGGCGCGCGTACCCACAGTGCCGGCGGCGCATGCACGCGCAGGCGTACCTCGGTGTCGGCGCCCAGCTCGGCCTGCATCTGGCGCTGGTAGATCTCGCTGTAGGGCCAATGCTGTTCGCCTTCGGGCACCCCACCACCCACCACGCGGATCAGGCCGGCGGCATCGGCGATGCGCTCGCGGTCGTCTTCATCGGCCGCCCAATAGGCGCGCAGCGTAAGCGCCACGCCGTGGCTGTACTGGCGGTCCACCAGCACGTCCTCGTTCATCAGCAGATAAACCAGGGTAAGCGCCTTGGAGAACAGCACGACAGCCAGCACCAACCACAACGTGCGGGCAAAGAAACTCTGGGGGAACCAAACGGGGGTCTTCATATACAGCAGCCATAAAACTTGCAGGAACGAGCACCGCTCGCACTGATTGCGGATGGCGAGCCCTTAGGGCCCGCTCCTACAAATGCCCGTCACTTGCTCTTGCCGTCCGGCACGAAGACGTAGCCCACGCCCCAGACGGTCTGGATATAGCGCGGCTTGGATGGGTCGGGCTCGATCATGCGCCGCAGGCGCGAGATCTGCACGTCGATAGAACGCTCCAGGGCGTCCCACTCGCGGCCGCGGGCCAGGTTCATCAGCTTGTCGCGGGTCAGCGGCTCGCGGGCGTGCATGACCAGCGCCTTGAGCACGGCGAACTCGCCGGTGGTGAGCATGTTCACCTGGTCGCCGCGCTTGAGTTCGCGGGTGGCCAGCGACAGCGAATAGTCGCCGAAGGTGACCACTTCGTCCTCGCTGGCGGGCGCGCCAGGCACCGGGGCCACGCGGCGGAACAGCACGGCCTTGATGCGGGCAACCAGTTCACGCGGGTTGAACGGCTTGCCCAGGTAGTCGTCGCAGTGCTCCAGGCCGGCGATGCGGTCCTGGTCGTCACCCTTGGCGGTGAGCATGATCACCGGGATCGGGTTGACCTTCTCGCGGCGTAGGCGCGCGGCGGCCGTGAGGCCATCCTCACCAGGCAGCATCAGGTCCATGACCACCAGGTTATAGGACTCACGGGCCAGCAGCCGGTCCATTTCCTTGGTGTCGCCCACGGCGCGGACGTTGAAGTCGGTGTTTTCGGTGAGGAAGCGCACCAGCCGATCCCGGATGACCTGATCGTCGTCAACAATCAGAATCTTTGGTGCTTGTGCAGTACTGCTCATGGCTTACTCCTGTGATCTCGGCACGTATTATGGCGCAGGTGCCGAATCAGTGTGCTGTGTGCATTGTTAGCAGATTTTACCTGGGTTGCCATTACAGACGCGCCGACAGGTGATTTTGCCAGCATCCCCCAAGCCGGCATCGCTGGTTATAATGCGCCCCTTTTATGCCGGGCGCGCCCGGCAGTCCTGTTCGCCAGCCCCGGCCGGCGGCTCTGCATTCACAATTGCTCAGGTGGTCTCATGGACAGCATCAACAGCCGCATCGCCGCAGAACTCGGCGTACGCCCGCAACAGGTCGAAGCGGCCGTGGCACTTCTGGATGAAGGCTCGACGGTGCCTTTTATCGCCCGCTACCGTAAAGAAGTGACCGGCAGCCTGGACGACACCCAACTGCGTAACCTGGAAGAGCGCCTGCGCTACCTGCGCGAACTCGACGATCGCCGCGCCAGCATCCTGGCCAGCATCGAGGAACAAGGCAAGCTGACCCCCGAACTGGCCCGCGACATCAACCTGGCCGACACCAAGACCCGCCTCGAAGACCTGTACCTGCCGTATAAGCAGAAGCGCCGCACCAAGGGCCAGATCGCCCTGGAAGCCGGCCTTGGCGAACTGGCCGATGGCCTGCTGGCCGACCCGATGCTGGCCCCGGAAACCGAGGCCGCGCGCTTCGTCAACGCCGAAAAAGGCGTGGCCGACACCAAGGCGGCCCTGGAAGGCGCCAAGTACATCCTGATGGAGCGCTTCGCCGAAGACGCCCGCCTGCTGGACAAGCTGCGCAGCTTCCTCAAGCAGGAAGCCACCCTCAGCGCCCGCGTTGTCGCTGGCAAGGAAGAGGAAGGCGCCAAGTTCCGCGACTACTTCGAGCACGACGAGCCGCTCAAGAGCATGCCGTCGCACCGCGCCCTGGCCATTTTCCGTGGCCGCAACGAGGGCGTGCTCAGCTCCACCCTGAAGGTGGGCGAGGAGCTGCCGGGCACCCTGCACCCGTGCGAGATGATGATCGGCGAGCATTTCGAGCTGAAAAACCAGAACCGCCCTGCCGACAAGTGGCTGGGCGAGGTGGTGCGCTGGACCTGGAAGGTCAAGCTGTACACCCACCTGGAGACCGACCTGTTCGGCGAGCTGCGCGATGGCGCCGAGGCCGAGGCCATCAACGTCTTCGCCCACAACCTGCACGACCTGCTGCTGGCCGCGCCGGCCGGCCCGCGCGCCACCCTGGGCCTGGACCCGGGCCTGCGCACCGGCTGCAAGGTCGCCGTGGTCGATGCCACCGGCAAGCTGCTGGACACCGCCACCGTGTACCCGCACGTGCCGCACAACAAGTGGGACCAGACCCTCGCCGTGCTGGCCGCCCTGTGCGCCAAGCACTCGGTGGACCTGATTGCCATCGGCAACGGCACCGCCAGCCGTGAGACCGACAAGCTGGCCGCAGAACTGATCAAAAAGTACCCTGGCCTGAAAATGACCAAGGTCATGGTTTCCGAAGCCGGCGCTTCGGTGTACTCGGCCTCGGAACTGGCCGCCAAGGAATTCCCCGACCTCGACGTGTCCATCCGTGGCGCCGTGTCCATTGCCCGCCGCCTGCAGGACCCGCTGGCCGAGCTGGTGAAGATCGACCCGAAATCCATCGGCGTCGGCCAGTACCAGCATGACGTCTCGCAGCTGAAACTGGCGCGTGGCCTGGACGCCGTGGTCGAGGACTGCGTGAACGCCGTGGGCGTGGACGTCAACACCGCCTCGGTGGCGCTGCTGGCGCGCATTTCGGGCCTCAACAGCACCCTGGCGCAGAACATCGTTGCGCACCGCGACGAGCACGGCGCCTTCAAGACCCGCGCCGCGCTGAAGAAAGTCAGCCGCCTGGGCGAGAAGACCTTCGAGCAGGCCGCAGGCTTCCTGCGCGTAATGAACGGCGACAACCCGCTGGACGCCTCGGCGGTCCACCCCGAAGCCTACCCGCTGGTGCAGCGCATCGCCGCCGAGACCGACCGCGACATCCGCTCGCTGATCGGCGACAGCGGCTTCCTCAAGCGCCTGGACCCGAAGAAGTTCACCGATGAAACCTTCGGCCTGCCCACCGTCACCGACATCCTCCAGGAACTGGACAAGCCGGGCCGCGACCCGCGCCCCGAGTTCAAGACCGCCGAGTTCCAGGAAGGCGTGGAAGACCTGAAGGACCTGCAGCCGGGCATGATCCTCGAAGGCGTGGTGACCAACGTGACCAACTTCGGTGCTTTCGTCGATATCGGCGTGCACCAGGACGGCCTGGTGCACATCTCGGCGCTGTCCGAGAAGTTCATCAAGGACCCGCGCGAAGCGGTGAAGGCCGGCGACGTGGTCAAGGTCAAGGTCATGGAAGTCGACATTCCCCGCAAGCGCGTGGGCCTGTCGATGCGCATGAGCGACACCCCGGGCGAGAAAGTCGACGGTGCCCGTGGCAGCCGCCCGGGCGCGGCGCCACGCCAGCAAGGCGCGCCTGCACGTGCGAAAGAGCCAGCGGCAGCCCCGGCCAACAACGCCATGGCCTCGCTGTTCGCCAACGCCAAGCAGCTGAAGAAACGCTGATGGACATCCCTGAAGCGCTGGTCCACAGCGCCTTCAGCCAGCTGCTGGGGTGCCGCCTGCACAGCCTTGAAAAAGGCGAGGCGCAGGTGGCCCTGGCGCTGGAGCCGCACCTGCGCAACCGCGGCCAGGTGATGCATGGCGGCGCGCTGTTCAGCCTGGTGGACATCACCATGGGCCTGGCGTGCTCCAGCCATCACGGCTTCGACCAGCAGAGCGTGACGCTGGAATGCAAGATCAACTATATGCGCCCGGTGGCCGAGGGCGAGGTGCTGTGCGTCGCCCGCATCGTCCACGGCGGCCGTCGCACCCTGGTGGTCGACGCCGAAGTGCTTCAGGGCGACAAACTGATGGCAAAAGCGCAGGGGACCTTCGTGGTTCTCTAGCGGTTTGTATCCTGAATGGGTTAATTTCGGCACTGCGTATGCGGTGCCGGAATCGACTCGCTGGATACAAATGGAACGTCAGGCGAAAAATCTGACACCAATAACTGTACCAGGCGACAACGCCGGTTCCTTTCGTCACCCTTGTAGACCGTCAACTCTACCCCCATATTGGGGCGACTGACGCGTGAAGGAATCCAACTTGAGCGAAATTCTCAACCGCCGCCTGCGCCTTTTGCGCGAGCGTGCCAACCTGACCCTGCTTGAGCATTGCCTGCACGGCATCGAGCGCGAATGCCTGCGCGTCACTGCCCAGGGCCGTCTGGCACAGACGCCGCACCCCGAGGCCCTGGGCGCTGCCCTGACCAACGAGCAGATCACCACGGACTACTCCGAGTCGCTGCTGGAGTTCATTACCCCAGCCCTGGCCGACCCGGCGCAGACCCTGCAAAGCCTGGAGAAAATCCACCGCTTCGCCTATTCCAAGCTGGGCAACGAGTTCCTCTGGAGCCCTTCGATGCCCTGCCCGCTGCCGGCCGAGGAAGACATTCCGATCGCCTACTACGGCACCTCGAACATCGGCCAGCTCAAGTACGTCTACCGCCAGGGCCTGGCCCTGCGCTACGGCCGCACCATGCAGTGCATCGCCGGCATCCACTACAACTTCTCGCTGCCCGAGCAGCTGTGGCCACTGCTGCGCGAAGCCGAAGGCGCCGTTGAAAGCGACCGCGACTACCAGTCCTCGGCCTACATCGCGCTGATCCGCAACTTCCGCCGCTACAGCTGGCTGCTGATGTACCTGTTCGGAGCCTCGCCGGCCCTGGACGCCGGTTTCCTGCGTGGCCGCGGCCACCAGTTGGAACAGCTGGACGCCGACACCCTGTACCTGCCGTACGCCACCAGCCTGCGCATGAGCGACCTGGGCTACCAGAGCAATGCCCAGGCCGGCCTGACGCCGTGCTACAACGACCTGGCCAGCTACACCGACAGCCTGCGCAAGGCCGTGGCCACGCCGTACGCGCCGTACGTGGAGATCGGCACTCACAAGGATGGCGAGTGGGTGCAGTTGAACACCAACATCCTGCAGATCGAGAACGAGTACTACTCCAACATTCGCCCCAAGCGCGTGACCTACACCGGCGAACGGCCGATCCAGGCGCTGATGGCCCGCGGCGTGCAATACGTGGAAGTGCGCTGCCTGGACATCAACCCTTTCCTGCCGACCGGCATCGACCTGCCCGAGGCGCGCTTCCTCGATGCGTTCCTGCTGTACTGCGCCCTGCAGGACAGCCCGCTGCTGGAAAGCAACGAATGCGGCGGCGCCACCAACAACTTCCTCAGCGTGGTCAAGGAAGGCCGCAAGCCAGGCCTGCAGCTGGTACGTGACGGCCAGCCGGTGGAGCTCAAGCAATGGGCCGCCGAGCTGCTGGACCAGATCGCGCCGCTGGCGGAACTGCTGGACGAAAGCCACGACAGCGACGAACACGCCAAGGCCCTGGCCGCCCAGCGCGCCAAGGTCAGCGACCCATCGCTGACGCCGTCGGCGCAGGTGCTGGCGAGCATGGCCGAGCACAAGGAAAGCTTCGCGCAGTTCTCCCTGCGCCAGAGCCAGGTGCACGCGGAATTCTTCCGCAGCCAGGCCTTGAGCGTGGAAGAGCAGGCGAAGTTCGAGGATATGGCACGCAAGTCCATCGCCCAGCAGGCGGAGCTGGAACAGACCGAGGTGGGGGATTTCGACACCTTCGTGGGCTCGTACCAGGCGAGCATCCTGGGTATCAGCAACTGACATCGCGGCCAAGGCCGGCTCCTACCACGATCAGCGTAGGAGCCGGCCTTGGCCGCGATGGTTTTAAAGCGCTTTTTCGAAGATCTTCGAATTACGCTGGTAGTTGTACAGCGACGCCCGCGCCGCCGGCAGGCGCTCCACGCCGCTAGGCTCGAAGCCACGCTCGCGGAACCAGTGGGCGGTGCGGGTCGTCAGCACGAACAGGGTCTTCAGGCCCATCTCCCGCGCACGGTGCTCGATGCGCTCCAGCAACTCGTCGCCACGGCCGCCATGGCGGTATTCGGGGTTGACCGCCAGGCACGCCAGCTCGCCGGCTTCGGAGTCGGCAATGGGGTACAGCGCCGCACAGGCGATGATCATCCCTTCGCGCGCCACCACACTGAACTGCTCGATCTCACGCTCCAGCACCTCGCGGGAACGGCGTACCAGGATGCCCTGCTCTTCCAGCGGGCTGATCAGGTCCAGCAGGCCACCAACGTCTTCAATCGCCGCCTCGCGCACCTGCTCGAACTGCTCCTGGGCCACCAGGGTGCCGCCACCGTCACGGGTGAACAGCTCGGTGAGCAGCGCGCCGTTCTCGGCATAGCTGACGATATGGCTGCGGCCCACGCCGCCCTTGCACGCCTGGGCGGCGGCATCGAGCAGTTCGGCCTGGTAGTTTTCCATGCCCAGGCGCTCCAGGTGCGCGGGCACCTGCTGTGGGCGCAGCTCACGCACCAGCTTGCCATTGGCGTCGATCAGGCCGCGATCAGCGCCAAACAGCAGCAGCTTGTCGGCGCCCAACTCGATGGCGGCGCTCATGGCCACGTCTTCGCAGGCGATGTTGAACACCTCGCCAGTAGGCGAGTAGCCCAAGGGTGGCAGCAGCACGATGGAGCGCTCGTCCAGCAGGCGGTTAATGCCCTTGCGGTCGACGCGGCGCACTTCGCCGGTGTGGTGGTAGTCGATGCCCTCGACCACGCCGATCGGGCGGCCGGTGACCAAGTTGCCGCCAGCCACGCGCAGGCGGGCGCCTTGCATGGGCGAGGAAGCCATGTCCATGGACAGGCGCGCCTCGATGGCGATGCGCAGCGCGCCCACGGCGTCGACCACGCATTCCAGCGTGGCCGCGTCGGTGATGCGCAGGCCGCGGTGGTAGTGCGGGGTCAGGCCACGGGCGGCCAGGCGGCTTTCGATTTGCGGGCGCGAGCCGTACACCAACACCAGGCGCACGCCCAGGCTGTGCAGCAGCACCAGGTCATGGACGATGTTGCCGAAGTTGGGATGGTCGATGCCATCGCCGGGCAGCATCACCACGAAGGTGCAGTCGCGGTGGGCGTTGATGTAGGGAGACGCGTGACGGAGCCAATTGACGTATTCGGGCATAACTTCAAAAGCCTGTGGAAGAGTGGACGAGCAACGTGGGAACGCACAGCTGGCTGCTGGTTATCGTCGTAACAGGCTTGGCAACACGCGGGCTCTCCTCTCTTGCAATACGAATGGGCACGGCAGCCGTTTAGGCCGGCTGCAGGCAGTAATGTTCAATCAACTGACGTAGTAGACGCACTGTGGGCTCAAGACGTGACATTTCCAGGAATTCTCCCGGCTGGTGCGCGCAGGCGATGTCGCCGGGCCCCAGAATCAGGGTCTCGCAGCCCAGGCGCTGAAGATAAGGCGCTTCGGTGCCGAATGCCACCGCTTCCGCCCGGTGGCCGGTCAGGCGCTCGGCCACCCGCACCAGTTCGCTGTCGGCAGCCTGCTCGAAGGGCGGCACTTCGCTGAACAGCGGCGCGTAGTCGATCTTCACCTGGTGCAGCTCGGCCAGGGGCTCGAGCTTCTGACGAATGGCGGCGCGCAGCACTTTGGGGTCCATGCCCGGCAGCGGTCGCAGGTCGAATTCCAGCGAGCACTGGCCGCAGATGCGGTTGGGGTTGTCGCCGCCATGGATGCAGCCGAAGTTCAGGGTAGGCTGCGGCACGCTGAACTGCGGGTTGTTGTATTCCACCTGCCACTGCTTGCGCAGGCCCATCAGCTCGCTGATGGCGCCGTGCATGGCTTCCATGGCGCTGTGGCCCAGGCTTGGGTCGGAGGAATGGCCGCTGCGGCCAAGAATGTCGATGCGCTCCATCATCACGCCCTTGTGCAGGCGGATCGGCTTGAGCCCGGTAGGCTCGCCGATCACCGCCGCGCGGCCCAGGGGCCAGCCGGCGGCGGCCAGGGCCTTGGCGCCGGCCATGGAGCTTTCCTCGTCGCAGGTGGCGAGGATCAGCAGCGGCTGCTTGAAGTCATGAGCCAGCAGCGGCAGCACCGCCTCGATGATCAGCGCGAAGAAGCCCTTCATGTCGCAGCTGCCCAGGCCCACCCAGCGTCCATCCACTTCGGTGAGCTTGAGCGGGTCGGTCTGCCAGAGTTTTTCGTCGTAGGGCACGGTGTCGCTGTGGCCCGACAGCACCAGGCCGCCAGGGCCGGTGCCACGGCTGGCCAGCAGGTTGAACTTGCCCGGCGACACCTCGCGGATGTCACAGGCGAAACCCAGGTCGCCCAGCCAAGTGGCCAGCAGGTCGATCACCGGCTTGTTCGACTGGTCGAGGCTGGCCTGGGTGCAGCTCACGGAGGGCGCGGCAATCAGCGCGGCGAACTGCTCTTTGAACGATGGCAACGGCATGGGCTTTCTCCAGGTTCCGAGCCCCATCATAGAGCCATTGAGCACCGAGAATAAACCGCCGGGATGCTAGTCCTGTACACTGCACGGCCTTAGCAGTCATCTGCGCTCCTATCAGAACAGCGCCTGGATTCTCCCGCCATGCAAAAAGAAACCGAAATCAAACTGCGCGTCAGCCCCGAAACCCTGGCTGAACTGCGCGAACACCCGTTGCTGAAAAAGCGCAACAAGAGTGGCTGGGAACGCCGTGAGCTGTTCAATCAGTATTTCGACACCCCCACCGGCGAGCTGGCCGGCGCCAAGGTTGCCCTGCGCCTGCGCAAGGACGGCGATGAAATCATCCAGACCCTGAAAACCCGCGGCCAGAGCGTTGCCGGCCTGTCCGAGCGCAACGAGTACAACTGGGACCTGGCCAAGGCCAAGCTGGACCTGAAGAAACTGGACGGCGAATGCTGGCCGGAAGAACTCGCCGAGCTGGACAAGAAAACCATCAAGCCGGTGTTCACCACCGACTTCGTCCGCGAACGCGCGGAAATCGCTTGGGGCCGCGGCAAGGCCAAGGTGGTGATCGAGGCGGCCCTGGACCTGGGCAAGGTCATCGTCGGCAAGCAGTCCGAAGAGATCTGCGAGCTGGAGCTGGAGCTGCGCGAAGGCGAGCCGGCCGCCCTGCTGGAACTGGCCGCGGAACTGGCCATCAAGCTGCCGCTGATGCCTTGCGACATCAGCAAGGCCGAGCGCGGCTACCGCCTGGCCGAGCCGGGCAGCTACGCCCTGAGCCTGCCGGCGCCTGAACTGAACGCCGAAATGACCCTGGACGACGCCTTCACCGCTTTGGCCTGGCACCTGCTGGGCAGCAGCCAGCGCCTGGCCGAGCAGTACCGCTTCAACGGCCACTGGCGCCTGCTGCAGGACTGGGTGGCGCAACTGATCGAACTGCGCGCCCTGGCCGGTAGCCTCGGCCAGGCTGCCCCGCGCAGCACCACCCACGAGCTGCGTGTGAGCCTGGACGCCCTGCTGGAAGACTGGCGCCCACTGGTGCAGGCTGGCCAGGAAGACGAGGACGTGCGCCAGGCCGCCCCAGAGCAGTTCATCGAAGAGCTGCAGGACACCCGCTGGGGCCTGTTCTCGCTGAACACCTCGCGCTGGCTGATGGCCCGCGCCTGGACCGTGGAGCGCAACAACCGTGGCAACCGCCAGGGCGCCGCGCAGCTGATCAACTGGCTGAGCCACTTCCTCGCCGAAGAAGCCGCCGCGTTGCAGCTGGGCCGTTACCAGCAACAGCCTGAAGACCTGGCCGAGCAGCTGCCGCGCATCGAGCGCATCCAGGCCTGGCTGCACCACGCGCGCAACGTGCTGGACCTGCCGGAAGTGGACCGCCTGTACGGTGAGCTGAACAAGCTGCACCAGCTGGCCGATACCGACATCAGCGACGAAGTGCTGGAAGCGCGCGTGCACCAGGCGCTGACCGTCACCCAGTGCCGCGCCTGGAAGCAGATCCTGCGCAAATAACCCGTAGCAGCGGCCCAAAGGCCGCGTCACCAGCGCCGCGGTATGCCTGACGTACCCCGTTGACGGTGACGCAGCCTTCGGCAGCTGCTACGGGTTAGCGCAGCACTGGCAGGCTGGTGGTGGACTTGATCTCGGATAATGCCACGGTCGAGTTCACCTCCTGGATGCCCGGCACCAGCGACAGTTTTTCGAAGAAGAACCGCTCGTAGGCCTCGATGTCCGGGGTCACGATGCGCAGCAGAAAGTCCACCGACCCCATCAGCACATAACACTCCAGCACTTCCGGAAAACCGCGAATCGCGTCGGTGAATTCAGTGAAGTTGGAACGGCCGTGGGCGTTGAGTTTCACCTCGGCGAAAATCTGCGTGTTGAGGCCGATTTTCTTGCGGTCCAGCAGCGTCACCTGCCCGCGAATCACCCCCTCTTCCTTCAGCCGCTGTATCCGTCGCCAGCACGGCGACTGCGACAACCCCACCTGCTCGGCAATCTGCGCACTGGAAAGCGAAGCGTCCTCCTGCAGCAGGGCAAGGATGCGCCGATCGTAGTTATCCAGCTCGTTGTGCATAAAATTATTCCATTTCAACGTTTTTTCGAATCGCATGATTCGCCTATCGCCATTATGCGACTGATTGAGGCAAGAAATACCCCGCTCATCATGGAAAACTGTGCCCATCGTTCCAGGAGCCCAGCCATGACCGCCCACGAAGCCCATTTGCCTGCCCGCAGCGACACCTGGAGCCCAAACCAGGCCACCACTTGCGTGCGCTACCAGCTGGTCGCCGAGGCCGAGCCCGACAGCCTGTGCCGCGTGCTGAACCTGTTCGCGATGCAGTACCTGACCCCGCTGGCCCTGAACGTGGTACGCGATGGCGACCTGCTGCACGTCGACCTGAGCATCGACGGGCTCAGCTGGCATCGCGCCGAAGTCATCGGCAACAAAATACTCAACCTCATCTGCGTGCTGTCGGTGGAGCTGCAGCCAGCGGCCAGCCAGGGCTTCGCCGCAGCTGGCTGAAGGCCTGCAAGGCCTTGAAACTTTTTCCCCGCGGCACCGGCAACATCATCGGGTTTCCCCGGTCTACCTTTGACGCTCAGGCGCACTTTTCCTGCCTGGGCGTTGTAGACCGATTCAAGGAGCCCGCATGTCCGTCGTCACCGTCATTGAGGACCGCTGGCTGGATCTGAACGAACTGTTGCGCGACCTGGTGGACCAGGGTTTCATCAGCCAGGATTCGGCTGAACACGCCATGGCCGCACGCCGGGCGTTGCACAACACCCAGCTGCACCCGCTCGAATTCATCGCCAGCCAGCAACTGGACGACCGCAGTCGCCCAGGCAAGGCGCTGGAACTGGAACAACTCACCTTGTGGCTGGCGCAGCAGGCCGGCCAACCCTACCTGCGCATCGACCCGCTGAAAATCGACGTGGCAGCGTTGACGCCCCTGATGTCCTACGGCTTTGCCCAACGGCACCGAATTCTCGCCGTGGACGTGTCGCGCACCACCGTCACTGTGGCCAGCGCCCAGCCGTACGTGAGCACCTGGGAAGCCGACCTGACCCATGTGCTCAAGCGCAAGATCAAACGCGTGGTGGCCAACCCGGTGGAAATCCAGCGCCTGACCGTGGAGTTCTACCGCCTGGCACGCTCGGTCAGCGGAGCCAACAGCACCGACCAGCGTGGCGCCAGCCCGGGCAACTTCGAACAGTTGCTGAACCTGGGCGCCAGCGACCAGGAGCCCGACGCCAACGACGCGCACATCGTCAACATCGTCGACTGGCTGTTCCAGTACGCCTTCCAGCAGCGCGCCAGCGATATCCACATCGAACCACGACGCGAGCAGGGCACGGTGCGTTTCCGCATCGACGGCATCCTGCACAACGTGTATCAATTCCCGCCCCAGGTGACCATGGCCATCGTCAGCCGCCTGAAAAGCCTGGGGCGGATGAACGTCGCCGAAAAACGCAAACCCCAGGACGGCCGGGTCAAGACCAAGACCCCGGACGGCGGCGAGGTGGAACTGCGTTTGTCGACGCTGCCCACCGCGTTTGGCGAGAAGATGGTGATGCGCATCTTCGACCCCCAGGTGCTGCTCAAGGACTTCCATGCGCTGGGCTTCGGCGCCGAGGACCTGCGCCGTTGGGAAGACATGATCAGCCAACCCAACGGCATCATCCTGGTGACCGGCCCCACGGGGTCGGGCAAGACCACCACCCTGTACACCACACTCAAGCGGCTGGCCACGCCCCAGGTCAACCTGTGCACCATCGAGGACCCGATCGAGATGGTGGAGCCTGCGTTCAACCAGATCCAGGTGCAAGCCAACATCAACCTGACCTTCGCCAGCGGCGTGCGCGCGCTGATGCGCCAGGACCCGGACATCATCATGATCGGCGAGATCCGCGACCTGGAGACCGCCGAGATGGCCGTGCAGGCCGCGCTTACCGGGCACCTGGTGCTCTCGACCCTGCACACCAACGATGCCCCCAGCGCCATCAGCCGGCTGCTCGAGCTGGGCGTGCCCCATTACCTGATCAAGGCGACGCTGCTGGGGGTGATGGCCCAGCGCCTGGTGCGCACCCTGTGCCCGCACTGCAAGGCCCCCCAGCCTCTAGGCGAGGAAGACTGGCAGACGTTGACCCGGCCCTGGCAGGCGCCGTTGCCGGCCACCGCATACCGCGCCATCGGCTGCAACGAATGCCGGGACACCGGGTTTCGCGGCCGTGCCGGGGTGTACGAGATCATGCAGATGACCGACACGGTGAAGGCGCATATTCAGGCCGAGACCGACCTGGCAGCGCTCA
Source organism: Pseudomonas sp. App30 (assembly GCF_047947025.1). Lineage (NCBI taxonomy): Bacteria > Pseudomonadati > Pseudomonadota > Gammaproteobacteria > Pseudomonadales > Pseudomonadaceae > Pseudomonas > Pseudomonas sp. App30. Next base: position 3,965,419 of record NZ_CP133165.1, on the reverse strand, counting down.
AGCGCCGGGCCGTGATGGAGGGCATGCGTACCTTGCGCCTGTCTGGCGCGCAGAAGATCGCTGCAGGGCTGAGCACCGTCGAGGAAGTGCTGAGGGTGACACCAAGAAATGATTTGAAATAGAACCGTCGCTATCGGGAACTCCGCTTCAGCCTTGAGAATCCAAATCATGAACAAATCCTGTCGGAGTCACCCATCATGCGTCTCAAAACTGCCGTCGTAACGCTCGCCCTGCTCTCGGTACCGGTCGGCTCCGCCATGGCCGGGGATTTCCTGAGAGACGTACTGTCCTCTGGTGCAACCACCGGTTCCACTTACCTCACGTTCCGCCACCACAAGCTGATCGTCGCCGCCCAGGACGACGCCGGCAGCTACGTCGCGAGCAACGGCAGCATCAAGGGCCCGTACCTTGAGGCCGCGATGCAGCAGGTGCGCACCGACAACCCAGGCCTGAAGGCATCGGACATGGAATTGGCCAACGCCATCCTGATCAAGGGCGCCGAGCCAGCCGGCGAATAAGCCCCGCTCTGTGGGAGCTGGCTTGCCAGCGAGTTGTTGCGGCCAAAAAGCTCGCTGGCAAGCCAGCTCCCACTATTAGCAGCCGCTGCTACGGGGTTCGGTAGTCGTCTACCGGCACGCAGGCGCAGTACAGGTTTCTATCCCCGTATACATTGTCGACCCGGTTCACCGCTGGCCAGTATTTATGCGCCTGCGTGTGATTGCTGGGGGTTATTGCCTGGGCGATGGGGTACGGGCGCTCCCACGGCGCGGTGATGTCGGCCAGGGTGTGTGGGGCGCGCTTGAGCGGGTTGTCCTCGGCCGGCCAATGGCCGTTGGCGACCTGGGCGATTTCCGCACGAATGCTGAGCATGGCCTCGACGAAGCGGTCCAGCTCGGCCTTTGACTCGCTCTCGGTAGGCTCGATCATCAGCGTGCCCGGCACCGGGAACGACATGGTCGGCGCATGGAAGCCGTAGTCCATCAGGCGCTTGGCCACGTCTTCCTCGGTGATGCCGGTCTGCGCCTTCAACGGCCGCAGGTCGAGGATGCACTCGTGCGCGACGCGGCCATTGCGCCCGCTGTACAGCACCGGGAAAGCCCCACCCAGCTGTTGTGCCAGGTAGTTCGCCGACAGGATCGCCACCTCGGTGGCGTCCACCAGCTGCGGCCCCATCATGGCGATGTACATCCAGCTGATGGGCAGGATGCTGGCGCTGCCCCAGGGCGCGGCGCTGACCGCGCCGTTGTTCGGCAGCGGCCCGTCGATGGGCACCACCGGGTGGTTGGCGACGAACGGCGCCAGGTGTGCGCGCACGCCGATCGGACCCATGCCCGGGCCACCGCCGCCGTGGGGGATGCAGAAGGTCTTGTGCAGGTTCATGTGCGACACGTCGGCACCAATGTCGGCAGGCCGCGCCAGGCCCACCTGGGCGTTGAGGTTAGCGCCGTCCATGTAAACCTGGCCGCCGTGCTGGTGGATCACCTGGCAGATCTCGACGATGCCTTCCTCGTACACCCCGTGGGTGGAGGGGTAGGTGGCCATCAGGCAGGAAAGCTTGTCGCCGGCGGCCTGGGCCTTGGCCTTGAGGTCGTCGAGGTCGACGTTGCCGGCCTCGTCGCATTCGACGATCACCACCTGCATGCTGGCCATCTGCGCCGAGGCCGGGTTGGTGCCGTGGGCCGACGCCGGGATCAGGCAGATGTTGCGCTGCCCCTGGTGGCGGCTCTCGTGGTACTTGCGGATGGCCAGCAGCCCCGCGTACTCGCCCTGGGCGCCGGAATTGGGCTGCATGCAGATGGCATCGAAACCGGTGATGGCGCACAACCACTGCTCCAGCTCATCGATCATGGCCTTGTAGCCGCGCGCCTGCTCGGTGGGCGCGAAGGGGTGCAGGTTGGCGAACTGCGGCCAGGTGATGGGGATCATTTCGCTGGTGGCGTTTAGCTTCATGGTGCAGGAACCCAGCGGGATCATCGACTGGTTCAGCGCCAGGTCCTTGTTTTCCAGCTGCTTGAGGTAGCGCAGCATCTCGGTTTCGCTGTGGTGCAGGTTGAACACCGGGTGGCCGAGGTAGCCGGACTCCCGCTCAAGCGCCGCCGGAATGCCCGCGGTCAGGCTTTCAGCGTCCAGCGCCGCCACTTCCAGCCCGTGGTCGGCGCCCAGCAGGATGTCCCATAACAGCCGCACCGTGGCCTCGTCGCAGGTTTCGTCGAGGCTCAGCCCGACGTGGCCGCGCCCCAGGATCCGCAGGTTCACCCGCGCCGCCTGGGCACTGTCGATGATCGCCGTCTGCGCGCCGCCAACGTCCAGGGTGAGGGTGTCAAAATAGTGCTGGTTGACCCGGCTGATGCCTTTGCGCTCAAGCCCTGCCGCCAGGATTTGCGTGAGCCGGTGCACGCGCTGGGCGATGCGCCGCAAGCCAACAGGGCCGTGGTACACGGCGTAGAACGCGGCAATGTTGGCCAGCAGCACCTGGGCGGTGCAGATGTTGGAGTTGGCCTTCTCGCGGCGGATGTGCTGCTCGCGGGTTTGCAGGGCCATACGCAAGGCGACGTTGCCGCGGGCGTCTTTGGAGACGCCGATGATGCGCCCCGGGATCGCGCGCTTGTACTCGTCGCGGCTGGCGAAATACGCCGCGTGGGGCCCGCCATAGCCCATGGGCACGCCGAAGCGCTGGGTGGAGCCCAGCACCACGTCGGCGCCCATCTCCCCTGGGGGCGTGAGCACCAGCAGGCTCAGCAGGTCGGCGGCCACGCAGGCAATGGCCTGGCGAGCGTGCAGGTGCTCGATCAAGGGGCGCAGGTCACGCACCTCGCCATGGGTGTCGGGGTATTGCAGCAAGGCGCCAAACACGTCGTGGCTGGCGAGGTTGTCCACGGCATCGATGACCAGCTCGATGCCAAAGCCTTCGGCACGGGTCTGCACCACCGAGATGGTCTGCGGGTGGCAGTTGCTGTCGACAAAGAAGCGCGGGCTCTTGGACTTGCTGACCCGCCGCGCCAGCGCCATGGCCTCGGCAGCGGCGGTGGCTTCGTCCAGCAGCGAGGCGTTGGCCAGTTCCAGCCCGGTGAGGTCGATGATCATCTGCTGGAAATTGAGCAGCGCCTCCAGGCGGCCCTGGGCGATTTCCGGTTGATACGGGGTATAGGCGGTGTACCAGCCAGGGTTTTCCAGCACGTTGCGCAGGATGACTGCGGGAGTGAGGGTGCCGTGGTAGCCCAGGCCGATGAGGCTGGTCCACACCTCGTTCTGCTGGGCATGGCCGCGCAGTTTCGCCAGCGCAGCGGTTTCGTCCAGCGCCGGCGGCAGGTCCAGGGGGCGGTTGAAGCGGATGCCGGGCGGCACCGTCTGTTCGATCAGCTGGTCACGGCTGGCCAGGCCCAGGGCTTCGAGCATGGCGCGCTGTTCCGCGGCATCGGGGCCGAGGTGGCGGCGAGGGAAGGCGTCGGGGTCTTGCAGTTCGCGCAGCGTTGGCAACCGGGACATGGCGGCTCTCTTTTCCGAGACATGACGGGCCTCGATGGGTCGAGGCCTGTTCAGTCTAGAAAGAGAATGCCGCCCGTGCCGGGAACTTGGTTACTCGCCGATGGCGGCTTTGTAACCAGCGGCGTCCAGGAGCTTGTCCAGCTCGGCCGGGCTGCTTGGCTTCAGTTTGAAGATCCAGGCGCTGTAGGGTTCTTCGTTGAGCAATTCAGGGCTGTCGGCCAGTTCTTCGTTGATGGCGATCACTTCGCCCGATACCGGCGAGTAGATGTCGGAAGCAGCCTTCACCGATTCAACCACGCCAGCGGCATCGCCTGCGGCGAACACTTTGCCCACTTCGGTCAGTTCCACGAATACCACGTCACCCAGGGCTTCCTGGGCGTGGTCGGAGATACCCACGGTCACGCTGCCGTCGGCTTCCAGGCGCGCCCACTCGTGGCTTTCGGCAAAACGCAGGTCAGCAGGAATATTGCTCATGATTTTATTGTCCTCAACAGGTCGGCGGCAGGCCCGCGCAAAAGTCAGATCAGGGTTTTGCCATGGCGCACGAACGTGGGTCGTACTACCCGTACCGGGTACCACTTGCCACGGATTTCCACCTCGGCACGGTCAGCGGTGGCCATCGGAACGCGCGCCAGGGCGATCGATTTGCTCAACGTAGGTGAGAAACTACCACTGGTGATCTCCCCTTCGCCAATTTCTGCGATACGAACTACCTGGTGGGCACGCAATACACCACGCTCTTCCAGCACCAACCCGACCAGTTTTTCCCTCGCGCCCTGGCCGCGTTCAGCCTCCAGCGCCTGGCGGCCGATGAAGTTTCGCCCGGCCGGCTCCCAGGCGATGCTCCAGGCCATGTTCGACACCAGGGGCGAATGCGCCTGGTCGATATCTTGGCCGTAGAGGTTCATGCCCGCCTCCAGACGCAACGTATCCCGGGCTCCCAGGCCGATCGGGGCAATGCCGGCGCCTACCAGGTCGTTGAAAAACGCAGGCGCCTCGACGGCGGGCAGGACGATTTCCAGGCCATCTTCACCGGTGTAGCCGGTGCGGGCAATGAACCAGTCGCCGTCGGGCAGGCCCTGGAATGGCTTGAGCTGATTGATCAGGTTGGAGCGCGCCTGGCTCACCAGCTGCGCGACCTTATGCCGCGCCTGCGGGCCCTGGATGGCGAGCATCGCCAGCTCGGGGCGCTCGCTGACGCGCACGTCGAAACCGCCGGCAACCTTGCCGATCCAGGCCAGGTCCTGGTCACGAGTGGCGGCGTTGACCACCAGGCGGTAACCGTCGTCCAGCAGGTAGACAATCATGTCGTCGACGATGCCGCCGCGCTCGTCGAGCATGGCGCTGTACAGCGCCGCGCCGGTGCCTTCAAGGCGCGCGACGTCGTTGGCCAGCAGGTGCTGGAGGAAGGCCTGGGCCTGGGGCCCGGCGATGTCGATGACGGTCATGTGCGATACATCAAACACGCCACAGTCGCGGCGCACCTGGTGGTGTTCCTCGACCTGCGATCCATAGTGCAGGGGCATGTCCCAACCGCCAAAATCGACCATCTTGGCGCCGAGCGCCAAATGCAGGTCATAGAGAGGCGTACGCTGTCCCATGGGTTTCTCCTTCCGGGCTTGGCGAAGGCGCGCATACTGGGCAAACCACCCGCAAGGCTCTGGAACAGAGCTTTGCGGGGTGCCTATAAGACCAGATCACAATGACCGGCCGCGCCGAATGCCGCGCATTGTAGCCGCAAGGCGCGGCCCTGACACCTCTGGGCAGAGGCGCCATCAGGTTTGACCGATACGCCGTGCCGAACGTCGAATCAGCCCGATCACCGGCAACAGGCCCACCAGCACCAGGGTCAGGGCAGGCAGCGAAGCGCGGGCCCACTCCCCTTCGCTGGTCATCTCGAACACCCGCACGGCGAGGGTGTCCCAGCCGAATGGCCGCATCAACAGCGTAGCGGGCATTTCCTTGAGCACGTCGACGAACACCAGCAGCGCCGCGCTCAGTGCACCCGGTAGCAGCAGCGGCAGGTACACCCGGCTGAACAGCCGTACACCGCCAACGCCAAGGCTGCGGGACGCTTCAGGCAGCGACGGGCGAATTTTCGCCAGGCTGCTTTCAAGCGGGCCGTAGGCCACGGCCATGAACCGCACCAGATAGGCCAGCAGCAGCGCCGCCAGGCTGCCCAGCAGCATGGGCCGGCCGGCCAGCGGAATGACCAGTGCCTTGTCCAGGTAACTGAAGGCCAGCATGATCGACACCGCCAACACCGAGCCCGGCAGCGCGTAGCCCAGGTTGGCCAGGCCCACGCCCGCGCCGATGGCCCGGCCAGGCGCCTGGCGCCGCGCAAATGCCAGCAGCAGGGCCACGGCCACAGTCGCTAGCGCCGCCAGCACGCCCAGGTACAGCGTGTGCACAACCAGCCCCAGGTAACGCTCGTCCAGGTCGAAACGACCGCGCTGCCAGCACCACACCAGCAATTGCGCCACCGGCACCACGAACGCACAGGCGAACACCAGCCCGCACCAGCAGGTCGCCGCAACAGCCTTCCAGCCGCTCAGGCGGTAGCGCAGGTGCCCACGCGCACGCTCGCTGCCGGCATGGGCAGCGCCACGGGCGCGGCGCTCGCCGTACAGCACCAGCACCACCGCCACCAACAGCAGGCTGGCCAGTTGCGCAGCGCTGGACAGGCTGAAGAAGCCGTACCAGGTCTTGTAGATGGCGGTGGTGAAGGTGTCGAAGTTGAACACCGCCACGGCGCCGAAATCGGCCAGGGTTTCCATCATCGCCAAGGCAATGCCGGCGCCGATGGCGGGCCGCGCCATGGGCAGGGCTACGCGCCAGAACGCCTGCCAGGGCGTGTGCCCCAGCACTCGCGCCGCCTCCATCAGGCCACGACCCTGGGCCAGGAACGCCGTGCGCGCCAGCAGGTACACGTACGGGTAGAACACCAGCACCAGCACGATGATCACGCCGCCGGTGGAACGCACCCGCGGCAGCCGCAGGCCGCTGCCGAACCATTCACGCAGTAGCGTCTGCACCGGCCCTGCGAAGTCCAGCAGGCCCACAAAAACGAATGCCAGCACATAGGCGGGGATCGCGAACGGCAGCATCAGCGCCCAGTCCAGCCAGCGCCGGCCTGGGAACTGGCACAGGCTGGTGAGCCAGGCCAGGCTCACGCCCAGCAGGGTCACGCCGATGCCGACGCCAGTCAGCAGGGTCAGGGTGTTGCCCAGCAGGCGTGGCAACTGCGTGGCCCACAGGTGCTGCCAGATGCCAGCGTCGATGCTCTGCCAGGACAACAGCAGCACACTGAGCGGCAACAGCACCAGCGCTGCCATGGCGAAGACCGGCAGGTACCAGCGGCGCTGGTTCACGGGCCGGTCAGTTCCAGCCGGCACGGTCCATCAGGCGAATGGCCTCGGCCTGGCGCTTGCCCGCCACCTCGACCGGCAAGGTGTCGGCCTTGAACGTACCCCAGCCCGCCACTTCCGCCGAAGGCTCGACGCTGGGGTTGGCGGGGAATTCCTGGTTGGTGTCGGCGAAGATCTTCTGCGCCTCGGGGCCGGTCATCCACTCGACCAACGCCTTGGCCGCCTCGGGGTGCGGCGCGTGGCGCGTCAGGCCGATGCCCGACAGGTTCACGTGCACGCCACGGTCTTCCTGGTTGGGCCAGAACAGCTTGATTGGCAGCTGCGGGTCCTGGCGGTGCAGGCGCCCGTAGTAGTAGGTGTTGACGATGCCCACGTCGCACTGGCCAGCCTTGATGGCCTGCAGCACGGCGATGTCGTCGGAGAACACGTCGGTGGACAGGTTGTTGACCCAGCCCTTGAGGATGGCCTCGGTCTGCGCCTCGCCGTGGGTCTCGATCAGCGTGGCGGTCAGCGACTGGTTGTAGACCTTCTTCGCCGTGCGCAGGCACAGGCGGCCTTCCCATTGCTTGTCGGCCAGGGCCTCGTAGGTGGACAGGTCGGCGGGTTTGACCCGGTCGGTGGAGTAGGCGATGGTTCGCGCGCGCAGGCTCAGGCCGGTCCACTCATGGCTGGCGGCGCGGTACTGCGGCGGGATGTTGGTGTCGATGACCCCCGATTGCAGCGGCTGCAGGATGCCCATCTGCTCGGCCTGCCAGAGGTTGCCGGCGTCCACGGTCAGCAACAGGTCGGCGGTGGCGTGCTCGCCCTCTGCCTTGATGCGCTGCATCAGCGGCGCTTCCTTGTCGGTGATGAACTTGATCGGCACCCCGGTCTTGGCGGTGTAGGCGTCGAAGACCGGCTTGATCAGCTCGTCGATACGCGAGGAATACACCACCACTGCATCGGCGGCGCGAGCTTCATGGGCGAACAGGCTGAGGGCCAGGGCAATGAAAACGCGCTTGGAAGGCAGCATGGAAATAGACCCCGAAATCGAATGTGGGGCAAATGGTAGAGAAACGCATTTGCCATCTCAATCGAAGTCGAAAGCAAGAAGTTTCCAGATGTTTCCCAGAAGTTCCCATGTTCCCGTAGCAGCTGCCGAAGGCGGCGTCCGGATTCACCGCGGTGTGCCGGGCACAACGCGGCGCCATGGACGCGGCCTGCGGCCGCTGCTACAGGGGTTTTGCCAGCGCTGGCAGGTCGCCGCTCAAACCCAGCGCCTGGCGCACGAACAGCGCCTTGGCTTCGGGCATTTGCTCGACCCACTTCAGGCCGCTGTTGCGCAACCAGCGCACCGGCAGCGGGTCGGCCTGGAACAGCCGTTCGAAGCCTTCCATGGCCGCCATCAACGCCAGGTTGTGGGGCATGCGCCGACGTTCGTAGCGGCTGAGCACGCGCACGTCGGCCAGGCGTTCGCCACGGCCGTTGGCATGCAGCAGCTCTTCGGCCAGCACCGCAGCATCGAGGAAGCCCAGGTTCACGCCCTGCCCCGCCAACGGGTGAATGGTGTGGGCGGCGTCGCCGATCAGCACCAGGCCTTCTGCCACGTAGCGCTTGGCGTGGCGCTGGCGCAGCGGCACGCACAGGCGCTTGTCGGCGTGCTCCACCTTGCCCAGGCGGCCTTCGAAGGCACGCTCCAGTTGGGCGCAGAAGGCATCGTCATCCAGCGCCATCAGGTGCTCGGCTTCCTTGGGCGTGGTCGACCAGACGATCGAGCACCAGTGCTGTTGGTCGGCATGCTCCAGCGGCAGGAAGGCCAGCGGGCCGTCGTCGGTGAAGCGCTGCCAGGCGGTGCGCTGGTGCGGTTGCGCGCAGCGCACGCTGGTGACGATGGCGTGGTGCAGGTAATCCCACTCGCGAGTTTCGCAGCCGGCCAGGCGGCGCACGGCGGAATGGGCGCCGTCGGCAGCCACCACCAGCGGCGCGCGCACGGTGCGGCCGTCGGCCAGGGTCAGCAGCCAGTCGTCACCGGAGCGGCGCAGCTGTTCCAGGCGCGCGTTGGCCAGCAGGCCGATGTCGCTGTCGTGCAGTTGCTCCAGCAGCGCATCCTGGACCACGCGGTTCTCGACGATGTGGCCGAGGGTTTCGGCATGCACACTGGCGGCGCTGAAGTGAATGTGGCCGGTGCCGCTGCCATCCCACACGCTCATGTCGCCGTAGGCGCAGGCGCGACGGCGGGCAATGCCCTGCCAGGCACCCAGGCGCTCAAGCACCCGCTGGCTGGCGGCCGAAAGGGCGCTGACGCGCGGTTCGAACGGCGCCTGGGCGTCGAACGCCTTGACGCTGAGAGGGCTGCCGTCGACCACCAGGATTTCCAGGCCGCTGTTCTGCAACGCCAGGGCCAGGGCGCTGCCCACCATGCCGGCGCCGACTACTACCAGATCTGCACGCATTTCCATGCTTCAAGCCTGTTCCACGGGGTTGATGGGGGAGTAAAACGACGCGGCCATGCTCAACCCTGCATATCTGCGCGGGTGCCCAGGCCCATGGCCTGGCGGGCGAACCAGCGCTTGGCCGGCGGTAGCAGGTCCAGGCCCAGCAGGCCCAGGTTGCGCCCGGCGGCCACCAGCGGCTGGGAGGAACCGAACAGGCGGGTGACCTTGTCGGAGAAGCCCACGGTCAGGTCCTGGTCGGCGCGCTGGCTGGCGCGGTAGCGCTGCAAGGTGGCGAAGTCGCCCAGCGGCGCCTGGCTGGCCAGCAGGGTGTCGGCCAGCGCCTGCACGTCCCGCAGCGACAGGTTGAAACCCTGGCCGGCGATGGGGTGCAGGGCGTGGGCGGCGTTGCCGAGCACCACCAGGTGTGGCCGTACCTGCTCTTCGGCTTCTACCAGGGTCAGCGGGTACAGGTGGCGCACGCCGACCTGCTGTAAGGTGCCCAGGCGATAGCCGAACACGCCTTGCAGTTCCTTGAGGAACGCGCGCTCGTCGATCTCGGCCAGGCGCTGGGCGTCCATGCCCAGGCGGGTCCACACCAGCGCGCAGCGGTTGTCGGGCAGCGGCAGCAGGGCCATGGGGCCGTCGTCGGTGAAGCGTTCGAACGCCAGGCCTTCATGGGGCTGGCTGGGGCTGATGTTGGCGATCAGCGCGCTCTGGTCATAGGGCCGGCGGCGCACGCCGATGCCCAGCTGCTCGCGCAGGCCGGAACGGCCGCCATCGGCCAGCACTGCCAGGTCGCAGTCCAGGCTGGTGTCGTCGTTGAGGGTCAGGCGGTAGCCGTCCTCGCGCACCTGAAGGCGGGTGACCTCGGCGGGCACACGCCAGCTCACCACCTCTGGGTCCAGCGCCTGCCACAGGCATTGGCCCAGCCAGGCGTTCTCCACCACGTAGCCCAGGGCCGGCACGCCTTCTTCCAGCGCGGTCAGGCGGGTGACACCGAAGCGCCCGCGGTCGGACACATGGATTTGCCGGATCGGCTCGGCGCGGCGGTGAATGTGCTGCCACAGGCCCAGGCGCTCGTAGATCTGCCGGGTGCCGAACGACAGCGCCGAAGAGCGTGCGTCGTAGCTGGGCTGGTAGCTGTCGCCAGGGGCGAACGGCTCGATCAGCATGATCTTCCAGCCGCGCGCCTTGGCGCCGGCCTGCAGGGCCAGGGCCAGGCTGGCGCCGACCAGGCCGCCGCCGATGATTGCCAGATTGACGCGGTTCATGCGGCCTCGGTACGTGCTTGAGCCATCAAGGCTTCGATTTCGGCGACGGTCTTGGGCACGTCGCCGGTCAGGATGTCGCAACCACTGCGGGTTACCACCACGTCGTCTTCGATGCGCACGCCAATGCCGCGCCATTTCTTCGCCACGCGGGTGTTGTCGGGGCTGATGTAGATGCCCGGCTCCACCGTCAGGGTCATGCCCGGCTCCAGCACGCGCCATTCGCCGCCCACGCGGTAGTCGCCGACGTCGTGCACGTCCATGCCCAGCCAGTGGCCGGCACGGTGCATGTAGAAGGCGCGGTAGGCCTCGGTGACGATCAGTTCATTGACCTCGCCTTCCAGCAGGCCCAGCTCCACCAGCCCTTGGGTGATCACCCGCACGGTGGCCTCGTGGGCCTCATTCCAGTGGCGGTCCGGGCCGATGGCGGCAAAGGCTGCCTCCTGGGACTTGAGCACCAGCTCGTAGATGGCCTTCTGCTCGGGCGAGAACACGCCGCTGACCGGGAAGGTGCGGGTGATGTCGCTGGCGTAGCAGTCGATCTCGCAGCCAGCGTCGATCAGCACCAGGTCGCCGTCCTTGAGCAGCGCGTCATTCTCCTGATAGTGGAGGATGCAGCTGTTGCGGCCCGAGGCGACGATGGAGCCATAGGCCGGCATCTTCGCCCCGCCCTTGCGGAATTCGTAGTCCAGTTCGGCTTCCAGGCTGAACTCGTGCAGGCCGGCGCGGCACGCCTGCATGGCGCGCACATGGGCACGGGCAGAGATCTGCGCGGCATGGCGCATGACCTTCACCTCGTTGGCCGACTTGTACAGGCGCATGTCATGCAACAGGTGGTCCAGCGCCACGAACTCTTCGGGCGGCTGCGAACCCAGGTCGGCCTTGGAGCGAATGACGTTGATCCACTCCATCAGGTGCCGGTCGAATTCGGTGTTGCTGCCCATGGCCGTGTACACCCGGTCGCGGCCTTCGATCAGGCCGGGCAGGATGTCGTCGATATCGGTGATAGGGAAGGCATCGTCGGCGCCGTAGTCACGAATGGCGCCTTCCTGGCCGGCCCGCAAGCCATCCCACAGCTCACGCTCGGGGTTGCGCTCGCGGCAGAACAGCACGTATTCGCCGTGCTCGCGGCCGGGGATCAGGGCAATCACCGCCTCGGGCTCGGGGAAGCCGCTCAGGTACTGGAAGTCGCTGTCCTGGCGATACACGTGCTCCACGTCGCGGTTGCGAATGGCCACGGCAGCCGCCGGCAGGATGGCGATGCTGTTGGGCTCCATCTGCGCCATCAGAGCCTTGCGCCGACGCGCATATTCCGACTTCGGGATGTGGATTACTGGCACAGGTGGGCCCCTTTTCGCATCAGTGCAGGGAAGGCTTGGCAGCCGCCACTGGCTTGGCGCATTCGGTGAACAGCAGCATCGGCGCCACGCGCAGGTATTCCATCACTTCCATGTAGTCGCTTTCGGCGTCTTCGGATTCTTCCAGCGCTTCCTGCACCTGGGAAATGGCGTCCATGTCCTGGAGGATTTCCTGGGCTTCCTGGCTCAGGTTCTTGCCACCCGAGTGCAGGCCGAAGCCGGTGAGGAAGCCTTGGCACCATTGGCCCAGGGCGGTGGCACGCTCGGTCAGCGGCGCGTCGTCGCTAGGCAGCAGGATGACGATGGTCACGTCTTCGCCGGTGAGCTCGCCTTGGACCATGGCCTGCAGGCCAACCAGCGCGTTGCGCACGTTCTCGGCAGGTTCGGTGTCCAGCGACAGCGCGGCGTCCGCCAGCCAGCCTTCGGCGTCGAAGTCGGCGCCAGCGCAGCTACGGCCCAGCAGCAAGCCATGCAGCTCGGCAGGGGAAACGGGGTGACCGCCAGCGTTGAGCAGGTCGGCAAAGCCTTGATACGGGGATTTCTGAATAGACATGGCAACTAGGCGCCAGGCGGCGCAATGACTAGAATGAAGACCTTGTATCCTAGCACCGGCAGGCGCGCCAAGACCATCGACGCGGCCAACTCGTTAACGTGCAAGGCCTTGCGCCACTCACTGATTGTAGCGAACGGGACCCCATGGAACAGAACGACCTGCAAGCGCTGATGGGCCGACTCGAGCAATTGATCGACCGAGTCGAGCAACTAAAACGCCAAAACGGACTCCTACTAGCTCAGGAAAAATCCTGGCGCGAGGAGCGCGCACACCTCATAGAAAAAAACGAAATCGCCCGGCACAAGGTCGAATCGATGATTTCGCGCCTCAAGGCCCTGGAGCAAGACTCATGAGTTCAAGCAATAGCGTCACTGTTCAGATCCTCGACAAGGAATACTCGATCATCTGCCCCCCCGAGGAGCGCAGCAACCTGGTCAGCGCCGCGCGCTACCTGGACGGCAAGATGCGCGAGATCCGCAGCAGCGGCAAGGTCATCGGCGCCGACCGCATCGCCGTGATGGCTGCACTGAACATTACCCATGACCTGTTGCACAAGCAGGAAACCCCCGACATCGCCGCCAGCGGTTCCACCCGCGAACAGGTCCGCGACCTGCTCGAACGCGTCGACCTGGTGCTCGCCACTGATCAGGATGAAACCCGGGGCTGAAACATTCTGGTTGTTTCGGGTATACTTGCGCCGCTCCCTGGAGTGCTTGCCAGTCGGTCATGTCCCTGAGCCGATACGCACAACCACGGGGGTTGCACGCTGAGGCCGGTGCGCATGTCCGCTTGACGGAAAGCCTTAACGCCTCCTGCAATCTCCACCTTGAACTTTCGGGTTCAAGGGCTACACCGACAGCGGTTCGTCGGGGAGTCTCGCATTACTTGCCCCTGCCAGGCCTTGCCGGCATGGGTATCCGCCCCGCCGCCCCGCGCGGCCCGGGCGCTTCTGGATGGCCTTCGCCATGACCGAATCCGCACCACTTTCACGCCCTCAATTGCGCCGCCTGCTGCGCGATGCCCGACGGGCACTGACCCCTGCGCAACAACGTGAAGCCGCCCGCGGGCTGTACCGCCAGCTGGCCCAGCACCCGCTGTTCCGGCGCGCCCGCCACGTGGCCCTATACCTGCCCAACGACAGCGAAATAGACCCACGCCTGCTGCTGGCCGAAGCCCAGCGCCGGGGCAAGAAAACCTATTTGCCGGTGCTCAGCGCCTGGCCACGGACCAAAATGGTGTTCCAGCAGGTGCGCGCAGGTGAGGCATATCGTCGCAACCGCTTCCGTATTCCCGAACCGCACATCAACCCGGCGCGCCAACGGGTGATCTGGGCGCTGGACCTGATCCTGCTGCCGCTGGTGGGCTTTGACGAAGTGGGCGGCCGGCTGGGCATGGGCGGTGGCTTCTACGACCGCAGCCTGGCCTACCGCAGCCGCCGCGGTGCGTGGCACAAGCCGGTGCTGCTGGGCCTGGCCCATGAGTGCCAGAAGGTGGAGCGGCTGGCGCAGGCCAGTTGGGACGTGCCGTTGCAGGGCACCGTGTCGGATAAACGCTGGTACCTGGCGTAACCCTGCAGGCACAAAAAAAGGCCCATCGGCATGCCGATGGGCCTTTTTTCACGCTGCAATCAGCGGTACTGGACGGGCGCGTTCACTTCCACAGGGGCATTGGCCTTGCGGTCCCACAGGGTCTGCGCGTAACCCGTGGTCACGACACCCAAACCGAACAAAATGACCAAAATCCATAGCAAATCCGGTTTGCGGCGCATCAATTGCCCCCCTCAGGCAAGTCGTGATGAAGTCGGGCGCTTTGGCTTGAAGATGGCCCGGTAATTATGTGAAGCGTAAAATGCGCGCATTCTGCGGCAACATGACGCGACACGCAACGCTGGCGCCAACCGACTGTCGGGTTGTATTGAAAACGCCACACTGACAATTTTTGTTTCAAATTTGGAGCAGCAAAGATGGCCTATTGGCTGATGAAATCAGAGCCCGACGAGCTCTCCATCAAGGACTTGGCCCGCCTGGGCGATACCCGCTGGGATGGGGTGCGCAACTATCAGGCACGCAATTTCCTGCGCGCAATGGCCGTGGGCGACGAGTTCTTCTTCTACCACTCCAGCTGCCCGGAGCCGGGCATCGCCGGCATCGCCCGCATCAGCGCGGCGGCCTATGAAGACCCCACGGCCCTGGACCCGGCAAGCGCCTACCACGATGCCCGCGCCAACGCCGACAAGAACCCCTGGAGCGCGGTGGACGTGAGCCACGTCGAAACCTTCGCCAAGGTGCTGGGCCTGGGCTACCTCAAGCAGCAAACGGCGCTGGCCGAGTTGCCGCTGGTACAAAAGGGCAGCCGGCTGTCGGTGATGCCAGTGACCGCCGAACAATGGGCGGCGGTGCTGGCGCTGCGCTGAGGCTTACTGCACGATCAGGTTGTTGAACAGCAAGTCCTCGACCATGGGCTTGCCCTCTTCGCTGGTCATGACCTGTTGCACCTGCTTGAGCGCTTCCTGGCGCAGCTTTTCCTTGGACTCGACGTTGCTCATCGAGTCCACGGTCTGCTGGGAGAACAGCGCCACCAGCTGGTTGCGGATCAGCGGGTCCTGGTGTTTCACCGCGGCTTCCGCCTCGGGGCCGGTCACGCGCAGGGCCACGTCGGCCTTGTACACGTGCAGGCGCGGGCTGCCGTCCAGCGCGTAGTTGCCCACAAAGGGCGGGCTCAGGGTGATGTAGCTCACTTTCGGTGGGCCGCCCTCTTCCTTGCCTTCCTCGGCCATGGCCGCCGACACGGGCAGCGTCAGGGCCAACGCCATCAAGATCCACGCTTTCACAAATTCGTTCCTCATTCTGTTGGCGCAAGCATAACAAGATAACCCACGGGCCGGCGCTTATGGACGCCTATCAGCTGGGGGCATGCTCGTTGACCGCACATTCGTCACACCTACACTTATCGGCCACAACCTGCAAAGGAATAGCCCGATGAAAGCTGTGCTGTGCAAAGCCTTCGGCCCCGCCGAGACCCTGGTATTGGAAGACATCGCCAGCCCGGCGATCAAGAAGAACGAAGTGCTGGTGGAGGTGCACGCCGCCGGGGTCAACTTTCCCGACACGCTGATCATCGAGGGCAAATACCAGTTCAAGCCACCCTTCCCCTTCGCCCCCGGCGGTGAGGCGGCAGGCGTGGTGCGCGCGGTAGGCGAGAACGTCAGCCACCTGAAGGTGGGCGACCGGGTGATGGGCCTGACCGGCTGGGGCAGCTTCGCCGAGGAAATCGCCGTGCCCGGCTACAACGTCATGGCGATTCCCGACGGCATGGACTACCAGACCGCCGCGGCTTTCAGCATGACCTACGGCACCTCCATGCACGCCCTCAAGCAGCGCGCCAACCTGCAACCGGGCGAAACCCTGCTGGTGCTGGGCGCCTCCGGTGGCGTGGGCCTGGCGGCGGTGGAAATCGGCAAGGCCATGGGCGCCCGCGTGATTGCCGCGGCCAGCAGCGCCGACAAGCTGGCGGTGGCCAAGGCCGCCGGTGCCGACGAACTGATCAACTACAGCGAAACCAGCCTCAAGGATGAGATCAAGCGCCTGACCGGCGGCAACGGCGTCGACGTAATCTACGACCCGGTGGGCGGCGACCTGTTCGACCAGGCCGTGCGCTCCATCGCCTGGAACGGCCGCCTGCTAGTGGTGGGCTTCGCCAGCGGGCGCATCCCCGAGCTGCCGGTGAACCTGGCACTGCTCAAGGGCGCAGCCGTGGTGGGGGTGTTCTGGGGCTCGTTCGCCCAGCGCCAGCCGCAGGACAACGCGGCCAACTTCAAGGCGCTGTTCCAGTGGTTTGCCGAGGGCAAGCTCAAGCCGCTGGTTTCGGCCACCTACCCCCTGGCTGAAGCAGGTGCTGCCATCCACGCGCTGGCCCATCGCCAGGCCGTAGGCAAGCTGGTAATCGCCGTGCGGTGAGTCGTTCCCGTTCAGGAAACGATTCTGAATGGTGCCTTCCCCTTGATGAGGTTGAACTGAGCGCCGCAACCGCCTGGTTGCAACCTCATCGAAAGGGAGTTCACCATGAGTGTCTTTACTGTGTATTTCTGTGGTACCAGCGCCACCTGCTTTGACAACCACCACCCCAACTACTGGAACGGCGAGCTGGTTTCCACCCTGGCCGCCAATAGCCTGGGCCGCGAGTTCGCCGACTGGATCATCGTCGACGGCCCCGGCAGCGGCAACCTGCAAGCCGACACACTGACCGTCGAGTCCCAGGACCATCCCTACGCCGGCCCGGCATTCGGCAAGGGCTGGGAGACCAACGTGCGCCATGCCTTGAACATGATCAAGGGCGAGTTCGAATGGCAGCGCGACAAACTTAACGAAGCCGATTACCAGGCGCTCAAGAAGGCCGGGGTGCCTATCCAGGATGTCCAGGTCAAGGGCAGCTTCTGGGCGCGGATATATGACTACGGCGACCGCAACCCCACCCCACAGCAGCTGCAACAACAGATCGTCAACCAATTCCGCAAGGGCGGCAAAATACCCAGCCAGGTCAACCTGGTGGGCTGGAGCCGCGGTGGCATCAGCTGCCACATGCTGGCCAACGCCATGCTCAAGGACCCGGCCCTCAAGCATATCCCGGTGAATATCTTCGCCATTGACCCAGTGCCGGGGTTGTTCAACTTTCAGCCAGAGCGCGTCAACCTGGGCAGCAATGTGCGCGAATACGTCGGGTTTTACGCCCGGGACGAACGCTCGAAGGGCTTCGCTTGCGTCATCCCCAAGGTCACCGGCAACACCAGGGTCGGCGTCTACCCGATGCCAGGGCGGCACGCCACCCTGGTGGGCAATGCCGCCGAAGACGGCGTGGCGGGCGCCAAGGCGTTGCCTGAGCCGGGGATGGTGGTGCGGCACCTGGCAGAAACCTGCCTGCAGCGCTGGGGCGTCGAACTGCAAAAGTGCCTGAAGCTGGACGCGGCAGCGCTCAAGCAGGCCCACGACACCATGCATATCCACGACGCCTGGTACGCCAACATGCGCAAGTACAGCTACACGTATGTCACCGAAGCCGACAAGAACGAGCGTGCAGTCAGCCATGGCACCCAGTGGGCGCCCTTCTCGGCCATCGGCGGCGCGCCCTTCACGCCGGCCATCGGCCTGGCCGCGCCAGTGGCAGCGGTGCAGGGCATGTACAAGGAACTGATACCACCGGCGGCCGGCGCCTAACCCTCGCGCGAATGGCAGCGCTTGATGCGCGCCTCCAGGTTGCGGTCGGGCATTTCGTGGCTGCGCAGGGCGCTGATGGTCTGCTGCACGTAGTCCAGGGTGCTGCCGAACCGGCCGCTGGCGCTTTCCAGGATGTGGCTCAAGAGGTTGTCGGGCAGGTTGCCCGCGTAGCTGGGCAGGTGCCGCTCAAGCACGAAGCCCAGCGCCTGCACCTTGGTGCCGTCTTCAAGGCGGCAATTGAGCCAGTGCGGTCGGTAGGACGGATAGGGCATCTCCCGCTGCCACAGCGCCAGCAACGAATCCTGCAGTTGTTCCTGCGGCAGGCGGTAGGCAAAGCCGCTGCAGGAACCGCCGCGGTCCAGGCCGAACACCAGCCCGGGGCGTTCCGGCGTGCCGCGGTGCTCGTGGGACCACAGGTACAGGCCGCGGTGGTAACCATGCACCCGTGCACGGCGGCGCTCCACCGCGCTGCACTCCGGCCGCCAGATCAGCGAACCGTAGGCAAACAGCCAGACCGGCCCGCCCTTATGGCGCGCCATGGTGGTTTGGAGGGAGTGCACCAGTTGCTCGTGGGTCAATTGCGGCCCGAGGTCGAGCGAAGGTGGGTAGACCTCGTTGAAGTGTGCAGTTTCGATAGCCGACATAGTCGTCGCCTGATATCCCCGTGAATCGACAAGGCCGACTCACTTTAACCGATTGCTACAGCCCCGCTGTTACCGTACGGCAGATAACCTCAGAAAAACAAGCCCTTGCAAACGCTTATAAGCAACTCGACTGGCGTTGGTTATAAAGCACCGAAGTGGGCCACACAGCACAACTGCGCACCGAAGTGGCACTTGCGCCCAGTGAAGTTGCCCCTGCTATTGCCTGAGAATAGTGCAGCCAAGACACATGTAAACTTTCCTACGAAATATTCAGAAGTTTCACGTCTAGAAACTTCCTATCGATATGAGCGAAAAAGCACGCTTCCGATAGATAGCGGTCAATGATCATGAAATTTCCCCTCAGCACCCTCGCCCGCGTGCTGCCAGCCGCACTGGCAGCCTGGGCGCCCCCTGCAATTGCCGCAAGCGATGACTTCTGGCTGTTGCAAGGCAGCGTGCTGACCCGCCACTTCGCCAGCAACGGCCAGTACAACAACCATCAGGACCTGGTCGGCCTGGAGCGCAACCTGGCGTCCGGCTGGCTGGCGGGCGGCGCTACCTTCCGCAACTCCTTCAGCCAGCGGTCGTTCTACGCCTACGCAGGCAAGCGCTTCGACGTGCCGGACTCCGCGCTGTACTACAAGCTCAGCGCAGGGGTGATCCATGGCTACAAGGGAAATTACCGGGACAAGCTGCCCTTGAACCGCTTCGGCGTCGCGCCGGCGGTGATCCCCGGCATCGGCGCCCACTGGGGGCCGGTGACCGGGGAAGTGGTGTTGCTGGGGTTGGCCGCGACCATGGTCAACGTCGGCGTGCGTTTTTGACCTTGCGCTCAGGGACGGGGCGCGTAGGCGAACACGTCGGCACGCATCTGGTGCGCATCCATGCCTGCCGCCACCAGGGCGTCCAGGGTGGCGTAGATCATGGCCGGCGAGCCGCTGGCGTAGACGTGCACGCCAGCCAGGTCGGTAATGTCTTCACAGACCGCCTCGTGCAGCATGCCGCAACGGCCTTCCCAGCCGCAGAGGTCGCTGACCACCTGGTGCAGGAACAGGTTGGGCAGCGCCTTCCACTCTTCCCAATGCTCAAGCTGATAGAAGTCTTCAGGCCGGCGCACGCCCCAGTACAGGTGCACCGGGTGCTTGAAGCCCTTGGCGCGGCAATGCTCGATCAGGCTGTGCATCTGCGCCATGCCGGTGCCAGCGGCGATCAGCACCAGCGGGCCGTCCGGCAACTCGGCCAGGTGGGTGTCGCCGAACGGCAGTTCCACGCGGGCCATGCGGTTGCGCTGCAGCTGCTCGACCAGGCTCTGGGCGCTGGCTTCGCGCACCAGCACGTGCAGTTCCAGGTCGCGGCCGCTGTGGGGCGCCGAGGCCAGGGAAAACGCCGATTTGTCGCCGTTCTCGCGCTCGATCATCAGGTACTGTCCGGCATGGTAGCGCGGCGGCTTGCCGGCCGGCGCGCGCAGGCGCACGCGCCAGACGTCGCCACCCACAGGGGTACAGTCGCTGAGCTGGCAGGCGAGGCTGCGCACCGGCAGCTCGCCCAGGGCCAGCACGCCGTCCCACAGCACTACGCAATCTTCCAGGGGCTCGGCGATGCAGGTGTAGATTTCACCGTGGTCGCGCTCTTCCCCGTCCTGGCGCACACGGCCTTCCACCAGCAACGCCGAGCACACGTGGCAATTGCCATTGCGGCAGCTTTGCGGGCACTCGTGGCCCAGGCGCTGGGCGGCTTCCAGGATTCGTTCGCCGGGTAGCGTGTCCAGCACCGCGCCCGATGGCTGCAAGGTTACGCGCATCAATCTATTCCTAGCTGGTTCCACAGTTCATCGATGCGTTTGGTAACGGCGTCGTCCTTGACGATCACGCGCCCCCACTCACGGGTGGTTTCGCCGGGCCACTTGTGGGTGGCGTCCAGGCCCATCTTCGAGCCCAGGCCCGATACCGGCGAGGCGAAGTCCAGGTAGTCGATCGGGGTGTTGTCGATCATCACCGTGTCGCGCTTGGGGTCCATGCGCGTGGTGATAGCCCAGATCACGTCGTTCCAGTCCCGCGCGTTGATGTCGTCGTCGGTGACGATAACAAACTTGGTGTACATGAACTGTCGTAGGAACGACCACACGCCCAGCATCACCCGCTTGGCGTGGCCGGGGTACTGCTTCTTCATGGTCACCACCGCCATGCGGTAGGAACAGCCTTCGGGCGGCAGGTAGAAGTCGGTGATCTCCGGGAACTGCTTCTGCAGGATCGGCACGAACACCTCGTTCAGCGCCACGCCCAGGATCGCCGGCTCATCCGGCGGCCGGCCGGTGTAGGTGCTGTGGTAGATCGGCTTGATACGGTGGGTGATGCGCTCCACGGTAAACACCGGGAAGCTGTCGACCTCGTTGTAGTAGCCGGTATGGTCGCCATAGGGACCTTCGTCGGCCATCTCGCCAGGGTGAATGACCCCTTCCAGGACGATCTCAGCGCTGGCCGGCACCTGCAGGTCGTTGCCACGGCACTTCACCAACTCGGTGCGGTTGTCGCGCAGCAGGCCGGCGAAGGCGTATTCCGACAGGCTGTCGGGCACCGGGGTCACGGCGCCAAGGATGGTCGCCGGGTCGGCGCCCAGGGCCACCGAGACCGGGAACGGCTGGCCCGGGTGCTTCTCGCACCATTCGCGGTAGTCCAGTGCGCCGCCACGGTGGCTCAGCCAGCGCATGATGACCTTGTTGCGGCCAATGACCTGCTGGCGGTAGATGCCCAGGTTCTGGCGATCCTTGTTCGGCCCACGGGTAACGGTCAGGCCCCAGGTGATCAGCGGCGCGACGTCGCCCGGCCAGCAGGTCTGCACCGGCAGCATGCCCAGGTCGACGTCATCGCCCTCGATGACCACTTCCTGGCACGCGGCGTCCTTGACCACCTTGGGGGCCATGGCAATGATCTTCTTGAAGATCGGCAGCTTGGACCAAGCGTCCTTCAGCCCCTTGGGCGGCTCGGGCTCCTTGAGGAACGCCAGCAGCTTGCCGATTTCACGCAGCTCGCTGACGTCTTCGGCGCCCATGCCCAGGGCCACGCGGCCGGGGGTGCCAAACAGGTTGCCCAGCACCGGAATGTCGTAGCCGGTGGGCTTTTCGAACAGCAGCGCCGGGCCCTTGCTGCGCAGGGTGCGATCGCAGACTTCAGTCATTTCCAGCACCGGCGAAATCGGCACCTGGATGCGTTTCAACTCTCCGCGCTGCTCAAGCTGCTGCACGAAATCCCGAAGATCCTTGAATTTCATTGACCATGCCACTCGTAAAATAGGCGTACATCGTACCTGCTCCGGCGACGGCTGGCAGCCGCCGAACCGTCAATCTGCAGAATTGGCCTGGATTTGCGCGTTGGCATGGGCCGCCGCTGCCCCCGTGAACAGCGGCGCCAGCAGCGGTTGCAGGTAGGTGGCCGCCGCATCGCCGTAATGATTGGTATCCATATAGAGCGATTGGCCATTGCTTTCGACCCGGCAGATGCCGCCCCGGGCGCAGAACAGCGCCGTGGGATCGATCACCCGCACACCAGCGTCCCGGGCCGCAAGGCCCCCAAACAGCTGGTGAATGAATGCCTGGCGCGCCAAATGCTCGGCCACGGGCCGGCCGTCATCGGCCGCCGACCGGCCGAGCATGGCCAGCCGTGTCAGGCGCCAGGGCACCGGTTGCTTCTGCAGCGGCACCTCGGCCACCAGCCACACCCGGTGGCCATGCTGGCGCAGCAGCGTCACCAGCGTGCCCAACCGCTGCGCCAACTGCTGTTCGGCGTACGCGCGGTCAGCCTTGCCAGAATGAGGGTCGTGCAGCATGTAGGTGGTGTCGCCGTCCTCTTCCCCGTAAAGGTACAGGCTCCAGCGCGCCGCCAGCACCACATCGCTCACCCCCGGGGTGTCGGTCAAGGCCAGCATGCGCTGGTTGAACGCCTGGCAGCCGGGCTTGGTTTCAAGGCCCGGTACTGGAATGCACCCCGACTTGGCGGCCAGCGACACCGGCGTGGCGTGCTGCTCGGCGGCTATTTTCAGCGCGGGGCCCATGCCGGCCGCATGGCTGTCCCCCCATATCAGCGTCGCCGGCACGCCCTGCCCTTGCGGGCCCAGCCGGCAGACTGGCTTGGAGTCCTCGAAACCGGACAGGCAGTCACGTTCACCGCCCTCCCATTCCTTCGCCTGGGCATACCTGAGCGCCTGTTCAGGCAGGCGCGAGGGAATTCCGTCGGTCCAGCGCAGGGCCTGGCCCGCCAGGCTCATCGTCACCAGCACCACCAGCGCGCCCGCCAGCACCTGCCGCGGCGTGGCGGTGGGCCTGGCCTGGCGCAGCGGCTGCTCAACCCAGCGCCAGCTGGCATAGGCCAGCACCAGGCTGAGCGCCAGCAACCCGGCCACCTGCCAGCCACCCAGGCCATCCACCGCCGCGTAGCTGGCGAACACGTGGACCGGCCAGTGCCACAGGTACCAGGAATAGGAGAGCAGCCCGATACCCACCAGCAGCCGCGTGCCCAGCAGGCGGGCAACCCAGGTAGCGTGGGCGCCATTGGCCCAGATCAGCAACACGGTGCCCAGCACCGGCAACAGTGCCGCCGGGCCAGGGAACGGCGTGGCAGCATCGAACAGCAGGGTGGCCGCCAGCAGCATGGCCAGCCCAACCAGGCTGGCCGCCTGGTAAAGCCATGGCGCGCGGCGGCTCTGCGCCACCGGCGCCACGGCCAGCAGGGCGCCCGCCAGCAGCTCCCAGGCACGCAGGGGCAGCAGGAAGAACGCCGCCGAAGGGTCGTGCTTCACCGCCCAGGTGCTCATGCCCAGGGACAGCAGCGCAAGCCCCAGCAACCACAAGCGCCAGCGCGGGGCCCAGCGCATCAGCAGCCCCAGCAGCAACGGAAAGACGATGTAGAACTGCTCTTCCACCGACAGCGACCAGGTGTGCAGCAGCGGCTTGAGGTCCGAAGCCGTGTCGAAGTAGCCATCCTCGCGGCGGAACAGGATGTTGGAAGCGAACATGGCCTGGTAGCGCACGGTGCGGCCCAGGTCGCTGTAGTCATGCGGCGCCAGCAGGAACCAGCCGGCGACCAGGCTCGCCAGCATGACCACGCACAGCGCCGGCAGGATGCGCCGTGCCCGCCGGGTCCAGAAGTCGAGGAAGCTGAACTGCCCCGCCTGGCGTTGCCGCCAGATGATCGAGGTGATCAGGAAACCGGAAATGACGAAAAACACGTCCACGCCGACGAACCCACCGGAAAACCCGGTGATGCCGAAGTGAAAGAGCACGACCACCAGGACAGCCAGCGCGCGCAGGCCGTCGATGTCGCGACGGTATGACAGTACAGCCATGACAGTCCCTTGTTTTCTTGTGTTCCCCGGTATCGGGGGCATCGCATCATAGAAGGGCTGGCTGTGTATCAGTTCCGAAAAAATGTAAAAAAAAATGGCGCCCCGGTGGGCGCCATTTTTTCAAGCAGGCTGAAAAGCGTGCTTACTTGCGTTTCATCGACAGGAAGAACTCGTCGTTGGTCTTGGTCTGCTTCAGCTTGTCGACCAGGAACTCGATGGCGGCGACTTCGTCCATCGGGTGCAGCAGCTTGCGCAGGATCCACATGCGCTGCAGTTCGTCGTCGGCAGTCAGCAACTCTTCGCGGCGGGTGCCGGAACGGTTGATGTTGATGGCCGGGAAGACGCGCTTCTCAGCAATCTTGCGGTCCAGGGGCAGTTCCATGTTGCCGGTACCCTTGAACTCTTCGTAGATCACTTCGTCCATCTTCGAGCCGGTCTCGACCAGCGCGGTGGCGATGATGGTCAGCGAACCGCCTTCCTCGATGTTACGCGCGGCGCCGAAGAAACGCTTCGGCTTCTCCAGGGCGTGGGCGTCGACACCACCGGTCAGTACCTTGCCGGAGCTCGGGATGACGGTGTTGTAGGCACGGGCCAGACGGGTGATGGAGTCCAGCAGGATGACCACGTCCTTCTTGTGCTCGACCAGGCGCTTGGCCTTCTCGATCACCATTTCGGCAACCTGCACGTGGCGGGTTGGCGGCTCGTCGAAGGTGGAGGCAACCACTTCGCCGCGCACGGTGCGCTGCATTTCGGTCACTTCTTCCGGACGTTCGTCGATCAGCAGCACGATCAGGTGAACTTCAGGGTTGTTACGCGTGATGTTCGACGCGATGTTCTGCAGCATGATGGTCTTGCCCGCCTTCGGCGGAGCAACGATCAGGCCACGCTGGCCCTTGCCGATCGGCGCGCACAGGTCGATGACACGACCGGTGAGGTCTTCGGTGGAACCGTTGCCGGCTTCCATCTTCATGCGCACGGTCGGGAACAGCGGCGTCAGGTTTTCGAACAGAATCTTGTTCTTGGCGTTTTCCGGGCGGTCGAAGTTGATGGTGTCAACTTTCAACAGGGCGAAGTAACGCTCGCCTTCCTTTGGAGGGCGGATCTTGCCGACGATGGTGTCGCCGGTGCGCAGGTTGAAGCGACGGATCTGGCTTGGGGAGACGTAGATGTCATCCGGGCCCGCGAGGTACGAAGCGTCAGCCGAACGCAGGAAGCCGAAGCCGTCCTGGAGAATCTCCAGCACGCCATCACCGGAGATTTCCTCGCCGCTTTTGGCATGTTTCTTCAACAGGGAGAAAATCACATCCTGCTTGCGCGAACGGGCCATATTTTCTATGCCCATCTGTTCGGCCATTTCGAGCAGATCGGTAATCGGCTTTTGCTTGAGTTCAGTCAGGTTCATAAGGGAATGACGTAATCATGTATGGAGGGAGAAATTAAGCTTTGGGCTTAATGAGGCCGCGCCGCAGAGAAGGCGACAGGATCGCGTACTAATTCGAGTAGGAGTGCGTCGGCGACGGCTTGCAGGGGGCGCTAGAGATACTAGTGCGAGGCCGAATGTAACACCTGAATTTCTGGGCGTCTAGTCGTTCGCCCAAGAAAAAGCCCCGCAAGGTGCGGGGCTATTACCACTGGATATTTCAGCGCTATTACAGGCTGGCATCCAGGAAAGCGGCCAATTGCGACTTGGACAGGGCGCCGACCTTGGTCGCTGCCACTTCACCGTCCTTGAACAGCATCAGCGTAGGAATGCCACGCACGCCGTGCTTGGCTGGGGTTTCCTGGTTGTCGTCGATGTTCAGCTTGGCGATGGTCACTTTACCTTCGTAGGTACCGGCGATCTCGTCCAGCACGGGTGCGATCATCTTGCATGGGCCACACCACTCAGCCCAATAGTCAACGAGGACAGGGCCCTTGGCCTTGAGTACTTGCTCCTCAAAGGTTGCATCAGTGACGTGCACGATTTTGTCGCTGCTCATAACGGGCTCCGCGGTCGAATTCTGGAAAAACGTCGCCCATCATAACGGCACAGGCGCCCTACAGGAAGCCGATGATGATTGTCTCTAACTATAGTGATTCCAGATTTAACCAATCGCTATCAGGGCGCGACGAAGGCAATGCCCGTGCGCAGGGCCGCCGCGCGGATGTGTTCCTGCATGGCGCGGGAGGCCGGTGCGGCGGCGTGACGCGCCAGGGCACGAAGGATCTTGCGGTGCTCTTGCCAGGTCTCCATGGCCCGCTCGGCGCGGATGAACGGTAGCTTCTGGCTTTCCAGGAAGATATCGGCGCTGGCGACCAGGATGCTGGCCATGGCCTGGTTGCCGCTGGCCACCAGGATGCGCCGGTGGAAGTCGAAGTCCAGGCGCGCGGCGGCCTCGAAGTCGCCACCACGCAGCTCGGCGCGCATGGCCTCGACGTTATCCTGCAGGCCGTCCAGTTCGTCGGCGCTCAGGCGCACGGCCGCCAGGCCCGCGGCGAAGCTTTCCAGGGCGTAGCGCAGCTGGAAAATGTCCTCGGGCGTGGCCTGGGCCGCGAACGGCCAGGCCAGCCCGGCGGGTGCAGCCTGCCCCGCCCCCGGCGCTTGCACGAACACGCCCTTGCCCGGCTGGATACTGACCACCCCCAAGGCGCTGAGGGTCGACAACGCCTCGCGCAGCGACGCGCGGCTCACCCCCAATTGCTCCGCCAGGTCGCGCTGCGAGGGCAGCGCGGCGCCGGCTTCGAAGCCGTGCTGGCTGATCAGTTGGCGAATGCCCTGGATGGCGAGATCAGGTACCGCTCGGTTCATTGAATTCATCATGGGCGCAGGGCGTTTCGGGCGTATGGAATAACTGTTGTAACGCCATTTTTTCCGCCTGGCAAATCACGCCCTTTAACGGTTCACCCCCGTATTTATTGCTCGAAACCGGTGCAGCTGTTCAGACCAGTATGACCAACCAAAAGCCCGTGGCCAGGGGCTTCGGCGTTCCTGGCATGGGCTGTGCACTGGGCTTGGCACTCACTTTCGGAGACCGTGCCATGATCCAGCGCTGTACCGCCCTGCTCACCGCTCTGTTCGCCAGCCTGATGCTTTGCCAGGCCCCCGCCCACGCCGACGGCCTGGAGGACGTGGTCAAGCGCGGCACCCTGAAAGTCGCTGTGCCCCAGGACTTCCCGCCCTTCGGCTCGATTGGCCCGGACATGAAGCCGCGCGGCCTGGACATCGACACCGCGCAGCTGATTGCCGACCGCCTCAAGGTCAAGCTGGAACTGACCCCGGTCAACAGCACCAACCGCATCCCCTACCTCACCACCGGCAAGGTCGACCTGGTGATCTCCAGCCTGGGCAAGAACCCCGACCGCGAGAAGGTCATCGACTTCTCCAGCGCCTACGCGCCCTTCTACCTCGCGGTGTTCGGCCCGCCCGACGCGCCCATCGCCAGCCTCGACGACCTCAAGGGCAAGACCATCAGCGTCACCCGCGGCGCCATCGAAGACATCGAGCTGACCAAGGTCGCCCCCGAGGGTGTGACCATCAAGCGCTTCGAGGACAACAACTCGACCATCGCCGCCTACCTGGCCAACCAGGTGGACCTGATCGCCAGCGGCAACGTGGTGATGGTGGCCATCAGCGAGCGCAACCCCAAGCGCATCCCGGCGCTGAAGGTGAAGCTCAAGGATTCGCCGGTGTACGTGGGCCTGAACAAGGACGAGCCGCAGCTGCTGGCCAAGGTCAACGAGATCATTGCCGCGGCGAAACAGGACGGCGCCCTGGAAAAGAATTCGCAGACCTGGCTGAAGCAGCCACTGCCCGCCGACCTCTGAGGTAGCAGACCTTATATGGCTTACCACTTCGACTTTGCACCCGTGCTGGCCAACACCGACCTGCTGCTCAAGGGCGCGCTGTTCACCCTGGAACTGACGGCCATCGGCGCCCTGCTGGGCGTCAGCCTGGGGATCGTGGGCGGGGTGGTGCGGGCCTGGAAGATCCAGCCGTTCGCCCGCCTGTTCGGCGTGTACGTGGAACTGATCCGCAACACGCCGTTCCTGGTGCAATTGTTCTTCATCTTCTTCGGCCTGCCGTCCCTGGGCGTGCAGATCAGCGAATGGCAGGCGGCGGTGCTGGCCATGGTGGTGAACCTGGGCGCCTACAGCACGGAAATCATCCGCGCCGGCATCCAGGCCATTCCCCGCGGCCAACTGGAGGCCGCCGCCGCGCTGGCCATGAGCCGCGCCGAGGCGTTTCGCCACGTGGTGCTGGTGCCGGCGCTGGGCAAGGTGTGGCCGGCCCTGAGCAGCCAGATCATCATCGTCATGCTGGGTTCGGCGGTGTGCTCGCAGATCGCCACCCAGGAGCTGAGCTTCTACGCCAACTTCATTCAGTCGCGCAATTTCCGCGCCTTCGAGACCTACCTGCTGACCACCCTGGTGTACCTGGCCATGGCCATGCTGATCCGCGCCCTGCTCAATTGGCTGGGCCGCCGTTACCTTGCAAGGAGTCGCTGATGGATTTCACCTTATGGGACATCGTGCGCAACCTGCTCACCGGCCTGCAGTGGACCCTGGCCCTGAGCCTGGTGGCGTTCATCGGTGGCGGGCTGATCGGGCTGCTGGTGATGACGATGCGCATCAGCGACAAGGCCCTGCCTCGCGGGCTTGCGCGCGGCTATATCGAACTGTTCCAGGGCACGCCGCTGCTGATGCAACTGTTCCTGGTGTTCTTCGGCGTGGCGCTGCTGGGCATCGATATTTCGCCCTGGGTGGCCGCCGCCCTGGCCCTGACACTGTTCACCAGCGCCTACCTGGCCGAGATCTGGCGTGGCTGCGTGGAATCCATCGGCAACGGCCAGTGGGAGGCCTCCGCCA
The DNA here is from genome assembly GCF_047947025.1 of Pseudomonas sp. App30. Taxonomy (NCBI): domain Bacteria; kingdom Pseudomonadati; phylum Pseudomonadota; class Gammaproteobacteria; order Pseudomonadales; family Pseudomonadaceae; genus Pseudomonas; species Pseudomonas sp. App30. Next base: position 3,936,936 of record NZ_CP133165.1, on the reverse strand, counting down.
GCCTGGCCATGACGCCTTATGAACAGCTGCGCCATGTGATCCTGCCGCAGGCCCTGCGCATTGCCGTGGCGCCCACCGTGGGCTTCTCGGTGCAGGTGGTGAAAGGCACCGCCGTCACCTCGATCATCGGCTTCACCGAATTGACCAAGACCGGCGGCATGCTCGCCAACGCCACCTTCGAACCCTTCACCGTCTACGGCCTGGTTGCGCTGGGCTATTTCGCCCTGTGCTACCCGCTGTCGCTCAGCGCCCGCTACCTGGAAAGGAGACTGCATGCCACTGCTTAGAATTTCCGCCCTGCACAAATACTACGGCGACCACCACGTGCTCAAGGGCATCGACCTGACCGTGGAAGAAGGCCAGGTAGTGGCCATCATCGGCCGCAGCGGCTCGGGCAAGAGCACCCTGCTGCGCACCCTCAACGGCCTGGAGTCGATCAACGACGGCGTCATCGAGGTGGACGGCGAATACCTGGACGCCGCCCGCGCCGATTTGCGCAGCCTGCGCCAGAAGGTCGGCATGGTGTTCCAGCAGTTCAACCTGTTCCCGCACCTGAGCGTGGGCGAGAACGTGATGCTGGCGCCGCAGGTGGTGCAGAAGGTGCCCAAGGCCAAGGCCGCGGCGCTGGCCCGGCAGATGCTCGAACGGGTGGGCCTGGGCGACAAGTTCGACGCCTTCCCCGACCGCCTGTCGGGCGGCCAGCAGCAGCGCGTGGCCATCGCCCGCGCCCTGGCCATGTCGCCCAAGGTGCTGCTGTGCGACGAGATCACTTCGGCGCTGGACCCCGAACTGGTCAACGAGGTGCTCAGCGTGGTGCGCCAACTGGCCCAGGACGGCATGACGCTGATCATGGTCACCCACGAAATGCGCTTCGCCCGCGAAGTGGGCGACAAGCTGGTGTTCATGCACCAGGGCAAGGTGCACGAGGTGGGCCACCCCAAGCAGCTGTTCGCCGAACCGCAGACCCCGGAACTGGCCAACTTCATCGGCATGCAGCACGCCTGACCCGACACCCCCCCCGCGGCCGCTGCTACATCCTGTGGGAGCTGGCTTGCCAGCGAGCTGTTGGGGCCATAAAAGCTCGCTGGCAAGCCAGCTCCCACAATACAGTTGCAGCTACGTATCGGCGGGCATCCTCTGCAAACGCGTTGGCGGCAGGGTTGGTTCGTGGCACGATGGCAGGGTTATCGACCGGGATTCTCAGACCATGCCGCAAGCCACCCCCAAGAACCTTTCCCTGATCGCCGCCATCGATCTGGGCTCGAACAGCTTTCACATGGTAGTGGCCAAGGCCCACCATAATGAAATCCGCATTCTCGAGCGCCTGGGGGAGAAGGTTCAGCTGGCAGCCGGCATCGACGAACAGCGCAACCTCGACGAAGAGTCCATGCAGCGCGGCCTCGACTGCCTCAAGCGCTTTTCCCAGCTGATCAACGGCCTGCCCCTGGGCGCCGTGCGGATCGTGGGCACCAACGCCCTGCGCGAGGCGCGCAACCGCGGCGAATTCATCCGCCGCGCCGAGGAAATCCTTGGCCACCCGGTGGAAGTCATCTCCGGCCGTGAAGAAGCCCGCCTGATCTACCTGGGCGTCTCGCATACCCTGGCCGATACCCCCGGCAAGCGCCTGGTAGCCGACATCGGCGGCGGCAGCACCGAGTTCATCATTGGCCAGCGCTTCGAGCCGCTGCTGCGCGAAAGCCTGCAGATGGGCTGCGTGAGCTTCACCCAGCGCTACTTCAAGGACGGCAAGATCACCCCGGCGCGCTACGCCCAGGCCTACACCGCCGCGCGGCTGGAAATCATGAGCATCGAGAATGCCCTGCACCGCCTGACCTGGGACGAGGCCATCGGCTCCTCGGGCACCATTCGCGCCATCGGCGTGGCCCTGAAGGCGGGCGGCCATGGCACCGGCGAGGTCAATGCCGAGGGCCTGAGCTGGCTCAAGCGCAAGCTGTTCAAGCTGGGCGACGTCGACAAGATCGACTTCGACGGCATCAAGCCCGACCGCCGTTCGATCTTCCCGGCGGGCCTGGCGATCCTGGAGGCTATCTTCGACGCCCTGGAACTGCAACGCATGGACCACTGCGAAGGCGCCCTGCGCGAAGGCGTGCTGTACGACCTGCTGGGCCGTCACCACCATGAAGACGTGCGCGAGCGCACCCTGGGCTCGCTGATGGAACGCTACCACGTCGACCTGGACCAGGCCGAACGAGTGGAACGCAAGGCGCTGCACGCCTTCGACCAGGTGGCCGAGGACTGGGGCCTGGAAGATGGCGTATGGCGTGAACTGCTGGGTTGGGCGGCGAAAGTGCACGAAGTGGGCCTGGACATCGCCCACTATCACTACCACAAGCACGGCGCCTACCTGATCGAGCACTCGGACCTGGCCGGCTTCTCCCGCGAAGACCAGCAAATGCTGGCCCTGCTGGTGCGTGGCCACCGGCGCAATATTCCCAAGGACAAGTTCGCCGAGTTCGGCGACGACGGCATCAAGCTGATTCGCCTGTGCGTGCTGCTGCGCTTCGCGATCCTGTTCCACCACATCCGTGGTACCCAGGAAATGCCGACCGTGAAGCTATATGCCGGCCAGGACAGCCTGGAAGTGGAATTCCCGGCTGGCTGGCTGGAAGAGAACCAGCTGACCCAGGCCGACTTCGCGCTGGAAGCGGAGTGGCTGACCCGGGTCGGCGTGATTCTTACCGTACGGTAAGAATCGGGATGCTCAGGCGCTCGAGCAGAGTGTCCTGGGCGCTGCGCGGGTTCTGGTTGCCGGTTGGCGAGCTACGCACGTAGCGGCCGTCCGGCTGCAGGATCCACGAGTGGGTGTTGTCGGTCAGGTAGCTTTCCAGCTCCTTCTTCACCCGCAGGATCAGTTTCTTGCCCTCTACCGGGAAGCACGTCTCCACGCGTTTATCCAGGTTGCGCTCCATCCAGTCGGCGCTGGAGAGGAACATCTGCTCTTCGCCCCCGTTGAGGAAGTAGAACACCCGGGTGTGCTCCAGGAAGCGGCCGATGATCGAGCGTACCTGAATGTTGTGCGACACCCCGGCAATGCCTGGGCGCAGGCAGCACATGCCACGCACCACCAGGTCGATGCGCACGCCCGACTGGCTGGCCTTGTACAGCGCGCGGATGACCTTGGGGTCGGTCAGCGAGTTGAACTTGGCGATGATGTGCGCCGGCTTGCCTTCCAGGGCGAACTGGGTCTCGCGGGCAATCATGTCGAGCATGCCCTTCTTCAGCGTGAACGGCGCGTGCAAAAGCTTCTTCATGCGCAGGGTCTTGCCCATGCCGATCAGCTGGCTGAACAGCTTGCCCACGTCTTCGCACAAGGCGTCGTCGGAGGTCAGCAGGCTGTAGTCGGTGTACAGGCGCGCGTTGCCGGCGTGGTAGTTGCCGGTGCCCAGGTGGGCGTAGCGCACGATCTCGCCGGCTTCGCGGCGCAGGATCAGCATCATCTTGGCGTGGGTCTTGAAGCCCACCACGCCGTAGATCACCACCGCGCCGGCGGCCTGCAGGCGGCTGGCCATTTGCAGGTTGGACTCTTCGTCGAAACGGGCGCGCAGTTCGATGACTGCGGTCACTTCCTTGCCGTTACGCGCGGCGTCCACCAGCGCATCGACGATTTCCGAGTTGGCGCCGCTGCGGTACAGGGTCTGGCGCACGGCCAGCACGTGCGGGTCCTTGGCGGCCTGGCGCAGCAGGTCGACCACGGGGGTGAACGACTCGAACGGGTGCAACAGCAGGATGTCCTGCTTGCTGATCACGCTGAAGATGTTCTCGCTGTTCTGCAGCAGCTTGGGAATGGCCGGGGTAAACGGCTTGTATTGCAGCTCCGGGTGGCTGTCCAGGCCGGTGATGCTGAACAGGCGCGTGAGGTTGACCGGGCCGTTGACCTGGTACAGCTCCGACTCCGACAGGCTGAACTGCTTGAGCAGGTAGTCGGACAGGTGTTTGGGGCAGGTATCGGCCACTTCCAGGCGCACGGCATCGCCGTAGCGGCGCGAGAACAGCTCGCCGCGCAGGGCGCGGGCCAGGTCTTCGACGTCTTCGGAGTCCAGCGCAAGGTCGGCGTTACGGGTCAGGCGGAACTGGTAGCAGCCCTTCACCTTCATGCCCTGGAACAGGTCATCGGCGTGGGCGTGGATCATCGACGACAGGAACACGAAGTTGTCGCCGGTGCCCGACACTTCTTCCGGCACGCGGATGACGCGTGGCAGCAGGCGCGGCGCCGGGATGATGGCCAGGCCCGAGTCGCGGCCGAAGGCGTCGATGCCTTCCAGCTCGACGATGAAGTTCAGGCTCTTGTTCACCAGCAACGGGAACGGGTGCGTGGGGTCGAGGCCGATGGGGGTGATGATCGGCGCGATTTCGTCGCGGAAGTAGCGGCGCACCCAGGTCTTGAGCTTGGTGGTCCAGTTGCGGCGGCGGATGAAGCGCACCTGGTGCTTTTCCAGCTCCGGCAGCAGGATGTCGTTGAGGATCGCGTACTGGCGGTCCACGTGGCCGTGCACCAGCTCGCTGATGCGTGCCAGCGCCTGGTGCGGCTGCAGGCCGTCGGCGCCAGCCTGTTCACGGGCGAAGGTGATCTGTTTCTTCAGGCCCGCCACGCGAATCTCGAAGAACTCGTCGAGGTTGCTGGAGAAGATCAGCAGGAACTTGAGGCGTTCCAGCAGCGGGTAGGACTCATCCAGTGCCTGTTCCAGCACGCGGATATTGAACTGCAACTGGGAAAGCTCGCGGTGGATGTACAGGCTGCTGTCATCCAGGCCCGGCACGGCCACCGGCGCCGGGGCGCTGGCAGGCGTGGCGTCGGCCACGGGCTCTTCGACCGGTTCCATGGCCGGTGGCGTTTCGATGATCTGCTCAAGCACGGGCTGTGCTTCTTTCACGGCAGTTTCGTGAAGTGCTTCGTTATTCATCTAGCGTTCCTGAAGGGCTCAATTGCCCTCTCATTCAGTTGAGCGGCACGGTTTGCAATCAGGTGAGGCAGCATCTGGCACGATCGTATCGTCGGCAGCGTGGCTATAGACACTGACGAGGCGGGACGCCAACTCATCACACTGACGGTGGCGGGAGGGCAGGCGCAGGGCGCGGGCACGGCTCACGGCAAACTCCTGGGCCCACGCGTGCGGGCCGGCGCGACAGTTATAAGCGGCCATTATGACGGTTGCATGACAATCTTGCGTCAACGCCATACAGATAGCCTCCGACATTGTCATTCTGCCCGCTGTTCACGTCGAGACACATTTCGACACTTTCCCGAATGGCCGCGACGGGTTAGGCTGCGCGTTCATTTCGCCAGCATCCAGACAATGCTCCAACAATTTCTGCAGGATTTCGGCTACCTGGCCCTCTTTCTTGGTACGTTTTTCGAAGGCGAGACGATTCTGGTCCTCGCCGGGTTTCTTGCGTTCCGCGGATACATGGATATCAACCTGGTCGTGGTGGTTGCCTTCTTCGGCAGCTACGCCGGCGACCAGCTCTGGTACTTCCTGGGGCGCAAGCATGGGCGCAAGTTGCTCGCGCGCAAGCCGCGCTGGCAGCTCATGGGCGACCGGGCGCTGGAACACATTCGCAAGCACCCCGACATCTGGGTGCTGAGCTTCCGCTTCGTGTACGGCCTGCGCACGGTCATGCCGGTGGCCATCGGCCTGTCCGGCTACCCGCCACGGCGCTACCTGCTGCTCAATGGCATCGGCGCCGCCGTGTGGGCCACGGTGCTGGCCCTGGCAGCCTACCACTTCGGCGCCATCCTCGAAGGGTTGCTGGGCAACATCAAGAAATACGAACTGTGGGTGCTGGGCGGCCTGCTGGTGCTGGGTGGCCTGCTGTGGCTACGCCGGCGCATCAAGGCGGCACGCGTGGCCCGCAAGCTGGCCGCCCAGGAAGCCGAGTAATCAACGCGCCGCGGCGCCCAGCCTGAGGCCCGCCCCGCGCTGCCAGGCCAGCCCGCCCAGGCTGGCCACGCTGTACACCAGCAAGGCCGGCCAGGCCCAGGCACTGGCCGGCAACAGCCCCCAGGGCGCCGCCAGCGCCACCATCGGCACGTTCAGCCCCAACCGCAGCAGTTCCAGGCGCATGGCCTGCGGGCGCGCCTCCAGCGCCGTCCCCAGCACGAACAACCCCCACCCCATCCACGCGCAGCCCAGCAGCAGCCCCGCCAGCGGCATGCTCGCACCAAAGGCCAGCAGGTAGCTGCCCAGCGCCACATGCACGGCGAACTGCGCCACCACGTACGCCTGCTGGCGCGCCCCCAGTGGCACGTGGAACAGGCTGAACTGGCCCAGGTCGGGCTTGCCCATGGGGTAACGTGCCGCCACATCCGCCGGGCGCCAGCCGGTGGGCATGAACCATAGCCGCAGCTTGTCGCGCCAGCGCCGGGTGCGCCGTGCATCCGCCCACAACTGCGCGTAAAACTGCAGGTTGGCCCACACGGGATTCCAGCTGCGCAGCGGCGTGGTCACGCCGAAAATCACCGGCTCGCGCTCGTCTTCCTCCTGGAAGCTGCCGAACAGACGGTCCCAGACAATGAACACCCCGCCGTAATTGCGATCCATGTAGAGAGGGTTCTGCGCGTGATGCACCCGGTGATTGGACGGCGTGACCAGCACCCACTCCAGCCAACCCAGCTTCGGCACATGGCGGGTGTGCACCCAGAACTGGTACAGCAGGTTCAGCGCCGCCACCGTGGCGAACACCAGCGGCGGCACGCCCAGCAGCGCCAGCGGCAGGTAGAACAGCCAGGCGAAGATAAACCCGGTGCTGGTCTGGCGCAGGGCGGTGCTCAGGTTGTACTCCTCGCTCTGGTGGTGCACCGAATGCGCGGCCCACAGTACGTTGCGCTCATGGCCCAGGCGGTGCAGCCAGTAGTAGCAGAAGTCGTACCCAAAAAACGCCAGCAGCCACACCCAGGCCCGCTCGGCCGGCAGGGCCAGCAACGCCAGGTGCTGCCAGGCGAAGGCGTAGGTCAATAGGCCCAGGCCCTTGGTGACCAGCCCCGTGGTGGTGGACAACACGCCGGTGCTGAGGCTGTTGATGGCATCGGCCAGGCTGTAGCTGCGACGCCCGCGCCAACGGTCGGCCAGCAGTTCCAGGGCAATCAGCAGGAAGAAAAACGGTACGGCGTAGAGGATCAGATCCATGGCGACAACCCGTGGGAAGATCAGCCAAGATTAGGCTTGTGGTAGGTAAAACCCTACGGCGGCCAGTGACAATTCAAGGGACATTAACGCCATGAATTCGGGAGAGAACCCAACATGACCAAGAAAGTTGCCGTGATCCTTTCCGGCTGCGGCGTCTACGACGGCGCGGAAATCCACGAGAGCGTCATCACCCTGCTGCGCCTGAACCAGCGCGGTGCGCAGGTGCAGTGCTTCGCGCCCAACGTGCAGCAGATGCACGTCATCAACCACCTCACCGGCGAGGAAATGCCCGAGACCCGCAACGTGCTGGTGGAGTCGGCGCGCATCGCCCGCGGCGAGGTCAAGGACCTGGCAGAAGCCGACGCCGATGCGTTCGACGCCCTGATCGTGCCGGGTGGCTTCGGCGCCGCCAAGAATCTCTCCACCTTCGCCACCCAGGGCGCCGGCTGCACGGTCAACGCGCAGCTGCTGGAACTGGCCGAAGCCTTCGCCGAAGCCGGCAAGCCGGTGGGGTTGATCTGCATCTCCCCGGCCCTGGCCGCGAAGATCTACGGGCCGGGCGTGACCTGCACCATCGGCACCGACGAGCAGACCGCCAAGGCCATCGACAAGATGGGCGGCACCCATGAGCGCTGCGCAGTCGGCGACATCGTCGAAGACACCGCACGCAAGCTGGTAAGCACGCCGGCCTACATGAGCGCGAAGACCATCGGCGAAGCGGCGGAAGGCATCAACAAACTGGTAGACCGCGTGCTGGAGCTCACCACCGCCTGATCGTAGCCGCTGCCGCCAGGCTGCGCTGGCCCCTGGGTGCACTGAAGAGTTCCAGGGTGGACAAGGGCCAGCGCAGCCTGCGGCAGCGGCTACAGTGGGTTGGCGTTGGCGCGATGTAGGGTTCAAGCACGCGCCAGGCGGGTGAGGATGCGGTCCAGGCTGTTGGCGAACGCCTGTTTGTCCTTGTCGCCGTACCCCGCCTGGCCGCCACCCACCTGCCCCTGCTCGCGCAGGTCGGTGAACAGGTTGCGCACGGCCAGGCGCTCGCCCATGTTGCGCTCGTCGAACTCCTTGCCGCGCGGGTCCAGGCAGGCCACGCCCTTCTTCACCAGGCGGTCGGCCAGCGGCACGTCGCTGCAGATCACCAGTTCGCCGGGCACGGCGTGCTCCACCAGGTAATCGTCCGCCGCATCCGGCCCCGCCGGCACCACCACGAGTTTCACGCAGGCGAACGCCGGCTTGATCAAAGGCACTCCGGCCACCATCAGCACCTCGAACTGGCGCTTGAGGGCAAACTTGATGACCTGGTCCTTGGCCGCCTTGGGACAGGCGTCGGCATCGATCCATACCCGCATGGGCTGGCTGCTCATCTTACACCGGCGCGCGGCGCAGGGTCGCCAGCAGGGTGGCCGCAGCGATGAACAGGCCGGCGAAGGTGCGGTTCACCCGCTGTTGCTGCCGTGGCGTGCGCAGCAGGCGCAGCACCTTGGCGGCAAGGCCGGTGTAGCCGGCCATGACCAGCAGGTCGACGGTGATCATGGTGGCTGCGATGGTCACGTACTGGGCCACCAGCGGAGCATGGGGATTGATGAACTGCGGCAGCACCGCCAGCATGAACACCAGCGCCTTGGGGTTGCTGACGTTCACCAGGAAGCCGCGGAACACCAGGCTCATGGGCTTGCCGATGGGGCGCACGGCCGAGTCGGCGGACATGTCCATAGGCAGCGCGCGCCACTGCTTGATCGCCAGGTAGACGAGGTAAAACACGCCGAACCACTTGATCAGGGTGAACGCGGTAGCGGAGGCGGCCAGCACGGCGCCAAGGCCGGCGGCGATGATGGCGATCTGCAGGATCAGGCCCAGCTGTAGTCCCAGGGCATTCCAATAGCCGCGTACGAAACCGTACTGCAGGCCGCAGGACATGGACGCGATGGCGCCAGCGCCCGGGGAAAGACTGATGATCCAGCAGGCGGCAAAGAATGCCAGCCAGGTTTGCAGCGCCATGACGCACCTCGTAACAAAATCAGTAGACCGGTAAACCTACTGCTTGTGGGGGGAAAACGCCACGAGAATATCGGTTCTGGGGCCGGACGCGGCCTATGGCCGCTGCTACGAATACCCGTAGCAGCGGCCATAGGCCGCGTCCAGGCCCCCTACGACAACGCCTCGAGCTCGGCCTGCATGGTTTCCAGGGTTTCCAGCGCCATCATCCAGGCCTCTTCCAGCTCGGCCTCGCGGGCCTTGAGCTTGGCCTGCTGGGCCAGCTGGTCTCGCAGCTCGTCCTTGCGGGCGGCCTCGTAGATGCCGCTGTCGCCCAGCGCCGCCTCGACTTTCGCCAGCTGCTCGTGGACCTTGCCCAGCTCAGCCTCCAGCTTGTCGGCCTCGCGCTTGTGCGGGGCCAACTGCTGACGCAGGGCTGCTGCGGCCTGGCGCTGGGCCTTCTTGTCGGTCTTGTCCGGGTTGACCGGGGTGCTGCTCACCGGCGCGTTGCGCAGGCGATAGTCGGCCAGCCAGCGGGTGTAGTCGTCCAGGTCGCCGTCGAAGGCCTCGACCTTGCCGTCCGCCACCAGCAGGAAGTCGTCGGTGGTGCTCTTGAGCAGGTGACGGTCGTGGGAGACCACCAGCACCGCGCCACTGAATTCCTGCAGGGCCATGGTCAGCGCCAGGCGCATTTCCAGGTCCAGGTGGTTGGTGGGTTCGTCGAGCAACAGCAGGTTCGGCCGCTCCCAGGCAATCAGCGCCAGGGCCAGGCGGGCCTTTTCGCCACCGGAGAAGTTCAGCACCGGCTCGTCGATGCGCGCGCCACGGAAGTCGAAACCGCCGAGGAAGTCGCGCAGGGTCTGCTCGCGCTCGGTCGGCGCCAGGCGCTGCAGGTGCAGCAGCGGGCTGGCCTTGCTGTCCAGCGAGTCGAGCTGGTGCTGGGCGAAGTAACCCACGGTGAGGTTTTCGCCGCGCACCAGGCGCCCGCCGATGGGCGACAGCTCGCCGGCGAGGTTCTTGATCAGGGTCGACTTGCCGGCGCCGTTGGGGCCCAGCAGGCCGATGCGCGCGCCTGGCGTCAGCTGCAGCTTGACCTTCTCCAGGATGACCTTGTCGCCATAGCCCAGGCGGCCTTCGGACAGGTCCAGCAGCGGGCTGGAGATTTTCTGCGATTCGCGGAAGACGAAGTCGAACGGCGAATCGACGTGGGCCGCGGACAGCTCTTCCATCCGCTCCAGCGCCTTGATCCGGCTCTGGGCCTGGCGGGCCTTGGTGGCCTGGGCCTTGAAGCGGGCGATGTACTTTTCCATGTGCGCGCGCTGGGCCTGCTGCTTCTCGTAGGCTTGCTGCTGCTGGGCCAGGCGTTCGGCGCGGGCGCGCTCGAAGGCCGTGTAGCCGCCACGGTAGAGGGTCAGCTTGCACTGTTCCACGTGGGCCACATGGTCGACCACGGCGTCGAGGAAGTCGCGGTCGTGGGAAATCAGCATCAGGGTGCCGGGGTAGCTCTTGAGCCACTCTTCCAGCCACAGGATGGCGTCGAGGTCCAGGTGGTTGGTGGGCTCGTCGAGCAACAGCAGGTCGGACGGGCACATCAGCGCCTGCGCCAGGTTCAGGCGCATGCGCCAGCCACCGGAGAAGCTGCCGACCGGGCGGTCCATCTGCTCGTTGGTGAAGCCCAGGCCAGCCAGCAGCTTGCGCGCGCGCGCATCGGCGGTGTAGCCGTCGGCGCTGTCCAGCTCGGCGTGCAGGCGGGCCTGCGCTGCGCCGTCATGGGCAGCCTCGGCCGCGGCCAGCTGCTGCTGGACCTCGCGCAGGCGCAAATCCCCGTCGAGCACGTAATCAACGGCTACTCTGTCGAGTGTATCGACCTCCTGGCGCATGTGAGCGATGCGCCAATCCGCCGGCAACTGGCAGTCACCGGAATCGGGCACGAGCTCGCCACGCAGCAGGGCGAACAGGGTGGATTTGCCGGCGCCGTTGGCACCGATCAGGCCGGCTTTCTGACCGGCGTGCAGGGTCAGCTCGGCGTCTTCTAGCAGACGCTGCGGGCCACGCTGTAAAGTAAGGCTTTGAAGTCGAATCATAATGGCGGCGGAGTCTACCAGCTTCGACGACAACTGGCGCGAGAAGGACTATGCACTCTGACCTGTGGAGCTTTTCCCTGGATCTTTACACTCGCCTGGGCATCGAGCAAGCCTGCCTTGAATTGCAGGCCGAAGGTGCCAATGTGTGCCTGCTGCTAGGCGCTGCGTGGCTGGGGCAACTGGGGGTGGCCTGCAACGGCGACCGCCTGGCACGCCTGCGCGACCTGGGCCAGCCCTGGCATGACGAAGTCATACGGCCCTTGCGCCAGCTGCGCCAGAACTGGCGCGAAGCCGCGGCCAGCGACCCGGAGCTTGAAGCGCTGCGCGAACAGGTCAAGGCCCTTGAGCTGGAAGCCGAACGGCAGTTGCTGGAACGTATCGAGCTACTTGCCCAGGATTGGCAGGCAGAAGGCGCCGACGACCTGGCGGCCTGGCTGGACGGCGTGGCGCCGCCCATTGCACGGGAGAAACAACGCGGCGCGCTGCAAAGGCTGCACGCCGCGAGTGTCGCCGGTTAAGAAGCGCTTGGCGCGCTGCTGCTGGCCGGGCTCGATGGCGCAGGCGAAGCGGCAGCCGGGGTTGGCGCGCTGGCCGGTGCTGGCGTAGCGGCCGCTGCCGGCTTGGCTGCAGGCATTGCCGGCTTCTTCGCCGCAGGGCGCGCAGCGGCCTTGGCAGCCGGTTTCGCCGCAGGCTTGGCCGCAGGCTTCGCAGCAGCAGGCTTGGCTGCGGCTGGTTTCGCGGCCGCAGGCTTGGCTGCACTGGCTGGCTTGGCGGCGGCTTTTGCAGCTGCCGGCTTGGCAGCAGCCCGGGCTGGCGCCTTGGCGGCGGCCGGTTTGGCGGCAGCGGTTTTCGCCGCTGGCTTGGCTGCGGCTGGTTTCGCGGCAGCTGGCTTGGCAGCCGGCTTGGCGGCAGCGGCCTTGGTGGCAGCCGGTTTGGCAGCGGCTGGCTTGCTGGCAGCAGCCTTGGCGGCAGTGGCTGGCTTGGCAGCGGTGCGAGCCGGGGCTTTCTTGGCAGCAGCAGCGGCCGCAGGCTTGGCCGAACGTTGGGTCAGCGCCTTGCCGGCTGCTTCATGTACACGGCCGACGCCTTGGGCCAACTTCAAACTTTCTTGCGCATCGCGCTTGAGTTGCACGATGTAATTACGTGTTTCGGCCTGACGATCTTTCAGGGCTTCCAGCAGTTCTTCAAGTTCAGCACCCGCCGCTTTTGCCTTGGCCTGGGCCTTGGCTTTGCCAGCGGTGGCGGCTTCTTGAAGTTTGCTGCGTGACTTGTGCAGTTTTTCCTGAGCCTTGCCACGTTGTTTTTCCAACTTGGCCAGCAGTTTCTCGGCATCAGCCAGGGCCTGGGAACAGGCGCTTTCCAAATGCTCGAGCAGGCTGCTCGATAGCTGTTGGAGCAAATGCAACGGGGTATTGACTGGCTTCTTGTTAGCCGACATGGGTTACCTCCTGGCTGACGTGATTGCGGCTCATACTAGACCTGTGCAAGTGTCACCGCTAGACATTGTTGACAGTGCCAAACGAGCCGCGTTGCATGCCTGGGCAAAGTTGTTGTTAAGGGCAGTTCGAGACAAGTGTAGAAGTTATGGAAAAGTCTGCTGTCATCGACCTGAAATCTCTTCGCTTGGCAACTTGCGAGACTGGCATAATCACCCGCCTCCGAACAGGGAAATTCTCCATGTCGCGTTACCTGCTGCTGTTGCCGTGGCTATTGATTGGCCTGGCCCATGCCGACACCCCCACCAGCCCGCACGACCTGGCCTACAGCCTTGGCGCCAGCCTGGGCGAGCGCCTGCGTGAAGAAGCACCCGGGGTGGACATCCAGGCGCTGCTGCAGGGCCTGCAGCAGTCCTACGAGGGCAAGCCCCTGGCGCTGCCGCCCGAGCGCATCGAGCAGATACTGCGCGAACACGACGAACAGGCCAGCGCCGAACCTGCCCCGTCGCCGGTGGAAAAAGCCTTGATGGCCGAACAGCGCTTCATGGCCGCCGAACGTGCGAAGGCGGGCGTGCATGAGCTGGCAGATGGAGTGTTGATGAGCGAATTGACGCCTGGCAGCGGGCCGCTGCCGCCGGCCGATGGCCGCGTGCAGGTAACTTATACAGGCACCCTGCCCGATGGCACCGTGTTCGACCAGAACCAGCAACCGCAGTGGTTCCGGCTAGACGCGGTGATCGCCGGTTGGCGCACCGCCTTGTCGAAGATGCCGAAAGGGGCGAAATGGCGAGTGGTGATCCCTTCCCAGCAGGCCTATGGCGCCGACGGCGCCGGCGACCTGATTCCACCCTACAGCCCGCTGGTGTTCGAGATCAGCCTGCTCGACGTGGGCGCCTGACGCCCCGCCCAGCAGCGCCGGCGGGAAATCACGCCTGGACGGCGGTGGCTTCGTCCTTGTGCGCGTTGTGCAGCACTTCGATCAGGCAGTCTTCCAGCTCGAAGCGCTCGTGCAGCCTTGAGCCCAGCTCCTTGAGCTTGCCGGTCAAGGTCGTTGCGCAGGAGCAGTCGCCCTTGTCGCAGTGGTCGTTGAAATCCAGCGCGAACTGGGTAATGGCCTCGATGCGCGGGAAAATCGTATCGGCCAGTTCGAGGCCGCGCTCATCGTCGAACGCCTTGGCCTCGGCGATCAGTTGCTCGTAGATCTCGAAGTGCCCGGCGGACACATAGTCCACCAGCACGCCACAGAACTCCTTGAGCTTCTTGCGGTTGCCGGCCAGCGCTTCGGGCGTCTCGCCAAGCTTGTCGAAAGCCTCGACCAGCTTTTGCCGCTCCTGCAGCCAGCGATCGATCAGCTTGTGCACCCCACCCCAGCGTTCCTGAGCATTCTGACAACTTTCCAACATGGTCTTTTCTTCCCTTTTGGGTCATGCCGCCATCGGCCCATTCCAAGACAGCTGGGATGCGGAACCGTTCGGAAAAAAGCAGCAATCAAAGCAGTCTGTTTTTCTATGGTGCGTGCTGGGAGATTATGCCCGTGCGTCTGCCGCTTCAAGTGTCCCTTCGATAAAGTTCATACAAGTGTTTAACCGGCGCACCCGCACGCCACCCCCGAAATCCGGGCACCGGCCCGAGTCAGGACGGCGCACGGGCGCCCAGGCGCAGCGCTTGCAGCCACCCACCCAAGGTCAACAGCAGCAAGCCGCTCAAGGCCAGCAGGCTCCATTCCGGGACGCTCATGTCCAACAGCGTCCAATTGACGCGGGCGCACTCCGGCGTCCCCAGGAGCAGGGTCTTAAGCGCCTCGGGAAACGGCAGCGTCGCCATCAGGTAGTCCAGCCCCGGCTGGCAGGCGACCTTCGGCTGCTCGCCATTGGCCTGCAGCCACAGCTGCCGCAAGGCCGCCGCGACAGCCGCGCTGATCAGCAGCGTATGCGCGACCAGATAACGACGAATACCCCGCAGGCCCGGGCCATGGACACAGGCTGCCAGGCAGGAAAGGGCCAGCAGGGCAATGAAGAAACGCTGCACCAGGCACAACGAACAGGGCACCAGCCCGATCTTCCATTGCAGGTAATAGGCAGCGGCAAGGATGCCCATGGACATCAGGAAACCCAGCAGAAACAAGGAGCGCGATCGAGCCAGTACCATGGCAAATCCAGTTACGCGACAGTTGGAAAACTACGGTAGAGGAAAGCCCGGAATGCTTTCAAGCTGTGTCCTGAAGGACATTTCTCTATTCGTGTAGGGAAAATCCGACTGAAGCGCAGGGACAGGGCAAAGTCGGTCGAGGGAAGCGGCCGGCAACGTGCAAGCCACGTTACCAGGCCGTTTATCACGCCCGTTCAGGCGCGGGCAGGTTCAGGCAAGGGCAACGCCAGCAGACGCTCGTCCAGCAGCCCCAGGCCTTCCTGGAACAGCTGGTTGCTGCGCTCGGTGTCTCCCAGGCGCGCCAGCAAGCGCGCCAGTTCAGCGCAGGCTTCGGGGTTGCGCTGCAGCCGCAGGCTGCTTTCCAGGTAATCGCGCGCCTTGCCCCACAGGCTGTTTTGCAGGCTCAGGCGGCCCAAGGTCAGCAGGAGGCTGGAGTCGTCGGCGTGCTGCTTGAGCCAGCCCTCGGCGGCCTGCAACTGCTTGGCCGGGTCGCTGCCTACCACCAGGCCATACAGCCGGGCCAGGTGGCTGTCGTAACCACGCTTGAGCGTGGCGCGCAGGATGGCCTCGGCGTCGGCCTGGGCGCCTAGCTGACGCAGCTGGTCGGCGTAGGCCAGCACCAGCGCAGGCTCCTGGCGCTGGCCGGCGCTGAGCTGTTCCCAGGCACGCTTGAGCGCCTCGACCGCGGCTTCACCGTCTTCGCGGGTAGAGGTGAGCGTGAGGTTTTCGCCCCAGGCCCGGTGCTCCAGCTCGGTCAGTTCAGCAGCGGTGACCGCCTTGCTCTTGCGCAGCTCGGGCAGCAGGTGGATCACCGAGGTCCAGTCGCCACGCTGCTGGTGCAGGCGCTGCAACTGGCGCAGCACCTGGACGTTGCCGGGGTGGCGCTCGCGCATGGCTTCGAGGGTGTCGCGAGCGCCCTGCATGTCATTGCGGTCCACTTGCAGTTGGGCGTGGGTCAGGGCCACCGCAAGCTCGGCCTGGGGCTGACGCTCCAGGGCGCGCTCAAGCAGGTTGTCGCAGTCTTCGTGGCGGCCCAGCTCGTTGGCCGCGCGCGCAGCGCCCAGGTAATACAGCAAGGGCTGGCGCTCAGCCTCGGCGGCGCGGTGCAGGTTGCGCTGGGCGCTGGCCCAACGCCCCTCGGCCAGGTCCAGTTGGCCCTGCTCGATGGCCACCTGGGTGCGACGCTGGCGGTTGCGGCCAGACCAGGGATTGACTACCCCTGCAGAGGTCAGCACCAGGCTGAGCAACACCCACAGCACGAACACCGCCAGCACCAGCACCACCAGCGCCGCCAGGGTGGACCACAGTCCCGACTCATAACGGAACACGTGGGGGTAGTCGATCAGCACGTAGCCTGGGTGCTTGGCGATGCCCAGCCCCAGGCCGACGGCCACGGCAATGGCGATGAAGACCAGGACATAGGCACGCTTCATGGGCGTGCCCCCGCTTGCGGCTGGGTCATCAGTGCCTCGGCAGGCATGTGCCGATGCTCCAGGTAGTTCTGCACCGCCTCGAGGCTGGCGTTGAGGTCCGGCGTGACCACCGACACCGGCTGCCCCTTGAGGGCATCCAGGCGGGCCAGCATCGAACGGCTCTCGGTGTTGTCCTGGTTGAAGCTGGCCAGCAGGATGCTGCGGGCCTCATCCAGCGCCTGCCCATAGACCTTCGGCTCGCCATTGAGCGCGGCCCACTGGGCCTGTTCCAGCGCCAGGCTCAACGCCAGGCGCACCTGGTTCAGGCTCTGCCCGGCCAGCAGCGGACGAATGTTCTCGTCGGGGCGGAAGTCAACGCGGAAATAGCTGGAAATCTTGTGCCACCAGCGCTCCCAGCGGTCATCGTCGCCGGCCAGGGTGGCACGCTCGGCGTCACCCTGGGCCTGGAACTCCGGCGCCAGGGCCGAGAGGCCCACGGTCTGGTCGCGCAGGGCGCCCAATTGCAGGAACAGGCCGGTGCGGTCCGGCTGGTCGACGCTGGCCAGCGACGCCAGGGACTTGGCCAGCTGTTCACGGGCGGCGAAGGCCGAGGGGTCATCCTGTTCGCGCAAGATCTCGTCCGCGCCCTGGACCAGCGCCTTGGCGCTGGCGATGTCCTGCAACGCCGACAGGCGCAGGCTGGCCAGGCGCAACAGGTGCTCGGCCTCGGCCAGGCGCCAATCCTTGCGGCTGGCACCCAGCACCGTTTCCAGGCGCTGGCTGAGGCGCTGCTGGTCGCCCTGCAACTGCGCCACCAGGCGGCGGCGGTCTTCCAATTCATCGGCGCTAGGCAGTTGCCCCAGGCGCGTGGTGAGCGCCTGCTCACCCTGGCTCAACGCCTGGGCCTGGCTGTCGAGCGCCTGCAGTTGCCCGGACTGGGCCTGGTGGCCCGCCTGCAACTGGCGCAACTGCCAGACGCTCCAGCCACCGACCGCGACGCCGGCAGCGCCCAGCAGCAAGGCCACGACCGCGATACCGGCGGCGCCACGGCCAGACTTCTTCACCACAGGGGGGACAGCCGCCTGGGGCGTCGACTGCAGATCATCTTGGGGCAAGACTGTTTCGCTCACGTATCCATCCTTTGCATAGGGCAGGTTTCACCCGGGTAGGCGGTGTTCTTGCAGGGCCGCCAGCAAGGCCGCGGCGCTGGCGCCACGGCAATCCACTACATGGCGAGCGCCGGCGGCCTGGGCCAGGGCGGCGACTCGCGGGCTGGGCACGAACAGCGGTAACCCGGCCAATTGTGGCCAGTGCTCACCGGCCAGTTGCTGCAAATGCTCGAAACCCTGCCCACTGCTGACCACCAGCGCGTTCAGGCGTTCCGCCGTTACCCGCTGGTACAGCGCCTGCGCCGGGTAATCGGGCAGGCTGCGACGGTAGAGTTGCAGATAATCGACAGTAGCACCCTGCTCGCGCAAGTGCTCGGCCAACAATTCGCGGCCGCCCTCGCCGCGCAGGATCAGCACCCGCGGGTAAGGCTGCTGCAGCGCCTGGGCCAACTCCGGCAGGGCCAGCAACGCTTCGCTGTCGTCGCCCTGGGGCGGCACGTGCACGCGCAGGCCGTAGTCCTCGAGGATGGCCGCGGTGGCCGCGCCCACGCTGAACCAGCTTTGCAGCGGCGGCTGCGGCCAGTACTGGTCAATCAGGTCCAGGCCCAGCCGTGCGGCCGGCTTGCTGACGGCGATCACCGCGCAGTACTGCGCCAGGTTCAACACCTGGGTGACCATTTGCGGCGTGACCGGCAGGGGCTCGATATCGAGCAGGGGCATGCTGGCGCTGTAGATGCCGGCGGCGTCCAGCGCTTGCGCCACCGCGGCCGATTCCTCGGCAGGGCGCGTCAGCAGCAGGCGCCAGCCCGTCACGGGTGGCCGTCCTCGCCATAGACGGCCTTGAGGATCTGGTCGGCGCCCTGGTGCAGCAGCGCTTCGGCGACCTCGATGCCCAGGCGCTCGGCGTCGTCCCGCGGGGCGCGAGCCTGGGCGCTGAGCAGGCGGCCGCCATCGGGCTCGCCCACCAGGCCACGCAGCCATAGCTGCTCGCCTTCCAGCACGGCGTAGCAGGCGATAGGCACCTGGCAGCCACCGTTGAGGTGCTTGTTCAGGGCACGCTCGGCAGTGACCCGGGCGGCAGTATCGCTGTGATGCAGCGGCGCCAGCAGCGCGTGGATTTCGCTGTCGGCGGTGCGGCATTCGATGCCCACGGCGCCCTGGCCGCCGGCTGGCAGGCTGTCTTCGATGCTGATGCTGTCGGTGATGCGCTCCTCGAAGCCCAGGCGGATCAGGCCGGCGGCGGCCAGGATGATGGCGTCGTACTCACCGGCGTCGAGCTTGGCCAGGCGGGTATTGACGTTGCCGCGCAGGAAGCGGATCTGCAGGTCGGGGCGGCGCGCCAGCAGCTGGGTCTGGCGACGCAGGCTGGAGGTGCCGACCACGCTGCCGGCAGGCAGGGCTTCGAGGCTTGGGAAGGTGTTGGAAACGAAGGCGTCGCGCGGGTCTTCGCGCTCGCAGATGCAGTACAGGCCCAGGCCTTCGGGGAAGTCCATGGGCACGTCCTTCATGGAGTGCACGGCAATGTCGGCTTCGTTGTCGAGCAGGGCGTTTTCCAGCTCCTTGACGAACAGGCCCTTGCCGCCGATTTTCGACAGGGGCGAATCAAGCAACTTGTCGCCGCGGCTGACCATCGGCACCAGGGTCACCACCAGGCCGGGGTGAGCCTGTTCCAGGCGGGCCTTGACGTATTCGGCCTGCCACAGGGCCAGGGCGCTTTTACGGGTGGCGATGCGGATCTCGCGAGTAGGCATGAATCAATCCGTGCTGGGTAGATGGGCCGATCATACCAGCATCGCGGGAGCAGCATGGCGGCCGGAGCGGGTTCGCCCGCTCCGGACGGCCTACAACTGTTGCATCATTTTGCGCACACCGGCCACGTGGCGGCGGCTGACGATCAGCGCATCGCCATTGAGGCCCTTGAGGAACAACTGGAAATGCCCCAAGGGCGTGCGTTGCAGGCGTTCGATGCGGTCGCGGGCGACCAGCGCGTTGCGGTGGATACGCACGAAGCGGTCGCCGAACTCGTCCTCCAGTGCCTTGAGGGGCTCGTCGAGCAGCACCTCGCCGCCTTCATGGCGCAGGGTCACGTACTTGTGGTCGGCAATGAAATAGATGACCTGGTCCAGCGGAATCAGCTCGATACCCTTGCGCGTGCGTGCGCTGATATGGGTGCGCGGGCCGCTGCCGCTTTCGGCGGCGGGACGGGTCAGCGCGGAGAGCTGCGCACGGTTGGGGCGTTCGGCTTTTTTCAGCGCTTCGAGCAGGTGCTCGGGGCGCACCGGTTTCACCAGGTAGCCCAGGGCGCTGGTCTGGAAGGCGTCCAGGGCAAATTCATCATGGGCGGTACAGAACACAACCGCCGGCGGCGCCTCGCGCTCGCACAGCTTGGCTGCAACCTGCAGTCCATCAAGGCCGGGCATGCGGATGTCGAGCAACACCACGTCGGGCTTGAGGCTGTCGATAAGGGCCAGGGCCTCCTCGCCATTGGTGGCGCTGGGCTCTAGCACACTGTAACCCTCGAGATCGCTGACCAATCGGGTCAGGCGCTCGCGGGCCAGGGGTTCGTCATCAACGATCAGGACATTCATATAGCACTGGATTCCTGCGTGAGTCTCGCACAAGGATAGCGTAGACAGGTGAAGTGACGACCGTCACGGCGATCCACGCTCAGACTCGCGCGCGGGCCAAAAAGTGCCGCAAGTCGAGCACCAATATTTGTCAGTGCCTGGTGAGTACCGCCCGAAGCCCGCGGCGGGGCGGCTTCGTCGTAGGGATTGCTTACACACAATATGAACTCTCCCCCTTTATAGTCGGCTTCCACCCGGATCACACCCCCTTCTATGCGTGGGGCCACTCCGTGGATCAGGGCGTTCTCCAACAACGGTTGTAAGGTTAGCTGCGGGATCGGCAGGTCATCGGGAATTGTGTCGACCCTCCAGTCCAACTGTAGACGCTCGCCAAGACGATATTGCTCAATCCGTAAATATCGTTTCGACAGGGCCAGCTCCTCGCGCCAGCTCACCAGGTTGCCGGCCTTGCCGAGGCTGGCGCGGAACAGGTCGGAGAGGTCGAGCACCGCCTGCTCGGCGCGCACCGCGTCCACCGGCACCAGGCTGGCGATACTGTTAAGCGTGTTGAACAGGAAGTGCGGCTTGATGCGCGCCTGCAAGGCTTCCAGCCGTGCCTGGAGCTCGGCCCGTTGCTGGATGCGCCATTGGCTCTGCAGGTAAAAATAGCGCAACAACAGCGCCGACATGATCAGCGCAATCAGCCCGTGCCGCAGGTAACGGTTGAATATGCCGAAGGAAAGATCCGAAGCAGGCGTAGCCGGCACCAAATGCAGGTAATCGGTCAACCCGGTGGCCAGCAGGGTCAACGCCACCACCATGGCACAGCAGGCGCCGCCGGCAGCGCCGGGGTGCAGGCGCGCCAGCCAGGGGCGCAGGCCACACAGCAGCGCCGCCGACAACAGCACCAGCCACTGCACGAACAGCGACGTCAGGGCCAGCCGCGACCAGTCGAAGCCCGGCGCACCGGGATCGGCCAGCACCAGTACCAGCACCAGCAGTTCGGCCAGCATCACCAGCACCAGCAATGCCTGCGCCTCGCACAGCACCGGGAGGAAGAACTCCTGTTGCGCACGCTGGCGGCGTGCGGCCTTGCGTCCATCTGTAGGCATTATGTGCATTCCACTGGGCACTCAATCCCCGAGCGGATTGAAGCCCTGTTATTATTGCAGCCAATTTCCCGTTCACGCCTTCAACGAGCGAATTCATGAGTACTGACAAGACCAACCAGTCCTGGGGCGGCCGCTTCAGTGAGCCCGTCGACGCCTTTGTCGCCCGCTTCACCGCATCCGTCAACTTCGACCAGCGCCTCTACCGTCACGACATCATGGGCTCGATCGCCCACGCGACCATGCTGGCCAAGGTCGGCGTGCTCACCGAGGCCGAGCGCGACACCATTGTCGATGGCCTGAAGACCATCCAGGGCGAAATCGAGGCCGGCACTTTCGAGTGGCGTGTGGACCTGGAAGACGTGCACATGAACATCGAGGCACGCCTGACCGACCGCATCGGCATCACCGGCAAAAAGCTGCACACCGGCCGCAGCCGCAACGACCAGGTGGCCACCGACATCCGCCTGTGGCTGCGCGACGAGATCGACCTGATCCTGGGCGAGATCACCCGCCTGCAAAAAGGCCTGCTGGAGCAGGCCGAGCGCGAAGCCGAGACCATCATGCCCGGCTTCACCCACCTGCAGACTGCACAGCCGGTTACCTTCGGCCACCACCTGCTGGCCTGGTTCGAAATGCTCAGCCGCGACTACGAGCGCCTGGTGGACTGCCGCAAGCGCGCCAACCGCATGCCCCTGGGCAGCGCCGCGCTGGCCGGCACCACCTACCCGATCGACCGCGAACTGACCTGCCAGCTGCTGGGCTTCGAAGCCGTGGGCGGCAACTCGCTGGACGGCGTGTCGGACCGTGACTTCGCCATCGAATTCTGCGCCGCCGCCAGCATCGCCATGATGCACCTGTCGCGCTTCTCCGAAGAGCTGGTGCTGTGGACCAGCGCCCAGTTCCAGTTCATCGACCTGCCCGACCGCTTCTGCACCGGCAGCTCGATCATGCCGCAAAAGAAAAACCCCGACGTGCCCGAGCTGGTGCGTGGCAAGAGCGGCCGCGTGTTCGGCGCGCTGATGGGCCTGCTGACCCTGATGAAAGGCCAGCCACTGGCCTACAACAAGGACAACCAGGAAGACAAGGAACCGCTGTTCGACGCCGCCGACACCCTGCGCGACTCGCTGCGTGCCTTTGCCGACATGATCCCGGCCATCAAGCCCAAGCACGCCATCATGCGCGAAGCGGCCCTGCGCGGTTTCTCCACCGCCACCGACCTGGCCGACTACCTGGTACGCCGCGGCCTGCCGTTCCGTGACTGCCACGAAATCGTCGGCCACGCCGTGAAATACGGCGTGGACAGCGGCAAGGACCTGGCCGAGATGAGCCTGGAAGAACTGCGCCGCTTCAGCGACCAGATCGACCAGGACGTGTTCGAGGTGCTGACCCTGGAAGGCTCGGTCAACGCCCGCGACCACATCGGCGGCACCGCACCGGCCCAAGTACGCGCCGCCGTGATCCGCGGCCAGGCCCTGCTGGCCCAGCGCTGATCGCCTGTAGCCGCTGCCGCTAGCCTGCGGCAGCGGTTACCGGGTTGAGTTGCGCCAGGAACCGCAGTTGGTCATTGGCCCTGCGGCTGGCGACCTCCACCACGTTGGGGTTGAGCGCCAACAGCGCCAGCAGCGCTTGCGCACCCGGCAGGCCCTCCAAGAAATCGATGTCGAAAAGCTTCAACCCTACCTCCCTGGCCAGGTCCACGCTGTACAGGAAGTAGATATCGGCAACCGTGGGCTCGCCCCCCGCGACGTACGGGGTAAATGATGCTCCTTCAGCCAACGCGGCAAACCCCTTGACCAGGTCTCGCCTGGCCTTCTCCTTCAAGGCCGGTGGCGTTGCGCGCCCGCCGAAGAACACCTCCGGGTAACAGAGCCGCGCGGGCAGTTCGATGTACAGCTCTATTTCCTTGGCCAACGCCTTCACCCGCGCCCTGTCGAACGGGTCGCGAGGCAATAATTGCCGTTGCGGGTACACCTCCTCCAGATAACCGAGGATCACGTCCGTTTCAGTCAAATATCCGTCCGGGGTGCCCAGCACCGGGATTTTTCCACGACGGCTCACCGCCATGACCCCGGGGCTCTGGCAGCCGTGTAGCAACACCTCTTCGAACGGCAGGCGTTTCTCCAGCAATGCCAATTGCACCATGTTGAAATAGTTACTGGATGCAAACCCATACAACTTGAGCATCACCTGACCTCCATGGCCTTGAACGAGAGCGGCCAAACTAGGCAGCCGCCGATGGGCGATGGGCCATTCTGTATTTCAAGACGCGTCAGCTGATGCAAAGCCGACCAATACCGTTAAACTGGCGGCCTACCGTGAGGAACCTGCAATGACCGACGCCACCCAACGCGACGACGAAGACGAACAATTCGCCGAAGACACCCTGATCCAGGCCATCGAGAACCAGATCGAGAGCGACAACCCGCCTGCAGCCAAGGCCACGTTCAACAAGCTGACGCTGGTCGGCTACGAGCGCGACGATATCCTCGAAATGATGGCCCACGTGCTTGCCGTCGAAATCGACAAGATCCTGGAAGAAGACCGCGCGTTCGACACCGAATGGTACGAAAAGGCCCTGCGCGCCCTGCCCGAGCTGCCACCCGAGGCGCAGCCCGAGCAGGACTGAGTTTCCCGGCAGAATCGCTGCGGCCTTACTACACTGGAAATGCCCCGCTGCCCTCCATGCAAACCGGGGCCTCCACGGCCTGCCCCCGCTGGGGCTGGCCGTCTATTCCTAGAAAAGTCCGGAGTACCTATGTCGTATACCCCTGAGCTGGTCGCCGAACTGGAAATCCTCGCGCTGTTCAATCTGGACAACACCCAGGAAGGCCTCAAGATCCACCATACCGCCACCCCACAGGCCATCGCGGCGGCCAAGCGGCTGCACGACAAGGAACTGATCACCCAGGTCGACGGCGGCTACCTGACCAGCGGCGGGCTACAGGCTGCGCAGCACGCCCAGGCGCTGCTGACCGTGCTGGGTGTCGGCGAACCCGCCTGACGCCACTGCTCGCGCCGGCGCCAGATGGGGTGCCGGCGCTACCGTTATTTTTGCCGATCTGGCTCAAACTCTTCTCAAGGCTGCCGATAACCGGCTGAAGGCGGGTGTTCCGCCCTGCCCACGTCACGTCGCCCAGCAGTCGATTCGAGCCACAGATGCCGCGCACCCATGAAATCCGCCCCGATCTGGACGAGGGAATCGATCGCAAGGTTCTCGCGACCCTGCGCGCACGCTTCCTGACGCTGAACCAGGGCCGGCTGGGCCGCGCCATGGAAGGGCTGTCGACCCGCCAGCAACAGGTGCTGACGCTGTTGCCGCTGTTCTTCCACGTCAACCACCCGTTGCTGCCCGGTTATGTCTCGGGCAATACCCCGGCCGGCCTGTCGAACTACGAGCCCGAGCCCGAGGTGCTGGCCGAAGCCCAGCGCCTGACGCGCTCGTTCTCCTACAAGGCGCGCCATGGCAACCCGCCACGCCCGCTGCACGGGCTGTTCCTGATGGGTAGCCTGGGCACCCTGGCCCAGGCCGAACAGAGCGACATGGACTTCTGGGTGTGCCACGACACCGAACTGGGCGCTGAAGCAATCGCCGAACTGCGCAAGAAATGCCAGCTGCTGGAAGCCTGGGCCGCGACCCAGGGCGCCGAGGCGCACTTTTTCCTGATCGACCCGCCGCGCTTCGTGCGTGGCGAGCGCGACACCGAACTCAGCTCCGAAGACTGCGGCACCAGCCAGCACTACCTGCTGCTGGATGAGTTCTACCGCACCGCCATCTGGCTGGCCGGCCGCACGCCGCTATGGTGGCTGGTGCCGGTGTACGAAGAGACGCGCTACGCCCAGTACACCGAGACCCTGCTGGGCAAGCGTTTCATCCGCGCCGAGGACGTGCTGGACCTGGGCCACCTGGCGCACATTCCCGCCGGCGAGTTCATCGGCGCCGGCCTGTGGCAACTGTTCAAGGGCATCGACTCGCCCTACAAGTCAGTGCTCAAGCTGCTGCTGACCGAGGCCTACGCCAGCGAACATCCACAGGTGCGCTGCCTCAGCCTGCGCCTCAAGCAGGCGGTGTACGCGAACCAGGTCGACATCGACGAACTGGACCCCTACATGGTGGTGTACCGGCGCATCGAGGAATACCTGCTGGCACGCGGCGACATCGACCGCCTGGAACTGGTGCGCCGCAGCCTGTACCTGAAGGTCAACAAGAAGCTGACCGCCGGCTCCCGGCAACGCCCGCCCAGCTGGCAGCGGCAGGTGATGCAGCGCCTGGCGGCGGAATGGGGCTGGGACAACCGCCACCTGGCGTTGCTGGACAGCCGCAGCCAGTGGAAGGTGCGCCAGGTGACCAGCGAACGCCGGGCGCTGGTCAATGAACTCAACTACAGCTACCGCTTCCTCACCCAGTTCGCCCGCGACCAGCAGGCGGTGAACCGCATCAACAGCCGTGACCTGAGCATTCTCGGGCGGCGCCTGTACGCCGCGTTCGAGCGCAAGGCCGGCAAGGTCGAGTTCATCAACCCCGGCATCGCCCCGGACCTGGCCGAGGACACCCTGACCCTGGTGCAGTCGCCTAACCGCAAGGAACCGGGGCAAGTACTGTGGGGCCTGTACAACGGCAACCTGGGCGCCTATGAGTGGGAACACTTCGCGCCCTTCAAGCGCAGCCGCCACCTGCTGGAAATGCTGGTGTGGTGCCACCGCAACGGCGTGATCGACAGCAGCACGCGCCTGGCCTTGCACCCTGGCGAAAGCGACCTGACCGAATTCGAGCTGTTCAACCTGATTGCCAGCCTGCAACAGAGCATCCCCCTGCCCCTGGGCACGGTGGCCGATGAGCAGCTGCTACGGCCCACAGTGCCGGTTGAAGTGCTGTTGCTGGTGAACGTGGGCATCGACCCGCTCAAGCACCACCGCGACCTGAACATCCTGATGACCACCGAACGCACCGACTCGCTGAGCTACGCGGGGGTGCGGGAGAACCTGGTGCTGACCCTGGACCAGGTCGTGCTCAACAGCTGGAACGAGGTGCTGGTCAACCGTTTCGACGGCCCGACGGCCTTGATGGATTGCCTGCGCGACTACCTCAACCACCTGCCCGCCGGCAACGCGCCACGGGTGCGGGTGCGCTGCTTCTGCCACAACCGCGCCCAGGCCATCGCCCAGCGCGTGGAAGCCCTGCTGGCCACCGCCCAGCAACTGCTGCGCAGCGGCCAGCACTACCGCTACCTGATCCAGGTGCAGCAGCAGTATCACGTGCTGGAACTGGTACCGGGCAACGTGCGCCACATGGCGCTGCCTACGGTGGCGGCACTGGTGCAATACCTGGGCGAGGACCTGCCGGGCTACAGCCCGCTGCACCTGGACGGCAACGCCCTGGAAGAGCACGACCTGGCCGTGGTACTGCCGCTGGGGCAACCCGAATGCGTGCAGCTGTTCTACCGCCTGCAGGACAGCTGGGCCGACGTCTACGTGCTGGATGAGTTGAACGCGCTATGGCACCAGCGCCTGCCGCTGCACGACGAAGCCAGCCTGTTGGTGCCGATGCAGCGCTTCCTGCAGTCGGTGCTGCGCCGCCGCAACGCGCTGCAGGCAGTGGATGGCCATGACCAGCAGGTGCTGTATTACCAGTTGCTGCCCACTGGCAGCGGTCGCGCCCGCAGCGCCGAGGCTCGGCCGGGGCCGCCGACGGCCACCAGCAAGCGTTACTACGATGTGCAGGCGATTATCGAACGCTCGCCACCCGGCCAGGTGCACGTGACCCTGTACTGCAATCAACGCGAGTTCTCCGAGCTGGAGCATGGCGAGCAGTTGTTCAGCGTGGTGGCCCGGCAGATCCTGAAGCAGCGCACCGAGCCCATGGCCTACCGCTGCTACCTCACCGACCTGGACCTGTCGGGCCTGCTGGGCGACACGCCGGGCGCCACCCACCTGTACCTGCGCTACAAGGCCGACCTTGAGCGCTCACTGAACAACGCCTTGAGCCAGATGTAGGCCTCAGGCCGTGCCGGCGCGGCGCTCGGCGGCCTGGTCGCAGATCTGCCGGCGACGGGCGTCGTCGGCCGAACGCCATTCGCGGATGTCTTCCACGTGGCGGAAACAGCCCTTGCAGACCTTCTGCTCATCGAGCCGGCACAGGCTGATGCAGGGTGACGGCACCGCCGGGCTGACGTTGCTGAACAGGGGCTTGGGCGCACGGGGCGCTGGCGCTTGGGTGGTCACGCTCAGATCTCTTCGAAGTCCAGCTTCACGCCGGCCTGTTCCCAGGTGGCGCGGGTGAGGATCTCGCCCAGCAGCTCCTCGGACTTCTCGCACACCCACTTGCCCATCTCTTCGTCGTAGTCGAAGTGGTAGCCACCCGAACGCGCGGCCAGCCACAGCTGGCGCAGGGGTTCCTGGCGGCTGATGATCAGCTGGCTGCCGTTGTCGAACTTGATGGTCATCAGGCCGGACGAAATCTCGACGTCGTCGGCGTGGTCTTCGAACAGTTCTTCCAATGCCTGTTGCGTGGCATCGACCAGGTCATGAAAGCGCGCTTCGGTCAAACTCATTGCGGGAACCTCGTAAGTGTCCAATCACACTGCAAGCGCGGGAAGATACGAGCAGCGCGCGCCGATTGCAAAGTTATTACGACCAGTTACCCCCCCTGGGCGCAGCGACCGGGCATCAATAGGCAAGGCGCCGGGTGGCCGGTATACTCGGGCGCAATTAATGCTTTTACAAAGGATTTCGCCATGAAGCGCCTGATTTCCGCCCTTGCCGCGCTGGTCGCGGCTGCCTGCCTGCTGTCCGCCTGCGGCCAGAAAGGCCCGCTGTTCCTGCCGGACGGCCAAAAATCCACCGTGCAACAGGACGGCTCGTCGAAATCGCACAAACACATGATGTAAGGGAAGACCATGGACGCTTTCAACTACCGCGGCGGTGAGCTGTTCGCGGAAGGCGTGTCGTTGGCTTCCATTGCCGAGCGTTTCGGCACGCCAACCTATGTCTATTCCCGTGCACACATCGAACAGCAGTACCGGGCCTATGCCGACGCCCTCGCCGGCATGTCGCACCTGGTCTGCTTCGCGGTCAAGGCCAACTCCAACCTCGGCGTGCTGAACCTGCTGGCCCGCCTGGGCGCAGGCTTCGACATTGTCTCGGGTGGTGAGCTGGAACGCGTCCTGGCCGCTGGCGGCCGTGCCGACCGCGTGGTGTTTTCCGGCGTCGGCAAGACCCGCGAAGACATGCGCCGCGCCCTGGAAGTGGGCGTGCACTGCTTCAACGTCGAGTCCACCGACGAACTGGAGCGCCTGCAACAGGTAGCCGCCGAGCTGGGCGTGCGCGCCCCGGTGTCGCTGCGGGTGAACCCCGACGTCGACGCCGGCACCCACCCGTACATCTCCACCGGCCTTGCGGAAAACAAGTTCGGCATCGACATCGTCGCCGCCGAAGACGTCTACGTCCGCGCAGCCCAGCTGCCGAACCTGGAAGTGATCGGTGTCGATTGCCACATCGGCTCGCAGCTCACCAGCCTGGAACCCTTCCTCGACGCCCTCGACCGCCTGCTGGGCCTGGTCGACCGCCTGGGCGACTGCGGCATCTTCCTGCAACACATCGACCTGGGCGGTGGCCTGGGCGTGCGTTACCAGGACGAGCAACCACCGTTGGCCGGCGACTACATCAAGGCCGTGCGCGAACGCCTGCAAGGCCGTGACCTGGCGCTGGTGTTCGAGCCGGGCCGCTACATCGTCGCCAATGCCGGCGTGCTGCTGACCAGGGTCGAGTACCTCAAGCACACCGACCACAAGGACTTCGCCATCGTCGACGCGGCCATGAACGACCTGATCCGCCCGGCCCTGTACCAGGCCTGGATGGACGTCAGCGCCGTGCAGCCGCGCGAAGGCGAAGGCCGCAGCTATGACATCGTCGGGCCGATCTGCGAGACCGGCGACTTCCTGGCCAAGGCGCGCCAGCTGGCCCTTGCAGAAGGTGACCTGCTGGCCGTGCGTTCGGCCGGGGCGTATGGTTTCGTCATGAGCTCGAACTACAACACCCGCGGCCGTGCCGCTGAAGTGCTGGTCGATGCCGACCAGGCGTTTGAAGTGCGCCGCCGTGAAACGGTCGCCGAACTGTTCGCGGGCGAAAGCCTGTTGCCGGAGTAAACCCATGCTGCTGCGCTTTACCAAGATGCATGGGCTGGGCAATGACTTCATGGTCCTGGACCTGGTCAGCCAACACGCGCATATCCTGCCCAAGCATGCCAAACAATGGGGCGACCGCCACACCGGCGTCGGCTTCGACCAACTGCTGCTGGTGGAGGCGCCGAGCAACCCGGACGTCGACTTCCGCTACCGCATCTTCAACTCCGACGGTTCGGAAGTGGAACAGTGCGGCAACGGCGCGCGCTGCTTCGCCCGCTTCGTGCTGGACAAGCGCCTGACCGCCAAGAAGCGCATTCGCGTGGAAACCAAGAGCGGCATCATCGAGCTGGATATCCGCAACGACGGCCAGATCAGCGTCGACATGGGCCCGCCACGCCTGGTGCCCGCCGACATCCCGTTCGTGGCCGACGCCCAGGCGAAGAACTACGACGTCGAAGTCGACGGCCAGCTGGTGAACCTGGCTGCAGTCTCCATGGGCAACCCCCATGCGGTGCTGAAGGTCGACGACATCAACGCCGCGCCAGTGCACCAGCTGGGCCCGAAAATCGAACACCATCCGCGCTTCCCGGCGCGGGTCAACGTCGGCTTCCTGCACGTCATCGACCGTCAGCGCGCGCAACTGCGCGTATGGGAACGCGGCGCCGGGGAAACCCAGGCCTGCGGTACCGGCGCCTGCGCCGCCGCGGTCGCCGCCATCAGCCAGGGCTGGATGGATTCACCGCTGTTGATCGACCTGCCCGGCGGGCGCCTGTCCATCGAATGGGCGGGCCCCGGCCAGCCCGTGCTGATGACCGGCCCGGCGGTGCGCGTCTACGAAGGACAAGTGCGTCTATGAGCGAGCCACGACCATGACCAAGAAGCCCCAGGCACCTGCACCACAGCCCCTTGATAACGTTGAGGACAGCACGGCGCCGGCCCCCGGGGCTGATGCGGTCGCAGCGTTCCTGCAAGCCAACCCGGAGTTCTTCGCGGAACGCGAGGAACTGCTGATCAGCCTGCGCCTGCCGCACCAGCGCGGCGACACCGTGTCGCT
Organism: Pseudomonas sp. App30; assembly: GCF_047947025.1. Taxonomy (NCBI): domain Bacteria; kingdom Pseudomonadati; phylum Pseudomonadota; class Gammaproteobacteria; order Pseudomonadales; family Pseudomonadaceae; genus Pseudomonas; species Pseudomonas sp. App30. Next base: position 3,906,775 of record NZ_CP133165.1, on the reverse strand, counting down.
GGTGGAACGGCAGATGAAGCTGCTGCGCGAGCGCAACATCGAGATGCGCCACCGCCTTTCGCAACTCATGGACGTGGCCCGCGACAACGACCGCCTGTTCGACAAGACCCGCCGGCTGATCCTCGACATCCTCGATGCCGCCAGCCTGGAAGAAGTGGTCATCGCCGTGGAAGACAGCCTGCGCCAGGAATTCCAGGTGCCCTTCGTCAGCCTCATCCTGTTCAGCGAGATCGCCACCCCGGTGGGCCGCTGGGTCAGCAGCAGCGAGGCGCACCAGGCCATCGGCGCGCTGCTGTCGGGCGGCAAGACCGTCAGCGGCAGCCTGCGCGACCATGAGCTGGATTTCCTGTTCGGCGAGGAACAGCGCAAGCAGGTCGGCTCCACCGCCGTCGTCGCGCTGACCCACCAGGGCCTGCACGGCGTGCTGGCCATCGGCAGCCGCGACCCGCAGCACTACAAGAGCTCGGTGGGTACGCTGTTCCTGAGCTACATCGCCGAGGTGCTGGGTCGCGTGTTGCCGCGCTTCACCGGCAGCCTGCGCTCGGTACGCTGACCATGCAGGCGCACCTGGACGCTTACTGCGCGCACCTGCGCAGTGAGCGGCAAGTGTCCGACCACACCCTGCAAGCCTACCGGCGCGACCTGGACAAGGTGCTGGCGTTCTGTGAGAAAGAACAGCTGGCCAGCTGGAACGCCCTCGACATCCAGCAGCTGCGCCGCCTGGTCGCCCGCCTGCACCAGCAGGGGCAATCCTCGCGCAGCCTGGCACGCCTGCTATCAGCGGTGCGCGGCCTGTACCGCTACCTCAACCGCGAAGGCATCTGCAGCCACGACCCGGCCAACGGCCTGTCGCCACCCAAGGGCGAGCGGCGCCTGCCGCGCACCCTCGACACCGACCGCGCCCTGCAGTTGCTGGAAGGCGCCGTGGAGGACGATTTTCTCGCCCACCGCGACCAGGCCATGCTGGAGCTGTTCTATTCCTCGGGCCTGCGCCTGTCGGAGCTGACCAGTCTGAACCTCGAGCAGCTGGACCTGGCCGACGGCCTGGTGCAGGTGCACGGCAAGGGCAGCAAGACCCGCGTGCTGCCAGTGGGCCGCAAGGCGCGCGAGGCACTGCAGCAGTGGCTGCCCCTGCGCGGCCTGAGCAACCCCGCCGACGACGCCGTGTTCGTCAGCCAGCAGGGCCGGCGCCTGGGCCCACGGGCCATCCAGCTGCGGGTCAAGGCGGCCGGCGAGCGCGAGCTGGGCCAGAACCTGCACCCGCACATGCTGCGGCACTCTTTCGCCAGCCACTTGCTGGAGTCGTCCCAGGACCTGCGCGCGGTGCAGGAAATGCTCGGCCACGCCGACATCGCCACCACGCAGATCTACACCCACCTGGACTTCCAGCACCTGGCCACGGTCTACGACAGCGCCCACCCACGGGCCAAACGCAGCAAGGACAGTGACACATGAGCATCGAGCTGATCACCTTCGACCTCGACGACACCCTGTGGGACACCGCGCCCGTCATCGTCAGCGCCGAAGCGGTGCTGCGCGATTGGCTGGCCAGGCACGCACCGAAATTGGGCGGCGTGGAAGTCGAGCATCTGTTCGCCATTCGCCAGCGCCTGGTGGATGCCGAACCTGGCCTGAAGCACCGCATCAGTGCGCTGCGCCGCCTGGTGCTGCTGCACGCCCTGCGCGAAGCCGGCTACCCGGAGGCCGAAGCCGTGCCGCTTGCAGAAAAGAGCTTCGAGGTATTCCTGCACGCCCGTCACCAGATCGAGGTGTTCCCCGAAGTGCTACCGGCACTGGAACAACTGGGCCAGCACTACACCCTGGGCGTGGTCACCAACGGCAACGCCGACGTGCGCCGACTGGGCCTGGCCGACCGCTTCGGCTTTGCCCTGTGCGCCGAGGACCTGGGCATCGGCAAGCCAGACCCGGCGCTGTTCAACGAGGCGCTCAAGCGCGCCGGTGGCGTAGCGGCCAGTGCCGCGGTGCATGTGGGTGACCACCCCGGCGACGACATTTTCGGCGCCCAGCAGGCCGGCTTCCGGGCCATCTGGTTCAACCCGCAGGGCAAGGCGTGGGAGGCGGACCACAAGCCGGACGCCGAAGTGCGCAGCCTGCTGGAAATCCCGCAAATCCTCGCACGCTGGAAATAACCAACGCCCAGGCATGAAAAAGCCCGCAGCGACGGCGGGCTTTTTTCATGCAAGCAGGGACTCAGATAGGGCGGCTGCCGTATTTGTTGTCCGGCTTCTTGGGCGGGTCGGCGACCACGTTGGCCTCGACTTCCTGCACCTTGCCACCACGAGCCAGGAATTCTTCCATGGCGCGGGCAAGGGCATCACGCTCCTTGTTCTTGGCTTCAATGCTAGGCAGTTCGTCTACCGACACTGCAGCCTTGGATTTGCCTTTGGCCGAGGGCGCGGGGGTATCGTCGCCACTGTCGTCGGCAACGTCTTCAGCTGCCGCTTCCAGGCCTTCCTCGGTATCGTCCTCGTCACCTACTTCGAGTTCGTCGTTTTCCAGATCATCGTCGCTCATGTTCTACCTCATGACTTGCGAAAAGCAGATTATTTATAGCGCAGCCTGACCGTCTGTCGATGGCTGCCAGGAAAAATTCATATTCGTCGGTTTGCCGACGGTCATTTGGCCTCGCCCTGCAACGTGGCGAGCACCCTGCGAGCACCGCCATGATCACGGTGCTCACCCAAATACACACCCTGCCAGGTACCCAGCGCCAGCCGCCCGTCCCGCACCGGCAACGTCAGTTGACAGCCTAGCAAACTGGCCTTGAAGTGTGCCGGCAGGTCATCCGCGCCTTCGTCGTTGTGTTCATAGCCGCCGTCGCCCTGGGGCACCAGGCGGTTGAAGAAACGCTCGAAATCACGCCGAACCGCAGGGTCGGCGTTCTCGTTGATGGTCAACGACGCCGACGTATGTTGCAGCAGCAGGTGCAGCAGGCCGATACGGCATGCACGCAACTCTGGCCAGTCGTGCAGCAGCTCATCCGTTACCAGGTGAAAGCCGCGCGGCCTTGGCTTCAAGGTGATCAACCGTTGCTGCCACATACCATTCTCCACACGTTCGGGGCGCATTCTAGCGCGCTCTGGGAAAAAGCAAAGGGGCTAAATTCATCATTGCCTGTAAGCCTTTCGCCTACATGGCACGGTTGCTGGAACTTGGCTGACAGAAACCGTTTGCGCCCTGGACAAATGACAAATCGCAGGCAAAAAAATGCCCGGCAAGCCGGGCATTTTTTCGCAGGCGGTTACAGGTTGTAGCCGCGCTCGTTGTGTTGCGCCAGGTCCAGGCCAACCGACTCTTCTTCGTCGTTGACGCGCAGGCCCATGACCACGTCCAGCACCTTGAGGATGACGTAGGTCACCACGGCGGTGTAGACGATGGTGAACGCCACGCCCTTGCACTGAATCCAGACTTGGGCAGCGATGTCGGTCACGGTGCCGAAGCCGCCCAGCGAAGGGGCTGCGAACACGCCGGTCAGGATAGCGCCGAGGATACCGCCGATACCGTGCACGCCGAAGGCGTCCAGGGAGTCGTCGTAGCCCAGCTTGCGTTTCAGGGTGGTGGCGCAGAAGAAGCACACCACGCCAGCCGCCAGGCCGATGACCAGGGCGCCCATCGGGCCCACGGTACCGGCAGCCGGGGTGATGGCTACCAGGCCGGCGACCACGCCCGAAGCGATACCCAGGGCGCTAGGTTTGCCGTGGGTGATCCACTCGGCGAACATCCAGCCCAGTGCAGCGGCGGCGGTGGCGATCTGGGTGACCAGCATGGCCATGCCGGCGGTGCCGTTGGCAGCGGCGGCGGAACCGGCGTTGAAGCCGAACCAGCCTACCCACAGCATCGCTGCGCCCATCAGGGTGTAGCCCAGGTTGTGCGGGGCCATCGGGGTGGTCGGGAAGCCTTTGCGCTTGCCCAGCACCAGGCACGCCACCAGGCCTGCGATACCGGCGTTGATGTGCACCACGGTACCACCGGCGAAGTCCAGCACGCCCCAGTCACCCAACAGCGAGCCCGGACCGGACCAGACCATGTGCGCGATCGGTGCGTACACCAGGGTGAACCAGATGCCCATGAACACCAGCATGGCCGAGAATTTCATGCGCTCGGCGAAGGCACCCACGATCAGCGCCGGGGTGATGATGGCGAAGGTCATCTGGAAGGTGACGAACACCGCTTCCGGAATCAGCGCCGCAGGGCCAGTGATGCTGGCCGGGGTGATACCCGCCAGGAACGCCTTGGCCATGCTGCCGAAGAAGGAGTTGTAGTTGACGACGCCAGCTTCCATACCGGTGGTATCGAACGCCAGGCTGTAGCCATAGATGGTCCACAGAATGCTGACCAGGCCGGTAATGGCGAAGCACTGCATCATCACGGAAAGAATGTTTTTCGAACGAACCATGCCGCCGTAGAACAACGCCAGGCCAGGAATGGTCATGAACAGCACCAGGGCGGTAGACGTCAGCATCCACGCGGTATCGCCCGAATTGAGCACCGGTGCCGGGACCGGATCAGCCGCCAGGGCCATGCCGGGTATTACGAGGGACAACAGGGCTCCTAGCCCTGCGAATTGACGCAGAGTCATATTGTTTTCTCCTGGGGCGTTGGGTTTGGGGCGGCTTAGATCGCGTCGGTATCGGTTTCGCCGGTACGGATGCGAATGGCCTGTTCCAGATTGACCACGAAAATCTTGCCGTCGCCGATCTTGCCGGTGTTGGCAGCCTTGGTGATCGCCTCGATCACCCGGTCCAGATCCTTGTCGTCAATGGCGACATCGATCTTCACCTTGGGCAAAAAGTCGACCACGTATTCCGCGCCGCGATACAGCTCGGTGTGACCCTTCTGGCGCCCGAAGCCTTTCACCTCGGTTACGGTAATGCCCTGCACGCCGATTTCAGACAGCGACTCGCGGACGTCGTCCAATTTGAACGGCTTGATGATGGCAGTGACTAGCTTCATGAAACTCTCTCCCGAATTAGTGGACTTGCCCCAGGAAAACAAACCCAGCTCAAGTCTAAGCGCAGTGCCTGGCTTTGTAACGCGTCGTCGGTCCCACATCCCCAGACCAACCACCAGTACCGCTCCTGACGAAACACATCCCGCTCCGCCTGCGCACTGCATTCGTCACATCGACTGCATCAGTGCATGGGTCAATGCTGTGTAAGCAGAAAGCTTGCCATGTCCGTGCAACCCAACAAATTCGGCGTGTTTCCCCTTGCTTGTCGCCCTCGCCCCACATCTGATCAACGGTTGCGCCCTATCCTGGTGCGCACTCGAACGTGGCGATGCGCAAAAACCGTGCGGCCGCCACGCCACTGACTATAGACGCCTGCGTGTTACACTCCAGGCCATCAGATTCAGGAATTTCACCATGCTTGCGCCCAAAGCCTTCCTCGACGCCCTTGGCGACCACGCCTCGCGCCTGTTCAGCAGCGACACCAGCCAGCCACGCGCCGAGCTGGAAAGCCAGTTCAAGGTGCTGCTGCAAAGCGGCTTCAGCAAGCTGGACCTGGTAAGCCGGGAAGAATTCGATAGCCAGATGGTGGTGTTGGCCCGCACCCGCGCGCGCCTTGAAGCGCTGGAAGCGAAGATGGCCGAACTCGAAGCCCGCCTGGCGCCACCTGCGGAATAACCACTCAGCTCGCGCCCGGTGACGCGGCCTGCGGCCGCTGCTACGGGGCGGTGGGTTTGTAGCATTGCGTCATACAAACCCGCACCTCTACACTCCAGCCATACGCGAATGGACTGGGGGCAGCCGCCGATGAACCGCAATGAATTGCGCAAGGCCGACATCAACCTGATGGTGGTGTTCGAGACCTTGATGCTCGAGCGCAACGTCACCCGCGTCGCCGAAAAGCTGTTCCTCGGCCAGCCCACCATCAGCTCGGCGCTCAACCGCCTGCGCAGCATGTTCAACGACCCGCTGTTCGTGCGTGTCGGCCACCGCATGGAGCCCACCGCCCGCGCCGAGGAACTGGCCCGGCACCTGTCGCCGGCCCTGGACGCGCTGTCCATCGCCATCAGCCTGAGCCACGACTTCGACCCCGCCGTCAGCAACTCCACCTTCCGCATCGGGCTGTCGGACGACGTCGAGTTCGGCCTGCTGCCGCCGCTGCTGCGCGCCCTGCGCCAGGAGGCGCCGAAGGTGGTGTTCGTGGTGCAGCACGTGGACTACTGGCGCGTGCCCGACCTGCTCGCCTCCGGCGAAATAACCGTGGGCATCAGCCAGACCCGCGGCCTGCCGGCCAACGCCAAGCGCAAGCTGCTGCGGCGCATCCAGCCGCGCATCCTGCGCGCCGACAAATCCGACCACCCCCTGACCCTCGACGAATACTGCGAACGCCCCCACGTGCTGGTCTCGCACATGGCCAACACCAGCGGCGTGGTGGACGAGTGGCTGGAAGAAATCGGCCGCAAGCGCAACGTCGTCCTCTCCGTCCCCCAATACAGCGCCCTGCCCGCCCTGCTGGCCGGCACCGACCTGCTCGCCGGCGCCCCCGACTACGCGGCGAACGCGATGGTGGGCTACGGCAACCTGTACACCGAACCGCTGCCGTTCGACACGCCTACGCTGGACCTGTCGATGGTGTGGTTGAGCGTGATGGATACGGACCCGGGGGAGCGGTGGTTGAGGTCGCGGCTGGAGGCGTTCATGAGTGATTTGCCGCGCTGACTTCGCAGCCTTTCAGGAAAAAGGCTTCACCAGGCAGTATCGAATCAGGGCTTTCTCAACGCTTTGCCTCTGGCGCAATACAAGGAGCACGGCAACCTCACGAGGCGCTTCCAGGATCTCGTAAAAGATCCGAAATGGTCCAATTATCACGCGTCGGTAACTGACAACCCCCAATTCACTTGCCTCTGGTGAGACTGGAGATCCAGAAGGAAATTTGCACAAGCGCTCCTGCAGTTGGTCGATCAACTCGGCAAGACAGCGGTAGGCTGAAGCATCATCGTGAGCCGGTGTCGAGGCCAGGAACGACACTTGATCTTCAATACTTTGAACAGCAGTTGGGGTGAATAGAAGCTTGAACGGCCTTCCGGATTCCGCCACACGATATCCTTATGATTCAGACGTAAATCTTTTGGCAAGGCGCGCCTTGAGCTCATCGCCAGAGCAATGTTTGCCTTCCTTGTACTCTTGTGAACCCATGGCCAGCAGCTTGACCAACGCGATTACCTCGTCACGACGCGCGCGCTCGTCATAGGACTCGATCACATAGGCCGGCTTGCCGTTTTGGGTGACCACCATAGGTTCATCCAATTCCAGGTCGGCTGCATGCTTTTTCAGGTAACTGATGGTTTCAACCCTCATGAAAAACCTCACTGGCGGATGGTGCAGGGTGCGCAGACGAAGACTGCGCTAGGGAAGAGTGTGAGAACTCATAGTGGCCCAAATTTAGGCCACGGTCGATACCAACCGACAACTGGAAACCTGCCCTTGGTGTGGCAACGCTGGTGTGAGTTCGATGCCTCCATCCCTTATTTGCTTCTCTTCTTCCGCGCACGAGCGCAGTGCAGAAACACCCCGACGCAATACCCCCTGGCACTCCCCTCACCAGCCACTACCCTGAAAGCACCGCAAGGAAGCGGTCCTTCCCTCCCCCTGCACGGAGCAATCATGTCCCTAGCCATCGTCCACAGCCGCGCCCAGGTCGGGGTCGGCGCGCCGGCCGTCACGGTGGAAACCCACCTGGCCAACGGCCTGCCTTCGCTGACGCTGGTGGGCCTGCCGGAAGCCTCGGTCAAGGAGAGCAAGGACCGGGTGCGCAGCGCCATCGTCAACTCGAACCTGAATTTCCCCGCGCGGCGCATCACCCAGAACCTGGCGCCGGCGGACCTGCCCAAGGACGGGGGCCGCTACGACCTGGCCATCGCCCTGGGCATTCTCGCCGCCAGCGGGCAGTTCCCCACGGCGGCGCTGCAGGATGTGGAATGCCTGGGCGAGCTGGCGCTTTCGGGGGCGATACGGCCGGTGCAGGGCGTGCTGCCTGCCGCGCTCGCTGCCCGCGAGGCCGGGCGGGCGCTGGTGGTGCCCTGCGAGAATGCCGAGGAGGCCAGCCTGGCGTCAGGGCTGGTGGTCATTGCCGCCAGCAACCTGCTGGAGCTGGTCTGCCATTTCAACGACCAGCAGCGCATCAGCCCCTTCAGCTCCAACGGCCTGATCCTGCTGGACCGCCCCTACCCCGACCTCAGCGAAGTGCAGGGCCAGCCGGCGGCCAAGCGTGCCCTGCTGGTAGCCGCAGCCGGGGCGCACAACCTGCTGTTCAGCGGCCCGCCCGGCACCGGCAAGACCCTGCTCGCCAGCCGCTTGCCCGGGCTGCTGCCGCCGCTGGATGAGCGCGAGGCGCTGGAGGTTGCGGCGATACAGTCGGTGGCCAGCCTGGCGCCGTTGAAGCACTGGCCGCAGCGGCCGTTTCGCCATCCCCATCACTCCGCTTCCGGGGCGGCGCTGGTCGGTGGTGGCAGCCGGCCGCAGCCAGGGGAGATCACCCTCGCCCACCACGGCGTGCTGTTCCTCGACGAACTGCCCGAGTTCGACCGCAAGGTGCTGGAGGTGCTGCGCGAGCCGCTGGAGTCTGGCGAAATCGTCATCGCCCGGGCCCGCGACAAGATCCGCTTCCCCGCGCGCTTCCAGCTGGTGGCCGCCATGAACCCCTGCCCCTGTGGATATCTCGGCGACCCCAGCAGCCGCTGCAGCTGCAGCACCGACCAGATCGCCCGCTACCGCAACAAACTCTCCGGCCCCTTGCTGGACCGCATCGACCTGCACGTCACCGTCGCCCGCGAGACCACCGCCCTCAACCCAACCCCACAGCCCGGCGACGACACCGCCCACGCCGCCGCACGCGTGGCCGCCGCCCGCGACCGGCAACTGCGGCGCCAGGGCTGCGCCAATGCCTTCCTCGACCTGCCGGGGCTGAAGGCACACTGCAAGTTATCCACAGCCGATGAGCAATGGCTGGAAACCGCCTGCGAGCGGCTGACGCTGTCACTGCGGGCGGCACATCGGCTGCTGAAGGTGGCGCGTACCTTGGCGGACCTGGAAGAGATGGAGCTGGTTGGCCGGGGGCATGTGGCGGAGGCGTTGCAATATCGGCCATCGGGTCAGTAACAATTGGTCTCGTTTCGAATATTTCGTTTTTCGAATATTTCGAATATCCTCATCTGTCTTTTAAGGAGGGCCTACTCATGAATGACTCTATGCAAGGCATGACTGCAATCCCGATGGCAACAGAGGCCCAAGCTGCGCTGGAGGGCAAGAGGTCACTGGTGGCTTATCTCTCCAACCAGTTCGAGACTCAGGAAATTGTCATCACGGATGAGCAGAACCAGACTCATCAGGTTCAGCTACCCACTTCGGCGCTGCGCCTTCTGGTGGAGATATTGAGCGAACTGGCGAATGGAAATGCGGTGAAAGTCGTCCCCATTCACGCCGAACTGACTACCCAGGAGGCCGCAGATGTTCTCAGTGTTTCTCGTCCACACTTGGTGAAATTGCTGGAAGCCGGAGAGCTGCCTTATACGAAAACAGGCAGGCATCGTCGAGTGCGCTTCAGTGATTTGATGGCCTATAAAGCCCAACGAGAAAAAGCCAGCGAACGGGCAATGGACGAGTTGGTTGCGCAGGGACAGGCACTGGGAATGGGCTACGAGTGAGACATTCCCCTTTCAGTGCCATGTATGACGCTTGCGTACTCTACCCGGCCCCACTGCGCGATTTGCTGGTATTGCTCGGGCTTTGTGGGCTGTACCGGGCGCGCTGGAGCACTGATGTGCAGGAGGAATGGAAAAGAAACCTGCTGAAGAACCGCCCTGACCTAAGGCCGGAGCTACTGACGCGAACCTGTGAACTGATGGACCTGGCGATTCCAGATGCTGCGGTCACAGGTTATGACGAGCTCGTCCCGAGTCTTGATCTGCCGGACTGTGATGATCGTCATGTGTTGGCGGCGGCCATTCGTGGCAATGCTCAAGTTATCGTGACATTCAACCTCAAGGATTTCCCTGACTCAGTCCTCGGGGGCTTTGACATTGAAGCATTGCACCCAGATGATTTCATATGCGACCTATGGGATCTTGATCGCGCGGCCGTGCTTTCCTGCGTGCAAAAACAACGGCGGCGGCTAAAAAAGCCGCCAATGGAAGCAATGCAATACCTGGATATGATGAGCCGTCAGGGATTACCCCAGATCGTAGAAGCCCTGCGGCCCTACATCTCGATCATTTAATAACGCCACCGCACCACCCACGCCAGGCAGCCCGCACCTGCACCACCGCCGCCCGCGCCAACTCCCGGCGCCGTTCGGTCAATTGCGTATCCGCCTCCAGCACTGCCAGCAATCGCTCACTCGGCTCATCCAGCACCGCCGCCCGCGCCGGCGCCGGCGGCCCCTGCTTGAGCAGGCGCGCCACTTGCCGCAGGTAGCGGTCACGCGCTGCCGCGACGCTGCCCGTGGCGTCCACCAGGCAGCCGCGCAAGTGCAGCAGTTCGCCGCCCAGGTCCAGGCCGTAGAGGCCGTCGTGCCAGTGCAGGTTGGGTTCGTCCGGGTGTTGGGTGCGGTAGCGCGCCAGGCGCATCAGGCGGTCGGCCATGCGCCCGCCGAACCAGCCCTCGGCGTGGCTCAGCGGGCGTTGGGTGAGCTGGGACAGGTCGGCAAGCGACGCCTGTACCAGGCGCCGGTAGTGGCGCAGGCCAGGGCCGAGGGTGACCAGGCGGAACACCACCACCGAGATGCCGACGCCGAACAGGGTGGCCAGGGCCTTGTTGAGGAACTGTTCCAGGTCGTAGCTCATGACGTTGTTGGGGGCGACGTTGTTGACGAAGAAGATGCAGAACGACGAGGCGATGGGCGCGATGCTCGGCTGGCTCAGGCACAGCGAGGCCATGAACAGCGGCACGCCCAGGCCCAGGCACAGCATGGGGAAGCCTTCCCAACCCGGCAGCAGCCCGTAGGCCACCAACGCTGCCACGGGCACGGATAGGGCGATGCCCTTGAGGAAGTTCAGCGCCGCGCCTGCCGGGGCTTCGCGGCCGGCAAACAGGCTCAGCACCACGCCGCAGATGGACACCGCGCCCAGGCCTGCCGGCCACGCGGTGAACACCCACAGCGCGGCCACGGCGAGAAAGGCCAGGGCGCTGCGCAGGCCGGAGATGGCGCCTTGCTCGACATCGCGGTGCCAGGCCAGCGGGCCGGGGGCGTTGCTGACCGGGTCACCTTGCTCGACGGCGCGCAAGGTCTGCACTGCCACACTAGCCAGGCGCACCACCACGGTCAGGCGCATCAGGCAGGTGTGCACCTGGGGTTCGAGGCTGGGGTCGAGCAGGCTTTCGTCCAGCACCACGCCCTGCTGGTTGAGGGCTGTTTCGCTGCCGTCGGCCAGGGCCTGGGCCACGCCCTGGATCATCGGGTCGAGGCGTTCGCCGGCCGCTTCATCCAGCATCTGCCGCAAGCGCGCCACACCCCGCGCCACCCGCAACAGGCTGAGCAAATCCCGGCTCATTACCCGCAACGCCTGGGCCCGCAGCCGCCCCAGCGGACCCTCGAAGGCGGCGTGGTCGCGCTGGGCGTCCACCGAGACGATGCGCCCCAGGGCATCCAGCAGGCCTTGGCGCTGGTCCACGCCCAGCAGCTCCGAGGCTGCCGCGGCCATGCCGGCCTGCCAGGCGCCGCGGGCCTGCGCAGCCAGTTGCCGTTCGACACGGCGCGGCCACAGCACGGTGCTGACCAGCGAGGCGCAGAGGATGCCCAGGGTGATCTCGAAGAAGCGCGCCTGAGCCTGGTCGAACACGTTCAGGGGCGCGGCGGTGGAGGGCAAGGCGATGATCGCCGTGGTGTAGCCGGCCAGCACGAAACCGTAGGAGGCGTTGTTGCGGTACAGCGACGCGCCGGCGGTGCAGAAGCCCAGCCACAGCGCCATGCACAGCAGGAACATCAGCGAGGCCTGGCCGAACGCGGCGATCATGCCCAGGGAAACCACGGCACCAACGAAGGTGCCCAGCAGGCGGTAGATGCCCTTGGACAGCACCATGCCACTCAGTGGCTGGTTGACGATGAACACTGTGGTCAGCGCCCACTGTGGCTGCTGCATCTGCAGGATGAACGCCAGGTACAGCGCCAGGCCGCCGCCCAGCATGTTCTTGAGGGCGAACTGCAGCGCCGGGGTCGAGGGGTTGAAGACCGCCTTGGAAAAGTCGCTCAGTGCGCGGGGGAATATCGCCATTGCCTGCAAATCTGCATAGCTAGCTAACGATTAGCATCGTAGCCATATCCCGGCGCAAGAACCAGCCCATTCATTCAAGATCCACAGTGGCGGCGCGGCAGATACTCGAACACACTAGAACAGCCGAATCGCCCTGGGGCCGCCATGTTCTCATTGATCAGTAATCATCCGTTGGCCATCGGTACCGTGCTGCTATTGATCGACCTGGCCGTGTGGCACTCGATCCCGCAGAAGCACCGCATGGCTCGCCTGGCCACCCGCGCCAGCGCCTTCATCCTGTTCAGCTGGGTGCTCAATTCCACCGGCATGAGCCCGCTGACGCCAGCGCCCTGGCCCGACGACGCCACGCTGAACATGGTGGCGACGCTGCTGGAAATAGTCTGGTGGCTGTTCGCCGCGCGGCTGTTGACGGTGATCCTCGGCGCCGTGCTGTTCCAGCGCAATGGCCACACCGGGCGCCTGCTGCAGGACGTGATGGGCGCGGTGATCTTTTTAATCGCCATCGTCGCCGCCGCGGCCTACGTGATGCAGTTGCCGGTGAAAGGCCTGCTGGCCACCTCCGGCGCCATGGCCATCATCGTCGGCCTGGCGCTGCAAAGCACCTTGAGCGACGTGTTTTCCGGCATCGTGCTGAACACCACCAAGCCGTACCAGGTGGATGACTGGATCGCCATCGACGGCACCGAGGGCAAGGTGGTCGACATCGACTGGCGCGCCACCCACCTGATGACCAGCAACGGCGCCATGGCGGTGATCCCCAACTCGGTGGCGGCCAAGGCGAAAATCCTCAACTTCAGCCGGCCGAGCAACATTCATGGCGTGTCCATCAGCATCGCCGTGCCCGCCCAGGTGCGCCCGCGCAAGGTGCTGGACGCGCTGGAAAAGGCCCTGCAAGGCACCACGGCGCTGCTGATTTCACCCAAGCCCAAGGCGGCGGTGAAGGCCTCGACCCTGGAATACATGGAATACGAGGCCAGCGGCTTCATACGTTCCATGGACCAGAAGACCGAAGCGCAGAACCTGTTGTTCGACCTGGCGCACCGGCACCTGCAGGCCTCGGGCGTGAGCTGGGCTCTGGAACCTGCAGAACGGCCATGGTCGCGGCAACGCAGCCTGCTCGAAGAGGTGCGGGTGTTCCGCTCGCTGAGCAACGAGGACAAGGACCACCTGGCCGAGAGCATGAGCCCAGTGGAATACCCCGAGGACCATTTGATTCTGGCCTACGGCGCCACGTCCGAGTTCCTGCTGGTGATCGGCACGGGCGTGGTGTCGGCGCGCATCAAGGACGGCGAACGAATGATCGAGGCGGGACGCATGGGGCCCGGGGAGATATTGGGCGAGGATAACCTGGTGTCCGAGGGTACCTCGATGGCGGAGTTCCGCTCGCTGACCACCTGCATCCTGTACCGCATCGACAAGCAGGCGCTGAAGGCCTGCATGGGCGAGCGCAGCGAGGTGCTGGCGGCGTTCACCAAGCTGCAGCACTACCGGCAGCGCAAGAGCCAGTCGTTGTTGCTGCAGAAGCCGACGGAAATCCGCAAGGGTGGCTTCCTGAACTGGTTGCACCTGAAGGAACGCTGAGCACCTGTAGCCGCTGCCGAAGGCTGCGCTGGCCGTTATGAACGCCGGAGATCTTCAGCGTGGTCAAGGGCCAGCGCAGCCTTCGGCAGCGGCTACAGGTGGTACGTCCGCGCGCTACAACACCACCCGCAAACACTGCCCCGCGTGGTACAGCGAGAACCCTGTCTCGTAGAACCCGGTGCGCAGCGCCGGGCGCGTCACCGGCTTGTCCAGCGAGAACGGCAGCGGCAGCCCCGCCGGGTCGTCGCTCAGCAGGTAGTCTGCCAGCGCCTTGCCCACCACCGTGCCAGTGGTGTTGCCGCGGCCGTTGTAGCCGGTCACCGAAACCACGCCGGGCGCCGGTTCGAACAGGCGCATCAGGTGGTCAGGGGTGAAATCGATGATGCCGGTCCAGTGCATCTCCCAATCCACCTTGCCCAAGGCCGGGAAGTAATGGCCCTGGATGCGGTCGGCCCAGCGCCGCACGAACCAGGCGGGCTTGTTGTCGACCCTGCCCATGCTGCCCAGCAACAGGCGGCCATCGGCATCGCGACGGATGCTGCTGAGCACCGTGCGAGTGTCCCACGAGCCCTGGCCGTGAGGCAGCACCGCATCAGCCGCTGCGCCCACCAGCGGCTTCGATGCCACCTGGTAATAATAGCCACGGAAGTAGCGGCGCTTGAGGTCGGTCCAGTCGCCCTCGGTGTAGGCGCCCGTGGAGATCACCACCTTGGCGGCGCTGACCTCCCCCTTGGCAGTCTTCACCAGCCAGCCATCGCCCTGGCGTTGCAGCTGCTCCACCGGCGAATGTTCGTGAATGGCGCCACCCAGGCGCTTCACCGCGGCCGCCAGGCCTTGGGTGTAAGCCATGGGGTTGATGGTGCCCGCGCGGCGGTCCAGCAGCGCAGCGGCGATTTTCGTGGTGCCGCAGTATGCTTCGCAGCGCGCGCCGGTCAGCAATTCCACGTCGGCACCGCGGCGGCGCCACTGCTCGTTGCGGCTTTCCAGGTCAGCCACGCCGGTGGCGTTGTGGGCCATGTGCAGGGTGCCGGCGTTGCGCGCCTGGCAGTCGATGCCCAGGCGCTCGATCATGGCGAACACCGCAGCCGGCGCTTCACCCAGCACCTTGTTCAAGCGGCTGCCCTGCTCGCGGCCCAGGGTGGCTTCGACGTCGTCGGGGCGTATCCAGGTGCCGGCGTTGACCAGCCCCACGTTGCGGCCCGAGCCGCCATGGCCGACCTGATGCGCCTCAAGCAGCACCACCCGCTGGCCTTGCTCCAGCAAGGCGATGGCGGCGTTGAGCCCGGTAATGCCGCCGCCAATCACACAGACATCGGCCTTGGCCGAGCCCGCCAGGGCCGCGGTGGCGGCTGCTGGCGGAGTAAGGTGTTCCCAAAGACATTCCTGACGCAATTGAGTCATGACGCGAACCCGGTCAAATCAAAGGAAAGGGGCCACGGGGGCCGGACTCAATCGAACACGATGCCCTGGGCCAGCGGCAGTTCGCGCGAGTAGTTCACCGTGTTGGTCTGGCGGCGCATGTAGGCTTTCCAGGCATCGGAGCCCGATTCGCGACCACCGCCGGTTTCCTTCTCGCCGCCAAACGCCCCGCCAATTTCCGCGCCGCTGGTGCCGATGTTGACGTTGGCGATGCCGCAGTCGCTGCCCGAGGCGCTCTGGAAGCGCTCGGCTTCGCGCAGGTCGGTGGTGAAGATGCACGACGACAGGCCTTGCGGCACTTCGTTGTTGAGGCGCAGCGCCTCTTCGAAATCGTCATACGCCAGCACGTACAGGATCGGCGCGAAGGTCTCGTGGCGCACCACCTCGCTCTGGCCTGGCATTTCGGCAATGGCCGGGCTTACGTAGTAGGCGTTAGGGTATTGCTGCGCCAGTTGGCGCTCGCCGCCGAACACCTGGCCGCCTTCGTCGCGGGCCTTGGCCAGCGCGCCCTGCATAGCGTCGAACGAGGCCTTGTCGATCAGCGGGCCGACCAGGTTGTCCTTGCGCGGGTCGCCGATGCGCACCTTGGCGTAGGCGGCTTTCACCCGCGCCACCACTTCATCCTTGATGGAGGAGTGCACGATCACCCGGCGCAGGGTGGTGCAGCGCTGGCCTGCGGTGCCCACGGCAGAGAAGAGGATGCCACGCACGGCCAGGTCGAGGTCGGCGCTGGGGGCCAGGATCATGGCGTTGTTGCCGCCCAGTTCGAGAATGCTGCGGCCAAAGCGGGCGGCCACGCGCGGGCCCACTTCCCGGCCCATGCGGGTGCTGCCGGTGGCGCTGACCAGCGGCACGCGCGGGTCGTCCACCAGGGCCTCGCCGGCGTCGCGGTCGCCGATCACCAGTTGGCACAGGCCCGCAGGCGCTTCGCCGAACTGCTTCAGGGCTTTTTCGAACAGGGCCTGGCAGGCCAGCGCGGTAAGCGGGGTTTTTTCCGACGGTTTCCAGATCACCGAGTTGCCAGCCACCAGCGCCAGCGCGGTGTTCCACGACCACACCGCCACCGGGAAGTTGAAGGCGCTGATCACGCCGACCACGCCCAGCGGGTGCCAGGTTTCACGCATGTGGTGGCCAGGGCGCTCGGAAGCGATGGTCAGGCCGTACAGCTGGCGCGACAGGCCCACGGCGAAGTCGCAGATGTCGATCATCTCCTGCACTTCGCCCAGGCCTTCCTGGGTGATCTTGCCGGCTTCGATGGACACCAGCTCACCAAGCTGGGCCTTGTGCTGGCGCAGCACTTCGCCGAACAGGCGCACCAACTCACCGCGGCGCGGCGCCGGCACGTTGCGCCAGGCCAGGAAAGCCTGTTGCGCGACGTCGATCTTGGCCAGCACCTGGGTTTTGTCTTCCAGGGTCACCGAGGCGATCTGGCTGCCATCGATGGGGGTGTGAACGGGATGGTTGCCGTGGGTGTAGGCACTGGCCGCGACGCCGAGGCTCTGAAGCAGTCCATCAACCATTTTCTTCTCCTGCATGCGATGAGTTGTTGAAATCAAGCGATGGGATCAGTATTAATCCGAATAGTGATACGCAACAAACGACCTTTATTCAGCACATCATTCCTCCAGGGCATGATGTTTCTCCTGTTTGCCCGCCGAGATCGACATGTCCAAACGCCTGGTGCCCTCGATGGCCGCCCTGCAGTGCTTCGAAGCCGCCGCCCGCCACCTGAGTTTTACTCGCGCCGCCGAGGAATTGCACCTCACCCAGAGCGCGGTGAGCAAACAGGTGGCCCAGCTGGAAGAGATGCTGCGCCACCACCTGTTCCTGCGCATCCGCCGGCGCCTGCAACTGACCCCGGCCGGCAGCCTGTACCTGGCTGAGGTGAACAAGATCCTGGTGCAGGTGGACATGTCCAGCCGCTACATCCTCTCCTACGGCCAGGAAACCGAAGTGTTGACCGTGGCCACCCAGCCCAGCTTCGGCGTGGGCTGGCTGATCCCGCACCTGAAGGGCTTCGGCAAGCGCCACCCCAACATCCACCTGGACATCCGCAACGAACTGGAGCCCTTCAACCTGCTGCAGGCCAAGGCCGACGTGGTATTTTTCTTCGGCCAGGGCACCTGGCCGGGCGCCACCTGCATGGAGCTGTTCACCGAAGAAGTGGTACCGGTGTGCGCCCCGGACCTGCTGGGCGGTCGCGAGTTGGCCAGCGCCGAGGAGCTGTCGCAACAGGTGCTGCTGCAAAGCACCTCGCGGCCCGAGACCTGGCACGAATGGTTCCTGGAACAGGGCCTGCACTCGGCCAACAGCTACCACGGCCCGCGCTTCGACACCTTCTACATGTGCATCAGCGCGGCGTTGTCGGGCTGCGGCGTGGCGCTGGTGCCGCGCTACCTGGTGGAACGCGACCTGGCCGAAGGCAAACTGGTGGTGCCGTGGCAACACGCGATGCGCAGCAACGGTGCGTATTTCCTGGCGTACCAGGAACATGCGGCGGAAGTGCCGAAGGTGCGGGCGTTGGTGGATTGGGTCACTGACCAGTTGGCCTAGCCCTACGACGCAGCCTACGGCAGCTGCTACGGGGGCGCGCAGCCCACCGATAGCGATGCAGGCAAAGCGGTTCCTGTAGCAGCGGCCCCAGGCCGCGTCCGGCCTTGCACGAATTCGAGGAATGAAACACCGACTTTTTTTCGCTTGCAGCCCCTGGTCATTCCCCGCTTTCATAGGCCCAGCTCATTCACTCGGAGTTTCGCCATGCCCAGCTTCGTCAGCCCCGACCAGATCCGCGCCCGGTTCTCGCGGGCCATGTCCGCCATGTACAAGCAGGAGGTGCCGCTCTACGGGGCGCTGCTGGACCTGGTAGGCGAGGTCAACCAGGCCGTCATGGCCCAGCAGCCGGAGGTCGCCGAGGCGTTGCAATGGACCGGCGAAATCCAGCGCCTGGACATGGAGCGCCACGGCGCCATCCGCGTGGGCACCGCTGCGGAGCTGGCCACCATCGGCCGCCTGTTCGCGGTCATGGGCATGCAGCCCGTGGGCTATTACGACCTGACGCCCGCCGGTGTGCCGGTGCATTCCACCGCCTTCCGCGCAGTGCACGAGCAGGCCCTGCAGGTCAGCCCGTTCCGCGTGTTCACCTCGCTGCTGCGCCTTGAGCTGATCGACAACCTGCCCCTGCGCGAACTGGCCCAGGGCCTGCTGGCGCAACGGCAGATCTTCACCCCGCGCGCGCTGCAACTGATTGACCAATGCGAACGCGACGGCGGCCTCGATGAAACGGACGCCGAGGCCTTCGTCACTCAGGCTCTGGAAACCTTCCGCTGGCACCATAGCGCCACCGTCAGCAGCGCGCAGTACCAGCAACTACACGACCAGCACCGGCTGATCGCCGACGTGGTGGCCTTCAAGGGCCCGCACATCAACCACCTGACCCCGCGCACCCTGGACATCGACGCCGTGCAGGCGGCGATGCCTGGCAAGGGCATCACCCCCAAGGCCGTGATCGAAGGCCCGCCCACCCGCCGTCACCCTATCCTGCTGCGCCAGACCAGCTTCAAGGCCCTGCAGGAAAGCATCACCTTCACCGACCAGCACGGCACCCGTGGCAGCCACACCGCGCGCTTCGGCGAGATCGAACAGCGCGGCGCAGCGCTGACGCCCAAGGGGCGAGCGCTGTACGACCGTTTATTGAACAATTCCCGCGAGGCGCTGGCAGGCTTCCCCAGCGAAGGCAACGCCGAAGAGTACATGCGCCAGCTGGGCGAACATTTCGCCGAGTTTCCGGATGATATGCGGCAGATGCGCGAGCAGGACCTGGCCTACTTCCGCTACTTCGCCACCGAGCAAGGCCTGGCGGCACGCGACCAGGCTGGCCGCCCCACCAGCCTGCAAGGGCTGATCGACGCCGGCCACGTGCACTTCGAGCCGTTGGTGTACGAGGACTTCCTGCCCGTCAGCGCCGCCGGGATCTTCCAATCCAACCTCGGCGACGCGGCCCAGAGCAATTATGCCGGCGGCTCGACCCAGGACAGCTTCCACCAGGCCTTGGGCCGGCCAGTGCTCGACGAGCTGGAGCTGTACGCCCAGAGCCAACGCCGCTCACTACAACAGTGTGCGGCGCAGCTGGGGTTGGCGAGCCTGGCCTGAAGCTTAGCGGCCGACGCGGAAGCGGTTCACTTCCTGGCGCAAGTCGGCGGCCAGGGTTTCCAGCTCGCGGGCAGTGATGGCCAGGTTGGAGACCACTTCGCGCTGTTCGCTGTTGGCGAGGGCGATGCTCTGCAGGTTGCTGCTGAGCAAGGTGGCGGTGCTGCTCTGTTCCTGGGTGGCCGTGGTGATGGCGGCGAACTGCTCGCCCGCCGAGCGGCTCTGCTCATCAATGTGCGACAGCGCCGCGGCGACCTTGGCGTTGCGCGACAAGCCTTCTTCCATCAGTTCCTTGCCCTGCTCCATGGTGCTGATGGCATTGCCGGTCTCGTGCTGGATGCTACCGATCATGGCCGAGATTTCATCGGTGGCCTGGCGTGTGCGCGAGGCCAGGCTGCGCACCTCGTCGGCGACCACGGCAAAGCCGCGGCCCTGCTCGCCAGCGCGCGCCGCTTCAATGGCGGCGTTCAGCGCCAGCAGGTTGGTCTGCTCGGCGATCGAGGTAATCACCCCGACAATGCCGCCGATTTCCTGGGAACGCTGGCCCAGGGTGTTGATGACGGTGGCGGTGCTGTTCAGCGCGCCGGCGATCTGCTCCAGCGACGACGACGCCTCGGTCATCGAGCTGCGGCCGATGCGCGTCTGCTCGGCGTTCTGCTGGGCCATGCGCTGGGTGTTGCCCATGTTGTCGGCGATGTTCAGCGACGTGGCGCTGAACTCTTCCACCGCGCCGGCCATGCTGCTGATCTCGCCGGACTGCTGCTCCATGCCCTCGTAGGCGCCAGTGGACATGCCCGACAGCGCCTGGGCGCGGCCACTGACCTCGTGGGCGGCGTTGCGGATGTGCGTCACCATGGTGGCCAGGGCTTCGCCCATGTGGTTGAAGCTGCGCGCCAGCTGGCCGATTTCATCGTTGCTGGCCACGTTCAGGCGCGCGTCCAGGTCGCCAGCGCCCAGCGCTTCGGCCTGGCGCACCAGGTCACCCAGCGGCTTGAGCTTGCTGCGCAGCAGCCACATGGACACGCCCACCGCCAGCAGCATGGCCAACAGGCTGCCGATGGCCAGGCGAATGCCCACGCTCCAGGTCACCGCGCGGATCTCGGCCTTGGGCATGGTCGCCAGCACGCTCCAGGGGCCGCCATCAAAGCGCACGGCCACGCTGTAGAAGTCTTCGTTGGTGTCGCTCCAGAAGTCACCCTGGCCCGGGTGCTTGATGAAGTCGTCGAGAATGTCGGTGGCCTTGGCCAGGCCCTGCACGCCGGCGGGCGCCACCAGCCACTTGCTGTTTTCGTCCAGCAGCGCCAGGGAACCGGTGTGGCCGATGCGGAAGCGGCGCAGGTTGTCGAACTGGGCGTTCTGCGCGTCGGTGTAGTCGAAGCCGACGAACAGCACGGCGATGACCCGGCCGTTGCGGTCGCTGACCGGGGTGTACTGGGTCATGTAGTAGCGGTCGAACAGCAACGCGCGGCCCACGTAGTTCTGGCCGGCCAGCAGGCGTGTGTACGCCGGGTGCTGGTGGTCGAGCAGGGTGCCGATGGCGCGGCTGCCGTCCTGCTTGGTCAGCGAAGTGCTGACGCGCACGAAGTCGTCGCCCTTGCGCACGAACACGGTGGCCACGCCGGCGGTCATCTGGCGGAAGTCGTCCACTTCGCGGAAGTCGTTGTTCAGCGCCTTGCCGTTGAGTAGCAGCGCCGGGGTGGCGACGCCGGCCACGGTGATGGGCGCGTCGCTGTCCAGGGTCAGGCCGCTGGCGAAGCGCTTCTCGAACAGCCCGCTGAGGCGCTGGGTGCTGTCGCGCAGGGTGCCGTGGAACGTGCTGAGCTGGTCGGCCAGCAGGCGCGCCTCGCTGGCCAGGTGCTGCTCGCGGGTGGCGAGGTTGGCGCTGTCCAGTGAGCGCAGGGCAAAGACAGTACTGCCGGTAATGACGACAGCGAGAATGGCCGCAAGGGCGATACCGAGTTGCGAGGCAATCCGGGCACGGGGTTGAGACATGATGGCTCCTGACCGCAGGGCACACCCGAGATGCTCGGGGCCAGGCGGCGTAGTGTTCGATTCGGTTTTAAACGGACCTTTCTGGATGAGGTCCTGCACCCTGTAGATTCGGCTGCGACGGCCAATACTTGAGTGCTTGGGCAGGTTATTCGCAAACGTTAAACTGATGGCATTTTAAAGGCTTTTCGCCACCTAGCGCAGAATTTCGACCACCGGCAGTTCCATGGCCTGCACCTCGGCCTGCAGGAAATCACTCAGGCGTTTGAGACGCTCGCCACCCGGGCGGGTCTTGGGCCACACCAGGTAATAATTCAGCCCGCTGCCCACGGCGGTCGGCCACGGCAGGCTCAAGCGGCCCTGGGCGACGTCCTCCGCCACCATCAGCAGGTCGCCGATGGACACGCCGTAGCCGCGCGCCGCGGCAATCATTCCCAGCTCCAGGGTATCGAAGGCCTGGCCGCCCTTGAGCGAGATGCGCTCGGCCAGGCCCATGCGCTCCAGCCAGTCGCGCCAGTCGCGGCGGTCCGGCGTGGGGTGCAACAGCTCCACCGCCGCCAGTTGCTCCACGGTCCACGGCTGGTCGCTGATCAAGGCCGGCGAACCCACCGGGATCAGCAGTTCGGGGAACAGGTAGGTCGCCTGCCAGTCGGGCGGGAAGTTGCCGTCGCCCAGCAGCACCGCGCAGTCGAACGGCTCGTGGTTGAAGTCCACGTGGTCCACGTCCATCCAGGCGCTGGTGAGCTGCACCTCGTTGCCGGCCTGCAGGTGGCGGAAGCGGCTGAGCCGCGCCAGCAGCCAGCGCATGGTCAGGGTGGAAGGCGCCTTCATGCGCAGCACGTCGTCTTCGCTCTGCAGCGTGGCGCAGGCGCGCTCCAGGGCGGCGAAGCCCTCGCGCACGCCGGGCAGCAGCAGGCGCGCCGACTCGCTGAGCTGCAGGTTGCGGCCGTTGCGCTGGAACAGCCGGCAGGAAAAGTGCTCTTCAAGGGTACGAATGTGCCGGCTGACCGCGCTCTGGGTAATCGATAACTCATCCGCCGCACGCGTGAACGAGCTATGGCGGGCGGCGGCCTCGAAGGCACGCAGGGCATACAGAGGCGGCAGGCGACGGGACATGAGGGCAATTCCTGGAAAAATCACGGGCGCTGGCAAACGACGTTGCTCGAATGAGTAAAACTCATGCCAGGCATCGTTTTTATCCTTTTGTGCCAAAGTCGACAAGCGCCCAGAATTGCCGCTCTCCTGCTACCTGTGAAACGAGCCTGCCCATGCCTTCCGCCATCCGTATCGAACTCGGTGCCCTGCTACGCCTGGCGGGGCCGCTGATTGCCTCGCAACTGGCGCACATGCTGATGGTGCTCACCGACACCCTGATGATGGCCCGCCTCGGCCCGCAAGCCTTGGCCGGCGGTAGCCTGGGCGCGGTGAGCTACACCTTCGTGTCGATTTTCTGCATTGGCGTGATCGCCGCCGTGGGCACCCTGGCGTCCATCCGCCAGGGTGCTGGCGACGTGCCCGGGGTGACGCGCCTGGCCCAGGCCGGGCTATGGCTGGCATGGGCCATGGCCCTGGCGGGGGCGTTGGTGATGTGGAACCTGGGCCCGGTGCTGCTGATGCTGGGCCAGACCCCGGAAAACGTCGACGGCGCGCGCCAGTTCCTGTTGCTGCTGCCCTTCGCCCTGCCCGGCTACCTGAGCTTCATGGCCCTGCGCGGCTTCACCAGCGCCCTGGGCCGCGCCGGCCCGGTGATGATGATCAGCCTGGTGGCCGTGGTGGCCAACTTCGGCCTCAACTACGCACTGATAGAAGGCCTGTTCGGCCTGCCGAAGCTGGGCCTGACCGGTATCGGCCTGGTCACGGCAATCGTCGCCACCGGCATGGCTGCGGCACTGGCGCTGTACATCCGCCTGCATTCGGCCTACCAGCCCTACCCGCTGCGCCAGGGCCTGGCGCGCCCGCACCTGGCGGCGTTGCGGGAACTATGGCGGCTGGGCCTGCCAATTGGCGGCACCTATTCGGTGGAAGTCGGGCTGTTCGCCTTCGCGGCGTTGTGCATGGGCACCATGGGCAGCACGCAACTGGCGGCCCACCAGATTGCCCTGCAGATCGTCTCGGTGGCGTTCATGGTGCCGGCCGGCCTGTCCTATGCGGTGACCATGCGCGTGGGCCAGCACTATGGCGCCGGCAACCTGCACGCCGTGCGCCTGGCCGGGCGCGTAGGCATCGGTTTCGGCGCCCTGGCCATGCTCGGCTTCGCCCTGCTGTTCTGGGTGGCGCCACAGCCGCTGGTTGAGCTGTTCCTGGACCGCGACAACCCGGGCTTCACCGGGGTGATCCAGCTGGCCGTGGTGCTGTTGGGCATCGCCGCCTGGTTCGAACTGTTCGACGGCGTGCAGACCATCGCCATGGGTGCCATTCGCGGCCTGAAGGACGCCAAGGTGACCTTCCTGGTCGGCCTGGGCTGTTACTGGCTGATTGGCGCGCCCGCGGCGTGGTTGCTGGCGTTCCCGCTGGGCTGGGGGCCGCAGGGGGTATGGTGGGGTCTGGCGCTGGGGCTGGCCTGCTCGGCCACCAGCCTGACGCTGGCGTTCGAGTGGCGCGTGCGGCGGCTCAAGGCCGCCGCCGCGCTCAGCCCTGCACCGCGCGCTGGGACAGCCCAAACATCAGGTACTCCTGAAGCTCGGGCAGGGGCAGAGGCTTGCTGATCAGGTAACCCTGCACCTGGTCGCAGCCAAAGCTGCGCAGCAGGGCCAGTTGCTCGGGCGTCTCGACGCCCTCGGCCACCACTTCCAGGCTCAGGTTGTGCGCCAGGTTGATCATGGCGTGCACCAGCTTGCGGTTCTCCTCGCGCTGCTCCATGCCGCCGACGAAGCTCTTGTCCACCTTCAGCAGGGCGATGGGTAGGCTGTTGAGGTGCACGAACGACGAAAAGCCGGTGCCGAAGTCGTCCAGCGAGAAACGCACGCCCAGGCGGCCCAGCGCGTCCATGGTCTGCTTGACCAGGTCGTTGCGGCGCATCACCGCGGTTTCGGTCAGTTCGAACTCCAGCCAGCGCGCATCGATGCCACGGTCGGCGATCAGCCGGCCCAGGGTGGCCAGCAGCTGGCTGTCCTGGAACTGCCGGAACGACAGGTTCACCGCCATGTGCAGCTCCGGCAGGCCGGCTTCGCGCAGCGCCTGCATGTCGCGCAGCGCGCGGGAAATCACCCAGTAGCCCAACGGCACGATCAGCCCGCTCTGCTCGGCCAGCGGCACGAACTCGCTGGGCGGCAACAGCCCGCGCTCGGCGTGGCGCCAGCGCACCAGCGCCTCCAGGCCGACGATGGCGCCGCTTTGCAGGTCCAGGCGCGGCTGGTAGTGCAGTTCCAGTTCGTCACGGCGCAGGGCGCGGCGCAACTCGCTTTCCAGGTCGGCGAGGCTGCGGGCGTTGCGGTTGATGCGCTCGTTGAAGACATGGAAGGTGCAGCCCTGGGTGCTCTTGGCCTGCTGCATGGCGATGTGCGCGTGCCACATCAGCGGGTCGGCGCCGGCCTGGGCGCGGGCGTGGGCGATGCCCAGGCTGCAGCCAATCAGCAGGCTTTCGCCATCTACCCAATAGGGCTCGGCCAGGGCCTCGACGATGTTCTCGGCCAGCCGCTCGGCGCGCTCGGCGTCGCGGCGGGTGTCGATCAACAAGGCGAACTCATCGCTGCCCAGGCGTGCCAGCTGGTCGCCGGCGTCCAGTTGGCTGCGCAGGCGTGCCACCACCTGCAGGATCAGGCGGTCGCCGGCCTGGTGGCCAAGGGCGTCGTTGGCGTGGCGGAAGTTGTCCAGGTCCAGGTGCCCCAGGGCCAGGCCGCGGCCCTCGAATTCAGCCAGGCGCGCGTTGAGCAGGGTCTGGAAGCCCTGGCGGTTGGCGATGCCGGTCAGTGGGTCCTGCTCGGCCAGGCGCTGCAGCGTGCCTTCCAGCACCCCGCGCTCGCGCACGTGGCGCAGGCAGCGGCGTAGCGCATCGACGCTCAGTGTGTCGCGTACCAACCAGTCGCTGGCGCCCAGGGGCGGCTGCGCCGGCTCCTGTTCCAGCAGCAACACCACCGGCAGGCTGCAACGCCCCGGCACCGGTTGCAGCTGCGGGGTCGCCAGCACCACGGCGGTGCGGTCGGTCTGGAACACCTCGCCCAGCGCCTCGAACGACTGCGCCACCACCAGCATGGCGGCGGCGCCAAGCGGTGCCAGGCACTCGCGCAACGACGCCGCCCAGGCTGGGTCGTTGGCCAGAAGCAACAGGCGCACAGGTTCGACGGGCGTAGACAAGCGGGCTCCTCAGGAAAATCCACTGGCAAATACGGCAGGAAAAAGGACTGCATCGCAGGACGCGACAACCCCGGGATGGCGACGGCAGCCATCCCTGACCGCTATTTTCGACTATCTGCGGTAAAATTGTTACGTATCCTGCGGCAAAGTATCAAAAGCGGCAAATTTAGATAGAGGGATGCGTCACAGTGTCGGATGGTCGCGGCATTATTCCTCGACCCTGTTAAAATGCCCGGCCATTTTCGCTAGCGACCCTAATTTCGCATGTCCCGACTCAACCCCCGGCAGCAAGAAGCCGTGAACTACGTCGGCGGCCCTCTTCTGGTGCTCGCCGGTGCCGGCTCCGGCAAGACCAGCGTGATCACCCGCAAGATCGCCCATTTGGTGCAGAACTGCGGCATCCGCGCCCAATACATCGTCGCCATGACCTTCACCAACAAGGCCGCGCGCGAGATGAAGGAGCGCGTGGGCACCCTGCTGCGCGGCGGCGAAGGCCGCGGCCTGACCGTGTCCACCTTCCACAACCTGGGCCTGAACATCATCCGCAAGGAGCATGCGCGCCTGGGCTACAAGCCTGGTTTCTCGATCTTTGACGAAACAGACGTCAAGGCATTGATGACCGACATCATGCAAAAGGAATACTCGGGCGACGACGGCGTGGACGAGATCAAGAACATGATCGGCGCCTGGAAGAACGACTTGATCCTGCCGCCCGAGGCGCTGGAAAACGCCCGCAACCCCAAGGAACAGACCGCAGCCATCGTCTACACCCACTACCAGCGCACGCTCAAGGCGTTCAACGCGGTGGACTTCGACGACCTGATCCTGCTGCCGGTCAAGCTGTTCCAGGAACACGCCGACATCCTGGAAAAGTGGCAGAACCGCGTGCGCTACCTGCTGGTGGACGAATACCAGGACACCAACGCCAGCCAGTACCTGCTGGTGAAACTGCTGATCGGCACCCGCTGCCAGTTCACCGTGGTGGGCGATGACGACCAGTCGATCTACGCCTGGCGCGGCGCGCGCCCGGAAAACCTGATGCTGCTCAAGGACGACTACCCGTCGTTGAAAGTGGTGATGCTGGAGCAGAACTACCGCTCCACCAGCCGCATCCTGCGCTGCGCCAACGTGCTGATCGCCAACAACCCGCACGCCTTCGAGAAGCAACTGTGGAGCGAAATGGGCCACGGCGACGAGATTCGCGTGCTGCGCTGCAAGAACGAGGACGCCGAGGCCGAGCGCGTGGCCATGGAAATTCTCACCCTGCACCTGCGCACCGACCGCCCCTACAGTGACTTCGCCATCCTGTACCGCGGCAACTACCAGGCCAAGCTGATCGAGCTGAAGCTGCAGCACCACCAGGTGCCCTACCGCCTCAACGGCGGCAACAGTTTCTTCGGGCGCCAGGAAGTGAAGGACCTGATGGCCTACTTCCGCCTGATCGTGAACCCGGACGACGACAACGCCTTCCTGCGGGTAATCAACGTGCCGCGCCGCGAGATCGGCTCCACCACCCTGGAGAAGCTCGGCAACTACGCCACCGAGCGCAAGATTTCCATGTACCAGGCCACCGACGAGCTGGGCCTGACCGAGCACCTTGACGCGCGCTTCACCGACCGCCTGTCGCGCTTCAAGCGCTACATGGACAAGGTGCGCGAGAACTGCGCCGGCGAGGACCCGATCGCCGCCCTGCGCAGCATGATCATGGACATCGACTACGAAACCTGGATTCGCACCAACAGTTCCAGCGACAAGGCCGCCGACTACCGCATGAGCAACGTGTGGTTCCTGGTGGAGGCCCTGAAGAACACCCTGGAAAAAGACGAAGAAGGCGGCATGACCATCGAGGAAG
Source organism: Pseudomonas sp. App30 (assembly GCF_047947025.1). Lineage (NCBI taxonomy): Bacteria > Pseudomonadati > Pseudomonadota > Gammaproteobacteria > Pseudomonadales > Pseudomonadaceae > Pseudomonas > Pseudomonas sp. App30. Next base: position 3,879,258 of record NZ_CP133165.1, on the reverse strand, counting down.
CCATCGGTAAACTGGTGCTTCGCGATATGCTTGAACGTCAGCAGGAAGAGGAAGACGGTGCCGAGGGCGTGCAGATGATGACCCTGCATGCCTCCAAGGGCCTGGAATTCCCCTACGTGTTCATCATGGGCATGGAAGAGGAAATCCTTCCGCACCGCTCCAGCATCGAGGCCGACACCATCGAGGAAGAGCGCCGCCTGGCCTACGTGGGTATCACCCGCGCACGCCAGACCCTGGCGTTCACCTTCGCGGCCAAGCGCAAGCAGTACGGCGAAATCATCGATTGTGCGCCCAGCCGTTTTCTCGATGAATTGCCGCCGGATGATCTCGCCTGGGAAGGCAATGATGACACCCCCACGGAAGTCAAAGCCGTAAGAGGCAACAATGCATTGGCCGATATTCGCGCCATGCTCAAACGCTGATTCAACACCGCCTCGGCCCCGTAGCCGGGGCCAATACGTATATTGAGGAACTGCCGTGGAAGCACTGCACAAGAAAATTCGCGAAGAAGGCATCGTGCTTTCCGATCAGGTACTGAAGGTCGACGCCTTCCTGAACCACCAGATCGACCCGGTCCTGATGCAGCAGATCGGCGACGAGTTCGCCCGCCTGTTCGCGGACTCCGGCGTGACCAAGATCGTCACCATCGAAGCCTCGGGCATTGCCCCGGCGGTGATGACCGGCCTGAAACTGGGCGTGCCGGTGATTTTCGCGCGCAAGCACCAGTCGCTGACCCTGACCGAGAACCTGTTGTCGGCCACCGTCTACTCGTTCACCAAGCAGACCGAGAGCACCGTGGCCATCTCGCCGCGCCACCTCAACAGCAGCGACCGCGTGCTGGTGATCGATGACTTCCTGGCCAACGGCAAGGCGTCCCAGGCGCTGATTTCGATCATCAAGCAGGCCGGCGCCAGCGTTGCCGGCCTGGGTATCGTCATCGAGAAGTCGTTCCAGGGCGGCCGCGCCGAACTGGACGCCCAGGGTTACCACGTGGAATCCCTGGCGCGCGTCAAATCGTTGAAAGATGGCGTGGTTACGTTCATCGAGTAACGGCTGACGCAGCCTTCGGCAGCTGCTACGGGTCTTCGTAGCAGCGGCCAAAGGCCGCGTCCCGCTACCCCCGCAGGTAGCTCAGGGGCTCCGGCTGCACCGTGGCCTGCAACCCCGCCAGCAGCAAGCGCTGCAACAAGTCCTCCCGCAAGCCCTCTGGCTGCGCCAGCTGCATGCGCATCAGGTGCACGGGGAAGCTCGACGCCGGTGGCGCGTCCAGCGCCGCCTTGCCCAGGTCCAGCAGCTCGGTGAGTTTGAACTTGCTCTTGAGCCAGTTCAGCGCCCGCAGCAGGTCCCGTTCCTCAACCGTGAAATCACATCCCAATGGATATTCGGGGAACAGCTTCGCGTGCTTGTCTGCCAGGCTTTTCAGCCGTTCGGGTGTGTTGTCGGTAAAGCGTGGGTGCAGGCGGAAATCCTTGGGCAGCTTGCCGGCCACCTGCGCCTGCTCGATCAGCGAGGTCTGGAAGCGTGAGTCGGTGATGGTCAGCATGGCCTCGATCACCTGGGCATCGGTGCGGCCGCGCAGGTCGGCGATGCCGTACTCGGTCACCACGATATCGCGCAGGTGCCGGGGGATGGTGCAGTGGCCGTACTCCCAGAGAATGTTGGAGCCGACCTCGCCCCCGGCCTCGCGCCAGCTGCGCAGCACCAGGATCGAACGCGCGTCGTGCAGCGCATGGCCCTGCACCACGAAGTTGTATTGCCCGCCCACGCCGCTGAGCACGCGGCCGTCTTCCAACTGGTCGGAGACCGCCGCGCCCAGCAGGGTCGCGGTAAACGCGGTGTTGATGAAACGTGCGTCGCGCCGTTGCAGGCGCTTGAGCGCTTCCTGGCCATACAGCTCGTTGATGTAGCTGATGGCGGTCATGTTGAAACCGTTCAGGGTTTCCAGGGGCAGTTCGCGCAGGCGCTGGTAGAAACTGCGCGGGCCCAGGAAGAAACCGCCGTGGATGCTGACACCCGGCGGCTCGGCACCGTTCAGGCTGCCATTATTGGCCAACGCCTGGGTAGCGACGTCGGCGTACACCTTGCGCCGCACGATGCCGGCCTCCGCCAGCACCAGCAGGCCATTGACGAACATTTCGCTGCAGCCGTACAGGCCCTCGGCAAACGGCGCCAGCCCGCCTTCGCGCTCGATCAGCGGCTGCCAGGGGGCCAGGTCCATATCTTCCAGCAAGGCCCGATAGCCGGCGTTGTCGGCCTGGCGCGCCAGCAACGCGGCGGTCAGCGCATCGCCCATGGAGCCGATGCCGATCTGCAACGTGCCGCCGTCGCGCACCAGGGTGCTGGCGTGCAGGCCAATGAAGTGGTCCTGCAACCCTACCGGCATGTTCGGCGTGGAAAACAGCGTGGTGGCGTCGGCTTCGTCGATCATCAGGTCGAACAGGCTGCGGTCCACCTCGGCGTCGCCGGCCATGAACGGCAGCTCGGCATGCACCTGGCCGAGCATCAGGATCGTCTCGCCGGCCTCGCGCCGCTTGGCCAGCATCGGTAGCAGGTCCAGGGTGATATCCGGGTTGCAGCTCAGGCTCAGCTTCGCCGGCTGGTAAGGGGCCTGGGCCACCAGTTGCGCCACCAGGTTCAGGCCCTGGGCGTTGATGTCACGGGCGGCGTGGCTGTAGTTGCTGCTGACGTAGGATTGCTGCGCCACATGGCTGTGCAGCAGGTTGCCCGGCTGCATGAAGAACTGCTCGACACGAATGTTGGGGGGCAGCTTGTCGGCGTGCAGGTCGGCGAGATAGTCCAGCTCGGGGTAATCGCCGTAGACCCGCTCCACGAAGGGCTCGAGGAAGCGCTTCTGCAGGCCATCGCCCAGCTTGGGGCGGCCCAGGCTCAGGGCGGTGTAGATGGTCAGGCGCCGCTCGGGCAACTGGCGAATGCGCGCGTACAGCGCGTTGACGAACTTGTTGGGCTTGCCCAGCCCCAGCGGCAGGCCCATGTGAATATGCGCCGGCAGCCTTGCCAGCACCTCATCCACGGCACGATCGATCGAACAGACTTGCGTCATCGGCACCTCCGCTTGCGCTCAATTGCACCCTGATGCTCCAGAGGGCCATTCAGATGGTCAGCGGAACAGCTCCGCATGGCTACCCAGATCGACAGACAAAACGAGGTCGGGTTCGGGCAACGAATAAATCAAAAGAAAGTCGCCCCCAATATGGCATTCCCTGAACCCTTTCCACTCCCCCACAAGATCATGATCCCTATAAATCGGCGGTAACGGCTCGCCCATGAAAAGCAGTGTCATGACCCGACATACTTCGTTCATGCCACGGCGACCCGCACGGTTATAGCGCTCCCAGGACTTCCTGAACTCCGGCGTTTGCGAACACCGTTTAGGCCTTTTTGCCCGTTTTTCCTTTTTTTGGAACATCGCCATCCGTATCACCGAGCATTTCGTCTATCGAGTTGAAATGCCGATGGATCTCCCGTGCCTGCTGCATGGCGCGCGCGGTTTTTTCCGACGGCACTCTTACCTCAAAAGGCAGACCTTGACTCGCCACAACCTGACGGAGGAACAGGCGCATTGCATCACTCAAGCTTAGCCCGCAGGACTTCAGCACCTCGGTGGCGCTGATTTTCAAATCCTCTTCAATGCGGCACCGCACATCAGTGGTCTTCAGTATCGCGGCCATGTTGATCACCTCTCCGCCAAAATGTAGCTACATTGTTCCCACGCGGGACATTATCGGTTCTGCCTCACGGTGGCACAACACAAGAGATGTTTCCAAACAAAACGCACCCGTTGCCGCTGCGGCTCCGGTGTGGTGGTGGGCATGGGAAAGGCGCGTCAGAGCCCGGACATTTTCTTGATGGCGCCTTTCAGCTCGTCGTCGGTGCAGTCGGAGCACGTGCCCTTGGGCGGCATGGAGTTGATGCCGGTGATGGCCTTGGCCAGCAGGCCGTCGACGCCGCCCTGTTCCTTGGCGCGCTTGCCCCAGTCGGCGCCGTCGCCGATTTTTGGCGAACCGAGCAGGCCGGTGCCGTGGCAGGCGTTGCAGTGCTTGGCGATGACGTCGTCGGGGGATTTCGCGGCGCCGCCGGCGGCCACGGCGGTCACGGCCATGCCGGGGCACTCCTTGCCCTGCACGCAGACCTGGCCAACGGGCTCCAGGCGCTTGGCGATGTCGTCGGTGGTGGTTGCCTGGGCAGTCAGGGCCCAGAGGGCCAGTGCGGTTGCTGGTGCGGCCAGCATCTTGTTGATTTTGAAGTTCACGCCTACACCCTCATGGTGGCTAATCGCGCCCGCGGCCACGGTTTCGCAGGCAGCGTCCAGTATAGCGACAAAGCCTGCCGCCCCGGAACAACCTTATTGTTCTCATGGGTATTGCCGTGGCGCGCAGGCCACGGCTCCCTGAACATTGAGTGTAGCGCTGTAATCGACGGTCAGAAGTTCGCCGGGGTGGCGGCGCTGATCAGCCGGGCGGGCTCGTCGTAGGGGTTGCGGAAACGGTGCGGCTTGGTGCTTTCGAAGTAGTAGCTGTCGCCCGCCTCGAGAATGAAGGTCTCCGCGCCCACCACCAGCTCCAGCTTGCCCTCGAGCAGGATGCCGGTCTCTTCGCCTTCGTGGGTGAGCATCTCTTCGCCGGTGTCGGCGCCCGGCGGGTAGATCTCGTTAAGGAAGGCGATGGCCCGGCTCGGGTGCGCCTTGCCCACCAGCTTCATCGTCACGGCACCGTCGGAGATGTCGATCAGCTCATTGGCCTTGTAGACGATCTGGGTCGGGTTTTCGGGCTGCAGCTCTTCGGAGAAGAATTCCACCATGGACATGGGAATGCCCCCCAGCACTTTGCGCAGGGAGCTGATCGAGGGGCTGACGCTGTTCTTCTCGATCATCGAAATGGTGCTGTTGGTGACGCCCGCACGCTTGGCGAGTTCACGCTGGGACAGACCTTTGAGTTTGCGAATGGCTTGCAGTCGTTCACCGACGTCCAATGCTGGTGCCTCCAGGGGGTATTCACGGTCAGGGGTGTTGTTATGAACGTTATCATGGCAACAGCGTTCAGTATTTACAACACTTGTACCCCACCCGGCCTACGCCCTGGCGACTTGCGGCCCTGCGCAACCAGGCGTCAGCCCCCGGAATAGACCAGTGGCACCCGGCGCAGGTTGCAGAAGATCTGGTACGGGATGGTCTCGGCGCAGGCGGCCACTTCACTGGCCAGGATGTGCTTACCCCACAGCTCCACGGGGCTGCCCAGCTCGGCTTCGGGCACGTCGGTGAGGTCGATGCACAGCATGTCCATGGACACCCGGCCCAGCAGGCGGCTGCGTTTGCCGGCCACCAGCACCGGCGTGCCGGTGCCCGCGTGGCGTGGGTAACCGTCGGCATAACCGAGGGCGACGACGCCGATGCGCATGGGTTTGTCGGTGATGAACCTGGCGCCGTAGCCAATTGGCTCGCCGGCGGGCAGTTCGCGCACGCAGATGACCTTGGACTCCAGGGTCATCACCGGCTGCAGGCGCGCGGCTTCGGCCTGGGGCGCTTCGAACGGCGTGGCACCGTACAGCATGATGCCTGGGCGCACCCAGTCGCCGGGCACCTGGGGCAGGCCCAGCAGGGCCGGCGAGTTGCGCAGGCTGGTTTCCGCCGCCAGGCCCTGGCGCGCGGCTTCGAACACTGCCACCTGGTCAGCGCTGCTGGGGCAGTCCAGCTCATCGGCGCGGGCGAAGTGGCTCATCAGCACGATTTTCGCCACTTTGCCGCTGGCCAGCAGGCGCTGGTAGGCGCCCGCATAATCCTTGGGATGCAGGCCGACCCGGTGCATGCCCGAGTCCAGCTTCAGCCACACCACGATGGGCTTGCTCAACTGCGCCTGCTCGATGGCTTCCAGCTGCCACAGCGAATGCACCACGCACCAGAAGTTGTGCTCCACCACCAGCTGCAGCTCATCCGCCTCGAAGATGCCTTCCAGCAGCAACACCGGCGCCTGGATGCCGCCGGCGCGCAGTTCCAGGGCCTCCTCGATGCAGGCCACGGCAAAGCCGTCGGCCTCGCGCTCCAGGGCCTGGGCGCAGCGCACGGCGCCATGGCCATAGGCATCGGCCTTGATCACGGCCAGGGCCTTGGCCCCGTTGGCGAGTTCACGGGCCAGGCGGTAGTTGTGACGCAGGGCGTCGAGGTCGATCAGGGCACGGGCAGGACGCATGACGGCTGTCTTCTTCTGGGCAGGCTGTGGGCGTAAAAAACCCGGCGATGGTGGCAGCCACTACCGGGCACAAGGTGTTTCTCAGGGCAGCGCGGCGACCACCGACAGCTCGACGAGGATTTCCGGCTCGCACAGCTTGGCCTCGACCGTAGCGCGGGCCGGTGCCACGCCCTTGGGCAGCCACTGGTCCCAGACACTGTTCATGCCGGCGAAGTGGGCGTCGATGTCCTTCAGGTAGATGGTCACCGACAGCAGGCGCGACTTGTCGGTGCCGGCCAGGTCCAGCAGGCGCTCGATGTTGTTGAGGGTTTCACGGGTCTGCTGCTCAATCCCGGCCTCCATGCTATCGCCCACCTGCCCGGCAAGGTAAACGGTGCCGTTGTGGGTGACGATCTGACTCATGCGCTCATTGGTGAGCTGGCGCTGGATTGACATGCTTTGCAGTCTCCTGGTGTTTGCCGTAACGGGAAATATCGAGGCCTTCGGAGCTGATTTGCGGCTTCTTGCGCGCCATCAGGTCAGCCAGGAAGCGACCGGAGCCGCAGGCCATGGTCCAACCGAGCGTGCCGTGGCCGGTGTTGAGGAACAGGTTGCGCAACGGCGTGGCACCGACGATGGGCGTGCCATCGGGGGTGGTGGGGCGCAGGCCGGTCCAGAAGCTTGCCTGGTTCAGGTCACCGCCGTGAGGATAAAGATCGTTGACGATCATCTCCAGCGTTTCACGCCGACGCGGGTTCAGCGACAGGTCGAAACCGGCGATCTCGGCCATGCCGCCCACGCGGATGCGGTTGTCGAAACGGGTGATGGCAACCTTGAAGCTCTCGTCCAGGATGGTCGAGGTGGGTGCCATGGCCGGGTTGGTGATGGGCACGGTCAGCGAGTAGCCCTTGAGCGGGTACACCGGCGCGCGAATGCCCAGCGGCTTGAGCAGCTGTGGCGAGTAGCTGCCCAGCGCCAGCACGTAGCGGTCGGCGGTTTCCAGCTTGCCGTCGATGACCACGCCGTTGACCCGGTCGCCGGCGAAGTCCAGGCGTTCGATGTTCTGCCCGAAGCGGAACTCCACGCCCAGGTCCACGGCCATCTGCGCCAGCCTGGTGGTGAACATTTGGCAGTCGCCAGTCTGGTCGTTGGGCAGGCGCAGGGCACCGGCGAGGATGTTGGTGACGCCGGCCAGGGCCGGCTCGACGCGGGCGATGCCGTCGCGGTCGAGCAGCTCGTAGGGCACGCCGGATTGTTCCAGCACGGCGATGTCCTTGGCGGCGTTGTCCAGCTGCGCCTGGGTGCGGAACAGCTGGGTGGTGCCCAGGGTGCGGCCTTCGTAGGCGATGCCGGTTTCGGCGCGCAGTTCATCGAGGCAGTCGCGGCTGTACTCGGACAGGCGCACCATGCGTTCCTTGTTCACCGCGTAGCGGCTGGCGGTGCAGTTGCGCAGCATCTGCGCCATCCACAGGTACTGGTCGATGTCGGCGGTGGCCTTGATGGCCAGGGGCGCGTGGCGCTCCAGCAGCCACTTGATGGCCTTGAGCGGCACGCCCGGGGCGGCCCACGGCGAGGCGTAGCCCGGCGAGACCTGGCCGGCGTTGGCGAAGCTGGTTTCCATGGCAACGGCGTTCTGACGGTCTACCACCGTCACTTCAAAGCCCTGCCGCGCCAGATAATAGGCACTGGCGGTACCTATCACACCGCTACCAAGTACCAGAACTCGCATGCTCAATCCCTCAACGCGGATAACCGCTGACATTTGTTGTTTATTGCGAAGATGCGCGCAGTTTAAAAAACATCAGCCAGTGCTATTCACTATATAACGGCCTATTATTGGCGAGAATTCTCGGCAAAAACCGCTTTTACGGAGGGGCATCGCCTATGCGCACCCAGCATCAGAGCAAACGTGAGCTGGACAAGATCGACCGTAATATCCTGCGCATCCTGCAGGCCGACGGGCGTATTTCGTTCACTGAACTGGGGGAAAAGGTGGGGCTGTCGACCACGCCCTGCACCGAGCGCGTGAGGCGCCTGGAGCGCGAAGGCATCATCATGGGCTACAACGCCCGCCTCAACCCGCAGCACCTCAAGGGCAGCCTGCTGGTGTTCGTGGAGATCAGCCTGGACTACAAGTCGGGCGATACTTTCGAGGAATTCCGCCGCGCGGTGCTCAAGCTGCCCCACGTGCTGGAATGCCACCTGGTGTCGGGCGATTTCGACTACCTGGTGAAGGCGCGCATCTCGGAGATGGCCTCGTACCGCAAGCTGCTGGGCGACATCCTGCTGAAGCTGCCGCACGTGCGCGAGTCCAAGAGCTACATCGTGATGGAAGAGGTGAAGGAAAGCCTGAACCTGCCGATCCCGGATTGAAGTTGACGTTATCCGTTACACCAGCACCTGGCGCGTGCTGGCGATGAAGGTGTGCACGGCCTTTTCCGCCAACGGGTGAATCAGCTCTGCCGGGCGCCGGCCATTGGGGCACGGCAGGCTTGCGGTGGTGCCGAACAGCCGGCAGATCAGCGGCCGCTCCTCATACACCGTGCAGCCGTTGGGCCCCAGGTGCACACAGTTCAGCTCGGCCAGCGCCGCCTCCTGCTCGGCCGCGGTCTTGCGCGGCAGGCGGGCCATCTCCTCGGACGAGGTGGTGACCGGGCCGCAGCAATCGTGGCAACCCGGCACGCACTCGAAGGAAGGGATCTGCTCACGCAGGAAGAGAATCTTGTGGCGGTTGCAGCTCATGGGGCGGTACCTATCGACGCGAGCCGCCATTTTGCCTGCCCGGCGGCGCCCGACGAAAGCCCCGCCGGTCCTTCACTCCTTCCAGAACGGCTTCAGCCCCTCGACCCGCGCCTCACTGGCGGACACGCCGATGTCACGCAACTGGTCGGCATCCAGCTCCAGCAAGGCCCGGCGGGTGGTCAGGCGGTGCCACATCAGGTTCCAGAACCCCAGGCCTTCAGGGGCCGAGCGCACGCGCCGCCCTTGGGCATCACATGCCTGGAGTTCCTGGCTGCGCAGCAGCAGACGCACATCGCTCAAGCCGTTCATGACCTTGCTCCTTGGTGTTGGTGTGGGTACGGGTTCATGATCCGCCCAATACAGCCGACCTTACAGATCCAAAAAACAGGTATATTCGCCATACAGATCAGCTCGAACGCGGTCTGTATCGCTGCAATTCAGCGCCATCTGTATGGTCCGCACACGCCGCCGGGAGTACGCCATGACCCTCTACGTGAATCTTGCCGAACTGCTGGGCTCGCGCATCGAGCAGGGTTTCTATCGCCCCGGCGACCGCCTGCCCTCGGTGCGCGCGCTGAGCGCCGAGCACGGCGTCAGCCTGAGCACGGTGCAGCAGGCCTACCGGGTGCTGGAGGACAACGGCCTGGCGGCACCGCGCCCCAAGTCCGGCTACTTCGTGCCCAGCGCCCGCGAACTGCCAGCGCTGCCGGTGGTGGGCCGCCCGGCGCAACGGCCGGTGGACATCTCCCAGTGGGACCAGGTCAGCGAACTGATTCGCAGCGTGCCGCGCAAGGACGTGGTGCAGCTGGGCCGCGGTATGCCCGACGTCGACACGCCCACGCTCAAGCCTTTGCTGCGCAGCCTGGCGCAGCTGTCCCGGCGCCAGGACATGCCGGGGCTGTACTACGACACCGTCAACGGCACCGAGGCCCTGCGCACCCAGGTGGCGCGGCTGCTGCTGGACTCCGGCTGCCAGCTGCAGGCCAGCGACCTGGTGATCACCACCGGGTGCCACGAAGCGTTGTCGGCCAGCGTGCGCGCCGTGTGCCAGCCGGGAGACATCGTCGCCGTCGACTCGCCCAGCTTCTTCGGCGCCATGCAGACCCTCAAGGGCCTGGGCATGAAAGCCCTGGAGATTCCCACCGACCCCATCACCGGCATCAGCCTGGAAGCCCTGGAGCTGGCCCTGGAGCAGTGGCCGGTGAAGCTCATCCAGCTGACCCCCAACTGCAACAACCCGCTGGGCTACGTGATGCCCGAGGCGCGCAAGCGGGCGTTGCTGACCCTGGCCCAGCGCTACGACGTGGCCATCATCGAGGACGACGTCTACGGCGACCTGGCCTACACCTACCCGCGGCCGCGCACCATCAAGTCGTTCGACGAGGACGGCCGCGTACTGCTGTGCAGCTCGTTCTCCAAGAGCCTGGCGCCCGGCCTGCGCATCGGCTGGGTGGCGCCGGGGCGCTACCTGGAGCGGGTGCTGCACATGAAGTACATCAGCACCGGCTGCACCGCCACCCAGCCGCAACTGGCCATCGCCGACTTCCTCAAGGAGGGCTGCTTCGAACCGCACCTGCGGCGCATGCGCAGCCAGTACCAGCGCTCGCGCGACTTGATGATCGACTGGGTGAGCCGGTATTTTCCCGCGGGCACCCGCGCCAGCCGCCCCCAAGGCGGCTTCATGCTGTGGGTGGAGCTGCCGGAAAGTTTTGATACGCAGCGGCTGAACCGCGCTTTACTGGAGCAGAACGTGCAGATTGCCGTGGGCAGTATTTTCTCGGCCTCGGGCAAATACCGGAACTGCCTGCGAATGAACTTCGCCGCGCGCGCCACCCGGGAAATCGAAGACGCGGTGCGCAAGGTCGGGGAGACGGCCAAGCGGCTGATCGCCGAGATTGACCACGCCACTGAATGACTTTTCCCCGGCTGCTGGAGTCATAGCCACGCCTGCCCTGCCTTGAAGGATGCCCGAGTTGCGAAACCACTGGCTCTTGCCACTGCTGATGACCGCCCTGCTGGCCGGCTGCGCCACCAGTGGCAGCCACCGTCAACCCAGCCAGGCCTTGCCCGCCGACCAGTCGGCGTTCGGCCGCTCGGTGCAGGCGCAGGTGGCGGACCACCAGGGGTTATCCGGCTTCCGCCTGCTGCCCAACGGCCCGGAAGCGTTCCGCGCCCGCGCCGAGCTGATCCGCAACGCGCAGAAGAGCCTGGACCTGCAGTACTACATCGTCCATGACGGCCTGAGCACCCGCGCGCTGGTGCACGAACTGCTCAAGGCCGCTGACCGTGGCGTGCGCATCCGCATCCTGCTGGACGACACCACCAGCGACGGCCTGGACGACATCATCGCCACCCTGGCCGAGCACCCCAATATCCAGATCCGCCTGTTCAACCCGCTGCACCTGGGCCGCGCCACCGGCGCCACGCGGGCCATGGGCCGGCTGTTCAACCTGTCGCAGCAGCACCGGCGCATGCACAACAAGCTGTGGATCGCCGACGACAGCATGGCGATTGTCGGCGGTCGCAACCTGGGCGACGAATATTTCGACGCCGAGGCCAACCTCAATTTCACCGACATCGACCTGCTCAGCGTCGGCCCCGCCGCCGCCCACCTGGGCGAAAGTTTCGACCAGTACTGGAACAGCGCCCTGAGCCGGCCCATCGGCGAATTCCTGTATTTCAAGCCCTCGCCCAAGGACCTGGTGAAGACCCGCGGGCGCCTGGAAGCCTGGCTCGCAGACGCCCGCGAGCAGCGCCCGGCGCTGTACCAGCGGATGATGAGCTACCGCTTCGAACCGCAGATGGCCACCTGGCGCAACGAGCTGATCTGGGCCGACAGCCAGGTGCTGTGGGACGCCCCCAGCAAGGTGCTGGCGGTGGATGAGCCCGACCCGCACCTGCTGTTGACTACGCAACTGGCGCCGCAGCTGGCCAACGTGCACCAGGAGCTGATGCTGATCTCGGCGTATTTCGTGCCCCGTGAGCCGGGCCTGTTGTACCTGACCGGCCGCGCCGACGCCGGGGTGTCGGTCAGCCTGCTGACCAACTCCCTGGAGGCCACCGACGTGCCCGCCGTGCACGGCGGCTACGCGCCCTACCGCAAGGCGCTGCTGGAGCACGGCGTGAAGCTGTACGAACTGCGCCGCCAGCCGGGCGAGCAGCCCAAGCGCAAGCTGCTGGGCTTCCACGGCAGCTCCGACTCCAGCCTGCACAGCAAGGCCATGATCTTCGACCGCCAGCGGGTGTTCATCGGGTCGTTCAATTTCGATGCACGCTCGGTGCTGTGGAACACCGAGGTAGGCGTGCTGGTGCACAGCCCGGAACTGGCCGAGCGCACCCGCGAGCTGGCGCTGCAGGGCATGGCGCCGGCGCTCAGCTACCAGGCGGTGCTGCAGGACGGCAAGGTGGTGTGGGTGACGGAAGACAACCACCACCTGCACACCCTGACCACCGAGCCGGGTGACCTGTGGCGGCGCTTCAATGCCTGGATGAGCAAGGCCATCGGCCTGGAGAAGATGCTCTGACCCCTCCACACCCGTAGCCGCTGCCGCCAGGCTGCGCTGGCCAGCATGAACCCTGAAGATCTCCAGCGAGGCACACGGCCAGCGCAGCCTGCGGCAGCGGCTACGGGATTGGGCACCTGGGCGTCGTCAAGCAGGCAGCTCCAGCGCATGGGGTTTGCGCGCCAGCAGTACCAGGCCAAACGCGCCGGCGGCCATCAACAGCGGCAACGCATGCCCGCTCACCCACTGGCTGCCGGCCCCGGCCAGCACTGGCCCGATCAGGCAGCCAATGCCCCACAGCTGCGCCACGTGGGCGTTGGCGCGCACCAGCGCGTCATCCCGGTAGCGCTCGCCAATCAACACCAGCGACAAGGTGAACAGGCCCCCGGCGCTGGCGCCGAAAATCACCCACAGCGGCCAGATGGCAATCGTCTCGATCAACAGCGGAATCGCCAGGCTGGACAGCATCAAGGCCACCGCGCAGCCGAAGAACAGCGTGCGCCGCGACATGCGGTCGGCCAGCGCGCCAATCGGCAGCTGCAACAGCGCGTCGCCCACCACCACGGTGCTGACCATGAACAGCGCGATCTGGGCGGTGAAGCCCTGCTGCAGGCAATACACCGGCAACAGCGTGAGAATCATCGCCTCGAAGGCGGCAAACAGCGAAATGGCCCAGGCAATCACCGGCAGGCGCCGGCAGAAGCCGCCCAGGTCGCGCAGGGTCACGTTGCAGGCCTCGGCGCTGGGCGCGCCGCTGCGGCCCAACAGCAGCAAGGGCGACACCACCAGCAAGGCCACGCCCACCCAGAAACCGTAGTCCTGGTCGGTACCCACGGCGCCCAGCAGCAACGGCCCGCATAGCTGGCTCAGGGCATAGCTGCTGCCATACAGCGCCACCAGCCGGCCGCGCCACTGCTCCACGACGATCTGGTTGATCCAGCTTTCGCCGAGGATGAAGACGATGGTCAGCACCATGCCGATCAGCAGGCGCAGCGCCAGCCACACCGGGTAGCTGGGCAGCAGCGCCAGCAGGCCGACGGACAACGCCCCGCCCCACAGGCACAGGCGCATCAGCTGCGCCGTGCCAAAGCGCGCCGCCAGCCGGCTGGCCAGGCCGGCGCCGGCCAGCACGCCAATGGCCGGCATCGACGCCATGACGCCAATGGCGAAGCTGCCGTAGCCCCAGCCTTCCAGGCGCAGCGACACCAGCGGCATGCTCACGCCCAACGCCAGGCCTACGCTCAACACGGCGCTCAGCACGGCGAAATAGGTTCCCCAACGCATTTCCACGCTCCTGTGGATAACTGCCAAGACGACACAGCCGGGCCTCCCCTGCGGAAGGCCCGGCTGTGTGTGGGTGTATGCAAACCCGGTAGGAGCCGACCTTGGTCGCGATGGCACCACGGTGTGATGCCATCGCGACCAAGGTCGGCTCCTACGGGCGGATCAAAGCCTTACAGCTTGATCCAGGTCGCCTTCAGCTCGGTGTACTTGTCGAACGCGTGCAGCGACTTGTCGCGGCCGTTGCCCGACTGCTTGAAGCCACCGAACGGCGCGGTCATGTCGCCACCGTCGTACTGGTTCACCCACACGCTGCCGGCGCGCAGCGCCTTGGCGGTCAGGTGGCCCTTGGAGATGTCCGAGGTCCACACCGCGGCGGCCAGGCCGTACGGGGTGTCGTTGGCGATGTTGATGGCTTCCTCGACGCTGTCGAAGGCAATCACCGACAGCACTGGCCCGAAGATCTCTTCCTGGGCGATGCGCATGGCGTTGTCCACGCCGTCGAAGATGGTCGGCTCGACGTAGGTGCCGCCGGTTTCTTCGAGGATGCGCTTGCCGCCCACCAGCAGCTTGGCGCCGTCGCTGTGGCCAGCCTCGATGTAGGACAGCACGGTGTTCATCTGCTGGGTGTCCACCAACGCACCGACGGTGGTTTCAGGGTCCAGCGGGTTGCCCGGCTTCCACGCCTTCAGGGCTTCAAGCACCAGCGGCAGGAATTGATCCTTGATGGAACGCTCCACCAGCAGGCGCGAGCCGGCTGTGCAGACTTCGCCCTGGTTGAAGGCGATGGCGCTGGCAGCCGACTCGGCAGCAGCCTTCAGGTCCGGGGCATCGGCGAACACGATGTTCGGGCTCTTGCCGCCGGCTTCCAGCCAGACGCGCTTCATGTTCGACTCGCCAGCGTAGATCATCAGCTGCTTGGCGATCTTGGTGGAGCCAGTGAACACCAAGGTGTCCACGTCCATGTGCAGCGCCAGGGCCTTGCCCACAGTGTGGCCATAGCCTGGCAGCACGTTGAACACGCCCTTCGGAATGCCGGCCTCGATGGCCAGTTCGGCGATGCGGATGGCGGTCAGCGGCGACTTTTCCGACGGCTTGAGGATCACCGAGTTACCGGTGGACAGCGCCGGGCCCAGTTTCCAGCAGGCCATCATCAGCGGGAAGTTCCACGGCACGATGGCGGCCACGACGCCCACTGGCTCGCGGGTCACCAGGCCCAGCTGGTCATGCGGGGTGGCGGCGACTTCGTCGTAGATCTTGTCGATGGCCTCGCCGCTCCAGGACAGCGCGTTGGCGGCGCCGGCCACGTCGATGTTCAGCGAGTCGCTGATCGGCTTGCCCATGTCCAGGGTTTCCAGCAGCGCCAGCTCCTGCGCGTGCTGCTTCAGCAGGCCGGCGAAGCGAATCATGGTGGCCTTGCGCTTGGCCGGGGCCAGGCGCGACCAGACGCCGCTGTTGAAGGTGCTACGGGCGTTTTCCACGGCGCGCTGGGCGTCCGCCAGGTCACAGCTGGCAACCTGCGCCAGGAGGCGACCGTCGACCGGGCTCAGGCACTCGAACGTGGCGCCGGAAGCGGCCGCGGTGTATTCACCGTTGATGAATGCACGGCCTTCAATCTTCACATCCCGGGCACGTTGTTCCCAGTCCGCACGAGTCAAAGTGGTCATACGTATCCCCTCCTCTTATTGATTTACAGCGCCCGCGAAGCATAATCGCGCACGCTTGCGAATAGTGCCGGTCCGGAATCGCGACTCACGGCATCCGTTACCCTAAACCACCCGGACCCGAATTTTCAATATATTTGACAACAAACAGTAAAAAGCCGTGTCATGTTTGTTTTATTGGACAACTGAGGAGGATTCGCCCATGAGCATCGCCACCATCGTCGACTTTGCCCTGGCCACCACGCCAGCCGATCACTACCGCCCCGCCGCGGAAAAGATTCTCAAGGGCGACCCTGCGCAAAAGGTCCACCACCACTACTCAAGCCCCTGCGAGCAATTTGGCGCGGGCGTGTGGGAAGGCGAAGTGGGCCAGTGGACCGTCAACTATACCGAGCATGAGTACTGCGAGATCGTGCAAGGTGTGTCCGTGCTGCGCGACCTGGACGGCAACGCCAAGACCCTGCGGGTGGGCGACCGCTTCGTGATCCCGGCAGGCTTCCGTGGCACCTGGGAAGTGCTGGAGCCGTGCCGCAAGATCTACGTGATGTTCGAGCAAAAAGCCTGAGCAAAAAAAAGGCCCGCATCGTGAGATGCGGGCCTTTTTTTTCGGGCGAAAATCAATTACTTGATTTTGCCTTCTTTGTACATCACGTGCTTGCGAACAACCGGATCATATTTCTTGATCTCGATTTTGTCCGGGGTAGTACGCTTGTTCTTGTCGGTAGTGTAGAAATGACCAGTACCGGCACTCGAAATCAAACGAATCAATTCACGCATGATTTTGCTCCCTTAGACCTTGGCGCCAGCAGCGCGGATTTCGGCCAGCACGACATCAATGCCGCGCTTGTCGATGATACGCATGCCTTTGGCGGATACGCGCAGACGCACGAAACGCTTCTCGGACTCGACCCAGAAGCGGTGATGCTGCAGGTTCGGCAGGAAACGACGACGGGTTTTGTTGTTTGCGTGGGAAATGTTATTCCCAGTCACCGGACCCTTACCGGTAACTTGACATACTCTCGACATGCCTCAGCCCTCTAAAACCACATGCCCAACCCGGCATGGGTTGGCCGCTTATCTCTCAGTCTTGGCGCCAGGCGCCGCGTTTCTTCAGGGGTCTTACCAGCCTCGCCTGTCGGCGAAGGATCCGGGCCCCTAGAAAAGAGCGCTGCTTTATACCAGAAAGACCTGCGTGCAACAACTCCGACCGCACTTTCAATTCCGCACCAAAGCCCTCGCCGCAGCGCAAAGGCCGCCGTTACAGGGCGCGCTGGCCCTGAACCGCTCGTCGCGCCGGCAACGAAAATTTGGATGGTCAACGGCGCCAGAGATCACTAGGGTAGGACCTTTCTCCAGACTGCACTGGCAGATGGGTCATCAATCAGCCAAGGATCCCACCATGCGCCTAGCGACTTTGCCGCTGCTGCTCGCTCCCCTTTTCAGCCCGCTGCTGGCCCATGCGGCCCCGCTGACCGTGTGCACCGAAGCCAGCCCCGAGGGCTTCGACGTGGTGCAATACAACTCCCTGACCACCACCAACGCCTCGGCCGACGTGCTGATGAACCGCCTGGTGGACTACGATACCGCCCAGGGCAAGGTTGTCCCAAGCCTGGCCGACAGCTGGACCCTTTCCACCGACGGCCTGACCTACGAGTTCAAGCTTCACCCCGGGGTGAAGTTCCACAAGACCGAGTACTTCAGCCCCACCCGTGACCTCAGCGCCGAAGACGTGGTGTTCAGCTTCCAGCGCATGCTCGACGCCGGCAACCCGTGGCACAAGGTGGCCCAGAGCGGCTTCCCCCACGCCCAGTCGATGCAGTTGCCTGACCTGATCAAGAAGGTCGACGCGGTGGACCCGCTGACCGTGCGCTTCACCCTCAACCACCCCGACTCGACCTTCCTGGCCACCCTGACCATGGGCTTCGCGTCCATCTACTCGTCGGAGTACGCCGACCAACTGCTGCGCGCCAACGCCCAGGACAAGCTCAACAGCCAACCCATCGGCACCGGCCCCTTCGTCTTTGGCCGCTTCCAGAAGGACGCCGTGGTGCGCTACCGCGCCAACCCCAGCTACTTCCGTGGCAAGCCGGCGGTCGACCCGCTGATCTTCGCTATCACCGGCGACCCCACCGTGCGCCTGCAGAAACTCAAGCGCAACGAGTGCCAGATCGCCCTGTCGCCCAAGCCGCTGGACATCGCCGCGGCCGCCAGCGACAGCGCCCTGCAGGTGATCAAGACCCCGGCCTTCATGACCGCGTTCGTGGCCATCAACAGCCAGCACCCGCCGCTGGACAAGCCCCAGGTGCGCCAGGCCATCAACCTGGCTTTCGACAAGGCCAACTACCTGAAGGCAGTGTTTGAAGGCACCGCCACCGCCGCCAACGGCCCCTACCCGCCCAACACCTGGAGCTACGCCAAGGACCTGCCCGGCTACAGCTATGACCCGGCCAAGGCCCGCGACCTGCTGGCCAAGGCTGGCCTTGCGGATGGCTTCAGCACCACCATCTGGACCCGCCCTTCCGGCAGCCTGCTCAACCCCAACCCCAGCCTGGGCGCACAGATGCTCCAGGCTGACCTGGGCAAGGTCGGCATCAAGGCCGACATCCGCGTGATCGAGTGGGGCGAGTTGATCCGCCGCGCCAAGGCCGGCGAGCACGACCTGCTGTTCATGGGCTGGGCGGGCGACAACGGCGACCCGGATAACTTCCTGACCCCGCAGTTTTCCTGCGCCGCCGTGCAGTCGGGCACCAACTTCGCCCGCTACTGCGAGCCGTCGCTGGACAAGCTGATCACCGCCGGCAAGACCACCGGCGACCAGGGCGTGCGCAGCCGCCTGTACCTGCAGGCGCAGCAGCAGATCCAGGAGCAGGCGCTGTGGGTGCCACTGGCCCACCCCACCGCCGCCGTGCTGGCGCGCAGCAGCGTGAAGGGCTACGAGGTCAGCCCGTTTGGCCGCCAGGACTTTGCCAAGGTTACGGTAAGCCCTTGATGCGCCTGGAGTAATTGCACCAAATCAGGGCCGCATCGCGGCCCTGCACGTTTCAGGGGCGAAACGAACCGCCAGGTTGTTCTGCAAACGCCGTCGATTGGCTGGGAAACGACGTGGCAGGCAATTTGCTATCACCAGGTCATCCTTTGTAGTCAATGTAAGGAATGGCCATGACCCTGCGTAGCGACTCCATGCAGCTTTCCCCCGCCGAGCGCCGCTGGCTGCCCTGGTTCGGCAAGACCGGCAAGCTGGCCATGCGCTGGGCCTGCCACTGGAACAGCGGCGCTGGCCACACCCTGGAAAAAACCTTCGAAGCCATCGCCGACACCCGCGTGAAGCTGCTGCACAGCTGGGCACACGAGCAATGGCAGCACCTGGGCGAGCTGGCCGCGGTGCTGGCGCGCGAGCCCGGCGGGGTGGACGCCGGGTTGCTGGCCGACAAACTGCGCCAGGCGCCATCGTTCTCCGAGCTGTTCGTGATCGACGCGAGCGGCGCGCTGCTGGCCAGCACCTTCGCCGGCCCGGCAAACCGCCAGGTGAACCCGGCCGCCCTCAAGGCAGGCTTGAAAGCGCCGTTCCTGCATGGCCCCTATGTTGACCCGCTGACCCTGCAAGCTGGCCCCTCCACCTCGCGCTTCCACGACGAGGTGACGCTGATGTTCTACCAGCCGCTCAGCCAGCACGGCAACGTCGTCGGTTGCCTGTGCGGACGGGTACCCAACGACGTGCTGGGCGACCTGATCCAGCGCGAAGCCGGGCACATCTACCCCGAGTCCGGCGACAACTACCTGTTCATGGTGCGCCCGCAGTTCGACCCCGCCGTGGCGCCCGGCACCGCGCTGTCGCGGTCACGCTTCGAGGACGGCACCTTCACCGGTGGCGATAACCTCAAGGACGGCGTGCGCACCGCCTTCGGCACCGTGCGCGTGCAGCGCCACACCGAGCTGGAACTGCGCTTCACCGACCCCGCCACCGGCCAGCTGCACCCCGGCATCCGCGAAACCATGCGCGCCGGCAGCAACCTGTTCGTCAGCTACCCCGGCTATTCCGACTACCGCCACATCCCCGTGATCGGCAAGGGCGTGACCTTCCAGCTGCCCGGCTCGCCAGACCGCTGGGGCATGATGTGCGAGGCCGACCTGGAAGAGGTCTACCGCCGCCGCTCGCTGACCCATGGCCTGATGAAACCGTACCTGGCGACCATGGCCGCGCTGTTTGCCTGCAACTTCGCCGTGCAGCACTACAGCGGCCTGGCACAGACCTTCATCGACCTGCTCCAGGCCGGCAGCATCCTGCTGGCCGCCTGGCTGTTCAGCGCCCTGGGGCCCAAGCGCCTGGCCGCGCGCCTGGAAGGCATGACCGACGTCATCCGCACCATTGCCGAAGGCGAGGGCAACCTGCGCCAGCGCCTGGACACCAGCACCCTGGCCAACGACGAGACCGGCGACATGGGCCGCTGGATCAACAGCTTCATCGACAACCTGGACGCCGTGGTGGGCCAGGTCATCGTCGCGTCCCATTCGGTGGGCCAGACCAACGAGATGATGCTGGGCAAGAGCCGCATGGCCGGGCAGACCTCCAACGACGTGGCCCAGGCCATCCACCGCATGATGATCATCGTCGAAGGCCAGCTGGGCGAGATTCAGCAGGCGTCGCTGACCGCCGAGCAGATGAAGCGCGCCATGGACGAGGTGGTGCTGCGCGCCCAGGCGCAGTTCGCCTCGGTGCAGGCCGGCACCCAGTCCATCCGCGACGTGGTGCAACGCTCCGCCGCCAGCGTGCAGGAGCTGGACAAGCGCATGAGCGAGATCGGCACCTTCACCGGGCTGATCACCGACATCACCAACCAGACCAACCTGCTGGCCCTGAACGCCGCCATCGAAGCCGCCCGCGCCGGTGAAAACGGCCGTGGCTTCGCCGTGGTCGCCGACGAAGTCCGCACCCTGGCCAGCCGCACCGCCCAGGCGGCCGGGCAGATCCGCAACATGGTCGAGGGCCTACAGAACGAAACCCGCAGCGCCGTGGCGTTCATGGAAGGCGGCGTGCAGAACGTCGACGACAGCCTGCGCCTGGCCGAAAACGCCTCCTCGGAGAACGTGCACCTGCACGAAGCCGTGGACAACCTGTTCGGCATCATCCAGCAGCTCAACGAAAAGAGCCTGGACTGCGGCCAGACCATCAAGCAGGTGGACCAGGCCAGCGGCGACATGCGCCAGACCGTGGTGGTGCTGCAGCACAGCGCCGAGCGGGTGAAGCTCAATGCCAGCAAGCTTCAGCAGCTGGTGGGGCAGTTCGAGGTGACGGCGGGGGCGGCGTGACGTTTGGTTGAAATATTCGGCAAAACGTTGACATTGGTGACAGCCGGCCCTAACGTCGACAACTGTAGACAACGTATACGCGCTATTTCTGGAGTGCTACCATGGCCTCACCTGTGCTGTCCTTCCGCGTGGAACCCGACCTGATCGACCAACTCGACCAGTTGGCCGCGGCAACCGACCGTGACCGCCAGTACCATCTGAAACGCGCCCTGGCTCGCTATGTAGAAGCCGAATCCTGGCATTTTCGCGCCGTAGCCGAAGGGATCGCGGACGCGGAAGCAGGCAACCTGACCGAATTGGATGCCGTGAAGGCTAAGTGGGAAGCGCGTGCCAAGAATCGCATTGACCAGCAAGGCGGAAAGTGACCTGGAGGGCGTTTTCGAGCATTACGCTCGCTTGATTGGCAACGAAAGAGCCGAAGCCGTCGTTTTCAGCGTGCTCGAGGCGCTTGCCGCGCTTGAAGCCTTCCCCCAGCTCGGCCGGGCTTCCGACATTCCCGATTGCAGGGAACTGATCTTCTCGAAATACCCTTACCGCGCGGTGTATAGCGTCAAGGGCAATGCCCTGCTGGTCTATCGGATCCTGCACCAGCACGCCGAACGCCTGGAAGACTGATAAGCGTAGGCGAACCCCCCGTAGCAGCGGCCATAGGCCGCGTCCCCGGACGCCGCGATAAGCCCTGGCGCGGCCACCGGCTCAAAGCCAACCATACTCCACCATCGACAGCGGCTCCCCCTCGCCAATGATGATGTGGTCCAGCACCCGCACCTCCACCAGGCCCAGGGCTTCCTTGAGGCGCTGGGTCAGCACGCGGTCGGCCTGGCTGGGGGCCGGGTTACCCGAAGGATGGTTGTGGCACAGGATCAGCGCCGCGGCGTTATAGGCCAACGCACGCTTGACCACCTGCCGGGGGTACACCGTGGCGCCGTCGATGGAACCGCGAAACAGCACCTCGAAAGCCAGCACCCGGTGCTTGGTGTCCAGGAACAGGCAGCCAAACACCTCGTGGGGCTCGTGCCGCAGCATGGCCTTGAGGTAGTCGCGCACGGCACGCGGGCTTTCCAGGGCCGAATCGCGGGTCAGGCGCTCGGCCAGGTGGCGGCGGGCCATTTCCAGCACCGCCTGCAACTGGGCGAACTTGGCCGGCCCCAACCCCAAATGGCTGCTGAAGGTCTTCTGCTCGGCCTCCAGCAGCGCGCGCAGGCTGCCAAAACCCTCCAGCAGCGTACGCGCAAGGTCCACCGCGCTTTTGCCGGCCACCCCCGTGCGCAGGAATATCGCCAGCAACTCGGCGTCCGAAAGGGCCGCTGCCCCGTGCTTCAACAGCTTTTCCCGGGGCCGTTCCGCCGCCGGCCAATCACGAATACTCATGGCATCTCCTTGCCTGTGTGTGCGCTGCTCCCTGCTTGGCGCTGTGCTATCTTAGCCCATCTTTTTTGCACGGTGAGCCGGCCCGGGGAGGTGCCATCACCGAGCGTAATCACTGGATCTGAAGGCAGGCCTATGCAGCGGCTGTATCGAAAACGCATCGTTCTGGGCGTCGGCGGCGGCATTGCCGCCTACAAGAGCGCCGAGCTGGTTCGCAGGCTTCTGGACCAGGGCGCCGAAGTGCGCGTGGTCATGACCCGCGGCGGCGCCGAATTCATTACCCCGCTGACCATGCAGGCCCTGTCGGGCCACCCCGTGCACCTGGACCTGCTGGACCCGGCGGCCGAAGCCGCCATGGGCCACATCGAACTGGCCAAGTGGGCCGACCTGGTGCTGATCGCACCCGCTACCGCCGACCTGATCGCGCGCCTGGCCCAGGGCCTGGCCAACGACCTGCTGACCACCCTGGTGCTGGCCACCGACGCCACCGTGGCGCTGGCCCCGGCCATGAACCAGGCCATGTGGCGCGACCCGGCCACCCAGGCCAACCTGCAACTGCTGCAAAGCCGCGACATGAAAGTGTTCGGCCCTGCGGCCGGCAGCCAGGCCTGCGGCGACATCGGCCTGGGCCGCATGCTGGAGGCCACTGAGCTGGCCCAGTGCGCCGCCGACTGCTTCCAGCGCCAGGTGCTGACCGGCAAGCATGTGGTGATCACCGCCGGCCCCACCCAGGAAAACATCGACCCGGTGCGCTACATCACCAACCACAGCTCCGGCAAGATGGGCTTCGCCCTGGCCGAGGCCGCGGTGGAAGCCGGCGCCCGGGTGACGCTGATCAGCGGCCCGGTGCACCTGCCCACGCCGGACCGGGTCAACCGCATCGACGTGGTCAGCGCCCGCGACATGCTGGCCGCCTGCGAGGCCGCGATCCCCTGCGACGTATTCATTGCCTCGGCGGCGGTGGCTGACTATCGCCCCGAGGTGGTTGCCGCACAGAAATTGAAGAAAGACCCTACAAACGGCGACGGCCTTCTCCTGCAAATGGTGCGCAACCCGGACATCCTGGCCACTATCGCCACGCGCCCGGATCGCCCCTTTAGCGTCGGCTTTGCCGCCGAGACCGAGCACCTGCTCGACTACGCTGCACGCAAACTCAAAGACAAGAACCTCGACCTGATTGTCGCCAATGACGTGGCCAACCCCAGCATCGGCTTCAACAGCGAGGAAAACGCGGTCAGCCTGATTGACCGCGGGCTCAACACCACGGTGTTCAGCCAGACCAGCAAGGGCAAGATTGCCCGCCAGATCGTTTCCTTCATCGCCCAACGGCTCGACCAGGTTTAACCATGCACGCTTTGCAAGCCAAGATTCTCGACCCACGCATCGGCAGCGAATTCCCCCTGCCGCAGTACGCCACCCCCGGCTCCGCCGGCCTGGACCTGCGCGCCATGCTCAAGGAAGACACTGTCCTTGAGCCGGGCCAGACCCTGCTGATTCCTACCGGCCTGTCCATCTACATCGGCGACCCGGGCCTTGCGGCCATGATCCTGCCGCGCTCGGGCCTGGGCCACAAGCACGGTATCGTGCTGGGCAACCTGGTGGGCCTGATCGACTCCGACTACCAGGGCGAGCTGATGGTGTCGTGCTGGAACCGTGGCCAGACCGCCTTCAACATCGCCATCGGCGAGCGCATCGCCCAGCTGGTGCTGGTGCCGGTGGTTCAAGCTCACTTCGAACTGGTCGATACATTCGACGAAACCCAGCGCGGTGCTGGGGGGTTCGGCCACTCCGGCAGCCATTGACTACGCTGGAGTAACAGCGAAATCGCGGCCGGCTAGCCGAGCGTCAAAGGGAGATGCGCAGTGAACGATTTCACAGCTGGCGGCCAGGTCCGCGCCACTGACACCAGTGCGCCCCAGATCCGCAGCGCCCTGTGGGTGGCGGTGATGGGGCTGGCCGTGGCGACCGTGCTGGTAGGTCTTGGCCTGCCCAGCCCGTCGCCAGCCGCGCTGTACCGCTCGATGGCGCAGGTCGCCGCCAGCAACCAGGGCCTGGAACTGCAGAAGCAGGCGGCCATCCTGGTGGCGCAGACCGACAGTGCCACCCACCAGCAGGAAGTGCTGCACGCCACCCAGGCCACCGCGCAGCCCGGCGCCCTATTGGCCGCGCTGGACTACCTGCCCGGCCTGGTGGACGCCTACGCCGTCGCCCGCGGCCAGGCAGCGCTGGACAACAACCGCCCCTCGCCAGTCAATTTCGTCAGCCTGGACCTGATTCGCCAGGTCGAGGCCGGCGCGCGGCCGCTGCTGCAGGCGCAGAAAGTCGGCGAGCGCTGGCTGGTATACAGCCTGGCGCCCGTCCATGACGCCAGCGGCACCAACGTGCTGGGCACCCTGCTGCTGAGTTTCGACCTCGGTGCCCTGACCACGGCATTCGCGGCCCTGCCCGCCGATTTCGGCGAAGTGGAGCTGCAGCAACGCTTTGACCAGGGCGCGGCGCAGAGCCTGTTCAAGACCGGCACCGCGGTGCTGGACGACCATTACCCGGTCACCGCCGGCAACTGGACCCTGGTCTTCACCCCCGGCACTCTGTTCAAGCCCGCGCTGCAGTGGCGCAGCCTGGTGTTCTGGCCCCTGGCCCTGCTGCTCGCCATCGGCGGCGCGTGGCTGGCCCTGGGCATGCTGGCCCGGCGCTTGCGCGAGCAACTGGCGAGCGATGCCCGGCAATTGACCCAGCTGATCCAAGAACTCTCGGGCGGAAAAGCCGTCAAAGCCTTCAGCCTGAGCCTGCCAGAGCTCAACGTGGTGGCGGCAAGCCTCGCCCGGCTGTCGCTGCAGGGTAATCGCCACGCCTCGCCAGCTGCGCCCGCGATGCCGCTGATGCCGCTGCCCACGGACACCGGCCTGCTCGAACCAGCGCTTCCCACGCACGACCAGGCCCCCAAGAACATGGAGCCCCGCAACCCAATGAATGGCCAAGCGCACGTCGCCCCCCGGCTTCCCGAGAGCATTTTCCGCGCCTACGACATCCGCGGTGTGTTCGGCGACACCCTGACCGCCGAGGCCGCCTACTGGATCGGCCGCGCCATCGGCTCGCAGAGCCTGGCCCAGGGCGAGCCCAACGTGGCCGTGGGCCGCGATGGCCGGCTGTCTGGCCCGGTGCTGGTGCAACAGCTGATCCAGGGCATCGCCGACTGCGGCTGCCACGTCACCGACGTCGGCCTGGTGCCGACCCCGGCGCTGTATTTCGCCGCCAACGTGCTGGCTGGCAAGTCCGGCGTGATGCTGACCGGCAGCCACAACCCGCGCGACTACAACGGCTTCAAGATCGTCATCGCCGGCGACACCCTCGCCAACGAGCAAATCCTGGCCCTGCACCAGCGCCTGAAGGACAACGACCTGGCCAGTGGCCAGGGCACGGTCGAGCAGGTCGAGATTCTCGACCGCTATGTACAGCGCATTCGCGACGACATCGTCCTGGCACGTCGGCTGAAGGTGGTGGTGGACTGCGGCAACGGCGCCGCCGGCGTCATCGCCCCGCAGCTGATCGAAGCGCTGGGCTGCGAGGTCATCCCACTGTTCTGCGAAGTGGACGGCAACTTCCCCAACCATCACCCCGACCCGGGCAAGCTCGAGAACCTCGAGGACCTGATTGCCAAGGTGCGCGAGACCGGCGCCGACCTGGGCCTGGCCTTCGACGGCGACGGCGACCGCGTGGGCGTGGTGACCAACACCGGCACCGTGGTGTACCCCGACCGCCTGCTGATGCTGTTTGCAAGGGACGTGGTGGCCCGCAACCCGGGCGCCGACGTGATCTTCGACGTCAAGTGCAGCCGCCGCCTCAGCCCGCTGATCAGCAGCTACGGCGGCCGCCCCGTCATGTGGAAGACCGGCCACTCGCTGATCAAGAAGCACATGAAGCTCACCGGCGCGCTGCTGGCGGGCGAGATGAGTGGGCACATCTTCTTCAAGGAGCGCTGGTACGGCTTCGACGACGGCATCTATAGCGCCGCGCGGCTGCTGGAGATCCTCAGCCAGGGCAAAGACAGCGCCGAAGCGCTGTTCGCGGCGTTCCCGAACGATATTTCTACCCCCGAACTCAATATACATGTGACCGACGAGGGTAAATTCAGCATCATTGATGCTCTGCAACGCGACGCACACTGGGGCGACGCCAACCTGACCACCATCGACGGTGTGCGGGTGGACTATCCCAAGGGCTGGGGGCTGGTACGCGCCTCCAACACTACACCTGTGCTGGTGCTGCGTTTCGAGGCCGACGACCAGGCGGAACTCGAGCGCATCCAGGACGTTTTCCGCGCAGAGCTGCAAAAAATCGCCCCTGATCTCCAATTACCGTTCTGATTGTTTCACTGGAGCCCTGCATGACCCTCGAACGTGATGCCGCCACCAACGTCGCCAAGGTACTGTCCGAAGCGCTGCCCTACATCCGCCGCTTCGTCGGCAAGACGCTGGTGATCAAGTACGGCGGCAACGCCATGGAGAGCGAAGAGCTCAAGACCGGCTTTGCCCGCGACATCGTGCTGATGAAGGCCGTGGGCATCAACCCGGTGGTCGTCCACGGTGGTGGCCCGCAGATCGGTGACCTGCTCAACCGCCTGTCGATCAAGAGCGAGTTCATCGACGGCATGCGCGTCACCGACGCCCAGACCATGGACGTGGTGGAAATGGTCCTCGGCGGCCAGGTGAACAAGGACATCGTCAACCTGATCAACCGCCACGGCGGCAGCGCCATCGGCCTGACCGGCAAGGACGCGGAGCTGATCCGCGCGAAAAAACTGCAGGTCACCCGCCAGACCCCGGAAATGACCAAGCCGGAAATCATCGACATCGGCCACGTGGGCGAAGTGGTCGGCGTGAACACCGACCTGCTGAACATGCTGGTGAAGGGCGACTTCATTCCGGTGATCGCGCCGATCGGCGTGGGCCCGGACGGCGAGTCCTACAACATCAACGCTGACCTGGTGGCCGGCAAGGTCGCCGAGGCGCTGAAGGCCGAGAAGCTGATGCTGCTGACCAACATCGCCGGCCTGATGGACAAGCAGGGCAACGTGCTGACCGGCCTGAACACCGAACAGGTGAACGCGCTGATCGCCGACGGCACCATCTACGGCGGCATGCTGCCCAAGATCCGTTGCGCGCTGGAAGCGGTGCAGGGCGGCGTGACCAGCTCGCACATCATCGATGGCCGCGTGCCCAACGCCACCCTGCTGGAAATCTTCACCGATATCGGCATGGGCACCATGATCAGCAACCGCAAGCGTCATTGATTGCCACCTGACGCGGCCGCCAGGCCGCGTCAGGCTCCGCTCAATTCCCCAACAGCTTCGCCAACCGCGCCCGGTCCCGGGCAAACTGCTGGTCGATCTGCTGCCGCGTGGCCTGGTAGTTGACGATCCGCGCGCTGACATCCGCACGCTGGCCCTCGATGGCCTTCATCTGCTCCAGCAGCTCCTGCGGCACCGGCTGGCCGTTGCGCTCCAGCTCCGCCGCCTGCGCCTGCAAACTGTTGCGCTGCCCTTGCATGGTCACCAGGTTGCCATTCGCGATCGCCACCATGCCATCGATCTCGGCAAGGCGCTGCGCCCTGGCACGGTCGAGTTCACTGAGGCTGGGGTAGAGATGCAGCAGTTGGTTGTCTGCCGCCGCCTGGGCGCTGGCCGCCTGCTGCTGGCGCAATTCGTCGGCGCTGGGGGCGGGCGGCACGGTCTGCACCACGCGGCCCTGGGCGTTGAGCACTTCATAGCCCTTGCCGACGTATTCGGGCGGCACGCCCTGGCGGTCCAGCACGGTTACCCCGTGGCTGTCCACGTAGCGGTAGAACACCAGCGGCGGGCCGTCGGCAGACCACGCGGGCGAGGCCGCCAGCGCCGCCAGCAGGCAGCACGTGGCGAAACCTCGCACGGCAGTCACCCAGTCAGATACCGAACTGGGCGCGGTAGGCCTGCACGGCCGGCAGGTGTTGCTTGAGCTCGGCGTCGTCGGCCAGGAACTCCAGCACCTGGTCCAGGGACACGATGCTGACCACTGGAATGCCGAAGTCACGTTCCACTTCCTGGATCGCCGACAGCTCGCCGTTGCCGCGCTCCTGGCGGTTCAAGGCGATCAGCACGCCGGCAGCCTTGGCATTCTGGGCAGTGATGATCTGCATCACTTCGCGAATGGCGGTGCCTGCAGTGATCACGTCGTCGATGATCAGGATGTCGCCTTCCAGCGGCGAGCCCACCAGGCTGCCACCTTCGCCGTGATCCTTGGCTTCCTTGCGGTTGAAGCACCACGGAATATCGATGCCATGGTGCTCGGCCAGCTGCACTGCGGTGGCCGCTGCCAGGGGAATACCCTTGTAGGCTGGGCCAAACAGCACGTCGAAGGCGATACCGCTTTCAACCACGGCGGCCGCGTAGTATTTACCCAGCTGGGCCAGGGCAGTACCGCTGTTGAACAGGCCGGCATTGAAGAAATAAGGACTGGTGCGCCCGGATTTCAGGGTGAACTCACCGAAACGCAGTACCCCGCGATCGATGGCAAAACGAATGAAGTCGCGTTGATAGGCGTGCATAAAAAGTCCCGAATACCACGGCTTTAGCTAATTGAGTTGAGCTCGGGTATCATACACGCACGAGATTTTTGGGGCCATTTATGCGGATCATCAGTGTGAACGTTAATGGTATTCATGCCGCAGTCGAGCGTGGTTTGCTCAGTTGGCTGCAGGCACAGAATGCCGACGTCATCTGCCTGCAGGATACTCGTGCCTCCGCCTTTGAACTGGACGATCCAGCCTTCCAACTGGATGGCTACTTCCTTTATGCCTGCGATGCCGAAGTGCCCACCCAAGGTGGCGTGGCACTTTACTCGCGGTTGCAACCCAAGGCGGTAATCAGCGGCCTCGGCTTCGAGACAGCCGACCGCTACGGGCGCTACCTGCAAGCAGACTTCGACAAATTGAGCATCGCCACCCTGCTGTTGCCTTCGGGCCAGAATGGCGATGAAGACTTGAACCAGAAGTTCAAGTTGATGGACGACTTCGGCAAGTACCTGGACAAGCAGCGCCGCAAGCGCCGCGAGTACATCTACTGCGGCTCGCTGTATGTGGCGCAGCAGAAGCTGGACATCAAGAACTGGCGCGACAGCCAGCAGTCGCCCGGCTTCCTGGCGCCGGAACGTGCCTGGATGGACGAGATCGTTGGCAACATGGGCTACGTGGATGCCCTGCGCGAAGTCAGCCGCGAAGGCGACCAGTACAGCTGGTGGCCCGATAACGAACAGGCCGAGATGCTCAACCTGGGCTGGCGCTTCGACTACCAGCTGCTGACCCCAGGCCTGCGGCGCTTCGTGCGCAGCGCTCGCCTGCCACGCCAGCCGCGCTTCTCCCAGCATGCCCCGTTCATCGTGGACTATGACTGGACCTTGACCATCTGAATGGTCGAGGCGCAAAAAAGCCGACCCTTGGGTCGGCTTTTTTGTGTGCGGCTTTTGTGGGAGCTGGCTTGCCAGCGAGCTTTTGACCTCGAAAAGCTCGCTGGCAAGCCAGCTCCCACAGGCTATTTAATCAGCCAACGCGGCTTGCTGCAGCTCGAACAGCTCGACCATGCCTTTCTGCGCCAACGCCAGCATGGCGTTCAGCTCGGCAGGCTGGAACGGCGCGCCTTCGGCGGTGCCCTGCACTTCGATGAAACCGCCTGCGCTGGTCATCACCACGTTCAGGTCGGTCTCGGCAGCCGAGTCTTCCAGGTAGTCCAGGTCCAGCACCGGCTCGCCCTGGTACATGCCCACCGACACGGCGGAGATCATGTGCTTGAGCGGGTCGCCGCCTTTTAGGCCGCCACGTTTCTTGATCACTTTCAGCGCGTCGACCAGGGCCACCATGGCACCGGTGATGGACGCGGTGCGGGTGCCGCCGTCGGCCTGGATCACGTCGCAGTCGACGTACAGGGTGACGTCGCCCAGCTTGGACATGTCCAGGGCTGCGCGCAGCGAACGGCCGATCAGGCGCTGGATTTCCAGGGTGCGGCCGCCCTGCTTGCCCTTGCTCGCTTCGCGCTGGTTACGCTCGCCGGTGGCACGCGGCAGCATGCCGTACTCGGCGGTCAGCCAACCCTGGCCCTGACCCTTCAGGAAGCGCGGCACGCCATTCTCGACGCTGACCGTGCAGATAACCTTGGTGTCACCGAACTCGACCAGTACAGACCCTTCGGCGTGCTTGGTGTAGTTGCGGGTGATGCGGATCGAGCGGAGCTGATCGGCAGCGCGACCACTTGGACGTTTCATCTGGGATACCTGTACTGAGGAACGAAAACTGCCGAGCATTATAAGACCTGTGGTCATTTAATGCCCGACTTGAGTTGCAACACCATGGCGCGCGTGCCAGGGGAAACATTTTTCAGCCAGACGGTCGACATGCTGTAACAGCAATGGTTTGGGCGCCGACGCACCGGTGCGCTACAATCCTGCGCCTTTGCAGCCGTACGGCTTTCATTCCCTTTCTGCGAGGTACTCCCATGGTGCACAGCATGACCGCCTTCGCCCGCGTCGAACGGGCGGGCACCCAGGGGACCCTCAGCTGGGAATTGCGCTCGGTCAACCACCGCTACCTGGAACCGCACCTGCGCCTGCCCGAAGCCTTCCGCGACCTGGAAATCGCCGTGCGCGAAGCACTGCGCCAGGGCATTTCGCGCGGCAAGGTGGAATGCACCCTGCGTTTTTGCGAGGTGAACAGCGGCAAGCCGCTGCAGGTCGACCGTGAGCGCGCCGCGCAACTGGTGGCCGCCGCCGAGACCGTCGCCAGCCTGATCAAGCAGCCCGCCGCGCTCAACCCGCTGGAAGTGCTGGGCTGGCCCGGCGTGCTGGTGGCCGACGCCGCCGACCCGCAGGCGCTGAACCAGGAAGCCATCGAGCTGTTCAACGAAGCGCTCAAGGAACTCAAGGCCGGTCGCGACCGCGAAGGGGCCGAACTGGCCCGGCTGATCAACGACCGCCTCGACGCCATGGCCACCGAGGTCAAGACCCTGCGCAGCCAGGTGCCACACATGCTGGCCGTGCAGCGCCAGAAGATCCTCGATCGCTTCGCCGACATGCAGGTCGAGCTCGACCCCCAGCGCCTGGAGCAGGAAATGGTGCTGCTGGCGCAGAAGAGCGATGTCGCCGAGGAGCTGGACCGCCTCAGCACCCACGTCACCGAGGTGCGGCGCGTGCTCAAGGCTGGCGGCGCGGCAGGCCGGCGCCTGGACTTCCTGATGCAGGAACTCAACCGCGAAGCAAACACACTGGGCTCCAAGGCCTTCGACCCGCGCAGCACCCAGGCTGCGGTCAACCTCAAGGTGTTGATCGAGCAGATGCGTGAACAAGTGCAGAATATTGAGTAAGGCAACCGCAGAATGAACCACAGCACCGGCACCCTGTACATCGTTTCCGCCCCTTCGGGCGCGGGCAAGACCAGCCTGGTCAATGCGCTGATCAACGCGCAGCCGAACATTCGTGTCTCGGTCTCGCACACCACCCGCGCCATGCGCCCGGGCGAGGTGAACGGCGTGAACTACCACTTCGTCGATCGTGCCGAGTTCGTGCGCATGATCGAGCACGGCGACTTCCTGGAGCAGGCCGAAGTGTTCGGCAACCTCTACGGCACCTCGCAGAGCACCCTGCAGCAGACCCTGGACGAAGGCCACGACCTGATCCTGGAAATCGACTGGCAGGGCGCCCAGCAGGTGCGCAAGCTGATGCCGGCGGCGCGTTCCATCTTCATCCTGCCGCCAACCCAGCAGGCCCTGCGCCAGCGCCTGACCAATCGTGGCCAGGACAGTGACGAGATCATCGACGGGCGCATGCGCGAAGCCGTCAGCGAGATGAGCCACTACGTCGAATACGACTACCTGGTGATCAACGACGATTTCGCCACCGCGCTGGACGACCTGAAGGCGATTTTCCGCGCCAATACCCTGGAGCAAGCCCAGCAACAGGGTCGTTTTACCGATCTATTGAGCCAATTACTGGCTTGAATGAAGCTTTCCGCGCTGCGATAGGTTACCGTTGAGGTGTCTACGCAGCGCCCTGGCGAGCTGTTTGAAAATCAGCGCTTCCCTAAACGCTGGTGATTTTTTAAACTATCGAGTCCGCTCGCCCATCCGGGCTGCGCGCATACTGCATTTGCTACGAGGAAGACCATGGCCCGCGTAACCGTTGAAGACTGTCTAGAACACGTGGAAAACCGCTTTGAGCTGGTCATGCTCTCTACCAAGCGTGCCCGTCAACTGGCCACCGGCGGCAAAGAGCCCCTGGTCCAGTGGGAAAACGACAAGCCTACCGTTGTGGCCCTGCGCGAAATCGCCGAAGGCCTGATGAGCTACGAGTTCATCGCCAACGCCGAAATCGTCGAGGACGAACCGCTGTTCGCAGCGTTCGAGGACGAGTCCAACGAGGCCGTCTAAGCCTATGCCTGGTCGACGTAGCACGGCGCGGGAACACAGCCTACGGCAGGAGTCATCATGCCGAGCATAGACGCCCTCGCCGATCGCTTATCGACCTACCTCGGTGCCGACCAGGTCAACCTGGTCCGCCGGGCGTACTTCTACGCCGAACAAGCCCACGACGGCCAACGCCGCCGCAGCGGCGAGCCTTACGTCACGCATCCGCTGGCGGTGGCAAACATTCTTGCCGACATGCACATGGACCATCAGAGCCTGATGGCGGCCATGCTGCATGACGTGATCGAAGACACCGGCATCGCCAAGGAAGCCCTCAGCTCGCAGTTTGGCGAGACCGTGGCGGAACTGGTGGATGGGGTCAGCAAGCTGACCCAGATGAACTTCGAGACCAAAGCCGAGGCCCAGGCCGAGAACTTCCAGAAGATGGCCATGGCCATGGCACGCGACATTCGCGTGATCCTGGTCAAGCTGGCCGACCGACTGCACAACATGCGCACCCTGGAAGTACTGTCTGGCGAAAAACGCCGGCGCATCGCCAAGGAAACCCTGGAAATCTACGCCCCCATCGCCAACCGGCTGGGCATGCACAACGTGCGCGTGGAATTCGAGGACCTGGGCTTCAAGGCCATGTACCCCATGCGCTCCGCGCGCATCTACCAGGCGGTGAAGCGCGCCCGCGGCAACCGCAAGGAAATCGTCCAGAAGATCGAGCAGTCCCTGAGCCATTGCCTGGCCGTGGACGGTATCGAGGGCGACGTCAGCGGCCGCCAGAAGCACATCTATGGCATCTACAAGAAGATGCGCGGCAAGCGCCGCGCCTTCAACGAGATCATGGACGTGTACGCCTTCCGCATCGTGGTGGACAAGGTCGACACTTGCTACCGCGTGCTCGGCGCCGTGCATAATTTGTACAAACCGCTGCCTGGGCGCTTCAAGGATTACATCGCGATCCCCAAGGCCAACGGCTACCAGTCGCTGCACACCACGCTGTTCGGCATGCACGGCGTACCGATCGAGATCCAGATCCGTACCCGTGAAATGGAAGAGATGGCCAACAACGGCATCGCCGCCCATTGGCTGTACAAGTCCAGCGACGACGAACAGCCCAAGGGCACCCATGCCCGTGCCCGCCAGTGGGTCAAGGGCGTGCTGGAAATGCAGCAACGTGCCGGCAACTCCCTGGAATTCATCGAAAGCGTGAAGATCGACCTGTTCCCGGACGAGGTCTACGTGTTCACGCCCAAGGGCCGCATCATGGAGCTGCCCAAAGGCTCCACGGCTGTCGACTTCGCCTACGCGGTGCACACCGACGTGGGCAACAGCTGCATCGCCTGCCGCATCAACCGCCGCCTGGCGCCACTGTCCGAACCGCTGCAAAGCGGCTCCACGGTGGAAATCGTCAGCGCGCCGGGCGCACGGCCGAACCCGGCCTGGCTCAATTTCGTGGTCACCGGCAAGGCGCGCACGCACATTCGCCACGCGCTGAAGCTGCAGCGCCGCTCCGAGTCCATCAGCCTGGGCGAACGCCTGCTGAACAAGGTGCTCAACGGCTTCGACAGTGCCCTGGAAAACATTCCCGCTGAACGCGTACACGCCATGCTGGCCGAATACCGCCTGGAGCAGATCGAAGACCTGCTCGAGGACATCGGTTTGGGCAACCGCATGGCCTACGTGGTGGCGCGCCGCCTGCTGGCCAGCGAAGGCGAGCAGTTGCCCAGCCCGGAAGGCCCGCTGGCCATCCGCGGCACCGAAGGCCTGGTGCTCAGCTACGCCAAGTGCTGCACGCCAATCCCGGGCGACCCTATCGTCGGCCACCTGTCGGCGGGCAAGGGCATGGTCGTGCACCTGGAAAACTGCCGCAACATCAGTGAAATCCGCCACAACCCGGAAAAGTGCATCCAGCTTTCCTGGGCCAAGGACGTCACGGGCGAATTCAATGTCGAGCTGCGCGTGGAGCTCGAGCACCAGCGCGGCCTGATTGCCCTGCTGGCCAGCAGCGTCAACGCCGCCGATGGCAATATCGAGAAGATCAGCATGGACGAGCGCGATGGTCGCATCAGCGTGGTCCAGTTGGTCGTCAGCGTGCACGACCGCGTGCACCTGGCTCGCGTGATCAAGAAACTGCGGGCGCTGACCGGCGTCATCCGTATCACGCGGATGCGTGCGTAACGCGGCCTTCCCCCTGCCAAGGAGTCATCAATGACCAAGACCGTTATCACCAGCGACAAGGCCCCGGCCGCCATCGGCACCTACTCCCAGGCCATCAAGGCGGGCAACACCGTCTACATGTCCGGGCAGATCCCGCTGGACCCGAAAACCATGGAACTGGTGGAAGGTTTCGAAGCCCAGACCGTACAGGTCTTCGAAAACCTGAAGGCCGTGGCCGAAGCAGCCGGCGGTTCGTTCAAGGACATCGTCAAGCTGAACATCTTCCTGACCGACCTGAGCCACTTCGCCAAGGTCAACGAGGTAATGGGCCGCTACTTCGAGCAGCCATATCCAGCCCGCGCCGCCATCGGCGTGGCCGCACTGCCACGCGGTGCACAGGTTGAAATGGACGCCATCCTGGTCGTCGAGTAAACCGAGTACGGCGAAGCGCCAGGCGCTTCGCCTTTCCCCTCCCCGGAAGGATTCCCTACATGCGCCACGCGCTTGTCCTGCCGTTGCTGGCCGCGCTACTGAGCGGCTGCGCCAGTCACAGCAATGTCGACCCCAGCGGGGTCTGGATCAACCAGAAAGCCATCGATACCGCCGCCAAGGGCCAAGGCCTGCGCGACGCCCTGGGCGCCAACGGCCCGGTGCTGGAATGGCAGCTCAACAGCAAGGCTGGCCAGGTCAGCTTCAGCAACGGCTTCGAACGCGCCCAGGGCAACCTGCAGCCGTTGGGCAAAGGCAAATGGGCGGCCGATTTCCAGGGCCACCAGCAGCTGCAACTGACTACCGATGACGACGAGCTGATCCTGGCGGCCAGCCAGTCGGGCCCCAAGCAGGTGTTCGTCAAGCCCAAGACCAGCGTCGACCCTGGCGCCCCACTGGGCAGCAGCTTCGAGCAGGCGCTGTATGCCGCCTACCTGGGTGGCGAATGGAAGATCGTCGAAGGCGCCGGCGAAGGCGGCGTGGTGCATTTCATGGCCAACGGCCAACTGGCCGGCTTCCCCAACGCCGACCGCTATGCCCTGTGCCTGGCGGGCGACTGCGCGACCATGACCGGCGATGCCGACAGCATGTGGATCGAGTTGAACAAGCAAGGCGCGCCGTACATCTTCAAGCGTGACGGCAAGCAGCTGGAAATCTTCGAGGTGGTCAACCAGGCCCAGGCCGACGAGATGCCCAGCTTCAAGGCCGGCGCCCGCCGCTGGCTGCTAAAGAAGCAATAACCCCTCCTCCCGTAGCAGCTGCCGAAGGCTGCGTCCCGCGGAGAACATGGCTAACCGCGGTGCCCATGACGCGGCCTGGTGGCCGCTGCTACGGGAGGGTGGAGAGGATGGCTTCGTACCCCTCGCGGTAGCTGGGGTACTGCGGCACCCACCCCAACGCCCGGGCCCGGGCATTGCTGCAGCGCTTGTTGCCGTTGCGGCGCACGCTGGCCTCCTCCGCCCAACCCTGCACGCCCAGGCGCGCCCGCAACCACTCCACCACCTCGGCCAACGGCGCCGGCTTGTCGTCCACGCCCAGGTAGCAACTGGCTACCGGTTCGCCCTGCACATCCTGCTGCAACAGAAACGCCAACAGCCCGGCGGCATCGTCGCTGTGGATGCGGTTGCCGAACAGCGCAGGCTCGTGGGCTACCCGATAGCCTTGGCGTACCTGCTCCAGCAGCCGCTCGCGGCCGGGGCCGTAAATGCCGGTCAGGCGCACGATAGTGGCCGGCCAGCCGCTGACCCGGGCCACCTGCTCGGCTTGCAGCATCAAGCGACCGGAATACCCTGTGGGCTCGGTGGGTGAATATTCGTCGATCCACTCTCCACCCGATTGCGCATACACGCTGCTGCTGGACACGAACACCAGCCGCTGGGGCGCCTGGCGGTTGTCCTTGAGCCAAGCCACCACCCGGGTCAGCCCGTCGACGTAAGCCGCCTGATACCCGGCCTCGTCATGCTGGCTGGCCGCCACGCAGTACACCACGTAGTCGATGGGCCCCTGGGGCCAGCCCGCGGGGCATTGCTCCAAAGCCAGGTCGCCGGCCACCGGCAGCACGCCCTGGGGCAGCCTGGCCACCTGCCGGCGCATCCCGTGGACCTGCCAATTGAGCGCGAGCAACTGCCTGGCCAGGCGGCCGCCGACATCGCCACATCCAATGATCAAAACGCTTGGCACGGGCATTTCCTTACTCCTGAATCAACGCTGCACACTGCTCTGGATACCACAATAGCGACAAATTGCAGGAAAAAAATCCAGCGTATCGCTTTTGTTAACAAGAATTACTTGCAATAATAACGGCCCATTTTGTTCTCGGCCCGCTCTCGAGGCCTGGAAGGACATCCACTCCTTACTCCTCTAAGGTCCGGCCAGCATGACTCCTAATCGCCCTAGCGTTTCGCCCTCTCGTACACGCCCTTGGCGCGGTATTGCCGCCCTGATGATCGGCCTGGCCCTGACCCCGGCGGCCTTCGCCGACGAACCGGCTGCCCAGGCCCACCAGGCCGCGCCGGCCGCCGCCGTTGCCGCGCCAGCGCCTGCCGCTGCGGACACCACTGCCCTGCCAGCCGCCACTGACGCACAGCCTGCCGACGACGCCGCAGCCGAGCCTGTCGTTGAAACCGGCTTCGGCCTGGGCCACGACCTGTCGCCGTGGGGCATGTTCCAGAACGCTGACATCATCGTGAAGATCGTGATGATCGGCCTGGCCATCGCCTCCATCATCACCTGGACCATCTGGATCGCCAAAGGCTTCGAGCTGCTGGGCGCCAAGCGCCGCCTGCGTGGCGAGATCGCCCAGCTGAAGAAGGCCACTACCCTGGCCGCCGCCAGCGAAACCGCCAGCAAGTCCGGCACCCTAGCCCACCTGCTCGTGCACGACGCCCTGGAAGAGATGCACCTGTCGGCCAACGCCCGCGAGAAGGAAGGCATCAAGGAGCGCGTGAGCTTCCGCCTGGAGCGCCTGGTTGCCGCCTGCGGCCGCAACATGAGCAACGGCACCGGCGTGCTGGCCACCATCGGTTCCACCGCGCCGTTCGTCGGCCTGTTCGGCACCGTGTGGGGCATCATGAACAGCTTCATCGGCATCGCCAAGACCCAGACCACCAACCTGGCCGTGGTTGCCCCCGGCATCGCCGAAGCCCTGCTGGCCACCGCCCTGGGCCTGGTTGCCGCTATTCCAGCGGTAGTGATCTACAACGTCTTCGCCCGCTCCATCGCCGGCTACAAGGCCCAGGTTTCCGACGCATCCGCCCAGGTACTGCTGCTGGTCAGCCGTGACCTGGACCACCAGCCAGGCGAGCGCAGCGCTTCGCCACACATGGTGAAGGTGGGTTAATCCATGGGTCTGCACCTGAACGAAGGTGGCGACGACCTCGCCGAGAACCACGAAATCAACGTCACGCCCTTCATTGACGTGATGCTGGTGCTGCTGATCATCTTCATGGTCGCAGCGCCCCTGGCCACCGTTGACATCAAGGTAGACCTGCCCGCCTCCACGGCGAAGCCGGCGCCGCGACCGGAAAAGCCATTGTTCCTCAGCGTCAAGGCCGACCAGAGCCTGTACCTGGGCGACGACAAGATCGACCGGGCCCAGCTGGGCCCGGTGCTCGACGCCAAGACCAAGGGCAAGAAGGACACCACGATCTTCTTCCAGGCTGACAAGAGCGTCGACTACGGCGACCTGATGGACGTGATGAACGCCCTGCGCGGCGCCGGCTACCTGAAGGTTGGCCTGGTAGGCCTTGAGACGGTAGGGAAGAAATGATCACGACGCGCCATAAGCTGACGCGTTACGGCGGTAGCCTGGCGGTGGTGCTGGGGGTGCATGCCCTGGCCATCGCCCTGGCGCTGAACTGGCACGCCGCGCCACCACCGGAGTTGCCGCCCATGGCAATGATGGTGGAAATGGCGCCAGTGCCGGAAGTGGCGCCGCCACCACCGCCCAAGGTGATCACGCCGCCCACGCCGCCAACCCCGGTAGAGGAACTGCCACTGCCCAAGCTGGCCGAGGCGCCCAAGCCGACGATCGCGATTCCCAAGCAGGAAAAGCCAAAACCCAAGCCCAAGCCACAGCCGCCCAAGCCTGAGAAGAAGCCGGAACCGCCGCAGGAAACGCCACCTTCGGAGAAGGTCGTCGACACCGCCCCGGCGAAGGACTCTGCGCCCAAGGCCCCCGTGGCCCAGCCGCAGATGCCGTCCAACAGCAACGCGCTGCCCAACTGGCAGGGTGACCTGTTGCGCCACCTGGCCAAGTACAAGAAGTACCCCGAGGACGCTCGCCGCCGTGGCATGCAGGGCGTGAACCGCCTGCGCTTCGTGGTGGACGCCGAGGGCAAGGTGCTGTCGTACGAGCTGGCCGGTGGTTCGGGCAGCGCAGCGCTGGACCGCGCAACCCTGGACATGATCCGCCGGGCACAGCCGTTGCCGCCGCCGCCCAAGGAGCTGCTGAACAACGGCAGCCTGGAAGTGGTAGCGCCGTTCGTCTACTCGCTGGACAAAAGATGAATATCTGTTTCTGACATACAGATGCAACCTTGATAACGTGCGTCTATCGATTGCAGCCGCTATGCTGGGCCCGCAACTTCATGGACGCACGTTATGACTCTCACAGAATTGCGCTACATCGTCACCCTCGCCCAGGAGCAGCACTTTGGCCACGCCGCCGAGCGTTGCCATGTCAGCCAGCCGACCTTGTCGGTGGGGGTCAAGAAACTCGAAGATGAACTGGGTGTGCTTATTTTCGAGCGCAGCAAGAGCGCCGTGCGCCTGACCCCGGTTGGCGAGGGCATCGTCGCCCAGGCCCAGAAGGTCCTTGAACAGGCCCAGGGCATCCGCGAGCTGGCCCAGGCCGGCAAGAACCAACTGACCGCGCCCCTGAAGGTCGGTGCCATCTACACCGTCGGCCCATACCTGTTCCCGCACCTCATCCCGCAACTGCACCGGGTCGCCCCACAGATGCCGTTGTACATCGAGGAAAACTTCACCCACATCCTGCGCGACAAGCTGCGCAATGGCGAACTGGACGCAGTGATCATCGCCCTGCCGTTCAACGAGGCCGATGTGCTGACGCTGCCGCTGTACGACGAGCCGTTCTACGTGCTGATGCCCGCTGGCCACCCGTGGACGCAGAAAGAGACCATCGACTCGTCGCTGCTCAACGACAAGAGCCTGCTGTTGCTGGGCGAAGGCCACTGCTTCCGCGACCAGGTGCTCGAAGCCTGCCCGACCCTGGTGAAGGGCACCGAAGGCGCCAAGCACACCACGGTGGAATCCAGCTCGCTGGAAACCATCCGCCACATGGTCGCGTCCGGCCTGGGCGTGTCGATCCTGCCGTTGTCGGCGGTGCACAGCCACCACTACGCCCCCGGCGTGATCGACGTGCGCCCGCTCACCCCGCCGTCGCCGTTCCGTACCGTGGCCATCGCCTGGCGCGCCAGCTTCCCGCGGCCCAAGGCCATCGAGATCCTCGCTGACTCCATCCGCCTGTGCTCCGTGGCCAAGCCGACGCCGTTGAGCAAAGTCGCCACATGACCGAGCTGTCCAAGGTAGCGGTCACCGCCCTCAAGGGCATTGGCGAGGCCATGGCCGAAAAGCTCACCAAGGTGGGCCTGGAAAATCTTCAGGACGTGCTGTTCCACCTGCCCCTGCGCTACCAGGACCGCACCCGCGTAGTCCCCATCGGGGCCCTGCGCCCGGGCCAGGACGCAGTGATCGAAGGCGTGGTCAGCGGCGCCGACGTGGCCATGGGCAAGCGCCGCAGCCTGCTGGTGCGCCTGGGTGACGGCACCGGTTCGCTGAGCCTGCGCTTCTACCATTTCAGCAACGCGCAGAAAGAAGCCCTGAAGCGCGGCACCCACCTGCGCTGCTACGGCGAAGCCAGGCCTGGCGCCTCGGGGCTGGAGATCTACCACCCCGAATACCGCGCCCTTACCGGCGACGAGCCGGCGCCGGTGGAACAGACGCTGACGCCCATCTACCCCACCACCGAAGGCCTGACCCAGGCCCGGCTGCGGCAGCTGTCGCAACAGGCCCTGGCCATGCTCGGCCCGCGCAGCCTGCCCGACTGGCTGCCCGCCGAGCTTGCCCGCGAGCACCAACTGGCGCCGCTGGACGAGGCCATCCGCTACCTGCACCACCCGCCGCCCGATGCCGACCTGGAAGAGCTGGCCGTAGGGCACCATTGGGCCCAGCACCGCCTGGCCTTCGAGGAACTGCTGACCCACCAGCTGTCCCAGGCACGCCTGCGTGACAGCCTGCGGGCCCTGCGCGCGCCCGCGCTGC
Source organism: Pseudomonas sp. App30 (assembly GCF_047947025.1). Taxonomy (NCBI): domain Bacteria; kingdom Pseudomonadati; phylum Pseudomonadota; class Gammaproteobacteria; order Pseudomonadales; family Pseudomonadaceae; genus Pseudomonas; species Pseudomonas sp. App30. The sequence continues at coordinate 3,838,349 of NZ_CP133165.1, read as the reverse complement.
CCGTGGCCAAGCGCCTGCCCAAGCAGTACCTGGCCAACCTGGGCTTCGCCCCTACCGGCGCGCAGCAACGGGTGGGCAAGGAGATCGCCTACGACCTCAGCCAGCGCGAGCCCATGCTGCGCCTGGTGCAGGGTGACGTGGGCGCGGGCAAGACCGTGGTCGCGGCGCTGGCCGCCTTGCAGGCGCTGGAAGCCGGTTACCAGGTGGCGCTGATGGCGCCCACGGAAATCCTTGCCGAACAGCATTTCATCACCTTCAAGCGCTGGCTCGAACCGCTGGGCATCGAAGTGGCCTGGCTAGCCGGCAAGCTCAAGGGCAAGGCGCGGGTCGCCGCCCTGGAACAGATCGCTACTGGCGCGCCCATGGTGGTCGGCACCCACGCGCTGTTCCAGGACGAGGTGAAGTTTGCCAACCTGGCGCTGGTGATCATCGACGAACAGCACCGCTTCGGCGTGCAGCAGCGCCTGGCCCTGCGCCAGAAAGGCGTGGGCGGGCGCATGTGCCCGCACCAGCTGATCATGACCGCCACGCCCATCCCGCGCACCCTGGCCATGAGCGCCTATGCCGACCTGGACACCTCGGTGCTCGACGAACTGCCACCCGGCCGCACCCCGGTGAACACCGTGCTGGTGGCCGACAGCCGGCGCCTGGAGGTGGTCGAGCGGGTGCGCGCTGCCTGCGCCGAAGGCCGCCAGGCCTATTGGGTGTGCACCCTGATCGAAGAGTCCGAGGAGCTGACCTGCCAGGCGGCCGAAACCACTTTCGAAGAACTGACCAGCGCCCTGGGCGAATTGCGCGTGGGGCTGATCCACGGGCGCATGAAACCGGCGGAAAAAGCCGAGATCATGGCGCAGTTCAAGGCCGGCGAGCTGCAATTGCTGGTGGCTACCACGGTGATCGAGGTCGGCGTGGACGTGCCTAACTCCAGCCTGATGATCATCGAGAACCCCGAGCGTCTGGGCCTGGCGCAATTGCACCAGCTGCGCGGCCGGGTAGGCCGTGGCAGCGCAGTCAGTCACTGCGTGCTGCTGTATCACCCGCCCCTGTCGCAGATCGGCCGCGAGCGCCTGGGTATCATGCGCGAAACAAACGATGGCTTCGTCATCGCCGAGAAAGACCTGCAGCTGCGCGGGCCCGGCGAGATGCTCGGTACCCGCCAGACCGGTTTGCTACAGTTCAAGGTGGCGGACCTGATGCGTGATGCCGACCTGCTGCCAGCCGTACGGGACGCGGCCCAGACCTTGCTTGCGCAATGGCCTGCGCACGTCGACCCGCTACTGGAGCGTTGGCTGAGGCACGGCCAGCAATACGGACAGGTTTAGGAACGCGTCCACCGCGGCTATTTCGCCGCGGTTGCGACGTAACGCTCAAAAAAGACTTGGCACGATGGATCCAGCAGCGCCTGCAAGCTGGGTATACTGTCGGCCATGTAGGAATATGGATACAGACCATGACTGAAGTTGCCCTGGACACCGCAACCCCCCACACCCCGTCTGTCATTCACGATATGCTGGGAAAGCTGGTCATCAGCTATCGCGAGGTGCTCGACCACCCGCAGCTGGACCCTGCGCGCAAGGTCCAGGCAGTGCTGCTCAACGATGCCGTTGGCGCGCTCATGGTGCTGTTCCCGCAGAATCAGCTGCTGGACCTGAACCGTCTGGCCGAGTTGACCGGGCGCCGGCTCACCGCCGTGCCGCTTGATCGCCTGGACAAGATGCTGGCCAAGCACGACCTCAAGCAGCTGCCCGGCCTGCCGGCACTCACCAGCTCGCCTTGCCTGTACGACGAACGGCTGCTGGACGCCAGCGACCTGCTGATCAATTCAGGCCAGCCGGGCCTGCTGCTGGAAATCACCCGCGACGATTTCCGCAAGATGCTCAACAAGGCCAGCGCCGGCAACTTCGGCGAGCCGCTGGGCAGCATCCGCCCCAACCTCGACCGCCCCCACGACGACCGCCAGGAAATCACCCAGGCGGTGCAGGCGTTTACCGCGCGGCGCATCCAGCAACGCCTGGAAGCCACCATCGAGATCCCGCCGCTGGCGGAAACCGCGCAGAAAATCATCAAGCTGCGCGTGGACCCGAACGCCACCATCGACGACATCACCGGCGTGGTGGAGACCGACCCGGCCCTGGCCGCGCAGGTGGTCAGCTGGGCGGCCTCGCCGTACTACGCGTCGCCGGGCAAGATCCGCTCGGTGGAAGACGCCATCGTGCGCGTGCTGGGCTTCGACCTGGTGATCAACCTGGCGCTGGGCCTGGCCCTGGGCAAGACCCTGAGCCTGCCCAAGGACCAGCCGCAACATGCCACGCCATACTGGCAGCAGTCGATCTACACCGCTGCGGTGATCGAAGGCCTGACCCGCGCCATCCCGCGGGCGCAGCGCCCCGAAACCGGGCTGACCTACCTGGCCGGCCTGCTGCACAACTTCGGCTACCTGCTGCTGGCCCACGTGTTCCCGCCGCACTTCTCGCTGATTTGCCGCCACCTGGAGGTCAACCCGCACCTGTGCCACAGCTACGTGGAACAGCACCTGCTGGGCATCACCCGCGAGCAGATCGGCGCCTGGCTGATGCGTTTCTGGGACATGCCCGAGGAACTGGCCAGCGCCCTGCGCTTCCAGCACGACCCCAGCTACGATGGTGATTACGCCCAGTACCCGAACCTGGTGTGCCTGGCAGTACGCCTGCTGCGCAGCCGCGGCATCGGTTCGGGCGCCGACGAAGGCATTCCCGACGAGCTGCTGGAGCGCTTGGGGCTGAGCCGCGAAAAGGCCGAGGAAGTGGTCAGTAAAGTGCTGGACGCCGAGGTACTGCTGCGCGAACTGGCTTCGCAGTTCAACCACCACTGACCGCGTGGGAGCCGGCTTGCCGGCTCCCCCGGGCTTATTTCTTCTTCGGTTTCAGGTATTTCATGATGCCCTGGAACCAGATCACCAGCGCCGGGTTGCCCTTGATCTGGATGGTCTTGTCCTGGATACCCTGCATGAACGCCAGCTGCTTGTTCTTGGCCTGCAGGGTCTCATAGCCGAAGGCGGCGTCTTTGAAGGCGATGGCGAACGCCGGGTCGGCCACGGTGCCGCCCTTGCTGGTCACGCGCATGTCCTTGACGATGAAATGCCGGGCCACCTTGCCGTCCAGGGTCTGCAGCTGGAACACCAGGTCGCGGTCCTTGAGCTGCTGGCTGAAAGCGGGGTTGGTGCGGCTGGCCCGGGCCATCAACATGCCCATGGCCCAGAGCAGAAAGCGAAACTTCATGTACGCGCCTCGGAAAAATCATCAATAGGGTACGCAGCAGTGTACCGCTATCGCCGCACGGCACCACTACAAAATCATTTTTTAACGATTTTGCCCGCCAAACAAGGTTTTTAGACGCCATATCGGCGAATTATCGGGCTGTCTAAGCAGGCAACACACTGGGCGATTCGCCACCTTTCAAAGTCGAGAAAACTCCGTCACGATAACAAACTCGAACGTGACGGTACGTTTTCAGCCTGTACGAATCAGACCGTACAAAAAAACCATCTGGCCACTCGTTTGACAGCAACACCGGGGCCCACTAGCTTCTATTGGATCCTTTACACATTGCGTTACATTTATGCAGGTAGCCCGATCGTGACAGCCAAAAAGTCGTTGAGCTCCATTCTGGGCACCGAGCAGGTTCCAGCCCACCTGGCTCGGTCAGTTATCGAGGAGAAGCTGCGCAGCGCCATATTGGACGGCCGACTACCCGCGGGCATGGCAGTACGCCAACAGGAGCTGGCCACGCTGTTCGGCGTCAGCCGCATGCCGGTGCGTGAAGCCTTGCGCCAGCTGGAAGCGCAGTCACTGCTCAAGGTGGTCATGCACAAGGGTGCAGTGGTGGCGCCACTGATCGGCGAAGACGCCGTGGACACCTACAACCTGCGCCTGCTGCTGGAAACCGAGGCACTGCGCCAGTCGGTGCCCAACCTGACCGAAGCGCACATCGCCGAAGCGCGCCATTACATCGATCAGCTCGACACCGAGACCAACCTCAGCGAGCTGGGCCGCCTGAACCGCCTGTTTCACCTCTCCTTGTATGCCGGCTCCAGCAACCGCAAGCTGCTGCGGCTGATTGAGCAGGAGCTGAACGAGGAAGAACGTTTCCTGCGCTTCCACCTGTCGTCCATGGGTTTGGGCAAACCCACCCAGGATGATCACATTGAACTGGTGGATGCCGTGCAGGACCGCGACGTCGAACGTGCGGTCACCGTGCTGCAACGGCACCTGAACAACGCATCCGCAACCATCCGGCATTATCTCGACACTCGCCAGCCGGATTGAACGGGCGCCGCGCCCAGGGAGGCGGCGCGGCCCCGGTAAGACATGCCCGGCACGGCCCGGGTGGGGGAAAGGCCGTGCACGTTCAAAACAACCCATGGTTGATGGTCGCCAATTCCGGGCAGCCCACGCTGATGCGCCTGATCTGCTTCTCATGCGCGGGCGCCGACCCGGCGCAGCTGTTGCAGTTGGCCGAGGACCTCGAAGACCACATCGAGCTGGTCACGGTTTGCCTGCCCGGCCACGGCGCACGGGCCGACGAACCGGCCCTGGAAGACTGGCCGCGGCTGCTTGAACAGACCTTCGCCCAGCTCAAGCCGCTGCTGGCCGAGCCCCACGCCATGTTCGGCCATTGCCTGGGCGGCAGCATCGCCTACGAAATCGCCAAGCGGGCCATCCGCGCCTTCCCTCGCCAGACCCGCCACCTGTTCATCGCCGCCTGCCGCAGCCCCGATACTTCCCCACGCACTCCGTTGCTGCATCAATTGCCTGGCCGGCAATTGTTCCAGGCCCTCGAAGCCCTGAACGCCATTACCTCCCAACAATCGTCCGACCCTCACTTTATCGCCCAAGTCGAACCCATGCTGCGCCGCGACCTGCAACTGGCCGAATCCTGGTCGGACACGGTCGGGCATTCGCTGCAAGTGCCACTGACGGCCCTGTACGGCAGTGAAGACCCATTGGAACCCATGGCCAACATGCTGCCGTGGCAAGGTTTTACCGCGCGCGAATTCGAGCTGATCGAGCTGCCGGGCGACCATTTCTTCGTACACAGCCAGCGCCAGCGTCTGCTACATATCATCAATACCCATCTGGGCCTGCTCAGCGCCTGACTCTCCGCTTGCTTACCTCCTGTAATCGCCCCCTGATGGCAATCTGACCATTTAACGCACACTCTTTGCCTTGGCCCCAGGGCCGTGACCAGCCCATACAAACTATGGGCCGCCGACAGTCACCCATGCAGGAGCAACGCGCGCCGGGCTTGTCCCTCGACTAAATAAATCCCCCCATCTCAAAACTTAGAGTGCTCCGAGTGATGCATTCACTCGCTGTTATTGATTTTGACCGTAAAACGTTGAAAGGGGAGCGCTTGCGCCTCTAAAACTGGCGACGCCGGTTTTAGCGCAACCCTATTGTTTTTAAAATCATAACCTGTTGTTTTTTAACGATTTTATTTGAACAAAAACAACTTCATGGTCTAGCGTTTAGAGGGCTGAGGGGCAGCAACCAACAGCACCCATTTAGCCAATAACAATATTTTACATTTACCCACGAAAACAAAGGAGATATTCAGCCGCTTTTGAGTTGACTGCCGCAGACAAAGTTAATTCCGTTGACGACCTGTTCGAAACAGTGAGGAAGTGCCATGACCTTTCAAAACGTTGTGCTTGAACAAAAGAAAAGCGAACTGGGTGCACACCCGATCTTTGCCGAGATCAACTCGTTGCCCATATTGCAGCGTTTCATGGAAACCCATGTATTTGCGGTATGGGATTTCATGTCCCTGACCAAGCGCCTGCAACGTGAACTGACCTGCGTCAGCCTGCCCTGGCTGCCACCACGAGACCCCAAGGCCGCCAGGCTGATCAACGAGATTGTGCTGGGGGAAGAAACCGACGACCACCTGCTCGAAGGCCACTACAGCCACTTCGAACTGTACCTGGACGCCATGCGCGAGATTGGTGCCGATACCGCGCCTATCGAGCGCTTCGTGCAGCTGCAGGCCGAAGGCGTCAACTACCTGACCGCCCTGCACAGCGTCAACGCCACCCCGGCGGCGGTACGCTTTGTCTGCAACACCCTGGACACCGCTTTGCACGCGCCGGCCCACATGGTCGCGGCAGCGTTCCTGCATGGCCGCGAGAGCGTCATTCCGCAGATGTTCCAGCAACTGCTGGACGACTGGCAAATACCCCGGGAACAGGCCCCTACCCTGCACTATTACCTGCAACGGCACATCGAGGTCGACTCGGACGACCACGGCCCGGCCGCGCAGTCGCTGCTGGACCGCCTGGTAGACGATGACCCGCAACGCCAACAGGAAGTGCACGAGGCGGCGCTGGCAGCCATCGAAAGCCGCATGGCGTTGTGGAACGGGCTGCGGGCGACCCTGCACGCGCGCACCGGGGTGAGCGCATGAACGCCGCCGACTATCGCTCGTTCGCCGACGCCTGGGAAAACCGGGCCACCATCCGCACCCGACCGCGACGGCGGGTGGAGGACGACCAGCGGCTGATCTACCCGGTCAGCCGCCAGCCGCTGGTGCTCAGCGCCACCTTTGAGCGCGAGTGCCCGCAGTTGCGCGACTTCGCCCTGGTGCAGAGCTTGTACAAATTCATCCACGACGTGGTGATTTTCGAGACCGAGATCGTCAACCACACCGCCGGCGCCATCGCTCGCGGCCGGTTCGCCATGGCGCTGCCCTTTGCCTGCCGTTACGACGCCATGACCGTGGTGGTGGACGAGGACTACCACGCCCTGGTGGCCATGGATTTCATGCAGCAGACCATCGAGCTGACAGGCATAGAGCCCATCGGCCTGCCCAGTGAAATCGAACTGAGCCGGGCCATCCCGGCGGCATTGGCGCAACTGCCCGAAGGGCTGCGCCAGGCCGGCGAGCTGATCTGCGTGGCGATCGCCGAAAACACCCTGACCAACGACGTGGCCGCGTTCGCCCGCGACGCCACGGTGAAAGACTCGATCAAGGGGCTGATGGCCGACCACCTGCTGGACGAAGGTCGGCATTCGACGTTCTGGACCCGCCTGGTGCGCATCTACTGGCAAGCGGCGCCCGCCGCCGACCAGGCGCACCTGGCGCGGATGCTGCCGACCTTCATCGAGCGCTACCTGACCAACGATATCCAGAAGGCCTTCGACCTCAGCCTGATCGAGCACCTGCACGCCGATGCCTGCGTGCGTCGGGCCCTGGCCGAGGAGGTGCAGGCCCTGGCCTACCCGATCAACCACCAGCACCCGTTGCTGGCCAACATCCTGCGGTTTTTCCAGGGCAGCTCGATGCTCGACAGCCCCTGCGTGCGCGATGCCCTGGCCGCTTACCTGAGCTGATTCAAGGAGAAGATCATGAGACGTCTGCAGATCATCTTGTGCGGTTCCAGCCGGGCCTTGCGGGCCTTGGGCGCCGCCTTGCGCGAGTACGGGCACCAGGTGGACGAAGCCGGCGGCCCCGCCGACCTGCTGATCGAGGACGGCAGCGCCCCCGTGCCCGCTGGCCCCCGCTGCCTGCACCTGGGCCTGCGCGTCAGCCTCGCCAACGGTGTAGCGCCACTGCCCAGCGTGCAGTGGCAATGCTGGGCGGGCAGCGCCCAGGCCCAGCGGCTGATTATTTGCCAGGCACAGGCAACGCCGCCCAGCGGCAACGGCGCCATGCTCAGCGCGCAGGTCATCGAGAGCCTGGTGGAGCGGCTGACCCTGGAGGTCAGCCGCCTGTCCCGCGACCCACAGCACTTCGCCCGCTGGCCGGCCTGCGACGCCGCGGGGCTGGCCGGCCAGCAGGGGTTGCAGGCCCTTGAAGTGCTGGCCTACCAACACGCCTTCAACCAGACCCGACAACCGCAATGGCTGGACAGCGCGCAGCCGGCACTGGTGGAACAGCTACAGGCCAGCCTGCTACGCCATGCGCGCCAGCCAGCGTTGCTGTGGAGCGATGGCAGCCTGAGCTACGGGCAACTGCATGCCCAGGCGTTGGCGATACGCAGTGCCCTGCAACCCTGGCTGGACCGCGCCCAGCCCCCAGTGATCGGCGTGTGCCTGGGCAAGTCGCCGGCGCTGTATGCCGCGCTGCTGGCGGTGCTGGGTAGCGGCGCCGTGTTCCTGCCCATGGACCCCAGCCACCCGCCCCGGCGGCTGCAAGCAATCGCCGAAAACGCCGGCGCCGCCCTGTTGCTGCACAGCGGCAGCGCCCCGTTTCAAGCGCAAGGCATGGCCTGCCTGGGGGTTGAGGGGCTGCCAGCGGCCACGCGCACCCTGCTGTTCGATCAAACGCCGGGCAGCGAGGCGCCCGCGGTGGCCATCTACACCTCCGGCACCACCGGGCAGCCCAAGGGCGTGCTGCTCTGCCACGCCAACCTCAACCACTTCCAGACCTGGTACCGCCAGCATGTGGCGCTGGGCAGCCAGAGCCGGGTGCTGCAGTTTTCCACCATCGGCTTCGACGCCTCGTTGCTCGACATCCTGCCCACCTTCATCGCCGGGGCGACCCTGGTGCTGCCCAGCGAAGACCAGCGCCGCGACCCCGAGCAACTGGTGGCGCTCATCAATGGCCTGGAGGTCAGCCACGCGTTCCTGCCGCCAGCGCTGCTGAGCATCCTGCCCGCCGACCGGCCGCTGGCGTTGCAGCATCTGGTCACCGGTGGCGACGTGTGCGAGCCGGCGGCGCTGGCCAACTTCGCCGCCCACTGCCAGTTGCACAATATCTACGGCCCCACGGAAACCACGATCCTGGCGACCACCCGCCGCATGCAGCCGGGGGATAACCCGCGCCTGCTGGGCCAGCCTATCGCCAACACGCAGGTGCTGATCCTCGACGAGGACGGCCAGCCGGTCGCCGACAACACCCCCGGCGAGTTGTACATCGCCGGCGCCGGCACCGGCCTGGGCTACCTGAACAACCCGGCCTTGAGCGCGGAGCGTTTCGTCAGCCTGGCGCTGCCCGATGGCCAGCGGCTGGCCGCCTACCGCACCGGCGATATCGGCCAGTGGTGCGACGACGGCATTGCCCTGGCCGGGCGGCGGGACAACCAGGTGAAGATCCGCGGCTTCCGCGTCGAGCCCGAGGAGGTCGAGCACTGCCTGCGCGCCAGCGGCCAGTTCGGCCAGGTGGCCGTGGTGGTGGACGCGCAGAAGCGCCTGCTGGCGTTCGTTGCACAGCCGCGCCAGGCCGACGCGCTGGCGCACCTGACCGCTCACGCCCAGGCCCACCTGGCCGACTACATGCGCCCGCTGCACTACAGCGAACTGGCCGTGCTGCCAGCCACCCCGAACGGCAAGGTCGACCGCCATGCGCTGCTGGCGATACCCCAGGCCGCGGCCCGCGACAAGCCACGGCAAGCGCCCGCCAACGCCGCCGAGGCGAAGCTACTGGCGTTGTGGAGCGAATTGCTGGAACTGCCTGGCGAGCAGATCTGCACCCAGGACAGCTTCTTCAACCTGGGTGGCCATTCCATCCTGCTGTCGCAGATGCTGCTGCAGATTCGCGAGCGCTTCGGCACGGGCATTTCCATCAACCGCTTCATCGAACAACCGACCCTGCAGCGCCTGGCCGAACTGGTGGCCGGCGTGCAGGACCAGGTGCGCCAGGTCAGCCCCCAGGCGTTGAGCGACGCCTTCCGCGAACTGGATATCCACGCCCTGCCCATGGACCGCCTGGGCGACGTGCACAAGGTGGTGGTCACCGGCGCCAACAGTTTCCTCGGCGTGCACATCGTCGAGGCGCTGCTGGCCTGGGGCGCCACCGAGGTGGCGTGCCTGGTGCGTGCGCAGCCCGGCGCCAGCGCCAGCGAACGCTTCCAGCAGGCGCTGGACGAGAACCGCCTGCAGCACCTGGACCTCAGCCGCGTGCGCGTGCACGCCGCCGACATCACCCAGCCAAAACTGGGCTTGAGCGATGCGGTGTACGCGGATATCGACCAGCGCTACGGCGCACTTATCCACAATGCCGCGGTGGTCAACCACGTGCTCGACTACGAGGCGCTGGCGGCCAGCAACGTCGAGCCGGTGTTCCACTGCCTGCGCCTGTGCGAAGGGCGCAGCAAGAAAATCTTCAATTTCGTCTCCACCCTGTCGGCCTCCAGCGTCATCGACGCCGACGGCAACGTGCGCGAGGAACCGCCGGCCGACACCCCGCCCATCTACATCCGCAACGGCTACAACCTGTCCAAGTGGGTGGCCGAACGCATCCTCCAGCGCGCCCGCGAGCAAGGTGTGTGGGCCAACCTCTACCGCCCCGGCAACATCACCTTCAACAGCCGCACCGGGGTGTGCCAGCCGCACCGCAACCGGTTGATGCTGATGCTCAAGGGCTCGCTGCAGCTGGGCCAGGTGCCAGCGCTGAGCCTCAACTTCGACCTGATGCCGGTGGATTTCCTGGCGCGCTTCCTGGCCTTCCACAGCAGCCGCTACCAGGCCCGCCACGCGGTGTTCAACCTGCACAACCCCGAACCATTGAGCTGGGCCAGCTACGTGGCGGCGTTCCGCGAGGCGGGGCGCGACTTCGAGCTGGTCAGCGTGGCCCAGTGGCAACAGCAGCTGGGCCGGGTGGACGCCGACAACGCGCTGTTCGGCGTGCTGGGCTTCTACCTCGACGGCTTCGAAGAAGACATCGGCGACATCTCGCGCATCGACCACGGCAACGCCCGCGACGGCGTGCAGCGCATGGGCGAGCGCTACCCCAGCAAGACCCCGGCGCTGCTGCGCAAGGGTTGCGCGTACCTGAAGGAAATCCAGTTCATCTGAGTCATCCCCACCCCAAGGAGAAGCACCATGAACGCACTCGTACCCGATACCCTGATCCGTCACCCCCAGGGCTGCACCGTCAGCGCTGAAGTGGCCATTAACGCCGACGCCGATGCGGTGTGGGCGCTGGTTGGCAACTTTGCCGGTTTCAACAAGTTCATCCCGGCGCTGGCGCGCATCGACATGCTCGGCGAAGGGCCGCGCTCGTTGCGCATCAAGCACTTCGCCGATGGCGAGAACATTGTCGTCGAGCAACTCAACAGCCATGACAGCCAGGCGCGGCGCATGACCTGGAGCCTGATCTACACCACCCTGGACATCGGCAACCTGTGGGCCTCCATGGAGGTATTCGCCGATGGCCCGGGCAGGTCCCGGGCGTTGTGGACCATCCAGGGGGAGCCTGCGAAGGGCGGTGCCGAGGCCCTGCCTGGGTTCAAGCAGTTCCTGCAGGGCTTTGCCGATGACGCCATGGGTAACGCCCGCAAGCTGTTCGAATAACCTGTGTTTTGTGGGAGCTGGCTTGCCAGCGAGTTTTTCGCGCCTCAACAGCTCGCTGGCAAGCCAGCTCCCACAACCGCTGCCCAACGTCCGGGTTGTTGCAAAATGTGCAAAGCTTCATGAAAATAAGACTAATTATCATTCATGCAGTTTCGCGCAGCGCATCCTCATGCCCTCCCAAGAAAATGTCGTGCACTCGCTCTACCATCACCACCACGGCTGGCTCAACGCCTGGCTGCGCAGCCGGCTGGGCAACGCCGCCGATGCCGCGGACCTGGCCCAGGACACCTTCCTGCGCCTGCTGCAGCGCACCGAACGCCTGGAGCTGAGCGCGCCGCGCGCGTTCCTGCGCACCATCGCCCGGGGCCTGGTGATTGACCACTGGCGCCGCGAGGAACTGCACCGCGCCTACCTGGAAACCATCGCCCACCTGCCCGCCGCCCAAGTGCCGTGCCTGGAAACCCGCGCGTTGCTGCTGGAGCTGCTGGAAGGCATCGCGCGCCTGCTCGACGGCCTGAAGCCCAAGGTGCGCAAGGCGTTCCTGCTGTCCCAGTGCGAAGGCATGCGCCACCAGGACATCGCCGCACAGATGGGCATTTCCCTGCGCTCGGTGGAGCGCTACGTGGCTGATGCGCTCTACCACTGCTACGTGCTGCGCTATGAACACTGAGCCGGGCGCCGTGCCCGACCCGCAGATGGTGCGCCAGGCCATCGACTGGATGCTGCGCATGGGCAGCGAACGCGCCAGCCCGCGCCTGCAACGCCAGTGCGCCGACTGGCGCGCGGCCGACCAGCGCCACGAACTGGCCTGGCAGCGCATCCAGGCCATGAGCCAGGAAGTGGCCAGCCACTACCGCGCCGTGCCAGGTGCCGGCCAGGCACTGGAAGCCAGCGCCCAGCGCCTGGGCCGGCGCCAGGCGCTGAAGCTGCTGGGCGTGGTGGCGCTGCTGGGCAGCGCCGGCTGGTTGGGCCGCGACCTTGAGCAGTGGCAACAATGGTCATCGGACTTCGCCACCGGCGTCGGCGAGCAACGCCGCTTCAACCTGCCCGATGGCTCGCAGCTGCAACTCAACACCCACAGCGCCGCCGACCTGCGCTTCAACGCCCGGCAACGGCTGGTCAGCCTCAGGCATGGCGAAATAATGATCAGCTGCCAGCCCGACTCGCGCCCGTTCCAGGTGAGCAACCGCGACGGCCTGTTCGAAACCGCGCAAGGGCGTTTCAGCGTGCGCCAGCAGGACACCTGCACGCGCCTGAGCGTGACCAGCGGCAAGGTCGCGATCTACCCGGCCCAGGGCGGCGCGCTGACCTGGGCCCAGGCGGGCCAGAGCTGGCAGCTGGACCAGCAGGGCCTACGCCTAATCGCCCGCCCGGACATGGACATGGGTGCCTGGGCCGACGGCCTGATCGTCACCCGCGACATGCGCCTGCAGGCGTTCCTCGAGGAAGTGGGGCGCTACCGCCACGGCTACCTGGGCTGCGCCAGCGGGATCGCCGACCTGCGCCTGTCCGGCGTCTTCCGCCTGGCCGACACCGACGCGCTGCTGGCCCTGCTGCCACAGACCCTGCCGGTACAGGTGCGCACCCGCACGCGGTTCTGGGTGCAGCTGGAACCGGCGTGAGCGGCGGAAAATTTTTTGGCGGGTTTTGCCGCGCCAACCGGCTTGGACAGTAATCAACCTGTTCATGCCCCTTTGGAACCGCACCATGACCGGCAAAACCCCCGCACTCTCCCTGCTGCTGTCCACCGCCATGGGCCTGGCCGCCCTGCCCCTGGCGGCCAACGCCGCCGCTGTCGACACCCCCCAGGCCGCCAACCGCAGCTACGACATCGCCGCCGGCAGCCTGGGCGATGCGCTGAACCAGTTCGCCCGCCAGGCCGGCATCACCCTGGCCGCCACCCCGGCGCAGACCCAGGGCAAGCAAAGCGCTGGGCTGCATGGCAGCTACGATATCGAACAGGGCTTGAGCACCTTGCTGGCCGGCAGCGGCCTGCGCGCCAGCAGCGCCGACGGTGCCAGCTTCATCCTGCAAGCCACCCAGGACCAGGCCATGACCCTGCCCAGCACCGACGTGCGTGGCTTTGCCCTGGGCAACGCGCTGGGCAGCATGGACGGCTACAACGCCACCCACAGCCAGGTGGCCACCAAGACCAGCACCGCCCTGCTGGAAACCTCGCAGAGCGTGTCGGTGGTCACCCGCCAGCAGATGGACGACCAGGGCGCGCAGACCGTGTCGCAGACCATGCGCTACACCCCCGGCGTGCTGACCAACCCCTACGGCGCCACGCACCGCTACGACTACGTGGCCATGCGCGGCTTCAACGACGGCTCGGTGGACAACATCTACATCGATGGCCTCAAGTCCATGGGCGACAGCGGCACCTACAGCACCATGCAGATCGACCCATATTTCCTGGAACGGGTCGACATTCTGAAAGGGCCATCGTCGGTGCTCTACGGGCGCAGTTCGCCCGGCGGCCTGGTGGCGCTGACCACCAAGAAGCCGCTGTACGAGGCCTACCACGAGATCCAGGCCACCGTCGGCACCCAGGGCCAGCACGGCGTGGGCTTCGACTTCAGCGGCCCGCTGGATGACGACAAGCGCATTGCCTACCGCGTCACCGGCCTTACCCACGAGGCCGACACCCAGTTCGACCACAACGAAGAAAAGCGCTACGCCATCGCGCCCACCCTGAGCATCGACTTCGACGAAGACACCTCGCTGACCCTGCAGGCCTACCTGCAGCACGACCCCGAGGGCGGCTACCACGGCGGCCTGCCTGCCGACGGCCTGCTGCACCAGCACAATGGCCAGCGCATCTCCGAGCACTTCTTCGAGGGCGAACCTGGGGTGGATCATTACAGCCGCGACCAGCAGTCGTTCGGCTACCAGTTCGAGCATCGCTTCAACGACGTCTTCACCGCGCGGCAGAACTTCCGCTACCTGGACTCCAAGGTCGACCTGGCCCAGGTCTACGGCTACGGCTGGGTGTCGCCCAGCAGCAACGAGCTGAACCGCTACTACTCGGGCGCCAGCGAGAAGCTGCACTCGTTCATCATCGACAACATGCTGCAGGCCGAATACTTCACCGGCGCCGCCAAGCACACCACCCTGCTGGGCCTGGACTATCAACGGCGCAAGACCGTGGTCGACTGGACCAGCGGCTCGCTGGCGCCCATCGATGCGTTCAACCCGGTGTACGGCAACTCCACCATCAGCTACTACAGCCCCACCAGCTACCTGCGCCGCCTGCAGCAGACCGGCGTGTACCTGCAGGACCTGATCGAGCTGGACAAATGGCGTTTCTCCCTGGGTGTGCGCCAGGACTGGGTGAAGACCTCGGATGAAAACCGCATCGCCGAATACAACCGCCCGCTGGGCACCACCATCAGCGACGAGCGCAGCAAGCTGACCACCCGCGCCGGCGTGCTCTACCTGTTCGACAACGGCATCGCGCCGTACCTCAGCTACTCGGAGTCGTTCAACCCCAACTCCTACTCCGACGCCAGCGGCAACCCGCTGCCACCCACCGACGGCACCCAGTGGGAAGCCGGCCTGAAGTACCAACCGCCGGGCTCGGACAACCTCTACACCGCCTCGGTGTTCCGCATCGACCAGGAAAACCTGGCCACCAAGCTGCCCCAGGAAAACTTCTACCGCGCCATCGGCGCCGTGCGTTCCCAAGGCGTGGAGCTGGAAGCGCACCTGCAACTCACCGACAACCTGAAACTGCTGGGCAGCTACACCTTCACCGACCTCAAGTACACCAAGTCGATGATCAGCACCCTGAGCACCGCCGACAACCTCATCGAGAACAAGGGCAACTCGCCCACCCAGGCGCCGCGGCAGATGGCGTCGATGTGGGCGGACTACAAATTCAGCGACGGCGCGCTGGATGGCCTGCGCCTGGGCGCTGGCGTGCGGTACGTGGGGTACAGCTGGGCCGATGCCGAGAACACCACGAAGGTGCCGGCCTATACCCTCTACGATGCCTCGGTGGGCTACGACCTGGGCAAGCTGGGGCTCAAGGGCCTGGACCTGCGGGTGAACGCCAACAACCTGACCAACGAGAAGTACGTGGCCACCTGCGCCAGCCTGAACTTCTGCTACGTGGGCGAGGAGCGCAACGTGGCGGCGACCTTGAGTTATCGGTTCTGAACCCCGGACGCGGCCTGCGGCCGCTGCTACAAACCTTCGGCACCGTCGCTCTGTAGCAGCGGCCGAAGGCCGCGTCAGGCATCACACGTTATATTCGGTCTCAAGCTCATCGAGTTGGTGATCGAACGCACGCAACCGGGCCGACCAGGTGTACACCAGGGTCTCCATCTCGCGGTCCACCACCGCACCACCCTTGATGGTGGTGCGCGGGTCGCAGAAGTCCAACAGGTAGCGCTGGCGCGCCAGCGCCGTGGCCACGGTGGACAGCTCGCGGGCGTTGTCCAGCCAGTGCCATTGGCTGTCGTGGATCTCTTCGTCGAGGCCCTCGCACTGGCGCTTCAGCGCCTCCAGGGATTTCTCCAGCGGCGTGCCCGCCAGGTCACCCATCACCTCCTGGAAAGTGCGCCCGGGTTGCCAGTAGCTGCCCCAGAAATAACGGTCGAACACGGTCTCGACCTTGCGCAGGGCAACCTTGGTGTCCCAGATGCGTACCAGGGTGTGGCCCTGGGTTTCTCGTCGTTTTTTCAGCTGGGCGTTTTCGTGCGCCGACCAGGCCAGTACCGCCATCGCCAGCACGCCGATCAGGCCCAGCGCGCTATTGAAGAACACTAGGGCCTGCTCGATTCGGTGGGCCTGGACGACCCCGTAGAAGTAGGTGGCAGTGATCAATCCGAGCGCCGTGGTGGCGCACCAGAAGCCAGGAGCATAGGAATCTTTCATAGTTATTATCATCCCATTGACCCGGGGCCAGTGATGACTGAAAGAATCCGCGTGAGTACCGCCGCGCGGTCATGAACAGACCACAGGAACCCGATAAATCAGAGCATAGGACAGCTTGCGGCGAGTGTTGCCTGCAAAAGTCAAAAGCACGGCGGCAGCGGATAAGCGGCAGGGTCAGCGCACTTTGTGCAGCAGTTCGTTGAGCTGGTCGATGACTTCCGCCCAGTCGGCGTCCTCGAGGATTTCGTCGCGCAGGAAGGCGGCCTGGGCAGGTGTCCAGAAGAACGCCTCATGCAGTTTCAGGCCGGGCTTGAGCGGCGAGTGGCTGGTGACGAAGCGCTCGATTTCCACTGGCGAGGACGCCAGGCCCAGCTGATCGAACAGGGCGGGCAGGCTATGGCTGGGCGATTCCATGTGGGTACCCTCGGGGTCAACTAAACTCTTATTAAAGGTAACTTTGACGCTGGCGTCGAGGGGCAACCCCGGAGGTTCATGTGGGCGCTGTGATTGTGCTGACCGTCAACCAGGCAGCAGTCGGGTTGATCCTTTTCGGCCTGGTCATGCTGGCCATCGAAGCGCTGCTGCCGACCTATGGCGTGCTGGGCGTGGGTGGCCTGGTGGTGCTGTTGCTGGGCGTGGTGGTACTGGTGGATGCCCAGGGGCCGGATATCGCGGTGTCGGGCACACTGCTGTTGGCCATGGCGGCCGTGGCGGTGGTGCTGGTGATCACGGTGCTGACCATGGCCATCAGCGCGGCACGACGGCGGCCGGTGGGTGGCGACAGCGAACTGGTAGGCCAGGTGACGCCGGTGTCGGCGCTGCAATCGGACAACCCCTGCGCCGGCTGGGTGCAGCTGCAAGGCGAGCAATGGCAGGTGCGCTGCGAGGCGCCACTGCAACAGGGCGAGCCGGTGAAGGTGCTGGCCCGCCGCGGCGTGCAGTTGGAAGTGGCCGCGGCGAAACCGCCCACGGGAGCGTGAACCATGTTCATCGAAATCGGCTACACCGCCGTGCTGGTGGTGCTGTTCCTGCTGGCGCTGTCCACCTTTCGGATATTGCGTGAATACGAGCGCGGCGTAGTGTTCCAGCTGGGGCGCTTCTGGCAGGTTAAAGGCCCGGGGCTGATCATCCTGATCCCGGTGGTGCAACAGATGGTGCGCGTCGACCTGCGCACCGTGGTGCTGGACGTGCCACCCCAGGATGTCATCACCCGCGACAACGTGTCGGTGAAGGTCAATGCCGTGCTGTACTTCCGCGTGCTGGACCCGCAGAAGGCGATCATCCAGGTCGAGGACTTCCTGATGGCCACCAGCCAACTGGCGCAGACCACCTTGCGTGCGGTGCTGGGCAAGCATGAGCTGGACGAGTTGCTGGCCGAACGTGAGCGGCTGAACATGGACATCCAGCAGGTGCTGGACGCGCAGACCGACGTGTGGGGCATCAAGGTGGCCAACGTCGAGATCAAGCACGTGGACCTCAACGAATCCATGGTACGCGCCATCGCCAAACAGGCCGAAGCCGAGCGCGAGCGCCGCGCCAAGGTGATCCACGCCGAGGGCGAGCTGCAGGCCTCGGAAAAACTCGCCCAGGCGGCCGAAATGCTCGGCCGCCAGCCGGGCGCCATGCAGCTGCGCTACATGCAGACCCTGAGCGCCATCGCCGGCGACAAGACCTCGACCATCGTCTTCCCGCTGCCCATCGAACTGCTCAAGGGCATGGCCGACCTGTCCGCCAAACCCTGACACCCCAGACGCCGCCTCCCGTAGCAGCTGCCGAAGGCTGCGTCCGGCAGCGCCACGGTGCAAGCCCAGGGACGCCGCCTGGCGGCAGCTGCTACGGGGTCGTTTGATGCTGTTGCGGGGTTTCCCAACCGCCACCCAACGCCAGGAACACGTTGATCTGCTGCATCGCCACCTGGGTGTTGGCGGCGGACAGCTGGGCGGTCACGTCGGTGTAGGTCTTGGTGGCCTGCAGGTCGGCCAGGAAGGATTCGCGGCCGGCCAGGAAGAAGCGGTGGGTCTGGTCGGCAGCCTGGCGGGCCGATTGCTCGGCGTCGGCCAGGGCGTCGCGGCGCTCCAGCAGGGCGGTGTATTGGGCAAGGCCGGTCTGGGCTTCGCGCACGGCATTCAGTACCACGCCATCGAAGTGCGCCAGGGCCGCCTGGGTGGCCACCTCGGACTCACGCACGCGGGCGCGGGCCTGGTTGCCCGGGATGGTCCAGGTGATCAGCGGGCCAAAGCCCCAGCGGTTGGTGGTGTCTTCGCCCAGGTCCTTGAGGAAGCCCACCGAACCCACGGTGGCACCGAAGCTGATGTTGGGGTACAGCTGGCCGGTAGCCACGCCGATCTCGGCGGTGGCAGCGGCCAGTTTGCGCTCGGCCTGGCGCACGTCAGGGCGGCGTTTGAGCAGCGCGGCGCCGTCACCCACGGGCATCACCTGGGCGATCTTCGGCAGCTCGGCGCAGTCGGCGGTGCCCGCCGGCAGCTGGTTGACCGGCTTGGCCAGCAGCATGGCCAGGGTGTACAACCCGGCCTGGCGCTGGGCCTCGAACTTGGGCAGGTCGGCACGCAACGACTTGAACTGCGTCTGGGTGCGCGTCACCTGGGTTTCGTCACCACGGCCAGCGTCACGCAACCGTTGGGTCAACTGCACGCCCTGCATCTGCAGGTCCAGGGACTTCTGGGCAATGTGCCGTTCTTCGTTGGCAGCGCAGATCTGCGTGTAGGAACGCACCACTTCCGCCACCAGGGTAATGCGCGCGGTGTCGGCGGCGGCCTGGGCCGCGTCGGCGTTGGCCTGGGAGGCCTCGACGCCGCGCTTCAAGGTGCCCCACAGGTCAAACTGATAGGAGGTGGTCAACGCCAGGCTGCCGACGTTGGCCACCGGGATCTTCACGCCCTGCAGGTAGGACTCGGCAGACTCCTGCAAGCGCTGCGCGCCCGCCTCGGCGGTCGTGGTGAAGCCACCGGCGTTCTGCGCTTCCTCGATCTGCACGCGGGCGCGGCTGAGGTTGGCGGCCGCGATGCGCAGGTCGGTGCTGGACACCAACGCGTCACCCACCAACTGGTCCAGGCGCGGGTCGTTGTACAGCTTCCACCAGTCCTGCGGCACCGGGGCCGACACCACGTTGCTGTCGCCCGTGGCCAGGCTGCCTTGCAGGTCGGGGCGGTTGATCGCGCCGTCCTTGGGCCGGTGGTAGTCCGGCCCCACCATCTGGCAGGCCGACAGCAGCAGCCCCAGGGCCACCGCCGAAAGACGCACGCAGTGGTTCATCGAGCGGCCTCCGCGGAGTGGCCGGTCTCGTCGACGATGGACACCGTGGCGGTACGCCCGGCGATCATGCGGAAGTGCTCCGGCACGTCGTCGAAGGCAATGCGCACGGGAATCCGCTGGGCCAGGCGCACCCAGCTGAACGCCGGGTTGATGTTGGGCAGCAGGTTGGAACCGCTGCTGCGGTCGCGGTCTTCGATGCCGGCGACGATGCTCTGCACGTGGCCGGTCAGGCGGGCGTTGTCACCCATCACGCGGATGTCGACCTTCTGCCCCACTTCGATCAGCGGCAGCTTGGTTTCCTCGAAGTAACCGTCGACGTGGAACGAGCTGCTATCCACCACCGACAGCACCGGGTGGCCGGCCGCCACGAACTCGTGGGCACGCGGCGCACGGTCGTTGAGGTAGCCATCCACCGGGCTCTTGATCACCGAGCGGTCCAGGTTCAGCTGGGCAGTGTCCACGGCCACCTGGGCCTCGGCCAGGGCTGCCTGGGCGCGGGCCAGCTTGGAGTCGCTCTCCTCCAGTTGTTCCTTGGCCACCAGGTTGCCCAGGCCCTTGTTACGGCGCGCCTCGCGTTGCGCCTGGGCCATGGTTTCCTGGCGGTCGGCCAGCGCGGCTTTCGCCTGGCGCAGGGCCAGGCTGAAGCGGTCCTGGTCGATGGTGAACAGCACCTGGCCACGCTTGACCACTTCGTTGTCGTGCACCGCCACGTCCTGGATCAGCCCGGAGACGTCAGGCGATACCTGGATCACGTCGGCACGGATGTGGCCGTCGCGGGTCCAGGGCGCGAACATGTAGTACATCACCATGCGGTAGACCACCACGGTGGCAAGGACCACCACCAGCAGGGTCAGGAGAAGGCGGCCAACGGTCAACAAGGGTTTTTTCATGTCATCAGGTTTCGGCAGAGTGCGTCCACCGCGCCTAGCATCAGCGCGTACAGACCGACGTTGAACAAGGCCCGGTGCCAGACCAGGCGATAAAAGTGCAGGCGATTGAGCACGCCGTGGACTATCAGGAACAGCACATAGGTGATAGCCATCATCACCAGCAGCGTGGGCAGGAAGATCCCGCTTACATCAATTTCACCGATCATAACGGAGCTCCATCCAGGCCTTGAGTCGGCGGCTCTGGGGCTGCGCTCGGCTCGATCACCACTTCCACACCCGGCAGCAGCGCCAGGCGCAGGCCGCTCAGCGAGTGCAGCATCTGCACCCGTGCCTCGGCCTCGTCACCCACATGCTGCTGGGCCAGCGCCCGGCGCGCACGGTCCATGGTCATGAGGATAGACATGGGCGCGGGCAACCGTTCGCGGGCCTTCAGGCAGTTGCGGAAATAACCGCCCACCTCGTCCACCACCTGGCGCACCTGGGCGCGCGGGCCCACCGGAATGCGCGGCATGTAGGCCAGCAGGTCGAGCATGTTCAGCGCCACGCGCAGGTCGCGCAGCGCGCCGCCGGTGTCCTGGCCGGTCTGGGCCAGCCGCGGCAGGTGCTGCATCAGCCGGTCGAGCATCTGCACGCCCATGGCGCGGTGCTCGGCCAGGGTGGCCTGTTCGCTGAGGCTGACAATGTCGCGCCAGCTGAAGCGGGTCATGCGCTTGGCCGCCAGCTCAGTGCCGAACGGCCGCACCATCAGGGTCCACAGGAACGCGAACAGCAGGCCCGCAGGCCCCGCGATGTTGGAGTTCAGGAAGGACAGGAAGTTGGCGTCGTAGGCGGTGTCCAGGCTGATGAAGGTGGCGCCGTTGACCAGCGTCAGCATCATGCCCAGGTTGAAGCGCGGCTGCAGGGTCAGGGTGGCCGCGGTAATGAACGGCACCGCGAACGCCAGCGCCAGCATGGGGAAATCATGCAGGTTGGGCAGAATCAGGAACAGGTAGAGGCTGGACATCACCACCGCGATCAGGGTCCAGAAGAAGAACCGGTAGATCTGCGGCGCCGGGTCGTCCATGGCAGCGAAGAAGCTGCAGGCCACGGCCGCGAGGATCACCCCGCCACCGCCATCGGCCCAGCCGGTGAAGATCCAGATCATCGACGCGACGACGATGGCCATGATGGTGGTGAACGCCGAGTACATCATCATGCCGCGGTCGAAGAACGGCGACAGCCGGCCCAAACGCCAGTGACGATACACGGCGCGCCATTGCGACTGGTCCTCGGTCTCGATGGCCAGCTGCAGGGTGCGCATGTCCTGCCACAGGTCCACCCACTCGCCCAGGCGGTACAGGGCGTTGGACAGCAGCAGGTTGCGACGGTCGTCGAGGGCTTCGGGCTCGGGCTGCAGCTCGGCCAGGCGCGCGTGCACTTGGGTCCACAACGCCGGCGAGGCGTTCTCCTTGGTTTCCTTGAGCCACTGGCGCACGTCTTCGAGCACCGGCGCCAGGATGGCGATCAACTCGGTGCGGCGCTCCACGGCGATCAGCGCGTCGTCCAGGGCGTCGATGGTGGGCAGCAGGTGAATCATGCGCCCGCGCAGTTCCTTGATGTTGCGCACGGTCTGCGGCAGCGCGCCTTCGTGGGGGATCTGGCCAATCATCAACTCCAGGGAGTTGAAGGTAGCGACCATGGACGCGCGCAGGGTGCCTACTTCGGTGGCGGTGATTTCCCGCGACAGGAAGCGATCGCTGTAGGTGGTGGCTTCCACGAACCACTTGCGCGTGGCGTCGCCGAGCACCGGCGCCAGGCGCCGTGGCCAGAAGATCGAGCCGATGACGGCGGCGCTGATCAGCCCCAGGCAAATTTCCTGGAAGCGCGCCGAGGCGATGTCGAACACCAGCGTCGGGTTGTCCACTACCGGCAGCGCGATCAGCGGCATGGTGTAGCCGGCCAGCATCAGCGCGTAGCTGTTGGCCGTGCGCAGGTGCAGGGACAGGAACAGCAGGGTGCCGGTCCAGGCTGCGACGATCAGCGCCAGCAGGAACGGCGTCTGCACGAACATGGGCACGAACAGCACCGCCGCGGCGGCGCCGACGAAGGTACCGATGCCCCGGTACAGCGCCTTGGACGTGGTAGGGCCGACGAACGGGCTGGAAACGATGTAGACGGTGGCCATGGCCCAGTAGGGGCGTGGCATTTCCAGCTTCATGGCCACGTACAGCGCCACCATCGAGGCGATGAAGGTACGCACACCGTAGAACCAGTCCCGCAGCGGCGGGACATCACTGAAAAAGGCTTTCAAGACGGCGACACCGCCGTGCCCTGCCCGGCTTCCTCGAACGCCCGCACCACGCGCAAGGCGGCTTCCAGGTCAGCGGGAGCGATGTCGTGCAGCACCTCGCGGCGCAGGCGCACCAGCTCGCCTTCGATGGCTTCGGCCAGCTCGCGGCCGGTGGCGGTCAGGCTCAGGGCCTTGGCGCGACGGTCGGTAGGGTCTTCAGTGCGAATGACGAAGCCTGACGAGCACAGCTGGTCGAGCAGGCGCACCAGGGACGGGCTCTCAAGCCCGGCGGCATGGGCCACGGTAACCTGGCGCACGCCGTCGCCCAGGCGCACGATCAGCAGCAGCGGCACCGCGCAGGCTTCGGAAATACCGTAGTTGGCCAGGGTGGTCTGGCAGATGCGGCGCCAGTGGCGGGCGGCCGTGACCATGCCACTACTGATATTGAGGTGGAGCTTGTCGAGATTCATTTGGACAGGAACACACCGATATTCATAGTTTGCTAACTATCTATATTCGGGCAAGGAATCCCCCTCCGTCAATAGTGGCGGCGAGACATTTCGCGGCGTGGCGCAAATGCCTGGCTGCCTTGTTGTTATAGACGCAACAGTGCCGTTGCGCGCGTTACAGCAGCGTTTCCGCAGGCGAAAAAATCCCCGTAACGGCGGTTACGGGGCTGCTGTCGTGGGAGCGGGTTCTACCCGCGAAGATAACGCCACGGTCTGACTGAGACTGCGCGGTGCGGCTTTCGCGGGCAGAGCCCGCTCCCACGGCCAGGGTTCAGTCGGCGTAGAAGGCGGGGCGTGGTGGCAGGTCGATGGGTTCGATGTTGCCGCTGGTCTGCGCCAGGATGCAGGCGTCGGCGGCCACGGCGGCGGCCAGGCCGTTCCAGGCCGAGGGGCCACCCAGCTGGCCGCTGGTCACACCCTTGATGAACGCTTGCAGCTCCACGTCGTAGGCATCGATGAAGCGGTCCTTCCAGTCCATCAGGATGCCGGTGGACAGCTTGGCGTCGCTGCGCATCTGCACGCTGGTGGGCTCGGGCAGCTTGGCGATGCCCTGCTCGCCCACCACTTCGCACTGGATGTCGTAGCCGTATTTGCAGTTGACGAAAATTTCGACGTCGATGCGCACGCCACGGGCGGTCTCCAGCAGCACGATCTGCGGGTCGCGCAGGGCGGCATGGGTGTTGCGTGTGCTGCGCGGGAACACCACTTGGGCCGAGACGTAGTCGTCGTCGACCAACCAGCGCAGCACGTCCAGCTCATGGATCAGCGTGTCGGTGATGGCCATGCTGGTGCCATAAGCCGTCGGCACCTCGGGGTTGCGGTGGGCGCAGTGCAGCATCAGCGGCTCGCCGATGGCGCCGCTGTCGATCACTTCCTTCAGCGCGCGGTAGCCTTGGTCGAACGGGCGCATGAAGCCGACCTGCACCAGGCGGGTACCGTGGGCCATCTCGGCCTCGACGATACGCCGGCAGCCTTCGGCCGTGACCGCCAGGGGTTTCTCGCAGAACACCGGCTTGCCGGCGGCGATGGCGGCCAGCACGAACTCTTCGTGGCTGGGGCCCCAGGACGTCACCAGCACCGCTTGCACGTTGGCCGCGTTGATAAGGTCCTGGCCGCTGGCGTACACCTCGGCCTCGATGCCCAACTGGGTGACGACGCCGCGCGCCTGCTCGGCATTGATGTCGTTGACCGCCACCACCCGCGCGCCGGCGAGGGCGAAGCTCAGGCGACGGATGTGTTCGCGGCCGATTGCGCCGGTCCCGATGACACCGATGTTCAAAGTCATGATGGCTCCTGATTTGTTGTTGTGGGCCGCTTGATCAGGCTTTCGGGAGGAAAGCCGTTCGAGTGATCTCAGGCTAGAACGGCGCCCTGGCGAAATCAATTATTTTTCTATAAATAATTTATTTGGAATTTTTGTTTTATTACCGGATTTTGCCGCACTCGCCGATGGCGGTTGTATCATCATCGCCACCCAGAACCTGCGATTAAGGACGATCAATGCGCACCCGCCTGCTAGCCCCACTTGCCCTGGCCATCAGCGCCGGCTTCGCCACCCAGGCCTTCGCCAGCGGCGACGATTCCTGCTACCCGGCCTGGATGCTCAACGTGAACGGCTTCGCCGGTGGCTGCAACAGCCTGCCCTTCCTGTCGCCGGGCAACGACAGCCAGGTGAACTTGCGCCTGCTGCTGGCCGACAAGGGCGCACTGCCCCTGCCCGACATGGGCATCACTGACCAGGAGCGCCAGGAAGGTTACGGCCCGGTGCCCTTCGACATGGCGCGCCTGACGCCAGCCAGCCCGCCAGCACCAGCGCCGGACGCCACGGCGGCGCCAGCCCCGCGTGCCCTGGACCAGTTGACCAGCCAGCTGGGCCTGCCCGCCGCCCCGCAAACCCTGGCCGGCGACAACTTCCTGGGCGGCGAAGGCAGCCGGTGCCGCAGCAACGCCGAAGCCAGCGCCAGCGAGTTCTTGAAACAACTGCAGGACCTGCCGGCAGACGAACGCCAGGCCCTGGGCAAGGCGCGGCTGGCCATGCTGGGCGCCTGTGACTGGAGTGACAGCGACCTGGCCGCCCTGCTGCCCACCGTGCAGTCGCCCCAAGGGCAAACCTTCGCCAGCTACCTGCAAGCCGCCGCCAACTTCTACCGTGGCCATTTCGACCAGGCCCAGGCGCAGTTCGCCGCACTGGCCAGCAGCCCGGCGCAATGGGTGAAGGAAACGGCGCTGTACATGAGCGCCCGCACCGCGCTGAACGCCGCCCAGGCCAACGCCTTCGACGAATACGGCATGGTGGCCCTGGCGAAAGTCGACACTGCCGCCCTGCAGCAGGCCGGCGCTGGCTTCAATCATTACCTGGAAACTTATCCACAGGGCGAGTACGCCACCTCGGCCCGCGGCCTGCTACGCCGGGTGCACTGGCTGGCGGGCGACCAGCAGGCGCTGGCCGCCGACTTCGCCTGGCAGCTGACCCAGGCCACCCCGCAGCAACGTAACACCGACCTGAATCAGCTGATCACCGAAGCCGACGCCAAGCTGCTGGTCGGCGCCAAGCCTGGGCAGGTGCGAGACCCGCTGGTACTGGCGGTGGTGGACCTGATGCAACTGCGCGGCAAGCCCCTGCCCACCCTGACGCTGGCCGAACTGCAGGCGCAGAAGCCGCTGTTTGCCGAGCAACCGGGCCTGCATGACTATCTGCTGGGCGTGTACCAGCTATACATCGCCAACGACCCTGACGCGACCCTGGCCGCCGTGCCCGCCAGCGTGCCGGCCAAGCTCGACTACCTGGCGTTCAGCCAGCAGACCCTGCGCGGCCTGGCCCTGGAGCAGAAAAAGGACTACCCCGGCGCGGCGCAGCTGTGGCTGAAGCTGCTGCCCGCGGCCCAGCAACCGCTGCAACGCGACCAGCTGGAGATGGCCCTGGCGCTCAATTACCAGGCCAGCGGCCAGCTGGCCAAGGTGTTTGCCGACGACTCGCCGATCAAGGCCGCGCAGCTGCGTAACATCATGCTGTACAGCAGCGCCAGCGCCGACCTGCTGCGCCGCCAGGTCAGCAAGGGGCTGGACCAGACCGAGCGCGACACCGCGCTGTTCGTGTTGCTGTACAAGGACCTGACCCGTGGCCTGTACGCCGACTTTGGCAAGGACATGGGTCTGCTGCCAGCGCAAACGTCCCCTGAGCAAAAATTGACCAACAGCCTGGGCTTCGTCTACGGCGATGGTCGCAGCCTGGCCATGTTCCGCTGGCAGGGCGACCAGGCCGCTTCCGGCTACAGCTGCCCGGCCATCGCCGACACCGCCGCAGCGCTGCAAAAGTCCGCCAATGAGCCCAAGGCGCTCAACTGCCTGGGTGAATTCATGCTGCGCAACGGCCTGGACTCGCTGCCCATGGACCAGCGCGCCGCCAAGGCCAAGGGCAAGCCAGGCAGCTTCAACGGCCCGGTCTACTCGCGCCTCGACGGCTACCAACAGGTGATCGCCAACAAGCAGGCCGGCCATACCGACCGCGCCTACGCCCTGTATCGCGCCATCAACTGCTATGCGCCCAGCGGCTACAACAGCTGCGGCAGCCAGGACATTGCCCCGGCCCTGCGCAAGCAATGGTTCCGCGAGCTGAAGACCGGCTACGCCGACACCACCTGGGGCAAGACCCTGCAGTACTACTGGTGAAGCACTGGTGCCTGGCCCTGTGGCTGCTGGCGGCAACCGCCAGCGCCCAGGCCGCCGTTGACGCCGCCGACCACGACGCCTTCTGGGTGTGGGGCGGGGTGGCCAGCCAGCCGGCGCTGGCCCACGCCCGCACGCTGTACATCCTGCAGGGCCAGGTGGCCACGCCCCGGCGCAACCGCCAGGCGCCGGCGCAGCTGATAGCCCAGGGCATGGCCATGCCCCGGCTGGGCGCCGGCCAGGTGTGGCTGGCATACCGGGTCGATACCCTGCACTGGCCGGACCAGGTGTACCGGCAGCTGTTCGGCCAGGTGCAACGCTGGGTGACGGCGGGCAACCCGGTGGTGGGCATCCAGATCGATTTCGACGCCCGCACCCGCTACCTCGACGAATACGTGGCCTTCCTGCGCGACCTGCGCCAGCGCCTTCCCGCCCACTACCGCCTGAGCATCACCGGCCTGATGGACTGGAGCAGCAACGCCGATGCCCAGGTCATCGGCCAACTGCGCGGCGTGGTGGATGAAGTGGTGGTGCAGACCTACCAGGGCCGTCACAGCATTCCCGACTACGCTGCCTATCTGCCCAGGCTCAGCCGCCTGGGCCTGCCGTTCAAGGTCGGGCTGATTCAGGGCGGCGACTGGCAGGCCCCCGATTTCCTGGGCAGTAGCCCCTGGTTCAAGGGGTACGTGGTGTTTTTGCAGAACCCGGCGGCCGCGCAAAAATAGTTGCCGCCCCCGGCGCTGGCCCATGGCAATGCAGACCGGCTTTGGGCAAGCTAGCCTAAGCTGCTTGTTGAACGTTACCGGTTACCTCAAGGAGGGCCCCCATGTACTACGTGCAACGCAATGCACTCGGTCACATCATCCGCGCCGAGAAGACTGCCTACCCTCAGGCGGAAGATTTCCTCGTCGAAGACCACCCCGACGTGCTGGCCTGGCAGGCCCGCGGCACCATCGAGGGGCGTTTGCAGCAGCTGCGCCAGAGCGACATGGACATGATCCGCGTGCTCGACGACCTGATCCAGGTGCTGACCAGCAAGGGCGTGATCCGCATCACCGACCTGCCCGAGGCGGCGCTGGCCAAGCTCAAGACCCGCGACGCGGTGCGCGGCGAGCTGGGCGGCCTGGACCACCTGCTGGACGATGGCGACAAGTTGCTGTAACGCCCTGTAGCCGCTGCCGACAGGCTGCGCTGGCCCTCGAGTACCCTGAAGATCTCCAGCGTGGGCAAGGGCCAGCGCAGCCTTCGGCAGCGGCTACGGCGTTCAACGCGCCACGGGGTTCGGTAGCAACGAAAAAGGGCCCCGCAGGGCCCTTTTTTTACGCGCTCCCGTTTACGGGTTGACGCTGTCCTTGAGGAACTTGCCTGGCTTGAAGGCCACGGTGTTGCTGGCCTTGATCTTGACCGGCTCACCGGTCTGCGGGTTCTTGCCAGTGCGGGCGCCGCGATGGCGCTGCAGGAAGGTGCCAAAACCGACCAGCGTGACGCTGTCTTTCTTGTGCAGTGCGTTGGTGATTTCTTCCAGCACCGCGTTGAGCACGCGGTTGGCTTGTTCCTTGGTGAGATCTGCTTTTTCGGCGATAGCGGCGGCGAGTTCTGGTTTGCGCATAGTGAAGCCCCTTTGACGGTTTTTTGTTGTTATTGCCCGGGCTGTTCTTCCGGAACAGCGCCGAAGGCGCCGCAGGCTCTACGCTGCGGCAGACCGAGTGAGAATGGCACGGCGCAAGAGGCTGCGCCAGTCTCCTCCAGGGGTTTGTAGCGACAAAAATCGGGTTAATCCGACAGAAAGACCGTTATTTACGCCAGCAACGACGGAAGCTGCCGGTTCAGCGCCAGTTTCTCCCCGACCGCCGCCCCGGTAAGGGCGTAGCCCAGCAGGTTGCCGGCCACATCGCGGCACAACGCCTTGATGTCGGCGCCCTGCCCTTCGACCTGCCATTGGCCTTCCAGGCCACGTGGCACAGGCGACACCACCAGCGGGCAGACCGGGGTCTTGACGGTGATGGGCATGGGGCCATAACTGACGGCCGTGGGGTTGCCGGCCAGGGTCTGCGCCAGGGCCCGGGCGCAGCTCATCAGCGGCATCACGTACAGCAGGTTGAGGCCATCCACCTCGGCGCAGTCGCCCAGCGCATGGATGTTGGCGTGGGAGGTCTTCAGCGCGCGGTCGACGACGATGCCGCGGTTCACCTCCAGGCCGGCCGCGGCGGCCAGGTCCACCCGCGGGCGCAGGCCGATGGCCGATACCACCAGGTCGCAGCCCAGCACGGTGCCGTCGGACAGGTGCGCTTGCAGGCCATCGGCCACGCGCTCCAGGCGGTTGAGTACCGGGCCCAGGTGGAACCGCGCGCCCAGGCCTTCCAGCCCGGCCTGCACGGCAGCCGCCGCCGCGGGGTGCAGCAGGGTCGGCATCACCTGTTCGCACGGTGCCACCAGTTGCACCTCGAAGCCACCGGCAATCAGGTCGTTGGCGAATTCGCAGCCAATCAGGCCAGCGCCCAATATAAGCACGCGCTTCTTGCCCTGGGCGGCGGCGCGGAAGCGCGCGTAGTCCTCCAGGTCATTGATGGGGTACACGGCGTCGGCGCCATCGCCCTGGACCGGCACGCTGACCGTTTGCGCGCCCCAGGCCAGCACCAGGTCGCGATACGGCACGGCTTCCTCGCCGACCCACAATTGCTTGTGGCCCGGGTCAATGCCGGTGACCCGCGTGTGCGTGCGGATCTCGGCCTTGAGCTGGTCAGCCATGGCGCCGGGCTCGGCCATGCTCAGGCCGTCGGCGTCCTTGTTCTTGCCGAAGCCGGTGGAGAGCATCGGCTTGGAGTACGAACGACCGTCATCGGCGGTGATCAACAGCAGCGGCGTCTCGCCGTCCAGCTTGCGAAATTCCCGCGCCAGGTTGTAGCCGGCCAGGCCGGTGCCCACGATCACCACAGGTGCTGTCATTTAGGTACTCCTTGCAGGGAAGAATCGATCAAGCGATCTCGATCATCTCGAAATCCATTTTGCCCACGCCACAATCGGGGCACAGCCAGTCTTCCGGCACGTCCTGCCACAGGGTGCCAGGGGCGATGCCGTCATCGGGCCAGCCGTCCGCTTCGTTGTAGATCAGGCCGCATACCACGCACTGCCACTTTTTCATTTGCCGGTTTCCTCATTGCTCAGGCTCAAGGCTCGGTCGATCGATGTTTGTTGCGCTGCCGACCGGCTCAGCCGGTTTTGTACTGGGGGTTGTGCACAGATGCAAGCGTGAATGCATGCTAAGCTCGGCGGCTTCTTCGCTTGCAGACAGCTGCTTACCGTGACAGATGCATTCACCTTTGCGCCGGCATGGCTGGCGCAGGCGCCATCGGGCGCCGATGCCACCACCCGCGACTGGTTGTTCGACCAGGGCTCGCTGACCCGCCGCCTGACCCGCCTGTCTCGCGACCACTTCAGTGTCACACCCCTGCACGAGCAATGGCAGGTACTGCGCGCCGATGAATGTCAGGCCCTTGGCCTGGCCGATGGCAGCAGCGGCTGGGTGCGCGAGGTGTACCTGCGCGGCCATGGCACGCCGTGGGTGTTCGCCCGCAGCGTGGCCGGGCGCCAGGCCCTGGAAGCCGACGGCCTGGCGCTGGACGCCCTGGGCAGCCGCTCGCTGGGCGAACTGCTGTTCACCACGCCGGCGTTCCAGCGCCAGCCCATCGAGGTGTGCCACTACCCCGCACCGTGGCTGCCCGCCGAGCAGGCCTGCGAAGGGCTGTGGGCACGCCGCTCGCGCTTTGACCGCGGCGCGCTGAAGGTGCTGGTGGCCGAAGTCTTCCTGCCGGCGCTGTGGCCGGCCGCTCAACTCGACGCGGAGAACCCTTGATGTTCCAGAGCCTGCTCAAATCCCTGAACCGGGTGCACCCGCGCGCCTGGGACTTCGTCCAGCTGACGCGCATGGACAAGCCCATCGGCATTTACCTGCTGCTGTGGCCGACGCTGTGGGCGCTGTGGATCGCCGGCGAAGGCAAGCCGTCCCTCGCTAACCTGGTGATCTTCGTGCTGGGCGTGGTGCTGATGCGCGGTGCCGGCTGCGTGATCAACGACTTCGCCGACCGCAAGGTCGACGGCCACGTGAAACGCACCGAGCAGCGGCCGCTGGTCAGTGGGCGCATCAGCTCGCGCGAGGCGCTGGTGTTCTTCGCCGTGCTGGTGGGCATCAGCTTCGCCCTGGTGCTGTGCACCAACGCCACCACCATCGGCCTGTCGTTCGGCGGCCTGCTGCTGGCGGCCACCTACCCGTTCATGAAGCGCTACACCTATTACCCGCAGGTGGTGCTGGGCGCAGCGTTCTCCTGGGGCATGCCCATGGCGTTCACCGCCGAGACCGGGCACCTGCCCGCTGCGGCCTGGCTGCTGTACATCGCCAACCTGCTGTGGACGGTGGGGTATGACACCTATTACGCCATGACCGACCGCGACGACGACCTGCGCATCGGGGTCAAGTCCACGGCCATTCTGTTTGGCGACGCCGACCGGCTGATCATCGTGCTGCTGCAGGGCCTGGCGTTGCTGTGCCTGCTGCTGGCCGGCGGCCAGTTCGGCCTGGGCGGCTGGTTCCACCTGGGGCTGCTGGCGGCGGCGGCGTGCTTTGCCTGGGAATGGCACAGCACCCGCGACCGCGAACGGATGAAATGCTTCAAGGCGTTCCTGCACAACCACTGGGCAGGCCTGGCGATTTTCGTCGGCATCGTCGCCGACTACGCCTTGCGCTAACGACTCAATTATCGTGGGAGCGGGCTCTGCCCGCGAAGATGGCACCGCAAGTCGCCTGGCACAACGCGGTGTTCTTTTCGCGGGCAGAGCCCGCTCCCACAGATCGCAGGTCGCGGGTACTCGCTATCAATCGGCGTCGGCGTCGGTGGGCACTACGTGCCAGACGTCCATCTTGCCGTCACCCATCTTGTCGCCGGCCTTCTTGTCCATCTTGAAGGTGTACACCGGCTTGCCGCCGAACGCCCATTGCATCTTGCCGTCATCACGCTTGACCACGGTCCAGTCGCCGTCGTCCTTGGCCCCGCTTTCGGCCATCAGCGGCGGCCAGTTCTCGGCGCACTTGTCGTTGCAGTTGGATTTGCCGTCACCGTCCTTGTCGTAGGTGTAGAGGGTCATGCCGTGGTGGTCCACCAGCATGCCGTCCTTGGCCATCGCAGGCTCTGCCGCTTGGGACAGGGCAGGTGCGGCCAGGGCGAAGGCGCCGACCAAGGCCATCCAGTTCAGCGTATGTCGTGTCATTGGATCTACCTCATTGTTATTCGTGGTAACGGAATTTCAGCTTAGCTCAGCGTCCGGAACTTGGTACGCTGGCGGCAACCTGTCACACGACTGCAATAATTCCGTTATCTAATGCGCCCCAAGACACTTCAATGACAAGAGGTTTGAGCATGGTTGGCAGGAACATTCTGATCGTTGACGACGAAGCGCCCATTCGCGAAATGATCGCCGTCGCGTTGGAAATGGCTGGCTATGACTGCCTCGAAGCAGAAAACTCCCAGCAGGCCCACGCCATCATCGTCGACCGCAAGCCTGACCTGATCCTGCTCGACTGGATGCTGCCCGGCACCTCGGGTATCGAGCTGGCCCGCCGCCTCAAGCGTGACGAGCTGACCGGCGACATCCCGATCATCATGCTCACCGCCAAGGGTGAGGAAGACAACAAGATCCAGGGCCTGGAAGTGGGCGCCGACGACTACATCACCAAGCCGTTCTCGCCCCGCGAGCTGGTGGCGCGCCTCAAGGCCGTGCTGCGTCGCGCCGGCCCCAGCGACGGCGAGGCGCCGATCGAAGTGGGCGGCCTGCTGCTGGACCCCATCAGCCACCGCGTGACCATCGATGGCCGCCCGGCCGAGATGGGCCCCACCGAATACCGCCTGCTGCAGTTCTTCATGACCCACCAGGAACGCGCCTACACCCGTGGCCAGCTGCTGGACCAGGTGTGGGGCGGCAACGTCTATGTCGAGGAGCGTACCGTCGATGTGCATATCCGCCGCCTGCGCAAGGCACTCGGCATCGCCTACGAGAATCTGGTACAAACCGTGCGCGGCACCGGCTATCGCTTTTCCACCAAGAGCTGAAGCCCCCTCGCCAGGCCATAACTCGAAAGGACGCGACGTTAATTGAACCAGAACTGGCACAGCATCCTGATCAGGCACATGCTGATATTGGTCACGCTTTGCCTGTTGGCAGGGCTGGTCAGCGGTTATTACGGCTGGTGCCTGGCCACGGGCCTGGCCCTGTACCTGGGCTGGACCCTCAAGCAACTGCTGCGCCTGCACCGCTGGCTCAACCAGCACCAACCCGACGAAGCACCACCCGATGGCTACGGCCTGTGGGGCGACGTGTTCGACAGCATCTACCACCTGCAACGCCGCGACCAGCGCGTGCGCGGGCGCCTGCAAGCGGTGATCGACCGCGTGCAGGAATCCACCGCAGCCCTGCGCGATGCGGTGATCATGCTCGACAGCGAAGGCAACCTTGAGTGGTGGAACCGCGCCGCCGAAACCCTGCTGGGCCTCAAGACGCCCCAGGACGGCGGCCAGCCAGTGACCAACCTGGTGCGCCACCCGCGCTTCAAGGAATATTTCGAGGCCGAGAACTACGCCGAGCCGCTGGAAATCCCCTCGCCCATCAATGACCGCATGCGCGTGCAGATGCTGATCACCCGCTACGGCAACAACGAGCACCTGATGCTGGTGCGCGACGTGACCCGTATCCACCAGCTGGAGCAGATGCGCAAGGATTTCATCGCCAACGTCTCCCACGAACTGCGCACGCCGCTGACGGTGATCGCCGGCTACCTGGAAACCCTGCTGGACAACGTCGAGGACGTGAACCCGCGCTGGGCCAGGGCCCTGCAACAGATGCAGCAGCAGGGCGGGCGCATGCAAACGCTGCTCAACGACCTGCTGTTGCTGGCCAAGCTGGAGGCCACCGACTACCCCTCCGACACCCAGCCGGTGGCGGTCTACGCCCTGCTGCAGTCGATCAAGAGCGACGCCCAGGCCCTGTCCGGGCAGCGCAACCAGCGCATTACCCTGGAAGCAGACGACAACATCCGCCTCAAGGGCAGCGAGTCGGAGCTGCGCAGCGCGTTTTCCAACCTGGTCTTCAACGCGGTGAAGTACACCCCCGCCGAGGGCAACATCCATATCCGCTGGTGGGGCGACGGCAAGATGGCCTACATGAGCGTGCAGGATTCGGGCATCGGCATCGACGCCAAGCACCTGCCGCGGCTGACCGAGCGCTTCTACCGCGTGGACTCCAGCCGCGCGTCGGCCACCGGCGGCACCGGCCTGGGCCTGGCCATCGTCAAGCACGTGCTGCTGCGCCACCGCGGGCACCTGGAGATCAGCAGCACGCCGGGCCAGGGCAGCACCTTCACCTGCATTTTCGCCCCGCAGCAGCTGGTGATGCAGGCACAAGGCCTGAAGGTCCTCTAGGCAAGCGCCCCTTCAGCCGCTACATTGATAGTCTTGTGCCTGCATTTCAGGCACCGCTGCCACCCCCTTTTTCTGAAGACGGAACCCGTAAAACTCCATCATGGACCCTTCCCCTGGCTTTACCCTCGCTTCACTCTTCGCCGACTTCGGCATGATTCTTTTCGCTGTGCTGCTGGTGTTGCTCAACGGCTTTTTCGTAGCCGCCGAGTTCGCCATGGTCAAGCTGCGCTCCACCCGCGTGGAATCCATCGCCGAGAAAAACGGCTGGCGCGGGCAGATCCTGCGCACCGTGCACAGCCAGCTCGACGCCTACCTCTCCGCCTGCCAGCTGGGTATCACCCTGGCCTCCCTGGGCCTTGGCTGGGTGGGTGAACCGGCCTTCGCGCACCTGCTGGAACCGCTGCTGGAAGCGGTGGGCGTGCAGTCGCCGGAAGTGGCCAAGGGTATCTCGTTCTTCAGCGCCTTCTTCGTCATCTCCTACCTGCACATCGTGGTGGGCGAGCTGGCACCCAAGTCCTGGGCCATCCGCAAGCCCGAGTTGCTGTCCATGTGGACGGCGGTGCCGCTGTACCTGTTCTACTGGACCATGTACCCGGCCATCTACCTGCTCAACGCCAGCGCCAACGCCATCCTGCGCATCGCCGGCCAGGGCGAGCCTGGCCCGCACCACGAGCACCACTACAGCCGCGACGAGCTGAAACTGATCCTGCACTCCAGCCGTGGCCAGGACCCCAGCGACCAGGGCATGCGCGTGCTGGCCTCGGCCGTGGAAATGGGCGAGCTGGAAGTGGTGGACTGGGCCAACTCCCGCGAGGACATGGTCAGCCTGGACTTCAACGCCCCGCTGAAGGAAATCCTCGCGCTGTTCCGCCGCCACAAGTTCAGCCGCTACCCGGTGTATGACGCCCAGCGCAACGAATTCGTCGGCTTGCTGCACATCAAGGACCTGCTGCTGGAACTGGCGGACCTGGACCATATTCCCGAGTCGTTCAACCTGGCCGAGCTGATTCGCCCGCTGGAGCGCGTGTCCCGGCACATGCCGCTGTCGCGCCTGCTGGAGCAGTTCCGCAAGGGCGGAGCGCACTTCGCCCTGGTGGAAGAAGCCGACGGCAAGGTGATTGGCTACCTGACCATGGAAGACGTGCTGGAAGTACTGGTTGGCGACATCCAGGACGAACACCGCAAGGCCGAGCGCGGCATCCTGGCGTACCAGCCGGGCAAGCTGCTGGTG
This sequence comes from Pseudomonas sp. App30, assembly GCF_047947025.1. Taxonomy (NCBI): domain Bacteria; kingdom Pseudomonadati; phylum Pseudomonadota; class Gammaproteobacteria; order Pseudomonadales; family Pseudomonadaceae; genus Pseudomonas; species Pseudomonas sp. App30. The sequence goes on along the minus strand of NZ_CP133165.1, from coordinate 3,802,894 downwards.
CGTGGCGACACGCCGCTGTTCAAGGTGGAACGCCTGCTGGGCGTGGACCTGGACCACATCGAGGCGGAAACCCTGGCCGGCCTGATCTACGACAGCCTCAAGCGCGTGCCTGAAGAGGAAGAAGTGCTGGAGGTCGAAGGCCTACGCATCATCATCAAGAAGATGAAAGGCCCCAAGATCGTCCTGGCGAAAGTGCTGCGCCTGGAGTAATCAGGCCCTTCTGGTTATTTATTGCCCAACGCAAAGTTGGGCAACGTGCCCACCGGTTGGTTGAACTGGAAGGGTATGGACTCCAGCCCCAGGCCCACGTTGCGCTGCACCACGAAGTGCAGGTGCGGCCCGGTGCTGTTGCCGGTATTGCCCGAACGCGCCAGCGGCGTGCCCACCGCCACGTGCTGGCCTTCGCGCACACTCACCGAACCTTGCATCAGGTGCAGATAAACGCCCATCGTGCCGTCATCGTGCAGTATCCGCACGAAATTGCCGGACGGGTTGTTGCCACCGCTGCCCTGGTCGTTTTCCACTTTCACCACCGTGCCGCCCCGGGCAGCGATGATCGGCGTGCCCACGGGCATGGCGATGTCCATGGCGTAGCGGCTCTTGGGCCCGAAATGGCTGAAGGTGCCGTTGGGGCCCTGGGTCAGGCGAAAGGGGCCACCCACCCACGGCAGGGGGTAGCGGTAGCCCATGGGGGCGGTCGAAGGGTTGCCCAGTGAGTAGCGAAACTTCTGCGAAAACCGTAGCGCCTGCCCCGGCTTCTGCGCCACCAGGGTGGCCAGGTCGATGGTCGAGCGTGCCGGCAGCACCCGCCGTACCAAGGACGGCGCGCCAGCGCGCACGTTGCCCAGGTTGGCCAGGCGCAGCTCCACTTCCACGGGTGCGTACAGTTCGTTGCGGGCGGTGAAGGTGGTCACGCCCAGCTGCTTGCGCACGTCCAGGTGCACCTGCTGGTCCAGCCGCTCGGTCATGCGGTCGGCGAACACCAGCACCTTGGCGTTGCGGGTGGGCCGGTCCGTGTAGGACGTCACGCCATAGGCGTCGGTGTACTTGTAGATGGTGGTGGCTGCCGCGTGGCCGCTGCTTAGCGCCAGCGCGCAGAGGAGAAAGGTACGAAGCTGCATGATGGCATTCTGCAATATGGGCCTCGGCCAAGATTAGCAGGTGTGCCCGCGCCTTGCGCAAGCCGCATGGCGGATGACAGGGTAAGCGGGGTCGCAGGCGACCGGACGGTAGGTGCCGGGTTCCAGGCGCACCAGTTCATAGCGCACGCTGCCATTGCCATCCACTCGTTGCAAGGCTACCCAGGGCTGGCCCCAGGCGTCGAAATGGTCGATGGGCCAGGCCAGGCGGGCCTCCTTGAGCAGGCGGTAGCCCTTGAGGTCCATGTTTGCCAGGCCGGCGGGCACGTCGGTGACCCACACGTTGTAGTCAAGCCAGACCAGTTCGTCACCGGGGTTGAGGGGGTCGTGCAAGGGCTGGCAAAGGTCGCAGGGCATGGTCGGGGGGCACTCCGTGGGGGAGCTGCAAGCATGCGCGCGAAGCCCTGGGAGGGGCAGCGTAACGATTCCCAAAGTTGTGTAGGAAGTTGCTCCCTGTGGGGCCTTGGACGCAGCCTTCGGCAGCTGCTACGGGTTGTGTAGCAGCGGCCGGCAGGCCGCGTCAGGCGCCAGGGACGAAGTGTTTCTGGGCGGTGCCGCGGGCGATCAAGCGCGAGATGTAGTCGAGCTTCTGCGCGTCCTGGTCGACGAAACGGAAGGTCAGCTGCAGCCACTCGCTGTCCGGCTTGGGCTCGTGGGCGACCACGGCGTGCAGGTAACCGTTGAGGCGTGCCACTTCGGCGTTGTCGCCCTGCTCCAGGTCGAGCACGGCGTTCTCCAGCACCTGGGGCAGCACTTCCCCACGGCGCACCACCAGCAGCGCCTCCTTGAGGCTCAGGCCCTTGATCACGCATTGCTGGGTGCCGCTGGACAGGCGCAGCTGGCCCTGGCCACGGTTGCCGCTCGGCGCCGCCGGGGTTGCGCCAGGGCGCGGGGCGTTGTTGAGCAGGCCGCCACGCGGGGCTGCTGCCGGTGCAGCGGCCGCGACCGGGCGCGCCACTTCGGCCTTGCCGCCGGTCAGGGCGCTGAGCGAGTCATTGGCAAAGGCAGAACCGGCGCGGGACGGGCCCGTGGCCATTACCGCCTCCAGCTTGCCGATCTTGGTCAGGGCTTTCTTCACCTTGGTCAGCAGCTGTTCGTTGGTGAAGGGCTTGCCGATGAAGTCGGAAACGCCGGCCTGGATGGCCTGCACCACGTTTTCCTTGTCGCCGCGGCTGGTCACCATGATGAACGGCATGGCCTTGAGGTTATCCTGCTCGCGGCACCAGGTCAGCAGCTCCAGGCCCGACATTTCCGGCATCTCCCAGTCGCACAGCACCAGGTCGAAATTGTCCTTGATCAGCATCGCCTGGGCCTTGCGGCCGTTCACGGCGTCTTCGATGACCATGCCCGGAAAGTAGTTGCGCAAGCACTTTTTCACCAGGTCACGGATGAAGGGCGCATCATCCACAACCAGCACACTGACCTTACTCATTGACCACTCCTAAGATTACCCGGCAAGCATAGCGCTGACTGATGGCCATTTGCCAAAACTAATGAGTCACGCCGGGACTCTCTGTTCACGGGTGCCATTTCTTTTCACGGCCCGCAAACGAAAATGCCCGGCGCTAGGCCGGGCATTTGTAGTCGGGCAGTCTTACTTATCGTCCGAAACACCCGGAACATTAGCGCGATCGGCACGGCCCTGGACTTCCTCGCGCATGCGCGCCAGGCCCAGGTGACGCACGTCGGTGCCGCGCACCAGGTAGATCACCAGCTCCGAGATGTTGCGCGCGTGGTCGCCGATGCGCTCCAGCGAACGCAGGGCCCAGATCACGTTCAGCACCTGGGAGATGGAGCGCGGGTCTTCCATCATGTAGGTGACCAGCGCGCGCAGCGCGGTCTTGTACTCGCGGTCGATGGTCTTGTCGTACTGGGCCACCGACAGGGCCAGGTCGGCGTCGAAGCGGGCGAAGGCGTCCAGCGCCTCGCGGACCATGCGGCGCACCTGGTCGCCGATGTGGCGCACTTCCTCGTAGCCCAGCGGCGACTGGCCTTCCTCACACAGCTGGATGGCGCGACGGGCGATCTTGGTCGATTCGTCGCCGATGCGCTCCAGGTCGATCACCGACTTGGAGATGCTGATGATCAGGCGCAGGTCGGAAGCGGCCGGCTGGCGACGGGCGAGGATGCGCAGGCATTCCTCGTCGATGTTGCGTTCCATCTGGTTGATCTGCTCGTCAACGTCACGCACTTGCTGGGCCAGGCCCGAGTCGGCGTCGATCAGCGCGGTGACCGCGTCGTTGACCTGCTTCTCTACCAGGCCGCCCATGGCCAGCAGGTGGCTGCGGACTTCTTCCAGCTCGGCGTTGAACTGCTGGGAGATGTGGTGGGTAAGGCTATCTTTATCAATCATGGGTCGCTCCGCGACAGCTTTGAGACTTAAAGCTGCAATCTACAAGTGGTTAAGTGGTAATCCAGAACACAAACGCAGTACCGCTTCTGCTTGCCGCGTGAAACTGCAAGCTTGCAGCTACCTCTAGCCATACCGACCGGTGATGTAGTCCTCGGTCTGTTTTTTCGCAGGGTTGGTGAACAGAGTGTCGGTGTCGCCGAACTCCACCAGCTTGCCCATGTACATGAACGCCGTGTAATCGGACACCCGGGCAGCCTGCTGCATGTTGTGTGTCACGATCACAATGGTGTATTTGGATTTCAGTTCGTAGATCAGTTCCTCAACTTTCAACGTTGAAATCGGATCAAGTGCCGAACAAGGCTCATCGAGCAACAATACCTGCGGCTCCACCGCAATGGTACGGGCGATCACCAGGCGCTGCTGCTGGCCGCCGGACAGGCCCAGGGCCGACTCGTGCAGGCGGTCCTTGACCTCGTCCCACAGCGCCGAGGCCTTCAGCGCCCACTCCACCGCCTCGTCGAGCACGCGCTTCTTGTTCACGCCCTGGATGCGCAGGCCGTAGACCACGTTCTCGTAGATGGTCTTGGGGAATGGGTTGGGCTTCTGGAACACCATGCCCACGCGGCGGCGCAACTCGGCCACGTCCTCGCCCTTGCGGTAGATGTTGTGGCCGTCGAGGTTGATCTCACCTTCCACGCGGCAGCCGTCCACCAGGTCATTCATGCGGTTGAAGGTGCGCAGCAAGGTTGACTTGCCGCAGCCCGACGGGCCGATGAAGGCGGTGACGCGCTGCTTGGGGATGTCCAGGGAGACGTCGAACAGCGCCTGCTTGTTGCCGTAGAACAGGTTCAGGCCGGGCACCTGGATGGCCACGGTCTCGTTGGCCATGCTCAGGCCCTGGCGCTTGCGGCCGATGGCGGAAAGGCTGATGCCACCGGGGGTGTTGGGGTCTTGCTGCATGGGTGGCTCCCTACGCGTTCAGTGCGTTGGTTGAGCCGCCCGCCTCGCATCGAGGGGGCGGCTGGCGAGTGCCAAGGGGGGACGGTCAGTTGTCCAGCGCCTTGTACTTCTCGCGCAAGTGGTTACGAAGGGCGACGGCCGACAGGTTCAGCGCGGCAATCACCAGCACCAGCAGCAACGCCGTGGCATACACCAGCGGGCGTGCGGCCTCGACGTTGGGGCTCTGGAAGCCGACGTCGTAAATATGGAAGCCCAGGTGCATGATCTTCTGGTCCAGGTGCAGGTACGGGTACACCCCGTTCAACGGCAGCGACGGCGCCATCTTCACCACACCCACCAGCATCAGCGGGGCTACTTCGCCTGCGGCACGGGCCACGGCCAGGATCATGCCGGTCATCATCGCCGGGCTGGCCATGGGCAGCACGATCTTCCACAGCGTCTCGGCCTTGGTGGCGCCCAGCGCCAGCGAACCTTCGCGCAGGCTCAGCGGGATGCGCGCCAGGCCTTCCTCGGTGGCCACGATGACCACCGGCACGGCCAGCAGCGCCAGGGTCAGCGAGGCCCACAGCAGGCCGGGCGTACCGAAGGTCGGTGCCGGCAGTGCCTCGGGGAAGAACAGGCGGTCCAGGGAGCCACCCAGCACGTAGACGAAGAAGCCCAGGCCAAACACACCGTAAACGATAGCCGGTACGCCGGCCAGGTTGTTCACGGCAATGCGGATAAGCCGGGTCATGGGCCCCTGGCGCGCATATTCACGTAGGTACACCGCCGCCAGCACGCCGAACGGGGTAACGATCATGGCCATGATCAGGGTCATCATCACCGTGCCGAAGATGGCCGGGAACACGCCGCCTTCGGTGTTGGCCTCGCGCGGGTCCTGGGTCAGGAACTCCCAGACCTTCATGCCGTAGTAATACAGCTTCTTGAACAGGCCCATGTTGTTCGGCTGGTAGGCGTGCAGCACCTTGCCCATGCTGATTTCCAGGACCTTGCCGTTGACGTCGCGCACGGTGATGCTGTCGCGCTCGATGGCCTGGTGCAGGTCACCCAGGCGCGATTCGATGTCCTGGTACTGACCCTTGAGCGCGGCACGCTCGGCGTCCATGTCGGCCTGGGCGGTGGCGTCCAGGCGGTGCTCCAGCTCCAGCTTGCGGCCATGCAGGCGGATGCGCTCGAGCTGGGCATTGATGGAGCCGATCTCGCCCTTCTCCAGGCGGTTGAGCTGGCGCGCCAGGTCTTTCACGCGGTCCAGGCGCGGGTAGAACTCATTGAACACGGCGTCGCCCTCGGCGACCACCTTGCCGTTCTCCTTGACGTCCAGCAGGTAGCCGATGAAGTTGCCCCACTCGCGGCGCTCGACGCTCACCAGCTCCGGCGGCTTGCTCTGGTCCTGCAGCCAGTCGCCCACCACCCACATGAAGTCAGCGCCGTTGATGTCGCGGTTGCCGACCTTGATCAGCTCGCGGGTCATGAACTCCGGGCCTTCCTTGGGCACCGGCAGGCCGGCGCCGGCCAGTTGCGCGCGGGGCACTTCGTCGCGCTGCACCACTTCGCCAATCAGCAACTGGGGCGGCTGGCCGGGCACGTTGTAGCTGGCGCGCACCAGGTCGGCCGGCCAGAAGTGGCCCAGGCCGCGCACGGCCAGCACCGAGAGCAGGCCGACGGTCATGATCACGGCGATGGACACCGCGCCACCGCTGAGCCAGACGCCGGGCGAGCCACTCTTGAACCAGCCCTTGAGAGAATCCTTTTTCACGGATCGCTACCTTTCTACTAAAGCGACGAGTATTTCTTGCGAAGACGCTGGCGAATCAGCTCGGCCAGGGTATTCATCACGAAGGTGAACATCAGCAGCACCAGTGCGGCCAGGAACAGCACGCGGTAGTGGCTGCTACCCACCTCCGACTCGGGCATTTCCACCGCCACGTTGGCGGCCAGGGTGCGCATCCCCTCGAACAGGTTCATCTCCATCACCGGCGTGTTGCCGGTGGCCATCAGCACGATCATGGTCTCGCCCACGGCGCGGCCCATGCCAATCATCAGCGCCGAGAAGATACCGGGGCTGGCGGTGAGCAGCACCACGCGCGTCAGGGTCTGCCAGGGCGTGGCACCCAGCGCCAGCGAGCCCAGGGTGAGGCTGCGCGGCACGCTGAACACGGCGTCCTCGGCGATGGAGTAGATGTTGGGGATCACCGCGAAGCCCATGGCCAGGCCCACCACCAGAGCGTTGCGCTGGTCATAGGTAATGCCCAGGTCGTTGCTGATCCACAGGCGCATGTCGCCGCCGAAGAACCAGGCTTCCAGGTGCGGGCTCATGGCCAGCGAGCCCCAGCCCACCAGCAGGATGACCGGCACCAGGATCGCGCTTTCCCAGCCATCGGGCACCCGCAAGCGAATGGACTCCGGCATCCGGCTCCAGGCGAAACCGGCCACCAGGATACCGATGGGCGTGAGCATCAGCAGGCTGAAGATGCCCGGCAGGTGCCCTTCCAGGTACGGCGCCAGGAACAGCCCGGCGAAGAAGCCGAGGATTACCGTAGGCATGGCCTCCATCAGCTCGATCACCGGCTTGACCTTGCGGCGCAGGCCCGGGGCCATGAAATAGGCGGTGTAGATCGCGGCGGCGACGGCCAGCGGCGCGGCCAGGAACATGGCGTAGAACGCCGCCTTCAGGGTGCCGAAGGTCAGCGGCGACAGGCTCAGCTTGGGCTCGAAGTCCGACGTGGCGGCAGTGGACTGCCAGACGTACTTGGGCTCGTCATAGTTTTCGTACCAGACCTTTTCCCACAGCGCGCTCCAGGACACCTCCGGGTGCGGGTTGAGCAGAACCATGGGCACCAGGCGCCCGCCCTCCTCGACCATGATGCGGTTGGCACGCGGCGACAGCGCCAGCACGCCCGGGCCCTGTGCCACCTGCTGGACCAGCAGGGTGCGGTGCGCGGTGCTGTGGAACACGCCCAGCTGGCCCACCGCGTTGACGGCGATGAAGCCCTTGCGGCGCTGCTCGGCGGTGATATCGACGATAGGCGCGCTGCCCATCTGGAAGTCGCGGATGTGCTTGAGGCGCGGCTCGCCATCAGGGTCGCGGGCCATGAACCACTGCGCCAGGCCGCCCTTGGAGGTGCCGACGATCAGCGAGATGCCGCCCACCAGCTGGGTGCTGGCGGTGATTTCGGCGTTGGCGTCTTCCAGCAGCTTGTAGCGGCCATTGAGGCTCTTGTCGCGCAGGCTGAACACGTCGGCCTGGGCGCGGCCATTGATCACGTACAGCCACTGCTGGCGCGGGTCGACGAAGATGGCCTTGACCTGCTCGGTCATCTGCGGGAGTTCGATGGCGGCCTGGGTGGTCTCGGTGTCGCCCGTCAGCATGTTCTCCGACTTGGTCAACGACAGCACATGCAGCTGCGGCCCAGTGGAACCGGCGACGATCAGGGTGTCGTCAGTGGCGCTGAGGTTGACGTGTTCCAGGGCCCGGCCCTGGTCGTCCAGGGTCAGCAGCGTCGGCCCGTAGGGAAACTCGATGTTCGGGGTAATGGTCTTGTGCCCGTCGGGGTACGTCACCTTGTAGGTGTGACGGAAGATCATCGACTGGCCGTTGGACAGGCCCAGGATCACCAGCGAGCTGCCGGGCTGGTCTTCGCCGATGGAAGCCACGGTGACGCCGGGCGGCAACGGCAGGTCCACGCGCTTGAGTTCGCTGCCGTCGCGGGTGCTGAAGAACAGCGCCTGGCCGCGATCGGAAACGCGCATGCCCACCTGGTTCTGTTCTTCCAGGGCAATCATCAGCGGCTTGCCGGCGTCCTGCATCCAGGCGGGGGCGATCGGCGCCTTCACCGTCAGTTCGGCGCCCTTGAACAGCGGCAGCACCACGTAGGCGAGGTAGAAGAAAATCAGGGTGATGGCCGCGAGCACGGCCAAGCCGCCCACCAGTACAAACCAGCGGGAAAGGTGGTCCTTGAGCGCCCGCAGCTTGCGCTTGCGCACCAGCTCCGGGGTGTTGAAGTCAATGCGCTCCGGGGGTTTGCGCGGGGTCATTGGAGAGTTGGCCAGATCATTCATGCGCACACCCTAGCGGCCTCGTATTACAGAAACATGACAGTGAATTGACGCAACAAGGTCTACCGCCCAGGCAGGCTGGGCAGTACACCAGGTGAATCGTTAAGCGAGCCCTCTAGAACGGGCCCGCCAGACATTCTACTTACTTTGCGCCTTCACTCAGCCCCAGATCTGCCAATGCTTTGGCAGCGACCTTGGCTGGTAACGGGATGTAACCATCTTTTACCACGACTTGCTGACCGGATTGTGACAGCACCAGCTTGACGAATTCGGCTTCCATGGGCGGCAGGGGCTTGTTCGGCGCCTTGTTGACGTACAGGAACAGGAAGCGCGACAGCGGGTATTTGCCGTTCAGGGCATTCTCCTCGGTGTCCTCGACGAAGTTGGTGGTGCCTTTCTTGGCCAGGGCCACGGTCTTCACGCTGGCAGTCTTGTAGCCGATGCCCGAATAGCCGATGCCGTTGAGCGAGCTGCTGATGGACTGCACCACCGAGGCCGAGCCGGGCTGCTCGTTGACGTTGGGCTTGTAGTCACCCTTGCACAGCGCCTCTTCCTTGAAGTAACCGTAGGTGCCTGACACCGAGTTGCGGCCGAACAGCTGCACCGGCTTGGTGGCCAGGTCCCCGGTCACGCCCAGGTCACCCCAGGTTTTCACGTCGGCCTTGGCACCACACAGGCGGGTGGCGGAGAAAATCGCGTCCACCTGCTCCATGGTCAGGTGCTCGATGGGGTTGTCCTTGTGCACGAACACCGCCAGGGCATCCACCGCAACCGGAATAGCCGTGGGCTTGTAGCCGTACTTCTGTTCGAAGGCCTGCAGTTCAACATCCTTCATGCGACGGCTCATGGGGCCGAAGTTGGCGGTGCCCTCGGTCAGCGCGGGTGGCGCGGTGGACGAGCCGGCCGCCTGGATCTGGATATTTAAGTTGGGGTATTCCTTCTTGAACGCCTCGGCCCACAGGGTCATGAGGTTGGCCAGGGTGTCGGAGCCGACGCTGGACAGGTTGCCCGAGACGCCGGTGGTCTTCACGTAGGCAGGAATCGCAGGGTCGACGGCGGCATGGGCCTGGACGGTGACGGCACCCGCGGCGACGAAGCTGATCGCGGCCATCAAACGCTTGATTGTCATGGGGTGAGTCCTGGAAATAGGTTGTTCGAATGGGGTCGGGCGCAGTATCGGTAGCCCATATGAACATTCTATGTACGGATTATGACAGCCGGATGACTGGCCATTACCGCATGTTGCAGGGCGCAACCCCGTAGCAGCGGCCCGTAGGCCGCGTCCAGCGTCCCAGCGCCGAGCCTGCACCTGCGCGGCGCCTGGGACGCGGCCTAGGGGCCGCTGCTACGGGAAGTTCAGCGTTTTTTTGCCAGCAGGTAGAGGCCAACGAAGAGGCCGATCATGCAAATCCCTGCAACATAATAAGCCGGGCCCATGGGGTCGGATTTCAGCAGCAGCGTCACGATCATCGGCGTCAGGCCACCGAAGATGGCGTACGCCAGGTTGTAGGAGAACGACAAGCCGGTAAAACGCACCACCGCCGGGAACGCCTTGACCATCACGTAGGGCACGGCGCCGATGGTGCCCACGAACAGGCCGGTCAGCGCGTACAGCGGGAACAGCCACTCGGGGTGCGCGTGCAGGCTGTGGTAGAACACCCAGGAGCTGGCCAGCAGCGCCAGGCTGCCGCCCACGAACACCCGGCCGGCGCCCAGGCGGTCGGCCAGGGCGCCGGCGCACACGCAGCCGATGCTGAGGAAGACGATGGCCAGGCTGTTGGCCTGCAGCGCCACCGAAGGCGAGAAGCCGTACACGGTCTGCAGCACGGTGGGGGTCATCAGGATCACCACCACGATGCCGGCCGACAGCAGCCAGGTCAGCAGCATCGACACGGCGATGGCGCCGCGGTGGTCGCGCAGCACCGCGCGCAGGGGAATTTCCTCGGCCAGCGCCTTGCGCTGCTGCAGCTCGGCGAACACCGGGGTTTCGTGCAGCCAGCGGCGCAGGTACACCGACATCAGGCCGAATACACCGCCCAGCAGGAACGGAATGCGCCAGGCGTAGTCCGAGACTTCGGCAGCGCTGTAGAGGCTGTTGATCAGGGTGGCCACCAGGGAGCCGAGCAGGATACCCGCCGTCAGGCCCGAGGTCAGGGTGCCGCAGGCGTAGCCCACGTGGCGCGCCGGCACGTGTTCGGAAACGAACACCCAGGCCCCGGGTACTTCGCCGCCAATGGCCGCGCCTTGGATGACGCGCATCAACAGCAGCAGGATGGGCGCCCACAGGCCGATCTGCGCGTAGGTAGGGAGCAGGCCCATGATCAGGGTCGGCACGGCCATCATGAAGATGCTCAGGGTGAACATCTTCTTGCGGCCCAGCAGGTCACCGAAGTGCGCCATGACAATGCCGCCCAGGGGGCGTGCCAGGTAGCCAGCGGCGAAAATGCCGAAGGTCTGCATCAGGCGTAGCCATTCGGGCATGTCGGCGGGGAAGAATAATTTGCCCACCACGGTGGCGAAGAACACGAAAATAATGAAATCGTAGAACTCCAGCGCACCGCCCAGGGCGGAAAGCGACAAGGTCTTGTAGTCGTTGCGGGTCAAGGGGCGCGCCGGTTGCGCGTGACTCGATGGCACGGAGGTCATGTCTATGGCTTCTCTTATAGGCATTACGGCAACCCTCACCAGGGCTGCTTGCGGCTGGCAGGTGGGGCACGATAGCAAATTGCTCGAAAAAGCACATTGATCGTGGTTTTCCAGCGCCAAGTGAGACTTGGACGGTCGTCGCTACTGTTATCGCGCTATATACTGCGCGTCTGTAGGAATTTTCTGTTTGGTTACAAGGTATTTGTGCGAAAACGTCGCTATATGCGGTAGCCGATTTCGCAGAGTTACCCTTGGAGCGCCTCTACCGGCGAAAGCAGCGTAGTATGAAGCTGAATCGTTTTATATGAGGCGTCATCGTATTACGCCAACGCTATTGAGAGTTTTTGGGTCAGAGGCACCCCAGGCATGATTGAACTCGAACAAGAAGATCCTATCCCACAAGGCGATCTCGCCTTGCAGATCACCGCATTGCCCCGTGAAACCAACGGTTTCGGCGATATCTTCGGTGGCTGGCTGGTCGCGCAGATGGACCTGGCCGGCACCGCCATGGCCAGCAAAGTCGCCGGTGGCCGCGTGGCTACCGTGGCCATCGATCGCATGGCCTTCCTGGTACCCGTTGCAGTGGGCGCGCAATTGTCTTTCTATACCCAGACCCTGGAGATCGGCCGCAGCTCGATCCAGATGATGGTCGAGGTGTGGAGCGACGATCCGCTGTCCAGCGAATGGCGCAAGGTAACCGAGGCAGTATTCGTGTTCGTGGCCATCGACGGCAGCGGGCGTACCCGTTCGGTACCGCCGCGGCGCTGAGTGCCGGAAAACTCGGCGGCTGTTTCAGGGTCAACTGCATATCTATTGGATTGGAAGCGAGAACTGCGCATGTCTACCCCCCAGGTCGAGTCGGTCAAACTGGATGAATTGAACTGCTGGCGCATCAGCCACAGCGGTGCCGAACTGCTGGTCGCCCAACAGGGCGCGCAGATCCTCAGTTATCAACGCGATGGCGAACAGCCGCTGATATGGCTCAACGACAAGGCGGTATTCAAGCACGGCACGCCCGTGCGCGCCGGCGTGCCGGTGTGCTGGCCGTGGTTCGGCATCTTCGCCCGCAACCCGCAGTCGGTGCAGGCCATGTACAAGGCCGAGCCCGCGCCCACCCACGGCCTGGTGCGGGCCATGGACTGGCAGCTACACGGCATCGACAGCGCCACCGATGACAACCTGCGCATCGACTTCACCCTGCCCGAGGCCGAAGGCAAGCTGCCGGGCTGGCCGCACAAGGTGGCGTTGAAGCTGAGCATCGTGCTGGGCGACCACCTGGGCATCAGCCTGACCAGCACCAACCTGGGCGACGAGCCCGTCACCATCAGCCAGGCGCTGCACAGCTACTTCGCCGTGAGTGACGTGCGCGACGTGCATGTGGAAGGCGTGGCGGGCCTGAAGTACATCGAGACCCTGGAAGACTGGCAGGTACGCGAGCAGGCCAGCGAGCTGCGCTTTGCCGGTGAAACCGACCGCATCTACCAGCAGGTGCCGGCGCAACTGACCATCGTCGACCCGGTCTGGAAGCGTCGCGTGCGCCTGACCAGCAGCGGCTCGAACGCTGCGGTCATCTGGAACCCGTGGATCGATCGTGCGTTGAAGCTCGACGACATGGCCGATGATGGCTGGCAGCGCATGCTGTGCATCGAGACCGCCAATGTGATGGATGACGTGGTGGTGTTGCTGCCAGGTGCCGAGCACACCCTGGGCGTCACCGTAGTCAGCGAAAAGCTCTGACACCTCCCCGTAGCAGCTGCCGCAGGCGGCGTCCGGCCCCGACCGTGGTGCCTGGGACGCAGCCTGCGGCAGCTGCTACGGGTTAGAGGTCGGACTCTACGACTACTCGCACTTTCGATGCGTCCATCGCGTAGGCCGCGTCGGCCATATCGTTACTGACCTTCTCCACTTTCAGCGTGCCGATCGCCCACAGCGGCGTGTAGATGTCATCCAGCTTCAAGCCCTTGGGGTAGCGAATCAGGATCATCTGGTTCGGCGGCGGTGGCGGCACGTGGATGCAGGCGCCTGGGTACGGCACCAGGAAGAACGCCGTGGCACGGCCCTTGGCGTCGGTCTCCAGGGGCACTGGGTAGCCGCCGATGCGGATGTTCTTGCCATCCATCTCGGGCACGGTCTTGGTCGAATACATCACCGCCGGCAGGCCCTTGCTCTGCTTCAGGCCGCCCTTGTGGGTGAAGTTGCCGTCGCCCTCTGGGGTGTTGTGGGTGATCTCCGGCATGGCCTCCAGGGCCTTCTGGTCCGACTTGGGCATGAGCGACAGCCAGTCGGTTTCCGGGAGTTTTTCCGCGGCGTGAACAAGGCCGCTGAAGACGAGCAGGGTGGCAAGAAGAATACGGCGCATGAAGGGCCTCGACACAAAATGAGTCGGGCATTCTAGCCCTCTCCAGGTGCCAGCGGAGAGGGCCATTGGGCGATTGTCAGTCGTTTTTCTTGATCATGCCGTAGATCACCAGCAGGACGATCGCGCCGATCACCGCACCGATGAAGCCCGCTGCCTGACCCGCCTGGTAGATGCCCAGCGCCTGGCCTCCATAGGTGGCTACCAGGGAGCCGCCGATGCCCAGCAGGATGGTCATGATCCAGCCCATGCTGTCGTCGCCGGGCTTGAGGAAGCGTGCCAGCAAGCCAACGATGAGGCCGATGAAGATGGTGCCGATGATGCCCATGTGAAACCCTCTGATTGACTGCATTAGCCAAAGCCTAGTTGCGCTTTGGCTTCCTGCAATCAGAGGGCTCAGCGGGGAGGATGGTTCCCTGTCAGGCGCCGATCAGGGCTTCGACTGCCTTGATCTGTTGCTGCAGGGTGGCCATGTCGGCGCTGCGCAGGGTGGCGTGGCCCACCTTGCGGCCAGCCTTGAAGGCCTTGCCGTAGTGATGCAGGTGGCAGTCGTCGATGGCGATGACCTTATCCACAGGCGGCACTTCACCGATGAAGTTGAGCATGGCGCTTTCGCCGACCTTGGCGGTCGAACCCAGCGGCAGGCCAGCCACGGCGCGCAGGTGGTTCTCGAACTGGCTGCACTCGGCGCCCTCGATGGTCCAGTGCCCGGAGTTGTGCACGCGCGGGGCGATCTCGTTGGCCTTCAGGCCACCGTCCACCTCGAAGAACTCGAAGGCCAGCACGCCGACGTAGTCCAGGTGCTTGAGCACGCGCCCGGCATAGTCTTCGGCCAAAGCCTGCAACGGGTGGTCGGTGCTGGCCACGGACAGGCGCAGGATGCCGCTGTCGTGGGTGTTGTGCACCAGCGGGTAGAAGCGGGTCTCGCCGTCGCGGGCGCGCACGGCAATCAGCGACACTTCGCCGGTGAACGGCACGAAGCCTTCCAGCAGGCATGGCACGCTGCCCAGCTCGGCGAAGGTGCCTTCGACGTCAGCCTGGCTACGCAGCACTTTCTGGCCCTTGCCGTCGTAACCCAGGGTGCGGGTCTTGAGCACGGCCGGCAGGCCGATGCTGGCTACGGCGGCGTCCAGGTCGGCTTGCGACTGGATGTCGGCGAACGTCGGCGTAGGCACGCCCAGGTCCTTGAACATGCTCTTTTCGAACCAGCGGTCGCGGGCGATGCGCAGGGCGTTGGCGCTCGGGTATACCGGCACGAACTGCGACAGGAACGCCACGGTCTCGGCCGGCACGCTTTCGAACTCGAAGGTCACCAGGTCGACTTCGTCAGCCAGCTGGCGCAGGTGGTCCTGGTCGCCGTAGTCGGCACGCAGGTGCTCGCCCAGGGGCGCGGCGCAGGCATCCGGCGCCGGGTCCAGGAAAGCGAAGTTCATACCCAGCGGCGTACCCGCCAGGGCCAACATGCGGCCCAGCTGGCCGCCACCGATAACACCGATCTTCATGAAAGAGCCTCAGGCCTGACGCGGGTCTGGATTTTCCAGCACGCTATCTGTCTGTTCAGTGCGGAATTGCTTGAGCACGGCGTGGAATTGCGGGTGCTTGGCGCCCAGGATGCTGGCCGACAGCAGCGCGGCGTTGATGGCGCCGGCCTTGCCGATGGCCAGGGTGGCGACCGGGACGCCGGCCGGCATCTGCACGATGGACAGCAGCGAATCGACGCCCGAGAGCATGGAGGACTGCACCGGTACGCCCAGCACCGGCAGGTGGGTCTTGGCCGCGCACATGCCTGGCAGGTGGGCAGCGCCACCGGCACCGGCGATGATCACTTCGATTCCGCGGCCTTCCGCTTCCTCGGCATACTGGAACAGCAAATCGGGCGTACGGTGGGCCGAGACCACGGTGACTTCGTACGGAATACCGAGCTTGTCCAGCATATCGGCGGTGTGGCTAAGGGTGGACCAATCGGACTTGGAGCCCATGATCACGCCAACCAGTGCACTCATCGTCGAGCCTCTTCTCTTGGGCGCCCGCAGGCGCGTCAAAAAACAACAAGCCACGCAGGAAAACCGGCGTGGCTTGTTATGCGAATTATGGCCGGCAAAACCGACCGAAGGCCGCGCAGTATACCGCAAAGATCGCGGATAAATAGACCTTCTATCAGCGCTGAAAACCGCGGTTTTACTGACTTAAAAGTCAATCCGAAACCAGCGATTTGCGGGCAGCGAATGCCAGCTCAAGGCTGGCGTTTAAGTTGGCGACGCAATCTGAAGTTATCACCGGCCAAGGCCACCAACGCGATCGTGTTCAGTAGCGCAAATCCATCGGTTCCCAGGTTATGCCAAAAACCCCAGGCCAAGACGGCGACGACTGACGCGGCGACCACTAGAAATATCGAGTCCTTCATACGACAACCTTGGCGTTGAGATAATGCCGGCGGCCTGGTAATTGAGGCTTGTACACACCAGGAAATTTGATGAGGCATGCGCTCAGCCAATGTCGCTCCAGATTATTGTCGCGTGCAATGGCCAGAACATCGGCAATCGAGAGGCCGCCCGACAAGCTTCGGCCTGTGGCAACAGCGATACTGCCAATGACCGCGCCGACGTAAAACGCGGCTGAACAGGCACCGATTACCGCCAGCTTTTCCAGACGGGTCCCTGCACTGATCAACTCACCCAGGGTGACCGTCTTGCCAAACTTGTCAATCTGGGTAAGTAGGGTCGAAGCAGTCCCTACTGCCGCCGATAAGGTACCGAATAGCGATTCGGGCGCCGGCAGCCCCATGCTTTCCATATTTTCTTTGAAGTAGTCGTAGAAGCTTGCCATTCATCAATCCTTTGCGGCCTTCGAATCAGGCCGGCTATCCATGTAGCGCGCAAGCCTAAGGGATCATTATTCAAAGCTCAATCGCATGGCGAGTTATCCCGCAGCCGCGCCGCCCTCCAGCTTGCGCCACAGCAGGCGCACATTGGCCTTCCTCACCAGTGCGCAGCGGTACAGGCGAATCTCCAGTGGCACGTGCCACTGCGGGCCGCCGCACACTACCAGCTCGCCCCGCTTGAGCTCGGCCTTGGCGCTCAGGTGCGGCACCCAGGCAATGCCCAGGCCTTCCAGGGCCATGCTCTTGAGGCTATCGGCCATGGCGGTCTCATACACCGTGGTGTAGCGCAGGTTGCGCTGGCGCAGCAGCAGGTTCACCGAGCGGCCCAGGAAGGCGCCGGCGCTGTAACCCAATAGAGGAAAACTGATGTCGTGTTCCAGGTCGTACAGCGGCTTGCCGTCCGGCCCCACGGCGCAGACCGGGATCATTTCGGTGTGCCCCAGGTGCAACGACGGGAAAATCTCGGCGTCCATCTGTAACGCGGCGTCCGGGTCATAGAAGGCCAGCATCAGGTCGCAGCCACCTTCGCGCAAAGCATGCACGGCGTCACCGACGTTGGTGGCCACCAGCCGCGTGGCGATGTTCAGGCCTTCATTACGCAGCTGCGCGATCCAACTGGGGAAGAAGCCCAGGGCCAGGGAGTGGGCGGCAGCCACCTGCATGACCTCGCCCTGCCCGCCCTCCAAGTGATGCAAATGACGCAAGACTTCGCCCAATTGTTCCACCACGGTTCTCGCGGTCACCAGGAACAGCTGGCCAGCCGCCGTCAGCTCGATGGGCGTGCGCGAGCGGTTGACCAATTGCAGCCCCAGGGCAGCCTCAAGGCTGCGGATTCTGCGGCTAAACGCGGGCTGCGTGACAAAACGGCGCTCCGCAGCCTGGGAAAAGCTGCGGGTGGCGGCCAGGGCACTGAAGTCCTCCAGCCATTTACTCTCAAGATTCATCAGCGACCTCCGGGGCGCCTTACGTTCTGGACGACTGATGCGTCACACGACCTATTATGCCGTTTATGCATAGGGCAGTGTCTAACAGCATTGGCCGACGATTGGTCACAAGCCTAGCATTGGCAGCGTTCCGGCACATGCCGGGTCCACATTGAGATTATCTCTATCATGTCCTCCGCTGCATCACCGCGCATCGAAAAAGACCTGCTTGGCGTTCTCGAAGTCCCCGCTGAAGCGTACTACGGCATCCAGACCCTGCGAGCGGTTACCAACTTCCGCCTCTCGGGCGTTCCGATCTCGCACTACCCCAAGCTGGTCGTGGGCCTGGCCATGGTCAAACAGGCCGCTGCCGACGCCAACCGCGAGCTGGGCCACCTCAGCGATGCCAAGCACGCCGCCATCAGCGAAGCCTGTGCTCGCCTGATCCGCGGTGACTTCCACGAGCAGTTCGTGGTGGACATGATTCAAGGCGGCGCTGGCACTTCGACTAACATGAATGCCAACGAAGTCATCGCCAACATCGCGCTGGAGGCCATGGGCCACAGCAAGGGCGAGTACAAATACCTGCACCCCAACAACGACGTGAACATGGCGCAGTCGACCAACGACGCCTACCCTACCGCGATCCGCCTGGGTCTGCTGCTGGGTCACGACGCCTTGCTGGCCAGCCTCGACAGCCTGATCCAGGCCTTCTCGGCCAAGGGCCAGGAGTTCTCCCACGTACTGAAGATGGGCCGTACCCAGCTGCAGGACGCGGTACCGATGACCCTGGGCCAGGAATTCCACGCGTTCGCCACCACGCTGACCGAAGACCTCAACCGTCTGCGCAGCCTGGCGCCGGAGCTGCTGACCGAAGTCAACCTGGGCGGTACCGCCATCGGCACCGGCATCAACGCCGACCCGCGCTACCAGGCCCTGGCCGTATCGCGCCTGGCCACCATCAGCGGCCAGCCGCTGGTACCGGCTGCCGACCTGATCGAAGCCACCTCCGACATGGGTGCCTTCGTGCTGTTCTCCGGCATGCTCAAGCGCACCGCGGTGAAGCTGTCGAAGATCTGCAACGACCTGCGCCTGCTGTCCAGCGGCCCGCGCACTGGCATCAACGAGATCAACTTGCCAGCGCGTCAGCCAGGCAGCTCGATCATGCCAGGCAAGGTCAACCCGGTGATCCCGGAGGCCGTGAACATGTGTGCCTTCGAAATCATGGGCAACGACCTGGCCCTGACCATCGCTGCCGAAGGTGGCCAGCTGCAGTTGAACGTGATGGAGCCGCTGATCGCCTACAAGATCTTCGACTCGATCCGCCTGCTGCAACGCGCCATGGACATGCTGCGCGAGCACTGCATCGTCGGCATCACTGCCAACGAAAAGCGCTGCCGCGAACTGGTCGAGCACTCGATCGGCCTGGTCACCGCGCTGAACCCGTACATCGGCTACGAGAACGCCACCCGTATCGCCCGCATCGCGCTGGAAACCGGCCGCGGCGTACTGGAACTGGTGCGTGAGGAAGGCCTGCTGGACGAAGCCAGCCTGGAAGACATCCTGCGCCCAGAAAACATGATTGCTCCACGCCTGGTGCCGCTGAAGGCCTGACCTTCACCACCACGCGCTGCTACACCGCTCACCAGGTCGAGGGACTAGACACCTCTCACCTTTTGAGGGCCCCGGGCTTGTCCCGCGGGCCCTTTTTTTTGCCTGGCGTTTGGGTAAGGAATGGGGCGGCTACTACAGGTGCCGAAGGCTGCGTACGGGGCCTATGGGATGTCAGCCATTGCGCGTGGTCCATGACGCGGCCTGCGGCCGCTGCTACAAGTGCCGTGTACCCCGTAGCAGCTGCCGAAGGCTGCGTCCGGGGCCTATGGGGTGTCAGCCATTGCGCGTGGTCCATGACGCGGCCTGCGGCCGCTGCTACAGGTGCCGTGTCCCCGTAGCAGCTGCCGAAGGCTGCGTCCGGGGCCTATGGGATGTCAGCCATTGCGCGTGGTCCATGACGCGGCCTGCGGCCGCTGCTACAGGTGCCGTGTACCGCGTAGCAGCTGCCGAAGGCTGCGTCCGGGGCCTCTGGGGTGTCAGCCATTGCGCGGGGGCCATGACGCGGCCTGCGGCCGTGTACCGCGTAGCAGCTGCCGAAGGCTGCGTCCGGGGCCTATGGGGTGTCAGCCATTGCGCGGGGCCGCTGCTGCGGAAGATTTTGCGCAGCCCATAACGACAAAACCCCCGTCTGCGCTAGCAGACGGGGGTTTCGGAATTCAATCTTGACGATGACCTACTCTCACATGGGGAAACCCCACACTACCATCGGCGATGCATCGTTTCACTGCTGAGTTCGGGATGGGATCAGGTGGTTCCAATGCTCTATGGTCGTCAAGAAACTCTGTGTGCCGATCCGTCACCGCAGTGACGTTCCAGCCAAAAATGATGGAGCTTCTACTAAAAGACAAAACCCCCACCTGCGTTAGCAGATGGGGGTTTCGGAATTTAATCTTGACGATGACCTACTCTCACATGGGGAAACCCCACACTACCATCGGCGATGCATCGTTTCACTGCTGAGTTCGGGATGGGATCAGGTGGTTCCAATGCTCTATGGTCGTCAAGAAATTCTGTAGCTAGGATGCCCTTTGGGAGGCATTCCAGCGAATCGGGTATGTGATGGTATTTGTGAATCAGCAAACTTTCGGTTCGTATCATCTTCACAACACCGCAATCTGGTCGTTCGACGCAAATTGCTTGGGTGTTATATGGTCAAGCCTCACGGGCAATTAGTATTGGTTAGCTCAACGCCTCACAGCGCTTACACACCCAACCTATCAACGTCGTAGTCTTCGACGGCCCTTTAGGGAACTCAAGGTTCCAGTGAGATCTCATCTTGAGGCAAGTTTCCCGCTTAGATGCTTTCAGCGGTTATCTTTTCCGAACATAGCTACCCGGCAATGCCACTGGCGTGACAACCGGAACACCAGAGGTTCGTCCACTCCGGTCCTCTCGTACTAGGAGCAGCCCCTCTCAAATCTCAAACGTCCACGGCAGATAGGGACCGAACTGTCTCACGACGTTCTAAACCCAGCTCGCGTACCACTTTAAATGGCGAACAGCCATACCCTTGGGACCGGCTTCAGCCCCAGGATGTGATGAGCCGACATCGAGGTGCCAAACACCGCCGTCGATATGAACTCTTGGGCGGTATCAGCCTGTTATCCCCGGAGTACCTTTTATCCGTTGAGCGATGGCCCTTCCATACAGAACCACCGGATCACTAAGACCTACTTTCGTACCTGCTCGACGTGTCTGTCTCGCAGTCAAGCGCGCTTTTGCCTTTATACTCTACGACCGATTTCCGACCGGTCTGAGCGCACCTTCGTACTCCTCCGTTACTCTTTAGGAGGAGACCGCCCCAGTCAAACTACCCACCATACACTGTCCTCGATCCGGATAACGGACCTGAGTTAGAACCTCAAAGTTGCCAGGGTGGTATTTCAAGGATGGCTCCACGCGAACTGGCGTCCACGCTTCAAAGCCTCCCACCTATCCTACACAAGCAAATTCAAAGTCCAGTGCAAAGCTATAGTAAAGGTTCACGGGGTCTTTCCGTCTAGCCGCGGATACACTGCATCTTCACAGCGATTTCAATTTCACTGAGTCTCGGGTGGAGACAGCGCCGCCATCGTTACGCCATTCGTGCAGGTCGGAACTTACCCGACAAGGAATTTCGCTACCTTAGGACCGTTATAGTTACGGCCGCCGTTTACCGGGGCTTCGATCAAGAGCTTCGCGTTAGCTAACCCCATCAATTAACCTTCCGGCACCGGGCAGGCGTCACACCCTATACGTCCACTTTCGTGTTTGCAGAGTGCTGTGTTTTTAATAAACAGTCGCAGCGGCCTGGTATCTTCGACCGGCATGGGCTTACGGAGCAAGTCCTTCACCCTCACCGGCGCACCTTCTCCCGAAGTTACGGTGCCATTTTGCCTAGTTCCTTCACCCGAGTTCTCTCAAGCGCCTTGGTATTCTCTACCCAACCACCTGTGTCGGTTTGGGGTACGGTTCCCGGTTATCTGAAGCTTAGAAGCTTTTCTTGGAAGCATGGCATCAACCACTTCGTCGCCTAAAGGCAACTCGTCATCAGCTCTCGGCCTTAGAATCCCGGATTTACCTAAGATTCCAGCCTACCACCTTAAACTTGGACAACCAACGCCAAGCTGGCCTAGCCTTCTCCGTCCCTCCATCGCAATAACCGGAAGTACAGGAATATTAACCTGTTTTCCATCGACTACGCTTTTCAGCCTCGCCTTAGGGACCGACTAACCCTGCGTCGATTAACGTTGCGCAGGAAACCTTGGTCTTTCGGCGTGGGTGTTTTTCACACCCATTGTCGTTACTCATGTCAGCATTCGCACTTCTGATACCTCCAGCAAGCTTCTCAACTCACCTTCACAGGCTTACAGAACGCTCCTCTACCGCATCACCCAAAGGTGATACCCGTAGCTTCGGTGCATGGTTTGAGCCCCGTTACATCTTCCGCGCAGGCCGACTCGACTAGTGAGCTATTACGCTTTCTTTAAAGGGTGGCTGCTTCTAAGCCAACCTCCTAGCTGTCTAAGCCTTCCCACATCGTTTCCCACTTAACCATGACTTTGGGACCTTAGCTGACGGTCTGGGTTGTTTCCCTTTTCACGACGGACGTTAGCACCCGCCGTGTGTCTCCCATGCTCGGCACTTGTAGGTATTCGGAGTTTGCATCGGTTTGGTAAGTCGGGATGACCCCCTAGCCGAAACAGTGCTCTACCCCCTACAGTGATACATGAGGCGCTACCTAAATAGCTTTCGAGGAGAACCAGCTATCTCCGAGCTTGATTAGCCTTTCACTCCGATCCACAGGTCATCCGCTAACTTTTCAACGGTAGTCGGTTCGGTCCTCCAGTCAGTGTTACCTAACCTTCAACCTGCCCATGGATAGATCGCCCGGTTTCGGGTCTATACCCAGCGACTAAACGCCCTATTAAGACTCGCTTTCGCTACGCCTCCCCTATTCGGTTAAGCTCGCCACTGAATATAAGTCGCTGACCCATTATACAAAAGGTACGCAGTCACAGAACAAAGTCTGCTCCCACTGCTTGTACGCATACGGTTTCAGGATCTATTTCACTCCCCTCTCCGGGGTTCTTTTCGCCTTTCCCTCACGGTACTAGTTCACTATCGGTCAGTCAGTAGTATTTAGCCTTGGAGGATGGTCCCCCCATATTCAGACAAAGTTTCTCGTGCTCCGTCCTACTCGATTTCATGACTAAGAGATTTTCGCGTACAGGGCTATCACCCACTATGGCCGCACTTTCCAGAGCGTTCCGCTAATCTCAAAGCCACTTAAGGGCTGGTCCCCGTTCGCTCGCCACTACTAAGGGAATCTCGGTTGATTTCTTTTCCTCAGGGTACTTAGATGTTTCAGTTCCCCTGGTTCGCCTCTTGCACCTATGTATTCAGTACAAGATAACCATCTTATGATGGCTGGGTTCCCCCATTCAGACATCTCCGGATCACAGTCTGTTTGCCGACTCCCCGAAG
>NZ_CP133165.1:3072500-3777500 GCF_047947025.1 Pseudomonas sp. App30 | reverse complement strand
TCCGTTTCGGTTGCGCCGGAAGTGGGGCGAATTATAGAGAGATCTGCGGGGGCGTCAAGCGTTGTTTTCAACAAATTGTCTTTAAAGTCAAAAGCTTCCCCACGGGCCACCATATGAAGGCCACCAGGTGCATGCCTTGAGGATTTCATGCCTCACGAGATCGAGCGCCGCCCGCGCGGCGCGACCCGGCCTGCGGCGGATGGCCGCCCCGCCGGTGCTACCCGTTTGTTTCGGGCCAATTATGTCAGTGGCATCTCCCGGGGCCGCCTTGGTGGTACCAATGGAGATTTGCAGTGGGCAAACAAGGCGGGCAAGGTGATGGCACTGCCATGACTGGCCCGAAACAGATGTAGGAGCCGGGCTTGCCCGCGATGCGCCGCGCGGGCGGCGCTCGATCTCAAGGGCGCTAGAAAAACAACGACTGGCACCTGGCGGCCGTCCCCCAATCCCCCACCTATATATAGAAGCCCCTCAAACCACCCCATCCCCCCGCAACCGCTCCAACGCCTCCCCACCAATCCCCAACACCCGCCCCAACACCTCCGCCGTATGCTCCCCCAACAGCGGCGGGGCACGCCTGTACTCCACTGGCGTCTCCGACAGCCGAATTGGGGACGCCACCTGTGGGACGATGCCCGCCAAGGCATGGGGCAGCTCCACTGCCAGCCCGCGGGCCTGCACCTGGGGATCGGCGAACACCTGGGCGAGATCATTGATCGGCCCGCAGGGCACGCCTGCCTGCTCCAGCTGGGCCACCCACTGCGCCGTGGTCTTGAACACCGTGGCCTGGCGAATCAGCGGGATCAATTCGGCACGGTTGGCCACCCGCAGCTTGTTGGTCAGGAAACGCGGATCAACAGCCCACTGCGGCTGCCCAGCCACCTCGGCGAACTTGCGGAACTGGCTGTCGTTCCCCACGGTAAGGATGAAATCCCCATCGGCCGTAGGAAAGTCCTGATACGGCACTATATTAGGGTGCGCATTGCCCAGCCGTTTCGGTGCCACGCCGGTGGTGAGGTAGTTCATGGCCTGGTTGGCCAGGCAGGCTACCTGCACGTCCAGCAACGCCATGTCGATGTGCTGGCCGCCGCCATGCTGGTCACGGTGGGCGAGGGCGGCCAGGATGGCGACGGTGGAATAGAGGCCGGTGAGGATGTCGGTCAAGGCCACGCCGACTTTCACCGGCCCGGCGCCTTCATCTCCCTCGGGGCGACCGGTCAGGCTCATCAGCCCGCCCAGCCCCTGAATCATGAAGTCATAGCCCGCGCGCTTGGCGTAGGGGCCGGTCTGGCCGAAGCCGGTGATCGAGCAATAGATAAGCTGCGGGTTCACCGCCTGCAACGAGGCATAGTCCAACCCATAGGCTGCCAGGCCACCCACCTTGAAGTTCTCGATGACGATATCCGACTTCGCTGCCAGCTCGCGCACCAGGCGCTGGCCCTCGGGCTGGGTGAAATCGATGGTCACCGATTGCTTGTTGCGGTTGGCGGACAGGTAGTAGGCAGCCTCGCTGGTGTTCTCGCCTTCTATATCGCGCAGGAAGGGCGGACCCCAGGCGCGCGTGTCGTCGCCGTTGCCTGGGCGCTCGACCTTGATGACCTCGGCCCCCAGGTCGGCGAGGATCTGCCCGGCCCAAGGGCCGGCCAGCACACGCGACAAATCCAGCACCCTAAGATGTGATAGCGCACCCATGGCCCGGCTCCTTCTATTAATAGAACGCCTGGATGCCGGTCTGCGCACGCCCAAGGATCAGTGCATGCACGTCATGGGTGCCCTCATAGGTGTTGACCACCTCGAGGTTGACCAGGTGACGAGCCACGCCGAACTCATCGGAGATGCCGTTGCCGCCCATCATGTCGCGAGCCATCCGGGCGATGTCCAGGGACTTGCCGCAGGAGTTGCGCTTCATGATCGAGGTAATTTCCACCGCCGCCGTGCCTTCGTCCTTCATGCGCCCCAGGCGCAGGCAACCCTGCAGGGCCAGGGTGATCTCGGTCTGCATATCGGCCAGCTTCTTCTGGATCAGCTGGTTGGCCGCCAACGGGCGCCCAAACTGCTGGCGATCCAGGGTGTACTGGCGCGCGGTGTGCCAGCAGAACTCTGCCGCACCCAGCGCACCCCATGAGATACCGTAACGCGCCGAGTTCAGGCAGGTGAACGGGCCCTTGAGGCCGCGCACGTCGGGGAAGATGTTTTCTTCAGGGACGAACACGTTATCCATGACGATCTCGCCGGTGATGGATGCACGCAGGCCGACCTTGCCATGAATGGCAGGGGCGCTGAGGCCCTGCCAGCCCTTTTCCAGCACGAAGCCACGAATATCGCCGGCATCATCCTTGGCCCACACCACAAACACATCGGCGATGGGGCTGTTGGTGATCCACATCTTGCTGCCGGTCAGGCGGTAGCCGCCTTCCACCGAGCGGGCACGGGTGATCATGGCGCCCGGGTCGGAGCCATGGTTGGGCTCGGTCAGGCCGAAGCAGCCGATCCACTCGCCACTGGCCAGCTTGGGCAGGTATTTCTGCTTCTGCGCCTCGGTGCCGAACTCGTTGATCGGCACCATCACCAGCGAGCTCTGGACGCTCATCATCGAGCGGTAGCCGGAGTCCACACGCTCCACCTCACGGGCAATCAGACCGTAGCACACGTAGTTGAGACCGCTGCCGCCGTACTGCTCGGGAATGGTCGCGCCCAGCAGGCCGATCTCGCCCATCTCGCGGAAGATGGCCGGGTCGGTCTTTTCGTGACGAAACGCTTCCAGCACCCGCGGCGCCAATTTGCCCTGGGCGAACTGCTGGGCGCTGTCGCGCACCATGCGTTCTTCTTCGCTGAGCTGCTGGTCGAGCAGCAGCGGATCGATCCAATTGAAGCTGGCCTTGGCGCCCATGAAGTGTCCTCGTCGTAAATGAATAGGAATACCTTGATGCTAGGCGCCGATAGGGCAGGGGACAAACGAGGATTTCGCATAGCCTTGTGCTAATTTCTCACTCCGAGAGGCGATAAAAGCCCAATAAGCGCCTCCACTTGTGAGGTTGCCGTACATGCGCCGCAAAATCCCCAGCACCACCGCGCTCATCTGCTTCGAAGCCGCTGCGCGCCACGAAAGTTTTACCAAGGCTGCCCAGGAGCTTTCCCTCACCCAAGGCGCCGTGTGCCGGCAGATAGGCGGCCTGGAAGCGTTCCTCAATGTCGAACTGTTCCAGCGTTCGCGCCGCGGCGTGAAACTGACCGAGGCCGGCCTGTCCTACAGCCGCCAGGTCGCCACCCAGCTGGACGCCGTGGAACGCGACACGCTGTCGGTGATGGGCCAGCAGGGCAGCAATACCATCGAGCTGGCCGTAGTGCCCACCTTTGGCACCCAGTGGCTGCTGCCCAGGCTCAAGGGCTTCCAGCGCGAGCACCCGGACATCACGGTGAACCTCACCAACCGCACCCGGCCATTCCTGTTTGCCGACACCCCCTTCGACGCCGCCATCTATTTCGGCGACGCCGACTGGCCCGGCACCCAGGCCCACCGGCTGATGGGCGAGAACCCGGTGCCGGTGTGCAGCCCGGCGCTGTTGGCGGGCAGGGCACAGCTTGACGCCCAGGCCATCGCCCAGCTGCCACTGCTGCAACAGACCACGCGCCCCTACGCCTGGCGCCAGTGGTTCAACAGCCTGGGAATGAACGTGAGCCGCGACATGACAGGCCCGCGCTATGAACTATTCTCCATGCTTTCCCAGGCTGCCATGCACGACATGGGTATTGCGCTGATCCCGCCATTCCTGATCCAGCGCGAGCTGGAGGAGGGCAGGCTGGTGGTTGCCAACGCCCACGCGCTGGCTAGCCACAAGGCTTACTACCTGATGATTGCCGAGCGCAAGGTCGAATCCGCCTCGATGAAGGCGTTTCGTGATTGGCTGGTGGCCGAGTCGATTCGCTATGTAGTTGAGCATCAAGGAAAAGGCTCAAAAGTAACTATGTAGTCCATAAACATGGAAACCTACAGATGTAAGGAAATGTCGTTTTTACGAAGACTGGTATGGCTGCCTGTAAAATTTGCTGAACACCCCGTTCTACATGGCCTACAGCCCTTTTTCCGGGTCATTTCGCGCTATTCACCGGAACAATGTAAAAAAATATTAAATCCCTACAGAAAAGCTGGAAAGCCCGAGCCATCGGGGCTCGACCGGGTATGTTGCGGCAATCGGTCACAGGGTGACTTGTAGTGTTTCGTCCGTCACCCTTCATAACTGGTTGAAGGCCTGCAATAACGCCTGCAAAATGCCGCGCCCCGCCGCAATCAGGCGGGATCGTGCTGATCGGCCGCCCCAGATGCGCCATCCGTAGTGCGCTGGTTAACTCAATAAGATCAAGCAGGAGATTTGACGTGCACATTGGTGTTCCTCTCGAAACGCAGACGGGCGAAACACGGGTTGCTGCAACCCCGGAAACCATCAAGAAACTGATTGGCCAAGGCCACAAGGTCACTGTCCAGAGTGGCGCCGGCGTCAATGCCAGCGTGACCGACAGCGCCTATGAAGCCGCCGGCGCAGTCATTGGCAGCGCTGCCGATGCCTTCGGTGCCGAGCTGATCCTGAAGGTGGTTGCCCCCAACGACGCAGAGCTGGCGCAGATCAAGAGCGGCACCGTTCTGGTCGGCATGCTCAACCCGTTCAACAACGAAACCATCGCCAAGATGGCCGAACGCGGCATTACCGCCTTTGCCCTGGAAGCCGCCCCGCGTACTTCCCGCGCGCAGAGCCTGGACGTGCTGAGCTCGCAGGCCAACATCGCCGGCTATAAAGCCGTGCTGCTGGCCGCCCATCACTACCCGCGCTTCATGCCTATGCTGATGACCGCCGCCGGCACCGTGAAGGCTGCCCGCGTGCTGATCCTGGGCGCCGGTGTTGCCGGCCTGCAGGCCATCGCCACGGCCAAGCGCCTGGGTGCGGTGATCGAGGCGTCGGACGTGCGTCCTGCGGTGAAGGAGCAGATCGAGTCGCTGGGCGCCAAGTTCATCGATGTGCCGTACGAGACGGACGAAGAGCGCGAATGCGCCGAAGGCGTCGGCGGTTACGCCCGCCCGATGCCGGCCAGCTGGATGCAGCGCCAGGCCCAGGCCGTGCACGAACGCGCCAAGGCCTCCGACATCGTCATCACCACCGCGCTGATCCCGGGCCGCAAGGCGCCGACCCTGCTGAGCGCCGAAACCGTCGCGCAGATGAAACCAGGCTCGGTGGTCATCGACCTGGCCGCCGCACAAGGCGGCAACTGCCCGCTGACCGTGGCCGACCAGGTAGTGGTCGAGAACGGCGTGATCATCTGTGGCCCCACCAACCTGGCTGCCATGGTCGGTGCCGATGCCTCGGCGCTGTACGCACGCAACCTGCTGGACTTCATGAAGCTGGTGTTCGACAAGGACGGCCAGTTCACGATCAACCTTGAAGACGACATCGTCGCTGCGTGCCTGATGTGCCGCGACGGCCAAGTCATCCGCAAGAACGGCTGAGGACAATAACAATGGAAGACATGCTGATCTCCCACGGCGTCTATAACCTGATCATCTTCGTGCTGGCGATCTACGTCGGCTACCACGTGGTCTGGAACGTCACACCTGCCCTGCACACCCCGCTGATGGCCGTTACCAACGCCATCTCGGCCATCGTCATCGTTGGCGCCATGCTGGCTGCCGCCCTGACCGTGACCCCGCTGGGCAAGATCATGGGCACCCTGGCCGTGGCCCTGGCCGCGGTCAACGTATTCGGTGGCTTCCTGGTGACGCGCCGCATGCTGGAAATGTTCAAGAAGAAGGCGCCGAAAGCGTCCGCCGAGGTGAAAAAGTAACATGAGCATGAACCTCGTCACTCTTCTGTACCTTGTAGCCTCGATCTGCTTCATCCAGGCGCTCAAGGGCCTGTCGCACCCGACCACGTCGCGTCGCGGCAATATGTTCGGCATGCTGGGCATGACCCTGGCCGTGCTGACCACCGTTGGCCTGATCTACAAGCTGGGCGCCGAGCTGGCTACCGGCGGTATCGCCTACGTGATCGTCGGCCTGCTGGTCGGCGGCACCGCCGGTTCGATCATGGCCAAGCGCGTGGAAATGACCAAGATGCCCGAGCTGGTCGCCTTCATGCACAGCATGATCGGCCTGGCCGCGGTGTTCATCGCCATTGCCGCCGTGGTCGAGCCACAGTCGCTGGGCATCGTCCCGGCCCTGGGCGACGCCATCCCTACGGGTAACCGCCTTGAGCTGTTCCTGGGTGCGGCCATCGGTGCCATCACCTTCTCCGGTTCGGTGATCGCCTTCGGCAAGCTGTCGGGCAAGTACAAGTTCCGCCTGTTCCAGGGCGCACCGGTACAGTTCGCCGGTCAGCACAAGCTGAACCTGGTATTGGGCCTGGCTACCCTGGCCCTGGGCCTGACCTTCATGTTCACCGGCAGCTACGGCGCCTTCGCGCTGATGCTGGCCCTGGCGTTCGTGATGGGCGTGCTGATCATCATCCCGATCGGCGGCGCCGACATGCCGGTAGTCGTGTCGATGCTCAACAGCTACTCGGGTTGGGCGGCCGCCGGTATCGGCTTCTCGCTGAACAACTCGATGCTGATCATCGCCGGCTCCCTGGTGGGTTCGTCGGGTGCGATCCTGTCGTACATCATGTGCAAGGCCATGAACCGCTCGTTCTTCAACGTGATCGGCGGCGGCTTCGGCGGCGCGACCGACGTTGGCGGCCCAGCCGGCTCGAAAGAAGCCCGCCCGGTGAAATCCGGTTCGGCTGACGACGCCACCTTCCTGCTGACCAACGCCGACACCGTGATCATCGTCCCGGGCTACGGCCTGGCAGTGGCTCGTGCCCAGCACGCGCTGAAAGAGCTGACCGAGAAGCTGACCCACAACGGCGTGACCGTGAAGTACGCGATCCACCCGGTTGCCGGCCGTATGCCTGGCCACATGAACGTACTGCTGGCCGAGGCCGAAGTGCCGTACGACCAGGTGTTCGAGATGGACGACATCAACTCCGAGTTCGGCCAGGCCGACGTGGTGCTGGTGCTGGGTGCCAACGACGTGGTCAACCCTGCCGCCAAGAACGATCCGAAGTCGCCGATCGCCGGCATGCCGATCCTGGAAGCCTTCAAGGCCAAGACCATCATCGTCAACAAGCGCTCGATGGCCAGCGGCTACGCCGGCCTGGACAACGAACTGTTCTACCTGGACAAGACCATGATGGTGTTCGGTGACGCGAAGAAGGTCATCGAGGACATGGTCAAGGCTGTCGAATGACGGCTTGATCCACGGCAATACCCAAAACCCCGGCGCTGGTTAGGCTGGGGTTTTTTATTTCCGATATACCTTGGTCTTAGAAACGCCCCCGCCGGCCTGGGTTTACGACCTAAGTCGTGGGACGAATTTTTTTCAAATCACTAGACTGCGCAACAGCTCCGCTACCCGAGATAACAAAACATGTACCGTGACCGTATCCGCTTGGACGCCTTGCAGAGCAAGGTGATGAGTGCGGCTGATGCCGCTGCCCTGATCAAGGACGGCATGACCGTCGGCATGAGCGGCTTTACCCGCGCAGGCGAAGCCAAGGCCGTGCCCCATGCACTGGCCGAGCGCGCCAAGCAGACACCGCTGCAGATCACCCTGATGACCGGCGCCAGCCTGGGCAATGACCTGGACAAGCAGCTGACCGAGGCCGGCGTGCTGGCCCGGCGCATGCCGTTCCAGGTCGACAGCACCCTGCGCAAGGCCATCAACGACGGCAAGGTGATGTTCATCGACCAGCACCTGTCCGACACCGTCGAGCAGCTGCGCAACCGCCAGATCAAGCCGGTGGACCTGGCCGTGATCGAGTGCGTAGCTATCACCGAGGAAGGCCATCTGGTGCTCAGCACCTCGGTGGGCAACTCCGCCAGCTTCGCCATCCTGGCGAAGGAAGTGATCGTCGAAATCAACCTGTCGCAGCCCCTGGAGCTCGAAGGCCTGCACGACGTCTACATCCCCAGCTACCGCCCGACGCGCCTGCCTATTCCGGTGCTGAAGGCTGACAGCCGCATCGGCAGCGGCGCGGTGAAGATCGACCCGGCGAAGATCGTCGGCATCGTCATCAGCAACCAGCCCGACTCGCCGTCCACCGTGCTGCCGCCGGACGACGAGACCCAGGCCATCGCCGACCACCTGGTGGACTTCTTCAAGAGCGAAGTGGCCGAAGGGCGCCTGACCAACAGCCTGATGCCGCTGCAAGCGGGCATCGGCACCATCGCCAACGCCGTGATGTGCGGCCTGGTGGACTCGCCGTTCGAGAACCTGACCATGTACTCCGAAGTACTGCAGGACTCGACCTTCGACCTGTTCGACGCCGGCAAGCTGGAATTCGCCTCGGGCAGCTCCATGACCCTGTCGGCCAAGAAGCACGCCGAGGTGTTCAGCGACTTCAACCGCTACAAGTCGCGCCTGGTGCTGCGCCCGCAGGAAATCTCCAACCACCCGGAAGTGATCCGTCGCCTGGGCATCATCGGCATCAACACCGCATTGGAGTTCGACCTGTACGGCAACGTCAACTCCACCCACGTGTGCGGGACCAAAATGATGAACGGCATCGGCGGCTCGGGCGACTTTGCCCGCAACGCCCACCTGGCCATCTTCGTCACCAAGTCGATCGCCAAGGGCGGCGCCATTTCCAGCGTGGTGCCCATGGTCAGCCACGTCGACCACACCGAACATGACGTGGACATCCTCGTCACCGAGGTGGGCCTGGCCGACCTGCGCGGCCTGGCGCCGCGCGAGCGCGCCCGGGCGATCATCGACAACTGCGTGCACCCAAGCTACCGCGCCGCGCTGAACGAGTACTTCGAAGCAGCCTGCGCCCGTGGCGGCCACACCCCGCACATCCTGCGCGACGCCCTGCAATGGCACAGCAACCTGGAAGAAACCGGGCGCATGCTGGCCGTGTGAGGCAACACAGTTGGCAGCTGATGCAAGGCAATAGCGCATCAGTTGCCCAACTGTTCAAAGATACTTTCTAAATCTGTACTGCTGTACCGGTAAAAGTCCCGCCTCAAGCCCCTCCGAAACCTCGAAATTGATCAAAAATGCACCATTCAGGTGCTGACCGATACAGTTGGCCTGATTTTGGGTCAAACAGTCCCCTTAAACAGTTAACTGAACCCTCACAATACAAATGAACTGTGCCTGCATTTCTTGACTGCACAGGAGGATCATAGGCACCAGTAGAAACCAACTAGCCAAGCCCGCCACAAGCGGAAGGATGTCAACCATGGAACGTACACTCAGTTCCGACCTGCTTTTCCAGAACAGCTCCGAAGAAACCCGCACTTCGTTCCCACTGCGCGTTATCAGCAACCTGATGCTGTGGCAGCGCCGCATCGCCAGCCGCCATCAACTGGCCCGTCTGGACGCCCGCCTGCTGGCCGACGCTGGTATCAGCGAAGCACAGCGTTGCGAAGAGCTGAGCAAGCCTTTCTGGCGCTGATGCAACACCCCGCTGGCCCGTTTTTGCCAGCAACCTGAATTCGATCGAAGCCCGTCACTGGCAACAGTGACGGGCTTTGTCGTTTCTATGGCCTGGCTAAATGGTTCGTAGCCGCTGCCGAAGGCTGCGCTGGCCTTCGCATGCACTGAAAATGTTTAGTGTGGGGGAGGGCCAGCGCAGCCTGGCGGCAGCGGCTACAGGTACAGTCAGTGAATCACACAACAACACCAGTACAGTTCAAATTATATGAAACTTCCTGTTTCAGATCTCCACCCACTGAACTAAATCGGCAACAATTGTCTGACATGCGCGTGCACCCGCGACGTAACGCGGCCGGTACAACGTGCGTCTGATGTAAAGTGCTGCACTTTTGCCCTAGTCCGCTCAGGAGATTGACCATGATCCGTTCCCGTCTGCTTGGCGCCTCGCTGCTGCTGGCCCTGTCCTGCGGCGCGCATGCCTCCAGCTTCATCGTCACCACTGATGCCATCGTGGGCGCCACCAAGGCCACCAGCGACGCCACCTCCGACGCCACCGCGTCGCTGCGCGACAAGAAGGTCGTGCTCGAGGCCCGTGACGACGCCGCCAGCTTCGTCGCCAGCCAGGGCGCCGTACGCGGTGCACGCCTGGAATGCGCGTTCGCCTACATCCGCCAGCAGAACCCGGCGCTGCAGGCCACCGACGCGCAACTGGCCCAGGCCATCGTTGCCATCTGATCGAGTGCCAGTCAGGTAGTTTCTAGACTTATGCGTGTTCCGTTTTCCCGTTTCCTTGCTCTTGCATCGCTGATCGCCAGCGCCTGGTCGTGCCAGGCCCTGGCCTTCGACACCACCACCCAGGGCGTGGTCGCCAGCGGCTACATCACCAGCCAGGTGACCACTGCGCCGTTCGACCGCAAACTGGTGCGCGCCGCCCAGGACGACGCCGCGGCCTATGTTGCCACCGACGGCCAACTGGCCGGCGCGCGGCTGGAATCAGCGATCAGTTACCTGCGCCAGCACCACGCTGGCGTTCATGCCAGCGACCTTGAACTGGCGCAGGCAATTCTCGTCCAATAATTACTCCCTGTCCTTGGAGACACCCCCATGCGTACCCCGTTGATTGCCGCCACCCTGGGCCTGCTGTTGCTGGCCGATGTGGCTTCGGCGCACACCCTGCAGCAAACCAGCAACATGATCGTGCGTGCATCCAACCGCACCATCAACTTCACCTCCGACACCACCACCTCGATCCGTGACTCGAAAGTGGTACGCGACGCCCAGGACGACGCCGCCAGCTACGTGGCCAGCAACGGCACCATCCGTGGCGCCCAACTGGAAGCCGCCCTGGTGGCCGTGCGCGCCCAGGTGCCGGAAGCCAAGGACGCCAGCGACCAGGAACTCGCACAGGCCATCCTCGCACTGTGAAGTGCCTCAACGCCTGGCTGCTGACCTGCGCCCTGTTGCTCACTGGCACGGGCGCGCAGGCCGCCTTGCAGTTGCACTTGCAGACCGAAGGGCTGACGGCGCAACAACAGCAGGCCAGCCAGGCGTTGCTTGATGAAGCGATGCGCGACCTGCCGCCCAGCTTCGTGCAGCGGCTGGACCGGCGCATCGACGTCGACTGGTCGGCGCACATGCCCGACAACGCCTACGGGCAGGCCGCGGCAGTTTCCAGCCTCGACCTCAACGTCAAGCTGCTGCCCAGCCTGACGGATGGCACCGCCGCCACCACCCAGACTCACCGCCCCCACGGCACCGTGCGCGAAGAGCTGCTGGCCACCGTGCTGCACGAGCTGACCCACATCTACGACCGCGCCCGCCTGTGGCCCGAGTCCGACCGTATTCTGTTCAACCGCTGCCAGCGCTACAGCGCCAGCCTCGGCCAGGTGGGCCTGCCGGGCGAATGCCGCGGCCAGACCGAGCGCCGCTTCACCCTCAGCGACGACCCGCGCCTGCTGGACCTGGCCGGCTGGCCGCAATCGGTCGGCAAGCGCGGCGAACGCGACGACCCCAACCGCCAGGTCGTGCGCAGCCCCGACATCTATGAAGTCACCAACCCGCTGGAATTCGTGGCGGTGAACATGGAGTACTTCCTGCTGGACCCCGAATACGGCTGCCGCCGCCCGGAGCTGTACGAGTACTACAAGAACCACTTCGGCTGGGCCCCGGCCAACCCCACCCCATGCCAGGCTGCCCTGCCGTTCCTCAACGCCGGCAATGACTTCGGCCGCACGCCCTTGGGCAGCATCGACCCCGAGCGCGTGTACGAGGTGGACTACCTGCTGGCCGAGGCCAACCAGAACTGGGTGAGCCGCTGGGGCCACAGCATGATCCGCCTGGTGATCTGCGCCCCCGGCCGGCCACGCGGCCCGGACTGCCGCCTGGACCTGGACCGCAGCCTGGTGCTGTCGTACCGCGCCTTCGTCAACGACGTGCAGCTGTCCACCTGGAGCGGCCTCACCGGCGGCTACCCGTCGCGACTGTTCGTGCTGCCCCTGGGCCAGGTGATCGACGAATACACCAAGACCGAACTGCGCAGCCTGGCCTCGGTGCCGCTGAAGCTCACCCGCAACGAGATCGAGTCGCTGGTGCGCCACGCCGCCGAGATGCACTGGAGCTACGACGGCAACTATTACTTCGTGTCCAACAACTGCGCGGTGGAAACCCTGAAACTGCTGCGCGCCGGCACCCACAACGCCAAGTTCGACGACCTCGACAGCATCGTGCCCAACGGCCTGCTGCAGGTGATGGAAGCCCGCGGCATCGCCGACACCAGCGTGCTCAAGGACCCGCGCGAAGCCCTGCGCCTGGGCTACCGCTTCGATTCATACCGCGACCGCTACCAGGCGATGTTCGACATCCTCAAGAAGCAGCTGCCCATCCCCCAGGACAAGGTCGAGGACTGGATGGGCCTGGAGCCCAAGCAGCGCGAGCCGTGGTTTGCCAAGGCCGACCTGCGCACCAGCGCCGCCTTGCTGCTGCTGGAGCAGGCCAGCCTGCGCCGGCAACTGCTGCTGGCCCAGGACGAGGTCAAGCAGCGCTACCTGAACGGCCGCGCCGCCAACGACACCAGCCTGGTCAACGCCAACAAGACCCTGCAGGCCATGCTGGCCAACAGCGGCTTCCTCAGCCGCCCGGCGGAATTGCTGGACAGTGGCGGCTACGGCCTGCCGCAGAAGGCCGAGTTCAAGCGCCTGGAATCGGAAAGCGCCCAGCGCCAGAAACAGCTGCAGACCCTGAGCGTGGACCTGGACAAGGAAGTACGCGCGCTGCTCGAACCCACGCGCGCCGCCGAGATCGCCGCCACCGAGGCCAACATCAAGGTGGTGGCCGACCACCTGCGCACCCTGCACAAGGCGGCCGGCGGCCTGATCCTGCCCTGATACCAACCTGGTAGGAGCCGACCTTGGTCGCGATACGGCGCCAACGCTAATCTGGCGTGGCCCCATCGCGACCAAGGTCGGCTCCTACCGGGGTATTTCTTCGAAAGGTTGCCGAAAGCTTCAACCACTAGCATCGCCATCACCACCGGCACAGACCGGCGCTACCAAAAACAACAATGGTGATCCTGATGCCCTGCATGCCTTACCCCCACGCTGTCCGCTCGCCCGTACTCCATCGCCTGCGCGCCTTGCGCTGAAGCTCATCTGGAGTACCCCCCATGCTGACTTTCCTTGGCTTCGCCATGGTCATCACGTTCATGTGCCTGATCATGACCAAACGCCTGTCCGCGCTGATCGCGCTGATCATCATCCCCATCCTGTTCGCCCTGTTCGGCGGCTTCGGGCCCAAGATCGGGCCGATGATGCTCGAAGGCATCACCAAGCTCGCGCCCACCGGCGTGATGCTGATGTTCGCCATCCTGTACTTCGCCCTGATGATCGACTCCGGCCTGTTCGACCCGGCCGTGCGAAAAATCCTCAAGCTGGTCAAAGGTGACCCGCTGAAGGTCTCGGTAGGCACCGCCGTACTCGCGCTGGTGGTGTCGTTGGACGGCGACGGCGCCACCACCTACATGATCTGCGTGGCCGCGATGCTGCCGCTGTACAGCCGCCTGGGCATGAGCCCGCGGATCATGGCGGGGCTGATCATCCTCGCCGGCGGGGTGATGAACATGACCCCCTGGGGCGGCCCCACCGCCCGCGCCGCCAGCGCCTTGCACGTCGACCCGTCGGCGATCTTCGTGCCGATGATCCCGGCCATGCTCGCCGGCGTGCTGGCGATCCTGGCCATCGCCTACGGCTACGGCAAGAAAGAGCGCGCACGCCTGGGTGAGTTGCACCTGCCGGGCGACGAGCCCGACCACGGCGACATCAGCGTGTCACAGTTCCCCGAGGCACGCCGCCCCAAGCTGTTGTGGTTCAACGGCGCCCTGACCCTGGCGCTGATGGCCGCGCTGATCGCCGGCCTGCTGCCGCTGCCGGTGCTGTTCATGATCGCCTTCAGCATCGCCATGATCGTCAACTACCCGTGCCTGCAGATGCAGAAAGAGCGTATCGCCGCCCACAGCGGCAGCGTGCTGGCGGTGGTGGGGCTGATTTTCGCCGCGGGCATTTTCACCGGCATCCTCAGCGGCACCGGCATGGTCGACGCCATGTCCAAGAGCCTGCTGGCAGTGATCCCGGATGCGCTGGGCCCGTACCTGGCAGTAATCACCGCGCTGGTGAGCATGCCGTTCACCTTCTTCATGTCCAACGATGCATTTTATTACGGGGTGTTACCGGTTCTGGCCGAAGCCGCCAGCCATTACGGCATCAGCGCGGTGGACATGGCCAGGGCTTCGATCGTCGGCCAGCCCGTGCATTTGCTGAGCCCGCTGGTACCCTCCACCTACCTGCTGGTCGCTCTGGCAGGCATCGAATTCGGTGACCACCAGCGTTTTACCCTCAAGTGGGCAGTGCTGGTATGCCTGTGCATAATGTTCGCCGCGCTGCTGCTGGGCACGTTCCCGCTGTTCGGCAGCGCCTGACGCTTTATCTACCGAAGGCGCACCGCACTGCACGGTGCGCCTCACAACGCTCGAAGGAAAACACATGGAATGGCTGACCAACCCGGAACTCTGGGTTGCCTTTTTAACCCTGACCGCACTGGAAATCGTGCTGGGCATCGACAACATCATCATGATCTCGATCCTGGTCAGCCGCATGCCCAAGGCCATGCAGCCGCGTACGCGGATCTTCGGCCTGGCACTGGCGATGATCACGCGGATCCTGTTGCTGCTGTCCATCACCTGGGTCATGCGCCTGACCAGCGACCTGTTCACGGTCTTCGGCCAGGGCATTTCCGGCCGTGACCTGATCCTGTTCTTCGGCGGCCTGTTCCTGCTGTGGAAAAGCTCCCAGGAGATCTACCAGGGCATGGAAGGCGAAGAGGAGGAGGGCGACGAGCCGAAAGGCAAGGGCGGCAACTTCCTCTACACCATCATCCAGATCGCCATCATCGACATCGTGTTCTCGCTGGACTCAGTGATCACCGCCGTGGGCATGGTTTCCAACGTGCCGGTGATGGTCGCGGCGATCATCGTCGCGGTGCTGGTGATGATGCTGGCCTCGGGCACCATCAGCAATTTCATCGACAAGCACCCGTCGCTGAAGATGCTGGCGCTGTCCTTCCTGCTGGTGGTGGGCACCGTGCTGATCGCCGAGGCCTTCGACGTGCATGTGCCCAAGGGCTACGTGTATTTCGCCATGGCGTTCTCGCTGGCGGTGGAGGCCATCAACATCAAGATGCGCACCGCGATGGCGAAAAAGAAGAAACTTCGCGAGCAGGACGCAGGTCAATAACAAAGCCTGCTGCACGGAAAGGGGCCTTCAGGGCCCCTTTTTTCGTCTTGTGCCCGGAGGTATAAGGCAAATGTTACAGTTTTGTTTCAGCGGCGCATTTCTTGTGCGATGCTGGCGCTACGGCCCATGGCCGACTACAGCTTAAACAAGCGTCACATAAAAGTTTTTTACTAACACTGACGCTGCCGCACATTCATCTACCCCCGTGTTCGGGGGCCTTCCACAGGGGGCCTTTTTCATGCTGACCCTGCTCAATCTGCTTTCGGCAGTGGCACTGCTGATCTGGGGCACGCACATTGTGCGTACGGGCATCCTGCGCGTGTACGGTTCAAACCTGCGCCGCCTGTTGAGCCAGAACATGTCCAAGCGACCGCTGGCGTTCATCGCCGGCATCCTGGTGACCGCCGTGGTGCAGAGCAGCAACGCCACCGCCATGCTCACCACCTCGTTCGTCGGCCAGGGCCTGATGACCCTGACGCCGGCGCTGGCGATCATGCTGGGCGCCGACGTCGGTACCGCGCTGATGTCGCGGGTGCTGACGTTCGACCTGTCGTGGCTGTCGCCGCTGCTGATCTTCCTCGGGGTGATTTTCTTCCTCTCGCGCAAGCAGACTCGCGTCGGCCAGATGGGCCGCGTGGGCATCGGCCTGGGCCTGATCGTGCTGGCCTTGCAGCTGATCGTCGAAGCCGCGGCGCCCATCACCCACGCCCAGGGCGTGAAGGTGCTGTTTGCCTCGCTGACCGGCGACATCCTGCTCGACGCCATCGTCGGCGCGCTGTTCGCCATGATCTCCTATTCCAGCCTCGCGGCCGTGCTGCTCACCGCCACCCTGGCGGAAGCCGGCGTGATCAGCCTGCCCGTCGCGATTGGCCTGGTGATTGGCGCCAACATCGGCAGCGGCCTGCTGGCTTTCCTCTCCACCAGCATGCAGAACACCGCTGGCCGGCAGGTAGCGCTGGGCAGCCTGCTGTACAAGCTGATCGGCCTGTTGCTGATCGTGCCGGTGCTCAACCCGCTGGCGCACTGGATGGACAGCCTGACCTACGACCCCACCAGCCTGGTCATCGGCTTCCACCTGCTTTACAACACCGTGCGCTGCCTGCTGATGCTCGGCACCGTCGGCCCCATGTCGCGGCTGTGCAGCTGGCTGCTGCCCCAGCGCGAGGACGCCAACGGCACCGCCAAGCCACGGCACCTGGACCTCACCGCCCTGGAAACCCCCAGCCTGGCGCTGGCCAACGCGGTGCGCGAGACCCTGCGCATCGGCGACCTGGTGGAAAGCATGCTCGGCGCTGCCCTCAACGTGCTGCGCGGCAGCCAGACTGCCGTGACCCAGGCGGTGCGCAGCCAGGGCGAGGACGTCGAAGTGCTGTACAGCGCCATCAAGCTGTACCTGGCGCAGATGCCCCGCGAAGACCTCAGCGAGCAGGACAGCCGGCGCTGGGCGGAAATCATCGAACTGGCCATCAACCTCAAGCTGGCCAGCGACCTGATCGAACGCATGCTGCGCAAGATCCAGCAGCAGAAGACCTCCCAGCGCCGCGAGTTTTCCGAGGTGGGCCTGGAAGAGCTGGCCGGGCTGCACAACCAGCTCATGGCCAACCTGCGCCTGGGCCTGTCGGTGTTCCTCAGCGGCGACCCGGAAAGCGCGCGCCAGCTGTTGCGGGAAAAACGCCGTTTCCGTGCCCAGGAGCGTCGCCTGGCCCATGCCCACGTGAGCCGCCTGCAGCGCAAAGTGGTACAAAGCATTGAAACCAGCTCGCTGCACCTGGAGCTGATCGCCGACATGAAGCGGCTGAATTCGCTGTTCTGTGGCAGCGCCTACGTGGTGCTGGAAAACATTGATACCGGAGCCCTGCAAACCGATGCTGTTCCCGACGATGCGCATTCGCCTTGAACGTCCGCTGCCCCCGGCAGTCTGTTTCACAGTCTGAGCCGGTTCCCGCAGGAAGCTTCCCATGCGTTGTCTGCTGTTGCTTTGCCTTTTGTTCAGCTGCACCCAAAGCCAGGCCCTGGATCGCTACAAGGTAGAAGGCTACCTGCTGCCCAACGGCCTGCAGGTGCTGATGAAGCCCGGCGATGACCGCAGCCACGTGGCCATCCGCCTGGTGGTGGGCGTGGGCTTCGATGACTTCGCCTGCAACGAGCGCGAGCTGCCGCACCTGCTCGAGCACCTGCTGTTCAGC
This sequence comes from Pseudomonas sp. App30, assembly GCF_047947025.1. Taxonomy (NCBI): domain Bacteria; kingdom Pseudomonadati; phylum Pseudomonadota; class Gammaproteobacteria; order Pseudomonadales; family Pseudomonadaceae; genus Pseudomonas; species Pseudomonas sp. App30. The sequence continues at coordinate 3,760,068 of NZ_CP133165.1, read as the reverse complement.
GGCATCGACGGCAGCGGCGAAGGCGGCCTGGAAGAGCGCATGCAGGCGCTGGGCGGCGAGTGGAACGCCTTCACCAGCGACAACGACACCACCTTCGTCATCGAGGCGCCCGCCGCCAACCAGCGCAAGGTGCTGGACCTGCTGCTGGAGGTGGTGACCAAGACCACCATCGACGAGAAGGCCCTGGACATTTCCCGGCGCATCGTCGAGCGCGAGGACGGCGGCCACTACTCGCACCTGCAGCGCTGGCTGGACAAGCAGGGCGTGGGCCATGCCGCCAGCGACCAGCTGGCCATGGAGCTGGGCCTCAAATGCACCGAGCGCTCGCCGGTGCGCGACATGACCCTGGCCCAGGTGGAAGCCGTGCGCAAGCATTGGTACGCGCCCAACAACATGACCCTGATCGTGGTCGGCGGCCTAGACAAAGTGCTGCCGGCCTACCTTGAGCGCACCTGGGCAAGCTTGGACGCGGTCAAGCCCACCGACCACCCGGACATCCCCGTCACCCTACACAGCGCAGCCCAGCAACGCACCCTCAGCCTCGGCTGGCTGGGCGACGGCGCCAAGCTGCACTGGTTCTTCCCCGAACCGGAGCTCAACGATGACGTGCCCGACGCTGCCCTGGACCTGGTGCAGGTGTACATGGAGTGGGCGCTGTACAAGGAACTGCGGCTTGACCACGAATTGTCCTACGGCCCCTGGAGCCAGCGCGAAGCCATGGGCGACACCGGCCTGCTGAGCCTGAACGCCGACCTGGACCGCGCCGACGTCGACCGCGCCCGCCAGTTGGTGGCCGAAATGATCGCCCGGCTGAAGAAAGACGGCCTCGACGCCGCCACCTTCGAACGCCTGCGCCAGGCCACCATTTCCCGCCAGGCCTGGAGCGTGCAGGGCAACAGCCAGCTGGCCGACTTCTACTGGAACGCCTTGTCCAGCTACGCCAACGGCCGCTTCGAAGACCCGGCCCGCGACCTGCGCAAGGTCACCCTGGCCCAGGCCGACGCGGCCATGCGCCAGGTGTTCAAGGGCCCCGGCTACGTGCGCATCGAACAACCGCTGCTCAGCTACGACCAACTCTACAGCCTGGGCGTTGTCGTACTGGTGTTGGCTGGCTTGGCCGTGCTCGGCTGGGGCGCATTGCGGCACAACAAAAGGCACTAGTTGCGCAATCAAGGAGGCAAGGGGGTATCCTTGGCGGCGTTTTTTCCAGCACCTGCCAAGACCGCCGAAATGCCCTTACTGATCCTGCGCATCATCGAACTCATCAAGCGCTACCCCGGGGTGATCGCCCTGGGCGGCTTCATCACGGGCATCGGCAGCTTCATCTTGGTGGACCGCCAGGCCAAGCTGGCCAGCTGGATCGCCGTGCTGATGCTGGTGAGCTGGGTGTGGCTGATGGTCGAGCAGAGCGCCACGCGCTGGTTCAGCCGGCGCTTCAAGCGCGAGATTCCGGAGCCGCTGCTGCGTTACGCGACGCAGATGATCCACCAGGAAAGCCTGTTCTTCGTGCTGCCGTTTTTCTACACCACGACCACGTGGAACAGCGGCCAGCTGGTGTTCACCGGGCTGCTGACCCTGGCCGGCCTGGCGTCGATCACCGACCCGCTGTACTACAGGTTCGTGGCCCCGCGGCGCTGGCTGTTCCTGGCCATGCACACGCTGACGCTGTTCGCCTCGATGCTCACCGCGCTGCCGATCATCCTGCACCTCACCACCTCGCAAAGCTACGAATGGGCGCTGGGCACCGCCATGCTGCTGTCGTTCCCGAGCCTGGCCGCCAGCTTCCCCATCAACCACTGGCGCCGCGGCGTGGCCCTGGTGCTGGCGACCCTGGCGGTGGGCGGTTGCGGCTGGATGATGCGCTCCTGGGTGCCGCCGGCCACGCTGTGGATCACCGAGTCGGCGGTGACCCTGGAAATGGACAACGCCAACCGCACCCACGGCGACAGCATCAAGAACGTCTCGGCCAGCCAGGTGCGCGCCAACGGCCTGTACGCCTACACCGCCATCAACGCCCCGCGCGGGCTGGAAGAGCGCATCTACCACGTGTGGAAATTCAACGGCCAGGAAGTCGACCGCATCCCCCTCGACATCCACGGCGGCCGCGACGAAGGCTACCGCGCCTGGACCCACAAAATGAACCTGCCGGCCAACCCGGTGGGCAAGTGGCAGGTGCAAATCCTCACCGAAGACGGCCAGATGATCGGCATGCTGCGCTTCAAGGTCACCGACGATACCCCGCCCCAGTAACGAGGCCCTGTAGCAGCGGCCGCAAGGCCGCGTCCCAGCCGCCGCGCACCTCCTGGCCCACCGCGCCGCTCCCGACGCAGCCTGGCGGCAGCTGCTACGCTCGTGTGCATGACTATTCTTGCAGCCGGCGGCCAAGCCTTCCTGGACACCAGCACGCAGCCACCGCGCCTGCGCATCAGCGGTGACTGGACGCTTCGCCACTATGCACACCTGCGCCAGCTGACCCGCCAGCTCGCCGGCCAGTACGACGCCAGCACCCCCATCAACCTCGACCAGCTGGGCGCCATCGACACCGCCGGTGCTTCGCTGCTGGTGGAACTGCTGGGCGCCGAGCGCCTGGGCGGCCTGGCCGAGACGGCCGTGCACCTGCCGGGCGCAAGCCGCGCCCTGCTGCAGACGGTGTACCGCTCGATGCAGGACTTCTGCGAGCCGCTGAAGGAGCCCGAACGCAACATCACCGTGCAGCTGCTCAGCCGCATCGGCACTGCGGTGTACACCGTGTGGCAGGACACCCTGCAGCTGCTGGGCTTCATCGGCCTGATCCTCGAGACCCTGGCCCGCGGCCTGTTGCGCCCGCGGCGCTGGCGTACCACGGCAGTGGTCGCGCACATCGAGCAGACCGGCCTGGACGCCGCGCCCATCGTCGCCCTGCTGACCTTCCTGGTGGGCGCCGTGGTGGCCTTCCTCGGCGCCACCATCCTGGCCAACTTCGGCGCCAGCATCTTCACGGTCAACCTGGTGGCGTTCTCGTTCCTGCGCGAATTCGGCGTGCTGCTGACGGCCATATTGATGGCCGGCCGCACCGCCAGCGCCTTCACCGCGCAGATCGGCTCGATGAAGGCCAACGAGGAAATCGACGCCATCCGCACCCTGGGCCTCGACCCTATGGAGCTGCTGGTGGTGCCCCGGGTGCTGGCGTTGCTGGTGGCACTGCCGGCGCTGACCTTCCTGGCCATGCTCTGCGGCATCGTCGGTGGTGGCGTGGTGTGCGCGCTGTCCCTGGGGATTTCCCCGGCCATGTTCCTGTCCAAGCTACAGGCCGACATCAGCGTGCAGCATTTCCTGGTGGGCCTGGTGAAGGCCCCGGTGTTCGCCTTCATCATCGCCGCCATCGGCTGCCTGGAAGGCTTCAAGGTCAGCGGCAGCGCCGAATCGGTGGGCGCGCACACCACCTCCAGCGTGGTGCAGTCGATTTTCGTGGTGATCGTGCTGGACGCCGTGGCCGCGCTGTTTTTCATGGAGATACGCTGGTGAACTGGACTGTAGCGGCGCCCAACGTCCCGGTGATCAAGGTGCGCGGCCTGTGCAACCGCTTCGGCCGCCAGGTGGTGCATGAACACCTGGACCTGGACCTCAACCGCGGCGAGATCCTTGCGGTGGTGGGTGGCTCGGGCAGCGGCAAGTCGGTGCTGCTGCGCAGCATCGTCGGCCTGCGCCGCCCCGACGAAGGCAACATCCAGGTGCTGGGCCAGGACCTCGCCAGCCTCGACGACCAGGGCCGCTCCCAGGTGGAACGGCGCTTCGGCGTGCTGTTCCAGAAAGGCGCGCTGTTTTCCTCGCTGACGGTGACCGAGAACGTCGCCCTGCCACTGATCGAGCACGCCGGCCTGAGCCGCGCCGACGCCGAGCACCTGGCCTGCGTGAAGCTGGCCCTGGCCGGCTTGCCGCTGTCGGCAGCCAACAAATACCCGGCGTCGCTGTCGGGCGGCATGATCAAGCGCGCCGCACTGGCCCGGGCCTTGGCGCTGGACCCGGACATCCTGTTCCTCGACGAGCCCACCGCCGGCCTCGACCCCATCGGCGCCGCCGCCTTCGACCAGCTGATCCTGACCCTGCGCGACGCCCTGGGCCTGAGTGTGTTCCTGGTCACCCACGACCTGGACACCCTCTACACCATCACCGACCGCGTGGCCGTGCTGTCGCAGAAGCGCGTGCTGGTGGCCGCGCCCATCGCCAAGGTGGCCGCCACGCCAGACCCGTGGATTCACGAATACTTTCACGGCCCCCGCGGCCGGGCAGCGTGGCAGGCTGCTTCGACGCACAGCGAGGTGTGACATGGAAACCCGCGCCCATCACGTGTTGATCGGCCTGTTCACCGTGCTGGTGGTGGTCGGCGCCTTGCTGTTCGGCCTGTGGCTGGCCAAATCCAGCGTCGACAGCGCCTTCAACGACTACGAGGTGGTGTTCAACGAAGCCGTCACCGGCCTGTCCCGCGGCAGCTCGGTGCAGTACAGCGGCATCAAGGTCGGCGATGTCACCCAGCTGCGCCTGGACCCGCAAGACCCGCGCCGGGTGCTGGCCCGCATCCGCCTGACCGGCGAAACCCCGGTCAAGCAGGACACCCTCGCCAAGCTGGCGCTCAACGGCATCACCGGCACCTCGATCATCCAGCTCAGCGGCGGCACCCCGCAAAGCCCGACGCTTACGGGCGACAAGGGCCGCCTGCCGGTGATCGTCGCCTCGCCGTCGCCCATCGCCCGCCTGCTGACCAACAGCAACGACCTGATGGCCAGCGTCAACCAGCTGCTGGCCAACGCCAACCGCCTGCTGTCGGCGGAAAACGTCGACCGCTTCAGCGCCACCCTGGAACACATGGAACAGGTGACCGGCAGCATCGCCGCCCAGCGCGACGACATCCGCCAGGCCATCAGCCAGGCGGCGGGCACCCTGAACCAGGCCGGCCAGCTGGTGCACAACGCCAACGGCCTGCTCAACCAGCAGGGCCGCCAGGCCATGGGCAGCGCCCAACAGGCGATGCAGTCGCTGCAGCAGAGCGCCGCCACGCTCAACGGGCTTCTGGCGAACAACCGCGACGCCGTCAATGGCGGCCTGCAAGGCCTGAACCAGCTCGCGCCAGCGATTCGCGAGCTGCGCGACACCCTCACTGCGCTGAAGGCCATCACCCAACGGCTGCAGGCCAACCCCGGCGGCTACCTGCTGGGCCGCGACCAGAACAAGGAGTTTGAACCATGAGTGCCGTGCTGCGTGGGATGGCCCTGGGCCTGGTCATCGGCCTGCTGGCCGCCTGCTCGATCCTGCCCAAGGCCGAGCCGGCCGACGTCTACCGCCTGCCCACTGCCGCAACCACGGCCCACGGCGGCCCCAGCCTGCCCTGGACGCTGCGCATCGGCAAACCCCAGGCCGGTGATGCCCTGAACAGCCCGCGCATCGCTGTGCTGCCCCAGGGCGACGTGGTGAGCAGCTACAAAGGCGCGCGCTGGAGCGACCCGGCGCCGGTGCTGCTGCGCAACCGCCTGCTCGACGCCTTCATCAGCGACGGCCGCCTGCGCGGCCTGAGCAACGACGACAGCACCGTGCAGGCGGATTTCGAGCTGGGTGGGCAGTTGCAGGCATTCCAGAGTGAATACGCCGCCGGCGGCGTCAGCGTGCGCGTGCGCCTGGATGCACGGCTGGTGGATGGCCGCAGCCAGCGTATCCTCGCAAGCCGCCGCTTCGAGGTCAGCCAGGCGGTAGCAGGCACTGCGGTGCCGAACGTGGTCGCCGCCTTCGGCCAGGCCAGCGACCGCCTCAGCGCCCAGGTGATCGAATGGACCCTGGCTCAGGCCGCCGTGGCGCCGAAGAACCAGTAGCACACGGCAATGGCCGCCACTACGCCGGAGAACTCTGCCAGCAGCGCGCAGCCCACGGCGTGGCGGGCCCGCTGGATGCCCACGGCGCCGAAGTACACGGCCAGCACGTAGAAAGTGGTCTCGGTGCTGCCCTGGATGGTGGCGGCCACCAGCGCCGGGAAGCTGTCCACGCCCTTGCTCTGCATGGTCTCGATCAGCATGGCCCGCGCGGCGCTGCCGGAGAACGGCTTGACCATGGCGGTGGGCAGGGCGTCGACGAAGCGGGTGTCCAGGCCCAGCCACTGCACCACATGGCGAATGCCATCGAGGCCGAACTCCAGGGCCCCGGAGGCGCGCAGCACGCCGATGGCGCAGAGCATCGCCACCAGGTACGGCAGCAGGTTCTTGGCCACGTCGAAGCCTTCCTTGGCGCCCTCCACGAAGGTTTCATAGACCTTGACCTTGCGTAGCGCGCCGATGACCAGGAACAGCATGATCAGGCCGAACAGCGTCAGGTTGCCCAGGATCGACGACAGGCTGGCCAGCGCCGCCGCCGACATGCCCGCCAGCAGGGCCATGAACGCGCCCAGCAGCAGCGCGCCGGGAATCAGGTAGGCCAGCACCACCGGGTCCCACAGGCGCAGGCGCTGCATCACCGCCACCGACAGCAGGCCCACCAGGGTGGAGGCGCTGGTAGCCAGCAGGATGGGCAGGAACACCAGGGTCGGGTCCAGCGCGCCCTGCTGGGCGCGGTACATGAAGATGGTCACCGGCAGCAGCGTCATCGACGAGGCGTTGAGCACCAGGAACAGGATCTGCGCGTTGCTGGCGGTGGTGGTGCTGGGGTTCAGCTCCTGCAGCGAGCGCATGGCCTTGAGGCCAATGGGCGTGGCGGCGTTGTCCAGCCCCAGGGCGTTGGCAGCAAAGTTCAGGGTAATCAGGCCCAGGGCAGGGTGGCCACGGGGCACTTCGGGCATCAGCCGGGCGAACAGCGGGCCCAGCACCTTGGCCAGCCAGTCAACGATGCCGGCCTTTTCGGCAATGCGCAGGAAGCCCAACCACAGGGTCAGGGTGCCGAACAGCAGCACCATCACCTCGACCGACAGCTTGGCCATGGCGAAGATGCTTTCCACCATGGCCGCGAAGATGCCGGCGTTGCCACCCACCAGCCATTGGGCCAGGGCGGAGATCGCCGCCACCACGAAAAAGCCGAGCCAAAGGCCGTTAAGCATCAGTCATACCCCAAGGAAGTTGCCGCGAATGATAGCGGCCCCCGTCCAGAAACGACAAACCCCGACACGGGGGTCGGGGTTTGCAGATGTTTCCGAAACGCGGTTACTCGGCGACAGCCTTGCCGGCAGCGGCTGTCTTGCTGCGCCAGTGCGGCAGCGAGTTCCAGTAGCGCGCGCCCTTGGCGTCGTCGTACATGCCTTCCCAGCGCGAGATGACCAGCACGGCCAGGGCGTTGCCGATCACGTTCAGTGCGGTACGGGCCATGTCCATGATGCGGTCGACACCGGCGATGAAGGCCAGGCCTTCCAGCGGGATGCCCACGCTGCCCAGGGTGGCCAGCAGTACCACGAAGGACACGCCCGGCACGCCGGCGATACCCTTGGAGGTGACCATCAGGGTCAGCACCAGCATCACCTGCTGGCTGATCGACAGGTCGATGCCGTACAGCTGGGCGATGAAGATGGCCGCGATGCTCTGGTACAGGGTCGAACCGTCGAGGTTGAACGAGTAGCCGGTCGGCACCACGAAGCTGCTGATGGCCTTCGGCGCGCCGTAGGCTTCCATCTTCTCGATCACGCGCGGCAGCACGGTCTCGGAGCTGGCGGTGGAGTAGGCCAGTACCAGCTCATCCTTGAAGATGCGGAACAGCTTGAACACCGAGAAGCCGAACAGCTTGGCCACCAGGCCCAGCACGGCAATGGCGAAGAACAGGATGGCGACGTAGACCAGGATCACCAGCTTGGCCAGCGGCAGCAGCGAACCGAAGCCGAAGTTGGCCACGGTCACCGCGATCAGGGCGAACACACCGATCGGCGCATAGTTCATGATCATGTGGGTGACCTTGAACATGGTCTCCGACACGCCCTGGAAGATCTTCACCAGCGGCTCGCGGGTTTCACCCGGCAGGCTCGACAGGCCCAGGCCGAAGAACACCGAGAAGAAGATGATCGGCAGCATGTCGCCACGGGCGATGGCCGCGAAGATGTTCGACGGGATCAGGTTGAGGATGGTGGCGATGAACGCGTGGTCATGCTGCACCTCGGAGGTGGTCTTCTCGTATTGCGAGATGTCCACGGTACCCAGGGTGCTCATGTCGATGCCGGTTCCAGGGTGGAACACGTTGGCCAGCAGCAGGCCCACGACGATCGCGATGGTGGTCACCACCTCGAAATACAGGATGGTCTTGAGGCCGATGCGGCCCAGCTTCTTCGCGTCGCCCACTCCGGCGATACCGACGACCAGTGACGAAATCACGATCGGGATAACGATCATCTTGATCAGGCGAATGAAGATGTCACCAGCCGGTTGCAGGACGTTACTGATCCACCAGGCCTTTTCGGCACTGAAGTGGTTGAGCAACGCGCCCAATGCAATGCCCAGTACCAGACCGATGAGGATCTGCCAGGCGAGGCTGAGTTTTGCCTTCTTCATATTATTACCCTTGCTTCAAGTGAATCCGGGACATCTGCGTTAGATCCGCCGTAACCCGCAGGCTTGAGCCTTGCAAGCTCGTTCAGGCAGGTCTGCGGATGCCCCCGTAGAAGGTTTTCGCGACCGAGCCCATGCGGCTCTGGCCATCGAAAAAAGGCGCAACTATTCCGATGCAGGCTCGCGACGTCTAATGCCGTAAACGCCTACCCTATGCCGAATCGGCATGATATTTTTTGTGTCGAACGGACGTCACAACGGGTTGCTCTACACCCGTTCGGATTATCGACGGTGGCCGAAACGGCACCCAATCAGCCGATACGCCCCTTTAAACGGGGGGTCGGCCGAGCATTGTTCGACAATCCGAACGCGCTTTTCGCGCGGCGACGGTGGCGCAAGAGGGAAAAAAATCGCGATAGATGGTCAAGGGTGCTGCGACAAAAAGTCCCTGCCTGAAGCCCTTACCAGCCGACCAAACGCAAAAAAACCGCCGAAGCTCACCTGGCGGTTCTTTCAAGTTTCAAGCTCTCCGGAAGTCCGGCCATTGCTGGCACGCGGACTTCCGTCGCAGCTTTCTCCTGACCTGGCCCACGGCTGGAGGCACTCCCTGTACCCCTAGGTCACTCCGATCATGCGGCAATCAAAGCGTCCCGGCCCCTTGGTCATGCGTCGGCCCTCCTCGGGCGGGCGCAGTTAGTAGAAGCTAAATCGTTGAAAAGGTTCAGCTTCTTTGGAAACCACTGGTCAGTACCAGTTCGGGTCCTTTTTAAGTTGCTCCATCAACAGGGCTTGCATGCCCTGGTCCGGCTTGCCCAGCCAACGGTAGTCGGCGTGGCGGGTCAGCGACTTGTCCGCAGGCAGCCCCTCGGGGACGTCCACCAACATGCCGTACGCGTGCTTCTTGTTCCAACTGAAGGCAACAATCAGCCGGTGGTTCTTGCAGACCTGCTGGCTTTCGCACAGCGGGCCCACCAGGTACTTGTCGCCACCTTCTTCCACGGCCGACATCTGCTGCTCGGAGACGCCCGTGAGGTTCAGCACCCAATCGGGCACCCGTTCCTCTTTCCTGACGACGCCTTGCCATGTGTCGCGGTACTGCGGGTCGCTGCTCAACAAGCCGTTGACCTGCACCTGGCCGTCATTGGCCGCCACCGCCATGCCACCGCAGCCCAAAAGCAGGGCCACGGTGGCGGCCTTGAAGGTCATGCCTTTCATTGGCGTCAGCCTCGGCCGCGACGGCCAAAGATGAAGGAGGCCACGAACAGCACCAGGAAGACGATGAACAGGATCTTGGCGATCCCGGTCGCGGCGCCAGCGATACCACCGAAGCCCAGTACTGCAGCGATGATGGCGATGATCAGGAATGTGACTGCCCAACTCAACATGGTGACTCTCCTTACCGTTTTTTAAATGGGGTGCTGCCTACTGCGATCTCGCCAGGGGCGAGGCTTCATCTAGAACACCCAGCTCTGGTGCCGCTCCACCTGGTCGTTGCTCTCGGCCCGTTGCAGCAAGGCCGTGTCTTGGGACGGGTGGGCGGCGCCGGCGCTGACGGCATTGAAATGCGGGTAGCTGATTGCCGGATGGGCCTGGGCCAATTGCGCCTCGTGGCCTTCATGCCAGTGCTGATAAAACTGGCCGGCAAGCAGGGTGATCATCAAAGCAAGGGTCACGGACAGACCCTGTTGGATCTGCTGGGAAGAGATCGGCAAATGGGCTAGACATTGGCGGCTCATCCTGTAACTCCTCTTGGTTTGATGATCATCACTGCTTGATAGGGATATTGCAGACAGCGTGCCAGTTTTAAATTAAGAAAAATTTCAATGAAATCAGGTGGTTAAGACGTAGAAACAAGACCCTGTGGCGAGCAACCTGCACGATGGCCACAGGTTGCTCGGGCGTTTTGCACGATGGGCTCAGCCGGTGCTCTTGCCGGCTACCTTGAGCAGGTCGGCGTCCACCCCGCGCACGCCGCGAATGTTGCGGGCGATTTCCACCGCCTGGGCCTTCTCTTCGGTGCTGGCCACCACGCCGCCCAGGGTGACCATGCCGCTTTTGGTGTCGACCTTGATGTTGATGCCATCCACGTCGCGGCTATATAGAAGGCTGGCCTTGACCTTGCTGGTGATCCACGCATCGCTGATGGAGGCCTCGGTGGTCTTGGCCTGGGCTTCGGCCTGGGTGGTCTGGGTGTCGGCGGCACCCAGGCTGATCAGGTTGTTCACCTGGGTCACGCCCTCGGTGTTCTGCGCAAGGTCGCCGGCCATCTGCTTGGCGTCGGCGGTCTGCGCCTGGCCCTTCAGGGTCACCACGCCGTTCTGGGTGTCCACCTCGGTGTCCAGCGCCTGGGTGGCGCTGTTCCACAGCAGCTTGGACTTGATGGTGGCGGTCAGGGTGGCGTCATCGAAACGCTGGGCGATGCGCTTCTGCACGGGCGGCTGGTTGGCCAGGGTCGGGTCCACGGTCAGCAGATTGTCGACCTTGGTGATGCCGGAGGTCTGCGCGGCAATCTGCTCGGCCAGGTCGCGGTCCACCTCGTTCTCTACCTGGCCCTTGAGCGTCGCTACCCCGTTGGCGACGCTGACGTCGATCTTGAACGGGCTCAGGTGACGGTTGAGGGCGAAGGCCGTCCAGATCGACCCTTCCTGCCGGGCGGCTTGCAGTTGGCTGCTGACCTGGTTGGTGTCGAGGGTCGCGGCGTGGCTCATGGCGGGCGCCAGCACGGCGCCCAGTGAACAGGCCAGGGCCAGGCGTTTGAGGGCATTCATGACAAAGCTCCTTATTACAGACGGTCGGGTGAGACCCGCAACGGCCATGCCAAGGGCTTAATTTTCTATTTTTTCTTTGGGAACCAGTGGGTTAGTGCAGTTATCAACAGATAGTTACCATGCAGGTCGCCGAATGAATCAGAATTGACCATGCAACTTGCCCGATTATTCTGACACTAACCCAAGACAATTCTTAAAGGAGCGTAGGAAAATGGAAGCTGGCACGGAACACCAAGGCCGAATCCTCTTGGTGGATGATGAGTCCGCCATCCTTCGCACCTTCCGTTACTGCCTGGAAGACGAAGGCTACAGCGTCGCCACCGCCAACAGTGCGGCGCAGGCTGACGCGCTGATGCAGCGCCAGGTGTTCGACTTGTGCTTCCTGGACTTGCGCCTGGGCGAGGACAACGGCCTGGACGTACTGGCGCAGATGCGCATCCAGGCGCCGTGGATGCGCGTGGTGATCGTCACCGCCCACTCGGCGGTGGACACCGCCGTGGACGCCATCCAGGCCGGCGCCGCCGATTACCTGGTCAAGCCCTGCAGCCCAGACCAACTGCGCCTGGCCACCGCCAAGCAGCTGGAAGTGCGCCAGCTGTCGGCCCGCCTGGAAGCGCTGGAAGGCGAGGTGCGCAAACCCAAGGACGGCCTGGACTCCCATAGCCCGGCCATGATGGTGGTGCTGGAGACCGCCCGCCAGGTGGCCAATACCGACGCCAACATCCTCATCCTGGGTGAGTCGGGCACGGGTAAAGGCGAGCTGGCCCGTGCCATCCACGGCTGGAGCAAGCGCGCGAAAAAAGCCTGCGTGACCATCAACTGCCCGTCGTTGACCGCCGAGCTAATGGAAAGCGAGCTGTTCGGCCACAGCCGCGGCGCCTTCACCGGCGCCAGCGAAAGCACCCTGGGCCGGGTCAACCAGGCCGACGGCGGCACCCTGTTCCTCGACGAGATCGGCGACTTCCCGCTGACCTTGCAGCCCAAGCTGCTGCGCTTCATCCAGGACAAGGAATACGAGCGCGTGGGCGACCCGGTCACCCGCCGCGCCGACGTGCGCATCCTCGCCGCCACCAACCTCAACCTCGAGGACATGGTGCGCGAAGGGCGCTTCCGCGAAGACCTGCTGTACCGCCTCAACGTCATCACCCTGCACCTGCCGCCCCTGCGCGAGCGCAGCGAGGACATCCTGACCCTGGCCGACCGCTTCCTGGCGCGCTTCGTCAAGGAATACGCCCGCCCCGCGCGCGGCTTCAGCGAGGAGGCACGGGCGGCGCTGCTCAACTATCGTTGGCCAGGCAACATCCGCGAACTGCGCAACGTGGTGGAACGCGCCAGCATCATCTGTGCCCAGGAACGCGTGGAAGTCAGCCACCTGGGCATGGCCGAGCAACCGGCCAACAATGCCCCGCGCATTGGCGCGGCGCTGAGCCTGGATGAGCTGGAAAAAGCCCACATCGGCGCCGTGCTGGCCACCAGCGACACCCTGGACCAGGCGGCCAAGACCCTGGGCATCGACGCCTCGACGCTGTATCGCAAACGCAAACAGTACAACCTGTGAGGTTGCCGATGAAGTTGCGGACCCGGCTGTTTCTCAGCTTCTCGGCGCTGATCACCGTGGCCTTGCTGGGCCTTGCCCTGGGGTTGGTCAGCGTGATGCAGCTGGCCAGGTCCCAGGAAGGCCTGGTGCACTACAACTTCGTCTCCCTGGACCTGGGGCTCAAGCTGCGCCAGAACCTGGGCGACCAGTTGATCATGATGCTCAACGAGCAGTCCGACAAGAACGCCCTGGCCAACTCCCAGCAGCAATTCCAGGACCTGATCAGCCAGGGCCTGGCCCATGAGCAGGAGCATGACCAGCCCGCCGGTTTCACCCAGACCGCCCGCGACTACCAGCGCTTCCTGGCCGCCTACCAGCAGGCCATCGCCCAGGACGGCGACATCAGCGACAACCCAGCCTTCAGCGACGCCCTCAACGCCCTGCGCAACGGCATGCTCGACGCCCACAAGCAGGCGCTGGACAACATCAATAGCGCCCAGGAAAGCACCCATGAACGTGCGGTCATGGTCTCGGCGCTGCTGGGGCTGGTGGGCCTGGCGGTGATGTTGATCGGCTTCTTTACCGCGCACAACATCGCCCGGCGCTTCGGCGAGCCCATCGAGGCGCTGGCCACCGCTGCCGACAACATCAGCCAGGGCAACTTCGATGTGGCCTTGCCCCAGTCTTCGGCGGCCGAGCTCAACCAACTGACCCAGCGCTTCGACACCATGGCCCAGGTGCTGCGCAAGCACCAGGAAACCAACGTCGACGAACTGCTGGCCGGCCAGCAACGCCTGCAGGCGGTGCTCGACAGCATCGACGACGGCCTGCTGATGATTGACCGCGACGGCCGCCTGGAGCACCTCAACCCGGTAGCCCAGCGGCAATTGGGCTGGGAAAATGACCGCGTGGGCATGGGCCTGGGCGAAGCCTTGCAGCGCCCGGAGATGGACACGCAACTGAAGCTGATCCTGCGCGGCGGCAGCCTGGAGCGGGCGCTGGAAGACCTGAGCTTCGAGCTGGACGGCGAAACCCGCCTGCTGGCCTACAGCCTGACCCCGGTCAGCCACACCGAGGGGCATATCCTCGGCGCGGTGATGGTGCTGCACGACGTCACCGAGCAGCGCGCCTTCGAGCGGGTGCGCAGCGAGTTCGTGCTGCGCGCCTCCCACGAGCTGCGCACCCCGGTCACCGGCATGCACATGGCCTTCGGCCTGCTGCAGGAGCGGGTGCACTTCGCCCCCGACTCCCGCGAGGCCGACCTCTTCGACACGGTGAAAGAAGAGATGCAGCGGCTGATGCAGCTGATCAACGACCTGCTGAACTTCTCCCGCTACCAGAACGGCCTGCAGAAGCTCACCCGCGGGCCGTGCGCCATCGACGACCTGCTCAGCCGTGCCCAGCAGCGCTTCACCGAGCAGGCGCGGGAGAACGATATCGACCTGGTGATCGAACACCAGGACGCCCTGCCGCGCCTGCACGCCGACCAGGCCCAGCTGGACCGCGTGCTCGACAACCTGCTGGACAACGCCCTGCGCCACACCCCCCACAGCGGGCGCATTCGCCTGCAGGCGCGGCGCCATGCCGAACGGGTGATCATCAGCGTCGAAGACAACGGCGAGGGCATTGCTTACGGCCAGCAGGGGCGCATTTTCGAGCCTTTCGTGCAGGTGGGCCGCAAGAAAGGCGGCGCCGGCCTCGGCCTGGCGCTGTGCAAGGAGATCGTGCAGCTGCACGGCGGGCGCATGGGCGTGTATTCGCGCCCGGGGCAGGGCACGCAGTTCTACATGACCCTGCCGCTCTAGGCCTCGTCGTCAATGCGCCGGCCGGCCAGGCGCCGGCCGCGGGTCACCAGTTCGCTGAACTGCCGCGCGTTGAGCGGGTGGGCAAACAGCCAGCCCTGGCCGTAGTTTACCCCTTCACTGCTCAGCAGCAGCGCCTGGGCCTCCAGCTCGATGCCCTCGGCAATCACCCGCAGCTGCAACGCGTGGGCCATGCGAATGATGTGCGGGGCCACGCCGCTGCTGGCGGCGTCATGGCCCAGGGCGTCGATGAACGCCTTGTCGATTTTCAGGCAGTCCACCGGCAGCGTCTGCAGGTAGGCCAGGCTGCAATAGCCGGTGCCGAAGTCGTCGATCAGCACTTGATGGCCCACGTCCCGCAAGGCTTGCAGGTTGTCACGCGCCACCACCACGTCAATCAGGCCGCGCTCGGTCACTTCGAAGGCAATCTGGTGCGCCGACACCCGGTGCTGGGCCAGCAGCCGTGCGACCACGCGGCCAATGCGCGGCACCATCACGTCGACGGCCGCCAGGTTCACCGAGACATACAGGTGGGGGTTGGCACGAAGCAGCTGGCCTAACTGTTCCAACAGCTGTTGCAGGACAAAATCGGTGATTTCGCGAATCTGGCCGGTGTTCTCCGCCATGGGGATGAACAGATCGGGGCTGGTCAGCGTGCCATCCGGGCGACGCCAGCGCACCAGCGCCTCGGCGCCCACGCATCGTCGGCTGTTGAGGTCGAAGATCGGTTGGTACAGCACCTTCAGCTCGCCCCGGCGCAACGCCCCCTGCAGTTCATTGCTCAGGGAGCGGCGTTCGTGCACCAGTTCAAGCACCATCCAGCCCACGAACCCGGCCAGCAGCAGGCTGCCGGGGAACAGCGCCCACAAGGCCGCGTTCATTTTCGGCAGCAGGTTGGTCCGCGGTGCGATCAACACCAGCTGGTAGTCCGGCGACTTGGTGAACATGCGGTAGATCAGGCTGTCGCGGGTCACCAGCAGCGGCTGTTGCGAGGGCGGCGGCCAATCGCTGGCTGGCGGCCAGGCCTGGGCCGGGCCCAGCACCGGCACTGCGCGCTTGCCCTTGTCGAGTACCACCAGCAGGCTGCCGCCGGGTGCCAGGTCGACCACGTCGGTGAGGTGCCCGCGGGAGGTGGACACGCTGAACGGCCCCCGGCCCAGGCGCAGGGCGGCGAGGTTATCGTCGGGCTGGGTGGTGGTGTTGAGCCAATAGCTGTAGGTCGGGCCCTTGATGTCCGGGGCACGCATGGCCAGGGTGCCAGCCTCGGCCGGGCGGCTGGAGCAGCTTTGCTCGCCATCGTTGTAGACCGCGTCGTAGACGAAGCGGTTGTCGAAGCCCACCTGTTGCAGGGCCGCCGTCATCGCCGGCCCGCAGCCGCGCAGGTTCTGTTCGTTGAGCAGGTCGACGCTCTCGCGCAGCTGGCCGAAGATCTGCTCCAGGCGGTCGAGGAAACGGTCGCCACGGGCATTCATCTGCTCGATTTCAGTCTGCTGGACCTGGTGCATCACCAGCCCGAAACTGGCGCTGAGCAACAGCGCCGCGCACGCGACAGCCGCCAGCGTCGCCATTAACCAGGGACGATAAAGGGCGCTGCGAAGACGCACGTAGGCGGAAGACATGGGTGAATATCCAGTTGCTCACCTTGAGGTATAGCAACTGGACGGGATTTAGCCTTGCCGTTGGGCGGAGCTGGGCAACTCAGCGCTGGCTGTTGAGCGCCTGCAGGATGGCGGCGGTTTCGGCGTCGGGCTCGCCGTCGAAGCGGGCCGGGCGGAAGTGCATCTGGAACGCGGCGATGACGTGGCGGGTGGTGACGTCCAACTGGCCGGTCTGCACGGTCATGTAGCCCAGCCGCGACAGCTGCTGCTGGTACCAGGTCATGCTCGGCGGGTTGACCTCGAAACGGGCCTTGTTGCGCGCCACGGCGCCGGCGTCGGGCCAGATGCCCAGGCCTTCGTCGGCCAGGCGCTTCCAGGGGAACAGCGGGCCCGGGTCCTGCTTGCGCAGGGGGGCGATGTCGCTGTGGCCGATGATGTGCCGTGGTTCGATGTTGTAGCGCTTGACGATGTCCTTGAGCAGCGCTTCCACGGCCTGGATCTGGGCCTCGGTGTAGGGGTACCAGAGCCGGCCATTGGGGCCGTCGGTGAAGCCTGGATTGACGATCTCGATGCCGATGGAGCTGGAGTTGAGCCAGGTGCGGCCATCCCACTCGCTTTCACCGGCGTGCCAGGCGCGCTGGCCTTCATCCACCAGCTGGTAGACCGTGGGCGGGTTGAGGCCCACCAGGTAATGGGCGCTGACCTCGCCGTGGGTCAGCAGCGCCAGCGAGCGCTCGTCCGAGGCCGAGGTGTAGTGCAGCACCACGAACTGAATCCGGCTGTCATGGTTGACCGAGGGATGACTGTGGTCGATACGCAGACCGTTGGTACAGCCCGCCAACGCGAGCAACAGCAGGGCACAGCCGAGGAATTTCATAAAGGTGGGCGGCAACTTGGTGGGCAGTAATGCAATAGTATAACACACCGCCACCACAACCCCGTAGCAGCGGCCAAAGGCCGCGTCATGGCCGCCGCTGTGAGCCTGAGGCACCGCGCATGCAAGACGCAGCCTGCGGCAGCTGCTACATCCTGTGGGAGCTGGCTTGCCAGCGAGTTGTTGGGGCCTAAAAGCTCGCTGGCAAGCCAGCTCCCACAAGACAGTTGCTGCTACGGGGGCGTCAGGCGTGGAGCACGCGGTTGCGGCCAGCCGCCTTGGCGCGGTACAGGGCTTCGTCGGCGCGCTTGAGCACCAGTTCGCTGCGCTCGCCGCCACGGAAGCCGGCGAGGCCGATGGAAATGGTGATGGTCACGCGCTGGCCCTTAAAGTGGAACGGGCAGGCTTCCACCGCCGCGCGCAGGGTTTCCACCAGGCGCACGCCTTCGATCATGGAGGTGTGCGGGATCAACATGACGAACTCCTCACCACCAAAGCGTGCCATGAAGTCCATGGGCCGCAGGCGCTTGCGCAGTTCGTTGGCGATGATCTTCAGCACCTTGTCGCCGGCCAGGTGGCCGTAGCTGTCGTTGATGGACTTGAAGTGATCCAGGTCCAGCATCGCCAGCAGCAGCTCGCTGCCGTCCTCCTGGCGCAGGGCCACGGCCTGCTCCAGGCGCTCGGTCCAGGCCGCGCGGTTGGGCAGGCCGGTGAGCGGGTCGATCAGCGCCTTCTGGCGCTGCTCTTCCAGGTGCTCGCGGTAGCCCTGGGCTTCGCCTTCCATGCTGGCCACGCGTTCGGCCAGGCCTTGCAGGCGCGTGGCGATTTCCTGCTCGCGCTGGTCGCGTTGCTGCTGGTGGGCATCAATGGTGCCGATCAGGCCTTCCAGACGCTGTTCCAGGACCTGCTTGAGGCTGGCCACGTCGGTGGCGCCCTGCATGCTGGTCTGCATGCCATCGACGTGCTCGCGCAACTGGTTGTCCAGCTCGCGGGCGGCCGAGCGGCTGTCGGCATGGCCTTCGCTGGCCGCCTGCAGATGGTTCTGGAAGGTATCCAGGCGCTCGTTCAACTGCTTGAGGTACAGCTCGAAATCATGCTGGCCGCTGTCGTTGATGGCCAGCATCAGGGTGGCCAGGTCGTCGAGAATCGGCAGCAACTCGTACCAGTTCAGCCCGTGGCGCAGCCGGTCCTGCATGGCCTCGGCCTGCGGGCGATGCCGTTCCGGTAGCGTCAGGTCGTTGAGCAGCCCCAGCAGGGTTTCTTCGATGTGCGCGGCCACCGAGCTGTAGGACGGTTCTGGCGAGGGGGGCAGGGCGTACAGCAGCTCCTCGCCAGGCTCCTGGGGATCGATGGCGGCGATCGCCTCGGCCATTACCGAAGGCAGCGGCAGGCGGTCGATGAACACCGGCGGCGCGACCTCGGGGGCAGCGGCGGGCGGCTCGCTGGCGGCGGCCAGCACCGTGGGTACGAAGGGCTGCACCTGCAGGGCCGGCTGCTCGTCGACCGGCTGCGCCACTGACTCGTCGGGCTCCGGGGGCTGGGCCGGCTGCAGCAGGGGCTGTAGTTGGGGCGCGGGCTCAGGTGCAGCCACTTCAACAGGCGTCGGTGCAGGTTGCGGCGCCAGGGCTGGGGTTTCAGCTGCCGGCGCAACATCAAGCACCTCAACCGGCGGCGCCTCCACCACGGCCGGGGCGGCAGCAGCGACGGGCTGTGGCTGCACAGGCGAAGGCTCTGGCACGGCTTCCGGCTGCTCGGCGTCACGGCCACCGAACAGGCGCTGGAACAGCCCCTGGCGCTGCGAGTCGGCGGTATGCTCAATGCCCGCCAGGGCCTGGCCTTGCAGGCCACTGAGTTCACTGAGCAGCAGCGGAATCTCCCGCGCCTGGCCGGCGCGTTCCTCCAGCTGCTTGGCAAACTTCTTCAGCGGCTTGCTGACATCGCGGGGCAGCGGCAGCGTCTGCAATTGGTCGACCAGCGCGGTCAGTGCAGTGCTGATCTGGGTGACACGGGTTTCGCGGCGCTGTTCGGAATCCAGCACGGCCTTTTCCAGGCGTGGAATCAGTGCGGCCAGCCCGGCGTCCATGTCGTCGGTGCGCACCACCTCGCGCATTTCCTTCATGCACTGGTCCACGGCCTTGTCGGTACCCTCGGCAGCCAGGGTGCTGCGCACCAGGCCGCGGCGCAACAGGTCGAGCCGCGCATTCCAGCGGCGCTCCAGTTTCTCCTGCTGTTCAATACTCTTGAGGTACTTCTCTTTCCAGCGCTGGGCTTCTTCGGTCATGCCAAGGGTCTGCGAGGTGAGGGGAGAAGCGCCGGCAGCGCATCGGCCACGAGGGTGTCGGGCAAGCGGATCTCTACCGCCACGGGCAGATGATCGGAAATGGGTTGGGCCAGCACCTGCACCCGTTCAAGGGTCAGGCTGGGGCTGAGCAAAATATGATCAAGGCAACGCTTGGGCTGCCAGCTGGGAAACGTGGCTTCGGCCTGGGGCGCCAGCAGGCCCAGGTCGCGCAGGGGCGAATGCTGCAGCAGGTCGCTGGCATGGGTGTTCATGTCGCCCATGAGGATCTGGTGCTTGTAGCCGCCAATCAGTTCGCGAATGTAGGCCAGTTGCCGCGCCCGGGTACGCGTGCCCAGGGCCAGGTGCATCATGACCACCACCAGCGCCTCGTCACCCTCGCCAAAGCGCGCCAGGATGGCACCGCGGCCGGCCGGGCCGGGCAACGGGTGGTCTTCCAGGCTCGAGGGGCGCAGGCGGCTGAGAATGCCGTTGCTGTGCTGGGCCAGGCGGCCAAGGTTGCGGTTGAGTTGCTGGTACCAGTAGGGGAAGGCGCCCAGGTGGGCCAGGTATTCGACCTGGTTGACGTAACCGGAGCGAATGCTGCCGCCGTCCACCTCCTGCAGGGCCACCAGGTCGAAGTCAGCGAGCAGGCTGCCGATCTTCTGCAGGTTGTTGGTGCGGCCGGTGTGCGGCAACAGGTGTTGCCAGCTGCGCGTCAGGTAGTGGCGGTAGCGTTCGGTGCTGATGCCAACCTGGATGTTGAAACTGAGCAGGCGCAGCCGGCCATCCTCGGGGAGGCCGCTGGTGTTTACATGATGCTCGTTGACCCGCGGATCACGCAGGCCAACGACACGTTCGGTTCTCCAGCGGCGCACAGGTCACCTGAGGTTAGTTGGCAGCGCTCTTGTTGGCTGCACGTTCTTTGGCAATCAGTGCATCGGCCACTTTCAGCGTTTCTTCAGGGCCACCTGCAGTGCCAAGGTCAAAACGGTACTTGCCGTTGACGATCATGGTCGGCACGCCCTGCACACCGTAGGCCACGGCCAGGTCTTTGTACTGCTTGACCTTGCCCTGCACCGCGAACGATTTGTAGGTTTCCAGGAACTTGGCGCGATCCACGCCCTGGGTGGCGACGAAGTCGGCCATCTGCTCAGGGTCGGTCAGGCGCTTGCCTTGTTTCTGGATGGCGTCGAACACGGCCGAGTGCACCTTGTGCTCCACACCCATCATGTCGAGGGTGATGAACAGTTGGCCGTGCAGGTCCCACGGGCCGCCAAACATGGCAGGGATACGGATGAAGTGCACGTCAGCCGGCAGCTTCTCGATCCATGGGTTGATGGTTGGCTCGAAGGCGTAGCAGTGCGGGCAGCCGTACCAGAACATTTCGACCACTTCGATCTTGCCAGGCTGGGCGACCGGCACCGGGCTGGTCAGTTCCACGTATTGCTTGCCCGCTTCCAGCGGGGCATCGGCGGCTTGGGCGGTCATGCCGAACAGGCTGGCTGCGACCAGCGCGGCGCCGAGGATCAGATTACGCATGCTTTACTCCTGAGCAAAAAGGGATCGCCATGCGGCGACGGGCCGTGAGACCCGTTGCCGAAGGGTTCAGTTCGCTAGTGTAACGGCAGACTTCATGAAAAAGGGCAGCCATGGCCGCCCTTTTTAATTGTTTCATTTCAAGGCAAGACAAGCGCTTCAGTGCAGGCCCTGCACGTAGGACGCCAGGGCCTCGATGTCCTTGTTGCTGAGCTTGGCGGCGATGCTGCGCATGACCATGGTGTCACCGTCGTTGGTGCGGTTGCCCTCGCGGAAGTCAGTGAGCTGCTTGGTCACGTACTGCGCATGCTGGCCGCCCAGGTGCGGGAAGCCAGCCATGGGGTTGCCGACGCCGTTGGGCGAGTGGCAGCCGGTGCAGGCCGGCATCCCGCTATCCAGCTTGCCGCCGCGGAACAGCGCCTCGCCCTTGGCCACCAGGTTGGGGTCGGCGGCGCCGACGCTGCCGTTCTGGCTGTTGAAATAGGCGGCAAGGTCAGCCAGGTCCTGGTCGCTGAGGTTGGTCAGCAGGCCAGTCATCTCGGGCACCTGGCGCTTGCCCGACTTGATGTCGTGCAGCTGTTTGTCCAGGTAGCGCTGGCCCTGGCCGGCCAGTTTCGGGAAGTTGGGCGCCATGCTGTTGCCGTCCGGCCCGTGGCAGGCACCACAGACCGCCGCCTTGGCCTGCCCGGCAGCCGGGTCACCCGCCGCATGGGCCATGCCGGTCAGCCCTGCTGCGGTCACAAGCAGACTTACTATTATTTTTTTCATCAGCTAATCCAACTACGGCTAAGGGTGATAGATCTGTGCCGCAGGCTTGGGCCGCTCATCCAGTGGATTACGGTCTTGTAGTCTTCGGCACTGCAGTCCGTGCACAATCCACGCGGCGGCATAGCCTTGAAACCCTGTATTACATCAAAGACGCTAGCAGCAAGCCGCTGTTTCGTCCTGAAACGAGAGGTTCAGGGTTGGGGAAATTTGCGTTCTAATGCGCAACTACGACAGAGATGCCCCCAAGGTGTGTCCCCGGCAACGGGACAAAGCACACACGAAATCTACGGCATTATATACTACCGACGTCAGCGAAGCGGAAACGACCCGCCTGCCAGGGCCCTTGCCCGGCGTCGCCCCACAGCGGAAATCACATGCAAGTCAAAAACCCCATCCTCGGTCTGTGCCAACAGGCTACCTTCTCGCTCAGCGCCGCCAAGGTCGACCAGTGCCCCGACGACGAAGGCTTTGAAGTGGCCTTCGCCGGCCGCTCCAACGCCGGCAAGTCCAGCGCCCTGAACACCCTGACCCACGCCAGCCTGGCGCGCACATCCAAGACCCCGGGGCGCACGCAGCTGCTGAACTTCTTCCAGCTGGACGAGGAACGCCGCCTGGTGGACTTGCCCGGCTACGGCTACGCCAAGGTGCCAATCCCGCTCAAGCAGCACTGGCAGCGCCACCTCGAGGCGTACCTGGGCAGCCGCGAGAGCCTCAAGGGCCTGATCCTGATGATGGACATCCGCCACCCGATGACCGACTTCGACCAGCTGATGCTCGACTGGTCGGTGGCCAGCCACATGCCCATGCACATCCTGCTGACCAAGGCCGACAAGCTGACCTACGGCGCGGCCAAGAACACCTTGCTCAAGGTGCAGTCGGAAATTCGCAAGGGCTGGGGTGATGCGGTCAGCATCCAGCTGTTCTCGGCGCCCAAGCGCATGGGCCTGGAAGACGCCTACGCCGTGCTGGCGCGCTGGATGGAACTGCCGGACAAGGTCGAAGGCTGAATTCCAGGCAAAAAAAACCCCGGACTTCGTATGGGGAGGGGAAGTTCGGGGTCCAAGTTCCGGACCGCTAGGGCGGGGTCCAGATATCTGCCAACACTTAACACAACATAGGAGCATCGAACGGCTTCACCAGCCATTCAGGTACTCTGAGTCGGGTTTGACAGGTTTAGTTCCCGGGGCGCTCAAAACTTATTGTCCTAAGCGGGTGCGTGCTTAGACGCGGCCTTCGGCCGCTGCTACGTTGTTGTGGGAGCTGGCTTGCCAGCGAGCTGTTGAGGCCCTACAAACTCGCTGGCAAGCCAGCTCCCACAAAGACAGTTGCTGCTACGTAGGTCGGCGCATCGCCCCGTAGCAGCGGCCAAAGGCCGCGTCCGAACGCACCGCTATCAGTGCGCCTCGTCCCAGTTATTGCCCACACCCACTTCCACCAGCAACGGCACATCCAGTTCGGCGGCACCGCTCATGTGCGGGCGGATCTGCTCGCTGACCTGCTCGACCAGGTCTTCGCGCACTTCCAGCACCAGTTCGTCGTGTACCTGCAGGATCACCCGGGCGTCCAGGCCCGACTCGCCCAGCCAGCCATCCACGGCCACCATGGCGCGCTTGATGATGTCCGCCGCCGTGCCCTGCATTGGCGCGTTGATGGCGGTACGCTCGGCGCCCTTGCGCAGGGCCGGGTTCTTGGCGTTGATGTCGGCCAGGTACAGGCGGCGGCCAAACAGGGTTTCCACGTAGCCTTGCTCGGCGGCCTGGGTGCGCGTGCGCTCCATGTAGGCCAGCACGCCGGGGTAGCGGGCGAAGTAGCGGTCGATGTATTCCTTGGCCTGCTTGTTGTCGACGCCAATCTGCTTGGCCAGGCCGAAGGCGCTCATGCCGTAGATCAGGCCGAAGTTGATGGCCTTGGCGCTGCGGCGCTGGTCGATGGTGACCTGCTCCAGCGCCACGCCAAACACTTCCGCAGCCGTGGCACGGTGCACGTCGAGGTTGTTCTGGAAGGCGTGCAGCAGGCCTTCGTCCTTGGCCAGGTGGGCCATGATGCGCAGTTCGATCTGCGAATAGTCCGCCGCCAGCAGCTTGTAGCCCGCCGGCGCCACGAAGGCTTGGCGGATGCGCCGGCCTTCGGCGGTGCGGATAGGGATGTTCTGCAGGTTCGGGTCGCTGGACGACAGGCGGCCGGTGGCGGCCACCGCCTGGTGGTAGGAGGTGTGGATACGCCCGGTGCGCGGGTTGATCTGCTCCGGCAGGCGGTCGGTGTAGGTGCTCTTGAGCTTGCTCAGCGAGCGGTACTGCATCAGCACCTTGGGCAGCGGGAAGTCCTGCTCGGCCAACTCCGCCAGCACCGCCTCGGCGGTGGACGCCTGGCCCTTGGCGGTCTTGTTGAGCACCGGCATGCCCAGCTTGTCGTAGAGAATCACGCCCAGCTGTTTTGGCGAACCGAGGTTGAACTCCTCACCGGCGATCTCGTAGGCCTGGCGCTCCAGCTCGGCCAGCTTCCCGCCCAGCTCGCCGCTCTGCACGCCCAGCAGCGCAGCATCGACCAGCGCGCCCTGGCGCTCGATCTTGGCCAGCACCGGCACCAGCGGCATCTCGATGTTATCCACCACGTTGATCAGGCTTGGCGCCGCGGCCAGCTTGGCCTGGAACAGCTGGTGCAGGCGCAGGGTCACGTCGGCGTCTTCCGCCGCATAGGGGCCGGCCTGTTCCAGGGGAATCTGGTCGAAGGTCAGCTGCTTGGCGCCCTTGCCGGCGATCTGCTCGAAGGTGATGGTGGTGTGGCCCAGGTACTTGGCCGCCAGGCTGTCCATGTCATGGCGGGTAGCGGTGGAGTCCAGCACGTAGGATTCGAGCATGGTGTCGAACTTCACGCCCTGCACGCTGATGCCCTGGGCCGGGTCGCCGCCGATGGCGCAGTTGGCCAGGATGTTCATGTCGTACTTGGCGTTCTGGCCGACCTTGGCCTTGGCCGGGTCCTCCAGCAGCGGCTTGAGCGCGCGCAGCACGGTGTCGCGGTCCAGCTGCTCGGGAGCGCCCATGTAGGAATGGGTCAGCGGGATGTAGGCCGCTTCGTGAGGCTGCACGGCGAACGACAGGCCTACCAGCTGCGCCTTCTGGGCGTCCAGGCCAGTGGTCTCGGTGTCGAAGGCGAACAGCTCGGCCTGGTTCAGTTTTTCCAACCACGCATCGAAACGCGCCTGGTCGAGGATGGTTTCGTAGCGGGTTTCCACCGCAGCCACCGGGGCGGCCTCGGCCACCACTTCCTGGCCGGCGCGCTTGGCGTCGCGCTGCACCTCATCGATCCAGCTCTTGAATTCCAGCTCGGTGTACAGCTCCACCAGGGCCTCGCGGTCCGGCTCGCCGCACACCAGGGCTTCCACTTCCACGTCGAGCGCGACGTCGATCTTGATGGTGGCCAGCTGATAGGACAGGAACGCCATGTCCTTGTGCTCTTCAAGCTTGGCCGGCAGGTTCTTCGCGCCGCGAATCGGCAGGGCAGGGACCTTGTCGAGGTTCTCGTAAAGCTCCTTCAGGCCGCCACCGATACCCACCAGCAGGCCCACGGCCGTTTTCTCGCCCACACCGGGAACGCCGGGGATGTTGTCGACTTTGTCGCCCATCAGGGCGAGATAGTCGATAATGTGCTCCGGCCCCACGCCGAATTTTTCCTTCACGCCTTCGATGTCCATGACGCTGCCGGTCATGGTGTTGACCAGGGTCACGTGGCCATCCACCAGCTGGGCCATGTCCTTGTCGCCGGTGGAGATGATCACCGGGCGGTCGGCGGCGGCGCTGCTGCGGGCCAGGGTGCCGATGACGTCGTCGGCCTCCACGTTGTCCACGCACAGCAGCGGGTAGCCCAGGGCGCGCACGCTGGCGTGCAGCGGCTCGACCTGCACGCGCAGGTCGTCGGGCATGCTCGGGCGGTTGGCCTTGTAGTCGGCGAACATTTCATCGCGGAACGTGCCGCCCTTGGCGTCGAACACCACGGCGAACGGGCTGTCGGGGTACTGCTTGCGCAGGCTCTTGAGCATGTTCAGCACGCCCTTGACCGCGCCGGTCGGCATTCCCTTGGAGGTGGTCAGTGGTGGCAGCGCATGGAACGCCCGATACAGGTAGGAAGAACCGTCCACCAGGACGAGGGGAGCTTTGCTCATGAGCAGAATCAACCTTTTCGGCGGGTCCGGCGCTAGAATGTCCGGAACATTGACGACAAAGGGACAAGGTTATCATGCGAACCGCTAAACGCTTGTTGCTGGCCAGTCTGTTGATCGCCTGTCCGATGGCCGTGATGGCCGCGGATGAAGGTGTAACGGCTGATCCGGATGTCACCATTCGCCAGGAAGGCGACAAAACAGTCCAGGAATACCGGCAGAATGGCTTCCTGTACGCGATCAAGATCACCCCGAAACACGGCAAGCCGTACTTTCTGGTTCGCGCCGACGGTACCGATGCCAACTACATCCGGTCTGATCAGCCGGACATGCTGATTCCGGCATGGAAGATCTTCGAATGGAAATGACTCAACCTTAACTTCAACCGGGCACCCCGACGGGGTGCCAGTATGGGCAAATTTTTCATGTCAGTGTTTACACCCCTGTCGCGGCCTGAGCTTGAAACCTTTCTCGCACCTTACGGCCTGGGCCGTCTTCGCGACTTCCAGGGCATTGCCGCCGGTACCGAGAACAGCAATTTCTTCATCAGCCTGGAACAGGGCGAGTACGTCCTGACCCTGGTGGAACGCGGCCCGGTGCAGGACCTGCCGTACTTCGTGGAACTGCTGGACGTGCTGCACGAGGCCAACCTGCCGGTGCCGTACGCGCTGCGCACTACCGACGGCGTGGCCCTGCGCGAACTGGCCGGCAAGCCGGCGCTGCTGCAACCGCGCCTGCCGGGCAAGCACATCAAGGAACCCAACAGCCAGCACTGCGTGCAGATGGGCGAGCTGATCAGCCACATCCACCTGGCCACCCGCGACCACGTGCTCGAGCGCAAGACCGACCGTGGCCTGGACTGGATGCTGGAAGAGGGCGAGCGCCAGATCAGCCAGCTGGGTAGCGAGGCCGCTGCCCTGCTGCGCAGCGCGCTGGAAGAGATCAAGGCGCACAAGGCGCAGATCCTGGCCCTGCCACGCGCCAACCTGCACGCCGACCTGTTCCGCGACAACGCCATGTTCGAGGGCACCCACCTGACGGGCGTGATCGACTTCTACAACGCCTGCTCCGGGCCGATGCTGTACGACCTGGCCATCAGCCTGAACGACTGGTGCTCGGACGCCGCCGGCGCGCTGGACGCGCCGCGTGCGCGGGCGATGCTGGGGGCTTATGCGGCGCTGCGGCCGTTCACGGCGGCGGAGGCCGAGCTGTGGCCGGTGATGCTGCGCGTGGCCTGCGTGCGCTTCTGGCTGTCGCGCCTGGTGGCGGCGCAGGCGTTCGCGGGGATGGATGTGTTGATCCACGACCCGGCGGAGTTCGAACACCGCCTGGCGTTGCGCCAGCAGGTCAGCGTGGCGCTGCCGTTCGCGTTGTAACCCAACCGTGTGGGAGCTGGCTTGCCAGCGAGCTTTTCAGGCCCTCAAAAGCTCGCTGGCAAGCCAGCTCCCACACACTCAGAGCTGCTCCAGGCAACCCGCCAAATCGTTGCCCAGCTTCTCCATCAACTGCTCATAGCCCTGCGACGACGCCTCGGCAAAACCACCCAGGCCATCCAGCTCCGCCAGGCGCACCGGCAACCCTGCCGTCAGCGTCTCGGCCAGGCGCGGCCGTGCCGGCGGCTCGCTGAACACACACGACTTGCCCACTTCCTGCAACCGCGCACGCATGGCGGCCACGTGCTGGGCGCCCGGCTGCACTTCGGCGGCCACGCTGAACACGCCGGTGTGCTTGACCCCGAACTCATCCTCGAAGTAGTCGAAGCCCTCGTGGAACACGAAGAACGGCTTGCCGGCCACGCCGGCCAGGCGCGACTTCAGGCGGCCATCCAGCGCGTCCAGGCGGCCGTCGAAGGCCTTGAGGTTGCCGGCGTAGCGCGCGGCGTTAGCCGGGTCGGCCTTGCTCAGGTCGGCGGCCATGCGCGCGGCAATCACCCGGGCATTGAAGGTCGACAGCCACAGGTGCGAGTCCAGGCTGCCGGGGCGGTGGTCGTGGTCATGCTCGTCCGGGTCGGCTTCCTCGTGGGACTGGCTGTCCGCGGTGAAGTGGCGCAGTTTCAGGCCGGCCATGTCCTGGATGGTCACCGTAGGCTTGCCACGGGTAGCCACCACGCGCGGCAGGAAGCCTTCCATGTCCGGGCCGATCCAGTACAGCAGGTCGGCATCGGCCACCCGGCGCACGTCCGAGGGGCGCAGGGCGTAGTGGTGCGGCGAGGCGCCCGGCGGCAGCAGCACTTCAGGCGTGCCCAGGCCGTCCTGCACGGCGGCGGCAATCAGCTGCAGGGGCTTGATGCTGGTGAGCACGCGAACCTCGGCCTGGGCGGGCACGGTCACGACAGCGGCAAGGCAGAAACCGACAAAAAGAGTAAAAATGCGGGACACAATGACCACTCAACTGGGCGAGAACAGGTAATATAATAACGTCTCTTGCTGATATCGTCGCCGCTCATGCCCAATACTCCGCTGGCCAACCGCCCCCACGACCACTCCCACTGCGTGCACAGCGCCCTGTCGGAAGCCGATGCCCTGTGCGCACGCATGGGCCTGCGCCTGACCGCCCTGCGCCGCCGGGTGCTGGAGCTGGTGTGGCAGAGCCACAAGCCGCTGGGCGCCTACGATATCCTCGCCGTGCTGAGCGACCAGGACGGCCGCCGCGCGGCGCCGCCCACCGTGTACCGCGCGCTGGATTTCCTCCTGGAAAACGGCCTGGTACACCGCATCGCCTCGCTCAACGCCTTCATCGGCTGCAACCACCCCGAGCACGCGCACCAGGGCCAGTTCCTGATCTGCCGCGTGTGCCACGTGGCGCTGGAGCTTGAACAACCCGCCATCAGCCAGGCCATCATCAAGAGCGCCGCCGACGTGGGCTTCAAGGTCGAAGGCCAAACCGTGGAAGTGGTCGGTCTCTGCTCGGCCTGCCAGGCCGCCTGATGAACAATGCCCTGATCCGCCTGGAACAGGTGGCGGTCACGTTCGCCGGCCAGAACGTGCTGGATAACATCCAGCTGAGCGTGCGCAGCGGCGAAATCGTCACCCTGATCGGCCCCAACGGCGCCGGCAAGACCACCCTGGTGCGTGCCGTGCTCGGCCTGCTGAAGCCAGACAGCGGCGTGGTGTGGCGCAAACCCAAGCTGCGCATCGGCTACATGCCGCAAAAACTCCACGTCGACCCGACGCTGCCGCTGTCGGTGCTGCGCTTCCTGCGCCTGGTGCCCGGCGTGGACCGCAAGCGCGCCCTGGCGGCGCTGGCCGAAGTGGGCGCCGAACAGGTCATCGACAGCCCGGTGCAGAACATTTCCGGCGGCGAGATGCAGCGCGTGCTGCTGGCCCGCGCCCTGCTGCGCGAGCCCCAGTTGCTGGTGCTGGACGAGCCGGTGCAGGGCGTCGACGTGGCCGGCCAGGCCGAGCTGTACAGCCTGATCACCCGCCTGCGCGACCGCCATGGCTGCGGCGTGCTGATGGTGTCCCACGACCTGCACCTGGTGATGAGCACCACCGACCAGGTAGTGTGCCTGAACCGCCATGTGTGCTGCTCCGGCCACCCCGAGCAGGTCAGCGGCGACCCGGCTTTCGTCGAGCTGTTCGGCGACCACGCGCCCAGCCTGGCGGTGTATCACCACCATCACGACCACGCCCACGACCTGCACGGCGAAGTGGTGGCCGGCGAAGGCGACCCCGTTCAAACCCCTCATGTACATGGAGACGGCTGCAAGCATGGCTGATTTTCTGCTCTACGCCTTGCTGGCCGGCTTGTCCCTGGCAGTCGTCGCCGGCCCCCTGGGCTCGTTCGTGGTGTGGCGGCGCATGGCCTATTTCGGCGACACGCTGTCCCACGCCGCCCTGCTGGGCGTGGCCATGGGCTTCCTGCTGGACGTCAGCCCGGCGCTGGCGGTAACTGTGGGCTGCCTGCTGCTGGCGATCCTGCTGGTGACCCTGCAGCAGCGCCAGCCGCTGGCCTCCGACACGCTATTGGGCATCCTGGCGCCCAGCACCCTGTCCCTGGGCCTGGTGGTGCTGAGCTTCATGCACGACGTGCGCATCGACCTGATGAGCTACCTGTTCGGCGACCTGCTGGCCATCAGCCCCACCGATCTTGCCTGGATCCTGGGCGGCAGCGCCGCGGTCATGGTGCTGGTCTTGGCGCTGTGGCGGCCGCTGCTGGCGGTTACCGTGCACGAGGAACTGGCCAAGGTCGAAGGCCTGCCGGTGGCCGGCCTGCGCATGACGTTGATGCTGCTGATTGCCATCGTCATTGCCGTGGCGATGAAAATCGTCGGCGTGCTGCTGATCACCTCGTTGCTGATCATCCCGGCCGCCGCGGCACAACGTCACGCTCGCTCGCCGGAACAGATGGCCCTGGGCGCCAGTATCCTGGGCGTCATCGCCGTGTGCGGGGGCCTGGCGATGTCGTGGTTCAAGGACACGCCGGCCGGTCCGTCCATCGTCGTTTGCGCCGCTACACTGTTCCTATTGAGCTTCGCATTGCCCCGTCGTTGACGCCTCTGTGGGATTTCACAGGTTTTCGTGCCTTCAGACAGGGTGTAGACTTGGCCGCTTTTTGCGCAATTAGAGAGTCGCAGGAATGAAGCCGTTCGCCTCCCGTTATCTGCTCCTTGCCGCATTTTCGCTCATCTTGGGCGCTTGCCAGAGCCACACGCCAGACGCTGCCGCCCCGGTGCCAGCGACGGATGCGTTTTTGCAGCTGCAACAGAACATCGACAGCGGCGAGTTGGCCACCGCCGAGGACCAACTGGGCGCGCTGCAAAAGCAGAGCCCGGACGACCCGCGCCTGGAGCCTTACCAGCGCCAGTTGGCCGAGGCCTACCTGCAGCGCAGCCAGATCGTGCTGCAGAAGGGTGACGTCAACGCCGCCGCCACCGCCCTGGCCCGCGCCCGCGCGCTGATGCCCAAGGCCCCGGCCCTGACCGGCGGCGCCAACGGCCCAATCCGCCAGGCGCGCAAGGCGGAGCTGGAGAAAGCCGAGGCCGCCCTGGAGGCAGCCGAAGCCAAACCTGCGGCCAAGGTCATCGACCCCACGGCGCAGAGCACCCCGGTGGCGCTGAACATCACCGAAAGCCGCGCGCTGCAGCGCCAGCTGGATGACATTGCCACTGACGTGGTGAATTACCAGTGTGACGTGTTGGTGGTGGTGCCACGCACCCAGGACTGGCCGTGGTTGCAGACGCTGATCAAGAAGCGCGTGACCCGACTGGCGCCGAACCTTGAGTGGAAGCTGGACCACAAGGTGGTGCGCAACCAGGCGGCGCAGATGGTCCTCACGCCTAGAAAATAACCCGTAGCCGCAAATAATTTGTGGGAGCTGGCTTGCCAGCGAGCTTTAGGCCTCAACAACTCGCTGGCAAGCCAGCTCCCACATTATTGCAGCTGCTACAGGGTCAGGCAGGAACTGCCTTGGCTTTTGGCTCGCGGTCCCAGACGCGGTGCTTGGCAATGGCGGCAATGAACGCCTTGTGCGCCTTGGCGTCATCCCCCACCAGCAACCCGGCATCCTCATCCAGCTTCAGCGCATCGATAATAGCCTTGGCCTCGCTGTTCACGCCGATCGCCTTCAGGTGCTTGTAGGCCTCCAGCAGGAAATGCAGGGCCACGCCGTCGCCGCTCAGCGCCTGCACCGAAGCCTTGCCGCCCGGCACCCACACCGCATCGAACGCCACCGACGGCAGGCCTTCGGCCGAAGCATCCACCGGCAAGGCCTTGCCATCGGCGGTCGTCACCGGTGCCGAAGTCGGGCCCAGCACCTTGGCGTGGGCACCTTCGGCTTCCAGCGCTTTCTTCACCGCCGCCACCTGCGCGCCATCGACGCCATTGGCCACCAGCACGGCCACCTTGCGGCCCTTGATATCGCCCGCCAGCAGGTTCAGCTGGCTCAACGCCGGTGAGGCTTTGAGCGACAGCTCGGGGACCTGCACCGTGCCGGCCTTGGGCGCCGGCAGGCCTAGGTTGGCAGCCACGCGGGCGGCCAGGTCGAGGTCGATGTTGGCGAGAATCTCGTTTACTTCGCGGGCGCGGATGTACTCACGCTCCACCTTGCCCAGCTCGAAACTGTAGGCAGCGATCACGTGCTCCTGCTCAGGCTTGCCCAGGCTATGGAAGAACAGCCGCGCCTGGGAAAAGTGGTCGGCGAACGACTCGCTGCGCTGGCGCACCTTGTGCGCTTCGATGCGCTCGGGGTAGCTCTCGAAGCCGCCGTCCTGGGCCGCCGGTGGGGTTTCCCGCGGCCAGCCGCCGTCAATGGAGTTGGGCTCGTAGGAGGCGCGCCCCTTGTCGATGGTCACCCGGTGCTGCGCATCACGCTGGCTGCTGTGGTTCGGCGCCACCGGACGGTTGATCGGTATTTCGTGGAAGTTCGGCCCGCCCAGGCGGCTGATCTGCGTGTCGGTGTAGGAAAACAGCCGGCCCTGCAGCAGCGGGTCGTTGGAGAAGTCGATGCCCGGCACGATGTGGCCGGGGCAGAAGGCTACCTGCTCGGTCTCGGCGAAATAGTTGTCCGGGTTGCGGTTGAGCACCATCTTGCCCAGCGGCGTCACCGGCACCAGCTCTTCGGGGATGATCTTGGTGGGGTCGAGCAGGTCGAAGTCGAACTTGTGCTCGTCTTCTTCGGCAACGATCTGCACGCCGAACTCCCACTCGGGGTAGTCGCCCATCTCGATGGCTTCCCACAGGTCACGGCGGTGGAAGTCGGTGTCCTTGCCCGCCAGCTTCTGCGCCTCGTCCCATACCAGCGAACACACGCCGGCCTTGGGCTTCCAGTGGAACTTGACGAAGCTGGCCTTGCCCTCGGCGTTGATCAACCGGAAGGTATGAATGCCGAAGCCTTCCATGGTGCGTAGGCTTTTCGGAATGGCGCGGTCGGACATGGTCCAGATCACCATGTGCGCCGACTCCGGCACCAGCGAGACGAAGTCCCAGAAGGTGTCGTGGGCGGAGCCGCCGGTGGGGATCTCGTTGTGCGGCTCGGGTTTCACCGCGTGCACGAAATCCGGGAACTTGATCGCGTCTTGAATGAAGAACACGGGCATGTTGTTGCCAACCAGGTCGAAATTGCCTTCATCGGTGTAGAACTTGACGGCAAAGCCACGCACGTCACGCACCGTGTCGCCCGAACCGCGAGGGCCCTGCACGGTGGAAAAGCGCACGAACACCGGGGTAATTTTCGCCGGGTCCTGCAGGAAGCCGGCCTTGGTCAACTCGGCATGGTTGCCATAGCTCTGGAAATAGCCATGGGCGCCAGTACCGCGGGCGTGGACGATGCGCTCGGGAATGCGTTCGTGGTCAAAATGCGTGATTTTCTCGCGCATGATGAAGTCTTCCAGCAGCGACGGGCCGCGGGCGCCGGCTTTCAGGGTGTTCTGGTTGTCGCTGACCTTGACCCCCTGGTTGGTGCGCAGGGCCTGCCCGGTGGCGTCGGAGCGGAAGGTTTCCAGGCTGTCGAGCTTGGCGTTGGTGTTGGCGCGGTCCGGGGTGTCGGTACCGGCTGCCTCGCTTTTACCGGAACGGGGTGGGTTCTTTTTCATCTGTCCTAAACTCCTCATCGGCAGCCGCCCTTTGCGGGCGATCCATAGGCGAAAAACCCTGTCACGGGCAGGGATGACCTAGTTAGTGACTGGCCCGTTTTGCCGCCGTTCCTTTTATTTCGCCTGCCTTCCATCGTCTTATCGCCAAATGAAAGGATGTTCAGGAAATAAATGCTAAGTCTCTCTAAACGGACAGGCTAAAATGCGCGACCGGCGAAAACGCTGTCCCCATTCCATGCGCCCCACAAGGTTCGCTACGTGATCGAGTTTCAAAATGTCCACAAGACCTACCGCGTCAACGGTAGGGAAATCCCCGCCCTGCACCCGACCAACCTGAGCGTCGAAAACGGGCAGGTATTCGGCCTGATCGGCCATTCCGGTGCCGGCAAAAGTACCCTGCTGCGCCTGATCAACCGCCTGGAGGCGCCAAGCGGCGGCCGGATCATCGTCGACGGTGAAGACGTCACCGCGTTCGATGCCAACAGCCTGCGCCGCTTCCGCCAGCAGGTCGGGATGATCTTCCAGCACTTCAACCTGCTGGCCTCCAAGACCGTCGCCGACAACGTGGCGCTGCCACTGCGCCTGGCGGGCGAGCTGCCGGCCAGCGAGATCAACAAGCGCGTTGCCGCGCTGCTGGAGCGCGTCGGCCTGTCCGACCACGCCAAGAAGTACCCGGCGCAGCTGTCCGGCGGCCAGAAGCAGCGCGTGGGCATTGCCCGCGCGCTGTCCACCAACCCCAAGGTGCTGCTGTGCGACGAGGCCACCAGTGCCCTCGACCCGCAAACCACGGCGTCGGTGCTGCAACTGCTGGCGGAGATCAACCGCGAGCTGAAGCTGACCATCGTGCTGATCACCCACGAGATGGACGTGATCCGCCGCGTCTGCGACCAGGTGGCCGTGATGGACGCCGGCGTCATCGTCGAGCAAGGCCCGGTGGCCAAGGTGTTCCTACACCCGCAGCACCCGACCACCAAGCGCTTCGTGCAGGAAGACGAGCAGATCGACGAGAACGAGCAGCGCGACACCTTCGCCCACGTGCCAGGCCGCATCGTGCGCCTGACCTTCCAGGGCGAATCCACCTACGCGCCGCTGCTGGGTACCGTGGCCCGTGAGACAGGCGTGGACTACAGCATCCTCGCCGGCCGCATCGACCGCATCAAAGACACGCCCTACGGGCAGCTGACCCTGGCCATCACCGGTGGCGACATGGACGCTGCCTTCGCCCGCTTCACCTCTGCAGACGTTCATATGGAGGTGCTGCGCTAATGGACTTCCTCAACTACTTCGCCAACGTCGACTGGTCCGAGATTCTCGACGCCACCAACGACACCATGGTCATGCTCGGCGCCTCGCTGGTGTTCACCGTGCTGCTGGGCCTGCCCCTGGGCGTGCTGCTGTTCATCTGCGGCCCGCGCCAACTGTTCGAGAACAAGGGCATCTACGCGCTGCTGGCATTCTGCGTGAACGTGCTGCGCTCGCTGCCGTTCATCATCCTGCTGATCGTGCTGATCCCGGTCACCGTGCTGATCACCGGTACCTCGCTGGGCGTCGCCGGCGCGATTCCGCCGCTGGTCATCGGCACCACGCCGTTCTTCGCGCGCCTGGTGGAAACCGCCCTGCGTGAGGTGGACCGCGGCATCATCGAGGCCACCCAGTCCATGGGTGCCACCCCGCGCCAGATCATCATGAACGCGCTGCTGCCCGAGGCCCTGCCGGGTATCATCGCGGCAACGACGGTTACAGCGATTACACTGGTTTCCTACACTGCCATGGCCGGCGTGGTCGGTGCCGGCGGCCTGGGCGACCTGGCCATCCGCTTCGGCTACCAGCGTTTCCAGACTGACGTGATGATTGTCACCGTGGTCATCCTGGTGGTGCTGGTCCAGGTACTGCAGACCATCGGCGACAAGCTGGTGGTGCACTTCTCCCGTAAATGAATCATGTGCCGCGGCCCTGCCGCGGCGCCGAGGGCCCAGGCCTTCGCAAGGAGCTGAAAAATGAAAAAACTGCTGGCGGCCTTTGCCGCCGTGGCCGCCCTGTCGGCCCACGCCAATGACACCCTGAACGTGGCCGCCACCGCGGTGCCCCACGCCGAAATCCTCGAATTCGTGAAGCCGCAACTGGCCAAGGAAGGCGTGGACCTGAACGTGAAAGTGTTCACCGACTACATCCAGCCCAACGTGCAGGTCGCCGAGAAGCGCCTGGACGCGAACTTCTTCCAGCACCAGCCGTACCTGGATGAGTTCAACAACGGCAAGGGCACCAACCTTGTGGCCGTCACCGGCGTGCACCTGGAGCCCCTGGGCGCCTACTCCAGCAAATGGAAGAAACTGGCCGACCTGCCGGGCGGCGCCAACGTGGTCATCCCCAACGACGCCACCAACGGCGGTCGTGCGCTGTTGCTGCTGCAGAAAGTGGGCCTGATCAAGCTGAAGAACCCGACCGACATCCTGTCCACGCCCAAGGACATCGTCGAGAACAGCAAGGACCTGAAAATCCGCGAACTGGAAGCCGCCACCCTGCCGCGCGTGCTGACCCAGGTCGACCTGGCGCTGATCAACACCAACTATGCGCTGGAAGCCAAGCTGGACCCGTCCAAGGACGCCCTGGCCATCGAAGGCAACGACTCGCCTTACGTGAACATCCTGGTCGCCCGTCCGGACAACAAGGATTCGCCTGCCATGCAAAAACTGGCGGCAGCGCTGCACAGCCCTGAGCTGAAAGCGTTCATCCTCGAGAAGTACAAGGGCGCGGTACAGCCTGCGTTCTAAGCCTCCCTCCTGACGCCGCCTGGCGGCAGCTGCTACAAGAAATCCCGTAGCAGCGGCCGCAGGCCGCGTCACAGGCGCTGCATATTCAATCGCGCTGCACCAGCGCCGGCAGCTGCGCCGCCAGCTTCTGGCCGTTCAACGGCGCGCGAATAAAGCCCCGCTGCGTACCATCCGGCCCCAGCAACGCCAGGTTGCCGCTGTGCTCCACGGTGTAGTTGGGCTTGCTGGTGTCCGCCGGTATATAGGGAATGCTCAGGCCGTTGGCCAGCTTCTGCAGGCCGCTGCCATCGCCGGTAAAGCCGCGGAAATCCTTGTCGAAGTAACCCAGGTACTGCTTGAGCTGCTGCGGCGTGTCACGGTTGGGGTCGACGCTCACCAGGATCACCTGCAGGCGCGCCGCCACGGCCGGCGGCAGTTCGCTTTTCACCTGGCGCAGCTGCGCCAGGGTAGTGGGGCAGATGTCCGGGCAGAAGGTGTAGCCGAAGAACAGCACGCTCCACTTGCCCTTGAGGTTATCCAGCGCCACGGGCTGGCCGTCCTGGTCGGTCATGGTTACCGATGGGACACTGCGGTGCTCGGGCAGCAGGATAATGCCCGCGTCGATGAAGCCGGTGTTGGCGCCTTCGCGGTTGTCTTGCAGCACCCGGTGCACGGTGAGGCCGATGATGACCGCGACGATGGCGGCGAGGATGAAAACGGTTTTCTGGACTCGGGTCATAGGCTCAGCAACAGGTAGTGGTCGACGAGCAGGGCGATGAACAACAGCAACAGGTACCAGATGGAGTACTTGAACAGGCTCATGGCCGCGTGCGGATTGCTGCCACGGTACAGCACCACCGCCCATTGCAGGAAGCGCGCGCCCAGGCCAATGGCGCACAGCAGGTAGAGCAGGCCGCTCATGCGGATCACGTAGGGCAGCAGCGTGGCCACCAGCATCAGCCCGGTGTACAGCAGGATGTGCACCTTGGTGTAGTACACCCCGTGGGTCACCGGCAGCATGGGGATTTCCGCCCGAGCGTATTCATCGCGCCGGTGAATGGCCAGGGCCCAGAAGTGCGGAGGGGTCCAGGCGAAGATGATCAGCACCAGCAGCAGCGGCTCGGCGCTCATGTGCCCGGTGACGGCCACCCAACCCAGCATCGGCGGGGCCGCGCCAGCCAGGCCGCCGATGACGATGTTCTGCGGCGTGGCGCGCTTGAGGAAGCCGGTGTAGATCACCGCATAGCCCAGCAGGGAGGCCAGGGTCAGCCAGGCGCACAAGGGGTTGGTAAACACCAGCAACAGCACCATGCCGCCCAGCGCCAGCGCCGCAGCGAACGTCAGCGCCGCCGTGGGCCCCAATCGGCCTTCGGCCACGGGGCGCTTGTGGGTGCGGGCCATGAGCGCGTCGATGCGCCGGTCCACCACGTGGTTGATCACCGCCGCACCGCCGGCACACAGGGCAATGCCCAGGTTGCCGAACACCAGCACCGTCCATGGCACCCCGCTGCGCGTGGCCAGGAACATGCCGACCAGCGACGTCATCAGCATCAGCACCACTACCCGCGGCTTGGTCAGCTCCAGGTAGTCACGCCAGCCGGCCTGGGCATGCTCGCCCGTTGCCGTACTCATTGGCTTCTCCTCGAATGTCATTTACCCGGCCAGATCACCGGCAGGTGCGGGCGCCATGCCCGGCGCTGGGCAACGGCGCGCGGCACGGTGACCCAGCGCAGGCGGTAATTCACAACAATCAGCGTCATCAACAGTATGGCCCCACCTGCGTTATGGGCCACTGCCACGGCCAGGGGCAAATGCAACACCACGTTGCTGATGCCCAGCCCCACCTGCAAGGCCAAGGCCGCCAGCACGCCGACCGACAGTCGGCCCAGCCCTTCGACCCGCAGCCGCCAGGCCAGGCCCAGCAACACCAGGCTCAACACGCAGGCGCCAGCGCGGTGGGTGAGGTGGATGGCGGTGCGTGCCTCGCTGTCCAGGTGGCCGCCCAGGTAATTGGGGCCGATGTGCTGGGCCAGGTGGAAGCCGTTGGCGAAGTCGGCGTCGGGCAGCCATTGCCCTTGGCACAGCGGAAAGTCGGTGCAGGCCATGGCCGCGTAGTTGGAACTGACCCAGCCGCCCAGGGCGATCTGCCCGATCACCAGGCTCAAGCCCAGCAACGCCCAGCGCCGCAGCCGTGGCGACACCGCCGGCAGCGGGGCGAAAGCACCCGACAGCCGCAGGCTGAGCAGCAACAACAGGCTCAAGGTGGCGAAGCCGCCCAGCAGGTGCGAGGTGACCACCTGCGGCCACAACTTCAACGTCACCGTCCACATGCCGAACGCCGCCTGCGCCACAATCATCCCCAGCAGGGCCAGCGGCAGCCGGTAAGGCTGGCCGTCGCTGCCGTGGCGGCGCCAGGCCTGGATGGCCAGCAGGCCCACCAACAGCGCCAGGCTACCGGCACAGTAGCGGTGCACCATCTCGCTCCAGCCTTTTTCCGCTTCCACCGGGTGTTCCGGGAAGCGCGCCTGGGCGTGGGCCAGTTGCGCATCGGAGCTGGGCACGGCGATGAAGCTGTAGCAGCCCGGCCAGTCCGGGCAGCCCAGCCCGGCATGGGTGAGGCGGGTGTAGGCGCCCAGCAGCACCACCACCAGGGCCAGGACGGTTGCCAGCAGCGCAAGACGAAAGCCTGGTCGGACCATGGTCGACTCCTAACCGATATTGGACAGTTTCAGCAGTTGGCGCAGGTCGTCGAGCAGGTCCTTGCCGTTGACCTGGGCGCCGTAGCGCAGCACCAGGTTGCCGTGCGGGTCGATGATCCACAGGTACGGCCCAGGCTTGCCGTCGACCAGCGCGGTGTACTTGTCCAGCGCCAGCGGGTAGCGCTGCAAGCGTGGGTAGTCGCGGGCCAGCAGGGCTTCGTAGTCGGCGCTCTGCGGCTGCGGCGCGGCCAGGGCATGGCTGGCGCGCGAGGCGTCACGGCCCAGGCCGATCTGAATCTGCCGCGCCAGGTACACCAGCTGCTGGCAATCGGCGGCGCAGGCACCCGGGCTGGTCACCAGCAGCTGCCAGCGTTTCTCATCGGCCGGCACGCCCAGGTCGGCGCGGCCCTGGCCGTTGGCGATCAGCTCGCCATGGTAGCTGCGGCCCTGGGGCACCCAGAAGTCGAGCTTGTACATGAAGGTCGCCAGCACCATGGGGCCGACGGTGACGATGAAAATTAGCAGCAGCTGCAGGCGCCCGCTGCGGCGCGAGGGCCTTACCTTGGCCTCAGACAGCTCGGGTGGATTCATGGCCGCGCCCATGGCGTTTCTCCTTTTTATTATGGAAGCCGAAGTACAGGTACAGCCCCGCCAGGGTCAGGGACATGGCGAACCACTGCACGGCATAGCCGATATGCTGCTCGGGCCCCAGCGCCACCACCGGCCAGCCCAGCTGGTAGGTGGCCGGCCCGGGCATCAGGCGCAGCTCATGGTCATAACCCTCGCGCCCCAGCTCGGCCCACAGCTTGCCGGGGGCCAGTGCGGTCACCAGCCGGGGCCAGGGTTGATTGATGGGGTCGGCGCTCAGTTGATAGGTGGCGCCCGGCGGCACGTACACCCAGGCTTCCAGGTTCAGGACCTGGGCGGGGGTGTCGAAATGCGGCGAGGTACGGCGGTCCTGCCAGGGCAGCCAGCCGCGGTTGACCAGCAGCCACAGGCCGCTGGCCTGGTCGTGGAACGGCTGCAGCAGTTCCACGCCGACGTGACCGTCACGCTGGCGATTGTCGAGGATCAGGCTGTGATCGGCGTCGAACTGGCCGCGCAGCAGCACCCGGCGAAACGCCGGCGCATCCAGGCTCGCCAACTGCGTGCTGGTCACGGGCTCCGCCAACCGGTGCTGGGCATCCAGCGTCAGCAGCTGGCGTTTTTCCTCGGCACGCCCCAGTTGCCAGAAGCCCAGGCTGACCAGCGCCGGCAGCAGCGCCAGCACCACCAGGGTGGGCCACAGGCCGGGGCGAAAGCGCCTCGCTATACTTGAATTCATCGCCTGCCCCCTGTGGAGTGCCGCCATGCTCAAAGCCGCGATCGTGCTGATGTTGCTGGCCACGGTGGCCAGTTTGTTCAGCGGCCTGTTCTTTCTGGTCAAGGACGAGGGCCACTCCAACCGCCTGGTCAAGGCGCTGACCATACGCGTGATCCTGGCGGCGCTGACCATAGGCCTGGTGGCGTGGGGCTTCTACAGCGGCCAGCTCACGTCCCAGGCGCCCTGGTAGCCGCCGCTACAGCACGTACACGAAGATAAACAGCCCCACCCACACCACGTCGACGAAGTGCCAGTACCAGCTGGCCGCTTCGAACCCGAACTGGTGCTCGGCATCGAAATGCCCGCGCAGGATGCGGATCAGCATCACCGTCAGAATCAACGTGCCCATGGTCACGTGGGCGCCGTGGAAACCGGTAAGCATGAAGAATGTCGCGCCGTAGATCCCCGAACCCAGGGTCAGGCCCAGTTCCTGGTAAGCCTCGACGTATTCATGGGCCTGCAGGAACAGGAAGCTCACCCCCAGTAAGATGGTCGCCCCCAGCCACAGCTTCAGCGGGCCGCGGTGCCCGCGTTTCAGCGCGTGGTGGGCAATGGTCACGGTGACGCTGGAGCTGACCAGCAGCACGGTGTTGATCAGCGGCAGGTGCCAGGGGTCGATCACCGCCTTGGGCGGTGGGAACAGCTTGGGGTCGGGGGTGTGCAGCAGTGGCCAGGCGAACTGGAAGTTGGGCCACAGCATATGGGCGATGCCCTTGGGGCCTTCGCCGCCAAGCGCGGGGCCTGCGATGTTGCGCACGTAGAACAGGGCGCCGAAGAACGCCACGAAGAACATCACCTCGGAAAAGATGAACCACGACATGCCCCAGCGGAACGAGCGGTCCAGCTGCGGGCTGTAGAGCCCGGCGCGGCTCTCCTTGATGACCGCGCCAAACCAGCCGAACATCATGTAGGCAATGATCAGCGCGCCGACGAAAAAGATCCACGGCCCGTGGGAATGCTGGTGCGCCGCCTTCAGGTCGTTGAACCAGGTGCCCAGGCCGAACACCGTGGTGAACAGGCCCACCGTGGCAATGATCGGCCACTTGCTCTGCGCCGGGACGTAATAGTGCTCGTGGGTTGCCATGTGCGTGGTCTCCGTTGTTGCAGGTGCCCGCCCTTAGCTGCCGGTCTTGATGGGCGGGTGGCGGGCGGTGATGTCGAAGAGCGTGTAGGCCAGCGTCAGGTGCTTGATGTCCTTGGGCAGGTCACGATCGACAATGAACCGCACCGGCATCTCGATACGCTCGCCGGGGTCCAGTACCTGCTGGGTAAAACAGAAGCACTCGGTCTTGTGGAAATACTGCGCCGCCTCGGAAGGCGCGATGCTGGGCACCGCTTGGGCGCTCATGGCATGGTCGGTGGGGTTGCGCGCCACGAACAGCATCTGCGTGACCGCCCCGGGGTGCACGGTCACCTCCGGCGCCATGGAGTAGAACTCCCAGACCATGTCGGCGTTGTTGGTGGGCAGGAACTGCACGCGCACCTCGCGCGTGGCGTCCACCACCTGGCTGCCCTCGTACTGCCCGGCGGTCTTGCCGTTGATGCCGAACGCCTTGCACATCACGTCGTACAGCGGCACCAGGGCGAAGCCGAAGGCGAACATCAGCGCCACCACCAGCAACAGCCGTGGCACCAGGCGGCGGGTGTTCATTTCACCTCCGGCGGCGTGGTGAAGGTGTGGTAGGGGGCAGGCGATGGAATGGTCCATTCCAGGCCCTCGGCGCCATCCCAGGGTTTGGCCGGGGCAGGGGGGCCGCCGCGGATGGTCTTGATCACGATGAACAGGAAGAAGATCTGCGTGGCGCCAAAGGTGAACGCGCCGATGGACGAGACCATGTTGAAGTTGGCGAACTGCAGGTTGTAATCCGGCACCCGCCGCGGCATGCCGGCCAGCCCCACGAAGTGCATGGGGAAGAAGGCCATATTCATGCCGATGAACGACAGCCAGAAGTGCAGCTTGCCCAGGGTTTCGTCATACATGTGCCCGGTCCACTTCGGCAGCCAGTAATACGCCGAGGCAAAAATCCCGAAGATGGCCCCGGGCACCAGCACGTAGTGGAAGTGCGCTACCACGAAGTAGGTGTCCTGGTACTGGAAGTCGGCCGGTGCGATGGCCAGCATCAGCCCGGAAAAACCGCCGATGGTGAACAGGATCACGAAGGCCACGGCGAACAGCATGGGCGTCTCGAAGGTCAGCGAGCCCTGCCACATGGTGCTCACCCAGTTGAACACCTTCACCCCGGTGGGCACGGCGATCAGCATGGTGGCGTACATGAAGAACAGTTCGCCCACCAGCGGGATGCCCACCACGAACATGTGGTGCGCCCACACCAGGAATGACAGGAAGGCGATGCTGGCCGTGGCGTAGACCATGGAGGTGTAGCCGAACAGCGGCTTGCGCGAGAACGCCGGGATGATCGAGCTGATGGCGCCAAAGGCCGGCAGGATCATGATGTACACCTCGGGGTGGCCGAAGAACCAGAACACGTGCTGGAACAGCACCGGGTCGCCGCCACCAGCAGCGCTGAAGAAGCTGGTGCCGAAATGGATATCCATCAGCATCATGGTCACGCACCCGGCCAGCACCGGCATCACCGCGATCAGCAGGAACGCCGTGATCAGCCAGGTCCACACGAACAGCGGCATTTTCATCAGGGTCATGCCGGGGGCGCGCAGGTTGAGGATGGTGGCAATGATGTTGATGGCGCCCATGATCGAGCTGATGCCCATCAGGTGGATGGCGAAGATGAAGAAGGTCACGCTGGCCGGCGCGTAGGTGGTGGACAGCGGCGCGTAGAAG
Organism: Pseudomonas sp. App30; assembly: GCF_047947025.1. Taxonomy (NCBI): domain Bacteria; kingdom Pseudomonadati; phylum Pseudomonadota; class Gammaproteobacteria; order Pseudomonadales; family Pseudomonadaceae; genus Pseudomonas; species Pseudomonas sp. App30. The sequence goes on along the minus strand of NZ_CP133165.1, from coordinate 3,717,125 downwards.
GTCCAGCCGAAGTTGGGGCCGCCACCTGGGCTGAACAGGGTCGACACCAGCAGCAGGAACGCCGCCGGCAGCAGCCAGAAACTGAAGTTATTCATGCGCGGCAGGGCCATGTCCGGCGCACCGATCATTAGCGGGATCATCCAGTTGGCCAGGCCGACGAACGCTGGCATCACCGCGCCGAACACCATCACCAGGCCGTGCATGGTGGTCATCTGGTTGAAGAATGCCGGTTCCACGATCTGCAGGCCGGGCTGGAACAGCTCGGCGCGGATGACCATGGCGAACGAACCACCGAGCAGGAACATGCAGAAGCTGAACCACAGGTACAAGGTACCGATGTCCTTGTGGTTGGTGGTCAGCACCCAGCGCATCAGGCCCTTGGCCGGGCCGTGGGCGTGGTCGGCCCCGGCGTGGCCATGATCATCGATCACTGCACTCATGTCCTGTCTCCCTGGGCAAGCACGCTTGCCCGGTTCATTTGGCTTGGGCCTGTTTCAATGCCAGCACGTCCTGGGGCGTGACCATGTCACCCTTGTTGTTGCCCCAGGCGTTGCGCTCGTAGGTCACCACGGCGGCGATATCCACTTCCGAGAGCTGCTTGCCGAAGGCAGCCATGGCGGTGCCCGGCTTGCCGAAGTACACCCGGTTGAGGTGGCCTTCCTTCGGCCCGGTGGCGATAGGCGATCCCTTGAGCGACGGGAACATCGGCGGCAAGCCCTGGCCCTCGGCCTGGTGACAGGCGACGCAGGTGGTGTGGTAGACCTTGTCGCCACGTTCCACCAGTTCCTGCAGGGTCCATTCCTTGCTGGTCAGCTCTTTCAGCTTGGCCGCCTCGGCCTTGCGCTCGCCCATCCAGGTATCGAAGTCGGCCTGGGTCTTGGCTTCCACCACGATGGGCATGAAGCCATGGTCCTTGCCGCACAGTTCGCTGCACTGGCCGCGGTAGATGCCCGGCTTGTCGATGCGCGTCCAGGCCTCGTTGATGAAGCCGGGGATGGCGTCGCGCTTGACCGCGAAGGCCGGCACCCACCAAGAATGGATGACGTCGGCGCCGGTGACCAGGAAGCGGATCTTCTTGCCCACCGGCAGCACCAGCGGGTTGTCCACTTCCAGCAGGTAGTGCTCGTCCTTGGGCGCCTGGTTGTGGATCTGCTCCTGGGGCGTGGCCAGGTTGCTGAAGAATTCCACGTCCTGGCCCAGGTACTTGTAGTGCCACTTCCACTGGTAGCCGGTGATCTGGATGTCCAGGTCGGGCTCGCTGGTGTCGTACATGCGGATGAGGGTGCGGGTGGCCGGAATGGCCATGACCACGAGGATGACCAGCGGTATGACGGTCCAGAGGATTTCCACCTTGGTGCTTTCGTGGAAATGCGCGGCGACCTGGCCGGTGGAGCGGCGGTGGATGACCATCGACCAGAACATCACGCCGAACACCACGATGCCGATGACCACGCAGATCCAGAAGATGGTCATGTGCAGGTCGAAGACCTGGTTGCTGATGTACGTCACGCCGGGGGCCATGTTGGTGGTCCAGGCAGCGTGGGCAGGTGTGAATGTCGACCACAGCGCTAGGCCCATCCAGACATGTGGATGTCGCATCATCGCGGGTTCCCCTTATCGTTCTTGTTCTACCCCAGGCTTTGCAAGCCCACGGCTAAGGGAGCGGCGGTCAAGACTACGAACTTCAACGGCCGGGGCCTTGCTGCGCTTGCAGTCGGGCATCAGGCAACGCGTTACTAAGGCGAGTATAGACAGCACCCCTAGGGGTGCAATGAAAGGCCGGAAATGAAAATTTCCTAGCAGGTGACCACAAGCCGTTATAGCCGTTCCATATAAAGGTTAAATAATTATGACAAATGCGTCTTAGGCGGCGTCAGAACCCAGCTACCCTAGGTCTTCCGTTTGAAATCGTTCCTTCCTGGAGTCTTCATGAACACCGCCGCATTGCGCGAGCAGATCCAACGTGCCCATCAACACGAGGCCGACACCGGCCATCTGACCCAGCAACTGGAAAAACAGCTTCCCCACCTGCACCCCGCCATCCAGCTTCCCGAAGCTGATCGCCAGGGCGTGCTGACCCGGTTCGTCAAGGCCTACATCGACCAGGTCCCTGACATGCTCGACGCCGCAAACGATGTCGCGGTCAAGGCCGGCATCGAGTCGCAGATCAAACCGGTGCTGAAAATCGCCGAACATTACTTCATCCAGCCGCCAAAGGAATTGAACGGACACGAAGGCCTGGACTGCCTGCTGGATGAAGCCTACCTGGCGCACCGCCTGGTGGAAGAGGTGAACGACCTGTACATCAAGCACTTCCAGCAGCCGCTGATTCCGCTGGACACCACGGTGGCCAACCTGATCGCCCACCAGCTGATCGGCGAGGCGTTTGCCAACCAGCTGGACGAGGTGGTGCACCATTCGGTGGACAACATGCTCAACGACGAAAGCTTCGCGCTGGAGTCGGTGGAGCAGTACCGCGACAAGCTGTCGGCCAAGGAAACCGGCGAGGCCTGGAGCCAGTGGCCGTGCCTGTCGCGGCAGTTCGGGCTGGAACTGGATCTGAATTAAGGCCCCATGACGCGGCCTTGCGGCCACTGCTACGGGGCTACGTCAGGCGTTTACCCCGGCCGAAGTGCGCATCTGCCCCTCGATACGCCGCTTCAGCCCGCGGCTTTCGATGATCAACCGCGAGCCACTGGCGCGGTTCGCCCGCCCCCAGTCCTCCAGCAGTTCCAGGCAGGAATGGTCGATGTAGCGCAGCCCGCCCAGCGGCACATGCACCACGCTACCCGCTGGAATGGTATCCAGCACCTGGGTCAGCGCCGGCACCTTGAGAAAGGTGGCGGCGCCAGTCAGGCGCAGTTCCAGTTCACCGTCGCCGCGCGGCACCAGGTTGATCTTCAACCGCGCCGCCTTCAGCGCCAGCATCAGCAAGGTCAGGGCAAAGCCCAGCAACACGCCGGTCAGCAGGTCGGTGAAGATGATCGCCAAGGCCGTCGCGCCGTAGATGAACATCGGCATCCGCCCATAGCGGCCCAGGCTGCGCAGCGCCTTGAGGTCCACCAGCTTGAAGCCGGTGTACACCAGCACGCCCGCCAGGCTGGCCACCGGAATGCTTTGCAGCACGCTGGACAGTGCCACCACGAACGCCAGCAGCCACACGCCATGCAACACCGCCGACAGCCGCGTCTGCGCACCCGCCTGGACGTTGGCCGAGCTGCGCACGATCACCCCGGTCATGGGCAGCGCGCCGACGATGCCACAGAGCATGTTGCCCACGCCCTGGGCGGACAATTCGCGGTCAAAATCCGAGCGCACGCCGTTGTGCATGCGGTCCACGGCCGCTGCCGACAGCAGGGTCTCGGCGCTGGCGATAAACGCCACGGCGAACGCGGCGACCAGCAGGGTCGGGTCGGCCAGGCTCATCAAGTCCGCAGGGCGCAGCCAGTCGATGGCCTCCGCCAGGTTGGCCGGCACCTCCACGCGCTTCACTGCCATGCCCAGCCACAGGCTCACGCCGGTAGCCACGCCAACACCCAGCAACGCCCCCGGCACGAAGCGCAGGCGCTGTGGCCGCAGCTTTTCCCAGGCAAACATGATGGCGATGGTGCCCAGCCCCAACAGGCCAGCCTGCCAGCCCAGGCCGCCGCCCATGACCGGCAGCGCTTCGGCCACCGCGCCGGGGAAGCCCAGCAGGTTATGCATGCCGGACGGCTGCGGCGTACGGTCGAGCATCACATGCACCTGGGACAACACGATCAACACGCCGATACCGGCGAGCATGCCGTACACCACCGCCGGCGCTGTAACCCGAAACCAGCAGCCCAGCTTGAAACGCCCGGCCAGCAGCTGCAGGAAGCCCGCCAGCAACAGGATCGGCCCCAGCATGGCCATGCCGTGCTGGCGCACTAGCTCGAACACCAACACCGCCAGGCCCGCTGCCGGCCCGCTGACCTGCAGGGGCGAGCCCGCCAGGAAACCCACCACCACGCCACCGATGATGCCGGTGATCAACCCTTTCGCCGGCGGCATGCCGGACGCGATGGCGATGCCCATGCACAGTGGCAGCGCCACCAGGAACACCACCACCGATGCCAATAACTCTCGCGGCAATACCGCCTTTAACTGTGTCATGTTCATGACGTTTCTCCTGAAAATAGTGCCTGGGACCCATTCCATGGCCGCTGTCGAAAACCCTGTGGCTTTTTTCGGGCGTGCAGCTGCCCGCAACCGGTCTGGCAGGGCCGGCTGGCATTCACATGGTTTTCGATAACGGCAACGGGGCGGACGGCGTACCGAAGTACGCCGTCGTTCAGGCCTCGTTTATCGCAAGGTCGAGCGTTTAGAAGCGCCCTTTGGGCGTTGCGCTCGGTGTCGGCAGGGAGCCGTCCAGAGGGACGAAGCAGTCACGCTCAGCATCATAGGCTTTGATTTCGCTGGTCTCGATGCTGTAGATCCAGCCATGGATGAACAACTGGCCGGCGGCCATGCGCGAGGCCACCGAGGGGTGGGTGCGCAGGTGTTGCAGCTGGGCAATGACGTTCTCTTCGGTCAGTACCTGCATGCTTTCGGCTTCGGTGGCGCAGTTGCAGTTGTCGTGCACCACGGTCTTGGCCACCTCGGCGTGACGCAGCCAGGCCTTCACCGTCGGCATCTTTTCCAGCGTGTGCGGGTTGAGCACGGCGCGCATGGCGCCGCAGTCCGAGTGCCCGCACACGATGATGTGGTGCACGCCCAACGCCATCACGGCGTATTCGATGGCGGTGGAAACACCACCGTTCATCTGCCCGTACGGCGGCACCACGTTGCCCACGTTGCGGGTCACGAACAGGTCACCCGGCGAGCTGTGGGTAATCAGCTCTGGCACGATCCGCGAGTCTGCGCAGGTAATGAACATCGCCCTCGGGGTTTGGGCCGTGGCGAGCTTCTTGAACAGTTCTTCCTGCTGCGGAAACACTTCGTGATGAAAATGCAGGAAGCCATCGACGATGGTCTTCAACGCAGCTTCCGCAGATTCAGCCTCGACGGCCGGCTCGTTCAGGGAAGAGTCCTTGTCGGTCATGATTCGTCCTCGTGAGTCGGTTAAAGGATTTTTCCCATTTTACGGGGTAAAACGTCCTACAAGAAGAAACTATGCAAGGCGTTTGATGCAGCTTAGTGACTATTGGGTCACGTGGGATTCAAGGTAGAGATGAAATCTTAATTCAACCTGAATGGAAGGCTCTGGGGCGGGGGTTTGAAGTGTTTCAGGAAGCTACGAAGTGATATCAATCTGGCACTTATCACAACAACGACATCTGCCCCCCCGGCGGGCAAAACGCCGTGCAATCCAGCGCATACCCCTCGCGCCGCTCCAGCCCATGGCGCTTGATGCCTGCCCTGAAGCGCTGTTCCAGCAAGTCGGCGAACACCCCCTCGCCGCGAAAGCGTGCGCCGAAGCGGCTGTCGTACAGTTCGCCGCCGCGGCTCTGGCGGATCAGGCTCAACACATGCTCGGCGCGCTGGGGGTAGTGTTGCTGCAGCCATTCCTCGAACAGCGGGGCAACCTCCAGCGGCAGGCGCACCATGATGTAGCTGGCGGTCAGGGCACCGGCAGCCTTGGCCTCGCGCAACAGGCTTTCCAGCTCCATGTCGTTGATCATGGGGATCATCGGCGAGCACAGCACGCCCACCGGGATGCCGGCGTCGCGCATCACGCGAATGGCCCGCAGGCGCGCCTTGGGCGCGGCGGCGCGGGGTTCCAGGGTGCGCTTGAGTTCGTCGTCGAGGGTGGTGAGGCTGATCATTACCGACACCAGATTGAGCTTCGCCAGTTCGCTGAGCAGGTCCAGGTCGCGCAGTATCAGCGAGCCCTTGGTGACGATGGTGACGGGATGGCGGTAGCGCAGCAGCACCTCCAGCACCGCGCGGGTCAGCTTGTGCTCGCGCTCGATGGGCTGGTAGGGGTCGGTGTTGGAGCCCAGGTTGATCGGCGCCACCTTATAGCCACGCTTGGACAGCTGCTGCTCCAGCAGCGCCGCGGCGTTGGTCTTGGCGATCAGCTTGGTTTCGAAGTCCAGGCCGGGGGACATGTCCCAGTAGGCATGGCTGGGGCGGGCATAGCAGTAGATGCAGCCGTGCTCGCAACCGCGGTAGGGGTTGATGGTGCGGTCGAAGGGCAGGTCGGGGGAGCTGTTGCGGGTGATGATGCTCTTGGCCGTCTCGATGCGCACTTCGGTGCCCTGGGTGACAGGCACTTCCTGATACCAGCCGTCGTCCTCGGCCACCGAGCGGTGGGCGGCGAAGCGGTTGTGCGGGTTGGCGGCGGTGCCGCGGCCGCGTGGGGGCAGGGGCGTGGACATGGGCGGGCCTCTAGGCTGTATTTATATACAGTACATCGAGACCTGGGGGTTTGGATAGGGCCGGTAGTCTGGCGGCGTCGGGGACGCGGCCTGCGGCGGATGGCCGCCCCGCCGCTGCTACATAAACCGCGTTGCCTGCATCGCGACTAAAGTCGGCTCCTACACCGCGCGTGGTAGGAGCCGGCCTTGGCCGCGATGCAGCCCACGCGATCAGCGGGTTGCGCGCATCCCTGCAGCAGCTGCCGAAGGCGGCGTCAGGGCACTACTTGGACGTCACCTGCCCAAGGTCATCCCCCGAGGTGGTCTTCAGGTCGTCGGTGCGCAACGCTTTCACGTCCTTCGCCGACACCTGCGACCCCTGGTTGCCCCAGCTGGTGCGGATGAAGTTCACCACGTCCGCCACTTCCTGGTCCGACAGGCGCCAGGCGTAGGACGGCATGGTGAAGTTCGACGGCGCGGTCTTGGTGGCCACCAGGGTGCCGCCCTTGAGCACGATGTGGATCAACGACGTCGGGTCATCGGTCTGCAGCACCGGGTTGCCGGCCAGGGCCGGGAACACGCGGGTGTAGCCCTTGCCGTCGGTGCGGTGGCAGGCGGCGCAGTTGTCGATGTACACCGAGGCGCCCGGCTTACTGTCGTCGCCCTTCCACAGCGCGTCGGCCACGGCCTTGTCGTAGACCTGCGGCTTGTCGTCGGGATTCACCGCCGGCAACGACTTCAGGTAACGGGCGATGGCGGTCAGGTCGGCGTCGCTCATGTACTGCATGCTGTGCTCGACCACGTCGCTCATGCCGCCGAACACCGCGGTACGGTCGCTGCGGCCGGTCTTGAGGAAGGCCACCAGGTCGGCCTCGCTCCAGCTGCCCAGGCCGTCCTTGTGGTCGCCGCGCAGGCTCTTGGCGATCCAGCCTTCAAGCGGCGCGGAACCTGCCAGGAACTCCTTGCCGTCGGCCGGGTTCAGGGCTTTTTCCTGCATGGTGATGGCACGCGGGGTGTGGCAGGCGCCACAGTGGCCCAGGCCCTCGACCAGGTAGGCGCCGCGGTTGATGCTTTCATCCGCGCCCGCGGCCTTGAACGGCTCGACCTTGGGCGCGAACATGCCGCGCCAGATCGCCAGCGGCCAGCGCATGCTCAGCGGCCAGGGGATGTCGACGTCCTTGTTCTCCTGGGGTACCGGCTGCACACCCTTCATGAAGTAGGCGTACAGGGCCTGCATGTCTTCGTCGGTGACGCGGGCGTAGGACGGGTAGGGCATGGCCGGGTACAGAGTGCTGCCGCTCTTGCCGACGCCGTGGCGCACGGCCTGGTCGAAGTCTTCGTACGAATATTCGCCGATGCCGGTCTTGTCCGGGGTGATGTTGGTGGAGTAGATGGTGCCGATCGGCGTCTCCATCGGCAGGCCACCGGCGAAGGGCTTGCCGCCCTTGGCGGTGTGGCAGGCCACGCAGTCACCGGCGCGCGCCAGGTATTCACCTTTCTGCACCAGGGCCGGGTCGAACGAAGGTTCGGCTGCCCACACGGGCAGGCTGGCCAGGGCCAGGGATGCGATAAACAGTTTGCTCATGATCATCGCTCCTTAAGCCTGCACCAGCGGGCCGGGGTTCTTCAGGTACTGCTCGCGGATGGCCTTGGCCGACCAGTAGGTCAGGGCTGCCACCAGGCCGGTAGGGTTATAGCCCAGGCCTTGTGGGAAGGCGGAGGCACCCGGCACGAACACGTTGTGTACGTCCCAGCTCTGCAGGTAACGGTTGATGGCGCTGGTCTTGGGGTCGGTGCCCATGATCGCACCGCCGTTGAGGTGGGTAGTCTGGTAGGCGGCGGTGTTGAATTTCTCACCGACCTTCTTGCCCAGGATGGCGATGGACTTGGGGTTCATGGCCTTGGCGATCTTGCTCAGCTTGTCGGCCATGAACATGTTCATCTTGATGTCGTTTTCCTGCCAGTTGAAGGTCATGCGCAGCAGCGGCAGGCCGTAGGCATCCTTGTAGGTAGGGTCGAGATCGAGGTAGTTGCCACGGTAGGACTGGTGCGCGCCGTGGGCGTCCATGGACACCTGGTGGGTGTAGTACTCGGCCGTGGTCTTCTTCCAGGCGCTGCCCCAGGCCGGGGTGCCCGGCGGGTTCGAGGTGCCGGCGATAGGGCGGCTGCCGGCCTGGTTGACCCAGAACGGCGAGCCACCGACGAAGCCGTGGGGGCCGTGGTCGAAGTTGTCGGCGTTGAAGTCATCGATCGCCACGCCATTGCCGCCGGCGCCGATGAAGTTGTTGGTGTGGGTGTCCTTGTCGAAGAACGCCTTCACCGTGGCCATGTTCTGGTAGGCGAAGTTGCGGCCCACCACGCCTTCGCCGCTGATCGGGTCGTACGGCTTGCCGATGCCCGACAGCAGCATCAGGCGCACGTTGTTGAACTGGAACGCACCGAGGATCACCAGGTCCGCCGGCTGTTCCACTTCGCGGCCCTGGGCGTCGATGTAGCTGACGCCGGTGGCCAGCTTCTTGTCGTCGGTCAGGTTCACGCGCAGCACGTGGGCGTTGGTGCGCAGCTCGAACTTGGGCTCCTGGCGCAGCGCCGGGAGGATGTTCACGTTCGGCGAGGCCTTGGAATACATGTAGCAGACATAGCCGCTGCAGAAACCGCAGAAGTTGCACGGGCCCATCTGCGCGCCATAGGGGTTGGTGTACGGCCCCGAAGTGTTGGCAGACGGCAGGTTGTAGGGCTTGTAGCCCGACTCGGTGGCGGCCTTGTGGAACAGCATCGCCGACACGCCGTTCTTCTGCGCTTCCAGCGGGAACGGGTTGGAACGGTCGGGCGCGTAGGCGTTGCCGCCCTTGCCTTCACCCACCACCTGGCCCTTAACCGACCAGGCGGTACCGGAGGTGCCGAAGACCTTTTCCGAGAAGTCGAAGAACGGCTCCAGCTCTTCGTAGGTCACGCCGAAGTCCTGGATGGTCATGTCCTTGGGGATGAAGTTCTTGCCGTAGCGCTCTTCATAGTGGCTGCGCATGCGCAACTCGATCGGGTCGACCCGGAAGTGCACGCCCGACCAGTGCAGGCCGGCACCGCCCACGCCCTTGCCCGGCAGGAACGCGCCCAGCTGGCGGTTCGGCAGGGCCACGTCGTTGACGCTGTGGCGAATGGTGACGGTTTCCTTGGAAATGTCCTGGAAGAGTTTTTTGCGCACGCTGTAGGTCAATTCATCAATGACCTGGGGATAGTTGCCGTCCGGGTAGGTGTCCTGCATCGGGCCGCGCTCCAGCGCCACCACGTTCAGGCCGGCCTCGGTCAGCTCCTTGGCCATGATTGCGCCAGTCCAGCCGAAGCCGACGATCACGGCGTCGACTTTTTTCAATACGGTCGCCATGCTCAAGCCCTCTCGCCGCGAATGGATACTGCCGGGAAGGGGTAAGCCTCGTTGCGTTCAACCCAGTCCATGAAATCGGCGCGCGCGCCGGGGAAGCCCACCAGGGTCCAGCCCACCAGCCCCTTGTTGCCGCCGTGCACCGGGTCGCTGAAGAAGCCTTCCTTGGTGTTCTGGATCAGCAGCGCGAAGAACGCCTTGGACGGCACGTCATCGAACTGGATCTCGCCGGACTCAAGCTTGGTCAGCACGCTTTCCTGGGCAGCGGTATCCAGCTGGGCGAACACCTTGCCCGCCTGCTTCTTGCACCAGGCGTCGGTGGCGGCGATGCCCAGGCGGTAGATTTCCTTGGGCACCAGCTTGAGCTGGTAGCCCATTTCCGGCGGCGCGTCGGCCACGAACGGGCCCTGCATGAACCACAACGCACCGCTGGCGTAGGCGGTGTTCATCTGCCGGTCGATGAATTCCGGCGCACCGGCTTCCAGCGCGCCCGGGCCCAGGTCGTCGGCCGGGATCAGCCGCGCCACGGCGGCGTTGACGAACGCCCACTCCTCGGCGGTGAAGTAGCTGGGCTGGTAGTCCTGCGCAGGCTTGACTGGCGCAGGCTCGGGCTTTTTCTCCGGCGCGGCCATCAGCTCGCCCACACCCATGCCCAGGCCAGTGCTGGCCACGGTCACTACGGGTATCAGGGTGAGAGTCTTGCGCAGGAAATCCCGGCGCGGGTTGTCGTGGTCTTGCTCAGACATGGGGGATCCTCATCCGATCACGGATTATTCGCAGCCTTGGGGCTGCTTTATCGTTTTGAATTGCTCATCGAGCTGCACAGGCAGGCATCGCGTTGCCCTTAGTAAAGAACATCGCGACGTTTTTTAGTTTTATCGAGTCTGGGCGGCACGCCAGGGTGTTGCTTCAGCCTACGTAGAGGCGTTTTGAGAAGCGAAAATGTAACCGGTTTCAGCCCGGTTTTACAGGGTTTTTATACGAAGTTTTTACAAACACCCAACACAGCTTTCACGCCATCGGGGCCATTCTTGCGCCCCATAAGCCCACCGCCCATCCGGATCTGCCATGTCTTTGCTGCGCCGTCTGTTGTTTTGCCTGCCGCTGTCGTTGAGCCTGGCCACCACCTGCTTCGCCGGCGAGCCCAGCGTGGACGTGGCCCCGCGCCCGGCGCAGTGGGCGCAATCGGTGGAGCCGCACTACAACCTGTACCAGATGAGCCCCACGCTGTACCGCAGCGCCCTGCCTGACGAACAGGCGGTGCCGTTGCTGGGCAAACTGCAGATCAAGACCGTGGTCAGTTTCCTCCCCGAGTCGGATGAAACCTGGCTCAAGGAGCCGCAGATCAACCGGGTGCAACTGCCGATGCGCACCGTGCACGCCGATGACGCGCAGATCATCGCGGCGTTGCGGGCCATCCAGGAGGCCCAGGCCAAGGGCCCGGTGCTGATTCATTGCAAGCACGGCATGGACCGCACCGGCCTGGTGTCGGCAATGTACCGGGTGGTGGTGCAGGGCTGGAGCAAGCAGGACGCGGTGGCCGAGATGACCCAAGGCGGGTTCGGCGACCTCAAGCGGATGAAATACGGTATCGACTACATCAATGGCGTTGACGTGGAAAGCGTGCGCAACGCCCTGGCCAGCGGGGCGTGCAGCACCAACCCCCTGGCCGCGTGCGCGGTCAAGGGGCTGTTCAAGGCGTTGATCTAAGCCTGGGGCTTCTTCAACTTGGGGTTGGGGAAGAACTGCACCGTCTGCACTTTCGGGTTGGCCACCTTCGGCGCGGCCTGGTTGACCCGCGTCCCCAGCTCGCTGGGAATCGACTGGCCCTGGGCGTTCAGCGTGTCGCTGTAGCCGCAGGCCACGCACTCGCGGTGCGGCACCTCGTCCTCGCTCCACATCATCAACTTGTCGGACTCGCTGCACGCCGGGCAAACCGCCCCGGCGATGAAGCGTTTCTTGGTCTTGATCACGGTCACTTCACTCATGCTGCCGCGTCCTCACTCAGGCCGCTATGGCGCAAGAGTGCATCAATCGACGGCTCGCGGCCGCGGAAGTCGACGAACAGCACCATCGGCTCCTGGGAACCGCCACGCGCCAGGATGGCTTCGCGGAATGCGCGGCCAGTGGCTTCGTTGAGCACGCCTTCTTCCTCGAAACGCGAGAACGCGTCCGCCGACAGCACTTCGGCCCACTTGTAGCTGTAGTAGCCCGCCGCGTAACCGCCGGCGAAGATGTGCGCGAAGCTGTTGGGGAAGCGGTTGTACGCCGGTGGGCGCATGACCGAGACCTCGTCGCGCACGCCTTCGAGCACCTGCAGCACGCCGCGGCCATCGCCGTGGGTGGCGTGCAGTTCGAAGTCGAACAGCGAGAATTCCAGCTGGCGCACCATCATCAGGCCAGACTGGAAGTTTTTCGCCGCCAGCATTTTTTCCAGCAGGTCCTGGGGCAGGGCGTCGCCGCTTTCGTAGTGACCGGAAATCAGCGCCAGGCCTTCAGGCTCCCAGCACCAGTTTTCCATGAACTGGCTTGGCAGCTCGACCGCATCCCACGCCACGCCATTGATACCCGACACGCCAGCGTGCTCGACGCGGGTCAGCAGGTGGTGCAGGCCATGGCCGAACTCGTGGAACAGGGTGGTCACTTCGTCGTGGGTCAGCAGCGCTGGCTTGCCGGCGTCGGCCGGGGTGAAGTTGCACACCAGATTGGCCACCGGGCTTTGCAGCGCGCCATCGGCGGTGCGGCGGTGGTCACGGGCGCCGTCCATCCAGGCACCGCCACGCTTGTTGGCGCGGGCGTACAGGTCGAAGAAGAAGCGGCCCACGTGCTTGCCGTTTTCCTTGATCTCGAACAGGCGCACGTCCGGGTGCCAGGTGTCGAAGCCGGTCTGCTCGGCGATTTCGATGCCGTACAGGCGCTGGACGATGGCGAACAGGCCGGTCAGCACCTTGTCGATCGGGAAGTAGGCGCGCAGCGCTTCCTGGGAGACGCTGTAGCGTTGCTCACGCAGTTTTTCACCGTAGAAACCGCTGTCCCAGCTTTGCAGGTCCGGGCAGCCCTGCTCGGCGGCGTAGGCCTTGAGCTGGGCCAGGTCTTGCGCGGCGAACGGCTTGCTGCGCTTGGCCAGGTCGCGCAGGAAACCCAGCACCTGGTCGCTGGACTCGGCCATCTTGGTGGCCAGGCTCAGCTCGGCGAAGCTTGCGTAGCCCAGCAGCCTGGCCAGTTCCTGGCGCAGGTCGAGGATCTGTTCCATCACCGGGCCGTTGTCATTCTGGCCGGCGTTGGGGCCCTGGTCGGAGGCGCGGGTGCAGTAGGCAGCGTAGATTTCCTCGCGAAGGGCACGGTCCTGGGCGTAGGTCATCACCGCGTAGTAGCTGGGGAATTCCAGGCTGATCAGCCAGCCGTCCAGGCCCTTGGCCTTGGCGGCGGCAGCCATTTGCGCCTTGGCCGAGTCGGTCAGGCCGGCCAGGGCCGCTTCGTCAGTGACGTGCTTGGTCCAGGCCTGGGTGGCGTCCAGCAGCTGGTTGGAGAACTTGCTGCCCAGCTCCGACAGTTTGCTCTGCACTTTGGCGTAGCGCTGCTGCTGCTCGGGCGGCAGGTCGATACCCGACAGGCGGAAGTCGCGCAGCGAATGCTCGAGGATGGTTTTTTGCGCCACGTCGAAGGACGCCGCTTCCGGGCCGTTGGCCAGCGCTTCATAGGCCTTGAACAGCTCGCGGTTCTGGCCCATCTCGGTGGAGTAGGCGCTCAGGGCCGGCAGGCAGGCTTCATACGCCTGGCGCAGTTCCGGGCTGTTGCAGACTGCGTTAAGGTGGCTGACTGGGCTCCAGGCCGCGCCGAGGCGGTCGTTGAGCTCGTCCATGGCCAGTACCAGGCCGGCCCAGGTAGGCTGCTTGGCCTGGGTTTCGAGAATCTTGGCGATCGCCGCACGGTTGTCGGCCAGGATCTGTTCAATCGCCGGCTGTACGTGCTCGGCACGGATCGCCGAGAACGGTGGCAGGTCATAAGACTGCAGTAGCGGGTTGGTCGCGCTCACGGATACACACCTTGGCTGAAGAAACACCAGCCCATCTTAATTACAATCGGCGCTGACCGCAGCTATCAACGCCAGAGAAGGAGCCTATCGTGGCCATTCGCACTTTCCAGCAGCACACGCCCCAGGTGGGCGCGCGGGCGTTTGTCGACCGTTCGGCGGTTGTCATCGGCGATGTCGAAATCGGCGAGGACAGTTCGGTGTGGCCCATGACCGTGATCCGCGGCGACATGCACCGCATCCGCATCGGCGCGCGCACCAGCGTGCAGGATGCCAGCGTGCTGCACATCACCCACGCCGGGCCCTTCAACCCCGACGGCTTCCCGCTGATCATCGGCGACGACGTGACCATCGGCCACAAGGTGATGCTGCACGGCTGCACCGTGGGCAGCCGCATCCTGATCGGCATGGGCAGCACGGTCATGGACGGCGCCGTGGTGGAAGACGAGGTCATCATCGGCGCCGGCAGCCTGGTACCACCGGGCAAGCGCCTGGAAAGTGGCTTCCTGTACGTGGGCAGCCCGGTGAAGCAGGCGCGCCCGCTGACCGACAAGGAGCGCAACTTCTTCACCTACACCGCCGGCAACTACGTGAAACTCAAGGACCAGCACCTGGAGGCCGGCTTCGCCAGCCCCAACCCGCTGTCCACCGACTGATTCGGAAAATTCCCATGCATTATCAGAACATTCTCTTCGACCTGGACGGCACCCTCACCGACCCGCGCGAAGGCATCACCCGCTCGATCCAGTACGCCCTGGAAAAGCTCGGCATCATCGAGCCAGACCTGCGCAAGCTCGAGCACTTCATTGGCCCGCCGCTGCTGCAGGCGTTCATGCAGTTCTACGGGTTCGAGGAAGAGAAGGCCTGGCAGGCGGTGAATTTCTACCGCGAGCGCTTCAAGGTCACCGGCCTGTACGAAAACGAAGTGTTCGAGGGCGTGATCGAGCTGCTGGAAACCCTGGAGGCCCAGGGCCGCCACCTGTACGTGGCCACCTCCAAGCCGTGGGAATTTGCCCGCGAGATCGCCCGGCATTTCGATTTCGCCAAGCACTTCAAGGTGATCTACGGCAGCGAGCTGGACGGCACCCGCACCAACAAGGTCGAGCTGCTCGCCCACCTGCTCAAGGAAGAGGGCCTGGACCCGGCCCAGACGCTGATGATCGGCGACCGCAAGCACGACCTGATCGGCGCCAAGGCCAACGGCCTCGACGTGGTGGCGGTGGGCTACGGCTTCGGCAGCCGCGAGGAGCTGGAGGCCGAGGCGCCGACCTATCATTTCGATACGCTGGCTGAGCTGCATCAAGCCTTCCTTACCCCGGTGTAATTGGCACTCCACTCCGGTAGGAGCCGACCTTGGTCGCGATGGGGCCACCGCCGTACGTCAGGCAGGCGAGTTTGTGGCGCCTGCATCGCGACCAAGGTCGGCTCCTACCGGGTTTGAGACAACCTTACCAGCGCCGCCTTGCGGTGATCGGCGGGCAACCTGCCCAGCCGCTCCACTTCGCTGAAGAACGTCGGCCAATCGCCGTTCACCTGCCGGAACAACGCCGCGAACGCCGGCACCCACTGGTCATACAGCCCGAACGGCAGCAGCTTGGCGTTGTTCATCGGCGCGTTGACCCAGGCGTCGTAGCGCTTGTCGCCGTTCCACTGGCTGTCGCGCAGCTGGCGGTAATCGGCGCGCATGCGCTCGAACGCCTGCTGCTTGGCCTGGCGCATGGCCGCCGGCGCCAGCGGCTGGGCGTACAGGGCTTTCAGGCGGTCACGGGTGTCGAGCACCAGTTGGGTGAACTGGTGGATCTGCTTCGACTGGTCGACGTTGGCCGGCGGCAGGCCCTGGTACGCCCGCCATTGCCGGGTGCCTTCCTGCTCGACGAAGGTGGCGTAGGACTCGTTGAACTCGCTGTCGTCCTTCACGTAGAAGCGCTGGTGCGCCAGCTCGTGGAAGATCAGCGTGGCCAGGCGCTCGTCGCCGCGGTCCATCATGGTGTTGATGATCGGGTCATCGAACCAGCCCAGGGTGGAGTACGCGTCCACCCCGCCAATGTACACGTCCATCCCGGCCTGCTTCTGCAGCGCCGCCTCACCCCGGGCAGCCCCCAGGCTGTAGTAGCCACGGTAGGCCACGCAACCGGCTATCGGAAAGCAGTGGGTTTGCGGGTCCAAGGAAAATTCCTGGGTGGCAAACACGTTCCACACCACTGAACTGCGTTTCACGTCCGCGTACAGGCGGTAACTGCGGTTGTCCGGCAGGTGCAGATGGCTGCTGGCAAAGTCCCGCGCTGCCTGGGACTGGCGCAGCTGTGCGCGCAGCTTGGCGTCGCGCGAAGGATCGGCGATCACCCGGCTCACCGGCTCGCGCGCCCTCAAGAGTTGCACCTGGCCATCAAGCAGCTGGCCGTAATAGGTGGAGCAACCGTTCAGCAGCAAAACGGCCAACAGGGGAACCAAGCGGCGAATTTTGCGGTCGAGTGCCCCAGGGTCTGCGCGCCTTAAAAAAAGAAGATCAATCATCTGTCGGGTGAATCCTTCATTGGGACGAACCGGCCACCATTGCCATCGGGAGTATTGCCATGCGTGCCTTGTTACTTGTCTGCGGTCTGGCGGCCGTGGCCGGTTGTTCGACCTTGCCCGACCCCGACCCGCACCAGGCCTGGGTGGACCTTGCAGCCGGCTCCGACAACTCGCTGAAGGCGGTGAAGGTCGACAACCACGACTGGACCGATCCACGTTACTTCGAAGTGCAGCCAGGCGCTCATGAATTGTGGGTAACTTTTCAATTCCCCGTGGCCCCCACCAATATCGGCCCAGTGGCCCAGCCGCTGTGGCGGGACTGCAAGATGAAGCTCAGCTTCAAGGACTTCAGCGCCGGCCAGCGTTACCGGCTCGAGGCGGGCAGCCTGGGCTTCCAACCCTGGGCCAAGCTGTATGACGAACAACGCTATATGGTGGGCAAGGCGCAACCGGCGGGCTGCCAAGCGACGTAGACCGCCGCGCGGGGGTATGCTGGAGGCCTGTCCCCACCTTGGAGCCCATCATGCGCCGCGCCCTTGCTGTCGCATCATTCATTATCCTGGCCGGTTGCAGCATCACCCCCTTGCCCCCGGTCAATCCCCAACAGGCCTGGGTGGACATGACCATGCTGGGCGGCAAGGTGGTCATGGCCGAACGCCTCGATGGCGTGCGCCTCAAGGATGGCCGCTACTTCCAGGTCACCCCGGGCAGCCACGAGCTGATGGTGCGCTACGACTTCGAGATCTATTCGGGCAGCATGTTCCTGATCGATGCGGATGAGCGAACCTGCTACCTCACGCTGCGCTACGACGCATTCCAGCCCGGCCAGCGCTACCTGCTGGAAGCCCGCACGCTGGGGCTGAACCCGAGCGCGCGGCTGTACGACCAGAGCAAGAAAGTGGTGGCGGAGGACAGTGCCGTGAACTGCCTGTTCTAGCGGTCGTTCTTCTGGTAGATGATTTTCTTGCTGCCGCCTTCGCACGAACCCACGATCATGTTCTTGTCGTGAACTTCTTCGTTGCTGACGATTTCGAGGGTGTAGGACGTGACGCCCTGGGCCTGGATCTTGGCTTCGATCTCGGCCTTCAGTTCTTCACAGGGCTTGGGGGCTGCCATGGCGCTGGTGGCCGCAGCACAGCAGGCGAGGGTCAATATCAGTCGCTTGATCATGATGGCATCCTTGAATTGCGGGTGGAGCCGACAGGTCGGCTCCTACATCTAGACCACAAATGCCATCACCTGTTCCAGTGCCGGCCTAGCTGACCAGCGTGGCGTCCAGGCTGATCTTGGCGCCCTTGAGCACCTTCGACACCGGGCAGCCTTCCTTGGCCTTGTTGGCCAGTTCCTGGAACTGCTCGTTGGTGGCGCCCGGCACCTTGGCTTTCAGGATCAGGTGCACGGCGGTGATCTCGAAACCTTCGCCCACCTTGTCCAGGGTGACTTCGGCGATGGTGTCGATGCGGTCGGCGGTCAGGTTGGCGCCGCCCAGGATCATCGACAGGGCCATCGAGAAACAACCCGCATGAGCCGCACCAATCAGCTCTTCCGGGTTGGTACCAGGCTGCCCCTCGAACCGGGTGTTGAAGCCATAAGGGTTGCTCTTCAGCGCGCCGCTTTCAGTGGAAATCTGGCCCTTGCCATCCTTCAAGCCGCCTTGCCAGACGGCTGATGCTGTCTTCTTCATGATGCCTCCTCGGGTTGCACGCGAAGGTTCGCGCAGGTACTGAGGTTAGGAGGGGCAGCAGGGCTTGCAAGTTCACACCGATTGACAAGATGGTATTGAAGTTTCTCAATATGCCCATACTGTTGGATAAAGGGCAGGGTGGTGTTACCCATGGCAGCGTGCACCAGCCTTCCACTCGACGCCTGAGGAAGTGCTACCCATGAAACGACTCTCCGATATCAAGTATTCGGCCCTGGACCTGGTGCCCGTGCGCGCCGACAAGGGCCCGGCGCACTCGCTGCGCAACTCGCTGGACCTGGCGCAACACCTGGAAAAATTCGGCTACCACCGCTTCTGGGTCGCCGAGCACCACAACATGGACGGCATCGCCAGCTCGGCCACCGCCGTGCTGCTGGGCTACCTGGCCGGCGGCACCTCCACCATCCGCGTCGGCAGCGGCGGGGTAATGCTGCCCAACCATGCGCCGCTGGTGATCGCCGAACAGTTCGGCACGCTGGAAAGCCTCTACCCGGGCCGCATCGACCTGGGCCTGGGCCGTGCGCCGGGCTCCGACCAGATGACCGCCCGCGCCCTGCGCCGCGAGCGCTCGGGCAGCGCCGACGACTTCCCCGATGACGTGCTGGAACTGATGAGCTACCTGGGCCCGCGCACCCCTGAGCAAAAAGTGATCGCCGTGCCCGGCACCGGCACCCAGGTGCCGATCTGGCTGCTGGGCTCCAGCCTGTTCAGCGCCCAGCTGGCCGGCATGTACGGCCTGCCGTACGCCTTCGCCTCGCATTTCGCGCCGCGCTACATGCATGAAGCGATTCGCACCTACCGCAACCACTTCAAGCCCTCGGCGGTGCTGGACAAGCCGTACGTGATGCTGGGCGTGCCACTGGTGGCCGCCGACACCGACGAGCAGGCCGACTACCTGGCCACCTCGGTGTACCAGCGCATCCTCAACCTGATGCGCGGCCAGAGCCTGGTGCAGCAACCGCCGGTAGACAGCATGGAAGGGCGCTGGCTACCCCACGAGAAAGCCGCGGTCGCCGACTTCCTGGGCCTGGCCATGGTGGGCAGCCCACAGAAGATTCGCGCAAAACTGGAGGTGTTGCTGGAGCAGACCCAGGCAGATGAGTTGATCTTTACCTGCGATCTGTATGAGCACGCCGACCGGCTGCATTCCTACGAACTGCTGGCGCAGATCGCCAAGGGCTGAAAAAAAGGCGCCTGCATCAGGCGCCGATCAGTAGCCGCTGCCGCCAGGCTGCGCTGGCCCTCTGCCTCGCTGGAAATCTCCAGCGAACGGCAAGGCCAGCGCAGCCTGACGGCAGCGGCTACAAGTTATTTCTTGTACACAATTTCCTTGCGGCCGGCCTCGCAGGTACCGACAACCTTGCCGCCGGTGCCCTTGTCGGCAATTTCCAGCGTGTAGTGGCTGACGCCCTTGGCGTCGAGCTTCGCGGCGATTTCCGATTTCAGTTCTTCACACGGCTTCCCCGCCGCCAGTGCCGAACCCGCCATGCAGAACAACCCTGCTGCCAACAAAATATTCTTCATCGGTCACATTCCCTGGTCAGATCATGAGCAGACAAGCGCCCCGGCAAGATTGCCGGAGCCCCCCAGCACTGTTTGTAGCGGAATACTGGCCGTTCGGCCAGTAAGACGCTTCCCAGAATCGTGTCAGCTGTTTGCGATGCGGAAGCCGACCTTCAGCGTGACCTGGAAATGCGCGGCCTTGTTGTTCTCGATGTGGCCGCGGGTTTCCAACACCTCGAACCACTCCAGGTGCTTGACGGTCTTGCCGGCCTCGGCCAGGGCGTTGTTGATGGCTTCCTCGATGCTGTTGGCCGAAGAACCAACCAGTTCGATCAGCTTGTAGGTGCGATGGTCAGACATGGTGAATCTCCTTTCGATAGTGGTCTTGAGCGTAGGTGGCCTTTTAGCTCTGTGCCGAATCGGGGCGCAAAAGTTCAGATGCACTGCACTTTCCTGAAGCGCCGCAGTCGGAAACTTACACACGCAACTCACCACGCAGGAGAGACACCTATGGCTACTTCACTTCGCAAAGCTTCGTTGCAAAGCATGGAAGCGGAAATCGAAAGTCTGCTCAAATCGCTGGAGAGCTTGAAGGACGATGCGTCCGACGAGTCGCGCAAAACCCTGAAAAGCCTGCGCGCCAACGCTGAAAACGCCCTGAAACACTCGCGTCATCTGCTCAGCGACGTGTACGAAGACGTGAAGGTGAAAACCCGCGAGACCGGCGTCGCCACCCGCGACTACGCGCAGGAGCACCCCTGGACCACCGCAGGCGTGGCCATTGGCGCACTGGGCCTGCTGGCTGGCTACCTGCTGATCAAACGCGGCAACTAATCCACCTGGCGCGCCAGCTCCGCGGTGAGCCAGTGCGCCAGCTGCCGGGCGCGCCCATCGTCGGCACGCCGGGGCACCCATAGCGCCAGGCGCGCCGAGGTTTCGCTGAAGCCCCACGGCGCCGCCAGTCGCCCCGCCCGCAGGTCGTCAATCACCAGCGGTTCCGGGGCGATGGCCACCCCCAGGCCGGCCACCGCCGCCTCCAGCAAATAATACAAATGCTCGAACCCCTGGCCGTACTGCAATTGGACGGGTGCGATGCCGTGGGCCCCCGCCCAATTGGGCCACGCCTGCGGGCGCGAAGTGGTGTGCAGCAACGGCTCGCCGGCAAGCACCTGCGCAGGTGCCTCGGCCAACTG
The DNA here is from genome assembly GCF_047947025.1 of Pseudomonas sp. App30. NCBI lineage: Bacteria > Pseudomonadati > Pseudomonadota > Gammaproteobacteria > Pseudomonadales > Pseudomonadaceae > Pseudomonas > Pseudomonas sp. App30. The sequence continues at coordinate 3,696,481 of NZ_CP133165.1, read as the reverse complement.
TTCGAAACGGGCAAAGCGCGGGCTCAGCACCGGGCCGATGCGTTCGTGCGCCAGTTCATACACCTGCATGTCGGCCGGCCACGGCGGCTCGGCGAACACCAGCCAGGCGTCCAGGCCGGGGCGCCGCGGGTCCAGGTCGCCTTCGCCGGCGGACAGGTGCAGGCGCAGGTCCGGCAGGTCGGCGTTGAGCTTGCCCAGCCTGGGGATAAACCAGCGCGCCAGCAGGCTGCCCGAGCAGCCCAGCACGAACGGCGCGTCGCTGGCGCCCTGGCTGATCTCGGCGCACGCGGTGCGCAGGCGCTCGAAGGCATCGCCGCTGGCATCGCGCAGGCGCAGGCCGGCATCTGTGAGTTTCAGGCCACGGCCTTCCTTGACGAACAGGCTCACCCCCAGGTGCTCTTCCAGCACCTTCAGCTGGCGGCTGATGGCGCCATGGGTCACGTGCAATTGTTCGGCCGCGCGGCTTACGCTGTTCAGCCGGGCAGTGGCTTCGAACGCGCGCAGGGCGTTCAGGGGGGGCAGGTCGCGGCTCATGGTATCTGTGAGTTTTCCTGACAGGTTGCAGCAATCTTATCGGTTTTTTTCGCCGGCCGCCGTGGTTACAGTAGATTCATAGCTAGCCCATCACTTTTCACCTGGAGCGACCCATGACCCAGACTAACTTGCGCAACGGCCCGGATGCCAACGGCCTGTTTGGCGCCTTCGGCGGCCGCTACGTGGCTGAAACCCTGATGCCGCTGGTGCTCGACCTGGCCCGTGAATACGAAGCCGCCAAGGCCGACCCCGAATTCCTCGAGCAGCTGGCCTACTTCCAGCGCGACTACATCGGCCGCCCGAACCCGCTGTACTTCGCCGAGCGCCTGACCGAACACTGCGGCGGCGCCAAGATCTACTTCAAGCGCGAAGAGCTGAACCACACCGGCGCGCACAAGGTGAACAACTGCATCGGCCAGGTGCTGCTGGCCAAGCGCATGGGCAAGAAACGCCTGATCGCCGAAACCGGCGCCGGCATGCACGGCGTGGCCACCGCCACCGTCGCTGCCCGCTTCGGCCTGCCTTGCGTGATCTACATGGGCGCCACCGACATCGAGCGCCAACAGGCCAACGTATTCCGCATGCGCCTGCTGGGTGCCGAGATCGTGCCGGTCACCGCTGGCACCGGTACCCTGAAAGACGCCATGAACGAAGCGCTGCGCGACTGGGTGACCAACGTCGACGACACCTTCTACCTGATCGGCACCGTCGCCGGCCCGCACCCATACCCGGCCATGGTCCGCGACTTCCAGTCGATCATCGGCAAGGAAACCCGCGAACAGTTGCACGCCAAGGAAGGGCGCCTGCCCGACAGCCTAGTGGCGTGCGTAGGCGGCGGTTCCAATGCCATGGGCCTGTTCCACCCGTTCCTGGACGACGCCAGCGTGGAAATCTACGGCGTTGAAGCCGCCGGCCACGGCGTGGACACCGACAAGCACGCGGCCAGCCTCAACGGCGGCGTGCCGGGCGTGCTGCACGGCAACCGCACCTACCTGCTGCAGGACGACGACGGCCAGATCACCGACGCCCACTCGATCTCCGCCGGCCTGGACTACCCTGGCATCGGCCCGGAACACGCCTGGTTGCACGAGATCAAGCGCGTGAACTACGTCAGCATCACCGATGACGAAGCCCTGGCCGCGTTCCACACCACCTGCCGCCTGGAAGGCATCATCCCGGCGCTGGAGACCGCCCACGCCCTGGCCGAAGCCATCAAGCGCGCGCCTACCCTGCCCAAGGATCACCTGATGGTCGTCTGCCTCTCGGGCCGTGGCGACAAAGACATGCAAACCGTGATGAGCCATATGGCCGCCGCCGAGCAGGAGAAACTGGCATGAGCCGTCTTGAACAACGCTTCGCCGATCTGAAAGCCGAGGGCCGCGCCGCCCTGGTGACCTTCGTCACTGCCGGCGACCCTGGCTACGACGCCTCCCTGGCCATCCTCAAGGGCCTGCCAGCCGCCGGCGCCGACGTGATCGAGCTGGGCATGCCGTTCACCGACCCCATGGCCGACGGCGTGGCCATCCAGCTCGCCACCCTGCGCGCCCTGGATGCCGGCCAGACCCTGAAGAAAACCCTGCAGATGGTGCGCGAGTTCCGGGTTGGCAACGACACCACGCCAATCGTGCTGATGGGCTACTACAACCCCATCCACCGCTTTGGCGTCGAGGCCTTCGTGGCCGAGGCCCGCGAAGTGGGCGTGGACGGCCTGATCATCGTCGACCTGCCACCCGAGCACGACGCCGAGCTGGCTACCCCGGCCCAGGCCGCGGGCATCGACTTCATCCGCCTGACCACGCCCACCACCGACGACGTGCGCCTGCCGCGCGTGCTGGAACGCAGCTCCGGCTTCGTCTACTACGTGTCGGTGGCCGGCGTGACCGGTGCCGGCTCTGCCACCACCGAGGCCGTCAGCAGCGCCATCGAGCGCCTGCGCCGCCACACCAGCCTGCCGATCAGCGTCGGTTTCGGCATCCGCACCCCCGAGCAGGCCGCTGCCATCGCACGCCTGGCCGACGGTGTAGTGGTGGGTTCGGCACTGGTGGACAAGATCGCCAAGGCCAGCTCGCCAGACCAGGCCGTGGGGGATGTACTTGAGCTGTGTTCGCAATTGGCCCAGGGCGTGCGTAAGGCCCGTGTCAGCTGAAGGTAAATAATTTGTTACAAAGGAATTAGTTGCTGATTTTCCGGACTAATTTCACAGACCAGAGGGAACCTGATCCGTAAGATCTGGTTCCCTTTTTTGTTGTTTGAGCAGTGAGGATTCGCTCGATGAAACTCTCCAAACCATTGATTGCCAGCCTGGGGCTCGTGCTTGTCGGCATGACATCCCTGGCCCATGCCGACCAATGGGGCCCGGGTGGCCCGGATGACCGTGGCCACTACGATCATCGCGATGACCACCGCGACGACCATCGTGACGACCACCGCTTCGACCATGGCGGCCCGCCCCGTGATTTCGGCCCCATCCGCCAGCACGCCTTCGAACACCGTGGCTACTTCGGCCGTGCCGAGCGCCTGCCGCCAGGCGTGTTCGTCGTCCAGGGCCGCCCGTTGGCGCCCGGCTACGGTCGCCCGCTGGGCCCGCGTGAACTGGAACAACTGCCGTACTACCCAGGCTACCAATGGATCGCCTACGGCCCGGATATCGTGCTGATCCAGGATGGCACCGGTGTGGTTTACCAGGTGCTGCAAGGCGTCCTGGCCTACTAATTCATTTTTGACACACCACCGCGAGGAACGCGTATGAAACTGCCAAAATCCCTGATCGCAGGCATGGGCGTGCTGCTGGTTGGCGTCACCCCATTGCTGCAAGCTGCCCCAGGCCCGGACGACCAGCGCCAGGGCGGTGAACAGCACCAGCAACAAGGTGGCCCGCGCGGCGACGAGCATGGCGCGCCGCAACAGCAGCAACACGCTGGCGGCGGCAACCGCCCACCACAGGACTTCGGCCCTGTGCGCCAGACCATCCAGCAGCACCGCGACAGCTTCGGCCACGGTAGCCCACTGCCACCGAACGTCCACGTGGTCAAAGGCCGCCCGCTGCCCCACGGCTACGGCAAGCGCCTGGACAGCCGCGCGCTGTCGCAGCTGCCACGCTACCCCGGCTACGAATGGCGCCGCCTGGGCAACGACGTGGTGCTGATCTCGGTAGGTACCGGCGTGGTCTACGAGATCCTCGATGGTGTGTTGAACTGAAATAACACCCCCCCGTAGCAGCTGCCGAAGGCTGCGTCCTGAACACCCCGGTACACCAGACATACCGAGGCGCCAGGGACGCGGCCTGATGGCCGCTGCTACGGGATTGGGTGCATCACCCGCCGAAAATCGACAACTTCAACGGCCGCACCGCCCCCATCCAGATCGCATGATCACGGTGGTCAGCCAACTCATCCCCGCTCAGCGGGTGCATGAACACCACCAGCCCCTTGCGGTTCATCGCCAGCCACGGCAACACCTGCGCCACCACCTGCGGCCCGAACGCCAACTGGCAGCTCCAGTCCGGGTGCGGCCCCACCGGCTTCTCATGCACACGCCCCATCACCACGGGAAACAACCGCGCGGCTTCTTCGCACAGGGCGCGCGCCTGGTCGAGGGTGGAGGCGTCGAAATAGATGTGGGCGTGGTAGCCCTGGATTGGTTGCACAGTCTTTCTCCCGCTTGTGGATAACCGAAGATTATCAGTTAGTGCCTTGAGCCTGCTCAGCCATCAACCACTCCACAAACCGCCCCACCATCTCCCCCCGCCGTTTCCGTTGCGGCACCACCACGTAATACCCCAGCGCCGAACTGGCCGTTGCAGCGATGGGCCGGCACAGCAGGCCCTGCTCGATCAACGCGTCCACCAGGTGGCGCCAGCCGATGGCCACGCCCTGGCCGGCGATGGCGGCCTGGATCAGCAGGGTGTAGTTGTCGAAGCGCAGTTGGCCCGGGGCTGGGGCGCTGGGGATGTGCAGGTGGCGGAACAGGGTGGTCCAGTTGAACCAGTGGGTGGTGCTTTCGCCGCGCAGGTGCAGCAGCGGCAGGTCGAGCAGGGCTTGGGCGGGCAGGGGGGTGGTTTGCTTTTCAAGCAGGCGCGGGCTGCACACGGGGAAGACTTCTTCGGCGAACAGCCAGTGGCTGTCGCCCTGTTTGAAGCGGCCGTCGCCGAACAGCACGGCGACGTCGATGTCGCTGCGCAGCATGGCGTGGCTGCGTTCGCTGGTCACCAGGCTGACATCGACATGGGGGTGGGCCTGGTGGAAGCGGTGCAGGCGTGGCATCAGCCAGTAGGCAGCGAAGGCGAAGTCGGTGGCCACCTGCAGCACCTCGTGCTGGGGCTGGGCGGTGAGGGCGGCCAGGGCTTTGTCGATCTGGCCGAAGCCGGCCTGCACCGCATCGAATAGGCTGCGGCCAGCGTCGGTGAGTTCGATGCCGCGGTAGATGCGGTCGAACAGGCGCGTGGCCAGTTGTTCTTCCAGGCGCTTGATCTGCTGGCTGACGGCGGGCTGGGTGGTGCCCAGTTCGGCCGCGGCGGCGGTGAAGCTGCGCTGGCGGGCGGCGCATTCGAAGGCGCGCAGCAGGTCGAGGGACAGGTCGGCGAGGCTATCAAACATTAGCTGGGCTTATCCTAGGCATTGCCTGACGTGGGCTTTACCGCATGGCAGCACGGTCGCATGCTCGGTTGGAAGCACTTTCGCATAATTCAACACTATGGAATGCCGCCTACCCATGAAGCGCAAGAACATTCTCTTCATCATGGCCGATCAGATGGCCGCGCCGCTGTTGCCCTTCTATGCCCAGAACTCGCCGATCAAGCTGCCCCACCTGAGCCGCCTGGCCGCCAGCGGCGTGGTGTTCGACGCCGCCTACTGCAACAGCCCGCTGTGCGCGCCGTCGCGCTTCACCCTGGTGAGCGGCCAGTTGCCCAGCAAGATCGGCGCCTACGACAACGCCGCCGATTTCCCCGCCGACGTGCCCACCTATGCCCACTACCTGCGGCGCCTGGGCTACCGCACCGCGTTATCGGGGAAGATGCATTTCTGCGGTCCGGACCAGCTGCATGGCTATGAAGAGCGCCTGACCAGCGACATCTACCCCGCCGACTACGGCTGGGCAGTGAACTGGGATGAACCCGACGTGCGCCCCAGCTGGTACCACAACATGTCCTCGGTGCTGCAGGCCGGGCCATGCGTGCGCACCAACCAGCTGGATTTCGATGAAGAGGTGGTGTTCAAGGCCCAGCAATATCTGTTCGACCACGTGCGCGAGGACGGCAGCCAGCCGTTCTGCCTGACCGTGTCCATGACCCACCCCCACGACCCCTACACCATTCCCAAGCGCTTCTGGGACCTGTACCGCGACGAGGACATCCCGCTGCCGGCCAATGTGCCTGGGCAGCATGAGTTGGACCCGCACTCCCAGCGCCTGCTCAAGGTGTACGACCTGTGGGACAAGCCGCTGCCTGTGGACAAGATTCGCGACGCCCGCCGCGCCTATTTCGGCGCCTGCAGCTACATCGACAGCAACGTCGGCAAGCTGCTGCAGACGCTGGAGGAAACCGGCCTGGCGGAGGACACCATCATCGTCTTCTCCGGCGACCACGGCGACATGCTCGGCGAGCGCGGGCTCTGGTACAAGATGCACTGGTTCGAGATGTCGGCGCGGGTGCCGCTGCTGGTCTGTGCACCGGGGCAGTTCCAGGCCGGGCGGGTGAGCGCGGCAGTCTCCACCGCCGACTTGCTGCCGACCCTGGTGGAACTGGCCGGCGGTGAAGTCGACCCGCGCTTGCCGCTGGACGGCCGCTCGCTGGTGGGCCACCTGCAAGGGCAGGGCGGCCACGACGAGGTGTTCGGCGAGTACATGGCCGAAGGCACGGTGGGCCCGCTGATGATGATTCGCCGCGGCGAGCACAAATTTATCTACAGCGAGGACGACCCTTGCCTACTCTTCGACGTGCGCCATGATCCGCACGAACGCGAGGACCTGAGCCAATCGCCGCAACACGCGACGCTGTTCGCCGCGCTGCTGGCCGAGGCGCGCGCCAAATGGGACGTGGCGGCCATACGCCAACAGGTGCTGGCCAGCCAGCGCCGGCGCCGCCTGGTGGCCCAGGCCCTGAGCCTGGGCACGCTGAAGAGCTGGGATCACCAGCCGTGGGTGGACGCCAGCCAGCAGTACATGCGCAACCACATCGACCTCGATGACCTGGAGCGCAAGGCGCGTTATCCACAACCCTGCCAAGATCAATAATCGATGAGGGGAAGCCGATGAAGTTATCCACAGTGGTGGTATCCGCGTTGCTGGCCGTGGCCAGCCTGCAGGCACTGGCCGATGAGCAAAGCTGCAGCACGGTGCAGATGGCCGACCCCGGCTGGAGCGACATCGCCTCCACCAACGCCATCACCGGCCTGCTGCTGGACGGCATGGGCTACAAGGCCAAGGTCGACAGCCTGGCGGTACCCATTGCCTACGGCGGCCTGAAAGACGGCAAGGTGGATGTCTTCCTCGGCAACTGGATGCCGGCGCAACAGGGTTTCTACGACAAGTTCGTGGCCACCGGCGACGTCACCCAGTACGCCAAGAACCTGGAAGGCACCGAGTTCACCCTGGCGGTGCCGGACTACGTGTGGGACGCCGGCGTGCACAGCTTCGCCGACCTGAACAAATACGCCGACAAGTTCGGCGGCAAGATCTACGGCATAGGCTCCGGCGCGCCGGCGAACCTGTCGATCCAGCAGATCATCAAGAAAAACGAATTCGACCTGGGCCAATGGAAACTGGTGGAATCCAGCGAGCAGGCGATGTTGTCGGAAGTGCGCCGGGCTGTGGATAAACAGCGCTTCATTGTGTTTCTGGGCTGGACCCCGCACCCGATGAACGTCGAGATCAAGATGCACTACCTGAGCGGCGGCGAGGCGTACTTCGGCGCCAGCGGCAGCGTCTACACCCTGACCCGCAAGAGTTATGCACAGGCGTGCCCGAACGTCGCCAAGTTGCTGGGCAATCTGACCTTTACCCAGGACATGGAGAACAGCATCATGGCCGACGTAGTGAAGACCAAGGCCAGCTACCCGGACGCGGCGAAGAAGTGGATCAAGGCCAACCCCACGGTGCTGGACAAGTGGCTGGACGGCGTGAAGACCGTGGACGGGCAGGACGCGCTGCCCGCCGTGAAAGCCAAGCTTTAACCCTGTGGGAGCTGGCTTGCCAGCGAGTTTCTTGCCCCCTGAAAAGCTCGCTGGCAAGCCAGCTCCCACGGGAAAGACCAGCAAACAGAGAGCCTCATGCGCGGTACCCGACTGGAAAAAATCCTGCCCTTCCTGGCCTGGCTCCCACGCCAGACCCGCGCCAGCGTCAGCCGTGACCTGGTGGTGGGCCTGAGCGGCGCGATCCTGGCGTTGCCGCAGTCCATCGCCTACGCGCTGATCGCCGGCCTGCCGCCGGAATACGGCCTGTACGCAGCCATCATCCCGGTGCTGATCGCCTGCCTGTGGGGCTCGTCGTGGCACCTGATCTGCGGGCCCACGGCGGCCATTTCCATCGTGCTGTACGCCAGCGTCAGCCCACTGGCGGTGCCGGCCACCCAGGACTACGTGACGCTGATCCTGCTGCTGACCTTCCTCGCCGGCATTTTCCAGTGGCTGCTGGGCATGCTGCGCTTCGGCGCGCTGGTGAATTTTGTCTCCCATTCGGTGGTGCTGGGCTTCACCCTCGGCGCCGCCATTGTCATTGCCATCGGCCAGCTGCCAAGCCTGCTGGGCATGGAGCTGAGCAGCCAGGCCACGGCGCTGGCCAGCCTCGGCAACCTGTTTCAGCACTTGGCCGAAGTGGACCAGCCGTCGCTGCTGCTGGGGTTGTTCACCCTGGTGCTGGGCCTGGTGCTGAAGGCGCTGGTGCCGCGCTGGCCGACGCTGCTGATTGCCTTGGTCAGCGGCAGCCTGCTGGCCTGGCTGTGGCCAGGCATGTTCGGCCACGTGCGCCGGGTCAGCGAATTCGTCGGCCAGTTGCCGCCGTTCAGCCCGCTGCCCACGGACCCGGCGCTGGTGCTGCGGCTGCTGCCCAGCGCCGTGGCCGTGGGCATGCTGGGGCTGGTGACCAGCCTGTCGATTGCCCGCTCGATCGCCACACGTTCGCAACAGTTGCTCGACGCCAACCAGGAGGTTCGCGCCCAGGGCCTGTCGAATGTCATCGGTGCATTCTTCTCCGGATCGCTGTCGGCGGGCTCGTTCACCCGCTCCGGGCTCAGCTATGAGGCCGGCGCCTGCTCGCCGTTGGCGGGGGTGTTCTCGGCCCTGTGGGTGGCGCTGTTCGCGGTCACCGGCGCACAGCTGATCGCGCAGATTCCCATTGCCGCCATGGCCGGCAGCATCCTGCTGATCAGCTGGGGGCTGGTGGACCACCGCGGCATTCGCGCGCTGTTCCGGGTCAGCCGCTCGGAGTTCGTGGTGATGGCGCTGACGTGCCTGGCGACCCTGCTGCTGGAGCTGCAGACGGCCATCTACGCCGGGGTGCTGGCGTCGCTGTTCTTCTACCTAAAACGCACCTCACAACCGCGGGTACAGCAGTGGCGTGACGGCGACGAGGAGGTGCTGCGCGTAGGCGGTTCGATCTTCTTCGGCGCCAGCCATTACCTGCAGGTGCGGCTGCAGCGCGCGCAGGGCCAGCGCGTGGTGATCGACGCGCAGCAGATCAACTTCATCGATTATTCGGGGGTGGAGATGCTGCACCAGGAAGCACGGCGGCTGCGCGCCCAGGCCCGCAGCCTGACCCTGCGCCACGCGCGGGCGCAGGTGATCGAGGAGCTGCACAAGCTGGAAGGGGCGGCCAACTGCCCCATCCAGTTCGAAGGTTAACCGGCGGCCATTTCCTGGCGCAGGGTGGCCATCACCGTCTTCGAATCGGGGGTCACGCCCCGCCAGTAGGTGAAGGCCTCGGCGGCCTGTTCCACCAGCATGCCGAAGCCATCCAGGGCCTGGGCGGCGCCGTGCTCGGCCGCCCAGCGGCAGAACGGCGTGGGCTCCTTGCCGTACATCATGTCGTAGCACACGGTGACACCCGGCTGGATCAGGCTGCTCTTGATCGGCGGCAGGTCACCGGCAAGGCTCGCCGAGGTGGCGTTGATGATCACGTCCACCGGCTCTTCCAGCCAGTCGAAACCGCTGGCGGCCACCGGGCCCAGGCCGGCGAAGATCTGCGCCAGCAGCTCGGCCTTGTCCACGGTGCGGTTGGCGATGACCAGCGACACCGGCTGCTGTTCCAGCAGCGATTCCACCACGCCGCGCACCGCGCCACCGGCGCCCAGCAGCAAAATGCGCTTGCCCTTGAGGGTGACGCCGGCGTTGTTCAGCAGGTCGCGCACCAGGCCCACGCCGTCGGTGTTGTCGCCGCGCAGAGTGCCGTCGGGCAGGCGCGTGAGCATGTTCACCGCGCCGGCGCGCTGGGCGCGGGGGGTGAGCACGCTGCACAGGCGGAAGGCGTCTTCCTTGAACGGCAGCGTCACGTTGGCGCCCAGGCCGTCCTGGAAAAACTCCAGGGCGTTGCCGGCAAAGTCATCCAGCGGCGCCAGCCGCGCGCCGTATTCCATGGCCTGGCCGGTCTGCTCGGCAAACAGGCGGTGGATGGCGGGCGACTTGCTGTGGCCAATCGGGTTACCGAAGACGACGTAACGGTCCATGCAGGCAGTTCCTAATTCAAGGGCAGGCAAATAATAGGTTATCCACAGCGGCCGTCAGGCCTGGCCGAGCCAGTCGCGGTCGGTGAGGAAGTAGTCGGTCAGGCGCGCTTCTTCGCTGCCCGGCGCCGCCTTCCAATCGTAGCCCCAGCGCACTTGCGGCGGCAGCGACATCAGGATCGACTCGGTGCGGCCGCCCGACTGCAGGCCGAACAGGGTGCCACGGTCGTACACCAGGTTGAATTCCACGTAGCGGCCGCGGCGGAATTCCTGGAATTCACGCTGCTGCTGGGTGTAGGCCATGGCCTTGCGGCGCTGCACGATGGGCAGGTACGCCTCCAGGTAGGCATCGCCGATGGCGCGCATGAAGGCGAAGCTGGTGTCGAAGTCCCATTCGTTCAAGTCGTCGAAGAACAGGCCGCCCACGCCGCGCGGTTCGTTACGGTGCTTGATGTGGAAATAGCGGTCGCACCAAGCCTTGTAGCGCGGGTACACATCCTCGCCGAACGGCGCGCAGGCGCGCTCGGCCACGCGGTGCCAGTGAATGCAGTCGTCTTCGTTGGCGTAGTAGGGCGTCAGGTCGAAGCCGCCACCGAACCACCACACCGCTTCCTCGCCTTCCTTCTCGGCAATGAAGAAGCGCACGTTGGCGTGGGACGTAGGCACGTGGGGGTTGTGCGGGTGGATCACCAGCGACACACCCAGGGCTTCGAAGCCACGGCCTGCCAGTTCCGGGCGGTGGGCGCTGGCCGACGGCGGCAGGCCGCTGCCGAAGACGTGGGAGAAGTTGACCCCGCCTTTCTCGATCACCGTGCCGTTCTCGATCACCCGGGTGCGGCCGCCGCCACCGGCGGCGCGGTTCCACGCGTCCTCGACAAAACGGGCGCCACCGTCTTCAGTTTCAAGGGCGCTGCAGATCCGCTCTTGCAGGTCGAGCAGGTAGGCTTTTACGGCTTCGGTGCGGGTAGTCATGGCATCACCTTGTAACGGGCAAAGGCCGGGCAGCGCTGGGGATTACCGCCGCCCGAGAGCAAATTCGGCGCGTAGCATAGCACCCGCGGCCCACTTTGAGCGGTTGACGGCGCGGTTACAAAGGCGTCCGATAGGGGCTTTCCATGCCTGTTTCAGGAGATTGCAGATGGCCAAACGTATTCAGTTCAGCACTAACGGTGGTCCGGAAGTCCTCGAATTCGTCGACTTCCAGCCAGCCGAGCCGGGCCCGCAGGAAGTTCGGGTACGCAACAAGGCCATCGGCCTGAACTACATCGACACCTACTACCGCAGCGGCCTGTACCCGGCGCCGTCCTTGCCGTCGGGGCAAGGCACCGAAGGCGCGGGCGTGGTAGAGGCGGTGGGCAGCGAAGTGACCTCGGTGAAGGTCGGCGACCGCGTGGCCTACGCCGGCGGCCCGCTGGGCGCTTATAGCGAAGTGCACACCCTGCCGGCCGCCGTGCTGGTGAAGCTGCCGGAGGCCATCAGCTTCGAACAGGCCGCCGCGGTGATGCTCAAGGGCCTGACCGTGCAGTACCTGTTCCGCCAGACCTACGAACTGAAACGCGACGAAACCATTCTGTTCCACGCCGCCGCCGGCGGTGTCGGCTCCCTGGCCTGCCAGTGGGCCAAAGCCATCGGCGCCCGGCTGATCGGCACCGTCAGCTCGCCGGAAAAAGCCGCGCGGGCCAAGGCCCTGGGCGCCTGGGAAACCATCGACTACAGCCGCGAAGACGTGACCAAGCGCGTGCTTGAGCTGACCGATGGCAAGAAATGCCAGGTGGTGTATGACGGCGTCGGCAAGGACACCTGGGAAACCTCGCTGGACTGCGTGGAACCGCGCGGCTTGGTGGTCAGCTTCGGCAACGCCTCGGGCGCGGTCAGCGGCGTCAACCTGGGTGTCCTGGCGTCCAAGGGCTCGCTGTACGTGACCCGTCCCACCCTGGGCACCTACGCCACCGCCAGCACCCTGCAGGCCATGGCCGACGAGCTGTTCGGGATGATCACCAGCGGCAAGCTGGACGTGGAGATCAGCCAGCGTTACCCACTGGCCGAAGCGGCGAAGGCGCAGACCGAACTGTCGGCGCGGCGCACAATGGGTTCGACCATTCTGCTGCCGTAACCCCACACGCACCGTAGCAGCGGCCGCAGGCCGCGTCCCAGGCACCGCGTTGGTGCCTGACGCGGCCTGCGGCCGCTGCTACGACGGGGTGTTTACGGCCAGCGTTACGGGCGAATCACGTCGCCAGTCACCAGGTCGCGGATCACGCTGGGGTTCTTGCGCCCGCCCAGTTCACCGTTCAGCACCAGGTCCACCTGGCCACGGAAATACTGCTCAATGCGCAGGCGGTTCATGGCTGGCGGCCGCCCGGTCGGGTTGGCGGAGGTCGACACGATCGGCCCCACCAGCGAACACAGCTCACGCACCAGCGGGTGGTCGCTGACACGAATCGCCACGCTGTTGTGCTTGCCGGTGATCCACTCGGGCAGCAGGCCCTGGTGCGGCACCAGCCAGGTGTTGGGGCCCGGCCAGGTGCTGGCCATGCGGTCCAGCCAGATCTCGGGGAAATCCTCGAAGAGGAAATCGAACTGACGGATGTTGTCCGCCACCAGAATCAGGCCCTTATCCACAGGCCGTGACTTGATCGCCAGCAACCGATAGACCGCTTCCGCGTCCCACGGGTTACAGCCCAGACCCCAAACCGCTTCGGTTGGATAGGCAATCACCGCGCCTGCCTTCACTTCACGCGCGGCTTGTTGCACACGCCAACTGCTCACCATCACTGTTACTCCGCTTGAATGCTGTGAGCAGTGTACTTAGCTGGAGCGCGCAAACCAACGCCCGGCCTCGTTGACCACGCGCCCCTCAAGCTCCAGCTCGGTGAGTGCCTCCAGCAGCTTGGGCAGCGGCCAGTCGCTGGAACGCATAAGCGCCTCGCTGCTTTGCGGCGCTGCGTGCAGCAGCGCCAGCAGCGGGTGGTCCACCATTGGCGCCGGCAGTGTCACCCGCTGCCAGCCGCGCAGCGGCTCGAGAATGTGTTCCACGGTCTCCACCAGTTGCGCGCCATCGCGAATCAACTGGTGGCAGCCCTTGGCGCCCGGGTGGTGGATGGAGCCGGGGATGGCGTACACCTCGCGGCCCTGTTCGTTGGCCAGGCGCGCGGTAATCAGCGAGCCACTGGCCAGGCTGGCCTCCACCACCAGCACGCCCAGGGACAGGCCGCTGATGATGCGGTTGCGCCGCGGGAAGTTGGCGGGGATGGGCTCGGCGTCCAGTGGGAACTCGGAAACCACCGCGCTGCCCTCGGCAGCCATCCGCGCCGCGAGTGCCTTGTGCCGCTGTGGATAAAGTTTTTCGATACCTGTGCCCAACACGCCGATTGTCTGGCCGCCGACGTCCAGGGCGGCCAGGTGAGCGGCACCGTCCACGCCGGCGGCGAGGCCACTGGTGATGACGAAACCGGCCTTGGCCAGGCTGCGCGAGAAGGCCGCGGCGGTGTCCAGGCCAGGGCGCGATGCACGCCGGCTACCGACGATGGCCAGCTGCGGTTTTTCCAGGATGGTGGGGTCGCCGGCAACGAACAGCAGCGGCGGTGCGCCGCTGGTTTCGGCCAGCAGGGCAGGGTAGCCAGGGTCGTCAAACATCAGCAAATGCTGGCCCGGACGCTCTAGCCAGGCCATTGCGGCCTTGCCGCCGGCTTTTACCGCAGGGCTGTCGCGGGCCTCGCAGGCGGCCGCGGTCATGCCCATCGCGCGCCAGGCCGATAGCGGCGCCCGCAGCGCCTCGGCTGCCGAACCGAAGGCTTCGAACAACTGGTGGAAGCGTTTTGGCCCGGTGTCGGTCAAGCGATGGAGGCGCAACCGCGCCTCCAGCTCATCCATGGGAAGTGCATCGTTGGCAAAGAGCGGCATCTGATCATCCTTGATTCAGGCCCCTGTACAGCGGCAGGCAAAAGCTGTGGATAACTCTGTTGGTAACTGTTTGACAACTTTCCCGACGGGCTAGGGATTTTTCACCTTGTCCATCACTGCCAGGGAGCGATTGGCGTTGAGCACTAAACCATAGCTGAGCTTTTCATAAGTGCGGAACACCATCAGCAGGCCGGCCCGCTCGTCGGGTATTTTCACCTGCTCGCCGGTCACCCGGTCGCGTACGGTTTCACCGGTCTTGTAGATGGCCAGGACGTTGCCCTCCTTGAGCCCGTCGCGGTTGCCACGGTCCAGGGTGACCACGTCGTACTTGCCGATCTGTGTAACACCCCGTGGCACATCCACGATGGTGCCGCTGATCTGCCGGCTCGGCGCGCTGGGCAGGAAGGTGGAGTTCACCGGCCGCTCCTCGCTGACGAACAGGCGGTCGCCCAGGCGCACTTCCTCGCTGGAGCGCTGCAGGTTGATGGTGGCGATGTCGCCCTCGGTAGCTACTACTTCGCCGCCGCCCATGTTGTCGGCGTTCACGCCCAGCTGCTCGTGGGTGACCGGGTCGGTGTAGACCTTGCCCTTGCGAAAAATACCGTAGGAGGCATGGGCCGGGTCGAAGCTGCCGCGCGCATAGATACGGTCGCCCATGCCGCTGACCACCCGCTCGCCCTGGCCAGCGACGATGTAGGGCGCGCTGTCGAACGCCTCGCTGCTGTCGAGGATGCGGTTGCTGAGCAGGAAGGCGTTGATCGACTGCAGCGGGATGCTCGGGATGGCCTCGGCCACCGGCGTGCTGCGGATGTGCGGCGACAGCTTGATGGTGCCGCGCGACGCACCGCGCTCCAGCATCAGCTGCGGCTGGCCGTTGACGTAGCTCAGCACCAGCGAGTCGCCGGGGTAGATCAGGTCAGGGTTGGCGATTTGCGGGTTGGCGTGCCAGATCTGCGGCCACTGCCACGGCTGGCGCAGGAATTTGGCGGAAATGTCCCAAAGTGTGTCGCCCTGAACCACAGTGTAGCGCTGTGGATAACCGTCCTTGAGCTGCACATCGGCGTTGGCCAGGCCGGCGCACGCCATGAGCAGCAGGGCGAGTAGTGATTTCCTCATGCCGTGAATCCCTTTATTATGTACGTTCACGTGAAACGCAGCCCACGCGGCCCTTCTCTCCCTGGGAGAACGTTTGACAGGCAGACCGCCCCCAAGCACCTTGCGCGGCTGCTACCTTTGACTTTACCTCACAGTGCAGCAAATACGCATATGGCTATTTTAAACATCCTCGAATTTCCAGACTCGCGTCTGCGTACCATCGCCAAGCCCGTGGCCGTGGTGGATGACGAAGTTCGCCAGTTGGTCGATGACATGTTTGAAACCATGTACGAAGCGCCTGGCATCGGGCTGGCGGCCACCCAGGTCAACGTGCACAAGCGCGTGGTGGTCATGGACCTGAGCGAAGATCGCAGCGCCCCCATGGTGTTCATCAACCCCGAGTTCGAGTCCCTGACCGACGAAATGGGCCAATACCAGGAAGGCTGCCTGTCGGTGCCCGGCTTCTACGAAAACGTAGACCGCCCGCAGCGCGTCAAGATCAAGGCCCTGGACCGTGACGGCAAGGCCTACGAGCTGATCGCCGAAGGCCTGCTGGCCGTGTGCATCCAGCACGAGTGCGACCACCTCAACGGCAAGCTCTTCGTCGATTACCTGTCTACGCTCAAGCGTGACCGGATCAAGAAGAAGCTGGAAAAAGCCCACCGCCAGCAAGCTTGACCCCTCACATTCCAAAGGCTTGCCACGGCAAGCCTTTTTCTTTTCCAGCGAGTAATCCATGAGCATGCGCATCGTTTTCGCGGGCACGCCCGAATTTGCCGCCGAACACCTCAAGGCCCTGCTGGCCAGCCCTTATGAAGTGGTCGCCGTGTACACCCAACCGGACCGCCCGGCCGGCCGCGGCCAGAAACTGATGCCCAGCCCGGTGAAACAGCTGGCGCTGGAGCACGGTATCCTCGTGCTGCAACCGCCCACCCTGCGCAACGAAGACGCCCAGGCCGAACTGGCCGCGCTCAAGCCCGACCTGATGGTGGTGGTGGCCTACGGCCTGATCCTGCCCCAGGTAGTCCTGGATATCCCACGCCTGGGCTGCATCAACAGCCACGCCTCGCTGCTGCCACGCTGGCGCGGTGCCGCGCCGATCCAGCGTGCGGTGCAGGCCGGCGACGCCGCAAGTGGCGTGACCGTGATGCGCATGGAAGCGGGCCTGGATACCGGGCCGATGCTGCTCAAGGTCAGCACCCCGATCAGCGCCGACGACACTGGCGGCAGCCTGCACGACCGCCTGGCGCAGATGGGCCCACCGGCCGTGATCGAAGCCATCGCCGGCCTGGCCGCCGGCACGCTGCAAGGCGAGGTGCAGGACGACGCCCTGGCCACCTACGCCCACAAACTGAACAAGGACGAGGCCCGCATCGACTGGAGCCAACCGGCCGAAGTGCTGGAGCGCCTGGTGCGCGCCTTCTTCCCGTGGCCCATCTGCCACAGCACCCTGAACGGCGAAGCCGTGAAAGTGCTGGCCGCCACTACCTGCGAAGGACAGGGCGCGCCCGGCACTATCCTGGGGGCCAGCAAGGACGGCCTGGTGGTGGCCTGCGGCGACCAGGCCCTGTGCCTGACCCGCCTGCAGTTCCCCGGCGGCAAGCCGCTGAACTTCAGTGACCTGTTCAACAGCCGCCGCGAGAAATTCGCCGTCGGCGCGGTGCTGGGCCAATGAACCCGCGTCTCGCCGCCGCCCGCGCCCTGGCCGCTGTCCTCAGCGGCAAGGCCTCGCTGAACAGCTCGCTGCCGCTACAACTGGACAAGGTGGAAGCCCGCGACCGCGGCTTCACCCAGGACCTGGCGTTCGGCACCGCACGCTGGCAGCCGCGGCTGTCGGCCCTGGCCGAGAAACTCCTGCAAAAGCCGTTCAAGGCCGCCGACGCTGACGTCGAGGCGCTGATGCTGGTGGGCCTGTACCAGCTGTTCTACAGCCGCGTGCCGGCCCACGCCGCCATCGGCGAAACCGTGGGCTGCGCCGACAAGCTCAAGAAGCCGTGGGCCAAGGCCCTGCTCAACGCCGTGCTGCGCCGCGCCCAGCGCGAGGGCAACGACCTGCTGGCCGAGATGGAACGTGACCCGGTGGTACGCACCGCGCACCCACGCTGGCTGCAGAAGTCGCTGAAGGCCTTCTGGCCCGAGCAATGGGAAGCCATCTGCGCCGCCAACAACGCTCACCCGCCGATGATTCTGCGGGTGAACCGCCGCCACCACAGCCGCGACGCCTACTTGAAGCTGCTCGAGCAGGCCGAAGTCAGCGCCAGCGCCTGCCAGTTCAGCCGCGACGGCATCGTGCTGGAGCAGGCCTGCGACGTGCGCGACCTGCCCGGCTTCGCCGACGGCTGGATCAGCGTGCAGGACGAGGCCGCGCAACTGGCCGCCGACCTGCTCGACCTGGCCCCCGGCCAGCGCGTGCTCGACGCCTGCTGCGCACCCGGTGGCAAGACCTGCCACCTGCTGGAAGCCGAACCTGCGCTCAAGGGCGTGGTGGCCATCGACCTGGAAGCCAAGCGCCTGGTGCGTGTGCGCGAAAACCTCGACCGCCTGGGCCTCGACGCCCAGCTGATCGCCTGCGATGCCCGCGATACGGCCCAGTGGTGGGACAAGCAGAGCTTCAACCGCATCCTGCTCGACGCCCCGTGCTCGGCCACCGGCGTGATCCGCCGCCACCCGGACATCAAGCTCACCCGCCAGCCCGACGACATCCAGGCCCTGGCCACGCTGCAAGGCGAGCTGTTGGACGCGCTGTGGCCAACGCTGGAAGTGGGCGGCGTGCTGCTGTACGCCACCTGCTCGACGCTGCCCACGGAAAACACCGAGGTCATCGAGGCCTTCCTGGCCCGTACCCCTGGCGCCCGCGAGCTGGACCTGGCCACCACGGCCGGCATCAAGCAGCCCCACGGCCGCCAGCTGCTGGCCCAGGAAGGCGGCCACGACGGTTTCTACTATGCCAAGCTGATCAAGATCGCCGCCCAGCGCGCGAGCTGACAGGAGTAGCGGATGAAAATCATCATCCTGGGTGCCGGCCAGGTCGGCGGCACCCTGGCCGAGCACCTGGCGGGCGAGGCCAACGACATCACCGTGGTAGACACCGACGGCGAGCGCCTGCGCAGCCTGGGCGACCGCCTGGACATCCGTACCGTGCAGGGCCACGCCTCGTTCCCCACGGTGCTGCTGAAAGCCGGCGCCGAAGACGCCGACATGCTGGTGGCGGTAACCAACAGCGACGAGACCAACATGGTCGCCTGCCAGGTCGCCCACACGCTGTATCACACCCCCACCAAGATCGCCCGGGTGCGCGCAGCGGCCTACCTGACCCGCGACGCGCTGTTCGCCAACGAAGCCATCCCGGTGGACGTGCTGATCAGCCCGGAACAGGTAGTCACCCACTACATCAAGCGCCTGATCGAGATTCCCGGCGCCCTGCAGGTCATCGACTTCGCCGACGGCAAGGCGCAACTGGTGGCGGTGAAAGCCTTCCACGGCGGCCCGCTGGTGGGCCAGCAGCTGCGGCAGATTCGCCAGCACATGCCCAACGTCGAGACCCGCGTGGCGGCGATCTTCCGCCGTGACCGGGCGATCCTGCCGCGCGGCGACACCGTGGTGGAGGCCGACGACGAGGTGTTCTTCATCGCCGCCCGCGAGGACATTCGCGCGGTGATGGGCGAGCTGCGCGGCGTGGACGAGAGCAACAAGCGCGTGGTGATCGCCGGCGGCGGGCAGATCGGCGAGCGGCTGGCCGAGGCCATCGAAAGCCGCTACCAGGTAAAGATCATCGAAATGAACCCGGCGCGCTGCCGGCACCTGTCCGACACCCTCAACAGCACGGTCATCCTGCAGGGCAGTGCCTCGGACCGCGACCTGATGGTGGAGGAAAACATCGCCCAGGCCGACATTTTCCTGGCCCTGACCAACGACGACGAGGCCAACATCATGTCGTCGCTGCTGGCCAAGCGCCTGGGCGCGCGCAAGGTGATGACCCTGATCAACAACCCGGCCTACGTGGACCTGGTGCAAGGCGGCGAAATCGACATCGCCATCAGCCCGCAACTGGCCACCATCGGCACGCTGCTGGCCCACGTGCGCCGCGGCGACATTGTCAGCGTGCACTCCCTGCGCCGCGGCGCCGCCGAGGCCATCGAAGCGGTGGCCCATGGCGACGCCAAGTCGAGCAAGGTGGTGGGCCGGGCCATCGAGAACATCGCGCTGCCGTCCGGCACCACCATCGGCGCCATCATCCGCGACGAGCAGGTGATCATCGCCCGCGGCACCACGGTGATCGAGGCGGGTGACCATGTGATCCTGTTCGTTGTGGATAAAAAGTACATTCGTGACGTGGAGAAGCTGTTCCACGTGGGCTTGAGTTTCTTCTAGAAGGATTGTCGCGTGCTCGAATCACTGGAGAAGATGCTGGCCAAGGGTGTGGATAACTCCCTGCTGCGCTTTGGCCTGGGCAAGGGTTACCTGGACCTGGGCGAACATGCCAAGGCGGCGGAGCACCTGGCCCGCTGCGTGGCGCAGGACCCCAAGTATTCGGCGGCGTGGAAGCTGCTGGGCAAGGCGCTGCAGGGGCAGGGCGACGTGGCCGGCGCGCGGGCGGCGTGGCAGCAGGGGATTACGGCGGCGCAGGCCCATGGCGACAAGCAGGCCGAGAAGGAAATGACGGTGTTCCTGAAAAAGCTCGATCGCATGGCGCCTTAGCAACAACCTGCCTGCTCCAGCTGAAGCCACGGTCTCTGTAGCCGCTGCCGCCAGGCTGCGCTGGCGCCCGAGTACGCTGAAGATCTTCAGTGTGGTTCAGGGCCAGCGCAGCCTTCGGCAGCGGCTACAGGGAATCCGCGTCGCCACTGATCGTCAGTACCAGCGCGCCTCGCCGGCAGGGCGCTTCTTGAAGCGCTTCATGCTCCACATGTACTGGCTCGGATACGCCCGCACATAACGCGCAATCACCTGGCTCATGGCCGCCACCGAAGTCTCGGTGTCAGTGCTGTACATGGCCTCCGGCGCTGCTTCCAGGATCACCTTGAAGCCCGAGCCATCGGGCAGGCGCAGCGCGTGCAGGAACACCCCCACGGCCTTGCCGCCGGCGAGCATGTTGGGCACGAACTTGCTGGTCAGCGCCTGGGTGCCCAGGAACGGCACGAACACACCCGCCGATTCCGCCGGCTCCGGGTCGGCCGGAATACCCACCTGGCCACCCTTGCGCACTTCCTTGATGACGCTGAGGATGCCTTCCTTGGTGGACGCCGCCACTCGGTTGCCCAACTGCACGCGCTGCTTCTGCAGCAGTTCGTCCACTGCCTTGAGCTTGGGCGGCCGGTAGAAGATGATCGGCTTGCACTGCATGCAGTAGAAGTGGTTCAGCACTTCCCAATTGCCCAGGTGGCTGGTGATGCCGACCACGCCCTTGCCCGAGGCCAGGGCCTGCTCGAGGATTTCCAGCCCCTGCACTTCACGCACCAGCTTCAGCGACTTCTCGGCCGGCCAGATCCAGGCGCAGGCGCTCTCGGTCAGGCTCTTGCCGATGTCCATCATGCTCTGGCCCACCAGGCGCTCGCGCGCGGCGGAGTCCAGCTCGGGGAAACACTTGGCCAAGTTGATGCGCACGATTTCCCGCGACCGGTTCGGCAGCTTCCAGGTCAGCCAGCCAATGGCCGAGCCCACGGCCTCGACCGCGCGCCACGGCAACATCGCAAACAACCGCAGGGCCCCGACCATCAGGGCGCCTTTGAACTTATCCACAGCCCACTCCTTTCTTCAGCAAGGCGCCATTGTAACCGTCAGCGG
Source organism: Pseudomonas sp. App30 (assembly GCF_047947025.1). Lineage (NCBI taxonomy): Bacteria > Pseudomonadati > Pseudomonadota > Gammaproteobacteria > Pseudomonadales > Pseudomonadaceae > Pseudomonas > Pseudomonas sp. App30. Next base: position 3,675,513 of record NZ_CP133165.1, on the reverse strand, counting down.
CACAAAGCGGCGTAGCGATCACAATCCTGGGTGTGGTCCATGACCATGCCCGAGGCCTGCATGAAGGCGTAGCAGATGGTCGGCCCGACGAAGGTGAAACCGGCTTTCTTCAGCGCCTTGCTCATGGCTTCGGCTTCCGGCGTCTGCGTGGGAATGTGGCTGCGGTCGGGGAAATGGTTGATGCGCGGCTTGCCGCCGACGAACGACCACAGCAGCGCCACCGGGTCTTCAAGTTTCAGCCAGGCCTGGGCGTTCTGCCGCGCGGCCTTGATTTTCAGGCGGTTGCGGATGATGCCGGGGTCGAGCATGCGTGCCTCGACTTCCTCGTCGGTCATGCGTGCCAGCCGCTGCGGGTCGAAGCCGAACATCACCTGGCGGTAGTGCTCGCGCTTCTTCAGCACGGTGATCCACGACAGGCCGGCCTGGCAGCCTTCCAGCAGCAGCAATTCGAACAGACGACCGGGGTCACGCAGCTCAACCCCCCATTCTTCGTCGTGATAAGCCTGGTAGATCGGCTCATCCGAGCACCAAAAGCAGCGTGGCATAAGGCTCCATGGGTAGAGGTCAGGGCGAATCGGGGTATACTCCCGCTCTTTATATTCGCAGCCCTAGAAACAGGTGAATTTCGTGAGCCAGCCTACGCCAGCCGTGCGTACCTTCCAAGACTTGATCCTCGCGCTCCAGCAATACTGGGCCGAGCAAGGTTGTGTGGTGCTTCAGCCCTACGATATGGAAGTAGGCGCCGGCACTTTCCATACCGCCACGTTCCTGCGCGCCGTCGGCCCGGAAACCTGGAACGCTGCCTACGTGCAGCCAAGCCGTCGTCCTGGTGACGGCCGCTACGGTGAAAACCCCAACCGCCTGCAGCACTACTACCAGTTCCAGGTGGTCCTGAAGCCTAACCCGGAGAACTTCCAGGAGCTGTACCTGGGCTCGCTGAAGCACATCGGCCTGGACCCGCTGGTCCACGATATCCGCTTCGTCGAAGACAACTGGGAATCGCCGACCCTGGGCGCCTGGGGCCTGGGCTGGGAAATCTGGCTGAACGGCATGGAAGTCACCCAGTTCACCTACTTCCAGCAGGTAGGCGGCATCGAGTGCTACCCGGTCACCGGCGAAATCACCTACGGCCTGGAACGCCTGGCCATGTACCTGCAGGGCGTGGACTCGGTCTATGACCTGGTGTGGACCGACGGCCCGTTCGGCAAGGTCACCTATGGCGACGTGTTCCACCAGAACGAAGTGGAGCAGTCGACCTACAACTTCGAGCACGCCAACGTCGAGAAGCTGTTCGAACTGTTCGACTTCTACGAAAGCGAGGCCAACCGCCTGATCGAGCTGGAGCTGCCGCTGCCGACCTACGAAATGGTCCTGAAAGCGTCGCACACCTTCAACCTGCTCGATGCCCGCCGCGCGATCTCGGTCACCGCCCGCCAGCAGTACATCCTGCGCGTGCGCACCCTGGCCCGCGCCGTGGCGCAAAGCTACCTGCAAGCCCGCGCCAAGCTGGGCTTCCCCATGGCGTCCCCTGATCTGCGTGATGAAGTGTTGGCTAAGCTGGAGGCTGCACAATGAGTGCTCAAGATTTCCTGGTTGAACTGGGCACCGAAGAGCTGCCGCCAAAAGCCCTGAACACCCTGGGCGATGCGTTCCTGGGCGGTATCGAGAAAGGCCTGCAGGCCGCCGGCCTGAACTTCACCGCCAAGAAGGTCTACGCCGCGCCGCGTCGCCTGGCCGTGCTGATCAGCGGCCTGGACACCCAGCAGCCCGACCGCAGCATCAACCTCGACGGCCCGCCACGCCAGGCCGCCTTCGACGCCGAAGGCAACCCTACCCAGGCGGCCCTGGGCTTCGCCAAGAAGTGCGGCGTAGACCTGGCCGAAATCGACCAGAGCGGCCCGAAGCTGCGTTTCAGCCAGCGCATCGTCGGCAAGCCGACTGCCTCGCTGCTGCCGACCATCGTCGAAGACTCGCTCAACGACCTGCCGATTCCCAAGCGCATGCGCTGGGGTGCCCGCAAGGTCGAGTTCGTGCGCCCGACCCAGTGGCTGGTGATGCTGCTGGGCGACCAGGTGGTGGATTGCACCATCCTGGCCCAGAAAGCCGGCCGTGAATCGCGTGGCCACCGCTTCCACCACCCGGAAAACGTGCGCATCAGCGCCCCGGCCAACTACGCCGAAGACCTGCGCAAGGCCTACGTGCTGGCCGACGCCGGCGAGCGTCGTGAACTGATCAGCAAGCGCACCGCCGAGCTGGCCATGCAGCAGGAAGGCACCGCCATCGTGCCTCCGGCCCTGCTGGACGAAGTGACCGCCCTGGTCGAATGGCCAGTGCCGCTGGTGTGCTCGTTCGAGGAGCGTTTCCTGGAAGTGCCCCAGGAAGCCCTGATCACCACCATGCAGGACAACCAGAAGTACTTCTGCCTGCTGGACGTGGACGGCAAGCTGCTGCCGCGCTTCATCACCGTGGCCAACGTCGAGAGCAAGGACCCGAGCCAGATCGTGCTGGGCAACGAGAAAGTCGTGCGCCCACGCCTGACCGACGCCGAGTTCTTCTTCAAGCAGGACAAGAAGCAGCCGCTGGAAAGCTTCAACGAGCGCCTGCAGAACGTGGTGTTCCAGGCCCAGCTGGGCAGCGTCTACGACAAGGCTGTGCGCGTTTCCAAGCTCGCCGCCTTCATCGCCCCGCTGATCGGCGGCGACGCCCAGCGCGCCGCCCGTGCCGGCCTGCTGTCCAAGTGCGACCTGGCCACCGAGATGGTCGGCGAGTTCCCCGAAATGCAAGGCGTGGCCGGTTACTACTACGCCCTGAACGACGGTGAGCCCGACGACGTCGCCCTGGCCCTGAACGAGCAGTACATGCCGCGTGGCGCTGGCGCCGAGCTGCCAAGCACCCTCACCGGTGCCGCCGTGGCCATCGCCGACAAGCTGGACACCCTGGTCGGCATCTTCGGCATCGGCATGCTGCCTACCGGCAGCAAGGACCCGTACGCCCTGCGCCGTGCCGCCCTGGGCGTGCTGCGTATCCTGATCGAGAAGCAGCTGGACCTGGACCTGGACAAGGCCGTGGCCTTCGCCGTGTCTGCGTTCGGTGCCAACGTCAAGGCCGCCGGCCTGGCTGGCCAGGTGCTGGAATTCATCTTCGACCGCCTGCGTGCGCGTTACGAGGACGAAGGCACCGACGTCGCCACCTACCTGTCGGTACGTGCCCTGAACCCGGGTTCGGCACTGGACTTCGACCAGCGCGTGCAGGCCGTGCAGGCCTTCCGCAAGCTGCCGGAAGCCGCTGCCCTGGCCGCGGTGAACAAGCGCGTGTCGAACCTGCTGGGCAAGGCCGAAGGCTCGATCGCCACTACCGTGGAGCCCAAATACTTCGACAACGCCCACGAGTTCTCGCTGTACTCGGCCATCCAGCAGGCCGACCAGGCCGTGCAACCGATGGCAGCTGCCCGCCAGTACAACGAAGCGCTCACCCGCCTGGCCGCCCTGCGCGAACCGGTGGATGCGTTCTTCGAAGCCGTGATGGTCAACGCCGAAGACGCCAAGGTACGCGCCAACCGCTACGCCTTGCTGTCGCGCCTGCGTGGGCTGTTCCTGGGCGTTGCCGACATTTCGCTGCTGGGGTAAGCCTTGAAGCTGGTGATACTGGACCGCGACGGAGTCATCAATGAAGACTCCGACGCCTACATCAAGTCGGTGCAGGAATGGATGCCCATCCCCGGGTCCATCGACGCCATCGCGCAGTTGAGCAAGGCCGGCTGGACGGTTGCCGTGGCAACCAACCAGTCGGGCATTGCCCGCGGTTACTACGACCTGGCCACCCTCGACGCCATGCATGCGCGCCTGCGCACGCTGGTGGCGGAGCAGGGTGGCGAAGTCGGGCTGATCGTCTATTGTCCCCATGGTCCGGACGAGGGTTGCGCCTGCCGCAAACCGCGCCCGGGCATGCTGCAGGCCATTGCCGCGCACTACCAGGCCGACCTGGCCGGTGTGTGGTTCGTGGGTGACAGCAAGGGTGACCTGGAGGCTGCGTTGGCCGTCGACTCTCAACCTGTTCTGGTGAAAACCGGAAAAGGCTGCAAGACCCTGGACAAGGGCTTGCCCGAGGGGACGCTGATTTTCGATGATCTGGCTGCTGTAGCCAGAGCACTTATCCACACCTAGGGCGCCGTTGAATCCCTGAACACTGCCGCACCACCGGATGGCGCGGCAGGCTTGGGTCGATTCGAAGGCGCGCTTCTAACAGGCGGGTTCGCCCGCAACGGTACAAGCCGCTATGTCGATACTGCAGGCGATCCGCATTTTCGTCTTCTACTTGCTGTTGGGCACCAGCTCGCTGCTGTGGTGCACCCTGAGCTTCTTCGTTGCTCCCTTTCTCAAGTTTCCGGCCCGCTACCGTTTCATCAACGTGTACTGGTGCCGCTGCGCGCTGTTCCTGACCCGCACTATCCTCAACATCCAGGTGAAGGTCACCGGTGCCGAGCACGTGCCGGCGCAACGCTGCGTGATCGTCTCCAACCACCAGAGCACATGGGAAACCTTTTTCCTCTCTGCCTATTTCCAGCCCTTGAGCCAGGTGCTCAAGCGCGAACTGCTGTACGTGCCGTTCTTCGGCTGGGCGATGGCCATGCTGCGGCCTATCGCCATTGACCGCGACAACCCCAAGGCGGCCCTCAAGGTCGTTGCCAGCAAGGGCGACGAGCTGCTGAAGGACAACGTCTGGGTGCTGATTTTCCCCGAGGGCACCCGCGTGCCGTTCGGCCAGATCGGCAAGTTCTCGCGCAGCGGCTCGGCCCTGGCGGTGAACGCCGAGCTGCCGGTACTGCCCATTGCCCACAACGCCGGCAAGTTCTGGCCCAAGGAAGGCTGGGGCAAGCGCGCCGGCACCATCGAGGTGGTGATTGGCGAGCCGATGTACGCCAACGGCACCGGACCGCGGGCCATTGCCGAGCTGAACGATCGTGTGGCGGCGTGGAACGAAGCCACCCAGCGGGCGCTGGGTTCGCTGCCGGAAAACCCGGAAGTCAAAGACACGCCGGCCGTCGGCTGATCTGTGGATAACTTGTGTACAGTATTTTGATATTCTTCCAAAATCGTTCGTAAGTGATTAATTTAAAAGCTTATTTCGACACGCGATGGCGCAATGCAAAACGTGCATAAGTTTTTCGAGGCATAAAAAAACCGGCGTTGATCGCCGGTTTTTTCATGCCTGTGGTTTACACCTTGTCCAGGTCCACGCCGCGGGTTTCCTTGAGGCAGAAAATCCCCACTATCAGGCTCACTCCCGTCACCAGCACCGGGTACCAGAGCCCGTAGAAGATATCCCCGGTGTACACCACCAGCGCGAACGACACCGTGGGCAGGAACCCGCCGAACCAGCCGTTGCCGATGTGGTAGGGCAGCGACAGCGACGTGTAGCGGATGCGCGTGGGGAACAGTTCGACCATCACCGCCGCCAGCGGCCCGTAGGTCATGGTGGCGATCAGGATCATGGCCACGATCAACAGCACCACCATGGGCTGGTTCACCAGGCTGGGGTCGGCCTTCGCCGGGTAGCCGGCGGCCGTCACGGCGGCGCGCATGGCGGCTTCGTCGTAGCCGTCGATGCGCTTGTCACCGATGGTCACCACCACCGGGCTCGCCGCATCGGCCGGCGCGGACGAGTAGGGCAGGCCCTGCTTCACCAGGAACGTCTTGACCTTGTCGCAGGGGCTGTCGAAGCGTGCCTTGCCCACCGGGTCGAACTGGAAGGTGCAGCCCTTGGGGTCGGCCATCACGGTGATCGGCGCCTGGCGGCTGGCCTGGTCGATCTGCGGGTTGGCGTAGTGGCTCAGGGCCTTGAACAGCGGGAAGTACAGCACGGTGGCCAGCAACAGGCCGGTCATCAGGATCGGCTTGCGGCCGATGCGGTCGGACAGCCAGCCGCAGATCACGAAGAACGGCGCGCCAATGATCACGCTGATGATCAGCAGGGTGTTGGCCTGGTTGGGGTCCATCTTCAGCATCTGGGTCATGAAGAACAGCACGTAGAACTGCGCGCAGTAGAAGGTCACCGCCTGCCCGGCATTGATGCTGAACAGGGCCGTGAAGACGATCTTGAGGTTCTGCCAGGAGCCGAACGACTCCTTGATGGGCGATGTGCTGGCCTTGCCTTCGGCCTTCATGCGGGCGAAGGTTGGCGACTCATGCAGGCTCATGCGGATCCAGGTGGAGACGCCCAGCAGGATGATCGACAGCAGGAACGGCAGGCGCCAGCCCCAGGTCTCGAAAGCGTCGCCAGTCAGGTAGCGGCAACCCAGCACCACCAGCAGGGACAGCAACAGCCCCAGGGTGGCCGTGGACTGAATCCAGCCGGTGTGCAGGCCGCGTTTGTCTTTTGGGGCATGTTCAGCCACGTAGGTGGCAGCGCCACCGTATTCACCCCCCAGTGCCAGCCCCTGGAGCATGCGCAGGCACACGAGGATGACGGGCGCGGCGATGCCGATGCTGGCGTAGGTGGGCAACAGCCCGACGGCGAAGGTGGACAGCCCCATCAGCACGATGGTCATGAGGAAGGTGTACTTGCGCCCGATCATGTCCCCCAGCCGGCCAAACACCAGCGCACCGAACGGGCGCACCAGGAAACCTGCGGCGAAGGCCATCAAGGCGAAGATGAAGGCGGTGGTCTCATTGACCCCGGCGAAGAACTGCTTGCTGATGACCGCCGCCAGGGCGCCGTAGAGAAAAAAGTCGTACCACTCGAACACCGTCCCCAGGGACGACGCAAAGATGATCTTGCGATCTTCGCTGGCTGTAGTCGGCACGACCCCCGCGCCCTGACCCTGTATGTAGTCCGCCATAGTCTTGGTCCTTCCCGCCCTGAGGGCACAGTGATTATTGTTGTTGTCCACTGTCGATGGCCGCGGACTGCGGCAGCCATCGCCGTTCCCGGCCTGTCAGGCGACAGGCTGGGCAATTTGCCTGGTTCTATCCTCCGCACGCGGGGTGCCTTGCAGAATCATCTGCGCGGCCTTTTCCGCGATCATCAAGGTGGGAGTGCAGGTGTTGCCTGACACTATCTCGGGCATGATCGAGGCATCCACCACGCGCAGGCCTTCGATACCGTGCACGCGCAGGGTGGCATCCACCACGTCCTGGGGGCCGTTGCCCATGCGGCAGGTGCCCACCGGATGAAATATAGTCGTACCGATGGCACTTGCCGCCTGTTGCAGCTGTTCTTCGCTTTCCAGTTGCGGCCCCGGCAGGTATTCGGCGGGGCTGAAGATGCGCAGGGCAGGGGCGTCGACGATGCGCCGGGTAAGCCGGATGGCCTGGGCGGCGACGCGCAGGTCTTCCGGGTGGCTGAGGTAGTTGGGGTCGATGATGGGCGCATCGTCCGGGCTGGCCGAGCTGATATCCACGCGCCCGCGGCTCTTGGGCCGCAGGTTGCACACCGAGGCGGTAAACGCCGGGAAGCTGTGCAAGGGCTCGCCGAAGCGGTCCAGGGACAGCGGCTGCACGTGGTATTCGAGGTTGGCGCTGGGCTGCTGCGGGTCGGACTTGATGAACGCGCCCAGCTGGCTGGGCGCCATGGCCAGCGGCCCGCTGCGGTCATACAGGTAGCGCACGCCCATGCCGAACTTGCCCCACAGGCTGTTGGCCACCTGGTTGAGAGTACGGGTGTTGCTGACCTTGTAGATCAGCCGCAGCTGCAGATGGTCCTGCAGGTTGCCGCCCACGCCGGGCAGCTCGTGCTGCACCGTTATCCCCAGGCGCTCGAGCAGCGGGCGGGGGCCGATGCCGGAACGCTGGAGGATGCCCGGCGAGCCAATCGCCCCTGCACACAGCAGTATCTCCTTGCGGGCTGTGTATAACTGCGCCAAGCCTGCATGGCGGGCATGCACTGCGGTGGCCCGGCCGTTATCCACAGCAAGGCGGTCCACCTGCACGCCGGTGAGCACCGTCAGGTTGGCGCGCTTGAGCGCGGGCCGCAGGAAGGCCTTGGCAGAGTTCCAGCGAATGCCCGAGCGCTGGTTGACCTGAAAATATCCACAGCCCTGGTTATCCCCGGTGTTGAAGTCATCCACGCTCTCCACGCCGCACTGGGCAGCCGCGCTGCGGAAGGCGTCGAGAATCGGCCAGCGGTAGCGCTGCAGCTCGACGCGCCATTCGCCCTTGCCGCCATGGGCAGCGGAATCGCCGGCATAGTGCTGTTCGCTCTGGCGGAACAGCGGCAGCACGTCCTGCCAGCCCCAGCCGGCGTTGCCCTGGGCCGCCCAGCCGTCGTAGTCGCTGGCCTGGCCACGCATGTAGATCATGCCGTTGATGGACGAGCAGCCGCCCAGCACCTTGCCCCGTGGATAACTCAGGGCGCGGCCATCGAGGCCGGGCTGCGGCTGGGTCTTGAAGCACCAGTCGGTGCGCGGGTTGCCGATGCAGAACAGGTAGCCGACGGGGATGTGAATCCAGGGGTAATTGTCGCGCCCGCCGGCTTCCAGCAGCAGGACGGACACAGCGGGGTCGGCAGAAAGCCGATTGGCCAGCAGGCAACCTGCGGGGCCGGCGCCGACTATCACGTAGTCGTAGGCGCTTGGGGCTGATGGCATGGGGAACCTCGCACCGATTTTTATTCTTGTCTTCCCCCATGGTATTGATTAGCTTCGAGATGAAAACGCGAAATTTCACCCACCGGCTGTGCGTTTTTGAGCAACGGATGAATGCCCATGTTCGATTGGAACGACCTGCGGTTTTTTCTCGAATTGCACCGCAGCGGCCGCCTGCTGACCGCCGCCAAGCGCCTGAACACTACCCACAGCACGGTGGCACGGCACATCGAGGCCATCGAGCAGAGCCTGGGCAACGCGCTGTTCGTGCAGCACGCCCAGGGCTATGAGCTGACCCCCGCCGGCCAGGCGCTGCTCAAGCACGCCGAGGCCATGGAAAACGTCGCGCTGCTGGCCCAGGAAGAGATGACCCAGCCGATGATGCCGCTGGGCAAGATCCGCTTGGGGGTGACCGAAGGCATCGGCATCATGTTCCTTACCCCGCGCCTGGGCGGCCTGTTCGAGCGCTACCCGGGGCTGGAAGTGGAACTGGTGGCGGTGCCGCGCTTCGTCAGCATCCTCAACCGCGAAGCGGAGATCAGCATTCACCTGGACCGGCCCTCGGCCGACCTGTTGATAACCCGCAAGCTCACCGATTACCGCCTGGCGTTGTACGCCAGCCCCGCCTACCTGCAGCGGGCCCCCGTGCTGGTGAACCGCGAAGACCTCGCCGGCCATGACTGGATCGGCTATGTGGACGACCTGCTGTTCAGCCAGGAACTGCTGTTCCTCAACAGCTTCTGCCGCGCGCCCCACGTGGTGTTCCGCAGCACCAGTGTGATTGCCCAACAGCAGGCGGCGAGGGCGGGCCTGGGCGTGGCGGTGCTGCCCATGTACATGGCCGAGGAGGACCCGGCGCTGGTGCGGGTGGTACCAACGGAGACCATCCAGCGCAGCTACTGGATGAGCACCCGCCGCGAGCTGCACAAGTCAGTGCGGCTGCGGGTGGTGTGGGACTACCTGCTGCAGCTGTGCGCGGCCGAGCAGGCACAGCTGCTCAACCGCGGGTGAACGCTTACTGGAAAACCCGGTAGACGCCCAGCGAGAACGACAGCAGGCCCAACCCCAACAGGACGATGCCCGGCGCGCAATCGAGCAGGCGGCGCACCCGGCGGTAGCGGTCCAGGCGCCGTGACAGCAGGCTGTAGGCAATCAGGATCGAGACGTCGATGGCCGCCCAGATCAGGATCAGCGCTGCCGCCTGCACGGTGAAGGGCTCGTGGGGCGAAATGAAACCCGGCAGGAAGGCCAGGAAGAACAGGATGTCCTTGGGGTTGGACAGGCCCACGCCCATGGTCTTCCAGAAGCCGTAGCCCTTGCTGGAGCATTGCACCGACTCCGACGAGCTGCTGACCAGCGCATTGCCACCCAACCACGCCAGGTACACGCCGCCCAGGATCTGCCCCCAGTTCAGCACCGCGGCGTTGATGTGCAGGGTGGTGTAGATCGCCACCAGCGCGCACACCAGCAGCACCTGCGCCGACACCACGCCGCCGGCGATGGTCCACGCCGGCCAGGCGCGTCGCGCATCGGCGATGACCATGGCGACAATGGGGCCGGGCGAGGCAATCAACAGCAGCACGGCCAGGGCAAAGGAGAGGTAGGTGGTGCTCATAGTCAGATTACCAGGTCGAAGACACGCTGGTTGGTGCCCAGCATCTCGGTGTAGTGATGTTGCCCGGTGATAGCGAAGGTGCGCTGTATCCAGCGGTCGCTGCCGTCGAGCAGGGCGGTGAAGGGGCTGCGCGCGTGGGCGGTCTTGCGGTTGTCGATAATCAGCAGGTCGCCGGTGGCCAGCTTGACCGGCTGCTTCACTTCCCAGGCAATGTTGTGCAGGTGCTGCAGCTGGGCCTGGGCCTGCTCGCTGCGCGCCACCATGAACTGCGGGTCGAAGCGGAAGTAGGGGGCGTTGGGGTCACCGTAGAAAATCGTCTGGTGCTTGCCGATGTCGATGCGGCAGTTCTTCTCGGTGGCGCTGTAGTCGGACAGGAAGTTGTAGGGCTCGTCCAGAAAGAAGGCGGTCTCTGCATGGCTGAGGTGCGCCAGCATGTTGTCGATGGACGTGACATAGGTAATCGCCTCGCCCAGCGGGTCCTGGCGCAGGCACAACAGCAGCAGGTAATCGGGCTGCACCGGATGGAAGGCGTTCTCGGTGTGCAGGTCCAGCTCGGTGTCGTAGCTGTCGGAGCTGGCAGCCTTGGAATGCGCCTGGTGAGGAAAGAAGTTGTTGATGATGGCGCCCTTGGATTCCTGCGGGTAACCAATCGCCTGGCCCAGCAGTGATGTGGCTTGCAGCAGGCACTGTTCGCTGGCATCGTCGGGCTTGGCCAACGCATCGCGGCTGGTTGGGGTGGCCGGAATCTGGCCGATGGGCAGGTCTTGCAGGTGCAGGTAACCGGCCTGGTTGCCGAAAACCCTGAAGTTGAGGATTTGCGCGATCTGTTCCTGACTCAATCCCCCACTGGTTATGCTCGCGGCCAGCAGCTCATCAATGTTGGTATTTGGCATGACTTCGTTCTCTTGATCCATTGGCAGTCCAGGTCACCTCCTTTCTCCTGAAGTGGGTGGGGCATCCCTTGGAGCCGATCAGAGTAGGGGGGCGGCCATGGCCTTGAAAAACGGATAAAGTGTCCGGGTTGCATGAGCAAAAATCATGGTTAAGGAAAGTGTCATGACTTCGCGGCTACCCCCGCTGTATGCCCTGCGAGCCTTTGAAGTCGCGGCGCGCTATGGATCGTTCACCGTTGCGGCACAAAACCTGTGCATTACCCAGAGTGCGGTGAGCCGCCACGTGAAAACCCTCGAGGACCACCTGGGCGCCCCGCTGTTCGAACGCAAGGGCCCCAAGCTGGCGCTGACCGACACCGGCCGGCTGCTGGCCCACGAACTGGAGCGCAGCTTCAACGCCATCGAGAACGCCTGCGCCACCGCCCGCCGCCCCAAGGGCACCTTGCGGGTGAAGGCCCCCTCCACCCTCACCATGCGCTGGCTGATGAGCACGCTGGAAAGCTTCCAGGCCGACAACGTGGCCGACCGGGTGCAGCTCACCAGCGCCTGGATGGACCTGGACACCGTGGACTTCCGCAACGAGCCGTTCGACTGCGCCGTGCTGCTGAGCAACGGCGACTTCCCCAAGGACTGGAACTTCATCAAGCTGTTCGATGAGTGGCTGGTGCCGGTGTGTGCGCCGTCGGTGTACCGCAAGGGCCCCTGGAACATCGAGCACCTGGGCATGGCCGAACTCATCCACCCCTCGCGCGACTGCCGCGACTGGCGCCGCTGGCTGGAACGGCAGGGGCAGGGCGATGCCGTGGACTGGAACGAAGGCAAGCGCTTCGACACCCTGGAACTGGGCATGACCGCGGCGGCGGGCGGGCACGGCGTATCGATCGGCGACCTGGCGCTGGTGGGGCCACAGTTGAAAGATGGTTCGCTGGTGCTGCCCATCCCCACTGCGGTGAAGACGGGGGACAGCTATTACCTGATCTGGTCGCAGCGTAATCCGGAGCATTACCTGCTGGAGCGGGTGCGGGATTATTTGTTGGCGAACGTGCCGGCGATCAACACTTCGAACATCCTCATGCTCGACTGATCCCACTCTGTAGCCGCTGCCGCAGGCTGCGCTGGCCATAGTGCACGCTGGAGATCTTCAGTGAGGCAGAGGGCCAGCGCAGCCTGCGGCAGCGGCTACAGGCAATAAAAAACCCGGCACGATGGCCGGGTTTTTTATTGCACCAGAATCAGAAGTCCAGGTTCGAGACCGCCAAGGCGTTGTTCTCGATGAACTCGCGACGCGGCTCAACCGCATCGCCCATCAGGGTGTTGAAGATCTGATCGGCAGCGATCGCGTCTTCGATGGTCACCTTGAGCATGCGGCGCACGGTTGGGTCCATGGTGGTTTCCCACAGCTGGTCCGGGTTCATCTCACCCAGCCCTTTGTAGCGCTGGATGGTGTGGCGCTTGGTGCTCTCGGTCATCAACCACTCGAGGGCTTCCTTGAACTCCACCACCGGCTTCTTGCGTTCGCCACGCTGCACGTAGGCACCTTCGTCAAGCAGGGTCGCCAGTTGCGCGCCCAGTGCGGTGACGGTGCGGTAGTCGTTGCTGCCGAAGAAGTCGCGGTTGAAGGTGATGTAGCTCGCCAGGCCGTGGGAGGTGATTTCCACTTCCGGCAGCCACACGTTGCGTTCACGGTCTTCGCGCAGGCTGGCCTTGTAGACCAGGCCCGACTTCTCGCTGGTGCGCAGGCGCGCGTCGAACTTGGCCAGCCAGGCTTGCATGCCGGCGTGGTCCGACAGGTCTTCCAGCGACACCGCCGGCAGGTACACGAAGTGCTCGGTGAGCTCTTGCGGGTACAGGCGCGACAGGCGCTTGAGGGTCTTCATCACCATGCGGAAATCGTTGACCAGGCGCTCCAGTGCCGCGCCCGAGATACCCGGTGCCGAGTCGTTCAGGTGCAGGCTGGCGTCTTCCAGGGCCGACTGGGTCATGTACTCTTCCATGGCCTCGTCGTCCTTGATGTACTGCTCCTGCTTGCCCTTCTTGACCTTGTACAGCGGCGGCTGGGCGATGTAGATGTAGCCACGCTCGATCAGCTCGGGCAGCTGGCGGAAGAAGAACGTCAACAGCAGCGTACGGATGTGCGAACCATCGACGTCAGCATCGGTCATGATGATGATGTTGTGATAACGCAGCTTGTCGATGTTGTACTCTTCGCGGCCGATGCCACAGCCCAGCGCGGTGATCAGGGTGCCCACTTCCTGGGACGAGATCATCTTGTCGAAGCGAGCTTTCTCGACGTTGAGGATCTTGCCCTTCAGCGGCAGGATCGCCTGGGTACGACGGTTGCGACCTTGCTTGGCCGAGCCACCTGCGGAGTCACCCTCCACCAGGTACAGTTCGGAGAGGGCAGGGTCCTTCTCCTGGCAGTCAGCCAGCTTGCCTGGCAGGCCGGCGATGTCCAGCGCGCCTTTGCGGCGGGTCATCTCGCGGGCCTTGCGCGCAGCTTCACGGGCACGGGCAGCGTCGATCATCTTGCCGACGACGGCCTTGGCCTCGTTGGGGTTTTCCAGCAGGAAGTCGGAGAAGTACTTGCCCATCTCCTGCTCGACCGCGGTCTTCACTTCGGAAGAAACCAGCTTGTCCTTGGTCTGCGAGCTGAACTTCGGATCAGGCACCTTCACCGAGATGATCGCGGTCAAACCTTCACGGGCGTCGTCGCCGGTGGTGGCTACCTTGTTCTTCTTGGCCAGGCCTTCCTGTTCGATGTAGTTGTTCAGGTTACGCGTCAGCGCCGAACGGAAGCCCACCAGGTGGGTGCCGCCGTCGCGCTGGGGAATGTTGTTGGTGAAGCACAACAGGTTCTCGTTGAAGCTGTCGTTCCACTGCAGGGCGATTTCCACGCCCACGCCGTCTTCGCGCTGTACGTTGAAGTGGAACACCTGGTTGACCGGGGTCTTGTTGGTGTTCAGGTATTCAACGAACGCACGCAGGCCGCCTTCGTACTTGAAGGTCTCGTCCTTGCCCGAACGTTCGTCCTTCAGGTAGATGCCCACGCCCGAGTTCAGGAACGACAGTTCGCGAATACGCTTGGCCAGGATGTCCCAGCTGAAGTGGATGTTCTTGAAGGTTTCAGCCGAAGGCTTGAAGTGGATCTGGGTACCGGTGGTTTCGCTGTCGCCCACGATCTTCATCGGTGCCTGTGGCACGCCATGCACGTAAGTCTGTTCCCAGATCTTGCCGCTACGGCGCACGGTCAGCACCAGCGTCTCGGACAGGGCGTTCACCACGGACACACCTACACCGTGCAGGCCGCCGGAAACCTTGTACGAGTTGTCGTCGAACTTACCGCCGGCGTGCAGCACGGTCATGATGACCTCGGCTGCCGATACGCCTTCTTCTTTGTGCACATCAACCGGGATGCCGCGACCGTTGTCACGGACGGTGATGGATTCGTCAGGATGGATAATGACGGTGATGTCGTCGCAGTGGCCGGCCAAGGCTTCGTCGATGGAGTTGTCGACGACCTCGAACACCATGTGGTGCAGACCGCTACCATCATCGGTGTCGCCAATGTACATACCGGGACGTTTGCGTACGGCATCCAGCCCTTTCAGCACTTTAATGCTGGAGGAATCGTACGTTTGATTTTCGCTCATGCCTTCACTCCCGATGGTCGTGGGTCTGGGTGATACGGCCCTGTTCCACGTGGAACAAAGCGACTGGCGTTTCCGTCTGCCAGCCTTCCCTCAATAATTCGTGGTCTACACAGGTGATGAACACCTGGCAGCGTAATTCTTCAAGCAAGCGGCAAAGCGCGCGGCGGTGTTGCTCGTCGAGTTCTGACGGCAAGTCGTCCACAAGATAAATACATTGACCGCGGCGTGCCTGGCTGACGAGATGCCCCTGGGCAATACGCAACGCGCACACCACCAGCTTCTGCTGGCCACGGGAAAGGATATCCGCAGCGTTGTGGGCGCCCAGTCGCAAGCGCAAATCAGCGCGTTGCGGTCCAGCCTGGGTGTGGCCCATCTGTTGGTCACGAAGCAGGGAAGTACCGAGCACCTCGGAGAGGTCCCGCTCCTTGTCCCAGCCGCGGTAGTAACTGAGGGTCAAACCTTCCAGCTCGACGAGCTCACTGAGGGTCTGCTCAAACACCGGCTTCAACGCCTTGATATAGGCCCGGCGGTATTCATCAATTTCAGCACTGGCCAGGCATAACTCCCGGTCCCATGCAGCTTGCGAAGCAGCGTCCAGTGTACCATGCCGCAGCCATGAGTTTCTTTGCTTCAGGGCCTTCTGAAGTCTTTGCCAGGTGGCCATGAAGCGCGGTTCCACGTGGAACACACCCCAGTCCAGGAACTGTCGGCGTATTTTTGGAGCCCCTTCCAACAGGCGAAAACTGTCCGGGTTGATCAGCTGCAACGGCAGTATTTCCGCCAACTGCGCCGCACTACGGGCGTTCTGCCCGTCGATCCGGATAGTGAAATCGCCTGCCCGCTCCCGCGAGACACCCAGCGCGGCGTGGCCGCCTTCGTTCAATTCGACCTGGCCGAACACCGTGCAAGCGCCTTGCTCGTACTGGATGACGGGCAACAGCCGGGTGCTGCGGAACGAACGCGCCAGCCCCAACAGGTGGATGGCCTCCAGCACGCTGGTCTTGCCACTACCATTGGTGCCGTACAGGATGTTGATGCGGGGGGAGGGGGAGAAGGTCACCGGGTGCAGGTTGCGCACCGCGGTGACAGAGACACGACTGAGGGACATTAGAGTCTGCTGGGCAAGTTACAGGCGCATCGGCATGACGACGTACGCGGAGTCATCGTTGTCCGATTCCTGTACCAGCGCACTGCTGTTGGAGTCGGACAGGATCAGACGCACTTGCTCAGTGGTCATCACGCCCAGCACGTCCAGCAGGTAGCTGACGTTGAAGCCGATTTCCAGCGAACCACCGTTGTAGTCCACGCCCACTTCTTCTTCCGCTTCTTCCTGCTCAGGGTTGTTGGCCTGGATCTTCAGCTGGCCGGCGGCCAGTTGCAGACGGATGCCACGGTACTTCTCGTTGGACAGGATCGCGGTACGGCTGAACGCTTCACGCAGGGCCTGACGGTCGCCCAGCACCAGCTTGTCACCGCCTTTTGGCAGCACGCGCTCGTAGTCGGGGAACTTGCCATCGACCAGCTTGGAGGTGAAGGTGAACTCGCCGGTGGTAGCACGGATGTGGTGCTGGCCCAGGACGATGCTGACGGTGCCATCCGGCTCGGTCAGCAGGCGCGCCAGCTCAAGGATACCCTTGCGCGGCACGATGACCTGGTGGCGGCCGTCATGGGCGATGTCGGCTTTCATCGAGCACATGGCCAGGCGGTGGCCGTCGGTGGCCACGGCGCGCATCAGGCCATTGGACACTTCCAGCAGCATGCCGTTGAGGTAGTAGCGCACGTCCTGCTGGGCCATGGCGAAGCTGGTGCGCTCGATCAGGCGGCGCAGGCGGCTTTGTTCCAGGCTGCAGGTCAGCGAGCCCGGACCTTCTTCAACAGTCGGGAAGTCGTTGGCCGGCAGGGTCGACAGGGTGAAACGGCTGCGACCGGCCTTGACCACCAGCTTCTGCTCGTCGACCTTGATGTCGATGAGCGCGTCGTTGGGCAAGCTCTTGCAGATGTCCATCAGCTTGCGCGCAGGCACGGTGATTTCGCCCTGCTCGGCAGGCTCTTCCAGTTGCACGCGGCCAACCAGTTCGACTTCAAGGTCGGTACCGGTGAGCGACAGCTGCTGGCCTTCGACCACCAGCAGTACGTTGGACAATACCGGCAAGGTCTGGCGGCGCTCGACGACGCCCGCGACCAGTTGCAGGGGTTTCAACAGGGCTTCGCGTTGAATGGTGAAATGCATGGTCTAGTCCCTTGCCTTTAATAAGCTGCGCTGACGTTCATCAAGTAGTCAGCGTCCGCAGCAGGTTCTTGTAGTCCTCGCGGATATCCGCGTCGGATTCCTTGAGTTCGTTGATCTTGCGGCAGGCGTGCAACACGGTGGTGTGGTCGCGGCCGCCAAACACATCGCCGATTTCCGGCAGGCTGTGGTTGGTCAGTTCCTTGGACAGGGCCATGGCTACCTGACGCGGGCGGGCCACCGAACGCGAGCGGCGCTTGGACAGCAGATCGGAAATCTTGATCTTGTAGTACTCGGCCACGGTGCGCTGGATGTTATCCACACTCACCAACTTGTCCTGCAGCGCCAGCAAGTCCTTGAGCGATTCGCGAATCAGCTCGATGGTGATGTCACGCCCCATGAAGTGCGAGTGGGCGATGACGCGCTTGAGCGCACCTTCCAGCTCACGCACGTTGGAACGGATGCGCTGGGCAATGAAGAACGCCGCGTCGTGCGGCAGCTCGACTTTGGCCTGGTCTGCCTTCTTCATCAGAATGGCGACACGCGTTTCCAGTTCCGGCGGCTCGACGGCCACCGTCAGGCCCCAGCCGAAGCGGGACTTGAGACGCTCTTCCAGGCCTTCGATTTCCTTCGGGTAGCGGTCGCTGGTGAGGATCACCTGCTGGCCGCCTTCAAGAAGGGCGTTGAAGGTGTGGAAGAACTCTTCCTGGGAACGCTCCTTGCGGGCAAAGAACTGAATGTCATCGATGAGCAGCGCGTCCACCGACCGGTAGAAGCGCTTGAACTCGTTGATCGCGTTCAGCTGCAGGGCCTTGACCATGTCGGCGACGAAACGCTCGGAGTGCAGGTACACAACCTTGGCATTGGGGTTCTTCTTGAGCAGGTGGTTACCCACGGCGTGCATCAAGTGAGTCTTACCCAAACCTACGCCCCCATAAAGGAAGAGCGGGTTGTAGCCATGCTTGGGGTTGTCGGCAACCTGCCAGGCGGCCGCACGGGCCAGCTGGTTGGATTTACCTTCGACGAAGTTCTCGAACGTGAACGTGCGGTTCAGGTAGCTGGTGTGCTTGAGCGCACCTTCTACCTGGACGTTGCGCTGTTCCGCGCGCACGGGTGCCTGCTGCGAAGCGGCGCCGGCCATGGAGTCGAAGCTGTCACGCGAAGGCTCTTCGCTGACGCTGGCCACGGCGGCGGGCGCAACTGCAGGTTCCTGAACCGGAGCGGCGACGGGCGCGGGTTGCTGCTGCGCCGCCTGCGAGGCGGCCACGGCGGCGGCCAACGGTGCGTTGGGGGCGGCACGAGGCGCCGAGCTGCGACGGCTGCCTATTAATAAGGAGAGCGCCGGCGCGATTCCGCTGCCGTGCTCGCCCAGGAGTTCAAGCAGGCGTCCCAGGTACTTTTCATTGACCCAGTCCAGCACAAAGCGATTGGGCGCATACACACGCAACTCGTCGCCTTCGGCTTCGACCTGTAGCGGACGGATCCAGGTGTTGAATTGCTGGGCAGGCAGTTCATCGCGCAGAAGCTCCACGCACTGCTGCCAAAGTTCCACTGACACGGATATCCCCTGAGTTGAAAGCCGGAGAGGCAAAAAACGATCCCCATTGTACCGGCGCCGAGCACACTTATCCACATGTAGGTGGGGTGTACATAGAGGCAAATCAGCACGTGCACGAAGAAAAATAGTTTTGCCGGGCTGTGAATAAACTCTGTGGATAACCACCACTGAGCTTTCTGCACAAGTGGGGGTCGAAAACTGTGCATAACTCGCCTGTGTATAAGTACGCCTTTCATGCACAGCTTTTCCGAGGTCACAGCACAGCCGCAGCACCGCTTCTCGACAGGGTTACCATTCCCTGTATGCTACGTAAACAAAGGCGTGCAGGGTGTTATCCACAGAAAGGTGCGTGCCTAAGTTCTATAAGCTCTTCAAAAAAGCTTTAAATACGCTCCTTCTTATTTTTATGTTTACCGCGGGTTTTGCCAGTCAGACCGACGGTCATGCCTATGTAAAGGAAAAGCTGGTTGGAAATTGACCTGAGGCCTTGCTTTCACTAGAATCGCCGGTCTCTTAAAACGGGGACCATTCCGGCCCGTTGTGGACGAACCAGGTAACACGCCATGAAACGTACTTTCCAACCCAGCACCATCAAACGCGCCCGCACCCACGGCTTCCGTGCTCGCATGGCCACCAAAAACGGCCGTGCCGTTCTGTCGCGTCGCCGTGCCAAAGGCCGTGCGCGTCTGGCAGTTTGATCACTCGGCACTGGGGGTGAGTCAGGACTACAGTCGGGAAAAGCGTCTTCTGACAGCCCGACACTTCAAAGCGGTCTTTGACTCCCCAACCGGCAAGGTTCCAGGGAAAAACCTGCTGCTCCTTGCGCGCGAAAACGAGCTCGATCACCCTCGTCTGGGGTTAGTGATCGGGAAAAAGAGCGTCAAGCTCTCCGTTCAGCGCAACCGACTCAAACGCTTGATGCGCGACTCGTTCCGCCTGCACCAGGACCTCCTGGTTGGCTGGGATATCGTCATCGTCGCGCGGAAAGGTTTGGGTGACGTCGAAAACCCGGAACTGCACCAGCATTTTGGCAAGCTCTGGAAGCGACTAGCCCGCAGTCGGCCCGCCCCAGCAGTGAAGACCGAAACTGAAGGGGTAGACAGTCAAGATGCGTAAACTGGCCATCGTTCCGATCCAGTTTTACCGCTATGCCATCAGCCCTTTGATGGGCAATCACTGTCGTTTCTACCCCAGTTGTTCCTGCTACGCGCTGGAAGCCATCGAAATCCATGGACTCCTACGCGGCAGCTGGCTGACCCTACGTCGTCTGGGTCGTTGCCACCCCTGGCACGCCGGTGGTCTTGACCCGGTTCCGCCAGCCCCATCTCCCCGTAATTCTTCGATAGCCGAGTAATCATGGATATTAAACGCACGATCCTGATCGCCGCCCTGGCAGTCGTGTCCTACTCCATGGTCCTGAAATGGAACCAGGACTATGGTCAGGCTGCCTTGCCGACTCAGAATGTTGCTACCAGCACTGGCGCATCGGATTTGCCCGAAGCCCCGTTGGCTAACAATGCTCAAGCGAGTGCCGACGTACCCAGCGCCCCTTCTGCCAACGCGCCCGCGCCAACCCTGGCCCCGGATGCTGGCAGCAAGAACCTGATCCGCATCAAGACCGATGTCCTGGATCTGGCTATCGATCCAAACGGGGGCGACATCGCCCAGTTGACCTTGCCGGAATACCCGCGCCGCCAGGACCATCCTGACGTGCCGTTCCAGCTGTTCGACAACGGCGGCGAGCGCACCTACCTGGCCCAGAGCGGCCTGGTCGGCACCGACGGCCCGGACTCGCGTTCCACCGGTCGCCCGCTGTACAGCACCGAACAGAAGAGCTACCAACTGGCTGACGGCCAGAACGAGCTGGTCGTGGACCTGAAGTTCTCGTCCAATGGCGTCAACTACATCAAGCGCTTCACCCTGGACCGCGGCGAGTACGACCTTAAGGTCAGCTACCTGATCGACAACCAGGGCACCACGCCGTGGTCGGGCAACCTGTTCGCACAGCTCAAGCGTGACAACAGCGCCGACCCATCGTCGAGCACCGCCACCGGCACCGCGACCTACCTGGGCGCCGCCCTGGGTACTCCGGCCGAGCCCTACAAGAAGATATCGATGAAAGATATCGACAAGGGCAACCTGAAGGAAACCGTTCAGGGTGGTTGGGTAGCCTGGCTGCAGCACTACTTCGTCACGGCGTGGATTCCGAACCATTCGGACAACAACGCCATGTCGACCCGCAAGGACAGCGCTGGCAACTACATCATCGGCTTCACTGGCCCGACCCTGACCGCCGCACCTGGCGCCAAGGTGGAAACCAGCGCCGTGCTGTATGCCGGTCCGAAGATCCAGGACAAGCTGAAAGAGCTGGCGCCTGGCCTGGAACTGACCGTCGACTACGGCATCCTGTGGTTCATTGCCCAGCCGATCTTCTGGCTGCTGAAACATATCCACATGCTGCTGGGTAACTGGGGCTTCTCGATCATCGTCCTGACCCTGATGATCAAGCTGCTGTTCTTCCCGCTGTCGGCTGCCAGCTACAAGTCGATGGCGCGCATGCGTGCCGTGGCCCCGCGCCTGGCCCAGCTGAAGGAACAGTTCGGCGATGACCGTCAGAAACTGTCCCAGGCCATGATGGAGCTGTACAAGAAAGAGAAGATCAACCCGCTGGGTGGCTGCCTGCCGATCGTGGTGCAGATGCCGGTCTTCCTGTCGCTGTACTGGGTACTGCTGGAAAGCGTCGAGATGCGCCAGGCGCCATGGCTGCTGTGGATCACCGACCTGTCGATCAAGGACCCGTTCTTCATCCTGCCGATCATCATGGGCGCGACCATGTTCATCCAGCAGCGCCTGAACCCGACGCCGCCGGATCCGATGCAGGCCAAGGTGATGAAGCTGATGCCGATCGTCTTCACCTTCTTCTTCCTGTGGTTCCCTGCAGGTCTGGTGATGTACTGGGTGACCAACAACACCCTGTCGATCCTGCAACAGTGGTACATCACTCGTGGTATCGAGGCGAAAAGCAAGAAAGCTGCCGCCTGAACAGGTTGATCATCTAACCTGTGGATAAACGCCCCATTCGTGGGGCGTTTTGCTATCTGTCGATTTATTGAGGCCTGCCCCATGAACACTCCCCGTGAAACCATTGCCGCCATCGCCACCGCCCAGGGCCGCGGCGGCGTGGGTATCGTGCGCATTTCCGGGCCACTGGCCAGCGCCGCGGCGCAAGCCATCGCCGGCCGCCAGCTGACCCCGCGCCACGCCCACTACGGGCCCATGCGCACCGCCGACGGCGAGGTCATCGATGAAGGCCTGGCGCTGTACTTCCCGGGCCCGAACTCGTTTACCGGCGAAGACGTGCTGGAATTGCAGGGCCACGGCGGCCCGGTGGTGCTGGACATGCTGCTGCAGCGCTGCCTGGAGCTGGGGTGCCGCCTGGCGCGGCCGGGGGAGTTCAGTGAGCGCGCGTTCCTCAACGACAAGCTCGACCTGGCCCAGGCCGAAGCAATCGCCGACCTGATCGAGGCCAGCTCTGCCCAGGCCGCGCGCAACGCCGTGCGGTCCCTGCAGGGTGCGTTCTCCCGCCGTGTGGACAATCTCACCGAGAAACTCATCGCCCTGCGTATCTACGTGGAGGCGGCCATCGACTTCCCGGAGGAGGAAATCGACTTCCTCGCTGATGGCCATGTGCTGAGCATGCTCGACGACGTACGCGACAACTTGTCCACAGTGATGCGCGAAGCCGGGCAGGGCGCGTTGCTGCGGGACGGCATGACGGTGGTCATCGCTGGCCGCCCGAACGCTGGCAAGTCCAGCCTGCTGAACCTGCTGGCAGGCCGCGAAGCCGCCATCGTCACCGACATCGCCGGCACCACCCGGGATATCCTGCGCGAACATATCCACATCGACGGCATGCCGTTGCACGTGGTCGACACCGCGGGCCTGCGTGACACCGATGACCAGGTGGAAAAGATTGGCGTGGAACGGGCGCTCAAGGCCATCGGCGAGGCAGACCGGGTGCTGCTGGTGGTGGACGCTAGTGCGCCAGAGGCCAATGACCCGTTCGCCCTCTGGCCGGAATTTCTCGAAACCCGCCCGGACATGGCCAAGGTCACGCTGATCCGCAACAAGGCTGACCTCACCGGTGAGGCTGTGGATATGCAGCAAAGCGCCGATGGCCACGTGACCATCAGCCTCAGCGCCAAGGACGAAGGCCAGGGCCTGGACCTGCTGCGCGAGCACCTGAAGGCGTGCATGGGGTATGAACAGACCGCCGAAAGCAGCTTCAGCGCCCGCCGCCGGCACCTGGACGCCCTGCGCCATGCCAGTCAGGCCCTGGAGCACGGCCGTAGCCAGCTGACCCTGGCGGGCGCCGGTGAACTGCTGGCCGAGGATTTGCGCCAGGCCCAGCATTCCCTGGGTGAGATCACCGGTGCCTTCAGCTCAGACGACCTGCTGGGCCGGATCTTCTCGAGTTTTTGTATCGGGAAGTAACCGTCACTGCGCTGTGGATAACTGAAAGCTCATCACCGTGCCACTGGGCGTGCCCGCGCCCAGTTGGATATCACTGCCATGCAGCTGCAGCATGCGCTTGACGATAATCAGCCCCAGCCCGCCGCTTTCCGGCGAGCTGCGCGACATGGCCGAGGCGCGGGTGAACAACCCCGCACGCAATTCAGGGGCGATGCCCTTGCCCGTGTCGATGATCGCCACCTGGACTTCCGTCGCCTCGCCCAACAGGCGCACGATGATCCGTGTGCCCGGCGGGTTGTGACGGATGGCATTGTCCAGCAGGTTGGTCAGCACTCGTTCGATCATCCCCAGGTCGGCATTCACTGCCGGCAACGCCTGGGGCATGTCGACCTCCAGGTGTTGCTGGCGCGCCTCGGCCGCCAGTTCGAACTTTTGCAACACATCCTGTACCAGGTCGGGCAGGGCAAAGGTCTCCGCCTGTGGATGAACCAGCCCTGACTCCAGCCGCGCCAGCTCGAACAACTCTTGCGCCAGCCGTCCCACCTTGCGGCTTTGCCCCAGTGCCACGTCCAGGTAATGACGGCGCTCCTCGGCGCTGAGGCTCTCATCTTTGATTCGCAATGTTTCCAGATACCCATGCAGCGAGGTCAGGGGCGTGCGCAGATCATGAGAAATGTTGGCCACCAGGTCGCGGCGCTGCTGGTCCTGGCGGGTCAATTCCTGCCATTGCTCGGCGATGCGCTGGCCCATCTGGGCAAACGCTGCACTGAGCACGCCAATCTCATCACCTTTATCCACAGGCTGGGCGGTGAGAGCCGCGGCCTTGTGGCCGTTGGCGTCGAACTCACGCACAGTCTGCGTCAGCGCTTTCAACGGCCGCGTGATGAGCCGGAACGCCACCAGGCCCATGATCAGGCTCAGCACTACCATGAAACACATTGTCCACAGGGCCACGCGCAACGTTGAGTCCCGGGCAAGGGCTGCAGCCAGGGCATCGTGCGCTTCGCCCTGCAGCACCACGTACACATACCCACCGTCGCGGCCACCCACCTGCACCGGCGCGGCGCTGAATACTTTATCCACAGCCAGGTTGCGCGGGTCCTGGCCCAGCACGGGCAGCGCCGCCCCCTCCAGAAACTTATGCACAGGGCCAAGATCCACGGTCTTGCGCTTGAGGTTATCGTCCGGGGCGCCGTTGCCGACGATCCTGCCGTCCCTGGACAGCAGGTACAGCTCGACCGAGGGGTTCACCGCCATCAGCTTGTCGAACAGCTCATGCACTGCCTCCGGGCGCCAGCCGCTGGCATCCATGAGCTGCGCGGTGCCGGCGATGTGCGCCGCCAAGCCGCTGGACAGGCGCTGCACCACTTCCTGTTCGTGGCGGGTGCTGGCGCTGATCTGCAGCCAGATGGCCACGCCGCTGCACGCCAGCAGCAGTGCAGCGAATACCAGCGACAGGCGCTGGCTGAGGGACAGGAACTTCACGAAGTGGCCTCCGCAGCCGCCGGCGTAGCGGCGAACTTGTAGCCGCGCCCCCACACCGTGAGGATGCGCCGCGGGGCTGCCGGGTCTTCCTCGATCTTGGTGCGAAGGCGGTTGATGTGGGTATTCACGGTGTGTTCATAGCCATCATGTTGATAACCCCACACCTCGTTGAGCAGGTCCATGCGCGAAAACACCTGGTCGGGGTGGCGAGCGAAGAAATACAGCAGGTCGAACTCCCGTGGCGTCAGGCCCAGGGCCTTGCCGTCGAGGCTGATCTCCCGGGCTACCGGGTCGATGCTCAAGCCATGAGTTATCAACAGGCCTGATTCCAGCCGTGCATTGCGCGCCATGGCATCGGTGCGGCGCAGCAGGGCACGCACCCGCGCCACCAGTTCGAGCATCGAGAACGGCTTGGCCAGGTAGTCGTCGGCGCCCAACTCAAGGCCAAGGATGCGGTGCATCTCGCTGGACCGCGCGCTGGTGATGATGATCGGCGTGTAGCGCGCCATGGCCCGGGCGCGCTTGCAGATCTCCAGGCCGTCGATGCCCGGCAGCATCAGGTCGAGCACCAGGGCATCCCACTGGCCCTCCTCGAGCATGCGCACCCCCAGGTTGCCGTCGGCGGCGTGTTCCACCACGTAGCCTTCGTCGCGCAGGTGCAGGCGCAGCAAATCGGCGATGTGGGCGTCGTCCTCGACGATGAGCACGCGTTTTGGCCGTTCCATATGCAGTTATCCCCAGGCAGCTGATAGCTCATTGTGGCGAAAAAACCGCGCCGCAGTTATCACATTTAATTTAACTCTATGTGAGGACTTGGCGACCGGGCGCCACCAACAATGGCCCCCATCACCCATGCTACCTGGAGCCCACCATGGCCCGCACAGCAACCCTGCAGCGTTATTCCAGCCACCCCGGCTGGCTGCGCTTGACCCATTGGTTGAACGCGCTGGCGGTGCTGGTCATGGTCACCAGTGGCTGGCGCATCTTCAACGCCTCGCCGTTCTTCGACTTCAGTTTCCCGGCTGCCCTGACCCTGGGTGGTTGGCTGGGCGGGGCACTGCAATGGCATTTCGCGGGCATGTGGCTGCTGTTTCTCAATGGCGTGTTGTACCTGATGCTCAACATCGCCACCGGTCGTTTGTTCACGCGTTTTTTTCCGCTGTCGCCCCGTGGCGTACTCCAGGATTTATCCACAGCGCTGCGCGGCAAGCTCGCCCACGATGACCTCAGCCATTACAACCAGGTGCAACGGCTGGCCTATCTGTTCGCGATTGTCGATGTCGCCCTGTTGATAATGTCCGGACTCGTTCTGTGGAAGTCCGTGCAGTTCGGCCTGCTACGCGAGTTGCTGGGTGGCTACGAAGCCGCGCGCCGCGTGCATTTCATCGCCATGGCCCTGCTGATGGCCTTCGTGGCGGTGCACCTGGTGATGGTAGCCGTGGTGCCGCGCACCCTGCTGCTGATGATTACCGGCAAAGGGGGCAAGGCATCATGACTGTGGATAAATCCATCCTCGATGAAGCCCGCAAGCTGCTGGCGCCGCGTATCCATGACCTCAGCCGGCGCAAATTCCTGGTGCGCAGCCTGACCCTGGGCGGGGTGGCCATGCTCAGCGGCTGCAATATCAGCGACGACAAGCACGTGGAAAGTGCATTGGCGGGTATGTCGCGCTTCAACGACCGGGTCCAGGGCTGGCTGTTCGACCCCAAGGCGCTGGCGCCGGTGTACGACGAGACAATGATCACCCGGCCATTCCCGTTCAACGCGTTCTACGGCGAGGACGAAGCCCCCAGCGTGGAAGCGGCGAGCTACCGCCTGGAGGTCACCGGCCTTGTGGCGGACAAGCGCAGCTGGCGCCTTGAAGAGCTGCGCGCCATGGCCCAGGTCGACCAGATCACCCGGCATATCTGCGTGGAAGGCTGGAGCGCCATCGGCCGCTGGGGCGGCGTGCGCTTCAGCGACTTCCTGCAACGGGTAGGCGCCGACACCAGCGCCCGCTTCGTCGGCTTCAAATGCGCCGACGACTATTACACCAGCATCGACATGGCCACCGCCCTGCACCCGCAGACGCTGCTGGCGCTGACCTACGACGGCCAGACCCTGCCGCGCCAGTACGGCTTCCCGATGAAGCTGCGCATGCCCACCAAGCTTGGCTACAAGAACCCCAAGCATATCCAGGCGATCTTCGTCACCAACACCTACCCCGGCGGCTACTGGGAGGACCAGGGCTACAACTGGTTCGGCGGCAGCTGACGGCTCGTTATCCACAGCACGGCATCCGCGGTGCTTTCAACCCACGCGACAAGGAGCACTACCATGAAAAAAATATCCACAGTCGTACTGACCATGTGCCTGGCACTGGGCACTGCTGGCGCCTACGCGGCAGACACCATGAGCAGCGGTTCCATGAGCAACGACAGCATGTCCAGCGGCTCGATGTCCAAGGACGCCATGAGCAAGGACAGCATGAAGAAAGACACCACCATGAAGAAGGATGCCATGACCAAGGACAGCATGAAAAAGGATGCAATGAAGAAAGACAGCATGTCCAAGGACGGGATGAGCAAGGATTCCATGAGCAAGGATCAGTGAGCTGACGGGGCGCCGGTGCGGTTATCCACACCCCGGCTGGCGCCCCTTCATTGGAGACTGCGATGAAAGCGATTTTCCGTAGCGTGCTGGCCGCCGCCATCTTGTCCACAGCCGCCTGTGCCCAGGCGGCGGAGTCGGCCGTGGTGATCGACCCACCCAAGATCGATGAGAGCACAAAAACTGTCCACAGCGAGACCGCGGTATTCGCCGGCGGCTGCTTCTGGGGCGTGCAGGGCGTATTCGAACATGTGAAAGGGGTGAGCCAGGCGGTGTCCGGCTATGCCGGGGGGCTGGCGCGTACCGCCCACTATGAAGAGGTGGGCTCGGGCGAGACTGGCCACGCCGAGTCGGTAAAGGTGACCTATGACCCCACGCAGATCACCTACGGGCAACTGCTGCAGATCTACTTCTCGGTAGCCCACGACCCAACCCAGCTCAACCGCCAGGGCCCGGACAGCGGCACTCAGTACCGTTCCACCATCTTTGTCGCCGATGCCGAGCAACGTCAGGTGGCCCAGGCCTACATCGCCCAGCTGGATGCGGCCCACGCCTTTGGCAAACCGCTGGCCACCACGGTGGAAAACCTCAATGGCTTCTTTCCGGCCGAGGCCTACCACCAGGACTACCTGGTGCAGAACCCCGGCAGCTTCTACATCATGGTCAACGACCAGCCAAAGATTGCCAACCTGGCCAAGCTGTTCGCCAATCGCTACCGCGAGGACCCGGTGCTGGTCAGCCGCTAGCCCGGTTATCCACCTGTGGATGAAATACCAGCCGCCTTCGGGCGGCTTTTTTGTGCCTGGCGGTCACACAAATCTATCAACAACCCCGAAATAAGCCCTGTGGAAAACCCCGCTTCAGCTCTGGTGATAAGCAGGCCTCAAAGCTGGTGACAACGCCCCCTGTGGGTAAGTGGTGTTTTCATCCACAGGTTTAAGGCGCTTATCCAAGGGCCTCATGGCCACATGACCACAGGGTTCAATTTCTCTGTACAGTACGCCGTTAAAGGGCTGTAGAACTTTATCCACAGATAGGGCGGTGCATAAGAATAAACATAAAAACAAAGCTTTAATAAATTTCTTTCTCTTTTTTTATTTTTAGATCCCGATCCTGCCGCTCATCCCCAGCTGGTTAAATTTTGTGCAAAAGGTTCCTATAGAGGGGGGTAAGTCCCTATACTGGTGAGCTATCCCAATTACCCATCAATGAACAGGCACGAGGTGCGTGGTGGATTTCCCTTCCCGTTTTGAAGTGATCGTCATCGGCGGCGGCCATGCCGGAACCGAGGCTGCGCTTGCGTCAGCACGCATGGGCGCAAAAACCCTGCTGTTGACACATAACGTGGAAACCCTCGGGCAAATGAGCTGCAACCCCGCGATTGGCGGCATCGGCAAGAGCCATCTGGTCAAAGAGATCGATGCGCTCGGCGGCGCCATGGCGCTGGCCACCGATAAGGGCGGCATTCAGTTCCGCGTGTTGAACAACCGCAAGGGCCCGGCCGTGCGTGCCACCCGGGCGCAGGCCGACCGCATCCTGTACAAGGCAGCGGTACGCGAAATCCTGGAAAACCAGCCCAACCTGTGGATATTCCAGCAGTCGTGCGACGACCTGATCGTCGAGCAGGACCAGGTGCGTGGCGTGGTCACCCAGATGGGCCTGCGTTTCTTTGCCGACTCCGTGGTGTTGACCGCCGGTACCTTCCTGGCCGGCCTTATCCACATCGGCCTGGAAAATTACTCGGGCGGCCGCGCAGGGGATCCACCCTCCACCGCGCTGGCGCGTCGGCTGCGTGAATTCCCGCTGCGCGTGGGCCGCCTGAAAACCGGTACGCCGCCGCGCATCGATGGCCGTTCGGTAGATTTCTCGGTAATGACCGAGCAACCTGGCGACACGCCGATTCCGGTCATGTCGTTCATGGGCTGCAAGGAACTGCACCCACGCCAGGTCAGCTGCTGGATCACCCACACCAACGCCCGTACCCACGAG
Source organism: Pseudomonas sp. App30 (assembly GCF_047947025.1). Taxonomy (NCBI): domain Bacteria; kingdom Pseudomonadati; phylum Pseudomonadota; class Gammaproteobacteria; order Pseudomonadales; family Pseudomonadaceae; genus Pseudomonas; species Pseudomonas sp. App30. The sequence continues at coordinate 3,646,453 of NZ_CP133165.1, read as the reverse complement.
ATCATCGCCGCCAACCTCGACCGCTCGCCCATGTATTCGGGCGTGATCGAAGGCGTCGGCCCGCGTTACTGCCCGTCCATCGAAGACAAGATCCATCGGTTTGCCGACAAGGAAAGCCATCAGGTGTTCATCGAGCCGGAAGGCCTGACCACCCATGAGCTGTATCCGAACGGCATCTCGACCTCGCTGCCTTTCGACGTGCAACTGCAGATCGTGCGTTCGATCCGCGGCATGGAAAATGCCCACATCGTTCGCCCTGGCTACGCCATCGAATACGATTACTTCGACCCGCGCGACCTGAAGTACAGCCTGGAGACCAAGGTCATCGCCGGCCTGTTCTTCGCTGGCCAGATCAACGGCACCACCGGTTACGAAGAAGCCGGTGCGCAAGGCCTGCTGGCCGGTACCAACGCCGCGCTGCGTGCCCAGGGCCGTGAAGCCTGGTGCCCGCGCCGTGATGAGGCGTACATCGGCGTGCTGGTCGACGACCTGATTACCCTGGGTACCCAGGAGCCGTACCGCATGTTCACCTCGCGCGCCGAATACCGGCTGATCCTGCGCGAAGACAACGCCGACCTGCGCCTGACCGAGAAAGGTCGCGAACTGGGCCTGGTCGACGACGCCCGCTGGGCGGCCTTCTGCGCCAAGCGCGAAGCCATCGAGCTGGAAGAACAGCGGCTGAAAAGCACCTGGGTACGCCCAGGCACCGAGCGCGGTGATGCCATTGCCGAGAAGTTCGGCACGCCACTGGGCCACGAATACAACCTGATGAGCCTGCTGACTCGCCCGGAAATCGACTACAACGGCCTGATCGAGGTGACCGGCGAAGGTGCCGTTGACCCGACCGTGGCCGAACAGGTCGAGATCAAGGCCAAGTACGCCGGCTACATCGACCGTCAGCAGGACGAGATCGCCCGCCTGCGCGCCAGCGAAAACACCAAGCTGCCTGTGGATATCGACTACGCTGCGATTTCCGGCCTGTCCAAGGAGATCCAGGGCAAGCTGGGGATAACTCGGCCCGAGACCCTGGGCCAGGCTTCGCGCATCCCGGGCGTGACCCCGGCGGCGATTTCCCTGTTGATGATTCATTTGAAAAAACGCGGCGCTGGCCGTGAGTTGGAGCAAAGCGCTTGAGTTCTATGGTCACCCCACACCACTCGCAGGAATTGGCCCAAGGGGCACGGGAACTGGGCGTCGAACTGAGCCAGGCCCAGCACGATCAGCTGCTGGCCTACCTGGCCCTGTTGATCAAGTGGAACAAGGCCTACAACCTGACCGCCGTGCGCAACCCCGACGAGATGGTGTCGCGCCACCTGCTGGACAGCCTCAGCGTGATCGCCCACATCGGTGAAGGCGAGCGCTGGCTGGACGTGGGCAGCGGCGGCGGCATGCCTGGCGTGCCGCTGGCCATCCTGTTCCCGGAGAAGAAAATCACCTGCCTGGACAGCAACGGCAAGAAGACCCGCTTCATCACCCAGGTCAAGCTGGAGCTGAAGCTGGACAACCTGCAGGTTATCCACAGCCGGGTCGAAGCGTTCCAGCCCGAGCTGCCGTTCAACGGAATTATTTCGCGGGCTTTCAGCAGCCTGGAAGACTTCAGCAACTGGACACGCCACCTGGGCGACACGAATACGCGCTGGTTGGCAATGAAAGGGCTGCATCCTGCCGATGAGCTGGTAGCATTACCGGCAGATTTTCACCTCGAAAGCGCACAGGCCTTGACCGTACCGGGTTGCCAAGGCCAACGTCATCTGCTGATACTGCGCCGCACGGCATGATTGGGAACACACGCAAGAATGGCTAAGGTATTCGCGATAGCGAACCAGAAAGGTGGTGTGGGCAAGACCACCACCTGCATCAACCTCGCAGCATCGCTGGTCGCGACCAAGCGCCGCGTGCTGCTGATCGACCTCGATCCACAGGGCAACGCCACCATGGGTAGCGGTGTGGATAAGCACGGCCTGGAAAACTCGGTCTACGACCTGTTGATCGGCGAGTGCGACCTGAACCAGGCCATGCACTTCTCCGAACACGGCGGCTACCAGTTGCTGCCGGCCAACCGCGACCTGACCGCGGCCGAAGTGGTGCTGCTGGAAATGCAGATGAAGGAGAGCCGCCTGCGTACTGCGCTGGCGCCTATCCGCGAAAGCTACGACTACATCCTGATCGACTGCCCGCCGTCGCTGTCCATGCTCACCCTCAACGCCCTGGTGGCGTCCGATGGCGTGATCATCCCCATGCAGTGCGAGTACTTCGCCCTGGAAGGCTTGAGCGACCTTGTGGATAACATCAAGCGCATCGCCGAGCTGCTGAACCCGGAACTGAAGATCGAAGGCCTGCTGCGGACCATGTACGACCCGCGCCTGAGCCTGATCAACGATGTGTCCGCGCAGCTCAAGGAGCACTTCGGCGACCAGCTGTACGACACGGTGATCCCGCGCAATGTACGCCTGGCAGAGGCGCCGAGCTTCGGCATGCCGGCACTGGCCTACGACAAGCAATCGCGTGGCGCGCTGGCCTACCTGGCCCTGGCGGGCGAGATGGTTCGTCGCCAGCGCCGCCAAACTCGCGCTGAAAAAGCCTAAGGAATCCACATGGCCGTGAAGAAACGTGGTCTCGGACGTGGACTGGATGCCCTGCTTAGCGGGCCTACCGTCAGCGCGCTGGAAGAACAGGCCGTCAAGGTCGACCAGAGAGAATTGCAGCACCTGCCCCTGGACGTGATCCAGCGCGGCAAATACCAGCCACGCCGCGACATGGACCCGCAGGCGCTGGAAGAACTTGCCCACTCGATCAAGAGCCAGGGCGTGATGCAGCCGATCGTGGTGCGTCCGATCGGCAACAACCGTTTCGAGATCATCGCCGGTGAACGCCGCTGGCGTGCGAGCCAGCAAGCCGGCATGGACACCATCCCGGCCATGGTCCGCGACGTGCCTGATGAAGCGGCCATCGCCATGGCGCTGATCGAGAATATCCAGCGCGAAGACCTCAACCCGGTGGAAGAAGCCATCGCGTTGCAGCGCCTGCAGCAGGAATTCCAGCTGACCCAGCAACAGGTCGCCGATGCGGTGGGCAAGTCGCGGGTCACCGTGGCCAACCTGCTGCGCCTGATCACGCTGCCGGAAGTCATCAAGACCATGCTCGCCCATGGCGACCTGGAGATGGGCCACGCTCGTGCTCTGCTCGGTCTGCCGGACGAACAGCAGGTCGAGGGGGCGCGACATGTTGTCGCACGTGGCCTCACCGTGCGCCAAACCGAGGCACTGGTTCGCCAATGGCTCAGCGGCAAGCCTGAGCCGGTCGAATCGAGCAAACCTGATCCGGACATAACCCGCCTTGAGCAGCGCCTGGCAGAGCGTCTGGGCTCTGATGTGCAGATACGCCACGGGCAGAAGGGCAAGGGCCAGCTGGTCATCCGTTACAACTCCCTGGATGAGCTTCAGGGCGTGCTCGCCCACATTCGCTGAAACAATCCTTCTGTAGCGCGCAGTCGGAAATCACTACCGAGCAGTTGAATAGGGGCTGAACCGCCCCTATACTCTGCGCGCATTTTGTCGGCACAAATTATGCCAAGTCACTGATTTTGGCGAGCCGACTCACGAGGAGCAATTGTGATGGAAACCCGCACGCCAAACCGCCTGCCCTTCCATCGCTTGGCGGTATTTCCGGTATTGCTGGCTCAATGTGTCGTGTTTCTGTTGGCAGCCTTGGCGTTGTGGCAGTGGCGCGGGGCAGTCACTGGATATTCAGGCCTCCTCGGGGGACTGATTGCCTGGTTGCCGAATTTGTATTTTGCTCACAAGGCGTTCCGGTTTACCGGAGCCCGAGCCGCGCAAGCCATCGTCCGGTCGTTCTACGCTGGCGAGGCAGGCAAATTGATTTTGACGGCAGTGCTGTTCGCGCTGACGTTTGCAGGAGTGAAGCCATTGGCGCCGTTGGCAGTATTCGGTGTCTTCGTGCTGACCCAACTGGTCAGCTGGTTCGCACCCCTGCTGATGAAAACAAGACTTTCGAGACCTTAGGGCGTTTGAGGCAACCATGGCAGCAGAAACCGCTTCGGGCTATATCCAGCACCACTTGCAGAACTTGACCTTCGGTCAACTACCAGACGGCGGCTGGGGCTTTGCCCACTCCGCAGCACAAGCCAAGGAAATGGGCTTTTGGGCATTCCACGTCGACACCCTCGGCTGGTCTGTGGCCCTGGGCCTGATTTTCGTCCTGATTTTCCGCATGGCGGCGAAAAAGGCGACTTCCGGCCAGCCTGGCGCGCTGCAGAACTTCGTCGAAGTGCTGGTAGAGTTCGTCGACGGCAGCGTCAAGGACAGCTTCCACGGCCGTAGCGCCGTGATCGCTCCCCTGGCACTGACCATTTTCGCCTGGGTGTTCCTGATGAACGCCATCGACCTGATCCCGGTCGACTGGATTCCTCATCTGGCCGCCGCTATCTCTGGCGATCACGAGATTCCGTTCCGCGCAGTGTCCACCACTGACCCGAACGCCACCCTGGGCATGGCCCTGTCGGTGTTCGCGCTGATCATTTTCTACAGCATCAAGATCAAGGGCATCGGTGGCTTCCTGGGCGAACTGACCCTGCACCCGTTCAGCAGCAAGAACATGCTGGTTCAAATCATCCTGATCCCGGTCAACTTCCTGCTTGAATTCGTGACCCTGATCGCCAAGCCAATCTCTCTGGCCCTGCGACTGTTCGGCAACATGTATGCCGGCGAGCTGGTGTTCATCCTGATCGCAGTGATGTTCGGCAGCGGTCTGCTGTGGCTGAGCGGTCTGGGCGTTGTACTGCAGTGGGCGTGGGCTGTGTTCCACATCCTGATCATCACCCTGCAGGCCTTTATCTTCATGATGCTGACCATCGTCTACCTGTCGATGGCGCACGAAGAGAACCATTAAGACCCGCCTGGCGTGTCTGATGACCCTTCCACCCCGGTGGAAGGGTGCCCTTGGGGGGAGTCTGCCGGGGCTGCTGCAAAAACGATTTGTTTTACCGCTTTAATCTAAAAAACCTAACCAATACGACGTAAAAGTCGGGAGGAAAGATGGAAACTGTAGTTGGTCTAACCGCTATCGCTGTTGCTCTGCTGATCGGCCTGGGCGCTCTGGGTACTGCTATCGGCTTCGGCCTGCTGGGCGGCAAATTCCTGGAAGGCGCAGCTCGCCAGCCAGAAATGGTTCCAATGCTGCAAGTTAAAATGTTCATCGTTGCCGGTCTGCTCGACGCCGTAACCATGATCGGTGTTGGTATCGCTCTGTTCTTCACCTTCGCGAACCCCTTCGTTGGTCAACTCGCTGGCTAATCTCTCGAACCTTCGAGCTGATTGGTGTGAACAAAGAACGAGCGAGGTGTTGGCGTGAACATTAATGCAACCCTGATTGGCCAGTCCGTTGCGTTCTTCATTTTTGTACTGTTTTGCATGAAGTTCGTGTGGCCTCCGGTCATCGCGGCTTTGCAAGAACGTCAGAAGAAGATCGCGGATGGACTGGACGCTGCACAACGAGCAGCTCGCGACCTGGAGCTGGCCCAAGACAAAGCGGGTCAGCAACTGCGCGATGCTAAAGCTCAGGCAGCCGAAATCATTGAGCAAGCCAAGAAACGCGGCGCTCAGATCGTCGACGAGGCCCGTGAACAGGCCCGTGTCGAAGCTGATCGCGTGAAGGCTCAGGCTCAGGCCGAGATCGAGCAGGAACTGAACGGTGTCAAAGACGCGCTGCGTGCCCAAGTGGGTGCTCTGGCCGTAGGCGGTGCCGAGAAGATCCTGGGCGCCACAATCGATCAAAACGCGCACGCGGAGCTGGTTAACAAACTGGCTGCAGAAATCTAAGCGAGGGCGATCATGGCAGAACTGACCACGTTGGCCCGACCTTACGCTAAGGCAGCCTTCGAGCATGCCCAGGCCCACCAGCAACTGGCCAATTGGTCAGCCATGCTCGGCCTGGCTGCTGCGGTGTCGGAAGACGACACCATGCAGCGCCTGCTCAAGGCCCCGCGACTGACGAGCGCACAAAAGGCCGCCACTTTCATTGAAGTGTGCGGTGAAAAGTTTGATAGCCAGGCACAGAATTTCATTCATGTTGTCGCGGAAAACGACCGTCTCCTGCTGTTGCCGGAGATCGCCGCTCAGTTCGACCTGTACAAGGCCGAGCTCGAGAAATCCGTGGACGTGGAAGTAACCAGTGCTTTTGCATTGAACGACGAACAGCAAGACAAACTCGCCAAGGTTCTCAGTGCACGGCTCGGCCGAGAAGTGCGACTGCACGCCGCGCAAGATGCCTCCCTCATCGGGGGTGTTGTCATTCGCGCTGGCGACCTGGTAATCGATGGTTCAGTGCGTGGCAAACTCGCGCAGCTGGCCGAAGCATTGAAATCTTGAGTTTGAAGGGGCAGCAGAGCAATGCAGCAACTCAATCCTTCCGAAATAAGTGAAATTATCAAGGGCCGCATCGAAAAGCTCGATGTGACCTCCCAAGCCCGTAACGAAGGCACTGTCGTCAGCGTATCTGACGGTATCGTGCGGATTCACGGTCTGGCCGACGTCATGTACGGCGAGATGATCGAGTTTCCGGGCGGCGTCTTCGGCATGGCCCTCAACCTGGAGCAGGACTCCGTAGGTGCCGTTATCCTCGGTGCTTACCAGTCCCTGGCCGAAGGCATGAGCGCCAAGTGCACTGGCCGCGTCCTGCAGGTTCCGGTTGGTAAGGAACTGCTGGGTCGCGTCGTCGACGCACTGGGTAACCCTGTTGACGGCAAAGGTCCACTGGGCAACACCGAGACCGACGCGGTCGAGAAAGTTGCACCGGGCGTGATCTGGCGTAAGTCGGTAGACCAGCCTGTACAGACTGGCTACAAGTCGGTTGACGCCATGATCCCTGTCGGCCGTGGCCAGCGTGAGCTGATCATCGGTGACCGCCAGATCGGCAAGACCGCCATGGCGATCGACGCGATCATCAACCAGAAAAACAGCGGCATCTTCTGCGTGTACGTGGCAATCGGTCAGAAACAATCGACCATCGCCAACATCGTGCGCAAGCTGGAAGAGAACGGCGCCCTGGCCAACACCATCGTTGTTGCCGCCAGCGCTTCGGAATCCGCCGCACTGCAATACCTGGCGCCGTACTCCGGCTGCACCATGGGTGAATTCTTCCGCGACCGCGGTGAAGACGCGCTGATCGTCTATGACGATCTGTCGAAGCAAGCAGTGGCCTACCGCCAGATTTCCCTGCTGCTGCGCCGTCCACCAGGCCGTGAAGCCTACCCAGGTGACGTGTTCTATCTCCACTCCCGTCTGCTGGAGCGTGCATCGCGCGTTTCGGAAGAGTACGTAGAGAAGTTCACCAACGGTGCAGTGACTGGCAAGACCGGTTCCCTGACCGCACTGCCGATCATCGAAACCCAGGCTGGCGACGTTTCCGCGTTCGTTCCGACCAACGTGATTTCCATCACCGACGGTCAGATCTTCCTGGAATCGGCCATGTTCAACTCGGGCATCCGCCCTGCAGTGAACGCCGGTGTTTCGGTATCCCGTGTGGGTGGTGCCGCTCAGACCAAGATCATCAAGAAGCTGTCCGGTGGCATCCGTACCGCTCTGGCTCAGTACCGTGAACTGGCTGCATTCGCCCAGTTCGCTTCTGACCTGGACGAAGCCACCCGCAAGCAACTGGAGCACGGTCAGCGCGTTACCGAGCTGATGAAGCAGAAGCAATACGCTCCTATGTCCATCGCGGACATGGCGCTGTCGCTGTACGCCGCTGAGCGTGGTTTCCTGACTGACGTCGAAATCGCCAAGATCGGTAGCTTCGAGCAGGCCCTGATTGCTTACTTCAACCGCGATCACGCCGATTTGATGGCGAAGATCAACGTGAAGGGTGACTTCAATGACGAAATCGACGCTGGCATCAAAGCCGGTATCGAGAAGTTCAAGGCCACCCAAACCTGGTAAGCCGCAGCGGGAGCCGCGAGGCTCCCGCTTGCTAACCTGATAGGTGTTACATGGCAGGCGCAAAAGAGATTCGCAGTAAGATTGCGAGCATCAAAAGCACGCAAAAAATTACCAGCGCCATGGAAAAAGTGGCGGTCAGCAAAATGCGCAAGGCTCAAATGCGCATGGCAGCCAGCCGTCCTTACGCGGAGCATATCCGCCAGGTGATTGGTCATCTGGCCAACGCCAACCCGGAATACCGCCACCCCTTCATGATCGAACGCGAAGTAAAGCGCGTAGGTTATGTGGTAGTGAGCAGTGACCGTGGTCTGTGCGGCGGCTTGAATACCAACCTGTTCAAGGCCCTGGTCAAGGACATGGCGGTAAACCGCGAGCGCGGCGTCGAGATCGATCTGTGCGTGGTTGGCAGCAAGGGTGCGGCATTCTTCCGCAGCTTTGGCGGTAACGTCGTTGCAGCGATCAGCCACCTGGGCGAAGAGCCATCGATCAATGATCTGATCGGCAGCGTCAAGGTGATGCTGGATGCCTACCTGGATGGCCGTATTGATCGCCTGTCCGTGGTGTCCAACAAGTTCGTGAATACCATGACGCAAAAGCCAACGGTCGAGCAATTGATTCCGTTGGTCGCAACCCCGGATCAAGAGCTCAAGCACCACTGGGACTACCTCTACGAACCCGACGCCAAGGAGCTGCTGGACGGCTTGATGGTTCGCTACGTGGAGTCGCAGGTCTACCAGGCGGTGGTTGAGAACAACGCGGCTGAACAAGCTGCGCGGATGATCGCGATGAAGAACGCCACCGACAACGCCGGCGACCTGATCAGCGAATTGCAGCTGGTCTACAACAAGGCGCGTCAGGCTGCGATCACCCAAGAGATCTCGGAAATCGTCGGCGGCGCTGCCGCGGTTTAACGGTTCAAATATTCAGAGGATCCTGCTATGAGTAGCGGACGTATCGTTCAAATCATCGGCGCCGTCATCGACGTGGAATTTCCACGTGACAGCGTACCGAGCATCTACAGCGCGCTGAATGTTCAAGGCGCGCCAACCACTCTGGAAGTTCAGCAGCAGCTGGGCGACGGCGTGGTTCGTACTATTGCAATGGGTTCGACCGAAGGCCTGAAACGCGGCCTGGACGTTGTCGACACCAAGGCGCCTATCTCGGTACCCGTCGGTAAAGCGACCCTGGGCCGTATCATGGACGTCCTGGGCAACCCAATCGACGAAGCCGGCCCGATCGGTGAAGAAGAGCGCCGTGGTATCCACCAGCCGGCTCCTTCCTTCGCTGAACAAGCAGGCGGCAACGACCTGCTGGAAACCGGCATCAAGGTTATCGACCTGGTCTGCCCGTTCGCCAAAGGCGGTAAAGTTGGTCTGTTCGGTGGTGCCGGTGTAGGCAAGACCGTAAACATGATGGAACTGATCCGTAACATCGCGATGGAACACAGCGGTTACTCCGTGTTCGCCGGTGTGGGTGAGCGTACTCGTGAAGGTAACGACTTCTATCACGAGATGAAGGACTCCAACGTTCTGGACAAGGTTGCCCTGGTCTACGGTCAAATGAACGAGCCACCAGGCAACCGTCTGCGCGTAGCGCTGACCGGCCTGACCATGGCCGAGAAATTCCGTGACGAAGGTAACGACGTTCTGCTGTTCGTCGACAACATCTACCGTTACACCCTGGCCGGTACCGAAGTTTCGGCACTGCTGGGTCGTATGCCATCGGCCGTAGGTTACCAGCCGACCCTGGCTGAAGAGATGGGCACTCTGCAAGAGCGCATCACTTCGACCAAGTCCGGTTCGATCACCTCGGTACAAGCCGTATACGTACCTGCGGACGACCTGACTGACCCGTCGCCAGCCACCACGTTCGCCCACTTGGACGCCACCGTCGTACTGTCCCGTGACATCGCCTCCCTGGGTATCTACCCAGCGGTCGATCCACTGGACTCGACTTCGCGCCAGCTGGACCCACTGGTCATCGGCCAGGAACACTACGACACCGCTCGTGGCGTTCAGTACGTGCTGCAGCGCTACAAAGAGCTGAAAGACATCATCGCGATCCTGGGTATGGACGAGCTGTCGGAATCCGACAAGCAACTCGTTACCCGCGCTCGTAAGATTCAGCGCTTCCTGTCGCAGCCGTTCTTCGTGGCTGAAGTCTTCACTGGTGCATCGGGCAAATACGTTTCCCTGAAAGACACCATTGCTGGCTTCAAAGGCATCCTCAACGGTGACTACGACCACCTGCCAGAACAAGCGTTCTACATGGTCGGCGGCATCGAAGAAGCGATCGAGAAAGCCAAGAAACTGTAATCCTGGCGCCCGGCAACGGGCGCTAATCAGGTTGAGGCAAGCAGATGGCTATGACAGTCCATTGCGATATCGTCAGCGCGGAAGGGGAAATCTTCTCCGGTCTGGTCGAGATGGTGATTGCACACGGTGAACTGGGTGACCTGGGCGTTGCCCTGGGCCACGCACCGTTGCTCACCAATCTGAAGCCAGGTCCGATCCGCTTGATCAAGCAGGGTGGAGACGAGGAGGTGTATTACATCTCCGGTGGTTTCCTCGAGGTTCAGCCGAACATGGTGAAGGTCCTGGCCGACACCGTGCAGCGCGCTGCCGACCTGGATGAAGCCTCTGCTCAGGAAGCCGTCAAGGCTGCCCAGAAGGCCCTGAACGAGCAAGGCGCGGACTTCGACTACGGCGCTGCTGCTGCACGCCTGGCCGAGGCCACTGCGCAGCTGCGTACCGTTCAGCAGATCCGCAAGAAGTTCGGCAAATAAGCCGCAACTTTTGAGCGATTGAGAAAAAGGGTAGCCTCGGCTACCCTTTTTCTTTTTCCGCTTTTCATCTCCCGGTCGCGTTCGCCGACCAGCCCGGATTGGTAGCCACTCAATGTCTCTCGATATCGTCATTCTCGCCGCAGGCCAGGGCACCCGCATGCGTTCGGCCATCCCCAAGGTCTTGCATCCGGTGGCGGGCAACTCCATGCTCGGCCATGTTATCCACAGCGCCCGGCAGCTTGCGCCCCAGGGTATCCATGTGGTCATTGGCCATGGCGCGGAGCTGGTGCGCGAACGCCTGGCGGCCCCGGACCTGAATTTCGTGCTGCAGTCACAGCAACTGGGCACCGGCCACGCCGTGGCCCAGGCCGTGCCGGCCATCACCGCTGAAACCGTCTTGATCCTCTACGGCGATGTGCCGCTGATAGAAGTCGAGACCCTGCAACGCCTGCTGGCGCTGGTCACCCCGGACCAGCTGGGCCTCCTGACCGTGAACCTGGACGACCCCACCGGCTACGGCCGCATCGTGCGTGACGGCGCCGGCAAGGTCAGCGCCATCGTCGAACACAAGGACGCCAGCGAAGCACAGCGTGCTATCAAGGAAGGCAACACCGGCATCCTCGCGGTGCCGGGCAAGCGCCTGGCCGAGTGGCTGGGGCGGCTGTCCAACAACAACGCCCAGGGCGAGTACTACCTCACCGACGTGATTGCCATGGCCGTGGGCGATGGCCTTGTGGTGGCCACCGAGCAACCGCTGGATGCCATGGAAGTGCAGGGCGCCAATGACCGTCGCCAGCTGTCGGAGCTCGAGCGCCACTACCAGCTGCGCGAAGGCCGCCGCCTGATGGCCCAGGGCGTGACCCTGCGCGACCCAGCGCGTTTCGACGTGCGCGGTGAAGTCACCGTGGGCCGCGACGTGCTGATCGACGTCAACGTCATTCTCGAAGGCAAGGTGGTCATCGAGGACGACGTGGTCATCGGCCCGAACTGCTACATCAAGGACAGCACCTTGCGCAAAGGCGTGACCCTCAAGGCCAACACCCACCTGGACGGTGCCGTGATGGGCGAGGGCAGCGACGCCGGCCCGTTCGCGCGCCTGCGCCCGGGTACCGTGATGGACCAGGGCGCCCATGTGGGTAACTTCGTCGAACTGAAGAACGCCCACATGGGCGAGGGCGCCAAGGCCGGCCACCTGGCCTACTTGGGCGATGCCGACATTGGCGCACGCAGCAACATCGGTGCGGGCGTGATCACCTGCAACTACGACGGTGCCAACAAGTGGCGCACGGTCATTGGCGAGGATGCGTTCATCGGCACCAACAACTCGTTGGTGGCGCCTGTGGATATCAAGGCGGGTGCTACCACTGCGGCGGGCTCGACCATTACCCAGGATGTGGAGGAAGCTCAACTCGCGGTAGGGCGTGCGCGCCAGCGCAATATTGATGGCTGGAAGCGGCCGGTGAAGATCAAGAAGTCTTGAGTTATCCACAGCCGGGCTGATGGTAGAGGGGGTGAGGCTTGGAAGGCAGGTACCGTGATTCGGGATTTATACGGTGCGTGCAATCCAAGCTTCGACCAGTTTTTAAGCTGTAGCCTGCGGTCATGAGTCCAAATTCACTTGGTGAACTGCATTAGTACAAATACAAATACCATCCAAAGGCTGGCACTAATTATTATTCCGGCTTTTATTTTCAGCAAGTGCTTTAAATGTTCAGGGAAAGCTTCAAGGTCAGCCGGGTTCACCTCTCCTAACTGGAGAGATACTTTCGGCCAAATTATCATCTGCGTGATTTTCGCAATGACCAACACGGCACCGTACCAGCCTTGATTCAAGAGTACCGCGCCCCAAGTTTTAATATAACGACTGTTTTTCAACGCTTCCAGCATATGGTTGAGATGATACCTCCTCAGATATAGGCTGTAGACGATACTCAAAAGCGCAAGAAGGAGTGGGCTGATGAGCAGGCAGGCCGCCAGCCAAGATGTCCAAAACTCTTCCATGGTCACCGGGAAATGCGTTCATATATAACCTCCCCAGTTCCTTCTCCTAGCATACCGCCACTGGTTGCTCCCGCCCATGCGCCAACGCCTATTATTGTAGCGGCACACATTACTCCCCCTATCCCGGTAGATATACCAAGTGCTATGCAGATCCGAGCGCTTGCAAGCTTGGCCACCTCTCCTGCGAAGAGACCTCCTACAGCTGATCCACCAAACTTCCCTCCTTCAGTAAATTTAATTTTCCTACAACCCGCTCCTGAGTCGCCATTGCACACCTGCTGTATCGCTAGCAGGGAAGATATTCCGCCAATACCTATGGCTACAAAGCCTCCTGTATTCATATATTTAGCCGCACGGCTAACCTTATCCACATGACTCGCATACCCCGGTATCTGCCCCGGCGCCCCAGCCTTGTTCCAGTGATGCACCAGGCTGCGGCTGGAAATACCCAGCGCCGTCTTCAATTTTGGGTGATCCCCCAAACTTGTCTGGCCCCGCAAGCGGGTGGAATTCAGCAGGTGCGAATCCAGCTTGGCAAGCAGCTGCTGGCGCTCTGACAGGAACTGCGGTGATTTAAGGTTGCCGTGCCGCCGGTAACTTTCCTGGTGCAAGCGCTCGATGGCCTGGAGCGTGCCCCGCAGGTTACCCAAGTGCTTTTCCATGATCACCGCGCTCACGCCCAGCCAGGTGGATGTCTCGCCAATGAAGCTGGCGATTTCCGCGCCGTGCTTGAACAGGAAGTTGGCCTCTTCGGATGTGAGGGGCTCCAGGGCTGAGTTGACCTGGTTCGCAGCCTGCATCAACTGCGCTTCCTGATAGCTGCAGGTGGTGTTGTTGGGGTCGCTGAGCACCATCATCGAGCCGGCTTTTACCTCGGCAACGTAGGGGTTGAGTGCGCGGAATTTGCTCATCACTGCCGCGTTGCGGATGGGGAAGAGGTCGGCCTCCAGGGCTTCGCGGGTTGTGCTCTGCGGCACAACATAAAAACCCGGCTCTTGAGGTTCCAGCTGGCTGACGGCATTCAGGGGCCGGTAAGCTGGGGACGGGATGGAGGAGGGTGTGCCTGTGCGTTCGGCAATGCTGGAGGAAGCAGCTTGAGCCGGTTCATTGGACGCCATGGCACGCGTGCTCTCGTTTCGATAGCTTGCCGTGAACACCGAGGGAATCACCTTCGCCCTGCAGGGGCAATCACTGAAACTGTCCAGCGTGCCCGCCACCAGCTTGCCATGGCTATCGATGAAGGACACGCCACCGACAATCCGGTAGATACCGCCGTTCGCGCCGCAAGACACCCGGTCACCTTCACGGGCATGCAGCAGGCCAAACATGTTCACCCGGTCGTCGCCGTCCAGCACCTCACCACCGCAGCTGGTCTTGTCACCGCGACCAATGAAATATCCGTCACTCATTGTGGTACCCCCTGTTCCTTTGCCGTTGCCTCATGAATCAGCGTTTGACTGCTTGCAGGAAACCCTCAGGCAGAGGCACCCCCTCACGGACGATGATCAGGAATGCGGCTTGGGGGGTGTTGATAATTTCGTCGCCGTTGTCGAGCTGGCTGCCCACCAGCGCAAAATGGCTGTTGCCCTCGCCCGAGGCCGTGATGATCTGCGCGGTACTGCCGTCGCTGTACACGACGCAATCACCTTGCTGCGCAACGGCTACCTGTACGCCTTTTTCCAGCGCGATTTTCATGGCACCGGTGGCTCGTTGAATCACCCCACCCTCACGGCTCTGGCTGCCTTCGGTCGCGACGCGGTAAATGGCAGCGGGCGGATGGGCCAGGGCGTAGGCCCGCTGTTCATCGACAACCGCCATGGCCTCTTCATTGAAACCCGCTAATTGCTCTTCGGTAAAAGGGCTTCTATCGAGGGTGCGAAGGTATTCTGGCGAAGCTTCGTTGGTGTACATAGTCGGCGACGCTGCAGGCATTGGGTGATCCTTTTCGACGATGGTTGGGAAGCCGTGGTTGGTAGGCTGCCTACGGTAAGCCCGTGGTCATCGCCCGTAAGTAGGACGTTTCCCAAGTTCGCCCCACGGCGAGGAAATCTTTGCGTCGATCTGTGTCATGGCGCCAACAGCCTTCGGTGCGCAAGTGTGGATAACTCAAGATGAACCACCTACCGTCAGCCTGAACCACTGTTCACTTGACGAAAACCGGCCGATAGGTTTTGATTGCTTCCGTTATCTTTCGAATCGAAACTTAAAAGCCACCATGTCGAAACGCAACACGCCCCAGCGCCGCCACAACATTCTTGCCTTGCTCAATGAACAGGGCGAGGTGAGCGTCGACGCCTTGGCCCGTCGCTTCGAAACTTCCGAAGTCACCATTCGCAAGGACCTGGCCGCCCTGGAAACCAATGGGCTGCTGCTGCGCCGCTATGGCGGGGCGGTGCCGGTGCCGCAGGAAATGATGACCGAGAGCGCCCAAAGCGTTTCTATCCACAAGCAGGCCATCGCCCGTGCGGCTGTGGACAAGATTCGCGAGCATGCGCGCATCATCATCGACAGCGGCAGCACCACCGCCGCCATGATCCCCGAGCTTGGCCACCAGCCCGGCCTGGTGGTGATGACCAACTCATTGCACGTGGCCAACGCCCTCAGCGAACTGGAGCACGAGCCGGTGCTGTTGATGACCGGCGGCACCTGGGACCCGCACTCGGAATCCTTCCAGGGCCAGGTCGCCGAGCAGGTGCTGCGTTCCTACGATTTCGACCAGCTGTTCATCGGCGCCGACGGCATTGACCTGGAACGTGGCACCACCACCTTCAATGAACTGCTCGGCTTGAGCCGGGTGATGGCGGACGTGGCGCGTGAAGTGATCGTGATGGTGGAGTCCGATAAGGTCGGCCGCAAGATCCCCAACCTGGAGCTGCCGTGGAGCAGCGTCCATACCCTTATTACCGATGATCGCCTGCCCGTTGCGGCACGCGAACAGATTCAGGCCCGCGGTATCAACCTCATCTGCGCCGCCGCAAGCTAGGAGAACAACCCATGTGTGGAATCGTTGGCGCCATCGCCGAGCGTAATATCACCGCCATCCTGCTCGAAGGCCTGAAGCGCCTGGAGTACCGTGGCTACGACAGTGCCGGCGTGGCGCTGTACACCAACACCGGTTCGCTGCAGCGCCGCCGCCGCGTGGGCAAGGTCGCCGAGCTTGAAGCCGCGCTGGCCGCCGACCCGCTGGCCGGCCAGTTGGGCATTGCCCACACCCGTTGGGCCACCCACGGCGCGCCCAGTGAGCGCAACGCCCACCCGCATTTCTCCAGCGACGACGTGGCGGTGGTGCACAACGGCATCATCGAAAACCACGAGGCGCTGCGCGACCGCCTCAAAGGCATGGGCTATGTGTTCAGCTCGGACACCGACACCGAGGTGATCGCGCACCTGCTGCACCACTACCTCAAGACCCTGCCGGACCTGACCGATGCCCTCAAGGCCACGGTGAAGGAACTGCACGGTGCCTATGGCCTGGCCGCCATCAGCCTGAAACAGCCTGACCGCCTGGTAGCTGCGCGCAGCGGCAGCCCGCTGGTCATCGGCCTGGGCCTGGGGGAAAACTTCCTGGCGTCCGACCAACTGGCCCTGCGCCAGGTCACCGACCGCTTCATGTACCTGGAAGAGGGCGATATCGCCGAGATCACTCGCGAAGCCGTGCGCATCTGGAACGCCGATGGCCAGCCAGTGCAGCGCGACACCGTGCAGTACCACGAAGGCGCCGAAGCCGCCGACAAGGGCGAGTTCCGTCACTTCATGCTCAAGGAAATTCACGAGCAGCCTAAAGTGGTGCAACGCACCCTGGAAGGCCGCCTGGGCCAGGAGCAGGTGTTGGTGCAAGCGTTCGGCCCGCAAGCTGCCGAGTTGTTTGCCAAGGTGCGCAACGTGCAGATCGTCGCCTGTGGCACCAGCTACCACGCCGGCATGGTTGCACGTTACTGGATCGAAGGCCTGGCCGGCATTCCCTGCCAGGTGGAAGTGGCCAGCGAGTTCCGCTACCGCCGCGTGGTGGTGCAGCCTGACACCCTGTTCGTGTCCATCTCCCAGTCCGGTGAAACGGCTGACACCCTGGCCGCGCTGCGCAACGCCAAGGAGCTGGGTTTCCTCGGCAGCCTGGCCATTTGCAACGTCGGCATCAGCTCGCTGGTGCGCGAGTCGGACCTGACCCTGCTGACCCAGGCCGGCCCGGAAATCGGTGTGGCTTCCACCAAGGCGTTCACCACCCAGCTGGTGGCGCTGATGCTGCTGACCCTGTCCCTGGGCCAGGTGCGTGGCACCCTGGAAGCCGGCGTCGAAGCCGAGCTGGTAGAAGAATTGCGCCGCCTGCCAACCCGCCTGGGTGAAGCCCTGGCCATGGACAGCACGGTGGAGAAGGTTGCCCAGCTGTTCGCCGAGAAACACCATACGCTGTTCCTGGGGCGTGGCGCACAGTTCCCGGTAGCGATGGAAGGCGCGCTCAAGCTCAAGGAAATCTCCTACATCCACGCCGAAGCCTACCCGGCAGGCGAGCTGAAGCACGGCCCGCTGGCGCTGGTGGACAAGGACATGCCGATCGTCACAGTGGCGCCGAACAACGAACTGCTGGAGAAGCTCAAGTCCAACCTGCAGGAAGTGCGCGCCCGCGGCGGTGAGCTGATCGTCTTCGCCGACGCCCAGGCCGAGTTCCGCGACGGGCCTGGCAATCACGTGATCGCCATGCCGCACATCCTCGATGCGCTGGCGCCGATTCTCTACACCATTCCGCTGCAGCTGCTGTCGTACTACGTAGCCGTGCTGAAAGGCACCGACGTCGACCAGCCACGCAACCTGGCGAAATCGGTCACCGTGGAATAACTGCATTCCCCGTAGCAGCGGCCGCCAGGCCGCGTCCCCAGGCCACGCGAATTGTGGTGCCAGGGACGCGGTCTGGGGGCCGTTGCTACAGGTGGCGCGAAACAAAGTGTAACGTAAGAAAACCTACCAAAATCCGCAGCATGGTCTAAGACCATAGTAGTGAACCCCATGACAGCGCCAAATTCTGG
This sequence comes from Pseudomonas sp. App30, assembly GCF_047947025.1. Classification (NCBI taxonomy): domain Bacteria; kingdom Pseudomonadati; phylum Pseudomonadota; class Gammaproteobacteria; order Pseudomonadales; family Pseudomonadaceae; genus Pseudomonas; species Pseudomonas sp. App30. The sequence continues at coordinate 3,628,697 of NZ_CP133165.1, read as the reverse complement.
ACTACCCTAATTTCAGAGAAGTCTGACTTAGGGGGGTTAAACACATGCTCGCGCAATTACCACCGGCCTTACAGAATCTTCAGCTCCCGCTGCGCCTGAGACTCTGGGATGGTCATGAGTTCAACCTGGGCCCCGCGCCCAGTGTCACTATCGTGGTGAAAGACCCACAGCTGGTGACTCAGTTCACTCACCCGAGCCTTGATCTCCTGGGGACTGCCTTCGTCGAGGGCAAGCTGGAAATGGAAGGTTCGATCGGTGAGGTAATCCGGGTATGTGACGAGCTTAGCCAAGCCCTGGTGGATGACGATGACGGCGACCAGCCGATTCGCACCGTCCACGACAAGGACACCGACGCCGCTGCCATCTCCTACCACTACGACCTGTCCAACGAGTTCTACCAGCTGTGGCTGGACGAGGACATGGCCTATTCCTGTGCTTATTTCCAGACCGGTACCGAGACCCTGGAGCAGGCCCAGCACGCCAAGTTCGAGCACCTGTGCCGCAAGCTGCGCCTGCAGGCCGGCGACTATCTGCTGGACGTGGGCTGCGGCTGGGGCGGCCTGGCACGCTATGCCGCACGCGAGTACGGCGCCAAGGTATTCGGCATTACCCTGAGCAAGGAACAGCTGAAGCTGGCGCGCGAGCGGGTCAAGGCCGAGGGCCTCGACCACCTGGTGGAGCTGCAGCTGCTGGACTATCGCGACCTGCCGCAGGACGGCCGCTTCGACAAGGTGGTCAGCGTGGGCATGTTCGAGCACGTCGGCCATGCCAACCTGCAGGTCTACTGCGAGCGTCTGTTCGGTGCCGTGCGCGAAGGCGGCCTGGTGATGAACCACGGCATCACTGCCAAGCACACCGATGGCCGGCCGGTCGGGCGTGGGGCAGGGGAGTTCATCGAGCGCTACGTGTTCCCCCATGGCGAGCTGCCGCACATGGCCATGATGTCGGCGCGCATCAGCGAGGCTGGCTTCGAGGTGGTGGACGTGGAGAGCCTGCGCTTGCACTACGCCAAGACGCTGGACTTCTGGAGCAAGCGCCTGGAGGCCAATCTCGACAAGGCGGCCGCCATGGTGCCAGAACAGGCACTGCGCATCTGGCGCCTGTACCTGGCCGGCTGCTCTTATGCGTTTGCCCGTGGCTGGATCAACATTCACCAGATCCTCTCGGTGAAAGCCTATTCCGATGGTACCCATGGCCTGCCATGGACCCGTGAGGATCTGTACCGCTGACCCCTGGGCGTGCGCATCACAGGATGGGTGAAATCAACCTGGCGATGCGCATGCCCAGCTTCTGCAGTTGGTGCGTATGGCGGCTGTCTTCCACGGTGATCTCTCGTGACAGGGCAAAGTCCGCCTCAAGCATCTCCGCCACCTGGCCTGCGAACGCGCTGTCCACCGTCAGCAGCATGATTTCGAAATTCAGCCGGAACGAGCGGTTGTCCATGTTGGCACTGCCGATGGCGCTGATCTCGTTGTCCACCAGCACCACCTTCTGGTGCAGGAAGCCTGGCCCGTAGCGGAACATGCGCACACCGGCGCGCACTGCCTCGAAGGCGAACAGGCTGGAGGCGGCGTACACCACCTTATGGTCCGGGCGCGACGGCAGCAGGATGCGCACGTCCACCCCGCGCAGCACCGCCAGGCGCAGGGCGGCGAACACCGCCTCGTCGGGAATGTAGTAGGGGCTGGTGATCCACACCCGCTCGGTCGCGGCATGGATGGCTTCGACGAAGAACAGCGAGCAGGTTTCCTGTGGGTCCGCGGGGCCGCTGGCCAGCACCTGGCACAGCACGCCGCCGTCTTCATAGGTGTCGGGCAGGATCAAAGGTGGCAGTTTGCGCGAGGCCCAGAACCAGTCTTCGGCGAAGGACTCCTGCAGGCAAGCCACCACCGGGCCGGTGATACGGATGTGGGTATCGCGCCACGGCGACAGCTTGGGGTTGCCGCCCAGGTACTCGTCCCCGACGTTATGGCCACCGATGAACCCCACCACGCCATCCACCACGACAATCTTGCGGTGGTTGCGGAAGTTCACCTGGAAGCGATTGAGCCAGCCACTGCGGGTGGCGAACGCACGGATCTTCACGCCGCCCTTGCGCAGGACGTCGCTGTATTCGTGGGGCAGGGCGTGGCTGCCGACGCTGTCGTACAGCACATACACTTTCACACCCTGAGCGGCTTTCTCCAGCAACAGCGCCTGTAGCTCGCGGCCGATCTGGTCGTCGTGGATGATGAAGAATTGCACCAGCACCACTTCACGCGCCTCGCGAATGGCGGCGAAGATGGCCTCGAAGGTGGCCTTGCCGTTGACCAGCAGGCTGACCTGGTTGTTGGCCAGGCACGGCATGCGTCCGAGCTTGGGCATGGCCCGCAGCGATGCGTAGGAACTGGAGTTGCGCGCGGTCAGTGCTTCCTCCACCCAGGGCCGCCAGTCCAAGTCGGCAATGGCCTTGTGCATTTCCCGGTTGGCCTGGCGGCGCGCTTCAATATAGGCGTCGAAGGTGCTGCGGCCAAACACCAGGTAGGGGATCAGGGTCAGATAGGGCACGAAGACCAGTGACAGTGCCCACGCGATCGAGCCCTGCGCGGTGCGGACGGTGAACACCGCATGAATGGCGGCGATGACGCCGAGCAGGTGGACCAGGCCAAACAGGTAGCCAAAAAACCAGGGGCTGTGATAATCCATGCGCAGCGATGCTCCCGAATGCGTTGTGCTTAACAGACCACGTTCAGCCCGGGTTGTCTCGAAATAATTCAGCATGCAACGCAATCGGCAAACCCGCATCCAAGTATCATCAGCCAGCCAAGAGTGGCCCACCCCAGGAGTTATCCATGAAGATTCGTTTGCCGGCCGTGGCTTTGGCCCTGTGTCTGTCGGCGCCCCTCGTGCAGGCGCAAATGCTTCAACCAGGCTTGTGGGAGCTGACCACCAGCAACATGCAGGTGGACGGCAGCGCCTTGCCTGACCTCAACGTGATGCTGGGGCAGATGCAGATGCTGGCGCCGGAACAGAAAGCCATGGTCGAGCAGGCCATGGCCAAGCAGGGCATCAGCGTGGGCGGCAAGGGCATTCGCAGCTGCCTGACCCAAGCACAGGTGCAGTCCGACAACATCCCGCTGCAGGACCCGCAGTCGGGCTGCACCCAGCAGATCACCGCCCGCCATGGCAACGTCTGGGACTTCCGCTTCAACTGCCCCAAGGCCCAGGGCAGTGGCCAGGCCACCTTCCTCAGCCAGCGTGAGTTCCTGACCAAGGTCAGCGGCACGTTCAACGCCACCGGCACCCAGCAGAAAGGCAGCATGGAAACCCGCGCCGTATGGCTGGGCAACGACTGCGGCACCGTCCACCCCCGCCCCTGACCCGTAGCAGCTGCCGAAGGCTGCGTCCGCGCCAGGGCTGCCAACCGAGGCGCCTGGGACGCGGCCTGGCGGCCGCTGCTACAGCGTTCCACGTGGAACACTCAGATGTAGAAAATTTCATAATCTGCAATGCAAGCCCGGTTTAGAGTCGCCACCATGCGGACCCTGTGCCTGCGCTATTTCATCTTGGGCGACATTCCGCGTGTTATATTATAACGATGCGAAAATTGTAACTTCCTTTGATGAAGATCCGCCATGCATAGACGCCAACTGCTCACCTTCATCCTGGCCAGCACGACGCTGGCACTGCCACTTGGCGCCTCCGCGGCGCTGGTGCGCGACGCACGCTTGTGGCGCAGCAACGACAAGCTGCGCGTAGTGTTCGACTTGAGCGGTCCGGTGCAATTCAAGACCTTTACCTTGCAGGCCCCCGACCGCCTCATCGTCGACGTGGCCGGCGCCCAGCTCAGCGGCGATCTGGGCCACTTGAACCTGGCTGGCACCAGCGTGCGGGCCATTCGTTCCGGGCCGTTCGGCCACGGCGACACCCGCATCGTCTTTGACCTCAACGCGCCCATGCAGGCTAACGCGTTCCTGTTGGGCCCGCAGGCGGGCCAGGGCCACCGGCTGGTGCTGGACCTGATTCAGGGCAACCATGTTGCCGCGCCGGCGGTGCTGGCCAGCGCACCGGCACCCGAGCCTGAGCCGGTCGAGGCGCCGAAGGCAGTGGCCAGCCGTGGCCCGCACCCCAAGCGTGACATCGTGGTGGTGGTCGACCCTGGCCACGGTGGCAAGGACCCAGGTGCCATTGGCGGCAAGGGCGAGCGCGAGAAAGACGTGGTGCTGTCCATCGCCCAGTTGCTGGCGCGCCGCCTCAAGCGCGAGAACGGCTACACCGTGCACCTGGTGCGCAACGACGACTTCTATGTGCCGCTGCGCAAACGCGTCGACTTCGCGCGCCAGCGCAACGCCGACATGTTCATCTCGGTGCACGCCGATGCGGCGCCGCGCCTGACCGCGTCGGGTGCCTCGGTATTCGCCCTGTCCGAAAACGGTGCCACCTCGGCCACCGCACGCATGATGGCCGACCGCGAGAACGGCGCGGACCTGATCGGCGCCGCCAGCCTGCTCAACCTCAAGGACAAGGACCCGATGCTGGCCAACGTGATCATCGACATGTCGATGAACGCCACCATCGCCGCCAGCCTGCAACTGGGCCACACGGTGCTGGGCAGCCTGGCCGACATCACCACCCTGCACCAAAACCGCGTGGAGCAGGCCGGCTTCGCGGTGCTGAAGTCACCGGACGTGCCGTCCATCCTGGTGGAGACCGGCTTCATCTCCAACGCCAGCGACGCCCAGCGCCTGGTGACCGCGCGCCACCAGCAGGCTGTAGCCGACCGGCTGTTCGCCGGCATCAACACCTACTTCCAGAAAAACCCACCCAGCGACTCCTTCATTGCCTGGAAACAGGAGCAGAACGCCCAGCGCGTCGTCTGAAGAGACAATCGGTATTGGCTATCCTGCAATGTTATACTATAACATTGCAGGATAGCCTGGCAGTTCATTCCACAAGACCAGGCGCCTTGAGGAATCTAACCATGCCCCATCGTCTTCCCGTCACCGTGCTGTCAGGCTTCCTGGGCGCGGGCAAGAGCACCCTGCTCAACCACGTGCTGCGCAACCGCGACAACCTGCGCGTGGCCGTCATCGTCAACGACATGAGCGAGATCAACATCGACGGCACCGAGGTGCAGCGTGATGTGAGCCTCAACCGCGCCGAAGAAAAGCTGGTGGAAATGAGCAACGGCTGCATCTGCTGCACCCTGCGCGAAGACCTGCTGGAAGAAGTGGCGCGCCTGGCCGACGAGGGCCGTTTCGATTACCTGCTGATTGAGTCCACCGGCATCTCCGAACCAATGCCGGTGGCCGAGACCTTTACCTTTCGGGATGAACAGGGCCGCAGCCTGGCCGACCTGGCGCGCCTGGACACCATGGTCACGGTCGTGGACGGGGTGAATTTCCTGCGCGACTACGAGGCCGCCGAAAGCCTGGCCAGCCGCGGCGAGACCCTGGGCGAGGAAGACGAGCGGGCCATCACCGACCTGTTGATCGAGCAGGTGGAGTTCGCCGACGTCATCCTCATCAGCAAGATCGACCTGATCAGCAGCGCCGACCGTGATGAGTTGACGGCCATCCTCAAGCGTCTCAATGCCCAGGCGCAGATCCTGCCCATGGTGATGGGCCAGGTGCCGCTGGAGCGGATCCTCGACACCGGGCTGTTCGACTTCGAGCGCGCCAGCCAGGCGCCGGGCTGGCTGAAAGAGCTGCGCGGCGAGCACGTGCCGGAGAGTGATGAATATGGCATCAGCTCGGGGGCCTACCGCGCGCGCCGGCCGTTCCACCCGCAGCGCTTCCACGACTGGCTCAACAGCCCGTGGCAGAACGGCAAGCTGCTGCGCTCCAAGGGCTTCTTCTGGCTGGCCAGCAAACCCCAGGAGGCTGGCAGCTGGTCCCAGGCCGGCGGCCTGGTGCGCCATGGCTTCGCCGGGCGCTGGTGGCGTTTCGTGCCCAAGGCCCACTGGCCCCAGGACGTCGAGAGCACCGCATCGATCATGGCCCATTGGCAGGCTGACAGCGGCGACTGCCGCCAGGAGTTGGTGTTCATTGGCCAGGGCGTGGACTTCGCCCGCCTGAACGCCGAGCTGGACCAGTGCCTGCTCAGCGAAGCGGAAATGGCCCTGGGCGCTGGCGCCTGGGAACAGCTGCCCGACCCCTTCGGCCCCTGGCACGAAGACGCGGCCTGATCAGGGCTTGAGCCAGGTGCCCTGGCTCTTCTGCTCGCAGAACGGTTCCAGGTAGGCGGCGTCGCTGGCCACGCCGTAATAGTGGATATCCTGGCGATAGGGCATATTGTCCACATGGGCGTCGCTGCACACGCCAAACGCACCTGCCGGGCACTGGTCGACGAACTGCACCTCGACCTTTTGCCCTGGCAGGTTCGGCTCGCAGAAACCATCGTGAAACATCTTTTCCGGTATGTTGCGGTTCTGCTGGCATACCTTCACGTCGAGCCGTTCGGCATGGCTGTGCACCACGCAGGCCTGGGCCCAGACCTGACTGCTGGCAAGGCTTAGCGCCAGCACACCCCAAAGACGCATCCACTACCTCCATTCAAGAAAACCAATGATGCTTGAGAACATACCTACTCACGTCATCGCCGGGCCCCTGGGTGCCGGCAAGACCAGCCTGATACGCCAGCTGATGGCACAGCGCCCTGCAGGGGAGCGCTGGGCGGTGTTGATCAACGAGTTCGGCGAGGTCGGCCTGGACGCCGCGTTGTTGAGCACCGCGGACGATGGTATCGCACTGGGCGAGGTGGCGGGAGGCTGCCTGTGCTGCGTCAATGGCGCGCCGTTCCAGGTGGGCCTTGCCCGGCTGCTGCGCAAGGCCAAGCCTCACCGGCTGTTCATCGAACCCTCGGGCCTGGGCCATCCGCTGCAACTGCTGGCGCAGCTGCGCGAGGCGCCATGGCGCGGGGTGCTGGCCGTGCAACCACCGATCATGGTGTTGGACGGCCAGGCGCTGGCCTGTGGACAACTTCTTCCGGAGGCCCAGCAGCAGGCGCTGGGCAGCATGGGGCTGGTGGTTGTGAATAAGTCAGCTGCGCTGGCTGTGGAAAAAATAATGTGGATAAAATCGCAACTTATTGATATTCCAATATATTTTACAGAGGCTGGATACCTGCCCATTAGCGAATTGAGAACAGTCGAGGCGCTTCCAGGGGCTGTGGATAAACTGCCGAAAGCGGCTGTGGAGCCGGTTTTTCTGTGGATAGACCCGCAGGTTCCCATCAGGGCTGTGCATAACGGCGAAGGGGGCTGGAGCATGGGCTGGCGCTGGCATCCGGACCGGGTGTTCGATGCGCGGAAGCTGGATATGTGGTTATCCACAATGGCCTGGCGGCGGGCGAAAGGAGTTGTGCACAGCGACCGTGGGTGGCTGTCATTCAACGCTGTGGATAAAAATGTGCCGGAATGGCGCGCCAGCGAGTGGCGCAAGGATTCGCGCGTGGAGTTGATCTTCGATCATGCGCAGGATGAACAGGCCTTGGAGCAAGGCCTGAAGGAATGCCTGTAGCAGCGGTCGCAAGGCCGCGTCACAGCTACCGGCAGCTCAAGGCCGCCAGCGCTTGTGCTCCTGCCGCCACTGGTCCATCTCGATGACCTCGGCGGTGGGCTGGGTCTTGATCTCGAACGGGTAGGGCGCCAGTTCGATCTGCACCGCGTGCCCGCCGAATTGGGTGATGGTGCCGGGGTGACGCTGCTCGCCGGTCACGGTGAATTCAAAGTTATACACACGGGCAAAACGGCGACGGCCGTTGGCATCGCGCACGAAGCCGAAGCGCTTGAAGGCCACGTTCTCGTCGAGCAATTCCAGGTCCAGCTTGGCGCAATGCTGTTTGACCCGTTCCAGTGCCCGCTCGCGCAGGCCATGGTTATGCCACAGCCAGGCCGCGCCTGCGCCCAGCACCATCAGCACAAACAGATTTCCGAGGGTAAACATCGAGGAATGCTCCAACTAGGTGTGCCCAGCTTAACTGCGACGTCGGTCTGTCGTACAGACGGTATTTGGCGCCATACTGCGCCCCTCGAAAATCAGATACCGCTGCGGGATATTTGCATGAAACGTACTCCACACCTGCTCGCCATCCAGTCGCACGTGGTGTTTGGCCATGCCGGTAACGGCGCCGCGGTGTTCCCCATGCAACGCGTGGGGGTCAACGTATGGCCACTGAACACCGTGCAGTTCTCCAATCACACTCAGTATGGCCAGTGGGCCGGAGAAGTGTTGGCGCCAGCGCAAATTCCGGCACTGGTGGAAGGGATTGCGACGATTGGTGAGCTGGGCAACTGTGATGCCGTGCTCAGCGGCTACCTGGGCAGCGCTGCCCAGGGCCGGGCGATCCTGGAAGTGGTGCGCAAGGTCAAGGCAGCCAACCCCAACGCCTTGTACCTGTGTGACCCGGTCATGGGCCACCCGGAGAAGGGCTGCATCGTGCCTGCCGAGGTCAGCGAGTTCCTGCTCGACGAAGCGGTGGCCGTGGCTGACCTGGTGTGCCCTAACCAGCTTGAGCTGAATACCTTCTGTGGCCGCCTGGCGCAGTCGCTGGAAGATTGCGTGAGCATGGCCCGCTCGCTGTTGGAACGCGGCCCCAAGGCCGTGGTGGTCAAGCACTTGGCCTACCCCGGCAAGGCCGCCGAAGAGTTCGAGATGCTGCTGGTCACTGCCGAAGGCAGCTGGCACCTGCGCCGGCCACTGCTGGCCTTCCCGCGCCAGCCGGTAGGGGTGGGTGACCTGACGTCGGGGTTGTTCCTGGCGCGCCTGCTGCTGGGCGACAGCAAGGTGGCGGCGTTCGAGTTCGCCGCTGCGGCCGTGCATGAGGTGTTGCTGGAAACCCAGGCCTGCGCCAGCTACGAACTCGAGCTGGTGCGGGCCCAGGACCGCATCGTGCACCCACGGCTGCGCTTCGAGGCGCAGCGTTTGGCGTATTAAAGCCCGTCGTCCTTGATGTCCTGGTAGCGCTTTTCCAGTTCCTGGCGGATCTGGCGGCGCTGCTGGGCCTGCACGAAGCGACGTTTCTCTTCGCTGGTCTGCGGCTCCAGGCGCGGCACCTGGGCAGGCTTGCGCTGGTCGTCGACGGCCACCATGGTGAAGAAGCAGCTGTTGGTGTGCCGAACGGAACGTTCACGGATGTTCTCGGTGACCACCTTGATGCCCACCTCCATGGAGGTGTTGCCGGTGTAGTTCACCGACGCCAGGAACGTCACCAGCTCGCCGACGTGAATCGGCTCGCGGAAGATCACCTGGTCCACCGACAGGGTCACCACGTAGCGGCCGGCATAGCGGCTGGCGCAGGCGTAGGCGACTTCGTCGAGGTACTTGAGCAAGGTGCCGCCGTGCACATTGCCTGAAAAGTTGGCCATGTCCGGGGTCATCAGAACAGTCATCGACAACTGGGCGTTTCCGGGTTCCATAGTGCGCTCACGGTAATGTTGCTGTAGTTAAGGGGCGCCACCTATGTTGGTGCTTACCCGCTGGGGCAAAAAATCCCACTCTTCCGGGACGTTGGTCGCCGGCTGGACGTCACAGCCCGCGTGGCCTGGAGGCTGCCAGGCGAACGGATCTGTTTCCACTTGTTGCACCGGCATTTCCGCAGGTTTCGCGATGTTAACCTCAGACTTGAGATGTTACACCGTGAAAAGGAGCCGGGCGCATGCATGCCATCAGTTTCATCCAGGATCTGGCCGTGATCATGCTGATTGCCGGCGTGGTCACGGTAATTTTCCACCGGCTGCGCCAACCGGTAGTGCTGGGCTACATCGTCGCCGGCTTCGTCATCGGCCCCCACACCCCGCCGTTCGGGTTAATCCACGACGAAGACACCATCAAGACCCTGGCCGAGTTGGGGGTCATCTTCCTGATGTTTTGCCTGGGCCTGGAGTTCAGCCTGCGCAAGTTGTTCAAGGTCGGAGCCACCGCGTTCATCGCCGCCTTTTTGGAAATCGTGCTGATGATCTGGATCGGCTACGAGATTGGCCGCTGGTTTGGTTGGAGCGCCATGGACTCGCTGTTCCTGGGTGCCATCCTGGCGATTTCGTCCACCACCATCATCGTCAAGGCGCTCAACGACCTGAAGATGAAGAACCAGCGCTTCGCGCAGCTGATCTTCGGCGTGCTCATCGTCGAGGATATCCTGGGCATCGGCATCATCGCGCTGCTGTCGGGCATAGCGGTCAGCGGTTCGGTCAGCTCCGGCGAAGTGTTCTCCACGGTCGGCAAGCTGTCGCTGTTCATGATCGTGGCGCTGGTGGTGGGCATCCTGCTGGTGCCCCGGCTGCTGGCCTACGTGGCGAAGTTCGAGAGCAACGAGATGCTGCTGGTGACGGTCCTGGGGCTGTGCTTCGGCTTCTGCCTGCTGGTGGTGAAGCTGGAATACAGCATGGTGCTGGGCGCCTTCCTGATCGGTGCGATCATGGCCGAGTCCCGGCAGCTGGTGAAGATCGAGCGTCTGATAGAGCCGATCCGCGACATGTTCAGCGCTATCTTCTTCGTCGCCATCGGCCTGATGATCGACCCCGCCATCCTGGTGCAGTACGCCTGGCCGATCGCTGTCATCACCATCGCCGTGGTGCTGGGCAAGATGATTTCCTGCGGCCTGGGCGCCTTCATCGCCGGCAACGACGGCCGCACCTCGTTGCGGGTAGGCATGGGGCTGTCGCAGATTGGTGAGTTCTCTTTCATCATCGCCGCCCTGGGCATGACCCTGCAGGTGACCAGCGATTTCCTCTACCCGGTGGCGGTGGCCGTCTCGGCGCTGACCACGTTATCCACGCCTTACCTGATCCGTGCCGCCGACCCGCTGTCGGAGAAACTCGCCGGCTGGGTGCCAGTGCGCATGGCGCGGGTGTTCGGCCTCTATGGCGAATGGCTGCGCAGCATCCAGCCCCAGGGGCAGGGCGCGCTGCTGGCGACGTTGATACGGCGCATCCTGCTGCAAGTGGGGGTGAACCTGGCGCTGGTGATGGGTATTTTCTTCAGCGCGGCCTATTTCGCCGAGCCTATCTCCGTGCACCTGCAGGCGTGGGTAAGCGAGGCGCGCTGGCACAACGCGTTGATCTGGGGCGCGGCGCTGCTGCTGTCCCTGGCGTTCCTGATTGCGGCGTACCGCAAGCTCAAGGCGCTGTCGATGTTGCTGGCGGAGATGGGAGTGAAGCCGGAGATGGCGGGCAGGCACACCGAGCGGGTGCGGCGGGTGATCGCCGAGGTGATCCCGCTGGTATCGCTGCTGGTGATTTTCCTGCTGCTGGCGGCGTTGTCGGCCAGCATCCTGCCCACCAGCGAGCTGCTGGTGGTGGTGGGCCTGGTGGCTGCGGCGGTGGCGGCGGTGCTATGGCGCTGGTTCATACGCGTGCACACGCGCATGCAGGTGGCGTTGCTGGATACCCTGGGCAACAACGCCGACGGCCACTAGCGCTGTAGCTGCTGCCGCCAGGCTGCGCTGGGCTCCGAGTACACTGGATATCTACAGTGGGGCACCGGGCCAGCGCAGCCTTCGGCAGCGGCTACAAGGGGATCAGCTTTCCAGCCAGACGTCCCGCGCCCAGTGCCATACCGACTCCCAGCTTTCCTCGGTGACCAGCTCTTCTTCGCCGGACCACAGCACCACGGTGCCGTCTTCCTCGACGCAGTAGTAGTCATCACCGTCCTGGCAGATAGGGATCAGGTCGCGCGGCACGCCGGCGTCCCAGGCGTTGGCCGCCACTTCCGGCAGGTAAGTGTGGGACTGCGGGTCGGTGACGGTCACGGGCTCGAGGCTGCCGTAGACGACGTCGCTGACGGTCAACAGGAATTCCTTGAAGACGAACGGGATGTTGATGAACAGCTGCTCTTCAACCTCGACCAGTTGGTCCTCATCGGGCAACTCGAGTGGAACGGGTACCGGTTCATTGGCTTCCCGGAGTTGTTCGATCACTTCTTCCACGATGTATTTCCTCTCAACGAATTGCGCGGTGCGGTTTATACATTAGCTGGATATTTTCGCAATGTTAAAAATGAAAAACCCCGGCCTGGGCCGGGGTTCGGGCGTGCAATACCGGTGGATCAGCCGTTCTGGCGAATCCCGGCAATCAGCCAAGGCTGGTTGTCGCCCTGCGGACGTTCCATGTTCCAGCTTTCGCTGAACACTTCGCCCTGGTCAAAGCGCGAGGTCTTGGACACGCCGCTGAAGGTCAGGGTGGCGATGGTCTTGTCGGCGCGGTCGTCCACGCCATCGAGCTGCACCTGCAGGTTGTCGATGATGGTGGACTGGAAGCCGTCGCCCAGGCTGGCGCGTTCCTGACGCAGGAACTGCAGCATCTGCGGGGTGACGAACTCGGCGATCTTGTCCATCTCGTTGGCGTCCCAGTGCTGCTGCAGCGCTTCGAAGTGGCTGCGGGCGGCGTTCAGGAAGCTCTGCTCGTTGAACCAGGCCGGGGCGTGGATGACCGGGCGAACCGGCTGGCCACCCGAGCTGCCGAAGATCGGCTGGGCAGGCTGCTCGAAGGCTTCACGCTGGAACGGTGCGCCAGCCGGAGCCAGGTGCTCCTGCTGCTTGCGCCGACGGGCGGCGATGAAGCGGAAGATCACGAAGGCGATAACCGCCATGATCAGGATGTCGAAGATCTGCATGCCCTGGAAGCCGCCACCCATGAACATGGAGGCCAGCAGGCCACCGGCGGCGATGCCGGCCAGTGGGCCCAGCCATTTCGAAGCGCCACCGGCGGCAGGGGCTGCACGCCCGGCCATGCCGGCGGCGCCAGCACCGGCAGCGCCGGAGGAAGAAGGGGTGACCGACTGGTGCGTCGGCGCATTGCCGAACGACTTGCCGCCGCCAAAGCGCTTGGCGTGAGCGTCGATACTCATCGTCAGGCCGATGCACAGCGCCAGGGCGATGCTCAGAAAACGTTGCATAAGGGAATTCCCGTTGTGGATTGCACTGAGGCCATGTTGCACAGATGGGCAGGCCATGGCCAGTGACATAGTGTTTCGAGCTTTTACAGGGGGAAATGGAAGCCTGTGGGAGCTGGCTTGCCAGCGAGCTGTTTGGCCTCAACAACTCGCTGGCAAGCCAGCTCCCACAAAAATCACAGCGCTTCGAGCTTGGCGTAGCCGAGCATCAGCCACTTGCTGCCTTCGGCAAAGTTGACCTGCACCCGGGCCTGGGCGCCGGAGCCCTCGAAGTTGAGGATCACCCCTTCGCCGAACACCGAGTGTGCCACGCGCTGGCCCAGCGTGAATTCGGTCTGCGGAATGCTGGCGCCGCCGAACAGGCTGCTGGAGTTCTGCTTCTGGCCCGAGCCGAACGGGCGGCTGACGCTGTTGGACAGCCGCACTTCCTGGATCAGCCCGCCGGGAATTTCGCGCACGAAACGCGAGACCTTATTGTAGGTCTCGCTGCCGTACAGGCGGCGGGTCTCGGCGTAGGTCATCACCAGCTGCTGCATGGCGCGGGTGATGCCCACGTAGGCCAGGCGGCGTTCCTCTTCAAGGCGGCCGGGCTCTTCCAGGCTCATCTTGTGCGGGAACAGGCCTTCTTCCATGCCCACCAGGAACACGTGGGGGAACTCCAGGCCCTTGGCGCTGTGCAGGGTCATCAACTGCACGCTGTCTTCATGCTCGTCGGCCTGGGTGTCGCCGGCTTCCAGCGACGCGTGGCCAAGGAACGCCGCCAGGGGCGTCAGTTCTTCGTCCTCCGGGGCGGTCTCGAAGTTGCGCGCGGCGCTGACCAGTTCCTCAAGGTTTTCTACCCGTGCCTGGCCCTTTTCACCTTTTTCTTCCTGGTGATAGATGATCAGCCCCGACTGCTCGATGACGGTCTGGGTCATCAAGTGCAGGGGCATCTCCATGACCTTGGCGGCCAGATTCTCGATCAGCTCCATGAACGCGCCCAGGGCATTGCCGGCGCGGCCGGTCAGGCCCTTGTTGGCCACCAGCTGGCGCATGGATTCCCACATGGAAATCTCGGCATGACGGGCGTGGTCGCGGATCGCCTCGACGGTCTTCTCGCCGATGCCGCGCGGCGGCACGTTGATGATGCGTTCCAGCGCGGCGTCGTTGCCGCGGCCTTCCAGCACGCGCAGGTAGGCCATGGCGTTCTTGATCTCGGCACGCTCGAAGAAGCGCTGGCCGCCATAGATGCGGTACGGGATGCGTTCGCGCAGCAGGGCCTCTTCCAGCACCCGCGACTGGGCGTTGGAGCGGTACAGGATGGCGATGTCGCTGCGCGACATGCCGGTCTTGATCGCTGCTTCGATGGTTTCCACCACGTAGCGCGCTTCGTCGTGTTCGTTGAAGGCTGCGTACAGGCTCAGCGGTTCGCCGTCGCCGCCGTCGGTCCACAGCTCCTTGCCCAGGCGCCCGGTGTTGTTGGCGATCAGGGCGTTGGCAGCCTTGAGGATGCCGGCGGTGGAGCGGTAGTTCTGCTCCAGGCGGATGGTTTCCACATCGGGGAAGTCCGCGGAGTACTGGTGAATGTTCTCGATTTTCGCGCCACGCCAGCCATAGATGGACTGGTCGTCATCGCCCACCACCATCAGGCTGTCGCCGCCCTGCGCCAGCAGGCGCAGCCAGGCGTACTGCACGGCGTTGGTGTCCTGGAACTCGTCCACCAGCAGGTGGCGGAAGCGGCGCTGGTAATGCTGCAGCAGGCCGGGGTGGTCGCGCCACAGGTCCAGGGCGCGCAGCAGCAGCTCGGAGAAGTCGATCACGCCGGCACGGGCGCAGGCCGCTTCGTAAGCCTCGTAGATCGACTTCATGGTGCCCAGGAACAGGTCGCCGCTGGCCTGGATGTGTTGCGGGCGCAGTCCCTCGTCCTTCTGGCCGTTGATGAACCATTGCGCCTGGCGGGCAGGCCAACGCTGTTCGTCCAGGCCCAGCTCGCGGATCACCCGCTTGACCAGCCGCTGCTGGTCGTCGCTGTCGAGGATCTGGAAGTTCTGGTTCAGGTTCGCTTCCTGCCAGTGGGCCCGCAGCAGGCGGTGGGCCAGGCCGTGGAAGGTGCCTACCCACATGCCGGCCGGGTTGATGCCCATCAGCTGCTCGATGCGCTGGCGCATCTCGGCTGCGGCCTTGTTGGTGAAGGTCACCGACAGGATGGAGTGCGGGGACGCCTGTTCGACCTGGATCAACCAGGCGATACGGTGCACCAGCACTCGGGTTTTACCGGAACCAGCACCGGCCAGGACCAACTGACGGCCAACCGGGGCCGCTACGGCCTGCCGTTGGGCATCGTTGAGGGAATTCAGCAGAAGGGAGAGGTCATCGCGCATCCGGCCATTTTAGGGTGCTGGACAAGATTGGAGCAAACCCGGCGTTCGAGCGGTCGATAAATAACCTCTTTCATCTGTTTGCGCGGGGGCTGTGGCGGGGCGGCGGGCTTGTGTATGCTCGCTGCACGTTCAGGCTCCGCACATTAATAAGAATATTGCCTATGACACTCGCTTCAGGTCCTGCTTCCACGGAGGGGCAACGGGATATACGCCGCAAATACGCCGCGCAACTGGCGGTCGAGCGCACGCGCCTGCTGTACCAGGGCTCCTTGCTGCCCACCTTGCTGATGCTCGCCAACGGCCTGGTCTGCGCCTGGCTGCTGTGGGAGCCCCAGCACTATGTGCTGGTGAGCGTGTGGCTGGTGTGGCTGACCGCGCTGGTGGCCATGCGGGTCATCCAGGTGGCCGCCTTCGATTCGGCCATTCCCGACCGGCAGTCGCAGCCAGTGTGGCTGCGCATGTTCCTGTTCGGCTCGTTCGTCAGTGGCCTGACCCTGGCTGGCGCCGCCATCCTGCTGGTGCCCACCGACAGCTTCGTCCAGCAAGCCTGGGTGTTCGGGCTGCTGGGGGCGGCCACGCTGTCGGCCAGTGTGGCGTATGCCGTCAGCCTGCCGGCCTTCCTCAGCTTCGCCTTGCCCTGCCTGTTGCCGCCCATCGGCTGCCTGTTCCTGATTGGCAGCGGCGCGCAGCACGGTTGGGGCTGGCTGGGCCTGATCCTGCTGGGGGCGCTGGTGGTGGTGGCCTGGCAGGTCAACCGCCTGATCGAGCGCGGGCTGATTCGCCGCTTCCAGA
The DNA here is from genome assembly GCF_047947025.1 of Pseudomonas sp. App30. Taxonomy (NCBI): domain Bacteria; kingdom Pseudomonadati; phylum Pseudomonadota; class Gammaproteobacteria; order Pseudomonadales; family Pseudomonadaceae; genus Pseudomonas; species Pseudomonas sp. App30. Next base: position 3,612,676 of record NZ_CP133165.1, on the reverse strand, counting down.
ACCAGGACCTGATCGAAAACCTGCAGCACGCCCAGGCCGCCAGCGCGCGGCTGAACCAGGAACTGGCCCGCGAGGTGGACCAGCGCCGGCGTGCCGAAGGCGAGCTGCGCGAAGCCCAGGCCGGGCTGGAAACCCGGGTGGCCCAGCGCAGCCACGAGCTGGACCTGGCCAACCAGGCGCTGAGCAAGAGCGAGGCGCGCCTGGCGCTGGCGCTGGAAGCCAGCGAGCTGGGCCTGTGGGACTGGGACCTGCAGTCCGACGAAGTGCACCATACCCACGTGCAGCAGCTGTTCGGCCTGGACCCGGAGTACGTCACCGCCATGCTCCGCCACCTCAAGCCGCGCCTGCACCCGGAGGATGTGCCAAACCTCAAGCGCACCCTGGTGGAACACATGAAGGGCCGCACCGAGGATTACCGCATTGAATACCGCGTGCGTCACAGCGACGGCCGCTGGCGTTGGATCGAAGACCGCGGGCGTGCGGTGGAGCGCGGGGAAACCGGCAAGGTCCTGCGCATGCTCGGCACCCGCCGTGACATCAGCGCCAGCAAGGCCCATGAAGACCAGCAGCGGTTGTCGGCGATGGTGTTCGAGGCGGCCAGCGAAGGCATCATCATTCTCGACAGCGACTATGCCGTGCTGTCGGTGAACGAGGCCTTTATCAAGGTCACCGGTTACTCGCGCGAAGAAGTGCTGGGGCGCAATGTGGTCGAGCTGCCGTGCAGCCGTGACGCGCGCCGGCATCATCGGCAGATCGACGAAGCCCTGCACCAGGCCGGCCAGTGGCAAGGCGAGCTGGTGGAAGCGCGCAAGAACGGCGAGCTGTACCCGCAGTGGCTGCAACTGAGCGTGGTGCGCGACCATCGCGGTAATATCAGCAATGTCATCGCCTTCTGCGCCGACCTGTCCGCCCGGCGCGAGTCCGAGGAGCGCATGCGCTTCCTCACCCATTACGACGAGCTGACCGGCCTTGCCAACCGCGCGCTGTTCCGCGAGCGCCTGCAGGAAGCCAACCAGCGCGTGCGCCAGGGCGGCCGCAGCCTGGCGCTGCTGCACATCAACCTGGACCGCTTCAAGCTGCTCAACGAGACCATGGGCCATGAGGCCGCTGACCAGTTGCTCAAGCAGATGGCGCGGCGCATCAGCAGTGCCCTGCCCGAGGCCGACACCATCGCGCGGCTGTCTGGCGACGAGTTCGCTGTGTTGTTCGACGCCTACGCCAACCTGTCCAGCCTGGCCCGGGTGACCAGCCGGCTGCTGGCCAAGTTGCGCGTGCCGCAGATGATCGAGAACCAGGAATTGGTCGTCAGCGCTTCCATCGGCATCAGCCTGCTGCCCGACAACGCGCGCGACGTCTCGGCGCTGGTGGGCCAGGCGATCATGGCCATGCAACACGCCAAGCACCTGGGCGGCAACAACTTCCAGTTCTACACCGAGAGCCTGCAGGCCAGCACCCTGGAGCGCCTGCAGCTGGAACAGCAACTGCGCAAGGCCATCGACGAGCAGCAGCTGGAGGTCTACTACCAGCCCAAGCTGTGCCTGGCCACCGGCCGCCTCAATGGCGCCGAAGCCTTGGTGCGCTGGCGCCACCCGGCCATGGGCATGATCCCGCCCGGGGACTTCATCGGCCTGGCCGAGGAGACCGGCCTGATCGTGCCCATCGGCGAATGGGTGCTGCGCCAGGCCTGCTGGCAGGCCTGCGAATGGCAGCGCCAGGGCCTGGCGCCCATTCGCGTGTCAGTGAACCTCTCCGTGCACCAGTTGCGCCAGGGCAAGCTGGTCAGCCTGGTGCGCCAGGTGCTCAGCGACACCGGGCTGGCACCGCAATTCCTCGAGTTGGAGCTGACCGAAAGCCAATTGCTGGACAGCGTCGAGCACATCATTGCCACCTTCCACCAGCTGCAGGCCCTGGGGATAAAACTAGCCATCGACGACTTCGGAACCGGCTACTCTTCCCTTAGCTACCTCAAGCGCTTCCCGGTGGATTACGTGAAGATCGACCAGGCGTTCATTCGCGGGTTGGCCGAAGGTAGTGAAGATGCGGCCATCACCCGCGCCATCATTGCCATGGCCCACAGCCTGCAACTGAAAGTGGTGGCTGAAGGTGTTGAAACGCACGAGCAACTTTCGTTTTTGAACGCTCATGGATGTGACGAAATCCAGGGTTACCTGATCAGCAAACCGGTGGAAGCCCAGGCTTTTGGCGGGTTGCTGGAGCAAGACCCGGATTATCGCGGGCAGCTTGGCCAGGTTCATTCGCGAACTTGACTATCGTTTAGCTGGGCGTGTCGCAGGTCATGTAGTATAACTACAAGAAAGCTACATCGGTCTTCCGATCCTGAACGAGTCTCCTCCATTGAACCTGTTGCAACACATCGCCCAGTCTCGCCACCTGTTACGCAAGTCGGAGCTCAAAGTCGCCGACCACGTGCTGCTCGACCCCGCGGCCGTGATGCACAGCTCCATGGCGGACCTTGCCCACAACGTTGGCATCAGCGAGCCGACCATCGTGCGCTTCTGCCGCGCGATCGGCTGCTCGGGCTTCCAGGACCTCAAGCTCAAGCTGGCGCAGAGCCTGGCCGCCGGCGCCAGTTTCGGCCAGTTCGCCATTCATGAAGACGACTCGGTAGCCGACTACAGCCTGAAGATCTTCGACACCACCCTGCACACCCTGATGGAGGTGCGCGAGCACCTCGACCCGCAGGCGCTGCAGCGCGCGGTGACCGCCATGGCCCAGGCCCAGCGCGTCGAGTTCTACGGCTTTGGCGCGTCCGGCGCAGTGGCGGCCGATGCCCAGCACAAGTTTTTCCGCCTGCTGCTGACCGCGGCGGCCTATTCCGACCCGCACATGCAGGCCATGTCGGCCGTGACCCTGAAGCCCGGTGACGTGGCCATCTGCATCTCGCAGTCGGGGCGCTCCAAGGACCTGCTGATTACTGCCAACCTGGTGCGCGAAAGCGGCGCCACGCTGATCACCCTGTGCCCCAGCCAGACGCCGTTGGCCGAGTTGTCCACGGTGAACCTGGCCATCGACGTGCACGAAGACACTGAGATCTACACCCCGCTGACCTCGCGCATCGCCCACCTGGTGGTGATCGACGTGCTGGCCATGGGCGTGGCCATGGCGCGCGGCCCGAGCCTGGTCAACCACCTCAAGAGCGTGAAGCGCAGCTTGCGCAGCCTGCGGCTGTCGCCCAAGTCGGTCAAAGCCCTCGACGACTGAAATATCCCGTATCCGCAGCTGTCTTGTGGGAGCTGGCTTGCCAGCGAGCTTTTATGGCCCCAACAGCTCGCTGGCAAGCCAGCTCCCACAGGATGTAGACCGGCTATTGCGCGGCGCCTTTGACGCGGCCTGGGGCCGCTGCTACGGGTGCGATTTAACCGAACCGTCATCCCCGCGCCCACAAATCGTAACCGCCCAAGCCCAGTCTGAAGTCCCCGCACTCGAACTGGGAGAGACGCAATGGCTCGTTACTTCGATGGCTCGCAGGACCAAGGCACCAACAAGACCAAGCGCCAGCAGGAAGACCAGCGCCGCATGGAATTCCGCCGCGCAATCGAAAGCTACTCCGAGCAGCGCCGCCTGCTGCAGGAAATCTCTGATTTTCCCGATCTTGAATCTATCAATTACTGGCAGGCAACGTCGGCAAACGTCCAGAAAAACGTTCAGCCAGGGCGGTGATCTGCGCCCGTTCCATGCGGATGAACGCCTGAAAGGCCAGTGCCACCGGCGATAGCCGCTTGGCCTTGGCCTGCACGATGCACCAACTGCGATAAAGCGGCAGTTCTTCGACCGGTAGTTCCTTGAGCACCCCCGTGGCCAACTCCATGTTCAACGCATGGCGGGTCAACAGGGCCAGGCCAAGCCCGGCGATGACGCTTTCGCGCTGGGCGTCGGCGTTGGCCACCTCGATGGTCTGGGTGAAGTGCACGCGCTTCTCCTTGAAATACTCCTCGCAGGCCTTGCGCGTGCCCGAGCCCTGCTCGCGCATCAGCAGCGTGTGCGGCTCCAGGTCCTGCAGGCGCAGGCGTTCCAGCTTGCACAGCGGGTGATCCGGCGGCGCCACGGCGACGATGGGGTTGTTGAGGAACGGCATGAATTCCAGCCCCATGTCCTGGGGCACCATCGACATGATGATCAGGTCGTCGCGGTTATCCGACAGGCGACGGATGGCCTGTGCACGGTTGCACACGGTCAGGCTAAGGTTGACCTCAGGGTGTTGGCGCTTGAACGCGGCGAACAGGTGCGGCACGAAGTACTTGGCGCTGGATTCCACCGCCAGTTTCAGCTGGCCTTGCAGCGAGCCCTGCATGTCCGACAGCTGCATGTCGAAGCTTTCCAGGCGCCCGAAGATGTCGCGGCTGGCGCGCTGCAGCGCTTCGGCTGCCTCGGTCAAATAGAGTTTTTTGCCCACATATTCGAACAATGGCTGGCCAACCAGCTCTTCCAGCTGACGAATTTGCAGGCTGACCGCGGGCTGGGTCAGCGACATTTCCTCTGCAGCGCGGCTGTAAGACCGTAGGTCGCAGACTTCGTTGAAGATCTGAAGTTGCCGTAATGTCATACGCATCAATGACTTACGCATGATGTAGTCCTCGTTGCCGCGCCATGGTCGCCTGACTATAAGGCTTCCTTTATGGCTGACCTAACAAATATTGATTTTTGTTAATTGTTACACGGCGCTACTGTGAAGGTGCGACTGGCCGAGCGGGCCGGGTCATGCGCCGACCGGTTTTGCCGGTCTGTTAGTCAACGGTCGAGGAACATCCAAGTGATAAAAAAGATCCTGATCGCCAACCGTGGTGAAATTGCCGTACGAATCGTGCGTGCCTGCGCCGAGATGGGCATTCGCTCCGTCGCGATCTATTCCGACGCCGATCGCCACGCCCTGCACGTGAAACGTGCCGACGAGGCCCACAGCATTGGCGCCGAGCCGCTGGCCGGTTACCTGAACCCGCGCAAGCTGGTGAACCTGGCGGTGGAAACCGGCTGCGATGCCCTGCACCCCGGTTACGGTTTCCTCTCGGAAAACGCCGAGCTGGCCGACATCTGCGCCGAACGCGGCGTCAAATTCATCGGCCCTTCGGCCGAAGTCATCCGCCGCATGGGTGACAAGACCGAAGCCCGCCGCAGCATGATCAAGGCCGGCGTGCCGGTCACCCCGGGCACCGAGGGCAACGTCGCCGACATCGAGGAAGCCCTGGCCGAAGGCGACCGCATCGGTTACCCGGTGATGCTCAAGGCCACTTCCGGTGGCGGCGGCCGTGGTATCCGCCGCTGCAACAGCCGCGAAGAGCTGGAGCAGAACTTCCCCCGCGTGATTTCCGAAGCCACCAAGGCCTTCGGCTCGGCGGAAGTGTTCCTGGAAAAATGCATCGTCAATCCCAAGCACATCGAGGCGCAGATCCTGGGTGACAGCTTCGGCAACGTGGTGCACCTGTTCGAGCGCGACTGCTCGATCCAGCGCCGCAACCAGAAGCTTATCGAGATCGCCCCCAGCCCGCAGCTCACCCCCGAGCAGCGCGCCTACATCGGCGACCTGGCCGTGCGCGCCGCCAAGGCCGTGGGCTACGAGAACGCCGGCACCGTGGAGTTCCTGCTCGCCGAGGGCGAGGTGTACTTCATGGAAATGAACACCCGGGTGCAGGTGGAACACACCATCACCGAGGAAATCACCGGCATCGACATCGTCCGCGAGCAGATTCGCGTGGCCTCCGGCCTGCCGTTGTCGGTGAAACAGGAAGACATTCACCACCGTGGCTTCGCGTTGCAGTTCCGCATCAACGCCGAGGACCCGAAGAACAACTTCCTGCCCAGCTTCGGCAAGATCACCCGCTACTACGCCCCCGGCGGCCCGGGCGTGCGCACCGACACGGCGATCTACACCGGCTACACCATCCCGCCGTTCTACGACTCGATGTGCCTGAAACTGGTGGTGTGGGCCCTGACCTGGGAAGAAGCCATGGACCGCGGCCTGCGGGCACTGGACGACATGCGTGTGCAGGGGGTGAAGACCACCGCCGCGTACTACCAGGAAATCCTTCGCAACCCCGAATTCCGTAGCGGCCAGTTCAACACCAGCTTCGTCGAAGCCCACCCTGAACTGACCAACTACTCGATCAAGCGCAAACCCGAAGAGCTGGCCCTGGCCATCGCCGCCGCCATCGCCGCCCACGCAGGCCTGTGAGGAACCCCATAATGTCCAAGAAAATCTTCGTTACCGACACAATCCTGCGCGACGCCCACCAGTCCCTGCTGGCGACCCGCATGCGCACTGAAGACATGCTGCCCATCTGCGACAAGCTCGACAAGGTCGGCTACTGGTCGCTGGAAGTCTGGGGCGGCGCCACCTTCGATGCCTGCGTGCGCTTCCTCAAGGAAGACCCGTGGGAGCGCCTGCGCAAGCTGCGCGCCGCCTTGCCCAACACCCGCCTGCAAATGCTCCTGCGCGGCCAGAACCTGCTGGGCTACCGCCACTACAGCGACGACGTGGTGCGGGCGTTCGTGGCCAAGGCCGCGGTCAACGGCATCGACGTGTTCCGCATCTTCGACGCCATGAACGACGTGCGTAACCTGCGCGTGGCCATCGAGGCCGTGAAGGCTGCGGGCAAGCACGCCCAGGGCACTATCGCCTACACCACCAGCCCGGTGCACACCATCGACGCGTTCGTGGCCCAGGCCAAGAAGATGGAAGCCATGGGCTGCGACTCCATCGCCATCAAGGACATGGCCGGCCTGCTGACCCCATACGCCACCGGCGAACTGGTGCGCGCGCTGAAGGCCGAGCAGTCGCTGCCGGTGTTCATCCACTCCCACGACACCGCCGGCCTGGCTGCCATGTGCCAGCTGAAAGCAGTGGAAAACGGCGCCGACCATATCGACACCGCCATCTCCAGCTTCGCCTGGGGCACCAGCCACCCTGGCACCGAGTCCATGGTTGCGGCGCTGAAAGGCAGCGAGTTCGACACCGGCCTGAGCCTGGAACTGCTGCAGGAAATCGGCCTGTACTTCTACGCCGTGCGTAAGAAATATCACCAGTTTGAAAGCGAATTCACCGCCGTCGATACCCGGGTGCAGGTCAACCAGGTGCCGGGCGGGATGATTTCCAACCTGGCCAACCAGCTCAAGGAGCAGGGCGCCCTCAACCGCATGAACGAAGTGCTGGCCGAGATCCCGCGCGTTCGCGAAGACCTGGGCTTCCCGCCGCTGGTGACCCCGACCTCGCAAATCGTTGGCACCCAGGCGTTCTTCAACGTGCTGGCCGGCGAGCGCTACAAGACCATCACCAACGAGGTGAAGCTGTACCTGCAGGGCGGCTACGGCCAGGCCCCTGGCCAGGTCAACGAGCAGCTGCGCCGCCAGGCCATCGGCAGCGAAGAAGTGATCGACGTGCGCCCGGCCGACCTGCTCAAGCCCGAGATGGTGCGCCTGCGCGGCGAAATCGGCACCCTGGCGACCTCTGAAGAAGACGTGCTCACTTACGCCATGTTCCCGGACATTGGCCGCAAGTTCCTCGAGGAACGCGCTGCCGGCAAGCTCACTCCTGAAGTGTTGCTGCCGATTCCAGAGCCGGGCAAGGCGCCTTCGGCGAGTGGCGAAGGCGTGCCTACCGAGTTCGTCATCGACGTGCACGGCGAAACCTACCGGGTGGACATCACCGGCGTGGGCGTGAAGGCCGAAGGCAAGCGCCACTTCTACCTGTCCATCGACGGCATGCCGGAAGAAGTGGTGTTCGAACCGCTCAACGAATTCGTCGGCGGCGGCATTGGCAAGCGCAAGCAGGCCAGCGAGCCGGGCCACGTCAGCACCACCATGCCGGGCAACATCGTCGATGTGCTGGTCAAGGAAGGCGACACCGTCAAGGCCGGCCAGGCGTTGCTGATCACTGAAGCGATGAAGATGGAGACCGAAGTGCAGGCGCCTATCGCCGGCAAGGTGACCGCCATCCACATCGCCAAGGGCGACCGGGTGAACCCGGGCGAGATTCTGATCGAGATCGTGGGTTGATCAACGTTTAACCTCTGGGAGGCCTCGGCCTCCCTTTTTTATTCTGCTGCACGCAACCCTGTAGCCGCTGCCGCAGGCTGCGCTGGCCCTATGCCTCGCTGGAGATACGCAGCGTACGCCAGGACCAGCGCAGCCTGACGGCAGCGCCTACAGGTTCAGAATTTCAGTTGCCATTGGCCTATGACGGCGTGATTGCGGCTGTTGCTGCCATATTCCCCGCTGTATGCCACGCCCAACGTCTGCCGCGCGGTAATGCCCACGTCCAGCCCGGCCTCGGCCAGCAGGCTGTCGCGGTCCAGCGCCGTGCCCTGCACGCTGAAGCCGGTGCCGCCGGACAGGAAGGCCTGGCGCGTCTCGCTGTCCACATCCCCATAGGTATGGCGCCAGCCCAGGCTGGCCCGCGGGGTAATGCTCATGCCGTTGGCCAGGGTACCCAGGTGCGCCACGCGTACGCCGAAGGTGCTGCTGACGTTGTCCTGGGTCTGGGCGCTGACATCCAGCGCCGCGGCGCCGCCTTTCTCCTGATAGGCGTCGCGGTGGTAGCGCTGGTAGCCCAGGGTGGCGAAGGGTTCGGCACTCAGGCGGCCGCTGCCCAGGCTGTAGCCCAATTCGGCGAAGGCCTGCTGGCTGTCGGCGTTGTAGTCGCCCTTGGGGCTGTCGGTAAAGCCATCGAACGCCACGCTGCGGCGGCTGCGGCCATCGTGGTGGCTGTAGGCGGCGCCCAGGCGCAGCGCCAGCGGCCCGTCCTGGCGCAGGGCGTAGGCACCCAGGTGCCAGCTGTCCACCGAACCCTCGACGCCGCTGGTGTCCAGGTCAGTCTTCGAGTAGCCGCCCAGCACACCCAGGCGCCAGGCCGGGGTGGCAGCCCAGTCGGCGCCGATCACGCTGCCCTTGGTGCGCTGGGTGAGGGCGCTGGCGCCGTCCTTGCCGTCCAGCTTGCCGTAGCTGCCCAACCCTTGCAGCCACAGGCGGCCCTGGGCGTTGGGGTCGTTGAGGTTGCGGGCGCTGTCCGGTACGCCGTTGGCGGCCAGGGCCGGCGTGTCCTGGTCGTTCTGGCCCACCAGCAGGCCGGCGGTGCCGCCCATCTGCTGCATGGCCGCGAGCATGGTGCTGCCCACCTGGGCGCTGCCGCTCAGGGTGGCTGCGGCCAGGCTGGCGTTGCTGCCGCCCGCCAGTTGCTCGATGGCGGCGGAGGCCGTACGGGTAGAGGTGTTGAGCAGTGCGTTGTACAGCGTGCTGTTCTGGTCCAGCCCACCCAGGCTGCGTGCGGCGCTGGCGCCGTTGCCCGTGGTGGCGTAATCGCTGAAGGCGATGTCATTGCGGTTGTAGTCCAGCCCGACCTGGGTGGCGGTATAGCTCAGGGTTGGGGTCAGGAACGCGTAGTCACTGGTGACCTTGGCGAAGGTGCCTTCGATGGTGCCGGCCTCAAGCACCGTGTAGTGGCTTTTCCAGGGGTAGTCGCCAGTGCTGGGCACCACTTCAAGCGTGGCGCCGGTGAGCGTGGCGGTGCCGCCCACCTGTACGGGGGCGCTGCTGCCGTCGGCGTTCACACCATAGGCCAGGGTAGCGCCGCTGCCGAAGGCCAGGTTGCCGGTGACATTGGCGGTGCCCAAGGCGGTGCTGGTCAGCAGGGTGCCGTTCACCAGCAGGTTGCCGACGCTGCCGCCGCCGGCATAGGTGCCGCCGTTGTCCACGGTCAGGGTGCCGGCGATGCTGCCCTGGTTGATCAGCGTGGCGCCTGTGGATATCTCGCCGCCGTCGCTGAAATCGCCGGTGCCGGTCAGGGTCCAGGTGCCCTGGTTCACCTGCAGCCATTCGAAATTGCGGCTGGCGCCGAAGCTGCCGCCGCTGGCATCGTCCATCACCAGCCGGTCGTAGCCGCTGCCACCGTCCACCAGGCCCTCGAAGCGGCTGCCGCTGAGCAGGGTGAGGGTGTCATTGCCGCCGCCAAGGTCCAGGGCCAGGCCGTTGCTGCCGCTGATCAGGCCGGCGTTGGTGACCTTGTCGTCGAATTCGCCCACCAACTGGATGCCGAAGCCGTCCAGGCCCTGGATGGTGCCCTGGTTGATCAGGGTCAGGGCCCCCACGCCGGATCCACCGCTGCCGTCATCCACCAGAATGCCGTTATTGGCGCCGCTGATCAGCGCGCCGCTGGCGTTGTAGATATAGCCGCCACCCATGGCAATGCCCTCGCTGCCGTTAGCGAAGCCATTCTTATCCACACCCCCGGCCCCCGTGCCCTGGATGGTGCCGTGGTTTTCCACATGGCCAATGCCATCGATATCCACACCGTCGCCATCGCCGTTGGCTTTCAGGCCCGCGTACGCACCGGTGATGGTGCCAAAGTTATACACAGTGCCGTCGCCGTCCGAGCCGAAGCCTGAACCATTACGGCCCGTGAGTTCGCCGTGGTTGTAGAGCGTGGCCCCCAGGTCAGTGGTAATGCCATGTCGGCCACCGCTGATAGTGCCGTAGTTATACACAGTCACGCCGGTGGCCGAATCGACGTCCACACCATCGTATTTCTGCGCATCAGTGAGCGAATCGCCTGTGGATATCTCTCCGTAGTTGATGATCGTCGCATTGCCGCCGGTCTTCATGCCGTCGCTGGCGTCACCGCGAATCAGGCCGCCTTCGCGGTTGATGATGGTCGTGGTGGTACCGGCGCTGCGCAGGCTGTCCAGGTCTATCCCCTGGCCGGTGCTGGAGCGGATAGTGCCGCTGTTATCGATCAATACGCTGCCTGTGGGAAAGTTGCTGTTGATGCGCAGTGCGTCGTCGTAGCCCTGGATCAAGCCGCCGGCGCGGTTGATGAAGCTGTAGATGCGCCCCGCAGTCTCGCTGCCGCTGCTGTCGATGGCGCGGCCACCTGTGGATATGATACTGCCGGCGTTATCCACAACCACGCCAGCGCCCGTGGTGGGATCCTTGAGGCTCAGCGCCTTGCCGCTGGTGGTGATGCTGCCGGTACTGGTCACGGTCAGGGTCTTTTCCCCGGTCAGCGTCTGCGAATCAGTGGTGGGCGTGCTGATGACCGTGGCGTTGGCTTGAGTTATCCCCAGGCTGAGGATGGACAGGGCGCAGGCTAGGCGGGACGGGGACGGAAGCATGACGGACGGCCTTTTTGTAATTGGGAGGCCGTCCTATATAGCGATGTGTGTTTACAGCTATATTTAACCGTACAAATTGAAATAATTTAACGGCGGGCCGTTCGCAGTTCGCTCAAGCTTTTGAGCTGGCCATTGGCACCCTGGTTGGCATCCGCCAGCCAGGCATCGAACGCCGCATGCACCGCCGGCCACTGGCCGTCGGTAATCGAATACCAGGCGGTGTCGCGGTTGCAGCCCTTGACGATCATGTGCTGCCAGAACACCCCTTCGAAGGTGAAGCCCAGGCGCTCGGCGGCCTGCTTGGAGCGGGCATTGGCATTGTTGCACTTCCACTCCAGGCGGCGGTTGCCGAGGGCGAACGCCAGCTTTGCCAGCAGGTACACGGCCTCGGTGCTTTTCGGTGTGCGCTGCATGGGGGCGCCGAAGGCCACGTGGCCGATCTCGATACGGCCATGCTCCGGCACGATGGACATCAGGCTGAGGATGCCCTCGGCCTTGCCGGTGGTGCTGTCGATAACCGTGTAGAACAACGGATCGCTGCTGGCCGCCTGGCCCTTGAGCCAGGCATCGAACAGCCCGCGCTCGGTGAAGGGGCCGTAGGGCAGGTAGTCCCAGAGTTTCGGGTCGGGGCCCTGCAGCGCAGCCCACAGCTGGTCGCCGTGGTGGCCGACGTCGAGTTTTTCCAGGCGCACGAAGCGACCTTGCAAGGTGGAGCCACTGGGTTCGACGGCGGGTTGCCAGTCGACAACGGGGTTGGACATGGTCAATTCCTACAGTGCTTTGCGAAATTGTATGAAGCCGGGGCGTTCGGCGATGCGTTCGTACAGCTGGATGGCGGTGGCGTTGGTCTCGTGGGTCAGCCAGTGGACCTTGACGCAGCCTGCGGCGGCCGCGGTGCCGTACACATGCTCGATCAGCTTGCGCCCAACGCCCAGCCCGCGCGCGTGTTCACTGACGAACAGGTCCTGCAGATAGCAGGAGTTCTCGATCGACCAGTTGGAACGATGGTAGATGAAGTTGACCATGCCGATGGCGCGCCCGTCCTTCCACGCCAGCGCGGCGTTGGTGGTTTCGGTGGGGTCCAGCAGACGTTGCCAGGTGCTGTCGGTGACCTGCTGCGCCAGCTCGGTTGCATAGAAACGCAGGTAGCCTTGCCACAGGGGCAACCAGTGTTCCTTGTCAGCTACGGTGACCGGGCGAATTTCAACGGATGACATGGTGGCTCCTTATTCACTCATGAGCTGGGCAACGGCGTTGTCCAGGGGATCGATGCTGGCCGCGAGGCCCTGGCGCACGCCGGCGATGTCCTCGGCGCTGCGGTTCTGGCTGAGCTTGCGCTTGCCTTCCAGGCGGCTGATGGGCAGCTCGAAGCCGACGATGGCCTTGAGCATGCTTTGCAAGTAGTCGGCGGGGGCGTCATTCACGGCCCAGGGCTTGGCCTGGCCCGCCTCGTGGCGGTCAGTGAGCTGGCTGACCAGCGCCCTTAGGCGCTCGGCGTCGCTGAACACCTCGGCCGTGCCAGTGGCATGCACCGCCAGGAAATTCCAGGTCGGTACCGCTTTGCCGTGCTCGGCCTTGCTGGGGTAGAAGTTCGGGCTGACATAGGCGTCGGCACCGCTGAATATCACCAGCGCTTCGCTGCCATTGGCCAGGTCCTGCCATTGCGGGTTGGCCCGGGCCAGGTGGCCGCGCAGGGTGCCGAAAGGGCCGGCGGCACGGTCCAGCAGCAACGGCACGTGGCTGGCCTGCAGGCCGCTGTCGCCGTGGGTGACAACAATCGCCAGGCGGCAGTCTTGCATCTGCTGCTGCAGACGTTCGATGTCCTGGTCGTGGAAAGCGGCGGGTAGATACATGGCTCGAAAATCCTCGGCGTGTGTGCCTATCCTAGGCAGTGGATTGGACCTTTGTAAGATCCATTACCTGTCATTTTCATAGGACCATTAGCGTGCCAATCACCTCGCCAGCGTTGCCCTTCGACCCGGCCGGCATCCATCTGGACGCGGCCCGTGGCCTCAGCCGCGGGCTGTACCAGGCCCTGCGCGAACGGGTGCTGGATGGCCGCCTGGCCAGCGGCACGCGCATGCCTGCTACCCGCGACCTGGCCAACGCCCTGGGGGTGTCGCGCAACACCGTGGTGCGTGCCTACGACCAGTTGTACGCCGAAGGCTACCTGGAGGGCAGGGTAGGGGACGGCACCTACGTGGCGGTGTTGGAGCATCCGCCAGAAAAACTATCCACAAAACTGTCCACAGGGTTATACCGGGGTATATCCACAGGGTTATCCACAAATTCGCCTGAAAATACTGGCTTTTCATCCAGTAAAGTTATCCACAGTGAGGCCTTAAAGCTGTTGGATGAACACCACTTGTCGCCCCTGCGCAGCGGGCCGCCACGGGCGTTTCGGGTAGGCGTACCAGCGTTCGACCTGTTCCCGTTTGCCACGTGGGCCAAGCTTTACGCGGCTTTCTGGCGTGCACCCGACCCCGAGTTGCTGGGCTACGGTGATCCGGCCGGTGACCTCACGCTGCGCGGGCTGATAGCCGCCTACCTGCGCAGTTCTCGCGGCCTGAACTGCGGCGCTGAACAAATTCTGATCACCACCGGTGCGCAGGAGGCCATAGCACTTTGTGCACAGTTGCTGGTGGACGCTGGCGACACCGTTGCCATCGAAAATCCAGGCTACCGGGCCGCCGGGCATGCCTTCGCCAATGCCGGTGCCAGGCTGGCCGGCGTGGCGGTGGATCAGGAGGGCCTGGTGTGCTCGGCACTGGATGGCATCGAGGGTTGCCGCATGGCCTATGTCACCCCCGCGCACCAATATCCCACGGGAGTAACCCTCAGCCTGGCGCGGCGCCTGGCCCTGCTGGAGTGGGCCGAACGCACCCAGGGCTGGATCGTCGAGGACGACTACGACGGCGAGTACCGCTACAGCGGCGCCCCCCTGGCGCCCTTGGCAGCGCTGGACCGCAGTGGCCGCGTGCTCTACGTGGGCACCTTTGGCAAAGTCGCCTTCCCGGCGCTGCGCTTGGGTTACCTGGTGGTGCCGCCAGCGCTGGTGAATGCGTTCTCGCGCAAGCGCGGGGTAACGCTGCGGCACTCGGAAATCGGCACCCAGCGGGTCATGGCCCGCTTCATCGCCGACGGCCACTTCCAGCGCCACATCCGCCGCATGCGCCGTGCCGCGCTGGCGCGCAGGGACGCATTGCTGAACAACTGGCCTGTGGATATCCCCGGAATCGGCCCGCTGCCGAGCGTCTCCGCTGGCCTGCACCTGACCATTCCGGTGGATACGCTGGCGCGGGAGCAGGAGTTGGTGGCGCAAGCGGAAGCGGTGGGGGTGGAGGTGAACGCCCTGAGCCATTACTGGCTGGAAGATTCGAACGGGCCGGTGGATAACCGGGCGGGGCTGGTGCTGGGGTTTGCGGCGGTGGATGAGGCGGCCACCGTGACCGCCCTATCCCGTTTACGCCAAGCCTGGGCCCCGTAGCAGCGGCCCTGGGCCGCGTCCCAGGCGCCGCGGTATTGGCAGTTATTGCGCGTCAAGGCCGGACGCCGCCTGCGGCAGCTGCTACGGGGGGGTGGGGTCAGGTACCCGACTTGATCTTGGTCCATGCCCGTGTGCGCGCCCGTTCCGCGTCGTGGGGCAATGGCTTCAGCGTATACAGCTTGGCCATCATCTCGTCAGTGGGGTACAGGTTCGGGTTGGTGCGGATCGCTTCCGAGACCTTGGCAGTAGCGTCCTTGTTGGGGTTGGGGTAGCCGACGAAGTCGCTGATCGGCGCGATCACCTGGGGTTGCAGCAGGTAGTTGATGAATTTATGCGCATCCTCGGGGTTGGCCGCGCCCTTGGGGATGGCCAGCATGTCGAACCAGATCGGCGCGCCTTCCTTGGGCAGGCGCATGTCCACCACCACACCATTCTTGGCATCGCGGGCGCGGTTGGCGGCCTGGGAGAAGCTGCCCGAGTAGCCCACGGCCACGCAGATGTCGCCGTTGGCGATGTCAGCCATGTACTTGGATGAATGGAAATAGGTGATGTACGGGCGGATCTTCATCATCAGCGCCTCGGCCTTCTTGTAGTCGGCCGGGTTGCTGGAGTTGGGGTCCAGGCCCAAGTGCTGCAAGGCCAGCGGCAGAATCTCCGAGGGCGAGTCGAGCATGGCTACGCCGCACTGCTTGAGCTTCTTGATGTTGTCCTCGTTGAACAGCAGGTCCCAGCTGTCCACCGGGGCGTTGTCGCCCAGCACCTGCTTGACCTTGGCAGGGTTGAAGCCGATCAGGATGGTGCCGTACATATACGGCACGGCGTACTTGTTGCCCGGGTCATTGAGCTCCAGCAGCTTCATCAGCTTGGGGTCCAGGTGCTCGAAGTTGGTCAGCTTGCTGCGGTCCAGCGGCTGGAACACCCCGGCCTCGATCTGCTTGGCGAGGAACACGTTGGACGGCACCACCACGTCGTAGCCGGAATTGCCGGTCAGCAGCTTGGCTTCCAGGGCCTCGTTGGTGTCGAAGATGTCGTACACCAGCTTGACGTTGTCGTCCTTCTGGAAGTCCACCAGCGTCTGCGGGGTGATGTAGTCGAACCAGTTGTACACCTTCAGGGTGCGTGGCTCGTCGGCGTGGGCTGCACCACAGGCCAGGGCCAGGGCGCACAGGGCTTGCTTGAACTTATGCATGTTGGCGTTCCTTGAGGGCGCGTTCGAAACCTTCCAGCACGTTCACGGCGTTGATGCCGATCTCTTCCACGGCATAGCCGCCTTCCATCACGAACAGCGTCGGCTTGCCCAGGGCGGCGATGCGCTTGCCCATGTTCAGGTAGTCGGGGCTGTCCAGTTTGAACTGCGAAATAGGGTCATCCTTGAAGGTGTCCACGCCCAGGGACACGATGATCACGTCCGGCGCGTAGTCGTCGATGCGCTGGCAGGAGGCATCCAGGGCCGCGCCCCATACGTCCCAGGCGCTGCCAGCGGGCAACGGGTAGTTGACGTTGAACCCTTCGCCGGCGCCTTCGCCCACTTCATCGGCATAACCCAGGAAGAACGGGAATTCGAACTCCGGGTGGCCGTGGATCGAGGCGAAGAACACGTCGCTGCGCGGGTAGAAAATGGCCTGGGTGCCGTTGCCGTGGTGGTAGTCGACGTCGAGGATCGCCACGCGCTGGTGGCCCTGGTCGAGGAAGGCCTGGGCGGCGATGGCGGCGTTGTTCAGGTAGCAGTAGCCGCCCATCACGTCGCTGGCAGCGTGGTGCCCCGGTGGCCGGCACAGGGCGAAGGCGCTGTAGGCGCCGGCCTGCATGGCGGCCTGGGCGGTCAGGGCGACCTGGGCGGCGCTGTAGGCGGCTTGCCAGGTGCCGGCGGTGATCGGCGCGCCGCCGTCGAAGGAGTAGTAGCCCAGCTCGCCCAGCAGGGTGGTGGGCTTGATGGCGCGCAGGGTACGGGCCGGCCAGGTGAACGGCATGATGTCGTCCTCGCGGCCCATCTCGGTCCAGCGCTGCCAGGCACCCTGGAAGAAGTCCAGGTAGCCCTTGTCGTGAATGCGCTCGATGGGTGCGCGGCCAAAGTCCTTGGGTGCCTGCACCGGGCCCAGCTCACGGTCCTTGACCCGCTGCAGCACATGGTCGGCGCGCGAGGGCATCTCGAAGCAGGGCATCAGTTGCCCGTCGATCAGCTCGCAGCGGCCGTGGTGCAGGTGGTGGTCGTCCGAATAAATCGTCAGCATTTTCTTGTTCTCCGGTGGCTGAATCAGGGCTCCATTCTTGATGTGCCAACGGTGAATCGGGAACGTCGGGAACGGCCAAAAGGGGATCGATATGGCCAAGCGTGCTGACCGGATTTCGCCCCCGTTTGACGCCCGGCGCACCAATCAGGCGCGGAAATGGCTCGGCGCCACGCCGCTCCAGCGTACGAATGCATGGCGGAAACTGGCGGTTTCGCTGAAGCCCAGGGTCTCGGCAATGCGGTAGATGGGGACCTGCTTGTCGGCCAGCAGGTGCTTGGCGCGCTCGAAGCGCAGTTGGTCGAGTAGGTCCTGGTAGCTGCTGCCCACGTCGCTGAGGTGGCGGCGCAGGGTGCGCGCCGAGCAGTTCATCTGCCGCGCCAGGCCGTCCAGGCCAGGTGCATCGGCCAGCTGCGCTTCAAGCAGTTGGCGAATGCGCCCCAGCCAGGCCTGGCGCCCGGTGAACTCCAGGTTCTGCACGCGGCAGCGCTCGGCCATGGCGCGGTGGGTGACCGGGTCGGCCAGGGGCAGTGGCTGGTCCAGCCAGGCCTTGTCGAAGGCAAAGGCATGGTCGCAGGCCTCGAAATGCATCGGGCAATCGAAGGTCTCGGCATAGCCGTGGTGGTAGCGGGGGGCGGGATGGGCAAAGCGCGCGGCCAGCAAGGGCAGGGGGTGGCCCAGCAGGTCGTCGCAGATCACCTTCAAGGACGTCATGCACAGCTCGGCGTTGAATACCGCCAGGGCGGGGCTGTCGGTGTAATGGCTGGCGCTGAACCAGATGCGCTCGCCATCGCCCTTGAGTTGCAGGTGGAAAAGTGTTCCCAGCAGTGCCGGATATTGCAGCGCCAGACGCAGGGCGTCACCGAAAGTGGCACTGGACAGCAGGGCGTAGCCGAGCATGCCGTAGGCGGAAACGTGCATGCGCCGGCCCAGTTCCAGGCCGATTTCCTCGCGCAGGGCCACGGCATTGGCGCACACCTGCATTTCCTGGCTGGTGGTGATGCGTGGGTCGGCGCGGCTCAGGTCGGCGGGGCTGATGCCGCTGCCTGCCAGCAGCGCTTCGCTGCTCAGGCCTTCGGATTTGAAGGTGTTGAGCACCAGCGAGACGGCGTTGAGGGTGGTGAGGTGGGAATGGAGCATGCTCGATATCCGACGGGAACCTGGCGGATACCGAGCAAGGAGCGTGCCTCTCGTTACCGGCTAGGCTAACTCACCACACAAATCCAGCTCCACCAGGCGGCGCACCTCGGCCACCGGCAGGCCAGCGCCGAGCAACGCATGCAGCTTGCCGAACGCCGCTTCGCGGGTCATGCCGCCACCGGCCAGCACGCCGGCGGTACGCAGGCCGCTGCCGGCCTCGTAGACGTCGAACTCCACGCCGCCTTCGTGGCACTGGGTCACGGCCACGATGACCACGCCGTTGGCCTGGGCGGCCTGCAGCGCGGCAATGAAGCCGGGGTTATCGCACGGGCCGGTGCCGCTGCCGTAGCACTCCAGCACCACGCCCTGCACGCCGCTGGCCAGCACCGCGTTCAGCGGCTCAGCGCCGAAGCCGGGGAACAGCGGCAGCACCGCTACCTTGGCCAGGGCTTTGGGCTGGTGGTAGCCCAGGGCTGCTGGCAGTTGCCCGGCCGCGGCCACGCCACCACGGCGCTTGAGGGCGGCGAAGGGGTTGCGGCCGAAGCTGCGGATTTTCGCGCAGCGGGTCGGCGCCAGCAGCTCGCCGTGGAAATACAGCTGCACGCCGGCTGGCAGGCCCTGCCCCAGGGCCAGCAGGGCGCCGTTGATGTTTTCCCAGGCGTCGCTGTCCGGCACACCGGCGGGCAGCATGGAACCGGTGAACAGCACGGGCGCCGGCAGGCCCAGCAGCTGGAAGCTCATGGCCGCCGCGCTGTAGGCCAGGGTGTCGGTGCCATGCAGCACCAGCACCGCGTCGCAGCCATCCGCTTCCACGGCCTGGACCACGGCTTCACGCAGGCGCTGCCAGTAGTCGGGGGTCATGTTGGCGCTGTCGATCAGCGGCAGCAGCTCGCGGAAGCGCCAGGCCGGGATGGCCAGCTCGGGGTGGCCGGCCAGTTGCTCGCGCAGGCGCTGTTCGAAGCCCGAGGCAGGCGCCAGGCCGTTGGCCGTGGCCTGCATGCCGATGGTGCCACCGGTGTAGAGCACCATCACTTGACGGGCGGGTACTGCATGGGGCGAATTCATGTGCCCGTTCTCCTAGCGAATGAGGCTGTGGTCGAGCATGGCTTCGGCCACCAGCTGGGTGACATCGACCAGTTGCTTGTCGGTGTCGATATCGGCGATCAGGGGCAGCTCGGTGCACGCCAGCAACACCGTGTCCGACTCAATGCTGTCCAGCAGCCGGACGAAACGCGGTCGCAGCTCGGGGTGCTTGGGCCCCAGCGCCTTGATGTCGTAGATCAGTTGATGCAAGGCCTGGGCCTGCACCGGTTCGAACGCCACGTGCTGGCGCAGCGAGCGGTACGGCGACCACTCGCCCAACTCGGTCACCGGGCGCGCGCCCAGCAGGCACACGCGGGTCAGGCCGCGGCTGCGCAGGTAGTGTTCGAGCACGTCGCAGAACGAGACGAACACACTACGCAGGTTCAGCTCGCGAATGCGCTCGGCAAATAGGTTCAAGGTGTTACAGGCAATGGCGAAGGCAGCGACGGTGCCGTCCAGGGCCAGGACGTCCTGGCGCAGGGCGTTCCACACTTGCTGTTCGGTCTTCTGCAATTCCATGGACAACCCCAGTTCGGGGTCGGAGATGATCGACACCGCGGGGGCATCGAGGTCGCCGCGAAACGCCTGGCCCAGGCGGCGACGGTTTTCTTCCAGCAGCTTGGCCCACATGTCCATCCCGGCTTCTGGCCCAGAGCCGGTGATGATCCCGAGCCTGGGCCGGGCGACATAGTCGCCCGGGGCCAGGTGGGTGGGCATGAATGCCCCGGCCATTTAGCGTTGTGCCTGGGCCAGGTTCACAGCCTTGTCGGCTTCGGTGCCGGCAGTCACGGCTGGCCACGACTTGGCGTCGATGTCCAGGTCCGGGAACTGGCTGGCGTCGAACACCGGGGTGTTGATGCCGGCCTTGCGCTGGGCATCGTAGTCTGCCAGCAGGCGCAAGCCGATGTTGAACAGCATGGCCAGGGCGATCAGGTTGACGAACGCCAGCATGGTCATGGTGATGTCGGCGAAGGCGAACACGGTGCTCAGGTCTTCGACCGCGCCCCACACGATCAGCGCCAGTACCAGGGCACGGTAGCCGATCAGCGCCTTGCGGTTTTCACCGACCAGGAAGCGCAGGCTGTTCTCGCCCAGGTAGTAGTTGTAGAGGATCGAGGTGAACACGAACAGCGCCAGTGCCACGCTGATGAACATGCGGCCCCAGTCACCGACCACGGCGGCCAGCGAGTTCTGGGTCAGGGCAATGCCGTCACCTTCGAAGCCCGGGGTGTAGAAGCCCGACAGCAGGATCAGCAAGGCGGTGCAGGTGCAGATCACGAAGGTGTCCAGGAACACGCTGAACGCCTGGACCACGCCCTGGGCAACCGGGTGCTCGACCTGGGCCACGGCGGCCACGTTCGGGGCGCTGCCCAGGCCGGCTTCGTTGGCGAACACGCCGCGCTTCACACCCATCACAATGGCGCTACCCACCAGGCCACCGAAGGCCTGGTCAAGGCCGAAGGCGCTCTTGACGATGGTTTCCAGCATGGCTGGCACGTGCTCGAACTGCAGGCCGATCACGTACAGGGTCACGCCGATGTACACCAGGGTCTTCACCGGTACCAGCAGGTCAGCCACCTTGGCGATACGCTTGATGCCGCCCACGAACACCAGGCCCAGCAGCACGGCCAGGGCGATGCCGGTCTTGTGCACGTCGAGGCCGAAGGCGTTGTTCAGCGAGTGGGTCACGGCGTGCGATTGCAGGCCGTTGAAGGCGAAGCCGAAGGTCACCAGCAGCAGGATAGCCATCAGCATGCCCAGCTTGCGCTTGCCCAGGCCGTGCTGGATGTAATACGAAGGACCGCCGCGGAACTGGCCCTCGGAGTCGCAACGTTTGTACAGCTGACCCAGGGTGCACTCGAAGAAGCTGCTGGACATGCCCACCAGCGCGGTGACCCACATCCAGAACACGGCGCCAGGGCCACCCAGGGTCACGGCAATGCCGACGCCGGCGATGTTGCCCGCGCCCACGCGGCCAGCCAGGCTGAGCATCAGCGCCTGGAACGAACTCAGCTGGTCCGAGCTGCTCTTGAGGCTGTCACGGAACACCGCGAACATGTGGAAGAAGTGTCGAAGCTGGACGAAACGCGAGCGGATCGTGAAATAGCTGCCGAGGCCGACAATAAGCACGATCAGTACTTTGCCCGAGAGGAAGTCGTTGATGACTTCAAGCATGGAGTAATCCTCGCTGTTTTTTTTTTGATGGCGAATTTGACTGGTCCGGGTGCAACACGCCGCACCCAGTTACCGGGGCGCAAATGGTTGGCGATTGACCCGTGCGGAGCAATTTCGCGGGTTGATGGAAAATGACGCTACTTGATGCTACCTTCGCGCTCCTTGGCGCCATATCGACGAGCTGCACATGCGTGAATATCTCCCGGCGAACCTGCAGTTGCTGTGTCGGCACTATCCGTCCATTGCCGAGGTGTGCCGGCGGCTGGACATCAACCGTGCGCAGTTCAACAAGTACCTGAGTGGCCAGAGCCTGCCGACGCCCTACAACCTCAAGCGCATCTGCGACTTTTTCGGGGTCGAGGAATACGAGATCGGCCTGCCGGCCGAGCAATTCACGCGTCTGATCGGCGTGCGTCACCGCCACACCGTGGAACAGCCGGAAATGACCGGGCCGCAACGGGCCCTGGAGCATCTGCGCCAGCGTTCATCCCCGGACCTGGCGGCCCACCTGGGCTATTACTACGAGTACTACCACTCGATGTCGGTTCCGGGGCACATCCTGTGCTCGCTGGTACACGTGCACGAAGAGGGCGGGCACTATACCTATGAGCGCAGCGAACGTCTGCAAACGCCGGGTATCAAGGGTGAAGAATACGAGCGCTACCGCTACCTGGGGGTGGCCTATAGCCTGCAAAACCGGCTGTTCTTCGTCGATTACGAATCGCTGACCTCGAATGAAATCTGCCAGACGGTGCTCATCCCCAGCTACAAGGCGCGCATCAAGCGCCTCAATGGCCTGAAGATCGGCGTGTCTTCCGCCGACCACCGCGCCCCGGCCTGCACCCGGGTGGTGTGGGAATTCCTGGGCAAGGACATCAACCGCGTCGACGCCTACCGCCGCGTGCGCTTGTACAAGCCCGACGACCCCGAAATCGACACCGACCTGCGCGAACGCCTGGCGCAGACGCAGGTGGTGGATGGGTTGTTCCAGATCGGGTGAGCATGCCCCCGTAGCAGCTGCCGAAGGCTGCGTCCGGCGGCAGTCCTGTGTTGCCCCGGGACGCGGCCTGGGGCCGCTGCTACAGCGGGGTTGTGCGCAGGGTTTCACGTAGCCGCTGCCGCCAGGCTGCGCTGGCCCCTGAGTGCACTGGAGATCTCCAGCGAGGGTGAAGGCCTGCGCAGCCTGCGGCAGCGGCTACAGAGACACGTAGCAGCTGCCGAAGGCTGCGTCCGGCGGCAGTCCTGTGTTGCCCCGGGACGCGGCCTGGGGCCGCTGCTACAGCGGGGTTGTGCGCAGGGTTTCGCGTAGCCGCTGCCGCCAGGCTGCGCTGGCCCCTGAGTGCAGTGGAGATCTCCAGCGAGGGTGAAGGCCTGCGCAGCCTGCGGCAGCGGCTACAGAGACACGTAGCAGCTGCCGAAGGCTGCGTCCGGCGGCAGTCCTGTGTTGCCCCGGGACGCGGCCTGGGGCCGCTGCTACAGCGGGGTTGTGCGCAGGGTTTCACGTAGCCGCTGCCGCCAGGCTGCGCTGGCCCCTGAGTGCACTGGAGATCTCCAGCGAGGGTGAAGGCCTGCGCAGCCTGCGGCAGCGGCTACAGAGACACGTAGCAGCTGCCGAAGGCTGCGTCCGGCGGCAGTCCTGTGTTGCCCCGGGACGCGGCCTGGGGCCGCTGCTACAGCGGGCTTCCGCGCAGGGTTTCGCGTAGCCGCTGCCGCCAGGCTGCGCTGGCCTCTGAGTGCACTGGAGATCTTCAGCGAGGTGAAGGCCTGCGCAGCCTGCGGCAGCGGCTACAGAGACACGTAGCAGCTGCCGAAGGCTGCGTCCGGCGTGCCCCGGGACGCGGCCTGGGGCCGCTGCTACAGAGGGCTTCCGCGGGCTGCTCTACATTAAAAGTAATACCCAATGTTCACGTTGGTCCGGTAATACCACTGGTTACTCCCGCTCGATGACGTGCTGGTCCACCCCGTGCCGTTTTCTGCCCCTCCGAACGGGTTGGCGTTCTTCGCCCAGGTGAAGTCCACCCACGCCATGATCGGCATGGCGATGAACTGCGCGCCCACGGTGAACATCTGCGAGTCGTCCCAGCCGCTCTTGTCTTTCATCATGCGGCTGTAGTCGTTGTACAGCTTGATCTTCTTCAACTGCCCCAGGCTTGGCGTATAGATGTCATAACCAACGTTGAGCGAGGCGAGGGTGGCCTTGGCCGCGATCAGGTAAGCGGGCGTCAGGCCGTTGCCGCCCATCAGCACCGAGTCGTTGCTGACGCCTGTTGGGTTCTTCGGATCGTATTCGTAGCGGATGCCCTGGCCTGTCACGGTCCACGGCCCGGTGTTGAAGATGGCGTGTACACCGGCGGCCCAGTAGCTGCCGTTGTCATCGGTGGTGGCGTTGTACAGCTGCGAGGCGGCCAACGAGGCGCCGATCTCGCTGCTCCAGTCGCTGCCACTGAACGTACGCGCCACCCGCGCGTTGACCTGGTTGCGCTTCTCGTTGTCCTGGCGCGACTGGGTGATGGCCACGGCGTTGTCCTTGAGGTCGGCATAGCGGCCGATCTCCGGCGAATAACGGATATCGGACGGCAACATGCGCGGGAAGTAACCCAGTTGCAGGTCCCAGTCCTTGTCCTTGTAGCTGTACTTCAGGCCGGTGCCGGCGCTTACCCCGTAACCCATGAAAAAGGGAATGTGGTAGCTCCAGCCGAACTGTGGATAAGGTTCCAGGCCGAACGGCTTGAACGGCGCGCCCAGTTGCAGGCTGGAGTTGCTGGTGAATTTGTAGCCAACGAAACCGTGGTCCACCGAGTGCTTGCCATCGTCCTGGAACCAATAGCCCACATCGCCATACGCCTGTTTATAAGTGGCTTTCACGTCGAGGCGGAAGGTGTCGAACAGGAAGCGCCCGTTGTTCTCGGTAGTCTTCCAGTGCTCGTCGCGGTAGTTGGTGCGCAGCGCGCCGCCGATGTCCAGGCTGCTGTCGCCATCGTCACTGCGCCAGGCGATATGCGGGAACGGTTTTTTAACGTCACTGGGTACGTCGGGTGCAGCCGGGCCGGGTTCGGCGGCCAATGCGGCACAACTGCTGATAATCAAACCCAGGCCAATCACAGACTTTTTCATTGCTATCCCCAACCCTGCAAAGTTGCTGCGGTTAAAAACAATGGGCAACAGTTTTCCGTGGCTCGAATAGGCGAGCGCGGTGTTGAATCATTGAGTGGCAGGGTCCACTGTTTTAAGGGTGGAACGTTGTATTATGTGTGAACCCACGATGGATTTAGCAGGAAATGTGCCAGTGGTTTAATTACTGTTGGGGCTAAATAAAACCAAATAATTCAATGCTTTATATATAAAACAAGTTGTTTTGTGCCGCCCTTGAAACACTGCGGTATCCCGGTAACAGCGGTGTGCTTCCTTAGTGCACGGCCACCTCAATATGGGGCGCTGAGCAACGTTCATAAAAAAGCCGGCGTATTTGCCGGCTTCAGGAAGTTATATGTCCAATACCAATCGTCGGCTCTTGCAGCCCGACACGCATACCATCATCGACTTGTTGGCTGCGCGTTCCGACTTGGTCAATACACCATCTCGGTGATCAACATCACCTTCCACAACTTTGGTTTCACAGGAACCACACACGCCCTCGCGGCAGCTGTAATCAATGTCACAGCCCGCTTCCAGCAATACATCCAACAAGTTCAACCCAGGCTCCACATTCAATGTCTTGCCCGACTTGCTCAGTTCCACGCTGTAGCTGCTTTGCGCTTCCTCGCTGGCTGCGACTTCTACCGCCGCGAAGCGTTCGATGTGCGCATGTGGATAACCCAGGCTTTCGCAGGTGCGTTCAAACGCATCCAGCATCGGCGTCGGCCCGCAGCAGTAGAAGTGCGTGTCCGCCGGCTGGCCCGCCAGGTAGTGGGCCAGGTCCGGTGGCACGCCTTTCTCGTCGTTGAAGTGGTAGACCACCTTGGCGTCCAGGCCGCCCAGCGACTCGACCAGCGCCGCCTCCTGGCGTGAGCGTGCGCAGTAGATCAGCTGCGCCGACTTACCCAAAGCCAGCAGCTGGCGGAACATGCAGTAGATCGGCGTGATGCCGATGCCGCCGGCCACCAGCACGCTGTGTTTCGCGTTCAGGTCCAGGGCGAAGTTGTTGCGCGGCTGCGAGATCTTCAGCTGCATGCCCACGCGCAATTGCGCGTGCACGTATTCCGAGCCGCCGCGGCTTTTGCGGTCGCGAAGGATACCAACCACGTAGCGGCCCTGGTCGCTGGGCGAGTTGAGCAGGGAATAGCTGCGGACCAAGCCGTTGGGCAGGTGCAGATCAATGTGCGAACCGGCATCGAATGGCGCGAAAACCGTGTCGCCCCACGGGCGCAGTTCGACGCTGATGATGCCTTCGGCTTCGTAGCGCAGGGTGTGCACCAGCGCCGTGATGGTGTTGGAATTGGACATGCTTCAGCTCTCCTGCGCCGTGCGTAGGTCAACATCGAGCCGGGCACCGGCTTCGATTTCCACCACCAGTTCGGGGGACACCAGGGCGCTGGTCTCGACCAGGGTGGAGGTAGGAAAATGGGCGAAGCCTTTGAAGAAATCCCGACGCGCGCGGCCGACTTCATCCTTGTCGGCAATGGCGGTGACATACACCGTCAGCCGGTAGATGTTGCCGATGTGGCCGCCGGCGGCTTCCACCAGCGCCAGCACCTTGTTCAGCACCAGCAGGGTCTGGTCGTAGACGCCCAGGGGTTCGCCAGCCTGGGCCGCCGTGCGGGTGGCGGGGTGCCCGGTCATGCCGGACATCACCACCTCGTTGCCGATCAGCAGGGCGTTGGACCAGGTGGCGCTGGCCAGTTCGGTCAGGCTCGCCGCGCGGATACGCTGAACGGCGGCGTTCATGGCAGTTGCTTCGCTTCGATCAGTTCAAGCTGGGCCTTGGCCTGGCTCTTCAGGTAACGGCGCAGGCGCACCACGCCCAGGTCATGCTGGTAGAGGTTTTCGCGCTGGTTGGCGTCCGGCTCCATGAATTCCAGCAGCACGCGGTCCTGTTCCAGCACGGCCCAGTGGCGCGCTTCCAGGCGGTTCTTGTACAGGAAACGCCAGGTGTCACGCTGCCAGCCGGTCAGCGGACGGGCGCGCCAGTGGAACACCGCAGCCAGCGAGCGGCTGCTGGGGGTGTAGCTGCCAACGATGGTGAAGTTACCGCCCGGGCCGCCGGTTTTCGGGTACGGAATCTCCAGCCGCAGCCAATGGCAGCCATTGTCGAGGAACTCGGTCCAGTCGAAATTGACGCCGCGCTGGCCTTCCTTTTCGAAGAAGAAACCCTGGTCAGTGTCGCGGGTGACGAATTTGGCGGTGGCTTCGCCCTCGCTCATGGAGTGGGACATCTTGTGCAGGTAGGTGCCGTGCATTGGGTCCATGACGTTGTCTAGCACGTAGCGGTAGTCGCCTTTCCACTCGGTGTAGCACAGGAAGCTGCTCCACTCGGGCGAGGTCAGCTGCTCGGGCAGCACCAGTTCGGGCGGGGTGTCCAGGTGCGGGTCAGTGGCGTTGAACAGGAAGATCGCGCCCGCGGCCTCGCGGGTGTGAAACATGCGGGTAGGGCGGGCGCCTTCCAGTTTGCAGCCGGGGCTGCCGGGCACTTTGGTGACGGTGCCGTCGCAGCGCACTTCCACGCCGTGGTACGGGCACTGCAGCCGGTCACCCAGCACTGGCCCCTGGGACAGCGGCGCGCCACGGTGCGGGCAGTGGTCTTCCAGGGCGTGGACTTTGCCGTCGTTATCGCGCCACAGGGCAATCTTGTAGCCCAGGCGGCGCACCGACAGCGGCCTTTCGCCCAGCAGTTCGGAGGGCAATACCGGGAACCACAGGTCTTTCAGGCCGTTGGCCAGCAGGTTCTCAACAGGGTCAGCGGTCACGTGCATATTCATGTTCTTCTACCTCGGGCGTCTTACGCGCCCAGCCGGGCCATCAGGGTCTTGTACGCATCTTCGGTCCACTCGCCGGTGGTCAGCGGGCAGGGCGGGCCGGCGTGGTTCAAGTGCGTCAGCAGCGCAGGCAGGTCGGCGATGCCGCTGCCGTAGGCACGCTCGATGGAGTCGCCCAGCAGGTCTTCGAACTGGGTGTTGGGGCGTTTGCGCGCCTGATGGGGCTGCACGTAGGGTTCGGTGCTGCTCATGTCATTGGCCTCCGTTGCGTACCCGTTCGCGGATCATTTCGCGCACGGGTACAAAGTCGTAAGTGGCGTAGCATTCAGTGCGGAACACGCCCCAGGCGGCGCGCTCCAGCTCGACGTTGACCTTGCCCAGCAGGCTGGGCGGCAGGCGCAGGGTGACGATCTGGCCCAGGCCCATGGCCACGGTCCAGGAAACCACCTCGACACCTTCAGGCGGGAAGCTTTCCCACCAGTCCATTTTTTTCATGTGCGCCTGGATGTTTTCCAGGTTCTTCGATTGATCGTGCTTGAGCAGCACGGTCAGCAGCAGGCTCTCGCTCATCGCTGGCCACCTTCCTTGGGCTTGTCGGTGAGGAACTTGCCCTGCGGCGCCTCGACGTGTTGCTGGCGCCGGGTGTTGCCGTCGATGCCGCCGGCAATCGCCCATTCGGCGAACACCGTTGGGCCCGGTTCGAACTCCCGTGGCTGCCATTCGCCGGTCAGTTGGTCTTCGTCGGCGTAGTACTCGATCAGCGCGCCGGCCGGGTTCTTGAAGTACCAGAAGAACGCCGACGACACCGGGTGGCGGCCCGGGCCGATCTCGGTGGCCCAGCCGCTGCGCGAGATGTGCATGCCGCCGCCGAACACTTCGTGCACGTCGCGCACGGTGAAGGCCACGTGGTTCAAGCCGGCGCGCGGGGCGGGCAGCTGCAGCATGAACAGGTCGTGGTGGCCGCCTTCTTCGGCGGTGCGCAGGAAGGCGCCGCGGTTGGGGTAGCGGTCCGAGGCCTGGAAGCCGAAGCGCTCGTGGTAGAAGGTTTCGCAGGCGTTCACGTCAGTGACGAAGAACACCACGTGACCCACTTCGATCGGCGTGGCGCGCTCGTAGATCGGCGCCGGTTTGTTGATACGGCCCTTGGTCTGCCAGGTGTTGTGGCCGCTGCATTCGATGTCCAGCTCACGCTTGCGGGTGACCTGCAGGCGAATCGCCAGGCCGTTGGGGTCGGTGCAGCCAATGCGGCCGTTGCCTTCCACGAAGCCTGGGTCATTGGCGATACGCTCGCTGTACAGCGCCAGGTCGGCTTCGTTCGCCACGCCCCACACCACTTCGCGCACGGTGGAACCGGCTTCGATGGCTGGCGGCAGGCCGGGCTTGTCGATGGCAGCCAGTACCACGCGGCAGCCGTTGAGGGTTTCGAAGATCACCTCGTCAGTTTGCTCGCTGACCTTGTTCAGGCCCCAGTCGCTGAAAAAGCGCGCGCAGGTGGCCAGGTCCTCGACGCCGTAGGTGACTTCATCAATACCTAAAACGCTCATCACGCTACCTCTCAGTGGCCGTTGGCCCAGGCCAATGGTTGTTCGTTCATGCCCCAGTAGAGGCTCTTCTGTTCCATGTACTGCAAAATCCCCAGGCGGCCTTTTTCACGGCCCAGGCCGCTGTCGCGCCAGCCGCCGAAGGGCGTGGAAATGGAGAACTGCTTGTAGGTGTTGATCCACACCGTGCCCGCCTGGATCTTGCGGCCCAGGGCCCAGGCGCGTTTGTAGTCGCGGGTCCAGATACCGGCCGCCAGGGCGTACAGGCTGTCGTTGGCCTGCTCGACCAGTTCGGCTTCGTCGTCGAAGGGCATGGCCACCAGCACCGGCCCGAAGATTTCTTCCTGGCAGGTCTGCTGGCTGTTGGTCAGGCCCTCAAGGATGGTGGGCGGGAAGAAGTAGCCGTTGTCATAGATACCGCCGGTGGGGCGCTGGCCGCCCATGCGCAGGCTGCCGCCTTCGGCGAGGCCCAGGGCCACGTAGCGTTCCACCGACTCGCGGTGGCTGGCGCTGATCAGCGGGCCCATCTGCGTGCTTTCGTCCGCCGGGTCGCCCAGGCGCAGCTTGGCTGCGCCAGCCACCAGGCGTTCCATGAACGGCTCGTACAGCGAGCGCGCCACGAACAGCCGCGAACCGGCGATGCAGGCTTCGCCCGACGAACTGAAAATGCCGTACAGCACCCCGGCCACGGCGTGGTCCAGGTCGGCGTCGTCCAGCACGACGGTCGGCGACTTGCCGCCCAGTTCCAGTGACACCGGCATCATCTTGTCGGCGGCAATGTGGGCGATGTGCTTGCCGGTTCTGGTGCCGCCGGTGAACGACACGCGCTTGATCAGCGGGTGCTGGGTGAGGGCGTCACCCAGCAGCGAACCCTTGCCGGGCAGCACGCTGACCAGCCCTTTGGGCAGGCCGGCGTCTTCGCAGATCCGCGCCAGTTGCAGGGCCAGCAGCGGGGTGATTTCCGCTGGCTTGATGACTACCGCATTACCCGCTGCCAAGGCTGGCGCGACTTTCTGCGCCTCGCTGGCGATGGGCGAGTTCCACGGTGTGATGGCGGCAACGACGCCCATGGGCTCATAGACGCTCATGGTGACGAAGTCGCCGCGCGACGGCGTGATGGTTTCTTCCAGGGTTTCGCAGGCCGCTGCGAAGAACTGGAACGTGCCGGCGGCGCTGGCCACCAGCGCGCGGGTTTCACCGATGGGCTTGCCGTTGTCCTGGCGTTGCAGCTGCGCCAGTTCTTCGCTGCGCTCGCGAATAAGCGCGGCGATGCGGTACAGCACGCTGGCGCGCTCATGGGGTTTGCGCTGCGCCCAGCCGCTGTGCAGGAACGCTTCATGGGCGCCGCGCACGGCGTCTTCAACATCGTCCAGGCTGGCGGCGTTGAGCCAGGCCACCGGCTCGCCGGTGGCGGGGTAGCGGGTGGCGTAGCGTTCGCCACGGCCCAGGCGCCACTGGCCGGCGATGCAGATGGGTAAGGTCTGTTCCAAGGTCATGTTCATCCCCTAGATGGAAATCGCGTGGGCGTGGTTGCCGAGGGCGCGGACCACGCTGTACACGGTAAGGGCCGAGGTCTTCGGGTTGGCCTGCAGCGGCTTGCCGCGCAGGCTCAACTCGAAACCACCGAAGGCGCCGCGGGCTTCGAACTGGTGCACGTTCTCGTCGCTGTGCGGGTCGGCGATCAGCGTCACGTGGGTGCGGTCCAGGCCGATGCCCGCCAGCGACAGGGTGGCGGCGACGTTGGCATTCTTCGGATAAAGCTGCGCGGCTTCGCGGGCGCTACCCTGGAAAATCACCGTGGCTTCGGTGATAGCGTCCAGGTCGCAGGCCAGTTCGCCGGGCGTGTTCTTCCAGGCGCGCGCCGGCTTGCGGCCGGTGTAGTTCACCGCGTCCAGGCCGCCGACCTTGGCGGCCGACAGCGCATCGATGCCGCCGATGGCGCCGGGCAGCAGCTCGATGCGCGTCTGCCCACGCTCGGCGGCCGCTTCCAGGCGTTCCACCAGGCCCATTTCCGACAGCGCGCCCACCGACACAATCAGGCAGGCGATGCCACGCTCAAGCGCCGGCAGCACGTGTTCCTCGATGGCCCGGTGGCCGGCACACTCCACCAGCAGGTCCGGGCGCGCGTTGGCGGGCAGGGCGGTGAGCACTTGCGGCGGCTGGCTGAAACTGGCCAGGCGCTGGCGCACCAGGTCTTCGGAACCCGCCGAGGCGATGACGTGGTCAACGCACAGGGTCGGGTCCTTCTCCAGCAACTCCAGCACGCCGACGCCAATGGCGCCGCAGCCGATCATGGTGATATGCAGCATGGCGCGGTCCTCAGGCAGTGGCCTTCTGAGCCTTGGTTTCGCTGTTGGGCGGGCCGGCGAACTGGGTGGCAAAACCACCGACGGCAAGCATGTCCACTTCCAGCAGGAAGGGCCCCGGCTCCGCCAGCGCACCTTCGATCACACCGCCGAAGTTTTTCAGGTCGCTGACCAGCGCGTGGCGCAGGCCCATGGATTCGGCCAACTGCGCGTAGTCCGGTGTGTGCAGTTCCACGTAGGCGTGGCGGGCGCCGTAGATGGCGTCCTGGATGTTGCGGATCACGCCGTAGCGCTGGTCGTTCATCAGCAGGATCACCACATTGGCTTTTTCCTGCACCAGGGTCGCCAGCTCACCCAGGTTGAGAATGAAGCCGCCGTCGCCGGCCAGGGCGAACACCTTGCGCTCCGGTGCGGTTTCGGCAGCCGCCACCGCTGCGCCAATGCCCATGGCCAGGGCCTGGCCGATACCGCCGCCCAAAGCGTGCACGCCGGCGCGCGGGTGGAACAGGTTGATCAGGCGGTTGCCCCAGATGCTGTTGGACAGGGTCACGTCGCGCACCCAGGAGAAGTTGCGGCCGGTGACGGCTTGCAACTGCTCCACGAGGGCGGTGTAGGGGCCCAGGTCGCTGTTGAGCTGGGCGCGGGAGTTGCTGCGCACCGCAGATAGTTCCACGTGGAACATTGGGTCTAAATTCAGGCGACCTTCCAGTCGGTTGGCCAAACCGTCCAATGCCAGCGCCGTATCACCGCACACGAACTGGTCGCTGCTGTAGCTGCGGCCTTCGATGGCCGGGTTAGCGTCGATACGCAGGGTGGTCTGCGGCAGCTTCAGTGCGTACTTGAATGTCTCGTTGGAGCGCAGGCGCGAACCGGCCACCAGCAACACGTCGCACGATTGCATGAACTGTTCCACGGCGCGGTTTTGCGAGAACGCACCCAGGCAACGCTCGTCGTCCTCGTTCACTACGCCGCGGCCTTGGGTAGAGGTGATGACACCCACGCCCATGGCCATCAGACGCTTCACCTGCTTGCCCGCATGGCGCGCGCCACCACCGAGCCACAGCATCGGGCGCTTGGCCCCGGCCATGCGTTCGGCCAGTGCGTCTAGCGCTTCAGGTGCCGGCACCGCGACCGGGATTGGCAGCGGCGCCAGGTCAGTCGGCATGGTGATGAAGGTGGACTGGATGTCGATCGGGATCTCGACGCTGACCGGGCCGGTGGGCGCGGTGAGGGCGGTCTGCACCGCCAGCTTCAGGGTGCTGAGCGCGGTCTCCACGCTGCGCACGCGGAAGGCGGCTTTGGACACGGCCTTGAGCATGGTCAGCTGGTCGCGGGCCTCGTGGATGTAGGCGAATTCCTGGTCCAGGTACTGGGTCTCGATCTGCCCGGTGATGTGCAGCAGCGGCGTGCCGGCGGTCTGCGCTTCCACCATGGCGCCGGCGGCGTTACCCGCCGCGGTGCCGGTGGAGGTCAGGCACACGCCCAGGCCGCCGGTGGTGCGGGCGTAGGCGTCGGCCATGTTGGTGGCGCCGGCTTCGCCGCGGGCCATGACGAAGCGGATGTTGCCGCGCACGGCGAAGGCATCGAGGATCGGCATGTTGTGGATCGAGATGACCCCGAACGCGGCCTTCACGTCGCACTGTTCGAGGAACGCAGTAATGGCAGCACCTACGGTGACTTGGTTGTCGTTACGCATGGCGGGACAGGCCTCCAGAAACGTCGATATGGCTGCCTGTGGTGTAAGCCGACAAGGGCGAAGCCAGGAACAGGATCGCGCGGGCTGCCTCTACGGGCAGGCCCAGGCGGCCCAGGGGAATGTGTTTGCGTTGCGCCAGTTGCGCGGTCCATTGCGACCAGTCCAGGTGGCGCTCTTCACGGGCTTCGAAGCGGCGGCGCCACTGGCCCGACTCCACCAGGCCGATGAGGATGCCGTTGACCCGGATGCTCTTCTCGGCGAACTCGGCGGCCATGGAACGCACCAGGTTTTTCAGCCCGGCGCGGGCGGCGGAGGTGGCGACCATGTGCGGCTCGGGCTGGCTGGCCAGCAGCGAATTCACGCAGACGATGGCCGCACCTGGGCAGCGTTCAAGCTGGGGCATGAAGGCGCGCACCGGGTTGATCACCGAGAAGAACTTAAGGTTCAGCTCTTCGGTCCAGGCCGCGTCGGTGGTGTCGGCGAAGGTCGACACCCGCCCTTGGCCGGCGTTGTTGATCAGCATCTGCGCCGGGCCGAAGGCGGCTTCACTGGCGGCGGCAAACGCCTGCACGCTGGCGGCGTCGAGCACGTCGCACACCTGGGCCAGCAACTGAGCATGAGGAAAGCGTGCGCGCAGGTCGGCTTCGGCGCTGCGCAGGCGATCTTCGTTGCGGCCACAGAAAGCCACCTTGGCGCCGGCTTCCAGCAGCAGTTCGACGCAGGCCAGGCCGATGCCGGAAGAGCCACCGGTGACGATCGCGGTGCTGCCTTGAATCTGATAAAGGCTCATCTCAATCCCTCATCAGCGCAGTGACGCGGCTGCCATGGCCGGGGGTGTAGTTGAGCAGGCGCGACAGTTCGTCGGCGCTGCGGCGCACCTGGGCCAGGGTTTCCTCGAAGTTGACGTGGCCGATCTGCGTGGTCGGAATGGTCACGCCCAGCGCTGCCACCACGCAGCCACTGTGGTCACGCACGGGCGCGGCAACGGTGGAGATCGCCGATTCGAAGAAGCCCTCACCGCTGACGTAGCCACGCTGGCGGTCGGCCTGCACCAGGTTGAACAGGTCCAGCACGGTCTTGGGCGTGCACAGCGAATGCTGCTCCAGGTGTTCTTCGGGGTATAGCTCGCGCAGCTCGGCCAGGCTCAGGTCTTCCAGCAGGATGCGCCCCAGCACGGTGGCGTGGGCGGGCAGGCGGGTGCCGACATTGACCGCGCTGGAGAACACCGACGGCGGCGAGACCTTGGCCACGTAGACGATGGAGCGGCCGTCGCGCACCACCAGGTTGCTGGGGTAGTTGAGCTTGTCGCACAGGCGCGCCAGCAGCGGCTGGCCCAGCTCGGTCAGTTCCAGCGACGCCAGGTATTCAAAGCCCAGGCGCAGCACCGACATGCCCAGGCGGTATTCGTTGCCGCTGCGGTTGACGAAGCCCATGGTTTCCAACGTGGTGAGCAGGCGGAAAATGGTCGAGCGCGGCAGCTCCAGGCGGCGCGCCAATTCCGGCGCCGTGAGGGTGCGGTTCTGCCGGCTGAATTCGCACAGCAGCAACAGGCCGCGCTCCAGGCCCGGGACAATGTATTTGTCCTGGGCGTCCTTGTTCAGATCTGAGTCGTTCATTGGGCACTACCTGTCAAAGATTCCTTGAGGGCGAAGGCCAGGCGGCCTGCCACCACGGCGGGTTGTTCTATGGGGCTGGCGTGGCCGGCGTCGGCGATCAGGTTGAAGCTGGCGCCCAGGGCCTTGGCCAGGGTCAGGCAGCCTTCGGGGGCAGTGATCGCGTCGGCCTCGCCGCAGTGCACTTCGCAGGGCACTGGCAGCGGGGCGTGGCGCAGCAGGTCGTCGCCGCACAGCAGCTCGATGGCCTGGCGATAACCGTGTTGGTTCAGGCGTGACATGTTCCAGCACACCCAGGCCAGCGCCTTGGCGGTGGGGCGTGGCGAGAGCATGGCGCTGCTGCGTTGGGCAGCCATCTGCGCGATGCCCAGGGTTTCCAGGGTGCTGATGCGTTTGCTGCGGATCTGCTGGCGCTGGATTTCGCGGGCAGGGTCGCCGTAGCCGCGCGCCGGGCTCAGCAGCACCAGGCGGCTGACGCGCGTGGGGTGCAGGCGGGCAAACGCGGCGGCGGTGATGGCCCCCAGCGAATGGCCCACCAGCACGCAGCGTTCGATGTTCAGTGCAGCCAGGGTGTGCAGCAGGCGCTCGGCATAGGCTTCGGCGCGCGGCGCGGCAGGCGTCAGCGGCGTGGACTCGCCATAACCAGGGGCGTCCCAGGCGATAACCCGGGCGCCCTGGCCCAGTTGCAGCGCCACTTCCAGCCAGGAGCCAGCGCCCGAGCCGATGCCGTGCAGCAGCACCACGGCCGGGCCGTTGCCGGTTTCGCGCACAGCCTGTTGGCCGCCGGGTACGTTCAGCAGTCGCTGGGGGAAACGGCTGGCCAGCAGGCCTTGCAGCTCAGCGCTGGGGTCGAGGTTTTCAGTGGCGTGCAACATGGCGTCAACCGCGCTTGATCGAGGCCAGAGGGTGCTCTGGCGGATAGGTCGGGGTGATGGGCTTCTTGGCGCCGAGCATCACGCACATCAGTGCGTCCTCATCGCCGATGTTGATCTCTTCGCGGTACACGCCCGGCGGCACCGAGATCACGTCGCGGTCGGTAAGGATCGTTTCGTAGCGCTCGCCGTCCTTCTCGATCACCACCTTGAGCTTGCCGCGCAGCACGAAGAACACCTCTTCAACGTCGGTGTGCAGGTGCGACGGGCCTTCGTGGCCGGCAGGAATCACCATGGTGGAGAAGGTGAAGTTCTCCGAGGGAATGGTGTTCATGTCGGTGCTCACCCCGGTGCCGCCGGTGCCGATGTAGCGCATTTGCGCGCGGCGGTACTTGGGGTCGTAGTCGGCCTGGAATTTCAGCGCGTTCCAGTCGTACTTTCGCGTCTCGTAACGGGCAATGCGGGTTTGCATCCAGGCTTCCAGGCTGGCGCCTTCAGGACGTTCCCAGCTTTTCGGGGCTTGTTGTTGTGCGGCTAGATCAGTCACGGCTGTCTCCTTCTCAGGGCATGACGAACCCGCCGTTGACCGGCAGGGTTTGTCCAGTAATGAAACGGGCAAGGTCGGAAAGGGCGAAGATCACCGCGCCGCTGACGTCCTCGGGCAACTGCGCGCGCTGGATGGCGCGCTGCTCGGTGTACAGGCGGTGGCGTGCCTCGGGCACGTAGGCGGTGGCTTCCACCAACACCAGCCCGGGGGCGATGGCGTTGACGGTGATGTTGTCCTTGCCCAGCTCGCGGGCCAGGCTGCGGGTCATGGCAATGACGGCGCCCTTGCTGGCAACGTAGGCCAGCAGGTTGGTGGCGCCCCACAGCGGGGTGTCGGAGGCCAGGTTGATCACCGCGCCGTGGCCGCTCTGGCGCAAGGCCGGCAGGCAGGCCCGGGTCATCAGCCAGGTGCCGCGCACGTTGACCTTCATCACCGTGTCCCAGGTGTCGATGTCCAGCTCTTCGCAGGTCTTGCCGCCGGAGTTGGTCACCGACGCGTTGTTCACCAGGCCGTCCAGGCCACCCAGTTGTTGGGTGGCGGCGGCCACGCAGGTGTTGATGGACGCCGGGTCTGCCAGGTCCACCACCAGGCCGGTGACGTCCAGGTCCATGGCCTGCAGCTCGGCGGCCGCCTGCTGCACGCGGTCGGCAAGAATGTCGGCGATCACCACCCGCGCACCGGCGCGGGCAATGGCTTCGGCAAAGGCCAGGCCCAGGCCGCGGGCGCCACCGGTGACCAGCACGCGGCGGCCTTCAAGCAGTCGAATGGAAGGTTTCATTATTTGGTACTCAGCATGGCTTTGGGCAGGTAATGCAGCACGCGCTTCTCGGCCCATACCACCGCGCCGTAGGCCAGCACGCCGATCAGGGTGAGCATGACAATGGCGACGAACACGCCACTGGTGTTGCCCTGGCCTTCAGCGTCCACCAGCAGGAAGCCCAGGCCCTGGTTGCCGCCCACCAACTCGCCGACGGTGACGCCGATGACGGCCAACGTGGAGGCAATGCGCAGGCCGGAGAACAGCGCGGCCATGGCCGAGGGGAACTCCACCAGGCGGAAGATCTGCCAGCGGCTGGCGTTCATGGTGCGCACCAGGTTGATCATGTCCGGGTCCACGGTGCGGATCGCCGACAGCACGTTGATCATCACCGGGAAGAACACGATCAGGATGGCGATCAGGATCTTGGGGTAGATGGTGTAGCCCAGCCACATCACGAACAGCGGCGCGAAGGCCACCTTCGGCGCAATCTGCAACGCCAGGATGTACGGCGACAGCATCGCCTCGGCCGACGGCGACAGGCCCAGGGACACGCCGATCATCACGCCCAGCAGCGCGCCCAGGCCGAAGCCGACGATGATCTCGAACGCGGTGATCAGGGTGTGCTTGAGCAGGCTGCTGCTGCCCCACATGGCCAGGCTTTCCTGGGCCACGCGGCTCAGCCGGGGCAGCACGAACTCGGGCATGCCCAGCAGCCCGGGGCCGAACTGCCAGGCCAGCAAAAACACAATCAGCAGGGCGAAGCTGCCCAGCACGGAGGAATTCAGACTTCTCATCAAAGGCTACCTGTGTTTATCCCGCGGCTACTTGGCGGCCGTCGTGGTATCGATGAACTGGTTGGTGTAGAGGTCTTCGAGCTTGGGCTCCTTGGCGACGATGCCTTCGCTCACGTAGAACTGGCGCACCTTGTCCAGGCGGGCCGGGTCGACCTGGCCGAGCACGGCCTGGTGGGCGTAGACGTTGTCGACGTACAGCTTGAAGGTGCGCTCCAGCGCCGCTTCCTTGCCGGCGTAGGCGGGCACCGCCTTGGCGAAGGTGACGGCGGCCGCGTGCGGGTCCTGAATGATGTCGCGCATGCCCTCGAGGGTGGCCTGCACCACGCCGCGCACCACGTCGGGGTGGTTCTTGATGGCGTCGTCAGAGGCGAGGATGGCCTGGGCCATGCTCTCGAACACCTGGTCCTGGGGGATCATCTTCACCTTCACCCCGGCGTCCTCGGCGTCCACCACCCAGTCGGCGACACCGGCCATGGCGTCGGCCTTCTTCGCCGAGAACAGCTGCCACACGCCCGCTGGGCCGGCCGCCTGCACGTCGACGTCGTCCTTGCCCAGCCCGGCCTTGCGCAGCGAGGCGAGCAGGGCGTAGTAGGTGGTGTCGGAGTAGGACATCACCGTCAGCGTCTTGCCCTTGAGGTCGGTGATCGAGTTGACGTTGGCGTCGGCGTTGGTGGCGATCATGGTCACGCCGCCCGCGCCCAGCACCGCCACCGCACGCACCGGAATGCCGTTGGCGCGCACCACGATCGGCGTATCGCCAATGGCGCCGCCCACCAGCGCGTTGCCTGCGCCGATCTGCTTGGCCACGTCGACCCCGCCCTTGGCGGCGATGAAGGTGACGTTCAGATCCTTGCTGCTGTAGTAGCCCTTTTCCTTGGCAATCACCCAGGGGGCGAAGGCTGGCAAGGTCGGTGGCGCCGGCAGCAGGTAGGTAACGTCCGTCTGCGCCTGGGCCAGGGCCGCAAGGCCCAGGCCGGCGGCGAGGATCGTGGTGGTGAACAGGGACTTGAACATGCGTGCTCCTGAATCGGGTGATGGCCGTGAGGCGTTGATCAATGCAGTTCGGTGTCTTCGCCGACCTTCAGCAGCTCCATCAGCCGCCCGGCCAGCGGGCCGATCTCCGGCAGCTTGCGGCGCTCCAGCGGGTTGTTGCGGAAGGGCAGGTCCACCACGATTTCCTCGACGATGGTGCCGGGGCGGGCGCTCATCACCAGCAGGCGGTCGGACATGGCGATGGCCTCCACCAGGTCGTGGGTGATGAACAGCGCGGTCTTCTTCTCCTGGTAGAGCATCTGCGCCAGGTCCTGCTGCAGGATCATCTTGGTCTGCGCATCCAGGGCCGAGAACGGCTCATCGAGGAACAGCACCTGCGGGTCGATGGCCAGGGTGCGGGCCAGCGCCGCGCGCTGGCGCATCCCACCCGACAGCTGGAAGGGGTAGTGGTCGGCGAAGCCTTGCAGGTGGCAGCGGTTGAGCAGATCTTCGGCGATGACCTTGCGCTGCTCCTTGGCCATGCCCTGGATCTCCAGGCCCAGCTCCACGTTGCGGCGGATGCTGCGCCAAGGCATCAGCAGGTCCTTCTGCAGCATGAACGCCACCTTGCGCACTGGCCCGGTCACGGCTTCGCCACCCACGAAGACTTCGCCTTCGCTGGGGCGGTACAGGCCCGAGCCCATATTGAGGATGGTGCTCTTGCCGCAGCCGGAAGGCCCGATGATCGACACCACCTCGCCACGGCGAATCTTGAAATTCACCTGGCGGATAGCGAACGGCGCTTCAGCCTTCCCCTTGGCCGGGAAGCACTTGCCGACCTGGCGAAACTCGATCTCGGTCGGCTCCAGGTCTTCCTTGGGAGCTTGCTGATTCCATTGCGGGGTAACGGCATACATCTCTTTCACAGCCATTGGGGAAGCTCTCTGGTCTGTTTTATAGGTGATACGACGTTTAGTGCATGAACAATGCCAGCAAAATTTCCCCGCTAGTTTTTTGAAAAACCCGTTATTTATTAGATGGTTAAATGCGTGTGGTTAATTTGTGAGCGTTCCACAGGTAAAACACGGTTTTCTATATGGCACGGATCTGCACACTGGCTGTGCGCGCGGTGTGTAACTGCGAGAAAAGAGTGCTTTTTCCGGTAACGTCGGCGATAGCGGCGTTTTGATGGCTTGTTTCACTAATGAAATGCTGTGGCTATGGCCGGCTCGGATCGACAATTTTTGACTTGAAAATCTTCGATCAAGCTTACGTACTGGCCCTTAGAATCTTGTCGGGGCAGGCCGCAGTGGCCTGCTCATGACCGCCAAGGACGGCTTGATAAGGACAGGTAGTGCACGCATTCCAAGACCATCCCGCGCCTTTTACCCATGGAGGCGCGACCTATGATTTTGCTCATCTGGCCTCAACGGTCCTGAAATTGAATCTGGCCGACTGCCAACACATCGTTGCGGAGTGTCGTTTCAAGAGCCACTGCTACACGCGGAAACCTGGGCATGCTGAGTCGCTGGCTGGTCTCGTACCTATCCATGATGAAAGAGGCGAGTTAAGGGTCCTATGCCCCGTCCGGTACCATCTGAGTTTTTTGCTGGTGGGATGGATTTCCAAGTGGCGGGCGCAACCATGCGTTTTCGGTAAAAATTTCCGCCATGGGGTGGAGAACTGGATCGTTGTGGAGTGGCGTGAGCACCAAAGGATCAAGGTCGCTTTCAGCGTCGATAAACATGAATTGCTCGTGCCCGGAATCATGATGTGGATCAAGACCGTGCATCCCTATGACCGAAGTCGTCCCCCTGTAGCAGGAAGGGTCAACAGCATCCCTTTTCAGGTGCTGGTCAAGACGGTGGCCTACACAGGGCAGTTGCCGCGCGTGAAAACCAGAAAATGAGGCATACAAAAAAGCCACTCCGAGGAGTGGCTTTTCGCAGAAGAAAGTTTCGGGTGCTCTTTAAACCAGTGGTGTCTGGAGCCCCCCGTAGGGGTCGGCCAATAGAATTCCTTGCATGACTGAGCAGCAAGTCCCCGGGCACATCTATCTGCACGCAATCCTACGGGTGGACGAAAAATAGTCAAGCCGAATCGCAATAGCGCCTCGCCGAAGGAGTAACTGACAGTTTCAACGGTCAAGCGCACGTTCCACGTGGAACACTCCGGTCTAAATCCCAAATCCCAGGCAAAGAAAAGCCCCCAGCCGCTGAAGCAGCTGGGGGCCTAGGTCTAGCCTGCGTCAGCTCAAGCCTTGCAGCTGTCCGGTGCCCAGTCGCCCATGTCCGGGCTGCTGCACACCTTGGCCATCAGGCTCTGGCCGTTGGCGGCCACTTGCTTGCCTTCAGCCTGTTTGGCCTGGGCGTTCTGCAGGCTCTTCTCGGTGCTCACGGCCTGGGTAGGCACGTTGCTTGGAGCGGGCTTCTTCACTTTGACCTTGGTCTTGGCCTTGGTCGGCACTACCGAGGTGCTGTCGGCGGTGGCCACGGTGACCACGTCCTGGCGCTGCACGCCTACCTGTTGCAGGTCTTTCTCATAGGCCTGGGAGTAGGAGTCGACGTCCTGGGTGGCCTTGCCGTTGGCGGCCACGATCAACTGGTTGCTTTCACGCAGGCCCGAGACGATCTCGGCCAGGCGACGACGGCCTTCGGTGTCGCTGATGGTCTTGGCCTTGCGAGCCGAAATCAGGCGATCGAACTCGGCCTGGTAGCAGGTCTGCGAAGCCTTGGCGTAGGCGATGTTGCGGTCCAGGGACTGGGTGCTGCTGTCGACGTCGGTGGCGTAGGAGCCGATGCGCTGCTTGTCGTCGGTGATCTGCTGTTGCTTCTGGGTGTAGTAACCCACTGCGCCGCCGGCCAGTGCACCGCCGGCCACGCCGATGGCGGCGTTGCGGCCCATCTTCTCCTTGTCGCCAGCCAGGGCGCCGGTCACGCCGCCCAGCAGGCCGCCCACCACCGCGCCGGTTGCTACCGACTTGGTCATGTCCGAGTTGGTGCTGCGCAGGTGTTCTACCGGCTCGTAGCAGGTGGGGTAGTACTCGACCTTGGTGGTCTGCGCCACCTTGGAGGTTGGCGCGCTGGCGCAGCCGCCCAGTACCAGGGTGAAGCTGGTGGCGATCAGCAGTGCACTGCGGCGGGCGCTGGCGGCAGTAAAGGTGTTGAGGGTCGAACGCATGATAAGTGTCTCTTCCTTTGGTTTAGCTGTTGCGGCGGGCTGCCACCATGGCTGCCCACCCTTTGTTCGCTCGCTCGTGGGCCCGGCTTACTTCTTGCCAGCCTGGGCGAGCAGTTCCTTCAAAATCACCTCGGGGTCAGCCCGCTGTTGCTTGCGGTACTGGCCCACGTGGGTGACGAACAATGTGGCGCGTGCTACCAGGCTCTTGCCCAGTACCGGCTTGCGCCCCAGTTCTTCCTTGACTCGTTGAAACTGCGCCTGGATCACCGCGTCGGTGTAACGGGTGCCCGTGGCCAGGTTGTCGATGTAGATCGCCACGGCGCCATCCAGCGCGCTGCGGCCGTTGTCGATGGCCGAGCCGAGCAGGTCGGCGCTGGCCTGGTCCTTCATGGCCAACGCCTTTTCACGCGTGGTGCGCAGGTTGGTCAGGCGGATGTTGTAGTTATTGATGGTCTCGGCCACCAGGGCCGAGGACTGGATCAGGTTGCCGGCGGCTTCCTCGCGCTGCTTGGCGATCAGCGAGACGTTGCGCTTGAGCTCTTCG
Source organism: Pseudomonas sp. App30 (assembly GCF_047947025.1). Lineage (NCBI taxonomy): Bacteria > Pseudomonadati > Pseudomonadota > Gammaproteobacteria > Pseudomonadales > Pseudomonadaceae > Pseudomonas > Pseudomonas sp. App30. The sequence goes on along the minus strand of NZ_CP133165.1, from coordinate 3,570,709 downwards.
TTGACCAGCCCCAGCTCAGCCTGCAGGCGAGGGTCGACGCTGGCGGCGATGATGCTGTCCAGACGCTTGGTCGGGTCCTGGGCGTCGTCGATGGCGTCGGTCAGCGAAGCCAGCCGGCCTTCTTTTTGCCACTGGGCAAACAGCTCGCTGTAGCGCGAACGCGGCGCGGCGAGGGCGCCCAAGGCCACGCGGAAACCGGTGGTCTCGTTGCGCTGCTCGGTGCCGTCGGCGGCGAACAGCGGGTACTCGCGGCGCATGCCGGTGAACAAGGTCATCTCGCCTTCGAGGTAGTTGCCACCCTTGACCACGAAGCCGCCGTAGGTGCCCTGGCGGCGTCCGGCGCTGACCAGCTGGAAGGACTCCTGGACCATTTCGGCGGCGTTGCCGATCACATCGAACAGGCCGATGGGGTTGGGCAACTTGGTGCCAATCGGCATCAGCCGCGCGCCTTGCCCGGTGCCGCCAGCGACCTGGCTGAACACGGCATAGTCAGAAAGCGGGCCATCTTCATCGCTGCCTTCGGCGTGGCGGGGGAACAGCCGCCCCTCCAGTTCCTGGCGGCTGACCGCCTGGCCGCCACGGGCGGCATACTCCCATTCCACCTCGGTAGGCAGGCGCACGAAGCCCAGGCCGCCGTCTTCGGCGCTGGTACCGCGACCGCTCACAGGCAGCAACTCGCGGTGGTATTTCATCAGCCAGGCGCTGTACACCGCGGCAAAACGTTCCGCTTCGAAGTGCGACAGGCTGACCTTGGGCAGGCGCCCGGTCATGGCAGCATCGGCCTCGCAGGCTGGGGGCGCCTCGCCGCTGGCCAGTGATTGCGCCTGTGCCATTACCTGGGCGTACTGGCGGGCAGTGACCTCGTACTTGCCGATGAAATACAGCATCGGCTTCAGCGGGTTGCCGGGGCCTTTCCTGGGCAGTAGCGGGGTGAGGGTCTTGCGCCAGTCCGCCGCCAGGTCATTGAGGGTGAACTGGCCGTTGATGTAGTCGCGGCGGTAGCCGGAAATGAACGACTGTTTGTAGCCGGCCTCGCCCTCGCTGAACGGGTAGCCGAGGTTGATCTCGCGGTCGTCCAGCGGCCCGTTGGCCAGCACGTAGACATAACGGAACACCATTTCGCCGTCGCAGGGCAGCGGCAGGCTGACGTCATCGGGCAGCGGCTTGGGGTTGTCGAACTTGTTGTCGTCGGCCATGGCTAGCGAACTGGCCGCCATCAGCGCCGCGAAGGCCCAGTGTCTAAACATCGCGAATTCCTTGTGCGGCCTGCAGGCGGGTCACGCGCCAGCCGCCGGCGGTGGCCGCGAGCAGGCTGACCAGCACAATCGCCAGCAGGGCGACGGCCAGGTGGGCTGGCAGCAAGTGGCTGGCCAGTTGATCGAAAAGGTGGTTGAGCAGGCTGGCGCCCAGGCCGTAGAGCAGCGCGGCGAGCAGGGCGGCCAGCAAGGCGCTGTACAGCGCCTGCGCCAAGACGAAACCGAGCAACGCGCCGGTGCGCAGCCCCAGCAAACGAAGGACCGACAATGCCCGGCGCTTGCGCTCCACCGCTGCCAGGGTGCCGGCGGCGATGGCGGCAAAAGCGCCGGCGCAGGCGAGCCCGGCAATCAGCCAGAACACCGTGGAGAGCCGCTGGCTCAGTGCCTGGACCTGCTCGATGGCGCTGGCTTGTGTTGCCACGACCAACCCTTGGCGGGCGAAGAACTGGCGTAGCGGTTCGACGGCAGCCAGGTCCCGGGCGTACAGGCGGAACGCCGGGTAAACCCTGGCGTTGCCCGCCGCACTGCCGGGCCAGCCGAGGGCGGGCGCGGCGCGGCCATCGCGGTAATCCTCGGCGGCTTCCAGCAAGGCCAGGGGAGCAAAAATGGCGTCACGCTGGAAAGCGCTGATGGGCAGCACAGCTTTCACCAGCAGGGTCAGGCGGCGGACCTGCACCTGGCCTGCGTCCTGGCGGGTGATCAAGGCATCGACCGCTTGCCCGGCATGGACGCCGAGTTTTTGCGCGGTGGTCTGGCTCAGCAGGACATCGGTCAGGCCTGCGGGCGCCGCGATGCTGCCCAGCAACGGATCGCCCGCGCCGGTAGGGATCATCTCCACCGGCAGTGTCTTGCCCTGGGGATCAAGCAGGTCGGCGGTGGCGGCGATCTGCCGGGTGCGCGGCAAAGCGAACGCCACGTCGGGGCGCGCAGCCAGCGCAGCGATGTCCGCCGCGCTGAAGCGGCCACCGGCCAGCGGGATAATTTCGCGCGTGGCCGGGTCTTGTTGCAGGCGCTCGGTGAGCCTGCCGATCAGGCCGAACTTGAGGCCGAACAACAACAGCAAGGGGGCGATCACGGCCACCAGCGCCAGCACCGCGCACAGCGACAGCCGCCACTCGTCGCGGAAGTCCTGCCAGGCCAGCGTCATGATCAGGGCGGCGCGCATCAGCCGTGCTCCAGGCGTGCGGTCACGCCGCCGTCGCTGTCGCGCACCAGCGCCAGGCGCAACATGGGCAGGCCGCAGCGTTCGGCCAATTGTTCGTCGTGGGTGGCAATCAGGCGCGTGGCGCCTTGTGCACTGGCCTGGGCCAACAGCAGTTGCATCACCCGCTCGGCATTGAGCGGGTCGAGTGCCGCCGTCGGCTCATCGGCCAGCAGCAAGCGAGGGCCATGGGCCAGGGCGCGGGCGCAGCTGACCCGCTGGCGCTGGCCCACGGACAATTGCGCCGGCTTCTTGCCCAACTGCTCGGCAATGCCCAGCTGCTCGGCCAGGCGCTCGACGCTGCCGTCCTCGGGCAGCCCCAGCAGTGCCCGCGGCAGGCTGATGTTGCCGCGCACGCTGGTGAAGCCCAGCAGGCCGCCGGTCTGCAGCACATAGCCCAGGTGGCGGCTGCGCAGGTCTGCCAGGCGGTCCTGCTGGTTGGCGCGCCAGAGGCCGCGCACGTCCTGCCCGCAGAATTGGAAGCGCGCAGCGTGCTCCGGGGCCGCCACCAGGGCCAGCAGGTCGAGCAGGGTGCTCTTGCCGCACCCGCTGGGGCCCACCAGGGCGAACTGCTCACCCGCAGCCAGCTGCAGCCGCTCGATTTCCAGGCTGTAGCGCTGGGCGCCCTGGCCGCGCGTGGTACGCACCTCGTGCAGGTCGAGCATCATCATGGCAGCGTCGACAGTGGCACGCGGTACAGCGCGTCACCCGGCTCGGCGTCGCCGAAGCGCACCCAGTTGGCCAGGTCGTTGTGGAAGGTTTCGTAGAGCTGGATCTTCGATTCCAGCTCGTCGATGAAGTCCTGCTGCTCGGCCACCGACAGCGACAACCACAGGTCCTGGGTCATGGTCAGGGCTTTGCTGCGGTAGGGCAGGCCTTGCAGGTATTCGCCCAGCACGCCGCCGTCGGCCAGGTTGGCGCCGCTGCGCAGTGCCGAGGGGTCGCGGCTCATGTAGGCGCTGGCGCTGGCGATCTCCTGGAAGAAGTCCTTGGGTGAAGTCTGGGTCTTGCGCGCAGCGTCGACGATCAGCTTCAACGACTGTTGCAGGTCGTTGAGCTGCAGCTTGGTCAGCAGCACGCACACCTGGAACGCCGGCAGCGCCGGGTTGGTCAGGTCGCGGTCGGCGGTCCAGGCGCTGACCAGCTGGGGGGCGCGGTTGGCGGCGCGGTGGCCAAGGAAATCCATGTGCATGGCGTAGCCGATGGCGGCGGATTTATCGCTCAGGCTCGGTGACTTGGCCAGCAGCGGCACTGCCGGCGATTCGCTGCGCACCTGATGCACCAGTTGCGCGAACACCGAGCCGATCTCGCTGACGCGCTCGCCGAAGCGCTGCACGTCGCCACCGGGAATGGGCACGTAGAGATCGCCGATCTGCGGGTTGGCGTCGGCGGTCAGCACCCGGTACTGCTGCTCGGCGGAGGCGTGGTTGTTCTTGCCGGCATCGGTGCGCAGGTGCAGGGCAAAAATCTTGATCTGCTTGTTCAGCGCCGCCTGGCGGACTTCGGCCTCGTTCATGTGCGTGCTGCTCAGCGGGTCGGCCTTGCGCAGCGCGCCGGCGTCGCTTACCAGCAGTATCAGCCGGCCGCCGTACGGCGACCAATCCATGCCCTGCACGGCCTGCATCACCCCGGCGAAGGCGTCTTCGTTGAACGACTGGCTGGACACCGTGGTGGCTTTCACCTGCCGGGCCAGGTCCAGGAAGCGTTGCGGGTCACGGCCCTGGTCCAGGGGGATCAGGGTCTTGGCCAGATACTCCAGGCCCGGGGTCTTGCTGAGGTTGTTGCGAAAGCCCACCAGGCCGAAGCTGACGTTATCCAGCTCGCCGCGCTGGGCAATCTGGCTCTGCAGCTCGTGAACCACGGCGGTGACCTGGTCGATGTAGGGCTGCATCGACACCGAGGTGTCCACCACCAGCACCACGGCCGTGCGGAAGGCGTCGGTCTTGGCCGTGGCCGCTGGCCCGTCGTTGGTGCCCGGGTCGATGGAGGCGACGTTGAGCAGTTGTACCGGCTGGCCGTTGTCATCGAAGCTTTCCTTCGAGTCGAAGATGGGCAGCAGGTAGAACTTGTCCTGGGGGATAGCACTGGCGCCTGGCTCCAGGGCCAGCAGCAACTTGCCATCGCCCTGGCCCGCCTGGGCCTGCGTGAGGGCGCGGCGGGCGGCAGCAGGGTCGGCCAGCAGGCGTTCAACGCTGCTGGCAGCGTTGAGGAACATCACTGGCGCGCGGCCCGAACGCTCGGTGAACTTGAGCACCAGGCTCTGCTTCCAGTCGCTGACCTGGCCGGCGGCCAGCCAGCCTTCGCTGTGGCCTTCGGTGCCTGCGCCCACCCGCAGCCATTCAACGCCATCGACAGCCTTGCGCTGGTACACATAGAGCACCGAGAACGCTGGCAGCGCCTTGCCGCCCTTGGCGCCGGGCTCGGCTGCCAGGCTGGCGCCAGGCTTGCTGAGAATGCGTTGGAACAGGGTTTTCTTGCCCGCCATCAGCAGCGGTCGGTTGCCACCGTCCTGTTCGGCGGCAACGGCCGGTGGCGGGGGCGCCACCTGCGCGGCGGGCTCGGCGGCCGCCTTGGTCTTGCCGCCACCCAGCAGGGCGTAGCCACCGCCGCCGATGGCCAGCAGCACGGCCACGGCGATGGCACTCAGGGCCAGCACCGGGCGCTTGCTTTTCCCTGGCAACACGGCAGGTGGTTCGGCGGGGGCAGGGGCAGGAGCAGCCTGGGGAATGTCGATGCTCACCGGCTCCAGGCCGGCCAGCGAAGGTGCGCTGATCACCGGGCGGATGCGCGTGGCGTCGTTATCCGGCTGCCGGTCCAGTTCGTCCAGGGCGGCCAGCAGCGCATGGGCATCGGCGAAGCGCTCGGCGGGGTCCTTCGCCAGCAGGCGGCTGAGGATCGGCTGGTAACGGCCTTGGGCGATGGGCAATTCCGGCAGCGGTTGGGTCAGGTGCGCGAGCGCCGTGGACAGGGCATCGGTACCCACGTACGGCAGCTTGCCCGCCAGCATTTCATAGAGCACCACGCCCAACGCGTAGAGGTCGGCGCGGCCGTCGATCTCCTGGCCGCGCGCCTGCTCCGGGCTCATGTAGCTGGGCGTGCCCACGGCGAAACCGGCCTGGGTGAACTGGGTGCGGTCGTCCAGGGACTTGGCGATGCCGAAGTCCGAGAGCACTGCCGTGCCGTCCGCGCGGAACAGGATGTTGGCCGGTTTCACGTCGCGGTGCACCAGGCCCTGGGCGTGGGCATAGCCCAGCGCCGAGGCGATCTGGCGCAGGTACGGCAAGCCCTGCTCGGGCCCCAGGCCTTGGGCCAGGCGGTCCTTGAGAGTGCCGTTGGGCAAGTATTCCATGGCCATGTAGTACAGCTCGCCGACATTGCCGATGTCGTGGATGGTCACGGTGTTGGGGTGGGTGAGGCGTGCCAGGGTGCGGCCTTCGCGCAGGAAGCGCTCGCAGAAGGTGGCGTCGGCGGCCAGTGCCGCGGCCATGACCTTGAGCGCCACTTTGCGCTCCAGCGAACGCTGGGTCGCCAGGTACACGCTGGCCATCGCGCCTTCGCCGATTTCGCCGTGGATGTCGTAGCCAGGAATAGTGATCTGCATGGTTCAGGGTTCTTCAGCTGGCCTTGATGACGACGGCGGTGATGTTGTCGGGGGCGCCGCGGGTCAGGCCCAGGTGCACCAGGCTGCGGACCACGGCGTAGGCGTCGCTGTGGCACAGCACGTCGCGGATCTCGTGGTCTTCGGCGGTCTTGGTCAGGCCGTCGCTGCACAGCAGGTAAGTGTCGCCGGGCAGGACGTGCAGGAAGGCACTGTCCAGCTCCAGCTCATTGGCCACGCCCAGGGCGCGGGTAACGATGTTGCCGCGTGGATGCAGGCGCGCTTCGGCTTCGCTGAGCAGGCCGCTGTCCACCAGCGCCTGCACGTAGCTGTGGTCGCGGGAAATACTGCTCAACTGGCCACCGCGCAGGCGGTACAGGCGGCTGTCGCCAGCCCACAGGCACATGCCCTGGCTACCACGCATGGCCAGGGTGACGACGGTGCTGCCCATCATGCCCACGCCACGCAGCTGCGCCTGGTCGCGCACCAAGGTGTTGACCTCGGCCAGTGCCTGGCGCAGCGCGTTGCAGTACACCGGCAGCGATGGCGAGCCGGGAATGCGCCGCAGGGCGTCGATGATCAGGCTGCTGACATAGTCGCCCGCGGCGTGGCCGCCCATGCCGTCGGCCACCGCCCACAGGCCGCTGTCGGGCAGGTCCAGGCAGGCATCTTCGTTGACCTGGCGCACCATGCCCACATGGCTGTAGCTGGCGCTTTGAATGTGCTGGACGGGAAGGGCGGCCATCTACAGCGCGCCTCCCTGGCTGTGCAGGAAGCGGGTGAACACCTCGCTGGCCGGCATGCCCTGGCAGCGCAGCAGGCCTGGGGCCACGCGCTGCGAGCCGGTGCCCCACCACAGGCTGGCGCCCAGGCAGGCCCATTGCCCGAGCGTGGCCTGGCGCGCCTGCGGCGTGTCAGCGTGGCTGCGGCGCAGGCCGGCGAAGTCGTTGTCAGGCAGCGACGGGGTCAGTGCCAGGGGCGGCAGTGCGGCCAGCGCGGCTTCGAAATGCTGCGGTTCCGCGTGCGGTTCCAGGGTGTCGAGCAGGGCGTTTTCCACCTGTTCATGCCAGCCCTGCTCGCCGCCGACCACGGCGGCCAGGTCGGTATCGCCGGGCAGCGCCATGGCCACCGTCAGCGGGAAATAGCGGCCTACGCGGTCGACGCTGGGCATCAGCACACCGGTCATTGCCTGTTCGCCACACACGCCGGGCGCCAGCAGGAAGCGCCACAGCGGGCTGACCAGGTACGCGTCCAGCCAGCCTTCGCCCAGCTCGGCCTGGCTGGCGCGCAGGCCAGCGGCCAGCCACGCGTCCCAGGCGCTGATGAAAGCGGGCGGCAGGGCGCGGCTAATGAAGTCACCGCGGCTGGCCAGCTTGCCGTAGAAGCCCACTGGGTTCATAGCCGCTCCGGCAGGTTGAAGCCTGCGACCAGGCGGTTGTTGAACGGGTTGAAGGCGCTGTTGGCGCGCAGTTCATAGGAGATGCTGGCGCCGTCCACGCGCAGGCGCAGGGTGAAGCGGTCGGGCGAACCGGCGCTGCTCAGGTCCGATTGCTCCAGCAGGCGGAACCACGCCCATGGCCCGTCCAGGGTCATGCCCGAACGGCCGCTGGCGGCAGGCGGCTCGATGGCCAGGCGCACCACGCCAACGCTGTTGGGGTTCGGCCATTGCAGCGCGGTGGGGCGGCTGGGGCCGTGGTCATAGCTGAGCTGCTGGCCATCCAGGTCGAGGTTGAACTGGGTGATGCTGCTGTCCATGGCCACCGGCTTGAGCTCGAAGCGCACCACCGGCTGGGTGCCGCCGGCGCGGAAGTAGGCATCACGAATCGACGCCGCGCGCTGGAAGGTCTGCAACACGCCCGGCGTGATGCCCAGGCGCTGCGCCGCGCCCGGCTGCCAGCGCCAGGTGGCTGCGGAGGTGTCGACGTAGGGTTGCAGGTACTTGCGGAAGTAGCTGTCCATGACCCCGCCGACGCCGAAGAACTGGCCGAAGTCGTCGAGCGTGGCGTCGCGGCTGCTGGCGGTCACCAGCGGGTAGCGCCCGGCCAGGGACTGGCGGTACACGTTCACCACCTCACTGGCCCAGGCGGCGTTGAGTTGGTTGCGCACGCCACCCATCATGCTGTTGGTGGTGGCGCTGACCACCGACTTGACCAGCCCCTGTACCACCGGCGGCTCACGCTCGGCAGTCAGGCTGACCCGTGCGGCCGCAGCGCTGGCCTGGTTCTTGGCCTCGCCCAGCAGCGCGTCGCCGCTGGCGCCGACCATGGCGCTGACCTGCACGTACAGGGCGTTGAGGTCGGCCAGCAGGCCATCGATGGCGGCGGGGTCGCCATTGCCCTTGCCCACCAGGGCATTGAGTTCGGCGAAGTGCGCGGTCACCAGATCTTCCTGTGCCGCGGGCGCTTGCGGGGTCGTTGCAGGTGCCTGGCCCACCAGCGAGCCGAGCTTCTGCTTGAGCTTGTCGACGTTGTTTTCCACCGGCGTGGCCTGCGCAGCCACGGCCTTGTCCAGGTGGCCGAGGTCGGTTTCACGGGCTACGGCCTGCAGCAGCTTTTTCAGTGGCGAGGTAGGCCCCGAGATCACTCGCAGCACGTCTGCGGCCTGGGCGACGCTGGCCACCGGCACGAAGTCGATGTCAGCCAGCAGGGCGTCCCATTGGCGGATGTAGTCCTGCAGGTACAGCCGGCGCACCTCGCCGGCCAGGCCGATGGCGTCCTGCTGTTGCGCCGGGTCCAGGCCCAGCACCCATTGCTCCTCGGCCAGGGCGTTGGACTGGTTCAGGCTGCTCAGCAGGAACGCCTGCTGGTAGCCCTTGGCGGTGAAGAACCCGCTCAAGGGCTCGCCCAGGGGCTTGCCGCTCTTGCGCACCAGCACCAGGGCAGCATCGCGCCCGGCCGCATCGCTCAGGCGGAAATCACTGACCCCGGCAGGCAGTGGCTGGCGCTTGACCCGGTCATACACGCGCTGGGCTACAGGCAGCTGTTGCAGTTGGCGGCGCAGGTCGTCGATCAGCCGCGCGTCCAGGCGGGCGTCGGGCGGCTGGCGCTCGAACAGGGCTTGCAGGTGCTCATTGAGCGCCTGGCGCTGGTCGGCGGCCAGGTCGCGTGGCAGGTGCTGCTCCCAGTCCAGGCTGACCCAGGCCTTGATGAAGGCCGGATCGTAGTGGGCATGGTCGCCCAGCATCAGGTAGGCCTTGAGCCCCTCGTAGAGAAAGTCTGAAGTGCCGCCGCTGCGCAGTTGCTCTTCAACCCGGCTCACCAGGCGCGGGGCGAACACCGCGACCAGCAGCTTGCGGTAGAGGCTGCTGGCTTCGCTTTCCAGCATGTCACCCTGGTACAGGCCAAGGCCACGCGCCCAGTTGGGTGGGTCGTCGGCCAGGTGGCGCGTGGCGTTGAGCAGTGGCAGCACCGCCAGCACCTCGCGTTGTGCCGGTGTCAGCGCCTGCACGGCCTGGCCCAGCGGTGCCACGCGGGCATCGACCTGGGCGATGTAGGCCTGGTTCGCCCGGTAGCTGGCAACCCACAGGCCGCCTACCACCAGTACCAGCGCCACGCTGGCGGCCAGCGCACCACGGGCCAGCCATTTGCGCCGTCGTTCCACGGCCGGGTTGCTGCCGACCAGGCCGCGCTCGGCAAAGGCCACGTCGGTGAACAGGCGCTGGATGAAGTAGCTGCGCCCCGTGCCGGTCTGGCGCGCCAGATGCTGGCGGTCCAGGTTCATGCTCTGGGCCATGGCGCCAATCAGGCGGTCGATGGGGCTGCCTTCCTGGGTGCCGCTGGTGAAGTACACGCCGCGCAGCAGCACGCGAGCTTCGTAGGGGTTGGGACGGAACACCGCCTGCAGGAAGTCTCGCAACGTGGCCTTGAGCGCACCGAACTGCTGGGGGAAGCCATAGATCAGGTCGCGGCGCGCGGGGTCGCGTTCTTGTTGCAGGCGCTCCACAAGGCGCTGGTTGAGGCGCAGCTCCAGGCCCTGGAACTCGCTGTCCAGCTGGCTCAATGGGCCGTCGCCGCTGCTGCCGTCGTCCAGCGCGAAAGTCATGCCCCACACCTGGGCGCGCTCTTCCTTGCTCAGGTTGTCGAAGAACTCCATGAAGCCCGGCACCAGGTCGAGCTTGGTCAGGGTCAGGTAGATGGGCAGGCGCACGCCCAGCTGGCTGTACAGCTCCTGGATGCGCGTGCGAATGGCCGCGGCGTGGGCGGCGCGCTCGGCCTCGCTGGCCAGCAGCAGGTCGGACAGGCTGATGGCAATGAAGGCGCCATCCACCGGGCGCCGTGGCCGCTGGGTCTTGAGCAGGTCGAGGAAGCCCAGCCAGGCGGCCTTGTCGACCGCGGCGTGGCTGTCCTGGGTGGTATAGCGGCCAGCGGTGTCCAGCAGCACGGCCTGGTCGGTGAACCACCAGTCGCAGTTACGCGTGCCACCCACACCCTGCACGGCGCCGGCGCCCAGGTGCGCGGCCAGGGGGAAATTCAGCCCGGAGTTGAGCAGGGCGGTAGTCTTGCCCGAGCCGGGCGGGCCGATGATCACGTACCAGGGTAGCTCGTACAGGCTGCGCTTCTCGTCGCCGCCCAGGCGAGCTTTCTTCAGCAGCGCGAGGGCTTCGGCCATGCGCGCCTTCAGCGTCGCCAGTTCTTCGGCGGTGGCCACGCTGGCCGGGTCTGGCGCGGTGTCGGCGGCCAGGCTGGCAAGCACCTTGGCGGCCTGGCGCCGGGCCTGCACCAGGCGCCAGGTACGGTACGCCAGCCACGCGGCGAACAGCAGGATGATCAGCGCCCAGCGCCGGCCTTCAGGCACCAGCCACTCCAGCAGCGGGCCGACGAACCAGATCACCAGGCTCAAGGCCAGCAGGCCCAGCACCGGGATGAACCAGCGCACTACAAACGCAAGCACGGCCTTCACTCGACCCCCTCCGCAAACACAGTGATTTCTACCCGGCGGTTACGCGCGCGGCCCTCGGCGGTGGCGTTGGAGGCCAACGGCTCGGTGTCGCTGCGGCCTTCGGCGCTGAAGCGTTCGGCCTGGTCGGTGCGTGCGGCCAGCAGTTGGCGGACTTCTTCGGCACGGGCCTGGGACAGCTTCCAGTTGGACGGGAAGCGCAGGGTAGCGATGGGCCGGTTGTCGCTGTGGCCGGTGACCAGCACGCGGCCCTTGACCTTGCCGATGGCCTCGGCGATGCGCAGCATCAGCGGCTGGAAATCGTCCTTGATGCTGGCGCTGGCCGACGGGAACAGTTCGTCGCCGCGAATGGTGATGATGGAGCGGTCCACCGCATCCTCCACGGCCACCCGGCCGGCGCGCACGTCGTCGGCCAGGAAGCCGGCCAGGCGTGGCCGTTCCACCACCTTGGGCTGCTGGGCCGGGCGGTCGATGGCCTGCACCGGGATTTCGCCCAAGGCGTGGATATGCTTGAACACTGGCTCCGCGTCTGCGGCCAGCATCAGGCGCAGGCCTAGCAGCAACAACAGCAGCACGGCCACGGCAATGGCCAGGCCCACCCACGGCGGCAGGAACTGCGCCAGGCGGTCGCGGCTGGCCGGGGCGCCGCGCCAGTGCGGCGACAGCTCGCGCTCGTGCTCGCCACGGGCGCTGCGGATGGCGGCGCTGGTGCGCTCGCGCAGGGCGTCGAGCTGGCTGCGCCCGTCATGCATCACCCGGTAGCGGCCTTCGAAACCCAGGCACAGGCACAGGTACAGCAGCTCCAGCAGCGGCAGGCGCTCGCGCGGGCTTTGCAGGCAGTGGTCCAGCAGCTGGAACACCTTCTCGCCGCCCCAGGCTTCGTTGTGCACGGTGATCAGCAGGCTCTGCTTGCCCCAGTCACTGGCGCTGCCCCATGGCGTGCTCAGCACCGCCTCGTCCAGCGCCGTGCACAGCACGTAGCGCGCCAGCAGCACGTCGTTGCGCGGCACGCCTGCCGCTTGCGCGCGCTCTTCGAATTGGCGCAGGCAGGTCAGCAGCTGCGCGCGCAGGCTGGCGGGCGCCGGGTGGGCGATGGTGTTGCGCAGGCGCGTCAGCAGCGTCAGCAGCGGGCCGGCGGCCTGCTCCAGGGGGGTAAGCCCCTGGGCCTGGGCGTCGAGTATCGGTGCGCTGGGCACTTGCAGCGCCGGCGGTTCCTGGCCGCCTGCGGGCGCGCCGCGGCCACCGGGGCGCGGCATGATCATGGTGCGGTCGTCGTGCATGGCCGGTTAACCTCGAATCGCCCAGAAGGCTAGGTCCAGGCCAGGGAACTGCCCGGCGATATGGAACGCGAAGCCGCCCGACTGGCGCAGTTGCTGCCAGTGCTCGCTGCCACGATCCAGTTCGTAGTAGGTGGAACCGGCGTGGTAGGGCAGTTGGCGTGGCGCCACCGGCAACGGCAACAGGCCGATGCCTGGCAGTTGCAGGTTGACCAGATCGCGGATGTGCTCCACCGAACCCACCTTGCTCTGCTGGGCGAAACGCCCACGCAGGGTCTCGCCGGGCACGTCGGCGCGCACCACCAGGATGAAGCTGGCGTTGTCGATCAGGGTGCGGTCGGCCAGCATGGCCACGTGCACGCCGTAGGCTTTCTCGACGATCGGGATAGGCGTGGCCTTGCTGTCCATCAGCATCGACAGCGCCGCGCGCAGCGCCTGCATCACCGGCTCAAAGCTCAAGGCCAGGTTGTCGTGCTGGTACAGCGCGAATTCCTGCGGGCGCCGGGCCTCGCTGGCGAAGGTGGCGAACTCACCGGCCAGGCTCACCAGTTCACTGAACAGGCGCTCGGGGTGCAGCGGGCTCAGGCGCGCCAGGTGGGCAATCAACGGTTGGGCGCGGTTCACCAGTTGCAGCAGCATGAAGTCGGCGATTTCCGAGGCGCCACCAGCGTTGCTGGCCACCACGCGGCCGGCCAGGGCTTCGGCGCGCTGGTGCAGCAGGCCCAGCAACTCGCGGGTGAAGCCGCCCAGCACCTTGCTGGCGGCCACGTCCAGCACCGGCGGTATGTAGCGCTCGTCCAGCACCAGCGCGCGGTCGGCGCGCTTTTCCACCACGCGCACCACGCCGATGGCGGCATGGTCATCGAGGCCGTCCTGGGCGGTCAGCAGGCGCAGGGCACGAATGCCCACGGCCACCGGGGCGCGGTTCTCGAACGGCGAGTTGTCGTCACGCACCTCGCGCACCTGGCTCTGGTACCGGGCCGCCACGCTGCTCTCGCCTTCGTCGACAGTGTCGCGCACGCCGGCGCGCTTGAGTGGCAGGGCCAGGTACACGAGGCCGTCGCGCAGTTGCTCGTCGATGTCCAGCGGCGCCGGGGCCGGGTCATCGGCGGGTATGTTGAACGGGGTGCCGTCGGGCAGCAGGCCGCGGGCACTGAGGATTGCCAGCTTGCCCTGGCCCAGCAACGCCTGGTCCACCAGCAGTTCGGAAAAGCCCCAGCTGCCTGCCACGAAGGGCCGGCTGCGGGCGTCGATCAGGGTTTCCAGGTAGCGGTCGTGCTGCTGGAAATGCTGCGGGCGCAGGAACATCCCCTCCGACCACACCACTCGATTGTTCCAGGACATGGGTACTCCTTCGGATTAAGGGACGACGGCGGCGCTGCGCACCGCGTTGACGTCGAGGCTGATCTGCAACTCGCCGCCGGCGCCGGGTGCCACGGCGATCACCTCGCGCCATTGCGCCTGGTCGAGCGCGCGGTAGCCCACCACCAGGCCGAGCTGGCGGGTTGCAGGGTTGAGCTGGCGGGTCACCTTGCGGTATTCACCGGGCTGCACCAGCACCTCGTCCTGGTCCAGCAGGTCGCCACCCAGGGTGGCCTGGGCGCGGTCGGCGAGCGCGAAGTAGTCGGCACGGCTGAACACCGCGGCGTTTTTCAGCTCGTACAGGCGCACGCGGACCGGCGCGGGCGTACCGTCAGCGCCGGGGTTGAGTCCGGCGATGGCCTGCAGGTGCAGTACCAGGGGCGCGGCAGCCTCGTCCGCGATAGCGGGGGCGGGGGCCGGGTCCCTGGCACAGGCCGCCAGCAGCAAGATCGCCGCGGCAGCCAGTAAAACGCTGATCCTCATCCTGTGTCCTCAATGACAACGTCGTATCCGTGTGATCCTGGTGTTGCTCAGCGCCGACGCGAGCGGCTGCTGTGTTCCTCGTAGGCGCGGCTGAATTCGCGGCCGAACAGGTCTTGAAAATCGTCCTCGGCCTCGCCGGCAATCTGCTGGTAAAGCTCGGTGAATTGCTGCCAGTAGCGCGCCTGCCGCGAGCCCGCCAGCAGCCCCGCCAGGCCGCCGGGATTTTCCAGGCGGGCCTCCAGCGCGGCAGGTTCGAAGCGTTTGAGCAGCTGGCTGATAGCCGCCTGCACGCCGGCCATCACCGCCAGCTGGTGGGCGCGCAGGTCGTCGAAGCTGTCGGCGATAGCCTGGTCCGGCGCCATGAACGCCTGGTTGCCGTGGCGCAGCAGCAACAGCAGCGCCTCGTCGGCGTTGGGGGCGAACTTGAGCGGGTTGTTTTCCAGCGGTTGGATCAGTGTCTGCTGCATGCGGAATTCGCCCTTGAGGCTGGCCCGGGCGCGCAGCACATCGATCAGGCCTTCCACCATCAGGCGGTAGCTACGGCCCAGGCTTTCCATCTGCGCTGCGGCTTGCTGGGGGTCTATGCGCAGGTGGGCCAGGCCGGCGCCCTGCAGGAAGGCTTGCAGCAGGTCAGGAGCGGTGGCCGGCGCAACGTCGTTGTTCGGCACGGGGGCTACAGCTTCAGGCTGTGGCACGGGTGCAGGCGCCGTGCCCAGCAGGTCCCAGTCCTCGGGAATCAGCGCCGCCGCTTGCGCAGCCGCTGGTGGCGTGGGGGCCGGGGGGCGGAAGTCATGCTGCTGGGCCGGTACATGGTCCGGTTGCGTGGCCGCTGCCACCGGTGCCGGTGCAAGAAAATCGAACAGGTCGGGCAAAGTGTCGCTGGCTGCCGCATGCTCGAATTGCGGCGGCACCCGCACGGCTGCCGCAGGCTGCGCCTGGCCGCCCATCAGGGCCTCAAAGCTCAGCGGCTCGGCACCAGGGGAAATACTTCCACTGTTCCGTGGAAGTTCATGGGTGATAGTTGCCAGTATTTCGTAATCACCAATGCGAATAACTTCGCCATCACTCAGGCGTTCACTGTTTCCTCTGCGCAAACGGATGGATGAGGTTGCAAGTTCCACTCCGTTTGTACTGTTATCAGTGATGAAGTAATGGCCCTCTCTATATTGCACGCAGCAGTGGCTAGATGATATCAGTCGCTCGGGGTCCGGTAATATCCAGTCATTATCTACTGCGCGGCCAATCTTCAAGACGCCACTGTCCAGCATCACTTCCGAACATTGTCCGGGCGTGATCTTGTGATAACTGGTAATAGTTAACCGTAGTGGCATTATGGCTCCATGCTGCCGTGCGCGCTGCATCCGTGCGTTGGGAAAACGCGCATTTTTCGGCGAAAAGATCGCTTTCTTGCGCGAAAAATCCGCATTTTGTGTCAGTTTTGATTCTTCTTGGCCCTGCCAAACTGCATGACGGCTAGTAGCGAGGCGCCATAGCTTACCTTGACAACGCCTATTAACTACACCAAAAATGTCGGACTTTCTACAATGTGGTAGTGGCTCGGTGATATCGCCGAGTTCATATTGGTGCAGAACAGTTCGATTTCGATACTGGAACTTCCGTGCCATTAACCCGCACACCAGCGGGCGATAAGGAGATCAAACTTGGTGGATGTCGCGCGCCTGCTCACCCCTGTTTCCGAGGAATTCCCCTGTGGGGAAGACCTGGAGTACGACCCGCAATTCCTGCAATTGGAACGGGCCGCACTTGGGCAACCCGAGCGCATCATGGGCGACGCCGTACTTGCCGCCGAGCCGCCTCAATGGCGTGAACTGAGCCAACAAAGCGAACAACTTCTGCAGCGCAGCAAAGACCTGCGCATCTGTCATTTCCTGCTCCAGGGCGCGCTTGCCGTGGAAGGGCTGCGCGGCCTGGCCGACGTGCTCGAACTGGTGCAGCGGCTGCTGGCGGACCACTGGCTGCAACTGCACCCGCTGCTGGACGCCGACGACGACAATGACCCCACCCTGCGCCTGAATGCGCTGATGGGGCTGGCCAGCGACACCACCCTGAACCTGCTGCGCGATACCCCCCTGGTGCGCTCCCGCGCGTTCGGCAGCATCAGCCTGCGCGCCGCCGCCAATGCCAGCGGCCTCCAGCATTTCCAGGGCGAGAGCCTGGGCGCCGACCAGTTGCGCGGCGCCTTGCAGGACAGTGATGCCGAACAGCTGCAGGCCACCCGCCAGGCGCTGGATGATGCGCGCCAGGCCCTGGCTGGCATCGAGCAGCAGGTAGCGGACCAGTTGGGCGTGGCCCAGGGTGTCGACCTGGGCGCCCTCGATCGGCCGCTGAAACTGGCGCAACAGATTCTGGGTGGCACGCCGCAGCAAGCGCCAGACGCCGCTGAAGCGGACGGCCCGGCCACCAGCGCCCAGGTGCATCACCTGCCAGCGGCGCCCCGCGCCAATGCCGACATCACCACCCGCGACGACGTGCTGCAAAGCCTGCAGCGCATCCTCGACTACTACGCCCGCCATGAGCCTTCCAGCCCGGTGCCGGTGCTGTTGAACCGTGCGCGGCAGCTGGTCAGCGCGGACTTCGCGGCCATCGTGCGCAACCTGATTCCCGACGGCATGTCCCAGTTCGAAAATTTGCGCGGTCCCGACGCCGAGTAGCGTCGTCGACCTCGTCGTATCGTCAGTGGCCGGCTGCCTTGGCAGGCCATGACCTCAACACATCGCCCAGGCGACCAGGAGGAGCAACGTGGCCACTACCAGTTCCCAGAAGTTCATTGCGCGCAACCGCGCCCCGCGCGTGCAGATCGAATACGACGTCGAGCTGTACGGCGCCGAGAAAAAGGTCCAGCTGCCGTTCGTGATGGGCGTGATGGCCGACCTCGCCGGCAAGCCCGAGGAACCCCTGGCGCCGGTCGCCGAGCGCAAGTTCCTGGAAATCGACGTCGACAATTTCGACTCGCGGCTCAAGGCCATGAAGCCGCGCGTGGCGTTCCACGTGCCCAACGAGCTGACCGGCGAGGGCAACCTGAGCCTGGACATCACCTTCGAAAGCATGGACGACTTCAGCCCCGCCGCCGTGGCGCGCAAGGTCGATGCCCTGAACCAGCTGCTGGAGGCCCGCACCCAACTGGCCAACCTGCTGACCTACATGGACGGCAAGACCGGCGCCGAAGACGTGATCATGAAGGCCATCCAGGACCCGGCGCTGCTGCAGGCCCTGGCCAGTGCGCCGAAGCCCAGCGACTCCGAGCCCACCACCTGATCAGGAAGATCCCCATGTCCGAGTTGATGAAAGACAGTCAGCCGCAGCCGGCGGTGACCGAGCAGGCCAGCGAGTTCGCCAACCTGCTGCTGCAGGAATTCAAACCCAAGACCGAGCGCGCCCGCGAGGCGGTCGAGACCGCCGTGCGCACCCTGGCCGAGCAGGCCCTGGCGCAGACCAACCTGGTGTCCAACGACGCCATCAAGTCGATCGAATCGATCATCGCGGCCATCGACGCCAAGCTTACCGCCCAGGTCAACCAGGTCATCCATCACCCTGAGTTCCAGAAGCTGGAAAGTGCCTGGCGCGGCCTGCACTACCTGGTCAACAACACCGAATCCGACGAGCAACTGAAGATCCGCGTGCTCAATATCGCCAAGCCGGAGCTGCACAAGACCCTGAAGAAATTCAAGGGCACGGCCTGGGACCAGAGCCCGATCTTCAAGAAAATGTACGAGGAAGAGTACGGCCAGTTCGGCGGAGAGCCTTACGGCTGCCTGGTAGGCGACTACTACTTCGACCAGTCGCCGCCCGACGTGGAGCTGCTGGGCGAGCTGTCCAAGGTGTGCGCGGCCATGCACGCGCCGTTCATTGCCGCCGCGTCGCCGACGGTGATGGGCATGGGTTCGTGGCAGGAGCTGTCCAACCCGCGCGACCTGACCAAGATCTTCACCACGCCCGAGTACGCCGGTTGGCGCTCGCTGCGCGAGTCGGAAGATTCGCGCTACATCGGCCTGACCATGCCGCGCTTCCTGGCGCGCCTGCCGTACGGCGCCAAGACTGACCCGGTGGAAGCCTTCGCCTTCGAGGAGAACACCGACGGCGCCGACAGCAGCAAGTACACCTGGGCCAACGCCGCCTACGCCATGGCCGTGAACATCAACCGCTCGTTCAAGCACTACGGCTGGTGCTCGCGTATCCGCGGCGTGGAGTCGGGCGGTGAAGTGCAGAACCTGCCGGCGCACACGTTCCCCACCGACGACGGTGGCGTGGACATGAAGTGCCCGACCGAGATCGCCATCTCCGACCGCCGCGAGGCCGAGCTGGCGAAGAACGGCTTCATGCCACTTCTGCACAAGAAGAACACTGACTTCGCCGCATTCATCGGCGCCCAGTCGCTGCAGAAACCGGCCGAATACGACGATCCGGACGCCACCGCCAACGCCAACCTGGCCGCGCGCCTGCCGTACCTGTTCGCCACCTGCCGTTTCGCCCATTACCTGAAGTGCATCGTGCGCGACAAGATCGGCTCGTTCAAGGAAAAGGACGACATGCAGCGCTGGCTGCAGGACTGGATCCTGAACTACGTCGACGGCGACCCGGCGCACTCCACCGAGACCACCAAGGCCCAGCACCCGCTGGCCGCCGCCGAGGTGGTGGTGGAAGAAGTGGAAGGCAACCCGGGTTACTACAACTCGAAATTCTTCCTGCGCCCGCACTACCAGCTCGAAGGCCTGACCGTCTCCCTGCGCCTGGTTTCCAAGCTGCCATCGGCCAAGGGCGCCTGACCCCGATACACAGCGATGCGGCGCCGCGGGCGCCGCGTCATCGCCACTAACGCATTCCAGGAGGAATCATGGCAGTAGACATGTTCATCAAGATCGGTGACATCAAGGGCGAGTCCCAGGACTCGGCGCACAAGGACGAAATCGACGTCCAGGGCTGGAGCTGGGGCATGTCCCAGAGCGGCAGCATGCACCTGGGCAGCGGCGGCGGTGCCGGCAAGGTCAACGTCCAGGACCTGTCCATCACCAAGTTCATCGACAAGTCCAGCCCGAACCTGATGATGGCCTGCTCCAGCGGCAAGCACTACCCCGAAGCCAAGCTGGTTATTCGCAAGGCCGGCGGCGAGAGCCAGGTCGAGTACATGATCATCACCCTCAAGGAAGTGCTGATCTCGTCGCTGAGCACCGGCGGCACCAGCCACGATGACCGCCTGACCGAGAACGTCACCCTCAACTTCGCCCAGGTGCTGGTCGACTACCAGCCGCAGAAAGCCGACGGCACCAAGGACGGCGGCCCGGTCAAGTACGGCTGGAACATCCGCCAGAACGTCAAGCTCTGACCGCCCCCCGGCAGTGGCGCCTGCGCGCCGCTGCCCTTGTCTGCCCTTGCCCCTTCGGTGCCTGAACCATGGCCACGCCTTCCAATGTCCTCAACCCGCGCGAGCGCCTGCAGCCGTCGCTGCTTGACCGCCTGAGCGATGACCGGCCTGGCGTGCTCGAGGAGCCGGCCGAGCAGCGCGCGCTGTCGCTCAACCAGCTCAAGGAGTCGGTGTTGCGCGACCTCACCTGGCTGCTCAACAGCACTTGCCTGCTGGACGCCGACGCCACGCGCGACACCCCGGCGGGCTCGTCGGTGCTCAACTACGGGCTGCCGGCGCTGGCGGGCAACAGCGTCTCCAACGTCGACATCCAGGCGCTGGAGCAGGTGATCCGGCAGACCATCATCACCTTCGAGCCGCGTATCCTCGCCGCTAGTGTGCGGGTCAAGGCCTGCCTGGCGCCAAGCGAGATGGACCACAATGCGCTGAGCTTCGCCATCGAAGGCGACCTGTGGGCGCAGCCGGTGCCGTTGCGCCTGCTGCTGCAGACCGACCTGGACCTGGAATCGGGCCATGTGCGTGTGGTGCAGGCCGAACGGAGGCGCCCATGAACCCGCGCCTGCTGGAGTTCTACAACCAGGAACTGCAACACATCCGCGACGGCGCCGCCGAGTTCGCCCAGCAGTACCCGAAGATCGCCGGGCGCCTGTCGCTGAGCGGCATCGAGTGCGCCGATCCCTACGTGGAGCGCCTGCTGGAGGGCTTTGCCTACCTGACCGCGCGGGTGCAGCTCAAGCTGGACGCCGAGTACCCGACCTTCACCCACAACCTGCTGGAGATCGCGTACCCGCACTACCTGGCGCCCACGCCGTCGATGACCGTGGTGCAGTTCAACCCGGACCCCGAGGAGGGCGCCCTGGGCGCCGGGTTCACCCTCAAGCGCGGCACCGCCCTGCGGGCCACCCTGGGGCGCGACAGCCAGACCTGCTGTGAATACCGCACCGCCCATGACGTCACCTTGTGGCCCCTGGCGTTGGCCCAGGCGGAATACTTCGGCAACCCCCAGGCCGTGCTGGGGCGCCTGGCGGCCAGCGAGCCCAAGGCCCGTGCCGGCCTGCGCCTGACCCTGCGCACCAGCGCCGGGCAGCCGTTCAGCGAGCTGGCCCTGGACGCGCTGCCGCTGTACCTGCACGGCGCCGGTGAACAGCCGTCGCGGCTGCTTGAGCAGCTGCTGGGCAACGCCTGCGCGGTGTTCGTGCGCGAGCCAGGGACCGAAAGGGTCGCGCGCCTGGCGGCGGATGCGCTGCGCCCCCGTGGTTTCGATGACGCTGACGCAGCCTTGCCCGTGGTGCCCAGGGCGTTCCAGGGTTACCGCCTGCTGCAGGAATATTTCGCCCTGCCGCAGCGCTTCCTGTTCGTCGAGTTCGGCGGCCTGCAGGGCGCCGTGCGCCAATGCCAGGGCCAGGCGCTGGAACTGATCGTGCTGTTCAACAGCCACGACAAGGCCCTGGAAGGGCAGGTGGACGCCAGCCATTTCAAGCCGTTCTGCGCGCCGGCGATCAACCTGTTCCCACGGCGCCTGGACCGTATTCACCTGTCCGACCGGGTCAACGAGCACCACGTGATCGCCGACCGCACCCGGCCGATGGACTTCGAAGTGCATTCGCTGACCGAACTCAGTGGCCACGGCACCGGGCCGGACCAGCCGTTCCTGCCGTTCTACGCCGTGCGCGACCCGTCGCGCTACGGCCGCGACCAGGCCTATTACGTGGTGCGCCGCGAGCCGCGAGTGCTGTCCAGCAACCAGCGGCGGCTGGGCCCGCGTTCCAACTACGTGGGCAGCGAGACCTTTGTCAGCCTGGTGGACGCCAACCAGGCGCCCCACCGCCACGACCTGCGCCAGCTGGGCGTGGGCGCGCTGTGCACCAACCGCGACCTGCCGCTGTTCATGACCCTGGGCAGCGGCAGCACCGATTTCACCCTGTCCGACAGCGCCCCGGTGCTTTCGGTGCGCTGCCTGGCCGGGCCCAGCCGCCCGCGCGCCAGCCACGCCCACGACGGCAAGGCCTGGCGCCTGATCAGCCAGCTGTCGCTCAACTACCTGTCGCTGACCGAACAGGGGCAGGGCGCGGCGGCCTTGCGCGAACTGTTGCGCCTCTACGGCGACGACCATGACCCGGCCCTGCAATTGCAGATCGAGGGCCTGCGCGACGTCAGCGCCAGCCCCTGCACCCGGCGCCTGCCCATGCCGGGCCCGATCGTGTTCGGGCGCGGCCTGGAGATCACCCTGACGTTCGATGAAAACGCCTTCCGGGGCGCTGGCGTGTTCCTGCTGGGCGCGGTGTTCCAGCGTTTCCTGGCGCGCTATGTGTCGATCAACAGCTTCACCGAGACCGTCATCAAGACCACCGAACGCGGCGAGATCATGCGATGGAAAGCCCAGCCCGGCTGCCGGCCGACCCTGTGAGCAGCCAACCGGCCATGCAGGCGGCGCCCTGGGAGTTTGACTTCTTCCAGGCGCTGCGCCGCCTGCAATGCGAAGCGCCGCAGCTGCCACGCCTGGGCCATTCGCGGCGGCTGAGCGAGGATGCCCTGCGCCTGGGCCAGCGCGCCGACTGCACCTTCGCACCTTCGACCCTGGCCGCGCTGACACCGGCCGAGGAGGGCAGGGCCGCGCGCCTGGAGCAGTTCTTCTTCGGCCTGGGCGGCCCCAACGGGCCCATGCCGCTGCCGATGACCGAATACGTGCGCGACCGCGAGCGCAACCAGGGCGACAGCACCACCAAGCATTTCCTCGACATGTTCCACCACCGCTTGCTGAGCCTGTTCTACCGCGCCTGGGCCGAAGCCCGGCCCACGGTGAGCCACGACCGCCCCGACGACGACTACTGGTCGGCGCGCCTGGCGGCCCTGTGCGGCCGTGGCATGGACAGCCTGCTGGGCCAGGGCCCGATCAGCGACAGCGCCACCTTCCACTACAGCGGCCACCTGGCCGCGCAGACTCGCTACCCGGATGGCCTGCGCGCGATCCTCGGCGAATATTTCGGCGTACCGGTGGCCGTCGAGGAGTACGTGGGCCAGTGGCTGCAGCTGCCCGACCGCAACCGCCTGGGCGTGGAACATTGCCGCCTGGGCGAAGACCTGTGCCTGGGCAGCCATGCCTGGGACCGCCAGCATAAATTCCGCCTGCGCCTGGGGCCCTTGTCGCTGGAGCGCTACATGGCCCTGCTGCCGGGCGGCGCGCTGTTCATCGAGCTGGCCGCCTGGGTGCGCGAATACCAGGGCGACGAGCTGGACTGGGACTTGAACCTGGTGCTGGAGCAGGCCCAGGTACCCCCTGTCACCCTGGGTGGCGACAGCCGCCTGGGCTTCAACACCTGGCTTGGCAGCCCCGGCGCGGATGCCGCCGACCTGCTGCTGTCACGGCATTACGCCGACCCTCACATTGCAAAGGACTTGACCCATGGGTGAAATCAGCCGCGCCGCGCTGTTCGGCAAGCTCAACAGCGTGGCCTACAAGGCCATCGAAGCCGCCACGGTATTCTGCAAGTTGCGCGGCAACCCCTATGTGGAGCTGGCGCACTGGTTCCATCAGTTGCTGCAACTGCAGGACAGCGACCTGCACCGCATCATCCGCCAGTTCAACCTCGACCCGGCGCGGGTCGCCAAGGGCCTGACCGAGGCGCTGGACCGGCTGCCGCGTGGCTCCACCTCGATCACCGACCTGTCCTCGCAGGTGGAGGAGAGCGTGGAACGCGGCTGGGTCTACGGCAGCCTGATGTTCGGCGCAAGCCAGGTGCGCAGCGGCTACCTGCTGATCGGCATCCTCAAGACCCCCAGCCTGCGCCATGCACTGCTGAATCTGAGCCCCGAGTTCGACAAGCTGAAGGCAGAGGCACTGACTGAGCGCTTCGACGAATACGTGGGCGACTCGCCGGAAAACGCCTTGGCCGCCACCGACGGTTTCGACGCCGGCGCGGTGCCGGGCGAGGCCAGCGGTGCGCTCGCGCCCAGCGCCCTGGGCAAGCAGGAGGCGCTCAAGCGCTTCACCGTCGACCTTACCGACCAGGCCCGCAGCGGCAAGCTGGACCCTATCGTCGGTCGCGACGACGAGATCCGCCAGCTGGTGGACATTCTCATGCGCCGCCGCCAGAACAACCCGATCCTCACCGGCGAAGCGGGGGTGGGCAAGACCGCAGTGGTGGAAGGCTTTGCCCTGCGCATCGTCGCCGGCGACGTACCACCGGCGCTAAAAGACGTGGAGCTGCGCAGCCTCGACGTCGGCCTGCTGCAGGCCGGCGCCAGCATGAAAGGCGAGTTCGAGCAGCGCCTGCGCCAGGTCATCGAGGACGTGCAGGCGTCGCCCAAGCCGATCATCCTGTTCATCGACGAAGCCCACACCCTGGTAGGCGCCGGTGGCGCGGCCGGTACCGGCGATGCGGCCAACCTGCTCAAGCCGGCCCTGGCCCGCGGCACCCTGCGCACCGTGGCCGCCACTACCTGGGCGGAGTACAAGAAGCACATCGAGAAAGACCCGGCCCTGACCCGTCGTTTCCAGGTGGTGCAGGTGCCCGAGCCGTCGGAAGCCAAGGCGCTGCTGATGATGCGCGGGGTGGCCTCGACCATGGAGCGCCACCATCAGGTGCAGGTGCTCGACGAGGCGCTGGAAGCGGCGGTCAAACTGTCCCACCGCTACATTCCGGCGCGCCAGTTGCCGGACAAGTCCGTGAGCCTGCTGGACACTGCCTGCGCCCGCGTGGCCATCAGCCTCCACGCGGTGCCGGCCGAGGTCGATGACAGCCGCCGGCGCATCGAGGCGCTGGAAACCGAGCTGGGCATCATCGCCCGCGAACATGCCATCGGCGTCGATGTGTCGAGCCGCCAGGGCGGCGTCGAGGACGCGCTGGGCACCGAGCGTGCGCGGCTGGCCGAGCTGGAAGGGCGTTGGAGCGACGAAAAGGCGCTGGTCGAAGAGTTGCTGATGCTGCGCGCCAGCCTGCGCGAAAGCCTGGGCAGCGTGGACGCGGAGGAAAGCGGCGCCCAGGACCACGCCCAGCGCGCGCAGCTGCGCGACGTGCAGAAGCGCCTGGCCGACTTGCAAGGTGAGGCGCCGCTGATCCTGCCCACCGTCGACTACCAGGCCGTGGCTGCGGTGGTCGCCGACTGGACCGGCATTCCGGTGGGGCGCATGGCGCGCAACGAAATCGAGACCGTGCTCAAGCTCGACCAGCTCATGGCCAAGCGCATCATTGGCCAGGACCACGCCCTGAAGATGATCGCCAAGCGCATCCAGACCTCCCGCGCCGGCCTCGACAACCCCAGCAAGCCCATCGGCGTGTTCATGCTGGCTGGCACCTCGGGCGTGGGCAAGACCGAGACCGCCCTGGCCCTGGCCGAGGCGCTGTATGGCGGCGAGCAGAACATCATCACCATCAACATGAGCGAATTCCAGGAAGCCCACACCGTGTCCACCCTCAAGGGCGCGCCGCCCGGCTACGTGGGCTACGGCGAAGGCGGCGTGCTGACCGAAGCGGTGCGGCGCAAGCCCTACAGCGTGGTGCTGCTGGACGAGGTGGAAAAAGCCCACCCCGACGTGCACGAAATCTTCTTCCAGGTGTTCGACAAGGGCGTGATGGAGGACGGCGAAGGCCGGCTCATCGACTTCAAGAACACCCTGATCCTGCTGACCACCAACGCCGGCACCGAGATGATTGCCAGGTTGTGCCAGGCGGGCCTCACTGCGCCCGATCCAGAGGCGATCGCCAAGGCGCTGCGCCAGCCGTTGCTGGACATTTTCCCGCCGGCGCTGCTGGGACGGTTGGTGACCATTCCCTACTACCCGCTCAACGACGACATGCTCAAGGCCATCACCCGCCTGCAGCTGGAGCGAATCAAGCGGCGGGTCGAGGGCAGCCACAAGGTGACCTTCGACTACGACGACGCCGTGGTGGCGCTGATCGTCTCGCGCTGCACCGAGCATGAGAGCGGCGGGCGCATGATCGACGCCATCCTCACCAACAGCCTGCTGCCGGACATGAGCCGCGAGTTCCTGACCCGGATGCTCGAAGGGCAACCCCTGGCCGGCGTGCGCATCAGCGTGCGCGACCAGGCCCTGCACTACGACTTCGGCAGCGCCCACTGACCATGTTCTTCAGCCAAAGCACGCGCCTGGTCCAGGTGTTCAGCCCGCTTGCCGACGACACCCTGCTGCTCAAGGACATGGGCGGCGTGGAAGAGCTGGGGCGGCTGTACGCCTACGACGTGCAGCTGACTTCCCGGGACGCGGACATTGACCTCAACCTGCTGCTGGGCAAGCCCATGGCCCTGGGCCTGCAGCTGGACGACGGCGGCACCCGCTACTTCCATGGCGTGGTGGCGCGCTGCAGCCAGAACAATGGCCGCGGCCAGTTCGCCAGCTATCAGGTGACCCTGCGGCCGTGGTTGTGGCTGCTGACCCGGACCTCGGACTGCCGCATTTTCCAGCACATGAGCGTGCCGCAGATCGTCAAGCAGGTGTTCCGCGACCTGGGCTTTTCCGACTTCGAGGACCTGCTCAGCCGCAGCTACCGCGAGTGGGAATACTGCGTGCAGTACCGGGAGAACAGCTTCGACTTCGTCAGCCGGCTGCTGGAGAAGGAAGGCATCTACTACTATTTTCGCCACGAAAAGGAGCGCCACGTGCTGGTGCTCGCTGATGCCTATGGCGCCCACGCAAGTGCGGC
The DNA here is from genome assembly GCF_047947025.1 of Pseudomonas sp. App30. Classification (NCBI taxonomy): domain Bacteria; kingdom Pseudomonadati; phylum Pseudomonadota; class Gammaproteobacteria; order Pseudomonadales; family Pseudomonadaceae; genus Pseudomonas; species Pseudomonas sp. App30. The sequence goes on along the minus strand of NZ_CP133165.1, from coordinate 3,544,594 downwards.
GGGCTATGGCGTGGTGCCGTTCTACCCGCCCGATGGCCAGCAGCGCGACCGCGACCATCTCTACGACTGGCGCCTGGCCCAAGAGGTGCAGTCGGGCTCGGTGGAGCTCAACGACTACGATTTTCAGCGCCCCAGTGCACGCATCGACGTGCGCGCCGAGGTGCCGCGGCCCCATGACTACGCCGACTACCCGCTGTACGACTACCCCGGCGCCTACGTGCAGAGCCAGGATGGCGAGCATTATTCGCGCACCCGGGTCGAGGCCCTGCAAAGCCTGCACGAGCGCGTGGAGCTGACCGGCAACGCCCGTGGGTTGGGCGCCGGCCTGTTGTTCAGCCTGAGCAACTTCGCCCGCCAGGACCAGAACCGCGAATACCTGATCGTCGCCAGCCGCTACTTCATCACCCAGGAAGACCTGGAAAGCGGGCAGGGCGCCGGCCAGTTGCAGTTCGAAAGCCACCTGAGCTGCATCGACGCCCAGCAGAGCTTTCGCCCGCTGGCGCTGACCCACCGGCCTATCGTGCGTGGCCCGCAGACCGCCGTGGTGGTGGGCCCGGCCAACGAGGAAATCTGGACCGACCAATATGGCCGGGTGAAGGTGCACTTCCACTGGGACCGCCACGACCAATCCAACGAAAACAGTTCGTGCTGGATTCGCGTGTCCCAGGCCTGGGCCGGCAAGAACTGGGGCTCCATGCAGATTCCGCGCATCGGCCAGGAGGTTATCGTCAGCTTCCTGGAAGGCGACCCCGACCGGCCGATCATCACCGGCCGCGTCTACAACGCCGAACAGCCGGTGCCCTACGACCTGCCCGCCAACGCCACCCAAAGCGGTACCAAGAGCCGCTCCAGCAAGGGCGGCACGCCGGCCAACTTCAATGAAATCCGCATGGAGGACAAGAAGGGCGCCGAGCAGCTGTTCATCCATGCCGAGCGCAACCAGGACATCGAGGTGGAGCATGACGAAACCCACTGGGTGGGCCACAACCGCACCAGCACCGTCGACCTCAATGAACGGGTGACCATCGGCGCCAACCGGGTGCGGGCGGTGAAGCAGGACGACGTGCTGATGGTGGGCGCCAGCAAGCGTGACAGCGTCAGCGTCAGCTACCTGCTGGAAGTGGGCGAGAACCTGCGGCTGGTGTGCGGCGACAGCGTGCTCGAACTCAACGCCAGCGGGCAGATCAACCTTACCGGCAAGGCCATCAACTTTTTCGCCAGCAAGGACGCGCAGTTCAACACCGGCGGCAACCTCAACCTCAATATCGGCGGCGATGCCGGTGCCACCCCTGAAGGCCAAGGGGTCAAGGGCAGCATCGACAGCGCAGTGGCCGCCATGTTTCCCAAGCCCCAAGGCAGTGCCTCATGACTTACCGTACCGAGCAATTGCAATTCCAGCTGCCTGACGCCGACGTGCAGGATGCGTCCATCAACATCCTCAAGTTTCCCGCCCTGGGCACTTCGCTGATCATCAGCCGCAGCCTGCTGGCCGATGGCGAAACCCTGCAAAGCAACTTCGAGGGCCAGCTCAAGCGCATGGAACAGCAGATCCAGGACCTGCGCTTCCAGCCACCCGCCGCGGTGCAGGTGGGCCGGGCGCATGACGTGCCGGCGTTCGAGCTGCGCAGCCAGTTCAGCAAGGGCGCCGAGAAGGTCTTCCAGTACCAGCTGGCGCTGGTGGTGCCCGGCACCCGCCAGATGCTTGCGCTCAGCTATGTGAAGCCGCAGCCGCTGGGCGAGGCCGAGGCCGCGCACTGGCAGGCGATCAAGCAGACGCTTGCCCTGCAGCCTCCCGCCTGAGTTCGCCCGAGCATGTCTGACGCCCTGTGGGCCGCCCGCCAGGGCGATGCGCTGATGCACTCGTCGATGATGGCCGACATCCTCGGTGGCGTGCTGGAGGTGGCTGCCTATGGCGTCATTGGCGCCGTGGCCACGGCGGCCGTGGTCGCCGCCACGGGCATCACCGTCGCCACCGGCGGCCTGGGCGCGTGCGTGTTCGGCGCGGTCATGGGTGCGGCGGTCGGCATGGGCATGAGCGCCACCGGCCTGGACAAGGGCCTCACGAACCTGTGCGACGGCATCGCCAACGCGCTGTTTCCGCCAGTGGTGGAAGCCAACATCCTCACCGGTTCCGGCAACGTCTTCATCAACGGCAAGCCGGCTGCCCGCGCCGCCGGCAAGCTGGGCAGCGCTGCCGAGGCCGCCGGCACCGACCTCAGCCAGGCCGAGCCCGAACCGGAGCCGGAGGAAGGCAGCTTCCTGGACATGGCCAAGGGCTTCTTCTCGCAGCTGTGGCAGCCCACGGTGGCCATGGCATCGCCCCTGGCGGTGCCGTGCCCGGACGACATGATTGCCTGCATGAAGCACCCGCCGGGAGCGCCGCAGTTTCTCGCCGAGGGCTCCAGCAAGGTCAGCATCAACGGCCAGCCGGCGGTGCGCAGCGGTGATCGCAGTACCTGCGAGGCCACGGTGGTGGGCGCCGGGCTGATCTCTTCCAACGTGCGCATCGGCGGCGGCTCGGTGGTGGTACGCGACATTCGCAGCGGCAAGACCCCGGGCGTGGGGTTGGCCATCAGCGTGCTGCTGGCCCTGCGTGGCGGCAAGGGCAAGTTCTTCAGCCGCCTGCCGTGCATGGCCTTGGGCATGGTGCGCGGCTTCATGGTCGACCAGGCCATCGGCGCGGCCGCCAACGCCATCATCGGCTCGCCGCATCCGGTGCATGCGGCCACGGGTGCCAAGGTGCTCAATGGCGATGACGACACTGACTTCGTCCTGCCGGGAATCATCCCGCTGGAGTGGCGGCGCTTCTACAGCAGCGCCGACCTGCGCCAGGACGGGCTGTTCGGCGCGGGCTGGAGCCTGGCCTTCGAGGTGCAGGTCGAGGTGCTGGCGCACCCCGATGGCGGCGATCAGCTGGTGTACACCGACGAGCAGGGCCGGCGCATCGAGATGGGCGCCATACCCCTGGGTGGCGCGGTGTTCAGTGCCGGGGAGGGCTTGAGCTTGCGGCGCCACGCCAGCGGCCAGTTGCTGATCGAGAGCGTGGATGGGCTGTACCGGCTGTTCGAGCCGGTGGCCGGCAGCAGGCTGCGGCTGGCGCAACTGGGTGACCGCAACGACAACCGCCTCTACCTCAGCTACGACGACCGGGGGCGGTTGGCGCGCCTGCATGACGGCCTGGAAGTGGTGCAGGCCGAGCTGCTGTACGACCCGGTCTGGCCCCGCCGCGTGGCGGCCGTCGATCGCGTTTACCCTGACCAGAGCCGCGAGCGCTTGGCCCAGTACCGCTATGACCAGGCCGGGGACCTGGCGGCCGTCAGCGATGCCGAGGGCCGTACCGTCCGCCAGTTTGCCTACGACGCTGGCCGGCGCATGGTCGAACACCAATTGCCCGCCGGCCTGCGCTGCTTCTATGAGTGGGCGCCCTTCGCCGACGGCGATTGGCGGGTAGTGCGCAGCTGGACTGACGATGGCGAGCACTACCAGTTCGACTACGACCTGGGCCAGGGCCTGACCCGCATCACCGACAGCCTGGGCCGCAGCAGCACACGGCAGTGGAACCCGCAGTTCCAGATCATCCGTGCCACCGACACCCTCGGCCACACCTGGCACTTCAACTGGAACGACGAACGCCAGCTGCTGGGCGCCGTGGACCCCAAGGGCGGCGAGTGGGCGTTTGCCTACGACGACTCCGGCAACCTGGCCTCATCCACCGATGCCCTGGGGCAGACCCAAAGCACGGTCTGGCTGGAGCACTGGTCGCTGCCGCTGGCCGAGACCGACGCGGCCGGCAACAGCTGGCGCTACCGCTACGACCCGCGCGGCAACCTCAGCGCCGAGACCGACCCGCTGGGCCACGTGACGCGCTACCGCCATGACCGCCGCGGCCAGGTGGTGGAAATTGTCGATGCCACCGGCAAATCAAAGCGGCTGCGCTGGAACGACGCGGGCCAGATTACCCAACACATCGATTGCTCCAGCTACCCCACGGAGTTTTCCTACGACAAGCGTGGCAACCTGCAGGCGGTCACCGACGCCCTTGGCGAGAGTTCGCTGTACCACCACGACGCCATGGGGCGCCTGGTGCGCAGCGAGTTGCCCGACGGCCGCAGTGAACAGTTCCTGCGCGACGCCAGCGGCCAGCTGCTGGCCTACACCGACCCGGCCGGGCACACCACCCGCTACCAGCGCGACCGCCGTGGCCAGGTGCGCCAGCGGCTGGACCCGCTCAACCGCCAGGTGCAATTCAGCTACGACCCATATGGCCGCCTGCAGGCGCTGACCAACGAGAACGGCGAGAGCTACCGCTTCACCTGGGACGCCGGCGACCGCCTCATCGAGCAGCAGGATCTCGATGGCAGCGCCCGACGCTACGGCTACGACGCCCTGAACAGCGTCATTGCCGTGCAATATCGCCCGGCGCCTACCGAGTGGGGCGACGCCACGCCGCTGCTGCATTGGCTGCAGCGTGATGCCATCGGCCAGCTGCGCGCCAAGCTCACCGACGATGGCCGCACCACCTACCGCTATGATCCCGTCGGCCAACTGACCGAAGTCGGCTTCAGCGGGCGGGACGGCAGCGAACAGGCATTGAGCTTCGGCTACGACGCCTTGGGCCATCTGCTGCAGGACACCAGCAGCGCGGGCGTCCTGCAGCACCATTACGATGAACTCGGCAACCTCATCCAGACCCAGCTGCCCGACGGCCGCTGGCTCAACCGCCTGCATTACGGCAGCGGCCACCTGCACCAGCTCAACCTCGACGGCCGGGTGATCAGCGACTTCGAACGCGACCGCCTGCACCGCGAGGTGCTGCGCACCCAGGGCCAGCTCAACACCCGCAGCGACTACGACCGCGCGGGCCGCCTGCGCAGCCGCCTGCGCCGCCCCAACAGCCAACCGGCCGTGTTGCCCGCTCCGGCACAGCAACGCTTCGACTACGACCCCAGCGACAACCTGGTCGGCCGCTTCAACCAGCAGGACGACGAGCGCCGCCGGGACCTGCTGCACTACGACGCCACCGGCCGAATCATCGCCGCCCAGCAAGGCATGCGCCTGGAAACCTTCGCCTACGACGCCGCCGCCAACCTGCTGGACGGCCCGGCAGCCGGCGCGGGGCTGGTGGTGCACAACAAACTGCTTACCTACCAGGACAAGCGCTACCGCTACGACGGCTTCGGCCGACTGCTCGAGAAGCGCAAGGGCAGCCACCTGATACAGCGGTTCACCTACGACGCCGAACACCGCATCACCGCCATCCACACCCAGGACGGCCACCGCCAGACCGTGCTGCACATGACCTACGACCCTTTGGGACGGCGCATCGCCAAGCGCGAGCACGACGCCAACGGTTTCCCGCTGGGCGAAACACGATTCGACTGGGACGGCCTGCGCCTGCTGCAAGAACACCGCCACGGCCACAGCAGCCTCTACGTCTACGCCAGCGAAGGCAGCTACGAGCCGCTGGCGCGGGTGGACGGCAGCGGAGCCGAGGCCAGGATCCGCTACTACCACAACGACCTCAACGGCCTGCCCGAGCAGCTCACCGAAACCGACGGCCACACCGTGTGGCGCGCGCAGTACCAGGTGTGGGGCAACACCGTCGAAGAGGTGCGCGAGCCGTACTACATTGAAGAGCAGAACCTGCGGTTCCAGGGCCAGTACCTGGACCGGGAGACGGGGCTGCACTACAACACGTTCCGGTTTTATGATCCGGATGTGGGACGGTTTGTTTCGCCGGATCCGATTGGGTTGGCGGGGGGGACTAATCTTTATCAGTACGCCCCCAATCCAATTGAGTGGTTGGACCCGCTCGGGCTTAGTTGCAACACGGATGCGAGGAAATTAGCTTCCAACCTCGGTGCGAAACCAATGGGCGGCGGGCAGTACGATGCCCATCATATTGTCATGTCTAACTCGAAAGACCATCGTATGGTGGTATTGAGAGCCCAAATGGAAGACCTTAAAATAGACATCAATGATAAGAGGAACGGCATATGGCTTCCTAACACCCATGCTGACCGTGCACCTGGAAGCATTGAGACCCTACATAAGGGGCAAGGCGTGCATGGTATTTCTTATAAGCAGCATGTGTTTGATACGTTGTCGACTGCAACTACAAAAAAAGATTTTTTGAGTGCGCTTGGTACGCTGAAATCGGAGCTGAGCGCAGGTAAAATTTTTCCACTAAGGAGGTAGGCATGAACACGCCAGTGTTGGGGGCTGAGGTCAAGCGCATGCTGGGAAGGATGGAGGATGAACAGTTCGTCGCGCGTATAGTTTCAGACTTTGAGTCTTTGCCATTTGATGAAGAATTCTGGTCAAAAGGACCAAGCTACGTTTTGCTTCCATTTGGGTTGGAACTGACTGGTTACCCGCCTGCCAAAAGACTGGCGAAGCGCCCAAAAGGCGACCGGAATTTGCACCATTATAAGGTTTCAAATGGTGATGTTGTCGGTGTGGTTTCTCTAAATGAAAGCGGAGATGTTGTTGATCAAGAAGTTTTTTTTCAGCAAGCGGAGAGGCGCATTTCTGTTCGATTTGACAACGATAATCTCCCGGTCAGTTCGACCGAATTACATATGGTGGAGGGCGCGGTAAAATCCGCTATGCGGGTGGATATAGATGGTGATTATTGGGCGTACAATTATTTTTATGAGGGGGGTAAGGTGGTTAAGTTGCAGGCAAATGCATCTAATAGTCCTCCGGATGTCGAAATATATGTAGAGTACAAGGGTGAAAATACATCAGGTCTTTATTTTTTGAAAGACAGTCGTAAAGTCTATTTGTACGAAGGATAGATTGGTTTGTTTTGATCAAGTCGCGATTTTGTCTCTCAAAAAAGTTATTCAGCCACTATCGAGATTGATCACGCAGTGCTGAATTAGCTGTTTGCAGCGCTGCCCAAAGCTTCGGGTACGAGCAGCAGGCCCACGTCGATGGCAGCAGGCCAGAGGCCAGGATCCGCTACTACCACAACGACCTGCCCGAGCAGCTCACCGAAGCCGACGGCCACATCGTCTGGCGCGCGCATTACCAAGTGTGGGGCAACACCGTCGAAGAGGTGCGCGAGCCGTACTACATTGAAGAGCAGAACCTGCGGTTCCAGGGGCAGTACCTGGACCGGGAGACGGGGCTGCACTACAACACGTTCCGGTTTTATGATCCGGATGTGGGACGGTTTGTTTCGCCGGATCCGATTGGGTTGGCGGGGGGCGTTCATGCATATCAATATGCGGTGAATCCTCTAGGTTGGGCTGATCCTTCGGGGTGGTGTTCGACTAAGCTAGGGAAAAATATGGGCGCAAAATCCGGTGATGGGATGGCGCATCCAACGGTATTTTCCTCCCAGGGAAGCAAGCAGTAAAACACGTGGATCTGCCAGGTCATTGGTCTAATCATAATGAATACACTGGGGCGGTAAGATCAAAGCTTTCTGTGCTGAATAAAATGGCGCCAAACTTAAGTGATACGCAGCTTGTGCTCGGGATAGGGAAAATTCAAAGCTGGGCGCGGGGCGGGCTTGAGAACGGTTTGTTCAAGGTCAATCCATCAAATGGTGCGCTATTGTGAGTAATGTTATGCCTAATTTTTATGTGATGAAAAGTGCTGAGTCCGACAATCAGGAGCTTTCCAGGTACTATGAGGTCGACTGGCTTCCCGAGCTGCCTTTGTTTGACTATAACGTCGAGACCCCGAATAGGCAGATGTTTAGTGGTGTATATGATGTGGTAGTAAAGAAAAAAGAACTCGATGTTGATGTGGCCTTGGATAACTACTTGGTTGCTTCGCCGTTTTTGAGTCTTTGTGATAATTTTGCAGTTGATTATATATCCGTTGGGGTTGATGTTGTCCTCCTTGAAGGCAAGCCTGTCGATAAAGAGTTCAGTTTGTTTTTTCTGAAGGCTAGGGTCTCTATACTCGATGATAAGCAATCGATTTATACGCTGGTCGACGAAAGCCTTTTGTTACCAGTGGCTGAACGGCTGAGTACAGATCCAGTATACGAAAAAATTGAATCATTCGTTGTTAAGGATGGCGTCAGTGAGGATTTGTTTTTTTGCTCGGAAATTAAAGAGACGGTCTGCTCCGAAAAATTTAAGCTTGAGTTTCAAAAGCAGGGCCTTAAAGGTATAAAGTTCATTGCAATCGATGCGGAGTTTTTGTATTCCCCGTGGGACGAGTTTTGAGCGGGCTGAAGAAATGGCTGCGGCCATCGTTGATGGCGTGAACGCTCGTCGCACCGAGTTGGGCTGGTAACCTGCCTGCAGCAACCACGGGCCACGCCCCCACAGCCTCATCCCCCAAAACGAAAAAAGCCCCAAGGCGCAAACCTTGGGGCTTTTTCATCTATATGGCGCACTTGGCGGGATTCGAACCCACGACCCCTGCCTTCGGAGGGCAGTACTCTATCCAGCTGAGCTACAAGTGCAAGCGGGCGCCATGATACCCATCTCGGGGGTGGGCGTCTATTGCGCTGACGTGTGGATGATTTCGCACAGGGGCGGGTCCAAGGGCTGCGCCAGTCGGAAATGAGTGCCGTTGGGGGGAATTTTGTTCTTTTTTCCGAACAGCCTATTGTCCTTTACCCCCATTGCTCCTAGGATTCGTTTGAGATTTCAAACGCTCCCCCAGTCCGGTGCTGCGCTCGCACGGGTAACATCCTGTGCGCATTTGGTGTTTTGCCCGGCATATGATTTCCTGACGGCAGTTCCACCAGGAACGCCTTTCGAACAATCAACAATTTGCCCCGTGTGCGCACGGTGCTGTTAAGGAAGCCGACATGCAGCTCAAAGACGCTCAGTTGTTCCGCCAGAAAGCCTACCTCGATGGTGTATGGGCAGACGCGGACAACGGCCAGACCATCAAGGTCAACAACCCGGCCACGGGAGAGATCCTGGGTACCGTGCCAAAGATGGGCGCCGCTGAAACCCGCCGCGCCATCGAAGCCGCCGACAAGGCGCTGCCGGCCTGGCGTGCACTGACCGCCAAGGAACGCTCGAACAAGCTGCGCCGCTGGTTCGAACTGATGATCGAGAACCAGGACGACCTGGCTCGCCTGATGACCCTGGAACAAGGCAAGCCGCTGGCCGAAGCCAAGGGCGAAATCGCCTACGCCGCCTCGTTCATCGAGTGGTTCGCCGAAGAAGCCAAGCGCGTCTACGGCGACACCATCCCTGGCCACCAGCCAGACAAGCGCCTGATCGTCATCAAGCAGCCAATCGGCGTTACCGCGGCCATCACCCCGTGGAACTTCCCGGCCGCCATGATCACCCGTAAAGCCGGCCCGGCCCTGGCCGCTGGCTGCACCATGGTGCTCAAGCCTGCCTCGCAGACCCCGTTCTCGGCCCTGGCCCTGGCCGAACTGGCCGAGCGCGCCGGCATCCCTAAAGGCGTGTTCAGCGTAGTCACCGGCAGCGCCGGCGACATCGGCAGCGAGCTGACCGGCAACCCGATCGTGCGCAAGCTTTCGTTCACCGGCTCGACCGAAATCGGTCGCCAGCTGATGTCCGAATGCGCCAAGGACATCAAGAAGGTCTCCCTGGAGCTGGGCGGCAACGCGCCGTTCATCGTGTTCGACGACGCTGACCTGGATAAGGCCGTCGAAGGCGCGATCATCTCCAAGTACCGCAACAACGGCCAGACCTGCGTCTGCGCCAACCGCATCTACGTGCAGGACGGTGTCTACGACGCGTTCGCCGAGAAGCTGAAAGTGGCCGTGAACAAACTGAAGATCGGCAACGGTCTGGAAGAGGGCACCACCACTGGCCCGCTGATCGATGACAAGGCCGTGGCCAAGGTCAAGGAACACATCGCCGACGCCCTGAGCAAAGGCGCTACCGTGCTGACCGGCGGCAACGCCATGGAAGGCAACTTCTTCGAGCCGACCGTGCTGGTCAACGTGCCGAAGAACGCTGCCGTGGCCAAGGAAGAAACCTTCGGCCCGCTGGCGCCGCTGTTCCGCTTCAAAGATGAAGCCGAAGTGATCGCCATGTCCAACGACACCGAGTTCGGCCTGGCGTCGTACTTCTACGCCCGTGACATGAGCCGCGTGTTCCGCGTTGCCGAGGCCCTGGAATACGGCATGGTGGGTATCAACACCGGCCTGATCTCCAACGAAGTGGCGCCGTTCGGCGGCATCAAGGCGTCGGGCCTGGGCCGTGAAGGCTCCAAGTACGGCATCGAAGACTACCTGGAAATCAAATACCTCTGCATTTCGGTCTGATCCGCAGCGGTAACCAGCCGCCGGGGCGCGAGAGCGACGTCCCGGCGGTTTTCATGCAGCACCCGCAACACCCTTTTCGTGGCCGGGAGGCCGTGACAGTCGATCATCGTATGCTGTCGCCGTTGACCCCCGCTGCTTGATCCTTGAACCACGCCGCCCGATGAGCGGTGAATGAGGAAAACATGAGCAAGACAAACGAATCCTTGATGCAACGCCGCCAGGCAGCCGTTCCACGTGGCGTTGGTCAGATCCACCCGATCTTTGCCGACTCGGCGAAGAACGCTACCGTCACCGACGTTGAAGGTCGTGAGTTCATCGACTTCGCCGGCGGTATTGCCGTGCTGAACACCGGTCACGTACACCCGAAAATCATTGCTGCCGTTGAAGCTCAACTGCACAAGCTGACCCACACCTGCTTCCAGGTACTGGCCTACGAGCCTTACGTGGAAGTGTGCGAGAAGATCAACGCTCGCGTACCGGGCGACTTCGCCAAGAAAACCCTGCTGGTGACCACCGGTTCCGAAGCGGTAGAGAACGCCGTCAAGATCGCCCGTGCCGCCACTGGCCGCGCTGGCGTGATCGCCTTCACCGGCGCCTACCACGGCCGCACCATGATGACCCTGGGCCTGACCGGTAAAGTCGTGCCTTACTCGGCCGGCATGGGCCTGATGCCAGGCGGCGTGTTCCGCGCCCTGTACCCGAACGAACTGCACGGCGTGAGCATCGACGACTCGATCGCCAGCATCGAGCGCGTGTTCAAGAACGATGCCGAGCCGCGTGACATCGCTGCCATCATCCTGGAGCCCGTGCAGGGCGAAGGCGGTTTCTACGTCGCGCCGAAAGAGTTCATGGTGCGCCTGCGCGCCCTGTGCGACCAGCACGGCATCCTGCTGATCGCCGACGAAGTACAGACCGGCGCTGGCCGTACCGGCACCTTCTTCGCCATGGAACAGATGGGCGTTGCGCCTGACCTGACCACCTTCGCCAAGTCCATCGCTGGCGGCTTCCCGCTGGCCGGCGTGTGCGGCAAGGCCGAGTACATGGACGCCATCGCCCCAGGCGGCCTGGGCGGCACCTACGCCGGTAGCCCGATCGCTTGCGCCGCGGCCCTGGCCGTGATGGAAGTGTTCGAGGAAGAGAACCTGCTGGACCGCTGCAAGGCCGTGGGCGAGCGCCTGGTGACCGGCCTGAAGGCCATCCAGGCCAAGCACCCGATCATCGGTGACGTGCGTGCCCTGGGCGCCATGATTGCCGTTGAAGTGTTCGAAGGCGCCGACAACCACAAGCCGAACGCCGCAGCCGTGGCCGCGGTGGTTGCCAAGGCTCGCGACAAGGGCCTGATCCTGCTGTCGTGCGGCACCTACGGCAACGTCCTGCGCATCCTGGTTCCGCTGACCTCGCCAGACGAGCAGCTGGACAAGGGCCTGGCCATCATCGAAGAGTGCTTCGCCGAATTGGCGTAAAAGTGTGACGCGATGAACAAAAAAACCCGCCTCGGCGGGTTTTTTTTTGCGTTGAACGAAGGCATCCCGCGTAATGTCTGGATAACCTGTAGGCAAGGCCTTCGGAGTAATAGCCATGAGTGCGCAGGATAGCCCGGCAATACCGCGGGTATTGATCGCCGAAGCAGACCCCTGGACCCGGGACCTGCTGACGCAAATGTTGTTGAGCGTGCGCTGTGACGCGCAGCTGGATGTGTGTACCGACGGCCAGGATGCCCTGCAGTTGCTGCAGCGCCGGCCTGACCTGGTGATTGCCGCGCGCGAGTTGCCCGGCGTCGATGGCCTGGACCTGCTGCGCAACGTGCGGCAGAAAAGCCAGCGCAAGAACCTGCCGTTCATTCTCATCAGCGACCGCAGCGACGTGGCCAGCGTGCGCGAGGCCGTGCCCCTGGCACCGACGGCCTACCTGACCAAGCCCTTGAACATGGACTCGCTCAAGGAGCGCCTGCACGGCCTGTTGTTGGCGGTGGGCCAGGAGGTGGTGTGCGAGATTCCGGCGCTGGCCCCGGGCATGCGCCTGGAGCCGTTCCTGGAAGAGCGCCGGCAGCACTCCGACGGCGGCCCGCTGATGGCCGACGTGCAGGTGGCCATCAAGCGCGCGCTCAACCCCCAGGGCCTCAACCTGCGGCAGCTGGAAGAGGAGGTGCGCACCGACCCGCAGATCACTGCGGTGCTGATCGCCGCCGCCAACAGCGCCGCTCACCACAGCGACGCGCCGGTGCAGACGCTGCTGCAGGCGCTGCAGAAGCTGGGCGCCACGCAAAGCATGAACCTGATCCTGGGCCTGGCGCTCAAGCGCAGCGCGCGCCTTTCAGACCCCGAGCTGTCGCAGCATGCCGAGCGGTTCTGGAGCCATTCGCTGCACGCGGCGGAGTACGCCCGCACCCTGGCGCGCAACCTCGACGTGGACCAGGAGCGCTGCTACTGCGCCGGCTTGCTGCATTGCCTGGGCGACCTGGCGCTGCTGCGCGCGCTGCAGGAGTGGCGGCTGGCTGGCGGCGTGCTGGAGGAGGGGCAGGTGGACAAGGCCCTGAAGGAGTTTGGCGCGGCCTACGGCTCGGCGCTGCGTACGCGCTGGCGCCTGCCGATCGAGCTGCGGGAGTTGATCGCCGCTATCTACCACCTGGGTGGTGGCGTGTACGGGCGCGATACGCTGGCCATGAACCTGGCGGGGCAACTGGCACGCCTGGGCCCGGAAGAAAGCCTGGAGCCCATCGCCAACGGCAAGACCGCGCGCCTGCTGAAAATGAGCCTGCCGGAACTAACGCGCCTACGCCGCAACTGACCTACCAAAATATCCCTGTCGGAGCTGGCTTGCCAGCGAGCTGTTGAATCCCCTAACAGCTCGCTGGCAAGCCAGCTCCCACAGGGTGGTGTATCAACCCACCACGATCTGGTTCTTGCCCTGGCGCTTGGCCTGGTACATGGCCGCGTCTGCCCGGGCAAACAGGTTGTCCAACAGCTCGTCGTCCTCGTTGCGGCCGGTCAGGCCCTGGCTCACGGTAACCCCGTACACCTGGCCGTCATGGTTGAAGCTCAGGCGCTGGATCTCCCGTTGCAGGCGCTCGGCGATCTGCTGCGCCACTTCGGGCGAACAGCCGGGGAACACCGCGGCGAACTCTTCGCCGCCAATGCGCCCGAACAGGTCACCCCGGCGCAGCACGGCGCGGCCGGTCTCGGCGATGCGTTGCAGTACCACGTCGCCTTCCTGGTGGCCGTAGGTGTCGTTGATAATCTTGAAGTCATCGATGTCCAGCAGCAGGAACGAGATGTTCGACTCCTGCAGGCGCGCGGTCTCGAATTCGCGGTGGGCGCACTCGAAGAAATGCCGGCGGTTGCTGCTCTGGGTGAGCACATCGGTGGTGGCCAGACGCTGCAGTTCGCCTTCCAGGTGCTTCTTTTCGGTGATGTCCTCGGCGATGCCGACCACGATCACCCGCTGCTCCGGGTCGTTCTGCTGGCTGACGAAGCACTTGTCGCTGAGCCAGCGAATCTGCCCGTCGGCGCCGATGATGCGGTACTCGCGGTCTTCTACCGCGCCCTTCTCCAGCACCTCGGCGAGGCTGCGCTCGGCGTAGTCGAGGTCGTCGGGGTAGATGCTGTCGCGCCACTCGTTGTAGTCCGCCAGCAGCAGGCCGGCCGAGCGGCCGAAGATGCGCTCGTAGGCGGGGCTGACGTAGATCATGCGCTGGGCTTCCCAGTCGAAGGCCCACAACACCGCGTTGACGCTGACCAGCAACGAGCTGAACAGCTGCTCGCGTTCGCTCAGCCGGGCCACCTCGCCCTGGGCGTGCATCAGCGCCAGCAGCGTCTCGGCCGCGGCTGGCATCTGGGGGAACGTCGGCGACTGTGGTTGTTTGTTGGCCATCATCACGAAATCTCGAATGTCACGGGGGCCGGGCCCTGGCATGCGCACACGTCAGGTCCCGCCGCGTAGGCGATCATTCGTAGGATTAATATTTTGTAATGAAGTTCCAAGCGGCACGCCCCTTGCCGGGGCGCGCCGATGGACGGTGTCAGGCGTGGGCGGGGCGCAGCGAGTAGGTCTTGAGCTGGGTGGCGAAATCACGCAGCGACTGGATACCGCTGGCCTCGGCCTCGTGCACCCAGTCCTTGATGGCGGCCAGCATGTCGTGGCCGTTGGAACTGGTGCGGGCCCAGATCTGTTGCAGCGCCAGGCGCTTCTCGTAGATCACCTTCAGCGCGTGGCTGTGTTCCAGCATGCTCTGGATGTGTGCCTGGTGGCGGTCGTCCAGCAGGCTGGTCTCGCGCGACAGCAGGCGCTTGGCGCGGCGGAACTGGTGGCGCACCGAGGCATCCACGCGCGACAGCTCCTGGGTCACCAGCGGCGCGATTACCAGCTTGCGGTACTGGGCCATGATCTGGAAGCGGTTGTTGAGGATGGCCATGGCGGTGTCCATGTCCAGGTGGCCCTTGCCCTCGACGCGGTGGGCGATGGGCGCCACGCGCTGCACCTTGGCCAGGCGCATGAACGACAGGATGCGGATCCACATCCAGCCCATGTCGAACTCCCACTTGCGCACCGACAGCTTCGCCGAATTGGGGTAGGTGTGATGGTTGTTGTGCAGCTCTTCGCCGCCAATGATGATGCCCCACGGCACCAGGTTGGTGGCGGCGTCACGGCATTCGAAGTTGCGGTAGCCCACCGCGTGGCCCAGGCCGTTGACCACGCCGGCGGCCCAGAACGGAATCCACATCATCTGGATGGCCCACACGGTCAGGCCGATGACGCCGAAGCAGGCCAGGTCGATGGCGAGCATCAGGAACACGCCCAGCAGCCGGTAGCGCGAGTACAGGTTGCGCTCGATCCAGTCCTCGGGGCAGTTCTTGCCGTAGATGCGCAGGGTCTCGGCGTTCTGCGCCTCGGCGCGGTACAGCTCGGCGCCGCGGCCCAGCACCGTGCCCAGGCCCTTGATCACCGGGCTGTGGGGGTCATCGACGGTTTCGCACTTGGCGTGATGCTTGCGGTGGATGGCGGTCCACTCGCGGGTGTTCTGCGCCGTGGTCAGCCACAGCCAGAAACGGAAGAAATGCTTGAGCCCGGCGTTCAGTTCCAGCGAACGGTGGGAGGAATAACGGTGAAGGTAGATGGTGACACTGACAATCGTCACATGGGTCATCAACAGGGTGACCGCCACCAATTGCCAGGCTGACAGGTCAAGAAAACCGTTGTACCACATAGGCTGCAGGGCCCTCGTCAAAGAAAAAATTAGAAGCACGTCGCATTATCGGCATGTAAGCAGATAAAACCAGCTCGGGTTTTAGATAAGAGTGGCTGAATGTTTCTGCTTTATAATCCCAATCTTTTCGTATGGGCTTCGCCATTTTTATGCCTGGTACTTCTCGCGGGGCCCTGCGGGCCGCCTTGCTCTACCTGCTGGCCTCGGTCATCTGGCTGGTGCTGACTGATCAAATATTGAGCAGCCTTTTCGATGATTCGGCGCGCCAGCTGCATTGGCAGCTGATCAACGGCTATGTCTGGGTGCTGGCCACCGCCGCCATGATCTTCCTGGCCCGCGCCAGGCTGCTGCGCTGGTTCGGCCTGGGCGACGCCGGGCGTATCCAGCGCGAGCGCCTGCGCATGGCCGCGGCGGTGTTCGACAGCACCCTGGAAGGGGTGCTGGTGACCAGCCGGCTGGGCAGCATCGTGCACGTCAACCGCGCGTTCATGGACATCACCGGCTACCGCGAGGACGAAGTGCTGGGCCATAACCCCAGCAAGTTCAAGTCCGGCCGCCATGGCATCGACTTCTACCGGCAGATTTTCCACAGCCTGGAGCAGACCGGCAGCTGGAGCGGCGAGATCTGGAACCGGCGCAAGAGCGGCGAAATCTACCCGCAGTGGCAGACCATCCGCGCCATTGCCAACGACGCCGGCCACGTCAGCCACTACGTGGCGGTGTTCTCCGACATCAGCGCGCTGAAGCATTCCGAACGCGAGCGCGCGCACCTCATCCAGCACGACCCGCTGACCGAGCTGCCCAACCGCCTGCTGTTCCACGACCGCGCCGAGCAGACCCTGGCCGCCGCCCAGGCCAACAAGCGTGGCTGCGCGCTGTTGCTGCTGGACCTGGACCACTTCCAGAGCATCAACGACAGCCTCGGCCACGCCACCGGCGACCACCTGATCAAGGCCGTGGTCGAGCGCCTGCAGGGCCTGCTGGGCAGCGGCATGACCCTGGCGCGCATGGGCGGCGACGAGTTCGCCGTGCTCCTGGAAGACTCGCCCCAGGCTGCCCACGCGGCCCTGCTGGCGCAGTCGATCATCGACGGCCTCAAGCAGCCGTTCCTGCTCGACGGCCACACCCTGTTCATCAGCGCCAGCATCGGCATCAGCCTGTTCCCCAATGATGCCCTGGGCCCCGAGCAACTGCTGCGCAACGCCGACTCGGCGCTGTTCAAGGCCAAGGGTAACGGCCGGGGCGGCTATGCGCTGTACACCGAGGAACTGACGGCCCACGCCCAGCAGCGCGTGGAAATGACCGCCGAACTGCGCCGCGCGCTGGCCCAGGAAGAACTGCGCGTGCATTACCAGCCGGTGCACGACCTGGCCAGCGGCCAGCTGGTGGGTGTCGAAGCCTTGGTGCGCTGGCTGCACCCCGAGCGTGGGCTGATTCCGCCAGGCGAATTCATCCCCATCGCCGAGCGCAGCGGCCTGATTGCCGAAATCGATGCCTGGGTAATGACCAACGCCTGCCGGCAGATGTGCCAGTGGCAGGCCGAGGGGCATTCGCTGGACTTCATCGCGGTGAATGTCTCCAGCCGCCTGTTCGGCCGCCAGGACCTGTACCAGCAGGTGGCACGCATCCTTGCCGAAACCGGCCTGGACCCGGCGCGGCTGGAGCTGGAGGTGACCGAAAGCGCGGTGATGGAAGACCCCGAGTCGGCGCTGGAGCAGATGCACCGCCTGCGCGAGCTGGGCCTGCGCCTGTCCATCGACGACTTCGGCACCGGCTACTCGTCGCTGCTGCGCCTCAAGCGCTTGCCGGTGCAGAAACTGAAGATCGACCAGGGCTTCGTCGCCGGCCTGCCCCTGGACGAGGACGATGGCGCCATCGTCCGGGTCATCATCGCCCTGGCGCGCAGCATGGGCATGCAGGTGCACGCCGAGGGCATCGAACAGCCGGAACAGGCGCAGTTCCTGCTGGAGCAGCAGTGCGAGCTGGGGCAGGGGTATTGGTTTGGGCGGCCGGTGCCGGCCGCGGATGTGCGTTGGGCCTGACGCGGCCTTCGGCCGCTGCTACGCGATTTGCGCAACGTCCGTAACGTCCACGGTTTGATTTGGCGGCCCCCGTAGCAGCGGCCGCAGGCCGCGTCCAGCGGTTTGAAATTTGGTTATATGGGCATTCTTAAATAGTATTTTTAAGTATAACCCTGCCTATCTACTATGGCGCTCAAGGCAACTCTCACCCAAGGAGCATGATCATGAGCGCATCTCTGCGTAGCGTCGACGGTCAGGACGAAGCAACCATTCTGCGCGAAATCCAGAGCGCGCTGCGTGACCTGCGCTTCGGCGCCGTGGAAATCACCGTGCACAACGCCCAAGTGGTGCAAATAGAGCGGAAGGAAAAATTCCGCCTGCAGAATCCGGGCAACAAGCCCAGCTGAATGATCCTGCCATAACAACGCCAACATAATAATCAAGAGTCATCCAGGAGCTTCACCATGTCTATCCGTCATTACGCGCTGGCGGCGCTCGCCAGTGCGCTGTTCGCAGGCTCTGCGGTCGCCAAGGACTACGAGCTGCTCAACGTTTCCTACGACCCGACGCGCGAGCTGTACCAGGATTACAACGCCGAGTTCGTGAACTTCTGGAAGCAAGCCCACCCCGACGACAAGGTCGACATCAAGCAGTCCCATGGCGGCTCCGGCAAGCAAGGCCGCGCCGTGATCGACGGCCTGCGCGCCGACGTGGTGACCCTGGCCCTGGCCGGCGACATCGACGAAATCGCCAAGCTGGGCAAGACCCTCCCGGAAAACTGGCAGACCAAGCTGCCGGACGCCAGTACCCCGTACACCTCGACCATCGTGTTCCTGGTGCGCAAGGGCAACCCCAAGGGCATCCATGACTGGAACGACCTGATCAAGGACGGCGTCTCGGTGATTACCCCGAACCCGAAAACCTCCGGCGGTGCGCGCTGGAACTTCCTGGCTGCCTGGGCCTACGGCCTGAAGGCCAACGGTGGTGACGAAGCCAAGGCCAAGCAATACGTGCAGACCCTGTTCAAGCACGTGCCCGTGCTGGACACCGGCGCCCGCGGCTCGACCATCACCTTCGTCAACAACGGCCAGGGCGACGTGCTGCTGGCCTGGGAAAACGAAGCCTACCTGGCGCTGAAGGAGGACGGCGGCAAGGACAAGTTCGACATCGTCGTGCCGTCCGTGTCGATCCTCGCCGAGCCGCCGGTGGCCGTGGTCGAGAAAAACGCCGAGAAGAAAGGCAACGAAGCCATCGCCAAGGCGTACCTGGAGCACCTGTACAGCAAGCAAGGCCAGGAGATCGCGGCGAAGAACTTCTACCGCCCGCGTGACAAGGACGTGGCTGCCCAGTATTCCAAGCAGTTCCAGGAAGTGAAGAGCCTGGCCACCATCGACAAGGACTTCGGCGGCTGGAAAACCGCACAGCCCAAGTTCTTCAACGACGGCGGCGTGTTCGACCAGATTTACCAGGCGCAGTAATCCAAAGGCCTCCTGGTGGGGCCTTTCCCCGTTGTGATGGACCATTGTGGGAGCTGGCTTGCCAGCGAGCTTTTGAGGCCAAAAAGCTCGCTGGCAAGCCAGCTCCCACACCTGCATCCGCCACCATGGGGTTTTTACCAATCCAGTACCAAGGACACTTATGTCGCGTCGTATCTCCCCCGTCATACCCGGCTTCGGGCTGACGCTGGGCTACACCTTGGTGTACCTCAGCCTGATTGTGCTGATTCCCCTGGCGGTGATGTTCGTCCATGCCGCCCAGCTCACCTTCGACCAGTTCTGGGCCATCGTCAGCTCGCCGCGCACGCTGGCGGCACTCAAGCTGAGCTTCGGCACCGCCCTGTGCGCGGCCATCGTCAACGGCATCATCGGCACGCTGCTGGCCTGGGTGCTGGTGCGCTACAGCTTCCCCGGGCGGAAGATCATCGATGCCATGATCGACCTGCCGTTCGCGCTGCCCACCGCCGTGGCCGGCATCGCCCTGACGGCGCTGTACACCCCCAACGGCCTGGTCGGCCAGTTCGCCGAGAGCCTGGGCTTCAAGATCGCCTACACCCCGCTGGGCATCACCCTGGCGCTGACCTTCGTGACCCTGCCGTTCGTGGTGCGCACGGTGCAGCCGGTGCTGGCCGACATTCCCCGTGAAGTCGAGGAAGCCGCCGCCTGCCTGGGCGCCAAGCCGCTGCAGGTGTTCCGCTACATCCTCGCGCCGGCGCTGCTGCCGGCCTGGCTCACCGGCTTCGCCCTGGCGTTCGCCCGCGGCGTGGGCGAGTACGGTTCGGTGATCTTCATCGCCGGCAACATGCCCATGAAGACCGAGATCCTGCCGCTGCTGATCATGGTCAAGCTGGACCAGTACGATTACACCGGCGCCACCGCCATCGGCGTGATGATGCTGGTGGTTTCCTTCATCCTGTTGCTGCTGATCAACCTGCTGCAGCGGCGCATCGAAACCCCTTGAAGGAGGCGCTGAAAATGTCTGCATCTTCCATTGCTGCTACCAGCGCCAACGCCGCCCGCCGGGGCAGCGCACTGTCGCGCACGGTGCTGATCGGCCTGGGCTGGCTGGTGTTCGCGGTGTTCCTGCTGTTGCCGCTGTTCATCGTCGTGTCCCAGGGCCTGAGCAAGGGCGTGGGCGAGTTCTTCACCGCCATCCTTGAGCCCGACGCGCTGTCGGCGCTGAAGCTGACGGTGATCGCCGTGGTGATCTCGGTGCCGCTCAACGTGGTGTTCGGCGTCAGCGCCGCCTGGTGCGTGAGCAAATACTCGTTCCGTGGCAAGGCCATCCTGGTGACGCTGATCGACCTGCCGTTCTCGGTGTCGCCGGTGATCGCCGGCCTGGTCTACGTGCTGATGTTCGGCGCCCAGGGCCTGTTTGGCCCGTGGTTGGCCGACCATGACATCCAGATCGTCTTCGCCCTGCCGGGCATCGTGTTGGCGACCATCTTCGTCACCGTGCCGTTCGTCGCCCGTGAGCTGATCCCGCTGATGCAGGAGCAGGGCACCCAGGAAGAGGAGGCCGCGCGCCTGCTGGGCGCCAACGGCTGGCAGATGTTCTGGCATGTCACCGTGCCGAACATCAAGTGGGGGCTGATCTACGGCGTGGTGCTGTGCACCGCGCGGGCCATGGGCGAGTTCGGTGCGGTGTCGGTGGTGTCCGGGCACATCCGCGGCGTCACCAACACCTTGCCGCTGCACGTCGAGATCCTCTACAACGAATACAACCACGTCGCCGCCTTCGCGGTCGCGAGCCTTCTGCTGGTCATGGCGCTCTTCATCCTGCTGCTCAAGCAGTGGAGCGAGAACCGTATTAACCGCCTGCGCCACAGCGCAGCGGAGGAATAATTCATGTCGATCGAAGTTCGTAATGTCAGCAAGCGCTTCAACGCCTTCCAGGCCCTGAACTCCATCAATCTGGACATCCAGAGTGGCGAGTTGGTGGCCCTGCTGGGCCCGTCGGGCTGCGGCAAGACCACCTTGCTGCGGATCATCGCCGGCCTGGAAACGCCGGACGATGGCAGCATCGTCTTCCATGGCGAGGACGTGTCGGGCACCGACGTGCGCAACCGCAACGTCGGTTTCGTGTTCCAGCACTACGCGCTGTTCCGCCACATGACCGTGTTCGACAACGTTGCCTTCGGCCTGCGCATGAAGCCCAAGGGCGAGCGCCCCAACGAGACGCGCATCGCCGAGAAGGTCCACGAGTTGCTGAACATGGTGCAGCTGGACTGGCTGGCCGACCGCTATCCCGAGCAGTTGTCCGGCGGCCAGCGCCAGCGTATCGCCCTGGCCCGCGCCCTGGCGGTGGAGCCCAAGGTGCTGCTGCTGGACGAGCCGTTCGGCGCCCTCGACGCCAAGGTGCGCAAGGAGCTGCGCCGCTGGCTGGCGCGCCTGCATGAAGATATCAACCTGACCTCGGTGTTCGTCACCCACGACCAGGAAGAAGCCATGGAAGTGGCCGACCGCATCGTGGTGATGAACAAGGGCGTGATCGAGCAGATCGGCTCGCCGGGCCAGGTGTACGAAAACCCGGCCAGCGACTTCGTCTACCACTTCCTCGGTGATTCCAACCGCCTGCACCTGGGCGAGGACAACCACGTGCTGTTCCGCCCGCACGAGGTGTCGCTGTCACGCTCCGAGGTGGAAGGCCACCACGCCGCCGAAGTGCGCGACATACGCCCGCTGGGCGCCACCACCCGGGTGACCCTCAAGGTGGAAGGCCAGCCAGACCTGATCGAGGCCGAAGTGGTGAAGGACCACGACAGCCTGACCGGCCTGGCCAAGGGCGAGACACTGTTCTTCAAGCCCAAGGTCTGGCAGAAGGTTGCAGCCATCTAGACGCGCAACCCGTAGCCGCTGCCGCCAGGCTGCGCTGGCCTTCACCTACACTGGAGATCTTCAGTGCAGCACAGGGCCAGCGCAGCCTTCGGCAACGGCTACGGTGGTTTCGATCTGCAGTTGGAGGTCGGTACGCAGCCCCAGCAGGAACCCGGCCTCCGCCACTACAAACAACGGCCCCACGATCAACCCCGCCACGTCATCCACGAACGCCGGCTTGCGCCCCTCCCAGTAGTGGCCGACAAACTGAATCGCCCAGCCCACCACGAACAGCCCCAGCCCCGCACTCAGCCACACCAGGGTGGCCTGTACCGCCAGCGCTTGCCCGGCCCACAGGCATAGCCCCAGCAGCAGCGTCATCAGCGCGCCGAAGCGCTTGTCCAGGCGCAGGTAGAACCACGCCGAGGCCAGCGCCACGAACAGCGCCGGGCTCACCCACAGGCCGGCCAGCCAGGCGCCGGGCCGCGACAGCAGCACCGTCACGGCGACGACAATCATGGGGATGCCGATGAAATGGCTGGCGATATTGCGCGGGTCGCGGTGGTAGGCCGCGTATTGGCTCAGGTGCTGCACGAGGTTTTTCATTGTTGTGCCCTCAGGGTGGGTGATGATTGATCATGCCCGTTCGCTGGCCCATGCTCTGTCGGCTAGCCGACAAACCTGTACGAGAGGCTTCATGAACGACGTCACCGCCTGGCGCCCACGCCTGCTGACCGGGCACTGGTTCGCGCATTTGCCACCCACGCTTCAGGATAGTGTGCTGGCGGCCGCGCGGGTGCGCCGCCTGCCGGCAGGCGGCTGCCTGTTCCAGCGCGGCGATGCGCCTTGTGGCCTGTATGCGGTAGTGGAGGGCGCCATGCGCATCGGCGCGGTGAACGCCCAGGGCAAGGAGGCCCTGCTGGCGCTGGTGGAGGCGCCGCAGTGGTTCGGCGAGATCGCCCTGTTCGACGGCCAGCCGCGTACCCACGATGCCTATGCCGACGAGCCCTGCACCCTGGTGTGGGTGCCCCAGGCCGCGCTGCTGGCGCTGTTGGCGGCCACGCCCGAATACTGGCGGGAATTTGCCTTGCTGATGAGCCAGAAGCTGCGCCTGGCCTTCGTCATGCTCGAACAGCAGAGCCTGCTGGCCGCCGCCCCGCGCCTGGCACACCGGCTGCTGCTGATCGCCCAGGGCTACGGCGAAGTGGACGGCGCCCGGCGGGTGATTCGCCTGGGGCAGGAACAGCTGGCGATGATGCTGTCGCTGTCGCGGCAGACCACCAACCAGATCCTCAAGGACCTGGAACACCAGGGCGTGCTCAGGCTCGCCTACGGCGAAATCGAAATCCTCAACCTCAATGCCCTCAAGCACGCCGCAACCCTGTAGCAGCTGCCGAAGGCGGTGTCGGGCCCACGCGGACCATCAGCTACACCGCGGTGCCTGTGACGCGGCCTGGCGGCCGCTGCTACGGAGGTCAGGAACCGCGGTAGGTGCTGAAGCCGTACGGGCTCAGCAGCAGCGGAATGTGGTAATGCTGATCCGTCTGCTTCACCTGGAAGATCACCGGTATCTCCGGGAAGAACGTTTCATGCCCCACGCGCTTGTAGTAATCGCCGGTCTTGAACACCACCCGGTATTCACCCTGCACGAAGGTGTGGTCCGCCGGGAACAGCTCGGCAATGCGCCCCTGTTCGTTGGTGGTGCCGTGGGCCAGCATCTGCCAGTCCTTGCCCACGTGCTGCTCCAGGGTCACTTCCACGCCCGGCGACGGCACGCCGTTCTCCAGGTTCAACACGTGCACGCTCAGCGGGTTGGCCGCCATGGCCAGGCTCGACAGGGTGCTCAGGCCCAGGGCCAGCATCAGTTTCATCGGTAGCTCCTTCAAGGGTGAATGGCCAGGCCCAGGGCGCTGGCGGCAGTGGTTGCGCATTGTTCGTCCTGCTCGGCGCCGCCGGCCCCGGCCACGCCCAGGGCGCCCACCAGTTCGCGGCCTTCGAACAGCGGGATGCCGCCGCCCAGCAGCAACAGCTCGCCCAGGGTGTTGAGGTTGGCGGCCTCGGGGTTGTTGCGGGCGCGCTCGGCGAACAGGCGGGTAGGGGTCTTGGTCGACAGCGCGGTGTAGGCCTTGCGCCGCGCCGCATCGGCGTTGTGCGGGCCGACGCCGTCGGCGCGCTGGGCCAGGATCGGGTTGCCACCGCGGTCCAGCACGGCGATGGCGGCGTGGCAGGGCGCGGCGTCCACCAGCCGGCGGGCGTTGGCCAGGTCCAGCTCGGGGTGTTGCGGCAGGGCGGCCTGGGCCTGCAGGGAGGCCAGGGTGGCCAGGCTGAACAGCAAGGGTTTGAGCGGCATGGGACGGCTCCGTAATCAGGTGCCGGCAGGCTACTGGGCGCATGCCCACAGAACCCCGTCAGCCTGATTACAACTTTGTAATGGGCAAGCGCCGCCAACCGGCCTAGCCTATGGCCAGCGCAAACGAGGTGTACGATGCATTTGCTGGTGGTGGAAGACGAAGCCAAGACCGCACGGTTCCTGGCCAAGGGCCTGGGTGAGTCCGGGTTCAGCGTGGACGTGGCGCTCAATGGCCTGGACGGGCGGCATTTCATCGAGGAACAGGCCTACGACCTGATCATCCTCGACGTCATGCTGCCCGGGCTCAATGGCTGGCAGCTGCTCAAGCGGATTCGCCAGCGCGGCGACACCCCGGTGCTGTTCCTCACCGCCAAGGACGCCATCGAGGACCGGGTGCGCGGCCTGGAGCTGGGTGCCGATGACTACCTGGTGAAGCCGTTCGCCTTCGTCGAACTGCTGGCGCGGGTGCGCACCCTGCTGCGCCGCGGGCCCACGCGCGAGGTCGAGTACTACCGCATCGCCGACCTGGAGCTGGACGTGCTGCGCCGCCGGGTCAGCCGCGCGGGCCAGCGCATTGCCCTGACCAACAAGGAATTCGCCCTGCTGCAGCTGCTGGCCAGCCGCCGCGGCGAGGTGCTGTCGCGCACGCTGATCGCCTCGCAGGTGTGGAACCTCAACTTCGACAGCGACACCAACATGGTCGAAGTGGCCGTGCGCCGCCTGCGGGCGAAAATCGACGATCCCTACATGCCCAAGCTGATTCACACCGTGCGTGGCGTCGGCTACCAGCTGGACGGCCCCGATGAGTGAGCCGGCCCGCGGCCCGTCGCTGGCCTGGCGCCTGGCCCTGGCGTTCGCGGCGGTGTGCGCGCTGGTGTTGGGCGTGGCTGGGGTGTTCCTGTACCGCAGCCTGGAAGCGGAACTGATCTACCGCGACGACCAGGCCTTGCTGGGCCGCCTGGAGCAGGTGCGCGCCTTGCTCCAGGACAGCGACAGCCTCGACGCCCTGCAACAGCGCCCCCGGCTCTACCAGAACATGCTCGGCAACCAGGAAAGCCTGTTGCTGGTGAACCGCGCCGATGGCTCCCCGGTCATCGCCATCAACCCGCGCGGGCAGCAGGTGCCCCAGGTGGCGCCTATCCCCGAGCAACGCAGCCCGCAGCCTGCCGATATTCACGACTGGCGTGCGCCTGGCGCTACGCCCTTGCTGCTGTTGGCCGGCCAGGCCCAGGGGCCGCGGGGCGAAGCGCTGACCGTGGTGGTGGGCAAGCAGTTGGCCGAGCGCGAAGCGATGCTGGCCAGCTACCGCCTGCGGGTGTACCTGGCGGCTGGGGCCGGCGCGTTGCTGGCGTTCGCCGTGGGCCTGTTGCTGTTGCGCCGGGCCTTGCGGCCGTTGCGGCAGATGGCCCGCACCGTGGCGCAGATCGACCTGCGCAGCCTCGACCGGCGCCTGCAATGGCGCACCATCCCCAAGGAACTGCATGAGCCGGTGCAGGCCCTCAACGGCATGCTCGCGCGCCTGGACGACAGCTTCGGGCGCCTGTCGCAGTTCTCCGCGGACCTGGCCCACGAGATTCGCACGCCCCTGCACAACCTGCTGGGCAGCAACGGCCTGGCCCTCAGCCAGCCGCGCAGCAGCGATGAGTACCAGGAGCTGCTGGCCTCCAACGTGGAGGAATTCGAGCGCCTCAATCGCATGGTCGAGAACCTGTTGTTCCTCGCCCGCGCCGACCATGGCCAGCGCTTGCTCAACCTCCAGGCCGTGGACCTGCATGAGCTGGGCGAAGACCTGTGCGCGTACTTCGAGGCGCTGGCCGACGACCGCCAGCTACGCCTGGACAACCAGCTGCATGGCTGCCTGGACGCCGACCTGCAGCTGCTGCAGCGGGCCCTGGGCAACCTGCTGGCCAACGCCGTGCGCCACGCCACGCCTGGCAGCACGGTGGTCCTGGCGCGGGTCGGTGCGCAACTGACCGTCAGCAACCAGGGTGAGCCCATCGCCCCGCAGCACCTGGGCCGGCTGTTCGACCGCTTCTATCGGGTAGATGCCTCACGGGCCGAACCGGGGGACTCCGGCGGCCTGGGCCTGGCCATCGTGCAGTCGATCATGCAGCTGCATGGCGGCCAGGTGACGGTCAGCAGCGACGCGCAGGCCACGGTGTTCAGCCTGGCGTTCACACCATCCGATCGCGGAACTGCCCCGGCGACAGCCCCGTCCAGCGCTTGAAGGCGCGGTTGAAGCTGCTGGCATCGGCGAAGCCCAGGCGGAAACCAATCTCGGTAAGCGTGACTTCAGCGTCGCGCAGGTAGGCCAGCGCCAGGTTCTGCCGGCACTGGTCCAGCAGCGCGTCGTAGCGGCAGCCTTCGTCGGCCAGGTGGCGCTGCAGGCTGCGCAGGCTCAGGTGCATGGACTCGGCGATCTGGTCGGCCGAGGGCACGCCGTTGGGCAGGTGGTGCTCGATGGCGTTGCGCACCCGGCGTTCCCAGGTCAGCGGGTGCAGCAGCTCCAGGGTGCGGTTGAGCACCGCTTCGTTGTGTTCGGCCAGCTCGGGGTTGGCGTCGTCCAGGTGGCATTCGAAGTCCACGCAGGCGAATTCCAGCCAGTTGTGCGGCGCGTTGAAGTGCACCGGGGCGCGGAACACCGTGTGCCAGGGCGTCGGGTCGGCCGGCGGCGGCCGCGTCAGCCACACCCCCAGCGGCGCGTAGTCGCGGCCCAGGCGGTTGCGGCAGGTGCGCACGTAGATGGCGGCGAAGGCGTCCATGGCCTCGGGCGCCGGGGGCGGGCTGCCCTCGGGCACCTCAAGGCGGAACACGTAGCGGCCGTTTTCCCGGCTCAGGTGCGGCACCACGGCGTCGCTGACCACCTGGTGGTAGCGCACGATGCGCTCGAACACCTCGCGCAGGTTCTCGCTGGCCACCAGCGCATAGCCCAGGGCATGGAAGGTGGTGGGGCTGACGTAGCGCGACACGCGCAGGCCGATGGCCGGGTCGCCGCTGGCCTGCACCGCCAGTTGCCACAGGCGCGTGGTGGCCGACAGCGGGTAGCGGGCCTTGGGGTCGTCCATGTGCTGCAGGTCGAGGCCGGCCTTCTCGCACAGCGTGGCGCTGTCGAGGCCCAGTGCGTCCAGTTGCTTGCGCAAGGCGCGGGTCCAGCTGGCAAGCGTGGTCGGTTCAGTCATGACGAATGGCGCCTGGGGTCAACAGGTTGGCGTCCATGGCTAGCGTTCCTTGGCTGATTCTGAGTCAGAGTCGTTCCATCCATAACAAGAGGATGGAAGCATGGACCGCACTTGTGCAAGCCCCGACAGACTGAATGCACAGCAACGCAGCGCCCATATTCGCCAGGTGGTGATGGCCAAGGGTGACGAATTGCGCCGCCGCTACCCGATACTCAAGCACCAGGACGCCATCGGCGCCAGCATCCTGGCCTTCTCCCTGGCTGGCATGATCGGCAGTGCGGCGCTCTACATCGAGGGTTACACGGCCTGGTGGGCGTGCCTGCTGCTGAACGCCTTCTTCGCTTCGCTGACCCACGAGCTGGAACATGACCTGATCCACAGCATGTATTTCCGCAAGCAGCGGGTGCCGCACAATTTGATGCTGGCGCTGGTGTGGCTGGCGCGGCCGAGCACCATCAACCCGTGGATCCGCCGCCACCTGCACCTCAACCACCACAAGGTGTCGGGCACCGAGACCGACATGGAAGAGCGCGCCATAACCAACGGCGAGCCCTGGGGCATCGTCCGCCTGCTGATGGTGGGCGACAACGTGATGTCGTCGCTGATCCGCATGCTGCGGGCCAAGACCTGGGCGCACAAGTGGAGCATCCTCAAGCGCACCCTGCGGGTCTATGCGCCGCTGGCGCTGCTGAACTGGGGCACCTGGTACGTGTTCCTCGGCTTCCATGCCGCCAACGGCGTGGCCTGGCTGCTGGGCGCGCCCATTGATTGGTCGGCCAGCACGCTGGCGGCCATGCAGGTAGTAAACGTGGCGGTGGTGGTGATCGTCGGCCCCAACGTGCTGCGCACCTTCTGCCTGCACTTCATCAGCTCGAACATGCATTACTACGGCGACGTGGAGCTGGGCAATGTGATGCAGCAGACCCAGGTGCTCAACGCCTGGTGGCTGTGGCCGCTGCACGCCTTCTGCTTCAACTTCGGCAGCACCCACGGCATCCACCACTTCGTGGTGAAGGAACCCTTCTACATTCGGCAGATGACGGCGGGCGTGGCGCACAAGGTGATGGCGGAGATGGGCGTGCGCTTCAATGATTTCGGCACGTTCACGCGGGCGAACCGCTATACGCCGGTGGCGAATGAAGCCACCGCCCCGGTAGCCCAAGCCAACCCGTAGCAGCGGCCGCAGGCCGCGTCCACAAGCGCCGCGTTGCATCGGGAGGTGCGCGGTGCCTGCGGACGCCGCCTGGCGGCAGCTGCTACGGGGTTAGTCGGGCTGGAAGGGGGATTTGCTGAGGATTACCCCGGTTTCTTCCACGTATTTCTGCCACTCGCCGATCAACGCTGCCAACTTCTGCGGGTGGCTGGCTGCCAGGTCGTGTACCTCGCCGCGGTCGCGGCTCAGGTCGTACAGCTGCCAGGTGGCCGGGCCCACGGGTCCGGGGATCCACACCGCTTTCCAGTCGCCCTGGCGAATGGCGCGCTGGCCGAACAGCTCCCAGCCGGTCACGGTCTTGTCGTCGTGCACGCTGGCGGTCTCGCCCGACAGGTAGCCCAGCCACGAACGCCCGCGCACCGGTGCCACCTCCTTGCCGCGCCAGCGCGTGCCCGGGTGGCGCACGCCGGCCAGGTCGAGAATGGTGGGGGTCACGTCCATCACCGTGCCGAAGCCATGGCCGATCTGCTGCTGCCGTGCCAGCGGCGGGTAGTGGATCAGCGCCGGCACGCGAATGCCGCCCTCGGTGGTGAATGCCTTGAACAGCCGCGACGGCGCGGTGGCCGCCTGGGCCCAGCCGGGGCCGTACCAGACGTAGGAGTTGGCGCGGCCGATGTTCTCAAGGCTGTTGTCGTAGTGGGCGTCCAGGTAGCTGAGCAGCTCGGGGCCGAACTTGGGGAAGGCTTCGAGCAGCGCGCCCTCGGCACCGTTGTCGGACATGAACAGGATGAAGGTGTTGTCCAGCTGGCCCTGCTGGCGCAGGTACTCCACCACCCGGCCAATGTTCCAGTCCATGCGTTCGACCATGGCGGCGTACACCTCCATGGCCCGCGCCGAAGCCTGGCGCTGCTGCTCATCGAGCTGCGCCCATTCGGCGTTCAACGCCAGCAGCGGGTGCGCCTCGCTGGCCTCGTCAATCAGGCCCAGCTCGCGCAGCCTGGCCAGGCGCTCCTGGCGCAGAGCGTGGGGCCCGGCGTCGTAGCGGCCCTTGTACTTGGCGACGATATCGGCCGGCGCCTGCAACGGCCAGTGCGGCGCGGAGAAGGGCAGGTAGGCAAAGAACGGCCGGCTCTGGTCGCGCTCCTTCAGGTATTGCAGCAGCTTGTCGCCGAAGGCGTCCGAGGAATAGAAATCCTTGGGCAACTCATCCAGGAAAGTGTCGTCCTCGATGTACAGCGCCGGCGTGGAGCGCAGCAGGCCCGGGGTGCTGTCGTCGTAGGTGGGCTCGAAGCCGTAGTGGTTGGCCGCGCCCGGCAGCAGCGAGAACGAGCGCTCGAAGCCACGCGCATGGGGCGCCAGCTCGGCCGTCAGGCCCAGGTGCCACTTGCCGCTCATCAGGGTCTGGTAGCCGGCCTCGCGCAGCAGCTCCGGCAGGGCCACCACGCGGTCGTTCAGGTAACCCTCGTAGCCCGGCTTGCCGATCAGCTCGGGCGTCAGCGCCTCGGCCATGGTGCCGATGCCGGCGATGTGGTGGTCAGTGCCGGTCAGCAGCATGGAGCGGGTGGGCGAGCAGGTGGGCGCGGTATGGAAGTCGGTCAGCCGCAGGCCGGCCAACGCCAGCTGGTCCAGATGCGGGGTGGCGATCTCGCTGCCAAAGGCGCCGATGTCGGAAAAGCCGAGGTCGTCGGCCAGGATCACGAGGAAATTGGGACGTTGGGGCATCGTGCGGTTCCTTTGCTCAGCAGGCGATGAAAGCCGGCGGCAGATCGCGGATCTGCACCGGGTTGGGTGCGACGTAGTGGTCGTCGCTGGTCAGTTCGTGCAGCAGCTCTTCGCGCAGCTGGTGGAATTCGAAGCTGCTGCGCTGGCGCGGGTGCGGCAGGTCGATTTCGACCACGCGCTTGATGCGGCCCGGGCGCGGTTCCATCACCACAACGCGGTCGGCGAGGAAAATCGCTTCCTCGACATCGTGGGTGACCAGCACCGTGGTGATGCGCGCGCGCTCGCGAATGGCCAGCAGCTCGTCCTGCATCTGCTGGCGGGTCAGGGCATCGAGGGCGCCGAACGGCTCGTCCAGCAGCAGGATCCGTGGGCTGGCCACCAGGCCGCGGGCGATGGCCACGCGCTGGGCCATGCCGCCCGAGAGCTGGTGAGGGTAGGCGCGGGTGAAGTCCTTGAGGCCCACCAGGTTGACGAAGTCCTGCACGCGGCGCTGGCGCTGCTCGTTGCTCAGGGCCTCGTTGACCAGGCCCAGGCCGATGTTTTCTTCCACGGTGAGCCAGGGGAACAGCCGGTGTTCCTGGAAGACGATGCCGCGCTCGCTGCCGATGCCGGTCACGGGCTTGCCGTCGACCTGGATCTCGCCGCGAAAATCGGTGTCCAGGCCGATCAGCAGGCGCAGCAGGGTGGACTTGCCGCAGCCGCTGGAACCGACGATGGCGACGAACTCACCCTCGGCGATCTGCAGGTTGAACTCGCGGATGGCTTCCAGGGTGCCGCCGTCCACGTCGAACTGTTTGCCGACGTGGTTGAAGCTGACGATGGGGTGGGTCAGTGCGTTCATGCGTGTCTCCAGCGCGTGGCGCGCGCTTCGATGCGTTGCCCGAGGGCGTTGAGCAGGGCGCCGGTGATGCCGACCAAAAGCATGCCGCTCATGATCAGGTCCATGCGCATCAGCTGTTGGGCGCCGAGCATCAGGCTGGCGATGCCGCCGTTGGACGGCATGAAGTATTCGGCGCCGATGGTGCCCAGCCAGGCGTAGATCAGGCTCAGGCGCAGGCCGGCGAAGATGCCCGGCGCGGCACCCGGCAGGACCAGCCGGCGCAGGCGTTGCCACAGGCTCAGGCGCAGCACCTGGGCGGCCTCGGCCAGCTGTGGCGACAGGCTGGCGACGCTGCGGTGGGAGGCGATGAACAGCGGGAAGAACGCCGCCAGGGCCACGAACACCCATTTGGCTGGTTCGCCCAGGCCGAACCAGGCGGTGATCAGCGGTACCCAGGCGAAGATGGCGATCTGGCGCAGGGCGCCCAGGCTGGGGCCCAGCACCCGCTCGGCAGGTTTTGACAGGCCCAGCAGCAGCCCCAGGGCAAAACCCAACCCGCCGCCCAGCAGCAGGCCGGCCAGGGTGCGGCCCAGGCTGAGGCCCATGGCGGTCAGCAGCGAGCCGTCGGCCAGGCCCGCCCAGGTGGTGTGCAGCACCGCCAGCGGCGCGGCCAGAATGTTGGCGTCCACCCAGGCCAGCTGGCTCGCCAGCTGCCACAGCACCAGCAGCGCGGCGGGCAGCAGCCACGGCACCAGGCGGTCCAGGCCCTGGCTGTGGGTGGTACGCGGCAGCGCCGCGGTGGCCGCATGGGGCCAGTGCACCAGCTTGCGGTCGGCCAGGGCAATGCCCTTGTCCATGACCACGCCAATGACGCCGATCACCACCACGCAGACGAAGACGATATCGAGCATGAACAGCTGCCGCGCCCACACCATCAGGTAGCCGATGCCTTCGCTGGAGGCCAGCAGTTCCACCGCCAGCAGCGACGACCAGCCGGCGCCCAAGGCCAGGCGCACGCCGGCCATGAACGAGGGTAGGGCGGCCGGCAGCACCAGCCGGCGGACCAGCAGGCGCGGCGGCAGGCGCAGCACGGCGGCGGCTTCGCGCAGCCGCGGTTGCGCGTCGCGCACGCCCACCAGGGTATGCAGGGTCACCGGCACGACGATGGCCTTGATCAGCACCACCAGCTTGAGCAGTTCGCCGATGCCGAAGAACACCATGAACAGCGGAATCCAGGCCAGGGTCGGGATCTGCGCCAGGGCGGTGAAGGTCGGCAGCACCAGGCGCTCGGCACGGCGGCTGGCGCCCATCCAGGCACCCAGCAGCGCACCGCCGAGGATGCCGGCCAGCAGGCCCCAGCACAGCCGTTGCAGGCTGATCCACAGGTTGGCCGGCAGGTCGTTGCCGGCCAGGTCCAGCGCGCTCTGCCACACCAGCGCCGGTGCGGGCAGGATCTGCTCGCTCATCCAGTGGTTGCGCGCGGCCAGCCACCACAACACGAACAGGGCGGCGGGCAGCAGCAGGGGTTGCAGGCGCTGGCCCAGGCCAGGGCCGGTGCGCCGGCGGGCGGTGGGGGGCGTTGCCAGGGGCACACTGAGAAGCGATTCGCGGGCCATGTCAGACCTCCGTTGTCGGCTACTGCGTAGGGCTATTTTCTTATTCTTATCTGATATATAAAAAACTTTTAACGATAGATATGGAGATAAGAGGTGCCATTTAAGGCCCAAGCGCGCAAGGCATCCAATGCATTCGGGGAATATTTCCCATGCGCCAGATGCATGGGCTGTGGGCTACCTTCAACCCGCCTTGGCGGCAGGTTGCGCATCGATTGCCATGATGGTGTCGATCATCGCCCGCGCCGCCGGTGACAGGCGGAAGCCCATGCGGCTGACGATGCCGCAGCGCGCGCTCAGGCTTTCCAGGTTCTGCGGCAGGTTGCGCCAGTGCAGCCGCACCAGCTCGCCCTCCAGGTTGTCCTCGTCAAAACCCTCCTCCGAGCACAGGCCGATGGCGTCGGAGTTGAGCACGATCTTCATCAGCGTCGGCATGTGCTCGGTCTGGATATGCGGGCTGAAGTCGGTCTTGCCGCTCAGGTTCGCCAGCAGCTTGCGCACCCCCGGCGGGATCAGCGTGGCGGCCAGCGGGTAGTCGAACATGTCGTTGGTGGACAGGCTCTCCTTGTTCACCAGCGGGTGCCCGCGCCGGCAGAAGAACGCGCCACGCTTGGGCGTCAGTGGCTGGGTCTGGAAGTTGGGGTCGGCCTCGAAGTGACGGATGTCGGCGATGAAGAACTCGATTTCCTCGCGGCTCAGGGCACGGCTCAGCTTCTCCCAGTTGTTCACCTCGAAGCAGGTGCGCACCTTGGGGTGGGCGCGCACGAACGCCGATATCGCGTCCGGCACCAGGCGCACGGCAGGCGCCGGGCCGCAGCCGAAGCGCAGTTCGCCGGCGTCGAGCTTGGTCATCTGCGTCACTTCGCTGGCCAGCAGCGCGGCGCCCTGCACCAGGCTCAGGGCGTGCTGCAGCACCACCTGGCCTTCCGGGGTGGGGCGCAGGTCCTTGTTGCCGCGGTCCACCAGCACGCAGCCGAACTCCTGCTCCAGGCCCTGGATGCTGCGGCTGAATGCCGGCTGGGTGATGCCCATGGCATCGGCGGCGCGGACAAAACTGCGGTGTTCGGTGAGGGCGATGAAGTACCGCAGCTGGCGCAGATCCATATGCATTCCCGGCATTTGAAAAATAGGTCGAAGGTATTGGTACAGCGGGTGGGTTGAGGTTTTAAATGCAAGCTCTTATTCCGTCAACGAAGCATTGGTGATTCATCTAGAACTAATGCTTATATGCATAGAGAGAAGAGGGTCCAACCATGAGCACTGCCACACTCGCCACGAACCCCACCACCGTTGCGCTGGATATCCACCCGGTTGCCGGCCGCATCGGCGCCGAGATCCGCGGCATCCAGCTGGGCGCCGACCTTGACGCCGCCACCGTCGAGGCCATCCAGGCCGCGCTGGTGAAGCACAAGGTGATCTTCTTCCGTGGCCAGGCCCACCTCGACGACCAGAGCCAGGAGGCCTTCGCTCATTTGCTCGGCGAGCCCATCGCCCACCCCACCGTGCCGGTGCGTGACGGCACCCGTTACCTGATGCAACTGAGCGGCGCCGACGGCCAGCGCGCCAACTCCTGGCACACCGACGTGACCTTCGTCGATGCCTATCCCAAGGCCTCCATCCTGCGCTCGGTGATTGCCCCGGCAGCCGGTGGCGACACCGTGTGGGCCAACACCGCCGCGGCCTACAACGACCTGCCGGCGCCCCTGCAGGAATTGGCTGACAAGCTCTGGGCGGTGCACAGCAACGAATACGACTACGCCGCGGCCAAGCCCGACGTGTCGGCGGAAAAGCTCGAGCACTACCGCAAGGTGTTCACCTCCACGGTGTACGAGACCGAGCACCCGGTGGTGCGCGTGCACCCCATCAGCGGCGAGAAAACCCTGCTGCTGGGGCACTTCGTGAAGCGCATCAAGGGCTACAACTCGAGCGATTCGGCGCACCTGTTCGGCCTGCTGCAAAGCCATGTGGTGCGCCTGGAAAATACCGTGCGCTGGCGTTGGAGCACCGGCGACGTGGCCATTTGGGACAACCGCGCCACCCAGCACTACGCGGTGGATGACTACGGCACCCAGGAGCGCATCGTGCGCCGCGTGACCCTGCAGGGCGAAGTGCCGGTGGGCGTGGCGGGGCAGCGCAGCGTGACCACCCGCGGGGCCTAAAGGCGACGCAGCCTTCGGCAGCTGCTACGGGATCTGCGTAGCAGCGGCCGCCAGGCCGCGTCGAGGACCGGCGCGGTCTACCAAACGCCGATAGGCACCAGCTTCTCCTCCTCAGGCTCGCCATAACGGAAGCGCTGCCCACGCACATCAATCTCGCGATTGCTGATGGTGGTGCGGCGCTTCAAGCCGCGCAGCCAGTCAAACAGATACCCCTGATGCTGCTCCCGCACCGCGGCCAACGCCGGGTCGGTGCCCAGGTCATGCAGTTCCTGCGGGTCATTCAGCAGGTCGAACAGCTGCGGCCGGTGGCCGTCGTAGGCCAGGTACTTGTAGCGTTCGCTGCGCACCATGTACATGCGGCAGCGGTCGATGGCCTGGCCCAGCCGCTCGCGGGCCGGGGCCTGGAAGGCGTAGTCGTATTCGGCCACGGCGAAGTCGCGCCAGGCCGGTTGCTGGCCGTGCAGCAGCGGGATCAGCGAGCGGCCCTCCAGGCGGTGGTCGGCCGGTGGCAGGCCCAGGGCGTCAAGGAAGGTGGGCAGGGCGTCGATGGTCTCGGCCAGGCGCGGGTCCACGGTGCCACGGGTGGCATCGGCGGCGGCACGCGGGTCGCGCACAATCAGCGGCACGCCCACGGCCGGCTCCAGCAGGAATTCCTTTTCGCCCAGGTAGTGGTCGCCCAGGTAGTCGCCATGGTCGCTGGTGAAGACGATCAGGGTGTCATCCCAGCGGCCGTTGGTTTGCAGGAAGTCGAACAGCCGGCCTAGCTGGTCGTCCACCTGCTTGATCAGGCCCATGTAGGTGGGGATCACGTTGAGGCGCACTTCCTCGCGGGAGAAATTGCGGCTTTCCTCGTGCTGGCGGAAGGCGTTGTACACCGGGTGGTCGTTCTCCTGGCCAGGCTGTGGCAGCACGGCGGGCACTACCTGGTCCCTGCCATACAACGCGTGGTACGGCGCAGGCGCAATGTAGGGCCAGTGCGGCTTGATGTAGGACAGGTGCAGGCACCAGGGCTGCTCGGCCTGCTCGCTGATGAAGTCGATGGCGCGGTCGGTGGTGTACACCGTTTCCGAGTGCTGCTCGGGCACGCGGGCGGGCAGGTGGGCGTTGCGCATTTTCCAGCCGCTGAGAATCTCGCCGTTGGCGCCCTCGGCGGCGTTGGCCCAGTCGTGCCAGGGGTTGCGGCCAGCGTAGCCGAGCTTGCGCAGGTAATGGGTGTAGGGCGCGCCCTCGCGCTTGCCGTCGAAGATCGGGTCGTCGGGGAACAGGCCGTCGTGGCGCACATAGGGTTCGAAGCCCACCTCGTTCAACTGCTCGGCCTGGGCGCTGTCCGGGGCCATGTCCAGGCGCTGTTGGGCGTCGGTGTTGGGCGTGGCGTGGGTCTTGCCCACCAGGGCGGTACGGATACCGGCCGGGCGCAGGTAATCGCCGATGGTGAATTCGTCCAGCGGCAGCGGCACGCCGTTCCAGGCCACCTGGTGGCTGCTGACGTAGCGGCCGGTGTAGGCCGACATGCGCGACGGCCCGCAGATGGTGCCCTGGGTGTAGGCGCGGCTGAAACGCACGCCGGCGGCGGCCAGGCGGTCGATGTTGGGGGTGTGCAGGTGCGGGTGGCCGTAGCACGACAGGTAGTCGCGGCGCAGTTGGTCGCACATGATGTACAGCACGTTCTTGATCGCGGTCATGGTCGGTACCTGGGTATCAGAGGGCTTTGCCGGTGGCGTCGAAGGCGGGCCACAAGGCGTCGAGATTTTGCTGCTGCACGGCGGCGTCGACGAAACGCGGCTCTACCCAGTCGGTGGCGGTGAACGGGCGGCGGATCAGGCCCAGGGCCTTGGCCTGGTCGACGCTGTCCTGCAGGCTGGCGCGCAGGAAGGCGTCGATGCGTGGCGAGTCGCGGAACTTCAGGTCGTCGCCGGCGCTTTCCTGTTCGAACAGCTGCGCCGGGATGGCGCTCTGCTCAGCCATCAGCTGGTTGTAGGGCGCCTGGTTCTGCGGCTCGGTGAGGTAGGCAGCGTTTTTAACCAGCACGTTGATCAGACGCTGGGTCAGGTCGGGGGGCTGGTCGATGAACGCCTGGGTGGCGACAAGGCCGGCCTGGGTGGTGGCCAGGCGCGGCAGCTGCTTGGTGCTGAGCGGGAACTGCACGCCTTGCTGGCCCAGGGCGAGAATGCCCATGCCCGACCAGGTGGCGTCGATCTGGCCGCTGGCCAAGGCCGCGCGGGCGGCGCTCCAGTCCAGGCTGATGATCTGCAGGTCATGTTCCTTCAGGCCCTGGGCGGCGAGGGCGCGGGCGAACGACAGCTGGTCGGCGGTGCCGCGGTACACGGCCACGCGCTTGCCCTTGAGGTCGGCGAGGCTGCGGATGTCGCTGCCGGCGCGGGTGGCCAGGTACATGTTGTTGCCGCGGGCGCCCAGCAGCAGGCGGGTCTGCAGGCCGCTGGAACGGCCGATGATGGCGGCCAGGTCGCCGAGCCAGGCGAAGTCCAGCTGCTGGTTGGCCAGGGCTTCGTTGACCGCGGGGCCGGCGCCCTTGAAGAAGTGCCACTCCACCTTCACGCCATCGGCGGCGAATTCGTTTTCCAGCTGCTTCTGGATATGCGCCAGGCCCACGGGGCCGGCAATGAACGGCGCGCTGCCGGCGCCCTGGTCAGGCGTGCCGATGCGGATGGTGACGGGGTCGGCCGCCTGGGCGTGGCCCAGCAGGCCGGCCAGGACGATGCCGAGCAGTGGTTTGAAAAACTTTTTCATGGGCCTTCCTGATTGCGCAAGTCACTGAAATAGCGACTATTTCGCGATCGGGAAGGGCCAGTCGGCAAGCGCATTCAATGAATACTTTGTATGCATTGCCTGCATACGATTCGCCTTTGATCCTGTGGGAGCTGGCTTGCCAGCGAGTTGTTGGGGCCAAAAAGCTCGCTGGCAAGCCAGCTCCCACGAAGCACCTACACCGCCAGGTTCTGGATGTCGTAGGTGGTGCCGCCCTCATCGCGCTCATCCACCAGCTTGATCTCCTCGATCATCGCCTCGGCCAGCGGCGACAGCCGGTAGCCCGCGCGGCTGACGATGCCGTAGCGGGTGAACAGCTCCTCGCGCTGCTCATCCAGCCCCTCGATTCGCAGCCGCACCAGTTCGCCGCCGGCGCCACGCATGACATCGCTGTAGCTGCCGCTGATGCCGATGGCGTCCGAGCGCAGCACCACGCTGAGCAGCGCATAGCTGCTTTCGCATTCTACGTTGGGGGCAAAGTCCGGGCGGCCGCTGAGGTCGGCCAGCACCTTGCGCAGGTTCGGCGGGCGCAGGGTGGCGGCCAGCGGGTAGCTGAGCAGTTGCTCGGCCGTGACCCATTCCTGTTGCGCCAGCGGGTGCCCGGCGCGGCAGCAGAAATGCCATTTGCGTGGGCGCAGGCGGTGGGTGTGGTAGTCCGGGTCGGCCTCGAACTGGCGGGTGTCGGCGACGAAGAATTCGAACTCCTCGCTGAGCAGGCGCTTGCTCAGGCTGTGCCAGTCATCCACGTGGAAATGCACCCGCGCCCTGGGGTAGCGGCCAATGAAGCTGCCGACCGCCGCCGGCACCAGCCAGGAGGCCGGTGCCGGGCCGCAGCCGAAGCGCAGCTCGCCGGCCTCCAGGCCATTGAACTGGCTGATCTCGTTGCTCAGCTGGCGCGCGCCGCTGACCAGCCGCCGGGCGTGCTCGAGCACTACCTGGCCCTGCTTGGTGGGCGGCAGATCCTTGCGCCCGCGGTCCACCAGCTGGCAGCCCACGGCGTGTTCCAGGGCCTGGATGCTCCGGCTGAACGCCGATTGCGACAGGTTCACGGCCACGGCGGCGGCGACGAAGCTGCGGTGTTCGGCGAGCGCGATCAGGTGGCGAAGTTGGCGCAGGTCTATATGCATTTTTCACATTAAAAGTATCGGGCAAATGCATTTGCTATGCATCCGGTGCACTCCTTATAAAGGCAATCACTTATGCAGTAAATCTCTAGAAAAACATATGCAAATAACTGAAGGGAATATGCGGAGCGCTCGGCACATCGAATGCCGGCCCCCCGTTCCCTCACCAAGGAGCCGTGCCATGAGTCGTCAGTCACCCCCTGCAGCGCCCACTTCAGCCAGGCGTCTCAAGCGCTTGCCGCTGGCCATGCTGTTGGCCGGCAGCGCCGGTTTTTCCCTGGCCCACGCGGCTGACGACCCCACCCAGGCCAGCGCCGCAGCGGATGATGGCACCCACCTCAAGACCGTGACCGTGACCGCCCGGCGCCGCGAGGAAAGCGCCCAGGACGTGCCCACGCCGATCAGCACCGTGGACGGCAGCACCCTGGAAGCCCAGCACGTGTACCGCATCCAGGACCTGCAGCAGCTGGTGCCCAGCGTCAACGTGGCGTTCATGCACGCGCGCCAGTCCAGCGTGTCGATCCGCGGCCTGGGCAACAACCCCGCCAGCGACGGCCTGGAAGGCAGCGTGGGCCTGTACATCGACAACGTCTACCTGGGCCGCCCGGGCATGGCCGTGTTCGACCTGATGGACATCGACCAGCTGGCGGTGCTGCGCGGCCCGCAGGGCACCCTGTTCGGCAAGAACACCACGGCGGGGGTGATCAACATCACCACCCGCGCGCCCAGCTTCACCCCCGAGCGCACCATTGAAAGCTCGGTGGGCCAGCACGGTTACGTGCAGACCAAGGGCACTATCTCCGGGCCCATCACCGATGAGCTGGCCGGGCGCCTGTCGGTGTACCGCAGCGACAGCGGCGGCACCATCACCAACGAAGACAACGGCCACAAGCTGGGCGGCGGCGAGCGCGACGGCCTGCGCGGGCAGCTGCTGTTCAAGCCCAACGAAGACTTCAGCCTGCGCGCCATCGTCGACTACAACGAGGAAGACTCCAGTTCCGGCACCCGCACGCTGTTCAACACCGGGCCGACCGTCAACGGCTCCAACCTCTACGAAACCCGCGCGGCGGCGGCGGGCGCCACGCTGGTTGAGCCGGGGTCACGCAAGGTCAACCTGGATGGCAGCCAGCACGTGACCGTGCACCAGGGCGGTGGCTCGGTGGAGGCCAACTGGAAGCTGCCGAGCGACTTCACCCTGACGTCGATCAGTTCCTATCGCTTCTGGAACTTCACCCCGCGCAACGACGACGGGCTCAACGTGCCTGCCGCCTACAACGCCGGTGTGTCGGTGGAAGACAAGCAGTGGTCCCAGGAATTTCGCCTGGCATCGCCCACCGGCGGGGCATTCGACTACGTGCTGGGTGGCTACTACTTCGGCTCGAAGACCGACAACAAGTCGTTCTCCTACTACGGGCCCAAGGCCGATATCTGGAACGGAACCGCGACGGGCGCGCTGGCCAACGTCACCAGCATTGGCCGCGGCCACATCGACACCGACAGCTTCGCGCTGTTCGCCCAGGGCACCTGGCACCTCACGCCCAAGCTGGACCTGACCGCCGGCGTGCGCGGCACCTATGAAGAGAAGAGCGCTTGGGTGGAGCGCGACGCCCCGGTAGGCGGCGCCGCCGTGACCGGCGCTGCCCTGACCGCGCGCAACGGCCGCGCCGGCGCCTACAACTCCGGCGACCTGAGCCTGTACAGCGCCAGCCCCTCGGGCATGGTCAACCTCAGCTACCACTTCACCGATGACCTGATGGGCTACGCGACCCTGACCCACGGCGAGAAGTCCGGCGGCGTCAACCTGGCCGTGGGCAGCGCGCCCACCGCTGGCGCCGACTCGCTGCTGATTGGCGCCGAACGCGCCAACGACGCCGAGTTGGGGCTCAAGAGCACCCTGTGGGACCGCCGCCTGCTGCTCAACGCCAACCTGTTCTGGACCACGGTCAACGGCTACCAGGCCAACGCCTACGACTCGGCCAACCGCGTCTCCTACCTGACCAACGCCGGCACCGTGCGCTCCCGCGGCCTGGAGCTGGATGGCACGGTGCTGCCGCTCAAGGGCCTGACCCTTAACTTCAACGGCGCCTACAACGACGTGCGCTACATGTCCTACAAGGACGCCCCGTGCCCGCCGGAAGTCAGCGAGCAGGCCGGTGCGCCAGCCTCGTGCAGCCTGTCCGGGCACCAGGTGGTGGGCGCCTCGAAGTACACGTTCAACACTAACGGCGAATACAAGTGGAACTGGGACAACGGCCTGGAAGAGTACGTCACCGGCAGCTATTCGTACCGCTCCCACGCCGTGGGTACCCTGGAAGATTCCGCCTACGCGCAGATCCCCGGCTACAGCCTGGTCAACCTCAGCACCGGTTTTCGCGGCAACCTCGGCCAGGGCCAGTGGGACGTCTCGCTGTGGCTGAAGAACGCCTTCGACAAGACCTATTACACCACCCTGTGGGCCGAGGGTAACGGCGGCTACAGCGGCATCCTTGGCGACCCGCGCACCCTGGGCGTGACCGCCCGCTACGACTTCTGACAACAAAGGACGTGATCATGAAAGCCTTCAAGACAGCGTTGCTGGCCAGTGCGGTGTTCGCCAGCGTGGCCCAGGCCGCACCCAGCGTGTACCCCACCGGGGTGACCCGCTACGACCCGGCCAAGGCCTACAACCAGTACGTGATTTTCGCTGGTGCCGACAAGCAGACCCACCTGATCGACATGGACGGCAACGAGGTGAAAAGCTGGCCGCACAACGGCTTCCCGTCGGCCATCATCGACCCCAGGCTGGTAGGCGGCGAGCGCGGCCACGTGCTGCTGCAACTCAGCGACAAGGCGCCGGGCCCGTTGGGGGCGGCTGGCAACGGCCTGGCCAACCAGAGCGTCGGCGAGCTGGACTGGAGCGGCAAGGTGGTGTGGCAGTGGGGCGACAAGGCCCCCGGTGGCGCCGCCCAGCAGCACCATGACCAGCGCCGCCTGGGCAACGGCAACACCCTGGTGCTGGCCAACAAGGTGCACAAGGTGGCCGGCTTCAAGGTGCCGCAGCTGATCGACGACGTGGTGTACGAGGTAGATCCGCAAGGCCAGGTGAAATGGCAGTGGCTGGCCAGCGACCACCTCACCGAGTTTGGCTTCACCCCGGCGCAGTTGAAGCTGGTGCGCGCCACCGACAACCCCGACTACCTGCACATCAACAACCTCAGCGTGGTAGGGCCCAACAAGTGGTTCGACGCCGGCGACAAGCGCTTCGCCCCCGACAACCTGCTGCTGGACTCACGCAACTCCAACTTCATCGCCATCATCGACAAAGCCAGCGGCAAGGTGGTGTGGCACCTGGGCCCGAACCTGCCGGCCCTCAACCCCAAGACCGCCCAGCAGGTGCCGCGGCCGCTGGACCAGTTCGTTGGCCAGCATGACGTGCACATCATCCCGGCCGGGCTGCCAGGCGCCGGCAACCTGCTGGTGTTCGACAACCAGGGCACCGCCGGCTACCCCTCGGCGCCCCTGGGCCTGACCCCGGGCTCGCGCGTGCTGGAGATCGACCCCATCAAGCAGCAGGTGGTGTGGCAGTACACCGCCGCCAGCTCGAAACAGCCTTCGTGGGCCTTCTACAGCTCGTTCATCAGCAGCGCCCGGCGCCTGCCCAACGGCAACACGCTGATCGACGAAGGTATGAACGGGCGCTTCTTCCAGGTCACCGACAAGGGCGAGATCGTCTGGGAGTACGTGAGCCCCTACCAGGGCAAGGCACCGGGTAGCGACGCCATCAGCAATTGGGTGTACCGCGCCCTGCCGGTGGCCTACGACTGGGTGCCCGAAGGCACGCCCCACGCCGAAACCGCCGTGCTGGCCCCCGACGCGGCGCTGAAAAACGCCAGCGCCAGCCGCTGAAAGCCATGCCTTGGCGGAATATTTTCAATGCCCCCAAGGCATCGGCTTCCGAGCGCTCTGCTACAGGCCTTGCAGGGCAAGGGCCGGAGCAAAACCAGGGTTCTGCATATTCCATATAGGTCTATGTATAACTTTAAAGATTACTTTCAGAGCTAAGCGTGGGGCGTCGATGATTCGCCTCGCGAGGCCTCCCTCGCACTATCGCTGAAGACCGCAGGAGTACAACAATGGGCAATGTCCAGACCGCAGCCAGTGCACCCCAGGCGCTACGGCGCCAGGCACCGGGCGGCGAGTTGGTCGACCTGGGCCGCGCGCACCGTGCGCCGCTGGCCCAGTCGCGTCTGCACACGACCCCCAAGGGTGTACTGAGCCGGCGTGAAGGGATTGCGCTGGGCGTGTTTGCGCTGGTGCTGCATGGCGCGGTGATGTACTGGCTGAGCCAGGAACCGCTGGCCGCGCTGCCGATCAAGCCGCCAGAAATCCCGCCAATGACCATCGAGTTTTCCCAACCGGCACCGCCGGTGGTTGAAACGCCCCCACCGCCGCCGCCACCGCCCGTGGCGCAGCCGGTAGAGCCGCCGCCACCGGTCGAGGACGAGCTGGCCACCAAGCCGCCGCCCAAGCCCAAACCCAAGCCCAAGCAGGTCGCCAAGCCGCTGCCCAAGCCCGTGCCGAAGCCGGTGGAACAACCGCCAGCGCCGCCACAGCCGGTTGCCGCGCCGACGCCACCGGCACCGCCTGCACCCCCCGCACCGAAACCGGTAACCCCGGCCTCGGCGAACGCCGGTTACCTGCACAACCCGGCGCCCGAATACCCGGCCCTGGCCATGCGCCGCAACTGGGAAGGCACCGTGCTGTTGCGGGTGCATGTGCTGGCCACCGGCAAGCCCGGCGAGATTCAGATCCAGAAAAGCAGTGGTCGCGACCAGCTCGATGACGCCGCGCTTGCCGCCGTCAAACGCTGGAGTTTCGTACCGGCCAAGCAGGGCGATGTCGCCCAGGACGGCTGGGTCAGCGTGCCCATCGACTTCAAGATCCGCTAATTCGCGCTAACACAAGGAATACACATCATGAGTACTTTGGCTTCCCCATTTGCCTCCATCGAAGGCGCGGTAATCTGGCTGTTGATCGTCTTCTCCGTCGCCACCTGGGGCCTGTTCCTGGCCAAGGGCGCGCAGTTCGGCCGCCTGAAGAACCAGGACCGCAAGTTCCACAAGCAATTCTGGGCGGCGTCGAGCCTGGATTCGGCTGCCGAACTGACCGTGACCCAGCCGGGCGCCGCCGCCCGCGTCGCCCAGGCCGGCTACGCCGCCATCCAGGTCGGTGAGCCCGGTCATGCCGCGGACCTGAGCCAGGCCATCAACCACCAGGACCGCCTGGAGCGCGCCCTGCGCCAACAGATCGTGCGTGAGCGCCGTTCCCTGGAAACCGGCCTGGCGGTGCTGGCGAGTATCGGTTCCACCTCGCCCTTCATCGGCCTGTTCGGCACCGTGTGGGGCATCATGTCCGCCCTGAAAGGCATCAGCGCCGCCGGTTCCGCCAGCCTGGAAACCGTGGCCGGCCCCATCGGCTCGGCCCTGGTGGCCACCGGCGTG
The DNA here is from genome assembly GCF_047947025.1 of Pseudomonas sp. App30. Classification (NCBI taxonomy): domain Bacteria; kingdom Pseudomonadati; phylum Pseudomonadota; class Gammaproteobacteria; order Pseudomonadales; family Pseudomonadaceae; genus Pseudomonas; species Pseudomonas sp. App30. The sequence goes on along the minus strand of NZ_CP133165.1, from coordinate 3,500,466 downwards.
GGTATCGCCGTCGCCGTGCCGGCGGTGCTGGTCTACAACTACTTCCTGCGCCGCCTGAAGCTGACCGTGGCCGACCTCGACGATTTCGCCCACGACTTCTACAGCCTGGCCCAGAAGAGCCAATTCCGCGTGCTGCTGCACCCGGCCCTGACCAAGACCGTCCAGGGCGGTGCTGGCCAGAAAGTGAAGGAGGCGTCCTGATATGGCCTTCTCTACCCAGGACAGTGATGAGGTACTGAGCGAGATCAACGTCACGCCGCTGGTGGACGTGATGCTGGTGCTGCTGGTGGTGTTCATCGTTACCGCGCCGCTGCTCACCAACTCGATCCCGATCAACCTGCCCAAGACCGACTCGGTGGCGCCGGTTGAGCAGAAAGACCCGCTGGTGGTGAGCATCGACGGTGGCGGCAAGTTCTTCATCAACAAGGACGAAGTGCAGCCCGACCTGCTGGAGTCGAACCTGGAGGCGGCCAAGGCCAAGAACCCGGACCTGCGCGTGCAGCTGCAGGCCGACGACGGCGTGGGCTACGGCAAGGTGGCGGGGGCCATGGCGTCGATTGAAAAGGCGGGCATCACCAAGCTGTCGGTGATTACCAAGCGGTGATGTTCTGCAGTGGTTTCTTGGGTCGCTCCTCAGGCAGGGGGCGGCCCTTTTTTTTGCGCCCCCGTAGCAGCGGCCATCGGCCGCGTCCCCAATCACCCCACAGTTATATCGTTATAAGTTATTAACAAATAGCTTCTTATTCCTTAACGAATATATGACCCGCCCCTATACTGACCTCAACGCAAACGATGCAGGAGGCGTATGCCATGCGCAACGAGTCGATCCGCTACCTGATTGTGCCGGGCTGGCAAGGTTCCCCCCAGGACCACTGGCAAAGCCACTGGTGCAACAGCCTGCCCAACAGCGCGCGGGTAGAGCAGGCCGACTGGTTGGCGCCGCAACGCCAGGACTGGGTGGCCGCCCTTGAGCAGGCCATCAGCGCCAGCACCGATCCGGTGATCCTGATTGCCCACAGCCTGGGCTGCATCACCGTGGCCCACTGGGCCGCGCAGGCACCGCGGGCGCTGTTGCGCCGGGTGCAGGGCGCCTTGCTGGTGGCGCCGGCCGATGTCGAGCGCCCGGCGTGCTCGCCGGCGCTGCGCAACTTCGCCCCCGTGCCCACCCACTTGCTGCCGTTCCCCAGCCAGGTGGTCAGCTCCGACAACGACCCGGCCGTAAGCGTGCCGCGCGCCATGCAGATGGCCCGCGACTGGGGCGCCGAGGCTGGCATCCTGGCGGGCGCTGGGCACATCAATGTCAAGTCCGGCCACCAGCGCTGGGAGCAGGGTTTCGCCTACCTGTACCGCCTGCAAACCCGCCTGCAGGCCCACGCACTGCGCAGCGCCTGACCGCCATTTATTCGAAAAACGCCCGGGCCCATGCGCCCGGGCGGGAGTATTGCCATGAGTCATCCTGAACATTTCGGCCAGCCGCTGCTGACCTTCCCCGAAGCCGACAAGAGCCCCCTGAGCATCCGCGCCAAGGCGCTGGTGTTCGTCGACCCGCGCTCGCGGCAGCTGCGCCAGGAGCTGGAAAGCCTGGCGCCGCGCAGCCTGCCGGTGCTGATTCATGGCGAGACGGGCACCGGCAAGGAGCTGCTGGCCCGGCACATTCACCGCGCCAGCGACCGCGCCGGGCTGTTCGTGTCGGTGAACTGCGGCGCCATCAGCCCCACCTACGCCGACGCCGAACTGTTCGGCTACAGCGCTGGGGCTTATAGCGGCTCGGCCAGCAGCCGGGCAGGGTGGTTCGGATCGGCCAACGGCGGCACCCTGTACCTGGACGAGATCGGCGACCTGCCGCTGCCTATCCAACTGAAGCTGCTGGCAGCGCTGGAAAACCACGAGGTCACCCGTGTCGGTGCCCAGCAGCCAAGCCCGGTGGACGTGCGCCTGGTGGCCGCCACCAGCATCGACCTGGCCCAGGCCGTGGCCGCCGGCAAGTTCAACGAGCGGCTGTTCCATTACCTGGGCGAAGGCCGCCTGGTGCTGCCGGCCCTGCGTGAACGCCCGGGGGACATCCTGTCGCTGGCCGAATATTTCGTCGGCATCTACAGCGCGCGCCTCAACCTGCCGGTGCCGTTGATCAGCGAAAGCGCCCAGCTGCTGCTTGAGCGCCACAGCTGGCCGGGCAACACCCGCGAGCTGGAAAACATCATTCATTTCGCCCTGCTGGTCAGCAGCGGCGACGAGATCCTGCCCGAGCACCTGAACCTGCCGCTGGTGGTCGAACCACTGGCCGATATCGAGCGGCAGATTGCCGCACTGCTCGGCGAGGGCTCTGGCTCGGCCCTTCGGGGCCTGAAAGCGTTGCTGGAGCGCAGCGCCTTGCGTGTTACGCAACAAATTGGCTGAGCCATGCGTGGGGCGCCGACATGGCCAATTGCCTGGAAATGACGAAAAAGGCATAAGCAGTGAAATAAAAGATATTGTCTTGGTATAAAAAATATCGGTATTGTCCGCCCCAAGCCGGCCAAATACGCAGCTGGCACCTTATTGATCAAGGACATTGCATGAAAAAGGCTCTGCTGTTCACTGCCCTGGCCGCCGCCCTGACCATGGGTGTTGCCAACGCCAACGAGAAGCTGGTGGTCGCTGCTACCCCGGTCCCGCACGCTGAAATCCTAGAGCTGGTGAAACCGGTCCTGGCTAAAGAAGGCGTGGACCTGGAAATCAAGGTCTTCACCGACTACGTACAGCCCAACGTGCAGGTTGACCAGAAGCGCCTGGACGCCAACTACTTCCAGACCCTGCCGTACCTGAAGAACTTCAACGACGGCAAGGGCACCCACCTGGTGACCGTGGTCGGCGTGCACGTGGAACCCTTCGGCGGCTACTCGAAGAAGATCAAGTCGCTGTCCGAGCTGAAAGACGGCGCTACCGTTGCCATTCCGAACGAAGGCAGCAACAGCGGCCGCGCACTGATCCTGCTGCAGAAAGCCGGCCTGATCACCCTGAAAGATCCGAAGAACGCCCTGGCCACCCCGAAAGACATCGCCGAGAACCCCAAGCACCTGAAGTTCAAGGAACTGGAATCGGCCATGCTGCCACGCGCCCTGGACCAGGTTGACCTGGACATGATCAACACCAACTACGCGCTGGACGCCGGCCTGAACCCGGCCAAGGACGCCCTGGTGATCGAAGGCGCCGACTCGCCGTACGTGAACTACCTGGTTGCCCGCCCGGACAACAAGGACAGCGACGCCATCAAGAAACTGGCCGCTGCCCTGACCAGCCCGGAAGTGAAGGAATTCATCGCCAAGAAATACAACGGCGCGGTACTGCCGGCGTTCTGATCGCCAGCTGAGCTGCACTGCAAAAACGCCGACGGCTTACACAGCGTCGGCGTTTTTTATTGCCTGCGCCGTCACGCGGCGCCTGGGACGCGGCCTGCGGCCGCTGCTACGGGGATTATTGCGCGGCGCAGGGCCGCCAGCAGTTTGATCACGTCCTGGGGGTCGAGCTTTTTCACGGTGTTGTTATTCATTATTGGACTTCCTTGGCACGGGCAGAAAGTTTTCGAGTACGCCCGTGCGAAAAAGATCCCACCCGGGGTGAAAAATCCTCGAACAAGTTTTCAGCGGATGACCGCACGTACATGGCAGTTGTCCGCACGATGAACACTGAGCTACCCTCACGGCTCATAATGAATCTGAGCTAAAACAGCGCACGCAAAGGAGCCTGCATGGCTGCTCTTCGGTTGGGTTGGGTGTTGGGTGCTTGCCTTGCGGCAACCCTGGCCGGTTGTGGGCAGGGCAAGCCGGAGGAACCGCAGCGGCCCAGGGTGAAGGTGCAGACGGTGCAGAGCACCGACTTTGCCGCGCCCGTCAGTCTGACCGGCGACATCCAGGCGCGGGTGCAGACCCAGCTGTCGTTCCGCGTGGGCGGCAAGATCATCAAGCGCATGGTCGACGTCGGCGACCGCGTCAGCGCCCGCCAGGTGCTGGCCCAGCTCGACCCCAAGGACCTGCAGACCAACGTCGACTCGGCCAAGGCCGCGGTGTTCGCCGAGCAGGCGCGGGTCACCCAGACCCAGGCCGCCTTCGTGCGCCAGCAGAAACTGCTGCCCAAGGGCTACACCAGCCAGAGCGAATACGACTCCGCCCAGGCCGCGCTGCGCAGCAGCCAGAGCGCCCTGGCCGCCGCCAACGCGCAGCTGGCCAGCGCCCGCGAGCAGTTGAGCTACACCGACCTGATCGCCGAGGCGCCCGGCATCATCACCGCCCGCCAGGCCGAAGTCGGGCAGGTGGTGCAGGCTACCGTGCCGATCTTCAGCCTGGCCCGCGACGGCGAGCGCGACGCGGTGTTCAACGTCTATGAGTCGCTGTTCGTGCAGCCTGCCGGCGACCAGCAGGTGCCGGTCAGCCTGGTCGAAGACCCGAAGGTGAAGACCACCGGCAAGGTGCGCGAGGTGACGCCCGCGGTGTCGGCACAAACCGGCACCCTGCAGGTGAAAGTGGCGCTGGCCGGCCTGCCGCCGGGCATGAACCTGGGTTCGGTGGTCAGCGGCACCCTCAGCGGCCCGGCCAAACCCAGCATCGAGCTGCCCTGGTCGGCCCTGACCAAGGACGGCAGCGACCCGGCCGTGTGGCGGGTGGACGCGCAGAACAAGGTCAGCCTGAAGAAAGTCACCGTCGCCCGCTACCTCACCGGCAAGGTGGTGGTGGGCGACGGCCTGCAGGATGGCGACAAGATAGTGGTGGCCGGGGTGCAACTGCTGCACCCGGACATGCAGGTCGAAATCGCTGCCCAGGCCACTGTCGAGGAAAAGCCATGACCCGCGCATTGACCTCGCTGTGCCTGGGCCTGGCGCTGCTGGGCTGCTCGAAGAATGAACCGCCGCCCGAGCCGGTGCGCCCGGTGCTGTCGGTGCAGATCACGCCGCAGAACATGGAGCAGCTGGGGCGCTTCGCCGGCACCATCCAGGCGCGCTACGAAAGCACCCTGGGCTTCCGGGTGTCCGGGCGCATCGCCCGGCGCGCTGTGGACGTCGGTAGCGAAGTGAAGGCCGGCGACCTGCTGGCCACCCTCGACCCCACCGACCTGCAGAACCAGGTGCGTTCCACCCAGGGCGACCTGGCGCGGGTGCAGGCGCAGTGGATCAACGCCCAGGCCGACGCACGCCGCCAGCAGGAGCTGTTCGACCGTGGCGTGGGCGCCCAGGCGCAACTGGACGTGGCGCAGACCAACCTGAAAACCACCAAGGCGTCGCTGGACCAGGCCCAGGCCTCGGTCAGCCAGGCCAAGGACCAGCTCAACTACAGCGAACTGCGCACGGACCACGACGCCGTGGTCACCCACTGGAACGTCGAGGCTGGCCAGGTGGTCAGCGCCGGCCAGGAAGTGGTGACGTTGGCGAGGCCCGATATCAAGGAAGCGGTGATCGACCTGCCGTCGTCCCTGGCCGAACAGCTACCGCCCGGCGTGACCTTTACCGTCGCCGACCAGCTGGAGCCGAGCATCAGCACCACCGCCACCCTGCGCGAACTGGAACCCCAGGCCGACAGCGCCACGCGCACCCGCCGCGCGCGCCTGACCCTGGCCGACACGCCGCCGGCGTTCCGCCTGGGCACGGCCATTGGCGTGACCCTGAGCACCGCCATCGAACCCAAGGTGGAGCTGCCGCTCAGCGCTATCCAGGAGGCCGAGGGCCAGTCGCGCATCTGGGTCATCGACCTGCAGAACCACACCGTGGCGCCGCGGGCGGTGCACGTCATCAGCCGTGACCAGGACTCGGTCATTGTCAGCGCCGGGGTACAAGCCGGCGAGCGCGTGGTCAGCGCCGGCGTCAACAGTCTCAAACCGGGGCAGAAGGTCAAAGTGGACGAGGGCAGCAAGCAATGAAAGGAAGCTTCAACCTGTCCGACTGGGCGCTGAAACACCAGTCCTTCGTCTGGTACCTGATGTTCGTGGCGCTGCTGATGGGGGTGTTTTCCTACCTCAACCTGGGCCGTGAGGAAGACCCCAGTTTCACCATCAAGACCATGGTCATCCAGACCCGCTGGCCGGGCGCCACCCAGGACGAAACCCTGTTGCAGGTCACCGACCGCATCGAGAAGAAGCTCGAGGAGCTGGACTCCCTCGACTACGTGAAAAGCTACACCCGCCCCGGCGAATCCACCGTCTTCGTATACCTGCGCGACACCACCAGCGGCAAGGCCATCCCGCAGATCTGGTACCAGGTACGCAAGAAGATCGACGACATTCGCAGCAGTTTCCCCCAAGGCATCCAGGGGCCGGCGTTCAATGACGAGTTCGGCGACGTGTACGGCTCGATCTATGCCTTCACCGCCGACGGCCTGAGCATGCGCCAGCTGCGCGACTACGTGGAGCAGGCTCGCGCCGAGATCCGCCAGGTGCCGGGGCTGGGCAAGATCGAAATGATCGGCGCCCAGGACGAGGTGCTGTACCTGAACTTCTCCACCCGCAAGCTGGCGGCCCTGGGCATCGACCAGCGCCAGGTGGTGCAGGCGTTGCAGGCGCAGAACGCGGTGACACCGGCCGGGGTGATCGAGGCCGGGCCCGAGCGCATTTCCGTGCGCACCAGCGGCCAGTTCGCTTCCGAAAAGGACCTGGCGGCGGTCAACCTGCGGCTCAACGACCGCTTCTACCGCCTGGCCGACGTCGCCGACATCCAGCGCGGCTACAGCGACCCGCCCACGCCGATGTTCCGCTTCAACGGCCAGCCAGCCATCGGCCTGGCCATCGCCATGCGCGACGGCGGCAACATCCAGTCGTTCGGCAAGGCCCTGCACCAGCGCATCACCGAGATCACCGCCGATATGCCGGTGGGCGTGGGCATCCACAACGTCTCCGATCAGGCCCAGGTGGTGGAAGAGGCCGTGGGCGGCTTCACCAGCGCCCTGTTCGAGGCGGTGATCATCGTGCTGGTGGTGAGCTTCATCAGCCTGGGCGTGCGCGCCGGGCTGGTGGTGGCCTGCTCGATCCCGCTGGTGCTGGCCATGGTCTTCGTGTTCATGGAATACAGCGGCATCACCATGCAGCGTATCTCCCTGGGCGCGTTGATCATCGCCCTGGGCCTGCTGGTGGACGACGCCATGATTACCGTGGAAATGATGGTCACGCGCCTGGAAATGGGCGAGACCAAGGAGCAGGCGGCGACGTTCGCCTACACCTCCACGGCCTTCCCCATGCTCACCGGCACCCTGGTGACGGTGGCGGGCTTCGTGCCCATCGGCCTCAACGCCAGCTCGGCGGGGGAGTACACCTTCACCCTGTTCGCGGTCATCGCCGTGGCCATGCTGGTGTCCTGGGTGGTGGCGGTGCTGTTCGCGCCGGTGCTGGGCGTGCACATCCTCAGCACCAACGTGAAGCCGCACTCCAGCGAGCCGGGGCGCATTGGCCGGGTGTTCAACAGCGGCCTGCTGTGGGCCATGCGCCACCGCTGGCTGACCATCCTGATTACCGTGGGGCTGTTCCTGTTGTCGGTGTTCTGCATGCGCTTCGTGCAGAACCAGTTCTTCCCCTCGTCCGACCGGCCCGAGGTGTTGGTGGAGCTGAACCTGCCGCAGAACTCGTCGATCAACGAGACCCGCAAGGCGGTGGACAAGCTGGAGGCCAGCCTCAAGGACGACCCGGACATCGCCCGCTGGAGCACCTACATCGGCCAGGGCGCGATTCGTTTCTACCTGCCCCTGGACCAGCAATTGGAGAACCCGTACTACGCCCAGCTGGTGATCGTCAGCAAGGGCCTGGACGAGCGGGCGGCGCTGATGGACCGCCTGCGCAAGCGCCTGCGCGACGACTTCGTGGGCATTGGCAGCTACGTGCAGACCCTGGAAATGGGCCCGCCGGTAGGCCGGCCAATCCAGTACCGGGTCAGCGGCAAGGACATCGACCAGGTGCGCAAGCACGCCATCGACCTGGCCACGCTGCTGGACCAGAACCCGCACATCGGCCAGATCATTTATGACTGGAACGAACCGGGCAAGGTCCTGCGCATCGACATCAACCAGGACAAGGCACGGCAGCTGGGGCTGTCCTCGGAAGACGTGGCCAAGCTGATGAACACCATCGTCAGCGGCACCGCAGTGACCCAGGTCAACGACGACATCTACCTGATCAACGTGGTGGGGCGTGCCGAGAACGCCGAGCGTGGCTCGCCGGAAACCCTGCAGAACCTGCAGATCGTCACGCCCAACGGCGTGTCGATTCCGCTGCTGGCGTTCGCCACCGTGCGCTATGAACTGGAACAACCGCTGGTGTGGCGCCGCGACCGCCACCCTACCATCACCATCAAGGCCTCGGTGCGCGACCAGATCCAGCCCACCGACCTGGTCACCCAGCTCAAGCCCACCATCGACCAGTTCGCCAGCAGCCTGCCGGTGGGCTACAAAGTGGCCACCGGCGGTACCGTCGAAGAAAGCGGCAAGGCCCAGGGCCCCATTGCCCGCGTCGTGCCGCTGATGCTGTTCCTGATGGCGACCTTCCTGATGATCCAGCTGCACAGCGTGCAGAAGATGTTCCTGGTGGCCAGCGTCGCGCCCCTGGGGTTGATCGGCGTGGTGGTGGCGCTGGTGCCCACCGGCACGCCCATGGGCTTCGTGGCCATCCTCGGCATTCTGGCGCTGATCGGCATCATCATCCGCAACTCGGTGATCCTGGTGACCCAGATCGACATCTTCGAGAAGGACGGCTACACCCCGTGGGACGCCGTGGTGCAAGCCACCCAGCACCGCCGCCGGCCCATCCTGCTGACCGCCGCCGCCGCCAGCCTGGGCATGATCCCCATCGCCCGCGAAGTGTTCTGGGGCCCCATGGCCTACGCCATGATCGGCGGCATCATCAGCGCGACGCTGCTGACGCTGCTGTTCCTGCCGGCGCTTTATGTGGCTTGGTACAAGGTCAGGGAGCCGGAGAAGACGGCGTGATGTACCCGCAGCCTTCGACAGCGGCTATGGAGTAGACATAATTTGATACCTAGTCAGCCCAGTGTTGTTGTTGCGGTGGAGATGGCCTCCGATCAACATTGCGGCTGGTTACGAGACAGCAGAAAATTTATCGGCGGTGCTGCGCAGGCCTGTTTCAGCAGGACCATATGAAGGGAAATCGCAGATGCAAGGTTGTTTTGCTTCGGTGCAAAAGACTTATTTGCTAGGCCGTCCTTCCTCGTAGCCAGCCACGTACGATGTAGCCGCTGCCGTCAGGCTGCGCTGGCCGGCATTGCAAACTCTGATTCTTGGGTGTAGTCAGGGGCCAGCGCAGCCTTCGGCAGCGGCTACGGGACTTCGGCATTTGCCTGCACCTGTAGCAGCTGCCGTCAGGCGGCGTCCTTGCGCCACACGCTGGCCAGCCAGGGTTGCTGCTCACGCGGCAACCCTGTGGGGCGGTAATAGTGTTCAAGCTCCACGAAACCGGCCTCGGCCAGCACTCGCCGCCAATTCTCCAGATCGTGGTAGGCGCCATAGCGTGGGCCTTTCCAGCCTTCCTGGTTGTTGCCGCGGGGGTTGGAGCTGAACAGCACGCCGCCCGGCTTCAGCGTGGCGTGCAGTTGGCTTAGCACCCGTGGCAGTTCCTGGCTGGGGATGTGGAACAGCACGGCGTTGGCGAACACGCCGTCGAAGCGTTCGGCGGGCAGTTCCAGATCGAGGAAGTTCTGCTGCCACACCTCGCAGCCGCTGTCGGCACGGGCCATTTCGGCGAAACGCTCGCTGCCGTCCAGGCCGGTGGCGATATGGCCCAGGCGGGTGAAGGTGCGCAGGTCGCGGCCCGGGCCGCAGCCGAAATCGAGGATCTGCGCCGGCGCCGGCACCTGCAGGTGGCGCAGCAGGGCGTCGATGTTCTGGCTGACGTCGTGGTCGCGGGTGCCTTCGCGGAAGCTCTCGGCGGTCTGGTTGTAGTTGCCCAGGGTGGTCTGGGTGATCTGTTGCAGAGCCTGGGGGTCGAGTTTCATCGCGGTCGCCAACAAAAAGGTGATGACCACGATGATACCTCAGCGCTTGTTCAAGACCTTCGCCAGCCGATCACCGCCAAACTGGATGAACGCCACCAGCACTACCAGCAGCACGATCACCGTGAGCATGATCTGCGAGTCGAAGCGCTGGTAGCCGTAGCGGTAGGCAATGTCGCCCAGGCCGCCAGCACCGATGGCGCCGGCCATGGCCGAGGAGTTGATCATGGTCACCAGGGTAATGGTGAAGCCGCCGACGATGCCCGGCCGCGCCTCGGGCAGCAGCACGTGCCAGATGATGTGCCAGCGCCGGCAGCCCATGGCCTGGGCCGCTTCGATCAGGCCATGGTCGACCTCGCGCAGGCTGACTTCGGCGATGCGTGCGAAGAACGGCGTAGCAGCGATGGTCAGCGGCACCACGGCGGCCCACACGCCGTAGGTGGTGCCGACGATCAGGCGGGTGAAGGGAATCAGCGCCACCATCAGGATCAGGAACGGCACCGAGCGGAACAGGTTGACGAAGGCGCCCAGCACGCGGTTCACGGCGGGCGCTTCATAAATGCCGCCCTTGCTGCTGGTGACCAGCACCACCGCCAGCGGAATGCCCAGCACCAGGGCGATGAACGAAGACACGCCGACCATCAGCAGCGTGTCGAGAATCCCTTGCAGCAGCCGTTCAGCCCACATAGCCCAGCACCTCCACGCGGTCGGCCCACAAGGCCGCGCGCTCGATCAGTTGTTCACGGGCCAGCGGCGAGTGCGCCACGGCAATCACCAGCTGCCCCAGGGCGCGACCCTGGATGCGTTCTACGCCGCCTTGCAGCAGGCTGACGCGGCCGCCCAGGCTGTGGAACAGCGCCGACAGGTCGGGCTCTTCGCCGTCGCTGCCGTTCAGGCGCAGGCCCAGCACCAGTGCCGCGGCGGCAGAGCCGGGTTGTTCCCGGATGCGCGCCTGCAGTTCGGCGGGTAGCCCGTGTTGCAGCGGCGCCAACAGGGTCTTGCTGACGGCATGCTGCGGGTCGCCGAACACCTGCCACACTGGGCCTTGCTCCACCACCTGGCCTTGCTCCAGCACCACCACGCGGTCGCAGATGTCGCGGATCACCGCCATCTCATGGGTGATCAGGATGATCGTCAGGCCCAGGCGCTGGTTGATGTCGCGCAGCAGCGCCAGGATCGATTCGGTGGTCTCCGGGTCCAGCGCCGAGGTAGCCTCGTCGCACAGCAGGATGGCCGGGTCATGCACCAGCGCGCGGGCGATGCCCACCCGCTGCTTCTGCCCGCCCGACAGCTGCGCCGGATACACGTGGTGCTTGTCGGCCAGGCCCACCAGGTCCAGCAGTTCGGTGACCTTGCGGTGACGCTCGGCCTGGCTCATGCCGGCTACTTTCAGCGGCAGTTCGACGTTCTGCCACACGGTCTTGGCCGACATCAGGTTGAAGTGCTGGAAGATCATGCCAATGCGCCGACGCAGCTGCACCAGGCGGTCTTCGTCGAATTCCCCTATATCCACCTGGTCGATCAGCACGCGACCGACGCTGGGTTGCTCCAGGCGGTTGATGGTGCGGATCAGCGACGACTTGCCGGCGCCGCTGCGGCCGATGATGCCGAAGATTTCGCCACGCTGGATGTTCAGGTCAATGCTTTGCAGGGCCTGCACCGGACCGTGCTGGCCTTGGTAGGTCTTGCCCAGGCCGATGAAGCGCACATGGGCGTTGGCCAGCTCCGGGTGCAGCTGGGTGCGCTCGGCGCTGGCCGGCGGGTGGGTTGCAGTCAGGCGCTGGGCGCTGCTCATGGTCAGCCTCCCCAGCCGGTCTGGTACAGCTTGCCGTAGGTCTTGTCCAAGGCCGCGCGGACCACCGGCGAGTGCTGGTAGATATCGACGAACTTGGCCAGGCGCGGGTCGGCCTTTTCCTTGGGCTGGATCACGAACTGGATCACGTATTCAGGGTGGTCGACGCCGTCGAACAGCAGCGCCGACTCGGCGTCGAAGGTCTTGGCCAGGCGGATGTAGGCCGGGTAGCCCTGCACCAGGTCAGCGTCATCGTAGGCGCGCACCAGCTGCACGGCTTCCACCTGCAGGATCTTCAGGTGCTTGGGGTTGGCGGTGATGTCGTCCTCGGTGGCCTTGTAGCCCACGCCGTCCTTGAGGCTGATGAGCTTGGCCTTGGCCAGCAGCTGCAGGCCGCGGCCGCTGTTGATCGGGTCGTTGGCGATGGCCACGGTGGCGCCGTCGGGCAGCTGGTCAAGGCTCTTGTACTTCTTCGAGTACAGGCCGACGTTGTTGATGATGCCGGGAGCGTAGGGCACTAGGTCGAAGCCGGCAGCGGCCTTGGCGTTTTCCAGGAACGGGATGTGCTGGAAGTAGTTCACGTCGATATCGCCGGCCGCCAGGCTGACGTTGGGCGCGATCCAGTCGGTGAACTCCACCAGTTGCACCTTCAGGCCTTGCTTGTCGGCCTCGGCCACGGCGGCCTCCAGCGGGATGGCGAAGGCGGCGGTGGTGCCGATTTTCAGCGGCGCGTCGGCAGCATGGGCAAGCCCCGTGGCCAGGCCGAGCGCGAGCAGCAGGGTGGTGAGTTTTTTCATGTCAGTTCTTCCGGAATTCATCTGGATTCTGTGGGAGCTGGCTTGCCAGCGAGCTTTTGGCGGCCTCAAAAGCTCGCTGGCAAGCCAGCTCCCACAGGTACGTAGTCAGGCAGCAGGGTGTTTGAATTCGCTGGCGATGTGGTTGTGGGGCAGGCGCGGGCCGTGCTCGAAGAGTTTTTCGCGCAGGGTGCCGTCGCCGTACGCGGTCTTGTAGCGCCCGCGTTGCTGCAGTTCCGGCACCACCAGGTCGATGAAGTCCACGTAGCTTTCCGGGGTGACCGTGCGCGCCAGGTTGAACCCGTCCAGGCCGGTCTCGTCGATCCAGGCAATCAGCTGGTCCGCCACCTGCTGGGGTGAACCGACCAGGGTGATGTAGCGGCCGCCCAGGGCGTGCTGGTCCAGCAGCTTGCGGCGGGTCCAGTCGTTGTTCTGCAGGTTCTTGGTGGCCGACTGGATGGCGTTGCTTTTCACGTACTGGATCGGCTCGTCGAGTGCGTACTGGGCGAAATCGATACCGGTGGAGCTGGCGAAATGCGCCACGCCGGCCTCGGCGCTGGCGTATTGCAGGTATTCGGCGTGCTTGGCGTGGGCGGCTTCCTCGGTGGCAGCGACAATCACTGTCAGGCCCATGAACACCTTGATGTCCTCGGCGCGGCGGCCGGCCGCAGCGGCGCTGGCGCGTACCTTGTCCACCTGGGCGCGGGTAGCCGCCTTGGTCTGGCCGCTGATGAACACACACTCGGCGTGGCGGCCGGCGAACAGCAGGCCGCGGTCCGAGGCGCCGGCCTGGAACAGCACCGGCGTGCGCTGTGGCGATGGCTCGCACAGGTGGTAGCCGTCAACCTGGTAGAACTCGCCCTGGTGCCGCACCTTGTGCACCTTGCTTGGCTCGGCGTAAACCCGGCGTGCCGGGTCGTTGACCACGGCGTCGTCCTCCCAGCTGCCTTCCCACAGCTTGTACAGCACCTGCAGGTATTCGTCGGCCTGGTCGTAGCGGCGGTCGTGCTCGGCCTGCTCGCTGAGGCCCATGGCCTTGGCGGCGCTGTCCAGGTAGCCGGTGACGATGTTCCAGCCCACGCGGCCACGGCTCAGGTGGTCGAGCGTGGACATGCGCCGGGCGAACAGGTAGGGCGGCTCGTAGGTGAGGTTGGCGGTCAGGCCGAAGCCCAGGTGCCGGGTGACGGCGGCCATGGCCGACACCAGCAGCAGCGGGTCGTTGACCGGCAGCTGGATGGCCTCGCGCAGCGGCACCTCGACGCTGTGTTGGTACACGTCATACACGCCGACGATGTCGGCGATGAACAGCCCGTCGAACAGGCCGCGTTCCAGCGTCTTCGCCAGCTCGGTCCAGTATTCGATTGTCTTGTACTGGCTGGAGGTGTCGCGCGGGTGTGTCCACAGGCCGTGGTTGATGTGCCCTATGCAGTTCATGTTGAAGGCGTTGAGCAGGATCTTTTTACCGGTCACCAGATAGTCCTCGGCGGAATAGCGCCGCGTTGTCGCGGCGGAAAATGCGCAGGTCCGGTGGTCCGGTTCATATACCCTAATCGTGTATAAAGTTTAAATATACTAACCTTTAGGAATATCAATAGAAGTGGCGTCGCGGTACACCCGCACTTGCCGGGCAGGGGCCCAGCCAGACGGGTTGCCGACCCGGTCGAGGATGCAATAGGTGGCTTCCAGGTGGTCGTCCTGGCCGGCTTCGCGGATGACCTTCTTGGGGATGCGGCCGCTCACCGGCAGCCCCACCTGGCTTGGCAGCAGGGGCGGCAGGTCCAGGCGCAGGTCGCCCCAGCGCAGGGTCAGGCAATCCAGCGCAGCCATGTGCTGCCAGGGCTCGACACTGAACGGCACGCCGCGCTTGAGGGTGTTCAGGCAGACTGCCTCGGGCAGTTCCAGCGGGGCGAGGAACTGGTTTTCCTCGGCGCCGTGCAACGGGTTGCCCGGGCACTGCAGTTTCACGCTGAAGGCCAGCGCCGGTGAGCGTTGCGCCTGATACCCCACGCGCAGCACCCGGTAATACAGGTGCGCCTCGCCGTTCAGGGCGAAGCTGGCCGGGATCGGCAGTTGCATGGTGCGGCCGGGCTCGCCGGGCTGCACGACGTGGGCGGTGACGAAGCAGCTGTTCCAGAACAGCTCCAGCAGGTCGCCCTGGTCCATGTGTTCCCAGGGTTCGATGGCGGCGCACAGGTGGCGGCTGGCATGCAGGCCGAGGCCGTGGTTGGCCAGCAGCGGCAGGGCAGGGGGCAAGAGTTCAGATCCGTTGAACAGGCGCATGGCGATTCTCCTTGAAGGCCGGCGTCCTTCATAGGTGCTCGCTAGGGTGGGGTCAAGATGGGGGGATTGCCGTTGGTTGCGTTCAGACGGTTCCTACAGGCAGTACCCCAAACGCGTAGCCGCTGCCGTAGGCTGCGCTGGCCCTCGCGTTCACCGGAGATCTTCAGTGAGGCAAAGGGCCAGCGCAGCCTGCGGCAGCGGCTACGGGGGTAGCGTTTACCCGGCCAGGAACTTGCTCAGGAACTGCTTGGTGCGTTCTTCGCGAGGGTTGGCGAACAACGCTTTCGCCTCGCCCTGTTCCACGATCACGCCCTTGTCGAAGAACACCACACGGTTGGCCACGTCACGGGCGAATGCCATTTCGTGGGTGACGATGATCATCGTGCGCTTTTCTTCGGCCAGGCTGCGAATGGTCGCCAGCACTTCGCCCACCAGCTCCGGGTCCAGCGCCGAGGTGGGTTCGTCGAACAGAATCACCTCCGGCTCCATGGCCAGTGCGCGGGCGATGGCCACCCGTTGCTGCTGGCCACCGGACAGCCGGCGCGGGTAGGCGTCTTCCTTGCCGGCCAGGCCAACCTTGGCCAACAGCTTGCGGCCCAGGGCCTCGGCCTGGGCGCGCGGGGTCTTCTTGACCACCACCGGGCCTTCAATCACGTTTTCCAGCGCGGTGCGGTGCGGGAACAGGTTGAAGTTCTGGAACACGAAGCCCACCTGCTGGCGCAGGCGCCGAATCAGCCCTTGCTGCTGGGCGATGCGGCTGCCGTCGATCTCGATGTCACCCATACGGATCCGTCCGCTGTCCGGGGTTTCCAGCAGGTTCAGGCAGCGCAGGAAGGTTGTCTTGCCCGAGCCGCTGGGGCCGATGATGGCCACCACCTCACCGGCATCCACCTGCAGGTCGATGCCCTTGAGCACGGCGTTGCCGTTGAAATGCTTGGTCAGTTTTTCCACCACGATCATGGCGTCAGGCCTCCTGGTCATGGCGGTTCACCCGCGCTTCGAGACGGTTCTGCAGCGCCGACAGTGCGCTGGCCAGTACCCAGTAGATCAGCGCGGCGGCCAGGTACATGGTGAACACTTCGAACGTACGCGCGGTGATCAGTTGCGCCTGGCGGAACAACTCGGGCACCTGGATGGTCGCGGCCAACGCCGTGTCCTTCACCAGCGAGATGAAGCTGTTGCCCAGCGGCGGCAGGGCGGTGCGCGCGGCTTGCGGCAGGATCGCCCGGCGCAGGGTCTGGCCACGGGTCATGCCGATGCTGGCAGCCGCTTCCCACTGGCCCCGGTCCACGGAACTGATGGCCGCGCGCAGGATTTCACAGACGTAGGCCGCCATGTTCAGCGAGAAGCCGATCATGGCGGCCGGCAGCGGGTCCAGCTCGATGCCAACCTGCGGCAGGCCGTAATAGATCACGAACAGTTGCACCAGCAGCGGCGTGCCGCGGAAGAACGACACGTACACCCGCGAAACGCCGCGCGCCAGCATGAAGCGCGACAAGCGCATCAGCGCCAGGCCGAAGCCCAGCAGCAAACCGAAAAACATGCCCCCAAGGCTCAGGAGCACCGTGAATTCGGCGCCCTTGAGCAGGAAAGGCGCTGAATCCAGCGCCAGTTTCAGACTTTCTTCAATCATTTGGTCACGTCAGCGTTGAAGTACTTCTGCGACAGCTTGGCCAGGGTGCCGTCCGCGCGCAGTTTGTCGATGGCCTTGTTGATGGCGGCCAGCAGCTCAGGCTCGCCCTTGCGCAGGGTCACGCCGGCTTCCTGGCGGGAGAACGCCGGGCCGGAGACGGCCAGGGTGTCGTTGGTCTTGCTGATCAGCTCGAAGGCGGCCAGGCGGTCGACCAGGATGGCGTCGATACGGCCAACGCGCAGGTCCTGGTACTTGGTGGGGTCATCGTCGTAGGTCTTGATGATCGCGCCCGGCACGTTGTCCTTCAGCCATTGCTCGTAGTTGGTGCCCAGGCCCACGCCGACCTTCTTGCCGTTCAGGTCGTTGGCCGAGGCGATCTTGCCGGCGTCTTTCTTCTGGGTCAGGGCCTGGATGCCGGACACGGTGTAGGGCTCGGAGAAGTCGTACTTCTTCTTGCGCTCTTCGGAGATGGTCACCTGGTTGATGGCCACGTCCAGGCGCTTGGATTCCAGCGCTGCAAGAATGCCGTCCCACTTGGTCGGCTGCAGCTTGGCGGTCACGCCCAGCTCCTTGGCCAGGGCCTGGGCGAACTCCACTTCGAAGCCGGTGAGCTTGCCGTTTTCGTCGACATAGCTGAACGGTGGGTAGGTGCCTTCCAGGCCGACGCTGATGCTGCCCTTGTCCTGGATGGATTTCAGCTCGTCACCGGCCACGGCCTGGCCGATCAAAGCGGAACCCATGACCAGGCCCATGCTGGCAATGAGGAGATTGCGACGCAACGAAGAGAAAGTCATGTGATGCCCCATATGTTGTTGTGAGGGAAGGCACGCATCCTTGCGTTGGTGGCTGATTATCGCCGCCTGTCGTTATGGCTGAAAATAATAAAAAATTCAGCTTTCTTCTGTTCCAGCTATATCAGTTCGACCAGATGCCGGGGTAGGCGAACAGCGCCGGGGCGCCGCCGGTGTGCAGGAAAATCACCGGGCCGGCGTCCAGGCGCTGGCGGCCGATGCCGTCCAGCAGGCCGGCCATGGCCTTGCCGGTGTACACCGGGTCCAGCAGCAGGCCTTCCTGGTTGGCGACCAGCTTGATGGCCGACAACGTGCCGGCGTTAGGTTCACCATAGCGCGGGCCGAAGAATTCATCCCACAGGGTGACCTTGAAGTTGTCCGGCAGCGGCACGCCCAGCAGCTCGGCAGTGCGTTCGGCCAGGCCCTGCACCTTGGGGCGCTGGGCTTCGTCGGTGCGCGACACGGTGACGCCGATTACCGGCAGTTGCGGCAGCGACTCGCCCAGGCCCAGGGCCAGGCCGCTGTGGGTGCCGGCGCTGCCCGAGGCCAGCACCACGGCGGCAAAGTCCAGGCCGGTGGCCTTGATCTGCTCGGCCAGTTCCAGGCCGGCGCGCACGTAGCCCAGGGCGCCCAGGGCGTTGGAGCCGCCGATCGGCACCAGATACGGCTTGCGGCCGCTGTCGGCCAGGCGGCGGGCCAGGGCTTGCAGCTGCTCGTCGGCGTTGTCGAGGTTTTCCACCAGCTCGACCTTGGCATCGAACAGGTCCAGCAGCAGGCGGTTGCCGTTGCCCAGGTAGTTGCTGTCGTCGGTGGCGATGGGGTTTTCCAGCAGCGCCACGCAGCCCAGGCCCAGCTTGGCGGCGATGGCCGCGGTCTGGCGCACGTGGTTGGACTGGATGGCGCCGGCGGTGATCAGGGTGTCGCAGCCTTGGGCCAGGGCGTCGGCGGCCAGGTATTCAAGCTTGCGCAGCTTGTTGCCGCCCATGGCCAGCGGGGTCAGGTCGTCACGTTTCACGTAGATATCGCGGCCGACCCACTGTGACAGTCGCTCGAGTTTTTCCAGTGCAGTGGGGGCACCCAGGAGGTCGAGGCGTGGGAAGCGGGCAAGCGATTGCGTGATCATGGGGAATCCGGTGTTGGGGGAAACAGGACTATAGGCAGGCACAGATTGGGGGGCAACCCCACATCCCTGTGGGAGCTGGCTTGCCAGCGAGCTTTTTAGCGGGCCCGAACAGCTCGCTGGCAAGCCAGCTCCCATAAAGCTTATGTTCATAACCTCACCGCCCATCAGAATCCGTTCTTTTTGCGGTGCGACAATCTACCGTACAGTGGGCGCCGAACAGGCGGCCATATCAGGAGTACCCCATCGTGAGCGACAAACCCCAAGCGGCGAACGGCCATTGGCAGTTGCAGTCCATCGTCGGCCAGTTGCGCGGTGCGCGTGAGCAGTGGCGCCGTGAAAACGGGCGCAGCAGTGGCGAGCAGGGGGGCCGGCAGCTGCCGTCGCGCGAAGCGGTGCGCTGCATTCTTGAACAGCTGTGCGGCGCGCTGTTCCCCATGCGCCTGGGGCCGGTGGACCTGCGCGAGGAAAGCGAGGACTTCTACGTCGGCCACACCCTGGACGCCGCGCTCAACGCGCTGCTGGCCCAGGCCCGGCTGGAGCTGCGCTATGCCGCGCGCCACCAGCAACAGCAGGAAGACGTGGACGCCCATGCGCTGCAGCTGATCCAGGGCTTCGCCGCGGCGCTGCCCGGGCTGCGCATCTTGCTGGACACCGACGTGCTGGCCGCCTACCACGGCGACCCGGCGGCGCGCAGCGTGGACGAGGTGCTGCTGTGCTACCCCGGCATCCTCGCCATCATCCACCACCGCCTGGCGCACCACCTGTACCGCGCTGGCCTGCCGTTGCTGGCGCGCATCAGCTCGGAGCTGGCGCACTCGGCTACCGGCATCGATATTCACCCCGGCGCGCAGATCGGCCCCAGCTTCTTCATCGACCATGGCACCGGCGTAGTAATCGGCGAGACGGCGATCATCGGCGAGCGCGTGCGCATCTACCAGGCCGTGACCCTGGGCGCCAAGCGCTTCCCGGCGGACGAGTCGGGGCAGCTGCAGAAAGGCCACCCGCGCCACCCGATCGTCGAGGACGACGTGGTGATCTATGCCGGGGCCACCATCCTGGGGCGCATCACCATCGGCAAGGGCTCGACCATTGGCGGCAACGTCTGGCTGACCCGCAACGTGGCGCCGGGCAGCAACCTGACGCAGGCGAATCTGCAGCACGATGACGGGACGCAGAAGTAACCGTGGGAGCTGGCTTGCCAGCGAGCTGTTTAGGCCCGCAAAGCTCGCTGGCAAGCCAGCTCCCACAGGGCCCGGTTTGGAGGGCGGGGCGGTTGTGTGGTTAAATTGAACGGTTGTTCAATTTAAAAGATGTTCGCGATTCGCGTTCTACAGGAGGTCATCCCTTGCTGAAAACGCTCTATTCAGCTGCTTTCCCGCCTTTCGAGGTGCACTGCCAATGAGTGCCTCGTCTTCTCCCGCCAGCGGCAACGTCCGCATGAACCCCCCGGTGTTCTACTTCGCCGCCAGCTTCATCCTGCTGTTCGGCATCGTCGTCATCGCCTTCCCGCAACAAGCCGGGGCCTGGCTCACCGCCGCGCAAACCTGGGCCGCCAACACCGTTGGCTGGTATTACATGCTGGCCATGACCCTGTATCTGGTCTTCGTGGTGGTCACCGCCTTGTCTGGCTACGGCAAGATCAAGCTCGGTGCCGACCACGACGAGCCCGAGTTCAGTTACCTGTCATGGGCCGGCATGCTGTTCGCCGCAGGCATCAGCATCACCCTGTTTTTCTTCTGCGTCTCCGAACCCCTGACCCACATGCTCACCCCGCCGCAAGGCGAGGGCGGCACCCAGGCGGCCGCGCGCCAGGCCATGCAGCTGCTGTTCCTG
Source organism: Pseudomonas sp. App30 (assembly GCF_047947025.1). Lineage (NCBI taxonomy): Bacteria > Pseudomonadati > Pseudomonadota > Gammaproteobacteria > Pseudomonadales > Pseudomonadaceae > Pseudomonas > Pseudomonas sp. App30. Next base: position 3,480,268 of record NZ_CP133165.1, on the reverse strand, counting down.
CACTGGGGCCTGCACGGCTGGGGCGTGTTCGCGTTCGTGGGCATGGCCCTGGCGTACTTCGCCTACCGGCATAACCTGCCGCTGGCGCTGCGCTCGGCGCTGTACCCGCTGATCGGCAAGCGCATCAACGGGCCCATCGGCTACGCAGTGGACGGCTTCGGCATCATTGCCACGGTGTTCGGCCTGGGCGCCGACATGGGCTTTGGCGTGCTGCACCTCAATTCCGGCCTGGATATTCTGTTCGGCGTGCCGCACACCCAGTGGGTGCAGGTGATCCTGATCACGCTGATGATGGGCGCGGCGATCATCGTTGCCGTCTCCGGCGTGGACAAGGGCGTGCGGGTGATGTCCGACATCAACATGCTGCTGGCCGTCGCGCTGTTGCTGTTCGTGCTGTTCGCCGGGCCCACCCAGCACCTGCTGACCACGCTGATCCAGAACGTCGGCGACTACCTGGGCGCGCTGCCGTCGAAGAGTTTCGACGTGTACGCCTACGACAAGCCCAGCGACTGGCTGGGCAACTGGACGGTGTTCTACTGGGCCTGGTGGATCGCGTGGGCGCCGTTCGTGGGGCTGTTCATCGCGCGCATTTCCCGTGGCCGCACCATTCGCGAATTCGTCTTCGGCGTGCTGCTGATTCCGCTTGGCTTCACCCTGGCGTGGATGTCGATCTTCGGCAACAGCGCCATCGACATGGTGCTCAACCACGGCATGACGGCCCTCGGCCAGTCGGCCCTGGCAGACCCGGCCAAGACCCTGTACCTGCTGCTGGAAACCTACCCCTGGAGCCGCACGGTGATTGCCGTGACGGTGTTCATCAGCTTCGTGTTCTTCGTCACCTCGGCGGACTCGGGCACTGTGGTGCTGTCGACCTTGTCGGCCCGTGGCGGCAACGCCGATGAAGATGGGCCCAAGTGGCTGCGCGTGTTCTGGGGCGTGATGACTGCGGTCATCACCAGCGGGCTGTTGTTCGCCGGCAGCATCGACTCGCTGAAGTCGGCGGTGGTGCTGACCTCGCTGCCGTTCTCGCTGATTCTGCTGGCGATGATGTGGGGCCTGCACAAGGCGTTCTACCTGGAGTCCCAGCGCAAGATCGCGCAGATGTACTCCCTGGCGCCGGTGGCCACCAACGCCCGCCGCGGCCGTGGCGGCTGGCGCCAGCGCCTGAGCCAGGCCGTGCACTTCCCCTCGCGCGACGAGGTGTACCGCTTCATGGACACCCTGGTGCGCCCGGCCATCGAGGAAGTCTCGGCGGTGTTCACCGAGAAAGGCCTGAAGGTGGTGACCCAGGAAGACCTCAGCCACGACCAGGTCAGCCTGGAAATCGGCCACGGCGAGGAGCGCCCGTTCATCTACCAAGTGCAGATGCGCGGCTACTTCACGCCGTCGTTCGCCCGTGGCGGCATGGGCACCAAGGAGCTGAAGAACCGTCGTTACTACCGCGCCGAGGTCCACTTGGCCGAGGGTAGCCAGGACTACGACCTGGTGGGCTACACCCGTGAGCAGGTCATCAACGACATCCTCGACCAGTACGAGCGGCATATGCAGTTCCTGCACATGGTCCGCTAACCCCCGTAGCAGCGGCCGCAGGCCGCGTCACAGCCTATGCGGTTGTGTGCATGACGCAGCCTTCGGCAGCTGCTACGAGGGTGAGTTAGACAATGCCGCCGTTGGCGCGCAGGGTCTGGCCGTTGACCCAGCCGCTGTCGGGCCCTGCCAGGAACGCCACCACGCCGGCGATATCCTCCGGCTGCCCCAGGCGCTCCAGCGGCGGCAGCTTGGCGAAGTGCTGGATCTGCTCTTCGCTTTTCCCCGTCAGGAACAACTCGGTGGCCACCGGCCCCGGCGCCACGGCGTTGACGGTGATTCGGCGCCCGCGCAGCTCTTTTGCAAAGACATGGGTCATGGCTTCCACCGCCGCCTTGCTGGCGTTGTAGATGGCGTAGCCAGGCAGTTTCAGGCCCAGCGCCGAACTTGAGAAGTTGATCACCCGCCCGCCGTCGTTCAGGTGCGTGGCGGCTTCGCGCAGGGCGTTGAAGGTGCCGCGGGTGTTGATGGCGAAGATCTGCTCGTACAGCTCGTCCGAGGTCTCGGCGATCGGGGTGGGTTTCATGATGCCGGCGTTGTTCACCAGCACGTCGACCTTGCCCAGTTGCTGCTCGGTGGTGTCGAACAGCTGGCGCATGTCACTGCTGCTGGCCACGTCGGCCTTCACCGCAATGGCGCGGCCGCCGGCTGCCTTGATCTGGCTGACCAGGGCTTCGGCCTCGGCGGCGCTGCTGGCGTAGTTGACGGCCACGGCAAAGCCGTCCTGGGCCAGGCGTTGGGCGATCACGGCGCCGATGCCGCGGGAGGCGCCGGTGACGATGGCTGTTTTGCTCATGGGGGATGTCCTGTGTCGGGTAGGGGTGGAGCAGAGATTCACATGTTTACCCAGCCCGATAAATGCGCCAGAGTTGCCTTGACTGTTCAACTTTCGCCAACAATCAGGGGGCTGTATGGACCAGGTTCGCGCCATGAAAATCTTCGTGCGTATCTTCGAGCGCAGCAGCTTCACCCTGGCGGCCGAAGACCTGAACCTGCCCCGCGCCACACTCACCCACAGCCTCAACCAGTTCGAAGCCTGGCTGGGCACGCGGCTGCTGGAACGCAGCACCCGGCGCGTGCGCCCCACGCTGGACGGCGAGGCCTACTACGCCCGTTGTGTGCGCCTGCTGGCAGAGCTGGAAGAGGCCGAACTGGCGTTCCGCCAGGTGGCGCCCAAGGGCCGGTTGCGGGTGGACCTGCACGGCTCGCTGGCCAGCTATTTCGTGGTGCCGGCGCTGCCCGAGTTCATCGCCCGCTACCCGGATATCGAGCTGTCGTTCAGCGAGGCGGACCGTTTCGTCGACCTGATCGAGGAGGGCGTGGACTGCGTGGTGCGCGCCGGCAACCTGGGCGATTCGTCGCTGATCGGCCGGCGGGTGGCGAACCTGCCGCAGGTGACCTGCGCCAGCCCCGCCTACCTGCGCACGCACGGCGAGCCGCAGGTGCTGGCGGATTTGCAGCAGCACAAGGCGGTGAACTACGTGTCGCGCACCTCGAACAAGCCGTTCCCATTCGAATTCGTGGTCGATGGCGAGGTGGTGGAAGTGCAGGTGCCGGGGGCCATCTCGGTGTTCGGCACGCAGATCTACGCGGCAGCGGCGATTGCCGGGCTGGGGCTGTTCCAGGTGCCGCGCTACCGGGTGGCGCTGCCGATTGAGCAAGGCTTGCTACGCGAGGTGCTGCCGCAGTTCCCGCCGCCGCCCATGCCGGTATCGGTGCTGTACCCGCAGAACCGCCACATGGCGCCGCGGGTGCGGGTGTTCGTGGATTGGGTGGCGGAGGTCTTTCGAGGAAAAACCTGGTAGGAGCCGACCTTGGTCGCGATGGCGTCCTCAAGGGCCCCATCGCGACCAAGGTCGGCTCCTACGGGTTTGAATTCATCAGGCGCTCTCGCGTTCGATCAGGCGGCACTCCAGCAGGTTGAGGCGTTCGACTTCCACCTCGCCCAAACTCTCCAACACCCGCGTCGCCGCCAGCACGCCAATCTCCAGCGCTGGAGGCTTGATGGTGGTCAGGCTGGGCATCAGCATCTCGGCGAACGGGTAATCGCCAAACCCCACCACCGCGCAATCCTCGGGGATCTTCACCCCTGCGCGCTGCCCCGCCAGCATGCCGCCGGCCGCCAGGTTGTCATTGGCAAAGATAATCGCCTGGGGCGGCTGCGCGCCGGCCATCAACGCCTGCATGGCCTGCTTGCCCGCTTCGAACGGCGCCAGGCCTTCCTGTGGGGCGAACACCTGCGGTGCCAGGCCCAACTCGGCCATGGTGGCGGTGTAGCCGTCGCGCCGCTCCAGGGCGCTGAAGTCGCCGGCCGCGCTGTTCTGCACGAAGGCGATGCGCTGGTAGCCCTTGCCATGCAGGTAACGGGTGGCCGTGACCCCCACCTGGAAGTGCGAGAAACCGATCTGGATGGGGCTGCGCTCGGGCCGGTAGTCCCAGGTCTCGATCAGGGGGATGTCGGCCTCGGCGATCATCTTCTCGGTGGCTTCGCTGTGGAAATGGCTGGTCAGCACCAGCGCCGCCGGTGACCAGCCGAGGAACGCGCGCACGGCGCTTTCCTCCTGCTCTACCGAGAAGTAACTGGAGGCCAGCAGCAGCTGGTAGCCGTGGCGGCTGAGGGTATCGCTGAAGCCCTGGATGGTGTTGGCGAAGATCGGCCCGGAGATGTTGGGAATCACCATGCCGACAATGCGCCCGCGCGCCGAGGCCAGGCCGCCGGCCACCAGGTTGGGCACGTAGCCCAGCTCATCCACCGCCGCCTTGATGCGCTCGCGGCGCTCGGGCGACACCTGCTCGGGCTGGTTGAAATAGCGCGACACGGTAATCGCCGACACCCCGGCATGGCGCGCCACGGTGTTCAGCGTGACCCGACCGGCGCCACGGCGCTTGCGCTTGTCATCGCTCACTTCAACCTCCTGATAAAACCTAAACGCATATAAAAGTAATTTTTCAGTATTGGACGGTCTATGCCCGGATTGCCGATACTTTCGATGTTAGCGCTAACAAAGTGCTTTGTCTGCTACTCGCTCGAGCGAATGCCCACGACACCTTTTCTGCGAAACGACAGACGCAGTGGCCGCAGAGCCACGGCCAGGGCATAACCTTCGAGCAGGGCATCCGACATGCAAAACCGATTTGGGGATCGTTTCAAAACCACCGCGCTGGTACAGGCCTTCGGCTGGACCCTGGCCGCCTGCGCGGCCATGCCGCTGGGCGCGGTGCAGGCAGCGGATGCCACCACCACCACCGCCACCGACAGCAGCGCGGAACCGGTGCTGAAATCGGTGACCGTCACCGCCACCCGCCGCGAAGAGTCGCTGCAGAAGGTGCCCGTGGCCGTCACCGTAGTGGATGGTGAGCAACTGGGGCGCGAGAACCGCACCAACATCGAAAGCATCGTGCAGCAGATCCCCACGGTGAACTTCCGCACCGGCGCGTCGAACAAGGACACCTCGCTGTTCATTCGCGGCGTGGGCACCATCTCCACCTCGCCGGGCGTGGAGCCCACCGTGGCCACCGTGGTCGACGGCGTGGTGTACGGCCGCCCGGGCATGGCCACCCTCGACCTGCTGGACCTGGACCGCATCGAAGTGCTGCGCGGCCCGCAGGGCACGCTGTTCGGCAAGAACGCCTCGGCCGGCGTGCTTAACATCGTCACCAAGGCGCCCACCGACGAGACCCACGGCTACGTGGAACAGTCCTACTACCAGGGCAACGAAAGCCGCACCCGCTTCGGTATCGGCGGCACGCTGATCCCCGGCGTGCTGAAGGGCAACGTCACCGCGTTGGTCAGCGACTACGACGGCAACGTGCACAACAAGACCAACGGCCAGGAACTCAACGGCTACAACCGCAAGGGCGCGCGCGGCAAGCTGGAGTTCACCCCCAACGAAGACTTCAAGCTGACCCTGTCCGCCGACTACATGAACGCCACCAGCGACGCCCCCAACGGCGTGGTCGCCGCCAGCACCCTGGCGTCGTTCGGCAGCGCGCTGTCGCCGGTCACCGCCAGCTCGCACAACCGCGACATCGTCAGCGACTACCGCACCCACGTCGATGACATCAACAAGGGCCTCTCCGCGCAGGCGGACTGGAACCTGGGCGACTACACCCTGACGTCGATCACCGCCTGGCGCGGCTGGAACAACGACCAGTGGCAGGACGCCGACCGCCTGGCCACCATCAGCGCCGCCTACCCGGGCATCCAGGACAAAGGCACGCTGGACTACGACCAGTACAGCCAGGAGCTGCGCCTGGCCTCGCCCAAGGGCGAGTTCATGGAATACGTGGCCGGCCTGTACTACATGCACGCCCGCGACAAGGAAACCTACGGCCGCACGCTCATCACGCCGACCGCCACCACCAGCGGCCTGGCCAACTACGGCACCACCAGCGACAGCTACGCGGTGTTCGGCGAGAACACCTTCAACTTCACCCCCACCTTCCGCGGCATCGCCGGCCTGCGCTGGACCCACGACGAGCTCAAGTACGACCACGAGCGCACCTCCACCTCGGCCGTGGCGGTGAACGGCATCAACCCGGCCACCAGCAGCTCGGGCGACACCAACGCCGAAGGCTGGTCGGGCCGCCTGGGCCTGCAGTACGACCTCAGCGACAGCGTCACCAGCTACCTGACCTACTCGCGCGGCTACAAGGGCCCGGCCTACAACGTGTTCTTCAACATGCAGCCGCGTGACACCGACGCGCTCAAGCCGGAAACCTCGAACACCTGGGAACTGGGCGTGAAGGCCACCAGCTGGAACAACCGCCTGACCACCAACCTTGCGGTGTTCCACAGCCAGTACAACAACTACCAGGCCAACTTCTACGACACCGTGGCCAACCAGGTGGTGACCCGCCTGATCAACGCCGGCACGGTCAGCACCGAAGGCGTGGAGGGCGACTGGGCCTTGCAGGCTACCCGCAACCTGAAACTGTCGGGTGCGTTCGCCTACACCCACGCCCGCATCGACCAGTTCAGCTGCCCGGCCGGCGCCGCCGCCTCGTGCAACGTCAACGGCAAGACCCTACCGTTCAGCCCGGACTGGAAAACCTACGTGCGCGCCGACTACGACATCCCGCTGGACAACGGCATGGACATCGAGCTGGGCACCGACTTCAACTGGCAGAGCAAAGTGCAGTACGACATCAGCCAGAACCCGCTGACCGAGCAGGGCGCCTACGGCATCTGGAACGCCAGCGTCGCCCTGGCCGACTACGGCAGCGGCTGGCGCGTATCGCTGGAAGGCAAGAACCTGGCGAACAAGTCCTACTCGCCACTGCTGGCCAGCGGCACCGGCTACATCTACCGCGCGGTACCGCGTGACGACCAACGTTACTTCGGCATTCAAGTACGCAAGGACTTCTGAACATGAGCCAGGCACCACGACAACTGAAATTGGGCGCGTTCCTGATGGCAACCGGTCACCACGTGGCCGCCTGGCGGCACCCAGAAGTGCCGGCCAACGCCGGGCTGGATTTCAAGCACTACAAGCACCTGGCCCAGGTGGCCGAGCGCGCGCGCTTCGACACGCTGTTCGTGGCCGACAGCGTGGCGGCGGCCACCGGCGACATCGCCAGCCGCATGGCGCGCTCCGACCACTTCGAGCCGCTGACCCTGCTGTCGGCGCTCAGCGCCGTCACCGAGCACATCGGCCTGATCAGCACCGTCACCACCAGCTACAACGAGCCCTACCACGTGGCGCGCAAGTTCGCCTCGCTGGACCACCTGTCCGGCGGCCGCGCCGGCTGGAACCTGGTGACCTCGGACGCCGCTGCCGAAGCGCTGAACTTTGGCCGTGACGAACACATCGGCCACGCCGAGCGCTACAGCCGCGCCCGCGAGTTCTACCAAGTGGTCACCGGCCTGTGGGACAGCTGGGGCGACGACGCTTTCCGCCGCGACAAGGCCAGCGGCCAATACTACGACCCCGCCAAGTTGCACGTGCTCAACCACAGCGGCGAACACTTCAAGGTCAAGGGCCCGCTCAACGTCGCCCGCTCGCCCCAGGGCCGGCCGGTGATCGTGCAGGCCGGCTCTTCGGAAACCGGCCGCGAGCTGGCGGCGCAAACCGCTGAAGTGGTCTTTACTGCCCAGACTTCGCTGGCCAATGCCCAGGCGTTCTACGCCGATTTGAAAGGCCGGCTGGCGAAGTTCGGGCGCAGCGCCGATTCGTTGAAAATCATGCCCGGCGTGTTCGTGGTGGTAGGGGAGACCGAAGCCCTGGCGCAGGAAAAATTCGAGGCGTTCCAGGCTTTGGTCGAACCCGAGGTCGGCGTGGCGCTGTTAGGGCGTATGCTCGGTAACTTCGACCTGTCCGGCTACCCGCTGGACGGCCCGCTGCCCGAGCTGCCGCTGACCGACAGCGGCCAGCAAAGCCGGCAGAAACTGCTGACCGAACTGGCTGGGCGCGAGCAGTTGAGCCTGGCCGAACTGGGCCGCAAGATCGCCGGTGGACGTGGGCATTACAGCCTGATCGGAACCCCGGTGCAGATTGCCGATCAGTTGCAGGCATGGTTCGAACAAGGCGCGGCCGACGGCTTCAACGTGCTGGTGCCGCATTTGCCCGGCGGCCTGGAAGATTTCGCCGACCACGTGGTGCCCGAGCTGCAACGCCGCGGGTTGTTCAGAACCGAGTACGAAGGCACCACGCTGCGCGAGAACCTGGGGCTGGAAAGGCCGGCCAATCAGTTTCTGTGAACCGTAACCCCGTAGCCGCTGCCGTCAGGCTGCGCTGGCCCTGGGCCTCGCTGGAGATTTCCAGTGCACTCGAGGGCCAGCGCAGCCTGGCGGCAGCGGCTACAGGTTGCCAAATTCAATAAGAGAGGAACCGATGACCTACATCGCTGCGCAAGACCGCTACGAGTCCATCCCTTACCGCCGCGTAGGCCGCAGCGGCCTGGTGCTGCCGGCGCTGTCCCTGGGCCTGTGGCACAACTTCGGCGACAGCACGCCCATCGACACCCAGCGCGCGCTGCTGCGCACCGCCTTCGACCTGGGCATCAACCACTTCGACCTGGCCAACAACTACGGCCCGCCCTACGGCAGCGCCGAGATCAACTTCGGCCGCCTGCTGCGCGAAGACTTCAAGCAGTACCGCGACGAGCTGATCATCTCCAGCAAGGCCGGTTGGGACATGTGGCCAGGCCCGTACGGCCAGGGCGGCGGCTCGCGCAAATACATCCTCGCCAGCCTCGACCAGAGCCTGCAGCGCCTGGGCGTGGACTACGTGGACATTTTCTACTCGCACCGCTTCGACCCCGACACCCCGCTGGAAGAAACCGCCGGCGCACTGGCCACCGCCGTGCAGCAGGGCAAGGCGCTGTACATCGGCATCTCGTCGTACTCGGGGGTGAAAACCCGCGAAATCGCCAAGCTGCTGCAAGAGTGGAAAGTGCCGCTGCTGATTCACCAGCCGGCCTACAACCTGCTCAACCGCTGGGTGGAAAAGGACCTGCTGGACGTCACCGACGAGCTGGGCAGCGGCGTCATCGCGTTCACCCCGCTGGCCCAGGGCCTGCTGACCGACAAGTACCTCAACGGCGTGCCCAAGGATGCCCGCGTGAACAAGCCGGGCGGTGGCTCGCTGCTGCAGTCGCACCTGTCGGAAAGCAACCTGGCGCACATCCGCTCGCTGAACGAAATCGCCCAGCAGCGCGGCCAGAGCCTGGCGCAAATGGCGCTGGCCTGGACCCTGCGCGACCCGCGCGTGACCTCGGCGCTGATCGGCGCCAGCCGTCCCGAGCAGATCATCGAGAACGTCGGCGCCCTGAAGAACCTCGCCTTCAGCCGTGAAGAGCTGGAAGCCATCGACCGCTTCGCCGTCGAAGGCGGCATCAACCTGTGGGAAAAGCCGTCCCTGGCTGAGTAACCCCTCCCAGCCGGGGGCCACGGCCCCCGGCCCTGCATTGCGAGAACGCCCATGAAACCACTAGCACGCCTGGCGGCCGGCCTGTCCCTGCTTGCCCTGACTTTCAACGCCCTGGCCGACCCGGCCGCGCTGCGCATCGGCTACCAGAAGGGCTCCATCGCCCTGGTGCTGGCCAAGGAGCACGGCCTGCTGGAGAAGCAATTCCCGCAGACCAAGGTGCAGTGGATCGAATTCCCCGCCGGCCCGCAGATGCTCGAAGCGCTCAACGTCGGCGCGCTGGACGTGGGCTCCACCGGCGACATCCCACCGCTGTTCGCCCAGGCTGCGGGTGCCGATCTTGTGTACATCGGCGCCGAACCGGCCAAGCCGGCCGCCGAGGTTATCCTGGTGAAGAACGACAGCCCGCTGCACAGCGTGGCCGAACTCAAGGGCAAGAAAGTCGCGTTCCAGAAGGGCTCCAGCTCGCACAACCTGATCCTGCGCGCGCTGAACCAGGCCGGCCTGAGCTACAAGGACATCCAGCCCATCTACCTCAGCCCCGCCGACGCCCGCGCCGCTTTCGAGCAAGGCAGCGTCGACGCCTGGGTGATCTGGGACCCGTACTCGTCGCTGGCGCTGAGCGAAGGCCACACCCGCAAACTCGCCGACGGCACCGGCCTGGGCCTCTCCGGCCCGTTGTACACCGCCCGCCGCCCGTACGCCGAACAGAACGGCCCGTTCATCCACAACCTGCTGGCCGAACTCAGCCAGGCCGAAGCGCTGACGCGCAGCCAGCGTGAAGACAGCATCAACGTGCTGGCGGCCAACATGAGCCTGCCCAAGCCGGTGGTGGCGCAGTACATCGACAACCGCCCGCCATCGCCGATTGCGCCGGTTGACGCGAAGGTGATGGCGGCGCAGCAGGTGACGGCGGATCTGTTTTGGCAGAACCATTTGTTGCCGAAGCGGTTGGATGTGAGCCAGCAAGCCTGGAAATGATGCTGGTCAGTTTTTGGCAGGGAAGCCGAGCACCTGTGCCGGCTTCTTGAAGGACGGATTCGAGATAGGCTGGCGTTTGAGTCGCAACTTCAGGATTCGAGCTGCATCAGGGAGTTCAAAGTATCCCTGCTCAAGGCTGCACAGCGATTCCAGCGTGTCAGTGGGCAAGCCAAGCACCTGTCGAAGTTGGGAGCGAGAGAGCACCTTGCTTTCAACCATCATCTTGATGCTTTGAGACAGCAACGACGGCAACTCATGCTGAAAGGTGTCATCCAGAGGTTCGCCCTTCACCCAGCCTCTCGCTGAACGTGCTTTCCAGAGGCGCGTAGCGGTGGTTTCGTTGATGATGTCCAAGTCTTGGCACCGCTTCACCATGGCTGCCACCGAGACCTTCCAGCGGGGTTTGAGTGCAAGCAGGGTATCCAGTGTGGGCCAACGCACTTCACGGCAGAAACTTTCTGCAGGCAGTAGGAAGGCGCTGGCGAAACGATGGGCTTGTGTCTCCAGCAACGCGTATTTTTCAATGTACTGTGTTTGCGTCACGTGCCGGTGAAGCACGATATGCCCCAGCTCGTGGGCGGCATCAAAGCGATTGCGAATCCCATTAGCCTTGTCCGCGATTATGAGGGCGTAAGGCCGATCATCTGCCAGGCACCAATTTGATACGCCATCCATCTTCAGAAAGCCCAGATGGCTTCTAGCACAGACGATGCCGGCGCGCTCCATGATGTCGATTACATGCGGGATCGGGCCATTACCCAGGCCCCACGCCTGACGACATGCGCTGGCGACCTGCTCGATCTCGGCGTCGGAAATCAGTTCGCAGTTTTGTTCGGAGAGGCAGGGAACGTTGACGTCGGGGAATTCTAGGCTTTCCTGCAGTTCGAAGGAGATTTCCTGAAGCCACGACAGCCGGATCGCAGCTATTTCCCTCGCGGTTTCCGTGGCCGTGACATTTGAACGGAAGAAGAATGGACTGGAGGCGTCGCTGTGCACAGGCGACTCCACTAGCCAGTTCTGGCTTACGCCGAAAACCTCGCACAAACGGTGAAATGCATCTGCTTCAGGAGCCTGAAGGCCATTTTCCCATTTGGAGATATTTCCAGAGGCGCGGCCAACCAATTCAGCCAGCCCTGATTGAGTCAGGCCAAATGCCAGGCGCAACTGCTTGAGGCGTCCTGATTGAAAGCCTGCGACTCCCGTCCTCATCATTACCTCTTCGCTTGGGTTTCGGTGCCCGTGTTTTCTGCGCGGCGCATATTATCTCGCAATTTCACCAGCGCAATGGGTTTAAGACCAGCGTGCTCATCTTCAGCATAGCCATCCATCAGTTCATCCAACGCACAGCTCATGTGAAACCCTTTGCCGTTGAAATACGGTACCGCCAATGCAATAGCCAGCGGCTCTGCCTGGTTAGCGCAGCTGGGAGGGGGAGCATGTGCGATGACCAAGGCATTGATCAGGTGATCATCGACTGGTTGCGTTACCTCATTGATCCAGTCTATCTGGGTGCAAGCCAGGGTTTCGTTCAACAGCTTGAGGTCTGATCGGTATTTGGCTTCACGCACTTCCTTCTGCCAAGGCAGCACCACGGCGGTCAGACGGACTTTACCTATAGCAAGAAGCACGAAAAAACTTCCCTTGGGCGATGTCTCCCGGATTACAGGGGACCAGCGAACTAGTCCGCCCATGGCCTCTTGAACATACATGTAGCGCAGGTAACCCCGCAAATGCTCGGGTGGGACGTTGCGCAGCTGTTGACTGTCAGACATGGCTTTCTGGAAGGCCTGGGGGATGAGGATGCTCAACTCCTCAAAAAAATCCTGGTGATCTCCGCTCGGATGAAGCGCTGAAGGTCGTGCTTGGTCACCATGGAGATGCCTTTCTTATCATTCGGTAAGCGGATATTTAGCTCACTTTTCTTCGTTTTGAAAGGCGCTTTCTCTCCGTTTGTCCGTATTTAAGCCGGTAGCGAAAAGGAGAGATTTCCTACGTGTTTGCAGGAGATTTCGGGATGTTCAGGCTCGGGAAATCGTTTTATATTGGAAATGATTGCCTCAAGACCTGTTGGCATAAGCCTCCCCTTGAGGACACATGAATTAAAGAAGCCGCCTCTATCAGGCGGTTTTTTTATGCATGGCACCTTGGCGGTGATTTGGGATTGTTCCTACACGGTTATCGGAAGTGGCCGGGTAGTTGTGCCCCGGGCAACGCCCTATAGTCCTCTGCGTCGCTGACCATCAGCGGCCGGGCGTGCAAGCCTGTCCAGAAACGTCGTCCCCGTAACCGCACAGCAGGCAGTAGAATGCCTGCTGTGTTCGTCATGGCGGCTATGTGTGGGAGATCTTCGGGTCTGCCGGCTCTGGACCGGTCTTGCACACCTGCGCATAGCTGCCACCCATTCGCGTGCAAGCGAGGGTGGCTGTCTCAACTGTCCAGAGTACTTGCCATGACTTATCAAGACGCCTCACCCCCCATCTTCCTCATCAACCCCGACTGCCCCGACCTCGACCTCTTCGAATTCGCCACCCGCCGCTTCCAGACGGTGCGCAACCTGATGGAGTCCTTGTCGTGCATGAATTCCTGCTCCATCGAGGGCAAGGACCTGAATGTGGCGGCGGAGGTGAGTTATCACCTGTTACAGGAGGGGTGTGAGGTGCTGGAGGCCATGCACAAAAAGCTGGCCCTGTAGCAGCGGCCGCCAGGCCGCGTCACGGGCGCCGCGTTGTTGCAGGCACGCCGCCGGACGCAGCCTTCGGCAGCTGCTACGGGTTGGTGGATGGCGCAATTTTTGTAGCAGCGGCCGCCAGGCCGCGTCATGGGCGCCGCGTTATTGCAGGCGTGGCGCTGGACGCAGCCTTCGGCAGCTGCTACGGGGCGGCGTCGTCTGCATCGCGGCCAAGGCCGGCTCCTACCGCGGACGGCGTAGGAGCCGACTTTAGTCGCGATGCAGGCGACGCGGTCCCGCAGAGCACATCAGAACGGCGCATCCCCCAGGATGGTCGCGCGCTGCATTACGCGGCGGGCCGGGCGGTAGTCGTCCACGGCGTAGTGCTGGGTGCTGCGGTTGTCCCAGAAGGCCACGTCGTTTTCCTGCCAGCGCCAGCGCACGAAGAATTCGGGGCGGGTGGCGTGGGCGAACAGCAGCTTCAAAATCGCATCGCTTTCCGCCGGCTCCAGTTCGTTGATGCGGGTGGTGAAGCCGTCGCTGACGAACAGCGATTTGCGCCCGCTGACCGGGTGGGTGCGGATCACCGGGTGGCTGATGGGCGGGTTCTTGCGCCGGGTTTCTTCCCAGCGCGCCAGGTCTTCGGGGGTGCTGCCGAAGCGCTCCAGCGGGAACGACTTGGTGAAGTCGTGGGTGGCGGTGAGGCCGTCCAACAGGCGTTTCAGCGGTGCCGACAGCGCTTCATAGGCGGCGATGCCGCTGGCCCACAGGGTGTCGCCGCCGTAGGGCGGGATCAGCTTGGCGCTGAGCACCGCGCCCATGGCCGGGGTGGGCAGGAAGGTTACGTCGGTGTGCCAGATGGCGTTGTCGCGTACGTCGGTCACGGCGGTGTCGAGGATCAGCACTTCTGGCTGTTCGGGCACGTTCGGGTAGATGGGGTGAATGTGCAGGTCGCCGAACTGGGCGGCGAAGCGCGCCTGCTGCTGCGGGGTAATGGGCTGGTCGCGGAAGAAGATCACGTGGTGCGCCAGCAGCGCCTGTTCGATGGCGTCGCGGTGCGCCGTGGTCAACGGCTGGGCGATGTCGACGCCGCTGATGACGGCGCCGATGGCAGGGCTGATGGGGGTGATGGTCAGGCTCATGGCTATCTCGTTATTCAAGGTAAGCAGCGATCGATCAATGACTTTGGCCGTGCCAGGGCACCAGCTTGCGTTGCAGGGCGCGCAGGCCCATTTCCAGGGCGAAGGCGATCACGGCGATGACCAGGATGCCCAGGATCACCACGTCGGTGACCAGGAACTGCGCGGCCGACTGCACCATGAAGCCCAGGCCGCTGGTGGCGGCGATCAGCTCGGCGGCCACCAGGGTGGACCAGCCCACACCCAGGCCGATGCGCACGCCGGTGAGAATGTCGGGCAGGGCGCTGGGCAGGATCACGTGGCGTATCAATTGCGCGCGGGTGGCGCCCAGCGACTGCGCGGCGCGCAGCTTGGCCGGGTCGACGGTGCGCACGCCGGTGGCGGTGGCAATGGCGATGGGGGCGAAGATGGCCAGGTAGATCAGCAGCACTTTCGACAGCTCGCCAATGCCACACCAGATCACGATCAGCGGTAGGTAGGCCAGCGGCGGGATAGGGCGGTAGAACTCGATCAGCGGGTCGAAGATGCCGCGGGCGATGCGGTTGGTGCCGATGGCGATGCCGATTGGAATGGCCGTCAGGATGGCGAAGCCCAGCGCCAGGCCGATGCGGCTCAGGCTGGCACCCAGGTGCTGCCACAGGGTGGCGTCCATGTAGCCCTTGGTCGCCAGCAGCCAGCCTTTTTCCAGCACGGCCACGGGCGAGGGCAGGAACAGCGGTTCGATCAGCCCGCTGGCGGTGACGGCCCACCACAGGGTCAGCAGGGTCAGCAGGGTAAGGCTGCTGATGGCGCGGGTGCTCAACGGGCGCCGCGGTTTCACCGGCTTGACCAGGGTAGCCTGGGCGGTGACGGGGGCTTGGTAGCTGCTCATGCCGGCTCCTGTTGCAGTGCGGTGCGTTGCGAGAACACGCGCGACAGCACGTGCTCGCGGGTTTCGATGAAGCGTGGGTCGGACTTGATGGCGCGGGCCGACTCGCCGGCGGCGTAGCGCTGGCCGAAGTCCAGGCTCAGGCGCTCCACCACCTGGCCGGGGTTGGGCGCCAGCAGAATCAGGTCGGTGGCCAGGAACACCGCTTCTTCGATGTCGTGGGTAATCAGGAACACCGGCTTGGCGGTGCGCTTCCACACTTGCAGCAGCAGTTCCTGCATCTGCTCGCGGGTGAAGGCGTCCAGCGCGCCGAAGGGCTCATCCATCAGCAGCACGCGCGGGTCGGCGGCCAGGGCGCGGGCCAGGCCGACACGCTGCTTCTGGCCACCGGACAGTTGCCAGATGCGCCGGCTGCCGAAGTCGGCCAGGTCCACCAGGGCGAGCAGGTCGCGGGCGCGCAGTTCACGCTTTTCACGCGGTACGCCGGCCAGCTCCAGGCCGAAGGCGACGTTGGCCAGCACGTCCTGCCAGGGCAGCAGGGCGTCGTCCTGGAACACCACGCCGCGCTCGGCGCTGGGGCCTTTCACCGGCACGCCGTCAAGGGTGATGCGCCCGGCGCTGGGTTCGACGAAGCCGGCGATCAGGTTCAGCAGCGAGGTCTTGCCGCTACCCGAAGGGCCCAGGGCCACCAGCAGTTGTTGCGGGCCCAGGGACAGGTTGATGTCGGCCAGCACCGGCGTGCTGGCGCCGGGGTACTGTGCGCTGATGCGCTCGAGTTGCAGCAGGGCCATGAGATTGATCCTATGCGTGGCGCCGCCGATGCCTTTGTGGGAGCTGGCTTGCCAGCGAGCTGTTGCGGTTTGAAGAGCTCGCTGGCAAGCCAGCTCCCACAAAGGCGTGGGGGCCGGAAAATGGTTACTGAACGAACTGCGCGCTCACGTAGGGGGCGTAGTCGGGCAGCACGGCGTCGACCTTGCCTTGTTCCTTGAGGAAGGTGGCGGTGTCGGTGATGGCCTGGGTGGTGGGGGCGCCCAGGGCGGTCACCTGGTCAGCGGCCAGCGGGTAGACGTTGCCCTGTAGCAGCAGCGGGATGTCGGCGGCCTTGGCACCCGACAGCTTCACCAGCTTGTCGACGTTGCCCTGGTTGGCCAGCCAGGCCTTGGGGTCTTTGCGGTAGTCGGCGTAGGCGTCGAGGGTAACCTTGGCGAAGGCCTTGACGATTTCCGGGTGCTTGGCGGCGAAGTCCTTGCGCACGATCCAGGCGTCGAAGGTCGGTGCGCCCAGTTTGGCCAGTTCACCCGAGGTGATCAGCACCTTGCCGCTTTCCTTGGCCACGCCCAGCGCCGGGTCCCAGACGTAGGTGGCGTCGATGTCGCCGCGCTTCCAGGCAGCGATGATGGCCGGCGGGTCGAGGTTGAGGATGGTGACTTTCGAGGGGTCGATCTTCCACTGCTTCAGCGCGGCCAGCAGGCTGTAGTGGCCCGTGGACACGAACGGCACGGCGATTTTCTTGCCCACCAGGTCCTGCGGGCTGTTGATGCCGGCGCCATTGCGGGCCACCAGGGCCTCGGCGGCGCCGATCTGGGTGGCGATCAGGAAGGTTTCCACCGGCAGTTGGCGGGTGGCGGCAGCGGCCAGCGGGCTGGAACCGACGTAGCCGATCTGCACGTCGCCGGAGGCCACGGCGGTGATCACCTGCGAGCCGCCGTCGAACTTGCGCCAGCTGATTTTCGATTGGGTGGCCTTTTCATAGGCGCCATCGGCCTGGGCGACCTTGGCCGGGTCGACGGTGGTCTGGTAGGCCACGGTGAAGTCGGCGGCCTGCGCCACGAACGCGGCGCCTGCCAGGGAGATGGCCGCCAACAGGCGAAGGGGGTTGAAGCGGGACATGGTGCAGCTCCTCATCAGGCGGCCGGATGGCTTGGGTGATGGGAAGACTAAATGATCTAAGAATCAGTAAATAAATAACTGTTTTGCATTAGCTTAGCGCTGGATTCTGTAGCCGTAGGCCGGTTTTGTGGGAGCTGGCTTGCCAGCGAGCTTTTGAGGCCCTGAAAAGCTCGCTGGCAAGCCAGCTCTCACAGGTTCAGTTAACGAACCTGGCGCTTACGTACGGGGAATAATCGGGCAGCACGCTCTCGACCTTGCCCTGTTCCTTGAGGAACTCCGCCGTCTGCTCGATGGCCTTGGCGGTGCCGCCTTGCAGCAGCGCCGGGGTTTGCTGGGCCTTGGCGTCGGGGAAGGCGGCGCCGGCCAGCAGTTCGGGCACGTCGCTGGCGTTGGCGCCGGTGAGCTTGGCTATTTTTTGCACAGGCACCGAGTCAGCCGTCCAGGCGGCCTTGTGCGCGGCATAGTCGGCGAACGAGTCCAGGGTCACCCTGGCGAACTGGGCGATCACTTCCGGGTGCTTGTCGGCGTAGTCCTTGCGCGCGACCCACACCTCAAAGGTGGGTGCGCCCCATTGGCCCACCTGGGCGGCGTCGGTGAGGGTCTTGCCGGTCTTGCGGATCTCGCCCAGGGCCGGTGACCAGACGAAGGCGCCGTCGATGTCGCCGCGCTTCCAGGCGGCTGCGATTTCCGCCGGCTGCAGGTTCACCACCTTGACCTTGCCTTCCAGCCCCCAGTGCTTCAGCGCACCCAGCAGGCTGTAGTGCGAGGTGGACACGAACGGTGTGGCGATGGTCTTGCCCACCAGGTCCTGCGGATTGTTGATGCCGCTGCCGTTGCGCACCACCAGGGCCTCGGCGGCGTTGATCTGCGCGGAGACGATGAAGGCCACGATCGGCAACTTGCGTGAAGCGGCAGCGGCCAGCGGGCTGGAACCCAGGTTGCCGATCTGCACGTCCCCCGAGGCAATGGCGGTGACCACTTCCGGGCCGCTGTTGAAACGGCGCCAGTCGATCTTCTCGCCGATGGCTTTTTCATAGGCGCCGTCGGCCTGCGGCACCTTGCTGGGGTCGATGCCGGTCTGGTAGCCGATGGTGAGGTTGGCCGCTTGCGCGCTGGCCTGGCAGATGAACAGGCTGAGGGCGACGGTTAAAAGCTTTTTCATGTGCGGACGGTTTACGGACACGGAGCACCTCTGACCGCTCGGGCGGCTTCTGCAAAGGGGGTGGGGAAATGTCCGGTGGTCCGGTTGGTGAAAGCTAAACGATCTAAAAAATAAATTACAAAGACTGTTTAGTAATTACCTTAGAGGTCGATACAGGTTAAGCGACGTGGCGTTTGGCAAAACCGGTTTTCTATTCCAAAACGATCTGAAAAGAGATGAAACAATTCTTTTTGGAGTTATGAAATATTATTTACTCTTGCCCGTCACAAAATGGACATAGACCATCGTCGTAAACCGACCTAGAGCGGTTGACGCGGTGTTCGCCACTGGCATTAATCGCAACAACCCCAGCGCAATGGACAGAAGATCCATGATTGGGGACAGACAAGAATTAGAATCATTACAGGAGCAACACAATGTACAAGTCTTCCTTGGCTCTGGCCGTGGCTGTAGGGGTATTCGCCGCGCACGCTGGCGCCGAAGGTTTCATCGATGACAGCAAGGCTGTCCTCAAACTGCGCAACTACTACATCAACACTGATAACCGTGACTCGGGTACCAAGGCTGCTGGTGCTGCGAACTACCAGGCTGAGTGGGGCCAGGGCTTCCAGCTGGAGTTCCAGTCGGGCTACACCGAAGGTACGGTCGGTTTCGGCGTTGACGCCATCGGGCTGCTGGGCGTGCGCCTGGACTCCTCGCGTGCCAAGTCGGGTAACACCAGCGGCGTGGCAGACGGCGGTACCGTGTTCCCAACCGATGGCAACGACCCTGCCAGCGAGTTCTCCAGCCTGGGCCTGACCGCCAAGGCCAAGATCTCCAAGACCGAGCTGAAACTGGGCACCCTGATGCCCAAGCTGCCGGTCATCCAGTACAACGATGGTCGCCTGCTGCCACAGACCTTCCAGGGTGGCCAGGTTACCTCGAACGAAATCAAGGACCTGACCCTGATCGCCGGTCAGATCGACACGGCCAAAGGCCGTAACTCCAGCAACAACGAGAACCTGTCGATCAGCGGCTCGAACGGCAGCGGCAACAGCAACGCCACTGGCCTGAATGCCCGTAGCAACAAGTTCTACTACGCCGGTGCCGACTACAAGGTCACCAAGGACTTGCTGGTCCAGTACTACTACGGTGAACTGACCGACTTCTACCAGCAGCATTTCCTGGGCTTGGTGCACAACTGGGCGATCGGCCCGGGCGTGCTGAAGTCTGACCTGCGCGTATTCCACAGCACCGACGACGGCGTCAGCGCCACCGATACCGACCACTTCAGCTCGGGTGACTACCGTGGTGTTGCCAGCGGCCGCGGTCCGGTCGACAACAACCTGTACAGCGGCCTGTTCCTGTACACCGTCGCCGGCCATACCTTCGGTGGCGGCTACCAGGTCAGCAACGGCAGCTCCGACTTCCCGTGGCTGAACCAGGGCGACGGTTCGTCGAACTACACCATTACCGACATGCAGATCCAGAAGTTCGGTCGTGCCGGCGAGCGCACCTGGCAAGGTCGCTACTCGTATGACTTCGCAGCGCTGGGCCTGCCAGGCGCCACTGCCGGTATCGTCTACCTGCGTGGCGACAACATCGACACCGTCGGCTCCAACCGTGCTGTCAGCGGCACTGGCCGCTCCGAGTGGGAACGCGACATCACCCTGGCCTACGTCGTGCCAACCGGCACCCTCAAGGGCCTGGGCTTCACCTGGAAAAACGCCATGTGGCGCAACGACATTCCAGGCCAGCGCGACCAGGACGAAAACCGTGTGATCGTCAGCTACTCGATCCCACTGCTGTAACCCTGCTGTAAAGACCAAAGCCTGCCGCGGACCCTATCCCGCGGCGGGCTTTGTTTTATCCAAAATCTGTTATGCCTTTTAACGCTAAATAAATCGATATTTATTCTTTTTATTTCGTCTACGCTGAGTGCACAGTGGTTCCCATAAGCACTCAACAAGGAGCAAGGCCTCTCATGAGCATCCGCCTCGGCGACATCGCCCCCGATTTCGAACAAGACTCCAGCGCCGGCAAGATCCGTTTCCACGAGTGGCTGGGCAACAGCTGGGGTGTGCTGTTCTCCCACCCCGCGGACTTCACTCCGGTGTGCACCACCGAGCTGGGCTTCACCGCCAAGCTCAAGGAAGAGTTCGCCAAGCGCAACGTCAAGGCCATCGCCCTGTCGGTGGACCCGGTGGACTCGCACCACAAGTGGATCGAGGACATCAACGAAACCCAGAACACCATCGTCAACTTCCCCATCCTGGCCGACGCCGACCGCAAGGTGGCCGACCTTTACGACCTGATCCACCCCAACGCCAACGACACCCTCACGGTGCGCTCGCTGTTCGTAATCGACCCGAACAAGAAAGTGCGCCTGACCATCACCTACCCGGCCAGCACCGGCCGCAACTTCCACGAGATCCTGCGGGTGATCGATTCGCTGCAGCTCACCGACAACCACAAGGTGGCCACCCCGGCCAACTGGCAGGACGGTGACGAGGTGGTAATCGTGCCGTCGCTCAAGGACGAGGAAGAGATCAAGCAACGCTTTCCCAAGGGCTACCGCGCGGTGAAGCCGTACCTGCGCCTGACGCCCCAGCCTAACCGCTGAGTACCCGTATTTGTGGGAGCTGGCTTGCCAGCGAGCTGTTGAAGGCTGAAAAGCTCGCTGGCAAGCCAGCTCCCACCAGGGTTTGAGGGCCGTTGATCACGGCCCTTTTTTTTGCCCGAAATCTCATATTCTTTCAGCGTCTAACCACATGAAAAAATATGATTTATGGATATATAAAAGGCCTGTTATGGTCAGTCCCATCTCGCCGATCGCGAGGCCTTTTGGTCAAAGAAGGAAGGGTGGCAATGCTGGTTGTATCTCTTGGTGGCAGCCCCAGTGTGCGTTCACGGTCCGGCGTGTTGCTGGACCAGACCCGGCTCTGGCTGCAGCGCCACAACGTGGAAGTGGCGACGTTCCAGGTACGCGACTTCGCGGCCGAGGACCTGCTGCACGCCCGCTTCGACAGCCCCAAGGTGCTCGACTTCCTGGAGCTGGTGCAGAAGGCCGACGGCCTTATCGTCGCCACGCCGGTGTACAAGGCCTCGTTCAGCGGCGCACTGAAAACCCTGCTGGACCTGCTGCCCGAGCGGGCGCTGGCCAACAAGGTGGTACTGCCCATCGCCACCGGCGGCAGCATCGCCCACATGCTGGCGGTGGATTACGCCCTGAAGCCGGTGTTGGCCGCGCTGAAGGCCCAGGAAATGCTGCAGGGGATCTTTGCTGACGACAGCCAGATCGCCTACGGCGAAGGCAGCGCCGCGGCGCAGCTGGCCCCGGCGCTGGAGCAGCGCCTGAGCAATGCCCTGGAAGAGTTCCACTACGCCCTGAGCCGCCGCCCACAGGCGCTGGAGCCCGGCATCTTGAACGAAAGACTCTTGAGCGCGCGCTGGAGTATCTAACGCCGCTTGTGGGAGCTGGCTTGCCAGCGAGCTTTTAGGCCCCAACAGCTCGCTGGCAAGCCAGCTCCCACATGTTAACTCACTGATAACACTCGCCTTACTCGCCCGCCAACGGGCAAGCAGGTGCAGCCAAAACCCAATCAAGCAAAGGAGCGGCGCTATGCGCACAGTCTTTTTGCGTCGTGGGCTGGTCGCTCTGTTTGCTGCGGCTGTGTCGTTCGGCGCCATCACCCAAGCCCAGGCTGACACCCTGCGCATCGGCTATCAGAAATACGGCACCCTTGTGCTGCTCAAGGCCCGTGGCTCGCTGGAAAAGCGCCTGGCCGCCCAGGGCGTGCAGGTGCAATGGACTGAGTTTCCCGGCGGCCCGCAGCTGCTGGAAGGCCTGAACGTGGGCTCCATCGACTTCGGCGTCACCGGCGAAACCCCGCCGGTGTTCGCCCAGGCCGCCGGCGCCGACCTGCTGTACGTGGCCCATGAGCCACCGGCCCCCAACAGCGAAGCCATCCTGGTGCCCAAGGACTCGCCGATCAAATCGGTGGCCGACCTCAAGGGCAAGAAAGTGGTGCTCAACAAGGGCTCCAACGTGCACTACCTGCTGGTGCGCGCCCTGGAAGACGCCGGCCTGAAATACACCGATATCCAGACCGTGTTCCTGCCGCCCGCCGACGCCCGCGCCGCCTTCGAGCGCGGCGCCGTGGACGCCTGGGTGATCTGGGACCCGTACCAGGCCGCTGCCGAACAGCAGCTGCAAGCGCGCACCCTGCGTGACGGCAAGGGCCTGGTGGACAACAACCAGTTCTACCTGGCGACCAAGCCTTTTGCGCAGCAGCACCCGCAGGTGATCGCCGCCCTGATCGACGAAGTGCGCTCGGTGGGCGAGTGGTCCAAGTCCAACCCCGAGCAGGTCACCCAGGAAGTCTCGCCGCTGCTGGGCCTGCCCGCCGACATCACCCTGACCTCGGTGAAACGCCAGGGCTTCGGCGCCGAGTTCATTACCCCCGACGTGGTCGCGGCGCAGCAGAAGATCGCCGACGCCTTCTACCAGCTGAAACTGATTCCCAAGCCGTTGAGCATCAAGGATGTGATCTGGACGCCGCCTGCCAAGGTCGCGACAGCCCCGTGATTCGAACTGCGGGCCGGCGCGTCGTGCCGGCCCTAGCCACCCTTAGGAGACAACTCCAATGAGCCTCAATATTTTCTGGTTTCTTCCCACCCACGGCGACGGTCATTACCTTGGCACCGCCGAAGGCGCGCGCGCCGTGGACCATGGCTACCTGCAACAGATCGCCCAGGCCGCCGACCGCCTGGGCTTTGGTGGCGTGCTGATTCCCACGGGGCGTTCCTGCGAGGATTCCTGGCTGGTGGCGGCATCGCTGATTCCGGTGACCCAGCGCCTGAAGTTCCTGGTGGCGCTGCGCCCGGGCATCATTTCGCCGACCGTGGCCGCGCGCCAGGCGGCCACCCTGGACCGCCTGTCCAACGGCCGTGCGCTGTTCAACCTGGTGACCGGTGGCGACCCGGAGGAGCTGTCCGGCGATGGTTTGTTCCTCAGCCACGAAGAGCGCTACGAAGCCTCGGTGGAATTCACCCGCATCTGGCGCCGCGTGCTGGAAGGCGAGACCGTGGACCACGACGGCAAGCACATCACCGTGAAGGGCGCCAAGCTGCTCTACCCACCGGTGCAGCAGCCGCGTCCGCCGCTGTATTTCGGCGGTTCTTCGGACGCTGCCCAGGACCTGGCCGCCGAGCAGGTGGAGCTGTACCTGACCTGGGGCGAGCCACCGGCCGCCGTCGCCGAGAAAATCGCCGAGGTGCGCGCCAAGGCCGCCAAGCAGGGGCGCACCGTGCGCTTCGGCATCCGCCTGCACGTGATCGTGCGGGAAACCAACGCCGAGGCCTGGGCGGCGGCAGACCGCCTGATTTCCCATGTGGACGACGACACCATCGCCCGCGCCCAGGCGTCGCTGTCGCGCTTTGATTCGGTGGGCCAGCAACGCATGGCCGCGCTGCACGGCGGCAGCCGCGACAACCTGGAAGTCAGCCCCAACCTGTGGGCTGGCGTGGGCCTGGTGCGCGGTGGTGCCGGCACGGCGCTGGTGGGCGATGGCCCGACCGTTGCGGCGCGGGTCAAGGAATACGCGGCGCTGGGCATCGACACCTTCATTTTCTCCGGCTACCCGCACCTGGAAGAGTCGTACCGCGTGGCCGAACTGCTGTTCCCGCACCTGGACGTGCAGCGTCCCGAACAGCCCCAGGGCGCCAATTACGTGAGCCCCTTCGGTGAAATGGTCGCCAACGACATTCTGCCCAAAGCCGCGTCGCAGAGCTGAGGGCTGACCATGGAAAAGATTATCCACAGGCTGGCGCCCTGGGCGCTGCCGGTGCTGTTGCTGGCGGTGTGGCAGTTGTCGGTGAGCGCCGGCTGGCTGTCCACGCGCATCCTCCCGGCGCCCAGCGCCGTGGTGGCGGCGGGCGTCGAGCTGGTGCGCAGCGGCGAGATCTGGACGCACCTGGCCATCAGTGGCTGGCGTGCGGGCGTGGGCTTTGTCATCGGCGGTTCGCTGGGCCTGTTCCTGGGCTTCGTGGTGGGCCTGTCGAAATGGGGCGAGCGCCTGCTCGACAGCTCCATGCAGATGATCCGCAACGTGCCCCACCTGGCGCTGATTCCGCTGGTGATTCTGTGGTTCGGCATCGATGAGTCGGCGAAGATCTTCCTGGTGGCCCTGGGCACCCTGTTCCCGATCTACCTGAACACCTACCACGGCATCCGCAACGTCGACCCGGCGCTGGTGGAAATGGCCCGCAGCTACGGCCTGAGCGGCTTCGCGCTGTTCCGCCAGGTGATTCTGCCGGGCGCGCTGCCGTCGATCCTGGTGGGCGTGCGTTTCGCCCTCGGCTTCATGTGGCTGACGCTGATCGTGGCGGAAACCATTTCGGCCAGCTCCGGCATCGGCTACCTGGCCATGAACGCCCGTGAATTCCTGCAGACCGACGTGGTGGTGCTGGCCATCGTCCTCTACGCCGTGCTCGGCAAACTCGCCGACCTGGCCGCCCGTGGCCTGGAACGCGTGTGGCTGCGCTGGCACCCGGCCTACCAGGTCGCCAAGGGAGGTGCCGCATGACCGCCGTATTGAAGAGCCAACCGCCGCGCCTGCTGCAGGGCATCCCGCTGGCGCTGGACAAGCTGCAGAAATCCTTCGGCAACCGCCAGGTGCTCAAGGACATCGACCTGCACATTCCGGCCGGGCAATTCGTCGCCGTGGTGGGCCGTAGTGGCTGTGGCAAGAGCACCTTGTTGCGCCTGCTGGCCGGCCTCGACAAGCCCAGCGGCGGTGAGTTGCTGGCGGGTTCGGCGCCGCTGAGCCAGGCCCGCGACGACACCCGCCTGATGTTCCAGGAAGCGCGCCTGCTGCCGTGGAAAAAGGTGATCGACAACGTTGGCCTGGGCCTCAAGGGTGACTGGCGCCCGCAGGCGCTGGAAGCCCTGGAAGCAGTAGGCCTGGCCGAGCGCGCCAACGAGTGGCCGGCGGCCTTGTCCGGCGGCCAGAAGCAGCGCGTGGCCCTGGCCCGCGCGCTTATCCACAAGCCGCGCCTGCTGTTGCTGGACGAACCACTGGGGGCGTTGGACGCCCTGACCCGTATCGAGATGCAACAGCTGATCGAGCGCCTGTGGAAGCAGCATGGTTTCACCGTGCTGCTGGTGACCCACGACGTGGCGGAAGCCGTGGCGGTGGCCGACCGGGTGATTCTGATCGAAGACGGCGAGGTGGGCCTGGACCTGCACGTCGAGCTGCCACGCCCGCGCGCCCGTGGCTCGCACCGCCTGGCGGCGCTGGAAACCGAAGTCCTCAACCGTGTGCTGGCGTTGCCGGGCACCCCGCCCGAACCCGAGCCCACGGCACCCTTGCCCACGCAACTGCGCTGGGCACTTTGAACCTTACCCTCGTTTGAACAGGAAGAATCACATGACTATCAAAGCGATCAACGTCCGCAACCAGTTCAAGGGCACCGTGAAGGAAATCATCGAAGGCCCGGTGCTGTCGGAAATCGACGTGCAGACCGCCTCCGGCATCGTCACTTCGGTGATCACCACCCGGTCCGTGCGCGAGCTGGAACTGGTGATCGGCAGCGAAGTGATTGCCTTCGTGAAGTCCACCGAGGTCTCGATCGCCAAGCTGTAACCACCGTTCAGGCAGTTTTTTGCCCTGCAGGGTTCGCCCTGTGGGGTTTTTTTATGCCTGGAACATTTGCGACAAATGGAAACAAATTCATCACGCGTGATGTATTGCGCTCTGCTGCAGAAGGCGTATGTTTATCACATGTGATACGGAACAGACACAAATGACAGGCAATCCAGACAGCCCCAAGCCGGCCAGGAAAAAGGCCCCCGCGGAGAAGAAAACCTCCAGTTTCTACATGAAGAAGATGCGTGCGGGCCTGGCCGATGCCGGTTACGTGAAACACGAGGCCTGGGTGCTCCCGGAGAACCGCGGGCTGCTCAAGCAGGTGGAAAAACAGCTCCGCCAGCCTGTCATGGCTGGCACTTTCAAGTTGGAGGAACACATGACCACAGCGGAGAAATGGACCCTTGACCGCCTTCACTCGGCCTTCCAGGGCCTGGACGAAGTGGTGTCGAAGGAAATCACCCTGACCCTGGTGCAGGGCGCCGAGCAGAGCCTGAAGCTGGAAATGAACGAATACGGCGGCCTGCCGATTCACATTGCCGTGGTGGGCGAGCAGATCATCGTCGACACCGTGCTGGTGGACGTCGATTCGATCAAGGACGTGGCGCACTTCAACGAAGCCGTGCTGCGCAGCCGCGAGCTATTCCCGCTGTCGTCCATCGGCCTTGAACAGATGCCCAACGGCCAGACCGTATACAACATGTTCGGCGCGCTGAGTGCCAGTTCGAGCCTGACCAACGTGGTCACCGAAGTGTCCACCCTGGTGGACAACGTGCAGCGCGCCGCCGAAGCCTTCCAGGGCTTCTTCAAGTAATCGCCAAGGAGTAACGACATGAGTAATCAATCCATCTGGAGCAAGTTGTTCACGGCGCTGCGTGGCGGTGCCAGCGAAGTCGGCGAGTCCATCGTCGACCAGCAGGCCCTGCGCATTCTCGACCAGGAGATCCGCGACGCCGACACCGCGCTGGCCAACGCCAAGCGCGAGCTGGTGACCATCATGGCCAAGCACAAGCTGGCCACCGACCGCGTGGCCCAGTACGACGCACGCATCAGCGACCTGGAAAGCAAGGCCCTGGCCGCCATGAAGGCCGAGCGCAACGACCTGGCCCACGAGGTGGCCGAGGCCATCGCCGTGCAGGTCAACGAGCGTGAGACCGAGCACAAGCAGGCCGTGGAATTCGGCGGCTACGTGGAAAAGATGCGCAAGGACATCACCAAGGCCGAGGCGCGCATCAAGAGCCTGCGCCAGCAGGTGGACGTGGCCAAGGCCCGCGAAAGCGTGCAGAAGGCCCAGGTCAGCGCCTCCATCGCCAGCGGCGGTGCCAACGGCAAGCTGGAGACTGCGGTAGGCACCTTGAGCCGCCTGCAGGCCAAGCAGGAGCAGCGCGCTGCCGAACTGGAGGCCCAGGACCAACTGGCCGAAGCCTCCACCGGCAACGACCTGGAGCGCAAGCTGAAGGAAGCGGGCATTACCCCGGACACCAGCAGCGCCAACGCCATCCTCGAGCGCCTGCGCAAGCAGCAGGCCGGCGAGTAACGCGCAATCCCGTAGCCGCTGCCGCCAGGCTGCGCTGGCCCTGATGTTCACTGCAGATTTTCAGTGGGGCATGGGGCCAGCGCAGCCTTCGGCAGCGGCTACGGATATCCCTGGGAGACGCATGTGATCGCCGCCAAGGATTTCAAACCCGTGCTCTGGCTTGCCGGAGTGATGTGCGTGGTGCAGGTGCTCAACCTGCTGTCAGGCTACAGCCTGAACACCTACGGCCTGCTGCCGCGTTCGCCGCAGGGCCTGCTGGGCATCGTCAGCGCACCGTTCCTGCACGGTTCCATCTGGCACCTGCTGGGCAACCTGGTGCCGTTCGTGGTGTTGGGCACGCTGGTGGCCAAGGACGGCATCGGCCGCTTCCTGGCGGCCAGCGGGCTGATCATCGTCATCGGCGGGCTGCTGGTGTGGCTGTTTGGCCGGGGCTACTACCACGTGGGCGCCAGTGGCTGGGTGTTCGGCCTGTGGGTGTACGTGCTGGCCCGGGCCTGGTTCCACCACAGCTGGGCCAATCTGTTCTGTGCCGTGGCCGCGCTGTTGCTCTATGGTGGGTTGGTATTCGGTTTCCTGCCCCGCCATGGCGTGTCGTTCGAGTCGCACATCGCCGGTGCGGCGGCGGGGCTGGTGGCGGCACGGATGCTTTTGCGCAAAGAAGGAGTTTGATATGGGTTGGTTCAAGCAGTTCATGGGCCTGGAGGCACCTGCCGCCAAGCCCCAGGCACCGGTGGAAGGCGCGCTGGGCCTGGCCCAGGGCCGCTCGGTGAGTTTCGACGGCACGCTCAAGCTGCTGCTCGACGGCCACAGCCGGGTAATCATTCCGCCCACCCAGCAGATCTGGGCGGTGGGCAGCGTCGACCTCGGCCAGTCGCAGTGGCTGAGCCGCTACTACATGGACGACGAGGACTACTGGCTGCAGGTGCACACCAGCGGCGAGCAGGACGGCCAGGTGGAATCGGTGATCCTGTTCAACTACCTGCGCTACGCCACCATCAGCAGCAATGCCGAGCTGCAGCGCCTGGCCGGGCCCAATAGCGACATCGGCCTGCCCACCTACAACCTCGATGGCGTGCAGTTCACCCGCGAGTGGGGCACCGAGGCCGGGCAGACCGAGCTGACCGACCTGCGCGAGCAGGTGCGCAACCCCAAGGAAAGCTACGTCGTCCAGCACCGCGCGATGCTGTACGCGCGCGACACCGGCCTGACCGACCGCCGCGAATTCCTGCTGTTCTCCGTCGAGCAGGACGAGGAGGGCACCGTCAGCCTCAGCGCCTCGCTGGGCGTGTCGCTGTACCCCACCGACCTGCACATCCTCTGACTCATCCATAGGGACATGCCATGCTAGAAGCACTTTCGATTTCGCTGAACCCCACGGCCGTGCTGGGTTTCCTGCTGTACCTGCTGGGGGCGGCGATGTTCCTCGTGCTGTTCCAGTTCATCTACACGCGCATGACGCCGCACAAGGAATTCGCCCTGATCCGCGAGGGCAACGTCGCCGCAGCCGTGGCCCTGGGCGGCGCCATCATCGGCTTCGCCATTCCGGCCAGCAACGTCATTGCCTATTCCATCAGCCTGCTGGACTTCGTGGTGTGGGCGCTGATCGCCGGCGTAGTGCAGCTGCTGGCGTTCCTGGCCGTTAGCCTGGTGCTCAAGGGCGTGTCGGCGCGCATCCAGCGGGGCGAGCTGGCCACCGGCATCTACGTGGCGGCGGTGGCGATCAGCGTGGGCATGCTCAATGCCGCCTGCATGACGCCCAACACCAACTGATCGCGGAGCCAGGGATGAAACGAAGCAAGTACGTACAACTCTCGCTGGCCGCCTCGGTGGCGCTGGCGGTGGCCGGTTGCGGCGCGCCGGAGAAGACCTACCAGGTCAAGAAGACCTTCGACTTCAAGAGCGTGGCCGAATGCACCGCGCAGAAGTTTCCGGTAGACATGTGCTCCGACGCCTACATCGCCGCGCTCAACGAACACCGGCGCATTGCCCCGGTGTACGACAACAAGGCCGACTGCGAAGCGGACTTCGTGCCTGACTACTGCCAGGTGGACTCGGCCGGCAAGTACATGCCCCAGCTGGGCGGTTTCGAACTGGACGCCAACGGCACCGTCACCCAGTCGCAGCTGGATTCGGCCAAGGCCGAGGTGGCGCGCTCGGGCGGTGAAAGCGGCGGTGGCGGCGGGGGCTTCAACGGCAGCGGCCTGCTGACCGGCCTGCTGATTGGCCACATGCTCAGCAGCAGCACCGGCAATTTCAACGCCGCCCCGGTCTACCAGTACCGCGACAACCGCGGCAACTACGCCAGCTCCACCCTGGGCTCGCGCATCAACAGCGGCGCCACGTTCTCGCGCTCGCGCCAGAGCGAGTCCGGCAACGGCTACAGCGGTGGCAGCGGCGGCTTCGGCCGCGCGGGCATCAACGCCAACCCGGTGTCGGTGCGCCAGGCCACCACCCGTGGCGGCTTCGGCAGCTCGGCCACGGCGCGCAGCGGCTGGGGCGGCTCGTCGTCTTCGCGCAGCAGCTTTGGCGGATAACCGGCCATGAAGAAAATCGCCATTGCCGAGCGCCCGGACTGGAAGCAGACCGCCGAACGCCTGGGCTTCATGTTCCACACCATCGACGGCGAGCCCTACTGGGACGAAAGCGCCTATTACCAGTTCAGCCTCAAGCAGATCGAGGACGACCTGGAAGACCCCACCCAGGCGCTGCACGAGCTGTGCATGGACCTGGTGGCCAAGGTGGTGGAGAGCGAAGAGCTGCTGGAGCGCCTGAGCATCCCCGCCGCCTACCACGACCTGGTGCGCACCTCGTGGCTGGAAGGCCACCCGCACCTGTACGGGCGCATGGACTTTTCCTACGACGGCAACGGGCCGGCGAAGCTGCTGGAGCTGAACTACGACACTCCCACCAGCCTCTACGAGGCCGCAGCCTTCCAGTGGGGCTGGCTGGAGCAGGGCATCGAGCGCGGCATGCTGCCGGCCGGCGTCGACCAGTTCAACAGCATCGACACGCGCCTGCATGAGGCCTTCGCCGCGCTGAACATCCAGCGGCCGTTCTACTTCGCCTCCATCAAGGGCTCGGTGGAAGACAAGGCCACCACCGATTACCTGCGCCTGATCGCCGACAAGGTCGGCATCGAGTCGCGGCACATCGACCTGGAAGACATCGGCCTGCTGGACGGCCGCTTCGTCGACCTGCAGGACCGCTGGATACCGCACCTGTTCAAGCTGCATGCCTGGGAGTTCATCTTCCACGAGCCGTTCGGCGCGGCCATTGCCCAGTGCGACACGCAGTTCATCGAGCCGGCGTGGAAGGCCATTTTGTCGAACAAGGGCATTTTGCCGATGCTGTGGGAGGCGCACAAAGGCCACCCGAACCTGCTGGAAAGCCACCTGAACGCCAACCCGCGCTCAGCGGTGCCGAAGGGCTGGGTGCGCAAGCCGTATTTCTCCCGCGAGGGCGCGAACATCGAGCTGCGCACGGCGGATGACCAGCTGCACGTGGTCGACGGTCCCTACGACGACGCGCCCTACATCCTGCAGCAACTGGCGCCGTTGCCGAAGTTCGGCGACAGCTACACGCTGGTGGGTTCATGGGTGATTGGCGACCGCGCGGCGGGCATCGGGATTCGCGAAGATGACAGCCTGATAACCAAGGATACCAGCAGGTTCCTCCCCCATTTGATCCTGGATTAGGTGGGAGCTGGCTTGCCAGCGAGCTTTTCGGCGGGCATAAAAGCTCGCTGGCAAGCCAGCTCCCACAAGTGTTCAGCGCTTGGGCAGGAACGGCGGCAGGTACAGCCCCACATAGGCATCGAACACCCGCATCCCTTCCTCCGCCAACCGCGGGGTAATCTGCCCGTGCAGCTGCACCGAGCGGGCGTAGACGCGGTCGCCCAGCTCCATGGCCAGGGCGAACACGTCCACGTCGTCCGGCAGTGCCGGTAGCTGGAAGTGGCGGTCGAACACCTGGTGCATCAACACCCCCAACTCCAGGTCGTGCTGGCGGTCGGCCTGGGTCACTTCGGCCAGGCCGTGCTGGGCCAGGATCAACTGGCGCGCAGCGGCGTCCTGGCTGTAGATCACCAGCATGCGTTCTTCGAGGATGCGCGACAGGTCGTGCCAGCTGCGCAGCGCGGCGTGGTCCACCGGCGCTTGCAGGCAGGCGCGGAAGGCAGCGTGCACGTCGGCGGTCAGCGCCTCGAGCAGGGCCGGCACGCTGGCGAAGAAGTGGTACACGGAAGAGGGTGGGATCTCGGCGCGTTCGGCCACGCTGTAGATCGACAGGCTGCCCACGCCTTCGCTGGCCAGCAGGGCGCGCGCTGCCTCGAGGATCGAGTCGATCCGTGCCTGGCTGCGGGCGCGAGGTTTGCGGGGCGTGGCGGTGCGGGTCATGGGCTTCTCCGGAAGGCGAGCCGCATTGTAAGGGTTTCTTGTGGGAGCTGGCTTGCCAGCGAGCTTTGAGGGCGCTGGAAAAGCTCGCTGGCAAGCCAGCTCCCACAAAAAAACCGCAGGCCTTGGAGGCGCGCGGTTTTTTTGTACGACACCAAGCCATCAAACGGTATGCAGGTACCAGTTGTACTCAAGGTCGGAGATGGAGTGTTCGAACTCCTCCAGCTCGCTTTCCTTGCAGGCCACGAAGATATCGATGTACTTCGGATCGATATAGCGCGCCAGGATCTCGCTGTCGTCCAGCTCGCGCAGGGCATCGCGCAGGTTGTTCGGCAGGCTCTGCTCGTTCTGCTCGTAGGAGTTGCCTTCCACCGGCTCGTTCGGCTCGACCTTGTTGGTCAGGCCGTGGTGCACGCCAGCCAGCACGGCAGCCATCAGCAGGTACGGGTTGGCATCGGCACCGGCCACGCGGTGTTCGATACGCACGGCGTCCGGCGTGCCGGTCGGCACGCGCAGGGCCACGGTGCGGTTGTCCAGGCCCCAGCACGGCGAGTTCGGCACGTAGAACTGGGCACCAAAGCGGCGGTACGAGTTGACGTTCGGGCACAGGAACGCCATCGACGCCGGCAGGGTCTCGAGCACACCGCCGATCGCGTGACGCAGCGCGGCGTTCTGCTCGGGATCCTCACTGGTGAAGATGTTCTTGCCGTCCTTGTCCAGGACCGAGATGTGCACGTGCAGGCCGTTGCCCGCCTGGCCCGGGTAGGGCTTGGCCATGAAGGTGGTGTCCATCTCATGGTCGTAGGCGATGTTCTTGATCAGGCGCTTGAGCAGCACGGCGTAGTCGCAGGCCTTCATCGGGTCGGCCACGTGGTGCAGGTTCACTTCGAACTGCGCCGGGGCACTTTCCTTGACGATGGCGTCGGCTGGGATGCCTTGCTCCTTGGCACCTTCCAGGATGTCCTGGAGGCAATCCACGTATTCGTCCAGGTCGTCGATCAGGTACACCTGGGTCGAGTGCGGACGCTTGCCGGAGATAGGCGAGCGCGGCGGCTGCGGACGGCCGTTCACGTTCTCCTGGTCGATCAGGTAGAACTCCAGCTCGAAGGCGGCGCAGATGGTCAGGCCCAGCTCGTCGAACTTGGCCACCACCTGGCGCAGTACTTCGCGCGGGTCGGCAAAGAAGGGTTCGCCTTCCAGTTCGTGCATGGTCATCAGCAACTGCGCGGTAGGGCGCTTCTGCCAGGGTTCGTTGGAGAGGGTATCGGGGATCGGATAGCAGATGCGGTCTGCGTCGCCGATGTCCAGGCCCAGCCCGGTGCTTTCCACCGTCGAGCCGTTGATGTCCAGGGCGAAAAGCGAGGCGGGCAGGTTGATGCCTTTCTCGTAAACCTTGTGGAGGCTGGTGCGTTCGATGCGCTTGCCGCGCACCACACCATTCATATCTGCAATCAGAAGGTCGACGTACAGAACCTCAGGATGTTCCTTAAGGAATGCGTTCGCTTCGTTGAGCTGAACGGCACGCGGGGGTACCGACATGATGCAACACCTTTGTTGTTAAAAATATCAATCATTGGGCTTTTGCTGTTTCAGTCAATCCGAAAGCCACCTTGAAGTCAAGCGAGGCTCGGTTTGCCCTGAATTGGCGCCTTGAGGCAGTTTTTGCCGCTTTTTGGGGCGGTTTTTCTTTCCCTGAAGACCCTCAAATGAATTGTTTGGTGGGGCGTGTTGTATTTTTTACGGGGGTGTTGTGAAAAAAAATGAACAACGCTAAGCTCGTTCGCAACCCATAACGCCAATAATACCGGGGGATCACATGGCACGCCTGCCGACAATCGGCGTCACCGCCTGCTTAAAACCAGTCGGGCTGCACGCCAGCCATACTTGTGGTGACAAATACGTCCGCGCAGTTGCCGTGGCCGCCGAAGGCTTGCCGATGATCATTCCGGCACTGGGCGAGCTGTTCGAACCGACCCAAATACTTGACGGCCTGGATGGCATCCTCTTCACCGGCTCCCCGTCCAACGTCGAGCCTCGTCACTATACCGGCCCCGCAAGCGCGCCAGGCACGCTGCACGATCCTGCCCGTGATGCTACCACCTTACCGCTGATTCGCGCCGCCGTGGCTGCTGGCGTGCCGGTATTGGGCATTTGCCGCGGCTTCCAGGAGCTGAACGTGGCGCTGGGCGGCACCTTGCACCAGCAGGTTCACGCAACGGGAACCTTCATGGACCATCGTGAACCCAAGGACCAGCCCGTCGAGGTCCAGTATGCCCTGCGCCATGCGGTGGATGTCCAGCCCGGCGGCGTGTTGCAGGCCATCGGCTTGCCCGCGCAGTTCCAGGTCAACTCCATTCATGCCCAGGGCATCGACCGCGTGGCCCCTGGCTTGCGCGTCGAGGCGGTGGCACCCGATGGCCTGGTGGAGGCCGTCTCCGCCCAGGGGGGCAGGGGTTTTGCACTAGGCTTGCAGTGGCACCCGGAATGGCAAGTGCTGGATAACCCGCACTATCTCGCCATCTTCCAGGCCTTCGGCAGCGCCTGCCGGCAACGTGCCAGCCAACGCGACGCCGCGGCGTCCAGGCCTGCTATCTAGCCCCTGAGGTATTTATGCGTACCAGCCTCGACCAGCTCACCGATTGGTTGAAAGAACACAAGATCACCGAGGTCGAGTGCCTGATCGCCGACCTGACCGGTATCACCCGCGGCAAGATCTCGCCCACCAACAAGTTCATCGCCGAAAAAGGCATGCGCCTGCCGGAAAGCGTGCTGCTGCAGACCGTGACCGGCGATTACGTGGAAGACGACATTTACTACGAGCTGCTGGACCCGGCCGACATCGACATGATCTGCCGCCCGGACGAGAACGCCGTGTTCGTGGTGCCGTGGGCCATCGAGCCTACCGCCCAGGTGATCCACGACACCTACGACAAGCAGGGCAACCCCATCGAGCTGTCGCCGCGCAACGTCTTGAAGAAGGTGCTCAAGCTCTACGCCGACAAGGGCTGGCAGCCCATCGTGGCGCCGGAGATGGAGTTCTACCTGACCAAGCGCTGCGAAGACCCGGACTTCCCCCTGCAGGCCCCCGTGGGCCGCTCGGGGCGCCCGGAAACCGGCCGCCAGTCGTTCTCCATTGAAGCGGCGAACGAGTTCGACCCGCTGTTCGAGGACGTCTACGACTGGTGCGAGCTGCAGCACCTGGACCTGGACACGCTGATCCACGAGGACGGCACGGCGCAGATGGAGATCAACTTCCGTCACGGCAACGCCCTGCACCTGGCCGACCAGATCCTGGTGTTCAAGCGCACCATGCGCGAGGCGGCGCTCAAGCACAACGTGGCCGCCACCTTCATGGCCAAGCCCATGACCGGCGAGCCCGGCAGCGCCATGCACCTGCACCAGAGCATCGTTGACCTGGAGACCGGCAAGAACATCTTCTCCAATGAAGACGGCAGCATGAGCACGCTGTTCCTGCACCACGTGGGCGGCCTGCAGAAGTTCATCCCCGAACTGCTGCCGCTGTTCGCGCCCAACGTCAACTCGTTCCGCCGCTTCCTGCCCGACACCTCGGCGCCGGTGAACGTGGAGTGGGGCGAGGAGAACCGCACCGTGGGCCTGCGCGTGCCGGACGCCGTGCCGCAGAACCGCCGGGTGGAAAACCGCCTGCCGGGTGCCGACGCCAACCCCTACCTGGCCATCGCCGCCAGCCTGCTGTGTGGCTATATCGGCATGGTCGAGGGCATCGAGCCCAGCGCGCCGGTGCAGGGCCGTGGCTATGAGCGCCGCAACCTGCGCCTGCCGCTGACCATCGAGGACGCCCTGGAGCGCATGGAAAACTGCAAGACGGTGGAGCAGTACCTGGGGAGCAAATTCATCATCGGTTACGTCGCGGTGAAGCGCGCCGAACACGAGAACTTCAAGCGCGTCATCAGCTCATGGGAACGTGAATTCCTGCTGTTCGCGGTGTGATCAACGCGGGGCCCGCCCCGATGAGGAGAAGGCAATGAGCAACAAGAATTCGCAAACCCAAGCGTGGCAGGCCCTGAGCGGCGAGCACCACCTGGCGCCGTTCAGCGACTACCAGCAGCTCAAGGAAAAAGGCCCGCGCATCATCACCAAGGCCAAGGGCGTGCACCTGTGGGACAGCGAAGGCAACAAGATCCTCGACGGCATGGCCGGCCTGTGGTGCGTGGCCGTGGGCTACGGCCGCGATGAGTTGGCCGACGTGGCCGCCAAACAGATGCGCGAGCTGCCGTACTACAACCTGTTCTTCCAGACCGCCCACCCACCGGCGCTGGAACTGGCCAAGGCGGTCAGCGACGTGGCGCCCGAGGGCATGACCCACGTGTTCTTCACCGGCTCAGGCTCCGAAGGCAACGACACCGTGCTGCGCATGGTCCGCCACTACTGGGCGCTGAAGGGCAAGCCCGAGAAGAAGGTGATCATCAGCCGCATCAACGGCTACCACGGCTCCACCGTGGCCGGCGCCAGCCTGGGCGGCATGGTGGGCATGCACGAGCAGGGCGACCTGCCGATTCCCGGCATCGTCCACATCGCCCAGCCGTACTGGTTCGGCGAAGGCGGTGACATGAGCCAGGACGAGTTCGGCGTGTGGGCCGCCGACCAGCTGGAGAAGAAGATTCTGGAGCTGGGCGTGGACACCGTCGGCGCCTTCATTGCCGAACCCATCCAGGGCGCCGGTGGCGTGATCATCCCGCCAGCAACCTACTGGCCGCGGGTAAAAGAGATCCTGGCCAAGTACGACATCCTGTTCGTGGCCGACGAAGTGATCTGCGGCTTTGGCCGTACCGGGGAGTGGTTCGGCAGCGATTACTACGGTCTCAAGCCGGACCTGATGACCATCGCCAAGGGCCTGACCTCGGGCTACATCCCCATGGGCGGGGTGATCGTGCGTGACGAAGTGGCCAAGACCCTGTCCGCAGGTGGCGATTTCAACCACGGCTTCACCTATTCCGGCCACCCGGTAGCCGCCGCCGTGGGCCTGGAAAACATCCGGATTCTGCGCGACGAAAAAATTATCGAGCGCGTGCGTGGAGAAACGGCACCGTATTTGCAGAAACGTCTGCGTGAGCTGAGCGACCACCCGCTGGTGGGCGAAGTTCGCGGGTTGGGCCTGCTGGGGGCCATCGAACTGGTCAAGGACAAGGCCACGCGCCAGCGCTACGAAGGCATGGGTGTGGGCATGATCTGCCGCAACTTCTGCTTCAACAATGGCCTGATCATGCGCGCCGTGGGCGACACCATGATCATTGCGCCGTCGTTGGTGATCACTCACGAAGAGATCGATGAGTTGGTTACAAAAGCACGCAAATGCCTGGACCTGACTTTGGAAGCGCTGAACAGCTAAGTGCTAGGCTTTGGGGTTGTTTGGAGGGGGGGAGGAAAAGGTTGCTGTTTTAATTGAAACAGCGCCTTCGTCCTTGCCAGACTAGGAAGTGGTGCGGTTGCCCCCGGCGCTGACACATACGGAATTAAAAAAATATTGGAGCCTTACGCATGAAGATATTTGGCAAGACCCTCCTCGCCATGTCCCTGATGGGTGTCGTGGCCGCTGCTGCACACGCGGATGACAAAGTACTGCACGTGTACAACTGGTCGGACTATATCGCGCCGAACACCATCGCGGATTTCGAGAAGGAGTCGGGGATCAAGGTCGTCTACGACGTATTCGACAGCAACGAAACCCTGGAAGCCAAACTGCTGGCTGGCAAGTCGGGCTATGACATCGTGGTGCCGTCCAACAACTTCCTGGCCAAGCAGATCAAGGCTGGCGTCTATCAGGAACTGGACAAGTCCAAACTGAGCAACTACGGCAACCTGAACAAGGACCTGCTGAAGGCTGTGTCGGTCAGCGACCCGAACAACGCCCACGCCTTCCCGTACATGTGGGGCACCATCGGCATTGGCTACAACCCCGAGAAGGTCAAGGCTGCCCTGGGCGCCGACGCCCCGGTGAACTCCTGGGACCTGGTGTTCAAGCCCGAGAACGCTGCCAAGCTGAAAGGCTGTGGCATCAGCTTCCTCGACTCGCCAACCGAGATGATCCCGGCCGCGCTGCACTACCTGGGCTTCAAGACCGACACCCAGAACAAGGACGAGATCAAGAAGGCCGAGGACCTGTTCCTCAAGATTCGCCCGTCGATCGCCTACTTCCACTCGTCCAAGTACATCTCGGACCTGGCCAACGGCAACATCTGCGTGGCCGTGGGCTACTCGGGTGACGTGAAGCAAGCCGCCTCCCGTGCCCACGAGGCCGGTGACAAGGTACACGTCAGCTACAGCATTCCGAAGGAAGGCGCCGGCAGCTTCTACGACATGGTCGCCATCCCTAAGGATGCCGAGAACGTCGAAGGCGCCTACAAGTTGATGAACTTCATCCTGCAACCAAAAGTGATGGCTGAAATCAGCGACGCCGTGGGTTACCCGAACGGCAACGCCGCGGCCACCCCGCTGGTGAACAAGGACATCGCCAACGACCCGGGCATCTACCCGCCGGCTGACGTGCAGGCCAAGCTGTACGCCATCGCCGACCTGCCGGCTGCTACCCAGCGCATCCTGACGCGCACCTGGACCACCATCAAGTCGGGCAAGTAAGCCCCGCCTGATGTTCCCTGGGTACTGCGCCGCACCAGTCGGCGCAGTACCGCAGGTGACTGAATTAGAAATAGTTTTTGCGACACTGCTGTAACAGTTGTTAAGTTGCGCGCCGGCTTTTTCAAGCGGTCGGCACGCGGCCGTCCGAAATTTGTTTTTTGCACCACCGTGTTCGCCCTTTTTTGTGCGTGCATTTGTAACTTAGGAGCCGACGTTGTTGGCCGTGTCACATGCACCTGAAGTGATCGCTCAGGTCCGTGATTCAGTCGGTCAGGCCAGCCAAAACCCTGTGGCTGGCGACCTGAAGGACCAGGCTGCAAGAATCCAGGGCCCGCCTATCCGGGGTGGGCTGTAAAATTTTGTTGGGAGTTTCGTAATGGCAGTTGCCTCCGGTGCCTATAAGAAAGCCCTCGAGGGCGATCAGCAACCTAAACAGGTGCTGGTCAAAATCGACCGGGTCACGAAGAAGTTCGACGAGACGATTGCAGTCGACGACGTGTCGCTGCAAATCAACAAGGGCGAGATCTTTGCCCTGCTCGGCGGCTCCGGCTCGGGTAAATCCACCCTGCTGCGCATGCTGGCCGGCTTCGAGCGGCCAACCGAGGGGCGTATCTACCTCGATGGCGTGGACATCACCGACATGCCGCCCTACGAGCGGCCGATCAACATGATGTTCCAGTCGTACGCGCTGTTCCCGCACATGACCGTGGCGCAGAACATCGCCTTCGGCCTCAAGCAGGACAAGATCCCCGCGGCCGAGATCGACGCCCGCGTGGCCGAGATGCTCAAGCTGGTACAGATGAGCCAGTACGCCAAGCGCAAGCCGCACCAGCTGTCCGGTGGCCAGCGCCAGCGCGTGGCCCTGGCCCGTTCGCTGGCCAAGCGCCCGAAGCTGCTGCTGCTCGACGAGCCCATGGGCGCCCTGGACAAGAAACTGCGTTCGCAGATGCAGCTCGAGCTGGTGGAGATCATCGAGCGCGTCGGCGTGACCTGCGTCATGGTAACCCACGACCAGGAAGAGGCCATGACCATGGCCCAGCGCATCGCCATCATGCACCTGGGCTGGATTGCCCAGATCGGCAGCCCGATCGACATCTATGAGACGCCGACCAGCCGCCTGGTCTGCGAGTTCATCGGCAACGTCAACCTGTTCGAAGGCGAAGTGGTGGACGACGCCGAAGGCCACGCGCTGATCCACAGCCCGGAGCTGGAGCGCAACATCTACGTAGGCCACGGCATCAGCACCTCGGTGCAGGACAAGCACATCACCTACGCCATCCGCCCGGAAAAGCTGCTGGTGACCGTCGAGCCGCCCGCCGGCGAGTACAACTGGTCGCGCGGTAAAGTACATGACATCGCCTACCTGGGCGGCCACTCGGTGTTCTACGTCGAGCTGCCGTGCGGCAAGCTGGTCCAGTCGTTCGTGGCCAACGCCGAACGCCGTGGCGCGCGCCCTACCTGGGGTGACCAGGTCTACGTGTGGTGGGAAGACGACAGCGGCGTGGTACTGCGCTCATGAACAAGAAACTGACCCGTGCCTTGCAACGAATAACCCCCGGCGGCCGCCAGTTCGTGATTGGCGTGCCGTTCCTGTGGCTGTTCCTGTTCTTCATGCTGCCGTTCTTCATCGTCTTGAAGATCAGCTTCGCTGAAGCAGACGTGGCGATCCCGCCGTACACCGAGATCTACACCTTCGTCGACCAGAAGATCCAGTTGCTGCTGAACCTGGGCAACTACGCGATGCTGGGCGACGACGACCTGTACATCTCGGCGTACCTGGGCTCGCTGAAAATGGCCTTCTTCAGCACGCTGCTGTGCCTGGTGATCGGCTACCCCATGGCCTACGCCATCGCCCGCGCCCGCAAGGAAGCGCAGACGGTGCTGTTGCTGCTGATCATGATGCCGACCTGGACCGCTATCCTGATCCGCGTCTACGCCTGGATGGGCATCCTCAGCAACAATGGCCTGCTCAACGCCTTCCTGATGTGGACCGGCCTGATCGACCAGCCGCTGCAGATCCTCAACACCAACCTGGCGGTGTACATCGGCGTGGTCTATTCGTACCTGCCGTTCATGATCCTGCCGCTGTTCGCCAACCTGGTGAAGCATGATCCAAGCCTGCTGGAAGCCGCATCGGACCTGGGTTCGAGCACTTTCAACAGCTTCTGGAAGATCACCGTGCCGCTGTCGAAAAACGGCATCATCGCCGGCTGCATGCTGGTGTTCATCCCGGTGGTCGGCGAGTTCGTGATTCCCGAGCTGCTGGGCGGCCCGGAAACCCTGATGATCGGCCGCGTGCTGTGGCAAGAGTTCTTCAACAACCGTGACTGGCCGGTGGCATCCGCCCTGGCGGTGGTGATGCTGGCGATCCTGATCGTGCCGATCCTGCTCTTCAACCGTAGTCAGGCCAAAGAGATGGAGGGCAAGGCATGAAGCGTTTCAGTTTTTCCAACCTGATGCTGGTACTGGGCCTGCTGTTCATCTACCTGCCCATGGTCATCCTGGTGATCTACTCGTTCAACGCCTCCAAGCTGGTAACGGTGTGGGGCGGCTGGTCGGTGAAATGGTACGTGGGCCTGGTGGACAACACCCAGCTGGTGAGCTCGGTGGGCCGTTCGCTGGAAATCGCCTGCTACACCGCCATTGCGGCAGTGGCGCTGGGCACCCTGGCGGCGTTCGTGCTGACCCGCGTCACCCGCTTCAAGGGCCGCACGCTGTTCGGCGGCCTGGTGACCGCGCCGCTGGTAATGCCCGAGGTGATCACCGGCCTGTCGCTGTTGCTGCTGTTCGTGGCCATGGCCCAGTCCCTGGGCTGGCCTGAAGAGCGTGGCATCGTCACCATCTGGATCGCCCACACCACGTTCTGCGCCGCCTACGTGGCGGTGGTGGTGTCGGCCCGCCTGCGCGAGCTGGACCTGTCCATCGAAGAGGCGGCCATGGACCTGGGCGCGCGGCCGTGGAAGGTGTTCATGCTGATCACCATCCCGATGATCGCGCCTTCGCTGGCAGCGGGCGGCATGATGTCGTTCGCCCTGTCGCTGGACGACCTGGTGCTGGCCAGCTTCGTGTCGGGCCCTGGCTCCACGACGCTGCCGATGGAAGTGTTCTCGGCGGTGCGCCTGGGCGTGAAGCCGGAGATCAACGCCGTGGCCAGCCTGATCCTGCTGTCGGTGTCGATCGTCACCTTCCTGGTGTGGTACTTCACCCGCCGCAACGAAGAGCGCCGCAAACGCGCGATTCAAGCTGCAATCGAAGAAGCCGCGGCCGATGGCTGGAAACAGCCTGACCCGCGTCGCGCGCAACAGCCAGTGGCTGCTTGAGTGCCCTGACGCGGCCTTTGGCCGCTGCTACAGACCCGTAGCAGCGGCCGCAGGCCGCGTCCCTACCTCCCAGGCACCAACTCCAGGGTGCTCACCGTGCCCTTCGCCACATCCCCCTCCTGCAACAACGCCTGCCGGTATTTCCCCTCGCTGTAGTCTTTCGCCTGGTCGCCATAGTGCGCATCGAACAACACACCGCTTTGCCCCACAGGGTTGATGGTGTGCGCGTGCGCCGGGTCGGCGAAGTCGATGACGCGCCGGGTGGACGGCCCATAACTCACTTTCCACGGCGCCGGGCCCAGCTTCGCTGATTGGTTGTTGGGCACCTCATGGCTGCCCGGCATGGCGAACGGCCCGACATTGAACAGCCGGTCCAGTGGCTGCTGCATACCCAGCGGGTGTTCGTGGGTGAGGGTGTGCGCCTTGCCCCATTGCCACTGGTTCGGGTCCTTGCCCAGCGTGCCTTTGAGGTGGTCGACCGCCACGCGCCAGGCCATGCGCACGATGTCGGCACGGTTCTCACGCTCGGCCGAGCTGCGGTCGTCCCACCAGGGCGAGTCCGGGTCCGCAGCCAGGCGGGGCAGGGCGAAGTCCAGGTCGCGGGTGGACAGCAGGGTTTCGAACATGGCGTTGCCCAGTTCGTCGTGCATGGCTGCGTAGGTGAGGTCGTAGAGGAATTCGGTGAACAGCGTGGCGCTGGTGGAGTCCAGCGGGTAATCGCCCTGCCACTGCGCCAGTTGCTCGACCAAAGCCTTTTCGCCAGGGTCAGTGACCACCTGGCGCAGCACTGGCAGCAATGGCGTCAGCACGCGCTGGGCGTAGCCGGTGCGGGTACCCAGTTGCAGCGCTTCGGTGTGGGCGGCGTCCCACTTCACCCCAGGTGAGCTGAGCTGGCTGAACAGCTGCTGGCCGCGGTCGGCCAGGTTGTAGTAGCCGGGGATGGCGATGCCAGTGGGCGACAGCGGCTGGAAGTTGGCCGAGACGATGAAGCCCCGGGCCGGGTTTTCTTCCTGGGGGTTGGCGCTGAACGGGTAGAAGCCCAGCTTGTCGGCCTCGGCGGTGCTGCCGTCGAGGATGAACTGCGGCT
The DNA here is from genome assembly GCF_047947025.1 of Pseudomonas sp. App30. Classification (NCBI taxonomy): domain Bacteria; kingdom Pseudomonadati; phylum Pseudomonadota; class Gammaproteobacteria; order Pseudomonadales; family Pseudomonadaceae; genus Pseudomonas; species Pseudomonas sp. App30. The sequence continues at coordinate 3,437,527 of NZ_CP133165.1, read as the reverse complement.
GCACCCCGGCCGGGCGGATGGGCAACTGCGCCGCGGCCCACCAGCCGATGTCGCCGCGGGCGTTGGCCCACATCAGGTTCAGGCCCGGCGACTGGATCTTCGCCGCGGCGCTGCGCATCTTGTCCAGGGTGTCGGCGCGGTTGACCTCGTAGAAGCCCAGCAGGATCGGGTTCTCCGAGGCCAGGAACGACCACCACATGGCAATCGGCGTGCTGGGCGCGACCTTGCCCAGGGCGTCGTTGACGATGGGGCCGTGGGGCGAGCGGCGCAGGGTGATGGTGACCGGCGCCTGGCCCTTGACCGCGATCTGCTGGGTGCTGCTCTCAAGGTCGGCCCACTGGCCGTGGTACCACACCTGGCTGGGGTTGGCCGGGTTGACCTTCTCGGCCACCAGGTCCAGGTCATCGTTCTGGAACATGGTCAGGCTCCAGCCGAAGTCCATGTTCTGCCCCAGCGCGGCGAAGGGGTTGAGCGGCTGGTGGTAGCCGTACAGGTTGAAGCCGGGGGCCGACAGCTGCGCCTCGTACCACACCGCCGGCACCGAGAAGCGGATGTGCGGGTCGCCGGCCAGTATCGGCTTGCCGCTGGCGGTGTGGCTGCCGGCGATCGCCCAGGCGTTGCTGCCTTCGAACTGCGGCAGGCCGGCCTGCTCCAGGGCCTGGTGGCTGACCTGGGCCAGGGTGTCCAGGCTCTTCCAGTCGCTGGCGGTGAGCGGCAGCACGCCCTGGGGGTGCCAGTCCAGGTCGAAGATCTTCAGGTAGCGGGGCCCCAGCTGGTCGCGCACGTAGGTGAGCAGGGGTTCGGTGCGGAACGCCGCGGCAAAGCTGTAGGCCATGTAGCCGGCGACGCTGAACGTGTCCTGGGCGGTAAAGGGCCGGGGCTGGATGCCCAGCACGTCGAACTCCATGGGCCGCGGGTGCCCGGCCTGGTACTGGTTCACGCCGTCCAGGTAGGCCTGCAGCGCCTGCCAGGCGGGCGACTGCTGGTCCTGGCGGGCCACGTACACCTCGGCCTGCTCGCGAATGCGCAGGCTGCGGAACAGGGTGTCGGTGGCGAGCAGCTTGGGCCCCAGCACCTCGGCCAGCTCGCCGCGCGCCAGGCGCCGCATGATCTCCATCTGGAACAGCCGGTCCTGGGCCTGCACGTAACCCAGGGCGCGGTACATGTCCTGCTGGTTCTGCGCCTGGATGTGCGGCACGCCGCGGTCGTCGTAGCGCACGCTGACCGGTGCGGCCAGGTGGGCGAGGGCGATCTCGCCGCTGCGCTGCGGCTGCTTGGAATGAACGTACCAGGCGCCACCGGCCGCAGCGGCGGCGATGAGCACGGCAAGGGCGGTGAGGCTGCGTTTCATTGGAAGTCCTTGTTCTCTACTCGACAGGAACAGTGGCGGACGAGAGGGGGAAGGGCAAGTGAAGAGTGGAGGGCAAACAGGCCATCAATGGGATTGATGGCCCCAAGAGTCATGCAGTTTTGAAGCCGGGTTTACCCGCCTCGGCACGGTAGCGTTTAACCTCATCGAGAATGCCCTGCGGGGAGTCTTCTCTATCAGGCGGTGGATAGAAAATTACATTGGTTCCCTCAGGGTGTTCAGTGATGGCCTCGAAGTGAAGAGCGAATTTCTCTGAAAACTCTAGATACTCTTCGTCGTCTATCGTTCGGTCGAAAAGTTTTTCAATCAGTGCTAAAAATTCGGCTTCCGTGTACTCTTCTAGCTTATGGGTTAGCTTCATCTGATGCTCCTTGTTTTGGCGATGTGTCTTTTAGGTGTCATCACTCTTAGGTTGTCCATGTCATAGACCGCCCCTCCATATTGGATTTCCATGACATGGTCAATTTCGAATGTTATTCGGCTACCAACGCGTTCTGTAGGGATCGAGAAAGGTGCGCCGCCCTTAGTCATGCGCGCTAAGTTTGATTCTGAAAACTGTTTGGACAATATTGGGTCATTAGCAATTGCTCTCCAGAAATTTCCGCGAAAATCATCAAAGCTATTAAATCTGCGGTTTCTTAGCTGTTCGGCGATGTTTGCGGGAATTGGAGCCCCCTTTTCCAATGACTCTGGCCCCAACCAAAGCCCACTGACCGTTTGACCCTGCCCGCTCGCGACACCTACCTCATACCTTGCCCCCCTGACCGACAGGTATATGCTCGGGAGGCCGGATTTCGCCGGGAAGACAAGAATGTAATCGTCAAATTCAATATCTTCAATGGCCGGATGTGAAAGCTTCGAGCCCTCTGGAAAAATCTGGATGTCGCCCGCATAGGGTTTGATGGGCGGAACGAAAATTGAGGGGTTGTCGGGTGAGTAAATATGGGGCTTTCGGGTGGGGTGCCAGTAAATCGTATGGCCGGCGGGCCCATCGGTAGTAAATTTGTAACCTCGTTTTTTTGGGTCCCATTTCGGCCGTCGAATTCGGATTTCTTTTCTGAGTTGCTCGCCGTCAACTTTGGTTACAAAAATTTCTGATAGGTCTCCATTTGTACGGGAGCCTATTCGGTAATCCAGTTCCGGAATTCCAGATGGCAGCCCTACCTTGAGGGTCACGTCCAGGTTCGAATCGATATGGGCTAGCGGAACTGCAATGGCGAAACGATCCCCGTTCCCAAGTTTGGTGCTGTACAGCATGAGGCTTGCAAATAAGGCTGCTTTACTTGCAGCTTCCAGCGCCATTTCTGCAATTATGCCGCGCAACGCATCCGAGATGGCTGGAAGCGCGAGCCTGAACGATTCGACCGCCCTAGGTGAGGCGGCAAGAAACTGTGTGCTTGATAATGCGCTGATAGTGCTGGAGAAGGTTGAAGGTTTGACAATGGGTACGGCCCGCGCAATTTCAAACAAACGCTCCTGCTCTATATAGGCGTCATGAACAGCTTGTAAGCCCTTCCGTTGCAACTCTTGAAAACGCTGGTTATAAGCGCGCAGGAAGGCTTCATCGTTTTTGATCAGTTTTTCCGTTGTGTTTAATAATTTTCTTGCCTGTCGTAGCGTTGTCGGCATGACAGGGCCATGTGCTGTGTTTTCGATCAACTTTCTAAGGTCTGGCAGCAACGTAAGTCGGCGCGCCTGATGCGTGGCTAGTTTTCCTGACGCCCGTGTGTTGGTGTCTATTAGACTCAAGATGCGTTTGATCGGTAGATCCAGTTTGTGCGCCTGCTCTTCCGCAAAAATATCAACTACGGTGGGGCGCTGGTTGGCCCAGTTTACCGAATTGCTCAAGCTCTTTTGGAAGCCCAGTGCACCGCCTTGCTCCACCCGCATCAGCTCTATTGCATTTTCGGAGACTTGCAGGCGCGCTTTAAATATCTCGTCACGTGCCGACGTCTGTTCCGCCACCAACTTGCGTTTCAGTCTTAGGCGCTCTGCAGCTTGGCTGGCTTCTTGTGCTTCTTTTTGCCTTTTTTCTTCATCCTCTTTGGCCAGGGTTTCCAACCGCTGGCGCTCGGTAGTCAAGCGTGTGGACAGTTCTGACAGGTGTTCGATGGACGCTTCGATTCGCCTTGCTTCCAGCGCGGCACTGTAAGAATCTTTCCAATCACTGATCGCTTGGAAATGACTGTCGCGGGCAGGCACTGTGTGGGCGAACGTCTCGAAATTCTTGCCAATTGGGTCAGTACCGTAATAACTCAGCGCCCGCTGGTGCTTGATCGGCAACATTGCCCGCTTTTCCGACAGCAACCGGTCAGTAGCGGAGAGGCGCCGACTGACGTCCTGGATGTCAGGAAAAGGATTTGAGGGGCCTGCAAGTGAGTTGATTTCCTCGCGTATCAACTCGGGCAGTCGGTAGGTGTTCAGGTGGTTGTAGTGTTCTATTTCCTCAGCGGCTTCTTTGAACTCATTTTGCAGTTGAACATCAATGATCGTTAATCCCTGTTTTTCTTTGGCTACATAAAAAATAGGAGGGGGGTAGTATTGGTATCCGGGATAGCCGCCATACGAAAATGATGTCGGAAAGTTCCAGTTCGTTACGGGTGTATAACGTGGTGCGGATATATGAGAGGGCGCAAGGTTGATGCGGTTTGTGGACATACAGAAGACTCCTTGTCTGTGTGCCCACAATTTAAATCGCGCAGGGATCCCATCTGCCGTGCATGTTTATATGTAAGAAGTAGTTTTTGGCAGGCACATGCAAGCACTCTAAACAAAGAGGTCCGGGTAGTATTTAGCTATGTGGGATTTGGTGTTATTGCTGCCAGGGGCAGTAACAGCCGACAGCAAACATATGGGTTGCCTGTACGGTAAGACCGGTATCGAGGGCTTTTAAAATCGGCTCGATGAAGCTATTGCTGGAACTGCAGACCGCCCCCTCGCTGTAGGGGCCGAAGTAAGCAAGCTTTCCCGCGCGGTCCCATATGGCGACAGCCGGGCTGGCAGAAATACGGTCGCTTCCTGGCAGGTCGGGCAGGGAAGTAATACCCAGGCTTCGTGGCAAATTTCCGCGGCTGGATTGCCGTTGCACGGAGTAGAAGCGCACGCCTTTCGCAGCAAATTGCTCCGTCAACTCTGCCAAATGTTGCTCGTTGACTACGTTGCACGGGCACGCCGGGTCCCAGAAGTGCACCAGGCGAATGGGGCCGGGGCCGGCCAGGGCGTCGGGCAGTTTCAGGGCGTCGCCTTCGAAAAGCGTGGCGTGTTCGCTGAACACACGGATATATCGGCCCTGGAACCAGTCATATGCAGTCCACAGGGTGAGCCCGCAGATCAGTGCCAGGAGGGTGAGGAACAGGGTTTTGCGGCGCGAGGCAGGCATAGAGGCTCGGTCCGGGACAGGACGCCTAGCTTGCCATGCCCAGCCATACAGATGAATATCAGGGGTGTGTTTATTCGCTTTCAGCTGCGAGACCTTATGCCCGCGACATTTCGGCCGGATGCGCTACGCGCCAGCCTCAAACCCCTGGCCGCGCGTCAGCCCTTGTCTGCCGAAGCCCAGGCCTACCAGGCCTTCTACGGCATAGACCTGCCGTGCGAGCGCTGGCTGGGCCGTTTCGAAGCGGTGGGCTACGAGCTGGTGAGCCAGGTGTGGCTGCCGCCGGCGCCGGTGGCCACGCTGTTTCTGTTGCACGGCTTTTATGACCACATGGGCCTGTACCGGCACGTGATCCGCTGGGCGCTGGACCATGGCTTCGCGGTGATCTCCGCGGACCTGCCCGGGCATGGCCTGTCCAGTGGCGAGCGGGCGCGCATCGACGACTTCGAGGACTACCAGGCGGCGCTGTTCGCGCTGTTCAAGGAGGCCGGCAGCCTGGGCCTGCCGCAGCCCTGGCACCTGCTGGGGCAGAGCACCGGCGGCGCCATCGTGCTCGACCACCTGCTGTACCACGGCACCACCAGCCCGGCCCAAGGCCAGTCGATCCTGCTGGCGCCGCTGGTGCGGCCGCGTGGCTGGGGCTGGTCGCAGGTCAGCTACCGGCTGCTGAGCCCGTTCGTCAAAGGCATCGCCCGGCGTTTCAGCGAAAACACCAACGACCCCGATTTCATGCCGTTCCTGCAGGCCGACCCGCTGCAACCCGTGCGCCTGCCCACGGCCTGGGTGGGCGCGCTGGTGAACTGGGTGCCGCGCATCGAAGCGGCGCCCAGCAGCTCGCGTTCGCCGTTGATACTGCAGGGCGATGCCGACATGACCGTGGATTGGGAGCACAACCTGGGGGTGTTGCAGCGCAAGTTCCAGGCGCCGCAGGTGCTCATGTTACCGGGCGCGCGGCACCACCTGGCGAACGAAGTGGCGCCGATTCGCGAGCGCTATTTCAGCTTTATCGACGCCAACCTCTGACAGCGCCGGGCACGGCGTTGCGGGTAACGCTGTACGGGGGGGGCGTAGCAGCAACTGTATTGAAATCGCGTCGCCTGCATCGCGACTAAAGTCGGCTCCTACGCCGTCCGAGGTAGGAGCCGGCCTTGGCCGCGATGCAGGCGACGCGGTTCATGGGGTAGACGCATTCGCGTAGCAGCTGCCGGAGGCTGCGTCCGGCGGCTACGGGGTTTTGCGTGGGTTCAGGCTTGAGGTGCTCTGGCCCACGGCCAGGCTCGCGCGCACGGCGGCCAGGGCGGCCTGGTAATACGCGTGGCCGTCGGGGGACTCGGCGAAGTTGGCGAACTCTTCCAGCTCGGGGTCGGACAGGTCGCGGTACACGTACAGCAGGGTGTTATCCAGGTCGTTGCCGATCTGTGCCATGAGGCGCTGGCGCTGGCCGTCGAGCATGCCCTGGGCCTGGTCGCTACCCAGCAGGCCGGGGATCATCTGGCTGAGGCTGTCGGCAGCGACGCCGGCGATGGCCAGGCTCACTTCGGCGCCGGCCTCGCGGGCGGGCAGGGCGCGTGACAGGTGGCCGATGATCAGCGCGCGGGTGTCGCTGGCGGTCATGTGCGGCAGGCCCTGGGCGTTCTTGGCCAGCTGGTCGCGGCGGGTGGCCAGCAGTTCGGCGGCCACCACCTTGCGCCCCAGCGGCGACTGGAAGAAGGCCAGGGCCGGGTTCGGGTCGGCCAGGGTCTGGCGCAGCCTGGCCTCGGCGCGCTGGTCCATGGCCTGGGGGGCGAAGCGCTGGTCACTGTTGTTGACCAGGGCCTGGAAAACCGCGGGGGGCAAACTGTTCTGGTAGCGCTGCTGGGCCGCTTTAAGGGCGTCGGTGAAATGCGCCCGCTGCTCCGGCCAGCCGGCGACCTTGTACAACTGGTCGTGACTGTCTGCCCACGCGGGCAGGGCGCAGCACATGATCAAAAGGAAAAACAAACGGCGCATCAGGGACTCCTGTCGGCAGGCCGCCATTGTCCTTGGCCGGGCGGGGTCTTGTCGAGAATTCGTATCAGCCGGCGCAACATAAACGACGTGCTGCAGCCAGGGGGCCAAGTGGCTCTGTCGGTTTTGCGGGCACATAGATACTATGCGCGGCATGCAAATATCCTCTGATCATCCGCTGCTGTTACGTATCGTCGACGACCTGGCCGAGCGCGGCTGGTCGCAGCAAGACATCTTCCTGCCACAGGCTTTGACCCGTGAGCTTGCGGCCGAGTGCCGCCGACGTGCCGTGCAGGGCGAGCTGGCGCCTGCGGCGGTTGGGCGGGGGCCGGCCCAGGAGATTCGCGAAGGCATTCGCGGCGATCGCATCCAGTGGCTGGAGCCGGGGGACTCGGCCCCCAGCGACCGCTACCTGGAGCTGATGGACGCCCTGCGCGAGGCCCTGAACCGCGGGCTGTTCCTGGGTTTGGAGGATTTCGAATGCCATTTCGCGCTCTACCCGCCGGGTGCCTTCTACCGCAAGCACGTCGACCGCTTCCGCGATGATGACCGGCGCATGGTTTCGGCCGTGGTCTACCTCAACGACGCCTGGGTGCCGGAGCATGGCGGCCAGCTGCGCATGTACCTGGAAGAAGGACGCGAGCACGACGTGGCGCCGGTGGGTGGCTGCCTGGTGGTGTTCCTCTCGGGCGAGGTGCCCCACGAAGTGCTGCCCGCCGCCCAGGACCGCCTGTCGCTGACCGGCTGGTTCCGCCGCCGTGGCAACGAGCCGTTCTGACATGCACAAGATCCTGGTCAGCCGTTGCCTGCTGGGCCACCGCGTGCGCTACGACGGCGGTGCCAGCGGGCCGTTCGACCAGCTGGACCTGTGGCTTGCCGAGGGCCGCATCGTCGGCCTGTGCCCGGAAGTGGCCGGCGGCCTGCCCACCCCACGCCCTGCAGCGGAGATTCCCGGCGGGCAGGGCGTGCAGGTGCTGGAAGGCCAGGCCCGCGTGCTGACCCAGGCGGGCGAGGATTTCACCGAGGCGTTCATGCGCGGCGCGCAGCTGGCGCTGGAGGCCGTGCGCCGGCACGGCATTCGTATCGCGGTGCTCAAGGCCAACAGCCCGTCGTGCGGCAACCTGCTGACCTACGACGGCAGTTTTACCGCCACCAAGGTCACAGGCGAGGGCGTGACGGCGGCGTTGCTGCGCCGTGAAGGCGTGCAGGTGTTCAGCGAGCTTGAATTGGCTGAGGCTGACAAGGCTTTGAAAGCCATCGAAATGGCTGGCTGATTACCTGTGGGAGCTGGCTTGCCAGCGAGATTTTGTTCCGCTCCAACAGCTCGCTGGCAAGCCAGCTCCCACACCCCGGTTTGCATGAAACATGCTTTCGGGGGCGCATTCCAGAGCGCCCAAGTGGGTTATTTCGTCTAAGGTATTCCAGACAAAACCAGAACCGTTTCCTGGAGACCCCAAATGAAATCGCTATTTTCCCGCGCCGCCGTTGCCGGCCTGCTGATGGGTGCCTCGCTGCTGGCCACTGCCGATGACCTGAAAAGCGTCGAAGCCCCGGCGGGCGCCAAGGTGTTCATCGTTTCCCCAGCCGACGGCGCCACCGTCGACAAGACCTTCACGGTGAAATTCGGCATCGAAGGCATGAAGCTGGCCCCCGCTGGCGACCCCACGCCCAACACCGGCCACCACCACCTGCTGGTAGACGTCGACCAGCAGCCGCCAGCCAACCAGCCTTTGGCCGTGACTGACCACATCCTGCACTTCGGCAAGGCCCAGACCGAAACCACCCTGACCCTGGCCCCGGGCAAGCACACCCTGCAACTGCTGCTGGCCGACCGCTTCCACGTGCCGTTCAAGCCGGCGGTGGAATCGAAGAAGATCACCGTTACCGTGAAGTAGGCGTCACGGCAACAAAAAAAGGGAGGCCCGAGGGCCTCCCTTTTTCATGACGCAGGCTTGCTTAGAACAGTACGCGGCTACGGATGGTGCCGTTGATCTGTTGCAGCTTGGCCTGGGCCAGGTCCGAGTACTCGGCGTCGACGTCGATCACCACGTAACCGACTTTCTCGTTGGTCTGCAGGAACTGACCGGAGATGTTGATGCCGTTTTCGGCGAAGACCTTGTTGATCTCGCTCAGCACGCCCGGGATGTTCTCGTGGATGTGCAGCAGGCGGTGCTTGCCCGGGTGAGCCGGCAGGGCCACTTCAGGGAAGTTGACCGACGACACCGAGGTACCGTTGTCGCTGTACTTGACCAGCTTCTCGGCCACTTCCAGGCCGATGTTGGCCTGGGCTTCGGCGGTGGAACCACCGATGTGCGGGGTCAGGATCACGTTGTCCAGGCCACGCAGCGGGCTTTCGAAGATGTCGTCGTTGGAGCGTGGCTCCACCGGGAACACGTCGATGGCGGCGCCGATCAGGTGCTTGTCCTTGATGGCTTCGGCCAGGTGGTCCAACTCGACCACGGTGCCGCGCGCGGCGTTGATCAGGATGCCGCCCTTCTTGATGGCGCGGATTTCCTTCTCGCCCATCATCCACTGGGTGGCAGCGGTTTCAGGCACGTGCAGCGAGACGATGTCGGACATGCCCAGCAGCTCGGTCAGGCTGGCTACCTGGGTGGCGTTGCCCAGCGGCAGCTTGGTGATGGTGTCGTAGAAGAACACCTGCATGCCCAGGCTTTCGGCCAGTACCGACAGTTGGGTACCGATCGAGCCGTAGCCGACGATGCCCAGCTTCTTGCCACGGATCTCGAAGGAGTTGGCCGCGCTCTTGATCCAGCCACCGCGGTGGCAGGAAGCGTTCTTCTCCGGGATGCCGCGCAGCAGCAGGATGGCCTCGGCCAGCACCAGTTCGGCTACCGAACGGGTGTTGGAGTACGGGGCGTTGAACACGGCGATGCCGCGCTCGCGGGCCGCGTCCAGGTCAACCTGGTTGGTGCCGATGCAGAAGCAGCCGACAGCCACCAGCTTTTTCGCGCAATCGAAGAGCTCTTCGGTCAGCTGGGTGCGGGAGCGGATACCGATGAAGTGTGCATCGGCGATCTTTTCCTTCAGCTCGGCCTCAGGCAGCGCCTTGATGTGGTACTCGATATTCGTGTACCCGGCGGCCTTGAGGACGTCGACGGCGGATTGGTGGACGCCTTCGAGAAGAAGGAACTTGATCTTGCTCTTATCGAGAGAAGTCTTGCTCATCTGCGTAAACCTGTGTCCCGGAGAAAAAATGGCAGGGGGTATGAAGCGGGTCGCGAAACGGCGCCAAGCGCGGTTAGCGGGGGGCGTATGCTAGCATATCCCCCCCTTGATAAGCCCATCCCTGGGACGTGAAGTGTGCTCAGGGTGACTATGAATAGTTCGAGAGTTCTGCGATGACCCATCCTGCGTTTCTTGAAGAGCTTCAGACCCTGGTTGAACCCGGCAAGGTACTCACCGACGCCGATTCTCTCGAGGCTTATGGCAAGGACTGGACGAAACAATTCGCCCCGGCCCCCAGTGCAATCGTGTTCCCCAAGACCATCGAGCAAGTGCAGGCCATCGTGCGCTGGGCCAATGCCCACCAGGTGGCGCTGGTGCCGTCGGGCGGCCGCACCGGCCTTTCTGCCGCGGCCGTGGCAGCCAATGGCGAAGTTGTCGTGTCGTTCGACTACATGAACCGCATCGGCGCGGTGGATACCGTTGATCGGACCGTGGTCTGCCAGCCGGGGGTCATCACCAAGCAGTTGCAGAACCTGGCCAAGGACCACGACCTGTATTATCCGGTGGACTTCGCCTCTTCAGGTTCAAGCCAGATTGGCGGCAATATCGGCACCAATGCCGGCGGGATCAAGGTGATTCGCTACGGCATGACCCGCAACTGGGTGGCCGGCCTCAAGGTAGTCACCGGCAAGGGCGACCTGCTGGAGCTGAACAAGGACCTGATCAAGAACGCCACCGGCTACGACATGCGCCAGCTGTTCATCGGCGCCGAAGGCACCCTGGGCTTCGTGGTGGAAGCCACCATGCGCCTGGACCGGGCGCCGAAGAACCTCACCGCCATGGTGCTGGGTACCCCGGACTTTGACTCGATCATGCCGGTATTGCACGCGTTCCGCGGCAAACTGGATCTCACGGCGTTCGAATTCTTCTCCGACAAGGCGCTGGCCAAGGTCATGGCCCGTGGTGACGTGCCGCCGCCGTTCGCCACCGAGTGCCCGTTCTACGCGCTGCTGGAATTCGAGGCCACCACCGAGGAGGTCTCCAACGAGGCGCTGGCCACCTTCGAGCACTGCGTGGAGCAGGGCTGGGTGGTGGACGGGGTAATGAGCCAGAGCGAGCAACAGTTGGCCAACCTGTGGAAGCTGCGTGAGTACATCTCCGAGACCATCTCGCACCGCACCCCGTACAAGAACGATATCTCGGTGACCGTGGCGCAAGTGCCGGCGTTCCTCAAGGACATCGACGCGATCGTCAGCGAAAGCTACCCAGACTTCGAAGTGGTCTGGTACGGCCACATCGGCGACGGCAACCTGCACCTGAACATTCTCAAGCCCGAGGACCTGAGCAAGGAGGAGTTCTTCGCCAAGTGCGCGGTGGTGAACACCGCAGTGTTCGAGACGGTGCAGAAGTACAACGGCTCGATCTCGGCCGAGCACGGCGTGGGCCTGGTCAAGCGCGACTACCTGGACTACAGCCGCTCGCCCGCCGAAATCGACTACATGAAGGCCCTGAAGGCGGTGTTCGACCCCAATGGCATCATGAACCCAGGCAAGATCTTCCCGGTTTGATCAATCAAGGAGTCGGTCATGAGCTATCAGCATCAATACGTTGACGGTACCCGCATCCACTTCCCGGTGGGCAAGGTGGTGTGTATCGGGCGCAACTACGCCGAGCACGCCAAGGAGCTGAACAACCCGGTGCCCACCGAGCCGCTGCTGTTCATCAAGCCGGGCAGCTGCGTGGTGGCGGCCGAAGGCGGCTTCAGCATCCCCACCGAGCGCGGTTCGGTGCACTACGAGGCGGAAATCGCCGTGCTGCTGGGCAAGCCGCTGTCCACCAGGCCCAGCGAGGAAGAGGTGCTGGACGCCATTTCCGGCTACGCCCCGGCCCTGGACCTGACTCTGCGCGACGTGCAGAGCAAGCTCAAGGAGAAGGGCCTGCCGTGGGAGCTGGCCAAGGCCTTCGACGGCGCCTGCGTGCTGACGCCGTTCGTGGTGGCCAGCAGCTTCCCGGACGTGACCGACATCCCCGTACGCCTGACCATCAACGGTGAAGTGCGCCAGGACGGCAACAGCAACCTGATGCTCAACCCCATCGTGCCGATGATCCAGTACATGGCCGCGCACTTCTCGCTGCAGGCCGGTGACGTGATCATGACCGGCACCCCCGCAGGCGTGGGCGCGCTGAACCCTGGCGACCAGCTGGTGCTGGAGCTGCCGGGTGCCAGCCGCTTCGAGACGGTTGTTGCCTGATCGGCGCTTTTTGCACTTTTTTAACACGCCATTTGGATAATGCGGCTTAATCGCCTGGCGCGCCCCTTGCGCGCCAGGCTCGCCGCATTTTTCAGGAACCCCTCCACATGGCCGTATCCCCTTCCAATTCCTTGCCTGCGCCCTCGCGCAAGCCACGCCTGTTGCAGCGCTGGTACGTCTGGTTGTTGCTGGTGGTGGTGGCCTATGTGGTCGCCGCCGTCATGCACTGGGACGCCCGCGCCAAGCTGTGGGTGGTCGAGCGCCTGACCCCGCAGGCTGAACGCGACGCCGCCGTGTGGCTGCCGGACTACCACGCCTTCATCGACGGCAAGCTGCTGCCGGGCATGGAAAAGGACGAAGCCTCGGACCTGACCTACAACCCCGAGACCAAGACCCTGTTCTCGGTGATGGGCAAGAACGCCTTCCTGGTGGAGCTGAACCTGGAAGGTGACGTGCTGCGCAAGATGCCGCTTAACGGCTGGTCCAATCCCGAGGGCGTGGCCTACCTGAGCGGCGGCCGCATGGCCATTACCGACGAGCGCCAGCACCTGATGACCGTGGTGCAGGTGACCCCGGACACCAAGGCGCTGAACCTGGCGGACTGGCCGCAGTTCGACCTGGGGCCATCGGCCAACCAGAACAAGGGCTTCGAAGGCATCGCCTGGGACCCGCGCCGCGGCCAGATCCTGCTGGGCGAAGAGCGCCCGGCGGCGATGTTCACCCTCAAGAGCGATGCCGAGGGCAAATGGCAGGGTGACAAGGTGAAACTGGCCTACACCACGCTGAACCTGCGCAACCTGTCGGCGCTGGGCGTGGACCCGCGCACGGGCAACACCCTGGTGTTGTCGGCGGATTCGCACATGCTGCTGGAGCTGGACCCTACGGGCAAGCAGGTCAGCTTCATGACCCTGCTGGGCGGCATGAACGGCCTGAAAGACACCATCCCCCGCGCCGAGGGCGTGGCGATGGACGAAAGCGGGACTATCTACATGGTCAGCGAGCCGAACCTGTTCTACGTGTTTCGCAAGTTCTGAAGCCTGACGCGTAACATCCCGTAGCCGCTGCCGCAGGCTGCGCTGGCCCTCAGCCACGCTGGAGATCTCCAGTGTTCATCAGGGCCAGCGCAGCCTGCGGCAGCGGCTACGTTTTGTGCGGTACCCGTCAGCGCAGGCTCTTCACGCCTTCCGAAGTCCCCAGCAACAGCAGGTCAGCCGGGCGCGCCGCGAACAGGCCGTTGGTCACCACGCCAACGATGGCGTTGATCTGCGCTTCCAGCGCCACCGGGTCGGTGATCTGCATGTTGTGCACGTCGAGGATGATGTTGCCGTTGTCAGTGATCACGCCTTCACGGTACACCGGGTCGCCGCCCAGTTTCACCAGCTCGCGGGCCACGTGGCTGCGGGCCATGGGGATGACCTCGACCGGCAGCGGGAAGGCGCCCAGCACCGGTACCAGCTTGCTGGCGTCGGCGATGCAGATGAAGGTCTTGGCCACGGCCGCGACGATTTTCTCGCGAGTCAGGGCCGCGCCGCCGCCCTTGATCAGGTTCAGCTTCTCGTCGCTCTCGTCGGCGCCGTCCACGTAGAACTCCAGGTCGCTGACCGTGTTCAGTTCATACACCGGGATACCGTGGCCCTTCAGGCGCGCGGCAGTGGCTTCGGAGCTGGCAACGGCGCCGTCGAAGGCACCCTTGTGCTGGGCCAGGGCGTCGATGAAGCAGTTGGCGGTCGAGCCGGTGCCGACGCCGACGATGCTCTTGTCGTCCAGCTTGGGCAGAATGAAGTCGACAGCAGCCTGGGCGACGGCCTGTTTGAGTTGGTCCTGGGTCATGCGGGCTCCGGAGCGGGCATAAAAGGCGGGGGGAAGGGCGGCATTATACCCCTTTGCTGTGGTCCTTGGCTGGAACGCTGGGGTAGACTCGCAGGTCTTGCTCAACCGCCAGTGATGCTTCCGATGCTCGAACAGTACGTTAAGAAGATCCTCACCTCGCGCGTCTATGACGTTGCCGTGGAAACTCCCCTGCAGGCCGCCGGCCAGCTGTCCAAACGCCTTGGCAACCATATTCTGCTCAAGCGCGAAGACCTGCAGCCGGTGTTTTCCTTCAAGATCCGCGGCGCCTACAACAAGCTGGCGCAGTTGAGCGACGAAGAACGTGCCCGTGGCGTGGTCACCGCCTCGGCGGGCAACCATGCCCAGGGCCTGGCCCTGGCCGCACGGGAAATGGGCGTGAAGGCCACCATCGTGATGCCCAAGACCACCCCCGAAATCAAGGTCGAGGGCGTGCGCTCGCGCGGCGGCAAGGTCGTGCTGCACGGCGATTCGTTCCCCGAGGCGCTGGCCTATTCGCTGAAGCTGGTGGACGAGAAGGGCTACGTCTACATCCACCCCTACGACGACCCGCACACCATTGCCGGCCAGGGCACCGTGGCCATGGAGATCCTGCGCCAGCACCCTGGCCAGCTCGACGCCATCTTCGTGCCGGTGGGCGGCGGCGGCCTGATCGCCGGCATCGCCGCGTACGTGAAATACCTGCGCCCGGAAATCAAGATCATCGGTGTCGAACCCGATGACTCCAACTGCCTGCAGGCGGCCATGGCTGCCGGCGAGCGCGTGGTGCTGCCAACCGTGGGCATCTTCGCCGACGGCGTGGCGGTGGCCCAGATCGGCCAGCACACCTTCGACATCTGCAAGGATTACGTCGACGAAGTGATCACCGTCAGCACCGACGAAATCTGCGCGGCAATCAAGGATATCTACGACGATACCCGCTCGATCACCGAGCCAGCAGGCGCCCTGGGCGTGGCTGGCATCAAGAAATACGTGGAACTGCGCGGCGTCAGCGGCCAGACCCTGGTGGCCATCGATTCGGGCGCCAACGTCAACTTCGACCGCCTGCGCCACGTGGCCGAGCGCGCCGAGCTGGGCGAAGGCCGCGAAGCCGTCATCGCCGTGACCATCCCCGAGCAGCCGGGCAGCTTCAAGGCCTTCTGCGAGGCCATCGGCAAGCGCCAGATCACCGAATTCAACTACCGCTACAACACCGGGCGCGAGGCGCACATCTTCGTTGGCGTGCAGACCCACCCGGACACCGACCCGCGCGCGGCCCTGGTGGCCAGCCTGAGCGAGCAGGGCTTCCCGGTGCTGGACCTGACCGACAACGAACTGGCCAAGCTGCACATCCGCCACATGGTCGGCGGCCACGCCGTGCAGGTCAGCGACGAGATGGTGCTGCGCTTCGAGTTCCCGGAGCGTCCGGGCGCGTTGTTCAACTTCCTCAACAAGCTGGGCGGGCGCTGGAACATCTCGATGTTCCACTACCGCAACCACGGCGCCGCCGATGGCCGCGTGGTAGCAGGCCTGCAGGTGCCGGCCGAGCAGCGTGGGGAAGTGGCTGCCGCGTTGACCGAGATCGGCTATCCGTTCTGGGACGAGACCGACAACCCGGCCTACCGCCTGTTCCTGGGCTGACTGCTAGGCTGTAGAGCATCGACACCCGCACAGGAGCTGCCCCATGGAAACCCTGAGCCTGCTGAAAATGCTCCACGGCATCGCCACCGCGCTGCTGTTGGGCAGCGTGGCCGCGGTGCTGTTCCAGACCTGGCGCGGCTGGCGCGGCGGCGACAAGTCGGCGTTCGCCAGGACCCTGCAACGGCCGTGGCTGTACGCCTGGATTCTGATGGGCGTCAGCGTCGCGAGCTTTCCCTTCACCGGCTGGTGGATGATGCACACCGTGGGCTGGCCGCTGGGCCAGGCCTGGCTGCTGGGCGCCTCGGTGCTGTACGTGGTGGGGGTGGCGGGGTTCCTGCTGCTGGTGCGCCGCACCATTCGCTGGCGGCAGGCGGCCGTGGCCTACAACCAGGTGCAGGTGGTGAAGCAGCGCAAGTTCAGCGTGGTGTTCGCGGCGGTGTCGCTGGTGGTGCTGGTGGCGATCCTGGCGTTGATGCTGGCTAAGCCGGTGTAGGCTGGACGCGGCCTTCGGCCGCTGCTACGGGCCCGTAGCAGCGGCCACAGGCCGCGTCATGGGCCCACATCAATCGCGAAGAGACATCACCTTCCACCCGCGCCGCTGGGCTTCGGCCAGCAGGTTCGGGTCGGCGTCCACCACCACCGGGTGGGTCACCTTCTCCAGCAACGGCAGGTCGTTCATGGAATCGCTATAGAAGTAGCTGCCTTCCAGGTCGAAGCCGTTCTCTTCCAACCAGCGGTTCAGGCGCGTCACCTTGCCTTCACGGAAGCACGGCACATCGGTGCTGCGGCCGGTGTAGCGGCCGTCGACCATCTCGCATTCGGTGGCCAGTAGCGTGTCCACGCCCAGGCGCTCGGCAATCGGGCCGGTGACGAAGCGGTTGGTGGCGGTGATGATCAGCAGCTTGTCGCCGGCGTCACGGTGCTGCTGCAGCAGCGCCAGGGCCTTGGGCAGGATGATCGGTTCCACGCAGTCGCGCATGAAGTCGGCGTGCCATTCGGCCAGCTGGGCCATCTCGGTGGTCGCCAGAATCTCCAGGCTGAAGTTCAGGTAGTCGGTCAGGTTCAGCTTGCCGGCCAGGTAGTCCTGGTAGAACGCGTCGTTGCGGTTCTTGTATTCCACCGGGTCGAGGATGCCGCGCTCGCACAGGTAGTCGCCCCAGGCGTGATCGCTGTCGCCACCAAGCAGGGTGTTGTCGAGGTCGAATAAAGCCAGGCGCATGGAAGTTACTCGTCTGAAAACAGGAAAAGGCCCACAGAATACGGACTTTTCACAACAGTGCACATAAGGTATGCGGGTGCGTTGCTGCCTTGACGATCTTTGTGGAACAATGCCAAGACATGCGTTTGCGAGGTTGCTGCCGTGATCGACCCCGATGGTTTCCGTCCCAATGTCGGCATTATTCTGACCAATGATGCCGGACAGGTGCTGTGGGCTCGTCGTATCAATCAGGATGCCTGGCAGTTTCCACAGGGAGGTATCAACCCTCAGGAGACGCCGGAAGAGGCCTTGTACCGCGAGCTGAATGAAGAAGTGGGGCTGGAGCGACAAGATGTTGAAATTCTTGCCTGCACCCGCGGCTGGTTGCGTTATCGTTTACCTCAACGCCTGGTGCGTACCCACAGCCAACCGCTGTGTATCGGCCAGAAGCAGAAGTGGTTCCTCTTGCGGCTGGTCTCCAACGAACAGCGCGTGAGGATGGATTTGACCGGTAAACCGGAATTCGATGGCTGGCGCTGGGTCAGTTATTGGTACCCGCTTGGCCAGGTGGTGACATTCAAGCGCGAGGTGTATCGCCGCGCTCTCAAAGAGCTTGCCCCGCGCCTGCTGGCGCGCGACTGACGACGGAGTTCGACCCCGAGCCATGCTCAATACGCTGCGCAAGATCGTCCAGGAAGTCAACTCCGCCAAGGATCTCAAGACGGCGTTGGGGATCATTGTGCTGCGCGTCAAAGAGGCCATGGGCAGCCAGGTCTGTTCGGTCTACCTGCTGGACCCGGAAACCAACCGTTTCGTGCTGATGGCCACCGAGGGCTTGAACAAGCGCTCCATCGGCAAGGTCAGCATGGCCCCCAACGAAGGCCTGGTGGGCCTGGTGGGCACGCGCGAAGAACCGCTGAACCTGGAAAACGCCGCCGACCACCCCCGTTATCGCTACTTCGCCGAGACCGGCGAGGAACGCTTCGCCTCCTTCTTGGGCGCACCGATCATTCACCACCGCCGCGTGGTGGGGGTACTGGTTATCCAGCAAAAGGAGCGGCGTCAGTTCGACGAGGGCGAAGAAGCCTTCCTGGTCACCATGAGCGCGCAATTGGCCGGCGTCATTGCCCACGCTGAGGCCACCGGCTCGATCCGGGGCCTGGGGCGCCAGGGCAAGGGCATCCAGGAGGCCAAGTTCGTTGGCGTGCCGGGTTCGCCCGGCGCCGCCGTGGGTACCGCGGTGGTCATGCTGCCGCCCGCCGACCTCGACGTGGTGCCCGACAAGACCGTCACCGACATCAAGGCCGAACTGGAACTGTTCCAGACCGCGCTGGAAGGCGTTCGCAACGACATGCGCACCCTTTCGGCGAAGTTGGCCACGCAATTGCGCCCCGAAGAGCGCGCGCTGTTCGACGTCTACCTGATGATGCTCGACGACGCCTCGCTGGGCAGCGAGGTGACCAACGTCATCAAGACCGGCCAGTGGGCCCAGGGCGCCCTGCGCCAGGTGGTCACCGAGCACGTCAACCGTTTCGAACTGATGGACGACGCCTACCTGCGCGAGCGCGCCTCGGACGTCAAGGACCTGGGCCGCCGCCTGCTGGCCTACCTGCAGGAAGCCCGGCAACAAACCCTGGTTTACCCCGACAATACCATCCTGATCAGCGAAGAACTCTCGCCGGCCATGCTTGGCGAGGTGCCGGAAGGCAAGCTCGTGGGCCTGATTTCGGTGCTTGGCTCGGGCAACTCCCACGTCGCCATCCTGGCCCGGGCCATGGGCATCCCGACGGTGATGGGCCTGGTGGACCTGCCGTACTCGAAGGTCGACGGCATCCAGATGATCGTCGACGGCTACAAGGGCGAGGTCTACACCAACCCCAGCGAGGTGCTGGCCAAGCAGTTCGCCGAAGTGGTCGAGGAAGAACGCCAGCTGGCCCAGGGCCTCGACGCCCTGCGCGAATTGCCGTGCGTGACCCTGGACGGCCACCGCATGCCGCTGTGGGTGAACACCGGCCTGCTCGCCGACGTGGCCCGTGCCCAGCAGCGCGGCGCCGAGGGCGTGGGCCTGTACCGCACCGAAGTGCCGTTCATGATCAACCAGCGCTTCCCCAGCGAGAAGGAACAGCTGGCCATCTACCGTGAGCAGCTGGCGGCCTTCCACCCGCTGCCGGTGACCATGCGCAGCCTGGACATCGGCGGTGACAAGGCGCTGTCCTACTTCCCCATCAAGGAAGACAACCCGTTCCTGGGCTGGCGCGGCATTCGCGTTACCCTCGACCACCCGGAAATCTTCCTGGTGCAGACCCGCGCCATGCTCAAGGCCAGCGAGGGCCTGAACAACCTGCGCATCCTGCTGCCGATGATCTCCGGCACCCACGAGACCGAAGAAGCCCTGCACCTGATCCACCGGGCCTGGGGCGAGGTGCGCGACGAAGGCACCGACGTGCCGATGCCGCCCGTGGGCGTGATGATCGAGATTCCGGCGGCGGTGTACCTGACCCGTGAATTGGCGCGCCAGGTGGACTTCCTGTCGGTGGGCTCCAACGACCTGACCCAGTACCTGCTGGCCGTGGACCGCAACAACCCGCGGGTGGCCGACCTCTACGACTACCTGCACCCGGCGGTGCTACAGGCCCTGCAACACGTGGTCACCGAGGCTCATGCCGAAGGCAAGCCGGTGAGCATCTGCGGCGAGATGGCCGGCGACCCGGCGGCCGCGGTGCTGCTGATGGCCATGGGCTTCGACAGCCTGTCGATGAACGCCACCAACCTGCCGAAGGTGAAGTGGATGCTGCGCCAGATCAGCCTGGGCAAGGCCAAGGAACTGCTGGCGCAACTGATGAAGATCGACAACCCGCAGGTTATCCACAGCTCGCTGCAGTTGGCGCTGAAGAACCTGGGCCTGGCGCGGATGATTAATCCGGCTGCGCCGAAGACCCTGTAGGCCCTGACGCCGCCCAACCCCCGTAGCCGCTGCCGATAGGCTGCGCTGGCCCTTGGATACCCTGAAGATCTTCAGCGTGGACGAGGGCCAGCGCAGCCTTCGGCAGCGGCTACGCAGTGTGCACTACAGGCTCAGGTCCACCTCCCCCAACGCCCCGCCATACGGCCCGAAGCTGCGCTCCACGATGCGCCGCGAACCCTCGGCGCGCACGATCAGCGCCGTGCTCGCCCGGGTGCCGTAGTTCTCGCTGGCGATGAACACGCTCGACAGCAACGACTCGGTCGCCAGGCCCACGCCGGTGTCGGGCAGGGCGCCATCGGCAGCGCGCTCCGGGTCCCGCAGCAGGGCCAGCAGCCCTTCAGGCCGGGGATCATCCACTTGCGCCGCCAACGCCGCCTTCGCCTTCAGCAGTTTCGGCCATGGCGTGTCCAGCCCGGCGTTGGACAGCCCGTACACGCCGCTGGCCAGCTCCCGGGGCAGGCGTTCACGCTGGTTGAAATAGCACAGCCGCCCGGCCGCCCCCAGCAGCAGGTTGAACCCCGAATACTCGCCGGCACGGCTGCCGATGTCGTCCAGGTATTGATCAATCGACACCTGGCTGGTCAGAAAACGCGCAACCAGGTCGCCGCGCGAGCGCCGGCCCAGGGGCTGGCCGGGGTCGCGAATGTTGGTCAGGGCGGCAAAGCGCCCGTTCGGCCCCAGCCCCAGCCAGGTGCCGCCGGCTTCCAGGTCGCGGCCGGCGTGCACGCCCTCGGCGTCCTGCCAGTGGCCCAGCGGCAGGCTGGGGCGGGCGTAGAATTCGTCGCGGTTGGCGGCCAGCACCAGCGGCACGGGGTGCCCGGGGCGCCAGGCGAATACGATCAGACACATTAGGTCAGCCTTGTGTTTTGTTTCACTGTACCCGCACTCCGTCCCTGCACAGTAGAGGCGACGGGTCCTATCCGTTACCATGCGCTCCAGTTTTCACTGACACAAGTTTCATGGCAACGGGCTGTCGGGCCGGGCATAGTCTCGGGTTTTCCCGCCCCTCGTGGCCATCCGGGAACGCAGGGGTGATCCCGCCGCCTGTCCACGTCAAGGAGTCGCAATGCTGCCTTACCCGCAGATCAATCCGGTGGCGGTCGCCATCGGACCGCTTCAAATCCACTGGTACGGCCTGATGTACCTGATCGGCATCGGCAGCGCCTGGCTGCTGGCCTCCAGCCGCCTGAACCGCTTCGACCCCACCTGGACCAAGGAGAAACTCTCCGACCTGGTGTTCTGGTGCGCCATGGGCGTGATCGTCGGCGGGCGCCTGGGCTACGTGCTGTTCTACGACCTGAAGGTGTACATCGACAACCCCACGCTGATCTTCGAGGTGTGGA
Source organism: Pseudomonas sp. App30 (assembly GCF_047947025.1). Taxonomy (NCBI): domain Bacteria; kingdom Pseudomonadati; phylum Pseudomonadota; class Gammaproteobacteria; order Pseudomonadales; family Pseudomonadaceae; genus Pseudomonas; species Pseudomonas sp. App30. Next base: position 3,416,384 of record NZ_CP133165.1, on the reverse strand, counting down.
AGGGCGGCATGGCGTTCCACGGCGGCCTGATCGGCGTGATGCTGGCCACCTGGTGGTTCGGGCGCAAGAACGGCAAGTCGTTCTTCGAACTGATGGACTTCATTGCCCCGCTGGTACCGATCGGCCTGGGCGCCGGGCGCATCGGCAACTTCATCAACGGCGAACTGTGGGGCAAGCCCACCGACGTGCCGTGGGCGATGATCTTCCCGCCGCTGAGCGACCCGGCCCAGCTGCCACGCCATCCGTCGCAGCTGTACCAGTTTGCCCTTGAAGGCGTGGCGCTGTTCATTATCCTGTGGCTGTTCTCGCGCAAGCCGCGCCCCACCATGGCGGTGTCGGGCATGTTCGCGCTGTTCTACGGCATCTTCCGTTTCATCGTCGAGTTCGTCCGCGTGCCCGACGCGCAACTGGGCTACCTGGCGTTCGGCTGGGTCACCATGGGCCAGATCCTCTGCATCCCGATGATCCTCGGTGGGCTAGGGTTGATCTGGTGGGCCTACAACCGGCCCACCGCGCCGAAAAACGCCGCGGTATGATGGACGGGCGGGGCGAAAGCCCCGCCTTTTTCTTTTTCTGCAAACGGTCGCTGCTGCTGGCGACCGACTTGAGGCCTCAATGAAAGCGTACCTGGATCTCCTGACCGATGTGATCACCAACGGCGTGACCAAGGGTGATCGGACCGGCACCGGCACCAAGGCCGTCTTCGCGCGCCAGTTCCGTCACAACCTGGCCGATGGCTTCCCGCTGCTGACCACCAAGAAGCTGCACTTCAAGAGCATCGCCAACGAGCTGATCTGGATGCTCAGCGGCAACACCAACGTGAAGTGGCTGAACGAAAACGGCGTCACCATCTGGGACGAGTGGGCCACCGAGAGCGGTGACCTGGGCCCGGTGTACGGCGAGCAGTGGACCGCCTGGCCGACCAAGGATGGCAAGACCATCAACCAGATCGACTACATGGTCGACACCCTGAAGAACAACCCCAACAGCCGTCGCATCCTGTTCCACGGCTGGAACGTTGAATACCTGCCCGACGAGGCCAAGAGCCCGCAGCAGAACGCCGCCGAAGGCCGCCAGGCGCTGCCGCCGTGCCACCTGCTGTACCAGGCCTTCGTCAACGAAGGGCACCTGTCGATGCAGCTGTACATCCGCAGCTCCGACGTGTTCCTGGGCCTGCCGTACAACACCGCGGCCCTGGCTTTGCTGACCCACATGCTGGCGCAGCAGTGCGACCTGATCCCCCATGAGATCATCGTCACCACCGGCGACACCCACGCCTACGCCAACCACATGGAACAGATCCAGACCCAGCTGGCCCGCGAGCCGCGCAAGCTGCCGACGCTGAACATCAAGCGCAAGCCGGCGTCGATCTACGACTACAAGTTCGAAGACTTCGAGATCGTCGGCTACGACCCGCACCCGGGCATCAAGGCCCCGGTCGCCATCTGACCTATGTGGGAGCTGGCTTGCCAGCGAGCTTTTGAGGACCTAAAAGCTCGCTGGCAAGCCAGCTCCCACAAAGACAGCTACGGCTACGCGGTTGCGGGGCGCTTCACCGGGAACGCCACGAACGGCTTGATCTCCTTGAGCACGAACATGCTCTGCATCTCCTTGATGCCCGGCAGGCGCCGCACCACCGACATGGCGAAGTCGGCGAACTGGTCCAGGTCGCGGGCCACCACCTGCAGCAGGAAATCGGCATCGCCGCCGATGCTGTAGCAGGCCACCACATCCTCCAGCTGCATCACCTCCTGCTCGAACTTCCTGGCCTCGGCTTCGCTGTGGCTGTCGATGCTCACCCGGATGAACACCATCACCCCCAGGCCGATCTTGCGCCGGTCCAGCACCGCCCGGTAGCCGAGGATGAAGCGGTGCTCTTCCAGGTGCCGCACGCGCCGCCAGCATGGCGAGGCGGACACGCCCAGCGCATCGGCCAGGGTCTGGTTGGTCATGCGGCCGTCCTGCTGCAGGGCGGTCAGCAGCTTCACGTCCAGGGCGCTTAACGTCTGGTTGGTCATAAATTCCTGCTCAATCCATCTGGCGGGTAACATCTGCCCAAAATAGCCGGTTTCTGGGCAAACACAGGAATAATTTTCCAGCCGCCACGCGCTAGCATTTTTCCCACCCAGCCAAGGAGGAATGCCCCATGCTCGACCTGTCCCAAGTACTCACCTACAGCGCCGCCCTGGGTGTGGCCGCCGCCATCCCCGGCCCCGGCATGGCCGCGCTGGTGGCGCGCAGCGTCAGCGGCGGCGCGCTGTCGGGCTTCTGCCTGCTGGGCGGGCTGATTCTCGGCGACCTGACCTACCTGTCGCTGGCCGTGTTTGGCCTGGCGATGATCGCCGAACACTTCCACGCCCTGTTCCAGCTGGTGCGCTGGGGCGTGGCGCTGTACCTGGCCTACCTGGCCTGGCAGTTCTGGCGCGCCCAGCACCAGGCCATCGAGACGGGCAGGGCGGTGCCGCGCAAGGAACTGCTGTCGGCGGCCCTGTCCGGGTTGACCATCACCCTGGGCAACCCCAAGACCATCGCCTTCTACCTGGCCTTGCTGCCGCTGGTGATCAATCTGGAGGCGGTGTCATTGCAGGCTTGGGCCTTCATGCTGGTGCCGCTGACCATCGCCGTGCTGCTGGCCGTGGGTGCGCTGTTCGTGTTCGGCGCCGTGCGCATCCGCCACCTGCTGTCGAGCCTGCGCGCCCAGCAGCGCCTGTTTCGCGGCGCGGCCCTGATCATGGCCGCCGCTGCCGCCGCCATGCTGGTGCGCGGGTAGAGGCGCGAACTGATGGGTTTTTGGCCCCGTGTTCTTTCGATGGCTGGCGCCAACCCGCTATTAACCTCCGTGCGCAAGCCATCCATGCATACGGGGTTTGCCGTGACTGATCGAGAGCTGCTAGAGAATTCCAGGCTACGGATTCTGCTGATAGAACCGCACGCCTTCCAACTGTTCGACACCCAGACCCTGCTCTACGACCTGGGCTGCCACTACCTGACCCCGGTCATGAGCCAGGACGAACTGGCGCGGGTGCTGCGCAGCAGCCGCGAGCACTTCGACGTGGCGATCTGCAGCGTGGGGACCTTCGACATGAGCGACCTGGAGCTGGCGGAACTGGTGTACGCCGACCGCAAGGTCAGGCACCTGATTCTGCTGTCCGACGGCCAGGTGCCGGCGCCGGCGCTGCTGGCCAGCCTGGTGCGGCGCCCGGCCCAGCCACTGCTGGGCATCGTGCAGAAACCGCTGCGGGCCACCACCATGCGCGCGCTGTTCGACCGCGTGCTGGCGGCCGGCAGTTCATGCCCGGCCTGAGTGCCCGGCGTGGCGACCGTCGGGGCCGTACAGGGTGCGGCCGGTGGCCTCGTTGAGGTAGTTGAGGATGCGCTGGTTCTGCTGCTGGCGCACCCGCAGCATGTCGCCGTTGAACTGGTTGAGGTGCTGCGCGCGGGCGGCCAGGTCCTGCAGGCGCGTCCAGGCGGGCAGGCAGCCCTGGTCCCGGGCCAGCTGCATGGCGCCGTGGTGGTCGGGCGCATGGCCCAGCGAGCGCTGGGCGCGGCGGCGGGTGGTTTCCAGCTGCTCCAGGTCTTCTAGGATCGTCTGCTTGGCGATGCTCAGCTCGGTCAGCCGCTCGCCATCGATCTTCGGCCCGGCCAGCGCCAGGCGTTCCTGTTCCAGCAACGTCAGCAGGCGCTGCGCGGCCACCTGCTGGCGTTGCAGGTGGCGCGCCAGGCCCCTGGCGATGTCTTGTCCGGCCGGCGGCCGTTTTTCACTCGGGTGCTTGCCCATTCATTTCCATCACACTTTCGGCCATGCCATCGAAGATCCGCGACGAGTCGATCTGCAGCGAACCATCGCTGATCGACTGGCGAATCTCGTTCACCCGATTCATGTCGATATCGGCAGTGGACGCGTCCGAGCCGTAGAGGCTTTCGTTTAATTCCAGCGTGTTGCTGACCGCCGGATCCGTGTCACTGGCCTCACTTTTCTGCAGCCGATTGTTGGCCGAGAGGTCGGTATTGGGCAGTGTGTTGCTGAGCGCAGTGCTGATTATTTTCACGGTCGAATTTTCATAGTGTCCCTTTTGCCCACTATCGGCATTGGGTGATTGAACTTGAACGCCTGTGTTTCAAATATGTGGCACGTTCAATCGCGTACCAGCAGTTGATCAGGCCCGGTCACTTTGCCGCGCAGCAGCTTGCCGCGCTCGGCCACCACGCGCACCTCGTCGCCCAGGTAACCGTTATCCAGGGCCTTGCCCTGGCGGCTCAAGGTGAAGCCGGCGCCGCGAAACTGCATGGCCACCGGATGGTTCTGCTCCACCAGCCAGGTCTTGCGCAGCGCCGTGGTGATCAGCGGCGCCGAGGCCTTGAACGCGTGGCCCGCGCGTAGCCCCACCACCTCCTTGACGCTCAGCGCAGTGTTGGCCGGCAGCTTCTCCAGGGCGCCGGTCCTGAGGGCCAGCATGTCGGCTTCGATCACCTGGGTGGCCGCCAGGTTCTGCTGGCTGACCACGTAGGTCCCCATCACTGACACCTTTGCCTGCACGTAGTGCAACGCGCGCCCGCAGCGCACGCCCACCAGCACCCGGCCATAGCTGCGCTGCTCGGGGTGGGTGAGGAACGGGCGCGGGTCCTCGCAGGCCGCTGCCAGGTTGCTCAGCTCGATCTGCGGGTGGTTGGCGTGGGCCGGCAGGGCCGCGGTCAGCAGCTCGCGGATACGGGCCTGCTCCAGGGCCGGGTCGGCCACGGCCAGGGGGCTTTGCGGCAGCCACAGCAGCGCACTCAGGCAGGCGCTGGCAGTGGCGAGCCGGGCGCGCGCGGCGCGGGTAGGGCGAGTCGTCATGGGCGAATTCGTCGAGGGGTCGTGCAGGTGATTCTAGAGCGCGGCGCCGCGATGCAAGGTCGGAAGTGCTCGATAAATGCGTGTCTGTTTCGGCCTTTGGCTTGGCAACCTTGCGACTACTCTGCGCGCCTCACCCCCCAAACCGAGTCGGAGGCCGCCAGCATGATCGACAAGCTCGACAACGAGCTCAGCTTCCAGCAGGCCGCCTTGAGCCTGCGCGCCGAGCGTCAGCAAGTGCTGGCCAACAACATCGCCAACGCCGACACGCCGGGCTACCGCGCCCGCGATTTCGATTTTTCCAGCGAACTGGCCAGCGCCCTGGGGCAGGGCATGCCCAAGGCCAGCGGCATGAGCCTGGCGACCACCTCGGACCGGCACCTGGCGGCGACCTTCAGCGGCACCTCGTTGCACGAACTGCTCTATCGCGTACCCGACCAGCCCAGCCTGGACGGCAACACCGTGGACATGGACCGCGAACGCGCCCAGTTCAGTGACAACTCGGTGCACTACGAGGCCAGCCTGACGTTTCTGAACAGCCGGCTGCAAGCGCTCAAGACCGCCATGCAGTCCGAATAGAGCAGGTACCCACCATGTCGATTTTCAGCATCTTCGATATCGCCGGTTCCGCGCTGAGTGCCCAGTCCCAGCGCATGAACGTGACCGCCAGCAACCTGGCCAACGCCGACAGTGTCAGCGGCCCCGACGGCCAGCCGTACCGTGCCCGCCAGGCCGTGTTCGAGGCCCAGGCCGAGGGCCTGGGCGGCGTGCGCGTGAGCCAGGTGGTCGAGGACCAGTCGGCGTTCCGCAAGGAATACCGCCCCGGCGACCCCATGGCCGACGCCGACGGCTACGTCAGCATGCCCAACGTGGAGCCGGTGGGCGAGATGGTCAACATGATTTCCGCCTCGCGCTCCTACCAGGCCAACGTCGAGGTCATGAGCACGAGCAAGCAACTGATGCTTAAGACCCTGACCCTGGGAGAGTCCTGATCCATGACCAACACCATCAGCAGTTCCGTGCTGTCGTCGATGAACACCAGTTCGAGCAGCAGCACCACCAGCACCACCACGACCACGGCGGATGACCTGCAGGACCAGTTCCTCACCCTGCTGGTGACCGAGCTGCAGAACCAGGACCCCTCCGAGCCCATGGACAACACCGAGATGGTCTCGCAGCTGGCGCAGATCAACATGATCAGCGGCATCACCGACCTGGGTGACACGCTGGACAGCATCTCCGGCCAGATCGACACCAGCCAGGCCCTGCAAGCCTCGGCGCTGGTGGGCAAGGGCGTGCTGGTGGACGGCGACTCGATCACCGTGGACGGCGGCAGCGCCACCACCTACGGGGTCAACCTGGACGGCGACGCCGACACGGTCACCGCCACCATCACCGACAGCAGCGGCAACGTGGTCCGCACCATCAACGTCGGCGCCTTGAACGAAGGCACCCATTCGCTGACCTGGGATGGCCTGGAAGACGACGGCAGCACCGCGGCGGACGGCTCCTACACCGTGAGCATCACCGCCACCGACGGCGGCACCGCCGTGACCGCCACCGAGCTCAACTACGCGCTGGTCTCGGGCGTGAGCACCGACGACGACAGCGACGTGGTGCTGGAACTGGGCGCCAACACCGACAGCGCCAGCCTCAGCGACATCCGCCTGCTGCTGTAGCAGCGCAGCGCGACCTTTCACAGAAACGTGACCTTCGCGGCGTTTGCGGCTGCCCGGTCCTTATTGGCTTCAAGGAGCGAAACATGGGCTTTTCCCAAGCACTGAGCGGTTTGAGCGCGGCGTCCACCGACCTCAACGTGATCAGCAACAACATCTCCAACTCCGAAACCGTGGGCTTCAAGAGCTCCACCACCGAGTTCGCCGACGTCTACGCCGACGCCGAAGTGGGCCTGGGCACGTCCGTGTCTGGCGTGGTGCAGAATTTCGAGTCGGGCAGCCTCACCACCACCGACAACGACCTGGACCTGGCCATCAGCGGCGACGGTTTCTTCGTCTTCAACGACGGCAGCACCACCACCTACTCGCGCAACGGCCAGCTGACCCTGAGCTCGGACGGCTACCTGGAGAATGCCTCGGGCGCCAAGCTGGTGGGCGTCAACGGCGTGATCCAGATCCCGTCCAGCGGCCTGCAGGCCAGCGCCACCAGCGAACTGGATGCCACGCTGAACCTGGACTCCAGCTCGGACGCCATCACCAGCACCTTCGACTCGACCGACGCCACCACCTATTCGTACTCCACCAGCGCCACGGTGTACGACTCGCTGGGCAACAGCCACACCATGACGCTGTACTTCGCCAAGAGCGACGACACCAACACCTGGAACGTCTACAGCGCCATCGACGGCAACACCCTGACCGATGACGACGGCAATGCCCTGAGCCAGGAAGTGGCGTTCGACACCAGCGGCCTGCTGACCAGTGGCGCCACGTCGACCTACACCTATGACCCGGGCAACGGCGCGGCCGAGATGAGCATCGACCTCGACCTGACCGGCACCACCCAGTTCGGCAACGACTTCGAGCTGTCCAGCAGCTCCCAGGACGGCTACACCTCGGGCAGCCTGACCGGCTTCACCATCGATTCCAGCGGCAACGTGGTGGCCAGCTACTCCAACGACCAGACGCAGATCATCGACCAGATCGTGCTCGCCACCTTCAACAACGAGCAGGGCCTGAAGGCTGTCGGCGACAACAGCTGGACCGCCACCAGCGAGTCGGGCGTGGCCCTGCTGGGCACCGCCGGCACCGGCCAGCTGGGCTCGATCGAGAGCGGCGTGACCGAAGACTCCAACGTCGACCTGACCACCGAACTGGTGAACCTGATCATTGCCCAGCGCAACTTCCAGGCCAACTCGCAATCGGTGAAGACCCAGAGCGAAGTCCTCCAGCAAGCGGTCAGCCTCGGGTCGTAATCATGGATCGCATGCTTTTCACCGCCATGAGCGGCGCCAACCAGGCCCTCGACCAGCAAGCCGTGGTGGCCAACAACCTGGCCAACCTGTCCACCCCCGGCTTCCGCGCGCAACTGGCGCAGATGCAGGCCGTGCCGGTGCCCGGCGAAGGCCTGCCGACGCGGGTGTCGGTGGCCGCCACCGGCGTAGGCGTGGACTGGAACCAGGGCCCGGTGACCCGCACCGACCGCAACCTCGACGTGGCCCTGGATGCCAACGGCCTGCTGGCTGTGCAGACCAGCGACGGCAGCGAGGCCTACACCCGCCGCGGCGACCTGCAGGTGGACGGTGCCGGCAACCTGTCCCTGGGCGGCCGCCCGGTGATCGGCGATGGCGGCCCGCTCAGCGTGCCGCCGGGCAGTGAAGTCAGCATCGGCAGCGACGGCACCCTCACCGTGCGCGAGCAGGGCGGCGACGCCAAGGGCCTGGCCACGGTGGGCCGGCTGAAGATGGTATCGGCCCTGCCGGGCACCGTCGAGGCCGGCACCGATGGCCTGTTCCGTGCCCCGCCGGGCCCGGACGGCTCGGTGCAGCCGCTGCCCGCCGACGAAACCATGCGCCTGAGCCCCGGCAACCTGGAGGGCAGCAACATCAGCCCCACCAGCGCCATGGTGGCAATGATCGACAACTCCCGCCGCTACGAGATGCAGATGAAGGTCATCAGCAGCGCCGACGAAAACGCCAAGAGCGCCAACAGCCTGCTGTCCCTGCAGGGCTAATTGAACGAGGAATGATCGATGATCCGATCACTGTGGACGGCCAAGACCGGCCTGGAAGCCCAGCAGGCGCAAATGGACGTGATCGCCAACAACCTGGCCAACGTCAGCACCAACGGCTTCAAGAAGTCGCGGGCGGTGTTCGAGGACCTGCTGTACCAGAACATGCGCCAGCCCGGCGCCCAAAGCACCAGCCAGACCAAGCTGCCCTCGGGCCTGCAGGTGGGCACCGGGGTGCGCCAGGTGGCCACCGAGCGCCTGCACACCCAGGGCAACCTCACCGAGACCGACAACAGCAAGGACCTGGCCATCAACGGCAACGGCTTCTTTGAAGTCGACATGCCCGACGGCAGCACCGCCTACACCCGCGACGGCAGCTTCCAGCTCGACGCCAACGGCCAGATGGTGACGTCCAACGGCTACACCTTGACGGGCGGCATCACCATTCCCAGCACCGCCACCTCGGTGTCGGTGAGCAACGACGGCATCGTCTCGGTGGTGCAGTCCGGCTCCGCCACCTCCACCCAGGTGGGACAGTTGAACGTGGCGCTGTTCATCAACCCGGCCGGCCTGGAAAGCATCGGCCAGAACCTGTACCTGGAGACCGACGCCTCGGGCGCGCCCACCGAGACCACGCCGGGCCTCAACGGCGCCGGCACGCTGTCGGAAGGCTACGTCGAGACCTCCAACGTCAACGTCGTGGAAGAAATGGTCAGCATGATCCAGGTGCAGCGCGCCTACGAGATCAACAGCAAGGCGGTGGATGCGTCCAACGAGATGCTGCAACGCCTGACGCAGCTATGAGGTACGGCATGAACCTGAAGCCTTGCGTGGGCCTGCTGCTGGTGCTGCTGGCCGGTTGCGATGTGCTGCCGCACAAGCCGGTGGTGGCCGACGAAAGCATGGTGGTGCCGCCGTTGCCGCCGCGCCTGGCCGATGGCGCGATCTTCCAGGTGCGCCGTGGCGCGCAGCCGCTGTTCGAGGACCGCCGGCCGCGCATGGTCGGCGACACCCTGACCATCACCCTTAACGAGCAGGTCAGTGCCAGCAAGAACTCGGCGTCCAACGCCGGGCGCACCGGCACGGTGGGGCTGAGCATGAAGGCCACCTCCAGCCGGGCGTCCCAGGAGGGCAGCTATGGCCTGGATGCCTCGGTGGACAATGACTTCACCGGCAGTGGCGGCTCCCAGGCCACCAACTCGTTCACCGGCACCATCGCCGTGGCGGTGATGGAAGTGATGCCCAACGGCAACCTGCGGGTGCGTGGCGAGAAACAGATCGCCATCAACCAGGGCACCGAGTACATCCGCTTCTCCGGGGTGGTGAACCCGCGCACCATCACCGGCGACAACACCGTGGCGTCCACCCAGGTGTCGGACGCGCGCATCGAGTACGTCGGCGACGGCTATATCAACGAAGCGCAGCGCATGGGTTGGCTGCACCGCTTCTTCCTCAACATTTCCCCGCTCTGAGGGCCGGTGCCATGGCTGACCTGATTCGCTCCACCTTCGCCCGCTGCCTGGCGGGCCTGCTGTTGCTGGGCCTGGGTACCATCGCCCAGGCCGAGCAGATCCGCGACATCGCCGAATTCGCCGGCGTGCGCCCCAACAGCCTGGTGGGCTATGGCCTGGTGGTGGGCCTGGACGGCAGCGGTGACCAGACCACCCAGAGCCCGTTCACCGAGCAGAGCCTCACCAACATGCTGTCGCAGTTGGGCCTGACCCTGCCGGCCAACGCCAACATGCAGATGCGCAACATCGCGGCGGTGATGCTGACCGCCACCTTGCCGCCGTTCGCGCGGCCGGGGCAGCAGATCGACGTGGTGGTGTCGTCCATCGGCAACGCCCGCAGCTTGCGCGGCGGCACCCTGCTGATGACGCCACTCAAGGGCGCCGACGGCGATGTCTACGCCATGGCCCAGGGCAACCTGCTGGTGGGCGGCGCGGGCGCTGCGGCCAACGGCAGCAGCGTCACCGTCAACCAGCTGGCCGGCGGGCGCATTCCCCGTGGCGCGGTGGTGGAGCGCGAGGTGCCGCTGCGCCTGGGTGGCAACGACGGCGTGTTGAGCCTGTATTTGAACGAAGCCGATTTCGCCACCACCGAGCGCGCGGTGTACGCGATCAACAGCGAATTCCGCCGCACCGTGGCCTCGGCCGTCAACGGTGGGGTGATCCAGCTGCAGGGGCCGTTGTCGCCCAATGAGCGGGTCAACTTCATGGCCCGGGTAGAAAGCGTGCAGGTGCTGCCGGCCGACGCCAGGCCCAAGGTCATCATCGACTCGCGCACCGGCTCGGTGGTGCTCAACAGCGCTGTGAAACTGGGGCGTGCGGCGGTGGCCCACGGCAACCTGTCGGTGGTCATCGACACCAACAACCAGGTCAGCCAGCCTGGTGCGCTCAGCCAGGGGCAGACCGCCGGCAGCGCCAACAGCAGCATCTCGATCCAGGAGCAGGGCGGCCTGCTGCACCTGGTGGAAGGCAGCGCCAACCTGATGGACGTGGTCAAGGGCCTCAACGCCCTGGGCGCCACGCCCCAGGACCTGATGGTGATACTGCAGGCGCTGAAGGCCGCGGGTTCGCTGCGCGCCGAGCTGGAGATCATCTGATGAGCCTGGCCAGCAGCACCGATGGCTTCGCCCTGGACATGCAGGGCCTGGCCAACCTGCGGCGCACCGCGGCGCAGGACCGCAACGCCGGGGCCCACGAGGCCAGCAAGCAGTTCGAGGCCATGTTCCTGCAGATGATGCTCAAGAGCATGCGCGCCGCCATTCCCAAGTCCGACCTGGACAACGACTCGCAGACCGCCATGTACACCGAGATGCTCGATGAGCAGTGGGCGCAGCACCTGGCTGGCAAGGGCCTGGGCCTGGCCGAGGTGCTGGACCGGCAACTGGGGGTCAGCAGTGGCCAGCGGGTGACGGCGCCGTCGGGCAGGGTCGGCAACGTGCAACAGGCGTTCGCCGCCTGGCAGCGCCGCGCGGTGGGCGATGTCGGCAGCCGTGCGGCCCATGTGCAGGACTTCGTCCAGCGCCTGGCCGGCCCGGCGCAGCAGGCGTCGCGCAGCAGCGGCATTCCCGCCGAGCTGATCGTCGCCCAGGCCGCGCTGGAAACCGACTGGGGCCGGCGCAAGATCCCCACCGCCAGCGGCGAGGACAGCCACAACCTGTTCGGCATCAAGGCCGGCGGGCGTTGGCGTGGGGCGACCACCGAGGTCATGACCAGCGAATTCGAGGACGGCCAGATGCGCAAGCAGGTGCAGAGCTTCCGCGCCTACGAAAGCGACGCCGCGGCGCTGGCGGACTACACCCAGCTGATCGGCAACACCGCCAGCTACGCCGGCGTGCGCAGCGCCCGCGACCCTTTGCAGGCAGCCCATGCGCTGCAGCAAGGCGGCTACGCCACCGACCCCGACTACGCCAGCAAGCTCATCGCCGTCATGGCCACCATCGGCCCGCTGCGCCAGCCCCTGCAAACCGCACGGCTGGAGTAAAGGTATCGAATGGACCTGTGGGAGCTGGCTTGCCAGCGAGCTTTTGGGGCCTCAAGAGCTCGCTGGCAAGCCAGCTCCCACACTGTTGAGCGCGGCAAAAAAACCCGGCTGATTTTTCAAGTTTTCGGGCAATCGGCCGATAACACGTGGCACGTCGTGCAGGAATTATTTATGAGCATCATTTCGATCGGTGTCAGCGGCCTGAACGCGGCACAAGTGGCCCTCAGCACCAGCAGCAACAACATCACCAACGTCTATACCGATGGCTACAACCTGGAGACTACCTCGCTTGCCGCGAGCTCCACGGGGGGCGTGGAGGTGACCAGTGTCGATCGTACGTTCGACCAGTTTATCGCGGCCCAGCTCAACGCGTCCACCAGCACCGAGAGCGCGCTCAGCACCTACTCGACGGAAGTCTCCCAGGTGGACGACCTGCTGGCCGACAGCACCTCGGACCTCGACACCCTGATGCAGGACTTCTTCTCCTCGGTGCAGACCATGAGCAGCGACGCCAGCGACTCGGCGGCGCGGGAAGAAGTGATCGGCTCGGCCGAGACCCTGGTGGCCCAGTTCAACTCCCTGGGCAGCTACCTGGACGACATGCAAAGCAGCGTCTCGTCGCAGATCACCGACCAGGTCGGCCAGGTCAACGACCTCACCGACCAGATCGCCACGCTCAACCAGCAGATCAGCGCCCTGGGCAGCAACTCGGACGCGGCCAACACCCTGATGGACCAGCGCGATTCCCTGGTGACCTCGCTCAGCGAGCTGGTGGACGTCGACCTCACCGTGCAGGACAACGGCAGCTACAGCATTTCCCTGAGCAACGGCCTGTCCCTGGTGTCCGGCTCCAACAGCTTCGAGCTGGCCGCCACCACCTCGTCCAGCGACCCTTCGCAGACCACCGTCAGCTACGTCGACGCCTCCGGCAACCAGACCGAACTGGACGAGTCGACCATCAGCGGCGGTTCCCTGGGCGGCTTGCTGACGTTCCGCAGCGAAACCCTGGACACCGCGCAGAACCAGCTGGGCCAGATGGCCGTGGCCCTGGCCAGCGCCTTCAACAGCCTGCAGACCAGCGGCACCGACCTCAACGGTGACACCGGCACGGCGTTCTTCTCGGTGGGCGACCCGGTGGTGTACAGCAACACCGGCAACACCGGCAGTGCCAGCCTCAGCGCCACGTTCTCCGATGACCTGGACAGCCTGACCACCAGCAATTACACCGTCAGCTACTCGGACGACGACGGCTACACCGTCACCGACGCCAGCACCGGCTCGGCCGTGGCGGCCACCTACGACGCCGACGCCGGCACCCTCAGCTTCGGCGGCCTGACCGTGACCATCAGCGGCACCGCCGATGATGGCGACAGCTTCCTGGTCAAGCCGCTGGCCAGCGCCGCCAGCACCCTGGACACCGAGATCGACGACCCGTCGCTGATTGCCGCCGGTTCGGGCGGCGGCGACAGCGACAACACCATCGCCCTGCAGATGCTCGACCTGCAGAACCAGGACCTGGTGGGCGGCAAGTCGACCCTGGCCGAGGCCTATGCCTCGCTGGTCAGCGAAGTGGGCAGCACCACCAGTTCCATCAGCACGCGGCTGGACAACCAGACCAGCGTCACCGACCAGTTGACCACGCTGCAGCAGTCCTCGTCGGGGGTGAACCTGGACGAAGAAGCCGCCGACCTGGTGCGCTACCAGGCCTACTACCAGGCCTGCGCGAAGATCGTCGAAGTGGGCTCTACCGTCCTCGACACCATTCTCGGCATGGACGCCTGACCAGGAGGCTTAGCGAATGCGCATTTCCACCCAGACCATCTTCAGCCAGGGCCTGAGCAACATGCTCACCCAGGAAGCCGCCTACCTGGACGCCAGCAACGAAGTCTCCAGCGGCAAGCGCGTGGTGAATCCATCGGACGACTCCTCGGCCGCCGCCCAGGCGGTGATCGTGCAGCAGAGTTCATCGCTCAACGACCAGTACGCCGCCTCGCGCACCTCGGTCACCACCTCGCTGTCCACCGAGGAAAGCGCCCTGGACAGCGTCAGCGACGCCATCACCAGCGCCAAGACGCTGCTGATCCAGGCCGGCGACGGCACCCTCAGCGACGAGGACCGGGCGTCCATCGCCACCTCGCTGCAGGGGGTGTACGACACCCTGGTGTCGCTGGCCAACACCACCGACAGCAGCGGCAACTACATCTTTTCCGGCTACCAGAGCCAGAGCCAGACCTTCGTCACCGACGAAGACGGCAACCTGACCTACCAGGGCGACGACAACGCGGTGATGCAGCAGGTCAGCGCCACCGAGACCCTGGCCAGCGGCGACACCGGCCAGACCGTGTTCCTCAGCGTCGGCAGCGCCGCCGGCTTCGTGGCCCAGGCCAGCGCCGACAACAGCGGCTCGGTGACCTTCGACGGTCCGGACATCACCGATACCAGCGACGCCAACTACGGCACTGGTTTCACGCTGACCTTCGCCGTGGACGACGAGGGCGTGGCCACCTACAGCGTCGACGGTGGCGACGCGGTGGCCTATGAGGCGGGCGACACCCTGGAAATCAACGGCCTGTCCCTGACCCTGGACGGCGAGCCGGCCGACGGCGATAGCATCAGCGTCAGCACCGCCAGCGACGCCGACCCGAACATCTTCACCACCCTGCAGAACATCATCACCGCGTTGAACACGCCGGTGGAGGATGACGCCGACCAGGCTGCGCTGAGCAACACCCTGTCCACCAGCAGCCGCGAACTGGACAACGCCCTGGACAACGTCCTGACGGTGCGCACCTCGGTGGGCACGCGCATGAACGAGATCGATGTGCTGGATACCGTCGGCGACGATGCCTCGTTGAACTACGCCACCAGCCTGTCGAACCTCACCGACGCCGACTACACCACCTCGGTGTCCAACTACACCGCGCTGCAAGTGGCGTTGCAGGCGGCGCAGCAGACCTTCTCCAGCGTGCAGGGCATGACCCTGTTCGACTACATCTGACGGGGCTCAGGCCGGCACGATCATGTTGCCGACCAGGGTCTGCAGGAAGTGCAGGGACTCATCCAGCAGTAGCTGGATGAAGTGCCCCAGGTGGCTGGTCAGCGCCATGATCAGCACCAGGCCGGTGCTCAGGGTGACCGGGAAACCCACGGCAAACACCGTGAGCTGCGGCGCCGCACGGTTGAGAATGCCCATGGCCAGGTTGATGATCAGCAGCGCCGCCACCATGGGCAACGCCAGCAGCAGGCCGGTGAGGAAAATGTGCCCGCCGTAGCGCGCCACCATCTCCCACGACGACGGGTCGAAATGCAGGTTGCCCACCGGCAGGCTCTGGAAGGTGCTGGCCAGCAGGCGCAGCACCAGCAGGTGGCCGTCCAGGGCGAGGAACATCAGCAGGGTGGTCATGCTCAGCAGCCGCGACAGCACCATGGTGTTGGTGTTGCTTTCCGCCGAATAGAAACTGGCGAACGCCAGGCCCATCTGCATGCCGCAGATCTCCCCGGCCATCTCCACCGCCGCCAGGGTCACGCGCATCACCATGCCCAGGCTGGCGCCGATCAGCAGCTGTTCGACGGCG
This sequence comes from Pseudomonas sp. App30, assembly GCF_047947025.1. Taxonomy (NCBI): domain Bacteria; kingdom Pseudomonadati; phylum Pseudomonadota; class Gammaproteobacteria; order Pseudomonadales; family Pseudomonadaceae; genus Pseudomonas; species Pseudomonas sp. App30. The sequence goes on along the minus strand of NZ_CP133165.1, from coordinate 3,400,802 downwards.
ATGCCCAGGCTTTCCCAGGACATGATCGGCACGTCGGGCATGGCCGGCAGCACCGGCGCGATCAGCACGCTGAGCAGCACCGCCAGGCCGGCTTTCACGGTGTTGGGAATGATGGTGTGGCCCAGCAGCGGGTCGGCCAGCATGAACGCAGCGATGCGGCACAGCGGCCAGAAGAACAGTGCCAGCCAGTGTTGCAACTGGCCCGGATCGAGCTCCAGCATCGGCCGTCAGCCCACCAGGTGGGGCAGGCCCACCAGCAGGTCGCGGGTGAAGTCGAGGATCATGTCCATCATCAATGGCCCGGCCAGCACCAGCACGGCACAGATGCCGACGATCTTGGGGATGAACGACAGGGTCGATTCGTTGATCTGCGTGGCGGCCTGGAACAGGCTGACCACCAGGCCCACGGCCAGGGTGGTGAGCAGCAGCGGGGCGGCCACGAACAGGCTGACGCGCATGCCCCTGTAGGCCAGGTCCATGACCATTTCCGGTGTCATCGTGGTGGGGCTCCGAAGGTGGGTGTCAGGTGTAGAAACTCTGCGCCAGGGAGCCCAGCAGCAGCTGCCAGCCGTCCACCAGCACGAACAGCATCAGCTTGAACGGCAGGGAAATGGTGGCCGGTGGCACCATCATCATGCCCAGCGCCATCAGCACGCTGGCGACGATCAGGTCGATGATCAGGAACGGCACGAAGATGCTGAAGCCGATCTGGAAGGCGGTCTTCAGCTCGCTGGTGACGAACGCCGGCATGAGTACGCGCATGGGCACCTGCTGCGGGCTGTCCAGGTCCTGCAGGTCGGCGATGCGCGCGTACATGGCCAGGTCGGTCTCGCGGGTCTGCTTGAGCATGAAGCCGCGGAACGGCTGGCTGCCCTTGTCGAGCATCTCCTCCAGGCCGATCTGGTTGCTGGAGAACGGCTGCCAGGCCGTGTCGTAGGCCTTGTTCAGCACCGGCGACATGACGAAGAAAGTCAGGAACAGCGCCAGGCCCAGCAGCACCTGGTTGGGCGGTGCCGAGGTGGTGCCGATGGCGGTGCGCAAAAGGCCCAGGACGATGATGATGCGGGTGAAGCCGGTCATCATCAGCAGCAGCGCCGGCAGGAACGCCATGGACGACAGCAGCATCAGCGTCTGCAGGCTCAGCGACCATTGCTGGCTGCCGTTGCCCATGGCCTGGCTAGTGAAGGCTTCCAGGCCCTGGGTGCCTTGGGCGAAGGCGCTGTCGATACAGGCGGGCAGCAGGCAGGCGGCCAGCAGCAGGGGGCGCAGGTTCATGGCTTGTCCGTCCCGCCCAGGCGTTGCTTCAGGGCCGCGGCCAGGCGCTCGGCGAACGCCGGTGCCAGGGCGGTGGGCGCCACTGCCGGCGCTTGCTCGGGGGCGGGCATCTCGCCCAGCGCGCTGATGTGCTGTGGGGTTACCCCCAGCACCAGCCAGCGTTCCTGCACCTGGACGATGACCACGCGCTCGCGCTGGCCCACCGACGTGCTGCTCACCAGTTGCAGGTGCGCGCCAGGGCGGGTGTGGCCCGGGCGCAGGCGCTTGGCCAGCCAGCCGCACAGCAGGATGCTGGCCACCACCACGGCGAAGGCCAGCGCGGTCTTGCCCAGCAGCGCCAGGCCCAGCAGGTTGTCGGGGGAGGACGAGCTGCTCATCGGTTGAGTTTCTGCACCCGCTCGGACGGGGTGATGATCTCGGTGATGCGGATGCCGTACTTCTCGTCCACAACGACCACTTCGCCCTGGGCGATCAGGTAGCCGTTGATGAGGATGTCCATGGGCTCGCCGGCCAGGCCGTCCAGCGCCAGCACCGAGCCCTGGGCCAGTTCCAGCAGCTGCTTGATGGTGACCCGGGTGCGGCCCAGCTCGACGCTGAGCTTGACCGGGATGTCCATGATCATTTCCAGGTCGCGGCTCACTGCGCCGCCGCCCTGGCCAGCCAGCGGCCGGAACATCTTGCTGGCGGCTGGCGCCGGGGCATCCACGGGCGCGGCTTCCTGCTCGGCGAGGGCCTCGGCCCACGGGTCGTCGAGGCCGGCGTCGTCGCCCTGTTCAGCCATGGCGCTGGCCCATTCGTCTTCCAGCGACGGTTCGTCCGCCGGGTTGTCCTGGGGGGTATTCGGGTCAGTCATGGGCGGAGTCCTTGGCTGGGGGCACGGGGCCTTTCACGAAGCTGGCCGCTTCGGGGCCGGCGGGGGAGTGGTCGATCAGGTCTTTCACCAGCAGGGCGCACAGGCCGTCCTGGCTGCCGTATTCACAGGTCATCACCGGCACGCCGTCGACCTTGGCGACGATGGTGTCGGGCAGCTCGATGGGCAGCACGTCGCCCACCTGCAGGGCCATGACCTGGCCGATGCTGGTGTCCAGCTCGGTGAAGTCGGCCACCAGCTCGATGTGCGACTGGGTGATCTCGCCGGCCATCTTGCGGCTCCAGGCGCGCTCGGCGTCCGGGTCGCTGTCGGTCAGCGGGCCGTTGAGCAGCTGGCGCAGCGGCTCGATCATCAAGTAGGGAATGACGATGTTGAAATCGCTGGAGAGGTTGCCCACCTCCAGGTGGAAGGTGGTGTTGACCACGATCTCGTTGGGCGAGCTGGTGATGTTGGCGAACTTGGCCTGCATTTCCGAACGCAGGTATTCGATTTCCAGCGGGTACACCGAGCTCCAGGCGTCCTGGTAGGCGCTGATGGCCAGGCTCAGCAGGCGGCGGATGATGCGCTGCTCGGTGCGGGTGAACTCGCGGCCTTCGGACTTGGCCAGGAAGCGCCCGTCGCCGCCGAACAGGTTGTCCACCACCATGAACACCAGGTTGGGCGGAAACACCGTCAGCACGATGCCGCGCAGCGGTTTCATCGCCAGCAGGTTGATGTTGGTGGGCACCGGCACGTGGCGGGAAAAGTCGCTGAAGCTCTGGTAGCGCACGCTGTCCACGGTGATGTCGGCGCTGCGGCGGATCAGGTTGAACAGGCCCATGCGGAAATAGCGGGCGAAGCGTTCATTGATGATATCCAGCGCATGCAGCCGCTCGCGGATCACCCGATGCTGGGTGGCCGGGTCATAGGGGCGGATATGAGCGTCCCAGCTGGTGGCATCGCCATCGGCGGGGTGTTCGTCCTCGCCACTGACGCCCTTGAGCAGGGTATCGATCTCTTCCTGCGACAACAGGTCTTCTAGGGCCATGGGCTATTGCACGATGAAGTCGGTGTAAAGGACGTCGAGTATGGAAAGCTCGGGTTGGGGTGTAGCCAGGGGCCGCTTGACCAGCTCCAGCACCTTGGCGGCCAGGGCGCTCTTGCCTTGGCTGGTCATCAGCGCGGTGCTGTCCTGTTCGCCCAGCAGCTTGAACAGCTGGCTGCGGATTTGCGGCACGTAGGGTTGCAGGAACGCCTGGGTAGCCTTGTCGCCCACGGTGATGCTGAAGCCGATGTACAGCAGGCGCTGCTCGTGCTGGGGGTTCTGCAGGTTCACGGTCAGCGGCGGGATGGTCACCAGCTCCGGCGCCGCAGGCGGCTGGGCAGCCGGCGCGGTAGCGGTTTCCATGCGGGTCACGTAGTACCAGGTACCGGCGACGCTGGCCGCGGCCAGCACCACAACGCAGAGGATCATCAGCAGCCAGGGGGTCTTGCGGGTCGTGCTCATCCGGTGTCTTCGTAGGTCTGATCAGACAAGCCGCGAGTATGAACACCGGGGCCTGCGGACCATGGCCGGATAAGGGCAGGCAATGCCCCGTATCTTCGGGTTTTGATCCTGTCTGGAATCGTCGGCGGCCCAATCGCGACCAAGGTCGGCTCCTACCACGATCGGCGTAGGAGCCGACCTTGGTCGCGATGCAGGCGCCACGTTGCTTCAGGTGTAGAGGTCGATGCGGGTCAGCAATGGGGTCGCGATTGGTTCGCTGGGTTCTTCTTCGGCTGCGGTTGCACCCGACGACGGGACATACGGCGCCTGCTGGTCCCGCGCCTGGCGCGACGGCTGGTCGCTGACCGAGGTGTCGCCCAGGGTGATGCCCTGGGCGGCCAGGGCTTCGCGCAGCTGTGGCAACGCCTGTTCCACGGCGCTGCGCACCGCCGGGTGGGCGCAGACGAACTGTGCCTGGGTGCCGCTGGTGTCCTGCTTGAGGCTGATGGACAGCGGGCCGAGGTCGGCCGGGTGCAGTTGCAGGTCGACCTGGTGCTTGCCGCGCTGGTGCAGGTTGAGGACTTGCTGGCTGAGGCCCGACTGCCATTGCGAGCTGCCGACGGCAGCAGTCAGGCTGGGGTTGTTGGTGTTGACCTGCGCGGTGTCGCTGCTCACCGCTGGGCTGGCGGTGGGTGTCCAGGCGCTCAGGGCATCAATGGGCGGTGGGCTGGAGCTGTCGCTGTCGGTGGCGGTGTTGTCGTCCTGGGTCGGGGCGGGCGTCACGGCTGCGGTGGTATCGGTGGGTACGGCGGCGACGGGCGGGGTTTCGTCTTCGCTGACGGCAGGCTCGGTTTTCGGCTCAGTGGTCTTCACGCCGGGCAGGGCGGTGCTGCGCTGGGTCACCAGGGGCGTGGTCTGTGCTGCGGTGTCGGCAACCTCAGGGGTGGTCACGACCGGCGCGGGCATAGGCGCGGGTGCAGCGTAGGCCTGTACCGTGCTGGGGTCCGGAGTGCCGGCGGTGTCGATCAGGTGCATTCGGTCGCGGATATGCTGCAGCTGCGTATCCACGCTGTCGTCGGTATCAGGGGTGGCTTGAGTGTCGGCTGGCTCGGCGGGCGCAGGCGGCACTTCGATGTCTGCGGTTTCCTCTTGCGTCACGACCGGCTGTGGCTTGGCCACTGCGATCGCCGGTGCCGCCACGGGAGCCGTTGGTTCGGACACTGGCTCGGGAGCCGGTTCAGGCAATTCCGGCAAAGGCTCGGTCGGCAGCTCGACGTCGGCTGTTTCGAGCGGAACAGGTTCGGTCAAGACGGGTGGCGTCTCCACGGCCGCCTCTACTGCTACGGGCGCGGTTTGTACTGGCTCCGCCTGCACCTGGACGGCGGCGTCCAGCGCCTGGGCGAAGACGCTGCCGTCGGTGTCGGCCGCCGGGGCCTGGGTGGCGCTGGCGGTTGCCGGGCTGGCCAGCAATGCGGTGATGTCCATGGTGCCTCTCAAGTGCGGGAAAAGGTGCCGGGCTGCTGGCGCATCCGGGCCCCGAGTTCGTCGTCCAGGCGCTGCTCGCGGCGGCCGGCGGTCAGTTGCAGCTGTGCCGCGCGGCGTTGCAGCAGGGTGTCGTAGGCGTGCGCCTTGCGCCATTCGGCCTGCCAGGCCAGCTGGCACTTGTCGATCTCGGCCTGCTGCTTGGCCATGCTCGCGCGCGCGCGGTCCATGGCGGTGTCCAGGGAGGTCAGGAAGGCGCGGTAGTTGGCCAGCCCGGACGGGCTCATGCCTTCCTTGTGCAGCTTGTGCTGCAGGCCCTGGCGGTATTCCTGCTGGTACTGCTGCAGGGTCTTGAGCTGGGCGGCCAGCTGGCGCAGTTGCTGGCGGTGCTGGGCCAGGGTGCGGGCCGCGGCATCCTGGGCCTTGTGCGCCAGTTCAGACAGCAGGTCGAGGGACGAAGTCATGCGGGGGTCTCGTCATTTGCCCGGGAACAGCTGGTTGAGGGCCTGGAGCGTGGCGTCCAGGGTGGTCTGTTCCTGGATGCGCTGTTGCAGGAAGCGCTCCAGGTGTGGGTTGAGCTGCACCGCGCGGTCCAGCAGCACGTCGTGGCCGGGGGCGTAGGCGCCGACGGTGATCAGGTCGCGGTTGCGCTGGAACTTGCTCAACACCTGCTTGAACTGCTGGGCCTTGCGCTGCTGGCTGTCGCTGACGATGGCGGTCATGGCGCGGCTGATCGACGCCTCGATGTCGATGGCCGGGTAATGCCCGGCTTCGGCCAGGGTGCGCGACAGCACGATGTGGCCATCGAGAATCGCCCGCGCCGAGTCGGCAATCGGGTCCTGCTGGTCGTCGCCTTCGCTGAGCACCGTGTAGAACGCGGTGATCGAGCCGCCGCCGGGCGGGCCGTTGCCGGCGCGTTCCACCAGTTTCGGCAGCTTGGCGAACACCGACGGTGGGTAACCCTTGGTGGCCGGCGGCTCGCCGATGGCCAGGGCGATCTCGCGCTGGGCCATGGCGTAGCGGGTCAGCGAGTCCATGATCAGCAGCACGTCCAGGCCCTGGTCGCGGAAGTCCTCGGCCACGCGGGTGGCGTAGGCGGCGCCCTGCAGGCGTTGCAGCGGCGAGGTGTCGGCGGGCGCGGCAACCACCACGGCGCGGCGCAGGCCCTCTTCGCCAAGGATGTTGTCGATGAAGTCCTGCACCTCGCGGCCACGCTCGCCGATCAGGCCCACCACGATGACGTCGGCGCGGGTGTAGCGGGCCATCATGCCCAGCAGCACCGACTTGCCCACCCCGGAGCCGGCGAACAGGCCCAGGCGCTGGCCGCGGCCGACGCTGAGCAGGGCGTTGATGGCGCGAATGCCGACGTCGATCTGGCGGTCGATGGGCGCGCGCTTGAGCGGGTTCAGCGGCGGCGTGGCGAGCGGGCTGCGGCGCACGTCGGCCAACGCGCCCTTGCCGTCCAGCGGCTCGCCGCGGCTGTCCAGCACCCGGCCCATCAGCGCCGGGCCCAGCGGGAACTGGCGGCTGGCGGCGCCGCCGGTCTCGCGCTCGTCCAGCGGCAGTACGCGGGCGCCGGGTTGCAGGTCGCCGATCTCTTCCAAGGGCATCAGGTACAGGGTGTCGCTGGCGAAGCCCACCACCTGCGCCTCGGCGTACTCGCCGGCCTGGGTCTCGATGCGGCAGGCGCCGCCCAGGGGAATGCTCAGGCCCACGGCTTCCAGCACCAGGCCGGTGGCGCGCACGATGCGCCCGCTGTGCACGTAGCGCGGCGCCTGGCCCAGGGCCAGGCGCTGGGCGTCGAAGTGCTGCTGCCAGCGCGTGGTGATGGGGTTGGCCGGGGTCATGACGTGGCGGCCGGCAGGTTGTCGTGCAGGCGGCTGCGGATGCCGGCCCAGGCGGTTTCCAGGGTGGCGTCGAGTTCGCCGCTGGCGCTGCTCACCCGGCAACCGCCACGGGCCAGCCCGGCGTCGGCCAGCAGGCTCCAGCCGGCGGCTTCCAGCGGCTCGCCGAGGGCTTCGCGCACCAGTGGCAGGTCGTCCGGGTGCAGCCACAGTCGCGGCTTGCCGGCCAGCGCCGGCTCGTGTTGCAGCAGCGCCTGCACGGTGTGGATCACCTGCTCGGGATGCGCCTGCAACGCCTGGCCGGCGATCTGCCGGGCAGCGGCCAGGGCCACCTCGGTGAGCTGGGTCAGCAGTTGCCCGTCGAGCTGGCGCAGGGCCTGGTCGAAGTTGTCGCACAGGGTCTGCAGCGGTGCCAGGGTGGCGTGGATCTGTTCCTGCAGCGCGGCCTCGCCGGCCAGCCGGCCCTGCTCCAGGCCCTGGGCATAGCCCTCGGCCTGACCGGCGCTGAAACCGGCCTCGTGGCCCTGGCGCCGGGCTTCCTCGCGCACCTGGTCGCGCCGCGCCTGCAGCTCCAGCTTGCGCTGGAAGGCATGCTTGCGCTGGGCTTCGGCCTGGGCCTCGTCCAACTCCAGGGCAGGCGGCGCTTCGCTGGGCAGCACGGCCATGCGCCAGGGCTGCCATTGCCCGGGCGCGTCGGGCCAGGCCTGGTCGTCAGACATAAGAGTCGTCCCCGTTGCCGGTCACGATGACGCCGTTGTCGGCCAGGCGGCGCACCACCTGCAAGATGGCTTTCTGCTCGGCCTCCACTTGGGACATGCGCGTCGGCCCGCGGGCCTCCATGTCTTCGCGGAACAGCTGCGCGGCCCGCTGCGACATGTTCATCAGGAACTTGTCCAGCAGCGCCGTCGGCGCACCCTTGAGGGCGATGGACAGCGAGTTGGTCTCCACTTCCTGGAGGATGGTCTGGATGCCGCGGTCGTCGATGTCCAGCAGGTTCTCGAACAGGAACATCTCGTCGAGGATCTTCTGCGTCAGGTCTTCGTTGTGCGCGCGCAGGGTCTGGATGGCCGACTCTTCCAGGGTCGAGTTCATCAGGTTGAGAATCTCGGCCACGGTGCGCACGCCGCCCATCTTGCTGCGCTTGAGGTTCTGGCCGTCGAGCATGCCGCCCAGCACTTCGGTCAGCTCCTGCAGCGCCACCGGTTGCACGCCGCTGAAGGTGGCGATGCGCAGGATGATGTCGTTGCGCTGGCGCTCCTCGAACAGTTCGAGAATGTCCGAGGCCTGGTGGCGGTCCAGGTGCACGAGGATGGTGGCGATAATCTGCGGGTGTTCCTCGCGGATCATCTCGGCCACCAGCGAGGCCTCCATCAGGTTCAGCTTGTCGATGCCCGAGCCGCCGTCGTTGGCCTCCAGGATATCGTCGATCAGGCTGGCGGCGCGCTCGCTGCCCAGGGCCTTGGTCAGCACCGCACGAATGTGGTCGCTGGACTGGATGTTGATGGCCGCGTACTGCTCGGTTTCCTCGATGAACTCTTCGAGCACCTTGCGCATTTCGTCGTGGGACACCTGGCTCAGGCGCGCCATCTCCATGCTGATGCTTTCCACGTCCTGGCTGGGCAGCAGCTTGAACACTTCGGCGGCCTCGTCGGCCTCCAGCGACAGCAGCAGGATGGCGCTGCGGCGGGTAGCGGTCATTTTACTTGTCATCTTTTTTCATCCAGCCCCTGATGATCATGGCGATCAGGCGTGGGTCTTCCACGGAGATCTCGCGCAGGCGTTTCATGTTCTGCTCGTAGCCCTGGGCCTTGCGCTGGCCGGCCGGCATTTCCACGGTCTCGCCGCTGGCGGTGACGATGGTCGGCGGTGCCTCGGCTTCCTGGGCGGCCTTCAGGGCCTGGGCGTGGCGCTTGTTCATCGGGCGCAGCACCATCAGCCACAGCAGCAGGGCGATCAGGGCCACCAGCAGGTAGCGCGACAGGCTCATGGCCAGGCCGTAGAACTCTGGCGTGCGCCACCAGGCCAGTTCCGGGCCGCTGGTGTCTTCGCTGGCGAACGGGCTGTTGATCACTTTCAATTCATCGCCGCGCGCTTCGGTGAAGCCCATGGCCTGGCGCACCAGGCTGTCGATGTTGGCCAGTTCTTCCTTGCTCAGGGGTTCCTGGGCCGGCTTGCCGTCCTTCTCGGTGGCGCGGTAGTTGATGACCACGGCGGTGGTCAGGCGCGTGACTTCGCCCTGGGCCTGCTTGACGTGCTCGACGCTGTGGTCGACCTCGTAGTTGGTCATGCGCTCGCTGTGCAGGGTCTTGCTGCGTGCCGAGGCGCTGGTGTCGCTGTCGTCGTTGGCGGCCTGGCTGCCTTCGCCCGGTTTCGCCGGCGCGGTGGCGCGGGTCGCCGGTGGCTGGTTGGGCGGGGTGTTGGTCAGCGCGCCGGGCACGCCGCGGGCGGCCGAATCGCTGCCGGCCAGGCTTTCGTTGACCTGCTTGCTGCGTACCGCGGCGTGATCGGGCGACTGGTTGGGCTCGTAGTGTTCGGCGGTGCTCTCGCGGCTGTCGAAGTCGACCTTGGCCACCACTTGCGCGTGCACGTTCTGGCGGCCCAGCAGCGGCGCGAGGATGTCCTCGATGCGGCGCTGGTAGGAGCGTTCGATGTCGCGCACGTAGGTCAGCTGGGTGCCATCCAGGCCGTTGCTGTCGCTGGGGTTCTGCGACAGCAGGCGGCCGCTCTGGTCGACGATGGTGACGCCGTCGATGCTCAGGTCGGCGACGCTGGAAGACACCAGGTGGGCGATGGCGTTGGCCTGGCTCTGGCCCAGCTCGCGGCCGGGCTGCAGGTTGAGCATCACCGAGGCGCGGGCCGGTTCGCGTTCACGCACGAACACCGACTGGCGCGCCATCACCAGGTGCACCCGGGCGCTGGCGATCGGCCCCAGGGACTCGATGGTGCGCGCCAGTTCGCCTTCCAGGCCGCGCTGGTAGTTGAGCTGTTCGGCGAACTGGCTGACGCCGAAGGCCTGCTTGTCCATCAGCTCGAAACCGACGTTGCCGCCCTTGGGCAGCCCCTGTTCGGCCAACTGCAGGCGCAGTGCGTTCATCTGCGCGGCCGGCACCAGGATGGCGTGGCCACCTTCGCTGAGGCGGTAGGGGATCTGGCGCTTCTCCAGCTCGCTGATCACCTGGCCACCGTCGGCCTCGCCGAGGTTGGAGAACAGCACGCGGTATTCAGGCTCGCGCGCCCACAGGGCCAGCACCACCAGCAGGGCCACGGCGGCCGCGCCGGCCAGTACCAAGGGCAGCGGTTGCCCGCGCAGGCGCGCCAGCAACGGTTCGAAGACGCCGGTCTTGTTCTTGGCGGGGGTGACTTTGGCGGAGCCTTTCCCTTGGGCCGCGTTACTCACACGCACCTCGCAGGCGAGGGTAGGGGCGGTACAAAAGACATTGCTCGTTCCGGTGTCGAAAGTGGTCGAGAAGCCTCGCCGCAGTGGTGCGGCGGAGCAGCCTGTTGCCAGCGCTGGCAGGTATCGCAGGGCGGCTATTATCTCGACCCGCCCCGGATCTAAAGGACGGAAAAGCCAGCGCTTTTGTAGCCAATTGGTTGCTTGTGAGAGACGGCCACCTTGTTAACCTTTGGTGCTATCACCTTGCCTTCTTTTCTGTCTGGACAAGTTCTTGCCATGAATACATCCGCAATTGCCGCCGCCCTGCAGCAACTCAACCTGATGGCCAACGAGTCCCAAGGCGCAAGTTCTGTTCTGTCGAGCAGCGCCGCCGGTGGTGGCTTCGGCGGCGAACTGCAGGCCTCGCTCAAGCGCATCAACCAGCTGCAGAACACCGCCGTGCAGCGCTCCAACGCCTTTCAGGCCGGCAGCCCGGACGTTTCGCTCAATGACGTGATGGTGGATATGCAGAAAGCCTCGGTGAGCCTGCAGATGGGCGTGCAGATGCGTAACCGCCTGGTGACGGCTTATAAAGATGTGATGGCCATGCAGGTTTGAACGAGGGAAATGTATCTGTCTGTACGTATGTCGATACGTTCGAGTGTTTGAAGGTCGTGATGAAAAAAAATTCAGGAATGAACTAAGGGTGTACTCGGGTGGATACCCGGAGGGCTCAGGTGTGTAACTGGCTTATTACTTAGGTTGTAGCGACGAAAGTGCCGTCAACATGGGTCGTTGCAAGTCTGGAAGTTACAAAAAAAGCCTTTGTTTAAAAGGCGTTACTTAAAAAATAAATAGACATGTGTCGTTAAAGTTTTATATTCGGCTGCCGATTTCCTCTGCGTCATTGCGAATGTTTCATTCGTGATGGGGTGACTTTTGATTGGCCCTGCTTAATAGGCGCGGACCTGTGAGGACTATATGACGACGACCACTTCCACTTCTTCCTCTTCTGCTACCAGCGGAACCATTACCTCGTTGGGCGTGGGGTCGGGGCTGGATCTGGACTCGATTCTCGATAGCCTTGAAGAGGCCCAGGAAACCAGCCTGTTGACGCCGATCGAGAACGAAGAAGACGACATTAACGCCGAAATCACCGCGTATGGCACCTTGACCAGTTCCCTCACCAGCCTGCAGACGGCCATCGAGACGCTGACCGATCCCGACACCTACGATGCCCTGACCAGCAGCGTCAGCGGCACCGGCACGAGCGCGGCCGTCACCAGCGAGGCGGTGACCGGCACCTATTCGATCGTGGTCAGCCAGCTGGCCAGCGCGCAGAGCCTGGCCACCGATGGTGTCGCCGATTCTACAACAGCCCTGGGCACCGGTACCCTGACTATTACAGTGGGTGACGACGAAAGCTTCAGCATCGACCTGACGTCGAGCAACAACACCCTGGAAGGTATCCGCGACGCCATCAATGACGCCGGCGGCTCGGTAACTGCCTCCATCGTCAACGACGGCAGCGACACCCCGTACCGCCTGGTGCTGACCTCCAACGACACCGGCACCGACTCGGAAATGACCGTGACCTTCGACGGCACGGGCGATGCCGCCGACCTGTTCGGCTACAGCGCCGACAGCGACAGCAACGCCATGACCGAGACCGTGGCCGCCGCCGATGCGCTGCTGACCGTGAACGGCCTGAGCGTCACCAGCCAGAGCAACACGGTGGAGGAGGCCCTGCAGGGCGTGACCCTGAGCCTGACCGACACAGGCACCTCGACCCTGACGGTGAAGCGCGACACCGACTCGATCATCGATGCCATCAACGATTTCGTCGACGCCTACAACTCGTACGCCTCGACCATGGACACGCTGACGTCCTACGACGCCGACGACGACACCGCCGGCACCCTGCTGGGTGACTCCACCACGCGCCGCGTGGACAGCACCCTGAGCAAGGACCTGTACAACTCGATCTCCAACAGCACCTTCAGCTACCTGTCGCAGCTGGGGATCAGCCTGGGCGTGGACGGCACCCTGAGCATCGACGACGACACGCTGGAAGACGCGGTGACCAATAACCTCAGCGACGTCACCGACTTTTTCGTGGGCACCGATGACAGCGAGGGCTTCGCCACCCAGATGGCCGCCGACCTGGATACCTTCCTGGACGAGGACGACGGCTCGATCGTCTCGGTGGTCAACGACCTGAACGACCAGCTCGACGACCTGGAAGAGAAGTACGAAGACAAGCAGGACTACATCGACAGTGTGATGGACCGCTATACCGAGCAATTCACGGCCCTGGACACACTGATTTCCGAGCTTGATTCGACAGCGGACTACCTCACTACCCAGTTCGATGCGTTGAGCAGTGATGATTAATCCTCGATAGATGGGAGTGAGGTTGTGAGTGTATTGCGCGGAGCGAATGCCTACGCGACGGTGGGGTTGGAGAGCGGCATCCTGGCTGCTTCGCCGTACCAACGAATCGTGATGTTGTTCGACAGCTACCAGGCTGCCATCCGTACCGCCCGGCTGCATATGCAGGCGGGCGACATGGCCGGCAAGGGCCGGGCCATCACGTCGGCCATCAAGATCGTCAGCCGCGGCCTGCGCGGTTCGCTGGACCTTGAGCGCGGCGGCGAGATCGCCGCTAACCTGGACCAGCTCTACGACACGGTGGTGCGGCTGTTATTGCGGGCCAATCTGCATAACGACGAGGAGGTCCTGGATGTGGCAGCAAGCCTGATTGAAAACATTGGTTCCGCGTGGCGGCAGATAGGACCTCGAGTCGAGGGGGAGGATGGCGATGTCGCAAGCGCAGGTGGTTGAGTCGTACGAGCGGTTGCTGGCGCAGTCGCAACGCATGCACGAGTGCGCGTTGCAGGGGGACTGGGAGCAAATCCTGTTGTTGAAGTCCGAGGGGTTGATCGATGAAGAGACCCTGCGGCGCGAAGAGGCCGGGGTGCAACTGGACGACGAACATCGTCGTCGCAAGTTCGAGTTGATCAAGCTAATACTCGAACTGGAAGTTGAGGTTCGCAAATGCCTGGCCGAGCGCCAGAGTCATCTGGGTGCACTGATAGTTGCCGGCCGCTTGAAGCGCGGACAAGGCAAGGCATATATGCCAAGTGCCACTGTTAGGCCACTACTTAGGGCAGTGGTTCGTCCGGAAGTTTAATACTGCGACAGGATGTCGCGACCAATAAGAAATGTATCTCCAACATTACCCGCCAACGAGCCGTGGCAACACTTTGTTGTCATCTTGATACCGGTTGGTGGGCCAGGGTTATAAATAGCAAATCGGTCCGTAATATCTAGGCGGACCTGCCAACTGATACGACAAGTGCAGGGGAGTAGCAAGTGTTGAACGCCGATAGAGGTCTGGAAGACATTCAGGATCTGAATTTTTCTTATTTGTTGCTGGTACAACGGCTGTTGCGCAAGGACCGTGCTACCGCCATGTTCCGTCTCAAGTTGACCGAGGGCATGGCGGACCTGCTGGTAAAGCTGACCAGCAAGCAGCTGACCCAGTTGGCGCGCATCAACCAGCTGGTGTGCCGCCCGGTGTTCGATGAAGCCGAGTGCCTGTCGCGGGTGTTGGGGAACTCCCGCGAGCTGGGCCTGGTGGAAATTCATTCGTCGTTGCTGATGGCGTCGGTGGACGCCGGGGGCGACACGGGGGGACGCGTGGGGCAGGCGCATGTCTGAGAAAAGTCTGGTCGAGGAGATGTTCCAGGTGCAGCTGGCGATCGAGCTGATCGAGCTGGGCGCGCGCCTGCAGGTGCTGGAGGTGGAAACCAGCCTGAGCCGTGGCCGGCTGATCCGCCTGTACAAGGAAGTGCGTGGCGTGTCGCCACCCAAGGGCATGCTGCCGTTCTCCACTGACTGGTTTGTGACCTGGCTGCCGAATATTCATTCGTCGCTGTTCTATGGCATTTATCTGCGGCTGACGCGCATTGGTTGTGATCGCATCGAGGCGTTCATCAAGGCCTACCGCCTATACCTGGAGCAGGTAGGCGGCGACGATGAGTCCGAGGTGGTGCTGGGCCTGACCCGCGCCTGGACGCTGGTGCGCTTCTTTGAAAGCGACATGCTGGAGCTGGTCTGCTGCTCGTCCTGCAGCGGCAATTTCGTCGCCCACTCCCATGGCCCGGCGCAGCGCTATGTGTGCGGGATCTGCCAGCCGCCGTCGCGCGCGGGCAAGACGCTCAAGCGTCGCGAGAGTGAAGAGCTGGACGATTTGCGCCAGGCGTAGGAATTCGCGGTGCCTGTGACGCGGCCTGACGGCCGCTGCTACAAGGCTGCGTCATTGCCGCGAGGCCTTGGATTAAAGTTGCCCCCCGCCACGCCGATCTTCGCCAAGGCCACTCCCGGCGTTGAAAAAGGAACGGCCCGTGCTCATTGCGTTAGGACTCATCGGTATCCTGTTGTCGGTCTTCGGCGGCTACGCGCTGTCAGGCGGCAGCCTGGGGCCGCTGTACCAGCCCACCGAAATGCTCATGATCGGTGGCGCGGCCCTGGGGGCCTTCATTGCTGCCAACAACGGCAAGGCAATCAAGGCCACCCTGGGCACCGTCGGCCGCCTCAAGCGCAGCACCCGCTACCACAAGGCCTTGTACCTGGACGTGCTGGCGCTGCTCTACCACCTGCTGGGCAAGGCCCGCCGCGAGGGCATGCTGGCGGTGGAGCGCGACATCGACGAGCCCGGGCAGAGCCCGTTGTTTGCCGACTACCCGGCGTTGCTCGACGACCCGATGATCCTCACCTTCATCACCGACTACATGCGCCTGATCCTCAGCGGGCAGATGCAGGCCCATGAGCTGGACGAGCTGATGCTGCACGAGATCGAGGCCTTCGAGCATGAAGCCCATATCCCGGCCGATGCCCTGTACAAGGTCAGCGACGCGCTGCCGGCGTTCGGCATCGTTGCCGCGGTGATGGGCGTGGTGAAGGCGCTGAGCGCCGTCAACGTGGGCCCGGACCTGATGGGTGAAATGATTGCCCATGCCCTGGTGGGCACCTTCCTGGGCATCTACCTGGCCTATGGCGTGATCGCCCCGCTGGCCAGCCGCATCGACCGCCAGGTGGCCGAGGCGGTGAAGATGCTGCAATGCCTGCGCATGACGTTGCTGGCCAGCCAGCAGGGCCTGGCGCCGATGCTGGCGGTGGAGTTCGGCCGCAAGGCCTTGCACCACGGCGAGCGGCCGTCGGCCCTGGAACTGGAAAGCTACCTGCGCGGTACGCCGGTCGGCGCCATGGCCCTGGGATGAGCGAGCGTCCGATCATTGTGCGGCGGCGCAAAGGCGCCGGCCACGGCCACCACGGCGGCGCCTGGAAAATCGCCTTCGCCGACTTCATGACCGCGCTGATGGCGCTGTTCCTGGTGCTGTGGGTGCTGTCCAACGCCAGCAAGTCGCAGAAGAACGCAGTGGCCGACTATTTCAGCACGCCGCTGCTCAGCGCCATCAACCGCAGCCAGAACCCCATACCCGGCGGCACCCCGGCGCTGGCGTTCAAGGAGACTTCGCTCAACCCCATCGAGCTGCCGGCGCGGCCGTTGTCCGAGGAAGAGTTCAAACGCCTGGATGCCCTGCGCCAGCGCCTGCAGCGGGTGATCCGGCTGAACCCGGCGCTCAAGGACCTGAGCAAGCAGATCCTCATGGAGCTGACGCCCGAAGGGCTCAACCTGCAACTGATCGACAGCGAGCAGCGTCCCATGTTCGAGCTGGGCAGCGCGCGGGTGGCGCCGTACATGCGCACCCTGCTGCGCACCATCGCGCCGGTGCTCAACGAACTGCCCAACAGCGTGCAGATCAGCGGCCACACCGACAGCCACCCCTATGCCGGCGGCGAGGCCGGCTACAGCAACTGGGAGCTGTCGGCCGACCGCGCCAAGGCATCGCGGCTGGAACTGGTGAGCGGCGGCCTGGACTCCGCCAAGCTGCTGCGCATCTCCGGCATGGCCGACCGCATTCCCACGCGCAACGCCGAGCCGGCGGACGCGGCCAACCGGCGCATCGAGATCACCGTGCTGGATAGCCAGGTGGCGCAGAAGATCCTCACCCGCAACGAGTGACCGCAAGCCCTTGTGGGAGCTGGCTTGCCAGCGAGCTTTTAGGGGCTCAAAAAGCTCGCTGGCAAGCCAGCTCCCACAGGTGTTCAGCACAAATAAGCGTGGTTTCTGCTTCTGTTCCGGCGATGGGGCCGGCAGGCGGCTAAGCAAAATACCGCCCTTATCACCAGCCGATGAACCGCCATGGCGGAAGACACTAGCAACGAAGACAAAACCGAATCGGCGTCAGCGCGCAGAATCGAGAAAGCCCGCGAGCAGGGCCAGGTGGTGCGCTCCCGCGAGCTCAACACCTTCCTGGTGCTGCTGACTGGCGTCGCTGCGCTTTGGGGCGGTGGCGGCTGGTTCTACGGGCAGCTGTGCCAGGTGCTGGAGCACGGGCTGCTGTTCGAACGCGCCCAGGCCTTCGACAGCACGCGCATGGTCCAGGCCGCGCTGGGCCTGGCACAGCTGGGGTTGCTGACGGTGATGCCGTTCCTGCTGGTGCTGATGCTGGCCGGTGTCGCTGCCTCGCTGCTACTGGGCGGGCTGGTAATCACCCTCAAGGCCCTGCAGCCGAATTTCTCGCGCATGAACCCCATCGCCGGCCTGGGCCGCATGTTTTCCCTGCGCGCCTTGGCAGACCTGGGCAAGGCCCTGGCCAAGGCGTTCCTGGTGGGCTGCGTGGCGGTGCTGTTCCTCAAGAGCCATGCGTTGCTGTTGCTCGACCTCACCGGCATGCCCGTGGAGCTGGCGCTGGCCACGGCCATGGGCCTGGTGGCCAAGGCCTGCGCGCTGGTCATCGGTTCGCTGGTGCTGGTAGTGGGCCTGGACGTGCCGTTCCAGTTCTACACCTACTACCAGAAGCTGCGCATGACCCGCGAGGAGGTGCGCCAGGAGCACAAGGACACCGACGGCGACCCGCACATCAAGGCGCGCATCCGTCGCCAGCAGCAGCTGATGGCGCGCTCGCGAATGATGAGCAAGGTGCCCAAGGCCGACGTCATCGTCACCAACCCCACCCATTACGCCGTGGCCCTGGCCTACCAGGACAAGATGTCGGCGCCGCGGGTGATCGCCAAGGGCGCCGATGAGGTGGCCGCGCGCATCCGCGAGCTGGGTGATGAGCACCGCATTCCCATGCTCGAGGCGCCGGCCCTGGCCCGTGCCCTGTATTTCCACGTGGATATCGACCGCGAGATTCCCGCCACCCTCTACACCGCCGTGGCCGAGGTGCTGGCCTGGGCCATGCGCCTCAAGCGCGTCAGTGAGGCCGGTGGCCGGGTGCCGCCCAAACCGAAAAACCTGCTGGTACCCGCCGGCATGGATCAGCCTGGCCCCCTGGGGGCTGCCGCCGAGGAAACACCGAACCAATGAACGCCATGACCAACCTGCTGGGTCCCGATTCCTGGCTGGCCAGGGCCGACCTGAAACTGCTGGCCGGCCCCGTGCTGATCGTCATGATCCTGTCGATGATGATCCTGCCGCTGCCGCCGTTCGTGCTCGACCTGCTGTTCACCTTCAACATCGCCCTGGCGATCATGGTGCTGCTGGTGAGCATGTTCACCGAGAAGCCCCTGGACTTCTCGGCGTTCCCGGCAGTGCTGCTGTTCACCACCTTGCTGCGCCTGTCGCTGAACGTGGCGTCCACCCGCGTGGTGCTGATGGAAGGCCACCAGGGCCCGGATGCGGCCGGCCGCGTGATCGAGGCGTTCGGCGAATTCCTGGTGGGCGGCAATTTCGCCGTGGGCATGGCGCTGTTCCTGATTCTGGTAATCATCAACTTCATGGTCATCACCAAGGGCGCCGGGCGCATCGCCGAGGTGGGCGCGCGTTTCACCCTGGACTCCATGCCAGGCAAGCAGATGGCCATCGACGCCGACCTCAACGCCGGCCTGATCGGCGAGCCGGAAGCGCGCAAGCGCCGCCGCGAGGTGGCCCAGGAGGCCGACTTCTACGGTTCCATGGACGGCGCCAGCAAGTTCGTGCGCGGCGACGCCATGGCCGGCCTGGTGATCATGGGCGTCAACGTGGTGGGCGGCCTTATCATCGGCATGTTGCAGCACGGCATGGCCTTCGCCGATGCCGCGCACACCTACACCATGCTCACCATCGGCGACGGCCTGGTGGCGCAGATCCCGGGGCTGGTGATTTCCATCGCCGCCGGTGTCACCGTCTCGCGAGTCAATACCGAGGAAGACGTTGGCCAGCAGATGATCGGCCAGCTGTTCATACGCCCGCAGGTGCTGATTCTCACCGCTGGGGTGATCGGGCTGCTGGGCCTGGTGCCGGGCATGCCCAACCTGGTGTTCCTGTTGTTCACAGCGCTGCTCGGCGGCCTGGGCTGGTGGCTGCACAAGCGCGACCAGCAGCAGGCCGCCGCGCCGCAGGAGCAGGTGGTGCCCAAGGCCGCCGCGCAAAGCTCCGAGGCCAGCTGGGATGACGTCAGCCTGGTGGACACCCTGGCGCTCACCGTCGGCCACCGCCTGATCCCGCTGGTGGACAGCCGCCAGCAGGGCGAGATGCTGGTGCGCATCAAGAGCGTGCGCAAGAAGTTCGCCCAGGACGTGGGCTTCCTGCCGCCGGTGGTGCGCGTGCGCGACAAGGTCGACATGCTGCCCAACACCTACGTCATCAGCCTCAACGGCGTGGAGGTAGGGCGCGGCGAGCTGTTCCCCGGCAAGTGGCTGGCGATCAACCCCGGCCAGGTCACCGGCAAGCTGGAAGGCGAGGTGATCGTCGACCCGGCCTTCGGCCTGCCGGCCATCTGGATCGACTCGAGCATGCGCGAACACGGGCAGATCTTCGGCTACACCGTGGTCGACGCCAGCACCGTGGCCGCCACCCACCTCAACCACCTGCTGTACCTGCACGCCAAGGACATGCTGGGCCGTGGCGAGGTGCAGAAGCTGCTGGACAAGCTGGGCAAGGACAACAAGGCGCTGGTGGAGGAGGTGGTGCCCAAGCTGGTGTCCATGGGCACCTTGCAGCGCATCCTGCAGAACCTGCTGGAGGAAGAAGTCTCGATCCGCGACCTGCGCAGCATCCTCGATGCCCTGGCCGAGTTCGTCACCGCCCAGCCCGAAGCCGACGTGCAGGACATGACCGCCGTGGTGCGCGTGGCCCTGGGCCGCGCCATCACCCAGCAGTGGTTCCCCAACAAGACCGAGCTGCACGCCATTGGCCTGGGTTCGAACCTGGAGCAGGTGCTGCTGCAGGCCGTCACCAGCGGCGGCGCCCTGGAGCCGAGCCTGGCCGACAATCTGATGCAGCAGACCGAAATCGCCCTGGCGCGCCAGGAGGTCAGCAACCACCCGGCGGTGGTCGTGGTGCCGAGCAAGCTGCGGCCGCTGCTGTCGCGCTTCCTGCGCCGGCGTCTGCGGCAGCTGGTAGTGATGTCCCTGGCAGAGATTCCGGAGGGCCGGACCTTGCGTATAACCAGCCTGATTGGAGGGGGTAACTGATGGGCGTGCAACGATTCGTCGGCGCCAACAGCCGAGAAGCCATGCACCAGGTGCGCCTGGTGCTGGGGGAAGATGCGCTGATTCTGTCCAGCCGCAGCGTCGAGCAGGGCGTGGAGATCATGGCCGTGGCCGACGGCGAGCCGGCGCCGCTCAGCCCGCGCCGCGCGGCGGCGGCCTATGCCCGCCAAGCGCCGGAGCTTGCTGTACCTGCACCTGCCGCTCAGGCACCCATGCCAGCCAATGACTTCACGGCCCTTGGCGAGCTGCTGCGCGGTGAAATGGAGCAGATGCGCCAACTGCTCAAGCACCAGCAACCGGCACCCGTCGACGAGCCGCGCCAGGCCCTGCTGCGCGACCTGCTGGCCAGCGGCTTCAGCCACTGCCTGAGCCAGGAACTGCTGGACGCCGCCCCCGTGGCACCGCCGCTCGACGGCCCCGGCCGGGCCACCTGGCTGGCCGAGCGCCTGGGCGCGCGGCTGTCGGTGCTGGCGGACGACACGGCGCTGCTGGAAGAGGGCGGGGTCATCGCCCTGGTCGGCCCCACTGGCGTGGGCAAGACCACCACCACCGCCAAGTTGGCCGCACGTTTCGTCATGCGCCACGGTGCCGGCGGCCTGGCGTTGGTGACCACCGACAGCTTCCGTATCGGCGCCCATGAACAACTGCGCATCTACGCCGAGCTGCTGGGCGGCGAAGTGCACGCGCTGGGCGCCGAGGACGACATCGAGCAGCTACTGGCCAGCCTCGCCGACAAGCGCCTGGTGATCATCGACACCGTTGGCATGAGCCAGCGCGACCAGCGCCTGCTGGCGCAGATCAAGCGCCTGGCCAACGGCGACAGCCTGGTGCGGCTGATGCTGGTGCTCAACGCCGCCAGCCACGGCGACACCCTCGACGAGGTGGTGGACACCTACCGCCGCGCGGCCGTGAGTGCGGGCACCCGCCTGCGTGACTGCATCATCAGCAAGTGCGACGAGGCCCCGCGCCTGGGGCCGGTGCTGGACGTGCTGATCCGCCACGACCTGCGCCTGAATTACTCCGCCAGCGGCCAACAGGTGCCCGAGGACCTGCAACTGGCCGACCCGGCGCAGTTGCTGGGGCAGGCCCTGACCCGCGAACGGCCCTCCCTGTACAGCGCGCAGCCGGGCGCCGCGGCGGGCAAGGGGCAGCAGCTCGACACCCTGGCCCGCAACCTGCTCGGCCATGGCCGCTCGCTGGGCACCCTGCGCGCCAGCCTGCACCAGCAGGTCGAGGATTTCGGCCTGCTGGAAAGCGCCTGGCAGATGGCCGAACTGGCGCCCGCGGACCAGGGCCAGGCCTTGGCCCGGCTGCTGGCCGCAGCCCCGCTCGCCGTCGGCTCGGCGCGCCAGGCGCTGTGGGGGGCGGAGCGACCGGTGGTGGGCGCCACCTGGCGCATGCCGGTGCTGAGTTTCGCCGCCGATGGCGCCTTGAGCATCCGCCCGTGGCTGGCCCACCAGTTGCCCATCGGTGCGCGCCAGCGGCTGGACTGGAGCGCGGCGACGTTGCAGGCCAGTAGCCATGTGTGGGCCGGCTGCCCGGGGCGCGACCTGGCACAGCGCCTGCAGCAGTCGGGGCAGGCCTGGCTGGCGGGCGCCCAGCGTGGCCAGCGGGTGGTGCAGGGCGGCCAGGCCTGCAACCTCGCGCAGCTTGCCGAGCGCGGCCAGGCCCACGGTTTCCAGGCCCTGCGCCAGCGCGGTCGCTGGGTGAAGTTTGAACTCAGCCACCTGCCGGTGACCCTGGCGGCCCTGCCCGGACAGCCCGTGCGCGCCTGGTTCGGCACCCTGCGCCACTGCGACAGCGAACAGGTGCTGGGCCAGCGTTATTGGCTGGCGGACGGCAATGCTGAAGTCGCGCAGCAGGCAGCCAGCATCGGCCGGTTGCAGATGTGCGAGTCCTTGCCATCGCTGACCCTGCGCGCCTGGAACATCCTCGGCGAGCGCCAGGGGCCCTTGCACGCGGAGCTGCGCCTGTTCCTGGCCGCGGCGCTGGCGGCCTGCGCCTGCCGCCTGGACCAGGAGGACGCGCCCTGGGCGCCGGTGGTGCGCCAGCAACTGCTGGAACTGTATGGCAAGCGCCGGGTGTGCAGCCCGCTGTTGCTGCTGGAAAGCCTGCTGCACATGCTCACCAGCCGCGCCGCCCTGGCCGGCCTGCTTCATGAGTGACCAGGCCCAGGGCCTGCGCCGCTGGGCCGAGCTGCGTGCGCGGCAGAGCCAGCGCCCTGTGCCGACGCTGGTGGTCGTGGGGCCGCCGTCCGTGGCGGTTGCGGCCATGGCCACGCTGCGCCGCTGGGCCGGCCTGGGCCACCCATGGGTGGGCGACCCGGCGCGCTGGCAGGTGCTGACGGTGAGCGCTGGCGCTGGCAACGTCGCCGAGCTGGCGCGGCAGCACCCGCGCTGGGCCCTGTGGCTGGGCGCCGGGCCGGACGATTACCGCCGCGCCTGCCTGGAGCTGCGCCAGCTGGTCGCCGCCGGTGGCCCGCGGCGCCTGCTGATGCTGCATGGCGGTGTGGCTGCACGGGCAACCGTGCTGGAAAACCTGCGCGGCGCGGCCTTGCGGATGCTCGGCGTGCAGCTGCTGATGGTGGCCGAAACCCCCGTCTCGCCGGCCCTGACCGCCACCCCTGGATAAAGTTCAATCTACCGAAAAGCCACCAAACGCCACGGCTATTCCGCCCTTACCCACGCAGGGTAAGCAGTAATAATGCCCGCGCCCATGACCCGCCAGCCACGCCGTGACCCCACGTGGGGCAGGGCATGCCCTCAGTTTCCTCATCACACCAGGCCTGCAGGATGTACACAGCTCAGGGAAAAATAAAATCAAGCGAGTTGCTGGAACAGTACCTGCCACTGGTACGGCGGCACGCGCTTGAGTTGAAAACCAGGGTGCCAGCCAACGTCGAGCTGGATGACCTGGTGCAGGCCGGCAGCATCGGCCTGCTGGACGCCCTGGCCCGCTATGACACCACCCAGGGCGCCACCTTCGGCACCTTCGCTTCCCAACGCATCCGCGGCGCCATGATCGACGAGCTGCGCAGCCGCGACTGGGCGCCACGCAGCGTGCGCCGCAACGCGCGCGCCATGAAGGGCATCATCCGGCGCCTGGAGCAGGCCCTGGGCCGCCCGCCCGAAGAGCGTGAAATCGCCCAGGCCATGGAGCTGTCGCTGGAGCAGTACCGGCAGTTGCTGCTGGACATCAACGGCTGCCAGCTGATGCCCATCGAAGACATGGGCGAGGAAGAAGCCAATGGCATCAGCAGCGGCTACGGCGCCTCGCCGTTCGTGGAGCTGGTACAGGAACGCAACCGCGACCGTTTCATCAAGGCCCTGGATGCGCTGCCCGAGCGTGAGCGCATGCTGTTGGCGCTGTACTACCAGGAAAAGCTCAACTTCAAGGAAATCGGCGCCGTGCTCGGCGTCAGCGAGTCGCGGGTGTGCCAGCTGCACAGCCTGGCGGTGTCGCGCCTGCGCGACGCCCTGGCCGATTAGAATCTCTGACATCCTGTGGGAGCTGGCTTGCCAGCGAGCTTTTCAGGGCCTCAAAAGCTCGCTGGCAAGCCAGCTCCCACAGGGTTACGCTGCCGGCGCGGGGCGGGCCAGGCAGTGCTTCAGCGCTGAACTGGAAATGCCCGGCGTGCGCGGCAGGTAGCGCACTTCGCACAGCGACCTGAGGGTGTCGAAGTGCCCCTTCCAGTCATCCCCCATGCCGAACACCGACACGCCCAGGCGGCGAATGTCGTCGGCTTTCTGCGCCCAGCAGGTTTCCGCCAAGGTCATGTCCACGCACTTGAGCGAGCGCACGATGTCCAGGCGGTCGGCGAAGGGAATCACCGTCTGCTTGCCCTTGAGCAGGTTGAACTCGTCGGTGGACACCCCGACGATCAGCGTGTCGCCCAGCGCGCGCAGGTTGCGCAGCAGGTTCAGGTGGCCGACGTGGAACAGGTCGAAGGTGCCGTAGGTGATGACGATGCGGCTCATGCTGGCAGCACCGCATCCAGGGCCGCGCGCGCCTGCAGCAGCAGGCTGTCGTCGGGGCGGTGCACCAGCGCGTGGCCGGCCAGGGCGCGGGCCTTGTGCAGGTGGCCGCTTTCGATGTGCGAGTAGATCCGCGACACGGCGTAGCACTCGGTCAGCAGGGCAAAACCACAGAGGTTGCGGGCGGCGATCACTGTGTCGAACTGCGCATCCGGGGTGCGCCAGTCGCCATATACGGCGGTCAGCCAGGTGTCGGCGTCGCGCAGTTGCCACAGCGGCCTGCCGTCGGGCGCCTGGCCCTTGTCCAGGTGCAGGGTGGGGTAGCGGGTCTGGCGGTGCCATTCGCGCGGGCCGTCCTTTACCCAGAAGCCGGTGCAGGTGTTGCCGTCGCCGTCGACCACGAAGCCCGACAGGTCCAGGGACACCTTGTGCAGCGGATGGTAGAACGCCTTGGGGTTGGTCAGCCGGTGCGAGCCCACCGGCTCCACCCAGCCGCGGCGGAGCAGGCAGTGGGTGGCGCGCTCCATTTCGCAGTGGGGCAGGCCGAAGTCGATGTCCTTGTCGAACGGCAGCAAGCCGCCCTCGCGGGTCAGGCCCAGCAGGGTGCCGTAGGCGGCGAAGGCATGCACGCCGGCCTGGCACAGCGCCGCCAGGGTGTCCCACAGCAGTTGCTCCACCTGGGGCTTGTTGAAGTCGCTGCGCGGCGCCTTGGGCGTCTGCGTGATCGGCTGTTGCAGGCGCAGGGCCAGGGCCTGGCGGTAGTGCTCCAGGGCTTCGGGCAGGCGCACCTGGTGGTGGCGGATCACGCCCATCACCAGTTGCGCCGATGTGCTCTGGGGGGCCAGTTGCAGGGCCCGGGTCACCAGGGTTTCGGCGCGCTCGCTGTCTTCCTGCTGGTTGTGGATCTCGCCCAGCTTGACCAGCACCTGCACCTGGTCGGGGTCCAGTTCCAGGGCGCGCTCGAGCAGCGGTTTGGCTTCGGCGGTGTGTTTGTGCTTGCTCAGCAGCAGGCCCAGGTCGGCGTGCAGGCGGGCGTTGCGCGGCGCCAGGGGCAGGGCCTGGCGGAAGCTGGCGATGGCTTCGTCAGTGCGCTGCTGCTTGAGCAGGGCGCGGCCGCTGTTGATGTAGGCGTTGGCCGCTGCTTCGGACTTGTTGTGCAAGGGGATGCGGGCGGTGCGAGACATGATGGACCCCGGTTGAGTGGCTGGACGAGCAGGCCGTTACCACGGCGCTGGGCTGTACTCGGCGGTGAGGGTGAAGGTGGTGGCCTCGAGGCTGGCTGCCGGCACGTAGTGGCGGGCACTCAGGTAGCGCGCGGCCTGGCCCTGGTCGATGTCGGCCAGCAGGCGGTAGGCCAGGTCGTGCAGCCCGTAGGCAGTATCGAGGGCAAAGGCCAGCTTCAGCCGCCGCTGCGCTGGCAGCTGCGCCAGGCGCGCAGGCGTCGGGATGAACAGCGCCTGCACCGTGTGCAACTGGGTGGCGCGTGGCTCGGCCAACTGCAGGTCGGCGGGGAACTGGCTCAGGTGGCTGGGTGTATGGAAGCGGTAGAACTGCAGGCCATGCTCGGCCAGGCGCTGGCACAGCGGGCCAAACTCGAAATCGCCAGCGTGGGGGGTGAGCATCGACAGGCTGACCTGGGCCAGCAGCACCTGCTGCAACGTGGCGGCGCCATGTTCGAGGATGGCCAGGGTGTCGTGGCGGTCGTCCAGCACCAGCCAGTCCAGGGCCTTGAGCCCTTGCAGCTGGTCGAGGCGGGCGCTGCGGATAGGCAGGCGCGCCAGCACCTGGGCACCGCGCTGCAACGGCGCGGGCACCGGCACCAGCGGCTGCGGCGCGCGGCTGCTGCTTTGGCGCGGGTCCAGGCAGGCGTGCAGGGTCAGCGGGCGGCCATCGCCCAGGGCCACGCCGTTGATCATCTGCACTTCGGGGTGGTCGGCCAGCGGCGAGCCGTGCAGCAGGCTGGCGGGGTCGAAAATGATGACCCTCAGGGCGTCCAGGGCCATCAGCTCGGCGAAGTCGGGGCGGCTGGCAAGGCCGGCGCCGTGGTCGAGGGTGACCAGGCGGCCCTGGAAATTCCAGTTGAAGGTGATCGCCGTCATGGTCCGGTGGTCCTGAAGGAATTCTGTGGGAAAGCCAAGGGTAGGGCGCGCGGCCCTGGGGTGAAGCGGCAAGAACAGGCCCGCCACGGGGCCTGTTCCGCTTATGGCGCTTATTGCAGCAGCGACAGCATTTGTTGCGGGGTGGAGTTGGCTTGCGCCAGTACCGAGGTACCTGCCTGTTGCAGGATCTGGGCGCTGGTCATGGCCGAAACTTCAGTGGCGTAGTCGACGTCTTCGATACCCGAACGTGCCGAGGTCAGGTTGGTCTCGGTGGTGGAGATGTTGGAGATCGCCGAGTCGAACCGGTTCTGCACCGCACCCAGGTCCGAACGCATGGAGTCCACGGTGTTCAGCGCCGAGTCCAGGGTGGTCAGGGTGTTGGTGGACTTCTTGGTCACTTCGTTGTCAGTGTCGATGCTCACCGAGACCGTGGCGGTGGAACCACTGCCATCGACGGTCACGTCGGCGGCGTAGTAGGTGGCAGTCGAACCGCTGCCTACTTGCAGGAAGTAGTCGCCGTCGTCGTCCTGCACCAGGGTGCCGCCGGTGGAACCGCTGCCGCCGTAGGTGATGGCCTTGCCCGACTTGTCGGTGATGGTGGTGGTGGTGCTGGACAGCGTCATCGAGGCGCCGCCTTCGTCTTCCACCGAAGCGCTGCTCAGCGAGCCGTCGTAGCCGTTGACGTTGAAGCCGCTCAGGCCCAGGGTGGAGCTGTTGATTTCGCTCAGCTTGATGTCGATGGTCTCGCCATCGTTGGCGCCTACCTGGATGGTGATGGTCTGGTCGGAGTCCAGCACGCTCACGCCGTTGAACGCGGTCTGCGAGGAGATACGGTCGATCTCGTCCAGGCGCTGGGTGATTTCATCCTGGATCGACTGCAGGTCGGACTGCGAGTTTGTGCCGTTGGCGGCCTGTACCGACAGCTCACGGATACGCTGCAAGTTGTCGTTCACCTCGTCCAGCGCGCCTTCAGTGGTCTGCGCCAGGGAGATGCCGTCGCTGGCGTTGCTGCTGGCCTGGTCCAGGCCGGTGATTTGCGAGCTCATGCGGTTGGCAATGGCTTCACCGGCGGCGTCGTCGGAGGCGCTGTTGATTTTCAGGCCCGAGGACAGGCGTTCGATGGAAGTGCTCAGGGAGCTTTCCGACGAACTCAGGTTCTTCTGGGCGATCATCGACGTGATGTTGGTATTAATGACGGACATGCTGCACTTCCTTCTGTGTAGGGGCCTGGAACCCAGGGTTTCAGCGGCTTTGGCCTAACCCTTGGGTTTTAACCGCGAAGATCGGCACCACCCCTTCCACCTTTAGAAATGCCCGAAAATTTTTTCCCCGGCGGCGTTCGTCGCTGGATTTCGACGGGAAAAAGGGCTGTGTTAGCGGCATTGAATCCACCACGCGCGCGTTATAAATCCGGCCGTTGCTGTTCATTTACCGGAGCCCGTGATGAATCCCTCGACCCTGATCGGCCTGTTGTCAGGCCTGGTCCTGCTGGCCTTGCTGTTGCTGTTTTCGGCGCAACACCCGCTGATGTTCCTTGACCTGCCGAGCCTGGGCATCGTGCTGATCGGCACCTTTGCCGCCACCTGCCTGAGCTACCCGCTGAGCGAGGTGCGCCGGGTGCTGGGGCTGTTCGCCACGGTGATCCGCAAGGAGCCGGTGCATGCCCATGACGACATCGAGCAGCTGGTGAGCATGGCGCGGCTGTGGGTGGACGACGACCTGCGGGCGGTGGAGAAGGTGCTGGCAAACACCCGCAACCCCTTCCTGCGCTCGGGCGTGCAGTTGGTCATCGACAAGACCCCGGAAGCCGAGATCATCGAGCTGCTGCAATGGCGCATCGTGCGCATGCGCGCCAAGGAGCGCGCCGAGGCGCAGCTGTTCCGGGTGATGGCCAGCTATGCGCCGGCGTTCGGCATGCTCGGCACCCTGGTGGGGCTGGTGAACCTGATGTTCGTGCTGGGCGACGGCGACATGGTCACCATCGGCCACCAGATGTCGGTAGGCCTGATGACCACCCTGTATGGCGTGCTGCTGGCCAACCTGGTGCTCAAGCCAGTGGCGGTGAAGCTGGAGCGGCGCACCGAGCAGCGCGTGCTGCTGATGAACATGGTGATCCAGGGCGTGGCGATGATGTGCAACAAGCGCAGCCCCGGCCTGATCCGCGAGACCCTGGGCACCTTCGTCAGCCACCACCCCGACGAGATCCGCGAACAGCTGCGCATCACCCCGCGCCTGGGCGAGAGCGCCCGCCCATGAGCCGGCCACTGGAGGCCCTGGGGCGCACAGGCGGCGAGGGCGACGACGACAGCTGGATGATGACCTACCTGGACATGATGACCCTGCTGCTGGTGGTGACCATGGCCATGTTGGCGATTACCACGCGCCTGCACGGCAACCCGCCGCCAACCGTGGCGCCGCTGCCGTTCATGGGCCAGGGCCTGCTGCCCCACGGCCTGGCGCTACTGGGGCGGCCGCAGGTGGTGAAGCCGGTGCTGGCCACGGTGCCAAAGGCCGAGCCTGCGCCCGCGCCGCCTGCACCACCGCCGTTGCCGACCACCGAGGACCTGGCAAAAAACCTGGGCATCGACGCCCTGGGCAAGGACATCCAGGTGGATATTTCGCAGAAGACCGTGAGCTTTCGCCTGAGCAGCGAGCTGCTGTTCGAGTCCGGCCAGGCTGACCTGAGCCGCGCTGGCATCGGCGCCTTGCAGCAGTTGCTGCCGGTGCTGGGCAAGAACAGCCAGCCGATCCTGGTGGAAGGCCACACCGACGCCGAGAAGATCCAGAACCCGCGTTTCCCGTCCAATTGGGAGCTGTCCAGCGCCCGCGCTGCCAGCGTGGTGCGCTACCTGCAGGGCAACGGCGTCGATGGCCAGCGCCTGCGCGCGGTGGGCTTTGGCGATACCCATCCGTTGGCGGATAACGCCACGGTGGCCGGGCGGGCTGAAAACCGCCGGGTAGAAGTGGTGCTGGAAGCCGTGCCCAGCCCGCCGCCGTCAGTGGCCGTGGCTACGGCCCACATGTGAGTGTTCGGCCTCGGGCGCTGTCACCGCGCCGTTGATCTCCAGGCGCTGGAGAATGCCGCACTGGTCGTTCTCGCCCACGGTGCCGCAGCGCTGGCGCAGTTCCAGCAGCTGGGCTTGCAGGGCCTGCAGGCCGTCGATGCGCGCACGCACGTGGTGGATGTGCTCGTCGATCAGGGTGTTGACGCTTGCACACTGGTCCTGGGGGCTGTCGCGCAGGGTCAGCAGGCTGCGGATTTCGTCCAGGGTCATGTCCAGGGTGCGGCAGTTGCGGATGAACGTCAGCCGCTCGACGTGGGCCTGGGTGTAGAGCCGGTAGTTGCCGTCGCTGCGGGCGGGCGGCGGCAGCAATTGCTCGCGCTCGTAGTAGCGGATGGTCTCGACCTGGCAGTCGGTGGCCTTGGCCAGTTCGCCGATTTTCATGGCTGCGCCCTCCAAAGGTGCTTGACCCTATAGTGGCTACAGGGTGTTCACTTGGCAACAGGCACTTTACCGGACCTGACCAATGAGCCAGCAGCCAACCCACAGCCACAAGCATGACCACGGCCACGCCCATGAGCACGCCGCCATTCGCGGCCACGCCCACGGCGGCAGCTGCTGCGCCAGCGACCAGCCGGCGCCGCCCGCTACCGTGCGCCTGAGCGCCACGGCCAGTGCCGACGCGCGCCTGAGCCGCTTCCGCATCGAGCAGATGGACTGCCCCACCGAGCAGACCCTGATCCAGAACCGCCTGGGCAAGCTGGCCGGCGTCGAGGCGCTGGAGTTCAACCTGATCAACCGGGTGCTGGGCGTTCGCCACTCGTTGGCCGCTGATGACGTGATTATCGAGGCCATTGCGGGCCTGGGCATGAGCGCCGAGCCCCTGGATGCCCAAGGCCAGGCTAGCCCTGAAGCGCCGGCACCGGTGCGCAAGCCCTGGTGGCCGCTGGCGCTGTCGGGCGTTGCCGCGGTGGCCTCGGAAATCGCCCATTTCAGCGGCCTGGCGCCCAGCTGGTTGATCGCCGGGCTGGCGTTGCTGGCGATTGCCAGTGGCGGCCTGACCACCTACAAGAAGGGCTGGATTGCCCTGAAGCACCGCAACCTGAACATCAACGCGCTGATGAGCATCGCCGTCACCGGCGCAGTGCTGATCGGCCAGTGGCCGGAAGCGGCCATGGTGATGTTCCTGTTCACCGTGGCCGAGCTGATCGAGGCGCGCTCCCTGAGCCGCGCGCGCAACGCCATCGGCGGCTTGCTGCAACTGACCCCCGAACAAGCGACCGTGCGCCAGGCTGACGGCCAGTGGCTGGAACTGGACGCCCGCAAGATTGCCCTGGACGCTGTCGTGCGGGTGCGCCCTGGCGAGCGCATTGCCCTCGATGGCGAAGTAGTCAGCGGGCAATCCAGCGTCGATCAGGCGGCCATCACCGGCGAAAGCCTGCCGGTGGAGAAGGCCGTGGGCGACAAGCTGTTCGCCGGCACCATCAACCAGGCCGGCGCCCTGGAATACCGGGTGACCGCGCTGGCCAGCAACTCCACCCTGGCGCGCATCATTCATGCCGTGGAACAGGCCCAGGGTGCCCGCGCCCCAACCCAGCGCTTTGTGGATAACTTCTCCCGGGTGTACACCCCGGCGGTGTTCGCCCTGGCCCTGGCCGTGGCGGTGCTGCCGCCGCTGTTCATGGCCGGCGCCTGGTTCGACTGGATCTACCGCGCGCTGGTGCTGTTGGTGGTCGCCTGCCCGTGTGCGCTGGTGATCTCCACCCCGGTGACCATCGTCAGCGGCCTGGCCGCGGCAGCGCGCAAGGGCATCCTGATCAAGGGCGGGGTGTACCTGGAAGGTGGCCACAAGCTGGACTTCCTGGCCCTCGACAAGACCGGCACGCTGACCCATGGCAAACCGGTGCAGACCGACTTCGTGCCGCTGGACCCTGCCTATGCCGCCACTGCCGAGCAGATCGCCGCCAGCCTGGCCGCCCGCTCCGACCACCCGGTGTCCCAGGCCATTGCCCGCCCGGCGCTGGAAGCCGGCGAGGCGCTGCTGGAGGTGGCGGACTTCCAGGCCCTGGCCGGGCGTGGCGTGAGCGGTAGCGTCAACGGCCAGCTGTACCACCTGGGCAACCACCGCCTGGTGGAAGAGCTGGGCCTGTGCTCGCCGCAACTGGAGGCCCAGCTGGACGTGCTGGAGCGCCAGGGCAAGAGCGTGGTGCTGTTGCTGGACGCCAGCGGCCCGCTGGCCTTCTTCGCCGTGGCCGACACCCTCAAGGACAGCAGCCGCGAGGCCATCGCCCAGCTGCACGCCCTGGGCATCAAGACCCTGATGCTGACCGGCGACAACCCCCACACTGCCAGCGCCATCGCCGCCCAGGTTGGTATCGACCAGGCGCGCGGCAACCTGCTGCCGGCGGACAAGCTGCAGGCCATTGAAGAGCTTTATGCCCAGGGCCACCGGGTGGGCATGGTCGGCGACGGCATCAACGACGCGCCGGCCCTGGCCCGCGCCGAGCTGGGCTTTGCCATGGCAGCGGCGGGCACCGATACTGCCATCGAGACCGCCGACGTGGCGCTGATGGACGACGACTTGCGAAAAATCCCGACGTTCGTCAGGCTCTCGCGCCAGACCCGGTCGATACTGATGCAGAACATCGTGTTGGCGCTGGTGATCAAGGCCGTGTTCCTGGCAATGACCTTTGCCGGGGTGGCGACGATGTGGATGGCGGTGTTCGCCGATATGGGCGTCAGCCTGTTGGTGGTCTTCAACGGGTTGAGGCTGCTGCGCAAGTAATGAGGTGGTGATGCTGAGTGCCGAGCTGAAGGCGTTTTACATGGTGGCCCGGCTGGGCAGCATCACCCTGGCGGCGAAAAAACTGGGCCTCAGCCAGCCCACCGTGACCACGCAGATCCGCCACCTGGAAAGCCAGTACGCGGTGGAGCTGTTCTACCGTGGCGGCCGCCGCCTGACCCTGAGCGACGACGGCGCGCGCCTGCTGCCCATGGTCAAGGCGCTGCTGCAGCAGGAAGCCGACATCGAGTTCTTCCTGCGCAACAGCGGCCAGGGCGAGGGCGCCCTGCGCATTGCCGCCACGGCGCCTTACTACATCCTCGACCTGGTGAAGATCTTCCGCGAGCGCCTGCCCCAGGTGGAGGTGTCGATGGAGATCGGCAACTCCCAGCAGGTGCTGGAAATGCTCGAGGACTACCGCGTGGACCTGGCCGCGTCCTCGCAGCTGGTGGACGACGCCCGGCTGATCCGCCGGGTGCTGGGCACCGACCCGCTGGTGCTGGCGGTGCACCGGCATCACCCCTTGGCGGTGCACAACCAGGTGCCGCTCAGCGCCCTGGCCGGGCAGTGCCTGCTGATGCGCGAGCGCGGCTCCACCACCCGCAGCCTCACCGAGCAGTGGATGAAAGATGAGCAGGTGGCCATTGGCACGGTGCTGGAGATCGGCAGCCGCGAGTCGATCCGCGAGGCGGTGCTGCGCAACATCGGCGTCAGCCTGATCGCCCGCCACGAGGTGCCGCACAACCCCGAGCTGAAGGTGCTGACCATCGACAACGCGCCGGTGATGCACGAATACCTCTACTGCCTGAAAGAACGCCGCCAGGCGCGCCTGCCCGCGGCGTTCCTGGGCCTGGCCCAGGAAGTCTCGTCCCTCTGATGAATCTGTAGCAGTGGTCGCTTTTGTGGGAGCTGGCTTGCCAGCGAGTTGTTAAACGCCCAAAAGCTCGCTGGCAAGCCAGCTCCCACAAAAGACGGGGTTTTGCAGGATCCGTTGTTACAACCCAAATCCGCCAATACCACTATCGGCAGCTTTTGCCCTACTGCCACAGGACGTTCGCATTCGCTGCCTAGGATGACCCCCATCTGCTAGATGAGGTCCCGTCCATGAACCATTCCCCTGTTACCGGCGCGCACATGTCCGTGCGTGGTATCCACAAGCGCTTCGGCGCCTTCACCGCGCTCAACGACGTCTCGCTGGACGTTACCGCCGGTGAGCTGGTGTGCCTGCTGGGCCCGTCGGGCTGCGGCAAGACCACGCTGCTGCGCTGCATCGCCGGCCTGGAGCGCCAGGACCGGGGCCAGCTGTACATCGGCGACCGCGACATCTCCTTGCTGCCACCCCAGGGCCGCGACTACGGCATCCTGTTCCAGTCCTACGCGCTGTTCCCCAACCTCAATGTCGAGGCCAACATTGCCTACGGCTTGTCGGGCCAGAGCCGTGACCAGGTGCGCAAGCGTGTCGGCGACATGCTGGAGCTGGTGGGCCTGTTGGGCAGCGAGAAGAAATTCCCCGGCCAGCTGTCCGGCGGCCAGCAGCAGCGCGTGGCCTTGGCCCGCGCCCTGGCGCCGTCGCCGTCGCTGTTGCTGCTGGACGAACCCATGTCGGCCCTCGACGCCCGGGTGCGCGAGCACCTGTGCACCGAGCTGCGCCAACTGCAACGCCAGCTGGGCATCACCACGCTGATGGTTACCCACAACCAGGACGAGGCCATGCTGATGGCCGACCGCATCGCCGTGATGAACAACGGCCAGGTCGAGCAGTACGCCACCGCCCAGGAGATCTACGACAAGCCGGCCACGCCGTTCGTCGCCGAGTTTGTCGGCCAGGGCAACTGGCTGCCGTTCCAGCGCAGCAGCGACAGCCATGCACAGGTGGGCGGGATGAACATGCGCCTGGCCCCCGATGCCAGCCGCGCCAACAGCGGTCGGCTGTTCTGCCGCCCGGAGGCCATCAGCGTCAACCCGCCGGTGCACGAGGAAAACCTGTTCCAGGCGCGGGTGCGCGAGATCACCTTCCTGGGCAACCGCTGCCGCATGAGCTTCGAATTCAACCAGTTCCCCGGCCACGCGCTGCTGGCCGAAGTGGCCCCCGAATCCATGCCGCGCCTGGGCAGCCCGGACATCTGGGTAGCCCTGCCGCCGCGCAGCCTCCAGGTGTTCGCCTGAGATGGCCGCGCAGATGAGCCTGCCGGTGATGGACGCAAAAGCGCCGGCCCAGTCTTCGTCGGCTGCCCTGGGTGACCGTCTGTTCGTGGTCGGCGGCAAACTGCTGTTGCTGGCGTTCCTTTGTGTGGCGGTGCTGATGCCGCTGCTGGCGATCTTCTGGCGCGGCTTCACCCCGGTGGCCGGTGGCGGCTGGGCGGCGGCCCAGGACCTGGTGGCCAGTGACAATTTCCATTGGCTGCTGGGCAATAGCCTCAAGGTGTCGTTCAGTGTGGCCGCCATCGTCGTGCCGCTGGCCTACCTGTTCGCCTACGCCCTGCAACGCACGTTGATCCCCGGCAAGGCGGTGTGGCGTGGCATATCCCTGCTGCCGCTGCTGGCGCCGTCGATGCTGCCGGGCATTGCCCTGGTCTACCTGTTCGGCAACCAGGGCCTGCTGCGCGGGCTGGTGGCTGACAATATCTACGGTTTCTGGGGCATCGTCCTGGGCGAGGTGATCTACACCTTTCCGCATGCGCTGATGATTCTGCTGTCGGCCCTGTCGTTGGCCGATGCGCGGCTGTTCGACGCCGCCTCGAGCATGGGTGCCAGCCCCTGGCGCGCCTACCGCAGCATCACCTGGCCGGCCACGCGCCAGGCGGTGTTCGCGGCGTTCTGCCTGGTGTTCACCCTGACCATCACCGACTTCGGCGTGCCCGTAGTGGTGGGCGGCGACTATCAGGTGTTGGCGCTGGAAGCCTACAAGGCGGTGGTGGGCCAGCAGCAATTTGGCCGCGGCGCCTTGATCGGCATGATCCTGCTGCTGCCTGCGCTGTTCAGCTTCGGCGTCGACGCCTGGCTGCGCCGCCGTCACGGCGAGGCCATGAGCGGCCGCGCCCAGGTGTTCCGCCCCGCGCCTTCGCGGCTGCGCGATGGCTGTTACCTGGCGGTAGTGTTGCTGGTGTGCGCGGCGCTGCTGCTGGTGGTGGGCATGGCGGTGTACTCGTCGCTGGTGAAATTCTGGCCCTACAACCTGTCGCTGTCGCTGGTGCATTACCAGTTCAACACCACCGCCGGCGGCGGCTGGTTGGCCTACAGCAACAGCGTGAAGATGGCCTTGGGCACGGCGCTGATCGGCAGCGCGGTGATTTTCACCGGCGCCTACCTGATGGAAAAAACCCAGGGCCTGCGCCGCCTGAACCTGCTGCTGCGCATGCTCAGCTTCGTGCCCATGGCCGTGCCCGGCCTGGTGCTGGGCCTGGGCTACGTATTCTTCTTCAACCTGGGCGGCAACCCGCTGCATGTGTTCTACGGCACCATGACCTTGCTGGTCGTGTGCACCGTGGCCCACTACATGACCACCGCGCAAATGACCGCCACTACGGCCCTGCGCCAGCTGGACGGCGAGTTCGAAGCCGCGGCGCTGTCGCTCAAGGCGCCGCTGTACCGGCATTACCTGCGGGTGACCGTGCCCATCTGCCTGCCGGCGCTGCTGGACATCATCCGCTACCTGTTCGTCTCGGCCATGACCACGGTGTCGGCGGCCATCTTCCTCTACAGCCCCGACACCATCCTGGCGGCGGTGGCGGTGCTGAACATGGACGACGCCGGCAACGTTGGCGGCGCCGCGGCCATGTCCACCTTGATTCTGCTGACCTCGGCCGCCGTGTCGCTGCTACTGGCCTGGGCCTCGCGCGGCTTGCTGCGCCGCTCCCAGGCCTGGCGCCAGGGCCTTTGATTGCACACCCACTGACCTCCAACTGACTCAGGAACCGCACCATGTTCAAGCCACTTGCTCTTGTCGCTGCCGTTGTTGCCGCTTTCAGCCTGCAGGCCAGCGCAGCCACTACCCAACTGACCGTCTACACGGCCCTGGAGCCGGAGCAGCTGACCACCTACAAGGACGCGTTCGAGAAAGCCAACCCCGACATCGAGATCAAGTGGGTGCGTGACTCCACCGGTATCGTCACCGCCAAGCTGCTGGCCGAGAAGGATCGCCCGCAGGCCGACGCGGTGTGGGGCCTGGCGGCCTCCAGCCTGGCCATCCTCGACCAGCAGGGCATGCTCGAAGCCTACTCGCCGAAAGACCTGGGCAAGATCGGCGCGAACTACCGTGACGCCGCCAACCCACCCAAGTGGGTAGGCATGGACGTGTGGGCCGCCACCATCTGCTTCAACACCGTGGAAGCCGAGAAGCAGGGCCTGACCAAGCCGGTGAGCTGGCAGGACCTGACCAAGCCCGAGTACAAGGGCAAGATCGTGATGCCGAACCCGGCCTCGTCGGGCACCGGCTTCCTGGACGTCAGCGCCTGGCTGCAGACCTACGGCGAGAAGCAGGGCTGGAAGTACATGGACGACCTGCACCAGAACATTGGCCAGTACGTGCACTCCGGCTCCAAGCCCTGCAAGCTGGCGGCCTCGGGCGAGTTCCCGATCGGCATCTCGTTCGAATACCCGGCCGTGCAGCTCAAGCGCCAGGGCGCGCCGCTGGACATCATCCTGCCGAAGGAAGGCCTGGGCTGGGAAATCGAAGCCACCGCGGTGATCAAGGGCACCCCTCATGAAGAAGCCGCGAAGAAACTCGCCGACTTCTCCGCCAGCCCCGCGGCCATGGAACTGTACAAGGAAAACTTCGCCGTGCTGGCCCAGCCGGGCATCGCCAAGCCGCAGACCGAACTGCCGGCCGACTACGAACAGCGCCTGATCAAGAACGACTTCAGCTGGGCGTCGAAGAACCGCGACAGCATCCTGACCGAATGGCGCAAGCGCTATGACGGCAAGTCCGAGAAGGTTGCGGCCCAGTAATTCCAGGGAGGCGTTCCCATGACCCAACACAGCGACATGCTCATCGTCGGCGCCGGCATCCTGGGCTTGTCCCATGCCTACGCCGCCGCCAGGCGCGGCCTCAAGGTCCGCGTGTTCGAACGCAGCGCCACGCCCCTGGGGGCGTCGGTGCGCAATTTCGGCCAGGCGCTGGTCACCGGCCAGCCCGTGGGCCAGATGCATGCCCTGGCCAAGGCCAGCCGCAGCCTGTGGGCGCACTGGGCCGAGCAGGCCGGGTTCGCCCTGAAACGCAACGGCTCGCTGCTGTTCGCCCGCAACGAGCTGGAACACCAGTTGCTCGAGCGCTTCTGCGCCGAGCGCGCGGTGGAGCATGGCTACCGGGTGGAGCTGTTGCAGGGCGAGGCCCTGAACCAGTTGTACAACGGCCAGTTCCGCCACCACCACGCGGCCTTGCTGGGGCTGGATGACCAGCAGCTGTATTCGCGCGAGGCGATTCCGGCGCTGGTGGAGTTCCTGCGCGGGCAGGGCGTGGAGTTCCACTTCTCCACCCTGGTGCGCGACGTGGAACCGGGCAAGCTGCGCAGCACGGCGGGCACCTTTACCGGCTCGCACATTGTGGTGTGTTCGGGCCACGACTACCAGACGCTGCTCAGCGACGCCATGGCGGCCTTGCAGCCGCAAGTGTGCCGCCTGCAGATGCTGCGCGTGCGCCCGCAGTTCGAACTGGACCTGCAGCAGGCGGTGCTCACCGGCTTGAGCTGCCTGCACTACGGCGCGTTCGAGGGCCTGCCGGAGACCCGGGCCCTGCAGGCCCAGGTGCAGCAGGATAGCCCGCACCTGGTGGAGCAGGGCATTCACCTGCTGGTCAGCCCCACGCCGTACCGCGAGCTGATCATCGGCGACTCCCACCACTATGGCCGTGACGCGTCGCCGTTCAACGCCGAACAGGTGGATGACTGGATGATCGAGCTGGCCGAGCACACGCTGGGTGGCAAGCTCAAGGTGGTGGAGCGCTGGCAGGGCGTGTATGGCGCCAAGGGCAGCAAGCCGTTCTCGTTGCTGCGGGTGGCGCCGGGCTTGAGTTCGGCGCTGATGCACACGGGCGTGGGCATGAGCGTGGGGCCGGCGCTGGCGGAGCGTAACGTCGCCGACCTGCTGGGCGAAGCCCCGCACGGCCTGGACGGCCTGTAACGAACGCGTAGCCGCTGCCGAAGGCTGCGCTGGCCCGCATGTACACCGGAGATCTTCAGTGTGGGTGATGGCCAGCGCAGCCTGTCGGCAGCGGCTACAGAGTCAGAGTTCTGTACTCAGATGCTCGATCTGTTCGTGGCGTTCGGGCTGGTTGGGGCGCGGGTGGGGGTTGAGGGTGGACCACTGCGGGTGCGCGCGGGCCTTGCCCAGTGGTTCGGGCAGCTTGCCCTCGCGCCAGCTCTTGTCCTGGGGCACGGCGACCTCGATGCTGCCCATGGCCGCGTGCCCGCGCGCGTCCAGTGCTTCCAGCAGTTGCCGTTGGCGCAAGGCCAGCAGGCGTAGCACGTTGTCGTCCACGGTCAGCTCGCGCTGGCCCTTGAGCTTGCCCAGCAGCCGGCCGCCGTAGCCCCGGGCGGTCTGCAGCGCGCCGCCGGCGATGGCGCCAGCCAGGGCTGCCAGGCCCAGGGTAATACCGCCTACCAGCAGGTCGACGCCGGCGCCGGCCGCGGCGCCTGCCGCTATCCCGCCCCCGACTTTCACGCCCAGCTGCTTGAGCGTCTCGGGGTTGAACAGGTCGTCGCCCCAGCGCCCGTCCAGCAGGGGCAGGTCGCTGGCGGCGGCGTCCTCCAGGCGGAAGGCGTAGAGCTTGAGCAGCGCCTGCACGCATTTCTGTTCGCGCTGGCGCACCGCTTCGCGCAGGGCGGCGATGGCGGCGTCCACGCCTTCGCGGTCGGCGGCCACGCTGCGGCGGCAGGCGGCGCAGTCGATCAGCAGTTCGGCAATCAGCGAACGTGCCCGCTGGCGGCGCGCCAGGCGCTGGGCCTGCTGGTCGTCGATCAGCC
The DNA here is from genome assembly GCF_047947025.1 of Pseudomonas sp. App30. NCBI lineage: Bacteria > Pseudomonadati > Pseudomonadota > Gammaproteobacteria > Pseudomonadales > Pseudomonadaceae > Pseudomonas > Pseudomonas sp. App30. Next base: position 3,362,127 of record NZ_CP133165.1, on the reverse strand, counting down.
GTTGCAGGCTGGGGCGGGCGTGTTCCAGCAGCAGCGCCAGGCTTTCATACAGCCGCCGCTCGCCATCTTCCGGCGGCGCCACGCTGTCGAAACGCACCAGCGCGTGCAGGCCCAGGCGCGCCAGGGCTTCGCGCCACTGTTCCTCGCGGTGGCCGGGGCTGGCGACGAAGTTGAGCACCGGCAGCAGCGGCTTGCCGCAACCGTTGAGCACTTCCAGTTCGTCGCGGTACTTGGCCAGCACCGGCTCGCGGGCGTCGATCACGTACAGGCCGGCGTCGCTGGCCAGCAGTTGGCGCAGCACCTTGGCTTCCTGTTCGAAACGCTGGCGGGCTTCGCTGCCCTGCAGGAAGCGCTCGGTGCGCGCCGGGCCGTCCAGGCGCTCGCCGGGGCGATCGAGGCGTTCCAGGTAGTCGAGCAGGGCGATGGCGTCTTCAAGGCCGGGGGTGTCGTACAGCTCCAGCAATGCCTCACCGTCCACCGACAGCCGCGCGCCCTCCACGTGGCGGGTGGTGCTGGGGCGGTGGGAGACCTCGCCAAAGCCGACGTCACGGGTGAGGGTGCGCAGCAGCGAGGTCTTGCCGACGTTGGTGTGGCCGACCACGGCCAGCTTAAGAGGCTTGGTCATTGCCGGTCTCCAGCCAGGTCAGGGGCAGGCTTGCCACCACGTCTAGGCCCAGCCGGGCCAGGGCCTGGTGCCAGTCGTCGAGGCGCTCGGCATCCAGCTGCTGGCCGGCAGGCGCGGGTAGCAGCCAGATGCGGGTATGGCCGGCGCTGCGCGCCAGTTCGGCGATCAGCCCCAGGCTGCCGCGGTCGGGCGAGCGGCGCGGGTCGCAGGCGATGGCCAGGCGCGCGGCGGGGTAGCGCGCCAGCTGGTCGAGCAGGCGCCGGCGTGATTCGCGGCTGTCGAGGACCCCGGCATCGCCCACCGTGGCGGGCAGGGCGGGCGGCCAGGGCTGCTGGTCATCGAGTTCCAGGCCCACCAGCAGCGCGCCGCCGGTAGTTGCCCCGGCCAGCGGCGCCGGCACTTCGTGCAACTGCGCCGGGGCGCTGTCGTTGACGCCCAGGCGTTCGCTGCTGGGCATCAGTGGCTCGCGCAGTTCGGCGTGGCCGGGCAGGCTCAGGTCCAGCTGCAAGCGCTTGCGCCCCAGGCGCCAACGCCCCCAGCAGGCCAGGGCCAGCAGCAGCCGCGGGACGATGCCGAACACCATCAGCACGCCCACCAGCCAGCCGGCCCAGGCCTGGCGAGCGCTGTCCACGGCCAGCACGCTGTCGCCGCTGGCGCGGATGGTGTCGACGTCCGGCACGCTGAAGCCCAGCAGCGCGGGCAGGGCGCCCAGGCCGCGGGTCATGGCCACGAAGGTGTCGGGGCCTAGAATGGTGGTTTCCCAGACGAAGCCGTAGCGCCGGGTGGCCAGCAACAGCAGCAGGATCACCAGCGCGCTGCCCAGGGCCAGCAGCCACAGGCCATTCACCAGCGCGCCGAGCACCCAGCGGTTGAGGCGCTGGCGTTGCAACAGCACCACCAGTGCCGGACCCAGGTGCACGGCGTTGGCGTCGCGCGCCAGCCGGGCGCTGAGCCACATCCACAGGCGGCCCAGGCTGGCCGTGTGCTCGCCGGCCAGCAGCAGGCCGCTGAGCCAGCCCAGCAGCAGAATCCAGTTCAGCCCCAGCAGGCTGCCCAGCGCCCAGAAGACGTTGACCGGGCCGTTGCCCAGGGCGGCGAAGGCCAGGCCGGCGCCGCTGAAAATAACCAGCACCGCCAGCAGCATCACGCTCAGGCGCGCGCCCTGCTTCCAGTGGCGCAGGGCGGGCAGCAGGCCGTCGCGTTCGGCCAGCCACAGGGCCCGGTGCTGCACCCGCGCGGCCAGGTCGCCGCCCTGTTGGCGGGCGCGGCGGTTGGCCTCCTGGTCGTCCAGGGGGCCGGCCTGCTCTTCGCGCAGGCGTATGGCTTCGGTAAGCCAGAGAGTGTCCAGTGCTGTCACGCCACCATCCATTGATCAAACCAGCCCAGAGCATAACCCAGCGAGGCCCCGTGCTCTGCTATCCTCGCGGGATGAAAAATACACTCCCCCTCAGCCTGATCGCGGCGCTCGCGCAGAACCGCGTCATCGGCATCGACAACAGCATGCCCTGGCACCTGCCGGGTGATTTCAAATACTTCAAGGCCACCACCCTGGGCAAGCCGATCATCATGGGCCGCAAGACCTGGGATTCGCTGGGCCGGCCGCTGCCGGGCCGGCTGAACATCGTGGTCAGCCGCCAGGAAGGCCTGGTGCTGGAAGGCGCCGAGGTGTACCCGTCGCTGGAAGCCGCCATCGCCCGCGCCGAAGCCTGGGCCCAGGCCAATGGCGCCACGGAGCTGATGTTGATTGGTGGGGCGCAGTTGTATGCGCAAGGGCTGGACCTGGCCGACCGCCTGTACCTGACCCGCGTGGCGGCCAGCCCGGCGGGCGATGCCTGGTTCCCTGAATACGACGAGACCCAGTGGCTGCTGGTCTCGAACACCGAAAACCCGGCGGTGGGCGATGCCCCGGCGTACGCCTTCGAAGTCTGGGACCGCCGCTAACCTTTCGCCGCGCCTGCCTTTGTGGGAGCTGGCTTGCCAGCGAGCTTTTCGGGGCCTCAACAGCTCGCTGGCAAGCCAGCTCCCACAAGCGTTTACCGGTGCGCCAGCTCGGCGTGCTCGTCGGCATCCAGCAGCGCCCGATCGGTCTGCTGCAACACCTGGCTGGCAATGGTGCCGGCCGTCATCGAACCGCTGACGTTCAGCGCCGTGCGGCCCATGTCGATCAGCGGCTCCACCGAAATCAGCAACGCCACCAGCGACACCGGCAGCCCCATGGCCGGCAGCACGATCAGCGCCGCGAACGTCGCGCCACCGCCCACGCCCGCCACGCCGGCCGAGCTCAGGGTCACGATCGCCACCAGGGTGGCAATCCACATCGGGTCCAGCGGGTTGATGCCCATGGTGGGTGCCACCATCACCGCCAGCATGGCCGGGTACAGGCCCGCGCAACCGTTCTGGCCAATGGTAGCGCCGAACGAGGCGGCGAAGCTGGCGATGGCCTGCGGAATGCCCAGGCGCTGGGTTTGCGCCTCGATGCTCAGCGGGATGGTGGCCGCGCTGGAGCGGCTGGTGAAGGCGAAGGTCAGCACCGGCCACACCTTGCGGAAGAAGCGCAGCGGGTGCACGCCGGCGATGCTCAGCAGCACGCCGTGCACCATGAACATCAGCGCCAGGCCGATGTACGACACCAGCACGAAGCTGCCCAGCTTGAGGATGTCCTGCAGGTTGGAGCTGGCGACCACCTTGGCCATCAGCGCCATCACGCCGTAGGGCGTCAGCTTCATCACCAGGCGCACCAGGCGGGTTACCCAGGCTTGCAGGGTCTCGATGGCGCTGACCACTTTCGCGCCTTTCTCGGCGTCATCCTTGAGCAGTTGCAGGGCGGCCACGCCGAGGAAGGCGGCGAAAATCACCACGCTGATGATCGAGGTCGGCTTGGCCCGGGCCAGGTCGGCCACCGGGTTCTGCGGCACGAAGGACAGCAGCAGCTGCGGGATGTTGAGGTCGTTGACCTTGCCCACGTAGTCGCTCTGGATCGCCTGCATGCGCGCCAGTTCCTGGGTGCCGGCCACCAGGCCCTCGGCGGTGAGGCCGAACAGGTTGGTCAGGCCCACGCCGATCAGCGCGGCAACGGCCGTGGTGAACAGCAGCACGCCGATGGTCAGGAAGCTGATCTTGCCCAGGGACGAGGCGTTGTGCAGGCGCGCCACGGCGCTGAGGATGGAGGCGAAGATCAGCGGCATCACGATCATCTGCAGCAGCTGCACATAACCGTTGCCCACCAGGTCCAGCCAGCCGATGGTGGTTTTCAGCAGCGGGTTGCCCTGGCCGTAGATGGCGTGCAGGGCGCTGCCGAACAGCACGCCCAGCGCCAGGCCGATGAGGACCTTCTTCGCCAGGCTGAATGAGGTGCGGCTGGTTTGCGCCAGGCCTAGCAGCAGGGCCAGGAACACCAGCAGGTTGAGTAGCAAGGGCAGGTTCATTGAAGCTCCAGGGGAATTGATTCCGGCGCTTGCGCCTCTGATGGGCGCTGGCCAACCACAAACTCTAACACCCTGAATTTTCTGTCATTTATACGAAGTTCGCATGAGCTAAGTCGTTTTTGGAATAAGAGGGTGGCGTTTACAGGCAAGCGCGTGGCGCGATCGGGCCCCTGGCGGTCGTGTTCGCGCCAGAGTTGTCATGAGCATTTGCTAGGGTCCGTGCATCACTCTGGGGAGCACCACCGATGAAGCCACTGCGTAACCTGATTGCCGTCACCCTGGGCCTGGCGTTGGCCAGCCCGGTCTTCGCCACTGAACTCAAGCACTGGCCTGAGGCCCAGGCCAAACAGCTCGACGCGATGATCGCGGCCAATGCCCACAAGGGCAACTACGCGGTGTTCGACATGGACAACACCAGCTACCGCTACGACCTGGAAGAGTCGCTGCTGCCGTACCTGGAAAACAAGGGTGTGCTGACCCGCGAGAAACTCGACCCGTCGCTGAAGCTGATCCCGTTCAAGGACACTGCCGGCCACAAGGAAAGCCTGTTCAGCTACTACTACCGCCTGTGCGAAGTGGATGACATGGTCTGCTACCCGTGGGTGGCGCAGGTGTTCTCTGGCTTCACCCTGACCCAGCTCAAGGGCTACGTGGACGAGATGATGGCTTCGGGCAAGCCGGTGCCAGCCACCTATTTCGAGGGCGATGTGGTGAAGACCATGAACGTCGAGCCGCCCAAGGTGTTCACCGGCCAGGCCGAGCTGTACAACAAGCTGATGGAGAACGGCATCGAGGTGTACGTGGTGACGGCGGCCTCGGAAGAGCTGGTGCGCATGGTGGCGGCCGACCCCAAGTATGGCTACAACGTGAAGCCGCAGAACGTGATTGGCGTGAGCACCTTGCTCAAGGACCCCAAGACCGGCGAGCTGACTACCGCGCGCAAGCAGATCGAAGCCGGCAAGTATGACCCCAAGGCCAACATGGGCATGGAGCTGACCCCGTACCTGTGGACCCCGGCCACCTGGATGGCAGGCAAGCAGGCGGCGATCCTGACATATATCGATCAGTGGAAGAAACCGGTGCTGGTGGGCGGTGACACGCCGTCGAGCGACGGCTACATGCTGTTCCACAGCGTCGACGTGGCCAAGGGCGGGGTGCACCTGTGGGTGAACCGCAAGGCCAAGTACATGGACCAGCTGAACGGCATGATCAGCAAGAACGCGGCGGCGCAGGCCAAGGAAGGGTTGCCGGTGACGGCGGACAAGAATTGGGTGATCGTGAAACCCGAGGAAATCCAGTGAAGTTCACATAATTCCGGGGTGATCGCTGATGTGGGAGCTGGCTTGCCAGCGAGTTTTGGGGAGGCCCGAAAATCTCGCTGGCAAGCCAGCTCCCACCGGTCGTCTATTACAGCCCGTCCAGCATCGCCTTGTTACGCACCGCGCCCTTGTCGGCGCTGGTCGCCAGCAGGGCGTAGGCCTTCAGCGCGGTGGTCACCTTGCGTGGGCGGACTTCGGCGGGCTTCCAGCCTTTCTTGTCCTGTTCCACGCGGCGTGCCGCCAGTTCTTCATCGCTGACCAGCAGGTTGATCGAACGGTTCGGAATGTCGATCAGCACCTTGTCGCCGTCCTGCACCAGGCCGATGGCGCCGCCCGCCGCTGCTTCCGGCGAGGCGTGGCCGATGGACAGGCCCGAGGTACCACCCGAGAAGCGACCGTCGGTCAGCAGGGCGCAGGCCTTGCCCAGGCCCTTGGACTTCAGGTACGAGGTGGGGTACAGCATTTCCTGCATGCCCGGGCCGCCTTTCGGGCCTTCGTAGCGGATGATGACGATGTCGCCTTCCTTCACTTCGTCGGCGAGGATGCCGCGCACGGCGCTGTCCTGGCTTTCGAAGATCTTGGCGTTGCCTTCGAACACATGGATGGACTCATCCACGCCGGCGGTCTTCACCACGCAGCCGTCCAGGGCGATGTTGCCGTACAGCACGGCCAGGCCGCCTTCTTGCGAATAGGCGTGCTCGAAGCTGCGGATGCAGCCGTTCTCGCGGTCGTCGTCCAGGGTTTCCCAGCGGGTCGACTGGCTGAAGGCGGTCTGGGTCGGGATGCCGGCCGGGCCTGCCTTGAAGAAGTGGTGCACCGCTTCGTCGTTGGTCTGGGTGATGTCCCACTTGGCGATGGCTTCTTCCATGCTGCGGCTGTGCACGGTCGGCAGGTCGGTGTGCAGCAGGCCGCCACGGGCCAGCGAACCGAGGATGCTGAAGATGCCGCCGGCGCGGTGCACGTCTTCCATGTGGTACTTCTGGATGTTCGGCGCCACTTTGCACAGCTGCGGCACCACGCGGGACAGGCGGTCGATATCGCGCAGGTCGAACGCCAGCTCGGCTTCCTGGGCGGCGGCCAGCAGGTGCAGGATGGTGTTGGTCGAACCGCCCATGGCGATGTCCAGCATCATGGCGTTCTCGAACGCCTTGAAGTTGGCGATGTTGCGCGGCAGCACCGACTCGTCGTTCTCGCCGTAGTAGCGCTGGCACAGCTCGACGATGGTGCGGCCGGCCTGCAGGAACAGCTGCTCGCGGTCGCTGTGGGTGGCCAGGGTCGAACCGTTGCCCGGCAGGGCCAGGCCCAGGGCTTCGGTCAGGCAGTTCATGGAGTTGGCGGTGAACATGCCCGAGCACGAACCGCAGGTAGGGCAGGCGCTACGCTCGTACTCGGCGACTTTCTCGTCAGAAGCGCTGGAGTCGGCGGCGATGACCATGGCGTCTACCAGGTCCAGGCCGTGGCTGGCGAGCTTGGTCTTGCCGGCTTCCATCGGGCCGCCGGAGACGAAGATCACCGGGATGTTCAGGCGCAGGGCGGCCATCAGCATGCCGGGGGTGATCTTGTCGCAGTTGGAGATGCAGACAATGGCGTCGGCGCAGTGGGCGTTGACCATGTATTCCACGGAGTCGGCGATGATCTCGCGGCTCGGCAGCGAATACAGCATGCCGTCATGGCCCATGGCGATGCCGTCGTCGACGGCGATGGTGTTGAATTCCTTGGCCACGCCACCGGCGCGTTCGATCTCGCGGGCTACCAGCTGGCCCAGGTCCTTCAGGTGCACGTGGCCCGGGACGAACTGGGTGAACGAGTTGGCGATGGCGATGATCGGCTTCTTGAAGTCGGCGTCCTTCATCCCCGTGGCGCGCCACAGGGCGCGGGCGCCGGCCATGTTGCGGCCGTGGGTGGACGTTTTCGAGCGATAGTCAGGCATGGAGCACTCCGGGCGGCTAATCAGGTATCAGTAAGGGAGTGAGCTTCTCTTGTCCTTTGCAGCGGCGACAGGTAGCTGCCACTGCGGATGAGGTCGGTGACGCTGCAGGATCGCTGCGCGCTCGACCGGAGCTCATAAACCCGCCGGGGGATGATTGGCGATGAATAGCTCGATTCTACACCGCTGGCGGCCGGATGGAATGCCAGGAACGACCACGTGCGTCTGGCCGGCGATTTGTAGGACGTTTCTGATTTTGCCGGAAGGGGTATTTAAGCCTTGCCTACATGGTTACTATCCCCGCGCCGCATGTGCGGCTGACGAGAAATAACCCCCATGGACCACCCCAGTTTAAGTTCCTTCGAGAACCACATTCTGGCCCCGACCGCAGCGGCGGCGGGCCTGCCTGTGAGCTGACGCGTCCGCTCGCCAGGCAGCCCTGCGCCGCTGACTGGAGAGCAACACATGACTACCCTGAACTACGAAATCGATTCGCAACGCAGCCGTGCCCAACTGGAGCGCGACGACCTGCGCAAGCTGGCCACCTACCCCGAGGACAGCGCCGGCGCGCTGATGACTAGCGGCTATTCCACCGTGGGCGTGCACCTCAGTGCCGCCGAGGCCATCGACAGCCTGCGCCGCGAGGCGGCCGACGCCGACACCATCTACCAGACCTACGTGCTCGACGAGCAGCGCTGCCTGCTGGGCACCCTGTCCCTGCGCGAACTGATCCTGGCTGCGCCGCAGATGCGGGTGGGCGACCTGATGATCACCCCGGTGATCAGCGCCCGGGTCGATGCCGACCAGGAAGAGGTGGCGCGCCTGATCCGCCATCACGACCTGCTGGCCCTGCCCATCGTCAACGGCGACGGCGCGTTGGTAGGCATCGTCAGCTGTGACGACGCTATCGACGTGGTGGTGGAAGAGGCCACCGAGGACTTCCACAAGGGCGCGCTGATCGGCAAGCACCTGGGCAACATCGCCACCGCCTCGGTGGGCGTGCTGTACCGCAAGCGCGTGCTGTGGCTGGTACTGCTGGTGTTCGGCAACCTGTTCTCCGGCGCCGGCATCGCGGCGTTCGAAGACGTCATCGCCGCCAACATCGTGCTGGTGTTCTTCCTGCCCCTGCTGGTGGACAGCGGCGGCAACGCCGGCGCGCAATCGGCCACCTTGATGGTGCGCGCCCTGGCGACAGGCGACGTGGTCATGCGCGACTGGCTGCGCCTGCTGTGGCGCGAATGTTCCGTGGCGCTGTTCCTGGGCGTCACCATGGCCGTGGCCGTGGCCCTGCTGGGCGCTATCCGCGGCGGCTGGGACATTTCATTGATCGTTGCCAGCAGCATGCTGGTCATCGTGCTGATCGGCAGCCTCATCGGCATGAGCCTGCCGTTCATGTTCAGCCGCCTGCGCATGGACCCGGCGGTGGCCAGCGGCCCGCTGATCACCTCCATCGCCGATGCGGCGGGGGTGTTGGTGTACTTCGGTATTGCTTCGATGGTGCTGGATCTCTGAAACCCACCCCGCGTAGCCGCTGCCGCAGGCAGCGGCTACGCCTTGGCTTTCAGCCGGCTCGAGGAATGCTGAATCAGCCAGATCCGCAGGCCAAGCCCCAGTGACACGCATAACAGGGCGATGCTTTGGATATTCATGTACCACGCCACATCCACAACTTGCGGTGTTATGAGATAGACCACGGGGATCAGTGTCGAGAAGATCATGACATTGACCGCTATCTGAGGGGTCAAAGTGTCCCCTGCACCGCGCAGGTGCCCCATTGCAAGCGAGAGCAATCCGTTGCTGAAAAGGAACAGCAGAAGGGTAATGAATAGTGTGCCTGAGGGGACCAGCACTGATCCTCCCACAAACTCCAGCAGCCATTCACCCAGCAGTACGCCCACACTGGCAAAGATCAGTGTGATCAGGCAGAGCCACGACAACCCCATCCAGTATGAATGGTGCCTATCAAGGAGCGTCTTGCTGATGTACAGGCTGTGTGCCTGGCCCAATGCGACGTAAGGCAGCAAGAGCAAGCCGGACAGGGTCATGAACACTGACAACTGGGATACCAGGTTGGTGTCCAGCACCGCCATGCGCTCATTGAGCAGATAGAAATAGAGCTTTTGTCCAGCCAGGCCAATCGCGACCGGCAACCCGAGCTTGAACAGGATGGCAGTGGTCCTGGCGTTGTACCGGGGCGCTATGGAGAGCCCGCGTGCGCTGGAAAAAATAATTAGCGTCAGAAACGTGATCAGTTCGATGACCACGAAATAGCTCATGCCGATCGCAAGTAGGTGTTCCTCGCCATAAATCCAGGCCGGAATAAGGAATGCGATGCCGGCGCACGTCGCGAAGGTTTTCGTTTTTGCACATGCGGCAGCATTGCCCGCGCCCTCATGAAATAAATGCAGAAACGTATTGATGACCGCCATCGGGATACAGGCGGTATAGATGAGCGCCAGGTAGGTGATGGTATAGGGGCAGAGCGTCTGCGCTCCGGGAAACCAGGAGATCATGCTGGCCAACGCTATTGACAGCAGGGTCGCTGTCGCTGCGATGGTGCATGAAAGGAACAGCCCGGCGCTGAATGTTGCCTGTGATGAATGCTTGTCTTGAGAGGGTGCCGCGATTACGTTCCCTGCGGCGGAGAGACACATGGAAGTAATGGCCGAAATGATGGAGAACAGTGCCAGCGTATAAGCAAAAATTGCCAGCCCATCGCTGTCGTTGCGGGCCAGGATTGAAAATACCAGACTTACACCAATGATCGGCACTGTGCGGCTGACGAGGATGGGGGCATAGTTTTTTTTGAGGTGTTCGTTGTAGCTCATTGGTTCAAGACCAGATTGAGATCATACGGTCTCCGAATTCGTGCTCGTACAATTTTTGCATCTGCGCAAGAGCGATCGCCAGGTGTTGTAACAGTGCAGATAGTAGGAGGATTTATGGAGGTGTCAATACGCGGAAAGTCTCTGCTGCAATTTTTAGTTGCTTGGGAAAAGTCCTACATATTTTTATTTTGAAGTTTGGCGAGATAGAGATTTTTGGTTTTTATTTCACGCTCCTGTTGTCTCGTTTTGATGTTTGATTGCCTCCACTTTGTTTTTGGAAAGTGGCCTGGCCCAGCCACTTTAATGCCTCGGTCCAGCGCGAGGTTTTAGGGCCGGTAGCATGCTCAATTCAAGTGGATGCTGGCTTGAACAGCCTATGGGTCCCTACGAGCCCTGCCACGCAAAGCCCTAAAAACACTACTCCCAGGATGAATTCAAAATCGGCCGCCACCAGGCTGATCGCCGCGCTGCCTAAACCCCCTGCCACCAACACCAGCGTGTTCAACACCGACGCCGACGCCCCCGCGCTGGCCGGCACCAGCTCCATGGCGCGGGAGGTGGCGGCCGGGCGGGCGATGGTGGTGCCGGCGGTGCAGATCATCATCGGCAACAGCACGGTCGCCACGCTGCGTTCGGTGGCCAGGCCCAGCACCAGCATGGCCAGGCCTGCAGCGCCGATCAGCAACAACCCGGTGAACAGCTGGTGGCGGTGGCTGACGCTGCGGCTCATGCGGCTGGCCAACAGGCCGCCCAGCACATAGGCCGCGCCGTAGCCGAGCAGGGTCAGGCCGAATTCGAGCTGTGACAGTTGGAAGTAGTCGAGGAAGATCAACGGCGAGATGGCAATAAAGCTGAAGTGGCAGGTAAAGGCGATTGCAGCAATCAATGAGAAGCCCATGAAAGCCGGGTTGAGGAACAACTCGCTGTAGGTTGCCAGCAAGCTTTGGCTTTTTCGAACGGCGCCACGGGCGGGCGGCAGGATGCGCATGGCCTGTATCAGCACGCCCAGGGCGATCAGCGTGAACACATGGAAGCTGGCCTGCCAGCCGAACAGATGCTGCAGCAACGCCCCCGCCAAGGGCGAAAGTGAAATCAGCACGCCGCTGGCGCTGGTGACCAGGATGCGTGCGCGTTCCCGCTCGCGGCCTTCGAACAGATCCTGCACCAGTGCATTGAGCAGCACGAAGCAGCCGCAGCCGATGGCTTGCACCGCGCGGAACGCTATGAAGCTGGCGAAGGTGTCGGCGTTCGCGCAGCCAATCGCGCCGATGATGGAAATCCCCAGCCCCAGGATCAGCAGCCCCTTGCGGCCAACCCGGTCAGACAGTGGACCGAGCAAGAACTGCGACACGGCAACCCCGATGGCGAACACGCTGATGGACAGGGCGATGTCGTGGGTGGGGGTGGCGAAATGAGCAGACAGCGCGGGGAAGGAGGGCAGGACGACGTCGAGGGGGAAGACGGCGAGCAGAACCATGGCCAGCAGCAGTGCCATGACGGAGTGTTTGTGCGGAGCAGACATGAGCCAAGCCTTTTTGACAACGAAGGCTACTCGCATCCAAATCGTGGTCAATAGCGGCTAGATCACGAAATTTCCCAAGTTTTTGTAGGAATAATCGTAGCCGCTACCGCAGGCTGCGCTAGCCCTGTGCCTCGCTAGACATCTCCAGTGAATGCGAGGGCCAGCGCAGCCTGCGGCAGCGGCTACGCGGCATTTCTCATCGCTGAGCAGGCATCAGCTATTCGGCAGCAACCGGCAGGTAATGCTCTTGATGTAGCGGGTTTCCGGGATGGCCGGGTGTACCGGGTGGTCCGGGCCCTGGCCGCCGCGTTCCAGCAGCTGGATGTTGCGGTCCAGGTGGCGGGCGCTGGTCAGCAGGATGTTCTGCAGGTCGTCTTCAGGCAGGTGCATGGAGCACGAGGCGCTGACCAGGATGCCGTCCTTGCTGAGCAGGCGCATGGCCTGTTCGTTCAGGCGGCGGTAGGCGCCTTCGCCGTTTTTCAGGTCTTTTTTGCGCTTGATGAAGGCGGGCGGGTCGGCGACGATCACGTCGAAGCGCTCTTCGGAGGCCTTCAGTTGCTTCAGGGCTTCGAACACGTCGCCTTCGACGCAGGTGACCTTCTCGGCGAAGCCGTTGAGGGCGGCGTTGCGCTCAACACCGTCCAGGGCGAAGCCCGAGGCGTCGACGCAGAACACTTCGCTGGCGCCGAAGGCACCGGCCTGCACGCCCCAGCCACCGATGTAGCTGAACAGGTCGAGCACGCGCTTGCCCTTGACGTACGGGGCCAGGCGGGCGCGGTTCATGCGGTGGTCGTAGAACCAGCCGGTCTTCTGGCCTTCCATGACCGGGGCCTGGAATTTCACGCCGTTTTCTTCCAGGTCGACCCACTCCGGCACCACGCCGAAAGCGGTTTCCACGTAGCGTTCCAGGCCTTCGGCGTCACGGGCAGCCGAGTCGTTCTTGAACAGGATGCCGCTGGGCTTGATGACCTGGATCAGCGCGGCCATGACGTCGGCCTTGTGCTGTTCCATGGTGGCCGAGGCCAGCTGTACCACCAGAATGTCGCCGAAACGGTCGACAACCAGGCCCGGCAGCAGGTCGGAATCGCCGTACACCAGGCGGTAGAACGGCTTGTCGAACAGGCGCTCGCGCAGCGACAGGCAGACGTTCAGGCGGTGCACCAGCAGCGACTTGTCCAGCGGCAGCTTGGCGTCGCGCGACAGCAGGCGGGCGCAGATCAGGTTGTTGGGGCTCATGGCGACGATGCCCAGCGGCTTGCCACCGGCGGCTTCGAGCACGGCCTGGTCGCCGGCCTTGAAACCATGCAGGGGCGTGGCGGCTACGTCGATCTCGTTGCTGTAGACCCACAGGTGACCGGCGCGCAGGCGGCGGTCGGCATTGGCTTTGAGGCGAAGGCTGGGCAGGGACATGAAGTCGCTCCGGGGAAAAAAGAGCGGGAGTATAGCGTGAACGCAAATGGCAGGCTTGCCGGCTTGACGAATAGCTTCTGCGTCGCTCTGTGGGAGCTGGCTTGCCAGCGAGCTGTTGAGGTCCGAGAAGCTCGCTGGCAAGCCAGCTCCCACAAGGACAGTGATTTTCACGGGGTATCGGTTTTGATACGTGAAAGGTAGTGGCCACTTGTCATGAATCATATCGCTAGCGGTTGTGCCGTCGCCCCTCGCAGGGGTTAAAATCGCGCCTCAGTCCAGAGTGTGTACTTATGTCCCAAGAGCTTTCAGAAGAACAGATCCAGCAGGCCTTGCAGGGGATCAGTGTGCCGCCTCAACCGCAGATCATGGTAGATCTGCAGATGGAGCAGTACATGCCCGACCCGGACCTGGAAGTGATTGCTCGTCTGATAGCGCAGGACCCGGGCCTGTCGGGGGCGCTGCTGAAAATCGTCAACTCGCCGTACTACGGGCTGTCGAACAAGATCGCCTCCATCCAGCGCGCGGTGAACCTGCTGGGCAGCCGCTCCATCATCAACCTGATCAACGCCCAGTCGATCAAGGGCGAGATGAGCGACGAAACCATCGTCACCCTCAACCGTTTCTGGGACACCGCCCAGGACGTGGCCATGACCTGCCTGACGCTGGCCAAGCGCATCGGCTCCCAGGCGGTGGACGAGGCCTATGCCCTGGGCCTGTTCCACGACTGCGGCATCCCGCTGATGCTCAAGCGTTTCCCCGACTACATGAGCACCCTGGAGCGCGCCTACGCCAACGCCGGCCCCGGGCTGCGCGTGGTGGACACCGAAAACCAGGCCTACAACACCAACCACTCGGTGGTGGGCTACTACACCGCCAAGTCCTGGCGCCTGCCCGAGCACCTGGGCAATGCCATCGCCAACCATCACAATGCCCTGGCGATCTTCAGCGATGACTCCAACCAGAACAGCCAGTTGAAAAACCTGCTGGCGATCCTGAAGATGGCCGAACACATCTGCTCGTCGCATCGGGTGCTGGGCAACCAGAACGAAGACCACGAGTGGAACACCATCAGCCATCTGGTGCTCGATTACGTCGGCCTGTCGGACTACGACTTCGAGAACCTGAAGGAATCCATCCGCGAGCTGGGCGCGCGCTGACGCTTCCCGCCGCTCTGCAACGAGCCTTCCATGCCTGAATTGCCTGAAGTCGAAACGACCCGCCGGGGCATCGCGCCCCACCTTGAAGGGCAGCGCGTGAGCCGCGTGATCGTGCGCGATCGCCGCCTGCGCTGGCCGATCCCCGAAGATCTGGACACGCGGTTGTCGGGGCAGAAGATCATCGGCGTCGAGCGGCGGGCCAAATACCTGCTGATCAACGCCGAGGTCGGCACGTTGATCAGCCACCTGGGCATGTCCGGCAACCTGCGCCTGGTGGAAGTGGGGCTGCCGGCGCTCAAGCATGAGCACGTGGACATCGAGCTGGAGTCGGGCCTGGCGCTGCGCTACACCGACCCGCGGCGCTTCGGCGCCATGCTCTGGAGCCTGGACCCGCTCAACCACGAGTTGCTGGTGCGCCTGGGGCCGGAGCCGCTGACCGCGCTGTTCGACGGCGAGCGGCTGTTCCAGCTGTCGCGCGGCAAAAGCATGGCGGTGAAGCCGTTCATCATGGACAACGCCGTGGTGGTGGGGGTGGGCAACATCTACGCCACCGAAGCGCTGTTCGCCGCTGGTATCGACCCGCGCCGCGAGGCGGGTGGCATTTCTCGGGCGCGCTACCTGAAGCTGGCCATCGAGATCAAGCGCATCCTGGCCATGGCCATCGAGCGCGGCGGCACCACCTTGCGCGACTTCATCGGCGGCGACGGCCAGCCGGGCTACTTCCAGCAGGAGCTGTTCGTCTACGGGCGCGGCGGCGAGATGTGCAAGGTGTGCGGCAGCACCCTGCGCGAGGTGAAGCTGGGCCAGCGCGCCAGCGTGTACTGCCCGCGCTGCCAGAAGTAAGCGGTTACGCGCCGGGCCTGACAACCCGGCAGACGCTGATATAGTGAAGAATCAAGTAGCCGCAAACGCCCGCAAAAGGACTGTGCCATGAATTGCTTCCGTACCCTGTCCCTCGTACTGATGCTGTGCCTGGGCCTGCAGGCCTTGCCCAGCCTGGCCGACGAACTGCAGGAAAGCAGTGGCAGCGGCGACCCGGTGTACCAGGTGCAGAGCCCGCCCGCTTTTTCGATGATCGCCGACCTGGTCATTGCCCGGCCCTTGCTGATTGCGGCCACGGCCATCGGTGCGGCGGTGTTCGTGGTGTCACTGCCGTTCACCGCCCTGGGCGGCAACGTCAAGGACGCCGGCAAGGCGCTGGTGGTTGACCCCGGCAAGGCGGCGTTCGTGCGGTGCCTGGGCTGCACCGGCGACGGCTACGGCAAGCGCCAGTAACCGCCGCGCCGGTCACGGGTTGGCCGGCATCACCTCGGAAACACCCACGCCGCGCGGGTCGCTGGCGGCTTCCACCTTGCCATTATCCTTATGCCACAGCAGCACCTGCTGGTTGCCGTAGGCGCGGCCGGCCTGCTTGAGGCTGTAGCCGCGGCCCTGCAGCTCGGCCAGTTGGGCAGCGCTGAACGCACCCGGCTCGTACTCCACCACGTCCGGCAGGTACTGGTGATGGTAGCGCGGCACGGCTGGCCAGGTTGGCACCGGCTGGCCATCCAGGTACTGCAGCATCGCCAGCAGCACCATGCTCGGGATACGACTGCCGCCCGGCGTGCCAAAGGCGGCAAAATCCGTCGGGCTTTCGATGAAGCTGGGGCTCATGCTCGACAGCGGGCGCTTGCCCGGCGCCACGGCGTTGGCCTGGCTGCCGGCCAGCCCGTAGGCATTGCTGCCGTGGGGGTCGGCGGCGAAGTCGTCCATCTCGTCGTTGAGCACCACGCCAGTGCCGGCGGCGGTGAAGGCGGCGCCGAACGGCAGGTTCACCGACAGCGTGGCGGCCACGGCGTTGCCCTGGTTGTCGAGCACGGCAAAATGGGTGGTGTGCTCGCCCTCGCGCCAGGCCGGGGCGGGCGGCAGGTCGGCGCTGGGCGTGGCTTGCTGCGGGGCGATGCTGGCGGCCAGGCTTTTCAGGTAGGCGGGGGCCAGCAGCGCCTGGGTCGGGTTGTTGACGAAATCCGGGTCGCCCAGCTGGCTGCGGTCACGGTAGGCGCGGCGCAGGGCTTCCACCACGTAATGCACGCGCTGCACCGGCTCGGCCTGGCGCCACGGCACCTGCTGCAGGATGGCCAGGGACTGGGCCAGGGCGATGCCACCGGCCGAAGGCGGCGGTGCGCTGATCAGCTCGCGCTGGTCGGCCAGGGCAAAGCGCAGCGGCGCGCGGCTGGCCACCTGGTAGTCGGCCAGGTCCTTCAGGGTCCAGATGCCGCCGCCCGCCTGCACCGCCTTGACCAGCGCCTGGGCGGTGGCGCCGGCGTAGTAGCCATCGCGGCCCTGTTCGGCGATGCGGGTGAGGGTTTGCCCCAGCTCGGGTTGGCGCAGCACTTCGCCGACGGCCGGTACCTCGCCATCGCGCAGGAACAGGCGCGCGGTTTCCGGGTCGTCGCGCATGGCCGCCAGGCGCGCGGTGGCCCAGGCGCGGTACACGCGGTCCACGGCAAAGCCCTTGTTGGCCAGGCGGATGGCCGGCGCCAGGGAGTCCTTCAGCGGCAGCTTGCCGTAATGCCCGGCCAGTTCCACCAGCGCCGCGGGCAGGCCGGGGATGCCGCTGGCCAGTGCGCCGGTGGTGGACAGCCCCGGTTGTTCCTTGCCGTCGCGCAGGTACATGTCGGCGCGGGCCGCAAGCGGTGCTTTCTCCCGGGCATCCAGGAAGCGATAGGTGGCCGGGGTGCCGGCCTGGCGCAGCAGGAAGTAGCCGCCACCGCCCAGCCCGGAGGCGTAGGGCTCCACGACCGCCAGGGCGGCACTGATGGCAATGGCGGCATCGAAGGCGTTGCCGCCCTCGGCGAGAATCTTCTGCCCGGCGGCGGTAGCCTGCGGGTGAGGGCTGGCGATGGCCGCCGCAGCCGGCAGCGGCTGGGCGTGGGCCAGGGCGGAGCAGCACAGCAGCAACGCGCCGAACAGCAGTGAGCGGGTGTTCGGCATGGGCGGCTCCTCCTTGAGCGGCAAGATCAGGCTTTGCCGGTGATCTTGCGGTATTTCTCCATCAACTGTTCTTCTGTTTCCGGGTGGGCTTCATCCAGGGGGATGCAGTCGACCGGACACACCTGCTGGCACTGCGGTTCGTCGTAGTGGCCGACGCACTGGGTGCACAGGTTCGGGTCGATCACGTAGATCTCCTCGCCTTGGGAAATCGCCGCGTTCGGGCACTCGGGTTCGCAGACGTCGCAGTTGATGCAATCGTCGGTGATGATCAGGGACATGGGTACTCCGGCCGGGGCCTTGGCCCGGGCATATGAACACTAATGTGCGCAATTGTGCCGCATAAGCGCGCGCAGTGCACGCTTATGCAAGGCGGCCGGCACTGGCTATTTCTTGAAGCGCAGGGTTAGCGCCTCGGCCACGGCCGGGTGCACGAACTTGGTGATATCGCCGCCCAATGCCGCTATTTCCCGGACCAGGGTCGAGGAAATGAACGAATAACGCTCCGACGGGGTAAGGAACAGGCTCTCGACGTCGGGCGCCAGCTGGCGGTTCATGTTGGCCAGCTGGAACTCGTACTCGAAGTCCGAGACCGCACGCAGGCCGCGCAGGAACACGTTGGCACCCTGCTCCTTGGCGAAGTGCGCCAGCAGGGTAGAGAAGCCGACCACCTCGACGTTGGGCAGATGCTTGGTGACCTCGCGCGCCAGCTCGACCCGTTGTTCCAGGGGGAACAGCGGGTTTTTCTTGGGGCTCGCGGCCACGGCTATGACCACGTGGTCGAACAGGCGCGAGGCGCGTTCGACCAGATCGCCGTGACCCTTGGTGATGGGGTCGAAGGTACCTGGGTACAACACTCGGTTCATCGCGTCGTCCTGGCGGGAATCCGTTGGGGACTGGGATGGTATCGCAGCATTCCCGGCCGGCCAAGTCGGCGTGCAGGGTATATCGGACTATAGACAGGTTTGCCGTTCGCTGATTGCTAGCTGGAAATCTGTCCTCGTTTGCTGCCGCAGGCGCTGTGGCGGCGCCCGGCCAGGGCCGGCTTCTACCGCGGTTTCCGTAGCAGCGGCCGCAGGCCGCGTCCAAAGCACTGTGCTTTTACCGGCACACCGCGGTGAATCCGGACGCAGCCTGCGGCAGCTGCTACGGGGGCTCTGGCTTCAGGCGCTGGGCGAGCAGGGTGCTCAGCTGCGCGCTCAGGCCGTACACCGACAGCTGCGGGTTGGCGCCAATGCTGGTGGGGAACAGCGAGCCGTCGTGGATCGACAGGTTCTCCAGCTGGTGGTGCCGGCCCAGGCTGTCAGTGACCGCGCGGCCCGGATCTTCGCCCATGGCGCAGCCGCCCATGACGTGGGCGCTGCCCAGGCGGGTGCGGAACAGCTCCAGGGGCAACCCGGCGATCATCTGGCGGGCCTGGTCGAGGGTTTTCGCCGGGCGGGCGTCGTTGTGCAGCGGCAGCACGCTTTGCGCGCCGGCGGCGAACTGGATCTCGGCCATGCTCAGGAAGGCCCGGCGCACGCCGTCCCAGGCGTAGTCGGAAACCCGGTAGTCGAGCACCGGCGAGCCATCGTCGCGCAGCTCCACGCTGCCGCCCTGGCTGTCGGGGTGGAAGCCGTCGCGCAGCAGCGCCAGCATCATGTGGGTGTGGGGCAGCTGCGCCATGCGCGCGGCGTTTTCCTCACCGAAGCCGCCCAGCAGGGTGCTGGCCAGGGCCGGTTGCAGGGGCGGCACTTCGAGCTTGTAGGCCATGGGCCCGGTGGTGCCGTCGAGCCACTGGAAATGGTCGGAATAGATCGACTGGGGCGCGCCGTAGAACGGGTTGATCACCTGTTCGAACAGCCCGGCGGAGAAATTCACCAGGTGCAGGAAGGTGCGCTTGCCCAGCCGGTCGTGAGGGTCGGGGGCCTTGGAGCGCAGCAGCAGGGCCGGGCTGTTGATGCCGCCGCCGGCCAGCAGGTAGTGACGGGCCTTGAGGGTGATGGTGGTGCCGGTGGGCGCCACGCAGCGCTCATCCATGGCCAGGCATTGCAGGCCGGTTACCCGCGTGCCGTCGATCAGCAGGCGCTGGGCTCGGGTCAGGTAGAGCAGCTCGGCACCCTTGTCGAGGGCGGCCGGGATGGTTGTCACCAGCATCGACTGCTTTGCGTTGGTGGGGCAACCCATGCCGCAATAGCCCAGGTTCCAGCAGCCGCGCACGTTGCGCGGGATGACTTTCCAGCTGTAGCCCAGGGCTTCGCAGCCGCGGCTGATGACCTCGTTGTTGGCGTTGGGCGGGATCAGCCAGGGCGCCACGCCCAGGCGTTGTTCCATGCGCTCGAACCAGGGCGCCATGTCATCCACGCCATGGCCCTTCACCCCGTGCTCGCTGGCCCAGTGCGCGAGGGTCTGGGGTGGCGTGCGAAAGCTCGACGTCCAGTTCACCAGGGTAGTGCCGCCCACCGCGCGGCCCTGGAGGATGGTGATGGCGCCGTCCTTGCTCATGCGGCCGATGCCTTCCTGGTAGAGGCTGGCGTAGGCCTGGGGCTCGATCATCTTGAAGTCGCTGCTGGTCTTGAGCGGGCCTTCCTCGACGATCAGCACCTTGAGCCCGGCGGCGCTGAGGATCTCGGCAGCGGTGCCGCCACCGGCACCGCTGCCGATGATGACCACGTCGGCTTCAAGCGTCAGGTCCTGCTGCAGGCGTGAGCCGTCATGGGTTTTCCAGCCGCGGGCCATGCCGTCGCGGAACAGATCGGGTACAGGCATCACAGGCTCTCTTATTGTTGTTTTTCAGACGGTGGGTGGCCCTGGGTAGCCGCAGTGGGCCCAGGCTTGCGGGCGGCCGTACCAGGCCATCAGCACCAGTTGTAGCAAGGACGCGTGCCCCTGGCGCAGCAGGTTCAGGCTGCTGCCTTGCCAGCGTTGCAGGAACGCCTCGATCTGCTCGGAACTGGCCTGCTGCCAGCTGCCCCACACCCCGGTCAGCGGGCCGCGGGTAACGGGTAGGGTGAGTACGTCGAACAGTTGCTGGGTGAGCTTGAGCATGGGCGCGGACAGGTGGTCGAGGCTGCTGTCCAGGCCTTGCAGCGTCTGTTCCACGGCGGCCGGCATGGCGTCGGTGCTGCCGGCCAGCATGACCGGCACCAGCGCCCGCAGGAACGCCAGGTCGCTGTCGCGCAGCACCGCGAAGCCGTTGGCCGGCGTGGCCTGGCTGCAGCCGCTGAGGCTGGCGCCCAGGCCAGCCACGGCGAGAAAAGCGCTCGCGCCCAGGCCCAGCTTGAGCACGGCGCGGCGGTCGAGGCTGTGCATGGCGGCGCCCTCAGCGAATAAACAGCTTGTACACCAGTTTCTGCAGGGTCTTGCCGTAGGGCGGGTAGATCACCCGGGCGGCGTTGAAGCGCTGCTTGACCAGCACGCCCTTGGCCTTGCTGAAGGTCAGGAAGCCCTCGTGGCCGTGATAGTGGCCCATGCCCGAGGGGCCGATGCCACCGAACGGCATGTCGTCCTGGGCCACGTGCAACAGGGTGTCGTTCAGGCAGGCGCCGCCGGAATGGGTGTGGGCCAATACGTGCTGTTGGGCGGCCTTGTCGTAGCCGAAGTAATACAGGGCCAGCGGGCGAGGGCGGGCGTTGACGTAGGCCAGGGCCTCGTCCAGCTCGCCGTAGGGCACGATGGGCAGCAGCGGGCCGAAGATTTCGTCCTGCATGACCGTCATGCCATCGTTGACGTTGAGCAGCACCTGCGGCGCCAGGCAGCGCCCCGCATCCGGTGTTTGCGGGTACAGCTCGACTACCCGCGCGCCCTTGCGCCGGGCGTCGTCGAGGTAATGGTTGAGCCGCGCCAGCTGGCGCTCGTTGATGATGTGGGTGTAGTCCGGGTTACCGTGCACCTGTGGATAAAAGCCCAGCACGGCCTGGCGGTAAGCGTCGACAAAGGCGTCCAGGCGCTCGGCCGGCACCAGCACGTAGTCGGGGGCAACGCAGGTCTGCCCGGCGTTCAGGGTCTTGCCGAAGGCGATACGCTCGGCGGCGTCCTTGAGGGGCACGTCGTGGCTGACGATGGCCGGCGACTTGCCGCCCAGTTCCAGGGTCACCGGGGTGAGGTTGTCGGCCGCGGCGCGCATCACCTGGCGGCCGACGCTGGTGGCACCGGTGAACAGCAGGTGGTCGAACGGCAGCCGTGAGAAGGCGATGCCCACGTCGGCCTCGCCCAGCACCACGCACACCAGGTCGCTGGGGAACACCCGTTCCAGCAGGCGCTTGAGCAGCAGGCCGGTGGCCGGGGTGGCCTCGCTGAGCTTGAGCATCACCCGGTTGCCCGCCGACAGCGCCCCCACCAGCGGCCCCACGGCGAGGAACAGCGGGTAGTTCCACGGCACGATCACCCCGACTACGCCGAGGGGCTGGTAGGCCACCTTGGCCGAAGCTGGCTGGAAAGCCACCCCGACCTTGCGCCGCGAGGCTTTCATCCAGCCCTTGAGGTGGCGGCTGGCATAGTGGATGCCTTGCAGGCTGGGCATCAGCTCGGCCAGCAGGGTCTCGTCGGCGCTGCGGTTGCCGAAGTCCTGGCGCAGGGCTTCGACCAACGCCTGCTGCTCGGCCACCAGCACCTCGCGCAGGCTCTTGAGCCATTGCCGGCGCTGGGCGGCAGGCGGCATGGGGTTGGCGGCGAAGGCCTGGCGCTGGGCCTGGAACAGGGGCTCCAGCAGGGCCAGGGCGTCTGGCGATGCTTGCAGTTGCGCGGACATGGCGTGGGCTCTCTGGTTAATTATTGTACTTTGTAGAGCTTATACTCTAACGACGTTAATCGTGCCTGAACATTCGGCGGGGGAATGTCGCGCCTGTTGTGGGAGCTGGCTTGCCAGCGAGCTGTTGAGGCCCAAAAGCTCGCTGGCAAGCCAGCTCCCACACTGGATCATGGCGCTACGTGTACACTGTGATCATTCATTCAAGACCATGGCCAGGGAATCGCACATGGCTGCCCGCCCCAAGACCCGTGACCGTATCGTCCAGCACAGCCTGGAGCTGTTCAACCAGCAGGGCGAGCGCAGTGTCAGTACCAACCACATCGCCGCGCACATGGAGATATCGCCCGGCAACCTGTACTACCACTTCGCCAACAAGCAGGAAATCATCAGCGAACTGTTCGACCAGTACCAGGCGCTGGTGGACGGTTTCCTGCGCCCGCCGGCCGGGCGCCTGCCCACGGTGGACGACAAGCGCTATTACCTGCGCGCGGTGCTGTCGGCCATGTGGAACTACCGCTTCCTGCACCGCGACCTGGAGCACCTGCTGGACAGCGACGCCGAACTGGCCGAGCGCTACCGGCGCTTCTCCCAGCGTTGCATGGTGCAGGCGCAGCTGATCTACAAGGGCTTCGTCGAGGCCGGGATCCTGGACATGAACCCCACCCAGATCGAGGTGGTGACCCTCAATGCCTGGATCATCCTCAGTTCGTGGGGGCGTTTTCTCAGCACCACGCGGGAAAACTCCGCGCGCATGAGCGAAGAAGCCATCAAGCGTGGTGTCTATCAAGTATTGATGCTGGAGTGGGGCTACGTCACCGCCGGTTACCGCGCGGCGGTCGACAGCCTGTTCCAGGAGTTCCACGTGTCGCTGAACCAGGCGCTGGAACCGTCGGACTAACCGTTAACTGTTCATATCCCAGGGAGGCTGCCATGCCCATCGCGCAATTGATCACCCCCCAGCAATTGGCTGCTCGCCTCGAGCAACCGGGGCTGGTGGTGCTGGACTGTCGTTTTGCACTGGAAGACCCGGACTACGGCCAGCGCAGCTACGCCGAGGGGCATATCGCCGGGGCGCACTTCGCTGACCTCGAGCGTGACCTGAGCGGCCGCGTGGTCAAGGGCGTGACCGGGCGCCACCCGCTGCCGGAGCCGGGCCGCCTGCTCGAGCGCCTGCAACAGTGGGGCATCAATGCCGACAGCGAGGTGGTGCTGTATGACGACGGCCCCGGCGCCTTCGCCGCGCGTGCCTGGTGGCTGCTGGCCTGGCTGGGCAAACGCAGTGGCGTGGCCATTCTCGACGGTGGCCTGAAGGCCTGGCACGCCGCTGGCCTGCCGCTGAGCCTGGATGCCCCGCACACCACGCCGGGGCACCTGCAGGGCAAGCCCGATGCACACTTGGTGGTGACCGCCCGGCAACTGCAGGAGCGCCTGGGCCAGCCCGAACTGACCCTGCTCGATGCCCGCGCGTTGCCGCGTTTTCGTGGCGAAGTGGAGCCCATCGACCCGGTGGCCGGGCATATTCCGGGCGCGCAGTGCGCGGCCTTCACCGACAATCTGGGGCCCGATGGCCGTTTCCTGCCGGCGGACACGCTCAAGCAGCGCTTCGCCGAGAAGCTGGGCGCGCGCCCGGTGGAGTCGCTGGTGGCGTACTGCGGCTCGGGCGTGACTGCCTGCCATAACCTGTTCGCCTTGTGCCTGGCCGGCTACCCGCTGGCGCCGTTGTACGCCGGTTCGTGGAGCGAGTGGATCACCGACGC
Source organism: Pseudomonas sp. App30 (assembly GCF_047947025.1). Taxonomy (NCBI): domain Bacteria; kingdom Pseudomonadati; phylum Pseudomonadota; class Gammaproteobacteria; order Pseudomonadales; family Pseudomonadaceae; genus Pseudomonas; species Pseudomonas sp. App30. The sequence continues at coordinate 3,338,458 of NZ_CP133165.1, read as the reverse complement.
TCAGCGGCCGCTGGCCAAGGGCGACTGAGCCCCGGCGTCGCGGTAGGCCCGCGGCCCCACGCCGTAGACCTTCTTGAATTGCCGGCTCAGGTGGCTCTGGTCGGCAAACCCCAGCTGCGTGGCCACCGCCAGCGGCAGGCAGCCCTCGCGCAGCAGCGCGCGGGCGCGGGCGATGCGTTGCTGCATCAGCCAGGCGTGGGGCGGCAGGCCGGTAGCCTTGCGGAAGCAGCGGGCGAAATGGAAAGGCGACAGGTGCACCGCGGCGGCCAGCGCCTCCAGTGAAGGCGGCTCGGCCAGTTGCGTCAGCAGCAGGTCCTTGGCCCGGGCGATGGCCTGGGGCTCGCGCCCGATCCTGGTGGGCACCCGCACCTTGGCGTGGCGGGCGAACAGCGCCAGTACCATCTCCCGCCACAAGGTCTGTTGCTCAAGGGCCTGGCCGTTGTGCTCCAGCAGTTGGTGCAGGCGGTAGAAGCCGCTGACCAGGTCCGGGTCGCGGTACAGGGTCTCGCTGAACGACGGCGTGGCGCTGCTGCTGATGTCCAGTTCCTGCAGCAGGCTTTCCAGTCGCGCGTTCTGTGGATAAAACGCCCGGTACAGCCAGCCCTGGTCGTGGCCCTTGCTGCCGGTATGCACCTCGTCGGGGTTGATCAGCACCAGGGTGCCGCTGGGCGCCAGGTGGTCGGCGCCACGGTAGCGATAACGCTGGGCGCCGCTGACGATCATGCCGATGACGAAGCCGTCGTGCACATGGGGCACGAAGCGCTGCTCGATGTAGCGCGCCGACAGCAACTCCACCCCCGCCAGCGGTGGCGTTTGCCAGAAGTGGATCGACTCCTGGCTCATGCCAGTGCCGTCAGCCATTGGGGGATGCGACGTTCCAGGTAGTAAGCGGGCTTGCGCAGGCTGCCCTCGACGAAGCCCACGTGGCCGCCGTGCTCGTGCAGCTCGAAGGTGATGCTGGGCGACAGTTCGTTGGCCTGGGGCAGGCTGTGGCGGAACACGAAGGGATCGTCGGCGGCCTGGATGATCAGCGTGGGCGTGGCGATGGCTGCCAGGTAGTAGCCGCTGGACGAGCGCCGATAGTAGTCGTGGGCGTCGGTGAAGCCGTTGAGCGGCGCGGTGACCTTGCCGTCGAAGTCCCAGAAGGTGCGCAGGTTCTTCAGCGGCCCCAGGTTGCTCAGGGTTGCCAGGCCATCGTGCTTGCCTTCGTGCAGGAAGCGCCGCTGCTTGTCCTTCACGTAGGCCAGCATCTCGCGCATGAAGTGCGCCTGGTACACCTTGGAGAAGCCCATGGCGATGCGGTCGGCGCACTGGTCCAGGCGGAAGGGCACCGAGACCGCAACCGCCCCCTGCAGCTCGCTGTTTGCGCCCACTTCGCCCAGGTGCTTGAGCAGGATGTTGGCGCCCAGCGAATAGCCGGCGGCGAACAGCGGCGCCATGGGCCGGCGGCTGCGCAGGTGGGCGATGACCTCCGCCAGGTCCTCGCTGCTGCCCGAGTGATAGCTGCGCGCCAGCAGGTTGGGTTCGCCCGAGCAGCCGCGCCAGTTCAACGCCACGCTGGCCCAGCCCTGGGCCGCCAGCGCACGTTGCAGGCCGACCACGTAGGGCGAGTTCGACGAGCCGGTGAGTCCGTGAAGGACCAGCACCAGGGGGCTGTCGGCGCTGTGCGGGCCATGCCAGTCCAGGTCCATGAAGTCGCCATCGGCCAGCCACAGGCGTTGGCGTTCACGTTGCAGGGGGGGCTGACGGCGCAACACCGGGCCCCAGAGGGTTTGCAAATGCGGGTTGCCCAGCCCCGTGGCGGGGTGGAAAGGCGCAGCAGCCTGCGCGGTAGACGTGTGCACGGGTGTTTCTTCCTCCAGTAACCCGGCTAAGTTGCCACAATCGTCGCCGCCTGTATCGGCCTATTTATTGCCGGATAGCGGCAGGGGTGGCCGGACTACCGTGGGACCATTGTTTGATGCCCGGGGCGCTGGAGCCCAGTGCATGGCCCACGGCCAGGCCAACGCCAAGCACCACGATGAGGATCGAAAGGTGTGGCGTGCTCATGAAATATCGCCTGGAGGCTTTGCTGGCCAGGACGCGTAGCGCATAGGGCTGTGGCTTGGGGAACATCACGGTTGCACCTCGTGATCGATGGATGACGAGGGGCAGGGTCTTGCAAGCGGGGAGGGTGGAGGGGGTACATATATGTAGCCGCTGCCTGCGGCAGCGGCTACGCGGTTGCGAAAGGCAGTATCAGCCGCGCTGCCACAGGGCGTAGTAGACCTGGCCGGCCTTCTTCTCGCGGTGCAGGCGCCAGTTGCCCGGCAGCTCCAGGGTGGAGGGCGGCGTCTCGCTTTCGGTGTACACCCAGGCGTGCTCGCTCAGCCAGCCACGGGTTTCCAGCAGCGCACAGGCGGCGGGCAGCAGGTTCTGGTGGAACGGCGGGTCGAGGAACACCAGGTCGAAGGCGCTGGCCGCCTGGGTTTCCAGGTAGCGCAGGGCATCGCTTTGCAGCAGCTGGCCGGTGGCGCAGTTGAGCAGGTCGAGGTTGGCCCGCAGGCTGGCGATGGCCTGGGCATTGCTGTCCAGCGCCAGGCCCATGCTGGCGCCACGGGACAGGGCCTCCAGGTACAGGGCGCCGCTGCCGCAGAACGGGTCCAGCACCTTGGCGCCGTTGACGTAGGCCGCCAGCCAGTTGAACAGGGTTTCACGCACCCGGTCCGGCGTGGGGCGCAGGCCCGGGCCGTCGGGGAAGCTCAGCTTGCGGCTGCGCCATTGGCCGCCAATGATGCGCAGCTGGCCCTGGCCGTTGTGTTTCACAGGTTTTGCAGGGGGATGTGCCATTAATGCTCCGGAACGCCCATGGGTTGTTCCTGGGGTTTGTCTGTAGGGGGTGGCAGCGGTTTCTGGGCCACGGTGGGGCCAGCGGTGACAATCACCAGCTTGTCGGCGTCCAGGTGGCGGTTCATGGCGGCCTTGACCTGCTCGATGGTCAGGTCCTGGGACTGCTGCATGAAGTCTTCCAGAAAGCTCAGGGGCAGATTATAGAAGCCAATGGCCCCCAATTGCCCGACGATGCTCGAATTGCTTGCCGTGGACAGCGGGAAGCTGCCGGCCAGCTCGCGCTTGGCGGCATCCAGCTCCTGCTGGGTAGGGCCGGTTTTCAGGTAGTCACGCAGGATGTCCTGCACCAGCTTGAGGGTGGCTTCGCTCAGTTCGGCGCGGGTCTGCAGGCTGATGGAGAACGGCCCGCGGGCCTGCATCGGGGTGAAGCCCGAATAGATGCCGTAGGTCAGGCCGCGCTTTTCCCGCACTTCACTCATCAGGCGGGTGCCGAAGGTGCCGCCGCCCAGGATCTGGTTGCCCATGGACAGTGCCGCGTAGTCGGGGTCGTCGCGGGTGATGCCCAGCTCGGCCAGCAGCATGGTGGTCTGCTTGGAGGGGAATTCGAGGTGGGTAAGGCCGGGCTTGGGCGCCTGGGGTTCGGGCATCAGCGCCAGGGCTGGGCCCTTGGGCAGTGCCGACGAGACCTGCTCGGCGATTTTTTCCGCTTCCTCCCGCGACAGGTCGCCGACCAGGGCGATCACCGTGTTGCCAGCCGCGTAGGCGCGGTTGTGGAAGGCGCGCAGCTGCTGGGCGTTGATGGCATTTATGGACTTGGCGTCACCGTCGCTGGGGTGCGCGTACGGATGGTCGCCGTACAGGCGGCTGAACAGCTCGTTGCCCGCCAGCTTGCCGGGGCTCTGCTTCTGGTACTGGAAGCTGGCCAGCAGCTGGTTCTTGATGCGGGCCATGGAGTCGGCAGGGAAGGTCGGCTTGCCCACCACCTCGGCGAACAGTTTCAGCGCCGGCTCGCGTTTGTCGGGCGCGCTGAGGCTGCGCAGCGAGGCGATGGCCATGTCGCGGTAGGCGCCGTTGGCGAAGTCCGCGCCCAAGCCTTCGAAGCCCTGGGCGATGGCCTCGACGTTCTTGCCGGCTACGCCTTCATTGAGCATGGCGTTGGTCAGCAGGCCAATGCCCGGGGTTTTCTGGTCCTGGCTGCTGCCGGCGGCGAAGGTCAGGCGCAGGTCGAACATGGGCAGCTGGTGCGCTTCGACGAACATCACCTTGGAGCCGGCGGCGGTGCGCCAGGTCTGGATGTCCATCAGGCGGTGGCTGGGCGCCTTGCCGTCCAGTTCCTTCAGGGTCTGCAGGTTGTCCAGCGGCGCCGGGGCTTCGGCGGCCAGCGCCTGGCCGGTGACCAGCGCGGCCAGCAGCGCCACGCCCAGCAGGGCGCGGCGGGGTGAGTTGCGCTTATTCATGCGCCGATTCCTCTGGCAGTACGTGGGCGACGCTCAGGCGCGACCGGGTGAAATAGGTACGAGCAGCGTTCTGGATGTCCTGGGGGGTGACGCTCTTGATGTCATCCAGTTCGGTGTCCATCAGCTTCCACGACAGGCCCACGGTTTCCAGCTGGCCAATGGTGGTGGCCTGGCTGCTGATGGAATCGCGCTCATACACCAGCCCGGCAATGACCTGGGCGCGCACGCGCTCGAGTTCCTCGGCGGTGGGCGGCTTGGTCTTGAGCTGGTCCAGCAGGCGCCAGAAACCTTTCTCGACGTCGGCCAGGGTCTTTTTCTTCTGGGTATTGGGCGTGGCCGACAACATGAACAGGCTGTCGCCGCGGGTGAACGGGTTGTAGCTGGCGGAGGCGCCGGTGACCAGTTCCTCGCCGCGCTCCAGCTGGGTGGACAGGCGCGCGCTGTAGCCGCCGTCCAGCAGCGCCGAGATCAGGCGCAGGGCCTGGGCGTCGCGTGGGTTGGCGGCGGTGGCCAGGCCCGGCACGTTGAAGCCGTAGACCACGCTGGGCAGCTCGGTCTTGACGTGCAGGGTGATCTGCCGCTCGCCAGGCTCGGCCAGCTCCAGCGGGAGCTTGCTGGGCGGCGTGTCGCGCCGGGCTATGCTGCCGAAGAAGCGTTGGGCCAGGGCCTTGACCTGGTCGGGGGTGACGTCGCCGACCACCACCAGGGTGGCGTTGTTGGGCACGTACCAGGCCTTGTACCAGGCGCGCAGCTCGTCGATTTTCATGCGGTCGAGGTCAGCCATCCAGCCGATGGTCGGCGTGTGGTAGCCGCTGGCCGGGTAGGCCATGGCCTTGAACAGCTCGAAGGCCTTGGCGCTGGGCTTGTCGTCGGTGCGCATGCGCCGCTCTTCCTTGATCACCTCGATCTCGCGGCTGAACTCGTCGGCCGGCAGCTTCAAGGTGGCCATGCGGTCGGCTTCCAGCTCCAGGGACACCGGCAGGCGGTCCTTGGCCAGCACCTGGTAGAAGGCGGTGTAGTCATCGCTGGTGAAGGCGTTCTCCTCGGCGCCCAGGTCGCGCAGCACCCGCGAGGCCTCGCCTGGGCCAAGCTTCTCGCTGCCCTTGAACATCATGTGTTCCAGGGCGTGGGACAGGCCGGTCTGGCCCGGGGTCTCGTAGCTGGAGCCGACCTTGTACCAGATCTGCGAAACCACCACCGGCGCGCGATGGTCTTCGCGCACCACGACCTTCAGGCCGTTGTCGAGGGTGAACTCGGTGGTGGGTTGGGGATCGGCGGCCAAGGCGGCAAATGGCAGACAAACCGAGCTGAGCAGCAGGCCGGCGGCACGGCGGGCTAGAGCATTCATTCGTTTTTTAACCTGTCGGACTGCCCGCTTGGTCTTAGCGTCCACGGGCGAGGAGGTGCTAGGATACTGATCCGGTTACCTGGCGACCATGCCTGGTTGCAGAGAATGGCCTGCGGGCTCTCTACAAAATGTTGCGCATGAACGAGCCGGGAAAAATACAGTCTGTTCTGCGTTATTAGAATTTCCTGAGGCGCCGCTCTGGCGCGTCGCTACCTTGAGATAGCCGTCTTCCATGTTTGGTTCCAACGACGACAAAAAGTCCCCCGAAAAGAAAGGCCTGTTCGGCTGGCTGCGCAAAAAGCCTGCGCAAGAAGCCGTCGAGCAGCCCAAAGCCCCTGAAACCGTTGCGCCCGAGACCATCGTCGAGGTAGCGCCGGAGCCCGTACTGGCACCTGTGCCACCCGTGGTGGCGCAGCCTGAACCCGTGGCCGCGCCTGCGCCTGCGCCGGTGGTGCTGGAGTTGCCGGTGCCGGAAGAGCCGGTGGCCCTGGTCCCGGACCTGGAACCCCATGCGCCGCCGCCGATCGCCCCGGTCGCCGAGGCGCCGGTGGTTGTGCCGGTCATCGAGCCAGAGCTTGTGCCTGAGCCGGTAGTGGTCGCGCCCGAGCCTGTAGTCGCGCCTTCGGTGCCTGAGCCGGTGGTGGTTGCGCCTGCGCCAACGCCTGAACCAGAGCCAGCCCCAGCGCCGCAACCAGAGCCGGTTGCCTTCGTCGCCCCGGTGGTAGCGCCTGCACCTGCGCCGGAGCCGGTGGTTGCCGCCCCGGCCCCCGTTGCCGCGGTCGAACCCCAGCTTGCACCTGCCCCGGAGCCAGCCCCGGAGCCAGCCGCCCAGACCGAAGCCGCCAAGGTCGGCTTCTTCGCCCGCCTCAAGCAGGGCCTGGCCAAGACCAGCGCCAGCCTGGGCGAGGGCATGGCCAGCCTGTTCATGGGCAAGAAGGTCATCGACGACGACCTGCTGGAAGAGATCGAGACCCGCCTGCTGACCGCCGACGTCGGCGTCGAGGCCACCTCGGTGATCGTCCAGAGCCTGACCCAGAAGGTGGCGCGCAAGCAGCTGGCCGACAGCGACGCGCTGTACAAGTCGCTGCAGGGCGAGCTGACCGACCTGCTGCGCCCGGTGGAGCAGCCGCTGAAAATCGAGTCGCAGAACAAGCCGTTCGTGATCCTGGTGGTGGGCGTCAACGGCGCCGGCAAGACCACCACCATCGGCAAGCTGGCCAAGAAGCTGCAGCTGGAAGGCAAGAAGGTCATGCTGGCTGCCGGTGACACCTTCCGTGCCGCTGCCGTCGAGCAGCTGCAGGTGTGGGGCGAACGCAACAAGATCCCGGTCATCGCCCAGCACACTGGCGCCGACTCGGCCTCGGTGATCTTCGACGCCGTGCAGGCCGCCAAGGCCCGTGGCATCGACGTGCTGATCGCCGACACCGCCGGCCGCCTGCACACCAAAGACAACCTGATGGAAGAGCTGAAGAAGGTGCGCCGGGTCATCGGCAAGCTCGACGCCGACGCGCCGCACGAAGTGCTGCTGGTGCTGGACGCCGGCACCGGGCAGAACGCCATCAACCAGGCCAAGCAGTTCAACAACACCGTGGCCCTGACCGGCCTGGCCCTGACCAAGCTCGACGGTACCGCCAAGGGCGGCGTGATCTTCGCCCTGGCCAAGCAGTTCGGCCTGCCTATCCGCTACATCGGCGTGGGCGAAGGCATCGACGACCTGCGTACCTTTGAAGCAGAACCCTTTGTCCAGGCACTGTTTGCCGAGCGGGAGCGTTCATGATTCGTTTCGAACAGGTCGGTAAGCGCTATCCGAACGGACACGTCGGCTTGCATGAGCTGAGCTTTCGAGTGCGTCGCGGCGAGTTTCTGTTTGTAACCGGGCACTCCGGTGCCGGTAAAAGTACCCTGTTGCGCCTGCTGCTGGCGATGGAACGGCCCACCTCCGGCAAGCTGCTGCTGGCCGGCCAGGACCTGGGCCAGATCAGCAACTCGCAGATCCCGTTCCTGCGCCGCCAGATCGGCGTGGTGTTCCAGAACCACCAGTTGCTGTTCGACCGCACGGTGTTCAACAACATTGCCCTGCCGCTGCAGATCCTCGGGCTGTCCAAGCCCGAGATCGCCAAGCGCGTGGACTCGGCGCTCGAACGCGTGTCGCTGTCCGACAAGGGCGAGCTCTACCCGGGCGACCTGTCCACCGGCCAGCAACAACGCGTCGGTATCGCCCGGGCCATCGTTCACCGCCCGGCCTTGCTGCTGGCGGACGAACCCACCGGTAACCTCGACCCACGGCTGGCAGCGGAAATCATGGGTGTATTCGAAGACATCAACCGGCTGGGCACCAGCGTGCTGATCGCCAGCCACGACCTGGCGCTGATCGCGCGCATGCGCCACCGCATGCTGACCCTGCAGCGCGGCCGCCTGATCGGCGACGGGGAGGCAGCAGAATGAGCTCCACCCGCAGCCCCAAGGTCACCGACCGCGTAGCCCCCAAGGCCGCCGAGCCGCCACCGTCGAAGCAGCAGAAGCAGCAGGAAGACGACGGCCCGGATTTCGCCACCCTGTTCAAGGCGTGGGTGGAAAGCCACCGCGCCAGCCTCAAGGACAGCCTCAAGCGCCTGGGCAAGCAGCCTATCGGCAGCTTCTTTACCTGCCTGGTAATGGCCGTGGCCCTGAGCCTGCCCATGGGCCTGTCGCTGCTGCTCAAGAACGTCGAGCGCCTGGGCGGCTCGTGGCAGCGTGCGGCGCAGATCTCCCTGTACCTGGACATGAACGCCAGCAACCGCGACGGCGACGCCCTGGTCACCCAGATCAAGGGCCTGAACGGCGTGGCCGATGCCGAGTTCATCAGCAAGGACAAGGCCCTCACCGAGTTCCAGCAGCAGTCGGGCCTGGGCGAGGCGCTCAAGGAACTGCCCGACAACCCGCTGCCGGGCGTAGTGGTGGTGACCCCGCTGGAAATCGACAAGGCCGCGCTCGAGGCCCTGCGTTCGCAACTGGCCGACCTGCCCAAGGTGCAACAGGCGCAGCTTGACCTGGTGTGGGTGGAGCGCCTGGCGGCCATTCTCAAGCTGGGCGACCGCTTCGTCTTCGGCCTGACCGTGCTGCTGGTGTCGGCGCTGCTGCTGGTGGTGGGCAATACCATTCGTCTGCACATCGAGAACCGCCGCACGGAAATCGAGGTCATCAAGTTGGTGGGCGGTACAGACGCCTACGTGCGTAGGCCGTTTCTCTACATGGGGGCGATTTATGGCTTGGGCGGCGGTGTTTTTGCCTGGGGCGTGCTGGCTTTCGGCCTGGATTGGCTGAATGACGCCGTGGTAGGGCTTTCCGGGCTGTATGGCAGTGATTTTGCCTTGGCCGGTGTTCCGTCGTCCGATGGTCTGTCGCTCTTGCTAGGCGCCTTGTTGTTGGGGTATATCGGTGCGTGGATTGCGGTAGCCCGCCATTTGCGAGAGCTCGCTCCTCGGTAATATTTTGAAATATTTCGTGTGCCAGCATTGACCTTTGGTGAAATTAACTTTAGGGAACTTGTTTAGCGGTTCCCGGTCTATGCGTCTGTGCTTTAATGCACAAATTCGTGAGTCGGAGGTTTTTTCGTATGACCACTTCTTTGCAACCTGCGTATGCCTTGGTCCCGGGTCAGAACCTGGAAGCCTATGTGCACACGGTGAACAGCATTCCATTGCTGACGCCGGAGCAGGAGCGTGAACTGGCCGAGAGTCTCTACTATGAGCAGGATCTTGGGGCGGCTCGGCAGATGGTGCTCGCCCACCTGCGTTTCGTCGTGCACATCGCACGCAGCTATTCGGGGTACGGCCTGGCACAGGCCGACCTGATCCAGGAAGGTAACGTCGGCCTGATGAAGGCCGTGAAGCGCTTCAACCCGGAAATGGGCGTACGCCTGGTGTCCTTTGCCGTGCACTGGATCAAGGCGGAAATCCACGAGTTCATCCTGCGCAACTGGCGCATCGTCAAGGTGGCTACCACCAAGGCCCAGCGCAAGTTGTTCTTCAACCTGCGCAGCCAGAAGAAGCGCCTGGCCTGGTTGAACAACGAGGAAGTCCACCGCGTGGCCGAAAGCCTGGGCGTGGAGCCGCGTGAAGTGCGCGAGATGGAAAGCCGCCTGACCGGCCATGACATGGCCTTCGACCCGGCCGCGGAAGCGGACGACGACAGCGCCTTCCAATCGCCGGCCAACTACCTGGAAGACCACCGCTACGACCCGGCGCGTCAGCTGGAGGATGCCGACTGGAGCGACAACTCCAACAGCAACCTGCACGAGGCCCTGGAAGTGCTGGACGACCGCAGCCGTGACATCCTCTACCAGCGCTGGCTGGCCGAGGAAAAGGCCACGCTGCACGAGTTGGCCGAGAAGTACAACGTGTCGGCGGAGCGTATCCGCCAGCTCGAAAAGAGCGCGATGAACAAGCTGAAGGTCTCGATCGCAGCCTGATTCACCCGCTTGATCAAAAAGACCCGGCCATGTGCCGGGGCTTTTTTTTGTGGGCGAAGATGACGCGGCCTGGCGGCCGCTGCTACGGATCGCGTCTTGTAGCAGCAACTGTCTTGTGGGAGCTGGCTTGCCAGCGAGCTTTTATGGCCCCAACAGCTCGCTGGCAAGCCAGCTCCCACAGGATGTAACAGCGGCGGGGCGGCCATCCGCCTAAGGCCGCGTCAGCGGTCACATCGCCCAAGGCGTTGCACTGCGCGAATGGTTGAGGTCGGTCAGGTAGGCCGAACCGCCCAGCTGCCCCATCTGCGTGCGAATCCAGCCGGCGCGGCGGGCCACGTAGGTGCTCGGGTGGCTGGCGCTCCACACGCGCGGGTTGGGCAGCACGGCGGCCAGCAGGCTGGCCTGCTGGGTGGACAGGCTGCCGGCGCCGACGCCGAAGTGGTGGCGGGCAGCCGCCTCGGCACCGAATACGCCGTCGTCCCATTCCACGCTGTTGAGGTACACCTCGAGAATCCGCTGCTTGGACCAGAACGTCTCGATCAGCGCGGTGAACCAGGCCTCCAGCGCCTTGCGGAAGTAGCTGCGGCCCGACCACAGGAACAGGTTCTTCGACACCTGCTGGCTGAGGGTGCTGGCGCCGCGAATGGAGCCACCGCGTTCGTTGTGCAGGAAGGCCGCCTGCATGGCGTCGAAATCAAAGCCCCAGTGCTGGGCGAAGCGCTGGTCTTCGCCGGCGATGACGGCGATTTTCAGCGAGTCGGAGATTTCGTCGTAGGAGCGCCAGCTGCGCTGCAGGTCGATGGGCTCGCCGTCCGTCCAGGACTCGACCTTGCGTTCCACCATCAGCATGGTCCCTGGCGGCGGCACGAAGCGAAACAGCACCACCAGCAGGACGCTGCCGACGACGAACCAGATCGCCACTTTACGCAGCAGGGTGAACACGGAATTGAGCATGGATGACTTGGCCGGGCGCATTGAGCGGGCCATTATACAGACCCTGTGCCAACGAACCGGAGTTCCTGGATGCTGCGACAATTTCTCATGCTGGCTGCCTTTTTCGGATTCACCGGGGTAGGGCTAGGCGCGTTCGCCGCCCATGGCCTCAAGGATCGTTTGAGCAGCGACTACCTGGCGGTGTTCCACACCGGGGTCAACTATCAACTCATTCACGCCCTGGCGCTGCTGGCCGTGGCCGTGCTCAGCGTGCAGGTGCCCAGCCGCCTGGTGAACGCCGCCGGGGTGATGTTCTGCATCGGTATCGTGCTGTTCTCCGGCAGCCTCTACCTGCTGACGCTCAGCGGCGTGCGCGTGTTCGGCGTGATCACCCCATTCGGTGGCCTGGCATTCCTGGTCGGCTGGGCCTGCCTGGGCATGGCTGCCTGGAACCTGGGCAAGGCGTGAGACGAATGGGCCGCGTTTGTGTTGGTCGCCAGCGGCGAACGGGCTAGAATGCCAGCCCCTTTGAAATGATGGCTGCTGCCTGCATGCACATTCAGTTGAACGGTGAATCCTTTGAATTGCCCGACGGCGAGACCGTCGCGGCGCTGTTGACCCGCCTGGAGCTGACCGGCCGCCGGGTCGCGGTGGAACTGAACCTGGATATCGTGCCGCGCAGCCAGCACGAAGCCACTGCCCTGCGCGAAGGCGACCAGGTCGAAGTGGTGCACGCCATCGGTGGCGGCTGACTGCCGCCGCCTTCCACCGCCCCTTCAACCCCCGAGAGGAACGACGATGAGCAATCCGCGTACCGACAAGCCCTTCATCCTGGCTGGCCGCACCTTCGAATCGCGTCTGCTGGTAGGCACCGGCAAGTACCGCGACCTGGAAGAAACCCGCCTGGCCATCGAAGCCTCGGGGGCCGAGATCGTCACCGTGGCGGTGCGCCGCACCAACATCGGCCAGAACCCTGGCGAGCCGAACCTGCTGGACGTGCTGCCGCCGGACCGCTACACCATCCTGCCCAACACCGCCGGCTGCTACGACGCCGTGGAAGCGGTGCGTACCTGCCGCCTGGCCCGTGAGCTGCTCGACGGCCACAACCTGGTGAAGCTGGAAGTGCTGGCCGACCAGAAAACCCTGTTCCCCAACGTCATCGAGACCCTCAAGGCCGCCGAAGTGCTGGTCAAGGACGGTTTCGACGTGATGGTGTACACCAGCGATGACCCGATCATCGCCCGCCAGCTGGCCGAGATCGGCTGCATCGCCGTGATGCCGCTGGCCGGCCTGATCGGCACCGGCCTGGGCATCTGCAACCCCTACAACCTGCAGATCATCCTGGAAGAAGCCAAGGTGCCGGTACTGGTCGACGCCGGCGTGGGCACCGCCTCGGACGCCACCATCGCCATGGAACTGGGCTGCGAGGCCGTGCTGATGAACTCGGCCATTGCCCACGCCCAGGACCCGATCATGATGGCCGGTGCCATGAAGCACGCCATCGTCGCCGGGCGCATGGCCTACCTGGCCGGCCGCATGCCGAAAAAACTCTATGCCAGCGCATCTTCGCCGCTGGATGGTCTGATCAAGTAAGAGCCACCATGACTGAACCGCAAGATACCCCGACCCCGGAAAACGACGACGTGCAGGGCGAGGGCGAGCAGCGCCAACACCGCGCCATCAAGAGCTTCGTGATGCGCGCCGGGCGCATGACCGAAGGCCAGCAGCGCGGCCTGGACCAGGGCGCGCCACTGTTCGTGCTGCCCCTGGCCGACGCGCCGGTGGACTACGACCAGGTGTTTGGCCGCAGTGCCCCGCGCACCGTGGAAATCGGCTTCGGCATGGGCCACTCGCTGCTGGAAATGGCCGCTGCCGCGCCCGACCAGGACTTCATCGGCATCGAAGTACACCGTCCGGGCGTGGGTGCACTGCTCAACGGCGTGCTCACCCAGGGCCTGAAGAACCTGCGCGTGTACGACACCGACGCCATCGAAGTGCTCAAGCGCTGCATCGCCGACAACAGCCTGGACCGCCTGATGCTGTTCTTCCCGGACCCATGGCACAAGAGCCGCCACCACAAGCGTCGCATCGTGCAGCCGGCGTTCGCCGAGCTGGTACGCAGCAAGCTGAAGGTAGGGGGTGTGTTGCACATGGCCACCGACTGGGAGCCCTATGCCGAGTACATGCTGGAAGTGATGAACGTGGCGCCTGGGTATCGCAACCTGGCCGAAGACGGCAAGTGCGTGCCACGCCCGGCCGAGCGGCCGATCACCAAGTTCGAGCGCCGCGGTGAGCGCCTGGGCCATGGTGTGTGGGACCTGAAGTTCGAAAAGCTCGACTGATACCTCACCGTAGCAGCGGCCACAGGCCGCGTCCGGCATCAACACGGTGTTGCGTCGGACGCGGCCTGGGGCCGCTGCTACGGGGTTTGGTTATTTGCGGTCGGCGACTACGCCCAGTATCACCAGCACCACCAACAGCACCGGCGCCAGGCTGTAGTTGTTGAACTGGCTCAACCCCTTCACCACCCACGGCGTGGCATAGATCAGCGCCGCGCCGCTGCCGATGCAGCACACCAGCGCCATCACCGGTACGCGCAATGCGCCGGCGATACCCCCCAGGCGGGCGTCCAGCCAGGCCTTGATATCCGCACCGAACAGCACCAGCAGGCAGCCCACCAGCGCCAGGGCGATTTCCGACAGGTTGCCACGGCTCCAGCGGGACGCCGTAGCCAGCAGGTTCAACACTAATTCCATGGTCAATCCTTAGGTCAAGAAGTACTGCAGCAGGTCGTTGAGGAACAGCTGGCCTTGGGGCGTGGCGACCAGGCGCGACGGTTCGACCTGCAAAAGGCCTTTTTGTTCGGCCTGCCGGCGCCCCTCGTCCAGGCTTTCCAGGGTCAGGCCGGTGCGTTGCGGGTACAGCTGCGCGTCCACGCCGGCGGTCAGGCGCAGCGCGTTCATCAGGAACTCGAACGGCAGTTCGTCCAGCGCCAGCAGCTTCTCGCCGGCCTGGAACGGCTTGGCCGGGTTCAGGTAGTCCTTGGGCAGCCGGGTCTTCCAGGTGCGCACGATGCGCCCGTCCGGGTGGCTGAGCTTGCCGTGGGCACCGGCGCCGATGCCGATGAAATCACCGAAGCTCCAGTAGTTCAGGTTGTGCCGCGCGGCCTTGCCCGGCTGGGCGTAGGCCGACACTTCGTATTGACCGTAACCGTGCTCGGCCAACAGTGCCTGGCCGGCTTCCTGAATGTCCCACAGGGTGTCGTCTTCAGGCAGCACCGGCGGCTGGTTCCAGAACACCGTGTTGGGCTCCAGGGTCAGCTGGTACCAGGACAGGTGCGTGGGTTTGAGCGCGATGGCCTGGCGCAGGTCGTCCAGCGCTTCTTCCAGGGACTGGTCGGGCAGGCCGTGCATCAGGTCCAGGTTGAAGTTGTCGAAGCCGGCCTGGCGCGCCATGTCGGCGGCGCGGATGGCCTCGTCGCCGTTGTGGATGCGCCCCAGGGCTTCCAGCTTGCTGGCCTGGAAGCTCTGGATGCCGATGGACAGGCGGTTGATGCCCAGCTGCCGGTAGGCGCGGAATTTCTCCTGCTCGAAGGTGCCCGGGTTGGCTTCCAGGGTGATCTCGATGTCGGGCGCGAACGGAATGCGCTGCTCCACGCCCTCCAGCAGCCGCCCTAGCGCCTTGGCGCTGAACAGGCTGGGCGTGCCGCCACCGAAGAAGATCGAGCTCAGGGGGCGCCCGTAGGCGGCCGGCAGGTCGATGTCCAGGTCGGCCAGCAGCGCGTCCACATACTCTTCTTCCGGCAGCTCCGGGCTGGCAGCGTGGGAGTTGAAGTCGCAGTACGGGCATTTGCGCACGCACCACGGGATATGGATGTACAGGGCCAGGGGCGGCAGCACGGGCAGCGGCGCCCGCGGTGCTACCGAGGAAAAACCATCCTCACCGGCAAACAGCGTGGTGGTGGTCATGCAAGGCCCAGGCGTTGACGCAGGATGGCCATGGCGCGGGCGCGGTGGCTCAGCTGGTTTTTTTCCACCGGGCTCAGCTCGGCGCTCGAGCAGTCGCGCTCGGGCACCCAGAACAGCGGGTCGTAGCCAAAGCCGTGGTCGCCGCTGGCGGCGTGCAGGATGCGCCCGTGCCACAGGCCTTCGCACAAGATGGGCAGCGGGTCATCGGCGTGGCGCACCAGGGCCAGCACGCAGACGAACTGCGCGCCGCGCTCGGCGTCCGGCACGTCTTTCAGGGCGTCCAGCAGCTTGGCGTTGTTGGCCGCGTCGCCCTTGCCGTCGGCGTAGCGCGCCGAGTAGATGCCCGGCGCACCGCCGAGGAAGTCCACCGCCAGGCCCGAGTCGTCGGCCAGGGCCGGCAGGCCGGACAGGCGCGAGGCGTTGCGGGCCTTGAGGATGGCGTTCTCGACGAACGACAGGCCGGTCTCTTCCGGCTCTACCTGGCTGAATTCGCCCACCGAGCGCAGCTGCACGCTGCCGCCCAGCATGGCCTGGAGTTCCTTGAGTTTGCCGGCGTTGTGGCTGGCCAGCACGAGTTGCGTGAAGTTCATGAGTCGCCCGGGAAGAGTTCTTGGTCGAAGGTCAGGCGGTGTTCGTCACCGGCCGCCTTGACGCTCAGGTCAAAGGTATAGGTCGCGTCCTGCGGAATCTGGAACTGTGTAACGTAGGACACGGCGCCCTGTTCGGTTACCTGGGTGAAGGTCAGCTGCTCTTTCTTGCCGCCCGGCCCGCTGACGGTGCCGCTGATGGCGGCGGGGAAGGACTTGCCGGCCTTCTCCAGTGCCACGTTGAGCACGCCCAGGTTTTTGCCGCGCAGCAGCCCTGCAGCCTTGGCGATGCCTGGCTGGAGGATGCTGGAGGTGATCGCATTGTAATGCACCGTCAGCTCGCCGAACTGTTCCTGGCGGTTGTCCCTGGCCGCATCGGCGGCGAAGGCCGGCAGGGCGAGGCAGCAGGTAAGCAGGAGCAGGGCGAGCTGGCGCATGATCGATCTCCGTGGGTGGGCAGGTCACACCGCCAGGCGATGCTCCTGCAGGCCCGGGCTGTTGACCCGGTAGATGCCGATTTCACCCAACAGATTAGGCCACAGTTTGCTCGCCCAGCCATGCCTGTGCTGGTGGTCTACCGCCAGACGGTCGAGGACCTGGGCGCTGCGCTCGCGGCACAGCTCCTCGAAGTCCTCGAAGGTGCAGAAGTGGATGTTCGGCGTGTTGTACCAGGTATACGGCAGGAATTCCGACACCGGCATGCGGCCGTTGCGGGCCAGGTACCAGCGGCAGCGCCAGTGGCCGAAGTTGGGGAAGGTGATGATGCACTGGCGGCCCACGCGCAGCATCTCGTCGAGGATGCGGTCGGGGTATTCCACGGCCTGCAGCGCCTGGGTCATCACCACCACGTCGAAGCTGTTGCTGGCGAAGTTGCCCAGGCCCTTGTCCAGGTCCTGCTCGATGACGTTGATGCCCTTGCGCACGCACTCGTTGATGTTGGCGGCGTCGATTTCCAGGCCGTAGCCGGTCACCTGCTTGTTGTCGCGCAGCCAGGCCAGCAGTTCACCGTCGCCGCAACCGAGGTCGAGCACGCGGCTGCCGGCCGGAATCCAGTCCTGGATGATTTCAAGATCGGCTCTCATGGCTTCCTCAGATCGCAATTCGGTTCATGTAGCGGGTGAAGGCCTGCAGGTAGCGCGGGATCGGGATCAGGAAGGCGTCATGGCCTTGCGGGGCGTCGATCTCCAGGTAGCAGACGTTCTTGCGCGCGGCCATCAGCGCGTCGACGATCTCCCGCGAACGGGCCGGGGAGAAGCGCCAGTCGGTGGTGAACGACATCACGCAGAAATCGGCCGTGGCGTGCTTGAAGGTCTCGGCCAGGTCGTCGCCGTGCTGGGCGGCCGGGTCGAAGTAGTCCAGCGCCTTGGTCATCAGCAGGTAGGTGTTGGCGTCGAAACGTCCGGAGAACTCCTCGCCCTGGTAGCGCAGGTAGCTTTCCACCTGGAATTCCACGCTGTGGAAGTCGTAGTTGAGCTTCTCGCTCTTCAGGCCACGGCCGAATTTCTCGCCCATGGAGTCGTCCGACAGGTAGGTGATGTGGCCCACCATGCGCGCCAGCATCAGCCCGCGCTTGGGGATGACCCCGGCTTCCTGGAACGAACCGCCGTGGAACTCGGGGTCGGTGAGGATGGCTTGGCGCGCCACTTCGTTGAAGGCGATGTTCTGCGCCGACAGCTTGGGCGCCGAGGCGATGGCCACGCAATGGCGCACGCGGTCGGGGTAGGTGATGGTCCACTGCTGGGCCTGCATGCCGCCCAGGCTGCCACCGACTACGGCGGCCCACTGGTGGATGCCCAGGTAGTCGGCCAGGCGCGCCTGGCTGTGCACCCAGTCTTCCACGGTCAGCACCGGGAAATCGGCGCCAAACGGCTTGCCGGTGTCCGGGTTGATGCTGCTGGGGCCGGTGGAGCCGTTGCAACCGCCGAGGT
Source organism: Pseudomonas sp. App30 (assembly GCF_047947025.1). NCBI lineage: Bacteria > Pseudomonadati > Pseudomonadota > Gammaproteobacteria > Pseudomonadales > Pseudomonadaceae > Pseudomonas > Pseudomonas sp. App30. The sequence continues at coordinate 3,320,958 of NZ_CP133165.1, read as the reverse complement.
TGTTGAGGCTCACCACGAAGAACTTGTTGGTGTCGATCGGCTTGCCGGGGCCGATGCAGCTGTCCCACCAGCCGGGCTTGCGGTCAGCGGCCGAGTGGTAGCCGGCGGCATGATGGTGCCCCGACAGCGCGTGGCAGATGAGGATCGCGTTGCTGGCGGCGGCGTTGAGCTGGCCGTAGGTTTCGTAGATGAGGTCGTAGGCGTTCAGCGCGCGGCCACAGGCAAGGGCCAGGGGTTCGCTGAAGTGGGCTATTTGCGGTGTGACTAAACCGACGGAATCTTCGGGGAAGACAGTGGACATCGACCCTGCTCTCGCATAAATGAGGCGTAAGTCTAAAGACCCCCGCACCCAGCGGCAAGCGGCGCCGGTGACGCGGCCTGCCGCCGCTGCTACAAGGCCTGTAGCAGCGGCTAAAGGCCGCGTCCCGGGAGGTCAGATCAGCATACGCAGGATGCTTGGCATCAGGGTCATGGCGGCGAGGTTGTTGATCACCAGCATGTCCAGCAGCTTGAGCACCATGAACGCCAGGATCGGCGAAATGTCCAGGCCGCCCAGGTTGGGCAGGATGCGGCGGAACGGCGCCAGGGCCGGTTCGCAGATCTGGTTCACCAGTTCGGCGCCCGGGTTGTGGCTGCCTGGCGCTACCCACGAGAGGATCACGCTGATGATCAGGGCGTAGAAGAAGATCTTCAGGAACAGCGCGGTGACGCCAATGATCGACCAGATCAGCAGCTGCAGCGGGTTGCCGGTGGTGCCGTAGGCCAGCAGCAGCGTCAGGCCCATGACGATCAGCTGGATAACGATGGCCAGCAGCAGCGACGACATGTCCAGCCCGAACAGGCTGGGCACGATGCGGCGGATAGGCTTGAGCAGCGGCTGGGTGGCGCGCACCGCGAACTGGCTCAGCGGGTTGTAGAAGTCGGCGCGCACCAGTTGCAGCACGAAGCGCAACAGCACGATCAGCAGGTACAGGCTGCCGACGGTTTGAATGATGTAGATACCTGCGGTGTTCAATCCGATCATGTCGGCTCCTTACTTGCCCAGTTGTTCGGCCATTTCGGCCGAGCGGTGTGCAGCGGCGCCCAGCGCCTTTTCCACCAGGGCTTCGAAACCACCGGCCTGGAACGATTTGATTGCAGCTTCGGTAGTGCCGGCCGGCGAGGTGACGCGGCGGCGCAGCTCGGCGGCGTCGACGTCGCTGGAAACCGCCATGTGGGCGGCGCCCAGGGCGGTCTGCAGGGTCAGTTTGGCAGCGGTCTCGCGTGGCAGGCCAAGCTTCTCGCCGGCGGCGGTCATGGCTTCGATCAGCAGGAAGAAGTACGCCGGGCCGCTGCCCGAGACGGCGGTGACGGCGTCCAGTTGCTGTTCGTCGTCCAGCCACAGGGCGATGCCCACGGCCGACAGCAGTGCCTCGGCCTGCTGGCGTTGCTGCTCCGTGACCTGTGCGGTGGCGTACAGGCCGCTGACGCCCTGGCGCAGCAGCGCCGGGGTGTTGGGCATGCAGCGCACGATGGGCTGCTGGCCCAGCCACTGGGTCATGCTGGCGCAGGTGATGCCGGCGGCGATGGAAACCACCACCTGGTTGGGCGCAAGGCTGGGGCGCAGGGCCTCGCACACGGCCTTCATGGCCTGCGGCTTGACCGCCAGCACCACCACGTCGGCGCCTGCCACGGCTTGGCCGTTGTCGGCGAAGGTTTCGATGCCGTGTTCGGCGCTGATGCGCGCGCGGGTCTCTTCGCCCGGGTCGCTGGCGCGGATCTGCTGTGCTTCCAGGCCTTGGGCGCGCAGGCCGCCGATCAGGCTGGCGGCCATGTTGCCGGCGCCGATAAACGCAATACGAGTCTTGCTCATGTCAGGTCCTTGAGAGGTTGCGGGGGTACCCGCGCTATGGCTGCTGGCCATAGTCGCGGGCGCCGAACAGGGCAGTGCCGATACGCACCCAGGTGGCGCCTTGTGCAACGGCGGCTTCCAGGTCGTGGCTCATGCCCATGGATAAAGTGTCCAGTGGCAGGTTCAGGCTCGCCTGCAGGCTGCGCACGGTGGCGAAGGCCGCGTCTTGCTCGGCACGGTCCTCGGTAGGTTCGGGAATCGCCATCAGGCCGCGCAGCTTCAGCCGCGGCAGGGCGGCAATGGCCTGGGCCAGCGCCGGCAGGTCCGCAGCGGTGCAGCCGGACTTGCTGGCCTCGCCACTGACGTTGACCTGGATGCAGATGTTCAGCGGTGGCAGGTCGGCCGGGCGTTGCTCGGACAGGCGTTGGGCGATTTTCAGGCGGTCCACGGAATGTACCCAGGCGAAATGCTCGGCAATGGCACGAGTCTTGTTCGACTGAATGGGGCCGATGAAATGCCAAGTCAAGGGCAGGTCGGTCAATTGCGCCTGTTTGCCCAGGGCTTCCTGCAGGTAATTTTCGCCGAATTCGCTGATTCCGGCGGCGAACGCCTCGCGAACGGCCTCGGCCGGCTTGGTCTTGCTGACCGCCAGCAGGCCGATGCCCGCAGGGTCGCGCTGCACGGCCTGTGCGGCGGCGTCGATTCGGGCGCTTACCCGTAAAACGTTGTCTGCTATCGTGGACATTAATTTGTGCCAGCGGGTCTTGGGGTCCGGGGCATTCTACCTGCTTGTCTGTTTTTGGGGAGTCTCATGGACATTACTGAATTGCTGGCTTTCAGCGCCAAGCAAGGCGCTTCCGACCTGCACCTGTCCGCCGGGCTGCCGCCAATGATCCGGGTCGATGGTGATGTACGCAGAATCAATTTGCCAGCACTGGATCACAAGCAGGTCCACGAGCTGATCTACGACATCATGAACGACAAGCAGCGCAAGGACTTCGAGGAGTACCTGGAGACTGACTTCTCCTTCGAAGTACCTGGCGTGGCGCGCTTCCGGGTCAACGCCTTCAACCAGAACCGCGGCGCTGGCGCAGTGTTCCGTACCATCCCCTCCAAGGTGCTGACCATGGAAGACCTGGGCATGGGCGATGTGTTTCGAAAGATTACCGATGTGCCCCGCGGCCTGGTGCTGGTCACCGGCCCCACCGGTTCGGGCAAGTCCACCACGCTGGCAGCGATGATCGACTACCTGAACAACAACAAACACCACCACATCCTCACCATCGAGGACCCGATCGAATTCGTCCACGAGTCGAAGAAGTGCCTGGTCAACCAGCGCGAGGTGCACCGCGACACCCTGGGCTTCTCCAACGCCCTGCGCTCGGCCCTGCGTGAAGACCCGGACATCATCCTGGTGGGCGAGATGCGCGACCTGGAGACCATCCGCCTGGCGCTGACCGCGGCCGAGACCGGCCACCTGGTGTTCGGCACCCTGCACACCACCTCGGCGGCCAAGACCATCGACCGGGTGGTGGACGTGTTCCCGGCCGAGGAGAAATCCATGGTCCGCTCCATGCTCTCCGAATCGCTGCAGGCGGTGATCTCCCAGACCCTGCTGAAGAAGATCGGCGGTGGCCGGGTGGCGGCGCACGAAATCATGATCGGCACCCCGGCCATCCGCAACCTGATCCGCGAGGACAAGGTGGCGCAGATGTACTCGTCGATCCAGACCGGCGGCGCGCTGGGCATGCAGACCCTCGACATGTGCCTCAAGGACCTGGTGGCCCGCGGGCTGATCGGTCGCGAGGCGGCGCGCGAGAAGGCCAAGTCCCCCGACAATTTCTGACCGCTGGATGCGAGGTGTAGGCCATGGAGTTCGAAAGGCTGTTGAAACTGATGGTCGACAAGGCCGGTTCCGACCTTTTCATCACGCCAGGCCTGCCACCCTCGCTGAAGGTGCACGGCAAGATCATGCCGGTCACCAAGAACGCCATGAGCCCCGAGCAGGTGCGCGAGGCCGTGCTGGGGCTGATGAGCGAGCCCCAGCGGCTGGCGTTCGTCGAGCACCGCGAGTGCAACTTCGCCATCCACGCCCGCGACATCGGCCGCTTCCGCGTCAGCGCGTTCTGCCAGCGCAGCCTGCCGGCCATGGTCATCCGCCGCATCGAAAGCCGCATTCCCACCTTCGATGAGCTGAAACTGCCCGACACCCTCAAGGGCCTGGCCATGCTCAAGCGCGGCCTGGTGCTGGTAGTGGGCGCCACTGGCACCGGCAAGTCCTCGACCCTGGCGGCGATGATCGACCACCGCAGCAAGCACAGCAGCGGCCACATCATCACCATCGAGGACCCCATCGAGTTCCTCCACGAACACCAGAACTGCATCGTCACCCAGCGCGAGGTGGGCATCGACACCGACTCGTTCGAAGTGGCACTGCGCAACACCCTGCGCCAGGCCCCGGACGTGATCATGATCGGCGAGGTGCGCAGCCGCGAGACCATGGGCCAGGCCCTGAGCTTCGCCGAAACCGGCCACCTGTGCGTGGCCACCCTGCATGCCTCCAACGCCGACCAGGCGCTGGAGCGGGTGATCAGCTTCTTCCCCCAGGACCGCCACACCCAAGTGTGGATGGAGCTGTCGCTGAACCTGCGCGCCATCATCGCCCAGCAACTGGTGCCCACCCCGGATGGAACTAGTCGGCGTGCCGTGGTCGAAATCCTGGTGAATACGCCGCTGATGGCCGACCGCATCCGCCGGGGCGAGGTGCCGGGCCTGAAAACCCTGATGCGCCGCACCAACGACCAGGGCATGCGTACCCTGGACCAGGCGTTGTACGAGTTGTACCGGGAGAAGGCGATCAGCTACGAGGACGCGCTGGCGTATGCCGATTCGGCGAACGACCTGCGGTTGATGATCAAGCTGGAGTCGAGCACGGGCGCGGAGCCCAGGGAGGGGTTGAACCTGGCGCCGGAACGGGGCCCGACGCCAGGGTCACGGTGAATCAGCGCTGGACCACGCGCATGGCCTGGTCCTTTGGCAGGACGCGCTTGGCAACAACGTAGTGTTCCTGCCAGTACGGCTTGTTCAGGGTGTCGATGGTCACCGACTTGCCGCGACGCGGCGCGTGGATGAAGCGATCGTTGCCCAGGTAGATGGCCACGTGGTTGACCCGGCGGCTCTTGATGTTGAAGAACAGCAGGTCGCCCGGCTTCAGGTCCTTCTGGTCCACCTTCTGGCCGTGGCCGGCGGCCATGGCGTTGGAAGTGCGCGGCAGGTCCACCGCATGCACGTCGTTGAAGGCGTATTTCACCAGCCCGCTGCAATCGAACCCTTTACTTGGGCTGCTGCCGCCCCAACGATAGGGAGTACCCAGGACGTTGACCGCGCGCGACAGCACTTCGCTGCTCTGCTTGGGCGACATCTGGGCCACGGCCTTGGCCGCCGGGCTGTTGCTGCTGCCGCTGTTGCGGCCGTGGCGGTTGCGCCCCGACTGCTTCTTGCTGCGGCTGGTGGATTTGCTGGCCAGCACCTCGGTACGTTCTACCGGGGTGGATGTATGTTCTGCTGCGCCGGTCTTGGCAGCGTGACCGGTGAAGCCGGCGGGTAGTCGTTGCTCACGATTGGTGGCGTGGGCGGCCAGTGGCAATAAAAGGCAAATGGTTAGCCATGTCTTCAAAAATGGACGCATTCGGCAAGGCTCTTGTGGGTAAGCGCGCAACTTTATAACAGCTTTTTGATCAGTTTTTAACCCGCTGGTCGGCAGTGATCCTGATCGAAAAGTGATCAATCTACGGCAAATTCCCACAATTTTTGCGTGGAAGTCAGGCGGGGCAAGGGTTTGCTCGACTCGGTGGTCACACAACCACACGTCGGCACGGGACAAAAAAGTCACATAAATGTTTAGAAAATTTAATTATCAGAGGGTACGAAGCCGCTCATGAACAGCTATCAGCAAGACAGCCAGTACCAGGACACCCACAGCGTGGTGCTGGGTTACCTGTTGTGGATTTTCGGTTTTACCGGGTCGCATCGCTTCTATTACGGCAAGCCGATCACCGGCACGTTGTGGTTCTTCACCTTCGGCCTGTTCGGCATTGGCTGGCTGATCGACCTGTTCCTGATACCGGGGATGGACCGCGAGGCGGACATGCGTTTCTTCGCCGGCCCCACCGACTACAGCGTGGCCTGGATCCTGCTGACCTTCCTGGGGGTGTTCGGGGTGCATCGCATGTACCAGGGCAAATGGATCAGTGGCCTGATCTACCTGCTCACGGGCGGGTTCTTCCTGATTGGCGTGCTGTATGACTTCTGGACGTTGAATGACCAGATTTCCCTGAAGAACGCGCAGAACCGGTAAGCAGCGGCGCCTGGGGGCGCGGCCTGGCGGCCGCTGCTACAGGGATTTGCGTCAGCCGTTGTGGGCGATATGGCCGTCCACCAGGGTGTAGCGCACCACGCCCGGCAGGGTGTGGCCGATGAACGGGCAGTTGTCGCCCTTGGACAGCCAGCGCTCGCCCGCCACGGTGGAGACGTTGCGGGCGAACAGCACCAGGTCGGCCGGGCCACCCACTTTCAATTCGCCTAACGGCAGGCGCAGGGCCGCGGCCGGGCCGCTGCTCAGGCGTGCCAGCAGGGTGGGCAGGTCCAGCAGGCCATCTTCCACCAGAGTCAGCGCCAGTGGCAGCAGCAGCTCGACGCTGCTGATGCCCGGCTCGGTGGCCCCGAACGGCGCCAGCTTGGCGTCGCGCTCGTGGGGCTGGTGATGGCTGGAAATGGCCTGGATCACGCCGGACTTCACCCCCTCACGCAAGGCGTCGCGATCGGCGCGGGTGCGCAGCGGCGGCTGCACGTGGTACAGGCTGGAAAAGTCGATCAGCGCCTCGTCGGTGAGGATCAACTGGTACAGCGCCACATCCGCCGTCACCGGCAGGCCACGGGCCTGGGCCTGGGCAATCAGCTCCACGCCACGGGCGCTGGTCAGCTGGCTGAAGTGCGCGCGCACGCCGCTCTGTTCCACCAGCAGCAGGTCGCGGGCCAGGGCCACGGTCTCGGCGGTTTCCGGAATACCGGCCAGGCCCAGGAAGCTGGCGGTGGGACCTTCGTGGGCCAGGCCTCCCTGGGCCAGGTCGCGGTCCTGGGAGTGGAACACCACGGTCAGGTCGAAGGTGGCGGCGTATTCCAGCGCCCGGCACAGGGTGCGGGTGTTCTGGAAGCTTGCCAGGCCGTTGCCGAAGGCCACGCAACCGGCGTCACGCAACGCCACCAGCTCGGCCAGCTGTTCGCCTTCCAGGCCCTTGCTCAGGGCGCCGACCGGGAACACCTTGGCGTGGCCGGCCTCGCGGGCGCGGTCCAGGATCAGTTCGGCCACCGCCGGGGTGTCCAGCACCGGCCTGGTGCGTGGCGGGCAGCACAGGCTGGTGACGCCACCGGCGGCAGCAGCGCGGGTTTCGCTGGCGATGGTGCCCTTGCGGCTGTAGCCCGGCTCGCGCAGGGCCACGCTCAGGTCCACCAGGCCAGGGGCGGCGATCAGGCCGTTGGCCTCCAGGGTCTGGCTGGGCACGAAGCCTGCGGGCGCGGCGCCCATGGCCAGCAGCTTGCCTTCGCTGATGTGCAGGTCGCTGACCTGGTCCAGGCCGGTAGCCGGGTCGATGACGCGAGCGCCGAGGATACTGAGGCTCACTGGGCGTTCTCCTGGTCGAGTTGACGCTGGGCATTCTGGCCACTCATGGCCATGGACAGCACGGCCATGCGCACGGCGATGCCATAGGTGACCTGGTTGAGGATGACCGAGTGGGCGCCGTCGGCCACCGCCGATTCGATCTCCACGCCGCGGTTGATCGGCCCGGGGTGCATCACGATGCAATCGGGCTTGGCGCCGGCCAGGCGCGCGGTGGTCAGGCCGAACAGGCGGTAGAACTCACCCTCGCTGGGCAGCAGGCCGCCGGCCATGCGCTCGCGCTGCAGGCGCAGCATGATCACCACGTCGACGTCCTTGAGGCCCTGGGCCAGGTCGGTGTACACCTTGACGCCGTACTGTTCCACGCCAACCGGCAGCAGGGTTTTGGGCGCCACCACGCGGATGTCCGGGCAGCCCAGGGCCTTGAGCGCGATCATGTTCGAACGGGCCACCCGCGAGTGCAGGATATCGCCGACGATCGCCACCGACAGATGCTCGAAGCTGCCTTTGTGGCGGCGGATGGTCAGCATGTCGAGCATGCCCTGGGTAGGGTGCGCGTGGCGGCCGTCGCCGCCGTTGATGATCGCCACCTCCGGGCACACGTGCTCGGCGATGAAGTGCGCGGCGCCGGAATCGGCGTGGCGCACCACGAACATGTCGGCGGCCATGGCCTCCAGGTTGCGCAGGGTGTCGAACAGCGTCTCGCCCTTGCTGGTGGAGGAGGTGGACACGTTCAGGGTGATGACGTCCGCCGACAGCCGCTGGGCCGCCAGCTCGAACGTGGTGCGGGTGCGCGTGGAGTTCTCGAAGAACACGTTGCACACGGTCTTGCCGCGCAATAGCGGGACCTTCTTGACCGCCCGCGCGCCCACTTCCAGGAACGAGTCGGCGGTGTCGAGGATCTCGGTCAGCAACTCGCGGGGCAGGCCGTCGAGCGAAAGGAAATGGCGCAGCTGGCCCTGGTCGTTGAGCTGCAGCGGGCGCTTGGCGTCGATAGGCGTCATCACGGGAACTCTCAAAGGGCGGAAGCGAGGTCCTGGCGCTCGAAGGCGAGCGGGGCGGGCCCGGTCAGTTTGATCCGTTCGTGCGGTGCCAGCGACAGGGTGGCGCCGACGACGTTGGGGCGAATCGGCAGCTCGCCGGCGTCCAGGTCCAGCAGGCTGACCAGGGTCACGCTGGCCGGGCGGCCGTAGTCGAACAGCTCGTTGAGGGCGGCGCGCACGGTGCGGCCGCTCATCAGCACGTCATCCACCAGCACCAGGTGCTGGCCTTCGATCTCGAACGGCAGGTCCGAGGGCCGCACCTGCGGGTGCAGGCCGTTCTGGCTGAAGTCGTCGCGGTAGAAGGACACGTCGAGGGTGCCCAGCGGCGCGTCCTTGCCCAGGGCTTGCAGCAGGGCCTGGGCCACCCACACGCCGCCGGTGCGGATGCCGATGAAGCGCGGCTCGGCGATGTTGCGCCGGGCCAGGTGCGCCGTGAGGTCGGCCGCCATCTGGCTGATCAGCTGGGCGGGGTTTGGAAGGCTCATGACTTGCTCCTTGAGAAACCGGGCGGCGCGCGCCCGGCGGTGCAACGGGGATGTTCAGGCACCGAACTGGCCGGCGTGCTCCTCCAGCCAGCCCTGCAGCAGCAATGCCGCGGCGATGGCGTCCACCGGGTTGTCGCGGTAGCTGCCTTTCTGGCCGCCACGGTCGCGGCGCTGGCCCTTGGCCTCGAAGGTGGTCAGGCGCTCGTCGTGGGTGTGCACCGGCAGGTTGTAGCGGCCGTTGAGGCGGCGGGCGAACTTCTCGGCGCGCTCGCACATTTCGCTGGGGGTGCCGTCCATGTTCAGGGGTAGGCCGACGACGATGGCGTCGGGCTTCCACTCCTTGATCAGGGCTTCCACCTGGTTCCAGTCGGGCACGCCGTTCTGGGCCTTGAGGGTGCACAGCTCGCGGGCCTGGCCGGTGATGACCTGGCCCACGGCGACGCCGATCTGCTTGGTGCCGTAGTCGAAGCCCAGCAATAGACGAACCTGGGCCATCAGGCGTGCCCCGCCTGGTTGGTCAGCAGGCTGAGGTTGACCCCCAGCAGGGCGGCGGCGGCGCTCAGGCGCTGCTCGCTTTCCATGCCGAACAGGATGTCGGCGTCGAACGGGCAGGTCAGCCAGGCGTTCTCGGCCAGTTCGGCTTCAAGCTGCCCGGCTTCCCAGCCGGCGTAGCCGAGGGTGATCAGGCTCTGCTTGGGCCCCAGGCCGTCGGCGATGGCGAACAGCACGTCCTGGGAGGTGGACAGCGAGATGCCGCCCAGGTCCACGGTGGCCTGGTAGGTCGGGCCGCTGGGGTGCAGCACGAAGCCGCGGTCGGTCTGCACCGGGCCGCCGCTGTAGATGGGGATGTGCTGGCAGCTGGCGGGCGGGTCGACGTCCGGGCGCAATTGCTCGAGGATATCGGCCAGGTTCAGTTCCTGGGGCCGGTTGACCACCAGACCCATGGCGCCATTGGCCGTGTGCTCGACGATGTAGGTCAAGGTCTGCGCAAAGTTCGGGTCCGCCATGTGGGGCATGGCGATCAGGAATTGATGCTTGAGGTAACTCGGATCGACGTTCTTCATGGCCTGTAGTGTGGCGCCGCCCAGGCGGGCTGACAAGCCGACTTTCAAGACTGTTTTCGTGCCAATCAGTTGCTGGAAAGACGATCGCCCTTGGCAAAGCGCCAGGTACGGATGATTTCCAGGCGGTCGACGTCCGACAGGTCGCCGGTGAACGGCGCGAACGGCGCGGCCAGGCGCACGATGCGCTGGGCGGCCTGGTCCAGCAGCGGCTGGCCGGAGGACTCCAGCACCATCACGTCGTACAGCGAGCCGTCGCTGTTGATCGAGACCATCAGCCGCAGGCTGCCGTAGATCTGCTGGCGGCGGGCTTCCTCGGGGTAGTTGAGGTTGCCGATGCGCTCGACCTTCTTGCGCCAGTCGTCCTTGTACCAGGCACCCTTGTCATGCATGGTCGAGGCGGCCGTCAGGCGGTGGATGCGCGGGCGCTTGGCATACAGCTGCTGCTCGTGCGCCAGCTCGGCCTCCAGGCTGGAGATCTCGCTGGACAGCTTGGTGCTGTCGAAGTCGGGGGTGGCCTTCTGCGGCTGGGCCTCCTGCTTGACTGCATCGCGACGGGTGTCGACCTTCTGCGGCTTGGGCGCCACGGTGGTCACGGCCTTCTTCACCGGCGCGGTCTCGGGCTTGACCTCGGGCTTGGCCACGGGCGGCGGGGTGACCTTGTTGATGACGTTGTCCTGGAACGGCGCCACCTCGGTGGTCTTGGGCAGTGCCTTCTTGTCCAGGGTGCCGCTGCCTTGCTGGTTGTCCTGGGCCAGGTAGTCGGCCTTCTTCGGCGCCTTGGCGTCCTTGAAGGTGGACAGGGTGATTTCCAGGGTCTGGCGGATTTCCGCAGGCTTGACCATGGTGAAGCTCACACCCAGGATCACCGCCACGTGCAGCAGGGCGGCGACGAACAGGGTGAAGCCGAGCCGGTCCGCCGGGCGCACGGAAGCACGGGAATACTTGGCAGGAAGATCGGTTACGGCAGTCATCGGGTATCCGGCAGTCATGCGGCGCGGGGGTCAGTCCGCCAGCGCACGCCCCACAGCTGAAAAAGGGCGTGCATCATAACGCACTGGGCGGAAAAACCCCCGGCTTGTCGCTCAGCGGGCCTTGAGCTTGCGATCGATGGCGTCCATCAGCTGGCCGCCGATGTTGGTGCCGAACGCAGCGTCGATCTCGCGGATGCAGGTGGGGCTGGTGACGTTGATCTCGGTGAGGTTTTCACCGATCACGTCCAGGCCCACGAACAGCAGGCCCTTGGCGCGCAGGGTAGGGCCCACTTGCTCGGCGATCCAGCGGTCCTTGTCGCTCAGCGGGCGCGCTTCGCCACGGCCACCGGCGGCCAGGTTGCCACGGGTCTCGCCGGCGGCGGGGATGCGCGCCAGGCAGTAGGGCACCGGCTCGCCGTCGATCATCAGGATGCGCTTGTCGCCGTCCTTGATGGCCGGCAGGTAGCGCTGGGCCATGATCTGCTGGGTGCCGTTGGCGGTCAGGGTCTCGAGGATCACCGACAGGTTGGGGTCGCCCGGGCGGTGCCGGAAGATCGAGGTGCCACCCATGCCGTCCAGCGGCTTGAGGATGACGTCGCCGTGCTCGGCGGCGAACTCGCGCAGGATGTCGGCGCGGCGGCTGACCATGGTCGGCGGGGTCAGCTGCGGGAACAGCGTGGCGAACATTTTCTCGTTGCAGTCACGCAGCGATTGCGGCTTGTTCACCACCAGCACGCCGTCGTTCTCGGCCTGTTCCAGCAGGTAGGTGCTGTAGACGAACTCCAGGTCGAAGGGCGGGTCCTTGCGCATCAGGATCACGTCGAGGTCGGCCAGCGGCGCGTCCACTTCGGATTCGAACTCGAACCAGTGCTCGGGGTTGGCGAACACTTTCAGCGGGCGCATGCGCGCGCGGGCCTGGCCCTTGGCCTGGTAGAGGTCCTGGATTTCCATGTGGAACAGGGTCCAGCCGCGCTCCTGGGCAGCCAGCAGCATGGCCAGCGAGCTGTCCTTTTTGTAGGAGATTTCGGCGATGGGGTCCATGACAATGCCGAGGCGTACGCTCATGGGAAGCTCCTTTGGGCGGCTTGGGCCGCCGTGGACAGGTCTTGAAAAGTGGCGTCAGGGTGGCGCCGACGGGCCGCCGGGTCAAGGGGGCGCTTGATGGAATGCACCGAGCGAGTGTGCTAAAAAGGCTTGTTGATGTGGGAGCCGGTTCCCGGCCAGTTTTTCAGCCTTCCAAAGCAGACCCTTATGGAACAGCACCCCGCAGCGCTCAAGGTCATGGTCATCGACGACTCCAAGACGATTCGTCGCACCGCCCAGATGCTGCTCGAAAATGTCGGCTGCGAGGTCATCACGGCCACCGACGGCTTCGATGCATTGGCCAAGATCGCCGACAATCATCCGCGTATCATCTTTGTCGATATCATGATGCCGCGCCTGGACGGTTACCAGACCTGTGCGCTGATCAAGAACAACAGCGCGTTCAAGGCCACCCCGGTGATCATGCTGTCGTCGCGCGACGGCCTGTTCGACAAGGCCCGCGGGCGCATCGTGGGCTCCGACCAGTTCCTGACCAAGCCCTTCAGCAAGGAAGAACTGCTGGGCGCCATCAGGGCGCACGTACCGGGCTTCGCCGCCGCGCACTAATCAATGAAATGGGGAACACCATGGCTCGTATTCTGATCGTCGACGACTCGCCGACCGAAATGTACAAACTGACCAGCATGCTCGAGAAGCACGGTCATGAAGTGCTCAAGGCCGAGAACGGCGCCGATGGCGTGGCCCTGGCCCGCCAGGAAAAGCCCGATGCGGTGCTGATGGACATTGTCATGCCTGGCCTCAACGGCTTCCAGGCCACCCGCCAGTTGCACAAGGACGCCGAAACCGCGCACATCAAGGTGATCATCATCACCACCAAGGACCAGGAGACCGACAAGGTCTGGGGCACCCGCCAGGGCGCCAAGGACTACCTGACCAAGCCGGTGGAAGAAGAAACCCTGATCAAGACCCTGAACGCCGTGCTGGCGGGCTGATAGCCGGCCATGGCGCAGACCGCCTTCGAACTGTTGCTGGACATCGACCAGCGCTGCCGGCAGCTGGCGGCGCAGCTGCCGTCCCAGGAAAACCACCTGCAGACCTGGAGCGGCATCGGCTTCCGCCTGGGCAGCCACTGGTACGTGGCGCCCATGGGCGAGGTGGCCGAAGTGCTGCACGAGCCGCGCCTGAGCCGCGTGCCGGGGGTGAAGCCCTGGCTGCTGGGCGTGGCCAACGTGCGCGGGCGGCTGTTGCCGGTGCTGGACCTGAGCGGCCTGCTGGGCCACGAGCCCCTGGCCGTGCACAAGCACCGGCGGGTGCTGGTGATCGACCGTGACGAATGGATTGCCGGGTTGCTGGTGGACGAAGTGGGCGGCCTGCAGCATTTTCCGCTGCACAGCCTCGACCTGTCGGTGGCCGGCGACCTGCCGGCGGGCATGGCGGCCTTCGTGCAGGGCCACTTCCAGCGCGACCAGCTGTGGCACGTGTTCAGCCCGTTCGCGCTGGCCCACCTGCCCGGGTTCATGAACGTGGCTCTTTGATATGCTCCCAGTACAGGCGGGGGCCTGACCATGACCAAGGCAAACACCACTGGCAAACCGGCACAGCGCTCGCGCAGCAGCGCGCAGATCGCGGGGCTGTTCGTCGCCCTAATCGTCTCGATCATGCTGCTGTTCGCCAACTTCGCCTACCTCAACACCCAGTCCAACTACGACAAGCAGTACATCGGCAACGCCGGCGAACTGCGGGTGCTGTCGCAGAACATCGCCAAGAACGCCACCGAAGCCGCGTCCGGCAAGCCCCAGGCGTTCAAGCTGTTGGCCGAGGCGCGCAACGACTTCGATCGCCGCTGGAGCCTGCTCAAGTCCGGCGACACCAGCACCGGCCTGCCGCCGGCGCCGGCCGCCGTGCACCAGGACATGCGCCTGGTGCAGCGCGACTGGGAAAACCTGCGCAAGAACACCGACGCCATCCTCGCCAGCGAGCAGACGGTGCTGTCGCTGCACCAAGTGGCCGCCACCCTCGGCGAGACGGTGCCGCAGTTGCAGGTGGAATACGAAAAGGTGGTGGAAATCCTCCTGCAGCGCGGCGCTCCCGCCAGCCAGGTGGCCGTGGCCCAGCGCCAGTCGCTGCTGGCCGAGCGTATCCTGGGCTCGGTGAACACCGTGCTCTCGGGTGACGAGACGGCGGCGGCGGCTGCCGAGTCCTTCGGCCGCGACGCCAACCGCTTCGGCCAGGTGCTGCGCGGCATGCTCGATGGCGACCCGAGCATCCAGATCAGCCAGGTGCAGGACCGCGACGCCCGCGCACGGCTCAAGGAAATTGCCGAGCTGTTCGAATTCGTCTCCGGCTCCGTGGACGAAATCCTCGAGACCTCGCCGCAGCTGTTCCAGGTCCGCGAGGCCTCCACCACCATCTTCGGCCTGTCCCAGACCCTGCTGGACGAGGCCTCGCACCTGGCCATCAGCTTCGAGAACCTGGCCGGCAGCCGCACCCTGGATACCGTCGGTGGCTACGTGCTGGGCCTGCTGGCCCTGGGCTCGATCATCCTCATCGGCCTGGTGATGGTGCGCGAGACCAACCGCCAGCTTCGCGAAACCGCGCTGAAGAACGAACGCAACCAGGCGGCGATCATGCGCCTGCTGGACGAGATCGAGGACCTGGCCGACGGCGACCTGACCGTGACCGCCTCGGTGACCGAGGACTTCACCGGCACCATCGCCGACTCCATCAATTATTCCATCGACCAGCTGCGCGACCTGGTGGCCACCATCAACCTCACCGCCGAGGAAGTCGCCGCCGCCGTGCAGGACACCCAGGCCAGCGCCCGCCAGCTGGCGCGCGCCTCGGAGATGCAGGCGCAACAGATCAGCGAGGCGTCCATGGCCATCAGCGACATGGCCGAGTCCATCGACCGGGTGTCCACCAACGCCTGGGAGTCAGCCAAGGTGGCCGAGCGTTCGGTGACCATCGCCAGCAAGGGCAGCGAGGTGGTGCACAACACCATCCGCGGCATGGACAATATTCGCGAGCAGATCCAGGATACGTCCAAGCGCATCAAGCGCCTGGGTGAGTCTTCCCAGGAAATCGGTGACATTGTCAGCCTGATCGACGACATCGCCGACCAGACCAACATCCTCGCCCTGAACGCTGCCATCCAGGCGTCCATGGCCGGCGAGGCCGGGCGCGGCTTTGCCGTGGTGGCGGACGAGGTGCAGCGCCTGGCCGAGCGCTCATCGTCGGCCACCCGCCAGATCGAGATGCTGGTGCGCGCCATCCAGGCCGACACCAACGAAGCCGTCATCTCCATGGAGCAGACTACCTTCGAGGTGGTGCGCGGTGCGCGCCTGGCCCACGACGCCGGGGTGGCCCTGGAGGAGATCGAAGGCGTGTCCGAGGACCTGGCGGCGTTGATCCAGACCATTTCCGCCGCCGCGCAGCAGCAGACCAGCTCGGCCGGGCAGATTTCCCATACCATGTCGGTAATCCAGCAGATCACCGAGCAGACCTCGTCCGGCACCACCACCACCGCCGAGAGCATCGGCAACCTGGCCCACATGGCCAGCGAGATGCGCCGCTCGGTGTCGGGTTTTACCTTGCCCAAGGCCAGGGAGCCGGGCTGAGTTGAGGCACCACCAGGGGATGCGCCATGGCTGACCGCCACGATTACGTAGCGCTGGAGTGGGTCCGCGGCGAAATCGCCGAGACCCTCGCACAGGCCCGCGCGGCCCTGGAAACCTTTATCGCCGAACCCCATGCCGGCGAGGCCATGGGCCGTTGCCTGGGCTACCTGCACCAGGTGCACGGCAGCCTGCAGATGGTCGAGTTCTACGGCGCGGCGCTGTTTGCCGAGGAAATCGAACACCTGGGCCGGGCCCTGGCCCACGGCCGCGTCACCCAGCAGGCCGAAGCCGTGAAATGGCTGCTGCTGGCCTTCACCCAATTACCTCTTTACCTGGACCAGGTGCACCTGGCCCGGCGCGACCTGCCTCTGGTGGTATTGCCCTTGATCAATGATTTGCGCGGCGCACGTGGTGCGGCGCCGTTGGCGGAAAACAGCCTGTTCGGCGTTGACCTGCCCACCCCCGAAGCCCTGGACGTGAACCAGCTGGCCCAACTCGACAGCCCGGAGTGGCCCGAATGGCTGCGCAAGCTGCGCCAGAGCCTGCAGCAGGCGCTGGTGGGCTTGGTGCGCGAGCCGGAAGTGGCCCTGCACCTGGGGCAGATGGCGCGGGTGTTCGACCGCCTGGAAAACCTGTGCCACGGCGCGCCGCTCAGCCCCCTGTGGCAGGTGGCGGCGGCGCTGGTGGAGGGTTTGCAGCACGGCAGCGTGCTGCCCAGCCCGGCGCTGAACAGCCTGTTCAAGGAGTGCGACCGCGAGCTCAAGCGCCTGCTGGAAGAGGGCGTGGTCGGCATCAACCAGGCCGCGCCGGCGCAACTCCTCAAGGGCCTGCTGTTCTACGTGGCCACCGCCCGCGGCCAGTCGCCGCGCCTGCAGTTGCTGCGCGAGGCCTATGAGCTGGGCGAGCCGCCGCTGCCTGGGCGCTCCCTGGCCCAGGAGCAGGCGCAACTGGTGGTGCCCGACCCCGACGCCTTGCGTTCGGTGGTCAGCGCCCTGTGCGAGGAGCTGGTGCGGGTCAAGGAACAGCTCGACCACTTCGTGCGTGGCGACCGCCAGCAGGTCTCGGCGCTGGATGGCCTGGTGCCGTCGCTGCGCCAGGTCACCGACACCCTGGCGGTGCTGGGCTTCGGCCAGCCGCGCAAGGTCATCCTCGACCAGATGGCGGTGATCCACGGCCTGGCCCAGGGCCTGCGCGAGCCCAGCGATTCGGTGCTGATGGACGTGGCCGGGGCGCTGCTGTACGTGGAATCGACCCTGGTGGGCATGGTCGGCCCTGACGAGCCAAGCCGCGCCGACGACAGCCACCTGCCCAGCACCGACCTGACCCAGATCCACCAACTGGTGATCAAGGAAGCGCGCTTCG
The DNA here is from genome assembly GCF_047947025.1 of Pseudomonas sp. App30. Classification (NCBI taxonomy): domain Bacteria; kingdom Pseudomonadati; phylum Pseudomonadota; class Gammaproteobacteria; order Pseudomonadales; family Pseudomonadaceae; genus Pseudomonas; species Pseudomonas sp. App30. Next base: position 3,303,864 of record NZ_CP133165.1, on the reverse strand, counting down.
GCCTGCAGCAGGCCAAGGACATGATCAGCGAATACCTGGAATCGGGCCGCGACCGCGAGCGCCTGCAACCCCTGCCGGCGTTGCTCACCCAGGTGCGCGGCGCCCTGGCGATGATCCCGCTGGTGCGCGCCGCAGCGCTGCTGGAGACCTGCAACGATTACATCAAGGCGCACCTGCTGGCCGACCCGCAGCAGCCCGGTGCCCGGCAGATGGACAACCTGGCCGATGCCCTGAGCGCCATCGAGTATTACCTGGAGCGCCTGAGCAACGACCCCCAGGCGCCAGGCGAGCGTGTGCTCGACGTGGCCGAGGAGGGCCTGGCCGCGCTGGGCTACCTGCCCACGGCGCTGGACGTGCCGGTGCTGGAAGAAGTGCTGAGCCCCGCCGAGGCCCTGGTGCTGCGCGACCTGCAGCCGCTGGCCAGCCCCCAGGTGGCGCAGTCCCTGGCCCAGGTGCTGGCCAGCCCCGTGCCCACGTTCAACCCGCCGGCGCAGTCGGCCCCCGGCAGCCTGCTGCCACCGCCTGCCGACGAGCCACCGGTGGACGATGAGCTGCGCGAAGTGTTTCTGGAAGAGACCGACGAGGTCTTGCAGGTGCTGCGCGAATACTTGCCGCGCTGGGCCGCCGACCACGCTGACCGCCGCGCGCTGGCCGAACTGCGCCGGGCCTTCCATACGCTCAAGGGCAGCGGCCGCATGGTCCGCGCGCTGGTGCTGGGCGAGCTGGCCTGGGCCTGCGAGAACCTGCTCAACCGCGTGCTGGACGACAGCGTGCGCGACACGGCCCAGGTGCAACAATTGCTTGAACAGGCCCAGGCGCTGCTGCCACGCCTGGCGGCCGACTTCGCCAGCCACCGCCAGCGCCAGTGCGACGAGGTCGACCTGCTGGCGGGCCAGGCCCATGCCCTGGCCGGTGCCAAGGCCGATGAAGCCGAGTTGGACCCGCAGCTGCTGGACATCTTCCGCAGCGAAGCCCTGGGCCACCTGGCCACCGTCGAGCGTTTCCTCGCCGTTGCCGGCGGCCAGCCGCTGGCCGTGGACGACCCCCTGCAACGCGCCCTGCACACCCTTAAAGGCAGCGCCTACATGGCTGGCGTGCTGCCCATGGCCGAGCTGGCCACGCCGCTCGATGCCCTGACCCGCGAATACAAGGCACACCAGCTGGACCTGGACGCGCTGGAACTGGACCTGCTCGGCCGCGCCGTAAGCTGTTGGCACGCCGGGCTGGCCCAGCTGGCCAGCACGCCGCTGGCGGCAATCCCCGGTGCCGCGGCGCTGGCCGCCGAGGCCAGCGCGCACCTGGAACAGCGCCTGGCCCCCCTGGGCGATGCGCCCCAGGCGCGGCGCGATCCGCAGGCCACCCAGGCGTTCCTGGGCCAGGCCATGGACATTCTCTACGACACCGAGACCCTGCTGCGCCGCTGGCGCCAGCAGCCCAACGACCGCAACGAGCTGGAGCGCCTGCTGGACGAGCTGACGCGCCTGGGCGAGGGCGCGCAGTGGGCCGACCTGCCCGACGTGGACGAGCTGTGCGAAGCGCTGCTGGACCTGTACGGCGCGGCCGAGGAAAGCAGCGTCAACGTCAACGCGGCGTTCTTCGACGAAGCCGAGCGCGCCCATGACGGCCTGATCGACATGCTCGACCAGGTGGCCGCCGGCCAGGCCGTGACGCCCCAGCCCGAGCGCATCCGCGCACTGCACGCGCTGGTGGAGCAGGGCCTGGCCCCCGGCGCCATGGGACGCGTGGGCGCCGACGGCATCACGGAACTGCCGGCGCATGCCAGCCATGCCGATGACAGCGTGCTGGCGTTCTTCCTCGACGAAGGCGCCGACCTGCTCGAGAGCGCCGACCAGGCCCTGCAGCGCTGGCTGGCCGACCCCGACAACCTGGCGCCGCTGACCTCGCTGCAAGGCGACCTGCACACCCTCAAGGGCGCGGCGCGCATGGCCGACGTGGCAGCCATCGACGAGCTGGCGCAGCAACTGGAATTGCACTACGAGGCCCTCGGCAAGCGCCGCCTGGCCTTCAGCGAAGCCCAGGCGACGCTGCTGCTGGACAGCCACGAACAGCTGGCGGCCATGCTCGAGCAGCTGCGCCGTGGCCAGGCTGCCAGCAGCGCCGAAGACCTGGTGCAGGCCCTGGCCGCAAGCCGCCACGCTGCCGTGCCCGAGCCAGAGGAGAGTAGCCAGCCTGCGGCCGGCGCGGGTGATAACGAACTGCTGGAAGTGTTCCTCGAAGAAGGCTTCGACATCGTCGAAAGCTCCGGCGCCGCCTTGCAGCGCTGGCAGGCCGAGCCGCGCAACACGCTGGAAATCGAGAACCTGCTGCGTGACCTGCACACCCTCAAGGGCGGCGCGCGCATGGTCGAGATCGCGCCCATCGGCGACCTGGCCCACGAGCTGGAATTCCTCTACGAAAACCTCTCCGCCGGCGTATTGGCGCCCAGCCCGCCGCTGTTCAGCCTGCTGCAGAACGGCCACGACCGCCTGGGCAACATGCTCGACGCCCTGCGCCGGCACCAGCCGGTCAACGCCGACCCGACGCTGATCGCCGCCATCCGCGGTTTCGTCAGCCCGGTGCCGGCCACGCCGCAGCCCGAGCGCGCGGTGCTGCTGCCCGAGCCGCCCGCGGCATTGCAGGAACGTGCACCGGGCGACATGGTCAAGGTAGCCGCCGAGCTGCTTGAAGACCTGGGCAACCTGGCTGGCGAGACCTCGATTTTCCGCGGCCGCATCGAACAGCAGGTCAACGACGCGCAGGTGGCCCTGGGTGAAATGGAAACCACCATCGAGCGCATGCGTGAGCAGCTGCGCCGCCTGGACACCGAGACCCAGGGGCGCATCCTCAGCAGGCAGCACGCCGACAGCGAGCGCCAGGGCTACGAAGACTTCGACCCGCTGGAGATGGACCGCCATTCGCAGCTGCAGCAGCTGTCGCGGGCGCTGTTCGAATCGGCCTCCGACCTGCTCGACCTGCAGGAAACCCTGGCCGCCCGCAATCAGGACGCGCACAAGCTGCTGCAGTTGCAGGCGCGGGTGAACACCGAGCTGCAGGAAGGCCTGATGCGCACGCGCATGGTGCCGTTCGAACGCATGCTGCCACGCCTGCAGCGGCTGGTGCGGCAGGTGGCGGGCGAGCTGGGCAAGGAGGTCGAGTTCGACGTCGGCAACGCCGAGGGCGAGATGGACCGCAGCGTGCTGGAACGCATGCTGGCGCCGCTGGAACATATGCTGCGCAACGCCGTCGACCATGGCCTGGAACCGGCCGAGGTGCGCCTGGCCAAGGGCAAGCCGGCACGCGGGCGCATCAGCCTGAACCTGCTGCACGAGGGCGGCGACATCGTCATCGAACTCAGCGACGACGGCGCCGGCGTGCCGCTGGACGCGGTGCGGGCCAAGGCCGTCAAGCGCGGGCTGATCAGCGCCGACAGCGACATCAGCGACCATGAGGTGCTGCAGTTCATTCTCGAGCCGGGGTTCTCCACGGCGGCCAAGGTCACGCAGATTTCCGGGCGCGGCCTGGGCATGGACGTGGTGCACGAGGAGGTCAAGCAGCTGGGCGGCTCGATGATCATCGATTCGCGGGCGGGGCAGGGCGCGCGGTTCCAGATTCGCCTGCCGTTCAGCGTGTCGGTGAACCGCGCGCTGATGGTGCAGTGCGCCGAGGAGGTCTACGCGCTGCCGCTCAATGGCCTGGAAGGCATCGTGCGGGTGATGCCTGCCGAGCTTGAAGAGTATTACCACCTGGACCCGCCGCGCTATCACTATGGCGGCCAGAGCTACGACCTGCGCTACCTGGGCGACCTGCTGTACAACACGCCGCGGCCCAACCTGCTGGGCCAGACCGCACCGTTGCCGGTGCTGCTGATCCATGGCCACGACCACCAGATGGCCGTGCAGGTGGATGCCCTGGCCGGTTCCCGGGAAATCGTGGTGAAGAACCTGGGGCCGCAGTTCGCGGCGGTGCAGGGCCTGTCCGGCGCCACCATCCTGGGCGACGGGCGCGTGGTGCTGATTCTCGACCTGCTGGCCCAGGTGCGCGCCGCGCATGCGCGCCAGTCGCAGGCGCAACCGGCCAGCGTGCAGCCGCCGCTGCCGGTGGCGGAGCCCGCCAGCAGCCGGCCACCGCTGGTGATGGTGGTGGACGACTCGGTCACCGTACGCAAGGTCACCAGCCGCCTGCTGGAGCGCCACGGCATGACCGTGCTGACGGCCAAGGACGGCGTCGATGCCATGGCCCTGCTGCAGGAACACGTGCCTGACGTGCTGCTGCTGGACATCGAGATGCCGCGCATGGACGGCTTCGAGGTGGCCACGCAGATCCGCCATGACCCGCGCCTGAAAGACCTGCCGATCATCATGATTACTTCGCGCACCGGCCAGAAGCACCGCGAACGGGCCATGGCCATTGGCGTCAACGACTACCTGGGCAAGCCGTACCAGGAATCGGTACTGCTCGACAGCATCGCCCAATGGAGCCGCAGCCATGCTTGACCGTGCCATCGGCCGCCGCACCACCCTCACCGCGCTGCTGCTGCCGCTGGCGGACCGCACCCTGGTGCTGCCCAACGTGGCGGTGGCCGAGCTGATTGGCTACCAGTTCGGCCAGCCGGCCCCCGACCGCCCGGCCTGGCACCTGGGGCACATCACCTGGCGCAACCAGGTGCTGCCGCTGGTGAGCTTCGAAGCCGCCTGCGGCGCGGTGCCGGTGGTGGGCCCGCAGGCGCGCATCGTGGTGCTCAACGCGGTGGGTGGCAGCCCGCTGCGCTTCATCGGCCTGCTGGTGCAGGGCGTGCCGCGTTCGTGCCGATTGGACAGCCAGCTGAGCTACGTCGACGTGCCGCTGGCGCCCCTGGAAGTGGCGGCGGTGCAGGTCGGCGAACAAGTCGCCAAGGTGCCCGACCTGGTAGGCATCGAACGCCTGTTGGATGCCGCCGCCCTGTGACTTGTGGGAGCTGGCTTGCCAGCGAGCTTTTCGGGGCCACCAAAAACTCGCTGGCAAGCCAGCTCCCACAATCATTACCCCCAAGGTAATGATTCCACCCGCTGCTTGATTGATACCCCCGCCCCGCGCGCCTAAGGTCTACCCACGACATCCCCGCCGTGGAGGCCCCATGACAATCACAAACACCCCCGAGCCACAGTGGTCGCGACGGCGCAGCGAAAAGCAGCGGCGCCTGGCGCAGGTAAGCGCCCTGGCCGACGGCGTGGTGCTGCCCACCGATGGCATCGTCGCCGCGCTGGAAGCGCTGCTGATGCCCGGCGACCGGGTGGTGCTGGAAGGCAACAACCAGAAGCAGGCGGACTTTCTCTCGCGCTCCCTGGCCCAGGCCGACCCCGGCAAGCTGCATGACCTGCACATGATCATGCCCAGCGTCGGCCGCCCCGAGCACCTGGACCTGTTCGAAAAGGGCATCGCCCGCAAGCTCGACTTCTCCTTCGCCGGCACCCAGAGCCTGCGCATCAGCCAGCTGCTGGAAGACGGCCTGCTGGAAATCGGCGCCATCCACACCTACATCGAACTGTACTCGCGGCTGGTGGTGGACCTGATCCCCAACGTGGTGCTCTCGGCCGGCTTCATGGCCGACCGCCAAGGCAACATCTACACCGGCGCCAGCACCGAGGACAGCCCGGCGCTGATCGAGCCGGCGGCCTTCAGCGACGGCATCGTCATCGTCCAGGTCAACCAGCTGGTGGACGATGTCAGCGACCTGCCGCGCGTGGACATCCCGGCCAGCTGGGTCGATTTCGTGGTGGTGGCCGACCGGCCGTTCTACATCGAGCCGCTGTTCACCCGCGACCCCCGGCACATCAAGCCGGTGCACGTGCTGATGGCGATGATGGCGATCCGCGGCATCTACGAAAAACACAACGTGCAGTCGCTGAACCACGGCATCGGCTTCAACACTGCCGCCATCGAGCTGATCCTGCCCACCTACGGCGAGTCCCTGGGCCTGAAGGGCAAGATCTGCCGCAACTGGACCCTCAACCCGCACCCCACGCTGATCCCGGCCATCGAAAGCGGTTGGGTGCAGAGCGTGCACTGCTTCGGCACCGAGCTGGGCATGGAGAACTACATCGCCGCCCGGCCAGACGTGTTCTTCACCGGCCGCGACGGCTCCATGCGCTCCAACCGCATGTTCTGCCAGCTGGCCGGCCAGTACGCCGTGGACCTGTTCATCGGCGCGACCCTGCAGGTGGACGGCGACGGCCATTCCTCCACGGTCACCCGCGGGCGCCTGGCCGGCTTCGGCGGCGCGCCGAACATGGGCCACGACCCCCGCGGGCGCCGCCACGGCACGCCGGCGTGGCTGGACATGCGCCGTCCTGGCGCCGATGCCAACGCCACCTTGCTGGAGCGCGGGCAGAAGCTGGTGGTGCAGATGGTCGAGACGTTCCAGGAGGGCGGCAAACCGACCTTTGTCGAGACCCTGGACGCGGTGGACGTGGCGAAGAAGACCGGTATGGCCCTGGCGCCGATCATGATCTACGGCGACGACGTCACCCACCTGCTTACCGAAGAGGGCATCGCCTACCTGTACAAGGCGCGCTCGCTGGAAGAGCGCCAGGCGATGATCGCTGCCGTGGCCGGGGTTACCGCCATCGGCCTGCGCCACAACCCGGCCGACACCGCGCGCATGCGCCGCGAAGGGCTGATCGCGCTGCCCGAGGATCTGGGCATCCGCCGCACCGACGCCACCCGTGAATGGTTGGCGGCCAAGAGCATCGCCGACCTGGTGGAGTGGTCCGGCGGCCTCTACAACCCCCCTGCGAAATTCAGGAGCTGGTGATGCATGCGCTCATAGCTCAACCGAACGTACTGACCCTGGCCGAGCGGCTGGCCGACCTCGCGGTGGACGCGCTGATCGACGAAGCCGACCTGTCGCCCAAGCCTGCCTTGGTGGACCGGCGTGGCAGCGGCGCCCATGACGACCTGCACCTGGGCCTGATGCACGCCTCGGCGCTGGCCCTGTGGCCGGCGTTCCAGGCCATGGCCGGGGCGGCGCTGTTGGCTGGCCGCGTCGACCTGCCCCTGCGCGAAGCCCTGGGGCAGCACGGCCGCGAGGGCGAGGCCGACATGCTGCGCACCACGGCAGGGGTCAATACCCACCGCGGCGCCATCTGGGCCCTGGGCCTGCTGGTGGCTGCGGCCGCACTGGCGCCCGACGACCTGGCGCCGGCCGCCGTGGCCGAGCGCGCCGGCGCCCTGGCGCGCCTGCCGGACCGCCTGGCGCCGCAACCCCTGAGCCACGGCCGAGTGGTGCAGCAGCGCTATGGCGCCGGCGGTGCCCGCGCCGAAGCCCAGGCCGGGTTCCCCACGGTCATCCAGCACGGCCTGCCGCAGTTGCGCGCCAGCCGCCTGGCCGGGCATGGCGAGCAGCACGCGCGCTTGGACGCGCTGCTGGCAATCATGGCCACCCTGGCCGACACCTGCGTGCTGTACCGCGCCGGCCCCGAGGGCCTTGCGGCCATGCAGCAAGGCGCGCAAGCCGTGCTGGCGGCCGGTGGCAGTGCCACCCTGGCGGGCCGCCGGCGCCTGCATGCACTGGACCAGCAACTGCTGGCCCTCAACGCCTCGCCCGGTGGCGCCGCCGACCTGCTGGCCGCCTGCCTGTTCATCGATCGCCTGGAACGTGGCGAGCATTCACGGAGCCTTGCCTGATGGAAACCCTGAACTTCGAATTCCCCGCCGGGCAACCGGCCCGTGGCCGCGCCCTGGTGGGCTGCGTAGGCTCGGGCGACCTGGAAGTGCTGCTGGAGCCGGGCACCGCCGGCACCCTGGCGATCCAGGTGGTGACCTCGGTCAACGGCGCCGCGCAGCGCTGGGAACACCTGTTCGCCCGGCTGTTCAGCGGCCAGGCGCTGCCGGCCCTGCGCATCGACATCAATGATTTCGGCGCCACCCCGGGGGTGGTCCGCCTGCGCCTGGAACAGGCCTTGGAGGAGATCGGCCATGACTGACACCACGCGCCTGCTGCAACAGCACAGCTTCATCGAACTCGGCGCCCGCCAGCGGGCCAGGGCCTTGCTGGACGAGGGTAGCTTCCACGAGCTGATCGACCCCTTCCAGCGCGTCATGTCGCCCTGGCTGGCGCGCCAGGGCGTGGTGCCCCAGGCCGACGACGGTGCGGTCATCGCCAAGGGCACGGTCAACGGCCGCCCGGTGGTGCTGGCCGCCATCGAAGGCGCGTTCCAGGGCGGCAGCCTGGGCGAGGTGAGCGGCGCCAAGATCGCCGGGGCGCTGGAACTGGCCGCGGCCGACAACCGCAAGGGCATTCCCACGGCTGCCATCCTGCTGCTGGAAACCGGTGGCGTGCGCCTGCAGGAAGCCAACCTGGGCCTGGCGGCGATTGCCGATATCCATGCCGCCATTGTCGACCTACGCCAGTACCAGCCGGTGATCGGCGTGATTGCCGGCAGCGTCGGCTGCTTCGGCGGCATGTCCATCGCCGCCGGGCTGTGCAGCCATTTGATCGTGACGCGCGAGGCGCGCCTGGGGCTCAACGGCCCGCAGGTGATCGAGCAGGAAGCCGGCATCGGCGAATACGATTCGCGCGACCGGCCCTTTATCTGGAGCCTGTGCGGTGGCGAGAAGCGCTTCGACCAGGGGCTGGCGGATGCCTACGTGCGTGACGACGTGGCGCAGATCCAGGCCAGCGTGGTCGATTGCCTGGCCCAAGGCGTGCCGGCGCAGTTGCGTAGCCAGCAGCACGAGCACTTCCTGCAACAGCTGGCGGCGGTCGAGCGCCTGCCCGCCAGCCAACCACTGCCGGCCTCCACCCGTGGCGCCAGCTGGTTTGCTGCCCTTGCGGCCAACACCCGTTCGGTCGCCGGCCTGCCGGACTCTGTCCTGGCCGCCGACAGTGACAGCGCCCGCTTCATCGCGGTGGTCGCCGACCCCGAGAACCCGTTCCCCCGCGCCCGCCAGGGTGAAGTTGGCCTGCTGGAGGGCTGGGGGCTGGCCAAGGCGGTGGACGAGGTGATCAGCGCCGACCGCGATGCGCCGCGCAAGCGTGCGCTGGTCGCCATCGTCGATGTGCCCAGCCAGGCCTACGGTCGCCGCGAGGAAGAGCTGGGCATTCACCAGGCCCTGGCGGGTGCGGCCGACGCCTACGCCCGTGCACGCCTGGCGGGCCACCCGGTGGTGGCGCTGCTGGTGGGCAAGGCCATGTCCGGCGCGTTCCTGGCCCACGGCTACCAGGCCAACCGGCTCATCGCGTTGCGTGACCCGGGCGTGCAGGTGCATGCCATGGGCAAGGCCTCGGCGGCGCGGGTAACCCAGCGCAGTGTCGAGGCGCTGGAAGCCCTGGCCGCCAGCGTGCCGCCCATGGCCTACGACATCGACAGCTACGCCAGCCTGGGGCTGCTGTGGGAAACCCTGTCGGTGGCGCAGATAGAGCAACCCACGGCCGACGACGTGAGCCGCGTGCAAGCCTGCCTGGCCCAGGCGTTGGCGGATATCGGCGCGGATGACCGCGACCTTGCCGGCCGCCTGGGGGCGCCGAACCGGGCCGCTTCGGCGCGGGTGCGCCAGCTGCTGCGCGAGCAATGGCAGTGATCCGCCCCCACGACCTGCTGTGGGGCCTGACGCCGGCCATGCTGCCGGCTGATGCCCCGGCCTGGGCTGCCTCGGCGCTGGCCGACGGGCAGCCGGTGGTGGTGCGTCGCGCCAGCGTGGCAGCCGGGCAGGTGGCGGTGGGCGTACGCGGCATCAGTCGTGACCAGCGCTACGCCACCACCATGCCCCTGGCGGCAGTCAGTAGCCAGGTCAGCCCGGAAGCCTTGACCCATTGCGTGGGCCAGCGCGACTGGCCGGCCCTGCAGGCGCTGTACCGGCTGCGCCCCCGGCTGGATGCCTGCGGCCTGGTATGGGGCGTGAGCGGCAGCGCCGGGTTCGAGCTGGCCAGCGGTTGCGCTGCGCTGCACGAAGGTAGCGACCTGGACCTGATTCTGCGCACGCCGCAGGCCCTGTCGCGGGGCGCGGCGCGACGATTGTTGAGCGTGCTGGAACCGGCCGTAGACCTGCAATTGCAGACTCCTGCCGGTGCGGTGGCCTTGCGCGAATGGGCCGGCAGCAGCCACAAGGTGCTGCTCAAGGCCGCCGACGGCGCGCGGCTGGTCTGTGATCCCTGGAGCCTGGCCTCGTGAGCACCCTGCTGGCGTTTCCCGGCCAGGGTGCGCAGCAGCCCGGCATGTTGCATGGCCTGCCGGATCACGCCGTGATCAAGGCCTGCCTCGACGAGGCCAGCGCGGCGTTGGGCGAGGACGTACTCGGCCTCGACACTGCCCAGGCCTTGGCCCACACCCGCGCCGTGCAGCTGTGCCTGCTGGTGGCAGGCGTGGCCAGCACGCGGCTGTTGCTGCAGGACGGCCCGCTGCCCGACTACGTGGCGGGCTTGTCCATCGGTGCCTATCCGGCCGCCGTGGTCGCCGGTGCCCTGGACTTTGCCGACGCCGTGCGCCTGGTGGCCCTGCGCGGCGAGTTGATGCAGGCCGCTTATCCCCGGGGCTATGGCATGACCGCCATCGTCGGCCTGGAGCTGGCGCGGGTCGAACAGTTGCTGGCCGAGGCCGAAGGCCCGGTGTACCTGGCCAATATCAACGCCGACAACCAACTGGTGATCGCCGGCAGCGACGCGGCGATGGCCGCCGTGGCTGCCCGGGCCCGGGCCGAGGGCGCCGGGCTGGCCAGGCCGCTGGCCGTTAGCGTGCCGTCGCACTGCCCGCTGCTGGCAGAACCGGCGCAGCAGCTGGCGGCGGCGTTCGCCCAGGTCAAGTTGCAGGCGCCGCGCATCCGCTACCTCAGCAGCACCAGCGCCCGGCCGATCGTGCAGGCCGAGCGGCTGCGCGATGACCTGGCCTTCAACCTGTGCCGTGTCGTCGACTGGCGCGCGCTGGCCCGCACCGCCTTCGAGCGCGGCGTGCGCCTGCACATCGAAATGCCGCCGGGCACCGTGCTCACCGGCCTCAGCCGCCGCGCGTTCAGCGAGGGCACCCTGGTTGCCTGGCAAGGCACCCGCCTGGATACCTTGCAGGCATTGATGCAGGAGGACGCCCGGCGCCCCCAATAATCTGCAACCGCCCGACAAAAACAACAATCGAGGACAACGACAATGATTATCTACGGTGTGGCATTGCTGGCTATCTGTACCCTGGCCGGGGTTATCACGGGCGACCTGCTCGGGGTGCTGCTGGGGGTCAAATCCAACGTGGGCGGGGTGGGGATCGCCATGATCCTGCTGATCTGCGCGCGCCTGTACATGGCCCGGCGCGGCGGCCTGAGCAAGGACTGCGAGATGGGCGTGGGCTTCTGGGGCGCGCTGTACATACCGGTGGTGGTGGCCATGGCCGCCCAGCAGAACGTGGTGACCGCCCTGCACGGCGGCCCGGTGGCGGTGATCGCGGCCATCGGCTCGGTGCTGATCTGCGGCTCGACCATCGCCCTGATCAGCCGCACCCACAAGGGCGAGCCGCTGCCGCCCGAAGTGCCTGAAGCGGTTGAACCGGTAGGGGCGCACTGACATGTGGAACCTCATCGAACATGCCCTGGAAAACAACGGCCTGGTCACCGCGTTCGCTTTCGTCGGCGTGGTGATGTGGGTCTCGGTGCAGCTGTCGCGGCGCCTGACCTTCGGCCGTGTGCACGGCTCGGCGTTTGCCATCGTCATCGGCCTGGTGCTGGCGTGGGTGGGCGGCACCCTGACCGGCGGGCAGAAGGGCCTGGCCGACCTGTCGCTGTTCTCCGGCATCGGCCTGATGGGTGGCGCCATGCTGCGCGACTTTGCCATCGTCGCCACCGCCTTCGAGGTGCAGGCCACCGAGGCGCGCAAGGCCGGCTTCATCGGCGCCTTCTCGTTGCTGCTGGGGACCTTGCTGCCGTTCATTTTCGGCTGCTGCGTGGCCTGGGCCTTCGGCTACCGCGACGCGGTGAGCATGACCACCATCGGCGCCGGCGCGGTGACCTACATCGTCGGCCCGGTGACCGGTGCGGCCATTGGCGCCAGTTCGGACGTGGTGGCGCTGTCGATTGCCACGGGGCTGATCAAGGCGATCCTGGTGATGGTCGGCACGCCCCTGGCGGCGCGCTGGATGGGCCTCGACAACCCGCGTTCGGCGATGGTCTTCGGCGGGCTGGCGGGTACGGTCAGTGGGGTTACTGCAGGGCTGGCTGCCACCGACCGGCGGCTGGTGCCCTATGGCGCGCTGACGGCCACGTTCCACACCGGGCTGGGCTGCCTGCTGGGCCCCTCGGTGCTGTACCTGGCGGTGCGCGCCATCGTTGGGGGATGAGGGTTACGGGGTGCTCAGGCGGTTGGTGTACATCCGGCATTCTGCCAGCAGCGCCAGCAGGTTGGGATCGCGCTCCTTGGCGCGCAGGAACACCACGCCAATATGCTGCTGCAGGTGGTACCGCGCCTGCAGCGGCACCAGGCGCACGCGGTTCTCGTACACCGCGGCCACGCGCCCCGGCAGCAGGGCGTAGCCCACGCCGGAGCTGACCATGCTCAGCAGGGTGAAGATGTCGTTCACCTGCATCGCCACCTTGGGCTCGAAGCCGGCCTGGCGGAACACCCGGGCGCCGTCCTGGTGGGTGGCAAAGCCCTGGGTCAGGGTGATGAAGGTGTCCTCGCGCAGCTCCGCCAGGTCCACCTCGCTGCGCCCGGCGAAGGGCGAGTCGGCCGGGGTGGCGAGGAAAATGTCGTCGGCGAACAGCGGCAGCTGCTCGCAGTCCGGGTCGCTGACGGTCTCGTCCAGGGACACCAGGATGGCGTCCGCTTCCATGTTCTTGAGCTTGTACAGCAGGTCGGTGTTGGAGCCCAGGATCAGGTCGATGTTCAGCTCGCTGCGCCGCAGCTTCAGGCCCATGATCAGCTGCGGCACGGTCTTCACCGTCAGCGAGTACAGCGAACCCAGGCGGAAACGCTCGGCCGAGAAACCTGCCGCCTCGCGGGTCAGGCGCACGGCGCCGACCACGTCCTGCACCAGTTTCTGTGCGTGCTCTTCCAGCACATAGGCACTTTCCAGCGGCGTCAGGTTGCGCCCCTCGTGCTTGAACAGCGGGCAGCGCAGGGCGCTTTCCAGCGAATGAATGGCGCGGTGCACGCTGACGTTGCTGGTATTGAGCTCAGCCGCCGCGCGCCCCAGGTTGCCGGTGCGCATGAAGGCCAGGAAGATTTCCAGCTTCTTCAACGTCAACTCTTCATCAATCAACATCACACTGGCTCTGTTAGGGTAGGGGGCGATTGCATACCAATCGAGACCAAGGAGAAACGACTGCATGTATCACGGCGAACGATTCAACGCCTGGACACACCTGGTCGGTGCGGTGCTGGCGTCCATTGGTGCTGTCTGGATGCTGGTGCTGGCAAGTTTCCAGGGCGACGTGTGGAAGATCGTCAGCATGGCGATCTACGGTGTGACCCTGGTGATTCTTTACAGCGCCTCGACGGTTTACCACAGCGTGCGGGGGCGCGCGAAGGTGATCATGCAAAAGGTCGATCATTTTTCGATCTACCTGCTGATCGCCGGCAGCTACACGCCGTTCTGCCTGGTGACGTTGCGCGGGCCCTGGGGCTGGACCCTGTTCGGCATTGTCTGGGGGCTGGCGGTGATCGGCATGTTGCAAGAGATCAAGCCGCGCTCGGAGGCGCGGGTGCTGTCCATTGTCATCTACGCGGTGATGGGCTGGATCGTGCTGGTAGCAGTCAAACCGCTGCTGGCGACGCTGGGCACCGCCGGGTTCGCCTGGCTGGCGACCGGCGGCGTGTTGTACACCGTGGGCATCATCTTCTTTGCCTACGACCAGCGTTTCCGCCACTGGCACGGCATCTGGCACCTGTTCGTGATTGCCGGCAGCCTGCTGCACTTCGTGGCGGTGTTCTTCTACGTCCTCTAGAAGTCGCCCCACAGCTGCTGCGCCACGGCCAGCGCCACCACTGGCGCGGTCTCGGTACGCAGCACCCGCGGGCCCAGGCGTGCCGAGTGGAAGCCGGCGGCCTGGGCCTGGCCAACCTCGGCGTCGGACAGGCCGCCCTCGGGGCCGATCAGGAACGCCAGGCTGGCAGGCCGGGCGTGGCTCACCAGCGGCTCGGCCACCGGGTGCAGCACCAGCTTGAGCTCGGCGTCGCAGGCCTTGAGCCATTCGCTCATCAGCACCGGTGCATGAATCACCGGCACGGTGGAGCGCCCGCATTGCTCGCAGGCGCTGACGGCGATCTGCTGCCAGTGGGCCTGGCGCTTTTCGGCGCGTTCGTCCTTGAGGCGCACTTCGCAGCGCTCGCTGATGATCGGGGTGATCTCGCTGACGCCCAGTTCGGTGGCTTTCTGGATGGCCCAGTCCATGCGCTCGCCACGGGACAGGCCCTGGCCCAGGTGAATCCTGAGGCTGGATTCAGGCTGGCCGGCGAAGGCTTCGTCGAGTTGCACGCGCACGCGCTTCTTGCCCACTTCCAGCAGGGCGCCACGGTATTCCTGGCCCGAGCCGTCGAACAGCTGCACGGCATCGCCTTCGGCCATGCGCAGCACGCGGCCGATGTAGTGGGCCTGGGCCTCGGGCAGTTCGTGCTCGCCCAGGCTCAGGGGGGCATCAATGTAAAAACGGGAGAGTCTCATGTTCAGTCTCGGTAGCCGTAGCAGCTGCCGCAGGCTGCGTCCGGGCGCACTATTGTGTTGCCTGCGGACGCAGCCTTCGGCAGCTGCTACGAAGTCGTGTGGTTAGCCCGGGTCGCGGAAGTCGGGGTGGAAGTCGCTCGGCACGGCCACGCTGACGCTGGTGCGGGTGGCGATGTCGATGCCTTCGCTGGCCACCTCGGCCAGGAAGTCGATCTGCTCCGGGGTGATGATGTACGGCGGCAGGAAATACACCACGCTGCCCAGCGGGCGCAGCAGCGCGCCACGGGTCAGGGCGTGGTTGAACACCTGCAGGCCGCGGCGTTCCTGCCACGGGTAGGCGGTCTTGGTGGCCTTGTCCTGGACCATCTCGATGGCCAGCACCATGCCGGTCTGGCGCACTTCCGAGACGTGGGCGTGGTCGGCCAGGTGCGCGGTGGCGCTGGCCATGCGCGCGGCCAGGGCCTTGTTGTTCTCCACCACGTTGTCCTGTTCGAAGATGTCCAGGGTCGCCAGGGCCGCCGCGCACGCCAGCGGGTTGCCGGTGTAGCTGTGCGAGTGCAGGAAGGCGCGCAGGGTCGGGTAGTCGTCGTAGAAGGCGCTGTACACGTCGTCGGTGGTCAGGCACGCGGCCAGCGGCAGGTAGCCGCCGGTGAGCGCCTTGGACAGGCATAGGAAGTCCGGGCGGATGCCGGCCTGCTCGCAGGCGAACATGGTGCCGGTGCGGCCGAAGCCCACGGCGATCTCGTCGTGGATCAGGTGCACGTTGTAGCGGTCGCAGGCCTCGCGCAGCAGCTTGAGGTACACCGGGTGGTACATGCGCATGCCGCCGGCGCCCTGGATCAGCGGCTCGACGATGACGGCGGCGACGCTGTCGTGGTTTTCGGCCAGGGTCTGTTCCATGGCCAGGAACATGTTGCGCGAGTGCTCTTCCCAGCTCATGCCCTCGGGGCGCAGGTAGCAGTCGGGACTCGGTACCTTGATGGTATCCAGCAGCAGCGCCTTGTAGGTTTCGGTGAACAGCGGCACGTCGCCCACGGCCATGGCGGCGATGGTTTCGCCGTGGTAGCTGTTGGTCAGGGTGACGAAGCGCTTCTTGTTCGGCTGGCCGCGGTTGACCCAGTAGTGGAAGCTCATTTTCAGCGCCACTTCGATGCAGGACGAGCCGTTATCGG
This sequence comes from Pseudomonas sp. App30, assembly GCF_047947025.1. Lineage (NCBI taxonomy): Bacteria > Pseudomonadati > Pseudomonadota > Gammaproteobacteria > Pseudomonadales > Pseudomonadaceae > Pseudomonas > Pseudomonas sp. App30. The sequence goes on along the minus strand of NZ_CP133165.1, from coordinate 3,288,080 downwards.
CGTAGAACACCCGGTTCAGGCCCTCGGGCGTCATCTTCACCAGGCGCTCGGACAGCTCGATCACCGGCTGGTGGCTGAAGCCGGCAAGGATGACGTGCTCCAGCTGGTCCACCTGGTCCTTGATGCGCTGGTTGATGCGCGGGTTGGCGTGGCCGAAGACGTTCACCCACCACGAGCTGACCGCGTCCAGGTAGCGCTGGCCTTCGAAGTCTTCCAGCCAGATGCCTTCACCGCGCTTGATCGGAATCAGCGGCAGTTGTTCGTGGTCTTTCATTTGGGTGCAGGGGTGCCACAGGACCGCGAGGTCGCGTTGCATCCACTGATTGTTGAGGCCCATTTTCTCTCTCCTGGCAGCAGCGTGGTCGCAAGCCTATGCAATGCATGGGCTGGGGGCAACTAACAAGACTGTGGGAGCTGGCTTGCCAGCGAGTTTTTCATCGCCCGCCCAGCTCGCTGGCAAGCCAGCTCCCACAATTAACGTTCGCTTAACGCTTTGCATCTATAGTTATTGATCGGGTATCTAGATATTTCAAAGCGAAATTTTCCGCTTTAATTCGATAGATAAAAAGCTAGTCTTTGTCGAAGAACTTACAGGAACACCGTGATGCAGCTACGCAATTCACCTTCTCGCTATGGTTGGGTCAGCATCCTCCTGCACTGGGGCGTGGCGCTGGCCGTGTTCGGCCTGTTCGCCCTGGGCCTGTGGATGGTCGACCTGGGCTACTACGACCCATGGCGCAAGGCCGGCCCCGACCTGCACAAAAGCATCGGCCTGACCCTGTTCTTCTTCATGCTGTTGCGCGTGGTATGGCGCTTCATCAGCCCACCGCCGCCGCCACCGCCCACCCAGGGCCGGCTGACGCGCATCGCGGCGAAGCTGGGCCATGCCTTCCTTTACCTGGACCTGTTCCTGGTAATGGCGGCCGGTTACCTGATCTCCACCGCCGACGGCGTGGGCATCCCGGTGTTCGGCCTGTTCGAAGTACCCGCGCTGATCAGCGGCCTGCCCAACCAGGCGGAAACCGCGGGTGACGTGCACCTGTACCTGGCCTGGATCCTGGTGATCTTCGCTGTACTCCATGGCCTGGCCGCCCTGAAACACCATTTCATCGATCGTGATGCGACCCTGGTACGCATGCTGGGCCGCAAAGGCTGACCTTCAACTCAACCCAAGGAATACCGCACATGTTGAAAAAGACACTGGCCGCTCTGGCTCTGGGTACCGCACTGCTGACGGCCGGCCAGGCCATGGCTGCCGACTACACCATCGACAAGGAAGGCAACCACGCCTTCATCAACTTCAAGATCAGCCACCTGGGCTACAGCTTCATCTACGGCACCTTCAAGGACTGGACCGGTACCTTCAGCTTCGACGCTGCCAAGCCTGAAGACAGCAAGATCAGCATCACCCTGAACACCAAGAGCGTCGACACCAACCACGCCGAGCGTGACAAGCACATCCAGAGCAAGGACTTCCTGGAGACCGACAAGTACCCAACCGCTACTTTCGTGTCGACCAGCGTCAAGCCAACCGGCAAGAATGCTGATGGCAAGCTGACCGCCGACGTGACCGGTGACCTGACCCTGCACGGCGTGACCAAGCCGGTCGTGGTCAAGACCGTGTTCCTGGGCGAAGGCAAGGATCCATGGGGCGGCTACCGTGCCGGCTTTGAAGGCACCACCACCATCAAGCGCTCTGATTTCGGCAAGATGATGGACCTGGGCCCGCAGTCCGACACCCTGACCCTGGACATCACGTTCGAGGGCGTGCAGAAGAAGTAATTCTTCGGCGCACAAAAAAACCGCAGCCAATGGCTGCGGTTTTTTTGTGCCTGTGGAATTGAAAAACTCGCTGGCAAGCCAGCTCCCACAAGGTCAGGTGCTGTCTGTGGGAGCTGGCTTGCCAGCGAGCTTTTCGGCCCCCACAGATGCCTGATCCTGACTTAGCCTTCGCGGTTGCGGGTCAGCAGCGCCGGCTTCTCGCCGTTGCGACGGCTAGGCAGCGACTCCAGCTGTTCCAGCTGCTCGGCGGTCGGGAAGCGATCGATCTTCGATTCCTTGTGCACGATGCGCGGCTGGTTCTGCGGTGCGCGCGAGTTGCTCACCGCTGGTTCCTGACGCGGCTGGTCATCACGGGCCGGACGACGGTTGCGGCCAGCGCCACCGTTGTTGTCGCGACGCGGCTGGCCATCACGGGCACCGCCACCGTTGCTGCGCGGGCCGCTGCTGCGCTTGTCACCGGCCGGCTTGCCAGCCGGACGGCCAGCTGGGCGCGGCGCCGAGGCCGGGGCTGCACCACCGACGGCGGCTGGTGCGCCGGGGCGACGGTTGCGGCCCTGGTTCTTGTTCTGGTACGGGCTGACGTAGTCAGCGCGGTTACCAAAGTTGTCGACTTCGTCATCCAGGAACTCGTCCGGCGCGCGGTCGGCAGGAGCTACCGGCGGCTTTGGAGTGGACTGGGCCTGACGTGGCTTCTGGTCACGGGGTTGGCGTTCAGAACGCGCCCCGGCGGGCTTTTCCTTGCCTTGCTCCTTGCGCTGTTCGCTACCTTGCTGGGGCGCGGCAGCACGGCGCTCCTTGCCTTTGTCCTTGCCCTTGTCCTTGCGACCACCACCACCTTCGGCGGCCTTGGTCCCTTCGCGCGGCGTGCGGGTGTTGCGCGGCTGGTTGGCCTGCGGGCGCTCGCGCACCTCGGGCTTCTCGGCCTCCACGGCGCTGATGTCGAAGCCCATCAGGTCACCGTCAGGAATCTTCTGCTTGGTCATGCGCTCAATGCTCTTGAGCAGCTTTTCCTCGTCCGGGGCGACCAGCGAGATGGCCTCGCCGCTGCGACCGGCACGGCCGGTACGGCCGATACGGTGCACGTAGTCTTCATCGACGTTGGGCAGCTCGAAGTTGACCACGTGGGGCAACTGGTCGATGTCCAGGCCGCGGGCGGCGATGTCGGTGGCAACCATGATGCGTACCGAGCCGGCCTTGAAGTCGGCCAGGGCCTTGGTGCGCGCGTTCTGGCTCTTGTTGCCGTGGATGGCGACAGCGCTCAGGCCGTGCTTTTCCAGGTACTCGGCCAGGCGGTTGGCGCCGTGCTTGGTGCGGGTGAACACCAGCACCTGCTCCCAGGCACCCTGGGTGATCAGGTGCGCCAGCAACGAACGCTTGTGGCTGGCAGGCAGGCGGTAGACCCGTTGCTCGATGCGCTCCACCGTGGTGTTCGGCGGGGTGACTTCGATACGCTCGGGGTTGTGCAGCAGCTTGCCGGCAAGGTCAGTGATGTCCTTGGAGAAGGTGGCCGAGAACAGCAAGTTCTGGCGCTTGGCCGGCAGGCGTGCCAGCACCTTCTTGACGTCATGCACGAAGCCCATGTCGAGCATGCGGTCAGCTTCGTCCAGCACGAGGATTTCCACGTGGGACAGGTCGACGCTGCCCTGGCCGCACAGGTCGAGCAGGCGGCCGGGGCAGGCCACCAGCACGTCGACGCCGCGGGACATGGCCTGGACCTGCGGGTTCATGCCTACGCCGCCGAAGATGCAGGCGCTGACGAACTTGAGGTCACGGGCGTAGATCTTGAAGCTGTCGTGCACCTGGGCCGCCAGCTCGCGGGTGGGAGTCAGGACCAGTACGCGCGGTTGGCGCGGGCCGTGACGCTGGGATTTGTCCGGGTGACCGTTGGGGAACAGCCGTTCCAGGATCGGAAGGGCGAAGCCACCGGTTTTACCAGTACCTGTCTGTGCCGCGACCATCAGGTCGCGACCTTGCAACACGGCGGGGATGGCCCGCTGTTGCACCGGAGTAGGCTGGGTATAGCCCGCCGCCTCGATGGCACGGACTAAAGCCTCGGAGAGACCGAGGGAAGCAAAGGACATGAGTAATCCTGTTCTAGTGAGGGCTTTGCCCAATGGGAATCTTGCCTGGCGCGACACGTGCGTGGGGGCACTGTCGCGTCCGGTCCTGCCGGGCCTTCAATGCGCATCCGGACCTGGCTGAGCGGGCGTGAGCCTGGCGGTCGAGCGGGTCGGGATGCCTTTTGCAAGGCCGGGCGTCCGGGCGTAAGCCTGGCGGGAAGGTCGGAGTATAACAGAGCAATCACAGCGCGCTGCGTTCCTGCTGCTCAACGGTTTTCACTACCGTTGACGGGCTTGCATAGCGGGCCAGCAACTGCGCGTAGGCAGGCTCGCGCTTGAAGCGCCGCAGCTCGATGGAAAAGCGCAGGGCCAGCTGGTCCATGCCGGCGCCGCGGCGCACGGCCAGGTACTGGGGCTCGCGGTTGACCACCAGGGGCAGGGCGCTGACCTGGCCCTCCAGGCCCATGGCCTGGGCGGTGAAGTTGCCCACGCGAATGTCGGTGATGATCAGGTCGACCCGGTTGCGCACCAGCTTGCCGAAGTTGGCCTCCTGGCTACTGGCGGCCTCACGGCGGAACGCGCTGGCCTGCATGAATGGATCGCCGTAGTTGTAGCCCGCCGAGGTGCCGATGGTCAGGCCTTGCAGGTCATCGAGGCTGCCGGCCGGGTGCGGCCTGGCGTTGGCCTGGAACAGCACGAACTGCACGTCGGACAGCGGCTCGTCGGGGTACAGCAGGGTGGTTTCGCGCTCGCTGGTGCGGAAAATATCCAGCACGCCATCGGCCTCGCCCTGGTCGAGCATGGCCAGGCAGCGCTTCCATGGCAGGAACTGCCACTGGATCTCCACGCCCAGGCGTTCGAACACCTGGGCCGCCACTTCGTAGTCGATGCCCATGCCCTGGCCGTTCTGCTGGTAGGCGTAGGGCGCCCAGAAGTCGGTGACAATGCGCAGCTTCTCGGCCTGGGCGGCAAGGCTCAGGCACGTCAGGCACACGGCTGTCAGCAGGGAGAGGTAGGCAGGCATGGATCCGAAGATACGATGCCGGTCGCGGGTTTGGCAACGCAATCAGCGGCGTCAGGCCTGAATCAGGTGCTGGTAGATGGTGTGGCGGCGCTTGCCCAGGATCAACCGGTTGAGCGGCGAAGACAGCCAATGCAGCAGCTGGTCGGCCTCGACCGGGGTGTCCTGGCGCTCTTGCAGGTTTTGCCGGGCCTTGTCCCACCACACCGGCGCACAGGCGCGGTCGAACTCGTTGGCGTGGTCGTAGCAGCCATAGAGGATCTCGCGCATGAACTGCCGCTGTTCCACAGGCAGGGCCAGGGTCGCGGCCTTATACAGCAGGCGCTGCAGGGCCGGCGGCCGGGGCACGTGGTCGCTGACCTGGCTCACGTCGGCAAGGGCGTCGGCGCTCAGCGGCTGCCCGGCGTGCTTGCGGGCCCAGGCCTGGACCTTGGCGCGCATCAGCTGCTTGCGGCTCCAGTAGTGGTGGATCAGGTCGGGGCATTCGCTGACCTGGTAACGCTGGTAAGCGGCCAGGGTCAGGCAGAACTCTTCCAGCGTATAGGCGGTGGGCGTGCGCGGGTAGTACTGGTCCATCAATTCCAGGGAACGGTCCAACAGGGCGCTGTCGCACTGGTACAGGCCGATGACCCCGGAGTTGAGCAGCCACATGTCGTCGTCCGCCATGCCTTGTGCCTTGAGCTCCGGTGCCAGCACCGAATAAAGCGGTGAGGCAGCGCCCTGGCGGTAGCGCATGGTGCGCGCGTTGACCAGCAGCGTGCCCGGCTGGATGCGTTCGAACAGCGCCAGGGGCGAGGCATGGAAGAAGGTGTCGGTGTCGATCAGCAGCGCCAGTTCGGTGTCCTTCAACACTTCGCGGATGGCGACGTGCTTGGTGCGGAAGTGGTAGCCGTGGGGTTGGCACCAGGCTTGGCGGGTTTCGGCGCTGAGCGGGCGAATGCGCACGGGCAGTTGGGCGTAGGGGGCGGGGTTGTCAGTGAATACCTGGATGTCGAGCGGCAGCTCGCCGGGGTTGCCCAGCTTGGCGATGGCGCTGGCGATGCTGAACAGCGCCTCCTGATGATAAGTGTCGGCCCCGAAAACCAGGTAGACCAGTTGTGGGCGTGCAGCGGCAGCCATGGTGTATCACCCGCAAAACAATGAAGAAACAAAAAAGGCCTTGAATTGTATCAAGGCCTTTCTGAATTCTTCGTGAAAGCGTCTAGCGAGGCAACTTCAGGTTGTTCCACACCGCCAGGCTTGGCTCGGCCTGGTTCAGCGTATAGAAGTGCAGGCCAGGGGCGCCGCCGTCGAGCAGTTGCTCGCACATGCGGGTGATCACCTGCTCGCCGAACTGCTGGATGCTGGTGACGTCGTCGCCGTAGGCTTCCAGCTGCTTGCGGATCCAGCGCGGGATCTCGGCGCCACAGGCGTCGGAGAAGCGGGCCAGCTTGCTGTAGTTGGTGATGGGCATGATGCCCGGCACGATCGGGATGTTCACGCCCATTTTCTGCACGCGCTCGACGAAGTTGAAGTAGCTGTCGGCGTTGAAGAAGTACTGGGTGATGGCACTGTCGGCGCCGGCGTTGGCCTTGCGCGCGAAGTTCTTCAGGTCATCCTCGAAGTTGTGCGCCTGGGGGTGCATCTCCGGGTAGGCGGCGACTTCGATGTGGAAGTGGCTGCCGGTCTCGGCGCGGATGAATTCCACCAGGTCGTTGGCGTGGCGCAGCTCGCCGCTGGCCATGCCCATGCCCGAAGGCAGGTCGCCACGCAGGGCAACGATGCGCTTGATGCCGGCATCCTTGTACTGCGCCAGCAGGGCGCGCAGGTCGGCCTTGCTGTCGCCCACGCAGGACAGGTGCGGGGCAGCGGGGACTTTCACTTCGTTCTCCAGCTGCAGCACGGTGTTGAGCGTGCGGTCGCGGGTAGAACCACCGGCACCGTAGGTGCAGGAGAAGAAATCGGGGTTGTAGCCGGCCAGTTGGCGGGCAACGTTCAGCAGTTTTTCATGCCCAGCGTCGGTCTTGGTGGGGAAGAACTCGAAGCTGAAGCGGCGTTCCTGAGACATGATTACACCTATCTGGAAACTCGAAAGCCGTGGGATCGTGGGTGCCCCGGACGCCGCCTGGCGGCGGCTGCTACAAGGGAAATCCTCGTAGCAGCTGCCGAAGGCGGCGTCAGGGCCTGCGATCAGTAGCGGTAAGCGTGCGGCTTGAACGGGCCTTCCACGGTCACGCCGATGTAGTCGGCCTGCTGCTTGGTCAGCTTGGTGACCACGCCGCCGAAGCCGCGGACCATTTCCAGGGCCACTTCTTCGTCGAGTTTCTTCGGCAGTACTTCAACGGTCAGGCGCTCGGCTTTCTGGGCTGGCGACAGGTCGGCGAATTTCTGCTCGAACAGGAAGATCTGCGCCAGCACCTGGTTGGCGAACGAACCGTCCATGATGCGGCTTGGGTGGCCAGTGGCGTTGCCCAGGTTCACCAGGCGGCCTTCGGCCAGCAGGATCAGGTAGTCGTCGTTCTGGGCGTCGAAGGCGCCGGCACCGGTACGGTGGATCTTGTGTACCTGTGGCTTCACTTCTTCCCATGCCCAGTTCTTGCGCATGAAGGCAGTGTCGATTTCGTTGTCGAAGTGACCGATGTTGCAGACCACGGCGCGCTTTTTCAGGGCCTTGAGCATGTTCGCGTCGCAGACGTTGACGTTGCCGGTGGTGGTCACGATCAGGTCGATCTTGCCCAGCAGGGCCTTGTCGATGCTGGCTTCGGTGCCGTCGTTTTCACCGTTGATGAACGGCGAAACCAGCTCGAAACCGTCCATGCAGGCTTGCATGGCGCAGATCGGGTCGACTTCGGTGACCTTGACGATCATGCCTTCCTGACGCAGGGACTGGGCCGAGCCCTTGCCCACGTCGCCGTAGCCGATCACCAGGGCCTGCTTGCCCGACAGCAGGTGGTCGGTGCCGCGCTTGATGGCGTCGTTCAGGCTGTGACGGCAGCCGTACTTGTTGTCGTTCTTGCTCTTGGTAACCGAGTCGTTGACGTTGATGGCCGGGATCTTCAGTTCGCCCTTGGCCAGCATGTCCAGCAGGCGGTGCACGCCAGTGGTGGTCTCTTCGGTCACGCCGTGGATGCGTTCCAGCATCTGCGGGTATTTCTTGTGCAGGATTTCGGTCAGGTCGCCGCCGTCGTCCAGGATCATGTTGGCGTCCCAAGGCTGGCCATCCTTGAGGATGGTCTGCTCGATGCACCACTCGTACTCTTCCTCGGTCTCGCCTTTCCAGGCGAACACTGGAATACCGGCGGCAGCGATGGCGGCAGCGGCCTGGTCCTGGGTGGAGAAGATGTTGCAGGACGACCAGCGCACTTCGGCACCCAGGGCAACCAGGGTTTCGATCAGCACGGCAGTCTGGATGGTCATGTGGATGCAGCCCAGGATCTTCGCGCCCTTGAGCGGTTGCTCACCGGCGTACTTGCGGCGCAGGCCCATCAGTGCTGGCATTTCCGATTCGGCGATGATGGTCTCGCGGCGGCCCCAGGCGGCCAGGGAGATGTCGGCAACCTTGAAATCGGTGAAACCTGCAGGCGTGTGTACAGCGCTCATGAAGAGCCTCCATTCGTAATGTGCGAATGGGCGCCGTTGTGCGTTTAGAGCCCGTACGGACCAACCGTGCGGGCAACGCCCCATCCGAGCCTGACAGGTATCCCTGCTGCAGCGCCCCTCGGACGGGTGGCGGGAGCGACGCACGTCAGTGCATCGCCGTTTGAAGCGCAGCGATTATAGACGTGCTTGCCTGCCAGCCCAAGAGGCAATGGTCGAAAGTCCTGCTCAAGCCGCGAACTGCAGTTGCAGGGTCAGGGTGAAGAAACCCCTGGGGGTGCAGTCGCGCGCCACCACGCCCAGGCTCAGGGTCAAAGTGCAGGCGCCGGACTGGTTCAGCTGGCAGGTCCAGGCATGGTCGCTGACGGTCTGCAGGGTCAGTTGCAACGGCTCGTTGAAGTCGGGGGCGGGCACCTTGACCTCGCGCACTTGCAGCTGTGGTGGTGAAAGCCCGCCGCTTACGCCCACGGCCAGCAGCACCAGGGCATCCTCGCCCCGGAACCCCAGGCCAGTGGCCCGCAGTATCAGGGTGTCGCCGGTTTCCACGGCATCACAGCCCAGCACGAAGCAGTGCACTGGATCCATTGGGCTGGGCTGGTCGGGCGAGGTGCTGGCGGCCGCAGTGGCGTCGAGGGCGCCCTGGGTGTCGATAATGAAGCTGATGTGTCTGTCCATGATCATCGCTCCTTCGGACCGCCCCAGCAGGGTGGGGCGGCCGTGGCAGTGGGGTGCCGGTCAGTTGTGGATGCTGATGAACGGATCCCACTTGAAGTAGCCGCAAGGCTTGCAGTCGCGGTCCACGATCATGAAGTGGAAGTGATAGGTCACGCGGCCCTCGGACAGCGTTTCGCTGGACCAGTAGAAGTTATCCACCTTCTGGCAGGTGGGCACGCTGGGGTTGCTGGGGTTGGGCAGGGCGATGCTGGCGGTGGCCTTGCGCGGCGTGGGCGGGGAGATCAGCAAATACTTGGGGTCGCTGGTCTCGAACTTGTAGAAGATGACGGCCTTCTCGAAGCCCAGGGACAGGCTGGTCTCGCGCCAGCGGATCAGGTCGCCGACCTGGGCCTTGAGGTCCAGCTCGCCGCCGGCCTGGCCACTGACCACGTTGTCCTGGTTGGTGATCATGTACACGTGCTTCCAGTCAATCATGGTCGGATTGCCTGGATCTTTGCTCGGGTTCGAGTACTTCTGCAGGATGGTCTCGGTGTCGAAGTTGCAGATGACATCGGTAACTCGTGACATGTTCGTGCGTCCTTTGCAAGAAATGGGGTGGACCCCTTTTCTGGTTCCAAACTGCCATTACTGGATCCAATCATTGGGTCCGGGCTTCAGCCTAGCCTTGCACCCGTGGCCGTCAAGAAAGTTTTTGCTATCGCTGGCATGGGTTCCCCGGCGCCGCGCAAAAGCGGATCATAGGGGCATCCTGATATGGCGAAGAGCCAGGAGCGACGCATGAATTTCCACACCCGCAAGTGGGTCAAGCCCGAAGACCTGAACCCCAACGGCACCCTGTTCGGTGGCAGCCTGCTGCGCTGGATTGACGAGGAAGCGGCGATCTACGCCATCGTGCAACTGGGCAACCAGCGCGTGGTGACCAAGTACATCTCGGAGATCAACTTCGTCAGCGCCTCGCGCCAGGGCGACATCATCGAGCTGGGCATCACGGCCACCGAATTCGGCCGGACCTCCATCACCCTGACCTGCGAGGTGCGCAACAAAATCACCCGCAAGAGCATCCTCACCGTGGACAAGATGGTCTTCGTCAATTTGGGCGAGGACGGCCTGCCGGCGCCGCACGGGCGCACGGAGATCCGCTACATCAAGGACCAGTTCGACGCCGAGACTGCGGAATAATCCTTGGCCATGTGGGAGCGGGCTCTGCCCGCGAACGTAACGCCGCATAGTGTCTGAAACACTGCAACGTTTGCTTCGCGGGCAGAGCCCGCTCCCACAAAAACAGCTGCTCCCCGGTAGGTCAGTGTGTTGCCTCTTCGGGCGGGGTATCGCGGGTGACGCTTTTCACCAGCTTGCCGATGCTCAGCCCCTGCAGCAGGATCGACGACAGCACCACGATGTAGGTGATGCTCAGCAGCAGGTCGCGCTCCGGGCCCACCGGCAGCGCCAGGGCCAGCGCCACCGATACGCCACCGCGCAGGCCACCCCAGGTGAGGATGCGGATGGTGCCCTTGGGCACGCTGCGCCAGCGGCGCAACAGCAGGATCGCCGGGGCCACGGTGAGCAGCCGCGACAGCAGGATCGCCACCGCCAGCAGGCTGGACGCGATCACGTGCATCCACGAGAACGGCAACAGCAGCAGTTCCATGCCGATCAGCGCGAACAGCAGCGCGTTGAGCATGTCATCCAGCAGTTCCCAGAAACCGTCCATGTAGCGCCGGGTCATGTCGTTCATGGCCAGCTTGCGCCCCAGGTTGCCGATGATCAGCCCTGCGGTGACCATGGCGATGGGCGCCGACACGTGCAGCTCGTAACACATGGCCGAGCCACCGATCACCAGTGCCAGGGTCAGCATGACCTCCACCTGGTACTGCTCGATGCTCTTGATCATGCGGTACACCACGTAGCCGATCAGCGCGCCGAACAGCACGCCGCCGATGGCCTCGTGCACGAACAGCATGGCGGTTTCGCCCAGGGTCGGTGTCGCACCCTGCTGGGCGATGCCCAGCAGCACGGTGAACACCACCACCGCGGTGCCATCGTTGAACAGCGATTCACCGACGATGGTGGTCTTCAGCGGCTTGGAGGCGTTGGCGGTCCGCAGCACGCCCAGCACCGCGATGGGGTCGGTGGGCGAGATCAGCGCGCCGAACAGCAGGCAGTAGAGGAAGCTCACGTGCCAGCCGAACATGCCGAAGATCCAGAACGCCAGCGTGCCGATCACCAGGGTGGCGATCAGCACGCCGAAGGTAGCCAGCAGGCCGATGGGCCAGCGGTAGCTGCGCAGGTCGCTGAGGTTAACGTGCAGGGCGCCGGCGAACAGCAGGAACGCCAGCATCCAGTTCATCAGCAGGTCGCCGAAGTCGATCTGGCCGATCAGGCCCTGCACCCGGGCTTCAAGGCCGGGGTAGCCGAGCACGCTCAAGCCTTGCAGCAACAAGGAGAACATCAGCGCCGTGACCATCACGCCGATGGTGGGGGGCAGGCCGATGAAGCGGAAATTGACGTAGGTGAGAAGGGTGGTAAGGCAGATAAAGGCGGCGACTAACTCGAGCATCCGGGCTCCCATGGTGGTGTGACGGAGTGGCGCGCGCAGGCGCCATGTAGGGGTTGGACGAGCACGTAACTCGTTGTGACACAGGCACGAATGTCGCACTTGTTACAAAGTCTTGCGAAGACCCGCACCGCAGCCTTGGACCCACGCTAAGATAGGCCCGTTCATTTCTCCCCGGCCTCTCGGATGCCTAAGGAAACCCCGCGTGCTCGCCACAGGTTTGGTGCTGTTCGCCGCGTTGCTGCACGCGGCCTGGAATACCCTGGTGAAATTCAGCTCCGAGCGCCTGCTGGTGGTGGCGGCGATGGACTCGGTGGCGCTGTTGCTGGTGGCGGTATTGCTGCCCTTCGTACCAGTGCCACCCGCCGAGATCTGGCCGTGGATGCTGGCGTCCGCCGGCTTCGAGCTGCTGTACCGCTACCTGCTGATCCAGGCCTACAAGGTGGGCGACCTGGGGCTGGTGTACCCGTTGATGCGCGGCCTTTCGCCGTTGATCGTGCTGGGGCTTACCCTGGCGACCGGGGGCGAGGCACTCTCGGGCCATCAGGTGGTCGGAATCCTGTTGATCCCGTGCGGCATGGCGTGCCTGCTGTGGCAGGGCGGCGGCGGTGATCGCCTGCCCTGGCGGATGCTGCCGGTGGTAGGGCTGATTGGCCTGTGCATTGGTTGCTACACCTGGCTGGACGGGCAGGCGATTCGCCGCTGGCCGGAGCCGCTGGGCTACCTGACCTGGCTGACGCTGATCAGCGCCTGGCCGTTCCCGCTGCTGGCGGTGACCACCCGGCGCGCCAGCTTCCGGCACTTCTGGCGCACCCAGTGGCGCATTGGCCTGAGCGTCGGTTTCTTCGTGTTGGCGAGCTACGCCCTGGTGTTGTGGGCGATGCAGTTGGGCTCCATCGCCGAGGCTGCGGCATTGCGCGAGATCAGCGTGATCCTGGTGGTGCTGCTGGGCATGCGTTACCTGAAGGAACCCTTTGGCCGCCCGCGGCTGCTGGCGTGCGCGCTGGTGCTGGTGGGCATGTTGATCATGAAACTTTAACAAGAGATCCGCTAAATGACCGTTGCTTTCTGGTGTGTCCTGATTGCCCTGGTGCTGCCGTTCGTGTGCACCAGCATCGCCAAGTTCAGCGGCGGCAAGTTCGGCCCGCGGCAAAACCATGACCCGCGCACGTTCCTGGCCAACCTCGACGGTTTTGCCAAGCGTGCCCATGCCGCGCAGCTGAACAGCTTCGAGGCGTTCCCGGCGTTCGCGGCCGCGGTGATCATCGCCGACATCTGCCACAACGCCCAGCAGGTGACCATGGACGTGCTGGCGGTGTTGTTCATCACCAGTCGCCTGCTATACATCATCTGCTACCTGGCCGATTGGGCCATGCTGCGCTCGCTGGTGTGGTTCATCGGCCTTGGGTTGATCGCCAGTTTCTTCTTCATTTCCATGTGACCGGGCGCCCATGACCCTCAAGACTTTCACCGTGGTGACCCTGGCGTGCCTGGCCCTGAGCGCCTGCGGCGGCGTGGACCCCAATTCGCCGCTGGGCCAGCGCAAGGCAATCTTCAAGCAGATGCTGCACACCAGCGAGGACATGAACGGCATGCTGTTGGGCCGCTTGAGCTTCGACGGCCCGCAGTTCGCGGCCAGTGCGGTGAAGCTCGACCAGCTGGCGCACCAGCCCTGGCAGCATTTCCCCAAGGTGCGGGAGGAAGATCACACCAGCGCCAAGCCCGAGGTGTGGGAGAAACAGGCGCGGTTCCAGCAGTTGGCCCAGGCGCTGGAGGTGTCAACCGGTGAGCTGGTCGAGGCCAGCCGCGCGCAGCCGCTGGCGGCTACTAGCCTCGACGGGCCGATGCAGAAGGTGGAAAACGCCTGCAAGGCCTGCCATCGGGAATTCCGCGACCACTGAGGGCGGGTTATTTGTCCAGCTCGTCCAGGGCTTGCTGCAGTTCCTTGCGGGACTGCGCCAGCTTGTCCTTGCGGCTGTTGATCTTGTCGGCGTCACCTTTCTTCATGGCCTTGTCCAGGTCGGCCTGGCGCTTGGCCACTTCGTGACGGGCGTCGAGCACCTTGTTCTCGCGCTCTTTCTGCAGGCCGGCGTCGGTGCAGTGTTCCTTGTTCTCGGCCAGTGCTTTTTCCAGGCCAGCCTGTTGCGCGCCATTGCCGTGGGCGCGGGCCTGCTCGATCTGTTCGTTGATGGCCTGTTGCTTGGCCGCGCAGCCCTTGAGTTCAGCGGCGTCTTCGTCGGCGGCCAGCAGCGGCGTGGCTACTGCGCAGCACAGGGCGAGCGCTGTGAGGAGAGGTAAGGGTTTCATGGTGACTCCATGTGATGGACTGCGCTATTGGAAAACTAATTGAAGCCTTTGTCTGTAGGAAGTTTCCTTCCGTACCGTAATTATTCCCGTAGCAGCGGCCGCCAGGCCGCGTCCCGGACCCTGCGGCGCTCCCAAGACGCGGCCTGCGGCCACTGCTACGGGAATGCGGGGATGTTGGCGTTGTGCAGCTGTTCGGCCAGCAGTTGCACGTGCGGGTGGTTGAAGAACTCGTGCAGCTGCCGGGCCTTGGTGGCGCCGATGCCGGGCTGTTCACGCCATTGTTCGGGTGTGCGTGACGCCAGGGTCTGCCAGCGGTCCTGAGGGGCCAGCCTGGCTCCGGCAGGCATGCCAAGGGCCCGCAACCATTGCTCCAGGCTGCGCTCGCGGGCCAAGGTGAAGCTGGCGAGCAGGCGTTGCCCGGGTAGTTCGCGCAGTTCCAGCCAGTCCAGCAAGCCCTGCACCTGCCCAGTGTTGATCAGCCGTTGCCAGGTGCCGGGCCCCACGTGCGGCAGATCCAGGCCCTGCTTGCCACTGAGCCAGGCAAGGCGCGCCAGGAACTGGCCTTCGCAGCCCGGCTCGGGCTGCCAGCAGCTGAGCCCGTGGTAGCGGCTGCTGTCGGGGGCGGTGACGGCGGCACGGTCCGGGCTGCGCCAGACCAGGCTATTGAAACGGGGGATGGTCAGCCCTGCCAGGTCAATGGCCACCTGGTCGCCGGGGCGAATGTCCAGCGCCTGCCAACGGGCCAGCGAGCCGATGCTGACGCGCTTCACGGTGCGGTCGTCGAGGCGCACCGGCAACAGCTCGAGCACGGGCGTGATGCGGCCGCTGCGGCCGATGCTGAAGGTCACGTCGCGCACCTCGGCCAGGGCTTGGGCGTACGGGTATTTCCAGGCGGCAATCCAGTACGGCACCTTCGCCTGCCAGCGCGAGGCTGGCGGGCGGCGGCTCTGGCGCAGGATCAGGCCGTCGCTGGCGAACGGCAGGGGGCTGGTGTACCACTGCTCGCGCCAATAGCTGGCATCCGCCACCGTCTGGATCGGCTGGCTGTAGGCGGCAGGCTCGGCAAACCCCAGCGCCTGCAGGCCGGCAAGGCGCTCGGGCAGTGTGGCGGGGCCCTCGGGCCAGTCCCAGACAAACAGCCCCAGGTTGGCGCCGTCTTCCATTGACAGGGTGTTGCGCGCCATCAGCCCCGCCACCTTGCTGCGGGCGTTGTCGCTGCCGGCGGTGGCCTGCACGTGCCCTGCGTAGCGCCAGTACAGCTCGCCCTGCAGCACCAGGTCGACAGGTTGTGGCAGGGTGGCCGGAATCGCGCTGATCGAGCGCGCGGCAATGCTCCAGTCCTGCCCGCGCACGCCATCGCCGCGGCTGATCAACTGGTGCAGGCTGCCTTGGCGATAAACCAGGGTGACGGCGACGCCATCGACCTTGGGTTGCACCCACACCTCTTCGCGGCCCTTGAGCCAGGCGGCGACGCTGTGTTGTTCGGCATGTTTGCCCACGCCGGTGTGGACGATGGGATGAGGTACAGGGCCGGACGCGGTGGCCAGGGGGGAAGGGGTGGCCGGGGCGTGTTCGGGGAAGCAGCGGCGCCAGTTTTCCAGGCGCAGGCGTGACTGGTCGTACAGTTCGTCGGCAATGGCCGAAGCGCCCTGGCGGTGGTAACGATCGTCCCACTGGGTGACCTGCGTCTGCAGGGCACCCATCTGGCGGATGGCCTTGGCAGCGTCCCACGGCGGGCACTCACTGGCGTGGACCGTGGGCAACAGCAGGGCGAGCAGCAGCAAGAAGACTTTCATCGTCGGCGTCCTTGCACGACTGGGCGAACCCCAAGCCTAGGAAAGCTTTGCTACCGGCGCCCAGCCGTCTGGTTACCGGGTGCTACCGACTCAGCGGTTGGCCGGGGTGTCGCGGTGTTCCTGGTTGCTGTGGGCCGGCGCCTTGCGGGCCTGGACCTTGTGCTTGGGCGCCGGGGCCTTCTTGGTGACGATCTTGTGCTGCGGCGCCTTGTGCACCTGCACCTGGGCGTTGTCGTGGCGGTCAGGCGAGTTGGCCATGGTGGCCATGTTGGCCGCCTGGGCGTTGATGGCAAACAGGCCCAGCAGGGCGGCGGCGGGGGCGAACAGCGAAATGCGCATCGGAACCTCAAAGTCTGAAAATAAACGTTGCCCGTGGAGAGGGCAGGCATAGGAGCGAAAAAGCCCCGGCCAGTTTCCCGGCCGGGGCTTTTTATTTGGTGTCGGTCTTGTTACAGGCCGGCAGCAGCACGCAGCGCGTCGGCGCGGTCGGTGCGTTCCCAGGTGAACGTGGTGAAGGTGTCATTGCCCACGGTCACTTGCTCCGGGGTACGGCCGAAGTGGCCGTAGGCCGCGGTGGCCTGGTACATCGGGTGCAGCAGGTCGAGCATGGTGGTGATCGCGTACGGACGCAGGTCGAAGTGCTCGCGGACCAGGTTGATGATCTTGTCATCGCTGATCTTGCCGGTGCCGAAGGTGTTGATCGAGATCGACGTAGGTTGGGCCACGCCGATGGCGTAGGACACCTGGATCTCGCAACGGTCGGCCAGGCCGGCGGCAACGATGTTCTTGGCCACGTAGCGACCGGCGTAGGCAGCCGAGCGGTCAACCTTGGATGGGTCCTTGCCGGAGAACGCGCCACCGCCGTGGCGGGCCATGCCGCCGTAGCTGTCGACGATGATCTTGCGGCCGGTCAGGCCACAGTCGCCCACCGGGCCACCGATGATGAAGTTGCCGGTAGGGTTGATGTGGAACTGGGTGTCACGGTGCAGCAGTTCGGCCGGGATCACCTTCTTGACGATCTCTTCCATCACGCCTTCACGCAGGTTGGCGTAGGAAACGTCCGGGTTGTGCTGGGTCGACAGCACGATGGCGTCGATGCCCACGACCTTGCCGCCTTCGTAGCGGCAGGTAACCTGGGACTTGGCGTCCGGGCGCAGCCAAGGCAGCAGGCCCGACTTGCGCGCTTCGGCCTGGCGCTCTACCAGGCGGTGCGAGAAGCAGATCGGCGCTGGCATCAGCACGTCGGTCTCGTTGCTGGCGTAGCCGAACATCAGGCCCTGGTCGCCGGCGCCCTGGTCTTCAGGCTTGCTGCGGTCAACGCCCTGGGCGATGTCCACGGACTGCTTGCCGATGATGTTCATCACGGCGCAGGTGGCGCCGTCGAAACCGACTTCGGAGCTGTTGTAGCCGATATCGACGATCACCTTGCGGACGATGTCTTCCAGGTCTACCCAGGCCGAAGTGGTCACTTCGCCAGCGATGATGGCGACACCGGTCTTCACCAGGGTTTCGCACGCGACGCGGGCGAACTTGTCCTGGGTGATGATGGCGTCCAGCACCGCATCAGAAATCTGGTCGGCGATCTTGTCCGGGTGCCCTTCAGAGACGGACTCGGAGGTGAAAAGAGAATATTCGCTCATCTCGACGGTTTCCTAAATTTACCGATGGTGAGTGTCGCCAGCCGGCCGCTGAAAATGACGGACCTGAATCTGGAAACCATTACGTAAGCCTACATACAGGCTTTCCCCGGGAACCAGTCCCGCAGCAGCGGCCCAAAAGGCCAGATCTTCCTGTTCGAAACCCAGCCACAGGTCGCCACAGGCGTCCCGGGCCCAGCTCTGGTTGTGACTGCACAGCTCGGTCACCAGCAGGCTACCGCCCGGTTTTACCCGGGTGGCCAGTTGCTTGAGGGCCTGGGCCGGCTCCGGAAAGTGGTGCAAGACCATGTTCAAGACCACGCAGTGCGCCTGCACGCTGGTGTCGCCCAAGGCGTCGGCCAAATGCAACTGGACGTTGTCCAGGTTCTCGCGCTGGCACAGCTGGCGGGCCAGGTCGAGCATCTCGGCACTGTTGTCCAGCGCCGTCACCTGGGCAAAGCGGCTGGCCAGGTCGGGCAGGAATGCACCGTCGCCGGGGCCGATCTCCAGGGCGCTGGCCTGGGTATCGAAGCTGAGCTTGTCGAGCAACGCCAGCACGCTGTCGCGGTACTGTGCCAGCCCGGCGATCAGGTCCTGCTGCGCACGGAATTTCTCTTCCATGCGCGAGAAAAAGTGTTCGCTGGTGGCCGCGCGCTGGCGCTGCACCAACGCCATGCGTGCCTCGGCGTCGGCCGGCAGGTCGAGGTCGTCGACCTCGTCCAGCAGCGCCGCGTACAGGCGGCCGCCCAGCGCGCCGGTGTCGGGCAGGGCGCGGCGATAGAAGATCGCGTTGCCTTCGCGGCGGGTGGCCACCAGGCCTGCCTGGGCCAGCACCTTGAGGTGGTGGCTCATGCCCGACTGGCCGATGGCGAAAATCTGCGCCAGCTCCAGCACCCCGAACGAGTCGCTGGCCAGGGCGCGCAAGACGTTCAGCCGCAGCGGGTCGCCGCCGGCCTTGCACAGGGCGGCCAGCTCGTCGCTGTATTCGTGGCGGATCGCGGGCGCAGGTAGATTCATAGGGTCGGCAGTCTAGTCAGCGAAATGCCACCCCGCAAGACCAATATCAAAAAGTTTTGATATTGGTCGATGGATGGAATCCCTGGCCGGCAAAAGGGGTCCACTGCAGGTATACGTTGCAGGCCGATCGACATTTAGGCTCCGCAAGGCAGGAAAAACGCTGCGCAATGACTATCTGTCATTGCCCAGAGGCGTGGCCTGGGGGAAAATGCCGGTCTTTTCGAAATCCGTACTTTTTATAAAGCCCAGGAGATAAGCGATGCCCAGCCGTCGTGAGCGTGCCAACGCCATTCGTGCCCTCAGCATGGATGCCGTGCAAAAAGCCAACAGCGGCCATCCCGGTGCCCCCATGGGCATGGCGGATATCGCCGAAGTGCTTTGGCGTGACTTCTTGAAGCACAACCCGACCAATCCGTCGTTCGCCAACCGCGACCGTTTCGTGATGTCCAATGGTCACGGTTCGATGCTCGTCTACTCGCTGCTGCACCTGACCGGTTACGACCTGTCGATCGACGATCTGAAAAACTTCCGCCAGCTGCACAGCCGTACCCCGGGCCACCCGGAATTCGGCTACACCCCGGGTGTGGAAACCACCACCGGCCCATTGGGCCAAGGCCTGGCCAACGCCGTCGGCTTCGCCATCGCCGAAAAGACCCTGGGCGCCCAGTTCAACCGCCCAGGCCACAACATCGTCGACCACCACACCTACGTTTTCCTGGGTGATGGCTGCATGATGGAAGGTATCTCCCACGAAGTCGCCTCCCTGGCCGGTACCCTGGACCTGGGCAAGCTGATCGCCTTCTACGACGACAACGGCATTTCCATCGACGGCGAAGTCGAAGGCTGGTTCACCGACGACACGCCGAAGCGTTTCGAAGCCTACAACTGGCAGGTGATCCGCAACGTCGACGGCCATGACGCCGACGAGATCAAGACCGCCATCGAGACCGCCCGCAAGAGCGACCGTCCGACCCTGATCTGCTGCAAGACCACCATCGGCTTCGGTTCGCCGAACAAGCAGGGCAAGGAAGAGTCCCACGGCGCGCCACTGGGTGCCGAGGAAATCGCCCTGACCCGCGCCGCGCTGAAGTGGAACCACGGTCCTTTCGAAATCCCGGCCGACATCTACGCCGAATGGGACGCCAAGGAAGCCGGCCGCGCGCTGGAAGCCGACTGGGACCAGCGCTTCGCCGCCTACTCCGCCGCACACCCTGAGCTGGCCAACGAGTTCATCCGCCGCATGGCCGGCGAGCTGCCAGCCGACTTCGCCGCCAAGGCCGACGCCTGGATCGCCGAAGTGGTTGCCAAGGGCGAGACCATCGCCAGCCGCAAGGCCAGCCAGAACGCCCTGAACGCCTACGGCCCGCTGCTGCCTGAACTGCTGGGCGGCTCGGCTGACCTGGCCGGTTCCAACCTGACCTTCTGGAAGGGCAGCAAGAGCGTCAGCGCCGAAGCGCCAGGTGGCAACTACCTGCACTACGGCGTACGCGAGTTCGGCATGGGCGCCATCATGAACGGTATCGCCCTGCACGGCGGTTTCGTGCCCTACGGCGCCACCTTCCTGATCTTCATGGAATACTGCCGCAACGCCGTGCGCATGTCGGCCCTGATGAAGAAGCGCGTGCTGTACGTGTTTACCCACGACTCCATCGGCCTGGGCGAAGACGGCCCTACCCACCAGCCGATCGAGCAGCTGGCCAGCCTGCGCTGCACCCCGAATCTGGACACCTGGCGCCCAGCCGACGCCGTTGAATCGGCAGTGGCCTGGAAGCACGCCATCCAGCGCAACGACGGTCCTTCGGCGCTGATCTTCAGCCGCCAGAATCTGCAGAACCAGCCGCGTGATGCCGCGCAACTGGCTGACATCGCCCGCGGTGGCTACATCCTCAAGGACTGCGACGGCGAGCCGGAGCTGATCCTGATCGCCACCGGTTCCGAAGTTGACCTGGCCGTGAAGGCCCAGGCCAAGCTGACCGAGCAGGGCCGCAAGGTTCGCGTGGTGTCGATGCCGTGCACCAGCGTGTTCGAAGCCCAGGACGCCAGCTACAAGCAGGCCGTGCTGCCACTGGAAGTCAGCGCGCGCATCGCCATCGAGGCCGCGCACGCCGACTACTGGTACAAGTACGTGGGCCTGGAAGGCCGCGTCATCGGCATGACCACCTTCGGCGAGTCGGCCCCTGCGGCCGCCCTGTTCGAAGAGTTCGGCTTCACCGTCGACAACATCGTCGGTACTGCCGAAGAACTGCTGGAAGACTGATGTAAGGCCTGCCCTGCGGGGCAGGTGCTGCATGCTGGTTCTTGTGGGAGCTGGCTTGCCAGCGAGCTTTTAGGGCCCCTGAAAAGCTCGCTGGCAAGCCAGCTCCCACAAAAGCATTTGCACTGCAGCTTGCATAAAGGTTTGAACCATTGTTTTCAGTGAGCACCTCATGCCCCAGCCACGCCCCTATAAAGTTGCACTCAATGGCTACGGCCGTATCGGCCGTTGCGTCATGCGTGCGTTGTACGAGCGCGGCGCCGAAGCGGGCTTCGAGGTGGTTGCCATCAACGACCTGGCCGACATGGCCAGTCTCGAATACCTGACACGCTTCGACTCCACCCACGGCCGCTTCCCCGGCCAGGTGCGCAGCGAAGGCGACTGTCTGATGATCAATGGCGACTGCGTGAAAGTACTGCGCAGCGCCAGCCCCGAGGGCATCGACTGGGCGGCGCTTGACGTCGACCTGGTACTAGAATGCTCCGGGGCGTGGCATACCCGTGCCGACGGCCAGCGTTTCCTCGACGCCGGCGCCCCACGGGTGCTGTTCTCCCAGCCCATGGCCAGCGAGACCGATGTCGACGCCACTGTGGTGTTCGGCATCAACCAGCAGGTATTGACCGGTACCGAGACGCTGGTGTCCAACGCTTCCTGCACCACCAACTGCAGCGTGCCGTTGCTGCGGTTGCTGGATGAGGCCCTGGGCCTGGAGTACATCTCGATCACCACGATCCATTCGGCCATGAATGACCAGCCGGTGATCGATGCCTACCATGCCGAAGACCTGCGCCGCACCCGCTCGGCCTTCCAGTCGATCATCCCGGTGTCTACCGGGCTGGCGCGCGGAATAGAGCGGCTGCTGCCGGAACTCGGCGGCCGAATCCAGGCCAAAGCAGTGCGCGTGCCGACAGTGAACGTGTCGTGCCTGGACATCACCTTGCAGGTGCGCCGGGACACCGACGCCGCGGAGGTCAATCGCATCCTCCACGACGCCGCCCTCACTGGCCCGCTGAAAGGGCTGGTGGCCTACACCGAGCTGCCGCACGCCAGCTGTGATTTCAACCATGACCCGCATTCGGCCATCGTCGATGCCAGCCAGACCCGTGTATCAGGCCCGCGCCTGGTGAACATCCTGGCCTGGTTCGACAACGAATGGGGCTTTGCCAATCGGATGCTCGACGTCGCGGAGCACTTCCTGTACGTCGTCAACCAACAATTAAAACAGGCTTGAAGGACTGAACACATGACAGTGTTGAAGATGACCGACCTCGATCTGCAAGGTAAGCGCGTGCTGATCCGCGAAGACCTCAACGTTCCCGTGAAAGACGGTGTGGTCACCAGCGACGCGCGTATCCTGGCCTCGCTGCCAACCATCAAGCTGGCGCTGGAGAAAGGCGCAGCAGTGATGGTCTGCTCGCACCTGGGCCGTCCCACCGAAGGCGAGTTCTCTGCCGAGAACAGCCTGAAGCCGGTGGCCGACTACCTGAGCAAGGCCCTGGGCCGCGACGTGCCGCTGGTGGCTGACTACCTGGGCGGCGTCGACGTCAAGGCCGGCGACCTGGTGCTGTTCGAGAACGTGCGCTTCAACAAGGGCGAGAAAAAGAACGCCGACGAGCTGGCCCAGCAATACGCCGCCCTGTGCGACGTGTTCGTCATGGACGCCTTCGGCACCGCCCACCGCGCCGAGGGCTCGACCCACGGCGTGGCCAAGTTCGCCAAGGTAGCCGCCGCAGGCCCGCTGCTGGCCGCCGAGCTGGACGCGCTGGGCAAGGCCCTGGGCGCCCCGGCCAAGCCGATGGCCGCCATCGTCGCCGGTTCCAAGGTGTCCACCAAGCTGGACGTGCTCAACAGCCTCAGCCAGATCTGCGACCAGCTGATCGTCGGCGGCGGCATCGCCAACACCTTCCTGGCCGCGGCTGGCCACAAGGTCGGCAAGTCGCTGTACGAGCCGGACCTGCTGGACACCGCCCGCGCCATCGCCGCCAAGGTCAGCGTGCCGCTGCCGGTGGACGTGGTGGTGGCCAAGCAGTTCGCCGAAACCGCCGAAGCCACCGTCAAGCTGATCGCCGACGTGGCCGATGACGACATGATCCTGGACATCGGCCCGCAGACCGCCGAGCAGTTCGCCCAGCTGCTGAAATCGTCGAAGACCATCCTGTGGAACGGCCCGGTGGGCGTGTTCGAGTTCGACCAGTTCGGCAACGGCACCAAGGTGCTGGCCAAGGCCATCGCCGAGAGCCCGGCGTTCTCCATCGCCGGCGGCGGCGACACCCTGGCGGCCATCGACAAGTACGGCGTGTCCAAGGACATCTCCTACATTTCCACCGGTGGCGGCGCTTTCCTCGAGTTCGTCGAGGGCAAGGTGCTCCCGGCCGTCGAGATGCTGGAGCAGCGGGCCAAGGCCTGATACGCCATGCGCGAATGGAAAGGGAGCGTCCAGATGACCAAGGCATTGCCGCTGTTGTTGCTGGCTGGCGTGCTCGCCGGGTGCGCCGGCAAGCCGGCGCCCGCTGCAGCCGAGCAGGTGCCCGGCAAGGGCGGCTGCTACCAGGCTGACTGGCAGGCCGAGACCGCGCCGGTCATCAACAAGCGCCTGGGCCCGGATGGCCTGGAAAAGTACGACCCTGAACACCAGGCCCCGGGGCAAGGTTGCCCCTGAGCCGACCGCGGGTCGGAACAACTGGCGGGCTTTTCAGTCCGATGGAACTGAGCGGCGGGCCTGCGTGCCTGCCGCCATGCTGCAACCCGAGGAAGTACAATGAAAGGCTTCATGGCCCTTGTGGCGTTTGCAGTGCTGGGTGGATGTGCAAGTTTCAACCAGGCCCCGGTGTCCGCTGACTGGACACACTGGACCTGCGACAGCCAGGCGACCGTCGATTGGCGCTTCCTGGATGCGGGCAAGAACAGCGTGGAAGTGAAGCTGGGTGGCAGCGACCAGGTCTACCGCCTGAAAGCCGAGCCCGGCGCGTCGGGCGAGCTGTTCAGCGACGGCGTGCTGGCCTTCCACAGCAAAGGTAATGAAGGGCTGGTGTACTGGGTCGCGACCAACGACCTGATTGGCCGGGCCTGCAAGGCCCAGTGATGCAGCGGGTCGGGCACAGGCCCGATCTACACTACTTGAATGGCAGCCGCCGCTTCGGCAGGCTTGCACGATTAACGACCCTCGACCGGGAGATAAACACAAGATGGCACTCATTAGCATGCGCCAGATGCTGGACCACGCCGCAGAGTTCGGCTACGGCGTCCCAGCTTTCAACGTCAACAACCTTGAGCAGATGCGCGCCATCATGGAAGCCGCTGACAAGACTGACTCCCCGGTAATTGTCCAGGCCTCGGCCGGCGCTCGCAAATACGCCGGTGCCCCCTTCCTGCGCCACCTGATCCTGGCCGCCATCGAAGAATTCCCGCACATCCCGGTGTGCATGCACCAGGACCACGGCACCAGCCCTGACGTCTGCCAGCGCTCGATCCAGCTGGGCTTCAGCTCGGTGATGATGGACGGCTCGCTGGGCGAAGACGGCAAGACCCCCACCGACTACGAGTACAACGTGCGCGTCACCCAGCAGACCGTGGCCATGGCCCACGCCTGCGGCGTGTCGGTAGAAGGCGAGCTGGGCTGCCTGGGTTCCCTGGAAACCGGCATGGCCGGTGAAGAAGACGGCATCGGCGCCGAAGGCGTGCTGGACCACAGCCAGATGCTGACCGACCCGGAAGAAGCCGCCGACTTCGTCAAGAAGACCCAGGTGGACGCCCTGGCCATCGCCATCGGCACCAGCCACGGCGCCTACAAGTTCACCAAGCCGCCTACCGGCGACGTGCTGGCCATCGACCGCATCAAGGAAATCCACAAGCGCATCCCTAACACCCACTTGGTGATGCACGGTTCTTCCTCGGTACCGCAAGAGTGGCTGGCGATCATCAACCAGTACGGCGGCGACATTAAAGAAACCTACGGCGTGCCGGTCGAGGAAATCGTCGAGGGCATCAAGCACGGCGTGCGCAAGGTCAACATCGACACCGACCTGCGCCTGGCGTCCACCGGTGCCATGCGCCGCCTGATGGCCACCAACCCGAGCGAGTTCGACCCTCGCAAGTTCTTCGGTGAAACCGTGAAGGCCATGCGCGACGTGTGCATCGCCCGCTACGAAGCCTTCGGCACCGCCGGCAACGCTTCGAAGATCAAGCCGATCTCCCTGGAAGCGATGTTCCAGCGCTACGCCAAGGGCGAGCTGAACGCCAAGGTCAACTAAGCGTCTGGCAACACCGAAAGCCCCGCCCTGAAAAGGCGGGGTTTTTTTTTGCCCGGCGGGTCTGGAAGCGCTGCATGGCGTTGAAGGTTTTCTGGGTTAAATCGGCTTCGCACACCCCGTAAGTTCGCGTGCACTACTTACGTGTATGAAGGATTGCAGCATGAACGATTTGGTCAATTTCGAAGGGCTGGAGCCGTTGCCAGCGGCGGATATCTGTAGTTTGGGCGGTGACGACCAGGAGTCCATGGCTGGCTGGTGCCCCAATGGTGGCTTGCAGGACGGCATCTGCCAGCCGTTCAACAACCAGCGCATTGACTGGATGGGGCGCTACAGTGGCGCACGTTCCTTGCGGATCCAGGATTGCATCTTGCCGGGCACGCACCACTCCGCCTTCGACAAGAAGGCCCCGCATACGCCCTCGAGTGAAACCTGCCAGGATGTGGGGCCGTTCAGCCAGTTGGTATGCGGCATCCGGGTGCTGGATCTCAGGGTGCAGTTCTTTTCCGGGTACCCTGCTGGTGACCCGCGCCGATTCTCCATTTTTCATAGCACCACGTCCGGGCGGACCGTGGCCGGTGATGTACTGCGCGATCTGCTGATGTTCCGCTTGCTTCAGGTTACCTCTCGGGAAATCGTCATCCTCGACTTCCATGAGTTCAAGAATTTCACTGATGCAGCTCATCTGGAGCTGGCCACCTTGATTAAGCAAAAGTTGGGCGAGCAGCATTTGGTAACCCCGAGCATGGCCCGCATGACCATCAACCAGATCTGGAATGCCGGCCCGGCCAATACCGTCATCGCCTACAAGCGCGCGGTGCGTGATGCAAAATTCTGGGACGGGGTGAACCAGCGCTGGAGCGGCAGCCATACCCCGACTAACAACGAGCTGCGCGATTTCATCGCGCGGGTGGGCCGCGAGACCAAGGGCGAGTTGGAGCTCAAGTCGGTTCAGGCCTGCAAATACGCGCTGCCGTTCTTCGTGCCCAATGATCGCTCCGGCGACCTGATGACCTGGTTCGCCTCGGGGCCGGGCAAACCGATACTCAACCACTACATCATCAACACCGACTGGTCGCTGCGCCAGCGGCTGGTGGACAACTGCATCCACGGCAACCACTTGCGCGCGCAGAGCCTGCGTTACGCCCAATCACCCGAGGACGCCGCCCCGTAGCAGCGGCCGCAGGCCGCGTCCAAGGCCTGACGCAGCCTGCGGCAGCTGCTACGTGGAGGTATGGGCAATCGCCAGCTTGTAGAACGTCACCGTCCCGCCTTCGGTGGCATCCCCGGTGTTGTCCTGGGTATAGACCCCGGCCTTGAAATACAGCTGCGAGGCCTTCCAGGTGCCACTGATCTGGTCGGTCCAGGTGTAGCCCGCCGCATCCACGCTCAACTGGCCGCCGGGGCTCAGGTGGATCAGGTAGTTGAACTGCTTGTTCATGGGCACGCCGGTGGCCACCTGGATCACCGTGGGCTCGTCATCGTCGAGGTGGTAGCGCACCTTGGCGACGATGTTGCCGGTCTGGGTCTTGGTCTTGTATTGGTATTCCACCTTGAGCAGCGGCTGGTTGCTGCCGTACACGTGGATCTGGCCGATCACCACCTTGCCCGACGACGGCACCTGGTCGACGGCCAGGGTGGCGCGCAGGGTGTTGTCGGCGGTGGAGTACTGCCAATTGCGCACTGAACCGTCGGCGTTGGCCTCGCGCAGTTCGCAGCGCGGGTAGATGGCGCTGTCGGTGACCGTGCCGGTCACCGGGGCCCAGAAGAACAGGGTGCCGGTATCGGAGTGGAAATACTGGTCCTTGAAGCCCGCTACCAGGGTCGGGGTACTGATGGTCTGCGCTGGCGTTCCTTCCGGAACGCTGAGCATCCAGGTCGATAGGTCTATCATGTTGTTGCCTTCCTTTTATCGCGGCGGTCGACTGCCGGAAAACCAACCCGGCCGCTTAGCTCGGGGGTTGAAGAGGGCGCTCTTTATAGAGACCTGAAATTAAATTGTTAATGCTGGCACGTCGATTAGTTGGCGCCAACCTTTCGTCGATTTACCTGCAGGCCTTTGATTTCGGGGGCTGTGGAAAATTACCGTTAGTCGGGTAAGCGATCTTTGGTAGGGTGCTGGCACTTTAACGGCTCCCGCTTCTTTGGATCCCGGTCTAGAGTAAGGAACGATCTGTATCCGGTTTTTGTCATAAAGGCCGGTGCCATATGTCTTGACGAGAAGCATGCATGGAATGCGCGCAATCCCAGCCAAATGACGGCGGCTCAGTGCTACTGGTCGTTGATGACTACCCCGAGAACCTGATCAGCATGCGGGCCCTGCTCGAGCGTCAGGATTGGCGGGTGGTGACGGCCGCTTCCGGTGTGGAAGCCCTGAGCATGCTGCTGGAACATGAAGTCGACCTGGTGCTGCTGGATGTGCAGATGCCAGGCATGGACGGTTTCGAAGTGGCCCGCCTGATGCGCGGTAGCCAGCGCACGCGGTTGACCCCGATAATCTTCCTCACCGCCAACGAACAGAACCAGGCCTCGGTGCTCAAGGGCTACGCCAACGGCGCCGTGGATTACCTGTTCAAGCCCTTCGACCCACAGATCCTGCGGCCCAAGGTCCAGGCCCTGCTCGAGCAGCAGCGTAACCGCCGCGACCTGCAGCGCCTGAGCCGCGACCTGGAAACCGCCCGCGCCTTCAACGCCTCGGTGCTGGAGAACGCTGCCGAAGGTATTTTGGTGATCGACGAGAAGGGCCGTATCAGTTTCGCCAACCCGGCCATCTCGCGCCTGCTCAACGCCTCGGTGGCCGAGCTCACCGGCGCCGAGCTGCTCAAGTTCGTGGTCAAGCCCACGGTAGGGCAGTGGGCCGACTCCGAGTTCTACCGCGCCTACGCCAACCGCGAGACCTTCCGGGTGCACGACGCGGTGCTGTGCACCCTGTCGGGCCAGCAGCTGCCTGCGGCGCTGTCCTGTGCGCCGCTGCCTGGCGAGCAGCACGCCATGGTGGTGACGGTGCTGGACATGTCGGTGGTGCGCAACCTGCACCAGCAGCTGGAATACCAGGCCGTCACCGACCCGCTGACCGGCCTGCTGAACCGCCGCGGCTTCTATCAGACCGTGGAAAGCGCGCTGGTGCGCAACGAGCGCTCGGACAAGTCCCAGGCGCTGCTGTACCTGGACCTGGACGGCTTCAAGCGCATCAACGATAACCACGGCCACGACGCCGGGGACCGGGTGCTGCGCTGGGTGGCCGAGCAGCTCAAGGACTGCCTGCGCAGCTACGACATCGTCGCGCGCATGGGCGGCGACGAGTTCACCGCGCTGCTCGATACCCTGGAATACCCGGAACAGGCGGCCAAGGTCGCGGAAAAGCTTATCGACCGGGTCTCCATGTGCCAGCAGATCGACGGCCTGGACGTGACGTTGGGCGTCAGCATCGGCATCGCCACCTACCCCGAATGCGGTTCCAACCTCGACAGCCTGCTGCGCGCCGCCGACATCGCCATGTACGCGGCCAAGCAGGCCGGGCGCCAGCAGTACCGCTACTACGACCAGGACATGAACGGCCGGGCGCGCTCGCGGTTGATGCTCGAGGACAGCGTCAGCAGCGCCATCGAGAAAAAGGATTTCACCCTGGTCTACCAGCCACAGGTGGCCATCGCCGACGGCCGCCTGCGCGGTTTCGAGGCGCTGCTGCGCTGGCGCCACCCCAGCGTCGGCGACGTGCCGCCAGGGCTGTTCATTCCGCTGCTGGAAGAGGCCCGGCTGATCAGCCGCCTGACCAGCTGGATCTACCAGCAGGGCGCCGCCCAGCGCCATGCCTGGCGCGACAGCTTCGATGACGGGCTGATTCTCAGCATCAGCCTCAGCAACGCCCAGTTCGCCATGCCTAACCTCGTGCCCGAACTGCAGCGTGCCATCGCCATGAACGGCCTGCAGGCCCAGCAGCTGGAAGTGGAGGTGGTGGAAACCTCGCTGATGCACAATCAGGAGGAGGCCATGCGCCAGCTGCACGAGCTGCACAACCTGGGCGTGCGCGTGGCGCTGGACGACTTCGGCACCGGCCATTGCTCGCTCAAGCTGCTGCGCGACCTGCCCATCGACACCCTCAAGCTCGACCGCCACCTGGTGGCGCGCCTGCCCGAGTCCGAGCGCGACGCGGCCCTGGCGCGCAACGTGATCAGCGTGTGCCGCGACTTCGGCATCACCGTGATCGCCGAGGGCGTGGAGACGCGCGAGCAGTATCAGTGGCTGCGCACAAACGGTTGCGAGCTGGCCCAGGGCTTCATCGTTGCCAAGCCGTTGACCGCCGACGACGCCACCGGCTTCCCGGGCCAGTTCGATTGGGCCACGGTGTAGGCGCGCAATTGGGTACACTGGCGGCTGACTTGATGATGTGTCGCCGCCATGACCACCCCGCTCAAATACCTGCAAGCCTACCCCCAGCACCTGCAAGACCAGGTGCGCACCCTGCTGGCCGAACAGCGCCTGGGTGACTACCTGCGGCAGCGCTACCCCGACCGCCACGACGTGCAGAGCGACAAGGCGCTGTACAGCTACGCGCTGGACCTCAAGCAGGAACACCTGCGCAACGCGCCGAACCTGGACAAAGTGCTGTACGACAACCGCCTGGACCTGACCCACCGCGCGCTGGGCCTGCACACGGCGGTGTCACGGGTGCAGGGCGGCAAGCTCAAGGCCAAGAAAGAGATCCGCATCGCCTCGCTGTTCAAGGACGCGGCGCCGCAGTTCCTGAAGATGATCGTGGTGCACGAACTGGCCCACCTGAAGGAATCGGACCACAACAAGGCGTTCTACAAGCTCTGCGAATACATGCAGCCGGGTTACCATCAGCTGGAATTCGACCTGCGCATCTACCTGACCTGGCGCGACCTGGCGCAATGACCGACAAGGAACGTTCGATGGAAGTCAGCAAGACCAAGACCAGCTTTTACCGCCGCCTCTACGTGGCCTGGCTGATCGACAGCGGCACCGCCCGCAGCGTGCCGGCCATCACCGAGGCTACCGGCATGCCCCGGCGCACCGCCCAGGACACGCTGCTGGCGTTGGCCGACCTGGACATCGTCTGCGAGTTCGAGCAGGCGCAAGGGGAGCGCAACCACATCGGCCAGTACGTGGTGCGCGATTGGGGAGCGATTGATAAAGCCTGGATCGGCCGCAACCTGGTGGCGATCAAGCAGATCCTGGGCTACCCCTGAGGAGCGCGTCGTCGCCATCGCGACCAAGGTCGGCTCCTACACCCGTAGGAGACGACCTTGGTCGCGATGGGGGCGACGCCGATCACACGGCCCGGCGCATGCCGATGTGGGGGATGTCATCCTCCAGGTATTCCTCGCCTTCGGCGACGAAGCCGTACTTGCCGTAGTACCCCTGCAGGTGCGCCTGGGCCGACAGGTAGATCGGCGTCTGCGGCCACAGCTTGTCGGCGTGCCACAGCCCCTGCACCAGCAGCTCGTGGCCCAGGCCCTGGCCGCGGGCGGACGGCGCGGTCACCACGCGGCCGATGACCACGTCGCCGTCATGCGCAGTGGGGTCCAGCAGGCGCAGGTAGGCCACCAGCTGGTCGCCCTGCCAGCCCATCAGGTGGCAGGTGTCGCCGTCCAGGTCCAGCCCGTCGACTTCCTGGTACGGACATTGCTGCTCCACCACAAATACTTGGGTGCGCAATTGCAGAATTCGGTACAGCTGGTCGATACCTAGATCGCCATGGTGTTTGCAGACCCATTGGGTGGTCATGTGTACTCCTGGAAAAAACGAAACGCTCGCCAACCGTCATCATAAAGAGACTGGGGGCATCAAGGCCAATTCCGTCGATGTTGAGCTAGGCTCTGTACGGGAATGCAGGCTGCACCACCACGCCGACGGGCCAGGAGCCCGCTACAGGATCTTGAGCATGCTGCACTTGCTTCGAGCCTCGTATTTGCTTGGATTGCTGTTGTTCGCGCAGGTGGCCTGGGCCGATAAATTGCGCCTGGTGGCCGATGCCTGGCCGCCGTTCACCGACGCCACCATGGTCAACGGCGGCCTGGCCACCGAGCTGGTCACCACCGCGCTGGCCCGGGCCGGCTACGCCAGCCAGTTCGAGCAGGTGCCCTGGGCGCGCGCGTTGCTGGGTATCGAGGAAGGCCACTACGATGTGCTGGTCAACGCCTGGTACAACGAGGAGCGCACGCACATCGGCGAGTTCTCCGGCAGCTACCTGCAGAACCGCATCCTGTTCCTCAAGCGCAAGGGCTCGCCCATTACCTTCAGTGGCGACCTCGACGCGTTGCACCCCTACCCTGTGGCGGTGGTGCGCGGCTATGCCTACTCCGGTGCGTTCGACAACGACGACCTGCTGCAGAAGGTGCAGGTGCACAACTTCTCCATGGGCGTGCGCATGCTGGCGGCCCAGCGGGTGGAGCTGACGTTGGAGGATGAGTACGTGGCGCGCTATTACCTCAGCCACGAGGTGGCCCGGGTGCGCGACCAGGTGGAGTTCCTGCCGCAGCCGCTGAGCCTGAACCACCTGCACATTCTGGTCAGCCTGAAAAATCCTGACCACGACAAGATCGTCGCCGCCTTCGACAAGGCCATCGGCCAGATGCAGGCCGATGGCAGCTACGCGCGCCTGCTCAAGCAGTACGGCATGTGATCAGGCCGCCGCCGGCGCGGCCTTGTCCTTGATCAGGTGGGCCGCCAGGGTGCGCAGCGGCCCCAGCTGGCGGCAGATCAGCGCCAGTTGCGTCTGCACCAGGCGCTGGCCTTCATCGATTTCCTCGGGCATCTGCTCCAGCGCGTTGGCCAGGGCTTCCTCGGCGTCGCTGTGCAGCGCCACCGGGGTCTTGTTCGCCAGGCTGGTGGCGATTTCGTCGATGCTGGCGGCCAGGGTCAGGCCGGTGCCCTCGATCAGCTCGGTGCGCACCGGCTCCGGCAGCTCGGTGGCGCGGTGCGCGCCCAGGCCCGACAGGTAGCTGAGCAGCGTGTGCGACAGCACCAGGAAGCGGAAGCCGACGTCGGCTTCCTTGCGGAAGTGCCCCGGCTCCATGAGCATGTTCGCCAGCGTGGTCGACAGCGCCGCGTCGGCGTTGTGGGCGTTGCGGCGGGCCAGGCGGTAGCTGAGGTCGTCGCGCTTGCCCCGGGCGTACTGCTCCAGGATCTGCCGCAGGTAGATGCTGTTGCAGCTCAGGGTGTTGGCCAGCACCTTGTTCAGGCGGCGGCCCTGCCAGTCGGGCAGGAACAGGAACACCGCCATGATGGCGATCAGGCTGCCGATCAGGGTGTCCACCAGGCGCGGCAGGAACAGCCCGTAGCCGTCGCCCACCTGGTTGAAGCAGAACAGCACCATCAGCGTGATGCCCGCCGTGGACACGGTGTAGCGCGTGGTGCGGTTGACGAAGAACACCAGGCCGGCGGCGATGGCGAACATCGACTGGATCAGCGGGCTGGGGAACAGGTCGAACAGCGCCCAGCCCAGGGTCAGGCCGATGGCCGTGCCGACGATGCGCTGGCCCAGTTTGCGGCGGGTGGCGCCGTAGCTGGGCTGGCAGACGAACACCGTGGTCAGCATGATCCAGTAGCTTTGGGTGGTGGGCACCAGGTGCACGATGGCGTAGCACACCGACACCGCCAGGGGCAGGCGCAGGGCGTGGCGGAACAGCAGCGAGGTGGGCGTCAGGTTCTGTCGCACCCGCGCCCACATGTCCTTGAGCGTGCGTGGCGAGCGGTCCAGCAGGCTGCTGTCGCTTTCGTCGGCCAGCTTGTCGGGGTTGCTGGCGTCGCTGAGCAGGCGGTCGAGGGTAGCCAGGTTGGCCGCCAGCGCGCGCAGCGAGCGCAGCAGACCGCGCCAGGCCGGGTTGCTCTGGATGCGCAGGTGCTCAAGGGAGGCATGCAGGTCGCCCAGGGCCTCGGCGAAGCTGTCGTCGTAGACGAACGGCTGGCGCAGCTGGATCGACTCCGACAGGCGCCGGCAGGCGGCACCCTGCTGGCGCAACAGGCGCTGGCAGCGGAACAGTACGTCGCTGTGGAAGAAGGCTTCGGACAGGGCGTTGTAGGGGTAGTGCGAGGAACTGGCGCGCTCGTGGACGTCCTGGGCCAGGAAGTACAGCTTCAGGTAGCGGCTGATCTTCGACCCCGGCCGGCCGCCGCCCACGCGGTGCAGGATGATTTCCTTGGTGGAGTTGAGCGCCGCCACCACGCGGCCGTTCTGCTTGGCCAGCTCCAGGCGCCGGGCTTCAACGTCCAGGCCGCGGATGGGCTCGAACAGGCTGGCCTTGAGCTTGAGGTAATAGCCCAGTTCGCGGAACAGCTTGGCCAGGGCCTGCTGCACCGGCTGGTTGGCGAACAGCGCCTGCCACAGCACCGACAGCAGCCCGTACCAGGCGGCGCCAGTGACCAGCAGCAGCGGTTCTTCCCAGAAGTTGCTGGTCTCGCCGCCGCGCTGGTCCACGCCGATCATGGTGTACACCGCCACGATCAGCGTGGCGTAGGCCACCGCGTTGTAGCGTTCGCCCAGGGCGCCGAGCATGGTCAGCCCGAAGGCGGCCAGGGCCAGGGCGCAGACGAATAAATAGGGGTAGGGGAACAGCAGCTCCACCGACAGCGCCGAGCAGCTGAAGCACACCAGCGTCACCGCCAGGGCCTTGACCCGGCCCTGCCAGTTGTCGTCGGTCTCGGCCAGGGCGCAGGCAATAATCCCCAGGAAGATCGGGATCAGCGCGTGCATTTCCTTCTGGTACCAGCAGAACGCCATGGAGCCGGTGAGGGCGATGAACACCCGCACGCTGTAGCTGAACTTGTCGAGCGCCCAAAGCCGGCGCATGGATTGGCGAAACGAGGTCGATGCCATAGAGGGGGGCGAACCTGTTGGGCAGATGAGCTAAATAGAGCCGTGGCGAGCGGCGATTCTCTGTCGCCGCTCCCTTATTACCAGCAAAATTTGTTCCGGGATACTGCCCGCGCCGTTTTAGACGAACTGCGCCGCAGCGTAGCCCGAGGCCCACGCCCACTGGAAGTTGAAACCGCCCAGGTGGCCGCTGACGTCCAGCACTTCACCGACGAAATACAGGCCCGGGCTTTTCAGCGACTCCATGGTCTTGGACGACACTTCGCGGGTGTCGACGCCGCCCAGGGTCACTTCGGCGGTGCGGTAGCCCTCGGTGCCGGCGGGGATGACCTGCCAGGCGCCGAGCTTCTGCGCCACGTCGCGCAGCTCGGCCGGGGTGTACTGCTTCATCGGCTTGGAGGCGAACCAGTGCTCGGCCAGCAGATTGGCCATCTTCTTGGTGAAGAGTTCGCCCAGCAGGGTCTTCAGCTCGCTGTTGGGGCGCTCGGCCTGCTGCTGTTGCAGCCAGTCCAGCGCATCGTGGTCGGGCAGCAGGTTGATCTCCACGGTGTCACCGGGGTGCCAGAACGAGGAAATCTGCAGGATCGCCGGGCCGCTGAGGCCGCGGTGGGTGAACAGGATGTTCTCGCGGAACGCCTGGTCGTTGCAGCTCACCAGGCAGTCCACCGAGGTGCCCGACAGCTCGGTGCACAGCTCCTTGAGCTGGTCGGTGATGGTGAACGGCACCAGGCCGGCACGGGTAGGCAGCACGTCGTGGCCGAACTGGCGGGCAATCTGGTAGCCGAAGCCGGTGGCGCCCAGGGTCGGAATCGACAGGCCGCCGGTGGCGATCACCAGCGACTGGCAGCCCACCTGGCCCATGCTGGTGCTCAGCAAGTAGCCGGTGGCGGTCTTCTCGATGTGTTGCACCGAGGTGTCCAGGCGCAGGTCGACGTTCACCTGGTTGCACTCTTCGAGGAGCATTTCCAGGATGTCGCTGGACTTGTTGTCGCAGAACAGCTGGCCCAGCTTCTTCTCGTGGTACGGCACGCCGTGCTTGGCCACCATGGCGATGAAGTCCCACTGGGTATAGCGGGCCAGGGCCGACTTGCAGAAGTGCGGGTTCTGCGAGAGGAAGTTGGCGGGTTCGGCGTACAGGTTGGTGAAGTTGCAGCGCCCACCACCGGACATCAGGATCTTCTTGCCGGCCTTGTTGGCGTGATCGATGAGCAGCACCTGGCGGCCGCGGGCGGCGGCGCTGAAGGCGCACATCAGGCCGGCGGCCCCTGCGCCAATGATCACAACGTCGGTAGAGCGCACAACATCATCCTCGAAATGGGGGGTGTCACAACACCGTAGCCGCTGCCGCCAGGCTGCGCTGGCCGGGGTGCCCGCTGGAGATTTTCAGCGGGGTAAAGGGCCAGCGCAGCCTGGCGGCAGCGGCTACGGAGATTCAGGTGATCAGAGAATACGCACGCGCAGCGAGCGGCCCTTGATCTTGCCGTTGTTCAGGCGCTGCAGGGCCTGCTTGGCGATGTCGCGGTCCACGGCCACGTAGGCCTGGAAGTCGAAGATCGCGATCTTGCCGACCTGGGTGCCCGGGATGCCGGCATCGCCGGTCAGGGCGCCGAGGATGTCGCCTGGGCGTACCTTGTCCTTGCGGCCTGCGGCGATGCACAGGGTGCTCATGGCCGGCAGCAGCGGGCCGCCGCCCTTGGCGACCAGGCTGTCCAGCGGCTGCCAGTTGAGCGGCGCCTTCTGCAGCTGCTCGATGGCCTGGGCGCGGTGGGCCTCGGCCGGGGCCACGAAGCTTACGGCCAGGCCGTTCTCGCCAGCACGGCCGGTGCGGCCCACGCGGTGAATGTGAATTTCCGAGTCACGCGCCAGCTCGACGTTGATCACCATGTCCAGGGCGTCGATGTCCAGGCCGCGGGCGGCCACGTCGGTGGCTACCAGCACCGAGGTGCTGCGGTTGGCGAACATCGCCAGCACCTGGTCGCGGTCGCGCTGCTCCAGGTCGCCGTGCAGGGCCACGGCGCTGATGCCCTTGGCCACCAGGTGGTCGACCACTTCCTGGCACTGCTGCTTGGTGAAGCAGAACGCCACGCACGATTGCGGGCGGAAGTGCCCCAGGGCCTTGGTCACGGCGCCCAGGCGTTCTTCCGGGTTGATCTCGTAGAAACGCTGCTCGATCTGGCTGTCGGCGTGCAGCGACTCGGCCTTGACGGTCTGCGGGTCGCGCATGAATTTCGACGCCAGCTGCTTGATGCCCACCGGGTAGGTGGCCGAGAACAGCAGGGTCTGGCGACGCGCCGGGGTCTGCTCGATGATGTCTTCGATGGCGTCGTAGAAGCCCATGTCGAGCATGCGGTCGGCTTCGTCGAGTACCAGGGTGTTGAGGCCGTCGAGTACCAGCGAGCCCTTGCGCAGGTGCTGCTGGATGCGCCCCGGGGTGCCGACGATGATGTGCGCGCCGTGTTCCAGCGAGGCGATCTGCGGGCCGAACGACACGCCGCCGCACAGGGTCAGCACCTTGATGTTGTCTTCGGCGCGGGCCAGGCGGCGGATTTCCTTGGCCACCTGGTCGGCCAACTCGCGGGTGGGGCACATGATCAGCGCCTGGCAACCGAAGTAGCGCGGGTTGATCGGGTTCAGCAGGCCGATGCCGAAGGCCGCGGTCTTGCCGCTACCGGTCTTGGCCTGGGCGATCAGGTCCATGCCCTTGAGGATCACCGGCAAGCTTTGCGCCTGGATCGGCGTCATCTGCGCATACCCGAGGGATTCCAGGTTGGCCAGCATGGCGGCGGACAAAGGCAAAGTGTTAAAAGCGGTGGCGATGGTGGTCACGGGACTGGCCTGCAAAACAAAATGTCGCGCAGTGTACCAGCCCCATGGCCTTTGGCCCTAAGCCTCTATCTCCGGTTCCGGACGAACAGCGTTGCTGCTGTCCTTTTTGCCGTCCTTGTTCGACAGCTGCACGAATATCGCCGCCGCCAGCATGGCCATGATGCCGATGGTCAGGAAGGTCAGCTGGAACGCCTGCAGCACGTTGGTGCCGGCCTCGGTGCTGAAGCCGCCCAGCAGGGCCCCGGCGCAGGCCACGCCCAGGCTCAGGGACAGCTGCGCCACCACCGACAGCAGGCTGTTGCCGCTGCTGGCGCTGGCGTCGTCGAGGTCGATCAGGGTCACGGTGTTCATGGCGGTGAACTGCAGCGAGTTCACCGCGCCCATGATGCCCAGCTGCACCAGCAGCACCACGTAGGGCGTGTCCGGCGTCACCAGGCCCATGCTGGCCAGCATCAGGCCCAGGGCCAGGGTGTTGGCGGTGAGCACGATGCGGTAGCCGAAGCGTTCGATCAGCGGCCGCGCCACCGACTTGGCCAGCATGGCCGAGGCCGCCAGCGGCAGCATGCTCATGCCCGCCTGCGCCGGCGAGTAGCCCAGCGCCACCTGCAGCAGCAACGGCACCAGGAACGGCAGGGCGCCGCTGCCCAGGCGGGCGAACAGGTTGCCCAGGATGCCTACGGCGAAGGTGCGCGTGCGGAACAGGGTAGGCGAGAACAGCGGCTCCGGGTCGTGGGCGGCGCGCACCCAGTAGGCGGCCAGGCAGGCCATGCCGGCGAACAACAGCAGCATCACCCGCAGGTGCGGCAGGTGCAGCTCGCCCAGGCCTTCCATGGCGATGGTGATCAGCACCATGGCGGCGCCGAACATCAGGAAACCCAGGGTATCGAAGTGCGTGCGGCTGCTGCCGCGCAGGTCCGGGACGATGCTCCACACCGCCCAGCAGCCCAGCAGGCCCACCGGCAGGTTGATCAGGAAGATCCAGTGCCAGCTCAGGTACTCCACCATCCACCCGCCCATGGTGGGGCCGATCAGCGGGCCCAGCAGGCCGGGAATGGTGACGAAACCGAGGATGCGCACCAGCTCCGAGCGCGGGTAGGCGCGCAGCACCACCAGCCGGCCCACCGGCAGCATCAAGGCGCCGCCCAGCCCCTGCAGCACGCGGGAGATGATCAGCACCGTGAGGCTGCCCGACAGCGCGCAGGCCAGCGAGCCGAGGCTGAACAGGGCGATGGCGCTGAAGAACACGCGCTTGGTGCCGAAACGGTCGGCGATCCAGCCCGAGGCCGGGATCAGCAGGGCCACGGTGAGCATGTAGGCGATGACCACCGACTGCATGCGCAGCGGGTCTTCGGCCAGGTCGCGGGCCATGGCGGGCAGGGCGGTGTTGAGGATGGTGCCGTCCAGGGACTGCATGAAGAAAGCGATGGCTACTACCCAGGGCAGCAGCTTGGCGGTGCGGGGGTCTAGAAGGGCCGGCATGACATCCCTTGCTTGTGTGGGGGAGTGCCTAGCTTAGGTGGGTGCGGTGATTTGTCGCAAGGGTTTGTCTGGCAACGTGGGAGCTGGCTTGCCAGCAAGCTTCTGAGGCCTCAAAAGCTCGCTGGCAAGCCAGCTCCCACAAGGGTTACAGGCTGACGGCGCGCAGTGGTGCCTTGCGCACTGGTGCATCACCGGCCACGTAGTAATCCGCCGTGCTGCGCGGAAGCGGCTGGCGGCCACGAATCTTGTCGGCGATTTTCTCGGCCATCATGATCGTCGGCGCGTTGAGGTTGCCGGTGGTGATGATCGGCATGATCGAGGCGTCCACCACGCGCAGGCTTTGCAGGCCATGCACGCGGCCCTGGCCATCGACCACGGCCATTTCGTCGGTGCCCATCTTGCACGAGCAGGACGGGTGGAACGCAGTCTCGGCGTGCTCGCGGACGAACTTGTCCAGCTGCTCGTCGGTCTGCACCTCGATGCCCGGGCTGATCTCGCGGCCACGGAACTCGTCCAGGGCGGGCTGCTGCATGATCTCGCGGGTCAGGCGGATGCCGTCGCGGAATTCCTGCCAGTCCTGCTCGGTGGCCATGTAGTTGAACAGGATGCTCGGGTATTCGCGCGGGTTCTTCGACTTCAGCTGCACGCGGCCACGGCTCGGCGAGCGCATGGAGCCCACGTGGGCCTGGAAGCCGTGCTCTTTCACACCGTTGCTGCCGTTGTAGTTAATCGCCACCGGCAGGAAGTGGTACTGGATGTTCGGCCATTCGAATTCCGGGCGCGAACGAATGAAGCCGCCGGCCTCGAACTGGTTGCTGGCGCCGATGCCGGTGCCGTTGAACATCCACTCGGCGCCGATGGCCGGCTGGTTCCACCACAGCAGCGACGGGTACAGCGACACCGGCTTGGTGCAGGCGTACTGCAGGTACATTTCCAGGTGGTCCTGCAGGTTCTGGCCGACGCCAGGCAGGTCGTGCACCACCGGGATGTCCAGGCTCTTGAGCAGGTCTTTCGGGCCCACGCCGGAACGCTGGAGGATCTGCGGCGAGGCGATGGCGCCGCTGCACAGCAGCACTTCCTTGCGGGCACGGGCTTCTACCGGAGTGTTGCTCTCACCCACCAGGTAGGCCACGCCCACGGCGCGCTTGCCGTCGAACAGGATGCGGTCGGTCAGCGCGTGGGTGACGATGGTCAGGGTGTCGCGCTGCTTGGCGGTGTCCAGGTAGCCACGGGCGGTGCTGGCGCGACGGCCCTTGGGCGTCACGGTGCGGTCCATGGGGCCGAAGCCTTCCTGCTGGTAACCGTTGAGGTCGTCGGTGCGCGGGTAGCCGGCCTGCACGCCGGCCTCGACCATGGCGTGGAACAGCGGGTTGTTGCCGGCCTTGGGCGTGGTGACGCTGACCGGGCCTTCGCCGCCGTGGTAGTCGTTGGGGCCGATGTCACGGGTTTCGGCCTTGCGGAAGTACGGCAGGCAGTCCAGGTAGGTCCAGTCTTCCAGGCCCGGCAGCTTGGCCCAGCCGTCGTAGTCCATGGCGTTGCCGCGGATGTAGCACATGCCGTTGATCAGCGACGAGCCACCCAGGCCCTTGCCGCGGCCGCATTCCATGCGGCGGTTGTTCATGTGCGGCTCGGGGTCGGTCTCGTAGGCCCAGTTGTAGCGGCGGCCCTGCAGCGGGAAGGCCAGGGCGGCAGGCATCTGGGTGCGGAAGTCGGCACGGTAGTCAGGGCCGCCGGCTTCCAGCAGCAGGACAGTGACGCCTTTGTCTTCGGTCAGGCGGGTGGCCAGGGTGTTACCGGCCGAGCCGGCACCGATGATGATGTAATCGAATTCTTTGGACATGAAATAGCATCCTCAGGTGGATGTGGGGACTGTAGGAGCTGACCTTGGTCGCGATGGCATCGCTGCGGTTCGACTTGGTCGCGCGGCGTCTGCATCGCGACCAAGGTCGGCTCCTACGGGGTGGCGGGGCGGCTTTAGAAGACCGAGGCGTACTCGCCCAGCTCGACCTGGATCGATTTGATCCGGGTGTACTGGTTCAGCGAGCTGATGCCGTTCTCGCGGCCCACGCCCGACTGCTTGTAGCCGCCCACTGGCATCTTGGCGTCGGATTCGCCCCAGGCGTTGATCCAGCAGATACCGGCTTCCAGCTGATGGATCACGCGGTGCGCGCGGGTCAGGTTCTGGGTGACGATACCGGCGGCCAGGCCGAAGTCGGTGTCGTTGGCACGGCGGATCACTTCTTCCTCGCTGTCGTAACCGAGGATGGCCATCACCGGCCCGAAGATCTCTTCACGGACGATGGTCATGTCGTCGCGGCAGTCGGTGAACACGGTCGGGGCCACGTAGGCGCCCTGGGCGAACTCGCCGTCGGTCAGGCGCTGGCCGCCGCACAGCACGCGGGCGCCTTCTTCCTTGCCCTTGGCGATGTAGCCCAGCACGCTTTCCATGTGGGCGAAGCTCACCAGCGGGCCGAAGTTGGTGTTTTCGTTCTCCGGGTTGCCAATACGGATGCGCTGCACGCGCTCGACGATCTTGGCTTCGAAGGCCGCCTTCAGGGCGTTGGGCACGAACACGCGGGTGCCGTTGGTGCACACCTGGCCCGAGCTGTAGAAGTTGGCCATCATGGCGATGTCGGCGGCGCGGTCCAGGTCGGCGTCGTCGAAGATGATCAACGGGCTCTTGCCACCCAGTTCCATGGTCACTTCCTTCAGCGAGCTGCTGGAGGCGCTGGCCATGACCTTCTTGCCGGTGTCGGTGCCGCCGGTGAAGGAGATTTTCTCGATGCGCGGGTGCTCGGTCAGCCAGCTGCCCACTTCGCGGCCGCTGCCGGTCAGCACGTTGAACACGCCTGCTGGCAGGCCGGCCTCGGTGTAGATCTCGGCCAGTTTCAGGGTGGTCAGCGAGGTGACTTCGCTAGGCTTGAAGATCATCGCGTTGCCGGCGGCCAGGGCCGGGGCCGATTTCCACAGGGCGATCTGGATCGGGTAGTTCCAGGCGCCGATGCCCACGGTCACGCCCAGCGGCTCGCGGCGGGTGTAGACGAACGAGGTGTCGCGCAGCGGGATCTGCTCGCCTTCGATGGCCGGCACCAGGCCTGCGTAGTATTCCAGCACGTCGGCACCGGTGACGATGTCCACGTAGCGGGTTTCCGAGTAGGCCTTGCCGGTGTCCAGGGTTTCCAGGGCGGCCAGCTCGTCGTTGCGCTCGCGCAGGATGTCCACGGCGCGGCGCAGGATGCGCGAACGCTCCATGGCGGTCATGGCGGCCCAGACTTTCTGGCCCTTTTCGGCGCTGACCACGGCGCGCTCCACGTCGGCCTCGGTCGCCCGTTGCACTTGGGCAAGGACTTCGCCGTTGGCCGGGTTGATGGCGTCGAAGGTGGCGTCGCTGGAAGCGTCCACGTAACCGCCGTCAATGTAGAGTTTTTGCAGTTCGAAACGGGCCATAGTGTCCTCGCAAGTGCTTGTCTGGGAGCTGGGCAGATGCGAGCGGCTTGCCGCTAGTTCATCTGCTTCGCCAGTTGCTGATCCATGTATTCGTAGGCGATCTGCACCGCCTGGTCAGTGTCAAAGGCGTCGCCCGAGAGCGCGCCGCGCAACCACAGCCCGTCGATCAGCGCCGCCAGCCCGCGGGCGGCGGTGCGTGCCTGTTCCTGCGGCAAGACGCGGCGGAACTGGCAGCACAGGTTGGAATACAGGCGGTGGTCGTTGATCCGCTGCAACCGGTGCAAAGACGGCTGGTGCATGCTGGCGGCCCAGAAGGCCAGCCAGGTTTTCATCGCCGGGCCGTTGACCTGGCTGGCGTCGAAGTTGCCTTCGATGATCACCTGCAGGTGGGTGCGGGGGCTTTCGTCCCCCAGTGCCTGGCGCCGGGCCCGGACGTTTTCGATCAGGGCGTTCATCAGGTAGCGCATGGTCGCCGCGATCAGGCCGTTCTTGTCCTGAAAGTAGTGACTGATGATTCCGTTCGACACCCCTGCCAAGCGGGCGATCAGCGCAATGCTGGCATCTGCCATCCCGACCTGGTCGACCGCAAGCAAAGTGGCTTCGATCAACTGCTGGCGGCGTATGGGCTGCATACCGACCTTGGGCATTGAAAACTTCTCCTTTGGCCTCGCGACGGACAGCAAGCCGCCCGTCTCGGCGAAGACCAGTCTATTTTGTTTTGATTGAACGTTCAATCAACAAAGAATAAGCTCTGCGACAATTTGTGCCATTGACATGCTTTGCGGGCGTCCTGGTGGCACAAATGGCACTCCGAAAAAAATCGAGGTGCTTTATATCACTCCTTGGCGTGTGGGCATTGGTCCATTCGCCAAAGGAATGAGTCCTTGTGTGTCCTTCTCTCGCACTGCCTGGAGCATCTGTGCCATGAGTTCTGCCTCCTTGATCAAGAACCCCACCGAAAGGGTTCGGCTCAACCCCGTCGTGTTCTACGCATCGACGATTCTGATATTGCTGCTGACCGCGGTGCTGATCGCCGCACCCCAGCAGGCTGGGCATTTGCTGGGCGTGGCCCAGGACTGGCTGTCGAAAAGTTTCGGCTGGTACTACATGCTGGTGATCGGCGCCTACCTGGTGTTCGTGGTGGCGCTGGCGTTCACCTCGTTCGGCAAACTCAAGCTGGGGACCAAGGACGACACCCCCGATTTCAGCTACGGCGCGTGGGCCGGCATGCTGTTCTCCTCGGGCATCGGTATTTCGCTGCTGTACTTCGGCGCTTCCGAGCCGCTGGACCACTTCTTCAACCCGCCCGAGGGCGTTTCGGCCAGCCATGAAGCCGCTCGTCAGTCCATTCAGCTGACGTTCCTGCACTGGGGCCTGCACGGCTGGGCGATCTATGCGCTGGTGGGCCTGGCGGTGGCGTATTTCGCCTACCGGCACAACCAGCCGCTGGCGCTGCGCTCGGCGCTGTACCCACTGGTGGGCCAGCGCTGGGTCAAGGGCCTGGCGGGTGACGCGGTGGACGGTTTCGGCATGTTCGTGACCCTGCTGGGCCTGGTGACCAACCTGGGCATTGGCGCCATGCAGGTGTCGTCGGGGCTGGAGCACCTGTTCGGCATGCAGCACAGCAACACCAACCTGCTGATCGTGATCCTGGTGATGAGCACGGTGGCCACCATCGCCGCGGTGTCGGGCGTGGAGAACGGCATTCGCCGGCTGTCCAACC
Source organism: Pseudomonas sp. App30 (assembly GCF_047947025.1). Classification (NCBI taxonomy): domain Bacteria; kingdom Pseudomonadati; phylum Pseudomonadota; class Gammaproteobacteria; order Pseudomonadales; family Pseudomonadaceae; genus Pseudomonas; species Pseudomonas sp. App30. The sequence goes on along the minus strand of NZ_CP133165.1, from coordinate 3,244,843 downwards.
TCAACATCGTGCTGTTCAGCGGCCTGCTGATTTTCGTGCTGCTGGCCGGCAACACGCTGCACCTGCTCAACGGCTTCATCCAGAACATCGGCGACTACCTGAACGGCGTGGTGCTGAAGACCTTCGACCTGTACGTGTACACCGGCGACACCGCCAAGTCCGAGCGCTGGCTGGGCCTGTGGACCCTGTTCTACTGGGCGTGGTGGATTTCCTGGGCGCCATTCGTGGGCATGTTCATCGCGCGTATTTCCCGTGGCCGCACGGTGCGTGAACTGGTGTTTGGCGTGCTGCTGATTCCGTTGGGTTTCACCCTGGCGTGGCTGTCGGTGTTCGGCAATACCGCACTGGACCTGGTGATGAACCAGAATGCAGTGGAGTTGGGCAAGACGGCGCTGGAACAGCCTTCGATGGCCATGTACCAGCTGCTGGACCACTACCCGGCGTCGAAGGTCGTCATCGGCGTGGCTATTTTCGTCGGCTTCGTGCTGTTCCTCACCCCGGCCGACTCCGGCGCGGTGATGATGGCCAACCTGTCGTGCAAAGGCGGCGACGTGGATGAAGATGCCCCTCACTGGTTGCGTATCCTCTGGTCGGCGATCATCACGCTAGTGACCATCGGCCTGCTGTTCGCAGGCAACTTCGAAGCCATGCAGACCATGGTGGTGCTGGCAGGCCTGCCGTTCTCGGTGGTGCTTGTGCTGTTCATGTTCGGCCTGGTGAAGGCCATGAAGCAGGACGCGAAAGAAGAAGAGGACCGCCTGGAACAGATGCAGGCGGAGTTGCTGGCGTTGGGTGGGCGGGAGTTTATTCGCCGTTGAGTTCGCGATAAATCCTTGCTTGGCTTGTGGTTGTGGGAGCTGGCTTGCCAGCGAGCTTTTGAGGCCCTAAAAGCTCGCTGGCAAGCCAGCTCCCACAGTCGTGCTTACCCCAGATTCTTACCCAGCAGCGCGTGGTACAGCTCGCTGTCACCCAGGATACCCACCACCCGGTTGTTGTCGTGCAACACCAGCTTGTTGCCGGTGTGGTAGCGAATCTGCAGCGCGTCGCGCATGCCGATGTCGGCGCCCACCAGCGTCGGCTGGCGCCCCAGGCCGTCCACGGCCTGCCCCGGCACCCAGTTCTGCAGGTCCAGCACGCCGGCGCCCTGGCGCGCACCCTTGATGGTGTTGCCTTCGGCCAGGTCCAGCCAAGAGTCGCCACCCGGGTCCAGGCACACCGAGCCGTTGATGCGCTTGCAGTTGTCCAGCGTGCGCATCAGGCTGCGGCCGCACAGCACGTTCAGCGGGTTGGTGTGGGCAACGAAGGTACGCACGTAGTCGTCGGCAGGGTTGAGTACGATCTCTTCGGGCTTGCTGTACTGGATGATCTTGCCGTCTTTCATGATGGCGATGCGGCTACCCAGCTTCAGCGCCTCGTCCAGGTCGTGGCTGACGAAGACGATGGTCTTGCTGAGCTTGTTCTGCAGGGCCAGCAGTTCGTCCTGCAGGCCTTGGCGAATCAGCGGGTCGAGGGCCGAGAAGGGCTCGTCCATCAGCAGGATGTCGGCGTCCATGGCCAGGGCGCGGGCCAGGCCCACCCGCTGCTGCATGCCGCCGGACAGCTCGTCGGGCTTCTTGTTGCGCCATTGGGTCAGGCCCACCAGTTCCAGCTTCTCGTCCACCAGCTGGCGGCGTTCCTTCTCCGGACGGCCCTGCATTTCCAGGCCGAAGCTGATGTTCTCGCGCACCGTCAGCCAGGGCATCAGGGCGAACTTCTGGAACACCATGGCGATGCGCTTGGTGCGCATCAGCTTGAGTTCGGCCGGGGTGCAGTTGGCGATGTCGATCTGCGCACCTTCGTGCTCGATGAACAGGTTGCCGCGGCTTACCGTGTTGAGGCCGTTGATGCAGCGCAGCAGGCTGGACTTGCCCGAGCCCGACAGGCCCATCAGCACGCAGATCTCGCCCTTGTTGATGTCCAGGCTGGCCTTTTCCACGCCTACCACCTGGCCGGTCTTCTTCAGGATCTGGTCCCGCGACAGGCCTTGGTCCAGCAGGCTGAGGGCCTCCCGCGGTTTATTGGAGAAGACCACGTCTACCTTGTCGAAGCGGATTATGCTCATGCGTCACCCCCTACCTTTGGCTCGGGTTGCTTGCAGATACGGTCGAGCATGATCGCCAGCAGCACGATGGCCAGGCCAGCTTCGAAGCCCAGGGCGATATCGGCGGTGTTCAGTGCGTTGACCACGGGTTTGCCCAGGCCGTCGGCGCCCACCAGGGCGGCGATGACCACCATCGACAGCGACAGCATGATGCATTGGGTAATGCCGGCGGCGATGCTGGGCATGGCGTGCGGCAGTTCGATGCGCGACAGCAGCTGGCTGCGCGAGCACCCGAAGGCCTTGCCGGCGTCCAGCAGCTCGTGGGGCACGTCGCGGATGCCCAGGTACGTCAGGCGGATGGGCGCGGCAATGGCGAACACCACCGTGGAAATCAGCCCCGGCACCACGCCCAGGCCGAACAGAGTGAGGGTTGGGATCAGGTACACGAAGGTCGGTACGGTCTGCATCAGGTCGAGCACGGGGCGCATCATGGTGTAGAACATTGGCTTGTGCGCCGCGACGATACCCAGCGGCACGCCCACGGCCACGCACACCAGGGTGGCGAACAGCACCTGGGCCAGGGTTTCCATGGTTTCCTGCCAGTAGCCAAGGTTCAGGATCAGCAGGAACGACAGCACCACGAAGGCGGTCAGCCCCCATTTTCGCTGGATGAAGTGCGCCAGCGCGGCTATCAGGAAGATCAGGGCGAATGGGTTGAACCAGGTCAGGCAGAACGTCAGGCCGTGGATCATCGCTTCGAGGGAGGAGGAGATGGCGTCGAAGGTGCTGGCGCCGTGTCGCGTCAGCCAGTCGACGAAGCTGGCGATGTATTGGCCCAGCGGGATTTTATGATCTGTCAGCATGGTAGTGAACGTCCGCATGCAAGTTGAAAGAACGACTTGCGGCGGGCGCACCCGCCGCAAGGTCTGCGGTTACTGCGTCAGCTTGGCTTTTGCGGCTTCCAGGCCTGGTTTGCCATCCACGGTGGTCACGCCCGCCAGCCAGGTGTCGAGCACCTGGGGGTTTTTCTTCAGCCACGCCTTGGCGGCGGCGTCAGGCTTCATCTTGTCGTCGAGGATATTGCCCATCAGCGAGCTTTCCATCGGCAGGGTGAAGGCCAGGTTCTTCAACAGCTGGCCGACGTTGCTGCATTCCTGGGTGTAGCCCTTGCGCACGTTGGTATAGATGGTGGCCTGGCCGAAGTTGGGGCCGAAGTAGTCGTCACCGCCGGTCAGGTACTTGATCTTGAAGCGGGTGTTCATCGGGTGCGGTTCCCAGCCCAGGAACACCACGTCGGTGCCGCGGCGGTTGGCGCGGTCCACCTGGCTGAGCATGCCGGCCTCGCTCGACTCCACTACCTTGAAGCCGGCGTCCTTCAGGCCGAAGGCGTTCTTGTCGATCATGCTCTGGATCAGGCGGTTGCCGTCGTTGCCCGGTTCGATGCCGTAGATCTTGCCGTCCAGTTCCTTCTTGAATTTGACGATGTCGCTGAAGTCATGAAGGCCCTTGTCGTAGAGCGCCTGGGGCACGGCCAGGGTGTACTTGGCGTTTTCCAGGTTGGCGCGCACGGTCTCCACGGTGCCGGCATCACGGTACGGCTTGATGTCGTTCTCCATGGTCGGCATCCAGTTGCCGAGGAATACGTCCATGTTCTTGCCGTCGGCCAGGGACTTGTAGGTCACGGGCACGGAAATCATGGTGGTGTTGGTCTTGTAGCCCAGCGACTGCAGCACGGCGCTGGTGACGGCGGTGGTGACGGTGATGTCGGTCCAGCCGACGTCGGAGAAATTGACGGTGTCGCATTGGGCCGGTTCTGCGGCGTGGGCCAGCATCGGCAGACTCAACATGGCGGCCAACAACAACGATGGTGAACCTTTCATGGGGTTGCGCTCCTGGATGTTTTTTCTCGGGCGGCCTGCTCAGGCTGACCCGCTTTCTGGTCGCGGTTGGGTGGCGGGCGGTGCGCCGCTGGGACAGCGCTAACCGGGTGCCTTGCAATCGAGTCGAGATTGATCATGGACCAGTGAAAATCCCGCGCCTACAGGGGGGGTCGTAACCAGTACATAGGGAGTCGCTTCCAGTGCCGGTGACGTCGCTTACAGATTTTCCGCACCCTGCAAGCGTGATTCTGGACCAGCGGCATGGCTGAAAACGCCTTCCTGGGGGCGCAGGCGTTGCTGGGCATGAGCGGGTCGGTTGCAGACGTCGCGCCCTGCGCCGCAAAGCCGATGATGAAGGCAATCCGGCGCACGCGGCTCAAGCGTAGCAGTTGCGCCAGCGGCCGCCCGTGGCGGCCCGGTCTGCCCAAATCAGGAGGTGCGCGGCAATGGCAATCAGTGTGTTTGACCTGTTCAAGATCGGCATCGGGCCGTCCAGCTCCCACACGGTGGGGCCCATGCGCGCCGCCGCGCTGTTCGTGCAGGGCTTGCGCGAACGCGGCGAGCTGCAACAGGTGCAACGGGTGGAAGTGCGCCTGTACGGCTCGCTGTCGGCCACCGGCGTCGGCCATGGCAGCGACAACGCCGTGATCATGGGCCTGATGGGCGAATGGCCGGACGCGGTGGACCCCACCACCATCAGCCTGCACATCGCCACCCTGCGCGAAACCGACACCCTGCAACTGGGCAACGAGCGGCCGATTCCCTTCGTGTGGCAGCGCGACATGCTGCTGCTCGACGAGAACCTGCCCTACCACCCCAACGCCATGACCCTGATCGCCGAAGGCGCCTTGGGAGAGCTGCACCGCGACACCTACTATTCAGTGGGCGGCGGCTTCGTGGTGGACTCGGCCCAGGCTGCGAGCGGCGTGCTCGACGCCGACAACACCGTGCTGCCCTACGACTTCGACACGGCGGTGGAACTGCTGGAGTTGTGCGAGCAAAACGACCTGCGTGTGTCGCAATTGATGATGGCCAACGAGAAGACCTGGCGCAGCGAGGAGGAGATCCGCGCGGGCCTGATGAAGCTCTGGCGGGCCATGCAGGACTGCGTGGAACACGGCCTCAAGCACGAAGGCATCCTGCCCGGCGGCCTCAACGTGCGCCGCCGCGCCGCGCGCCTGCACCGCAGCCTGCAAGAGCTGAACAAGCCCAACGTCATCGGCTCCACGCTCAGTGCGATGGAATGGGTCAACCTGTTTGCCCTGGCCGTGAACGAGGAAAACGCCGCCGGCGGGCGCATGGTGACGGCGCCGACCAACGGCGCGGCCGGCATCATCCCGGCGGTGCTGCACTACTACATGAAGTTCAGCGACGAGGTCAGCGAGGCCAACGTCGTCGATTACCTGCTGGCGGCAGCCGCCATCGGTATCCTGTGCAAGAAAAACGCCTCTATTTCCGGCGCCGAGGTGGGCTGCCAGGGCGAGGTGGGCTCGGCCTGCGCCATGGCGGCGGCAGGCCTGGCGGAGATCCTCGGCGCCACCCCGGCGCAGCTGGAAAACGCCGCCGAGATCGGCCTGGAACACAACCTGGGCCTGACCTGTGACCCGGTGGGTGGCCTGGTGCAGGTGCCGTGCATCGAGCGCAACGCCATCGCTGCGGTGAAGGCCATCAATGCCGCGCAAATGGCCCTGCGCGGCGACGGCCAGCACTTCATCTCCCTGGACCGGGTGATCCGCACCATGCGCGACACCGGCGCCGACATGCACGACAAGTACAAGGAGACTTCGCGCGGCGGCCTGGCGGTCAGCGCCATCGAATGCTGAGCCTGCGCCGTTTTCGTTCACGGCGCGGCGGCCTCGCAACCTTTTGGCGCGTTTAGCGCCTACCGTTCACTGCGCCGGCGTACTTCCCCTGGAGGGCGCCGGCCCGTGCTTGGGGTGACACTCGTTTCCCCCTTCCACCCGTCGCTTCACACAAGTGCTACCGAAGTGCTCACAGCCCTTGAGGGCTGCAGTGGATGGCACCTTGCCAGCTGCGACGTCTGGCCGCAGAGCGACGTCGTTTTCAGGATTTATTGAATAGCCATTCAACTTTAGGCATGGCATTTGCGTTGTCATCGCAAAGCCCTCCAGCAAGCAGGGCCATAACAAGAGCCTCCGCCTGAGGCCATCACCCGCTTTGAGTGAGGAGATACCGCGATGACGTCGTTCAACTCCGGGGCCCAACCCCAGACCCGTACGCCTCAATCCATCGGCTTTCTGCTGCTGGATAATTTCACGCTGATTTCCCTGGCCTCTGCAGTAGAACCCCTACGCATGGCCAACCAGTTGTCCGGCCGCGAGCTGTATCGCTGGACCACCCTGAGCGTGGACGGCGGCCAGGTCTGGGCCAGCGACGGCCTGCAGATCACCCCGGATGCGGCAATGCACAAGGCTCCGGCCATGGATACCGTGATTGTCTGTGGCGGCATCGGCATTCAACGCACCGTGACCCGCGAGCACGTGACCTGGCTGCAGAGCCAGGCGCGCCAGTCCAAGCGCCTGGGCGCGGTGTGCACCGGCAGCTGGGCCCTGGCCTGCGCCGGCCTGCTCGACGGCTTCGATTGCAGCGTGCACTGGGAGTGCCTGGCGTCGATGCAGGAAGCCTTCCCGCGGGTGGCCATGAGCACCCGCCTGTTCACCCTCGACCGCAACCGCTTCACCAGCTCCGGTGGCACCGCGCCGCTGGACATGATGCTGCACCTGATCAGCCGCGACCACGGCCGCGAGCTGTCGGCAGCCATCTCGGAAATGTTCGTCTACGAGCGCATCCGCAACGAGCAGGATCACCAGCGCGTGCCGCTCAAGCACATGCTGGGCACCAACCAGCCGAAGCTGCAGGAAATCGTCGCGCTGATGGAAGCCAACCTGGAAGAGCCGATCGACCTGGATGAGCTGGCGGTGTATGTGTCGGTGTCGCGCCGGCAGCTGGAGCGGCTGTTCCAGAAGTACCTGCACTGCTCGCCGTCGCGCTATTACCTCAAGCTGCGGTTGATTCGCGCGCGGCAGCTGCTCAAGCAGACGCCGATGTCGATCATCGAGGTGGCGTCGGTGTGCGGTTTCGTGTCTACGCCGCACTTCTCCAAGTGCTACCGCGAATACTTCGGCATTCCGCCGCGCGACGAGCGCGTGGGCTCCAACACCGCCCAGCAGGTGGCGATGATGCCGATTCCGCAGGCCATGGTGCTGGCGCCGTTGTCGGGGCCGATGTCGGCGTTGAGCCAGGCGCGCAACGAATCGACGTTTGCCAGCGTGCGGATTTAGGGCCTCGGACGCGGCCTTTGGCCGCTGCTACGGACCTGTAGCAGCGGCCGAAGGCCGCGTCACGATCACCCGGTAAACCCAAACACCCGCTTCGGCGTGCTCCACAGAATCTGCTCGCGCACCTTCTCATCCGGGAACAGTTGCTCCACCAGCAGCAACAGGCTGCCGATGTCCATGCGTTCGTTGGCACGCAGGAACGGCCAGTCCGACCCCCACATGCAGCGCTCGGCGCCGAACGCCTCCAGCAGCGCCAGCTGGTAGGGGTGGCCGTCGGCCCACGGGTAGGCCTGGCGGGAAAACTTCGACAGCCCCGACAGTTTCACGAAGGTACGGTCCTTGTCTGCCAGCGACAGCAGCGCCTGGAACGCCGGCTGGCCAAGCCCCGCCGTCACGTCCGGGCGGCCGCTGTGGTCGATCAGCAGGGGCGTGCGGTTGCGCGTCAGCAGCGGCATCAGCGCGGGCAACTGCTCGTCCATCACCTGCACCTGGGCGAACAGCTCCAGCTCGGCCAGGCGCCCCATCAGCCCATCTACGTCCAGGAACGGCGCGGTGCCGAGCATGGCCACGTTGAAGGCGATGCCCACCACGCCCTGGGCCTTGAGCGTCGCCAGTTCGTCGCTGCCGATGGTCAGCGGCACCACGGCAATACCCTTTGAGCGCCCGGGGTTTGCCGCCAGCGCCGCCAGCAGGCAGCGGTTGTCGGTGTTGTAGCCCGAAGTAGGGCCGACGATCAGCGAGTGGCGAATGTTGTAGGCCTGCATCACCGCGCCGTACTGCAGCGCGGTACCCAGCTCGTGCCCCTCGGGGCGGTACTGGGTGTCGGCGACGTAGGGGAACTGCACCGGGTCGAAGATGTGGTGGTGGCAGTCGATCTTGGGTTGGGTCAGTACACTCATGAATCACTCATTGGCTAGGCGCCTCGACCACGCGTGGCGCAGCGCGGTCGGTCGCGGGTTCGGCTACGGCATTGCGGTGGTTGACGATGGCCAGCGCGGCGAACAGGGCCGGGATCGACAACACGATGAAGATACTGGTGGTGCCCGGGAACGCGCCCAGCAGCAGGCCGCCCATGGACGAGCTGATGATAGCGCCGCTGCGGCCGATGCCGTGCATCCAGCTGACACCGGTGGCACGCATTTCGGTGGGGTAGAAGGTCGGTGAGAACGCCTGCAGGCCGGTCTGCGCGCCGTTCACGCACATGCCGCTGACGAACACCAGCATGCCCAGCACCGTAGGGCCGAAGCCGAAGATGCCCTCGGCCAGCAGGCAGCACATGCCCAGCAGATAGAACAGGCCGATGACCTTCTTGCGCGACTTGAAGTGGTCCATCAGGCTGCCCACCAGCAGGCCACCCAGGGTGCCGCCCAGCTGGAACAGGCCGGCGGTGATGGCGGCTTTCTCCAGGCTCAGGCCACCGGCGCGCATGATGGTCGGCAGCCAGCCGTTGAGCAGGTAGATCACGAACAGGCCCATGAAATAGGTCAGCCACAGCATCAGCGTGCCATGGGCGTAGCCGTTGGAGAACAGCTTGAACACCTGGGCCTTCTTGTCCAGGGCCGGTGTCTTGAGGGTAAAGCGCGTGCCCTCGGCAAACGCGCCGCCCATGCGCCGCAGGATGTCGCCGATGCTGCCCTGGGCGTGGTTGCGCACCACCATGTACAAGGTCGATTCGGGCAGCAGCCACACCAGCAACGGCAGCACGATGAGTGGGCAGATACCGCCCAGCAGCAGCACCGACTTCCAGCCGCCCACCGGCAGCAGCCCCGCGGCGACGAAACCGCCAGCGCCGGACCCGATGTTGAAGCCGCAGTACATCAGCGTGATCAGCAGGCCACGACGGCGCTCGGGCATGTATTCCGACACCAGGGTCACGCAGTTGGGCATCACCGCGCCCAGGCCCAGGCCGGTGAGGAAGCGCAGCAGGGCCATTTCATAGGGGTTGCGGGCGAAGGTGCACATCACGCTGAACAACGCGAAGCAGAAGATCGACATCAGCAGCACGCGCTTGCGGCCCAGGCGGTCGGAGTAGGGGCCGGCCACCAGCGCGCCCAGGGCCACGCCGAACATCGCCGCGCCCAGTATCAGGCCCATTTGCGCTGGCGCCAGGCCCCAGTCCTGCACCAGGGCGGGGGCGATGAAGCCCATCACCGCGGCGTCGTAGCCGTCGAACAGAATGATCAGCGAGCACAGTGCGAGCACCAGCCACTGGTAGGGGGAAATGGCGCGTGAGTCGATCCACGCCTTGACGTCTACAGCAGGGCGGTTGTTCATCGGCATACTCTCTTTCTTGTCATGGCGCCGGGGCGCTGTAGGAAAGAAGTTACGACTGGATCAACGGGCCGTCTGCCGCGAAACGGTTATGCGGGTATGTGTTTTGTTTATGTTGGGGTAGCAGGGAGGTGTCTGGCCCGCGGTTTGCGGGCCAGCAGGCAGGGGCTCAGGCGCGCGATTGCTGGAAGTGGGCGAGGGCGGGCAGCAGTTGCTTGTCGATGGCCTGGCGCACGGCCGGCAGGATGGTGGCGCTGCCGGTCAGCAGTTGCTCGACCATTTTGCGCAGGGCCTTGGCGCGCGCCTCGCTGAGGCCGCGCACCGCACATTCGCAGGCCTGCTCGGCGCTGGCGCCGGCGGGCATCTCGAAGCCCAGGGCCTTGAGTTGGCCGAGCAGGTCATCCTGGTCAATCAGATCCACGTGCATCATGAGGCGAGTCCTTTGGTGAGGGGCTTTTGGCCGATTCTGTAAGCGCCGGCACGGCGCGGCAAGGGGCGATCGTCGCCATGGCCGCGGTGGGCATGAGCGTGTCGTTTTCGGCTAAATCCCGGGGGGCGGGGCAGGGCACACTGGCGTCGGCTTCCAGCGTGCGGGTCTGGTCACCTTCGACGCGCTGTTCGCAGTACACTGCGCCCCGATCCGGATACGGCTGGATCGGGGCTTTTTTTGTTGAAAACCAGGGGCCGTCAGATTTCAATCTTTTCGAAGTCTTCGCGGCGGCGCTCGCCCAACCTGGTTTCAATTTCGTCCCTGAAGTTGGCAAATACGGTGGGGTTCATCGTCGACAGTTGCGCGCTGCCATACAGGCGCAGATCGGATTTGTTCCACGAAACGAACAGCACTTTGCCTTTGTTGATCTTGGCTTCGTAGTAGTTACAGTTCAATAACGCCTTGACCAGGCCGGCCTTGGTCTCGCCACAGGGCATCATCTGGAAGCCACCATTGCGATCGGTGCTGGTGTGCCTGTCGAAGGCCTTCAACGGCTGATCCTTCTGTGCCAGCGCGTTGAGGGATTCCTTGAACGAGGCAAGCAGCGAAGCAACAATGCCGCCGCCACCGGCCGCGGCCCCGGCCATCAGCCGCACTGCCATCTGGTCGATGCTGACACTGGTGTTGTTGGTTTTCATCTCCTGGAACTGGTAGCTGCGCAGGTTCCAGCCGATGACACCCAGCACGTGGGTGTATTCTTCGTACCATTTCACGATCTGTGCTTTTTTATCGAACTTCTTCGAGGCTGCGCGTTGAGCGAAGTAGGTGCAGGTTTCGACATCAAACACGTTCTGTTGCGACATGTCCTCTTCAAAGGTCATCAGGCTCGAGCCGCTGGTGCTGGCATGCTTGTCGCCCTCTGCCGGAACATAATCACCTTCGTCATCGTAACGGGTGTTGAGGGTGCTGAAAGAGGGGACGGCAATTTCCGGTTCAGCCAGTTCAATGGCATCGAACGCGGCCAGGCGCGCACGGATGGAGAGTTCGCTGTAGTCGATCATGGACATGTTTCAAATTCCCTTTCAGTGGTAGGCGAGCTGCCCGGTACACGTTTGTGCCGGGCAGTGAGGTAATTATTGATTGCCTCGTAGAACCGCTGAAGAGGGAAAAAACGCTGCGCTGGGATCACACCCAACTGACACGATCAGCGCTGGGGCAAGTTGATGATGCGGCCAATAAATGCCGTTGCAGGAAGGGCTGCCTGGTGCGAACTGAAAGTTGCCAGCTTATCAAGCACAGTGGTGTCGAAGGCCGCGGCGCGTGGCCCAGCCAGGTCCACATGCAGCAGCATCTGTTCGGAGGCGGCCACGGGCTGATCCGAACCAGGCACGTGCAGGCTGTGGTAGAGGTGCACGCGTTTGTGATCACTCGCCACAATATGCGTGCATACCTGTACCTCTGCCCCAAGCTTTACCTCATGCAGATAGTTGAGGTGGCACTCCAGGGTAAACAACGAGCGCTGGTCACGGGCCGGATCAATGCCGACGGTGGCCATGAACGCATCAGTGGCATAGCTGAAAATCAGCAGGTAGAAGGCATCGCGCAGATGCCCGTTGTAGTCCACCCACTCCTCCAGCACCGGCGTGCGGTAGGTGATCATTCGGCGAACTCCATGCCGTGTTTCGCCTTGGTCGCGCGTACGGCCTCCAGCACCGCCAGCAGGCAATCGTCGCGGTAGCGTTCCAGGGCGGCGATGCTGTGGTTGCCCAGTTGTGTGGTGGTGCCGTCGACCACGTCATCGATCAGCTTGTTCGTCAGCTCCGGTGCCGGCAGGTAAGTCCAGGGCAGCTTCAGGGCCGGGCCGAACTGGTTCATGAAGTGGCGCATGCCGGCGTCGCCGCCTGCCAGGGTGTAGGTCAGGAACGTGCCCATGAACGACCAACGCAGGCCGGCGCCGAAGCGGATGGCGTCGTCGATCTCGCCGGTGGTGGCCACGCCATCGTTGACCAGGTGCAGGGCCTCGCGCCACAGCGCTTCGAGCAGGCGGTCGGCAATGAAGCCGGGGACTTCCTTGCGCACGTGCAGCGGGCGCATGCCCAGTGACTCATACACCTGCATGGCGGCTTGCACGGCTTCGGGCGCGGTCTGACGGCCGCCCACCACTTCCACCAGCGGCAGCAGGTACACCGGGTTGAACGGGTGGCCTACCACGCAGCGTTCGGGGTGGGTGGCGCCTTCGTAGAACTCGCTGGGCAACAGGCCCGAGGTGCTGGAGCCGATCAGGGCGTCAGGCTTGGCGGCAGCGCTGATTTTCGCGTGCAGCTCCAGTTTCAGCTCCAGGCGTTCGGGCGCGCTTTCCTGGATGAAGTCGGCGTTGCGCACGCAGGCTTCGATGGTGTCGACGAACTGCAGGCGCTCCTGCGAGGCGCCAGGCGCCAGGCCATTGTGCACCAGGGCCGGCCAGGCGTTGGCAACGCGCTGGCGCAGCGCGGCCTCGGCACCGGGGGCCGGGTCCCAGGCCACCACGTCCAGGCCGTGGGCCAGGGCGCGGGCCACCCAGCCGCTGCCGATGACGCCGCTGCCCAGCGCGGCGAAGGTCTTGATCTCGGTAATGAAGGTCATGGCGGTTCCTTAGGTGCGACGGGTGAGGTTCATCTTCGCGCGGCCCTCGGCCGGGGTGAGCACGCGGGCGCCCAGGCGGGTGAGGATCTCGGTGGCGCGTTCCACCAGTTGGCCGTTGCTGGCGAGCACGCCCTTTTCCAGCCACAGGTTGTCTTCCAGGCCCACGCGCACGTTGCCGCCCAACAGCACCGCCTGTGCGGCCATGGGCATCTGCATGCGACCGATGCCGAAGCCGGCCCACACGGCGTCCGCCGGTAGGTTGTCGACCATGGCTTTCATGGTGGTGGTGTCGGCCGGCGCGCCCCATGGAATGCCCAGGCACAGCTGGAACAGCGGGTCGTGCAGCAGGCCTTCCTTGATCATCTGCTTGGCGAACCACAGGTGGCCGGTGTCGAAGATTTCCAGCTCGGCTTTCACCCCCAGCTCGGTGATGCGCCTGGCGCCGGCGCGCAGCTGCGCCGGGGTGGACACGTAGATGCTGTCGCCGTCGCCGAAGTTGAGCGTGCCGCAGTCCAGGGTGCAGATCTCCGGCAGCAGTTCCTCCACGTGGGCCAGGCGGGCCAGCGGGCCGACCAGGTCGGTGTTGGGGCCGAACTCCATGGGCGACTCGCCTGGGCCGATCTCCAGGTCGCCGCCCATGCCGGCGGTGAGGTTGACGATGATGTCGACGTCGGCCTCGCGGATGCGCTCCATCACCTCGCGGTACAGGGCCACGTCGCGGCTGAACTTGCCGGTTTGCGGGTCGCGCACGTGGCAGTGGACCACGGTGGCGCCGGCTTTGGCGGCTTCCACGGCGGCAGCGGCGATCTGTTGCGGGGTGATGGGCACCAGGTGGCTCTTGCCGGTGGTGTCGCCGGCGCCGGTGAGGGCGCAGGTGATGATCACGTCGTGGTTCATGCTGTCTCCTTGAATTCTTGAATTACAGGCGCACCTGTCCTGTGGGAGCTGGCTTGCCAGCGAGCTGTTGGGGCCTCAAAAGCTCGCTGGCAAGCCAGCTCCCACTAAGTTGGGCTTAGGGATTGGTGGTGAGTTGCAGGTTCTGCTCGGCCGGCTTGCCGTCGAAAGTCGTCACGCCTGCCAGCCAGCGTTTCTGGTCTTCAGGGTGGGCCTTGAGCCAGGCCTTGGCGGACTCCAGGGCGTCCTTGTGGTCCAGCAGCGGCTGCATCATGCGGCTCTCGTCTTCGGCGCTGAAGGTCAGGTTGGTTAGCAGTTTGTCCACGTTGGGGCAGCGGCTGGCGTAGTCCGGCGCGGTCACGGTCCATACCGTGGCCATGCCTTCGTTGGGCCCCAGGGCGCCGTCGCTGCCGCTGAGGTAGGTCATCTTCAGGTTGACGTTCATGGGGTGCGGCGCCCAGCCGAAGAACACGATGGCTTCGTTGCGCTGGGTGGCGCGGGTCACTGCCGAGAGCATGCCGGCCTCGCTGGATTCCACCAGCTGGAAGCCACCCAGGCCGAACTGGTTCTTGGCGATCATGTCCTTGATCTGCTTGTTGGCGCCCGAGCCGGGCTCGATGCCGTAGATCTTGCCGCCCAGTTCCTTCTTGAACCTGGCGATATCAGCGAAGCTCTTCAGGCCTTTGTCGGCCAGGTAGGTGGGCACGGCCAGGGTGGCGCGGGCGTCCTTGAGGCTGGGTTCGGCCAGCACCTTGACCTGCTGCTGTTCCACGAAGGGCGTGATGGTCTGGGTCATCAGCGGGTTCCAGTAGCCCAGGAACAGGTCCAGGCGCTGGTCGCGGATGCCGGCGAAGATGATCTGCTGGGAGGCGCTGGTCTGCTTGGTCTGGTAGCCCAGGCCGTCGAGCAGCACTTGGGTCATGGCGCTGGTGGCCATCACGTCGGTCCAGTTGACCACGCCCAGGCGCACGTTCTTGCAGCTTTCGGGTTCGGCGGCCTGGGCGGCCGACAGCATCGCGGTACTGGTGAGCATCAGCAGACAGCAGCTGATCAGTCTTTTCATGATGGCTCCTCTCGCGGCAGTTTCTAGTTATTGGGGGGAGGGCGTCTGCGCACCCTGGACAACAAGGTAGCCTGCCCGGCGCCGGTAAATTCGCACTGCGGCGACCCGCACTTGCACTGCGGCGACCTGCGGCGTATTAACGAGGCTTCCCTGCACGAGAGCGGCCATGTCCCAGGACTACTACTTCCTCTTGCTACCCGGCTTCTCCGCCATCGGTTTTATCTCCGCGGTAGAGCCCTTGCGGGTGGCCAACCGCTTTCGCGGCGAGCTGTACCGCTGGCATGTGCTGAGCCTGGACGGTGGGCCGGTGCTGGCCAGCAACGGCATGTCGGTGAACGCCGACGCCGCGCTGGAGGCCCTGGGGCCCGGGGCGACGTTGCTGGTAGTGGCCGGCTTCGAACCGCTCAAGGCGGTCACCCCGGCCCTGCAGCAGTGGCTGCGGCGGTTGGACCATAACGGCGTGAGCCTGGGCGGCATCGACACCGGTGCCTTCGTGCTGGCCAGGGCCGGCCTGCTCGACGGCTACCGTGCCACCCTGCACTGGGAGGCACTGGATGCCTTCAAGGAAACCTTCCCGCAGCTGGAGGTGACCCAGGAACTGTTCGAGATCGACCGCCGGCGCATCACCTCGGCCGGCGGCACCGCCTCCATCGACCTGATGCTCGACCTGATCGCCCAGGCCCACGGCAGTGCCCTGGCCATCGAGGTGTCGGAGCAGTTCGTGGTCGGGCGTATTCGCCCGCGCAAGGACCACCAGCGCATGCAGATCGCCTCGCGCTATGGCGTCAGCAACAAGAAGCTGGTGCAGGTGATTGGCGAGATGGAACAGCACACCGAGCCGCCGCTCAGCACGCTGGCTTTGGCGGAAGGCATCAACGTCACCCGCCGGCAGCTGGAGCGGCTGTTCAAGTTGCACCTCAACGACACGCCCAGCGCCTTTTACCTGCGCCTGCGCCTGGAAAAAGCCCGGCAGCTGCTGCGCCAGACGGGCATGAGCGTGCTGGAGGTAAGCCTTGCCTGCGGCTTCGAGTCGGCATCGTATTTCACCCGTAGCTACCGCGCACGGTTCGGGCGGTGCCCGCGGGAGGAGCGGCGCAGGGAGGGGGTGGTGTGAGGTGAATTATGGTAAATTATACTCGGCTGTATAATTTATACATGCGTCTATAATTGAGTGTAAAACCATGAGTAGCTCTGCAGGCTTTGTTTTTCGTCGCCCCGTGCTGGCCGGCCAGATTGCGGATGGGCTGACCGGTGCGGGCCTGCTGGACTACAGCTCCGGGCTGTTCCTGGCCGCGCCCCGGCGTACCGGGAAAAGCACCTTCCTGCGCGAGGACTTGATCCCCGAGTGCCAGAAACGTGGCTGGCTGGCGGTGTATGTCGACCTGTGGAGCGACCGTGAAACTGATCCGGCAGAGCTGATCGCCACGGCCATCGCCAATGCGCTGGTGCCGTTTGAGAAAGGCATTCGCAAGCTCGCCAAATCCCTGGGGGTGGATAAGCTCAATTTCCTGCGCACGCTTTCCTGGGATTTCACCCAGCCGCGGCTGCCACCGGGCGCGACGCTCAGCCAGGCGCTGGAGCTGTTGCACCAGGCTTCGGGGCAATCGCTGGCGCTGGTGATCGATGAAGCCCAGCACGCGCTCAGCACTGATAGCGGCATCAACGCCATGTTCGCGCTGAAGGCTGCCCGGGACGAGCTGAACCAGGGGCGTGAGAAGCCGGGCGTGTATATGGTTTTCACCGGTTCGAACCGGGACAAGCTGGCGCATCTGGTGCTGAGCCGCAGCCAGCCGTTCTTTGGCTCCAGTGTCACTACTTTTCCGCTGCTCGGCAAAGAGTTCACCTGCGCCTATACCGCATGGCTGAACAAGCATCTGGCGCAGAGCAACCAGTTCGATGCTGCCGACGTGGAGCATGCCTTCGAGCAGGTGGGGCGGCGTCCGGAAATGCTGCGCGCGATCATCAGTACCGTGGCGCTGGAACTTGGAGAGGCCGGAAATCTTGGCGCGCTGTTGCGCAGCGGCGCCGAGGCCGTGCTCGCGGGTGCCTGGAACGAATTCGAAAGCGCGTGGAACACCCTGACCTTGCCGCAACGCGCCGTGTTGCAGGTGATGGTGGATCGCTCGCTGGCCAGCGAACCGTTCGCGCCTTTCGCCGATGCCACCGTGCTTGCAGTCAGCAAGGTGCTGGAAACACTGGGCAGTGGCCTGGTGCCTGGTACCCAGACCATCCAGGCCAGCATCGAGGCGTTGCGCGAGAAAGAACTGGTGTGGAAATCCAGCCGGGGTGCCTATGTGTTGGAGGACAAGTCCTTTGCCCATTGGCTAAGCCTGCGCAAACCGGCGTAGCAGCTGCCGCAGGCTGCGTCCGGGGCGCCGCGGTCCTGCAGGCACGCCGCCGGACGCCGCCTTCGGCAGCTGCTACGCGGATGCTTATACCGCTTAGCTCGCGTCGCCTGCTTCGCGGCCAAGGCCGGCTCCTACCACGAACGCTGTAGGAGCCGACTTTAGTCGCGATGCAGACGAAGCCATTTCAAGACGTTTGGCTGTTCAGCAGGGCTTGGACCAGGCCGCGGGCCGTGTCGATTTGTTGGGCCAAGGACAGCGCCAGGCCGTGGGCGGTGTCACCGGGGCATTCGGTGAGTTCGAAGGCGCAGGCTTCGGCACCCTTGAGCAAGACGCTCAGGTGCGCCAGGGCATCCTCGGCGCTGAAGCCTGGGGTGATAGTGAAGAGGGGGAGGTTGTTGGCGTCGAGAGGGCCGAAGGTGGCGGTCCCGGTCTGGCAGTTGTTCATTTGCTATCTCTCTGGCAAAGGCTGGCACCTTCCTTCTCACGGGAGAGGTGGCAGCTGTTCGCGGGGTGAGAAACCGGGAGATAGAACCGGCCAGGCATAAGCCCGCCCGCGAGCAGCTGCCATAACTGG
Organism: Pseudomonas sp. App30; assembly: GCF_047947025.1. Lineage (NCBI taxonomy): Bacteria > Pseudomonadati > Pseudomonadota > Gammaproteobacteria > Pseudomonadales > Pseudomonadaceae > Pseudomonas > Pseudomonas sp. App30. The sequence goes on along the minus strand of NZ_CP133165.1, from coordinate 3,227,382 downwards.
CTGCCTTTCGCGATCTACCTCCGGGTTCTCACACCCGGCCGTCAGGTTTGACGACGGCGGAAGAGTAGCATCGCCCCCCGGGGGACTCGTGTCAGGCATTTCCGATCATACAGTAGTCCCGTTCCCAATCACCCCCGTAGCAGCTGCCGCAGGCGGCGTCCGGGGCACCGCGATTCTGCAAGCACGCCGCCACGGGCGGTGACGTCAGCGGGTCTTGAGCAGCAGGGCGCACGCGGCCTTGTAGGCGTCGTGCTGATATTTGTTCAGCGAGGCGGGCAGGGCGAGGTCGTGTTTCTTCGCCTGGGCGTTGATGGTCTGCGGCGACACCAACTGCACGTCGCAGCCTTCCAGCAGCTGCAGCATGCCTTCGATTTTGAAGGTGATGGGGCCGCCGGCGAATTCGCCCTTCTTGCTGCGTTTCTTGATGGCCAGGTGGGTGATGCCGTTGGCGCTGACGAACTCGGCAAGCTGACGGGCAAAGGCTTTCACCTGCGCGGCATCCTCATCGTCGTCCAGGGCCAGTTTCTTGAGTGGCAACGCCAGGTGCTCAAGGGTGCCGCTTGCGTGGCTGGCCAGGGCGAAGATGGCTTCACTGGCCTTGATGTCGATACCGCAGATTTTCATAAAATGCCTTGGTGAAAGAGGGGCTTACTGCTCGGGCACATCGCCTTCGTCACCCGGGTTGGCCAGGGTCTGCAGGTATTCCGACCGTTCGTCGCTCTTCTGTGCGATGCAGTCGTCCTGGGCAGTGGTGAATTCCGGGGTGCCCGGCTTGGCTTCGAAGGTCTCGATGGCGCAGTCGGCGTCGCGGGTCTTCTCCCACTGGGCCTGGGCGGCGGTCACCAGGTCCTTCATCTTGGCCTGCTTGGCCGGTTCGCCGCTGAAGTTGGTCTTGGCGCGGTCGAGCAGGTCCTTGTAGGCGTCCTTGAGCTCGCTTTCGGCGGTTTTCTTGTTGTACGCCGAGCAGGCCAGGCTGGCCTTGCTGTCGTCAACGTTGTCGCAGGGGGTAGGGCCGTCTTCGGCCGCGTGGGCACCCAGGGAAGCCAGAGCCAATACCAGTAACCAAGATTTCATGTGCGAGATCCCCGCCAAGATGAGCAGAACAATGGCGGGGATTTTGGCGCACGGCGGGGCTAAAGAACAGTGCCCAAACGGTGAAACCCTACTTTGAAGCAGGACGTCTCGTTTAAAGCTGTATTTCCTCGAAGATCAAGCGCCCCAGCCGCTCCGTCTCTTCATTCACGACAGGCAGTATCTGATCCAGATCCGCCAGCTTGATCGTCAATACGCAGGCGCTGCCAAAATTGTCGTAGTCACGTTTCCATTCGGCAGCTGGGCGCCCGTTTCCGTGCAGCATTACGGCAGTGTAGTGGGCAAAAAACAGACCAACACATAATCGGTCATCAGCAGTAAAAACGGGCGCGGTCTGGAAGGAATAGTCCTCTTGGGTGGTTATACCAGGCTTGCGCAGCAACGCCTTGCCCTGTTCGGTCCTGGCCTCCCCCTGCAGGCTTTGCTCAATGAGTGGAAGCACTGCGGAAAGTTTTACTTGCCTCGCCAGGTAGTCCGTCACGCGCGGTATGGTGGGCCATGGCATGCTGAATCGAGGCACGCTCCCCCTCTTTGAAACTTGCCAGCCAAAGTCTGTAAAGGCCGCGGCCCATATCCCTCGGGCCTTGGGGTTTAATAAATCAACGCGTTCTGCGTACATTTTGAGTTGGGCCAGACGGCAAAACTGCAGGAAGCCGTTCATGTAATCGTCCTCCAGCCCTGCTTTGGCCTGGATTACGGCTTGGCTGGCAATCAGCGCTACATTGCGTTTTGCGGCGCTTGGGAGGGGGGCTTCCGTGACTGAGGCGCGATAAGGCTTGGGAGGCAATGTGGCAACGAAATCCCTCAGGTCGTTTCGAAGTACGTCGAGATTCAACAATGGCATCGTAGGCTCCTTGCTAGTGGTAGTCGGATCAGGCGCTGGTGGGGGGCTGATCCTAGTCGGCTGGTGTGCCCGACTATCAGAACGTAAGCCTTCTCAGCCATCAGGCAGGCCTGTGACGCTTTCAACAAACCCCCTGTCGTTTTTGCATCCGGCTGCCGGGGCGCGCAGGCATATGCTGGCTCCAAAGCGCCGGCAGACGATTCGGCGCAGGTACATACCTAAAGGGGACAGCCTGATGAGCCCAGCCGAACTGCACGCCGACAGCATCGTTATCGACGGGCTGATCATTGCCAAATGGAACCGTGAGCTGTTCGAGGACATGCGCAAGGGCGGCCTGACCATGGCCAACTGCACCGTCTCGGTGTGGGAAGGCTTCCAGGCCACCGTCGACAGCATCTGCAAGAGCCAGAAGTTGATGCGCGAAAACAGCGACCTGGTGATGCCCGTGCGCAGCACCGCCGACATCCGCAAGGCCAAGGAGCTGGGCAAGACCGGTATCCTGTTCGGCTTCCAGAACGCCCATGCCTACGAAGACCAGATCGGCTACGTGGAAGTGTTCAAGCAGCTGGGCGTGGGCATCGTGCAGATGTGCTACAACACCCAGAACCTGGTGGGCACCGGCTGCTACGAGCGCGACGGCGGCCTGTCAGGCTTTGGCCGCGAAATTGTTGCCGAAATGAACCGCGTGGGGGTGATGTGCGACCTGTCCCACGTGGGCTCCAAGACGTCCGAGGAAGTGATTCTCGAATCGAAAAAGCCGGTGTGCTACTCCCACTGCCTGCCTTCCGGGCTCAAGGAGCACCCGCGCAACAAGTCCGACGCGGAACTGAAGTTCATCGCCGACCACGGCGGCTTCGTGGGCGTGACCATGTTCGCGCCGTTCCTGGCCAAGGGCATCGAGTCGACCATCGACGACTACGCCGAAGCCATCGAGTACACCATGAACATCGTCGGTGAAGACTCCATCGGCATCGGCACCGACTTCACCCAGGGCCACGGCCAGGACTTCTTCGAATACCTGACCCACGACAAGGGCTATGCCCGGCGCCTGACCAACTTCGGCAAGATCATCAACCCGCTGGGCATCCGCACCGTGGGCGAATTCCCGAACCTGACCGAGACCCTGCTCAAGCGCGGCCACAGCGAACGCGTGGTGCGCAAGATCATGGGCGAAAACTGGGTCAACGTTCTGAAGGACGTGTGGGGCGAGTAACGCCTTAACCCGCCTCACCCCCTTATTTCAAATTTCTGGAGTTAAGTTTCCATGGCCAAGATCGCCCCGCAATTGCCAATCGAAGTCGACAGCGAGACCGGTGTCTGGACCTCCGACGCCCTGCCGATGCTGTACGTACCGCGGCATTTCTTTGTCAACAACCACATGGGCATCGAGGAAGTACTGGGCGCCGATGCCTACGCCGAGATCCTCTACAAGGCTGGCTATAAATCCGCCTGGCACTGGTGCGAGAAGGAAGCCGAATGCCATGGCCTGGAAGGCGTGGCGGTGTTCGAGCACTACATGAAGCGCCTGTCGCAACGCGGCTGGGGCCTGTTCAAGATCCAGGACATCGACCTGGAAAAAGGCACCGCCAGCGTCAAGCTTGAGCACTCGTGCTTCGTGTACGTGTACGGCAAGGTCGGCCGCAAGGTGGACTACATGTTCACCGGCTGGTTCGCCGGCGCCATGGACCAGATTCTGGCTGCCAAGGGCAGCGCCATCCGCACCGTCGCCGAGCAGGTGTACGGCGGTTCGGAAGAAGGCCACGAAGATGGCCTGTTCACCGTCAAGCCGTTGTAAGTCGAGGACACCGTCATGGCTTTCGAAGCGATGTTCCAGCCGATCCAGATCGGCAAGTTGACGATCCGCAACCGCGTGCTCAGCACCGCGCACGCCGAGGTCTACGCCACCGATGGCGGCATGACCACCGATCGTTACGTCAAATACTACGAAGAGAAAGCCAAGGGCGGCATCGGCCTGGCGATCTGCGGCGGCTCGTCCAGCGTGGCCATCGACAGCCCCCAGGGCTGGTGGAAATCGGTGAACCTGGCCACCGACAAGATCATCCCGCACTTCCAGAACCTGGCCGACGCCATGCACAAGCATGGCGCCAAGATCATGATCCAGATTACCCACATGGGAAGACGCTCGCGCTGGGACGGCGAGCACTGGCCCACGCTGATGTCGCCGTCGGGCATCCGCGAGCCGGTGCACCGCGCCACCTGCAAGACCATCGAGCCCGAGGAAATCTGGCGCGTGATCGGCAACTACGCCAGCGCTGCGGCGCGGGCCAAGGCCGGCGGCCTGGACGGCGTGGAGCTGTCGGCGGTGCACCAGCACATGATCGACCAGTTCTGGAGCCCGCGGGTCAACAAGCGTACCGACGAATGGGGCGGCAGCTTTGAAAACCGCATGCGCTTCGGCCTGGAAGTGATCAAGGCCGTGCGCAAGGAAGTGGGCCCCGATTTCTGCGTGGGCCTGCGCATCTGCGGCGACGAATTCCACCCCGATGGCCTCAGCCACGAGGACATGAAGCAGATCGCCAAGTATTACGACGACACTGGCATGATCGACTTCATTGGCGTGGTGGGCTCGGGTTGCGACACCCACAACACCCTGGCCAACGTTATCCCCAACATGAGTTACCCACCGGAGCCGTTCCTGCACCTGGCCGCTGGTATCAAGGAAGTGGTGAAGGCGCCGGTGCTGCACGCGCAGAACATCAAGGACCCCAACCAGGCCACGCGCATTCTCGAAGGCGGCTACGTGGACATGGTCGGCATGACCCGCGCGCACATCGCCGACCCGCACCTGATCGCCAAGATCAAGATGGGCCAGGTGGACCAGATCAAGCAGTGCGTGGGCGCCAACTACTGCATCGACCGCCAGTACCAGGGCCTGGACGTGCTGTGCATCCAGAACGCCGCCACCTCGCGTGAATACATGGGCGTGCCGCACATCATCGAGAAATCCACCGGGCCCAAACGCAAGGTGGTGGTTGTCGGTGCCGGCCCGGCGGGCATGGAAGCGGCGCGGGTGTCGGCCGAGCGTGGCCACGACGTGACGCTGTTCGAGAAGAAAGACTTCATCGGCGGGCAGATCACCACGGCGTCGAAGGCGCCGCAACGTGACCAGATCGCCGGCATTACCCGCTGGTTCCAGCTGGAACTGGCGCGCCTGAAGGTGGACCTGCGCCTGGGCACTGCCGCCGACGCGGCGACCATTCGCGACCTGCGCCCCGACGTGGTGGTGCTGGCCGTGGGCGGCCACCCGTTCCTGGAGCAGAACGAGCACTGGGGCGCCGAAGAAGGCCTGGTGGTCAGCAGCTGGGACGTGCTGGACGGCAAGGTGGCACCGGGCAAGAACGTGCTGGTGTACGACACCATCTGCGAGTTCACCGGCATGTCGGTGGCCGACTTCCTCGCCGACAAGGGCGCCCAGGTGGAGATCGTCACCGACGACATCAAGCCGGGCGTGGCGATTGGAGGTACGTCGTTCCCCACCTACTACCGCAGCATGTACCCGAAAGAAGTGATCATGACCGGCGACTTCATGCTGGAAAAGGTCTACCGCGAGGGCGACAAGCTGGTGGCGGTGCTGGAGAACGAGTACACCGGGGCCAAGGAAGAGCGCGTGGTGGACCAGGTGGTGGTGGAGAACGGCGTGCGGCCGGACGAGAAGCTCTATTACGAGTTGAAGCAGGAGTCGCGCAACAAGGGCCAGATGGACATCGAGGCGCTGTTTGCCATCCAGCCGCAACCGGCGCTGAGCCAGGCCGGCGATGGCTACCTGCTGTACCGCATCGGCGACTGCGTGGCCCAGCGCAACACCCATGCGGCGATCTACGACGCCCTGCGCCTGTGCAAGGACTTCTGATCCTGACGTGACCACCTGTGGGAGCTGGCTTGCCAGCGAGCTTTTCTGGGCCCTCAAAAGCTCGCTGGCAAGCCAGCTCCCACAGTGTCCCTTTTTTACCAGGACGCTCATTGTTCTTGGGAGCCTGCATCATGCTGAACACTATCCTCCCCATCCTGCTATTCGCCGCCCTGGCCCTCGGCGTGCTCGGCGCCGTGCACCGGGTGCGCCTGTGGCGCCAGGGCCGGCCGGCTGCGGTCGACCTGCTGGGCGGCCTGCTGGCCATGCCGCGGCGCTACATGGTCGACCTGCACCACGTGGTGGCGCGCGACAAATACATCGCCAACACCCACGTGGCCACGGCCGGTGGCGCGGTGCTGTCCATCGTCCTGGCGATCCTGGTGCACGGCTTCGGCCTGCATAACCGCATCCTTGGCTACGCGCTGCTGTTCGCCACCGTGGTGATGTTCGTCGGCGCCGTGTTCGTCTTCAAGCGCCGGCTGAACCCACCTTCACGGCTGTCGAAAGGCCCATGGACGCGGCTGCCGAAAAGCCTGCTGGCGTTCTCTGCAAGCTTCTTCCTGCTGACCCTGCCGGTGGCTGGCATCCTGCCTGCCGACTTCGGCGGCTGGGTGTTGGCGGCGGTTCTGGCGGTGGGCGTGCTGTGGGGCGTGTCCGAGCTGTTCTTCGGCATGACCTGGGGCGGGCCCATGAAGCACGCCTTCGCCGGTGCCTTGCACCTGGCCTGGCACCGTCGCGCCGAGCGCTTTGGCGGCGGCCGTTCCACCGGCCTGAAGCCGTTGAACCTGGCCGACCCGGCTGCGCCGCTGGGCGTGGAAAAACCCAAGGACTTCACCTGGAACCAGCTGCTGGGCTTCGACGCCTGCGTGCAGTGCGGCAAGTGCGAGGCCGCCTGCCCGGCGTTCGCCGCCGGCCAGCCGCTGAACCCGAAAAAGCTGATTCAGGACATGGTCGTGGGCCTGGCCGGTGGCACTGACGCCCAGTTCGCCGGCAGCCCCTACCCGGGCAAGCCAATCGGCGAGCACGGTGGCAACCCGCACCAGCCCATCGTCAACGGCCTGGTGGACGCCGAAACCCTGTGGTCGTGCACCACCTGCCGCGCCTGCGTGGAGGAGTGCCCGATGATGATCGAGCACGTCGACGCCATCGTCGACATGCGCCGCCACCTCACCCTGGAAAAAGGCGCTACCCCGAACAAGGGCGCCGAGGTGCTCGACAACCTGATCGCCACCGACAACCCCGGCGGCTTCAACCCCGGCGGGCGGATGAACTGGGCGGCTGACCTGAACCTCAACGTGATGAGCGAGAAGAAGACCGCCGACGTGCTGTTCTGGGTCGGTGACGGTGCCTTCGACATGCGCAACCAGCGCACCCTGCGCGCCTTCGTCAAAGTGCTGAAGGCGGCCAAGGTCGACTTCGCCGTGCTGGGCCTGGAAGAGCGCGACAGCGGCGACGTGGCCCGCCGCCTTGGCGACGAGGCGACGTTCCAGCACCTGGCCAAGCGCAACATCCAGACCCTGGCCAAGTACAGCTTCAGCCGCATCGTCACCTGCGACCCGCACAGCTTCCACGTGCTGAAAAACGAATACGGTGCCTTCAATGGCAAGTACGAGGTGCTGCACCACAGCACCTTCATGGCCGAACTGGTCACTGCGGGCAAGCTCAGCCTGGGCCAGCACAAGGGCGGCAGCGTTACCTACCACGACCCGTGCTACCTGGGCCGCTACAACGGCGAATACCAGGCCCCGCGCGACGTGCTCAAGGCCCTGGGCATCGAGGTGCGCGAAATGCAGCGTTCCGGCTTCCGCTCGCGCTGCTGCGGTGGCGGTGGCGGTGCGCCGATCACCGACATTCCCGGCAAGCAGCGTATCCCCGACATGCGCATGGACGACATCCGCGAGACCCAGGCCGAGCTGGTGGCCGTGGGTTGCCCACAGTGCACGGCCATGCTCGAGGGCGTGGTCGAGCCCCGCCCCCTGATCAAGGACATCGCCGAACTGGTGGCTGATGCGCTGGTGGAAGAGGCAGCGACGGCAAAGCCAATGCCGGCTAAACGTATCCCTGCGGAGGTGCACTGATGAGCGACATTATTCGCCGCGACCCGCGGGCCGAGAGGATCGCCCGCAACCGCCTGCATCCGCTGCACGCGGCCATGCAGCCGGTGCAGGCGTCCTGGATGGGGCCTGCGGGCGTCATCCGCAAGAACCCCCATGCCGTGGGCTTCATCGGCCCCAATGGCATCAAGCGCATTGACCGCAGCGGCGCGCAACAGGGCGGCACGAGCAAGCGCTCAGCGGCCGTGGAGGTGCTGTTGCCGCTGCATCGAGTGCCGGAGCCGGCGTTCTACATCGCCGTGGTGCCGGACATGGTCGGTGGCCGCCTCAGCAGCCACGACCGCGACCTGCTGGGCCTGGCCCATCAGCTGGCGGGCAGCGACGGCGCAGTGCTGGCGATCGTCTTTGGCGAGCACAAGGAAACCAGTTTCTCCACCGCCGGTGTCGACCGCCTGCTGGAAATCAGCGGCGACGAATACGACGGCTACGCCCCCGAGCAACGCATCCAGGGCCTGCGCGCCGTGGATAACCAGTTCAACCCGCGCCATTGGCTGCTGCCCGACAGCCGCAGCGGTGGCGGCGAGCTGGGCCGGCGCCTGGGTGCCAGCCTGGGCGAGCGCCCGGCCACGCGCATCTGGCAGGTCAAGGACGGCCGTTGCGTGGGCCGCGCTGGCGCCGGCCAGCAGGACATCAGCCGCATCTTGCCACGGCTGATCCTGGCTGCGGCCGAATGCGCCGAGCCGGTGGATGAAAGCCGCCACGAGGCGCTGCCGGTGCAGTTATCCACAAGCGTGGCGCGCAGCCTGTCGCGCATCGAAGACCTGGGTGCGGTAGCCGTGGACCCGGCCGCCATTCCCATGGCCGAGGCCGAGTTCATCTTCTCCGGCGGCAACGGCGTGCGCGACTGGGAGCTGTTCCACAGCACCGCCGCGGCCCTGGGCGCCACCGAGGGCGCCTCGCGGGTGGCCGTGGACGATGGCTTCATGACCCGCGACCGCCAGGTGGGCGCCAGCGGCACCTGGGTCACCGCGCGGGTCTACGTGGCCGTCGGCATCTCCGGCGCCATCCAGCACCTGCAGGGCATCGGCGCCTGTGACAAGGTCATTGCCATCAACCTCGACCCCGGTTGCGACATGATCAAGCGCGCCGACCTCTCGGTGATCGGCGACAGCGGCGAGCTGCTCAAGGCGCTGATCGCCGCCGTGGACGCCTACCGTAACCAAGCCAAGCGCGATGCCGCCTGAGGTGCACATGAACATGAAAGTCGTCAGCCTGGTCTCCGTCGGCGCCCACCCTACCTCCGGCCGCAGCCGCCGTGCCGAACAGGACGCCCGCGCGGTAGAACTGGGCCTGCAGCTGGCTGGGGATAACTTGCAGGTGGTGCACGCCGGCGACGTCCGCGAGCCGGCCCTGCGCAGCTACCTGGGCATGGGCCTGGCGCACATGGACGTGCTCGAACAACCGCCGGGCAGCGACGTGCTGCCGGCCCTGGCCAACTACCTGCACGACGTTGGCGCGCAACTGGTGCTGGCCGGCAGCCAGGCGGAAACCGGCGAAGGCTCGGGCATGCTGCCGTTCCTGCTGGCGGAGCAGCTCGGCTGGCCGCTGGTTACCGGCCTTGCCGAAGTGGAGTCGGTAAGCAACGGCGTCGCCCAGGTGCTGCAAGCCCTGCCGCGCGGCCAGCGCCGGCGCCTCAAGGTGCGCCTGCCGCTGCTGGCCACCGTCGACAACGCCGCCCCCAAGGCCCGCCAGAGCGCCTACGGCCCCGCCCAGCGCGGCCAGTTCCAGGTGGACCGGGTGGAAATCGTCGAAGACCCGTTATCCACAGGCGCCGAACTCAGCCCCGCCAAACCGCGGCCCAAGCGCTTGAAAGTGATCAAGGCCAAGAGCGGCGCCGACCGCATGAAAGCCGCCACCGCCAAGGCCAGCGGTGGCGGCGGGCAGGTGCTCAAGGGCGTGAGTGCCCAGGAAGGCGCGCAGGCGATATTGAAGTTGTTGGTGGAGGAGGGGGTGGTGCGCTGACCAACGCGCTCAGCCATTCCCCAACCCGTGACGCGGCCTGTGCCCCGTAGCAGCTGCCGAAGGCTGCGTCACAGGATCTGCGCATCAGGCTCCCCGCCGCCCCAACCCTTCCCACCGAATATTCACCCACACCATGAACAACCCCCGTGGCTGCACCGGCCTGGCACGCCGCGGCTGCTGGCGACGCAACCAGTAGGCCACCGTCACCACCCCTGCCAGGCACAGCGGCAGCCCTACCTGGAGCACCTCCTGCCAGTCGGTGTGGGGTTCGGCGCTGGCGAGGCTGATGCCCAGCAGCAGGGCGATGGCGAGGGCGGCGATGAGGCTATCCGAGTGCATGGGCTATCCCTTTTATTGGTGCAAACAGATTGATCAAGGACCTGGTGCGCGGCAACCCCGACAGGTGTAGGGGGTGTTGGCCCCAGTTGCCCACATTCCGTGTGGGTGGGCGTGTGGATAAGTTGTTCGTGCTTCGCCAGGATCCAGGCGGATCAAGGGCTGCAGCGCTTTGATCATTAAATGACCAAGGTAAGTGGCTGTTTTTTAGCGGTTTTCGCTGTGGGTAAAACCCGGTGGCCAGCGAATGTTTCCCACAATCCTTGTTGGTGCCTCTGTGGATAATCTGTTCGCGTAACGCTGGGAGCCTTGCGTGGCAAGGCTCGCACAGGTTTGGTCGTTTTTTGAGCAAAATGATGGTTTTGGCTGATACAGGCGCTGGAATCCCAATAAACCGCGGGTTTCAGCGGTTTTCCACAGGGCCTGGGGCAGGGCGTCAAACTTGCGCACAAAGTCTGTTGGCGTAACTGTGGATAAGGTGTTCGCCTATGGCTACAGGCCTTGTAACGCGTGGCCTACGGAGCTTTGATCGATTTTTGATCAATTGGCGCTGGGGAAGGTGATTCTGAATAAGTCACGGTTTTTCTTGGGTTTCTTGCACAGGCGGGCAGCAGTTGCCCACATTTGCTGTGGGCCTGGCTGTGGATAAGATGTTGGTGCAAGGCTGCAGGGCCAGCAGGGCAAGGCCGCGATGGGTGTTGATCGAATTTTGATCAGATGGGTTGGTGACTTTGTAGCAGACCGCTAGCGGCAGCAGCGACAGTCTGGTTGAGATTTAGGCCTCGAGCATGCCGCACCACTCGATCCTCCACACGCCCGAAGCCAGTTTCTGTACATGGAAAATGACTCGCTCACCTGGCCTTAAGGTCTTGAAACCTTCCCTATCGATGACCTTGTAATGAACCACTAGGTCTTGGCCACCAAAGTCCGGCCCTCCGATGTCCGGTGTGATAAAGCCATAACCCTTTTCTTCGTCAAAGGATTTGACGGTTCCGCGCACGTTTTCGTAGTAGCTCATGGTTTTTCTCCCCGCTGATATGGTTTGTGTTGGCTGTCATCAGGGGGTAGTGGAGCATGTACAGCGGCGGGCGGTAACTGTCAGAACTAACAGGTACAAGTTTGCGCATGCCTGGCGGCAGCTTCTACAGCAAGCCGCCAGGCGTCTGGGAGGGAAACTACTCGTGCACCGCCACGCCCTTCAGGTACGGCGCTGGCGCGGCCCCAAGGTTGCTGAGCATGCGCTCGCTGTACCAGTCGATGAAGTTCACCACGCCAAACTCGTAGGTCTTGGAGTACGGGCCGGGCTGGTAGGCGGTGGAGTTGATGCCTTTCTGGTTTTCCTCGGCCAGGCGGCGGTCCTGGTCGTTGGTGGCGTCCCACACCTGGCGCATGCGGTCCACGTCGTAGTCCACGCCTTCCACGGCGTCCTTGTGCACCAGCCACTTGGTGGTGACCACGGTTTCCTGGGCGCTGATGGGCCACACGGTGAAGACGATGATATGGTCGCCCATGCAGTGGTTCCAGGAGTGCGGCAGGTGCAGGATGCGCATGGAACCCAGGTCCGGGTTCTGGATGCGCCCCATCAGCTTCTTGCAGCCGACCTTGCCGTCCAGGGTCATGGACACGGTGCCTTTGAGCAGCGGCATGCGCACGATGCGGTTGCGCAGGCCGAAGCTGGCGTGGGCGTAGGGGATCTTCTCGGCTTCCCAGGCGGCGGCGCTGGCCGCCACGTGGTCCTTGAAGGCCTGGTCGGCGCGCGGGTCGGTGACGTCGTCCCACTCCAGCAGGGTTTTCAACAGCTCGGGGTGGGAGCCGCCGCAGTGGTAGCACTCGCGGTTGTTTTCCAGCACCAGCTTCCAGTTGGCCTTTTCCACCAGGGTGGTGGTGATCGCCACCTTGGTGTTCTCCATGTCATAGGGTTCCATGTAGTGCTCGAGCGTGCGCAGGAACTCGTCGATGGCCGGTGGGTTCTGGGCCAGGCTGATGAAGATGTAGCCGCCGGCGGTCTTCACGTTCACCGGTTTCAGGCCGTACTGCTTCATGTCGAAGCCGGCGCCCATCTCGGTGCCGGCGAACAGCAGGCGGCCGTCCAGCTCGTAGGTCCACTGGTGGTAGTGGCACACCAGCTTGGCCACCTTGCCTTTCTCGCTGGTGCACAGGCGCGAGCCGCGGTGGCGACAGACGTTGTGGAAGGCATGCACCACGCCATCGGCGCCGCGCACCACGATGATCGGGTTCTTGCCGATCTGCAGGGTGATGAAGTTGCCCTTGGCCGGAATCTCGCTGGTCATGCCGGCGATCAGCCATTCCTTCTGGAAGATCTCCTGCATGTCGATGTCGAACAGGCGCTCGTCGTTATAGAACGGCTGCGGCAGCGAGAACGTGCGCTCCCGGGTCTGGAGCATCTCAGCGGTGGCCTTGCGTGCGGGTTCCAGCGGGTCGCCCAGGCTCAGGGTAGCGGTAACGTCCATCGTGTGTGTCCTCATGGCCATCTGTGCGGCCGCGAAAAGTGGCTGATACGGTTTGCAACGCAAGGCTTCATTTACAGCGGTTCATTTGCCGTGGAGTGTGCGTCCGCCGTGGCCGCGAACCTTATCCATGGGCGACATGGCCCAATCCATTCCCGACGCGCCAGCCCTTGCACCATGGGGCTGGTCGCCATAAGCATGTGAATGTCGCAGATAGGAAAGTGACAGCGACACGGCCCACGCAGAATCCTTCCCCATGAGGCCGGCAGTCGGCCGTGGAGATGAGCATGTCGAACAGCTTCCTGAGCCCGGTAAACACCCAGACATGGGCCAATGGCCGCCATGTGGTCCGTTGCGTCAAGGTCATCCAGGAAACCTGGGACGTGCGCACCTTCTGTTTCATGGCCGACCAGCCGATCCTGTTCTTCTTCAAGCCGGGGCAGTTCGTGACGTTGGAGCTCGAAATCGAAGGCCAGCCGGTGATGCGTTCCTACACCATCTCCAGCTCGCCGTCGGTACCCTACAGCTTCTCCATTACCATCAAGCGCGTGCCCGGCGGGCGGGTGTCCAACTGGCTGCACGACACCCTGCACGAAGGCCAGGAGCTGGCGGTGCACGGCCCGGTGGGGCTGTTCAATGCCATCGACTTCCCGGCACCCAAGGTGCTGTACCTCAGCGGTGGCGTCGGCATTACCCCGGTGATGTCCATGGCGCGCTGGTTCTATGACACCAACGCCAACGTCGACATGGTCTTCGTGCACAGCGCCCGCTCGCCCAAGGACATCATTTACCACCGCGAGCTGGAACACATGGCGTCGCGCATCGACAACTTCAGCCTGCACATCATTTGCGAGAAGCACGGGCTGGGAGAGCCATGGGCAGGCTACCGCGGCTACCTGAACCACAAGCTGCTGGAGCTGATTGCCGCCGACTTCATGGAACGCGAGATCTACTGCTGCGGCCCCACGCCGTACATGAACGCGGTGAAGCGCCTGCTGGAGGCGGCCGGCTACGACATGTCGCGCTACCACGAGGAGTCGTTCGGCGCCACGCCGCCCGAAGCCCGCGCCGACGCGGTGGAGAATGCCGAACAGGCCGCCGAGGCACCGGAGCCCGATGCCAGCGAACTGCACCAGGTGGAGTTCACCGCCGCCGGCAAGAGCATCCGCGTGGCCCCGGGGGAAACGGTGCACGCGGCCGCAGCCAAGCTCGGCCTGATGATTCCCAAGGCCTGCGGCATGGGCATCTGCGGCACCTGCAAGGTGATGAAGCTGGGCGGGGAGGTGGAGATGGAGCACAACGGCGGCATCACCGACGAAGACGTTGCCGATGGCTACATCCTGTCGTGCTGCAGCGTGCCGAAGGGAGATGTGCGGATCGAGTATTGATCCAAAGCTGTAGCCGCTGCCGCCAGGCTGCGCTGGCCCTGATGAACACTGGAGATCTTCAGTGAGGCACAGGGCCAGCGCAGCCTGACGGCAGCGGCTACGGTGTTTCTGTTACAGGCTGAAACGCGCCACCATGTTGTTCAGGTCCACCGCCAGGCGCGACAGCTCGGCGCTGGCCGCGGTGGTCTGGGTGGCGCCGGCGGCCGATTGCACCGACAGGTCGCGGATGTTCACCAGGTTGCGGTCCACTTCGCGGGCCACCTGGGCCTGCTCTTCCGCCGCGCTGGCGATCACCAGGTTGCGCTCGTTGATCTGCACGATGGCACCGTTGATGGTGTCCAGGGCCATGCCGGCGCCCTTGGCGATGTTCAGGGTCGACTCGGCGCGCTCGGTGCTGTTGCGCATCGAATTCACCGCCTGCTCGGTGCCGCCCTGGATGCTGCCGATCATGCGTTCGATCTCGGCAGTGGACTGCTGGGTGCGGTGCGCCAGGGCCCGCACTTCGTCGGCCACCACAGCGAAACCACGGCCGGCTTCACCGGCGCGGGCGGCTTCGATGGCGGCGTTCAGGGCCAGCAGGTTGGTCTGGTCGGCCAGGCCACGAATCACGTCCAGCACCTTGCCGATGTCGCGGGACTCGTCCGCCAGGTTGCCGATCAGGTCGGCGGTGCTCTGCACGTCGGCGCTCATGCGCTCGATGGCGCCCACGGTTTCCTGCACCAGGTCGCGGCCGTCGCTGGCCGAGCTGGTGGCGTCCTTGGAGGCTTCCGAGGTGCTGACGGCGTTGCGCGCCACTTCTTCCACGGCGCTGGTCATCTCGTTGACGGCGGTGGCGGCCTGCTCGATTTCGTGATTCTGCTGGGTCAGGCCACGGGCGCTTTCGTCGGTGACGCTGTTCAGCTCTTCAGCAGCGGAGGCCAGTTGGGTGGCCGAGCCGGAGATGCGCTGCAGGGTGTCGCGCAGTTTTTCCTGCATCTTCTCCATGGCGATCAGCAGGCGGGCGGCTTCGTCGCGGCCTTCCACGTGGATCGGGCGGGTCAGGTTGCCTTCGGCGATCTGCTCGGCGGCGGCCAGGGCCTGGTCGATCGGCCCGACGATGCTGCGGGTCAGCAGCCAGGCGAACAGGAAGGTCAGCACCGCGGCGATGATCAGCAGCGTCACCACCAGGGTGAAGGCCGAGGAGTACTGGGCGGCCGCGGCGTTGTTCATGTCGGCGGTCTGCTGGGTGTTGATGGTCACCAGGTTGTCCAGGGCGGTGTTGACCCGGGCCGAGTTGTCCTGCAGGTCACCGTTGACCACCTTGCGCAGGGTGTCCAGGTCGTTGGCGCTGTTGGCCGCGCGCATGCGCATTTCCAGCTCGTGGTATTCGTCCAGCGCGTTTTTCAGCTGCCCGTAGGCCGCACGCTCTTCAGGGCCGGCGATCAGCGGTTCGTAGGCGGCCTGGGCCTTGGCGATCAGTTGGTTGCGCGAGTCCAGCAGCTTGAGGGTGTCGGCCTGGGTCTGGGCGTCGCGGTTGGACAGCAGGCGGTAGGCCAGCACCCGCATGCGCAGGGTCATCTGGGTGATCTGGTCGAGGTTGGCGATGCTGGGCAGGGTGTTGCCCTCGATCTCTTCGCCGGCCTTGCGGATGTTACCCATCTGCACGAGGGCGAAGACGCCGAGGATGATCATCAGCGCGCCGATGAAGGCGAAGCCGGACAGCGCGCGGGGCGCGATATTCATGTTGCGTAGGGACATGGCGGGTTCCAGATGAGGGCGCGCGGTCCTTGCGACACAAACAGATTTGCCATGACTATCGGACGCTGGGCGCCAGTCTTTAGGGGCCATTTGTCGCAGGGATGGGCCCGGGCCGGAACCGAATGGGCATATGCCGGTCCATCAGGGTCTGTTTCGGGTTTGGCCCGGAGCTTGGCCAGGGAAGGTCGCAACCGCGTATTTCATGGTCCCAAGCCTTATAAACCCTGGCCTGCGCGGCGACTTTTCTTTATCGTTACCGCCCTTTGAACCTGCCGAGAAATCATCATGCTGGAAACAACTCTGAGCCAACTGGAACAACTGGTCAGCGAACTGGTTGAACAGAACCGCGTCCTCACCGAAAACAACGCTCAAATCACCGCTCAACTGGCCCAGGCCAAGGAAGAGAACGAGTCCCTGCAACTGACCCTGATGGAGCAGGAAGAGAAGCAGACCTCCACTGTCTCGCGTATCCAGGCCCTGGTTCAGCGCGCTAGCGCTGGTGCCGTGAGCGCATGAGTACCGGCCAGGAGTCGATCAAGGTCGTGTCGATCCTGGGCAATGACTACTCGCTCAAGGCGCCGCCGGGTGAAGAGCAGAAACTGCTCGACGCCACTCGCCTGCTCAATGCGTCGTTGGCCGAGACCAAACGCAAGTACCCCTCCCTCATCGGCGACAAGTTGCTGGTGCTGGCGGCGCTGAACCTGTGCTCCAAGCAGCTGGAAATGCAGCAGCAGCACAGCGAGGCGCTCAACCGTTATCAAGAGCAAGTCAACGCCACGGTTGATGTGATCAAGAACACCATCAGCCACGGCTGAAGGTAAGCGCCCCGCCAGCGGCGGCGGGGCCTTTGCACTATTGTGTAACCGTTCGTCTGGGTAATGTATACAATCGGCACGGCTGTTGCAGTCTTGCCGATGTAGACATTCAGAGGGTTACACCCATGCAGTTGTGGCGCCGCAGTATTCAATGGCAATTGATCCTCAGCATGGGCACGGCCCTGCTGGTCAGCATCCTCATCGTGGTGGGCATCTACACCGCGGTGGTCAACCGCCTGGCCCAGACGTATCTATTGGAAACAGCCTTGCCGGCCAGCATCGAGGCCATGCGCAACGACATCGAGCGCATCCTGGCCAAGCCACTGACCGCGGCCGACGACATCGCCAGCAACACCCTGGTGCAGCAGTGGCTGGCGGAGGGCGAAAATAGTGCCCAATTGCCATCATTCACCCAGTACCTCGACGGCGTGCGTGGCCAGCACCAGGCGTTCACCGCGCTGATCGCCAGCGCCAGCAGCAACCACTACTACACCGAGAAGGGCCTGGACCGTACCCTCAGCCGCAACAACCCCCAGGACAGCTGGTTCTACCAGTTTCTCGACAGCGGCAAGCCGCGCACCCTCAACATCGATAACGACACCGCCACCGGCGCACCGACGCTGTTCATCGACCTGCGCGTGCAGCAGGCCGGCAAGACCCTGGGCATCGCCGGCCTGGGCCTGAGCCTGGGCGAGTTGTCCGGGTTGATCCACAACTACAGCTTCGGCGAGCGCGGCAAGGTGTTCCTGGTGCGCAACGACGGCCTGATCCAGGTGCACCCCCAGGCCGACCTCAGCGGCAAGCGCCAATTGGCCGAACAGATCGGCCCCGACGCGGCCAAGGCCGTGCTCGGCCACAGCGGCCTGACCACCGGGCGCTTCCAGCGTGACGGCGAAGCCTACCTGGCCCTGGCCTTGCCTTTGCGTGACCTGAACTGGAGCCTGGTGGCCGAAGTGCCGGAAGCGCAGATCTATGCCCAGGCGCGCCAGGCCCTGTGGCTGACCAGCCTGATCGGCCTGGCGGTGGCGCTGGTGTGCCTGCTGTTGGTGGTGCTGCTGGCGCGCGGGCTGGTGCGGCCGATTCGCCAGGTGACCGCCGCGCTGGTGGCCATCGGCAGTGGCGGCGGCGACCTGACCCACCGCCTGGACGATTCGCGTGCCGACGAACTGGGCGACCTGGCGCGCGGCTTCAACCGCTTCCTGGGCAGCCAGCGTGACCTGATCGCCGAAGTGCTGGCCACCAGCGAACGGCTGCGTGGCAGCGTCGGCCAGGTGGCGAAAGTGGTGGACAACACCGCCGATCGTGCCGGCCGCCAGCAGGAAATGACCGACATGGTAGCCACCGCCGTGCACGAGATGGGCCTCACCGTGCAGGAGATCGCCCGCAACGCCGGCAGCGCCGCCGAGGCCTCGCAGACCGCTCGCGATGAAGCTTTGCAGGCAAGGGATATCGTCGGCCGCTCGATTGCCCACATCGAGGGCATGTCGGTGGAAATCGGCAGCGCCGCCGGCGCGGTCAGCGAACTGGCCGAGCAGGTGGGCTCCATCGATCAGGTGCTGGCGGTGATCCGTGGTATTTCCGAACAGACCAACCTGCTGGCGCTGAACGCAGCCATCGAAGCCGCGCGGGCAGGGGAGATGGGCCGTGGTTTCGCCGTGGTGGCGGACGAGGTGCGCACCTTGGCGCAGCGCACCCAGGCCTCCACCGACGAAATCCAGAAGATGATCGGTCGCCTGAAACAGGGTGCCGAGCACGCGGTGGCGTCCATGCACAGCGGCCAGGCGGCCACGGGGACCGGCGTGGCGTCGAGTCAGCGCACCGGCGAGTCGCTGACCGCCATCACCGGGCAGGTGGAGCGCATCAGCGACATGAACCACCAGGTGGCCACCGCCACCGAGGAGCAGACGGCGGTGACCGAGGAGATCAACCGCAACGTCCAGGGCATCTCCGACCTGGCACGGGCCACGGCCGGCGAGGTGCGCAGCGGCCGCGAAGAGTGCCAGGCCCTGAGCCGCCTGGCCGACGACCTGGCGCGGCAGATGGGTGGGTTCAAGCTGTGAGGATCAGCTCATCACCTGGCGAATATCCGCTGCCAGCTGCCGCACCCGCGCCTCTTCGGTGTCCCACGAACACATGAACCGCGCGCCGCCGCTGCCGATGAAGGTGTAGAAGCGCCAGCCCTTGCCACGCAACGCCTCAAGGGCTGGCTCGGACATTTGCAGGAACACCCCGTTGGCTTCCACCGGGAACATCAGTTCCACCCCGGGAATGTCCGCCACCAGCTGGCTCAGCAGCTGCGCGCAATGGTTGGCGTGGCGGGCGTGCTTGAGCCAGGCGTCGTTTTCCAGCAGGCCCACCCAGGGCGCCGACAGGAAGCGCATCTTCGACGCCAGCTGGCCGGCCTGCTTGCAGCGATAATCGAAATCCACCGCCAATTCATGCTTGAAGAACAGGATGGCCTCGCCCACGGCCATGCCGTTCTTGGTGCCGCCGAAGCACAGCACGTCCACGCCCGACTTCCAGGTCAGTTCGGCCGGTGAACAACCCAGGGTGGCGCAGGCGTTGGCGAAGCGGGCGCCGTCCATGTGCAGGTTCAGGCCCAGTTCCTTGCAGGTGGCGCTGATGGCTTTCAGCTCGTCGGGGCGGTACACGCTGCCCACTTCGGTGGCCTGGGTGAGGGTGACCACCCGTGGCTTGGGGTAGTGAATGTCCTGGCGCTTGAGCGCCACTTCGCGGATGGCGTCGGGGGTCAGCTTGCCGTTCTCGCTGCGGGCGGTCAAAAGCTTGGAGCCGTTGGAGAAAAACTCTGGTGCGCCGCATTCGTCGGTTTCGACGTGGGCGGTCTCCGAGCAGATGACGCTGTGGTAGCTCTGGCATAGCGACGACAGCGCCAGGGAGTTGGCGGCGGTGCCGTTGAAGGCGAAGAACACCTCGCAGTCGGTCTCGAACAGGCGGCGGAAGTGGTCGGCGGCGCGGGCGGTCCACTGGTCGTCGCCGTAGGCACGCTCGTGGCCGTGGTTGGCCTGTTCCATGGCCGCCCAGGCTTCGGGGCAGATGCCCGAATAGTTGTCACTGGCAAACTGCTGGCTTTGCTCGTTCATGGCCGGTTCCTTGTGATCGTCTAGCCGGTCACTGTAAACCACCGTCCACGCGGCGCCTATGGGGCACTTGTTACAACGCGCCAACCACCGTAGCCGCTGCCGCCAGGCTGCGCTGGCCCTGCGCCCCGCTGGAGATTTTCAGGGTTCACACCGTCCAGCGCAGCCTTCGGCAGCGGCTACATGAGCTGTATGTCGTTAACGCACCTTTGTGTGGCGCGCGCAGGCATCTGGCCTATAGGCGCCAGCCCTACCATCGCACTCAAAGGGGGCTGCCAGAAGGCCGCTCCCGACCAATACGACAGGCGCCGCGCCGCCGCTGGGAGATCGCGATGTTCAGCAAGCAAGACCAGATCCAGGGTTATGACGATGCACTGCTGGCGGCAATGAATGCCGAGGAACAGCGTCAGGAAGATCACATCGAGCTGATCGCCTCGGAAAACTACACCAGCAAGCGCGTGATGCAGGCCCAGGGCAGCGGTTTGACCAACAAGTACGCCGAAGGCTACCCGGGCAAGCGCTACTACGGTGGCTGCGAGCACGTGGACAAGGTCGAGCAGCTGGCCATCGACCGCGCCAAGCAGCTGTTCGGCGCCGACTACGCCAACGTCCAGCCGCACTCGGGCAGCCAGGCCAACGCCGCGGTGTACCTGGCGCTGCTGGCGGCCGGCGACACCGTGCTGGGCATGAGCCTGGCCCACGGCGGCCACCTGACCCATGGCGCCAAGGTCAGCTTCAGCGGCAAGCTGTACAACGCCGTGCAGTACGGCATCGACACCGACACCGGCCTGATCGACTACGACGAAGTGGAACGCCTGGCCGTCGAACACCAGCCGAAAATGATCATCGCCGGCTTCTCGGCCTACTCCAAGACCCTGGACTTCCCGCGCTTCCGCGCGATCGCCGACAAGGTCGGTGCCTACCTGTTCGTCGACATGGCCCACGTGGCTGGCCTGGTCGCCGCCGGCCTGTACCCCAACCCGATTCCGTTCGCCGACGTGGTCACCACCACCACCCACAAGACCCTGCGCGGCCCGCGTGGCGGCCTGATCCTGGCGCGTGCCAACGAAGCCCTGGAGAAGAAGCTCAACGCCGCGGTATTCCCCGGCGGCCAGGGCGGCCCGCTGATGCACGTCATAGCCGCCAAGGCCGTGTGCTTCAAGGAAGCCCTGGAGCCTGGCTTCAAGGCTTACCAGCAACAAGTGATCGACAACGCCCAGGCCATGGCCGGCGTGTTCGTGGACCGCGGCTACGACGTGGTCTCCGGCGGCACCGACAACCACCTGTTCCTGGTCAGCCTGATTCGCCAGGGCCTGACCGGCAAGGACGCCGACGCCGCCCTGGGCCGCGCGCACATCACCGTCAACAAGAACGCCGTACCCAACGACCCACAGTCGCCGTTCGTGACTTCGGGCCTGCGCATCGGCACCCCGGCTGTCACCAGCCGTGGCTTCAAGGTGGCCCAGTGCACCGCGCTGGCTGGCTGGATCTGCGACATCCTCGACAACCTGGGCGACGCCGACGTGGAAGCCGATGTGGCCAAGAACGTCGCCGCCCTGTGCGCTGACTTCCCGGTTTACCGCTGAGCTGGAGTAGAACCCTATGCAACGTTATTCGGGCTTCGGCCTTCTCAAACACTCCCTCAGCCACCACGAGAACTGGCAGCGCATGTGGCGCACGCCAACGCCTAAAAAGGTCTACGACGTGGTTATCGTCGGCGGCGGCGGGCACGGCCTGGCCACGGCCTACTACCTGGCCAAGGAACACGGCATCACCAACGTCGCGGTGGTGGAGAAGGGCTGGCTGGGCGGCGGCAACACCGCCCGCAACACCACCATCGTGCGCTCCAACTACCTGTGGGACGAATCGGCCCACCTGTACGAACACGCCATGAAGCTGTGGGAAGGCCTGTCCCAGGACCTCAACTACAACGTCATGTTCAGCCAGCGCGGCGTCTACAACCTGTGCCACACCCTGCAGGACATGCGGGACTCCGAGCGCCGCGTCAGCGCCAACCGCCTCAACGGCGTCGATGGCGAACTGCTGAACGGCAAGCAGGTGGCCGACGAGATTCCGTACCTGGACTGCTCGAAGAACACCCGCTACCCGATCATCGGCGCCACCGTGCAACGCCGCGGCGGCGTGGCCCGTCACGACGCCGTGGCCTGGGGCTTCGCCCGGGCCGCCGACGCCCTGGGCGTGGACCTGATCCAGCAGACCGAAGTGATCGGCTTCCGCAAGGAAAACGGCGTGTGCATTGGCGTCGAGACCAACAAGGGCTTCATCGGCGCCAAGCGCGTCGGCGTGGTGACCGCCGGTAACTCCGGGCACATGGCCAAGCTGGCCGGGTTCCGCCTGCCAGTGGAATCCCACCCGTTGCAGGCGCTGGTGTCGGAACCGATCAAACCCATCATCGACAGCGTGATCATGTCCAACGCCGTGCACGGCTACATCAGCCAGTCCGACAAGGGCGACCTGGTGATCGGCGCCGGCATCGACGGCTGGGTCGGCTACGGCCAGCGCGGCTCGTACCCGGTGATCGAGCACACCATCCAGGCCATCGTCGAGATGTTCCCGGTGCTGTCGCGCGTGCGCATGAACCGCCAGTGGGGCGGCATCGTCGACACCACCCCGGACGCTTGCCCGATCATCTCCAAGACTCCGGTGCCTAACATGTTCTTCAACTGCGGTTGGGGCACCGGCGGCTTCAAGGCCACCCCCGGCTCGGGCAACGTCTTTGCCGCCAGCCTGGCCAAGGGCGAGATGCACCCGCTGGCCAAGCCATTTTCCATCGAGCGTTTCCACAACGGCGCGCTGATCGACGAACACGGCGCTGCCGCGGTCGCCCACTAATTACAGGAGAAGTCCTTCATGTTGCATATCTTCTGTCCTCATTGCGGCGAACTGCGCTCCGAAGAAGAGTTCCACAGCTCCGGCCAGGCCCACATCCCGCGCCCGCTGGACCCTGGCGCCTGCACCGACGAGCAGTGGGGCGACTACATGTTCTTCCGCGACAACCCCCGTGGCCTGCACCACGAACTGTGGATTCACGCCGCCGGCTGCCGCCAGTACTTCAACGCCACCCGCGACACGGTGACGTACGAGATTCTCGAAACCTATCCGATCGGCACCAAGCCCCAGTTCACGGCCGCGGGAGATAAAGCATGAGCCAGGTCAATCGCCTGTCCAGCGGCGGTCGCATCGATCGCAGCAAGAAAATCACCTTCACCTTCAACGGCCAGAGCTACACCGGCTATGAAGGCGACACCCTGGCCGCCGCCTTGCTGGCCAACGGCGTCGACATCGTCGGCCGCAGCTTCAAGTACTCGCGCCCTCGCGGCATCATCGCCGCCGGTACCGAAGAGCCGAACGCCATCCTGCAGATCGGTGCCACCGAAGCCACCCAGATTCCCAACGTACGCGCCACCCAACAGGCGCTGTACCAGGGCCTGGTGGCCACCAGCACCAACGGCTGGCCGAACGTCAACAACGACATGATGGGCATCCTCGGCAAGGTCGGCGGCAAGCTGATGCCGCCGGGCTTCTACTACAAGACCTTCATGTACCCGCAGTCCTTCTGGATGACCTACGAGAAGTACATCCGCAAGGCCGCCGGCCTGGGCCGCTCGCCGACCGAGAACGACCCGGACACCTACGACAACTTCAACCAGCACTGCGACGTGCTGATCGTCGGCGCCGGCCCTGCTGGCCTGGCCGCTGCCCTGGCAGCCGCGCGCAGCGGTGCCCGGGTCATCCTCGCCGATGAGCAGGAAGAGTTCGGCGGCAGCCTGCTCGACACCCGCGAAAGCCTGGACGGCAAGCCCGCCGTCGAGTGGGTGGTGCAGGTGGTCAACGAGCTCAAGGGCCTGGCCAACGTCACCCTGCTGCCGCGTGCCACCGTCAACGGCTACCACGACCACAACTTCCTGACCATTCACGAGCGCCTCACCGACCACCTGGGCGACCGCGCCCCGATCGGCCAGGTGCGCCAGCGCATCCACCGTGTGCGCGCCAAGCGCGTGGTGCTGGCCGCCGGCGCCCACGAGCGTCCGCTGGTGTACGGCAACAACGACGTGCCGGGCAACATGCTGGCCGGCGCCATCTCGACCTACGTGCGCCGCTACGGCGTGGCACCGGGCAAGAAGCTGGTGCTGTCCACCAACAACGACTACGCCTACCGCGTGGCCCTGGACTGGTTCGACGCCGGCCTGCAAGTGGTGGCCGTGGCTGATGCCCGCCACAACCCGCGTGGCGCCCTGGTGGAAGAAGCGCGTGCCAAGGGCATTCGCATCCTCACCTCCAGCGCCGTGATCGAGTCGCGCGGCAGCAAGCACGTGACCGCTGCCCGCGTCGCCGCCATCGACGTCAAGGGCCACAAAGTCACCAGCCCTGGCGAATGGCTGGAGTGCGACCTGATCGGCAGCTCCGGCGGCTACAGCCCGGTGGTGCACCTGGCCTCGCACCTGGGCGGCAAGCCGGTGTGGCGTGAAGACATCCTCGCCTTCGTGCCCGGCGATGCTCCGCAGAAACGCGTGTGCGTGGGCGGCATCAATGGCGTGTTCAACCTGGCCGACGCGCTGTCGGACGGTTTCGAAGGCGGCGCACGCGCTGCTGCCGAGGCCGGCTTCAAGATTGTCGAAGGCACCGTGCCGAAGGCC
Organism: Pseudomonas sp. App30; assembly: GCF_047947025.1. Classification (NCBI taxonomy): domain Bacteria; kingdom Pseudomonadati; phylum Pseudomonadota; class Gammaproteobacteria; order Pseudomonadales; family Pseudomonadaceae; genus Pseudomonas; species Pseudomonas sp. App30. The sequence continues at coordinate 3,202,999 of NZ_CP133165.1, read as the reverse complement.
TTGAACCGTCAGGAAGAACCGACCGTGGCGCTGTTCCAGGTGCCCCACGACAAGCCGACTGCCCGGGCGCCGAAGCAATTCGTCGACCAGCAGAACGACGTCACCGCCGCCGCCATCGAACTGGCGACCCGCGAAGGCTTCGAGTCGGTGGAACACGTGAAGCGCTACACCGCGCTGGGCTTCGGCACCGACCAGGGCAAGCTGGGCAACATCAATGGCCTGGCCATCGCGGCCCGCAGCCGTGGCATCTCGATCACCGAGATGGGCACCACCATGTTCCGCCCCAACTACACGCCGATCACCTTCGGTGCCATTGCCGGGCGTCACTGCGGCCACCTGTTCGAACCGGTGCGCTTCACTGCCCTGCATGCCTGGCACGTGAAGAATGGCGCGGAATTCGAAGACGTCGGCCAGTGGAAGCGCCCGTGGTACTTCCCGCAACGCGGCGAAAACATGCACTCCGCCGTGGCCCGCGAATGCAAGGCCGTGCGTGACAGCGTGGGCCTGCTGGACGCCTCCACCCTGGGCAAGATCGACATCCAGGGCCCGGACGCCCGCGAGTTCCTCAACCGCATCTACACCAACGCCTGGACCAAACTGGACGTGGGCAAGGCCCGCTACGGCCTGATGTGCAAGGAAGACGGCATGGTGTTCGACGACGGGGTTACCGCCTGCCTCGCCGACAACCACTTCCTGATGACCACCACCACCGGCGGCGCCGCCCGCGTGCTGCAGTGGCTGGAGATCTACCAGCAGACCGAATGGCCGGACCTGAAGGTGTACTTCACCTCGGTCACCGACCACTGGGCCACCCTGACCCTGTCGGGGCCCAACAGCCGCAAGCTGCTGAGCCACGTCACCGACATCGACCTGGACAAGGACGCCTTCCCGTTCATGACCTGGAAGGAAGGCAAGGTCGGCGGCGTGCCGGCGCGGGTGTTCCGTATCTCGTTCACCGGCGAGCTGTCGTACGAAGTCAACATCCAGGCCGACTACGCCATGGGTGTGCTGGAACAGATCGTCGAGGCCGGCAAGCAGTACAACCTGACCCCGTACGGCACCGAGACCATGCACGTGCTGCGCGCCGAGAAGGGCTTCATCATCGTTGGCCAGGACACCGACGGTTCCATGACCCCGGACGACCTGAACATGGGCTGGTGCGTAGGCCGCACCAAGCCGTTCTCGTGGATCGGCTGGCGTGGCATGAACCGCGAAGACTGCGTGCGCGACCAACGCAAGCAGCTGGTGGGCCTGCGCCCCGTGGACCCGAACAAGGTGCTGCCCGAAGGCGCCCAGCTGGTGTTCGACACCAAGCAGGCCATCCCCATGAGCATGGTCGGTCACGTGACCTCCAGCTACATGAGCTCCACCATGGGCCATTCGTTTGCCCTGGCGGTGGTCAAGGGCGGCCTCAAGCGCATGGGCGAGAAGGTCTACGCCCCGCTGGTGGACGGCAGCTTCGTGGAAGCCGAGATCTGCAGCTCGGTGTTCTTTGACCCTAAAGGCGAACAACAGAACGTTTGATCAAGGCTGCGGCCGCCGGCGGCGGCCGCAGATTGCCACTGATTTTTGACAGGTGTCCCCATGACCACAGTCAACGTATACGAACAACGCCCTGCCTCGGGTGCCAAGGTCGAATCGCCGCTGCACCACGCCGGCCTCGACAAGCTGGTGGGCAAGGGCCGCAAGAACGCCGGCGTGAAGCTGCGCGACAAGAAACTGCTGGGCCACCTGACCCTGCGTGGCAACGGCCACGACCAGGCCTTCGCCGGTGGCGTGTTCAAGGCCTTGGGCCTGGAACTGCCGGGCGCCCTGGCCATGGTTGCCAGCGGCGATACTTCGCTGCAATGGCTGGGCCCGGATGAATGGCTGCTGGTGGTGCCGGCTGGCGAAGAAGTGGCCACCGAGAACCGCCTGCGTGAAGCGCTGGATGGCCAGCACATCGCCGTGGTCAACGTCAGCGGCGGCCAGAGCCTGCTGGAGCTGAGCGGCCCCAAGGTGCGTGAAGTGCTGATGAAGTCCACCAGCTACGACGTGCACCCCGACAACTTCCCGGTGGGCAAGGCCGTGGGCACGGTGTTCGCCAAATCGCAGCTGGTGATCCGTCGCCCCAGCGAAGACGTCTGGGAGCTGGTGGTGCGCCGCAGCTTCTCGGACTACTGGTGGCTGTGGCTGCAGGATGCGTCGGCCGAGTATGGCCTTGAAATTGTTGGCTGAGCCCTGACGCGGCCTGCGGCCGCTGCTACACCCCGTAGCAGCGGCCGCAGGCCGCGTCCGCAGTCCCCCCGATTTGGAGCCCTACCATGAGCCGCGCCCCCGATACCTGGATTCTCACCGCCGACTGCCCCAGCGTGCTCGGCACGGTGGACGCGGTGACCCGCTACCTGTTCGAACAGGGCTGCTACGTCACCGAACACCATTCGTTCGACGATCGCCTGTCGGCACGCTTCTTCATCCGCGTCGAATTCCGCCAGCCCGACGGCTTCGACGAGCAGGGCTTCCGCGCCGGCCTGGCCGAGCGCGGTGCCTCCTTCGGCATGGTCTTCGAACTGACCCCGCCGCAGTACCGGCCCAAAGTGGTGATCATGGTCTCCAAGGCCGACCACTGCCTGAACGACCTGCTGTACCGCCAGCGCATTGGCCAGCTGCCCATGGACGTGGTGGCGGTGGTGTCCAACCATCCGGATCTGGAACCTTTGGCGCGCTGGCACGAAATTCCCTACTACCATTTCCCCCTGGACCCGAACGACAAGCCCGCGCAGGAGCGAAAGGTGCTCAAGGTCATCGAACAGAAGGGTGCGGAACTGGTGATTCTAGCCCGCTACATGCAGGTGCTGTCGCCCGAACTGTGCCGCCGCCTGGATGGCTGGGCCATCAACATCCACCATTCGCTGCTGCCCGGTTTCAAGGGCGCCAAGCCGTACCACCAGGCCTACAACAAGGGCGTGAAGCTGGTCGGCGCCACGGCGCACTACATCAACAATGACCTCGACGAAGGGCCGATCATCGCCCAGGGCGTCGAAGTCGTGGACCACAGCCACTATGCCGAGGACCTGATTGCCAAGGGCCGCGACATCGAGTGCCTGACCCTGGCACGGGCAGTGGGCTACCACATCGAGCGGCGGGTGTTCCTCAACGCCAACCGCACAGTCGTCTTGTAAGGAGTAATACCGGCGCACATCTGGTGGGAGCGGGCTCTGCCCGCGAAAAGGACACCGCGGTGCCTGCTTCGCGGGCAGAGCCCGCTCCCACGCGGTTTGCGCAATCTCGATAAATACAACAATGAGGTGAAAGCATGTCTGGTAATCGCGGTGTGGTGTATCTCGGTGGCGGCAAGGTCGAGGTGCAAACAATTCCCTTCCCGAAAATGCAGGATCCACGCGGCAAACGCATTGAACATGGCGTTATCCTGCGGGTTGTCTCCACCAACATCTGCGGCTCCGACCAGCACATGGTGCGCGGCCGCACCACTGCCCAGGTCGGCCTGGTACTGGGCCACGAAATCACCGGCGAAGTGCTGGAAGTGGGCAAGGACGTCGAGAACCTCAAGGTCGGCGACCTGGTCTCGGTGCCGTTCAACGTGGCCTGCGGCCGCTGCCGCTCGTGCAAGGAACAACACACCGGCGTGTGCCTGACCGTGAACCCGGCCCGCGCCGGTGGCGCCTACGGCTACGTCGACATGGGCGACTGGGTGGGCGGCCAGGCCGAGTACGTGCTGGTGCCCTACGCCGACTTCAACCTGCTGAAATTGGGCGACCGCGACCGGGCCATGGAGAAGATCCGTGACCTGACCTGCCTGTCCGACATCCTGCCGACCGGCTACCACGGCGCCGTCACTGCCGGCGTTGGCCCGGGCAGTACCGTGTACGTCGCGGGCGCTGGCCCGGTTGGCCTGGCCGCCGCTGCCTCGGCTCGCCTGCTGGGCGCGGCGGTGGTCATCGTCGGCGACGTCAACCCGGTGCGCCTGGCCCACGCCAAGGCCCAGGGCTTCGAGATCGCCGACCTGTCCAAGGACACCCCGCTGCACGAACAGATCGCCGACCTGCTGGGCGAACCGGAAGTGGACTGCGCGGTGGATGCGGTAGGCTTCGAAGCTCGCGGCCACGGCCATGCCGGCGCCCAGCATGAGGCGCCGGCTACCGTGCTGAACTCGTTGATGGGCGTGGTGCGCGTGGCTGGCAAGATCGGCATCCCCGGCCTGTACGTCACCGAAGACCCGGGCGCCGTGGACGCAGCCGCGAAGATGGGCAGCCTCAGCATTCGCTTCGGCCTGGGCTGGGCCAAGTCCCACAGCTTCCACACCGGCCAGACTCCGGTGATGAAGTACAACCGCCAGCTGATGCAGGCGATCATGTGGGACCGCATCAACATTGCCGAAGTGGTGGGCGTGCAGGTCATCACCCTGGACCAGGCGCCTGAAGGCTACGGCGAGTTCGATGCCGGCGTGCCGAAGAAATTCGTCATCGACCCGCACAAACTCTTCAGCGCTGCCTGACTGCACTTGATATAAACCTGTGGGAGCTGGCTTGCCAGCGAGCTTTTAAAAAGCTCGCTGGCAAGCCAGCTCCCACAGACGTTTAAAGGGTAACCACCTGACCGTGGTAGAGCACCGGGCCAGTCGGCTGCCCGGTCGGCGAACCACCCTCCGGCTCCAGGCTGATCGCCAGCGCGATCGGCTCGCCCAGCAGCTTGCGCTGGCTTTCATCGAGCATGATCCGGCCCTTGCCACCCACCGGCATCAACCCCAGCGACACCGGCTTGCCGTTGGCGGGAATGGCCCACAGCTCCATGCTGCGGTTCGCCGGCGCGCCGGGCAGTTCTACCGGCTCCACCTGCAGGTATTGCGCGTAGGCCTGGATTTTCACGGCTGGCCGGTTCTCGACGCTCACCAGCGTCGCGCTGTAGTGCGCTTCATCCCCGGTGTAGAGCATGCCGATGCCGATGGCCAGCACCACGGCAGCCGCCAGGGCCACCGCCCGCAACCAACCGCGCACCCGCAACGGCGGCGGCACATGCAGCTGCTGCGGCTCGATGCGCGCCACGATGCGCTCCCACACCCGCGCCGGCACCGGTTCCTCGGCCACCGGGGCGGTCAAGGTCACCAGGGTTTCCTGCCAGCCGGCCAATTCCGCCTGCAAGTCGCGGTCATCCGCCAGCAGGCGTTCGAAGCGCCGCCGCGCGGCAGGCGCCATCAGGCCGATCGCGTAGTCGGCCGCCAGCGCGCGGCGCAGGGCAGGGTGCTGGTAGTTCATGCTTCAAGGCACCTGCGCAGGCGTTCCATGCCGCGCCGTATCCAGGACTTCACCGAGCCCAGGGGCGCCGACAGCTGCAGCGCCAGGTCGGCGTTGGACAGGCCATGGAAATATGCGGTGAGGATGGACTGCCGCTGCATGCCCTCCAGGTCTTCCAGGCAACGGTTCAGCGCCGCGGCTTCACGGGCCTGGTTCAATTGTTCGTGGGCAGAGGGCGCGTCATCGCTCAGCGCCTCCAGCTGTTGTTCGTCCAGGGGCACTTCATGGCGCCGGCGCAGCAGGTCGATGGCCAGGTGGCGGGTGATGTTCACCATCCAGGTCATGGGCGCCGCCAGCCGGGCGTCGTAGCGCGAAGCGTTGTTCCAGATACGCACGAAGCTCTCCTGCACCACTTCCTCGGCCAGTTCGCGGCGGCCCACGCAGCGCAGCGCCACGCCGTGGAGGCGGGCGCTGCTGGTGCGGTACAGGGTCTCGAAGGCGCGGCGGTTGCCCTTGGCGCAATCGGCCAGCAGCTGGCTGAGCAGTTCAGTGTCGATGATGCGGTCTCCGCTGGGTGGCCGTCTGAGCCTAGCCCACCTTGCGCCGCGTTGCCTGATATACGCAGGGGAAGCGTGACCGGATGCGATTTGTACGAAATTATTTCGCCTTTGGAACACAATCGGTCAAATCGAGTCAAAACCAGGCTTTCGTGGCCGCCCAGGCGCGCCGCGACCATTGTTTCGAGGGGAATCAAATGAACACCATGCGCGCCATCACCTTCGCCACCCTGACCGCCCTGGCGGCCAGCCCGGCCTTCGCCTTCAACCTCAACGATGCGGTGAACGCGGCGTCCAGCATCCAGAACGGCAAGCAGGGCAGCAGCGCGCCCCAGGCCGCCGGGCTGCTGAACAACGTCGGCACCCAGCTCAACGTTACCCCCGAGCAGGCCGTGGGCGGCACCGGCGCCATGCTGGGCCTGGCCAAGAACAAGCTCAGCAGCTCCGACTATTCGGAACTGGCCAAGCAGGTGCCGGGCATCGACAAGCTGGCTGGCGCCAACGCGGTGAGCGGCCTGGGCGGCCTGCTGGGGCAGTCGGGCACTGACAAGGGCGCGTTGGACAGCGCCCTGGGCAACGTGAAGAACACCAGCGACCTGAACAACGCGTTCGGCAAGCTGGGCATGGACAGCAGCATGGTCGGCCAGTTTGCCCCGGTGATCCTGCAGTACCTGGGCCAACAGGGCGTGGGCGGCACGCTGCTCAAGAGCCTGGGCGGCATCTGGGGCGTGGGCGGTTAACTCAGTTCCAGGCGCAACGCGTCGATGCGCGCGTCCTTGTCCGCCCACAAGCGGTTTACCCAGTCCTGCACGGTCTGGCGGAAGGCCGGGTCGTTCTCGTAGTCGCCGGCCAGCAGCGCCGGGTCGATCTGGCGGGCACGGATGTCGACGATCACCTGCTTCACATCCCCGCACAGCAGGTTCCAGAAGCCTGGAATGCTGCCTTGCGGGTATACCACGGTGACGTCCAGCATGCGTTCGAGCTGGGTGCCCATGGCGGCCAGCACGAAGGCCACGCCGCCAGCCTTGGGTTTGAGCAGGTTGCGGTACGGCGAGGCCTGCTGGCTGCGCTTGGCTTCAGTGAAGCGGGTGCCTTCCAGGTAGTTGACCACGGTCACCGGCTGGCGCTTGAACAGCTCGCAGGCGGCCTTGGTGATTTCCAGGTCCTTGCCCTTGAGGTGCGGGTGCTTGTCCAGGAACGCCTTGGTGTAGCGCTTCATGAAGGGGTAGTCCAGCGCCCACCAGGCCAGGCCCAGGAACGGCACCCAGATCAGTTCTTTCTTGAGGAAAAATTTGAAGAACGGCGTGCGCCGGTTCAGCGCCTGGATCAGCGCGGGAATGTCGACCCACGACTGGTGGTTGCTGACCACCAGGTACGAGGTGTCACCGCGCAGGGCTTCGGCGCCGCGAATGTCCCAGCGGGTGCCGATGCACAGGCGGAAGATCAGCTTGATGATTTCGGCCCAGGTCTCGGCGAACCACATCACCGCCTTGGAGGCCAGGTCACGGGAACGGCCGGGGGCGATCAGCTTGAGCAGGGCGCAGAGCATGAGGGGGCCGATCAGCACGAGGGTATTGAGCAGACACAGCAGCGTGGTGAAGCTGCCGACGAGCAGGCGACGCATAAAACGACTCTTGGAGTAATTGTGGCCGGCAATGATAAAGACGCCGGGGCATAACACCAAATCAACCTTGCCGAATGGTAATGGACATTTGTTTCACGATTTTTTGGGTATGCTGCGCGCAGCCCATCCGCCCTTGAGGAACCCGCCGGTGAAATCCGTAATCGCATTGCTGTCGCTGTTGGCCCTGCCGGTCATGGCCGCTGAGCCGACCCTGTACGGGCGCTATGAAAGCATCAAGCTGCCGGAGATTGGCGGCGCCACGTTCAAGGCCAAGATGGACACCGGCGCGCTGACCGCATCGCTGTCGGCCCGTGATATCCAGCTGTTCCAGCGCGACGGCGAGGACTGGGTGCGCTTCCGCCTGGCCACCCGCGACGCCGACGGCAAGGTGTACGAACACAAGGTGGCGCGTATCAGCCGAATCAAGAGCCGTGCCGACGAGGAAGAGGACGGCGAGGCCACCGAAGTGGCCAAGCGCCCGGTCGTGGACCTGGAAATGTGCCTGGGCGACACCAAGCGCACCATCGAAGTCAACCTGGTTGACCGCAGCAGCTTCAACTACCCGCTGCTGATTGGCGCCAAGGCCCTGCGCGAGTTCGGCGCGGCGGTGAACCCGGCCCGCCGTTACACCGCGGGTGAGCCTGGTTGCTGACCGCGTCAGGGCTCACGCCGGTGGCCGGGTCAACTGCATCGACGCGCGCTGGCTGACCTGGGCATACCAGGCCGCCAGCGCCGGAAACTCGGCACGCCATTCCAGCTGCGGCTGGCGGAAGTCCAGGTAGCCCAGCGCGCACGCCGCGCCGATACCGGCGACATCGAAGCCTTCTGCCAGCTCGCCCGCCACCGCCTCGAAATACGCCAGGCTGCGGTGGATCTTCTCGGCCTGGTTGCCCAGCCACACATCCCAGTGCTTGGCCTCGGGGCGCAGGGCGGTCTCGTAGCGGATCAGCACTGCCGCATCCATCAGCGCATCGGCCAGCGAGGCCAGGGTCAGGCGCCGCCAGCGCGCCGGGCCGTCGCGCGGTATCAACGGCGTGCCGCTGTGCTGGTGGTCGAGGTAATCGAGGATCACCCGGCTGTCATGCACCACGCTGCCGTCGGCCAGGCGCAGGGCGGGGATCTTGCCCGCCGGGTTTTCCTGGTTCAGCTCGGCCACCGGGTTAACCGGGGTAAGCAGGCAGGCCTGGATCTGCACCTGGGCGAACTGGCCGGTCTCGTGGAGCATCACCGCGACCTTGCGGCCGAACGGCGATGCGGGGTTGGAATACAGGGTGATAGGCGGGGTGGACATCGGAAACCCTCTTCTTGTCGAGCCGCCATCTTACCCACGTTACCGGCGCAAGGCATGCACGCCGATCACCGCCGGCAGGCCCAGGCCGATCCACGACAGCACGTCCCAGGCGCCGTCCCCCAGCAACGCCGCGAACAGCCCGGCGCCGCCCAGCACGGCGATCAGCAGCGGCATGCCCCAGGTCGCCCAGAACCGCGACGGCCGGCGGCTCATGCTTTCACCTTGCGGCGTACCCACCACAGGTAAAGGCCGCTGCCCAGCACCACGATGGTCAGCACGTCCAGCACTGCCCAGAGGATCTGCATCGGCCGGCCGCCATAGTCGCCGTAATGCAGCGGCTGCGACAGGCCCAGGGCGTTCATGTACCAGGGCCGCTCGCCCACGGCAGTGACGGCCAGGGTGCTGGCGTCGATCAGCACCGGGGTGAGCAGGTGCGAGGTCAGGTGCGTGGCGCCTTTCATGAACACCGCGTAGTGGTGCGCGCTGGAGAACAGCGTGCCGGGGAAGGCGATGAAATCGGCTTGCATGCCCGGCGCCGCGGCTTCGGCAATGGCCAGCAGGCGCGAGGCGGGGGCCAGTTGGGTCAGCGGCGGGGCGTCGTGATAGGGCGCGACCATGGCACTCAGCGTGTCGCTGCGCCAGGCGGCGATCAGCAGGTCGGCGCAGGCGTTGACCACGCCGGTCACGCCCACCACCAGCGCCCAGGTCAGGGTGACGATGCCGATCAGGTTGTGCAGGTCCAGCCAGCGCACCCGGCGCGAGCGTTCGCGGCGCACGCTGGCAAACTTCAGGCGGCCCATGAACGGCGCATACAGCACCACCCCGGAGACGATGGCCAGCACAAACAGCAGGCCCATGAACGCCAGCAGCAGCTTGCCCGGCAGCCCGGCGTACATGTCCACGTGCAGGCGCAGCATGACCATCATGAAGCCGCCATTGGCCGCCGGGGTTTCCACCACCTCGCCGGTGCGGGTGTCGAGGCTGAAGGTGTGCGACGAATTGGGCTCGGTGCCGGGCGTGGCCGCGGTGATGGCGAACATGCCTTCGGGATGGTCTTCGTCCCAGCCGAAGTACTGCACCACCTCGCCAGGGCGGTGGGCCAGGGCCGCCTCGACCAGTTGTTGCAGGTCGAGCTTGGGCGTGTCCGCCGGCAACTCGCGGTAATGCGGGGCGTCGCCGAGCAGGGCTTCCATCTCGTGATGGAACACCAGCGGCAGGCCGGTGATGGCCAGCAGCAACAGAAACAGCGTGCAGATGAGGCTGGACCAGGTGTGCACGAAGGACCAGCGACGAATTGTTTTACTTTTCATTTCACAGGCGTCCGGAAAGACAAAGCCGCCCCGGGGGGCGGCTTGTGTGGTGCGTCAGGCCATTACCACTTGTAGGTGGCGCTGGCGACCACGCTGCGCTGGTCGCCGTAGTAGCAATAGTAACTGTCGCAGGTGCTGATGTAGTCCTTGTTGAACACGTTCTTGGCGGTCAGGCCCAGGGACGCGCCCTTCAGCGAGCCCGACAGCACGCCCAGGTCGTAGTGGGCAGAAGCGTCGAACACGGTGTAGGCGTCGGCCTTGCCCAGCCAGGTGTTGGCCTGGTCGCCGTAGGTGTTGCCGGTGTAGCGCGCGCCGCCGCCGATGCCGAAGCCTTCGAGCAGGCCCTGGTGCCAGGTGTAGTCGGCCCACAGCGAAGCTTGCTGGTTGGGCATCAGGGGCAGGCGGTTGCCCTTGTTGACGCCGTTCTGCACCTCGGATTTCGCCAGGGTGTAGGAAGCAATCAGCTTGAGGTTGTCGGTCAGGTCGCTGGTGGCTTCGAGCTCCAGGCCCTTGACCTTGACTTCACCGGTCTGGCCGGTCACCGACACGCCGCCCACGTTGCTGGTAACGGTGACATTTTTTTGCGTCAGGTCATACACGGCAGCGGTCAGCAGGGTCTTGGAACCTGGAGGCTGATACTTGATGCCAAGCTCCCATTGCTTACCCTGGGTGGGTTTCAGCGAACTCACCGCGGTCATGTCGGCGCCAGTGGTTGGCTGGAACGACTCGGCGTACGACAGGTACGGGACCACGCCGGAATCGAACACATAGCTGACCGCCGAGTTCAGGCTGAAATTGCTGTCACGCTCGGTGTTGGTGGCATTGCCGTCGTTGTGGAACTTGGTGCCGGTGTGCACCCAATCCTCGCGGCCGCCCAGGGTGAAGCGCCACTTGTCCAGGGCCATCTGGTCTTGCACGTAGACGCCGGTCTGGGTGGTTTTCTGGTCGTAGTCGTAGTAGGCCGTCGAGCGAGCAGGGCGGGTGATGGTGTCGGTGTACACCGGGTTGAGCACGTTGGTCGACGGCACGTTGAAGCCGTAGATCGACAGGTAATTGTTGTTGATGTGCTGCAGGTCGGTGCCGATCAGCACGGTGTGGCTGATGTCGCCCGTGGCGAAGTCAGCCTGGAAATTGCTGTCCACGGCGAACTGGCTGATGTCCTCGTCGACGTTCGTCGACATCCGCCCTACGTTGCCGTCTGCATCGACCAGGGTGTAAGGATAGGAACCCACGGTAATGGTCTGGAACTCCAGGTCAGTCTTGGAGTAACGCAGGTTCTGGTGGAACTGCCAGACGTCGTTGAAGCGGTGCTCGAACGCATAGCCCAGCGAATAGTAGGTGCGGTCGTAGTAATCGTAGTTGGGATCGCCCAGGTTCTTGTGGTGGGAAATCTCGCCCAACGGCGAGCTGATCTTGGTGCCCTGGATCGGCAGGAACTGGCTGGTGGCGCCGGTATCGTCACGGGTGAACTGGCTGAGGAAGGTCAGCTTGGTGTCCGGGTCGATGTTCCAGGTCAGGCTGGGGGCGATGTTGTAGCGCTTGTTGTCGATGTGATCGATCTGCGTGCCGCTGTCGCGGATCACGCCGCTGACGCCATAGAGGAACTTGCCTTCATCGTCGATCTTGCCGGTGCTGGCGAAGTCGATCTGGCGCCAGTTGTCGCTGCCATACTCCAGGGAAATTTCATGACTGGTTACATCGCTGGGGCGGCGGCTGACCATGTCAAGCAGCCCGCCGGGCGGGGTTTGGCCGTACAGCGACGAAGCAGGCCCTCGCAGCAGGGCGATGCGGTCCAGGTCCCAGGTTTCGATTTTTGCAGTGGCGTAGGCACCCTTCGGCAGCGGCAACCCATCCAGGAACTGGGTCGGTTCGAAGCCGCGCACGCGCAGCCAGTCGTAGCGGGTGTCACTGCCGTAGCTGGCCGAGACGATGCCGGGCATGTATTTCACGGCGTCTTCCAGGGTCTGCACGCCGCGGTCTTCCATCTGCTGGCGGGTGGCCACGGAAATCGAGCGCGGTGCTTCCACCAGCGCGGTGTCGGTCTTGGTCCCTGCCGCAGTGCGGGTGGCCAGGTAGCCTGTGGCTGGGCCCCAGGCGCTTTCGGAGTCGCTGGCCGCGTTCACGTTGGTGTCAGGCAGCGCCAGTGTCCCTTCTGGGGCTGCGATCAACGTAAAAGTGCCAGCGCTGGTCTGCACCAGTTGCAGGCCGGTCCCGGCCAGGGCCTGGCGCAGCGCGCCGGCGGCATCGAATTGCCCGTTCACTGGCGCGCTGGTCTTGCCCGCCACCAGCCCCGGCTCGATGGCCAGCACCAGGCCGGCACCGCTGGCGATCTGGTTCAGCGTGCTGGCCAGCGGCGCGGCTGGCAGGTTGTAGCTGCGCAGCTGGCTGGCCTGCTCGGCGGCTTGCAGCGCCGTGCTGCTCAGCGGTACGGCGAGGGCAATGGCGACGGCCATGAGGCTGGGTCGCAGCAGGGAGGGGAACGGGCGGGACATGCGGCACTCCTGACAGGGAATATTTCTCAATTGCCTCTGTGCCGGACGAAATCGCAAAAGTGATAGGGCTGATCGAAAATAATTTAGATTTAGATCTTCGGCGGTGTCTCTGGCCGCGCTTCCAGGCTGACCCACCAGCGGGTGTGCTGCTGGATCTGGATCGGCAGGGTCGGCAGCAGGGCGCGCAGGGCCAGGTCGGTGTCGTTCAGCGGGAAGCTGCCGGTAATGCGCAGGTCGGCCACGTTCGGGCTCACTTCCAGGAAGCCTGGGCGGTAGCGCGACAGTTCGTGGGCCAGGTCGCCCAGGCGCGCGTTGTCCACCACCAGCATGCCGCGCGTCCAGGCATCGGCGCCGGGCCGCAGGGCCACGGCTTCACCGAGCGCATCGCGCTGCACCAGCATCTGCTGGCCTTCGTGCAGGACCATCTCGCCGGGCAGCGCCTGGGCATGCACGGCCACGGCGGACTTCAGCACCCCCAGGCGCGTGCCCTGGTCTTCGCGGCGCACCAGGAAGCGCGTGCCCAGGGCGCGCAGGCGGCCGTCGCGGGTTTCGACGATGAAGGGCCGCTGCTCGCCGGCCGGGTGGCCGGTCTGCACCAGGATCTCGCCTTCGCGCAGCACGATCAGGCGCTGCTGCTGGTCGAAACGCACGTCGATGGCGCTGTGGGTGTTGAGCTCCACCTGGGTGCCGTCGGCCAGGGTCAGGGTGCGCTGCTCGCCGGTGGCGGTGCGCGCGTCGGCCAGCCAGTAGCCCAGCGGCAGCCATTGCTTGAGGCCGAAGGTGCCCAGGCCCAGCACCAGCACCACGCTGGCCAGGCCACTGCCCAGCTTGCGCACGCGCTGGCGGGCGCTGCCGGCGCTGCTGAGCAGGGCCTTGCGGCCCGCAGCCGGGGCCACGCGCAGGCGCTGGTCGAGCATGCCCAGCTGTTGCCAGGCGCGGGCGTGTTCTTCGTCGGCAGCGTGCCAGCGGGCGAACTCGGCCTGCTGCGCCGGGTTGCCGGGCTCCAGCGACAGCTGCCACTGGATGGCGGCGTCCAGCACCCGCGCCGAGACCGGGCCGGTGCGGCTCATGTCGGCTCCCCGTACAAGGCGATGTAGCACTGGCGAATGCCCTGGGCCAGGTACTGGCGTACCCGCGGCACCGACACGCCCAGGCGTTCGGCGATTTCGGCGTGGCCCAGGCCCTCCAGGCGGTTGAGCAGGAAGGCGGTGCGCGCCTTGCTCGACAGTTTGGCGAGCATCTGGTCGATGGCCTGCAGGTCTTCGAGGATCAGCTGTTGCTGTTCGGGGGAGGGCTGTTCGGCTTCGGGCACCAGCGCCAGCTCGGCCAGGTAGGCCTGCTCCAGCGCGGCACGCCGGAAGTGGTCGAACAGCAGGCCCTTGGCGATGGCCGCCAGGAACGCCCGCGGCTCACGGGGCGCGCTGAGCTGCTCGCGGCCCAGCAGGCGCACGAAGGTGTCCTGGCTGAGGTCTTCGGCGCGCTGGCTGCAGGCGATATTGCGTCGCAGCCAGGCCAATAGCCAACCACGGTGGTCGCGATAAAGCGCACCGACCAGCTCACCATGAGGGCTATGGGCTGACGACAAGACGTTCCCCGAATGCAAGTGTTCAAACTAACGAGAATTATTCGCGATTGTGTCAGGGATGATGTCGTTGTGCAATTGGCGTTCGTCGGTAGGTATGTGTGGGAGCTGGCTTGCCAGCGAGCTCTTGGTGCCGCTGAAAAGCTCGCTGGCAAGCCAGCTCCCACAGGTGTCCTACAGGCCAGGCATGGCCTGGCGCCGGCGCCATTGGGCCAGGCGCCCCATCAGCAGCGCCGGGCTGTCCAGGCCCAGGCGCCGGGCCTGGCTGAGCAGGATCAGCACCAGTTGCGCGGTGACGAAGGCGTCGGCGCTGGCGTTGTGGCGCTCGTCCACCTGCAGGCCGAACTGGGCGATCCAGTCGTCCAGCGAGGCTTCGCGCAGCACGGTCTGGGGGTTGAGCCGCGGCGCCAGTTCGGCGACGTCGATGAAGCTGTGCTGCAGCTTGTAGCCCAGGGTGTCCTTGAGCGCGCGGCCGAGCATGCGCTGGTCGAACGGGGCGTGGAAGGCCAGCACCGGGCTGTCGCCGACGAAGTCCATGAAGTCCAGCAGGCCATCGGCAGGGGCGCAGCCGGCGGCGATGGCGTCGGGGCCCAGGCCGTGCAGCAGCACGCTGGGGCCGGGCTTGTGGCCGGGGCGCTGCAAGGTGCATTCGAACTGCTGGGACAGGTCGATGGCGCCGTCCTCGATCACCACTGCGCCGATGGACAGCAGCAGGTCGCGGTTGACGTTGAGCCCGGTGGTCTCCAGGTCCAGCACCACCCAGCGTTGCTGGCGCAGGCTGCAATCCCCCAATACAGCGGGGGCGCTCAAGCGCTGCAGCGCCAGCTGCTGCGCCGGGTTGAGGCTGGGCGCGGCCGGGCGCAGCCAGGCAAACAGGCTCATAGCTGGTGCCTCAGCGTCAGGCTGGCCTGCAGGCGTTGGGCCTGGCGCAGGGATTCACGCAGGATGCGCCGGTCGAGGTCGTTGAGGCTGTCAGGGTCGATGCGGTTGGACCAGGCCTGGTTGTCGCGGGTCTGGCGCTGGTGCTGCTGCATGCGCGTCTGCTGGATGAAGTGGTAGGCCTCTTCGTAGGCAGCGCCGTCGAGCTTGTCGATGACTTCCCGGGCCACCAGCTGGCGCAGGCGCTGCAGGGTGTTGGTGGCTTCGATGTTGTTGGCCAGGGCCAGCAGCCGCGCGCCGTCGACGAAGGGGTTCAGG
Organism: Pseudomonas sp. App30; assembly: GCF_047947025.1. NCBI lineage: Bacteria > Pseudomonadati > Pseudomonadota > Gammaproteobacteria > Pseudomonadales > Pseudomonadaceae > Pseudomonas > Pseudomonas sp. App30. Next base: position 3,187,715 of record NZ_CP133165.1, on the reverse strand, counting down.
CCCTGGGCCTTGAGGTCCAGGGTGCCGGCTTTGTCGCTGCCTTTGCGGCTGAGCACGAATTCGCGGAAGCGCCCCACCGGCGGGCGCTGGCGCAGGGCGTTCTCGGCCAGCATGCGCTGGAACAGGCGGTTGTCGCCCACCTGATCAAGGACCTGGCGGCGCAGTTGCGCGCAGCCCTGTTCATCACCCCACACCACCCGCAGGTCGAAATAGATGCTGGAGCCCAGCAGGTTCTCCGGCGTGGCCTCGCGCACGAAGGCGGCGAAGCGCCGCGCCCATTCGCTGCGCGACAGGCACAGCTCGGGGTTGCCGGCCATGATGTTGCCCTGGCACAGGGCGAAGCCGCACTGCGCCAGGTTGAGGTTGACCTGGTGGGCGATGGGCAGCAGCTTGCCGCGGATTTCGGCGGCGTGGGCCGCATCGCGGGCCTCGAACAGGATGCCGTTGTCCTGGTCGGTGAACAGCGTCTGCTCCTGGCGGCCTTCGCTGCCGAAGCACAGCCAGCTGAACGGCACGCCGGGGTCGCCCTTGTCCTGTAGCACCAGTTCGATCACCCGGCACACGGTGTGGTCGTTGAGCAGGGTGATGATCTGGGTGATCTGCGTGGACGAGGCGCCGTGGGCGAGCATGCGTTCCACCAGCTGGCTGATGTCGCCGCGCAGGCTCACCAGTTGCTCCAGCCGCCCGGCGTTGCGGATGGTGCGCGCCAGGTGCACCAGGTCCACGCGCTGCAGGGAGAACAGGTCGCGCTCGCTGACCACGCCGCACAGGCGGCCGTCACGCACCAGGCACACGTGGGCGATGTGCCGCTCGGTCATGGCCATGGCGGCGTCGAACGCGCTGGCATCGGGGCTCAGGTAAAAGGGCGCGGCGATCATGTGCCGGCCGATGGGCTGGGTGAAGTCGGCATCGACGTCGGCCACCACCTGGCGCAGGTCGCGCAGGGTGAAAATGCCCTGTGGATAACGGCGCTCGTCGACGATGACGATGCTGCCCACCTGTTGTTCGTGCATCAGCGCCACGGCCTGGCGCAGCGGGGTCTGGGCGTCGCAGGTCACCGGGTGACGCATGGCCAGCTCGCCCAGGCGGGTGTTGAGCGAATACTGCGTGCCCAGGGTTTCCGCGGCGCGGCGTTGCACCTGCAGGTTGAACTGGTCGAGCAGGCTGCTGACCCCGCGCAGGGCGAAGTCGCGAAACGGCGCCGACAGGGCGAACAGCTTGATGAACGCCGCCTTGGGCAGTTGCAGGCAGAAGGTGTCCTGGGCCGCCAGGTGCTCGGTGCGGGTGGCCCGCTCGCCCAGCAGGGCCGCCAGGGGGAAGCACTCGCCGGTGGCGATTTCGAAGGTGGTCTCGGTGCCGCGTTTCGAGGTGTGCGGGCGTTCGCCCACCACTTGCCCCTGCTTGACGATGTAGAAGTGTTCCACCGGCCCGTCGGCGGGCTTGATGATGCTCTCGCCGGCGGCGTAGAAACGTAGCTGGCACTGCTCCACCAGGTAGGCCAGGTGGGCCTGGTCCAGCTGGTTGAAAGGCGCGTAGCGCTGCAGGAATTGCAGGGTTCCCTGAATGTTCTGCTGCACTGCTGTCCTGCCCGCGAGGGCATAGGCGTCCGGTTTACTCATGTCCATGACCGCATTGTTCTTATCGTTCAACATGGTCGGCCTGATGGGCTGGGGATCCCATTGGACGTAAGTCTAAAAAAAATGCTTCAACTGCGCGGGTTTCCTCGACATCATGCTGATCTTCACGTGACGACCCGACGAAGTGCACAGGTAATGCCACTCGTCTGCGGTCTCAACCAGGTGACGCACCTGGTTTTCCCTATGATGAGAGGCATATGTCCGATCACGATATTTTGAGCGATGCCGAGCGCGAGGCGCTGAGTGCTGTGATGCAGGTGCCGGATTTGCCGCCGCAGCAGGCTTTGATCGTCGACGATGACCAGGTTTCGCGAGAGCTGCTGGCCGAGATCCTTGGCCTGCAGGGCATTGCCTGCCTGACCGCGGGCAGCGCCACCGAAGCGTTGCAATTGCTCGCCTCGAACAAGGCCATCGGCCTGCTGGTCACCGACCTGCGCATGTCGCCCCATACCGGCCTGGACCTGATCCGCAAGGTGCGCGAATCCGATCGCGCGGCGATGCCGATCATCATCATGTCGGGGGATGCGGGGGTGAAGGATGCGATTGCGGCCATGCACTTGAGCGTGGTGGATTTCCTGCTCAAGCCTATTGATACCCAGCATCTGGTGGCGCTGGCGAAAAAGGAATTGGGCCTGGAGTAAAACCGTAGCCGCTGCCGGAGGCTGCGCTGGCCGGTTTGTACGCTGGAGATTTCCAGTGAGGCGCAGGGCCAGCGCAGCCTGCGGCAGCGGCTACAGTGTAGCGCTGCCGTCAGGCGGGTTTCGGCTTACAGCCCGTTGCGGGCCTTGAACTCGCGGCGTTTGCGGTGCAGCACTGGCTCGGTGTAGCCGTTCGGTTGCTTGGCACCTTCAATCACCAGCTCCACCGCCGCCTGGAAGGCGATGTTGCTGTCGAAGTCCGGGGCCAGCGGGCGGTACAGCGGGTCGTTGGCGTTCTGGCGGTCAACCACCGGTGCCATGCGCTTCAGGCTTTCGAGGATCTGCGCTTCGCTGGCAATGCCATGGCGCAGCCAGTTGGCCAGCAGCTGGCTGGAGATGCGCAGTGTGGCGCGGTCTTCCATCAGGCCCACGTCATGGATGTCCGGCACCTTCGAGCAACCCACGCCCTGGTCGATCCAGCGCACCACGTAGCCGAGGATGCCCTGGCTGTTGTTGTCCAGCTCGTTCTGGATTTCCTCGGCCGACCAGTTGGTGTTCTGCGCCAACGGGATGGTGAGGATGTCGTCCACCGATGCCGGGGTGCGCTTGGCCAGTTCGGCCTGGCGGGCGAACACGTCGACCTTGTGGTAGTGCAGCGCGTGCAGCGCGGCGGCGGTCGGCGACGGCACCCAGGCGGTGTTGGCACCGGCCAGCGGGTGGGCGATCTTCTGTTCGAGCATGGCGGCCATCAGGTCAGGCATGGCCCACATGCCCTTGCCGATCTGCGCGCGGCCTTGCAGGCCGGTCTTCAGGCCGATGTCGACGTTGGAGTTCTCGTAGGCACCGATCCATTTTTCCGCCTTCATGGCAGCCTTGCGCACTACCGCGCCGGCTTCCATGGAGGTGTGGATCTCGTCGCCGGTGCGGTCCAGGAAGCCGGTGTTGATAAACACCACGCGTTCGCTGGCAGCCTTGATACAGGCCTTGAGGTTCACCGTGGTACGGCGTTCCTCGTCCATGATGCCGACCTTGAGGGTGTTGCGCGCCAGGCCCAGCACCTCTTCGATGCGGCCGAACAGCTCGTTGGTGAACGCGGCTTCTTCAGGGCCGTGCATCTTCGGCTTGACGATGTATACCGAACCGGTGCGGCTGTTCTTGCGGGTACTGCTGCCGTTCAGGCTGTGGATCGCGCCCAGGCTGGTGACCAGGCCATCGAGAATGCCTTCCGGCACCTCGTTGCCCTGGGCGTCGAGGATGGCGTCGATGGTCATCAGGTGGCCAACGTTGCGCACGAACAGCAGCGAACGACCGTGCAGCTTCACCTCGCCGCCGTTGGGGGCGGTGTAGTGGCGGTCCGGGTTCATGGTGCGGGTGAAGGTGCTGCCGCCCTTGGACACTTCCTCGGCCAGGTCGCCCTTCATCAGGCCCAGCCAGTTGCGGTAAATCACCACCTTGTCGTCGGCGTCCACGGCCGCGACGGAGTCTTCGCAGTCCATGATGGTGGTCAGGGCCGCTTCCATCAGCAGGTCCTTGACGCCAGCGGCGTCGGTCTGGCCGATGGGGCTCTGGGCGTCGATCTGGATCTCGAAGTGCAGGCCGTTGTTCTTCAGCAGCACGGCGGTCGGGGCGTTGGCATCGCCCTGGTAGCCGACCAGCTGGGCGTCGTCGCGCAGGCCGCTGTTGCTGCCACCCTTGAGGCTGACCACCAGCTTGCCGTCGACGACCTTGTAGCCGGTGGAATCCACGTGGGAGCCGGCGGCCAGGGGCGTGGCTTCATCGAGGAAGGCGCGGGCGAAGGCGATGACCTTGTCGCCACGGACCTTGTTGTAACCCTTGCCTTTCTCGGCGCCGCCTTCCTCGCTGATGGCGTCGGTGCCGTACAGCGCGTCGTACAGCGAGCCCCAGCGGGCGTTGGAGGCGTTGAGGGCAAAGCGGGCGTTCATCACCGGCACCACCAGTTGCGGGCCGGCCATGTGGGCAATTTCTTCGTCGACGTTTTGCGTCGAGGCCTGGAAGTCCGCCGCTTCTGGCAGCAGATAACCGATTTCCTGCAGGAAGGCCTTGTAAGCCGCAGCGTCATGAGCCTGGCCCTGGCGTGCCTGGTGCCAGCCGTCGATGCGGGCTTGCAGGTCGTCACGTTTGGCCAGTAGCGCTTTGTTCTTCGGAGCGAGGTCGTTGATGATCTTTTCCGCCCCGGCCCAGAACTGCTCGGCCGCAAGGCCGGTTCCGGGAATGGCTTCGTTGTTCACGAAGTCGAACAGGACTTTGGCGACCTGAAGGCCACCGACTTGAACGTGTTCAGTCATTGCTTGCCTCACTCTGCTCAGCTATTCAGCTCTTGTATTAAAGCCTGTAGCGCTTCTCTAAATACGCTGCCAGAACGTGCCCTGACGGGCGGCTGGGCAGACCCTCAAGCGCGTGCCAGAGGCTTCACGTATTTTCACAGGCGCCTTCGGCAGACATCGATTGTCATTATGTAGTCCGCGCTGCGGCATACTACATGATGATTTGCGGTTGTGAAAATCAGACTAAATACGTCGATCCGCGACCGTTTTTGGACTACCGGTCACACTGCGAATCGTATGTTCTCAAAACTTAAGGCAATTGTTCCAGATAAATCTGGAAACAGTACACACCTTTCATTCTGTTGCCCGTCGATCGCGGCGTCTGCATCGCGGCCAAGGCCGGCTCCTACCACGACCGCGTAGGAGCCGGCCTTGGCCGCGATGCAGACGACGCCGGTTTGAAGACAGGCGCTGTTGCGGGTTGCCTATACTCAACCGACCACAACAAGAGGGTGCCAGCGTGGAGCACTTAGTATTGACGGTTTTTGCCCCGGACAAGCCCGGGCAGGTCGAACGGATAGCCCAATGCGTGGCGGACCACAACGGCAACTGGCTGGAAAGCCGCATGTCGCGCCTGGCCGGGCAGTTCGCCGGGATCCTGCGGGTGGCGGTGCCGGCTGAAAGCCATGAAGAGCTGCTGGCGGCCCTGCAGGCGCTAGCGGCCAAGGGCATCCGCGTACTGATCGCCGAGACCGGTATCGAGCAGAGCTGCACCTGGAAGCCCATTGCCATGGAACTGGTGGGCAACGACCGCCCCGGCATCGTTCGTGACATCACCCACCTGCTCGCCGAGCAGGGCGTCAACGTCGAGCGGCTGGTGACCGACGTGCGCCCGGCGCCCATGAGCAGCGAGCCGCTGTTTCACGCCGAAGCGGTGCTGGGCCTGCCGCTGACCCTGGCGGTGGAGCAGTTGCAGCAGCGCCTCGAAGCCTTGGCTGATGATTTGATGGTGGAGCTGGTGCTGCGCACCGAGCCGTGAAAGTTGTTCATGTTTATCTTGCACCTGCCTGTGGATAAGCTGGGGGAACACCGCGCAGACGCACGCGGGCCGGGCTTCCTAGCTGAATGAGCAAAAAATGAGCAATTTCAGGGGCTTGTGCACAAACGGCGGGGATCGTGCTGTGGATAACCTTGGGGTAATCCGTTGCAGGCCACGAGAACCGTGGCCTGCAGAGGTTTGAGCGTTTTTTGATCAGGCTTTGCGACGCAGATTCACCACCGCATCGATGCTGTACAGGATCAGGCCGGCCCAGATGAAACCGAAAGCGACCAGCGCGTTGGCGCCCAGCGGTTCATGGTATTTGAACACCGCCAGCAACAGCACCAGGGTCGGCGCCAGGTATTGCAGGAAGCCCAGGGTGGTGTAGGGCAGATGGCGCGCGGCGGCGTTGAAGCTGACCAGCGGCACCAGGGTGATCGGCCCGGCGGCCAGCAGCCAGAGGCCGTCGGTGGTCAACCAGAAGTCTGGCTGGGCGCTGGGTACGCCGGGGTTGAACGCCAGCCAGCCGAGTGCCAGGGGCACCAGCAGCCAGGTTTCCACCACCAGGCCTGGCAGCGCGGCCACTGGCGCCTGCTTGCGGATCAGGCCATAGAAGCCGAAGCTCAGTGCCAGCGCCAGCGATACCCAGGGCAGGCTGCCCACCAGCCACACCTGCTGCGCCACGCCCACCGCGGCCAGGCCCACGGCCAGCCACTGCAGGCGCCGCAGCCGCTCGCCCAGCAACAGCATGCCCAGCACCACGTTCACCAGCGGGTTGATGTAGTAGCCCAGGCTGGCCTCCACCATGCGCCCATTGTTCACTGCCCACACGTAGATCAGCCAGTTGGCCGCGATCAGCGCGCCACTGCCGGCCAGGATAGCCAGCCGGCGTGGGTTGTCGCGCAGCTCGCGCCACCAGCCGGGGTGCTTCCAGGCGGCCAGCAGCAGGGAGCCGAACAGCGCCGACCAGAGCACGCGGCTGACAATGATTTCCAGGGCGGGGACGCTCTCGATCGCCTTGAAGTAGAGCGGAAACAGTCCCCAGCAGGTGTAGGCGGTCAGGCCCAGCAGGTACCCGCGGCGCGGGTTGGCGGCTTGCATGTAGCGTCCTTGTTGTTCCAGGCAGTGGTCACGGTGTTGCTGATTATTGGTTTCAGAACAGTTTCAGCGGCTCTTCGTTGAGCGCCGCCAGTTGCTCGCGCAGGGCCAGCACCTGGTCGCCCCAATAGCGTTCGGTGCCGAACCAGGGGAAGCTGCGCGGGAACGCCGGGTCATCCCAGCGGCGCGCCAGCCAGGCACTGTAGTGCATCAGGCGCAGGGCGCGCAGCGGCTCGATCAGCGCCAGTTCGCGCGGGTCGAAGTCGTGGAATTCGCTGTAGCCGTCCATCAGTTCCGACAGTTGGCCCAGGCATTCCTGGCGGTCGCCGGCCAGCATCATCCACAGGTCCTGCACGGTAGGGCCCATGCGGCAGTCGTCGAGGTCGACGATGTGGAACATCTCGTCGCGGCACATCATGTTGCCGGGGTGGCAGTCGCCGTGCATGCGGATGTTCTGGTGCGGGGTGTCGCGGTAGATCTGCTCGACGCGCTTGAGCAGGTCGCGGGCCACCGACTCGTAAGCGGGCAGCAGGCTGCGCGGTACGAAGTTGCCCTCCAGCAGGGTGTCCAGCGAGTCCTGGCCGAAGTTCTTCACCCCCAGCGCCTCGCGGTGCTCGAACGGCCGGGTGGCGCCCACGGCATGCAGGCGGCCCAGCAGTTGGCCCAGGCGGTACAGCTGGTCGAGGTTGCCGGGCTCGGGCGCGCGGCCGCCACGGCGGGGGAACAGGGTGAAGCGGAAGCCCTGGTGTTCGAACAGGGTCTTGCCTTCGTGGATCATCGGCGCCACCACCGGCACTTCGCAGTCGGCCAGTTCGGCGGTGAAGCTGTGTTCTTCGAGGATGGCGGCGTCGGTCCAGCGGTCCGGGCGGTAGAACTTGGCGATCAGCGGCTGGCCGTCCTCGATGCCCACCTGGTACACACGGTTCTCGTAGCTGTTGAGCGCCAGCACGCGGGCGTCGCTGAGGAAGCCGATGCTTTCGACGGCATCGAGCACCAGGTCGGGGGTGAGGGTTTCAAACGGGTGGGACATGCTGACTCCTGCGTGCGGCAGGTGGCCGCGTCCGGCAGGCTATCGTACCAGACGCGGCGTGGGGTCAGGCGCCGATCACACCGCCGTCGATGCGGCTGATGACCATCACCGACGAGCGCGGCTTGCCGCCGGGCAGGTGCTCGGGGAAGGTCGAGCCGCCGTTCTCGCCGGGGTGCTGGATGCCCACGAACAGGCTGCGCTGGTCGGGCGCGAAGCTGATGCCGGTAACCTCGCAGCCTACCGGGCCGACCATGAAGCGGCGGATCTCGCCGCTGTGCGGGTCGGCGCAGAGCATCTGGTTGTTGCCCATGCCGGCGAAGTCGCCGCTGTTGCTGGTGTCGCCGTCGGTGAGTATCCACAGCCGGCCGGCGTCGTCGAAGCCCAGGCCGTCGGGGCTGTTGAACATGTTCATGGCATTGATGTTGGCGGAGCCACCCTCGGGCTTGCCGGCGTGGACCGTGGGGTTGCCGGCCACGGCGAACAGGTCCCATTCGAAGGCCATGGCGCCATGGTCGTCGCCCTGTTCGCGCCAGCGCAGGATCTGCCCGTAGATGTTCTTCGCCCGCGGGTTGGGACCGCCCACCGGCTGGCCGTCTTCGCCGCGCTTGCTGTTGTTGGTGAGGGTGCAGTAGACCTGGCCGTCGCGCGGGCTCACCACTATCCATTCGGGGCGGTCCATGCGCGTGGCCTGGCGTTGGCTGGCGGCCAGGCGCGCGTGGATCAGCACCTCGGCCTGGCTGGCAAAGCCGTTGCCGGCGTCCAGGCCGTGCTGGCCGTGGCTCAGCTCCAGCCACTGGCCCTGGCCCTTGTGCTGGCTGCCGGCGTCGAAGCGCGCTACGTACAGGGTGCCGTGGTCGAGCAGGTCGCGCTGGCCGCTGTCCACCCGGTCGCGGCTGACGAACTTGTAGATGAACTCGCCGCGTTCGTCGTCGCCCATGTACACCACGGCGCGGCCGTCACGGGTTTGCGCCAGGGCGGCGTTCTCGTGCTTGAAACGGCCCAGGGCGGTGCGCTTGATGGGGGTGGAGGCCGGGTCGAACGGGTCGATCTCGACGATCCAGCCGTGGCGGTTGAATTCGTTGGGGGTGTGCGCCACGTCGAAGCGCGGGTCGTGGGGGTGCCAGTCGACTTCCTTGCTGGCGGCACTCAGGCCATAGCGCTTTTGCGCGGCGTCGAAGCTGGGCGTGGCTGCGCTGCTGCCGAAGCAGTCGCTGAAGTTTTCCTCGCAGGTGAGGTAGGTGCCCCAGGGCGTCTTGCCGTTGGCGCAGTTCTGGAAGGTGCCCAGCACCTTCAGGCCTTGCGGGTCGGCGGCGGTCTGCAGCAGCGAGTGGCCGGCGGCCGGGCCACTGAAGGCGATGGGCGAGTTGCCGTGGATACGGCGGTTGTAGGGCGAGCCCTGGACGAAGCGCCACTGGCCGCCCTGGCGCTGCACCTCGATCACCGACACGCCTTCGCTGGCCAGGGCCTTGCGCACTTCTTCGGCCGACTGCGGGCGGCCGCCGTGGGCGTAGAGGTAGCGGTAGTTGGTGTATTCGTTGTTGATGGCCAGCAGGGCGCGGTCGGGCTGGTCCTTGAACGGGAACAGGCTCATGCCGTCGTTGTTGTCGCCGAACTGCAGTTCCTGATGGGCCGCGCTGCCGTGGCCGCTGGGGTCGAAGGCCGGGCCGTCGGCGTGCAGCGGCTGGCCCCAGCTGATCAGCACCTGGGCCTGGTAGCCAGGGGGCAGGCTGATGTTGTCGGCGGTGGCGGCGGCGATGCCGTCGAAGCCCAGCAAGGTGCCGCTGCCCGTGGCGGCGTTGACGCTGCGCGCCAGCAGGCTGCCGCCCAGGAACAGCGCCGCGCCGCCCAGGGCGCCGGCGCCGAGGAAGTGGCGGCGGGTGAGGCCGGTCAGGCGTTCAAGGTCGGTGGGTTCTTGGTCTTGTAAGAGGTGCATGATCAGGCTCCCTGCGGTTAGGGGGATCACGCTAGGCAGGGGGTGTGACAGGGATGTTGCAGTACACACCCCGCAACATAATGACGGCGTATCCCCTGTAGCAGCGGCCGCAGGCCGCGTCCCGCCGCTACGCGCTCTAAAGCGGCGTACCCAACAACACAAACGTCGGCGCAAACGCCACCAACACATCCTTGCCTTCCACCAACCCCAACTCCTCGACCCGCGCCGCATTCTCCAGCGCACACAACGTCTGCCCGTTGGCCAACCCCACGCGCACCTCGGTCGGCCCCTCGGGGTCGTCGATGATCTGCTCCACCCGGCCTACCAAGCCGTTGTCGCCCACAGGTGCAGGCCCTACGGCGTCGTGCAGGCGCAGCCAGCCGGCCTTGATCAGCGCCAAAACCTGCACGCCATCGGCCAGCTCCAGGGTCTCGGTGCTCTCGTGGGTAATCTGCGCGCTCAGTTTCAGGCCCGCGCCCAGGTCCAGTTCCACCAGGTCGTTGCGGCCCTGCGGGGTGACGGCGCACACCCGGCCTTGCAGCTGGTTGCGTGCGCTGGTGCGCAGCATCAGGCGGCTGAGCAGGTCGAGGTCGCTGACGTCCTCGGCCACTTCCAGCACCTGGGCCTGCAGCGCCTGCAGGCGCTGGTACAGGCGCAGCACCCGCTCGCCTTCCTTGGACAGGCGCGCGCCACCACCGCCCTTGCCGCCCACGGCGCGCTCCACCAATGGCGTGTGGGCCAGGTTGTTGAGCTCGTCGATGGCGTCCCAGGCGCCCTTGTAGCTGAGCCCCGCGGCCTTGGCTGCGCGGGTGATCGAACCCTGTTCGGCAATGTGCTGCAGCAGGGTGATGCGCTGCGGGCGGCGGGCGATGTGTTGGGTCAGCAGGCTGGGCAAAGGCATGGCGGTAGTGGCGCTGTGTCGGTTTTATTGAGCCCACGACGTTGAACCCCGACGCCAGGCAAGTCAAGCCGCGCCCGGTTTCGGCGTGCGCGCCAGGCAATACACATCCACCCGCGCGGCGCCGGCGCGCAGCAGCAGTTGCGCCAGGGCGCGGGCCGTGGCGCCGGTGGTCATCACGTCATCCACCAGCGCCAGGTGGCGGCCTTGCACCCGCGCGCGCGGCACCAGGGTGAAGGCCTGCAACAGGTTGCGCTGCCGTTGGCGGGCGTCCAGGTCCTGCTGGGCAAGGGTTTCATGGGGCCGCAAGAGCATGTGCTCGTCCACCGCCAGGCCCAACTGCGGCCCCAGCCAGCGCGCCAGCATTGCCGCCTGGTTGAAGCCGCGCTGGCGCAGGCGCTTGCGGCCCATGGGCACGGGCAGCAGCAGGTCCGGGCGGGGCAGGCCATCGTCGAAACGGGCCAGCAGCCACTGCCCCAGCAGGTGCCCGAGCAGGCGCCCCAGCGGCCAGCGCGCCTGGTGCTTGAAGCGGCTGATCAGGCTGTCCAGCGGAAACCCGTAGTGGAAGGGCACCTCCACCTGGTTGAACGGCGGCGCCCGGCGCGCGCACTGGCCGCACAGCATGCCGTTGATCGGCAGCGGCAGGGCGCAGCACAGGCAGCGCTCGTCCAGCCACGGCAGCTCGGCTTCGCAGGCACTGCAGAGGGGGTAGGACTGATCGGCGTGCTCGTCGCACAACAAACACTGTTGGTTGTTATTTAACCACTTGTAAACCAGCCTTCCGTGACCCGGTTGACAGTCCATGCGTCTTCCTTAAATATGCCCATTATCCGTGTGGCGCCTGTGGATATATCCCTTACCCCGGTCGCCAGCCCAAGCATAACCAAGGAATCGCCCATGAGCGCCAGCACAACTGCAACGCTTCGTCACGACTGGTCCCTGGCCGAGGTCAAGGCCTTGTTCACCCAGCCTTTCAACGACCTGCTGTTCCAGGCCCAGACCGTGCACCGGGCGCATTTCGACGCCAACCGCGTGCAGGTCTCGACCCTGCTGTCGATCAAGACCGGCGCCTGCCCCGAAGACTGCAAGTACTGCCCACAGTCCGGCCACTACAACACCGGCCTGGAAAAAGAAAAGCTGATGGAAGTGCAGAAGGTGCTGGAGGAGGCCGCGCGGGCCAAGGCCATCGGCTCCACGCGTTTCTGCATGGGCGCGGCGTGGAAACACCCGTCGGCCAAGGACATGCCCTACGTGCTGAAGATGGTCGCGGGCGTCAAGGCCATGGGCCTGGAAACCTGCATGACCCTGGGCAAGCTGGACAAGGAGCAGACCGCAGCCCTGGCCGAGGCTGGCCTGGACTACTACAACCACAACCTCGACACCTCGCCCGAGTTCTACGGCAGCATCATCACCACCCGCACCTACAGCGAGCGCCTGCAGACGTTGGCCTACGTGCGTGACGCCGGCATGAAGATCTGCTCGGGTGGCATCCTGGGCATGGGCGAGTCGCTGGACGACCGCGCCGGCCTGCTGATCCAGCTGGCCAACCTGCCGGAGCACCCGGAGTCTGTGCCTATCAACATGCTGGTGAAAGTGGCCGGCACGCCGCTGGAAAATGCCGAGGACGTCGACCCGTTCGACTTCATCCGCATGCTGGCCGTGGCGCGCATCCTGATGCCGCAGTCCCACGTGCGCCTGTCCGCCGGCCGCGAAGCCATGAACGAACAGATGCAGGCCCTGGCGTTCTTCGCCGGTGCCAACTCGATCTTCTACGGCGACAAGCTGCTGACCACCGCCAACCCGCAGGCCGACAAGGACATGGCGCTGTTCGCGCGCCTGGGCATCCAGCCCGAAGCCCGCGAAGAGCACGCCGACGAAGTTCACCAGGCCGCCATCGAGCAGGCCCTGGTAGAGCAGAAGAGCGGCGAGCTGTTCTACGACGCCGCGTCGGCGTAAGCGCCGGTGGCCTTCGACCTCAGCGCGCGGCTGGCCGAGCGCCGCGCCGCCGACCTGTACCGCCAGCGGCCACTGCTTGAGAGCCCCCAGGGCCCGCAAGTGGTGGTGGACGGCCAGCCGCTGCTGGCCTTCTGCAACAATGACTACCTGGGCCTGGCCAATCACCCCGAGGTGATTGCCGCCTGGCGCGCTGGCGCCGAGCGCTGGGGCGTGGGCGGTGGTGCCTCGCACCTGGTGATTGGCCACAGCGGCCCGCACCACGAGCTGGAGCTGGCCCTGGCCGAACTGACCGGGCGCCCGCGGGCGCTGCTGTTCTCCACCGGCTACATGGCCAACCTCGGCGCGGTGACCGCGCTGGTGGGGCAGGGCGACACGGTGCTGCAGGACCGCCTCAACCATGCCTCGCTGCTGGACGCCGGCCTGCTCAGCGGCGCGCGCTTCAACCGTTACCTGCACAACGACCCCGCCAGCCTGGCCAATCGCCTGGAAAAAGCCACCGGCAATACCCTGGTGGTCACCGATGGCGTGTTCAGCATGGACGGCGACATCGCCGACCTGCCGGCCCTGGCCAAGGCTGCCCGGGCCAAGGGCGCCTGGCTGATGGTGGACGACGCCCACGGCTTCGGCCCGCTGGGTGCCCATGGTGCCGGTATCGTCGAGCACTTCGGCCTGGGCCTTGAAGATGTCCCCGTGCTGGTCGGCACCCTCGGCAAGGCGTTCGGCACCGCCGGCGCTTTCGTGGCCGGCAGCGATGACCTGATCGAGGCGCTGGTGCAGTTTGCCCGGCCCTACATCTACACCACCAGCCAGCCGCCGGCGCTGGCCTGCGCCACGCTCAAGAGCCTGGAACTGCTGCGCACCGAGCACTGGCGCCGCGAGCACCTGGCCAGCCTGATTCGCCAGTTCCGCCAGGGCGCCGAGCAGATCGGCCTGCAACTGATGGACAGCTTCACGCCCATCCAGCCGATCCTGATCGGCGACGCCGGCCGGGCCGTGCGCCTGTCGCAGCTGCTGCGCGAGCGCGGCATCATGGTCAGCGCCATCCGCCCGCCCACCGTGCCGGCGGGTAGCGCGCGCCTGCGCGTGACCCTGTCGGCGGCCCACAGCGAAGCCCAGGTGCAGCTATTGTTGAATGCACTGGCTGATTGTTATCCGTTGCTGGAGCCGTGCGATGCGTGATCGCCTGATTCTGTTGCCGGGCTGGGGCATGGGCCCGGCGCCCTTGCAACCGTTAGTGGCTGCGTTGCAGGGGTTGGATGAGCACTTGCACGTGCACATCGAACCTTTGCCCGAGCCGGGCAGCAGTGACCTGGCGGCCTGGCTCGACGCCCTGGATGCCAGCGTGCCGCAGGATTGCTGGCTGGGTGGCTGGTCGCTGGGGGGCATGCTCGCCGCCGAACTGGCCGCCCGCCGTGGCGACCGTTGCTGCGGCCTGGTGACCCTGGCCAGCAACCCTTGCTTCGTGGCCCGCGCCGAGTGGCCGAACGCCATGCCGGCGCAGACCTTCGACGCCTTCCTGGCCGGTTGCAGCGGCAACCCGCAGAGCACCTTGAAGCGCTTCAGCCTGCTGTGCGCCCAAGGCGCGGCGGACGACCCGCGCAGCCTGTCGAAGCTGCTGGCCGCCGGCGCGCCGGCAACCCTGCCCGCGCACCTGTTGCACGGCCTGGAGCTGCTGGCCCAGCTGGACATTCGCGCCGCCCTGCAAGTCTACGCCGGGCCGCAGCTGCACCTGTACGGCGGCCACGACGCGCTGGTACCGGCCGAAGTGGCCGGCGACGTGCTGGCGCTGCTGCCGGATATTGAAGTTGGCCTCATTGAAGCGGCCAGCCACGCTTTCCCCCTGGAAGACCCCCACGAACTGGCGGCTGCCATCCAGGCCTTTCTGCACGAGTCCCCCGATGACTGATCTCTCCACGCCACCGTTGCCCGGCGCCTTGCCGGACAAGCGTCAGGTGGCGGCGTCCTTCTCCCGCGCCGCAGCCAGCTACGACAGCGTTGCCGAACTGCAGCGCAACGTCGGCAACGCTCTGCTCGAACGGCTGCCCGAAGGCCTGCAACCGCGGCGCTGGGTGGACCTGGGCAGCGGCACCGGCTATTTCAGCCGCGCCCTGGCCGGCACCTATGCCGACGCCTATGGCGTGGCGGTGGACATTGCCGAGGGCATGCTGCAGCACGCCCGCCCCTTGGGCGGTGCCCAGGCCTATGTAGTCGGCGACGCCGAGCGCCTGCCGCTGGCGAGTGCCAGCGTCGACATGCTGTTCTCCAGCCTGGCCGTGCAGTGGTGCAGCGATTTCGCCGCCGTGCTGGGTGAAGCCCGGCGTAGCCTGCAGCCTGGCGGGGTGATGGCGTTCGCCAGCCTGTGCGTGGGCACCCTGGGCGAGCTGCGCGACAGCTGGCAGGCCGTGGACGGCATGGTTCACGTCAACCGCTTCCGCCGTTTCGAGGATTACCAGCAATTGTGCGGCGCCAGCGGCCTGCAGGTTATAAGTCTGGAACAGGTTCCCCATGTGTTGTACTACCCTGATGTGCGTGGGCTGACCCATGAGCTCAAGGCCCTGGGCGCCCACAACCTCAACCCGGGCCGCCCCGGCGGCCTTACCGGCCGTGCGCGCATGACCGGGTTGTTGCAGGCATACGAGCAATTCCGCCAGCCACAAGGCTTGCCGGCTACTTACCAGGTGGTCTACGCGGTGTTGCGCAAGCCGCTGGACGGGGGAAACTGAAATGGGCCCAGCCTACTTTATCGCCGGCACTGACACTGACGTCGGCAAGACCACCATCGCCGCCGGCCTGCTGCACGCCGCGCGGCTCAATGGCCTGAGCACCCTGGGGGCGAAGCCGGTGGCCTCTGGCTGCGACGTGACGCCCAAGGGCCTGCGCAACGCCGACGCCCTGGCGCTGATCGCCGAAAGCTCGATCCAGTTGCCCTACGAACAGGTCAACCCGATCGCCTTCGAGCCGGCCATCGCCCCGCACCTGGCCGCCCGGGAAGCCGGGGTCAGCCTGAGCGTGCAGGGCCTGCTGGAGCCCATGCGCGAGATTCTCGCCCAGCAGGCCGACTTCACCCTGATCGAGGGGGCAGGGGGCTGGCGAGTGCCGTTGTCCGGCCAGGCCAACCTGTCCGACCTGGCCATCGCCCTGAAGCTGCCGGTGATCCTGGTGGTGGGCGTGCGCCTGGGCTGCATCAACCACGCCCTGCTGACCGCCGAGGCCATCGCCCGCGACGGCTTGCAGCTAGCCGGTTGGGTGGCCAACGTCATCGATGGGCGCACCTCGCGCCTGGAGGAAAACCTCGCCACCCTGGCCGAATGCCTGCCCGCACCGTGCCTGGGGCGGGTGCCGCGGCTGAAGATCAACTCGGCGGCCATGGTTGCCGAGCACCTGCAGCTGGACCTGCTGGATTAGGCTGTGGCTATGACAGGGCAATAGGCCATTAGGGTTTTTGACGTGAGTTTATTGGCGCCGTCTGCTTCAATGGCGCCCATATACATTTTTTCTACCGGAGCCTGCCGATGCAAATCTCGGGAAGCAGCGCCTACTACGCCGGCCTGAGCACCATCCAGAATGGCCAGAACCGCGTCGACCAGGCGGCCGCGCAGATCGCCAGCAACTCGGCCGACCGCCCGTCCGTCGGCAACCAGTCCACCAACCTGCAGGCGCAGCAACTGCTGGGCGTCGACCGCAGCCAGCAAGACCTGGCCGGCAGTGCCGTGCAGCTGACTCAGGGCAAGCTTGAAGTGGAAGCCGGCCTGAAGGTCGAGAAGGCCGCCAACGAAACCCTCGGCACCCTGATCGACACCTACGCCTGACCCCTGCCTTATCTGTGGGAGCTGGCTTGCCAGCGAGCTTTTGGGGGCCACCAAAGCTCGCTGGCAAGCCAGCTCCCACAATTTCCTGCATTCCTTCCCTCGCTGATCTTCCATCATTCACCGCACCGTGCCTGGCCTGCGGCGTACCCCCCTGCGCGCGCATTTCCTGGCCACCGGGTGTAGTCTGGTCGAAGGATGCTTGACAACTTTTCGGCGTAAACGTATGTTTCAAACAACTGTTTGACAGAGAGCCATCCACCGCTGGTTGGTCTGTTGCGGTCACCACATTCCAGTTTCATCAGCAGAGGTTTATCGCTATGCCTGACTACAAGGCCCCCTTGCGTGATATTCGCTTCGTACGTGACGAACTGCTTGGCTATGAAGCGCACTATCAAAGCCTGCCGGCTTGCCAGGACGCTACCCCGGACATGGTCGACGCTATCCTTGAGGAAGGCGCCAAGTTTTGCGAGCAGGTACTGGCTCCGCTGAACCGGGTGGGTGACACCGAAGGCTGTACCTGGAGCGAGTCGGGCGTGAAGACGCCGACCGGCTTCAAGGAAGCCTACAAGCAGTTCGTCGAAGGCGGCTGGCCAAGCCTGGCCCACGACGTGGCGCACGGCGGCCAAGGCCTGCCCGAGTCCCTGGGCCTGGCGGTCAGCGAGATGGTGGGTGAGTCGAACTGGTCGTGGGGCATGTACCCAGGCCTGTCCCACGGCGCCATGAACACCATTTCCGAGCACGGCACCGCCGAGCAGCAGGACGCCTACCTGACCAAACTGGTGTCGGGCGAGTGGACCGGCACCATGTGCCTCACCGAGCCGCACTGCGGCACCGACCTGGGCATGCTGCGCACCAAGGCCGAACCACAGGCCGACGGCACCTACAAGGTCACCGGCACCAAGATCTTCATCTCGGCCGGTGAACATGACATGGCCGACAACATCGTCCACATCGTGCTGGCTCGCCTGCCCGATGCACCGGCCGGCACCAAGGGCATCTCGCTGTTCATCGTGCCCAAGTTCCTGCCCAACGCCGATGGCAGCCTGGGCGCGCGCAACGCCGTGACCTGTGGTTCCATCGAACACAAGATGGGCATCCACGGCAACGCCACCTGCGTGATGAACTTCGACGCGGCCACCGGTTTCCTGATCGGCCCGGCGAACAAAGGCCTGAACTGCATGTTCACCTTCATGAACACCGCTCGCCTGGGTACCGCGCTGCAAGGCCTGGCCCACGCCGAAGTGGCGTTCCAGGGTGGCCTGAAATACGCCCGTGACCGCCTGCAGATGCGCTCGCTCACCGGCCCGAAAGCCCCCGACAAGGCTGCCGACCCGATCATCGTGCACCCTGACGTGCGCCGCATGCTGCTGACCATGAAGGCCTTCGCCGAAGGCAACCGTGCCATGGTGTACTTCACCGCCAAGCAGGTGGACATCGTCAAGTACGGCACCGACGAGGAAGAGAAGAAGAAAGCCGACGCGCTGCTGGCCTTCATGACCCCAATCGCCAAGGCGTTCATGACCGAGGTGGGCTTCGAGTCGGCCAACCACGGCGTGCAGATCTACGGCGGCCACGGCTTCATCGCCGAGTGGGGCATGGAGCAGAACGTGCGCGACAGCCGTATCTCCATGCTGTACGAAGGCACCACCGGCATCCAGGCCCTCGACCTGCTGGGTCGCAAGGTGCTGATGACCCAGGGCGAGGCGCTGAAGGGCTTCACCAAGATCGTCCACAAGTTCTGCCAGAACAACGAAGGCAACGAAGCGGTCACCGAGTTCGTCACCCCGTTGGCGCAGCTGAACAAGGAGTGGGGCGAGCTGACCATGAAGATCGGCATGGCCGCCATGAAGGACCGCGAGGAAGTGGGCGCGGCTTCGGTGGACTACCTGATGTACTCCGGTTACGCCTGCCTGGCTTACTTCTGGGCCGACATGGCGCGCCTGGCCGCCGAGAAGCTGGCTGCCGGCACCACCGAGGAAGCGTTCTACACCGCCAAGCTGCAGACCGCGCGCTTCTACTTCCAGCGCATCCTGCCGCGTACCCGTACCCACGTGGCGGCGATCCTGTCGGGCGCCAACAACCTGATGGAAATGAACGAAGAGCACTTCGGCCTCAGCTACTAAGCGGCCACGCGCTTGGATGAAAACCGCTGCCTTCGGGCAGCGGTTTTTTTTTGGCGCCAAGGTTCAAAATATTGTTTTGGACATTAAACAATCCGCATCACGGCCGATACAGGTGAAGGCACAATGCCACAATTTCGTCCTGGTATCGGATTTTCGTTTTGTCACGTTCACCCATGTTCCATTTCAGCCATTTCCTACCGTCACTGCTGCTGTTGCTGGCAGGGCTCGCGGCTGCCTATGTAAGGGACCTCAACGTATTCTTCACCTCGCTGTTCAACGTGCTGCCCACCCTGGTGTTGCTGTTGGGTGGCGCTTACTGCGCGGTGTATCGCCGCCAGCGCGAGCTGTTCCTGATGGTCACGGTGTACATCGCCTATTTCCTGCTCGACACCCAGACCGACTACTACCGTGATCACGGCCGGGTGCGCGACGACGCGGCCGTGACCTTCCACCTGTGCTGCCTGCTGTTGCCGGCGCTGTTCGGCCTGTTCGGCGGCTGGCAGGAGCGCACCCACCTGTTCCAGGACATGGTGGCGCGCTTCGCCGTGCTGCTGGCGGTGGGCAGCACTGCCCTGGGGCTTGAACAGAGCTTCCCGGTGCCCCTGCTCAACTGGCTGGCGGAAATTCGCTGGCCGTCGTGGCACTGGCAATGGATGAGCCTGATCCAGATGGCCTACCCGGTGTTCTTCCTGGCGGCGGTGCTGCTGCTGGTGCAGTACCTGCGTGAGCCGCGGCCGCTGCATGCGGCGCAGCTGGTGGGGCTGCTGGGGCTGTTCTGGATGCTGCCCAAGACCTTCATCCTGCCGTTCACGCTGAACATCATGTGCAGCCAGGTGATGCTGATGATTGCTTCGGCCGTGGCCCACGAGGCCTACCAGATGGCGTTCCGCGACGAGCTCACCGGCCTGCCCGGGCGGCGCGCGCTCAACGAGCGCATGCAGCGCCTGGGTCGCAACTACGTGCTGGCCATGACTGACGTCGACCATTTCAAGAAATTCAACGACACCCATGGCCACGACGTCGGCGACCAGGTGCTGCGCCTGGTGGCCAGCAAGCTGTCCAAGGTGACGGGCGGCGGCCGCGCCTACCGCTACGGCGGCGAGGAGTTCGCACTGGTGTTCGCGGCCAAGACCATGGAAGAGTGCATGCCGCACCTGGAGGCCATCCGTGAGGCGATTGCCAGCTACAACATCCAGCTGCGCAACCCCGACCGCCCCCAGGACGACAAGCAGGGACGCCAGCGCCGCCATGGCGCCGGTGCGTCCAGCGTGTCGGTGACCATCAGCATTGGCGTGGCGGAGCGGCTGATCGACCACCGTACACCGGAGGAAGTGCTCAAGTCTGCCGACGAAGCGCTGTACAGCGCCAAGGGCGCGGGGCGTAACTGTGTGGTCGGCTTTGGCCAGAGCCGCCGTGGTGCGGTGCGTACCCAGGCTTCGGCTTAGGCCTTGGACGCGGCCTTTGGCCGCTGCTACGGGGGTAAAAGCCATGACCGATAATGACTGTTTGGTCACATAACGACCCTATGTGTCGCAAAAGTTGTTGGGGTACACTGGATTTATCCACTGTCCCAGTCCCCCTTTGCGAGGTTGCCATGGCTGACTACAAAGCGCCCCTGCGCGATATGCGCTTCGTCCTCAATGAAGTTTTCGATGTGGCCAGCCTCTGGGCCCAGCTACCGGCCCTGGCGGAAGTGGTGGACGCGGACACGGTGGAAGCCATCCTCGAAGAGGCCGGCAAGGTCTCCAGCCGCAGCATCGCGCCACTGAACCGCAACAGCGACGAGCAGGGCTGCCGCTGGAAAGACACCGTGGTCAGCACCCCCGATGGCTTCCCCCAGGCCTACCAGACCTACGCCGAAGGCGGCTGGGTAGGCGTGGGCGGCGACCCGGCCTACGGCGGCATGGGCATGCCCAAGGCCGTGTCGGCCCAGGTCGAGGAGATGATCAACTCCTCCAGCCTGGCCTTCGGCCTGTACCCGATGCTCACCTCCGGCGCCTGCCTGTCGCTGCACGCCCACGCCAGCGAGGAACTGAAGCAGACCTACCTGCCGAACATGTACGCCGGCACCTGGGCCGGTTCCATGTGCCTGACCGAGGCCCATGCCGGTACCGACCTGGGCATCATCCGCACCAAGGCCGAGCCCCAGGCGGACGGCAGCTACAAGGTCAGCGGCACCAAGATCTTCATCACTGGCGGCGAGCACGACCTCACCGAGAACATCATTCACCTGGTGCTGGCCAAGCTGCCGGACGCGCCGGCGGGGCCCAAGGGCATCTCGCTGTTCCTGGTGCCCAAGTTCATGGTCAACGCCGACGGCAGCCTGGGCGCGCGCAACGCCGTGAGCTGTGGCTCCATCGAGCACAAGATGGGCCTGCAGGGCTCGGCTACCTGCGTGATGAACTTCGACGAGGCCGTGGGCTACATCGTCGGCGAGCCGAACAAGGGCCTGGCGGCCATGTTCACCATGATGAACTACGAGCGCCTGGGCGTGGGCATCCAGGGCCTGGCGTCGGCCGAGCGCTCCTACCAGAGCGCCGTGGAATACGCCCGCGACCGCCTGCAAAGCCGTTCGCCCACCGGCCCCAAGGCCAAGGACAAGGTCGCCGACCCGATCATCGTGCACCCGGACGTGCGCCGCATGCTGCTGACCATGAAGGCCAGCAACGAGGGCGGCCGCGCCTTCTCCACCTACGTGGCCATGCAACTGGACACCGCCAAGTTCAGCGAAGAGCCGGCCGTGCGCAAGCGCGCCGAGGACCTGGTGGCGTTGCTGACCCCGGTGGCCAAGGCGTTCCTTTCCGACCTGGGCCTGGAAACTACCGTGCTGGGCCAGCAGGTGTTTGGCGGCCACGGCTATATCCGCGAGTGGGGCCAGGAGCAACTGGTGCGTGACGTGCGCATCACCCAGATCTACGAAGGCACCAACGGCATCCAGGCCCTGGACCTGGTCGGCCGCAAGGTGATCGGCAGCGGTGGTGGGTACTACCAGCTGTTCGCCGACGAGATCCGCCACTTCATCGACACCGCCGCGCCGGCCCTGGCCGAGTTCACCAAGCCGCTGGCGGCGGCCCTGGCCAACCTCGATGACCTCACCGCCTGGCTGCTGGACCGCGCCAAGAACGACCCGAACGAAATCGGCGCGGCGTCGGTGGAGTACCTGCACGTGTTCGGCTACACCGCCTACGCCTACATGTGGGCCCTGATGGCCAAGGCCGCGCTGGGCAAGGAAGCGCAGGAAGACTTCTATGCCAGCAAGCTGGGCACCGCGCGCTTCTACTTTGCCCGGCTGTTGCCGCGCATCCACTCGCTGACCGCGTCGGTCAAGGGTGGCAGCGAGTCGTTGTTCCTGCTGGATGCAGAGCAGTTCTAAAAGTCCGACAGGCATGTAGGCTTTCTCCTACATGCCGTGACGGCTTTAGGCGCTTTCGATGCCATGGATCCAGAGGGTAATCTTTGCTCATGGACGTCGCGCAGGAAGCGCCCAACAGAACACGGACACGCAAGGAACCCGCCACTGGACGGCGGGCTGAAAAGGACCTCAGGGATACAGTCTGCGAAACCCCGCCCCGGCGGGGTTTTTTATTACCTGCGGTGGCTCAGCCCAGGGCGGGTGCGATGACGTCTTCCAGCAGTTGGCGCAGCAGCGTCACCGAGGCCTGCTGGCGCTGGGCGTCGCGGTACACCAGGCCCACCTGCAAGGGCACCCGCGGTTCGCTGAGGGGTTTCCACAGCAGCTCCGGGTCTTCGCCGATCTGCTGGGCGCGGCCGGGCAGCACCGTGGCCAGGCGCATGTAGGGCAGGCTGTCGAGGATGCCGGCCATGTTGTTCAGCTCGGCCTGCACTTGCGCGCGCCGGCCCAGGGCGGCCAGCTGCGCCTGCCAGATCTGCCGCACCTGGAACTCCTCGCCCAGCAACAGCATGGGCAGCTCGGCCGCCTGGCGCACCGAGACCTTCTTGAACTCACGCAACGGGTGGTCCGCCGGTATCACCAGTTGCAGCTCGTCCTCGTACAGCAGCACGCCGTGCATGCCCGGCTGGCGTGGCGGCAGGTAGCTGATGCCGATGTCCAGGGTGCCGTTGAGCAGGCGTTTCTCGATCTCCAGCCCCGACAGCTCGTAGATCTGGATCACCAGGTGTGGCTGGGCCTTGCGCACCCGTTCCAGCAACTGCGGCACCAGCGCCGGGTGCACGGTCTGCAGCACCCCGATGGCCAGGGTGCGCAGCGCCTGGCCACGGAAACCCAGCAACGCCTCGCGGGCCTTCTGCATGCCGTCGAGCAACGGCAGTGCATGGTTGTAGAGGGTGTGGGCAGCCAGGGTCGGCAGCAGGCGCTTGTTGCCACGCTCGAACAGGCTGACGTCGAGGCTGTGTTCCAGCTGGCGAATCTGCTGCGACAGGGCCGGTTGCGACAGCGACAGGCGCTCGGCGGCGCGGCCCACGTGGCCTTCTTCATAGACCGCGACGAAATAGCGCAGTTGGCGGAAATCCATAAGTTCTACTTATCGAAAAAGCTCGAAAATCGAAATGGCCGAGTGGCCGGCAAACGCCTAGTCTACGCGCCATTGACAGGGGTTGCAGGTAGGTTGATGGCAATGGGTAGTCACAGACAACTGGGCGTTTACATAGGAAAGACCACGCAGCCGGCCGACGTGCTCAACCTGGCGCCGAGCCTCGCCCAGCTGTGCCACGCCACCGCCTGTGACCAGGCCCTGTTGCTGGGCACTGATGCCAGCGCCCGTGAGGCCGCCATGGCCCTGGCCCTCGACTGGGGCGCGATGCGCCGCCGCAGCGCGGGCCAGATCATCCGCGTAGGCGACGACGCGCCCGGCGATGCGCTGGCCTTCGGCGACCTGCCGGCCCTGCACGCCGCGGTTGATTCACAGACCGTCGCCATCATGCTCCAGCCCACCACCGGCCCTGGCGCCGATGCCTACCTCAATGGCGTGGAACAGCTGTGCCGCGCGCTGGACATCCTGTTGATCATCGACGACTTGAGCGCGCCTGTTGCCCAGCCCGACGAGGTGGCCGCGCCGCCGCTGTTCCAGCGCCTGGGCCTGGCGTTCGCCCGAGCGCGCAGCCACCGCCTGCATTGATTTCCCTGTACCGTCTGCGTGTTTACGCAACGCCCCGGCCTGGATTCCCCCTTGGGTCGGGGCGTTTTTTTTCGTGCTGGGTAGGGACTCTCACAAACTACGCACAACAGAAATACGTCCTACGTGCCAATCAGAAATATCGCATTTTGCGATTTTTCTTGTTGTGCGACAGTAGCCCGCATAGCAAAATGCGATGCGGTAGGTGGAATGCACGTAATAAGTGAGAAGCGAATCTGGGAGGCAAAAGCTCGATGGCCCCGGGGAGCAAATGCGCTGGATGCCTGGTATCGAATCGCCAAGAGCGTTCGTCCTCCTGACTTCGCCGCGATGAAGCAAATATTCCCTGCGACGGACAAGGTCGGCGATCTTCATGTGTTCGATATCGGCGGTAACAAACTGAGGCTGATAGCGGTCGTCAGGTACCGCAGCCAGCGCCTGTATATTCGTTCGATCCTGGACCATGCGCAGTACATGAAAGGCAAATGGAAGGAGGAAATCACTTGAACCCTTCGATCAAGTTCGCAGCAGAGCATTGGCACCTGCTCTCACCGCTTCTGGCCAAGCCCAGGACAGAACATGACTACGATGCATTGGTTGCGTCGCTGGACGAGTTGCTTGATCTGGTTGGCGCCGATGAGGAGCATCCGCTTTCGGGCCTGGTCGATCACTTGGGCGATTTGATTGCTGCCTATGACCATGAGCACCGGCCGATGCCCAAGGCGTCGGGCGCCGAGGTATTGAAATTGCTCATGGACCAGCATCGGCTCAAGCAGGCTGACCTGGCTGAGGTCGGTCCGCAGTCCGTGATTTCGGAGATCCTCGCCGGCAAGCGCCAACTCAACCTTCGGCAAATCCGGGCGCTGTCGCTTCGCTTCAAGGTGTCTGCCGACCTGTTCGTTTGACACCCGCTGCGGCAACGCAGCACGAAGTTGAACCCCCACGCCCACGGTGATGTCAGTTGGTTATCAACCTCCAGGAGCCGTACCATGGACTTTATCCGCATTATCGTCGCCATCCTGCTGCCGCCGCTGGGTGTCTTCCTGCAAGTGGGGTTCGGCGGTGCCTTCTGGCTGAATATCCTGCTGACGCTGTGCGGCTACATCCCCGGGATCGTACATGCGGTGTACATCATCGCGAAACGTTGAAATCGTTCATTTGGGAAATGCCTGACGATTTAACTCGAACTGGCTGACATTCATTTTCGATCCCCGCGATTAGGCTCCACCTCTCCGATAAGACAGAGGTGAAGCCTTTTGAGGCGGGCAAGAAGTGAAAATAGATAATGTAATCAGTCATGTCACGGAAGCCGACGGCAATGTCTTCGTCGATCTTGGGTTTCCCCATGATGAGGCGGTCCGGCTGAAGGCCCTTTCGGAAAAAGCGAGATGCTCAGCAGAATTGGCAAGCCTTTCACCCTCACGGTTGGCTGACACAAGCCTGCCTCACCCCTCCATCACCCGCCGATAAAACCCCCACTCCTGCTCCAGCGCATGCGCCAGGTTCGCCGCCTTGCGGAAGCCGTGGCGTTCGTCCGGGTAGAAGTGCGCCTCGGCGGGCAGGCCGTTGTCCTGCAGGGCCTTGAGCATGTCGCGGGTCTGCTGGGGCACTACCACGGCATCCAGTTCGCCCTGGAAGAAGATCACCGGCGCCTTGATGCTGCCGGCGTGCAGCAGCGGGGTGCGCGCGCGGTAGCGGGCGGCGTCGCGCTGCGGGTCGCCGATCAGCCAGTCCAGGTAGTCGCCCTCGAACTTGTGCGTGGCCTTGCCCAGGGCAACCGGGTCGCTGACGCCGTACAGGCTGGCACCGGCGCGGAAGACGTCGTGAAACGCCAGGGCGCACAGGGTGGTGTAGCCGCCGGCGCTGCCGCCGCGGATGAACGCCTGGTGCGGGTTGATCAGGCCGCGGTCGGCCAGGTGGCCGACCACCGCGCAGGCGTCCTGCACGTCGATTTCACCCCAGCGCAGGTGCAGGGCCTGGCGGTAGGCGCGGCCGTAGCTGCTGCTGCCGCGGTAGTTGAGGTCGGCAACGGCGAAGCCGCGCTGGGTCCAGTACTGGATGCGCGGGTCGAACACCGGGAAGCAGGCCGAGGTAGGGCCGCCATGGATGAACACCACCAGCGGCGGCTGGCGGTCGCCGTTCATGGCCGGGTAGAAGAAGCCGTGGGCCTGGCCGTCGCCACTGGCATAGCGCAGCGGTTGCGGGCGGCTGACCTGGTCGGCGGGCAGCGGTAGCACGCCGCCGGCCAGCACCCGCGCCTGGCGGCTGGCGCGGTCGATGGCGATGACCGCTGGTGGGCAGGTGGCAGAGGCGGCGATGGCGTAGATGAACTGCGCATCGATGGCCAGGCAACGGAAGCGGCTGAAGTCGCCGCTGTAGTCGTGGATCACGCCGTCGTGCTGGGAGATGCCAAGGCGGGCGAAGCCGTCCTCGAACCAGGTGGCGAGGAAACGCTCACCCGCCAGCGGCAGCCAGGTGCTGGCGCCCAACTGCCAGGGCGCGCCGGCGTGGTCGGCCCGGCGCGAGGGCAACAAGGCCCAGCCGTTTGCCGTCTCGCCCCAGGGTTGCCAGAAGCCATCCACGTCGGACAGGCAGCACAGGCGGCCGTCGGCATCGAAGCGCGGCTGCTGCAGCGATTGTTCGTGATCGCCACCCACTTGCTCAGGCTGCCCCCAGGCGCCCGAAGGCAGCCGTCGGCAGGTCATCAGGCGGGTATGGGTCCAGGGCTGGTGGGGCCGGCTCCACTCCACCCAGGCCAGGCGTTGGCCATCGTCGCTGACGCTGGGCGTGGCGTAGAAATCAGCGCCTGCGGCCAGCACCTGGCGCGTGCCGTCGGCCAGGGCAAGGCTCACCAGGCGGTGTTCGACCTGCGCGCCGTGGTGGCTTTCCTCCACGGCGAATACCCACTCGGCGTTGGCCTGCAGGCCACCGTAGCGGCAGTCGTTGTGGCTGAGGCGGCGGGGCACGGTGCCCGCCAGGTCCTGGAAGTAGAGCTGCTGGTCGGCTTCGTTGACGAACACCAGGCCGTCGCCGGCCAGGCAGAACGAGCCACCGCCGTATTCGTAGACACGGCTGCGCACGCTGAAGCCATCAGGCGTCAGGCAGCGCGCTTGTTCGCCCTGCCACCGCCAGATCCGGCAGGCGGCATCCTGGGGGCGGAATTCGTTCCAGAACAGCCCCGCCGGGCCGACCGCCAGTTCGGCAAAGTCGGTGCCGGCGGCAACGGCCTGGGCGGCGCTGAACAGGTCAGGCCTTGGCGATGATTCTCGAGTTTCGTTCATTACGGAAGGCCAGTTGTTCGATCGTCTGCGTGGCAGTCTCGGACTCTTCACGGGCCTTGAGGATGATCCCGTGGTCCGCCGATTTACTGCACACGGGGTCGGCATTGCTGGCATCGCCGGTCAGCATGAAAGCCTGGCAACGACAGCCACCGAAGTCCTTTTCTTTCTCGTCGCAGGAGCGGCACGGCTCCGGCATCCAATCATAACCACGGAAGCGGTTGAAGCCGAAAGACTCGTACCAGATGTGCTGCATGCTGTGCTCGCGCACGTTGGGGAACTGGATCGGCATCTGCCGCGCGCCGTGGCAGGGCAGGGCGGTGCCGTCCGGGGTCACGGTGAGGAAGATGCTGCCCCAGCCGTTCATGCACGCCTTGGGGCGTTCCTCGTAGTAATCCGGGGTGACGAAGATCAGCTTGCAGGGGTTGCCCTCGGCCGCCAGCTTTTCCCGGTACTCGTTGGTGATGCGCTCGGCGCGCACCAGCTGCTCCTTGGTGGGCAGCAGGCCCAGGCGGTTGAGCTCGGCCCAGCCATAGAACTGGCAGGTGGCAAGCTCGACGAAGTCGGCTTCAAGCGCAATGCACAGCTCGATGATGCGGTCGATCTTGTCGATGTTGTGCCGGTGGGTGACGAAGTTCAACACCATGGGGTAGCCATGGGCTTTCACCGCGCGGGCCATTTCCAGCTTCTGCTTGAACGCCTTCTTCGAGCCGGCGAGCAGGTTGTTGACCTGCTCGTCGCTGGCCTGGAAGCTGATCTGGATATGGTCGAGGCCGGCAGTCTTGAAGTCGGCGATTTTCTGCTCGGTGAGGCCGATGCCCGAAGTAATCAGGTTGGTGTAGAACCCCAGCTGCCGCGCCTCGCGGATCAGCTCGGCGAGGTCCTGGCGCACCAGCGGCTCGCCACCGGAGAAACCGATCTGTGCAGCGCCCATTTCCCGGGCTTCACGAAATACCTTGAACCATTGCTCGGTCGTCAGTTCCTTGCCCTGGGCGGCGAAGTCCAGGGGGTTGGAGCAGTACGGGCACTGCAACGGGCAGCGGTAGGTCAGCTCGGCCAGCAGCCACAGGGGCAGGCCGACCGCAGGCTTGGCCGGCAGCTCAGGCAAGTTCGATCCAGTGCTCTGCACGAGCGACCTCCATGAATTGCTCGATGTCGTCACCGAGCTCAGGTACGCCGGGGAACTGCTTGTCCAGCTCGGCGATGATGGCGGCGACGTTGCGCTGGCCATCGATCAGGCCGCCGATGGCGCTGGCGCTGTCGTTGAGCTTGATCATCCCTTCAGGATAGAGCAGCACGTGGCCTTTCTGCGCCGGCTCGTACTGGAAGCGATAGCCGGGGCGCCATTTGGGTGTCAGGTTGCGATCGAAACTCATAAGGCTATCCCCTTGTGCCAGACGCGCTGGTCGGTGACGCTGTGGTAGGGCGGACGGTTCAGCTCGTAGGCCATGGTCATGGCGTCGAGCATGGTCCACAGGATGTCGAGCTTGAACTGCAGGATCTCCAGCATGCGCTGCTGGCCCTCGGCAGTGGTGTAGTGCTGCAGGGTGATGGCCAGGCCATGCTCCACGTCACGCCGGGCCTGGCCCAGGCGGGTGCGGAAGTATTCGTAGCCGGCCGGGTCGATCCACGGGTAATGCTGTGGCCAGCTGTCCAGGCGCGACTGGTGGATCTGCGGCGCGAACAGCTCGGTCAGCGAGCTGCTGGCGGCTTCCTGCCAGCTGGCGCGGCGGGCAAAGTTGACGTAGGCGTCCACGGCAAAGCGCACGCCGGGCAGCACCAGTTCCTGGGAACGCAGCTGGTCGGGGTCCAGGCCCACGGCCTGGCCCAGGCGCAGCCAGGCCTCGATGCCGCCGTCCTCGCCCGGGGCGCCGTCGTGGTCCAGCAGGCGCTGAATCCACTCGCGGCGCACCTCGCGGTCCGGGCAGTTGGCCAGGATCGCGGCATCCTTCATGGGGATGTTGACCTGGTAGTAGAAACGGTTGGCCACCCAGCCCTGGATCTGCTCGCGGGTGGCGCGGCCTTCGTACATCGCCACGTGGTACGGGTGGTAGATGTGGTAGTACGCACCCTTGGCGCGCAGGGCCTGCTCGAATTCGGCCGGGGACATTGCCTTGGCGTCGGTCATGCTCACACTCCTACAGTTCGATGCTCATGCCATCGAAGGCGACTTCCACGCCGCGGCGGGTCACTTCGGCGCGCTCGGGCGAGTCTTCATCGAGGATCGGGTTGGTGTTGTTGATGTGGATCAGCACCTTGCGCGGCTTGCTCAGCCCGTCCAGCACTTCCAGCATGCCGCCAGGGCCGTTCTGGCACAGGTGGCCCATCTCGCGGCCGGTGCGGGTCCCCACGCCACGGCGCTGCATCTCATCATCCTCCCACAGCGTGCCGTCCACCAGCAGGCAGTCGGCATCGGCCATGTGCCCCAGCAGCGTGTCGTCCACCTGGCCCAGGCCCGGGGCGTAGAACAGCTTGCCGCCGGTGCGCAGGTCTTCTACGCGCAGGCCCAGGTTGTCACCCGGGTGCGGATCGAAGCGGTGCGGCGAATAGGGCGGTGCGGCGCTGCGCAGCGGGAACGGGGTGAAGCGCAGGTTCGGGCAGGCGGGGATGGTGAAGCTGCCTTCCAGCTCGATGCGGTTCCACTGCAGGCCACCGTTCCAGTGGCTGAGCATGTTGAATAGCGGGAAGCCGGTGGTCAGGTCCTGGTGGACCATGTCGGTGCACCACACCTGATGCGGGCAGCCTTCGCGCAGGCTCAGCAGGCCGGTGGTGTGGTCGATCTGGCTGTCCAGCAGGATGATGGCGTTGATGCCGGTGTCGCGCAGGGCGCGGGCCGGTTGCATGGGCGCAAAGCCCTGCAGCTGGGCGCGGATATCTGGCGAGGCGTTGCACAGGACCCAGTGCACGCCGTCATCGGACAGGGCGATCGAGGATTGGGTACGCGCCTTGGCATTCAGGGTACCGTCGCGGTAGCCCTTGCAGTTCACGCAGTTGCAGTTCCACTGGGGGAAACCGCCACCGGCGGCAGAACCTAGAATCTGGATGTACATGGGAGGCCTGTGACGTCTGACTTCAGGATGGACAGCAAAAATAAAAACGCCCCGGCTGACCGAGGCGCTGTACTGCGATAAAAATCAACGGCTGGCGAAGTACATGGTGACTTCAAAGCCGATGCGCAGGTCGGTGAAAGCTGGTTTGGTCCACATAGGGTGACTCCTTCTGGGTGATGGATGAAAGTGGTACTGGTGCAACACATCAGAGCCATCTCCGCTGGGAGATGTTCATCTGCTTAGGGCCCTATCTTACTAAATTCCGGTGTACTGAAACGTTAAATTGCATTAACACGGCTGAGAAAGCTCATTACAGCCTGCGTAATGATCACTCCGCCACTTGCCACTGCGCGCCTACCGCCGGGCCGTTGGCCAGGCACAACCAGCCAGCTTGAGCCTCCAGCAATTGCCCGGCGGCCTGCAGCAGTGAATCGCTGCGCAGGCGCCCGAAGGCCTTGCGCAGTTGATCGATGAAATCGGACGAATGGCCACCCAGACGCGCTTGCCAAAGGCTTTCGGCGGCCTGGCCCAGTTCCATGTCGGCCAGGCTGGTGCGCGCGGCCAGGTCGCGGCACTGGTTGCTCAACGAGGTGCCGGACTGGGCGCGGATCAGCGCTGGCAGCGCGGCCAGGAACGTCTCGATATGCCCCAGGATCTCGGCCATCGGCGTGCTGGGCGACTGCACGCCAAACAGCAGGCCCGGGCGCCCGGCTATCTGCCGGAAGCCGCTGAACACCGCGTAGCCCAGCTGCAGCTCGACGCGCATGCGCTGATAGAACGGCGCCTGGCACAGTTGCCCGAGCATCTGCCAGGCGGCCTGGTCGATGATGTCTTCGCCGGCCGCCGGGCAGAACAGCAGCAGTGCCTGCTCATTGGACTCGGTGGCCACCTGGCTCCAGGTGCGGCCGTGCAGCGGCAGCGGGGGCTGGCACAAATGGCCGTCGGCGCGGCCGGGCATGCGCAGCAGCGCCACGTTGATGGCCTGGCTGACACCCATGCCCAGGCCCACGGCCAGCCCGTCCCAGCGGGCTTCGTGCCACAGGCGCTGCAGCAACGGCGGTTGCAGTTGCTCGTCGCGGCCGCGTGAAGGCGCCTGGAAATAACCCAGGCTGTGCTCCGGCAAGCGCTTGAGCAGCTCGCGGATGGGAATCAGGGGCGCAGGCGCGCTTAGCTGGCTGGCCTGGCGCCACACTTCGGGGGCCGGCTGCGTAAGGTTTTCCAGCGCCTGCTCGACCAGCGCCGGCATGGGCTCCTGCACCCCGCACAGGCGCAGTTGCCAGTCGTCGCCCAGGCTGGTGAAGGTCATCTGCACGCCGGCCTGGCTTGCCTCTGCGCGCAGCTTGGCCAGGTTGTGGTCCAGCAGCCGCCAGAGGCTGGCGCGCTGGGCTGACTTGACCCGCCAGCGCAGGTACAGGCAGCCCTCGGCGCTGGCCGACTGCGGCGTGTTGACCACGTCCAGGCAGGCGGGTGGCGGCACCATCTGGTCCGGGCGGCGGCTGGGGCGCAGGAAGCGGTTGCGCTGGGGCAGGCGCCATTTGACGTCGGTGTCGGTGGCCAGGCGTGCCAGCGGGCCATGCAGAATGGTGTCGCCGCGCAACTGGCCGAGCAGGGCGCGCAGGGCGTTGATGGCGGCCTGGCCGATGCCCAGGTCGTGGCCCTGGCCGAAATGCTCGCTGTCATGGCGCGCCAGTTCCAGGGCGGTGCTCACCAGCTGCCGGCGCTGGCGTAGCAGGCGGTATTCCTCGCGCAGGCTCTGCCAGTCGTCGTGGGACTGGAAAAACTCCAGCCAGGCCAGGCACAGCTCACTGATCAACGGGCGCATGGGCTCGCCGGCGGCGGTCAGCTTGCACTCGATGTTCAGCACCGCCTGGTCGTCGAAGCAGTACAGCGGCGTCAGGCTCAGGCCTTCCGCGAGGCCGCGGCGCTGCAACTCGGCCAGCAGGCCGCCGGGTTGCTGCGACGTCAGCCAGGTGGCCAGGAAGTCGATGGCGGTAGCGCTGTCGCCCGGCACCTCATGGCAGGCGAACACCAGGTTCAGCCGGCTGGGGTCCAAGACGTCCATGGCCGTAGGCGTGGTGTCCAGCAGGGCCGGGCTGGCCTTGCGCGGGCTGAGGCTGCCGGCACGCAGCTGCGCGCCGGCCTTGTGCGCCAGTTGCCGTAGCTCGTCCAGCGGCTGCGGCCCGGCCAGGCACAGGGTCATCTGCCCGGTCTGGTAGAAGCGCTGGTAGAACGCCAGCAGGCTGTACTGGAATGCCTCGCGCGGCACCGGCAGGCTGTAGCGGTTGCCCGCGTGGAAGGCGCGCAGCGGGTGGCTGGCGGCAAGCGGCGCGGTCAGCCACTGCAGGTGACGGGCTTGGGGGTCGCGGCTCCAGGCGATGAACTCGGCATGCAGCACTTCGCGTTCGCGCAGCTGGTATTCGCGCTCCAGGCGTGGCTGGGCGAGCATTTCGCACAGGCGCTCGAGGGCGCCGGGGAAGGACTCGGTGGGCAGCTCGAAGAAGAAGTCGGTGGTCCGCTCGCGGGTGCTGGCGTTCAGTTGCCCGCCGTGGCGCTGGACGAACGGCATCAGCGCGTTGTCGTCGTGGTAGCGCGCGGTGCCCAGGAAGAACAGGTGTTCGAGGAAGTGCGCCAGGCCGGGGAACGCCGGGTCGGTGTCATGGCTGCCGGCCGCCACGCGCAGGGCGGCGGCGCCGCGTTTCAGACGCGGGTCGTGGCGCAGCTGCACGCGCAGGCCGTTGTCCAGCACCAGGGAGGCGAATTCAGGGGGGGCGGCATCGGGCATGACGGTTCCGTTGGCATTGCGGTATGTGGCTAATGCTAGCGGAAGTTTGCCAAGGCATATAACGCAAAAAGCCCGCCGGGTTGCCGGCGGGCTCTTTTGAGATCGTGTTGTTGCTGAAATCCCGGACGGTAGTCCTGCGGACTGTTTTTGATCTTGATCCCGTGAGGCCTTTGATCTTGATTGTGTGCCCCATAAAGCGCCAGGGCCGACTGGAGGCGTTGGCCAAGCGGGCTGAGGCGTAGCCGAAGAAGACGGAACCGGAGGCGCTTCTATTCCGGGCCGTCGTCCGCTTGGGCGACGCCGGAGGGAGGGGACCCGCAGCGAAGCGGAGGGACCAAGCAGGGGCAAGCCTTTTTTGGTTACTTTTTGGGGCGTTTGCCAAAAAGTGACCCGGCGTTGAACTGACCCCCGAATGTTGGACACCTGACCTCGCCGGAGGGTGTTCAATGACGAAGTACGACCGATCGCTCAAACAATCACTGATTGAGGAATGTCTGTCTGCGGGCAGTGTTCATGAGGTGGCAATCAAGCATGGCCTGAGCCCATCGATCCTGCGCCGCTGGGTCAAAGGCTATGAGACGCACGGCGCCGCAGGTTTGGCTGCCAAATACAGCCACTACGATGCCCAGTTCAAAATGAAGGTGTTGCAGTGCATCGAGCAAGAGGGGCTGTCAACCCAGCAAGCGTGCATACGGTTTGATATCCGCGGCCCGAGCAGCATCAGGCAATGGAAAACGCGGTACGATGCAGGCGGAATTGAAGCACTTCAATCGCATCGTCACCGAGAGCCCAGCGTGTCCCGCAAAACCTCCAAAGCACCCACAGTAAGTCCTGAGAACCATGCGGACGCTGACCTGACACCTGAGCAAATGCTCAAGGAGCTGGCCTATCTGCGCGCCGAGAATGCCTATCTAAAAAAGCTCGATGCCTTGATCCAGGCGGATCCTCGGACTGCGCAATCAAAAAAACGCAGGCCGTCCAAGGATTGAGGCAGGTATATCCACTTGCTTTGCTGCTTCGTGCTGCCGGGTTGGCGCGCAGCACCTTCTACTACCAAGGCAAGGCACTGCTGACTGACAAGCATTCTGATCTGAAAGACCGCATACGCAGCGTCTATCACAAGCATCGAGGGCGCTACGGCTATCGCCGCATCACCGCAGCCCTTGGGCGCACTGGTGAGTCGGTCAATCACAAGAAGGTGCAGCGTCTGATGCAGTTGATGGGCCTAAAATCGCTGATCAGGGTGAAGAAGTACCGTTCTTATCGGGGCGATGAGGGGCTTGCCTCACGTAATCTGCTTAAGCGCGAATTCAAGGCAGAAGCCCCCAACCAGAAATGGGCGACCGATGTGACGGAGTTCAACGTAAGAGGGCAGAAGTTGTTTCTTTCGCCTGTGATGGACCTGTACAACGGAGAAATCCTGGCTTACCAGACCAACCGCCGCCCTGAGTTCAATATGGTTTCGAGCATGTTGGAGCAAGCTTTTGGGCGGCTTAATCAAGGTGACAAACCGATCCTGCACTCTGATCAAGGCTGGCAGTACCGCCAGCCGACCTACCGGCACATGCTGGCCGAAAAAAACATTGAGCAGAGCATGTCGCGCAAGGGCAATTGTCTGGACAACGCCGCCATGGAAAGCTTTTTCGGCACGCTCAAGAGTGAGTTCTTCTACCTGGAATCTTTTGAGAGCGTGGAGCAACTGGCATCAGGGCTAGAGAGCTACATCGACTACTACAACCAGGAACGCATAAGCCTCAGATTGAATGGCTTGAGTCCGGTACAATTTCGGACCCAAGCACGGAAACACTAACCCTTGTCCAACATTAGGGGGTCAGTTCACGTAAGGCCGGAAAGGTGACTGTGCATCACCTTCGGTAATGGATATGTTCATGATGGTCGGATCCCGCTTCTGACGTTTCTGGATATATCCATTTTCGTGGTGCGACCACCGACCGTTTCGCCCTTACGGCGACTCACTTTTTGGCAGTCGCCCCAAAAAGTAAGCAAAAAGGGCTTGCCCCTGCTTGGGCCCTCCGCTGCGCTACGGGTCCCCTCCTTCCGGCGCCGCTCAACGGGCAGACTGATGTGGCCTAATTATCCCGGACACGCCCAAAGGAGCGGTAATCTACCGCTCAACCAAGAGGTGTTCGATGTCCCGACGTAATTTTTCGACAGAGTTCAGGCAAGAGGCAGCAGCCCTTGTTCTTGATAGTGGCTACACCACTCCAGAAGCCTGCAAAGCCATGGGCGTGGGCCCGACCGCACTGCGTCGGTGGGTGGAACAACTCCGCCAAGAGCGTTTTGGCATCACCCCTGAAACGGCCTCTGCCATGACGCCTGAACAACAGCAAATCCAGGCGCTGCAGGTAAAAATCCGCAAGCTCGAGCTGGAGAAGGAAATCTTAAAAAAGGCTACCGCTCTCTTGATGAACGATTCCCTCGATCGAAGGCTTTGATCGATGCGTTAAGTGAGCGTTTCTCGGTGACTGATTTGTGTCGTGTTTTTGGGATAAGCCGCAGCGGTTATTACGAGCATCTCAAGCGCCGCAATTGCCCCGATCCAGACCGGGAACGGCTGAAAACGTTGGCCACAGGGCTGCACGCCGAAAGTCGAGGCTCCATGGGCGCACGAGTATTGTCTGCGGCGCTCAAGGCCCAGGGCGAACAGGTGGGGCGTTTTTTGGCCGGGCGGTTAATGGCCGAGGCTGATTTGCGGAGCATTCAACGTCGGCCAAACCCTTATCGCCTGGCCACGGTGGAGGCAAAATTTGCACCCAATCTATTGGAGCGCCAGTTCGAAGTGTCGGCGCCCAATCGGGTTTGGTGTGGTGATATCACCTATATCTGGGCGGGGACGCATTGGCTCTATCTGGCGGCTGTCCTCGATCTGTATGCCCGGCGGATCGTGGGTTGGGCCATCTCCAAAAGCCCCGATTCGGCATTGGCGTGCAAGGCATTGGAGCTGGCTTATCAGGCCCGCGGAATGCCCGACAAGGTCATGTTTCATTCGGATCAAGGCTGTCAGTACAGCAGTGAGCTGTTTCGCGACAAGCTTGAAGGATTCGGGATGAGGCAAAGCATGAGCCGGCGTGGAAACTGCTGGGATAATGCACCGATGGAGCGTTTTTTCAGCAGCCTGAAGTCAGAATGGATACCCAAGAAAGGCTACCAGGACGAGGCGAAGGCCAGGCCGGATGTGCTTCGATACGTGATCCATCATTACAACCAGGTCCGGCTTCACAGCCATAACGAGTACCGCACGCCGGTGGAGCATGAAAGGCTGGCGGCGTAGCTCCTAAACAAATGTCCGGGATTGGTTGACCAGATCAGACGGCACCCGCTATAGAAGCCTGCGGGTTACCGTCTCTTCGGCCTGCGGCCTCGGCCCTTCGGGCAGCCCGTTGATCGACGCCTCCAGTCGGCCCTGGCGCTTTACGGGGCATACAATCAAGATCAAGAGCCAGATCAACAGCAGATCAACAGCAGATCAAAAGCCAGATCAACGGCAGATCTAGATCAAGGTCAGGATCAGTTGCCGGCCAGCATCTGCCTTAGTGGCTGAACGCGGCCGTCGTCCCTACGACAGTAGCCGAGGGCAGCAGCTGGCTGATGAAGCGGTTCCAGCGAGTAATGTTGGCCGGCCCGACGAACACCACGTCCGAAGTGCGTAGGTCAAACTGGCGCGCCAGCAGGAAAGCCGTGGGCTTCTTGGCGTTGAGGTAGAACACCGTCGGCGGCTGGCCGTTGCCATCCTGGGCGCCGCGGATCACGTAGATGGCCTCGGCGTTGGCGGTTTCCTGGCTCAGGCCGCCGGCGTTGCCGATGGCTTCCATCAGGTTGAAGGTACTGGTGCCGTAGTTCATCACCTGGGGCTTCTGCACCTCGCCCAGCACGTAGACCTTGTTGGCGTGGTCGTTGCCCAGGTGCAGCTGGTCGCCGTCCTTGAGGTAGATCTCGTTCAGGCGCGAGTCGGTGCGGTTCAGGGTGTCGATGTCCATGATGTATTCATGGCCATCACGCTTGAGGATCAGGTTGGCCAGGTTGGCGTCGCTGGTCTCGCCCCCCGCGCGGCTGATGGCGTTCACCAGGTTCAGCGGGATGTTGTTCAGCGACTGCGGCCCGGGGTTTTTCACCGCCCCGGAGATGATCACCTTCTGGCTGTCGTAGGCCTGGATGTTGACATCCACCTGGGCGCCCGCCAGGTATTGGCCCAGGGCTTTCTGCAGGTTGGAACGGAACTCCGGCACGGTCAGGCCGCCGGCCTTGATCGAGTTGATGTAGGGGTAGTACAGCGTGCCGTCCAGGCGCACCACGCGGGCGCTGGCCTCGACCTGGGTCTGGGTGGTGGGCGAGTTCAGCTCGGCGTGTTCCCACACGGTGATGATCAGGTTGTCACCCGGGCCGATGCGGTAGTCACCGGGCCGGTAGCTGGTGAGGGCAGCGGGTATGGGCTGCGGCTTGTAGATGGTTCGCTGCTGGTTGACGGTGGCCGAGGTAATCGGCACCACTGTCACCGGCCCGGTGTCCTGGTCTTGCGCATCATCGGGGGTCATGTGCTGGCCGGGGGCGAAAGCGCACCCTTGGACCAGCGCGGTAATGAGCAACACGCCGAGTATCGATCGCTTCATGGCAAAGTCTTCCTTGGAGAAGGCATTTTCTCCGGCATTGGTCTTATAGAAGTCAGAAAGCGTTTTTGTGCACGAAACCCTTCACCAGGGTCAGCACAATGATTTTCAGGTCCAGCCAGACGGACCAGTGTTCGATGTAATCGAGGTCGAACTCGATGCGTTTCTGCATTTTGTCCAAGGTCGTGGTCTCCCCGCGCCATCCGTTGACTTGAGCCCAGCCGGTGATGCCGGGCTTGACCTTATGCCGCAACATGTAGCCGTTGACCTGCTTGCGGTACTGCTCGTTGTGCGCCACTGCATGGGGGCGAGGGCCGACGATCGACATGTCGCCGCGCAACACATTGAAAAACTGGGGCAACTCGTCCAGGGACGTGCGCCGCAGGAAGGCCCCGAAAGGCGTTACCCGGCAATCGTTGCGGCGGGCCTGCACCACCTCGTGGCCGTTTTCCTGCACGGTCATGCTGCGGAACTTCCAGACCATGATCGGCCGCCCATCTAAACCATAGCGTGTCTGGCGGAAAAACACGGGGCCAGCGGAGGTCAATTTGATGCCCAGGGCGATCAGCAGCATCGGCAGGGCGATCATCGCCAGGATCAGGCTGCTGACGACGATGTCCTCGAAGCGCTTCACCAGCTGGCTGGAGCCGTCCATCGGCGTGTCCACCAGGCTGATGCTGGTCAGGCCGTTGATGCTTTCGCTGCGGGCATGCAGCAGGTCGAACATGAACACGTCGGGAATCAGGTAGACCGAGGCCGTGGTGTCGCTCAGGCCCTTGACCAGGGTGCACAGCGACGGCTCGCAGCTCATGGCCAGGGTGATGTAGACCTTGTCGATGCGCCCGGCGCGGGCGTCCAGCACCAGCTGGTCGAGGCCGCCGAGCACGGGGATCCGGCGATTGAGCTGG
Source organism: Pseudomonas sp. App30 (assembly GCF_047947025.1). Lineage (NCBI taxonomy): Bacteria > Pseudomonadati > Pseudomonadota > Gammaproteobacteria > Pseudomonadales > Pseudomonadaceae > Pseudomonas > Pseudomonas sp. App30. The sequence goes on along the minus strand of NZ_CP133165.1, from coordinate 3,149,533 downwards.
TCCAGGGCCATCTGCTGCGGCGCATCGTCGTAGAAACCCAGCAGGCGCAGGCCCATCCAGGGCGCCGCGGCGATGGAGCAGGCCAGCCGCTCGCCCACGGTGCCGGTGCCGACGATGGCCACGCTGCGGGTGTTGAAGCCGCGGCGGCGCAAGGCCTGCAGGGTGCTGCGGATCAGCAGGCGGTAGCCGCACAGGGCGAACAGTATCAGGGCGAACCAGGCGATGCGCTGGCGGTCCAGGACGATCTCGGGCCCGGTCAGCAGGTAGTCAGCCAGCATCACGCAGCAGAAGGTCAGCGCCCAGTAGTTGAAGACCCGCATCAGCTCGCGCTTGACCCGCTCGCCGCGCCACGAGCCGTACAGTTGGTGGTACTCGCACAGCCAGTGGAAGATCATCACCGTGGCCATCAGGCGCAGCCAGGTGTCGCTGTCGTGCAGGCGGTCCTGGAGCCAGGCGAACCACAGGCTGCAGGCCGCGATCACCGCCAGGTCGAGGGCACGATGGGCCAGGGACAAGGCCGACTGGTGGGCCTGGAGGATGCCTTTGAAGGGTGTTGCCATGACAGACCTCCCCACTCACAAGGTTTTCACGCTGGCAGCCAGCACGGGTGCCAGGCTCAGGCGCGGGCCATTGGCGGCCAGGGGCAGGGCCACGGGCGGATGCTCCTGGGCCCAGCGGCTCTCGACGAACTGGCGCATTTCCCGCTCGAAGCGTTGTTCGGAGAAGCGCTCGGCGTTCTCGCGGCAGGCCTGGGGCGTGATGCGGTGGGCGTTGCGCTCGAACTCGCAGACGCCCTCGATGATCGCGGCCATGGTCTGCTGGTGGTAGAACACCCCGGTAGGCTGCTCGTGATCGAGGCCGTGCACGGTTTCCAGGCTGCCGCCGCGGCCGAAGGCAATCACCGGCGTGCCACAGGCCTGGGCTTCCACCGGGCTGATGCCGAAGTCTTCCTCGGCGGCGAAGACGAAGCCCTTGGCGTTGCGCAGGTACTCGCGCAGGGCGGCGAACGGCTGGTAGCCCAGCAGGGTGACGTTGGACCCGCACACGGCCTGGCATTTTTCCATTTCCGGGCCGTCGCCGATGACGATCAGGTGCTTGTCGGGCATGGCACGGAAAGCCTCGACAATCATCGGCACGCGCTTGTAGGGCACCATGCGCGAGGTGGTCAGGTAGTACTCCTGCTTCACCGGTTGCAGGTCGAAGCCCTGGGTGTCCACGGGCGGGTAGATCACCGTGGAGTGGCGGCGGTAGGCCTTGTCGATGCGCCGGCCGATGAACTGCGAGTTGGCGATGAACTCGTCCACGGCAGCGGCGGTGCGTTGGTCCCACATGCGCATGTAGTGCAGGATCATGCGCGCCACCTTGCTCTTGAGGCCGTGGCTCAGGCCGGCTTCGTTCAGGTACTGGTGCTGCAGGTCCCAGGCGTAGCGGATGGGCGAGTGCACGTAGCTGATGTGCAGCTGGTCGGGGCCGGTGAGCACGCCCTTGGCCACGGCGTGGCTGCTGGAAATGATCAGGTCGTAGCCCGACAGGTCCAGTTGCTCGATGGCCAGCGGCATCAGCGGCAGGTACTGCTGGTAGCGGGTACGGGCCTTGGGCAGGTGCTGGATGAAGGTCGTCTGGGCGCGCTTGCCACCCAGGTGGGCGCGGTCCTCGTCGCTGAGGAAATCGATGACCGAGAACAGGTCGGCGTCGGGCCAGATTTTCAGCAGTGCGGCCAACACGCGCTCGGCACCTGCGTAAGTCACCAGCCAGTCATGGACGATTGCGATTTTCATGATGCCACCAATTGTTGTTATGGCAGGGCCGGGGCCCCGCGATTATTTGGGTACGCTGGCGTTCAAGGGCAGTGCGCCGCGGTGTGGGGGCGGTTCGGCGAGCAGGGTGTCGATGCGTTCGCTGACTAGCGCCGCCGAGCGCTCCCAGTCGAAACGCGACACGTTGTGCAGGCCCAGGGTGCGCAGTTGCTGGCGGATGCACTGGTTGGTCAGCACCAGGTTCATGGCCTGGCTGATGTGCTCCACGTCCAGGGGGTCGAAGTACAGCGCGCTGGACTGCAGCACTTCGGGAATCGAGGCGGCGTTGGCGGCCAGCACCGGGCAGCCGCAGGCCTGGGCCTCCAGGGGCGGGATGCCGAACCCCTCGTACAGCGAGGGGAAGACGAAGGCCGCGGCGCCCTGGTACTGGGTGATCAGCTCTTCGTCGCTGAGGCGGCCAAGGAAGCGAATGCGCGGGTCGCTGTTGGCCAGGCGCTCCAGGTTGGCGTCGGCGAAGATGCCGTTGGCGCCGCCGACGATGCGCAACTGCACGCGCTCGTGGCCCCGCAGCTGCAGGAAGGCCTGGATCATGCGGGTGAAGTTCTTGTGCTCGCTGGGCGATGACACGGCCAGCAGGTAGGGGCTGCGCTGCTTGCCGGCAACGCCGGGCTGGAATTCTTCGCTGACGGCGTTGGGCACCACCAGGATGCGTTCCTTGGGAAAGTCATAGAACTCTGAGATTTCCCGCCGCGAGAAGTCGCTCACGGTGATCAGGTTTTTCAGGTGCCGCAGCAAAATCGGCGTCATCACCCGGTAGCTGGTGCGGAACGCCCAGGTGTAGCTCCTGGGGTGGCGCACGTAGGTGATGTCGTGGTGCGTGGCGATCTGGTTGCGGTACATCAGCGGTGCGGTGGCGCCCAGCGACACCAGCAGCGGCGAGCCCTGGCTGCGCAGGTAGCGCGGCAGCTCCAGCTGTTCCCAGCGGTGGCCGCCATGGCGGCCGACGGTTTGCACATTGAGGCGCCGGGCGGTGTCGTGCATCTGGATGCGGTCGGGGCAGACGAACACCACGTCCTGGCGCCGGGCCTGCAGGGCCAGGCTCACCTGTTCGGCGAAGCGCTGCACGCCGCGCAGCTCCTGGGTGAGAAAACGAGCATTGATGACAACCATCGTTCGTTCCTTCAAGGCTTGGCCTTGTCGCTCAGCGGGTGAACAGCCAACTGGCTGTGCCCAGGCTGATGATTCGGGGGAAAACGTCCAGCGTGATGACCGTGGTGCAGTGCTCTTCTTCGGCCTTGGGGCACTGCCATTGCCCCGAGGTGACCCGGCCACGCTCGGGGTGGCGGGTGTCCAGGGTCTGTACCGGGCCCTGCTGACGGCCGTTGGCTTCGATCTTTACCTGGCGCGGCTGGCCGACGGTCCAGGCCACCAGCACCTGCTCGTCGCCCTTGGCAAAATTGAGCAGGTAGAGGTCACCGGCCTGCAGGCTCTTGAGGCTGTCGTAGCGGTACTGGGTGAGCACCGGGCTGATGGCCTTGAGCACGTTGTAGGCCGGCTTGGGCGCGAGGTTAGGGCGCAGCAGGCCGAAGTGGTGCTCGAACTCCTCCGCGTCGGTGCCGTCCTCGACCAGGTCGTACCACCACATGCCGCGGATGTTGGGCCGGGTCTTGGCCAGGAAGTAGGCGCGGGCCAGGTACTGGGCTTGGGTGTCTTCATCGATGCCGCATTTGCCGGTGTTGGTCGGCCAGCCCATCTCGGTCAGGTACAGCGGCACTGGCTTGCCGGCCAGGCGGGTCAGGCGCTGGTCGACCGCGGTCATCCACTGAATCCAGCCTTCCGGCGTCTTGCGCACGTCGCTGTCGCCGTAGCAGTGCACGTACGGGTGCAGGGACAGGCCGTCGACCCAGTCCGCGACGCCGCCCTGCACCAGCCGGTCGGCAAACCCTTCGTTGATGCCTGCGGTGGTGACGGCGCCGGCCAGCACCTTGGCCTTGGGGTCGTTCTGGCGGATCTGCCGGCTGGTCAGCTTGACCAGGGCCAGGTAGTCGTCGCTCAGCCTGCGGTCGCCCGCGCCGGCCAGGTCCCACTCGTTCCACACCTCGTACAGGTTCACCCGCCCGGCCATGGCGCGGGTGACGAAGTCCACGTAGCTGGCGAAGCCATTGCTGACCGCCGGGGTACGCGGCAGCGCGTTGTTCTCGTAGAACTGGTTGCCGTAGTCGAGGATCACCAGGTTGGCCATGCCCCGGCCAGTCCTGGCCGCGTCGTACTCGCGCCAGCTGGTGGGGAACTGCAACTGCCCCGGGGCCAGTTCCACGCGGGCCCAGTACGCGTCCTCGCGCACCGAGTTGATGCCGGCTTCGCTGGCCAGCTGAAACTGGCGCGCCAGCAGCGGCGAGCCGTCCATCAAATGGGTGGTGGTACCGACGATGAACGGCTCGGCGGCTGCCACCACTCCGGTAGTCATGGCGCCCTGGACGGCCAGGGCCAGATAGAGAGGCAGTCTTCGCATGATCGCTCACAGGGCTCGCACGGGCAGGGCAAGGGCTGGGGGTCGGAGTCTGGGCAGCGGGTTGGCGCGACGGGCTGCGGCAGGCATGGCCTTGCGGCGCAGGGCCACCGACACCGCGAAGCCCAGGAACAGTGCGGCGACCGAGGCTTCGGGCACGTCGGTGGTCCAGCTGACCAGGGTCAGGCAGAAGCACACGCTGACCAGCGCCCTGGACAGGCGCGTGCTCTTGTCACGCAGGCCGATCATCAGCGCGATCATCAGGCAGTACACCACCAGGCCCGCGGCACCGAAGGTGGCCCACAGGTACAGCGCGCTGTTGTCGGCCACCACCGGCGCGCTGGCGCTGTAGATGGGGAAGGCGCTGGCAGTGCTGCCGACCATGCCGAAGCCTGCGCCCAGCCAGGTCCAGCCCTGGCTCCACTGGTTGAACACCAGGTTCGGCCAGGTGTTCATCAGGCGGTCGTAAAACGACGCCAGTACGCCGCTCTGGGCCGAGTCCGCGTTGTTGTCGAAGGTCATCATCAGGCCCATCACCGGCAGGGCGATACCCATGGCCACCACTACCGTGAAGATCACCCGGCAGGTCAGGCGGTGTTGCAGCAGGGGCAACATCAGCACGGTGCAGGCGTAGGCCACGGCGGTGGACTTGTTGGTGGTGAGGTAGATGGCCACCATGCAGGTGCCGAACATCAGCAGCTTGAGGATGTTGGAGCGCATGAAGGCGGTCAGGTACAGGCTGAAGACGGCGATCATCACCGACAGCACCGTGGACATGCGGGTGAAGCCGGCGATGCGGTCCACGCCGTTTTCATTCCAGCTCATGTTGGCGCTGACCTCGGTGTCGCCGATGCTGTAGCTGTAGCCCTTCCAGGGCACCGCGGTGTACTTGTCCAGCGCCAGGCCTGCCAGCGACGCCGCCAGGCACAGCAACACCACCACCGCCAGCAGGCGCTTGCGGTGCTCCAGGTGCGTGCCGCACACCAGGGCGAACAGGAACGGGGCGTACATGTAGAAGGCGAAGCCGACGTTGTTCAGCGCTGCCCCGTGGAGCATGCCCAGCAGTGCCGCGCTGACCAACAGCAACAGGGTGATCCAGAAGCTGCGGCTGCCCTTGAACGTCAGCAGCTCCACGGCGAACAGCGCCAGGCAGGCGGCCTTGGGCAGGTACAGCAGCGCCGAGGCGCCGGCCTGGTCGAGGTAGAAGCGCAGGGCGCCGGAGAACGTCTCCACCACGATCAGGCTGATGGCCACCAGCACCACGATCAGGGACTTGCTGAGCGCGATGCGCGGTGCGCGGCTAGAGCGATTCGGAGGCAGGCTGGTTTGCATGATGGGCGCCTCGGTTCTGGTAAACCTGGAAGAACAGCTGTTGGTAACTGTCGAGCATGCGATCGATGTCCAGCAGGGGGGCCACGCTGGCCCGCGCCTGGCCGGCCAGTTGCCGGCGCAGCTCGGGCTGGCGGTACAGGCGCAGCATGGCCAGGCCCAGCGAGTCGGGCTCGTCGGGGTTGCACAGCAGGCCGTTGATGCCTTCGCGGATGATCTCCGGCAGGCCGCCGCGGTGGCTGGCGATCACCGGCACCGAGTGCGCGCAGGCTTCCACCGCGACCAGGCCGAAGGGCTCGTGCCACAGGGACGGCACCAGGGCGACGTCGATCTGCCGGTAGAAGCTCTCGGGCGACTGGTAGCCCACCAGGTGAATGTTCTCGGCATCGCCGATCAGCTGGCGCAGCTCGCGCTCGTAGTCCTGTTGCCCGCGCCCGGCGATCTGCAGGGTGGCGTTGAACGGCAGGCGCTTGAACTGCTCGATCATCCAGCGCACGCCCTTGTGGTCCGACAGCGTGCCCAGGAAGCCGAAGCGCAGCGGCTCACTGTGGGCCAGGCGGCCCTTGGGCCAGTGCGGCATGACTTCTTCCACCCGCGGGCTGGCGTTGTAGATCACATGGGACGAGGCGTTGCGGAAGAACCGCGCGTTGTGCAGGCGGTCGAGCAGGAAGTGGCTGACGCCCACCACCGCGTCCACCTGCGCCGAACGTTCGGCGTGGCCCTGGCGCAAGGTCTGGCACAGGGTGCAGGGGCCGTTGCAGCATTGGCGCTTCTTGAACATCAGGCTGCCGGGGCACAGCAGGTACATGTCGTGCAGCACCTGCACGATCGGCACGTCGGCCTTGGCGATTTCATCCCACACCGCCACCGACCAGCCACCCAGGTTGTGGCACACCACCAGGTCGATGCTTTCCTGCTGCATCACCTGCCGCACATAGGCACGCATGCCCATGTTGTAGCGGTCGCGCAGGTGCCAGCCCAGGCGCGCCAGGGCGTTGGGGCGCTGGTCGCTGAAGTGCCAGTAGGTGTTGAGCACGCCGGCGCGGTACACCTTCACGCCCTTGACCTGGTCCTCGACCAGGCCGGCCGCGGCGCCGGTGGTCAGCACGCACACGCTCATGCCACGCCGGTGTAACCCTTCGACCGTGCGTTGCAGCACGATTTCAGCGCCGCCGCCAATGTTTGGCGAGTACAGGCTGGAAAGGAAGAGCACGTTCATAGCGGGAACAACTTGTTGAGGCCAAGGCGGCCGGCTTCGCCATCGGCGATGGCCTGCTGCAGCAGGGCGAAGCGCGCGTGGGTGCCACGGCGCCAGGCCACCAGGTGCAGCAGGGTCATGAATACGGCGCGGTTGAGGCTGTACATCCAGCCCCAGCGGGCCCACACGAACTTGTCGAACCAGGCCTGGTTGCGGGCGGTGTAGTAGGCGCGCAGGTCGGAATCGCCGAGCAGGAAGGCCTCGTAGATGTTGCCGGTGCGGGCCTTGATGTTCCACGAGTGCTCCAGGTCTTCGAGCTGGGCATCGGTGACCAGGAAAATGTGCCCGCCGCTGGCGGTGATGCGCCGGGTGTATTCGGTGTCGTCGGCGTACAGGATCATGTCGGTGCGCGGCAGGCCGATGTTCTCGTACATGGCGCGGTGGCCCAGCAGGCCGCCATAGGTGGCGAACGGCAGCTTCACCAGGCTGTGGTGCAGGCTGTCGGCGTGGGGCTTGCCCCAGGGCAGGCGCCGCCACAGCTTGTAGGGCAGCTGGGCGATGTGGAAGCCGAAGCAGCTGGAACGGTGCGGGAAGGCGAAGCGCCGTGGCACGCCGGCGGCGATGTCGGCCTGGTGGGTGGGGCGGAAGCCCTGCACGGCCACCTGGGCGCGGCCCAGCTTGCGCGAGCACTCGGCCAAACGTTGATGCAGCAATTCGATGGCGCCGGGGGTTGGCGCGTTGTCGTCGTCCATCAGCCAGATGTATTCGGCGCCAGCCTGCAACGCGGCGTTGATGCCCACGGCGTAGCCGTTGGCCGAGCCGGTGTTGCTGGGCAGGTCGATGATCTGCACCTGGACGGGCCAGCGGCGCAGCAGTTGGCCCAGGTCGGCTGTGGCGGCGTTGTTGACCACGATCACCTGGGCGATCTCGGCGCAGGCCAGCGAGCGCTCAATCAGTGTTGTCAGGTAGTGAAGCCGGTCCCCGTAGGTCAGGGTGACCAGGGTGGTAGTCGCAAGCATGGCGGATCCCCCTCTTGTTGTTTGGCTGGCGCAGGTTCAGCAGGCTGGCAGGGCCACGCGCGACAGGCTGCTCTTGGGCAGGCTGACGCGCTGTTCGCGTTGCAGCAGGTTGAGCAGGATCACCGCCCGTTCCTGGCCGTCGTCGCTGAGGAAAATGGCCTGGATCTCGCTGTTGCCGGTGCGCACCATCACGGCCTCGCCCTGGTTGAAACTGGGCACCGGTTGCGGCGCGGCCAGGCGTTGGCGGATCTGCGCGATCAGGCTGGCGGGCACCGGGCAGGGCGCGCCGCCGAAGGCCACGATGCGGCAGACGCCACGGGTGGAGCGAATCGGGTACCAGCTGTCGCCTTCTTCCAGGCGAATGAACAGGTAACCGGGGAACAGCTCTTCCTCGACGGCCTTGCGTGCCTTGCGGGCGCTATCGGGGTTGGCCTTGAGCGGGCGAAAACACTCGAACTGCTGACGAATCAGGTGTTCTTCGGCACGACCTTCCTGGCGTGGCTTGGTCTGGATCAGGTACCAATTGGAACTGTCAGTGAAGTGGCTCATGGTGCTGTTCTCGCTTGCCCCCCGGCGGTGGCGCGGGGGGTGTCAAAGGCCTGGGGTCATGGCTGGCCGGTCACTTCTTGGAGGGGCCGTAGTTGTAGGCAGAGCAGTCGTATTCGGCCGTGGCAGCCTTGCGTTGGATGCCGTTGAAAATGGCACCCTTGACCAGCACGCCGTTCTGCGCGAGGCGGCGCTTGGCGCTTTCCACTTCCTTGATCGAGCTTTTGCCGAAGCGCGCCACCAGCAGCGTGGTGCCCGCCTGGCGGCCCACCAGGGCAGCGTCGGTGACCGCCATGATCGGCGGGGTGTCGATGATCACCAGGTCGTACTTGGGCGACAGCTCGCGCAGCAGCTTGTGGAAGTTGTCGTGCATCAGCAGTTCGGACGGGTTAGGCGCCGCGAAGCCGCAGGAGATGAAGTGCAGGTTGTCCACCGCCGTGGCGTTGATCACCTCGCGATTGCTCAGGCGTGCGGCCAGGGCATCCGACAGGCCGTGGCGCGGTTGCAGGCCCAGCACTTTATGCAGGTAGCCCTTGCGCATGTCGGCGTCGATCAGCAGCACTTTCTTCCCGGTCTGGGCGATGATCACCGCCAGGTTGGCGCTGACGAACGACTTGCCCACCGCCGGGCTGGGGCTGGAGATCATCAGCACATTGTTGCGCGCCTCGAGCATGGCGAAGTGCAAGCTGGTGCGCAGGCTGCGCAGCGACTCGACCGCCAGTTCGGTGGGTTCTGCGACGCTCAGCAGCTTGGCGTCGGCGCCGCCGCTGCGTGGCTGGCGGCCCTTGTTCAGGCGTTCCTGCAGGCGCGACAGTGGCACTGAGGCGTACACCGGGATGCCCAGGTTCTCGATGTCGTCGGGGTTGACGATGCCGCGGTCGAAGGCCTGGCGAATGAAGATGATGGCCACGGCCACCAGCCCGCCCAGCAGCACCGAGAGCAGCACGATCAGCTTGCGCATCGGCTTCACCGGTTCTTCGACGTTGGCGTCGGCCTTGTCGATGATGCGCACGTTGCCGATGTTGCCGGCGCGGATGATGTCCTGTTCCTGGGTCTTGTTCAGCAGTTGGGTGTAGGTCTGGTTGGTGACCTGTTGCTCGCGGGTCAGGCGCAGCAGTTCCTGCTGGGTTTCAGGCAGCACGCGGACCTTGGCCTGCATGGCGGCTTTCTGTGCTTCCAGCTGGTTGATCTGGTTGGTCAGCGCCACCTGGGTGGGGTGCTGGCGGGTGTACAGGCGGTCCAGGTCAGGGCGTTTGAGCTTGAGCTCGGAAATGGTGTTGTCCACCGACACCACCTGGTTGAGCAGGGCGGTGGTTTCCTGGCTGATATCCACCGACTTGCTGCGCATCTGGTAGTCATGCAGGGCGTCTTCGGCCTTGGTCAGTTCGCCACGCACGATGGGCAGTTGCGAGCGCAGGAACTGCAGGCGCTGTTCGGCTTCGGCCGAGGTGCGCTGCATGTTCTGTTGCAGGTACAGGCGGCTGACGTCGTTGAGCACGGTGTTCGCCTGGACCGGATCAGGGTCTTCCAGCGACAGGTAGACGATGCCCGAGTCCTTGCCGGCTTCCACCACCTTCAGCTTGTTCTGGTAGGCCAGCTGGGTCACCAGGGCGCGGTTGCGCGCCAGGTTGAACTCGGTGCCCGGGCGGGCTTGCAGGGTGTCGACCTTCAGGCTGATATCGCCGGCGCTGGCCAGCACGCCGACCTGGCCCTTGAGCAGCAGGTTGTCGTCGCTGTCGAGCACGCGGTACTGACCGTTGTCACCGGCCACCAGGGTCATTTTCTTGCCCAGCAGGCTGTCCGGCACTTCGAGGGTGGACACGGCGATCTTCTCGCCACCCCAGGCGAAGCTGTCCAGGCCCAGCACTGGCGCGGCCACTGGCTGTTCTGCGGTTGGCTTGAAGTGACGGGCCATGTAGCCGCCGATGCCGGGTACCCGCTTGGGCTGCTGGACGATGTCCAGGTTCAGCTCGCTGACCACCTGGCCCAGCACCGAGCGCGAACGAATCAGTTCGATCTCGGCGGTGGCCTGGGACACGGCATTGGGCTTGGTGTTGATTTCCGGAGTGGCGTCCAGGCCCACGCGCTTGGGTTCGATCTGGATCATCACGTTGGCCTGGTAGATCGGCGTGGCCAGGATGGCGAACGCCAGGCCGGCCACGGCGAAGCTGCCGACCACGGAGGCGATCAGGCGCTTGTGGTCGAACAGGGTGCGCAGGATGGTGGCCAGGTCCAGCTGAGTATCCTGGTAGTACTCCAGTGAAGAGCGGCTCATTGCAGTCATTTTTATTGGTCCTCGATACTCAGGTAGGGCATCCAGTCATCGACGCAGCGCGACAAGTGCGTGTAGGTCTGCTGAAAGGCGTTCTTGGGGCGACGGTAGGGGTCGGCGATCTGCAGGTCGTTCTGCCACTTGCCGATCAGGAACGCCTTGCCCCGTACTTCGGGGGCCAGGCGTACAACGCGGTGCAGTTGTTCGTGTTCCATCAGCAGCACCAGGTCGGCCCAGTGCAGCAGTTCGGGGGTAACCTGGCAGGCGCGGTGGTCGCCGCCCTTGATGCGGTTCTGCTTGAGCACGGCCCGGGCCTCGACGTCCATGTGTGCGCCGTTGTGGGCCTGCACGCCCGCCGAATTCACGGCCAGGCGCCCGGCCACCCGGTGGCGCAGCAGCGCGGCGGCCATGGGGCTGCGGCAGATGTTGCCGACGCAGACAAACAGGACGTTGCTGAACATGGCCGTCTCAGCCCCGCGCCGTGGACGCGGTGAGGCGCCGGAACAGGTTGACGCTGATGTTGCGGGCCATCAGCGCCAGGGCCAGCAGCTTCTTCACCGGCGAGATCGCCGACAGCGACAGCCCGAACACCTGCACCAGGCAGTGCTCGTACAGCGGCTGGTTGCCGATGCGGAAGTAGTAGTTGGCCAGCGCGCCGTAGGTGTTGAGGGTCATCTGCAGCTTTTTCTTGTCCGAGCGCATGGAGAACACGCCACCGCTGTGCACCCGGTAGGCCGCCGGGGCGATGTCACCCAGGTACTTGCCCTTGCCGTGGGCACCCAGCAGGCACCACCACACCAAGTCATTGAGCGGCGCGCCGCGCAGCTCGCGGGGCATGTCGTGCAGCACGTTGCGGAAGCAGGTGGTGAGGGTGGAAATGGGCCGGCCCTTCATCAGCTCCAGGCTGGTGGCGTCGCTCTGGCCCTTGCCTTGCAACTGGATGCCCTGCAGGCCCTGGTCGCTGAAGGCCATGGCGTCGTGGTAGGTCAGCACGTAGTCCAGGTGGGCTTCCAGGAAGTCGACCTGCTTCTGCAGCTTGAAGGGGTCGGTCCAGTAGTCGTCGCCCTCGCAGAAGGCGATGTACTTGCCGCGCGACAGGCGGAACAGCCCGGGGCAAGGGTGGTTGCCCTGCTGGTACTGGTTCTCGCTTTGCAGCAGCGCGCGGATGATGTTCGGGTAGCGCTTGGCGTACTCGCTGACGATGGCCGCGGTGCCGTCCGTGGAGCAGTCATCGTTGATGACGATCTCGAAGGGGAAATCGGTCTGCTGGGCCAGGAAGCTGTCCAGGGTCTGGGCCACGAAGCGCTCGTGGTTGTAGGTAGGGCAGACGATGCTCAGCAGCGGGTCGCGAGCAGGGCCCCAGTTTTTCATGATGTCGCTTTCGAGTCTGCTGTTCATCGTTGCGTGCTCGGTTTGTTGAAGATCAGGACCGCCCGTTGCAGCCAGGGCCGGTAGCTGCCGGCCACCAGCAGCAGGGTGACCAGCCCGCACAGGGCCAGGGCGAAGAAGGTCTGCAGGCGGTTGTCACCGACCAGGGCGTTGACCAGCGGTTGGGTCAGGGCCACGCCCAGGGCACTCATCAGGCTGATGCGCAGCACGTCCAGCAGCCACGACCGCTGGATGCCAGGGGCCAGGCGCCGGTGGATGAAGGCCGGCCACACCGCGAATGCCACCAGGCGCAGCACGAACCAGGCGACTGCGGCGCCCAGGGCGCCCTGGTAATGCACGGCCAGCATCAGCACCGGCACGGTGACCGCCACCGATACCAGGCTGTAGCGCAGGTGCAGGTGCATGCGGCCGTGGGCGTATTGCAGGTAGAACTGAAAACCGCTGAGGCAGAGGATGGCGCTGCCCAGCGCGTACCAGAACAGGATTGGTGCCACCCAGTTGGCGGCCTCGCGGTCGCCGCTCCAGGCGTAGATCAGCGCCCCGCCGTGCAGGGCCACCACCACGCCCAGGGGCACGATGAAGGTGGCGACGAAGCGGTGCGCGGCCAGGTACAGCTGCTGCATGTCGGCTTCGCGGCCCTGGGCCATCAGCGCGGTCATGCGTGGCAGCAGGGTCTGTACCAGCGGGTTGATCAGCATCAGGATGCCGGTGCTGACCAGCGCCACCAGCGAGAAGTAGCCGTAGTCCTTGAGGGACAGGGCCGACGACAGCAGCACCTTGTCCAGTTGCGTCAGCAGAATCCACAGCACCGCGGCGAGCGACAGGCTGGCGGCGAACGGCAGCACCGGCTTGACCAGCGCCCAGTTGAAGCCGCTGGCCAGCCGTGGCGGTGGCAGGCGGCGCCAGGCCTTGGCGGCGAACAGCAGCGCTTCGAACACACCCACCGCCGCCTGGAAGACGAAGAACACCACCGGGTCCTGGGACACCCAGGCCACCAGCGCCAGGCCGCCGAAGTAGCGCAGGGTGGCGACCGCGACGTTGGCACCGTTGAGCCAGGCGTGCAGTTCCAGGCCTTGCAGGCCGCTCTTGTACAGGGTGGCGTAGAGCCGGCAGGCCACTTGCGGGCCCATCAGTGCCACGCACAACGCCAGGGTGTGCGGGGCCAGGTGCTGGGCGTTCAACCATTCGCCGGCGATCCACGGGCTGGCCAGCCAGGTGCCCAGCACGCACAGCAGCGCCAGTGGCAGGAAGATCAGCTCGAAGGAGCGCAACAGCCAGCCGGCCAGGTGCTGTTCACGGGCCGCGCCCTGATGGTGGGCGACCTCGCGCACCAGCGACGGCGACATGCCGGCGTCCAGCAGGGTCAGCCAGGCCTGCAGCACGGTGTAGAAACCGATCACCCCGTACACTTCGGCGCCCAGGTGGCGCAGGTAGAACGGCATGATCAGGATCCCCACCAGCAGCGCATAGGCCTGGCCCAGGTAGCTGATCGTGGTGTTGTGCACCACCGAGCGCTTGGTCATCGCCGTTATACCGCGTGGGCCAGCGACGCATCCTGCGGCTGCGCCTGGTCGCGCTGGCGCAGCAGGGTGTCGATGACCTGGTCCTGGGTGGCACGCTCCAGGCCCGGGTAGATCGGCAGGCACAGGATGCGCTGGCTCAGGCCGCGCGAGTGTGGCTGCGCGGCCTGGGGCTGCAGGTAGTCCAGGGTGTCCAGCGACGGGTAGAAGTAGCGCCGTGGGTTGATGCCCTGGGCCTGCAGCGCGTCGCGCACTGCCAGCGCTTCGGCCTGGTTCTGCAGGCCTACCGGGAAGTAGCTGTAGTTGATGTCGTTGTCGTCGTTGATGCCTTGCAGGTCGACGTGGCCGCGCAGCTTCTCCTCGTAGTAGTGGCCCATCTCGGCGCGCTGCTCGAAGATGTGCGCGATGTCGTCCAGCACGCACAGGCCCATGGCCGAGGAGAATTCGTTGAGCTTGGCGTTGGTGCCCAGGCCTTCGATGCGGTCCACGCCGGTGATGCCGAAGTTGCACAGCTTGCGGATTTCGCGCGCCAGGTCATCGTCCTGGGTGACGATGGCGCCGCCCTCGATGGTGTGGAACAGCTTGGTGGCGTGGAAGCTCAGGGTGCTGGCGTCGCCCCAGTTGAACACCGACTGCCCGGCGTGGCGCACGCCGAAGGCATGGGCGCCGTCGTACACCACCTTGAGGTTGCGGCGCTTGGCGATGGCGTCGATGCCTTCCACGTCGCAGGGGTTGCCGAACACGTGGGTGGCGACGATGGCGCTGGTGTCGGAGCCGATGCGCGACTCGATCTGCTCGGGGTCGATGTTCCAGGTGCGCGGGTCGATGTCGCCGAACACCGGGCGGATGCCTTCCCATTGCAGGGTGCTGCTGGTGGCCACGAAGCTGAACGGCGTGGTCACGGCGCTGCCGCTCAGGCCCAGGGCCCGGTAGGCCACTTGCAGGGCCAGGGTGCCGTTGTTGGTGAGGATCAGGTTGCGCACGCCCAGGAACTCTTTCAGGCGTTCTTCCAGCTCGCAGCACAGCGGGCCGTGGTTGGTCATCCAGTGCGAGGCGTAGATCAGGTCCACGTACGCCTTGAACTTGTCGATGTTGCCCAGATAGGACTTGGTCACGTTAATCATGGAATTCTCCCGGCAAGGGCCACCCAGGGTGGCAGCGTCAAGGCGTACTCAGGACAGTGGGGCATCGGTGCGCGCTACAACTTTGCGAGCGCGATGCTGGTTCAGCTTCAATATCAACCGCGTTACCAGGCTGCCGGCATGCGGGTCGCCAAAGTGGAATAACGCCGTGGCCCGGCGGAACGCCGGGTCACACGGTTGGTTGGCATGCAGAGAGCGATAACCCCAAAAGAAATACACGTTGCCGGGGACAACTCTCAATGTGCTTGGTTTTAGTATTTTTCGATCAATACAAGCACTTATGAACTTTCTGCAAAGTGCATTCTGGAATAATGTTTTTTCCAGTACATTTACCAATACCCATGAGCGCACCTTGCGCAGGTTGGGGAACAGGATCAGGTCGCCGCGCTCTTCGCCCTGGTCGGGGGTGAAGATGGGCACCAGCATGGTCACCAGGGTGGCGTCGTAGTGGAAGGCGTTGGATTCCTTGCGTCCGGTGCCGCCCTGCACGCACCGCAGCACCGGGAAGATCTCGTCGCTGGCAGCCTCGCGGCCGGTGCCCTGGGCGTGCAGGCGGGCCAGCATGGCCTTGAATTCCGGGGACTTGCCCAGCGCCGCCAGGGCACTGCCGGCCAGCGCCGGGTAGCCGTGGTAGGCGAAGTACTGGTTGTTGTGGCGCGCGGCCTGCTGCTCGACGTAGGCGCGCAGTTGGTTCAAGCCGTCCTCGGTCAAGGCGCCCTCCAGGGTGGCATGCCCCTGGGTGTTCATGTCATTGACCAAGCGGGCCGAGGTGGCTTCATCGATATGGATCAGTGGCGACATGGCAACAAACTCGCTGCGGTTTTTATTAGGAAGGTCGCGAAGGCGGGACAACGACGCTTTTATTGTTTTGCAACTTTCAGTGGGCAAAGCTACCGCCCGGTCCGACACTTACGGCCCACTCGAAAAACGTTTTATTTGGACAAGGCTACCGCCCGCTCGTGAAAACAAGCTTGTTGCACAGTGCGTTGTCAAAACCCATACGGACCCGCGAAAAGGCGAGTCAAGGCAATTAAGGTTAAGTGTTGGCAGGACTACACAAAGTACTTCAGGGCTGCTGCCTGGCCGTACTCTTCGGTGCGGCTCTCCCACAACTTTTTGGCGGTGGGTGAAGAGATATATCGACCGTCTTCAACAGGCTGTCAATGGCTTTTGTCAAAAAATGCGCCCGGCCGGTAAAATCGGTGGTTAGGGTTGGTTAACTTATTGATATGTATAGAGGTAGGAAAGTTGACGCTGGCGTTTTGCTGGCTTTTTCACCGATTCATGGCGCTTTGCCCTGTTTTCCCCAATTTCGGAGGGCGCCACCCTTGTATTTGCTGGGGGCGGCGTGCCATCTGGCTTGCAGGGCATTGGGGGCGGGTGCCAGCGACGGATTATTTACCGACGCCAAAAAAACGAAAGCCCTCGGAATGAGGGCTGGGCACTTGGCGGTATATTGACTACTGCGCGCTGAGTGGACGGTACAACTCGGGGCGTCGATCCTGGCGATAATCATTGGCCTGGCGTGCATTTGACAATGCCTCTCTATCGAGCAACGCATGGCTCAGCGCCGGGCCTGCGCCGCCATCGGCCAGGCGTTTGCCATTGGGGCCAACGATGCTGCTCATGCCGCAGTAACGCAGGGATCCCTCTGCGCCACAGTAGTTGGCGTAGACCACGAAGCACTGGTTTTCGAACGCGCGGCTGCGCACTGTCACGTCGGCGATAAACTCGAATGGCAGCATATTGGCGGTGGGCACCAGTATCAGTTCGGCCCCGGCCAGAGCCAGTCTTCTGGCGTTCTCGGGGAATTCGATGTCGTAGCAGATCAATACGCCGACTCGCCAGCCGTCCAGGTCCACCACCGGGTAGTGGTCGCCACCAGGGCTGAACAGGGCACGGTCGAGTTCACCGAACAGGTGGGTCTTGCGGTAATTGAGCCGGCTGTTGCCGCGCCCGTCGAACAACTGCACGCTGTTGTACAGCTGGCCATCGGCGCCACGCTCCGGGTAGCCGTAGGCGATGGCCATGCCATGTGCCTCGGCGATGCCAGCGATCACATGGGCCGACGGTCCGTTGGCAGCTTCAGCCAGGCGTTGCACCGCGGCCACGCCGATGTCGTAGCCGGTCAGGAACATCTCCGGGAACACCAGCAGTTGCACGCCCAGTGCCTTGGCGGCGCGCACCTGGGCCTGCAGGCGGGCCAGGTTGTCGATCACGGCCAGCGGCTGCGGCGTGCATTGGCACAAGGCTACATGCATGGGGCGCTCCTTATTCGGCGAGGACGATGGGGCCGATTTCATTGAATACGTCGCCCGGCCCCGGATTGTCCGCGTGGCAGTGGCCGCCGAAGTGTTTCATGATGCCCCACACCGCATTGAGCGAAGTCTGCACCGCGCCTTCCACCCACGCCGGGGTCCAGGACACGTCGTCGCCGGCGATGAAAATGCCCCGGTGCTCGTCCGCCATATCCTGCTGCATGAAGTGCGCGTACATACGCTGGTTGTAGCGGTAGTGGCCGGGCAGCGCGCCCTTGAACGCGCCGAGGAAGTGCGGGTCGGCTTCCCAGGAGACGGTGATGGGGTCGCCGATGATATGCCCGGCGATGTCGACGTCAGGGTAGATTTTCTTCAGGGCGTCCAGCGCCAGCTTCACGCGTTTTTCCACCGGGTGCGGGAGCATCTTCAGCGCATCGCTCATCCACGAGTACGACAGGCAGATCACCCCCGGCTTGTCGTCGCCGTGGTCGAACAGGTAGGTGCCGCGGGTGAGGCGGTCGGTCAGGGTCATGCTCATCAGGTCGCGGCCGGTCTCCGGGTGCTTGTCCTTCCAGAACGGCCGGTCGACCATCACGAAGGTCTTTGACGCCTGCATGTAGCGGGTGCGGTCCAGGGCCATCCACATCTTCTGCGAGAACAGCGACTCCTCGCACTCGATCTGCGTGGTCAGCAGCCAGCTCTGGCAGGTGGCAAGCACTGCGGCGTAATGGCGGGTGTCGCCCCAGTTATCGGTGACGGCGAAGCGGCCGTCCGGGTCGCGGGCAATCTTCTTCACCCCCGAGCGTGGCGCGCCGTGGTGCAACGAGCTGAGGCTGGTACCGGCGGGCCAGTGCGCGCATTTTTCCGGCACATGGCGCCAGATGCCCAGGGGCACCTGCTCGACGCCACCCACCACCAGGTGCTGGTGGTCGTCGCAGTTGGTCATCACCACGCGGAAGATTTCCAGCATCGAGTTGGGGAAGTCGGAGTCCCAGCCGCCGGTGCCGAAGCCCACCTGGCCGAACACCTCGCGGTGGTGGAAGGACAGCTTGGCGAACGCCTTGGAGGTGGCGACGAAATCGTAGAAGGTGCGGTCGTCCCACAGCGGTACCAGGGTGTTCCACAGGCTTTTCAGGCGCGGCACGTCGCGGTCGCGGATGGCCTGCTGGATCTCGCTGAACTGCGAGCCGGCCTCCAGGGCGTCGGCCCAGGCGTCGGCGACCTCCTGGAACAGCGCCGGCAGGTCGGCGATGCTGCGGGCGTAGTGGGTCTGGCCCTCGAGGTCGATGACGGTGCTGCCGGAGGCGGCGGTCAGCGGGTTGGGGAACGGACGGGTTTCCAGCCCCAGCTTGTCCACGTAGTGGTAGAACGCCGTGGAGGACACCGGGAAGCGCATGCCACCCAGCTCGGCAACGATGCCCTGGGTGCCCTCGAACGTTTGCGAGCGCAGCCGGCCGCCCATTTTCGAGGCTTCGTACAGCACCGGCTTGAGGCCCAGCTTCATCAATTCGTACGCCGCCACCAGCCCGGCGATGCCCGCCCCGACAATGGCCACCTCGGCGCCGTGGTGCTCGGCGGGAATCACACCCAGGCCGGCCGGGTGCTCGATCCAGTCGTCGAAGGCGAAGGGAAAGTCCGGGCCGAAGATGGTGATCGGCTTCTTGCCGTCGGCGGGGTGGCGGTTGTGCTGAGTCATGGTCGACCTTATGGGCGGCTACTGAGCGGATCTTTCAGTATAGGAAAGGGATGCCAGCCATTTTAGGGAGCGGTCGTGTCGTAATTAAGGCGCAGAGTGTCGTCGTAATGACGTGTTTCGCTGCAATATGACGAAACCCTTGATCAGACTGGTTGCCCGCGGTCGACCTTGCTGCTGAGAATGATCGACGTAGTGGTTTTTTCCACCCCGTCGACGCTGCCGATCTGATCGAGCAATTGATCCAGTTGCTCCGGCGAGTCGGTGCGCAGCCAGGCCACGTAGTCGAACTCGCCGCTCACCGCGCACAGCTGTTGCACCTGGCCCATGGCGCTGAGGCGGCGCACCACTTCCTTGCCCGAGCGCGGCTGCACGGTGATGCCCACGTAGGCCTGCAGGCCGCCGTCGGCCAGGCGCTGGCCCAGGCGCACGCCGTAGCCGGTGATGACCTTGCCTTTCTCCAGGCGCGCCAGGCGCGAGGTCACCGTGGTGCGGGCGATGCCCAGCTGGCGAGCGAGCACGGCCACGCTTTCGCGGGCGTTGATCTGCAGGGCGGCGATCAGCTTGCGGTCGATTTCGTCGAGGGGGAGGGTGCGCAGGTCGGTCATGTTGTAGTGGCGGATATGCCATCCATACTGGCTTGAATGACGCCCTAATCGGCTCATTTTGTGAGCCGATTAAGTCAG
The DNA here is from genome assembly GCF_047947025.1 of Pseudomonas sp. App30. Lineage (NCBI taxonomy): Bacteria > Pseudomonadati > Pseudomonadota > Gammaproteobacteria > Pseudomonadales > Pseudomonadaceae > Pseudomonas > Pseudomonas sp. App30. The sequence goes on along the minus strand of NZ_CP133165.1, from coordinate 3,130,215 downwards.
CTAATCGGCTCACTGTCCAGATTGCACTCCGTAGCCGCTGCCGGCAGGCTGCGCTGGCCATGTCGTACGCTGGAGAGCTTGCGTCGAGGCTTAGGGCCGGCGCAGCCTGCGGCAGCGGCTACGGGGAGGTAGCCGGGCGAGACTGCAGGCATAAAAAAACCGCGCCGGAGCGCGGTTCTCTTCGAGCAGCGTGGATCAGGCGTGGGCAAAGCGCGCCTTGGGTTGCAGCAACCGCTCCGCCACCGGCCCGAACACCAGGCCGACGGTGGTCCACAGCACCAGCTGGATGCCCAGCGACGAGGTGCGGAATTTCCACAGCACGTCGGCCGAGAAGTTCGCCGGCACTTCGTTGATGGTGGGGAACAGCGCACCGGCCACGGCCATGATCACCAGGTACAGGGCCACGCCGGCGATGGCGCCAGCCCACACGCCAGAGGTGGCGATGACCTTGCGCGCGGCGTTGACGGCGATGACCGCGGCCACCACCGATACCAGCAGCATCATGAAGAACACCTGGGTGCGCAGCCCGATGGTGTCGGGGTTGCCTACCGACGGCGGGTTGGCCGGGTATTTGATTTCCGGCACCAGGATCAGCACCACGAAGGCCGCCAGGGCCAGCAGCGCCGACAGGCCACGCGGGCCGACCTTGCCGATGCGGCCCAGCGAGTAGGCGAACACCAGGGCGAAGATGCCGCCCAGGGAAACGCTGTAGGCCACCACGCCGGTCAGCAGGCCGAAGGTGCTCTGCACCTCGCGGCTGACCAGCTCGGGTTCCTCGGCGTCGCCGTGCATGTGCGCCATGCCTTCTTCGAAGGCGATGGCACGGTCAACCTGGGGTTCACCGAATATTTTTGCAAAACCGAAGGCGAGGATGCCGGCCAACAGACCGACGAGCATGCCCCTGACGAGTAAACGACCAGTCATGTGAAACACCTCGAAGGGATCAGTGGCAGGGGAAGCCCAGCAGGTGGCGACCGTCGTGCACGAACTCGTGGACGTACATGCCCTTGAACAGCGCGGTGGCACCTTGTTCTGCGCCAACGAAGTAGATTGCCAGCATCAGCAGCAGGCCGCCGAAAATCGCCCACGGCAGGATTTCGCTCAGGGGAATGGTCGGGATCGAGATGTCGGTTTGCGAAGTAGTGCTATAGGCCATGATTACCTCAGGGATTACGCGTCCCGGTTACGGTGGATAGGTCGAAAAAAGGTCTGGCTTACGGCAAGGTGCCGACTACAGTGGCGCGACCGCGGCGGTTTTTGACCGTCTTCTTTTTTCGAAACACATTGATACAGCCGGGTAAGTGTACCTCTTTGCCCGATGAACGTCGTGAAGATTGGCCGCGCGAGGCAGGCCTGAGCGGCTACGCTTGGCTTGCAGGTTCCACATGGGGCGCAGCCATGCAAGGCGCAAACAGGTTCCAGGCGCTGGACAGCTTTCGCGGCCTGTTCGCGCTGGCGGTGGTGACGTACCACATCGGCTTGCCGGGCAGCTTCACCGAGCTGGCGTTTTTCCGCAACGCCGACCTGTTCGTGGAGTTTTTCTTCGTGCTTAGCGGCTTTGTGCTGGCCCACGCCTACGGCAGCAAGGAGCGCGTGGACTTCAGCCGTTTCTTCATCACGCGCTCGTTGCGCCTGTTCCCGCTGCACTGGGTGATGCTGCTAGTGTTCATTGCGCTGGAGGTGGGCAAGGCGATTGCCTGGCGCAAGGGGCTCGCGTTCAACTCGAAGCCGTTCAGCGGGGCCACCGCGCTCTCGGAAATACTGCCCAACGCCCTGCTGGTCCAGTCGTGGACCGGCTTTACCGAAGCGCTGTCGTTCAACTATCCGGCCTGGAGCATCAGCGTCGAGTACTACATGTACATGGTGTTCCTGGCGGCGTTGTTGCTGCGTGGCAGCGCGCGGCTGTGGGGCTGGGCAGCCATCGCCGCGCTGGCCGCACTGGCGCTGTACCTGGAACTGGGCGGGCTGACGCCAAAGGCCCTGCGTGGGCTGTTGTGCTTCTTCGGAGGGGCGTTGGCCTACATGGCCTACCGCCGGCTGAGCACGCGGATCCGCGCCGGTTTCGCCTGCTTCACCGGCCTTGAGCTGCTGTCCGTGGCCTTGGTGGTGGCGTTACTCATCTCCAGCCTGGACAACAAAATGCCGCTGGCCCGCGTGCTGTTCTGCGCGGTGGTGGTTGTCTATGCGTTTGACGGTGGTGCCGTTTCCCGACTGTTGCAGGGCCGGGTCTTTCATTTGATCGGCAAGGTTTCCTACTCCATCTACATGACCCACGCGGCAGTGTGGTTCTGCGTGGTGTCCTGCTTCATGGTGCTGCAGAAGCTCACCGGCACGCCGTTCGCACCGTCCATTGGCCCCAAGCGCTACGTGGACACCGGCAGCGTGTTGCTCAACAACCTGCTGGCAGTGGCGGTGCTGCTGATGGTGGTAGGGCTGGCCATGCTCACCTATCGCTACGTGGAGCTGAAGGGCCAGCAACTGGGCGCTCGGTTGGCGCAGCGGGCCCCCAGCAAGGGCGCTACCGAGGTGGGCGTGCAGGAACGAGGAGCATGATATTCAATCAACAGGTTTCAGGAGCGCCATGAACATACTCGTCACGGGGGCCACCGGCTTCCTCGGCCAGGCGGTCTGCGAGGCCTTGGCAGCGCAGCACGACAACCAGGTGCTGGGCACCAGCCGTTCGGCGGGCGCAGGGCCCGTGCCGCTGGTTGCCGTGGGTGATATCGCCGCTGCAACCGACTGGTCCGGCGCCTTGCAGGGCATCGAGGTGGTGGTGCACATCGCCGCGCGCCTCAACTTGCAGGGCGACACCAGTCCCGACCCGTTGGCCGAATACCGCCGCACCAACCTCGAAGGCACCCTGGCCCTGGCGCGCCAGGCGCTGGCAGCCGGCGTGCGAAGGCTGATCTTCATCAGTTCGGTAGGGGTCAATGGCTCCTTCACCACCGGCACGCCCTTTGACGAAACCTCGGTACCGGTGCCGGACGGCGACTACGCCATTTCCAAGTTCGAAGCCGAGGAGGGCCTGCGGGCGCTGGCGCAGGGCACGACCATGGACGTGGTCATCATCCGCCCGCCGCTGATCTACGCCGCCCACGCCCGGCGCAACTTCCCGCGGCTGTTGAAGCTGGTGGACTCCGGCCTGCCGCTGCCGTTCGCGGCGGTGGACAACCGCCGCAGCATGGTGGCCCTGGAGAACCTGGTGGACTTCATCGTGCTGTGCACCCGCCACCCGGCGGCGGGCAACCAGCTGTTCCTGATCTCCGATGGCGAGGACGCCTCCACGGCGCAGATCGTCCGCTACCTGGCGGCCAGCATGGGCCGCTCGCCCCGGCTGGTGCCGGTGCCCGATGGGCTGATGCGGTGGGGGGCCAGGCTGGCGGGCAAGCAGAACATGTACACCACCTTGTGCGCGTCGCTGCAGGTGGATTCGGGCAAGGCGCGGCGGTTGCTGGGGTGGGTGCCGCCGTTGACGCTGGAGCAGGCGCTGCACAAGACGGGCAGGGCGTATAAGCAGCTGGGCTGAAAAGCGTTGGCCTGAAACGCAAAAAGCCGCGCAGATGCGCGGCTTTTTCGTAGATGGTGGGCCCAGCAGGACTCGAACCTGCGACCAAGGGATTATGAGTCCCCTGCTCTAACCAACTGAGCTATAGGCCCCCAGTAGGTCGCGGATTATAACGACGGTTTCGCGCCAGTGCCATCCGAAAAGTCGCAAAGACGCATACGAAGAAACCGCCCGGCGAATTCGTCGGCGTTCAGGGGCAGGCTGTAGATGAAGCCCTGGATCTGCTCACAGCCCTCGCGGGCCAGGAATTGCTGCTGCGCGTCGTTCTCCACGCCCTCGGCGATCACGGTCAGTTGCATGCTGCGGCCCAGGGCAATGATTGCCCGCACGATAGCGGCGTCATGGGGGTCGGCGGGCAGGCCGCGGACGAAGGACTGGTCGATCTTGAGGATGTCCAGGGGCAAGCGCTTGAGGTAGCTGAGCGAGGAATACCCGGTGCCGAAGTCATCGATGGCCAGCTGCACGCCCAGGCGCTTGAGGTCGTGCAGCACCGCCAGGGCTTCCTCGGCCTGGCTCATGATGAAGTTCTCGGTGATCTCCAGTTGCAGGCAGCCGGGGGCCAGGTGGTGCTGGCGCAGCAGCTGGTCGATGCGCTTGAGCAGGTTGGGCTGGCGCAGCTGGCCGCCGGCGAGGTTGACCGACAGCGGCCCGAAGCCGTCGTACAGCTGCTGCCAGGCGTGCAGCTGGCGGCAGGCCTGGTCCAGCACCCAGTCGCCGAGCTGCAGGATCATGCCGTTCTCTTCGGCCAGGGGGATGAAGCGCTCGGGGGGGACGTCACCAAAGGTGGGGTGCGCCCAGCGAATCAGCGCCTCGGCGCCGACCAGGCTGTGGTCGTGCACGCTGAACTTGGGCTGGTAGGCCAGGCTCAGTTCGCCGCGCTCGATGGCCCGGCGCAGTTCATGCTCCAGCGCGACCCGCTCGCTGGCCTGGGCGGTGAGGTCGCGGGTGTAGGACTCGACGCGGTTGCGGCCCTTGGCCTTGGAGCGGTACATGGCGGCGTCGGCGTTCTTGATCAGCGTGGGCACGTCGGTGCCGTCCTGGGGGTAGAGGCTGGTGCCGATGCTGGCGCTGGTGAAGAACTCGTGCTCGCCCGCCTGGAACGGCGCGGCGAAGCAGGCCAGTAGTTTGTTGGCGATGTGCTCGGCATCTGCCGCCTGCTGCAGCCCAGGCAGCAGGATGATGAACTCGTCGCCGCCCAGGCGCGCCACGGTGTCGATGTCGCGCACCTGTTCCTTGAGGCGCTGGGCGATGCCTTTGAGCAGCAGGTCGCCCACCGGGTGGCCGAGGCTGTCGTTGATGTGCTTGAAACGGTCCAGGTCGAGGAACAGCACGGCGCCCTGGCCGCTGACGTCGTGCTCGCGGTTGAGCGAGGCCTGCAGGCGGCTCTCGAACAGGGTGCGGTTGGGCAGGCCGGTGAGCGGGTCGTGGTGGGCCTGGTAGTCGAGGCGGGCCTGGGCGTGCTTGAGGCTGGAAATATCGGCGAACACGGCGACGAAGTGGGTCAGCGCCGAGTCGGGGTTGCGCACGGCGCTGATGGTCAGCCAGCAGGGGTAGAGCTCGCCGTTCTTGCGCCGGTTGTGGATCTCGCCCTGCCAATGGCCCTCGGCGGTCAGGCGGTGCCACATGGCGACGTAGAAGGCGCTGTCGTGCTGGCCCGAGGCGAGCAGGGTAGGGGTGGCGCCCAGGGCTTCGCTTTCGCTGTAGCCGGTGATCTCGGTGAAGGCGCGGTTCACTGCGGTGATGCGCTGGCGGGTGTCGGTGATCAGCACGCCCTCGGCAGTGCTCTCGAACACGGTGGCGGCCAGTTGCAGCTTTTCCTGCATCAGGTGGCGGTCGGTGATGTCGCGGGCGATGGTCAGCATGCACGGCTCGCCGCCGATGGGCAGCGGGCTGGTGGACACCTCGCAGAGGCGAATGGCGCCATCACTGCGGCGCATCAGGCAGCCGAAGTCGCGCACGAAACCGTCGCGTTCAAGTATGTCGAGCAGGCGTTTGCGCTCGTTGAGGTCCACCCACAGGCCCAGGTCCAAGGTGGAGTGGTCGATGGACACATGGTTGGCGTAGCCACTGATGCGGGTGAAGCCTTCGTTCACCTCCAGCAGCACGCCGTCGCGCTGGCGGGTCAGCAGCATGCCATCGGGCGAGGCGTGGAAGGCCTTGGCGAACTTTTCCTCGCTGATCTGCAGCTGCTTCTGGGTTTCCTTCAGCTGGCTGATGTCGCGCACCACCACCACCAGTGCCGGGATGGTGTCCAACTCGAAGGGTTCGGCGGAGATCAAGCCGGTGAACATGTCGCCGTTGCTGCGCCGGAACGGCATTTCCAGGTTGCGGATGCTGCCGGCCTGCAGGCGCTGCAGCAGGCCCGGGCCAGCGCCGTCGATGCCCCAGATGTTCAGGTCGGTGGCGGTGCGCCCCACCACGTCGGTGGCGTACAGGCCGATCTGCTCCTCGAAGGCCTTGTTCACCTCCAGCAGGCAGCCATCGCTGAGGCGCGCGATCACCAGGATGTCGGGGCACTGGCGGAACACCGAGGCGAACTTCTGCTCCGACTGGCGCAGGGCTTCCTCGGTGCGCTTCATCTCGCTGATGTCGATCATCAGGCCGCGCATCACCGGCTGGTGGCCCTGGCGGATCATGCTGACGATATCGCGCACCCACAGGTGGCGGCCGTCCGCCGTGACCACGCGGTAGTCGACCACGTGATCATGGCCGGCCTCGGTCTCGCGGGTGCAGTAGGTCTCGGCCCCGGCGGCATCGGCGGGGTGCAGGATGCTGCGCCAGAAGCCCGGTTTCAGCCAGTCCGTCAGCGGGTAGCCCAGCAGCGCCTCGGCGTGGGGCGATACATAGCTGTAGGTGAAATCGCTGGTGCGCGCCTCCCAGGCAATGGCCGACAGGCTTTCCACCAGCCCGCGGTAATGATATTCGCTGGCGCGCAGCTCCTGTTCCAGGGCTACCCGCCGTGAGATCTCGGAGCTCAGGCGGCGGTTGATGCGGATGACGATGGCCAGCACGGCGAGGATAACCAGCAGCGCGGGCAGGCCGTAGGTGAGGTAGTCGCGCCACAGGGTGCGGTGGTCGATGACCTGGCCCACCCAACGCTCCTGGATCTGGTTGAGTTGCGCCGGGGTCAGGCTGGCCAGGGCCTTGTCGAGAATGCCCACGAGGATTTTCTCGTCCGCCGGCACGCCCATGGCCAACTGGTAGCGGTAGGGCGTCTCGCCGCTGACGTAGATACCCTGCAATTTCAACTGCCGCAGGCTCCAGACGCTGGACGCCAGGTCGCCCACCACGGCGTCCACCTGGCCCGTGGCCAAGGCTTCGAGGGCCGAGCTGACGTTGGGCTGCGGGTCGAGGTTGAGGTCCGGGTGGTGGGTGCGCAACAGTTCGTGGGGGGCGTAGTTCTCCACCACGGCTACCTTCAGCCCGTAGAGATCGGTCAGGTTGCGCGGTTGGGCGCCGTTCTTGCGCGCCAGGATGACGATGGGGAAATCCAGGTAGGGGCGGGTGAACGCCATGTAGGTCTGGCGGTCGGGCGTGGACATCACGCCCGGCAGCAGGTCCACCTGGCCTTTCTGCGCCAGGTGCAGCACTTCGGTCCAGCTGGTGGGTTCGATGGGGGTGAGCTTGACGTCCAGCGCCTGCTGCACCAGGTGGATGTAGTCGGCGGCCAGGCCCTGGTAAAGGCCGCTGGCATCACGAAACTCGAACGGTGGCCACGATGCATCCACGCCCAGGCGCAACTCGGGATGGTCCTTGAGCCAGGCCCGTTCCTGATCGGTCAGGGTCAGGGCATCGGCTGTTGCTGTCCAACACAGCAGGAGCAGCAATAGCAGCACGCGCATGTGGGCCTCGTTGCACCGGGAAAGGTTCTTCGAGTGTAGACGGCAGATGAGCGAGTGCGGAGTTGTGGGAGCTGGCTTGCCAGCGAGCCTTATGGGGGCCAAAAAGCTCGCTGGCAAGCCAGCTCCCACAATGCAAAACCCCCGGCAGGGCCGGGGGTTCTGGTGTTACTCGTCGAGGAAGGAGCGCAGGTGCTCGCTTCTCGTCGGGTGGCGCAGCTTGCGCAGCGCCTTGGCTTCGATCTGACGAATCCGCTCACGGGTTACATCGAACTGCTTGCCGACCTCTTCCAGCGTGTGGTCGGTATTCATGTCGATGCCGAAACGCATGCGCAGCACCTTGGCTTCGCGTGCGGTCAGGCCGCCGAGCACTTCGCGTGTGGCTTCCTTCAGACTTTCCACGGTCGCCACGTCGATCGGCGATTGCATGGTGGAGTCTTCGATGAAGTCGCCCAGATGCGAGTCTTCGTCGTCACCGATCGGGGTTTCCATGGAGATCGGCTCTTTGGCGATCTTCAGCACCTTGCGGATCTTGTCCTCAGGCATTTCCATGCGTTCGCCCAGCTCTTCCGGGGTCGGTTCGCGACCCATTTCCTGCAGCATCTGCCGGGAAATACGGTTGAGCTTGTTGATCGTCTCGATCATGTGCACCGGAATACGGATGGTGCGCGCCTGGTCGGCGATCGAACGGGTAATGGCCTGACGGATCCACCAGGTGGCGTACGTCGAGAACTTGTACCCGCGACGGTATTCGAACTTGTCCACCGCCTTCATCAGGCCGATGTTACCTTCCTGGATCAGGTCGAGGAACTGCAGGCCACGGTTGGTGTACTTCTTGGCGATCGAGATCACCAGACGCAGGTTGGCCTCAACCATCTCTTTCTTCGCGCGGCGGGCCTTGGCCTCACCGATCGACATGCGACGGTTGATGTCCTTGATTTCGACGATGGTCAGACCGGTTTCGGTCTCCAGGTCGACCAGCTTCTGCTGGCAGCGCACGATGTCGGCGTTCAGGCGGCCCAGTGCTTCGGCCCACTTGGTGCTGCGCTTGGCCAGGTCACCGGCCCAGGTCATGTCGACTTCGTTGCTGGGGAACAAGCGCAGGAAGTCGGCACGCGGCATGCGGGCGTCACGCACGCACAGCTGCATGATGGCGCGTTCTTGCTGACGCAGGCGGTCCAGGGCACCACGAACGCGCTCCACCAGCACTTCGAACTGCTTTGGCACCAGCTTGATCGGCATGAACAGCTCGGACAGGGCCAGCATCTCGGCGATGCCTTGCTTGCTGTCGCGACCGTGCTTCTTCAACGCCTTCAGGGTGATGTCCAATTGCTCGGACACGGCACCGAAGCGCTGGGCGGCCACGACTGGGTCCGGACCGCTTTCGGCCTCTTCCTCGTCGTCGCTGCCTTCGCTTTCTTCGTCTTCGTCGTCAGACTCGGCCTTGGCCGGCGCCTTGGTGTCGATCGGCGGCGGGACTTCGGCCGGCGGCGCGATGCCGTCATCCGGGTCGATGTAGCCGCTCAGAACGTCGGACAGGCGGCCACCTTCGCTGGTGACGCGATCGTATTCGCCGAGGATGTAGTCGACCGTGCCAGGGAAGTGCGCGATTGCGCCCATCACTTCACGGATACCTTCCTCGATGCGCTTGGCGATTTCGATTTCGCCTTCGCGGGTCAGAAGCTCTACCGTACCCATTTCGCGCATGTACATGCGCACCGGGTCGGTGGTGCGACCGATGTCGGTCTCCACGGCCGCCAGCGCCGCGGCAGCTTCTTCAGCTGCGGCTTCGTCGGTATCGGCTTCGGCCAACAAAAGGGCATCCGCATCCGGAGCACTCTCGAATACGTTGATCCCCATGTCGTTGATCATGCGGATGATGTCTTCCACCTGCTCCGGATCTGAAATATCCTCTGGCAGGTGGTCGTTGACCTCCGCGTAAGTCAGGTAGCCCTGCTCACGACCGCGGGTGATCAACTCTTTGATGCGAGACTGCTGTTGCGCTTTTCCGGACATAACACCCTATCCACTGAAGGTCTTGGCGGGCAAAAAACAAGCCGAGGATTATACCCGAGCTAGGACCTCACGCGCCAGTTGAGGTCGGGGTTTGTGCGTGAACATTGCGAGTTAACAGCTCGCGCAGCTGATTTTTCTCTTCTGCGCTCAATTCACTTTGACGAGCTTTCCTGAGCAGATGTTCCAGGCAGCGCTCGCGTTGGCGAGCGGACAAGCTAGTAATGGTGTCGAAAAACTGTTGTTCAAGGTTATCGGCATCAATCAGCCACTCTTTCTCGGCCAGTGCGCGCAGCAGCTTGCCCTGCTCGGTGCCGTGCCAACGCGCGATCAACTGTAGAGAGCGTAGCTTAGGATTCTTTTGCAGGGCTTCGAGCAGGGCCACCAACAGTTGGGCGTAGACGTGCTCTTCGTCGGCAAAGTGGCTGGCGTTCTCCACCTTCTCGGCCAGCTGCGGGTGGTGCAGCAGGGTGCGCAGGGCGCTGAGGGTGGGCGGTTCCACCGAAGTCGGTACGCGTGGCGGCACCCGGGGCTCGAAATTGCGCCCGCCCTTGCCCTTCCAGTCCTTGTTGCCTTTCCAGTCTTTCTTGCCGCCGCCCTTGTTGGGTGTCCAGGCCTGCTGCTGTTGCGGCTGGAATTCCTGGGGCGCGTGCTGGGCGTGGAAATCGCTGTAGTCGGGGCTGTAGTCGGGCACCGAGTCGTAGTCGAAGCCCGGGTCGTAGCTGGGTGGCGGTGCCTCGGCCGGGGCGCTCTGGGCCATCTGCTTGACGGCCTCACCACTCAGGCCGGTGATTTCACTGAGGCGGTTGCGCATCAGCTGGCGCAGGTTGGCGCCAGCCACCTTGTCGATCAGCGGCGCTGCCAGGGTGACCATGTGCGCCTTGCCTTCCAGCGAGCGTGGGTCGGCTTCCTCGGTCAGTTGCTGGAAAAAATAGTCGGCCAGCGGCTGGGCGTGCTGGTTGATGCGCGCCTTGAAGGCGTCGGTGCCTTCGGCGCGCACCAGGGTATCCGGGTCCTCGCCCTCGGGCAGGAACAGGAAGCGCGCCTTGCGGCCGTCCTGCAGGCTCGGCAGGGCGGCTTCCAGGGCGCGCCAGGCGGCGTTGCGGCCGGCCTGGTCGCCGTCGAAGCAGAACAGCACGCTGGGCACCACGCGGAACAGGCGCTTGAGGTGTTCCTCGCTGGTGGCCGTGCCCAGGGTCGCCACGGCGTTGCGCAGGCCCTGCTGGGCCAGGGCAATGACGTCCATGTAGCCCTCGACCACGATGATCTCGTCGAGGTTGCGGTTGTGCTTGCGCGCCTCGTACAGGCCGTACAGCTCCTGGCCCTTGTGGAACACCGGGGTTTCCGGGGAGTTCAGGTACTTGGGCTTGTCGTCGCCCAGCACCCGGCCGCCGAAGGCGATCACCCGGCCGCGGCTGTCGCGGATGGGGAACATCACCCGGTCGCGGAAGCGGTCGTAGCGCTTGCCGGAGTCGGCGTTCTCGATCAGTAGGCCGGCGTCGATCATCACCTTCTGCTGCAGGGTGTCGCTGGCCAGGTGCTTGAACAGGTTGTCCCAGCCCGGCGGGGCGAAGCCCAGGCCGAAGTCGCGGGCAATTTCACCCGACAGCCCGCGGCCCTTGAGGTAGTCCACGGCGGCGCGGCGCGCCGGGTGGCCCTTGAGCGCCTGGCGATAGAACTCGGCGGCGGCGGTCAGCAGCGGGTACAGCGGCGAGTCGGTAGGCTGCCGGGGCTTGTGGCCGCGCCCGCCTTCTTCGCGGGGCACCTCCATGCCGGCGGCCTTGGCCAGTTCCTCCACGGCCTGGGGGAAGTCCAGATTGTCGTGGTCCATGATGAAGCCGAGGGCGTTGCCGCCGGCGCCGCAGCCGAAGCAGTAGTAGAACTGCTTGTCGGGGCTGACGGTGAAGGAGGGGGTCTTTTCCTTGTGGAACGGGCAGCAGGCAGAATAATTCTTGCCGGCCTTTTTCATCTGGATGCGCGAAGTCACCACGTCGACGATGTCGGTGCGGTTCAGAAGGTCGTCAATGAAGCCCTGGGGAATCAGCCCGGCCATGGTTCTCTCATCATCAGGCTAGGAAGCATTGCTGGAGTGTAACTGTGCGCCGGTCGTGGTGCCGGTGTCGCCTTCCTGTTTGTTTGTCGGAAACGGCGTCGCATCCGATCAGCCGTGGCTGGTGTCGAAGCGGGACGTTGAAAACAGGAAAAAGGGGGTGTGCTCGTCTGCAGCCCGTGAAGGCTCGTCAGTTCTGACGTGCACGCTGGCGATGAGGCCAGGTCTGACGTTTCAGGCAGGTTTGCTTCGGCGCACAAGGCGACCTCGGCATCCGCTCGGGCCAGGCCAGAACGGGGTGTTGCAACAACGGCTCTTGCAACAGCAACAACTGCCGGCAGCCCGGCTTTGGGCCGGGCGAGGCAGAAGCTTGCGACGCAGTCTGTATTAGTACAGACGAACGGCGCGGCGCTGTTCGCGCTGAACTTTCTTGGCGTGACGCTTAACAGCAGCAGCTGCTTTGCGCTTACGCTCGGAAGTCGGCTTCTCGTAAAATTCGCGGCTACGAACTTCAGCCAGTACACCGGCTTTTTCGCAGGAGCGCTTGAAACGACGCAGAGCTACGTCGAAGGGTTCGTTCTCTTTAACTTTGACGGCTGGCATCTAGAGCTACCTTCATTCATTACCGGGATCGACGTGCCAATGGCAAAAACATGCGCTGAAGTACGTCGGTTTTTAAGGGTTGCGGATGTTAACCCTTACCCGCCCGGAATGCAAAGCCTCTGATCGAAAACCGCTGGCCGGGGCCCTGAGTGGCGACTATCATGCGCGCCTTCGAATTCAGCCTCAACAAGGCCATGACCCATGTTAGTACTGGGATTGGAAACATCCTGCGACGAAACCGGCGTCGCCCTCTATGACAGCGAACGCGGGCTTTTGGCCGACGCGCTGTTCAGCCAGATCGACCTGCACCGTGCCTATGGCGGCGTGGTGCCCGAGCTTGCCTCCCGTGACCACGTGAAGCGCATGCTGCCCTTGATCCGCCAGGTGTTGGCCGAAGCCGACTGCGTGGCCACCGAGATCGACGCCATTGCCTACACCGCCGGCCCGGGCCTGGTGGGCGCGCTGCTGGTGGGGGCGTCCTGCGCCCAGGCGCTGGCGTTCGCCTGGGGTATCCCGGCCCTTGGCGTGCACCACATGGAGGGCCATCTGCTGGCGCCCATGCTGGAGGCGCAACCGCCGGAATTCCCGTTCGTCGCTTTGTTGGTTTCCGGTGGCCACACCCAGCTGGTGCGCGTCGACGGCATTGGCCAGTACGAGCTGCTGGGCGAGACCCTGGACGATGCCGCTGGCGAGGCGTTCGACAAGACCGCGAAGATGATCGGCCTCAATTACCCGGGCGGTCCCGAGATCGCGCGCATGGCCGCCCAGGGCGTGCCCGGCCGGTTCACGTTCCCGCGGCCGATGACCGATCGCCCGGGCCTGACGTTCAGCTTCAGCGGCCTGAAAACCTCGGCCCTGAACACCTGGCAGCACTGTCAGGCAGCTGGGGACGACAGCGATCAGACCCGTAGCGACATCTCGCTGGCGTTCCAGCAGGCGGTGGTGGACACTCTGACCATCAAGTGCCGCCGTGCCCTGAAACAGACCGGCCTCAGCCGCCTGGTGATCGCCGGTGGCGTGAGCGCCAACAAGGCCCTGCGCGAGTCGCTGGACAGCATGCTGGGCGAGTTCAACGGCAAGGTGTTCTACGCGCGTCCGCAGTTCTGCACCGACAACGGCGCGATGATCGCCTACGCCGGTTGCCAGCGCCTGCAGGCCGGCCAGCACGAAAGCCTGGCCATCAGCGTGCAGGCGCGCTGGCCCATGGAACAATTGCCGGCGCTGTAACCCTCGCCGGGCTCAGAAATGCCGTTCGCGGCCGGCCAGCAGGTCGCGCAGGTTGCCGCGGTGGCGCCACACGATCAGCAGGGTCAGCACGCTCATGGGCAGCAGCGCCTGGGGCTCCTGCCAGGCCAGCAATGGCAGGGTCAGGGGCGTGGCGATCAGCGAGGCCAGCGAGCTGGTGCGGGTGAGGTAGAACGTCAGCGCCCAGGCGGCCACCGCCAGCAACGCGGCGGGCGGGTAGAGCGCCAGGATCATGCCGGCGGCAGTGGCGACGCCCTTGCCGCCCTGGAAATGGAAATACAGCGGGAACATGTGGCCGAGCACCGCACACAGGCCGATCCAGGCTTGGGCTTGCAGGTCGAGCCCGGCAAGGCGGGCCACCAGCACGGGCAGCAGGCCCTTGCACAGGTCGCCCAGCAGGGTGAGGATGGCGAGTTTCCTGCCGGCCAGGCGCAGCATGTTGGTGGCCCCGGCGTTGCCGGAGCCGCTCATGCGCGGGTCAGGGTTACCGGTCACGCGGCTAAGCACAATGGCGAAGGACAGCGAGCCGAGCAGGTAGGCGAGAATCGCCAGTAACCAAAACATGCTAACTATTCCGGGCGAGGACGCCCCTGATTCTAACGGCGCATTGCGCCCTTGTCGTGCTGCGGAGAGAAGTGCTTGGACAGAGTGTTTATCGAAGGTCTGGAAGTCGACACCGTGATCGGTGCCTATGACTGGGAGCGTGGCATCCGTCAGTGCCTGCGCCTGGACCTGAGTTTTGCCTGGGACAACCGCCCGGCCGCCGCAGGCGACGACCTGACCCTGGCGCTGGACTATGCCAGTGTTTCCACGCGCATCCAGGCCTTTGCCGAGGCCAGCCAGTTCCAGTTGGTGGAAACCTTCGCCGAACGCCTGGCGCAGGTGCTGATGAGCGAATTCAATATTCCCTGGCTGCACCTGAAACTGACCAAGCCTGGCGCCGTTGCGGCCGCCAAGGGCGTTGGCGTGGAGATCGAGCGCGGATGTCGCTGACGCGGATTTACCTGGGCCTGGGCAGCAACATCGACCGCGAGGCGCACCTGTGCGCCGGCCTCGATGCGCTGGCCGGCTTCCTCCAGGACATGCACTGCTCGGCGGTGTTCGAAAGCCAGCCGGTGGGCATCAAGAGCGGGCCGTTCTTCAACCTGGTGGTCAGCGCGCTGACCGACCTGCCGTTGATCGAGCTGGACCGCCGGCTGAAGTTCATCGAGGCCGACAACGGCCGCTATGCGCCGGAGCGCAAGGGCTTGCCGCTGGACATCGACGTGCTGCTGTACGGCGACCTGGCAGGCAATTTCGACGGCCTGGTGCTGCCACGGGCGGAGATTCTCAAGAACGCTTTCGTGCTGTGGCCGCTGGCGTTGATTGCGCCGGATGTGCTGCACCCGGGCGTGGGCAAGCCCATGGCCCAGGTGTGGGCCGAGGCGCAGATTGACCAGGTGCTGGCACCGGCGCCGTTCGAGTGGCGCGGCCGGCAGTTGACCTGCCTCTGAATTGGCGTCGCCTGTATCGCGACCAAGGTCGGCTCCTACGCCGATTTAGGTAGGAGCCGACCTTGGTCGCGATGCAGGCGATACGGTTTCAAGCCGTGTAGGCCTGCAAGGCCTTCAGGCGTTCGGCTTTCAGCGCCTCGCCCAGCTGTTGCCCGGTATATCCGGCTTCCACCAGCGGTTTCACCGCTACCCCGCGGGCTGCATCCGCTGCGCCGCGTAGGTAATCGGCCTGTGGATAACTTTCGCCGCGGGCGAGCGTCTCCATCTCGCCCACCCTGATGAACTCCTCGAAGCGCTGCGGCCGACGGTACACGTCGAAGCCCTGCAGCAGTTCCAGCAGCTGTGCGGCTTCCAGTTGCAGCGCGCGGCGGCCATCCTCGCCGTACTGGCCTGCTAGCATCGCCAGCTCCTGGCAGTCGCGGGGCACCTTGAAGCGTTCGTTGATGGCCTTGCCCAGGCCACCTGCCAGGCATGCCCAGCGCACGGTCAGTGGTTGTTCGTGGCGGGCAGCCTGTTCCAGGGCGCCCAGGCGTTCAGTTGGCAGGGCGTCCAGTTCCGGCATCAGTTGCTTCAGGGCGCCGCAGTCGTGCAGCACCTGGATAAACACCTGTGGCTGGTTTTCCATTAGCGCCCGGGCGATTTCCTTCCAGCTGCGTTCGGCGGTCAGTGCTTGCAGTTCACCCGATTCGCTCAGCTTGCGCATCAATTCCAGTGTGTCGGCGGCGACGGTGAACCCTGTCTCGGCGTAGCGCGCGGCGAAGCGGGCAACGCGTAGCACGCGCAGGGGATCTTCGGCGAACGCCGGGGAAACGTGGCGTAGAATTCGTCGTTCGAGGTCGGCCTGGCCGTGGTAGGGGTCGACCACATTGCCGTCATCATCCTCGGCCATGGCGTTGATGGTCAGGTCACGGCGGATCAGGTCCTGCTCCAGGGTAACGTCGGGGCTTGCGTGAAACACAAAGCCGCCGTAGCCATGGCCGCTCTTGCGTTCGGTGCGCGCCAGGGCGTATTCCTCGCCCGTTTTCGGGTGCAGGAACACCGGGAAATCCGCGCCCACCGGCCGGTAGCCCAGGGCGTGCATCTGCTCGGCGGTGGCGCCCACCACCACCCAATCGATGTCGGTGACCGGGCGGCCCAGGAGACGGTCGCGCACCGCGCCGCCGACTTTGAAAATCTGCATGAAAAAACCTCCGTAGACCCGACAGGATAACCTGTCTGCCGGGCCCGGGGAGGTCAGATGCCTTGGTTAGAGGTGAACGACAGCGAGGTCAAGGCGTCCGTAGTCACCTTCGCTGTGTTCCGTCTTTGGGGGAACATGGTGGGTCTTCATGACTTGGTCGCCCTGCAGGGTTTCCAGGTGGATGTCGAAGCCCCACAACCGGTGCAGGTGCTTGAGCACCTCGTCGGTGGACTCGCCCAGGGGTTTGCGGTCATGTTGTTGGTGGCGCAGGGTCAGCGAGCGGTCGCCACGGCGGTCGATGCTCCAGATCTGCACGTTGGGTTCGCGGTTGCCCAGGTTGTACTGCGCGGCCAGGGTCTCGCGAATGATGCGGTAGCCGCCCTCGTCGTGGATGGCAGGCACCAACAGGTCATCGCGCTGGTCGTCATCCATGATGCTGAACAGCTTCAGGTCGCGGATGACCTTGGGCGACAGGTACTGCAGGATGAAGCTCTCGTCCTTGAAGCTGGTCATGGCAAACTTGATGGTAGAAAGCCAATCCGTGCCTGCAATTTCCGGGAACCAGCGGCGATCTTCATCCGTTGGTTCTTCGCACATGCGGCGGATGTCGCGGTACATGGCGAAGCCCAGCGCGTAGGGGTTGATGCCGTTGTAGTAGGGGCTGTCGAAGCCGGGCTGGAACACCACGCTGGTGTGCGACTGCAGGAATTCCATCATGAAGCCGTCGGTGACCAGGCCTTCGTCGTACAGGTCGTTCATCAAGGTGTAGTGCCAGAACGTCGCCCAGCCTTCGTTCATCACCTGGGTCTGGCGCTGCGGGTAGAAGTACTGCGCGATCTTGCGCACGATGCGCACCACCTCGCGCTGCCAGGGCTCCAGCAGCGGCGCGTGTTTCTCGATGAAGTAGAGGATGTTCTCCTGGGGTTCGGCCGGGAAGCGGGCGTTGTCACGCTCGCTGTTCTTGTCCGCGCTTTTGGGGATGGTGCGCCACAGATCGTTGATCTGCTTCTGCATGTGCTCCTCGCGGTCCTTCTGCCGCCGCCGCTCTTCCTCGGCGGAGATCGGGTAGGGGCGCTTGTAGCGGTCCACGCCGTAGTTCATCAGGGCGTGGCAGGAGTCCAGCAGGTCTTCCACCGCGTCGATGCCGTGGCGTTCCTCGCACTGCATGATGTACTGCTTGGCGAACACCAGGTAGTCGATGATCGAGCTGGCGTCGGTCCACGTGCGGAACAGGTAGTTGCCCTTGAAGAAGCTGTTGTGGCCATAGCAGGCATGGGCCACCACCAGCGCCTGCATGCAGATGGTGTTTTCCTCCATCAGGTAGGCGATGCACGGGTCGGAGTTGATGACGATCTCGTAGGCCAGGCCCATCTGCCCACGGGTGTAGGATTTTTCCGTGCTGAGGAAGTGCTTGCCGTAGGACCAGTGATGGTAGCCCAGGGGCATGCCTACCGAGGCGTAGGCATCCATCATCTGTTCAGCCGTGATCACCTCGATCTGGTTGGGGTAGGTATCCAGCGCATAACGCTCGGCAATCCGGCTGATTTCCCGGTCGTAGGCCTGGATCAGTTCGAAGGTCCACTCGGAGCCCGTGGACAGGGGTTGGCGTTTCTGCTCTCTGGCGGTCATGTCACTAACCTGCGCTGGAAGAGTTCACGGAAGACCGGGTAGATATCCCCGGCCGATACCAGTTGCTGCTGGGCGAACGTGTCGGCAAAGGCTTCGCCGATGCGTTCGTACTCGAACCACAATGCCTGGTGTTCGCGCGGGGTGATCTCCACGTAAGTGTAGTACTGCACGAACGGCATGATCTGCTTGGTCAGGATCTCGCGGCAGATGGGCGAGTCGTCGTTCCAGTTGTCGCCGTCCGAAGCCTGCGCCGCGTAGATGTTCCATTCATTGGTGGGGTAGCGCTCGGCCATGATCTCCTGCATCAGCTTCAGGGCGCTGGAGACGATGGTGCCGCCGGTTTCCCGGGAATAGAAGAACTCTTCCTCGTCCACCTCGCGGGCGCTGGTGTGATGGCGGATGAACACCACTTCGATCTTGTCGTAGTTCCGCTTGAGGAACAGGTACAGCAGGATGAAGAAGCGCTTGGCGATGTCCTTGGTGGCCTGGGTCATGGACCCCGACACGTCCATCAGGCAGAACATCACCGCCTTGGAGCTGGGGTTGGGGTGCTTGACCAGCAGGTTGTACTTGAGGTCGAAGGTATCAAGGAACGGCACGCGATGGATGCGCGCGCTGAGACGTTCGATTTCCGTCTCCATTTCCTGAATATCGCCGAAGTTGTCCGGCTCTTCCCGTCGCAGCCGCTCCAGTTCTGCCTTGGCCTCGCGCAGCTTGGCACGGCTGCTGCCCGACAGGGCGATGCGCCGGGCATGGGCCGAACGCAGGGTACGGATGATGTTGATGCGCGATGGGTTGCCTTCGTTGCTGATGCCCGCGCGCACGGTCTTGTAGGTGTCCGTGCCGCTGAGGTTGCGTTTCACCAGGTTGGGCAGTTCGAGGTCTTCGAACATGAACTCCAGGAACTCTTCCTGGGTGATCTGGAACACGAACTCATCCATGCCTTCGCCGGAATTGCCCGCCTTGCCGGGGCCCTTGCCACCGCCGCCGCCCCCCTGGGGCCGGGCGATGTGCTCGCCGGCGGTGAATTCCTTGTTGCCGGGGTGCACGACGGTCTGCTTGCCGCCGCGGCCATGGTGCAGCACCGGCTCGTCGATGTCGCGGCCGGGGATGCTGATCTGTTCGCCGTGTTCCATGTCGGTGATGGAGCGACGGCTGACCGCCTCTTCCACCGCCTTCTTGATGTGGTCACGGTAGCGCCGCAGGAAACGCTGGCGGTTCACCGTGCTCTTGTTCTTGCCATTCAGGCGTCGGTCGATCACGTAGCTCATAGGCCCTCCGGGCAGCTGCAAGCCTTAAGCTGCAAGCCGCAAGTCAAAAGCTACAGGCCGCGACCTCGGGGCACCGGCGCGGTGGCGGTGCCCCAAGGCGTGCAGCTTGAAGCTTACCGCTGCTTCACTGCGACTTTCTGACCCGCAGGTACCACTCGGAGAGCAGCCGTACCTGTTTGTCGGTGTACCCGCGTTCGACCATTCGCGTAACGAAGTCGTTGTGTTTTTGCTGGTCCTCCTTGCTGGCCTTGGCGTTGAAGCTGATGACGGGCAGCAGGTCCTCGGTGTTGGAGAACATTTTCTTCTCGATGACCACCCGCAGCTTCTCGTAGCTGAGCCAGGTGGGGTTCTTGCCGTTGTTGTTGGCCCGGGCGCGCAGCACGAAGTTGACGATCTCGTTGCGGAAATCCTTCGGGTTGCTGATGCCGGCCGGCTTCTCGATTTTCTCCAGTTCTTCGTTGAGGGCCACGCGGTTGAGGATTTCGCCGGTTTCCGGGTCGCGGTATTCCTGGTCTTGAATCCAGAAGTCGGCGTACAGCACGTAGCGGTCGAAGATGTTCTGGCCGTATTCGCTGTAGGACTCCAGGTAAGCGGTCTGGATTTCCTTGCCGATGAACTCGATGTAGCGCGGCGCCAGGTATTCCTTCAGGTAGCGCAGGTAGCGTTCGCGCACCTCCGCCGGGAATTGCTCCTGCTCGATCTGCTGTTCCAGCACGTACAGCAGGTGCACCGGGTTGGCGGCGATTTCATGCGGGTCGAAGTTGAACACCTTGGACAGGATCTTGAACGCGAAGCGGGTCGACAGGCCGTTCATGCCCTCGTCCACGCCGGCGCTGTCGCGGTATTCCTGGATCGACTTGGCCTTGGGATCGGTATCCTTGAGGTTCTCGCCGTCGTAGACGCGCATCTTCGAGTAGATGTTGGAGTTTTCCGGCTCCTTGAGGCGCGACAGCACGGTGAACTGGGCCAGCATCTTGAGGGTGTCGGGGGCGCAATGGGCCTTGGACAGGGAGCTGTTGAACAGCAGCTTGTCGTAGATCTTGATCTCGTCGCTGACGCGCAGGCAGTACGGCACCTTGACGATGTAGATCCGGTCGATGAACGCCTCGTTGTTCTTGTTGTTGCGGAAGCTGTGCCATTCCGATTCGTTGGAGTGGGCCAGCAGGATGCCGGAGTAGGGGATGGCCCCCAGGCCTTCGGTGCTGTTGTAGTTGCCTTCCTGGGTGGCGGTGAGCAAGGGGTGCAGGACCTTGATCGGCGCCTTGAACATCTCGACGAATTCCATCAGGCCCTGGTTGGCCCGGCACAGCGCGCCCGAGTAGCTGTAGGCGTCGGCGTCGTTCTGTGGGTATTCCTCCAGCTTGCGGATGTCGACTTTACCCACCAGCGCGGAGATGTCCTGGTTGTTCTCGTCGCCCGGCTCGGTCTTCGCCACGGCGATCTGGTTGAGGATGGACGGGTAGAGCTTCACCACGCGGAACTGGCTGATGTCGCCGCCGAACTCGGCCAGGCGCTTGGTGGCCCACGGCGACATGATGGTGTTGAGGTAGCGGCGCGGGATGCCGAAGTCCTCTTCCAGGATGGCACCGTCCTCGGTGGCGTTGAACAGCCCCAGGGGCGATTCGAACACCGGCGAGCCCTTGATGGCGTAGAAGGGCACTTTTTCGATCAGTTGCTTGAGTTTTTCGGCGAGGGACGATTTGCCGCCGCCCACCGGACCCAGCAGGTAGAGGATCTGTTTCTTCTCTTCCAGGCCCTGCGCGGCGTGGCGGAAGTACGAGACGATCTGGTCGATGCACTCCTCCATGCCGTGGAAGTCTTCGAAGGCTGGATAGCGCCGGATCACCTTGTTGGAGAAGATGCGCGACAGCCGTGAATTGGTCGACGTGTCGAGCAACTCCGGTTCCCCGATTGCCATCAGAATGCGTTCGGCGGCAGAAGCGTAGGCACTGCGATCCTTTTTGCAGAGCTCGAGATACTCCTGCAGCGAGAGTTCTTCCTGACGAGTGGACTCGAAACGCTGTTGGAAGTGGCTAAAAATACTCATGACGTCACCTCGCTCGATACGTGGAGCCGACGTCGGATCAATCAGTTGATGCTGGCAGCAGTCGAAACGATCGGCCGCTGTATACCCCCCAGAACACCTCTAAGTCGCTACCGATGACCCGCGCGTCGGTGTACCGGCTCTCCCCTGTTTTGGATGGCCTGAACCTAAGGATAGTTGGGAATCTCAGACTTCAAGGTGCAATGAGCGATATGTTATGGGCCGACCGTTCGTCAGCCCGCGCGAAGCCCCGTGGGGCGGGGGCTTGGCGTCAGAAAAAATTTATTCCGCGATGCCCTGCGCGGTTTGCTCGGGGTAGGTGACTTTCCACAGCTCGAAGCCGCCATCCAGGCTGTACACCTCGGCAAAGCCCTGGCTGACCAGGTAGGCGGCGGCGCCCTGGCTGGAGTTGCCGTGGTAGCAGACCACGACCAGTGGCTTGTCGAGGTCGGCGCCGCGGATGAAGTCCTGCACCGAGTGGTTGTCCAGGTGCTGCGCGTTGGGGATGTGGCTGGCGGCGAAGGTCTGGGCGTCGCGCACGTCGACGATGGCCGCGCCATTGGCGAGCAGCTCATGGGCCGTTTGCGGCGGGATGCGTTTGAATTCGGTCATGACAGGCTCCTGGGTATGATCGGCTTGTAGCCCGTGGGAGCTGGCTTGCCAGCGAGCTTTTTGTGCCGCCGAAAAGCTCGCTGGCAAGCCAGCTCCCACAGGTCGTTTGTTACCGATTCTACCGCGTCAGGGTTGCCCTATCGAGCCGCGTATGTTGCCGTGCTCGTCACAGGCGCAGCCGTGGCGCTCGCCGGTGTCGACGTTCATCAGGGTCATGGCGCCGCCCCACACGCAGCCGGTGTCCAGGGCGAAGATGCCAGGTTCGGCGCACTTGCCTTCCAGCGCCGCCCAGTGGCCGAAGATGATCTTCAGGCCGCGGGTCTTGCGCTCGCGAATCTTGAACCAGGGCGCGTAGCCCGGTGGCGCGGTGTCGGCGCCTTCCTTGCCCTTGAGGTCGAGCTTGCCTTCGGGGGTGCAGAAGCGCATGCGGGTGAAGTAGTTGGTGATCACCCGCAGCCGCTCGACGCCAGTCAGGTCGTTGTGCCACTTGGCCGGCTCGTTGCCGTACATGCCGTCCAGGAACGGCGGGAACAGGTTGTCGTCGCGCAGCGCCTGTTCCACCTCTTCGGCGCAGCGCAGGGCTTTCTTCAGCGACCACTGGGGTGGAATGCCGGCGTGCACCAGGGCCATGTCGCGCTGTTCGTCGTAGTGCATCAGCTTTTGCCGGCGCAGCCAGTCGAGCAGTACTGGCGCGTCCGGCGCCTCGATGATCTCGCGCAGAGTGTCGCTTTTCTTCAGGCGCTCAATGTTGCGGCCGGCGGCCAGCAGGTGCAGGTCGTGATTGCCCAGCACGCACACCAGTGACTCGCGCATGCCATACAGGAAGCGCAGGGTTTCCAGGGACTCGGGGCCACGGTTGACCAGGTCGCCCACCAGCCACAGGCGGTCGTGGGCCGGGTCGAAGCGCACTTTTTCCAGCAGGCATTTGAGCGGTTGCAGGCAGCCTTGCAGGTCGCCGGCCGCGTACACCGCCATCAGTGCAGGGCCCCGGGCACGGCCAGGCGGAAGGGCGCGATGATGGCGTCGAAGTGTTTGCCGTCCTCGGCCACCATCTGGTAGCTGCCCTGCATGGTGCCGACCTGGGAGGCCATGACCGTGCCGCTGCTGTAGGTGTGGCTCTGGCCAGCTTCAATCAGCGGTTGCTGGCCAACCACGCCGGCACCGCGCACTTCCTCGACCTTGCCGTCGCCGTCGGTGATGACCCAGTGCCGCGAGACCAACTTGGCCGGCAATTGGCCATTATTGCGCACGGTAACGGTGTAGGCGAACGCGAACCGCTGGTGTTCAGGCTGCGATTGTTCGGCGAGGAAGCGGGTGACGACGCTGACGTCGATCTGATAGCGGGGATCGGACATGCAAGGGGGCCTTATTGCAAAAAACGAAGGGCATTCGGGGTGCCGGTGTCTTGAGTCTAGGCCATCGTGCGCCCGGGCAGTAGTCCGGGACGCACGATGAGGGCGATCAGCTGGCGCTGGTCTGCTCGAACAGCTTGTCGGCCAGGCGCACGAAGGCTGCCAGGTCGAGCTGTTCCGGGCGCTTGCTGCCGTCGACGCCGGCGGCTTCGATGGCTTCGCTGCTGAGCAGGGCCTTGAGGGTGTTGCGCAGGGTCTTGCGGCGCTGGTTGAAGGCTTCGCGGACGATGCGCTCCAGCAGGCGGTGGTCCTTGGCCGGGTGCGGCAGGGTGGTGTGCGGCACCAGGCGGACGATGGCCGAGTCGACCTTGGGCGGCGGGTTGAACGCGCCGGGGCCAACGTTGAACAGGTGCTCAACGCGGCAGTGGTACTGGACCATGATCGACAGCCGGCCCCAGTCGCCGCCGCCAGGGCCTGCGGCCATGCGCTCGACCACTTCCTTCTGCAGCATGAAGTGCATGTCGCGGATCAGCTCGGCGTTCGCCAGCAGGTGGAAGATCAGCGGCGTGGAGATGTTGTACGGCAGGTTGCCGACCACGCGCAGAGTACCGGGAGCGGCGCCCAGGGTGGTGAAGTCGAACTTAAGGGCGTCGCCCTGGTGCAGGTTGAAGTTGCCACGGCCGGCGAACTGGCGGTTGAGGATAGGCACCAGGTCCTTGTCCAGTTCCACCACGTCCAGCTGTGCGCCGCTGCCCAGCAGGCCCTCGGTGAGGGCGCCCTGGCCCGGGCCGATTTCCAGCATGCGCTCGCCTTCGCGGGCATGGATGGAACGCAGGATGCGGTCGATGACGCCGGCATCGTGCAGGAAGTTCTGGCCGAAGCGCTTGCGCGCCCGGTGTTGGTATTGCTCGGTCATATACGGGTCTCGGCCATCTGGTAGGCGGTGTCCAGCGCGACCTTGAGGCTGCCGGTGTCGATCCGGCCGCTGCCGGCCAGGTCCAGGGCAGTGCCGTGGTCCACCGACGTGCGGATGATCGGCAGGCCCAGGGTGATATTCACCGCGGCGCCAAAGCCTTTGTACTTGAGTACGGGCAGCCCCTGGTCATGGTACATCGCCAGCACTGCGTCGCAGTGCTCCAGATATTTGGGGGTAAACAGAGTGTCGGCTGGCAGCGGGCCGCGAAGGTCCATGCCCTCGCTGCGCAGGCGTTCCAGTGTCGGTTCGATGATCTCGATCTCTTCACGGCCCAGGTGGCCGCCTTCGCCGGCATGCGGGTTGAGCCCACAGACCAGGATGCGGGGCTGGGCGATGCCGAACTTGTCCTTGAGATCCGCGTGCAGGATGCGGGTCACCCGCTCCAGGCGTTCTTCGGTGATTGCATCGGCTACCGCGCGCAGGGGCAGGTGAGTGGTCACCAGGGCCACGCGCAGGCCGTGTGTGGCAAGCATCATCACCACCTGTTCGGTGTGAGTCAGCTCGGCCAGGAATTCGGTGTGGCCGGAAAAGGCGATGCCGGCCTCGTTGATCACGCCCTTGTGCACCGGGGCGGTGATCATGCCGGCGAAACGGCCGTCCAGGCAGCCCTGGCCCGCGCGGGTCAGGGTTTCGAGGACGAAGGCTGCGTTGGCACGGTCCAGCTGGCCGGTGACGACGGGCGCCGCCAGTGGCGTGTCCCACACGTAGAGGCTACCGGCGTCGGCGGGCTGGGCGGGCAGGGCATCGGGGTCGACCGCCAGCACGCTGACGGCCACGCCCAGTTGCGCGGCCCGCTCAAGGAGCAGGTCGCGGCTGGTAATGGCAATCAGGGGGTGTGGCTGGCGTTGCGCGGCCAGCAGCAGGCACAGGTCAGGACCTATGCCCGCCGGCTCGCCGGGCGTCAGCGCGAAGCGCGTGGGCTTCACTGGTCGGCCTGGGCAGCCTGTTCGGCGCCAGGCAGCTTGATCTCGACGTAGGCTTCGTCGCGGATCTGGCGCAGCCAGCTCTGCAGCTCTTCGTCGTACTTGCGGTTACGCAGGATCATCATGGCTTGCTGCTCGCGCGCCTGTTCGGTGCTGTCGGTGGCACGACGGCCCAGCACTTCCAGGATGTGCCAGCCAAACTGGGTCTTGAACGGCTTGGACACGACGCCTTGCGGGCTGTCAGCCATGACCTGGCGGAACTCGGGCACCAGCGACTGCGGGTCGACCCAGTTCAGGTCACCACCGTTGAGGGCCGAACCCGGGTCTTCGGAGTAGCTCTTCGCCAGTTCGGCGAAGTCTTCACCGCCCTTGATGCGGTCGTACAGACGGTCCGCCAGCACCTTGGTTTCCGCTTCGCTGCGTACTTCGTTGGGCTTGAGCAGGATGTGGCGCACGTGCACTTCATCACGGGTAACGGTACCGCCACCGCGTTTTTCCAGCAGCTTCAGGATGATGAAGCCGCCTGGGGTGCGGGTTGGCTCGGTGACGTCACCCTGGCTCAGGGCACTGACCTGGGCGTCGAACGGCGGTGGCAGTTGGGCAGCTTTACGCCAGCCCATGTCGCCGCCTTCCAGGGCGTTGTCGCTGCCCGAGTTGGCCACGGCCAGTTGGCCGAAGTCGGCACCCTGTTTCAGGCGGGTGTAGATGTCGCCTGCCTTGTGGGCCGCCGCCTGGATCGCTTCCGAGCTTGCGCTTTCCGGGGTGGCGATCAGGATGTTGGCCAGGTGGAACTCTTCAGACAGCTGGGCCTTGCCCAGGTCCGAGGCGAGGAAGTTCTTCACTTCCTGCTCCGACACCTGGATGCGCTCGGCCACGCGGCGCTGGCGCACGCGGCTGATGATCATCTCGCGCTTCACCTGGTCACGGGCGTCCTGGTACGACAGGCCGTCGTGGGCCAGGGCCGCCTGGAACTGCGCCACGCTCATGTTGTTGCGCTGGGCGATGGTGCCGATGGCCTGGTTCAGCTCTTCGTCGGTGATGCGAACGCCGGAGCGCTCGCCGATCTGCAGCTGCAGGTTCTCGACGATCAGGCGCTCCAGCACCTGCTTCTCCAGCACGTCGGTAGGCGGCATGTTGGCGCCGCCACGCTTGGCGATGGTCTGCTGGACCTCGTGGACGCGCTGGTCCAGTTGGCTCTTCATGATCACGTCGTTATCGACGATGGCCACCACGCTATCAAGCGGTTGAACCTCGGCATGAGCCGCGCCACTCAACAACAGTGCGCCCAGAAGCAGCGGGCGCAAACAATTAGTAAGCTTGCTCTTCACGTTCTTTATAACCCTGAATGCCCTTGTCGAGGAAAGACTCGACTTTATTGCCCACTACGCCGCCGAGCCCTTTGAGCACGACTTGCAGGAAGACACCGTGGTCGCCTTTTTCGTTCTGCGGCAGCGACTGGCTGAAGTCGTCGTAGTCGACCCAGTAGCGGCTGATGAAGCGCAGTTTCCAGCAGCAGTTGTCGTACTCGAAACCGGCGAAGGATTCCAGTGTACGGCTGCGGTTGTAGTCGTACTGCCAGCGAGCGATGGCGTTCCACTGCGGAACGATCGGCCACATGATCGAGAAGTCATGCTGCTGGATCTTGTAGTAGTCCTTGATGTAGTCCGCGGTACCCGGAGTGCCGTAGTCGCCGCCGAAGCCCCATTTACCGGTGGCCGAATCGTAGTGAACGATATCGTCGCGGTAGCGGTAGCCGACGTTGATGACCTTGTTCGGGTTGTCCTCAGGCTGGTAGTGGAACATCGCGCTGCCCGAACGGGTGCTGTGGGTGTCCGGGTCCCAGTTGAAGTCCGAATTGAAGCGCCAGTCGCGGTTGAAGTGGTACTCGTACTCCAGGGCATACGGGGAACGGCTGGCGGTAGCCTCGGCGCGGTCCTTGTAATAGATGCCTGGCAGCTGGACCTTGCGGTCCTGCATGTAGAAGGCTTCACCGAAGCTGAACTTCTGGCGCTCGAAACCGTTGTCTTCCAGCCAGCGGGTGGTGGCACCCAGCGAGATCTTGTTCTCGTCGCCGATGCGGTCATAGCCGGAGAAGCGGTTGTCACGCCACAGCGAAGAGTAGCTGAACTGGTTTTCCGCGGTGTCGAAGACCGGAATGTTGTTCTGGTTTTCGTACGGCACGTACAGATAGTACGCACGCGGCTCGAGTGTCTGGCGGTAGTTGGTGCCGAACATTGAGGTATTGCGGTCGAAGTACAGGCCACTGTCGACGCTGTAGATCGGGATCGAGCGGTCGAGGTTGCTGTGATACACCTCGGTCTGCACGCCGTTGTTCACCAGCGTCTGCTTGCCCTGGCTGTCCAGGTCAAGTTGGTAGTCGGTGTAGATGAAACGCACGGAAGGCTTGATGTAGCCCCACGAGGCGGTCATCGGCAGCGCCATTGCCGGTGCCAGGGTCAGGCGGTCGCCGTTGGCGCGAGCCAGGCCCTGGACGTTATTGTCGATCCGCGACGAGATGTTGCCGTCTTCGTCGCTGTAGTTGCCGGTCTCAAGGCTGCGCTCGAAGCGCACCGCCTCGGTCTGATAGGTGAAATCCAGACCGCCAGGGTGATACGGCAGCGAACCATTGAAGGTGATCTGCGGCAGGCGGTTGTACGGGGTGATGTCCGACACGGTGGTCAGCTGGTAGCCCTGTACGTTCAGGCCCGCGGTCCAGTTGTCGCCGCGGTAGTATGCCGCTGCCTGCTGGTTCAGGTAGTCGGTGTTCTTCACGCCGATCTGGTTGGTTTCCAGATCCTGGAAGTAGTAGGGGTCACTGATCTTGGTGTAGTCGACCTTGTAGGTCAGGCGCTTGTCCAGGTCACCCTTGTGCTGCCAGTTGATCATGTAGCGATCTTGCGAGTAGTCCGACTGCAGCCGGCGCTCGTTGTCGGAATCGCTCAGGTACGCGCCACCGAACTGCCCTTCGCTGGTCGGCGTCAGGTAGCGGAATTCGCCCTCGGTCAACATGCCGCGCTTGCTCATGTAGTGCGGGTACAACGTGGCGTCGTAGTTGGGCGCCAGGTTGAAGTAGTACGGCGTGACCAGCGAGAAGCCGGACTTGCTGCTGCTGCCGATGCTCGGCGGCAGGAAGCCGGACTGGCGACGATCGTCGATCGGGAAGTAGATGTACGGCGTGTACAGGACAGGAATGTCGTGCACGCGCAGGGTGGCGTTGGTCGCCGTGCCGAAGCCGGTGGCCGGGTTCAGGGTAATGTTGTTGCCCTTGATTTCCCAGGCGTTGCTCGCTGGCTCACAGGTGGTATAGGTACCGTCCTTGAGGCGGATGATGGCGTTCTCGCCACGCTTGGCGTACAGGGCGCTGCCGCGGATGCGCTGTTTGTGCATCACGTACTCGGCGTTGTCGACCTGGGCGGCACCGGTGTCCAGCTGGATTTCGGCGTGGTCGCCCACCAGCAGGGCGCCCTGGTCGCGCAGCTTGACGTTGCCGGTGATCTCGCCGCGGTTCTCGGCCTGGTGCAGGCTGGCCTCGTCGCCTTCGGCCTGCATGCTGCCCTGGCGCATCACCACGTCACCGGCCAGGGTAGCGGTCTGCTGCTCCTGGTCGTAGCGCGATACCTTGGCACCAATGAAGGTCGGCGCGTCTTTCTTCGCCGTCTTGTCGTCCATGCCGGGCCGGATCGGCTCCACATAGGCGCCTTCGCAGTAAGGGCCGGTCTCGGCCAGCTGGGCGGCCGTGAGCTTGTCCCGGGGGACCCAATCGAGATGGCTGTAGTCGGCGCTGCGCGATTTCAGGCCACGGCCCTTGCTCTCGGTAACGAGCATGGGGCCCTTGGCCTTGTCCTCGGCGCCAGGCTTGGTCTCGCCGGCGCTTTCAGGCGCCGACGATTCCGCGCTGCCGTCATGGACAGGGCGAGGCGGCAGGACGCCAACGGGGGCCTTGGGTTTGCAATCCCAGGCTCCCGCCGCGGAGACAGTACAGTCATACTGCTCGGCGGCCACCGCGAACGGCACGGCCAGGGGTTGCATCGCCAGCAAACCGCCGGTGACCAGCAACGGGAATTTTTTACGAAACGCGGGGGATTTCAATGCCATCTTATTAGTCCGGGCTTCCTGCGTGCCATCTGCCCGCGGTGGGGCCGCACGCCTCTCGATGGTCTGAAAAAGATGCTGGATAATAAAGCATGACCCGCTTGACGGCTAGCGCCGTCGGAGACCTCTGTAATGCCCGATCAAGATGTACGCCTGCAACAGCTCCAGCCATGGCTCGCCGAGCAACTGTCGAAACTCTTTGTGGCCGGGGGCTGGGGCCCTGTACCCCCGTCTTCGCTGACCGCTGCTAGCAGCGATGCGAGCTTCCGCCGATATTTTCGCTGGGAAGGTGGTGGCCGCAGTTTTATCGTCATGGATGCACCGCCCCCGCAGGAAAACTGCAAACCGTTCGTGGATATCGCTGCCCTGCTGGCGACTTCCGGCATCAATGTGCCGCATATTTACGCCCAGGACCTGGAGCGCGGCTTCCTGCTGCTCAACGACCTGGGCAACCAGACCTACCTGGACGTGATCGATAGCGACAATGCCGACGCACTGTTCGAGGACGCCATCGATGCCTTGCTGGCCTACCAGCAGCTGCCCATGGACGCGCCGCTGCCCAGCTATGACGTGGCGCTGCTGCGCCGTGAAGTGGAGCTGTTCCCCGAATGGTACGTGGGGCGCGAACTGGGGCTGCAGTTCACCGAGGCCCAGCAGGCATTATGGCAACGCGCCAGCACCCTGCTGATCGACAGCGCCCTGGCCCAGCCCAAGGTGCTGGTGCACCGTGACTTCATGCCCCGCAACCTGATGCGCAGCGAGCCCAACCCCGGCGTGCTGGACTTCCAGGATGCTGTGTATGGCCCGGTCACCTATGACATCACCTGCCTGTTCAAGGACGCCTTCCTCAGCTGGCCACTGGAGCGGGTCGACGCCTGGCTGCTGGGCTACTGGCAGCAGGCCCGCGCCGCAGGCATCCCGGTGCAGGAGCAGTTCGAAGACTTCCTGCGCGCCAGCGACCTGATGGGCGTGCAGCGCCACCTGAAAGTCATCGGTATCTTCGCGCGCATCTGCCACCGGGATGGCAAGCCCCGCTATGTGGCCGACGTGCCGCGCTTCTTTGCTTATATAGAAGCAGTGCTGGCCCGCCGGCCGGAGCTGGCCGAGCTGGGCGAACTGCTCGCTAGCCTGCGCGCGGCCGTGGAGGCGCGGGCATGAAGGCGATGATCCTGGCGGCGGGCAAGGGCGAGCGCCTGCGCCCGCTGACGCTGCATACCCCCAAGCCGCTGGTGTGCGCCGGTGGCGTGCCTTTGATCGAATACCACCTGCGCGCCCTGGCGGCGGCAGGGTTCACCGAGATCGTCATCAACCATGCCTGGCTGGGCCAGCAGATCGAGGATCACCTGGGCGATGGGTCGCAGTTCGGGCTCAGCATTGTCTACTCCTCCGAGGGCGAGCCGCTGGAGACCGGCGGCGGCATCTTCCAGGCCCTGCCGCTGCTGGGTGTGGAGCCGTTCCTGGTGGTCAACGGCGATATCTGGACCGACTACGACTTCAGCCGCCTGCGCCAGCCGCTGGCAGGCCTGGCGCACCTGGTGCTGGTGGATAACCCGGCGCACCACCCGGGCGGCGACTTCGCGCTGCAGGCCGGGGCGGTCAGCGACACGGCCGACGGCGCGCGCTTTACCTACAGCGGTATCGCCGTGCTGCACCCGGCGCTGTTCGCCGGCTGCTCGGCGGGGGCCTTCAAGCTGGCGCCGTTGCTGCGCCAGGCCATGGCGGGCGGCAAGGTCAGTGGCGAACGCTTCACCGGCCACTGGGTGGACGTCGGCACCCACGAGCGCCTGGCGGAAGTCGAAGCGCTAGTGCAAGGGCAGCGCTGAGATGCTCTGGCCAGGGACCGTGGTGGGCGCCGGCGCCGGCTTTGCCATTGCCAGCATCCCCGGGGCGCTGCTGGGCGCCTTGCTGGGGCAGGCGCTCGACCGGCGCTTGCAGTTGCACAGTTGGGGCGAGCTGTTCGACCGGCTGCGCGGCAAGCCGAAGCTGCGCGATGACCAGGTGCTGTTCGTGCTGCTGGGCCGCCTGGCCAAGTGCGATGGACGGGTGGTGCAGCAGCATATCCAGCAGGCGCGCCACGAAATGCGTCTGCTGGGGCTGAACGAGGCGCAGCAGCGGGTGGCCATTGCCGCGTTCAACCGTGGCAAGGGCGGGCGCGACCGGTTGCAGCATCACCTGCAGCGCCTGGGGCAGCAGCCCAATTCGGCGGAGGGCGTGCTGCGCGCCTGTTGGCGCATGGTGTGGGCAGATGGCAAGGCCAGCCGCAGCGAGCGCGAGCTGATCCTGCAATGGGGCAAGTGGCTGGGCTGGAGTTCAGTGCAGGTGCAGGGCCTGTCCGCCGATTACGAGCCGGCGCGCAAGCCGCTGGCCACCAGTGGCGGCAGCTATCAAGAGGCCATGCGCCTGCTGGGGGTAGGGGCGACCACTGAGCCGGCGCAGATCAAGCGGGCCTACCGCCGGCTGCTTAGCCGCCACCACCCGGACAAGCTGGCGGGCAGCGGGGCGACCCCGGCTCAGGTGCGTGAAGCGACCGAGCGTACCCGGGAATTGCAGAGCGCCTATGCCTTGATCCGCGAACGTCGGGATTTTCGCTGAGCGCCCTGTGGGAGCGGGTTCTACCCGCGAAGGTTACACCGCGATATGTCTGACGGAACGCGGGGTTCTTTTCGCGGGCAGAGCCCGCTCCCACAACAGGCCCGCATCAATCCACAGGCTTGGGGCTGAGCCAGCCGCGCACGCGGCGGAACAGCTGTTCCTGCTCGGCGGCCTTGTCTGCTGGCAGGGCGTTCAGGGAAATCTGCGTGTAGCCGGTGTCCTTCAACCGCTTGCTGGTCTGCAGGCGCACGCGGGCGGCGTCCTGGGCGGTAGGGCTGTCGCCGTAGTAAATGTCCGCGGTCGGCACTTTCAGGCTGGGCGCCAGTTCCTGCAGGGTCTTGCTGGCATTGTTCGGCGTCATTGGCGCCACCATGACCAGGCGCTGGGCATGGGGCTGCGGGCGTTCCTTGAGGTAGCGGGCTGCCCAGTAGGCGCCGGTACCATGGCCGAGCAGCACCACGGTGCGCGACTTCTGCTGCTGGGCGAAGGTCACGGCGGCATCGATGCGCGCGAAGATGCGCTCGGCGTCGGCCTTGGCCAGCTCGTCAGGCGACTGCGGCGCAGCCTTGTCCGGTTCGGTGGCAGTGGCTTGTTCCACGGACGGGTTGGCCGGCGGCGTTGATTTACTGTCGGCTTCCTTGGGCGCGGGCGGCTTTTCCTCGACCCGTGGCTGCGGAGCGTCGGTGCTCAGGTCCGGCAGGCTGATGCTCAGGCTGCTCCAGTTGGCGTCCGGCAGTTTATTGCGGATGGGGGCCACGGCGTTGGGCCAGTCGGCGGTCTCGCCAGTGCCTGGCACTATCACCACGGCGCCGGCCGGGTTGCTGCTGTTGGCCGGCTTCCACAGGGCCAGGAAGCTGTCGCTGCCGGCTTGCAGTTGCTGCTGTTCGTCCTGGGGCAACTGGCGCTCCAGGGCCAGGGCGTCTTCCTGGCTGCGTTCCAGCAGCGGTTGACGCTCGACTTTCGGTTGCTCGGCGGCCTTCTCGGTGGCCGGTTTCTGCGCCGCATCGTCGGCCATCGCCGGCAGTGCCAGGGGCAACATCAGCGATAGGCAAAACGCTGGCAGCGTTGTGCGGTAGATTGAAGACATCGGATTTTCCACGCCAGGGTAGTGCTGGCAGCCTAATGGTATTTGTCCCGAACCGCCAAATGTAGCGTCGTTCATGGGTGATGAGAGTTGCGATGATTCGACTGTGCTGCGTGCTTATCGGCTGTTTGCTCATTCCCTTGATCGCCCGGGGTGCCCCCGTGACGCTGACGACCGAGCAGCAGGCGTGGCTGGACCAGCACCGCGAACTGCGCGTGGGCGTGGTGCTGCAGGCACCGTTCGCCCAGTACGACCGGCGCCTGCAGCAACTGTCCGGGGTGAACGTGGAGGTGATCAACTGGCTGGCCAAGAGCCTGCAGTTGGAGCTGCACTGGCGCAATTTTCCCGACCAGGCGGCGCTGGAGCAGGCCCTGCGTGACGACGAGATCGACCTGGCTCCCGGCCTGACCCAGACCCCCGCGGGGCTGCGCCTCTGGCTGTTCTCCGACCCCTACATGCGCATCCCGCAACTGGTGGTGGGCGAGCGCACTGGCGCCGTGGCCGTGGACCTGGAAAAACTCGACAGCAAGGACCGCGTGGCGGTGCGCATGCCCAGCGCAGTGGCCGACTACCTGCGCAGCACCTACGCCAACCTCAACCTGCAGGGCGTGCCCATGGAGCGCCAGGCCTTGCAGCTGTTGGTCGGCCAGCAGGCGCGCTACGCGGTCATCGATGAGGCGCAGCTGGGACGGTTGTCGGGCGAAAGCGATTTTGCCGACCTGGTCGTGGTCGGCGACATCGGCCTGCCGCAGTTGCTACGCATCGCCTCGCGGCGCGACTGGCCGCAGCTGGCCGCAGTGCTGCAGGCTGCGTTGCAGGCCATCCCCGGCAAGGACCTGGAACAACTGCATGGCCGCTGGTTGCAGCCGCGCTACCCAAAGCTCACCGAATCCCCAGGCTTCTGGCAGAACCTGAGCCTGCTGTTCGCAGTGCTGGGCCTTTCGGCGATAGCCATCGTGTTCTGGCAGCGGCGCCAGCAGCACTGGCTGGAGGGGCGCTTGATGGAGGCTCGGGACGAGCTGACCCGGCGCCAGGCGGGGGAGGAAGCGTTGCGCCTGACCCAGTTCTCCATCGACCAGAGCACCGTGGGCATCCTCTGGGTCAACTGGGACAGCCACGTGCGCTACGCCAACCGCGCCGCCGAGAGCATGCTGGGGTATGCGGCGGGCGGCGTGTTGAACCGCCCGCTGATCGATTTCGAGCCCAACCTGCACATGGACCGCTGGCTGAACCTGTGGAAGCGCGCCCGCGCCAGCGATGGCGAGCCGCTGAGTTTCGAGAGCCAGTGCCTGCGGGGCGACGGTAGTTGGCTGCCGGCGGACGTGTCCCTGAGCTTCCTGCGCTTTCATGATGCCGAGTACCTGGTGGTCTACCTCACCGATGTCACCGAGCGCCGCCGGGCCATGGCCGCCCTGCAGGAAAGCGAGGCGCGCCTGCAGGGCATTGCCGCCAACGTGCCGGGCCTGGTGTTCCGCCTGGAGCGCCTGCAGGCTGGCGGCCTGCTGGAGTTTGCCTACATCAGTGAGGGCAGCGAGAGCCTGGTGGGCTACTCGCCGGCGGCCCTGCGCCACCCGGACATGGGCCTGCGCAACCTGGTCCACCCCCAGGACCGCGCCAGCTACCACCGCACCCAGGACCAGGCGCTGGACACCGACAGCGACTGGTCGTGGCAGGGCCGTATCCTCACCCGCGAGGGGCTGGAGCGCTGGGCCGAGATCAAGGCCATCTCCCGGGGCCAGGGCGAGGGCCGGGTGTGGGACGGTATTGTCTGGGACATCAGCGAAAGCAAACGGGCCGAGCTGGCGCTGGCGCGTTCCCAGGACCAGCTGCGCGAATTGTCGGCGCACCTGGAGAGCGTGCGCGAGGAAGAGAAGGCGCGCATCGCCCGCGAGGTGCATGACGAACTGGGGCAGATGCTCACGGTGCTCAAGCTGGAGACCTCCATGTGCGAACTGGCCTACGCCAGCCTCGACCCGGGCCTGCAGGAGCGCCTCAACAGCATGAAGCGCCTGATCGCCCAATTGTTCCAGCTGGTGCGCGACGTGGCCACCGCCTTGCGCCCGCCGATCCTGGATGCCGGCATCGGTTCGGCCATCGAATGGCAGGCCCGGCGCTTCGAGGCGCGCACGCAGATCCCTTGCCTCGTGCAGGTGCCCGAACAGGTGCCGGCCTTGTCCGACGGCAAGGCCGTGGGCCTGTTCCGCATCCTGCAGGAGGCGCTGACCAACGTCATGCGCCACGCCCAGGCACATACAGTCGACATTGCCCTGGAAGTCGAAGAGGATTGGCTGGCGCTGAGCATCAGCGATGATGGCCGCGGCTTCGTGGTGGGCAACGGGCCCTCCACCTCGTTTGGCCTGGTGGGCATGCGCGAGCGTGTGTTGATGCTGGGTGGGGAATTGCAGTTGCACAGCGAACCAGGGCAGGGCACGACCTTGCGGGTTCGCGTACCGGTTCATGAGCGAGTGGCAGCGGGGGTAGGGCAGTGATTCGGGTACTGGTGGCGGAAGATCACACGATTGTGCGCGAGGGCATCAAGCAGTTGATCGGGCTGGCCCGGGATCTGGCAGTGGTGGGCGAGGCCAGCAACGGTGAGCAGTTGCTCGACACGCTGCGGCACACCCCTTGCGACGTGGTGTTGCTGGATATCTCCATGCCCGGGGTCAACGGCCTGGAAGCGATACCGCGTATCCGCGCGCTGAACAACCCGCCGGCGATCCTGGTGCTGTCCATGCACGACGAAGCGCAGATGGCCGCGCGGGCGCTGAAGGTGGGCGCCGCCGGCTATGCCACCAAGGACAGCGACCCGGCGTTGCTGCTGACCGCCATTCGTCGGGTGGCCAATGGCGGGCGTTACATCGACCCGGACCTGGCCGACCGCATGGTCTTCGAAGTGGGCCTCACCGACTCGCGGCCGCTGCACTCGCTGCTGTCGGAACGCGAATTCTCGGTGTTCGAGCGCCTGGCCCAGGGCGCCAACGTCAACGACATTGCCCAGCAGCTGGCGCTGAGCAGCAAGACCATCAGCACCCACAAGGCCCGGTTGATGCAAAAGCTCAACGTCAGCTCCCTGGCGGAGCTGGTGAAATACGCCATGGAGCACAAGTTGGTGTGATGCCACCCGGCCCCGCACCGCGGTGTTTGCTGACGCCGCCTGCGGCAGCTGCTACGGGGGATTTGTCTGTTCGCGACAAGGGCGAATGCCGGTTTCAGGGCATTGCTGGAAAAACATATCTATCCCCGCCAGCTGTGTAGGGCAATCCCTACAACAAGCCTTCCATCGCCCTGAGGCGATTCTCTCCCAGCCCCCGATTTGCGCGGCCTGCAGCCTTCACTAGGCTTAATGCACGGCAGTCAAACACATAGGGCGTGGGGTATGAGCGAGGTGAATTCGAGCGATGTGCTGGTCAGCTTCCGTGGCGTGCAGAAAAGCTACGACGGTGAAGTGCTGATCGTCAAAGACCTCAACCTGGACATTCGCAAGGGCGAATTCCTGACCTTGCTCGGGCCCTCCGGGTCGGGCAAGACCACCAGCCTGATGATGCTGGCCGGCTTCGAGACACCCACCGCCGGCGAGATCCTGCTGGGCGGGCGCTCCATCAACAACGTGCCGCCGCACAAGCGCGACATCGGCATGGTGTTCCAGAACTACGCGCTGTTCCCGCACATGACCGTGGCCGAGAACCTGGCGTTCCCGCTGTCGGTGCGCGGCCTGAGCAAGACCGACATCGCCGAGCGGGTGAAGCGCGTGCTGGACATGGTGCAGCTGGGCAAGTTCGCCCAGCGCTACCCGGCGCAGCTGTCCGGCGGCCAGCAACAGCGCGTGGCCCTGGCGCGGGCGCTGGTGTTCGAGCCGCAGTTGGTGCTGATGGACGAACCGCTGGGCGCGCTGGACAAGCAGCTGCGCGAACACATGCAGATGGAAATCAAGCACCTGCACCAGCGCCTGGGCGTCACCGTGGTGTACGTCACCCACGACCAGGGCGAGGCGCTGACCATGTCCGACCGCGTGGCGGTGTTCCACCAGGGCGAGATCCAGCAGATCGCCCCGCCGCGCACCCTCTATGAAGAACCCCGCAACACCTTCGTGGCCAACTTCATCGGCGAGAACAACCGCCTCAACGGCCGCCTGATCACCCAGGACGGCGACCGTTGCATCGTCGGCCTGGAGCGTGGCGAGAAGGTCCACGCCCTGGCGGTGAACGTCGGCGAACCGGGCGACCCGGTGACCCTGTCGATTCGCCCGGAACGCGTGTCCCTCAACGGCCACAGCGAGCAATGCAGCAACCGATTCTCTGGCCGGGTTGCCGAGTTCATCTACCTGGGCGACCACGTACGCGTGCGCCTGGAGGTGTGCGGCAAGTCGGATTTCTTCGTGAAGCAGCCAATCGCCGAGCTGGACCCGGCATTGGCCGTGGGCGATGTGGTACCGCTCGGCTGGCAGGTCGAGCACGCGCGTGCGCTGGATCCGTTGTCAGTCGACTAGAGGCGAGCCCAATCGCCCGAAGCAACACTAACCCTGTGGAGAGAACAACACATGCTCAAGCACTTGCAGTTCACCGCCCTGGCCCTGGGCCTGATGGGCGCGGGCCAGGCCATGGCGGCGGCCGACCTGACCGTGATTTCGTTCGGTGGCGCCAACAAGGCCGCCCAGGAGAAAGCCTTCTACCAGCCGTGGGAAAAATCCGGGCAGGGCAAGATCGTCGCCGGTGAGTACAACGGCGAGATGGCCAAGGTCAAAGCCATGGTCGACACCAAGAGCGTGTCCTGGGACCTGGTGGAAGTGGAGTCGCCGGAGCTGGCCCGTGGCTGTGACGAAGGCATGTTCGAACAGCTCGACCCGGCGCTGTTCGGCAAGGAATCGGACTACGTGAAGGGCGCCATCCAGCCTTGCGGCGTGGGCTTCTTCGTGTGGTCCACGGTGCTGGCCTACAACGCCGACAAGCTCAAGACCGCGCCTACCAGCTGGGCCGATTTCTGGGACGTGAAGAAATTCCCGGGCAAGCGCGGCCTGCGCAAGGGCGCCAAGTACACCCTGGAATTCGCCCTGATGGCCGACGGCGTGGCGCCCAAGGATGTGTACAAGGTGCTGGGCACCAAGGAAGGCCAGGACCGCGCCTTCAAGAAGCTCGACGAACTCAAGCCCAGCATCCAGTGGTGGGAAGCCGGCGCCCAGCCGCCGCAGTACCTGGCCTCCGGTGACGTGGTCATGAGCTCGGCCTACAACGGCCGCATCGCCGCGGTGCAGAAAGAGAGCAACCTGAAGGTGGTGTGGAACGGCGGCGTCTACGACTTCGACGCCTGGGCCATTCCCAAGGGCGCGAAAAACGCCGACGAGGCACGCAAGTTCATCGCCTACACGGTCAAGCCCGAGCAGCAGAAGATCTACTCCGAGAACATCGCCTACGGGCCGGCCAACAGCCAGGCAGTGCCGCTGCTGGACAAAGGCATCCTGAAGGACATGCCCACCACCCCGGAGAACATCGCCAACCAGGTGCAGATCGACGTGGGCTTCTGGGCTGACAACGGTGAGCAACTGGAACAGCGCTTCAACGCCTGGGCTGCCAAGTAAACCCAAGCAGGCGGCGCGCCACCGGCTGGTGGCGCGCCTTCAGTTCAAAGATTCGCGGAGTTGACCATGGCCCTTGCAGTGCCCCTCAAAGAGGTCGCCAGCCCTAACCTGAAACAGCGCCTGGCCCGGGCCGAACGCTTCAACCGTCTCAAGGCCCAGGCGCTGATAGCACCGTTGGTGCTGTTCCTGCTGCTGGTGTTCCTGGTGCCGATTGCGGTGCTGTTGTACAAGAGCGTCGGCAACCCGGAAGTGGTCGAGGGCCTGCCGCGTACCGTCGTAGCGGTGAAGGCCTGGGATGGCAAGAGCCTGCCCGACGAGGCGGTGTTCAAGGCCTTGAGCGATGACCTGGTGGACGCGCGCAAGAATCAGACCCTGGGCGACCTGTCCAAGCGCCTGAACATGGAACTGGCCGGCTACCGCAGCCTGCTGTCGAAAACCGCCCGGGCGTTGCCGTTGACCCCCGCGCCGGCTTCTTACAAGGATGCGCTGGAAAGCCTCGACGAGCGCTGGGGCGACCCTGCGTACTGGCAGGCCATCCGCCGCAACACCAGCAACGTCACCCCCTATTACCTGCTGGCGGCCGTCGACCACCGTATCGACGACCTCGGCGAAGTGGCCCCGGCCACCCCGGACCAGGCCATCTACCTGGATATTTTCGCCCGCACCTTCTGGATGGGCCTGGTGATCACCGTCATCTGCCTGCTGCTGGCGTACCCGCTGGCCTACCTGCTGGCCAACTTGCCGGCACGCCAGAGCAACCTGTTGATGATCATGGTGCTGCTGCCGTTCTGGACCTCGATCCTGGTGCGCGTGGCGGCCTGGATCGTGCTGCTGCAGTCCGGCGGCCTGATCAACAGCGCGCTGATGGCCATGGGCGTCATCGACAAGCCGCTGGAACTGGTGTTCAACCGCACCGGCGTGTACATCTCCATGGTGCACATTTTGCTGCCGTTCATGATCCTGCCGATCTACAGCGTGATGAAGGGCATCTCGCCCACTTATATGCGTGCCGCCATTTCCCTGGGCTGCCACCCGTTCGCCAGCTTCTGGCGCGTGTATTTCCCGCAGACCTATGCAGGCGTGGGCGCTGGCTGCCTGCTGGTGTTCATCCTGGCCATCGGCTACTACATCACCCCGGCGCTGCTGGGCAGCCCCAACGACCAGATGGTCAGCTATTTCGTGGCCTTCTACACCAACACCAGCATCAACTGGGGCATGGCCACCGCGCTGGGCGGCCTACTGTTGCTGGCCACCGTGTTGCTGTACCTGGTGTACAGCAAGCTGGTGGGCGCCAGCCGCCTGCGCCTGAGCTGAGGAGAATTGGAAAATGCTGAGCCCTTACATGTCCCCCGTGGAGCGGGTGTGGTTCTACAGCCTGCGTATTCTCTGCGGCTTGATCCTGCTGTTCCTGATTCTGCCGGTGCTGGTGATCATCCCGCTGTCGTTCAACGCCGGCAGCTTCCTGGTGTACCCGTTGCAGGGCTTTTCCCTGCACTGGTACCAGGACTTCTTCGCCTCGCCCGAATGGATGCGCGCCCTGCAGAACAGCATCATCGTCGCCCCGGCGGCGACGGTGCTGGCCATGGTCTTCGGCACCCTGGCGGCCATCGGCCTGACCCGTGGGGATTTCCCCGGCAAGTCGCTGGTGATGGCCCTGGTGATCTCGCCCATGGTGGTGCCGGTGGTGATCATCGGCGTCGCCAGCTACCTGTTCTTCGCGCCGCTGGGGCTGGGCAACAGCTTCACTTCGCTGATTCTGGTGCACGCGGTGCTGGGCGTGCCGTTTGTGATTATCACGGTGTCGGCGACCCTGCAGGGCTTCAACCACAACCTGGTGCGCGCCGCAGCCAGCCTGGGCGCCTCGCCGTTGACCGCGTTTCGCCGGGTGACCCTGCCGTTGATCGCTCCCGGGGTGATCAGTGGTGCGTTGTTTGCCTTCGCTACCTCGTTCGACGAGGTGGTGGTGACGCTGTTCCTGGCCGGCCCGGAACAGGCCACCTTGCCCCGGCAGATGTTCAGCGGCATCCGTGAGAACCTCAGCCCTACCATTGCCGCAGCCGCTACCTTGCTGATCGCCTTCTCCGTGGTGCTGTTGCTGACCCTGGAATGGCTGCGCGGCCGCAGCGAGAAACTGCGTACTGCCCAGGCCTGATCGATTGTCATCACGCCGGCCAATGATCCTTCGTTGGCCGGCTACCCCGGCTAGTCTGAATACAGCCCTTGTCTGGAAAAAAGGCCGTATTCATGACCCTCTCCGCTTTCAAGATCGCCAACAAACTGCTCACCGGCGCTGCCGCCATCGAGCAACTGGATGGCGAACTGACCCGCCTGAACGTGCATAACCCGCTGATTGTCACCGATGCCATCCTGGTGGAGTCCGGCACTGTCGCCCTGGCGCTGGCGCAACTGGGCGGCCGCCGCCATGGCGTGTTCGACCGCGTGCGTCCGGAGCCGGAAATCGCCATCGTCGAGGACTGCATGCAGGCCTACCGCGAGGGCGGCCATGACGGCCTGATTGGCGTGGGCGGCGGCAGTGCCATCGACATCGCCAAGAGCGTGGCCGCCTATGCCGGCCACGACGGCCCGCTGGAGGCCTTGTTCGGCGTGGGCCTGGTGCCGCGCAAGGGGCCGCCGCTGATCGCCATTCCGACCACGGCCGGCACGGGCTCGGAAGTGACCAACGTGGCGATCCTGTCCGACAAGGCCGCGCACCTGAAGAAAGGCATCGTCAGCGATTACCTGCTGCCCGACGTGGCGCTGGTCAGCCCGCAGATGACCCTGACCTGCCCGCGCGGGGTTACCGCCGCCAGTGGCGTCGATGCGCTGGTGCATGCCATCGAGTCGTATATCTCGGTGAATGCCTCGCCCATCACCGATTCGCTGGCGCTGGGCGCCATCCGCCTGATCGTGCGCGCCCTGCCCAAGGCCTACGCCAACCCGGCCAACCTGCAAGCCCGGGAAGACATGGCCACCGCCAGCCTGATGGCCGGCATGGCGTTCGGCAACGCCGGGGTAGGGGCAGTACATGCCCTGGCGTACCCCCTGGGCGGGCAGTTCAACATCGCCCATGGGGTAAGCAACGCGTTGTTGCTGCCCTATGTCATGGCCTGGAACAAACTCGCCTGCCTGGAACGGTTTCGCGATATTGCCGTGGCCATGGGGCTGCAGGTGGCGCGGTTGTCCGACCAGGAAGCCGCCGACGCGGCGGTGCGGGCCATGGCCGAGCTGTGCGCGGCGGTGGAAATACCCAAGGGCCTGCGCAGCTTCGGCGTGCCCGAGGCAGCCATCCCCGACATGGCGCGGGAGGCCAGTGGCATTGACCGGCTGATGCGCAACAACCCGCGCAAGCTCAGCGCCAGGGATATCGAGCAGATCTACCGCAGCGCCTACTGACAACCCCCGTAGCAGCGGCCGCAGGCCGCGTCCAGGGCCTGGACGCAGCCTTCGGCAGCAGCTACGGGGTTGGTGGTCGACCTTGGCGCCCCCATCCCTACAAGCTGATGTACAATGCGCGCCACCGTGATTCCAGCCCAGAAAGGTGCGTCATGCAGCCCTTTGCAATTGCTCCGTCCATTCTCTCCGCAGATTTCGCCCGTCTGGGCGAGGAAGTCGACAATGTCCTGGCCGCTGGCGCCGACATCGTTCACTTCGATGTCATGGACAACCACTACGTGCCCAACCTGACCATCGGCCCGATGGTCTGCGCCGCGCTGCGCAAGTACGGCATCACCGCGCCGATCGACGCGCACCTGATGGTCAGCCCGGTCGACCGCATCATCGGCGACTTCGCCGAGGCCGGCGCCAGCTTCATCACCTTCCACCCCGAAGCCACCCTGCACGTCGATCGCTCCCTGCAGCTGATCCACGACAGCGGCTGCAAGGCCGGCCTGGTGTTCAACCCGGCCACCCCGCTGGACGTGCTCAAGTACGTGATGGACAAGGTCGACATGGTCCTGCTGATGAGCGTGAACCCAGGCTTCGGCGGGCAGAAGTTCATTCCTGGCACCCTCGACAAGCTGCGCGAGGCGCGCGCCCTGATCGACGCCAGTGGCCGTGACATCCGCCTGGAGATCGACGGCGGCGTGAACGTCAACAACATCCGCGAGATCGCCGCCGCTGGCGCCGACACCTTCGTGGCCGGTTCGGCGATCTTCAACGCGCCGAACTACAAGGAAGTCATCGACAAGATGCGCGCCGAACTGGCCCTGGCACGCCCATGAGCGGCTTCGAGCAGCTGTTCCCGGGCAAGCTGCCACGCCTGGTGATGTTCGATCTGGACGGTACCCTGATCGATTCGGTCCCCGACCTGGCGGCTGCCCTGGACACCACGCTGCTCAAGCTCGGCCGCGCGCCGGCCGGCCTCGACGCCGCCCGCACCTACGTCGGCAACGGCGCCCGGGTGCTGGTGCGCCGTGGCCTGGCTGGCGGCATGGACCACGCCGCCATCGGCGAGGCCGACACCGACCAGGCGCTGGCGCTGTTCATGGACGCCTATGCCGGCAGCCACGCGCTGACCAAGGTCTACCCCGGCGTGCGCGAGAGCCTGAAATGGCTGCAGAAGCGCGGCGTGAAGATGGCGCTGATCACCAACAAGCCGGAACAGTTCGTCGCGCCGCTGCTCGACGAGCTGAAACTGGGGCGCTTCTTCAAGTGGATCATCGGCGGCGACACCTTGCCCCAGCAGAAGCCCGACCCAGCGGCGCTGCTGTTCGTGATGAAGATGGCCGGGGTGAAACCTGCCGATGCCCTGTTCGTCGGTGATTCGCGCAGCGACGTGCTGGCGGCCAAGGCCGCGGGCGTGGCCTGCGTGGCCCTGAGCTATGGCTACAACCACGGCAGGCCCATTGCCGAAGAGTCCCCGGCAATGGTTGTTGACAACCTGCGGGGCCTGATCAGTTGCTTAGATCCCACAGCTGAGATAACGTTGGGGGATATCACACCTACCCCTCGCAGAGATTCCATCGTGGTGGTCACTCGCAAACTCTGGATGAAAGTCATCAAGGCCCTGGCCCGTTGGCGTTGGCGCGCCTGACTTTTACCTGGCCGGCCCTGCCGGCGCGTTTGCATACCTGACCGTTTTGTCCCTCATGCCACGAGGCTGATCATGATCCGCGAAGAATTCCTGCGCTTGGCCGCTGCCGGCTACAACCGCATTCCGCTTGCCCGCGAAACCCTGGCTGACTTCGACACCCCGCTGTCGATCTACCTGAAACTGGCCGATGCGCCCAACTCCTACCTGCTGGAGTCGGTGCAGGGCGGCGAGAAATGGGGCCGCTATTCCATCATCGGCCTGCCGTGCCGCACCGTGCTGCGGGTGCATGACCATCAGGTGATCATTACCCGCGACGGCATCGAAGTGGAGCGCCACGACCATGTCGAGGACCCGCTGGATTTCGTCGAGGTCTTCAAGGCCCGCTACAACGTGCCAACCATCCCCGGCCTGCCGCGCTTCAACGGCGGCCTGGTGGGTTACTTCGGCTACGACTGCGTGCGCTACGTCGAGAAGCGCCTGGGCAAGTGCCCCAACCCCGATCCGATCGGCGTGCCTGACATCCTGCTGATGGTCTCCGACGCCGTGGTGGTGTTCGACAACCTGGCCGGCAAGATGCACGCCATCGTGCTGGCCGACCCGGCCCAGGCCGAGGCCTACGAGCAAGGCCAGGCGCAGTTGGATGAGCTGATGGAAAAACTGCGCCAGCCGATCACCCCGCGTCGCGGGCTGGAGCTGGATCGTCCGCCTGCCGCGGATCCGGTGTTCCGCTCAAGCTTCACCCAAGGTGACTACGAGCGCGCCGTCGACACCATCAAGGAATACATCCTCGCCGGCGACTGCATGCAGGTAGTGCCGTCCCAGCGCATGTCCATCGACTTCAAGGCCGCGCCCATCGACCTGTACCGGGCACTGCGTTGCTTCAACCCCACGCCCTACATGTACTTCTTCAACTTTGGCGACTTCCACGTGGTGGGCAGTTCGCCGGAAGTGCTGGTGCGGGTGGAAGACAACGAGATCACCGTGCGCCCGATCGCGGGTACCCGTCCGCGCGGCGCCACTGCCGAGGCTGACCTGGCACTGGAGAAGGACCTGCTCAGCGACGACAAGGAACTGGCCGAGCACTTGATGCTGATCGACCTGGGCCGCAACGACACGGGCAGGGTCTCGGAAATCGGCTCGGTGAAACTGACCGAGAAGATGGTCATCGAGCGCTATTCCAACGTCATGCACATTGTCTCCAACGTCACCGGGCAGCTGAAGAGCGGCCTCACTGCGATGGACGCGCTGCGCGCGATTCTTCCAGCGGGCACCCTGTCCGGTGCGCCTAAA
Organism: Pseudomonas sp. App30; assembly: GCF_047947025.1. Taxonomy (NCBI): domain Bacteria; kingdom Pseudomonadati; phylum Pseudomonadota; class Gammaproteobacteria; order Pseudomonadales; family Pseudomonadaceae; genus Pseudomonas; species Pseudomonas sp. App30. Next base: position 3,085,758 of record NZ_CP133165.1, on the reverse strand, counting down.
ATCCGTGCCATGGAAATCATCGACGAGTTGGAACCGGTCAAGCGCGGCGTCTACGGCGGCGCGGTTGGCTACTTTGCCTGGAACGGCAACATGGACACCGCCATTGCGATCCGTACCGCAGTGATCAAGAACGGTGAACTGCATGTGCAGGCCGGGGGCGGTATCGTTGCCGACTCGGTGCCGGCCCTGGAGTGGGAGGAAACCCTGAACAAGCGCCGCGCGATGTTCCGCGCTGTAGCGCTGGCCGAACAAACCTCCCCGAAAGACGCCTGAGGAAGCAGACCATGTTGCTGATGATCGACAATTACGACTCTTTTACCTACAACGTCGTGCAGTACCTGGGCGAGCTGGGCGCGGACGTGAAGGTGGTGCGCAACGATGAGGTGACCATCGCCGACATCGAGGCCATGAACCCCGAGCGCATCGTCGTCTCCCCGGGGCCGTGCACGCCGAGCGAGGCGGGCATCTCCATCGAGGCCATCCTGCACTTTGCTGGCAAGCTGCCGATCCTGGGCGTGTGCCTGGGCCACCAGTCCATCGGCCAGGCCTTTGGCGGTGACGTGGTGCGCGCCCGCGTTGCCATGCACGGCAAGACCAGCCCGCTGGTGCACGAAGACAAGGGCGTGTTCGAAGGCCTGAACCACCCGCTGACCGTGACCCGCTACCACTCGCTGGTAGTGAAGCGCGAAACCCTGCCCGACTGCCTGGAACTGACCGCCTGGACCGCCAACGCCGATGGCTCCGTGGACGAGATCATGGGCCTGCGCCACAAGACGCTGAACGTCGAGGGCGTGCAGTTCCACCCCGAGTCGATTCTTTCCGAGCAGGGCCACGAGCTGTTCGCCAACTTTCTCAAGCAGACCGGCGGCAGCCGTCAGGGCTAAGGAACCATCATGGATATCAAGAGCGCGCTGACCCGCATTGTCGGGCAGCTGGACCTGAGCACGGATGAGATGCGCGATGTGATGCGCCAGATCATGACCGGCCAATGCACCGACGCACAGATCGGTGCCTTCCTGATGGGCATGCGCATGAAGAGCGAGAGCATCGACGAGATCGTCGGTGCCGTCTCGGTGATGCGCGAGCTGGCAGGCCAGGTTGAACTCAAGACCCTCGACGGCGTGGTCGACATCGTCGGCACCGGCGGCGACGGCGCCAACATCTTCAACGTGTCCACGGCGTCGGCCTTCGTCATCTCGGCGGCCGGCTGCACCGTGGCCAAGCATGGCAACCGCGCGGTGTCCGGCAAGAGCGGCAGCGCCGACCTGCTGGAAGCCGCCGGCGTGTACCTGAACCTCACGCCGGTGCAGGTAGCGCGTTGCATCGACAGCGTGGGCATCGGCTTCATGTTCGCCCAGGCGCACCACGGCGCCATGAAGCACGCCGCCGGGCCGCGCCGCGACCTGGGTCTGCGCACCCTGTTCAACATGGTCGGGCCGCTGACCAACCCGGCGGGCGTCAAGCACCAGGTGGTCGGCGTGTTCAGCCAGGCGCTGTGCCGGCCGCTGGCCGAGGTGCTGCAGCGCCTGGGCAGCAAGCATGTGCTGGTGGTGCATTCCAAGGACGGGCTGGACGAGTTCAGCCTGGCCGCGCCAACCTTCGTGGCCGAACTGAAAAATGGCGAAATAACCGAGTATTGGGTAGAACCCGAAGACCTCGGTATAAAGAGCCAGACCCTGCACGGCCTGGCCGTGGAAAGCCCGCAGGCTTCGCTGGAACTGATTCGCGACGCCTTGGGCCGGCGCAAGACCGAAAACGGCCAGAAAGCCGCTGAAATGATCGTACTCAACGCTGGCGCTGCCCTGTATGCCGCCGACCACGCGTCTTCCTTGAAGGAAGGCGTGGCCCTGGCCCACGATGCGCTGCACACCGGGCTGGCCCGCGAGAAGCTCGACGAGCTGGGCGCCTTTACCGCGGTATTCAAGCAGGAGAATGAAGGATGAGTGTGCCGACAGTTCTGGAGAAGATTCTGGCGCGCAAGGCCCAGGAAGTTGCCGAACGCCTGCAGCGTGTCAGCTATGCCGAACTGGAGCGCCTGGCCGCTGCCGCCGATGCACCGCGTGGCTTTGCCAAGGCGTTGATCGACCAGGCGGCGACCAAGAAGCCGGCGGTCATCGCCGAAATCAAGAAGGCCTCGCCGAGCAAGGGCGTCATCCGTGAGCACTTCGTGCCTGCCGAAATCGCCCAGAGCTACGAGAAGGGCGGCGCCACCTGCCTGTCCGTGCTCACCGACATCGATTACTTCCAGGGCGCCGACGCCTACCTGCAGCAGGCCCGTGCGGCCTGCAGCCTGCCGGTGATCCGCAAGGATTTCATGGTCGACCCATACCAGATCGTCGAATCCCGCGCGCTGGGCGCCGACTGCATCCTGCTGATCGTCGCGGCGCTGGACGACGCGAAGATGGCCGAGCTGGAGTCCGTCGCCTTTGGTGTTGGCCTGGATGTGCTGGTGGAAGTGCACAACGCCGAGGAGCTGGAGCGTGCGCTCAAGCACCTGAAGTCGCCGTTGCTGGGGGTGAACAACCGCAACCTGCACAACTTCGAAGTCAGCCTGGAAAACACCCTCGACCTGCTGCCGCTGATCCCGCGTGAGCGCCTGGTGGTGACCGAAAGCGGCATCCTCAACCGCGCCGACGTGGAGCTGATGGAAATCAACGAGGTGTATTCGTTCCTGGTGGGCGAGGCGTTCATGCGCGCCGAGCATCCTGGCGAAGAGCTGCAACGGCTGTTCTTCCAGTCTTGACCCGCCCGTAGCAGCGGCCGCCAGGCCGCGTCGGGGTGCCAGGACGATGTCATGTATCGCGCGGCCCATGACGCGGCCTCGCGGCCGCTGCTACGGAGGTCTCATGCAACACCCTCTGCGAATCGACACCCAGGCGGGGCTGCAGGCCGAACAGGAGCTGCTTGCCGCCGTTTGCCGCGGCGAGCAGCCTGATGGCCTGCTGTTCTGGCAATCCACCGATCAAACCCTGGTCATGCCCCGGCGCATGAACCGCCTGCCGGCGTTCGATGCCGCCTGCGCGGCATCGGCCGCAGCCGGTTGGCCGGTGCTGCTGCGTGAAACCGGCGGCGAGCCGGTGCCGCAATCGCCGGCCACCATCAATGCCGCGCTGGTGTACGTGGCACCGCGCAGCGAAGGCGACCAAAACCGCATCGAAACCGCTTATCAGCGCCTGTGCCAGCCGCTGTGCGACGCCGTCACGGCGTTGGGCGGGCAGGCGTCGGTGGGCGAGGTGGCGGGGGCGTTCTGCGATGGTCGCTACAACGTCAATATTGCCGGACGCAAATGGGTGGGCACGGCGCAGCGTTGGCGCCAGGGCCTGAGCGGCACGCGGCCGGTGGTACTGGTGCACGGCGCGATGCTGATGGACAACCAGCGCGAGTCGATGGTGGCGGCAGTGAATGGCTTCAACCAGGCGTGCGAACTGCCCCAGCGCTGTGACCCGCAAAGCCATGTGGCCTTGCACGAACACTATCCGGCGCCGCAGTTGCTGGCCGATCTGGCCCAGGCCTATGGGCGGTTGTTGGCCGAGATTCGCGCGAAGGCCAAGCCCTAGCGTGTGCCGAAGACCACCATGGTCTTGCCCTTCACGTTCACCAGGTTGCGCTCTTCGAGGTCCTTGAGTACCCGCCCGACCATTTCCCGCGAGCAACCGACGATACGGCCGATTTCCTGGCGGGTGATCTTGATCTGCATGCCGTCCGGGTGGGTCATGGCGTCGGGTTGCTTGCACAGTTCCAGCAGGCAGCGCGCCACCCGGCCCGTGACGTCGAAGAACGCAAGGTCGCCGACCTTGCGCGTGGTATCGCGCAGGCGCTGGGCCATCTGGCAACCCAGGGCGAACATGATATCGGGATGCTGCACCGCCACTTCGCGGAACCTGCCGTAGCTGATTTCCGCTACTTCGCATTCGGTCTTGGCCCGTACCCAGGCGCTGCGCAGCGGCCCGTGGTTGGGCGACTCGAACAGCCCCAGCTCGCCGAAGAAGTCGCCGGCGTTGAGGTAGGCAATGATCATTTCGCGGCCGTCGTCGTCCTCGATCAGAATCGTCACCGAGCCCTTGATGATGTAGGACAAGGTTTCGGACTGGTCGCCGGCGCAGATGATATTGCTCTTGGCGCCATAGCGGCGGCGCTGGCAATGAGCCAAGAGTTTATCGATGTTCTGGATCGGACGCGTGAGCGCAACCATGGCTGAATCCCGGGGCAAGACTGTCTACGGCAAGTGAACGGTAAGGAGTGCTGGCGTAAGCGCCATTGATTTGGCGCCAGCTTATCAGACACGCAAGTTTGTATCAGGCAATTTACTAACCACCTTATCGGCAGGCAACGGCTGGGCTACAGGGCTTATGCAAACTGCTGTGCTAAGCTGGCGGCCTTTTTTACAGTGGAGTCCTGGTGATGAAGGCACGTATCCAGTGGGCAGGCGAAGCCATGTTTCTTGGCGAGTCGGGCAGCGGTCATGTGGTAGTGATGGACGGCCCGCCCGAGAGCGGCGGTCGCAACCTGGGCGTGCGCCCCATGGAGATGCTGTTGCTGGGCCTGGGTGGCTGCAGCAATTTCGACGTGGTCAGCATTCTGAAGAAGTCGCGTCAGCCGGTGGAAAGCTGCGAAGCCTTCCTGGAAGCCGAGCGTGCCACCGAGGACCCCAAGGTATTCACCAAGATCCACCTGCATTTCGTGGTCAAGGGCCGCGGCCTGAAGGAAGCCCAGGTGAAGCGGGCAGTGGAACTGTCGGCTGAGAAGTACTGCTCGGCCTCGATCATGCTGGGCCGTGCCGGGGTGGAGATCACCCACGACTACGAGATCGTCGAGCTGGGTTGAAGCGTGTGGGAGCGGGCAGGGCCCGCCCCCACAGGGCTGGTCAGATGCGATAGGTGCTCTTGGTCATGACCTTGGCCACCAGGCTCATGCCGAACCTGACCGGCGCCGGGAAGCGGAACCCGCCGGCGTCCAGCGCCGAATCGGCGTGCTGCTCTTCATCCACGCGCATCTGTTCGAGGATGGCGCGTGACTTCTCGTCTTCCACGGGCAGTTGTTCCAGGTGTTCATCCAGGTGCTTGCACACCTGGTGTTCAGTGGCGGCAACGAAGCCCAGGCTGACACGGTCGCTGATCAGTCCGGCCACGGCACCTATGCCGAACGACATACCGTAGAACAACGGGTTCAGCACGCTGGGGTGGCTGCCCAACTGGCGGATGCGTTGCTCGCACCAGGCCAGGTGATCCACTTCTTCCTCGGCGGCATGTTCCATGGCCTTGCGCACCTGCGGCAGCTTGGCGGTCAGCGCCTGCCCCTGGTACAACGCCTGCGCGCACACTTCACCGGTGTGGTTGATGCGCATCAGGCCGGCCACATGGCGGGTTTCGTCATCACTGAGCTTGGGGTCCGGCTGGACAATGGCCGGGGACGGCCGCGACGGCTGGCCGCTGAAAGGCAGCAGCGTGCGCATGGCCGTGTCGGCCTGCAGCAGCAGTCGGTCGAGGGGGGAGTAGTGACGTTCGGTAGCCATTGGGCACCTCCGGATAGAATCACGGGGTGCAGTTTAACTCAAAATACCGTGCCAGAGCCTGCGGCACGTCAACACAATCCTGTGGCCGCTGCCCGAGGCAGCGGCCACAAGGCGATCAGCCCGGCGGCCAGTGCATCTGGCGCTGCCCCAGCACATGCATGTGAATGTGGTAGACCGTCTGGCCGCCCAATTCATTGCAGTTCATGACCACGCGGAAACCTTCCTCGCAGCCCAGTTCCTTGGCCAGGCGCTGGGCGGTGAACAGAATGTGACCGGCCAGGCCCTTGTCTTCCTCGGTGAGGTCGTTGAGGGTGCGGATCGGCTTCTTCGGGATCACCAGGAAATGAACCGGTGCCTGGGGTGCGATATCGTGGAAGGCCAGTACCTGGTCATCCTCGTAGATGATTTTCGCGGGTATTTCTCTGTTGATGATCTTGGTGAACAGAGTATCCACAACGGTTGCTCCATGTTTGACGTCGGGCTCGAGTGTACTCAATGCTCAACGTGGGCGGTAGGCGAGGTTGATGGCGCCGGCGATCTTGCGCACCAGCCAGCGCGAGCCCAGGCGGGCGCCGTAGGTGAGCAGGCGGTTGCGCCGACCGGGGATGATCACCGCGCGGTTGCGGGCCAGGGCGCGCACGGTGAACAGCGCCACTTCCTCCGGGCTGAGCACGCGTTGGCTGTTGTTCAGGCGTTCTATCACCCGCTGCGATGAACGCACCGGGCCAGGGCACAGTACCGACACTTTGACCCCCGACTGGCGCAATTCTTCGCGCAGCCCTTCGGAGAAACTCAGCACGTAGGCCTTGCTGGCCGCGTAGCTGCTCATCCACGGGCCAGGCTGAAAAGCTGCAAGCGAGGCGACGTTGAGGATCTGCCCGCCGCCGTGCACCGCCATGGCGTTGCCGACCACATGGCACAGTCGCGCCAGGGCGAGGATGTTGACCTCGATCAGGTCCTGCTCCTGCATCCAGTCCTGGGCCAGGAAATGCCCGTAGGAGCGCAGCCCGGCGCAGTTCACCAGCAGATCGATATGGCGGCCGCTTTCCTCAAGCTCCATCAGCAGGCCGGACAGGCGCAGGGGTTCGCTCAAGTCGCAGGCACGGAACAGCACCTCCACGCCGAAGCGTTGGGTCAGCTCGATGGCCACCGCTTCCAGGGGGTCGCGCTGGCGGGCTACCAGGATCAGGTTGCGGCCGCGCCGGGCCAGGGCCTCGGCCAGCGCCAGGCCCAGCCCTCGGGAGGCGCCAGTGATCAAGGCGTAACGGGTCATGCAAATCTCCATACGAACGCCCCCGGCCCCGGCTCGTCGATGAGGCGGGGCGCACGGGGGCGTCTACTCAGGGGCGCTAGTCTACCGTGCGCCGCGCAGTTGTGCCGAGTCCTTACACGGCCTGCGCATGATGGGCGAGCGAATTGAAGCCGCCCTTCAGGCCAATGATAAACATCAGGACCAGGAAGGCCACCCACAGCCAGGCCAGCACTTTCACCGCCTTGGTGTTGGGCGGCGCCGGCGGGCCATATTGGTTGGTGCCCGGGTTGCCGGGAACCGCCATGATCACGATGGGGAAGAAATTGCCTACCAGCGGTACCAGGTTCAACAGCCACAGCCAGCCGCTCCAGCCGGCGTCGTGCAGGCGCTGCACGGTGATCTGCACGTTGATGGTCATGAAGGCGGCCAGGGCGATGGCACCGAAGCCTATGCCCAGGTAGCGGGAAATCGACATGAGCAGAATGAACACCAGCGCGGCGGCGCAAGCAGCCAGTACCAAGGCCATGGTCCAGCCCAGGTAGCGCACCCGGCCGATGCGCCCCTGTACGGTCATGACTTTCAGCGGCCCGTAGACGGCAATTGGTGGCCCGACCTCCGACTGCGGCGGCGCATAGGGTGAAAACGGTGGCGGGGCAGGGCTGGGCTCTATTTCTTCCAGGCTCAGCTCCAACGGCGCTTCCTCCTCCAGACGTGCCTCCACGCCGGCACGGTGCAACGCATCCAGGTACTTCTCGGCCGTCTCCTGGGACAGGTTGCGCTTGAGCGCCACTTTGCGCCCGGTGAACAGTTTTTCCACGGCCAACAGATCGCTACGGAACAGCTGGGCCAGGTTGGCCTTGGCAGTTTCCAGGGCGACCCCCGGCAGCGTGCTGCCTTCGAAGACGATCTTGAACAGTGTTGTCATGCTGGCATCCTTGTCGTGAAAGTGGCGGCCGGTTCAGCGCGGCCAGTGGTCGGGCAAGCGGCAGGCCCGTACCAGCGCCTTGCGGTATTCGTTGTCGAGGCGCTCGATCAGCTCATCGGCGCTGGGTATATCGTCGATCTCGCCGACACCCTGGCCGGCGGACCAGATGGTCTTCCACGCCTTGGCCTCGTCATCGATGGGCTTGAGCTTGGCCTGGGCACCGGCAGCCGCGAGGGTGGCCAGGTCGAAACCGGCATCTTCCAGGCTCTTGCGCATGAAACTGGCCGGCACCCCGGACACCGCCGGGGTATGGATGATATCGGCGGCATGGGCTGCCAGCAGCATGTCTTTATAGGCTGCGGGTGCGTGGCTTTCCTGACAGGCGATAAAGCGCGTGCCCAGGTACGCCAGGTCGGCGCCCAGCAGCTGTGCGGCAAGGATCTCGCGGCCATGGTTGATGCAGCCGGCCAGCAGCAGGGTCTTGTCGAAGAACTGGCGAATCTCGGCCACCAGCGCGAACGGGCTCCAGGTCCCGGCGTGGCCACCGGCGCCGGCGGCCACGGCAATCAGGCCATCGACGCCGGCCTGGGCGGCTTTCTCGGCGTGGCGCCGGGTAGTGACGTCGTGAAAGACCAGGCCGCCATAACTGTGCACGGCATCCACCACTTCCTTCACCGCGCCCAGGCTGGTGATGACAATCGGCACCTTGTGTTCGATGCAAATCGCCAGGTCGGCTTCCAGGCGGGGGTTGCTGTTGTGCACGATGAGGTTGACGGCATAGGGCGCCGGCTTGTCCAGCGCCGCCAGGCCGGCCTCGACTTCCACCAGCCAGGCCTTGAAGCCGGCGCTGTCACGCTGGTTCAGCGCGGGAAAGCTGCCGACCACGCCGTTGCGGCAGCAGGCCAGCACCAGTTGCGGGTTGGAGATGAGAAACATCGGTGCCGCCACCACGGGCAGGCGCAGGCGTTGGTCCAGCGAGGGGGGCAGCGACATGATGGGTTCTCTTGTGGGTTGGATTGATCCTAGAACGGTTTCACCACCACCAGAATTACGATAGCCAGCAAAAACAGCACGGGAACTTCGTTGAACCAGCGATAAAAGACATGGCTGCGGGTGTTTTCGCCACGGGCAAAGCGTTTCACCTGGGCGCCGCACATATGATGGTAGCCAATCAGCAGGAACACGAAGGTCAGTTTGGCGTGCAACCAGCCCTGGCTCAAATAGCCGGGGAGCAGGTACAGCAGCCAGGCGCCGAACACCAGGGTGGCGATCATCGAGGGGCCCATGATGCCGCGGTACAGCTTGCGCTCCATGACCATGAAGCGTTGCTTGCTGGGCTCATCCTCGCTGCTGGCGTGGTAGACGAACAGGCGCGGCAGGTAGAACAGGCCGGCAAACCAGCAGACCATGCTGATGATGTGCAGGGCTTTGATCCATAGATAGAGCATTTTTTGAAGTTTCCAGGTTCACGGTAGCGCCGATAGTAGTGCCCCAGGCTGCCGCACGTCACCTCAACGGTTGTTAGCAGATGCTCTGGCCCCGTATTATCAGCGGTTTCCTAGTCGGTTCGTTGAAAGGGGCAGGTATATGGTCAAGGTCGGTATTGTCGGCGGCACGGGTTACACCGGAGTCGAGCTGCTGCGTCTGTTGGCGTCGCATCCGCAGGCGGAAGTCGCCGTCATCACCTCGCGCTCCGAGGCGGGCGTGCCCGTGGCGGACATGTACCCCAACCTGCGCGGCCACTACGATGGCCTGGCCTTCAGCGTGCCGGACACCAAGACCCTGGGCGCCTGCGACGTGGTGTTCTTCGCCACCCCACACGGCGTCGCGCACTCCCTGGCGGGCGAGCTGCTGGCCGCGGGCACCAAGGTCATCGACCTGTCGGCAGACTTCCGCCTGCAGGACGCCGAAGAGTGGGCCAAGTGGTACGGCCAGCCCCACGGCGCGCCTGAGCTGCTGAAGGACGCCGTGTACGGCCTGCCGGAAGTGAACCGCGAGCAGATCCGCAACGCCCGCCTGATCGCCGTGCCTGGCTGCTACCCAACCGCCACCCAACTGGGCTTCCTGCCGCTGCTGGAAGCTGGCCTGGCCGATGCCTCGCGCCTGATCGCCGACTGCAAGTCCGGTGTCAGCGGCGCTGGCCGTGGCGCTGCCGTGGGCTCGCTGTTCTGCGAGGCCGGCGAAAGCATGAAGGCCTACTCGGTGAAGGGCCACCGTCACCTGCCGGAAATCACCCAGGGGCTGCGCCGCGCTGCCGGTGGCGACGTGGGCCTGACCTTCGTGCCGCACCTGACGCCGATGATCCGCGGTATCCATTCCACCCTCTACGCAACCGTGGTGGACAAGGCCGTGGACCTGCAGGCGCTGTTCGAGAAGCGTTATGCCGATGAACCGTTCGTCGACGTGATGCCGGCCGGCAGCCACCCGGAGACCCGCAGCGTGCGTGGCGCCAACGTCTGCCGCATCGCCGTGCATCGCCCACAAGGCGGTGACCTGGTGGTGGTGCTGTCGGTCATCGACAACCTGGTCAAGGGCGCGTCGGGCCAGGCCGTGCAGAACCTGAACATCCTCTTCGGCCTCGACGAGCGCCTGGGCCTGTCCCACGCCGGCATGCTGCCGTAAGCCCCAAAGCCGGTCAGCGCACAATTGTTGACCCTTTTTCTAGGAGAAGCGGATAATGCCGCCATTACGTTTTATGGCGGCTTACGCCGGGAGAGAGTCAGCATGAGCGTCGAATCCTTCACACCCACGGCTTTGCAATTCACCCACGGTGCTGCGCACAAGGTGAAGAGCCTGGTCGACGAAGAAGGCAATGAGCGTCTGAAACTGCGGGTTTTCGTGACCGGTGGCGGTTGCTCGGGCTTCCAGTACGGCTTCACCTTCGATGAAGATGTGGCCGAGGATGACACCATTGTCGAGCGCGAAGGCGTGAGCCTGGTGGTCGACCCAATGAGCTTCCAGTACCTGGCAGGTGCTGAAGTGGATTACCAGGAAGGCCTGGAGGGTTCGCGTTTCGTTATCAACAACCCTAATGCCTCTACCACTTGCGGTTGCGGTCAGTCGTTCTCGATCTGATCACCTGCAGGGCAAGGCCAGACGCCGCGTTCATACGCGGCGTTTTGCTGTCTGGCGTTCAGGCGGGGTAGATGGCCCCAAGCACACGCAACCCACGGGCGCCGGTAACGCTGGGGCGGTTGGTGGGGATGCCTTCCAGGCAGCAATGGGCCAGCCAGGCGAATGCCATGGCTTCCACCCAGTCCGGGTCCACGCCGTGGCCAGCGGTGCTGTCGACGCGGGTGTTGGGCAACAGCTGCGCCAGGCGTTGCATCAGCGCGCGGTTGTGGGCGCCGCCGCCGCACACCAGCAGCTCGTCGGTGTGAGGCTGGGCGTGGCGTAGGGAGTCGACGATGGTGCGGGCGGTCAACTCCAGCAGGGTTGCCTGCACGTCGGCATCGGCCACGTCGTTTACCTTCGCCAGGTGTGCCTGCAGCCAGGGCAGGTTGAACACCTCGCGGCCGGTGCTCTTGGGGCCGGTGCCGGCGAAGAACGGGTCGCTGAGCAGCTCGGCCAGCAGCGCCGGGTGTACGCTGCCGCTGGCAGCCCAGGCGCCGTCGCGGTCGTAGTCCAGGCCCTGGCGGGCATTGATCCAGGCGTCGAGCAACACGTTGCCGGGGCCGCAGTCGAAACCGCTGACCGGCTTGTCGGCCTCGATCAGGCTCAGGTTGCTGAAACCACCTACGTTGAGCACGGCCAGGTGCCGGCCCTGGCTGGCGAAGATGGCATCGTGGAAGGCGGGCACCAACGGCGCGCCCTGGCCACCGGCGGCCACGTCACGGCGGCGGAAGTCGCCGACGGTGGTGATGCCGGTCAACTCGGCCAGCAGCGCCGGGTTGCCGATCTGCACGGTGAAGCCGCGTGCCGGTTCGTGACGCACGGTCTGGCCGTGGCTGCCGATGGCACGGATATCCGCAGGGGTGAGGTGCTGTTGTTGCAAGAGGGTATGGATGCCCTCGGCGGCCAGGGTGGCCCACTGGTTCTCCGCCAGGGCGGCGCGGGCTATCTCGTCCGGGCCGCTGGCGCATAGGGCCAGCAGGTCGCCGCGCAGCCCGCTGGGCATCGGCAGGTACCGGCTGGCCAGCAGGCGCACGCTGGCGCCTTGCTCAACCAGCGCAATATCCAGCCCATCGAGGCTGGTGCCGGACATCACGCCGATATAAAGGGCCATGACTTACTTCTTGCTCGCGACCATGGTGGATTTCTCCTGGTCCATGTGGGCGATCAGCGGCTGCGAGATTTGCATGAAGCGGCTCTTCTCGTTGCGCGCAATCGGGTCGGCCATGGGCAGCTTCTGCCCCAGCGGGTCGACGTGCACGCCGTTCACCTGGAACTCGTAATGCACGTGCGGGCCGGTGGACAGGCCGGTGGTGCCGATGTAGCCGATGACCTGGCCCTGTTTCACTACCGAGCCTGCGTGGATGCCCTTGGCGAAGCCCTGCATGTGCGCGTACAGCGTCTTGTAGGTCTTGCCGTGCTCGATGATCACGGTGTTGCCGTAGCCGCCACGGCGCCCGGCCAGTTCGACCTTGCCGTCGCCCGTGGCCTTGATGGGCGTGCCGCGCGGGGCGGCGTAGTCCACGCCCTGGTGCGCGCGGATCTTGTTCAGGATGGGGTGGAAGCGGCCCACCGAGAAGCGCGAGCTGATACGGGCGAAGTCCACCGGCGAGCGCACGAAGGCCTTGCGCAGGCTGTTGCCCTCGGCGCTGTAGTAGTTGGTGGTGCCTTGTTTGTTGGTGTAGCGCACCGCGGTGTAGGTCTTGCCACGGTTGCTGAAGCGCGCGGCGAGGATGTTGCCGGTGCCGATCACCTTGCCGTTCAGCACCTTCTGTTCGTACATCACGTCGAACACGTCGCCCTGGCGGATATCCTGGGCGAAGTCCACGTCGTAGTTGAAGATGCGCACCAGGTCCATGACCTGGTTGTGCGACAGGCCGGCGCGCTGGCCGGACAGCGACAGCGAGTTCTTGATCACGCCATGAGCGTAGGCCTCGCGCATGACGGGCTTGATCACGTCGCGGTTGAAGGCGAAGCCCTTGGCGCCGCGCACCAGGCGGATGGTCTCGGTGTTGCTGAGCTTGGTGTGCAGGCTGGCGAGCTGGCCGTCCGGGCCGATCTCGAACTCCAGCACCTGGCCGTTCTTGAGCTGGGCGAACTGCTTGGCCTGTTTGTCGCTGGCCATGACTTCCTGGGCGGCGGAGGCGGGCAGGCCGGCTTCGTCGAACAGCTTGGACAGGGTGTCGCCCTTGCGCACGGTGACTTCGCGGTGGTTCGGGCCCTTCTTGGGGGCGTCGGCGGCGGCGCTGGCGACCGGTTCCGGCTTGTCCGGGGTGTCTTGTGCGGTGTTCTGGTCCTGGTCGTCTTCGTTGTCTATATGCGCGAAGGGCGCTGGCGCGGCCTGTTCTTCGCCAAGGTCGGTGGCTGGCGCGTCTTTCTGCGCCTGCTTGAGCTGGTCGGCTGGGGTCTCCAGCTCCAGCGGCGTGGAGTTGCGCTTGGCTTCCACTTCGCTGGAGGG
>NZ_CP133165.1:2990000-3067500 GCF_047947025.1 Pseudomonas sp. App30 | reverse complement strand
GACTTACCAAACCGATGCAAACTCCGAATACCTACAAGTGCCGAGCATGGGAGACACACGGCGGGTGCTAACGTCCGTCGTGAAAAGGGAAACAACCCAGACCGTCAGCTAAGGTCCCAAAGTCATGGTTAAGTGGGAAACGATGTGGGAAGGCTTAGACAGCTAGGAGGTTGGCTTAGAAGCAGCCACCCTTTAAAGAAAGCGTAATAGCTCACTAGTCGAGTCGGCCTGCGCGGAAGATGTAACGGGGCTCAAACCATGCACCGAAGCTACGGGTATCACCTTCGGGTGATGCGGTAGAGGAGCGTTCTGTAAGCCTGTGAAGGTGAGTTGAGAAGCTTGCTGGAGGTATCAGAAGTGCGAATGCTGACATGAGTAACGACAATGGGTGTGAAAAACACCCACGCCGAAAGACCAAGGTTTCCTGCGCAACGTTAATCGACGCAGGGTTAGTCGGTCCCTAAGGCGAGGCTGAAAAGCGTAGTCGATGGAAAACAGGTTAATATTCCTGTACTTCCGGTTATTGCGATGGAGGGACGGAGAAGGCTAGGCCAGCTTGGCGTTGGTTGTCCAAGTTTAAGGTGGTAGGCTGGAATCTTAGGTAAATCCGGGATTCTAAGGCCGAGAGCTGATGACGAGTTGCCTTTAGGCGACGAAGTGGTTGATGCCATGCTTCCAAGAAAAGCTTCTAAGCTTCAGATAACCGGGAACCGTACCCCAAACCGACACAGGTGGTTGGGTAGAGAATACCAAGGCGCTTGAGAGAACTCGGGTGAAGGAACTAGGCAAAATGGCACCGTAACTTCGGGAGAAGGTGCGCCGGTGAGGGTGAAGGACTTGCTCCGTAAGCCCATGCCGGTCGAAGATACCAGGCCGCTGCGACTGTTTATTAAAAACACAGCACTCTGCAAACACGAAAGTGGACGTATAGGGTGTGACGCCTGCCCGGTGCCGGAAGGTTAATTGATGGGGTTAGCTAACGCGAAGCTCTTGATCGAAGCCCCGGTAAACGGCGGCCGTAACTATAACGGTCCTAAGGTAGCGAAATTCCTTGTCGGGTAAGTTCCGACCTGCACGAATGGCGTAACGATGGCGGCGCTGTCTCCACCCGAGACTCAGTGAAATTGAAATCGCTGTGAAGATGCAGTGTATCCGCGGCTAGACGGAAAGACCCCGTGAACCTTTACTATAGCTTTGCACTGGACTTTGAATTTGCTTGTGTAGGATAGGTGGGAGGCTTTGAAGCGTGGACGCCAGTTCGCGTGGAGCCATCCTTGAAATACCACCCTGGCAACTTTGAGGTTCTAACTCAGGTCCGTTATCCGGATCGAGGACAGTGTATGGTGGGTAGTTTGACTGGGGCGGTCTCCTCCTAAAGAGTAACGGAGGAGTACGAAGGTGCGCTCAGACCGGTCGGAAATCGGTCGTAGAGTATAAAGGCAAAAGCGCGCTTGACTGCGAGACAGACACGTCGAGCAGGTACGAAAGTAGGTCTTAGTGATCCGGTGGTTCTGTATGGAAGGGCCATCGCTCAACGGATAAAAGGTACTCCGGGGATAACAGGCTGATACCGCCCAAGAGTTCATATCGACGGCGGTGTTTGGCACCTCGATGTCGGCTCATCACATCCTGGGGCTGAAGCCGGTCCCAAGGGTATGGCTGTTCGCCATTTAAAGTGGTACGCGAGCTGGGTTTAGAACGTCGTGAGACAGTTCGGTCCCTATCTGCCGTGGACGTTTGAGATTTGAGAGGGGCTGCTCCTAGTACGAGAGGACCGGAGTGGACGAACCTCTGGTGTTCCGGTTGTCACGCCAGTGGCATTGCCGGGTAGCTATGTTCGGAAAAGATAACCGCTGAAAGCATCTAAGCGGGAAACTTGCCTCAAGATGAGATCTCACTGGAACCTTGAGTTCCCTAAAGGGCCGTCGAAGACTACGACGTTGATAGGTTGGGTGTGTAAGCGCTGTGAGGCGTTGAGCTAACCAATACTAATTGCCCGTGAGGCTTGACCATATAACACCCAAGCAATTTGCGTCGAACGACCAGATTGCGGTGTTATGAAGATGATACGAACCGAAAGTTTGCTGATTCACAAATACCATCACATACCCGATTCGCTGGAATGCCTCCCAAAGGGCATCCTGGCTACAGAATTTCTTGACGACCATAGAGCATTGGAACCACCTGATCCCATCCCGAACTCAGCAGTGAAACGATGCATCGCCGATGGTAGTGTGGGGTTTCCCCATGTGAGAGTAGGTCATCGTCAAGATTAAATTCCGAAACCCCCATCTGCTAACGCAGGTGGGGGTTTTGTCTTTCTGGCGTGCGCAAAAAGTCCCCGGACGCGGCCTGTGGCCGCTGCTACGGGCCATGTTTCCGGCCATTTCTATGCAACGGCCATCAGCATGGCTATCATGCCTGCCTCATTGTGAGGCGAATCTGGCATGTTGACGTTGTTGAATCTCTTGAAGGATGGTCGCTTCCATTCCGGCCAGGACTTGGGAGCCGCCTTGGGTATCAGCCGCAGCGCTGTCTGGAAGCAGCTGCAGCACCTGGAGGCCGAGCTCAATCTCCCTATCCACAAGGTCCGCGGCCGCGGTTATCAGCTGGCTGCGCCCTTGGCGTTGTTGGAGGCGGACGCCATAGACGCCTATGCGGGCGCCCCAGGCTGGCCGACCTTGATCTTTGATTCCATTGATTCCACCAACGCCGAGGCGCTACGGGCCATCGGCAGGGGGGAGAGTGCGCCTTTCCTGGTGCTGGCTGAACGGCAGTCGGCAGGGCGGGGGCGTCGTGGGCGCACCTGGGTTAGCCCGTTCGCGGAAAACCTCTATTACAGCCTGGTGCTGCGCATCGATGGCGGCCTGCGCCAGCTCGAAGGCTTGAGCCTGGTCGTGGGGGTGGCAGTGATGCAGGCCCTGCGTGAGCTGGGCATCGCCAAGGCCGGGCTGAAGTGGCCCAATGACCTGTTGGTGGACCAGCGCAAGATAGCCGGCATTCTCCTGGAGCTGGTGGGTGACCCTGCCGATGTCTGCCACGTGGTGCTGGGTATTGGCATCAATGTGAACATGCAGGCAACCGATGCGGTCGACCAGCAGTGGACCTCCATGCAACTGGAGGCCGGCAAGGCCATTGATCGTAATCAGCTGGTGGCCATCCTCAACCAGCGCCTGGAGCAGTACCTGGCCTTGCATCGCGAGCAGGGTTTCGCAGCGATCCAAGCGCTATGGGAGGCCAATCATGTCTGGCAAGGGCGTGCGGTATCGCTGATCGCTGGAGTCAACCAGATAGACGGCGTGGTATTGGGCATCGATCACCAGGGCGCGTTGCGCCTCGAGGTTGATGGCGTGGAAAAAAGCTTTAGTGGTGGTGAGCTCAGCCTGAGGTTGCGCAATGATTCTTGAGCTGGACTGCGGTAACAGTTTCATCAAATGGCGGGTCATCGCGGGTGAGGGCGGTGCGCGCCTTGCCGGTGGCGTCGTGGACGCCGACCAGGTGCTGGTCGAGGCGGTGAAATCGATCGATGGCCTGCAGCTGCTGCATTGTCGTCTGGTGAGCGTTCGCAACGAAGACGAGACCAGTCGCCTGATGGCGTTGCTGGCCACCGAGTTCTCCGTACAGCCTGTCTGTGCGCGTCCTGCAAAAACATTGCTAGGGGTACGCAACGGTTACCAGGAATTCGAACGCCTGGGCCTCGACCGTTGGGTGGCCCTGGTAGCGGGTTATAAACTGGCAGGGCGCGCGTGTGTGGTCATCGACCTGGGCACGGCCGTCACTTCCGACTTCGTCGCCCCGGATGGCGAGCACCTGGGTGGGTTCATCTGCCCGGGCATGCCGCTGATGCGCGGGCAGCTGCGCACCCATACCCGCAAGATTCGCTACGACGACCAGTCCGCCGAGCGCGCCCACGGCAGCCTGGCACCCGGGCGCAATACGGTAGAGGCAGTGGAGCGTGGTTGCACACAGATGATGCGCGGCTTCGTGCTCACCCAGGTCGAGCAGGCGGCGCAGCTGTGGGGCGATGATTTCACCCTGTATCTCACAGGTGGCGATGCCGAGCTGGTAAAGGATGCAGTGCCAGGTGCCAGCGTCATTCCTGATCTTGTCTTCGTTGGCCTGGCCATCGCTTGTCCGGTGGCCTGAGGTGATTATGCGCTGGTTATTTCTCCTGCTGCTGGTACTGAACGTTTTCTACTTTGTATGGCACCAGCAGGAAGCGCCGCTGAGGCCCAAGGAAGTGACCTCGCTGTCGCTCTACAAGGGCTCCCAGCAGGATATTCGCCTGCTGAGTGAGTCCGATGATGCGCGTGCACGTGCTGCGGCTGCAGCCAAGCCGCCGGCGCGTGATGAAAACTGCCTGTACCTGGGCGGCTTTTCGCGGCCTGAACAGCTGGCTCCTATAGAGCAACGCCTCACCAGCCTGGATATTTCCGCTCGCGCGGTGCCGGTTGGCAGCCCCGAAGGCGTTTTTCACTGGCTGCGAATTGCGCCCGAAAGCCGGCGTTTGCTGGACGAAACCCTGCTCCAGAGACTTTCCAATGATTTCAAAGACTTAAAACAGAAAATAATGTTGTGTGAGGGGTTGCAAGGTTCTTGAATCCTGCATAGAATGGCGCCCGCTCCACAGCGATAAGCGGAAACGCTCAAGGTGTGAAGCGACTGTCAAACGAAGCTAACTTTCAGATTTAATTGAAAAAAACGCTTGACAGAAGGACGGCAGAGGTTGATAATGCCGCCCACGTTCAGGAGGGGTTCCCGAGCGGCCAAAGGGATCAGACTGTAAATCTGACGTCTCAGACTTCGAAGGTTCGAATCCTTCCCCCTCCACCAATTTAGCGTGAGCAGCAAGCTCCGCGGGTATAGTTTAGTGGTAGAACCTCAGCCTTCCAAGCTGATGATGCGGGTTCGATTCCCGCTACCCGCTCCAAGTTTGCTGGTTGTGCAAAGTGTTTCGCTCTTGTAGCTCAGTTGGTAGAGCACACCCTTGGTAAGGGTGAGGTCAGCGGTTCAAATCCGCTCAAGAGCTCCATTACACAGGCAGATATGAAAATATCTGCCTTTGTTTTATAAGTGGTTGTAATCGCTTATTCGGTCCGGCATACTGGTCGGCCTGATTATGTTTCTAGGTCAGTAGCTCAATTGGCAGAGCGACGGTCTCCAAAACCGTAGGTTGGGGGTTCGATTCCCTCCTGACCTGCCAGCTTCACTCGGTGATGTCTGGCTTTCTTTTCACAGGATCCTCCTAGATGACCCCTAAGGCTGAAGCCCAAGACTCTCGCTTTGATCTGCTCAAGTGGCTGGTTGTTGTCGCTTTGGTGGTGGTTGGCGTGGTTGGTAATCAGTATTACCACGCATCTCCGATCCTGTACCGGGTGCTTGCACTGCTCGTCATTGCTGGTGTAGCTGCGTTCACCGCGCTGCAGACCGCCAAAGGCAAGTCGTTCTTCGTCCTGGCAAAGGAAGCTCGTACCGAAATCCGTAAAGTCGTATGGCCAACTCGCCAAGAGACCACGCAGACCACGCTGATCGTAGTGGCGGTCGTCCTGGTCATGGCGTTGCTGTTGTGGGGTCTTGATTCCCTGCTCGGCTGGCTTGTTTCCTTGATCGTCGGCTAAGGGTGTCCCGTGGCTAAGCGTTGGTACGTTGTGCATGCCTACTCGGGTTACGAGAAGCATGTTATGCGCTCTTTGATCGAGCGTGTAAAGCTGGCTGGCATGGAAGACGGTTTTGGCGAAATTCTGGTCCCCACTGAAGAAGTGGTAGAAATGCGCAATGGCCAGAAGCGCAAAAGCGAACGTAAGTTCTTCCCAGGCTATGTGCTGGTCCAGATGGAAATGAACGAGGGTACTTGGCACTTGGTCAAGGACACTCCTCGCGTGATGGGCTTCATCGGCGGTACCGCTGACAAGCCTGCACCAATCACCGACAAGGAAGCTGAAGCTATCCTTCGTCGCGTCGCTGACGGCAGCGACAAGCCAAAGCCCAAGACTCTGTTCGAGCCGGGCGAGGTTGTTCGCGTTACCGATGGTCCGTTCGCGGATTTCAACGGTACCGTCGAAGAGGTCAACTACGAAAAGAGCCGGATCCAAGTGGCCGTGCTCATTTTCGGACGCTCTACTCCGGTAGAGCTCGAGTTCAGTCAGGTCGAAAAGGTCTGATTGAAGGCATATCCCATGCCCCGCAGGCGTAAGCTGCGGGGTTTTGTCGTCTCTGGGATAAAACGCAAGCAACCGGGGAGCCTGAATTGGCGTTCGTACCCGATATTGGAGTAGCTCATGGCTAAGAAGATCACGGCTTACATCAAGCTGCAAGTAAAGGCCGGCCAGGCCAACCCTAGCCCGCCCGTCGGCCCGGCTCTGGGTCAACATGGCGTGAACATCATGGAATTCTGCAAGGCCTTCAACGCCCGTACTCAGGGTCAAGAAGTCGGCTTGCCAACTCCAGTTATCATCACTGTCTACAGTGACCGTAGCTTCACCTTCGAAACCAAAAGCACCCCAGCTTCGGTTCTGCTGAAGAAAGCTGCTGGCCTGACCAGCGGTTCCGCACGTCCGAACACCGTTAAAGTCGGTACCGTGACCCGTGCTCAGCTGGAAGAAATCGCCAAGGTCAAAAATGCTGACCTGACCGCTGCCGACATGGACGCCGCCGTGCGCACCATCGCTGGCTCGGCTCGCAGCATGGGCCTCAACGTGGAGGGTGTGTAATGGCTAAGCTGACCAAGCGCCAAAAGGCTATTGCTTCCAAAATCGAAGCTGGCAAAGTCTACAACTTCGAAGAAGCCGCCGCTCTGCTGGCTGAGCTGTCGACCGTCAAGTTCAGCGAGTCGTTCGACGTCGCCGTGAACCTGGGCGTTGACCCACGTAAATCCGACCAGGTCGTACGTAGCGCTACCGTGCTGCCACACGGCACTGGCAAGACCGTACGTGTTGCTGTCTTCACCCAAGGTCCAGCTGCTGAAGCTGCCCTGGCTGCAGGCGCAGACCGCGTTGGCATGGACGACCTGGCTGCCGAAATGAAAGGCGGCGACCTGAACTATGACGTAGTCATCGCATCGCCTGATGCCATGCGCGTTGTAGGTCAACTGGGTCAGATCCTGGGTCCACGTGGCCTGATGCCTAACCCGAAAGTCGGTACCGTGACTCCAGACGTAGCCACCGCGGTTAAAAACGCCAAGGCTGGTCAGGTTCGCTACCGCACCGACAAAAACGGCATCATCCACACCTCCGTTGGCAAGGTTGGCTTCGAAGCCACCAAGCTGAAGGAAAACGTTGAAGCCCTGATCGCTGATCTGAAGCGTATCAAGCCAGCTTCCTCGAAAGGTATCTACGTCAAGCGCGTTACCCTGAGCACCACCATGGGCCCAGGTCTGGTCATCGACCAGGGTTCCCTGACCGCTTAAGACGTAAAGCAGGGGTGAGCGATCACCCCTGTTGAAAAAATTGGGGTCCCTGCTTTGCGGGGGCTATCCAAGACCGTAGGCGACGCAAGTCTTAAACCACAAGCCTACGCAGATGGTGCTCCCGGTTCCTTTTTGGAACTAGACACCAAAACGACATCCGGCCCAGGCCAGATGAAACGGTAACAAGCAGGAGTTAAACCCGTGGCAATTAAACTCGAAGACAAGAAGGCCATCGTCGCTGAAGTCAACGAGGCTGCCAAAGGTGCCCTGTCCGCTGTCGTGGCTGATGCCCGTGGTGTGACTGTAGGCGCTATGACCGGACTCCGTAAAGAGGCCCGCGAAGCTGGCGTATACGTACGTGTCGTACGTAACACCCTGCTCAAGCGCGCTGTTGAAGGCACCGATTACTCGATCCTCAACGACGTGTTCAAAGGCCCGACCTTGATCGCTTTCTCCAAAGAACATCCGGGCGCTGCTGCTCGTATCTTCAAAGAGTTCGCTAAAGGTCAGGACAAGTTCGAGATCAAGGCAGCTGCGTTCGAGGGCAAGTTCCTCGCAGCTAATCAGATCGACGTGCTGGCAACGCTGCCGACCCGTGACGAAGCCATTTCCCAGCTGATGAGCGTGATTCAAGGCGCTACCAGCAAACTGGCTCGTACTCTGGCGGCACTTCGCGACCAGAAAGAAGCCGCTGCAGCCTAAGGGCCGCTCGCTTCTCGCGTTTTTTGTTTATTTCGATGGTCGCGTAGGCCGTCCCCCAATTCAGGAAAAGAGTCATGTCCGTTACTCAAGAGCAAATCCTCGAAGCTGTTGGCGCAATGTCCGTAATGGAAGTTGTTGAGCTGATCAAAGCTTTCGAAGAAAAATTCGGTGTTACCGCTGCCGCTGCTTCGGCTGGCCCAGCTGTAGCTGCTGCTGCTGTTGAAGAGCAAACCGAGTTCAACGTTGTTCTGGTTGAAGCCGGCGAGAAGAAGGTCAACGTGATCAAGGCAGTTCGTGAACTGACCGGTCTGGGCCTGAAAGAAGCCAAAGAGAAAGTTGACACCGCTCCTCAGGTCGTTGCTGAAGGCGTTTCGAAAGAAGCCGCTGAAGACGCCAAGAAGAAGCTGGAAGAAGCAGGCGCCAAAGTCGAAGTCAAGTAATTTCGACCTTGCGTCTCCAGCCCGAGCGTCAAGCGAACGGCTGATGGCTGGTGGCTCATGCCACCGGCCTTTTTCCGTTATTGGCAGCTGATCAGGTCAGCGCCTC
Organism: Pseudomonas sp. App30; assembly: GCF_047947025.1. Taxonomy (NCBI): domain Bacteria; kingdom Pseudomonadati; phylum Pseudomonadota; class Gammaproteobacteria; order Pseudomonadales; family Pseudomonadaceae; genus Pseudomonas; species Pseudomonas sp. App30. The sequence goes on along the minus strand of NZ_CP133165.1, from coordinate 3,058,847 downwards.
TAACGTGCTTCAACCACCGATGACGGTGGCGCAAACCAAGGGGTTTGCACGATTTTCTGGCCGCTCCCGTCGGGGGAGGCCAAACAAGCAGGTGACCAAGCTGGGGAACGCTGATGGCTTACTCATACACTGAGAAAAAACGTATCCGCAAGGACTTTAGCAAGTTGCCGGACGTCATGGACGTACCGTACCTCTTGGCTATCCAGCTGGATTCGTATCGCGAATTCTTGCAGGCGGGCGCGACCAAGGACCAGTTCCGTGACGTCGGTCTGCATGCGGCCTTCAAATCCGTTTTCCCGATCATCAGCTACTCCGGCAACGCTGCTCTGGAGTACGTTGGTTATCGCCTGGGCGAACCGGCCTTTGATGTCAAAGAATGCGTATTGCGTGGCGTAACGTACGCCGTACCTTTGCGGGTAAAAGTACGCCTGATCATTTTCGACAAAGAATCGTCGAACAAAGCGATCAAGGACATCAAGGAGCAGGAAGTCTACATGGGGGAAATCCCCCTGATGACCGAAAACGGTACCTTCGTAATCAACGGTACCGAGCGCGTTATCGTCTCCCAGTTGCACCGTTCGCCAGGTGTGTTCTTCGACCACGACCGTGGCAAGACTCACAGCTCCGGCAAACTGTTGTACTCGGCCCGCATCATTCCTTACCGCGGCTCGTGGCTGGACTTCGAATTCGACCCGAAAGACTGTGTATTCGTCCGGATCGACCGTCGTCGCAAGCTGCCTGCGTCGGTACTGCTGCGCGCACTGGGCTACAGCACCGAGGAAGTCCTCGATGCCTTCTACACCACCAACGTATTCCACGTGCAGGGCGAAAAGCTCAGCCTGGAGCTGGTGCCTCAGCGCCTGCGTGGTGAAATCGCTGTCCTGGACATCCTCGATGGTACCGGCAAGGTCATCGTCGAACAGGGCCGTCGTATCACTGCCCGTCACATCAACCAGTTGGAAAAAGCCGGCATCAAAGAGCTGGAAGTTCCGCTGGACTACGTGCTGGGTCGCACTACCGCCAAGGCCATCGTTCACCCGGCAACCGGTGAAATCCTTTGCGAGTGCAACACTGAACTGAGCACCGAGCTGCTGGTGAAGATCGCCAAGGCCCAGGTCGTCCGTATCGAGACGTTGTACACCAACGACATCGACTGCGGTCCGTTCATCTCCGACACGCTGAAGATCGACTCCACCGCCAACCAACTGGAAGCGCTGGTCGAGATCTACCGCATGATGCGTCCTGGCGAGCCGCCAACCAAGGACGCTGCCGAGACCCTGTTCAACAACCTGTTCTTCAGCCCAGAGCGCTACGACCTGTCTGCTGTAGGTCGCATGAAGTTCAACCGTCGTATCGGTCGTACCGAGATCGAAGGTTCGGGCGTGCTGAGCAAGGAAGACATCGTTGCCGTACTGAAGACCCTGGTCGACATCCGTAACGGCAAGGGCATCGTCGACGACATCGACCACCTGGGTAACCGTCGTGTTCGCTGCGTAGGCGAAATGGCCGAGAACCAGTTCCGTGTTGGCCTGGTGCGCGTTGAGCGTGCGGTCAAGGAACGCCTGTCGATGGCCGAAAGCGAAGGCCTGATGCCTCAGGACCTGATCAACGCCAAGCCGGTAGCGGCCGCGGTGAAAGAGTTCTTCGGTTCCAGCCAGCTGTCGCAGTTCATGGACCAGAACAACCCGCTGTCGGAAATTACCCACAAGCGTCGTGTCTCCGCACTCGGCCCAGGTGGTCTGACCCGTGAGCGCGCAGGCTTCGAAGTCCGTGACGTACACCCGACTCACTACGGTCGCGTGTGCCCGATCGAGACCCCTGAAGGTCCGAACATCGGCCTGATCAACTCCCTGGCTGCATACGCTCGCACCAACCAGTACGGCTTCCTGGAAAGCCCGTACCGCGTTGTTAAAGAGGGTGTGGTCACCGACGAGATCGTGTTCCTGTCCGCCATTGAAGAAGCCGATCACGTGATCGCGCAGGCTTCGGCGACCATGAACGAGAACAAGGTCCTGATCGACGAACTGGTAGCCGTACGTCACCTGAACGAATTCACCGTGAAGGCGCCTGAAGACGTAACCCTGATGGACGTTTCGCCCAAGCAGGTAGTCTCGGTCGCAGCCTCGCTGATTCCGTTCCTGGAGCACGACGACGCCAACCGTGCGTTGATGGGTTCCAACATGCAGCGTCAGGCTGTACCGACCCTGCGCGCCGACAAGCCGCTGGTAGGTACCGGCATGGAGCGCAACGTTGCCCGTGACTCCGGCGTTTGCGTCGTGGCCCGTCGTGGCGGCGTGATCGACTCCGTCGATGCCAGCCGTATCGTTGTTCGCGTGGCGGACGATGAAGTCGAGCCAGGCGAAGCCGGTGTAGACATCTACAACCTGACCAAATACACCCGTTCGAACCAGAACACCTGCATCAACCAGCGTCCGCTGGTAAGCAAGGGTGACCGTGTTCAGCGCAGCGACATCATGGCCGACGGCCCGTCCACCGACATGGGTGAACTGGCACTGGGCCAGAACATGCGCATCGCGTTCATGGCCTGGAACGGTTTCAACTTCGAAGACTCCATCTGTCTGTCGGAGCGTGTGGTTCAGGAAGACCGTTTCACCACGATCCACATCCAGGAACTGACCTGTGTGGCCCGTGACACCAAGCTTGGCCCAGAGGAAATCACCGCTGACATCCCGAACGTGGGTGAAGCAGCGCTGAACAAGCTGGACGAAGCCGGTATCGTCTACGTAGGTGCCGAAGTCGGCGCCGGCGACATCCTGGTCGGCAAGGTCACTCCGAAAGGCGAGACCCAACTGACTCCGGAAGAAAAACTGCTGCGCGCCATCTTCGGCGAGAAAGCCAGCGACGTTAAGGACACCTCCCTGCGCGTGCCTACCGGCACCAAGGGTACTGTCATCGACGTGCAGGTCTTCACCCGTGACGGCGTTGAGCGTGACGCTCGTGCGCTGTCGATCGAGAAGAGCCAGCTGGACGAGATCCGCAAGGACCTCAACGAAGAGTTCCGTATCGTCGAAGGCGCAACCTTCGAACGTCTGCGTCAGGCCCTGGTTGGCCAGATCGTCGATGGTGGTGCCGGCCTGAAGAAAGGTCTGGAAATCACCAACGAAGTCCTGGACGGTCTGGAGCACGGCCAGTGGTTCAAACTGCGCATGGCCGAAGACGCCCTCAACGAACAGCTGGAGCGTGCCCAGCAGTACATCGTTGATCGCCGTCGCCTGCTGGACGACAAGTTCGAAGACAAGAAGCGCAAACTGCAGCAAGGCGATGACCTGGCTCCAGGCGTGCTGAAAATCGTCAAGGTTTACCTGGCAATCCGTCGCCGCATCCAGCCGGGCGACAAGATGGCCGGTCGTCACGGTAACAAGGGTGTGGTCTCCGTGATCATGCCGGTTGAAGACATGCCACACGATGCCAACGGCACGCCTGTGGACGTGGTCCTCAACCCGCTGGGCGTACCTTCGCGTATGAACGTCGGTCAGATCCTGGAAACCCACCTGGGCCTCGCGGCCAAGGGCTTGGGCGAAAAGATCAACCGCATGCTCGAAGAGCAGCGTAAAGTCATCGAGCTGCGCAAGTTCCTCACCGAGATCTACAACGAGATCGGTGGCCGCCAAGAGAACCTGGAAAGCTTCAGCGACCAGGAAATCCTGGACCTGGCGAAGAACCTGCGTGGCGGCGTGCCTATGGCCACCCCGGTATTCGACGGTGCCAAGGAAAGCGAAATCAAGGCCATGCTGAAACTGGCAGACCTGCCAGAAAGCGGCCAGATGCAGCTGTTCGACGGCCGTACCGGCAACAAGTTCGAGCGTCACGTTACTGTTGGCTACATGTACATGCTGAAACTGAACCACTTGGTGGACGACAAGATGCACGCGCGTTCCACTGGTTCCTACAGCCTGGTTACCCAGCAGCCGCTGGGTGGTAAGGCTCAGTTCGGTGGTCAGCGTTTCGGGGAGATGGAGGTCTGGGCACTGGAAGCTTACGGTGCTGCCTACACCCTGCAAGAAATGCTCACAGTGAAGTCGGACGATGTGAACGGTCGTACCAAGATGTACAAGAACATCGTGGACGGCGATCACCGTATGGAGCCGGGCATGCCCGAGTCCTTCAACGTGTTGATCAAAGAGATTCGTTCCCTCGGTATCGATATCGATCTGGAAACCGAATAACACGCGACGCGAATCGGGAGCAGGCCCCTAAAGCCTGCTCCCTGCTCCGCCAGGAGGAAAGGCCTTGAAAGACCTACTGAATTTGCTGAAAAACCAGGGTCAAGTCGAAGAGTTTGACGCAATCCGTATCGGGTTGGCGTCGCCTGAGATGATCCGTTCGTGGTCGTTCGGTGAAGTTAAAAAGCCGGAAACCATCAACTACCGTACGTTCAAACCCGAGCGTGACGGCCTGTTCTGCGCCAAGATCTTTGGCCCAGTCAAGGACTACGAGTGCCTGTGCGGTAAGTACAAGCGCCTGAAACACCGTGGTGTGATCTGCGAGAAGTGCGGCGTTGAAGTCGCGCTGGCCAAGGTTCGTCGTGAGCGCATGGCGCACATCGAACTGGCCTCGCCAGTTGCCCACATCTGGTTCCTGAAGTCGCTGCCGTCGCGTATCGGCCTGCTGATGGACATGACCCTGCGTGATATCGAGCGCGTGCTCTACTTCGAGAGCTACGTCGTTATCGACCCGGGCATGACTACCCTGGAGAAGGGCCAGCTGCTGAACGACGAGCAGTACTTCGAAGCCCTCGAAGAGTTCGGTGACGACTTCGACGCCCGCATGGGTGCCGAGGCTGTCCGCGAGCTGCTGCACGCCATTGACCTGGAACACGAGATCGGCCGCCTGCGCGAAGAGATTCCGCAGACCAACTCGGAAACCAAGATCAAGAAGCTGTCCAAGCGCCTGAAGTTGATGGAAGCCTTCCAGGGGTCCGGCAACCTGCCTGAGTGGATGGTGTTGACCGTTCTGCCGGTTCTGCCGCCAGACCTGCGTCCACTGGTCCCACTGGATGGCGGTCGCTTCGCGACTTCCGACCTCAACGACCTGTATCGTCGAGTGATCAACCGTAACAACCGTCTGAAGCGTCTGCTGGACCTGTCGGCTCCTGACATCATCGTGCGCAACGAAAAGCGCATGCTGCAGGAAGCGGTCGATGCCCTGCTGGACAACGGTCGTCGCGGTCGCGCCATCACCGGTTCCAACAAGCGTCCTCTGAAATCCCTGGCTGACATGATCAAGGGTAAGCAGGGTCGTTTCCGTCAGAACTTGCTCGGTAAGCGCGTTGACTACTCGGGTCGTTCGGTAATTACCGTAGGCCCGACCCTGCGCCTGCACCAGTGCGGTCTTCCGAAGAAGATGGCCCTGGAGCTGTTCAAGCCGTTCATCTTCGGCAAGCTGGAAATGCGTGGTCTGGCGACCACCATCAAGGCCGCCAAGAAGATGGTCGAGCGCGAGCTGCCAGAGGTGTGGGACGTGCTCGCCGAAGTGATTCGCGAACACCCCGTGCTGCTCAACCGTGCACCGACCCTTCACCGTCTGGGTATCCAGGCGTTTGAACCAGTATTGATCGAAGGTAAGGCTATCCAGCTGCACCCTCTGGTCTGTGCTGCGTACAACGCCGACTTCGACGGCGACCAGATGGCGGTCCACGTACCGCTGACCCTGGAAGCCCAGCTCGAAGCCCGTGCGCTGATGATGTCGACCAACAACATCCTGTCGCCAGCCAACGGTGAGCCAATCATCGTTCCTTCGCAGGACGTTGTACTGGGTCTGTACTACATGACCCGTGAAGCGATCAACGCCAAGGGCGAAGGCCGCGTGTTTGCCGACCTGCAGGAAGTCGACCGGGTATTCCGCGCCGGCGAAGCAGCTCTGCACGCAAAAATCAAAGTGCGCATCAACGAGACTGTAAACGATCGTGATGGCGGCAGCGTCAAGAACACCCGTATCGTCGACACCACTGTCGGCCGTGCGCTGCTGTTCCAGGTCGTTCCACCAGGCCTGTCGTTCGACGTCGTCAACACGCCGATGAAGAAGAAGGCGATCTCCAAGCTGATCAACCAGTGCTACCGCGTGGTTGGTCTGAAAGAGACCGTTATCTTCGCTGACCAGTTGATGTACACCGGTTTCGCCTACTCGACGATTTCGGGTGTTTCCATCGGTGTTAACGACTTCGTTATCCCGGATGAGAAAGCTCGCATCATCGGTACCGCGACCGACGAAGTGAAAGAGATCGAAAGCCAATACGCTTCCGGCCTGGTAACCCAGGGCGAGAAGTACAACAAGGTGATCGACCTCTGGTCCAAGGCCAACGACGAAGTTTCCAAGGCGATGATGTCCAACCTCTCGAAAGAGAAGGTCATCGACCGTCACGGCAACGAAGTTGACCAGGAATCCTTCAACTCGATGTACATGATGGCTGACTCCGGTGCCCGGGGTTCGGCAGCTCAGATTCGTCAGCTGGCTGGTATGCGTGGCCTGATGGCCAAGCCGGACGGCTCGATCATCGAGACGCCAATTACCGCGAACTTCCGTGAAGGTCTGAGCGTACTCCAGTACTTCATCTCGACTCACGGTGCTCGTAAGGGTCTGGCGGATACCGCGTTGAAAACCGCTAACTCCGGTTACCTGACTCGTCGTCTGGTAGACGTGGCGCAAGATCTGGTAGTTACCGAGATCGACTGCGGCACCGAGCAGGGTCTGCTGATGACCCCGCACATTGAAGGCGGCGACGTTGTAGAGCCGCTGGGTGAGCGTGTACTGGGCCGTGTTATCGCCCGTGACGTGTTCAAGCCAGGCACCGACGAAGTCATCGTCCCTGCCGGCACCCTGGTAGACGAGAAGTGGGTAGAGTTCATCGAACTCAACAGCATCGACGAAGTGATCGTTCGCTCGCCGATCAGCTGTGAAACCCGCTACGGCATCTGCGCCAAGTGCTACGGTCGTGACCTGGCTCGTGGTCACCAGGTGAACATCGGTGAAGCGGTCGGCGTTATCGCTGCCCAGTCCATCGGTGAGCCGGGTACCCAGCTGACCATGCGTACGTTCCACATCGGTGGTGCTGCAAGCCGTACTTCGGCTGCCGACAGCGTCCAGGTGAAGAACGGTGGTGTGGTTCGTCTGCACAACCTGAAACACGTAGAGCGTGCCGACGGCAACCTGGTTGCTGTGTCGCGTTCCGGTGAGCTGGCTATCGCCGACGACTTCGGTCGTGAGCGCGAGCGCTACAAGCTGCCGTACGGTGCCGTGATCTCGGTGAAGGAAGGCGACAAGGTCGACGCTGGTGCCATCGTGGCCAAGTGGGACCCGCACACTCACCCGATCGTTACCGAAATGAAAGGTACCGTGACCTTCGTGGGCATGGAAGAAGGTATTACGATCAAGCGCCAGACCGACGAACTGACCGGTCTGACCAACATCGAAGTACTGGACGTCAAAGACCGTCCTGCAGCTGGTAAAGAAATTCGACCAGCGGTCAAGATGGTGGGTGTCGATGGTAAGGATCTGCTGCTGCCAGGTACCGACGTACCGGCCCAGTACTTCCTGCCGGCCAACGCCCTCGTTGGTGTTGCGGATGGTGTGCAAGTGGGTGTGGGTGACGTTATCGCCCGTATTCCACAAGAGACCTCCAAGACCCGTGACATCACCGGTGGTCTGCCACGCGTTGCCGACCTGTTCGAAGCGCGTCGCCCGAAAGAAGCCTCGATTCTGGCTGAAGTCAGCGGCACCATCGCGTTCGGTAAAGAGACCAAGGGCAAGCGCCGCCTGGTCATCACCCCGAACGACGGCAGCGATCCGTACGAAGAGCTGATTCCGAAGTGGCGTCACCTGAACGTCTTCGAAGGCGAACAAGTGAACCGCGGCGAAGTTATCTCCGACGGTCCTAGCGATCCGCACGACATCCTGCGTCTGCTGGGTGTGAGCGCGCTCGCCAAGTACATCGTCAACGAGATCCAGGACGTTTACCGTCTGCAAGGCGTGAAGATCAACGACAAGCACATCGAGACCATCCTGCGTCAGATGCTGCGCAAGGTCGAGATCGCCGAGTCGGGTGACTCCAGCTTCATCAAGGGCGACCAGATGGAACTGACTCAGGTACTGGGCGAGAACGAGCGCCTGGCATCGGAAGACAAGTTCATCTCCAAGTACACCCGTGTGCTGCTGGGTATCACCAAGGCCTCGCTGTCCACCGAATCGTTCATCTCGGCGGCTTCCTTCCAGGAAACCACCCGCGTACTGACCGAAGCGGCGGTAACCGGCAAGCGCGACTACCTGCGCGGCCTGAAAGAAAACGTGGTCGTGGGTCGTCTGATCCCGGCCGGTACCGGTCTGGCATACCACAGCGAGCGCAAGCGTCGCCGTGATGCTGACAAACCGTTGCGTGTAAGCGCGAGCGAAGTCGAAGCGGCACTGACTGAAGCGCTGAACTCCAGCGGTAACTGAAAAGAGCAGGGCCCCGGCGTCTGCGACTGACGAACCTGGACACACAATGTCCAGGCTCGGCTGGTCGGGGAGGGCGGGGCCTTGCCTTGACTGGGGGCAAGATCCTCTTTAGACTCTTGTACCCCTAAATCTGGCGGGACGTATGTCCTGCCATTTTGCTTTTCTTGCAAGACAATAGCGTCGCAAGACAACAGTGGAGCTAGTAGATGGCAACTATCAACCAGCTGGTACGTCAGCCGCGTAAGCGTATCGTCGAGAAATCCGACGTACCTGCGCTGCAGAACTGCCCGCAACGTCGTGGCGTGTGCACCCGTGTGTACACCACCACGCCGAAAAAACCTAACTCGGCACTGCGTAAAGTATGCCGTGTGCGCCTGACCAACGGTTTCGAGGTTTCCTCGTACATCGGCGGTGAAGGCCACAACCTGCAAGAGCACAGCGTGGTACTGATCCGCGGCGGTCGTGTAAAAGACTTGCCAGGTGTTCGTTACCACACCGTTCGCGGCTCCCTGGATACTTCCGGCGTCAAAGGTCGTAACCAAGGTCGTTCGAAGTACGGTACCAAGCGTCCGAAGTAATGGCCGCTTGCAGCACATTGCAATTATCTATTTTTCTGAGTCGATAAGAGTAAGGTCGGGTCCCGCACCTCAGGGTGGGATGTCCCGAGCTAACCTGAAGACCGTTTGAGGGCTTATCCATGCCAAGAAGACGCGTAGCAGCCAAGCGCGAAGTGCTTGACGATCCAAAATACGGCAGCCAGATCCTGGCCAAGTTCATGAACCACGTGATGGAAAGCGGCAAGAAAGCCGTTGCCGAACGTATCGTTTATGGCGCGCTGGAAAAGGTTAAAGAACGCAAGAACAGCGACCCACTGGAAATCTTCGAGAAAGCTCTCGACGCCATCGCTCCGCTGGTCGAAGTAAAGTCGCGCCGTGTAGGCGGTGCTACTTACCAGGTTCCGGTCGAAGTTCGCCCTTCCCGTCGTAACGCCCTGGCAATGCGCTGGCTGGTAGACTTCGCGCGCAAGCGCGGTGAGAAGTCCATGGCTCTGCGCTTGGCCGGCGAACTGCTGGACGCTGCCGAAGGCAAAGGTGCTGCAGTTAAGAAGCGTGAAGACGTTCACCGTATGGCTGAAGCCAACAAAGCGTTCTCGCACTACCGCTTCTAAATCCAGCGTCAATTATTTTGCGAGGGCTTTATGGCTCGTACAACTGATATCAAACGCTACCGTAACATCGGTATCGTTGCTCACGTGGACGCGGGTAAAACCACGACCACCGAGCGCGTCCTGTTCTACACAGGCGTAAACCACAAAATGGGCGAGGTGCATGATGGCGCCGCGACCATGGACTGGATGGTGCAAGAGCAGGAGCGGGGTATTACCATTACTTCCGCTGCTACTACCGCCTTCTGGGCAGGTTCGGTCAAGCAGTTCGAGAAGCACCGCTTCAACATCATCGATACCCCCGGCCACGTTGACTTCACCATTGAAGTAGAACGTTCGCTGCGCGTACTCGACGGTGCTGTCGTTGTGTTCTGCGGTACCTCGGGCGTTGAGCCGCAGTCGGAAACCGTATGGCGTCAAGCCAACAAATACGGCGTTCCACGTCTGGTTTACGTCAACAAGATGGACCGTCAAGGCGCTAACTTCCTGCGCGTTGTAGGTCAGATCAAGCAGCGCCTGGGTCACACCCCGGTGCCAATCCAGCTGGCAATCGGCGCGGAAGACGAGTTCCAGGGTCAGATCGATCTGATGACCATGGAAGCTGTCTACTGGGATGACGCTGACAAGGGCATGGCCCCTCGTCGCGAAGCTATCCCTGCCGACATGCAGGAACTGGCTGAAGAGTGGCGCAGCAACATGGTTGAGGCTGCCGCCGAAGCCAGCGAAGAGCTGATGAACAAGTACCTGGAAGGCGAAGAGCTGTCGATCGAAGAGATCAAGACTGCCCTGCGTCAGCGTACTATCGCCGGCGAAATCGTTCTGGCCGTTTGCGGTTCCTCGTTCAAGAACAAGGGCGTGCCCCTGGTTCTGGACGCCGTTATCGACTACCTGCCAGCACCTGTCGACATTCCTGCCATCAAGGGTTCCGACCCGGATGACGAGACTGTTGCCATGGAGCGTCATGCAGACGACAGCGAGCCGTTCTCGGCTCTGGCGTTCAAGATCGCTACCGACCCATTCGTGGGTACCCTGACCTTCGCTCGCGTTTACTCGGGCGTGTTGAGCTCCGGCGACGGCGTGATCAACTCGGTCAAGGGCAAGAAAGAGCGCGTGGGTCGTATGGTGCAAATGCACGCAAACACCCGCGAAGAGATCAAGGAAGTACGCGCTGGCGACATCGCGGCCCTGATCGGCATGAAGGACGTCACCACTGGTGACACCCTGTGCTCCGCTGACAAGCCAATCATCCTGGTTCGCATGGACTTCCCGGAGCCGGTTATTTCGGTTGCCGTTGAGCCAAAGACCAAGGATGACCAGGAAAAAATGGGTATCGCACTGGGCAAACTAGCTCAGGAAGACCCTTCTTTCCGCGTCAAGACCGACGAAGAGACTGGTCAAACGATCATCTCGGGTATGGGCGAGTTGCACCTGGACATCCTGGTTGACCGGATGCGCCGTGAGTTCAACGTTGAAGCCAACATCGGTAAACCACAGGTTTCTTACCGTGAGAAGATCACGAAGAACTGTGAGATCGAAGGCAAGTTCGTTCGCCAGTCCGGCGGCCGTGGCCAGTTCGGCCATTGCTGGATCCGTTTTGCTCCGGCAGACGAAGGTCAGGAAGGTCTGGTATTCGTGAACGAAGTAGTGGGCGGTGTGGTTCCTAAGGAATACATCCCTGCTATCCAGAAGGGCATTGAAGAGCAGATGAAGAACGGTGTTGTTGCCGGCTATCCGCTCATCGGCCTGAAGGCGACCGTTTTCGATGGCTCTTACCACGACGTCGACTCCAACGAGATGGCGTTCAAGGTGGCAGCCTCCATGGCGACCAAGCAACTGGCTACCAAAGGTGGCGGTGTTGTTCTTGAGCCGATCATGAAGGTCGAAGTTGTAACACCTGAGGACTACATGGGCGACGTGATGGGTGACCTGAACCGTCGTCGCGGTCTGATCCAGGGTATGGAAGACACGGTTTCCGGCAAAGTTATCCGCGCCGAAGTTCCGCTGGGTGAGATGTTCGGTTATGCGACCGACGTCCGTTCCATGTCTCAGGGTCGCGCGAGCTACTCTATGGAATTCTCCAAATACTCCGAAGCTCCGTCGAACATCGTCGAAGCTATCGTTAAAAAACAAGGCTGATTCAGCCCCTTTAGGCTAGGAGTTCACTGTCGTGGCTAAAGAAAAATTTGATCGTTCCCTACCTCACGTAAACGTTGGCACCATCGGCCACGTTGACCACGGTAAAACCACCCTGACCGCTGCTCTGACTCGCGTCTGCTCCGAAGTTTTCGGTTCGGCCGTTGTTGAGTTCGACAAGATCGACTCGGCTCCAGAAGAAAAAGCTCGTGGTATCACCATCAACACCGCGCACGTCGAGTACAACTCGAACATTCGTCACTACGCTCACGTTGACTGCCCAGGTCACGCTGACTACGTGAAGAACATGATCACCGGTGCTGCCCAGATGGACGGCGCGATCCTGGTTTGCTCGGCCGCCGATGGTCCGATGCCACAAACCCGTGAGCACATCCTGCTGTCCCGTCAGGTAGGCGTTCCGTACATCGTGGTCTTCCTGAACAAGGCTGACCTGGTAGACGACGCTGAGCTGCTGGAACTGGTTGAGATGGAAGTTCGCGACCTGCTGTCCACCTACGACTTCCCAGGCGACGACACCCCGATCATCATCGGTTCGGCTCGTATGGCGCTGGAAGGCAAAGACGACAACGAAATGGGCACCACCGCTGTCAAGAAGCTGGTTGAGACTCTGGACAGCTACATCCCAGAGCCTGAGCGCGCTATCGACAAGCCGTTCCTGATGCCAATCGAAGACGTATTCTCGATCTCGGGTCGTGGTACCGTTGTTACCGGTCGTATCGAGCGTGGTATCGTCCGCGTTCAGGACGCCCTGGAAATCGTTGGTCTGCGTGACACCACCACCACCACCTGCACCGGTGTTGAGATGTTCCGCAAGCTGCTGGACGAAGGTCGTGCTGGCGAGAACTGCGGCGTTCTGCTGCGTGGTACCAAGCGTGACGACGTTGAGCGTGGCCAGGTTCTGGTCAAGCCAGGTTCGGTCAAGCCGCACACCAAGTTCACCGCAGAAGTCTACGTTCTGTCGAAAGAAGAAGGCGGTCGTCACACTCCGTTCTTCAAAGGCTACCGTCCTCAGTTCTACTTCCGTACCACTGACGTGACCGGTAACTGCGAACTGCCAGAAGGCGTTGAAATGGTAATGCCAGGTGATAACATTCAGATGACTGTTACCCTGATCAAGACCATCGCAATGGAAGACGGCCTGCGTTTCGCCATCCGTGAAGGCGGTCGTACCGTCGGCGCTGGCGTCGTAGCCAAGATCATCGAGTAATCGATGAGCTAGGAAAAACCCCCGCTCAGCGGGGGTTTTTTTTATTCGGTTGACACCCAATGGGCCCGTCTATAGAATCACGCCTCCTTTTATCGGGCGTAGTGCGTCCGGTGGGAATAGCAGCCTGGAGTCTGAAATCCAATGCAAAATCAGCAAATCCGTATCAGGTTGAAGGCTTTTGACCATCGCCTGATCGACCAATCCACCCAGGAAATCGTGGAAACCGCGAAACGTACTGGTGCTCAAGTGCGTGGTCCAATTCCACTGCCTACCCGTAAAGAGCGGTTCACCGTTCTGGTCTCCCCGCACGTCAACAAAGACGCGCGTGACCAGTACGAGATCCGTACTCATAAGCGCGTTCTGGACATCGTCCAGCCAACGGATAAAACCGTTGATGCGCTGATGAAGCTTGATCTTGCGGCAGGTGTGGAAGTGCAGATCAGCCTCGGCTAAGACTCGGGTCTTAGTCGTGTAACGCTCTGAAATGGGCGGCCATAGCGGGTGAAAGCCCCGTACACTCATGAGGTTTACAACATGACTATTGGTGTAGTCGGTCGTAAATGCGGTATGACCCGTATTTTCACCGAAGAAGGTGTCTCCATTCCGGTCACGGTCATTGAGATCGAGCCGAATCGCGTCACCCAGTTCAAAACTGAAGAAACCGATGGCTATCGTGCAGTGCAAGTCACTGTAGGTGAGCGTCGTGCTTCGCGTGTGACTGCTGCTCAAGCAGGTCACTTCGCTAAAGCGAACGTTGCCGCTGGTCGCGGTGTCTGGGAATTCCGCCTTGAAGAAGGCGAGTACCAGGCTGGCGACTTGATCAATGCTGAAATCTTCGCTGCAGGCCAACTGGTAGACGTTACCGGTCAGTCCAAGGGTAAAGGCTTTGCCGGTACCATCAAGCGTTGGAACTTCCGCGGTCAAGACAACACCCACGGTAACTCCGTTTCCCACCGCGTCCCTGGCTCTATCGGCCAGTGCCAGACTCCTGGTCGTGTATTCAAGGGCAAAAAAATGTCCGGTCATATGGGCGCTGAGCGCGTGACCGTGCAGTCCCTGGAAGTTGTGCGCGTCGACGCTGAACGCAATCTGCTGCTCGTCAAGGGCGCTGTTCCTGGCGCTACCGGCGGCAACCTGGTTGTGCGTCCGGCAGCCAAGGCTCGCGGTTAAGGGGAAGCTGAAATGCAATTAAATGTAAATGACGCTCAAGCGATCGAAGTTTCCGAACTGACTTTCGGCGGCGAGTTCAACGAGACGCTGGTTCACCAAGCAGTCGTGGCCTACATGGCTGGCGGCCGTCAAGGTAGCAAGCAGCAGAAAACCCGTTCCGACGTTTCCGGTGGCGGCAAGCGCCCATGGCGTCAGAAAGGTACTGGCCGTGCTCGTGCCGGTACCATCCGTAGCCCAATCTGGCGCGGCGGCGGTACCACCTTTGCAGCGCGTCCTCAGGACCACTCGCAAAAGCTGAACAAGAAGATGTACCGCGCTGCCCTGCGCTCCATCCTTGCTGAGCTGGTACGTACCGATCGTCTGGTCGTGGTTCAGGACTTCGCTGTTGAAGCTCCAAAAACCAAAGACCTGCTGAACAAGCTGAATGGCATGGGTCTGACTGACGTCCTGATCGTGTCTGACGCTGTTGATCAGAACCTGTACCTGGCTGCTCGCAACCTGCCTCACGTCGACGTACGTGACGTGCAAGGTTCCGATCCAGTTAGTCTGATCGCATACGACAAGGTGTTGATCACCGTGTCGGCCGTGAAGAAATTCGAGGAGCTGCTGGGATGAACCAGGAACGCGTATTTAAAGTTCTGCTTGGCCCGCACGTTTCCGAGAAGGCTACGGTTCTGGCAGACAAAAAAGGTCAGTTCGTTTTCAAGGTTGCTACTGATGCAACCAAGCTGGAAATCAAGAAGGCCGTCGAAAGCCTGTTCAGCGTGAAAGTAGAGCGCGTGACTACCCTGAATGTTCTGGGTAAAACCAAGCGCACTGCTCGCGGTCTGGGCAAGCGTAATGACTGGAAGAAGGCAGTTATCTCCCTTCAGCCAGGCCAAGATCTCGATTTCAGCAGCAGTGCTGAGTAAGGAAGGGGTGCATCATGGCAATCGTTAAATGCAAACCGACTTCCCCTGGCCGCCGTTTTGTGGTCAAGGTGGTCAACCAGGAGCTGCACAAAGGCGCTCCTCACGCACCGCTGCTCGAGAAAAAATCGAAGTCTGGTGGTCGTAACAACAATGGCCGCATCACTACTCGTCACGTAGGTGGTGGTCACAAGCAGCATTACCGTCTGGTCGACTTCCGTCGCAACGACAAGGATGGCATCGCTGCCACCGTCGAGCGTATCGAATACGATCCAAACCGTACTGCTCACATCGCACTGCTGCTGTACGCAGACGGCGAGCGCCGCTACATCATCGCCCCTAAAGGCGTGAGTGCTGGCGACCAGCTGATCGCAGGCGCTCTGGCTCCAATCAAGCCAGGCAACTCCCTGCAACTGCGCAACATCCCAGTGGGTAGCACCGTTCACGGCATCGAACTGAAGCCGGGCAAAGGTGCTCAAATCGCTCGTTCCGCTGGTGCTTCGGCTCAGCTGATCGCTCGCGAAGGTGTCTACGTGACCCTGCGTCTGCGCTCTGGTGAAATGCGTAAAGTACTGGCTGAGTGCCGTGCGACCCTGGGCGAAGTCTCGAACTCCGAGCACAGCCTGCGTTCGCTGGGTAAAGCTGGTGCCAAACGCTGGCGTGGCGTTCGCCCAACCGTTCGTGGTGTTGCCATGAACCCGGTTGACCACCCGCATGGTGGTGGTGAAGGTCGTACCTCCGGTGGTCGTCATCCGGTATCGCCATGGGGCTTCCCGACTAAGGGTGCTAAGACTCGTGGTAATAAGCGTACCGACAAAATGATCGTCCGTCGTCGCAAGTAAATAGAGGGATACGACAGTGCCACGTTCTCTGAAAAAAGGTCCTTTTATTGATCTTCACCTACTGAAGAAGATCGAAGTGGCGGCGGAAAAGAACGATCGCAAACCAGTTAAGACCTGGTCGCGTCGTTCGATGATCCTGCCACAAATGGTCGGTCTGACCATCGCAGTACACAACGGTCGTCAGCACGTCCCAGTTCTCGTGAACGAAGACATGGTCGGCCACAAACTGGGCGAGTTCGCCGGTACCCGCACCTATCGCGGGCACGTGGCTGACAAGAAAGCCAAGCGTTAAGGGGTAAGGAAATGGAAGTAGCCGCTAAGTTGTCGGGCGCTCGAATCTCCGCCCAGAAAGCCCGCTTGGTCGCCGACCAGATCCGCGGGAAGAAGGTGGGCGAAGCGCTCAACCTGCTGGCTTTTAGCAGTAAAAAAGCCGCGGAAATCATGAAGAAAGTGCTGGAGTCGGCCGTAGCCAACGCCGAGCACAACGAAGGCGCAGACGTTGATGACCTGAAGGTCTCCACCGTTTTCGTTAACGAAGGGCGTTCGCTGAAGCGCATCATGCCTCGTGCCAAAGGCCGGGCTGATCGCATCGTCAAGCGGTCTTGCCATATCACTGTCAAGGTTGCTGACAAGTAACGGAGTCGATCAGATGGGTCAGAAAGTACATCCCATTGGCATTCGCCTGGGAATCGTCAAGGAGCACACCTCCGTCTGGTACGCAGACGGTCGGACTTATGCGGACTACTTGTTCGCAGATCTGAAGGTGCGTGAGTATCTCCAAGACAAACTAAAAAGCGCGTCCGTAAGCCGTATCGATATCCATCGTCCGGCTCAAACTGCACGCATCACCATCCACACCGCTCGTCCTGGTATCGTTATCGGGAAGAAAGGTGAAGATGTTGAGAAACTGCGTCAGGACCTGACCAAGCAGATGGGTGTGCCTGTGCACATCAATATCGAAGAAATCCGCAAGCCGGAACTCGACGGTATGCTGGTTGCCCAGAGCGTAGCTCAGCAGCTGGAGCGTCGCGTAATGTTCCGTCGCGCTATGAAGCGCGCCGTACAGAACGCCATGCGCATTGGTGCCAAAGGCATCAAAATCCAAGTGAGCGGTCGTCTCGGCGGTGCTGAAATCGCACGTACTGAATGGTATCGCGAAGGTCGTGTGCCACTGCACACCCTGCGTGCCGATATCGACTATGCCACCTACGAAGCTCACACCACTTACGGTGTGATCGGTGTGAAGGTTTGGATCTTCAAAGGCGAAGTAATTGGTGGTCGCCAAGAAGAACTGAAACCACAAGCACCAGCGCCTCGTAAAAAAGCTGCTAAGTAAGGGGTACGCCAAATGTTGCAACCTAAGCGTACGAAGTTCCGCAAGCAGATGACTGGCCACAACCGTGGTCTGGCACTGCGCGGTAGCAAAGTCAGCTTCGGCGAGTTCGCCTTGAAAGCTGTTGCCCGCGGTCGTCTCACCGCCCGTCAGATCGAGTCGGCACGTCGTGCCCTGACCCGTCACGTAAAACGTGGCGGCAAGATCTGGATCCGTGTATTCCCGGACAAGCCGATCTCCAAGAAGCCTCTCGAAGTGCGGATGGGTAAAGGTAAAGGTTCCGTCGAGTACTGGGTTGCCCAGATTCAGCCAGGCAAAGTCCTGTATGAAATCGAGGGTGTTTCTGAAGAGCTGGCGCGTGAGGCATTCGCCTTGGCAGCTGCAAAGCTGCCTCTCGCCACCTCCTTTGTTAAGCGGACGGTGATGTGATGAAAGCGAATGAACTTCGTGAGAAATCAGCACAGCAACTGAACGAGCAACTGCTCGGCTTGCTGCGCGACCAGTTCAATCTGCGCATGCAGAAAGCAACTGGCCAGTTGGGGCAGTCTCACCTGCTCTCGCAAGTGAAGCGTGACATCGCTCGCGTGAAAACTGTGCTCAACCAGCAGGCAGGTAAGTAATCATGGCTGAAGCCGAAAAAACCGTCCGTACGCTGACTGGCCGTGTCGTCAGCGACAAGATGGACAAGACCATCACCGTATTGATCGAGCGTCGCGTAAAGCACCCGATCTACGGTAAATACGTTAAGCGTTCGACTAAGCTGCACGCGCACGACGAAACCAACCAATGCCACATCGGCGACAAAGTTTCGATTCGTGAAACTCGTCCGCTGGCCAAGACTAAGTCCTGGGCACTGGTTGAAGTTCTCGAACGCGCTGTGGAAGTCTAAGGGCTAGGGGTCGGAGAAATTATATGATTCAGACTCAATCCATGCTCGATGTGGCCGATAACAGCGGCGCTCGTCGCGTTATGTGCATCAAGGTGCTGGGTGGCTCGCATCGTCGTTACGCTGGTATCGGTGACATCATCAAAGTTACCGTCAAGGAAGCAATTCCTCGCGGTAAGGTGAAGAAAGGCCAAGTGATGACTGCTGTCGTAGTCCGCACTCGCCACGGTGTTCGTCGCGCTGACGGCTCCATTATCCGCTTTGATGGCAACGCTGCTGTTCTGCTGAACAACAAGCAAGAGCCGATCGGCACCCGTATCTTTGGGCCAGTGACCCGTGAGCTTCGTTCCGAGAAGTTCATGAAGATCGTCTCGCTCGCCCCAGAAGTGCTGTAAGGAGATCCGACATGCAAAAGATTCGTCGTGACGACGAGATCATCGTGATCGCCGGCAAAGACAAAGGTAAGCGCGGTAAGGTGCTGAAGGTTCTCGCTGACGACCGTCTGGTCGTTGGTGGGATCAACCTGGTGAAGCGTCATACCAAGCCTAACCCGATGTCGGGCGTACAGGGCGGTATCGTCGAGAAAGAAGCGCCTCTGCACGCTTCCAACGTCGCCATCTTCAACGGCGAAACCAACAAGGCTGACCGCGTTGGTTTCAAAGTAGAAGAAGGCAAAAAAATTCGTGTCTTCAAGTCGACCCAAAAAGCGGTTGATGCTTGAACACTGCTAGGTAGAAGACCATGGCACGACTGAAAGAGATTTACCGGAAGGAAATCGCTCCGAAGCTTAAAGAAGAACTTAAGCTGTCGAACGTGATGGAAGTTCCGCGCGTTACCAAAATCACCCTGAACATGGGTCTGGGCGAAGCGATCGGCGACAAGAAAGTCATCGAGCACGCTGTTGCCGACATGGAAAAAATCACCGGCCAGAAGGCTGTCGTCACTTACGCTCGTAAGTCGATTGCAGGCTTCAAGGTCCGTGAGGGCTGGCCGATTGGCGTCAAGGTTACCCTGCGTCGCGATCGTATGTACGAATTCCTGGACCGCCTGCTGGCGATCTCCCTGCCTCGGGTACGCGACTTCCGCGGCCTGAATGCCAAGTCCTTCGACGGTCGTGGCAACTACAGCATGGGCGTGAAAGAGCAGATCATTTTCCCGGAAATCGATTACGACAAGATCGATGCTCTGCGCGGTCTGGACATTACCCTGACCACCACTGCTCGTTCGGATGAAGAAGGCCGCGCTCTGCTGCGTGCTTTCAACTTCCCGTTCCGCAACTGATTGGAGTAGGAAAATGGCCAAGAAGAGCATGAAGAACCGTGAGCTGAAGCGTCAGCTGACGGTAGCAAAATACGCCAAGAAGCGTGCTGAGCTGAAAGCTATCATCGTGAATCTGAACGCAAGTGACGAAGAGCGTTGGAATGCTTCCGTAGCTCTGCAGAAGCAGCCACGTGACGCAAGCGCCTCGCGCATGCGTAACCGCTGCCGCATCACTGGTCGTCCACACGGCGTTTACCGCAAGTTCGGCCTGGGCCGTAACAAGCTGCGTGAAGCAGCAATGCGCGGTGACGTACCAGGTCTGGTTAAAGCCTCCTGGTAAGCCGTACTCCCAAAGTCCTGGCGCGAGGCTGAGCAATCAGCCGACCGCCGGTGACCTTGAGATCGAATCAAGCCCCTCACGGGGCTTGATTCATTTCTGGGGTATGTCTAGAATGACCGGCTCGCCTGAGCCTGGGTTTTCGAACCGCAGTCTGCTCGGCGACGTAGTAGCCGCAAGGCTAAAATTTTTTGTAACAGGAGCGTCTAGCCCATGAGTATGCAGGACCCGTTAGCGGACATGCTAACTCGAATCCGTAATGCCCAGATGGCTGAAAAGTCCGTCGTAAGCATGCCGTCTTCTTCGTTGAAGGTAGCTGTAGCCAAAGTTCTGAAGGACGAAGGTTATATCGCGGGTTATCAGGTAAGCAGCGAAGCAAAACCGTCGCTTTCCATCGAGCTGAAGTACTTCGAAGGCCGTCCAGTCATCGAAGAAGTCAAACGCGTAAGTCGTCCAGGTCTGCGTCAGTACAAGTCCGTCGATGAGCTGCCAAAAGTTCGTGGCGGTCTCGGCGTGTCCATCGTCTCCACCAACAAAGGTGTGATGACGGATCGTGCTGCGCGCGCTGCCGGTGTCGGCGGCGAAGTTCTTTGCACAGTGTTCTAAGGGGGGATAAGCATGTCTCGCGTCGCTAAGAACCCCGTAAAGCTGCCGGCTGGTGTCGAAGTCAAATTCGTCGGCCAACAGCTTTCGGTGAAGGGTGCCAAGGGCACTCTGGAACTGAATGTTCACTCGTCCGTTGAAGTCGTTGAAGAAGCTGGTGAGCTGCGTTTCGCTGCTCGCAACGGCGACCAACAGACTCGTGCAATGGCCGGTACCACTCGTGCTCTGGTAAACAACATGGTCCAAGGCGTAAGCCAAGGCTTCGAGCGCAAGCTCCAGCTGGTCGGTGTTGGTTACAAGGCACAAGCTAAAGGCACAGTGCTGAACCTGGCTCTCGGCTTCTCGCACCCAGTGGACTACGAACTGCCGGAAGGCATCACCGCTGAGACTCCTAGCCAGACCGATATCCTGATCAAGGGCATCGACAAGCAGCTGGTGGGTCAAGTGGCCGCTGAAATCCGCGATTTCCGTCCACCAGAGCCTTACAAAGGTAAGGGTGTGCGTTACGCGGACGAAGTCGTCCGTCGTAAAGAAGCCAAGAAGAAGTAGGGCATAGCAAATGACCGACAAAAAAGTTACTCGACTGCGTCGCGCTCGCAAAGCACGCCTGAAAATGCACGAACTCGAAGTCGTGCGTCTCTGCGTGTTCCGCTCTTCGCAGCACATCTATGCCCAGGTCATCTCGGCCGACGGCAGCAAAGTCCTGGCAAGCGCCTCGACTTTGGACAAAGAACTGCGTGATGGCGCCACTGGCAACATCGACGCGGCCACTAAGGTTGGCCAGCTGGTCGCTTCGCGTGCGAAAGCCGCAGGCGTCTCGCAGGTGGCTTTCGACCGCTCTGGCTTCAAGTACCACGGCCGCGTGAAAGCGCTGGCTGATGCTGCTCGTGAAGCTGGGCTGGAGTTCTAAGTTATGTCAAATAACGACCAAAAGCGCGACGAAGGCTACATTGAGAAGCTGGTTCAAGTTAACCGCGTAGCCAAAACCGTTAAAGGCGGCCGTATCTTCACCTTCACCGCGTTGACCGTGGTTGGTGATGGCAAGGGCCGTGTAGGCTTCGGCCGTGGCAAGTCGCGTGAAGTGCCTGCTGCGATCCAGAAGGCTATGGAAGCTGCTCGTCGCAACATGATTCAAGTGGACCTGAACGGCACCACTCTGCAGTACGCCCTGAAATCCGCCCACGGCGCTTCGAAGGTCTACATGCAGCCTGCTTCGGAAGGTACCGGTATCATCGCCGGCGGCGCCATGCGTGCCGTGCTGGAAGTTGCTGGTGTTCAGAACGTCCTGGCCAAGTGCTACGGTTCGACCAACCCAGTGAACGTGGTACACGCCACCTTCAAGGGTCTGAAAACCATGCAATCCCCGTCGTCCATTGCTGCCAAGCGCGGCAAGAGCGTTGAGGAGATCGTCTGATCATGGCTACCGTTAAAGTTACGCTGATCAAAAGCATGACCGGCCGCATCCCTAACCACAAACTGTGCGTTAAGGGTCTGGGTCTGCGTCGCATCGGTCACACTGTAGAAGTCCAGGATACTCCCGAGAACCGCGGGATGATCAACAAGGCTTACTACATGCTGCGCGTTGAGGGCTAATCGATGAAACTCAATGATCTGAGTCCAGCGCCGGGTTCCCGTCGCGAGAAGCATCGTCCGGGCCGTGGTATCGGTAGCGGTTTGGGTAAGACTGGTGGCCGTGGTCACAAAGGTCAGACCTCGCGCTCCGGTGGCACCATTGCTCCAGGCTTTGAAGGCGGTCAACAGCCGCTGCACCGTCGTCTGCCGAAATTCGGCTTCGTTTCCCTGAAAGCCATGGACCGCGCAGAAGTGCGTCTGTCCGAGCTGGCCAAAGTGGAAGGCGACGTGGTAACCGTTCAGTCCCTGAAGGATGCCAACGTGATTAACCAGAACGTTCAGCGTGTGAAAATCATGCTGTCGGGCGAAGTTACTCGCGCAGTCACCATCAAGGGCATCGCAGCCACCAAAGGTGCGCGTGCGGCTATCGAAGCAGCTGGCGGCAAGTTCGAGGAATAAATGGCTAAGCAAGGTGCTCTCTCAGCGCTAGGCAAAGGCGGGTTGTCCGAACTCTGGGCTCGTCTGCGTTTCCTGTTCCTGGCGATTATCGTCTACCGAATCGGCGCGCACATCCCAGTTCCAGGTATCAACCCGGACCGTCTGGCGGACCTGTTTCGACAGAATGAGGGGACCATTCTTAGCTTGTTCAACATGTTTTCCGGCGGCGCGCTGGAGCGTATGAGCATCTTTGCACTGGGGATCATGCCGTACATCTCGGCATCGATCATCATGCAACTGATGACCGTCGTCAGCCCGCAGCTGGAGCAGTTGAAGAAGGAAGGTGAAGCTGGCCGTCGCAAGATCAGCCAGTACACCCGCTACGGCACCGTCATCCTGGCTTTGGTTCAAGCAACTGGCATGGCCATTGGCTTGGCCAACCAGGGTGTTTCGTTCTCTGCAGGCATTAGCTTCTATTTCGTCGCAGTCGCCACCTTCGTGGCAGGTGCGATGTTCATGATGTGGCTGGGCGAGCAGATTACCGAGCGCGGTGTTGGCAACGGTATCTCGATGTTGATTTTTTCGGGTATCGTCGCCGGTCTTCCGAGAGCAGTCGGGCAGTCTTTCGAGTCTGCGCGTCAGGGTGATATCAACATTTTCGCCTTGGTAGCTGTCGGTGTGCTGGCAGTAGCGATTATCGGTTTCGTGGTGTTCATCGAGCGTGGTCAGCGTCGTATTGCTGTTCACTACGCCAAGCGTCAGCAGGGCCGCAAGGTCTTCGCCGCGCAGACGAGCCACTTGCCGCTGAAAGTGAACATGGCGGGTGTGATTCCTGCTATTTTCGCGAGCAGCATTTTGCTGTTCCCGGCTTCGCTGGGTGCCTGGTTCGGTCAGTCTGCTGGTATGGGCTGGCTGCAGGATCTCTCGCAGTCGATCGCTCCTGGTCAGCCGTTGAATATTCTGCTGTTTAGTGCAGGGATTATTTTCTTCTGCTTCTTCTATACGGCGTTGATGTTCAATCCGAAAGACGTAGCGGAAAACCTGAAGAAGTCCGGTGCCTTTATTCCGGGCATCCGTCCTGGCGAGCAGTCGGCGCGCTACATTGATGGCGTTCTGACCCGTTTGACCATGTTCGGTGCTCTCTACATGACGGCCGTCTGTCTGCTTCCCCAGTTCCTGGTGGTCGCGGCAAACGTACCGTTCTACCTTGGCGGGACCTCGTTGCTGATCGTGGTAGTGGTTGTGATGGACTTCATGTCCCAAGTACAATCGCACCTCGTTTCACACCAGTACGAATCCCTGATGAAGAAAGCCAACCTGAAGGGCTACGGCGGCAGCGGTTTGCTGCGCTGAAGACCCATAAGGTTCGAGGAGTTGGTGATGAAAGTTCGTGCATCGGTGAAAAAGCTGTGCCGCAACTGCAAAATTATTCGCCGCGAAGGTGTCGTTCGAGTAATTTGCAGCGCGGAACCACGTCACAAACAGCGCCAAGGCTGAGTGTGATCTGTGCTACAAGCCCAGCAGCTAGTGCGCTGCTGGGTTGATTATTTGTTATTACAGCGATATTATCTCGCGCCCTATTTCTTGGCTTCCGGGGCGTAGGTAGCTGTCAATTGGAGTCCCACTGAATGGCCCGTATTGCAGGCGTCAACATTCCAGATAACAAGCACACTGTTATCTCGCTGACCTACATCTATGGTGTTGGTCGCACAACTGCACAGAAGATCTGTGCAGACACTGGGGTCAACCCAGCCGCAAAGATCAAGGATCTGAGCGACGAGCAGATTGAACAGCTGCGTGGCGAAGTGGCGAAGTTCACCACTGAAGGTGATCTGCGCCGCGAAATCAACATGAAAATCAAGCGCTTGATGGATCTGGGCTGCTACCGTGGCCTGCGTCATCGTCGTGGTCTTCCAGTACGCGGTCAGCGTACCAAGACCAACGCGCGTACCCGTAAAGGTCCGCGTAAGCCGATCCGCAAGTAATCGCACCAGCGAATCGACAGGAATCTAGTCATGGCAAAACCTGCTGCTCGTCCTCGTAAAAAAGTAAAAAAGACAGTGGTTGATGGCATCGCCCACATCCACGCGTCTTTCAACAACACCATCGTGACCATTACCGATCGTCAAGGTAACGCCCTGTCCTGGGCTACCTCCGGCGGTTCGGGTTTCCGCGGTTCCCGCAAGTCCACCCCGTTCGCTGCTCAAGTAGCTGCTGAGCGTGCTGGTCAAGCTGCGCTGGAATATGGCCTGAAAAACCTCGACGTAAACGTCAAAGGTCCAGGTCCAGGTCGTGAATCCGCTGTCCGTGCTTTGAACGGCTGCGGCTACAAGATCGCCAGCATCACCGACGTGACGCCAATCCCGCATAACGGGTGCCGTCCGCCGAAGAAGCGCCGCGTGTAATTCAGGAGACGATAGATAATGGCTCGTTACATTGGTCCAAAATGCAAACTGGCTCGTCGTGAAGGCACTGACCTGTTCCTGAAAAGTGGCGTTCGCGCTCTGGAATCGAAGTGCAATATCGAAGCAGCCCCAGGTATCCACGGCCAGCGCCGCGGTCGCCAGTCCGACTACGGCACCCAACTGCGTGAAAAGCAGAAGGTCCGTCGTATTTACGGCGTTCTCGAGCGTCAGTTCAGCGGTTACTACAAAGAAGCAGCCGGCAAGAAAGGCGCTACTGGTGAGAACCTGCTGCAACTGCTCGAATGCCGTCTGGACAACGTCGTTTACCGTATGGGCTTCGGTGCTACCCGTGCCGAGTCCCGCCAGCTGGTTTCGCACAAAGCGATCAGCGTTAATGGCAAGACTGTAAACGTCCCGTCCTACCAGGTTCGTCAGGGTGACGTGGTCGCGGTTCGCGAGAAATCGAAGAACCAGCTGCGCATCGTTCAGGCCCTTGAGCTGTGCGCCCAGCGTGGCCGCGTTGAGTGGGTAGACGTTGACACTGAGAAGAAATCGGGCGTTTTCAAGAACGTTCCTGCTCGCAGTGATCTGTCCGCCGACATCAACGAAAGCCTGATTGTCGAGCTCTACTCCAAGTAAGGGCTAGAAAATAGGTGCATCCATGCAGATTTCGGTAAATGAGTTCCTGACGCCCCGCCACATTGATGTGCAGGTCGTCAGTCCAACCCGCGCTAAAATCACGCTCGAGCCTCTCGAGCGTGGTTTCGGCCATACCCTGGGCAACGCGCTGCGCCGCATCCTGTTGTCCTCAATGCCCGGCTGTGCAGTAGTCGAGGCCGAGATTGACGGTGTGCTCCACGAGTACAGCGCCATCGAAGGTGTACAGGAAGACGTAATCGAAATCCTGTTGAACCTGAAAGGTCTGGCTATCAAGCTGCACGGTCGTGACGAAGTTACGCTGACCTTGTCGAAGAAGGGTTCGGGGGTGGTTACCGCTGCCGATATTCAGCTGGATCATGATGTCGAGATCGTTAACCCCGATCACGTAATCGCCAACCTGGCGTCTAACGGCGCCTTGAACATGAAGCTCGTTGTAGCTCGTGGTCGTGGTTATGAACCGGCCGATTCGCGTCAGAGCGATGAAGACGAAAGCCGCAGCATTGGTCGCTTGCAGCTGGACTCCTCGTTCAGCCCGGTTCGCCGTATCGCATACGTGGTGGAAAACGCCCGTGTCGAACAGCGTACCAACCTGGACAAGCTGGTAATTGATCTGGAAACCAACGGTACCCTGGATCCTGAAGAGGCTATCCGTCGCGCCGCAACCATCCTGCAACAGCAGCTGGCTGCGTTCGTGGACCTCAAAGGTGACAGCGAACCTGTTGTAATCGAGCAAGAAGATGAGATCGACCCGATCCTGCTTCGCCCGGTTGACGATCTGGAACTGACTGTACGTTCGGCTAACTGCCTTAAGGCGGAAAACATTTACTACATCGGCGACCTGATTCAGCGTACCGAAGTAGAACTGTTGAAGACTCCGAACCTGGGCAAGAAATCCTTGACTGAAATCAAGGACGTTCTGGCCTCCCGCGGTCTGTCCCTCGGCATGCGCCTCGACAACTGGCCGCCTGCAAGTCTTAAGAAGGACGACAAGGCGACTGCCTGATCGTCGTAATCACCGAACGTAAGTTTGGTAAGGAATGAACCATGCGTCATCGTAAAAGTGGACGTCACCTGAGCCGTACCAGCTCTCACCGCAAGGCTATGTTCCAGAACATGGCGGTGTCGCTGTTCGAGCACGAGCTGATCAAGACTACCCTGCCGAAAGCCAAGGAACTGCGCCGCGTTGCCGAGCCGCTGATCACCCTGGCCAAGGTAGACAGCGTTGCTAACCGCCGTCTGGCTTTCGACCGTACTCGTTCGAAAGAAATGGTTGGCAAACTGTTCAACGACCTGGGCAAGCGCTACGCCACCCGTGAAGGCGGCTACCTGCGCATCCTGAAGTGCGGTTTCCGCGCTGGCGACAACGCTCCTATGGCGTACGTCGAGCTGGTCGATCGTCCTGTCGGCGGCGCTGTAGAAGCTGCTGAGTAAGACGAAAAAGCTGTTCAAGAAAACCGGGCCTAGTGCCCGGTTTTTTTGTGCCCGTCTATTACTCGTTCGCGAGACATTGCGAAAATCTATCGAGCACAAAAGATCTATAAATTAGATGTTGTAACCCCTCTAAATGATACTGACCACCGAAGCCGATTAGCCCGGTCATATCAGGTCTGACAGAGGAAGACACAGCATGAGCCAGAGCAAGATTCTCACCACCGCCAGCGGCGCCCCCGTAGCCGACAACCAGAATTCGCGTTCCGCCGGTCCCCGTGGGCCTTTGCTGCTGGACGACTTCCACCTGATCGAAAAGCTCGCGCACTTCAACCGCGAGAACATCCCTGAGCGCCGCGTGCACGCCAAGGGTTCGGGCGCCTACGGCACCTTCACCGTGACCCGCGACATCACTGACCTGACCTGCGCCAAGCTGTTCTCGGACGTGGGCAAGCAGACTCCGACCTTCCTGCGCTTTTCTACCGTGGGTGGCGAGCGTGGTTCGGCCGACACCGAGCGCGACCCACGCGGCTTCGCCCTCAAGTTCTACACCGAGGAAGGCAACTGGGACATCGTCGGCAACAACACGCCGGTGTTCTTCATCCGCGATCCGCTGAAGTTTCCCGACTTTATCCACACCCAGAAGCGCCTGCCGCAAAGCAACCTGAAAAGCGCCCAGGCCATGTGGGATTTCTGGTCGCACTCGCCGGAAGCGCTGCACCAGGTCACCATTCTCTTCTCCGACCGCGGCATCCCGGACGGCTACCGCTTCATGCACGGCTTCGGCAGCCACACCTACAGCCTGATCAACGCCAAAGGTGAGCGCCACTGGGTCAAGTGGCACTACAAGAGCGTACAGGGCATCAAGAACCTGGCCCCGGCCGACGCTGCGCGCATCGCCGGCACCGACCCGGACTACGCCCAGCGTGACCTGTTCGAAGCCATCGAGCGCGGTGAGTACCCGCAATGGCGCGTGTGCATCCAGGTCATGACCGAGGCCCAGGCCAACGCGCATCGGGAGAACCCCTTCGACGTGACCAAGACCTGGTCGCAGAAGGAGTTCCCGCTGATCGAGGTGGGCCTGCTGGAGCTCAACCGCAACCCGCAGAACTACTTCGCCGAAGTCGAGCAGGCGGCGTTCGGGCCGAGCAACATGGTGCCGGGCGTGGGGCTGTCGCCGGACCGTATGCTGCAAGGCCGCGTGTTCGCCTACGCCGACGCGCACCGCTACCGTGTAGGCACCAACCACCAGCAGTTGCCGGTGAACGCGCCACGCAGCCCGGTGAACTCCTACCAGCGTGACGGCTCCATGGCGTTTGGCAGCAACGGTGGCGCAGCGCCGAACTACGAGCCCAACAGCTACAGCGATGCGCCCAAACAGGCGCCGCAATACGCCGAACCGTCGCTGGCCTTGAGCGGTGCAGCAGACCGCTACGATCACCGCACTGACGGCGACTACTTCAGCCAGGCCGGCGCGCTGTTCCGTTTGATGAACGAAGCGCAGCAAGCCTTGCTGATCGACAACATCGCTAACGCAATGAGTGGCGTTTCCGGCGATGTGATCGAGCGTCAGTTGCCGTACTTCTACCAGGCTGACCAGGCCTACGGCGAGGGTGTTGCCCGCGCGTTGGAAGCAAAACGCGGCTAAGTCGAAATGCTAAGGAGAACCGCCCTCATTTGGGCGGTTTTTCGCTGCCAATCATCTGGTTTTCTCTGCTTTTTTGCGATTTTTCAGCTTTCTCTCCGTGACGTTCGCTCGGCCTTGGTTCAAACTATCCACTTTCAAGCAAGGAGATGTAGGGCGATGCAAGGGCACCCGGACGTAATCGATTATCTGAACACGCTGCTGACCGGCGAGCTGGCTGCGCGTGATCAGTATTTCATCCACTCGCGGATGTACGAGGACTGGGGTTTCAGCAAGCTTTACGAGCGCATCAACCACGAGATGGAAGAAGAGGCAGGTCATGCCGACGCCTTGATGCGCCGCATCCTGATGCTCGAGGGCACGCCACGCATGCGCCCCGACGACCTGGACATCGGCACCGACGTACCGAGCATGTTCGAAGCTGACCTGCGCCTGGAGTACAAGGTGCGCGCTGCGCTGTGCAAGGGCATCGCCCTGTGCGAGCAGCACAAGGACTACGTCACCCGCGACATCCTGCGGCTGCAGCTGTCCGACACCGAGGAAGATCACACCTACTGGCTGGAGAAGCAGTTGGGCCTGATCAAGTCCATCGGCCTGCAGAACTACCTGCAGTCGCAGTTCTAAGCGACGCGGCACGAAAAAAGCCCCGCCATCTCACGATGGCGGGGCTTTTTCATTCTGTGGGGGGCTTTGACGCGGCCTGCGGCCGCTGCTACGGGATTGTCTTTATGGGAGCTGGGCCGGCCATTCGGTTTCATCCGCGAAAAGGGCACCGCGTGGAATCAATACTACGCGGTGGTCCTTTCGCGATGTAGCAGCGGCCGCAGGCCGCGTCAGCAGGTTTACGCGCGGTCACGCTCAAGCAATGGCTTGAGGTAGTGCCCAGTGTAGGACTGCTTCATCTCCGCCACCTGCTCCGGGGTGCCACAGCCGATGATCATGCCGCCCTTGGAGCCGCCTTCCGGCCCCAGGTCGACGATCCAGTCGGCGGTCTTGATCACGTCCAGGTTGTGCTCGATCACCACCACGGTGTTGCCGTGGTCGCGCAGGCGGTGCAGCACGTCCAGCAGCTGCTGGATGTCGGCGAAGTGCAGGCCCGTGGTGGGTTCGTCGAGGATGTACAGGGTCTTGCCGGTGTCGCGCTTGGATAGCTCGCGGGACAGCTTGACCCGTTGCGCCTCGCCGCCCGACAAGGTCGTCGCCGACTGGCCCAGCTTGATGTAGGAAAGCCCCACGTCCATCAGCGTCTGCAGTTTGCGCGCCAGGGCCGGCACGGCATCGAAGAACTCGCGGGCTTCCTCGATGGTCATTTCCAGCACCTCGTGGATGCTCTTGCCCTTGTACTTGATCTCCAGGGTCTCGCGGTTGTAGCGCTTGCTCTTGCACACGTCGCACGGCACGTAGATGTCGGGCAGGAAGTGCATCTCCACCTTGATCAGGCCGTCGCCCTGGCACGCCTCGCAGCGGCCGCCCTTGACGTTGAACGAGAAGCGCCCCGGGCCGTAGCCGCGCGAGCGCGATTCCGGCACGCCGGCGAACAGCTCGCGGATCGGCGTGAACAGTCCGGTGTAGGTCGCCGGGTTGGAGCGTGGCGTGCGGCCGATGGGGCTCTGGTCGATGTCCACCACCTTGTCCAGGTGCTGCAGGCCGTCGCAGCTGTCATGGGCCGCGGCTTCCAGGGTGGTGGCGCCGTTCAGGGCGGTGGCGCTGAGCGGGAACAGGGTGTTGTTGATCAGCGTCGACTTGCCCGAGCCGGACACACCGGTGACGCAGGTCAGCAAGCCGATGGGGATTTCCAGGTCGACGTTGCGCAGGTTGTTGCCGCGGGCGCCCTTGAGGGTCAGTTGCAGCTTCTTGTTGCGCGGCGTGCGCTCGGCCGGCACCGCGATCTTCACGCGGCCCGACAGGTATTTGCCGGTCAGCGAGTCGGGGTGGTCCATGACCTCCTGGGCGGTGCCCTCGGCGACGATGTTACCGCCGTGCACGCCGGCGCCCGGGCCGATGTCCACCACGTAGTCGGCCAGGCGAATGGCGTCTTCGTCGTGCTCGACCACGATCACCGTGTTGCCGATGTCGCGCAGGTGCTTGAGGGTGCCCAGCAGGCGGTCGTTGTCGCGTTGGTGCAGGCCGATGGACGGCTCGTCGAGGATGTACATCACCCCCACCAGGCCGGCGCCGATCTGGCTGGCCAGGCGGATGCGCTGGGCCTCGCCGCCGGACAGGGTGTCGGCGCTGCGGTCCAGGGTCAGATAGTCCAGCCCCACGTTGACCAGGAACTGCAGGCGCTCGCGGATCTCCTTGAGGATCTTGTCGGCGATCTCGCCACGGCGACCGGTCAGGCTCAGGCCTTCGAAGTAGTCGGTGGCGTCGCCGATCGGCAGGCCGGTGACGGCCGGCAGGGTCTTCTCGCCCACCCACACGTGCCGCGCTTCACGGCGCAGGCGCGTGCCGCGGCAGTCCGGGCAGGGCTGGGTGCTGAGGAACTTGGCCAGCTCTTCGCGCACGGTGGCCGACTCGGTCTCGCGGTAGCGGCGTTCCAGGTTCGGCACGATGCCTTCGAACGGGTGCGAGCGCTTGACGATGTCGCCGCGGTCGTTGAGGTACTTGAAGTCGACGTTCTGGCTGCCGCTGCCGTGCAGCAGGATTTTCTGCTTGTCGGCGGGCAGGTCGTTGAACGGCTTCTCCAGGCTGAACTTGTAGTGCGAGGCCAGCGAGCCCAGCATCTGGAAGTAGTAGACGTTGCGCCGGTCCCAGCCGCGTATGGCGCCCTCGGCCAGAGTCAACTCGCCGTTCACCAGGCGCTTGGCGTCGAAGAACTGCTTCACGCCCAGGCCGTCGCAGGTCGGGCAGGCGCCGGCCGGGTTGTTGAAGGAGAACAGCTTGGGTTCAAGCTCGCTGATGGCGTGGCCGCAGATGGGGCAGGCGAAGCGCGCCGAGAAGATCATCTCCTCAAACGGCTCCTCGTCCATGGATGCCACCAGGGCGATGCCGTCGGCCAGCTTCAGCGCGGTCTCGAACGACTCGGCCAGGCGCTGTTGCAGGTCTTCGCGGACCTTGAAGCGGTCCACCACCACCTCGATGGTGTGCTTCTTCTGCTTGTCCAGCTTGGGCAGTTCATCCAGCTCGTGCAGGCGGCCGTTGATGCGCGCACGGACGAAGCCCTGGGCGCGCAGCTCCTCGAAGATAGCCAGGTGTTCGCCCTTGCGCTCGCGAATCACCGGCGCCAGCAGCATCAGCTTGCTGCCTTCGGGCTGGGCCAGTACCAGGTCGACCATCTGGCTGACGGTCTGGGCTTCCAGGGGGATGTCGTGGTCCGGGCAACGCGGCGTGCCTACGCGTGCATACAGCAGGCGCAGGTAGTCGTAGATCTCGGTGATGGTGCCGACCGTGGAGCGCGGGTTGTGGGAGGTCGACTTCTGCTCGATGGAGATGGCCGGCGACAGGCCTTCGATGGTGTCGACGTCGGGCTTTTCCATCATCGACAGGAACTGCCGCGCGTAGGCCGACAGCGACTCCACGTAGCGGCGCTGGCCCTCGGCGTACAGCGTGTCGAACGCCAGCGATGACTTGCCGGAGCCGGACAGCCCGGTGATGACGATCAGCTTGTCCCGTGGCAGGGTCAGGTCGATGTTCTTCAGGTTGTGGGTTCGAGCCCCACGAATCAGGATCTTGTCCAAGAGTGGCCTCGCACGGCGGGCGTAAACACAGGAGTATAAAGCCAAATACTGGATGGATGCACACTATCGGATGACATCCCTGATGCCATACATGACAACTGCGCGGCAAAGCGTCGCCATATACCCCCTCTATCGTTGGGACTGGTAGAATCGCCGCCGGTTCACACGAGGTTTTTCCATGCACGATCTCCACAGCGAACGCATGAGCGGCAGCGAGACCCGCGCGGCTGGCGGCCTGGCCCTGGTGTTCGCATTCCGCATGCTGGGCATGTTCATGGTGTTGCCAGTACTGGCCACCTACGGCATGGACCTGGCCGGCGCCACCCCGGCCCTGATCGGCTTCGCCATCGGCGCCTACGGCCTGACCCAGGCATTCCTGCAAATTCCATTCGGCATTATTTCCGACCGCATCGGCCGTCGCCCGGTGATCTACATCGGCCTGGTGATCTTTGCCCTGGGCAGCCTGCTGGCGGCCCATGCCGACTCCATCTGGGGCGTCATCGCCGGTCGGGTGCTGCAAGGCGCCGGGGCGATTTCCGCGGCGGTCATGGCCCTGCTGTCGGACCTGACCCGCGAGCAGCACCGCACCAAGGCCATGGCCACCATCGGCATGAGCATCGGCGTGTCGTTCGCCGTGGCCATGGTGGTGGGCCCGCTGGTGACGCGCGCGTTCGGCTTGTCCGGGCTGTTCATCGTCACCGCGGTGATGGCCCTGGTGGGTATCGCCCTGATCGCCTTCGTGGTGCCCAGTGCCTCCAGCCACTTCACCCACCGTGAGTCGGGCGTGGCCCGGCAGGCGCTGCTGCCGACCCTCAAGCACCCGGACCTGCTGCGCCTGGACGTGGGGATCTTCGTGCTGCACGCCATCCTGATGGCGAGCTTCGTGGCCTTGCCGCTGGCCCTGGTGGAGCGCGCCGGGCTGCCGAAAGAGCAGCACTGGTGGGTTTACCTGACCGCCTTGCTGGTATCTTTTTTCGGGATGATTCCGTTCATCATCTACGGCGAAAAAAAGCGCAAGATGAAGCGCGTGCTGATTGGTGCGGTCGCCACCCTGATGCTCACCGAGCTGTTTTTCTGGGCCTTCGGCAACACGCTGACGGAACTGGTGGTTGGCACCGTGGTGTTCTTCACCGCCTTCAACCTGCTGGAAGCTTCGCTGCCGTCGCTGATCAGCAAGGTGTCGCCGGCCGGCGGCAAGGGCACGGCCATGGGCGTGTACTCCACCAGCCAGTTCCTGGGCGCGGCCCTGGGTGGCATCCTCGGTGGCTGGTTGTTCCAGCACGGCGGCTTGAATGTGGTATTCATCGGCTGCGCCGGGCTGTTGGCGATTTGGTTGGCCATAGCTGTTACTATGCGTGAACCACCGTACGTGACGAGCCTGCGCTTGCCCCTGTCGCCAGAGGCGATACGCGAAGCGGGCCTCACCGAGCGCCTCAAGGCAGTACCGGGTGTAACAGATGCAGTGGTGGTGGCAGAAGAAGCCGCCATCTATATCAAACTGGATACAGAAATTTTGGATCGTGCTTCCCTGGAGCGCCTGGTCAACCCAGGCCCAGAGACGTGCCAAGCCTAGGAGAATGTTATGGCCCGTGGGGTTAACAAAGTCATTTTGGTCGGTACTTGCGGTCAGGATCCTGAAGTCCGCTACCTGCCCAACGGCAACGCTGTCACCAACCTGAGCCTGGCTACCAGCGAGCAGTGGACCGACAAGCAGAGCGGCCAGAAGGTCGAGCGCACCGAATGGCACCGCGTGTCGATGTTCGGCAAGGTTGCCGAGATCGCCGGCGAATACCTGCGCAAGGGTTCGCAGGTTTACATCGAAGGCAAGCTGCAGACCCGCGAGTGGGAAAAAGACGGCATCAAGCGCTACACCACTGAAATCATCGTCGACATGCAGGGCACCATGCAGCTGCTGGGCGGCCGTCCACAACAGGGCGACCAGGGCCAGGGCGGCAACAACTACCAGCAGTCGGCCCCGCGCCAGCAGGCTCCACGTCCTCAGCAGGCCGCGCCACAACAGTCGCGCCCAGCGCCGCAACAGGCTGCCCCGCAACCTGCTGCTGACTTCGACAGCTTCGACGACGATATTCCGTTCTGATTGCTGCCATCAAAAAAGCCCCCGCCTAGCGGGGGTTTTTTTTGACCCAAAAGCCCGTAGCAGCTGCCGCAGGCTGCGTCCCGCAACGCCGAGCTGAGCCTGCAAGCCGGCGGCGCCGATGACGCGGCCTGGCGGCGGATGGCCGCCCCGCCGCTGCTATAACGTCAATGCCCGTACAGGCCAACCACGTTACGCCCCGCCAACGCATGGCCCGCCAGGCGCGCCATCAGCTCTTCGCGGGTCAGCCCTTCAGGCAGCGCGCCAGGCTTGAGGTCGGTGGCAATCACCGTCAGCACGTAATGATGCGGCTGATCCCCCGGGGCTGGGCAGAAGCCTCGGAAATCGGCGGTCCCGGCAATGTTCTTGCCCACGGTGATGCCCGGCACGCTGACCAGCGCCTCGCCTTCCTTGATCCCGCCACGCTGGGCTGGAATGTTGTAGGTCACCCAGTGGCTGACGCCCAGGCCGTTGTGCCCGTCCACGTCAAGAATCAGCACCGCCATCGATTGAGTGCCAGCGGGCAGCTCGCTCCATGACACCTGCGGGTTGTGGCGCTTGCCCGAACCGCACTCGGCCGGGGTATCGGCGGCGCTGACATTGACCTTGCCGCCTTCGGCAAAGGCGTCGGTGCTGACCTTCATGGTGGTGGCGCTGGCCAGTTGGGTGCCGGCCAGCAGCAGGGCGGCGGTGCAGGTGGTAAGCAGGTGGCGCAGTTTCATCAGCAAATCCATTCATCCTTCGCAGCAGGCTTCAGACAGGCGAGCCGTTGCGTGCAACCATCATAAAGGCAGCTTCGGATCCCTTGATGAAACTAAGGCTAATGTCCAATACCCTGCAACGGTTGCCGATTGATCCCCGCAGCACAAATCCGCAAAATGCAATAACATAAGCCTCTTGACCGATCGCCGCGTGGCCCTGGCCCCCGGCAATCCCTGGCTCACAGACTTAACGGACCGGACCTGCTGACTCTATGCGAATGCGCCTTATGCTGTTGGGCGGCGGTAATGCCCTTGGGCAAGCGCTGATTCGTCTCGGGGCGGAGGAAGACATCGGCTTCCTTGCTCCGCGCCCACCTGAAAACGGTTGGGATGCGGCGAGCCTGACCCAGCTGCTCGATGACACCCGCCCCGATGCGCTGATCAACCTTGCCTACTATTTCGACTGGTTCCAGGCCGAGAGCGTCAGCGAAGCCCGGCTGGCCCAGCAGGAGCGCTCGGTAGAGCGCCTGGCGCAGTTGTGCCAGCACCACCAGATCATCCTCGTGCAGCCTTCCAGCTATCGGGTGTTCGACGGCTCGCGCGCCACGGCGTACAGCGAGAAGGACGAGCCCGTGCCCCTGGGGCTGCGCGGCCAGGCCCTGTGGCGCATCGAGCAGAGCGTGCGGGCTACCTGCCCGCAGCATGTGCTGCTGCGTTTCGGCTGGTTGCTGGATGACAGCGTGGACGGCGTGCTGGGGCGTTTCCTCACCCGTGCCGAACAGCCCCAGGAAATTCACCTGGCCGATGACCGCCGTGGCAACCCGACGCCGGTGGACGACGCCGCGCGGGTGATTATCTCGGTGCTCAAGCAACTCGATTGCGCGGCGCCACTGTGGGGCACGTATCACTACGCCGGCAACGAGGCCACCACGCCGCTGGCGCTGGGGCAGGCGATCATCAGCGAAGCGGCGAGCCTGCACCCGTTGGCCATCGAGGCGCCCACGGCCCAGGCGCACGCCGCCCGCCCTGACGCCGCCGATGAGCCGCAGCATGCGGTGCTGGCCTGCAAGAAAATCCTTCACACCTTCGGGATCAAGCCGCGCGCCTGGCGCTCGGGCCTCCCAAGCCTATTGGATAGATATTACCGACATGGTTGATGCACCTGTACTGATCACCGGGGGCGCTGGCTTCATCGGCTCGAACCTTGTGGACGCGCTGTTGGAGAAAGGCCATGCGGTGCGGATTCTCGACGACCTTTCCATGGGCAAGCGCAGCAACCTGCCACTGGACAACCCACGGGTAGAGCTCATCGAAGGCGACGTTGCCGATGCCGCCCTGGTGGCCCGTGCCGCCCATGGTTGCCAGGCGGTGGTGCACCTGGCCGCCGTGGCTTCGGTGCAGGCCTCGGTGGACGACCCGGTGCGTACGCACCAGGCCAACTTCATCGGCACCTTGAACGTCTGCGAGGCCATGCGCGTCGCGGGCATCAAGCGCGTGGTATTCGCCTCCAGCGCTGCCGTGTACGGCAACAACGGTGAAGGCGAGGCCATCGGCGAGGACACCCCCAAGGCGCCGTTGACCCCCTACGCCTCGGACAAGCTGGCCAGCGAGCACTACCTGGACTTCTACCGCCGCCAGCACGGCCTGGAACCGGTGATCTTCCGCTTCTTCAACGTCTTCGGGCCGCGCCAGGATCCGTCCTCGCCGTACTCCGGGGTCATCAGCATCTTCTGCGAGCGCGCCCAGCAAAACCTGCCCATCAACCTGTATGGCGATGGCGAGCAGACGCGCGACTTCATCTACGTGGGGGACCTGGTGGCGGTGCTGCTGCAGGCGCTGGAAGCGCCGAGCGTCGAGGAAGGGGCGATCAACGTGGGCCTGAACCAGGCCATGAGCCTCAACCAGTTGCTGGCTGAGTTGAAGACCGTGCTGGGCAGCCTGCCCGTGGTCAGCTACGGCGATGCACGCCCTGGCGATATCAAGCATTCCAGGGCGAACAACTCGCGCCTGCTGCAGCGCTTCACCCTGCCGGCAATCACCCCGATGGCCATCGGCCTGCGCAACCTGCTGGGCCTGTGACCCCGTAGCCGCCGCCGCAGGCTGCGCTGGCCCTGGTAGCCGCTGGAGATCTCCAGCGAGGCAACGGGCCAGCGCAGCCTGGCGGCAGCGGCTACGCGATCGTGGTGTAGCCGTTCACATCAGAACTTGTAACCCACGCCCACCATGTAGACCCACGGGTCCACGTCCACGTTGACCTTGGTGCGGCCCACGCCCAGCGCGGTCGGGCCGTCGACGCTGGCCTGGGTGTCGATGTCCACGTACCACACCGCGGCGTTGAGCATGATGTGGTCGGTCAGCATGTAGTCCGCGCCCACCTGGGCTGCCCAGCCCCACGAGTTCTTCAGGTTCAGGTTGCTGAAACCTTCGGCCTTGCGGTCGCTGGTCAGGTCTTCGCCGTAGAACCAGGTGTAGTTCAGGCCCACGCCCGCATAAGGCTGGAATTTGGAGCTGGGCTCCATGGGGTAGTACTGCAGCGACAGGGTGGGTGGCAGCTGCTTGATGTCAGCCAGCTTGCCGTCCAGGCCGGCCACGCCGGTGGCGGCGCTCACGCCCTTGACCCCGACCTTGTGCTGGAACGGCGTGGCCGCCAGCAGTTCCACGCCCACATGGTCGGTGAGCATGTAGGCGAAGGTCAGGCCCAGTTGGGTGTCGTTGCCCAGGGTCGCCTTGGTGCCGGAGACCTTGGCGCCGTCGAGCTTGAGGTTGCCGCTGTCCTCGTTGGGCGCGGTCTCGATCGCGCCCGCGCGGACGATGAAGTCCCCGGCCTGGTGAGCGTGGGCAAGCGGGGTGAACAGGGCGGCGCTGATCAGCGAGGCCCCTAGCAGTTTGGTGTTCATCGGGTCTCCATCGGACGAGGGGAAAAAGCCTTGGCCGATGGTAGGAAAGCTCTGGATCAAGGGTTTTGACCCAGCTCAATAAAACTGTAATTTTTACCTGGCGGGTTATTCCGGCAGCTCGTAGATGTAAATCTTGTCGGCTTCCATCTGGTAGCCGGCGTCGGCCAGCTCGCTGTCTGAGCGCTTCACGCGCATCGTGCCCTCTACCCAGAACGCCTGGTACAGGTCGTCGAGCTTGACCCCGACCTGGCTGGTCACGTGGACGATCTGGTTCGAAGGCGGCGGCGGCACGTGGATGCAGGCGCCGTAGTACGGCACCAGCAGGAAGTCGGTGGTGCGCCCGTCATCGCTGACCTCCAGCGGCACGATGAACCCCGGCATCTTCACGTTTTGGCCGTCCAGTGCCTTCACCACCGGGGCGTCGGGCTGTTGCTGCTTGACCGCTGGCGCCGACTCCATGTCCGAGCCCATCTTCGACAGGTCGTGCAGGGGCGTCATCTGTGGGGCGATTTTCGGCGCGTCGGGCGGAATCATCTCCGCCCAGGTCAGCTCGCGCGGCGCCGTGGCCGCCCACAGGCCGGGGGCGGCGATCATCAATACAAACAGCAAGGCAGCTTTCATCGGGCACGGCTCACAGGTGGATGGACAGGCCGTCGGCCAGTGACTGCCGGTAGGCACGCCAGGCCGGTACGGCGCCCATGACCAGGGCTGCGGCGAGGATAATGCCCAGCAGCGACCATTCATAGGCCGTGGGGGCCGACAACGGCAAGTACAGCCCATAATTGGCCTGCACGTAGCCCTGCGCCGCGGCGATGCCGGCATACAGCAGCGCCACCCCGGCGACGATGCCGCACAGCGCCAGGGAGAAAGCCTCCAGTATCAGCAGGCTGGCGATATGCCAGGGGCGCGCGCCCACCGAGCGCAGGATGGCCATCTCGCGCCGGCGCTCGTTGAGGCTGGTGAGGATGGCCGTGAGCATGCCGATCAGCCCGGTCAGCACCACGAACAGCGAGACCACGAACAAGGCTTTCTCGGCGGTGCCCATCAACCCCCACAGCTCTTGCAGGGCCACGCCGGGCAGGATTGCCAGCAGCGGTTCGCCAACAAAATCGTTGATCTCGCGTTGCAGGGCGAAGGTCGAGATCTTGTTGTTCAGGCCCAGCATCACGGCGGTGATGGCGGTGGGCGTGAGGTCCATGTTGCGCGCCTGGTCGGCGCTGATGCGCCCGGCGCCACGGGCCGGCACGCCGTTGTGCCAGTCGATGTGGATGGCCTCCATGCCACCGAGGCTGATGTGTAGCGTGCGGTCCACCGGCGTGCCCGTGCGCTTGAGGATGCCGACCACGGTGAACGGCTTGTCGTCGTGCTTGACCAGGCTGATGGCGGCGGTGCCGTGGGCCAGCACCAGGCTGTCACCGAGCTTGTAGTGCAGCGCATCGGCTACCTCTGCGCCGAGCACCACCTCGAACGGGTCGCTAGCGAAGAAGCGCCCGGCGGCCATTTCCAGCGGCTGGTGATGGCCGTACTGGTAATGCTCGAAGTACGACTGGTCGGTGCCCAGCACTCGGTAGCCACGGTGCGAGTCGCCCAGGGACATGGGGATGGCCCATTTCACCCGCGGGTCGTGGGCGTAGTGCTGGAAGCTGTCCCAGCGAATGTTGTTGGTGGCGTTGCCGATGCGGAACACCGAATACAGCAGCAGGTTCACCGAGCCCGAGCGGGCGCCGACGATCAGGTCGGTGCCGCTGATGGTGCTGGCAAAGCTGGTGCGGGCTTCGGTGCGCACGCGTTCCACGGCCAGCAGCAGGCACACCGACAGGGCAATGGCGAACGCGGTGAGGAAGGCGGTGAAGCGCCGGTTGGCCAGGCTGGCCACGGCTAGACGGAACAGGTACATCAGACTTCCCCAGGGGCGGCGGGGCGCACGGCCCGGTTGAGTTCGGCCAGCGACAGGCTGCGGTCGAACAGCGGTGCCAGGCTCTGGTCGTGGCTGACGAACAGCAGGCTGGAGCCGGCCTCGCGGCATTCGGCGAACAGCAGGCGAATGAAGGCTTCACGGGCGTCGTAGTCCAGCGCCGAGGTGGGCTCGTCGGCGATCACCAGTTCCGGCTGGCCGATCAGCGCGCGGGCCGCAGCCACGCGTTGCTGCTGGCCGATGGACAAGGTGTCGGCGCGGCGCTGCAGCAGCGCCGGGTCGGTGAGGCCCAGGTGCGCCAGCAGGGTGGCCGCCGCCTGGTCGATACTGCCGTGGCGCTGTCTGGCCCGCTCGGCGCGCTGGCGCGAGAAGTGGCAGGGCAGCTCGACGTTTTCGCGCACCGACAGGAACGGCAGCAGGTTGAACTGCTGGAAGATGTAGCCGGTATGGTCGACGCGGAAGCGGTCACGGCGGCCCTGGCTCATGTCAGCCAGTTCATGGCCCAGCACCTGCACGCTGCCACTCACGGGCTTCTGCACGCCGCCGAGCAGGCCCAGCAGGGTGGTCTTGCCGCTGCCGCTGGGGCCTTTGAGGAACAGCGTCTCGCCGGCTTCCAGGCGAAACGCGGGTATGTCCAGCAGCGCCGGCTGGCGCGGCCAGGCAAAGTGCAGGTCGCGCAGTTCGATAAGGGCTGTGCTGGCCATCAGAAACCCAGGGTGCTGTTGTCCGGGGTGGCTTCCAGGCCTTTCTGGCCAGCTGGGCCGATCATCTGCACCACCACCTTGTGGGTGGCGGGGAAGGTCTTGAACACCTGCGACAGGTCCAGGCCCTTGAGCTTGTCCGGGGCGGTGCAGGTGAATTCGTAGCTGGCGTGGATCTCGCTATGGTGATGCTCGGCACCGGCGGCGTGCTCGTCGTGATCGTGGTCGTCATCGTCGCCATCCTCGGCGGGCATCACGTCGCCGAACAGCGGGCTTTGCAGGTGCTGGCTGGCCACGCTGCAACCGGCGGCGGCCGGCAGGTTGAACAGCGCCAGGGGCTGTTCCAGCAGGGCGCGGGCCTTGGCCACGGCGGCCTTGTCGGTGTCAGTAGTGGCCAGGTGTTCGAAGCCGACGATGTTCATGGCCGGGCTTTGCAGTTCCAGCGCCAGGGTCTGGTCGTCCAGCGCCGCGTTGACGCGGGCCGTGCCGTGTTCATGCGTGCCCAGGCTGCCGTGTTTTACCGGGGTGTCGTCGGCGTGGGCAATGGCCAGTGGAAGCAGCGCGAAGGGCAGGGCGAGCAGAAGTCGGCGCATGAAAATGTCCTGAGGAAAGATGAATAATTGTAACGTTATAACAACTTTAAAGTGCCAGCACCATAAAGGCCCAGATGAAATTTTTCACCGCGCGTAGCCGCTGCCGCCAGGCTGCGCTGGCCCTCAGCCACACTCCATATCTCTGATATTCACACCGGCCAGCGCAGCCTTCGGCAGCGGCTACGGTGTTCAGGGTTTGCGCAGGTATGGGAACATGGCCCTTCGCAGACGAGGACTCAACATGCTACGAATTCGTGGAAGCATCGGCGCCTGGCCGGTGGACCTGACCATCGAGATGGACGCCGCCGACTGGCAGCACCTGGGGGCGCAGTTGAACGTGCAGGCCCAGGCTCCGGCAGCCCCGGCGGCCAAGCCGGCGGGGCAGGACGACGCCCTGTGGCAGGCCACGCTGCAACTGGTGCAACAGGCAGGGCAGGTCAGCGGCCCCGAACTGCTGGGGCAGCTGGAAGGCCTGGCGGGCAGCGTGGCAGCGGGCAAGCGCCTGTTGGTGCGCCTGCGCCATTGCCGGGAAGTGCGGGTGGAAAGCGGCGCCGACGCGCCGCTGTATTGCTGGGTCGAATGACTCAGTAGAGGGCGGCGAACAGCTTGCGGCGGTAGGTGGTGACCAGCGGGTGATCATTGCCCAGCAGCTCGAACACCTGCAGCAGGGTCTTGTGCGCCACGCCTTCGTTGAAGCTGCGGTTGCGCACGAACAGTTTCAGCAGGGCGTCCAGCGCTGCTTCGTACTGCTGGCGCGACAGCTGCTGGATCGCCAGCTGGAATACTGCCTCGTCGTCGCCCGGGTTCTGTGCGACGCGGGTCTTGAGGTCGGCGACGTCGGGCAGGTCGGCGGCCTGGCGCAGGAAGGTCAGCTGCGCCTTGGCGCCGGCCAGGGCGGCCTTGTGCTCGTCGCCCTTGACCGCGTCCAGCACGGCCTGGGCCTCACCCAGCTCATTGCGTTCGGCCAGGCAGCGGGCGTACAGGATCAGTGCCAGGGCGTTGCTGTTATCTTCGCCCAGCAGCACCCGCAGGATCTCCTCGGCCTTGGCGAACTGGCCTTCGTTGAACAGCGCCTGGGCCGCTTCCAGCGGGTCGGCGGCGGCAGCTTCGGGCATGTGCACATGCGGCTCCAGCATGGCGCGGATCTCGGCTTCCGGGCGCGCTTCGGCGAAACCATCCACCGGCTTGCCTTCCTTGAACAGCACCACGGTAGGCAGGCTGCGAATGCCGAAGTGGGCGACGATGTCCTGCTCCACGTCGCAATTGACCTTGGCCAGCAACAGCTCGCCCTGGTAGCTCTCGGCGATCTTTTCCAGCAGCGGCATCAGCACCTTGCAGGGGGCGCACCACTCGGCCCAGAAGTCCACCAGCACGGGCTGTTCGAACGACTTGTCGATCACGTCCTGTTGGAAGGTGGCAGTGGTGACATCGAAAATATACGGCGTGGACTGGCTCATCGTGCATCTCGAAAAAAGCGGTAATACCCGCACTATAAAGGCTGGCGCTGCTGGCCGGAAGCGCCTCAGCCGCGCTGCGCGTGATAGAGGCTGACGTGGCGAAACTCGTGGGGCTCGGCCAGGTCCGGCAAGGTGCAGGCGTGCAACTGGTCCAGCGGCTGGTAGACCGGGTGGCTGAAGTCGCGCACCCGCGAGTCGGCCACCAGCGCCTGGCGCCCGCGGCTGAGGAAATGGTCGAGCAGGGGCAGGTTGGCGCGGTCGTAGAGTACGTCGGCCACCAGGATCAGGTCGAAGCGGTCGGCCTCGGCGAAGAAGTCCGCCGAGTAGCCCAGCGCCACGCCGTTGAGCGCGGCGTTGGCGCGGCAGGCGTCCAGGGCCAGCGGGTCGAGGTCGCAGGCCACCACCTCGGCGGCACCGGCCTTGGCTGCGGCAATGGCCACCACGCCGGAACCGGCGCCGAAATCCAGCACGCGCTTGCCGGCTACCCAGTGCGGCTGCTCGGCCAGGAAGCGCGCCATGGCCAGGCCGCTGGCCCAGCAGAAGCTCCAATAGGGCGGCTCGTGGAGGATGCGCCGGGTTTCCTCGGGGCTGAAGGCGCGGTCCATGTTGTCGCCGTCGATCAGCCACAGGCGGATATCGGTGTCGGGCAGCGCGGTGCTGACCAGTTGCGCATCGCCCAGCAGCTCGCTCAAGGCCTGTTGCAGGTGGATCATGGCGCTTGCAGCAGCTGCAGGTTGCCCAGGGCCTGGGTGGCAGGCTGCGCCACCGGTACCGCCGGGAGGTGCAGGATCAGCACCCCCGACTGGCTGGCACGGCCGCGCAGCTCCACCCGCAGGTTGGTGGGGAAGGCCTCGGGGTTGAAGCGCAGCTGGAAGCCCAGGGGCTTGCCCGTGCCGTTCCATTTGCCGCTGGCCAGCAGTTGCTGCGGGCGGCCGCGTTCATCCACCGCCAGCAGGGCCAGCTCCACCTCGGCGCCGGCCGGGGCGCCGAGCACGGTGCCGGTCAGCTCACGCTGGTAGGCGGGCAGCGGCCCCAGTGGCTGCTGGGCGCCGATGGCGGCTTTCGGGGCGGGCGCGACGGGCGCCACCGGCTTGGGCTTGTCGCTGCCGCAGGCCGCGAGCAACGCGACCAGGCTCAGCAAAATCAGGGGGCGTAGAGGCATCGGCAGATCCATCGCAATAAATAACCTCTGTATACCGTAAAGCCTTTGGCTTGTCTTGCCAGTGGGATGCGCTACCATGGCCCTCCCATTTTTTGTTGCCTGCCACCATGCACTGTCCCTTCTGCGGTGCCAACGACACCAAGGTCATCGACTCGCGACTGGTCGCCGAGGGCGAGCAAGTGCGCCGCCGTCGCGAATGCCTGGCCTGCGGTGAGCGTTTCACCACCTTCGAAACCGCCGAACTGGTTTTGCCGCGCCTGATCAAGCAGGACGGTAGCCGCCAGCCCTTCGACGAAGAAAAACTGCGCGCCGGCATGCAGCGGGCGCTGGAAAAACGCCCGGTCAGCGTCGAGCGCCTGGAAGCGGCCCTGGCCCACATCAAGCACAAGCTGCGCGCCACTGGCGAGCGCGAGGTCAAGTCGCTGGTCGTCGGCGAGCTGGTGATGGCCGAGCTGCAGAAGCTCGATGAGGTTGCCTACATTCGCTTCGCCTCGGTGTACCGGCGCTTCCAGGACCTGGACGAGTTCCGCGAGGAAATCGACCGCCTGGCCCGCGAACCCGCCAAGGAGTGACCATGCCCAGCGAGCAAGCCGTCCTCGACGCCCATTACATGGCCCGCGCCATCGAACTGGCGCGCCGCGGCCTGTACACCACGCACCCCAACCCGCGGGTGGGCTGCGTGATCGTGCGTGATGGCCAGGTAGTGGGCGAGGGCTGGCACGTGCGCGCCGGCGAGCCCCACGCCGAGGTGCATGCCCTGCGCCAGGCTGGCGAGCTGGCGCGTGGCGCCACCGCCTACGTCACCCTTGAACCGTGCAGCCACCATGGCCGCACCCCGCCGTGCGCCGAGGCCCTGGTGAATGCCGGGCTGGCGCGGGTGGTGGCGGCCATGCAGGACCCCAACCCTGAAGTCGCAGGCCGTGGCCTGAAGCGCCTGGCGGATGTCGGCATCGAGGTGCTCAGCGGTGTGCTGGAGGCTGAATCCCGGGCCCTGAACCCTGGCTTCCTCAAGCGCATGGAGCAAGGCGTGCCCTTCGTGCGGGTCAAGCTGGCCATGAGCCTGGACGGGCGCACCGCCATGGCCAGCGGCGAGAGCCAATGGATTACCGGCCCGGCGGCCCGCTCGGCGGTGCAGCGCCTGCGTGCGCGTTCGAGCATCGTACTGACCGGCGCCGACAGCGTGCTGGCCGATGGCGCGCGCATGACCGTGCGCGCCGAGCAATTGGGCCTGGACGCCGAGACCACGGCGCTGGCGCTCAGCCGCCCGCCGTTGCGCGTGCTGATCGACGGCCGCCTGCGGGTGCCGCTGGATGCACCGTTCTTCCA
The DNA here is from genome assembly GCF_047947025.1 of Pseudomonas sp. App30. Taxonomy (NCBI): domain Bacteria; kingdom Pseudomonadati; phylum Pseudomonadota; class Gammaproteobacteria; order Pseudomonadales; family Pseudomonadaceae; genus Pseudomonas; species Pseudomonas sp. App30. Next base: position 3,013,859 of record NZ_CP133165.1, on the reverse strand, counting down.
GGCCGGCCCGGCGCTGGTGGTCAGCTGTGCCGAAGGCGCGAACGCCAGCGTGTACCAGCAGCACGGCCATGAACTGTTGCTGGTGGGCGCCGTCGACGGCCACGTCGACCTGGCGCAGTTGCTGACGCTGCTGGCCGCCCGTGGCGCCAGCGAAATTCTCGTGGAAGCCGGCCCCACCCTGGCTGGCGCCTTCGCCCGCCAGGGGTTGGTGGACGAGTTCCAGTTGTTCGTCGCTGGCCAGTTCCTCGGCTCCAGCGCGCGGCCGTTGCTGGACTGGCCGTTGGCGCGCATGAGCGAGGCGCCCCGGCTGAAAATCATTGAAATGCGCGCAGTGGGGGATGACTGGCGAGTCATCGCAATACCTGCCCCGGCGGCAAGCGTATAATTTGCGCCTCGCGCCCAGCGCAGGCCCGGTTCCGTAGGAGGATCCATGTTCACCGGCATTATCGAATCCATCGGCAGCATCCGTTCGTTGACCCCCAAGGGCGGTGACGTGCGCGTTTACGTAGAAACCGGCAAGCTGGACCTTGCCGACGTCAAGCTGGGCGACAGCATCGCGGTCAACGGCGTGTGCCTGACCGCCGTGGAACTGCCGGGCGACGGCTTCTGGGCCGACGTCAGCCGCGAGACCCTGGACTGCACCGCCTTCCACGAACTCAAGGCTGGCAGCCGGGTGAACCTGGAAAAGGCCCTGACCCCAAGCTCGCGCCTGGGCGGCCACCTGGTCAGCGGCCACGTCGACGGTGTCGGCGAAATCGTTTCCCGCGAGGAAAACGCCCGTGCCATCCAGTTCCGCGTGCGCGCACCGAAGGAGCTGGCCAAGTACATCGCCCACAAGGGCTCGATCACCGTCGACGGCACCAGCCTGACCGTGAACGCCGTGGACGGCGCCGAGTTCGAGCTGACCATCGTCCCGCACACCCTGGCCGAAACCATCATGGCCGACTACCGTGCCGGCCGTAAGGTCAACCTGGAAGTGGACCTGCTGGCCCGTTACCTGGAGCGCCTGCTGCTGGGTGACAAGGCCGCCGAGCCGTCTGCCGGTGGCATCACCGAGAGCTTCCTGGCCGCCAACGGCTACCTCAAGTCCTGATATAGGGGGTGCCGCGTGGCGCTCAACACAATCGAAGAACTGGTGGAGGACATCCGCCAGGGCAAGATGGTCATCCTGATGGATGACGAAGACCGCGAGAACGAAGGCGACCTGATCATGGCCGCCGAATGCTGCCAGGCCGAACACATCAACTTCATGGCCAAGCACGCCCGCGGCCTGATCTGCATGCCCATGACCCGCGAGCGCTGCGAGCTGCTGAAGCTGCCGCTGATGGCGCCACGCAACGGCTCGGGCTTCGGCACCAAGTTCACCGTGTCCATCGAGGCCGCCGAAGGCGTGACCACCGGCATCTCTGCCGCCGACCGCGCGCGCACCGTGCAGGCTGCCGCTGCCAAGGACGCCAAGGCCGAGGACATCGTCAGCCCTGGCCACATCTTCCCGCTGATGGCCCAGGCCGGTGGCACCCTGGCCCGTGCCGGGCACACCGAAGCTGCCTGCGATCTGGCGCGCATGGCGGGGTTTGAGCCCAGCGGCGTGATCTGCGAAGTGATGAACGACGACGGCACCATGTCCCGCCGTGCGGAATTGGAAACCTTCGCTGCCGAACACAACATCAAGATCGGCACCATCGCCGACCTGATCCACTACCGCATGATCCACGAACGTACCGTTCAGCGGATTGCCGAGCAGCCGCTGGACAGCGAACTGGGCCAGTTCAACCTGGTGACCTACCGCGACGCGGTGGAAGGCGACGTGCACATGGCGCTGACCCTGGGCACCATCTGCGCCGAGGAACCGACCCTGGTACGGGTGCACAACATGGACCCGCTGCGCGACCTGCTGATGGTCAAGCAGCCCGGCCGCTGGAGCCTGCGGGCCGCCATGAGCGCGGTTTCCGAGGCGGGCAGCGGCGTGGTGCTGTTGCTTGGCAACCCGGTGGACGGCGACGTGCTGCTGGCACATATCCGCGAGACGGCGGAGAGCGCGCCGGTGAAAAAACCGACCACCTACAGCATCGTCGGTGCCGGTTCGCAGATCCTTCGCGACCTGGGCGTGCGCAAAATGCGCCTGATGAGTTCGCCAATGAAGTTCAATGCGATATCCGGATTCGACCTGGAAGTAGTAGAATACGTGCCCTCCGAATAAACACGGTTCCAGGGTCGCCAGATTGCCAGGCCAGCGCTATGGTTTTCAGTGACCCCGCACGTTCTTGTTCGTGGCCCATTACCCCCATGGGGCGCCGCTGGCGCCCCTGCTCTTTAAGACGAGACACACCCGAATGACCCTGAAGACCATCGAAGGTACCTTCATCGCCCCCAAAGGTCGCTATGCCCTGGTGGTTGGCCGATTCAACAGCTTCGTCGTCGAAAGCCTGGTCAGCGGCGCCGTCGACGCCCTGGTTCGCCACGGTATCAGCGAAAGCGACATCACCATCATCCGCGCCCCTGGCGCCTTCGAAATCCCGCTGGTAGCGCAGAAAGTCGCCCAGCAGGGCGAGTACGACGCGATCATCGCGCTGGGCGCGGTCATTCGTGGCGGCACTCCGCACTTCGAATACGTCGCCGGTGAATGCACCAAGGGCCTGTCCCAGGTTTCCATGGAATTCGGTGTGCCGGTCGCCTTTGGCGTGCTGACCGTCGACTCCATCGAACAGGCCATCGAGCGTTCCGGCACCAAGGCTGGCAACAAGGGCGCCGAAGCTGCCCTGTCCGCCCTGGAAATGGTCAGCCTGCTGTCGCAGTTGGAGGCCAAGTGATTTCCGACGAAAGCGATCGTTTCAACCCGCGCGATCCAAAACCTGCGGATGCTGGCAAACCTTCCAAGAGCATGAAGCGTCGCGAAGCCCGCAAGCTGGCCACCCAAGCCCTGTACCAATGGCACATGGCTAGCCACTCGCTGAACGAGATCGAAGCGCAGTTCCGGGTCGACAACGACTTCACTGATGTCGACGGTGCCTACTTCCGCGAGATCCTCCACGGCGTGCCGGCCAGCAAGACCGAGATCGATGCCGTGCTCAAGCCGTGCATGGACCTGGCCCTGGAAGAGCTGGACCCTGTGGAACTGGCCGTGCTGCGCCTGTCCACCTGGGAACTGCTCAAGCGCGTCGACGTGCCGTACCGCGTGGTGATCAACGAAGGTATCGAGCTGGCCAAGGTGTTCGGTTCCACCGACGGCCACAAGTTCGTCAACGGCGTGCTCGACAAGGTCGCGCCGAACGTGCGTGCCGCCGAAGTGAAGGCATTCAAGCGCTGATCCACGCGCTTGCATACCATGGGCGAGTTTGAGCTGATACGACACTACTTCGCCGCCGCGCCCTGTGCGCAGGCCGGCGACGGGGTGGCGCTCGGCATCGGTGATGACTGCGCCCTGCTGGCCCTGCCAGCCGGCCAGCAGTTGGCCGTGTCGACCGATACCCTGGTGGCCGGGGTGCATTTCCCTGACGCCGCCGACCCCTTCCTGCTCGGCCAGCGCGCGCTGGCGGTGGCGGCCAGTGACCTGGCGGCCATGGGCGCCGACCCCATTGGCTTTACCCTTGCCCTGACCTTGCCGTCGGTGGCCGAAGGCTGGCTGCAGGCGTTTGCCGAGGGCCTGAACCGCATGGCCACGCAATGCCGCCTGAGCCTGATCGGCGGCGACACCACCCGCGGGCCGCTGAGCCTGACCATGACCGTGTTCGGCGGCGTGCCGGCCGGCCAGGCGCTGCTGCGCTCGGGCGCACGTGCTGGCGACCTGCTGTGCGTGGGCGGCGTGCTGGGGGATGCCGCTGGCGCCTTGCCGCTGGTGCTGGGGCAGGCGCAGGCCGACGCGGCCATTGCCGAGCCACTGCTGGCGCATTACTGGTCGCCACCACCGCAGTTCGGCCTGGGCCAGGCGTTGCGCGGCAAGGCTACGGCCGCCATGGATATTTCCGACGGCCTCCTGGCCGATTGCGGGCATATCGCGTCGTCGTCCGGCGTGGCCCTGGCGCTTGAACTGGACGCCTTGCCGCTGTCGAATGCACTGGTCGGCCTGCTGGGCCGGGACGCGGCGCACACCGCTGCCCTTACCGGTGGCGACGACTACGTGCTGGTGTTCAGCCTGCCTGCGGCGCACCTGCCCGGCCTTCGTGCCGAAGGCTGGCCGATCCACGTGCTGGGCCAGGTCCGCGAAGGCCAGGGCGTCAGCCTGCACGATGGCAAGGGCTGCGACATCACCCCGGCTGTTCGGGGTTATCAACATTTTCGGGAGACACCGTGACAGACCACCCCAACCAGGTACCGGCAGAGAACGTGCCGCCGTCCGTCTGGCGCAACCCCTGGCACTTCCTGGCATTCGGCTTCGGCTCCGGCACCCTGCCCAAGGCGCCGGGCACCTGGGGCTCGCTGGTCGCCATCCCATTCATCCCGTTGTGGCAGATGCTGCCCGACTGGGGCTACTGGCTGATGCTGGGCGTGACCATGCTGTTCGGCTTCTGGCTGTGCGGCAAGGTCGCCAACGACCTGGGCGTGCACGACCACGAAGGCATCGTCTGGGACGAAATGGTCGGCATGTGGATAACCCTGTGGCTGGTGCCCGATGGCTGGGAATGGATACTGGTCGGGTTCCTGATGTTCCGTTTCTTCGACATACTCAAGCCATGGCCGATCCGCTGGATCGACCGGCATGTGCATGGCGGCGTCGGCATCATGCTCGATGACGTGCTGGCCGGCGTGTTCGCCTGGCTGGCGATGCAGGTGGTGGTGTGGGGGTGGCACTTCGTTTAAGGCTGGGTAGGGCACGACGACAGGAGGCGGCTCATGATCGCAAGGATGCTGATGGTGTTCGGCCTGCTGGCCCTATGCACGGCGGCAGTCGCCGAGCCGCTGCCGGCGCACATCCAGGTGGCCAGCGAGGAGTGGAGCGACTACACCAACGCCGACGGCAGCGGCCTGGCCTGGGACATCCTGCGCAAGGTGTTCGAGCCGGCGGGCGTCAAGCTGGAAACCCGCAGCACGCCCTACATGCGCTCGGTCGGCCTGGTGCAACGCGGTGAAGCCGATGCCTGGGTCGGCTCCTATCACGACGAAATCGCCAACACCCTTTACCCCCGCTGGCATTACGACACCGATCACATCTATGCCCTGGGCCTGGCCGACAAGCCGGCGCCTACCCTGAACACGATCGGCCACTTCCGCCTGGCCTGGGTGCGTGGCTACGGCTTCGAGCGCTACCTGCCCGGCATCCACCAGTTCAATGAAGTGCAGCGCCGTACCGGCATCCTGCCGATGCTGCTCCACGATCGTGCCGACTATTACATCGACGCCCAGACCGAAATCCTCGGCGTGCTCAAGCAGGCCGACCAGCCGGGGCGCTTCAAGCTCACCCACATCGCCGAACTGCCGCTGTTCCTCGGCTTTGCCGACACCCCCAACGGGCGGGCGCTGCTGGCGCTGTTCGACCGGCGCATGGACCAACTGGTGCCCAGCGGCGAACTGCGCCCGCTGTTCGACCGTTGGCAGCAGCCTTATCCCTTTACGCCATAAGCGATCAAACTTCCTGATCTTTATGCTGCGAAATTCAGCCTAAGCGTCGTCAGTAAGCTGCTGTTACAATGCAGACCTTGGTCAATATTCATGTCAGATATTTGATAGGAGCACCCGGTGCCCGTCGTTTTCGTCGCCGCTTCCAAGCTGCCAACGCCTTTTGCGCAATTCACCATGCACGGTTTCCTCGATGAGGCCACCGGCCGCGAGCACGTCGTGCTGAGCCTGGGCGATGTCGCCGATGGCGAACCCGTGCTGGGCCGCCTGCACTCCGAGTGCCTGACCGGCGATGCCCTGTTCAGCCAGCGTTGCGACTGCGGTTCGCAGCTCGAAGCCGCCTTGCAGGCCATCGCCCGTGAAGGCCGTGGCGTGCTGCTGTACCTGCGTCAGGAAGGCCGCGGCATTGGCCTGCTGAACAAGATCCGTGCCTATGAGCTGCAGGATGGTGGCGCCGACACCGTCGAAGCCAACGAGCGCCTGGGCTTTGCCGCCGACCAGCGCGACTACGCCATGTGCCAGCCAATGCTGGAGCACCTGGGCGTGAAATCGCTGCGCCTGATGACCAACAACCCGCGCAAGGTCAAGGCGCTGACCAACATGAACATCGTGGTCGCCGAGCGCGTGCCGCTGCACACCGGCCACAACCCGCACAACAAGCACTACCTGGCCACCAAGGCCGGCAAGCTGGGGCACATGATGGGCAATGAACACCAAAGCGAGGCCGATCGGGCGTGACCCGTTCGCAGGTGCGCCGCCGTTTGGCGGTAGCCTGGTGGCAGCAGCTGGCGCTGACCCTGCTGCCCTTGTTCGTCATGAGCTGGGCCTTTGGCCAGAGTGACGACCTCATGCCTGTGTTGGCGATGCCCATGTTCATCGCCGGCATCGCTTCGATGTTCCTCAGCCTGCCACGCTTCGGCGCCTACAAGCGCAGGCTGATCGCTACCCAGCAAGCCCTCGACACCGCCCAGGAACCCGCGGCCTGGATCGCCCTGGCCGCCACCCGGCGCATGGCGTTCCTGTTCGCCGGCCTACCCGCCTGGATCGCCGCCCTGGCGGTGCTGTTCGGGCTGGAAGCGCTGCCACTGTGCCTGCTGGCGCTGTCCAGCGTGCTGCTGCTCTCCCTCTACCGCATTCCGCGCCAGCTGGGCTGATGCGCCAACTGCTCGCCTGCCTGCTGCTGGTGCTATGTGCCCAGGCCGGCGCGGCGCAGCGGGTGGTCAGCCTGGCGCCATCCTTGACTGAAATTGCCGTGGAAGTCGGTGGCCAAGGCCGTCTGGTCGGCGTACTGGACGCCGGGCCGCGGCCCCCCGGGCTTGAACACCTGCAGTCAGTGGGGCATTACGGGCAGTTGGACATGGAGCAGCTGCTGGCGCTCAAGCCCGACTTGATCCTGCTGTGGCCAGGCAGCGTCGGCCCCGCCCAGCGCGAGCAGCTGCGGCGCCTGGGCATTCAGCTGATGACCGCCGAACCCCATTCCCTGGAGGACCTGGCCACCGAGCTTGCACAGATTGCCGTGCCCCTGGGCCAGGCCGAACGCGGCCGCCAGTTGGCCGATGCCTTCCGCCTGCGCGTGGCGGCGTTGCGCGAACGCTACCGGCGCAGCGTGCCGTTGCGGGTGTTCTATCAGGTGTGGGATGCGCCGCTGTACACCGTGGGCGGCGGGCAGATCATCAGTGATGGCTTGAGTGTCTGTGGTGGGCGCAATGTGTTCGACGACCTGGCGTTGCCGGCACCCCAGGTAAGCCTGGAGGCGGTGCTACAGCGGGACCCGCAGGTAATCGTGGTGCCCAATCAAGCCCAGGCCGATGCCTGGCGCAAGTGGCCGGTCAAGGGCAGGGTGGTGGTGGGGGATCCGGGAGTGGAGCGCCCCAGTGGGCAGATGGTGGAGGCGCTGGCACGCCTCTGCGAACGCATGGATCAATGACCGTGCCACGCCCATCGCGACCAAGGTCGGCTCCTACACGGTAGGAGCCGACCTTGGTCGCGATGGAGGCAATGCGGTCAGAGGCCGATCTGGGCCAGGCGCTTGACGATCGCCGCTTCGATGCCGGCCTCGTCCAGCCCGCATTCTGCCAGCATCTGCGCCGGCTTGGCGTGCTCCACGTACATATCCGGCAAGCCCAGGTGCAGCATCGGCTTGAGCAGGTTTTCGGCGGCCAGGAATTCACCCACCGCAGCGCCCGCGCCGCCCATGATGCTGTTTTCCTCGAGGGTGACCAGCAGCTCGTGGCGCGCGGCGATGTCGCGCACCAGCGCTTCATCCAGCGGCTTCACGAAGCGCATGTCGACCACGGTGGCGTCCAGCTTCTCGGCCACCTTCAGGGCCTCGGCCAGTTGCACGCCGAACACCAGCAAGGCGGTCTTGCTGCCTTCGCGGCGAACCACGCCCTTGCCGATTTCCAGCGGTTCAAGGCCCGCCTCGATGGTCGCGTTCGGGCCGGTGCCACGTGGGTAGCGCACGGCCGCCGGGCCTTGGTACAGGTGGCCGGTGGTGAGCATCTTGCGCAGTTCGTTCTCGTCGCTCGGGGTCATGATCACCATCCCCGGGATGCAGCGCAGGTACGACAGGTCGAAGCTGCCGGCGTGGGTCGGGCCGTCTTCGCCCACCAGGCCGGCACGGTCGATGGCGAACAGCACGTCGAGGTTCTGCACCGCCACGTCATGGATCAGCTGGTCGTAGGCACGCTGCAGGAAGGTGGAGTAGATCGCCACCACCGGCTTGGCGCCTTCGCAGGCCATGCCCGCGGCCAGGGTCACCGCGTGTTGCTCGGCGATGGCCACGTCGAAATAGCGCTCGGGGTAACGCTCGCTGAAATCGACCAGGTCCGAGCCTTCCTTCATCGCCGGGGTGATGCCCACCAGGCGTTGGTCGGCCGCCGCCATGTCGCACAGCCACTGGCCGAACACCGCGGAGTACTTCGGCCCCGTGGGTTTCTTCGGCGCGACAGGCGCGTTCAGCGGTTCCAGCTTGGTGATGGCGTGGTAGCCGATCGGGTCGACCTCGGCCGGCGCGAAGCCCTTGCCCTTCTTGGTGACCACGTGCAGGAACTGCGGGCCCTTGAGGTCACGCATGTTGCGCAGCGTGGCGACCAGGGTGGGCAGGTCGTGGCCGTCGATGGGGCCGATGTAGTTCCAGCCCAGCTCCTCGAACAGGGTACCGGGGACCAGCATGCCCTTGGCGTACTCTTCGGTACGACGGGCGATCTCCCAGGCGCCGGGCAGGCGCGACAGCACTTTCTTGCTGCCTTCGCGCATGCTCGCGTAGGTACGGCTGGAGAGAATCTTGGCCAGGTAGTTGGACAGGCCACCGACGTTGCGCGAGATCGACATGTCGTTGTCGTTGAGGATCACCAGCATGTCGGCGTTCACCTCGGGCGCATGGTTCAGCGCCTCGAAGGCCATGCCGGCGGTCAGCGCGCCATCGCCGATCACGGCAATGGCCTTGCGCCCGCTGTTCTGCAGGCGCGCGGCGATGGCCATGCCCAGGGCGGCGCTGATCGAGGTGCTGGAGTGGCCGACGCCAAAGGTGTCGTACTCGCTCTCGCTGCGCCGCGGGAAGGCGGCCAGGCCGTCTTTCTGGCGCAGGCTGGCCATGCGCTCGCGGCGCCCGGTCAGAATCTTGTGCGGGTAGGCCTGGTGGCCCACGTCCCACACCAGGCGGTCGTCCGGCGTGTCGAAGACGTAATGCAACGCAATCGTCAGTTCGATGACGCCCAGGCCGGCACCGAAGTGCCCGCCGGTCTGGCCAACGGTATAGAGCAACTCCTGGCGCAGTTCATCGGCCAGGGTTTCCAGCTCGGCTTCACCCAGTCGGCGCAGACCTGCCGGCGTGTCGGCACGGTCCAGCAGGGGCGTCAGCGGGCGTTCGCGGGGAATCTCTTGAAACGTCGTGGGCATCAGGCGAATCGTTATAAATATGAAGTGGCGGCAGTTTAACCTATGCAGCGCCGACTGCCCACGCGATGACGCGTCGGGGAGTCAGCGCCGCTGTTCAACTGCGACGTTCGACAATGTAGCGGGCCAGTTCGCGCAGCGGCTCGGCCGCCTCGTCGAATGGCTGCAAAGCCTCCAGGGCCTGGTCGCGCAACTGCAGCGCATAAGCCTTGGCCATGCCCAGGCCCAGCAGGGCCGGGTAGGTCGGTTTGTCGCGGGCGATGTCGGCGCCCTGGCGCTTGCCCAGGGTGGCGGTGTCGCTTTCCACGTCGAGGATATCGTCCTGGACCTGGAACGCCAGGCCGATCGCCTGTGCATAAGTCTTCAGCGCCTGGCGCTGCGCCGGGTTGGCGCGGCCACTGGCCAGGGCGCCCAGCTGCACGCTGGCTTCGATCAACGCGCCGGTCTTGTGCCGGTGCATCAGTTCCAGCGCGCCCTGGTCGAGTTTCTTGCCTACCGAGCCGAGATCGATGGCCTGGCCACCGACCATGCCGCCAGGGCCTGCGGCCTGCGCCAGGGCCATGGCCATTTGCAGGCGCACGGCTTCACCCTGGGGGCTCAGGCGCTCGTCCAGCAGGGCTTCGAAGGCCAGGCTCTGCAAGCCGTCGCCGGCGAGGATCGCGCAGGCTTCGTCGAAGGCCTTGTGGGTGGTGGGCTGGCCGCGGCGCAGGTCGTCGTCGTCCATGGCCGGCAGGTCGTCGTGCACCAGCGAGTAGGCGTGAATCAGCTCCACCGCGCAGGCCGCACCGTTGGCCTGTTCGGCCGGCGCGCCCAGCGCTTCGCAGGCGGCGTACACCAGCAGCGGGCGCACGCGCTTGCCACCGTTCATCACGCTGTAGCGCATGGCTTGGTAGAGGCGCGCCATCTCGGGCACGGGGGCATCGAACAGGCTGTTCAGGGCGCTATCGACGCGCGCCTGGCAGCTGGCCTGGTAAGTGCTGATCATTCGGGTTGTTCCGCATCAAAGGGCTCTTGCGTCAGCTCTCCGTCGCGCTCCAGCAGGATCTGCACCTTCTGCTCGGCCTGGGCCAGGGCGGCCTGGCAGTCGCGGGTCAGGCCGATGCCTTGCTCGAAGGCGGCCAGGGAATCTTCCAGCGACAATTCGCCGGTTTCCAGGCGTTCGACCAGCGTTTGCAGATCGGCCAGCGATTGCTCGAAATCCACGGAAGCTTTCTTACGGGCCATGGCGGCTCTCTCGACAGGAGTTGAAACCGCGCGACACTAGCAGAGCCGGGCGGCATGGGCAAATCAGCGGGTGCAAAACACTGTTGCGTTTCCCTTTACCCGGCTGTCGCAACGGGCTTGTGAACAGGCGGCTCTCGTTTTACTGTATATAAAACCAGTGCAGAGAAAAAGCCCCATGCAGCTGATCGAGAAACTCAGCATCCTCGCCGACGCCGCCAAGTATGACGCGTCCTGCGCCAGCAGTGCTGCGCCCAAGCGCAGCTCCGAAGGCAAGGCCGGGCTGGGCGCCACCGACGGCATGGGCATCTGCCACAGCTACACGCCCGATGGCCGCTGCGTGTCGCTGCTGAAAATCCTGCTGACCAACTTCTGCCTGTTCGACTGCCAATACTGCGTCAACCGCCGCTCCAGCGACGTGCCCCGCGCACGCTTCACGCCGGAGGAGGTGGTGACCCTGACCCTGGACTTCTACAAACGCAATTGCATCAGCGGGCTGTTCCTGAGCTCGGGCATCATCCGTTCGGCGGACTACACCATGGAACAGCTGATCCGCGTGGCCAAGCTGCTGCGCGAGGAGCACCAGTTCCGTGGCTACATTCACCTCAAGACTATTCCCGAGGCCGACCCGCTGCTGATCGAGGAGGCCGGGCGCTACGCCGACCGCCTCAGCGTCAATATCGAACTGCCTACCGACGCCAGCCTGCAGACCCTGGCGCCGGAGAAACAGGTGGTCTCCATTCGCCAGGCCATGAATACCATCCACGTGGGCCGCGAAGCCGTGGCCAACGAGCCCAAGGCGCCCAGCTTCGCGCCGGCAGGGCAGAGCACGCAGATGATCGTCGGCGCCGACGACACCGACGACAGCACCATCCTGCACAGTGCCGAAAGCCTGTACGGCAACTTCAAGCTCAAGCGCGTCTACTACTCCGCGTTCAGCCCCATCCCCAACAGCCCCAAGAGCGTGCCGCTGGCGGCGCCGCCACTGATGCGCGAGCACCGCCTGTACCAGGCCGACTTCCTCCTGCGCGGCTACGGCTTCAAGGCTGGGGAACTGTTCCAGGGGCCGGGCCACCTGGCGCTGGACATCGACCCCAAGCTGGCCTGGGCCCTGGAGCACCGCGACGTGTTCCCGCTGGACCTCAACCGCGCAGAGCCTGCGCTGATCGCGCGCATCCCCGGCATCGGCATTCGCACCACCCAGCGGCTGGTGGAGCTTCGCCGGCAACGGCGCATTCGCTATGAAGACCTGACGCGCCTGCGCTGCGTGCTGGCCAAGGCCAAGCCGTTCCTGATCACCAGTGACTACCACCCGCACCAGGCGGAAAGCAGCAGCCTGGCCCTGCGCGAACAACTGCGCGACCGGCCAGCGCCGCAGCAGATGGGGTTGTGGGGATGATCACCCTCGACTGCGACGACCTGTTCGCCACCTGGCGCCAGCAGGCGCGCTGGCTGCTGAGCCATCAGGTAGACCCCAGCGAGGTCAGCTGGGAGGTCGCGGACCTGTTTGCCTCTGATCGGGAGCTGCCGGCATCGCCCGGCCCATTCCAGGCGCGGGTGCCGCTGGCCCTGGCCGAACAGTTGGAAACCGCCGCGCGCTACCGTGGCGAGCAGCGCTGGAGCCTGTTGTACGAGGTGTTGTGGCGGGTCAGCCATGGCGACCGCACGGCCATGCTGCCGGGGGACAGGCTGGGCAGTGAGTTGCACCGGCGCATCAAGCAGGTCTCGCGCGAAGCGCATCACCTGCATGCCTTCGTGCGCTTCGTGGCGCTGCCCGCTGCAACCGAGAATGCCGGCCAACCCGAATACGTGGCGTGGCACGAGCCGGCCCATGACATCCTGGAAAGCGCCAGTGCGCACTTCATCGGCCGCATGGGGCGCCACCGCTGGTTGATCGCCACGCCGCGCGACGGCGTGTACTACGATGGAGATGCTTTGCATTACCAGCGCCAGTGCCCGCCAGCCTGGCAACAGCTGGCGCAGCAGGTGGAAGACCCCCACGGTGAGTTGTGGCTGACCTATTACAGCCACATCTTCAACCCGGCGCGGCTCAACACCCGCGCCATGCAGGGGCACCTGCCCAGCCGGTTCTGGAAGCACTTGCCGGAAGGGATATTGATACCAGGGCTGATCAGCGAGGCGCGTACCGGCAAGCAGCGGGACGGGCAGGCCAGTGCCATCGGCAGCCGCCAGGGCAAGCGGATACTGCCAGGCCGGTGAGCACTGGTCGACATTTCCACGCTGTGGCCGATTGTTAAACCAGGGGCGAGCCGCTACTCTTCGCGCGCCCTGAAAACGGGCCATAAAAAGTGTCGCCGGACCTGACACCCACCACCACGCATTGCAGGAAGCACACATGCGATTTCTTATCGGGCTGAGCGCCGTGTTCTGGGCGTCCGCCACCCTGGCTGACACCTCGGCCACGCTTGATGGCCCCACGGGAGGCTGGCGTTACTTCGGCCTGCTCGACCGCACCGAGAACCCGCGCGTGGCGTATCCCACGCCGCCCATCGACCGTGGCATCCAGCGCAACCGCAGCATGATCGAGGGCCAGATCAAGGCCACCTCGGCGCAGCGCCAGCCTCACACGCTGGCGGTGAATGGCAACGCCCTGAGCCTGTACACCGACGACGATGGTCGCTTCGCCCGGCCCTACGCCTTTGGCGCCGGTTCCAACAGTGTCGAGGTGCGCAGCAGCGAAGGCAAGTCGCTCAAGCGCGTGCAATTCTACGAAGCCAACGACCAGCGCACGCCAGCGCGCATTCGTATCTTCCTGGCCTGGGACGACCCCAAGGCCGAGCTCGACCTGCACATCATCACCCCCGACGGCCAGCATGCCTTCTACGCCAACCCGGTGCTCAGCAACGGTGGTGGCCTGGACACCGACAGCGTCGACGGCCCGGGGCCGGAGATGTTCACCATGACCGCGCCGATGCACGGCACCTATCTGGTCTACGTCAACTACTGGGGCAACTACAGTAATGGTGGCTATAACTTTGAGGAGCACGCCAACCAGAACGAGGTCATCACCTCGGAGATCAACCTGGTGCTCAACGAAAACACCGTCAACGAAAAGCGCGAGAGCTTCATCGTGCCCTTGCGTGCCATCGGCGACCTGCTGCTGGTCAAGACCTTCACTTATTGAACCCTGCACCGCATGGATGAATCGGGCTTTGCGAACATGAGCGAAACGACAGCTGTACCAGCCGCCACCCCGGCACCCTCCACCGGCAAGCGCCGCAACCTGTTGCTTGCCGTCGGCCTGTGCCTGGTGGCCGCCGTCGCGGGCGGCCTGGGCTGGTACCTGCACAAGCCCAAGCTGCCGGCCATGGCGCTGGCCATGGACCAGTTCGGCCTCAGCCGCCCGGACGCGCTGCTGGAAACCCGCTCGCTCAGCCAGTTGCCCCGCGACCTGCTCAGCGTGCCGTTCCTGCGCGAAACACTGACCGAGGACTTCGTCTTCTATTACGAGACCCATGGCGACCGCCTGGGCTTGATCGGCAGCCTGCGGCGCATCATCTACGAGCATGACCTCAAGCTGCAGGACAACCTTATCGAGGCCCTGTTCGACCAGCCGGCCGACGTCGCCTTGTGGCGCGGCGCCGATGGCCGGCTCAAGGACTTCCTGTTGGTGATGGACCGTGGTGGCCTGGCCAAGGTGCTCGAACCGCTGGCCCACGTGGCCCTGGATGACCAGCAGTTGAGCAAGGCCGGCGAGCTCAAGGTGGGCGGCGAAACAGTGCCGCTCTATCGCCTGGCCTACAACGCCAGCAAGTCGCTGTTGTTCGCCTCCCGTGGCGACAAGCTGGTGGTGCTGTCCAATCCGGACAAGCTCTATGACCATGACGCCAATGGCGACGTCGCCCCGGGGGCGGTGTCCAGCCAGGCCCTGGCGGCGTTGCTCAGCGGCAACCAGCTGTTCCCCGAGGCGTTTGGCCTGCAACCCATGGAGGCCGGGCTCAAGCAGCGCATCGCGATCAACTCCAGCGTGCTTGCCATGGGCTACCAGCGCTTTATCCCCACGTTTGCCGGCATTCGCCTGGAGATGGACGACAAGGGCTGGCACAGCTACCTGGCTTTGGACGAGACCGACAACGCCCCGGACCTCGACTTCAACCCCATCTGGCAAGCCATGCCCGTGGGCGCCAGTGCTTGCGTGGCGTTGCCCCTGGCCGCCGAAGCCCAGCAGCCGTTGCTGGTGAAACTGGGGGCTGACGAGCAGACCGCCAAGGCACTGACCGGGCACATGACCGGCGCGGCCGGCCTGTGCTGGTACCCCGACTCGCACCTGTACACGCCGTTGCTGGTCGCCGGCCTCGACACGGCGGACGGCAGCAAGCTCGACGCCAACCTGGGCACCCTGTTCGGCGGCATGGTGGGCGCCTGGGAAAGCAAGGTGCCCGGTGGCCAGTTCCCGGTCAGCGAGCAGACGCCGCCGCAGGGGCATCAGTGGCAGCGCCAGGTCAGCTCCAACTTCGGCCAGTACCGCAACCGTGATGCCGAAAAGCCTGACAGCATCACCGGCAAGGGCTTCTTCAAGGTCAGCCTGGCACGGCATGGTTCGACGCTGCTGTTCTCCCTCGACGACCAGCTGGTGGAGAAGGCCATGGGTGCCCTGGACAAGCACGTCGCGCCGCTGGCCGACATCGCCCCCAAGGATGCGCTGATGTCCGTCTACCTGGGCCCCGATTCCCTGGCGCAGCTGATGCAGCAGGAGACCTTCGACAGCCTGCCCCAGGACATGGAGCCGGTGTTCCGCAACGCCGCCCAGACCCATCTGGTGCCCAAGCTGCAGAAGCTCGCTGGCTACGGCAAATATGCCCTGACCCTGCCCAAGGGCAGCGAGCCCGACGGCCATTGGCAATGGCTGCCCCTGCAATGGCGCGCCCTGTGAAAACCATCGGCCTGGCCCTGCTGGCGCTGTTGTTCAGCACCCGGTTGCTGGCCGCGCCCACGCCTGGGCTGGATGCCCAGCAGAGCCAGGTGTTTCGCGCCTGGTTCGTGCGCATTGCCCAGGAACAACTGGTCCAGGGCCCCAGCCCGCGTTGGTACCAGCAGGACTGTGCCGGCCTGGTGCGCTTCGCCGCCAACGAGGCGCTGAAGGTCCATGACGACAAGTGGCTGCGCGCCAACGGCCTGTCCAACCGCTACCTGCCGCCCGAGCTGGCGCTCACCGACGCCCAGCGCGCTTTGGCGCAGCAGTGGCAGCAGGGCGGCGGCAAGGTCGGGCCCTACGTCAACGCCATCAAGCTGATCCAGTTCAACAGCCACCTGGTAGGGCGCGACCTGAATCAGGCGCGTCCCGGCGACCTGATGTTCTTCGACCAGGGTGACGACCAGCACCTGATGATCTGGATGGGCCGCAACATCGCCTATCACACCGGCACCACCACCCCCACCGACAACGGCATGCGCTCGGCAAGCGTGCAGCAACTCATGACATGGAAGGACACCCGATGGATACCCGACGCAGCCAACCCGAATTTCATCGGTGTGTATCGGCTCAATTTCCTCCGATGAGGGCTGCCCTGGTGGTGCGCCTGTGCCTCTGGCTGTTGTGCCTGCTGGCGCCCGTTGGCCTGGTGCAGGCCGACGACTCGGTGCCGGCCAGCGACTACGCGCCGCTGGCCGGTGAAAGCTTCTTCCTGCTGGCCGACAGCAGCTTCGCCACCGACGAGCAGGCCATGGTCCGCCTCGAAGCCCCCGGCCGCGACTACCGCCGGTTTCGCATGGAGCCCTACGGCGGCGCCGACATCCGTGTGTACCGTATCGACCAGCCGCTGGAGTTTCTCAAGCGCCAGAAGAATCTGCACCGGGTTGCCAGCGAGGGCCAATTCAAAGGGGAGGGCCTGTCCAACACCCTGGCCTACCTGTGGGACAACTGGTACCGCAAGTCGCGGCGGGTGATGCAGCGTGCCTTCACCTACGAGTCGCGCAAGGAAGTCACCGACCAGGTGCCGGAACTGAAGATGGGCAACGCGATCGCTGCGCCCACCCAATACGATGCCCAACCGCAGTACGCGCCAATTCCCGGCCTGCCGCTGGTCACCCAGTTCCGCTATCCGCTGTGGCAGGCCAAGCCGATCCAGCCGCCCAAGGGTGTCGACCTGGCTGGCTCGTCCAGCGAGTTCATCAGCGTCGCCCCGGGCAACGTCTATATTCCGCTGGGCAAGCTGAAGCCGGGGCTGTACCTGGTGGAGGCGCTGATCGGTAAATACCGCGCCACCACCGTGGTGTTCGTCTCCAACACCGTGGCGGTCAGCAAGATTGCCGGTGATGAGCTGCTGGTGTGGGCCGCGCGCAAGCACGAAGGCAGCTCGGTGCCCAAGGTCAAGGTGCTCTGGACTGACGGCCTGGGCGTGATGAGCAGTGGCGAGACCGATGCCGATGGCCTGCTGCGGCTCAAGCACGCCAGCCCCGAGCGTTCCTACGTGATCGGCGAGGATGCCGAGGGCGGGGTGTTCGTCTCCGAGAACTTCTATTACGACAGCGAGATCTACGACACCAAGCTGTATGCCTTCACCGACCGGCCGCTGTACCGGCCGGGTGATTGGGTGTCGATGAAAATCGTTGGCCGCGAATTCAAGAACGCTCGCGATTCGGTGTCGCCGGCCGCGGGGGCGGTGCATGTCAGCGTGATCGACGCCGCCGGCACCACCCTGCAAGGCATGGACTTGAACCTGGATGGCAAGGCCGGCACTCAGGGCCGTTTCCAACTGCCGGACAATGCCGTCGCCGGCGGCTACGAGCTGCGGTTCACCTACCGCGACCAGACTTACAGCAGCGCCTTCCGGGTCGCCGAGTACATCAAGCCGCACTTCGAGATTTCCCTCGACCTGGCCAAGCAGGACTTCCGCACCAACGAACCCGTGAAAGGCAAGCTGCTGTTGATGTACCCCGACGGCAAGCCGGTGGCCAACGCACGCCTGACCCTCAGCCTACGGGCCCAGCAGTTGTCCATGGTGGAAAACGAACTGCAGTACCTGGGCCAGTTCCCGGTGGAGCTGACCAGCACCGAACTGACCACCGACGCCAAGGGCTACGCCAGCATTGAGTTACCTGCGGCCGAGAAGCCCAGCCGCTACATGCTCACCGTGTTCGCCAGCGACGGTGCCGCCTACCGGGTCAGGACCACCAAGGAAATCCTCATCGAGCGTGGCGCGGCCCAGTACCGGCTTGCCGCGCCCGAGCGGTTCAGCGCGGTGGGCGACAAGGTTGCCTTCAGCTACCAGAGCGAACAGCCTACGCCCATCAAACCTTCGGCCTACACCTGGGTGCGCCTGGAAGACCAGACTACCGGCGGCGGCAAGCTGGCGGTGGGTGACAATGGCTTCAGCCTGGCCTTCGATCGCCCGGGTACCTACAACCTCAGCCTGGTCGACGAGCACCAGCGCATCCTCGGCGCCACTGGCCATTCGGTGACCGGCGACGGCGTCAAGGCCGTGCCGGGCACTGTGGAGATCGTTCTCGACAAGGCCGAGTACAAGGCAGGCGACGAAGCGCTGGCGCTGGTCACCTTCCCCGAGCCGGTCAGCGATGCCCTGCTGTCGCTGGAGCGCGACAAGGTCGAGGCCACGGCGTTGCTTACCAAGGGCGGCGACTGGCTGAAGGTCGACACCATCAGCCCCACCCAGTACCGCGTGCACATCCCGGTGAAGGACACCTTCGCCCCCAACCTGACGTTCTCGGTGCTCTACACCAAGGGCGGCGAATACAGCTTCCAGAACGCCGGCATCAAGGTGGTGGCGCCGCAGATCGACATCGCCATTGCCACCGACAAGGAACAGTACCAGCCGGGCGACACCGTGACGGTCGACCTGGGCACCCAGTACGTTGGCAAGCCGATTCCCGCGCACCTGACGGTCAGCGTCGTGGATGAAATGGTCTATGCGCTGCAACCGGAGATCGCCCCCGGCATCGACCAGTTCTTCTACCACCCGCGGCGCAACAATGTACGCACCAGTGCCAGCCTGTCCTTTATAAGCTACGACGTCGCCTTGCCCGGTAGCCCGGCAGCGCCCGGCAAGGCCAACCGCAGCGAGCGTGGCGTGAAGGTGCTGGAACGGCCGCGTCGCGAAGACGTCGACACTGCTGCCTGGCAGCCGGAACTGGTCACCGACGCCAACGGCCACGCGCGCTTCACCTTCCGCATGCCTGACTCGCTGACCCGCTGGCGCATCACCGCGCGGGCGATTGCCGACGATGGCCAGGTGGGGCAACGGCAGCAGTTCGTGCGCTCGGAAAAACCGCTGTACCTGAAATGGAGCGGGCCAACCCGTTTCCGCGCCGGCGACCATCCCGACCTGGGCCTGTTTGCCTTCAGCGCGGCCGAGCAGCCGGTGAAGGCTGACTTGCTGGTGCACGCCTTCGGCCAGGAGCAGCGCCTGCCGCTCACGCTCAACAAAGGCATCAACTACATCCCGCTACCCGCCTTGGGCAACACCGGCCAAGCCGGCAGCGCCGATTTGAGCGCTGAACTGCAGCAGGAGGGCAAGACCCAGGATGCCCTGGCAGTGCGCATCGATACCGTCGCCGACGGTTGGCAGACCGTGCACACCCAGGCACTGGACGTCAGCGCCGGGGATATCCCGCTGACCCTGCCACTGGATGCCAGCAACCTGCGCCTGCGCCTGGATGACAGCCCGCAGGCGCTGTTCCGCGCCAGCCTCGACGACCTGCTCGAATACCCGTGGGGCGGGGTGGAGCAAACGGCCAGCCAGCTGTTGCCATTGAGCATCGCCTATCCATCGTTGACTGCTGACACCAGCGTGCGTGACCGCTTGCGCCTGATCCTGCAGAACAGCCGCCTGCGCCTGATCCAGATGGCCGGCCCGGAAGCGGCGTTCACCTGGTGGGGCGAGGACCTGGCACCGGACGCCTTCCTCACGGCCTACGCCTACTATGCCGACTGGCACGCCAGCAAGGCGTTGGGCCTGAGCCTGCCGCCAGACCACTGGCAGCGGGTGATGGACGTGTATGGCAAGCAGGCCTCGACCACGCCGCTGCTGCAACGGGCGCTGATCCTGTCGTTCGCCCGGGAAATGCAGTTGCCGGTCAACACCTTGATCAGCGGCCTGATGGACGAGCTGGCCAAGGCCGGCCCGGGGGCCAATGCCAGCCTGCTCGATGACGGTGAGGACAGCGTCGTCATGGGCG
This sequence comes from Pseudomonas sp. App30, assembly GCF_047947025.1. NCBI lineage: Bacteria > Pseudomonadati > Pseudomonadota > Gammaproteobacteria > Pseudomonadales > Pseudomonadaceae > Pseudomonas > Pseudomonas sp. App30. The sequence goes on along the minus strand of NZ_CP133165.1, from coordinate 2,994,032 downwards.
CGCCCGACTCGGCCCTGGGCCTGGCCAGCGCGCGCGTGCTGACCGCCGCTCTGGCGCAGCAGAACAAGGTCAGCCAACCTGAAGCCTTCACTCGCCAACTGGAGGATGCCCGCCAGCGCGTGGCCACCAGCGGCCAGCCGTTCGCCGCGGCACTCGACCTGTCGCTGAAACCGATCAATGCCGACCAGGCGCGTGACTTGCTGCAGCGCCTGCTGCCGCAGCAGTCCACCCTGGAGCGCGCGCTGGCGCTGACCTGGCTGCAGAATGCCCTGGCCCAGGCGCCCAAGGGCAGCTCGCTGGCGCCCGGTGCGGACTGGCACGCAGGGCAGGGCACCACCGGCAGCGCATTCTGGCAGTGGCAGGGCAAGGCGGTGCCGACCGCGCTCAGCTTGAGCGGCACCAGTGAGCGGCCCGTGCGTGCGCTGTTGACCTACAACAGCAAGCAGGCCACGCCTGACGACCTGCCCGTGGTGGTCAAGCGTCGTCTGCTGCGGCTGGTGCCGGGTGACGAAGCGTTCACCTTCAAGCTGGAAACCGTTGGCGACAAACCGTTGGCCAGCGACAGCCTGTACCTGGACGAGATCACCATCAGCACCAAGGGCCAGCCGCTGCGCTACGGCATGCTCGAAGTGCCGCTGCCGCCGGGTGCCGACGTCGAGCGCACCACCTGGGGTATCAAGCTGACGGGGCAGGGCGCTGCCGATGCCGCGCCACTGGAAAAAGCACGCTTCGAGCCGGGGCAACTGGCCTACGGTATTGCCGTGGATAGCCTCAACGGTGAGCTGCGTTTCCGCCACCTGGTGCGCTTCTCGCAGAAGGGTCAGTTCAATCTGCCGCCGGTGCGCTACACCCAGCTGTACGCACCCCAGCACAAGGCTGAAGAGAAGAAAGCGGCGCTTGGGCAGGTCACGGTCAAGTGATGCGCTTCTATATAGGGATGCTGCTGTGCCTGTGCTCGCTGATGTCGCAGGCAGGAGAGGCACCGTTGCGCCTGGCCTGGTTGAATGGGCAGGGCTATGAACTGGTGCAGTTCAACCGTACCCAGCTCGTCAGCCGCGAGCCGTTGGCCGGCGACCTGCAGACCCCGCTGGGCAGCCTGTGGAAACTGTTTGTCTACGCCTGGCTGGTGGACACCGACCGGCACGAGGCGGCCTACGACTGCCAAGGCCAGGATCGCGACGAGGTCTATTGCTGCACGCCAGGCGGGAGCATCGCGCGGGACCAGGCGTTGGTGCACTCCTGTGGCCTGTACTTTGCCCCCGCGCGCTTGCACATAGACCCGTCCCAATGGCGCAGCTACTGGCAGGCGCGCAACGCACCCGCCTGGCTGGCCGACATTGCCCAGTTGCAACCGCAGACCCGGGTGCCGGTCGCCCAGTTGCTCGACAGCCTGCGCACGTTGCCGGCCCAGCAGCAGGCCAGGCAGTTGTTGCTGGATGTGGTGCTCGATGCTGGCGATGGCCAGGCAGTGGGCAGCCTCGGTGGGCGCTTGCGGGTCAAGACCTGGAGCTGGCTGGCCGATGGCGACGCCAAGGCGCGGCAGGGTGGCTTTGCCGGGTGGTTGCAGGATGGCACGCCTGTGTGGGGCGGGGGGCCGGGCACCAGCCAGATGGTCCTTCGCCATTACGCCGATGTGCTCGGTGGCTTCCTGCCCGCGCCTTGGCCCCTGGATGCTGGGCGTTGCGTGGAGGTTGAGCTGTTTGCCCGTTACCCTCTCAAAAGCGTGCTTGCCGCTAGCGGCAGTCCAGCCCCTGACGGAGTGCTGCAGGGGCATTACCGTGCCGTCTTCAGCAACGGCAATGACCTGGACATCGACAGCAGCGGCGACCTCTACCTGCAACATGGCAATGGCGAACCACGGCTGGTCGCCCGGCTGGATCGCGAAGAGTACGTAGCCCGGGTGCTACAGCGCGAAGCGAAGAGCCAGCCAGCGGAAGCCGCAAAAGCGTTGGCGGTGGCGATTCGTACCTACCTCTTGCAGAACGCCGGGCGCACTGGCGACTGCCTGAGCATCGAGGACAGCAGCAGTCGCCAGCGGGTAGCGCCGCGCGCGGCCAGTGAAGATGCTCGTCGTATGGTCGCCTGGACCAGCGACCTGGTGCTGGCCGGCAGCCCGGTCACCTATCACTCCGACACGCCGGGGCCGGACAAGCTGTCCTGGGCCCAGGCGGTGAAGCAGGCTGATAGCGGCCTGCGCTACGACACTATCCTGCAACGTGCTTACCCCCGTGCGAGCCTCAGTCGTTGGGACAATCCCGTGGCATCCTGCGAAACGCTGCCCGCAGCCAAAACCTGGCTGATGAACCAGCGCCGTCAGTGGCGGCCTACGCTGGATAGCGAAGTGGGCTACAACGAAATCAGCACTTTCGCCGTATGCCACCTGGGGTACGGACGCCCGTACGTGGACCGTGAGCGCCAGCGCATCTATGTGCGCGGCGTGCTCACCCTGCAGGATCGGCTCGACCTGACTCATGAATACCTGCACCTGGCGTTCGAAGCCCACCCCAACGGCCAGGACGAACACTACATTGAAGGGCTTGCCCGCCACTTGCTCCTGGACTAGGCCATGACACCGCGTATCTCAACTATCGCCCTGTTCCTTGGCGCCGTGCTGGCGCTACCGGCGGCCCGTGCCGACAACCCCGTCAGCTTGAGCACGCCGGTAGGCGGCTGGCGCAGTGGCAGTCCCGAAGGCGAGCACTTCCGCCAGACCGTCAACTACCCGGCCTCGTCGGTCAACACGCCGTCGGACCAGGCGGACACCGCGCGCATCATGGGCGACATCAAGGGCATGCCGAAAAGCGCCGACCAACCAGGCAAGGTCATCGTCAATGGCGTGGCCATGCCGTTGAAGCTGGATGGCAACGGGCACTTCGACCGACCGTTCTCGTTCCCCAGTGGCACCAACAGCATCGAAGTACGCAGCCCCGACGGCCAGCAGAAACGTCGCGTGCAGTTCCTCAACACGGGCAGCGCCAGCCCGGCGAAGCTGCGCATCCTGTTGTCATGGGACAGCGATAACACCGACCTCGACCTGCACGTCATCACGCCGGACGGCGCACACATCTGGTACGGCGACCGCACCGCCCCCAACGGCGGCTCGCTGGACGTGGACGTCACCACCGGCTACGGCCCGGAGATCTTCGCCATGCCGGCGCCTGAGCGAGGCCAGTACCTTATATATGTAAACTACTTCGGCGGCGGCTACCGCGCCGACGATGACGAGGAAGGCGGACAGGAGAACGCGGTCAAGCCGCTGACCACCGCTCAGATCACCGTCATCACCGAGGAGGGCACCCCAAGCGAGAAGATGGAAACCTTCATCGTCCCCATGCGCGCCCCTGGCGAACTCACCCTGGTCCACAAGCTCAACTACCCCTAACCGCCACCCAACCGCGTGCCATGCACCAAAGCGCCCCCGGGAGATGCCACTGACATAACTGGCCCGAAACAAACGGGTAGTACCGGCCGTTAGGCCGGGTCGCGCCGCGCGGGCGGCGCTCGATGTCGTGAGGCTTGAACCTCCCGCGACATGCGCCTGGTGGCCGTAACGCGGTGGCCCGTAAGGAACCTTTTGACTCTAAAGACAATTCCCCGAAATTAACCCTTGACCCGCCCCCAAATCTCTCTATAATTCGCCCCACTTCCGGCGCAACCGAAACGGAAAACTCCTTGAAATTCAACGAGTTAACCGAAGTAAGCGATTCTGGAAGGTTTCGATCTTAACGTCGAAAGCGGTGAAAAAGGCAGTTGACAGCAACGCAAGTTGCTGTAGAATTCGCCTCCCGCTAACGAGAGATCGAAGCGAGCCAAGTGGTTGAAGTTGTTAGAGATTCTCTGAAAAAACTTCAAAATAAACGCTTGACAGGCTCTGAGGAAGGCGTAGAATGCGCGCCTCGGTTGAGACGAAAGAATCAACCAACCGCTCTTTAACAATTGAATCAAGCAATTCGTGTGGGTGCTTGTGACTCAGACTGATAGTCAAAAAGATTATCAGCATCATAAGTTACTCCGCGAGAAATCATGGTTTAA
>NZ_CP133165.1:0-2987500 GCF_047947025.1 Pseudomonas sp. App30 | reverse complement strand
GCTAAATACTACTGACTGACCGATAGTGAACTAGTACCGTGAGGGAAAGGCGAAAAGAACCCCGGAGAGGGGAGTGAAATAGATCCTGAAACCGTATGCGTACAAGCAGTGGGAGCAGACTTTGTTCTGTGACTGCGTACCTTTTGTATAATGGGTCAGCGACTTATATTCAGTGGCGAGCTTAACCGAATAGGGGAGGCGTAGCGAAAGCGAGTCTTAATAGGGCGTTTAGTCGCTGGGTATAGACCCGAAACCGGGCGATCTATCCATGGGCAGGTTGAAGGTTAGGTAACACTGACTGGAGGACCGAACCGACTACCGTTGAAAAGTTAGCGGATGACCTGTGGATCGGAGTGAAAGGCTAATCAAGCTCGGAGATAGCTGGTTCTCCTCGAAAGCTATTTAGGTAGCGCCTCATGTATCACTGTAGGGGGTAGAGCACTGTTTCGGCTAGGGGGTCATCCCGACTTACCAAACCGATGCAAACTCCGAATACCTACAAGTGCCGAGCATGGGAGACACACGGCGGGTGCTAACGTCCGTCGTGAAAAGGGAAACAACCCAGACCGTCAGCTAAGGTCCCAAAGTCATGGTTAAGTGGGAAACGATGTGGGAAGGCTTAGACAGCTAGGAGGTTGGCTTAGAAGCAGCCACCCTTTAAAGAAAGCGTAATAGCTCACTAGTCGAGTCGGCCTGCGCGGAAGATGTAACGGGGCTCAAACCATGCACCGAAGCTACGGGTATCATCTTAGGATGATGCGGTAGAGGAGCGTTCTGTAAGCCTGTGAAGGTGAGTTGAGAAGCTTGCTGGAGGTATCAGAAGTGCGAATGCTGACATGAGTAACGACAATGGGTGTGAAAAACACCCACGCCGAAAGACCAAGGTTTCCTGCGCAACGTTAATCGACGCAGGGTTAGTCGGTCCCTAAGGCGAGGCTGAAAAGCGTAGTCGATGGAAAACAGGTTAATATTCCTGTACTTCCGGTTATTGCGATGGAGGGACGGAGAAGGCTAGGCCAGCTTGGCGTTGGTTGTCCAAGTTTAAGGTGGTAGGCTGGGATCTTAGGTAAATCCGGGATTCTAAGGCCGAGAGCTGATGACGAGTTGCCTTTAGGCGACGAAGTGGTTGATGCCATGCTTCCAAGAAAAGCTTCTAAGCTTCAGATAACCGGGAACCGTACCCCAAACCGACACAGGTGGTTGGGTAGAGAATACCAAGGCGCTTGAGAGAACTCGGGTGAAGGAACTAGGCAAAATGGCACCGTAACTTCGGGAGAAGGTGCGCCGGTGAGGGTGAAGGACTTGCTCCGTAAGCCCATGCCGGTCGAAGATACCAGGCCGCTGCGACTGTTTATTAAAAACACAGCACTCTGCAAACACGAAAGTGGACGTATAGGGTGTGACGCCTGCCCGGTGCCGGAAGGTTAATTGATGGGGTTAGCTAACGCGAAGCTCTTGATCGAAGCCCCGGTAAACGGCGGCCGTAACTATAACGGTCCTAAGGTAGCGAAATTCCTTGTCGGGTAAGTTCCGACCTGCACGAATGGCGTAACGATGGCGGCGCTGTCTCCACCCGAGACTCAGTGAAATTGAAATCGCTGTGAAGATGCAGTGTATCCGCGGCTAGACGGAAAGACCCCGTGAACCTTTACTATAGCTTTGCACTGGACTTTGAATTTGCTTGTGTAGGATAGGTGGGAGGCTTTGAAGCGTGGACGCCAGTTCGCGTGGAGCCATCCTTGAAATACCACCCTGGCAACTTTGAGGTTCTAACTCAGGTCCGTTATCCGGATCGAGGACAGTGTATGGTGGGTAGTTTGACTGGGGCGGTCTCCTCCTAAAGAGTAACGGAGGAGTACGAAGGTGCGCTCAGACCGGTCGGAAATCGGTCGTAGAGTATAAAGGCAAAAGCGCGCTTGACTGCGAGACAGACACGTCGAGCAGGTACGAAAGTAGGTCTTAGTGATCCGGTGGTTCTGTATGGAAGGGCCATCGCTCAACGGATAAAAGGTACTCCGGGGATAACAGGCTGATACCGCCCAAGAGTTCATATCGACGGCGGTGTTTGGCACCTCGATGTCGGCTCATCACATCCTGGGGCTGAAGCCGGTCCCAAGGGTATGGCTGTTCGCCATTTAAAGTGGTACGCGAGCTGGGTTTAGAACGTCGTGAGACAGTTCGGTCCCTATCTGCCGTGGACGTTTGAGATTTGAGAGGGGCTGCTCCTAGTACGAGAGGACCGGAGTGGACGAACCTCTGGTGTTCCGGTTGTCACGCCAGTGGCATTGCCGGGTAGCTATGTTCGGAAAAGATAACCGCTGAAAGCATCTAAGCGGGAAACTTGCCTCAAGATGAGATCTCACTGGAACCTTGAGTTCCCTAAAGGGCCGTCGAAGACTACGACGTTGATAGGTTGGGTGTGTAAGCGCTGTGAGGCGTTGAGCTAACCAATACTAATTGCCCGTGAGGCTTGACCATATAACACCCAAGCAATTTGCGTCGAACGACCAGATTGCGGTGTTATGAAGATGATACGAACCGAAAGTTTGCTGATTCACAAATACCATCACATACCCGATTCGCTGGAATGCCTCCCAAAGGGCATCCTGGCTACAGAATTTCTTGACGACCATAGAGCATTGGAACCACCTGATCCCATCCCGAACTCAGCAGTGAAACGATGCATCGCCGATGGTAGTGTGGGGTTTCCCCATGTGAGAGTAGGTCATCGTCAAGATTAAATTCCGAAACCCCCATCTGCTAACGCAGGTGGGGGTTTTGTCTTTGTGGCGTGCGCAAAAAATCCCGGACGCGTAACCACCGGGCAACCTGGGACGCCGCCTTCGGCAGCTGCTACGGGGGATGGGTTTTTTGCGGGCATTAAAAAGCCGGCTTGTGGCCGGCTTCTCGTCGACAGTCCTGGTTTGTTTTTGGCAAACCGCAACCGCCTTCTAAAAATGTAAGGACCAGTAACCTTGCGTTACAGGTCAGCCAGGGCGGTGATACCGTCGCCTGGCTTGGGCAGGCTGCATGTTGTCCAGCAACAGCGCCTACCAAAAGGTGCGCCAAGAATAGCGACATTCACGCCAAAAGCCCAGCACAAATGTCATTCCTTCTCATCCCGGCGCCCATCCGGCCGCGCTGGCTGCAGGCTGGCCCACCAGAACACCCAGCCCAGGATTTCGATGGGCTCCTCGGCGCTCACTAGCTCATCGCCGAACTCCCCCAGGTTGTCTGCCCGCAGCCGCAACGCATCGCAGGTCATGGGGTAAATCGTGCGCACGCACAGTTCCCCATCGCGTAGGAAGGCGTAGGGCTGGCCCGAAACCGGGGTGGTGAGGCTACGATCGATGGCCAGGGCGGCGCCCAAGGGCAGCCGCGGGGCCATGCCGCCATCGGGCATGATCAACGCCATGCAGTGGGCCGGGTTTATCAGCAGCCGGGAGAACGCCGCCCTGGGCAGGCGCAGATGCCGGTGCTCCACGGCGATGAGCTGACGGTTTAGTGGGCGGTAGAACGCCAGCAAGACGTCATCTGCGCTGGAGGCGGCCAGTACGGTAGGGTTGCCCGTAGGATCGAGGTCGTCCTGATCGTAGAATTCGTCCTGGGGATCATAGGGCGGCCTGGGGGGAGGGAAGCGGTACTTGGGCCCCAGGCCGGTACGCAGCCAGCGGGTATGCACGCACAGCAACTCGGCAATGTCGTCCAGCCGTGCCACGGGCACGCCCCTGCGTATCCAGTTGTTCACGTGCTGGGGTAGTACATTGCGGTGCAGGGCCAGGTCGGAAGGGCTGAGGTGGCAGTCTTTCAGCAGGGTTCTCAGGCGGTCGCCGGATGTGAGCATGGCGGTGCTCCGGTTGTGGGTGGTCCTGCATGCTTGCCGAGCATTAGTCTCAAGAGCTGTAGGACTTTTCCGAGGGCATAAAAAAACCCTGCGCAAGGCAGGGTTTTTTGTCACCGGGCGGCTCAGCCTTTGAAGGCAGCAACCGACTTGGTGATTTCAGCGCGGGCAGCGTCAGCGTTGCCCCAGCCTTCGATCTTGACCCACTTGCCTTTCTCGAGATCCTTGTAGTTCTCGAAGAAGTGCTTGATCTGTTCCAGCAGCAGGGCTGGCAGGTCGGTGTATTCCTTCACGTCAACGTACAGCTGCGACAGCTTGTCGTGCGGTACGGCGATGACCTTGGCGTCGCCGCCGCCGTCGTCGGTCATGTGCAGGATGCCGACCGGACGGGCGCGGATTACCGAGCCTGGCGCCACTGGGTACGGGGTAACTACCAGCACGTCCAGGGGGTCGCCGTCGTCGGCCAGGGTGTTGGGGATGAAGCCGTAGTTGGCCGGGTAGAACATTGGGGTGGCCATGAAGCGATCGACGAACAGGGTGTCGCTGTCCTTGTCGATTTCGTATTTGATCGGCGCGTGGTTGGCCGGAATCTCGATGGCGACGTAGATGTCGTTCGGCAGGTCTTTGCCAGCCGGAATCTTGCTGTAGCTCATTGGGCGTTGCCCCCGTTGTAGGCCAGTAAAAATGGCCGTCTAGGCCAAAAAGTGGCAGGGATTATTGCATAGATTGGCAGCGTTGCCACGCCCGGCCGGACCGACACCCGCCTCAGGCCGGGTGGCTGTGGCGGTAGTCGGGATGGCTGCGTTTCAGGCCCTGCAGACGGGTCAGCGGATCCTGGCGGTAGAACGCCTGGAGTTGCCGGTAAACCTCCGGGTAGGCCTGGTGCAGCAGGTCCGGGGCACTGAAAAAATACTCGCTGGTGACGGCGAAGAACTCCGCCGGGTTTTCCGCGGCATAAGGGTCGATGGCAGTTTCGGCGTGAGGGTTGTGGTCCAGCTGCCGGTTCAGGTCGTCGTAGGCGTGCTGCATGGCGGCGGCCCAGTCGCTGACGCGCATGTCGCCGTGCAGGGGCGGCAGGCCGTTGGCGTCGCCGTTGAGCATATCCAGCTTGTGCGCCAGTTCGTGGATGACCAGGTTGTAGCCCTCCCAGCCGCCGCTGGCCAGCACGCCTGGCAGGGCCAGGATGATGGGGCCCTGCTGCCAGGCCTCGCCGCTGTGCTCGCCGTCCCAGCTGTGCTCCACGCCGCTGGGGTCGCGGTGGCGCTGGGGGCTGAGGAAGTCGTCGGGGTAGAGCACTATCTCGTGGAAGTTGCCGTACCAGTTGAGGTCGCCCAGGTGCAGCAGGGGCAACTGGGCCTGGGCGGCCAGCAGCAGGCGGGTGAGGTCATCCAGCTGCACGCCGTCCAGGCTGGTCAGGTGCTTGTCCAGCAGGAACAGCACGCTGTGCTCCTGCAGCCACTGGTCTTCCTCGACAGTGATGTCGTCGAGGATGGCCAGGGCGTGCCGTACCTGTTTCCACAGTTGCGGGTCCAGTGGGTGCCGGGCCAGGGCCCGGCGGCGGCGCCAGGCGCGCAACGACCACATGGCTTAGCGCGACGTGGCCTTGGCGGCCTTGCCGGCCATGCGGCTCTTGACCACGCCAATGACCATGGGCACCAGCGACAGCAGGATAATGGCCAGCACCAGCAGCGACAGGTTCTTCTTGATGAACGGCACGTTGCCGAAGAAGTAGCCCAGCGCTACCAGGCCACATACCCACACCACGGTACCCGCCACGCTGAAGCCCAGGAAACGTGGGTAGGACATCTTGGCGATACCAGCCACGAACGGTGCGAAAGTGCGCAGGATCGGCAGGAAGCGCGCCAGGGTCACGGTCTTGCCGCCATGGCGCTCGTAGAAGTCGTGGGTCTGCTGCAGGTAGTCGCGGCGGAAGATCTTCGAGTTGGGGTTGCTGAACAGCTTCTCCCCCGTGGTACGGCCGATGATGTAGTTGGTGCTGTCACCCAGGATGGCGGCTGCCATCAACAGGCCTGCCAGCAGGAACGGGTCCATGCCGCCGCCAGCGGCCACGGCGCCGGCAATGAACAGCAGCGAGTCGCCAGGCAGGAAAGGCGTCACCACCAGGCCAGTCTCGCAGAAGATGACCAGGAACAGGATCGCGTAGATCCAGGGGCCGTAGTTGTTCACCAGCAGGTCGAGGTAGGTATCGAGATGCAGGATCAGGTCAAGCGGGTTGAAATCCATGTGCAACACCTGTGCAGGGCCCGAGGCTACGGGCTTGGGGCGACTTTAAGGGCGTGAGGCTGTTCGGTAACAAATCGTACAACCTGCGGCGTCAGGATTATACGACCGGACACCGGGAATGCCCCACGAGTTTGTAGCCAGGCGTGTCGGATTTCCGTGAAAGCGTGCAGCCGCCGCCAAACGGCAGCGGCTGCCGGGGGGGGATCAATCGGAGTTGATGGGCAACACGTAACTGAGGAATTCAGTGTCCTGGTGGAAACCGATGGATTCGTAGGTCTTGTGCGCCACTTCGTTGTCGGCGCTGGTGGACACGCGCATGCGCACGGCATGGGTTTCCTTGGCCATCTTCTTCGCGGTGCGCAGCAGGTGGTCGGCCACCAACTGGCGACGGGCGTCCTCGGCGACATAGATGTCGTTGAGAATCCACACGCGCTTGAGCGATAGCGAGGAAAAACTGGGGTACAGCTGGCAGAAGCCCAGCAGCTTGCTGTCATCATCGTCGGGCAGGGCCAGGTAGATCACCGATTCCTTGCGGCGCAGGCGCTTTTCCAGGAACGCCCGGGACGAATCGGGGTAGGGCAGCTCGCCGTAGAACTCGCGGTATTTGACGAACAACGGAGCAATCATGTCCAGATGCTCCAGCGATGCTTGGATAATTCGCATAACGGGCCTCACGTGCTGACGGATGTTGGCGGCCAATACCACAGCATGCCGTTGGTCCGATGCTGCCTTAAAACAATTAGAAAACGCAATCAAACGGACGCTGAAATGAATCAGCCCGTTCACCCAGGAAGCATGAACGGGCTGCCTCGCTTTCAGCTTAGAAGCTTAGAAGAAGCCGAGCGGGTTGATGTCGTAGCTTACCAGCAGGTTTTTGGTCTGTTGGTAGTGGTCCAGCATCATCTTGTGGGTTTCACGGCCTACGCCAGACTTCTTGTAGCCGCCGAACGCCGCGTGCGCCGGGTACAGATGGTAGCAGTTGGTCCACACGCGGCCCGCCTTGATACCGCGGCCCATGCGGTAGGCGCGGTTGATGTCGCGGGTCCACACGCCGGCGCCGAGGCCGAACTCGGTGTCGTTGGCGATGGCCAGGGCTTCGGCTTCGTCCTTGAAGGTGGTGATGCTCACCACCGGGCCGAAGATTTCCTCCTGGAACACGCGCATCTTGTTGTTGCCTTTCAGCAGGGTTGGCTGGATGTAGTAGCCGGTCGCCAGGCTGCCCTCCAGTTTCTGCACCTGGCCGCCGGTCAGCAGCTCGGCGCCTTCGCCCTTGGCGATGTCCAGGTAGGACAGGATCTTGTCGAACTGCTGCTCGGACGCCTGGGCGCCGACCATGGTCTCGGTGTCCAGCGGGTCGCCGCGCTTGATCTGCTCGATCTTCTTCATCACTTCCTTCATGAAGGCCGGGTAGATCGACTCCTGTACCAGCGCACGCGATGGGCAGGTGCACACCTCGCCCTGGTTGAAGAACGCCAGCACCAGGCCTTCGGCGGCCTTCTCAATGAAGCTCTGCTCGGCCTGCATGATGTCTTCGAAGAAGATGTTCGGCGACTTGCCGCCCAGCTCCACGGTGGACGGGATGATGTTCTCGGCGGCGCATTTCATGATGTGCGAACCCACCGGGGTTGAGCCGGTGAAAGCAATCTTGGCGATGCGCTTGCTGGTGGCCAGCGCTTCGCCGGCTTCCTTGCCGAAGCCCTGGACGATGTTCAGCACGCCCGGTGGCAGCAGGTCGCCGATCAGCTCGACCAGCACGGTGATGCCCAGCGGGGTCTGCTCGGCGGGCTTGAGCACCACGCAGTTGCCGGCGGCCAGGGCCGGGGCCAGCTTCCACGCAGCCATCAGGATCGGGAAGTTCCACGGGATGATCTGGCCGACCACGCCCAGCGGTTCGTGGATGTGGTAGGCCACGGTGTTGCCGTCGATTTCAGCAGCGCTGCCTTCCTGGGCGCGCAGGCAGCCGGCGAAGTAGCGGAAGTGGTCGGCGGCCAGCGGGATGTCGGCGTTGAGGGTTTCGCGCACGGCCTTGCCGTTGTCCCAGGTCTCGGTGATGGCCAGGGTTTCCAGGTGCTGTTCGATGCGGTCGGCGATTTTCAGCAGGATCAGCGAACGGGCCTGCACCGAGGTGCTGCCCCACGCGTCGGCAGCGGCGTGGGCGGCGTCCAGGGCTTTATCGATGTCTTCGGCAGTGGAGCGGGGGAATTCGGCAATGGGCTGGCCATTGACCGGCGAAGTGGTGGTGAAGTACTGACCCTTGACCGGCGCCACGAATTCGCCGCCGATGTAGTTGCCGTAGCGGCTCTTGAAGTTGACCAGAGCCCCTTCGGTACCGGGATGTGCGTAACGCATGGTGAGTATCTCCTTGGGTTTTTATGCTTTTGGCTGGAGGACGCGTTTGCGGCGTGTACAAAGCGTAGAGCAAGTGTCGGGCCAGCGCCCTGCAACCCAGCAAAATCGAGGCTTGCGGCCGCCCTGTGGATAAGTTGTAGCAAGGCTTCGTGGCAACCCCGCGACAGTGGGCGTGACACTTTGTGCCAGGTGTGACACAGCCGTGACCCATGGGTCGAAGGTGGCATTGCATTGGGGGGGCGCCTGGAGGATGCTGGAGATCACCTCCACTGGAGAATAATAAAAAGTGCACAGTGATCATCTCAGCCGCCACGCCCGCCAGGTGCTGACCGTCGCGCGGGGCCAGGCACCGTCCGGCAGCCCTGCCAGCGATCCTTCCATCGCCCGCTCCTGGTTGCGTTGCCTGGAGGACTACCACCTGGACCCTTCCGTGGCCATGGCGCCCACGGTGCTGGAGCATGGGCGCATCCTTGAAAGTCGCGAGCGCATGCAGCAGGTGCTGCAGATTGCCGGCGGCGAAATGGCCAATTTGCATCAACAGTTGTCCGGCGCGGGCCACGCGGTGCTGCTCACCGACGCCCGCGGGGTGATCCTCAACTGTGTCACCGCGCCCACCGAACGCAAGGTGTTCGAGCGCGCCGGGCTGTGGCTGGGCGCCGACTGGAGCGAGGCGCGCGAGGGCACCAACGGCATCGGCACCTGCCTGGTGGAGCGCCAGGCCCTGACGATTCATCAGGATGAACACTTCCGCGGCCGCCACACGGGCCTGACCTGCTCGGCCAGCCCGGTGTTCGACCCCAATGGCGAGCTGCTGGCGGTGCTCGATGTGTCTTCGGCGCGGGCCGACGTCTCGCGGCAGAGCCAGTTCCACACCATGACCCTGGTCAACCTCTCGGCGAAGATGATCGAGAGCTGCTATTTCATGCGCCACTTCGAAGACCAGTGGCTGTTGCGCTTCCACTTGCAGGCCGAATCCGTGGGCATGTTCAGTGAGGGCTTGCTGGCCTTCGACGAACAGGGGCGCATCGTGGCCGTCAACCAGAGCGCCCTGAACCTGCTGGGGCGCGGGCGCGGCACCCTGGTGGGGCAGCCCGTGGAGGCATTCTTCGAATGCGCGCTGGGTGAACTGCTGGGCCGCGCCACCCAGGAAGCCACCGCCAGCTGGCCGCTGCGCAGCCGCGATGGCCGGCCACTGTTTGCCAGCCTGCGCGGGCGGCCGCGGCCGCAGGTGCTGGCCGTGCCGGCGCGGCAACCGGCGGCCCCGGCTGTGGATATCTGCTTGGGCGATGAGCGCCTGCAGCTGGATTTCCGCCGGGCGCTGAAGGTCTTCGAGCGTGACGTGCCACTGATGGTCCATGGCGAAACCGGCTCGGGCAAGGAGGCCTTCGCCAAGGCCGTGCACCAGGCCAGCCGCCGCGCCGACAAGGCCTTCGTCGCCCTCAACTGCGCGTCGCTGCCCGAGAGCCTGATCGAGAGCGAACTGTTCGGCTACCGCGGCGGCAGCTTCACCGGCGCGCGCAAGGAAGGCATGCGTGGCAAGCTGCAGCAGGCCGACGGCGGCACCTTGTTGCTGGATGAGATCGGCGACATGCCGCTGGCCCTGCAAACCCGCCTGCTGCGCGTGCTGGAAGACCGCATGGTGGTGCCGCTGGGTGGCGAGGCCGTGGCGGTGGATGTGCGCATCATCAGCGCCACCCACCGCAACCTGCTGGAGCGGGTGCGCGAGGGCAGTTTCCGCGAAGACCTCTATTACCGCCTGAACGGGTTGGAAATCGACCTGCCGGCCCTGCGCGACCGCACCGACAAACCGGCCCTGCTGGATTTCATCCTGGCCCAGGAGGCAGGTGGCGAACCGATGCACCTGGCACCGGAAGCACGGCAGGCGCTGCTGGCCTTCAACTGGCCCGGCAACGTGCGGCAAATGCGCAACGTGCTGCGCACGCTGGTGGCGCTGAGCGAAGGCGGGCAGGTGACGTTCGCCGACCTGCCGGGGTACCTGCGCGACCAGGCGCAGCCCGCGCCCTTGCCCGAGCAGCCGTTGGCCGAAGCCGAGCGCACGGCGTTGATCGGCGTGCTGGAACGCCAGCGCTGGCACATGACCCATGTGGCCGAGGAGCTGGGCGTGAGCCGCAACACCTTGTATAGAAAATTGCGCAAACACCGCATCAGCCGCCAGCTGAACGCGTGACCGTGGGAGCTGGCTTGCCAGCGAGTTGTCGGGGCCGCGAAAAACTCGCTGGCAAGCCAGCTCCCACACGGACAGGTGCCGCAATCAGCGCGTGAGATTTTTCCTACCGTGGGCTACCCTGCCTCGATGTTTTACGAGGTCAATCATGCACATTCATATTCTCGGTATCTGCGGCACGTTCATGGGCTCGCTGGCGGTACTCGCCAAGGAATTGGGCCATCACGTCACTGGCTCGGACGCCAACGTCTACCCGCCCATGAGCACGCAACTGCAGGCCCAGGGCATTGAACTGACCCAAGGCTACGACGCCGCCCAGCTGGACCCTGCGCCTGACCTGGTGGTGATCGGCAACGCCCTGTCGCGCGGCAACCCGGCAGTGGAATACGTGCTGAACAAGGGCCTGCCCTACGTGTCGGGCCCGCAATGGCTGGCCGACCACGTGCTGCAGGGGCGCTGGGTACTGGCCGTGGCCGGCACCCACGGCAAGACTACCACCAGCAGCATGCTCGCCTGGGTGCTGGAACACGCCGGCATGGCGCCGGGCTTCCTGATTGGTGGCGTGCCGCAGAACTTCGCGGTGTCGGCACGCCTGGGCGACACGCCGTTCTTCGTGGTCGAGGCCGACGAGTACGACAGCGCCTTCTTCGACAAGCGCTCGAAGTTCGTCCACTACCGCCCGCGCACGGCGATCCTCAACAACCTGGAATTCGACCACGCCGACATCTTCCCCGACCTGCCGGCCATCGAGCGGCAGTTCCACCACCTGGTGCGCACCATTCCCAGCGAAGGCCTGGTGATTCACCCCACCACAGAGCCGGCGTTGCAGCGCGTGATCCAGATGGGCTGCTGGACCCCGGTGCAGACCACCGGCGCTGGCGGCCAATGGCAGGCGCGCCTGTTGAGCGAAGACGGCTCGCGCTTCGAAGTGTTGTTCGATGGCAAGGTCGAAGGCACTGTGGACTGGCCGCTGACCGGCCAGCACAACGTCGCCAACGCCCTGGCTACCCTGGCCGCGGCACGCCACGTTGGCGTGGTGGCGGCCCTGGGCATCGAAGCCCTGAGCGCGTTCAAGAACGTCAAGCGCCGCATGGAAACCGTGGCCCAGGTGCAGGGCGTGACCATCTACGATGACTTCGCCCACCACCCCACGGCTATCGCCACCACCCTGGACGGCCTGCGCAAGCGCATCGGCGATGCACCGCTGATCGCGGTTATCGAGCCGCGCTCCAACTCCATGAAGCTGGGCGCCCACCGCGACGGCCTGCCGGACAGCGTGCGCGATGCCGACCAGGTGATCTGGTACGCACCGCCGAACCTGGGTTGGGACCTGGCCGCCACAGCGGCGCAGTGCCCGGTGCCGGCCATTGTCGCCGACTCGCTGGAGGCGATCATCGCCCGGGTGCAAAGCCAGGCGCAGCCAGGCACCCACGTGGTGATCATGAGTAACGGCGGCTTCGGCGGCCTGCACCTGAAGCTGGCCGAGGCGCTCAAATGAGTGGCCCCGAACGCATCACGCTGGCCATGACTGGCGCCTCGGGCGCCCAGTACGGCCTGCGCCTGCTCGATTGCCTGGTGCGCGAAGACCGCGAGGTGCACTTCCTGATCTCCAAGGCCGCGCAGCTGGTGATGGCCACCGAGACCGACGTGGTGCTGCCGGCCAAGCCCCAGGCCATGCAGGCGTTCCTCACCGAATACACCGGCGCTGCGGCCAACCAGATCCGCGTCTACGGCAAGGAAGACTGGATGTCGCCGGTCGCCTCAGGCTCCGGCGCGCCAGCCGCCATGGTCGTGGTGCCGTGCTCCACGGGCACCCTGTCGGCCATCGCCACCGGCGCCTGCAACAACCTGATCGAGCGTGCCGCCGACGTCACCCTCAAGGAGCGTCGGCAGCTGATCCTGGTGCCGCGCGAGGCCCCGTACTCCACCATTCACCTGGAAAACATGCTCAAGCTGTCGCAGATGGGCGCGGTGATGCTGCCGGCATCGCCCGGTTTCTACCACCAGCCGCAGACCATCGATGACCTGGTGGACTTCGTGGTGGCGCGGGTGCTGAACCTGCTGAACATTCCCCAGGACATGCTGCCGCGCTGGGGCGAGTACCACCTGGGCGGCGATGAATAGATTCCTGCCGTGCCTGCTGGCCGCCCTGCAGCTGGGCGGCTGCGCCAGCGTGCGCACCCTGGACGCGGCCAAGCCGGGCGCGCCGGTGGTGTATTCCGGGGCGCGGCTGGATTGGTATGCAATCGAAGGCGGGTGCTGCCCTGTGGATAAGTTTGGCGCCGAGGCGCCGGCCTGGCCGCAGGTTGACCTGCCGTTCAGCACCTTGCTGGATACGCTGCTGTTGCCGTTGTCGGTGCTCAACGTGCTCGGCTTCGGCGTGCAAGCCCAAGGCGGCCTGTAGATTCCGTACCGGTAACTGTCTTGAAATGGCGTCGCCTGCATCGCGACTAAAGTCGGCTCCTACACCGTTCGTGGTAGGAGCCGGCCTTGGCCGCGATGCAGGCGAGGCGATCTTCGCGTAGCAGCTGCCGCAGGCTGCGTCCCGCGCGAAAACGCGGCCCTTACCTGCCCAGACGGCGCAGTTCGTCGGATTCAACCACGCGGATGCCATCCTGCTCCTCAAGCGCCAGGCGCCACAGCGCCCGCGCCAGCTGGCACGCTTCGATGCCGCGGTATTTGCCCGGAATCAATTTGGCCAGCGGTGCCACCAGCTGCTCGCCCAGGCGCGGCTGCACCCGGGTGCCCAGCAGCAATGAAGGCCGCACGATGGTCAGCTGTGGCCAGTTCATGGCCTTGAGGTCGCGCTCGGTCTCGCCTTTCACGCGGTTGTAGAAGATCTTCGACTTGTCGTCGGCGTCGATGGCGCTGATCACCAGCAGGTGCCGGGCGCCCATCTCCCGGGCGCGGTGGGCGTAGGCCATGACCAGGTCGTGGTCGATCTGGCGGAACGCCTCCTGGGAGCCGGCCTGCTTGATGGTGCTGCCCAGGCAGCAATAGGCCACGTCGACGCGGCCCGCCAGCGCCGGCAGCAGGTCAGTGAACGGCCCTACCGGGTTTTCCAGGTGCGGGTGCTCGGCAAGGGGGCGACGGGTGGGCGCCAGTACGCGGCTCACCGTGGGTTCGTTGAGCAGGCGGTCCAGCAGATGTTCACCCGTGAGACCGGTGGCTCCAGCGAGCATGATGTGCTGCGGCGTCAAATACATGTTGTCTCTCCCCTGTTACAGGAAGTCTAGTGGCTTCCTGCACTTTTCGCCTGGGCCCCACTGCCCAGTGCCGCACTTTGCAGCGCCCGCCTGGCCTGCTGCTGGCGCAGGCGTTGCCAGTGTGCAAGCACGCCCTTGGGGGCCCAGATCTGCGGCTCGGACGCATCGAAGCCGTCCGCCTGTTCACGTTCGGCAACATGCTTGCGGGCAAGTTCGAACGCTTGTTGCAGGTCGTCCGTTTCGTTCAGGGCCTGGGCGAACAGCGCGTCGCCAAAATAGGTGAAGTCCGACTCCTCCGAGCAGCCAAACGACACGCGGTCGGCTCGCGAGGCGGTCATGACCAGCGTGTGGTCGTCCTTGAGCGCCGGCACGAAGCCGCCGGAGTAGCACGCTGAAATCACCACGATCTTGTCGCGGTTCTTCAGCGGCGCCAGCACCGCGGCCAGTTCGTCGGGTGGCAGGTCCGACAGCTGCAGGCGCGGCTGGTCCAGCACCAGCTCATGTTCGTGGGTGCCGTGGCTGGTCAGGTAGATGAACACCAGGTCCTCGGCGCCGCTGCGCTGGGCGATGGTCTGCACCGCGCGGCTGAGGGTCTCGCGGGTGGCCATGGGCCGGTCGCCCAGGTGGTCGCGGTGGTTCACCAGGTTCACCTGGCCCACGGCGCCGAAGCGGCTGGCGAGCATGTGGTTGACGTAGTCGGCCTCGCGCATGAACACGCTCTGCTTGCCATCACCGGCCAGGGTCAGGCTGTACAGCTGGATTTCGCCATTGGTGGAGGCGGGCACGGCAGCCAGCGCCTTGTCCAGCAGCGCGCCCTGGTTCAGCAGGCCCAGTTCGAGGGTGTCGGGCAGCAGCTTGCCCTGGGCGTCGCGTACGCGCTGGCCGTTGGTCCACCAGCCGCTTTCCACCTCGCCGTCCTTGTGGGTGAGGGTGCCCTTGCCGTCGTAGGTGTCGGTGTCGAAGTTGCCCTCGTAGCTGCTGCCATCGGCCAGGCTCAGGGTGCCCTGGCCGGCGAAATGCCAGTCCTCGAAACGGCCCTTGAAGTGGCTGCCGTCGCTGCCGAACATTTCGCCCTCACCGCTCAGCGCGCCTTCCTTGAACTCGCCGATCCACACGTCGCCCTCGGCGCTTTCGTAGCGGCCGCGGCCTTGCAGGCGGTTGTGCTGGAACTCGCCGATGTACTGGTCGCCGTCGGAACTGCTGAAGGTGCCGTGGCCCTCCAGCTCGCCGTTGACGAAATTGCCGGTGAACTGGTTGCCGCTGCCGTCGCTGCGCACGCCTTCGCCGTTGGGTTTGCCTTGGGCGAACACGCCCTGGTAGTCGCTGCCGTCGTCCAGCTCCAGGTGCCCGGCGCCCGAATACTGGTCGGCCTTGAAGCCGCCACGGTAGCTTTGCCCCGGCTCTTTCAGCGTGCCTTCGCCGTCGCGGCGGCCCAGCTTGAAGGTGCCGGTGTAGGTAGTGCCGTTGGCGCTCAGGGTGCCCTGGCCGTCGAACAGGCCCTGCTTGAATTCGCCGCGGTAGAGTTCGCCGTTGCTGCCGTGCCATTCGCCCTGGCCGTGCCACTGGCCGTTGAGGAACGCACCGGTGTACCAGCTGCCGTTGGGGTAGTCGATCCGGCCCTGGCCCTGCAACAGGCCATTGACCACCTCGCCACGGTAGCGGCCGCCATCGGGCAGGCGCGCGTCGGGAGGGGAAAGGGACTCGCCATCGCCACAGGCGGTGATCAATAAGGTCAGGGCGAGGGGAACGAGTGGGCGCATGGCGGGATCCGGGCAAGTAAGGCGCCGAGTATGCCGCACAATGCCCCCGGTGAAACAGCCACCGGCGGCATTGCCCGCTGTCTGGTTATTACACGAAGCAGAGTGATAGCGGTTCGGCGATATACGCCGGCTTCTCCGAACCCTCGATTTCAAGGGTGGCGGTAGCCTTGAGCAGCCATTGGCCGGGCTTTTTCTCGGTGACTTCGGTGAGTTCCACCTTGAGCCGCACGTTGGAGTCGACCTTCACCGGCTGGATGAAGCGCACGCTGTCCAGGCCGTAGTTGACCACCATTTTCAGGCCCTCGGGCACCACCAGCAGGTCTTCCATCAGCTTGGGGATCAGCGACAACGACAGGAAACCGTGGGCAATGGTGCTGCCAAACGGGGTCTTGGCGGCTTTTTCCGGGTCCACGTGAATAAACTGGAAGTCACCGGTGGCCTCGGCAAACAGGTTGATGCGAGCCTGGTCGATCTTCAACCATTGGGAATACCCCAGTTCCTTACCGACGTACTGCTTGAGTTCTGCAACGGGTACAAAGGGCATCTGCACTCTCCTTGTTGATGGCGCGTTGGCATACGCGCGTCTAGATCAGCATGGTCATCCACGCCGGTCAAGCTTCCATGGCCATGGCGAATGGCGGTTTATAGCCGCCAAGCTTGCGTGCTTATAATGGCCCGGCATGCCAGGGGCGGAGAAAAATATGTTGTTACGTGGTTTGACGTGGCTGATCGTTTTCCAATTGCTGGGCACGGCCATCAATCATCTGGTGCTGAGCATGCTGCCGGGGCCGATCATCGGCCTGCTGCTGTTGCTGGCGTTCCTGATGCTGCGCGGCGAGGTGGGCAAGCCTCTGGGCGACGCCTCGTCCAGCCTGCTGCGCTACCTGCCGTTGTTGCTGGTGCCGCCGGCCGTGGGCGTGATGGCCTATGCCAGTGATATTGCTGCCGACTTCTGGGCGATTGCCGGCACCCTGGTGATCTCGGTGCTGGTGTCCATGGCGCTGGCGGGCTGGCTGATGCAGAAAATGCTGGCGCGGCGCGGGGACCACTCATGACCCTGGACTGGCACGGCGCGCTGGCGTCGGTGATTCACCATCCGCTGTTCGGCATCGGCATCACCCTGGGCACCTACCAGCTAGTGCTGGCCGGGTACGAGCGCACCCGCTGGATCTTCCTGCAGCCGGTGCTGGTGTCCATGCTGGTGATCATCGGTATCCTGCTGCTGACCGGCGTCAGCTACGGCGAATACCGCAAGAGCACTGACATTCTCGGCATCCTGCTGGGGCCGGCCACCGTGGCCTTGGCCGTGCCGCTGTACCTGAACCTCAAGCGTATCCGCCAATTGCTGGCGCCCACCTTGGCTACGCTGGTGGTAGGCGGGGTGTTCGCCACCGGCCTGGGGCTGTTGCTGGCCTGGAGCTTCGGCGCCGAGCACCTGATTCTGATGACCCTGGCCCCCAAGTCCGTGACCTCGCCCATCGCTATGCTGGTAGCGGAGCAGATTGGTGGCGTGGCAGCGCTGGCGGCAGTGTTCGTGCTGATTACCGGCGTGATCGGCGCGATCTTCGGCCCGGCCATGCTGTCCATGCTCAAGGTACGCAGCCCCGCAGCCCGGGGCATGGCCCTGGGCATGACCGCCCATGCGGTGGGCACTTCGGTGGCCCTGCAGGAAGGCGAGGAGTGCGGGGCCTTCGCTGCGCTGGCGATGAGCCTGATGGGGGTGTCGACCGCGGTGTTCCTGCCGCTGGTCGTCAGCCTGTTCGTTTAAGGAAACCACTATGACCTTGCCGTTGTTCCCCCTCAATACCGTGCTGTTCCCCGGCTGCATGCTCGACCTGCAGATTTTCGAGGCGCGCTACCTGGACATGATCGGCCGCTGTATGAAGCAGGGCGCCGGATTTGGCGTGGTGTGCATCCTGGAAGGCCAGGAAGTCGGCCCGGCGCCCACCGGGCATGCGGTTATCGGCTGCGAGGCGGTGATCCGCGATTTCCAGCAGCAGGACAACGGCCTACTGGGCATTCGCGTGGAGGGCGTGCGCCGCTTCCGCGTGACCGGCACCGAGCTGCAGCGCGACCAGCTGCTGGTGGCGGACGTGGAGTGGTTGCCGGAAAGCGCCGACCAGCCGCTGCAGGAAGAGGACGACGACCTGGTGGCGCTGCTGCACGCCCTCGCCGAGCACCCCATGGTGGCAGCGCTGGACATGGGCAACGAGATCCCCGGGCGCCAGTCGCTGGCGAACCAGTTGGCGTACCTGCTGCCGTTCCCTGAGCTGGACAAGATCGACCTGCTGGCGCTGCAGGAACCTTCCGAGCGGCTTGCGGGCATCCAGGTGCTGCTCGACGACCTGCAGGGCGAACTGTTCGCCTGACCCTTGTATCAACAACCGTCTTTGTGGGAGCTGGCTTGCCAGCGAGTTTTTAGGGCCTCAACAGCTCGCTGGCAAGCCAGCTCCCACAACAGCGTCGTAACGGCCTTCAGTAGGCGTAGCGCAGCAGGGTATGGGAAAACTCCCGCGTGGCGAAATACGCCAGCACTACCGTCGTGACCGGCATCACCACCCACCACACCCTCGGCGCCATGGCTGGCAACGGCTGGCGCCATTGGCTCAGGGTCAGGCTGGCCGCGCACACGAAGCACGCCAGCAGGGCGCCCGCCAGGATATCCGTGGGCCAATGCGCCCCCAGGTACACCCGTGACAGGGCGATGCTCCCCGCCGGCAGGATGCCCAGCAACAACCAGGTCAGCCGCAGCCTCGGCGGCTGGCCGCGCCCGGCCAGCACGGCCAGGGTCAGGAACAGCGCGAACGCCGCCGAACTGTGGCCGCTGGGCATGCTGTAGGTGCCCAGGGGGTGGGTCATCACGTCCGGGCGCATGCGCGCGAACACGTGCTTCATCAGCCCGTTGCCCAGCGCGGTACCCAGCAGCGTGCCGACGGCAAACACGGCCGGCCGCCACTGGCGCAGCACCAGCAGCAGGCCGCAGAGCAGCGCCGCCAGCACGAACTGGGTGCGGAAGTCGCCCATCTTGGTCAGCGCCACGGCGATGTCGTCAGCCAGCGCGCCGCGGTGTTCCTGCACCAGGGTCATGATGCCCTGGTCGAACTGCACCAGGTGCGGCCAGCCCAGGAACACGCCCGCCAGCAGCACCAGGCACATGGCCGTGACCAGCCGGGTGCCATGGCGGCGCGATTGCCAGGCGGCGCTCACGCTCAGGCCGATCAGGATGGCGAAGCCTGCGGCCAGCACGCCTGCCTGGGGCCAGAAGCCTTCCGGCAGCGGCAGGCGCATGGCGGCACCGGTGGCCCAGCCAGGCATCAGGTACACCACCGACCAGCCGGCGCCCGCCAGCAGGCTCACCCCCACGAACCGCACCAGCGGCATGTCGAACATGCCCGCCACCATGGGCAGCATCGGCCGCAGCGGGCCGATGAAGCGCCCCACCAGCAGGCTGGCGATGCCGTAGCGTTGGAAATAGCCTTCGGCGCGGCCGATCCATTCGGGATGGTGGCGCAAGCCAGGCAGGCGCCGGATGTTCTGGTGGAAATGGCGCCCGGTGAAGTAGGACAAACCGTCGCCCAGCAGGCCGCCGATGTAGCCCAGCAGCAAGGTCTCGCCCAGCGACAGCGCGCCGCTGCCGGCCAGCACGGCGATGGCGAACAGCAGCACGGTGCCGGGCACGATCAGGCCGACAATCGCCAGGCATTCGGTGCCGGCCACCAGCACAATCGCCAGCCCCAGCCATTGGGGGTGAGCGGACAACCAGGCGGTCAGCCCGTCGAGCCATGGGCCCATGTTTCAGTTTCCTTGCGTGAGGATGGAAAAGTCGCGACCTTCGACTTGACCGCGGCGCAAGGGGTTCCTTGTGCAATGGCGGGCATGCTCGGCGTCCACGAAGCGGTACGGCAGATGTTCGTCACGCCCGTGGGGGATGCCCAGGCGGGTGGTCTGGATAATTTGTTTCGGGATAATGCCAAGGTCTTCGACAAATAATTGTTCAGGGTCGAAGCGCCGGGCGTCCCAATTGGGCACCTTCAGGCCCAGCGCCTTGCACAGCAGGGTCTGCCCGGCGCACAGGCGTTCGGGCGGGCGCGGGTTGCCGCTGGCGTCGGGGTTGTTCAGCTGCATCTGCGCCAGGGCGTTGGCGTCGGCATGGGCGTCCACCCAGGGGTAGGCGGACTTGATCAGCACCGCGTTGCCGGGGCCCTGGGCGCTGAAGTTCAGCGAGTCGCCGCCGCGGGCGTAGTACATGTAGATGTGCCCGCCGTCGAGGAACAGCGCCTTGCGTTTCTCGGTGTAGCCCAGGGAGGCGTGGCTGCCTTTCTCGGCGCAGTAATAGGCCTCGGTCTCGATAATGCGTGCCGACAGCCAGTACGGCCCCTGGCGATGGCGAATCACCTTGCCCAGCAACTCGCGGGCCAGCACTTGGGCGTCGCGGTCGAAGAAAGCGTCGGGCAGGGGGCGAGCATCGGGCCAGGGCAGGGCAGGCAGCATCGGGCGGTTACCGGAAGATACGAAAGAGCTCGCAAGGATAATATTCATCTGTGGCTTAATCACGGCTGAATCGTTGCCCGTTGTGTGACTGTTTTTGACCATCCGCCTGCCACCGCTGTCGGTGGACCCTCGAGACAGCTATAATCAGCCGCTTTCCTCTTTGCCAAGACCACAGAGACCATGACTGAGTCCGTTCTTGACTACATGACCCGTTTGGGTCGCGCCGCCCGCGAAGCCTCCCGCGTGATCGCGCGCGCCAGCACTGCGCAGAAGAACCGCGCCCTGCAGGCTGCCGCCAACGCCCTGGACGCCGCCCGCAGCGAACTCACCGCCGCCAACGAGCAGGACCTGGCCGCTGGCCGGGCCAACGGCCTGGAGCCGGCCATGCTCGAGCGCCTGGCGCTGACCCCTGCGCGCATCGACGGCATGATCGTCGGCCTGCGCCAGGTGGCCAGCCTGCCGGACCCGGTGGGTGCGATCCGCGACATGAGCTATCGGCCGTCGGGTATCCAGGTCGGCAGGATGCGCGTACCCCTGGGCGTGGTGGGCATCATCTACGAGTCGCGCCCCAACGTGACCATCGACGCCGCCAGCCTGTGCCTGAAGTCCGGCAACGCCACCATCCTGCGCGGCGGCTCCGAGGCCATCCATTCCAACCGTGCCATCGCCGCCTGCGTGCAGCGCGGCCTGGCCGAGGCCGGCCTGCCAGCCGCCGTGGTGCAAGTAGTGGAAACCACCGACCGCGAGGCCGTGGGCGCGCTGATCAGCATGCCTGAGTATGTCGACATCATCGTGCCCCGTGGCGGCCGCGGCCTCATCGAGCGCGTCAGCCGCGATGCCAAGGTGCCGGTCATCAAGCACCTGGATGGCATCTGCCATATCTATGTTGCCGCCGACGCCGACCTGGCCAAGGCCCAGCGCATCGCCTTCAACGCCAAGACCTACCGCTACGGTATCTGCGGTGCCATGGAAACCCTGCTGGTGGACGCGGCCGTGGCCGCCGACTTCCTGCCGGCCATGGCTGCCCAGTTCGCCGAGAAGGGCGTGGAACTGCGCGGCTGCGAGCGCACCCGTGACATCATCCAGGCGCTGCCGGCCACCGAGGCCGACTGGCACACCGAATACCTGGCGGCGATCCTGTCGATTCGCGTGGTCGACGGCCTGGACCAGGCCATCGAGCACATCAATCACTACGGTTCGCACCACACCGACTCCATCGCCACCGAGAACCTGGCCGAGGCCCGGCGGTTCACCGCCGAAGTCGATTCCGCCTCGGTGATGATCAACACCCCGACCTGCTTCGCCGACGGCTTCGAGTATGGCCTGGGTGCGGAAATCGGCATTTCCACGGACAAGATCCACGCCCGTGGCCCGGTAGGCCTGGAAGGCCTGACTTGCGAGAAATACATCGTGGTCGGCGACGGCCAGCTGCGCGGCCAGGAGCCGGCCTGACTTGGGCGACCTGAGCCAGCCAGGCAGCAAACCCGCGCCACGCCGTATCGGCGTGCTGGGGGGCACCTTCGACCCGGTGCACATCGGCCACCTGCGCAGCGCGCTGGAAGTGGCCGATGCGCTGCGCCTGGACGAACTGCGCCTGACGCCCAACGCCCGGCCGCCGCACCGCGACACCCCGCAGGTGACGCCGCAGGACCGCTTGGCGATGGTGCAATGCGCGGTGCAGGGCGTGGCGCCGTTGACGGTGGATGCCCGGGAGCTGCAACGGGACAAGCCGTCCTACACCATTGATACGCTGGAGCTGATGCGCGCGGAACTCGCCGCCGATGACCAGCTGTTCCTGCTGCTGGGCTGGGATGCCTTTTGTGGCCTGCCTTCCTGGCACCGCTGGGAAGAACTGCTGCAGCACTGCCATATCCTGGTATTGCAGCGGCCTGACGCCGACAGCGAGCCGCCGGATGCCTTGCGCAACCTGCTGGCCGCGCGGTCGGTCAGCGACCCGCTGGCCCTTGAAGGGCCTGGCGGGAATATTACTTTCGTCTGGCAGACCCCCCTCGCGGTGTCGGCCACCCAGATCCGTCAACTGCTGGCCAGCGGGAAGTCGGTACGTTTCCTGGTGCCTGACGCGGTACTGGCCTACATCGAGGCGCACGGGCTGTACCGTGCGTCCAATTGAACTGAACGAGTTTTATATGACTAAGCAAAAAATCAGCGTATCCGGCGAAGAGCTGGTCGAACTGGCCAAGGCCGCACTGGAAGACGTCAAGGCCCAGGACATCCTGGTCATCGACGTGAAGGACAAGCACAGCCTGACCGACTACATGGTCATCGCCACCGGTACCTCCAGCCGCCAGATCAACGCCATGCTGGACAAGGTTCGCGAGAACGTGAAGGCCAAGGGCGCGCAGCCACTGGGTGAAGAAGGCAAGGGCGAAAGCGACTGGGTGCTGCTGGACCTGGGTGACGTCATCGTGCACATGATGACCGCCGCTGCCCGCCAGTTCTACGACCTGGAACGCCTGTGGCAGGGCGCCGAGCAGAGCCGTGCCGCCAGCGGCGCGCACCACACCCCGGGCAACGAATAAGGCCGGGCCATGCGTCTGCGTCTGATTGCGGTCGGCTCGCGCATGCCGAAGTGGGTGGAAGACGGTTGGCAGGAATACGCCAAGCGTCTGCCGTCCGAGCTTGCCCTCGACCTGGTGGAAATCCCGCTCAACACCCGCGGCAAGAACGCCGACGTGGCGCGCTTCATCCGTCAGGAAGGCGAAGCCATGTTGGCCAAGGTTCAGCCGGGGGAGCGTATCGTCACGCTCGAAGTGCACGGCAAGCCGTGGAGCACCGAGCAGCTGGCGGTAGAGCTGGACAAGTGGCGGCTGGATTCGCGCACCGTCAACTTCATGGTGGGCGGCCCCGAGGGGCTGGCGCCTGAAGTGTGCGCGCGCGCCGACCAGCGCTGGTCGCTGTCGCCCCTGACCTTGCCGCACCCGCTGGTACGCATCCTGATCGGCGAGCAGTTGTATCGCGC
This sequence comes from Pseudomonas sp. App30, assembly GCF_047947025.1. Lineage (NCBI taxonomy): Bacteria > Pseudomonadati > Pseudomonadota > Gammaproteobacteria > Pseudomonadales > Pseudomonadaceae > Pseudomonas > Pseudomonas sp. App30. The sequence goes on along the minus strand of NZ_CP133165.1, from coordinate 2,964,444 downwards.
CTGGACAGTCCTGTCCGGGCACCCTTACCACAAATAAGCGTACAAGCCGCCTTTCATGTCCCAGCCGATTCGCCTCAAGGATCACGAGAAAGACGCACGCCTGGTGCGTAGCCGCGTCGTGGTCGGCGCAATCGTGGTGATGGTGATGGTGTGTGCGCTGGTGGCTCGCCTGTATTACCTGCAGGTCATCCAGTACGAATATCACTCCACGCTGTCGGAGAACAATCGGGTGCACGTGCAGCCGATTCCGCCGTCGCGCGGGCTGATCTACGACCGTAACGGGGTGATCATCGCCGATAACCGGCCCAGCTTCAGCCTGAGCATGACCCGTGAGCGGGCCGGGGACTGGGCGCAGGTGCTGGACAGCATCGTCCAGATCCTCGACCTGGGCCCTGACGAACGCGCCATGTTCGAAAAGCGCATGAAGCAGGGCCGCCGGCCGTTCGAGCCGGTACCGATACTGTTCGAGCTCAACGAAGAACAGATCGCCCGAATTGCCGTGAATCAGTTCCGCCTGCCTGGGGTGGAAGTGGTCGCGCAGCTGGTGCGCCATTACCCCCAGGGGCCGCATTTCGCCCATTCGGTGGGCTACATGGGGCGCATCAACGAGAAAGAGCTGAAGAGCCTCGACGCCGTGGCCTACAGCGGCACCCACCATATCGGCAAGACCGGCATCGAGCGCTTCTACGAGCCGCAGTTGCACGGCCAGGTGGGTTATGAAGAAGTCGAGACCAACGCCCGTGGCCGCGTGCTGCGGGTGCTCAAGCGCACCGACCCGGTGCCTGGCAAGGACATCGTCCTGAGCCTGGACATCAACCTGCAGGAAGCCGCCGAGGCCGCGCTGGCCGGCCGTCGTGGCGCCATTGTAGCCCTCGACCCGCAGACCGGCGAGGTGCTGGCCATGGTCAGCCAGCCGAGCTTCGACCCCAACCTGTTTGTCACCGGCATCAGCTTCAAGGCCTATGCTGACCTGCGCGACTCCATCGACCGGCCGCTGTTCAACCGCGTGCTGCGCGGCCTGTACCCGCCGGGCTCGACCATCAAGCCGGCGGTGGCCATCGCCGGCCTCGACACTGGTGTGGTGACTGCCAGCACCCGGGTGTTCGACCCCGGCTACTACCAATTGCCCAACTTCGACCACAAGTACCGCAACTGGAACCGCAGCGGCGACGGCTGGGTGGACCTGGACACGGCGATCATGCGGTCCAACGACACCTACTTCTACGACCTGGCGCACAAGATGGGCATCGACCGCCTGTCCAGCTACCTCAACCGTTTCGGCATCGGCCAGAAGGTCGCCCTGGACATGTTCGAGGAGTCCCCGGGGCTGATGCCGTCGCGGGACTGGAAGCGCGCTACCCGGCGCCAGGCATGGTTCCCGGGTGAAACCCTGATCCTGGGGATCGGCCAGGGCTACATGCAGGCCACCCCGCTGCAACTGGCCCAGGCCACCGCGCTGGTGGCCAACAAGGGCAAGTGGAACCGTCCGCACCTGGCGCGCACCATCGAAGGTGAACCGCCGGTGGACGAGAACCCCATGGAAGACATTGTGCTGCGCGACCCCAACGACTGGGACCGCGTCAACCACGGCATGCAGCAAGTGATGCACGGTGCCCGTGGTACCGCCCGCAAGGCGTCGGTCGGCGCCCAATACCGCATTGCCGGCAAGAGCGGCACTGCCCAGGTGGTGGCCATCAAGCAGGGCGAAAAATACGACCGCTCCAAACTTCAGGAACGCCATCGCGACCACGCCCTGTTCGTGGGTTTTGCGCCGGCTGACAATCCCAAAATTGTAGTTGCGGTGATGGTGGAGAACGGCGAGTCCGGTTCCGGCGTCGCGGCGCCCGTGGTGCGCCAGGTGATGGACGCCTGGCTGTTGGGCCCCGATGGCCGGCTCAAGCCCGAGTACGCCAGCAATACCGCAACGGAGATCACCGCACGTGAAGAGTAATTTCGATCGCATGCTCTCCAGCGAGGACGTGATGCGCCGCCGCGCCACCTTGCTGCAGCGCATCCACATCGACGGCCCGCTGTTGATCCTGCTGCTGACCCTGGCGGCCGGCAGCCTGTTCGTGCTGTATTCGGCCAGTGGCAAGAGCTGGGACCTGCTGATCAAGCAGGCCACCTCGTTCGGCATCGGCCTGGTGTCCATGCTGCTGATCGCCCAGCTGGAACCGCGCTTCATGGCCCGCTGGGTGCCGCTGGCCTACTGCCTGGGGGTGATCCTGCTGGTGGCCGTGGACGTCATGGGCCACAACGCCATGGGCGCCACGCGCTGGATCAACATCCCGGGGGTGATCAAGTTCCAGCCCTCGGAATTCATGAAGATCATCATGCCGGCCACCATCGCCTGGTACCTGGCCAAGCGCACGCTGCCGCCCACGCTCAAGCATGTAGGGGCGAGCCTGATGATGATCGGCATCCCGTTCATTCTCATCGTGCGCCAGCCGGACCTGGGCACCTCGCTGCTGATTCTGGCCTCGGGTACATTTGTACTCTTCATGGCCGGCCTGCGCTGGCGCTGGATCATCAGCGTGATCGCCGCGGCGGTGCCGGTGGCGGTGGCGATGTGGTTCTTCATCATGCACGACTACCAGAAGCAGCGGATCCTGACCTTCCTCGACCCCGAGAGCGACCCGCTGGGCACCGGCTGGAACATCATCCAGTCCAAGGCCGCCATCGGTTCGGGCGGGGTGTTCGGCAAGGGCTGGCTGCTGGGCACCCAGTCGCACCTGGACTTCCTGCCCGAAAGCCACACCGACTTCATCATCGCCGTGCTCGGCGAGGAGTTCGGCCTGGTGGGCATCTGCGCCTTGCTGCTGTTGTACCTGGCGCTGATCGGCCGTGGCCTGGTGATTACCGCCCAGGCGCAGACGCTGTTCGGCAAGCTGCTGGCCGGCAGCCTGACCATGACGTTTTTTGTTTACGTTTTCGTCAATATCGGTATGGTCAGCGGCCTATTGCCCGTCGTAGGCGTGCCGCTGCCCTTCATTAGCTACGGCGGAACTTCGCTGGTGACGCTGATGTCAGCGTTTGGGGTTTTGATGTCGATCCATACCCATCGCAAGTGGATCGCGCAGGTTTGATTAAGGTGAAGAATTTCATGCAAGCAGTATGCAACTGGGCCGCTCGGTGCATTCCCTGGGTCGGCCTGGTGGGCATCCTCGGGTCGTCGCAACAGGCGACGGCCGGCGACTACGACGGCACCCCGCAACTGGCCAAGTTCGTTGGCGAGATGACCCGTGACTACGGCTTCGCCGGCGAGCAGGTGATTGGCGTGTTCGAGGAGGTGCAGCGCAAGCAGGCGATCCTCGATGCCATTTCCAAGCCGGCCGAACGGGTGAAGCCGTGGAAGGAATACCGCCCGCTGTTCATCACCGACGCGCGCATTGCCCGCGGCGTGGACTTCTGGCGCCAGCACGAGGTAGCGCTCAAGCGTGCCGAACAGGAATACGGCGTGCCGGCGCAGATAATCGTGTCTATTATTGGTGTCGAAACGTTTTTCGGCAGAAATACCGGCAACTACCGGGTGATCGACGCGCTTTCCACCCTGGCGTTCGACTACCCGCCACGGGCCGACTTCTTCCGCAAGGAGCTGCGCGAGTTCCTGCTGCTGTCGCGTGAGCAGCAGGTCGACCCGCTGAGCATCAAGGGGTCGTACGCCGGCGCCATGGGCCTGCCGCAGTTCATGCCCAGCAGTTTCCGCGCCTATGCCGTCGATTTCGACGGCGATGGCCACATCAACATCTGGAGTGACCCCGATGACGCCATCGGCAGTGTCGCCAACTACTTCAAGCAGCACGGCTGGGTGATGGGCCAGCCGGTGGTGAGCCGCGCCTCGGTGCGTGGCGAGCACGTGGACGAAGGCCTGAGCCCGGGCATTGATCCGGTCAAGAACGTTGGACAGTTGCGAGCACTGGGCTGGTCGAGTCATGATGCGCTGCGCGACGATATGCCAGTGACTGCTTTCCGCTTCGACGGTGAGTTCGGTCCGGAATATTGGATGGGGCTTGGCAACTTCTACGCCATCACTCGCTATAATCGCAGCGCCATGTATGCCATGGCCGTCTATCAACTGTCGCAAGCACTGGTTCAAGCACGGGGCGTCAAGTAATGCGGACTACGCCGATTCGCACACCACTGAAGCTGATGGGCTACGCAGCCCTGGCCCTGCTCGTCGTCAGCTGCTCGTCGACCAGCCGTGCCCCGCAAAGCGGTGGTTATACCGTGCGCTCGCAGCCTGGCCTGGACATCAACCGGGCCCACAAGGACGGCGCGCCGTGGTGGGACGTGGACGTCTCGCGCATCCCTGACGCGGTGCCCACGCTGCACAGCGGCCCGTACAAGGCCAACCCCTACACGGTGCTGGGCAAGACCTACTTCCCGCTCAACGATGCCAGCAGTTACGTGGCCACTGGCACGGCCTCCTGGTACGGCACCAAGTTCCACGGCCAGAACACCGCCAACGGCGAGGTCTACGACCTGTACGGCATGAGTGCCGCGCACAAGACCCTGCCGCTGCCCAGCTACGTGCGCGTCACCAACCTGGACAACAACCGCAGCGTGATCCTGCGGGTGAATGACCGCGGGCCGTTCTACTCCGACCGCATCATCGACCTGTCCTACGCCGCCGCCAAGAAGCTGGGCTATGCCGAGATCGGCACCGCGCGCGTGAAGGTCGAGGGTATCGACCCCGCCCAGTACTGGGCCCAGCGCGGCCGCCCGGCGCCGCTGATGCTTGACCAGCCGCAGGTGGCGCAGGTGCCGCAGAAGCCGGCCATCACCGCGTCGGCCGGCACCATCGAGCAATGGACGCCGCCGCCACAACAGCATGCCGCCGCCGTCCTGCCCGCGCAGATCGACGCAAAAAAAAACGCTTCTGTTCCAGTCTCTGGCCAGTTTCTCCAGGTGGGAGCGTTCGCCAATCCGGACGCTGCGGAGCTGCTGAGGTCGAAGCTGAGTTCGATGGTGCGAGCCCCGGTGTTCGTCAGCTCGATCGTGCGCAACCAGCAGACACTGTATCGAGTGCGGATGGGGCCGATCGGCACGCCGGGTGAGGTGCAGCAGACCCAGGACAGCGTGCGCCTGGCCAACCTGGGTTCGCCTAGCGTGGTCACCGCAGAATGACTTTTCCGGCCTGGCAACAGGCCGGACCACGGCTGGCGCCTGTCCTTGGGGGCGGGTGCCAGCCGTTTGATTAACGGCCCGCAGAACGGCTGAGCAGTAAACGGGGTCATAGGCCCCGACACAAAACAGATTTTGCCCGAGAGGGCATGTGCCCATTAGCAATTTCGAGAGACGGATGAACATCACCACCTTTGCCAAACGCCTGTGCCTGCCTGTACTGCTGCTGATCGCCCCAGTTGCCATGTCGGCCGAGCAAATGACGCCTGCGGCGCCGCAACTGGCTGCCAAGGCCTACGTACTGATGGAAGCGTCCAGCGGGCAAGTCCTGGTGGATAGCAACGGCGACCAGCGTCTGCCGCCAGCCAGCCTGACCAAACTGATGAGCGCCTACATCGCCACCCTGGAGATCAAGCGCGGCCAGATCGGTGAGAACGATCCGGTGACCGTCAGCGAGAACGCCTGGCGCACCGGTGGTTCGCGGATGTTCCTGAAAGTCGGCTCGCAAGTGTCGGTCAGCGACCTGCTGCACGGCATCATCATCCAGTCGGGCAACGACGCCACCGTGGCCCTGTCCGAGCACATCGCCGGCAGCGAAGACGCCTTCGCCGACATGATGAACAAGACCGCCGGCGACCTGGGCATGGAGAACAGCCACTTCATGAACCCTACCGGGCTGCCGAACCCGGATCACTACTCCACCCCGCACGACATCGCCAAGCTGGCCCGCGCGATCATCAACATCGACCCGGCCCACTACGCGATCTATTCGCAGAAAGAGTTCTTCTGGAACAACATCAAGCAGCCTAACCGCAACCTGCTGCTGTGGCGCGACAAGACCGTCGACGGTCTGAAAACCGGCCACACCGAAGAAGCCGGCTACTGCATGGCGGCCTCGGCCGTACGTGATGGCATGCGCCTGATCGCGGTTGTGTTCGGTACCACCAGCGAAGCGGCCCGTGCTGCCGAAACCCAGAAGCTGCTGACCTACGGTTTCCGTTTCTTCGAAACCCAGACCTTCTACCAGAAGGGCACCGAGCTGGCTAAAGCCCCGGTATGGAAAGGTGCTACCCACGAAGTGCGCGCCGGCCTTGCCGACGACCTGACCATGACCCTGCCAAAAGGCCAGCTGAAAGGCCTGACCGCCACCATGACCATGAAGCCACAGCTGACCGCGCCTATCGCCAAAGGTGACGTGATCGGTAAAGTGGAAGTCAAAAACGGTGACCAGGTGGTCCACAGCGCCGACCTGATCGCCCTCGACGCGGTCGAGGAAGGTGGCTTCATCCGCCGCATGTGGGATAGCATTCGTCTATTCTTCTACGGCTTGTTCAACTGATTACGTGAATAGCATGCCCCCTGGCTGCGCCGTGCGGCCAGGGGGTTTGTCCGTCTTCACGGCTTAAGAGGCCGTTACTGCTATGACAGACACAGAAGTCAAGGCTCCTAAAATCGAATTCCCTTGCGCCGATTATCCGATCAAAGTAATCGGTGATACCGGCGCGGGCTTCAAAGACAAAGTCATCGAAATTGTCACGCGTCACGCCGACATCGAGCATGACAAGACCGCCGAACGCCAGAGCAGCAATGGCAAGTACACCACGCTGCAGCTGCACATCCTGGCCACCGGGCAAGACCAGCTCTACAACATCAACAGCGAACTGCGTGCCACCGGCGTAGTTAAAATGGTGCTCTGATGTCGCGGTGCCTGGGCTTTCGCGAACTGGGCCTTGTGGCCTACGAGCCGGTCTGGCACGCGATGCAACGTTTTACCGACCAGCGCACCCCGGCCACCGGGGACGAGGTCTGGCTGGTGCAGCACCCCGCGGTGTTCACCCAGGGCCAGGCGGGCAAGGCCGAGCACCTGCTGGTGCCCGGCGACATCCCGGTGGTGCAGGTGGACCGTGGCGGCCAGGTGACCTACCACGGCCCCGGCCAGTTGGTGGCGTACCTGCTGCTGGACGTGCGACGCCTGGGCTACGGCGTGCGTGAACTGGTCACGCGCATCGAGCAGACCCTCGTCGCGCTGCTGGACGAGTATGGTGTACCGGCGGCGGCCAAGGCCGATGCCCCCGGTGTGTATGTCCAGGGTGAGAAGATCGCCTCGCTGGGCCTGCGGATCCGCAACGGGTGTTCCTTTCATGGCCTGGCCTTGAACGTGGACATGGACCTGGCGCCGTTCCGCCGTATCAACCCCTGCGGATATGCCGGGCTGGCGATGACCCAGTTGTGCGATCATGCAGGCCAGATTGAATATGCCGAGGTTGGTGCCCGGCTGCGCGCGCAGCTCGTCAAGCACCTCGACTACGCTGAGCAGACGACCCTGACGGGCGGAATCGATTGATATGACTACCGCGCAAGACACAGCTGAATCCGTGCAATCCATGATCCCGGTGACCAACGTGACCCCGCCCCGGCCAAAAGTCGAGGCCGGCGTGAAGCTGCGTGGTGCCGAGAAGGTCGCGCGTATTCCGGTGAAGATCATCCCTACCGAAGAACTGCCGAAGAAGCCTGACTGGATCCGCGTGCGCATCCCGGTTTCGCCGGAAGTCGACCGCATCAAGCAGCTGCTGCGCAAGCACAAGCTGCACAGCGTGTGCGAGGAAGCGTCCTGCCCGAACCTGGGCGAGTGCTTCTCCGGTGGTACCGCTACCTTCATGATCATGGGTGATATCTGCACCCGTCGCTGTCCGTTCTGCGACGTCGGCCACGGCCGCCCGAAAGCCCTGGATGCTGACGAGCCGATGAACCTGGCCGTGGCCATCGCCGACCTGCGCCTCAAGTACGTGGTCATCACCTCGGTGGACCGCGACGACCTGCGCGACGGCGGTGCCCAGCACTTCGCCGACTGCCTGCGGGAAATCCGCAAGCTGTCGCCGGGCGTGCAGCTGGAAACCCTGGTGCCGGACTACCGCGGCCGCATGGACGTGGCGCTGGCCATCACCGCCGCCGAGCCGCCGGATGTGTTCAACCACAACCTGGAAACCGTGCCGCGCCTGTACAAGGCCGCGCGCCCGGGTTCGGACTACCAGTGGTCGCTGACCCTGCTGCAGAAGTTCAAGGAACTGGTGCCGCACGTGCCGACCAAGTCCGGCCTGATGCTGGGCCTGGGCGAGACCGACGAGGAAGTGATCGAGGTGATGCATCGCATGCGCGAGCACAACATCGACATGCTGACCCTGGGCCAGTACCTGCAACCGTCGCGCAGCCACTTGCCGGTGCAGCGTTTCGTGCACCCGGACACCTTCGCCTGGTTCGCCGAGGAAGGCTACAAGATGGGCTTCAAGAACGTCGCCTCCGGCCCGCTGGTACGTTCCTCGTACCATGCCGACCAGCAGGCGCACGAGGCCAAGATCAAGCTCTGATCGACGCCTGAAGCACCCGTGCCGGCCGGCAGTTCACCGAACTGCGGCCGGCATTGTTGTTCATGGGCCATGACATTGGGATACAGGGGGTTACACGGCTATGCTGTTCTGTCACGGGGAACGCTCTAAAGTAGGCGCTTTCGATCCACGCAAGGAGCCCATCGAATGACACACCAAGCCGCTGCCACCCTGCCGCGCAGGGTACCCACCGAGGCGCAGATCGCCCTGATCGCGCCGGCCGGCCCCAAGGATTTCAGTGTCGAGGCCGCCGAACGCTGGGTCACCAGCCGAGGCCACCGGCTCAAGGTCTACCCTGGCGTGCTGCAGCACCAGGGCTACCTGGCCGGCAGCGACCAGGCGCGCCTGCAGGACCTGCACGACGCCTTCGCCGACCCCGAGAACGACGCGATCATCTGCCTGCGCGGTGGCTACGGCGCCCCGCGGCTGCTGGAGCACATCGACTACGAGCTGATCGCCCGCCACGCCAAGCCCTTCATCGGCTACAGCGACATCACCGCCTTGCACCTGGCGTTCGCCCGGCACTGCAATTTCGTCACCTTCCACGGCCCCATGCTTACCTCGGACCTGCTGGCCAACCGCCAGGCGCCCACCGAGGACTCGCTGCGCCGCCTGCTGCGCGGCCAGCTGCGCGCCGGTGACCTGCTGGCGCACCCGGTGGCCCACCCGCTGACCTGCATCGAGCATGGCGTGGCCAGCGGGCGCCTGACCGGCGGCAACCTGTCGATGATCTGTGCCACCCTGGCCACCGACTACGAAATCGACCTGAACGGCGCCATCCTCTTCATCGAGGACGTTGGCGAGCCCCTGTACAGGGTTGACCGGCTGCTCACGCAACTGCGCCTTGCCGGGCGTTTCAAGGGCCTTCGCGGGGTATTGGTGGGCGACTTCTCGGGGCTGGACGTGCCGCGGCTGACGCCGTTGCTCAAAGAGGTCTTCGAGCCGATGGGCATCCCGGTGCTGGCGGGTTGGCGCAGTGGCCATTGCGACCCGAACCTGACCTTGCCGCTAGGCGCCCAGGTGCGCCTGGACGCGGGCCAGAAGACCCTGATGCTGGAGCAGGATGTGGTGCGGTAGTGGCTGGACCACACCCCTCTCGTAGCAGCGGCCGCCAGGCCGCGTCCAGGGCTTACTGACCCCGCAAACTATCCAGCAGCTTGTGGTTGGCATACCCATCCGCCGGCCAGCCCAGCGCCTGCTGCGCCTGGCGGATCGACTTGCGGGTGTTGGCGCCGATGATGCCGTCCGGCGTGCCGGCGTCATACCCCTTCGCGGTCAGCAGCGTCTGCAGCTCGATACGCTCGGTGCGGCTCAACGGCAGGTCATCGCGCGGCCATTCGCCGGTCACGTAGCCACCGCCATCGAAACGCTGGGACAGCAGGCTCACCGCCAGCGCGTACGACGACGAGTTGTTGTACTTGAGGATGGCGCGGAAGTTGTCCAGCACCAGGAACGCCGGGCCACGGTAGCCCGCCGGCAACAGCAGTGACGCCGACAGCTGCTCGCTGCCGGTGGGCAGGCGGGTGCCCGGCGTGACCTTCACGCCCATCTGCAGCCATTCGCCCACCGGCTTGCGCAGGGTGCCGTCGGCCTGGGCGTAGTCGAAGCCTGGCGCCAGCTGCACTTCAAAGCCCCACGGCTGGCCACGCTGCCAGCCGGAGCTTTGCAGGTAATGGGCGGTGGAGGCGAGGGCGTCCGGCGCGCTGTTCCAGATATCCCGGCGGCCATCGCCGTCGAAGTCCACCGCGTGGGTGTTGTAGGTGGACGGGATGAATTGGGTCTGGCCCATGGCGCCGGACCAGGAGCCCAGCATCGCCTCTGGTTGAATATCACCGTTCTGCAGGATCTGCAGCGCGGCAATCAACTGGTCCTGGGCGAAGCTCTGGCGGCGGCCTTCGTAGGCCAGGGTCGCCAGGGAGCGGATCACTGACTTGTCACCCTGGAACTGGCCGAAGCTGCTCTCCATGCCCCACACCGCCACCAGCGCCTGGCGGTCCACGCCATAGCGCTGCTCGATGCGTTGCAGCACGTCGCCGTACTGGCTCATCAACGCCTGGCCCTTGCGCACGCGCACCGGCGAGATGGCGCCATCCAGGTATTCCCACACCGGCCGGGTGAACTCCGGCTGGCTGCGGTCGGCCTTGACCACGCTCGGGTCCGGGGTAACACCGGCGAAGGCGCGGTCGAACACATCCGGACGAATGCCAGCCTGCAGGGCCTGCTGGCGGAAACCGTCTTCCCACTGGGTGAAGGTTTCGCTGGGCAACACCACGCCATCGGCATCCACCGGCGCGGCCGTGGTCAACGGGGCCTGTGGCGAGCTTTTCTGGGCAGGGACGGGCAGGGCATCGGCGGCGACGGTCGGCTTTTCAGCGCAAGCGCCCAGCAGAACGAGAACGGAAGCAGCGAGCAGGTGACGCATGTGCACACGCTGGGGACGACGAAGAGGCATTCACAGGTCCAGGTATTTCGGGTTCAGGTGTGGACCATAACATGAGAGCAGGGGGGGAGGGGTAGCGCGGGGCAACGTTCGGCGTGAATGGGCTTTTCAGGCAGCCAGAAAAGGAGAAGCCTCCCAGTTTTTCGACTGGAAGGCTTCGCGTTTGTAGCTGCCCTTGCCCTTGGTGGGTCGTTCCTGGCGGCTGCGGAACAGGGGCTGGGCGATGATGGACTTGGCCTTGTTGGGGCGCTTTTTGCTCATGGCGGGTCTCCTTGGTTGGAGCGCCGATCATACGCCTCTGCACACACCATGCAACCGTAGCAGCGGCCGCAGGCCGCGTCCCGGGCGCTGCGCTTGTATCGCGTTGCCTGGGACGCGGCCTGCGGCCGCTGCTACGGGTTTCATCACTGGGCGGGGAGCACCGTTCGCTGGCCTGCCATCAACAGCGACAACCGCGACAGGCTGATCCACACCGACCCCTGCGCCTGGCCCTTGATCTGCGCGTCGATGTGCTGGGCGTCCTGCAGCAGTTCGCCCCAGCGTTTTGCCGAGTGGCGTTGCAGGGCCTTGCTCATCAAAGGGCGGCGCTTGTCCCACACCGGCGGCTTGGCGCTGCTGAAGGCTTTGTCCAGTGGTGTGCCCTGGCTGTATTGCAGCGAGATGTTGGCCAGCGTGCGCAACTCCCGGGCCAGGGCCCAGAGGATGACCGGCGGTTCCACGCCTTCGCCACGCAGCCCTTCGAGCATGCGCAAGGCATGGGCGGCCTCGCCGTTCAGCACCGCGTCCACCAGGCCGAAAACGTCGAACCGCGCGCTGTCGGCCACCGCCGATTGCACGGTTTCCAGGGTTACCTGGTTGTTCTCGGCCAGCAGCTTGAGCTTCTCGATTTCCTGGGCGGCAGCCAGCAGGTTGCCTTCCACGCGGGCGGCAATCAGCTCCACCGCATCCTGCTGCGCAGCCAGGCCAGCCTGGGACAGGCGCTGGCGAATCCATTGCGGCAGCTGGTTGGCGTCCACCGGCCAGATCTGCACGAACTGGGTCTGCTGGCCTTCGACCAGCGCCTTGCCCCACTTGGTCTTCTGCGCGCTGCCATCGAGCTTGGGCAGGCTGATCAGCAGCAGGGTGTCTTCGGCAGGGCGCGAGCAGTACTCGATCAGCGCCGCAGCGCCCTTGTCACCGGGCTTGCCCGAGGGCAGGCGCAGCTCCAGTAGGCGGCGCTGGGCGAACAGCGACAGGCTGGCGCCAGCCTGCAGCAGGGTGCCCCAGTCGAAGTTGGCGTCAGCGCTGAACACCTGGCGTTCATCGAAGCCTTGCTGGCGCGCAGCGGCGCGCACCGCGTCGGCGGCTTCCTGGCACAGCAGCGGGTCGTCGCCACTGATCACGTAGATCGGCGCGAGGCTGCCTTGCAGGTGCTTGTTGAGTTGGGCGGGGGTCAGTTTCATGGTGATGAAAGAAGGGGCGCCTGAGCGCCCCGTTCCTCTTTTACTTCGAAGGGATCTGGACAGGCGACTGTTGCGGCGTCGCGTCACGAATGCGTTGCGCTTCGGCTTCCTGCTCGGCCAGGGCCTTGGCCTTGGCTTCGGCATCATCCTGCAGCTTGTCCAGCTGCTGCGGGGTGATCTGCTGCAGGCGCAGCATCAGGCGCTGGACGATTTCACGACGCATCTCGTCGCGAGTCTCGTGAGCGACCTGGTCGGAACCCGCCAGGTTGTTGCCATCCTGGGTGTAGGTCTTGTCTACCACGACCTTGTCGCTGAGCAGGTTCAGGTTCTCGTGGCCGACGATGTCATAGCTCAGGGTGGTGGTCAGCTCGTACTCAGCCGAACGCGTACCGCTGGTATAGCTGGCGGTGCGCTGGTCTTCCTGCTCGCGGCTCAGCACCAGCTTGTAGGGGGCGCCGTCGTAGACCTTCACGCCGCTGGCGGCGATCTGCTTGCGCAGTTGCGTCACGGTAGGGCCGTAGGCGTCACGCGCGGTGATGTTCAGCTCCTTGAGAGCCATCACGCTGGTGCCGGTGCCGCGCAACTGGAAACCGCAGGCGCCCAGCAACACGGCCAGGCCCATAACCAGTAGATTGCGTTTGATCATCTTGTTGCTCCCTAGAAACCTTGTGGGCCGACTCTGTAAATGGCGCCCGGTTGCCCGGGCGCGCTGATCCGATCAGCTGGCGACGATATTGACCAGTTTCCCCGGCACGACGATGACCTTGCGGATCGTCAGGCCGTCGATGAAGCGCAGCACGTTCTCGTTGACCCGGGCGGCCGCCTCGATTTCCTCGCGGCTGGCGCTGGCTGGCATCTCGATCTGGCCGCGCAGCTTGCCGTTGACCTGGATCACCAGCTGCAGGCTGTCCTGTACCAGGGCGCTTTCGTCCAGCACCGGCCAGCCGGCGTCGATGACGGCACCGGCGTGGCCCAGCGCATTCCACAGTTCGTGGCAGATGTGCGGGGTGATCGGGGCCAGCAGCAGGGTCACGGTCTCCAGGCCTTCCTGGATCAGTGCACGGTCCTGCTCGGTGGCCTGCGGGGCCTTTTCCAGCACGTTCATCAGGGTCATCACCTGGGCGATGGCAGTGTTGAACTTGTGGTGCTGGCCGATATCCTGGCTGGCCTGGCGGATGGCCAGGTGCGTGGCACGGCGGATAGCCTTCTGCTCGTCATTCAGGCTGGCAACGTCCAGCGCGGCCGGCAGGCCCTGGGCCACGTGGGCCTGGGCCAGGCGCCAGACGCGACGCATGAAGCGGTGCGAGCCTTCGACGCCGGAGTCGGACCATTCCAGGCTCATGTCGGGCGGCGAGGCGAACATCATGAACAGGCGGCAGGTGTCGGCGCCGTACTGGTCGATCATGGACTGCGGGTCGACGCCGTTGTTCTTCGACTTCGACATCTTCTCGGTGCCGCCGATTTCCACCGGCAGGCCGTCGCTGATCAGCTTGGCGCTGATAACCTTGGCCTTGCTGTCGCGCTCAAGCTCGACGTCGGCCGGGTTGAACCAGGTCTTGCCGCCGTTATCTTCCAGGCGGTAGTAGGTCTCGGCGACCACCATGCCCTGGGTCAGCAGGTTCTTGAACGGCTCGTTGGAGCTGACCAGGCCTTCGTCGCGCATCAGCTTGTGGAAGAAGCGCGCGTACAGCAGGTGCAGGATGGCGTGTTCGATACCGCCAATGTACTGGTCAACCGGCAGCCAGTGGTTGGCCGCAGCTGGGTCGACCATGCCGCCTTCGTATTGTGGCGAGGCGTAGCGAGCGTAGTACCACGACGACTCCACGAAGGTGTCCATGGTGTCGGTTTCACGCTTGGCCGGCGCGCCGCATTTCGGGCAGCTGCACTCGTAGAACTCGGGCATGCGCGCCAACGGCGAACCGGCGCCGTCCGGCACCACGTCTTCGGGCAGCTTGACCGGCAACTGGTCTTCGGGCACCGGCACGTCGCCACAGGTGTCGCAGTGGATGATCGGGATCGGGCAGCCCCAGTAGCGCTGGCGGCTGATGCCCCAGTCGCGCAGCCGGAACTGGGTGCGCGACTTGCCCAGCTCTTTCTTGATCAGCGCCACTTCCATGGCGTCGAATGCGCCAGCGAAGTCCAGGCCGTCGAATTCGCCGGAATTGATCAGCGTGCCGTGCTCGCCATAGGCTTCCTGCCACGGGGCAGGGTTGGTGTCGCCGGCGCTGGTGCGTACTACCGACTTCACCGGCAGGCCATACTTGTGGGCGAACTCGAAGTCACGCTCGTCGTGCGCAGGCACGGCCATGACCGCGCCGTCGCCGTAGTGCATCAGCACGTAATTGGCGACCCACACCGGCAGCTTGTCGCCGGTCAGCGGGTGCTCGACGAACAGCGACGTCGGCATGCCTTTCTTTTCCTGGGTGGCGACGTCGGCTTCGGCGACGCTGCCGCTCTTGCATTCGTTGATGAACGCCTGCAGCTCAGGGTTGTTCTGCGCGGCCAGGGTGGCCAGCGGGTGCTCGGCGGCCACGGCCACGTAGGTGGCGCCCATCAGGGTGTCGGGGCGGGTGGTGAACACTTTCAGGGTGCCGGCTTCGCCGATCGACGCCTGGTGGTACGGGAACTGCACCTCCATGCCGCGCGACTTGCCGATCCAGTTGCGCTGCATGGTCTTGACCTGCTCGGGCCAGCCGGTCAGTTCGTCCAGGCTTTCCAGCAGCTCTTCGGCGTAGGCAGTGATGGCGAAGTAGTACATCGGGATTTCGCGCTTCTCGATCAGCGCGCCCGAACGCCAGCCACGGCCGTCGATGACCTGCTCGTTGGCCAGCACGGTCTGGTCGACCGGGTCCCAGTTCACGGTGCCGTTCTTGCGGTAGATCACGCCTTTTTCGAACAGGCGGGTGAACAGCCACTGCTCCCAACGGTAGTAGTCAGGCTTGCAGGTGGTGACTTCGCGCGACCAGTCGATGGCCAGGCCCAGGCTTTTCAGCTGGGTCTTCATGTAGGCGATGTTCTCGTAGGTCCACTTGGCCGGCGCGACCTTGTTCTTCATGGCGGCGTTTTCCGCCGGCATGCCGAAGGCGTCCCAACCCATCGGCTGCAGGACGTTCTTGCCCTGCATGCGGTGGTAACGCGAGATCACGTCGCCGATGGTGTAGTTGCGCACGTGCCCCATGTGTAGCTTGCCGCTGGGGTAGGGGAACATCGACAGGCAGTAGTAGGTCTCCTTGCCTGGTTGTTCACTTACTTCAAAGGACTTTTGCTCGTCCCAGAACGACTGGGCGGCGGCTTCGATTTCGCGGGGCTGATAGAGTTCGTGCATGGCTACTTTGCGCTGAGAAATGGGTGACCTTATCCAGGCAGCGTGAAATCCGCTACACCCGGCAATCCGGTGGCGATCTTTAAACGCCGTAGCATACATGACCCCGCTTCAAGGTGGGAAACCCATATTGCATCCAGGCATGCCCATCCAACCCGGCCAAAAGCCAGCAAAGCCCCGCAGGCATTGGCCGTTGGTCGCTGCAGCGGGCTGGTTTCGCCTGCGCCGCTAAGCTCATCAATGGGGAAGCTGTTTTATCTTCAATGAGGTGAACGGATGGTTGAGTCACATGTTAATGCTATGAAGCCGGAGCTGTTCGAGCGTCTGATCGATCGTCTCGGCCTGGCCCTCGACGTTGCCCGCACATCTGTACGTTTGCGCAACGAAGCGCCTGCCGAACTCGAGTTGCGTGGCTTGAGCCGCGCGGAAGTGGAACTGATCAATGCCTACCTGGACTCCATGCCAGTGGGCGTGCATGCCGGTGCCGTGGTGCGTGACCCCAGGGACGCCGCGCCCGCCACCAGCAATGTGGTGTGGATCAAGGACAAGACCGCGAGAAAGACCGGCGCCAAGGCAAGGGCCGCGCAGTTCAAATAATAGACCGGAGGCGCTGCTCATGCACCCAGACCGCCGGCGAGACTTGCGTACACACATTCAGATTGAGGCCGTGCGCCTTAACCCTTAGGCTTCGGGCATCCTGGGAGATGCTCGATGCCTTTTCGTTACTTCATCAAACAATTATTCCTGCCGCCTGGCGTGCTTTTCCTGTGCCTGCTGCTGGCCTGGTGGCTGCGCCGCTCGCGGCCGCGCCTGGCCCTGGCCTGCTTCGTGGTGGGCCTGGCCGGGCTGTGGCTGATGAGCCTGCCGCGGGTGGTGCAGTTGGCCGCCCACGGGCTGGAGCAGGAACCGGCCCTTACCGCTGAACAATGGCCGCAGCTGGCCCAACGTGCTGATGCCATCGTGATTTTGGGCGCCGGCCGCGAGCGCGGCGACCCGGCCTGGGGCGGTGAAGACCAGCCCACCGGCGTTAATCTCGAACGCGTGCGCTACGCGGCCCGGCTGGCCAAGGCCTCGGGCTTGCCGATACTCACTTCCGGCGGCCTGCACTACGGCTCGCCGCCCAGCGAGGCGTACATCATGGCCACCTCGTTGCGCGATGATTTCGGCGTGGCCACCCGCTGGCAGGAAGGCGCCAGCCGCACCACCTGGGAAAACGCCACCCTGAGCGCCGAGATCCTCAAGGCCCAGGGCATCCACCGCGTGGTGGTAGTCACCCAGGCCTGGCACATGCCGCGGGCGCGCTGGAGCTTCGAACATGCGGGCCTTGAGGTGGTGAGCGCGCCGGTGGGCTTCCTGGGCATCGACAACGCCCGCCCGCTGGGCGGCTGGATGCCCGAGGGCAAGGCGTTCTGGCAGAGCGGGCAGTTGTTGAACGAGGCGGTGGGGTTGGTCGGGTATCGCCTGTTTTACCGTTAATCCGTGGCAGCTGCCGAAGGCTGCGTCCTGGCCCTGCCGTGGTGCCCTGGACGCGGCCTTCGGCCGCTGCTACGGGGGAGCCGAGGCCCCAATCACACCGTCTTGGCGATCCGGCTGGCCAGCAGGGCCCAGCCGAACAGCACCAGGCACAGGATGATCAGCGGCCACGAGCGCCACTGCAGGTACGGCGTGAGCTGGTGCATGGGCACCACGTCGCCGTACAGGATGCCTTTCTGGAACTGCGGGATCTGCGCGGTGATCTGCCCGAACGGGTTAATCAGCGCGGTGACGCCGTTGTTGGTGGCGCGGATCATCCAGCGGCCGGCCTCCAGGGCACGCATCTGCGCCATCTGCAGGTGCTGCAGCGGGCCGATGGAGGTGCCGAACCAGGTGTCGTTGCTGATGGTCAGCAGCAGATCGGCCTTGGCGGCTTCACCCGCGGCAAACTCGGGGTACACCACTTCGTAGCAGATGAACGGCGCGATCTGGTAGCCCTTGGCCTGCAGCAGCGCTTGGTCGGCCGGGCCACGAGCGAAGTCCGACATAGGCAGGTCGAAGAAGGTGATCAGCCCGCGCAGCAGGTCCTGCAACGGCACGTATTCGCCGAACGGCACCAGCTTCTGCTTCAGGTAGGTGCCATCACCCTGGCCCACCACGGTGATGCCGTTGTAGTACTGGTTCTGGTGGCGCACCTGCTGGCGGATCGGCACGCCGGTGATCAGCGCCGCGTTATGGCTGGAGGCGAAGTTGCCCATCATGTCCAGGTAGCCCTGGGCGTTGTCCATCAGCACCGGCACGGCGGTTTCCGGCCAGATGATCAGGTCGGTCTTCTTCGCCGTGAAGGTCATGTCGCGATACAGCGCCAGCTGCGCGTCGACCTGGGCCGGGTCCCATTTCATTTCCTGCTCGATGTTGCCCTGCACGGCCGCCACGCTCAGCGGCTGGCCCAGGGGCTCGGTCCAGGCGTGATGCTTGAGCGCCAGGCCGATGCCCCAGGGGGCCAGCAGCAGGACGATGCCGGCCACCAGGAAGGAGGCGCGCTGGCGCAGGCGATGCAGGTTGCACAGCAGCGCTGCGGTCAGGGCCAGCACGAAGGAAATCAGCCACATGCCACCCACCGGCGCCAGCCCGGCCAGGGGGCCGTCAAGTTGGCTATAACCGGCGTACAGCCATGGGAAACCGGTCAGGAACCAGCCGCGGAAGGCCTCCTGGGCCACCCACAGGGCGCCAAAGGCCAGGGCGTCGGCCAGCGGCGCCTCGTTGCGGCGCAGCCAGCGCGCCCACAGCCAGGTGGGCAGGGCGAAGAACAGCGCCACCGCAATGCTGAACAGCAGCATCAGGAAGCCGGCCAGCAGCACCGAGGCACCGCCGAAGTTGTGAATGCTGACGTAGATCCAGCTGGTGCCGGCGCCGAACAGGCCGAAGCCGTAGGCCCAGCCACGCATGAACGCCTGGCGCGGGCTGAGCCCGCGCAGGCCCAGGTACAGCAGCGCCAGCGACAACAGTGACAACGGCCAGATGTTGAACGGCGCCAGCGCCAGGGGAGTCAGGGCACCGGCCGCCACGGCCAGCAGGTTACCGGGCCAGCCGGGGCGGGTGATCCAGCGCATCTTGATCCTTAATGCGTTTTCAGCGGGAAATGGGGGTCAGGCGCAGCAAGTGTATCCGGCGGCTGTCGGCGTTGAGAATGCGGAAGCGGTAAGCACCTATTTCCGTGGTCTCGTTGCGCTTGGGCAGGTGGCCGAAAGCGCTCATCACCAGGCCACCGACGGTGTCGAACTCGTCGTCGGAGAACTCACTGTCGAAGAACTCGTTGAAGTTCTCGATGGGCGTCAGGGCCTTGATCAGGAAGTCGCCGCTGGGCAGAGGCTTGATGTAGCTGTCCTCTTCCACGTCGTGCTCGTCCTCGATGTCGCCGACGATCTGCTCCAGCACGTCTTCGATCGTCACCAGGCCCGCCACGCCGCCGTATTCGTCGATGACGATGGCCATGTGGTTGTGGTTGGCGCGGAACTCGCGCAGCAACACGTTCAGGCGCTTGGACTCGGGCACGAAGGTGGCCGGGCGTAGCAGGTCCTTGATGTTGAAGTTGTCGCCGTTCTCCTTGAGGATCAACGGCAGCAGGTCCTTGGCCAGCAGCACGCCGATCACGTCGTCGTGGCTGTCACCGATCACCGGGTAGCGCGAGTGGGCGGCGTCGATCACCGCGGGCAGGAATTCGCGAGGTGTCTGGGTCGACTTGATGCTGATCATCTGCGAGCGCGGCACCATGATGTCGCGCACTTGCAGGTCGGCAACCTGGATAGCGCCTTCGACGATGGTCAGCGCTTCGCTGTCGAGCAGCTTGTTCTGGTGGGCTTCGCGCAGCAGCTCCAGCAGCTCCTGGCGGTTTTTCGGCTCATGGGCAAAAGCCTGGGTGATTTTACCCAGCCATGACTTCTGCCCGTTGCTCGATCGATCTTCGCTCATGGCCCTTTTCTCGTGATCCTTGCTGTTTCGGTGGTGAATATTAGTGTTCATCGTCGTCTGCATAGGGGTCGGGATGACCCAGTTTGGCAAGCAACTCTCGTTCCAGCGCTTCCATTTCCTCGGCTTCCTCGTCCTCTTCATGGTCGAAACCAAGCAGGTGCAGGCAACCGTGGATGACCAGGTGCGCCCAATGCGCTTCCAGCGACTTGCCTTGTTCGGCCGCTTCGCGTTCCACCACCGCCACGCAGATCACCAGATCGCCGAGCAGCGGGATGTCGAGCATGTCGTCAGGCACGTCTGCCGGGAAGGATAAGACGTTGGTGGCGTAATCTTTATGACGGTAGGTGTTGTTCAGCTCGCGCCCTTCGGGCACGTCCACCAGGCGGATGGTCAGCTCCGAGTCACCCTTGCGCATGCCCAGCGCCGTCTCGCACCATTGCTGGAAGAGCGTTTCGCTGGGCACCGGGTCATTGGTGGCAACCTGCAGGTCCAGTTCAACCATTGCGCACGTTGTCCTTTTCTACCGGGCGGGCATCGAAGCGCTCGTAGGCTTCGACGATGCGCTGCACCAGCGGATGGCGCACCACGTCCTTGGGCTTGAAATGGGTGAAGCTGATGCCTGGCACGCCATCGAGCACGTCGATGACGTGCGCCAGGCCCGACTTGGTGCCCTTGGGCAGGTCGACCTGGGTGATGTCGCCGGTGATCACGGCGGTAGAGCCGAAACCGATGCGGGTGAGGAACATCTTCATCTGTTCGACGGTGGTGTTCTGGCTTTCGTCGAGGATGATGAAGCTGTTGTTCAGGGTGCGACCGCGCATGTAGGCCAGCGGGGCGATCTCGATCACCTGGCGCTCGATGAGCTTGGCCACGTGCTCGAAGCCCAGCATCTCGTACAGCGCGTCGTAGAGCGGGCGCAGGTACGGGGCGATCTTCTGGGCCAGGTCGCCGGGCAGGAAGCCCAACTTCTCGCCGGCTTCGACCGCGGGGCGCACCAGCAGGATGCGGCGCACCTGCTCGCGCTCCAGCGCGTCGACCGCGCAGGCCACGGCCAGGTAGGTCTTGCCGGTACCGGCCGGGCCGATGCCGAAGTTGATGTCGTTGCCCAGGATTTCCTTCACGTAGCGCTGCTGGTTCAGCCCGCGCGGGCGAATCATGCCCTTGCGCGTGCGCAACGACACCGGCACTTCGTTGGAAGACGGGTTGTCCAGCTCTTCGATGGCCGACTCCTGCAGGTACAGGTGCACCAGGTCCGGGGACAGCTCGGTGGCCTTGGTCTCCCGGTACAGGCGACGCAGCAGGTGCTCGGCAGAGGTGGTGTGCGTGGGTTCGCCAATCAGCTCGAACTGGTTGCCGCGGTTGCGGATCTCGATCTCGAGACGTTGTTCGATCAGGCGCAGGTGTTCGTCGAACTGCCCGCAGAGGTTGGCGAAGCGGCGAGCCTCGAAGGGCTCGAGGATGAAGCGATGAGGTTCTATGGGTGCGTTCAAGGTCGTTTTTAGCCGCCCGACGGCAATTGAGTTGGATTCAAGGATAACCCCAGCAGGCCAGCGGCGAAAGGCCCCAGATGTCCAGTGGTCATGTAATGCACGCGCCCACCCCGATAACAACCGCCATGCCATCGGTCGGCTCATCTTCGAGCGGGGTTCCTGGCATTGCCGGGCGGGCGCCTGTGCTATAGTTTTCGCCCTCTTTACCACCCTCGACTGTTACCCACCCAAGATGACCAAACGCGAAGCTCCAATCTACAAAGTGATTTTCCTCAACCAGGGCCAGGTGTTCGAGATGTACGCCAAGCAGATCTTCCAGAGTGATCTGTGGGGCTTCCTGGAAATCGAGGAATTCGTCTTTGGCGAGCGCACCCAGGTGGTCGTGGACCCTAGCGAAGAAAAACTCAAGGCCCAGTTCGAGGGCGTGGTGCGCAGCTTCGTGCCCATGCATTCGATCGTGCGCATCGACGAAGTGGAGCGCCTGGGCACGCCGAAAATCAGCGAAGCCCGCGGCGTCAGCAACGTGATGCCATTCCCCATGCCGATGCCGGAGAAGTAACGGCGTCAGCTCAGGGCAGCGGCGAGAAGGGCGAGCGGCCGTCGGCGGTCTGCAGTTCCAGCAGGTATTTGCGGAAAATCTGCCCCAGCACCTGGGTGGCCATTTCCAACTGGTCGCGCGGCATCTGCGCGGCCACCTCGTCGGCGCTGTCCAGGGCGTCTTCCTGGCCGTTCACGGCGGCCATCTTCAGCACGATATAGGCCTGCACGTTGTTGGCCGGCACGCCTTCGCCGTGGAAGAACATCAAGCCCAGGTGGTATTGCGCGTCGGCATGGCCTTGCAGCGAGGCCTGCTCGAAGTAATTGAGCGCCTGGTTCAGGTCGCGGGGGGTGGCGGTGCCGTCGTAGTAGAACTGCCCCAGCTCGTATTGCGCCTGGGCGTCGCCGGACTTGGCGGCCGCCTGGCAGCTGGCCAGGGCCTGGGGCAGGTCCTGGGGCTGGGTGTTGAGCGTGCAGCGACCCATCGCCGGAATCAACAGCGAATTGCCGCCTGCCGAGGCCAGCAGGGGCTGAAGAAGCAACAGGCAGCCCAGGGCAAGGGCGCGGCCGGTGCGGTTCATGGGGATCGACTTACCTCAACAGGAAACGGGCGGACCCGGCCAGAACAAGGACTGGTGGCACATTATGAAATAAGCCGGCCTGTCCTTACAAAGTCTTTACTCGTTTTTCTGCTCTGTGGGTAGGGATTGAGTAAAAGTAACAGCTGGAACGCTGTGTGGGAGCTGGCTTGCCAGCGAGCTTTTCAGGGCCTCAAAAGCTCGCTGGCAAGCCAGCTCCCACAACGTTCTTATTTCAACGCTGCGAAGGCGCGCTCGGCCGCATCCAGGGTGATTTTAAGCTCGGCATCGCCATGGGCGATGGAGGTGAAGCCCGCCTCGAACGCGCTTGGCGCCAGGTACACGCCGCCTTCCAGCATCAGGTGGAAGAAGCGCTTGAAGCGCTCGGCGTCGCTGCTCATCACGTCTTCGAAGGTGACGATGTCGTCGGCGCCGCTGAAGTACAGGCCGAACATACCGCCCGCCTGGGTGGTCACGAACGGGATGCCGGCGGCGTCGGCGCGCTGCTGCAGGCCGTCGAGCAGGCGGGTGGTGTAGTCGCTCAGCTCGTCATGGAAGCCGGGACGGCTGATGAGGTTCAGGGTGGTCAGGCCTGCGGCCATGGCCAGCGGGTTGCCCGACAGGGTGCCAGCCTGGTACACCGGACCCAGCGGCGCGATGTGCGACATGATCTCGCGCTTGCCGCCGAAGCAGCCCACGGGCATGCCGCCGCCAATGATCTTGCCGAAGGTGCTCAGGTCCGGGGTGACGCCGTAGTAAGCCTGGGCGCCGCCCAGGGCCACGCGGAAGCCGGTCATCACTTCGTCGAAGATCAGCACCACGCCGTGCTGGGTGCACAGCTCGCGCAGGCCTTGCAGGTAGCCTGGCGCAGGCGGCACGCAGTTCATGTTGCCGGCCACCGGCTCGACGATGATGCACGCCACTTCCTCGCCCACTTCAGCCAGCATTTCGGCCACGGCCTGCAGGTTGTTGAACGGCAGGGTCAGGGTGTGCTTGGCGAAGGCCGCGGGCACGCCCGGCGAGCTTGGCACGCCCAGGGTCAGGGCGCCGGAGCCGGCTTTTACCAGCAGGCTGTCGGAGTGGCCGTGGTAGCAGCCTTCGAACTTGATGATGCTGTCGCGGCCGGTGAAGCCACGGGCCAGGCGGATGGCGCTCATGGTGGCCTCGGTGCCCGAGCTGACCATGCGCACCATTTCCATGGATGGCACCAGCGAGCAGACCAGGTCGGCCATCTGGGTTTCCATCTCGGTCGGCGCGCCGTAGGACAGGCCGTGCTCCAGCTGCTTGCGCACCGCGTCCAGCACGTCGGGGTGGCTGTGGCCCAGGATCATCGGGCCCCACGAGCCCACGTAGTCCACGTAGCGCTTGTCGTCTTCGTCGGTGACGTAGGCGCCGGCGGCGTGCTTGAAGAACAGCGGCGTGCCGCCCACGCTCTTGAAGGCACGCACGGGCGAGTTGACGCCACCGGGGATGTGTTTCTGGGCGTTGGCAAACAGCGTTTCGGAGCGGGACATAATCAGGGTCTCGTTAATCAGGCGGATTCGAACAGGGCGTTGAACGCGCGGGCGCGAGCGGTCACTTCCTGGGCGGTGTCGGCGCCAAACAGGGCATTGACCACGGCCAGCAGGTCGGCGCCCTGTTCCAGAAGTTGCGGGGCGTTGGCCAGGGTGATGCCGCCGATCGCGCAGATCGGCAGCTTGAACTGGGCGCGGGCCTGGCTGAGGGTGTCCAGGGGCACCAGGCCGGCGTCGGGCTTGGTGCTGGAGTCGAAGAAGGCGCCGAAGGCCACGTAGCTGGCGCCTTCGCGGGCAGCTTGTTCAGCCAGGTCGAGGCGGCCATGGCAGGTGGAACCGATGATGGCGTTGCGGCCCAGCAGCGCACGCGCCGGGGTCAGCGGGCCGTCGGTCTGGCCAAGGTGCACGCCCACGCCCAGGCGGGCGGCCAGCTCGGCGTCATCGTTGATGATCAGCTGGGTCTTGTACGGTTCGCACAGCTTGCGCAGCGCTTCGGCCTCGCGCAGGCGGCGGGCCTCGTCGGTGCTCTTGTCGCGGTATTGCAGCAGCAGCACGCCGCCGTCCAGGGCCGCCTTGACGTAGTCAAGGAAACGGCCGGCCAGCAGCTTGCTGTCGGTAATGGCGTAAAGGCCACGTAGTTTCATCACACTTACCTCTATGGCGCGGCGTTACGAGCAGAAATCCAGTGGCAGGCGGCGGGGCACGTACTGGCCCTTGCCGAGCTGCTCGGCGTCACGCAGGGTGCGCCAGGTGTAATCGAGGGCCGACTGCACGGCGCTCTCCAGTTGCTCGCCCAGGGCCAGGCGGCCGGCCAGGGCGCTGGCCAGGGTGCAGCCCGAACCATGATAGCTGCCGGGCAGGCGCTGGCAGATGAAGGTCTGGCGGCGGCCGTCACGGCTGTACAGGCGGTTGTGGATTTCGGTTTCGTCACCGTGGCCGCCGGTGATCAGCAGGTGGCGCACGTAGGGCAGCAGTTTTTCCGCGCATTCGTCGGCGCTGCCTTCGGGCAGTTCGGCCAGGATGCGAGCTTCGGGGAGGTTAGGGGTAGCGATGATGGCCAGGGGCAACAGGCGCTCGCGCATGGCGTAGCCGACCTCGTCCTTGCCCAGGCGGCCGCCGCCACCGGCGCGCAACACCGGATCGCAGACCATCGGCAGGTGCGGGTGCTGGCTGAGCAGCTCGACCACGGTGTCGACCATTTCCAGCGAGCCGAGCATGCCCAGCTTGACCGCGGCCACCTCAGAGTCGTTGAGCACGGCATTGGCCTGGGCCAGTACCCACTCGCGGTCGAGCACGCGGAAGTCGGTGACATTGACAGTGTCCTGCACGGTCAGGGCGGTCACGGCCGGGGCGGCGTGGCAACCTTGGGCGATCAGGGCTTCGATATCTGCCTGCAGGCCGGCGCCGCCACTGGGGTCGTGGCCGGAGAGACAGAGGACAACGGGGCGGGAGCTATAGATATTCATGGTGCGCGAGCTTACCACCAAACGCTTTTGTCGGGACCGGGCGGCATCGGCTGTTTTTTTGTCGCAATAGTCAGGCAGTTTTTCCTGCTGTTGGCTGAAAGTGCCGACCTAGAGCCTTTGATACAATTTTTTACAGCCGCTGCGCTAGTGGCAAGAAGCTATGCTAGAGTGCTTCGAAACCGATAACAGGCACTGCCGGACGACGTCGTCTCAAAGGGAATGGGGGCTTCCTGACGCGCTCGGACAGGCTACGCTGGGGCTGTATGCGCTATTTCCTGATTTTACTGGTGGGCTGGCTACCGCTGCTGGCCTGCGCGCTCGATTTTGACGAGTCCACGCGCACCCTTCCCCTGGGGCACGTGATGCAAGTCTATGAAGATGTCGATGGCTCGGCCAGCATCGAGCAGGTTTCGTCCGCGGCCTTTGCCGATCGTTTTCATCGGCAAAGCGAAGCCGTGCTCAACGCCGGCTACTCGCGCTCGGTGTTCTGGCTGCGCGTGGACCTGCGCTACGTGCCCAAGGCCCCCGAGGCCGTGGGCAACTGGCTGCTGGAGCTGGCGTACCCGCCCATGGACAGCATCGAACTGTTCCTGGCCGACCCCAACGGCAAGTTTCGCCTGACCCAGAGCACGGGCGACGAGCTGCCGTACTCGGTGCGCGAGATCAAGCAGAACAACTACGTGTTCGCCATTCCGTTCCCGGCCAACCAGACCACCACCGCCTACCTGCGCATTCACAGCGAAGGCTCGGTGCAGGCGCCGCTGAACCTGTGGTCCTATACCGCTTACCTTGAAGATCAGCCCACCCGTCTGTATGTGCTGGGGCTGATCTACGGCGTGCTGCTGGGGATGCTGGTCTACAACCTGTTCATCTACCTGAGCGTGCGCGACCGCAGCTACCTCTACTACATCCTCTATATCGCCTCCTTCGGCCTGTACCAGGTGTCGGTGAACGGTGCCGGGGTGCAGTATTTCTGGCCCGAGAACCCCTGGTGGGCCAACGCCGCCACGCCGTTCCTGATCGGCTCGGCCGCGCTGTTCGGCAGCCAGTTCGCCCGCAGCTTCCTGCAGACCGCCGAACACAGCCGCTGGCTCGACCGCCTGCTGATGGTGCTGATGGGCGTGGGCGTGGTGACGATGATGCTGTCGCTGACCGCCACCTACGGCATGGCCTTGCGCCTGGCGACGGCGCTGGCGCTGGTGTTCACTGTGGTGATCTTCAGCGCCGGCCTGATCGCCTGGTGGCGCGGCCTGCGCCTGGCGCGCTATTTCATCATTGCCTGGACCGCGTTCCTGGCCGGCGGCATCGTCAACACCCTGATGGTGCTGGGCTACCTGCCCAACGTCTTCATCACCATGTACGCCAGCCAGATCGGCTCGGCGCTGGAGGTGGGGCTGCTGTCCCTGGCCCTGGCCGACCGCATCAACTCCATGCGCGAGCAACAGGCGCGAGTGCTGCTGGAAGCGGGGCAGAAGCTGGAACTGCTCAACCAGCAACTGGCCAACAGCAACCGCCTCAAGGACGAGTTCCTGGCCACTGTCACCCACGAGCTGCGCACGCCCATGAACGGTGTGATCGGCTCGCTGGAGCTGATGCAGACAGTGCCCATGGACACCGAACTCGAGCAGTACCAGCAGACCGCGGCCGGCTCGGCGCGGGACATGATGCGCATGGTCGACGACATCCTCATCCTCACCGAACTGCAGGCCGGCAAGCTTTACCCGCGCCACGAACCGTTCGGTGTGCAGGCCCTGCTCGACGGCCTGCAGATGCAATTCGGCCGGGCCGCCCAGGCCAAGCACCTGGCGTTCTCGGTGGAAACCGACAGCGACCTGCCCGAGCGCCTGCAGGGCGACTCGAAGAAGCTGGCGCTGTGCCTGGGTTGCCTGCTGGACAACGCCGTCAAATTCACCCGCCAGGGCTCGGTGGGGCTGCGGGTGCGCGTGGGCGAGCGCACGGCGGACGGCCTGGCGCTGAGCTTCAAGGTCAGTGACACCGGCATTGGCTTCAGCCAACTGGCCGACGCCACTTTGTACCAGCGGTTCTTCCAGGTCGACGGCTCCATGACCCGTGAATACGGCGGCTTGGGCATTGGCCTGGCGATCTGCCGGCAATTGGCCGACCTGATGGGCGGCGAGCTCAGCCATCACTCCGAACCGGGGCGCGGCAGCTGGTTCGAGCTGCACTTGCAGTTGGGCCTGGTGGACGACCTGGGGCCAACCCCGGCCGGGCCGCGTACCGAGCACCAGCGCACCCAGCGCTCGCCCCACGACTGCACGGTGCTGCTGGTGGATGACAACAGCATCAACCAGCTGGTGATCCGCGGCATGCTGCTCAAGCTGGGCTACCGCGTGCGCACGGCCGACGATGGCATTACCGCGCTGGAGCTGTTGCACCGCGAGCGGTTCGACGCCGTGCTGCTGGACTGCCAGACGCCGCTCACCGACGCCTTCGCCACCTGCCGGCGCCTGCGCGAACTGCCCGGTTGCGCACGCCTGCCGGTGCTGGCGGTGGTGGGCCAGCGCCAGGAACGGGAGCGTTGCCTGGAGGCTGGGATGAGCGATTGCCTGAACCGGCCGGTGCGTTTCGAAGAGCTGCAAGCCACCTTGCACCGCTGGTTGCTGGTCAAGGTGCAGGGCGAAAGCGCCGACATTTAGGCCGATATGTCACTTTGACAGGGGCGGGTAGCGTGATTCACTGGGGTATGAACCTGCCCCAGGAGCCCGCCATGAACCTGCACCAGTTCGCCGAAACCCACGAAGTCAGCAACCAGCCGCCGCCCCTGGATGGCGCCAACCTGTGGCGCATCGACCTGCCGCTGCAGGCCTGGGCCAAGCGCTTCGGTGGCGGCTGGGCCGAGGCGCGCATCGACGCCTACGGTGCCCTGGCCGGTGGGCCGCTGATGGCGGCGGGGTTCCTGGCGAACCAGAACAAGCCGGTGTTCAGCAGCCACGACCGCTACGGCCACCGTATCGACCTGGTGGAATTCCATCCCGCTTATCACGAGCTGATGCGCGCGGCCGTCGAGCACGGCTTGCCGTCCCTGCCCTGGACCGATCCGCGCCCCGGCGCCCACGTGGCGCGCGCCGCCATGACCTACCTGCACACCCAGGCCGAGGCCGGTAGTGGCTGCCCGCTGACCATGACCTTCGCCAGCGTGCCGGCGCTGCGCCTGCAACCGGGCCTGGCCGAGCAGTGGCTGCCCAAGGTGCTGGCCACCGAGTACGACCCGCGCAACGTCGGCATGGCGCACAAGGCCGGGGTCACCCTGGGCATGGCCATGACCGAGAAACAGGGCGGCACCGACGTGCGCGCCAACACCACCCGCGCCTTCCCCGTGGGCGCCCCGGGGCCGGGCCAGGCCTATGAACTGGTGGGGCACAAGTGGTTCTGCTCGGCGCCCATGTGCGACGCCTTCCTGACCCTGGCCCAGACCGACAAGGGCCTGACCTGCTTTCTGCTGCCGCGCCACCGCCCGGATGACACCCGCAACGAGTTCTACATCCAGCGCTTGAAGAACAAGCTGGGCAACTGCTCCAACGCCTCCAGTGAAGTGGAGTTCCGTGGCGCCCTGGCCTGGATGGTGGGCGAGGAGGGCCGCGGCGTGCCGACTATCATCGAGATGGTGGCCATGACCCGTTTCGATTGCATGGTCGGCTCCAGCGCGCTGATGCGCCAGGCGCTGACCCAGGCCGCGCACCATTGCGCCCATCGCCAGGTGGGCGGCCGAGTGCTGGCCGAGCAGCCGTTGATGCAGAACGTGCTGGCCGACCTGGCGCTGGAAAGCGAGGCGGCGCTGGCGCTGAGCCTGCGCATGGGCCAGGCCCTGGACCATCTGGATGACGGCCACCAGGCACGCTTCGCCCGGCTGATGACGGCAGTGGGCAAGTATTGGATCTGCAAGCGCGCCCCGGCCATGATCAACGAAGCCGCCGAGTGCATGGGCGGCGCCGGCTACGTCGAGGACAGCATCCTGCCGCGGCTGTACCGCGAGGCGCCGGTCAACTCCACCTGGGAAGGCTCGGGCAATGTCCAGTGCCTGGACGTGCTGCGCGCCCTGTCCAAGGAACCGGGCGTGCTCGATGCCCTGTTCGCCGAGCTGGGTGATGGCCATGGCGACCGTCGCCTGGCGGCGCACATCGGCGGGCTGAAAGCGGCGTTCCAGGACACCAGCGACATCCAGTACCGCGCCCGCCAGCTCACCGAAGACATCGCCCTGGCGGTGCAGGCCAAGTTGTTGCTGGAGGCAGGCAATGCGCTGGTCAGCGACGCCTTCATCGCCAGCCGCCTGAGCGGCGGCGGCCGCGCCTACGGCGCGCTGCCGCGCGGCCTCGACGTCCAGGCACTGGTCCAACGCTCAACCCCCCACCTCCCGTAGCAGCGGCCGCAGGCAACGCAGGTCCTTCGCCGGACGCAGCCTTCGGCAGCTGCTACGCAGATCGGGCGCCTGGCCGCGTCACGGGCAACACGTGCCTTTATGTGTTGTTACAGGCAAGATGGAGGTCTGCAAGATCAGACAGGAAGCGCACCGTGACTCGAACTGCCGAAGCCTTTGTTGTTGTCGAAACCGCCGAACAAGCCGTCGATCGTCTGGCTGAACTGCACGAGCGGGGTACCAAGGCCCTGAGCCAGGCGCTCAAGCAATACCTCAAGGACCGCAGCGAACCCGACGCGGCCCAGCGCGCGCTGTTCCACTACCCGGAACTGCGCGTCACCTACACCTACAGCGGCGAAGTCCCGCCCATCACCCGCGCCTACGCCAAGGTACAGTCGCCGGGCACCTATTCGGTCACCGTCACCCAGCCGGCCGCGTTCCGCACCTACCTGCTGGACCAGCTCAAGCCGCTGATGCGCGACTTCTCCGTCACTGTCGAAGTGGGCGTCAGCGAGCAGAACATCCCGTACCCCTACGTGGTCGAGCAGGGCGATGAGCTGGCCGGCAGCGGTGTCACCGCCGCCGCCCTGGCCCGCGTGTTCCCCAGCACCGACCTGTCCGCTGCCACCGATGGCGTGGCCGACGGCCTGTACGACTGGGCCACTGCCGACCCGATGCCGCTGGCGCTGTTCGACGCCGCCCGCGTCGACTTCTCCCTGCGCCGCCTGATCCACTACACCGGCAGCGACTGGCGCCACGTACAGCCGTGGATCCTGCTGACCAACTACCACCGCTACGTCGACCAGTTCGTCAGCCATGGCCTGGAGCAATTGCAGAGCGACCCGCGCTTCGTGCGCATGGTCATGCCTGGCAACGTGGTGATCGAGAAGGGCATGGCCAGCGAGCAGGCCCAGGCCCTGGTGGACAGCGTGGTGTGGCACCGCTACCAGATGCCGGCGTACCACCTGATTGCTGCCGATGGCGACGGCGTGACCCTGGTCAACATCGGCGTTGGCCCGTCCAACGCCAAGAACATCACCGACCACCTGGCCGTGCTGCGCCCGCACTGCTGGCTGATGATCGGCCACTGCGGCGGCCTGCGGCAGTCGCAGACCATCGGCGACTACGTGCTGGCCCACGCCTACATGCGCCAGGACGGCATCCTCGACCGCGTGCTGCCGCCGAACATCCCGATCCCGGCCCTGGCCGAGGTGCAGATGGCCTTGCAGGAAGCGGCCGCGCAGATCACCGGCGAGCGTGGCGACGAGCTGAAAAAACGCCTGCGCACCGGCACCGTGCTGACCTACGACGACCGCAACTGGGAGCTGCGCTGGGCCCAGGAACGGCCGCTGATCAACCTGTCGCGCGCCGTGGCCGTGGACATGGAAAGCGGCACCATCGCTGCCCAGGGTTACCGCCTGCGCGTGCCGTACGGCACCTTGCTGTGCGTGTCCGACAAGCCGCTGCACAGTGAGATCAAGCTGCCGGGTTCGGCCAACGCGTTCTACAACCGCGCGGTCAGCCAGCACCTGAAGATCGGCATCGCCGCCCTGGACCTGCTGCGCACCGAGCTGACCTCGCTGCACTCGCGCAAACTGCGCAGCTTCGACGAGCCGCCGTTCCGCTGAGGTTTGCCCAAAGGCGCCGGGCCCACTAGCATAGTCGGCCCAGCTGCCTTGAAACCTTGCCCCCATGCCATTGCCACCCCGCACCAACGCCCGCCGCCCGGGCGCCAAACCCTTTGCCAAACCCGGGCAGCCACGGCGCGTGGCCAAGGCGCCGCCGGCCGAGCCGCGGTTGATCCTGTTCAACAAGCCGTTCGACGTGCTGACCCAGTTCAGCGACGGCGAAGGCCGCGCGACGCTCAAGGATTTCATCGACATCCCCGGTATCTACCCGGCCGGGCGCCTGGACCGTGACAGCGAAGGCTTGCTGCTGCTGACCAACGACGGCCAGTTGCAGGCGCGCATCGCCGACCCCAGGCACAAGCTGGCGAAAACTTATTGGGTTCAAGTGGAAGGCGAACCCACCGAAGAGCACTTGCAGCGCCTGCGCCAGGGCGTCGAACTCAACGATGGCATGACCCTGCCGGCCCAGGCCCGCCTGTTGGAAGAACCAGACCTGTGGCCACGCGACCCACCGGTGCGCTTTCGCAAGAGCGTGCCCACCCACTGGCTGGAACTGATCATCAAGGAAGGTCGCAACCGCCAGGTACGGCGCATGACCGCCGCCGTGGGCCTGCCCACCTTGCGCCTGGTGCGCGTGCGCATCGGCGACTGGGCACTGGATGGCCTGGAGCAAGGCAAATACCGCGAAGTCCCGGCTCCCCGCCCGTAATAGCGGCCACCGGCCGCGTCCCGGCGCGCCGCGATCAATGGGCCTCAATCACCGCAATCACCACGCTCTTGATCACGAACGCGAGGATCCCCAGGCCCAACACCGCAAACAGGATAAGGGTGCCAAACCGCCCGGCCTTGGACTTCTTCGCCAGGTCCCAGACGATAAACCCCATGAACCCGATCAGCACGGTCACCAGTATCGTCATCATCCATTCTTCGAATACCGCCGGGTCCATGGGCAGCCTCCGTCAGGTGCGCAGGTGGGTGAGGGGCAGCTCGGTGCTGGCCAGTACCTGGTTCAGCACAAAGCTGGAACGCACGCTGGTGACACCGTCGATACGGGTCAAGTGGCCCAGCAGCAGTTTCTGGTAGTGGTCCATGTCCGGCACCACCACCTTCAACTGGTAGTCGGCTTCCATCCCGGTCACCAGGCTGCATTCCAGCACCTGGGGCAGGGCGCGCACCGCGGCCTCGAAGTTCTCGAAACGCTCGGGGGTGTGGCGGTCCATGCCGATGTGCACGTAGGCGGTGAGGCTCAGGCCCAGCATCTTGCGGTCCAGCAGGGCGACCTGGCGGGTGATGTAGCCGTCGTCCTCCAACTGCTTGACCCGGCGCGAGCACGGCGAGGGCGACAGGCCGATACGCTCGGCCAGTTCCTGGTTGGAAATACGAGCATCGCGCTGCAATTCAGCCAGAATGCTCAGGTCATATCGGTCCAGCTTGCTCATGGATCTGCCCTTGATCTTTAATATTGCTGCAAATTATCCATCTGAAGGCAAAAATTGCGCAAGTGATGTTTTCGTCAGCAATCTTAGCAATCCTCTGCCGCCGCGTTCGCCGTATTCTTTTACCCAGAATCACTACCCGGACACGAGTCCACTGCAACCAGACCCAAGCAGGCAGGTTGCGGCCACCACCCCCACAGGGGCTGTGCTGGCCCCCGGGTTGCACACTGCCCAGAAGGCGGCGTGAGGTGAGCCGGCGCCACAAGCGTCGAGCAGGACAGAAGACACTCAAGGGAGGCCGACGGGCCTCCCTTCTTTATTTGTGCGCGAAAAACGCCGCGCATGAAAAACATGTCCCCGCCGATACCCTTCGCATACAGGCTGATAAACTTGAAGAACCGAAGGCGGTTTTTCCAGTCTTATCTATACGCCCCAACCATCCCCCCGTGAGGAAAAGCATGAAGTCGCGCATCTGGCACATGGCAGGTGTTGGTCTGCTCTGTGTGAGCGTCAGCGCTCCAACCCTGGCCGAAGGGCCTAACTCGCAGCAGGAGCAGCACGGCCCGCAAGGGCAGCAGCACGGGGGTGGCCAGCAACAGAACCATCCACAACAGCAGCCACAACAACCGCCGCAACAGCAACAGCGTGCCCCGCAACAAAGCGGCCAGTACCAGTTCCATCAGCAGAACTTCAACCGTGAGCAGCCCGGCAACGCCCGGCCGCAGAACGCGCAGCCGCAGTTCCATCAGCAGCAGGACACGCCCACGCAGTTCCACCAGGAACAGCAGCGTGCGCCGCAGCAGAGCGGCCAATACCAGTTCCACCAGGAGCCGCGCCAGCAGCAGGTCGAGCAGCCGCCGATTCGCCCGCACCCGGATGAAGTGCGCCAGACCCAGCCGCCTATCCGTGGCAACTACGCCGACATGCCCAACCGCGACCGCCACGACGACCACCGCTGGCCGGGCCGCCCGGGTGGCTACGGCAACGGCTGGGGCTCGGGCCCGCAGTTCCGGCCGGGGCAGTATGTCGATCGCTTCCCGGGGCAGTCCTACCGCGTGCCGTACCGCGGCGGTGACTACTTCTTCTCCAATGGCTACTGGTACCGCCCGGATGGCCCGCGCTACGTGGTCGTACGGCCGCCCTACGGCATCCGTACCCGCTACCTGCCCGACTACGCCAGCGAAGTCTGGATTGGTGGCGCGCTGTTCTTCATGGCTGCCGGCAGCTATTACCAGTGGGCGGACGACAGCCAGGACTACGTGGTGGTGAGCCCGCCGGTGGCCCAGGAACAGATCCAACCGCCGCCTGAGCCAGAGCCGCAGCCTCAGCCCGCCGCCGACCCTTATGACGTGGCGGTGTACCCGGCCTACGGCCAGAGCCCGGAACAGATCCAGCAGGACAAGTACGAGTGCTATCGCACCGCCGTGCAGCAGACCGGTTTCGACCCCGCCAACGCCACCTACCAGCCTGACCCGGCGGTGGTCTACAGCTACCGCAATGCCATGGCGTCCTGCCTGAGCACCCGGGGCTACAGGGTGAACTGAGGGGTGTGGGCCTTGCCGGCCTGCACCACTTCTTCCGGGTCGGCGTGCACCAACACTTCGGCCTTGGGGTACTGCGCCATGATCGCCGCTTCCGCCTGCTCGCACAGGGCGTGGGCGGCAGTCAGGCTCAAGGTGCCGGGCAGCTCAAGGTGCAATTGCACGAACCAGTGGTTGCCCGACACCCGCGTGCGCAGGTCGTGGGCACCCAGCACGCCGGGCACCGCGCAGGCCAGCGCCAGCATCTGCGCGCTGACGTCGGTGGGCAGTTCCTCGTCCATGAGGATGGCCACGCTTTCGCGGGCGATCTGGTAGGCGCTCCAGAGGATGTACAGGGAAATACCCAGGCCGAAGAAGGCGTCCATCTGCCCGAAGCCGAACTGCGCCAGCAGCAAGGCCACCAGGATGCTGCCGTTGAGCATCATGTCCGAGCGGTAGTGCAGCGAGTCTGCGCGAATGGCCGTGGAGCCGGTTTCGCGAATGACCTTGTACTGGATGGCCAGCAGCCCTGCGGTCAGTACCAACGACAGCACCATCACGGCGATGCCGATGCCGGCCTGCCCCAGCGGCTGTGGGTTCTGCAGCCGTTCCACCGCCTGGTAGGCGATGAGCACCGCACTGAAACCGATGAACAACGCCTGGGCCATGCCCGCCATGGCCTCGGCCTTGCCGTGGCCATAGCGGTGGTCTTCATCGGCCGGGCGCAGCGCATAGTGCACCGCCAGCAGGTTGAGGAACGAGGTGGCGCCGTCCAGCACCGAGTCGGTGAGGCCGGCCAGCAGGCTGACCGAACCGCTCAACCACCAGGCGATGGCCTTGGCGACGATCAGGATGGCCGCCGTGGCCAGGGAAGCACGTGTGGCCAGGCGCAGCAGCTTGATGTGGTGAGCGGATGTGGTCATGGTGGCCTGTGCTTAAGCGGCGGGCTTGAGGCCGTACATGGCCAGTTGTTCCGCGCTGCCACGGCTTTCGATCAGGCGCGGGTCGTTCAAGGGCAGGGTGCGGCCCAGTTCGTTCTGCAGGATAGCCTCCAGTTTCGCGCGGTCCACCTTGCCGTCGGCGCTTACCGCCTCGTGCAGTTTTTCCGGCGCTACCTGGGCGGTCTTGCCATGGGGGAAGTAGATGGCGCCGGTGGCGAAGTCGACACCGAACGCGATCAGGCCCGGGATAATGTAGAACAGCAGCCCGACGGCGTCGGCCACGGCAATGACCGGGTCGATGCGGCCTTCGATCTGGCCGCGACGCTCAGGGTAGAACAGGCTGCCGCAGGCCGTAACCTGGGTGAGCAGGGCGCCCACCAGCACACCGCCAATCAAACGCGAAGGAATACGCATGGGAATCTCCGAAATGGTGAATGCAACCCTACAGGGGTGCTGATACTAAGACCATGATTATAAGGCTCTAGTTCGCCGTTATACTTGCCGGCTTGCCTGGGAGCCACCATGATTTCATTGCCGATTGATGCCGTTCTGCCCGACCTGCGCCAGGCGCTTGCGGCGCGCCACGAAGCTGTCCTCGAAGCCCCGCCCGGCGCCGGTAAAACCACCCGCGTGCCGCTGGCGTTGCTGGGCGAGCCATGGCTGGCCGGGCAGACCATCCTCATGCTCGAACCCCGGCGCCTGGCCGCACGTGCTGCGGCCGAGCGGTTGGCCAGCGAGCTGGGCGAGAAGGTCGGGGAGACCGTGGGCTACCGCATTCGCCTGGACAGCCGGGTCGGGCCGAACACGCGCATCGAGGTGGTCACC
The DNA here is from genome assembly GCF_047947025.1 of Pseudomonas sp. App30. NCBI lineage: Bacteria > Pseudomonadati > Pseudomonadota > Gammaproteobacteria > Pseudomonadales > Pseudomonadaceae > Pseudomonas > Pseudomonas sp. App30. Next base: position 2,928,478 of record NZ_CP133165.1, on the reverse strand, counting down.
GAGGGCATTCTCACCCGCCGCCTGCAGGAGGATCCAGCGCTGGAGGGCGTTGGCCTGGTGATCTTCGACGAATTTCATGAACGCAGCCTCGACGCCGACCTGGCCCTGGCCCTGAGCCTCAACGGCCGCGCGCTGCTGCGCGACGAGCCACCGCTGAAGATTTTGCTGATGTCGGCAACCCTGGAAGGCGAGCGCCTGGCGGCCATGCTCGACGATGCGCCGGTGGTGCGCAGCGAAGGGCGCATGTTCCCGGTGGCCATGCGCTGGGGGCGGCCGTTCCAGCCGGGCGAGTTCATCGAGCCGCGGGTGGTCAACACCGTGCTGGAAGCGCTCAACGACGAGAGCGGCAGCCTGCTGGTGTTCCTGCCCGGCCAGGCCGAGATCCGTCGCGTGCACCAGCAGCTGGCCGACGCCCTGGGTGAAGACGGCAACGTGTTGCTGTGCCCCTTGCACGGCGAGTTGGACCTCAACGCCCAGCGCGCGGCCATCGACCCGGCGCCGGCGGGCAAGCGCAAGGTGGTGCTGGCCACCAACATCGCCGAGACCAGCCTGACCATCAACGGCGTGCGCGTGGTGGTGGATGCCGGCCTGGCGCGGGTGCCGCGCTTCGATCCTGGCAGCGGCATGACCCGCCTGGACACCCAGCGCATCTCCCGCGCCAGCGCCACCCAGCGCGCCGGCCGGGCCGGGCGCCTGGAGCCGGGCGTGTGCTACCGGCTGTGGTCCGAGGCCCAGCATGAACAACTGGCTGCCTATGGCGCGGCCGAGATCCTCCAGGCCGACCTGGCCGGGCTGGCGCTGCAACTGAGCCGCTGGGGCGTGACCCCGGAGCAGCTGAGCTGGCTCGACCTGCCACCGGCGGCGGCCTACGGCCAGGCGCTGGACCTGCTGGTGCGCCTGGGGGCGCTGGCCGAACCGGGCGCCACGGCGCTGACCAGACACGGCGAGGCCATGGCGCAACTGCCGGCCCACCCGCGCATCGCCCATCTGCTGCTGCGTGGGCAGGCCTTGGGCTTGGCTGGCTTGGCGTGTGACGTGGCGGCGCTGCTGGGCGAGCGCGACATCCTGCGTGGCGCCGGCGCCGACCTGCACAGCCGCCTGGGCCTGGTGTCCGGCGAGCAGCGCGGCGCGCGCGGCAGCCAGGGCGGGGTGCAGCGAGTGCGCCAGCTGGCACGGCAATACCGTGGCTACCTGCGCGGCAACGCCAGCGCGCCTGTGGCCGATCCCGATCACCCGCGCTGGCTGGGCGCGCTGTTGGCGCTGGCCTATCCCGACCGCGTGGCGCAACAACGACGTGCCGGTGGTGGCGAATACCGCCTGGCCAACGGCCGCGCCGCGCAGTTCGGCGAGCCGGATGCGCTGATGAAGCACGAGTGGATTGTCATCGCCGACCTGGGCAGCCGCCAGGGCCAGCGCGAAGAGCGCATCTACCTGGCCACCGACTTCGACGCCGGGCTGCTCGACGGCGTGCTCGCCGAGCAGGTGCGCCAGGTCGACCAGCTGGAGTGGGACGAGCGCGAGGGTGTGCTGCGCGCCGAGCGCCAGCGCAAGGTCGGTGAGCTGGTGCTCAGCCGCGAGCCGTTGCCGGGCCTGGACGACGCCGCGCGGGCCAGGGCGCTGGTGGGCCTGGTGCGGCGCAAGGGCCTGGAGCTGTTGCCGTGGACCCCGGAGCTGCGCCAGTGGCAGGCGCGGGTGAACCTGCTGCGCCAGCTGGACCTGGCCGGCAGCGGCAGCAGCGAATGGCCGGACGTCAGCGACGTGGCATTGCTGGCCAACCTCGAAGCCTGGCTGGAACCCTACCTGGGCAAGGTCACGCGCCTGAGCCACTTCGGCAACCTGGACCTGTCCTCGATCCTGCGCAACGCCTTGCCGTGGCCGCTGCCCCAGCGCCTGGACGAGCTGGCGCCGCAGCATCTGACCGTGCCGTCGGGCAGCAACGTGCGCCTGGACTACAGCGAAGTGCCGCCGATCCTGGCGGTGCGCCTGCAGGAACTGTTCGGCCTGGCCGAAACCCCGCGCATCGCCAACGGCCGCCAGCAGGTGCTGCTGCACCTGTTGTCGCCGGCGCGGCGGCCGGTGCAGGTGACCCAGGACCTGGCCAACTTCTGGCGCAGCACCTACGCCGAGGTGAAGAAAGACCTCAAGGGCCGCTACCCCAAGCACTACTGGCCAGACGACCCGCTGATCGCCGAAGCCACCGCCCGCATCAAACCCCGCAAATAACCCCATGTGGGAGCTGGCTTGCCAGCGAGCTGTTGAGGCCCTAAAAGCTCGCTGGCAAGCCAGCTCCCACACGGGTATCGATCGTCAGGGGGCGGGGGGCGGCAATAAAAGCCGCGCCGTCAGCGGCAGGTGATCCGAGATCTCCTCGGTGTCATCCTGCCGCACCCGCGCCTCGATGCGCTTGAGCTTGGGGCTGTGGAACAGGTAGTCCAGGGTGCGGTCGGGCGCCGGTATCGCCGGGTCGATGGGGTAGTGGGTGAACCAGTCGCTGCGGTCCTCGCCGCTGGCTTCGGTGTTGGCCGGGATCATCGGATAGCGGTCCCACAGCAGATGCAGGGGGCTGTCTGCCGGATACGCATTGCGCTGCGCGAGCGGCAGGCGCAACGCCTGGCCCAGGGGCAGGGCGTTGAAGTCGCCGCCCAGCAGCCACGGCGTGCCGTGGCTTTCCATGCGGTCGATGCGCTTGAGAATGGCCTGCATCTGCCGGCCCTGGGTATCCTCGCCCGGTACAGGGCCATCCAGGTTGGTGTTGAGCACCGCCAGCTGGCCGCCGTCCTGGATCGGCAGGTAGCTGGTCAGCAGCGCGCGGCGCGGGGCAAAGGGTGCAGTCAGCCAATGGCCTTCGGCCTGGGGCAGTTGCTGGCGCTCGGCCTGCACGATCTGGAAGCGGCTCAGGGTCGCCAGCTTGCGCCCGACGCTGCCGAGGATATGCGGGTTGGGGATGAAGTCGGCCTTCCAGTCGAAGGCCTCGACGCTGCACGGGTACAGGTCGACGATGCGTGCGCGCAGCAGGGTCAGCTGGTCCTGGTAGTCGCTGGCCTTGGCGCCGTCGTCCAGCTCTTGCAGCAGCACCAGGTCGGGCTGTTCATCGCGAATCACCCGGGCCACCTCATCGAGGTTATAGGCCAGGTCCTCGGCGGTGGCGCGGTCGTCCGGGCCGCTGCCATCGGGCAGGTCGTTCCAGAACACGTACTGCTTGCCCGCCAGGTGCTGCACGTTCCAGGTCATCACCTTCACGGCCTGGCCCGGCACCAGTTGCGGCGCCGGCCCGCGGCACATGTTGGCGAGCTTCTCGCGCTGGGGCGGGTGCCAGGTCAGGGTGTAGGCCAGGATGCCCAGCAGCAGCGCCAGGGCCACCAGTACCAGCAGGGTGTTGCGCAGGAGTCGGGTCATGGGCTCGGCTTTGGCTTCGCGGTATCACCGGAGCATAACCGAGCCAGGCGCCGCGCCCAAGCCTCAGGGCTGGGTCGTGTCGCCCACGCGCAGCATGAACAGGCGGTACAGCACCACGCTGGTGAACAGCTGCAGGAAGCCGTTGACGCTGTCCAGCAGCAGCGCCTGCCAGTTGCTGGGCTCGGGCCACACCGAATTGCTGACCAGGTCGATGGCCCACAACGGTATCAGCGCGCCGAACACGCATAGCAGGATGCGCACGAAGTGCCCCTGGGTCAGTTGGAAGCTGTCGCGCATGGCCGCCATGGGCGTCAGGCCGCGCAACACCAGCAAGTATTCGGCGAACACCAGCCGGATCATGACGTAGACGCCCGGCAGCACGAACAGCGACAGGCCGAGCATGATCAGCACGGTGCTGCTCGCCGCCAGCACGGCGAAGAATGGCCACAGGCGCAGGGTCACGGCCAGCAGGTTGCGCTTGAGCGGCTGCAGGCCCTTGCTGCGGGCGTCGAGGAACAGAATCAGCGCGCCGGTGTACAGCGGGTAGAACAGCAGGCCCACGATGATGTCATACATGGGAGAGGCGTCTTCGCCCACCGTGTGCTGCACCATCTGGGTGGCCAGGGCCTCCAGCACCACCAGTGGCAGGCACAGCTGGGCAATGGCCAGCAGGTTGCGGCGGAAGAAATACAGGGAATCGCGCAGTACGCTCAAGGGGTTCATCAGTCGGTATCGCAGTAGTCAAAGCAGGCCGACACTTTAGCCCATGCGCCAGGTGGCTCCAACCGCGCTGGCGTGTCGCTGCCTGAAGGAAGTTTCATGGGGCGCTACCATTGAAACCGTCATGCACGTGCCCCATTTTGTACGCAGGCCGCCCATACCGGGCCGGGCCGAATTTTTACCGGCAATCTAACGAGGTCGCCATGAACAGCGAAGAGCAAACCCTGATCGATGGTCTGTTTACCCGGCTCAAGCAAGCCGAAACGGGAGCAGCCCCACGCGACGCCCAGGCGTTCGAGCGGATCAAGGAACATGTGGCCGCGCAACCGGCAGTACCTTATTACATGGCCCAGGCCATCCTGGTACAGGAAGCGGCCCTCAAGCGCATGGACGAGCAGGTGAAGAAACTGCAGGCCGACCTGGCGCAAGCCCAGGCCCAGGCCGCTGCCGCCCAGCAACAGCCGCAACAGAGCGGCGGTTTCCTGTCGAGCATTTTCGGTGGCGGTTCCCGTGAACCCGCCCCGGCCCCGCAGTCGTCCGGCGGCTGGCGCGAACCTGGCACCCAGCAGTACCAGCAACCGCCGCAACAGCCGCAGTACGCGCCACCACCGCCGCCACAACAGGCGGCTCCAGCCGCTGGCGGCTTCATGCGTGGCGCCCTGCAGACCGCAGCCGGCGTGGCCGGTGGCGTGATGCTGGCCGAAGGCATCAGCAGCCTGTTCCACCACAACAACCAGCCCCAGGAAATCGTCGAAGTGCTGCAAGAGCCAGTGCCGATGCAGGACCAGGGCGGCTGGGGCAACGAGTCCGAGCGCTTCGCCAACAACGATTCGTGGGGCGGCGACAACGGCGGCGGCTTCGCTGACTCCGACTTCAACGACGACAGCGGCGGCAGCTTCTTCGACGACGACGACACCTTCGTCTGACCCCCTCGGCCGACGGCCCGCCACCCCCTGGCGGGCCGTTTCGCCAGACAATTCCCAGCACCCGCGTTGCAACTGGCATACTGACGGCCTGATCAAGGTCGAGCGCTTTGGCGCCACGAGGATGTGCGGTGAAAAGAATCGCGGTGTTCGCCGATGTACAAAACCTCTACTACACCGTTCGTCAGGCGTATGGTTGCCACTTCAACTATGCCGCCCTGTGGGCTGACATCAGCAAGGGCGGGCAGATCGTCGAGGCCTACGCCTATGCCATCGACCGTGGTGACAGCAAACAGCAGCAGTTCCAGCAGATCCTGCGCAACCTGGGCTTCACGGTAAAACTCAAGCCGTACATCCAGCGCAGCGACGGTTCGGCCAAGGGCGACTGGGACGTGGGCATCACCATCGATATCATGGACGCCGCCGACCGCGTCGACGAAGTGGTGCTGGCCTCCGGCGACGGCGACTTTGACCTGCTGCTCGAACGCATCATCAGCAAGCACGGCGTCACCGCCGTGGCCTACGGCGTGCCGGGGCTCACCGCCAATTCACTGATCCGCGCCGCCAGCCGCTACGTGCCCATCGAAGGCGCGTTGCTGCTCAAGAACTGAACCCCTGGAGTTGTTTTTGGAACGTATTGCCGTCATCGACTTTGAAACCACCGGCATCTCGCCGAACGCCTACTGCCGCGCCACCGAAATCGCCGTGGTAATGCTCGAGGGCGGGCAGATCGTGGACCGTTACCAGAGCCTGATGAACGCCGGCGTCGCGGTGCCGGGCTTCGTCGCCAGCCTGACCGGCATCACCACCGCCATGGTGCGCAGCGCGCCGCCAGTGGCCCAGGTGATGAACGAGGTGGCGGATTTCGTCGGTGACACGCCGCTGTTGGCGCACAACGCCTCATTCGACCAACGGTTCTGGGACTTTGAACTGGGCCTGCTGCGCCGCGAGCGCCGCCAGCGCTTCGCCTGCTCGATGCTGCTGGCCCGCCGCCTGATGCCGGCGGCGCCGAACCACAAGCTCGGCACCCTGACCCAGTGGGCCGGCCTGCCGAACACCGGCACCGCCCACCGGGCCATGGCCGACGCCGAGATGGCCGCCAACCTGATCCAGCACCTGGCCGGCGAGCTTCGCAGCACCCACGGCCTGAGCAACGTCGGTCACGACCTGTTCTGCACCTTGCAGAAGATCCCCGCGGCGAAGATCGGCGAGGCCCTGCGCAAGCAGCGCGGTTGAACGCCGGCGAACCGCAACAGGCGCCGACAAGGTAAACTGCGCACCATTGCAGAACTTGACCTTACGGTACCCCTGATGACATTCGCCACCCTTGGCCTGATCGAACCCCTGCTGCGCGCCCTGGAAACCCTCGGCTACCAGACCCCGACGCCAGTACAGGCCCAGGCCATCCCGGCCGTGCTGGCCGGCCGCGACCTGATGGCCGCAGCCCAGACCGGCACCGGCAAGACCGCCGGCTTCGCCCTGCCGATGCTGCAGCGCCTGACCATGGAAGGCCCGAAAGTGGCCAGCAACTCGGTGCGCGCGCTGGTGCTGGTGCCGACCCGCGAGCTGGCCGAGCAGGTGCACGCCAACATCCAGGAATACGGCCAGCACCTGCCGCTGAGCACCTACGCGGTGTACGGCGGCGTCAGCATCAACCCGCAGATGATGAAGCTGCGCAAAGGCGTCGACCTGCTGGTGGCCACCCCGGGCCGCCTGCTCGACCTGTACCGCCAGAACGCGGTCAAGTTCAGCCAGCTGGAAACCCTGGTGCTGGACGAGGCCGACCGCATGCTCGACCTGGGCTTCGCCGAAGAGCTGCGTGACATCTACGCCGCCCTGCCGAAGAAGCGCCAGACCCTGCTGTTCTCCGCCACCTTCTCCGACGCCATCCGCCTGCTCGCCGGGCAGATGCTCAACAACCCGCTGAGCATCGAAGTCAGCCCGCGCAACGTCGCCGCCGCGTCCGTGAAGCAGTGGGTGGTGACCGTGGACAAGAAGCGCAAGCCCGAGCTGTTCATCCACCTGCTCAAGCGCCTGAAGTGGAAGCAGACCCTGGTGTTCGCCAAGACCCGCAACGGTGTCGACGCGTTGGTGGAGCGCCTGCAGGGCCTGGGCATCAACGCCGACGGCATCCACGGCGACAAGCCCCAGGCCACGCGCCAGCGCGCCCTGGACCGCTTCAAGGCCAATGAAGTGCAGATCCTGGTGGCCACCGACGTCGCTGCCCGCGGCCTGGACATCGATGACCTGCCTACCGTGGTCAACTTCGACCTGCCTATCGTGGCCGAAGACTACGTGCACCGCATCGGCCGCACCGGCCGTGCCGGCCTGACGGGCGAGGCGATCTCGCTGGTGTGCGCCGACGAAGTGCAGCTGCTGTCGGCCATCGAAGTGCTGACCCGCCAGACCCTCAAGCGCACCGAAGAGCAGGGTTTCGAGCCTGATCACCGGGTGCCGGAAACCAACGCCAGCGGCGAAGTGCTGAAGAAGCCGAAAAAGCCGAAGAAACCCAAGGTCACCGGCGGCAAGCGCACCCTGGGCAAATGGCTGGACAGCGGCGACACCCCCACCGAAAACGTCGCCCCGGCGGCCAAGCCGGTGCGCAAGGTGCCCGTGTTCAACACCGGCCCGCGCAAGCGCAAGCCCTGACCTATCGCAGCGCCTTCGGCCTCTCTGCGTAGCAGCTGCCGAAGGCTGCGTCCCGTTTGCTCCTGGACGCGGCCTGGCGGCCGCTGCTACGGGGTGTGTGGGGGCTTCAGCCAGGTAAGGGCGCCCTCGGCGGCGCGCCGGCCGCTGGCGAAGCACGCGGTCAGCAGGTAACCGCCGGTCGGCGCTTCCCAGTCGAGCATTTCCCCCGCGCAGAACACGCCAGGCAGCGCCTGCAGCATCAACCCCGCGTCCAGCGCTTCGAAACGCACGCCACCGGCGGTGCTGATGGCCTCATCCAGCGGCCGTGGCCGCACCAGCACGATCGGCAGCGCCTTGATCGCCTGGGCCAACGCCTGCGGGTCATCAAAGGTGGCCTTGTCGGTCAGCTCGCGCAGCAGGGCCGCCTTCACGCCATCCAGGCCAAGCACGCTGTGCAAATGCTTGGCCATGGAGCGTGAGCCGCGTGGCCGGGCCAGGGCGGCAGCCACTTTATCCACAGCCTTGTTCGGCAGCAGGTCGAGGTACAGCGTCGCCTGGCCATTGGCGTTGATCTGCTCGCGCACCTGCGCCGACAGCGCGTACACCAGGCTGCCCTCGATACCGCCGGCGGTAACGATGGCCTCGCCCAGGCGTGGCGTTGCCCCGGCCAGGAACATCGCGACGTTCTTCAGCGGCGCACCGGCGAATTTCTCGCGCAGCAGCTCACTCCAGCCCGCCACCTCAAAGCCGCAGTTCGCCGCCTGCAACGGCGCGGTCGCAACGCCCCGGGCCTGCAACCACGGCAGCCAGGCGCCATCCGACCCCAGCCGCGCCCAACTGGCGCCCCCCAGCGCCAGCAGCGTGGCGTCGGGGCGCAGGGTCAATTCACCCTCAGGATGGGTTATGCACAGGCTGCCGTCCGCGCGCCAGCCCTGCCAGCGGTGCCGGGTGTGGATAACCACGCCCTGCTCGCGCAGGCGCTTGAGCCAGGCGCGCAGCAACGGCGCGGCCTTCATGTCGGTGGGGAATACGCGGCCAGAGGTGCCGACGAAGGTCTCGATGCCCAGCCCGTGAATCCATTGGCACAGGTGCTCGGCGTTGAAACCTTCCAGCAGCGCGGCCACTTCGTCGCGGCGTTCGGCGTACCGGCCGACAAAGGCCGCATAGGGTTCGGAATGGGTGATGTTCATGCCACCCACGCCGGCCAGCAGGAACTTGCGCCCCACCGACGGCATGGCGTCGAACACCTCGACGCGCACGCCGGCCTGGCTCAGGACTTCCGCTGCCATCAACCCGGCAGGGCCGCCACCGATGATGGCGACGTGGTGGACAGGGGAGGGCAGGGAGTGAGACATGGGCGGCCATCGGGTGCGAAATAAGCCGACCATTGTAGCTCATCACCGGTGGATAAAAAACGTACAGCGGGCTGCAGGCCGCGTGGATACTGGCGTCGCAGAGCTTGCCCGCAGGTTATCCACAGGCGGCTCCACAGCGGATGTGGGTAAGTTACAGCCCCAGGTCCGTCCATACTCGCTGGGCGCTGTGGTGCAGCAGGCCGTGGCGGCGGGCCAGGGCCTGGCGGTCCTTGCTGTAGCCGCCGCCGATCACGCCCATGACTGGAATGTCGCGGCCCAGGCAGTGCCGCAGCACCGCCTCGTCGCGGGCCGACACCCCGGCGTCGGTCAGTTGCAGGTAGCCCAGGGCGTCGTCCTTGTGCACGTCCACGCCGGCGTCGTACAGCACCAGGTCGGGCTGGTACAGCGGCAGCAGGTAATTGAGCGTGTCGTGCACCACTGCCAGGTAATCGGCGTCGCCCATGCCCATGGGCAGCGGAATGTCCCAGTCGCTGTCAGCCTTGCGTGCGGGAAAGTTCTTCTCGCAGTGCAGGGAAACAGTGATGGCGTCCGGGGTGTCGGCGAGAATTCGCGCGGTGCCGTCGCCCTGGTGCACATCGCAGTCGAAGATCAGCACCCGGCTCACCCGGCCGCTGCCCAGCAGGGCATGGCTGATGATGGCCAGGTCGTTGAAAATGCAGAACCCGGCAGGGTGGTCATAATGAGCATGGTGGGTGCCGCCGGCCAGGTGGCAGGCCAGGCCGTGCTGCAACGCCTGCTCGGCGGCGAGCAGCGAGCCGCCCACGGCGCGCACGGTGCGCCGCGCAAGGGCCTCGCTCCAGGGCAGGCCCAGGCGGCGCTGGTCTTCGCGGGCCAGCTCGCCGCTCATGAAGCGCTCGATGTAGTCGCGGTCATGGGCCAGCGCCAGCACGTCGTTGGGGCACAATTCCGGGCGCAGCAAGTCCGCGTCCTGCACCAGGCCGCTGGTCACCAGGTGGTCACGCAGCAGGCGGAACTTGTCCATGGGGAACCGGTGTTCGGGCGGGAAGGGCGGGCTGTAGTCGTCGTGATAAATCAGTGGCAGCGGCATGAGCAATTCGCGGCAGGTGGATGTCCGATTCTTGCCACGCTCACGATAAACTTCAAGGACTGCACGGGGGAATGCACCGATGAAGCCGATTTTGCAGCTGGAAAGCGCGCGCCTGGTGCTGCGCCAGTGGCGCGACGAGGACCTGCCGGAGTTCGCCGCCATGTCGGCCGACCCGCAGGTGATGCGCTACTTCCCGGCCTTGCTCACACGCCTGGAAAGCGCCGCCCTGATTGGCCGCGTGCGCGGCCATTTCAATGAGTACGGCTTCGGCCTGTGGGCGCTGGAGCGCAAGGACACCGGGGCCTTCATCGGCTTCACCGGCCTCAGCCACGTCAACTTCGAGGCGCCGTTCACCCCGGCGGTGGAAATCGGCTGGCGCCTGGCACGCCGCCACTGGGGCCTGGGGTTCGCCAGCGAGGCGGCCTGGACCAGCCTGCGCGTGGCGTTCGGGCAGCTGGGCCTGGAGGAAGTGGTGTCGTTCACCGCCCAGTGCAACCTGCCCTCGGAGAAGGTGATGCAGGCCATCGGCATGCAGCGCGACCCCAGGGGCGATTTCGATCACCCGCGCCTGCCTGCCGGCCATGAGCTGCAGCGCCACGTGCTGTACCGCATCGACCGCGACGAGTGGCGCCACACCCTGCACGGCTAGACCAACGTCGCGACGGTGGGGTTTGCCCCTGTAAAGCCTGTATCATTTCCCCGGTTGGCTCGTTTCACGGGCACTGTCAGCGTTTTTTGGAGAGTTCGTATGAGCCATGTGTTGGACGACCTGGTCGACCTGTTGACCCTGGAACCCATCGAGGAAAACCTGTTTCGCGGGCGCAGCCAGGACCTGGGTTTCCGCCAGCTGTTCGGCGGCCAGGTACTGGGCCAGTCGCTGTCGGCGGCCAGCCAGACCGTGGAAGACGCCCGCCACGTGCACTCGCTGCATGGCTATTTCCTGCGCCCGGGCGACGCCCAGCTGCCGGTGGTGTACATGGTCGACAAGGTGCGCGACGGCGGCAGCTTCAGCACCCGCCGGGTGACCGCGGTGCAGAAGGGCCAGCAGATCTTCACCTGCAGCGCCTCCTTCCAGTACGACGAGGAAGGCTACGAGCACCAGGCCTCGATGCCCAACGTGGTGGGCCCGGAAAACCTGCCCACCGAGCTTGAGCTGACGCAGAAGAACGCGCACCTGCTGCCCGAGCACATCCGCGACAAGCTGCTGTGCCCCAAGCCCATCGAAGTGCGCCCGGTGACCGAGCGCGATCCCTACAACCCGGTGCCTGGCGACCCGGTGAAGTACGTGTGGTTCCGCGCCGATGGCACCCTGCCGGACATCCCGGCGCTGCACAAATACATCATGGCCTACGCCTCGGACTTCGGCCTGCTGACCACCTCGCTGCTGCCCCACGGCAAGTCGGTGTGGCACAAGGACATGCAACTGGCCAGCCTCGACCACGCCCTGTGGTTCCACGGCGACCTTCGCGCCGATGACTGGCTGCTGTACGCCATGGACAGCCCCTGGGCCGCCAACGCCCGCGGTTTCTGCCGTGGCAGCGTGTACAACCGCGCCGGCCAGCTGGTGGCGTCCGCGGCCCAGGAAGGCCTGATCCGCCAGCGCAAGGACTGGGCATGAGCCTGCGGGATATCCGCCACTGGGTGTTCGACATGGACGGCACCCTGACCGTGGCGGTGCATGACTTCGCGGCCATTCGCGTGGCCCTGGAGATTCCGCCCGAGGACGACATCCTCACCTACCTGGCCGCCTTGCCGGCCGAGGTGGCGGCGGCCAAGCACGCCTGGCTGCTGGAACACGAGCGCGAGCTGGCGGTGGCCTCCCGCGCCGCCGATGGCGCCGTGGCGCTGGTGCGCAGCCTGGCAGCACGCGGGCATACCCTGGGCATCCTGACGCGCAACGCGCGGGAGTTGGCGCACATCACCCTGGAAGCCATCGGCATCGCCGACTGTTTTGCCGTTGCAGACGTGCTGGGCCGTGACGACGCGCTGCCCAAGCCCAACCCCGACGGCCTGCTCAAGCTGGCCCGGGCCTGGGGCGTGGCGCCGGCGCAGATGGTGATGGTCGGCGATTACCGCTTCGACCTCGACTGTGGCCGCGCAGCGGGCACCCACACCGTATTGGTCAACCTGCCCGACAACCCCTGGCCCGAACTGGCCGACTGGCACGCCCCCACCTGCACCGACCTGCTCAACCTCGCCTGAACCCTCCCGGCCATTCGCGCACTTCTTTCTTGTGGGAGCTGGCTTGCCAGCGAGCTTTTAAGGCCCCAACAGCTCGCTGGCAAGCCAGCTCCCACAGGATGTAGCAGCAACTGGGGGTAGGGTTGCCCCCGGCGGACCTTCGCACACCAGCAGATGAAACTAAACTAACTATTCCGATCATTTTCTTAAATTTTGAAATAGTTTTTTGCTACCATTGGTCTTAATCCTTGCAGGGTGCGTCATTATGATGCACCCCTCGCACTAGGCTAGAACTGCATTGCCTGCCGATACACCCCAGAACCAATTCAAATCGTAGAGAATCATGCTGATCAAATCCTCGCGTTGCATTAAGACTTCGGGCCTGGTGGCCGGCCTGTCGCTGGGCTCCCTGGTGGTTGCGGCCCCGGGCATGGCCCTGGCTGACGACTCGACCATGACCGGTAACTGGGGTGGCGAGCGTACCCGCCTCGAGAACGAAGGCATCAAGATCACCAGCGACTACGTTTCCGAAACGTTCGGCACCGTGCACGGCGGCGAGAGCCACGGCGCTCGCTACGCCCAGCAGCTGCGTATCGGCGCGCGTTTCGACCTGAGCAAGATCCTGGGTATCGACAACGGCGGCGTCGTGCAGGTCATGGTCACCGACCGTCGCGGCAACAGCGCCTCGGCCGACCTGGTGGGCAACCGCCTGCCGGTGCAGGAAATCTACGGCGGCCAGTACACCCGCATCAGCGAGGTCAGCTACGAGCGCACCATCTTCACCCCGAACCTGGACATGAAAGTGGGCTTCATGCCCATGGGTAACGACTTCGGCGGCATGAGCATCCTCACCAACTTCGTCAACGCCGGCTTCTGCGCCCACCCGTTGTCGATGTCCGGTGGCAGCGGCTGGACCAACGCCCCGACCGGCCACTGGGGCGGCATGCTGAAGTACAAGATCAACGACGAGTGGGCTATCCAGACCGCCGCGTTCGAGGTCAACCCGATCACCAACAGCGAGTCCAAGTACGCGCTGCGCATGAGCCCGGACCACTACACCGGCACCATCATGCCGATCGAAGCCATCTACACCCGTGGCGGCACCTACGACGGCCAGTACAAGTTCGGCTGGTACTACGACACCTCCGACACCGCGCGCATCGCCGGCAACGGCACCGCTGCCGGGCGTTCGGGCTCCTACGTACTGGCTGACCAGGCCGTGTGGCGCTCCGCCACCGACCCCAAGCGCAACCTGCACGTGTTCGGCCAGGCCACCCAGACCGACGCCGCCACCTCGCCGTTCCGTCACTGGTACTCGGCTGGCGTAGTGCTGCACAAACCGTTCGACAGCCGTCCTGACGACGCCATCGGCCTGGCCTATGGCCGCGCCGTGCTGAACGAGCGCACCCGCGACAACCAGATCGCCGCTGCCACCACTGCTGCCGCAGCTGATGACATCGACAACCTGGACAGCGGCGAGCAGCTGATCGAGCTGAGCTACACCGCGCAAGTCACCAAGTGGCTGACCGTGCGTCCTGACGTGCAGTACATCAAGGAACCAGGCGCCTTCTACGGCGTGAACACCCAGAACGCGCTGATGGCTGGCGTACAGGTCAAGGCCGCGTTCTGATCACAGGTTCTTCGTCCCAAAGGTATCGCACTGGTTGATCTGACCCTGGGCGAAACCGGTCTTGAACCAGCGCACGCGCTGGGCTGAAGTACCATGGGTGAACGAGTCGGGGACCACGCGTCCCTGGCTCTGCTGCTGCAAGCGATCGTCGCCAATGGCATTGGCGGCGTTCAGCGCCGACTCGACGTCGCCGGGCTCCAACCAGTGCAGCCGCTGTTGCGCATGGAACGCCCATACCCCCGCCAGGCAATCGGCCTGCAATTCCTGCCTTACCGACAAGCCATTGGCGCCTTCCATCTGTTCGCCACGCTGGCGCGCGGCCTGCACCTTCGCCGGTATGCCCAGCAGGTTCTGCACGTGGTGGCCCACTTCATGGGCGATCACGTAGGCGTCGGCAAACTCGCCGGCGGCGTGGAAGCGCTGGTCCATTTCCTTGAAGAAATCCATGTCCAGGTACACCTGGCGGTCGCCCGGGCAATAGAACGGGCCGGTGGCCGAGGTGGCAAAGCCGCAGGCCGAATTGACCTGGCCGCGGAACAGAATCAGCTTGGGATCCTGGTACTGGCGGCCGGCCTTCTGGAAGATCTGCCCCCAGGTGTCCTCGGTGTCGCCCAGTATTGCCCGGACGAAATCGGCCTGCTGGTCGTTGGCAGGTGGGGCAGGGCGGCTGCGGGTGTCCACCGGGGCAGTCTGCGGCTGGCTCAGTTGCCCGGTCAGTTGTCCAAGAATCTGCATGGGGTCCTGGCCGGTCAGCAGGCCGAAGCCGACGATCAACACCACCGCGGTCAGGCTCAGTCCCTTGCCGCCAATGCGCAGCCCGCCGCCTCCGCCGCCTGCGCCAGGGTCGTCATCGCGGGCGTCCACCACGTTGTCACTGCGCCGGCCTTTTTTCCACAGCATGGTGAGTACCCTCCACGACCGCTATTCAGATAACCATTTGGATATGTATCCGACTGGTATATTCAATTTTCGTTGTGGGAATTTTCATTGAGACTAGTCCGAAGCCTGTCCGCAGGACCCAATAAATCAAATAATAGGAGAACGGCATGTCTTCCCAAGACACCAGTCGCTTCGTTATCCGTGATCGCAATTGGCACCCCAAGGCCCTGACCCCCGACTACAAGACCTCCGTGGCCCGTTCCCCGCGCCAGGCGCTGGTGAGCATCCCGCAGTCGGCCAGCGAGTCTACCGGCCCTGATTTTTCCCACCTGAAATTCGGCAAGTACGACAACGACCTGCTGCTGAACTTCAACAATGGTGGCCTGCCCATCGGCGAGCGCATCATCGTCGCCGGCCGTGTGTGCGACCAGTACGGCAAGCCGATCCCCCACACCCTGGTGGAAATCTGGCAAGCGAACGCCGGCGGCCGCTACCGTCACAAGAACGACCGCTACCTGGCGCCGCTGGACCCCAACTTCGGTGGTGTCGGCCGCATGGTCACCGACAGCGAAGGCTACTTCAACTTCCGCACCATCAAGCCGGGCCCGTACCCATGGCGCAACGGCCCGAACGACTGGCGCCCGGCGCACATCCACGTGTCGGTCAGCGGCCCGTCGATCTCCACGCGCCTGATCACCCAGCTGTACTTCGAAGGCGACCCGCTGATCCCGATGTGCCCGATCGTCAAGTCGATCGCCGACCCTGAAGCCGTGCAGAGCCTGATCGCCAAGCTCGACATGAACCACGCAAACCCGATGGATTGCCTGGCTTACCGCTTCGACATCGTGCTGCGCGGCCAGCGCAAGACCCACTTCGAGAACTGCTGAGGAGAGCGCCACCATGCCTATTACCTTGCTCAAGGAAACACCTTCGCAGACCGCTGGCCCGTACGTGCACATCGGCCTGGCCCTGTCCGCTGCCGGCAACCCGCCGCGCGACGAGGAAATCTGGAACCAGATGGCCAAGCCCGGTGCGCCCGGCGAGCACATCATCCTGCTGGGCGACGTCTACGACGGCAACGGCCACAAGGTGCGCGACTCGTTCCTGGAGTTCTGGCAGGCTGACGCCAACGGCCACTACGACACGGACTACAACCTGGAGAAGCCGTTCAACAGCTTCGGCCGCACCGCCACCAC
This sequence comes from Pseudomonas sp. App30, assembly GCF_047947025.1. Classification (NCBI taxonomy): domain Bacteria; kingdom Pseudomonadati; phylum Pseudomonadota; class Gammaproteobacteria; order Pseudomonadales; family Pseudomonadaceae; genus Pseudomonas; species Pseudomonas sp. App30. The sequence continues at coordinate 2,912,501 of NZ_CP133165.1, read as the reverse complement.
CTTCGACGGCGGCGAGTGGGACCTGCACACCATCAAGCCGGGCGTGGTCAACAACGCCGCCGGCGTGCCGATGGCGCCGCACATCAACGTCAGCCTGTTTGCCCGTGGCATCAACATCCACCTGCAAACCCGCCTGTACTTCAGCGACGAAGCCGAGGCCAACGCCAAGGACCCGGTGCTGAACCTGATCGAGCAGCCGGCCCGTCGCGAAACCCTGATCGCCACCCGTTGCGAAGTGAACGGCAAGACCGCCTACCGCTTCGACATCCGCATCCAGGGTGAGGGCGAGACGGTGTTCTTCGACTTCTAAGCCTGTTTGCAGCCAAAAAAAACCGCCCTTCAAGGCGGTTTTTTTATTTCATCCCCCGTAGCAGCGGCCGCAGGCCGCGTCAGGGCCTATGACGCGGCCTGCGGCCGCTGCTACGGGGGAACGGGGGCAGTTCAATCCCACTGCGGGGCGAACGGCGGGCTTACCAGGCGCTGGTCTTTCGGCAGCGCGGCAATGATCCGGCGGTCCTCGTCATCCAGCGGCACCTGCAGCGACGCCAGGTTGCTCAGCTGGTTGGCCTTGCTCGCGGCCTTCGGGATGGCGGCCACGCCGTCCTGGTCCAGCAGCCATTTCAGCGCCACCTGGGTCGGCAGCACGCCGTGTTTCTCGGCGATGGCCTGCAGCTGGGGAATGTCCGAGACGCGGTTGCGCACGATCGGGCTGTAGGCGGTCAGGGCCATGTCGTGCTTGCGCGCCAGTTGCAGCAGCGGCGTCTGGTCCAGGGTCACGTGGTATTCCACCTGCAGTACCGACAACGGTGCGCCCAGTTCTTCCAGCACCCGGGTCAGCAGCGGCAGCGGGAAGTTGGCCACGCCGATGTTGCGCGCGCGGCCGTCTTCCTTGAACGACACCAGGGTCTCGATGGTGCGTTCCAGGTCCCAGTCCTTGGTCGGCCAGTGAATCATGAACAGGTCGACGTAGTCGCTTTGCAGCGCCTTCAGGGTGTTGTCGAAGGATTGGCGCATGTCGGCCGGGGCCAGCTTGTCCCACCACACCTTGCTGGTGACGTGGATCTGCTCGCGGGGCACCGAAGACTGCACCAGGGCCTTGCCCACCGCGTCTTCGTTGTTGTAACCGGCGGCGGTGTCGATGTGCCGGTAGCCCACCTCCAGCGCCTGCACCACGGCGGCGGTACATTCCTCGCCGACCATGGGCCAGGTGCCCAGGCCCAGCTTGGGCATGTTCAGCCCGTGACGGTTGGTGATGCTCTGCATGCGCAATCTCCCTGCATTCGTTTTTGCTGACGGGTTATGTAATATTCTGGAATCAAGTTCCACATTCTATGGCCGGGTTTCCCGCCAGGCCAAGGGGTGCGGCGCCGAAGTTGGGCGAAGATCGGACAATGGTTGCGCTTCGTCCGCCCGTGGCTAGAATCGCCACACTTTCACCAGGACCCACGACCATGGCCGGCAGTCAGATCGAACGCGCTTTCAGCCTTCTCGAAAGCCTCACCAGCGACCCTCGCGGCTTGCCCATGCAAACCCTGGCCGAGCAACTGGACATCCCCAAGAGCGCCACCCACCGCATGCTCGGCGAGCTGATCCGCCTGGGCTACGTGCGCCAGAACCCGGACAACAGCCGCTATCACCTGTCCACCAAGCTGGTGGCCATGGGCTTCCGCTACCTGGCCAGCAGCGGCGCCGACATCGTCCAGCCCATTCTCGACCGGCTGGCGCAGCACACCGGCGAGCTGGTGCGCCTGGGGGTGATCGACGGTGACCGCCAGACCTGGATCGCCAAGTCCCAGGGCGCGCGGTCCGGCCTGCGCTACGACCCGGAAATGGGCCGCGACGCGCCGCTGTTTTACACCGCCTCCGGCCATGCCTGGCTGGCCAGCATGAGCGACGCCCAGGCGTTGGCGCTGGTGGAGCAGCAGGGCATCGCCGACCCGGCGGACTTCGGGCCGAACGCGCCGAAATCCAACACTGAGTTGCTGCAACATTTGGAGCAGGCGCGTTCGCGGGGGTATGCGCTGGTGATGGAGAGCTCGGCGGTGGGCACCTCGGCCATTGCCGCCGTGGTGCGCCGGCCGGTGGATGGCCAGGTGGTGGGGGTGTTGAGCGTGGCCGGGCCGACGGCGCGGTTGAGCGAGGGGCGCTTGCAGGAGCTGTCGGTTGCCTTGTTGGCGGCGGCTGAAGAGCTGTCTGGCGCCAGCCCTGCTTCGGAGTTGTTCAGTTAATCAGCGAGGGCCTTGTGGGAGCTGGCTTGCCAGCGAGTTTTTGGGCCTCAACAGCTCGCTGGCAAGCCAGCTCCCACGGGGCGCAACAACGCTGCGTCTTAATCGACCACCGGCACCTTGCGCGGGGCCATCAGGTACAGCCAGGCCAAGGCGATGAAATACATGCCCGGGATGATCATGAACAACACGTGGTAGTTGTTGTTGGTCACGGTCAGGATGTAGCCCACGATCTGGGTCATGAACATGCCGCCCACCGCGGCGCACATGCCACCGAAGCCGAACACCGTGCTCATCATGTGCTTGGGCGTGTAGTCCATCACCACCGCCCAGATGTTCGCGGTCCAGGCCTGGTGCGCGGCGATCGCCAGGGAAATTGCCAGCACCGCCACCCACAGGTTGCTGGTGCCTGCGGCCCCCACCACGGCGATGATGCACAGGGCGAACATCAGCATCGAGGTCAGCCGCGCCTTCACCGGCGACACGCCACGGCCGATCAGGAACGACGACAGGATGCCGCCGCCGACGCTGCCGAAGTCAGCGCTCAGGTAGATGATGATCAGCGGGATGCCCATCTGGGTCACGTTGATGCCCAGCTGGTATTGCTGGTTCAGGAACGGTGGCAGCCAGTACAGGTAGAACCAGAACACCGGCGCGGTGATCGAGTAGGCCAGGGCGAAGGCCCAGGTGCCGCGCATGCGCAGGATGCGGTGGAACGGCACGCCCTGCTGCGCAGGCTCCGGCTCGCCCTGCACGTACTCAAGCTCGCTCTGCTTCACCCGCGGGTGGTCTTCGGGGTTGTAGTATTTCAGGCCCCAGAACACCACCCAGGTCAGGCCCAGGCAGGCCATGCAGATGAACGCCGCCTGCCAGCCCCACACGGTGAGGATCAACGGCAGCATCACCGGGGTGATCATCGCGCCGACGTTGGTGCCGGCGTTGAAGATGCCGGTGGCCACGGCGCGCTCGCCGGCCGGGAACCACAGGCGCGTGGTCTTCACGCAGGCCGGGTAGTTGGCGGCCTCGGTCAGGCCGAGGATGAAGCGGCACACCATGAAGCCGGCGGCGGAGGTCGCCAGGCCGTGCAGGCCGGTTGCCAGGCTCCACAGCAGCACCGCGCAGAAGAACACGCGCTTGACCCCGACCTTGTCGATCAGCCGGCCCTGCAGCACGAAGCCGATGGCGTAGCCCACCTGGAACCAGAAGTTGATGTTGGCGTAGTCCATCGCCGTCCAGCTCATTTCCTTGGCCAGGATAGGCTGCATCACGCCCAGGGCGGCGCGGTCGATGTAGTTCAGGGTGGTGGCGAAGAACACCAGGGCGAGCATGCCCCAGCGGGTCTTGCCCACGGCAAGGGCACCGCGGATTTTCTCGCCCATGCTGGCATGGCGAGGCACGAGAGCATTTACAGCGTGCATGTGAGTTACCCGATTCTTGAAATTTTTATGGAGTAGCGCTGCGCTGAAGGTCTGTGGGTATAAGACATTCAGTTTCACTTGTCGGTTGGCTTTTGGCCGCGTGACGGACTTCAATGGGGGTTGGGATGTTGGCGATCAGCCGAAAAATCGTCAATTGAAGAGGCCGCTTTCCGGTCGATAATCGCACACAAAACTAACTGGTTCGTACGCGTCAAATTTGCGGTATAAATTAGCTTCCAAGAATTCTTTCAACCCGTTGCAGGCGCGCCTGACGCTCGCGACGGACACCGGTCAGCTGCCCAGATGCGCACCCGTGAAGTGCCCTGTCGGCGGCCCCATGGAGCTGAACCATGCATCGTTCGATTGCCACCGTCTCCCTGAGCGGTACCCTGCCGGAAAAACTCGAAGCCATCGCCGCGGCGGGTTTCGACGGCGTCGAGATCTTCGAAAACGACCTCCTGTACTACGACGGCAGCCCCCGTGAGATCCGCCAGATGTGCGCCGATCTGGGCATCGCCATCACCCTGTTCCAACCCTTCCGTGATTTCGAAGGCTGCCGCCGCGACCGCCTGGCCCGCAACCTCGACCGCGCCGAGCGCAAGTTCGACCTGATGCAGGAACTGGGCACCGACCTGGTGCTGGTGTGCAGCAACGCCTCGGCCGACTCGGTGGGCGACCGCCAGATCCTGATTGACGACCTGCACCTGCTGGCCGAGCACGCCGGCAAGCGCGACCTGCGCATCGGCTACGAAGCCCTGGCCTGGGGCAAGCACGTCAACACCTACCAGCAGGTGTGGGACATCGTCAAAACCGCCGACCACCCCAACCTGGGCGTGCTGCTGGACAGCTTCCACACCCTGTCGCTGAAGGGCGACCCGGCGGCCATCGCCGACATCCCGGGCGACAAGATCTTCTTCGTGCAGATGGCCGACGCGCCGATCCTGAACATGGACGTGCTGGAGTGGAGCCGCCACTTCCGCTGCTTCCCGGGCCAGGGCGAGTTCGACCTGCCGGGCTTCCTGGCACCCATCATCAAGTCGGGCTACACCGGCCCGCTGTCGCTGGAAATCTTCAACGACGGGTTCCGCGCCGCGCCGCCGCGTGCCAACGCCGCCGACGGCCTGCGGTCGCTGCTGTACCTTGAAGAGAAGACCCGCAAGCTGCTGGAAAAGGAAAGCACCCCGGTGCCGAACCTGGACATCCTGTTCTCGCCGCCCGAGGCCGATCAGTACGATGGCGTCGAGTTCCTGGAGTTCGCGGTGGACGAAGCCCAGGGCGCCAAGCTGGGCACCTGGCTGGAGCAACTGGGCTTCGCCAAGGCCGGCCAGCACAAGTCCAAGGCCGTGAGCCTGATGCGCCAGGGCGACATCAACCTGATCCTCAACTCCGAGCCGTACTCGTTCGCCCACAACTTCTTCGAGTCCCACGGCCCGTCGCTGTGCGCCACCGCCATCCGCGTGAAGGACAGCGCCAAGGCGCTGGAGCGCGCCGTGGCCTACAAGGGCCAGCCGTTCCGTGGCCTGGTAGGCCCCAACGAGCGTGAACTGGCCGCCGTGCGTGCCCCCGATGGCAGCCTGATCTACCTGGTGGACCAGGACGACCAGGGCCGCACCATCTACGACACCGACTTCAGCATCCAGGAAGTCAAGCCAAGCCCGCTGGGCCTCAAGCGCATCGACCACATGGCCATGGCGCTGCCGCCGGACAACCTCGACAACTGGACGCTGTTCTACAAGAGCCTGCTGGACTTCACCGCCGACGACGAAGTGGTGCTGCCCGACCCTTACGGCCTGGTGAAAAGCCGCGCCATCCGCAGCCGCGACAGCTCCATCCGCCTGCCGCTGAACATCTCGGAAAACCGCAACACGGCCATTTCCCACGCGCTGTCCACCTACCGTGGCTCGGGCGTGCACCACATCGCCTTCGACTGCGACGACATTTTCGCCGCCGTCACCAAGGCCAAGGAAGCCGGGCTGGCGCTGCTGGACATCCCGCTGAACTACTACGACGACCTGGCCGCGCGCTTCGACTTCGATGACGAATTCCTCAGCGAGCTGGCCTACTACAACGTGCTCTACGACCGTGACGCCAACGGCGGCGAGCTGTTCCACGTGTACACCGAACCCTTCGAAGACCGCTTCTTCTTCGAAATCATCCAGCGTCGCAATGGTTATGCCGGCTATGGCGCGGCTAACGTAGCGGTGCGCCTGGCGGCCATGGCCAAGGCGCGCAACAAGGGTGTCCGCCACGCCAAACTGTAACCATTTGTAGATAACTGCAAGCCTTTGGTTGTATACCAAGGCTTGCAGGCTTCCTTCGCCGCGCTGGCCGCTCCATAATTGCCGCTGTTTAACGATGGCCGTGAGCCCAGAATGACAACAATGACAGAACGCTCCGTGGACACCGCCGAAGCGCAACCACGCAAGAGCCGCAAGAACAACCCTGAGAAAACCCGCGAGAACATTCTCCAGGCGGCAATCGCCGAGTTCGTCCAGCAGGGCCTGGCGGGTGCACGGGTAGACGCCATTGCCGAGCGCACGCAAACCTCCAAGCGCATGATCTACTACTACTTCGGCAGCAAGGAGCAGTTGTACGTCGAGGTGCTGGAAAAACTCTACGGCGACATCCGCAGCACCGAGGTGGACCTGCACCTGGGTGAGTTGGAGCCAAAGGAAGGTATCCGCCGCCTGGTGGAATTCACCTTCGACCACCACGACCGCAACGTCGATTTCGTCCGCATCGTTTGTAACGAAAACATGCACAAAGGCGAGTACATCAAGCAATCCTCGGCGATTCGCGCGATGAACAAGACCGTGCTGCATGCCCTCGACGAAGTGCTGGAACGCGGTGCCAAGGCCGGGCTGTTCCGCCAGGGGCTGGCCGCGCTGGACGTGCACCTGCTGATCAGCTCGTTCTGCTTCTACCGCGTGTCCAACAAGCACACCTTCGGCGAGATCTTCCAGATCGACTTCAGCGAGGAAGCGCACAAGGTGCGTCATCGCGAGATGATCGTGGAGACGGTGCTGCGTTACCTGCAACCCTGACCTCCGGCCGGGCCAGGTCCAGGCCGGCGATGTGGCCGAAGGTCAGCGCCGGCCCCAGGGTGATGCCGCCACTGGGGTAATGGCCGCCCATGATGCTGGACATGTCGTTGCCCACCGCATAGAGCCCTTCGATGACCTGCCCTTGTGCACCCAGCACGCGGGCACGGGCGTCGGTGGCCAGGCCCGTGAACGTGCCCAGGCTGCCGGGTTCCAGCTTTACCGCATAAAACGGCCCACGGGCCAGCTCGCCCAGCGACGGGTTGGGGCCGTGCAGCGCTTCGCCCTGGGCGCGGTTGTAGGCCGACGCGCCGCGCCCGAAGGCAGGGTCGCGGCCGTCCCGGGCGCCGGCGTTGAAGTTATCCACAGTGCGCTGCAGTTGCTGCGCGTCGATGCCACAGCGCCCGGCCAGTTCGGCCAGGGTGCGGCCCTTGAGCAGGTACCCTTCGCGTCGTAGCCGAAGATTGAGGAACGGGAACGGCCGCGCCGCGCCCAGGCCGTAGCGGCGCTGGGCCTTGTGGTCGCAGATCAGCCAGCAGTGTGGCGCGCGCGGGTGGGGCGCGTGAGCGAACAGCGCCTGCATGAAGTCGTGGTAGGAATCGGCCTCGTTGGTGAAGCGCTGGCCGTTGTCGAGCACTGCGATGAAGCCGGGCTTGGCGCGGTCCAGTAGGTGTGGAAAGGCGCCGTTGGCGGTTTTCGACACCGGTGCCCAGGCCGCCGCGTGGGCCAGCGGCGGGGCTGCGCCGCCCGCCTGTTCGCCCAGGCGCAGACCGTCGCCGGTGTTTGCCACAGGCGCGGCCGACAGGTGGTTGGCGTGCCCGAACGTCGCCGCGATGCGCCCGGCGTCATGGGCGAAGCCGCCCGCCGCCAGCACCACGCCACGCCGCGCGCGCAACTGGCCGTTGGGCAACTGCGCACCCACTACCCGCGCACCGTCGTATAGCAGGCTGAGCGCGGGCGCTTCGGTGCGCAGCTCCACCCCCAGGTCCAGGGCACTGCGCAGCAGCCGCGCCACCAGCGCGTTGCCGTTTACCAGGTGCAGGCCGCGGCCATGCAGCAGGCGGTCGCGCCAATGCCGCAGCAAGCGGCCCGCTACGTAGACGGCCGAGCGCAGCGAGCGCGTGGCGTTGAAGAAATGCGCCAGGTCAGCGCCACCGGCGATGCCCATGCCGCCCAGGCTGATCAGCCCCAGCGGCGGCCGCAGCCTGGGCAAGCAATCGCCCAGCAGCCGGCCATCGAAGGGCTGCGCGCACAGCGAGCGCCCGCCACTGGCAGCGCCGGGGCCGGCGTGCATGTCGGGCATGCGGCTGCCGGAATAGAACTGCACCTGGGTGTGGCGCTGAAAGAAGTCGACCATCGCCGGCCCATGGCGCAGGTAGGCTTGAAGACGCTCGTCCAGCACCTCGGTATGCAATTGCTGGCGCAGGTAGGTTTCCACCGCGCCGGGCGCTTCCACCTGGCCGTCGGCCACGGCCAGCGGGTTGCCCGGTATCCACAACCAGCCGCCGGACCAGGCGCTGGTACCGCCCAGTTGATGGTGCTTCTCGGCGACGATCACCTTGAGCCCGGCATGGGCGGCGGTCACGGCAGCGGCAAGGCCCGCGGCCCCCGAGCCGATGACCAGTACGTCGCAGTCAAAATTGTCGGAGGCGTTCATGGCAGGCCCTTTATTTAAGCGGCGAGAACGCGGTCGGCCGCATCATCCGCGACTCCAGCTTCACCACCGCGTCCAGCTCCTTGTTCTTGCGGCTGAACTCCATCCAGCGGCTGTCGGCGGCCATGGCGGTGCGGCGGGCCATGCGGTCGTCCAGGCTTTCCCAGGCCCAGATGTGCACCACCTGGTTTACGTCGCCGATTTCGGTGGTGAAGAACCCCACCAATTGGCCCAGGTGCTCGGTCTGCACCGCCAGCGCATCGCTCTGGTACAGCGCCAGCCAGTCGGTCAGCTTGGTGGGTTTGAGGGTGTAGGTGCGCAGTTCGTAGAACATGATCAAGCCTCGAGTGGGGTAGTGTGGCCGGCGCGCAGGCGCGCGGCGGCGTGGGTAGCGGCGATGTAGCCGAAGGTCAGGCCCGGGCCGATGGTGATGCCGGGGCCGGGGTAGGTGCCGTCCATGATCGAGTTCATGTCATTGCCGGCGGCGTACAGCCCGGCGATGGGCTGGCCCTGGCGGTCGAGGACGTTGGCGTTGGCGTCAGTGACCAGCCCGCGCGCCGAGCCCAGGTCGCCGGTCTCCACGCGGATGGCGTACCAGGGCGCGCGGGTCAGCGGTGCCAGGCACGGGTTGGGCCCGTGGTGCGGGTCGCCCAGGGAACGGTTGTAACTGTTGCCGCCCTTGGCGAACGCAGTGTCTGTGCCGGTCACGGCGTCGGCGTTGTGCTGGCGCAGGGTGGCGGCGAGCCCGGCGGGGTCGATGCCGATCTGCCGTGCCAGCTGTTCGGCACTGTCGGCGCGGTGCAGGTAGCCGGCGTCGATCAAGGCGCTGTTATCCACAGGCCGCGGCCGTGCCAGGCCCATGCCGTAGGCGTTCAGGGCCTGGGCATCGGCGATCAGCCAGCACGGCGCGTTGCCGTCCTGCTGCATGGCCTGGACGAAGCTGTGGTACGAATTCGCCTCGTTGACGAAGCGCAGCCCGTGGCGGTTCACGGCGATGATGCCGGGCTTGGCACGGTCGGTGACCAGGTGCGGGAAGCGCTCGGTCTCGCCATTGGCGCGGCGCAGCTGCGACACCGGCGCCCAGAAGAAGTCCGCCGCCAGGCCTTCGCCCAGGCGGGCGCCCACGGCAGTGGCCAGGGCCTGGCTGTCGCCGCTGTTGCCAGCGGGCGACATGGTCAGGTGCCCGGGGCCGGTGGCAGGGCGGCGCTGGCCGGCGTCGGCGGCCGCGGCAAAGCCACCCGCCGCGCACACCACGCCGGCACGGGCCTGCACCCGCAGGTCCTGGCCGTTGTGGCGAATCACCAGGCCAGTCACCGCGCCATCGTTGGTCACCAGCTGGGTGGCCTGGGCCTTGAGCCACAGTTGCACGCCCTTGTCGAAGGCCGTGGTGGCCAGCCGCGCGATCAGCGCGTTGCCCACGGTAAGCCGGGTGCCACGGTCATGGCTGAGGCGGTCGCGGCCGTAGCGCGCCATCAGTTTCAAGCAATGCCACAGCGAGCGCGGCGAGCGGCGGAAACTCAGGAAGTGCTGGATGTCCACGCGGTTGACCATCATGCCGCCGAACAGCAGCATGCCTGGCGTGGGCTTGCGCAGGTGCTTGAACGCCGGGCCTAGGCGGCGGCCATCGTATTCCACCATCTCCAGGGCCCGGCCGGTGTCGGTGGCGCCCGGCTCGTCGGGGTAGTAATCGGGCGAGAACGGTCGCAGGGCGTATTGCAGTTCGCTGTGCTGTTCCAGATAGCGCAGGGCTTCGGCGCCGCGTTCGATGTAGGCCTCGATCAGTTCGGCGCGGTAGCCGGGGCCGATGGTGCGTTTGAGGTAGGTGCGCACTGCCTCGGCGTTGTCCTGCACGCCGGCGGCGCGGGCCTGGTCGGTGCCGTGCACCCACACCGCGCCGCCGGAGATCGCCGAGGTGCCGCCGAAGGTCTCGGCCTTTTCCACCAGCAGCACGCTCAGGCCACGGCAGGCGGCAGTGGTGGCGGCGGCGAAACCGGCGGCACCACTGCCCAGCACCACCAGGTCGAAGGCGTGGGTCCAGGGTTGTACAGCTGCGTTCATGGCGGGTTCCTCAGGCGTCTTCGGGCGTCACGCCCATGAAGGCGCCGAGGTTGCCCATCTGCGCGCGGGCCATTTCCGGGCCGGTCTGGATGCGGCAGCCCTGGGCGCGGGCCTGGGCCAGCAGCGGGGTGATCTGCGGCGATGTCACCACGTCGGCCACCAGCGCGGCGCTGGGCAAGGTGGCCAGCTGTTCGGCGGGGAGCGCCATCTGCCCGGTGTCGCCCATGCCGACCGGGGTGGCGTTGACCACCAGGTCGAAGGCGCTCAGGTCAGTGTAGGTGGCTTGCACGTCCAGGCGCGGAAAGGCCTTGAGCAGGATCCCGCGCAGTACGTCAACTTGGGCGGCACGCACGTCGGCGATCACCAGCTGCGCCAGGCCGGCTTCGGCCAGTGCATAGGCAATGGCCGCACCGACGCCACCGGCGCCCACCACCAGCGCGCGCTTGCCGGCGGCCTGGAAGCCGTGGGCGGCGGCGGCCTTGAGGAAACCGGTGCCGTCCAGGTGGTCGCCCACCAGCCGGCCATCGGCTTCACGGCGGATCACATTGGCCATGCCCAGCGCGGCGGCGCGTTCGGTCAGGGCGTCCAGCAGCGGTGCCACGGCCTGCTTGTACGGCACCGTCACCACGCAACCGCGCAGGTTGTGCCAGCCGCGCAGGGTGTGGATGAACGCTGGCAGCGCGTCGGCGCCCATGTCCACCGGCAGCATGGCGATGTCGCGGTCGTTGTCGGCGAACCAGCGGTTGAAGTTTTCCGGGGATTTAACCTGGGCGATGGGCGTGCCGAGAATGGCCACCAGCTGCGTCGAGCCGCGAATCATGTCGATCTCCTGGACCGTTGCCTGTTGTTGTCAGGCCATGGTGCGGCGGGCGGCAGAGGGCGACAACGCGGCAGAACGCGGTTTCAGTTGTTAATCGCGGGGGTACTGCGATAATCGCACTATCGATCGATAATTCCTGCCGGGGCCGTGATGAAGCAACCGACCATTCATGACCGTGACCTGATCGCCGGGCTGCAGAAGGGCCTGGCCTTGATGCAGCTGTTCAGCGAAGACCATCCGCGCCTGACCGTGCCGCTGGCGGCCAGCCTGTCGGGGCTGACCCAGAGTGCAACGCGGCGCTTCCTGCTGACGTTGGTGCACGAGCGCTTCGTCGAAACCGATGGCCGTCACTACTGGCTGACTGCCAAGGCCTTGCGCATCGGCCAGGCCTACGTCGATTCGGCGCAGCTGCCACGCATGCTGCGGCCCATCGTCGAGCAGGTCGCGCGTACTACCCAGGAACACGTGTCGGTGGGCGTGCGCGACGGTGATGACATCATCCACGTGGTGCGCAGCCGCTACAGCCATGTGTCGTCGCTGTCGATCCGGCCGGGCTCGCGCCTGCCGCTGTATTGCACGGCCAGTGGCCGGGTGTGGCTGGCGACACTGGAGCCCGACGAGCTGCAAGCCTACCTGGACAGCGTGGAATTGCGCGCGCTGACGCCCTACACCCGGACCAGTGTCGCGGCCTTGCAGGAAGAGTTGGCGCGGGTGCGCGAGCAGGGTTTCTGCTGCGTGGACCAGGAGTACGAGGTGGGGATGGCGGTGCTGAGCGTGCCGCTGCGCGACCGCAAGGGGGAGCTGAAGGCGAGCCTGTCGATCACTACCCAGGTGGCCCGGCTGAGCACCCAGGCCATGCAGCAGCGCTACCTGCCGGCGCTGTACGAGGCCCAGGCGCTGCTGCGGCCGGTGTTGTGAGGCTGGACGCGGCCTACGGCCGCTGCTACGGGATTTCGTAGCAGCGGCCGCAGGCCGCGTCAGGGGCTTACATGCTGTTGAAATGCGCCGTCATGCGATCGGCATCCGGCACGATGCCGCTGAACAGCTCGAACGCCTTCACCGCCTGGAACACCGCCATGGTGCCGCCGTCCAGGGTGCGCGCGCCCAGGGCACGGGCGGTGCGCAGCAGCTCGGTTTCCAGCGGGAAGTAGACGATCTCGGCTACCCACAGGTCCTTGCGCAGCAGCTCGGCCGGCACCGGCATGCCCGGCAGCTTGGCCATGCCCATGGGCGTGGTGTTGACCATGCCGTCGGCCTCGTTCATGGCGGCGGCCAGGTCGCTGCCGGCACGGGCGCGGTTGCCCGGGAAGTGCTGGTTGAGGTTGTCGGCCAGGTCCTGGGCGCGGCTGGCGTCCACGTCGAAGATGGTCAGCTGCTGCACGCCCTCGATCAGCAGCGCGTGGGCCACGGCCGCACCGGCGCCACCGGCACCCATCTGCACCACGCGTTCGCGTGCGGCGCCGTCCATGCCACGGCGGAAGCCTTCGGCGAAGCCCAGGCAGTCGGTGTTGTGGCCGACGCGCTTGCCGTCCTTGAGCACCACGGTGTTCACCGCGCCGATGCCACGGGCCTCGGGCGACAGGTCATCGAGCAGCGGAATGATCGCCTGCTTGCACGGGAAGGTGATGTTCAGGCCGGTGTAGGCCATGCGCTGGGCGGCGGTCAGCAGTTCTTCCAGGTGGCTGGTGTCGAGCTTCAGTTGGTCCAGGTCGATCAGGCGGTACAGGTAGCCGATGTCCTGGGCGGCGCCTTCGCGCTCGTGCAGGGCAGGGGTGCGCGAGGCCTGGATGCCAGCGCCAATCAGGCCGGCCAGTACGCTGGTTTTCTTGTTCTGGGACATGCGAGTTAACCCTTGTTGTTCAACAGGTGGCCGACGTGTTCAAGCGCCAACCGATAGCCATGGGTGCCAAAGCCACACAGCACCGCCACGGCCATGCCGGAGATGTAGCTGTGGTGGCGGAACGATTCGCGTGCGTGCACGTTGCTGATGTGCACTTCGATCACCGGCAGCTCGCTGGCGGTCAGGGCATCGCGAATGGCAATGGAGGTGTGGGTCCAGGCACCCGGGTTGATCACGATCGCTGCGCAGCGGCCGCGGGCCTGGTGAATCCAGTCGATGGCTTCGCCTTCATGGTTGCTCTGGCGGAATTCGACCACAAGGTCGCGCTCCTGGGCAGTGCGGGCACACAGGGCAGAGACGTCGGCCAGGGTTTCGCGGCCATAGGTGGCGGGCTCGCGGGTGCCGAGCATATTGAGGTTAGGGCCGTTGAGCACCAGTACGGTACGGCTCATGGGGGACTCTCCCTTGTTATTTTTGGTGTGAGACGGTGAAGCAGGGTGCCTATAAATTGTACTAACCAGTTAATTTGGTCAAATTAATTTGTGCCCGAGAATGTCTCGTCAGACAAACCGACACAATTCAACATGGCGTTACGTTTGATCCTCATTTGCGATACGCCCTAAGATGCCGCCCTCATGCGTCACTTTCCAGGGAATCGGTTGTTGTCGGATACGGAACTCTCGGGCCTCTATCTCGGCCATGCCCGGGCCCTGCGCGGCTACCTCACCCAGCGCCTGGGCGACCCGCAATTGGCGGCCGACCTGGTGCAGGACGCCTACCTGCGCCTGGTGGAGCAACACTGCCAGGGCAAGCCGTGCCCAGCGCCGGCCTACCTGTACCGCACCGCCCGCAACCTGCTGGTGGACCACCTGCGCCAGCAGCAACGGCGCAACACCCAGCCGCTGACGCCCGAGCTGATCGCCACCCTGGAGGCGCCCGACGCCTGCGTGGAAATCCGCGCCATGTTCGAGCAGCAGCGCCAGGCCCTGCGCGACGCCATTGAAGCCCTGCCGCCGCGCACCCGCGAGGTGCTGCAACTGAACCGCCTGGAAGGCCTGACCCACACCGAGGTTGCCTGCAGGATGGAAATTTCCGACAGCTGCGTGCAGAAGCATCTGGCAAAAGGACTCGCCATGATCATGCAGCGTTTGCAGTAGGACTGTGGGAAATGCCCTACGACAAATGTAGGGCGACAGTGGCATAGTCAGGGCTTCGCCTACCACCGAGCCTTGCCGTGAACCCAGCGCCTCTGCCCCCGCACCTGATTGAAACCGCCGCCCGCTGGCTGGTCCGCCAGCAGGCCGGTGAACTCAGCCCGGTCGAGCAGGCCGAACTCGCCCAATGGCTGGCCCAGGACCTGCGGCACGCCCAAGCCTTGGCGTTCGCGCGGCAGACCTGGGCGGCATTAGGTGCGTTGGATTAACGCCCGCCAGGGCTGATACAAATTAATTTACTGAGTTTTCCCCGCTGCAGCGTCTTGCTACCGAGATTCATTCTCATCACAAGCAACTGCCAACAAGGGAAACTCAATGTCTGTCACCCACCGCAAGGCAACCCCGGCGACCTGCCGGCTCGCACTTGCCATCCACATGGGCTTGTTCACGCTGCTGGCCGGGGAAGGGCTGGCGTACGCGGACGAGCGCCGAGGCACCAGCGCCCAGTCGCGTACCCAGGCCTTCGACATCCCCGAACAGCCGCTGAAGCAGGCAGTCGAGCAATTCGTCCAGCTTACTGGCGTCACGCTGCTGTATGACAACCGCCTGCTGGCCGGCCTGCGCAGCACCGCACTCAAGGGCAGCTACACCGCGCAAGCGGCGCTGGGGCAGATCATCAGCGGCCACCCGCTGATACTGCGCCACGGCGAAAACGGCCACCTCAGCCTGGTGCCGCGCCCCGGCGCCGTCGACGGTGGCGCGCTGGAACTGGACATGATCGACATCAGCGCCGACGCCGACACCCCCGCCAAGGCTGGCGACTGGGTGTACCACGAGCCGCGCGGCGTCTCGCACATCAGCCGCCGCATGATCGACAACCGCCCGCCGCGCCACAGCGCCGACATGCTCGAGGAAAGCACCGGCGTCTACACCGCCGTCAACCAGCGCGACCCCGGCTTGTCGGTGAACATCCGCGGCGTCCAGGACTACGGCCGCGTGAACATGAACATCGATGGCATGCGCCAGAATTTCAACGTCAGCGGCCACCAGCAGCGCAACGGCGTGATCCTGGTGGACCCGGAGATGGTGGCCGGCGTCGATATCGAAAAAGGCACCCAGGCCGGCCAGGGCGGCGCGGGCGTGCTGGGCGGCATCGCGACGTTTCGCACGTTCCAGGCCAGCGATTTCCTGCAGGACGGCAAGGACGTCGGCGGCCGCGTGCGGGTGGGGCACGGGATTGGCAAGTTGGGCAACGGCACGCACTTCAATGGCAGCGGGGTGTTGGCGATTGGTGATGAGCGTGGGGATATCTTGCTGGGGGTGAGTGAGCGGCGGTTCGGGGATTATCGGGCGGGGAATAATAATGATCGGCGGTTGGGGGAGCAGTTGGGTAGTCGAAACTTATCCGAAGAGACATTTCGCAAGTGGTTGGCGTCGGACGTGGATTTTATGGATGGGGCCAATCGTTCGCAGATGCTCAAGTTTGGTTTGAATCTACCTAATGATCAGCGGATTCAAGCGAGTTACCTGCGTATCAGTGCGGATGGTGCAACTGCCGGGCCGTTGTTGGGGCAGCCATTCGCAGGATATATCCGTATTAACCGCGATAGGATGAATGTCCAGAACTATGCACTGGACTACAGCTACCAACCAGAAAACCCGCTGGTGGACGTTCAGGCCAAGGCCTACTTCGTTGACACTCGGCTTGCGCGTTGGAACAAGGGGCATGAAGCATCGAAAGATTCGGGTAACGCCATTGCGCCGTTTGATTCGCTATACCGTACATCGACGTGGGGCATGCAGCTGCAGAACGTGGCGCGATTCGATCATGGCAACCACGGGCAATCGCGATGGACGGTGGGTGGAGAGGTTTTTCATGACAACTTCAGTCCCCAAAGCGACTTCAAGCCCGCAAAGAATCAGGACACTACGCCATTGATTATTGGCGCCACTCCCGAGGGGAATCGCGCCATGGCCAGCGTTTTCAACCGCTGGCAGTACGAATACGGTGGTTGGCTGACCGCTGATGCAGGATTTCGCTACGACCAATTTCGGGCTTACGGCGAGTCGCATTCCACACGATATGAGTATCCACCGGTTGGATTTCATTACTACCGAAAACGTCCGGTCGAGCATCGTGACAATGTCGATGTAAGCGGCGGGCGTTGGTCGCCGAATTTTGGGCTGGGCATCAAGCCTGGTGTCGAATGGGCGCAGCTTTATGCCAGTTGGGGGCGGGGGTGGCGGCCACCTAGCGTAACCGAAATGTTCATGTCCGGAAGCCCTCACTCGCGTGGTGGGAGCGCCCTGTTATTCCCAAATCCTACGCTTGAGCCGGAGTCTTCGACGAATTGGGAGCTGGGTTTAAATATATTCAAGCGATCAATGTTGGTAGCAGGTGATCGCTTTGCAATGAAGGTGAATTATTTTGATACTCGCATTGATAATATGATGTTTTTGATGCTTGAGGTGATTCCTCCAAGAACTGATCCGTATGGTCGATTTGCAAATCTCGCTAACGTAAACAATCAGAAACAAGTGCGCTATCGTGGGGTTGAGTATCAGCTTGATTACGATCTTGAACGGGTTTATGCTAATTTTACTTACACAAGATTGATTGGGCAAAACACTTTCTGTGGTCCCTCGCATTTCATGGGCGGTGCGACGAAGGCGATCAGTGCGCCTCATAGTGAAAAATACCTATTCTTAAATGACGCTGAAGCAAATAAGGAAGTTAGGTGTAACTTTATCGTTGGTAATGCAACGTATACACCGGCAGATAAGGGCTCAGTGACGCTGGGTGCCCGGTTCTTTGAAAAAAAGCTTGATGTCGGGCTCCGTGCAAGATACAGCGCAGGTTACGGCAAAGACCTGGATAAAGGCGCGAATCGCCAGCGTTGGGATTTGGCAGCTTGGCCTTCCTACATTGCCTATGATCTATACGGAAGTTACGCCGTGACAAAAAAGCTCAGCGCTTTTCTTGCGTTGGAAAATGCAACGGATGAGGCTTACTTTGTGCCAAAAGCTGATTTCGAGAATCTTGCAATCGCGCGTGGGCGAACCCTGACTGGAACTTTACAGTACAGCTTCTAAAGAATTTGATGAGGTAAAAGGTTTGCCCGCTTCAGGGCAGAAAGTGGCGGCTGTATCCGTCGATATTGAGAGGTGTGTTTATGAGCGTTTCTGTTAGCTATAAGGCTGAGTTGGGTGCTACCAAAATCAGCGATTACCTGCAAACCTGGGAAACTGGGTTTGTGACAGCAGGGCACGGTGCTGGGGCTACCGGTGGCTTCAACACCGCAGGTATGCTCCCTTCGTTCACCGGGGAGCAATATGCGACGCCAAGTAAAGTCTCTGACTATGCAGTTATTGCCGAAAGTGATACCGCCAGCGGGTTGAACTATGTGTTCAAGTTGTTCGGCGTATCTGATCCCAACCTGAATCACTACCTGTGGGGCAAGTTGGACAACGTCGAACTGGGTCGGGATCTCACCGGTGGCAAAGGTACCGATTTTTCCCTCGCTAAAAACAACGTCTCCTTCAACGGCCTCGACCTCTCCGCCCCGGAAGGCGCAGGTCGCGCCGGCAACCCCGTCCACGAAGTCGTCTACGGCCTCATGAACGGCAACGCCGACCCGCTGGAGGCAACCCTCAACAAACTGCTCTCGGAGTACAACCTGTCCACCGCCGCCACCTTTGACCAGGTAGCTGCCGCGGCACCGGTAGCTGCACCTGTCGCCCTGCCGAACCTGGTCGTGGCGAACGCCGAGCAATCCTGGTGGGACTGGGCCTTCGCCGCCTAAACCGCAGGCGTAAAAAAGCGAGTGGAAGATTGCTCTCCCACCCGCTCCGCTGACACAGCGCTGTGACCCGAGTTCTCTAGGCCAGGGTCATGGCGCTCTTGAATTGTGGGGAACGCCGGGCGTGCCGTCAACGCCGCTCGGCGGGCTTCTGTGGATATCTTGCAAGGAACCCTCTGAATGCACCGCTCTGGCAATGAATTGCGCAGTGCGCTGGCGGCTGCCCGGCGTTCGCTGGTGGACATTGGCGTGTTTTCCGCGGCGATCAACCTGCTGATGCTGGCCCCGGCCTTGTACATGCTGCAGGTGTATGACCGGGTGCTGGCCTCGGGCAACGAAATGACCCTGCTGATGCTGACCCTGATGGTGCTGGGGCTGCTGGCGCTGATGTGCACGCTGGACTGGCTGCGCGGGGTGCTGGTGATTCGCCTGGGCGCGCAGCTGGAGCAGGGCTTGCAGGCGCGGGTGCACGATGCCGCCCACGCCGCGCAGTTGCGCAGCGGCCATGGCGCGGCGGGGCAGGCGTTGGCGGATTTGGCGTGCCTGCGGCAGTTCGCCAGCGGTACGGCGCTGTTCGCGCTGTTCGATGCGCCGTGGTTTCCGCTGTTCCTGTGGGTGCTGTTCGTGTTTCACCCGGCGTTGGGTGGGCTGGCGCTGGGCGGCGCGGTGGTGCTGGTGCTGCTGGCGTGGCTTAACGAGCGCCTGTGCGGTGGCCTCCAGGCGCGTGCAGGGCTGTTGGCCCAGGCGGCTACGCAGCAGGCCACGGCGCACCTGGTTAATGCCGAGGCGGTGCAGGCCATGGGCATGCTTGATGCCCTGCGTGGCCGTTGGCAGGTGCAGCAACAGGGTTTCCTGACCTTGTATGGGCTGGCCAGCGAGCGCTCGGCGGCGGTGGGCGCCTGGGCCAAGGGCATCCGCCTGGCGCTGCAATCGCTGGTGCTGGGGCTGGGGGCGTGGCTGGCGGTGCAGCAGCAGATCAGCCCGGGGATGATGATTGCCGGGTCGATCCTGATGGGGCGGGTGCTGGGCCCCATCGACCAGTTGATCGGCGCCTGGAAGCAATGGGGGCCGGCCCGGGATGCCTGCCAGCGCCTGGTGCAGTTGCTCCGGGAGCACCCGCCGGCAGCCGACCCGCAGCGCTTGCCGGCGCCCAAGGGCGCGCTGGCGTTGCAAGGCGTTGACGCCGGCCCACCCGGTTGCAGCGCGCCGACGTTGCACGGGCTGGCGCTTAGCCTGCCGGCGGGTAGCGTGCTGGGGGTGATCGGGCCGTCGGGCAGCGGCAAGTCGACCCTGGCGCGGGTGTTGGTGGGGGTATGGCAGCCCATGGCCGGCCAGGTGCGGCTGGACAGCGCCGAGCTGGGCCACTGGCCGCTGCGGCAACTGGGGCCGCAGATTGGCTACCTGCCGCAGGACATCCAGCTGTTTGCCGGCACCGTGGCGCAAAACATCGCCCGCTTCGGCCCGGCCAACGCCGACAAGGTGCTGGCCGCCGCCGCCCTGGCCGGCGTGCACGAGCTGGTGTTGCAATGGCCCCAAGGCTACGACACCCGCCTGGGCGAGGGCGGCGCCGGCTTGTCCGGTGGGCAGAAGCAACGCATCGCCCTGGCGCGGGCGCTGTACGGGCTGCCGGCGCTGATCGTGCTGGACGAGCCCAACGCCAACCTCGACGAGGCGGGCGAGCGGGCATTGCTGGCGGCCATCGACCGCCTGAAGGCGCTGCAGCGCACGGTGATCCTGATGACTCATCGTGCCAACGTGCTCAGGCGCGTCGACCACCTGCTGATCCTGCGCGAGGGCCACCTGCACCGCTTCGGCCCTGCCGCCACGGTGCTGGCCGAGCAGGGAGTGGCGGCATGAGCAGCCTCAAGGATGATCGCGCAGCGGCGCGCCTGGGCTGGACGGTGTTGCTGCTGGGCGTGGGCGGCTTTTTCGCCTGGGCCATGTGGGCGCCGCTGGACCAGGGCGTGGCAGTGGCCGGGCACCTCACCGTGGTGGGCCAGCGCCAGACCGTGCAACATGCCAGCGGCGGGGTGCTGGAAAGTATCCTGGTCAGCGACGGCGAGTCTGTGGCCGCGGGGCAGCCGTTGCTGCGCCTGCGCCAGCCGCTGCTGCACAGCCAGGTGCGCAGCCTGCGCAGTCAATGGCAGGCCGCCGAGGCGCAAGCCGCGCGCCTGGTGGCCGAACAGCAGGAAACAATGCCAGTGTTCCCACAGGCTTCAGGCCCGGACGCCATAGCGCTACAGGGCCAGATTCACGCCAGCCGCGCCGCCAGCCTGAACAGCGAGCGCGCGGCCATGCAGGCCGCCATCCAGGGCAGTGAGGCACAGTTGCACGGCCTCAAGGCGTCCTTGCACAGCCTGCGTGCCCAGCAAGCCAGCCTGCAAACCCAACTCGCCAGCCTGCGCCGCCTGGGCGCCGAAGGGCTCGTCAGCCGCCACCGGGTGCTGGCCGACGAGCGCCAGTTGGCGCAGCTGACCGCTGTCATCAGCGTCGACGAGGGCCGGGCGGGGCTGTTGCAGCGGCAGGTCGACGAGCAGCGCCTGCGCCTGCAGCACCTGACCCAGGCGTTTCGCCGTGATGCCGGCAGCCAGCTGGCCGACACCCGCCAACAGGCTGAAGAGCTGCGCCATCGCCTGGCCGTGGCCGAGCAGGAACTGGCCGCCAGCACTTTGAAAGCGCCGGTGGCCGGGCGCGTCAGCGGTTTGCAGGTGAGCACCCTGGGCGAAGTGGTGGCGCCCGGGCAGGTGCTGCTGGAGATCGTACCGGCCGGCAAGCCGTTGCAGGTGGAGGCGCGGCTGCCGGTGGACATGGTCGACAAGGTACGCCCGGGCCTGCCGGTGGAGCTGCTGTTCCCGGCGTTCAACCAAAGCACTACGCCGCGGGTGGCCGGGCGGGTGACCCTGGTGGGCGCCGACCGCCAGCAGGATGAGCGCAACGGCGAGCCTTACTACCTGCTGCGCGCCGAAGTCACCGGCGCCCAGCAGTTGGCCGGGCTGACCCTGCAACCGGGCATGCCGGTGCAGGCCTTCGTCCGCACCGGCGAGCGCTCGCTGCTCAATTACCTGCTCAAGCCGCTGCGCGACCGCAGCCACCTCGCGTTGGTGGAGGAGTGATGAAACCTGTACTGCTGCTTCTCGCTTCGCTGACCTTCGCCGGCAACGCCCAGGCCCTGGGCCTGCTGGACGCCTACGAACTGGCCCGGCGCAACGACCCGGCCTGGCAGGCGGCAGGCGCGGCGCGGGAGGCCGGGCTCGAACAGCGGGCCATCGGCCGCGCCGCGCTGTTGCCGACGTTGAGCTGGGGCTACAGCCACTCGCGCAACCAGTCGCAGGTCAGCCAGGGCAGCCAACGCCAGGACCGTGACTACCGCAGCCACGCCGCCACCCTCAGCCTGCAACAGCCACTGCTGGATTTCGACGCCCTTGCGCGCTGGCGCCAAGGCGATGCCCAGGCGCATCAGGCCCAGGCCCAGTGGCAGGGCCAGCAGCAGGCGCTGCGGGTGCGGGTGGTGCGCCTGTACAGCAACGCGCTGCTGGCGGCGCGGCGCACGCAGCTGAGCCGCGAGCGCAAGCACGCCCTGGGTGAGCGGCTGGCGCTGAACCGCAGCCTGTTCGAGGACGGCGCGGGCACCCGCACCGACGTGCTGGAGACCGAGGCGCGGTTGAACCTGGCCGTGGCCGAGGAGCTTGAGGCGCTGGATGCCCAGGACGTTGCCGCGCGCGAATTGCAGGCGCTGCTGGGGCAGGCGCCGACGCAGTTGCAGCCGTTGGCGGAGCACATCCAGCTGCCCGCGTTGCAGCCAGCGGCGTTCGAGGCCTGGCGGCAGCTGGCGAGCAGCCGCAACCCCGAACTGCTGGCGCGCCGGCGCGGCCTGGACGTTGCCGAGCAGGAGGTGCAACGCCAGCGCGCCGGCCACCTGCCCAAGCTGAGCCTGTTTGCCAGCAACCGCCAGTCGCAGTCGGATTCGGAAAGCAGTTATCAACAGGCGTTCGACACCAACACCGTTGGCCTGCAACTGAACGTGCCGCTGTTCGCCGGCGGCGGGGTGAGCGCCGCCACGCGCCAGGCCGCCAGCCGCCTGGCCCAGGCCCAGCACGAACTGGACGGCCAGGCCCTGGCCACCTTCAACAACCTGCGCCGCCACTACAACGCCACCCGCAGCGGCGCCGCGCGGGTGCGTGCCTACCGCCTGGCCGCCGCCAGCGCCGAGGCCCAGTTGCATGCCACGTGGCGCAGCCAGCAGGGCGGCGAGCGCATCAACCTCGACGTGCTGGACGCCGAGCAGCAGCTGTACCGCGCCCGCCTGGAACTGCACGAGGCGCAGCACGGCTGGTTGCTGGCATCGGTAGAGCTGAAGGCTGCCGCCGGGGTGCTGGGCGAAGACGACATGCGCCAGGTGGCCAGCCATTTTCGCGAGTAAGCCCGGGTTCTTGTGGGAGCTGGCTTGCCAGCGAGCTGTTGGGGCCATAAAAGCTCGCTGGCAAGCCAGCTCCCACAAGACAGTTGCTGCTACGGGGTTGTGGGGGCCAGGTGCGCCACCATGAACTCGATGAATGCGCGGGTCTTCTGCGGCACGCGCCGCGCCGTGGGGTACACGGCGTTGATGCTGATGGCTGGCGCCTGCCACTCGCACATCACGGCCACCAGGCGGCCTGCCGCCAGCGCTTCCTCGACGATGAACGAAGGCAGCAGGGCAATGCCCATACCGCCCTCGGCAGCGGTGGCCAGCAGGTCGCCGTTGTTGGCGTGCAGCGGGCCGGTGACGTGCACGCGCTGGGTCTCGCGGCCGTTGCTCAACTGCAGGCTGACGCCGCTTTGCAGGTAGCCATAGTTCAGGCACTGGTGGTTGGTGAGGTCGCGTGGTTCCTGCGGCGTGCCGTGGCGCTCCAGGTAGGCGGGTGAGGCCACCAGCACCCGCGGCGCCGGCGCCAGTTGCTTGGCCACCATGCTCGAATCGCCCAGGCTGGCGATACGGATGGTCACGTCGAAGCCACCGCGCACCGGGTCCACCTGCTGGTCGCTGAGCACCAACTGCAGCTCGATCTGCGGGTGCTGCTCATGGAACAGCGGAATCAGCGGCCCCAGCTTGCGCAGGCCGAACGACATGGGCGCGTTCACCCGCAGCACCCCGCGGGCCTCGCCCAGGCCGCTGCGCGCGCGCTGCTCGGCTTCATCCACCGATGCCAGCACCTCGCGCACCGCCTCGTAGTACTCGGCGCCGGCCTCGGTCATGTGCAGGCTGCGGGTGGTGCGCTGCAGCAATTGCACGCCCAGGTCTTCCTCCAGGGCTTGGATCTGCTTGCTGATTTTCGAGCGCGGCACGTCCATCGCGCGGGCGGCTGCAGCGAAGCCGTTCTCGTTGACGGTGGTGACAAACGCGCGCATGGCGTCGATACGGTCCATCGGTGTCCCCAAAATGGAATCAATGATTCTCGATTTTAGGGAATTGTCTCGGATATTGCACGCGCCTACATTAGCACCAAGCCAGACGCACACAGCGCCCAACGAAGGGAACAGCGTCAGCCAACTCAAACCCGATTATCGACATCAGAAAAGGAATACACCATGTCCATCCGCGAACTGCTGAACCCAACCAACGCCGCCCTGATCCTGATCGACCACCAGCCGCAAATGGCCTTCGGCGTGCAGTCCATCGACCGCCAGACCCTGAAGAACAACACCGTGGGCCTGGCCAAGGCGGCCAAGATCTTCAACGTGCCGACCATCTACACCTCGGTTGAAACTGAAAGCTTCAGCGGCTTCATCTGGCCGGAACTGCTGGGTGTGAACCCTGGCCAGAAGCCAATCGAGCGCACGTCGATGAACAGCTGGGAAGACGCCAAGTTCGTGGAAGCGGTCAAGGCCACAGGCCGCAAGAAGCTGATCATTGCCGCGCTGTGGACCGAAGTGTGCCTGACCTTCCCGGCGCTGGAAGCCATGGCCGAAGGCTATGAGGTGTACATCGTCACCGACGCCAGCGGCGGCACCACCCAGGAAGCCCACGACATGTCGGTGCAGCGCATGATCCAGGCTGGCGCGGTACCGGTGACCTGGCAGCAAGTGCTGCTCGAGTTCCAGCGCGACTGGGCGCACAAGGACACCTACGACGCGGTCATGGGCCTGGTGCGCGAGCACAGCGGCGCCTACGGCATGGGCGTGGATTACGCCTACACCATGGTGCACAAGGCCCCACAACGCCAGGTCAACTAAGCTCAGCGCCCGGGGCCGCAAGGTCCCGGTTCGCTTTCCCGCATTTGTGTGAAAGGAGTCAGGCATGAACATCGAAATGGCCGATGGCGTCGTCACCCTGCTGGTTCGCCACCGCATCAGCAAAGGCCAGGAATCGCGTTACGAAGAATGGCTGCGCCGCATCATCGGCATCGCCCGCAGCTACCCCGGCCACCTGGGCATCGATGTCATGCGCGGCCACAGCAACGGCCTGCAACTGTTCACCAGCGTGCTGCGCTTCGCCAGCACCGAGCAACTGCAGAGTTGGCTGGACTCCGCCGACCGCCAGCGCCTGGTGGCAGAAGCCAAGCCCATGCTGGCCGACGGCGACCAACTGGAGATCAACAACGACCGCGAATTCTGGTTCACCCCGGTGGACGCCGGCGCGCCCCAGCCGCCGCGCTGGAAGCAGGCCTGCGTGACCTTCATGGTCATCCTGCCGCTGAGCTTCATCGTGCCGCTGTTGTGGGCACCGGTTTTCAAACTGTTTCCCTGGCTGGGCGGCTATGCCCCGGCCAACACCGTCATCACCCTGAGCGTCGTGCTGCTGGTGGTCTACGTGTTCATGCCGCGGGCCACCCGCTGGCTGAGCAACTGGTTGCAAGCCCGCTAAGCCCCACGCCCGTTGACCCCAGACAACAAGGAACCCTGTCATGAACACCACCGTCATCGCTGATCTGATCCTGCACAACGGCCGCCTGCACACCGTCGACCGCGCCAAGCCCACTGCCAGCGCCGTGGCCATCAAGGACGGCAAGTTCGTCGCCGTGGGCACCGACGCCGAGGCCATGGCCCTGCGCGGCAGCGCCACCCAGGTCATCGACTTGCGCGGCCGCACGGTCATCCCCGGGCTCAATGACTCGCACCTGCACCTGATCCGCGGTGGCCTCAACTACAACCTGGAACTGCGCTGGGAAGGCGTGCCGTCGCTGGTCGATGCCCTGGCCATGCTCAAGGAGCAGGCCCTGCGCACCCCGGCGCCGCAGTGGGTGCGGGTGGTGGGCGGCTGGAACGAATTCCAGTTCGCCGAAAAGCGCATGCCCACCCTGGACGAGTTGAACAAGGCCGCACCCGACACCCCGGTGTTCGTGCTGCACCTGTACGACCGCGCGCTGCTCAACCGCGCCGCCTTGCGCGTGGTGGGCTATGACCGCAACACCCCGAACCCACCCGGCGGCGAGATCCAGCGCGACGCCCAGGGCAACCCCACCGGCATGCTGGTGGCCCGCCCCAACGCCATGATCCTGTATTCCACCCTGAGCAAAGGGCCGAAGCTGCCGCTGGCGTACCAGGTGAACTCCACCCGCCAGTTCATGCGCGAGCTCAACCGCCTGGGCGTCACCAGTGCCATCGATGCCGGCGGCGGCTTCCAGAACTTCCCCGATGACTACGAGGTGATCAACGAACTGGCGGCCAAGGACCAACTGACCGTGCGCATCGCCTACAACCTGTTCACCCAGAAACCCAAGGAAGAGCTGGCCGACTTCCAGCACTGGACCGCCAGCACCCGCTACGGCCAGGGCAACGACTTTTTGCGCAACAACGGCGCCGGCGAGATGCTGGTGTTCTCCGCCGCCGACTTCGAGGACTTCCTGGAGCCGCGCCCGGACCTGCCCGCCACCATGGAGCAGGACCTGGAACCGGTGGTGCGCCACCTGGTGGAGCAGCGCTGGCCGTTCCGCCTGCACGCCACCTATGACGAGTCGATTTCGCGGATGCTGGACGTGTTCGAGAAGGTCAACCGCGACATTCCCTTCAACGGCCTGCCGTGGTTCTTCGACCACGCCGAGACCATCACGCCGAAAAACATCGAGCGGGTGAAGGCGCTGGGCGGCGGCATCGCCATCCAGGACCGCATGGCCTTCCAGGGCGAATACTTCGTCGACCGCTACGGCAAGAAGGCCGGCGAACAGACTCCGCCGATCCAGCGCATGCTCGCCGAGGGCGTGCCGGTAGGCGCGGGCACCGACGCCACGCGGGTGTCGAGCTACAACCCGTGGACCTCGCTGTACTGGATGGTCAGCGGCAAGACCGTGGGCGGCCTGGAGCTTTATCCACAAGGCCTGGAGCGCGACACCGCGCTGGAGCTGTACACCCATGGCAGCGCCTGGTTCTCATCGGAGCAGGGCAAGAAAGGCCAGATCAAGGTCGGGCAATTGGCGGACCTGGTGGCCTTGTCGGCGGATTATTTCAGCGTTGAGGAAGAGGCGATCAAGTGGATCGAGTCGCTGCTGACCGTGGTGGACGGCAAGGTGGTGCACGCGGCGGGCGAATTCGACAAGCTGGCGCCGCCAACCCTGCCGGTGACGCCGGACTGGTCGCCAGTGGCCATCGTCCCGGGCCATTGGCGGCCGCAGTCGCCGGTGCTGCAGCAGGTGCACCAGTGCAGCGGGCCATGCGGGGTGCATGCGCACAGCCACGACAGGGCGCGGCAGTCGAGCGTGCCGGTCAGTGATTTCCAGGGGTTCTGGGGGGCGTTTGGCTGTTCGTGTTTCGCGTTCTGAGTGCGCGGCGCTTTCATCGCGACCAAGGTCGGCTCCTACACCCGTAGGAGCCGACCTTGGTCGCGATGGGGGCGATGCGATCAACGACGAACCAGCAACACACCCGATTCCATGTGGTGGGTATACGGGAACTGGTCGAACAGCGCGCAACGCTCGATACGGTGGGTATCGTGCAACTGGGCGATGTTGGCGGCCAGGGTCTCCGGGTTGCAGGAGATGTACAGGATGTTGTCGAAACGACGGGTCAGCTCGCAGGTGTCCGGGTCCATGCCGGCACGCGGCGGGTCGACGAACACACTGCCGAACTGGTAGCTCTTCAGGTCCACGCCCTGCAGGCGACGGAACGGCCGCACCTCGTTCAGCGCCTCGGTCAGCTCCTCGGCGCTCAGGCGCACCAGGGTGACGTTGTCCACGGCGTTGTCGGCCAGGTTGTTCAGCGCGGCGTTCACCGAGGTCTTGCTGATCTCGGTGGCCAGCACCTTGCGCACCCGCGTGGCCAGGGGCAGGGTGAAGTTGCCGTTGCCGCAGTACAGCTCCAGCAGGTCGTCGTCGCGCTGGCCCAGGGCCTCATAGGCCCAGGTCAGCATCTTCTGGTTCACCGTGCCGTTGGGCTGGGTGAACGCGCCTTCAGGCTGCTGGTAGCTGAACACGCGGCCAGCCACGTCCAGTTTTTCCACGGCGAAGTCGCGGCCAATGACCACGCGCTTGCCCTTGGAACGGCCGATCAGGCTGATGCCCAGGTCGGCGGCCAGTTGCTCGGCGGCCACCTGCCAGTGCTCGTCCAGCGGGCGGTGGTAGCACAGGGTAACCATGGCGTCGCCGGCCAGGGTGGTGAGGAACTCCACCTGGAACAGCTTGTTGCTCAGGGCGTCGTTGGCCTGCCAGGCAGCTTTGAGCTTGGGCATCAGTTCGTTGATGCGCAGGCTGGCGATCGGGAATTCCTCGATGAGGATGGCCGTGTGCTTCTCACCCGGGGCGAACATGGCGTAGTGGCGCTGGCCGTCCTGGCGCCACAGGCGGAACTCGGCGCGCAGGCGGTAATGCTCGCGCGGCGAGTCGAATACCGCAGGTTCCGGGGCATCGAACGGCGCCAGCAGCTCGCGCAGGCGCGCGGTTTTCTCGTCCAGTTGGCGGCTGTAGTCCGCCGGGTTCACTACCGTGCTCATGCGTTGAACCAGCCCAGCTTGATGACGAACAGGATCGACAGAATGATCAGCGCCGGGTTCAGGTCACGGGTGCGGCCCGACAGCAGCTTGATCAGTGTCCACGAAATGAAGCCGAAGGCAATGCCGTTGGCGATCGAGTAGGTGAACGGCATGGCCAGGGCGGTGACTACCACCGGGGCGGCTTCGGTGATGTCGTCCCAGTTGATTTCCGCCAGGCCCGACATCATCAGCACGGCCACGAACAGCAGGGCAGGGGCGGTGGCGAAGGCGGGCACGCTGCCGGCTAGCGGCGCGAAGAACAGCGCCAGGATGAACAGCAGGGCCACGACGATGGCGGTCAGGCCAGTACGGCCGCCGGCGCTCACGCCGGCCGCCGACTCGATGTAGCTGGTGGTGGTGGAGGTGCCCAGCAGGGAACCGGCCATGGCTGCGGTGCTGTCGGCGATCAGCGCACGGCCCATTTTCGGCATGTGGCCGTCCTTGCCCATCAGGCCGGCGCGCTTGGCCACGCCGATCAGGGTGCCGGAGTTGTCGAACAGGTCAACGAACAGGAAGGCGAAGATCACGCTCACCAGGCCCACGTTCAGCGCGCCCTTGATGTCCAGCTGCAGGAAGGTCGGGGCCAGCGATGGCGGCATGGAGGTGACGCCGCCGAACGGGCTGAAGCCCATCAGGATCGAGACGATGGTCACTGCCAGGATGCCGATCAGCACGGCGCCGCGCACTTTCAGGGCTTCCAGGGCCACGATCAGCACGAAGCCCAGGGTGGCCAGGATCGGTGCAGGCTGCTTCAGGTCGCCCAGGCCCACCAGGGTGGCCGGGTTGCCGACCACGATGCCGGCGTTGTGCAGGGCGATCAGCGCCAGGAACAGGCCGATACCCGCGGCAATGGCCGAGCGCAGCGGCAGCGGGATGCTGTTGACGATCCATTCGCGGATGCGAAAGATCGACAGCAGGAAGAACAGCACGGCCGAGATGAACACCGAGCCCAGCGCGGTCTGCCAGGTGTAACCCATGTGCAGCACCACGGTGTAGGTGAAGAAGGCGTTCAGGCCCATGCCCGGTGCCAGGGCGATCGGGTAGTTGGCGATCAGGCCCATCACGGTCGAGCCGATGGCGGCGGCCAGGCAGGTGGCGACGAACACCGCGCCCTTGTCCATGCCCGTCTCGCCGAGGATGCTCGGGTTGACGAACAGGATGTAGGCCATGGCCAGGAACGTGGTGATGCCCGCCAGTATCTCGGTACGCACGTTGGTGTTGTGTGCTTTTAGTTGAAACAGCCTTTCCAGCATGCCTGATCCCCGTGGCGCGCCCCGGCGCCGTGAATGAATTGACCCCTCAAGCAAAGCACAAGCTCGCCGAGGGGCCGAAAAAAGCCGCGCATCATACCAGCATGGCTGGCTGGCGGTGAATGCGTGTGTCGCTTTAACCCCGCGTGATGTGGGAGCTGGCTTGCCAGCGAGCTTTTCGGGCCTCCACAGCTCGCTGGCAAGCCAGCTCCCACAGTAAGCGAGATGGTTACAGGGGTTTCTCGCGGTTCAGCATGTGATCGCGCTTGGCCAGGGTCGGGAACAGCTTGATCCAGGTGCCGGTCACCACCAGCGTGCTCACGCCGCCCAGCACTACCGCCGGCACCGTGCCGAACCAGTGCGCCGTCAGGCCCGATTCAAACTCGCCCAGCTGGTTCGAGGCGCCGATGAACAGGCCGTTCACGGCGCTGACCCGGCCGCGCATCTCGTCCGGCGTCTCCAATTGCACGAATGCGCCGCGGATCACCATGCTGATCATGTCTGCCGCGCCCAGCACTGCCAGGGTCGCCAGGCTGAACCAGAACGAGGTGGACAAGCCGAAGGCGATGGTTGCCACGCCAAATACCCCGACGCCGGCGAACATGGTGCGGCCCACCTTGCGCTCGATGGGGAAGCGCGACAGCCAGAACGACATCAGCAGCGCCCCCACCGCTGGCGCCGAGCGCAGCAGGCCCAGGCCCCAGGGGCCGGTCAGCAGGATGTCGCGGGCGAACACCGGCAGCAGCGCGGTGGCGCCGCCCAGCAGCACGGCGAACAGGTCCAGGGAAATGGCGCCGAGAATGTCCGGGCGGCTGCGAATGAAGTTGATCCCGGCCAGCAGCGACTGCAGCGTGGCCTTGCCCTTGTTCAGCGGGGTCTGGCGCGCCGGCAGGCTGAGCATCAGCGACAGCGCCAGCACATAGAGCACCACGGTGGGGCCGTACACCCACACGCTGCCGAACGCATATAGAAAGCCGCCCAGCGCCGGCGCGACGATGGTGGCGGTCTGCATGGCCGAGGCCGAGGCCGCTACCGCGCGGGGGAACAACTCGGTGGGCACGATATTGGGCAGCAGCGCCTGGGTGGTGGGCATCTCGAACGCCCGGGCGCTGCCCAGCAGGAAGGCCAGCACGAAGATCATGTCGCGGCTGACGCTGTCGGTGCTGCTGCCGATCACCAGGGCCAGGGCCACCAGCGCCTGCCCCGTCTGGCAGATGGCAGCTACCTTGCGTCGGTCATAGCGGTCGGCCACATGCCCGGTGTGCAGCATGAACAGCACCCGCGGGGTGAATTCCACCAGCCCCACCAGGCCCAGGTCGAGCACGCTGCCGGTCAGCTGGTAGAGGTGCCAGCCAATGGCCACTGTGAGCATCTGGAAGCCACTGGCGGTGCACACCCGCGCCAGCCAGAAAGCCATGAAAGGACGGTGATGACGCAGCAGCAGTACAGCGGAACTGGACATGGGGCAGGGCAACCTCGCGGGCGGGAGGCGCGAGATTATCACTAGTTTGTAACTGCAGGTTACGTAAATGGCATTCGTTGCCATTCGCCGCAATCCTCTCGCGCGATCCCCGAAATTGGCCGAACCCCCTGCTTTAGAAGGGTGAGGCAACGTGCCGCGTGACAATAGACCACGCAGTTAACTGCGCGGATTGGGTCTACTCTTTTAGGGATCATTGATCCTGGTCAATACACGTTGCAGCCGCGTTGTGTTGAGGCCATTGGTCACTGCCACACTTGAATACTCAGAACACATTTCGCGCGCCGCACTCATTAACCGTGAGGGCTGTCGGTGCGAGTTGACGGGGGCGTCCCCCGACGCACGCAGATGATTCATCTGATAGAGGAAACCATATGTTCGGCTTAGAGGCTCTAGATCTCGCCCGAATGCAGTTCGCGTTTACGGTCTCGTTCCACATCCTGTTCCCCGCCATCACCATCGGCCTGGCCAGTTTCCTGGCCGTGCTCGAAGGCCTGTGGCTCAAGACCAAGGATGACACCTACCGCGATCTGTACCATTTCTGGTCGAAAATTTTCGCCGTCAACTTCGGCATGGGCGTGGTCTCGGGCCTGGTCATGGCCTACGAGTTCGGCACCAACTGGAGTCGCTTCTCGGACTTCGCCGGCGCCGTCAACGGGCCGCTGCTGACCTATGAAGTGCTGACCGCGTTCTTCCTGGAAGCCGGTTTCCTCGGCGTCATGCTGTTCGGCTGGAACCGTGTGGGCCGTGGCCTGCACTACTTCTCCACCGTCATGGTGGCCGTGGGCACGCTGATCTCCACCTTCTGGATCCTGGCTTCCAACAGCTGGATGCAGACCCCGCAGGGCTACGAGATCGTCGACGGTCGCGTGATTCCGGTGGACTGGCTGGCGGTGATCTTCAACCCCTCGTTCCCGTTCCGCCTGGCGCACATGGCTATCGCCGCGTTCGTCGCCACAGCGTTCTTCGTCGGCGCCTCGGCGGCCTGGCACCTGCTGCGTGGCCGCGACAACCCGGCCATCCGCAAGATGTTCTCCATGGCCATGTGGATGGCGCTGATCGTCGCGCCTATCCAGGCCTTCGTCGGTGACGCCCACGGCCTGAACACCCTGGAGCACCAGCCGGCCAAGATCGCCGCCATCGAGGGCCACTGGGAAAACGTCGGCAACGAGCCGACCCCGCTGATCCTGTTCGGCATCCCGGACATGAAGGAAGAGAAGACCAAGTACGCCATCGAAGTGCCGTACCTGGGCAGCCTGATCCTGACCCACAGCCTGGACAAGCAGATCCCGGCGCTGAAGTCGTTCCCGCCTGAAGACCGCCCGAACTCGCTGATCGTGTTCTGGTCGTTCCGCATCATGGCCGGCCTGGGGATGCTGATGATCGCCGTGGGCCTGTGGAGTGCCTGGCTGCGCTGGCGCGGTGGCCTGTACACCAACCGCCTGTTCCTGACCCTGGCCATGTGCATGGGCCCATCGGGCCTGATCGCCCTGCTGGCGGGCTGGTTCACCACTGAAATCGGCCGTCAGCCGTGGGTCGTGTATGGCCTGCTGCGCACCGCCGATGCAGTGTCCAACCACAGCGTGACGCAGATGAGCATCACCCTGGTGCTGTTCGTGGTGGTGTACTTCTCGCTGTTCGGCACCGGCTTCGGCTACATGATGCGCCTGGTGCGCAAGGGGCCGAAAACCCACGAAGGCGCAGAAGCTACCCATGGTGGCCCTGGTCAAACGCGTACGCCTGCACGTCCTCTCTCCGCCGCCCACGAAGGCAGCGAAGAAGGCCACGCCGACAGCCTGAACAAGGGGAACTGAGTCATGGGTATCGATCTTCCACTGATCTGGGCCGTGATCATTATCTTCGGCGTCATGATGTACGTGATCATGGACGGTTTCGACCTGGGTATCGGGATTCTCTTCCCGTTCCTCAAGGGCGAGTCCGACCGTGACGTAATGATGAACACCGTCGCCCCCGTGTGGGACGGCAACGAAACCTGGCTGGTATTGGGCGGCGCGGCACTGTTCGGCGCCTTCCCGCTGGCCTACTCGGTGGTGCTGGAAGCGCTGTACATGCCGCTGATCCTGATGCTCATCGGCCTGATCTTCCGTGGCGTGGCGTTCGAGTTCCGCTTCAAGGCCCGCGCCAACAAGCGTCACATCTGGGACAAGGCGTTCATCGGCGGTTCGCTGCTGGCCACCTTTGCCCAGGGCGTGGCCCTGGGTGCCTACATCGATGGCATCCCGGTGGTCAACCGTGCCTACGCCGGCGGCGGCCTGGACTGGCTGACGCCGTTCACCGTGTTCTGCGGCCTGGCGCTGATCGTGGCCTACGCCCTGCTGGGTTGCACCTGGCTGATCATGAAGACCGAAGGCAGCCTGCAGGAGGCCATGCACAAGCTGGCCAAGCCGCTGACCCTGGGCTTGCTGGTGGTGACTGGTATCGTCAGCATCTGGACGCCGCTGACCCATGCCGACATCGCCACCCGCTGGTTCAGCATGCCTAACCTGCTGTGGTTCATGCCGGTGCCGCTGCTGGTGCTGCTGTCGGTGTACGCGCTGCTGAAGTCGGTGTCGCAACGCGCCCACTACATGCCGTTCATCATGACCCTGATCCTGATCTTCCTCGGCTACAGCGGCCTGGGTATCAGCCTGTGGCCGAACATCATCCCGCCGGCCGTGTCGATCTGGGACGCAGCGTCGCCGCCGCAAAGCCAGGGCTTCATCCTGGTGGGCACGCTGTTCATCATCCCGTTCATCCTGGTTTACACCTTCTGGAGCTACTACGTGTTCCGCGGCAAGGTGAAACCTGAAGATGGCTACCACTGACAGAACCCTGTAGCAGCGGCCCCAGGCCGCGTCCAACGCCCCCAACGCGGGGAACCGGACGCAGCCTGCGGCAGCTGCTACGGACGTACACAGGAGAGCATGCGATGAACAGCAAGGAACATGAACCCGACCCGGCTGCCAACAGCCCCTGGTGGAAACGCGTGGGCTGGCTGCTGGTGATCTGGGCGGGAAGTATCGTGGCCCTGGGCATCGTCGCTGAACTGCTGCGCATGTTCATGACTGCGGCGGGCATGAAGTCCCACTGAAATACCGTCTCATCCCACCGCTGTTTTGCACAGGCAGCGGTTTTCAAACCCTCTTCGGAGGGTTTTTTTTGTGTACGTGGAAGCTGGCAAGCCAGCTCCCACACCTTTACTTGCGGGCTTTCAGAATCACGAACTTGGGCGTGGCTGTCACCTGCTCGACACCGCGGAACAGCCGCGCCAGCTTGCTGTGGTAGCCCAGGTGGCGGTTGCCGACGATGTACAGCGCGCCGCCCACCACCAACGCCTCGCGCGCCTGCTGGAACATGCGCCAGGCCAGGAAATCGCCCACCACCTGGGCCTGGTGGAACGGCGGGTTGCACAGCACCACGTCCAGGGACTGCGGCGCCTGGCCGGCCAGGCCGTCGCCGGCGCGCACGGTCACTTCGCGCTCACCCAGGGCGGCCTGCCAGTTCTCGGCGGCCGACTGCACGGCCATGTACGACTCATCCACCAGGGTGTAGTGCGCCTGCGGGTTCTGCAGGGCGCTGACGATGCCCAGCACGCCATTGCCGCAGCCCAGGTCGGCGACCTGGGCGCTGCCCAGCCCGGTAGGCAGGTGGGGCAGGAAGGCGCGGGTGCCGATGTCCAGGCCCTCGCGGCAGAACACGTTGGCGTGGTTCAGCAGCTCCAGCGCCGGCTGGTCCAGGCGGTAGCGGCTCGGGTAGGGCGAGGTGAACGGGCCGCGTGCCTCGGCGGTGGCGATCAGCAGTCGCGCCTTTTTCACTGCCAGCGATGCGCTGACCGGACCGATGTACTGGTCCAGCAGGTCGCCGGCCGCCCGCGGCAGGTGCTTGACCATGGCGGCGGCCACCACCTGGGCGCCGGGCGCCAGGTGGCCCTGCAGGCGAATCAACTGCTCTTCCAGCAGCGCCAGGGTCTTGGGCACGCGAATCAGCACGCGGTCGAACAGGCCGTCCCAGCGCTGGCTGGCCGGCAGCACGCCGATGGCGTCGAAGGGCCGGCCGTTGCGCACCAGGTTCTTTTCCAGCGCCTGGCTGCCCAGGAACGAGTCACCGCTGCTGACCAGGTCGAACTGGCCTTGCAGGCTGATGGCCAGGGCGCCAAAGCTGTCGTTGAGCACCAGCACCCGGGTGCTGGCAGGCAACTGCTGCTCGGCCAGGTGGTTGAGCAGGTATTCGTCGGCGGCGTCGAACGCCTGCAGCGGTTCGTTGGGCTGGTCGGGCTGGCGGATCAGGTCAAGCTGGGCGAAGGGCGTGGTCAACACGGGCATGGGGCAGAGACTCGGGGTGGGCAGCTGTAGATTTACGCAAGTCTCGGCGGTACCAAACTCGCAGCAGGGAGGCACAATGGGGTGCTCCGGGTCGTGAATTCTACGTCCATTTGCAGAATTATGCAGGCGTGGGGCTCACAGCAGGCCGGTTTGAGCGGCGTGAACCACGGCAGAGAGCTTGTTGCCCATGCCCATTTTCTTTACGGCCGTGCTGATATGAAAGTTCACCGTGCGCTCGGAAAGGCTGAGAATGGCGGCGATATCGCCGGCGGTCTTGCCCTCGGCCGACCAGCGCAGTATCTCCAGCTCGCGGCCGGACAGCTGGCCGTGGGTGTCCCCGTCCGCGCTGGCCTGCCGGGCGCCCAGGCGCTGGTGCAGCAGGTTGCCCAGCCACAGGCACTGGCCCACCTTCGCGCAGAATTCGTCGGCGCTCACCGGCAGGTGCTGGCGGGCCAGGGTCAGCATGCTGAC
The DNA here is from genome assembly GCF_047947025.1 of Pseudomonas sp. App30. Taxonomy (NCBI): domain Bacteria; kingdom Pseudomonadati; phylum Pseudomonadota; class Gammaproteobacteria; order Pseudomonadales; family Pseudomonadaceae; genus Pseudomonas; species Pseudomonas sp. App30. The sequence continues at coordinate 2,877,031 of NZ_CP133165.1, read as the reverse complement.
GTGGTGGTCGCTGTCGTGGATGGCCAGGCTCAGGCCATGGCGAATGCCGTGGCTCCAGGCGTCCTGGCGGAACTCGGGGGTGCTGCGGAACAAGCCGTCAGTCCACAGCAACGGCACCACCGAGTGCCGGCAATGCCTGACGCTGGGGTCGGTAGCGCCATAGCCCTGCTGCCGATAACGCTGGCGCCATGCGGCTGGCATATTGTTCAGGGCCATGCGGTGCGGCATGACCTGGCCGGGGCCGGTGACGAAGGTTGCGTAGTCGAAGCCCAGGTCGCGGGCCAGGTCCAAAGCGCTCTCTACTATATCCTTGCGTTCGGCCATGCCTTGCAGGTGATGCAGTTGCGCTTCATGCCACATTCTCATGACGACACTCCAGTTGAGCTGCCCGATATGGATCCAAGTACTGCCCCGTCGCTTCATTCTAGGTGATTAATGCTTTGATACGAGTTAATTACGTCGATAAAATGTAGTTATCGTCTGGCTACTGCATGAAAAAGCCATTACAACTTGCGGGTGTTCCTGGTTGCCGCTTTGCTGGACACTATAAGCACTGTTCCCACGGAGACCGTCATGACCGCCAGCGCCGAGAATTTCACCCGCCAGACGCTGCTCGAGGTACAGCCGCTGACCCCCAGCCTGTTCACCCTGAGGACCACCCGCGACCCTGGGTTTCGTTTCCGCGCCGGGCAGTTCGCCCGCCTGGGGGTGACCAAGCCTGACGGCAGCGTGGCGTGGCGTGCCTATTCGATGGTGTCCTCGCCCCATGACGAGTTCCTGGAGTTCTTCTCCATCGTGGTGCCGGGAGGGGAGTTCACCAGCGAGCTGAGCCGCCTGCGCGAGGGCGACACGCTGCTGGTGGATCGCCAGGCGTTCGGTTACCTGACCCCGGACCGCTTCATCGACGGCCGCGACCTGTGGCTGCTGGCCACGGGCACCGGGGTGGCGCCGTTCCTGTCGATCCTGCAGGACTTCGAAGTGTGGGAGAAATTCGAGCGCATCATCCTGGTCTACAGCGCCCGCGAAGGCCGCGAGCTGGCGTACCAGCCGCTGATCGCCGAGCTCACCGGGCGTGAGTACCTGGCGGAATACGCGCACAAGTTCCAGTACATTCCCATCGTCACCCGCGAGCAGTGCCCGGGCGCGCTGGGCGGGCGCATCACCACGCTGATCGACAATGGCGCGCTGGAAGCGGCGGCCGGCTGTGCGCTGGCGCCGGAGCATTCACGGGTGATGATCTGCGGCAACCCGCAGATGATCGACGACACCCGGGCGGTGCTCAAGGCCCGCGACATGCGCCTGACCCTGACCCGCAAGCCAGGGCAGATAGCGGTAGAGAACTATTGGTAAGAGCGGGGCGCGCGGTCACGCACCCCGTAGCAGCCGCCGCAGGCTGCGTCACGGCCGCGCGTTCTGCTCTTTCAGCAAATCACGAATCTCGCCCAGCAGCAGCTCTTCCTTGGTCGGGGTAGGCGGCAGGGTAGGGGCGGCGGCTTCTTCGCGCTTGAGCTTGTTGATGGCCTTGACGCCCATGAAGATGGCGAACGCCACGATCAGGAAGTCGATGATGGTCTGGATGAACTTGCCGTAGGCCAGCACCACGGCCGGCGCCGTGCCCTGGGCTTCCCTGAGGGTCACCGCCAGGTCGCTGAAATCGACGCCGCCAATCAACAGCCCCAGCGGCGGCATGACCACGTCACCCACGAACGACGAGACGATCTTGCCGAACGCTGCGCCAATGATGATACCCACGGCCATGTCGACCACGTTGCCTTTGACCGCGAAGGCCTTGAACTCAGCTAGTACGCCCATGCTTTTGATATCCCTTGTTACAGATGAATGGTTGCAGGCAGTGTAAGACAGCGAAGCGCGCCGTGCTCGTTACCTGGTAACAATGACCCGGCTTCTCCCTATTAGTTTTACCGAATCCGGCCAGGATCGGTATGATGACTGTTTTTATATACAGGGGAATTCCTCATGGCCAAGGCCAAGCGCTTGTACGGCTGCACCGAGTGCGGCGCCACCTTCCCGAAATGGGCCGGCCAGTGCGGCGAGTGCGGCGCCTGGAACACCCTGACCGAGACCATGATCGAGGCCGGCGCTGCCGCACCCTCCAGCGGCCGCACCGGCTGGGCGGGCCAGCAGGCGCAGATCAAGACCCTGGCCGAGGTCAGCGTCGAGGAAATTCCCCGCTTCACCACCGCCTCCACCGAGCTCGACCGCGTGCTGGGCGGCGGCCTGGTGGACGGCTCGGTGGTGCTGATTGGCGGTGACCCGGGCATCGGCAAGTCCACCATCCTGCTGCAGACCCTGTGCAACATCGCCGCGCGCATGCCGGCGCTGTACGTCACCGGCGAGGAATCGCAACAGCAGGTGGCCATGCGCGCGCGCCGCCTGGGCCTGCCCCAGGACCAGCTGCGGGTCATGACCGAGACCTGCATCGAGACCATCATCGCCACCGCCCGGGTCGAGCAGCCCAAGGTGATGGTCATCGACTCCATCCAGACCATCTTCACCGAGGCCCTGCAGTCCGCCCCCGGCGGCGTCTCCCAGGTGCGCGAGAGCGCCGCCTTGCTGGTGCGCTACGCCAAGCAGAGCGGCACCGCCATCTTCCTGGTGGGCCACGTCACCAAGGAAGGCGCCCTGGCCGGCCCGCGCGTGCTGGAGCACATGGTCGATACCGTGCTGTATTTCGAAGGCGAGTCCGACGGCCGCCTGCGCCTGCTGCGCGCGGTGAAGAACCGCTTCGGCGCGGTGAACGAACTGGGCGTGTTCGGCATGACCGACAAGGGCCTGAAAGAGGTGTCCAACCCCTCGGCCATCTTCCTCACCCGCGCCCAGGAAGAAGTGCCGGGCAGCGTGGTCATGGCCACCTGGGAAGGCACCCGGCCGATGCTGGTGGAGGTGCAGGCGCTGGTGGACGACAGCCACCTGGCCAACCCGCGCCGCGTGACCCTGGGCCTGGACCAGAACCGCCTGTCGATGCTGCTGGCGGTGCTGCACCGCCACGGCGGCATTCCCACCCACGACCAGGACGTGTTCCTCAACGTGGTGGGCGGCGTGAAGGTGCTGGAAACCGCCTCCGACCTGGCGCTGCTGGCGGCCATCATGTCCAGCCTGCGCAACCGGCCGCTGCCGCATGATCTGCTGGTGTTCGGCGAGGTGGGCCTGTCCGGCGAGGTGCGCCCGGTGCCCAGCGGCCAGGAACGCCTCAAGGAAGCCGCCAAGCACGGCTTCAAGCGCGCCATCGTGCCCAAGGGCAACGCGCCGAAGGAAGCGCCGGCCGGGCTGCAGGTCATCGGCGTGACCCGCCTGGAGCAGGCCCTCGACGCCCTCTTCGAATAACCCATCCCCGTAGCAGCGGCCGCCAGGCCGCGTCCGCTTTTTTCCAGGTGAGCCGCGTGGGGGGGCGGACGCAGCCTGGCGGCAGCGGCCACGGGTTGACCGTTTGTCGGTTTTCGCATTCCGACATTACGGGGTAATGCCGGTAAATCATCTGTGCTGGTTTTCACCTGTTCATCTGCACTTTATCGACAATAGCCACTTAATCGGCACCATAGTCGCCAATGTTCTGAATTGTTCGAAATTGTATCGTGAATTTGACCTCGGGAGGCGCTCCCCCTAGTATCGCCGCTCTTTCGCGCCCCCCGACGTTTCAAGGATCGATTCAATGTCTGCTCCCAGACCACGGAAAACGGCCTGGCTGTTGCTGGTTGCCAGCCTTTTCTGCGCCCCCGCCGCTGTTGTCGCTGCCCCCGTGCCCCAAGGCGACCAGGACCTGATCCGCGAGCGGCAGAACCGCTTGCTGCAAGACCAGCAGCGGCGCCTTGAAGACCTGAAGAACCTTCCTGGCCAGTCCACCCCCGAAGCCGCCCCCGCAGCCCCGGCTGACCCCCGCTGTTTCACCATCCGCCACATCGAGCTCAAGGGCGCCGACCACCTGAGTGCCACTGAGCGCGAACCCTTGCTGGCGCCGTTCCTTGGCCAGTGCCTGGGCGTGGCGCAACTCAACGAAGTGCTCAAGGCCATCACCGACCACTATCTGGCGCGTGGCCTGGTGACCAGCCGTGCCTACCTGCCGCCCCAGGACCTGGGCAGCGGCACGCTGGTGGTGCAAGTGGTGGAAGGGCGGCTGGAACGCCTCAAGGGTGGGGCGGGCAGCGGCATTAGCGAGCGCGAACTGGCCATGAGCTTCCCGGGGCGCGCCGGGCAGGTGCTCAACCTGCGCGAGATCGAACAACTGGTGGATCAGCTCAACCGCCTGCCGTCCAACCAGGCGCGCATGGAGCTCAGCCCTGGCCAGGCCGTGGGTGGCAGCGAGGTGACGGTCACCAACACACCGCAAAAACCCTGGCGCGCTTCCCTGGGCCGCAGCAACGATGGCCAGCGCAGCACCGGCGAGCAGCAGTGGAACACGGGGCTTGAGTGGGACAGCCCGCTGGGCCTGGCCGACGAATTGATGCTGCGCGCCGGCCACGATGCCGTCAGCGACTCGGGCCACAGTTCCCACAACGAACTGCTCAATTACAACCTGCCGTGGGGCTGGTGGACCTTCAACTACAGCTACAGCCAGAGCGCCTACCGCTCCAGGGTCACGCCGCAGGGCTACGGCAGCTTCCTGCAAAGCGGCGACAGCAGCAGCCACCAATTGCGCGCCGAGCGTGTCATCCATCGTGATGCCCTGAGCAAGACCGCGGTCAACGTCGGCCTCACGCGCCTGGCCACCCGCAACTACAACGACGGCGCCTACCTGAGCGGCAGCAGCAACACCCTCACCGAGCTCAGCTACGGCATCAACCACGGCCGCCGTCTGGGCAATGCCTTCGTCAACCTCGACCTGGCCACCCAGAAGGGCATCGGCGCCCTGGGCGCCCAAGGTGACCCGGGCAACGGCGGGCCCTCCGCGCGTTACCGCAAGTACACCGCCACCGCCAGCTACCTGCTGCCCTTCCAACTGCTGGGTGAAAGTTTCACCTTCAGCAGCCTCGCCACCGGCCAGCACAGCAACGACCCTCTGTTCGGCAACCAGCGCATCAGCGTCGGCGGCCTGTCCTCGGTGCGCGGCTTCAAGGACCAATACCTGATGGGCGACAGCGGCGGCTACTGGCGCAACGAAGTGCGCTGGAGCCGCCCCGTGGCCTGGGACCGCCTGCGCCCGGCACTCACCGAATACGGCCTGGCCCTGGCCTACGACCAGGGCGTGATCAGCCGCGACCACACCGACACCGACCAGCACGGACGGCTGAGCGGCAACGCCGTGGAACTGTTTGCCCGCGGCCGCTACCTGGGCGCCAGCGTCACCTTCGCCCACTCGCTGGAACGCCCCGGCGCCGTCGCCGACCGTGAGACGCCGATCTACTTCAGCCTGAACCTCTTTCTCTAATTGTTGCTGCAACGAGTACCCGACATGGACGCCCGTCATCTTGCCTTCCTGGCCCGCCAACCTTCGGCCGCCCTGCAGCCCCGCGAACGCTTCTGGGGCCTGCCCAAGCGCGCCTTGGCGTTCCTGCTGGCCAACGTCATGTTCTGGCAGCCGCTGTGGGCCCAGGCCGAGGGCATCGTGGTCAGCGGCGCGGGCACCACGGTGGGGGCGGCGGGCAACGGCGTGCCGGTGGTCAACATCGCCGCGCCCAACGCCAGCGGCCTGTCGCACAACCAGTTCCAGGACTACAACGTCGGCAGTCAGGGCGTCATCCTCAACAACGCCACTGGCCGCACCCAGGCCACCCGGCTGGGCGGCATTATCCTGGGCAACGGCAACCTCAACGGCCAGGCCGCCAGCACTATCCTCAACGAGGTCACCGGCAACAACCGCAGCCAGCTCAAGGGCTACACGGAAGTGGCCGGGCAGGCCGCGCGGGTCATCGTCGCCAATCCCTACGGCGTCACGTGCAACGGCTGCGGCTTCATCAACACGCCGCGTGCCACCCTCACCACCGGCAAGCCGGTGCTCGACGGCAGCGGCCGCCTGGACCGCTTCCAGGTCGATGGCGGCGACATCAGCATCGAAGGCGCCGGCCTCGACGCCAGCAACGTCGACCAGTTCGAGCTGATCACCCGCTCCACCCAGCTCAACGCCAAGCTGTACGCCAGGAACCTGGCCGTGGTCACCGGCCGCAACGACGTCAACGCCGACACCCTGCAGGCCACCCCGCGCGCCGATGATGCCTCGGACAAACCGGCATTGGCGATCGACAGCAGCGCACTGGGCGGCATGTACGTGGGGGCAGTGAAGCTGGTGGGCACCGAGAAGGGCGTGGGTGTGCGCCTGGCCGGCGACCTGGCAGCCAGCGCCGGCGACGTGCAGATCGACGCCAACGGCAAGCTGACCCTGGCCAACGTCAGCGCCAACGGTGCGGTGGTGGCCAAGGCCACCGCCATCGACGCCCAGGGCCCGGTGTACGCCGGCACCCGCGTTGACCTGCGCAGCGCCGGTGCAATCGACAACCGCACCAGCCTGACCGCACGTGACAGCATCACCCTCAGTGCCGACGGCAAACTGACCAACAGCGGCGTGATCGAGGCCGGCGTCAACGCCGACAACACCCGCAACAGCCAGGGCGACGTGACTCTGCACGCCGCCGAGCTCAGCAACAGCGCCAGCGTGATCGCCAGCCGCACCCTCGACGCCCGCGGCAGCAAGAGCCTGCGCAACGACGGCGGGGTAATCCAGGGCCGCGACGTCAGCCTGCACAGCGCCCAGGTCACCAACAACGGCAGCACTGCGCGCCTGCGCGGGGCAAACAGCCTCAATCTCAACACCCCGGCACTCGCCAACCTGGGCGGCCTGATTCGCTTTGGCGCCGGGCAGAATGTCGACCTCAGCCTCACCAGCCTGGACAACCGCGCCGGCCGCCTGGAAGTGGTGGGCGGGCAGTTCAAGGTAGTGGCCAGCACCTTCGACAACCGCGGTGGCAGCCTGCTGGCCGACCGCCTCGACCTCGGCGTCGGGCAACTGGACAACCGCAACGGCATCGTCTCGGCCAGCGCGGGCGCCGCCAAGGTGCAAGCCAGCACACTGCTCGACAACCAGGGCGGACGCATCGAGGCCAGCACAACCCTGGACGCAGGCGCCGGCACCGTCGATAACCGCGCTGGCACCCTCAGCGGTGGCGACGTCAGCGTGGCGGCCGACAGCCTCGACAACCGCGCCGGCGGCCAGATTATCGCCACCGCCGGCAGCCTCGACCTGCGCCTGGCTCAGCGCTTCGACAACCAGGCCGGCCGCGCCCTGGCCAAGACCCTGTTCAGCCTGCAGGCCAGCGCGGTGGACAACCGCCACGGCAAGCTGCAAGGCCAGGCCCTGGTGCTCGATAACACCGGCGCCGGTTTCGACAACCGCGCCGGCAGCCTGCTGTTCGACACCCTCGACCTCACCGCCAGCCACCTCGACAACCGCGACGCCGGCCTGGTCGCCGCCGGCCTCGGTGGCGCCCGCCTCGCCCTGGGCAGCCTCGCCAACAGCGGCGGGCGCCTCCAGAGCGACGCCGCCCTGCACATCAGCGCGCCGACGCTCGATAACCATGCCGGTGTCATCAGCGGCAAGGCCGTGACCCTCGTCGCCAACCAGCTGGACAACAGCGCCAAGGGCGCCGTGCTGGGCAACGGCGGCGCCGTGCGCCTGACCATCAACGGTGTGCTCGACAACGCCACTGGCGTCATCGACGCCGCCGACCAGGCCCTGTGGCTGCAAGGCTTCAACCAGCTGGACAACCGCAACGGCAGCCTCAGCGGCAACCGTGTGGAGGTCAGCGGCAGCCAGCTCGACAACCGCCAGGGCGGGCAGATCCTGGCCGGTGCCGATGGCCTGCTGATCACCGCCACCAGCGTCCTCAATCAGCAGGGCCTGCTGCGCGCCCAGGGCGGCGCCCTGACCCTTGCCTTGGGCGACGGCACCCTGCAGAACCAGGGCGGCAGCGTGCTGGCCGACACCCTGGATATCACTGCCGGCAGCCTCGACAACAGCGCCGACGACAGCCGCGCCGGCATGCTCTCCAGCCTGGCCGGCAAGCTCAAACTGGCAGTTGCCCAGCTCACCAACCGCGCCGGCAAGGTGTTCGCCAGTGGCGACCTCAGCCTCGATGGCCGGCGCCTGGACAACGGCGCCGATGGCGAGATCAGCGGCGCCACCGTCGCCCTCAAGCTCGCCGACCAACTCAACAACCAGGGCCTGATCGAGTCTGCCGGCGGCCTGGACATTACTGTGGGTGACCTCAACAACAGCGGCCGCCTGCGGGCCCTGGGTGGCGCGCAAAGCCGCTTCGCCCTCGGCGGCGCGCTGGTCAACAGCGGCACCCTGCAACTCTACAGCCAGGCCTTCAGCCTGCAGGCCGCCAGCCTCGACGGCAGCCAAGGCAGCATCACCGGCACCGGCAGCGCCGACTGGCAGCTGGGCAGCATTCGCAGCGTCGGCCGCGCGCAGTTCGACGGCGCACTCAGCGTGACCAGCGGCGGCGCCCTGGCCCTGCTGGCCGGCGACCGCCTGGCCACGTCCGGCCAGTTGACCCTCAACGTCGCCAGCCTGGACAACGCCGGCGAACTGGCCAGCGACCTGGACCTGGCCATGGGCCTGATCGGCGACCTGGTCAACCGCGGGCGCATTTCCAGCCAGGGCCACCTGCGGGCCAGCGCCCAAGCGTTCACGCAACTGGGCGGGCGCCTGGCCAGCGCCGGCGACACCACCCTGACGTTGAGCGGCGACCTCACCAACGACGGGCGCCTGATCGCCAGCCGCAACCTGAGCATCAGCGCCGCCAACATCACCAACAACGGCACCCTGGGCGCCAATGGCACGCTCAGCCTCAAGGCCCTGGGCGCCATCAGCAACAGCGCCGACACCCTGCTGTTCAGCGCCGGCGACATGACCCTGCGCAGCGACCGCTTCAGCAACACCTACGGCGAGCTCTACAGCCAGGGCGCGCTGAGCTTCGCCGGCTACGACGGCGGCCGCGCCAGCACCTTCAGCAACCTCTCGGGCAGCGTCGAAAGCCTGGGCGCCATGGATCTCAATGCCGTCAGCATCGAGAACGCCAAGGCCCAGTTCGAACTGGCCAAGGCCGTCACCAGCGGCGGCCTGGAATGGCGATGCGGCCAGCACTGCGGTGGCCACGATTCCTTCAAGCGCGGCGCCATCACCATCACCAAGACCCTCGACGAGAGCGTACTGCTGGACTCGCCCATGGCCCGCCTGGTGGCCGGCCAGGGCATGACCCTCAACGCCAGCGACGTGCAGAACCGCTACAGCCTGATGGCCGCCAACGGCAACCTCACCATCAACGCCGACAGCCTCCTCAACCAAGGCGCCTCGTCGCGCAGCGGCAGCCAGGTCATCGTCATCAGCACCCCGGCACGCATCGGCACCGGCTACTGGGACCAGATGGAATTCATCGACGTGCCGGCGTTCAACGCCGCCGTCGCCGCCGGCAACTTCGACCTGGCCCGCTTCAACGAACTGATCGCTCGTTCCAGCGACAGCCGCTTCCGGCAGGACAGCGACGTCACCACCTGGAACCCCGACGCCAGCCACAACTACACCAGCACCCTGCAGGCGGGCGGCAGCGTGGCGCTGAACGTCACCACGCAGATCCAGAACGGCACCCTGCTGGAACAGACCCAGGCGCAGCTCACCGGCCACCTGGACAGCGAGGCCACCCAGCGGGTCGGTGCCGTCGAAATCCAGCTCAGCCCCGAGCACAGCAGCGCCACGCCGCTGCAAGCCAAGGACGTGCAGCGCGTGGAGCGCATTGACGCCGACGGTACCGTGCGCGTCAGCTACATTCCGGTGGACTTCACCGGCGTGCCGTTCGCCGCCGTCGACCCTACTGCCTCCAGCAGCTTCCGCCTGCCCCAGGGCCAGTACGGCCTGTTCGTGCCCAGCCAGAACCCGCACAGCCAGTACCTGATCGAGACCAACCCCAATCTTACCGACCCGAGCAAGTTCATGAGCTCGGACTACCTGCTGGGCCAGATCGGCTACAGCAGCGACGAAGCCGCCCGCCGCCTGGGCGACGGCCGCTACGAGACCCGCCTGATCAGCGACGCCGTGGTGGCCCGCACCGGCCAGCGCTTCCTGGCCGCCAGCCTCACCAGCGACTACGACCAGTACCGCTACCTGATGGACAACGCCCTGGCCAGCAAGGCCGCGCTCAACCTCAGCGTGGGCGTGGGCCTGAGCGCCCAGCAGGTCGCGGCCCTGACCCACGACATCGTGTGGATGGAAAACCGCGTCATCGACGGCCAGAGCGTACTGGTACCGGTGCTGTACCTGGCCCAGGCCGACAGCCGCAACGTCAACGGCGGCGCGCTGATCCAGGGTCGTGACCTGAAGCTGATGGCAGGCAATGACCTGATCAACGTGGGCACCCTGAGTGCCAGCAATGACCTCAGTGCAAGCGTAGGCGGGAGCGTCTACAACGGCGGGGTTGCAGAGGCCAATGAGCGCTTGAGCCTGTTGGCGCAGGACAGTATCCGCAATGCGCTGGCGGGGGATATTCGTGGCAAGCAGGTGGACCTGGTCACGCTCAGGGGCGACATCGTCAATGACCGCACGGCGATTGCGGTGCGCGATGGGGCGGGGATGCGGACCGTTACGGATGAGGGGGGGCGGATAACGGCGGGGAATGCCCTGAATGCAGCCGCCGGCCAGGATCTCACCAACCTCGGGGCGATCAATTCTGAAGGCAATGCGAACCTGCAAGCCGGGCGCGATATCAACTTGCGCGGGGTACAGGACGTCAGCGAGAAGCACGAATTCCACAACGGCGGACACAATTCCAGTATCACCCACGTTGTGGATAACCTCGTTTCCACGGTGACCGCCAAAGGCAACCTGGCCCTGGATGCAGGCCGAGACCTGAATGTCGTCGCCAGTAAAGCCAACGCCGAGAAAGACCTGCAGGCCACCGCCAGCCGCGACATCAATCTGCTGTCGGCGGGCGATGTCCAGGACGTGCACTCCTTCAGCAAAAGCGGGCACAAACGCGTCACCCGGGAAAACAACCAGACCCAGCAGCAAGCGGGTGAGTTGAGCGCGGGCGGTAACGTTGTCGCCGTAGCCACCAAAACCATGACTCTGGTTGCCAGCAAGATTACCGCTGGCGACGAGGCGTACCTGTATGCCGGCAAACAAGTAAGCGTACTGGCGGGGGAGAACAGCACTTCCACCCTTTACGACATGACCAAGAAGAGCCGTACCAGCAAGAAAAGCCAGCTGGACCTGGTCACCAACACCACCAACGCTGGCAGCGCCGTCACCAGCGGGCAGGGCACCACGGTCGTTTCCGGGCAAGACCTGCTGATCAGAGGCAGTGAAGTGTCGGCCGACAAAGGCGATGTACGCCTGCAAGCGGTCAACGACGTGGCGATCGTTGCTGGTGAAGACACCACCACTGCCCGCCACGAGAAGAGCAGCAGCAAAAGCAGCTGGGGCGGCCTCAAGGCCAGCAAGGTCAAGGACAAGGTCAACGAACACCAGACCAGTGCCGCAGGCAGCCTGGTCTCTGGCGACACGGTGAATGTGACGGCCGGGCGGGATGCGGCTATCACTGGCTCCTCGCTGGTCAGTACCGACGATATCAACGTGCTGGCCAGGCGTGACCTGACCGTGGACGCCGCCGAAAATACCTTCCAGCGCACGGAGTATCACAAGGAAAAAAGCCGTGACCTGACGGGCATCGCCACCGCCAACATGGGCGGGCTCGATGACATCACCGGCAACCTTCACCTGTCCATCGGCAGTCAGAAACATACCGGCAACGCCAGCGAAACCACCTTGACCGGTAGCACCATTGGCTCAAGCGCAGGCGACGTCAACCTCAGTGCGGGGCGAACGCTGAGCGTGGTTGGCAGCGATCTTGTCAGCACCAAGGACATGACCCTGACCGGTGCCGATGTGCGCATCGCGGCAGGTATGGAGACCGGCAAGCAAAGCAGCGTCGACACCTCCAGCAGCCTTGCCGTGGGCAGGGTAATTGGCGGTACGGTCATCGACACCGTCAAGAGCATCCGCAACGACGTACAGGCCGCCCGCCAGGCTGACGACAAGCGCCTGGCCGCAGTAAAGGGCGCGCAGGCGGCACTGTCGCTCTATAACGCCGTGGGCAACTCCAGCGCCGGCGCGGCTAACGAGTCCGATGGTCGGCCAGCCAACAGTGGCGGTTCGCTGATCAAGATCGGCACTGAACTGGCGTCCACCCATAGCAAAAGCACCAGCGATTACGAAAGCCAGACGGCCAAATCGTCGACGGTGACCAGTGGCGGCAATCTGGCCGTCATCGCAACCGGCGACCAGGCGGACGCGAAGGGTGACATCGACATCCTCGGCAGTCAGCTCAAGGCTGAGCAGACGCTGCTGATGGCCAAGAACAACATCAACCTGGAAAGCCAGCAGAACACCCAGGAATGGAGCAATCACGACACCCACAGCAAGCTGGCCATTGGCGCCAGTTTCAACATCGGCTCGCAGAATGGCTTTACCCTCGACTTGGGCGCTCAGGCGGCGAAAGGCTTGGGGACTGGCAGTGAATTAACCCAGGTCAACACGACCGTCGACACCTCTCAGTTGACAGTGCGCAGCGGCCGGGACACTACGCTGGCGGGTGCGCAGGTACGTGCAGACAGCATCAACGCTGACATTGGCGGCAACCTCAATATCGCGTCTCGCCAGGACGAGTCAGACAGCAAGAACAAGCAAACCAGCGGTGGTTTTGGCGGCAGCATCTGTGTACCGCCGTTCTGCTATGGGGCCACGGTTACCGCCAGCGGCAACCTGGCAGCAAGCAACACCAAGTCTGATTACGCTGCGGTCACGGAGCAGACGGGGCTGTTCGCTGGCACAGGTGGCTACGACATTCATGTAGGCGGGACTACCCGCCTGGATGGTGCTGTCATCGCCAGCGAGGCCACGCCGGACAAAAACCGCCTTGATACTGATCGGTTGGTTGTCAGCGATATCAAGAACAAGAGCGAAGTCAAAAGCTCTGCGGCTGGGATCAGCCTTTCCTACAACGGTAGTGACAACCGTGGGCCCGCCGACCCGACGGCTGGAAATACTGGCAACAGCCTTCTCGGCAAGAATTCTCCCCGCGCCGAGACGAGTTCCGGCGTAGGGGGGGCGGTCCCCTTGTTGCTTTCCGACAAAGACAGCAGCGCTACCCGGAGTGCGATCAGCGAAGGCACGATCGTCGTCCGGAACCCGGAAGGCGCCAATGATCTTGTTGGTTTGAATCGTGACACGGCCCATGCCAATGAACAGCTGGATCGCCCGGATGAGAAGGCGTTACAGGAACGTATCGATCTGATCCAGAGCACCGTGCAACTGGGTCAAAGCGTGATAGAAACGGTGGCGGCTGCAAAGCGCAAAGACGCAGAGGAGCAGAGGAAAAAAGCCACAACCGAAGCGGAAAAAGTGGCAGCTACCGCCGCTGTTGAAGATGCCAACGCTTGGTCTGTGGGGGGAGACAAACGCCTATTGGCGGATGTAGCCACTGGTTTGATAGCCGCTGGATTAGGTGGAGCTGGCGGTGCAACAGGTGTTGGTATTCTCGCCAATACCACGTCGGCTGATACCTACCAGGCCATTGGCAATTATGCCGACAGGCAGTCACGTCTGGCTCAGGATGAGACCACACGAGCAGCGTGGGCAGAAGGTGGATCGGCGCGGGCGTTGATGCACGCGCTGGCGGGGGCACTGCAAGGGCTGTCGAGTGGTAACGCCTTGGCAGGTGCATCGGGCGCTGCGGCCTCCGAAATGCTGATGCCTGTCATAGACAAGGCTTTGGCTGACAGCGGTTACTCCGCCACAGACAGAGCATCGTTGACGACACTGATCGCGGCGGGCGTAGGCGCCGGCGCAGCAGCCGCAACGAATGGGGGAGCTGCCGCCCAGGCAGTGGGAGCCAAGACGGCAACAGGCGTAGACCTCTACAACCGCAAGCTACATCAGCAACAGGAGGTGGCGGTACTCAAGCAGAAAGCTGAAGAGCTCAAAGCTACCGTCGCATTGAAATCTGATGTCAGCTGGGAAGATCTGCTGATGTTGGCTGGCGGCGCAGCGGTAGATGCCAAGGATCAGCAGCGCCTGTTGGGCATTCTGCGTATGGCCGATGGCAACGATCCGGAGTCGCTGAACTTCCTTGCGGACTTTGATCAAGCGATGAAGGTCGTCAACGACCTTGCAGCGCAGCGCATCCCCCTGACTTGGGCCAACGGGCAGCCGATCATCGCAGATGGCAAACCTGTTTACGCGTTCAGCGCCACCGAGGAGCAGTTCAATGACTCGGGGTTGTTTGATGCGACGACGCTCTATGGGCAGGGTGCGATATACGACCAGTGGCGTCGGTTCGGTCAGGCGCAGACGGCTGCGCACTCGAGTGAGCTGTCTGGAGCCTCAAGTTATCCCAGCCTTGTAGAGGGAGCGGCTGAGCGGGCAACAGGGCCTGCAATGAAAGGTATCAACACCATCGCGCCGGAGTTGGAGGCGCTGATGGTTATTGCTCCGGGGCTGAGGGGGGCGAAGCTTGCTGCTGACGCGGTGATGGCGCGGTTGGCGGGTAAGCGGGGGCAGGGTTTGATTGAGGCCGGGGCGAGTGATACCGTCGCCTCGACTGGGGTTAGTTCTGCGTCCGAAGCAACGTCAATATTTGCTCAGCAGAGAAAATTTTGGTCTAAAGACCCCATTGAGTTCAACGGAAACAGGGTTTACCAAAGGGATGACCTCTTTGATCCAAACCTAATAACGTCTTGGCGAGAGCGAGGAAAAGTAGTGACTGGAACCAATATTGAGCGTATGGCCACCGGTCGGGCTCCTATTGGGCTGGATGGTAAGTCGGTTAATCTACATCATATGACTCAGACTCAGTCGGGGGCCATCGCAGAGATGACACAGACCTTCCATCAGACGAATAGCAAGGTTATCCACATTAATCCGAATACCATGCCTTCCGGGATCGATAGGCCCATGTTTGATAAGTGGAAAGACAGCTATTGGCAGCAGCGTGCTGCCGGATTGAGGGAGTAAATATATGGAAGCCATGGCCGAAAAGGTTAAATGTCTAATCGCCGGACATCCAGAAATCATCAATTTCGGGTCTGAAAATGATTATGTCGGCGATGACTGGGTGGAGAGGGCGGAAAGTGTATTAGGGTATCCATTATCTCCATCCTATCTTTGGTTTTTACAAAATTATGGTGGGGGAGAGATAGGGTCTGAAGAGATTTATAGTATATATGGGATGGAGTTTGACGGCGTCTGTGGGGGGGACATCGTTTATCACCATATCATAGGGCGGAACGCCGGGTGGGACACGTCTAAGCTGCTTGTAAGTGAAACCGATTTTGGTGAGTCGTTTATGTTTGATTGCTCTTCGGTTTTCGAAGGGGAGTACCCAATACTGCAACGGCTGCCATCTGGGGAGTTAATCCATTATGCGACTGATTTTTACGGGTTTTTATACAAAAGAATTTTGGCGCATGTATCGTGATTGTTTGAGCTAAGTTGGGTTTTTTGACGGGGTTGTGCTGGACGAATTAAAAAGTTGAACGGATGAAGTCACTGGGATTAGTTCAAAGCTAGGGGGGGAGCGTCCGCGACCCTTAGTGAGCTTCTCGGGAGCCCTGGTGTTTTGGCACACGAAAACGCTTCGGTCTGGTGTGATATCCGACCAATGGCGTCGACTCGATCAGGTGCAGGCGGCTGCGGACTAAAGTGAAGTGTATAGGCCTAAGGTAGCCCAGTGCTGCAGATGCTAATCTGGGTGTGTTGTTGATGCTTAAAACGAGGCGTCAGCATTGGTGGATACGCTGTAAGAGTTAATGAAGTCGCATACAGTCGGTGGCTGGGAAGATTTTGTGCTTGCAATGGGTTAAGGTGGTGGGCCAAGTATGAAATTTAACGTCTAAATGATGTCAGCAGGGCAGGGCGGTTGGGATGTATGTGAGAGCGGAGCTTGGCTGTGTATTAAAATACATTCTTTGGTGAGGTGAAAGCTTTGTGGCGTGATACGTTGGAAAAGCCTTCCGCAACATCGGTGCATTTTTGTTGTTCCGAAGAATTTGACTTGTTGGTCTCAAGCGGATTGCAGTTGTACGTGGCCACGTTGGTAGAGGATGTGAGTAGTCAGGCCCTTTTCGGAATAATCGCTGAGGTATTGAGATTTCCTGCATGTTTCGGAAGTAATTGGGACGCTTTAGATGACTGCCTTACGGATTTGGAATGGTTAGCTCCAGTTGGGATAGTATTAGCTCTTCGAGATGCAAATAGGGCATGCGTGGAAAATTCGCTTGCGCTCAGGCGTTTCTTGGCGTCATGGTCGGAGGCGAATGAGTTTTGGCTTGAAGCAAATCGACCTTTTCATCTGCTATTTGTCTGCGGGTAAGTTTTTAAAAAAACAACGGTGGAGTGAGTGTGCAGCATTTAAGCGCCGCCTTTCGCCGCTCGAATTATTGTTAGAGAGAAATAGGTGAGGGGATGTAGTGGTCTAATGAAGCCGGACACCCATTTAGGCGAGAATGCTCGCCATAGAGAGGTGTCTGATGACCAAGCAACGACGTACCTTTACCCCCGAATTCAAAAGTAAAGCCGCCAGCCTGGTGCTTGACCAAGGCTACAGCCACATTGAGGCAGCCCGGTCGCTCGGGCTAGTTGAATCAGCATTGCGTCGGTGGGTCAGCCAACTCCAGCAGGAGCGTGGCGGTGTCACCCCGACTAGCAAGGCGTTAACACCTGAGCAGCAAAAAATCCAAGAACTGGAAGCCCGAATCAATCGTCTGGAACGGGAAAAGTCGATCCTAAAAAAGGCTACCGCGCTCTTGATGGCCGAGGAGCACGAGCGCTCGCGTTAGTCGATCAGCTTCGCTCCGAGGAGCCGGTTGATCTGTTGTGCTCGGTATTTGAAGTCACCCGATCTTGCTACTACGCGTACTGTCGAAAACGCCGATCCGCTGATGCCGAACGGGTGATTTTGCGCAGCCGTGTGAACGAACTGTTTACCCAAAGCCGAAGCGCTGCGGGCAGTCGAAGCATCAAGCTGATGATGAAAGAAGACGGCATGCAAATCGGGCGATTCAAGGTACGTAGGTTGATGCGCGAGATGAACCTGATCAGCAAACAACCGGGCTCCCATGCCTATAAAAAGGCCACCGTTGAGCGACCTGATATCCCGAACATGCTTGATCGAGAGTTCAGCGTGGTGTCCCCCGACAAGGTCTGGTGCGGTGACATTACGTACGTTTGGGCCGAAGGCCGATGGCACAATCTGGCAGCGGTCATCGATCTTTATGCGCGCCGGGTCGTAGGCTGGGCGTTCTCATCCAATCCTGACGCTGACCTGGTTATCAAGGCATTGGATATGGCCTATGAGCAGCGTGGCCGGCCTCAGAATGTGCTGTTTCACAGCGATCAGGGCAGCCAGTACGGCAGCCGGATTTTCCGCCAGAGACTATGGCGATACCGTTTCACACAGAGCATGAGTCGGCGTGGTAACTGCCATGACAACGCGCCAATGGAGCGGCTATTTCGCAGCCTGAAAACTGAATGGATACCGACGGTGGGCTACATGAGCGCCGCGTTGGCTAAACAAGATATCGGTCGTTTTCTGATGGAACGGTACAACTGGCGGCGACCGCATCAATTCAACGAAGGATTAGCGCTTGCCGTTGCCGAGGAAAAACTTAACGCAGTGTCCGGGATCAGTTGACCACTACAGTGCGCGCTTGGCATGGGCTGCGGGGCTGCTGGCCAGCGCAGCCTGGCGGCAGCGGCTACAGAGCTTGCTTGGGGTGGGGGATGCGCGCAGAAACTGGCGGCGCATTTTCATAACCCGTCAGCCTTGGCTTGGTTCTGCCTTTTCCGTGTCCAGCCTCAGAAATTGCGCAGGCACGCGTTCCACCAACCACACCCCATTCTCCGCCCGAAAGAACGTGAAGCCCTGCTGCTGCATCGCCTGTGTCTCGATGCGCAGCACCACGGGCTTGCCATAGCGCTGCCCCACGGCCGCTGCCGTAGTGATGTCTTCAGCCAGGTGCACGTGGTGACGCGCGCCGGCGATCAGGCCTTGTTCGCGGATGGAATCCAGAAAGCGGGTGGCAGTGCCATGGTAGAGCACGGTCGGTGGCTCTTGTGCTTCTAGCTGCAGGTTGACGCTGGTGGTGGAGTGGCCTTGCACGGCGCGTATGCGCTGGCCGTCGCTGGACAGGGCGAAGCGTTTTTTGTCGCTGGTGTCGACTACGGCTTGGATCTGGTCTCGGTTCAGGGTGCGGCCCTGGGTGGCTGCGCCGCGGATGAGTTGGTCGAGGTCGGCCCAACCTTCGCTGTCCAGGGTAAGGCCGATGGCTTGGGGCTCGTGGCGTAGGACGTAGCTGAGGAATTTGCTGAGGTCGTTGAGGGCGGTGCTGTTCATGGGGCTTCCTGCCTAGGGGGCTGGGTGATGGGATATCCAGTGGGAAGGTTTCCCTACGGTTTGTAGGAGGCTTCCGGTTTTGTTCGGATGGCTGGAATGAGCGTTTCGAAGAATCTATTGGAGGTGTTCGCAGGCTCAGTTAACGCGCCAGCGCACTAGATCCACGAGAAATGGTCCGTAATCCAGTCATTCAGCTGAATGTATTTACTAGAGATGAGCAATGACAAAATGGGATGGGTACCTGGATGCGTTGCAAGTCGCGAAGGGGCTGTACGAATTCGCTATGTCGGAGCGGAACTATAGCAGTCTGGCAGCCTTCCATTTTGTCAGCGATGAAATGGATTGCTTTGGCGGCCCTGGCTCAACTTTGATGTCTTTGTTTTTCTGGGTTTCTATTTTCAAGGTTGGATTTGATCGCGGGTTGAGCGTGGTAGGAGGTGATGAGTATTTTTTGGAAATATGCTCCGATTTGAAGGCCTCGCTCAGCGAATTTGTACTACAAGGCACTGATAAAAACAGATTTGATTCCATTGAGTTGAGTGTTTTCTCTTCAGATAGTGCGTTCGTCCTTTGCAAGCTTGATGAGACTGGTGTGTAGCGGCACGGTTGCAGTGGCTTCGGGCATTCTCGCGCTCCAGGCAGCCGGCAGGTAGGTGTGCATGGCGCAGAGAGCGCTGATGTAACCGGTGCCGAAGATTGAGTCTATGGTGAGGCAACTGGCCAGCGCAGCCTGGCGGCAGCGGCGACAGTCCTGGGGGCAGCTTCCCCCTCAAACCTCCACCAACGCCCCCAACTCCCGCTCCAGCTCCTCCATATCTCCGAGATTCAACTCGATGATCCGGCGCAAATGCCCAATATCTTCCAAGCCAATGTGCAGGCAGGCGAACCCCAGGTGCCCGTGCTCTTCATGGCGCAATTCCGCGTCCATGCGCACCTCGATCAGGTCGGTGAGGTGGATGTTGATCTGGAAGTGCTTGCGCGGGTCGACGTCCCAGTGGTCGGGCCGCTGGATCAGGGCGCCACGCAGGGACAGGTCGATGAGTTTCACCGACCAGTTGCGGTCGCCCTGGCTGATCTGAGTCTTGGCGTCGAAGGCGACGCGCTTGAAGCGGCGGCGCTCGTCGTGGGTATCGGTCATGGCTGCGGCCCTCTGCGATTCCCCTGACTATAGCTTAGTGTCTCAAAGCCATCTTCGAACCCGTCGACAATACTGACGATAGGTGTCGCCGAACTGTTGCTCCAGCTGCGCCTCGTCCGGGCGGATGACGGCGCGGTTCATGATGGCGATCAGGGCGGGCAGCAGCAGCCATGGCCACAGGCTGCTCAGCAGCACGCCGATGCCGGCGTAGGCCAGGGTGTCGCCCAGGTTCACCGGGTTGCGTGACACGGCGAAGGGGCCGTGCTGCAGCAATTGGTCCGGCTGTTCGAAGTTGCTGGGGCTGGTGGCCTGGCGCTTGAAGCGCAGCATGGCCCAGAACGACAGGCCCTGGCCCAGCACTATCAGGGCCACGCCGGTGGCGCGGGTCCAACTGGTGTCGGGCACGGGCAGGGGCAGGGCGTAGCTCAATGCGATGGCCACGGCGATGAAGGTCAGGTACAGCAGCGGCGGGGGAAACGGAGCCTTGGGCATGGGGGCATTCCTGTGCGGGGGCTTACTTATTGCGACCGGCGTTTGGCCGCGGTGTTCACTGGTCTGCTGGTGCTTGCCAAGTGCCACGCAAGGGCGGATAAAAATGATGGTCGTCCTGTAAAAGAAGGCTCTAGACCAACGTAAGGGGTGGTCTTTCCGTGCAGTCTCGCTAGACTCGCAGGGCTGACTTTCGTATCCACTTGGTTGGAATAAAAAAAATGAACAACAACAATAGTCCGCTCCGCCATCTGCCATGGCTGATCGTGGCAGTACTGGGAGCGTGCGCCCTCGGCGTCGTGGCGTTGCGCCGCGGCGAAGCGGTCAACGCACTGTGGATTGTGGTGGCGGCGGTGGCTATCTACCTGGTTGCCTATCGTTACTACAGCCTCTTCATCGCCAACACCGTGATGCAACTCGACCCGCGTCGGGCCACGCCGGCGGTGCTCAACAACGACGGTCTGGACTATGTGCCGACCAACAAGCACATCCTCTTTGGCCACCACTTTGCCGCCATCGCTGGCGCAGGGCCGCTGGTGGGCCCGGTGCTGGCCGCACAGATGGGCTACCTGCCCGGCACGCTGTGGCTGATCGCCGGCGTGGTGCTGGCCGGCGCGGTGCAGGACTTCCTGGTGCTGTTCATGTCCACGCGGCGCAACGGGCGCTCGCTGGGGGACATGGTGCGCGAGGAGATGGGCCGCATTCCCGGTACCATCGCCCTGTTCGGCTGCTTCCTGATCATGATCATCATCCTCGCGGTGCTGGCGCTGATCGTGGTCAAGGCCCTGGCCGACAGCCCATGGGGCATGTTCACGGTGATGGCGACCATCCCGATCGCGATGTTCATGGGCGTGTACATGCGCTACATCCGCCCGGGCCGCATCGGCGAGATCTCGATCATTGGCGTGTTGCTGCTGCTGGGCTCGATCTGGCTGGGGGGCCAGATTGCCGCTGATCCGGCGTGGAACAAGATCTTCAGCTTCACCGGCATCCAGATCACCTGGATGCTGATCGGCTACGGCGCGGTGTCGGCGGTGCTGCCGGTATGGCTGGTGCTGGCGCCGCGTGACTACCTGTCGACCTTCCTGAAGATCGGCACCATCATTGCCCTGGCGATCGGCATCCTGATCACCACCCCGGTGCTGAAAATGCCGGCGCTGACCCAGTTCATCGACGGCACCGGCCCGGTGTGGAAGGGCGGCCTGTTCCCGTTCCTGTTCATTACCATTGCCTGTGGCGCGGTGTCGGGCTTCCACGCGCTGATTGCCTCGGGCACCACGCCCAAGCTGCTGGATAACGAAACCAACGCCCGCTACATCGGTTACGGCGGCATGCTGATGGAATCCTTCGTGGCGATCATGGCCATGGTGGCGGCCTCGGTGATCGAGCCGGGCGTGTACTTCGCCATGAACAGCCCGCCCGCCGTGGTCGGTACTGACGTGGTGGCGGTGGCGACCGCCGTCAGCAACTGGGGCTTTGCCATTACCCCGGACGCCCTGACGGCCGTGGCCCACGACATTGGCGAGAACACCATCCTGGCCCGTGCCGGTGGCGCGCCGACCCTGGCCGTGGGTATCGCGCAGATCCTGCACCACGTGTTGCCGGGTGAGAACACCATGGCGTTCTGGTACCACTTCGCGATCCTGTTCGAGGCGCTGTTCATCCTCACCGCAGTAGACGCCGGCACCCGTGCCGGGCGCTTCATGCTGCAGGACCTGCTGGGCTCGTTCGTGCCGGCGCTGAAGCGCACCGAGTCGTGGACCGCCAACATCATCGGCACCGCCGGTTGCGTGGCGCTGTGGGGTTACCTGCTGTATCAAGGCGTGGTCGACCCGCTGGGCGGCATCAACACCCTGTGGCCGCTGTTCGGTATCTCCAACCAGATGCTGGCCGGTATCGCGCTGATGCTGGGCGTGGTGGTGCTGATCAAGATGAAGCGCCAGCGCTACATCTGGGTGCCGTTGATTCCCGCTGTGTGGCTGCTGATCTGCACCACTACCGCGGGCTTCATCAAGCTGTTCGACGCCAACCCGGCCATCGGTTTCCTGGCCCTGGCGAAGAAATACAGCGCGGCGCTGGACGCCGGGCAGATCGTTGCCCCGGCCAAGGACATCAACCAGATGCAGCACGTGATCTTCAACGCGTACACCAACGCGGCGCTGACCGGGCTGTTCCTGTTCGTGGTATTCGCGATTCTGTTCTATGCCATCAAGGTCGGTATCGCGGCCTGGGGCAAGACCGAGCGCACCGACAAGGAATCGCCTTTCCAGGCGGTCCCGGACGCGTGATGAACGAGGTAGGCAGACATGTTCAATGACCTGAGCCGGCTGGGCAAATACCTGGGGCAGGCCGCGCGCCTGATGGTGGGCATGCCCGACTACGACAACTACGTAGCGCACATGCAGGCCAAGCACCCGGACAAGCCGGTGATGGACTACGAGGCGTTCTTCCGCGAACGCCAGGAGGCCCGCTACGGCGGCAAGGGCGGGCCGAAGTGTTGTTGATTTGACCCACCGCGAACCCGTAGCCGCTGCCGCAGGCTGCGCTGGCCCTCATGTACCCTGGAGATCTCCAGTGGGGTACAGGGCCAGCGCAGCCTGCGGCAGCGGCTACGGTCACTTCTGGAGTATGCATTTGTCTTCCCCCATTCCCGTCACCATCCTCAGCGGCTTCCTGGGCGCCGGCAAGACCACCTTGCTGCGCCACCTGCTCAAGGCCGAGCACGGCCTGAAAATAGCCGTCATCGAGAACGAATTCAGCGACGCCGGCATCGACACCCAGCTGCTGGGCGACGCCCCGGTGCAGGTCATGACCCTGGCCAACGGCTGCGTCTGCTGCACCATCCACACCGACCTGACCAAGGCGCTGTTCCTGCTGCTGGAACGCCTGGACAGCGGCGAGCTGGCCTTCGACCGCCTGGTGATCGAGTGCACCGGCCTGGCCGACCCCGCGCCTGTGGCGCAGACCTTTTTCATCGACGAGGAACTGCGCGAGCGCTACATCCTCGACGGCATCATCACCCTGGTGGACGCCGCCAACGCCGACGTGCATCTGGCGCAGACCATCGCCCAGGCCCAAGTGGGCTTTGCCGACCGCCTGCTGGTGAGCAAGACCGACCTGGTCAGTGCCGAGGCCTTCGAGGCCCTGAGCCAGCGCCTGACCCGCATCAACCGCCGCGCCCCGGTGCGCGTGGTGCAGCACGGCGAGATCGACCTGGCCGAGCTGCTGGACGTGCGCGGCTTCAACCTCAACGCCAGCCTAAATTTGCGCCCGGTGGTGGCCGCCGGCAGCCTGGACCGCATCAGCAGCCTGGTGCTGCGCACCGACCAGCCGCTGGACATCGACCGCCTCAGCGACTTCATGAACCAGCTGCTGGAAGACCACGGCCGCCAGTTGCTGCGCTACAAGGGCGTGCTGAACATCGCCGGCGAAGACCGCCGCCTGGTGTTCCAGGGCGTGCTCAAACTGTACGGCTTCGACTGGGACACCGAGTGGGCCCCTGGGGAGGCGCGCGAGAGCGTGATGGTGTTCATCGCCGACGACCTGCCCGAAGAAAAGATCCGCGCCGGCTTTGCCGCGTTGCAGGCTTAACCGATCGGTCATGTTTCGCTGTTAGCGTGGCGCCCCTGCCCACCCCCTGACAGCGGAGCACCGATGCGTTCACGCCATACCCCACGGCCATGGTTGGCCCTTGCCCTGTTGCTGGCACTACCGGCGGCACGCGCCGATTTCAGCATTCCCGGCTTCGAGCTGGTGCACACGGTGCCGCTGGCCACCACCCTGCAAACCCCCGACCTGCGCGCGCCGGGGCCGGTGTGGATGCAGCTGTTCGACAACGCCCGCCACAGCATCGACATCGAACAGTTCTACGCCGTGGACCACCCAGGTTCGGTGATGGAGCAGGTGATCAAGCACCTGCAGGCCGCTGGCGAACGCGGGGTGAAGATCCGCTTCCTGCTGGAAGACAAGGGCCAGAAGCTCTCCGACCCGGCCACCCTGGCGCGGCTGCGGGCCATCCCCAACCTGAGCTTCGCCGTGCTGCCCTACGCGCAGCTGACCGGCAACGGCATCATCCACGCCAAGTTCATGGTGGTGGACGGCAAGCAGGCCTTCGTCGGCAGCCAGAATTTCGACTGGCGTTCGATGGAGCATATCCACGAGACCGGCATGCTCATCAGCGAGGCGCAGATGGCCGCCCAGGTGCAAGCCATCTTCAACCAGGACTGGGCCGCCGAGCAGGCCCTCAGCCAGCACCAGCCGGTGCCGCAGCCGGCCCAGGGCGCACCTGCGCCACGCACCGGCAATTACCTGGTGGCCAGCCCGGCGCGCTTCAACCCGCCCGGTGTGGGCGACTCGGAGCAGGAGCTGCCACAACTGCTGGCCGAGGCCAAACATGAGGTGCGCGTGCAGCTGCTGGACTATGCGCCGCTGTCCTACGGCCCCGACCACACCCGCCCTTATTACCCGGTCATCGACAACGCCCTGCGCGCTGCGGCAGCCCGCGGCGTGCTGGTGAAGTTGATGGTGTCGGACTGGAACACCGCCGAGCCCGAGCTGGACTACCTGAAAAGCCTGGCGGTGCTGCCCAACGTGCAGGTGCGCATTGTCACCATTCCCGAGGCGCCCACGGGCTTCATCCCTTACGCGCGGGTGACCCACAGCAAGACCATGGAAATCGACGGCCAGGTGGCCTGGGTGGGCACCAGCAACTGGCTGGGCGGCTACATGGACAAGTCGCGCAACCTGGAGGTGGTGATGCGCAACCCGGCCATGGCCACGCGCGTAGGCCAGCTGCATGCCCAACTGTGGGACAGCCCCTACGCGCACCTGCTACAACTGGACAAAACCTACCCACCCCCCCACCCCGGCACCCCGTAGCAGCTGCCGCAGGCTGCGTCCGGCGCCCTGGACGCGGCCTTTGGCCGCTGCTACGGGTTGTGCGGGCATAAAAAAACCGGCTCGATGAGCCGGTTTTTTTTGCGTCAGGGTACTGCTATCAGTTGCCGTAGACCGGCAGCTTGGCGCAGATGGCCTTGACCTTCTCGCGAACGGCGTCGATCACCGCTTCGTTGTTCAGGTCCGCCAGGATGTCGCAGATCCAGCCGGCCAGTTCCTTGCACTCTGCTTCCTTGAAGCCACGGGTGGTCACGGCCGGGGTGCCGAAGCGCAGGCCCGAGGTGACGAACGGGGAGCGTGGATCGTTTGGCACCGAGTTCTTGTTCACGGTGATGAACGCCTTGCCCAGTGCTGCGTCGGCGTCTTTGCCGGAGATTTCCTGCTTGATCAGCGACAGCAGGAACAGGTGGTTCTGAGTACCGCCCGACACCACGTCGAAGCCGCGCTCGATGAACACGCCGGCCATGGCCTGGGCGTTCTTCACCACTTGTTGCTGGTAGGCCTTGAACTCAGGCTGCAGCGCTTCCTTGAAGCACACGGCCTTGGCGGCGATGACGTGCTCCAGTGGGCCGCCCTGGGCGCCTGGGAACACGGCGGAGTTCAGCTTCTTCTCGATGTCGGCGTTGGCGCGCGCCAGGATCAGGCCGCCACGTGGACCGCGCAGGGTCTTGTGGGTAGTGGTGGTGACCACGTCGGCGAACGGCACAGGGTTGGGGTAGACGCCAGCGGCGACCAGGCCGGCCACGTGGGCCATGTCGACGAACAGGTAGGCACCTACCTTGTCGGCGATTTCGCGGAAGCGGGCGAAGTCCAGCACTTGCGAGTAGGCGGAGAAACCGGCCACGACCATCTTCGGCTTGTGCTCGACGGCCAGGCGCTCGACTTCGTCGTAGTCGATCAGGCCGTTGGCGTCGATGCCGTACTGGACAGCGTTGTACAACTTGCCCGACGAGGAAACGCTGGCACCGTGGGTCAGGTGACCGCCGTGGGCCAGGCTCATGCCCAGGATGGTGTCGCCGGCCTGCAGCAGGGCCAGGTAGACGGCGGCGTTGGCCTGGGAGCCGGCGTGCGGCTGGACGTTGGCGTAGTCGGCGCCGAACAGCTGCTTGGCACGGTCGATGGCCAGTTGCTCAACCACGTCGACGTACTCGCAGCCGCCGTAGTAGCGCTTGCCTGGGTAGCCTTCGGCGTACTTGTTGGTCAGCACCGAGCCTTGGGCTTCCATGACGGCTGGGCTGGTGTAGTTCTCCGAGGCGATCAGCTCGATGTGCTCTTCCTGGCGCTGAGCTTCTTGCTCCATGGCGGCAAAGAGATCGGCGTCGAACTTGGCAAGGGTCAAATCACGGCTGAACATGGCGGTCCTCAAGGATCGTGCTGGAAAAAGGTGATCAGGCGCGCATTCTACCCCATCGCGTTTTATCTGGCATATGAAAGGCAGTCATTGCCTTGACGAGTGGTGTTCATGACGCTTCTGTGGGAGCTGGCTTGCCAGCGAGTTCTTTGGGGGCTCCACAAGCTCGCTGGCAAGCCAGCTCCCACACTGTTCAGTCGAACATGAACAGCGCGTCGTTGCTGAACTGCGCCTCGAAGCGGCTGGCCTGCATGGGCCGGCCAAACAGGTAGCCCTGCACCTCGTCGCAGCCATGCTCGCGCAGGAAGTCCAGCTGCTCGTGGGTTTCCACGCCCTCGGCGATCACCGCCAGGTTCAGGCTGTGGGCCATGGCGATGATGGCGCGGGCGATCTGCGCGTCCTGCTCGCCCTCGGGCAGGCCGTCGACGAAGGTGCGGTCGATTTTCAGCACGTCGATGGGGAACTGCTTGAGGTAGTTGAGCGACGAGTAGCCGGTGCCGAAGTCGTCCACCGCGATGCTCAGGCCCAGGAACTTCAGGCTGTCGAGGATCTGCATGGCTTCGTTGACTTCGCGCATCAGGATACTTTCGGTCAGTTCCAGCTCCAGGCAGGCCGGCGGCAGGCCGGTCTCCTTGAGGATGTTGGCGATGCGCGTGCCCAGCTGGCCGTCGGAGAACTGCCGTGCCGAGATGTTCACCGACACCTTGGGCACGCGCACCTTGGCCTGGTGCCAGGCGCGCAGCTGGCGGCAGGCCTCGGTCAGCACCCAGTCGCCGACGTCCACCACCAGGCCCAGCTCCTCGAGCACCGGGATGAAGTCGCCCGGCGGCACCAGGCCGCGGCGGGGGTGGCGCCAGCGCAGCAGCGCCTCGGCGCCGGTCAGGCGCTTGCCGTCGCCGCTGAACTGCGGCTGGTAGTACAGCACGAACTCTTTCTGCTCCAGGGCGTGGCGCAGGTCGCTTTCCAGCTCCAGGCGCTCCAGGGCGCTGGCGTTCATGTCGGCCTGGTAGAACTGGAAGTTGTTCTTGCCGCGTTCCTTGGCGTGGTACATGGCGGTGTCGGCGTTTTTCATCAGCTGGCTCAGCTCGCTGCCGTCCTGCGGGCTGAGGGCGATGCCGATACTGGCGGTGACGAAGAATTCGCGGTTCTCCAGCACGAACGGCGTCACCAGGCTGGTGAGAATCTGCTCAGCCACGTGGATGGCGCGGTTCAGCGCCGCCTCGCGGGTGGCCCGCGGTTGCAGCAGCAGGGTGAACTCGTCGCCGCCCATGCGCGCCACCGTGTCTTCGTCGTCCACGCAGGCCAGCAGGCGCGTGGCCATTTCCTTGAGCATGCGGTCGCCGGCGGCGTGGCCCAAGGAGTCGTTGATCGGCTTGAAACGGTCGAGGTCGAGGAACATCAGCACTACCCATGACTTCTGCCGCTCGGCCTGCTGCAGCGCGGTGTGCAGGCGGTCCTGGAACAGCGTGCGGTTGGGCAGGTGGGTGAGGGCATCGTAATAGGCCAGGCGGTGAATGCGCTGTTCGCTGGCCTTGCGCTCGCTGATGTCGCTGAAGAAACACACGTAGCTGGCCAGGTCGCCTTCGTCGTCGAACACCGCGGTGATGCCCACCCAGGCCGGGTAATGTTCGCCACTGCGGCGCTTGAGCCACACCTCGCCTTCCCAAGTGCCGCGGGTGTGCAGCTGCTTGATCACGTAGCTCAGGTGCGCCTGTTGCTCCTGGTCGACGGTGAGCATGGTCGGCAGTTGGTCAAGCACCTGCGCCACTTCGTAGCCGCTGACGCGGCTGAACGCCTCGTTGGCCTGCACGATGTAACCGGCCGGGTCGGTGATGAGGATGGCCGAGGTGGAGTGCTCGAATACCGTGGCGGCCATGCGCAGGTCTTTCTCGGCGCGGCGCTGCTGGCTGATATCGCGGGCCACGCCGAGGATGCCCTCGAAGGTGCCGTGGTCGTCCCACACCAGCACCAGGCGCAGCTCGATGGGGATCTTGCGGCCATCGCCGCGCAGGCAGTCGAGCACGAACAATTGGGTGGTCAGCTGGTTGCGCAGGGCGGCCAATTCATCGGGCTGGTCCAGCACCTTGCTGACCCGTTCGATCAGCTGGTAGATGCCGGTCAGCTGCTGCGGGTTGGCGATGGTCGACTGCCAGCCGTTGTCGAACACCCACTTCACGTCGTAGCCCAGCACTGCCTGCACCGAGGGGCTGACGTAGTTGAGGGCCAGCTGGCTGTCGGTGGAGAAGATCACGTCGCTGATGCTTTCGGCCAGCATGCGGTAGCGCTGCTCGCTGTCGCGCAGGGACTCGCTGGCCTCGATCTGTTCGGTGACGTCCTTGGCCACGCCGATGATGCGCGTGGCGCGGCCTTCGCTGTCGCGGGCCAGGGCTTGTTCGCGGATGTCGAAGCGCAGCCAGCGGCCGTCCTTGTGCTTGAACCGCAGTTGGCACTGCAGCAGCTGCAGGTCGGCGTCCTGGCGCCGGGCCAGGCGCATGCGCTGGTAGTCGCCGGCGTCCTCGGGGTGCAGCAGGATCTCCCAGAAGTATTCGCCCATCTGCACCAGCTCGGCCTTGCTGAAGCCCAGGGTCTGGCCCAAATGGTGGTTGCTGTAGATCATGCGCTGGCTCAACACGTCCTGCACGTACAGGTGGTCGGGCACGGTGCGCACCACGTCCGACCAGAAACCTTCGCGTTCCACCAGTGACAGCTCGACGCTCTTGCGGCTGGTGACGTCGTTGATGCTGAGGATCACCGAGCCGTGGTCGCCGCTGGCGTGGGGCAGGCGCAGGGTCAGCCACAGGTACTGGTGCTGGCCCAGGCGGTCGTTGATGCGAATTTCGGTTTCCAGCTCACGCTGCTCGCCCAGCAGGGTGTCCAGCAGTTGCCGGCCGACGCTGGCGTTGTCCAGCCGGTCGCTGCCGAACAGGCGCTGCCAGGCGCCCTGGCTGTCTTCGACGTTGAGCAGGCCCAGGGCCATCTGGTTGACTTCGGTGATGCGCAGCTGCTGCATCAGCGCCTCGCGGCGGGCCGGCTGGGCCGCCAGCCAGGTGTCCAGCTCGGCGGGGGTGGCGATGCCGCTGGCGGCGAGGAAGTCTTGCAGGGCGCACAGGTCGAGCACGCACAGCGCCACGCCGGTGCCCTCGAAGATGTCCTGGTAGCGGCGGCGGTCTTCATGCAGCTGGCGCTGGCGGCGGCGCAGGTTGAACAGCGCCAGCAGCGGCAGCAGCGAGCAGGCGCCCAGCAGCAGGAACTTGCCGATCAGGGCGGGCAGCAGTTGCAACTCGGCGTCGTGTTCGTCGAACAGCGTGCGCAGTTGCCAGTCGGTGTTGGCCAGCGGCACGCTGGTGACGCTCTGGGCCTGCTCGCGGGCGCTGAGGGCCAGGCCGGTCTCGCTGCTGGCCGGGTCGCGTTGCAGCACCAGCGCCGGCTCGCGGCTTTCCAGCAGCCAGCGCGGCGGGGCGGTAGGGTCGACGCGGTGGGTGAGGATGGAATAGATGGAGGTGTCCAGGCGCAGCAGCCAGTAGCCTTCGCCGGGGCGCTCGCTGGCGCTGAGCAGCAGGTATACCTGATGGGCGTCGGGGCTCTGGCTGAAGTGGAAGCTCTCGCCCAGGCTGCGCTTCACCAGGCTGGGCAGGTCGTAGCCGGCGGCGGCATGGCCGTTGTCGGCGAGCACGTTGCCCTGGCTGTCGAGCCGGGCCACGCTCTGCAGGGCCGGCAGGTGCGCCTGCAGCAGCGCCTGCACGCCCTGGGGCGTCTGCGCGTCGCCGCTGGTGGCGCGGTACAGCGCCTGTTGGCCCTTGAGGGCCATGTTCAGCCCCAGGTGCTCGCCCAGCACCGTGGTGTAGTCCAGGGTGCGCTGCCGTTGGTCGGCAACGCTATGCTTGAATTGGTCCAGCAGTTGCCACACCAGCAGGGTCAGCAGCAGCAAGGCCAGCAGGGCCAGGGCGCTTTTTAAGGTGCCGCGCGTCGGCTCGCCGGTCGCGTTGATCGGGGAGCGCAGGGATGACGGCTGGTTGAGGTTGGTCAAACTGTGATCCTGCGGTCTGGCTGGCTGTGGCAAGTGGCTGGCAACAGGGCTTGCAGCCCGCTGCAAAGGGCCCCCTGGCCATAAACTGCGCGCACTATAAGCCGGACGCCCGAAGGGCGGCTAGCATGCCTTGTTTTATGGCCATGTGCCACTAGTGCTTGCAGGTCGTTTGCCCTGTCTCGCGCATTCCGGTAGCTTTGACCATCTCGCGGATTCTTCATCTGTCTACTGTCACCAGGTTTCTCATGGCTCAATACGTCTACACCATGCATCGGCTGAGCAAAGTTGTGCCGCCGAAGCGGGAAATTCTCAAAAACATTTCCTTGTCGTTCTTCCCTGGCGCCAAGATCGGCGTGCTGGGCCTCAACGGCTCGGGTAAATCCACCCTGCTGAAAATCATGGCCGGCGTCGACAAGGAATTCGACGGTGAAGCCCGCCCGATGCCCGAGCTCAACGTGGGTTATCTGCCGCAGGAGCCACAACTTGACCCGGCCAAGACCGTGCGTGAAGTGGTGGAAGAAGCGGTCAGCGTCATCAAGGACGCCCAGGCGCGCCTCGATGAAGTGTATGCCGCCTACGCCGATCCGGATGCCGATTTCGACAAACTGGCTGCCGAACAGGCCAAGCTCGAGGCCATCCTCCAGGCCAGCGACGGCCACAACCTGGAGCGCCAGCTGGAAGTGGCGGCCGACGCCCTGCGCCTGCCGGCCTGGGACGCCAAGGTAGAACACCTGTCGGGTGGTGAAAAGCGCCGCGTGGCCCTGTGCCGCCTGCTGCTGTCGGCCCCCGACATGCTGCTGCTCGACGAACCGACCAACCACCTGGACGCCGACTCGGTAGCCTGGCTGGAGCACTTCCTGCACGACTTCCCGGGCACCGTGGTAGCGATCACGCACGACCGTTACTTCCTGGACAACGTGGCAGGCTGGATCCTGGAACTGGACCGCGGCGCCGGCATTCCTTACGAGGGCAACTACTCGGGTTGGCTGGAAGCCAAGTCCGACCGTCTGGCCCAGGAATCCAAGCAGCAGTCGGCCCATGAAAAGGCCATGAAGGAAGAGCTGGAGTGGGTGCGCAAGGGCGCCAAGGCCCGCCAGTCGAAATCCAAGGCTCGTCTGCAGCGCTTCGAGGAAATGCAGTCGCAGGAATTCCAGAAGCGTTCGGAAACCAACGAGATCTACATCCCGGCCGGTCCGCGCCTGGGTGACAAGGTCATCGAGTTCAAGAACGTCACCAAGGGCTATGGCGACCGTGTGCTGATCGACAACCTGTCGTTCGCCATGCCCAAGGGCGCCATCGTCGGCGTGATCGGCGGTAACGGTGCCGGTAAGTCGACCCTGTTCCGCATGCTGATGGGCAAGGAACAGCCGGACTCGGGCAGCATCGAGATCGGTGAAACCGTGCAGCTGGCCTGCGTGGACCAGAGCCGTGACGACCTGGACGGCAGCAAGACCGTGTTCCAGCAGATATCCGACGGCTCGGACAACATCCGCATCGGCAACTACGAGATCCCGTCGCGCACCTACGTCGGCCGTTTCAACTTCAAGGGCGGCGACCAGCAGAAGTTCGTCAAGGACCTGTCCGGTGGTGAGCGTGGCCGCCTGCACCTGGCCCTGACCTTGAAAGAGGGCGGCAACGTCCTGCTGCTCGACGAACCATCCAACGACCTCGACGTGGAAACCCTGCGTTCGCTGGAAGAAGCGCTGCTGGACTTCCCTGGCGCCGCCATTGTGATCTCTCACGATCGGTGGTTCCTGGACCGCGTTGCGACCCACATCCTGGCGTACGAGGATGATTCGCAGGCCGTGTTCTTCGAAGGCAACTACACCGAATACGAAGCCGACCGCAAGAAGCGCCTCGGCGACGCAGCGGCCCAGCCGCACCGGGTACGCCACAAGAAACTGGCGTAAACAGAAACGGGGCCTTCGGGCCCCGTTTTTTATGGGCCGTACCGCAAACGCGTAGCCGCTGCCGCAGGCTGCGCTGGCCCTATGCCTCGCTGGAAATCTTCAGGGTTCACGCTGGCCAGCGCAGCCTGGCGGCAGCGGCTACGCATTTGTTGGTCGGCAGCAATCAAGGGTGGTACGCGCGGCCTTCGCCCTGGGTTTTCTGCTGCTGCCACGCCCGCTCGCGGTCGTCGCCGTGCTGCACGCTCCAGTCGCTCTGGTCCGGCTGCGCGCTGGCGCTGGCCTGGCATTGCCTGAAGCCGTCGTCCCAGCCGGTGGCGTAGACCTTCTCGTTGAGGTAACGCGGCACATCCTTGCGGAAGAAGCCGTTGACGCCTGCCGCTTCCCGGCCACTGCCGCAGCCATCCTTGAACCCGTCGGCGTAACCCGGCGGGTACCCTTGGCTGACCATTTGCTCATGGGTGGACTGGCATCCCGCCAGCGCCACCACCATCAAAACCACCACACAGCGCCACATGATCCGACTCCCGTTTCATGCCCACCGCTCCCGCCTGGAAACTGCGACGGTCAAACGGTGGACCCGTGAGTCAAGTCTAGGTTCGATTTGGTTGCTGCCCCGTCAACGCCGTGTGATGGAATTGTCAGTAGTGGTACCACTTGAGCTCCACCATCACCTCGTTGCGTGGCCCTGCAAGCTCGCTGAAGTCGCGCTGGGCGCTCAAGCGCAGGCCCAGGTTGCGTGACAGCTCCCACTGCTGGTTGAGGCTCAGGGTGCGGCGTACTTCGCCGTTGAGGAAGTAGTCGCCCTGGGCCTCCAGGCGCAGGTTGCCCAGGCGGTTGCGCCACAGCAGGCCGCTGTCGAAGCCGGCGGCGGGGGAGAGCATGGCCGAGAAGTCATTGTTGTGTTCGAGCCGCGCGGTGCCCAGGGCGAACGCCAGGGTGTGTTCGCCCAGTTGCCAGGTGCCGCCGGCGCCGCCGTTGACGTGGCTGACCAGGGTCTCGCCGCCGTGCTTGCCCAGCACCCGTTCCAGGCCGCCGGTCACCTGCCAGGACAAGGGCTGCAGCAGCTCGTTGCGCGGGGTCATGGAGCGGATGGTGGCCAGGTCCAGGCGCTGCAACTGCCAGCGGTTGCCCTCGTACTGGCGCAGCCTGGTATTGAGGATCTCGATCTGCGCGCCCAGGGGGAAGCCTTCGCTGTTGTCGTTGAGGTCGTGGTAGGCCATGCGCAGGCCATACTCGGCGAAGTTCTTGCCGTCGCGGTTGCCCGCAGCCACCTGCCAGGTGCGCGAGTCGTGGCCGTCTTCTGGCAGGCCGGGGCGCTCTACCTGCAGCTCCGGCGGGGGGTTCTGGCTGATGGCGCGCAGCAGCTGGAAGCTGCGCTGGGCGCTGGCCGGGTCGCGCTCCTGGGCGGTGGCGCGGTAGCGCTCGAGACGGTAGGCGGCGTCCTGGATCAGCGCCCGGCGCGGGGCCGGCAAAGCGCTGTAGGCGGGGTTCTGCAACTGCCCGGTGTCGGCGGCCACCTTCAGCACCCACTGTTGCTCATCGGCATCCAGGGGCTTGGCACGGGCCAGCAGCTCCCGCTCGCGGGAAGGCCGGTAATCGATCTCGCCGACGATGCCCGCCTGCTTCACCGCCTTCACCGTGTCGGTGGGGATGGCCGTCAGCGGGAATTGCCCGGTCAACCGCAGGCTGGGGCGCGCCACTTGCAGCAGCTCCAGCAGGCGGTACGAGCAGTTTTCGTCGAAGAAGAAATAGTCGAAGCGGATCTGCTTGAGCTCCCACACGTGCTCCACCATGCGTCCGGTTTCCTCGGGCGTCAGGTCCAGGTGGTACTCCCACAGGTCGCGGTTCTCCAGGCTGCGGTATTCGGCCAGTTTCTGCTGGTAGGGCACCAGCGAGAACATGCCCGGGTAGCCGCCCGCCAGGCCCTTCCAGGCGTAGAGGATGCTGTTGTCGTTGCCCTCGATGTAGGCGCCGAAGTTGATCGCCGAGCTCAGCAGAGCGGTCTTGTCCTGCCTGGCTTCGGCCTGGTCGATGCGCAGCAGGGTATGGCCGAACATGGACGAGGGGCTGTTGAGGTAGGCCGCGGGGAACACCAGCACGGTGTGGTGGGGGGAGATTTCCTTGTACCACTGCTGGAATTCGCTGCACTCGGGCGTGGGCAAATCGTGCAGGTCCAGCTGTTGCCGCAACCAGCGGGTGCGCGCGGGAAACACGCACTGGGCCTGTTGGTTGCCCAGGCTGGCAGGGGCGTACAGCGCCGTGACCGTGGCCGCCAGTTCCTGGTCCGGGTGGTGGGCGCCGTCGGCGGCCAGGAAGAAGCGCCTGTCATCGACGTAGCTGCGCCAGCCATCCAGTTTGGCCGGGGTGTAGTGGCCCAGGGCGAGCCAGTACGGGTCGGCTGCCAAGGCGGTGATGCGGGATGGATCCACGTGAGGTGCGGCATGCAGCGGGGCGCAGACACAGAGCGCCAGGTAAGCAAGGCGTTTGAGCATCTTTGGCAACTAAATCAGATGGACGAAAAGGCGTGCCGCAGTGGCGTGGAAATCCCGCCCCGAAGGGCGGGCGGTTCGAGCTTAGGCCTCGGTTGCGTACTTGGCCAGGCGAGGGTCGTTTTTCAGCACGTGCAGGGTGTTGGCGTGGACATCGTCGGCGGTGACGTTGGCGGTGGTGAAAATGTCCTGGAAGTGCTGGTGAGTGACGGATTCGAAGTAGGCGCGGTCCTGTGGCGCCACGCCCAGTACCACGGCGTAGGTGGTCAGGGCTTCGCCCTGGCCCTTGGCCATGTCCTCGGACAGTTCATTCATCATGCCATTCATGGCGATCCACGACTTGCCACCGTAGGTGAGCGCGGCGTTGGTGGAGCAGCCGTTGGTGCCCGAGGTCATGCCGAAGGTGGCGTTGCCCGAGGTGCCGTTGGTGGTGGATGCCAGGAAGTGGGCGGGGGTGCCGCGCTGGCCTTGGAACAGCATGTTCCCCCAACCGCAGTCCGGGCCGCCAGGGGCCTGGGCCATGGCGTTCAGCGAGACAACAGTGAAGAGCGTACCCAGAAGAATCCGTTTCATAGCTTTGTTCTCTTTTGAAGGTGCAAAGCTCAAGGTTCAGGACTACCTGGGACGGCACGGCTCCAGGACGCAGTTTGGAGTTTAGGCGGGGATTCACAGTTCAACTGAAAAACTGCCTTTTGAGCCTGACACCCATCCCCGTAGCAGCGGCCGCAACGCCGCGTCCGCATCCACCGCGCATGTCGCTTGCAGGCTGGCGCTTATCGGCGCCAGAATGCCGTCATCTGCCCCGCCGAAGTAAGGATGCCCGATGCCTGATCCTGTTGCTGCCAGCTTGCGTCTTGCGCCAGAAGCGCTGACCCGTCCGTTTTCCGCTGAACAGTTCAGCTTCTCCACCACCAATGATCTGGAGCCCTTTCGCGGTGTGCTTGGCCAGGAACGCGCCGTGGAGGCGCTGCAATTCGGCGTGGCCATGCCACGCCCCGGCTACAACGTATTCGTCATGGGCGAGCCGGGCACCGGCCGCTTCTCGTTCGTCAAACGCTACCTGAAGGCCGAAGGCAAGCGCCTGCAGACCCCGCCGGACTGGGTGTACGTCAACAATTTCGACGAGCCGCGCGAGCCGCGCGCCCTGGAACTGCCGCCTGGCACCGCCAGCGCCTTCATCGCCGACATCGGCGGGCTGATCGACAACCTGCTGTCGACCTTCCCGGCGGTGTTCGAACACCCTTCCTACCAGCAGAAGAAGAGCGGCATCGACCGCGCCTTCAACCAGCGTTATGACCGCGCCCTGGACGTGATCGAGCGCCTGTCGCTGGAGAAGGACGTGGCCCTGTACCGTGACAGCAGCAACATCGCCTTCACGCCCATGCTCGACGGCAAGGCGCTGGATGAGGCCGAGTTTGCCCAGCTGCCCGAGGCCGACCGCGAGCGTTTCCATTCGGACATTTCCGACCTCGAAGAGCGCCTCAACGAGGAGCTGGCCAGCCTGCCCCAGTGGAAGCGCGAGTCGGGCAACCAGCTGCGCCAGCTGAACGAGGAAACCATCACCCTGGCCCTGCAGCCGCTGCTGTCGCCGTTGTCGGAAAAATACGCCGAGAACGCTGCGGTGTGCGCCTACCTGCAGGCCATGCAGGTGTACCTGCTCAAGACCGTGGTCGAGCAACTGGTGGACGACAGCAAGACCGACGCCCAGGCGCGCAAGCTGCTCGAAGAGCAATACGCCCCCAGCCTGGTGGTCGGCCACCCGGGCAATGGCGGCGCGCCGGTGGTGTTCGAGCCGCACCCTACCTACGACAACCTGTTCGGCCGCATCGAATACAGCACCGACCAGGGCGCACTGTACACCACCTACCGGCAGCTGCGCCCGGGTGCCTTGCACCGCGCCAATGGCGGTTTCCTGATTCTGGAAGCCGAGAAAATGCTCGGCGAGCCTTTCGTGTGGGACGCCCTGAAGCGCGCCCTGCAGTCGCGCAAGCTGAAGATGGAATCGCCGCTGGGCGAGTACGGCCGCCTGGCCACCGTCACCCTGACGCCGCAGATGATCCCCTTGCAGGTCAAGGTCATCATCATCGGCTCGCGCCAGTTGTACTACGCGCTGCAGGACGCCGACCCGGACTTCCAGGAGATGTTCCGGGTGCTGGTGGACTTCGACGAAGACATTCCCATGGTCGACGAGAGCCTGGAGCAGTTCGCCCAGCTGCTCAAGACCCGCACCTCGGAAGAGGGCATGGCACCGCTGACGGCCGACGCCGTGGCGCGCCTGGCCACCTACAGCGCGCGCCTGGCCGAACACCAGGGGCGCTTGTCGGCACGTATCGGCGACCTGTTCCAGCTGGTCAGCGAGGCGGACTTCATTCGCCACCTGGCCAACGACGAGATGACCGACGCCGGCCACATCGACCGCGCGCTGAAGGCCAAGGCCACGCGCACCGGACGGGTGTCGGCGCGGATCCTCGACGACATGCTGGCGGGCATCATCCTGATCGACACCGACGGCGCCGCCGTGGGCAAGTGCAACGGCCTGACGGTGCTGGAGGTCGGTGATTCGGCCTTCGGCGTGCCGGCGCGCATCTCCGCCACGGTGTACCCGGGCGGCAGCGGCATCGTCGACATCGAGCGCGAGGTCAACCTGGGCCAGCCGATCCACTCCAAGGGGGTGATGATCCTCACCGGTTACCTGGGCAGCCGCTACGCCCAGGAATTCCCCCTGGCGATCTCGGCCAGCATCGCGCTGGAGCAGTCCTACGGCTACGTCGACGGCGACAGCGCCTCGCTGGGCGAGGCCTGCACGCTGATCTCGGCGCTGTCGCGCACGCCGCTCAAGCAGTGCTTCGCCATCACTGGCTCCATCAACCAGTTCGGTGAAGTGCAGGCGGTAGGCGGGGTCAACGAGAAGATCGAAGGCTTCTTCCGCCTGTGCGAGGCCCGCGGCCTGACCGGCGAGCAGGGGGCCATCATCCCTCACGCCAACGTCGCCACCCTGATGCTCGACGAGAAGGTGCTGCAGGCCGTGCGTGCCGGGCAGTTCCACGTCTACGCCGTGCGCCAGGCCGACGAGGCCCTGAGCCTGCTGGTGGGCGAGGACGCCGGTTCGCCGGACGCCAACGGCGAGTTCCCCGAGGGCAGCGTCAACGCGCGGGTGGTGGAGCGCCTGCGGGAAATTGCCGAGATGATCAGCGAGGAAGACCTCAAGGAAGCCGAGAAGGAGCACGCCGAGGCCGAACTGGCCCAGGTCAAGCCAGCCTGAGGCGGGGAGGGCGCCGGATGACCATTCGGCGCCTGACTGCGCAGTCGCACATTGCCAGCCCAGGTTTTCTTCTATCCTCAGGGCATGGATAGCCACGGGTCGCAGGATTGAAACAGCCTTCCCTTGAAGGTTGAAGCAAAAGCTTTATTGAGGAGCGACGCCATGCCGCGCAACCTCAGCCTTACTCGCCAATGCCTGGGTCTGGTGACCCGAATCGAATGCAGCATACGCCCACTGGCCGGTGATACCGGGATGTGGACACTGCTTTTTGCCGCTGGCATGGCCGGCGAACAACCCTCCGCCATCAAGTCCCAGGGGCCTTTCCCCGGCCCCACGGTGGCCGAGTCGGTGATGGAGGCCATCGTCGACAGCCTGACGCTGCACGGCTACCAGGTGGCGGGTGACCCGCAGATCTGGTCGCTGCACTTGCAGGCGCAGCTGCGCAAGATCAACGGCGAGCGCTGTCACCGCTGTTCGTCTTGAATGTCGCGGTGGGAAATTTGTGGGAGCTGGCTTGCCGGCGAGTTTTTGAGGGCCTTCAAAAACTCGCCGGCAAGCCAGCTCCCACAAGAGTGTGCACTTGGCAGGTATAATCGCGTCCCGATTTTACCGCCCAGGTGCAGTTTTCAATGGAACGCTTTATCGAAAAAACCATGTACGCCTCGCGCTGGTTGCTGGCGCCGATCTACGTGGGCTTGTCCCTGGGGCTGCTGGCGCTGGCCCTGAAGTTCTTCCAGGAGGTCTTCCACGTCATCCCCAACGTGTTCTCCATGGGCGAGGCAGACCTGATCCTGGTCCTGCTGTCGATGATCGACATGGCGCTGGTGGGTGGCCTGCTGGTGATGGTGATGCTCTCGGGCTACGAGAACTTCGTCTCGCAGCTGGACGTCGACGAAGGCGAGGAGAAGCTCAGCTGGCTGGGCAAGATGGACTCCAGTTCGCTGAAGATGAAGGTGGCCGCGTCCATCGTCGCCATTTCCTCGATCCACCTGCTGCGCATGTTCATGGACGCGCGCAACATCGAGCCGCAATACCTGATGTGGTACGTGATCATCCACATGACCTTCGTGGTGTCCGCGTTCGCCATGGGTTACCTGGACAAGATCACCAAGCACTGACCGACAGCTATCGGACGGGCGGCGTGGCGGCCGCCTTGTGCTTTGTGCGCCGCTGTACGAAAAATGAGCGGTGACATCCATTCGAATTACCTGAGGTGCAGTCATGAATTTTCAGGAACTGACCACCCACGCCAATGCCGGCATGATCGACGAGCTCAACCTGATCTCGCTCGAAGGCGGCATCTACCTGCTTGAAGCCCGCATGCACGGCAAGTCCCACCCGCTCAACGACGCCACCGGCCACGCCTTGCACCTGCGCTCGGTGGAGCATGCCCGCGACCTGCTGCAGACCCTGCCGGCCATGCCGTTCCACCTGGTGCACGGCTCGGTGCATGATGAGATGTGCGGCCTGGGCGACAGCGCCGAGGAAGACCTGCGCGTGCCCATCTCCTTCCGCTCCCGCCACTGACGGCCCGGGCAGGCTGGACTGGCCACTTCAGTGTGCTAGTCTGCTTGCCCTTTTGGTTTGGGCCCGGGGAGGCAGGCGACGTCATGGTTGCCGCTGCCGGGCCCTGCAGCGGAGCACGAAGATGTCCGAAGTAAACCTGTCCACCGACGAAACCCGCGTCAGCTACGGCATTGGCCGTCAGCTG
The DNA here is from genome assembly GCF_047947025.1 of Pseudomonas sp. App30. Lineage (NCBI taxonomy): Bacteria > Pseudomonadati > Pseudomonadota > Gammaproteobacteria > Pseudomonadales > Pseudomonadaceae > Pseudomonas > Pseudomonas sp. App30. The sequence continues at coordinate 2,837,363 of NZ_CP133165.1, read as the reverse complement.
GGTGACCAGCTGCGCGACAACCCTCCGCCGGGTGTCAGCCTGGACGCCATCCTGGCCGGCCTGACCGACGCCTTCAACGGCCTGCCAAGCCGCGTCAGCCAGGAAGACCTGTCTGCCAGCTTCAAGGTCATTCGTGAAGTGATGCAAGCCGAAGCGGCTGCCAAGGCCGAAGCGGCCGCTGGCGCTGGCCTGGCGTTCCTGGCTGAAAACGCCAAGCGCGACGGCATCACCACCCTGGCTTCGGGCCTGCAGTTCGAAGTGCTGACCGCCGGTGAAGGCGCCAAGCCTTCGCGCGATGACAGCGTGCGCACCCACTACCACGGCACCCTGATCGACGGCACCGTGTTCGACAGCTCCTACGAGCGTGGCCAGCCGGCCGAGTTCCCGGTCAGCGGCGTGATCGCAGGCTGGACCGAGGCGCTGCAACTGATGAACGCCGGCAGCAAATGGCGCCTGTACGTGCCAAGCGAACTGGCCTACGGTGCCCAGGGCGTTGGCAGCATCCCGCCGCACAGCGTGCTGGTGTTCGACGTAGAGCTGCTGGACGTACTGTAAGCGCTAGTGTTGGCTCGCCCTGTGGGAGCGGGCTCTGCCCGCGAAAAGTGCACCGCGTAGCTTCAGTTCTACAGCAGTGTCTGCTTCGCGGGCAGAGCCCGCTCCCACAAGGGCAGAGTTTGTATTCAGGATATGCCAAGGGTTCAATGCAGGCTGCTTACCGGGCGCAACGCTCGGGCATAGCAGAACAGAAACAGGTTGCGCACCAGCTCCTTGAGCACGATCGGCTCGCTGGAACTCAACCCGGACAGGTCCAGGTCCCCCTGGTCGCGCAGTTCGTCCAGCGCTTCTTCTTCCAGCACCGCACACACTTCGCCCGTCTCCCGATGGAGGATGCGCAGGTAAGGGTGTGGCCGGTCCAGCCAGGCGTCGATGAGATAGGTCATGATGATTCTCCTTGAAAGCGTTCAATGAGAATAATTCTTATTCAAAGAATAGCAAGGATCTATCGCGTCAATTTTTTCGCGGCGGGGCGGGGGAGGTGGGCGGAGGCCGCAGCGGGCAGCCTCGCAACCATTCGTCGGCTCAGACCTTGCGGACGAATTCGGACTTCAGCTTCATCGGGCCGATGCCGTCGATCTTGCAGTCGATGTCGTGATCGCCGTCGCACAGGCGGATGTTCTTCACCTTGGTGCCGACCTTGACCACCAGCGAAGTGCCCTTGACCTTGAGGTCCTTGATCACGGTGATGGTGTCGCCGTCCTGCAGCACGTTGCCTACCGCGTCCTTCTTCACCGCGTCATCGCCGCCAGCCTCGGTTTCACCACTGGCCGACCACTCGTGGGCGCATTCCGGGCACACCAGCTGGGTGCCGTCCTCGTAGGTGTATTCGGAGTTGCATTTGGGGCAGGCAGGCAGAGTGCTCACGCGGGATCCTCGGTGCGGGCAAAATAAAGGCGCGCATTGTATAGGGTTTTTAACCCGGCGGGGGATCTGCGGAATTGACAAGCCTGTGGGAGCTGGCTTGCCAGCGAGCTGTTAGGGTCTAAAGGCTCGCTGGCAAGCCAGCTCCCACAGGTATCAGTGCGTACGAGCTACGGCGAATTCGCTCAGCTCGACCAGCGCGTCGCGGTATTCGCTGGGCGGCAGCACATCAAGGCAGGCAATGGCGCGCTTCACGTAGTCGCGGGCCAGGTTGGCGGTGTAGGCCAGGGCGCCGGAGCTTTCCACGGCGGCGCGGATGCTTTCCAGGTCTTCGATGCCACCTTTCTGGATGGCACGACGCACCAGGGCAGCCTGCTCGGCGGTGCCTTCGCGCATGGTGTAGATCAGCGGCAGGGTCGGCTTGCCCTCGGCCAGGTCGTCACCGACGTTCTTGCCCAGGGTCTCGGCGTCGCCCTTGTAGTCCAGCAGGTCGTCGACCAGTTGGAAGGCTACGCCCAGGTGGTCGCCGAAGGTGCGCAGCGCTTCGGCCTGCTCTGGCGTGGCTTCGGCCAGGGCCGCGGCGCTGTGGGTGGACGCTTCGAAGAGCATCGCGGTCTTGCCGCGAATAACTTCCATATACACTTCTTCGGTGGTGCTGGCGTCGCGAACCTTGGATAATTGCAGCACCTCGCCCTCGGCGATGACGCGCGTGGCCTGGGACAGGATGCGCATGACCGGCATCGAGCCCAGCTCGACCATCATCTCGAACGAGCGCGAGTACAGGAAGTCGCCTACCAGCACGCTGGGGGCGTTGCCCCACATGGCGTTGGCGGTGGAACGGCCACGGCGCATGCCGGACATGTCGACCACGTCGTCGTGCAGCAGGGTGGCGGTGTGCAGGAATTCGATGGTGGCCGCCAGCAGGCGCAACTGGTCGCCTTCGCGCCCCAGGGCCTTGCCGCACAGCAGCACCAATAAAGGACGCAGGCGCTTGCCCCCGGCCGACGTGATGTAGTCACCGATTTTCGACACCAGCGGTACGCGCGAAGTCAGTTGCTTCTTGATGATGACGTCGACGGCGTTGAAATCGTCCGCCACCGCGCGGTAGAAAGCTTGGGGTTGCATCAGCGACAGGTGCTCCAGAAGGGTTGCGCGGCATGCTAGGTCTCAGGTCCGGCCCTGTCAAGGCGCGATGGACGGCCTATTGCAAGGCGGGCGGGGCTTGCGTACAATCGCGCACCCTGAACTTCCTGGGCAGCACCTGCCTTACGCAATTGCATTTGGGTCGTTCCACCCCATGCAGCCATGCCAGCCGACACTCTACTTATAAAGAGCTGGGTGAGCAGGATTATCGGAGAAATACCATGTCTTACGCAGTAATTGTTACCGGTGGCAAGCAGTACAAAGTCGCCCCGGGTGAGTACCTGAAGATCGAGAAACTGGAAGTCGCCACTGGCGAATCCGTTACCTTTGATCGCGTTCTGCTGGTCGCCAATGGCGACGACGTCAACATCGGCGCACCAGTTGTTGCTGGCGCTACCGTTGTTGCTGAAGTGATCTCCCAAGGTCGTCACGACAAGGTTCGTATCATCAAGTTCCGTCGTCGTAAGCACCACATGAAGCGCATGGGCCACCGCCAGTGGTACACCGAGATCAAAATCACCGGTATTCAGGCTTAATTTCAGCCTAATTCCTCACTAGGAGAATTGACTCATGGCACACAAAAAAGCTGGTGGTAGTACCCGTAACGGTCGCGACTCAGAAGCCAAACGCCTTGGCGTGAAGATGTATGGCGGCCAGGCTATCAAAGCAGGCAACATCATCGTGCGTCAGCGCGGCACCCAATTCCACGCTGGCTACGGCGTTGGCATGGGTAAAGATCACACTCTGTTCGCTAAAGTCGAAGGCGTGATCAAGTTCGAAGTAAAAGGCGCCTTCGGTCGTCGTTACGTGAGCGTAGTCGCGGCCTAATCGCGAGTTCGCTTGGAAAGCCCTGTCTCGCGACGGGGCTTTTTCGTTTGTGGGGTGAGTCTCTTGCAAAGGTTTGCATGGGCCGCTGGCGCGAGTATCGTTGATGGGGTCCGCCGCGCTCATTTTTGCAAGAGCCTTATGTCTTTGCTTTTTTTGGCTCGTCCGTAAGGCGAGAGGCGTTTTTCATGAAATTTGTTGATGAAGTATCCATCCGGGTAAAAGCAGGCGACGGCGGCAATGGCTGCATGAGCTTCCGCCGGGAAAAGTTCATTGAGAACGGTGGCCCCAACGGTGGTGATGGTGGTGACGGCGGCTCGATCTACATGATCGCCGACGAAAACCTGAACACCCTGGTGGACTACCGCTACACCCGTCACTTCGACGCCGAGCGCGGTTCGAACGGCGGCAGCACCGACTGCACCGGCAAGAAGGGTGAAGACCTGGAGCTGCGCGTGCCGGTCGGCACCACCGTGATTGACGCGGCCACCCAGGAAATCATCGGCGACCTGGTCAAGGCCGGCCAGCGCCTGCTGGTTGCCCATGGCGGCTGGCACGGCCTGGGTAACACCCGTTTCAAGTCGAGCACCAACCGTGCGCCACGCCAGACCACGCCAGGCAAGCCGGGCGAGCAGCGTGACCTGAAGCTGGAAATGAAAGTGCTGGCCGACGTTGGCCTGCTGGGCCTGCCGAACGCCGGCAAGAGCACCTTCATTCGCTCGGTCTCGGCCGCCAAGCCGAAAGTCGCCGACTACCCGTTCACCACCCTGGTGCCGAACCTGGGCGTGGTCAGCGTCGACCGCTGGAAGAGCTTCGTCATCGCCGACATTCCCGGCCTGATCGAAGGTGCTTCCGACGGTGCTGGCCTGGGCATTCGTTTCCTCAAGCACCTGGCGCGTACCCGCGTGCTGCTGCACCTGGTCGACATGGCGCCGCTGGACGAAACCAGCCCGGCCGATGCTGCTGAAGTCATCGTCAACGAGCTGACCAAGTTCAGCCCGTCGCTGACCGAGCGCGAGCGCTGGCTGGTGCTGAACAAGTGCGACCAGATCCTGGAAGAAGAGCACGAGGCGCGCGTCAAGGAAATCGTCGAGCGCCTGCAGTGGGAAGGTCCGGTCTACGTGATCTCGGCCATCGCCAAGGAAGGGACCGAGCGCCTGACTCGCGACCTGATGCGCTACCTGGAAGACCGTGCCGACCGCCTGGCCAACGACCCGGCCTACGCCGAAGAGCTGCGTGACCTGGACCAGCGCATCGAAGACGAGGCGCGCGCCCAGCTGCAAGCCCTGGACGATGCCCGTGCCCTGCGCCGCAGCGGCGTGAAGAGCGTCCACGACATTGGCGAGGACGACAGCTTCTGGGATGAAGAGGACGCTGAAGACGGTCCGGAAATCATCTACGTGCGCGACTGATTGGTGGTGTTTTCTTCGCGGGCAGAGCCCGCTCCCACGCGTTGAGGCTGGTCACGGGCTCTGTGGGAGCGGGCTCTGCCCGCGAAGAGGTCGTAACTGACACACCGCTTGATGCAGGACCCGTAGTAAACTACAGCGCCGCTCCCCAGGGAGCGGCGTTTTGGTTTCTACGAATTAATTCTCCCGGGCATAGGTTGGAAGAACATGCGGAGCAAGGTGACGGGTGCGCAGCGCTGGGTCGTGAAAATCGGCAGCGCGTTGCTGACAGCTGACGGCAAGGGTCTGGACCGTGCCGCCATGGGCGTCTGGGTTGAGCAGATGGTGGCGCTGCACGAGGCTGGCGTGGAGCTGGTGCTGGTGTCGTCGGGCGCGGTAGCGGCCGGCATGAGCCGCCTGGGCTGGGCCAAGCGACCCAGTGGCATGCACGAACTGCAGGCAGCAGCTGCCATTGGCCAGATGGGCCTGGTGCAGGCCTGGGAGTCGAGCTTTGCCGAGCATGGACGGCACACGGCGCAGATCCTGCTGACCCACGACGACCTGTCCGACCGCAAGCGCTACCTGAACGCCCGCAGCACCCTGCGCACCCTGGTGCAGCTGGGGGTGATCCCGGTCATCAACGAAAACGACACGGTGGTCACCGACGAGATCCGTTTCGGCGACAACGACACCCTGGCGGCCCTGGTGGCCAACCTCGTGGAGGCTGACCTGCTGGTGATCCTCACCGACCGTGACGGCATGTTCGACGCCGACCCGCGCAACAACCCCGATGCGCAGCTGATCTACGAAGCCCGTGCCGATGACCCGGCGCTGGACGCGGTGGCGGGTGGTACCGGTGGCGCGCTGGGCCGCGGCGGCATGCAGACCAAGCTGCGCGCTGCGCGCCTGGCTGCCCGTTCCGGTGCCCATACCATTATCGTTGGCGGGCGCCTGGAGCGCGTGCTGGACCGCCTCAAGGCCGGGGAGCGCCTGGGCACCCTGCTGTCGCCCGAGCGCGGCATGCTGGCAGCGCGCAAGCAGTGGCTGGCTGGCCACCTGCAGACGCGTGGCACCCTGACCCTGGACGCTGGTGCCGTGCAGGCCCTGCTGGAAGGTCACAAGAGCCTGCTGCCGGTGGGCGTCAAGGGTGTGCAGGGCGGTTTCCGTCGTGGCGAGATGGTGGTGTGCCTGGCGCCCGACGGGCGTGAAGTCGCCCGCGGCCTGGCCAACTACAGCGCTGCCGAGGCGCAGAAAATCATCGGCCAGTCCTCCGAGGTCATCGAGCGCCTGCTGGGCTACATCGCCGAGCCGGAGCTGGTGCACCGCGACAATCTCATCCTGGTCTGAGGAATACTCATGCGCGTGATCATCAAGGCGGCGGTCGGGCTGCTGCTGGCATTGCCGTTGTTTGCCTCGGCCGAGGAAATTGGCCAGGTGTCGACGGTGTTCAAGTTCGTGGGCCCCAACGACCGTATTGTCGTCGAGGCCTTTGATGATCCCAAGGTGCAGGGCGTGACCTGCTACCTGTCGCGCGCCAAGACCGGTGGCATCAAGGGCGGCCTGGGCCTGGCCGAGGACCGTGCCGAGGCGTCCATCGCCTGCCGGCAGGTGGGGCCCATCCATCTGCCCGATGACCTGAAGGATGGCGAGGAGGTGTTCAAGGAGCGCACCTCGCTGGTGTTCAAGACCATGCAGGTGGTGCGCTTCCTGGACAAGAAGCGCAACACCCTGGTGTACCTGGTGTACAGCGACCGCCTCATCGAGGGTAGCCCGCAGAACGCGGTGACGGCCATTCCGATCCTGCCCTGGGCCCAGCCGTAACCGGGCGTGGTCTGACGGCTGCACATAACGGCGAGCATTGCTCGCCGTTTTTTATGCGCGGGATTAATGTGCGGGACTATTATTCCCTCTTGAATATTATTGTTATTAATTAATCTTTGATTAATAAGGGGGGTTGGTTTCCTTGGGGAAAGTACAGTATTGCTGCGCCGGGAATTTTGTTATGTGGGTTGCTATCGGCTATTTTCGAAAATATCTTTTTAACCCGTTGAAACAAAGCGTGGCGCCTTGATTCAATGCTGAATGTTCCCTCGTTATTCACTTTCCAGGGTTGCGCTTCCCGGCTAATCCAAAGTGTTTCGGCGCATTGACACGTTTTCCGTCCATGCGTAGTGTCCCGCCCGTCGCACGCCGGCGCGACGGCAGGGCCCATGGGTCGTGGGTGTTGCCATGGAGGGGGATAGCGCTGTCCCCCTTGTAATGGTTGCAGTGTAAATTGAGTGCGAAATAATATGAAAAGCCGGATTTCGAATCAGTCGGTCGACAGCGTTCGTCTGTTGGAAAGTTCATTGCTGGCAGACTTTGCCTTGTTGGCGGGGCGTGCTCATCAGCGCGGTTGGGAGTTGCGATTGCGCCGGATATTGAAGCGCATGAGCTTTCGTTATTATTCGATGTCGTTTGGTTCGGTCAAAGGGGCCGAGCCCGTTCGCCCATTGACCAACTTCCCCAGTGGCTGGCTGGAGCATTATGAGCGCGAGCGCTACCAGGACATCGATCCTATTGCTCGCCACTGTCGCCAGCACCTCAAGCCGCTGTTCTGGGAGCGTGCCCAGCGTCGCGCGCGGGGGCGCTCCAGGGAGTACTGGGAGGCGCTGGCGGCCGAGGGCTTGCAGGGTGGGGTCAGCATTCCGCTGCGCGGCAAGACGCTGGTGGGGTCGCTCAGCGTGGCGCATGTTGCGGGGGAGGGGGTGCAGGTTGGGCGTGACGATGACCTGGGCATGCTGTTCATGCTGGTGCCCTACCTGATCGAGGGTTTGCAGCGGCGCATGGTCATCGAACAGTCGCCAGAGACCTGCCTGACGCTCAAGGAGGCGGAGTGCCTGGGCTGGGCGAGCATGGGCAAGACCAGTTGGGAAATTGGTCGCATCATCGGCTGTGCCGAGCGCACCGTGGACTTTCACATCGCTAACGCGGGCCACAAGCTGGGCTCGACCAATCGCGGGCATGCCATCGGCATTGCCGTGTCCCAGGGCCTGATCACGTTTTAAGCGGTAGCTTTTCGCGGGCAACAAAAAACCGACCCTAGGGTCGGTTTTTTGGTACATCAAGCAATTGCTTAGGCGGCAGCCTGAACCAGTGCTTTGATGTGGCCATTCAGACGGCCTTTATGGCGAGCAGCCTTGTTCTTGTGGATGATGCCTTTATCGGCCATACGGTCGATAACTGGCACGGCCAGAACGTAAGCAGCTTGTGCTTTTTCGGCGTCTTTTGCGTCAATGGCTTTGACTACATTCTTGATGTAGGTGCGGACCATGGAACGCAGGCTGGCGTTGTGGCTGCGACGCTTCTCAGCCTGTTTAGCACGTTTTTTGGCGGAAGGTGAGTTGGCCACCGTCGAGCTCCTCGAAAGACTTTTTAAATAGCAAACAAAATAGGCCGCGAATCATGCCGATGACTGGATCTATTGTCAAGGGTGGGTGAGACGTTCCGCTGAGTGGTCACTCTCCAGAGCGAAGTGATTCACTTCTGGCGCATGACCTGTAAACTCGCGAGTTTTGGCTCTGCCTGCTGATGCGGCGCGGAGTATCGCACAGTTGGGCGCATTCTCGCGCTGCTCTTTCGTCCAGAAGGCAGAAAAATCTTTCGATGAATCTTCTCAAGTCACTGGCTGCGGTCAGCTCCATCACCATGATCTCGCGGGTGCTGGGCTTCGTGCGCGACACCCTGATCGCCCGTATCTTCGGCGCCGGCATGGCTACCGACGCCTTTTTCATTGCCTTCAAGCTGCCCAACCTGTTGCGGCGGATCTTCGCCGAAGGGGCTTTCTCCCAGGCCTTCGTGCCGATCCTGGCCGAGTACAAGAGCCAGCAGGGCGAGGAGGCCACGCGCACGTTCATTGCCTATGTAGCCGGCATGCTGACCCTGGTGCTGGCCCTGGTGACGGTGGCGGGGATGATCGCCGCGCCGTTCGTCATCTGGGTCACGGCCCCGGGTTTTGCCGACACGCCGGAAAAATTCCAGCTCACGGCTGACCTGCTGCGGGTGACCTTCCCCTATATACTGCTGATCTCGCTGTCATCCTTCGTCGGCGCCATCCTCAACACCTGGAACCGTTTCTCGGTGCCGGCCTTTACCCCGACGCTGCTGAACATCGCGCAGATCATCTTCGCGCTGTTCCTGACCCCCTATTTCCACCCGCCCATCATGGTGCTGGCCTGGGGCGTGCTGGCCGGTGGCCTGGCGCAACTGCTGTACCAGCTGCCGCACCTGAAGAAGATCGGCATGCTGGTGCTGCCGCGTTTCAGCTGGCGCGACACCGGGGCGCTGCGGGTGATGAAGCAGATGGGGCCGGCCATCCTGGGTGTGTCGGTGAGCCAGATCTCGCTGATCATCAACACCATCTTCGCCTCGTTCCTGGCGGCGGGCTCGGTGTCGTGGATGTACTACGCCGACCGGCTGATGGAGCTGCCGTCCGGCGTGCTGGGCGTGGCCCTGGGCACCATCCTGCTGCCCACCCTGGCCAAGACCTACGCCAACCGTGACCGCCAGGAATACTCGCGCATCCTGGACTGGGGCCTGCGCCTGTGTTTCATGCTGGTGCTGCCGTGTTCCGTGGCCCTGGCGCTGCTGTCCGAGCCGCTGACCGTGGCGCTGTTCCAGTACGGCAAGTTCGACGCCTTCGACGCCTCCATGACCCAGCGCGCACTGATTGCCTACGCCGTGGGCCTGCTGGGGATCATTCTGATCAAGGTGCTGGCCCCTGGCTTCTATGCCCAGCAGAACATCCGCACGCCGGTGAAGATCGCCATCTTTACCCTGGTGGCCACGCAATTGATGAACCTGGTGTTCATCGGCCCGCTGGCCCACGCCGGGCTGGCCCTGGCTATCAGCGGCGGTGCCTGCCTGAACGCCGGGCTGCTGTTCTGGCAGCTGCGCAAGCAGGACATGTTCCAGCCGCAGCCGGGCTGGATGACATTTTTCGTCAAGCTGTTGCTGGCAGTAATTGCCATGGCCGCCGTGCTGCTGGGCTTGATGCACTATATGCCGGCCTGGTCCGACGGCCAGATGCTGGCGCGTTTCCTGCGCCTGGGCGCCCTGGTATTGACAGGCGTGGTAGTGTATTTCGGTGTGCTGTTCGCGTTTGGCTTCCGGCTGCGGGACTTTGCCCGCCGCGGGCTGGCCTGACCGTCCGGCGTCGGTTTTCCGGTTTAGTGCCCCATGGCGGGCGGTGGCGCCTGTCGCCAGCGCCCGTGTGTGGTTATAATCGGCCACTTTATGAGCAAGAAGCGCGTTATGCAGCTGGTTCGAGGCCTCCACAACCTGCGGCCCCAACATCGGGGCTGTGTCGCCACTATTGGCAACTTTGACGGTGTTCACCGTGGCCACCAGGCTATCCTGGCGCGGCTGCGCGAGCGTGCCCGGGAGCTGGGCGTGCCCAGCTGCGTGGTGATCTTCGAGCCGCAGCCGCGCGAGTACTTCGCCCCCGAGACGGCCCCGGCGCGCCTGGCGCGCCTGCGTGACAAGCTCGCGTTGCTGGCCGAGGAGGGCGTCGACCGCGTGCTGTGCCTGGCCTTCAACCAGCGCCTGAGCAAGCTCAGCGCCGCCGAGTTCGTCGACACCATATTGGTCGATGGCCTGGGTGTGCAGCACCTGGAGGTGGGGGATGACTTCCGCTTCGGCTGCGACCGCCTGGGCGACTTCGACTTCCTGATGCAGGCAGGCGTGGTCCAGGGCTTCACCGTGGAAGCGGCGCAGACCGTCGAGCTCGATGGCGTGCGCGTCAGCAGCACGCAGGTGCGCAAGGCCCTGGCCGCCGCCGATTTTTCCCTGGCCGAGCAGCTGCTCGGCCGCCCGTACCGCATTGCCGGGCGGGTGCTGCACGGCCAGAAGCTGGCCCGCCAACTGGGCTGGCCCACCGCCAACGTGCAGCTCAAGCGCCGTCGCGTACCGTTTACCGGGGTGTACCAGGTAAGCGCCGAAATCGACGGCACGCTATGGCCGGGAGTCGCCAACATAGGCGTGCGGCCAACCGTTGCAGGTGATGGCAGTGCCCACCTGGAAGTACATTTGCTGGACTTTGCCGGTGACCTCTATGGCCGGCGTTTGACGGTGGTATTCCACCACAAGCTGCGTGATGAGCAGCGTTTCGCCTCCCTTGAGGCGCTGAAGTCGGCGATCGATGCGGATGTCGCCGCCGCCCGAGCCTATGCCCTTGAGCATCGGCCAACTGCTAACCCAAGAGCCTGAAATGACCGACTACAAAGCCACGCTAAACCTTCCGGACACCGCCTTCCCAATGAAGGCCGGCCTGCCCCAGCGCGAGCCGCAAACTCTGCAGCGCTGGGACAGCATTGGCCTGTACCAGAAGCTGCGTGAGATTGGCAAGGACCGTCCAAAGTTCGTCCTGCACGACGGTCCTCCGTACGCCAACGGCAGCATTCACATCGGTCATGCGGTCAATAAGATCCTCAAGGACATGATCATCCGTTCCAAGACCCTGGCCGGCTTCGATGCGCCGTACGTGCCGGGCTGGGACTGCCATGGCCTGCCGATCGAGCACAAGGTGGAAGTCACCCACGGCAAGAACCTGGGTGCCGACAAGACCCGCGAACTGTGCCGCGCCTACGCCAGCGAGCAGATCGAGGGCCAGAAGGCCGAGTTCATCCGCCTGGGTGTGCTGGGTGACTGGGCCAACCCGTACAAGACCATGAACTTCACCAACGAGGCCGGCGAGATCCGTGCCCTGGCGGAAATGGTCAAGAACGGTTTCGTGTTCAAGGGCCTCAAGCCGGTGAACTGGTGCTTCGACTGCGGTTCGGCCCTGGCCGAGGCGGAAGTGGAATACCAGGACAAGAAATCCGACACCATCGACGTAGCCTTCAACGTCGCCGACCAGCAGAGCCTGGCCGACGCGTTCGGCCTGCCGGGCCTGGAAAAGACCGCCGCCATCGTCATCTGGACCACCACCGCGTGGACCATCCCGGCCAACCAGGCGCTGAACGTGCATCCGGACTTCACCTACGCCCTGGTGGACGTCGGTGACCGCCTGCTGATCCTGGCCGAAGAGCTGGTGGAAGCCTGCTTGAGCCGCTACGGCCTGACCGGTAACGTCATTGCCACCGCCAAGGGTTCGGCCCTGGAAAACATTCACTTCCAGCACCCGTTCTACCACCGCACTTCGCCAGTCTACCTGGCCGAGTACGTGGAACTGGGCGCCGGCACCGGCGTGGTTCACTCGGCGCCTGCCTACGGTGAAGACGACTTCGTGACCTGCAAGAAGTACGGCATGGTCAACGACGACATCCTCAACCCGGTGCAGAGCAACGGCGTGTACGTGGACTCGCTGGAGTTCTTCGGTGGCCAGTTCATCTGGAAGGCCAACCCGAACATCATCGCCAAGCTGGCCGAAGTCGGCGCGCTGATGAACACCGAGACCATCAGCCACAGCTACATGCACTGCTGGCGCCACAAGACCCCGCTGATCTACCGCGCCACCGCGCAGTGGTTCGTGGGCATGGACAAGCAGCCGACCGAAGGCGCCACCCTGCGCAACCGCGCGGTGAAAGCCATCGAAGAGACCAAGTTCGTCCCGGCCTGGGGCCAGGCGCGCCTGCACTCGATGATCGCCAACCGTCCGGACTGGTGCATCTCGCGTCAGCGCAACTGGGGCGTGCCGATCCCGTTCTTCCTGCACAAGGAAAGCGGCGAGCTGCACCCACGCACCGTCGAGCTGATGGAAGAAGTCGCCAAGCGCGTCGAAGTGGAGGGCATCGAGGCCTGGTTCAAGCTGGACGCCGCCGAGCTGCTGGGCGCCGAAGCTGCCCAGTACGACAAGATCAGCGACACCCTGGACGTGTGGTTCGACTCCGGTACCACCCACTGGCACGTGCTGCGCGGTTCGCACCCGATGGGCCACGAGACCGGCCCGCGCGCCGACCTGTACCTGGAAGGTAGCGACCAGCACCGCGGCTGGTTCCACTCGTCGCTGCTGACCGGCTGCGCCATCGACAACCACGCGCCGTACCGCGAGCTGCTGACCCACGGCTTCACCGTGGACGAGAACGGCCGCAAGATGTCCAAGTCGCTGGGCAACGTCATCGCCCCGCAGAAGGTCAACGACACCCTGGGCGCCGACATCATGCGCCTGTGGGTATCGGCCACCGACTACTCGGGCGAAATGGCCGTGTCGGACACCATCCTGCAGCGCAGCGCCGACGCCTACCGTCGTATCCGCAATACCGCGCGCTTCCTGCTGTCGAACCTGTCGGGCTTCAACCCGGCCACCGACCTGCTGCCGGCCGAGGAAATGATCGCCCTGGACCGCTGGGCCGTCGACCGCGCCCTGCTGCTGCAGCGCGAGCTGGAAGAGCACTACGGCGAATACCGCTTCTGGAACGTGTACTCCAAGATCCACAACTTCTGCGTGCAGGAGCTGGGTGGTTTCTACCTGGACATCATCAAGGACCGCCAGTACACCACCGGCGCCAACAGCACCGCACGCCGTTCGTGCCAGACCGCGCTGTTCCACATCTCCGAGGCGCTGGTGCGCTGGATCGCGCCGATCCTGGCGTTCACCGCCGACGAGCTGTGGCAGTACCTGCCGGGCGAGCGCAACGAATCGGTGATGCTCAACACCTGGTACCAGGGCCTGACCGAACTGCCGGAAGGCTTCGAGCTGGGTCGCCAGTACTGGGAAGGCGTGATGGCGGTGAAGACCGCGGTCAACAAGGAACTGGAGAACCAGCGTGCGGCGAAAGCCATCGGTGGCAACCTGCAGGCCGAAGTCACCCTGTACGCCGACGAAACCGTGAGCGCCGACCTGGCCAAGCTGGGCAACGAGCTGCGCTTCGTGCTGATCACCTCCAAGGCCACGGTCGCGCCGTTCGTCGATGCCCCGGCCGATGCCGTGGTCACCGAAGTGGCGGGCCTGAAGCTGAAAGTGGTCAAGTCCGGCTACACCAAGTGCGCCCGTTGCTGGCACTTCCGCGATGACATCGGCGTGAACGCCGAGCATCCGGAAATCTGCGGCCGTTGCGTCGACAACATCAGCGGTGCCGGTGAGGTACGTCACTATGCCTAAGGCCGATGCCGGGCGCTTCGGGCGCCTGGGCTGGCTCTGGCTGAGCGTGCTGGTCCTGGTCCTCGACCAGGCCAGCAAGTTCTACTTCCAGAGCAACCTGAGCCTGTACCAGCAGATGGTGGTCATTCCCGACTACTTCAGCTGGACCCTGGCCTACAACACCGGTGCGGCGTTCAGCTTCCTGGCTGACAGCTCGGGCTGGCAGCGCTGGCTGTTCGCGCTGATCGCCGTGGTGGTCAGCGCGGTGCTGCTGGTGTGGCTCAAGCGCCTGGGGCGCAACGAGAACTGGCTGGCCGTGGCGCTGGTGCTGGTATTGGGCGGCGCGCTGGGCAACCTGTACGACCGCATCGTGCTGGGCCACGTGATCGACTTCGTGCTGGTGCACTGGCAGAACCGCTGGTACTTCCCGGCGTTCAACCTGGCCGACAGCGCCATTACCGTGGGCGCCGTGATGCTGGCCCTGGATATGTTCAAGAGCAAGAAAACCGGAGAAGCGGTCAATGACTGAGCAGCGTATCGCTCAAAACACCGAAGTGACCCTGCACTTCGCCTTGCACCTGGAAAACGGTGACACCGTCGACAGCACCTTCGACAAGGCCCCGGCCGTGTTCAAGGTGGGCGACGGCAACCTGCTGCCAGGCTTCGAGGCCGCCATCTTCGGCTTCAAGGCCGGGGACAAGCGCACCGTGGTCGTGCCGCCGGAGAACGCCTTCGGTCAGCCCAACCCGCAGAACGTGCAAATCATGCCACGCTCCCAGTTCCAGGACATGGAGCTGTCGGAAGGGCTGCTGGTGATTTTCAACGACGCGGCCAATACTGAACTGCCTGGCGTGGTAAAAGCGTTCGACGACGCGCAAGTGACCGTCGACTTCAACCACCCGCTGGCTGGCAAGACTCTGAACTTCGAAGTGGAAATCATCGACGTCAAGGCTCTTTGAGCCTGACGCCAGCGCGCTGACACGAGGCCTAGCATGCAAATCAAACTCGCCAACCCCCGTGGCTTCTGCGCTGGCGTGGACCGGGCGATCGAAATCGTCAACCGCGCCCTGGAAGTCTTCGGCCCGCCGATCTATGTGCGCCATGAAGTGGTGCACAACAAGTTCGTGGTCGAAGACCTGCGCAACCGCGGGGCCATCTTCGTCGAGGAACTGGACCAGGTGCCGGACGACGTCATCGTCATCTTCAGCGCCCACGGGGTTTCCCAGGCCGTGCGCCAGGAAGCCGCGGGCCGTGGCCTGAAGGTGTTCGACGCCACCTGCCCGCTGGTGACCAAGGTGCACATCGAGGTCGCCCGCTACAGCCGTGACGGCCGCGAATGCATCCTGATCGGCCACGCCGGCCACCCCGAGGTGGAAGGCACCATGGGCCAGTACGACGCCACCAACGGCGGCACCATCTACCTGGTGGAAGACGAGAAGGACGTTGCCACGCTCGATGTGCGCAACCCCGACAACCTCGCCTTCGTCACCCAGACCACCCTGTCGATGGACGACACCAGTCGCGTCATCGACGCCCTGCGCGCACGCTTCCCCAACATCGGCGGCCCGCGCAAGGACGACATCTGCTACGCCACGCAAAACCGCCAGGACGCGGTCAAGCAGCTGGCCGACGAGTGCGACGTGGTGCTGGTAGTGGGCAGCCCCAACAGCTCCAACTCCAACCGCCTGCGCGAGCTGGCCGAACGCATGGCCACCCCGGCGTACCTGATCGACGGTGCCGAGGACATGCAAAAGGCCTGGTTCGACGGCGTGCAGCGCATCGGCATCACCGCCGGCGCGTCGGCACCCGAAGTGCTGGTGCGCGGCGTGATCGACCAGCTGCATGCGTGGGGCGCCACGGGCGCCGAGGAACTGGACGGCCGCCCGGAGAACATCACGTTCTCGATGCCCAAGGAACTACGCGTCAAGGCGATCTGAACGTTGTACTGAACAAAGGGCCTCATGGGCCCTTTTGTTTGTCAGGTGCACGCGGCCGGACATGGCCACCACCACCTGATAATCGCTGTAGCCCAGCCCATCGCACACATGGATAGTACCGGCCAGAAAGCCGCCGCCTTCCAGCCTTCCCCAGCCATTGGCATTGAAGCGCACCTGCTCACGCACCGGGCCGTTGCCTTGCACCCGCACCTTGGGGTTGCCCTGGTGCACCCGTAACACTGCCTCGTCAGGCGCCACCACGATCCGCCAGCCGTTGGCCCAGTTCCCTTCCAGTGGATGCATCAGCACATCGCGGCCACGCAGCACCGCCTCGGTGCGCGCGGCACGCAGGCTGTCGTGCAGCTCCTGCGCCAGCACCTGGCGACGCAGTGCCTGGGTCATGCCCTGGTAGTGGGGCACTGCCAGATGCATCAGTACCCCCGCGACCGCCGTGGCGATCATCAATTGCAGCAGTGAAAAACCTTGTTGGTGCATGCCGGTGCTCCTTGCGTGGCAAACCCGAGACGTCTTTGTACAGATGAACGCTGATCCCTCTGGAACAACCGTATATCCTGTGCCGTGCTTTGGCGCAGGCACTGCTGGTTTATAGTCCAGCGCATCCGGGGGGAGTGGGGAAAATGGATTCAAGACGTAATGGATTTACCATGGTGGAGATGGTGGTGACCGTGGCGATATTGGCGATCATGGCCGCTGTCGCATTGCCTTCCTTCAGCACCCTGATCGCTAACAACCGTGCCGACTCCGAGACTGGTGACCTGTACCGGGCCCTCAACTACACCCGGCTGGAAGCCATCAATCGCGGCTTGAGCGTGCGTATCACGCCGGCCAGCCCAGGCGTCTGGACCGGCGTGCTGAACATCACCCTGAGCTCCACGGGTACTACATTGCGGGTCATACCGGGCATGTCCAGCAGCGCGGGCCTGACGTTCAACACGGCACCCACCTACATCGAATTCAACAACCTTGGGGGGCTGACCTACCCGGCGGCCGCGCTCACGTTCACCTACACCCAGGCTACGGTCACCCGCAACCTTGGGGTATGCCTGAACGGGCGCGTGGTATTGAGCGGGGTATGCTCATGAGCTTGAAACCGATGCAGCGGGGCTTCTCGCTTATTGAGGTGCTGGTGGCCTTGCTGGTGATGTGCATCGGCTTGCTGGGGGCAGCGGCCATCCAGCTCAATGCCTTGAAATACACCGACAGTTCATCCATGCGTACCCAGGCAAGCTTCATAGCCTATGACATGCTGGACCGTATCCGCGCCAACAGTGGGGCGAATTACAGCCTGGCCTCGGCCAAGGCCGTAGCGACCAGCACCGACACCACCAACCCGCGTGCGTACGACTGGTCCGACTTCAAGAGCAATATCGCCACCTTCAGCAACAACACGGGGGAAGGCACCATTGCCATCGCCAGCAACGTGATTACCATCACTATTACCTGGGATGATTCGCGTGCCGGAATGTCACTCAACGCCATTAATGCCACCACGGTAACCAACCCCACCACCACGCAGACCTTCACGCTGGTCTCCAGAGCTTTCAACAACGCCACGGTGACCCAATGAGAAAGCAGGCAGCCGGCTTCGGGCTGATCGAGTTGATGGTGGCGTTGACCCTGGGGCTGGTCATCCTGCTGGGGGTGACGCAGATTTTTGTCTCCGCAAAAAACACCTACCTGGCGCAGAACGCCGCCGCGGCAATGCAGGAAGACGCCCGCTACGGTCTCAGCAAAATGCTCCAGGAGGTGCGTATGGTGGGCATGTTCGGCTGCATCGCCACGGTGACGGCCGATGCCAGTGCCCCTGATTTCCAGCTGGCAGCTGCCAAGCCGATCAGCTACGTCACCACTGGCACCACGCAAGTGTTGACGCTGATTACCGGTGATGTCGGCAGCAGTGGTGGCGTACCCAATTGGACAATTCTCACCGATTGCATCACCAGCCCGGCCACGGCCTACGGCGGCGCCAAGGCCGCGGGCACCGGGCAGATGGCATTGCCGATCCGCAAGGTCATCTACACCTACAACAGCAGCGCGCAGACCTTGACCACCACCGTTGGTACCACGGCGTACACGTTGCTGAGCAATGTCAGCAGCTTCGGCGTGATGTTCGGCGTGGCCACCGACACCAGCCTTTCCAGCCCCATCACGTCCTACAGCGCCGCACCCGTCACGCCCGGCCTGATCCGCAGTGTGCGGATCAGCTTGACCCTCACCGACCCCAATGGCCGATTGCAGCCGCGCACGTTCGCGGCCGTGGCGGGCATTCGCAACCGCTTGCCCTGAAGGAGGCGCCCTTGAGCAACCTGCGAAATATCAGCTGCGCCCCCGGCGGCGGAAGGCAGCAGGGCATGGTGTTGTTAGTGGCACTGGTGATGTTGCTGCTGATCACCATGATCGGCGTCTCGTCCATGCAGAACGCCACTCTCCAGGAAAAGATGGCCAATAGTGCGCAGACCCGCAACACCACCTTCCAGGCTGCCGAAGCCGCACTGCGCGTGGGCGAAAACGCGGTGGCCGCCACCTCGTACAGCCTCACGGCCTGCTCGGGCGTCGCCGGCTGCGCGCCGCCGCCAGCGTCGGACTACAACAACGTCACCGCGGCAGGGGTGTACGGCACTGCGGGCATCACCTGGGTCGCCGTGGGCACCACCGGTTTCTACGGCGTGCAGTTGGTGGGCACCACCAGCGATCCGGTGAACAACACCTCGGGTACCACCAGCGCCTCGCTCTATCGCATCACGGCCATCGGCTTCACCGCGGTAGCCACGACCAACCCGCGCAGCGTGGTGGAGAGCATCTATGTCAAGTAACAAGCAGCCATTGCCACGGTGGCTGAGCCTGCTCATGGGGTTGGTGCTGACCCTGTTCATCGGCACCCCCGCTGACGCGTTCGCGCCCTCGACTTCGCCGCTGTTGAGCGCCGCCGCCGTGCCGCCCAACCTCATGCTGCTGGTGGACAACTCCGGCAGCATGGACAGCATCCTGATGGACTCGGGCTTCAACTCCGCACTGACTTACCCCACCAGCTACGCAGTAACGCGCGGGTGCATCCTGTTCATCTGTGGTGGCTATGCCCCGGGTAACGCCATCAGCAACGGTAGCGCCGACTACGTGTTCGTGGGCAATCTCAGCACCTCCTACTGCAGCAGCGGCCAATATTCGTTCTACAAGAATGCCACCACCGTGCTCTGCCTGACGCTGCCCGACCCCCGTGGCAGCGGCCTGACCCGCTACCCGATCAACTACATCAACTACCTGGTGGCCCAGGCCATCGCCGGCAACACCATCACGGTGACCAACAGCACGCGGATCCTCACGGCCATCAGCGTGGCCACCAGCCTGATCACCGCCAACCGGGCGCTGCGCATCGGCCTGGCCACCTTCAACCCGCCGACCAACTCAGACCCCGGCCCCGGCGGCAAGATCGCCCAGGCTATCAGTGACCTGTCGCCGGTGGCGGCAAGCGGCACGGTGACCGCCGTCAGCCAGGCCACGGCGGACAGCAACTTCAACAACCTGAAGAACTCCATCGCCGCGCTGACCGCCAGCTCCAACACGCCGCTGGCAGAAACCTACTACGAAATCACCCGCTACATGCGCGGCATGGCGCCGTACTACAACTCCACGCCCAACACCTACACCAGCCCCATCCAGTGGCGTTGCCAGAAAAACTTCGGCGTGGTGATCACCGACGGCCTGCCCACCTATGACCGGACGTTCCCGACCAACGATCCTCTGGGTGGCAAAAACCTGCCCAACTGGGACGGCATCAACAACGACGGCAACAACCTCAACGGCGATGCCGAGGGCGACACGCTGTACCTCGATGACCTTGCCAAGTTCGCCTACGACATCGACATGCGCACTGCCAGCAACGGCACCGATGCCGCCGGCAAGAGCTGGGACGCGGTGGACTTCCCCACGCAGAACATGTCGACCTACGCCGTGGGTTTCACCGCCAGCAACCAGATGCTGCTCGACACCGCCAGCTATGGCCACGGCAAGTATTACCTGGCCACCGACAGCGCCACCCTGACCACTGCGTTGTCCTCGGCGTTGAGCGACATCACCTCCAAGGCGGGCTCCGGGGGCGCCGGTACCACCAGTTCATCCACCCTGAGCGCGAGCACGGCCTATTACCAGACCCTGTATGACCCGGTGGACTGGCGCGGCATCGTCAACAACTACCCACTCAGCAGCACCGGGGTCATCGGCACCACGCCCACCTGGACCACCAACACCACCATGGCGGCAGGCACCATCACGCCGCTGTTCGAGTCGTACAACACCAGCACCGCCGCGCCCATCACCATGGCCTACGGCAACTACTCGAGCGCGCAGCAGGCGGTGCTCAACGCCAACCTGCCCACCGGCATCACCGGTGCCAACCTGGTGGCCTGGAGCCAGGGCACCAACATCACCGGGCTGCGCACGCGCAGCGTGCTGATGGGCGATATCATCAACTCGACCCTGGCCCTGGCATCGCCCACCGCGCAAACCGCTTCGGACCTGACCAACGACACCACGTACACCGCCTACCTGGCCACCAAGGCCGCCGGCATGACCGCCAGCCTGGTGGTGAACGCCAACGACGGCTACACCAACGTCCTCAACGCCGCGACGGGCGCGCGGACCTACGCCTACATGCCCTCGACGGCGCTGGCATCGTTGTACAAGGTGTCGGACACCGGCTACATCAATGGCACTGCCCACGCGTTCCTCAACGATGGGCAGATAGGCATCTACGATGCGCAGATCAACAGCGGCTGGAAGACCCTGGCGCTGGGAGGCACCGGGGCCGGTGGCAAGGCCTACGAGGCTATCCAGCTGTACGACGCCACCGCCGGCAACGTGGTCAAGGCGCTGTGGGAATTGCGCCCCGACACCGCCACGGCGTTCGCCAACCTGGGCTACGCCTATTCGAAGCCGGAAGTGGCGCGCATGCCCGATGGCACCTGGGCCGCGTTCATCGCCAACGGCTATGGCAGCACCAAAGGCGTGGCTTCGCTGTTCGTGGTGAACCTGGCCACCGGTGCGCTGATCAAGGAGATCGTCGCCGAGAGTACCAACGGCAGCAACGGGCTGTCGTCAGTGAAGCTCAAGGTCAACGCCTCCAACGTGGTGCAGGCTGCCTACGGCGGCGACCTGCTGGGGCACATGTGGAAGTTCGACCTCAGCAGCACTTCCACGGCCAGCTGGGGCGTGGCGTTTTCCGGCAACCCGCTGTTCACCGCCCCAGGCGGCGCCAACCAGCCCATTACCGCGCAACCGCTGCTGATCAACAACACCACCAGCGGCAAGATGGTGTACTTCGGCACTGGCAAGCTGCTGGAAACAGCGGACAAGACCACCACCGCCGCCCAGGGGTTCTACGCGGTGTGGGACGCCGACAACGGTGCCGGCAACTACACCGTGGCCAACCTGCAGCCCCAGTCGATCACCGCCATCACCACCGTGGGCACCAGCCAGTACTTGCTGACATCCACGACGGCCACCAACTATGCCTCGCTCAAGGGCTGGTACCTGCCGCTGGTGCTGGGTACCCAGCTGACCGGCCAGCGGGTGATCTACCCGGCCCTGACCACCAACGGGCGGATCATCTTCACCACGGCCTACGTCGATACCACCGACCCCTGTTCCAGCCAGGGCTCGGGCTACCTTGTGGAGCTGGACGCCATCAATGGCAGCATGTTCAGCTACCCGGTCCTGGACACCACGGGGGACCTGCTGGTCAATTCAAGTGACACTATCGTCGCCGGGGTTTACTACTCGACGGGTATCCCCAACATCAACGCTATCCTTTCGACCAATGGCGCCCAGGTGAAAATCGTCAACCTGTCCAGTGGCGAGAAAAAGTCCCAAGGGGAGCTGGGGGTGACAACGTCGCCAGGGCGGATCATGTGGCGGCAAATTCAATGAAGGAACATGAGCATGCGTAGCAAGACAGCTGGCTTTACCTTGGTAGAACTGATGGTCGTGGTGGCGATCGTTGGCATCCTGGCCGCCATTGCCTATCCCTCGTACACCAACTACGTGAGGCGCACGCACCGGGCGGAGATCGTCGAGCTTATGTCGGAGACGGCGCAGAACCTGGAGCGTTTCTATTCTAAGACCGGTTCTTACGCCGATGGCACCTCGAGCTTCACGCCGCCGTCAAGCAACGCCTGGTACACCGTGCAGTTCACCAGCCGCCTGGCGACCACTTATACCCTGACAGCCACGCCGATTGCCGGTACCTTGATGGCATCTGATACCTGCGGCATCTTTACCCTGCAGCAGGATGGCACCCGCACTGTCAGCGGCTCCACCAGCCTGGCCACCTGCTGGGGCCGTTGATCACCTTTTCACCCTTGGACCAAGCATGCCCACACAACAAGAACTGATCATCGTCGGCGGCGGCGTCATCGGCCTGCTGACCGCCCTCAACCTGGCCCCCCACGTGGGCCATATAACCCTGCTGGACCGTTCAGGCCTGGGCCAGGAGTCGTCGTGGGCGGGCGGCGGCATCGTCTCGCCGCTGTACCCCTGGCGTTACAGCGCGGCGGTGACGGCGCTGGCGCATTGGTCCCAGGACTTCTACCCGCAACTGGGCGCGCGGCTGTTTGCCGACACCGGCATCGACCCTGAGGTGCATACCACCGGCCTGTACTGGTTGGACCTGCCCGACGAGGACGAAGCCCTGGCCTGGGCGGTGCGGTTGAACCGGCCCCTGAGCAAGGTGGATATTTCCGCAGCCTACGACGACGTGCCAGTGCTGGGCGGTGGCTACCGCAGCGCGGTGTACATGGCCGACGTGGCCAACGTGCGTAACCCGCGCCTGGTGAAGTCGCTGAAGGCTGCGCTGCAGGCCTGCGCCAACGTCACCGTGCGTGAGCATTGCGAGGTGCGCGGCTTCCTGCGCGACGGGCAGGCAGTGGTCGGGGTGGACACGGCCGAGGGCGTGCTACGTGCCGACCAGGTGGTGCTGACCGCTGGCGCCTGGAGCGGCGACCTGCTGGAAAGCCTGGGCGTGCGTTTGCCGGTGGAGCCGGTGAAGGGCCAGATGATTTTGTTCAAGTGCGAGGCGGACTTCCTGCCGAGCATGGTGCTGGCCAAGGGGCGCTACGCGATCCCGCGGCGCGACGGGCATATCCTGGTGGGCAGCACGCTGGAGCATGAAGGTTACGACAAGACGCCGACCGTCAGTGCGCTGGAAAGCCTCAAGGCTTCGGCCGTGGAACTGTTGCCGGCGCTGGCGCAGGCGACGCCGGTGAAACACTGGGCGGGCTTGCGGCCAGGGTCGCCGGAAGGCATCCCGTTCATTGGCCGGCTGGAAGGTTTCGAGGGTTTGTGGCTCAACTGTGGCCACTACCGCAACGGCCTGGTGCTGGCGCCGGCCTCGTGCCAGCTGTTCGCCGACCTGATGCTGGGGCGCGAGCCGATCATCGACCCCGCCCCCTACAACCCCACCGAACGTTTGGCATAGCCGCGTAGCCGTAGTTCCAGGAAAGTCGCGTGGGCCCCGGACGCAGCCTTCGGCAGCTGCTACGACGTCCCTGTAGCAGCGGTCGCAGACCGCGTCACGGGCACCACGTAGTTCCAGGAAGGCCGCGTAGGGTGCAGCGGTTCTTTTACTCCAGGCCCAGCTTCTTCAACCGATAACGCATCGACCGGAACGACAGGCTCAGCCGTTGCGCCGCTGCCGTGCGGTTCCACCTGGTTTCTTCCAGGGCTTGCAGGATCAGCTTGCGCTCGATGTTCTCGAGGAAATCTTCCAGGTTGTCGACGTTGGTCAGGTCGGGCAGGCCGCCTTCGGTGGTCGGGGCCGATTCGCTCAGGCGCAGGTCGCTGGGCTCGATACGCTCGTTCTCGCACAGGGTGTAGGCGCGTTCGAGCATGTTCTCCAGCTCGCGCACGTTGCCGGGGAAACGGTAGCCCTTCAGGGTTTCCAGCGCCGCCGGGCTCAGTTGCGCCGGGGGCAGGCCGCTGCCGTGGGCCAGGCGCTTGAGCACGCGAGTGGCCAGCAGGGCGATGTCTTCGCGGCGTTCGCGCAAGGAAGGCACGCGCAGTTCGATGACGTTGAGGCGGTAGTAGAGGTCCTGGCGAAAACGCCCGGCTGCCACTTCGGCGTTCAGGTCCTTGTGGGTGGCGCAGAGGATGCGCACGTCCACCACCACCTCGCTCTGGCCGCCGATGCTGCGCACCGCCTTCTCCTGGATGGCACGCAACAGTTTCACCTGCATGGCCAGCGGCAGGTCGGCGACCTCGTCGAGGAACAGCGTGCCGCCGTTGGAGGCCTGGAACAGTCCGGGCTTGTCTTCCACGGCGCCGGTAAAGCTGCCTTTGCGGTGGCCGAAGAATTCGCTCTCCATCAGCTCCGAGGGAATGGCGCCGCAGTTCACCGGCACGAACGGCAGTTCGGCGCGCGGGCCTTGCTCATGGATCAGCCGCGCCACCAGCTCCTTGCCGCTGCCCGACTCGCCACTGATGTACACCGGCGCCTGGCTGCGCGCCAGCCGGCCGATCTGCTTGCGCATGGCCAGCATCGGTGGCGAGTCGCCCAGCAGGCGGTCGTCGATGCTCTGCTCGCTGCCGGCCGGGCCTTGCAGGCGCAGGGCGCTGGCCACCAGCTCGCGCAGGCGCGCCAGGTCCACGGGCTTGGTCAGGAAATCGAAGGCACCGGCCTTGAGGGCGTTGATGGCGGTGTCGAGGCTGCCATAGGCGGTGATCATCGCCACCGGCAGCTGGGGAAAGCGTTGCTGGATATGTTGCACCAGCTCAAGGCCGGTGCCATCGGGCAGGCGCATGTCGGTCAGGCACAGGTCGAACGGCTCGCGGGCCAGCAGCTCGCGGGCTTCCTTGACGTTGCGCGCGCTGCGCGTGTCGAGTTTCATCCGGCCCAGGGTGATTTCCAGGAGTTCGCGGATATCCGGCTCATCGTCGACGATCAGGATCTTTTGCCGTTGGCTCATGTTCAACTCAGCTTCCGTGCATGGGCGAACGTGATACGCAGGCAACTGCCGCCGCGTTCACGTGGCTTGTAGTCTAGGTGCGCCTGGTTGCTTTCGCACAGTTCACGGGAAATGTAGAGGCCCAATCCTGTTCCTTTGGTTTCGGTGGTGAAGAAAGGTTCGAAGATGTGTTGCAGTTGATCGGCTGAAAAACCCGGGCCATCATCCAGCACGTCGAGAATCGGCAGGCCGTTGGTCGGGTCGACGAACAGGTTCAGCCACACTTGGGCCTGGCCATGGGCGTGGGCGCTGTAGCGCAGGCCGTTTTCCACCAGGTTGCTGAGCACCTGGGTCAGGTGGTGCGGGTCCATGCGGGTCTCGATCGGCCCGTCGGTAACATACAGGTGCAGGGCCTGGCGCGGCGTGGCGGTGGTGCGGAAGTCGGCGAGGAAGCGCTCGAGGAACGCCCGCAGGTCCAGCGGCTCGGGCTCGGCCTGGCGGCGCCGGGACAGCTGCAGCACGTTCTCGATGATCAGGTTCATGCGCTTGGACTGGTCCTTGATAATCTCGGTCAGGCGCAGGTCGGCGGGGTCGAGGTTTTCCGACTCCTGCAACAACTGGCCGGCGTGGCTGATGGCCCCCAGCGGGTTGCGGATCTCATGGGCGATGCCCGCGGTCAGCCGGCCCAGGGCAGCCAGCTTGAGTTGCTGGGCCTGTTGGGCGACCTGCGAGAGGTCTTCGAGGAACACCAGGGTCTGCTGCTGCTCGCCGCGGCGCAGGGCGATGAAGCTGGGCTGCACCGAAGGGCCGGTGGGCGTGAACTTCAGGCTGCGCAGGCGCAGGGTAGGGTTGGTGCGCCACTGTAGCAGGCGCTCCACCAGCTCCGGTGAGTAGGCGGTGATCAATTGGCCGCCCAGGTTGAACTGGCCGATCAGCTTGAGCGCGCCTTCGTTGGCCAGCTGCACGCGGTTGACCGTATCCAGCACCAGGATGCCGGTGCGCATGCGCTGCAGGATCAGCGCGTTGAGCTCTTCCAGGTTGGTGACGTCGCTGGCGCGCTGCTCGGCCAGGCTCTCGCTGACCCGCAGCAGCCGCGTCAGGGCCTGCACCATCAGCGCCACGGCAAAGCACAGCACCCCCAGTGTGCTGGCCTGCACGTAGTTGGTGGCGGAGTTGGGGCGCAGGAAGTTCAGGTAGAAGGTCAGGTAGATGATGCCGATGCTGCCCAGCGCGGCGATCAGCAGGCCGTTGCGCCCGCGCAGCAGCAGGTTGCTCATGGCCACCGAGGCGATCATCAGGTTGCCAATGCCGCTGCCCGTGCCGCCACCGGCGTAGAACAGCCCCGAGAGCATGAGGATGTCGAGCAGCGCCAGGGCGAACACGTGGCCGGGCGGGCGCAGCTTTTCCAGGAGGATGACGGCGGCGATGTTGAACAACAGGTAGGCCCAGCTGCCCGTGCGGAACCAGGCGCCGTTGGCCAGCTCCAGCAGCTTGTCATCCATGTTGCTGGAAATCAGCAGGATCAGGGTGATGCCGATGGTCAGGCGGTACAGATGGTACAGGCGCAGCAGGCGCCGCGCCTGGGGGCCGCCCGGCAGGAAGGTCTCAGCGCTCACGTGGCGCCGGGCCCTGGTCCAGGTGCGCCTGGCTGCAGTACCACTGCTGGCCGTTGCCCAACGCGCGGTTCTGCGGCAGGTGCACGCCACAGTGGGCGCAGCGCACCATCAGCAGCGGCTGGTCGTTGCCGGTGCGGGCCGGGCCCTGGGGCCGTGGCTTGATCTTGCGCCATAGCCACAGGATGGCGAAGACAATGGCGATCCAGAAAATCAGGCGAATCATGTTCAGCGGCTCGAACTTGAGGGAGATGCGGCAGTGTAGGAGCGGGCCGGGCAGGGGACAAGCGGTGCCGGGTATCGGCGGTGATATCTTTTTGATGGCGCCTGCTTTGTAGCCGCTGCCGCCAGGCTGCGCTGGTCCGCGAGTACACCCGTGGGGCATCTGGTGTATGAAAGGGCCAGCGCAGCCTGCGGCAGCGGCTACAGGTGCAGGGGCGAGAAATATATTTCTGCGGATACAAAAAAAGAGGCCCGAAGGCCTCTTTTTCAATGCAGCGTTGCTCAGTCGAACAGGCCGAAGGTCAGGTAGCTGAAGAAGCCGCGCTTCTTCTTCGGTGCGTCGTCTACCGGCTTGGCCGGCTCGTCGGCGGTACCGCCCTGGTCTTTTGGCAGCAGCTCGTGCGGGATGGCGTCCTTGTCGTCCTGGAACTGTTTGGTCAGCTCCTGGTTGGCGCGGGTCTCACCCGGTGGCAGTGGCGCGCTGGTGCCTACCAGGCCCAGGGTGGCCTTGGTCAGCCACGAGCGGTTGTCCGCCTCGGCCTGTTGCGGCACGAACTTGCCGTCCACCAGTTGCGGGTGGTCAGGGTAGTTCAGCTTCAGGGTTTCCAGGCTGGTGGCGGCCAGGTCGTCCAGGCCCATGCGCTGGTAGGCTTCCACCATCACGGCCAGGCCGTCACCCACGGACGGGGTTTCCTGGAAGTTTTCCACCACGTAGCGGCCACGGTTGGCGGCGGCGACGTAGGCCTGACGGGTCAGGTAGTAGTCGGCCACGTGGATCTCGTAGGCCGCCAGCAGGTTGCGCAGGTAGATCATGCGCTGCTTGGCGTCAGGGGCGTAGCGGCTGTTGGGGTAGCGGCTGGTCAGCTGGGCGAACTCGTTGTAGGAGTCGCGGGCTGCACCCGGGTCACGCTTGGTCATGTCCAGCGGCAGGAAGCGCGCCAGCAGGCCGCGGTCCTGGTCGAACGAGGTCAGGCCCTTGAGGTAGTAGGCGTAGTCGACGTTCGGGTGCTGGGGGTGCAGGCGAATGAAACGCTCGGCAGCCGACTTGGCTGCTTCAGGCTCGGAGTTCTTGTAGTTGGCGTAGATCAGCTCGAGCTGCGCCTGGTCGGCGTAGCGCCCGAACGGATAGCGGGAGTCCAGCGCCTTCAGCTTGGCGGTGGCGCTGGTGAAGCTGTGGTTGTCCAGATCGGCCTGCGCCTGCTGGTACAGCTCGGTTTCGCTCAGGTTTTCGTCGACCACTTCCTTCTTCGACGAACAGGCGGCCGTGAGTCCGAGGATGGCGATCAGCAGCAGGTGTTTCACTTGCATGGCGGCTTGCGTCCCTATGACGGCCGCTGTCTTGGGCGTGACCGTCCTGTTATGATGAGCGCCCCGTGGAAGCCTCGGGGCAAAAGACGCCGTATTTAACCACAAGCGTGCAGCCGAAACCAAAGGCTGTGCCGCCGCACAGTCCGAGCATGTCCGAGATCATACAACTTAGCGCAGAGGTACCGTCCGAATTGGGCGGCCAACGCCTCGATCAAGTCGCCGCACAATTGTTCGCCGAGCACTCTCGCTCGCGCCTTTCCGCCTGGATCAAAGAAGGCCGCCTGACCGTGGACGGTGGCGTGCTGCGCCCACGTGACATCGTTCACGGCGGCGCCATCCTGGCCCTTTCCGCCGAACAGGAAGCCCAGGGCGAGTGGATCGCCCAGGACATCGAGCTGGACATCGTCTACGAGGACGACGACATCCTGGTCATCAACAAGCCTGCGGGCCTGGTGGTGCACCCGGCTGCTGGCCACGCCGATGGCACCCTGCTCAACGCCTTGCTGCACCACGTGCCGGACATCATCAATGTCCCGCGCGCCGGCATCGTGCACCGCCTGGACAAGGACACCACGGGCCTGATGGTGGTCGCCAAGACCATCCAGGCGCAGACCAAGCTGGTCGCGCAGCTGCAAAGCCGTACCGTCAGTCGGATTTATGAGTGTATCGTCATCGGCGTGGTCACCGCCGGGGGCAAGATCAACGCCCCCATCGGTCGCCACGGCCAGCAGCGCCAGCGCATGGCGGTCATGGAAGGCGGCAAGCCAGCCGTCAGCCACTACCGCGTGCTGGAGCGCTTCCGCTCGCACACCCACGTGCGGGTCAAGCTGGAAACCGGCCGTACCCACCAGATCCGCGTGCACATGTCGCACATCAACTTCCCGTTGGTGGGTGACCAGGCCTACGGCGGGCGCTTCCGCATTCCGCCGGCCGCCAGCGCGACCATGGTCGATGCCCTGAAGACCTTCCCGCGCCAGGCGCTGCACGCGCGCTTCCTGGAGCTGGAACACCCCACCACCGGCCAGCGCATGAGCTGGGAATCGCCACTGCCGGATGATTTCGTCTGGCTGCTGTCGCTGCTCAAGCAGGACCGCGAGGCGTTCGTCGGATGAGTGACCTGACGCAGGACCTGATTTTCCCCGATTGGCCGGCACCGGCCAACGTGAAGGCCTGCGTCACCACGCGAGAGGGCGGCGTCAGCGCCGCGCCTTTCGAGCATTTCAACCTCGGTGACCACGTGGGCGACGCGCCCGCGGCGGTGGCCGAGAACCGCCTGCGCCTGACGCGCACGTTCGGCATCCAGCCGGCGTGGCTCAAGCAGGTGCACGGCATCCACGTGGCGCACGCCAACCCGGCGGTCATCGCCGAGGCGGACGCCAGCTGGACGGCCACCCCCGGCATCGCCTGCACGGTGATGACCGCCGACTGCCTGCCCGCGCTGTTCTGCGACCGCGCCGGCACCCGCGTGGGCGCTGCCCATGCCGGCTGGCGCGGGCTGGCCGCCGGGGTGCTGGAGGCCACGGCGGAAAGCCTGGCGGTGCCGGCCAGCGAGATCCTGGTCTGGCTGGGCCCGGCCATCGGCCCGCGCAACTTCGAGGTGGGCGCCGAGGTGCGCGACATCTTCATGGCCAGCCACCCGCAGACCGCAGCAGCCTTCGTGCCGGGCGCCGCGCCGGGCAAGTTCATGGCCGATATCTACGCCCTGGCGCGCCTGCGCCTGGCGGCGATGGGCATTACCGCGGTGTACGGCGGTGGTGAATGCACCATCGAGGATCTACGCTTCTTCTCCTACCGGCGTGCGCCGCAGACCGGCCGCTTCGCGTCGCTGATCTGGCTCGATAACGCCTGACCACGACACTTCGTAGCCGCTGCCGCAAGGCTGCGCTGGCCTGTGTGAACCCTGAAAATCTTCAGCGAGGCACGGGGCCAGCGCAGCCTTCGGCAGCGGCTACGGGTAGTGTGCGTTATTGATGTGGGTCAAGCCCCTGCCGCTTGAATCTTGAACAATACCCCCCATCTATATCGGTATCTCAGGCAGGTTTTTCTTCATCAGGTGTGTCCATCGCTCCGGCCTGCCCCTATAGGAAGGTGACATATGCGTATAGACCGTTTGACCAGCAAGTTGCAGTTGGCGCTGTCCGATGCCCAATCCCTGGCGGTGGGCATGGACCACCCGGCCATCGAGCCTGCGCATTTGATGCAGGCCTTGCTCGACCAGCAGGGCGGGTCCATCAAGCCGCTGCTGATGCAGGTGGGCTTCGACGTGAACAGCCTGCGCAAGGAATTGAGCAAGGAGCTCGACCGCCTGCCGAAAATCCAGAACCCTACCGGCGACGTCAACATGTCCCAGGACCTGGCGCGCCTGCTCAACCAGGCCGACCGCCTGGCGCAGCAGAAGGGCGACCAGTTCATCTCCAGCGAGCTGGTGCTGCTGGCGGCCATGGACGAGAACAGCAAGCTGGGCAAGCTGCTGCTCGGCCAGGGCGTGAGCAAGAAAGCCCTGGAGAACGCCATTACCAACCTGCGCGGCGGCGAGGCGGTGAATGACGCCAACGCCGAAGACTCGCGCAAGTCCCTGGAAAAATTCACCGTTGACCTGACCAAGCGCGCCGAAGAGGGCAAGCTGGATCCGGTCATCGGTCGTGACGACGAAATTCGTCGCACCATCCAGGTGTTGCAGCGCCGTACCAAGAACAACCCCGTTCTGATCGGCGAACCGGGCGTGGGCAAGACCGCCATCGTCGAGGGCCTGGCCCAGCGCATCATTAATGGCGAAGTGCCGGACGGCCTGCGCGGCAAGCGCCTGCTGTCCCTGGACATGGGCGCGCTGATCGCCGGTGCCAAGTTCCGCGGCGAGTTCGAAGAGCGCCTCAAAGGCGTGCTCAACGACCTGTCCAAGCAGGAAGGGCAGATCATTCTGTTCATCGACGAACTGCACACCATGGTCGGCGCCGGCAAGGGCGAGGGCTCCATGGACGCTGGCAACATGCTCAAGCCGGCCCTGGCCCGTGGCGAGCTGCACTGCGTGGGCGCCACCACGCTCAATGAGTACCGCCAATATAT
Source organism: Pseudomonas sp. App30 (assembly GCF_047947025.1). NCBI lineage: Bacteria > Pseudomonadati > Pseudomonadota > Gammaproteobacteria > Pseudomonadales > Pseudomonadaceae > Pseudomonas > Pseudomonas sp. App30. Next base: position 2,806,433 of record NZ_CP133165.1, on the reverse strand, counting down.
AGAGAAGGACGCGGCCCTTGAGCGGCGCTTCCAGAAAGTGCTGGTGGACGAGCCGAGCGAGGAGGACACCATCGCCATCCTGCGCGGCCTGAAGGAGCGCTACGAGGTGCACCACAAGGTGGCGATCACCGACGGCGCGATCATTGCCGCGGCCAAGCTCAGCCATCGCTACATCACCGACCGCCAGCTGCCGGACAAGGCCATCGACCTGATCGACGAAGCCGCCAGCCGCATCCGCATGGAAATCGACTCCAAGCCTGAAGTGCTGGACCGCCTGGAGCGTCGCCTGATTCAACTCAAGGTCGAGTCCCAGGCCCTGAAGAAAGAAGACGACGAAGCGGCGATCAAGCGCCTGGAGAAGCTGACCGAGGAAATCGCCCGCGTCGAGCGTGAGTACGCCGACCTGGAAGAGATCTGGACCTCGGAGAAAGCCGAAGTGCAGGGCTCGGCGCAGATCCAGCAGAAAATCGAACAGTCGCGCCAGGAGCTGGAAGCCGCCCGCCGCCGTGGCGACCTGAGCCGCATGGCCGAGCTGCAATACGGGGTGATCCCGGACCTGGAGCGCAGCCTGCAGATGGTCGACCAGCACGGCAAGAGCGACAACCAGTTGTTGCGCAGCAAGGTCACCGAGGAAGAGATCGCCGAAGTCGTGTCGAAGTGGACCGGCATTCCGGTGGCGAAGATGCTCGAAGGCGAGCGCGAGAAGCTGCTGAAAATGGAAAGCCTGCTGCACAAGCGCGTGATCGGCCAGAACGAGGCCGTGGAAGCGGTTTCCAGCGCCGTGCGCCGCTCCCGTGCCGGCCTGGCGGATCCGGATCGCCCCAGCGGCTCGTTCATGTTCCTGGGCCCTACCGGCGTGGGCAAGACCGAGCTGTGCAAGGCCCTGGCCGAGTTCCTGTTCGACACTGAGGAGGCCATGGTGCGTATCGACATGTCTGAGTTCATGGAGAAACATTCCGTGGCTCGCTTGATCGGTGCACCACCGGGCTACGTCGGCTATGAAGAGGGCGGCTACCTGACCGAGGCCGTGCGCCGCCGGCCATACTCGGTGGTGTTGCTGGACGAAGTGGAGAAGGCTCACCCGGACGTGTTCAACGTGCTGCTGCAGGTGCTGGACGACGGCCGCCTGACCGACAACCAGGGCCGCACCGTGGACTTCCGCAACACCGTGATCGTGATGACCTCCAACCTGGGCTCCGCGCAGATCCAGGAGCTGGTGGGGGACCGCGAGGCCCAGCGTGCCGCAGTGATGGACGCGGTAAGCTCGCACTTCCGGCCGGAGTTCATCAACCGTATCGACGAGGTGGTGGTGTTCGAGCCGCTGGCCCGCGACCAGATCGCCGGCATCACGCAAATCCAGCTCGGCCGCCTGCGCCGCCGCCTGGCCGAGCGCGAGCTGAACCTGGAGCTGAGCGAAGAGGCGTTGGACAAGCTGATTGCCGTGGGTTACGACCCTGTGTATGGCGCGCGGCCGCTGAAGCGCGCGATCCAGCGCTGGATCGAGAACCCGTTGGCGCAGTTGATTCTGTCCGGGCAGTTCCTGCCGGGCACGACCATTACCGCCAGCGTGGCGGACGACGAAATCGTCTTCGCCTGATGGTTGAGTCTCTGTAGCCGCTGCCGTCAGGCTGCGCTGGCCCTGTAGTACACCCGGGAAATTACAGGTGTGCCATAGGGCCAGCGCAGCCTGCGGCAGCGGCTACGGCGTTTCGGGCCTGGAAAATCGGCACTTTGAAAAAAATTGCAGCTAAATGCATGTTTCTATTTGCATTTCTGAAAAAGGTTGAGTAAAGTTCGCCTCGCTGTAACGGCAACCCACAGATCACCACGCTACACCGGGATCTGAAAATAGTTTGAAATTCAGTAAGTTGAATGAAAATTAGGGGTTGACAAGGGTTTTGAAGGTTGTAGAATAGCGCGCCTCAGAGGCACTAACGTAGCGATACGGGAAAGCCGAAGAGTTCGAAGCGGTAGGAATACAGATTCGAAACTTGCAGTACTGAAATTGCAGCATCTGAAATTGATAGTTCCGTGATAGCTCAGTCGGTAGAGCAAATGACTGTTAATCATTGGGTCCCAGGTTCGAGTCCTGGTCACGGAGCCAAATTTCATATCGGGGTATAGCGCAGTCCGGTAGCGCGCCTGCTTTGGGAGCAGGATGTCAGGAGTTCGAATCCCCTTACCCCGACCATTTTTGGGTCGTTAGCTCAGTTGGTAGAGCAGTTGGCTTTTAACCAATTGGTCGTAGGTTCGAGTCCCACACGACCCACCATTTTTGACTCCAGTTCGCTGGGTCAGATCTTAAAAGCCCTTCCGGGTAACACTGGGAGGCATCAAAAAAGGCGCCTTCTGGGTGCCTTTTTTGTACCGGGGTATAGCGCAGTCCGGTAGCGCGCCTGCTTTGGGAGCAGGATGTCAGGAGTTCGAATCCCCTTACCCCGACCATCTTCAGAAAAAAGGCGTCCCTCGTGGACGCCTTTTTTTATGCCTGAAAAACTTCACCGACTCCAAACACGATCCGTAGCCGCTGCCGCCAGGCTGCGCTGGCCCTTGTGAACGCTGAAAAAGTCCAGTGGGGCATAGGGCCAGCGCAGCCTGCGGCAGCGGCTACGGGTATCAGGCTTTGACGGTCATTCGGCTACCTAGCCGATACCGCGAAGACGGATGGGTGAGCTTCACATAGGTCACCGCCCGCTCCGCATTCCACGTGCGCCGCAGCAGCACCAGGCAGGCCTCGTCCATCTCCATCTGCAGCAGCCGAGCTTCCTCCTCGCTGGGGTGCCCGGCTTCGACGATGTGCTCCATCTCGTCCGGGCGAATCACCTGCAGCAGGTAGCTGGCAGGTTGCAGCTGGGCGCCAAAGTCCTGTGCCAGCAGCTGCGGGATCAGGTCCGGGTTCACGTAGCGATCTTCCAGCTGCACCGGCACCCCTTCCTCCAGGTGCACGCACAGCAGGTGAAACACCGATGCACCAGTGGCCAGGCCCATGGCGGCCGCCACCTGCAGGGACGCGGCTTCACGCCCCATGTGCAGCATGCGGCATTCATAACGGTGGCCACGGGCGAGGATCTCGTCGCCGATATTGCTGATGCGCATCAGGTTGGACTGCGGCTTGGGCTCGGCCACGAAAGTCCCCACGCCGTTCACCCGCACCAGCCGGCCTTCCTCGGCCAGCTCGCGCAGGGCGCGGTTGACGGTCATGCGCGACATGCCCAAGGTCTGCACCAACTGGTTTTCCGAGGCAATCAGGTCGCCGGGCTTCCAATGCCCGGCGTGGACCTTGTCCAGCACGAAGTCCTTGGCGCGTTGGTACAGCGCCTGGGCGGGCCGGGTGTTCATCCCTGGTACAGCTCGGCGAAGGCCAGCCAGCGGCCGAATACGCCATCTTCCACCCAGCTGCGGGCGGCGGCGATGTCCGGGGCGAAGTAGCGATCTTCGTCGTAGTGGGCCACGCCCTCGCGGATGAAGCGCATGACTTCGGTGAGCTTTGGCGAGGTCTGCAGCGGTGCCAGCAGGTCGATGCCCTGCGCTGCGCCCAGCAGTTCGATGGCGACCACGGCGCTGCTGTTGCCGGCCATGTCCAGCAGGCGGCGGGCGGCGAAGGTGGCCATGGACACGTGGTCTTCCTGGTTGGCGGAAGTGGGCAGGCTGTCGATGGAGGCGGGGTGGGCCAGGGTCTTGTTTTCCGAGGCCAGGGCGGCGGCGGTGACCTGGGCGATCATGAAACCAGAGTTCAGGCCGCCTTCGCGCACCAGGAAAGCCGGCAGGCCGGACAGCGCCGGGTCCACCAGCTGCGCGGTGCGGCGCTCGGACAGCGCGCCGATTTCCGAGATGGCCAGGGCCAGCACGTCGGCGGCCATGGCCACCGGTTCGGCGTGGAAGTTGCCGCCCGACAGCACGTCACCGTCGGCGCTGAACACCAGCGGGTTGTCGGACACGGCGTTGGCTTCGCGCAGGAATACCCCGGCGGCGAAGCGCATATGATCCAGGCAGGCGCCCATCACCTGTGGCTGGCAGCGCAGGGAGTAAGGGTCTTGCACGCGCTTGCAGTCGGCGTGGGACTGGCGGATCTCACTGGTGGCGCCCAGCAGGTCGCGGTAGTAGGCCGCAGCGGCGATTTGCCCGGGCTGGCCACGCACCGCCTGGATGCGTGGGTCGAACGGTACGGCCGAGCCTTTCAGCGCTTCCACGGTCAGGCTGCCGGCAACCACGGCGGCGCTGAACAGTTTCTCCGCGGCGAACAGCCCGCGCAGGGCCAGGGCGGTGGACACCTGGGTGCCGTTGATCAGCGCCAGGCCTTCCTTCGGGCCCAGCTCCAGCGGCGTCATGCCAGCGATGGCCAGGCCCTCCACCGCGTCCATCTCACGGCCTTCATGGCGCACGCGCCCGACGCCAATCAGCACCGCCGACATATGCGCCAGGGGCGCCAGGTCGCCCGATGCGCCCACCGAGCCCTGGGACGGAATGCACGGGAACACCTTGGCCGCATACAACTGGCGCAACGCCTCGATCAGCTCCCAGCGCACGCCGGAAAAGCCACGGGCCAGGGACGCCACCTTGAGCGCCATGATCAGGCCGACGCTGGCGTCATCCAGTAGCGGGCCGGTGCCGGTGCAGTGCGACAGCAGCAGGTTGCGCTGCAGCTTGGCGAGCTTGTCGGTGGCGATGGAGGTGCGCGCCAGCAGGCCGAAGCCGGTGTTGATGCCGTAGACGGTGCGTTCGTTGGCGATGATCTGGCTGACGGTGTTGGCACTGGCCGCCACTACATCCCGGGCCGAGGCGTCGAGCTCGAAGGGAGCCTGGTGCTGATAGATGGCGCGCAGTTGGTCGAGGTCGAAATGGCCGGGCAGGATCTGCAGGGTGGCGGGCATGGCGGTGTCCTGGTGTCAGGTTGAGAGGGTAGCTATATAAGCCTGTATATACAGGTATAGCAAGAGCCCTGTCGCCGGTAAAGCGCAGCTTGTCGCAAATCCATACGCCACAAACGACGTAGCCGCTGCCGCAGGCTGCGCTGGCCCCATGCCTCACTGGAGATTTTCAGTGGGGCTCAGGGCCAGCGCAGCCTGCGGCAGCGGCTACGTAGCTGCGGGGGCTGTTAGTGCAGTTTCAGGCGCGGCTCGGTGCCGCGGCCGATGCGGCTGCCGAGCATCAGCATCATGGTCTTGAAGGTGCCGTACAGCGCCATCTGGTGCATGCGGTACAGCGACACGTAGAACATGCGCGCCAGCCAGCCTTCCAGCATCACGCTGCCGGTCAGGTTACCCATCAGGTTGCCCACTGCAGAGAACTTCGACAGCGAGATCAACGAGCCGTAGTCCTTGTAGGTGTATTCCGGCAGCTCCTTGCCCTCGATGCGCAGCTTCAGCGACTTGGCCAGCAGGGACGCCTGCTGGTGGGCCGCCTGGGCGCGCGGTGGCACGTTGCGGTCGGTGCCTTTCTGCGGGCAGGCCGCGCAGTCACCGAAGGCGAAGATGTTCTCGTCGCGGGTGGTCTGCAGGGTCGGCAGCACTTGCAGCTGGTTGATGCGGTTGGTCTCCAGGCCGTCGATGTCCTTGAGGAACGCCGGCGCACGGATGCCTGCCGCCCAGACTTTCAGGCTGGCGGGGATGACCTTGCCATCGGCGGTCTTCAGGCTGTCGGGGCCCACTTCGCTGACCGAGGCGTTGGTCAGCACGGTGACGCCGAGTTTTTCCAGGGTCTTGTGCACCGGCCCGCCGATGCGCTCCGGCAGGGCAGGCAGCACCCGCGGGCCGGCTTCGATCAGGGTGATGCGCATGTTTTCCGGCTTGATCTTGTCCAGGCCATAGGCCGCCAGCTCGTGGGCCGCGTGATGCAGCTCGGCGGCCAGCTCCACGCCAGTGGCGCCGGCACCGACGATGGCGACGCTGATCTGGCTGTCCAGGTCGCTGTGGGCATGGGCGCGCAGGTAGTGGTTGAGCAGCTGCTGGTGGAAACGCTCGGCCTGCTTGCGGGTGTCCAGGAACAGGCAGTTCTGCGCCGCGCCCAGGGTGCCGAAGTCGTTGGTGGTGCTGCCCACCGAAATCACCAGGCTGTCATAGCCCAGGGTGCGCGCAGGCAGCAGCTCCAGGCCATTCTCGTCGATGGTGGCGGCGAGCTGGATCTGCTTGGCCGCACGGTCGAGGCCGCTCATGCGCCCCAGCTGGAACTCGAAGTGGTTCCACTTGGCCTGGGCCACGTAGTTCAGCTCGTCTTCCGAGGAGTTCAAGGAGCCGGCGGCCACTTCGTGCAGCAGCGGTTTCCAGATGTGCGTCAGGTTGGCGTCGACCAGGGTCACGCTGGCGGTGCCACGCTTGCCCAGGGTCTTACCCAGGCGGGTCGCCAACTCCAGGCCGCCGGCGCCGCCGCCGACAATCACGATACGATGTGTCATTCAAAGTACTCATAAGGTTTACGGAATTCTGTAGGTCAGTGGGAAGGGCGAGCGCAAGGCAGCTCAAAGCACCAGGTAACTGATCAGGCGGCTCAACAGGCCAAGGCCGATGGTGACGGCTACCGTCAGCACCAGGAGCATCCACGGCCGAAAGGGCCGGCGCTCGACTTTGTGCTGGGGCAGCTGCAGGTAGTGATCCACGCGTTGCTGATCTTCGGGATTCAGACGGCTGCTCATCATGGCCTCGCAAGGTAGACGCTTCTGACTGTAGGAAAAGTACAGTGTTCCCACCGCAAATCATACAACCATTCCACCCCCGTAGCAGCTGCCGCAGGCGGCGTCCGGCCCCCACGAGGTATGCCTGCAGGAACGCGTCGCCTGAGACGCGGCCTGGCGGCCGCTGCTACGGGGGTTAGAGGCTGATGCCCACATCAAACACAATACTGCGCCCCAGGTTACTGCGCAGGAAGTCCGGCGCATCCGGATGGGCGAACAGCACCCGGGCGAAGGTCGGGCCCACCAGCGACAGCGAGCGCCAGCCCTGGCGCAGGTACTCGGTAGGCGGCGGGAAATGGCTGTTGAGGTCCAGCACCTCGCGCTTCAGGCTGGCGAAGGCAATGATGTCCAGCTCGCCCAGGTCCAGGCCGCGTTCCTTGTAGTTGTGCGACTTCTTGCGCAGGGTGGGGGCCAGGCGCTGCAGCAGTTCCGGCGCGCCGATGCGCTTGGGCCGGGCCTCGCGCCGCACCAGCTGGGCCAGGGAAAAGGCGCTGCGGCGCCGTTGCAGCTCCTCGCGCCACTCGTCATTCAGGCGCCGGCCCTCGTCCAGCACGAAAAACACCTCGAAACTGGCGTCGCGGAACAGCACGTCGGGCGGCTCCTGGCCCGCCGGGTTGAACTCCTCGGCGCGGTACGGGATGTTCAGGCCTTGCAGCAGGCGCTGGCACACCCAACGCTCGCGCTCCCATTTGCGGGCATTGGATAGGAACGCATTGGCTTGTTCGGCCTGGATGGTAAGCAGGCGCAGGTAATCTGAGTCATCCATGCACACAAGCTTAGCGGGTCAAATGCGCTTTGCCGTGAATGACTTGCACACGCTGTGTCACGGTGTGGGGTGTAAACTGCCAACAAGCACATTCGCCAGAGGAACCTGCACATGAAGTTCTGGACCCTGTTGCTGCTCAGCCTGCTGCCCTGCTGGGCCATGGCCCTGGAGGTGGGCGAACGGTTGCCGCCGTGGACGCTGCTGGACCAGTTCGACGCGCCCTACAGCCTCAACGAAGACGCGCGCATTCTGCTGGTGGCCCGCGACATGGGCGGCGCCAAGCTGGTCAACGCCGCCCTGCAAGGCCAGCCCAAGGGCTACCTGGAAGGACGCAAGGCGGTGTTCCTGGCGGACATCCAGCGCATGCCGGCCTTGATTGCCAGGATGTTCGCGCTGCCGTCCATGCGTTCCTACGACTACCGCGTGGTGCTCGACCGCGAAGGCCGCATCGCCCCCAACTACGGCGTAGCCGATGACTCGGTGCTGTGGCTGGAACTGGACCACCAGCGGGTGGTGGCCCAGCACGCGTTCACCGACGCCGCTGCGTTGAAGACGGCGTTGGAACAGGCGCAAAAATGATCAGCGCGCAGGTGCTGTCCGGCGCGACGCTAAGCGTGGGCTGGTGCCTGTATATACCGGTGTTGGGCTGGGCTGCCTGGCGCGCACCCTGGGTTGAACTGTTCAGTGACAGCCGCCGCCAGCACCTGCTGTTCGGCACGGTGCTGGCGCTGTTCCTGCTGTGGCTGATGCGGCGCGATTTCGACACCGGGGTGTCCTACCATTTCATCGGCATGACCGCCGTGACCTTGCTGCTGGACTGGCCGCTGGCGCTGCTCGGCGGCCTGGCCGCGCAGATGGGCCTGGTGCTGCTGGGGCGCCAGGACCTGCTGGCCGCCGGCATCAATGGCCTGCTGCTGATCGGCCTGCCGGTGCTGGTGACGGAAGTCTGTGCCGTGTTGGTGGAGCGCGCGCAGCCGAAGAATCCCTTCGTCTACATCTTCTGCTCAGGGTTCTTTCCTGCCGCGTTGGCGGCGTTGCTGTGCGTGTTCGCCGGGCTGGGGCTGTTGTGGCTGGACGGGCGCTTCGCGCTGCCGGAGTGGATCTGGGACTTTGTCGGCTACCTGTGGTTGGTGATCTTTCCCGAGGCGTTCATCAACGGGGTGATCGTCACGGCGTTGGTGGTGTTTTGTCCTGAATGGCTGGAAACCTTTAACCGCACGCGGTACCTGGCGGCGCCGTGGAAGGATGAGTGATGCCCCCCCCGGATGGCGCGAGGAGCTCTGTAGCCGCTGCCGCCAGGCTGCGCTGGCCGGTGTGAACCCTGAAAATCTACAGTGGGGCACGAGGCCAGCGCAGCCTACGGCAGCGGCTACAGGGGTATATCAGTGCTCGCTGTGGGGCAGGTCGCCCGAGAACAGCTCATCCTCGGCGTCCGGCGCCACCGGGATCTTGTGTTCCTCGGCGGCCCAGGCGCCCAGGTCGATCAGCTTGCAACGGTCGGAACAGAACGGCCGGGTAGGGGTGGCCGCGGTCCATTCCACCGGCGCCCCGCAAGTGGGGCATTGTACGGTCAGGGGTTGGCTCATGATTGGCCTCCAGTCAACGTCAGGTAAAAATCATGCAGCCGCTCGACTTCGGCGCGCAAGGCGCCCAGGTCGCGGTCATTGACCAGCACGTCATCAGCGTGGCGCAGGCGTTCCTCGCGGGTAGCCTGGGCCTTGAGGATGGCCTGCACCTGCTCAAGGCTGGTGTTGTCACGGCGCAGGGTGCGCTCGATCTGCAGCGCCTCGGGCACATCGATCACCAGCAGGCGCTGGGCTAGCCGGTACTGCCCTGACTCCACCATCAGCGGCGAGACGAACACCGCATAGGGCGAAGTGCCCCTGGCCAGCGCCTGGGCAATCTCGGTGGCAATCAGCGGGTGCAACAGGCCTTCCAGCCAGCGCCGCTGCTCGGCGTCCTCGAAAATCAGCCGGCGCAGCGCCGCGCGGTCCAGCGTGCCATCGGCCTGCAATACCCCGGGCCCGAAGTGCCGGGCAATCTCGGCCAGGGCCGGGCGCCCCGGCTCGACCACCCAGCGCGACGCCTGGTCGGCGTCCACCACGTGCACGCCCAGCTCGGCGAAGCGCTCGGCGGCGGCACTCTTGCCGCTGCCGATACCGCCGGTAAGGCCCAGGATCCAGGGCGTCGAAGAAGCTGTAGTCATCAGAAACCAGCAAACTGCATGTAGGAAGCGGTTATTTGACCACCCCACAGCAATGCGATCCAGCCCGCAATGGCCAGATACGGCCCGAAAGGGATCGGCGTGCTGTGCGCAGCATTGCGCAGGCGCAGCAGGATCACCCCGAGAATGGCGCCCACCAGCGACGACAGCAGGATGGTCAGCGGCAACACCTGCCAGCCACCCCAGGCGCCGAGCATCGCCAGCAGCTTGAAGTCGCCATGGCCCATGCCTTCCTTGCCGGTCACCAGCTTGAATAGCCAGAACACCAGCCACAGCGCCAGGTAGCCGGCCACCGCGCCCCACAGTGCGTCGGGCAGCGTGGCAAACAGGCCGAACGCATTGACGATCAAGCCCAGCCATAGCAACGGCAGCACCAGCGAATCCGGCAGCAACTGATGGTCGGCATCGATCATGCTCATGGCCAGCAGGCCCCAGGTCAGCAGCATCATCGTCCCGGCGGCCCAGCCAAAGCCGAAATGCCAGGCAACGAACGCGCTCAACAGGCCACTGGCCAGCTCCACCAACGGGTAGCGCTTGCTGATGGGCGCCTTGCACTGGCTGCATTGGCCCTTCAGCGCCAGCCAGCTGACCACGGGGATGTTTTCCCAAGCGCGGATCTTGTGCTGGCAATGCGGGCAGGCCGAGGCAGGTAGCATCAGGTTGTAGCGCGGGCCCTCGGGCTCGGCCGGCAAGCCGAGGATGTCGCGGGCCTGGGCCTTCCAGTCGCGCTCCATCATTTTCGGCAGGCGGTGGATGATGACGTTGAGGAAACTGCCCACTACGAGGCCCAGGATCAGGGCGCAGAGGGTGAAGGCCACGGGGGAGGTGGCCAGGTAATCGGATAGGGGCATGTTAGACGACGTTGCCGAGTTGGAAGATGGGGAGGTACATGGCAACGACGAGGCCGCCAACGATGATGCCGAGGAAGCACATGATCAACGGCTCCATCAGGCTGGTCAGGCTGTCGACCATGTTGTCCACTTCGGTTTCGTAGTACGTGGCAACCTTGTCGAGCATCTCATCCAGGGCCCCGGACTCTTCGCCGATAGCCGTCATCTGGATGGCCATGGTCGGGAATACACCCGTGGAGCGCATGGAGAAGTTGAGCTGCATGCCGGTTGAAACGTCAGATTTGACCTTATTGACCGCGTTCTTGAAAACGATGTTGCCCGTGGCGCCAGAGACCGAGTCCAGCGCTTCTACTAGGGGGACGCCGGCGGCGAAAGTTGTTGAAAGGGTGCGAGCGTATCGCGCAACTGCGGATTTGTAGAGAATGTCGCCGACAACGGGCAGTTTTAGGACCGCACGATCGAGAAAATCCCTGAAACGTTGGCTTTTTTTATGGGCCTGTTTAAAGGCGAAGATGGCAGCAATCAACCCCAACAGTACCATCCACCAGTAGGATTGCATGATTTCCGAGAGCCCGATCACCATCAAGGTGAAGGCAGGCAGTTGCGCGCCAAAGCCCTGAAATACGATTTGGAACTGAGGTACTACTTTTATCAAGAGAATCGACGAAACAATAAGTGCCACCACCACGACGGCAATAGGGTAGTTCATTGCCTTGCGGATTTTGGACTTGAGCGCTTCGGTCTTTTCTTTATACGTGGCTACCCGGTCGAGTAGGGTCTCAAGCGCGCCGGCTTGTTCGCCGGCATGAACAAGGTTGCAATAGAGGTCATCAAAATACTGCGGTTTTTGCCGAAGTGAAGTAGCAAAACTGTTGCCGGCCGCGACCTCTTGCTTCAGTTCATCCACCAATTTTCGCATGTTGGGGTTGTCGAACCCTTCGCCGATAATCTCGAAGGACTGCAATAAAGGGACACCAGCTCGCATCATGGTTGCCATTTGCCGGGTAAAAAGCGCGATGTCCATGGGCTTGATTTTCTTGCCGCGCCCGAACAGCGATGCTGACTTTTTCCGCACTTTACTGGGGTTGATACCCTGCTTGCGTAGTTGAGCCTTGACCAATGCCAAATTGGTCCCGGTCAGTTCGCCCGTCACTTTGGTACCCTTGCGGTCCACGCCTTCCCACGCATAGGTGCTGACTTTTGCTGTTGCTGGTTTTGCCGCCATGACTTAGTCCTTGGTGACCCGGTTGACTTCCTCAAGGCTGGTAACACCCTGCATTACCTTCATCAGCCCTGAGGTGCGAAGGTCGTTGAAACCTTCCTTGCGTGCCTGGTCGCTGATCTCGATCGAGTTTCCTTCCTCCATGATCAAACGCTGAAGCGCTTGGGTGTTACGCACCACTTCATAGATACCCTGGCGCCCCTTGTAACCGCCGTTACACAGGTCGCAGCCCACAGGCTCGTAAATTTTGAAGGTACCGATCAAATGTTCAGGAAGGCCTTCCTTGATCTGCGTCTCTCGGGGGATGTGAGACTCTTTCTTGCAGTGTGGGCACAATTTGCGCGCTAGCCGCTGGGCGATGATCAAGTTTACCGACGTGGCGATATTGAAACCTGCAACTCCCATGTTCTGCAGGCGGGTGAGTGTTTCGGCAGCGCTGTTGGTGTGCAGCGTAGACAGCACCAAGTGGCCTGTTTGGGCAGCCTTGATGGCGATCTCGGCTGTTTCCAGGTCGCGAATCTCCCCGACCATAATGACATCCGGGTCTTGGCGCAGGAAGGAACGCAGAGCCTGGGCAAAGTCCAGGCCCTGCTTGGGATTCACGTTGACCTGGTTGATCCCCTCCATGTTGATTTCGACCGGGTCTTCTGCCGTCGAGATGTTGATGTCGACGGTATTCAGGATATTCAAGCCGGTATAAAGCGAAACCGTTTTACCTGAACCTGTAGGCCCGGTGACCAGAATCATGCCCTGTGGCTGGCGAAGGGCCTGCAGGTACAATTCCTTTTGCTCGGGCTCGTAGCCCAGTGCATCAATGCCCATTTGCGCGCTGGTGGGGTCAAGAATACGCATGACGATCTTTTCGCCCCATAGTGTGGGCAGCGTGTTGACCCGGAAGTCGATGGACTTGTTTTTGGATATGCGCATCTTGATGCGCCCGTCTTGAGGCTTGCGGCGCTCGGAAATATCCAGGCTCGCCATGACCTTCAAGCGCGCTGCAATGCGGCCAGCCAGGTTGATCGGTGGTTTCGCAACCTCCCTGAGCATGCCGTCTGTGCGCAGGCGGACCCGATAGCTTTTCTCATAGGGTTCGAAGTGCAGGTCTGAGGAACCTCCACGAATTGCATCAAGCAGCATTTTGTTAACGAAGCGCACCACCGGCGCGTCGTCGGCATCCTGCCCTGGAATGGGGCCGTCATCGTTATCATTAACGCTCTGTACGTCCAGGCCGTCCAGGTCTACGTCGGCCATTTCCTCAAGGCCGGTGCTGCCGTTGTCGAAGAATTTGTCGATGGCGTCCATCAGCTTGTCATCTTCGACAAGGATGGCTTCGGTGGTCAGCCCGGTACTGAACTGAATGTCAGTAATGGCTTGATGATTTGTAGGGTCGGAGACGCCGACAAATAATTTGTTGCCGCGGCGCCACAGGGGCAAGGCGTGGTGTTGGCGGACCAGTTTTTCACTGACCAGGCCCTTCGGTTGCCCTTCCTTGTCCAGCATGGTCAGGTCAAGAAACGATACGCCAAACTGTTCTGAAGCGATCTCGGCGATCTCGCGACTTTTTACCAGTTTATTTTGTACCAGGAAGTGTACGAGGGGAATGCGGTTGCGTTGAGCTTGCTGATACGCCTGTTGCGCACTCTTGTCGGTAAGCAGTTCAGCCTGGACCAAATGCTTGGCCAGGCCGGTGAGGGCGATATCGTTCATGTTGGCACCGGTCACATCTAATCGGTGTTTTATAGCGTAGTCGGGCTGCGGTGCCAAATGACTCGTTCAAGGGTGACAAAAAATGTCAGTTTCGACGTTATAGGGGCATGGTGTTGGCGGCCGCAGCGTCAGGTTCGCTCCGCAATTGCAAACTCCACGGCACTGGCACGAGGCTTGCTGGGAAGGTTTCAGGTCAAATGGCCTGCGGGCAAACACGGAGACGAGCTTATGAATAATCAGAAGGGTTTTACCCTGATTGAATTGATGGTCGTGGTGGCGATCATCGGCATCCTGGCGGCTATTGCTATTCCGCAATACACGCGTTACCAGTCGAAAGCCAAAGTTACCGCGGCACTTGGCGAGATTTCCGGCCTCAAGGCCGGGTTTGATGATGCTGTCAACTCCAACACTGCTGTAGCAAACGCTGCCGGCATCGGTGGTCAAGCCAGCAGCACCAACTGCAGCGCAATTACCGCATCGAGTGTTGCGGATGGTTCGGGTAGCATTGGTTGCACCATCACCAACGCGCCAAACGCCGTACAAGCGCATACTATCACCTGGACTCGCTCCAACGTGGGCGTGTGGACCTGCGCGACAGCAGGTATCACGGATCTGACCTTGGTACCAAAAAGCTGCGGCGGGAGCTGATAGCCCGGTTTGAATCAATGTATCTGAGCAGTGGTCCCTTGGACTGGAGTCATCGGGATGAGGGGCCAAAAAGGATTTACGTTGATAGAGCTGATGACCGCCGTCGCGGTCATCGGCATTTTGCTTGCAATTGCTATCCCCAGTTACATCAACTACTTGTCTAAAGCCAAGTTGACTGCAGCACTTCAGGAACTAACGGCCTTGAAATGGCCCGTCGAAGATGCCATCAATTCAAATATGCTCGCGCCGTCGCTCAGCGATATAGGGGTGAGTCAAACCTCCACTACAAATTGTGTGCTCTCCCTGGCAGCCGGGGCCCAGAGTGGTAGTGAGGTCATAAGCTGCACCTTGGTCAACCCTCCTTATCCTGTTATCGGTGGTGTTCTCATGTTGAGCCGGTCAAGTGCGGGAGTCTGGACCTGTACATCAAATCAAAACGTTGCAGCGAGCTACCTGCCCATTGGTTGTTCGCAGGCGGGCTAGTGAGTTGGAGGGGCTTGTGGCCAGGATTGAATCGGCACTCAGCTGATGCTAGCTTTACAGCGTGATTCCCCCGCCGGTGTAGCTCAGTCGGTAGAGCAGCGCACTCGTAACGCGAAGGTCGTAGGTTCGATTCCTATCCCCGGCACCATCTCCCCCCGCGCCACCAGCACCTTCCTCCCTCAATGCCGCGATATGCGATTGTTCGTGGTCATGTTCGTGGTATCGATCAACCAGATCCACTGGTCATCCGCCTTCACGTTGTTGCACTTGTTGCCATACGCCGCGTAGTTCACGCACAGGGTGCTTTCGGTCACTTGCCAGCTGCCTTTCTGCGGCCCGGTGCCACCCATGCTGAGCACGGCGGTGCCGTCGGCCTGGAAGGTCTCGCTGTAGGGTTGGCCGTCACGGTTGATGCCGCGGTGCGGGCGGCCTACCAGTGCGCTGCTGATGGCGTCGCCCTTGAGGTCCATGGCGTTGGCCGAAGGGTCGCGGGGGTCGTTGGTGCGTTCGTCGTGCATGGCGCAGCCGGCGAGCAGAATGACCAGGGCGGTCAAGCAGATCCCTTTCATGGTGAAGTACCTGTATTGGCTGGAGGGCCCACTGAGGGGAGATTTGCATATTCCAGCGTAGTCAGGGGAAGGGGCGGGGCTATGTTGATTGGCGATAGGGCGCGTGGCGGTGATGCGCAACGGTTCTGCATGTTTTCGGAACTAACCAGGGCGCGCGCGGTTCGGCAATGCAATGGCATTGCTATCGAGTTGATTGAAGAAAATTGCGCGCCGGACGTTAGTCAAATGCGATGATGGCCAAGTGCTCCAGCTGCGAAATTACCCACGTGCCACGTTTTCAGGGGGGCCTATGACCCGTACCTTTTTTCCTACGCCTTTCGAGCCCGCCAGCTGCGCCCAATGCCGCAACCTGGAAGCGCTGGATTTTGACTTCACCATGGCCTTCCAGCCCATCGTCAACGTGCGCAGCGGCCTGCTGTACGCCTACGAGGCGTTGGTGCGCGGGCCCAATGGCGAGTCGGCCGCCAGCGTGCTGGGCCAGGTCAATGACGGCAATCGCTACCGCTTCGACCAGGCTTGCCGGGTCAAGGCCATCGAGACGGCCGCTAGGCTAGGGCTTGTGGATATCCCCGATTGCAAGTTGAGCATCAACTTCCTGCCCAACGCGGTGTACCGCGCCGAAACCTGCATCCGCGCGACGCTGGAGGCGGCCCAGGCCTCGGCGTTTCCGCTGGAGCGGCTGATGTTCGAGGTGACCGAGGGCGAGAAGGTGGAAGACCCGGAGCATTTGAAGTCAATCTTCAAGGCCTACGAGCGCCAGGGGTTTACCACCGCCATCGATGATTTCGGTTCGGGCTATTCGGGGTTGAACCTGTTGGCGACGTTCCAGCCCCAGGTGTTGAAGCTGGACATGGCGCTGACGCGCAATATCGACAGTGACGGCGTGCGTGAGGCCATTGTGGCGGGGATCGTGCTGGTGGCGCAGCGGCTGGGGATAACCTTGCTGGCCGAGGGCGTGGAGACGGATGGCGAGCGTGATGCGCTGCTGGCGCTGGGCATTGAGTTGATGCAGGGCTATCTGTTTGCGCGGCCGCAGGTGGGCGCGTTGCCGCTCAAGCCACTGTAGCCGCTGCCGCAGGCTGCGCAGACCTTGAACCTCGCTGGAAATCTCCAGTGAATATCAGGGCCAGCGCAGCCTGCGGCAGCGGCTACGGGGGGCGTTAGCCTTCCTGGCGCCAACGCACGGTGTAGTGCGCCGCCACGCTGGTCATCTGCGGCTGGAAGTGGGTGTTGGTGATCAGGTATTTGTCCACCTGGCCGTTGTCCCGGTGGTGTTCCAGGGTGTCGCCGGCGCCGGCGTTGAGGGTTACTTCGTAGATCAGCGCCTTGTTGGGTTCGACCCGGGTCTGGAAGGGCCCCAGGCGGGTGCCGTCGATGCGGATGATGTAGACCTTGTCGGCCCCGGGGTTGAGCGTGTTCGTCACTGCGAGTACTCCAATACCTTCGTTCATCTCGTGGGTGGTGGTGTCACAGACTCAGGCGCATCGACAGGTCGATGGCCTTGACGTCCTTGGTCATGGCGCCGATGGAGATGTAGTCCACACCGGTCTGGGCAATGGGCAACAGGGTGCTTTCATTGATGCCGCCGCTGGCTTCCAGCTTGGCCTTGCCGGCGTTCAGCCGCACGGCCTCGCGCATGTCGTCGTGGCTCAGCTCGTCGAGCATGATGATGTCGGCGCCGGCGTCCAGGGCTTCCTTGAGTTCGTCCAGGCTTTCGACCTCGATCTCCACCGGCTTGCCGGGGGCGATGCGGTGCGCGGCGCTGATGGCCTGGGCAATGCCACCGCTGGCGGCAATATGGTTTTCCTTGATCAGGAAGGCGTCGTACAGGCCAATGCGGTGGTTATGGCAGCCGCCGCAGGTTACCGCGTACTTCTGCGCCAGGCGCAGGCCGGGCAGGGTCTTGCGGGTGTCCAGCAGCTTGACCTGGGTGCCGGCGACCTTGTCGGCCAACGCCTGGGCCTGGGTGGCCACGGCGGACAGCATCTGCAGGAAGTTCAGCGCCGTGCGCTCGCCGCTGAGCAGCGAGCGCGCCGGGCCTTCGAGGTGGAACAGGGCCTGGTTGGCGCTGGCGCGCTGGCCGTCGCTGACCTGCCAGTGCACGGCCACCCGCGGGTCGAGCTGGCGGAACACCGCGTCCACCCAGGCGGTGCCGGCCACCACGCAGTCCTGGCGGGTGATGATGGTGGCTTTTGCCAGGCGCTCGGCCGGGATCAGCTGGGCGGTGATGTCCCCGCTGCCAATGTCCTCGAGCAACGCACGGCGCACGTTGGCTTCGATCTCGGCAGTCAGGTCGGCGAGGCGTAGATTCGGCATAGCAGGCTCCACAGGCAAAGTGGCCGGATTATAGGGCAGTGATGCCCTGGCGCGAAGCCTTGCGAGCGGCTTGCGGCCCGGTGGCGCCAGGCTACGAAATAGAGCCGTGCATGGGAGCTTTTTGCCATCTTTGTTGTCCACTTCGCATCGGGTTGCAAATAACCCGTTCAGGCGCTCTAGCGCTGCCGCCCGGATTTGCAGATAATGAGCGCCTTGTTATTGGCGTCATGACTTTGACGTCGGTCCATATTGTTTTCGTTCTGCGTGCTGGCGCTTACAAAAAGCGTTGCGCAGAGAGCTGTGGGCGGGTGCCGGGAACCTGCATACTAGAGCGACACGCAAACAGGACCTCATTCTTTCAGGAGGACGGGATGCAC
Organism: Pseudomonas sp. App30; assembly: GCF_047947025.1. NCBI lineage: Bacteria > Pseudomonadati > Pseudomonadota > Gammaproteobacteria > Pseudomonadales > Pseudomonadaceae > Pseudomonas > Pseudomonas sp. App30. The sequence continues at coordinate 2,788,603 of NZ_CP133165.1, read as the reverse complement.
AACGATGGGAAAGTCGTGCCGTTGAACAAGGCCGCTGCTGACCAAGCCAGTCAGACGCCCTTGGCACGCCTGCCCGTTGTTCTCCTGCAAGTGCGCGACAAGGCCGCCCAGCAGTTGCGCCAGGGCTTGCAGGCACTGTTCGACAACGCCGACGACACGCTGTTCGAGATGGCCGACCGGGCCCAGAACAATGTCGAGCAGAATACGTTCTTCGAGGCCATGCGCGACCTGCGCCTCAAGCGCAAGAGCATCGAGCGCGGTTTCCTCGAGCGTCTCTACGAAGCCTTCGTCGCCATCGGCCAGTACGAAATCGCCGAGCCGGTGGTGGCTGCCCCGGTCAACTACGACAAGCTCGAGCTGGTGGCCAACGACGACCTGGAGCGCACCGTGGCGCTGGACGCCATGGTGGGCAAGGTGCTGGCCCGCGACGGCTTTGCCTTGGGGCAACTGACCGCGCGCCTGAACTCCCTGGTGCTGCGCCGCCTGGAAGACGCCAGCAACCCCCTGGGCCCGGCCATGCTCTGCGACTATTTCCTGGAGGCGGGGCGCAACCTGGGCGTGGAGATCAAGGTCAAGCTGATCGTGCTCAAGCTGTTCGAGAAGTACGTGCTCAGCGATTGCGACCAGCTGTACGCCGAGGCCAACCAGCTGCTGATTGCCACCGGCGTGCTGCCCGAACTCAAGGCCGCGCCGGCCCGCCGCAGCGCCGACCGGCCGCCGGCTCGCGAGCACCCGCGCCGCGATGACGCCGCCGGCCCCGCCGCGCCAAGTGCCGCGCAGCTGGACGAAAGCGTGCAGGAGGTGTTCGGCGCCCTGCAGGACCTGCTGCGCCAGTTGCGTGGCAGTGTGGCACCCAAGCTTGAGGCCAGCCACGAAGCCCAGCCCATCACCACCAACGACCTGATGCGCCTGTTGTCGCACTTGCAGCAGTACGTGCCGTCGTCCCAGGCGGCGCAGGACGACTACGACCTGCGCTACCAGCTGGAACAGCTGCTGACCCGGGTCAGCGTCAAGAGTGGCAAGTTTCGGGTGATCGGGGTGGTGGACGAAGACGTCATCAACCTGATCGCCATGCTGTTCGAATTCATCCTCGATGATCGCACCCTGCCAGACTCGCTGAAGGCGCTGATCGGCCGCCTGCAGATTCCGATGCTCAAGGTGGCGGTGCTCGACAAGAGCTTCTTCAGCCGCGGCAGCCACCCGGCGCGGCGGCTGCTCAACGAAATTGCCTCGGCTGCCATGGGCTGGGGCAACCGCGACGACTATCAACGCGACAGCCTGTACCTGCGCATCGAGCAGATCGTGCAGCGCCTGCTCAACGACTTTGTCGACGACCCGGCGATTTTCTCCGAGCTGCTCGCCGACTTCCTGGCCTTTACCGCCGACGAGCGCCGCCGCAGCGAATTGCTGGAGCAGCGCACCCGCGACGCCGAGGAAGGCCGCGCCAAGGCCGAGCTGGCGCGCCACCGGGTGCAACAGGAGCTTAACCGCCGGCTGCTGGGCAAGGTGTTGCCGGTGGTCGTGGTGCGCCTGCTGGAGGAAGCCTGGAGCAAGGTGCTGCTGCTGGTGTGCCTCAAGCACGGCGACGGTTCCACGCAATGGCAGGACGGCCTGAACACCATGGACGAGCTGATCTGGAGCGTGGAACCCCATGACGAGCCCGACGCCCACCAGCGCCTGCTGGAGGTGGTGCCCGGCCTGCTCAAGGCGCTGCGCGATGGCCTGACCAGCTCGGCGTTCGACCCCTTTGCCACCAGCGAATTCTTCAGCCAGCTGGAGCTGCTGCACGTGCAGGCGCTCAAGCGTGACGCCCTGCACCCGGCGCCGTTGGTGGCGGGGCAGGAGCCGCCGGCGCTGGTGGCCGTGGTGGAGGAGATCGTGTTGGCCGGCCATGGCGACGCCGAGGCCAGCGAGCCTCAAGTGTGCCTGCCTGCCGATGACCCGGGCCTGTTGCAGGTGGCCAAGCTGCGGCCTGGCTGCTGGGTGGAGATCCAGGAAGACCACGACCACCGCCTGCGCTGCAAGCTGACCGCGATCATCGAGGCCACCGACAAGTACGTGTTCGTCAACCGCACGGGCATGAAGGTGCTGGAGAAGACTCGCAACGGCCTGGCCCTGGAATTCCGCAATGGCAGCGTGCGCATCCTCGATGACGCCCTGCTGTTCGACCGCGCCCTGGATTCGGTGGTCAGCAACCTGCGGCAGCTGAAAAGCAAGTAGACTGCCAGCAACCCTCTTCCTGGAGCCACGGATGCACATCGATCCTGCCACTGGCTGGTGCCAGGGCGCCCAGCACTGCCCTTCGCCGAACTTCAACGAGCGCCCGGATGGCGAGATTTCCCTGCTGGTGATCCACAACATCAGCCTGCCGCCGGGGCAGTTCAAGACCGGCCGCGTGCAGCAGTTCTTCCAGAACCAGCTGGACACCACGGCCCATCCTTTCTTCGAGACCATCGCCGAGCTGCGGGTGTCCGCGCACTTCCTGATCGAGCGTGACGGTGAGGTGACGCAATTCGTCTCCTGCTTGCAGCGTGCGTGGCATGCCGGCGTGTCCTGTTTCGAGGGGCGCGAGGCCTGCAACGATTTCTCCTTGGGCATTGAGCTGGAAGGTACTGACTTCGAACCCTTCACCGATGCCCAGTACCAGGCGCTGGCGCAGCTGACCCGGCAGCTGTTGACGCATTACCCGGGCATTACCCCGACGCGCATCTGCGGGCACAGCGACATTGCCCCGGTGCGCAAGACTGATCCAGGGCCGCATTTCGACTGGGCGCGCTACCGCGCCAGCCTGGCGGCCAACGAGGGCGAACAATGAGTTTTCTGGTCTTGGTGCTGGTGCTGTGGGTCGAGAAATTCTCGGCCCTGCGTCACCGCCTGCAACGTGATGGCGCCTGGCTCAAGGAGCTGGCGCGGCTGGAGGCGAAACCGAAACTGGCCAAGGAGCCGGCGCTGATCCTGGCCCTGTGGGTGCTGTTGCCGGCCATCGTGCTGGGCGTCGTGCTGCTGGCGCTCAAGCCTGTGGCTTACGGTCTGATCGCGTTCCCGATCCATCTGTGGGTGGTGATCTACAGCCTGGGGCGCGGTGACGTGAAGGCTTCGCTGGGGCCGTTCCGTGACGCCTGGCGCCGGGGTGATGAGCAGGCCGCGGTGCACGTGGCCGAGCGTGACCTGGGGGTTACCGGGGACGACGAGGCGAGCCTGTTGACCAAGGTGCAGAACCTGTTCCTGTGGCAGGCCTACCAGAGCTTCTTCGCGGTGATTTTCTGGTACGTGCTGCTGGGCCCGGTGGCGGCGTTGGTGTACCGCCTGCTGGCGCTGGCGGTGGCCCATTCGAAACATCCGGGCGTCGTTGCGCGCGCAGGCAGCATTCGCCATGCCTTCGACTGGCTGCCGGTGCGGGTGCTGGCCGCCAGCTTCGCCCTGGTGGGCAACTTCGTCGCGGTGGGCAAGGTGATGCTGCATGAAGTGCTGCACTGGCACATCGGCGCGAAAAAGCTGATTGCCGATGTCGGCCGTGTCGCCGGCGAGCTGCCGGATTCGGCCGCAGGCGAAGCGGGGGTCGCCAGCCTGGACAACCTGTGGGACCTGCTGCTGCGCTCGGCGGTGCTGTGGTACGCGGTGATCGCCCTGTGGACGGTGCTGTTCTGAGGTAGGCGCGGCGCTGCCCGTAGTGGCAGCGCCGCATGCCGTCAGCGGTTTTCCGGCTTGCCGTCCAGCGGGTCCAGTTGCGCCCACTCCGCTTCGTCGAGGCCATCGCCACCGCCGATGTCGTCCTCGTCCACCACGCTCAGCGATGAGTCTGCCGCGCGGCCACGGCCGGGTTCGTCGGCGTCGCGGGCGCCGTCTTCCTCTATCAAGGTCTCGGGGCTCATGTCGTCGTCAGTGGGCTCATGGTCGTCCATCGAGGCCCCGGTCATGCCGGCTTCGCGGGCGCGGCGTGGTGGCAGTTGCTGTTCCAGCTCCGGGTTGGTCATCTCGTCGCCGATCTTTGCCGATGGCTCATCCTGGTCCAGGTGCAGCTCTTCCATGGAGCCCATGCGGTCTTCGTTGTCGTCGATGGGCGCCGGTTGTGGCGCGTGCATCGGGCGGTGTGACTCGGTCATGGCAATTCCTCATGTTTGGGGCCTTAATAGGGTGGACCCGTGGCCTTCATGAAGATTCCCCCTGTATCGAGCCGGCCATCGCGGCTTGCGCGTGACCCGGCGCGCCCGGCGCCAGTCATAGGTTGCGCACCAATTTCGAGGCTAGAACATGAACGATCTACAGGAACTGATTGATAACAACGCCCGCTGGGCCGAAGGCATCAAGCAGAAGGATCCCGACTTCTTTGCCAAGCTGGCGCGCCAGCAGACTCCGGAGTTTCTCTGGATTGGCTGCTCGGACGCCCGTGTGCCCGCCAACGAGATCGTCGGCATGCTGCCGGGCGACCTGTTCGTGCACCGCAACGTCGCCAACGTGGTACTGCACACCGACCTCAACTGCCTGTCGGTGATCCAGTACGCGGTTGACGTGCTCAAGGTCAAGCACATCCTGGTTACCGGCCACTACGGCTGTGGTGGCGTGCGGGCGTCGATGCAGGACCGCCAGTTCGGCCTGATCGACGGCTGGCTGCGCTCGATTCGCGACCTGTACTACGAAAACCGCCTGGCCCTGGCCGAGCTGCCCACCGAGGAAGAGCGGGTGGACCGTATGTGCGAGCTGAACGTGATTCAGCAGGTGGCCAACGTGGCGCACACCAGCATCGTCCAGAACGCCTGGCACCGCGGCCAGCCGCTGTCGGTGCACGGTTGCATCTACGGCATCAAGGATGGCCTGTGGAAAAGCCTGGGCGCCAACATCAGCGGCTTCGAGCAACTGCCGCCGCAGTACCGTTTGCGCCCGCTGTAAGAGCCAGATCAACTCCCGTAGCAGCGGCCGCCAGGCCGCGTCAAAGGCCCCACGCCTATCGCGTCGGGCCCGGACGCAGCCTTCGGCAGCTGCTACGAGTTAGATGCTTTCGGGCACCACCAGCGGTGCCTTCAGGGTCTTCAGCACCTTGCTCACCGGCGCCGTGGCGCATTTCGCCTTGGCCTGCTCGGCCGTGTCATGGCGCACCGAGGTGTAGAACAGTTCGCAGGTCTGCTCCTTGTCCGTCACTTGCCATTTCTGCATGCAGGCGCTGAGGGTCGCCTGGGCGTCGGCCTTCGGGTTGCCGCCCATGCCTGCCTGCCAGCAGGCGGCGCTGAGGTCCTGGCCCATCACCTTCAGGCCCACGGCATCGGCTTCCTGCACGTTGTTGTCGTAGTTGGCCGGGTCTGCCGCGTTCCAGATGTAGCTGGGGTGGTTGGCGCCCAGCACCGGCACGTTCTGGCCAGGGTTGGGGCTGATGCTGGCCAGGCCCAGCACGTTCAGGCTCTGGCCGTATTGCGCCTTGATCCAGGCCCGTACCGGCGCGCCGAACGCGACCATGGGCAGGGTCTGCCCGGCCAGGTTCTGGCTGACCTGCTTGACCATGGTGGTCTGGTAATCCTGGAAGTAGCCGTACACGCCTTCCAGGTCCTTGCCGGCGGTGGCGGGCGCGGCGATGGGGGCGATGTCGATGATGGTCTGGTAGCCCGGGGTCTGCTCGGCGGCCACGCCGTTGTCGGTGAGCAGTTGGGCCCAGCGGTCAGTGGTGTTGGAGCGCAGGTAGTCCTGGGCCTGGGTCAGCGAATAGTCTGGCGGGAAGTGCAGCAGCTCGACGCTGCGGCGGTTTTCCAGGGCCATGCCCAGGGGCAGGAACAGGTACCAGTTGTAGGCCCACTTATTGTCGGCGTTGAGCTGGCTGGCACCCTTGTAGGCCAGGTCGCCGGCGTTGAGCAGCTGCACCAGCGGCTGGTCGTAGTTGTCGGGCACGCCCTTGAGGGTGGCGAACACCTGCTGGTTGTCGGTGGTCACCCGCACGGTGGCCTGGCTGTAGCCGTCGCGTTTCAGGCTCTGGTCCAGGTAGTGTTCGACGGTCTGCTCCAGCGTCCAGTTCTTGTAGCAGATGACATTGCAGTTATTGGGGTAGGCAAACAATTGGGTCACACGCTGGGTGCTGCCCAGGTCGATCTGGATGTCTGCCTGGGCGGCCCCGGCCAGGGTCAGGGCGGCAAGTGCGGTGGCGAGCGCGGAAACCTTTGGCATGCATAACTCCTTGTCAGTGAGAGGCCGAATAGTGCGCGAGTGTGCGTTACCGGGGAATGCTTTCCGAGAAAAAAAGTGTGTGGTCTTGTAGCCGCTGCCGATGGCTACACTTCAACCCCATGAAAACCGTGCTGATGGTGACCCTGGCCCTGCTGGCAGGCGTGGCCCACGCTGACGACCCCCGCGACGAAGCCCTGTTCGTGGCCTGGTTTCGCCATCACGATACCGCGGCTTTCGAGCGCTTCCTGGTGCAGCGCAAGGTCGACACCGTGGTGCCGCTGTACCAGCTGCTGCGCACGGCCAGTGACTGGCAGCAGTGCCAGGCGCAGCCGTTCGCGGTGCCGCCGGCCAGCCATTGGCCGGCGGTGGAGTCGACCTTGCAGCTGCTGGCCACGCTCAAGCGCGAAGGTGTGCTGGGCCGTTTCGAGGTGGTCTCGGCGTACCGCGGCAAGCGCCTGAACGCCTGCGCCGGCGGCGCCGCCCATAGCGCCCATGTGCAGGCGTTTGCCGTGGACCTGGCGTTTCCCGAAGGCAGCGCCGACCCGCAGCGCCTGTGCGATTTCTGGAAGCAGCACGGCGGCGAATGGCAGCTGGGCCTCAGCCGTTACCCATCCGGGCGCGTGCACCTGGACACCACCGGCTACCGCACCTGGGGTGATGACTACAGCGCGCGCACGTCCTATTGCCTGCAGCCAGCGTCAGGTTAAATGCGCCTTGAGCACGCCCAGCACGTCCCGGGCGAAGGCGCCGCTGTGCGCGTTGACCTTGGCGCGGAATTGCACGGCTGGCAGCGCCGGCAATTGCCAGCTGGCCGGCACTGGCACCGTGCCCGGCGGTATCGACGATTCATTCAGGCAGGCCACCCCCAGCCCGGCACTCAAGGCTGATTGCAGGCCGGCCACGCCCGAGGCTGAATGGGCCACCAGGTAGGGCCGCCGGGCCCGTTCGAGAATGTTCAGTGCCAGGCCCTGCAGCGAGCAGGTGGCGGGCAGCACCACCAGTGGCAGGGTCGCGGGGCGTTCGGCGGCCAGGTGTTCGGCGATCACCCAGTGCAGGCGTTCGTCGCGCACCGGTTCCACGCCCGCCAGCAGCGGCTGGGCGTGGTCGTGGAGGATCTGCATGTACAGGCCAATGTCGAAATCTGCCGGTTCGGCCTCGATCAGCGCGCTCTTGCGCACGGTCACGTGCAGGCGCAGGCCGGGGTAGCGTTCGGCCAGGCGCTTGAGCAGCGGGGCGATGGCGTTGGGGCGGAAGTAGTCGGTTATCAACAGGCGCAGGTCGCCGCTCAGGCCGGTGCCGCGCATGTCGTGCAGCACCTGGTCGTTGAGGTCCAGCAACTGCCGCGCGTGGCCCAGCAGGCGCTCGCCCGCAGGCGTGAGGCGGGTGCCGCGCTTGCTGCGGGTGAACAGTTGCTGGCCGCAGAAGCTTTCCAGTTTCTGCAGCTGCTCGCTGACCGCGGACTGCGAGCGATGCAGGCGTTCGGCCGCCGCTGCCAGGGTGCCGGCCTCGGCGACCACCGTCAGTGTGTTGAGCAAATCGAGGTCGAAGCGGCTCACGGTCATCACGCCTTTTGCCGATGGATGTGCTCTGAATATCCCGCTTTTCCGATGATGGGGCAAGGGCGATGATCAGGGCGCAATCCACTCACAAGGAGCAATATCATGCCTGGCCTGACCTTACTGATTTCCGGTGAACCCAAGGACGCCCTGGTGCCTGTGCTGGCGCGGGAACTGACCGAGCTCACCTGCGCCATCCTCGACAAACAGCAGCAGAGCACCACAGTGACCGTGGATTTCCTGCCCCGCGCCCAGTGGTTTATCCACAACCGCAGCCTGGCCGAATTGGGCAAGGACGCCTTCCGCCTGCAGGTGACCATTACTGACGAAACCACCACCAAGGACCAGAAGGCGCGGTTCCAGCGCGAGGCCTACGCGTTGCTGGCCGAGCGCATCGGCAACCTGCACTCGCACTCCAACGTGCACCTGATCGATTGCCGCGCCTCGGCCTACAGCTACGCCGGCATTACCCAGGAGTACCGCTACCAGCACCCCCAGGCCTGAGCCTCACGGGCAGGGAATGGGCGTCAGCACCGGCTGGCCGGCGAAGAAGGCCAGCAGGTTCTGGTTCACCAGGCTTACCGTGGCCTCGGAGGCCTGGGGCGACAGGCCGGCGACGTGTGGCGTGAGCACCACGTTGTCCAGGGCCTTGAGCGCGTCAGGGACGGCGGGCTCGTCGTCGAACACGTCCAGCGCCGCGCCGGCGATGGTGCGTTGCTGCAGGGCCTCGATCAGGTCGGCGGTGGCGATCACGCTGGCGCGGGCAATATTCACCACGAAACCGTGCGGCCCCAGGGCCAGTAGCGCGGTTTTGTCGATGGCGTGCTGGCTGCTCGGGCCGCCCGGGGTGGCGATCACCAGGTAATCGCAGGAGGCCGCCAGTTCCACCGGGCTGGCGCAGTAGTGGTAGTCGACGTCGGTGCGTGGGCGGCGGTTGTGGTAAGTGACGGTCATGTCGAAACCGCGCGCGGCGCGCTTGGCAATCGCCAGGCCCACCGCGCCCAGGCCCAGGATGCCCAGGCGGCCGCCTTCCAGGGTGGGGCGGCTGAGCTTGCGCCATTCACCGCGGCGCACCGAGGCATCGGCCCCTGGAATATCGCGCACCAGCGCCAGCAGCAGGGCCATGGCGTGGTCGGCCACCGACGAGGCGTTGGCGCCGGCGCCGTTGGTCACGGTGATGCCGGCGGCACGGGCGGCGGCCAGGTCCACGTGCTCGTAGCCGGCGCCGATCACGCAGATGATTTTCAGGTGCGGCAGCGCCGCCATTTCATCGGCGAAGAACCCCAGCGGGCCACGGGTGAGCACGGCGGTGATGCGCTGGCCGTGGTCGCGGATGGCGGCGGCGCGCAGCTCGCGGGTGGGCGCCAGAATCAGCGTGAAGCCGCTGTCTTCGAGGATATGCAGGTAGTCGTTGACGGCTTCCACCAGCACCAGGACCGTTGCGCTCATGGGTTCCCTCCGGAATAAAGTAAGTCAGGCGCCCATTGACCGATTCCTGGCGACAATGGTCAATGACTATTCAAGGCCCTGCGAGTTTATTTCATGTCCTGGTTGACCGACCCCGCTGTCTGGACCGCGCTGTTGCAGATTGTCGCCATCGATTTGCTGCTGGGTGGCGACAACGCCGTGGTCATCGCCCTGGCCTGCCGCAACCTGCCGCGCGAACAACGGCGCAAGGCCATCCTGGGCGGTGTGGCGGGCGCAATCCTGCTGCGCGTGGTGTTGTTGTTCTTTGCCATGCAACTGTTGTCGCTGCCTTACCTGAAGCTGGCGGGGGCGCTGCTGTTGCTGTGGATCGGGGTGAAATTGTTGATTCGCGAGGAGGACGGGCACGCCGACATTCGTGGCGATGTGCACCTGTTCAATGCCATCAAGACCATCATCATCGCCGACGCGGTTATGTCGCTGGACAACGTGCTGGCGGTGGCCGCCGCGGGCGCTGGGAATATCTACCTGGTCAGCTTCGGGGTGTTGATCAGCATCCCGGTGATCGTGCTGGGCAGCCGCCTGGTGCTGGCGGCCATGGAGCGTTTCCCGGTGGTGATTCAGCTGGGCGGGGCGTTGATTGGCTGGATTGCCGGCGGCATGGCGGTGGCGGATCCGGCGCTGGCGGGGTACCTGCCGGGTAGCGTGGCGGTGCAGCATTATGCCGCCAGCGTGGTGGGTGCAGGGTTGGTGCTGGTGGTAGGGCAGGCGTGGAACCGGCGGTTGGTGGCGCGGCGCCTGTGAGCAGCCGCGTAGCAGCTGCCGCTAGGCTGCGTCAGACGGCATGTGCGGTTAGCCTGACGCACCGTGGCCGCCATGACGCGGCCTGGCGGCCACTGCTACGGTCTCAGAATTTCAGGGCATTGGTCAGGTCGCCCATGGGCTTCTGCCCGCGTGCCACCATGGCGTCGTCGCGCTGCTTGAGGCCGTCCAGCGTCTCCAGCTTGAATACCCGGGTGATCAGCCGCAGGATCGACGCGGTGTCATACACCGTGTGGTCCACCGTGCCCTTGCGTGCGAACGGCGACACCACCAGCGCCGGAATGCGCGTGCCCGGGCCCCAGCGGTCGCCCTTGGGTGGCGCCACGTGGTCCCACCAGCCGCCGTTCTCATCGACAGTGACCACCACCACCATGTTTTTCCATTGCGGGCTGTTGCGCAGCACCTTCAGGGCGGTGGCGATATGCCGGTCGCCGGCGGCCACGTCAGCGTAGCCGGCGTGCATGTTGAGGTTGCCCTGGGGCTTGTAGAAGGTCACGGCGGGCAGCTTGCCGGCGGCCGCGTCGGCGAGGAACTTGTTGCTGCCGGGCTCGTCGCCCAGGCCACCGTCGCGCAGGCGCTTCTGGCGCTCGGCCGGGTTCTCCGGGCCTTGCTGCTTGAAGTAGTTGAACGGCTGGTGGTGGTACTGGAAGTTGGGGATCTTGGGGATGCCGCCCGAGTCCTTGTACTGGTCCAGGGTGGCCTGCCAGGCGCCCGCGTACCAGGCCCAGTCGACGTTCTTCTTGCTCAGCTTGTCGCCGATGTGTTCGTGGCTCTGGGGCACCAGCACGCTGGGCAGGTCCGGCTTGGAATAGTCTGGGCGTTCCGGGTCGCGGATCCAGGTCGGCCAGTAGGGCGGCGCCATGGTGTTCACGGCGAAGCCGTCCGGGGTCAGCGCGCTGGGGCCGAACGCCGGGGCGCCGGTCATGGCGCTGGCCGGGGACTTGTCCAGGGGCTTGAGGCGCGTGTCCAGCGGGTCATCGCTCTGCAGCGTGGCGATCTGTTCCTTGGCCACCGAGCTGGTGGCGTTGGGGTAGAACGGCGCGGTGGCGCTGATCAGGTACTGGTGGTTGAGGAACGAGCCGCCGAAGGCGCCCTGGAAGAAGTTGTCGCACAGCACGAACTCGCGCGCCACGTCCCACAGGCGCAGGGAATACTGGGTCTGCGCGTAGTAGCCCATGGTCAGGCCACCGGAGTCGGCCCAGGCCACGAACTGGTCATTCTTGCCGCCGTTGATCTGCATCTGGTTCTGGTAGAACACGTGCCACAGGTCGCGGGTCACCACACTCAGCGGCAGGTCTTCCTGGTTCGGGCCTTTCAGCGCGAACGGCGCGTTGGGCAGGTTTTCCTGGTACTGCAGGCCCGGGGCGTAGGTCACGCCATCCACGGTTTGCGGGCCAAGCTGCAGGGTGCCGCCCCAGGCCGGTGGCAGGGTCTTGAGCAGGCTGCCGTCACGGTCGCGCTGCTGGTGCTCCTCGGGCTTGAGCGCCGCCAGCGGTTGTTCCAGGCCAGGGAAGTTGGCGAACAAGTTGTTGAAGCTGCGGTTCTCGGCGTAGATCACCACCACCGTCTTGACGTTGTCGGCCAGCGCCTTGTCCAGCTCGGTGGGCGACAGCGGATGCTCGTCGGCCTTGCCCGGCTGGTCGTTGGTGCTGCCACAGGCGCTCAGCGTCGCCGCGCCCACGCCCAGCACCGCCACGCCACCCAGGAAACGGCGGCGGCTGGTGTCGGGCAGCAAGGGGGAGGAGGGGGCTTGGGTATCGTCAGTCTTGTCACTCATCACGGCATCCCTGGTCAGGCGTAACAAAAAATTACTGGCCGGGAGGGTAGCAGTGGTTTGTGACGGTTGTGGGGCGGGTTTGTTTCAGCGGGTTCCCTCGGGGGAAACAATCCGAAGCGGCCAACCGCAGAATAGGGTCTTTCCCAAAGATCCAGAAGTGCCGCAGTCAGACAAGGTGTGTCACCAGTCTGTAGCAGCGGCCGTTAGGCCGCGTCACGGGCAATGCCAAGGTGGGTTGGGACGCGCCCTGGCGGCCGCTGCTACGAGTAGGTGCAGGCCGAGGTTGGTTAAATTTTCAGCTGCTCAAACTTGCCGGGAGGCGAGTAGCGCCAGCTGATGTTGAACCCAGCGCCACCTTTGATCAGCGATGACTGCTGGACAATCGCAGGCCACCAGCGGATGAGGTTGTGGGCTTTGCTCCAGTAGGTTTCCGCGGCCCATTGCCTAGCCAGGCAGAATACAGGAATGCCAGACGTCCTGAATGCCTGGCGCTCGGTGTCTCCCTTGATAAACCTGTCCTGTGAAATGACAATCCAGTCACCTTCAGCCTTCAGTACGCGGATCCAGCATTGGTCACTGGTCTCGGGCGCAAAGCGGTCCCTCAAGGGGTAAACGTTGTGGCCATCTGCTTTGGATAATTCATTCAGCGCTCTGGCCAACGCCGGAGGCAGGTTGTGGTCGAGCAGAAACTTCAAGCCGCGCTCCCGGTTTCAAAGGCGACTGCGGCTGCGACATCGCTCGCTGGAATCTCGTACAGCGCGGCAACGCGCTCGCGATCTTCACCTTCCGCCAGATAGGCTTGATACAGCAGGGCCGTATCGATGCCGCTAGCTGACAATATGGCACCGCCGAAATTCCGATCAGGGTCGATGACTATCACCCTGCTCCGGCGAAACGGATAACGGCATTGGGGTGTTGGGTGAGCGTTATTCATGAAGCCCTCCCAGGTATGTGGGCAACGTGAATCGGAGGTGGCAAGGTTATCCATGGGTTTAAGGTGCCAACGGCATACGCCCGCGGCACTAGCTCCTACTGAAATATGACAACCGCCAGCATACGTCTGTCAGCAAAGACCCTATATCAGCGTAACCCCAAAATTGCGTAGGACTTTTCCCAAGCCAAAAAAAAAGAGCCTACCTTTCGGTAAGCTCTTTTTCGTACTTGGTGGCTACACAGGGACTTGAACCCCGGACCCCAGCATTATGAATGCTATGCTCTAACCAACTGAGCTATGTAGCCAAGATGGCGCGCATTATTCCCTCAGAACGAACATGTGTCAATCATCTTTTTGAAATTTTTTTACGTGTGATCAAAAGGTTAGGGTCCACACGGACGAACGGGCCGGAAAACCCGGGCCATCCGGACATAAATTGTTTCATTGTTAGCAATCCCGCCCCGAAAAATGGCACATTAGGGCCCCATGCGCTGGACGTGCACTCGTTTGCGGCACGCTGAGCAGCGTTCCTACCCGTTGTGTGGAAGATTTGCCTGATGGCCATAACCAACGTTCAAACCAGCTCGGCCCCGGCGGCCGCTGCGGCGCAGACCAGCCCCCTGGTGATGCGCATCATCGGCGCCTGTGCGCTGGCGCACCTGATCAACGACCTGATCCAGTCGGTACTGCCCTCCATCTACCCGATGCTCAAGGCCAACTACGGCCTGAGCTTCACCCAGGTGGGCCTGATTACCCTGACCTTCCAGATCACCGCCTCGCTGCTGCAGCCGTGGGTGGGCTTCTATACCGACCGCAACCCCAAGCCGAACCTGCTGCCGCTGGGCACTATCTGTACGCTGGTGGGTATCGTGATGCTGGCCTTCGTCGGCAGCTTCCCGATGATTCTGGTGGCGTCGGCGCTGGTGGGCATTGGCTCGTCGACCTTCCACCCGGAAACCTCGCGCATCGCCCGGCTGGCCTCCGGTGGCCGCTATGGCCTGGCGCAGTCGACCTTCCAGGTGGGCGGCAACGCCGGCTCCGCGTTCGGGCCGCTGCTGGCGGCGGCGCTGATCATTCCGTTCGGCCAGGGCAACGTGGCGCTGTTCGGCGTCTTCGCGCTGTTCGCCCTGGGTGTGACCTGGGTGCTGAGCCGCTGGTACAAGGAACACCTGAACCTGTTCAAGGCCAAGAAGGGCGGCCAGGCTACCCACGGCCTGTCCAAGCGCCGCGTCACCGCCGCGCTGGTGGTGCTGGGCCTGCTGGTGTTCTCCAAGTACTTCTACATGGCCAGCTTCACCAGCTACTTCACCTTCTACCTGATCGAGAAGTTCCAGCTGTCGGTGGCCAGCTCGCAGCTGCATCTGTTCCTGTTCCTCGGGGCGGTGGCGGCGGGGACCTTCTTCGGCGGCCCCATCGGCGACAAGATCGGCCGCAAGGCGGTGATCTGGTTCTCAATCCTGGGCGTGGCGCCGTTCACCCTGGCGTTGCCTTATGTGGACCTGTTCTGGACCACGGTGCTCAGCGTGATCATTGGTTTCATCCTGGCGTCGGCGTTTTCGGCCATCGTCGTCTTCGCCCAGGAACTGGTGCCCGGCAACGTCGGCATGATCGCCGGGGTGTTCTTCGGCCTGATGTTCGGCTTCGGCGGCATCGGCGCGGCGCTGCTGGGGCACCTGGCGGACATTCACGGCATCGAGTACGTGTACACCCTGTGCTCGTTCCTGCCGCTGTTCGGCATCCTGACGATATTGCTGCCTAATACGCGCAAAGCCTGACCCACGAAAAGGCCCGCGAGATGCGGGCCTTTTCGTAGCCGCAGCCGCCAGGCTGCGCAGGGCGTGTGCCACGGTGAAGATCTGCAGCGTACACGAGGGCCAGCGCCGCCTGCCGGCAGCGGCTACGGGGTGCGTGTCGGGTCGCAAATGGCGCGATTATTTTGAATCGCGCCACAATCGCGCCACGCCTCCCGAGCAACCGCGCCACCTACCACCGGGCCTGTAGCCGCTGCCGCCAGGCTGCGCAGGGCGTGTGCCACGGTGAAGATCTGCAGCGTACATGAGGGCCAGCGCCGCCTGGCGGCAGCGGCTACGGGGTGCGTGTGGGGCGCAAATGGCGCGATTATTTTGAATCACGCCACAATCGCGCCACGCCTTCCGAGCAACCGCGCCACCTACCACCGGGCCTGTAGCCGCTGCCGCCAGGCTGCGCAGGGCGTGTGCCACGGTGAAGATCTGCAGCGTACACGAGGGCCAGCGCCGCCTGCCGGCAGCGGCTACGGGGTGCGTGTCGGGTCGCAAATGGCGCGATTATTTTGAATCGCGCCACGCCGCCCGAACAACCGCGCCACCGACCACCGGACCTGTAGCCGCTGCCGGCAGGCTGCGCTGGGCGTGTGCCTCGGTGAAGATCTCCAGCGTGCACGAGGGCCAGCGCAGCCTGGCGGCAGCGGTTGCAAGGTTTACGTTGTCAGGTTCAACACCGGCGCCGGCACCCGCGCAAACCACCGGCTCGCCTGCTCATACGCATGCGCCAGTTGCAGCACCGCGAAGTCGGCCTGGTGGCGGCCGATGATCTGCATGCCCATGGGCAGGCCCTGGGGATTGAAGCCCACCTGCACGTTGGCAACCGGGCAGCCGCTGAGGGTGCCGGGGATGACGACTTCCATCCAGCGGTGGTAGGTGTCCATGCTGCGCCCGGCCACTTCGGCGGGCCAGTGCTGGCGCTTGTCGAACGGGAAGACCTGGGCGCTGGGCAGCAGCAGGTAGTCGTAGCGTTCGAACAGCGCGTTGATGGCGCGGTACCAGTCAGTGCGGGTAACGCCTGCCTGGTGCACGGCGCTGGCGCTCAGGGCCAGGCCGTTTTCCACTTCCCATTGGGCTTCGGGCTTGAGCTGCGCGCGCTTGGCCGGGTCCTGGTAGGCCTTGCCCAGGGAGCCTGCCACGGTCCAGTGGCGCAGGGTGCGCCAGCAGTCCCACAGGCGTTCCGGGCTGAAGCCCAGGTCGGCGTGTTCCACGCTGCAGCCCAGCGCCTGGAAGTCGCCCAGGGCCTTTTCGCACAGGGCGGTGACGCCGTGCTCCATGGGCAGGTAGCCGCCGAAGTCGCCCAGCCAGCCCAGCCGGGTGCCCTTGAAGTCACGGGCCAGGGGCGCGGCGAATTCGCTGCCGTCGCCGGCCAGCGACAGCGGCGCCCGCGGGTCATGGCCGGCCTGCACCGACAGCAGCAGGGCGGTGTCGCGCACGGTGCGGCCCATGGGGCCCTCGTAGCCCAGCTGGTCGAAGAACAGGTCAGCGGCGTCGTCGAAAGGCACGCGGCCCTGGGACGGGCGGAAACCGATGATGTTGTTGAAGGCCGCCGGGTTGCGCAGCGAGCCCATCATGTCGCTGCCGTCGGCCACCGGCACTAGGTGCAGGGCCAGGGCCGCGGCGGCGCCACCGCTGCTGCCGCCGGCGGTCTTGCTGGGGTCGAAGGCGCAACCGGTGGCGCCGAACAGCGGGTTGTAGCTTTGCGAGCCGAGGCCGAATTCCGGGGTGTTAGTCTTGCCGATGATGATCGCGCCGGCGGCCTTGATGCGCGCCACCATGATGCCGTCGCGCTCGGGAATGAAGTCGCGGTACAGCGGCGAGCCCAGGGTGGTGGCAATGCCCTGGGTCAGCGACAGGTCCTTGATGGCGTGGGGCAGGCCGTGCATCCAGCCCAGGTAGACGCCTTGGGCCAGTTGCGCGTCGCGCTCGTCGGCCTGGGCCAGCAACCGTTCGGCCGGTTGCAGGCTGACCAGGGCGTTGACCAGCGGGTTGAAGCGTTCGATGTGGGCCAGGTAGGCCTGCATCACCTCGCGGCAGGACACCTGGCGCAGGCGGATTCGTTCGGCAAGCTCATGGGCCGGCAGCAGCACCAGCTCGTTGACAGTCGGGGTGTTCATGGCAGCAACCTTGGTAACAGGAAAACAGACCCCGCCGTCCTGGCGGGGCAGGGGTGCATCAGCGCATCAGGTTGGTCCACAGCCGGTCGGCCAGGCGGATGGCGCCCTCGCCGCAGGTCTGGCTGAACACGACCTTGGTGCCGGTGGGAATGTGCAGCTCCGGCGCATCCTTCAGGCTAGCGTCGAGGAACGGCTCCACGCCTTTGATCGGGCTCTGGTGCTTGAGGAAGTTCTGGGTGATGGCGG
The DNA here is from genome assembly GCF_047947025.1 of Pseudomonas sp. App30. Classification (NCBI taxonomy): domain Bacteria; kingdom Pseudomonadati; phylum Pseudomonadota; class Gammaproteobacteria; order Pseudomonadales; family Pseudomonadaceae; genus Pseudomonas; species Pseudomonas sp. App30. The sequence continues at coordinate 2,771,777 of NZ_CP133165.1, read as the reverse complement.
CATTTTCAGGCTGGCTGAGGAAGGCGATGAACTTGCGCGCGTTGTCCGGGTGCTGGCTGCCCTTGGGGATGACCATGTTGTCCACCCAGGCCATCACGCCCTGCTTGGGGTACAGGTAGGCCAGGCTCGGTTTCATCTCGCGGGCGCGCATGGCCGAGCCACCCCAGAACATCGACATGTCGACTTCACCCGCGGCCAGGTTCTCGCGAATCGAGCCGGCCTTGGAGCTGTAGGTCTTCACGAACGGCTTCTGCGCCTTGAGCAGCGCCAGCACCTGTTGCATCTGCTTGGGGTCTTCGCTGCACAGCGGAATGTTCAGGTACAGGCTGGCGGTGTCGATCACCTCGCTGGAGGAGTCGAACATGTTGATGCGCCCCTGCAGCTCGGCCGGCGGGTGGTACAGCACGTCGTAGCTGTCCAGCGGGCCTTTGTAGCGCGCGGTGTCGAGGACCACGCTGGTGGTGCCCCAGATGAACGGCATGGCGTAGGCACCGTCCGGGTCCCAAGTGGGATTCTTCAGGTTGTCCACCACGTTGGCGTAGTACGGCTGCTTGGCCGGGTCGAAGCGCTCCAGCAGCTGCTCCTTGATCAGGATGGGCACGAACTGGTGCGACGGAATCGCCACGTCATAGCCGCTGCCGCCCTGTTTCAGCTTGGCCAGCAGGGTCTCGTTGGAATCGTAGGAATCCACGGTCACCTTGATGCCGGTTTCCTTCTCGAACTTGTTGAGAATCTCCGGCGAAAAGTAGCCGCTCCAGCTCACCACGTTCAACTGCTCCGCCGCCTGCGCGGTGCCGGCCAGGCCCAGCGCCAGCGACATCCCTACGGTGGTCATCAACGTCTTCATGCAAAACCCCCACGGTTGGACAAAAGGCTCAGGCTTTCTTTTTGCCGAGCAGATAGGAAAGGCTGACGAACAGCACCGACACGCCGAGGATCAGCGTGGAAACCGCGTTCACGTCCGGCGTCACGCCCATGCGCAGCAGGCCGAAGATGAAGATCGGCAAGGTAGTGGTGCCCGCCTGCGAGACCATCATCGAGATCACGAAGTTATCCAGCGAGACGATGAACGCCAGCATCAGGCCGCTGACGATGCCCGGCATCAGCAGTGGCAGCGTGACCTTGGTGAAGATCCGCCAGGCGCCGGCGTACAGGTCGGCTGCGGCGTGCTCCAGCGACAGGTCCATGTCGTTGAGCCGCGCGCGGATGGGCAGGTAGGCGAACGGGATGCAGAACACCGTGTGGGCGATGATCAGGTTGCCATAGCCCAGCGACACCCCCAGCGACGAGAACAGCGCCAGGGTAGCGACGCCGACGACGATTTCCGGCAGCACCAGCGGCAGCATGATCGCGCCCATGGACAGCTGCATGCCCTTGAACTTCGCCCCGCGCGAGGTGCCCAGCGCCGCCAGGGTGGCGATCACCGTGGCGATCACGCTGGCGCAGCAGGCAATCAGCAGGCTGTTGCCGGCGGCGCTGCGCAGGGCCTGGTTGGCGAAGGCGGCGCGGTACCAGTCCAGGCTCAGGCCGGTCCACACGGTGGCGGACCGGTTGGCGTTGAACGAGAACACCACCAGCACCACGATGGGCGCGTACAGGTACAGGTAGAACAAAAAGCTGAAGCCGCCGAAGCCGGGGAAGTCCTGCACCCCCAGCCGGCCACGGGTCAGTAGACGCAGCATCACAGGCCTCCTTGGGCAACGCGCTGGCGCTCGGCGCGCAGGGCGTACAGGGTCAACACCAGCATCACGGCGGCCATCAGCACCAGCGCCAGCGCGGCGCCGAACGGCCAGTTGCGGGCGTCGCTGAACTGGCGAAAGATCAGGTTGCCGAGCATCAGCTTCGTGCCGCCGCCCAGCAGTTCCGGGGCAATCATGGCACCCAGGCACGGCACGAAGGTGAGGATGGCTCCGGCCATGATGCCGGGCCTGGCGATGGGCAACACCACCTTGCGCAGGGTGCGCCACTTGCCGGCGTACAGGTCCTGCGCGGCCTCCAGCAGGCGGATGTCCATCTTCTCCAGGGTGGCGTAGATGGGCAGCACCACGAACGGCGCGTAGGTATAGACCAGCCCCAGCAGCACGGCGCCGTCGGTGTACAGCAGCGGCAGCGGCTGCTTGATCAGGCCCAGGCCCATCAGGCTGTTGTTGATCACGCCGCTGTCGCGCAGCAGCAGAATCCAGGCGTAGGTGCGGATCAGCAGGTTGGCCCAGAACGGCACGGTGATCAGGAAAATCAGCAGGCCGCGGCGCTGGGGCGGCTGCATGGCCAGCCACACGGCCACGGGGAAGCCGATCAGCAGGGTGATCAGCGTGGTCAGCCCGGCGATGCCGATGGAGCGCAGGGCAATCATCAGGTACGCGTCGGTGAAGGCCAGGCTGTCGTCCATCTGCCGCTCGAACAGCAGGGAAATGTAGGCCTCGGTGCTGAAGTGGTGATCGACGCCGCCATAGGGGTTGGCCTGCATCAGCGAGTAGGCCATCACGATCAGTATCGGCACCACCAGGAACAGGCCGATGGCGGTCAGCGCCGGGCTCACGCCCAGCACGTTGCCCAGCGCCTTGCGGCGCAGCAGGGCGCTGGGGCGGGGCAGCACAGTGGTTGTGTCCATGTTGCCTCCTCAGTCCACCAGCACGCTGGCGCTGTTGTTTTCCAGCAGCAGGCCGGCGCGGCCGCCCAGGGCAAAGCGCTGGCCGCCGCTGTTGGGCACGCGCACGGTCAGGCGCTGGCCGCCGGTGAGGCGCACCTGGTACTGCAGGTCGGTGCCCAGGTAGATTTGCTGCTCCACGGTGCAGTCCATCGCGCCCTGGCGGGGCAGCTCGATCAGTTGCAGGCGCTCGGGGCGGATCGACAGGTTGACGCTGGCGCCCACCCGCAGGCCCTCGTGCACCGGCGCGGTGACGGCAGCGCCGCCTGGGGTCTGGTACAGCGCGCTGGCGCCGTCGATGCGGCTGACCACCGCCGGAATCAGGTTGGTCTCGCCAATGAAGTCGGCGACGAAGCGGTTGCGCGGGCGTTCGTAGATCTCGTCCGGGCGGCCCACCTGCTGCACCTCGCCCTCGCTGAGCACGGCGATGCGGTCGGACATGGTCAGGGCTTCTTCCTGGTCATGGGTGACGAAGATGAAGGTGATGCCGGTGCGCGCCTGTATGGCCTTGAGTTCTTCGCGCATGGCCTGGCGCAGCTTCAGGTCCAGCGCCGACAGCGGTTCGTCCAGCAACAGCACCTTGGGGTGCGGCGCCAGCGCCCGGGCCAGGGCGACACGTTGCTGCTGGCCGCCGGACAACTGTGCGGGGCGGCGTTCGGCGAAGCGCTCCATCTGTACCAGCGCCAGCATTTCACGCACCCGCTCGGCCACCTGCGGTTTGCCCAGGCGCTTGCCCATGGGGTGCGATTCCAGGCCGAAGGCCAGGTTCTGGGCGATGCTCATGTGCGGGAACAGCGCGTAGTGCTGGAACACGGTGTTCACGGGGCGCTGGTGGGGCGGGCGGTCGGCGATGTTTTCGCCATACAGCTGGATCTCGCCGCGGGTGGGAAACTCGAAGCCGGCGATCATTCGCAGCAGGGTGGTCTTGCCGCAGCCCGAGGGGCCGAGCAGGGTGAAGAATTCGTTGTCGCGGATGTCCAGGTCAACGTGCTTCAGGGCCACGGGCCCGGTGTCCGGGTCGCCATAGACCTTGCGTACCGAACGGATGGAAACAGCCAGCATCTGTAGCGAATGCAAGGCGCTCATGCAGTACCTCCGATTCCCCCATCGAGCCCTTTCCAGCAGGCGGCCAAGTGCACCGCATGCAGCCCGGGACGATGGAATATTGTTGTTTTGGCAGGAGTAGAGAGTCGTGATACCGGCCGCTTGGCAGGGCCGTTGTTGTTCTGCGTTGGCCTGATTATCAGCGAGGGATTGCCGGGGCGAAAGATCAATTTTAACATAGGTGGTGTTAAATAATTTAACAGCGCGCGAGGCCGGAAACGTCATGTCCAACCTGCATCTGCCACCCCTCAACGCCATCCGCGCCTTCGATGCCGCCGCGCGCCTGGGCAGCTACGTGGAAGCCGCCAAGGCCCTGCACGTGACCCAGCCGGCGGTGGGCCGGCACGTCAAGCTGCTGGAGGACTGGCTGGGCGTGCAGTTGTTTGAACGCACCTCGCGGGGCGTGGTGCTGACGCCGGGCGGGCGCAAGTATCACCAGAAGATCTCCCGTGCCCTGCAGCAGATAATCGAAGCGGGCGAGGCCCTGCAGCCCCACGCCAGCGAGCGCTGGCTGCGCATCATGGTGGTGCCGGGCCTGGCCAAGCGCTGGCTGACGCCGCGCATCGAGACGTTGCGCCACCTGCGCCCGGGCTTGAAGGTGGCCATAGAGCCCAACTCCACCTTTACCGAGGTGGACGCGCGCACCGCCGACCTGGGCATCGTCTACGGCATGCCCGGCCAGTACGCCAACAGCCGCGCCACGCTGATCTGCCCGCGGGTGTTCCCCATCTGCACGCCCAAGTACCTGGCCAGCATCAAGCCCATCCGCCGGGTGCAGGACCTGATGAAGCTGGACCTCATCCACTTCGACGACGGCGAGTGGTGGAACATGTGGTTCAAGGCCCTGGGCATCGACGCGCAGCTGTCGTCGGACGTGCTCTACGTCAGCAACGATCACGCCCTGGCCGTGGCCGAGAGCGGGCAGGGCATAGCCTTGGCGAACGAAGTACTGGTGCGCGACGAGCTGGCGGCCGGCACGCTGGTGCGGGCGATCGACGTGGAGGTGCCGCTGGAGAGCTACCAGCTGCTGACGCCCAGCGGGCAATTGTCGGCGGACGTGCAGTGGTTCGAGCAGTGGCTGGCGCAGGCGCTGCGCGAAGAGTTCGCCGGCGCTTTCGACGGCGCCGGGGCGTAGGCTTCAGCCCAGGGTGTTGAGGGTCTTGCGGCAGTGCACCAGGGCGTCGCGGATCATGAAGTTGACCAGCGTCGGCGACACCCCCAGTTCCAGGGCGATGTCTTTCTGCGACTGGCCATTGAGCCGGTACTGCTCGAAGGCGTAGCGGGTGCGCGGCGGCAGGTCCTGCAGGGCCAGGGCCAGCTTGTCGAGGGTCTGGCGGTCTTCGTGCAGGGTCTCGGGGCTGGCGCCGGGCACGGCCACGCTCAGGCCTTCCTCTTCGCTGCACTTGTAGCGTTTTTCCAGCGCCTGGCGGCGATAGTGGTCGATGGCCAGGTTGCGCACCACGCGCATCAGGTAGCTGCTCTGGGACTGGATGCCCGGGCTTTCGCCGTTGCCGTTCATTTTCACGAAGGCATCCTGCACCACGTCTTCAGCCGACGCGCGACAGCCCAGGATGCGGGTGGCGGCGTTGATGAAGCGCTGGCGATGGGTCACGAACAGTTGCTGAAGAGCCGGCCTTGGCTCGATGCTGATTGTTTTAGGCATTTGACGTGTTGACCTATGCGGCAGTGCACATGGGGAAGCGGTAAAACTAATGTGATTGATAATCTTTATCAAATGATTTCTGCTCGCGTCTCATGATTTTTTCTTCTATGACACAATTGCCATCACTGCCTCCCCACCCCCGTAGCAGCTGCCGCAGGCGGCGTCCGGGGCCTCGCGAGCTGCCTGGAACCATGCGGCGCCCATGACGCGGCCTGCGGCCGCTGCTACAGGGCCACCGCCAACCGCCGTAGCAGCTGCCGCAGGCTGCGTCCGGGCCCCGCGCGAGCTGCCAGGAACCATGCGGCGCCCATGACGCGGCCTGTGGCGCTTTGCCGCACAATTGTCTGTGCGCGCCGCGAGTTGGTTATACTTGCAACGATCTGCCTGGAGCGCTCATCAGGAGAGCTCATGCTCGCCCCATCTATGCCGTTGTCCGCTACACGCCAGAACCTCTGGCGCTTGACCTTTATTCGTTTCCTGGTGCTGGCCGCGCAAGCCGGCTCGGTGGGCTTCGCCTACCTGACGCACCTGTTGCCACTGCCCTGGCTGCAGCTCAGCGCCACCCTGGCGGTGTCGTTGCTGCTGTGCACCGTGACCGCGTTGCGCGTGCGCGCCTCGCTGCCGGTGACCGAGCAGGAATACGCCCTGCAACTGACCTGCGACCTGCTGCTGCACAGTGCGCTGCTGTATTACTCGGGTGGGTCCACCAACCCCTTCGTGTCCTATTACCTGGTGCCGCTGACCATTGCCGCGGTGACGCTGCCGTGGCTGTATTCGGTGATCCTGTCGGGTATCGCCCTGGCCTGCTACTCGGTGCTGCTGGTGCGCTTCTACCCGCTGCCAACGCTGCCGATCGCCCGGGAAAACCTGCAGAACTACGGCATGTGGCTGAGTTTTGCCCTGGCCGCCGGGGTCATCACCTTCTTTGCCGCGAAAATGGCCGAGGAGCTGCGCCGCCAGGAGCAGATGCGCGCCCAGCGCCGCGAGGAAGGCCTGCGCGACCAGCAACTGCTGGCCGTGGCCACGGAAGCCGCCGGTGCCGCCCATGAACTGGGCACGCCGCTGGCGACCATGAGCGTGCTGCTCAAGGAAATGCGCCAGGACCACCACGACCCGGCGCTGCAGGAGGACCTGTCGGTGCTGCAGGACCAGGTCAAGCTGTGCAAGGAAACCCTGCAACAACTGGTGCGCGCCGCCGAGGCCAACCGCCGCATGGCGGTGATGGAACAGCCCGTGACGGCCTGGCTGGACGAGGCGCTGAACCGCTGGCACCTGATGCGCCCGGAAGCCACCTACCGCTTCCAGCGCCTGGGCCAGGGCGAGGTGCCGGAGCTGGCGCCGCCGCCAGACCTGACCCAGGCGCTGCTGAACCTGCTGAACAACGCCGCCGATGCCTGCGCCGAAGGCCTGGAAGTGCACCTGGACTGGAACGCTGAAGATATCTTCATCGTGATTCGCGACCACGGCCCGGGCGTGCCGCTGGCTATCGCCGAGCAAATCGGCAAACCTTTCTTTACTACCAAGGGCAAGGGCTTCGGCCTTGGCCTGTTTTTGAGCAAGGCCAGCGTGACACGCGCAGGCGGCTCGGTAAAACTCTATAGTCATGAGCAGGGCGGTACACTCACAGAGTTGCGCCTGCCCCGTGACGCCCGAGGAGACAGACATGAGTGATGAAAACCAGGTCGAAAGCGAAGAGCTGCCGCATCTGTTGCTGGTCGACGACGATTCGACCTTTACCCGCGTGATGGCCCGCGCCATGGCGCGCCGCGGCTTCCGCGTGACCACCGCCGCCAGCGCCGACGAAGGCCTGAAGCTGGCCCAGGAAGACCTGCCGGACTACGCGGCCCTGGACCTGAAGATGGAAGGCGACTCGGGCCTGGTGCTGCTGCCCAAGCTGCTGGAGCTGGACCCGGAGATGCGCGTGGTGATCCTCACCGGTTACTCCAGCATCGCCACCGCGGTCGAGGCCATCAAGCGCGGCGCCTGCAACTACCTGTGCAAGCCGGCCGACGCCGACGACGTGCTGGCAGCCCTGCTGTCCGAACACGCTGACCTGGACACCCTGGTGCCGGAAAACCCGATGTCGGTGGACCGCCTGCAGTGGGAGCACATCCAGCGCGTGCTCACCGAGCACGAAGGCAACATCTCCGCCACTGCCCGCGCCCTGGGCATGCACCGGCGCACCCTGCAGCGCAAACTTCAGAAGCGCCCGGTTCGTCGCTGAGTCGCCGAACCCATGAGTCTTTTTTCCGCGCGGGTGGATCGGGATCGATCTGCCCTGCGTGGCCTCCTACCGTCGAGCCTGTCCAATGAATCAGAACGCTGAATATTCCGCGGTCAACGATGCCGTGCGTGGTCATTTCTTTCGAAGGGTATGGCAGCTGATCTGGCCCTACTGGCGCAGTGAAGAGAAGGGCAAGGCCTGGCTGCTGCTGGCCTCCGTCATCGGCCTGTCGCTGTTCAGCGTGTGGATCTCGGTGTGGATGAACAGCTGGTACCGCGACTTCTACAACGCCCTGCAGAAGAAAGACTTCGCCGCTTTCACCCACCTGATCCTGTATTTCTGCGGCATTGCCGCGGTGGCCATCCTGGGCGCGGTGTACCGCCTGTACCTGACGCAGATGCTCACCATTCGCTGGCGCCGCTGGCTCACCCAGCGCCACTTCAACCGCTGGCTCGAGAACAAGAGCTACTACCAGATGGAGCAGGGCGGCCACACCGACAACCCTGACCAACGGATCAGCGAAGACCTCAACAACTTCACCTCCGACACCCTGAGCCTGGTGCTGGGCCTGATCCGCACGGTGGTCAGCCTGGTGTCGTTCTCGGTGATCCTGTGGGGCGTGTCGGGTAGCATCGAAGTGTTTGGCGTGACCATCCCCGGCTACATGTTCTGGTGCGCGCTGGTGTATGCCATTGTCGGCAGCTTCCTGACCCGCTGGATCGGTAGCAGCCTGATCCCGCTGAACAACCAGCAACAGCGGTTCGAAGCCGACATGCGTTTCTCCCTGATCCGGGTCCGTGAAAACGCCGAGAGCATCGCCCTGTACAGCGGCGAACCCAACGAGAAAGAGCGCCTGACCACCCGCTTCGGCAAGGTGTGGAGCAACTACTGGGCGCTGATGAAAGTGACCAAGCGCCTGACCTTCTTCACGGCCGGCTACAGCCAGGCGGCGGTGATTTTCCCGTTCGTGGTGGCAGCGCCGCGCTATTTCGCCGGCAAGATCGAACTGGGCGAGCTGATGCAGATCAACTCGGCGTTCGGCAACGTGCAGGGCGACATGAGCTGGTTCATCGACAGTTTCTCCACCATCGCCGGCTGGAAAGCCACCTGTGACCGTCTTATCAGCTTCCGCCAGGCCATGAGCGATAATGAAAGCCGCGCGCCGGCCATCGCCGTGGAAGAGCAGGGCGAGGCAGTGAGCGTCGACAACCTCAACCTCGACCTGGCCGATGGCCGCCACCTGCTGGCGGGCGCCAGCCTGGCCGTGGCCTCGGGCGAACGCCTGCTGGTCAGCGGCCGCTCGGGCAGCGGCAAGAGCACCTTGCTGCGTGCCATGGGCCGCCTGTGGCCCAACGGCCACGGGCATATCCGCATGCCCCAGGGCCGCTCGCTGTTCCTGCCGCAGAAACCGTACCTGCCGATCGGCCCGCTGCGCGAGGCGTTGAGTTATCCACAGCCAGGCGACACCTACAGCCAGGAACGCTACGTGCAGGTGTTGCAAGCCTGCCGCCTGCCGCACCTGGTGGAGCGCCTGGACGAAGGCAACCACTGGCAGCGCCTGCTCTCGCCGGGCGAACAGCAGCGCGTGGCCTTTGCCCGCGCCATGCTCTACGCGCCCAAGTGGCTGTACATGGACGAGGCGACGTCGGCCATGGACGAGGAAGACGAAGCGGCGCTGTACCAGGGCCTGATCGAGCAGCTGCCAGGCTTGAGCATCATCAGCGTTGGCCACCGCAGCACGCTCAAGCGCTTCCATTCGCGCCACGTGCGCATCGAGGGCGGACATCTGGTGAATCAAATCACCGGGGCACCGACCGCGGTGTAATGTGGTCGTACGACTGGAATGCGCTATGATGCGCCTATAAACGTGATCTCGAGATAAGAAGTTCGCCATGGAAACGCCAATCGCCCCGCCTCGCGGCCGTCGCAAACCTCGCAGCCTTGCCCAGGAACTGGTCACCGTGCTGACCGAGCGCATCCTCAAGGGTGAGCTCAAGCGTGGCGACAAGCTGCCCACCGAGTCGGCGATCATGCAAGAGCAGGGCGTCAGCCGCACCGTGGTGCGCGAGGCCATCTCGCGCTTGCAGGCGGCGGGGCAGGTGGAAACCCGCCATGGCATCGGCACCTTCGTGCTCGACACGCCCAGCCCCAGCGGCTTCCGTATCGACCCGGCGACCATCGTCACCCTGCGTGACGTGCTCGCCGTGCTCGAATTGCGCATCAGCCTGGAAGTGGAATCGGCCGGCCTGGCCGCCCAGCGTCGCTCGCCCGAGCAGCTGGCCGCCATGCGCGCGGCCCTGGATGCGCTGGCCGAAAGCGCCGCGCACGCCTCGGACGCCGTGGCCTCGGACTTCCAGTTCCACCTGCAGATTGCCCTGTCCACCGGCAACCGCTACTTCACCGACATCATGACCCACCTGGGCACCAGCATCATCCCGCGCACGCGGTTGAACTCGGCGCGCCTGGCCCATGATGACCAGCAGCACTACATGAACCGCTTGAGCCGCGAGCACGAGGAAATCTACGAGGCCATCGCCCGCCAGGATTCCGATGCCGCCCGCGCGGCCATGCGCCTGCACCTCACCAACAGCCGCGAACGGCTGCGCCAGGCCCACGAAGAGGCCCAGGCAACCGCCTGATTCGCAGTGTGGGAGCTGGCTTGCCAGCGAGTTTTGGGGCCTTCAAAGCTCGCTGGCAAGCCAGCTTCCACAGACGTCTTCGACCCCTTCGCACTTCCCATGACATTTCGTCGCCCAGCCTATTGAGCATTCATAATTTCAGTTGTACGATGACGTACGACATCAGCGAAGGCTGAGCGCACATTCCACGCAAACCAGGGTGTTCGAATAATGAATCCACAAGAACTGAAGTCCATCCTCTCCGCCGGCCTGCTGTCTTTCCCGGTGACCGATTTCAATGCCCAGGGCGACTTTGATCGCGCTGGCTACATCAAGCGCCTGGAGTGGCTGGCCCCGTACGGCGCCAGCGCGCTGTTCGCCGCCGGCGGTACCGGTGAATTCTTCTCCCTGGCTGCCAGCGAGTACTCGCAAGTCATCAAGACTGCCGTCGACACCTGCGCCCGTAGCGTGCCAATCCTCGCCGGCGTCGGTGGTGCCACCCGCCAGGCCATCGAGTACGCACAGGAAGCCGAGCGCCTGGGCGCCAAGGGCCTGCTGTTGCTGCCGCACTACCTGACCGAAGCCAGCCAGGACGGCGTTGCCGCCCACGTGGAAGCGGTGTGCAAGTCGGTGAACATCGGCGTCATCGTCTACAACCGCAACGTCTGCCGCCTGAACGCCGTGCAGCTGGAACGCCTGGCCGAGCGCTGCCCGAACCTGATCGGCTACAAGGACGGCCTGGGTGACATCGAACTGATGGTGTCGATCCGCCGTCGCCTGGGCGACCGCTTCAGCTACCTGGGCGGCCTGCCGACCGCCGAAGTCTACGCCGCGGCCTACAAGGCCCTGGGCGTGCCGGTGTACTCGTCGGCGGTGTTCAACTTCATCCCGAAAACCGCGATGGACTTCTACCACGCCATCGCCAAGGAAGATCACGCCACCGTCGGCAAGATCATCGATGACTTCTTCCTGCCGTACCTGGACATCCGCAACCGCAAGGCCGGCTACGCCGTGAGCATCGTCAAGGCAGGCGCCAAGATCGCCGGCTACGACGCAGGCCCGGTGCGTACCCCGCTGACCGACCTGACCGGCGAAGAGTATGAAATGCTGGCAGCCCTGATGGACAAGATGGGCCCGCAGTAAGCTTTACTGCTCCTACCTGGCCAGTGGGAGCTGGCTTGCCAGCGAGCTTTTGAGGCCCTAAGAGCTCGCTGGCAAGCCAGCTCCCACACTGTTACACCGTGAATGAAAAACCCGCGTTAAAAAAAATAATCAGTGGGAGTACACCTTCATGCAAGCCGCCAAGCAGACGCACGTCCGCTATTTGATCCTGCTCATGCTCTTTGTGGTGACCACGATCAACTACGCCGACCGTGCGACCATCGCTATTGCCGGTTCCAGCCTGCAAAAAAGCCTCGGCATCGACGCCGTCACCCTGGGTTTCATCTTCTCCGCGTTCGGTTGGGCCTACGTGGCCGGGCAAATTCCCGGTGGCTGGCTGCTGGACCGCTTCGGCTCGAAGAAGGTCTACGCCCTGAGCATTTTCACCTGGTCGGCGTTCACCGTGCTGCAAGGCTTCGTCGGTGATTTTGGCGTGTCCACGGCCGTGGTCGCGCTGTTCATGCTGCGTTTCCTGGTGGGCCTGGCCGAAGCGCCGTCGTTCCCCGGCAACGCGCGCATCGTTGCCGCCTGGTTCCCCACGGCCGAACGCGGCACCGCGTCGGCGATCTTCAACTCCGCGCAATATTTCGCCACCGTGCTGTTCGCGCCGCTGATGGGCTGGATTGTCTTCACCTTTGGCTGGCAGCACGTGTTCATGATCATGGGCGGCATCGGCATCGCCTTCTCGCTGGTGTGGCTTAAAGTTATCCACAGCCCGCGCCAGCACCCGATGATCAACAAGGCCGAACTCGAACACATCGCCGGCAACGGCGGCATGGTCGACATGGACGACAAGCCCCACGGCAAGCGCGAAGGCCCCAAGTGGGATTACGTTCGCCAACTGCTCACCAACCGCATGATGCTGGGCGTGTACCTGGGCCAGTACTGCATCAACGGCATCACCTATTTCTTCCTGACCTGGTTCCCGGTGTACCTGGTGCAGGAGCGCGGCATGACCATCCTCAAGGCCGGTTTCATCGCTTCGCTGCCGGCCATCTGCGGCTTTATCGGCGGCGTGCTGGGCGGCATCATCTCTGACTGGCTGCTGCGCCGCGGCCATTCCCTGACCTTTGCCCGCAAGGCGCCGATCATTGGTGGCCTGCTGCTGTCGACCACCATCGTGGCGTGCAACTATGTGGACATCGAGTGGATGGTGGTGGGTTTCATGGCCCTGGCGTTCTTCGGCAAGGGCGTGGGCGCGCTGGGCTGGGCCGTGGTGTCCGACACCTCGCCCAAGCAGATCGCCGGCCTGAGCGGTGGCCTGTTCAACATGTTCGGCAACATTGCTTCGATCACCACGCCGATCGTCATCGGCTACATCATCAGCACCACCGGCTCGTTCAAGTGGGCCCTGGTGTTCGTCGGCGCCAACGCGCTGGTGGCGGTGATCAGCTACCTGGTGATTGTCGGCCAGATCAAACGGGTCGAGCTGACCGAGCCGCCGAGCAAAGGCTCGCGCAAGCCGGTAGAGCAGCTGTCCCCAGCCAAAATTTGAGGAGCGCGTTTCATGCAGTTAATTGAGCACGCTGACTCGCCGCGGGTGATTCGCCTGCACGAGCGCGACAACGTTGTGGTGATCGTCAACGACCAGGGCGTGCCGGAAGGCACCGAACTGCCGGGCGGTCTGATCACTCTGGAACACGTACCGCAAAGCCATAAGGTCAACCTGGTGGACATCGCCGAGGGCGGCGAAGTGATTCGCTACGGCCAGGTGATCGGCTACGCCCTGAAGCCCATCCCGCGCGGCACCTGGGTGCGCGAGGACCTGCTGCGCATGCCAACGGCGCCGGCGCTGGACAGCCTGCCCATGTCCGACAAGGTGCCGCAGGCGCTGCCGCCGCTGGAAGGCTTCACCTTCGAAGGCTACCGCAACGCCGATGGCACCGTGGGCACGCGCAACATCCTCGGCATCACCACCACCGTGCAGTGCGTGACCGGCGTGCTGGACCATGCGGTGAAGCGCATTCGCGACGAACTGCTGCCCAAATACCCCCATGTGGATGACGTGGTCGCCATTACCCACAGCTACGGCTGCGGCGTGGCCATTACTGCCACCGACGCCTACATCCCGATTCGCACCGTGCGCAACCTGGCGCGCAACCCCAACCTGGGTGGCGAAGCCCTGGTGATCAGCCTGGGCTGCGAGAAGCTGCAGGCCGGCCAGGTGATGCACGAAGGCGATGCTTCGGTGGACCTCAGCGAGCCCTGGCTGTACCGGCTGCAAGACGCCAGCCACGGCTTCGGCGAGATGATCGAGCAGATCATGGAGCTGGCCGAGACGCGCCTGAAGAAACTCAACGAGCGCCGCCGCGAGACCGTGCCGGCCAGCGAGCTGATCCTGGGCATGCAGTGCGGCGGCAGCGACGCCTTCTCCGGCATCACCGCCAACCCGGCGCTGGGTTACGCCAGCGACCTGCTGCTGCGCGCCGGCGCCACGGTGATGTTCTCGGAAGTGACCGAGGTGCGCGACGCCATCTACCTGCTGACCTCGCGCGCGGAAACCCCGGCGGTGGCCGATGCGCTGGTGCGCGAGATGGACTGGTACGACCGCTACCTGGCCAAGGGCGAGGCCGACCGCAGCGCCAACACCACGCCGGGCAACAAGAAGGGCGGGTTGTCGAACATTGTCGAGAAGTCGTTGGGTTCGATCGTGAAATCCGGCAACAGCGCGATCAACGCGGTGGTCGGGCCGGGCGAGCGGGTGCAGCGCAAGGGCCTGATCTTCTGCGCCACGCCGGCCAGCGACTTTGTCTGCGGCACCCTGCAACTGGCGGCGGGCATGAACCTGCACGTGTTCACCACTGGCCGCGGTACGCCTTACGGCTTGGCCATGGCGCCAGTGGTCAAGGTGTCGACCCGTACCGAACTGGCCCAGCGCTGGCCGGACCTGATCGACGTCGACGCCGGGCGCATTGCCACTGGCCGGGCCAGCATCGAGGACCTGGGCTGGGAGCTGTTCCACTACTACCTGGACGTGGCCAGCGGCAAGGAACAGACCTGGGCCGAGAAGCACAAGCTGCACAATGACATCGTGCTGTTCAACCCGGCGCCGATTACCTGAAGTCGGGACGCGGCCTGCGGCCGCTGCTACGGGTTCTGTAGCAGCGGCCGCAGGCCGCGTCACGGACGATTGATTTTCACATCAACAGCCCCGCAGGCCTTATCATTGGCCCCCTAACAACGGGCAATCAGGTTCCCTTGGCATGCTGGCCATCTTCATACAGACGCTGAACATCACCGCACCGGTGTTCGCGATGCTGTTTCTCGGTGTGTTCCTCAAGCGCATCGACTGGATCAACGACAACTTCATTCATATCGCCTCGGCCCTGGTGTTCAACGTCTGCATGCCGGCGCTGCTGTTCCTGGGCATCTATCACGCCGACCTGCACGCGGCCATGAAGCCGGGCCTGCTGCTGTATTTCGTACTGGTGACCTTCGCCAGCTTCGCCGCTGCCTGGGGCATGGCCATCTGGCGCAGCCCGGTGCAAGACCGCGGCATCTATACCCAAGGTGCGTTTCGCGGCAACAACGGCGTGGTGGGCCTGGCGCTGGCGGCCAGCATGTACGGCGACTACGGCATCTCCCTGGGGGCTATCCTCGCGGGCCTGGTGATTCTGCTCTACAACAGCCTGTCCACCGTGGTGCTGGCCATCTACAGCCCCAACATCAAGTCCGACCCCTGGAGCATCTTCAAGAGCGTGCTGGCCAACCCGCTGATCATCAGCGTGCTGGCGGCCGCGCCCATGGCCTACCTGCAGATCGGCCTGCCCAACTGGCTGCTGGCCAGCGGCGACTACCTGGCGCAGATGACCCTGCCGCTGGCGCTGATCTGCATCGGCGGCACCCTGTCGCTGGCGGCGCTGCGCGAAAGCGGCAAGCTGGCCCTGAGCGCCAGCCTGGTGAAGATGGTCTGGCTGCCGCTGTTCGGCACCCTGGGCGCCTGGCTGTGCGGCTTCCGGGGCGCGGAACTGGGCATCCTGTTCCTGTACATCGGCAGCCCTACCGCGGCGGCCAGCTATGTCATGGCCCGGGCGGCCAACGGCAACCATCAATTGGCTGCGGCCATCATCGTTATTACGACCGTTGGTGCTGCAATTACCACCAATATCGGCATTTTCCTATTGCAGTGGGGCGGCTGGATCTAGATCCTGTGCGCCTTTGCGCATGCCGTCATGCAGTCATCCGAGCTCAAGGAAGCTTCAATGGACCAACAATCGACGCCCACGGGCTTGCACCGGGGCCTCAAGAACCGCCATATCCAGCTGATCGCGCTGGGTGGTGCCATCGGCACCGGGCTGTTCCTGGGCATTGCCCAGACCATCAACATGGCCGGGCCGTCGGTGATCCTCGGCTACGCCATCGCCGGCCTGATGGCCTTCTTCATCATGCGCCAGCTGGGTGAGATGGTGGTGGACGAACCGGTGGCCGGCAGCTTCAGCCACTTCGCCAGCCGCTACTGGGGCGGCATGGCCGGCTTTGTGTCGGGCTGGAACTACTGGGTGGTGTACGTGCTGGTGGGCATGGCCGAGCTGACGGCCGTGGGCATCTACGTGCAGTACTGGTGGCCGGGTGTGCCGACCTGGGTGTCGGCGGCGATCTTCTTCGTGCTGATCAACCTGATCAACCTTACCCAGGTGAAGGTGTTTGGCGAGATGGAGTTCTGGTTCTCGCTGGTCAAGGTGGCGGCGATCATCGCCATGATCGGCTTCGGTGCCTGGCTGCTGGCCAGCGGCAATGGCGGCCCTGATGCGGCCGTGGCCAACCTGTGGCAGCACGGCGGCTTCTTCCCCAACGGCATCGCCGGCCTGGCCATGGCCATGGCGGTGATCATGTTCTCGTTCGGCGGCCTGGAGTTGGTGGGCATCACCGCGGCCGAGGCCGATGACCCCAAGCGCAGCATCCCGCGCGCCACCAACCAGGTGATCTACCGCATCCTGCTGTTCTACGTGGGCGCGCTGGCGATCCTGCTGTCGCTGTACCCGTGGCAGAAAGTGGTGACTGGCGGCAGCCCGTTCGTGCTTATCTTCCACGCGCTGGACAGCAACATCGTCGCCACGCTGCTCAACGCCGTGGTGCTGACCGCCGCACTGTCTGTCTATAACAGCTGCGTGTACAGCAACAGCCGCATGCTGTTCGGCCTGGCCACCCAGGGCGATGCCCCCAAGGCGCTGCTCAAGGTCAACAAGCGTGGCGTGCCGCTGACGGCGCTGGGCGTGTCGGCCACCGCCACCGGCCTGTGCGTGCTGATCAACTACCTGATGCCCGGCCAGGCGTTCGGCCTGCTGATGGCCCTGGCCGTGGCGGCATTGGTCATCAACTGGGTGATCATCAGCATCACCCACTTGATGTTCCGCAAGGCCAAGCGCCAGGCCGGTGAAGACACCTCGTTCAAAAGCTGGGGCTACCCGTTCACCAACTACCTGTGCCTGCTGTTCGTGGCCGGCATCGTGCTGGTGATGTGGCTGACGCCGGGCATTCGCATCTCGGTGATGCTGATGCCAGCCTGGGTCATCGTGCTGGTGCTGGCCTACCTCTTCAAGCGCCGCGCCAAGGCCTAGGCCGGCTGGTAGCTGTCGATGACTTCCTGCGCCGCACGGAAGGCATCGATGGCTGCCGGCACACCGGCGTACACCGCGCAGTGCAGCAGCGCTTCGCGAATCTCCTCTACCGTACAGCCGTTGTTCAAGGCGCCACGCACGTGGCCCTTGAGCTCTTGCGGGCACTTGAGCGCGGTCAGCGCCGCCAGGGTGATCAGGCTGCGGGTTTTCAGCTCCAGGCCCGGGCGGTTCCACACGCTGCCCCAGGCGTGTTCATTGACGAAGTCCTGCAGCGGCTGGGTGAACTCGGTGGCGTTGCCCAGGGCGCGGTCGACGAAGGCGTCGCCCATGACCTGGCGGCGCATCTCGACGCCCGGTTTGTTGTGGTTGTTGGCGGTCATCAGCTTCTCCTTTCTCAATGTTGCCGGCGCCAGGCAACCAGCGTGCTGACCAGCACGAACAGGCCCAGCACCGGCAGTACGTAGAACAGCATCAGG
This sequence comes from Pseudomonas sp. App30, assembly GCF_047947025.1. Taxonomy (NCBI): domain Bacteria; kingdom Pseudomonadati; phylum Pseudomonadota; class Gammaproteobacteria; order Pseudomonadales; family Pseudomonadaceae; genus Pseudomonas; species Pseudomonas sp. App30. Next base: position 2,754,326 of record NZ_CP133165.1, on the reverse strand, counting down.
TGTTCCAGCCGGCCCGCCAGGGGCATGCCGGTGGTGAAAGTGATCACGTGCAGCCCGTAGGCGGCGAACAGCCCCAGCAGCACCAGGCCTTCGGCGCGGGTGATGCGGTAGCCCGAATAGAACAGTGGCAGGCACAGCACGGCCACGCCGAGCATCACCGGCAGGTCGAAGTCCAGGGCGTTGGGCGACACCGACAGCGGCGTGGGCGCGATGACGGCGGTCAGGCCCAGCACCCCCAGCAGGTTGAACAGGTTGCTGCCGATGACGTTGCCCACGGCAATCTCGCGTTCGCCACGAATGGCGGCGATCAGCGAGGTGGCCAGTTCCGGCAGCGAGGTGGACACGGCGACGATGGTCAGGCCGATGATGCGGTCGGAGAAGCCATAGTCGGTGGCCAGTTCAACCGCCGCGCCGAGGATCAGGTGGCCGCCCCACACCAGCAGGCCCAGGCCCGCCAGGGTCATGGCAGCGCTGCTCAGCCACGGTGGTGGGCCCTGGCGTTCCACGGCGTGAGTGTGCACCCGGGGCCGATGGTGGCGCCGGGACTGGCGCAGCAGCAGGGCGAAATAGCCGCCCAGGCCCACCAGCAGCACGGCGCCTTCCAGGCGGCCGAGGGTCTGGTTCAGGGCCATGGCGAACACCAGGGCGCTGGCGCTGATCATCAGCGGGATGTCCAGGCGCACCAGCTGGCGCGACACCCGCAGGGGGATGATCAGCGCACACAGGCCCAGGGTGACCAGGATGTTGAAGATATTGCTGCCGAACACGCTGCCCACGGCAATGTCCGGCGCGTGGCTGAACGCCGCCTGCAGGCTGACGGCCATCTGCGGCGCGCTGCTGCCCAGGGCTACCACGCTGAGGCCGATGATCAGCGGGCGCACCTTGAAGCTGGCGGCCAGGCGCACGGCGGCGCGCACCATCAGTTCGGCGCCGAGGATCAGCAGCACGAGGCCGCCAGCCAGTTGCAGCAGGCTAAAGACGGTAAAGGAGTCCAGGTCGAAAATGGTAAAGCTCCGGTTTGAGGCCTAGTCGCTCAGACTTTGTACCCGCACTTTGGCCGAACCGCTACCGATCATGCCCAATTGTTCTGCGGCGGCATGTGACAGGTCGATCAGGCGCCCGCGGGTGTGGGGGCCGCGGTCGTTGATGCGCACTTCGACCTTGCGGTTGTTGGCAAGGTTGGTCACCAGCACGCGCGTGCCGAAGGGCAGGCGGCGGTGGGCGGCGGTCATGGCGTGTTGGTCGAAACGCTCGCCGCTGGCGGTGCGCTTGCCCTGGTGCCTGGCGCCGTAGAAGCTGGCGGTGCCCGTTTCATCGTAGCCGCGGGGGTCGATGTCGTGGCTGGCGCAGCCGGCGAGGAGGGTGAGTAGCAGGAGGGGGGCAACCAGGCGCAGCATGCAGCAATCTCCAGGAATAGGTTGAGCCCCGTAGCAGCTGCCGCAGGCTGCGTCCGGCGTTTCACCGAGGTGATGCCGGACGCAGCCTGCGGCAGCTGCTACGGGGGCGCCATTCAGGAGCTGTGGTGCCCCCTTGGCGCATCAGCCTTCGAGTTTGCTTTTCAGCAATTCGTTCACCTGTTGCGGGTTGGCCTTGCCCTTGGAGGCTTTCATGGCCTGGCCCACGAAGAAGCCGAACATCTTGCCGCGCTTGGCTTCGTCGGCGGCGCGGTACTGTTCGACCTGCTCGGCGTTGGCGGCCAGCACTTCGTCCAGCACCTTCTCGATGGCGCCGCTGTCGGTGACCTGCTTCAGGCCGCGCGCCTCGATGATCTCATCGGCGCTGCCTTCGCCATTGGCCATGGCTTCGAAGACCATCTTGGCGATCTTGCCGCTGATGGTGTTGTCCTTGATGCGCACCAGCATGCCGCCCAGTTGCTCGGCGCTGACCGGCGACTGCTCGATTTCCACGCCCAGCTTGTTCAGCAGGCTGCCCAGCTCGACCATGGTCCAGTTGGCGGCCAGCTTGGCGTCACCGCTCAGGCCTACCACTTGCTCGAAGTAGTCCGCCTGTTCGCGGCTGGAAGCCAGCACGCTGGCATCGTACGCCGACAGGCCGTACTGGCTCTGGAAGCGCTCGCGCTTGGCCGGTGGCAGCTCGGGCAGGGTGGCGCGCACGGTGTCCAGGAACGCGTCCTCGATCACCACCGGTAGCAGGTCCGGGTCGGGGAAGTAACGGTAGTCGTTGGCTTCTTCCTTGCTGCGCATCGGACGGGTCTCGTCCTTGTTCGGGTCGTACAGGCGGGTCTGCTGGATGACCGTGCCGCCGTCCTCGATCAGCTCGATCTGGCGGGTGATCTCGCTGTTGATGGCCTTCTCGATGAAGCGGAACGAGTTGACGTTCTTGATCTCGCAGCGGGTGCCGAACTCGACCTGGCCCTTGGGGCGTACCGACACGTTGCAGTCGCAACGCAGGCTGCCTTCGGCCATGTTGCCGTCGCAGATGCCCAGGTAGCGCACCAGCGCGTGCATGGCCTTGACGTAGGCCACGGCTTCCTTGGCGCTGCGCATGTCCGGCTCGGAAACGATTTCCAGCAGCGGCGTGCCGGCACGGTTCAGGTCAACGCCGGTCAGGCCGTTGAAGTCTTCGTGCAGGCTCTTGCCGGCGTCTTCTTCCAGGTGCGCACGGGTCACGCCGATGCGCTTGACGGTGCCGTCTTCCAGGGTGATGTCCAGGTGGCCCTTGCCGACGATCGGCAGTTCCATCTGGCTGATCTGGTAACCCTTGGGCAGGTCAGGGTAGAAGTAGTTCTTGCGGGCGAACACGTTGTGCTGGCCGATCTCGGCGTCGATGGCCAGGCCGAACTTGACCGCCATGTGCACCGCTTCCTGGTTCAGCACCGGCAGCACGCCGGGCATGCCCAGGTCTACCAGGCTGGCCTGGGTGTTGGGCTCGGAGCCGAACGTGGTGGAACTGCCGGAGAAAATCTTCGACTGGGTGGTGAGCTGGGTGTGAATCTCCAGCCCGATGACGACTTCCCATTGCATGTGAGTTTCTCCTTAGAAGCCTTCGGGCGAGCGGGTGTGCCAGTCAGTTGCCTGCTGGTACTGGTGCGCGACGTTGAGCAGGCGACCTTCCTGGAAGTACGGTGCCACCAGTTGCACGCCCACTGGCAGGCCATCGACGAAGCCGGCGGGCATGGACAGCCCCGGCAGGCCGGCAAGGTTGGCGGTGATGGTGTACACGTCTTCCAGGTACTCGGCGACCGGGTCGGCGTTCTTGTCGCCGATCTTCCAGGCCGGGTTCGGCGTGGTCGGGCCCAGGATCACGTCGACGTCGTGGAACGCGGCCATGAAGTCGTTCTTGATCAGGCGGCGGATCTTCTGCGCCTGCAGGTAGTAGGCGTCGTAGTAGCCGGCCGACAGGGCGTAGGCGCCGACCATGATGCGGCGCTGCACTTCACTGCCGAAGCCTTCGCCACGCGAACGCTTGTACAGGTCGGTGAGGTCGGCCGGGTTCTCGCAGCGGTAGCCGAAGCGCACGCCGTCGAAGCGCGACAGGTTCGACGAGGCTTCGGCCGGGGCGATCACGTAGTACGCCGGAATGGCGTGCTGCATGTTCGGCAGGCTGATTTCCTTGACCGTGGCGCCCAGCTTTTCCAGTTCCTTGATGCTCTGCTGGATCAGGTCGGCGATGCGCGGGTCCAGGCCGGCGCCGAAGTATTCCTTCGGCACGCCGATGCGCAGGCCCTGCAGCGAGCCGTTCAGGCCGGCGCTGTAGTCGGGCACCGGCTCATCGATGCTGGTGGAGTCCTGCGGGTCGAAACCGGCCATGCCTTGCAGCAGCAGTGCGCAGTCTTCGGCGGTGCGGGCGAAGGTGCCGGCCTGGTCCAGGCTGGACGCGTAGGCGATCATGCCCCAGCGCGACACACGACCGTACGTCGGTTTCAGGCCGGTCAGGTTGGTAAAAGCTGCCGGTTGTCGGATGGAGCCACCGGTGTCGGTACCTGTCGCAACTGGCAGCAGGCGAGCTGCCACTGCAGCGGCCGAGCCACCCGACGAACCGCCCGGTACGTGGGCCAGGTTCCACGGGTTCTTCACCGCGCCGTAGAAGCTGTTCTCGTTGCCCGAACCCATGGCGAATTCGTCCATGTTGGTCTTGCCCAGGCTGACCGCGCCGGCCTTGGCCAGGCGCGACACCACGGTGGCGTCGTAGGGGGCGGTGAAGTTGTCGAGCATCTTCGAGGCGCAGCTGGTGCGCACGCCCTGGGTGCAGAACAGGTCCTTGTGGGCCAGCGGCGCGCCCAGCAGGGCACCGGTTTCACCGGCGGCGCGACGGGCGTCGGCGGCCTGGGCCTGGGCGATGGCCAGCTCCGGGGTGACGGTGATGAAGCTGTTGAGCTGCGGGTCCAGCTGGGCGATGCGCGCCAGCAGGGTGCGGGTCAGCTCTTCGGCGGAAAACTTCTTGTCGGCGAGACCGCGGGCGATCTCGGCCAGAGTCATTTGATGCATGGCAGGCTCTTTTCCCTTTTAGTCGATGACTTTCGGAACCAGGTACAGGCCGTTCTCGACCGCAGGCGCGATGGCCTGGTAAGCCTCGCGATGGTTGCTTTCGGTGACCTGGTCGGCGCGCAGGCGCTGACTGGCTTCCAGGGGGTGGGCCAGGGGCTCGATGCCGCTGGTGTCGACCGCCTGCATCTGGTCGACCAGACCCAGGATACTGTTGAGTGCGTCGGTGGTGCGTGGCAGATCGGCTTCATTCAGGCCCAGGCGGGCCAGATGAGCGATTTTTTCCACGTCGGAGCGATCAAGCGCCATGGGTATCTCCAGTGGAAAACAGCACGGAATCGAATGAAGTGTCAGTCCGTGTGTTAGATTGTCGGAACAGAACGCCAATTCTACGGTCATATGGCCGCGATTGAGTGAGGGCCTGCTCGGAAAAACAGCCAATTTAACATATTGGCGCCTTGCCCAAAATCCCCGCCGTTGTTAGAGTTTGCCGCACTTTTTTACCCACGCGTTGCCTAGGGTCACTTTCCCATGTTCAAGAAACTGCGTGGCATGTTTTCCAGCGATCTTTCCATCGACCTGGGCACTGCCAACACCCTTATTTACGTGCGTGAGCGCGGTATCGTCCTGAATGAGCCCTCGGTAGTGGCCATCCGGACCCACGGAAATCAGAAAAGTGTTGTTGCCGTCGGTACCGAGGCAAAGCGCATGCTGGGCCGTACACCGGGCAACATTGCAGCCATTCGTCCGATGAAAGACGGCGTGATCGCCGACTTCAGCGTCTGTGAAAAGATGCTCCAGTACTTCATCAACAAGGTTCACGAGAACAGCTTCCTGCAGCCAAGCCCGCGCGTGCTGATCTGCGTGCCGTGCAAATCCACCCAGGTGGAGCGTCGTGCCATTCGTGAATCGGCGCTGGGCGCCGGTGCCCGCGAAGTGTTCCTGATCGAAGAGCCAATGGCCGCCGCCATCGGTGCCGGCCTGCCGGTCGAGGAAGCCCGCGGTTCGATGGTGGTCGACATCGGTGGTGGTACCACTGAAATCGCCCTGATCTCCCTGAACGGCGTGGTGTATGCCGAGTCCGTGCGTGTGGGCGGCGACCGTTTCGACGAAGCGATCGTGACCTACGTGCGCCGCAACTACGGCAGCCTGATCGGCGAATCCACCGCCGAGCGCATCAAGCAGGAAATCGGTACTGCCTACCCGGGCGGCGAAGTGCGTGAAGTCGACGTGCGCGGCCGTAACCTGGCCGAAGGCGTGCCACGTGCCTTCACCCTGAACTCCAACGAAGTGCTGGAGGCCCTGCAGGAGTCGCTGGCGACCATCGTCCAGGCCGTGAAAAGCGCCCTGGAGCAGTCGCCGCCGGAACTGGCTTCCGACATCGCCGAGCGTGGCCTGGTGCTGACCGGTGGTGGCGCCCTGCTGCGTGACCTGGACAAGCTGCTGGCCCAGGAAACCGGCCTGCCGGTGATCGTTGCCGAAGACCCGCTGACCTGCGTGGCTCGCGGTGGTGGCCGTGCCCTGGAAATGATGGACAAGCACACCATGGACCTGCTCTCCAGCGAATAACTTCGCTGGCGGCAACCACGGGGCCCGGTCTACAGTTTGCGCTGTCGACCTCGGGCCTGCGCCTGTCGTTGGCGCATTTCTGTCAATCTGCATCCGGGCCGGTTTGAAGCCGTATGAATGAGCCAATGAACATCAGCCTGGGAGGAGCGGCTTATTAAACCGCTTTTCTCCAAGGGCCCCTCGCTGGGCGTGCGCCTGTTGGTGCTGGTCGTGCTGTCCATCACCCTGATGGTGGTGGATGCGCGCTTCACCCTGTTGCAGCCGGTGCGCAGCCAGGCGTCGCTGGTGCTGATGCGGGCCTACTGGATCACCGACCTGCCCCAGCGCCTGTACCAGGGCGTGGCCAGCCAGTTTGGCAGCCGCACCGAGCTTGTGGCCGAGAACGAAAAACTCAAGACCGAAGCCTTGCTGCTGCAAGGTCGCCTGCAGAAGCTGGCGGCCCTGACCGAGCAGAACGTGCGCCTGCGCGAGTTGTTGAACTCCTCGGCGCTGGTCAACGAGAAGGTCGAGGTGGCCGAGCTGATCGGCATGGACCCCAACCCCTTCACCCAGCGCATCCTGATCAACAAGGGTGAGCGCGACGGCGTGTTCCTCGGCCAGCCGGTGCTCGACGCCCGCGGCCTGATGGGCCAGGTGGTGGAGTTGATGCCCTACACGGCGCGCGTGCTGCTGCTGACCGACTCCACCCACAGCATTCCGGTGCAGGTGAACCGCAATGGCCTGCGCGCCATCGCCAGTGGCACCGGCAACCCGGAGCGCCTGGAACTGCGCCATGTGGCGGACACCGCCGACATCAAGGAAGGCGACCTGCTGGTCAGCTCCGGCCTGGGCCAGCGCTTCCCCGCGGGCTACCCGGTGGCCACGGTGAAGGAAGTGATCCATGACTCCGGCCAGCCGTTCGCCATCGTCCGCGCGGTGCCCACAGCGGCGCTGAACCGCAGCCGCTACCTGTTGCTGGTGTTCTCCGACAGCCGTTCGCCCGAGCAGCGCGCCACCGAGGCCGCCCAGGCCCAGGAAGCCGCTGACCATCAGGGCCAGACCGCCACGGCAGGCGTGCCCGGCGCGCCGGCCGCAGCCCCGGCTGCCAGCGCTGCGCCAACGCCTGCGCCGGCCGCTGCCGAGCACCCGGCTGCCGCGGCCAAGCCGGCCACCACGCCTGCCGCCGCGCCGGCGAAACCGGCCGCCAGTGCCCATGGCACCTCCCGGGAGAGACACTGATGGTCAATAGCACCCGGCCGCGCAACGGCTGGTTCGTCTGGTTCACGTTCGTCCTCGGCTTGCTGCTGAGCGTGTCGCCGCTGCCGCAGTTCATGGAAATCCTGCGGCCGCTGTGGCTGGCCCTGCTGCTGACTTTCTGGACCCTGGCGCTGCCGCACAAGGTGGGCATGACCACGGCGTTCCTGCTGGGCCTGGCCGAGGACGTGCTGTACGGCACCTACCTTGGGCAGAACGCCTTGATCCTGACGCTGATCAGCTTCCTGATCCTGTCCCTGGCGCAGCGCATGCGCACCTTCCACGTATGGCAGCAGTGCCTGGTGATCCTGGTGATCTTCGGCCTGGGGCAACTGGCCCAGTTGTGGCTCAGCGCCCTGACCGGCAACCGCCAGCCCACCCTGGCCTTGCTGCTGCCGGCGCTGATGAGTGCGCTGCTGTGGCCATGGGTCAGCTTCGCCCTGCGGGGCCTGCGTCGCCGCCTGGGCATCAACTGAGCGCGGCGCGGGCTGACGCCCGGCATTCGATTTTCGACAGGGAGACGTCCTCATGCATCCGCTGTACCTGGCTTCCGGCTCCCCCCGCAGGCGTGAACTGCTGACCCAGATCGGCGTCGCCTTCACGCCCCTGAGCGCTTCCATCGACGAAACCCCGCTGCCCGGCGAAAGCCCGCTGGCCTATGTGGAGCGCCTGGCGCTGGGCAAGGCCCTGGCCGGCCTGGCGTTGCTTGACCCTGCCGACCCCGCCCCCGTGGTGCTGGGCGCCGACACCGCGGTGGTGCTCGATGACCGTATCCTCGGCAAGCCCGTGGACGAAGCCGATGCCCTGGCCATGCTCGCCGCGCTGTCCGGCCGCGAGCACCAGGTGCTGACCGCCATCGCCCTGGTGTCAGGCCAGCGCCGTGAGGTGCGCAGCGTCAGCAGCCGCGTACGTTTCCGCCCCATCAGCGCGCAGCAGGCGCGCGCCTACTGGGCCAGCGGCGAACCCCGGGACAAGGCCGGCAGCTACGCCATCCAGGGCCTGGCCGCGATATTCGTCGAAAGCCTCGCCGGCAGTTATTCTGCGGTAGTGGGCCTGCCATTGTGCGAAACCGCAGACCTGCTGGGCCATTTCGGCATACCCTGTTGGCAAGGCCAACAGACAGGCTGAGCGGCCGCCGCCAGCCTGTGAGAATGGAAACGTCGACAAGCGCGGCGTAATCCATCATTTTCGGTGACTACCTTTGACGAGACCCTGCCATGAGTGAAGAGATTCTGATCAACATCACGCCAATGGAATCGCGCGTGGCGGTGGTAGAGAACGGTGTTCTGCAGGAAGTCCATGTCGAGCGCACCCAGCGCCGCGGCATCGTCGGCAATATCTACAAGGGCAAGGTGGTGCGCGTGCTGCCGGGCATGCAGGCGGCGTTCGTCGACATCGGCCTGGAACGTGCGGCGTTCATCCACGCCTCGGAAATTTCCCTGCGCGAAGGCTCGGCGGTGGAAACCATCAGCGCCCTGGTGCACGAAGGGCAGAGCCTGGTGGTGCAGGTCACCAAGGACCCCATCGGCTCCAAGGGCGCGCGCCTGACCACGCAGCTGTCGATTCCCTCGCGCTACCTGGTGTACATGCCGCGCACCAGCCATGTCGGCATTTCCCTGAAGATCGAGGACGAAGCCGAGCGCGAGCGCCTGAAGAAGGTGGTCAGCGACTGCGTGGCCCAGGAAGGCATCAAGGAAGCTGGCGGCTTCATCCTGCGCACCGCAGCCGAGGGCGCCGGCGCCGACGAGATCCTCATGGACATCCGCTACCTGCGCCGGCTGTGGGACCAGATCGGCCTGCAGATCAAGACCGTGGGCGCGCCGACCGAAATCTACGAAGACCTGGGCCTGGCCCTGCGTACCCTGCGCGACCTGGTCAGCCCCAAGATCGAGAAGATCCGCATCGACTCCCGGGAAACTTTCCAGAAAACCACGCAGTTCGTCGCCGAGCTGATGCCCGAGATCGCCGACCGCCTGGAGCACTACCCCGGCGAGCGGCCGATCTTCGACCTGTATGGCGTCGAGGACGAGATACAGCGCGCGCTGGACCGCAAGGTGCCGCTCAAGTCCGGTGGCTACCTGGTGGTGGACCCGGCCGAGGCCATGACCACCATCGACGTCAACACCGGCGCGTTCGTGGGCCACCGCAACCTGGAAGAGACCATCTTCAAGACCAACCTGGAAGCGGCCACGGCCATTGCCCGCCAGCTGCGCCTGCGCAACATCGGCGGCATCATCATCATCGACTTCATCGACATGGAGGATGAAGAGCACCAGCGCCAGGTGCTGCGTACCCTGGAAAAACAGCTGGAGCGCGACCACGCCAAGACCAACATCATCGGCATCACCGAGCTGGGCCTGGTGCAGATGACCCGCAAGCGCACCCGCGAAAGCCTGGAACAGGTGCTATGCGAGCCGTGCATCAGCTGCCAGGGGCGCGGCAAGCTGAAGACCCCTGAGACGATCTGTTACGAGATTTTCCGGGAAATCCTGCGCGAAGCACGTGCTTACCAGGCCGAAGGCTATAGAGTACTGGCCAACCAGAAAGTGGTGGACCGCCTGCTGGATGAAGAATCGGGCAATGTGGCCGAGCTCGAGGCTTTTATCGGGCGAACCATTCGCTTTCAGGTAGAGTCCATGTATTCCCAGGAACAATACGACGTGGTGCTGCTCTGATTTCGTTCACCCCCGCATGGCCTTGCGCCACTGACCTGACTGCCTGTTCCGGGACCCTCCGCGCATGGCGCGCCTGACCCGCCTGCTGGGCGCGCTGACCCGCTGGGGCCTGGGGCTGTGTGCCCTGGTGCTGGTACTGGTGGCGGTGTACGTAAGCCTGGGCCGGCAGTTGGTGCCCCTGGTCGAGCAGTACCGCTACGACGCCCAGGACAAGGCCAGCGAGGCTCTTGGCCTGCCGGTAAGCATCGGTGCCCTGCAGGGGCGCTGGAGTGGCATGGCGCCCGTGCTGATGGCCCGCGACGTGATGGTGGGCGAGGGCGACAGCGCCCTGCGCCTGGACCAGGTGCGCGTGGTGCCCGACCTGTGGGCCAGCCTGCGCAGCCGTTCGCTGCGCATCGCCCACCTTGAGCTCAGCGGCCTGCAGTTGACCGCCGAGGAAAGCCAGGACGGCCAGTGGTCGCTCAAGGGCCTGCCGGCCCAGAACAACGGGCCCATGGACCCGGGGCAGGTGCTGCAGCGCATGCAGCAGGTCAGCAAGCTGTCGGTGCTCGACAGCCAACTGACCCTGGAGCCCTACGACCATGCGCCCATGACCCTCACCTACGTAGGGGCCAGCCTGACCAGCGGCTTCAGCCGCCAGCGCCTGGACCTGCGCCTGACCCTGCCCGATGGCCAGCCCCTGGCGCTGAGCCTGCGCACCCGCATCGACGCCGCCCACTGGCAGGATGGTGAAGCCCAGGCCTACCTGAGCCTGCCCCAGAGTGATTGGGCGCGCTGGTTGCCGGCGCGGCTCACCCAGCAATGGAAGCTGGCCCAGCTCAAAGCCGGTGGCGAGCTGTGGGCACAGTGGGGCAAGGGGGCCCTGCAAAGCGCGGCAGTACGCCTCAACGCACCGACGTTCAAGGGTGCCTACGCCGACCGCAAGGCCATCAGTATCGACAACCTGGCCCTCAATGCCTGGTTCCAGCGCAGCAGCGGCGGCTATGACGTGACGGTCGATTCCCTGGCCATGAGCCTGGGCAAGACCCGCTGGGAGTCGCACCTGCAACTGCGCCAGGCCGACGCCACCGACAGCACCCTGCAGAACTACCACCTGCAGGCCGACCGCCTCGACCTGACGCCGATCACCCCGGTGCTCGACGCCCTGGTGCCGGTGCCGGACAAAGTGGCCGCAGTCATCGATGCCTTGAAGGTCACCGGCGGCCTGCGCAACGTGCTCCTCGACTACCGCCCCCAGGCCACCGGTGACGAACGCCTGAGCTTCGCCGCCAACCTCGACAACGTCGGCTTCCAGGCCACCCACGGTGCGCCGGCGGCGGGCGGTGTCAGTGGCGCCATCAGCGGCAACCTGGGCCAGGGCGAGCTGCGCCTGGCCACTGACCAGTTCATGCTGCACCTGTACCCGATCTTCGCCAACCCCTGGTACTACCACCAGTCCAACGCGCGCCTGACCTGGACAATCAACCAGGACGGCTTCACCCTGGTCGCCCCTTACCTGAAGGTGAAGGGCGACGAGGGCAACATCGCCGGCGACTTCCTGATTCGCCTGCCGTTCCACGACGACGTCGAGCCCTACATGGACCTGCGCGTGGGCCTGACCCAGGGCGACGGCCGCTTCACCTCCAAGTATTTGCCCCAGGTGCTCAGCCCGGCGGTGGACCACTGGCTGCGCACGGCCATCCTCGAAGGCGCGGTGGACCAGGGCTACTTCCAGTACCAGGGCTCCCTGAGCCACGCGGCGCCGGACCATTCGCGCAGCATTACCCTGTACTTCAAGGTGCATGACGCCCGCCTGGCGTTCCAGCCGGGCTGGCCGGAAGTGTCGAAGGTGGCGGGCGACGTGTTCATCCAGGACGGCGACGTGCGCATCCTCGCCAGCAAGGGCCAACTGCTCGACACCCAGGTCAGCAACGTCGAGGTCACCGTGCCCCACGTGCCGGCCGACCAGCACGCGCACCTGTACGTGAAGGGCGACTTCGACGGCAGCCTGGGCGACGGCGTGAAGATCCTCCAGGACGCGCCCATCGGCACCGGGCCGATCTTCGCCGGCTGGCAGGGCACGGGGCCGTTGCAGGGCAACCTGAACCTCGACATTCCGCTGGTCAAGGGCGAGGAGCCCAAGGTGGTGGTCGACTTCAACACCCAGGGCGCCGACCTGAAGATCAAGGAGCCGGCCCTCGACCTCAGCCAGCTCAAGGGCAACTTCCGCTTCGACTTCGACAAGGGCTTGAGCGGCCAGAACATCGCCGCCCAGGCCTTCGACCGGCCTGTCACGGCGCAGATCTTCGCCGAGGGCAAGCCGGGCAGCCCGCTGACCCGTATCACCGCCAAGGGCAGCATTGCCCTGCGCAAACTCACCGACTGGCTGCAGGTGAACCCCAACCTGCCGGCTTCCGGCGACCTGCCGTACCAATTGCAGGTCAACCTGGGCGGCAACAGCCAGCTAAGCATCAAGAGCGACCTCAAGGGCCTGGCCATCGACCTGCCGGCGCCCTACGGCAAGGCCGCCAGCGACACCCGTGATGCCCAGTTCCAGATGAACCTGCAGGGCGCCGACCGGCGCATCGACGCCAGCTACGCCGACCTGGCCATGCTCAGCTACCTGGCGCCCGGTGGCAAGCTGGCCGACGGCCGTGGCGAACTGCTGCTGGGCAGCGGCACGCCGCAACTGCCGGCCGACAAGGGCTTGCGGGTGCGCGGTACGCTGGACAGCCTGGACGTGACGCCATGGAAAGCCCAGGTCGACCGCTACGCCGGTGACGACCCCGGTGGCAGCGCTCGCCAGGCCCTGAACAGCGTCGACCTGAAGATCGGCAAGGTCACCGGCTTCGGTTTCGACCTGGACCAGGCCCGGGTCATGCTCAACCGCAGCTCCAGCGCCTGGAACCTGTCGGTGGACGCCAAGCAGCTCACCGGCACCGCCAGCCTGCCGGACGCCAAGGGCGTGCCGATCCTGGTGGACATGCAGGCCGTGCACCTGCCGGCCCCTGACCCGAAAGCAGTGACCGACGAGAACGCCCCCGACCCGCTGGCCTCGGTGGACCCGCGCAAGATTCCCGCCGTGGACGTGAAGATCCTCAAGCTGTGGCAGGGCAACGACCTGATGGGCGCCTGGGCGCTGAAAATTCGTCCTAACGGCAAGGGCATCGCCCTCAAGGACCTGGACCTGGGCCTCAAGGGAATCAGCCTGGTGGGGCAGGGCAGTTGGGAAGGCGCGCCGGGCAATTCCGCCAGCTGGCTGAAGGGCAGCCTCAAGGGCAAGAACCTCGCCGATGTGCTCAAGGCCTGGGGCTACGCGCCCAGCACCACCAGCCAGGACTTCGAGCTGAACGTGGACGGCAGCTGGCCGGGGTCGCCGGCCTGGGCCGCGCTCAAGCGCTTTTCGGGCAGCCTGGACGCCACGCTCAACCGTGGCCAGTTCGTCGAGGTTGATGGTGGCGCCCAGGCGCTGCGGGTATTCGGCCTGCTGAACTTCAACTCCATCGGCCGCCGCCTGCGCCTGGACTTCTCCGACCTGGTGGGCAAGGGCCTGGGCTATGACAAGGTCAAGGGCCTGCTGGTGGCCAGCAACGGCGTCTACGTGACCCGCGAGCCGATAACCATGACCGGCCCCTCCACCAACCTTGAGCTCAACGGCACCCTGGACATGAACCAGGACCGAGTCGACGCCAAGCTGCTGGTGACCCTGCCGGTGACCACCAACCTGCCAATCGCCGCGCTGCTGGTGGGCGCGCCGGCGGTGGGTGGCGCGCTGTTCCTGGTCGACAAGCTGCTGGGCGACCGCGTGGCGCGCTTCGCCAGCGTGCAATACAAGGTCGAAGGGCCGTGGAAAGAGCCTAAGATTACCTTCGACAAGCCCTTCCAGAAAGCGAACTGACAGCAGCAGGAGCTCCCCATGTCTTTGGCAGTGATTCAGATGGTCAGCCAGAGCGACGTGCTGGCCAACCTGGCCAGCGCCCGTCGCCTGTTGGAGCAGGCCGCCGCCGGTGGTGCGAAGCTTGCGGTGCTGCCGGAAAACTTCTCCGCCCTGGGCCGCCGCGACAGCGCTGAAATCGGCCGCGACGAAGCCCTTGGTCGGGGGCCGATCCTGCCATGGTTGAAACAGGCGGCCCGTGACCTCAACTTATGGATAGTGGCCGGCACGCTGCCGTTGCCCCCGCAAGGGCAGCCCGACGCGAAGGTGCGCGCCTGCTCGCTGCTGATCGACGCCCAGGGCCAGGAAGTGGCGCGCTACGACAAGCTGCACCTGTTCGACGTCGACGTGGCGGACAGCCGCGGCCGCTACCGTGAGTCGGACGACTATGCTCATGGGCAGGAGGTAGTGGTAGCCGACACGCCGGTGGGGCGCCTGGGCTTGAGCGTGTGCTACGACCTGCGCTTCCCCGAGCTGTACAGCGAACTGCGCAAGGCCGGCGCCGAACTGATTACCGCACCGTCGGCGTTTACCGCGGTGACCGGCGCTGCGCACTGGGACGTGTTGATCCGGGCGCGCGCCATCGAGACCCAATGCTACGTCCTGGCGGCGGCCCAGGGCGGTACTCATCCAGGGCCGCGCGAGACCTACGGGCACGCGGCCATCGTCGATCCCTGGGGGCGCATCGTCGCCCAGCGTGATCAAGGCGAAGCCGTGCTGCTGGCCGAACGGGACAGCAGCGAACAGGCGTCCATACGGGCGCGGATGCCGGTGGCCAGTCACCGGCGCTTTTTCTCGCAGGGCGCCACGCGGCCTGCGTCTATCGCGGAGTGATTATGAGCGAGATGTTATCCACCGTCAGCGAACACCTGCTGGCCCCCGGCGGCTTGACCCTGGACAGCCTGCAGTCGGTGCTGGGCGAACTCGCGGGGCCGGGCATCGACGCTGCCGACCTGTATTTCCAGGGGCAGATTTCCGAGTCGTGGTCGTTGGAAGACGGCATCGTCAAGGAAGGCAGCTTCAACCTCGACCAGGGCGTGGGCGTGCGTGCCCAGTCCGGCGAGAAGACCGGCTTTGCCTACAGCAACACCATCAACCAGGACGCCCTGCTGCAGGCCGCCCGCGCCGCCCGCTCGATCTCCCGCGCCGGCCAGAACGGCCGCGTGCAGGCGTTCACCAGCCAGGACGTGGCGCAGCTGTACGCCCCGGATAACCCCCTGGACGTGCTGAGCCGCGCCGAGAAGGTCGAGCTGCTCAAGCGCATCGACGTCGCTACCCGTGCCCTAGACCCGCGCATCCAGCAGGTCAGCGTGAGCATGGCCGGCGTGTGGGAGCGCATCCTGGTGGCCGCCGCCGATGGCAGCCTGGCCGCCGACGTGCGGCCGCTGGTGCGCTTCAACGTCAGCGTCATCGTCGAGCAGAACGGCCGCCGCGAGCGGGGCGGCCACGGTGGTGGCGGGCGTACCGACTACCGCTACTTCCTGCAGGACGACCGCGCCATGGGCTACGCCCGCGAGGCCCTGCGCCAGGCGCTGGTGAACCTGGAAGCCATTCCGGCGCCGGCGGGTACCTTGCCCGTGGTGCTGGGTTCGGGCTGGTCCGGCGTGCTGCTGCACGAAGCCGTGGGCCACGGCCTGGAAGGCGACTTCAACCGCAAGGGCAGCTCCAACTACAGCGGCCGCCTGGGCGAGATGGTCGCCTCCAAGTTGTGCACCATCGTCGACGACGGCACCCTGGCCGGCCGCCGCGGCTCGCTGAGCGTGGACGACGAAGGCACGCCTACCCAGTGCACCACGCTGATCGAGAACGGCGTGCTCACCGGCTACATGCAGGACAAGCTCAACGCCCGCCTGATGGGCATGGCCGCCACCGGCAACGGTCGTCGCGAATCCTACGCGCACCTGCCCATGCCGCGCATGACCAACACCTACATGCTGGGCGGCCAAAGCGACCCGGCAGAAATCATCGCTTCGGTGAAACGCGGTATCTACTGCGCCAACCTGGGCGGCGGCCAGGTGGACATCACCAGCGGCAAGTTCGTGTTCTCCACCAGCGAGGCGTACCTGATCGAGGACGGCAAGATCACCGCCCCGGTGAAGGGCGCGACACTGATCGGCAACGGCCCTGAGGCCATGAGCAAGGTATCGATGGTCGGCAACGACCTGTCGCTGGACAGCGGCGTGGGTACGTGCGGGAAGGACGGGCAGTCGGTGCCGGTGGGCGTTGGCCAGCCGACGCTGAAGATTGACGCGATTACCGTGGGTGGCACAGGCGCTTAAGTGAAACATGTTGTGGGAGCTGGCTTGCCAGCGAGCTTTTCGGGTGCTCAGAAGCTCGCTGGCAAGCCAGCTCCCACAACAGCTGGCGGTCGAATGATCAGCGCAAGCCGCGCTGCACTTCGTCCAGCTCGCGGATGTACTTGAAGATTTTACGCGTGGCCGCTGGCGGTTTGTTCTGCGCGGTCTCGTGCTGGGCCTGGCGGATCAGCTGGCGCAGGTGCTGGCGGTCGGCGTCGGGGTATTCGCCAACGAATTTCTCCAGCACCTCGTCGGTGCCCGAGACCAGACGGTCGCGCCAGCGCTCCAGGTTGTGGAAACGCTCGTTGTACTGGCGCGTGGAGGCATCGAGTTGATCGAGCAGTTGCAGGATCGCATCAGTGTCCTGGTCGCGCATCAGCCGGCCAATGAACAGGATGTGCCGCTTGCGCGCGATGTTCGCGGTGTGCTTTGGCGCGTCGGCCAGGGCACGGCGCAAACCGTCGGTCAGGGGCAGCTTGGCCAGTACATCGGCCTTGAGTGTGGTCAGGCGCTCACCGAGGTCAACCAGCGCGTGCAGCTCGCGTTTGACCTGAGATTTGCTTTTTCCCTCGTCGAGGGAGTCGTCGTAAGAATCAACCATGGGGGCAGTCCGCTAATAAACGCCGCCATGATAACCAGTCAGGGGCCGCTTGTCCGGCCCGGTCGTAGCTTGACCCCCTGATGACAGCAGAATTTGAGTGGAGAACACCATGAACGCAATTCAAAGCGTCGGTCCCGCGGCACTGCCGGCCCTGCAGGAACAGGTCGAGCAGATCGTCGCCGAAGCCAAGCGCCAGGGCGCCAGCGCCTGTGAAGTGGCGGTGTCGCTGGAGCAGGGGCTGTCGACCTCGGTGCGCCAGCGCGAAGTGGAAACCGTGGAGTTCAACCGCGACCAGGGCTTTGGCATCACCCTGTACGTGGGCCAGCGCAAGGGCTCGGCCAGCACTTCGGCCAGCGGCCCGGACGCCATTCGCGAAACCGTGGCGGCGGCCCTGGCCATTGCCAAGCACACCTCCGAAGACGAAGCCTCGGGCCTGGCCGACGCCGCCCTGATGGCGCGCGAGCAGCCGGACTTCGACCTGTACCACGCCTGGGACATCAGCCCGGAGCAGGCCATCGAGCGCGCCTTGGCGTGCGAAGCCGCGGCGTTCGACGCTGATCCACGCATTCTCAACGCAGATGGCACCACCCTCAGCAGCCACCAGGGCTGCCGCGTGTACGGCAACAGCCACGGTTTCATCGGTGGCTACGCCTCGACCCGCCACAGCCTCAGCTGCGTGATGATTGCCGAGGCAGATGGCCAGATGCAGCGCGACTACTGGTATGACGTCAACCGCCAGGGCGAGCTGCTGCAGGACCCGGCGCTGATCGGCCAGCGCGCCGCGCAACGTGCCGCCGGTCGCCTGGGTGCACGCCCGGTGCCTACCTGCGAAGTGCCGGTGCTGTTCAGCGCCGAGCTGGCGGGCGGGCTGTTCGGCAGCTTCCTGTCGGCCGTGAGCGGCGGCAACCTGTACCGCAAGTCGTCGTTCCTGGAAGGCGCCATGGGCCAGACCCTGTTCCCCGAGTGGCTGACCCTGGACGAGCGTCCGCACCTGCAGCGTGCCCTGGGCAGCGCCGCGTTCGACGGCGACGGCCTAGCCACCTATGCCAAGCCGTTCGTCGAAAACGGCCGGTTGGTGTCTTACGTGCTCAGCACCTACTCGGGCCGCAAGCTGGGCATGCCGAGCACCGCCAACGCCGGCGGCGTGCACAACCTGTTCGTCACCCATGGCGACCAGGACCAGGCTGCGCTGATCAAGCAGATGGGCCGCGGCCTGCTGGTGACCGAGCTGATGGGCCATGGCCTGAACATGGTGACCGGTGACTATTCCCGTGGCGCGGCGGGTTTCTGGGTCGAGAATGGCGAGATCCAGTTCCCCGTGCAGGAAGTGACCATTGCCGGCAACATGAAGGACATGTTCCGCCAGATCGTCGCCGTTGGCAGCGACCTGGAGCTGCGCAGCAATGTGCGCACCGGTTCCGTGCTGATCGAACGCATGACCGTGGCCGGCAGCTGATCCTTACCCCCGTAGCAGCGGCCGCAGGCCGCGTCTACAGGCGATGCGGTGTTGCCCCCTGACGCAGCCTTCGGCAGCTGCTACGGGGATTCGAGCAAAGGCGTGACGCTTTAGGGCGTCACGCCTTTTTTGTTTGTGCTTGTTTTGATTCTCAATATCAATTAATAATAAATATCATTATCGCCATGAGGCCGCGTCGATGAAGTCCGCCGTTCAAGAGCAGTCCTACCTGGAAAACTGGCGCTGGTTAAGCCGGCAGATCCGCTGCGCATTGACGCCGAACGACCCGCGCATCATCGAGGACTACATGGCCGAAGGCCGTTTCCTCATCAGTTGTGGCGCCGCCTCGGCCTGGACCGTGGCCCGCACCTGCTTCCGCCTGCTGCTGGACACCGCCGCCGACCCGGCCCTGCCGTGGCACTGGCGCTGCCTGTGCCTGGACCAGGCCTACCGCCCGCTACGCGACATGCGCCTGGCCGCGCGCACCCCCGAACACCTGCAACTGTGGCACCAGCATGGCCGGCAACTGGCCGTGTGCACGCTGCTGCCATCGATTTCCTTTTCCGATCTGCTGCAAGGACATCCCGATGAGTAATACCCGAATCGAGCGTGACAGCATGGGCGAACTGCAGGTGCCGGAGGCGGCCCTGTACGGTGCCCAGACCCAGCGCGCGGTGAACAACTTCCCGATCAGCGGGCAACCCATGCCCACCCAGTTCATTCGCGCGCTCGTGCTGGCCAAGGCCGCCGCAGCCAAGGCCAACGTCGAGCTCGAGCAAATCAGCGCCGCCCAGGGCGACGCCATCGTCCAGGCCTGCCAGCAGCTGCTAGCCGAAGACTTCATGCAGCACTTCCCGGTGGACATTTTCCAGACCGGCTCGGGCACCAGCTCGAACATGAACGCCAACGAAGTGATCGCCACCCTGGCCACCCGTCGCCTGGGCGCCACGGTCAACGCCAATGACCACGTCAACTGTGGCCAGAGCAGCAACGACATCATCCCCACCACCATTCACGTCAGCGCCGCCCTGGCGCTGCACGAGCAACTGCTGCCGGCGCTGGAGCACCTGGTGCAGGTGATCGAGCAGAAAGCCGGGCAGGTGCACGCCTACGTCAAGACCGGCCGCACCCACCTGATGGACGCCATGCCGGTGCGCATGAGCCAGGTGCTCAATGGCTGGGCGGCGCAGATCCGCGCCAACATCGGCCACCTGCGCGGCCTGTTGCCCAGCCTGCAATCGCTGGCCCAGGGCGGCACGGCGGTAGGCACCGGGATCAACGCGCACCCACAGTTCGCCAAGCGTTTCAGCCACCAGCTGAGCCTGTTGACCGGCGTGGAGTTCACCCAGGGTCAGAACCTGTTCGCCCTGATCGGCTCCCAGGACACCGCCGTGGCCGTGTCCGGCCAGCTGAAAGGCGCCGCCGTGTCGCTGATGAAGATCGCCAACGACCTGCGCTGGATGAACTCCGGCCCACTGGCAGGCCTGGGCGAGATCGAGCTGGAAGGCCTGCAGCCGGGCTCCTCGATCATGCCGGGCAAGGTCAACCCGGTGATTCCGGAGGCCACTGCCATGGTCGCGGCCCAGGTCATCGGCAATGACACCACCATCGCCATCGCCGGCCAGTCGGGCAACTTCGAGCTCAACGTGATGCTGCCCATCGTCGCGCAAAACCTGCTGTCGAGCATCGAGCTGATGGCCAACGCCAGCCGCCTGCTGGCCGACAAGGCCATTGCCAGCTTCAAGGTCAACGAAGCCAAGCTCAAGGAAGCGCTGTCGCGCAACCCGATCCTGGTCACCGCGCTGAACCCGATCATCGGCTACCAAAAGGCCGCCGAAATCGCCAAGACCGCCTACAAGGAAGGCCGCCCGATCATTGATGTGGCGCTGGAGCACACGGACCTGTCACGCAGCCAGCTGGAAACCCTGCTGGACCCGGAAAAGCTCACCGCCGGCGGCATCTGAGCCGCTGTTCTATCGCTTCGGAGGCACACCATGCAGCACTGGAAACGCACCATCGAAATGGCCAACGCCTGCTTCGCCCGCGGTGACTTGGTCGATGCGCGGGAGTTGTACCTGCAGGCCCTCGCGCTGGCCCAGGTGCTGTTCGAACGCTGGGCGGATGTCGACGAAGCGGTGGCGGCGTGCGTGATTTCCCATCACAACCTGGCCGACCTGCACCTGCGCCTGATGCAGCCGGAGGAGAGCGCCGAGTACCTGTGCGCCATCCACCAGCGCCTGTTGCAGGCCGCCCAAGACCCGCGCCTTACCCCGGCGCTGCGTGAGGCAGCGCTGCGCCACAGCAGCAAGACCTACGCCGAGTTGCTGGCCTTCATCAGCGAATACGGCGAATACCCGCGCACCAGCCGGCTGTTGTTCGGCCAGGAAACCCGGGGCCGCGCGGCCCCCCAACACGGAGTCCATTGAAATGCCCTATACCTTGCCTGCGCTGCCCTACGCCTACGATGCCCTGGAACCGCACATCGACGCGGCCACCATGGAAATCCACTACACCAAGCACCATCAGACCTACATCAACAACCTCAACGCCGCCGTCGAAGGCACCGAGTACGCGGAGTGGCCGATCGACAAGCTGGTCGGCAGCGTCAAGCATTTGCCCGAGAAGTTGCAGCCGGCGGTGGTCAACCAGGGTGGCGGGCACGCTAACCACTCGCTGTTCTGGGACGTGATGGCGCCCAAGGGCGGCGGCCAGCCCCAAGGCAGCGTGGCTGAAGCCATTGACAAGCAGTTGGGCGGTTTCGACGCGTTCAAGGAGGCCTTCACCAAGGCAGCGCTGACCCGCTTTGGCAGCGGCTGGGCATGGCTGAGCGTGACCCCGCAGAAGCAACTGGTGGTGGAAAGCAGCGGCAACCAGGACAGCCCGCTGATGCACGGCAACACGCCGATCCTGGGCCTGGACGTGTGGGAACACGCCTACTACCTGAAGTACCAGAACCGTCGCCCTGAATACATCAATGCCTTCTACAACGTGGTCAACTGGGCCGAGGTAGAGCGGCGCTACAAGGCAGCGCTGGCTTGAATCGGCGCCTGCTGCTGACCCGGCTGCGGCTGATCCTGGGCAGCGCCCTGCTGTTGGCGGGCGCGGCCATCATCATCACCGAAGCCCTGGCGCGCTTCGCGCCACTCCTGTAGCAGCGGCCGCCAGGCCGCGTCCGCGGCGTGCCCCGGGACGCGGCCTGGCGGCCGCTGCTACGGGGGTGTGGTAGGTAACAAAATCTCACGGAAATGTCGTCGCAGATCAGCCAGCTAGGTGGGATGATTTTTCGCTCTTTGCAGCGTGACAGTCGGGAGTGATGCGAAACGTGATTACAAAGAAATTCTCAGAGCTCGAAGCAGCGATGTCGGTGGAGGCGAGGGCGAGGGCAGAGACGCTTTTCCAGCGGCAGTTGGTGGTGATGCTGAGGCGCCAGCGATATCGTGCCAAGCGGGCTATTAAACGTCGAATGGCCGGCCAGCTATTGCCGATGTCTTTGGCTGCCGTGTAGCCGCTGCCGCCAGGCTGCGCTGGTCCTCATGTACGCTAGAGATCTCCAGCGAGGGGCGGGGCCAGCGCAGCCTTCGGCAGCGGCTACGCAGATCAGTGTCTCGGCGATAATGCCCAACAAAAAGCCCGGCACTTGGCCGGGCTTTTTGTTGGGGTGGGGCAGGGCGGTCATTCGCCTTCGTCGAACTTGTTGTTGATCAGCTCGACGATCGCCGCCATGGCTTCGTCCTGTTCCTCGCCTTCGGTGGACAGGTACACCTGGGTACCTTTGCCGGCGGCCAGCATCATGACGGCCATGATGCTCTTGCCGTCGATCATGCTGTCGGCGTTGCGGCCGATGCGGACCTGGCAGTTGCCGAAGCGGCCGGCGACGCCGACGAACTTGGCGGCCGCGCGGGCGTGCAGGCCAAGCTTGTTGATGATTTCGATTTCACGAGCAGGCATCGCGGTGGGGATCCTTTCAACTGAGGTCGCGGTGGCGAACCTGGACATTCTTGAGCGTCTGCTGCAGGGCCTGGCCAAGGCGTTCGGTCAGGTAGACCGAGCGATGGTGCCCGCCGGTGCAGCCGATGGCAATGGTGACGTAGGCGCGGTTGCTGGCGGCGAAGCGCGGCAACCACTTGAGCAGGTAGCTTGAGATGTCCTGGTACATCTCCTCGACGTCGGGCTGCGCGGCCAGGTAGTCGATGACCGGTTGCTCCAGGCCTGAATGGTCGCGAAGTTCCGGCTTCCAATAGGGGTTGGGCAGGCAGCGCACGTCGAACACCAGGTCGGCGTCCACCGGCATGCCACGCTTGAAACCAAATGATTCCACCAGGAACGCCGTGCCCGGCTCCGGCTTGTTCAGCAGGCGCAGCTTGAGCGAGTCGCGCAGCTGGTACAGGTTCAGGTGGGTGGTGTTGATCTTCAGGTCAGCCAGGTCGGCGATCGGGCTGAGCAGGTCGGTTTCCACCCGGATGGCTTCGGCCAGCGAACGGCTGGCGTTGCTCAGCGGGTGGCGGCGGCGGGTCTCGGAGAAGCGCTTGAGCAGGGTTTCTTCGTCGGCGTCCAGGTACAGCACGTCGCACTGGATGTGCTTGTCGCGGGCTTCCTGCAGCAGTTGCGGAAAACGCGACAGGTCGCTGGGCAGGTTGCGCGCATCGATGGACACGGCTACCAGCGGCTGGGCCAGCTCGGTGCGGATCAGGGCGCGCTCGGCCAGTTCCGGCAGCAGGCCGGCCGGCAGGTTGTCGATGCAGTAGAAACCGTTGTCTTCCAGCACGTCCAGCGCGGTGCTTTTGCCCGAGCCGGAACGGCCGCTGACGATGATCAGGCGCATGGTCAATGACCTTTCTGTTCGTCCAGCACAACCTGATAGAGGGCATCGCTGCTTTTCGCCGAGCGCAGGCGCTCGCGCACGTCGGCGCGGTCGAGCATGCCGGCGATCTGGCTCAGCAACGCCAGGTGTTCATTGGTCGCCTCCTGGGGGACCAGGAGCACGAAGACCAGGTCGACCGGGGCGCCGTCGATGGCGTCGTAGTCGATCTTGTTCTCCAGGTGCAGCAGGGCGCTGATCGGCGTGGTGCAGCCAACCAGGCGGCAATGGGGGATGGCAATACCGTTGCCAAAACCGGTCGAGCCCAGTTTTTCGCGGGCGACCAGGCTTTCGAACACTACCTGCATCTCAAGGCCCGGGACTTCCCGGGCGATGAGGGTGGCGATGTGTTCGAGTACTTTCTTCTTGCTGCCGCCCGGCGCGTTCACGAGGGAACGGCCGGGGGTCAGGATGTTTTCAAGTCGGATCATGAGGGGGGAGTGTCAGCGGGCGGTCTGGCCTTGCAGCAGACTCTGCTGTTTTTCCTTATGCTTTTTGAGTTGGCGGTCGAGCTTGTCGGTCAGCAGGTCGATGGCCGCGTACATATCATCATGTTCCGCGTTTGCCACGACTTCGCCACCGGGTACGCGCAGGGTGGCCTCGATTTTCTGTTTCAGCTTCTCGACCTCCATGATGACCTGCACGTTGGTGATCTTGTCGAAATGGCGCTCCAATCGGTCGAGTTTCTCACCGATGTAAGTGCGCATGGCGTCGGTCACAACCAGTTGATGTCCACTGATGTTGACTTGCATACCGCTTTCTCCTTATTGCCAGTGCATAAAGAGACAGGTTGGTTAACCTGCCACTGGAACGCTGTGGCACATCCGGCAAGCCCACTGGCAGCGCGTTGGCGCTGCCAGGATTCACATCAGCCGCTTGCGTTCGCTGGACGGCGCGATCCCTAGGGATTCACGGTACTTGGCGACAGTGCGGCGGGCTACCTGGATGCCTTGTGCCTCCAGTAAACCAGCGATCTTGCTGTCACTCAATGGCTTTTTCTGATTTTCCGCGGCAACCAGTTTCTTGATGATCGCGCGGATCGCCGTGGACGAGCATTCTCCGCCCTCGGAGGTGCTGACGTGGCTGGAGAAAAAGTATTTCAGCTCGTAGATGCCGCGCGGGGTGTGCATGTATTTCTGCGTGGTCACCCGCGAAATGGTCGACTCGTGCATGCCCACCGCCTCGGCGATGTCGTGCAGCACCAGCGGCTTCATGGCCTCGTCGCCGTAGTCGAGGAAACCGCGCTGGTGCTCGACGATCTGGCTGGCGACCTTCATCAGGGTCTCGTTGCGGCTCTGCAGGCTCTTGATGAACCAGCGCGCCTCCTGCAACTGGTTGCGCATGAAGGTGTTGTCGGCGCTGGTGTCGGCGCGGCGCACGAAGCCGGCGTACTGCGGGTTGACGCGCAGGCGCGGTACGGCTTCCTGGTTCAGCTCCACCAGCCAGCGCTCGTTGTCCTTGCGCACGATGACGTCGGGCACCACGTACTCGGCTTCGCTGGACTCGATCTGCGAGCCAGGGCGCGGGTTGAGGCTTTGCACCAGTTCAATGACCTGGCGCAGCTCGTCTTCCTTGAGCTTCATGCGGCGCATCAGCTGGCTGTAGTCGCGGCTGCCCAGCAGGTCGATGTAGTCGGCCACCAGGCGCTGGGCCTCACTGAGCCACGGCGTGCGCGGGGGCATCTGGCGCAGTTGCAGCAGCAGGCATTCGCTGAGGTCGCGGGCGCCGATGCCGGCGGGCTCGAACTGCTGGATGCGGTGCAGCACGGCTTCCACTTCGTCCAGCTCGATGTCCAGCTCCGGGTCGAAGGAGTCGCAGATCTCCTGCAGCGTCTCGTCCAGGTAGCCCTGGTTGTTGATGCAGTCGATCAGGGTGACCGCGATCAGGCGATCGGTGTCGGACATGGGCGCCAGGTTGAGTTGCCACAGCAGATGGCTCTGCAGGCTTTCGCCGGCCGACGTGCGGGTGGTGAAGTCCCATTCGTCGTCATCGTTGCTGGGCAGGCTGCTGGCGCTGGTCTGGTAGATGTCTTCCCAGGCGGTGTCGACGGGAAGCTCGTTGGGAATGCGCTCGCTCCACTCGCCGTCTTCGAGGTTGTCGACGGTGGGGGCGGAGGTTTCCTGGTAGCTGGGCTCCTGGATTTCCGGCGTGACCTGTTGCTCGGCCTTGTCGGCCATGGGGTCGCTGTTGTCGAAGTCGTCGCCTTCTTCCTGGCGTTCGAGCATCGGATTGGATTCCAGGGCCTCCTGGATTTCCTGTTGGAGGTCCAGGGTGGAGAGCTGGAGGAGGCGGATGGCCTGTTGCAACTGCGGTGTCATCGTCAGTTGCTGGCCCATTCTTAGGACGAGCGATGGTTTCATGGCAGGGGCTTAACACCTTATTCGCCGGCGCAAAGCGCCATCCACTACGGGCGCCGAGGCTCTCGGCTTTTGTCGTAAGCAAATTATATGCCTGAAACCGAAGTGTTTGCCTAGAGCGACACCGCAATTAATTCGCGGCGCGCCCCGGGCAACCAGCCAAACACCTCGCCGTTACAGGCGGAACTCGTGGCCGAGGTAAACCTCTTTCACCAGTTGGTTTGCCAGGATGGTCTCGGCATCGCCTTCGGCGATCAGCTGGCCATCGTTGACGATGTAAGCGGTTTCACAGATATCCAGGGTCTCGCGAACGTTGTGGTCGGTGATCAACACGCCGATGCCCTTGTTCTTGAGGTGATGAATGATCTGCTTGATGTCGCCGACCGAGATCGGGTCGACACCGGCAAAGGGTTCGTCCAGCAGGATGAACTTGGGCGCGGTCGCCAGCGCGCGGGCAATTTCCACCCGGCGCCGCTCGCCGCCCGACAGGCTCATGCCCAGGTTGTCGCGGATGTGCGTGATGTGGAACTCCTGCAGCAGGCTTTCCAGCTCCTTCACGCGGCCGGCCTTGTCCAGCTCCGGGCGGGTTTCCAGGATGGCCATGATGTTGTCGGAGACCGACAGCTTGCGGAAGATCGAGGCTTCCTGCGGCAGGTAGCCGATGCCCGAGCGAGCGCGACCGTGCATGGGCTGGTGGCTCACGTCCAGGTCGTCGATCAGCACGCGGCCCTGATCGGCGCGCACCAGGCCGACGATCATGTAGAAGCAGGTGGTCTTGCCGGCGCCGTTAGGCCCCAGGAGGCCGACGATCTGCCCACTTTCGATGGACATGCTGACGTCACGCACCACTTGCCGGCCCTTGTAGGCCTTGGCCAGGTGCTGGGCTTTGAGGATAGCCATTACTTGCCCTGCTGCTGGTCGGTTTTGCTTTTCGGCTGGATGACCATGTCGATGCGTGGTCGTGGCGTGACCTTGGCGCCTGTGGCGCGGCCGGCGTTCACTACCTGCTTGACGGTGTCATAGACGATCTTCTCGCCTTCGGACGTGTTGCCGTCGTTCACCACCTTGGCCTGGTCGATCAGGATGATGCGGTTCTGCGCCGAGAAATACTGGATGGTCTTGCCGTAGCCCTGGACGATGGGCTTGTCGATCGCCGGCTTCTGCTCGTAGTAGGCCAGGTTGCCCACCGAGGTGAAGGTGTCGACGTCGCCCTGGGCGTTGCGGGTGATGGTCACGGTGTTGCCGGTGATCTTCATGGTGCCCTGGGTGATGATGACGTTGCCCTTGTAGACGGCCACGCCCTGCTTGTCATCCAGTTGTGCGTCGTCGGACTGGATGTGGATCGGCTGGTCGCGATCCGTAGGCAGTGCCCAGGCGCCAGCGCTCCCCAGTGCAGAGCCCAGGGAGAGCAATAAAGGGAGGGTTTTAGCGAGCCTCATACAGTCCTCTTACGTTTGACAGCAAGTTGATCTTGCTGTCTTTCAAATATGCCTTCATGCCCGTGCCCGTCGAGACGCCACCGGCGCCGTCGATTCTAACGTCTCGGTCAGTCTGCGCATATTGCTGTTGTGGGAATACCGTCATGCGCGTGGTGGTAATCAGGGTAGGACGGTTTTTCTGGTCGGTGCGGGCCACGCGGACGTTGTCGATCAGCTCGACCTGGGTGCCGTCGGGGTTCACTTCGCCGTGGTCGCTGGTCACGTGCCAGGGGTACACGGTGCCGCGGTACAGGTTCATGTCCGGGTTGGTCACCTTGGTGACCTGGCTGGCCTGCAGGTGCTCGACCTTGTCACCGGTCATGCGGTACTGCACGCCGCCGTCAGGCAGGTACTGCACAGCGTGGGCGTTGATGGCGTAATAGTCGATGGCACTTTCGTCGACAGCAGCCGCAGGCTTGTCGAGGAAGGTGTCCGGGTTGATGTTCCAGTAGCCGACGGAGACGAAGATCGCCACGACGACACAGAACAACAGGAGATTGCGCAGTTTTTTACTCGGCATGGGAAACTCTATAAATAGGCGGCCAGGGCCGCTTCGAGGTTGCCTTGGGCACGCAGGATCAGCTCGCAGAACTCGCGGGCAGCGCCTTCGCCGCCACGGGCCTGGGTCACGCCGTCGGCGTGCTCGCGCACGAACGGCACGGCGTTGGCCACGGCCATGCCCAGGCCGACGCGGCGGATGGGGGCCAGGTCCGGCAGGTCGTCGCCCAGGTAGGCTACCTGTTCATAGCTTAGGCCCAGTTGCGCCAGAAGGTCGTCCAGTGCCACCAATTTGTCTTCGCGGCCCTGGTACAGGTGGGCGATGCCCAGGCTCTTGGCCCGGCGCTCGACGATCGGGTTCTTGCGCCCGGTGATGATCGCCGTGACTACGCCCGAGTTGATCAGCATCTTGATGCCCTGGCCGTCCAGGGTGCTGAACGTCTTGATCTCGCTGCCGTCTTCGCAGAAGTACAGGCGGCCGTCGGTCAGCACGCCGTCCACGTCAAACACCGCCAGTTTCACGGCCTGGCCGCGTTGCAACAGGTGCTGGGTCATCACATTACTCCGGCGCGCAGCAGGTCGTGCATGTTCAGGGCGCCAACCGGGCGGTCCTGCTTGTCGACCACCACCAGCGCGCTGATCTTGTGGTCTTCCATGATCTTCAGGGCCTCGGCGGCGAGCATCTCGGCGCGGGCGGTCTTGCCGTGGGGCGTCATCACTTCCTCGATGCGCGCGCTGTGCACGTCGATGGTGCGGTCCAGGGTGCGGCGCAGGTCGCCGTCGGTGAATATCCCGGCCAGGCGGCCATCCTCTTCAAGGACCACGGTCATGCCCAGCCCCTTGCGGGTCATTTCCATCAGCGCATCCTTGAGCAGCGTGCCGCGAACCACCTGCGGCAGTTCCTCGCCGGCATGCATCACGTTCTCCACCTTGAGCAGCAGGCGGCGGCCCAGGGCGCCACCGGGGTGCGAGAAGGCGAAGTCCTCGGCGGTGAAGCCGCGGGCCTCCAGCAGGGCGATGGCCAGGGCGTCGCCCAGCACCAGCGCCGCGGTGGTGGAGGAGGTGGGCGCCAGGTTCAGCGGGCAGGCCTCGTGGACCACGCGGGCGTCCAGGTTGACCTCGGCGGCCTTGGCCAGCGGCGAGTCGGGGTTGCCGGTCATGCTGATGAGCTGGATGCCCAGGCGCTTGATCAGCGGCAGCAGGGTGACGATTTCATTCGTGGAGCCGGAGTTGGACAGGGCCAGGATGATGTCATCGCGGGTGATCATGCCCATGTCGCCGTGGCTGGCCTCGGCCGGGTGCACGAAAAACGCCGTGGTGCCGGTGCTGGCCAGGGTCGCGGCGATCTTGTTGCCGATATGCCCTGACTTGCCCATGCCGACCACGACGACGCGGCCCTTGCTGGCGAGGATCATTTCGCAGGCGCGGACGAAGTCGGCATCAATATGGGCCAGCAAGCCCTCTACCGCCTCGAGTTCAAGGCGGATGGTGCGCTGTGCCGATTGGATCAGGTCGCTGGATTGGCTCATGTCGGAAACGTATTGCCTGATGAAAAGGCGGCGATTATAGCCGTATTGATCGAAACCCTCACGTTCGATCGTCATCCATTAAATGTCTTGTTGCTTATTCGCTTTTGGAACGGCCTTGGGGCGCGTGTGTCTGGGGTGATATAGTTCGCCGCCAGTTGGCCCGCCAGAAGCGCGCGTGTCTTCGCGACGGGGGAAAGCGTCCGAGGACAGGCTGCATCGCAAGGAGTTTAGATGAGTGCCGATAATGACTACGCGGTCGAGCTGAAGGGTGTGTCCTTCAAGCGCGGTTCGCGGAGTATCTTCAAAAATGTCGATATCCGCATTCCAAGAGGCAAGGTCACCGGTATCATGGGACCTTCCGGCTGCGGCAAGACAACCCTGCTGCGCCTGATGGGCGCGCAGTTGCGCCCCAGTGGTGGCGAGGTCTGGGTCAATGGCCAGAACCTGCCGGCGCTGTCGCGTAGCGACCTGTTCGACGCCCGCAAGCACATGGGCGTGCTGTTCCAGAGCGGCGCGCTGTTCACCGACCTCGACGTGTTCGAGAACGTGGCGTTCCCGCTGCGGGTGCATACCGACCTGCCCGAGGAAATGATCCGCGACATCGTCCTGCTCAAGCTGCAGGCCGTTGGCCTGCGCGGTGCCGTGGAACTGATGCCCGACGAGCTGTCCGGTGGCATGAAGCGTCGCGTGGCCCTGGCCCGCGCCATTGCCATGGACCCGCAGATCCTCATGTACGACGAACCATTCGTCGGCCAGGACCCTATCGCCATGGGCGTGCTGGTGCGCCTGATCCGCCTGCTCAACGATGCCTTGGGCATTACCAGCATCGTGGTCTCCCATGACCTGGCCGAAACCGCCAGCATCGCCGACTACATCTATGTGGTGGGTGACGGGCAGGTGCTGGGGCAGGGTACGCCGCAGGAACTGATGGCGGCGGACAATCCTCGCATTCGCCAATTCATGAAAGGCGACCCCGACGGGCCGGTTCCTTTCCATTTCCCGGCGCCGGACTACCGCGCCGATCTTCTGGGGACGCGCTGATGCGCAAGAAATCACTACTGGAGCGCATCCGCCTGTTCGGCCGCGCGGCCATCGACATGCTGGCGGTGCTGGGGCGTTCCGGGCTGTTCCTGATGCATGCGCTGGTCGGGCGTCGTGGCGTGGGCGGTGGCTTCCAACTGCTGGTCAAGCAACTGTATTCGGTCGGCGTGATGTCGCTGCTGATCATCGTCGTGTCGGGCATGTTCATCGGCATGGTGCTGGCCCTGCAGGGCTTCAGCATCCTCACCAAGTACGGTTCCGAGCAGGCCGTGGGGCAGATGGTCGCCCTGACCCTGCTGCGCGAGCTGGGCCCGGTGGTCACCGCCTTGCTGTTCGCCGGCCGCGCGGGCTCCGCGCTGACGGCCGAGATCGGCAACATGAAGTCCACCGAGCAGCTGTCGAGCCTGGAAATGATCGGCGTCGACCCGCTCAAGTACATCGCTGCGCCGCGCCTGTGGGCAGGCTTCATTTCCTTGCCTATCCTGGCCATGATCTTCAGCGTCGTGGGCATCTGGGGCGGCTCGTGGGTGGCCATCGACTGGCTGGGTGTGTATGACGGCTCGTTCTGGGCCAACATGCAGAACAGCGTCAATTTCACCGACGACGTCCTCAACGGCGTGGTCAAGAGCCTGGTGTTCGCGTTCGTGGTGACCTGGATCGCCGTGTTCCAGGGCTACGACTGCGACCCGACTTCCGAAGGCATCAGCCGCGCCACCACCAAGACCGTGGTGTATGCCTCGCTGGCCATCCTGGGCCTGGACTTTATTCTGACCGCTTTGATGTTTGGAGATTTCTGATGCAAAACCGCACCCTGGAAATCGGTGTCGGCATGTTTCTGCTGGCCGGGATTCTGGCACTGATTCTGCTGGCCCTTCGCGTCAGCGGCCTGTCCACCAGCGCCGCCAACGATACCTACAAGCTGTACGCCAACTTCGACAACATCGCCGGCCTGACCGTGCGCGCCAAGGTCACCATGGCCGGCGTCACCGTGGGCAAGGTCACCGCCATCGACCTGGACCGGGACACCTTCACCGGCCGCGTCACCATGCAGATCGACAAGAAGGTGAATAACCTGCCGACCGACTCCACTGCATCTATCCTGACGGCTGGCCTGCTGGGCGAGAAGTACATCGGCCTGAGCGTGGGCGGTGAAGACACCCTGCTCAAGGACGGCGGAACCATTCACGACACCCAGTCGTCCCTTGTACTGGAAGACCTGATCGGCAAATTCCTGCTCAATACCGTTAACAAAGACGCCAAATGAGGAGTTACTCCATGATGTCCATCCTGCGACGTGGCCTGCTGGTGCTGTTGGCCTGTGTGCCGCTGTTGGCCAATGCTGCCGACCAGTCCGCCCATGACCTGGTGGATCGCACCACCAAGGAGCTGCTGGCAGACCTGGCGGCGAACAAGGCCCAGTACAAGGCGGACCCGACCAAGTTCTATGACGCCTTGAACAACATCATCGGCCCGGCTGTCGATGCGGAAGGCATTTCCAAGAGCATCATGACCGTCAAGTACTCGAAGGGCGCCACCCCTGCACAGATCACCCGTTTTGAAGAGAACTTCAAGAAGGGCCTGATGCAGTTCTATGGCAATGCACTGCTCGAATACAACAACCAGGGCATCACCGTCGGCCCGGCCAAGGGCGACGAGGGCGACCGTACCAGCGTCGACATGACCGTCAAGGGCGACAGCGGCGCGGTCTATCCGGTCCAATACACCCTGGTGAAGCTGAACGGCGAATGGAAAGTGCGTAACGTCATCGTCAACGGCATCAACCTGGGCAAGCTGTTCCGTGACCAGTTCGCCGATGCCATGCAGCGCAACGGCAACAACCTGGACAAGACCATCGACGGCTGGGCTGGCGAAGTGGCCAAGGCCAAGGCCGAGAAGGGCACGGGTGCTGCGCAATGACTGAAGCAGCCATCAGCCAAGGCGCTGGCGGCGAGCTGCTGTTGACCGGCGTGCTGGACTACAGCACCGGCAAGGCCCTGCGCAACCAGGGCCAGAAGCTGGTCAAGGCCAGCCCCGGCAATGCCCTGGTGCTCGACTGTTCGGGCGTGCTCAAGTCCAGCAGCGTGGGGCTTTCCCTGCTGCTGTGCCTGCAGCGCGACGCCATCGCCGCCGGCAAGACCCTGGCTATCCGGGGCTTGCCGCGCGACATGCAGCAGATCGCCGAAGTGTGCCAGGTGAGCGGTATTTTGTCGGCCGCGTGAACATTCAGGCACAATGAACAAGCCCCTCCGTCCGAGTCCTTGCAACCAGGGTTCGCAGGCGAGGGGCTTTTTTTGTATGATGGCCGACCCGCGCGCACAGGGCGCCGATCGAGGTTGAGCATGCAGGCCGTAGAAGTTAAAAGCTTCCTTGAAGCACAGCTGGCAAATGTCCAGGTCGAAGTTGAAGGCGAAGGCTGCAACTTCCAATTGAACGTGATCAGTGACGAGCTGGCCGCCTTGAGTCCGGTCAAGCGTCAGCAGCAGATCTATGCTCATCTCAATCCCTGGATCGTCGATGGCAGCATCCATGCGGTCACAATGAAATTTTTCAGCAGCGCAGCCTGGGCTGAGCGCACCTGAGCCTGAGGGCGTCGAGATTCTTATGGACAAACTGATTATTACTGGCGGCGTTCGTCTTGATGGCGAAATCCGCATTTCCGGGGCGAAGAACTCTGCCCTGCCGATCCTGGCCGCCACGCTGCTGGCCGATGGCCCGGTAACCGTTGCCAACCTGCCACACCTGCACGACATCACCACGATGATCGAGCTGTTCGGTCGCATGGGCATCGAGCCGGTGATCGATGAAAAACTGTCGGTCGAAATCGACCCACGCACCATCAAGACCCTGGTTGCACCGTACGAGCTGGTGAAGACCATGCGCGCCTCGATCCTGGTGTTGGGCCCCATGGTCGCCCGTTTCGGTGAGGCCGAAGTCGCCCTGCCTGGCGGTTGCGCCATCGGCTCGCGTCCGGTCGACCTGCACATCCGTGGCCTGGAAGCCATGGGCGCGGTCATCGACGTGGAAGGCGGCTACATCAAGGCCAAGGCGCCGGAAGGCGGCCTGCGTGGTGCCAACTTCTTCTTCGACACCGTCAGCGTGACCGGTACCGAGAACATCATGATGGCCGCTGCCCTGGCCAACGGCCGCAGCGTGCTGCAGAACGCCGCGCGCGAGCCTGAAGTGGTCGACCTGGCCAACTTCCTGATCGCCATGGGTGCCAAGATCCACGGCGCCGGCACCGACACCATCACCATCGATGGCGTGAAGCGCCTGGACTCGGCCACCTACAAGGTGATGCCGGACCGTATCGAGACCGGCACCTACCTGGTGGCCGCAGCCGCCACCGGCGGCCGCGTGAAGGTCAAGGACACCGACCCTACCATTCTCGAAGCGGTACTTGAGAAGCTGAAGGAATCGGGCGCCGAGATCACCGTGGGCGAGGACTGGATCGAGCTGAACATGCATGGCAAGCGTCCGAAGGCCGTCAACGTGCGCACCGCGCCGTACCCGGCGTTCCCGACCGACATGCAAGCGCAGTTCATCTCCCTGAACGCCATTGCCGAAGGCACCGGCGCGGTCATCGAGACCATCTTCGAGAACCGCTTCATGCACGTGTATGAAATGCACCGCATGGGCGCGCACATCCAGGTCGAGGGCAACACTGCCATCGTTACCGGTACCGAGAAGCTCAAGGGCGCGCCAGTGATGGCGACCGACCTGCGCGCCTCGGCCAGCCTGGTGATCTCGGCCCTGGTGGCCGAAGGTGATACCCTGATCGACCGCATCTACCACATCGACCGTGGTTACGAGTGCATCGAGGAAAAACTGCAGATGCTGGGCGCGAAGATCCGTCGCGTGCCGGGCTAACCTGCTACCGGGCGCAGGGACGCGCCCCATGAATCTGTCCAGCCAGGCCTTGTGGGCCTGGCAGTGGCCCGGCGCCGTTTGCGACCGGGCACAATCCTGATTAAGGAAAGACGTTTTCCATGTTGACCATCGCGCTGTCCAAGGGCCGCATTCTCGATGACACCCTGCCATTGCTGGCAGAGGCGGGCATCGTGCCGACCGAGAATCCGGATAAGAGCCGCAAGCTGATCATCCCCACGACCCAGGACGACGTGCGCCTGCTGATCGTGCGTGCCACCGACGTGCCGACCTATGTCGAGCATGGCGCCGCCGACCTCGGCGTGGCGGGCAAGGATGTGCTGATGGAATACACCGGCCAGGGCCTGTACGAGCCGCTGGACCTGCAGATTGCCAAGTGCAAGCTGATGACCGCCGGCGCCATCGGTGCCGTCGAGCCCAAGGGCCGCCTGCGCGTGGCCACCAAGTTCGTCAACGTTGCCAAGCGCTACTACGCCGAACAGGGCCGCCAGGTCGACATCATCAAGCTGTACGGCTCCATGGAGCTGGCCCCGCTGATCGGCCTGGCCGACAAGATCATCGACGTCGTCGACACCGGCAACACCCTGCGGGCCAACGGCCTGGAACCCCAGGAGCTGATCGCCACCATCAGCTCGCGCCTGGTGGTCAACAAGGCGTCCATGAAGATGCAGCACGCCCGCATCCAGGCGCTGATCGACACCCTGCGCAAGGCTGTGGAGTCGCGACACCGCGGCTGATCCACTCGCGCGGCCTTGAGCCGCGCCCATCTATCCGTGTCATAGCCAGAATTCTCAGGTGCCCACGCGGATGGCTTGGTAGTCTAGCGGCGCCTGAGATTTGCTATTTTCAGCATTCGCCAACTATTGAGGCCCGCTATGACCACGTCCACTGCAATCCGCCGACTCGACGCCACTGATCCGGACTTCGCGCGCCATCTGGATCATCTGCTGAGCTGGGAAAGCGTGTCCGACGATTCGGTCAACCAGCGCGTGCTCGATATCATCAAGGCCGTGCGCGAGCGCGGCGACGCGGCGCTGGTGGAGTTCACCCAGCGCTTCGACGGCCTGGAAGTGGCTTCCATGGCCGAGCTGATCCTGGGCCGCGAGCGCCTGGAACTGGCCCTGACGCGCATTACCCCCGAGCAGCGCCAGGCCCTGGAAATCGCCGCCGCCCGCGTGCGCAGCTACCACGAGAAGCAGAAGCAGGATTCCTGGAGCTACACCGAGGCCGACGGTACCGTGCTGGGCCAGAAGGTCACGCCGCTGGACCGCGCCGGCCTGTACGTGCCGGGCGGTAAGGCGTCGTACCCATCGTCTGTGCTGATGAACGCCATCCCCGCCAAGGTGGCCGGCGTGACCGAAGTGGTCATGGTGGTGCCCACCCCGCGCGGTGAAGTGAACGAGCTGGTGCTGGCCGCCGCCTGCATCGCCGGCGTCGACCGTGTGTTCACCATCGGCGGTGCCCAGGCCGTGGCCGCGCTGGCTTACGGCACCGAAAGCGTGCCGCAGGTGGACAAGGTAGTAGGGCCGGGCAACATCTACGTAGCCACCGCCAAGCGTCACGTGTTCGGCCAGGTAGGCATCGACATGATCGCCGGCCCGTCCGAGATCCTCGTGGTGTGCGACGGCCAGACCGACCCGGACTGGATCGCCATGGACCTGTTCTCCCAGGCCGAGCACGACGAAGACGCCCAGGCCATCCTGGTCAGCCCCGACGCCGAGTTCCTCGACAAAGTGGCCGCCAGTATCGACAAACTGCTGCCGACCATGGACCGCGCCGAGATCATCAACACCTCGATCAACGGCCGTGGCGCGCTGATCAAGGTGGCGGACATGCAGCAGGCCATCGAAGTGGCCAACCGCATTGCCCCGGAACACCTGGAACTGTCGGTAGCCGACCCCCAGGCCTGGCTGCCGCAGATCCGCCACGCCGGCGCGATCTTCATGGGCCGCCACACCAGCGAAGCGCTGGGCGACTACTGCGCCGGCCCCAACCACGTGTTGCCTACCTCGGGCACTGCGCGGTTCTCTTCGCCGCTGGGCGTGTATGACTTCCAGAAGCGCTCGTCGATCATCTTCTGCTCGCAGCAAGGTGCGTCCGAACTGGGCAAGACCGCTTCCATCCTGGCCCGCGGCGAGTCGCTGAGCGCCCACGCCCGCAGCGCCGAATACCGCATTCTCGCCGACGACAAGCAAGGGAACTGAGACATGAGCAAATTCTGGAGCCCCTTCGTCAAGGAACTGGTGCCCTACGTGCCGGGCGAGCAGCCCAAGGTCGCCAACCTGGTGAAGCTCAACACCAACGAAAACCCCTACGGCCCGTCGCCCAAGGCGATCGAAGCCATGCGCGCCGAGCTGGGTGACAACCTGCGCCTGTACCCGGACCCCAACAGCGACCTGCTCAAGCAGGCGGTGTGCGAGTTCTACGGCGTGCAGCCCAACCAGGTGTTCCTGGGCAACGGCTCGGACGAGGTGCTGGCGCACATCTTCCACGGCCTGTTCCAGCACGACGCGCCGCTGCTGTTCCCGGACATCAGCTACAGCTTTTACCCAGTGTACTGCGGCCTCTACGGCATCGACTTCGTGCAGGTGCCGCTGGACGAGCAGTTCCAGATCCGCGTCGAAGACTACGCCCGCCCCAACGGCGGCATCATCTTCCCCAACCCCAACGCCCCTACCGGTTGCCTGCTGGCGCTGGACGCGGTGGAGCAGCTGGTGAAAGGCAGCCCGGACTCGGTGGTGGTGGTCGATGAAGCCTACATCGACTTCGGCGGCGAGACGGCCATCGGCCTGGTCAACCGCTACCCCAACCTGCTGGTCACCCAGACCCTGTCCAAGTCGCGCTCCCTGGCCGGCCTGCGCGTGGGCCTGGCCGTAGGCCACCCGGACCTGATCGAGGCACTGGAGCGGGTCAAGAACAGCTTCAACTCCTACCCGCTGGACCGCCTCGCCATCGTCGGTGGCGCCGCGTCGTTCAAGGACCGCGAGTACTTCGAGCACACCTGCAAGCTGGTGATCGACAGCCGCGAGAAGCTGGTGGCTGAACTGGAACAGCGTGGTTTCGAAGTGCTGCCGTCGGCGGCGAACTTCATCTTTGCCCGCCACCCGCAACAGGACGCCGCAGCCATCGCTGCCAAGGTGCGCGAGAAGGGCGTGATCGTGCGCCACTTTAAGCAACAGCGCATCGCCCAGTTCCTGCGCATCAGCATCGGCACGCCTGCGCAGAACCAGGCGCTGCTGAACGCCCTGTGACGGGGCGACCCTGACGCGGCCTGGCGGCCGCTGCTGCGGAGCTTGCGTAACGGCACTCCATGAAAAAGCCCGCTTTCGCGGGCTTTTTCGTTACTGCACTTCTTCGGTGGCGCTCGGCGCCGGCGGCGGCCGCAGGCCCACTTCGGCGGTGAGCTTCATTTCCTTGCCGTTGCGCATGATCTGGAT
Source organism: Pseudomonas sp. App30 (assembly GCF_047947025.1). Taxonomy (NCBI): domain Bacteria; kingdom Pseudomonadati; phylum Pseudomonadota; class Gammaproteobacteria; order Pseudomonadales; family Pseudomonadaceae; genus Pseudomonas; species Pseudomonas sp. App30. Next base: position 2,717,054 of record NZ_CP133165.1, on the reverse strand, counting down.
GCTGATCTTGTCATTGGGCTTGGTGCGTGCCACCTGGTTCATGGACTTGCGCCCGTCACCGGCAGGCTGGCCGTCAATGCTCAGGATCACGTCACCCAACTGCAGGCCGGCCTTCTGCGCCGGGCCGTCGCGGAAGATGCCGGCGACGACGATGCCTGGGCGGTCTTTCAGGCCAAAGGAGTCGGCCAGTTCCTGGGTCAGCGGCTGCACTTCGATGCCCAGCCAGCCACGGATGACCTGGCCGTGCTCGATGATCGACTTCATCACCTCCAGCGCCAGCTTGATCGGGATGGCGAAGCCGATGCCCTGGGAGCCGCCGGACTTGGAGAAGATGGCGGTGTTGATGCCGGTCAGGTTGCCGTTGGCGTCCACCAGCGCGCCGCCGGAGTTGCCGGGGTTGATGGCGGCGTCGGTCTGGATGAAGTCCTCATAGGTGTTCAGGCCCAGTTGGTTGCGGCCGGTGGCGCTGATGATGCCCATGGTCACGGTCTGGCCGACGCCGAACGGGTTGCCGATGGCCAGGGCCACGTCGCCAATGCGGATGTTGTCGGAGCGGCCGATGGTGATCGACGGCAGGTTCTTGAGGTCGATTTTCAGCACCGCCAGGTCGGTCTCCGGGTCGCTGCCGATGACGTGGGCCAGGGTCTCGCGGCCGTCCTTGAGCGCCACCACGATCTGGTCGGCGCCGGTGACCACGTGGTTGTTGGTCAGCAGGTAGCCTTCGGGGCTCATGATCACGCCCGAACCCAGGCTCGATTCCATGCGCTTCTGCTTGGGCAGGTTGTCGCCGAAGAAGCGGCGGAACTGCGGGTCTTCGAACAGCGGGTGGTTGGTCTTGTTGACCACCTTGGTGGTGTACAGGTTGACCACCGCCGGGGCGGCGAGCACCACCGCGTCAGCGTAGGTGACCGGGCCCTGGACCACGCTGGAGGAGGTCTGGGCCACTTGCTGCAGGTTGACGTCCTGGCTTGGCAACCCGACCAGTTGCGGGAAGCGCTGGATGATCAGCAATGCGATGAGTAAACCAGTCAGCAGCGGCCAGCCAAAATAACGCAGTGCCTTGAACATTTAACGGATCCTGGGAGTTTGCACGGAGCGTGAGCCAAACCCGCCTGGGTGGCTCATAATGGGCGCCATTATACGAGTGCTTTAGCCGCTCTGAACTGCTATTTAGGAGTCTTTTATGGCTGTTGCCCTGAGCACCCTGGTCGAAGAAGCCGACCGTTACCTCAACAGCGCGAAAATCCAGGATTACTGTCCCAACGGCCTGCAGGTGGAAGGGCGCCCGCAGGTGATGCGCATCGTCAGCGGCGTCACCGCCAGCCAGGCCTTGCTGGACGCGGCGGTGGAGGCCCAGGCCGACCTGGTGCTGGTGCACCACGGCTATTTCTGGAAGGGCGAGAACCCCTGCGTGGTGGGCATGAAGCAGCGCCGGCTGAAGACGCTGCTCAAGCACGACATCAGCCTGCTGGCCTACCACTTGCCGCTGGACCTGCACCCCGACGTGGGCAACAACGTGCAGTTGGCCCGCCAGTTGGACATTACCGTGGAAGGCCCGCTGGACCCGGACAACGCCCGGGTAGTGGGCCTGGTAGGCTCGCTGGCCGAGCCCATGACCGCCCGTGATTTCGCCCGCCGGGTGCAGGAAGTCATGGGCCGCGAGCCGCTGGTGATCGAAGGCAGCGACATGATCCGCCGCGTCGGCTGGTGCACCGGCGGCGGCCAGGGCTACATCGACCAGGCCATCGCCGCCGGCGTCGACCTGTTCATCAGCGGCGAGGCCAGCGAGCAGACCTTCCACAGCGCGCGGGAAAACGACGTAAGCTTCATTGCCGCCGGCCATCACGCCACCGAGCGCTACGGCGTGCAGGCGCTGGGCGACTACCTGGCGCGGCGCTTCGCGTTGGAGCATATCTTCATCGACATCCCCAACCCCATCTGACGGGGAGGGCCCAAACTCCCAGGCATATTCTTATACTGCTTCGTTCTAACCACCCAATTAGATAGAAGATGCCGCTGTGCTAGAGTGGGCGGCTCGAACACGGCCCGCAGGCCGTCCATAACGAATGTAATCCCCGTGAGTAGCCATGGTCGACAAACTGACGCATTTGAAACAGTTGGAGGCGGAGAGCATCCACATCATCCGTGAGGTGGCCGCCGAGTTCGATAACCCGGTGATGCTCTATTCCATCGGCAAAGACTCCGCCGTGATGCTGCACCTGGCACGCAAGGCGTTCTTCCCCGGCAAGCTGCCGTTCCCCGTGATGCACGTGGACACCCAGTGGAAGTTCCAGGAGATGTACAAGTTCCGCGACCGCATGGTTGAAGAACTGGGCCTGGACCTGCTGGTGCACGTGAACCCCGAAGGCGTGGCGCAGGGCATCAACCCTTTCACCCACGGCAGCTCCAAGCACACCGACATCATGAAGACCCAGGGCCTCAAGCAGGCGCTGGACAAGTACGGCTTCGACGCCGCCTTCGGTGGCGCGCGCCGCGACGAAGAGAAGTCGCGGGCCAAGGAACGTGTCTACTCGTTCCGTGACAGCAAGCACCGCTGGGACCCGAAGAACCAGCGCCCCGAGCTGTGGAACGTGTACAACGGCAAGGTCAACAAGGGCGAATCCATTCGCGTGTTCCCCCTGTCGAACTGGACCGAGCTGGATATCTGGCAGTACATCTACCTGGAAGGTATCCCGATCGTGCCGCTGTACTTCGCCGCCGAGCGCGAAGTGATCGAGAAGAACGGCACCTTGATCATGATCGACGACGATCGCATCCTCGAGCACCTCAGCGAGGAAGAGAAGGCGCAGATCGTCAAAAAGAAAGTGCGTTTCCGTACCCTTGGCTGCTACCCGTTGACGGGCGCGGTGGAGTCGGAGGCCGAGAGCCTGACCGACATCATTCAGGAAATGCTCCTGACGCGAACTTCCGAGCGCCAGGGCCGGGTCATCGACCACGATGGCGCCGGTTCGATGGAAGACAAGAAACGTCAGGGCTACTTCTAGCGACAAGTTGCGAGCTGCAAGCGGCAAGTCAAAACCGGCAAACTGTGTGCTTGAGTTTTTGACTGGAGCTCGAAATGGATTTCGAGAAGTTGATTGTGTGGCAGCGAGCCAAGCGGCTTGCTGTTTCGGTCTACCGGGAATTGGCGTCATGCAATGACTTGGCTTTCAGAAGCCAGGTCACCCGCTCTGCGTTGTCTGTTCCGAGCAATATCGCAGAGGGGATGGAACGTTTTTCGGTGAAGGAGAAATGCCAGTTTCTGTGGATCGCCAAGGCTTCCTGTGGGGAGTTGCGAACCCAGATCATGATTGGTATGGAGATCGGCTACATCAGCGAATCGCTTGCTGCGGACTGGATTTCGGAGTCCCGAGAGCTTTCCAATATGCTCTGCGGGTTGATCAAAAAAATTTCCAACTAGCTGTACGCCGACAAGCTTGCCGCTTGAAGCTTACAGCTTGGAGCTCGAATGCAATGAGTCATCAATCCGATTTGATCAGCGAGGACATCCTCGCCTACCTGGGCCAGCACGAGCGCAAGGAGCTGTTGCGCTTCCTGACCTGTGGCAACGTCGACGACGGCAAGAGCACCCTGATCGGGCGCCTGCTGCACGACTCCAAGATGATCTACGAAGATCACCTGGAAGCCATTACCCGTGACTCGAAGAAAGTCGGCACCACCGGTGACGACATTGACCTGGCGCTGCTGGTGGACGGCCTGCAGGCCGAGCGCGAGCAAGGCATCACCATCGACGTAGCCTACCGCTACTTCTCGACCGCCAAGCGCAAGTTCATCATCGCCGACACCCCGGGCCACGAGCAGTACACCCGCAACATGGCCACCGGTGCCTCCACCTGTGACCTGGCGATCATTCTGGTCGACGCCCGCTACGGCGTGCAGACCCAAACCCGTCGCCACAGCTACATTGCCTCGCTGCTGGGCATCAAGCACATCGTGGTTGCCATCAACAAGATGGACCTGAAGGGCTTCGACGAAGGCGTGTTCGAGGAGATCAAGGCCGATTACCTGAAGTTCGCCGAAGGTATCGCCCTGAAGCCGAGCAGCCTGCACTTCGTGCCGATGTCGGCCCTCAAGGGCGACAACGTGGTGAACCGCAGCGAGCGCTCGCCGTGGTACACCGGCCAGTCGCTGATGGAAATCCTCGAAACCGTGGAAGTCTCGGGCGACCGCAACCTGACCGACCTGCGCTTCCCGGTGCAGTACGTCAACCGTCCGAACCTGAACTTCCGCGGCTTCGCCGGCACCCTGGCCAGCGGCGTCGTGCACAAGGGCGACGAAGTCGTGGTGCTGCCGTCGGGCAAGAGCAGCCGGGTCAAGTCCATCGTCACCTTCGAAGGTGAGCTGGAACAGGCTGGCCCAGGCCAGGCCGTGACCCTGACCATGGAAGACGAGATCGACATCTCCCGTGGCGACCTGCTGGTGCATGCCGACAACGTGCCAACGGTGACTGACAGCTTCGACGCCATGCTGGTGTGGATGGCTGAAGAGCCGATGCTGCCGGGCAAGAAATACGACATCAAGCGTGCCACCAGCTACGTGCCGGGCAGCATTGCCAGCATCGTCCACAAGGTCGACGTCAACACTCTGGCCGAAGGCCCGGGCAGCGCGCTGGCCCTGAACGAGATCGGCCGCGTGAAGGTCGCGCTGGACAGCGCCATCGCACTGGACGGCTATGACAGCAACCGCACCACCGGTGCGTTCATCGTCATCGACCGCCTGACCAACGGCACCGTCGGCGCCGGCATGATCATCGCCCCGCCAGTGGTACCGCACGGCGCGGCGGGCCATCACGGCAAGCTGGCCCACGTGGCCACCGAGGAGCGCGCCCTGCGCTTCGGCCAGAAGCCGGCTACCGTGCTGTTCAGCGGCCTGTCGGGCGCGGGCAAGAGCACCCTGGCCTACGCCGTGGAGCGCAAACTGTTCGACATGGGCCGCGCAGTATTCGTGCTGGACGGCCAGAACCTGCGTCACGACCTGAACAAAGGCCTGCCGCAGGACCGCGCCGGGCGTACCGAGAACTGGCGTCGTGCCGCCCACGTGGCGCGCCAGTTCAACGAAGCCGGCCTGCTGACCCTGGCCGCCTTCGTGGCGCCGGATGCCGAAGGCCGCGAACAGGCCAAGGCCCTGATCGGCGCCGACCGCCTGCTGACCGTCTACGTGCAGGCGTCGCCACAGGCGTGCCGCGAGCGCGACCCGCAAGGCCTGTACGCTGCCGATGGCGACAACATCCCGGGTGAGTCCTTCCCGTACGATGTGCCGTTGAACGCTGACCTGGTGGTGGACACCCAGAGCGTTTCGCTGGAAGAAGGCGTGAAGCAGGTGCTGGAGCTGCTGCGTTCGCGCGGCGCGATCTAAGCCCCACCGCTGTATGAAAAAGCCCGCGCCTCGCAAGAGTCGCGGGCTTTTTCATAAGTGCTGTTCGCATTATCGCCGAATAACCCCGTAGCAGCGGCCGCAGGCCGCGTCCCAGGCACCGCAGTACACCAGGTACACCGCGTTGGGCCCCGACGCAGCCTGGTGGCAGCTGCTACGGGGTTACGCGCCTTTGCCCACCATCAGGTAGAAAATCGCGATAAACGCCAGGAACGCCGGCCACCCCAGGCCGAACCACCATGCCATGTAGCGCCTGGCCACCAGCGGCATGCCAGTGCCTTGCGCCACGGCCTGCTCCGCCAGCCGATGCACGCGAATCTGCAACCACACCACCGGTAGCCAACACACCCCGGCGAACACATACAAACCCAGGCTCCACAGCAGCCACGGGCTCGCCAGCGGCCATCCCGCCAAATGCGCCAGCCCCAGGCCGCTCAGCGGCTGGAACACCGCCGTGGTGGCCGTGAAGGCCCAATCGGCGAACACCAGGTGGCGGAAGGTGGCGCGGATCACCGCCACGTCACCCGTGCGCCACGCACGCATGGCGTAATACGCCGAGCCCAGCCCGGTGCCGAACAGCAGCGTGGACGACAGAATGTGCAGGGTCTTGAGCGTCAGGTACAGGCTCATCGAACGCCCTCCTGGCCATGCAGCCACAAGGTCACGATCATCAGCACCAGGTTCTTCGCCACGCCCCCATAGGGATCGAACCAGTAATGGGGCAGCACCACGCTGATGAACAGGGTGTAGGCGATCATCAGCAGCAACTGCGCCAACAACGCCTTGCGCCGCCAGCGCTTGAACAGCAGGGCCAGCCCGAGCGCGGCATCACAGAGCGCGCCACCAATCACCGCCAGGCTCGCCAGCCAGCCCTGCACGCCGGCTTCGGCCATGATCTTCAGGCCCCAGTCAAAGCCGGGGCCCAGGCAGACGGCAGCAGTCCATAGCCAGAGAAATACCAGGGTGCCCAGCAGGGCAGGGCGCAGCCAGTCGGTACGGGGGATCACGGGGTGGAGTGCTCCTTGCTGTGAGGGGAAACCTTTTGCCATCGCGCCCTTCGGTCGCCAGGCTATTTATCCGCGACAGGCGGTGTGCCCAGGCACATACTTGATCGTCTCATCCCGGCGGCTCGATGCTGCCTCCTGCTGACCGATTCTGGATAATTACAACGCTCATGATGCAAACATTGACGCTGATAACACTGTATGTGGCGGCGATAATCCTTTTTTGTGGCGTGGCGAGCCGGCTGCCCGTCCTGGCTCCCGAGTCCCAGCACCGTGTTTCATCGCTGGACGGGCTGCGGGGGATCCTGGCCACGGCGGTGGTGGTCTACCACCTCACCGTCAGCTACTACTGGCACACCACGTCGCTGTGGCAGATGACCGACAGCCGCGTGATCAACAACTTTGGCGCAGTGCCCGTCTCGCTGTTCTTCATGATCACTGGCTACCTGTTTGGAAGCAAGGTAAGCCGGGGTGTGCCTGCCTGGCGGGCCATTTTCGTTTCGCGGGTACGGCGGATATTTCCGATGTACCTGGTCAGTGTCGCACTGGTCGCGGCCATTGCCTTTCTGCAGCCAGGCGACCAGCCAGCTTCGTTCATGGGCAATGTCCGAGCCCTCGGCCACTGGCTGGTTTTCCTGGCGGCCCCGATCAATGGTGTGCAGGGTAGCTGGGTCATCAACGCTGGGGTGCAGTGGACGCTGCAGTATGAAGCAATGTTCTACGTGGCGTTGCCGCTGCTGTACTGCCTGCTTCAGCGCCGCCTGGCACTGGTTGCGGTAGCGGTTTCAGTGCTGGGGCTCGCGGCGTTATGGGCGATGTATGCCACCCAGTTCGACGCTCGCTATCTCAAGCTGTTCGTGGCTGGTATCGCCGTCGCGCTGCTGGAGCACCGCCTGAGACGCGCCCCGGTCGACTACACAAAGTGGCCCTTTACGCTGGTTGCGTTGCTCGCTGTGATGCTTTGTATGAGCTTGGAACCCTATTCTGCCGCGCAGATGATCCTGCTGGCGGGGCCGTTTTGTATGTTCGTGCTGGGCAACAGTCTTGGGGGGCTGCTGGAGCACCGCGGCTTGAAGGTCCTGGGCGAGGCAAGTTTCAGTATCTACCTGCTGCACGGCATTCTGATCTACACCCTTTTCAATGTGCTGGCGGTCCATGATTTTCAGGCGGGGACCTTTTTCAGCTTTGCCTGGTACCTTCCGCTTGTGCTGTGGGGCGCCGCAATCCTGGGTGTGGCGACCTACTGGGGAGTCGAACGGCCGTTCATGCGGCAGGGATCACACAAGGGGGTGCGCCCGGCGCAGGTGTAGCAGGCGCATAAAAAAGGAGCCGCGAGGCTCCTTTTTGGCTGGCGGCGCTTACTTGCGCTTGAGCCCGTACTGCTCGTCCAGCATGCCGGGCGAGTTAGGCGCCTTGGGCGCGTAGTCGCGGGGCGGCTCGGCGTCGCGCGGTGGGGTGAGGCGTTCGCGGGGGCCGGCACTTTCAGCGTGCAGGGCCGCCAGCAGGCGTTGGCGGGTCAGTTCGTCCAGGGCCAGCTGGTTGGCGCCCTCGGCGAGATGCTCCTGCACTTCCTGATAGCTCTGGGTCATTTTCTTGACCAGCGAAGCCGTTGTGTTGAAGTGGGTGACCACGTCATTCTGGTAGCTGTCGAAGCGTTCCTGGATCTCGTCCAGCTGGCGCTGAGTGCTGCTGGGAGCGGCATTGGGCACGAGGCGGGCGACGACCAGGCCAATCACGACACCCACGACGAGGGCGATTGTCGGCAACAACCAAACTAAGAGCGAGTGTTCCACGAGTCCTTCCTCTATAAACGGCTTTGCTTTACGTTAACGGCTCTAACCTGCGCTGTATACCGCGAGCAATCGCAAATATTTCAGACAGAATCCTTCGACTAGACGAGTCGACCCCTTTCGAGGTCACGGAGTGTACCCTTGCTGATCCGCGAAACCCCCGTTTTCATCGATGGCCCGCAGGGCCAGCTCGAGGCGCTGTACCTGGATACCCCCGACGCGCGCGGTATTGCGCTGGTCTGCCACCCCAACCCGGTGCAGGGTGGCACCATGCTCAACAAGGTTATCTCGACCCTGCAGCGCACGGCGCGTGACGCCGGCTTTGTTACCTTGCGTTTCAATTACCGTGGCGTGGGCGCCAGCGCCGGCAGCCACGACATGGGCAGCGGCGAAATCGATGACGCCCAGGCCGCCGCCGCCTGGTTGCGCAGCCAGCACCCCGAGCTGCCACTGACGCTGCTGGGCTTCTCCTTCGGCGGCTTCGTGGCCGCCGGCCTGGGTGGGCGCCTGGAAGCGGCGGGGCAGAGCGTGCAGCGCCTGTTCATGGTGGCGCCAGCGGTGATGCGCCTGACGCCGGAGCATAGCCTGCCGTTGGGCGGCACGTTGACCGTGATCCAGCCCGAAACCGACGAAGTGGTGGACCCGGCCCTGGTGTATGCCTGGTCCGAGCAGCTGCAACGTCCCCATGAGCTGCTGAAAGTGGCAGAATGCGGACACTTTTTTCATGGCAAGCTGACCGACCTGAAAGATCTGGTCCTGCCACGCCTTTCGAACTGATTGCAGACAGACAAGAATTAGCCCATGACCACACGTATCCTGACCGGTATCACCACCACTGGCACGCCGCACCTGGGCAACTACGCCGGTGCCATCCGCCCGGCCATCGTCGCCAGCCGCCAGAGCGATGCCGATTCGTTCTACTTCCTGGCCGACTACCACGCGCTGATCAAGTGCGACGACCCGCTGCGCATCCAGCGCTCGCGCCTGGAAATCGCCGCCACCTGGCTGGCTTCCGGCCTGGACGTGGACCGTGTGACCTTCTACCGCCAGTCCGATATTCCCGAGATCCCCGAGCTGACCTGGCTGCTGACCTGCGTGGCCGGCAAGGGCCTGCTCAACCGCGCCCACGCCTACAAGGCCTCGGTGGACAAGAACGTGGAAGCCGGCGAAGACCCGGACGCCGGCATCACCATGGGCCTGTTCAGCTACCCGGTGCTGATGGCCGCCGACATCCTGATGTTCAACGCCCACCAGGTGCCGGTGGGTCGTGACCAGATCCAGCACGTGGAAATGGCCCGTGACATCGGCCAGCGCTTCAACCACCTGTTCGGCCAGGGCCGCGAGTACTTCGTGATGCCCGAGGCGCTGATCGAGGAAAGCGTGGCCACCTTGCCGGGCCTGGACGGGCGCAAGATGTCCAAGAGCTACGACAACACCATCCCGTTGTTCACCAGCGCCAAGGACATGAAGGACGCCATCTCGCGCATCGTCACCGACTCCCGCGCGCCGGGCGAGGCCAAGGATCCGGACAACTCCCACCTGTTCACCCTGTACCAGGCCTTCGCCACCCCGGCGCAACAGGCCGAGTTCCGCGAAGAACTGCTGCAGGGCCTGGGCTGGGGCGAGGCCAAGAGCCGCCTGTTCACCCTGCTGGACAACGAACTGGGCGAAGCCCGCGAGAAATACCACCAGTTCATCGCCCGCCCGGCCGACCTGGAAGACATCCTGCTGGCCGGCGCCGCCAAGGCCCGCAAGGTGGCCACGCCGTTCCTTGGTGAACTGCGCGAAGCCGTGGGCCTGCGTTCGTTCCGCGAGCACGCGCAGGTCGCCACTGCCACCAAGAAGAAGGCCGCCAAGGCCGCGCGCTTCGTCAGCTTCCGCGACGAGGACGGCAGCTTCCGCTTCCGCCTGCTGGGCGCCGATGGCGAGCAACTGCTGCTGTCGCGCACCTTCGCCGATGGCAAGGCCGCCGGCCAGGTCAGCAAGCAGCTGCAAAGCGGTGCGGCGCTGGACGTGCGCAGCGAAGGCAATGGCTTCACCCTGTGGCTGGATGACGCCTGCGTGGGCGACAGCCCCGCCTTCGCCGACAGCGCTGCCCGTGATGCCGCGGTAGAGGCCCTGCGCGTGGCCTTGCAGCCCCAACAGGACTAATGCGACCAACTGTCGCAAGTCTAATTGCCATAACCCGGGGGCGTCGTTACAGTGACGGCCCGTTTTTGTTGCCCTGCTAACGAATATGACGCCTCTAGAACGATATCAAGCTGACCTCAAACGCCCCGAGTTCTTCCATGATGCTGCGCAGGAAACCGCGGTGCGTCACCTGCAGCGTCTGTACGACGACCTGATCGCGGCGCATGACAGCAAGCCGGGCCTTTTCGGCAAGCTGTTCGGCAAGAAAGAGCCGACCCTGGTCAAGGGCCTGTACTTCTGGGGCGGCGTAGGGCGGGGCAAGACCTACCTGGTGGACACCTTCTTCGAGGCGCTGCCGTTCAAGGAAAAGGTGCGTACCCACTTCCACCGCTTCATGAAGCGCGTGCACGAAGAAATGCGCACCCTCAAGGGTGAGAAAAACCCGCTGACGGTGATCGCCAAGCGCTTCTCCGACGAAGCCCGGGTCATCTGCTTCGACGAATTCTTCGTCTCTGACATTACCGACGCCATGATCCTCGGCACGCTGATGGAAGAGCTGTTCAAGAACGGCGTGACCCTGGTGGCCACGTCCAACATCGTCCCGGACGGCCTGTACAAGGACGGCCTGCAGCGCGCGCGCTTCCTGCCGGCCATCGCCCTGATCAAGCAGAACACCGAGATCGTCAACGTCGACAGCGGCGTGGACTACCGCCTGCGCCACCTGGAGCAAGCCGAGCTGTTCCACTACCCGCTCAACGAGGCGGCGGCGGAAAGCCTGCGCAAGAGCTTCAAGGCGCTGACCCCGGAATGCACCGCGGCGGTGGAAAACGACGTGTTGATGATCGAGAACCGCGAGATTCGCGCGCTCAAGACCTGTGACGACGTGGCCTGGTTCGACTTCCGCGAACTGTGCGACGGCCCGCGTAGCCAGAACGACTACATCGAACTGGGCAAGATCTTCCATGCCGTGCTGCTCAGCGGCGTGGAGCAGATGGGCGTGGCCACCGACGACATCGCCCGGCGCTTCATCAACATGGTCGACGAGTTCTACGACCGCAACGTGAAGCTGATCATCTCGGCCGAAGTCGAGCTGAAAGACCTGTACACCGGCGGCCGCCTGATGTTCGAGTTCCAGCGCACCCTCAGCCGCCTGCTGGAAATGCAGTCGCACGAATTCCTGTCGCGCGCACACAAGCCCTGAACCCGTAGCAGCGGCCGTCAGGCCGCGTCCGGCAACGCCTCCGTATAACGCCGGACGCAGCCTGGCGGCAGCTGCTACGGGCCTGGGTCAGGCTTCTTGCAGGAACTGCTGCCGGTACTGGTTCGGCGACAGCGCCGTGTGCTGGCGGAACAGGCGGGCGAAGAAGCTCGCGTCGTCGTAGCCCACCTCATAGCTGATGGTCTTGATGCTCTTGCGCGAGCCCGACAGCAAACCCTTCGCCGTTTCGATGCGCAGCCGCTGCAGGTAGTGCAGCGGCTTGTCGCCCGTGGCGTTCTGGAACCTGCGCATGAAGTTGCGGATGCTCATGCCATGCTCGCGCGCCACGTCCTCGAAGCGGAACTTGTCGGCGAAGTGCTCCTCCAGCCACTGCTGGATCTGCAGAATGATCAGGTCCTGGTGCAGTTTCTGCCCGCCAAAACCCATGCGCCCCGGTGTGTAGTTGCGCTGCACCTCGTAGAGGATGTCGCGCGACACCGCCTGGGCGACGCTGGCGCCGCAGAAGCGCTCTATCAAATAAATGTACAGGTCGCAGGCCGATGTGGTGCCGGCGGCGCAGTACAGGTTGTCGGCGTCGGTGAGGTGCTTGTCCTGGTTGAGCATCACCTGGGGGAAGCGCTCGGCGAACTGGCCGAAGAAGCGCCAGTAGGTGGTGGCCTCCTTGCCGTCCAGCAGGCCGGCCTCGGCCAGCCAGAACACGCCGCTGGCCTCGCCGCACAGCACCGCGCCACGGGCGTGCTGGGCGCGCAGCCACGGCAGCACCTGCGGGTAGCGCAGGCACAGGGCGTCGAAGTCATCCCAGAAGGCGGGTAGCACGATGATGTCGGCGTCTTCCAGGGTGCCGTCCACGGGCACCTGTACGCCGCTGAAGGTAATCACGGGTTGGCCGTCGGGGCTGATCAGGCGGGTTTCGAACAGCGACGTCAGGCCCTGGCCCATCTGTTTGCCGTGGCGCAGGCCTGCCAGGTGGAAAAAATCCTTGGCATGCATCAGCGTCGAGGCGAACACCTTGTCGATGGCCAGAATGCTCACGCGCCGCAGGGACGGGGTATTCGGGGTAAACATCATGTTCATTATTCTTATAAGGGATAGTGGTCAATAAGCGGCTGGATCGTCTTATTTTTTGGCGTTTGTGTCCAGTGCCGATACATGCCGCCGCGCTTAGTCTCAGCTATCTACCATGGATTGCTCAGCGAGAGGTGTAGGATGATTCCTAGGACAGTGTTCAGCTCCGACCACGAACTGTTTCGCACCAGCGTGCGCAAGTTCTTCGAGAAAGAAGCCGCGCCCTTTCACGCCCAGTGGGAGAAACAGGGCCACATCGACCGCCAGTTGTGGAACAAGGCCGGCGATGCGGGGCTGTTGTGCTCGCACATCCCCGAGGAATACGGCGGCATGGGCGCCGACTTTCTCTACAGCGCAGTGGTGATCGAAGAGATCAGCCGCCTGGGCCTGAGCGGCATTGGCTTCTCGCTGCATTCCGACATCGTCGCGCCCTATATCCTTCACTACGGCAGCGAGACCCTGAAGCACAAATACCTGCCGCGCCTGGTCAGCGGCGAGTTGGTGAGCGCCATTGCCATGACCGAGCCGGGCGCCGGTTCCGACCTGCAAGGGGTGAAGACCACGGCGGTGCTGGACGGCGACGAGTACGTGATCAACGGCTCCAAGACGTTCATCACCAACGGCTTGCTCGCCGACCTGGTCATAGTGGTGGCCAAGACCGACCCCAAGGCCGGCGCCAAGGGCACCAGCCTGTTCGTGGTGGAGGCGGGCACCCCGGGCTTCGACAAAGGCAAGCGCCTGGAGAAGGTGGGCATGAAGGCCCAGGACACCTCCGAGCTGTTCTTCCACAACGTGCGCATTCCCAAGGACAACCTGCTGGGCCAGGTTGGCCAGGGCTTCGCCTACCTGATGCAGGAGCTGCCCCAGGAGCGCCTGACCGTGGCCATCGGCGCGGTGTCCTCGGCCGAGGCGGCGCTGCAATGGACCCTGGACTACACCCGCGACCGCAAGGCGTTCGGCAAGGCCATCACCGACTTCCAGAACACTCGCTTCAAGCTGGCGGAGATTGCCACCGAAGTGCAGATCGGCCGGGTGTTCATCGACCGCTGCCTGGAGCTGCACCTCAAGGGCGAGCTGGACGTGCCCACGGCAGCGATGACCAAGTACTGGGGCTCGGACCTGCAGTGCAAGGTGCTCGACGAATGCGTGCAGTTGCACGGCGGCTACGGCTTCATGTGGGAATACCCGATTGCCCGGGCGTGGGCGGATGCGCGGGTGCAGCGCATTTATGCCGGGACCAATGAAATCATGAAGGAGATCATTGCCCGTTCGGTGATTTGAGGAGGCTGGGGACGCGGCCTGCGGCCGCTGCTACGGGCTTCGTAGCAGCGGCCGCAGGCCGCGTCAGGGCCATCAAGGCGCCGGGTTGGGCTGGTCCTTGTGAATCGCCTCGATGCCTTCCAGCACCGCGTCGCTCAGCTTCAGGTCGAAGCTGGCGATGTTGGCGTCCAGCTGCTCCAGCGAGGTGGCGCCAATGATGTTGCTGGTCACGAACGGCTGCTGGGTGACGAACGCCAGGGCCATCTGCGCCGGGTCCAGGCCGTGTTCGCGAGCCAGCGCCACGTAGCGGCTGCAGGCGGCCACGCTCTGCGGGTTGGAATAGCGGCTGAAGCGGCTGAACAGGGTCAGGCGCGCGTTGGCCGGCCTGGCGCCGTTCTCGAACTTGCCCGAGAGCATGCCGAAGGCCATCGGCGAATAGGCCAGCAGGCCGCACTGTTCGCGGATGGCGACTTCCGCCAGGCCCACCTCGAAGCTGCGGTTGAGCAGGTTGTAGGGGTTCTGGATCGACACAGCCCGCGGCCAGCCACGGCTCTCGGCCAGTTGCAGGAACTTCATGGTGCCCCACGGCGTTTCGTTGGACAGGCCGATGTGGCGGATCTTGCCGGCCTTCACCTGCTCGTCCAGCGCTTCCAGGGTTTCTTCCAGCGGCGTGATCAGCTCGTCCTGGGTGTGCTGGTAGCCCAGCTTGCCGAAGAAGTTGGTGCTGCGCTCGGGCCAGTGCAGTTGGTACAGGTCGATCCAGTCGGTCTGCAGGCGCTTGAGGCTGGCGTCCAGGGCCTGCACGATGTGCTGGCGGTTGTGGCGCAGCTGGCCGTCGCGGATGTGCGCGATGCCGTTGCCGGGGCCGGCGATTTTGCTGGCCAGCACCCAGTCGGCGCGATCGCCGCGGCTTTTGAAATAGTTGCCAATGACTTTTTCGGTGGCCGCGTAGGTTTCCGGACGGGGGGGCACGGGGTACATTTCCGCCGTGTCGATGAAATTGATGCCCGCCTGCTTGGCCCGCTCGATCTGCGCGAAGCCCTCTGCCTCGGTGTTCTGCTCGCCCCAGGTCATGGTGCCCAGGCACAGGGCGCTGACCTTGATGTCGGTGCGTCCCAGTCGGCGATAATCCATCTGCGTCTCCTCAAGGCAAAGGAATCATAAAAGCAGGTTGATATTTTTTTCGCAATCTGGATAATTCGCCCCCTCTCTCTGCAGTGGAAGTGATGCGCCGCTCGCCGAAGAATCTTGCCGTATATTGGACGCGCTGACCCGAGCCCCCGATAGCGTCTGTATCCGGCTGCCTTTGACTTGTCAAAGTACGCACTATTCAGTAAGATCTGCCGTCTCTTTTTGCTGGACGGCCTTCGAGGCTATAAAGAATGAAAACTTTTACTGCTAAACCGGAAACAGTAAAACGCGACTGGTTCGTCGTTGATGCTGCTGGTCAGACCCTGGGTCGTCTGGCTACTGAGATCGCGAGCCGTCTGCGTGGCAAGCACAAACCAGAATACACCCCTCACGTTGACACCGGTGACTACATCGTCGTCATCAACGCTGAGCAGGTTCGTGTCACTGGCGCCAAGACCACTGACAAAATGTACTACTCCCACTCCGGTTTCCCGGGCGGCATCAAGTCGATCAACTTCCAGAAGCTGATCGCCAAAGCCCCTGAGCGCGTGATCGAGACCGCGGTAAAAGGCATGCTGCCGAAGAACCCGCTGGGTCGCGACATGTACCGTAAGCTGAAAGTCTATGCGGGCGCTGCTCACCCTCATACTGCTCAGCAGCCCCAAGAACTGAAGATTTAACGGAATAGTTCATTATGTCGGCGACTCAAAATTACGGCACTGGCCGTCGCAAGACCGCTACCGCACGCGTTTTCCTGCGTCCGGGTACTGGCAACATCTCCATCAACAACCGTTCTCTGGACACTTTCTTCGGCCGTGAAACTGCCCGCATGGTAGTTCGTCAGCCGCTGGAACTGACCGAGACCACCGAGAAGTTCGACATCTACGTCACCGTTATCGGTGGTGGTGTCAGCGGTCAAGCCGGTGCAATCCGTCACGGTATCACCCGTGCTCTGATGCAATACGACGAGACCCTGCGTAGCGCCCTGCGTAAAGCAGGCTACGTGACTCGTGACGCTCGTGAAGTTGAACGTAAGAAAGTCGGTCTGCGTAAAGCGCGTAAGCGTCCGCAGTACTCGAAGCGTTAATTCAAAGCTTCGCGACTCCGTTCAAAAAAAGCCCGGTTCCTTTGGAACCGGGCTTTTTTTATGTCGGCTAGACTACGGTGACAGTCGTGGGCCTTCGCCAGCGACTACGATGAGTGACGTGGGGTGCGAAGTTTTTGTGCAGCGGCTTGCTGCACCTGCGCACGCCGCGCAAGGCCGGGGGCGCAGTCGTTTGCCGCGGGTATTTCCCTTGTCTATGTATGGGCTTTTAACTACCATTCGGCAGATTTTCAGGCTGACCGGGCCTGGCTGGATGGAACCAACAATGTAGATGCCTGTTGCAACAGGCCACCAAGCTGATGGGAGAGGACTGAATGAGCAATGACGGCGTGAATGCAGGCCGGCGTCGCTTCCTCGTAGCGGCCACGTCCGTGGTCGGCGCAGCAGGAGCGGTAGGGGCTGCGGTCCCGTTCGTGGGGTCTTGGTTTCCCAGTGCCAAGGCCAAGGCGGCGGGGGCTCCAGTCAAGTTCAACATCAGCAAGGTGGAGCCCGGCCAGCAGGTGATTGCCGAATGGCGTGGCCAGCCGGTGTTCGTGGTGCGCCGCACCGACGAGATCATCGCCAACCTGGGCAAGATCGAAGACCGTCTCTCCGACCCCGAGTCCAAGAACTCGACCCAGCCTGCCTATGTCGACCCCAAGCTGCGCTCCATCAAGCCGCAGGTGCTGATTTTGATCGGCATCTGCACGCACCTGGGCTGCTCACCGACTTTCCGCCCCGAGGTGGCCCCGGCCGACCTGGGCAAGGATTGGGTGGGGGGCTATTTCTGCCCTTGCCACGGTTCCCACTATGACCTCGCCGGTCGCGTCTACAAGTCCCAGCCCGCACCGCTCAACCTGGCGGTGCCGCCGCACTCTTACGAGTCGGACGATGTGATTGTCATCGGCGTCGATCAGGAGAAAGCGTGATGAGCAAGTTCATGGCCTGGGTGGATGCCCGCTTCCCCGCGACAAAAATGTGGGAAGAGCACCTCACCAAATACTACGCCCCGAAAAACTTCAATTTCTTCTATTTCTTCGGCTCGCTGGCGCTGCTGGTGCTGGTCAACCAGATCATCACCGGCGTGTGGCTGACCATGAGCTTCACGCCCTCGGCGGAGGAGGCGTTCGCCTCGGTCGAGTACATCATGCGCGACGTGTCCTACGGCTGGATCCTGCGCTACCTGCACTCCACGGGCGCTTCGGCGTTCTTTATCGTGGTGTATCTGCACATGTTCCGCGGCCTGCTGTACGGCTCCTACAAGAAGCCCAGGGAGCTGGTGTGGATCTTCGGCATGCTCATCTACCTGGCGCTGATGGCCGAGGCCTTCATGGGCTACCTGCTGCCGTGGGGGCAGATGTCGTACTGGGGGGCGCAGGTGATCATCTCGCTGTTCGGCGCCATTCCGGTGATCGGCAATGACCTGACCCAGTGGATTCGCGGCGACTACCTGATTTCCGGCATCACCCTGAACCGCTTCTTCGCCCTGCACGTGATTGCCTTGCCCATCGTCATCCTGGGCCTGGTGGTGTTGCATATCCTGGCGCTGCACGAGGTGGGCTCCAACAACCCCGACGGCATCGAAATCAAGAAGCTCAAGGACGAAAACGGCGTGCCCCTGGACGGCATTGCCTTCCACCCGTACTACACGGTGAAGGACATTGTCGGCGTGGTGGTGTTCCTGTTCGTGTTCTGTTCCATCGTGTTCTTCTTCCCGGAAATGGGCGGCTATTTCCTGGAAAAACCCAACTTCGAGCAAGCCAACGCCTTCAAGACGCCCGAGCACATCGCCCCGGTGTGGTACTTCACGCCGTTCTACGCGATCTTGCGCGCGGTGCCCGACAAACTGCTGGGGGTGATGTCCATGGGCGCCGCCATTGCGGTGCTGTTCGTGCTGCCCTGGCTGGACCGCAGCCCGGTGAAGTCCATGCGCTACAAGGGCTGGGTCAGCCGCGTGGCCCTGACGTTGTTCTGCGTGTCGTTCATGACCCTGGGCTACCTGGGCGTGCAACCACCGACGCCGGAGCGAACGTTGGTGTCCCAGGTGTGCACGGTGCTGTATTTCGCCTATTTCATCCTTATGCCGTTCTACACCCGCTTCGAGAAGACCAAACCGGTACCGGAAAGGGTGACTGGCTGATGAAAAAATTATTAGCGGTATTCATTCTTGCGTTGCTGCCCGCGTTGACCCTGGCTGCCGAAGGCCCGGAGCTGGAGAAGGTCGACATCGACCTGGCCGACAAGCCCGCCATGCAGGACGGCGCCCGCACCTTCGCCAACTACTGCATGGGCTGCCACAGCGCCAAGTTCCAGCGCTACGAGCGTGTCGCCGATGACTTGGGCATTCCCCACGACCTGATGCTGCAGAAGCTGGTGTTCACCGGCGCCAAGATCGGCGACCACATGACCATCGGCATGCAGCCCGCCGACGCCAAGGCCTGGTTCGGCGCGGCGCCGCCGGACCTGACGCTGGTGGCGCGGGTGCGTGGCACCGACTGGCTCTACGGCTACCTGCGCTCGTTCTACGAGGACCCTGCGCGGCCCTGGGGCGTCAACAACGCCGTGTTCCCCAACGTCGGCATGCCCAACGTGCTGGGCGGCCTGCAGGGCCGCCAGGTGATCGGCTGCAAGCAGGTGCAGGTGGTCACCGACGGCAAGAAGCAGTACGACCCGCTCACCGGCGCGCCGCTGACCCACGAGGCCTGTGACCAGCTGACCCTGCTACCGAAAACCGGCAGCCTGACGCCCGAGCAGTTCGACGAGAAGATCAAGAACCTGGTGACCTTCCTGGCGTACTCGGCCAACCCCAACAAGCTGCAGGCCGAGCGAATCGGCACGTACGTGCTGCTGTACCTGGCGGTTTTGTTCATCTTTGCTTACCTGCTCAAACGTGAATACTGGAAAGACGTTCATTGAATATGCGGTAAGATCTGCTGTTAAATGCGCGCGCCCCTTTGGCGACTCCGTTGCATGGCGAAGCTGGAAGCCGTTCCAGCCACCTTCGCCGAGGGAGTGCTTCAGGGGCGCGCTCGTTTTTGTGTTATTCATGTTTTTTATACGCGAGGAGGACCGCCATGGGCGTGACCAACCGGTTGGCCTGTTACTCCGACCCCGCTGACCACTATTCTCACCGGGTGCGCATCGTTCTCGCCGAGAAGGGTGTAAGCGCCGAGATCATCAGTGTGGCGGCAGGTTCGCAGCCGGCCAAGCTGATCGAAGTGAACCCGTACGGCAGCCTGCCGACGCTGGTCGATCGGGATTTGGCGCTGTACGAATCCACCGTGGTGATGGAATATCTGGATGAGCGTTACCCGCATCCGCCGCTGCTGCCGGTGTACCCGGTGGCGCGGGCCAACAGCCGCCTGCTGATCCACCGGATCCAGCGCGACTGGTGCGGGTTGGTGGACCTGATTCTCGACGCGCGCACCAAGGAACCGGCGCGTGTACAGGCCCGCAAGGAGCTGCGTGAGAGCCTGACGGGCGTTTCGCCCCTGTTTGCCGACAAGCCTTTCTTCCTCAGTGAGGAGCAAAGTCTGGTTGATTGCTGTCTACTGCCCATACTCTGGCGCTTGCCAGTGCTGGGTATCGAATTGCCGCGGCCTGCAAAGCCGCTGCTGGACTATATGGAACGTCAGTTCGCCCGCGAGGCCTTCCAGGCTAGCCTCTCGGCCGCTGAACGTGAAATGCGCCCGGTTTAAGGAGCCGTTGATGAACTCCAGTCGTCCGTACCTTGTACGTGCACTCTACGAGTGGATCGTGGATAACGATTGCACGCCCCACATGCTGGTCAATTCCGAACACCGTTCGGTGCAGGTCCCCAAGGGCTTTGCAAGTGATGGCCAGATCGTCCTCAATGTGTCGCCCAGTGCCGTGCGCCACCTGCACATGGATAACGACGCGGTCAGCTTCGAAGGTCGCTTCGGCGGCGTTGCGCACACGCTCTACGTGCCGATCGGCGCTATCCTGGGCGTCTATGCCCGGGAAAACGGCCAGGGCATGGTCTTCGACCTGGAGCCATCGCTGGCCGAGGAAGAAGAAGTCGTGCTCGATGGCAGCGACGATGACCTGCCGCCCGATGGCGGCCGACCGCAACGCCCGGCAGGGCGGCCTAGCTTGAAGGTGGTCAAGTAACAAAAAAGGCGATCCAGTTGGATCGCCTTTTTTTGTGCCAGGATCTGTAGCCGCTGCCGCCAGGCTGCGCTGGCCGGCGTGAACCCTGAGGATCTTCAGTGAGGCACAGGGCCAGCGCAGCCTGGCGGCAGCGGCTACAGGCGGTCAATCGATGTATTCGAACAGCTTCACGATCTTCTGCACGCCACCCACGCCCTGCACCAGCGAGGCTGCCTGTGCGGCTTCCTTCTGGGTCACCAGGCCCAGCATGTAGACGATGCCGTTCTCGGTGATCACCTTGATGCGCGAGCCGGGGATGCTGGCGTCGGCCAGCATCTGGGTCTTGATCTTGGTGGTCAGCCAGGCGTCGTTGTTGCGTGCCAGGATCGAGGAGGGCGCCATCACCTGCAGTTCGTTGTGCACGCGCTTGACGCGCTGCACGCCGGCGGCGGCCTGTTCGGCCATGGCCTTGAGGTCGGCGCGCGGGGTCTGGCCGGCCAGCAGCACCACACCGTTGAAGCTGCTGACGATGATGTGCGAGTTCTGGTCCAGGTCAGGGCTGGCCTTGGCCACGTTCACCGACACCTTGGTCTCGATCAGCGAATCGTCGATCTTGCTGCCGAAGGTGCGGGTGCCGCGGTCATCCTCGATCGGCTTGTCGCGGGTAGCGGTCAGGAACGAGCTGCAGCCGGTCAGGCTCAGGCACAGGGTCAAGGCCATCAGGCCAAGGCGATTAGGGGTCATTCTTCACTCCCGAACAGTTGGCTGTCGATCAGGTCGCATAGGCAGTGGATCGCCAGCAGGTGGACTTCCTGGATGCGTGCGGTGACGTGGGCCGGGACGCGAATCTCCACGTCCTCGGGCAGCAGCAGCGAGGCCATGCCGCCACCGTCGCGGCCGGTCAGGGCTACGACAACCATTTCGCGGTCATGTGCGGCCTGGATCGCCTGGATGATGTTGGCGGAATTGCCGCTGGTGGAGATCGCCAACAGCACGTCGCCGGGCTGGCCCAGGGCGCGGATCTGCTTGGAGAACACTTCGTTGTAACTGTAGTCGTTGGCAATCGAGGTGATGGTCGAGCTGTCGGTGGTCAGGGCAATGGCCGGCAGGCTCGGGCGCTCGCGCTCGAAGCGGTTGAGCAGCTCCGAGGAGAAGTGCTGGGCGTCGCCGGCCGAGCCGCCGTTGCCGCAGGACAGCATCTTGCCTTCGTTGAGCAGCGCGTTGACCATGACCTGGCTGGCTTGCTCGATGTGCGGTGCAAGGACTTCCATCGCCTGTTGCTTGGTATCGATACTGGCCTGGAAAAGCTGGCGAATTCGGGATTGCATGTCCATCAGTGTGACCTTAATTAGGGCGGCTGGTCGGGCGCTGTTCAGCGTCCCGGCACATGAATGTGCAGCCCGCAAAGCAAAGAGCAAAAAACGTTGGAATAAGGGGGTAAACGGCAGCGCTCACGATGGCCTGGTCAGCTGTCGAAGGCGTTGCGTAGCCAGTTCAGGCGCATATCCTTGCTGGCGGTGCCTTCCAGGGCGATCACGTCGAAGCGGCATGGGTGGTTGGCCCAGCGTGCTTCCTGGTGCAGGAACGAATGTGCGGCATTGACCACTCTGGCACGCTTGCGCGCGTCGATACTTTCGAGCGCGCCACCCCATTGTGCGTGCAGGCGGTAACGAACTTCGACGAATACTACTGTATCGCCATCAAGCATGACCAGATCAAGCTCGCCGCCTTTACACAGCCAGTTGCGCGCAAGCACCTGCAAACCCTGCTGCTGCAGGTGTGCGAGGGCTTGCGCTTCGGCCTCCTGGCCGGCCTGGCGCGGCGAGCTGGCGAGCATTACTGCACAGTGTCCGGCAGGCGCTGCACCTGGCCATTGGCGAACTGGGCCCACGGCAGCTGGCGCTCGATGCGCTGGCCGGCGTTGATGCTCAGGTTGCCCGACAGGCCTTGCAGGCGGTTGTCCGGCAGCGCTTTCAACTGCGCCAGGCGCGGGGCCAGGCCAAAGGCGTCGGCACCCATGGCGTACAGGCGGCCAAGGCTGCCACCGGCCTGGGGCCACTGGTGCACCACCTGCTGGCGCAGCGGGTTGCTGTTGTCCAGCAGCCAAGGGGTTTCACAGAAGCGCACGCCGTTCATGTCGTTGTACTGGGCCTGGTCACCGCTGGCACTGTAGACGTTGGACGTCGCGTACACCGGCACGTCACCGGCGTATTGGAAGTTCAGCGTCGGCTTGATCTGCTGGGCCAGTTGCGGGGTGGAGGCCAGGAAGATGAAGTCGACGTCCTGGCGACGCGAGCCGTTGCTGCCGTTGCCACCCTGGCGAGCCTGCATCAGGTCGCCGATCTGCTGGGCTAGGGCCACGGGCTGGTCAACGCGCTGGGAGCCCAGCAGCTGGCCGCCGTTGGCTTCGAAGTCCTGGCGGAAGGCGGCCAGCACGCGGTCGCCCCACTCGCCGCGCGGCACCAGGGCCACGGCACGATGCAGGCCATCGGCACGGGCGCGACGGGAGACCTCGCGGGCCTCGTCCTCGGCGGCGAGGCCGAACTGGAACAGTTGTGGCGGGTTGGCCTGGGTGCCGTCGCTGTAGTTGAGCGCCAGGGTGGTGATGGGCAGTTGCGGGCGACCGGCCAGTTGTTTCACCAGCGGTTTCTCCAGCGGGCCGACCACCAGCTGCGCGCCGGCGGCCTGGGCCTGGCGGTAGAAGTCATCCATGGAGGTCACGCGGGAGCTGTCGAACACTTCCACTACCGGTGGCTTTTGCCCGGCCTGCTGGGCCTGGTAGTAGGCGGCCATGAAGCCGTCACGCAGGGCCTTGCCCACCGAGGCCAGCTGGCCTTGCTGGGGCAGCAGCAGGGCGATCTTGGTCAGCGGCTGGCTGGTCAGCTCCTTGAGCTTCACCAGCGCCACCGGCAATTGCTTGGCCGCAGGGTGGTCGGGGTGGGTGCTGCGCCAGTTGTCGATGGCGGCTTTCTGCTGGTCCAGGGTGCCGGCGCTTTTTACCGCCAGGGCCAGGCTCTGCCAGCCGGCCAGGTCGTCGGTGCCGGTGGATTGCAGTTGGTCGACGGGCAGGCTGCTGACCAGGGCCCAGATGGCGTCATTGTTGGCTGCGGCAGCGTCGCCGGTCAGCAGCGGGCCAATGAACACGCGTTCCTGGGCGGCTGGCAGGGTCTGGCCATCAGCTTCCAGGGCGCGGGCGCGCACGGTGTGGGTGCGTACCTGTTGCTCGACCGAGGCCTCGTTCAGGCGCTGCAGGCTGGGGTGGTTGAGCGCGGCCAGGGCCTCTTTCGGCTGGTTGCGGGCCAGGGCCAGCTCGGCCGCCAGGGTGCTGGCGATGATCTGCTGGCCCACGTTGAGCTGCTCGACCTGCACCTGTGCCAGGATCTGCGCGGCACGCTGGTTGGCGTGCTGGCGGTAGGCGAGGTCGGCGGCGCTCAGGCGCAGCACGGCGGCATCGGCCGGGGTCTTGGCCGAGGCTGCCTGGCCGAGCAGTTGCTCGATGGTGGCGTCAGGCGTACGCGGCAGTTCGCCGAGGCTGTTGGAAGGCGCGCTGGCGCAGGCCGCCAACAGGGCGGCAAGGCATAGGGCTGAGAGCAGCCGCAGGCAAGCTGTCATGTATATCTTCCTGATACTCGATCGGTTAGGCCCGCAATTGTACCCAAGCACGGCCCCCGGTGCGATGTCACTGGCGTGAAAGGCGCATCAAAGGTCATTCAGGGTTTTACCGCGGGCTTTTTGGCCGCTGGGCGAAAGGGCGCGCTACAATGCCGCTTTTGCCAACGACAGGTGTGTGCTGTGACTGCTCCAGGTGCTTCGAATTCCGCGATGGGAACACTTTATGTGGTGGCCACGCCCATCGGTAACCTGGACGACATGAGCGCTCGGGCGTTGAAGATCCTCAACGACGTGGCGCTGATCGCCGCCGAGGACACCCGCCATTCGATCCGCCTGCTGCAGCACTTCGGCATCAACACGCCGCTGGCCGCGTGCCACGAGCACAACGAGCGCGACGAGGGCGGGCGCTTCCTCGACAAGCTGCTGGCGGG
This sequence comes from Pseudomonas sp. App30, assembly GCF_047947025.1. NCBI lineage: Bacteria > Pseudomonadati > Pseudomonadota > Gammaproteobacteria > Pseudomonadales > Pseudomonadaceae > Pseudomonas > Pseudomonas sp. App30. The sequence continues at coordinate 2,692,824 of NZ_CP133165.1, read as the reverse complement.
CGAGAGCGTGGCGCTGATCTCCGACGCCGGCACGCCGCTGATCTCCGACCCTGGCTACCACCTGGTGCGCCAGGTGCGCGCCGCGGGTATCCCGGTAGTGCCGGTGCCCGGCCCCTGCGCGCTGATCGCGGCGCTGTCGGCGGCCGGCCTGCCGTCCGACCGTTTCATTTTCGAAGGCTTCCTGCCGGCCAAGACCGTCGGCCGTCGCTCGCGCCTGGAGCAGGTGCGCGAAGAGCCGCGCACGCTGATCTTCTATGAAGCCCCGCACCGTATCCTGGAATGCCTGCAGGACATGGAGCTGGTGTTCGGCCCCGAGCGCCCGGCACTGCTGGCGCGCGAACTGACCAAGACCTTCGAGACCCTCAAGGGCCTGCCGCTGGCCGAGCTGCGTGCCTTCGTGGAAAGCGACAGCAACCAGCAGCGCGGCGAGTGCGTGGTGCTGGTGGCAGGCTGGACGCCGCCCGAAAGTGACGAGGTGGTGAGCGCCGAGGTGATGCGCGTGCTGGATCTGCTGCTCAAGGAGATGCCCCTCAAGCGCGCGGCGGCGTTGGCGGCGGAAATTACCGGGGCGCGCAAGAATGTGCTGTACCAGGTGGCGTTGGAGCGGCAGAAAAGCAGCTGAAAGCTGTGAGGGGCAAGCTGCAAGACAGGCACTCAAGCGCGCAGCTTGAAGCTTAAAGCTTGCAGCTGGCCTAGCTATTCCGTAACCTTGTCGGCGGAGAGTCGATTGGACAGTCGCTGCCTGCTTTTGTTCCGCAAAAGCGGGGGGAGGAAAGTCCGGGCTCCATAGGGCGGAGTGCCAGGTAACACCTGGGAGGCGTGAGCCTACGGAAAGTGCCACAGAAAATAACCGCCTAAGCGTTTCGGCGCCGGTAAGGGTGAAAAGGTGCGGTAAGAGCGCACCGCACGTCTGGTAACAGTTCGTGGCTAGGCAAACCCCACTCGGAGCAAGACCAAATAGGGTTCCACATGGCGCGGCCCGCGTTGGAACCGGGTAGGTTGCTAAAGGTGTCCAGTGATGGCCATCGTAGAGGAATGACTGTCCTCGACAGAACCCGGCTTACAGATCGACTCTCCACCTCTTTTCCCTTCTGCATCAATCAATAGCAGAAGCGGCCCTGGTAATACCGAAAAAATCTTACTCTTAATAAATCACTTTAAGTTTGACGCGTAGACCCTTGAGTTAACTTGGCTTTATACCCCCGCGTTTCCCTCGATTTAGCCCATCTCTTTCCTTTTGTCACCTAAATCGCCGATCTGTAAGGGTTTTCCTTACGAGCGTGCCTTGACGGTGGTGTGGGCGCATTCCTATAGTGTGCGCAAGTGGCGGAAAGTGGCACAAAGTGGGTTTTTAGGCACGAAAAACTAAATCTTGGGGAAGCGCCTCTGTGTTTCGCGGAGCTAATGCCATCAGTCTCGATGCAAAGGGCCGTCTCGCCATGCCGAGCCGGTACCGTGACGAGCTGGTTTCGCGCTCCAATGGCCAGTTGATCGTGACCATCGACGCCGTCGACCGCTGCCTGTGTGTGTACCCGCTGGACGAATGGGAATTAATTGAAACAAAGCTGCGCGCGCTGCCGTCGCTCCGGGAAGAAAACCGCCGTCTGCAAAGGTTGCTGATTGGTAATGCGGTTGACCTGGAGCTCGACGGCAGCGGGCGTTTTCTGGTTCCGCCGCGCCTGCGCGAGTACGCGAAGCTGGACAAGAAAGTGATGCTGGTAGGCCAGCTGAACAAGTTTCAACTGTGGGACGAGGATGCCTGGAACGCGCTTGCTGATGCGGACCTGGCAGCTATTCAACAACCGGGCGCCATGCCTGATGAACTGCGTGATTTGATTCTGTGACTATAGATAGCGGCTTTAACCACATCACCGTATTGCTTGACGAAGCCGTCGAGGCTCTCGCCATACAGGGCGATGGCTGCTATGTGGACGGTACCTTCGGGCGGGGTGGTCACAGCCGGTTGATCCTCAAGCACCTGGGGCCGGACGGCCGATTGCTGGGCTTCGACAAGGACCCACAAGCGATTGCCACGGGGCAAGCGCTGGCGGCCGAAGACGGCCGCTTTGTCATTGTGCAGCGCAGTTTTGCGGAAATGGGTAGCGAAATTGCTAGCCAAGGCCTGGCCGGCAAGGTCAACGGCGTGCTGCTGGACCTGGGTGTGTCTTCGCCCCAGCTGGACGACCCCGAGCGCGGCTTCAGCTTCATGAACGACGGCCCGCTGGACATGCGCATGGACCCAAGCCGCGGCGTCAGCGCCGCCGAGTTCATCGCCAACGCCCCGGCCGAAGAAATTGCCCGCGTGTTCAAGGAATACGGCGAAGAGCGCTTCGCCAAGCGCATGGCCAATGCCGTGGTCGCACGCCGTGAAATCAAGCCGTTCGAGCGCACCGCCGACCTGGCCGAAGTGCTGAAGGTCGCCAACCCTGCCTGGGAAAAGGGCAAGAACCCGGCTACCCGTGCCTTCCAGGGCCTGCGTATCCACGTCAACAACGAGCTGGCTGACCTGGAGGCGGGCCTTGAAGCCGCGCTGGAGTCGCTGGAAATCGGCGGCCGCCTGGTGGTCATCAGCTTCCACTCGCTGGAAGACCGCATCGTCAAGCTGTTCATGCGCAAGCTCGCCAAGGGCGAGGCCGACAACCTGCCGCGCAACCTGCCCGTGCGCTTCCAGGCGTTCGAGCCGAAAATCAAGGTTCACGGCAAGGCCCAGTTCGCTTCCGAAGCCGAGCTCAAGGCCAACCCGCGCTCGCGCAGCGCGGTCATGCGCGTGGCGGAGAAGCTGCGGTGAGCAAGCTCTACGCCAAGCCTTTGCCGGGCGGCAGCTTCCTGATGCTGCTGCTGTTCATTGCCGTGCTGGTGTCGGCGATCGCCGTGTCCTATAGCGCGCACCTCAACCGTCAGCTGCTCAACAGCCTGTACAACGAGTTGAGCGAGCGCGACAAGGCGCAGGCCGAGTGGGGCCGGCTGATCCTGGAGCAAAGCACCTGGACCGCCCATAGCCGCATCGAGGCGCTGGCCAGCGGCCAACTGAAAATGCGTATTCCCGACGCCGCCGAAATCAAGATGGTGACGCCATGATGAAGCTCGACGGCGCCCTGTACCCGTGGCGTTTCCGGGTGCTCGTGGCCTTGCTGGGCATCATGGTGGGCGCGATCGTGTGGCGCATCGTCGACCTGCAGGTCATCGACCATGATTTCCTCAAGGGCCAGGGCGATGCCCGCAGCGTGCGGCACATTCCCATTCCTGCGCACCGCGGCCTGATCACCGACCGCAACGGCGAGCCGTTGGCCGTCAGTACGCCGGTCACCACCTTGTGGGCCAACCCCAAGGAGATGCAGGCGGACAAGAGCAAATGGCCGGCACTGGCAGCAGCCCTGGGGCAGGACCCCAAGGAGCTGTCGACGCGCCTCGACGCCCAGGCCACCAAGGAATTCATCTACCTGGTGCGCGGCCTTACGCCGGAGCAGGGCCAGACCGTGCTCGACCTCAAGGTTCCTGGTGTCTACGGCATCGAGGAATTTCGTCGTTTCTACCCCGCCGGTGACGTGACCGCGCACATGGTCGGCTTCACCGACCTGGACGACCACGGCCGCGAGGGCGTGGAGCTGGCGTACGAAGACTGGCTGGCCGGCGTGCCGGGCAAGCGCCAGGTCATCAAGGACCGCCGCGGCCGCCTGATCAAGGACGTGCAGGTCACCAAGAACGCCAAGGCGGGCAAGACCCTGACCCTGTCGATCGACCTGCGCCTGCAATACCTGGCCAGCCGCGAGCTGCGCAACGCCATCGTCGAGAACGAGGCCAAGGCGGGCAGCCTGGTGATCATGGACGTGAAGACCGGCGAAGTGCTGGCCATGGTCAACCAGCCCACCTACAACCCGAACAACCGCAAGACCATGTTCCCGGCGTCCATGCGCAACCGGGCGATCACCGACGTGTTCGAGCCCGGCTCGACCATGAAGCCGATCTCCATGAGCGCGGCCCTGGAGACCGGGCGCTGGAAGCCGACCGACAAGGTCGAGGTGTACCCCGGCAGCCTGCAGATCGGCCGCTACACCATTAAAGACGTGACCAAGACCGAGGGCCCGATCCTCGACCTCACCGGCATCCTGATCAACTCCAGTAACGTGGGCATGAGCAAGGTGGCCTTCGACGTCGGCGGCGAGAACATCTTCCGTGCCATGTCGGCCGTGGGCCTTGGCCAATACACCGGCCTGGGCTTCCCGGGCGAGCGCGTGGGCAACCTGCCCAACCACCGCGACTGGAAAAAGGCCGAGACCGCGACCCTGTCCTACGGCTACGGCCTGTCGGTGACCGCGCTGCAGCTGGTGCACGCCTATTCGGCCATCGCCAACGACGGCGAGATCGTGCCGCTGAGCATCCTCAAGGTCGACGGCAAGCCGGCGGCCACGCGGGTGATGCCAGAGCAGGTGGCCAAGACCCTGCAAGGCATGATGAAGGAAGTGATCGAGGACTCGCGCGGCGTCTACCGTGCGCGGGTGCCGGGCTACCACGTGGCCGGCAAGTCGGGTACCGCCCGTAAGGCCACCATCGGTTCGCGTGGCTACACCGAGAACGCCTACCGTTCGCTGTTCGCCGGCTTCGGCCCGCTCAGCGACCCGCGCTACGCCATCGTCGTGGTCATCGACGAACCGAGCAAGGCCGGTTACTTCGGTGGCCTGGTATCGGCACCGGTGTTCAGCAAGGTCATGTCCGGCACGCTGCGGCTGATGAACGTGACCCCCGACAACCTGCCGAGCACCCCGCAGGAAACAGCCCAGGCCCAGCCTGCGGCCAGCAAGGGAGGGCGTGGCTGATGAGCATGCCGCTGAGCAAGATTTTCGCCCAGGCCAACCGCGATCCATTGATCCGCGAGCTGGCGCTGGACAGCCGCAGCGTGCGCCCCGGCGACCTGTTCCTGGCCGTGCCAGGGGCCAAGGTCGATGGCCGTGCGCACATCGCCGACGCCCTGGGCCGTGGCGCTGCCGCCGTGGCTTATGAAGTGGACGGCGCCACCGTGCTGCCGATCACCGACGTGCCGCTGATTCCGGTCAAGGGCCTGGTGCGCCAGCTGTCCGACATTGCCGGGCGCTTCTACGGCGACCCGAGCCGCCTGCTCAACGTGGTGGGTGTCACTGGCACCAACGGCAAGACCAGCGTCACCCAACTGGTGGCCCAGGCCCTGGACCTGCTGGGCCAGCGCTGCGGCCTGATCGGCACCCTGGGCACCGGCTTCTACGAAGCCCTGCAAAGCGGCCGCCTGACCACGCCCGACCCGATCGCCGTGCAGGCGACCCTGGCCGACCTGAAGAAGGCCGGCGCCAAGGCCGTGGCCATGGAAGTGTCGTCCCACGCCCTGGACCAAGGCCGCGTGGCCGCCCTGGCGTTCGACGTGGCGGTGCTGACCAACCTCAGCCGCGACCACCTGGACTACCACGGCAGCATGCAGGCCTACGCTGCCGCCAAAGCCAAGCTGTTTGGCTGGACCGGCCTGCGCTGCCGGGTGCTGAACCTGGATGATGCCTTCGGCAGCACCCTGGCCGAGGAAGCCCATGAGTCGCGGCTGATCACCTACAGCCTGCTGGACCCGGCGGCCACCCTGTATTGCCGCGAAGCCGAGTTCGACGACCATGGCGTGCGCGCCACCCTGGTCACTGCCCAGGGCGAGCACGTGCTGCGCAGCCGCCTGCTGGGGCGTTTCAACCTCAGCAACGTGCTGGCCGCGGTCGGCACGCTGCTGGCGCTGGATTACCCGCTGGATGACATCCTCAAGGTGATGCCGCAGCTGGAAGGCCCCCTGGGGCGCATGCAGCGCCTGGGCGGTGGCAAGCAGCCGCTGGTGGTGGTCGATTACGCCCACACCCCCGACGCCCTGGACAAAGTGCTGCTGGCCCTGCGCCCGCACGCCAAGGGCGAGCTGGTGTGCCTGTTCGGCTGTGGCGGCGACCGTGACCGTGGCAAGCGCCCGCTCATGGCCGAAGTGGCCGAGCGCCTGGCCGACCGCGTGCTGGTCACCGACGACAACCCGCGCAGCGAAGACCCGCTGCAGATCTTTGCCGACATTCGCCCCGGTTTCAGCGCTGCTGCCCGGGTCGAGTTCGTCTCGGGGCGTGGCCCGGCCATTGCCCAGCTCATCGCCAAGGCCAATGCCGACGACGTGATCGTGCTGGCCGGCAAGGGGCACGAGGATTATCAGGAAATCAACGGCCAGCGCCTGGCGTTCTCCGATCTGGAGGAGGCCGCCAAGGCCCTGGCTACCTGGGAGGTGGACCATGCTTAAGCCCATGTCCCTGGCAGAACTGCTCAAGCCGCTGGCTGCGCGTTTGCATGGCCAGGATGTGGAATTCAACGGTGTCAGCATCGACAGCCGCGCCATCGTCGCCGGCCAGTTGTTCGTGGCACTGACCGGCCCGCGTTTCGACGGCCATGACTACCTGGCCGACGTCGCCGCCAAGGGCGCGGTCGCCGCGCTGGTGGAGCGTGAAGTGGCCGGCGTCGACCTGCCGCAACTGGTGGTGGCTGATTGCCGCGTGGCGCTGGGCCAACTGGGCGCGCTGAACCGTGCCCGTTTCAACCGTCCTGTCGCCGCTATCACCGGTTCCAGCGGCAAGACCACGGTCAAGGAGCTGCTGGCCGGCATCCTGCGCACCCAGGGCGATGTCCTGGCCACCCGTGGCAACCTGAACAACGACCTGGGCGCGCCGCTGACCCTGCTCGAACTGGCCCCGCAGCACACCGCCGCGGTCATCGAGCTGGGCGCCTCGCGCCTGGGCGAGATCGCCTACACCGTGGGCCTGACCCAGCCCCACGTGGCCATCCTCAACAACGCCGGCACCGCCCACGTGGGTGAGTTCGGCGGGCCGGAGAAGATCGTCGAGGCCAAGGGCGAAATCATCGACGGCCTGGCCGCCGACGGCACTGCGGTGCTCAACCTGGACGACAAGGCCTACGGCATCTGGCACACCCGTGCCGGCCAGCGCCGCGTGCTCAGCTTCGCCCTGACCAACACGGCAGCCGATTTCCACGCCAGCGACATCCAGGCCGATGAACGCGGCTGCCCGAGCTTCAATCTGCACGGCCTGCAAGGCACGGCGCGGGTCCAGCTGAACCTGCTGGGCACCCACAACGTGCAGAACGCCCTGGCCGCCGCGGCCGCCGCCCATGCCTTTGGTCTGGCCATCGGCGACATCGCCCGTGGCCTGGAAAGCGTGCAGCCGGTCAAGGGCCGCACCGTGGCGCAGATCGCGCCGAGCGGCGTGCGTGTAATTGACGATACATACAACGCAAACCCCACCTCAATGTGCGCGGCCATTGATATACTCGCCGGCTTTTCCGGACGCACCGTCCTGGTGCTCGGGGACATCGGCGAATTGGGGCAATGGGCGGAAGAGGGGCATCGGCAAGTGGGCGAATACGCCCTCGGCAAGGTCGACACCCTGTACGCCGTGGGCCCGAACATGGTTCACGCAGTGAATGCGTTCGGTACCAATGCTCGCCATTTCGGCACACAACTTGACCTGATCGCTGCGCTTGGCGCCGAGAAAGGCAAGAACACCACTATTTTGATCAAGGGTTCGCGCAGCGCTGCGATGGAAAACGTCGTGGCGGCCTTGTGCGGTTCCAGCGGGGAGAAACATTAATGCTGCTGCTGCTGGCGGAGTATCTGCAACAGTTCTACAAAGGCTTCGCGGTCTTCCAGTACCTGACCCTGCGCGGGATCCTGGGTGTGCTGACCGCGCTGTCGCTGGCCCTGTTCCTGGGCCCCTGGATGATTCGTACCCTGCAGATTCGTCAGATCGGCCAGGCCGTGCGTAACGACGGCCCGCAATCGCACCTGTCCAAGTCCGGCACCCCGACCATGGGCGGCGCCCTGATCCTGTCGGCCATCGGCATCAGCACCCTGCTGTGGGCCGACCTGACCAACCGCTACGTGTGGACCGTGCTGCTGGTGACCCTGCTGTTCGGCGGCATCGGCTGGGTGGACGACTACCGCAAGGTGATCGAGAAGAACTCGCGCGGCCTGCCTAGCCGCTGGAAGTATTTCTGGCAGTCGGTATTCGGCCTGGGCGCGGCGATCTTCCTGTACGCCACCGCGCCAAGCGCCGTGGAAACCACCCTGATCATCCCGATGTTCAAGGACGCCAGCATCTACCTGGGCGTGGGCTTCATCATCCTCACCTACTTCGTGATCGTCGGCTCCAGCAACGCGGTGAACCTCACCGATGGCCTGGACGGCCTGGCGATCATGCCGACGGTGATGGTAGGCGGTGCCCTGGGCATCTTCTGCTACCTGTCGGGCAACGTGAAATTCGCCGACTACCTGCTGATCCCGTACGTGCCGGGCGCGGGCGAGCTGATCGTGTTCTGTGGCGCGCTGATCGGTGCCGGCCTGGGCTTCCTGTGGTTCAACACCTACCCGGCCCAGGTCTTCATGGGTGACGTTGGTGCGCTGGCCCTGGGCGCTGCCCTGGGCACCATCGCCGTCATCGTGCGCCAGGAAATCGTGCTGTTCATCATGGGTGGCGTGTTCGTGATGGAGACCCTGTCAGTGGTCATTCAGGTGGCCTCTTTCAAACTGACCGGTCGCCGCGTGTTCCGCATGGCACCTATCCACCACCACTTTGAACTCAAGGGCTGGCCCGAGCCGCGCGTGATCGTCCGCTTCTGGATCATCACCGTGATCCTCGTGCTGATCGGCCTTGCCACCCTGAAACTGAGGTAGAACGAGTGTCTCTGATCGCTTCTGACCAATTCCGCATCGTTGTCGGCCTCGGCAAGAGCGGCATGTCCCTGGTGCGCTTCCTGGCGCGCCGGGGCATTGCCTTTGCCGTGGCCGACACGCGCGAGAATCCGCCGGAGCTGGCGACGTTGCGCCGTGACTACCCGCAGGTTGAAGTGCGCTGTGGCGAGCTGGACGTGGAGTTCCTGTGCCGCGCCAGCGAGCTGCTGGTGAGCCCCGGCCTGGCCCTGGCCACGCCCGCGCTGCAGCAGGCCGCTGCCCGTGGCGTGCGGCTGTCGGGTGACATCGAGCTGTTCGCGCGTAACGCGCAGGCGCCCATCGTCGCCATCAGCGGCTCCAACGCCAAGAGCACCGTCACCACCCTGGTGGGCGACATGGCGGCTGCGGCCTGCAAGCGCGTGGCCGTGGGCGGCAACCTCGGCACGCCGGCCCTCGACCTGCTGGCCGACGACGTCGAGCTGTACGTGCTGGAGCTGTCGAGCTTCCAGCTGGAGACTACCGACCAGCTCAACGCCGAAGTGGCCACCGTGCTGAACATCAGCGAAGACCACATGGACCGCTACAGCGGCCTGCCGGCGTACCACCTGGCCAAGCACCGGATCTTCCGTGGCGCCCGCCAGGTGGTCTACAACCGCCAGGACGCCCTGACCCGGCCGCTGATGGGCGAGGGCCTGCCGTGCTGGACCTTCGGCCTCAACAAGCCGGACTTCAAGGCCTTCGGCCTGCGCGAAGAGAACGGCCAGAAGTACCTGGCGTTCGAATTCCAGAACCTGATGCCGGTCAGCGAGTTGAAAATTCGCGGCTCGCACAACCAGGCCAATGCCCTGGCGGCGCTGGCCCTGGGCCACGCCGTGGGCCTGCCGTTCGAGCCGATGCTGGCCACCCTGCGCACCTTCGCCGGCCTGGCGCACCGCTGCCAATGGCTGCGCGAGCGTGACGGCGTGAGCTACTACGACGACTCCAAGGCCACCAACGTCGGTGCCGCGCTGGCGGCCATCGAAGGCCTGGGCGCCGACATCGACGGCAAGCTGGTGCTGGTGGCCGGTGGCGACGGCAAGGGCGCCGACTTCTCCGGCCTCAAGGCCCCGGTCGCCGCCCACTGCCGCGCCGTGGTGCTGCTGGGCCGCGACGCCGAGCTGATCGCTGCCGCCCTGGGCGACGGCGTGCCGCTGGTGCGGGTCAAGACCCTCGACGAAGCCGTCGAACAATGCGCCGCCCTGGCCCAGCCCGGCGATGCCGTGCTGCTGTCGCCGGCCTGCGCGAGCCTGGACATGTTCAAGAACTACGAAGAGCGTGGGCGCCTGTTCGCCCAGGCCGTGGAGGGCTTGTCATGATCTTTGGCGTGATCAAGCCATACCCGTCGCCGCTGATCACCGGCCGCGGCATCGACGTCGACTTCCCGATGCTGGCCGGCTGCCTGGCGCTGCTGGGCCTGGGCCTGGTGATGATCACTTCGGCGTCGTCCGAAGTGGCCGCCGTGCAATCGGGCAACCCGCTGTACATGATGATCCGCCACCTGGTGTACCTGGTGCTGGGCCTGGGCGCCTGCGGCGTGACCATGATGATTCCCATCGCCACCTGGCAGCGCCTGGGCTGGATGATGCTGCTGGGCGCCTTCGGCCTGCTGGTGCTGGTGCTGGTGCCGGGCATCGGCCGCGAGGTGAACGGCTCCATGCGCTGGATCGGCTTCAGCGCGTTCAACGTGCAGCCCTCGGAGGTGGCCAAGGTCTTCGTGGTGATCTTCCTGTCGGGCTACCTGATCCGCCAGCAGAAGGAAGTGCGCGAGACCTGGATGGGCTTCTTCAAGCCGTTCATCGTGCTGCTGCCCATGGCCGTGCTGCTGCTGATGGAACCCGACTTCGGTGCCACCGTGGTCATGATGGGCGCCGCGGCGGCCATGCTGTTCCTGGGGGGCGTGGGCCTGTTCCGCTTCGCCCTGATGGTGGTGCTGGCGGTGGCCGCGGTGTTCATCCTGGTGCAGGCGCAGCCGTACCGCATGGCCCGCCTGACCACCTTTACCGACCCCTGGGCCGACCAGTTCGGTTCCGGCTACCAACTGACCCAGGCGCTGATCGCCTTCGGTCGCGGCAGCTGGCTGGGCGCCGGCCTGGGCAACAGCGTGCAGAAGCAGTTCTACCTGCCTGAAGCGCACACCGACTTCGTGTTCTCGGTATTGGCCGAAGAGCTGGGCGTGGTCGGTTCGCTGTGCACCGTGGCGCTGTTCGTGTTCGTGTGTATTCGCGGCATGTACATCGGCGTCTGGGCCGAGCGCAGCAAGCAGTTCTTCGCCGCCTACATGGCCTACGGCCTGTCGTTCCTGTGGATCGGCCAGTTCCTGATCAACATCGGCGTGAACGTCGGCCTGCTGCCGACCAAGGGCCTGACCCTGCCGTTCCTCAGCTACGGGGGCAGCTCGCTGGTGATCTGTTGTGCCTGCCTGGGGTTGTTGCTGCGCATCGAATGGGAGAGCCGCACGCACCTGGGCAGTGAGGAAACCGAGTTCAACGAGAGCGACTTCGCAGAGGAGCCAGCCCGTGGCCGGTAACGTATTGATCATGGCAGGCGGCACCGGCGGGCACGTGTTCCCGGCGCTGTCCTGCGCCCGCGAATTCCAGGCCCGTGGCTACACCGTGCACTGGCTGGGCACCCCGCGTGGCATCGAGAACGAACTGGTGCCCCAGGCTGGCCTGCCGTTGCACCTGATCAACGTCGCCGGGCTGCGGGGCAAGAGCAAGCTGTCGCTGCTCAAGGCGCCGTTCGTGCTGGTACGCGCGCTGCTGCAGGCGCGCAAGGTGATGCGCCAGCTCAAGCCGGTGTGCGTGGTGGGCTTCGGCGGCTACGTGACCGGCCCTGGTGGCCTGGCCGCGCGCCTGTGCGGCGTGCCGGTGATCGTCCACGAGCAGAACGCCGTGGCCGGCACCGCCAACCGCCTGCTGGCGCCGCTGGCCGCGCGTATCTGCGAGGCCTTCCCGAACACCTTCGGTGCCTCGGCCAAGCGCCGCACAACCGGTAACCCGGTGCGCCCCGAACTGTTCCTGGAAACCCCGCGCCAGGCCCTGGCCGGCCGCCGGCCACGCCTGCTGGTCACCGGGGGCAGCCTGGGCTCGGAGCCGTTGAACAAGCTGATCCCTGCCGCGCTGGCGCTGGTGCCCGAGGCCATTCGCCCGGAAGTGTTCCACCAGTGCGGCAAGCTGCACGGTGACGTCACCACCCAGCGCTACCGCGACGCCGGTATCGATGCGCAGGTGGCGCCGTTCATCAAGGACATGGCCCAGGCCTATGGCTGGGCCGACATGGTGGTGTGCCGTGCCGGTGCGCTGACCGTCAGCGAGCTGGCCGCCGCCGGGCTGGCCTCGGTGCTGGTGCCCTTGCCCCACGCCATCGACGACCACCAGACCCGCAACGCCGAATATCTGGCCCGTGAAGGCGCTGCCTTCCTGATGCCACAAGCGACAACTGGCGCAGCCGAGCTGGCTGAACGCCTGAACGAGGTTTTGATGCAACCGGAAAAACTCAACACCATGGCGAGCACCGCACGCCGCCTGGCCAAGCCCGATGCAACCCGTACCGTCGTCGACGTCTGCCTGGAGGTGGCCCATGGTTGAGAATCAGAAAGCCATGCCACAACCGGAAATGCGCCGCATCCGTCGCATCCACTTCGTCGGCATCGGCGGCGTGGGCATGTGCGGTATCGCCGAGGTGCTGCTGAACCTGGGCTACCAGGTATCGGGCTCCGACCTCAAGGCGTCGCCGGTCACCGAGCGCCTGCAGTCGTTCGGCGCGCAGATCTTCATCGGCCATCGCGCCGAGAACGCCGCCACCGCCGACGTGCTGGTGGTGTCCAGCGCCGTGAACACCTCCAACCCGGAAGTGGCCACTGCCCTTGAGCGCCGCATTCCCGTGGTGCCGCGCGCCGAGATGCTCGCCGAGCTGATGCGCTACCGTCACGGCATCGCCGTGGCCGGTACCCATGGCAAGACCACCACCACCAGCCTGATCGCCTCGGTGTTCGCCGCCGGTGGCCTGGACCCGACGTTCGTGATCGGCGGCCGCCTGAACGCCGCCGGCACCAACGCGCAGCTGGGCACCAGCCGCTACCTGATCGCCGAAGCCGACGAAAGCGACGCCAGCTTCCTGCACCTGCAGCCGCTGGTGGCCGTGGTCACCAACATCGACGCCGACCACATGGCGACCTACGGTGGCGACTTCAACAAGCTGAAGAAAACCTTCGTCGACTTCCTCCACAACCTGCCGTTCTACGGCCTGGCCGTGGTGTGCCTGGACGACCCGGTGGTGCGCGAGATCCTGCCGCAGATCGCCCGTCCGACCCTGACCTACGGCGTCAGCGAAGAAGCCGATGTGCGTGCCATCAACATCCGCCAGGAAGGCATGCTGACCTACTTCACCGTGCTGCGCCGCGACCGCGAGCCGCTGAACGTGTCGGTGAACATGCCCGGCAACCACAACGTCCTCAACGCCCTGGCAACCATCGCCATCGCCACCGACGAAGGCGTCAGCGACGAAGCCATCGTCCAGGGCCTGTCGGGCTTCCAGGGCGTGGGCCGGCGGTTCCAGGTGTACGGCGAACTGCCGGTGGACGGCGGCAGCGTGATGCTGGTCGACGACTACGGGCACCACCCCACCGAAGTGGCCGCGGTCATCCGCGCCGTGCGCGGTGGCTGGCCGGAGCGCCGCCTGGTGATGGTCTACCAGCCGCACCGCTACAGCCGCACCCGCGACCTGTACGACGACTTCGTCCAGGTGCTGGCCGACGCCAACGTGCTGCTGCTGATGGAGGTCTACCCGGCCGGCGAAGAGCCGATCCCCGGTGCCGACAGCCGCCAGTTGTGCCACAGCATCCGCCAGCGCGGCCAGCTGGACCCGATCTACATCGAGCGCGGCGTGGAACTGGCCCCACTGGTCAAGCCACTGCTGCGTGCCGGCGACATCCTGCTGTGCCAGGGCGCCGGCGACATCGGCGGGCTCGCCCCGCAATTACTGAAAAGTCCGTTGTTCGCCGCTGACAAGGCCGGCGAGGGGAAATTGAAATGACAGCCAGCACCACTTCCTCCCTGCTATCGACCATTGCCCCGAAGGACTTCGGGCGCGTGGCCGTGCTTTACGGCGGCAAGAGCGCCGAGCGGGAGGTTTCCCTGAAGTCCGGCGCTGCCGTGCTTGAAGCCCTGCAGAGCGCCGGCGTGGACGCCTTCGGCCTGGACGTGGGCGATGACCTGCTGGCGCGCCTGCAAAGCGAGAAGATCGACCGCGCCTTCGTCATCCTCCACGGCCGTGGCGGTGAAGACGGCAGCATGCAAGGCCTGCTGGAGTGCCTGGGCATCCCCTACACCGGCAGCGGCATCCTCGCCTCGGCCCTGGCCATGGACAAATTGCGCACCAAGCAGGTGTGGCAAAGCCTGGGCCTGCCAACCCCGCATCACGCGGTTTTGGCCAGCGAGGCAGATTGTATTTCCGCGAGTGCGGAACTGGGCTTCCCTTTGATCGTCAAACCGGCCCATGAAGGTTCAAGTATCGGTATGGCCAAAGTGTCCAGCGTCGAAGAATTGATCGGCGCATGGAAAGCGGCCAGCACCTACGACTCGCAAGTCCTGGTCGAACAATGGATTCAAGGTCCGGAGTTCACCATTGCGACCCTGCGTGGCCAGGTCCTGCCGCCAATCGCCCTGGGCACCTCGCACTCGTTCTACGACTACGACGCCAAATACGTGGCCAACGATACCCAGTATCGAATCCCGTGCGGCCTCGACGCCACCCGCGAACAAGAGCTGATCGACCTCACGGCCCGTGCCTGTGACGCCGTCGGCATTGCCGGCTGGGCCCGCGTCGACGTCATGCAGGACGAGCAGGGGCGTTTCTGGCTGCTGGAAGTCAACACGGCCCCAGGCATGACCGACCACAGCCTGGTCCCCATGGCAGCTCGCGCTGCCGGCATCGATTTCCAGCAACTGGTGCTGGCGATCCTGGCCGACAGCGTAGAGGCGCGAGGGTAAACCCATGAACGGCGCGACGCTTCGTCATCAGCAACCCGTACCCGGCCGCAGCAAGCCGGTGCCCCGTGGCGCCAGCCGCATGGTGGCCGACGAGCCCATGGGCGCACGGGTACGCAAGGCCAATTTCAGCTTCCTGAAGAAGCTGTTCTGGCCGGTGCTGCTGGTGGCACTGGGCGTCGGCACCTACGAGGGCGCCATCTACCTGATGCCCTACGCCGACCGGCCGATCACCAAGATCAACGTGCAGGGCGACCTCAGCTACATCAGCCAGCAGGCGGTGCAGCAGCGCATCGCCCCGTACGTGGCGTCGACGTTCTTTACCATCGACCTGACCAGCATGCGCACCGAGCTTGAGCAGATGCCGTGGATCGCCCACGCCGAAGTTCGCCGGGTGTGGCCTGACCAGGTGGTGATCCGGCTGGAAGAGCAGCTGCCCGTGGCCCGTTGGGGGGACTCGGCACTGCTCAATAACCAGGGTGAGGCGTTCGCGCCGCGCGAGCTGGCCAACTACGAGCACCTGCCACAGCTGGTGGGGCCGCAACGCGCCCAGCAGCAAGTGATGCAGCAGTACCAGGTGCTGAGCCAGATGCTGCGGCCCATGGGCTTCTCCATCGTGCGGCTGGAGCTGCGCGAGCGGGGCAGCTGGTTCCTCACCACCGGCGCAGGAAGCGCAGGTCCCGGCATCGAGCTGTTGCTGGGGCGTGACCACCTCGTCGAGAAAATGCGCCGTTTCATTGCCATTTACGACAAGACCCTGAAAGACCAGATCACGAATATCGCAAGCATCGACCTGCGCTACGCCAACGGCCTGGCCGTGGCCTGGCGTGACCCGAATGCGAAGCCGACGGCCCAAGCCGCCGTCGCGAAGAATTAAGAAGAGGCAGGACCATGGCAAACGTGCAAAGCGG
Source organism: Pseudomonas sp. App30 (assembly GCF_047947025.1). Classification (NCBI taxonomy): domain Bacteria; kingdom Pseudomonadati; phylum Pseudomonadota; class Gammaproteobacteria; order Pseudomonadales; family Pseudomonadaceae; genus Pseudomonas; species Pseudomonas sp. App30. The sequence continues at coordinate 2,677,171 of NZ_CP133165.1, read as the reverse complement.
GAAAATGATCGTCGGTCTGGACATCGGTACCTCCAAGGTGGTGGCACTGGTGTGCGAAGTGGCGGATGACGGTTCGCTGGATATCGTCGGGATCGGTACCCACCCCTCGCGCGGCCTGAAGAAGGGCGTGGTGGTGAACATCGAGTCCACGGTGCAGTCGATCCAGCGGGCGGTGGAAGAAGCCCAGCTGATGGCGGGCTGCCGTATCCACTCGGCGTTCGTCGGCATTGCCGGCAACCACATCCGCAGCCTCAATTCCCACGGCATCGTCGCCATCCGCGATCGCGAAGTCAGCAGCGCTGACCTGGAGCGCGTGCTGGACGCCGCCCAGGCCGTGGCCATCCCGGCTGACCAGCGGGTCTTGCACACCCTGCCGCAGGATTACTCCATCGACAACCAGGAGGGCGTGCGCGAGCCCCTGGGCATGTCCGGCGTGCGCCTGGAAGCCAAGGTCCACGTGGTCACCTGCGCCGTCAACGCCGCGCAGAACATCGAGAAGTGCGTGCGCCGCTGCGGCCTGGAAATCGACGACATCATCCTCGAGCAACTGGCCTCGGCCTACTCGGTGCTGACCGACGACGAGAAAGAGCTGGGCGTGTGCCTGGTGGACATCGGTGGCGGCACCACCGACATCGCCATCTTCACCGAAGGCGCCATCCGCCACACCGCGGTGATCCCGATCGCCGGCGACCAGGTCACCAACGACATCGCCATGGCGCTGCGTACCCCGACCCAGTACGCCGAAGAGATCAAGATCCGCTACGCCTGCGCCCTGGCCAAGCTGGCCGGCGCCGGCGAGACCATCAAGGTGCCAAGCGTGGGCGACCGTCCGCCGCGCGAACTGTCGCGCCAGGCCCTGGCCGAAGTGGTCGAGCCGCGCTACGACGAGCTGTTTACCCTGATCCAGGCCGAACTGCGCCGCAGCGGCTACGAAGACCTGATCCCCGGCGGCATCGTGCTCACCGGTGGTACGTCGAAGATGGAAGGCGCGGTCGAACTGGCCGAAGAAATTTTCCACATGCCGGTACGCCTGGGCGTACCGCATTCGGTTCGCGGGTTGGCAGATGTCGTGCGCAACCCGATTTACTCGACCGGCGTGGGCCTGCTGATGTACGGGCTGCAGAAGCAGAACGATGGCACCACCCTGACCGGCTTGAGTAACAGCAACAGCTATGGCGATGAACCCAAGGCACCTGTGCTGGAAAGATTGAAACGTTGGGTTCAAGGCAACTTCTAAGTTTCCGATTTAAAGCTTCAAAGGCAGTAGTAGGCGCTAAAACTAGAGAAAGGAGAGGGAACATGTTCGAACTTGTAGACAACATCCCGCAAAGCCCGGTAATCAAGGTTATCGGTGTGGGTGGTGGCGGCGGCAACGCGGTCAATCACATGGTCAAGAGCAACATCGAAGGCGTCGAGTTCATCTGCGCCAACACTGATGCTCAGGCCCTGAAGAACATTGGTGCGCGCACCATCCTGCAACTGGGCACCGGCGTGACCAAGGGCCTGGGCGCTGGCGCCAACCCTGAAGTGGGCCGCCAGGCGGCACTGGAAGACCGCGAGCGTATCGCCGAAGTGTTGGTGGGTACCAACATGGTCTTCATCACCACCGGCATGGGTGGCGGTACCGGTACCGGTGCTGCGCCGATCATCGCCGAAGTGGCGAAGGAGATGGGCATCCTGACCGTTGCGGTCGTGACCCGTCCGTTCCCGTTCGAAGGCCGCAAGCGCATGCAGATCGCCGACGAAGGCATCCGCGCGCTGTCGGAAAGCGTCGACTCGTTGATCACCATCCCCAACGAGAAGCTGCTGACCATCCTGGGCAAGGACGCCAGCCTGCTGTCCGCGTTCGCCAAGGCTGACGACGTGCTGGCCGGTGCCGTGCGCGGTATCTCCGACATCATCAAGCGTCCGGGCATGATCAACGTCGACTTCGCCGACGTGCGCACTGTCATGAGCGAGATGGGCATGGCCATGATGGGCACCGGCTGCGCCAGCGGTCCGAACCGTGCGCGTGAAGCGACCGAGGCGGCCATCCGCAACCCGCTGCTCGAAGACGTCAACCTGCAGGGCGCCCGCGGCATCCTGGTGAACATCACCGCAGGTCCTGACCTGTCGCTGGGTGAATACTCCGACGTGGGTAGCATCATCGAGGCGTTCGCTTCCGACCACGCCATGGTCAAGGTCGGTACCGTGATCGACCCGGACATGCGCGACGAGCTGCACGTGACCGTAGTTGCCACGGGCCTGGGCGCGAAGATCGAGAAGCCGGTGAAAATCATCGACAACACCCTGCAGGCCGCCAGCCAGCAAGCTGCCGTACAGCAGCCCGCTCGTCAGGAACTGCCGTCGGTGAACTACCGCGACCTGGACCGTCCTACCGTGATGCGCAACCAGGCACACGCAGGCGCGGCACAGGCTGCCAAACTCAACCCGCAAGACGATCTGGACTACCTGGACATCCCGGCATTCCTGCGTCGTCAGGCCGATTGATGGAATTTATCAGGGCTATGAAGGTGATTGGTGTTCAGCAAAGGCCGGGTCTGCTATTATCGCCAGCCTTTGTTGATACCAGTTCGCAATTTGCGCTGAAGCGGCCAATGCCATGATTAAACAACGCACCCTGAAGAATATTATCCGTGCCACCGGTGTCGGCCTGCACTCTGGGGAGAAGGTATACCTGACCCTCAAGCCGGCACCCGTGGATACTGGCATCGTTTTCTGTCGTGCCGACCTGGATCCAATGGTGCAGATTCCTGCGCGAGCGGAAAATGTCGGCGAGACCACGATGTCGACCACTCTGGTCAACGGCGATACCAAGGTAGACACGGTTGAGCACTTGCTCTCGGCCATGGCTGGCCTGGGCATCGATAACGCCTACGTCGAGCTCTCCGCGTCCGAAGTCCCGATCATGGATGGTAGTGCAGGACCCTTCGTATTCCTGATTCAATCTGCCGGCCTGGAAGAACAGGACGCAGCCAAGAAATTCATCCGCATCCTGCGCGAAGTGACAGTGGAAGACGGCGACAAGCGCGCCACTTTCGTGCCATTCGACGGGTTCAAGGTGAGCTTCGAGATCGATTTCGATCACCCTGTGTTCCGCAACCGCACCCAAAGTGCCAGCGTCGACTTCTCCAGCACGTCCTTCGTGAAGGAAGTCAGCCGCGCCCGTACCTTTGGTTTCATGAGTGACATCGAGTACCTGCGCAAGCACAACCTCGCACTCGGCGGCAGCGTTGAAAACGCTATCGTGGTCGACAAGGACGGCGTGCTGAACGAAGACGGTCTTCGCTACGAAGACGAATTCGTCAAGCACAAGATCCTGGACGCCATCGGTGACCTCTACCTGCTGGGCAACAGCCTGATTGGTGAGTTCCGTGGCTTCAAGTCCGGCCATGCGCTGAACAACCAGCTCCTGCGCAAGCTCATCGAGCAGAAGGATGCCTGGGAAGTGGTGACTTTCGAAGATGCCAGCACGGCACCGATCTCTTACATGCGTCCCGTGGCGGCAGTGTAAGTCGAACACTCTCTTCTCTAGATGTTCTTGAGGCCACCTTCGGGTGGCCTTTTTTATGCCTCGCGATCACCGCCCGTAGCCGCTGCCGAAGGCTGCGCTGGCTCTGTGCCTCGCTGGAGATTTTCAGGGTTCACGCCGGCCAGCGCAGCCTTCGGCAGCGGCTACACCAGCTTCAGGGCTTGGGCTTGCCTGCATGCGCCGCCAGGCGCTCCAGGGCGGCCTTGAGCTTGGGGTCGGTGATGCCTTCGGCGGTGGACTGGATGTTTTCCGCCGACTGCGCGGACAGGTCGATATTGCGGCCGCCGGTGCTGCGCTGCAGCGTGGGCGGCTGCACCTTGAACAGGATGCGCGTGAGGCTGGCGAACTCGGCCAGGGCCTGCAGGTCGCGCTGCAGGCGCTTCTGCTGGTAGCGCAGGCGTGTAGCCCAATGGCCATCAGTGACAATCAGTAGCAGGCAGCCCTCACGCCATGACGCCACGTAGCAGTGCGGGCGGGCAGCGGGCTGCAGCTGGCTTTCGAACAGCCGTTGCAGGTGCGACAGGCGCTGGGCCTGGCTGAACAGGGCCTTGAGGGGCTTGGCTTCGCGCAGCAAAACGCCGGGCGCCCGGGCGGGAAGGGGGCGGAAGGCCATAGGGGAAACCTGAAATTGCAGAGCCGCCATGGTAGCAGAAAGGGCCCGTTTCCCGCCGGCTGTTACATAACTTCTGCACCCCATGGGTTGAAGTTGGGAAAAAAGCCCTTATTGTAAAAAAGCCCCGTCAAAGCGCTGTGCCAGCATCGTGGAAATAACGCCACTTTCCTCCTCGCCGTTTCCGGGTAGAATGCTCGTTCGCATGCGGCCATGAGGGCTGCACGGGCGACTCACGGGGCCGCCCTCCATCCCTACGTGTGGAAGATCCTGCCGATATGTTTGCGCCTTTGTTAAAGAAACTTTTTGGAAGCAAGAACGAGCGTGAAGTCAAGCGCATGCTCAAGACGGTACAGATCGTCAATGCCTTCGAAGAGCAAATGGTGGCCCTCTCGGACGAGCAGCTGCGCGCCAAGACCGACGAGTTCAAGGCCCGCCTGGCAAAAGGCGAGACCCTCGACAAGCTTCTGCCGGAAGCCTTCGCGGTATGCCGCGAAGCGGGCAAGCGAGTCATGGGCATGCGCCACTTCGACGTCCAGCTCATTGGTGGCATGACGCTGCATGAAGGCATGATCGCCGAAATGCGCACCGGTGAGGGCAAGACTTTGGTCGCAACCCTGGCCGTGTACCTCAATGCACTGTCCGGCAAGGGCGTGCACGTGGTCACCGTGAACGACTACCTGGCCCGCCGGGACGCCAACTGGATGCGCCCGCTGTACGAATTCCTCGGCCTGACCGTGGGCGTCGTCACGCCTTTCGCGCCGCCTGAGGAAAAACGTACCGCCTACGCCGCCGACATCACCTACGGCACCAACAACGAGTTCGGTTTCGACTACCTGCGCGACAACATGGCGTTCAGCCTGGAAGAGAAATTCCAGCGCGAACTGAATTTCGCCGTGATCGACGAAGTCGACTCCATCCTCATCGACGAAGCCCGTACCCCGCTGATCATCTCCGGCCAGGCCGAGGACAGCTCCAAGCTGTACACCGAGATCAACCGCCTGATCCCGCGCCTGGAGCAGCACATCGAGGAAGTCGAAGGCCAGGTCACCAAGGCCGGTCACTTCACCATCGACGAGAAGTCCCGCCAGGTGGAGATGAACGAAGCCGGTCACCAGTTCGTCGAGGAAATGCTCACCCAGGTCGGCCTGCTGGCCGAGGGCGAGAGCCTGTACTCGGCGCACAACCTGGGCCTGCTGACCCACGTGTACGCCGGCCTGCGCGCCCACAAGCTGTTCCACCGCAACGTGGAATACATTGTCCAGGACGGCCAGATCCTGCTGGTCGACGAGCACACCGGCCGTACCATGCCCGGCCGTCGCCTGTCCGAAGGCCTGCACCAGGCCATCGAGGCCAAGGAAAACCTGAACATCCAGGCCGAGAGCCAGACCCTGGCGTCGACCACGTTCCAGAACTACTTCCGCCTGTACAACAAGCTGTCCGGCATGACCGGTACCGCTGACACCGAGGCGTTCGAGTTCCACCAGATCTACAACCTGTCGGTCATGGTGATTCCGCCGAACAAGCCGCTGGCGCGCAAGGACTTCAACGACCTGGTGTACCTGACCGCGGACGAGAAGTACGCTGCCATCGTCACCGATATCAAGGAAAGCATGGCCCAGGGGCGCCCGGTGCTGGTCGGTACGGCCACCATCGAAACCTCCGAGCACATGTCCAACCTGCTCAACCAGGAAGGCATCGAGCACAAGGTGCTCAACGCCAAGTTCCACGAGAAGGAAGCCGAGATCATCGCCCAGGCCGGTCGCCCGGGTGCACTGACCATCGCCACCAACATGGCCGGTCGTGGTACCGACATCCTGCTGGGCGGCAACTGGGAAGTGGAAGTTGCCTCCCTGGAAAACCCGACCCCCGAGCAGATCGCCCAGATCAAGGCCGATTGGCAGAAGCGCCACCAGCAAGTGCTGGAATCGGGCGGCCTGCACGTGATCGCCTCCGAGCGTCACGAATCGCGCCGTATCGACAACCAGCTGCGTGGCCGTGCCGGCCGCCAGGGTGACACCGGTTCGAGCCGTTTCTACCTGTCGCTGGAAGACAGCCTGATGCGCATCTTCGCCTCCGACCGGGTGAAGAACTTCATGAAGGCCCTGGGCATGCAGTCCGGCGAGGCCATCGAGCACCGCATGGTCACCAACGCCATCGAGAAGGCCCAGCGCAAGGTAGAAGGCCGCAACTTCGACATCCGCAAGCAATTGCTGGAGTTCGACGACGTTGCCAACGAACAGCGTAAAGTCATCTACCACATGCGCAACAGCCTGCTGGCCGCGCAGAACATCGGCGACACCATCGCCGAATTCCGCCAGGAAGTCCTGGACAGCACCGTCAGCGCCCACATCCCGCCACAGTCGCTGCCCGAGCAGTGGGACGTGGCTGGCCTGGAAGCGACCCTGCTGAGCGACTTCGGCGTGAAGCTGCCGATCCAGCAGTGGCTGGACGAAGACGACCACCTGTACGAGGAAACCCTGCGCGAGAAGCTGCTGGCTGAACTGCTGGAGGCTTACAACGAGAAGGAAGAGCAGGCCAGCGCCGATGCCCTGCGTACCTTCGAGAAGCAGATCCTGCTGCGCGTGCTCGACGACCTGTGGAAAGATCACCTGCAGACCATGGATCACCTGCGTCACGGTATCCACCTGCGTGGCTACGCCCAGAAGAACCCGAAGCAGGAGTACAAGCGCGAGTCGTTCACCCTGTTCCAGGAACTGCTGGACTCGATCAAGCGCGACACCATCCGCGTGCTGTCGCACGTGCAGGTACGCCGCGAAGATCCGGCCGAGGAAGCAGCACGCCTGCGCCGCGAAGCCGAGGAACTGGCCGCGCGCATGCAGTTCGAGCACGCCGAGGCACCTGGCCTTGAAGCGCCGCAGCTGGTAGCCGAGGAGGGCGAAGACGTAGCCCTGGCCGCCGCCCCCGTGCGCAACGACCAGAAGCTGGGCCGCAACGAACTGTGCTGGTGTGGTTCGGGCAAGAAGTTCAAGCACTGTCACGGCCAGATCAACTGACGATCCGGCCCTGACCTGAAACATCCGCGCCGCGACCGGCTCCAGCCGTCGCGGCGTTTTTCCATCGTTAGCGCCGTGTGCTGGAACACGGCGTCCGTCTTTGCAGGAGTGTTCACATGGCTGTTGGTCTGGGTCCTTTGCCAACGTTGCACCCGGTCGCTGGTTTCGAGCTTGGCATCGCTTCGGCGGGCATCAAGCGCCCTGGGCGCAAGGACGTGGTGGTGATGCGCTGCGCCGAAGGTTCGAGCGTGGCTGGCGTCTTCACCCTGAATGCGTTCTGCGCCGCGCCGGTGATCATCGCCAAGCAGCGCGTGCAGGGCACCGTGCGTTACCTGCTGACCAACACCGGCAATGCCAACGCCGGCACCGGTGAGCCTGGCCTGGTGGCCGCCGAGCGCACCTGCGCCAGCCTGGCCAAGCTGGCTGGCGTCGACGCCAGCGCGGTGCTGCCGTTCTCCACCGGCGTGATCGGCGAGCCGCTGCCGGTCGAGAAGATCGAAGGCGCCCTGCAGGCTGCCCTGGACGACCTGTCCGTGGACAACTGGGCCGCTGCCGCCACCGGCATCATGACCACCGACACCCTGCCCAAGGGCGCCAGTCGCCAGTTCGTGATCGACGGCGTGACGGTCACTGTTACCGGCATTTCCAAGGGCGCGGGCATGATCCGTCCGAACATGGCCACCATGCTCGGCTACATCGCCACCGACGCCAAAGTGGCCCCGGCGGTGCTCAAGGACCTGATCCTGGACGGCGCCAACAAGTCGTTCAACCGCATCACCATCGACGGTGACACCTCCACCAACGACTGCTGCATGCTGATCGCCACCGGCCAGGCCAACCTGCCGGAAGTGACCGAGGCCCGCGGCGCGCTGTTCGACGCGCTGAAGAAGGCGGTGTTCGAGGTGTGCATGGAAGTGGCCCAGGCCATCGTCCGTGACGGCGAAGGCGCCACCAAGTTCGTCACCGTGCAGGTCAACGGCGGTGGCAACCACCAGGAATGCCTGGACGTGGGCTACGCCGTGGCGCACTCGCCGCTGATCAAGACCGCGCTGTTCGCCTCCGATCCCAACTGGGGCCGCATTCTGGCGGCAGTCGGCCGTGCCGGTGTGCCAGAGCTGGACGTGAGCAAGATCGACGTGTACCTGGGCGAAGTGTGCATCGCCAGCCGTGGCGGTCGTTCGGCCACCTACACCGAAGAGCAGGGCTCGGCGGTGATGGCGCGCGAGGAAATCACCATTCGCATCGAGCTGGGCCGTGGTGACTGCAGCGAAACCATCTGGACCACCGACCTGTCCCACGAATACGTGAAGATCAACGCCGAATACCGCACGTAATGAGTGTCTGCGGGAGCTGGCCTGCCAGCTCCCGCAGTCCATCTGGAGGTACCGTGAAACGCATTCATGTAGCCGCCGCGGTCATCCGTGGCGCTGACAACCGTATCCTCATTGCCCGCCGCGCCGACACCCAGCACCAGGGCGGCCTGTGGGAGTTCCCGGGTGGCAAGGTGGAAGAAGGCGAAAGCGTGCGCGCCGCCCTGGGCCGCGAGCTGGCCGAGGAACTGGGCATCACCGTGACCGCGGCGCGCCCGTTGATCAAGGTGCAGCACGACTACCCGGACAAGCAGGTGCTGCTGGACGTGTGGGAAGTGTCGGCCTTCACCGGCCAGCCCCACGGCGCCGAAGGCCAACCCCTGGCCTGGGTCACCGCCCGCGAGTTGCCCAACTACGAATTCCCCGAAGCCAACCGGCCGATCGTCAAGGCGGCGGGGCTGGCCTGCGAATACCTGATTACCCCCGGCGAGCTGGAAGGCCCCGAGCTGCTGCGTGGCATCCAGAAGGCCATCGCCAACGGCGCGCGGCTGGTGCAGCTGCGCGCGCCCAATGGCTACGACCCCAAGTACCGCGACCTCGCCGTGGACGCGGTGGGCCTGTGTGCCGGCAAGGCGCAGCTGATGCTCAAGGGCCCGCTGGAATGGCTGGGGGACTTCCCCTCGGCCGGCTGGCACCTGACCGCCGAACAGCTGCGCAAATACGCCAGCAAGGGCCGCCCGTTCCCTCGTGAGCGGCTGTTGGCAGCCTCCTGCCACAACGCCGAGGAGCTGGCGCTGGCGCAGCAGATGGGCGTCGACTTCGTCACCCTGTCGCCGGTGCAGCCGACCCAGACCCATCCCGGTGCCCAACCGCTGGGCTGGGAGCAGGCGGCCGAGCTGATCGCCGGCTTCAACTACCCGGTGTTCCTGCTGGGTGGCGTAGGCCCCGCCGACAAGCAGCGCGCCTGGGACCTGGGCGCGCAAGGTGTAGCCGGGATCCGCGCCTTCTGGCCAGAGGCGTGATTTCAAACGCCGCTATCGCGTAGCCGCTGCCGTCAGGCTGCGCTGGCCCTCGGGTTCGCTGGAGATTTCCAGTGAGGCATGGGGCCAGCGCAGCCTGGCGGCAGCGGCTACGGGGGGTGGTGTTCAGGGTTTTGCGGCGGGTTGCCAGAGGATCTCGGGTACACCCTGGCGTCGGGCGATGATGCGCGCCCCCACGAACAGCAGGTCAGACAGCCGGTTGATGTAGGCCAACCCCACGCCCCCCAGCGGTTCCACCGCATTCAAATGCTGGCAGCGGCGCTCGGCGCTACGCGCCAGGCTGCGGCACACGTGCGCCTGGGCGATCAGCGTGGAGCCACCCGGCAGGATGAAGTTCTCCAGCGGGCCCAGTTCTTCGTTCCAGGCATCGATCACCTGTTCCAGCCGCTCCACTTCGGCAGCGTTCAGCGCCTGGTACGCCGGCATCGCCAGCTCGCCACCCAGGTCGAACAAACGGTGCTGGCACGGCGCCAAGGCGTCCAGCACCTCGCTCAGGCGCGAATCCTCGGCGCAGCCGGCCAGTAGCAGGCCCAGCTGGCTGTTCAGCGTGTCGACCTCGCCAATGGCCTCCACGCGGGGGTGGTCCTTGCCCACGCGGCGGCCGTCGCCCAGGCCGGTTTCGCCCTTGTCACCGGTGCGGGTGTAGATCTTCGACAGGCGAAAGCCCATGGTTCAAGTCTCCGAGGTCAACAGGGGAGTGGCGACGGTGCTGGCCGTCAGCGGCAGGCGTAGGGTGAAGCAGGTGCCCAGCCCCGGCGTCGATTGCACTTCCATCTGGCCCTTGTGGTTGTTGGTGATGATGAAATAGGAAACCGAGAGCCCCAGGCCGGTGCCCTGGCCGATTTCCTTGGTGGTGAAGAACGGCTCGAAGGTGCGCTTGCGCACCTGTTCGGGCATGCCGATGCCATTGTCTTCCACCTGGATCTCGGCCCACGGCGGGTTCAGCCGGGTGCGCAGGGTGATGCGCCCGGGCTCGCCGCCTTCGGGGCGCTGGTGGATGGCCTGGGCAGCGTTCTTCAGCAGGTTGAGCAGCACCTGCTCCAGTTCGTTGGCGGTGCCAGGCACCGGCCCCAGGTTGGGGTCGAATTGGCGGATGATGTTCTGGCCCTTGAAGTCGAAGCCGATGGCCAGGTCGAAGTCGTTGCCGGCGATTTCCACCGCCTGGTCGATCAGCGCCGGCAGGTCGCAGGGCGCCAGCTGGCGATTGCTGCGGCGGCTGAAGCTGAGCATGTGGGTGACGATCTTCGCCGCCCGTGCGCCGGCCTGCTGGATGCCGTCGAGCAGTTGCGGGATCTCGCGGTTGAGCAGGTAGCGGTTGACCGTCGCCAGGTCGATACCGGCCTCGGCGGCGGCCTCGACGTTGCGCGGCAGGTCGGCGGACAGGCGCCGGCGCACGTTCTGCACGTTGTGCAGAATGGCGCCCAGGGGGTTGTTGATCTCGTGGGCCATGCCGGCCGCCAGGCCGCCCACCGAGAGCATCTTCTCCGACTGCACCATCATCTCTTCCATGGACAGGCGCTGGCTGATGTCGTCGATACGAATCACCACGCCACGGCCGGCGCCGCCCATCAGCGGGTAGAAGGTCAGGGCGTAGTGGTGGGCCACGTCGTCCTTCACCCAGGTCACGCGCTCGATCTTGGCCACGGTGTGGCGTTCAACGGTGGTCTTGAGCTGCGGCAGGAACGGCTTCAGCGGTTCGAACGCAAGGAATATCGGCTGGTTCAGGGCCTCGTCCAGGGGCGTGCCGGAAAGCGCGCTGGCCTCCTGGTTCCACTGGGTCACGTAGAGCTGTTCGTCCAGGGCAATCAGCGCCGAGGGCATGGAGTCGATGATGCTGTTGAGGTAATTCTGGAAGCCCGTGAGTTTCTTCTCGATCTTGCTGCGCACCTGCACTTCCAGCTCGAGCTTGCGGTTGGTGTGGCGGGTTTCCTCGGCCAGGCCCTGGGCCTGGTCATAGGCGGCCTGGGAGTCGTCGCGGGCGCGCTTGAGCTGTTGTTCGCGGGCTTCGATGCGCGACAGCATGGTGTTGAACGCTTCGGCCAGGCTGCCGATTTCGTCATGGTTGCCGGGGGCGGCGCGCAGGGAGTAGTTCTCCTCGCGGGTCACCTGCCGTGACAGTTCTTCCAGGCGGTAGATGGGCTGGGTGATCAGGCGCTTGATCTGCCGGGCAATCACCAGCCACAGCAGCACGCTGAACACCAGGATGCCCAGGCTGGCGGTGAGGGTGCCGGTGTAGAAGGCCATGGGCAGTTCGCTGCTGGCGATCAGCAGCAGGTGCCCCGGCGGCTTGCCGCTGCGGGGCAGGTTGACCACCTGGGTGCTGCGGAATTCGGTCTGGCGCCACTTCTCGACGTTGCGGAAGTGCTCGGGCAGCCTCAGTTGCTGGCCGTGCTGGGTTTGCGCGAGCAGCTTGCCGTCGGTGTCGTAGACCGCCGCCGCCCGCAGCGGCGAGTAGCTGTTGAGCTCCTCCAGCAACGCCTGGGCGCTCTGCGGCGAGTCCAGCGACTCGATGGCCAGGGCCGGGTTGGTGACCAGCTTGCCGATGGTCTGCAGGGCCTGGGGCGCCATGCTTTCCTGGGAGATCCAGTAGGCGGCGCTGATGAAGGTCAGGTTGGCGACCAGCAGCACGGTGGTCAGCAGGACCAGCAGGGCGGCGAGCAGTTTCTGCCCCACCGGCAGGTTTTCGAGGCGCTGGCGCAATGGCATTGACGGTTCCGTCTTCCTGGAAAGGGCGTTCAACCTTGAGTGTATCAAAGCGTCGCCGGGCTCAGACGCTAGGCAGGCCCAGGGCCTGTAGGTGTTGGACCAGGCGCGCGTGCAGTTGTTGCAGGTGCGGCAGGGCCAGTTGGTGGCGGGCGGCGGCCGCGCAGGCGTAGCCCAGCAGGTAGCTGATCTCCGTACGGCGGCCCTGGGCGACGTCCTGATGCATGGAGGAGAAGTTGGCGGCGGTGGCCTGGATCACGCGCAGCACCTCGGCGTGCAGGTCGCTGGCAGCGTCGGGCTGGCCGCAGCGCTCCAGCAGTTCGGCCAGCTCGGCGCACAGGGTGGCCACCTGCGCCGGGTGCTGCTGCAGGCCGCCGTTGCGACAGTCGTGCAGCACGGTCAGCGGGTTGATGGCGCAGTTGAGGGCCAGCTTGCGCCACAGGCGGGTGAGGATGTCCGGGCTCCACTGGTGGGGGATGCCGGCGCCCGCCAGCTCGTCCAGCCACACCGGCGCGGTGGGCGCGGCGGGGTCGCCCAGCCAGGTGAAGCCATGGCCGGCGAACGTCACGTGCCAGTCCCGGGCGCGGAACGCGCCCTCGGTGCTGGAGGCGAAGATGCAGCGCGCCTGGGGCACCGCCGCTGCCACTGCATCCTGGCTGCCCAGGCCGTTCTGCAACAGGATGACCTCTGCCCCGGCCGCCAGCCGCGGTGCCAGCCGTGCCACCACGTGCTCGGCGTCATAGGCCTTGCAGGCCACCAGCAGGCGCTGGATGGGCGCCTGGCTGTCGAAGGTCTCGGCGGGCAGCGGGTACAGGTGGCTGACGTCCTGTTCCACCAGGGTCAGGCCGCCCGCCGCCTGGTAGCTGCGCAGGCGGGCGTCGTCGCGCAGTATCAGCGTCACTGGCAGGCCATGGCGGCTCAGGCGGCAAGCCCACAGGGTGCCCAGGCTGCCGGCGCCCAGTACGTGCCAGGGCGTGCTCATGCGCTGCGCACCGGCAGGCGCCTGGCGCTGACCAGGCCGCTGTCGTAGGACTCGCCCAGCAGCTCGCGGGCCGCCTCGAACAGCGCTTGCGGGCTGTCGGGCAGGCTGTCGCGGTCGGCGCCGATCAGGCTGATGCCGGCCACCACTTCCACGGGGCCGGCGGCGGTCATGAAGGCCTTGAGGTTGAGCCCGTCGTGCAGGCGCTTGAAGCTGCTGGGTGCGCATTCGCTGAGGTCGGGTGGCAGGGTCAGCAGCACGAAATGCTGGTCGTCCAGGCGCCCCAGCACGTCCAGCGGCCGCACCATCTGCTGCAGGCGCCGGCCCACGCCCTGCAATAGCTCGTCGAAGCCCTCGCTGCCGTGCTCGCGTTGCAGGTCACCGGCGTTCTGCAGGCCGATCAGCAGGTAGCACAGGGCGCCACCGCGGGCCTGCACCTGGCGCAGGCTGTCGGTGAGTTTCTGCCGCAGGTAGCGGGCGTTGCCCAGGCCGGTGAGCGAGTCCACCAGGTTGCGTTGCTCGAGGCTGGCGATGTTCTGCCGCAGCAGGCTGTTTTCCTGGCGCAGGCGCTGGATGATGTTGTAAAGCCGCTCGGCGGCATGTAGGCGCGCGGGTAACTGGTCGGCCAGGGCCTGGGGGTGGATCACGTCATCGACGCCGTGGTCGGCGGTTTCGTCCAGCAGCGGCGCGGGCGGCTGGTCGCTGACCAGCAGGATGTAGGTGTAGTGCTCGCCCATCTCGTCGAACTGCCGCACCCGCGCGGCCAGCGCCAGGCCCTGCGCGCCCTCGAGCAGCATCAGGCTTGCCGGCTGGCGCTCCTGGCGGCCCAGCGCCTCGGCGTGGGTACAGGCGGTGACGGCGTGGTAGCCGGCGGCATGCAGTTGCGCGGCGAGGGCCGCGGCCCGCGCGGGATCGTCATGGACCAGCACAATGCTCAGATTCGGGTTAGGCATACGTGACTCACGGGGTTGGGGAGACGATCTGCCACCGCATGGCTGCAACTTCGCGCATGAAGGGGCGTTGTGCACTGCTGGCAACCGTTATAATGACCCGGCATTTTAACCGTCAAGCCAGGCGTGCTCCATCTGTACCGAGCTGCGCCGTTTTTTTTGGAGAATTTTACATGCCCTCGTTCGACGTAGTGTCCGAGCTGGACAAGCACGAAGTCACCAACGCCGTGGAAAACGCGGTCAAGGAACTGGACCGCCGCTACGACCTGAAAGGCAAAGGCACGATCGAGTTCAAGGAACTGACCGTTACCCTGACCGCCGAGGCCGAATTCCAGCTGGAAGCCATGATCGAGATCCTCAAGCTGGCGCTGGTCAAGCGCAAGCTGGACGTGAAGTGCCTGGAAGTCAAGGACGCCTATGCCTCGGGCAAGGTGATGAAGCAGGAAGCCACCCTGCGCGAAGGCATCGACAAGGAGCTGGCGAAGAAAATCGTCGCTCACATCAAGGACGCCAAGCTCAAGGTCCAGGCCGCCATCCAGGGCGAGCAGGTGCGTGTCACCGGCAAGAAGCGCGACGACCTGCAGGAAGCCATCGCGGCCCTGCGCGCCAAGGAATTCGACATGCCGCTGCAGTTCAACAACTTCCGCGACTGATTGCCCGGGGGACGTCGCAGGGAACCTGAGCGGGGCTCGCGGCGTCCCACCCCCGTGGCGCGGGTGAAACGATTGCGCCGACCGGCAATAGGAGAGCCCTTATGGATGTAAACGCAGAAGTGGACCAACTCGTCCAGAAATCCCAGACCTGGATCCCGATGATCATGCAGTACAGCAGCCGCGTGCTGTTGGCGGTGGTCACCCTGGCCATCGGCTGGTGGCTGATCAACCAGCTGACCCTGCGGGTGGGCAAGCTGCTGGCCCTGCGCAACGCCGACCTGGCGCTGCAAGGCTTCATCAGCAGCCTGGCCAATATCGCCCTCAAGGTGATGCTGATCGTCAGCGTGGCATCGATGATCGGCATCGAGACCACTTCCTTCGTCGCCGCCATCGGTGCCGCCGGCCTGGCCGTGGGCCTGGCCTTGCAAGGCAGCCTGGCGAACTTCGCCGGTGGGGTGCTGATCCTGCTGTTCCGGCCGTTCCGCATTGGCGACTGGATCGAAGCCCAGGGCGTGCAGGGCACCGTGGACAACATCATGATCTTCCACACCGTGCTGCGCACCGGTGACAACAAGACCGTGATCCTGCCCAACGGCCCGCTGTCCAACGGCATCATCACCAACACCAACCGCCAGCCAACGCGCAAGATCACCTACGACATCGGCGTGGACTACGACGCGGACCTGCAGAAGGCCCGGGAAATCCTCCTGGACCTGGCCAAGGACCCGCGCGTGCTGGAATCGCCGGCACCTGAAGCGGTGATCTCGGCATTGGGCGACAGCTCGATCACCGTGTCGCTGCGCTGCTGGGTGAACACCTCGGACATGGGCGGGGTCACCAACATGATCAACGCCGAGATCCGCGACCGCCTGCGGGCGGCGAACATCGACATCCCGTTCCCGCAGCGCGTGGTGCGAGTGGTGTCGGAAGCCACCCAGTAAGAACAGAAAAGCCCCTTTCCAGGGGCTTTTTCATGCGTCCGGCCATGGCACGGTGGTGCCTGAGGACGCGGCCTGCGGGCCGCTGCTACGGTTTTTCCGTTGCCACTTCTTCTTCCACTGCCTCCATGCGGTTGCCGCGGCTTTCCTGGTGCCAGTGCAGGGCAATCAGGAACAGCGTGGGCACGCCCAGCACCGCGGTGATCAGGAAGAAGTTGTGGTAGCCGAACTTCTCCACCATCACCCCCGAATAGCCGCCGATCAGGCGCGGCAACAGCAGCATGATCGAGCTCAGCAGGGCGTACTGGGTGGCCGAGAACTTCAGGTTGGTCAGGCTCGACAGGTACGCCACGAACGCCGAGGTGGCCATGCCCGAACTGAAGTTGTCCAGGGAGATGGTCACGATCAGCATCTGCAGGTTCGGGCCCATGTCGGCCAGCATCAGGAACAGCAGGTTGGTGGCCGCCGAGGCGGCGCCGCCGATGAACAGGATCGGCAGGATGCCGAAACGCACGATCAGCAGGCCGCCGACGCCGGCGCCCAGCAGCGTCATCACCAGGCCGAAGATCTTGCTGACGCTGGCGATCTGGTCCTTGGTGAAGCCCTGGTCGATGTAGAACACGTTGGCCATCACGCCCATCACCGTGTCCGACATGCGGTAGGTGGCGATCAGCCCCAGCAGCAGCAACGCCTGCCAGCGGTAGCGGGTGACGAAGTCGCTCACCGGGGTCAGCACCGGCGCCAGGCCGCGGCGGCCCATGGCCGACAGGCACAGGGCGGTGAGGGTGATGTAGAGGATGGCGCGCAGGAAGGCACGGTCGGTCATCAGCAGGTTCACCAGGCTCTCGCCGTGGAAAATCACGCTGGCGAAGTCGGTGTTGTACAGCTGGGTGAACATGGCCGGCACGGAGATCAGCAGGACGATCAGCACGAACACCGACACCAGCTGGTGGCCGAACTTGTAGCGGCCGGCCGACAGCTGGGTGCGCAGCGGCACCGCGGGCTCGCGCATCACCAGCGTGGTGATCAGCGCCGGCACCATCAGCACGCCGAACAGCATGTAGGTACCGGCCCAGGCCTTGTGCAGGTAGGCGTAGCCAGTGGAGCCGAACGCCTCGGCGAAGAACAGCGCGCCGGCGGTGGCCAGCAGCGCGGCGATGCGGTAGCCGGCCATGTAGCTGGCAGCCAGGGCCGCCTGGGTGTTGTCGTCGGCGATTTCCAGGCGGTAGGCGTCCACGGCGATGTCTTGGGTGGCGGAGGCGAACGCCACCATGACCGCGATGGCTATCAGCCAGGACAGGTGTTTTTGCGGGTCGCAGAAGCTCATGCCGATCAGGCCGATGATCACCAGCGACTGGGCCAGCACCAGCCAGGAGCGGCGACGGCCCATCCGCGCCAGGAATGGCAGGCGCCATTGGTCCAGCAGGGGTGACCACACCCACTTGAAGGCATAAGCCAGGCCAATCAGGCTGGCATAGCCGATGGTCTCGCGGGCTACGCCGGCTTCACGCAGCCAGACGGAGAGGGTGGAGAACACCAGCATGTACGGCAGGCCGGCGGCGAAACCGAGCAGCAACAGGACAAGCGTCGAAGGGCTGGCATAAGCGGCGAGCGCGGCGCGCCAGGTTTTACGGGGCATGGGCTGGAATCTGCCTCAGTTTACGAAAACAAAGCGCGCACTCTAACCGTTAGGGTCCATGGGACGCCAGCCATGGCGACGGATATCCACCCGATTATTCATGAAAGTTACACCCTCGGCACGCAGCCGCGCCCGTTGCTCCTCGCCTCCCACGGTACCGGCGGCGAGACTTATCCGACCACCGGCACCTATCACCCGGTGCCAGGGTAGCTGGCTGCCTTCAGGCAGTTGGCTCAAGGTCCGCCCCACCCACCGCGCAGCCCGCCCCAGCCCGGCCATTTCGGCCAATTGGCCGTAGGTCACGACCTTGCCTTCGGGCACCTGGGACAACACCACATACAGGGCCGTGCGACGTTCCGCTGCCGGGTCAGGAGGGTTTTTGTCACCAGGTGGTTGCAAACGATTGCTGAACTCATTGGCCATTTGTCGGTCATTCCTTGCGCGGGAGTTGTCCATCCGGATGATGCCCGGCTTTCCTCAAAAACCCTCAAAACTCGAGCCCGAATCTGCTTATGCTGTCCAGAACCCTTATGTGCCTCGCCATTGCCAGCGCCTCAACCACTGCCCTTGCCGACACGGTCTGGATGAAGAACGGCGACCGCCTGACCGGCAAGATCACCGTGTTCGACGGTGGCAAATTGATGCTCGACACCCCGTATGGTGGCTCCGTCGCCCTGGATTGGAAACAGGTCAAGACCCTGGAAAGCGACCAGGAGCTGCTGGTCAAGCAGGACGCCTACACCGGCCAGAAGGCCAAGGCCCTGAAGCCTTCCGACGACGGCAAGGTGACCTTGCAGAACGGCGAGGCGCCCAAGACCGTCGAGCTGGCCAGCATCCAGCAGATCATCAAGCCCAAGCCGGTGGTCGAAGACCTGGTGTGGAAGGGTAACATCGACGCGGCCCTGGACTTCAAGCGCGCCGACAGCAACACCGACGACTACAACCTGGCCTTCAAGACCAGCGCCCGCAGCGGCCGCTGGCGCCACACGGCGGACGCCGAGTACAACCGCGAGGCCACCGACGGCGTGATCGGCACCAACAACTGGAACGCCGAGTACGCGCTGGACCGCTTCATCACCGACAAGTGGTACTGGCAGGGCCGCGTCAACGTCAAGCGTGACTTCGTCGAGGACCTGTCCAAGCAACGCACCGTGGGTACCGGCCCGGGCTACCAGTTCTGGGATGACGAACTGGGCGCGTTCTCGCTGGGTTCGCTGCTCAACCACAGCACTTACGAATACTCCGACGGCGCCAAATCCGACTTCTACTCGGTGGGCGTGAAGTGGGCCTACAACCGCTTCCTGATCGGCAAGACCGTGGAGTTCTTCACCAACGGCGAAGTGGGCAAGCCGCTCAGTGGCGTGGCCGACTACAGCCTGGATTCGGAAGTGGGGCTGCGCTACAAGGTCACGCAGTGGGCGTCGCTGAACCTCAAGTACGAGAAGGACCTGGTGACCGGTTCCAGCAACGCCGACCTCAACACCAGCCGCTACACCGCAGGCTTCGGCGTGGCCTGGTAAGCGGCGCCGTCCTCATCGCGACCAAGGTCGGCTCCTACCACGATTTGCGTAGGAGCCGACTGATCTGGTCAACCAATCCCGGACATTTGTTTAGGAGCTACGCCGCCAGCCTTTCATGCTCCACCGGCGTGCGGTACTCGTTATGGCTGTGAAGCCGGACCTGGTTGTAATGATGGATCACGTATCGAAGCACATCCGGCCTGGCCTTCGCCTCGTCCTGGTAGCCTTTCTTGGGTATCCATTCTGACTTCAGGCTGCTGAAAAAACGCTCCATCGGTGCATTATCCCAGCAGTTTCCACGCCGGCTCATGCTTTGCCTCATCCCGAATCCTTCAAGCTTGTCGCGAAACAGCTCACTGCTGTACTGACAGCCTTGATCCGAATGAAACATGACCTTGTCGGGCATTCCGCGGGCCTGATAAGCCAGCTCCAATGCCTTGCACGCCAATGCCGAATCGGGGCTTTTGGAGATGGCCCAACCCACGATCCGCCGGGCATACAGATCGAGGACAGCCGCCAGATAGAGCCAATGCGTCCCCGCCCAGATATAGGTGATATCACCACACCAAACCCGATTGGGCGCCGACACTTCGAACTGGCGCTCCAATAGATTGGGTGCAAATTTTGCCTCCACCGTGGCCAGGCGATAAGGGTTTGGCCGACGTTGAATGCTCCGCAAATCAGCCTCGGCCATTAAACGTCCGGCCAAAAAACGCCCCACCTGCTCGCCTTGGGCCTTGAGCGCCGCAGACAATACTCGTGCGCCCATGGAGCCTCGACTTTCGGCGTGCAGCCCTGTGGCCAACGTTTTCAGCCGTTCCCGGTCTGGATCGGGGCAATTGCGGCGCTTGAGATGCTCGTAATAACCGCTGCGGCTTATCCCAAAAACACGACACAAATCAGTCACCGAGAAACGCTCACTTAACGCATCGATCAAAGCCTTCGATCGAGGGAATCGTTCATCAAGAGAGCGGTAGCCTTTTTTAAGATTTCCTTCTCCAGCTCGAGCTTGCGGATTTTTACCTGCAGCGCCTGGATTTGCTGTTGTTCAGGCGTCATGGCAGAGGCCGTTTCAGGGGTGATGCCAAAACGCTCTTGGCGGAGTTGTTCCACCCACCGACGCAGTGCGGTCGGGCCCACGCCCATGGCTTTGCAGGCTTCTGGAGTGGTGTAGCCACTATCAAGAACAAGGGCTGCTGCCTCTTGCCTGAACTCTGTCGAAAAATTACGTCGGGACATCGAACACCTCTTGGTTGAGCGGTAGATTACCGCTCCTTTGGGCGTGTCCGGGATAATTAGGCCACATCAGACCTTGGTCGCGATGAGGACGACGCGGTACAGGTGACAACCCGTCTGCCAGTGTTTACCTTTGGGCTTTCCTTTATTACACCAAGGAGCCCAAGGTGAGCGCCAAAGCCCTGCGTCAGGCCCGTGAACTGCTGCTCAAGGAATACCGCGGCGTGCTGTCGACCCTGTCCAAGTCCATGCCCGGCTTCCCGTTCGGGTCGGTGGTGCCGTACTGCCTGGACGCGGCCGGCAACCCGCTGATCCTCATCAGCCGCATCGCCCAGCACACCCACAACCTGCTGCAGGACCCCAAGTGCTCGCTGTTGGTGGGCGAGCGCGGCGCCGAGGATGTGCAGGCCGTCGGCCGGCTGACGGTGATGGCCCAGGCGCGCAAGCTGGAGGACGAAGCTGCCATCGAGGCCGCGGCCCAGCGTTACTACCGCTACTTCCCGGATTCGGCCAACTACCACCGCGCCCATGATTTCGATTTCTGGGTGCTGGAGCCGGTGCGCCACCGCTACATCGGCGGTTTCGGCGCCATTCACTGGCTGGACCAGGTCACCCTGGCCAACCCTTTCGTCGGCCAGGCCGAGACCGGCATGGTTGAGCACATGAACGCCGACCACGCCAAGGCCATCGCCCACTACGTGGAGCTGGCCGGGTTGCCGGCGGACGTGCCGGCGCAACTGGCCGGCGTGGATAGCGAGGGCATGCACCTGCGCATCGGCCAGGCGTTGTACTGGCTGGCGTTTGAAAAGCCTTGTAACACTCCTTTGGAGGTCCGCCAGGCCTTGGTTTCACTGGCCCACGCCGAGGTCTGGCCGACGACTGGGCAGGTCGAGGCTTGAATTCACGAAACATCGACGTCATCTAAGGTTTACTGGAAGTCGTTCTTCCGCAGAGGAAACCTTGATGCGTGTCTTTTTACTGTTGTTCCTGCTCTTCCCGGTGCTGGAGCTTTTCGTCTTCTTCAAGGTCAGCGTGGCGATCGGGTTCTTCCCGGCGCTGGCGCTGATCATTGCCGGCTCCGCCATTGGCGTGCTGGTGGTGCGCGTGGCCGGGTTGGCCACCGCCCTCAATGCCCGTGCCAGCCTGCAACGCGGCGAACTGCCGGCCGAGCAGGTGTTCCAGGGGCTGATGCTGGCCATCGGCGGCGGCCTGCTGCTGTTGCCAGGTTTCATCAGCGACGTGCTGGGCCTGCTGTGCCTGCTGCCGTTCACCCGCAAGCTGATTGCCGGCAAGCTGCAGGCCAAGGCTCGCGAGCAGGCGTCGCGCCAGCGTTCGTTTGCCGAGGAGATGCATGGCCGGACCTATGAAGGCCATGCGCGGCCGGCGGCTAATCACGCGGTGGGGCGTGAGCCCAATGTGATTGAAGGTGAGTTCGAGAAGCGCGATTAAGCTGCACCACTGAAACAAAAACGGCCCTTCGGGGCCGTTTTTGTTGGCTGTTGATCTGCATTTGATCTGGCTTTTGATCTGGCTGTTGATGTGCTTTTGATCTGGCTTTTGATCTTGATTGTATGCCCCGTAAAGCGCCCGGGCCGACTGGAGGCGTCGATCAACGGGCTGCCCGAAGGGCCGAGGCCGCAGGCCGAAAAGATGATTGTGCATCACCCATCGAAAATGGATATGTTCACGATGATCGGATCCTGCTTCTGACAGTTTTGGACATATCCATTTTCGCGGTGCGATCACCGACCGTTTCGCCCTTACGGCGACTCCCTTTTTGGCAGTCGCCCCAAAAAGGAAGCAAAAAGGGCTCGCCCCTGCTTGGGCCCTCCGCTGCGCTACGGGTCCCCTCCCTCCGGCGTCGCTCAAGCGGACGACGGCCCGGAATAGAAGCGCCTCCGGTTCCGTCTTCCCCGGCTACGCCGAGGACCGCTTGATCGACGCCTCCAGTCGGCCCTGGCGCTTTACGGGGCCAAGATCAAGAGCCAGATCAACAGCAACATCAAAAGCCAAAGCCAAAGCCAAAGCCAAAGCCAAAGCCAAAGCCAAAGCCAAAGCCAAAGCCAGAGCCAGAGCCAGAGCTAAAGCTGGAGGCGGTTGGTGCTTGGGAGGGGGGTGTGCTGTAAAAATTTTTATCCCCCACCCTTGTAATCGTAACCGGCGACCTCATGTATGGGTCACCGCAAGGTTTCTGGCTTTGCCAGACATTATTCCGCGTCTCGCGCAGCGAGCCGCGACCGGCCCCGCCGGATGAACCACAACGCCGGTACAGACACCGGCCGCTGAAAACCATAATTAGGAGAGATCGACAATGAAGCTTCGTCCTCTGCATGACCGCGTCGTTATCCGTCGCAGCGAAGAAGAAAAGAAAACCGCTGGCGGTATCGTTCTGCCAGGTTCGGCTGCCGAGAAAGCCAACAATGGTGAAGTCATCGCGGTCGGTACCGGCCGAGTGCTGGACAACGGTGAAGTGCGTGCACTGTCCGTGAAAGTGGGCGACAAGGTCGTGTTTGGCCCTTACTCCGGCAGCAACACCGTGAAAGTAGACGGCGAAGACCTGCTGGTAATGAGCGAGAACGAAATCCTCGCCGTTATCGAAGGCTGATAACCCCGCTGCTCTCCCTTTACTACCCAGTATTCAAGGAAATCGATCATGGCTGCTAAAGAAGTTAAATTCGGCGACTCCGCCCGCAAGAAAATGCTGACCGGCGTAAACGTCCTGGCTGACGCGGTAAAAGCGACCCTGGGCCCGAAAGGCCGTAACGTGATCATCGAGAAGAGCTTCGGCGCTCCGACCATCACCAAGGACGGCGTTTCCGTAGCCAAGGAAATCGAGCTGAAAGATCGCTTCGAAAACATGGGCGCGCAGCTGGTCAAAGACGTTGCCTCCCGTGCCAACGACGACGCCGGTGACGGCACCACCACCGCTACCGTACTGGCTCAGTCGATCGTCAACGAAGGCCTGAAAGCCGTCGCTGCCGGCATGAACCCGATGGACCTGAAGCGCGGTATCGACAAGGCGACCATCGCCATCGTCAAAGAGCTGAAAGGCCTGTCCAAGCCATGCGCTGATTCGAAAGCCATCGCCCAGGTCGGCACCATCTCGGCCAACTCCGACTCCTCGATCGGCGACATCATTGCCGAAGCCATGGAAAAAGTCGGTAAAGAAGGCGTGATCACCGTTGAAGAAGGCTCGGGCCTGGAAAACGAACTGTCGGTCGTAGAAGGCATGCAGTTCGACCGCGGCTACCTGTCCCCTTACTTCGTCAACAAGCCAGACACCATGGTCGCTGAGCTGGACGGCCCGCTGATCCTGCTGGTTGACAAGAAGATCTCCAACATCCGCGAAATGCTGCCAGTGCTGGAAGCCGTTGCCAAAGCCGGCCGCCCACTGCTGATCGTGGCTGAAGACGTTGAAGGCGAAGCCCTGGCGACTCTGGTTGTGAACAACATGCGTGGCATCGTCAAGGTTGCAGCCGTCAAGGCTCCAGGCTTCGGCGACCGTCGCAAGGCCATGCTGCAGGACATCGCCGTACTGACCGGCGGTACCGTTATCTCCGAAGAGATCGGCCTGAGCCTGGAAAGCACTACCCTGGAGCACCTGGGTAACGCCAAGCGCGTCGTGCTGTCGAAAGAAAACACCACCATCATCGACGGTGCTGGCGTTGAGGCTGACATCCAGGCTCGCGTTACCCAGATCCGTCAGCAAGTGGCCGACACTTCGTCCGACTACGACCGTGAAAAACTGCAAGAGCGCCTGGCCAAGCTGTCCGGCGGCGTTGCAGTGATCAAGGTTGGCGCTGGCTCCGAAGTTGAAATGAAAGAGAAGAAAGCCCGTGTTGAAGACGCCCTGCACGCTACCCGTGCAGCCGTTGAAGAAGGCGTGGTACCTGGCGGTGGCGTGGCCCTGGTCCGCTCGCTGCAAGCCATCGCTGGCCTGAAAGGCGACAACGCCGATCAGGACGTCGGTATCGCTCTGCTGCGTCGTGCTGTTGAAGCACCGCTGCGCCAGATCGTTGCCAACTCCGGTGACGAGCCAAGCGTGGTTGTCGACAAGGTCAAGCAAGGCGAAGGTAACTTCGGCTACAACGCTGCCACTGGCGAATACGGCGACATGATCCAGATGGGTATCCTGGACCCAGCCAAAGTGACCCGTTCGGCACTGCAGGCTGCTTCCTCGATCGCCAGCCTGATGATCACCACCGAAGCCATGATCGCCGAGATCAAGGAAGACGCTCCTGCAGCTGGCGGCATGCCAGACATGGGCGGCATGGGTGGCATGGGCGGCATGATGTAAGCCAGCCTTACCCGCTTTAAAAAGAACCCCGCCTTGCGCGGGGTTTTTTTATGCCCGCGGGCGCCACCACTGGCCCTCGGGGGCCTAACGCCGTAAGCTGCCTGCGCCCAAGGGCAAACACACTGGATGGAGAACCTGCCCATGCGAATTCTATTGGTTGAAGACAACCGCGACATCCTGGCCAATCTCGCGGATTACCTGGGCCTGAAGGGCTACACCGTCGACTGTGCCCAGGACGGGCTGTCGGGGTTGCACCTGGCGGCCACCGAGCACTACGACCTGATCGTGCTCGACATCATGTTGCCCGGCATCGACGGCTACACCCTGTGCAAGCGCCTGCGCGAAGACGCGCGCCGGGAAACCCCGGTGATCATGCTCACCGCCCGCGACCAGCTGGACGACCGCCTGCAGGGCTTCCGCTCCGGTGCCGACGACTACCTGGTCAAGCCGTTCGCGCTGTCGGAGCTGGCCGCGCGCATCGAAGCGGTGCTGCGCCGCGCCCAGGGCGGCGGTCGTCGCAGCCTGCAGGTCGGCGACCTGAGCTACGACCTGGATACCCTCGAGGTGTCGCGCCAGGGCCGTACCCTGAAGCTCAACCCGGTCGGCTTGAAGCTGCTGGCGGTGCTGATGCAGAAGAGCCCCCACGTGCTGCGCCGCGAAGTGCTGGAAGAAGCGCTGTGGGGCGACGACTGCCCGGACAGCGACAGCCTGCGCAGCCACGTGCACCAGTTGCGCCAGGTGATCGACAAGCCGTTCGACAAACCGCTGCTGCAAACGGTACATGGCGTGGGTTACCGCCTGGCCGAGGGCAAAGATGGAGTTTAAGCAAAGCCTCGCGCAACGGATCATCATCGCCTTTGCGTTGATGAGCGCGTTGGTGGCCGGCGCCTTCGCCGTGGGCATCGTGGCCACGGTGCACCTGGTCGAGGAAAAGCTGATTTCGGCGGGGCTGGGCGGCGACCTGCAACGCCTGCTGCTGATGGACAACGTCAGCGACTGGAACCATCGGCCCGAGCCCGACCAGCTGTTCTACTACAGCAGCGGCCGCGGTGACTATGCCTTGCCCAAGGACCTGCGCCACCTGAGCGCCGGTTTCCATGAAGTGTTCCGTGGCGACCTGTCGTACCACGCCATGGTTGAAATCGTCGATGGCCGCCGGTACGTGCTACTGCAGGACCAGAGCGATTTCGAAGAGCGCGAGCGCGTGCTGTTCGCCGTGGTGGTGGTGGGCTTCGTGCTCAGCCTGGCCCTGGCGGTGTTCCTCGGATGGGTGCTGGCGCGGCGGGTGATGGCCCCCGTGGTGCGCCTGGCCCGGCAAGTGCGCCACCGTGACCAACTGCTGGGCCTGGCCCCGCCGCTGGCCCCGGACTACGCGGCAGACGAGGTGGGTGAGCTGGCCGTGGCCTTCGACGCTACCCTGGGCCGCTTGCGCGATGCCTTGAGCCGCGAGCGCCTGTTCACCAGCGACGTCAGCCACGAACTGCGCACGCCGTTGATGGTACTGGCCACGTCCTGCGAACTGCTGCTGGAAAACCCTGCGCTGGATGGCCGCGCCCGTGCCCAGGTAGAGCGCATCGCCCGCGCCTGCGAGGAAATGCGCGAGCTGGTGCAGACCTTCCTGATGCTCGCCCGGGCCCAGCGCAACGACTCGGAGATGAGCGCGCAGCTGACGCTCGACCAAGTGGCCGACAACCTGCTGGGCCTGTGGCGCGGCCCCATCGAGCACAAGGGCCTGACCCTGGAAGTAGCGCGTACCGAGCTGCCCGACACCCGCTACAACGCCACCTTCATGCTCGCGGTAATGGGCAACCTGCTGCGCAACGCGCTGCACTACACCGACGCAGGCTTCATCCGCCTGACCCTTGAACCGGGCGGCTTCAAGGTCGAAGACAGCGGCATCGGCATTCCCGAGGAGAAGCGCCTGGCGGTGTTCCAGCCGTTCGTGCGCGCCACCGAGAAGCGCGGCGAAGGCCTGGGCCTGGGCCTGTCGTTGGTACAACGAATCTGCGATGACCAGGGCTGGGAAGTCGACCTTACCCCCCGCGAGCCCCACGGCTGCTGCTTCCAGGTCAGCCTGAACCGGCCGGATTAACTGCCGGGTAGCACTAAAGGCCCTGTGCCAGTATTGTTCCTGTGTAAAACCCCGGCTCGCTTACTGAGGTTTTCTACACATTTTTCACGACCGCCTGACTAAGGTGATCGCGATTTGTATGCGGTGTGGCGTGTTCACATCCTAGCCAAGGAGTACCGGTGATGGCCGTCGACTACGCGACCCCAAGCCCTTCAGCGCCCGACACGCGCTTTGATTATTTCTGGAACCAGCAGGGCGAATGGGTGGAAGAGCCCAACGTGCGCCGCGGCGGCGAAAGCGGCGTGCAGCGCCTGCATTCCGCCAATGGCCAACTGCTGTATGCCAAGCGCCAGGTAGGGCACACCTACCGCAGCCTGCGCCACCCCATGGGGCGGCCGACGGTGCTGCGCGAGCGCGATGCCTTGCAGAGCCTTGCCGCCCTTGGTGTAGGCGTGCCGAAACTGGTGTTCTGCGGTGCCCAGCGTGACACCCAGGGCCAGTGGCGTGCACTGCTGGTCACCGAGGCCCTGGATGGGTTCCAGGAAATCGACCAGTGGTATGAAAGCCATGACCGCGCGCACTACGGTGAAGCGCTGCATGAAGCCATACTCAAGCAACTGGCCGACACCTTGGCGCGCATGCACAAGGGCCGTTGGCAGCACAGTTGCCTTTATGCAAAACACATTTTCCTGCGGGTAGTGGGCGAGGGCGCAGCAGCGCGACCGGAGATCGCCACCCTGGACCTGGAGAAGTGCCGCCAGCGGTTCAGCGCCCAGAGCGCGGCCCGTCATGACCTCAAGCAACTGCGCCGCCACTCGTCGTTCAGCGACGCAGACTGGAGCAAACTGCTCTATTTTTACAAGACGGCGTTTGGCAGCCCGATCAAAGGTTTAGAGTCATGAAACTAGAAATTGCTCGAGGTTTGTTTTTGCTCGCTGCCCTGGCGGTCAGCACTGCTGCGATTGCAGCCCTGGATCAACCTCGGCCGGGTGTGCTGAGTGTTGAAACGGGCGCGGGGGCTTGCCCCCTGCCTCGAGCGGCCAAATCCCAGGTGGCGGTGCGGCCGGACCAGGACCTGCTCCTGTTCGTGTTCGGCATGGCCCAGGGACGCAAGGGCTGAGGTTGCCATACCGATCGGCCCGAAGGCCCCGTCAAGGACGGGGCCTTTTTGCATCCGTGGGGCGCCCGGGACTCGGCCTGGCGGCCGCTGCTACGGGGTTTTCCTGGAGATGAGGGTGTACACGCACGGCAGCACGAACAGCGTGAACAGGGTGCCCACCGACATGCCCGTCGCAATCACGGTGCCGATGTCGAAGCGGCTGACCGCACCGGCGCCGGTGGCCAGGATCAGCGGCACCATGCCGAAGACCATGGCCGCGGTGGTCATCAGCACCGGCCGCAGGCGAATCGCTGCCGCTTGCTCCACCGCCTCCCGCGCGTCCAGGCCTTTTTCCCGGCGCAGCTGGTTGGCGAATTCGACGATCAGGATGCCGTGCTTGCTGATCAGCCCGATCAAGGTCACCAGCCCCACCTGGGTATAGATGTTCAGGCTCGACCAGCCCAGGAACAGCGGGATCAGCGCGCCGCAGATGGACAGCGGCACGGTCACCAGGATCACCAGCGGGTCGCGGAAGCTTTCGAACTGAGCGGCGAGCACCAGGAAGATGATCGCCAGCGCCAGGCCGAAGGTGACCCACAGGGCATTGCCTTCCTGCACGTACTGGCGGGCGCTGCTGCCGTAGTCGAAGGCATAGCCGGCTGGCGCTTCCTCGACCGCGATCTGCCGTACCGTCTGCACCGCGTCGCCCATGCTGACGATGGGGAAGCCCTGGATGATCGCCGAGTTCAGTTGCTGGAACTGGTTGAGCTGGCGCGGGCGCGCCCGCTCGCTGACGGTGATCAGGGTGGACAGCGGCAGCAGCTGGTTCTGGTTGTTGCGCACGTAATACTGGTTCAGCCACTCGGGGTTGTCGCGGTAGGCGCGCTCCACCTGGGCGATGACCTTGTAGCTGCGGCCATCGAGGGTGAAGCGGTTGATCTCCGACTCACCCAGCAGGGTGGCCAGGGTGCCGCCCAGTTCCTGCATCGACACGCCCATCTGCGCCGCCTTGGCGCGGTCGATATCCACCACCACCTCGGGCTTGTCGAAAGCCAGGTCGATGTCCAGGAAGGCGAACTTGCCGGTGGCCTGGGCGCGGTCCTTGACCCGCTGGGCCACGTCCAGCAGCGACTCGTAGTCGTTGGCGGTGTTGATCACGAACTCGAAGGGCAGGCCCTCGCCGGTGCCGGGCAGCGCCGGCAGGTTGAAACCGAAGATCTGCAGGCCGGGGATCTGCGCCAGGCGCGCCTGCACCTCGGGCAACAGCTGCATCTGCGTGCGGCTGCGCTCGTTCCAGGGCTTGAGCAGGAAGCCGCCGATGCCCGACTGCACGCCGTTGAAGCCGTTGATCTGGAACGAGGAGTAGTACTCGGGAAAGTCCTTGAAGATGCCCAGGAACTGGTCGGTGTAGGTGTTCAAATAGTCGAGGTTGGTGGGCTGCGGCGCGGTGGCCATCATGAAGATGATGCCCTGGTCTTCCGCGGGCGCCAGCTCCGACTGGCTGAACTTGAGGAACACCGGGATCAGGCACAGCACGATCAGCGCGAACACCACCACCACCGGGCGGGTCTGCAAGGTGGCGTGCAGCAGGCGCTGGTAGCGCTGCTTGATGCCCTCGAACAGTTGGTCGAGGCGGTGGGCCAGCCCCTTGGGGTCGGGATCGGCGCGCAACAGCAGGGCGCACATCATTGGCGACAGGGTAAGGGCGACGATGCCGGAGATCACCACGGCCCCTGCGAGCGTGAGGGCGAACTCCTTGAACAGCGCGCCGGTCAGGCCCTCGAGGAAACCGATGGGCGCGTACACGGCGGCCAGGGTGATGGTCATCGACACCACCGGCATGGCAATTTCCCGGGCACCTTCCAGCGCTGCGTCGAACGGCGTGCGGCCTTCCTCGATGTGCCGGTGGATGTTCTCCACCACGACGATGGCATCGTCCACCACCAGGCCGATGGCCAGCACTATGGCCAGCAGGGTCAGCAGGTTGATCGAGTAGCCCATGAGCTGCATGAAGAACAACACGCCGATCATCGACAGCGGAATGGTCACCACCGGGATGATCACCGAGCGCAACGCGCCGAGGAACAGGAACACCACCACGATGACGATCAGCACGGCCTCGAACAGGGTCTTCACCACCTCGTCGATCGAGGCCTGGATGAACAGCGTGGCGTCGTAGGCGATGGAAGCCTTGAGGTTGGGTGGCAGCTGGCCTTCGAGTTCGGGCATCAGCTTGCGCACCTCGCGGATCACGTCCAGCGGGTTGGCGCCGGGCGTGCCCTTGATGCCGATGTACACCGAGGGCGTGCCGTTGAAGGAGCTGACGGTGTCGTAGTTCTCGGCGCCCATCTGCACCCGCGCCACGTCACCCAGCAGCACGCGGCTGTCGCCGTCGGTCTTGAGCGGGATGGCGGCGAAGCCTTCAGTGGATTTCAGGTCGGTGGCGGCGTTGACGCTGGTGACGATGTACTCGCCCTTGACCTCGCCGGCGGCCGACAGGAAATTGTAGCGGCGCACCGCGTCGGTGACGTCGTTGGCGCTCAGGCCGTAGCCGGCCAGCTTCACCGGGTCGATCCACAGGCGCATGGCGAACACCTGGTTGCCGAGGATCTCGGCCTGGGCCATGCCCGGCAGCGTCGCCAGCTTGGGCTGGATGACCCGCGACAGGTAGTCGGTGATCTGCGGGTTGTTGAGCTGGTCGCTGTAGAAGCTGATGTACATCAGCGCCGAAGCGTCGGCGGCCTCCTTGCTGAGGACCGGGTCCTCGGCGTCCTGGGGCAGCTTGTTCTTGACCTCGTTGGCCTTGGCCAGCAGCTCGGTGAACAGCCGGTCGCTGTCGGCGCCGATGCGCGCGTAAATGGAGATGACCGAAAAATTCTGCCGGCTGACCGAGGTCATGTAGTCGATGCCTTCGGCGCTGGCCAGGCTCTGCTGCAGCGGCTGGGTGATGTAGCCCTGGATGGTCTCGGCGTTGGCCCCGGGGTAGGCGGTGGTGACCGTGATCAGGGCGTTTTCCATCTGCGGGTACTGGCGGATGCTCAGCTTGCTCCACGCCTGGAAACCCAGCAGCACGATCAACAGGCTGATGACGCTGGCCAGCACCGGGCGGCGGATGAACGGGTCGGTAAAGGCCATGGCCGTGCTCCTGTCAGTGGGCTTTGAGGGTAGCGTCGGGGCTGACGCTTACCGCGGCACCACTGGTGAGCTTGAGCTGGCCGCCGGTGACCACCTGCTCGCCGGCGCTCAGCCCCTTGCTGACGATGACCAGGCCGTCGCGGCGCTCGCCGGTGTCGACGAAGCGCCGCTCGGCCACCAGCACTGGTTTGTTGTCGGCGCCGGTGACCGGCTTGCCTTGCTCGTCCTTTTTCTCGCCGACCACGTACACCGAGTTGCCGTACAGGGTGTAGGCCACGGCGCCCTCGGGCACCACCACCTGGTTATGCGGCTGGGGCAGTACCACCTGCAGGTTGGCGAACATGCCGGGTAGCAGCTTGCCCTGGGGGTTGGCCAGGGTGGCGCGGATGAGAATGTTGCGGGTGCTGTCGTCGACCTTGGGGTTGAGGGCGCTGATGGTGCCTTCGAAGGTCTGCCCCGGGTAGGCGGCCACGGTGACCAGCACGGGCTGGCCGACGTGGAGCTGCGGGATGGCCTGCTCGGCCACGTAGAAGTCCACGTAGAGGCTGCTGAGGTCCTGCAGGGTGGCGATGACCGTGCCGCTGGCCAGGTAGTCGCCAACGTCGACCCGGCGGATGCCGATGGTGCCGCTGAACGGGGCCACGATGTTCTTCTTGGCCAGGCTGGCCTTGAGTTGGGCGACGGTCGCCTTGTTCTTGAGCAGCACGGCGTTGAGGCGGTCGAACTCGCCCTTGGAGATGGCGCGGCTGTCCACCAGTTGCGCGCCGCGGCCGTAGTCGAGCTGGGCCAGGCCCAGGTCGGCCTGGGCGGTGCCCAGCAGCGCGGTCTCGACGTCGCTGTCCAGTTGCAGCAGTGGCTGGCCGGCCTTGACCTGCTGCCCGGACTCGAACTGGATGGCGCGCACCGTGCCGGCGATTTCCAGGCTCAGGTTCACGCCCTGCAGCGCCTTGAGGCTGCCCACCGCCGGCAGCCGCGCTTGCCAGGCGCGTTCGCTGGCAGTGGCGACGGCCACGGCAACGGGCGGCTTGGGGGCCGAGAACATCCGGACCTGCTGGTAGATCGACCATGCCTTGTAACCACCGAGCAGCAGGACGACCACCAGCACGATCCCCAACATGGTGAGCATGCGGCGGCGCAACATATTCCGTTTCCCTGGAAAGCGAAGCTGAGAGTTGCAGCACATTATTCTTGTAAGGCGCGGGGCGCCACTGCGCTGTATTTCTGGATATTACGTGTACAAATCATAGCCGCTGTATACGGGTTTCTGTGGGAGCTGGCTTGCCAGCGAGCTTTTCGGGCCTCAATCAACAGCTCGCTGGCAAGCCAGCTCCCACACAGGCGCGTCACGGCCTGCGCAGATGGTTATCCCAGAACCCCGCCGGCAACCTCAACGGCGTGGCCACCGGCGTAGCGGTGCGGCAGTCCACCAGGCGGCAGCGGCCCTGGCCGGAGGTGACCACGAAGCCCTGGGGCACCGCCGCCACCCCGGCGCAATCGGCCAGTTGCATTTCCAGGCGTAGCGCGCCGCTGTCCAGGTCCCAGATGAAGCATCGGTTGGCCCGTGGCGCCGTCAGTGCCACCAGCCGCAGGGTGTCATGCACCGCCACGCTGGCGCTGTAGTGGGCCATGCACCGCAGCTGCGCCTCGGCCACCGGAAACGGCTGGAACGCCTGGCCCGGTCGCTTGATTGCCAGCAACGGCGCGCTGTCATCGGCCGCGCCCATGAACTGCTGGCAGGCCAGCACCGTGCCGTCGCTGGCAATAGCCAGGTGGCGGATGCTGTTCATGGGTTGCGCCAGGGTCTCGCGGCTGTGCAGCGTGCCGTCGCGGCCCATCAGCACCAGGCTGGGGGTCATGGCCTCAAGGTTCATGTCCACCCGGCTCTCGGCCTCGGTGCGGATGCCGCCGTTGGCGACCACCAGGGTCTCGCCGTCGGGCATCCAGGCCAGCTCGTGGGGGCCGATGCCATGGCTCGACAGTTCGCCCGCAGGGGCCAGGCGCTGGCCCTCGAAGCGGTAGACGCCGACGACCCCGCGGCCCGGGTCGCGGGTGTCGTTCTCGGTGGTGTATAGCCAGTCGCCGCTGGCATGGATGACGGCGTGCCCATAGAAATGCCGGTCCGGCGCCGCGGCCAGCGTCTGCACCAGGCGGCCGTCGCGCAGGTCCAGCAGGTAGCATTCGGTGCCCGGCCGGCGGGCCACGAACAGTGCCAGCGGCAACCGTGGATGTTCGATGACGGCGTGGCAGCGCTGGGACACGGCGGTTGCAAACACCTCGCGCCCATCCTGCCGATAGCCCACGGCATAGTGCCGGCCCTCGGCGTCATCGCGTGCCGACAGCAGCAGGCCGCCCGGCGAGGCGGGGGCCAGGAGGTTTTTGCACCACTGTGCCAGGCCCATGTTCAGTCACCGTCGTTGGCGTTGAAGCCCAGGGCGATGCCCAGCGCCTTGGCCAGCTCGCCTTCGTGCAGGCGGTGCAGCACGTTCAGGCGGTCATAGAGCGTTTCCAGCTGCTGGCGCCCGGCGGGGCTGGCCAGCAGCTCGGCCAGCGGCCCTTGATGCTCGGCAAACCACTGCTGCACCTCGGCGTAGGCACCGTCGATGCGCTGGGCCAGGGCTTGCTGGTCCTTGCCCAGCAACCCGCGCAGGCCGTTGCCGTCGACCCCGGCCCAGACTGTCTGGGCGGCGCTGACGCTGGCCTGCAGGCTGTGCAGTGAAGCCTCGCTGCGCCAGGCCTCGGCTTGCATTGGCTGGGCGATGCCCTTGCTCTGGCGGCCCATGGGCGTGCCGAGCTTTTTCTTCAGGGTGTCCAGCGCCGTGACCTGGGCACGCAGCAGGTCGGCGATGGCTTCCTGGGAATCGGCGTAGCGCGGGTTGGGGAAATGGCTCATCTGCCAGAGCATGCCCTGGTCGCCTTGCCATTGGCCGAGGATGTCCTGCGCCAGCTGTTGCTGGTGCTCGCCGATGGCCACCAGCAACGGGCAGTAGCGGGCTTTCTGGCTGGCGTCGGCCAGGTCCAGGCGCGCGTCGAAGAGGATGTATTCGTAGGCCGACAAGCCTTGCACCACCACGCTGGCCTTGCCCAGGCTGGCGGCGTCTACAGTGGCGTCGGCGTTCACCAACTGCTCGACCTGGCGCCCCACCAGGTTTTTCTTGTCCGGCCAGAACTGCACCTGCCAGGTGCTGTTGCCTTCGGCCAGCGGGCCGATCAGCAACGGCTGCAGCTGCGCCCAGGCGCGCTGGGCATGGAGGAAGTCGGCCCGGGCGGTGGCCAGGCTGGCGCTGCCCTGGCAGAACGCCTGGGCGCTGATGGCCAGCTGCTGGTCGGCCGCCACCCAGCGGCTGTAGGTGGGCAGGATGACTTGGTTGGCAATGGCCGCACTGGTGGCTGCCTGGCGGTCCTGGGGCGTGCAGGCACCGAGGAGCAGGGCGGCGAGGCTGGTGAACAGCAGGGTGGGACGAAACATTCAGGGCTCCGTGGCAAGACTCAAAGTGAATTCAGGAAGGCCAGCAGCGCGGCGCGCTGGGCAGCGTTGAAGGACAGCACCTGGCGCTGCGCCGCTGCGGCCTCGCCGCCGTGCCACAGCACGGCTTCCATGGCATCGCGGGCACGGCCGTCGTGCAGGTACTGGGTGTGGCCGCTGACCGTTTCGGTCAGGCCCAGGCCCCACAGCGGCGGGGTGCGCCAGTCCTGGCCCCCGGCGGCGAACTCGCTGCGGTCGTCGGCCAGGCCCGGGCCCATGTCGTGCAGCAGCAGGTCGGTGTAGGGGCGGATGCGCTGGTTCGCCAGCTCCGGCTCGGCGGCATCGGCGGCGGTGATGTAGTGCGGCGTGTGGCAGGCCTGGCAGCCGGCCTGCTTGAACAGCTGCTTGCCGGCCAGCACCTGGGGCGAGCCCACGTCGCGGCGCGCCGGCACGGCCACGTTGCGGGTATAGAACAGCACCAGGCGCAGGATGTTGTCGCTGACCTCCGGGTGGCCGCCGTGGGCGGCGCGCAGGCAGCCGACCTGCGCGGCGGTGCAATTGTCGCGGGGCTGCAGGCCGGTGGTCAGGCCCATGTCGTTGGCGAAGGCGTGGGCGTTCTGCTGGTTCAGCGTGGGCTGCCCGGCTTTCCAGCCGAAGCGGCCGATCACGGTCTTGCCCTGGGCATCGTCCCAGACCCTGTTGGGCCGGCCCTGCACGCCATCATCCGTGGCGGCCTGGGCCTGGGCGTTGGCCAGGATCGCGGCCACGGGTATGGCTTCCAGCAGCCCCAGGCCGATCATCGGCGGCGCCACTCGGGCGGAAAGCCGCGCCTGGGGGTGCAGGGGGCCGTAGCCCAGCTGGGTGATCAGCAGCCGTGGCTTGCGCAGTTGCACCGTGGTGCCGTCGTCGAACGTCACCGGGTACGGCTCGTAGGCCACGCGCACCCTGGCCTCGGGGTGCACGCCAGGCACGGCCATGTCCTGCAGCTGGGTGCCATACACCGGCTCGGGGTTGACGCCCAGGCGCTCGATGAGCGCTGCCTGCTGGGTGGTATCGGGTATGGACAGGCGCACCAGCATCGACACGGCGCTGGTGGCGTCCGGTCCGGGTGGGTGGCCGCGGCCGTCCTTGATGTGGCAGTTCTGGCAGGCGTTGGTGTTGTACAGCGGCCCCAGGCCGTCGCGCGCGGTGGTGGTGGCAGGGGCGATGACCCAGGGGCTGCGGAAGAAACTGTTGCCGGCACTGAAGTCGAGCTTGCGCTCGGCGCTCAGGTTGGCGGAGGGCTGGGCGAAGGCGTTGACGTCGCGGTGGCCGACGGTACCGGCGCCCCCGGCCAGGGCCTCTTCCGGTTCCTCGTCTTCCAGCCGCACGGCTTCGCCACAACCACCCAGGCACAGGGTGAGCAGCAGGGCGCCGAGGCGAGGGAGGAGCGATGACATCGAGGATCCAGCAGTGAAGGGCAGGGGGCAAGCTTATCAGGCACCCCGGCCGTAACCGGCCGGGGTCAATGTTTGATACAAATTACTCTGTCGCCGCTGCTAGAACGCCGCTGCTAGAACGTATGTTCGGCCGTCTCGGGGTTGAGGTCGGTGATGCCCAGCTTGCCAGCGGCCTGTTCGATGCTGCCGGTCTGCTTGACCAGAGCGGCGATGGCGTCGCGCACCACCTGCTGGCCAGCGGTGTTGCCGGCGGCGATCAACTGGTCGTAGTGCTCGCCCTGGTTCGCGCGGTCGACCATGGCCTGCATGCGCGCCTGGGTGGCATCGAGGTCGGCGCGCAACGCCGCATCGGTGGCGGGGTCGGCCTTGGCCACCAGCGCCGACAGGCTCGGGCCGCTCAGCCGGGTGCCGTCCAGGCGGGTGTATTCGCCCAAGTAGACGTTGCGGATGCCCAGGGCGTCGTAGAAGTGCGAATGGTGGGTGTTGTCGCTGAAGCAGTCGTGCTCGTCTTCCGGCGAGTTGGCCTCCAGCGAGACCTTCATCCGTTCCCCCGCCAGCTCGCCCAGGGACAGGCTGCCCATGCCGAACAGCATCTTGCGCAGGCCCTTCTCCCCAGGCTCGGCTACCAGCGCGGCACGGTAGTTGTCTGCCACGCCAGGCTGCCACTGGGCGAGCATCTCCTCCAGGTCGCTGACCAGCAGCTGGGTCACGGCCGTCAGGTAGGCCCGGCGGCGGTCGTTATGCCCGCCGGTGGCGCCCGGGCCTTCCAGGTAGTCGGAGGCCGGGCGATTGCCGGCGCCCGGCCCGGTGCCATTGAGGTCCTGGCCCCACAGCAGGAACTCGATGGCGTGGTAGCCGGTGGCGACGTTGGCCTCGGAACCACCCAGCTCGTTGAGGCTGGCGAGTGCCTCGGGGGTGATCTGGGTGACATCGACCTTGTCTTCGCCAATGCGGATCTGCGCGTTGGCGATGATGTTGGCGGTGGCCGCCGGGTTGCCCAGCGCCGGCTCATAGTTGGCGTCGACGTAGTCGATCAGGCCTTCGTCCAGCGGCCAGGCGTTCACCTGGCCTTCCCACTCGTCAATGATCGGGTTGCCGAAGCGGAACACTTCGCTCTGCAGGTACGGCACCCGGGCCGCCACCCAGGCCTCACGGGCCGCCTTGAGCGTGGTGGCGTCCGGGGTGGCGAGGAAGGTGGCGATGGCCTGCTGCAGCGCCAGGGCGCTGGTGTGGGCGTCGCTGAACACCGCCTGCACCAGGTCGGCGTAGTGGGCTACCACGGCGTGGGCGGCAACCTCGTCGACGCTCTTCTTGCCGGTCGCGGTGCTGCTGGAGGCGCTCGGCACCTGGGCGGCACTGCGCTTGTCTTCCTTGCTGTCGCCGCAACCGGCGAGCGAGACGGCGATGGCCAGCAGGCCGGCGGCCAGGGGCATGTAGGTCATGGCGATATCCTGCGTCGTGAGGGGGAAACGAGCCCGCAGGCTCGTTAAAACGGCGCAATGATGCGAAGGATATGCATTTCATGTAAACCGCGAAGATGTAAGCAAATTCGACAGGTCTACAGGCTCACCGCCTGGCTGCGCTGGGCCTGGCGCAGGAACAGGGTCAGCTCGCGCGCCGGCAGCGGCTTGCTGTACAGGTAGCCCTGGCCCTCGTGGCAGCCCTCGGCAATGATGTAGCTTTCCTGCTCCAGGGTTTCCACGCCCTCGGCGATCACCTGCATGCCCAGGCTCTTGCCCAGCTGGATGATGGCCCGCACGATGGTGGCGTCATCGTCGTCCTGCAGCAGGTCCATGACGAAGCTCTTGTCGATCTTGATCTTGTCCAGCGGCAGCGACTTCAGGTAGCTGAGCGACGAATAGCCGGTGCCGAAGTCATCGATGGCGATCAGCGCCCCGGAGCGGCGCAGGCTCAGCAGGTGCTGGGCGGCGGTGCTGATGTCTTCCATCAGGCCGGTCTCGGTGACTTCCAGCTCCAGGCTGCGCGGCGGCAGGCGGTAGATCTGCAGGAAGTTGCTGACCACCCGCGGCAGTTCGGCGTGGTGCAGCTGCACCGTGGACAGGTTGACCGCCATGCGCAGGTCGCTGAAACCCAGGTCCAGCCATTCGCGCAGTTGCCGGCAGGCCTGGTCCATCACCCATTCGCCGATGGCGACGATGCTGCCGTTCTGCTCGGCGAGGGGAATGAACTGGTCGGGCGGCACCAGGCCGTGTTCCGGGTGCTGCCAGCGCAGCAGCGCCTCGACACCGACCACGCGGTGGTCGCGGTAGCTGACCTGGGGCTGGTAGACCAGGAACAGCTGGCCACGGGCGATGGCTTCGCGCAGGTCTTTTTCCAGTTCGCGGCGGCGGCGCATCTCGCTGTCGACGCTGGCGATGTAGAACTGGTAGCGGTTGCGCGAGCGCAGTTTGGCCAGGGTCATGGTCTGCTCGGCTTTCTGCAGCAGCTTCTCGGCGTTGTCGCCATCTTCGGGGAACAGGGTGATGCCGATGGTGGCGCGCAGGCGAATCTCGCCCAGGTCCGGGCCGAAGGGCGCTTCCAGGTCGTCGAGAATGCTTTGCGCCAGTTCCGCGGCCTGGTAGGGCTGGTCGATGTCGGCCTGCACCAGGGCGAACTGGTCGCCGCCCAGCCGCGCCAGCGCGCCCAGGCGGCCGCTGTGGGCGCGCAGGCGGTCGGCCAGGGCCAGCAGCAGTTGGTCGCCGGTCTGGTAGCTGAATTGCTCGTTGATGCTCTTGAAGTCGTCCAGGCCCACGCACAGCACGGCCACCCGGCGTTGCAGGCGGCCAGCATCGACGAGGATCTTGTCCAGCTGCGACTGCAGTTGCTGGCGGTTGGGCAGGCCGGTGAGGAAGTCGTACTGGGCCATGCGCAGCAGGCTGTTCTCGGCCTCGTGGCGCAGGTTGGTGTTGCGCTCGATGGATTCCAGCAGCTGGTTGGCGGTGTTGATCCACAGGCCCAGTTCATTGCGCTCGTGGCCCTTGAGCAGCGGCAGCTTGTGCTGGCTGGGGCGGTCGGGGTTGATCTGGGTCAGGTGCTCGATGATCTGTTTCAGCGGCTTGGTCAGCAACCAGTGGTACACCAGGTACAGCGCCAGGCCCATGGCCAGGGCACGGAGCACGCCGGAAATGAAGATGATCACCGAACTGGTGATGAAATCCCGGCCATAGGGTGCGGTATCTAGGGTGATGCTCAGGTCGCCGTAGTATTCACTGTACGGGCCGCGGCCCACCAGTTGCGTGGTGAAGGTCTTTTCTTCGCCCAGGATGGGGTCGGTGAGCCAGCGCGTGGCGGTCTGCAATGGCGGCCGGGCCTTGTCGGCCAAGGTCGGCTCGTTGGGGTGGCCGATGGACGCGATGCGCACGGCGTTGTCCTGGAACAGGCCCTCGATCACCTGCATGCCCATCTCCCGGTCCAGGCTGTAGACGGCCTGGGTGGAGGGGTCGCGGAACATGTCGAGGATGCGCGCGGCATCATTGGCCACGGCCTGGCGGGTCTTGTAGACGTCGAACACGATTTGCGCGCAACTGAGCACCACCCCGACAATCAATGCCGAGAGCAGTACCACGCGTAGCAACTTCACCGACAAGCTGTTCTTGAGTTCCAGCTTCAAAGGGCCATTCCTTGTTGCGTGCAAGTGGCATCAATATGCCATTATCGTTGGCAATCCCGGTAGGCAGTCAAGGGGTAACAGGCTGACAACGGATGGCCAATGCAGACGCCTTCCAGTATGTCGGTTGGAACCGGCTCGCACTTGAGCGCCGTCCGGCATTTTTTCCTTTTTTGAATCTTAGCCTTATCCCGGATCCAGGCAAGCCCCCTGGCGCCAGGCACAAAAAAACCCGGCACAGGCCGGGCTTTTTCAGCAAGCGCGAAGCTTAGGCAGTGAAGGTCTTGCCTTCGAACTGCTCGGCGACGAACTTCCAGTTGACCAGGTTCCAGAACGCTTCGACGTATTTAGGACGAACGTTGCGGTAGTCGATGTAGTAGGCGTGTTCCCAGACGTCGCAGGTCAGCAGCGGGGTGTCGCCGTTGGTCAGCGGGTTGCCGGCGCCGATGGTGCTGGCCAGGGCCAGGGAACCGTCAGCCTTCTTCACCAGCCAGCCCCAGCCGGAGCCGAAGGTGCCGATGGAAGTCTTGCTGAACTCTTCCTTGAACTTGTCGAACGAACCGAACGCGGTGTTGATGGCTTCAGCCAGGGCGCCGGTAGGTTGGCCGCCGGCGTTTGGCGCCAGGCAGTTCCAGTAGAAAGTGTGGTTCCAGACCTGAGCGGCGTTGTTGAAGATGCCGCCCGAGGAAGTCTTGACGATTTCTTCCAGGGTCTTGCCTTCGAACTCGGTGCCTGGCACCAGGTTGTTCAGGTTCACGACGTAGGTGTTGTGGTGCTTGTCGTGGTGGTATTCCAGAGTCTCTTTGGAGATGTGCGGCTGCAGCGCATCGTGGGCGTAGGGCAGCGGCGGCAATTCAAAAGCCATGGTGATTCTCCTAATCAGGTCTGTTGCGGTGAGCGCAAGGCCGATCACGGGCGGCCAGATATACGCCGGCGAGTTTTTACTCTTTGCGGCGCAAGCTCTGGATCATAGCACCGGGGCTTGGGCATAACCACGCAACAACTGTGTGGGATAGAGGTTCCAGAGCGTTTAGGCATATATAAGTTGCGCGGCTACCGCGAACATCATGACGGCCACCATCAGGTCCAGCAGCCGCCAGGTGGCCGGCCGTGCCAGCCACGGCGCCAGCCAGGCCGCGCCCAGGGCCAGGGTGAAGAACCACAACAGCGAGGCGCTTGCGGCGCCGGCCACATAAGCGCTGGGCATGCTCTGCTGCGCGCCCAGGGAGCCGATCAGCAGAACGGTGTCCAGGTACACGTGGGGGTTGAGCAGCGTCACCGCCAGCGCGCTCAACAGCACCGCGCGCCGCGAGCGCTGGCCATCGCCGTCACCCTGTTGCAGGCTTTGGCTGGAACAGGCGCGGCGCAGCGCCTTGGCCCCGTACCACAGCAGGAAAACGGCCCCGCCCCAGCGCGCCACGCCCAGCAGCAACGGGCTGTGCGCCAACACGTTGGCCAGGCCGAACACCCCCAGGGTCACCAGCACGGCATCGCACAGCACGCACAGCAGGGCCACCGGCAGGTGATGCTCGCGGCGCAGGCTCTGGGCCAGGACGAACGCATTCTGCGTGCCGATCGCCATGATCAGCCCCGCCGCCACCAACAAACCGTTTACATAACTGTGCCACATGACATTCACGCTCCTCTGCAAGGCTTTGGAGTGTGGGGCCTGTTGCTGTATAAGAAAAACCAATACTGCTGATCGCTCATTAGGAAAAGTGATGTTCGATTACAAATTGCTCTCGGCCCTGGCGGCGGTCGCCGAACAGGGCGGCTTCGAGCGCGCGGCCCAGGTGCTGGGGCTGTCGCAGTCGGCCATTTCCCAGCGCATCAAGCTGCTCGAGGCGCGCATTGGCCAGCCCGTGCTGGTGCGCGCCACACCGCCGACGCCAACCGAAGTTGGCCGGCGCCTGCTCAACCACGTGCAGCAGGTGCGCCTGCTTGAGCGCGACCTGCAGGGCCAGGTGCCGGCGCTGGACGAAGAGGGCTTGCCCGAGCGCCTGCGCATTGCCCTGAACGCCGACAGCCTGGCGACCTGGTGGGCGTCGGCGGTCGGCCGTTTCTGTGCCGAGCGCGGGCTGCTGTTGGACCTGGTGGTGGAAGACCAGGAGGTGGGTCTCAAGCGCATGCGTGCAGGCGAGGTGGCCGCCTGCCTGTGCGGCAGCGAGCGGCCGGTGGCTGGCGCGCGCAGCCTGCTGCTGGGCGCCATGCGTTACCGGGCGTTGGCCAGCCCCGGGTTTGTCGCCAGGCATTTCCCTGCGGGCTTCGATGCGGGACAATTGGCCTGCGCCCCGGCCCTGGTCTTCGGCCCGGACGACCGGCTGCAACACCGCTACATGGCCGCACTGGGGATCGACGGCGGCTTCATGCACCACCTGTGTCCTTCTTCCGAGGGTTTCATGCGCATGGCCGAAGCCGGCCTGGGCTGGGGCCTGGTGCCCGAACTGCAGGTGCAGCCGCAACTGGCGGATGGCAGCCTGGTGGAACTGATGCCCGAGCGCTGGATCGACGTGCCGTTGTACTGGCACCACTGGCGCCATGGCGGCCAGTTGCTCACTGACCTCACCGACCACCTGGCGCGCCAGGCCGGGCAGTGGCTGGTAACAACCCTTTAACGATACAAACGATGCGGAGCGCTTCATGAAAATTCTGGTGACCGGCGCGAGTGGCTTTATTGGCGGGCGCTTTGCCCGCCATGCGCTGGAACAGGGGCTGGAGGTGCGCGTCAGTGGCCGCCGGGCCGAAGGGGTCGAGCACCTGGTGCGCCGGGGCGCACAGTTCGTCCAGGGCGACCTCACCGACCCTGACCTGGTACGCCGCCTGTGCATCGGCGTCGAGGCGGTGGTGCATTGCGCTGGCGCCGTGGGCAACTGGGGCCGTTACCAGGACTTCCATCGCGGCAACGTCGAGGTCACCGAAAACGTCGTCGAGTCGTGCCTCAAAGAACAGGTGCGGCGCCTGGTGCACCTGTCCTCGCCTTCCATCTATTTTGATGGCCGTTCGCACCTGGGCCTGCGCGAGGAGCAGGTGCCGCGGCGCTTCCACGATCATTACGCGAAGACCAAGTTCCTCGCTGAACAGAAGGTCTTCGGTGCAGCCGAGTTCGGCCTTGAGGTGCTGGCCTTGCGCCCGCGCTTCGTCACCGGGGCCGGCGATGTGAGCATTTTCCCGCGGCTGCTGGCGATGCAGAAGAAAAACCGCCTGAAGATCATCGGCAACGGC
Source organism: Pseudomonas sp. App30 (assembly GCF_047947025.1). Taxonomy (NCBI): domain Bacteria; kingdom Pseudomonadati; phylum Pseudomonadota; class Gammaproteobacteria; order Pseudomonadales; family Pseudomonadaceae; genus Pseudomonas; species Pseudomonas sp. App30. The sequence continues at coordinate 2,634,711 of NZ_CP133165.1, read as the reverse complement.
CTCAACAGGGTCGATTTCACCAGCGTGCAGAACCTCAATGAGGCGCTGATGAGTGCCTTGATGGCTGGGGACACGGCGCTGGGCAAGGCCTACAACATCAGCAATGGCAGCCCGGTGCCGATCTGGGACGTGGTCAACTATGTGATGCGCCAGATGAACCTGCCCCAGGCCACCCGTTATCGCGGCTACAAGCTGGCGTACACGGCAGCGGCGCTGAACGAAGGCGCCTGCCTGCTGTGGCCGGGGCGGCCGCAACCGACCCTGTCGCGCCTGGGCATGCAGATCATGAACAAGGATTTCACCCTCGACATCAGCCGGGCAAGGCATTATCTGGAGTACGAGCCCAAGGTCAGCCTATGGTCGGCGCTGGATGAGTTCTGCGGCTGGTGGAAAGCCCAGGACCGCACCGGCAGCCGTTGAACCGGCGCGCGCCTGCGTGGTCGATCACTGCGGCCCGTGGGCGGGTATACTCGCACCGCTATTTAGCCATCATCGTGCTACATACAAGGTTTCCCCATGCGCAACGACGCCCGTGACGACGATTTTGACAATGTGCCCCGCCTGAGTGCCAAGGACGGGGATGACGACGACTTCGCCCCCGCCACCCCCGCCGAGCGCGACCGCACCACGGTGTATTCGCGCACCACGCCGGTGGTCAAGGTCAAGGGCCCCAGCACCGGTGGCCTGTGGGCCCTGGTGGGCGCGCTGACCATTGCCCTGGCCGGCCTGGGTTGGTGGAGCTTCCAGCAGATCTCGCTGATGGAGCAGCAACTGGTGGCCACCCAGGAAAGCTTCGCGCGCATCAGCGAGGAAGCCGCCGGGCGCCTGCAGGACATCAGCGGCAAGGTGGTCGCCACCGAGTCCAGCGCCACCACCGGCAGCGAGCAATTGAAACTGCAGATCAAGCAACTGCAGGCGCAGCTGCAGGACCAGGGCCGCCAGCAGCAGGGCGTGGCCGGGCAGCAGGGTGACCTGGGCAAGCGCCTGGACCAGGCCCTGGCCCAGGCCAGTGCCCAGCAGGCGGCGAACGAGCAGGTGCAGGCGCAGCTCAAGAGCCTGGGCGCAGACCTGGCGACCCTGAAGGCCGGCCAGGCCGACGGCGGCAAGCTGGATGCGCAGATCAAGGCGGTGGCCAATGACGTGGCGGCGCTGAAGAAGCAGGGCAACGTCGGCGGCCGCCTGGACAGCGTCGAGCAGGACCTGGTGGTGCTCAAGAGCGAGGTGGAGAACCGCCCGGCGCCGGCAGCCGGCACCAACACCGCTGAGTTCGACTCGTTCCGCGGGCAGACCACGCGTAACATCAGCACCCTGCAGAGCCAGATCCAGAACCTGCAGCAGCAGATCAATACCCGCCAGTAAATCGGCTGGGCATGAAAAAGCCCCGGTGCTCGCGCACCGGGGCTTTTTCGTTCAGGCCAGGCTTACAGCGTCGGGTAATCCAGGTAACCCTCGGCGCCCTTGCCGTAGAACAGTTCCGGCTTGGGTTCGTTCAGCGGCGCATCGGCTGCCAGGCGGGCCACCAGGTCCGGGTTGGCGATGTAGGGGATGCCGAAGGCCACGGCGTCAGCGGTGCCGGCTGCCAGGGCAGCGTTGGCGCTGGCCTTGGTGAAGCGCTCGTTGACGATGTACGGGCCACCGAAGGCTTCCTTCAGGGCGGCGCCGATGCTGTCGTCGGCCTGCTTCTCGCGGGCGCAGATGAACGCCACGCCACGCTTGCCCAGCTCGCGAGCCACGTAGCTGAAGGTTTCCAGGCGGTTGGCGTCACCCATGTCATGGGAGTCGGCGCGCGGTGCCAGGTGCACGCCCACGCGGCCGGCGCCCCACACGTCGATGCAGGCATCGGTCACTTCCAGCAGCAGGCGCGCGCGGTTTTCTAGCGAGCCACCGTAGTTGTCGGTGCGGTTGTTGGTGCTGCTTTGCAGGAACTGGTCCAGCAGGTAGCCGTTGGCGCCGTGCACTTCCACGCCGTCGAAACCGGCGGCCTTGGCGTTCTCCGCGCCCTGGCGGTAGGCCTCGACAATGTCGGCGATTTCAGCGGTTTCCAGCGCGCGAGGGGTCGGGAACTCGGTGATCGGGCGCACCAGGCTGACGTGGCCGGCCGGCTTGATGGCGCTCGGGGCCACTGGAGTCTCGCCGTTCAGGTAGCTTTCATGGGAGACGCGGCCCACGTGCCACAGCTGCAGGAAGATACGGCCGCCGGCGCCGTGGATGGCTTTGGTGACGTTGGTCCAGCCACGCACCTGGTCGTTGGACCAGATGCCGGGGGTGTCGGGGTAGCCCACGCCCATCGGGGTTACCGAGGTGGCTTCGCTGAGGATCAGGCCGGCGCTGGCGCGCTGCACGTAGTACTCGGCCATCATGGCGTTGGGCACGCGGCCTTCGTCGGCGCGGCAGCGGGTCAGGGGCGCCATGATGATGCGGTTCGGCAGCTCGAGGTCGCCAAGTTTGATCGGATCGAAAATCGTGGTCATGGGACTAGCCTCACAGGTTTGGAGTTGGCAAGGGGATAACGGGCGCGCTCAGAGCTCTTGGCTCATCTGCTTGAGGAAGGCCTGGATGGTCTCCTCGTTGCGCTGGAAAAAGTGCCACTGGCCGACTTTGCGGCTGCTGATCAGCCCGGCGCGTTGCAGCGTCGCCAGGTGGGCTGACACCGTGGACTGCGACAGGCCGCAGCGCTGGTCGATCTGCCCGGCACACACGCCGATGTCGGTGCTGTGGTGCTGTTGGTCGGGGAATTCGACTTCAGGGTTTTTCAGCCAGTTGAGGATTTCTCGCCGTACTGGGTGGGCCAGGGCTTTTATTATTTCGTCGAGATCGATGGGCATGGCAGCAGTGCTCGTCCGGGTCAGCGTATATCGCGTTGGGACGAAATATATATCTGTAAATCGCGATATACAAATATGATCGAGCGCTATGCACAGGCTAAATCGGTATATCGGGTTATAACGATGCGCTCGCCAGGTGGTACGCTGGAGAGATGAACTATCTCGCGCACCTGCACCTGGGCGGCCAGGAACCTGAACAACTGCTGGGCAGCCTGTATGGCGATTTCGTCAAGGGCCGGCTGGAGGGGCAGTATTCGCCGCGTTTGCTGGCGGCCATCCAGCTGCACCGGCAGATCGATGCGTTTACCGATAGCCATCCGTTGGTGCTGGCGGCGTTGGCGCGCTTTCCGGCGGCGCGGCGGCGGTACGCGGGCATTATCCTCGACGTGTTTTTCGACCACTGCCTGGCGCGGCATTGGCAGGATTACGCCGAGGTACCGTTGCACCAATACACCGCCGGGGTCTACCGGGTGCTGGCCGCCGAGCCGCAGCTGCCGGGGCGGCTGGCGCGCATGGCGCCGTACATGATCGCCGACGACTGGCTGGGCTCGTACGCGGAATTCGAGGTGCTGGAGCAGGTGTTCAACGGCATTGCGCGGCGGCTGTCGAAGCCGGAAGGGATGCTGGGAGCGATGCAGGAAGTGCGCGCGCTATACGAACCCCTCACCGCGGACTTCCGCGCCTTCTACCCCATCCTCCAGCAGTTCGCCCGTGTGGGAGCTGGCTTGCCAGCGAGCTCTTGACGTCCTCAAAAACTCGCTGGCAAGCCAGCTCCCACAGTGGGGTTACGCGGCTTCGGCCTGCTCGGTGGCCTGGCCAAACAACGCTACGCGCACCGCTTCCTGCGCCTGGAACGCCAGCGCCGCGCGCTCCATGCCCGCGCTGGGGATGGGCGCCAGCAGGTGGATTTCAACTTCGCCCACATCGTTGCTGAACAAGCGCATCAGGTGCGACAGCAGGTCGTCGTCGCCAATGAACGGCGCCAGCGGGTCGAGCGCGCCGTTGCGCAGGTAACGGATGGCCACCGGTTGCAGCGGCACCTGGGCCTCGATGGCGCTGGCCAGCAGGCGGCCGTGGAAGGTGCGCAGGGCCTGGCCGTTGGTGGTGGTGCCTTCGGGGAAGATCATCAACGAGCACTGGCTGCCCAGGTGGCGGGTCATCTGCCGGCGAATCAGCTGGCTGTCGCCCGAGCCGCGGCGGATGAACAGGGTGCCGGCCTTCAGCGCCAGCCAGCCGGCGATCGGCCAGGCCCGCACTTCGGCCTTGGACAGGAACGACAACGGTGCCAGTTGGCCCAGCAGGGCGATGTCGGTCCAGGAAACATGGTTGCCCACCCACAGCATCGGCTGGGTAGGCAGGTTGCCGTGCACGGTCACGCGAAAGGGCAGGGCGTTGCTCAGGCGGGCCATGAAGAAGCGCGACCAGCGCTGGCGCCGGACCATCGAGTTGCGCAGGCGCAGGCGTTCATACAGGGTGAAGATGGCCGCCATGCCCAGGCCCAGGGCAACCACCAGCAACACCCGGGCGACGCGCGCGTAGACGCGCCCGCGTGCCATCAGACCGCCGCCTTGAAGTGACGGGCGTAGCGTGGGCAGAGGTTCTCGCGCTTGAGCAGGATGAACACGTCGGCCACCTGGAATTCCTCGTCCCAGCAGGGCTCGCCGCACACCTTGGCGCCCAGGCGCATGTAGGCCTTGAGCAGCGGTGGCATTTCGGCGATGACGTTGTGCGGCACGTCCAGCTCAGGCAATGGGTTCTTCGGTTCGGCGCGCAGGTGCTCGGTGCACAGGTAGCGTTCGCGCAGGCGCTGCATGATCGCCCGGGCCTGCACGCCGCCGTCCTGCATGGGGATGCTGGCGCAGCCCATCAGGTAGCTGTAGCCGCCTTCGTTGAGCACTTCGGCCAGTTCGCCCCAGAGCACGGCGATGGTGCCGCCGTTGCGGTAGTCGGGCGCCACGCAGGTGCGGCCGATTTCCAGGATCGGGCCCTGCAGGCCACCCAGGCCGTGCAGGCTGAATTCTTCTTCGCTGTAGAAACGGCCCAGGCCGTGGGCAGCGGTGTGGTCGAGCAGGCGGGTGGTGGCCACCAGTTCGCCGGTGCTCAGGTCGCGGACACCGATGTGGCGGCAGTGGGCGTCGTAGTCGTCCATGTCCAGGCCCAGTTCGGCACCCTTGAGCTTGGCGTTGAACTCGCCGCTGAATACATTGAAACGCAGGCTCTGGGCCTCGCGCAGGGCTTGGTCCCCGGTCAGGCGTTCGGCTTGCAGGCGACGTTCGGTGCGAGTAACGCCAGATAGAGCGATCTGAGTCATTGCCAGTCTCCAAAAGCCAGCCATGGGGTTGCGGCCGGTCCACTTTGTTGTGCAAGCTCAGCCTAGGTAGGCCCGGTGTCATCACCGTTAAGCTTTGGTGATGCTTGTATGACAGCCCCCAAGGAGCGCCCCATGTCCTGGCTCAAGTTGCTCAATGTGCGTGAACGCCTGCCGCTGGCAGCATCGTTGACTGATACCTATGCCGCGCTGCTCGAGCGCCTGGGGCCGGTTTCGCCGTTTGAATTGGCGGTGCTCGGCGGCCAGGCCGTGCACAGCCCGGGGCTGGCGTTCCTGGTGGGCTACCAGGCCGCGTTGCGGGTGTTGTGGCCCAGTGCGCCGCCCAGCCTGGGCGCGATCTGCGCCACCGAGCAGCACAGCCTGCGCCCGGCCGACCTGCAGACGCGCCTGGCGGACCTGCGCCTCAACGGCCGCAAGGATTTCGTCACCGCCGGCGATGCCGCCGACTGGCTGCTGGTGGCCGCCCGCAGCGAAAGTGCCGGGCAGGCACCACGGCTGAGCCTGGTGGTGGTCTACCCCGGCGAACCGGGCGTGCGCCTGGAGCCGTTGCCGCCGATTGCGCTGATGCCGGAGATCAGCCACAGCCGCCTGCACCTGGACAACGCCCTGTGCGAACGCCTGGCCGGGGACGGCTGGGACGCCTACGTCAAACCGTTCCGCAGCCTGGAAGACCTGTATGTGCTCAGCGCCATGCTTGGCTGGCTGTACGCCTGCAGCCAAGACCACGGTTGGCCGCAGGCGTTGCAGCTGCGCCTGGTGGGCCTGCTGGGCAGTTGCGCCGAGGCCACCCGCCAATGCGCGGACGCGGCGGCCAGCCATGTGCTGCTGGGCGGCGTGTTCGAGCAGTTCGCGGCGTTGGCCGGGCCTCTGGAACAGGCGTTCGCCAACGGCCCCGCGGAGCTGGCAGCAGTGTGGCAACGCGACCGCGGCCTATTGACCCTGGCCAGCGGCGCCCGCCAGAAACGCCTGGATAAAGCCGTGGAAACCCTGGCCCTGTAGCCGCTGCCGCAGGCAGCGTCCGAGCGCGAATACCTGTCACATTCGCCTTCTACACTGCGCGCCATGCGCACACCCTGGCTCTGCCTCCTCGCTGTTTTCGCCCTGCCAGCCCTTGCCGAGGACTGGCCCGGCGAGCAATGGGCCCAGGCCCTGCAACCGCCCACGCCGGCGGTGCAGGCCCTGGCCGACTACGCCTTCCCCCCGCGCGATGACAGCACCCGTACCGGGGTGCGCACCGACGCCCTGGTGGTGATTCGCGACGGTCGCCTGGTCTATGAGCGCTACGCGCCGCCCTTTACCGCCGACTCCCTGCACAGCACCTGGTCGATCAGCAAAAGCCTGATGGCCTGCGTGCTGGGTGTCGCCTATGGCCAGGGCCGCTTCCAGCTCGATGACCCGGTAGCCACCTATTACCCGGCCATGGCCCGCCACCCCGAGGTGCACCTGGCCGACCTGTTGCACTGGGCCTCGGGCCTGGACTGGCAGGAAGACTACGAATACGCGCCGCTGTATTCGTCGGTGGTGGCCATGCTCTACACCCGTGGCCGTGATGACATGGCTGCGTTCACCGCCGGCCTCGACAGCTTTGCCGCGCCGGGCCAGGTGTTCCGCTATTCCAGTGGCGACAGCAACCTGCTGTCGGCGGCGCTGCAGCAGATGGTTGGCGCCCACGACTATCCCGACTATCCCTGGCAGGCGCTGTTCCAGCCGCTGGGCATTGAGCACGCGGTGTGGGAGGCCGACGGCAAGGGCGTGTTCGTGGCCTCGTCCTACGCCTACCTGCGCGCCCGCGACCTGGCCCGCGTCGGCCTTTTGATGTTGCGCGACGGCCGCTGGCAGAACCGGCAGCTGTTGCCCAGAACCTGGGTGGCCTTCAACCGTCGGCCCTTCGACCACGCCGTCGCCGAGCCAGGCGAAGCCACCGGCGGTGGCCAGTGGTGGCTCAACCAGCCCGTGGGCAATGCCCCACGCCCCTGGCCCGACGCCCCGGCACAGACTTTCGCCGCGCTGGGCCATTGGGGCCAGGCGCTGTACGTGCTGCCCGAACAGAAGTTGGTCATCGTCCGCTACGGCGATGACCGCGACGCCAGCTACCAGCACAACCAGCTGCTGAAACTGGCCATCGCCGCGTTCGCCCAGGGCAAAGCGCAATGAGGCGCGGGGTGACGGTGATCATCGTGCTGGCCCTGGGCCTGTCCGTGTGGCACGAGCGCGTGGCGCTGCTGTCGTTTCCCGGCATCCTCAGCGCCTACAGCGCCAAGGAATACTGCTCGTGCCGCTACGTGATGGGCCAATCGGCCGGTTACTGCGCCGGCTACGTCAAACAGTGGCTGCCCTTGAGTGCGCTGGAAGATGACGTGGCCAACACCCGGGTGTCAGCGCGGGGGCTGGGGCAGGGCGCCACGGCGGTGTGGGCCGGCACGCGGCAGGGTTGTCGGCTGCAACGCTGAAATTGAACTTGCGTCACGGTTCCTGAGCAGGTTCACGGCGGCTTCGCCAGTCATTGATATAGCTCAGGATTTTCTCGGTGCCTTGCTCTGTCTCCAACAGCTCCATGGGAGGTCGCCCTCCCAGGAATGGGTTGGGTGCTTCCATCCATTTGAACGCTGCGCCTCGACTCCCTTTGGCATCTATCACCGGTCCAAGCACCTGCTTCAAGCGTTGGGGGTTTGCGTACCAGGACTCTGGCTTCAAGGTGGCCTGGCGCCCGCCGGCAATGACGCGAGGCAGCTGCGATGCTGCCAGTTCGCGGGTATCGATTCTTTTTCGAACCCAGTGGGCCAGTTTTACCAGTTCGCTGTTTGGATGCCGATGATGGCCGGTTGTGGGAATGACCAGACCTACTCGAACGGATGTATTAGCTCTGATCATTTCCAGTGCCGGAGCCAAGTCGGTGTCATTGGTCACGACAACGACCTGATCGACGGTGCCGGTCAAGGCATCGTGGTACGCGTGCAAGGCTAAATTCACATCTGATTGTTTTTCCTCCACCTTCCAGGCCAACCCGGTGTCGCAATCCTTGGGTAGGCGTTTTGGCTGAGTTGCACAGATCAGACGCACCTTCATGGGGTTTACAGCGTAGTACCCTTCGATTAGCTCGATGCGGGTGCCGTGGAGTTTTCGCAATGCGCTGTGATACCTGGCTTGGGATGAAACCGAGTCAGGATCGCTGGCCACGCTTTCAATGATTCGCGCTGTAAAGAACTTCAGGGAGGGCGCCGGAAGGAGTACCCAAGAGCGTGGGCGAAGCAGATCATCCGGTGCCAGGATGGAGGGCAGAATGTGCTGTTCGCATAGAGCTATCGGGTCAAGCCATTTGAACGCTGTGTTGCGCAGACAGCCGTAATAAAGGTTGTAGCCGTCGATGTAGATTCGGGTTCGCAGCGGCGTCGAAGCCGTTGGTCCATGCATTGACGATGCTCCATAAACGAAAAAACCGGCTTTCGCCGGCTTTTTCCCCCTCAAACCAGATGGTCATGCCACACCGGTTGCAAGGGTTAGTTGTTGGGACAGATTATTGCGCAGCCAAGCGCCAGGAGCAAGATGATAAAGGGTGGCTGGCTCTTGGGGTGTCCTTCTTGTGTTTCGGAATGAGACCTAATATTGGGCTCCGGCGTCAATTCGGAGCGCTTGTAATGTTTTTTGCTACCTGAGCGGTGCCCGGTTAAGGTTGGCCTGACAATCTGTAACCGGAGGTTGCATGGCCGGCCCCATCTTTCCCTGGCGCCCCGACAACCAGTTCGAACTGCTGGTCGACGGCCCGGCATTTTTCCCGCCCATGCTCGCGGCCATCGCCGCGGCTCGCGAGCAGGTCGACCTGGAACTGTACCTGGTGGAGTCTGGCCAGTGTGCCCAGGTGGTCATCCAGGCCCTGGCCGAGGCGGCCGGGCGCGGTGTTGCCGTGCGTTGCCTGTTCGATCATTACGGCTCGCTGGCCCTGAGCGCCGAGCTGCGCCAGGTGCTGATCGACGCGGGGGTGGAACTGCGCTGGTACAACCCGGTGCGATTGCGCCGTGGGCTGCGCAACCTGTACCGCGATCACCGCAAGGTGCTGATTGTCGACCAGCAATGGGCGGCGGTAGGCGGCACCGGGCTGACCGACCAGTTCTGGCAGCCAGGCCAGCCCGACAGTGAATGGCATGAAGTGATGGTGCAGATCCAGGGGCCGCTGGTGGCTGACTGGCAGATGCTCTTTGACCGCCAGTGGCGCGCCAACCTGCGCCGCACGGCGTGGCGCCCGGCCACCCATTTCGGCCTGTCGCGCCTGCCCAGGGTGCCGGCCAGCGGTGCCGGCCTTGGGCGCGTGGCCTACGCCGATGCCCGCCAGCACCGGGACATCCTGCGGTCGCTGGTGCGCGCCATCAACAGTGGCCACCGGCGTATCTGGCTGGCTACGCCGTATTTCCTGCCCACCTGGAAGGTCAGGCGTTCGCTGCGCCGGGCGGCGGCGCGTGGGGTGGACGTGCGGCTGCTGCTCACCGGGCCACGCACCGACCATCCCTCGGTGCGCTATGCCGGGCACAACTATTACCCGCGGCTGCTCAAGGCCGGGGTCAGCATCTTTGAATACCAGCCGTGCTTTTCCCATTTGAAGATGGTGCTGATCGACGACTGGGTCAGTGTCGGCTCGTGCAACTTCGACCACTGGAACCTGCGTTTCAACCTGGAGGCCAATGTCGAGGCGCTGGACGCCTCGCTGACCCTGGCGGTGGAGCGCAGCTTCACCACCGACTTCCAGGCCAGCCAGCGCGTCGAGCTGGCGGACTGGCGGCGGCGCCCCCTGTGGGGCAGGGTGCAGCAACGGGTGTTCGGCTGGCTGGACCGGCTGACCATCACCGTGTTCGGGCGCCGCGAGTGACACTTTCCGATGAGTAGTAACCGCGTATTACCCGTTGCCCAACCCAGGGGGCTAACGTGTTAGGCGTGAAGTTATCTACGCTGTCTTATAGGAGTGTCACAGCATGGCCGCGAAAAAGATCCTGATGCTGGTCGGCGATTACGTCGAGGACTACGAAGTGATGGTGCCGTTCCAGGCCCTGCAGATGGTCGGCCACGTGGTGCACGCAGTGTGCCCGGACAAGACCGCCGGGCAGAGCGTGCGCACCGCCATCCATGATTTCGAGGGCGACCAGACCTACAGCGAGAAGCCTGGGCACAACTTCGCGCTGAACTTCGACTTCGCCCAGGTGCGTGCCGGCGACTACGACGCCCTGGTGATTCCCGGCGGCCGCGCGCCCGAGTACCTGCGCTTGAACGCCAAGGTGCTGGAACTGGTGCAGGCCTTCGACCAGAGCGGCAAGCCCATTGCCGCGGTGTGCCACGGCGCGCAGCTGCTGGCCGCGGCCGGCGTGCTGGAAGGCCGCGAGTGCAGCGCCTACCCGGCGTGTGCCCCGGAGGTGAAACTGGCCGGTGGCCGCTATGTCGACATCGAGGTCAACCAGGCCCACGTGCAGGGCAACTTCGCCACCGCCCCGGCCTGGCCCGCCCACCCCGCCTGGCTGGCGGGCTTCCTGGGGTTGCTGGGGACCCAGATCATCCTGTGAGGATTTGCCCATGTGCGAGCTCTACGTAAAAGCCGACCCCATCCTCTACGAGTCCCGGTCGCGCTCGCTGCGCATCCGCGGAGTGGTGACCACTCTGCGCCTGGAGAACCAGTTCTGGGACATCCTCAGCGAAATCGCCGAGGTGGACGGCATGAGCACCAACCAGCTGATCACCAAGCTCTACGAGGAGGTGATGGACTACCGTGGCGAGGTAGTGAATTTCGCCTCGTTCCTGCGGGTGAGCTGCATGCGCTATTTGACCCAGCGGCGCGCGGTGGCGGCGGTGCCGCGCGCGGCGTCGGTCGTACCGATGACCGCCCACGCCTGACCTGACCGCCCTGTAGCAGCGGCCGCAGGCCGCGTCCAACGCGTTCCGATTTTCCCGGCACACTGCGGCGAATCCGGACGCGGCCTGCGGCCGCTGCTACGGGGCCTTATAAAAAAGCCCGGCACACAGGCCGGGCTTTTTCAACGCAAGGCCTGCGGCCTTACTTCACTTCAACTGCCAGGCTTTCGCTGATCTTCTGCTGCCAGATCGCTGGGCCGGTGATGTGTACCGACTCACCCTTGCTGTCTACCGCAACGGTAACCGGCATGTCCTTGACGTCGAACTCGTAGATCGCTTCCATGCCCAGCTCTTCGAAGGCCACCACGCGCGACTTCTTGATGGCTTGCGCCACCAGGTAGGCCGCGCCGCCCACTGCCATCAGGTAGACGGCCTTGTAGTCCTTGATCGCCTCGATGGCGACCGGGCCACGCTCGGACTTGCCGATCATGCCCAGCAGGCCGGTCTGGTCGAGGATCTGGCGGGTGAACTTGTCCATGCGCGTGGCAGTGGTCGGGCCAGCCGGGCCAACCACTTCCTCGCGCACCGGGTCAACCGGGCCGACGTAGTAGATGAAGCGGCCTTTCAGGTCCACCGGCAGGGTTTCGCCGCGGTTGAGCATTTCCACCATGCGCTTGTGCGCGGCGTCACGGCCGGTGAGCATCTTGCCGTTGAGCAGGATGGTCTCGCCTGGCTGCCAGCTTTGCACTTCTTCGGGCGTCAGGGTGTCGAGGTTGACGCGGCGGGCCGACGGGCCGGCTTCCCAGACGATTTCCGGGTAGGCGTCCAGGTCCGGTGCTTCCAGCTCCGCAGGGCCCGAGCCGTCCAGCACGAAGTGGGCGTGACGGGTGGCGGCGCAGTTGGGGATCATGCACACCGGCAGCGAGGCGGCGTGGGTGGGGTAGTCCATGATCTTCACGTCGAGCACGGTGGTCAGGCCGCCCAGGCCCTGGGCGCCGATGCCCAGCTGGTTGACCTTCTCGAACAGCTCCAGGCGGATCTCTTCGATACGGTTCTGCGGGCCACGGGCCTTCAGCTCGTGGATGTCGATGGATTCCATCAACACTTCCTTGGCCATTACCGCAGCTTTCTCGGCGGTGCCGCCGATGCCGATGCCCAGCATGCCCGGTGGGCACCAGCCGGCGCCCATGGTTGGCACGGTTTTCAGCACCCAGTCGACGATCGAGTCGGACGGGTTGAGCATCGCCATCTTCGACTTGTTCTCGGAGCCGCCGCCCTTGGCCGCCACGTCCACTTCCACGGTGTTGCCGGGAACGATGGAGTAGTGGATGACTGCCGGGGTGTTGTCCTTGGTGTTCTTGCGAGCACCGGCCGGGTCGGCCAGGATCGAGGCGCGCAGCACGTTCTCGGGCAGGTTGTAGGCGCGACGCACGCCCTCGTTGATCATGTCGTCCAGGCTCATGGTGGCGCCATCCCAGCGCACGTCCATGCCCACGCGCACGAACACGGTGACGATGCCGGTGTCCTGGCAGATCGGCCGGTGGCCGGTGGCGCACATGCGCGAGTTGATCAGGATCTGGGCGATGGAATCACGGGCCGCCGGCGACTCTTCGCGCAGGTAGGCTTCGTGCATGGCCTGAATGAAATCTACCGGATGGTAGTAGGAAATGAACTGTAAGGCGTCGGCGACGCTCTGTATCAGGTCGTCTTGCTTGATCACGGTCATGCGGCGCGCTCCTCTTAAAGACGGGAACATTCGTTAAGGTATTTCGACACGTCGGGCGACCATCGAAACGACCTTTCAAGACGCGCCGGGCAGCTGCGACCGACGCAAAAAAGGCGCGGCAGTATACCGCACCTGGCGGCCACCGACACACGCCGATAGTCAAAGGCGGGGCGGTTATCGGCGCACTGAAAAGGTAAAAAGCTGTACAGAACTGTTATACAGCGGTTGCAAATTTGGATAGTTATTTTTGACGGGTAGCACTAAAGTGGCATCTGGCCATAGCGCCGTTCGGTGCCAGGACGGGAAGGGATCCCTTTGAGCACGGTGAGTCAACGAGTGACCGACAAACTTCTACAGAAGCTGCTGATCAAGCGCTTCACCCTAGCCGCTGGCACGTACGTGCTGGTGCTGATGCTGACCTGGGTGGCAACGCTCAGCGACTACTTTCGCGCCTCGATCACCACCACGGTGGTCACCACGCTGTTGGTGATCGTGACCCAGGGCGCCCTGGCCCTGGTGTTTTCCAAGGGCTGGAACCGCCGCTTCCGCGACCCCAGCCTGACCGAGTTCCAGGTGCTGCTGGCGCTGGGCTGGCAGACCTGGCTGATGGCCAACCTCGACGGCGCACGTGGCACTTTCCTGGTGCTGTACCTGTTGATCCTGCTGTTCGGCCTGTTCCACCTCACGCGCCGGGTGTTCGTGCGCTGCGCCGTGCTGGTGTTCTTCAGCTTCGCCGGGCTGAACCTCTATGAAGGCTACCAATTGCAGCTGCCCGACCCGGGCCTGGCGGCCATCCAGGTGTGCGTGCTGTTCGTGGTGCTGGTGTGGCTGTGCCTGTACGCCAGCTACGTACAGGCTTCCCGCCAGCGCATGCGCCAGCGCCGCTACGCGCTGCAGGCGCACCAGGACACCTTGCGCGGCATGATGCGCCAGCTCGAGGACCTGGTGGCTACCGATGAACTGACCGGCCTGTACAACCGCCGCCACTTTCTCAGCCTGGCTGGCCGCGAGCTGCTGGCCATGAGCGCGGGTAGCCAGCATGGCCTGGCACTGATCGACCTGGACCACTTCAAGCGCATCAACGACGTGCACGGCCACGCCGCTGGCGACCAGGTGCTGCAGGTGTTCGCCGAGGTGGCCGCCGCCTGCCTGCGCGACGGCGATGTGCTGGCCCGCTACGGCGGCGAGGAATTCGTGCTGCTGTTGCCCGACTCCAACACCGAGCGCCTGAGCGTGTGCTGCGAGCGCCTGCGCCTGGCCTTCGCTACTGCCGAGCTGGGCGAGCTGGACGTACAGAACCTGAGCCTGTCGGTGGGCATGACCCTGCTGCTGGAAGGCGATGACCTGGACGATGCGCTGCACCGCGCCGACCAGGCGCTGTACCGCGCCAAGCGAGCGGGCCGCAACCGCTGTGCGGCTGCCTGGGAAGCCGCCGATGCCTGAACTCACTGTCGGCCAGCAGCGCTGGTCGGTGGCGCCGGGCCAGAACCTGCTCGACGCCCTCAACGCCCAGGGCCTCAACGTGCCGTACAGCTGCCGCGCCGGCAGTTGCCACGCCTGCCTGGTGCATTGCCTGCGCGGTGAGCCGCTGGACCGCAAGCCCGAGGCGCTGGACGCCGGCAAGCGTGCCGAAGGCTGGCGCCTGGCGTGCCAGTGCCAGGTAGTCGACGACCTCAGCGTGGCGGTGTTCGACCCCAAGGCCGACGGCCTGCCCGCGCAGGTGGAAAGCTGCGACTGGCCCAGCCCCCACGTGCTGCGGCTGCGCCTGCAACCGGGGCGGCCGTTGCGTTACCAGGCCGGCCAGCACCTGGTGCTGTGGACCGAGACCGGCGTGCCCCGGCCCTATTCGCTGGCCAGCCTGCCCCAGGAAGATCACTTCCTGGAGTTTCACATCGACTGCCGCCAGCCGGGCGCCTTCGTCGACGTGGCGCGCACCTTGAAGGCGGGCGACACCCTGCGCCTGGGCGAGTTGCGTGGCGGCGCCCTGCATTATGACCCGGACTGGCAGGACCAGCCGCTGTGGCTGCTGGCGGCAGGCACCGGGCTGGCGCCGTTGTACGGGATCTTGCGTGAGGCGTTGCGGCAAGGGCATCAGGGGGCGATCCGGGTGGTGCACCTGGCGCGTGATGCCAGTGAGCATTACCTGGCCGGGGAGTTGGCCAGCCTTGCCGGCCAGCACCCCGGCATGCAGGTGCAATTGCTTGTCCCCGAGCACTGGGAGCAGGCACTTTCAGGCCTCAGGCCCACGTCGCGCCAGACCTGGGCGCTGGTGTGTGGCGGCCCATCCAGCGTGGAGGCCTATTCAAAGCGCCTGTTTCTGGCGGGGGTTGCGCGCAACCAGGTGCTGGCGGACGTGTTTGCCACCAGGTCCTGAGGGCAGGGCGGCTGCGGCATCCGGGCCGTGATTCCTGAGCCAGGCGTGGTCGGACGGATCTGCGTAATAGCCGCCGGTCAGGATGTCGTCGTTGGGGGTCACCAGCACGTCGAAATACTCCGACGTGAAAGGCGCCACGCTGAAGCCCTGGCCGTTGCCGAATCCCGCGTCCAGCTCGCCCTTGCGGCTCAAGCGCAGCAGCACGCCCCGGCGCTGCCCGGCCAGGGCGGCGGTACCAGCCACCACCACCTCGGCTTGCTGCCACTGCGCGGCGTAGAACCGCTCCAGCGGCACCTGTGGCAGCGCGAAGCGCAAGGGCAGCTCGTCATTGAATTCGGGGGCTGGGCGGCCGTCCTTCTTGCAATGGGCCATGAGCACGTCGCGGTCCAGGTTGCCGATGGCGAAAAGGTCCTCGTGCTCGTCCACTAGCAGGGCGCCGAACCGCGCCCGGTGGGACGGCTCGCCAATGGCAATGAATCCCGGTGATGACTCGGCATTTAAGGTATCGTCCGGTTGGCCGTGCTGGGTATAGCGCGCCACCACTGCATAGGTGCTGCCTTCCGCTGGCTGGGTGCCTCCGTAGACCAGCAACTTGTTGCCCTCGAGCCGGTGCAGGCCGCCGGGGTTGATCTCCAGGCCACCGACACTGACATGCACCACGCCAGTGTGATTGAACGTGGTATCGAAGGTGCCGTCGGCGTTCAGGCGGATCAGCTGCGTGGTGCCGTCGGAGTTTTCCCAGGTTGCTTCAAGCAGCAATAAGACAAGCTTGCCATCGTCCAGTAGCAGGTGCGAAGGCACCTGCCGCGCAGCACGACGCGCAAGGCCGCGCAGGCCGCTTGTGGCGCGCCCAGGCAATTGCTCCAGCACCAGCTTGCCCTCCTGGCCAAAGCTGGCATCCACACTGCCGTCGAACCTGTATTTGGCCAGCGCTGCTAGGCTCGTGTATTCGAAGAAGTCGAAGAACTCGCCTTCCAGGAAAATGCCATCGTTGCCCACGGCGATGCCGTAGGCTGCCGAGTAGCCAAAGAGCTCATGGCTGAACACGTCTGCGATGAAGCCGGCCCCTGCGCCGAAGCCGGGGTCGAGTTGCAGCGAGGCGTCCACGCGAGCCAGCACGAACTCGTCAGCAAGCTGGATGGCGAGCAGCTTTTTGTCGTCCGGCAATGGCTGGATGGCGACGATTTCACCTTCGAAGTCTTCTACGTTGGCAACGTGGGCGAGCCGGCTGGCAGCCCGTGACGCCTTGATTTTCGCAAGCAGTGTTGCAAATGGCTGATCGGGATTTTCCATGGTCATGTTCCTCAATGATGGAGGCGACCCCGGGAACGGTGTCGTCGCTAACCATTAAGCAACCCATGGGCTGGCCGCGAAACTGTAAGAACTGACAGGTGCGCCCTAGCCTACTGCCTGTCGGTATCGCTGGCGCTCCTTGCCGAAGGGACGTTGCACGGGTCGCAGCGCATTGCAATCAAAGCGCCGCACCCACGCGTAATACCCCTGCTGGTACAGATACCCCGCGGCAATGATGGTGCCATCGCGCTCCAGCCCCAACGCCAGGTACTCCGACTCGTGCTCGGCCATCAGGTAGCCGGCGCCGTCGGCGAAGGCGGTGTCCAGCGCGCCTTCCGCCGCCAGGCGCACCAGGGTGCCCTTGTACTCGCTGGCGCCGGCGGTGGCCGCCAGTAGCAGGGCATCACCCTGACGAGCCACGGCCTTTACCCCGGTGACTTCGAACGGCAGCGTGACCAGCAGCGGCACGCCGGTGTTGAAGTCCGCGTGCGGGCTGCCGTCGGCGCGGCGACGGGTCACCAACAGCTCGCTGCCGAAGGTGCCTGCGGCGTATATCTCGTGGTGTTCGTCGACGCTGACCTGGCTGAGCACAGTCCGGGTGCAGGCGTCGCCGATGACGATGAAACCGGTGCCGTTGAAGGTCATGTCGCGGTGGCCATTGGCGTCGAACCGGGCGATCAGGCCCTGGGTGGCGCCTTCGTCGTCCGGGCAGGTGGCGCCATACAGCAGCAGGTCATTGCCTTGGCGGACGACGCCCCGGGGCACCACGGTGCGGCCCTCGAACTGCACCTGGGCGAAGCCTTGCTGGTTGAAGCCGGTATCCAGCGCGCCGGAGGCATCCAGGCGCACCAGGAACGCCCGGCCTTCGGGATGCTGCTCACAGGTTTCGAGAAAAAACAGCACCACACCACCGTCGGCCAGCACCACGGGCGTCTGCGGAGTAAAGATCGCCGAATGGGTGGTGCCACTGCGTTGTTTGCGTGGCCGGCGGCGGGAATGGGGCAGTTCGAGGATGTGCTTGCCGTCGCCATTGAAGGACAGGTCCGGGCGGCCATCGGCGTGGTAGCGAGCGAGGGCGATACGGTCGACATCGAAGTCGCAGGTGGCGCCCACCACCAGCACCTTGTCGCCCACCCAGGCAAGCTGGTTCACGGCGGTGAAGGCAAAGCTTGCAGTGTCGAAGGTGTCGAAGAAATAGCCCCTGTCTGGCAGCCCGAAGCTGTCGTCCAGGGTCAGGTCGGCGTGCAGGCGGGCCACGCAGAACCCGTAGCCCGAATCGATCGCCACCAGCCATTGGTCGCTGCCCGGCACCTGGGCGATGGCCTTGATGTCGCCGTCGATATCCAGCACCTGATGCTCCAGTGCTTGGCTGAGTGCGCGGGGCAGGGGTAGGGGTGATTCGCGGTGGGTCGTTGTGCGTGAGTGCATGCTGCACCTCCCTATGTGGGTGAAATAAGCGGCTATTTCACCGCAGCCAGGGTGGCGCGCGGACCTGCTAGTTCTACCAGTATCGCGCTGCGCAGATCGCGCGCACTGTTGGGTTTTACTCATTTAACCGGAGCAAACTCTATGATTTACGCCCAACAATCCTTTGGACTTGACCCTGCTTTTGGCAAGCAGGGCATGGTTGTTTGCGATAAAACCCTGCTGGGGGACCTCGTTGCCAACAGTGTTTATTCCATGGCCGTGCGCGCAGATGGCTCGATAGTCGTGGCCACATCGGATGAACATCGCCAAGGTGGCCTGTTGATCGCGCTCGACAAGAATGGACAGCCAGACGGCCCTTCAGGCCATGCCCGTTACATCCACCTCGAATTCGAGGGCCATGAGTTCGAAGAAGGTGTAGGGGTGCAGGAACTGGCCGATGGCCGCCTGTTGTTCACCGCCTGGCTTGAAGGCGAAGGCGAGGCGCTGTGGGTGCCCGGTTTCGCCATGGTCAACGCGGATCTCAGCCTGGACACCAGCTTCGGTGACCAAGGCTTCACGGTGGTGCCTTTCGATGAGCTGCGCCAGGCGCGGGTGGCGAGCGCGGCGCAGGCTGGTGCTCGTCCAGCCGCGCAGGTGGGTGCTGTCATGGGCACCGCTGCTCACTTCGTCATTCCTTTCGTGGTCAACGACGAACAGACTTTTGTCATTCGCCTTTTGGCCAACGGCAAGCTGGATACCGGGTACCACGGCAGGGGCTATCAGGAAATCGTTTATGAAGGGCGCGAGTGCGAACTGCCGGCAGCCACTACCCTGGAGGACGGCCGTATGTTGCTGGCCGGGCGTCTCACGGCCGGGAGTCAAACCTTGATCGTTGCCTTGACCGCGCAAGGCGAAATCGATGCGAGCTTCGGCAAGGAGGGGGTTGCGTTAGTCGACCTTCCAGAGGCTCGCTTGCTGTCGATCTTCCAGTCACCTGAGCACCGACTCCAGGTCAGTGGCTTCCTTGGCAATCAAGGCCTGCTCGCCAGCCTGATGCCGGACGGTGCCCTTGATACACAATTCAACCAGGGTGCCCCCTTGTACCTTAGGCCCGATGCTGCCCGCCTGCGCGTGGAACGCCTCGAGACCGGGCTCGACGGCCTGATCTGCGGGGTGGGGCAGGATCACGCCTTGAACCTTGTGGAGTCCAAGGGTGTGCTGACCTGCCATGGCCTGGACGGTGCCCCGCATCCGGCGTTCGGCCCGCAGGGCACCTTGTTCGTGGACAAGAGTTTCGGGTTCTGGGACCTGAAGTTGCAGCGCGGCGACAAATGGCTGGTAGCCGGCTCGCATTCGCCATCGCGAGCCGGCCTGGTGTGCCGCTATATGCACGCTAGCCGCTGAGCAGCGCCCTTCCATTCCAGTGCCGCGCCGTTGCCGAAGCTGCCGTCGAAACGCCCACTGGGCAGCAGCCCTGCGGCGAAGGCACGTGGCCGAGACTGCTGCGTGGCGGTGCCGGTGATCAAGCCATGGCCACCGGCGCGCTGCTGGATCGCGTCGGCCTGCAGCGCCTGGCACGCCACTGGCAGCACGCCGGCGTACCCAGGTTGGGGCAGCCCCTCGTCGTCCAGCGCTGTGACAGTCAGCAACTGGCTGTCGCTGCCGCTGGCGCAAAACCCCAGCAGCCAGCGGTCACCTTGCGCCTGTGCCGGGCCCAGGCAGGTATAGCCGCTGTCCTGCCTGATGCCCCGCAGCCGGGCAAAGCCTGCGTCGCCGTACGACGGGTCAAGCCTGCCGTTGCGTTCAAGGCGGGCCAGGAAACCCTGGCGAATGCCGCCGCGGCTGTTCCACCTGACGCCGCAGGCCAGCACGCGGCCGTCTGGCAGCACGACGAAATCGTGCAACACAGTGTGCTGCCCAGGTGCCTGGAACCCACGGTAGCCCCAGCCAATGTCCAGCCGGCCGCGGGTATTCAGGCGCAGCAACAGGGCCTGCCATTGAGTGCGGGGGTGAGACAGGGCGATATAACTGAATTCGCCATCGTTGCGGCTGATGAGCCGCGGGGGCGAGGCCCGCGCCGTGAGCGTCGAGGGTGCAGCGCCAATGTCCAGGAGCACGCTGCCGTGGTAACCGAAATGGCCACAGGGTGCGCCAGAGGTGCCCAGCAAGGTCGCTCGCAGCAATATCCTGCCGTTGCCACGCCCCAGCGTGGTCAGCAGGGACGTGCCGTCGGGCAGCTGTTGCCGGTACTCCAGCGGGTAGGGTTCACACTGCATGGCCATGGGTCGCTTCCCTGTGAGATGGTCCAAGGGCAGCGTGCCGGTCTTGCCACTGTCTTGCTACTGTCAGAAATACGGGTTTTCAATCATTCAGCCCGCCGTGGCTTGATAGAAAATCGACAAGGCACAAAAAAGCCCCCGACGCTCGCGCGCCGGGGGCTTCTGGTGAAGCGCCGGGCATTACACCAGCGGGTCACCGACGTGCAGGATCTTCATGCCGTTGGTGCCACCGATGGTGTGGTAGCTGTCGCCCTTGGTCAGGATGACCCAGTCGCCTTGCTCGACCACGCCCAGTTTCAGCAGTTCGTCGACGGCAGCCTGGCTGACCTTGTCGGCCGGCAGTGCGGCCGGGTCGAAGGCTACCGGCACCACGCCACGGAACATGGCGGCACGGGCCTGGGTTTCGCGGTGCGGGGAGAACGCGAAGATCGGCACCGAGGAACGCAGGCGCGACATGATCAGCGGGGTGTAGCCGCTTTCAGTCAGGGCGATGATCGCCTTCACGCCCGGGAAGTGGTTGGCGGTGTACATCGCCGCCAACGCGATGCTTTCGTCGCAACGCTCGAACTGGGTGTGCAGGCGGTGGCTGGACTTCATGCTCATCGGGTGCTTTTCAGCGCCCTTGCAGATGCGGTCCATGGCCTGCACGGCCTCGATCGGGTAGGCGCCGGCAGCGCTTTCCGCCGACAGCATCACCGCGTCGGTGTAGTCCAGCACGGCGTTGGCCACGTCGGATACTTCGGCACGGGTTGGCATCGGGTTCTGGATCATCGACTCCATCATCTGGGTCGCCACGATCACCGCCTTGTTGTTGCGGCGGGCGTGTTGGATGATCTTCTTCTGGATGGCGATCAGCTCGGCGTCGCCGATTTCCACGCCCAGGTCGCCACGGGCAACCATGACCGCGTCGCTGGCGCGGATCAGGCCGTCCAGGGTTTCGTCGTCGGCCACGGCTTCGGCGCGTTCGATCTTGGCCACCAGCCAGGCGGTGCCGCCGGCTTCATCGCGCAGGCGACGGGCGTATTCCATGTCGGAAGCGTCACGCGGGAAGGAAACGGCCAGGTAGTCCAGGTCCATTTCGGCAGCCAGCTTGATGTCGGCCTTGTCTTTCTCGGTCAGGGCCGGGGCGGTCAGGCCACCACCGCGACGGTTGATGCCCTTGTGGTCCGACAGCGGGCCACCGATCAGCACCGAGCAGTGCAGCGAGTCGGCGGTGGCGGTTTCCACGCGCATCACCACGCGACCGTCGTCGAGCAGCAGCTCGTCGCCCACGCCGCAGTCCTTGACCAGGTCCGGGTAATCGATACCGACGATTTCCTGGTTGCCTTCGGTCAGCGGGTGGCTGGTGGAGAAGGTGAACGCGTCACCGACTTTCAGCTCGATACGCTTGTTGGCGAATTTGGCGATACGGATCTTTGGACCTTGCAGGTCGCCCAACAGCGCGACATGGCGGCCCAGCTTGGCAGCGATGTCACGGATCAGGCGGGCGCGAGCCTTGTGCTCGTCCGGCGTGCCGTGGGAAAAGTTCAGACGGGCCACGTCCAGGCCGGCCTTGATCAATTGCTCGATCACTTCCGGCGAGTTGCTGGCAGGGCCAAGGGTAGCGACGATTTTGGTACGGCGAACGGTCATGCACTGACTCCTTTATTGAAGCGCAGCGAAAGGCTACTCCTCTCGGGCGCTGTAGTCATTGTTCCTCTGCACTACCTTGGTGGCATGGCAGTGGGCGATACTGAAGCAAGCCCCCCGGTCGAGCGGCACTGAAGAATTCCGCGGCCTGGTCGATAAACCGCTCAGGACAGGAGATACCCATGCGAATCCTCATCGTTTTAGCCCTGGCGGCCAGTGTCGTCGGTTGTACCCGTTGGTCGATGGACCATCACTTGGACGAAGCGTACCGCCAGTACGACTACGGCAACTGCAACAAGGTGATGCTGGAGTTGTCCCAGGTCGACCGTACCAGCCGCACGCGTCAATACGTGCAGCCAGAAGTGTCGCTGTTGCGTGGCCTGTGCCTGGAACGGCAGAACCTGTTCCTGGACGCTGGCCAGACCTACGAGTTCATCATCACCCAGTATCCTTACAGTGAATACGCTTATCGCGCCCGCGCGCGACTGGACACCTTGCAGCAGCTGGGGCATTACCGCAGTGCTGTCGCCGCCGCGCAACCCCAGGCTGCACGCTGACCCTGTGGGAGCTGGCTTGCCAGCGAGCTTTTGGTGGCCTCGACAGCTCGCTGGCAAGGCAGCTCCCATAGACTGTTCGTCGGGTGGGCTGGCGCTTGGTCGTTCTTCACTTTTAGCCGGGGTGGCCGGGTGAGATCATGGGCGGTGATCTTTAAACTGCGATGAGAACATGTTTACCGAACGCCGCATCGAGCGTCACCAGCTGCCGTGTTATCTGAAAGTCTTCAACCGTTTCACGGGTCAGCCCATAGGATTCCTGGGCAATGTCGACGAAGAGGGATTGATGCTGATCAGCAACCTGCCGTTGCTGGTTGGCCCGGATTTCGAACTGCAGATCAAACTACCCGATCAGGTGATCAACCTGACCGCGGCCTGCCTGTGGTGCCACGAAGACGTGACGCCAGGGCACTACGACGCCGGCTTCCAGCTGCTGCATGCCAATGCCGAGTACGAGCAGTTGGTAGTGGCGTTGCGTGATTACTTCAGCTTCCCGATGAACGAGTCGGCCTGACGCGTTCATGTGGGAGCTGGCTTGCCAGCGAGTTGTCAGGGCCGGAAAGCTCGCTGGCAAGCCAGCTCCCACACGCCAACCGGCCTACAACGTTCCCGCCTTCTTCCAGCTCAGGTAGCGCGTCACCAACTGCGCCCCCAGTTCCTGCGGCCGCGCATCCAGCACCGGTATGCCGTGGGCGCCCAGGCGCTCATGCAGCTGGGCGCGGGCGTTGAGGTAGTCGATGGTGCCGCAGTAGCCCAGCGCCTGCTGCCAGGTTTGCACCGGTGCCTGGCGCAGTTCGTCCAGTACTTCTTCGCGCAGGCTGGCCACCAGCACCCGGTGCTGGCGGCCGATGCGGCGCACCGCGCCCAGCAGTTGGTCATCGTCCTCGTCGCGCAGGTTGGTCACCAGCACCACCAGCGCCCGGCGCTTCTGCCGCGCCAGCAACCGTTCGGCCGCTGCCGCGTAGTCGGCCGGGGCCTGGCTGCTGTCCAGGTCGTAAACCGCATTGAGCAGCACGTTGAGCTGCGCCGCGCCTTTCACCGGTGCCAGGTGCCGCTGTTGTTCGCTGGCAAAGGTCGACAACCCCACGGCATCGCCCTGGCGCAGCGCCACGTAGCTGAGCAGCAGGCAGGCGTTCAGAGCATGGTCGAAGTGTGCCAGCTCGCCGTCCTGGCTGCGCATGCGCCGGCCGCAGTCGAGCAGGAAAATAATCTGCTGGTCGCGCTCATCCTGGTATTCGCGGGTGATGGGCATGCGCTGGCGGGCGGTGGCCTTCCAGTCGATCTGGCGCAGGGCGTCGCCCTCGCGAAACTCGCGCAGCTGGTTGAATTCCAGGCCCTGGCCACGGCGGGGGCGCTGGCGCACGCCCAACTGGCTGAGCAGGTTGTCCACCGCCAGCAGCCGCGCACCGTAGAGGCGGGCGAAGTCGGGGTACACCCGGGTGTTGTCGCTCACCGCGATGAACCGGCGCTGCAACCACAGCCCCAGCGGGCTGGGCAGCAGCACCTCGATGCGCTCCCAGTGGAAATGCCCGCGGCGCAGCGGCCGCAGGCGGTAGCCCAGCTGGCTGTCCTGGCCCGGCTGCAGGTCGATGGCCTGGGGCAGGGCGTCGAAGCCCAGGCCGTTGGGCACGTGGTCGAACACCTGCAGGGTCAGCGGCCGGTCGAAATCATGGCTGATGTCCAGCCGCACCTCGCTCCAGCGGCCCAGCGGCAGGCTGCCCGGCACCTGCCGCTGCAGGCGCGGCGAGGGCTGGCGGTGCACCCGCCAGGCGTCCAGCGCGCCCAACAGCAGCAACGCCAGCAGCATGCCCCAGGCCACGCTGTGCAGCCCCTCGGGCAGCACCAGGCCCCAGGCATCCAGGCTGCCCAGGATCAGGTTGGCCACCAGCAACGCGCCGAGCCAGGCCAGCAGAAGCCGCGACGGTTTGATCACAGGCGCGGCGCCGCCACCTGGTCGAGCACCTGGCGCAGCACCTGGTCCACCGACAGGCCGTCTATATCCAGCTCTGGCGACAGCCGCACCCGGTGGCGCAGCACCGCCAGGGCGCAGCCCTTGATGTCATCGGGTATGACGAAATCGCCGCCGCGTAGCAGTGCG
Source organism: Pseudomonas sp. App30 (assembly GCF_047947025.1). Lineage (NCBI taxonomy): Bacteria > Pseudomonadati > Pseudomonadota > Gammaproteobacteria > Pseudomonadales > Pseudomonadaceae > Pseudomonas > Pseudomonas sp. App30. The sequence continues at coordinate 2,610,368 of NZ_CP133165.1, read as the reverse complement.
CGCGCGCGGCCACCGCGCACCAGCGCGATCGACGCCCGCGGCCCGGCGCCGATGGACAGGCCAGGCCAGCTGCGGGTGGCGCGCGCCAGGCGCACGGCGTAGTCCAGCACCTGGTCGTCCAGCGGCAGCTCGCTGGCGATGCGTTGCAGGGCCACCACGTCCTTGGTCTGCAACAGGGTGCGCAGCGGCTGCACGTCGAGCATGTCGGCACGCACCGAACGGCTCACCTGGCGCACCATTTCCAGCTCCTGCTCGGCGTCCGGGTAGTCCAGGCGCAGCTTGAGCATGAAGCGGTCGAGCTCGGCCTCGGGCAGCGGGTAGGTGCCTTCCTGCTCCAGCGGGTTCTGCGTGGCCAGCACCATGAACGGCTGGGCGATGGGCAGCGCGCGGCCTTCCAGGGTCACCTGGCGTTCCTGCATGGCTTCCAGCAGCGCCGCTTGGGTCTTGGCCGGGGCGCGGTTGATCTCGTCGGCCAGCAGCAGGTGGGTGAACAACGGGCCCTTGCGCAGCTTGAACTGCTCGGTCTGCATGTCGTACACGGCGTGGCCGGTGATGTCGCTGGGCATCAGGTCGGGGGTGAACTGGATGCGCGTGAACTCGCCGCCAAAGCAGCGCGCCAGGGCCCGCACCAGCAGGGTCTTGCCCAGCCCCGGCACGCCTTCGAGCAGCACGTGGCCGCCGGCGATCAGCGCGGTCAGCACGTCTTCGATCACCGCCGGCTGGCCGATCACCGCCTTGCCCAGCTCGGTGCGCAGGGCCTGGGCCAGCAGGCTGGCGCGGTGGCGCTGTTGGGCCAGGTGTTCGGGGGACTGGCTGGCCGGTGCGGGCACGGGCTGGTCGCGTTCGTCGTGGACGTCGTGGGTCGGGTCGCTCATAGGGCATTCCTGAGGGTTTGCAGGTGGGCCACCTGGCGGCTGAATTCGGCCGCGCCGAGGCGCTGTTTCAAGGGCGGGCGCAGGGCCTGGCCGATGGCGGCGGTGGGCTGGCGGGTCAGGCGCGACAGCACCTGCCACTGCTCGGCCACGGCCAGGCGTTCAAAACCGGGATGGCGGCGCCGGGCGCGGCGCAGTATGTCCTGCTGCAGGGCGCGCAGCAGACGGTCCTGGCCGGCGTTGCGCAGCAGGAACGCGGCCGTGGCCCGCAGGTGTTCGCGCAGCTGCCGGCGGGCCAGCGCCGGCGGCGGCGTGAGGGGGCCATGGCGCAGGGCGAAGTGCCAGGCGCCCAGCACCAGCAGCAGCGCCAGGCTGGCCAGCGCCTGGGGGTAGTGGCGCCACAGCAGGGTGGCCAGGCTGTCACGGGCGCTGCGGAACACCAGGGTCACGTCGGTGCCCTGGTTCAGGTACCACAGCAGCCAGGCGTTGTCGTAGCGGCGGATGGCGGCGTTGGTCCACAGGTCGGCGTCGGTGACCACGGTGATCAGCCCCTCGCCGTAGCGCAATTGCATCAGGTGCGTGGCGTTGCTGCTGTTGGCCCAGGACTGGGCCTTGTTGGCCGGGTCTTCCAGGTGGAAATCGGGGTCGAAGCTGAAGTAGGCCGGTGCCTGCTCGTTTTCCAGGTACAGCTTGGTCAGCTGTGGATAAGGATCGGGCTTGAGCTGGGGCAGGGCGGGCAGGTCGGCCGCCAGGAACTGCCGCAGTTGCAGGCGATCGAGCAGCAGGTCGCCGCTCATGGCCTTGTCGTCGTCCCAGAGCGCCTCGGCCACGAACAGCAGGCGGCCACCGCCGCGCACCCAGGCCAGCACGTCCTCAGCCTGGCGCGCGCTCATGGTTGCGCGGTCGCCCAGCAGCAACAGGCTCTGGCCTTGGCCGGGCAGGTGTTGCAGCACTTCCAGGCCGTTGGCCATGTCGGCTTTCAAGCCCCGCTGGCGCAGGAAGGTCTCGGCCGCCAGCCAGGGGTTGGCGCGGGCCTCGGGCGAGGGGCCATGGTCGACTGTTTCGTCATAGGGGTGCAGGTGGCGGGCCAGGTAGAAGCCGACAGCCGCCAGGGCGACCAGCACCAGCACGGCGACCAGCCAGGCGCGGCGGCGGTTCATGGCCGTGCCCCGCGCGCGCTGAACAACTGGCTCCAGTCGTCGCACAGCTGCATGGCCAGCGCCTCGCTGGGCAGGCGGTGGCCGTAGGCCAGGGCTTGCCAGTGGCGGGTCAGCACCTGGCTGAAGGCCTCCAGGGCCGGGTCGTGCAGCCCGGCGACCTTGGCCAGCACCTGGCCCTCGGTGTCCGCCTCGTGCAGGGGCAGGCGATAATCATGCAGCAGGCGGTTGAGCAGTCCACGGTACAGCAGCCCCAGGGCTTCGCGCGGGTTGCTGGCCCACAGCTGGCGGGCGTGGCCGGCGATGTCGTCGGGCAGGTCGTGGCCGCCCACCGCCAGGCCCCATAGCTGCGTGGGCAGCTGCGCTGGGGCAGGCGCCGCAGGTGCGCGCCGGCTAACGAAGGTGCGCAGCCAACTGCGGTAGCGCCAGGCCACCAGGGCGATGCCGGCGATCACTGCGCTCCACAGCGCCGCTTCCATGAACTGCGCCAGCCGCTTCAGCCAGGGTTGCTCCAGCAGGCGCTTGAGGTCCACGGGCGCAGGCTTGGCTTCATCCGGCTGGCCCAGCCGCCAGCGGTGCAGGGTCTGCTTGTTGCTGAACGGCGGTTGCTCAAGGAGGGTCTTGATGTCCTGGCGTGCGGCCTGGCTGGTGACGGCCTGGTGCACCAGGCGTGGCTGGTCGAACGGGTTGGCTGCCGGCGCCGGTGCCGCTTCGCTGCGCGGGGCCAGGCCCAGCACGCCCATGGCCGCCACCAGCAACAGCGGCGCCACCCCGGCCAGGCGCTGGCGCAGGCCGCGCAACACCAGTTCGATGTCCCAGGCCTCCAGCTGCGTGCGGCGGTTCAGGTACAGGGTGAAACCGCAGGCCACGTAGATCGGCTCCCACAACACCAGCACCAGGGCGTAGAAGGCGTTGGTCAGGTGCTCCACCCACAGCCATTGGCCGTTGGCTGCCTCGATCAGGCGCCGCCAGCTCCACTCCACCTCCATCTGCTGCGGCACCATGAGGTAGAACAGGCTGATCAGGCCAATCCATAGCGCGCCTTCCAGGTGCATGCCCACCAGGGTCAACCAGCGCGCGGTGCGCCCGGCGTGGGGGTCGAGCACTGCCAGGCGGCGCTGGCGCTCGATGCCGTCCAGGCCCTCCAGTTGCTGCACCGGCAGGTGGAAGCTGCGGCTCAGGCTCAGGCGCCGCCACAACAGGCTGGGCCACAGCTGCACCTTGAGCAGCCGTGGCCATTGGCGCAAGGCCTCGCCCAGGGTGGGCGGGTCGCTGAACAGCGCCTGGGAAAGAATGTGCAGCGGCAGGCGCTCGAACAGCGGCTTCAGCCACCAGAACAGAAACATCGCCAGCGACGGCGAGTCCCACAGCAGCAGGGTCAGCAGGGCGAACACCGGCAGTGTGACGATGGCCCAGCTGAGCATCAGCAGGCGCCGGTGCCGGCGCGCCAGCAGCACGCCCAGGTCCAGGGCCTCCCAGGTGTTGCGCGGGCGAATCGCGACGCTGGCGTCAGTCAGGCGCATGGTGACGTCCACCCAGGGTCAGGTAAATGCCCACCAGCAGCCACAGCAGGGCGCCCACCGTGTATTTGGTGACCGCGCTGAAGTCGGTGCGCGACGACCAGTACGCTTCGATGAACGCTGCGATCAGCAACATGGCGATCACCCCGTACACCAGCTGGATAGCCACGCCCGCGGCCTGACGCAGCGCCTGGCTGCGGCTCAGCCGGCCCGGCGCCACCAGCGCCCAGCCCAGCTTCAGCCCGGCGGCGCCGGAGAGGGCGATCGCCGTGAGCTCGAAGGCGCCATGGCCGATGACGAATGGCCAGAAGGTCTGCACGTAGCCGATCTCGGTGAGGTGGCCGGCCACGGCGCCGATCATCAGGCCGTTGAACAGCAGGAAAAACAGGCTGCCGAGGCCCAGCAGCAGGCCACTGGCGAAGGTCTGGAAGGCAATGCCGATGTTGTTCATGATGTAGTAGCCGAACATCATCCAGTCCTGCCCGGCCAGCCGCTGCGCGGCGGGGCCCAGGCGGGTCTGGTCGGGGTCGTACATGGCTTCGGTCTGGGCCACCCGGGCCGGCTCCATCAGGTTGTAGACCAGGTCGGGGAAGGCGTACACCAGCAACCCGGTCAGCAGCACACTGCCAAAGAACACCAGGCAGGCCAGCAGCACGAAGCGCCATTGCTGGCGCACCAGCCGCGGAAAACCGGCCAGCACGAAGGCGAGGATGCTGGCCCCCAGCGCATGGCGGCGCCGATACAGCTGCTGGTGACCGCGCAGGGCCAGCTGCTGCAGGCTGTCCACCAGGTGGCTGCTGTAGCCGCGCGCCTGCGCCAAAGCCAGGTGCTGGCACAGCCGCCGGTAGTCCTGGGCGAAGGTCTCGCTGGCCTCGGGGCGCGACTTGCCATGCTCCAGCAGCGTCAGCAGGTGTTCGAAGGCCAGCCACTGGGCTTGGTGCAGCTGTTCGAATTGGCTCTGCTTCATGTTGGCCCCAGCAGGCCACGGGCGATGCCGTTGATGCGTGCCATGGCCATGGCCGGGCTGACGTCGAGGCTGGGCGCGGCGATGGCGGCCAGTTCGGCGAGGCGCTCGGCGGACAGCTCGTCCTGGCGCTCGGCCAGGCTCAGCAGCGCACGCTGCTCGGTGAGGGTCAGGGCGAAGGGCGCGGCAATGGCCTCGGCGGCCGGCAGGCGCGGGCGCAGGTTCGGTTGGTCGCGGTACACCACCAAGGTGCCCGCCGCCAGGTCGCCCAGGCGTTTGAACGCGGGGTGTTGCAGGCAGCTGATAGCGCCCAGGAAATAGCCGAACGGCAGCATGTCCACCACCCGCAGCAGGTTGCGCAGCAGCGAGGCCGACCAGCCGATGGGCGTGCCGTCGTCCTCCACCACCCGCAGGCCCATGGCCTGTTTGCCGGGCGAACGGCCCTGGTTGAACACCTCGAACAGCACCATGTACCACCAGTTCACCAGGAACAGCAGCATGGCGCCCAGCCCCACGCCCAGGCTGCCCAGCCACACCAGCACAGTAAACAGCACGCCCAGCAGCAGGCCGCGCAACAGCAGGTCGATGGCGAACGCCAGGCTGCGCACCACCAACCCGGCCGGGCGCAGGCTCAGGTCAATGCCTTCGGGGGTTTCGATCTGGTAGCGGGTGTCCACTGGCGGGACCAGCATTGCATTCCGTCGCGTCGCTGTGGTGTGGGGCATGGATGCCTTGGGTGCGGGGCCGATGTTGACTGCGTGCCTTCCGATCCTAGCTACCCTGGGGGGCCGAAGCAACCTGACATTCATGCATGGCTGGTCCCGCTGGCCGCTAACGCCTAGACTTTGCCGACTTTGTGCACAGGAACACCCCGTGAACTCCAGCATTTTCTGGTACGACTACGAAACCACCGGCATCAACCCGCGCAGTGACCGCGCCCTGCAGGTCGCCGGTATTCGCACCGATGCCGACCTCAACGAGATCGACGAGCCGATCAACCTCTATTGCCAGCCCAGCGACGATATCCTGCCGCACCCGGCTGCCTGCGTGATCACCGGCATCACCCCCCAGCGCCTGGCCGAACGTGGCCTGTGCGAGGCCGAGTTCATGACCCGGGTCAACGACCAGATGGCCCGCGCCGGCACCTGCAGCGCCGGCTACAACACCTTGCGCTTCGATGACGAAGTTACCCGCTACAGCCTCTACCGCAACTTCTTCGACCCCTACGCTCGGGAGTGGCAGGGCGGCAACACCCGCTGGGACCTGATCGACGTGGTGCGCACGGCCTATGCCCTGCGCCCCGAGGGCATCGTCTGGCCGCAGGTGGACGGGCGGGTCAGCATGAAGCTGGAGTTGCTGACCGCGGCCAACGGCATTGATCATGGCCAGGCCCACGATGCATTGTCCGACGTACGGGCCACTATTGCGCTTGCACGCCTGATTCGCGATCGACAACCCAAATTGTATAACTGGTTGTATCAGCTGCGCAGTAAAACCAAAGTGCTGGATCAGGTTCGCTGGTTACAGCCGTTGGTACATATTTCCGGACGCTTTTCCGCCGAGCGCAATTATTTGGGCGTGGTGCTGCCGTTGGCCTGGCACCCCCGTAATAAAAATGCGCTGATTGTCTGCGATCTGCATTTTGATCCACGGCCATTGTTGGACGAACCCGCGGAAGTTTTGCTTCAGCGCCTGTACACCCGCCGCGATGAAATGCCCGAAGGGCAATTGCCGGTCCCGCTGAAGCTGTTGCATGTCAATCGCTGCCCGGTGTTGGCGCCGTTGGCGGTAGTGCGCGAGGAAGATCGGCAACGCCTGCAATTGGATATGGCCCTTTATCTGCAACGCGCCGAGCAGTTGACTCAGGGCCAGGCACAATGGCGGGACAAACTCGCGAGCGTGTATGGCGAGGAAGCCTTCAGCACGGTCAGCGATCCGGAGCAACAGTTATACGATGGCTTTATCGGTGATCGTGACCGGCGCTTATGTGAGCGGGTGCGGACACTGGATCCGCATCAACTGGCGCTGGAAAACTGGATGTTCGATGATGAGCGGCTGCCCGAATTATTGTTCCGCTATCGGGCACGTAACTTCCCTGATACGTTGAACGAAGAAGAGCGCCAGGCATGGGCAGACTTCTGCCGCCGGCGTTTGACCGATCAGTCATGGGGCGCGCCCAATACCCTCGAAGGCTTCGCCCAGGCCCTGGCGCAATGGCAGCCCCAGGCCACGCCGGCGCAGGCGCAGGTGCTGGCCCAGTGGCAAACCCACGTGGCCGGGTTGCAAGCACGGCTGGGCCTATAACACTTTGTTACGGGCATAAAAAACGCCAGCTATCAGCTGGCGTTTTTTATGCGAATCGAACGGCCCGGGCGGAATCAATTAGCCCAGCAGAGTTGCCCAGCCTTCGACGACGTCGCCGCCCCACTTGGCTTTCCACTCTTTCAGGGTCTTGTGGTTGCCACCTTTGGTTTCGATGACTTCACCGTTGTGCGGGTTTTTGTATTGCTTAACTTTACGAGCGCGCTTGGTGCCGGTGACTTTAACGGCGGCGCCACGTGGAGCCTTGTTCAGCTTGGCTTCAGGATCCAGCAGCGCGATGATGTCACGCAGGGATTTCTGATATTCGCCCATCAGGGTACGCAGTTTGCCTTCGAATTCCAGCTCGGTTTGCAGTTTGTCGTCTTGCGACAGGTTCTTCAAACGAGCTTGCAGTTCTTTGATGGCTTCTTCTGTGGCGCGGTATTCGTTGATCAGGGACATGAGCAGGACCTTGTGAATGCTGTGTGTCAGGGATACTTGGCTCAATAATAGTCATAGCTTTTGATCAAGTAAACATTAAAGCGCCGATGCCTTCACAAATGACGTTATTTTAATCGTGACCAATGGTAGCTATTTAAGTTTGAACGGTCAGTAATACGCCGATATCGCTGGCGATCGCGTCGGTGGCCAGGGGATAACCCTTATCGATGCAGGGATATGCAGGCGCCGGTAGCCTGCCGATGCAACGAATACTGCAGTTTCCTCGAGTGTCCGCTAGAATAGCCGCCTTTGCGAAGTCTTGGAGTTTTCCCTCATGCGCACTTTTCGGCTGGTTATCGCTTGCCCGGACCGCGTTGGCATTGTTGCCAAAGTCAGTAATTTCCTGGCTTCCCATAACGGCTGGATCAATGAAGCAAGCCACCACTCCGACGACCAGAGTGGCTGGTTCTTCATGCGTCACGAGATCCGTGCCGACACCCTGCCATTTGGCATAGAAGCTTTCCGCGAGGCGTTCGCGCCCATCGCCGAAGAGTTCTCCATGGTGTGGCGTATCACCGACACTGAACAGAAGAAGCGCGTGGTGCTGATGGCCAGCCGCGAGTCCCACTGCCTGGCTGACCTGCTGCACCGCTGGCACAGCGACGAGCTGGACTGCGAGATCGCCTGCGTGATCTCCAACCACGATGACCTGCGCAGCATGGTCGAGTGGCACGGCATTCCTTACTACCACGTGCCGGTGAACCCGCAGGACAAGCAGCCGGCGTTCGCCGAAGTGTCACGCCTGGTCAACCATCACCAGGCCGACGTGGTGGTGCTGGCCCGCTACATGCAGATCCTGCCGCCGCAGCTGTGCCAGGAATACGCGCAGAAGGTCATCAATATTCACCACAGCTTCCTGCCGTCGTTCGTTGGCGCCAAGCCGTACCACCAGGCCTCCCTGCGCGGCGTGAAGCTGATTGGCGCCACTTGTCACTACGTGACCGAGGAACTGGACGCCGGGCCTATCATCGAACAGGACGTGGTGCGCGTCAGCCATAGCGACAGCATCGAGGACATGGTGCGGTTCGGCCGTGACGTCGAGAAGATGGTGCTGGCCCGTGGCCTGCGCTACCACCTGGAAGACCGCGTGCTGGTGCACGGCAACAAGACCGTGGTGTTCAACTGACGCTTGCGTGAGCAGCGAGGCAGCCCCATGAGCGACCCCCGCGACAAGGCGGCTGCCACGCCCCCGCCCACCCTGGGCGAGGGCTGCCTGGCCCGTTATGACCCCGACGCCCTGAGCGACGAGGACGGCACCGAGTTCCCCGGTGCCGAGGCCTTGTGGGAGCAAACCCACCCCGAACCCCCTTGAAAACCACCGCATCCGCGCCGGACGCCACGTAGCAGCGGCCATAGGCCGCGTCTGCAGGCACCGCGCACGCCCAGGCACACCGCGGCGCTGCCGGACGCCGCCTGCGGCAGCTGCTACGGGGTTGGGCGGTGTTTGAGGCGGCGCAGCAGCGGGCCGCCGACCATGGTGGCGAACACCGGGCCGCCGGCAATCAGGTAAAAGTAATAGGTCACCACCCGCCAGATCAGGATCGCCGCCGCCGCGCTGGCCTTGCCCACCATGGGCGCCAGCAGCGCCGCCGAGGTCAGCTCGGCCGCGCCGGCCCCGCCGGGCAGCAGGCTGAATTGGCCAGCACTCAGCGACAGCATCTGGATCAGGAACGTCCACGCCCACTCTACGTCCGCCCCCAGCCCGCGCAACGCCAGGTACAGCACGCTGTAGCGCACGCCCCAGTGCAGGCAGGTCAACAGGAAGACCTTGGCCAGCACCGGCCGTGGCAGTTTGCAGGTGTCGGCGAACGCCTCGAGGAAGCGCAGCAGCTTGCGCGCCCAGCGTCGGCGCTTGGCCGCGCCCACGCCGAGGCGGCGCAGCACCTGGCCGTTGCAGCGAATGACCTGGCGATGCCAGCGCACCAGCGCCAGGCCCAGGGCCGCTGCGCCCAGCATCAGCAGGGCACTGAGGGTGAGCAGCCATTGCAGGCCATGGTTGAGGTGATGAAACAGCGCGTAGAAAAATATTCCGGCCAGCGCGCACAGGAAGAAGGCCAGGTCGCTGAGCTGGTCCATGGCGAACACCGCGCTGGCTCGCGCCGGCCGCACGCCGAAGCGGCCCAGCAACGCCAGCAGCGTCAGCGGCCCGCCGCTGCCACCGGGGCTGGCGCAGATGGCGAACTCGGTGGCCATCACCGTGCCCAGGCAGCGCCGCAGGGTCAGCCGGTCCGCCAGGGCGCCCAGCAACAGGCGCAGGCGCAGGGCGTTGATGCACCAGCACAGGCCGATCATGGCGAACATGGCGAGCCACAACAGCGGCGGGAAGCGTTGCAGCCGCCCCAGCATGTCGGCACCGCCCAGCCACAGCGGGATCAGCACCGCGACCGCGATGGCTGCCGCCAGCCACAGCCAGCGTTTCATGCGGCGCGGCGGGCGACGGCCTGGCGTTGCACCCAGGCCAGCTTGGTCAACGGCTGGCGCCCCTGTTGCAGCAGGCGTTGCAGGGTGTCCAGCCAGTACTGTCGCGAATAATCATGACGCATGTCCACCGGGTGCAAGCCCAGGCGTATGCACGAAGCCTGCTGCCACTGCTGCTCGCGCCAGTCGCTGAGCACCTTGGACAGGCCGCGGCGCCAGGCGCTGCCGGCGCTCCACACCAGGCCCGGAGCCTGGATCTCGGTGAAATCGGGCAGCCGATACAGGTGTTGCGGACCACTGGTATAGCTCAGGGGTAACCGTTGCAAGGCGCGGCGGGTGCCTTCGCTCATCAGCCACGCCGGGGCAACGAAACCTTCGACCGGCCAGTCGTTGCGGGCGAACACTTCAAGGCCCGCTTCCAGGCGCATCAGCGCGTCGGCCTCCGACAGCTGGTAGAACTCGCCTTCCCAGGTGTACACCCGGCGCATGAAATACTCGCGCGGGGTGTGCGGCATGGGGCCGTCGTCGGCGTGGTAGAAGCCGTGCAACGCCAGTTCGTCGCCGCGGGCCAGGCGCAGGTCCATCATGCGCCGGAAGGCGGGGAAGTTGTGCAAGTGGTTGTGGTGATGGAAGTCCGGCACCACTAGCAGGGTCATGGGTATGTCGCCCAGGGCATCGACCGCGTCAACGAAGGGCTTGTAGTCTTCCCAGCTTTGCGGGGACACGTCGTGCAGCACCAATAACACATCAGCCATGGCGAACCACCTTGCGGGCGCTGGTGCCAAGCACCGCGCGGTAATGTTCCAGGAGCCCGGCCACCACGGTGGCGATCATCGCCGAGGTGCGGAACTGCGACAGCATGGCAAAGGCCTTGTCCTTGTCCACGGACAGGCCGATGTACCAGTTCACCGAGGGCAGGCCCTTGACCGGGGCGAAGGTGACGATGCGCGTCTTGCCGCCGATCTCCACTTCATGCAGGGCGCTGTCGAGCTTCAGGTCGCTGCCCGGTGCCATGTCGTTGAGGGTCTTCATCACCAGGTCGCGGTTGGGGTGTACCAGGATCTTGCCGTCGGCACTCACCAGGAACGCATGGCCCATGCCGCCGAAGTCCAGCGAGCGGATGATCTTGTCCATGGTGTCCAGGCTCAGGTCGCCGCCCACCACGCCCAGGTTGGCGTTGCCCTGGTTGGCCGCCTGCACGATGGAGATCACCAGCTTGCCGGTGCTCATGTCGATGTAGGGTTCGGTCAGCAGTGGGCCACTGGTCGCCAGGCCGCTTTTGTACCAGGGCCGTACGCGCGGGTCATAGCCAGCGGGCATGGTGGCTTCTGGCTTGTTATAGAAGTTGCCCTGGGGATCGCCCAGGTAAATATTGAGGAAGTTGTTGTTGAGCGTCGGTTGTTCCAGCACGCGGTTGACGTTGGCCGGCTCCGGGTTCAGGCGGATGTTTTCCACCACGTTCTGCACCAGCAGGATACGGCCGCCCAGCCAGTTGCTGATGTTGGTCGAAGTGACGTCGCCCATCTCATGCAGGTAGCTTTCCAGGTCCTTGCGGATCGCATTGCGTTGCAGGTAATCGTTATACAAGGTGAACAACGCAAAGGCGGCCAGCACGATAAGCGAGGCCGCGATGAGAATCTTGTGGCTGAATCTCAGGTTTTTATTCATGGGGGATACGATCCGCTAAGGTCTTAATTCGGGGCAGGTGGATTAAGCAGTGCCTTCATCCCTAAAAGGCGGGGCGAACGTTTTTTAAAGTTTGGGTCTTCCACCCGCTATATCGACTGCGGCGCGAGAAAACTTAAGCGAGGTGACGAAATGCCTGACGTTGCGCAATTGCTCATCGGGGCCGACCAGGCCGGCCAGCCCCTGGGCCAGGACCTGCGCCTGGCCAACCGTCACGGCCTGATCGCCGGCGCCACCGGCACCGGCAAGACCGTCACCTTGCAGCGCCTGGCCGAAGGTTTCAGCGACGCCGGGGTGGCGGTGTTCGCCGCCGACATCAAGGGCGACCTGTGCGGCCTGGGCGCGGCGGGTGCGCCCAGCGGCAAGATCGCCGAGCGCATCGCCGGCATGCCGTGGCTGCAGCATCGGCCCCAGGCCTACCCGGTGACCCTGTGGGATGTGCACGGCCACAGCGGCCACCCGCTGCGTACCACCTTGAGCGAGATGGGGCCGTTGTTGCTGGGCAGCCTGCTGGAACTCACCGACAGCCAGCAGGCGGCGCTGTACGCGGCGTTCAAGGTGGCCGACCGCGATGGCCTGCTGTTGCTGGACCTTAAAGATTTGAAAGCGCTGCTGGGTTACCTGCGCGACAACCCCCAGGTGCTGGGCGACGACAGCGCGCTGATGACCACCGGCTCCAGCCAGGCCCTGTTGCGGCGCCTGGCCACCCTGGAACAGCAAGGTGCCGAAGCGCTGTTCGGCGAGCCGGCGCTGCAACTGCAGGACCTGCTGGCACCGGCCGCCGATGGCCGCGGGCGCATCCACCTGCTGGACGCCAGCCGCCTGGTGCACGAGGCGCCAAAGGTCTACGCGACCTTCCTGCTGTGGCTGCTGGCCGAGTTGTTCGAGCAGCTGCCCGAGCGCGGCGACGCCGACAAGCCACTGCTGGCGCTGTTCTTCGACGAAGCGCACCTGTTGTTTGCCGGCACCCCCAAGGCGCTGCAGGAGCGCCTGGAACAGGTGGTGCGGTTGATCCGCTCCAAGGGCGTGGGCGTGTACTTCGTTACCCAGTCGCCGGCCGACCTGCCGGACAACGTCCTGGCGCAGCTGGGCCTGCGCGTGCAGCACGGCCTGCGGGCGTTCACCGCCAAGGAGCAGAAGGCGCTGAAGGCGGTGGCCGATGGTTTTCGTCCCAACCCGGCGTTCGACAGCCTGGTGGTGCTGACCGAACTGGGCATCGGCGAAGCGCTGGTGGGCACCCTGCAGGACAAGGGCACCCCGGCCATGGTCCAGCGCGTGCTGGTGGCGCCGCCGCAGTCGCGCATCGGGCCGTTGAGCGAAGCGGAGCGCGCGGCCATTATCGCCGCCTCGCCGCTGGCGGGGCGTTATGACCAGCCCATCGATCGGGAATCGGCCTATGAAATGCTGCTGGCACGCAAGGCGCCGGCGCCCCAGGAAGCGGCGCCCACAGAGCCGAGCCTGGCGGACAAGGCCGGGGAACTGCTGGGCGGGGTAGCGGGGCAGGCGTTGAAGTCGGCCATGCGCCAGGCGGCGAACCAGCTGGGGCGCGAGTTGGTGCGGGGGCTGATGGGGTCGTTGTTGGGCGGTAAGAAGCGCCGCTGAGCGTGATGTTCGCTGTAGCAGTGGCCGCAGGCCGCGTCCAAGGCGCCGCGCTTTCCCCGGCACGCCGCAGCGAAACCGGACGCAGCCTTCGGCCGCTGCTACGGGTTTGCTTCAGGCATGAAAAAGGCGCCCCGGGGCGCCTTTTTCAACAGCGGTGGTTTTACGCCACGACTTTCGACGACAGCCAGAACAGCCCGGCCGCCAGCGCCATCGACGCCGGCAGGGTCAGCACCCAGGCCAGCATGATGGTCTTGATGGTGCCGCCCTGCAGGCCGCTCTTGTTCGCCACCATGGTGCCGGCCACGCCCGAGGACAGCACGTGGGTGGTCGACACCGGCAGGGCAAAGACGTTGGCCAGGCCAATCGACAGCGCCGCGGTGATCTGCGCCGACATGCCCTGGGCGTAGGTCATGCCCTGCTTGCCGATCTTCTCGCCGATGGTCAGCACCACGCGCTTCCAGCCGATCATGGTGCCCAGGCCCAGGGCCAGTGCCACTGCAACCACGACCCAGAAGGGCGCGTATTCGGTGGTGGTGGTCAGGTCCTTGCGCAGTTTCTCCAGGTCCGACTTCTCACGCGAATCCAGGGCCGGCAGCTTGCCGACCTGGCGCGCGGTGTCATCCAGGCACAGCAGGTAGCGGCGTACTTCGATGCGCTTCTCGGCGGGCAGGGTGTGGTAGTCGGACACGCCGTTGAGGGTGGTCATCAGCGCATTGATGGTCGGCTCGGTCTGCTGCGGCTCGCAGCGGAACTGGTCCGGCAGGTCGCCGCTCTGGGCCTTGCCCAGGGCCAGGTACTCGCCCAGGGTCGCTTCGTTGCGCTTGTAGAACTGGCTCAAGTGCACGGTGGCGTCGCGGGTGCGTTCGATCTGGTAGGTGGTGCTGCTCAGGTCCAGCACGAACTGCGCCGGCACGATGCCGATCAGCACCAGCATGATCAGGCCGATGCCTTTCTGGCCATCGTTGGAACCGTGCACGAAGCTCACGGCCATGGCCGAGACCACCAGTACCAGGCGGTTCCAGAACGGCGGGTGCTTCTTGGAGTCGGTCCGTTTGCGCTCGTCAGGGGTCTTGTGCATGTTCGACAGCGGGCGCCAGGCCTTCAGCGCGATCAGCACCAGGGCGGCCAGGAAGAAGCCGACGATGGGCGAGACCACCAGCGAGGCGCCGATGTCGATTGCCTTCTGCCAGTTCACGCCCTTGCCCAGCGGGATGTGGTTGATCATGGCGTTGGCCAGGCCCACGCCCAGGATAGAACCGATCAGCGTGTGCGAGCTGGACGACGGAATGCCGAAGTACCAGGTGCCCAGGTTCCAGGCGATGGCGGCGGCCAGCAGCGAGAACACCATGGCCAGGCCCTGGCCAGTGTTGACGTTGATCAGCAGCTCGACCGGCAGCAGGTGAACGATTGCGTAGGCAACGCCCACGCCGCCAAACAACACCCCCAGGAAGTTGAAGGCGCCGGAAAAGAACACGGCCAGGTGTGGCGGCATGGCTTTGGTATAAATGACTGTAGCGACCGCGTTGGCGGTGTCATGAAAGCCATTGATGAACTCGAAAGCCAGGACAAAGGCGAGAGCGAAGAAAAGGCTCACCAGTACCCAGGCGTCGACTCCGTGGAATAAATCAATCATGAAGGTTTTCTGACCCGGTCATAAGGGGGCGCGATTATGCCAGAAAACCCCGGAAATCGATGCCCCTGCTGCTCACTGGTAACAAATTTCGACAATTTGGTCAGGTCGACCGAGCGCTTCCCGCCTGTGGCTACAGGCAGGGCGGGGCCGCTAAACAGCGGGCTTTGGCGGGAAAAACGCAACCTCGAGCGCCTGTTCAGGCACCCTCAAACGGGCGTATGAAATTTCCCTGTCACCCGATAGTCATCACTCGGTCATGATGCGTGCCGCACCGGGCACGCCATCAGAGTGCGATCAGGCGTCAAGGTTCCTCGCCTTTCAAATCCTTTTCGATTTTCTGGATTTCCTGGGCGAACGCCTGGTCGAGCAGGGTGGCCCGCTTGCGCCACGGCTTGCGTTCCGGCTCGGGCTGGGCGGCGTAAGTGGTGACTTCGCCACCGTAAACTTCCTTGTAACGTTGTTCCTGGCGCTCAAGTTCCGCGCGCAGTTCATCTTTCGTCACATTGTTACCTAATGGTCCGTTGTATTCCGGTGTTTGCGCACTGCCACGAGGGGCAGGCGGCCACGTCACCAGAACGGGGGCTGTCGTAGCAACAGTCTGGTTATTGGTCGAGGCCGGCAGTGGGGTGCCGGACATGCATGGGCGGGGTGGGGTGGCCCAGGCAAGGTGTTTGCCGCCGTGAACTAAACTATCACGAGGCTTACGGAAAATATTATAGCAACCCGTGCAGATAACACTATCGGCACGGTAACGACGTATCTGCAAGTTTCGTGTGTTTTTTGTTACGGCGATAAACAACGGTTTGAACAACAACGCTGTTGCAAGATGCCTTCGGGCATACCAGGGCAGCCGCAAGGAAAGAAAAACGGCCTTGCCTGGGCAAGGCCGTGCCTGGGACTTCTTTGGTGGGTACCTGACCAGTCTCTCCAAGAAGCCACATGGTGGCAGTGAAAAGGTATAAGCAACCCGTCGAATCGTCAATTGCGATTATCGGCCAATCGTTCGATAATCGCCCTTCGGGAACGCTTTTTTCTCAGGCAGCGGTGCCCGTCGTACTGATTGACCATGCAAAGGACCCGGAATGAACGATCAACTGCGCAATTCATTCACTTCACTGGCCCCGCCCATCGTGGCGTCGCCGGCCAAGCGTATCCAGGCCTTCGCCGGCGATCCGGACTTCATGACCTCGCTGGCGCGCGGGCTTGCCGTGGTGCAGGCGTTCCAGGAGCGCAAGCGCCACCTGACCATCGCCCAGATCAGCCACCGCACCGAGATCCCTCGTGCAGCCGTGCGCCGCTGCCTGCACACGCTGATCAAGCTGGGCTATGCCACCACCGACGGGCGCACCTATTCGCTGCTGCCCAAGGTGCTGACCCTGGGCCACGCCTACCTGTCGTCCACGCCGCTGGCGGTTACCGCCCAGCCGTACCTGGACAGCATGAGCGAGCAACTGCACGAGGCCTGCAACATGGCTACCCTGGAAGGCGACGACATCCTTTATATCGCCCGTTCCGCCACCACCCAGCGGTTGATCTCGGTGGACCTGGCGGTGGGCGGGCGGCTGCCGGCCTACTGCACGTCCATGGGCCGCATCCTGCTGGCGGCACTGGACGACGTGACCCTCAAGGACTACCTCGACCACGTCGAGCTGCAGCCCAAGACCAGCCGCACCCTGACCTCGCGCGAAGCGCTGCTCGAATGCCTGCAGCTGGTGCGCCAGCAGGGCTGGTGCATCGTCGACCAGGAACTGGAGCAGGGCCTGCGCTCCATCGCCGTGCCGGTGTACGACGCCTCGGGCCAGGTGCTGGCCGCGCTGAACGTCAGCACCCACGCCGGCCGTGCCAGCCGCACCGACCTTGAACAGCGCATCCTGCCGATCATGCTCAACGCCAGCCGCGGCCTCAGCGCGCAATTGTTCTCCTGAGCCACCCAGCGGTTGCTGTTCGATAAACGCACAGATCCACGTTTGTCGAATTGCGCCGCGCAGCGCTGCTGATTAATGTCGCCCGCACAGGTCGAGCCCGACTCGACCCTTCCAATAATAAAGTGCAGAGGTTGACCCCATGACTCCGATCCCCTTCGTGCGCCTGCGATCCTGCGGAGCCTGACCCCCCTTTCAGCTATTCTTTTGAATATGCGGCCCCGTGCCTGCATACGTGCGCTTGCGCGTCTCTTGCGGAAATAAAAATAATGAATCGTCCCCAAACCGCTGTAGGGAACTGCCTCGATGTGCAGTCCTTCATCAACGCCCAGCCGCTGTCTCGCTACCAATGGCGAGTGGTCATCCTGTGCTTCCTGATTGTCTTCCTCGATGGCCTGGACACCGCCGCCATGGGCTTCATCGCCCCGGCGCTGTCCCAGGACTGGGGCATCGACCGCGCCAGCCTCGGCCCGGTGATGAGCGCCGCGCTGATCGGCATGGTGTTCGGCGCCCTGGGCTCCGGCCCGCTGGCCGACCGCTTCGGCCGCAAGGTGGTGCTGGTCGGCGCCGTGCTGCTGTTCGGTGCCTTCAGCCTGGCGTCGGCCTACAGCGGTAACGTCGACCAGTTGCTGGTGTTGCGTTTCCTCACCGGCCTGGGCCTGGGCGCCGGCATGCCCAACGCCACCACGCTGCTGTCCGAGTACACGCCCGAGCGCTTCCGCTCGCTGCTGGTCACCAGCATGTTCTGCGGCTTCAACCTGGGCATGGCAGGCGGCGGTTTCATCTCCGCCAAGCTGATCCCGGCCTACGGCTGGCACAGCCTGCTGCTGGTGGGCGGCCTGCTGCCGATCGTGCTGGGCGTGGTGCTGCTGGTGTGGCTGCCTGAATCGGCGCGCTTCCTGGTGGTGCGCAACCGCGGCACCGACCGCATCCGCAAGACCCTAGCGCCCATCGCCCCGGCGGTGGTGGCCGAGGCGGGCAGCTTCAGCGTGCCGGAACAGAAGACCGTGAAGGGCCGCAACGTGCTGGCGGTGATCTTCTCGGGCACCTACAGCGCCGGCACCCTGCTGCTGTGGCTGACCTATTTTATGGGCTTGGTGATTGTCTACCTGCTGACCAGTTGGCTGCCGACGCTGATGCGTGACAGCGGCGCCAGCATGGAGCAGGCCGCCTTCATCGGCGCGCTGTTCCAGTTCGGCGGCGTGCTCAGCGCCGTGGGCGTGGGCTGGGCCATGGACCGCTTCAACCCGCACAAGGTCATCGGCACCTTCTACCTGCTGGCCGGCGTGTTTGCCTACGCCGTGGGCCAGAGCCTGGGCCACATCACCGTGCTGGCGACCCTGGTGCTGGTGGCGGGCATGTGCGTGAACGGCGCGCAATCGGCGATGCCATCGCTGGCCGCGCGTTTCTACCCCACCCAGGGCCGCGCTACCGGCGTATCGTGGATGCTGGGCATCGGCCGCTTCGGCGCCATTCTGGGTGCCTGGATGGGCGCGACCCTGCTGGGCCTGGGCTGGAACTTCGAACAGGTGCTGACCGCGTTGGTGATCCCGGCGGCGCTGGCCACCACGGCCGTGGTCATCAAAGGCATGGTCAGCCACGCTGACGCGACCTGAGTGTTGATTCTTGTGGGAGCTGGCTTGCCAGCGAGCTTTTCGAGGCCCCAAAGCTCGCTGGCAAGCCAGCTCCCACAAAGTGCATAGCAAGGCAAGGATTGGTTCGGTGATCGCACACAAGGTCGATTATCGGATTGTTTCAACAAATTCGGCAGCTTACTCTGCTACCCATTCCGGCGTGCCCCTCGCGCCTTTTTTTATTCTGAGCTGCCACCGCTCACGGCCCGTTACCAGGAGAAGATTGATGCGTGAAGTATTCATCTGCGACGCGATTCGCACCCCCATCGGCCGTTTTGGCGGTGGCCTGTCCACCGTGCGTGCCGATGACCTGGCGGCTGCGCCCATCAAGGCCCTGATCGAACGCAACCCGCAAGTGGACTGGAACGCGGTGGACGAAGTGTTCCTGGGCTGCGCCAACCAGGCCGGCGAAGACAACCGCAACGTGGCGCGCATGGCGCTGCTGCTGGCCGGCCTGCCCGAGTCCATCCCTGGCGTTACCCTGAACCGCCTGTGCGCCTCGGGCATGGACGCCATCGGCACTGCCTTCCGCGCCATCGCCAGCGGCGAAATGGAGCTGGCCATCGCCGGCGGCGTCGAGTCCATGTCCCGCGCCCCGTTCGTGATGGGCAAGGCTGACGCGGCGTTCTCGCGCAACATGAAGCTGGAAGACACCACCATCGGCTGGCGCTTCATCAACCCGCTGATGAAGGCCCAGTACGGCGTGGACGCCATGCCCCAGACCGCCGACAACGTCGCCGACGACTACAAGGTTTCGCGCGCCGACCAGGACGCCTTCGCCGTGCGCAGCCAACAGCGCACCGCCGCCGCCCAGGCCGCCGGCTACTTCGCCGAGGAAATCGTGCCCGTGCGTGTTGCCCACAAGAAGGGCGAGACCATCGTCGACACCGACGAGCACCCACGCGCCGACACCACCCTGGAAACCCTGGCCAAGCTCAAGCCGGTCAACGGCCCGGACAAGACTGTCACCGCCGGCAACGCCTCGGGCGTCAACGACGGCGCTGCGGCGCTGATCCTGGCCTCGGCCGAAGCCGTGAAGAAGCACGGCCTCAAGCCACGTGCCCGGGTGCTCGGCATGGCCAGCGCCGGCGTTGCCCCGCGCGTCATGGGCATCGGCCCGGTGCCGGCGGTACGCAAGCTGATCGAGCGCCTGGGCGTGGCGGTCAACGATTTCGACGTCATCGAACTCAACGAAGCCTTCGCCAGCCAAGGTTTGGCAGTGATGCGCGAACTGGGCCTGGCCGACGACGCCCCACAGGTCAACCCCAACGGCGGCGCCATTGCCCTGGGCCACCCGCTGGGCATGAGCGGCGCGCGCATCGTCATGACCGCCTTGCACCAGCTGGAGAAAACCGGCGGCAAGAAAGGCCTGGCGACCATGTGCGTCGGCGTTGGCCAAGGCCTGGCACTGGCCATCGAACGCGTCTGATACAGAGCAGTCCGGTTACCCGAAACGCCCATCGGCCTCCACGCAAGGCCGCTGGGCTTTCGGGTAATTGTTTTGTTGAGGGAGGTTGTTACGGTATATGTCTTACCAGTACCAACCTTAACGAGTGATAAGAACATGACAACAACTCACTACACCGGCGAAGAGCGGAGCAAACGCATCTTTGCAATCGTCGGCGCTTCCTCGGGCAACCTGGTCGAATGGTTCGACTTCTACGTGTATGCCTTCTGCGCGATTTACTTCGCACCGCATTTCTTCCCGTCCGCCGATGCCACCGTGCAGTTGCTCAACACCGCAGGCGTGTTCGCGGCCGGCTTCCTGATGCGCCCCATCGGCGGCTGGATCTTTGGCCGCGTGGCCGACCGCCACGGCCGCAAGAACTCCATGATGATCTCGGTGCTGATGATGTGCGCCGGTTCGCTGGTGATCGCCTGCCTGCCAGGCTATGAAAGCATCGGCCTGTGGGCCCCGGCCCTGCTGCTGTTGGCGCGCCTGTTCCAGGGCCTGTCGGTGGGCGGCGAATACGGCACCACCGCTACCTATATGAGTGAAGTGGCCCTGCGTGGCCAGCGTGGCTTCTTCGCCTCGTTCCAGTACGTGACCCTGATCGGCGGCCAATTGCTGGCTGTGCTGGTAGTGGTAATCCTGCAGCAAGTGCTCAGCGAGGACGAACTGCGTGCCTGGGGCTGGCGCATTCCGTTCGTGGTCGGCGCCATCGCCGCGGTGATCTCGCTGCTGCTGCGTCGCACCCTGAAGGAAACCACCAGCGCCGAGACCCGCAAGGACAAGGACGCCGGCAGCATCGTCGGGCTGTTCCGCAACCACACCCCGGCCTTCATCACCGTGCTGGGCTACACCGCCGGCGGCTCGCTGATCTTCTACACCTTCACCACCTACATGCAGAAGTACCTGGTGAACACCGCGGGCATGACCGCCAAGACCTCCAGCTTCGTCATGACCGGCGCGCTATTCCTGTACATGTGCATGCAGCCGCTGTTCGGCATGCTCGCCGACAAGATCGGCCGTCGCGCCTCGATGCTGTGGTTCGGCGCCCTGGGCACGCTGTTCACCCTGCCGATCCTGCTGGTGCTGAAAACCGTGACCAGCCCGTTCCTGGCGTTCGTGCTGATTACCCTGGCCCTGGCCATCGTCAGCTTCTACACCTCGATCAGCGGCCTGGTCAAAGCCGAGATGTTCCCGCCCCAGGTGCGCGCCCTGGGCGTGGGCCTGGCCTACGCCGTGGCCAACGCCATTTTCGGCGGTTCGGCGGAATTCGTCGCCCTGAGCTTCAAGACCGGCGGCAACGAAAACGCGTTCTACTGGTACGTGACGATCATGATGGCCATCGCCTTCCTGTTCAGCCTGCGCCTGCCCAAGCAGCCGTCGTACCTGCATCACGATCACTGATCCAGCCAGCGCGCGCCTGACACGGGCGCGCGCCTTTAAGGAAGGTTTATGAGCGAGAGACCGAGCAACCAACTGTTCGACGCCTACTTCAGCGCCGATGCCATGCGCGACATTTTCAGCGACCGTGGCCGCGTGCAGGGCATGCTGGATTTCGAAGCAGGCCTGGCCCGTGCCGAGGCCCGCGCCGGGGTGATTCCTGCTGAAGCGGTGGCGCCGATCGAGGCGGCCTGCCAGGCCTCTCGCTACGATTACCAGGCGCTGGGCCAGGCCATTTGCAGCGCCGGCAACTCGGCCATTCCGCTGGTGAAAATGCTCGGCAAGCAGATCGCCAGCCAGGCGCCGGAAGCCGAGCGCTACGTGCACCTGGGTGCCACCAGCCAGGACGTGATGGACACCGGCCTGGTGCTGCAATTGCGCGATGCGCTGCAGCTGCTGGAAGCCCGCCTCGCCACCCTGGGCGACTCCTTGGCGCGTCAGGCCGAGCGCTACAAGGCCACGCCACTGGCGGGCCGCACCTGGCTGCAACACGCCACGCCCGTGACCCTGGGCATGAAAATAGCTGGCTGGCTGGGTGCGGTCACCCGCAGCCGCCAACGCCTGCAAGAACTCAAGCCGCGCCTGCTGGTGCTGCAATTTGGCGGCGCTTCCGGTTCCCTGGCGGCACTGGGTGACAACGCCATGCCCGTGGCTGAAGCCCTGGCCCATGAGCTGCTACTGACCCTGCCCGAGCAGCCCTGGCACACCCAGCGCGACCGCCTGGTGGAATTCGCCTCGGTGCTGGGCCTGGTCGCCGGCAGCCTGGGCAAGCTGGGCCGCGACGTCAGCCTGCTGATGCAGACCGAGGCCGCCGAAGTCTTCGAACCCTCGGCGCCGGGCAAGGGTGGCTCGTCGACCATGCCGCACAAGCGCAACCCGGTGGGCGCCGCCGTGCTGATCGGCGCCGCTACCCGCGTGCCGGGCCTGGTCTCCACCATGTTCGCCGCCATGCCCCAGGAGCACGAGCGCAGCCTGGGCCTGTGGCACGCCGAGTGGGACACCCTGCCGGAGATCTGCTGCCTGGTGGCCGGCGCCCTGGAGCAGGCCCAGCTGTTCGCCGACGGCCTGGAAGTGGACGCCGCGCGCATGCTCAAGAACCTCGACCTGACCCAGGGCCTGGTGCTGGCCGAAGCGGTCAGTATCGTCCTGGCCCAGCGCCTGGGCCGCGACGCCGCGCACCATCTGCTGGAGCAGTGCTGCAAGCGCGCCGTGGCCGAAAAGCGCCACCTGCGCGCCGTGCTCGGCGACGAGCCGAAGGTGACCGCCGAACTTTCCGCGGACGAGCTTGATCGTCTGCTCGACCCCGCGCACTACTTGGGCCAGGCACAAACCTGGGTCGAGCGTGCCGTGGCTGAACATTCCCGTTTTAGTGCCTGAGGAGAACCGTTGTGGGCAAGATTCAACTCGCTGATGGTGAACTGAACTACCAACTCGATGGCCCGGCTGACGCGCCGGTGCTGGTGATGTCCAACTCCCTGGGCACGTCCCTGGAAATGTGGGACACGCAGATCGCCGGCCTGACCCAGCATTTCCGCGTGTTGCGCTATGACACTCGCGGCCACGGCGGTTCCCTGGTTACCGAGGGCCCGTACAGCATCGAGCAACTGGGCGGCGACGTGATTGCCCTGCTGGACGCCCTGCACATCGAGCGCGCGCATTTCTGCGGCCTGTCCATGGGCGGCCTGATCGGCCAATGGCTCGGCATCAATGCCAGCGAGCGCCTGCACCGCCTGATCGTCTGCAACACCGCGGCCAAGATCGGCAACCCCGACGTGTGGAACCCGCGCATCGAAATGGTCCTGCGCGACGGCCAGGCGGCCATGGTCTCCCTGCGCGACGCTTCCATCGCGCGCTGGTTCACCCCTGACTACGCCGAAGCCAACCCGGCCGAAGCCAAGCGCATCACCGACATGCTGGCTGCCACCTCGCCCCAGGGCTACGCGGCCAACTGCGGCGCGGTGCGTGACGCCGACTTCCGCGAGCAACTGGGCGCCATCAAGGTGCCGACCCTGGTCATCGCCGGCACCGGCGACGCGGTCACCACCCCGGCCGACGGTCGCTTCCTGCAAGAACACATCAAGGGCGCCGAATACGCCGAGTTCTATGCGGCGCACCTGTCCAACGTGCAGGTTGGCGAACCCTTCACCCAGCGCGTGCTGGATTTCCTGCTGGCCAAACACTGATAGTCGAGGAGTCATCCGTGGACGAGAAAGAACGCTACAACGAAGGCATGAAAGTTCGCCGCGCGGTGCTGGGCGACGCCCACGTGGACCGCAGCCTGACCAACATCACCGAGTTCAACGGTGAGTTCCAGGAAATGATCACCCGCCACGCCTGGGGTGACATCTGGACCCGTCCGGGCCTGCCGCGTCACACCCGCAGCCTGATCACCATTGCCATGCTGATCGGCATGAACCGCAATGAAGAGTTGAAGCTGCACCTGCGTGCTGCGGCCAACAACGGCGTGACCCGCGCGGAGATCAAGGAAGTGCTGATGCAGAGCGCGATCTACTGTGGTATTCCGGCGGCTAACGCTACGTTCCACCTGGCGGAGTCGGTGTGGGATGAGTTGGGCGTTGAGTCGCGCGAATAAGCGCGAGGCATTGAAATGCAAAAAGGGCGATGAGAAATCATCGCCCTTTTTTATTCGCTGTTGGCAGCCACCAACACTATCGGCTTTTGATCTTGATCCCGTGCGGCCTTTGATCTTGATTGTGTGCCCCATAAAGCGCCAGGGCCGACTGGAGGCGGCGGCCAAGCGGTCCACGGCGTAGCCGGGGAAGACGGAACCGGAGGCGCTTCTATTCCGGGCCGTCGGCCGCTTGGGCGACGCCGGAGGGAGGGGACCCGCAGCGAAGCGTAGGGACCAAGCAGGGGCAAGCCTTTTTTGCTTACTTTTTGTGGCGTTTGACAAAAAGTGAGTCGGCGTAAGGCCGAAAAGGTGATTCTGCATCACCCTTGGTAATGGATATGTTCACGATGGTCGGAGGGACTGTCAGATATTTTGTGTACGAGCCGGTAACGGCCTGCCGTCAGGCAGGCCGTGCTCTTACCAGGTCGGCCTGATAAACCGATCACCGTACAGAATCGCGAATTGATTCATCGCACTCTTCCAATCCTGAGCCGCATTGCCCCAGTTTGCCGTGATATTTCGCAACCCCAGCCAGATAAGCTTCGTCGCCGCCTCGTCCGTAGGGAAGTGGCTTCGTGTCTTGATAATCTTGCGCAGCTGGGAGTTTATGCTCTCGATGGCGTTGGTGGTGTAGATCACCTTCCGTATGGCTGGTGGGAACACGAAGAACGGGATGACCCGGTCCCACGCCCGCCGCCAGGCTGCAACCACGGTGGGGTGTTGCTTGCCCCAAGGGCCGGCTTCAAAGTCGTTCAGCGCCTGCTCAGCTACCTCGGCGTTCAGCGCCTGGTAGATGGGTTTGAGCGCCTTGGTCAACTCGCGTCGCTTGTCCCAGGCCACGTAATCCAGGCTGTTGCGGATCAAGTGGACGATGCAGGTCTGCAGCGTCGTCTGCGGATAAACCGCCGCCAGCGCTTCTGGCATGCCCTTGAGCCCGTCGGTGACGGCGATCAGCACATCTTCCACGCCCCGCGTCTTGAGGTCGTTGAAGACCTTCATCCAGAACTTGGCGCCCTCGGTCGTCTCGATCCAGATACCCAGGATATCGCGGGTTCCGTCAGGCAAAACACCCAGCGCAAGGTAGACCGCCTTGTTGCGAACCAGTCCTTCTTCGCGGATTTTGACCCGCAGCGCATCGAAGAAAATAACCGGGTACATAGGCTCCAGGGGCCGCTGTTGCCACGCACCGATCTCAGCCATCACCTCGTCGGTTACCGAGCTGATGAAGTCAGGCGAAACGTCCGTGCCGTATTGCTCGGAGAGAAACGCACGGATTTCCCTGACCGTCATGCCACGGGCATACATGGCGATGATCTTGTCGTCGAAACCGGTGTAACGGCGCTCGTGCTTGGGAATCAGAATGGGGGCGAAAGTGCCGTCCCGGTCGCGCGGGATTTCCAGTCGGATGGGCCCATCACCGGTCAAGACCGTCTTGCCGGTTTTGCCGTTACGGTGATTGGTTTCATCCTCTGGGCGCTGCGCGCCCGGCGGATAGCCCAAGTGATGGCCGAGTTCGGCACTCAAAGCTCGTTCAATCAGGGCCTTCTTGAACGCCGCAGAGGCATCCTCGATAGCTTCGGCCGTCATTGGCCCGTCAGCGAACTGCTCCAGCAGCTCTTTCGGGATTTTTGGTAGCTCGCGGAGCGGGGTTTTCTTTTTGGTTGGCATGCATGCATGCACCTCTTACTCATGTTATGCCCGAACACAAAATTTCTGACACTCCCTTCGAATCCCGCTTCGGCGATTTCGAACATATCCATTTTCGCGGGGATACCACCGACCGTTTCGCCCTTACGGCGACTCACTTTTTGTCAAACGCCACAAAAAGTAAGCAAAAAAGGCTTGCCCCTGCTTGGGCCCTCCGCTGCGCTACGGGTCCCCTCCTTCCGGCGCCGCTCAACGGGCAGACGGCACCCGCTATAGAAGCCTGCGGGTTACCGTCTCTTCGGCCTGCGGCCTCGGCCCTTCGGGCAGCCCGTTGAGCGACGCCTCCAGTCGGCCCTGGCGCTTTACGGGGCATACAATCAAGATCAAGAGCCAGATCAAAAGCCAGATCAAAAGCTAGATCAAAAGCTAGATCAAAAGCTAGATCAAAAGCCAGATCAAAAGCCAAAGCAAAAGCCAAAGCAGGTCAACGGCAGGTCAACGGCAGGTCGGCGGCGGGGGAGATGTGGGGGAAGGGCAGAAACGCAACGTCGCCGCAGCCTGACGGCAGCGGCGACGCAGTTGCGGCGGGAGTTACAGGATGCTGATCGGGTACGACACGATCACGCGGTTCTCGTTGAACTGGCTGGTGCCATAGTCACGACGCATGGTCGAGTTGCGCCACCGCAGGTTCAGGTCTTTCAGGGTGCCTTCCTGGAAGGTGTAGGCGATTTCCGATTCGCGGCCCCACTCGCTGCCACCGTCGATGGTCGCGGTGTGGATGTTGTCACCGTGGATGTAGCGGTTCATCAGGGTCAGGCCCGGGACGCCGACGGCGGCGAAGTTGTAGTCATGGCGCAGCTGCCAGGACCGTTCCTGGGCGTTGTCATAGCTGGAGTTGTAGCTGTCGTTCGCCAGGGTGCCGCCGCTGGTGCCGTTGACGCGCATCCAGTTGCTGTCGCCGGTCAGTTTTTGCAGGCCGACGTAGAAGGTGCTGCCGCCATACTTGGCCGAGAGCATGGCCGAGTAGGTGTTGTTGTCCAGCTTGCCGTCCAGCGCGCTGCCGTCATCGGAGCCGTGGAAGTAGCCCAGGTTGGCCCCCAGGGTCCAGGCGCCTACCGGCTGCGAGTGGATCAGTTGCAGGTATTGCTGCTTGTAGATGTCTTCCAGTTGCGAGTACCAGGCGCCTACCAGGGTGCGCTTGTCGTTGAAGGTGTACTCGGCACCGGCGAAGTTGAAGCGATCGGACTCGTGGCTGGTGTTGCCGGTCAGCTGCATGGGCAGCATGCTTGCGTCGTTGCGCGGGCTGTTGTCGCGGAACTGGCCACCGTACAGGGTCAGGTTGGTGATTTCCTTGGAGGTGATCTGCGCGCCGCGGAAGGTCTGTGGCAGCGAACGACCGTCGTCCGAGCGCAGGATCGGCAGCACCGGCATCCACTCGCCCACTTTCAGTTCGGTGTTGGAGATCTTGGCCTTCACTGCCACGCCCAGGCGCCCGAAGTTGTCGACCGCCTTGCCGCTGCTGTCCAGGGGCAGCAGCTGGGTGCCGCTGGTGCCGCCACCGCCGTCGAGTTTCTGCGAGTACAGGCCCAACACATCGACGCCGAAGCCGACCACGCCCTGGGTGAAGCCGGACTTGGCATCGAGGATGAAGTTTTGCGTCCACTCGGCCTGGGTGCCTTGTGGGGCCTTGTCGTCGGTGAAGTTGCGGCCGAAGTAGAAGTTGCGCAGGGTCAGGTTGACCTTAGCGTCTTCCACGAAGCCACCGGTGTCGTCTGCCATCACGGGCAGGGAAGAGCCGGCGATGGCCAGGGCGATCAGACTGTGAGCGTAGGACGAGCGAGTGATGGCTTTCATTATTGTTCTGGTCTCTCTAATTATTGGCAACAGGGGGCCGTCGCGACGGTTGTTCAAGTCGTCGTGATTCATGCAGTTCTGGCGTTGCGGGTGGGTCAGCTGGAAAGCGGAGAGAGGGTGTGCATGGTGGCTTTACCTGTTGTTATTGTGTTTTTTGTGTTCGGGATCTGGCGATTCCTTCACCGGTCCTGTTGAGCGGATGGTGCTTGGTCGCAAGGGGTGAATCAATCTGTCGCACCTGAAACGGGGCGATAAACGAACACTAACTAACTTGTTAGTTCCGCACAACCCCCTTCATTTTTGTTAGCGCATGTGTTTTATAACATTGATTCTGACAAAATTGACAGAAATTCATCAGTTATCGTACATCTTTGGCGCGCCTTGGACGCGGCCTTTGGCCGCTGCTACGTGGGGGGCATGAGAAAGCCCGCCGGGGAGGGCGGGCTTCGGGTGTTGCGGGGCAGCTATCAGCTTTTCGGTGCTTCAGCCTGGTCCTGCTTGGCCTGGGCATCGCCGGTCTGCTGGTACCAGCCACCACCCAGCGCCTTGTACAGGTTGACCTCGCTGGTCAGCTGCGACAGGCGGTCGCTGATGGCCGACTGCTGGGCGCTGAACAGCGAGCGCTGGGCGTCCAGGAAGGTCAGGTTGCTGTCCACGCCGATGCGGTAGCGGCGCTCTGCCAGGCGGTAGTAGTCCTGGTTGGCTTGCACCAGGTCTTTCTGCGCCTGCAGTTGTTCCTTGAAGGTCTTGCGCGCCGCCAGGCCATCGGAGACTTCCTGGAAGGCGGTCTGGATGGATTTTTCGTAGTTGGCGACGTTGATGTCCTTCTGGATCTTCGCGTAGTCCAGGCTGGCCTTCAGGCTGCCGGCGTTGAAGATCGGCAGGTTGATCGAAGGCGCGAAGGTCCAGGCGCCCTGGCCACCCTTGAACAGGTTGCCCAGCTGCGAGCTGGCGCTACCCGCCGAGGCGGTCAGGGTGATGCTTGGGAAGAACGCCGCGCGGGCCGCGCCGATGTTGGCGTTGGCGGCCTTCAGGGCGTGCTCGGCTTCAAGGATGTCCGGGCGCCGCTGCAGCAGGTCGGACGGCAGGCCGGCCGGCACTTCGGTCAGCAGGTCGCCGTCGAGCGGCTGCGGCTTGGCCAGGTTGGCCGGCAGCGGGCCGCCGAGCAGCAGCACCAGGGCGTTTTCGTCCTGGGCCACCTGGCGTTGGTACTTGCTCAGGCTGACCTTGGCAGTTTCCACCGAGGTGCGCGCCTGGGCCAGGTCCAGCGCCGAGGACACGCCCACTTCGCTGCTGCGCGAGGTCAGCCGGTAGCTTTCCTCGTAGGCCTTGAGGGTTTCCTGGGTCAGCTTCAGCAGGTTCTGGTCGGCCTGCCAGGTGTAGTAGGCGTTGGCCACGCTGGCCACCAGGCTGATCTGCGTGGAGCGACGCGCTTCCTCGCTGGACAGGTAGGTTTCCAGCGCCTGCTGGCTGAGGCTGCGCACGCGGCCCCAGAGGTCCAGCTCGTACGAGCTGATACCCAGGTTGGCGGTGTACTCGCCACCCACCGCGACCTTGCCGGTAGAGCTCAGGTCGGCCGGGGTGCGGGCGCGGGTGCCGGTGGCGTTGGCGCTGACCGCCGGGAACAGGTCCGCACGCTGGATGCGGTACTGCGCCTGGTAGGCCTGCACGTTGAGGATCGCCACTTTCAGGTCACGGTTGTTGACCAGCGATTCCTGGATCAACTGCTGCAACGCCTGGTCGTGGAAGAACTGCTGCCAGCCCTGCTCGGCGGCGGCCATGCTGGCTGCCTGGGCAGGCGAATACGCCTGCCCTTGCGGGTACTGGGCCGGCACAGGCGCGGCCGGCTGCTTGTAATCCGGAATCAGCGAGCAGCCGCTGAGGATGGCCGCGGCGACCGCGATGGACACTAGGGACTTGCTCATTGCCCAGCCTCGTTACGTGGGGTTTGGGTCGATTCGATCGACTCGTGCGACGCGTGCTCATCCTTCTTGCGCTTGTCACCGAACAGCGCTGACACCGACACGAAGAACAGCGGTACCCAGAACAGCGCCAGGGTAGTGGCCGTGATCATGCCGCCGATCACGCCGGTACCGATGGCGTGCTGGCTGCCCGAGCCGGCGCCGTGGGAGATGGCCAGTGGCACAACACCCAGGATGAACGCCAGGGACGTCATGATGATCGGGCGCAGACGCATCCGGCAAGCCTCGATGGCCGCTTCGGTGTAGCTGCGGCCCTGCTCATGCAGTTCCTTGGCGAACTCGACGATCAGAATGGCGTTCTTCGCCGCCAGGCCCACCGTGGTCAACAGGCCCACCTGGAAGTACACGTCGTTGGACAGGCCGCGCAGGCTGGTGGCCAGCAGCGCACCGATGATACCCAGCGGCACCACCAGGATGACCGCGATCGGGATCGACCAGCTTTCATACAAGGCTGCCAGGCAGAGGAACACCATCAGCATGGAAATGGCGTACAGCGCCGGTGCCTGGGAACCCGACAGGCGTTCCTCGTAGCTCAGGCCGGTCCAGGACAGGCCCACGCCTTTGGGCAGCTTGGCGGCAATGCGTTCCACTTCGGCCATGGCCTCACCGGTACTGTAGCCAGGCGCTGGCGAACCGAGGATCTCGATACCTTCCACGCCGTTGTAGCGGGCCAGTTTCGGCGAGCCGTAGATCCACTTGCCGCTGGCGAAGGCCGAGAACGGCACCATGGTGCCGGCGCTGTTGCGCACGTACCACTTGTTCAGGTCTTCAGGGTTCATGCGCGAGTTCGGCTGGCCCTGCACGTACACCTTCTTCACCCGACCGCGGTCGATGAAGTCGTTGACGTAGCTGCCACCCAACGCCACCGACAGGGTGGTGTTGATGTCGGCGATGGTCACGCCCTGGGCGCTGGCGCGTTCGTCGTCGATTTCCAGCTGGAACTGGGGCTCGTCGTTCAGGCCGTTAGGACGGGTCTGCGTGAGGATCTTGCTTTGCGCGGCCATGCCCAGGAACTGGTTGCGCGCTTCCATCAGCTTGTCGTGGCCGATGCCGGCACGGTCCTGCAGGTAAATGTCGAAGCCGGTGGCGTTACCCAGCTCCAGTACCGCAGGCGGTACGAAGGCGAACACCATCGCGTCGCGCAGGCTGAAGAAGTGCTGTTGGGCACGGGCCGACAGTGCGGCAGCGGTGTTGTCGGCGTTACGCTCGTCCCACGGCTTGAGCATGATGAAGGCCATGCCCGAGCTCTGGCCGCGGCCGGCGAAGTTGAAGCCGTTCACGGTGAACACCGAGCTTACCGCGCCTTTCTCGTCGTCCAGCAGGTACTTGCGCATGTCGTCGATGACCGTCTGCGTGCGCTGGGCGGTGGAGCCTGGCGGGGTCTGCACCTGGGCAAAGATCACGCCCTGGTCTTCTTCCGGCAGGAACGAGGTAGGGATGCGCGTGAACAGCCACGCCATGCCCACCACGATCAGCACGTAGGCCAGCAGGTACGGCACTTTGCGGCGCAGCACGTGGCCCACGCCAGCTTCGTACTTCTGCACGCCGCTGTCGAAGGTACGGTTGAACCAGTTGAAGAAACGACCGTGCTTGTGGTGATCCTCGCCCTTCTTGATGGGCGCGAGCATGGTGGCGCACAGCGCCGGGGTGAAGATCAGCGCGACCATTACCGACAGGGCCATGGCCGAGACGATGGTGATGGAGAACTGACGGTAGATCACGCCGGTGGAGCCGCCGAAGAACGCCATCGGCAGCAGTACCGCCGACAGCACCATGGCGATACCCACCAGGGCGCCCTGGATCTGGCCCATGGATTTCTTCGTGGCTTCTTTGGGTGACAGGCCTTCCTCGGCCATCACCCGCTCCACGTTTTCCACCACCACGATGGCGTCGTCCACCAATAGGCCGATCGCCAGCACCATGCCGAACATGGTCAGGGTGTTGATGGTGAAGCCTGCGGCGGCCAGGATACCGAAGGTACCCAGCAGTACCACGGGCACTGTCATCGTGGTGATGATGGTGGCGCGGAAGTTCTGCAGGAACAGGTACATCACCAGGAACACGAGGATGATCGCCTCGACCAGGGTTTCCACCACGTTATGAATCGAGGTGGTGACCACTGGGGTGGTGTCGTACGGGAACACGGCCTTCACGCCAGGCGGGAAGAAGGGTTCCAGGTCGGCGATGGTCTGGCGGATTGCCTTGGCAGTGTCCAGGGCGTTGGCGCCGGTGGCCAGCTTGATGGCCAGGCCGGAGGCCGGAGCACCGTTGAACTGCGCATCGATACTGTAGTTCTCACCGCCCAGGCCTACTTCGGCGACATCGCCTACGCGCACTTGGGAACCGTCGGTGTTGACCTTCAGGAAGATGTTGCGGAACTGCTCGGCCGTCTGCAGGCGGGTCTTGCCGATGATGGTGGCGTTCAGCTCCTGGCCGGCTACCGCAGGCAGGCCGCCCAGCTGGCCGGAGGACACCTGCACGTTCTGCGCCGAGATGGCGGTGGAGACGTCGCCCGGGGTCAGTTGGTACTTGTTCAGCTTGGCCGGGTCGAGCCAGATACGCATGGCGTACTGGGCACCGAACACCTGGAAGTCACCCACGCCCGAGGTACGCGAGATGGGGTCCTGCATGTTGGAGACGATGTAGTTACTCAGGTCGTCCTTGGTCATGCTGTTGTCGGTGGACACCAGGCCCACCACCATCAGGAAGTTCTTCACCGCCTTGGTCACGCGGATACCCTGTTGCTGCACTTCTTGCGGCAGCAGCGGGGTCGCCAGGTTCAGCTTGTTCTGCACCTGGACCTGGGCGATGTCAGGGTTGGTGCCCTGGTTGAAGGTGGCGGTAATGGTCATGCTGCCGTCGGAGTTACTTTCCGAGGCGACATACCGCAGGTTGTCGATACCGTTGAGCTGTTGCTCGATTACCTGCACCACGGTGTCCTGCACGGTCTGTGCAGAGGCGCCTGGGTAGGTTACCTGGATGGCGATGGCCGGTGGCGCGATCGCCGGGTACTGGTTGATCGGCAGGCTGAGGATCGATAGAGCACCGACCAGCATGATCACCAGGGCAATTACCCAGGCGAAAATCGGACGGTCGATAAAGAATTTCGACATGGTTTACTCCCCTTTGCCGCCTGCGGACGCATTGGTGGCGGGGGCAGGGTTCGCAGGTTTGACGTTGGTCGCTTCGGTCGCCTTGACCTCGATGCCTGGCTTGACGTACTGCAGGCCTTCGGTGATCACGCGGTCACCGGCCTTCAGGCCATCTTCCACCAGCCACTGGGTGCCGACGGTGCGGCTGGCTTTCAGCTCACGCAGCTCGACCTTGTTGTCGGCATTCACCACCAGTGCGGTCGGGGTGCCTTTCAGGTCGCGGGTCACGCCTTGTTGCGGCGCCAGGATGGCCTGGGCGGCAACGCCGGCTTCCAGCTGGGCGTGCACGAACATGCCCGGCAGCAGGGTGTGGTCTGGGTTGGCGAACACGGCGCGCAGGGTGACGGAACCGGTGGTTTCGTCGACCGACACTTCCGAGAACTCCAGCTTGCCTTCCTGGGCGTAAGTGCTGCCGTCTTCCAGGGTCAGCTTGACCTTGGCGGCGTTGTCACCGGCCTTCTGCAGGGCGCCGCTGGCCAGTTCGCGGCGCAACTTCAGAATCTCCGCCGAAGACTGGGTCACGTCAACGTAGATTGGGTCCAACTGCTGGATGGTCGCCATGGCGTCGGTCTGGCCGCTGGTGACCAGGGCGCCCTCGGTCACGCCCGAACGGCCGATGCGGCCGGTGATCGGTGCGTAGACCTTGGTGTACTTCATGTTGATCTGCGCAGTCATCAGCGCCGCTTCGTTCTGCAATTGCGTGGAACGGGCGTTGTCGTATTCCTGGCGGCTCACGGCCTGCTCGTTGATCAGCTGCTTGTAGCGATCAGCCAGCGACTTGGATGCCTGCAGGGTGGCCTGGGCGCTGGCCAGGGTGGCCTCGTACACCGACGGGTCGATCTGGTACAGCTGCTGGCCGGCCTTGACGTCCGAGCCTTCGGTGAACAGGCGCTTGAGAATGATGCCATTGACCTGAGGACGGACTTCAGCCACACGGAAGGCAGTGGTGCGGCCCGGCAGTTCGGAGGTCAGTGTGTAGGCTTGTGGTTGCAGGGTTACGACGCCGACCTGAGGAGTTTGTGGGGCGGGGGCCGCCTCTTCCTTTTTACAGCCGCTGAGCAAAGTGGCCAGGGCGACGGCGGAAACCAGAGCGGTAACAGCTGGCTTGAATTGCATGAAGATCCTCGGGTCAGGAGCACTGTGAATGCTCAAGAATAGTGGAATGGCAAAAAAGAGGTGCTACTAGATTAGTAGCTTACTAACGAATATACTTACATTCATGGTTGTTTGTAAACACCCGAAGGTCCCTGAAAACGCCTTACGGGTACGATTCAGCAAGCGCGGTAGCAGGCACACAAACGCCGCACCGTCCCGACCCCGACTGCCGAACACAGCGGGGCCCCCGAAAGAGGTTTTTACTGCCATGGTCCGACGTACTAAAGAGGAAGCCCAGGAGACGCGGAACCAGATTCTGGAAGCTGCCCAGAACGCTTTCTACGAGCGTGGCGTGGCGCGCACCACCCTGGCCGACATCGCGGCGCTGGCGGGCGTGACCCGCGGTGCCATCTACTGGCATTTCAGCAACAAGGCTGACCTGGTGCAGGCGATGCTCGATTCCCTCCATGAACCGTTGGACGAACTGGCGCGGGCCAGTGAGAGTGAAGAGGAACTCGACCCGTTGGGCTGCATGCACAAGTTGCTGGTGCATTTGTTCCAGCAAGTGGCGCTGGACCCCAGCACGCGGCGCATCAACGAGATCATGTTCCATAAATGCGAGTTCACCGACGAGATGTGTGACATTCGGCGCCAGCGTCAAGCTGCCAGCCTGGACTGCAACGTGCGTATCGATTTGTCCCTGCGCAACGCGGTCAACCGCGGGCAGTTGCCCGAAGACCTGGATACCGCTCGCGCCGCGGTGGTCTTGCATGCCTATATTGACGGCATGCTGGGGCAGTGGTTGTTGGTGCCAGATAGTTTTGACCTGAATCAGCAGGCCGAAAAATGGGTTGACGCATGTTTCGATATGCTGCGCCTGAGCCCGGCGCTGCGCAAATGAAAGTGTGATTCCAGTTGTATCAACGTATAAGCTGATAGCAGAATTAATAATTATTGGCTGTGTGCCATTATCCACGTTCAACCTGGGTTTGGATAGTTAGCCGGCTAAGTATTTTCTGTTTTGGCGCCGAGCGTGTGAATGACTTCGCAGACCAACCTGCTGGACCGCAATGACCAGCCCCTCAAGGGCATCGGCCTGATCTGCCTCGCGACACTACTGTTTGCCAGCCACGACGCCTTGTCGAAATTCCTCTCCGGTATCTACCCCATTGTCATGGTGGTATGGGCGCGTTATCTGGTTCATACCTTATTGATGCTGGTGGTATTTGTGCCACGCACTGGCCTTTCCAGCGTTATTCGTACCAAGCGCCCGGGGCTGCAATTGGTCCGCGCCTTGTGCCTTATTGGTACCAGCCTGCTGTTTACCACTGGCCTGCGGTATATCCCGTTGGCCGAGGCCACTTCGGTCAACTTCCTCGCGCCCTTGCTGGTCACTGCCTTGTCCGTGGTGATATTGGGCGAGCGAGTTACCCGCAGCCAATGGGGCGCGGTGCTCACGGGGTTTATCGGGGTATTGATCGTGGTGCGGCCGGGGGGAGACCTGTTTACCCCGGCCATTCTCTACCCGCTCGGTTCAGCGCTGTGTTTCGGCTTCTATCAGCTGATTACGCGCAAGCTCAGTGATATCGACAGCCCCACCACCAGCAACTTCCTGGCTGGCATATTCAACACGCTGATCATGTCAGCTTTATTGCCGTTCTTCTGGGTGCGCCCCGATTGGCTGCACGCGCTGTTCATGATCGGCCTGGGCACCTGCGGCATGCTCGGCCACCTGTTGCTGACCCAGGCGTTTCGCCACGCACCGCCGGCCATGCTGGCGCCGTTCAGCTATGGGCAGATCCTGTTCGCCGGCATGTATGGCTTCCTGATCTTCGACCACACCCCCGACAGTTGGGCGCTGACCGGCATCGCGGTCATTTGCCTGAGTGGCCTGGCGGTGGCCTGGGCACAACGCAAACGCTGAATCGGCGGCTACGCTCTGTTGGAATTACAACAACAAGAGGTGTGGCCCATGAAGGATTTCAGGCGCTGGCTGCTGGTGCTGTTGGCGGTGCTGTCGCCGCTGGCGCTGGCCGCGGGCAACGACGATGCCAGGGAGGCGGCAGCCGCCAAGGCGCTGCTGGAAAAAGCCCTGGCCTATTACCACGACAACGGCGACAAGGCCTTCGCCGCGTTCAGCCGCCAGGGGCAGTTCATCGACGGCGACCGCTACGTGTTCGTGGTCGACACCCAAGGCGTGATGCTTGCCAGCGGTGGCCCGTCGGCGGCGCTGATCGGGCGCAACGTCAATGACGTCATCGGCCCCGACCTGCAGCAGGCGTTCAAGCAGGCGGTGAACATCCCCGAGGCCAACGGCATCCAGCAGACCGAATACAAATGGCAGAACTGGCAGGACGGCCGCGTGGAGCGCAAGCGCGTGTTCTACCAGCGCATCGGCAACCGCATCCTTGCCGTGGGCTACTACCTGCCGCGCGCCTCGCCGCAACAGGCCCAGGCCCTGCTGGACAAGGCCGTGGCCGCCATCAAGAGCGACCAGAAACAGACCGTGCAGGACATCAACAACCTCAAAGGTGGCTTCCTGCAGGATGACCTGTACGTGTTCGTCGTCGACCTCAACAGCCACCGCTACGTGGCCCACGGCACCAACCAGCGGCTGGTGGGCGTGGACTTCACCACCGTGCGCGACCCCGACGGCAAGCCGGTGGGCGAGCCGATCCTGGCGCTGATGGCCAAGCAGGACAGCGGCGAATATGACTACCGCTGGCGCAACCCGGTGACCAGCCATGTCGAAGACAAGCACGTGTATGTGCGCAAGGTGGGGCTGGTGATGGTTGCGGTGGGTTACTACAGCCGGTGATGTTGCTGCCGTACGCGATTTCGTTGTAGCCGCTGCCGGCAGGCTGCGCTGGCCCGTGAATACGCTGAAAATCTCCAGTGAGGCTCAGGGCCAGCGCAGCCTGGCGGCAGCGGCTACAGGGGTTTGATGGGGGGCGGCATTAGCGCCCGCGCAAGATGGCGTTGGGCATGGCTAGCGCCGCCCCAAGGCCCAGCACCGAAATGGCCGCGCTGCCCAGCAACAGCACCCGGAAGGTCTCCAGCAGCTTGCCGCGCAACGCCTCCTGGGCCGCACCGCTGCTGGCGTGCAGGCTGGCCAGCAAGGCATCGCCCGAGGCGCCATCGGGGCCCAGGTCCAGCCCATGCAGCAAGGCCAGCAGCAGCGCCGACATGCACGCCACGCCCATGGCCCCGCCCAGGGAGCGGAACAGGTTAGTGGTGCTGGTGCCCACGCCAATGTCCTTCTGCTGCACCGCGTTCTGCGCGCCCACCAGTGAGGTGGGGAATTGCAGGCCGGCGCCGAAGCCGGTCAGCAGCATGAACGCGCCACTGAGCAGCAGCCAGTCCGGTGGGGTGAAGGCCAGGCCCAGGATACCCAGGGGGATCAGCACCGCGCCGGTGAGGATCACCGGTTTGTAATAGCCGGTGCGCGCTGTGGTGCGCCCGCCCAGGAAGGCGCCGATCGGCAGGCCGATGGCCAATGGCAGCACGTCCAGTGCCGCGCTGTCGGCGCCGGCACCGGTCACGGTCTGGAAGCGCAGCGGTATCAGCACCGACAGCGAAATGGCCTGGAACGCGGTGAAGAATACCGTGCACCAGCACAGCACCGCCGGGCGAATGGCAAACAGGTGCATGGGCAACAGCGGTTCCGGCGCGCGCCGTTCATGGCGCACGAACAGGCTCAGGGCCACCACTGCCAGTAGCAGCGTGCCCCATACGGGCGCCTCGCCCAGGCCGCGGCCCTGGCCCAGTTCGGTGATGCCCAGCAGCAGCGAGGTGAGGCCGACGATCATCAGCATCGTGCCCAGGTAATCGATCACCGGCTGCCGGCGGTTCACTGCCAGGCCGCGCAGCACCTGGCGGGCGTACAGCCACGCCCCCAGGCCCAGGGGCAGGTTCAGCAGGAAAATCCAGCGCCACGACAGGTACTCGGTCATGTAGCCGCCCAGCACCGGGCCGGCGACGCTGGCCGCCGCGTACATGCTGCTGAAGTAGCCCTGGTAGCGCCCGCGTTCGCGGGGCGGCACGAAGTCGCCGATGATCGCCTGGCTCACCGAGACCATGCCGCCGGCGCCGATGCCCTGGATGATCCGCGCCAGCACCAGTTGCTCCATGCTCTGGGCCATGGCGCAGAACAGCGAGGCGCCGGTGAACAGGCCCAGGCCGATGAGGATCATGCGGCGGCGCCCGTACAGGTCGCCGAACTTGCCATAGATAGGCACGGCCACGGTCATGGCCACCATGTAGCCGGAGATGACCCAGGCCAGCAGGTTGACGTCATGGAACTGGGCGGAGATGGCCGGCATCGACACGGCGACGATGGTCTGGTCGAGGGCGCCGAGGAAAATCGCCAGCATCAACGAGATGAGGATGCTGCGCAGGGCAGGTTGGGGGTGGTTGAGGTTGGTCACGGGGCAGGCCTGCAAGGCAGAGAAACCCCGGCAGCACCGGGGGGAAAGTCCCCCCAGTCTACTAGATAGCTAGCTATGTGTTCTATTCGATTGTTTCATAGGGCAAACCAACGTAGTTCTCGGCGATGGTCTTGCGCCCGGCCTCGGAGCCTACGTAGTAGTCCAGTTCGGTCTGCTGGATGCGCTGGCTGAAGTCGTCGGTGTCGGGGAATTTGTGCAGCACCGAGGTCATCCACCAGCTGAAACGCTCGGCCTTCCATACCCGGCGCAGGCAGACTTCCGAGTACTTGGCCAGCAGGTCGGTGCGGCCTTCGCCGTAGACCTTGCACAGGATGTCGAACAGCGTGCTGACGTCGCTGGCCGCCAGGTTCAGGCCCTTGGCGCCGGTGGGCGGGACGATGTGCGCGGCGTCGCCGACCAGGAACATGCGCCCGTACTGCATGGGCTCCACCACGAAGCTGCGCAGCGGCGCGATGCTCTTCTCGATGGACGGGCCGGTCACCAGGCGCTCGGCGAGGTCCGCAGGCAGGCGGGCCTTGAGTTCGTTCCAGAAGCGCTCGTCGGACCAGTCCTCGACCTTCTCCTCGGCGCTCACCTGCACGTAGTAACGGGTGCGGGTTTCCGAGCGCATGCTGCACAGGGCGAAGCCGCGTTCGTGGTTGGCGTACACCAGCTCTTCGTTGACTGGCGGCGTGTCGGCGAGGATGCCCAGCCAGCCGAACGGGTAGACGCGTTCGAAGGTCTTGATCGAGTCGGCGGGAATGGATTGCCGCGCCACGCCGTGGAAGCCGTCGCAGCCGGCGATGTAGTCGCAGTCCAGGCGGTGCACCTGGCCGTCTTTCTCGTAGGTGAGGTACGGCGCCTCGCCCTTCATGTCGTGGGGCCGTACGTTGCTGGCTTCGTAGACGGTCTGCGCGCCGCAGGCCTGGCGGGCAGCCATCAGGTCGCGGGTGACTTCGGTCTGGCCGTAGATCATCACGGTCTTGCCGCCGGTCAGGGTCTTGAGGTCGATGTGCGCGCGGCGGCCATTGAACGCCAGTTCGAAGCCGGTGTGCACCAGGCCTTCGGCGTCCATGCGGGCGCTGACACCGGCCTTGCGCAGCAGGTCGACCATGCCTTGTTCCAGCACGCCGGCGCGGATGCGGCTGAGCACGTAGTCGGGGGATTGGCGTTCGACAATCACGTTGTCGATGCCGGCCTTGTGCAGCAATTGGCCGAGCAGGAGGCCGGAGGGACCGGCGCCGATAATGGCGACTTGAGTCTTCATTGTTGTCATCCCAGGCAAGGTTCGCAGGGCCCGAGGGCGGCTTGCGAAGTGTTTTTATGATTGGAGTGCCTGCATTTTTCGCTTCAAACGCCGGGTCAGGAAGGTGAAAACCGCGCGTTATTTTGTACTTTTCGCTAATCGGTGCGATTATCGAGTGAAATTCGCGTCCTGGAGTGCGTCACGATGTCACGGCCTGCCGCGCCACCCATTCCGGTGTTCAAGCTCTACGGCGAGGGCCAGGACTGGCTGACCCCCGACCTGCTGCACTGCGAGACCATCCCCAAGCGCAGCCGCCTGTACCACTGGGAAATCCAGCCGCACCGCCACGCCGACCTGTGCCAGCTGCTGTACGTACACGCCGGCCAGGCCGAGATCGAGGTGGAGGGCCAGCGCCGGCTGATTGCCGAGTCGACCCTGCAGGTGGTGCCGCCACTGTTCGTCCACGGCTTTCGCTTTTCCGAGGACATCGACGGCCACGTCATCACCCTCGCCGCGCCGTTGGTCAGTGAGCTGAAAACCTTGCTGGGCGCCGCGGGCGAGGTGCTGATGGCGCCGGCCACCTTCGCCGCCGGCGCGGACCGCGACTACCTCAACACCCTGGTGTCGGCCGTGCAGCGCGAGTACGCCGAGGACCATCCAGGCCGGGATTTGGCCCTGCACTCGTTGATCAACATGATTGTGGTGTGGGTCAGCCGCCAGATGATCCAGCGCAGCCGCGCCGGGCAGACGGTGGAGCGGGGGCGAGAGTATTTCAACGGTTTCACGCGGCTGGTGGAAACGCGGTTTCGCCAGCAGCCCAGCGTCGAGGCGCTGGCCCATGCCGCCGGGCTGTCAGTGGCCCACCTCAACAACGTGTGCCGGGAACTGGCCGGGCAATCGGCGCTACAGATCATTCACCAGCGGCTGTTGCTGGAAGCCAAGCGCAACCTGATCTACACCAGCATGACGGTCAGCCAGGTGTCGGACAGCCTGGGCTTCGCCGACCCGGCGTATTTCTCACGTTTCTTCCGCCGCCTGGCGGGCGTGTCGCCGAGGGCGTTTCGCCTGGCGGGCAGCCTGCCGGCCGAACTCAGCGCATCGCGTTGAAGTTGCCCGAGTGGGGCAGGCACATGGTGTCGCTGCAACTGAGCTCGATGCGCGGGACGTTGCGCGCCTCTTCCACTCGCCAGGCTGCCGTGGCGTAGAGCGCGGCGGCGAGGATGATCAGCAGAGTCATCAGGTAGTTTCTTGTTGTAATGATCATTGCACTCACCTTTGCCATGAAGGGAGGGGGTATGCATCAATCAGTCTAGATCAAGGTTCAAGGCGGTGCCCGGTGTCTACACAAAGTACGTTTACGTGTAAAGGCTGATACGGACTAATTTGCTATCAGGAACCATCTTTTTACTTCTAAAAAGAATCTTGGAAATTAAAATCGACCACAAAACAAACAGTTATATGATCCAATAACTCATCTGTGAATGTGTTACTTTAAATTGACACGTGTGGTCCAACTCTGGAACTATCGACTCATGGCTATGGGCCTTCTCTGGTAGCCATCCAGTAGTGCATTGTTTCTCGAAACCCGCGTCCCAACTGATCCCAGAGCGTTTCTGTGCGGTAGCTTTGACCCGCGCGCCAGGGCTCGATCGCTGCAACTTCTCATACCTTTGGACACGCCCTTTGCCGTCAGCACTTTGACGGGTGGCCGGCGTTCGTCCGCTTTTTATCAACAATAAGCTCCCTCAACGGAAGCATGCGCGCGCCTGGCGCCGTCCCATGCAAAGGGGTCACATCATGTATGGAAAATACCTGGAAACTTCCACCGGCTGCGTAGTGGGTGGCGCCGGGCCTGCGGGCATGGGGCTGCTATTCAATGCCGTGCGCACTGGAACCATTGCTGAACTGGCGCAATATGGGTTGATTATCGTCGATGCCAGCGCCACGCCTGGCATTGGGCGCCTGGGGGAATATCAAATCACCGCCAACTCGGTGGGTGACGTGTTCCTGGACTGCCTGCGCGACCCGGCGATGGCTGAAGTGTTCGCGCCGCTGCAGGCCTCGCCGGCGTACTGGCGTATCCGCGACCAGGCCCAGGAGGCACCGCTGCTGTCGCAGGTGGGCGAACTGCTGCTGGAAGCCTCGCAACTGGTGCTCGATCACATCGTGGCGCGCTACAGCGTGCAATTGTGGAGCGAGACACTGATCACCGAGGTGTTCCACGACCGTGACGAGTACCACATCTGGGTGGAACACCGCGGCCAGAAACAGTGCATTCGCAGCCACGCGCTGGTACTCAACCTGGGCGGGCGCCAGGATCCGCACAATCTGCTCAACGGCCTTGCGGCCCAAGGCCTGACGTTGCCGCCGGCCAGGGCGATCCACAGCGCCGACAGCCTGTTGCGGCTGACGCCCCGGGCGTTGCGCGCCACCTTTGCCACGACGGTGGCCCAGGGCGGTAGTTTCAGCGTGATCGGTGGCTCCCACAGCGCCTTCTCGATGCTGGAAAACATCGCCGTGGCACTGGAACCGCTGGGCCTTGCGCAGGTGAACCTGATCCATCGCTCGTCCATCCGGCTGTTCTACGAGAGCGTCGAGCAAGCGCGGGCCAATGGCTACGCGTTTGATCCGGTCGCGGACGTGTGCCCGATTTCCGGCCGGGTCAACCGTTCCGGTGGCCTGCGCTACCGGGCCCTGGCCGTGGGCCGGGAAGTGCTGGAGCGCGGCGTGGTAGGTGGCACTTCGGTGCGTGCCCGGCTGCTGCAGACCGACGGCAGTGACGTGGAACAGATGCGCGCAGCCAGTGAAGTGCTGCGCACTGCCGCGGTGGTGATGCAATGCACCGGTTACCAACCGCTGCTGCCACAGCTGCGGCGCATGGATGGCACCGCCATCGAGCTGCGCCAGGTGACCGGGGGCCTGGACTCTGACCCCAGCGGCTGCCCTTGCGACCAGGGCGGGCGGCGGCTGCACGGGCTGCACCTGTTCGGGCTGGGCTCGGGGCTGGGTGTCGACCCGCTGTTGGGCAGCGAGCCGTCGTTCAGCGGGCGGATCTACGGCGTCTGGCAATTCCACCATGACGCCAGTCGCGTAGTGATCGATGCGGTGCTGCAGCGCCTGGCTGACCTGGCCAGCCCACCGGCCACGGTGGTGCATGCGCACCTGGAACTGATCCGTGGCTGGCCCGAGCGGTCGTCGGGCAGTGACTGGGCAGAAGCGGCATCGTGACAACCAAGGGCGAACCCAACCGGGTTCGCCCTTTTTTTTGCCCGTAGCAGCTGCCGCAGGCGGCGTCCGGGGCCGCTGCGGTAAGCGTGAAAGATCGCGTTGCCCGGGACGCGGCCTGCGGCCGCTGCTACAGGTGCGGTGTGCACAGGATTTCGCGTAGCAGCTGCCGCAGGCGGCGTCCGGGGCCGCCGCGGTAAGCCTGAAAGAACGCGGGGGTACGGGGAGGCGGGGGCCTCAGCGCAGGCTTGCCTGGCGCGCCAGCCAGTCGATGAACGCCAGCGTGCCTTCGCTGGCGGTGCTGCGCGGCGGCTGCACCAGGTAGTAGGCCAAGCCGGTGCGCACTTTCAGCTCGAAGGGCATGGCCAGCCGCTGCTGCGCCAGGTCCTCGGCAATCAGCGACCAGTCGCCGATGGCCACGCCGGTGCCCTGGGTGGCCACCGACATCGCCAGGTCCAGGGTCTCGAAATGCTGGCCCTGGCTGAGGTTGGGCAGGTTCACGCCGGCACCCGCCAGCCAGGTCTCCCA
The DNA here is from genome assembly GCF_047947025.1 of Pseudomonas sp. App30. NCBI lineage: Bacteria > Pseudomonadati > Pseudomonadota > Gammaproteobacteria > Pseudomonadales > Pseudomonadaceae > Pseudomonas > Pseudomonas sp. App30. Next base: position 2,567,480 of record NZ_CP133165.1, on the reverse strand, counting down.
GTCTTCTTCGTCACGCGTAGGGTGCAGCAGCATGTGCTGCGCCAGGTCCTCGGGCTGGCTGAGCGGCAGCGGGCCGGCCAGCAGCGCGGGGGCGCACACGGGCGTCAGCTGTTCGTCGAACAGGTGCCGCGGTTTTTGCCCGGCCGCCGGTTCCGGGCCGTAGATGATGGCCGCCTCGAAGCTCTCGTGGCGGAAATCCACGCCATGTTGCACCGTAGTGGTCAGCTCCACGGGAATGTCCGGGCGTTCGGCCTGCCAGCGCATCAGCCGTGGCCACAGCCAGCGCATCACGCAGGTGGGCGCCTTGAGTTGCAGGGCCTGGCGCTGGCCGCTGGCAGCCTGCACGGCTTCCTCGATCAGGCCGAACACCTGCTGGATCCGCGGGAACAGCTCGCGGCCCTGCTGGGTCAGGCTCAACCCCCGTGCCTGACGCATGAACAGCGGGTAGCCCAGGTGGCTTTCCAGCCCGGCGATCTGCCGGCTGACCGCGCCCTGGGTGATGTGCAACTGCTGGGCGGCGCGGGTGAAGTTGCAGCATTGAGCGGTGACCAGGAAGGTGTGCAGCGCGGGCAACGGGGGCAGGCGTTTCATCAGCTTCAGCCATGATCTGGGGACATGGCTAGTATGACTATATTTGCCTTGTGCACACCAGCCGCCAACCGCTGAAATGCCGCCTGTTTGCAGAACAATCAACAGGCGGTGAAACAATGGCGACGTGCGGCGAAGTGTTGGTCAAACTCCTCGAAGGCTATGGCGTGGAACAGGTCTTCGGTATTCCGGGCGTGCATACCGTGGAGCTGTACCGCGGGCTGGCGCGCTCGCCCATCGAGCACGTCACGCCACGCCACGAGCAGGGCGCCGGTTTCATGGCCGACGGCTACGCCCGCACCCGCGGCAAGCCGGGCGTGTGCTTTATCATCACCGGGCCGGGGATGACCAATATCACCACGGCCATGGGCCAGGCCTATGCCGACTCCATTCCCATGCTGGTGATTTCCAGCGTGCAGGCCCGCGGGCAGCTGGGTGGCGGCCGCGGCAAGCTGCACGAACTGCCGAACCAGAGCGCGTTGGTGGCCGGGGTCTGCGCGTTCTCGCACACGCTGATGGCGGCCGCCGACCTACCGGCCGTGCTGGCGCGCGCTTTTGCCGTGTTCGACGGCGCCCGGCCGCGCCCCGTGCATATCGAAATCCCTCTGGACGTGCTGGTGGAAGACGCCGACGCCTTGCTGGCCAGCGAGCCGGTGCGGGTGCAGCGCGCCGGTGCCGCGCCCCAGGCCGTGGCCCAGATGGCGCAGTGGCTGCGCCAGGCCCGGCGGCCATTGATTCTGGCCGGCGGTGGTGCCATCGATGCCGCGCCAGCGCTGACATTGCTGGCCGAACGCCTGCAGGCGCCCGTGGCGCTGACCATCAACGCCAAGGGCCTGCTGCCCGCCGCGCACCCGCTGCAGATCGGCTCCACCCAGTCGCTGCCCGCCACCCGTGCGCTGATCGACGAGGCCGACGTGGTGCTGGCCATCGGCACCGAACTGGCGGAGACCGACTACGACATCACCTTCAAGGGCGCCTTCCGCATTCCCGGCACCCTGCTGCGGGTGGACATCGATCCCGACCAGACCGTGCGCAACTTCCTGCCCAAGGTGGCCCTGGTCGCCGACGCCAGCAGCGCCGCCCAAGCCTTGCTGGCCGCCTTGGACGTTGGCTTCCTGCCACCGCGCGAGCCGCAGTGGGGCGCCGCCCGTGCCAGCCAGTTGCGTGCCGCCCTGGCCGCGGAATGGGACGCGCCTACCCGCGCCCAGACGCTGATGCTCGACACCCTGCTGGCGGTGTTGCCCGACGCGGTGCTGGTCGGCGATTCCACCCAGCCGGTGTACACCGGCAACCTGACCCTGGACATGGACCACCCACGCCGCTGGTTCAACGCCTCCACCGGCTACGGCACCCTGGGCTATGCCTTGCCGGCGGCCATGGGCGCCTGGCTGGGCGGCGCGGGCAAGCGCGAGCTGCGGCCGCCGGTGGTGTGCCTGATCGGCGACGGCGGCGTGCAGTTCACCCTGCCGGAGCTGGCCAGCGCCGTGGAAGCGCGCATCCCGGTGATCGTGCTGCTGTGGAATAACCAGGGTTATGAGGAGATCAAGAAGTACATGGTCAACCGCGCCATCGAGCCGGTGGGCGTCGATATCCATACCCCCGACTTCATCGCCATCGCCCGCGCCATGGGCTGCCACGCCCAGGCCGCCAGCAATGTGCAGGCCCTGCGCGAGGCGCTGCACGGCGCCGTGGAGCGCAACGTGCCGACCCTGATCGAAATTGACCAAACTACCTGGATGAGCGAATTCCACCCATGCTGACTTTCCCGCAGAACCTGGCCGGCCTGTACATCGACGGCCAGTGGAGCCACGGGCCCCAGGCCCTGAGCGTCATCAACCCGGCCACCGAAGCCGTACTGGCCCAGGTGGACGGCGCCGATGAAGGCGCGGTCGACCTGGCGGTGGCCGCCGCCCACCGCGCCTTCCGCCAATGGTCCACGACCTCGGGCAGCGAGCGCGCCGGCTACCTGCGCGCCATCGCTGCCGGGGTGACCGCCCAGCGCGAACGCCTGGTGCAATTGCAAGCCTGCAACAACGGCAAGCCGCTGTTCGAGGCTGGCATCGACGTAGACGACGTGATCGCCACCTTCACCTACTACGCCGAACTGGCCGACGGTCTCGACGCGCGGCTGGACAGCCCCGTGCCGCTGCCCACCGACGAGTTCAGCGCCCGCGTGCGCCGCGAGCCGTGCGGCGTGGTCGGGCTGATCGTGCCGTGGAACTTCCCCATGGTCACCACTGCGTGGAAGCTGGCGCCGGCCCTGGCCGCCGGTTGCTGCGTGGTGCTGAAACCCTCGGAGGTCACGCCGCTGGCCGAACTGGAACTGGCGCGCATCATCGCCGCTTGCGGCCTGCCCCAGGGGGTGTTCAACCTGGTGTGCGGCACCGGCCTGGCGGTGGGTGCGCCCATGGCGGCCCATCGGCGTATCGCCAAGATCTCCTTCACCGGCAGCAACGCCGTGGGCGTGCAGGTGATGCAACGCGCCGCCGAGACCGTGAAGGGCGTCAGCCTGGAACTGGGCGGCAAGTCAGCCTTGCTGGTGCTGGAAGACGCCGACCTGCAACTGGCCGTGGAGCTGGCCAGCGGTGGCGGCTATTTCAACGCCGGGCAGATGTGCTCGGCCACCAGCCGCGTGTTGGTAGCGCGGCCTCTGTACGCCGAGTTCGTGCAGCGTCTGCAGGCCCGCGCCGAAGCCATCGTCCAGGGCGACCCCTTCGAGCCGGGCACCGAGATGGGCGCGCTGGTGAACCGCGTGCAGTACCAGCGGGTGTTGGGTCATATCGAGGCCGGCATCGAAGCGGGGGCCACGCTGGTTACCGGTGGCTCGCGGCCGGGCAACCTGCCAACCGGCTTCTTCGTGGCACCCACGGTGTTCACCGACGTGCCGCTGGACAGCGCCCTGTGGACCGAGGAGATTTTTGGCCCGGTGCTGTGCGTGCGGGCGTTCGACAGCGAGGCCGAAGCCATTGCCCTGGCCAACGACAGCGACTTCGGCCTGGTGGCCAGTGTGGTCAGCGCTGACGCGGCGCGTGCCGAGCAGGTGGCCAACGCCCTGCAGGCCGGGTTGGTGTGGATCAACGCGCCGCAGGTGATCTTCCCGCAGACCGCCTGGGGCGGCTACAAGCAGAGCAGCCTGGGCCGCGAGCTGGGGCCGTGGGGCTTGCAGGCGTTCCAGGAGATCAAGCACGTGGTGCGCGCCATGTGATCCAGCTGGCCCGGCTCACACCGTCATGCGCAGGCGCTGCAGGTCGCGCGCCGGCGGGGCGCCGAACAGCCGGCTGTACTCGCGGCTGAACTGCGAGGCGCTTTCGTAGCCCACGCGGTAGCCGGCGGCGCAGGCGTCGAGGCCGTCGGTGAGCATCAGCCGGCGGGCCTCCTGCAGGCGCAGCAGTTTCTGGTACTGCAGCGGGCTCATGGAGGTCATGGCCTTGAAGCGGTGGTGCAGGGTGGACACGCTCAGGTTCACCTCGCGGGCCAGGTCTTCCATGCGCAACGGGTGATCGAAATGGCTGTTCAGCCAGTCGATGGCCTGGGTCACCCGGTGCATCTGGCTGTTGCTCACGGCAATCTCGTACAGCCGGTGGCCCTGGGGGCTGCGCAGCAGGCGATAAAGAATTTCCCGACGCACCAGCGGCGCCAGCATGGCGATGTCCCGCGGCGTATCCAGCAGTCGCACCAGGCGGACCACGGCGTCGAGCAGCGGCGCATCCAGTTGTTCCACATACAGCCCACGTTCGGTGGGCCGCGCCGGCACGCCGGTGGGGCCGGCGGCGGCAATCAGCGCATTGATTTCGCCGGGGTCGATGTCCAGCCGCAACGACAGGCACGGGCTCTGTGGCGACGCTTCCAGGATCGCGCCGCTGACCGGCATGGCCACCGACACCACCATGTAATTCAGCGGGTCATATAGGTAGTCCTCATCGCCCAGGCGCACGCGCTTGCTGCCATTGGCCAGGATGCACAGGGCCGGGCGCATCAGTTGCGGGAACGACTGGCTGCACTGCTCCGAACGGCTGAGGAACAGCGCCGGTATGGCGGATTCAAAGCTGCCGTTGCCGGCGATGTGGCGGTCGATCAGGTCGGCGAGGGTGGCGCGCTGGCTTTCCATGAAAGGGTCCAGCTGCGCGTGGAGACGCTCGAAATCGGTCATGGCGAAGCCTCGGTAGGCGAATGCGTCGAGGATAGTTTTGTGCAAGCGCCGGGGCCAGTCCAATCCTGCGCCATGCTTGCCTGATCCTGCCGATGTTGCCGAACGGGCCAGCGGCCATGGGCCTGGCTGCTGGCGGACATTGGTCCGGTTGCAGCGGGCGGCTGCCTGGGTGTTGTTGCACCCCGGCAGGATCAGGCAAGGCTGGAGCAGGAATCGACTAACGCTGGCTGGCGGCAGCGCTTAATCTCTGTTGCCGTACCACCAGTATCAGCCGACTACGGAGAAACGTCCCATGTCATTACCCACCCCCGTCAGCCATTGCGCTTTCATTCGGGCCCGCGCCGGGCGTTCCGCCGAACTGGGCCAGCGCCTGGAACGCTTGCTGGCGCCCTCGCGCCACACCCCGGGCTGCCTGCACTTTGCCCTGCAGCACTCCCAGTGCGACGAAGACCTGTGGCTGATCAGCGGTTTCTGGGCCAGCCAGCAGGCCATGGCCATCTGGTTCGATTCGCCGGTGATGCAGGTGTTCGATGCGCTGGTGAACGACATGCTGGTCACCAGCCTGGACTTCCACACCTTTAGCGACGTGGACAGCCGCAGCACTTGCGCGGTGCACAAACTCGCGAGTTGAAGCGCTAGAATGCCCGGCTTCACTAAACGCCGGGGCACTGACGATGGCACGCAAAGAGTTTCAACACTTCGAGGCCGTTTCGGCCGTGGTTCCGGGCGAGGGTGGCTATAGCGCAGCCATTGCCGTGAAGGCGCTGGGCGCCGGTGGCGCGCCGCGCTTCCACAAGATCTTGCCAGGCAGCACCTTCGCTACCGCCATGACCGCTGACCAGGCTGCCTGCGACGAGCTGGAAAAACTCGCCGACGTGGACACCGACGGCGAGCTGGTCTGGTAACGGCCTACTGCGGCCGATACATCTTGAACAGGGCCTCGGGGCCCAGCTGGAAGTAGTCGGCGGGGCCGCCGCCACGCAGGATCGGCTGGGCGGCGGCGGTGTCGTAGATACCGTCCTTGAGCAGCCATTTGGCGATGTGCACGGCCACCACTTCCCCCAGGATCAGCCAGCTGGGCACCACCTGCTTGTCGGCCCGTTGCAGCTGGATGATCTGCGTGACCTTGCACTCGAACGACACCGGGCTTTCCTGCACCCGCGGCACCGCGATCACCTTCGACGCCACTGGCGTCAGGCCGCTCAGGCTGAACTCGTCGACTTCCGGCGCCACCGCCGCGCAGCTCTGGTTCATCTGCTCGGCCAGCGGCCGGGTGGCCAGGTTCCAGGCGAACTCGCCGGTCTTCTCGATGTTGTTGAGGCTGTCCTTGCGGCCCACGCTGGAGAACCCGATGATCGGCGGGATGTAGTTGAAGGCGTTGAAGAAGCTGTAGGGCGCCAGGTTCAGGCGCCCCTGCTCGTCGTGGGACGAGATCCAGCCGATGGGCCGCGGCCCGACGATGGCGTTGAACGGATCGTGGGGCAGGCCGTGGCCCTGGGAAGGTTCGTAGTAGTGGATATCGTCGGGCATTGCACGATCCTGGTGGGCAAAGATGCCAGTGTGCCGCCGACAGGACGCGCCACGCAACCGTAGCCGCTGCCGCAGGCTGCGCTGGCCCTGCGGTTCACTGAGAATCTACAGCGAGGCACAGGGCCAGCGCAGCCTGGCGGCAGCGGCTACGGGTCAATCGGTTTCGATGCGCGAATGGGTGCGGGTGTCCTTCATGAACACGTACACCAGCAGCGAACAGGCGATGCACGCCGTCACATACCAGTAGTAGCCGCTTTCCATGCCGATGCTCTTGAACCACAGGGCGATGAACTCGGCGGTGCCGCCGAATATCGAGACCGTCAGCGCATAGGGCAGGCCCACGCCCAGCGCGCGAATTTCGGTGGGGAACAGCTCGGCCTTCACCACCGCGTTGATCGAGGTGTAGCCGCTGACGATGATCAGCGCCGCCATGATCAGGAAGAACGCGCCCCACCAGGTTTCAATGGTGTGCAGGGTGGTGAGGATCGGCACGGTGCACAGGGTGCCCAGCACACCGAAGGCGATCAGGATGGGCCGGCGGCCGATCTTGTCCGACAGCGCGCCGATCACCGGTTGCAGGCACATGAACAGGAACAGCGTGGCGGCCGAGATCATCGTCGAGTCGGTCTTGCTCATGCCCACGGTGTTCACCAGGTACTTCTGCATGTACGTGGTGTAGGTGTAGAACGCCAGGGTGCCGCCCATGGTCAGGCCGACCACGGTCAGCAGTTCCTTGGGATGACGCATCAGCGTGCGCATCAGGCTTTCCTTGGGCGCTTCCTTCTTCTGGCTGAACGAGGCGGTTTCTTCCATGCCCCGGCGCAGCCACAGGGCGACTACCGCGCACAGCGCGCCTATCACGAACGGCACGCGCCAGCCCCAGGCCAGCAGTTGCTCCTCGGTGAGGGTCTGTTGCAGCACGATCAGCACGGCCAGGGCAATGAGCTGGCCCGAGATCAGGGTCACGTACTGGAAGCTGGAGAAGAACCCGCGGCGCTCCTTGGTGGCCATCTCGCTGAGGTAGGTGGCGGAGGTGCCGTACTCGCCGCCCACCGACAGGCCCTGCAACAGGCGTGCGAACACCAGCAATATCGGCGCGCCGACGCCGATGGTTTCATAGCCGGGGGTGAGGGCAATGATCAGCGAGCCGAAGCACATCAACAGCACCGAGGCCATCAGCGCCGCCTTGCGGCCCTTGCGGTCGGCGTACAGGCCCATCAGCCAGCCGCCGATGGGGCGCATCAGGAAGCCCACGGCGAAGATCGCTGCGGTGTTGAGCAGTTGCGCGGTGAGGTCGTTCTTGGGGAAGAACACCTGGGCGAAGTACAGGGAAAACGCGGCGTACACGTACCAGTCGTACCACTCGACCATGTTGCCCACCGAGCCGCTGAAGATCGACTTCAGCCGGCTGGAGGTGGTTTTCGGTGTGGCCTGCGCGCCCGCGGGCAGGCTGGGGGAGATTTCCATGCTGGTTCCTTTTCGTTGTTGTTGTATGGCAGCGAACAGCGTGCCTTGGGAAGGGACATAGCAGGGGGCGTGCCAGGTTGCAGAGGCTTGGTCTAGAGGGGGTGAGCGTGCGTCTTAAGCAAAATTCCGCCGATTGACCACCCGCCTATAAGCGGATTTCCGCTGATCCGAACACCGCGTCGCCTGCATCGCGACTAAAGTCGGCTCCTACCACGGGCAGCGTAGGAGCCGACTTTAGTCGCGATGCAGGCGGCGCATGGTTTTGTCAGGCGAGGAAGTCTTCGCGTTGCAGGCCGTGGCGCTGCATCTTCTCGTTGAGGGTGCGGCGCGGCAGTTGCAGTTCGGCCAGCACCGCCTTGATATCGCCGTGGTGGCGGCTAAGGGCCGCGCGCAGGCACTGGGCCTCGAAGGCTTCCTGCTGGGCGGCCAGCGACGTGCCAGGGCTGGCGGCTGGCGTCGCTTCAGGCGCTTCAAGGCCCAGGGCATGGCGCTCGGCGGCATTGGCCAGTTCGCGCACGTTGCCCGGCCAGTCGTGGCTGAGCAGTTGCGCCAGGCGTGTGGCACTCAGGCGGGGCAGCTCGCGGCCAGCCCGGGCCGCGCTGTGGGCGGCGAAATGCTCGAACAGCAGGGGAATGTCTTCGCGGCGGTCGCGCAGCGGTGCCAGGCGCAGTTCGGCCACGTTCAGGCGGTAGGCCAGGTCTTCGCGGAAGCGCCCGGCGCGCGCCTCCTGCAGTAGGTCCGGCTTGGTGGCGGCGACAATGCGCACGTCGATGGCGATGCTCTGGTTGGAGCCCAGGCGCTCCACCGTCTGCTCCTGGATCACCCGCAGCAGCTTGGCCTGCTGGGCCAGCGGCAGGCTTTCGATTTCGTCGAGGAACAGCGTGCCGCCATGGGCATGTTCCAGCTTGCCGATGCGCTTGCCCTGGGCGCCGGTGAAGGCGCCGCTTTCATGGCCAAACAGCTCAGCCTCGAACAGCGCCTCGGGGATTGCCGCGCAATTGAGCGCCACGAAGGGTTTCGCCGCCCGTGGCCCGCACTCATGCAGGCAACGAGCCACGCGCTCCTTGCCGCTGCCCGTCTCGCCGCGAATCAGCACGTTCACCGGCAGGCTGGCCAGGTCGAGGATTTGCCGGCGCAGCTGCTGCATGCCCGGCGAATGCCCTAGCAGGTCGGCCTGCAGGCGGTCTTGATGGCTGGCGCGGGCTTGCAGGCGGCGGTTTTCAAGCACCAGTGCACGCTTGTCGAGGGCGCGGCGCAGGCTGCTCAGCAGCGTGTCGGGGCTGAAGGGTTTTTCCAGGAAGTCATAGGCGCCGCCTTGCAGGGCCTGCACCGCCATGGGCACGTCGCCGTGGCCGGTGAGCAGGATCAGCGGCAGCTGCGGGTCGCGGGCCTGCAGCTGTTCCAGCAGTTGCAGGCCGTCCATGCCCGGCATGCGTACGTCGCTGATGACCACCCCGGGAAAGTCCGCGGCCAGCGCCGCCAGGCAGGCTTCGGCGCGGTCATGGCTGGTGACGGTGAACCCGGACAGGCCCAGCCATTGGGTCACGGCATCGCGGATGCTGGCTTCGTCGTCCACCAGCATCACGTCGCGTAGCGGCGTCGGGTTCATGGGGCCTCCGGTTCGACAGGCATGACCAGGGTGAGCAGGGCGCCGTTGCCCTGGTTGGCGGCGCTCAGGTGGCCGCCGCTTTCGTGGGCGATGGCGTAGGACACCGCCAGCCCCAGGCCGAGGCCGTCGCCCACCGGTTTTGTGGTGAAGAACGGATCGAACACCGTGGCCAGGTGTTCCGGGGCGATGCCGCCGCCGCTATCGGCCACCGACACGCGCCACTGCCCGGCGTCGCGGTCGATGCGCACTTCCAGGCGGCGCTGGGGTTTCTGGCTCATGGCGTCGAGGGCGTTGCGCAGCAGGTTGATCAGCACCTGTTCCAGGCGAATCGGGTCACCGCGCACCCAGGCCGGGCGGGTCAGGTGCAGCACGGTGCTGACCCGTTCCTGGCGGATGCGCGGCTCCAGCAGTTGCAGCGCCTGGTCCACCACCTCGGCCAGGTCCACGCGCTCGCGCAGGCCCGCCGGGCTCTTGCGCGCGAAGGTCTTCAGGTGCCCGGTGAGCGCGGCCATGCGCGTGAGCATCTGCTCCAGCGGCAGCAGCGCCTGGTAGGCGTCGTCGACGCGGCCGTGGTCCAGCAGCAGGCGCAGGGTGGCCAGCTGCATGCGCTGGGCGGTCAGCGGCTGGTTGATCTCGTGGGCCAGGGCCGCCGACATCTGCCCCAGGGCCGCCAGCTTGGCGGCCTGCACCAGGCCGTCCTGGGCGGTTTGCAGCTCGCGGGTGCGCGCCTGCACCAGCGCTTCCAGCTCTTCCCGGCTGCGCTGGCGCACCAGGCCCAGGCGCCAGCGCTGGTACAGGAACAGGCCGAGGAACACCAGGGTCAGCCAGGCACCAGCGGCGGCCAGGGCGGCGTTGCGGGCGTCCTCGGCGACCAGCTGCGGCTTGCGCAGCAGGTGCAGGGTCCAGCCTTCGCTGGTCAGCGGCAGCGACTCCCACAGGTAGTCGGCGCTGCCGTCGGGCCCCTCGACCCGGGCCAGCTGGCTGTCGCCGTCGAAGGCCGCCAACGGCTTCACGGCCAGGGGGCTCAGCGGCTGGCGGTCGTACTGGCGAGTGCTGGCCAGCTCGGCCTGGTCGGCAGCGCTCAACGCCTTGAGCTGGCGGTAGCGCCAGCCCGGCTGGTTGGCGATGAACACGATACCGCGGGCGTCGCTGACCAGCAGGGTGTCGCTGCCTTGGCGCCATTCGCGCTCCAGCTCCGGAAACTCCAGCTTCACCACCATGGCGCCGAGGAAGGCGCCGTGCTCGTCCTTCACCGCGCTGGAGAGGAAATAGCCCGGCACCCCGCTGGTCACGCCCACGGCGTAGAAACGGCCGCTGCCCTGGCTGCGGGTCTGCAGGAAGTAGGGGCGAAAACCATAGTTCTGGCCCACGTAGCTGGTGGGCAGCTGCCAGTTGCTGGCGGCCACGGCCAGGCCGTCACGGTCGAGCAGCTCCAGGGTGGAGCTTTGCGCGGCCTGGTTGATCTGTTCCAGCTTGCGGTTCAATGCGTCCTGGGCCGCGGCGCCGACGGGGCCCTTGAGCGCCGCGATCAGTTGCGGGTCCAGCGCCAGCACGGCGGGCAGGCTGCGGTAGCGCTCGATCAAGGTGTGCAGGGAGTTGGCGTACAGCCCCAGTTGCTGATGGGCACGACCCGCTTCCTCGGCCATGGCCAGGCGTTGGGCGTGACGCATGGCCAGCAGGGCCGAAGCCAGGGTGCCGGCGATGATCAACAGGGTGATCAGGGGCAGGCGCAGGGCGCGAGATGGGAAGCGCATGGGCATTGCCAATCGGTTGGGGGGCAAAACCATAGCACGATGGGCGGGTGTGTAACTTTGTCGCACATCATTGGTAATACTTCGCCGGCGCCTGGCTTTCCCCAATATTCCGGGAAATGCGCGGCGCTTTCGGACGCGGCCTGCCGGCCGCTGCTACGGGATTTCGACGAACCCGTAGCAGCTGCCGCAGGCGGCGTCGCTTACAGCAAGGTAAAGCTCTGCTGCTTGACGTTTTGCGAGTCCAGGCCGATCTGCACCTGGAACTCACCCGGCTCCGCCGCATACTTGAGCTGCGGGTTGTAGAACTTCAGGTCGTCCTCGGTGAGGGTGAAGCGCACGGTTTTTTCCTCGCCGGGCTGCAGGGTGACCTTCTCGAAGTTCTTCAGCTCCTTGATCGGCCGGGCCATGGACGCCACCACGTCATGCACGTACAGCTGCACCACCGTGGCACCGGCGACCTTGCCGGTGTTCTTCACGGTCACGCTGGCAGTGACGGTGCCGCCACGCTTGAGGGTGGCGCTGGACAGGCTCACGTCCGACAGGCTGAAGTCGGTGTAGCTCAGGCCATACCCGAAGCTGTACAGCGGCCCGGTTTCCTCGTCGAAGTACTGCGAGGTGTAGTTGCCCGGCTGGCCGGGGTTGAACGGCCGGCCGATGGTGAGGTGGCTGTAGTACACCGGAATCTGCCCCACCGAACGTGGGAAGCTGATCGGCAGCTTGCCCGACGGGTTGTAGTCGCCGAACAGCACGTCGGCGATGGCGTTGCCGCCCTCGGTGCCCGAGAACCAGGTCTCCAGCATGGCGTCGGCCTGCTTCTGCTCCTCGACCAGCGACAGCGGCCGGCCATTCATCAACACCAGCACCAGCGGCTTGCCGGTGGCCTTCAGCGCCTTGATCAGGGCTTTCTGGGTGTTGGGCAGGGCCAGGGTGGTGCGGCTGGCCGACTCGTGGGACATGCCCCGGGCCTCACCCACGGCAGCCACCACCACGTCGGCCTGCTCGGCGGCCTTCACCGCCTCGGCGATCATCTGCTCGGCCGGGCGCTTGTCGATGTGCACTTCCTCGCGGTCGAAGATGATGCGGTTGAGGAACTCGATGGCGTCCTGGTTATCGGTGACGTTGGCGCCCTTGGCGTAGATCACCTTGGCGCGGTCGCCCACGGCGTTCTGCAGGCCATGCAGCAGGGTGATCGACTGGTCGGGTTTGCCGGCGGCCGACCAGCTGCCCATCATGTCGATCGGCGCATCGGCCAGTGGCCCCACCAGGGCGATGGTGCCTTGCTTCTTCAACGGCAGGGTGTGGTCATGGTTCTCCAGCAAGACCATGCTGGTACGCGCCACTTCCCGCGCGGCCTGGCGGTGCAGGCGGCTGTCGGCGTAGGTGTCGGCCGGGTCGTCGCTGGCCTTGCCGATGCGGCGGTACGGGTCCTGGAACAGGCCCAGGTCGTACTTGGCGCCCAGCACCTCGCGCACGGCGTTGTCGACGTCGGCCTGGCTCACTTCACCGGACTTCACCAGCCCCGGCAGCTCCTTGCCGTACACCTGGTCGTTCATGCTCATGTCGATGCCGGCCTTGATCGCCAGCTTCGCCGCCTCGCGGTCGTCGCGGGCCACGCCGTGCTTGATCAGCTCGTGAATGGCGCCGTGGTCGCTGATGGTGATGCCCTTGAAGCCCCAGTCCTTGCGCAGCAGGTCTTGCATCAGCCAGGTGTTGGCGGTGGCGGGCACGCCGTTGATGGAGTTCAGCGCCACCATCACCCCGCCGGCACCGGCGTCGATGGCCGCGCGGTACGGCGGCAGGTAGTCCTGGTACATGCGCGTGGGGCTCATGTCGACGATGTTGTAGTCGCGCCCGCCCTCCACGCCGCCGTACAGGGCGAAGTGCTTGACCGCGGCCATGACGCTGTCGGCGGCGGCGACGTTGTCGCCCTGGTAACCCTTGACCATCACCTTGGCGATGCGCGACACCAGGTAGGTGTCCTCGCCGAAGCCTTCGCTGGTGCGGCCCCAGCGTGGGTCGCGGGCGATGTCCACCATGGGCCCGTAGGTCATGTCGATACCGTCGGCGGCCGCTTCCTGGGCGGCGGTGCGCGCGCTCAGGCCAATGGCGCTCATGTCCCAGCTGGACGCCAGGGCAAGGCTGATGGGGAAAATGGTGCGCTGGCCGTGAATCACGTCATAGGCGAAGAACATCGGTATCTTCAGCCGGCTGCGCTGCATGGCCGCGTCCTGCATGGGACGGTTCTCGGCGCGGGTCACCGAGTTGAACGTGCCGCCGATGTGGCCGGCGGCGATCTCGTCGCGAATCTGTTCATGGGTCATTTCCGGGCCGATGGAAATCAGCCGCAGCTGGCCGATTTTCTCGTCCAGGGTCATGCGCTTCATCAAGTCGGCGATGAACGCTTCCTTGGTCTTGAGAGGAGAGGGGGCGGTGGCCGCCATGGCCGGTGGAAAGGCCAGGCTTGTAAGGATGCCCAGCAGGCACAGCTTCTTCATGAATAGCTCTCGTCATGGCTTGCAGTGGTTTGCGAAGGCAAACAGGCGAGCCCAAGAAGGTGGAACGAATGTTTTTGTAATGTGCGCGCTTCTTTTAGCCCATCGAGGGGCGGCAATCCAGAGTTGTTTTGCCCGGTGTCGTATTCAGGCTGCGGCGGGCGGCTGGCCGGTGAGTAGGAAACGGCGGGTGTTCTGACAGACGAAGTTGTAGGACTGTGTAACTTTTTCCTTATCTTTTTGTGGCCTTCTTCTGTTGTTTTTGAAAGTCAATGCGCGGCACTTCCTGATTTTATAAGTACGTATTTCCGTGCATTGTTTTTCTCCCTGCGCCTGACTAAGGTGCGCGCTTGTGCTGGTCGATGAGCAGGCAACCTTCATGCATTTGACCCCACGGGAGAAGGAAGTCCTGAGCCTTCTGCTGGCAGGCTCCACCAACCGGGAAATCGCCGTATTGCTGGGTATCAGCGCCTACACCGTGCGTGATCATGTGTCGGCGCTGCTGCGCAAGGGGCGCGCGCGCAACCGCATGGAACTGGCCCTGTCGCCGCTGCCGTCCGCCCCCGTGGTGGCCGCGGCCAGGCCTGCGGGGGTGTTTATCTGATCGAGTCCGGGACTATTGAAATGCTGGTGTTATTGATAGGCGAGCTGATGCTGGCCATTGCCGTGATGGGATTGTGCGTATTTCGCATAGGCGCAGGTTCACGATTGGGCAGGGAAGCGCTGCTGCAGAGGGTGGTGATGTTCTATTCCGCCGTGCTGATGGGCGTGGGCGGCCTGGCTGCGGCGGCGTGGTAGCAGGGCCGACGTCCGGAATATGAACAAGTCCGTGCCCTGGCGGGCCAAAGCCCCGTAAAATGCGCACATCTTCATTCTCCCCAGGCTTTTCCGATGTCCGCCCCTGCTGCCAGCCCCAAGACCGCGACCGACCCGCGCGCCACCTTCCTCGACCTGCTGGGCGCAAGCCTTGAGCAGAATGCCCTGGTCAAGCTGGTGCTGGCCCGGCACGTGGGCGCCGAGGCGCAGTTGCAGCGGGTCATCATCAAGCCGGTGACGGTGAAGGAGCAGGCCTGCCTGTCGTTCGTCTACCGCTACCAGACCCGCGACATCACCAAGAACCTGGCGCTGGACGAAGCCCTGGCGCTGATCGCCGAACTGCTGCCAGCCAGCTTCAAGAACGCGCACCTGCTGACCCTCACCGACGAGGTGCAGCTGGAGTTCAGCAAGAAGAACAAGCCCATGCTGCACCGCAACGCCGCGCAGCAGCCGCGCCAGGCGGCCTCGGCCGAGCATGACCGCGAGAAGAAACGCTACCTGGAACTGAGCCGGCCGTTCCTGGTGGACCTGGGGGTCACCAACAAGCAGCATGAGCTGATTCCAGCCATGTCGCGCAAGTGGAAGCAGATCAACAAGTTCATCGAGGTGTTCTCCCACGCCTTCGCCGGCGCGCCGATCGCGGCAAACCAGCCGGTGCGCGTGGCTGACTTCGGCTCGGGCAAGGGCTACCTGACCTTCGCCATCCACGACTACCTGCGCAACACCCTGGGCCGCGAGGGGCAGGTGACGGGCGTGGAGCTGCGCGAAGACATGGTCACCCTGTGCAACACCGCCGCGGCGCGCCTGGACCACCCCGGCCTGGTGTTCGAGCACGGCGACGTGCGCACCGTGGTGCCCAGCGCCATCGACGTGATGATCGCCCTGCACGCCTGTGACATCGCCACCGACTATGCCATTCACACCGGCATCCGCACCGGCGCGGCCATCATCATGTGCTCGCCGTGCTGCCACAAGCAGATCCGCCTGCAGATCCAGAGCCCTGGCCTGCTCAAGCCCATGCTGCAATACGGCCTGCACCTGGGCCAGCAGGCCGAGATGGTCACCGACAGCCTGCGCGCCCTGTACCTGGAAGCCTGCGGCTACGACACCAAGGTGTTCGAGTTCATCTCGCTGGAGCACACCAACAAGAACAAGATGATCCTGGCGGTGAAGCGCGCCGAACCCCAGGACCCGCGTGCGCTGCTGGAAAAGATCGAGGCGCTGAAGGCGTTCTATGCCATCCAGGAGCATTGCCTGGAAACCCTGCTCAAGGCCGACGGCCTGATCTGAAGCCAGCGTTTCCGACGCCAGCGTAGGACGGTTCTTTTTTGCCGTCCGAGGCTTGATGTCGGATAGGCAGCCCCTCCGTACCCCGTGACACTCGCCCTTTTTCCACGGGCGAGGTGCTCATATGGGCAATGGCATTTACTTCCTGGCGGCGCTTTGCTGCGGCGCAGGCCAGGCCTGGGCGCAAGAGCCGCCCAGCGACCCCGACTACCCACTGCAAACCTACCTGCACCAGAGCAATGTACCTGGGGTGTGGGCGCGCTATAGCGGCCAGGGCGTGCGCATCGGCCAGTTCGAGGCGCACGGCAAGGCGCACAAGAAGGCCTTCGCCTACCACGATGAAGACCTGCTGCCCAACGTCGACCCCCAGTGGCAGGCCAACAGCGTGCCCTGGCTGTGGGGCAGCAAGGCCAGCCCCGACCCCCATGCCCAGCACGCCAGCAGCGTGGCCGCGGTGATGGTGGCCGCGCGCAACAGTCAGGGCACCGTGGGCGTGGCGCCCCAGGCAACCATTGGTGGCCACTGGGTGGGCGGGCAGCTGGAAACCCTGGCCAAGCTGAAACGCTACGATGTAGCCAACCTCAGCTGGGGCGCCATCGGGCGTTTCGAGCCGGTGCTGCAGGTGCCGGCCATTGGCGCGGTGCCGGTGCAGTACCGGCGGGCATTGAGCGAAGGCCGCGACGGGCTGGGCACGGTGATCGTGATGAGCGCCGGTAACGACCGCCAGGCCGGTGGCAACACCAACTACGCCAGCCTGAGCAATATGCGCGGCAACATCATGGTCGCCGCCACCTGCCCGCCGCCGCGCAGCCAGCCGTGCGCGGCGCCGGGCTTTTCCAGCCCCGGCGCCAACCTGCTGGTCAGCGCCCAGGGGGTGGGCGTGTTTACCCGGGTGGGGGTGCCCCAGGCCGGCACCAGCCTGGCGGCGCCGATTGTCAGCGGCATCGTCGCGCTGATGCTGCAGGCCAACCCGCGCCTGGGCTACCGCGATGTGCAGGACATCCTCACGCTCACCGCCCGCCAGGTGCGCGACCCGTCCACCGACTGGCAGTACAACGCCAGCCGCCAGTGGAACGGCGGCGGCATGCACGTCAGTCACGACTACGGCTACGGCGAGGTCGATGCCCAGGCCGCCGTGCGCCTGGCCCAGGACTGGCCGGCGCGGCAGCGGTTCGCCAACGAGGCGCTGCTGGAGCAGCCGCTGGCCAGCCGCCGCGGCGAGTTCGCCATTCCCGACAACGACCCTGGCGGCCTGAGCTACGCCATGTCGTTGGCGGACGCGCGCCTGCGCGTCGAGCACGCGCTGGTCGAGGTCAAGCTGACGCACCAGCGGCCCGGGGATCTGCAACTGGTGCTGGTCTCACCGTCGGGCACCCGTTCGCTGCTGATGGACCGGCCTGGCAAGCCGCCCGCCGATGGCGCCCATGCCGGCGACCTGCGCTTCCACCGCAAGCAGAGCCTGGACTTCATCTTCAGCACGGCACGCCTGCGTGGCGAACCGGCGTCGGGCGAGTGGCGGCTGCACATCACCGACCTGGCCCAGGGCAGCACCGGGGTGCTGCACAGTTGGCGCCTGAACCTGTTCGGGCGCCAGGACAACGGCAATGATCACTACGTGTACACCAACGAGTTCGCCACGTTGCAGGCCCCTGCACGCAAGAGTCTGCGGGACGTGAACGGTGGCATCGACACCCTCAACGCGGCGGCTATCAGCAGCGCTTCGGTTATCGATTTGAGTCGCGGCGAAGCGCGCTTGGCGGGGCAGGCCGTGCGCCTGGAGAACCCTGGGGAGCTGGAGCACCTGATCGGTGGTGATTACGCCGACCTGCTGATTGGCAATGGGGCAGCCAACGCGCTGCTGGGTGGTCACGCCGATGATCAACTGCAGGGCGGTGCCGGGGATGACTGGCTGGACGGCGGGCCTGGCCACGACACGCTCAGTGGCGGCCCGGGGCGCGATCGCTTCGTGATTCAAGCGCGGGCCGAGGAGGGCGATACGCTGCTGGACTTCGAGCCGGGGCAGGATCGCCTGCTGCTCAGTGGCTTTGCCGAGGGCAGCCGTCCGGCGTTCACCCGCAGTGGCGAGCACACCCTGGTAACCTTGCCCCACGGCCAAGTGCTAAGCCTGCGCCATGTGCTGCCGGAACAGCTGCGCGACAGCGACTGGCAACTGCTGCCTGAACCACCGGCGCTAGACCTGCTGCAAGCCGGCCTGCCACCCCCGTAGCAGCTGCCGAAGGCTGCGTCCCAGTTGCCAGTGACGCGGCCTGGCGGCCGCTGCTACACCAGCCTAGCGCTTGCGCTTCACCGCAGGCTTTGGCACTGGCACGTTCAGCGACGGCGCGCCCAGCGGGTGGCTAGTGGCGTCGAAGAACTGCACCTCGCGGCCGGCGAACAGGGTGGTGAAGTAGTGTTTCTGGCTGAGAATCCAGGCATCGCTCAGCGGGAAGATCGACACCGCCAGCTGCTGCACGCCGGCCTGTTCGATGGCCTCCAGCAGGTAGCGGTCCTGCTCGCCCAGGCTGTGGCCGAACAGGCACAACGGGCCCTGGTGCTGGGCCAGTTGCGCGTGGCACCAGCTCAGGTAGTCGGACTGACGAATGGCGCGCAGCTTGTCTTCGCGACGGCCTTCGTTGACGAACAGCGGCACCTCGCCAGGCTGGTTGATGGCGAAGCCGTCCAGCAGGGCGCTGCCCACCGCGTTGCGCTTGCGCGTGGTGCCGTCCACCTGGCGAATCAGGTGCAGGCCGCCGTGCAGGTGCAGCACACGGGTGGCGTCGCTGCGCACGCGGCGCACGTCAAAGCCCAGGTCCACGTCGAACAGCTCGTCGAAGCCCTCGGGCGCCTGTTCCACGGCCCAGGTCACCAGCAGGTCGTAGTTGCTCGAGTACACCGTGGTGTATTCACGCAGGTGGCGGGCCATCGCCTGCAAGTGTTCGCCCGGTAGCAGACGGAACGGGATGTGGGCGCTGCGCATGGCGTGGATCAGCGCTTCCTTGATCGCGTAGTAGCGGTTCAGCGGTGCCGAGGCACTGATGGCCAGCGCGGCGTTGACCCGTACCGTGGTGTTGAGGGCGCTGAGCACCTGCTCGAAATTCTCGGTGCCCATGGATTTGAACAGCGCCAGGTCGGTCTGCCCCAGGGGCTTGTTGCGCACTTTCTGCGCGCGCTCGAACAGCGAGTCGTAGGCAAAGTTGCGCCACAGGGCACGGCTGGCGCCGTTGCCCAGCAACAGGCCGGTGCAGTGAAAGGGCAGATGAGGCCATTGGCCCAGGCTGGCGTCGAAAGCGTCGAGTTCCATGGCGTGCGTCTTGCTCGGGATCGGTTACAGGGCGCGACTGTACCATGGGGTGCGGGCGGGGAAACCGTCTTGTCATGTTCGTCGCCGACTATGCTGGTCTCTTTTGCCCTTGCAGGAAGCACCCATGTCGTTACGTTGGTTGACCACCGCTTTACTCATGACCGCCGCTGCCGTGGCCCAGGCCCAAGTGCCCACGGGCGAGGCACTGGCCAGGGCTGCCGGTATCCCCTGGCCGGCCGTGATCGCCCATCGCGGCGCTTCCTATGACGCGCCGGAGTCCACTCGCGCCTCCTACCTGCTGGCTCGCGAGCTGGGTGCCGACTACCTGGAAATGGACCTGCAACGCACCCGCGACGGCCAGTTGATTGCCCTGCATGACACCAACCTGGGGCGCACCACCGACATCGCGACGAAATTCCCCGAGCAGAAAGACCAGCCCGTCAACCAGTTCACCCTGGCGCAGCTGAAAACCCTGGATGCCGGCAGCTGGTACAACAAGGCCTATCCCGATCGCGCCCGCCCGGCCTACGCGGGCCTGAAAATCCTGACCCTGGATGAGATCATCGACCTGGCCGACCAGGACCCGGCCCGCCGCCCGGGGCTGTACATCGAGACCAAGGCGCCGCTGCTGTTCCCCGGCATCGAAAAGGAACTCACCGCCAAACTGATCCAGCGCGGCTGGCTGACCGCTGCCGGCGAGGTGGCGCCGGGCCACCGGCTGGTGCTGCAGACCTTCGAGAAAGGCAGCCTGACCCTGCTCAACCAGTTCATGCCCAAGGTGCCGAAAGTGTTGCTGCTATGGATAGGCGAGGGCAGCATCGACCCCGCCTCGCCAGCGGCCTACAACCCCGCCAGCGGCGAAACCAAGGCCGCCTACTACGCCCGCCAGCAACCCCGCGACCACGCGGCCTTCGAACAGTGGCTGGACTTCGCCAAGGCCAACGGCGCAGTCGGCACCGGCCCCTCGGCGGCCCTGACCCAGGGCGGCGACCAGAGCTACATGGACCTGGTGCAACCCTGGATGAACCAGCTCACCCACGCCAAGGGCATGCTGGTGCACGTGTACACCGTGGATGACCCGGTGGATTACCAGAAAGTCATGGCCGCGGGCGTGGATGGCATCTTCACCAACCGCAGCAGCGAGTTGCTCAAGTTCTACCACCGCCCCGCAAGCCGCAGCGTGCCAGAGATCCTCCAGGCGAACGGCTACTGATTCACCCTGACCCAGCGATCGCACGCAGCAGCAACTGTCTTGAAATGGCGTCGTCTGCATCGCGACTAAAGTCGGCTCCTACGACATGCGTGGTAGGAGCCGGCCTTGGCCGCGATGCAGGCGACGCGGTCTATGGGGTCTCCGCATTCGCGTAGCAGCTGCCGAAGGCTGCGTCCGGCGGCGGGCCTGTGTTGCGCCGGGACGCGGCCTGCGGCCGCTGCTACGGGCGCGCGCTGTGTCCGGTATAAAGCGCCGGAGAGGGCAATACTTTTCTGATCTCGCGCTGACAACCCCGCCACCTAAAAAAACATTGCCCCCAGAGTTCACCGCCCCGCAGAACGGAGTTGTCATTCCTGTAGTTTCGAGAAGTCGCCGCTGTGGCTGGCCAACGGAACGCTCCGCGAATGAGTGAGCTGCAGAGGCCAGCGCCGCCTGGCAGCGCCTACAAATCCTGGCGGTCCTTGCGCAACGTGGCGATGGTGCGGTTGATGTAGTCGGCGTTGCGGTCCAGGGTTTCCAGGGCGCTGCGCACGTTCTCGGCGATATCTTCCGCCTCCCAGCGCACCTCGACCCACAGGGCCAGTTCCTCTACTGCGGCGGCGATCGCCAACTGGTTTTCATACAGCTTGTCCAACAGCACGGGTTGCAGCAGCTGGTCCGTCATGCCGAGCTCCTTGTTCCATAGGGCAGCTTGGGGGTCATTATCGGTACGACCTGCGGCGTGTGTAATCGTTCTGTTAATGTGTGGGTGGATCCATTGCCGACAATTTTTTTGCATTGATGGCAGTGTAGCTGTTGCCGCAGGCGGCGCTAGGGACGTTTTTTCACCGATCTCCAGTGAAAGTCGGCTAGATGGAACGGGTATTTGTGCGCAGATTTGGGATTGGCTTATAAAGATGCGTAGCCCTCGACCAATCCTCCAGCGCCAAGACCAACAATGACTGCACTCAACGATCCCCTTGCCGCCGCTTCCCCCATTGGTACTGATCAAACCCTGCGCCGGCGTTCGCTGTTCGCCGCGTGCGGCGCTCATGCCGTGCACGACGGTCTCACCGATCTCATTTATGTGCTGCTGCCCATCTGGCAGGGGCAATTTGGCTTGAGCCTGGCCCAGGTGGGGCTCTTGCGCGGCGCGTACTCGGGGACCATCGCCGGGTTGCAACTGCTGGCCAGCCGCGCGGCCCGGCGTTGGGGCCGGGAGCGGTTGCTGGTGGGCGGCACGGCGTTGGCCGGGCTGGCGTACCTGCTGGTTGGCCAGGCCGGTGGCCTGGGGGTGTTGCTGGTTGCGCTGATGCTCGGTGGGCTGGGAGCCAGCGCCCAGCACCCGCTGGCGTCATCGCTGGTGACCGACAGCCATGAAGCGGGCGGGGGCGTGAAGCAGGCGCTGTCGCAGTACAACTTTGCCGGCGATATCGGCAAGACCCTGATCCCCGGCCTGGTAGGGCTGCTGCTGACGGTGATCAGCTGGCGCGCCAGCGCTACCCTCATCGGCCTGCTGGGTATCAGTGCCGCCGTGCTGCTGTGGTGGCTGATTCCCTCGCAAGCGGTGGCTGCGCTCCACGCCGGAAAAAACCCGAAGGCGGCTGCTGGCGAAGGTTCGGTGACCGGCCTGCGCGCGTTGCTGGCGACCGGCACCCTCGACAGCGCCGTGCGCATGGGCTTCCTGACCTTCCTGCCGTTCCTGCTGCAAGGCAAGGGCGCGGGTAGCGCCGGCATCGGCCTGGCGCTGATGCTGCTGTTCATCGGTGGTGCCTTCGGCAAGCTGCTGTGCGGCTACCTGGGCGCGCGCATCGGCATGATGAAGACCGTGTGGCTCACCGAGACCACTACCGCGGTGCTGATCGTGCTCGCGGTGTTCCTGCCGCAGTTCGCCCTGATGGCGCTGCTGCCGTTGCTGGGGCTGGCGCTCAACGGGACTTCATCGGTGCTGTACGGCGCCGTGCCTGAGCTGGCCGGTGCCGGCAAGCGCGAACAGGCCTTTGCGCTGTTCTACACCGGCACCATCGGCGCGGGCGCGCTGGCGCCGGTGCTGTTCGGGCGGTTGGGGGACGCGACCGGGATACCGGCGGCGGTGATGACGTTGGCGGCGATGTTGTTGCTGACGGTGCCGTTGGCTTGGGTGGTGGAGCGGGCAATGGACCGGTGATTTGACCTCATCCTGCACTCTGGGATGCAACCGGACACTTAAATTCGCTGGTACCCGCTTAGTTAAACAGAGCAGCCATGTCTTCGAGGCTCACGGTTTCGTTTTCATCAAGGCTGTGCAGCCGCTCGATGGCCAGCAGCTCAGCGCGCAGGTCGTCGATTTCGTCCTGCATGGCCTGGTAGGCGTTCACGCCGATCAGCACTGCCGCCGGCTCATTGTCCTTGACGACCACCACGTGGGGTACGTCTCCATTGGTAACTTCTTTTAACCGTGCGCCGAAGGTGCGGGCCATGGTGGTGGCGGAGACTGCTTGATCGGCTCGGTCGAGAAGTGCGCTCATGGATTGATCCTCGGGCTTGTCATGCAGGAGATTGGATTGAGGTGGTCAGGTGTAGGCTAAATATTGCGGGTCATCATGCCCGATACAATGCGTAACGCCCTCGGGCGTTGAAGGTCGACTGTAAATCTTCAGCGCGCACGAACGCCAGCGCAGCCTGAAGGCAGCGGCTACGGGTGTTTTAATATCTGGGGGGGAATATCAGGCTGCATCAGCAGCAGGGCTGACGCTTGCCTTGAACGGTTTCACTGGCTCGGGACGAGCAGCGAACCGTGGAGAATGCTGGAGCGGGTGAAGGGAATCGAACCCTCGTTATCAGCTTGGGAAGCTGGAGTAATGCCATTATACGACACCCGCTGAACGCGGTTCACTTTTTACCAGAACTCGCCGGTCAATTGAAGCCTTTTATCCGCCCGAGGCGGAATTTGCCGGCCGGCCGCCGTGGTTGCCACGCTTCTTTGCCAGGTTATCGGGCGTCGAGCAGCAAGCACAGCGGTCGGCTGGCCAGGCGTTCAGATGGCCAGCGCATGGTGACCGTCGAACGGGCGGTAGCGAACACGGTTTTCCTGCGGGTTGGGCTTGAGGAAGTCCATCAGGGCCAGGCGGGTGTCGCGGCAGGCTGCCTTGTGTTCCATGTCAAGGAAGTGCCCGGTGCTCTGGATGGTGGCAAACTCGGTCCGCGCCACGTGCTGGGCGAAATGCCGTGCCTCGTGGGCAGTGGTGTATTCGTCCCATTCACCGTTCATGAACAGCACCGGCACGTTGATCTTCGCCGCGGCGTGCAAGGCGTTGCCCAGGTCGTGTTGCAGTACTTCGCTGATGTGGAAATGCATCTGCGCGTACTCATGGTCGTCCAGGCTGCTGACGTGCCGGTAGTTGAAGCGCTTGAACAACGACGGCAGGTGCTTGCCGATGGTGTCGTTGACCAGGTGCCCGACCTTGTGGCGGTCGCAACGGCCCAGGTAATGGACGCCGCGTTCCAGGTAGTCGCGCATCGAGGCATTGAGCACCGGCGAGAACGAGCTGATCACGGCCTTCTCGATGCGCTTTGGCTGGTGGGCCAAGGCCAGCAGCGCGCAGGCGCCGCCCCAGGAGAAGGACATCACGTGTTCAGCGTTGAAGTGGTCGATCAGCTCCACCAGGATCTGGCCTTCCTCTTCCTTTGTCAGTGCACGGTGGTGCACGTTGTGGGGCTTGGATTTACCGGCGTAGGGCTGGTCGTACAGCACTACGTTGAACTGAGGATGCAGATTGCGCACTGTCTGGGCAAATGACGCGGTAGTGGCCAGTGACCCATTGACCAAGATGATGGTCTTTTCAGCGGCATCCGCGCGATAGAACTCCGTGTAAACCCGATACTGACCCTGTATATCCAGCACAGCGATTTCTGGCCTCATGTCGTAAGACTCCTGGCAAAAGAAACGGGTACTCGCGCAAGCGACTCTGCACGCAAGACTCTGCACGCAATTTGTGACAGGTAGGCAATTGCCTGGGAATTTTTTGCCCATGTCGATCCGTACAATCTGGTCGACGGGTATTGTTATAAGCGGGCGATCTGCTAGTTCGCGGCCCGATGGAAGCGGCCGGTTGCCAGCAAAAAGGTTTCTTAGAATATGGTGGTGACTGCCGAGTCACATGTGGACCGACGATTGGATTCAAGCAGGCCGATGACGTCTGCGCAAGTACCGTTGGCACAATGTCAGTGAGGTTTCTGCCCGGCGGTAAGACGCCTAGATTTGCTGAATCTCTTCAGCGCGCAGCGCCCGGTACTGGCCCGGCGACAGCTCTGGATCAAGGGTTAGCGGACCCATTTGCTCACGATGTAGCCGTAACACCTTGTTTTGAAAGTGACCGAACATTCGCTTCACCTGGTGGTACCGTCCCTCGACGATGGTCAGGCGGGCACTGCGCGGCCCCAACAGCTCCAATTTGGCCGGCTGGGTGGTCAGGTCTTCGAAGGCAAAATAAATTCCGCGGGCGAAGGTCTCGATGTACTGCGCGTCGATGAGTTGCTCGGTTTCAACGTAGTACACCTTGCCCAGTTTCGTCTGCGGCTGGGTCAGGCGGCGGGACCACTGGCCGTCGTTGGTGATCAGCATCAGCCCCGAGGTGTTGTAGTCGAGGCGGCCGGCCAGGTGCAGGTCGTGCTTGTCCGGCTCATGCAGCAGGTCGAGCACCGTGGGGTGCTGCGGGTCGACCGTGGCGCTGACGCAGCCCATGGGCTTGTGCAGCATGAAGTAACGCGCCGGGCGCCCGGCTTGCAGCACCTGGTCGTCGAGCGTCACCTGGCTGAACTCGCGCACCTCATGATGCGGGTCGCCCGTGGCCACGCCATCGACGCGCACGCGCCGTTCCACCAGCAGCAGGCGTACCTGCTTGCGGTTGAGCTGCGGCAGGTTGCTCAGGAAGCGGTCGAGGCGCATGCAGGCCCTTGGGGCGGCAGTTGGTCCAGCACCTGGGCGCAACGCGGGCACAGGCAGGCCTTGTCGCGCAGGGCCGCGGGCAGGGCGGCGAGTACGCTGGGGTCGATGCTCACGCCATAGCACCAGCAGGACTGGGTGGCGGTGCGCGGGTCGGCCAGGCTGCAGGCGTTGGGGGCGCCACAGGCCGGGCACAGGCTGACATCATTCATGACAGGATTGGGGCAACTCGCTGCGCACGCAATTGCGTCCGCTCTGTTTGGCGCGATAGAGCGCATGGTCGGCGCAGTTGAGCAGGGTGTGCAAGGTGTCGTCCAGCTGCAGCCCGGTCACGCCGACGCTGGTGGTGATTTTCAGCGATTTGTCGCCATAGGGGAAGGCGTATTCCTCGGTGTGCCGACGAATCTTCTCGGCGATCTGCAGGGCATCGGCGCCCGGGGTGGCGCGCAGCAGCACGATGAACTCCTCGCCGCCCCAGCGGCAGAGGATGTCGGAATGGCGCAGGCTGGCGCGCAGCACCTGGGCGAAGCCCTTGAGCACTTCGTCGCCGGCCAGGTGGCCGTGGCTGTCGTTGAGTTGCTTGAAGTGGTCCAGGTCCAGCAGCAGCGCCGCCAGTGGCTGGGTGTCGCGCATGGCCTCGCTGATGGCCTGGGTGGCCAGCAGGTCGAAGCCGCGGCGGTTGGGCAGGCCAGTCAGGGTGTCGCAGGTGGCCAGCAGCTCCAGGCGCTGCTGGTAGCGGCCGATCACGCGCTTGAGCAGGGCCAGCACCAGGGCGGTCACCAGCAGGCAGATCATCAGGTTCAGGTACAGCGACTGGCGGATATCGCCCAGGGCGTTGTCCTCGCGCTTGTCGACGAACAGGTACCAGTCCAGCTCGGGAATGAAGCGCACGTTGAGGAAGTGCCGGGCGCCGTCGGCCAGGTATTCGTGGTTGCCGCTGCTGGGCAGGGGCATCTGCGCCAGCAGCTGCTCCAGCCCTGGCACGGCGCCCAAAGCCTGGCCGCTGCGGGCGCCCTGGGGGCCGCCGTGGGTGCCGGTGAGCACCACCTGGCCCTGGCGGTCGACGAAGTACACCCGGCGCTGGTAGCGCTGCTCGTAATCCTCGATCAGCTTGACCACGGCGTTCACCTGCAGGCCCACGCCGGCCGCCCCGATGAAGCGGTCCTGGTAGTCGAACACCTTGTAGTTGATGAAGATGGTCAGCGCGTCGTGGTTGGCCATGTCGACGTCGACGTTGATCTCGTAGGGCGTGGCCATGTCGCGCACGCGGAAGTACCAGGCGTCGCGAGGTTCATGGGGCTGCACCTTCTTCAGCACGCCCTTGGCCTGGTAGTAGGTGAGGCTGGCGTTGGAGACGAAGAAGGCGGTGTAGGCGCCGTAGTGCGTCATCACCTCCTGCAGGTAGCGGGTCATCTGCTGCGGGTCGCGCTCGCCGGCCAGCACCCAGTCGCGCATGAAGGTGTCGCGCGACATCATCGAGGAGATCAGTACCGGGCGCACCAGGTCTTTCTGGATTTCCGAGTACACCGTGTCGCTGGTCAGGGGCAGCTCGGTGTTGACGATGTTGTCGCGGATCGAGCTGCGCGAGGCGTAGTAACTCAACAGCGAGGTCAGCACGAAGCCGCTGGCAAGCAGCACCACCAGGGTCAGGATCAACGAGCGCTGGGACAGCGAGGCAAGGCGGGGCGGCATAGCAAATCCATTGGCTGTAGACCGGTGCGGCATTCTAGGGGAAAGCGAGGCCGTGCGGGAAATGCTGGCCTAAAGTACGAGACGGCAATTGGGAGTGTTTCGATGTTGTAGCAAATTATTTCCGTGATGGCACTGAGTCGGGTTTCGCCTGTCTTAATCTATGCCGATCGCTATATTTTGCTCGGCGCCGACCAGCGTCGCTGGTTCGAGCTGTCCAGCGGTCCGGGAGGCCGCCATGAAAACGAGACTTCTGCTGCTAGTGTTGCTGGGTCTGCTGACCACTGCCTGTGCACCTTACGAGGGGCCAGCCTATTACCGCACCGACGTGTATGCCGGCGGTGCCTATCCCTACGGCTACTACCCCTACGGGTCGACGTACTACAACTCCGGTTACTACGTGCGTTCGCCGCGTTATTACGCACCGCCCCCGCACTATTATCGTCCACCGCCTGGCCCCGGCTACCGCCCGGGTGGTTGGGGTGGCCCGGGCTGGGGTGGGCATCGCCCCCCTGGCCCACCACCAGGCCGCGGCCCTGGCCGGGGCAACTGGCAAGGGCATGGTGACCATGGTGACCACGGCGGGTTTGGTGGGCCTGGGCGGCGCTAATGGCGCACTGGAAGGGCGCGAAACACTGTAGCCGCTGCCGCCAGGCTGCGCTGGCCCATACAACCGCTGGAGATCTTCAGCGGCCCTGATGGCCAGCGCAGCCTACGGCAGCGGCTACGGTGTGGTGTAGCTGCCGCTGAAGTTCAGTAATCAGACAAATCTGCCAGCGGATGCCGGCCTTCCCACGCCTTGCTGAAATGCGCGTCCACCACCGCTTGCGGGATGCTGGCGACGTCAGGCCAGTGCCAACGCGGCTTCTGGTCCTTGTCGATCAGCCGCGCACGCACGCCCTCGCTGAACTCGGGGTGGCGGCAGCAGTTCAGGCTCAGGGTGTACTCCATCTGGAACACCTGGGCCAGGGACAGGTAGCGCGCCCGCTGGATCTGCTCCCACACCAGGTGTGCGGTCAACGGGCAGCCTTCTTCAAGGGTGTGCGCAGCCTTCGCCAGCAGCACGTCGTCGCTGTGGCGCTGGTGCACCAGCGCGCGCCAGGCGGCGGCCACGTCGCTTGTGTCCAACAGGCTGTCGATGCGCGTGCGCCGCGGCAGCCACTGGGCTTCGGGCAACTCGCCCAGCGCTTCCTGCTGCAGCGCCTTGAGCAGGCTGTTGAGCTGCACGGCGGTCTGTTCCTGCCAGTTGAGCTGCAACAGCCCCTCGATCAGCGCCGGTTGTTGGTCGTCGCGCAGGAAGCGGTCGGCCAAATCCAGGTCGAGGGCGTCGCGGCCGTTGATGTGCGAGCCGGTGAGGCCCAGGAACAGCCCCAGCTTGCCGGGCAGCCGCGACAGGAACCAGCTGGCGCCCACGTCCGGGTACAGGCCGATGCTGATCTCCGGCATGGCCAGGCGGCTGCTGGGGGTGACGATGCGGATATTGGCGCCCTGCAGCAGGCCCAGGCCACCGCCCAGCACGTAGCCGTGGCCCCAGCAGATCAGCGGCTTGGGGAAGGTGTGCAAGCGGTAGTCCAGGCGGTATTCGCCGGCGAAGAAGTGCGCAGCCAGCGGCGGCACCTCGCCGGGGTGGGCGCGGCACGCCTGCACCAGGCTGCGCACGTCGCCGCCGGCGCAGAAGGCCTTGGCACCGTTGCCGCGCAGCAGCACGCAGACAATCTGATCGTCCTTTTCCCAGCGTTCCAGCTGGTCGTTGAGGGCCTCGACCATGGGCAGCGACAACGCGTTGAGGGATTTTTCAGCGTCCAGGGTAGCCACGCCAAGGCGTGCGCCGTCGACGCCGACAAGCTCTTCGAATTGCAGATTCATCCTGACCTCTTGAGTGACGCGAATGGGGCAGTGTCCAATTCAGCAGTATGGCCCGCCGTCGGCACGGCGTCAGTCTCCGGTTACATTGATTGACAATCAGGGGCGGCTTTCCTAGTGTCCGCCCCATTGTTTGCCAGGCTATGCCCATGACCACCGACGACCGCATCAAACTCGAACCCAGCTGGAAACACGCCCTGCGTGACGAATTCGACCAGCCGTACATGAACCAGCTGCGTGAGTTCCTGCGCCAGGAACACGCCGCCGGCAAGGAAATCTACCCACCCGGCCCGCTGATCTTCAACGCGCTGAACCTGACGCCGCTGCCGCAGGTGAAGGTGGTCATCCTCGGCCAGGACCCGTACCACGGCCCGGGCCAGGCCCACGGCCTGTGCTTCTCGGTGCAGCCGGGCATTGCCACGCCGCCGTCGCTGGTGAACATCTACAAGGAATTGAAGCGCGACCTGAACATCGACATCGCGCCCCATGGCTGCCTGCAGCACTGGGCCGAGCAGGGCGTGCTGCTGCTCAACACCACCATGACCGTGGAGCGCGCCAACGCCGCGTCCCATGCGAAGAAGGGCTGGGAGTCGTTCACCGACCGCATCATCCAGACCGTCAGCGACCAGCAGTCGAGCGTGGTGTTCCTGCTGTGGGGCGCCCATGCCCAGAGCAAGCAGAAGCTGATCGACAGCAGCAAGCACCTGGTGCTGACCTCGGTGCACCCCTCGCCGCTGTCGGCCTACCGCGGTTTTATCGGCAATGGGCATTTCAGCCGTACCAACAAGTTCCTGCAGCAGAGCGGCCTGGCGCCGATCGACTGGCAGTTGCCGCCCGTGTGATGCCATCGCGGCCAAGGCCGGCTCCTACCACGGACAGTGTAGGAGCCGGCCTTGGCCGCGATGCGGGCAACGCGGTCTAGGCAACAGCCGACACCGCGCGCTTGCGCCACAAGCGCAGCAACGGCAACAGCAGCATCAGCGCCGTCAGCACCCACACCCCCGCGGTGATCGGGCTGGACCACAGGATATTCAGCGCCCCGTCCGAGATCGACAGCGCGCGCCGCAGGTTCTGCTCCATCAGCCCGCCCAGGATGAACCCCAGCAGCACCGGCGACAGCGGGAAGTCCAGCTTGCGCAGGATGTAGCCGAAGATACCGATGCCCACCATCAGGAACAGGTCGAAGGTGGTGGCATGCACCGCGTACACGCCGATGCCGGTGATGATCGCGATGACCGGCACCAGTGCCCAGTTGGGCACCGAGAGGATGCGCGTGAAAATTCGGATCATCGGGATGTTGAGGATCACCAGCATGATGTTGGCGATGAACAGCGAGGCAATCAGCCCCCAGACGATGTCCGGCTGCTGCTGGAACAACAGCGGCCCGGGGGTGATGTTGTACAGCGACAGGGCGCCGATCATCACCGCCGTGGTGCCCGAGCCGGGCACGCCCAGGGTCAGCATCGGCACCAGGGCGCCACAGGCCGAGGCGCCGATGGCGGTTTCCGGCGCCGCCAGGCCGCGCTTGTCGCCCTGGCCGAAGGTGCCGCTGGCGCCGGCCATGCGCTTCTCGGTCATGTAGGCCACGGCGCTGGCCAGGGTGGCACCGGCACCGGGCAGCACGCCCATCACGAAGCCCAGCAGGCCGCAGCGAATGTTCACCACGAACACCGAGGCCGCTTCCTTGACGTTGAACATCATGCGCCCGGTGGCCTTCACGGCTTCCTGGCCACGGTGGGTCTTCTCCAGCAACAGCAGAATCTCGCTGACCGAGAACAGCCCCAGCACCAGCACCACGAACTGGATGCCGTCGGCCAGGTGCACGTTGTCGCCGGTGAAACGGTACACGCCGCTGTTGGCGTCGATGCCCACGCAGGCCAGGAACAGGCCGATCAGCGCGGCAATGAAGGTCTTCAACGGCCGGTCGCCGGCCATGCCGCCCAGGCAGACGATGGCGAACACCATCAGCACGAAGTATTCGGCGGGCCCGAAGGCAATGGCCCATTGCGCCAGCAGCGGCGCGAACAGCACCATGCCGCAGGTGGCGATGAAGGCGCCGATGAACGAACTCCAGGCCGACAGCGACAGCGCCACCCCGGCCAGGCCCTGGCGGGCCATGGGGTAGCCGTCGAGGGTGGTCATCACCGTCGAGGCTTCGCCGGGGATGTTGAGCAGGATCGAGCTGATGCGCCCGCCATACTCGCAACCCAGGTACACCGCTGCCAGCAGGATCAGCGCCGACTCGGGTGGCAAGCCCAGGGCGAAGGCAATCGGGATCAGCAGCGCCACGCCGTTGATCGGCCCCAGGCCCGGCAGCAGGCCGACCACGGTGCCGATCAGCGTGCCGCACAGGGCAGTGACCAGGTTGTAGGGGCTCAGGGCCACGCCGAAACCCTGGCCCAGGTAGCTGAAGGTATCCATATCAGTTCTCCAGTACGTCGAGCAGGCCCAGGGGCAGGGGTACGTCCATGGCCTTGTCGAACAGCAGGTACAGGGCAACGCTCATCAGGCTCACCACCACCGCGCTGGGCAGCCAGCGGCCGCCGTACAGGCGGGCCATGGGGATGCCGGTCAGCACGCTGGCAAGAATGAAACCCAGGGGTTCGAAGGTGCCGGCGAACACCAGCAACAGCACCACGCAGGCGCCAATCTTGCCCAGGGTGGCGCGGTCCAGTGGCGGTGCCTCGTCGCTGTGGATGATGGCGCTGGGGCGCACGGCCATGTACAGCAGGGCTGCGGCCATCAGGCCCAGCATCAGCAGTGGGTAGGCGCGCGGGCCCACGGGTTCGTAGGAAAAAGCGGCCTGGTAGGGCCAGGCCATCACCGCCAGCACGGCGCAGGCCAGCAGCAGGGCAATGGCAAACAGTCGTTGCAGGGCCATGGTCGAAACTCCTTGGCGAGAGGGGGCTGCCTCGGGACGAGGCAGGCCGCAGGTCACTGCACCAGGCCGAATTCCTGGGCCAGGGCCTTGTACTCGGTTACCTGTTTCTTCACGTAACCGTCCAGCTCGGCGCCGGTCATGGCGAAGGGGAACAGCGCGCGCTGGGTGCGCAACGTGGCGAAGTCGTCGGACGCCAGCATCTGGTCGAACGCTGTTTTCCACCAGTCGTATTCGGCATCGCTGACCTTTGGCCCCAGGTAGAAGCCGCGCACCACCGGCCAGACGATGTCGTAGCCCTGCTCGCGGGCGGTGGGGATGTCTTTCATGCCCGGCTCGTCGATGCGCTTGTCGGCAAACACCGCCAGCATGCGCATGTCGCCGCTCTGGATGTGCGGCATGGAGTCGGAAATGTCCGTACTGCCCACCTGAATGTGCCCGCCCAGCAACGCGGTGGCGATTTCACCGCCGCCTTCCAGGGCCACGTAGCGCAGCTGGCGCGGGTTGATGCCGGCGGCCTTGGCAATCAGTGCAGTCTGCATCCAGTCCTGGCTGCCGACCGTGCCGCTGGCACCGATCACTACCTTGCCGGGCTCTTTTTTCAGCGCCTGCACCAGGTCGTCGAGGTTCTTATAGGGCGAATCGCTCTTCACCGCGATGGCGCCGTAGCTGGTGCCCACCGCCGCCAGCCAGCGCACTGCGTGTTCGTCAAAACGACCGAACTTGCCCTGGGCCAGGTTCAGCAGCGAACCGCTGGACCAGGCCACCAGCGAGCCGCCATCGGCCGGGCGCTGGGCGACCACGGCGTTATAGGCCACGGCGCCCACGCCGCCAGGCATGTAGGTGACGCGCATGGGTTTGGTGAGGATTTTCTCGTTGACCAGGGCGCTTTGCACCAGCTTGCAGGTCAGGTCGAAACCGCCGCCGGGGGAGGCCGGGGCAATGCATTCGGGGCGCTTGGGTTCGGCGGCGAACGCCGTGTTGGCCAGCAACAGGCAGCTGGCCGCCAAGGCCAGCTGGCGCAGGGTAGGGCTCATGTGATGTCTCCAGTTCTTGTTCTTGTTATGGCGAAAACGCATCGTGGCGTCTTGCGCGGCAGGCCCATGGCGGACCTGTCGTGGCTCGATCCTAGGGGCTCAACCTTTCGCCAACCTTTCAGCCGAAAATTGCCCTTCGCAGCCCTTCACAGCCGTGGATCGGGGCGTACACTGCCGCGTCGATACCTACAACAAGAGATACCTGACCATGCGCGTCCTACTTGCCGAAGACCACTTGCCGCTGGCTGAAAGCGTGGCCCAGGCGCTCAAGCATACCGGCCTGACGGTGGATGTGCTGCACGACGGCGTGGCCGCCGACCTGGCGCTGGGCAGCGAGGAGTACGCCCTGGCCGTGCTCGACGTCGGCCTGCCGCGCATGGACGGTTTCGAGGTGCTGGCGCGCCTGCGCGGGCGTGGCAAGCACCTGCCGGTGCTGATGCTGACCGCGCGCAGCGACGTCAAGGACCGCGTCCACGGCCTCAACCTGGGCGCCGACGACTACCTGGCCAAGCCCTTTGAGCTCAGCGAGCTGGAGGCGCGGGTCAAGGCGCTGTTGCGCCGCAGCGTGCTGGGTGGCGAGCGCCAGCAGCGCTGCGGCGCGCTGGTGTACGACCTGGAGACCCGGCGCTTCACCCTCGGCGATGAGTTGCTGACCCTGACCTCTCGCGAGCAGGCCGTGCTCGAAGCCCTGATCGCCCGGCCGGGGCGGGTGATGAGCAAGGAACAGCTGGCGGCCCAGGTGTTCGGCCTGGACGAGGAGGCCAGCGCCGACGCCATCGAGATCTACGTGCACCGCCTGCGCAAGAAACTCGATGGCCAGGCCGTGGCCATCGTCACCTTCCGCGGCCTGGGCTACTTGCTCGAAGGTCGCGATGCGTAAGCTCGACAGCCTGCGCGGGCGCCTGCTGTGGAACCTGGCGTTGCTGCTGGTGGTGCTGATGCTGGCCAGCGGCCTGAGCGCCTACTGGAACGGCCGCGAGGCCGCCGACACCGCCTACGACCGCACCCTGCTGGCGTCGGCGCGGACCATCGCTGCCGGCCTGTCCCAGCGGGACGGCAGCCTGAGCGCCGACGTGCCCTACGTGGCGCTGGACACCTTCGCCTACGACAGCGCCGGGCGCATCTACTACCAGGTCAACGACATTCACCAGCAGCTGATCTCGGGCTACGAAAACCTGCCGGCACCGCCGCCGGGCACGCCGCGCACCGACGACTACCCGGCGCTGGCGCGTTTCTACAACGGCCGCTACCTGGGCCAGGACGTGCGCGTGGTCAGCCTGCTCAAGGCGGTCAGCGAGCCGGAAATGAACGGTATGGCCGAGATTCGCGTGGCCGAGACCGAGGAGGCGCGCATCCGCATGGCCCGCGGGCTGATGGCCGACACGCTGCTGCGCCTGGGCATGCTGGGGCTGGGCGCGCTGATGCTGGTGTGGTACGCGGTCAGCGCCGCGCTACGCCCGCTGGAACGCTTGCGCGCCGAGGTTGAAGCACGCCAGCCTGATGACCTGCGGCCGCTGCCAGAGGTCAGCGTGCAGCGCGAACTGGTGCCGCTGGTGGCCTCGCTCAACCACTTCACCGAACGCCTGCGCGGGCAGTTCGAGCGCCAGGCGCAGTTTATCGCCGACGCCGCCCACGAGCTGCGCACGCCGCTGGCAGCGCTGAAGGCGCGCATTGCCCTGGGCCAGCGGGCCGAGCAGGGCGAGGTGTGGCGCCAGACCCTGGACGCCGCCGGCCAGGACGCCGACCGCCTGACCCACCTGGCCA
The DNA here is from genome assembly GCF_047947025.1 of Pseudomonas sp. App30. NCBI lineage: Bacteria > Pseudomonadati > Pseudomonadota > Gammaproteobacteria > Pseudomonadales > Pseudomonadaceae > Pseudomonas > Pseudomonas sp. App30. The sequence goes on along the minus strand of NZ_CP133165.1, from coordinate 2,533,139 downwards.
ACCAGCTGCTGTCCATGGCGCGGGTGGAGAACGGTGCCCGCGCCATCGCCGAGGGCGGCGCCCAGCGCTTGGACCTGAGCCAAGTGGCCCGCGAACTGGGCATGGCCATGGCGCCCCTGGCCCATGCCCGTGGCGTGGCCCTGGCGCTGGAGGCCGAGCAGCCGGTGTGGCTGCGCGGCGAGCCGACGCTGCTCAACGAGCTGCTCAGCAACCTGCTGGATAATGCCCTGGCGCACACGCCGGTGGGCGGCAACGTGATCTTGCGGGTCAGCGCCCCGGCCGTGCTGGAAGTCGAAGACGACGGGCCGGGTATTCCCGAGGGCGAGCGGGGGAAGGTGTTCGAGCGTTTCTACCGGCGCAGCGCCAAGGGCTCGGGGTTGGGCCTGGCGATCGTCGGCGAGATCTGCAAGGCCCACCGGGCGCAGATCAGCCTGCACGATGGCGCGCAGACCGGCTTGAAGGTGCGGGTGAGTTTTGTCGCCGATTAGCGGAACATCGCCATCGCTGCGTCCAGCTCGAGCCTGTCCAGCGGCACTTCGTCGCCCACGCCCAGGTGCTGGTAGGCCGCCAGGTCAGGCAGGCGATGGACGTCATGCTGGCGCAGCAGCCGGGCGATCTGGATCAGCCCCGTGTAGTCCAGCTGAACGCTGGGGCGGTTGAGGTCGAGGTATTCGCCCGGCACCTGCACCAGCGCCTGGGAAAATTCCCACTCGGCGAGGATCTTGCTGCCCAGCACCGGCTGGATGCGCTCGATGACGTGGTTCAGGCACACCGGGTCGGCCAGCAGCTCATTGTGCTCTTCGGCGTAGGTGAGAATCGGCAGCACGCCGATCTGGTGCACCAGGCCGGCCAGCGCCGCCTGGTCCGGCTTGAGCCGGGTGTAGCGGCGGCAAAGCTCGTAGCTGATGCCGGCCACTTCCAGGCTGGCCTTCCACACCTCATGCAGCTTGGCCTGCACCACGGGTGCGCGGGCGTTGAAGATCTGCTCGATCACCAGGCCAATGGCCAGGTTGCTGCTGTAGTTGATGCCCAGGCGGTTGATGGCGCCGGTCAGGTCGGTGACTTCCTGGGTGGCGCGCAGCATCGGGCTGTTGACCACCTTGATCAGCCGCGCCGCCAACGCCGGGTCGCGACCGATGACCTTGCCCAGGGCAGGAATGCTGATATCGACGTCCTCGGCGGCCTCGCGAATCTGCAAGGCCACTTCGGGCAGGGTGGGCAGCACCAGGTCATCGTTGGCGATGGCCGTCAGCAAATGCTCTTGGACTGTCTCGGCCAGCTCGCTCATGGGGACTTCCTGGACGCGGTCGCGGGGGCGGGGCAATGTAGCCTAGCGTTGGATCTCGCGGTCGCGATCCAGTTCATACGGCAGGTCCAGCAGGCTCAGGCGCGGGCCTTCCGGGCTGCCCAGGTGCAGGTTGCCGTCTTCCACGGCGTCGGCCTGCAGCACGGCCAGCAGCTCCACGCCTTGCTCGGCAGCGGCCGCCAGGGCCACTTCGCCCACGGCGCTGGCGTGGTTGGGCGAGAACAATGCGGTGCCTGGCGCCGGCGGCTGGCCGTCAGCCAGCGACAGGCGGTACAGGCGGCGCTTGAGCTTGCCCAGGTACTGCATGCGCGCCACGATTTCCTGGCCGGTGTAGCAGCCTTTCTTGAAGCTGACGCCACCCACGGCCTGCAGGTTGAGCATCTGCGGAATGAACGTCTCGCGGGTTTCCGGCATCACCTGGGCGATACCGGCGCGCACCTGGCCCAGCAGCCAGGCGTCCAGCTCGCCCTGGGGCAGGTGCTGCGCAAGCTGCTGGCGCACGGCCTCGGCCTGCTCGGCTGGCACCCACAGCTCGGCACGCTGGGGCGACACGCGCACGGCGATCAACGCTTCGTTGCGGGTGGCGACGTTGCTCTCTTCGCCCAGTTCCAGGCCCAGGGCCGCCAGCGCCGGCTGGCCGTCGACCAGGCCGAAGCGCACCCAGGCGTCACTTTCGTCGGTGAGCTTGGACTTGGAGAACACCGCGTACTTCTTCAGGTCCGCCAGTTGCGGCTCCACCAGCTCGCGGGCCATGGCCAGCAGCACGCCATCGCCTTGCAGCAGGATGCGGAAGCTGGACTGCATGCGGCCCTTCTGGGTACAACGCGCGCCCAGGCTGGCGTACTGCTCGGTGAGGTAGTTGATGTTGCAGGTCAATTGACCCTGCAGGAACTTGCCGGCATCGGAGCCGCGTACGGCGAGGACGCCTTCGTGGGACAGCGCGCAGAAAAAAGCAGAATTGGCCATGGGGCATCGCAAGGGCTAAAAGACTGGGCTCCATCATAGAGCGCTGCCGGGAAAATAGGTAGGTGACTATGGTTGAACAGCGTGTTGGTGCCGGACGCCGCCTGCGGCAGCTGCTACGGGTTGGAGGTGTGCCGCAGGCCGGCGCCGAACCGGATCGGTGGCACCCCGCATCCGGATTGGCGACACCCCACACACCTGTAGCAGCGGCCGCAGGCCGCGTCCCGCGCACCCCACACATATATAGACATGCGTCCAAGTGCCGCGCGGCGCAGGTCGCTGTATACTGCGCGCCTATTTGAGGAGCGCTCCATGGTCGAAGATATTGAACTCAACCGGCTCTACTGGCATAGCCGCCGCGGCATGCTGGAGCTTGACGTGTTGCTGGTGCCTTTCGTCAAGGAGGTGTACCCCAGCCTCAATGACGTGGACCGCGAATGCTACCGCCGCCTGCTGGAATGCGAAGACCAGGACATGTTCGGCTGGTTCATGGAACGCACCGAATCCGAGGACCCGGAGCTGCAGCGCATGGTTCGCATGATCCTGGACCGTGTCCAGCCCAAGTAAGCTGTTCCATTGCCGCTGGCACGCCTCGCGGCGATTGCTGGCGGCCTACCTGGCGGCATTGGGGCTGGCTCTGTTCAGCCTGGTGCTGCTCGATGCGCCGTTCGCCTGGCGTGGCCTGGGCATGTTGATGTGCCTGGCCCACGCCGCCTGGCACCTGCCCCGCAGCCTTCTGCTCAGCCACCCCCGCGCCTGGCGCGCCCTGCGCCGTGATGCCGGCGGCTGGGCGCTGTGGAACCGTGGCCAGGGCTGGCAGGCGGTGCAACTGCTGCCCGACAGCATGGCGTTGCCGGGCCTGGTGCTGCTGCGCTTCCGCCTGCCGGGGCAGTGGTGGCCGCGCAGCCTGTGCCTGCCCGCCGACACCCTGGGCACCGACGAGCATCGGCGCCTGCGGGTGCGGCTCAAGTTCAGTCGTCGAAGGTGGGCGGCACCAGGATAGTGTCCAGCGCCTCGGGCAGCATCTCCGGGTAATCGAGCGTGTAGTGCAGCCCGCGGCTTTCCTTGCGCTGCATGGCCGAGCGGATCATCAACTCGGCCACCTGGGCCAGGTTGCGCAGCTCGATCAGGTCGCGGCTGACTTTATAGTTGCTGTAGAACTCGTCGATCTCGTCCAGCAGCAACCGCACCCGATGCTCGGCACGTTGCAGGCGCTTGGTGGTGCGCACGATACCCACGTAGTCCCACATGAAGCGCCGCAGCTCGTCCCAGTTGTGGGCGATGATCACGTCTTCGTCCGAATCGGTCACCTGGCTGGCGTCCCACTGCGGCAGGCGCTCGGGCAGCGCGGTATGCGGCAGTTGCTCGACGATGTGCGCGGCGGCGGAGCGGCCGTACACGAAGCATTCGAGCAACGAGTTGCTGGCCATGCGGTTGGCGCCGTGCAGGCCGGTGAAGGTGGTTTCGCCGATGGCGTACAGGCCGGGCACGTCGGTGCAGCCGTGCTGGTCGATCATCACGCCGCCGCATGTGTAGTGCGCGGCCGGCACCACCGGGATGGGCTGGCGGGTGATGTCGATGCCGAAGGCCAGGCAACGCTCGTACACAGTGGGGAAGTGGCTGGTGACGAACTCGGCCGGCTTGTGGCTGATGTCGAGGAACACGCAGTCCACGCCCAGGCGCTTCATTTCATGGTCGATGGCGCGGGCGACGATGTCCCGTGGCGCCAGCTCGGCGCGCGGGTCGAAGCGTGGCATGAAGCGTTCGCCGTTGGGCAGTTTCAGCACCGCGCCTTCGCCGCGCAGGGCCTCGGTCACCAGGAAGCTCTTGGCCTGGGGGTGGTAAAGGCAGGTGGGGTGGAACTGGTTGAATTCCAGGTTGGCCACCCGGCAGCCGGCGCGCCAGGCCATGGCAATGCCGTCGCCGCAGGCGCCGTCGGGGTTGCTGGTATAGAGGTAGACCTTGGCCGCGCCGCCGGTGGCGAGGATGGTGAAGCGCGCGCCGAAGGTGTCGACCTCGCCGGTGTTGCGGTCCAGCACGTAGGCGCCCAGGCAGCGGTCGCCGGCCAGGCCCAGGCGCCGCTCGGTGATCAGGTCGACCGCCACGCGCTGTTCCAGCAGCTCGATGTTGGGCCGCAGGCGGGCCTGGGCCAGCAACGTCCGGAAGATCGCCGCGCCGGTGGCGTCGGCAGCGTGGATGATGCGCCGGTGGCTGTGGCCGCCCTCGCGGGTCAAGTGGAACTCGAAGCTGTTCTCGTCGTGGGCCGGGTCGTCGTCACGGGTGAACGGCACGCCCTGGTCGATCAGCCACTGGATGGCCTCGCGGCTGTGCTCCACGGTGAAGCGCACCGCGTCTTCATGGCACAGGCCGCCGCCGGCGTTGAGGGTGTCCTCGACGTGGGACTGCACGGTGTCGGTGTCGTCGAGCACCGCGGCCACGCCGCCCTGGGCCCAGAAGGTGGAGCCGTTGGACAGGTCGCCCTTGCTCAGTACCGCAATGCGCAAATGCCCGGGCAAGGTCAGGGCCAGGCTAAGCCCGGCGGCACCGCTGCCAATCACTAGAACGTCGTGTTGATACTGCTGGCTCATGTCTTTATTCCGCGGGGGCGACTATTGTTTTCGGCGCAGTCTCCTCCAAGCGGCCCTGCGCGCGCAATCCTCACTTCGTAGCGGTTGGTACAGGACGCCGCCTTTGGCAGCTGCTACTGGCGCATGAGCATCGCGGATCGGTCATGGGCTACTAGTATATAGAGGGGGGTATCGGCACAATAGCCAAGCCTTCATGGCGTTGTGGAACTATACCGTTGGTCGGGCTATCTGATACACGAACCGACGGATGGGGCGCTTGCGCCTGATCGACCGGGCTTGAGCCTTGTTTCATGGCTGAAACACCGGCGGTCAACGCACAATCGCGCAATGTCCGCGGGCGATCCCTGCAAATACCGGGAACTTTATTCAACACCCCGGTATCCATAGACGGTCGCCCATGAGAAGGGAAACGGCGTCGGCTTTATGTGGGGCTGAAGTCGCTGGCCACTGCAAGCGGATTCGACGACAAGATTATTGACGCAGCCGGCCATGACCGCGCTGCGGTTTTCGTGCAGGTCAAATCATGGCGTGCAGGAAACTTGCTTGGAGGGGAGAACTTTTGCGAAAAGCCCGAGTCTATGATTGCAAGCCTGAACGATGGCTTAAGCAATGCTCCTCCCGGCTCAACGAGGAGTGTTCATGCTAACCCAGGAAGAGGATCAGCAACTGGTCGAGCGTGTTCAACGCGGCGACCGGCGAGCTTTCGATCTGTTGGTGCTGAAATACCAGCACAAGATTCTCGGGTTGATCGTGCGATTCGTGCACGACACCCATGAAGCCCAGGACGTGGCGCAAGAGGCCTTTATCAAGGCGTATCGGGCGCTTGGCAATTTCCGCGGTGACAGTGCCTTTTATACATGGCTGTACCGCATCGCCATCAACACGGCGAAAAACTACCTGGTGTCCCGCGGTCGTCGGCCGCCAGATAGCGATGTAAGTTCCGAGGATGCCGAGTTCTACGACGGCGATCATGGCCTCAAGGATCTGGAGTCTCCGGAGCGCTCCCTGTTACGAGATGAGATCGAGGGCACCGTCCACCGGACCATCCAGCAACTGCCAGAAGATTTGCGTACGGCGTTAACTTTACGTGAATTCGACGGTCTGAGTTACGAGGACATTGCCAGCGTCATGCAATGCCCGGTGGGTACCGTGCGATCTCGGATTTTCCGCGCTCGGGAGGCCATAGATAAAGCCCTGCAGCCTTTGTTGCAGGAAACCTGAGACAGCGGCGACAGCCAAGAGAGGAACCGCCATGAGTCGTGAAGCTTTGCAGGAATCGCTGTCCGCGGTGATGGATAACGAAGCGGACGAACTGGAACTGCGCAGGGTCATCAACGCCCTGGAAGATCCAGAAACACGTGCAACCTGGAATCGCTACCAGATTGCCCGTGCGGTAATGCACAAGGACTTGCTCGACCCACGCCTGGACCTGGCCACCGCCGTATCGGCAGCCATTGCCGAGGAAATCGCACCGGTCAAGGCCACTCGTGGTCCATGGCGCAGCCTGGGCCGCCTGGCCGTGGCAGCCTCGGTCACCGTGGCGGTGTTGGCAGGCGTGCGCCTGTACAACCAGGACGAAATCGCCGGCAACCAGCTGGCCCAGCAGCAACCGGCTACCCAGCAGGCACCTTCCGTGCCGCAGGTGCAGGGCCCGGCCGTGCTGGCAGGCTACACTGAGAGCAACGACCAGAGCACTGGCCCCATGGCCAACGGTGTTCTGCAAGGTCAGGCTGGCATGCATGACCAGCGCTTGCCAGGCTACCTGCGCCAACACGCCCAGGAAGCTGCGTTGAAAGGGACCGAAAGCGCGTTGCCATACGCACGTGCCGCGAGCCTTGAAAACCGCTAAGGAGGACCATGCGCGCCATACCGCTACTACCGCTATTGCTCGGTTCCTGTCTGAGCGTCCCGGCCTTCGCGGCCAGCGACGCTTCGCAGTGGCTTAACCGCCTGGCCCAGGCCGAGCAGCAGCAGAGCTTCCAGGGTACCTTCGTCTACGAACGCAACGGCAGTTTCACCACCCACGACATCTGGCATCGCGCCCAGAACGGCAAGGTCAGCGAGCGGCTGTTGCAGCTCGATGGCTCGGCCCAGGAAGTCGTGCGCGTGGATGGCCGTACCCAGTGCGTGAGTGGCGCCCTGGTTCCCGGTGTGAGCGAGACGCCTGATTCCTCTGGCCGCGTGCTCGACCCCCTCAAGCTGATGTCCTGGTACGACCTTGCTGTCGCGGGGCAATCACGCGTGGCCGGGCGCGATGCCACCATCGTTACGCTGACCCCCAAGGATCAGCACCGCTACGGTTTCGAATTGCACCTGGACAGCAAGACTGGCCTGCCGCTCAAGTCGTTGTTGCTCGACGACAAGGGGCGCCTGCTGGAACGCTTCCAGTTCACCCGCCTGGACACCGACGTGCCCACGGATGCGGAGCTGGCTGCCAGCGACAACTGCAAGCCCCTGGGGCCGGCCGTTGTCGCCCAGGCCTCGGCGCCCGCCGCCGGCCATTGGCGTTCGGACTGGCTGCCGCCGGGCTTCGAGTTGGCCGGCAGTTCCTCGCGCAAGGACCCCGACACCAAGACCACCGTCAGCAGCCTGATGTATGACGATGGCCTGGCGCGCTTCTCGGTGTTCCTCGAGCCGCTCAATGGCAGCGTCGGGGCTGACACCCGCACGCAGCTGGGGCCGACCTCGGCCGTGTCGCGGCGCCTCACCACCCCCAATGGGGAAGTGATGGTCACCGTGGTGGGTGAGATTCCCATCGGCACCGCCGAGCGCATCGCCTTGTCGATGCGTGCCCAAGACGCCCAGGCGAAGAATTGAGGCGCCTGTGCTGAGCAGGAGTGGGCGTGCAGGGAGCGCGTCACATAGTGCGTCACGGCATCCGTTACAAAGGATGACGAAATGAAACTTCTGTCAGTCAGGTTGCAAAACCCCCTGAATTTTTCTATAGGTCAGACCCTCAAGGGTCTGGCCTTGTCTGCTGTTTCAGGATCGCCACTGCCGACACCCCCGGACCCGGACATTGCCTTGCGGCAGTGCCCGGGTTTTGTGCGTCTGGCGAACCCACTTGCTAAACCTAGCTCGTTAAATACGGGAGCCGTATGTCGATACTACGCTTGAAGCATTACCTGACCGTGTGCGCCGCCGTGCTGATGCTCGGCCAGGTCGTTACCGCCCAGGCCGAGGCGCTGCCTGACTTCACCAACCTGGTGGAGCAGGCCTCGCCCGCGGTAGTCAACATCAGTACCACCCAGAAGCTGCCCGACCGCAGCGCCGGCGCCGGCGACATGCCGGACCTGGACGACCTGCCCCCGGCCTTCCGCGACTTCTTCCGCAACATGCCGCGTTCGCCGCGCAGCCCCAAGGGCGGTGATCGCCAGCGTGAGGCCCAGTCGCTGGGCTCGGGCTTCATCATCTCGCCCGACGGCTATGTGCTGACCAACAACCACGTGATCGCCGACGCCGATGAAATCATCGTGCGCCTGTCCGACCGCAGCGAACTGAAAGCCAAGCTGGTGGGCACCGACCCGCGCACCGACGTGGCCCTGCTGAAAATCGACGGCAAGAACCTGCCTACGGTCAAACTGGGTGATTCCGACAAACTGAAGGTGGGTGAGTGGGTGCTGGCCATCGGCTCGCCGTTCGGCTTCGATCACTCGGTCACCAAGGGCATCGTCAGCGCCAAGGGCCGTACCCTGCCCAACGACGCCTACGTGCCGTTCATCCAGACCGACGTGGCCATCAACCCGGGCAACTCCGGCGGCCCACTGTTCAACATGAACGGCGAGGTGGTGGGTATCAACTCGCAGATCTTCACCCGCTCCGGTGGCTTCATGGGCCTGTCGTTCGCGATCCCGATCGACGTGGCCATGGACGTGTCCGACCAGCTGAAGAAAGACGGCAAGGTCAGCCGCGGCTGGCTGGGCGTGGTCATCCAGGAAGTGAACAAGGACCTGGCTGAATCCTTCGGCCTGGACAAGCCGGCCGGCGCCCTGGTGGCGCAGATGGTCGAGGACGGCCCTGCGGCCAAGTCCGGCCTGCAGGTGGGTGATGTGATCCTGAGCATGAACGGCCAGCCGATCGTCATGTCGGCAGACCTGCCGCACCTGGTGGGCGGCCTCAAGGCCGGCGCCAAGGCCAGCCTGGAGGTGGTGCGCGAGGGCAAGCGCAAGACCATCGACGTGACCGTCGGTGCCATGCCGGCCAATGACGACGACATCCTCGCCGGTGGCGCCGCCAAGTCCCAGGCCGAGAGCAACAGCAACCGCCTGGGCGTCTCGGTGGCCGACCTGACCGCCGATCAGAAAAAGTCCCTGGACCTGCAAAGCGGCGTGGTCATCAAGGACGTGCAGGACGGCCCTGCAGCGCTGATCGGCCTGCAGCCGGGTGACGTCATCACCCACCTGAACAACCAGGCCATCGGTTCGGCGAAGGAGTTCACCGACATCGCCAAGGGCCTGCCGAAGAACCGCTCGGTGTCCATGCGCGTGCTGCGCCAGGGCCGTGCAAGCTTCATCACCTTCAAGCTGAGCGAGTGATAAGCTGGCGTTGAAACAGGGGAGGGCGGCCGGTGGGCCGCCCTTTTTTGTGAGCGGATGTCGATGGGGGTGGGCTTCCCCAGGATGTTCATGATCAACCGTCTCCCACATCGCCCCGTAATTCAGGTACAATTCCCGGCTATTTTTCGTTGGGCGTCCGGCCCGCAGCCTTTTTGAGTGTTGATCCGTGAGTGATTTGAGTCATATCCGCAATTTCTCCATCATCGCCCACATTGACCATGGCAAGTCGACGCTGGCCGATCGGTTCATCCAGATGTGCGGCGGCCTGGCCGATCGCGAGATGGAAGCTCAGGTGCTGGACTCCATGGACCTGGAGCGTGAGCGTGGCATCACCATCAAGGCCCACAGCGTCACGCTGCATTACAAGGCGCAGGACGGCAAGACCTACCAGCTGAACTTCATCGACACCCCCGGCCACGTCGACTTCACCTATGAAGTCAGCCGTTCGCTGGCCGCCTGCGAGGGCGCGCTGCTGGTGGTCGATGCCGGTCAAGGCGTGGAGGCCCAGTCGGTCGCCAACTGCTACACCGCCATCGAGCAGGGCCTGGAAGTCATGCCCGTGCTGAACAAGATGGACCTGCCCCAGGCCGACCCCGATCGCGTCAAGGACGAGATCGAGAAGGTCATCGGCATCGACGCCACCGACGCCGTGGCCTGCAGCGCCAAGAGCGGCATGGGCGTGCTCGACGTGCTCGAGCGCCTGGTCCAGGACATTCCGGCCCCTACCGGCAACATCGAAGATCCGCTGCAAGCGTTGATCATCGACTCCTGGTTCGACAACTACCTGGGCGTCGTCTCCCTGGTACGCGTGCGCCACGGCCGCGTGAAGAAGGGCGACAAGATCCTGGTCAAGTCCACCGGCAAGGTGCACCTGGTCGACAGCGTGGGCGTGTTCACCCCCAAGCACACCGCCACCGCCGACCTGAAAGCGGGCGAAGTGGGCTTCATCATCGCCAGCATCAAGGACATCCACGGCGCGCCGGTGGGTGACACCCTGACCCTGAGCAGCACCCCGGACGTGCCGGTGCTGCCTGGTTTCAAGCGCATCCAGCCACAGGTCTACGCCGGCCTGTTCCCGGTCAGCTCCGAAGACTTCGAAGACTTCCGCGACGCGCTGTCCAAGCTGACCCTCAACGACTCGTCGTTGCAGTACCTGCCGGAAAGCTCCGACGCCCTGGGCTTCGGTTTCCGCTGTGGCTTCCTGGGCATGCTGCACATGGAAATCATCCAGGAGCGCCTGGAGCGCGAGTACGACCTGGACCTGATCACCACCGCGCCAAGCGTAATCTTCGAGGTGGTGCTGAAAACCGGCGAGACCATCTACGTCGACAACCCGTCGAAGCTGCCTGATGTGTCCTCGGTGGAAGATTTCCGCGAGCCGATCGTGGCCGCTACTATCCTTGTGCCTCAAGAGCACCTGGGCAACGTCATTACCCTGTGCATCGAGAAGCGTGGCGTGCAGCGCGACATGCAGTTCCTCGGCAGCCAGGTGCAGGTGCGCTACGACCTGCCGATGAACGAGGTGGTGCTGGACTTCTTCGACCGCCTGAAATCCACCAGCCGCGGCTATGCTTCCCTGGACTACCATTTCGATCGCTACCAGTCGGCCAACCTGGTCAAGCTGGACGTGCTGATCAACGGTGACAAGGTTGACGCCCTGGCCCTGATCGTTCACCGCGACAACGCCCACTACAAGGGCCGCGCGCTGACCGAGAAGATGAAAGAACTGATTCCTCGGCAGATGTTCGACGTTGCGATCCAGGCCGCCATCGGCGGGCAGATCGTGGCCCGGACCACTGTCAAGGCGCTCAGAAAGAACGTACTGGCCAAATGCTATGGCGGTGACGTCAGCCGTAAGCGCAAGCTTCTGGAGAAGCAGAAGGCCGGTAAGAAACGCATGAAACAGGTCGGTAACGTGGAAATTCCACAAGAAGCCTTCCTCGCCGTGCTCAGGTTGGATAGTTAGGTCCTATGTCTCTAAATTTCCCGCTGTTGTTGGTCATTGCTGTCGCCGTCTGCGGTTTGCTGGCCCTGTTCGATCTGGTCTTCCTGGCTTCGCGCCGCAAGACCGCGATCGCAACCTACCAGGGTAGTGTCAGCGAGCCGGACCCGGTGGTGCTCGAGCAGTTGAACAAGGAACCGGCGCTGGTCGAATACGGCAAGTCGTTCTTCCCGGTGCTGTTCATCGTGCTGGTGCTGCGCTCGTTCCTGGTCGAACCCTTCCAGATCCCGTCGGGTTCCATGAAGCCGACCCTGGAAGTGGGTGATTTCATCCTGGTCAACAAGTTCTCCTACGGCATCCGCCTGCCGGTGATCGACCAGAAGATCATCCAGATCGGTGACCCGCAGCGTGGCGATGTCATGGTGTTCCGCTACCCAAGCGACCCGAACGTCAACTACATCAAACGCGTCATTGGCCTGCCGGGCGACAAGATCCGCTACACCAATGACAAGCGCCTGTACGTCAACGACCAGCTGGTGGCCGAGCAACTGCTGGGCGAAGAGCCCAACAGCCTGGGCACCGCCGAGCTGTATCAGGAAAAACTCGGCGACGTCGAGCACCTGATCCGCAAGGAAATGGGCCGTTACCACATGCCGCCGGACAATCAATGGACCGTGCCTGCCGGGCACTACTTCATGATGGGCGACAACCGCGACAACTCCAACGACAGCCGTTACTGGGATGACCCGCGTATTCCCAAGGAACTGCTGGGCATGGTCCCGGACCGCAATATCGTCGGCAAGGCCTTCGCGGTCTGGATGAGCTGGCCGGAGCCGAAGATGAGCCACTTGCCGAACTTCTCGCGAGTCGGGCTGATCAAGTAACACCAGGCGGCGCTGTCCAGTGGACAGCGCCGAATGCTTTTCAGGCGGCAGCAGGGATGGAGAGCTTGAGCATGAACGCAGCCAGTTCGCAGAAAGGTATTTCGCTGCTGGGAGGGCTGGTACTGCTGGCCATACTGGGGTTTGTCGCCAGTACGGCCTTCAAGGTGCTGCCGCACTATTTCGACTACTGGACGATGAAGAAGATCATCGAATCGGCAGCGACCGACAAGGCGGAGAAAATCGACACGGTTGGTGATTTCTACAACCATGTGGACAAGGGCATGAGTGTCAATAACATCCGTGACCTGCAAGCCCGCAACATCATGAAAGTGACACTGGACGACGACGTGTTCGCCGCCCATTTGCAATACGAACAGCGTGAGCCACTGATCGGCAACGTCGATCTGGTGGTGAAATTTGACCACGAATTCAGCGTGCGTAAACCGTGAGTGTTTCCTTGAGCCGTCTCGAGCGTCAGCTCGGCTATACCTTTAAAGACCAGGACCTGATGGTGCTGGCCTTGACTCACCGCAGCTTCGCCGGGCGCAACAATGAGCGCCTGGAGTTCCTCGGTGATGCCATCCTCAACTTCGTGGCCGGTGAATCGTTGTTCGAACGTTTCCCCCAGGCCCGCGAAGGCCAGCTGTCGCGCCTGCGCGCCCGGCTGGTGAAAGGCGAGACCCTGGCCGTACTGGCCCGTGGTTTCGACCTGGGCGAATACCTGCGCCTGGGCAGCGGTGAATTGAAGAGCGGCGGTTTCCGTCGCGAATCGATCCTGGCCGATGCCCTGGAAGCGCTGATTGGTGCCATCTACCTGGATTCGGGCATGGAAGTGGCCCGCGAGCGTGTGCTGTCCTGGCTGACCAGCGAGTTCGACAGCCTGACGCTGGTGGACACCAACAAGGACCCGAAAACCCGCCTGCAGGAATACCTGCAGTCGCGTGGTTGCGAACTGCCGCGTTACGAAGTGGTGGATATCCAGGGCGAACCGCATTGCCGGACGTTTTTCGTCGAATGTGAAGTGACCCTTTTGAACGAAAAAAGCCGAGGTCAGGGTGTGAGCCGTCGTATTGCCGAACAGGTAGCGGCCGCTTCAGCCCTGATTGCCCTGGGCGTGGAGAATGGCAATGACTGATACAACCCCAACCCGCTGTGGCTATGTCGCAATCGTCGGCCGCCCGAACGTGGGCAAGTCCACGCTGCTCAACCACATCCTGGGCCAGAAGCTGGCGATCACCTCGCGCAAGCCGCAGACCACCCGCCACAACATGCTGGGCATCAAGACCGAAGGCGAGATCCAGGCCATCTACGTCGACACCCCCGGCATGCACAAGAGCAACGAAAAGGCGCTCAACCGCTACATGAACAAGACCGCCTCGGCGGCCTTGAAAGACGTGGACGTGGTGATCTTCGTGGTGGACCGCACCAAGTGGACCGACGAAGACCAGTTGGTGCTGGAGCGCGTGCAGTACGTGCAGGGCCCGGTGATCCTGGCCATCAACAAGACCGACCGCATCGAGGACAAGGCCGAGCTGATGCCGCACCTGGCCTGGTTGCAGGAACAGCTGCCCAACGCCGAGATCGTCCCGGTGTCGGCCCAGCAGGGTCACAACCTCGACGCCCTGGAAGGCCTGATCGCCAAGCACCTGCCGGAAAACGATCACTTCTTCCCGGAAGACCAGATCACCGACCGCAGCAGCCGCTTCCTGGCCGCCGAACTGGTACGCGAGAAGATCATGCGCCAGCTGGGCGCCGAGCTGCCGTACCAGATCACCGTCGAGATCGAAGAGTTCAAGCAGCAGGGCAAGACCCTGCACATCCACGCCCTGATCCTGGTGGAGCGTGATGGTCAGAAGAAGATCATCATTGGCGACAAGGGCGAGCGCATCAAGCGCATCGGCATGGAAGCGCGCAAGGACATGGAGCTGCTGTTCGACTCCAAGGTCATGCTCAACCTGTGGGTGAAAGTGAAAGGCGGCTGGTCCGACGACGAACGCGCCCTGCGCTCGCTGGGTTACGGCGACCTCTGATCTGCGCCACATTCCCCCTTGGGGGAATGGTTTTTTGTGGGAGCTGGCTTGCCAGCGAGCTTTTGAGGCCCGAAAGCTCGCTGGCAAGCCAGCTCCCACAATTGTTTGGAACGCCTGAAACCGAGTGCCGACCCATGTCCACCCTCGTCCTTTACCCCGCCTACGTCCTGCACTCGCGCCCCTACCGCGAGAACAGCGCCCTGGTCGACTTCCTCACCCCGGGCGGCCGCCTGCGCGCCGTGCTGCGCAGCGCCCGGGGCAAGGCCGGCAGCCTGGCGCGGCCGTTCGTGCCGCTGGAAGTGGAGTTCCGTGGCAAGGGTGAGCTGAAGAACGTCGGGCGCATGGAAGCGGTGGGCGTGGCCTCCTGGATGGTCGGCGACGCGCTGTTCAGCGGCCTGTACCTGAACGAACTGCTGACCCGCCTGCTGCCGGCCGAAGACCCCAACCAGGTGATCTACGACAGCTACGCCGCCACTTTGCAGGCGCTGGCCGCCGGCCTGCCGCTGGAGCCGCTGCTGCGCGCGTTCGAATGGCGGCTGCTGGACGAGCTGGGCTACGGCTTCGCCATGGACAGCGACGTCAACGGCGACCCGGTGGAGGCCGACGGCCTGTACCGCCTGCAGGTGGACGCCGGCCTTGAGCGCGTGTGGCTGATCCAGCCCGGCCTGTTCAAGGGCAGCGAGCTGCTGGCCATGGCCGAAGCCGACTGGACTGCCCCCGGCGCATTGAGCGCTGCCAAGCGCCTGATGCGCCAGGCGCTGGCCGTGCACCTGGGCGGTCGTCCGCTGGTCAGTCGGGAACTGTTTCGCAAGCCGTGAGCACCACGTATCCTTGGGGTCTCAATTCCAAGGAGCGCTCCCGTGACCACCAGCAATCGCATTCTTCTCGGCGTCAACATCGACCACGTGGCAACCCTGCGTCAGGCCCGCGGCACCCGCTACCCTGACCCGGTCAAGGCTGCGCTGGACGCCGAAGAGGCGGGCGCCGACGGCATCACCGTGCACCTGCGCGAAGACCGCCGGCACATCCAGGAACGCGACGTGCTGCTGCTCAAGGACGTGCTGCAGACGCGCATGAATTTCGAAATGGGCGTTACCGAAGAGATGCTGGCGTTCGCCGAACGCATCCGTCCGGCCCACGTGTGCCTGGTGCCGGAAACCCGCCAGGAGCTGACCACCGAAGGCGGCCTCGACGTGGCCGGCCAGGAAGCGCGTATCCAGGCGGCGGTAGAGCGCCTGAGCAAGATCGGCTGTGAAGTGTCGCTGTTCATTGACGCCGACGAGCGCCAGATCGCTGCCTCCAAGCGCGTGGGCGCGCCGGCCATCGAGCTGCACACCGGCCGTTACGCCGATGCCGAGACTCCGGCTGAGGTGGCTGAAGAGCTCAAGCGCATCGCCGATGGCGTGGCGTTCGGCGTGGCCCAGGGGCTGATCGTCAATGCCGGCCATGGCCTGCACTACCACAACGTGGAAGCGGTGGCGGCCATCAAGGGCATCAACGAGCTGAACATCGGCCACGCGCTGGTGGCCCATGCGTTGTTTGTTGGCTTCAAGGCGGCGGTGAGCGAGATGAAGCAGCTGATCGTGGCTGCTGCTCGCTGATTGCGTAGGCCTTGGACGCGGCCTTCGGCCGCTGCTACGGGTTGCGGTTTCGGACGCGGCCTTCGGCCGCTGCTACGGGAGGGGGAGGGCACAATCCTCCGTAGCAGCGGCCGAAGGCCGCGTCCGCGGTTTCAACCTTTCAAATAACCTTCCACCAACCCCACCCAGCACGCCGCGCCCAGCGGGATCACCGCGTCGTCGAAGTCGTAGTGGTCGTTGTGCACCGAGCACCCGGTGAACTCGCCGGTGCCGTTGCCCAGGATGAAGTAGCAGCCCGGCTTCTCGTGCAGCATCCAGGCAAAGTCCTCGCTGCCCATGATGCGCACCGGCATTTTCTCCAGCACGTTCTGCGCGCCCAGCACCTCACGGGCCACACCCAGCATGCGCTCGGTCTCGGCCTTGCTGTTGACCAGCACTGGGGCCAGCAGGCAGTAGTCGATCTCGGCCTTCACGCCGAAGCTGGCGGCTTGCCCCTCGACAATCTCGCGAATGCGCTTCTCCACCCGCTCACGCACAGCCGGGTCGGCGGTGCGCACGCTGAGCATCACCTTGGCCGTCTCGGGAATGATGTTGTACGCGGTGCCGGCCTGCACCATGCCCACGCTGAGCACAGCGGCGTCATCGGTGGACAAGTTGCGCGAGATCACCGTCTGCAGCGCGGTGATGATGCTGGCCAGCGCCGGCACCGGGTCAATGGCCCGCTCGGGCATGGCGCCATGGCCGCCACGGCCGGTCAGGGTGATGGTGACGCGCTCGGACGAGGCCATGAAACCGCCGGCCTGCACCACGGCCTGGCCCACGGGCAGGCCGGGCATGTTGTGGTAGGCGTACACCGCGTCGCAGGGGAAGCGGGTGAACAGGCCGTCGTCGATCATCTGCTTGGCGCCGCACAGGCCCTCTTCGTCCGGCTGGAAGATCAGGTTCAGGGTGCCGTCGAACTCAGCGTGCAGCGCCAGTTGCTCGGCCGCGGCCAGCAGCGTGGCGGTGTGGCCGTCGTGGCCGCAGGCGTGCATGCGCCCCTGGTACTGGCTGGCCCAAGGCAGGCCGTTCTTTTCCAGGATCGGCAGGGCGTCCATGTCGGCACGGATGCCCAGGGTGCGCGCGCCGTTGCCGCGCTTGAGCACGCCCACCACGCCGCAGCCGCCCACCCCGGTGTGCACCTCGTAGCCCCAGGCACCGAGCATCTCGGCCACCAGGCCGGCGGTGCGTGGCACCTCGCCGCCCAGCTCGGGGAAGCTGTGAATGTCGCGGCGAATGGTGGCGAAATGTTCAGCGCTGGCTTGCAGTTTCTGGTTGATGATCAGGTTGCTCACGGTTGCTTCCTTTTTCTGGCAGTAAAGGGGGGAGTCAGTCGCGGCCCGGGTGTTCGGGGAACAGGCGCAGGGCGATCAGGCTCATGATCAGGGTGGCGATCAGGTACAGGGCCGGGGTCAGCGGGTTGCCCGTCAGGCCGATCAGCCAGGTCACCAGCAAGGGCGAGAAGCCGCCGAACAGGGTCACGCCGAAGCTGTAGATAACCGACAGCCCGGTGACGCGCTGCTCGCGGGGGAAGGCCTCCATCAGCATGGCGAAGCTGGCACCCACGCCCACGGCCATGGGCATGATCAGCAGGGTGATGGCCAGCATGCACAGCCAGGTGCTTTGCAGGCCCAGCAGCAGGAACGCGGGGTAGGCGAACACCAGTGCCAGGCCGGCGATCCAGTACAGCAATGGCTTGCGCCGGGGCAGGCGGTCGGCGTAGCGCGAGGCAATGGGCGGAATCACCGCCAGCAGGGCGCTGGCCAGGCCCACCAGGGCGAAGGCAAAGCTGCTCGGGTAATGCAGGGTGCGCACCAGGTAGGTGGGCATGTAGAACACCACCATGTACATGCTCACGGTGGAGGCGGCCATCCACATGATGCCCAGCAGCAGCGTGCCTTTGTGCTCGCGCAGCAGTTGCATCAGCGAAGGCGTGTTGGTGGTCTCGGTATGGGTTTCCTCCAGGTGCTGGCGAATGAACCAGCCCACCGGACCAATCAGCAGGCCGATCACGAACGGCACGCGCCAGCCCCAGCTTTCGAGCGATTCGGGGCTCAGGTTGCTGCTCAACAGCAGGCCGGTGAGGGCGCCCAGCAGCGCCGCCGCGCCCTGGCTGGCGCCTTGCCAGCTGACCATGAAGCAGCGGTTGTCGGTGTGCCCCGATTCCATCAGGAACGCCGAGGCGCTGCCCACTTCGCCGCCGGCCGACAGCCCTTGCAGCAGGCGGCCGAACACCAGCAGCAGGGTGGCGGCGATGCCGATGCTCGAATAGGTGGGGGTGAAGGCGATGATGCCGGTGCCCAGGGTCATCAGCGCGATGGTCAGCGACAGCGCCGCCTTGCGGCCCTTGCGGTCAGCCACGCGGCCGATCAGCACCGCGCCCAGCGGGCGCATCAGGAAGCCCACGGCGAAGGTCGCCAGGGACATCAGCAGCGAGGCCAGCGCCGACTCGCCGGGGAAGAACAGCTTGCCGATGATCACCGCGAAGAAACTGTACACGGTGAAATCGTAGATCTCCAGGCCGTTGCCCAGGGACGAGGCAATCACCACGCGGCGCATCCTGCGCGCTTGCAGCGAGGCCTGGGCCGGGCTGGGTTGGAGGGGCAAATCACTGGCGGGGGTGCTCTTCATGGCGATGTTCCTGTACCCGGGATCGTGGTGGTCCGCAGTGTTGAACAGCGCCGGTGAAAGTGCACATCGCTTTTATGCAAGCCCCCAACCGTTGGTGCGGGTCAGGGGCGGCGCAGGAAATGGCGGGAGCGCCGGGTGGGCATTTTCGACTCGCGGTGCGCGAATGTGGTGCCCTTGAGGTGGGCAGATGGGTAACGCGAGACGCTCTCCAGACAGGACGCCGGTATTTGCGTATCAGAACAAACCCCGTGGCAGAGGCCCCACCCGCCTCATCCAGCGCGCCGTGCAACCCCTTGCGCAATGCTCCATTGGGATGCCGGATCGTTTTTGTGGGAGCTGGCTTGCCAGCGAGCTGTTCAAGTGCCAAAAGCTCGCTGGCAAGCCAGCTCCCACCCGATATCGTTGTTACGGATTAGACGATGGCGGGCTTGTTGGCCAGTTGTTCCTGCAACTGGGCAAACAGCTGCCCTGCGGTCTTGGTCAGGTAGCTGCGGTTCACGCACACCAGGTTCACCGAGTATTCGGGCACCGGCTCCTGAATGTCGACCTTCAGCAGGTGCTTGGACATGTCGCTCAGGCCCACCAGGTCATGCCCCAGCGCCGGCTGGCTCATGATCATCACCGCGTCGCTGTCGATCAGCATCTTGATCGCCAGGTTCATGGCCGTGCATTCGAACACCTTGCGCGGGCGGCCCAGGGCGCTGCCTTCGAACAGCTGGTTGAACTGCGACTGGCTGTCGGTGAGCGGGTCGACGCTGATCCAGTGCGCCTGCTGCAACAACCGCAGCGAGCGCACCATGCGCAGCGGGTGGTCCTTGCGCACCACCACCACGCCGGGAATGCGGCACAGCGGCTGCCAGTCCAGGCCCACGGCGTTGGCCGGCACCTGGGAGGTCAGGGCAAAGTCCAGCAGGCCGTCGCGCAGGTGCTGCAGCAGCTGGGTGGGGCGCATTTCCAGCACCTTCAGCGTGGCGTTGGGGTAGCTGTGCTGGAAGTCCACCAGGCTCTGCTTGAGCGGCTGCAGCAAAGCGGTGACGGGCGTCACGCCGATGGTGATCTCGCTCACCACCAGGCCCTTCATGTCTTCGATTTCCTGGCGCGCGCGGCGCACGCTTTCCAGTGCCTGGCGGGCATGGCCGAGCATGCGCTGGCCGTATTCGGTGAGGGTCATGCCCTTGTTGGAGCGCACCAGCAAGGTGATGCCCAGCTCGTTTTCGAGCTCCTTGATGGCGCGGCTCAGGGCCGACTGGGTCAGGTGCAGCACTTGCGAGGCGTCTTGCAGGCTACCGGTTTCGTGGATGGAGACTAAAGCGCGAAGTTGATGCAGTTTCATTGTTATTCCCGACATGGGCCCGCAGGCCTGCTAGGTTGCCCTACTTGGCAGTTCTTCCGGGCGAAGTGTGCCAGAGGGCAACCCGGCCCGACTAGCGGCCGTATACCGGGAAGTCGCGGCTTAGTGCCGCAACCTGGGCGGCTACCTCGGCTTCCACGTCGGCATCGCCCAAATGATCCAGCACGTCGCAGATCCAGCCGGCCAGGCGCGTGCACTCGGCGGTACCGAAGCCGCGGGTGGTGACCGCCGGGGTACCGATGCGCAGGCCCGAGGTCACGAACGGCGACTGCGGGTCGTTGGGCACGGCGTTCTTGTTGACGGTGATGTGCACGCGGCCCAGGGCGGCGTCGGCGTCCTTGCCGGTGAGGCCGTGGCGGATCAGGCTGACCAGGAACAGGTGGTTGTCGGTGCCGCCGGACACCACATCGTAGCCACGGTCAACGAACACCGCGGCCATGGCTTGGGCGTTGTCGATGACCTGCTGTTGATACGCCTTGAATCCGGGCGCCAGCGCCTCCTTGAAGCACACCGCCTTGCCGGCGATGACGTGCATCAGCGGGCCGCCCTGGCCGCCGGGGAACACCGCCGAGTCGAGCTTCTTCTCCAGCGCCGGGTTGCTGCGCGCCAGGATCAGGCCGCCGCGCGGGCCGCGCAGGGTCTTGTGCGTGGTGGTGGTGACCACGTCGGCGTAAGGCAGCGGGTTGGGGTACAGGCCGGCGGCCACCAGCCCGGCGACGTGGGCCATGTCGACGAACAGGTAAGCGCCGATCTTGTCGGCGATGGCGCGGAAGCGGGCAAAGTCCAGGGTGCGCGAATAGGCCGAGAAACCGGCAATCAGCATCTTTGGCTGGTGCTCCACGGCCAGGCGTTCCACTTCGTCGTAGTCGATCAGGCCCTGGTCGTCGATGCCGTACTGCACGGCGTTGTACAGCTTGCCGCTGAAGCTCACCTTGGCGCCGTGGGTCAGGTGCCCGCCGTGGGCCAGGCTCATGCCCAGCACCGTGTCGCCCGGTTGCAGCAGGGCCAGGAACACCGCGGCGTTGGCCTGGCTGCCCGAGTGCGGCTGCACGTTAGCGTAGTCGGCGCCGAACAGCTGCCTGGCGCGGTCGATGGCCAGTTGCTCGACCACGTCGACGAACTCACAGCCGCCGTAGTAGCGCTTGCCCGGGTAGCCTTCGGCGTATTTGTTGGTCAGCACCGAGCCTTGGGCCTCGATGACCTGCGGGCTGGTGTAGTTCTCGGAAGCGATCAGCTCGATGTGCTGCTCCTGGCGGCGCGCCTCCAGGGCGATGGCGTCGTGCAGGGCGGGGTCGAAATCGGCGAGGGTGAGGCTTTTGGAGAACATGGCGCGGTCCTTGTGTTCTGTTTGGAATGAGGTTGAACAGAGCAAGGGCAGTGCCAGAAATTAAATCGTTATAAATCAATTATTTACGGTTTTACGTCTTTAAGAGTGCAATGAAATCATTACGGCTCCAAAGCCACCGAGGTCCGGTATCGCTCGATAAGCCGGACGCTCGGTTCATTTCGTATTGATTTCATTCCTTTGGAGTGAAATCAATACGGCCTAGCGCTCCGACAACCGAATCACCCACCGCGCCAGCCACGCGCCCGTCACGATCACCCCGAACAGCCGCAGCGTCTGCATCGCCAGCACCAGCCCTACGTCCGAATGGGTGTCCACCGCGATGATTGCCATGGAGTCCAGGCCGCCCGGGCTGGTGGCCAGGTACACCGAGAGGAAGTCCTTGCCCAGCAGGTCTGCCACCAGCCACGCCGACAGCGCGCACAGCACGATCAGCAGCAGCGAGCCGCTGATCATCGCCGGCAGGCGCTTGAACACGTAGCGGATGGTGGTGCGGTCGAAACGCAGGCCCACGTAGCAGCCTACCGTGGCATAGGCCAGGCTCAGCACCGGCGCTGGCAGCACGATGTGGATCAGCCCGCACAGCTGCAGCACGCCGCCCAGCAGCAACGGCCCCAGCAGGGCGCCGGCCGGCAGGCGCGTGCCCAGCAGCACGCCGATGACGATCACCGCCAGGCTCAGCGCCAGGTCCAGTAGCGGCGCGCCCTGCAGGCTGACCACCGCGCCGTGGGCCTGGGTGCCGCTGCCGTCGGCGCCCAGCAGGCGGCTGACCAGCGCGCCGATCATCACCACGCACACCACCCGCACGTATTGCATGGTGGCGACGATGCGGCCATCGAGACCATGGCCGAGGCTGCCCCCGGCGAGGTGCCCCAGGCCGCGGTGCGGGCGCCGATGCCACCGTAGCGGGCCATCACCAGGCCCACTGCGGTGCTCAGCAGCACGGTGAGGGCGGTGGCGAACAGCATCACCGGCCAGGACTGCACCACGGCGGTCAGCACGGCCATGCTGATGGAGTGCGCCACCAGCAGGCCGATGGTGCCCTGGCACAGGCGGAACGCCTGGCGGTGGATGCGCAGGGTGGTGCCGCAGACGCCGAAGCCGATGGCCACCAGCATGGGGCCGACGAATTGCCCGGCGGGCAGTTGCAGGTGGTTGAGCAATTGGCCGGCGCTGCCGGCAAGGATGATCAGGGCGAACCACTGGGCCCAGGTGGGCCAGTAGCGTAGAGCGAGGGAAGGGGCACGCGACACGGTTTCAAGTCTCCAGGCGCCCTGGTCAAGGCAGGACGCGGAAGAATTATCGACCTGGCAACCGATCAAGTCTATTTTCTAATACTGATGAAACGATAACTGGCGGTTATGAATTATGGACCTGCGCGACCTCACCTACTTTGAAACCATCGCCGAGCTCGGCCACCTGGGCCGGGCCGCCGATAAGCTCAACCGCAGCCAGCCGGCGCTGACCAAGAGCATCCAGCGCCTGGAAGAATCCCTGGGCACCCAACTGTTCCGGCGCGAGGGCCGCGGCATCAAGCTCACCGACGTCGGCGAGCTGCTGCTGGCCCGTGGCCGCGAGCTGCGCCAGAGCATCGCCGAGACCGAGCGCGAGGTGAAGGACTTCGCCAGCGGCACGGTGGGCACCATTCGCCTGGGCTGCGCCGCGTCCATGGCCGACCACCTGCTGCCGCAGCTGACCGCGGCACTCCTGGAACGGGCGCCGGACATCACCCTGAACCTGACCATCGGCCAGGACGACGTGCTGCGCGAATCGCTGGTGGCGGGGCGCCTGGACCTGATCATCAGTTCGTTCATCGCCAGCGAAGGGCCGCTGGCCAGCTACCCGCTGCTGCGCGACGAGGCGGTGGTGGTGGCCAGCGCCAGCCACCCGATCTTCGACGGCCCCTACACCCTGGCCGACCTCAACCGTTACCGCTGGGTGCTGCCGGGGCCCACGGTGTCGTCGCGGCGCTGGCTGGATAACCTGTTCAGCAGCCGCGAACTGCCGCCGCCGGTGGTGCAGGTGGAGAGCAATACGGTGTCGGTGTTGCCGCGGCTGATCGCCCACACGCACCTGCTCAGTTTCTTCTCGCGTGAGTCGCTGGAGCATGGCATTGGCATGAACCTGCTGCGCGAGGTGGAGCTGGCGGAGACCACGGTGACGCGCACCATGGGGGTCACGGTGCGCATCGATGGCTACCTGTCGCCGGCGGCGCAGGTGCTGCTGGCCTTGCTCAAGGAGCGCGGCCAGCACGTGCTGGCGGGTTAAGGCGCGAACGGCAGCTCGCGCTTGTGCTGGCTGTTGTCGTAGGTGCGGACGATGATGGCGTAGGCCTCGTCGCTCACCTTCAGGCCGTGCAGGAAGGCGTCGATCTGCGCGTAGGTGACGCCGTGGGCCTCTTCGTCGGGCTTGCCTGGGCGCAGCTCCTCGAGGTCGGCGGTGGGCACTTTTTCCACCAGGTTTTCCGGCGCGCCCAGGTGCCGGGCAATGGCCCGTACCTGGTGCTTCACCAGGCCGCTGAGCGGGGCCAGGTCGCAGGCGCCGTCGCCGAATTTGGTGAAGAAGCCCATCACCGCCTCGGCGGCGTGGTCGGTGCCGATCACCAGGCCGTTGTTGGCGTTGGCGATGGTGTACTGGGCCACCATGCGGATGCGCGCCTTGGTGTTGCCGATGACGAAGTCACGGCGGGCGTCGGTGAGGCCGTGCAGGTGGGCGACCTGCTCGGACAGGCCCAGCACGGCGCCGGCGATGTTCACGGTGTCTTCCACGTCGGCGCGGATGAACTGCATCGAGGCGGCGGCGTCGTGCTCGTCGTGCTGGATGTTGTACGGCAGGCGCACGGCGATGAATTTATAGCCCTGGTCGCCGGTTTCGGCGCGCAGTTCTTCCACCGACAGCTGGGCCAGGCGGCCGGCGGTCAGCGAGTCGACGCCGCCGCTGATGCCCAGCACCAGCACCTTGACGTGGGCGTTGCGCAGGCATTGCTTGATGAAGGCCTTGCGACGGTCGATTTCCGCTTCCAGCGCGGCAGCGTCGGCGAAGGGCGGCACCACGTTGAGGGCCTTGGCGATTTCGATTTGACGGTTGCTCATGTCGAACTCCTGAGGGTGCGATTCAGACGCGAAATACATGTTTGAGGTAGGTGACGAAGTTCTCGTCCAGGCACTGGGTCTTGCCCGGCGTATCGGAAATCTTCGCCACCGGATGGCCGTTGCAGGCGGTCATCTTGATCACGATGTTCATGGGCTCGACCCCGGGTATGTCGCAGGTCAGGTTGGTGCCGATGCCGAAGCTTACATTGATCCGCCCGTGCAGCGCTCTATACAGTTCCAGCGCCTTGGGCAGGTTCAGGCCGTCGGAGAAGATCAGGGTTTTGCTCAGCGGGTCGATGCCCAGGCTTTCATAGTGTTGGATGGCCTTTTCCGCCCACTGCAGCGGGTCGCCGGAATCGTGGCGCAGGCCGTCGAAGAGCTTGGCGAAGTACAGGTCGAAGTCCTTGAGGAAGGCATTCATGGTGATGCAGTCGGTCAGGGCGATACCCAGCAGGCCACGGTATTCGCGCACCCAGCAGTCGAGGGCGGCGATCTGGCTGTCGATGAGGCGCGGGCCCAGTTGCTGGTGGGCCATGAACCACTCGTGGGCCATGGTGCCGATGGGCTTCACGTCCAGTTCGCGGGCCAGGTGCACGTTGCTGGTGCCGACGAAACGGCCGGGGAAGTCGCGCTTGAGGATGTGCACCACCTCTTCCTGCACCCGGTAGCTGAAACGCCGGCGGGTGCCGAAGTCGGCCAGCTGGAAGCCGGCCAGTTCGCTGGCGCTGGCTTCGCCCTTGAGCCAGTCGAGCTTCTTGTACAGCTGCTCGCTGGCCTGCTCCATGACGATATTGCCGTAGCGCTGGCGGTTGCGCACCTCGCTGATGATCGCCAGCAGCGGGATCTCGTAGAGAATCACGTGCAGCCACGGCCCGCGCAGGCGAATGCACAGCTGGCCGGCCTCGACGCTGGTGTGCACGTAGCGCAGGTTGAAGCGGAACAGGCTGAGGAAGCGGATGAAGTCCGGCTTCATGAACGGAATGCGTTCGAGAAACGCCAGCTGGTCGTGGGTGATGGAAATGTCGGCCAGGCGCTCGATCTGGTAGCGGATCTCGGCCAGGTACGGGGTCAGGTCCTCGGCGTTGCGGCAGCGGAATTCCCACTCCACCTCGGCGTTGGGGTAGTTGTGCAGCACCGCCTGCATCATCGTCAGTTTGTAGAAGTCGGTGTCCAGCAGGTTCTGCACGATACGGTCGGCAAATACGCTCTCGGCCATGCTCAGGCCTCCTTGTTCACGGCAGCAGCCAGTTCAGCGGCGCTGGCATAGAGTTCGATGCCCGCGGCCTGCATCTGCTGGCAGGCGGCGGTGGCAGTGGCTTGGGCGATGGCGCGGCAGGCGGGCAGGTACACGCCGACGCGGAAGCCGGCGTTGCGCAGCTGCAGGGCGGTGGTCTTTACGCAGTAGTCCAGCGCCAGGCCGCCCACCAGCACGAAGCCCACCGCCTGCTGGCGCAGGAACTCGATGGCGCCGGTGCTGCGGGTGTCGGCCAGGTCGTGGTAGCAGGCGCCGTAGGGGTGCAGGTCGGGCTCGATGCCTTTCCACACGAAGAAATCGTAGTCCAGCGGCTTGGGTAGCTCGTCCAGCAGCTCGAAGCCGGTGGTGCCGGGCACGCAGTGGCTGACCCAGGTGATGTCGGCGTTGGGCAGGGCCAGCGGCTGGAGCATTTTTTCCGGGCTGTCGACCACCCAGGCCGCTTGCGGCGAGTGGGCGTCCTTGCTGCCCAGGCGCAGGCTGGCGAAGCTGGCCAGGTGGTTGAGCGCCGCACCGATCAGATGGCCTTCGGGCACCGGCAGCTCGGCCGGGCAGAGGGGGGTGAAGCCTTTCTGGGCGTCGATGTCGAAACTGGCGATCTTCATGGGGCAACTCCTTGCTTCGCTGTGCGTGACTACATATTCCACCTGATGTAATATGTGGTCAAGCAGAAATTTGCATCGAACCTGCTGGCCTCATCGCGAGCAAGCTCGGCTCCTACGGGACGGCGTGTACGCTGTAGGAGCCGAGCTTGCTCGCGATAGGGCCATCAGCCGCACCCCAACAGGACCTGCCACCCATGAACAACGCGCAGATACTGGCCAGCGTCGACATCGTCGCCCTGCGCCTCAACCCGCAGCAGCGCCTGGAGCTGCTGCTGATTCGCCGCGCCCGCGAGCCGTTCAAGGACCAGTGGGCGCTGCCCGGCGTGCTGGTGAACGGTCGCTGCGCCGATGCCAGCCTGGACGCCGCCGCCACCCGCGCCCTGGACGAGAAGGCGCGGGTGGTGCCGCGTCACCTGGAGCAGGTGGCCACCGTGGGCAGCGCCAGCCGCGACCCGCGTGGCTGGTCCATGAGCACCATTTACCTGGCGCTGCTGTGCCCGACCACGGCGCTGGAAGGCGATGACCTGCGCTTCTTCGCCCTGGACGCCATCCCGGCGCTGCCCTTCGACCACGCCGAACTGGTGGCCCAGGCCCACGCCCGCCTGTCGGCGAAGGCGGTGTACACGGCCTTGCCGCTGCACCTGCTGCAACCGCGCTTCACCGTCACCGAGGCCCTGGCCGCGTTCGAGGCCAGCCTGGGCCAGGCGGTGCAGCACACCACCTTGCGCGGGCGCCTGGAACGCATGAAGGACAAGGGCTGGATCGTCGACACCGGGGAAAAGAACCGCCCGCCCATGGGCCGCCCGCAGACCCTGCTCGAGCACCGCCCGGAGCCGGGCAAGGTGTTCGTGTTCGACCGCAGCGTGCTGGTGTGAGCCACACCTGACACATGTTTCACGGAGTTAAGAATCATTGGCAGTTAAAATCGGCGGCGTTTTTCATCCGACCGAGGTGTCCCGATGCAACGCCGTGCAACCCGTTCCACCCGCGCCAAAGGCCTGCTGGCCGCCCTGGCCCTGAGCCTGTTCAGCCCGTTGCTGCTGGCGCAGACGGTCACCGACATCGCCGGGCGCACGGTGCAGGTGCCGGACAACCCCCAGCACGTGCTGCTGGGCGAGGGGCGGATGATCTACGCCATGGCGCTGCTGGACGGCAAGCAGCCGTTCCAGCGCGTGGCCGGCTGGCAGGGTGAACTGAGCTCGGTGGACAAGCCCGGCTACGACGCCTTCAAGGCCATTTACCCGGCCATCGCCAAGGTGCCCACCATTGGCACCACCTCCGAAGCCAGCGTCAGCGCCGAGAAGGTCCTGGCCCTGAACCCCGACGTGGCCATCTTCGGCATCGCCGGCCATGGCCCGAGCCTGGACAACCCCATCGTCAAGCAGCTGCAGGACGCCGGCGTGCCGGTGGTGTTCATCGACTTCCGCCAGCACCCGATGCAGAACACCGTGCCCAGCATGCGCCTGCTGGGCCAGGTGCTGCACCGCGAGCCACAGGCCCAGGCCTACATCGATTTCTACCAGCAGCACCTCAAGCACGTGCAGGATGTGGTCAACGCCATTCCCCATGAACAACGCCCCACTGTGTTCCTCGAGATGCTCGCAGGGGTGGGCAAGGGCGGCATTCCCTGCTGCCACACCGCCGGCAACGGCAACATGGGCGACTTCATCGAGGCGGCTGGCGGCAACAACATTGCTGTCGGGTTGCTGCCGGGGATCATTGGCGATATCAACCTGGAAAAACTCATCGCCACCGATCCACGCTTCTATCTGGTCGACGGCACCCGCGACAACACCGCCACCGACCCTGGCTACAAGGCCGGTATCGGCGTGAGCGTGGCGAATGCCCGCGCCAGCATGCAGCCGCTGGTGGCCCGCGAAGGCATCAACAGCCTTACCGCCGTGCGCGAAGGCCGGGTGCATGGCCTGTGGCACAACTTCTACAACTCGCCGCTGAACATCATGGCGGTGGAAGCCATGGCCAAGTGGTTCTACCCGCAACAGTTCAAGGACCTCGACCCGCTGAAGACCCAGGCGGAGCTGCAGAAAATGTTGCCTGAAGACATCAGCGGCGCCTTCTGGGCCGACCTGAAGGCTGCGCCATGAACATGGAGGTTGCAACGCAGCAGGCGATCACCGACGACTACCAGCGCGTGCTGCGCCGGCGCCTGGTGCTGCTGGGGCTGTTCGCGGTGGCCATCGTCGCCTCGCTGCTGCTGGACTTCACCCTCGGGCCATCGGGCCTGACCTTGCACGACCTGTGGCAGACCCTGGTGCACAAGGCCTCGGTGAACCCTGGCCAGCAGGTGATTGTCTGGAGCATTCGCCTGCCCCAGGCGCTGATGGCAGTGCTGGTGGGCGCCGCCCTGGGCCTGGCCGGCGCCGAGATGCAGACCATCCTCAACAACCCGTTGGCCAGCCCGTTCACCCTGGGCGTGTCCCATGCCGCGGCGTTTGGCGCAGCGTTGGCGATTGTGCTGAACCTGGGCATTCCCGGCGTGCCGGACGAGTGGCTGGTGGCGATCAATGCCTTCATCTTCGCCCTGATCGCCACCCTGGCGTTGGACCTGCTGGCGCGCTGGCGCAAGGCCGACACCAGCGTGGTGGTGCTGTTCGGCATTGCCCTGGGCTTCACCTTTGGTGCGTTGGTATCGCTGATTCAGTTCGTGGCCACCGAGGACTCGCTGCAGGCCCTGGTGTTCTGGACCCTGGGCAGCCTGGCACGGGCCAGCTGGATGAAGGTCGGCCTGCTGGCGCTGGCCGTGGCGGTGGCCTTGCCCCTGGCCCTGCGCCGGGCCTGGCAGCTGACCGCGCTGCGCCTGGGTGAAGACCGCGCCGCCAGCTTCGGCATCGACGTCAAGCGCCTGCGCCTGGGCACCTTGCTGCGGGTCAGCGTGCTGTCGGCGCTGGCGGTGGCTTTCGTCGGCACCATCGGCTTCATCGGCCTGGTGGGCCCGCACATCGCGCGGCTGCTGTTCGGCGAGGACCATCGCTTCTACCTGCCGGGCAGCGCCCTGGCCGGCGCGTTGATTCTGTCGCTGGCCTCGGTGGCGTCGAAGAACATCATCCCCGGGGTGCTGATTCCCGTGGGTATCGTCACCTCGCTGGTGGGCATTCCCTTCTTCCTGTCCATCGTGCTGCGCCGCAGCGGAGGCCACTGATGCTTGAAGTACGGCAACTGGACGTCAGCTACGGCAAGCGTCGCATCATCGAGCAGCTGTCGCTGGCCGGCATCGGCCGGGGCCAGGTCACCGCGTTGCTGGGGCCCAACGGCTGCGGCAAGTCCACCCTGCTCAAGGCCATCGCCGGCCTGACGCCGGCCAGCGGCCAGGTGTTGCTGGAAAGCGACGACCTGCTCAAGGCCAGCTACGCCGCCCGCGCCGAGCGCGTGGTGTACCTGCCCCAGAGCCTGCCGGCCAGCGTGCACCTGCGGGTGTTCGAATCGTTGCTGGTGGCGCGCCGCGCCAGTGGCAACACCCCGCGCCAGCAGGACATCGACGAAGCCCGGGCGCTGCTGGAGCGGCTGGGCATCGCCCACCTGGCCATGAGCTTCCTCGACCAGCTGTCAGGCGGGCAGAAGCAGTTGGTGGGCCTGGCCCAGGCGCTGATCCGCAAGCCGCTGCTGCTGTTGCTGGACGAGCCGCTGAGCGCGCTGGACCTCAACCACCAGTTTCACGTGATGGAGGTGATTGGCCAGGAGACCCGCGAGCGCAACATGGTGACCCTGATCGTGCTGCACGACATCAACATCAGCCTGCGCCAGACCGACCGGGTGCTGATGCTCAAGGGCGGGCGGTTGATTGCCCATGGGGCGCCGGCCGAGGTCATCGACAGTGACAGCCTGGCGGCGGTGTATGGCGTGCGCGGGCGGGTGGAGCGCTGCTCGCAGGGCAGCGCCCAGGTGATGATCGACGGGTTGGTGTAACCCTTGTGGGAGCTGGCTTGCCAGCGAGCTTTTCGGGGCAGCCACAGCTCGCTGGCAAGCCAGCTCCCACAGGTGGATTACTTGCGGGCCTTGATCACCGCGCGCATCGGCGCCGGCAGGCCTTCGATGGTGCGGCTGTGGTCGTTGGGGTCGAGGAAATCACCCAGCGACTGGTATTTCATCCACTCGGTGCTGCGCTGTTCCTGCACGGTGGTCAGGCTCACGTCCACGCACTCGATGTCAGTGAAACCGGCGCGCCGCAGCCACAGTTCCAGGGCCGGCACCGAGGGCAGGAACCACACGTTGCGCATCTGCGCGTAGCGGTCCTCGGGCACCAGCACCTGGTGCTTGTCGCCTTCCACCACCAGGGTTTCCAGCACCAGTTCGCCGCCCTTCACCAGGCAGTCCTTGAGGGCCAGCAGGTGTTCGATGGGCGAGCGGCGGTGGTAGAACACGCCCATGGAAAACACCGTGTCGAAGCCTTCCAGGTTCGCCGGCAGGTCCTCCAGGGCGAACGGCAGGTGCCAGGCAGGCAGGTCCGGCAGGTAGCGCTGCACGGCCTGGAACTGGCAGAAGAACAGCCAGTTGGGGTCCACGCCGATGACGCTGTCGGCGCCGGCGCCGAGCATGCGCCACTGGTAGTAGCCATTGCCGCAGCCCACGTCCAGCACGCGCTTGCCCTTGAGGTCGAGGTGCGGGGCCACTCGCGACCACTTCCAGTCCGAGCGCCATTCGGTGTCCACGTGCACGCCGAACAGGTTGAACGGGCCCTTGCGCCAGGGCGACAGGCCCATCAGCGCGCTGCGCATCTGTGCGCGGGTGGCGTCGTCGCAGGCGCAGTCCAGGGTCAGGCTGCTGGCCAGCTCGACTTCGCTGGGCACCAGGGCGGGCAGGGCGTCCAGGGCCGCTTGCCAGCGTTCCAGGTCACCGTGGCCTTTTTCCATCTTGGCGTCGAGCTGGGCCTGCAGGCCCTCGCTCCACTTGGCCAGGGGCGTGCCCGCCATGCGGCGGACCAGGGGGGCTAGATCAATCATGGCAGGGCAATCAACGAGGCAAAGTTAAGGCATTGGAACCAAGGCACCACCTTGGAGAAACCGGCGGCCAGCAGGCGCTCGCGGTTTTCCTCCAGGCTGTCGGGCTTCATCACGTTCTCGATGGCGCTGCGCTTCTGGGCAATTTCCAGTTCGCTGTAGCCATTGGCACGCTTGAAGGCGATGTGCAGGTCGGTGAGCAGTTCGTGTTCCTGTTCATCGGCGAAGCGCAGCTTCTCCGACAGAATCAGCGCGCCGCCCGGCACCAGGGCCTGGCGGATGCGTTGCAGCAGGCCCAGGCGCTGGTCGGGGGCGATGAACTGCAGGGTGAAGTTCATGGCGATGACCGACGCCGGGGCGAAGTCCAGGCTGAGGATGTCGCCTTCGATGACCTGCACCGGCAGCAGCTCCTGGAACATCGAGTCCTGGGCGTTGAGGTATTCGCGGCAGCGCTCGACCATGGCGCTGGAATTGTCCACGGCGATCACCCGGCAGTCGTCGCTGCGCACGTGGCGGCGCAACGACTGGGTGACGGCGCCCAGGGAACTGCCCAGGTCGTACAGCGCGGTGTGCGGCTGGGCGAACTGCGCGGCCAGCACGCCGAGGTTCTCGACAATGGTCGGGTAGCCGGGCACCGAGCGCTTGATCATGTCCGGGAACACCCGCACCACGTCTTCGTTGAAGGCGAAGTCGGGCACCTGGGCCAGGGGCTGGGCGAAAAGGCGGTCGGGTTCTTTGCTCACGGCGGTTCCGGCGGGTCGGTAAAAAACGAAGGCCGGGATTTTACCGGGATTGGCGGTTTATTGCAGGTGAGATAGACAGACTGTGGGAGCTGGCTTGCCAGCGAGCTGTTGGGACCCTCTAAAAGCTCGCTGGCAAGCCAGCTCCCACAAGGGCTATTTGACGCTGATGGAACAATCAAACACCTGCACCGGCTTCACCTCCGGCGCCCACGGCTGCTGCAACACCAGCAGCAAGTGCCCGTCGCCCGCGGCCTTGGCCTGGAAGCGCCACACCGACTGGCCGGCCGCGCCGACCAGGCCGGCGTCCTCGGGGTTGGTGTAGACCTCGGGGCTGAGCACCTGCAGCACGTTGGGCGCAGGGTTCTGCACCAGCCAGCGGTAGCCGGTGGTGGGGTTGCTGGGCAGGGCCAGGGTCAGGGTCTGGCCGGTGACCAGTTTCAAGGGGCATTGGCTTTGCTTGGCCAGGTCGACGTTGTGCGTCGGTTGCTGGGCGCAGGCGGCCAGCAGCGCGAGGCTGGCAGGCAGGAGGAGGCGGGCAGCGGTCATGGACGGCTCCAGGTGAACGGGATGGCCGCCAGCATAACCGAAGATGTGTGTCATGGCGCACAGCTGTAGCCGCTGCCGCAGGCTGCGCTGGCCCTGGGGTTCACCGAATATCTTCAGCGAGGCAGAGGGCCAGCGCAGCCTGGCGGCAGCGGCTACAGATTGCGTGCGGCGGACTTAGAACAGTACCTTGGCTACATCAGCGAAGCGCTTGGCGAAGTGCACCGTCAGCCCCTGCTTGAGGTAATCGGGCAGCTCTTCGAAGTTGCCACGGTTGGCCTCCGGCAGGATCAGTTCGTTGATCTTCTGCCGGCGTGCGGCGATGACTTTCTCGCGCACCCCGCCAATGGGCAGCACGTGCCCGGTCAAGGTCAGCTCGCCGGTCATGGCCACGCCTTTCTTCGGCGCCTGGTCGCGGGCCAGGGACAGCAGGGCGCTGGCCATGGTCACGCCGGCGCTGGGGCCGTCCTTGGGCGTGGCGCCCTCGGGCACGTGCAGGTGCACGAAGGCCTCGTCGAAGAAGGTGGTGTCGGCGCCGAACTGCTTCAGGTTGGAGCTGATGTAGCTGTGGGCGATCTCCGCCGACTCCTTCATCACCTCGCCCAACTGCCCGGTCAGCTTGAAGCCACGGTTGTGGGTGTGGATGCGCGTGGCCTCGATGGGCAGCGTGGCGCCGCCCATGCTGGTCCAGGCAAGGCCGGTGATCACGCCCTTGCCCGACAGCACCTGCTCGCTGCGGAACACCGGCATGCCCAGCGAGGCTTCCAGGTCCTTGGGCCCCAGCTTGATGACCTGGTCCGGCTCATCCAGCAGTTTCACCACGGCCTTGCGCACCAGCTTGCCCAGCTGTTTCTCCAGCTGGCGCACGCCGGCCTCGCGGGCGTAGCCCTCGATCACCGCGCGCAGGGCGCTGTCGCTGATGCTCAGCTTGCTCTTGTCGACGCCGGCCTTTTCCAGCTGCTTGGGCCACAGGTGGCGCTTGGCGATGGCCAGCTTTTCCTCGGTGATGTAGCCCGACAGGCGAATCACTTCCATGCGGTCCAGCAACGGCCCGGGGATGGAGTCCAGGGTGTTGGCGGTGCACACGAACAGCACCTTGGACAGGTCCAGGCGCAGGTCCAGGTAGTGGTCGAGGAAATCGACGTTCTGTTCCGGGTCCAGGGTTTCCAGCAGCGCCGAGGCCGGGTCGCCCTGGTAGCTCTGGCCCATCTTGTCGATCTCGTCGAGCATGATCACCGGGTTCATCACCTCCACGTCCTTCAGCGCCTGCACCAGCTTGCCCGGCTGGGCGCCGATGTAGGTGCGGCGGTGGCCCTTGATCTCGGCCTCGTCGCGCATGCCGCCGACGCTGAAGCGGTAGAACGGCCGCCCCAGGGATTCGGCGATGGACTTGCCGACGCTGGTCTTGCCCACGCCCGGCGGGCCCACCAGCAGCACGATGGAGCCGCTGATCTCGCCCTTGTAGGCGCCCACGGCGAGGAATTCGAGGATGCGGCTCTTGATGTCATCCAGGCCGGCGTGGTGCTGGTCCATTACCTTGCGGGCGAACTTGAGGTCCAGCTTGTCCTTGCCGTACACGCCCCAGGGCAGGGCGGTGGCCCATTCCAGGTAATTGCGGGTGACGGCGTATTCCGGCGAGCCGGTCTCCAGGATGGCCAGCTTGCCCATTTCCTCGTCGATGCGTTTCTGCGCTTGGGCGGGCAGGGTCTTGCCTTCCAGGCGCTGCTGGAACTGTTCGAGGTCGGCGCTGCGGTCGTCCTTGGTCAGGCCCAGCTCCTGCTGGATGACCTTGAGCTGTTCCTTCAGGAAGAACTCGCGCTGGTGCTCGCCGATCTGCCGGTTCACCTCGGCGGAGATCTCTTTCTGCAGCCGCGCCACTTCCACTTCCTTGCGCAGCATGGGCAGCACTTTTTCCATGCGCTTGAGCATCGGCACGCAGTCCAGCACCTGTTGCAGCTCGGCCCCGGTGGCCGAAGTCAGGGCGGCGGCAAAGTCGGTGAGCGGCGACGGGTCGTTGGGGCTGAAGCGGTTGAGGTAGTTCTTCAGCTCCTCGCTGTAAAGCGGGTTGAGCGGCAGCAGTTCCTTGATCGCGTTGATCAGGGCCATGCCGTAGGCCTTCACCTCGTCGGTGGGCTCGGCCGGCTGGTGCGGGTATTCGACTTCCACCAGGTACGGCGGGCGGTGGTGCTTGAGCCAGGAGCGGATGCGCACCCGCGACAAGCCCTGGGCCACGAACTGCAGCTTGCCGTTCTCGCGGCTGGCGTGGTGGATCTTCACCAGGGTGCCGTACAGCGGCAGGTTGGAGGTGTCCAGGTGGCGGGTGTCCTGGGGCGTCTCCATGAAGAACAGAGCCAGCGAGTGGTGCGGCTCCTTGGCTACCAGGTCGAGGGTCTCGGCCCAGGGCTCCTCGTTGACGATGACCGGCAGCACCTGGGCCGGGAAGAACGGCCGGTTGTGGATCGGGATGATGTAGACCTTGTCCGGCAGGTTCTGGTCGGGCAAGGCCAGCTCGGTGCTGGAATGGGGCGAATGCTCGATGTGCTCGTGGTCCGGCTGCTCGTTCGGGTGTTCGGGGAAATCCTGCTGGTCGCTCATGGGGCACCTGCGCAAATGACTATGGCGGTTAGATGGGGCAGATGCCCGGTGGTTTCAATGGCGGCACTCCAGCTTTACCAAAAGCTGACGATAACCTTCATATACCCACCGGCACGTGCACATGAGCTGTGTTGCAGGCCACGGAATAGACGTTCAAGTGCTATTCTCGCGGCCTGGCTCGCCGCCTTTCGTCGGGAAAATTCAGTGATGGCTATTTGCCTCTTTTTTCCGCGTGATCTCTTTGTCCGGTACGGTTAATCTGCCGGAGCACGCGATTGCCAAGGCTGGCGCATTCTGATTTCTGACCTTGGGTGCCGCTATGGCGAAATTGTTCAAGCATGTTGCTGCAACGCTGCTGGGCCTGGGTATGGCCGCCGCGTGCGTGGCCGCGCCATTGAAGGTGCAAATCGTCGACCCCGCCGGCAAGCCGCTGCCGGGCGCGGTGCTCAGCCTGCAAGGGCAGGGCCCGGGCAACGCCGCGCCGAACGCCGACATGGACCAGGTCAAGCAGGAGTTCGTGCCCCACGTGCTGGCCGTGCACACCGGCACCAACATCAAGTTTCCCAACAGCGACAACATCCGCCACCAGGTGTATTCGTTCTCAACCCCCAAGCGTTTCGAACTACGCTTGTACGAAGGGACGCCGACCAAGCCACTGCTGTTCGACAAACCCGGGGTAGTGGTGCTGGGTTGCAACATTCATGACTGGATGCTGGGTTATATCTACGTGACCGATGATCCATGGTTTGCCGTCAGTGGTGCCGACGGCAGCCTCAGCCTGGACGTGCCGCCAGGCCATTATCAGGTCACCCTGTGGCACCCGCAGTTGCCCGACATGCAGACCGTCAGCGGTGGCGCCATCGACGTCGCCGCCAGCGGCCTGCAGCGTTCCTGGAACCTCACGGTGACGCCGCCTGCGGCCGACACCCCCCATGCTCCTGAAACGAGTGGCTTCGGCGATGCCTTCAATAAAGCTGTCCGTGAAACTGAGAAGTAGTTTCCAGGCACGCATCGCCTGCGTGCTCATCCTCTTGCTGCTGGTGGTGATCGCCGCGCTGACCCTGTCGGTGAAGCTGGCCACCACCGATGCGGTGCGGGGCCAGGCTGCCGATCAGTTGCAGCTGGGCGCGCGGGTATTCGAACGCCTGCTCGACGCCCGCGGCAAGCGCCTCAAGGACGCCGCGCAGCTGCTGGCCGCCGACTTCGGCTTCCGCGACGCGGTGGCCAGCGGCGACTCGGCGACCATTCGCTCGGCCCTGGCCAACCATGGCTCGCGCATTGGCGCCAGCGACATGATCCTGCTGGGCATGGACGGCAAGGTCATGGCCAGCACCGTGGCCGGGCTTGCAGATGGCACGGCGTTCCGTTTCGACCAGGCGCTGCGCGATGCGCGGCGGCAGAACCAGGCCATGCTGATCGTGCCCCTGGGGGGCCAACCGCACCTGCTGGTGGAGGCCCCGGTGATGGCGCCGCTGCCCATCGGCCGGGTGGTGGTGGGCTTCGTCATGGACGACGCGCTGGCCCAGGAACTGCACAGCCTGACCAACCTGCAGGTGTCGTTCCTGTCCCGTGACGGCGGCCAGCTGGGCACGTTGGTTAGCACCCAACCGCCCGCGCTGCTGCCGTCGATTACCGAGTGGATGCTGGCCAACGGCGCCAGCCACCAGGTGTCGCTGGCCAGCCACGACCAGCGCCGCTACCTCAGCCAGCCGCTGATGCTCGATGACAACGACGGCGGCCAGGTCATCGCCCTGCTGCAAAGCCCGCTGGACGACGCCCTGCACGCCTTCGCGACGCTGGACAACACTATTCTGGTGATCGCCCTGGCGGCGCTGGCGGCGTCCCTGGCCGGCGCCTTGCTGCTGGCGCGCAGCGTGTCGCAGCCAGTGGAAGTGCTGGCCCAGGCGGCCCAGCGCATCGGCAACGGCGACTACCAGAGCCCGGTGCACCTGGAGCGTCGCGACGAGCTGGGGGTGCTGGCCAAGGCCTTCAACCACATGCGCGAGGGCATCGCCGAGCGCGAACTGCAGCTGGCGCACAACGCCCTGCACGACAGCCTCACCGGCCTGCCCAACCGCACCCTGGCCATGGAACGCCTGAGCAGCGCCATCGCCGCCAACCGGCCCATGGCCCTGCTGTACCTGGGCGTGGACAACCTGCGCGCGCTGAGCGAAGGCGCCGGCCCGGCGTTCGTCGACGGCCTGTTGAAACAGGTCAGCCAGCGCCTGCAGGCGACCCTGACGCCCGGCGACACCCTGGCGCACCTGATCGCCGACGAATTCCTGCTGCTACTGGAGCACACCGACAGCGACAGCGCCGTGGCCCGCGCGGACAAACTCCAGCAGCTGCTGCTCAAGCCGCACCGCTTCAACGGCCACGACGTGGCCCTGGACTGCCGCATCGGCATCGCCGCGTTCCCCGCCGATGGCGCCAACGCCGAGGAGCTGCTGGGCCGCGCCGCCGTGGCCCTCAAGGACGCCTCGCAGATGCCTGGCCGCCTGCAGGTCTACGAGCAGGGCCGCGACCTGGCGCACCAGCGCCAGATCCGCCTGATCCGCGACCTGCGCCGCGCCGCCGACAACGGCGAGCTGCTGCTCAACTACCAACCCAAACTGGACATCCGCCAGGGCCAGGTGCGCCAGGCCGAGGCGCTGTTGCGCTGGCACCACCCGCAGCTGGGCATCGTCTCGCCGGGCGAGTTCATCGAACTGGCCGAACGCACCGGCAGCATCCAGATCCTGACCCGCTGGGTGATCGAGGAAGGTATCCGCCAGCTCAGCGAATGGAACGGCCGCGGCCTGCGCGTGCAGCTGTCACTGAACATCTCCGCCGACGACTTGCTGGGGCAGGACCTGGCAGAGCGCGTCTTGGCGCTGCTCAAGGTGTACGACGTGCCGGCCGGGCAGCTGATTTTCGAGATCACCGAAAGCGCCATCATGCGCGAGCCGGAGTCGGCGCTCAAAGTGCTGTACCGCCTGCGCGAATGTGGCATCAGCCTGTCGGTGGACGACTTCGGCACCGGCTACTCGTCGCTGGCGCACCTCAAGCGCCTGCCGGTGCAGGAGCTGAAGATCGACCAGTCGTTCGTGCGCAACCTGGATGAAACCAGCGAAGACGCGGTAATTGTGCGTTCCACTATCGAGATGAGCCACAACCTGGGGCTCAAGGTGGTGGCCGAGGGCGTCGAATACGAACACAGCCTGCGCCTGCTGGAGCGCTGGCACTGCGACACGGCCCAGGGCTACCTGATCAGCCGCCCGCTTACCGCCATGGCCTTCGAGGCCTGGCTCAAGCAACCCCTGCCTTCATTGTCTGCCATGGTCCACTGAAATATGACCCGTCGATTGTCCCTGTTGCTGTGTTCGTTGTGCCTGTCTTCGGTCGCCGTCGCGGACCAGGGGCGCCTGTTGGCCACCGGTGGCGCCTCCAGCCTGGATGGCGCCGCGGGTGGCGGCATCAACCCCTGGGCGGTGCTGGCCGGCTACGGCGAGCAGGGCGAGTGGGGCGCTACGGCGTTCGGCACCCACGTCGACCTGCCCGACTACAACCTGGACGTGGTGGGCCTGGCGGCCAGCTACGACAACCGCGTGGAAGTCTCCTACGCGCACCAGCGCTTCGATCTCGGCACCCTGGGGCACAAGCTCGACCTGCCCCAGAGCAGCCTGGGCCAGGATATCTTCGGGGTGAAGGTGCGGCTGTTCGGCGACCTGATCTACGACCAGTTGCCCCAGGTGTCCCTGGGCCTTGAGTACAAGCACGACAACAATTTCGAAATTCCGCAGATGGTCGGCGCCAGGCGCGACTCCGACGTGGAAGGCTACCTGGCGGCCAGCCGGCTGTTCCTCGGCGGCGCGTTCGGCTACGACCTGCTGGTGAACGGCAACCTGCGCTACAGCCGCGCCAACGAACTGGGCGTGCTGGGCTTTGGCGGCGACCGCCGCGACACCCGCAGCGTGCTCAAGGAGGGTTCGGTGGCGGTGCTGTTCAACCCGCGCTGGGCAGTGGGCCTGGAATACAAGGAAAAGCCTGACAACCTGTCGTTCTCCGGCGAGAGCGACTGGGCCGACCTGTTCGTGGGCTGGTTCCCCAACAAACACGTGTCCGTGGTGCTGGCCTACGCGCGCCTGGGCGAAATCGCCACCCTGGACAACCAGAACGGCACGTACCTGTCGATCCAGGGGAGCTACTGACATGCGCCGCCTGTTGCTTGCCACCGCCTTGCTGCTCGGCGCCTGCACCGCCAACACCCAGCCGCCCAAGGACGACAGCCTCTACCGCGACCTGGGCGCCAAGCCTGGCATCACCCGGATCGTCGAGGGCATGCTGCTGCACATCGCCCACGACGAGCGCATCGTCGAGCACTTCCGCAACGTCAACATCACCCGCCTGCGTGACAAGCTGATCGAGCAGTTCTGCGTCGAGGCGGGCGGGCCGTGCACCTACACCGGCGACACCATGGCCGAGTCGCACAAGGGCCAGCACCTGACCCGCAGTGATTTCAACGCGCTGGTGGAGGACCTGATCAAGGCCATGGAAGACCAGGGCGTGCCGGTGACGGCGCAGAACCGGCTGATTGCGCGGTTGGCGCCAATGCGTGGGGAAGTCATCGAGAAGTAGCGGCGCCCGCGAACCCGCTCTTGATCTCGATCTTGATCCCGTGAGGCCGTTGATCTTGATTGTGTGCCCCATAAAGCGCCAGGGCCGACTGGAGGCGTTGGCCGAGCGGTCCACGGCGTAGCCGGGGAAGACGGAACCGGAGGCGCTTCTATTCCGGGCCGTCGGCCGCTTGGGCGACGCCGGAGGGAGGGGACCCGCAGCGAAGCGGAGGGACCAAGCAGGGGCAAGCCTTTTTTGCTTACTTTTTGTGGCGTTTGACAAAAAGTGAGCCGGCGTAAGGCCGGAAAGGTGATTCTGCATCACCCTTGATATTGGATATGTGCATGGCTTTCGAATCTCGCTTCTGAGGGATTCGGACATATCCATTTTCGCGGTGCGATCACCGACCGTTTCGGCCTTACGCCGACTCACTTTTTTTCAGACGCCAAAAAAAGTAAGCAAAAAACGCTTGCCCCTGCTTGGGCCCTCCGCTGCGCTACGGGTCCCCTCCTTCCGGCGCCGCTCAACGGGCAGACGGCACCCGCTATAGAAGCCTGCGGGTTACCGTCTCTTCGGCCTGCGGCCTCGGCCCTTCGGGCAGCCCGTTGAGCGACGCCTCCAGTCGGCCCGGGCGCTTAACGGGGCATACAATCAAGATCACAAGCCAGATCAAGATCACAAGCAGATCAACAGCAGATCAACAGCCAGATCAACATCAAAAGCAGATCAAGAGCCGTCGCCGGATCGGAGTTGTTTGGGCTTTTGGGCATAAAAAAACGGCTCCCGAGGGAGCCGTTTTTCGTTACATCACAGCGTTACTTGGACAGCTTGTAGGCAATGATGTAGTCGCCCATCTTGGTGCCCAGCGAACCGTGACCACCCACCACGGACAGCACGTACTGTGCGCCATCCTTGCCGGTGTAGGTCATCGGGGTCGACTGGCCACCTGCTGGCAGGCGGCTTTCCCACAGCTTCTTGCCGTTTTTCACGTCATAAGCGCGGATGTACTGGTCCAGGGTGCCGCTCAGGAAGCCAACGCCACCGGCAGTGACCATCGAGCCGCCCATGCTAGGCACGCCCAGGGTCAGGTTCAGCGGGATCGGCGAGCTGTCGCGGCTGGTGCCGTTCTTGTGCTTCCAGATCACCTTGGCGGTGGTCAGGTCGACACCGGCCACGTAGCCCCAGGCCGGAGCCTGGCATGGCACGCCGAACGGCGACATCAGTGGGTGCATGATCACGGCATACGGGGCGCCAGTGTTTGGCTGCACGCCGCTGGTTTCGCTTTCACGCTTGCTGCCCGCTTCCACCTGGGCGCGAGGCACCAGCTTGGAGACGAACGCCATGTAGTTGGGGCTGGTGAACAACATCTGGCGAACCGGGTCCACCGACACGGCGCCCCAGTTGAACACACCGACGTTGCCCGGGTAGATGATGCTGCCCTGGGTCGACGGAGGGGTGTACTGGCCTTCATAACGCAGCGACTTGAACTGGATGCGGCACAGCAGCTGGTCAAATGGAGTCACGCCCCACATGGCTTTTTCGTTCAGCTCCGGCGGCAGCAGGTTCAGCTCCGAGCGGGCCTGGGTTGGCGCGGTGTGGTCGCCTTCCACGGCACCTTTCGGCGCGTCCACTTCCTGGATCGGCACGATCGGCGCGCCGGTGGTGCGGTCCAGCACGTACAGGCTGCCTTGCTTGGTCGGCTGCACCAGGGCGTGTTTCACGCCTTCGGCAGTCTTGATGTCGACCAGGGTAGGCTGGCTTGGTACGTCCATGTCCCACAGGTCATGGTGAGTGAACTGGTAGTTCCACTTCAGCTTGCCGGTGTCGATGTCCAGGGCCACGGTGCCGGCGCTGAATTTCTCCGACTCTGGGGTGCGGTTGCCGCCCCACTGGTCAGGCATCTGGTTGCCCAGTGGCAGGTAGATCATGCCCAGCTTCTCGTCGACGCTGGCCAGCGACCACATGTTCGGCGAGTTGCGGGTGTAGAACTTGCCTTCGGCGATCGGCGCGGTGTCGTCCGGGTTGCCGGCGTCCCAGTTCCAGACCAGGTGGCCGTCGTGCACGTCGAACGCACGGATTACGCCCGAAGGCTCGTCGGTGGATTCGTTGTCGGTCACGTGGCCGCCGATGATCACCAGGTTACGGGTGATGGCGGCAGGCGAG
Organism: Pseudomonas sp. App30; assembly: GCF_047947025.1. Classification (NCBI taxonomy): domain Bacteria; kingdom Pseudomonadati; phylum Pseudomonadota; class Gammaproteobacteria; order Pseudomonadales; family Pseudomonadaceae; genus Pseudomonas; species Pseudomonas sp. App30. The sequence goes on along the minus strand of NZ_CP133165.1, from coordinate 2,491,380 downwards.
GTGGCGTAGTAGCCGCCAGGGGTGAACTTGCCGATGTTGGAGCGCAGGTTCACGACACCCTTGTCGCCGAAGTCTTCGCAGACTTTACCGGTGTCGGCGTTCAGCGCGATCAGGCGAGCGTCGGCGGTCGGCAGGAACAGGCGGCGTGGGCAGCTGGTGGCCACGGCCTGGCCAGCGGTGGACAGGGCGGCCGGCGCGCTTGGCACGTCCGACTTGCTGTAGGCGGCTTCGTCGTAGTACGACACGCCACGGCAGGTCATGTGCGCCCAGCCGCGGAAGTCATTGCCGTTCGGGCCTTGAATCTGTGGGTCGTAGCGCCAGATTTCCTTGCCGGTGTCCGGGTCCAGGGCCAGCACCTTGCTGTGGGCGGTGCAGGCGTACAGCATGCCGTTCACCTTCAGCGGGGTGTTCTGGTTGGTCAGCTCGACCGGATCCTTGTCGGTAGGCATGTCACCGGTGCGGATGCGCCAGGCTTCGGTCAGGTTACCCACGTTGGCCGGGGTGATCTGCTTCAGCGGGGAGTAGCGCTCGCCAAACTCGGTGCGGCCGTAAGACTGCCACTCGCCATCGGGCTGGGCAGCGGCGGCGCTGGTCATGTCGGTGTCGTCGCGACCCAGGTCGCCACTGATGTCACCGTAGCTGGTGAATTGCGCAGCCACGGCGCAGGCGCCGGCCAGCACAACGGCTACGCCCAGTACCGAAGTACCTTTTGGCGCGGCTTCACGCAGTACCAGTGGCTTGCGGAACCATGGCAGCCACAGCAGCAGGCCCAGCACGAACCACAGCGACAGGCGTGGCACCAGTTGCCACCAGTCCAGGCCGGTCTCGGCCAGCGACCAGACGGTGCTGCCCAGCAGGAACACGGCGTAGATGCCCAGTGCCACGGAACGACCCGTCAGCAGCAGGACACCGGTGACGACCAGGAACAGGCCGGCGATCACGTAGTACAGGGAGCCGCCCAGGGTGACAAGCTTGACACCTCCGGCCAGCAGGGCGAGGCCCATTAGCAGCATCACCAGGCCGAGCAAGCTCGGCGCGAGGCGACCCCGACTGAAAGCACTGTCAGTGCTCATAGTGTGGTTTCTCCGTTACGTTTGAGTAGTCGAGCGTAGCCCGGGAGGGCCTACGCTCGTGGTCTGGTTAACTTCTTCCGTAAAGTTGAATTGTTGTTAGAAAGAGCTCTGCACCTTGATGCCGGCGACCAGGGCGTTGTCGACCTGATCCACGCCGCCTGGGTGCTTGATGTATTGCAGGTTCGGGCGCACGGTCAGCCAGTTGGTCACGTGCACGCCGTAGTTCAGTTCGGCGCTGGTTTCAGTGCGCTGGATTGGCATGTAGGCAGGATCGTTGTAGTCGGTCACGCCATTGGCGGCGTTGGTCGCTTCTTCGTTCTTGCGGTAAGCCGGGTTCACGTGAATGCGCGCCAGGGCGAAGCCGATGTCATCCTTTGGACGGGCATCGAACAGGCCTTTGTAGACGACGCCGGCCTGGACATAGTTGTCGACCATGTTGGTCTTCTTGTCGTGCACGGTGACGTTGCCGAACACGCTCAGGCCGCGCGAGTTGTCGCTGGCCTGGGCGGTCAGTTGCTGGTTCAGGGTCAGCCAGTAGCCGTGCTTGCTGGAGCTGGAGCGGTAGTCGTCACCGCTCAGGGCGGCCGGCTGGCCGTTGCTGTCCTTGTAGACATCCTTGGCGTTGGCGGTGCTGTAGTAGTAACCCACGCGGTATTCGCCCGGCAGGTTGTTGATCTTCGGCGTGAACACCAGCTCGACCGGCAGCACGGCGCCGGTAGTACCGGCGTTGTTCAATTTGAAACCGTTACCATTTTCCAGGTTGGACGGGTTCAGGGCGTAGGCGCCGATCTGGGCGTACACTTCGCTGTTCAGGTGGTATTTCACCCGTGCAGCCCATTGGCTGACCGGCCAGTTGTACCAGATGCCAGTGGCCCAGTTGCCCACCTGCGAGCCGCAGAAGCCCAGGTTCTGGAAGTCGCACTGGAAGCTGTTGAAGTCTTCGCCTTCACCGAAGCGGCCGACCTTGATGTCCAGCGCCTGGTCGAAGAACTTCTGCTCGTAGTACATCTGCGTGATGCGCACGATGCTGCCACGGCCATACACTTCCTGGGACGAGCTGATGCCGCCGGTGCGTGGGTCGGCCACGCGGTCGTTGGTGATGTTGTCACCGTTGCGGTCGGTCAGGGTCAGCTGGAACTCGGCGTCGTGCCAGCCCAGGATCTTCTGCAGGTCCATGTGCATGCCCAGCGCGAACTGGTCGCTGTAGCGGGTGGCGTGGTCATGGTTGTAGCCGCCGTGCAGGTTCGAACCCGATTCGCCCACGTACTCCATCTTGAAGTCGTAGCCCAGGTCGTGCAGCTCGGTGCGCTTGCCGCCCCAGTCGCCCAGCATGTAGGGCGAGTCGGCGTCGAAGGCCGGTGCTGCCTGGACGCAGGAAGCCAGGCCCAGGGCAGTCATGCCGCCCAGCAGGCGCAGGGTCGGCGATACGTTGATGCGGCCGGCGACGCGGGCGCGGCGAAGTTCGAATTTTGGCATTTATTAAGGATCTTTAATTATTAACCAAACGGTACATTCTTCGATGGCATTAATGTCAATGAAGAATGTAGGTTTTATTACGCAAAAAAATCGTTTCAGTTGCGGGTGGCGGAGGATATAGAGGTTTTTTTGTTATTAAAAGACGCTTATGCAACATGCATAGTTGCTAGTGGCGTAACAATAGCCGGACCCCGCCGAACCGCCTGAATATCGACCTTTCGCAGCCATGAAAATTTCTTCAGTGTCCCTTGGCGAACGTGCGCGGTGGCTTAATCTTTAGTCATGCACCCGCGAACAAGCGTCGCCCGCCCCCGTGGCAGCGGCCACAGGGCCGCGTCACGCCGCCGCGGTTAAATCTGCCAACCGCCGCCAGCCCGGCCCCACAGTGGTAAATTAGGAAATATCCTACAAGGTGCGCAGAAAGCGCCTATTAGCCAGCCCGGGCCGCGGCGCTAAGGTCTTCCCGCTGCCGTACGGCTCGGCTATGGTGCGCACCCCTCACACGGCTGGAGCCAGGCATGACCCAAACCACAAACAACCCGCTGCACGGTGTCACGCTGGAGCAGATTCTCACTGCGCTGGTCACCCACTACACCTGGGAAGGGCTGGCCGAGCGCATTGATATCCGCTGCTTCAAGAGCGACCCCAGCATCAAGTCGAGCCTGACCTTCCTGCGCAAGACGCCCTGGGCGCGGGAGAAGGTGGAGCGCCTGTACGTGAAGCTGGCCCGCACCAAACGGCCTGTCGAGGACTGACCTGTATGCATAACCCCCTGCCATCGCGCCCGCTGCGCCTGTTCGTCACCCTGTCGGCCTGGGCCGCCTGGCTGGCCCTGACGATGCAGCTGCTATTGATCCTGCAGGGGCGGCTGGCCGACCAGGCGAGCCTGGTGGGCGGGGTGCTGCACTTCTTCAGCTACTTCACCATTCTCACCAACACCCTGGTGGCCATCGTGCTGACAGCCACGGCGCGGGCGCAGGGTGGCAACGCGGCGTCGTTCTGGCTGCGGCCCTGGGTGAGTTCGGGGGTGACGGCGAGCATTATCCTGGTGGGCGTGGCCTACAGCCTGCTGCTGCGCAACACCTGGCACCCGCAAGGGGTGCAGTGGGTGGTGAACGAGCTGCTGCATGACATCTTGCCGCCGGTGTTCGTGGCGTTCTGGTGGTGGTGCGTGCCCAAGGGCAGCCTGCGGGCCCGGCACGTGGTGGCGTGGATGGTCTATCCCATCGTGTATTTCGGCTATTGCCTGCTGCGCGGAAGCGAGATTGGCGTGTACCCCTATCCGTTCATCGACGTGGGCACGCTGGGGTATGGGCGGGTGGTGGTGAATGCGCTGGTGATTCTGCTCGGCTTCGTGGCCATTTCCTTCACGCTGGTGGGCGTGGACCGCTGGCAAGCCCGCCGCACAGTCGCGTAGCAGCGGCCAAAGGCCGCGTCCCAGGCGCCGCGGTTTAGCGGATGGCCTCGGACGCAGCCTTCGGCAGCTGCTACGGGGGTGTCAGCCTTCGTCGTTTTCGTCGAGGCGCCAGTAGCCCACGGCCTTGACCTCGGCAGACTCGCCCAGGTGATGGTGGTCCAGCAGCACCTTGCGCACCTGGCGCGACAGCGCCGCTTCGGTGGCCACCCAGGCGTACAGCTCGCCCGTGGGGATGGTCAGGTCGGTGACGGCGGCCAGCAGCGCGTGTTCGCTGGCGTGGCGCTCCACCCAAATCACTTCCACTTGCGCGGCGCTGCTGAGCACCTGCTGCTCCTGGGCGTTCTCGATTTCAATCACCACCAGCGCCTTGCGGTTGGCCGGCAGTTCTTCCAGGCGCCGGGCGATGGCCGGGATGGCGGTTTCGTCGCCGATCAGCAGGTAGCTGTCGAAGATATCCGGGACGATGGTGGAGCTGCGCGGGCCGCCGATGTACAGGTGCTGGCCCGGTGCGGCCTGCTCGGCCCAAGTGGAGGCAGGGCCGTCACCGTGAATCACGAAGTCGATGTCCAGTTCGCCGGCGGCCAGGTCGATGCGCCGCGGGGTGTAGTCGCGCATGGCCGGTTTCGGGCCTTCGCTGGGGCCGCCCAGTTTCAGGGTCAGCAGGGCCGCCTGTTCCTCGGCGTTGCGCGGGAACATCAGCTTGATGTGGTCGTCGGCGCCCAGGCTCAGGAAACCCTCCAGCTCCGGGCCGCCCACGGTGATGCGGCGCATGCGCGGGGTCAGCTGGGTAACGCGCAACACGTCCAGGCGGCGGCGCTTGATTTCGTGCATGACGCGGTGCACGCCGTGAGTGTTCTCTACCTTCATACGGACTTCTCCTGAGCGGGGTAAGCAGTGGCGGGGCCATCGACGATGGCCTTGGCAGTACTGGTGAGCAGGTCGCGGACCCGCACGATCTCTTCAGGGCTCCAGCGGCCGTGGTGCAGCTGCAGGGCATGGCGGAGGTTATGCACGGCTTCGTGAATCTCGGCCGGGCGGTCGTGGCCGCGCAGGGCGCGCTTGCTCACGTCGATGCGGGTACGCACGCCTTCCAGGGCAATGGCCTGGTCGCCCAGCGAGGCGCGGCCGGCGTCGGTGGCGGTGTAGAGTTTCTTGCCGCCCTGGGCGTCGCCCTGGACCAGCTCGCTTTCTTCCAGGAACGTCAGGGTCGGGTAGATGACGCCAGGGCTTGGGCTGTAGGCACCGTCGAACATGCCTTCGATCTGGCGGATCAGGTCATAGCCGTGGCAGGGCTGCTCGGCCACCAGGGCCAGCAGCAGCAATTTCAGGTCGCCGGGGGCGAACACACGGGGGCCGCGGCCGCCGCGCTCGCGGCCGGGGCGGCGTTCCAGGCCGTCATGGCCGTCGCCGAACTCGCGGCGGGGGTGGGGGTGATGGTGGTCTCTCATCGTCTTTTTCTCTTCGCTTGGTTACTTAAGATATACCGTAAGATATATCTTAGAATTGCGCAAGCACAAAAGACGAATGGTTCTCATCTGGGCAATGCACGGGACGCCTGGGCCCCGTAGCCGCTGCCGCAGGCTGCGCTGGCCCCATCATTCACCAAAGATCTCCAGTGAACTCAAGGGCCAGCGCAGCCTTCGGCAGCGGCTACGCAGATTGGCGTAGGGTTTACCTGGCGGCGGTGCTTTGGTTGGGCACCTTGCATTGGGTGGCGGCGCCCGGCTGCACGTACGGCGTCAGCATTGGCGCCATGCCCTTGAGCACCTGCACCGGCAGTGCCGAGGTGAAGCGGAAGCCTTCGGCGGCGCGGCCGGGGACGAAGGCGGTGAGGGTGCCGAAGTGGTTCTGGCCAATGTAGAACACGAAGGTGGCGGTGCGGTTGATGGCCTTGGAGCCCAGCACCCGGCCACGCGCGCCGAAGCTCTCGATGCGGTTGTCGCCGGTGCCGGTCTTGCCGCCCATCACCAGCGCGGTGCCGTCGGCGGTCTTGAAGCTGCCCGACACGCGCCGCGCGGTACCGGCGTCCACCACCTGCGACAGCGCTTCGCGCATGGCCTGGGCAATTTCCGGCTTGAGCACCTGGCGGGCCTTGTCCGGCGCTGCGGTTACCTCGGTTTCATACGGGGTGCCGGCGGCGAAGTGCAGGCTGTCGATGCGCAGCACCGGCAGGCGCACGCCGTCGTTCTGGATGATACCGATCAGCTCGGCCAGGGCGGCGGGGCGGTCGCCGGAGCTGCCGATGGCGGTGGCCAGCGACGGTACCAGGTGGTCGAACGGGTAGCCCAGGCGCGCCCAGCGCCGGTGGATGTCGAGGAACGCCTCGATTTCCAGCATGGTGCGTATGCGGCTGTCGCGGGCGCTCTTGTGGCGGCTTTTGAACAGCCAGCCGTAGACTTCCTGGCGCTCGAAGTGGCTGGCGGTCACCGCCTCGCTGAACTTGGCGTCGGGGTGTTGCATCAGGTAGCCCACCAGCCACAGGTCCAGCGGGTGGACGCGGGCGATGTAGCCCTGGTCGGGCAGGTCCCAGTGGCCGGGGCCATAGCTGTCGTAGTACTCGCCCAGGCGTTTTTCAGTGACCGTCTCGCCCTTGCCCAGGTGCGAGCGCACGAAGCTTTCGAAGGTGGCCTGGCTGGCGGTGGGGTACAGGTAGCGGTGCACCGCGGCCAGGTGCGAGGCGGTGGGGTGCAGGCCGTCGAGGAAGGTGTCCAGGCGTTCCTGGGCGCTCTTGCCCTGGTAGCGTTTATAGAAGCGCAGCAGGAAGTCGCTGCCTTCCTTGTCGGCGAAGCGCGCCAGGTATTCCTGGCGGCGGGGGTCGCCGTCGTCCTTGAGCAGTTCGGCGCTGTTGTTGGGGCCGTTGTAGGTGGTGTAGCGGACGATGTCGCGCATCAGCCGTATGAACGGCAGGTTGATGGATTCGCGCAGGGCTTCCTTGAGCGTGGGAATGCGCCCGTTGTCCTCGTTGCGGAAGTTCTTGAAGGTGTGCATGCCGCCGCCGGTGAAGAAGCTTTCGCCGGGGCTGGCCGAGTATTTGCGCTCCAGGGCGGCGTCGAGCATGGGCTTGAGGGCGTGGTCCTTGTTCTGCATCAGGTAGTCCACGGCCCAGCGGCTGAGGCGGTCCTGCTCGTTGATGTCGGCTTTCTTCAGCTCGGCAGGTGCCTGGGCGCCGTACTTGTCGTGCAGCTCGCTGATGATCTCCAGGTAGCTGGTGAGCACGCGCATCTTGGCGGTGGAGCCCAGCTCCAGCTTGCTGCCTTCGTTGATGTCGAACGGCTGGTCGGTGTTGTCGGTCTGTACCCGCACGCGCGAGCCGTCCGGGGTGCGCTCCATCAGGGTGAAGCTGTATTTCACCTCGGGGGTGCTGGCGGGGGTCAGCAGGTGCTCGCCAATCAGCCCCAGTTGCTGGGCATAGGCGGGGTCGGCCAGGTGCTTGAGGTAGTCGGTGACCTGCAGCTGCAGGTCATTCTGCAGGGTGCTGGTGGCTGACAGGTCCAGACGGTCAAGGTCGTACAGCGGGCGGTTGAGCAGGGTGGACAGGCGGGTGCGCGCCACGCTGATGCCTTTGTTGGTCTCGATGGGCTGGATGGTCGGTTCCAGCACCCAGTCGCGGTAGCTGACCTTGCTGGCCAGGGCGGCGTCGGCCAGGGGCTGGTCGATGACGTTGTTGGCGGCCAGCAGGCGGATGTGGCTGTCGGTGAGCTGTGCCAGCTCGTCATGGCCCTTGGACAGGAAGTGCGAGGGGCGGCGCTGGGCGATCATCAGCGACAGCACTTCGCGCAGGGCCAGGCCGCGCTCGGCGAGGATTTTCGGGCTGTTGTCGGTGGACGACAGCACCTGATTGACCCGGGCGAAATCGGCGCCGTACCACACCCGCAGGCCCTCGGCCATGCCGTGCACCTCACCGTGGCCGGGCACGGCCGACAGCGGCACGCTGTTGAGGTAGTCGCGCACGATGCGCTGGCGTGCTTCCAGGGTGTCGGGGCCATCCTGGTAGGCGCGCACGCTGGCGGACACCATCTGGCGGATCTTCTCGCCGCCCGACACGGTAAGGCCGTCCGGGGAGTGCCGGTACTTTTCCAGCTGCGTGGCCAGGGTGCTGCCGCCCGCCGACTGGCCGGGCAGGGCGAAGATCTTCGCCACCTGGGTGTAGGCCGCCTTGCCGAAACGCGGCCAGTCCACCGCCGGGTTCAGCAGCGGTTCGCGCGGGTCGAGCAGGCTGCGGTTTTCCACGAACAGCAGGCTGTTGACCACCACCGGCGGAATGTCCTGGAACTGCGCGTACAGCTGCTGCGGGTAGTGGAATTCGTAGAGCACGTCGGCCTTGCAGTCGGTAATGGTCAGGCCGGCCTGGATCTTCTCGGAATAGGGGATGAACAGGCCGCGATCGTAGTAGGCCATCAACGAAGGCGAGAAGCGCGTCTGCGCCTCGATCGCGTAGTCGCGCTTGATCAGCCGGGGCAGGAACTGGCCCAGGTCGCTGTAGCCCAGGCGCTTGTCGAACGGGCCTTCGCCAGGGTAGGCGATGGAGTCGCTGGGGCCGGGAGCCAGGGTGTAGGTCAAATCCTTGGCGTAGCGGCTGAATTCGCGGGCTTGCAGCTTGGAGGTGCGCATCTCGGCGCGCATGGCGAAGGCCAGTGCCACCAGGCCGATCAGCACCAGCAGCCAGAACAGGCGGCGCCACAAATGGCGCTGGCGTGCAGGTTTCGGGGTCGGTGGTTCAGCCGGACTGTCGGTGGGTACCGCAGTCTTGGTGGGTTCTGTCTGCCACAAAGCGCCCATAGTCGTCAGCCCAATCAGGTAATTTCATCGTACCTGCCTGAAGCTTAGACGCTGGCCGTCAATGGTGAAAAATTTGTCGAATGGGCCGCGAAAAAAACCGTTGGCGCGGCTAACTCCTTCCGTGGCGGGGAAAAAGTATAGCTGATGGTGGGGGACGCGGCCTGGCGGCCGCTGCTACAGGAAACCCGCTGTAGCAGCGGCCGCAGGCCGCGTCCGGGTACATCACCCGCGCATCATTTCCTTGACCATGCGCTCCTGCTCGGCCAGGTCCTTCTGGCGCGCGTCGATGCGCGAGGCCAGCTGGAAGTTGTTGGCCGCCCGGCGCTTGGCGAAGTCCAGCTGCTGCTGGGCCTGGCGGAAGTCGCCTTCCAGGGCGAAGTATTCGGCGCGGGCCTGGTGCAGCCCGATGATGTTGCCGTTGGCGCCGCGGGTGTCGGCCACCTGGTTCCACACGTCCGGGTCGTTGGGGCGCGAGCGCAGCAGGTCTTCCAGGGCCTTCTCGGCATCGGCGGTGCGGCTCTGCTTGATCAGCAGGTCGACCCGCACCTGGTTGAGCGGGAAGTTGCCGGGGTACAGGCCCAGCAGGCGGTCGACCCGTGCCTGGGCGTCGCTTAGCTTGTTGGCGGCCACGTCCAGGTCCACCGCCGCCAGGTTGTAGGTGATGTCATTGGGCGCCTTGGCCAGCAGCGGCTTGAGGTTCTCGCGCGCGTCGTTCAACTGGCTGCTCTTGATCTGGGCGATGGCCAGGCCGTAGCGGGCCGGGTCGGACTTGGGGTTCTCGTCCAGCAGGGCGCGGAAGCGCTTGGCGGCCATGCCGGGGGTGTCCTCGTAGATCAGCTCCACGCGTTTCTTGATCAGCTGGAAGCGCAGGCTGTCCTCGATGCCGCCCTTGGGGAACTGCTCGGCGCGGTTGCGGGTGTCGGCGATCCGCGCTTCGGTGACCGGGTGGGTGAGCAGGAATTCCGGCGGCTTGGCGTCGAAGCGGTACTGGCGCGCCAGCTTCTCGAACATGTCGGGCATGCTGCGCGGGTCGTAGCCGGCCTTCTGCAGGGTGACCAGGCCGACGCGGTCCGCCTCGCTCTCGTTTTCACGCGAGAACGCCCGTTGCGACTGGATCGCCGCCGCCTGGCTGCCCATGATGGTGGCGATGCCGGCGTCACCGGCACCGGTGGCTGCCAGCACGATGCCCGTCAGCAAGGCGGCCATTACCGGCATCTGCATGCGCTTCTGTTCTTCCACGCCGCGGGCGAAGTGCCGTTGCGCCAAGTGGGAGAGTTCGTGGGCCATCACGCCGGCGTACTGGCCTTCGGTGTCGGCGTTGAGGAACAGCCCGCCGTTCACCCCGACAATGCCGCCGGGGGCAGCGAAGGCGTTGAGCTCCTTGCTGTCGATGAGGATGAATTCCAGGCGGTGGTCGTCCAGCTGGCTGCTTTCGGCCAGGCGGTACACGGTGGTTTCGACGTAATCCTTGAGCTGGGGGTCGGACAGCTGGCCGACCTGGCTGCGTAGCAGCCCGAGCCAGGCACGGCCCAGGTCATGCTCCTGCTGCGGGGAGACAATGGCCGAACTGGCATCGCCAAGTGACGGCAAGTCGTCGGCATGGCCCGGCAGGGCCAGCAGGCAGGCCAGCGTCAGCAGGGTGGGGCGCAATAAAGACATGCACGGGGCTCTGAGTCGAGAAAGACCTTACTGTAGCCGGGTCATCCTTCCACGACCAGAGGGGGCCGCGCATGAGGTATTCTAGGCGGCCAACCCCGCCAGCTTGCCGTGCCCCGGAGAAAAAAAGGCCATGACCGACGCAGTACAGTGTGACGCCGAGCTCGACGCCAGCGGTCTCAATTGCCCGTTGCCATTGCTCAAGGCGAAGATGGAACTCAACCGGCTGCAGGCCGGGGCGGTGCTGAAAGTCATCGCCACCGACGCTGGTTCCCAGCGCGATTTTCACAGCTTTGCCCGGTTGGCAGGTCATGCCCTGTTACACGAAACTGTTCGGGACGGGGTTTATACCTATTGGCTGAAGAAAGCCTGAGCGTGCGTGCCCGCTTCTCATAACAAGGAAAACTGATGTTCAAAGTGCTTCGCGACTGGATACAGCGTTACTTCTCGGATGAAGAAGCGGTGGTGCTCACGGTGCTGCTGGTGCTGGCGTTCACGGCCGTGCTGACCCTGGGCGGCATGCTGGCGCCGGTGCTGGCGGGCATGGTCCTGGCGTTCCTGATGCAGGGGCTGGTCACCGGCCTTGAGCGCCTGCGCGTGCCCTCGGGGGTGGCGGTGGCCCTGGTGTTTGCGCTGTTCATGAGCGCTCTGGCGGTGTTCATGCTGGTGCTGGTGCCGCTGCTGTGGCACCAGTTGATCACCCTGTTCAACGAGCTGCCGGGCATGCTTGGCAAGTGGCAGTCGCTGTTGCTGCTGCTGCCCGAGCGCTACCCGCACCTGGTGTCGGACGAGCAGGTGCTGCAGGCCATCGAGGCGGCGCGCGGCGAGATCGGCAAGTTCGGCCAGTGGGCGCTGACGTTCTCGCTGTCGAGCCTGCCGTTGCTGGTGAACATCATGATCTACTTCGTGCTGGTGCCGATCCTGGTGTTCTTCTTCCTCAAGGACCGGGTCATGATCGCCCGCTGGGTGAAGGGCTACCTGCCGCGCGAGCGGGCGCTGATCACCCGCGTGGGCCAGGAAATGAACCGGCAGATCGCCAACTACATCCGTGGCAAGGTGATCGAGATCATCATCTGCGGCGTCGCCACATATATAGCCTTCGTCGCCCTGGGCCTGAACTACGCGGCCCTGCTGGCGCTGCTGGTCGGGCTGTCGGTGGTGGTGCCCTACGTGGGCGCGGTGGTGGTGACCGTGCCGGTGACCCTGATCGCGCTGTTCCAGTGGGGCTGGGGTGACCAGTTCATTTACCTGATGGCGGTGTACGGCATCATCCAGACCCTGGATGGCAACGTGCTGGTGCCGCTGCTGTTCGCCGGTGCGGTGAACCTGCACCCGGTGGCGATCATCTGCGCGGTGCTGCTGTTTGGCGGGCTGTGGGGCTTCTGGGGGATCTTCTTCGCCATCCCGCTGGCCACCTTGTTCAAGGCAGTGCTGGACGCGTGGCCGCGCAACGAGCCGCAGGTGTCGCCGATTCTGTAACGAACGGCGGTGTTGTGGGAGCTGGCTTGCCAGCGAGCTTTTCGGGCCCCAACAGCTCGCTGGCAAGCCAGCTCCCACAGGTCAGGCGCTGTGCAGGGCCTGGGCGGCAGCCAGCACCGCGTCGACGTGGCCGGGTACCTTCACGCCGCGCCATTCCTGGCGCAGCACGCCATTCTGGTCGATCAGGAAGGTGCTGCGGTCCACGCCCAGGTATTCCTTGCCGTACAGCTTCTTCAGCTTGATCACGTCGAACAGCTGGCACAGGGCCTCGTCCTTGTCGCTGATCAGCTCGAAGGTGAACGCCTGCTTGGCCTTGAAGTTCTCATGGCTCTTGATGCCGTCGCGGGACACGCCGAACACCACGGTGTTGGCCGCCGCGAAGGCTTCGTGCTGGTCACGGAAACCCTGGCCCTCGGTGGTGCAGCCCGGGGTGCTGTCCTTGGGGTAGAAGTAGATCACCACCTGGCGACCCTTCAGGGCGCTCAGGCTGACCGACTGGCCGCCAGTGGCCGGGGCTTCGAAGTCCGCGACCGGCTGGCCGATTTCAACTGCCATGGGCAAGTCCTTGTCAGATGGGGTTGGTGGGGCGCCAGGGCTCGATCAGCGCGTCCAGGTTCAGGGCGTCGGCGAAGTCCAGGAACTGGTCGCGCAGCCAGCTGATCTGCACGCCAGGCGGCAGGGTCACGGTGAAGGTGGCGTTGAGCATGGTGCCGCCGGTCTGCGGTGCCTGGTAGGTGTCGCAGGTCAGGTTCTCCAGTTCCACGTGGTGGTCGATGAAGAACTGGCACAGCTCGTTGATGATGTCCGAGCGGTACACCGAGCTGACGTAGGCCACGTAGGGCAGCGACAGCGGGCGGGTTTCCAGGGTGGCGCTGCGCACCAGGTTGACGGTGAAGCCGTGCTTCTTGGCCAGCGAGCCGAGGCTGGTTTCCAGGCGCGCCAGGGCGTCCCAGTTGCCCGACACCTGCAGTACCAGGGCACTGCACTCGCCGTGGCGGGTCAGGCGCGAGGTCACCACCGAGCAGCGACTGTCGTGGCTGGCCCGGCACAGGACGTTGGTCAGCTCCATGGGGTTAGGGCCAAGGGCACTGATGACAAGGAATTGTTCGCGAACTGTGGGGGTGGACATGCAGCATTCCTAAAGCGATGAGCGGTCAGTACACAAATGGACATGAAGGCTGGCCCGCGTGACCCCATGGTAGCCGGGCACGATGCCGGCAACGGCGCGCAAAACGCCCGTTGGCAGGGGATCGGCGGCTCAGGATCAGGGGTTTGCAGTGCTTGGAACGCGTTGCAAACCGGACAAACACGCCCACCGGTACCGATCAAAGTCTGAAGGGTAGCGAAAAGCGGCGCCAAGGGGAATGCTCGCGAGGTGGTACTTCGCTTGTGCAAGGCACATGGCCCCAGTACCATTACCGCTCTCTTTTTCCGGCAGGAGCGGTTGCATGATTGCGGGCAGTATGGTGGCACTGGTCACACCCATGGACGCAGAAGGTCGTCTCGACTGGGACAGCCTCAGCAAACTCGTGGACTTCCATCTCAAGGAAGGCACTGATGCCATCGTCGCCGTGGGCACCACCGGCGAGTCCGCGACCCTGGACTACAAGGAACACATCGATGTGATCCACCGCGTGGTCGAGCAGGTGGCCGGTCGTATCCCGGTCATCGCCGGCACCGGTGCCAATTCCACCCGCGAGGCGGTGGAACTGACCCGCAACGCCAAGGAAGCCGGCGCCGACGCCTGCCTGCTGGTGACCCCGTACTACAACAAGCCGACCCAGGAAGGCCTGTACCAGCACTTCAAGCACGTCGCCGAGGCCGTGGACATCCCGCAGATCCTCTACAACGTGCCAGGCCGCACCGCCTGCGACATGAAGGCCGAGACCGTGATCCGCCTGTCCACCGTGAAGAACATCATCGGTATCAAGGAAGCCACCGGCGACCTGCAGCGCGCCAAGGACATCCTGGCCGGCGTCTCCAGCGACTTCCTGCTGCTGTCCGGCGATGATCCGACCGCAGTCGAGCTGATCCTGCTGGGTGGCAAGGGCAACATCTCGGTCACCGCCAACGTTGCGCCGCGCGCCATGCACGAAATGTGCGCCGCTGCCCTGCGTGGCGAGGCCGAGCAGGCCCGCGCCATCAACGAGCAACTGATGCCGCTGCACAAGAACCTGTTCCTGGAAGCCAACCCGATTCCCGTGAAATGGGCACTGCACGAAATGGGCCTGATGCCTGAAGGCATTCGCCTGCCGCTCACCTGGTTGAGCGCCCCTTATCACGAAACGCTGCGTCAGGCCCTGCGCCAGACCGGCGTCCTGGTCTAATTGAGGAAGTACAACGCATGAAGCGATTGGCCGGTCTTTCCGCCCTTGCCCTGGTGATTTCGAGCACCAGCGGCTGCAGTTGGCTGTGGGGCGAGAATGGTTACTTCCGTGACCGTGGCAGCGATTACCTGGAGGCCCGTCAGACGGCGCCCATGCAGACCCCTGAAGGCCTGGCGCTGGACAAGCGCCTGGACCCACTGCTGCCGATCCCGCGCAACGTCGCCGATGAGGCCCAGCGCACCGGCGAGTACCAGGTGCCGCGCCCGCTGCCGCTGCAAGCGTCCCAGGAAGCTACCGACTACACCTTGCAGAAGAACGGCGACGCCCACTGGATCCTGTCCGAGCACCCGCCGGCTGAAACCTGGCCGGTGGCCCACCAGTTCTTCGAGGACAACGGCTTCCGCATCGCCGACGAGCGCCCGCAGACCGGTGAGTTCACCACCGCCTGGCAGCGTTATGACGAGCTGTCGGCGTCCATGGCCAAGCGCCTGCAAGCCTCTGCCGCCAGCGGCGACGGCGAGACCCGCGTGCGCGTGCGCATCGAGCCGGGCGTGCAGCGCAACACCAGTGAAGTCTACGTGACCACCGTCAGCCGCCCTTCGGGCAGCAGCCAGTCGGTCGACTTCCCGAAAATGCCGACCAACGCCGGTGCCGACGTGGCCCTGGTGGACGAAATGCTTGCCAGCATGACCCGCAGCGCCCAGAAGGGCGGCTCGGTGTCGCTGCTGGCTGCGCGTGACTTTGACGCCCCGAGCCGCGTGGCCCTGAGCGAAGACGGCAGCGGCAACCCGGTGCTGAACGTGGGCACGGACCTGGACCGCGCCTGGTCCAGCGTTGGCCGCGCCCTGGACCACGGCCAGTGGAAGGTGGAAGACATCAACCGCAGCCTGGGCCTGTACTACATCAACCTGGCGGAAAAACCCGTCAAGAAGGATGACAAGCCAGGCTTCTTCAGCCGCCTGTTCGGCAGCGAGCCGAGCAAGGAAGAGATCGAGGCACGCGCCGAGCGCTACCAGGTTCGCCTGAGCAAGGTGGGTGACAACATCCAGGTTACCGTCGAGAAGAACATCAATACCGTGGCACCGGCCGATGTGGCCCGTCGCGTGTTGAGCGTGATCCAGGACAACCTGGGTTAAGTGCGCTTCGCCATTCTCGGTAGCGGCAGCCAAGGGAATGGCAC
Organism: Pseudomonas sp. App30; assembly: GCF_047947025.1. Classification (NCBI taxonomy): domain Bacteria; kingdom Pseudomonadati; phylum Pseudomonadota; class Gammaproteobacteria; order Pseudomonadales; family Pseudomonadaceae; genus Pseudomonas; species Pseudomonas sp. App30. The sequence continues at coordinate 2,475,993 of NZ_CP133165.1, read as the reverse complement.
GCTGGTGGTTCACCAAGGCACCTACGTGCTGGTCGACTGCGGTTTCTCCCTGCGTGAAACCGAACGTCGGCTGGCCCGCCTGGGCGTCAGCCCCGAACAATTGAGCGCCATCCTGGTCACCCACGAACATGCCGACCACGTGCATGGCGTGGGTTTGCTGTCGCGGCGCTACAATATTCCGGTGTACCTGAGCCGCGGCACCCACCGCGCCCTGCGCAAACCCGTGGAACCCACCGGTTTCGTGGCGTGTGGCGACGTGCTGGAAGTCGACGCACTGAAGATCAACGTGGTGGGCGTGGCGCACGATGCGCTGGAGCCCACCCAGTACGTGTTCAGCGATGGCCAGCGGCGCCTCGGCGTGCTGACCGACCTGGGCTCGTACTGCGGGCGTGTCATGGACAGTTACCAGGGCCTCGATGCGCTGGTGATCGAGTCCAACCATTGCCGCGACCTGCTTGCCCGGGGCCACTACCCGATGTTTCTGAAACAGCGGGTGGGCGGCTCCCTGGGACATTTGAACAACCACCAGGCCGCGAACCTGGTGTCGGAGCTGGGCTGGCAAAACCTGCAACACCTGGTGCTGGCCCACCTCAGCAGCAAGAACAACCTGCCGCAGCTGGCCCGGCAATGTTTTGTCGACACCCTGGGGTGCGACCCGGACTGGCTGCAACTGGCCGATCAAGATGCAGGGCTCGACTGGCGTGAAATCGCCTAGCCCATCTACTTAGCAAGCGGAGCCCATCATGGAAAAACGTGAAGAACTCTACCGTGGCAAAGCCAAATCGGTTTACAAGACCGACGACGCCGACCGCCTGATCCTGCTGTTTCGCAACGACACCTCGGCGTTCGACGGCAAGCGCATCGAACAGCTGGACCGCAAGGGCATGGTGAACAACAAGTTCAACGCCTTCATCATGCAGAAGCTGGAAGAAGCGGGTATCCCTACCCAGTTCGACAAGCTGCTGGGCGACAACGAGTGCCTGGTGAAGAAGCTGGACATGATTCCGGTCGAGTGCGTGGTGCGCAACTACGCTGCCGGCAGCCTGGTGAAGCGCCTGGGCGTGGAAGAAGGCCTGAAGCTGAACCCGTACACCTTCGAGCTGTTCCTGAAGGACGACGCCAAGGGCGACCCGTTCATCAACGAGTCCCACGTGGTTGCGTTCGGCTGGGGCACCGCCGAGCAACTGGCGAAGATGAAAGAGCTGTCGCTGAAGGTCAACGAAGTGCTGAACAAGCTCTTCGACGACGCCGGCCTGCTGCTGGTGGACTTCAAGCTGGAATTCGGCCTGTTCCACGGCCAGATCGTCCTGGGCGACGAGTTCAGCCCTGACGGCTGCCGCCTGTGGGACAAGGACACCAAGAAAAAAATGGACAAGGACCGCTTCCGCCAGGGTCTGGGCGACGTGATCGAAGCCTACGAAGAAGTCGCCAAACGCCTGGGCGTGCCGCTGTAATTCGGCAAGCTCACGCAAGCGTTTGATACCACGCAAATTTTTTTCAAAAAAGGTTTCGCCTTTTCAGAAAACGCTGGTATCATGCGCGCCACTGGAGAGATGCCGGAGTGGCCGAACGGGACGGATTCGAAATCCGTTGTACTGGCGACAGTACCTAGGGTTCAAATCCCTATCTCTCCGCCATATATCGAAGAGCCCCGCAGCTGAGAAGCTGCGGGGTTTTTTGTTTGTGCGCATTTTTTGCAACGACAGTCTTTGTGGGAGCGGGTTCTACCCGCGAAAAGGGCACTGCGCATTCGCAGATACTCCGCGCTGCGGCCGGACACGGCCTGGCGGCCGCTGCTACGGGCAAATTATCCTGAGATGGGATAATGATTGGCCTCGATCCCCAAGCTGGTGAGCTGCATGACGAAGAGGCCCTGACCTATCTGGCGTACATCTTCATCGATTGTGCCAACCTGACCCTGGACAGGGCCGTGGCGGCAAAGCGCGCACGGGCGGCCCAACACCCGTAGCAGCTGCCGCAGGCGGCGCCAATGACGCGGCCTGCGGCCGCTGCTAAAGGGGGGGGTGTTGTAGCCGCTGCCGCCAGGCTGCGCTGGCCCGCGAGTACGCTGAGGATTTTCAGCGTGGACAAAGGCCAGCGCAGTCTACGGATGACCTCAAGGCGAACGCCGCTGGTGCTACGGTCTTTGGGGGGGATGAAAGAAGGTGGTCGCTGTGCCGGAAGTGCTTGGCTGTGCCGTCAATTGCAAGCCCAGCGCACCGATAACCTTCAACACGGTGTCGTATCGAGGTTTTGCGCCTTCCTGCAGCGCTTTATACAGGCTTTCCCGGCTCAATCCGGTCTCCTTCGCCAACTGCGTCATCCCTCTTGCCTTGGCGACTTGCGACAAGGCTTTCAAAAACGCGTTTGGGTCAGCCTCTTGCAGGCTGGCGGAGAGGTAGGCGCTGATGGTTTCGTCGTTATCCAGGTAGCGTGACGCTTCGAACGGGATTGTGCTGGATTCGGCGATGGAGATGATTGGCATATCTTCCGGATCAAAAGGCTTGGATTTAGCCATGTGGCTGCTCCTGGAGTTCGGCCAAGATAAGTTTGGCTGCTTTTATGGCGCGGTGTTGATCGGCCTTGTCGCTGCCATTGAGCAGCATGTAAAGGATTGTGCCGAAGCGGGCAAAATAGATCCTGTAGCCCGGCCCCACAAATACGCGCATTTCGCTGATTCCTGCGCCGACAGATGCGCAGTCGCCCCAATTGCCGTTTTCTGCCTGCTCTATGCGTCTGATTATGACACCTCTGGCATTACGGTCCTTCAGGTTGGAAAGCCAGGAATCGAACTGTATTGTCGTCCTTATCGTGTATTGACTCATCAGCTTTTACTGTATCCGAACGGCTACGCCTTTGTCGATCGTTTGAGCGCATGGGAGGCGAGCGGGGCGAGGGTGGTTGAAGCAGGGGACTTTATGAGCAGGCGTGAGGGGATGTCGTTAGGACAGTGGCTATTTTGGGGTGGGACCTTTCTGAGTCGGCGCTGCGCAATCTAAGTGCCTCTGAAAAAATTGGGGTGAGCCTGGCTCACCCCATAGGTTGAGTCACGCTTTGGGCTCCCATCTATTAGCCCGCCCAAACGTCCCGAAATCATTAAACCGCACCCCGTTCTCCCGCATCGCCCGGTACGCCGCCGACACGCTCAACTGGCGGATGTAAAACGGCTCCATCACCACGAAATGGTGAATCACGTGGGTGCCGCCGAAGTTGCAGCAGAACGCCTGCAGCGGCCACAGCCACCAGGGGTTGAGCACCTGCACTTGCTGGGTAAGGTCCTTGGGGTTTATATCGCCATAGTAATGAATGTTCGAGGTGATGAAGTTCAGGCAGAAGTTGCGCAGGATATTGGGGGCGATAATGATTACTACCACAGCATCGAGCCATTGCATGGCATTCAGCAATGAGGTGGAGAAGTGGAACGGTAGTGCAGATAAATCACCGATGCCCTGAAGAAGGTGAAAACCGAGGAATACATACCAGGCTGCCCACGTCAGTGCGGTGAGCGGTAAATAGGCTTTCAAGCCAGTATCGAGCAGCTGTTTGCGTTCACGCCATGTCTTGGCACGCGTAACCATCACCGCCGCGCCAATCATCAGGTCGCTGACCATTAGCCCTCGCAGTATTCCCCAGGGTGTGCCATTGGACAGGGTCAGCTCTTCAAGGTCGGTATCGGTGCCCGAAGCCTTGTGGTGGTTGATGTGCAGCTCCCGCCGCACCCAGGGGTTGATGGCCGTGGGGCGGGTTAGCCAGGACAGCGCCATCATCAGGTTTTGCGCCACGGGGCGGCTGCGGAAATAGAGACGGTGGAGCAGGTCATGCTCCAGTTCGTGGGGGAACGAGGTGAAAAAGGCGTTTGCGAGCACGCAGGCCCACCAGGGTATCTGCCCGCCCAGGTAAAGCGCCGAAGTGCTGATCATGGCGCTCATGGCGATAAGCAGAATACTGGCCCCCAAGGCGTCCTGATGATTCAACAGCGGATGGCGGCGGCGTAGTTCCGCACACTGCGCCATGATGCGTTGGCGGATATCAAAGATCCGCAAGTTGATATCAGTGGTGCGTTCTATTGTTGCGTGCATGATGCATTACCTCATCGTGCAGGAGGGGCGGATAAAATTTAATTGTCAGAAAATGAGTAATGGCGCACATTATTTTCAATGCGCTATTACTGTTATTTAGCGGCAGGTTAAAGTGTTGCGGTGGGTTTCGTATATGTTTATTTTGGAATGATTAAACTAACCATTGAGTCTGTTCGGGTTATTTCAAATAGGGGTGTCTTGAGGCAAAAGTTGCACGAGGCCGGCAAGACGCCCCGGCAATCCTGGCCTACCTTTTTACCCGTGTGGCAATCGGCCGCGGCCAGCATTACTGGTGGCTGTATGGTGGCAATATGGTGTGACCCCGCAGGCGTTCCAGCGGTCCCACACCCGGGCCAACGCGCGGTTTTCATGGGGTGCACACCCTCTAGAAAATTCCGTCCATGCCGATAGCCCACGTATTGGATAGCCCCAACGGGCTCATATTCACTCCCCTGACGGGATCGCGAATGCTGGCGTACAACCAAAAATCGTTTCTTATCGTCGATGACTTCTCCGACTTCCGCAGCTCGGTGCGTTCCATGCTGCGCGAGCTGGGCGTGAAGGACGTGGACACGGCGGACACCGGCGAACAGGCGCTGAAGGCGTGCGCGCAGAAGCGCTACGACTTCGTGCTGCACGATTTCAACCTGGGCGACGGCAAGAAGAACGGCCAGCAGGTGCTCGAAGACCTGATGCTGGACAAGCTGCTCAGCCATGAGAGCGTGTTCATCATGGTGACCGCCGAGAACAGCCAGGCCATGGTGATGAGTGCCCTGGAATGGGAGCCCGACGCCTACCTGACCAAGCCGTTCAACCGCGCCGGCCTGGCCCAGCGCCTGGAGAAGCTGGTGCAGCGCAAGACGCTGCTCAAGCCGATCCTGCAGGCGCTGGACAAGAAGCTGCCGATGGAGGTGTTGGCCGCCTGCACGCGTCTCACTCAGGAAGACGCCCGCTACGCGCCGCTGTGCCACCGCTACAAGGCCGAGGCGTTGCGTGACCTGAACCAGCATGAGCCGCTGGAGGCCTTCCTCAAGACCATCCTGGCCGACCGCCCGACGCCGTGGGCATTCGGGTTGCTGGGCAGCCAACTGTTCAAGCGCAAGAAGCTGGCCGAAGCCCAGGACGTGTACGAGCGCGCGCTGAAGACCTTCCCCATGCTGCCGGCGCTGTACGACGGCCTGGCCGAGGTGCTGGTGGCACGCAACGACGGCAAGCGTGCGCAGCAGGTGCTGGAAGACGCGGTGAAACTGTCGCCGCTGGCCGTGCGCCGGCAGAGCCTGCTGGGCAAGCTGGCCATGGAGAACCAGGATTTCGACACCTCGTCCCGTGCCTACCGCCAGGCGGTCAACCAGGGCCAGTATTCGCGCTTCAAGAACCCGGAAACCAACCTCGGCTTCGCCCAGGCGCTGATCAACAAGGGCGGCGATGCCGGCCTCGACGCACGCAGCCGCGTGGAGCTGAACCAGACCCTGATGGACGTGGCCAAGGACAACGGCGACGACCAGGGCATCCAGGTGCGCACCCGCCTGATCAAGGCCACCAGCCTGCAGCGTTCAGACCCGGAGGCCGCGGCCAAGCTGGCCGAGGAGGCCGTGGGCCGCCTGCAGGACATGGACCAGTTCCTCAGCGCCGAGGCCGCCCTGTCGGTGGCCGCGCAGCTGCAGAACCTGGGGCAGGCCGACGCCGGCGTGGGCGTGCTCAAGAGCTGCGCGGAAATTTACGGCGACGACCCGGCGGTGATGCAGAACATCGCCAAGCAGACCGATGACCCCGCGATCCTGGGGGCCAACAAGGTGGCCATCGACGTCAACCAGGAGGGCGTGCGCGCCTACCGCGAAGGCCGTTTTGCCGAGGCCCAGGCGCTGTTCCGCAAGGCCATGGCCCTGCAGCCGAAGAACATCAGTATCGCCCTGAACCTGGCCCAGGGCCTGCTGCACGCCAAGGGCGTGCCGATTACCGCGGCGGGGTTGGCCGAGTGCCGCGAGGCGCTGCGGATGGTGGGCCACATGCCCGAGAGCGACGCGCGCTTCGAGCGCTACCAGAAACTGCGTAACAGGGCGTTTGGCGCATGAGTGACGACAAGGCAAGTCTGGATTTCTCCATGGTCATCGCCTCCATTGTGCATGACATGAAAAACTCCCTGGCTTCGGTGATGACCGCCCATGGCAAATGGTCGCAAAGCCTGCCGCCGGCCCAGCGCGAAAACGCCGAGCGCGGGGTGATCGACTACGAGTTCGCCAACCTCAATGGCATGATGGTGCAGCTGCTGGGCCTGTACAAACTGGGCGTCAACCAGCTGCCCCTGCGCCCCGAATACCACGAGATGGACGATTTCATCGAGTCGCAGCTGGCCTGGCACCAGGAAGTGCTGGCCAGCCGCGGTATCAGTGCCAGCTATGACGTGGACGTGCTGTGCCCGCTGGGTTTCTTCGACCGCGAGCTGGTGGGCTCGGTGGTGGCCAACGTCATCATCAACGGCATCCGCTTCGCCCGCGAGGCCATCCATATCACCGCGGCCGAGGAAGACGGCCAGCTGGTGATCAGCGTCAACGACGACGGCCCCGGCTACCCGCCGGCCCTGATCGAGTCGCAGTCGGCCTACGTGCAGGGCATCAACCCGGTCAGCGGTAGCACTGGCCTGGGCCTGTACTTCGCCGCGCGCATCGCCGAGCGCCATGAGCGCAACGGCGTGCTGGGCCACGTGCAGCTGAGCAACGGCGGCAGCCTGGGCGGCGGCAACTTCAAGCTCTACCTGCCCTGATCAGGGGCGCTCGTACAGCCGCGCCTCGGTGTCGCCCACCACCTTCTGGTCGACCTTGCGCCATTGGGCGGGTATCGAGGCGAAGTCGTCGACGTCGCCAGTGCCGCTGATCAGCCATACCCGCTGGTGGTCGGCGGGCAGCTGCTGCAGGGCGTCGACGTAGATGTGGTCGGCGCGTTCGTCCACCAGGTTGCCGAAGCCGTAGTCGGTGGGGCGGCCCGAACTGCCGTCGGGCTTGGCCGGGGTGTACAGCAGCGGCTCGGTGTCGGTGGTGTTGTAGTACAGGTAGCCGAAATACCAGAACAGGTCGCTGACCACGATGCGGTCGCCGGGCTGGAAGCGTTGGTTGACGAAGTCCACCATCTTGTCGAACTGATCATCGTCCACGTCATAGTTGCGCTGCAGGCCTACGCCCTGCAGGGCTACGTAGGCCAGCACCGCGACCATCGCCAGGGGCCGCGAATGGCGCGCCAGGCGGTCGGCCGCCACGCCCAGCACCAGCGGCAGGGCCAGCGCCGAGAACATCATGTAGCGGTCCACCAGCAGCGGCGTCTTGAACGAGATGAGGAAGATCAGCAGCAGCGGCAGCACGCAGTAGATCACCAGCATCGACGGCAGGCGCAGGGCGTGGCGGTCGGTGCACAGCACCCAGAACACAATGGCCGCCAGCAGCACCGGCACGCTGATGAACAGCGCCAACGGCAGGTCGAAGCCGTCGCTGAGGATCAGGTACTGCCACACCATCGACGGCAGCGAGCCCAGGGTCACCGCGCCGATCCAGCCGACATCGTTGCCCGCTTCCAGCTCGGGCAGGTGCTGCACCAGGCCGACCAGGCTGGGAATCCACGGGGCGTACAGGGCGACGATGGCGACGTTGGCCAGCCACCACGCCGGGCGCTGCACCAAGCGGTTGCCATGGCCGCGCAGCAGCGCCAGCCACGCCCAGTGGGCCAGCACGCACAGGCTGGTGAAGTAATGGGTATAGAAACTGGCGGCCATCAGCAGCGCGTAGATCACCAGGTAGCGATGCCGGTGCGGCTGCCTGGCCCAATGCACCAGCGCCAGGGTGGCGCCCAGCAGCCACATGCCCATCAGCGGGTACATGCGGATTTCCTGGCTGTAGTGCACGGCAATCGGCAGCAGCGCCAGCATCACTCCGCCCAGCAGCGCCGCTCGCCGGCCAGCCGTCAACTGCAGCAGCCATACGCCTAGGCCCACACTGGCGATGCCGGGCAGGGCGCTGATGACGCGAATCGAGAACATGCCGTTGCCAAACAGCGACATCCAGCCATGCAACACCAGGTAATAGAGCGGCGGGTGCACGTCGTGGGCGGCGTGCAGCCAGATCTGCGCGGGGTCGTACTGGCTGATCACCAGGCTCGAGCCCTCGTCGCACCAGATCGCCGAGGCGGTCAGCTGGTACAGCCGCGCCACCGTGGCCAGCAGCATGATCGGCCAGAACCACAGCCCGGCGGGGGCGTTGGCCAGCTTCTGCAGCCAGGGATTGCGGGGCAGGCGGTGCAGCTCGGTCAGCGGATGGTCATTCTGGGCGGTCATCTTTCCTCCATCCGGGAGACTACAAAGATCGCGCCGGTTTGTTCTTTTGGTGAGGGGTATCGTAGCAGCCGGCACGCGTCGTGTAAGTGCCTGGCGTGCCAGGAAAGCGCTGTCTTTGGGGTTGGGCGTGCCTTATCGGACAAAACGTGGTTGGATAGACCGCATGAACATGGAAAAGATTATCGAACTGCTTCAACAGCGTCTGCCAACGTTGCAGGCGGTCTACTGTTTTGGCAGTTACGCCACCGGTCATGCTGGGCCGCAAAGTGATCTTGACCTTGCCGTGCTGATGCCGAAGGCGGTTGATCCTGTGCAGCTGTGGGCGTTGGCCGGGGACGTTGCCGATTTGGCCGGCGTTCCGGTTGACTTGGTCGATTTGCGTCCGGCAAGCACAGTCATGCAGTTTCAGGTCATCACCCACGGCCAACGCTTATGGGACCAGGGTTTGGCCGCCGGGTTGTTCGAATGCCTGGTGGTCAGCGAGAAATGGGCGCTTGATGCTGCGCGGGACGGGGTGCTCTCGGACATCTTGAAGGACGGAAGGGTGTATGGTCGATGATGTAATCCTGAACAAAGTCGCGACTATTCAGCGTTGCGTAGCCAGAGTGCGGGAGGAGTATGACAAAGGGGCGGAGACATTCACCCTGGATTACACGCGCCAGGATGCCGCGATTTTGAACATCCAACGTGCCTGTGAAGCCTCACTTGATATTGCCCAGCACATCGTCCGTCGCGAAAGACTTGGCGTTCCGCAAAGTGCCCGCAGTGCGCTGGAGTTGCTGGCGAAGGCGGGATGGTTGGACGAGCCGCTGTTAAGTAGTCTCAAGAACATGGTTGGTTTTCGCAACATAGCCGTGCACGAATACCAGACGCTGCAACTGCCGATTCTCGTGTCGATCATCACCAAGCACCTGGATGACTTTCTAACCTTCAGTCGCTCCATATTGCGGCAGGATGTATCCGGCGATACACCCGCGTAGCAGCGGCCGAAGGCCGCGTCATTACCCTATTCCCAGCGTTGCCTGTGACGCGGCCTTCGACCGCTGCTACAGGCAGCCTGTCTACTACCAAAGCACCCCCTCCATCCCCCCCAAAGCACCATTCTTCCCCCGCCGCCCCGCGCCTAGCATTGACCTCGCACACAGCTCGCCTGATGAACCGCAACCTCGGCCCGGCCCTGGGCCAACCACAATAAAAGAGGATCAATCATGAGCAGCACCTTCTTCATTCCCTCCGTGAACATGATGGGTATCGGCAGCCTCGACGAGGCGGTGGTGGCCATTCGCAAGTATGGTTTCCGCAATGCCCTGATCGTCACCGACGCTGGCCTGGCCAAGGCCGGGGTGGCTGCAAAAGTGGCCGCATTGCTGGCCGAGCAGGACATCAATGCCACCGTCTTCGACGGCGCGCAGCCCAACCCTACCGTGGGCAATGTCGAGAAAGGCCTGGCCGCGCTGAAGCAGTCGCGCAGCGATTTCATCATTTCCCTGGGCGGTGGCTCGCCTCACGACTGCGCCAAGGGCATTGCCCTGTGCGCCACCAACGGCGGCCACATCAGCGAATACGAAGGCGTGGACCAGTCGGCCAAGCCGCAGTTGCCGCTGATCGCCATCAATACCACGGCCGGCACCGCCAGCGAGATGACCCGGTTCTGCATCATCACCGACGAAGCACGCCACGTGAAAATGGCCATCGTCGACCGCAACGTTACGCCGCTGCTGTCGGTGAACGACCCGGCGCTGATGGCCAAGATGCCCAAGGGCCTGACCGCTGCCACCGGCATGGACGCGCTGACTCATGCCGTGGAAGCCTACGTGTCCACCGCCGCCACGCCGATCACCGACGCCTGCGCCCTGAAGGCGGTGGAGCTGATTTCCGCCAACCTGCGCACCGCCGTGGCCCAGGGCGAGGACATGACCGCGCGGGAGAACATGGCCTACGCCCAGTTCCTGGCCGGCATGGCGTTCAACAATGCCTCCCTGGGCTACGTGCACGCCATGGCCCACCAGCTGGGCGGCTTCTACGACCTGCCTCACGGCGTCTGCAACGCAGTGCTGCTGCCCCACGTGGAAAGCTTCAACGCCAGCGTGTGCCCCGGCCGCCTGAAAGACGTGGCCACCGCCATGGGCGTCGACACCCAGCGGCTGGACAACGAAAAGGGTGCGGCCGCCGCCATCGCCGCCATTCGCCAGCTGTCGGCCGACATCGGCATCCCCCGTGGCCTGGCCGAGCTTGGTGCCAAGGCCGACGACATCCCCACCCTGGCGGCCAACGCCATGAAAGACGCGTGCGGCTTCACCAACCCGCGCACGGCGAGCCAAGGCGAGATCGAGGAGATTTTCCGCACGGCGATGTAAGAGGAAGGCACCGTTCTACGTAGCAGCGGCCCCAGGCCGCGTCCCGGGCACCGCGGTGGCTCGGACGCGGCCTGGGGCCGCTGCTACGGGGGAGGGGAAGTCAGGCTTTGTCGAAGCCGTTGCCGGCGCCTTGGGTGCCGGGGTACTCCAGCTGCTGGACGATGCGGTCCTTGGCCAGCAGGCGTTTTTCCTTGAGTTTCTTAACGTCGTCGTCCGGCGCGGCGGCGGATTCGGCCTTCAGCACGTCTGCATCGATGGCGTGGTAGTCGTCCAGCAGCTTGCTGAGCCTGTCATCGCCTTTCCTGCGGGTTTCGACCTCTTCGCGTGTAAGTTTCAAGTCCTCGAACAGATTGTGTTTGACCGGCATGTTCGTCATCTCCGCAGGGGTAGTGGGCCTAGGTTGAGACTTCTAGAGAATAGCCTCGATTCACAGGTACGACCCCGGCAGGGGGCCAGGTGTTTCAAAAACACTACAACGACGCAGGCAGTCGCGAAGCACTGAAGCAATCGACAGACCTTCATTTCGTGACATTTTTTTCACAATGGGTTGACTGGACTTTAACTGGTCCACCCTTAACGTACAGGCCTACCTTATCCCTTCGGGAAGTTGCGCTTCATGCCTTTGCCACCCTCGACCCCTGCTGAGCGCGACCTCTCCCTGGCCCTGGGCCGCCCCGCGCCTGCCAGCCTGGGCGCGCGCCTGGCGTACTGGCGCGAGGCGCAGCTGGTGCGCCATTCGCTGCATTCGGCGGGCGAACCGGGGCTGGTGCTGGACCTGCCGTGCGGCGGTGGGCGGTTCTGGCCGGTGCTGACCGAGCACGCCAACCGCGTCATCCTGGCGGGCGGGCACAATGCCGAAGGCCTGGGGCGCGCCATGGGCGCTTTCGACCCGGCGCTGGCAGCGCGCATCACGCCGCTGGAGGCGTCGGTGGACGCCATCACCCTGGGCAGCAACGCCGTCGATTGCATCTTCTGCATGGGCCTGTTCCACCGCGTGTCGGACAACGAGCAGCGCCTGGGCATCCTGCGCGAGTTCCACCGGGTCAGCCGCGACACGGTGATCATTTCCCTGTGGGTGGACGGCAACTACCGTGCCTGGCGGCGCCGGCGCATGGAGCAGCGGCGTGCGGGGCCGGCGCGCCAGCACCGCTTCGTGGTGGCGCGGGCACAGATCGAGCACGAGTTTCGCCAGGCAGGTTTCGAGATAGTGGCCCATCATGACCTGATCCCCGGCATCGCCATGTGGCGCACCTACGTGCTGCGCAAGGGTTGAAAGGTCGCTTCCTGCATCGATGGAATGCCCAGTAAACGTCGGGGTCGATATATACTGCGCGCCATTCTTCAGGGGAGAGCCTTGTGGCCATCGATATTCACTGGATTCGCGACGACGACAGCCTGGCCCGGCAATGTGCCGAGTGGCAGCGTCTGCCGTACGTTGCACTCGACACCGAGTTCATGCGGGTCGACACCTTTTACCCGATAGCCGGCTTGATCCAGATCGGCGATGGCGCGTGCGCGTGGCTGATCGACCCATTGACCATCACCCAGTGGCAGCCCCTGGCCCAGCTGCTGGAGAACCCCGACGTGATCAAGGTGGTGCACGCCTGCAGTGAAGACCTGGAGGTGCTGCTACGCCTGACCGGCAGCCTGCCCGCGCCCCTGTTCGACACGCAACTGGCCGCCGCCTACCTGAACCTGGGCTTCTCCATGGGCTACTCGCGCCTGGTGCAGGCGGTGCTCGACATCGAGCTGCCCAAGGGCGAGACCCGCTCCGACTGGCTGCAGCGCCCGCTGTCCGAGACCCAGGTGAGCTATGCCGCCGAAGACGCCGTGCACCTGGCCGAGGTCTACGAAAAGCTGCGCCCGCAGCTGTCCGACGACAAGTACGCCTGGGTGCTGGAAGACGGCGGCGAGCTGGTCGCCCAGCTGCGCCGCGAAGTGGACCCCTACGAGGTCTACCGCGAGGCCAAGCTGGCCTGGAAGCTGTCGCGCCAGCAGCTGGCCGTGCTGCGCGAGCTGTGCGCCTGGCGCGAGCGCGAGGCCCGTGCCCGCGACCTGCCGCGCAACCGCATCGTGCGCGAGCATTCCCTATGGCCCCTGGCCCGCACCCAGCCGGATAACCTGGCAGCCCTGGCCAAGATCGAGGACATGCACCCGCGCACCGTGCGCCAGGACGGCGAGTTCCTGCTCAAGCTGATCAAGGACGCCGGCAGCGTGCCGGTCGAGCAGTGGCCGCCGGCCCTGCCCGAGCCGCTGCCGCTGGAAGCCGCCGGCATCCTCAAGCAGCTGCGCGCCATCGGCCAGGCCGAAGGCGAGCGCCTGGGCATTGCCCCCGAGGTAATGCTGCGCAAGAAGACCCTGGAAGCGCTGCTCAAGAGCGGCTACCCCAACGGTCCCTATCAATTGCCCGACACACTGCGTGGCTGGCGCCGCGAGCTCATGGGCCCGGCCCTGCTCCAGGCCCTGGCCAGCGCAGGAGAGACACCATGAAACGCATTTGCTCCATCTACAAAAGCCCGCGCAAGAACGAGATGTACCTCTACGTGCTCAAGAGCGACGCCCTGGCCCGCGTGCCCGAGGGCCTGCTGACCGTGTTCGGCAAGCCCGTGCACGCCTTCGACCTGGTGCTGAGCCCCGAGCGCGCCCTGGCCCGCGAGGACATCACCCAGGTGCTGGCCAACCTCGACAGCCAGGGTTACCACCTGCAGATGCCGCCGCCCGAAGAGGAATACATCGAGCACCTGCCCGAAGAGCTGTTGCGTCGCAACGATCCGGTCTGACCGCTACACCCCGCAGTCGCGCCTGGCGCAGGTGGGGTTTTCAAGGGTTTTACTAGCATGCGTGTTCTGATTGCCGAACAGGATCATGCCCTTTACGCACGGTTGTTGCGTGAAGCGGCGCCCGAGCTGGACGTGCTGACCAGCGGCGACTCCGCCGAACTGTCGAAGCTGGCTGCCGATTGCCCGGTGTGGCTGGGCCAGCCCGACCTGCTGGCCACGCTGTTGCGCCAGGGGCACAAGCCCCAGTGGCTGCAATCGACCTGGGCCGGCATTACGCCGCTGCTGATGCACGGGCTGCCACGCCATTACCGCCTGACCCGCGCGGTGGGCATCTTTGGCCAGGTGATGGCCGAGTACATGCTGACCTACATGCTGGGCCACGAGCGCGAGGTCATGGCGCGTCTGGTCAGCCAGGTCGAGCGCAAGTGGGACCCACGCCCTGGCCACAGCCTGGAAGGCCGGCGGGTGCTGATCGTTGGCGCCGGTGACATCGGCCAGCGCGTGGCCGAGTTCCTGCGGCCGTTTGGCGTGACCCTGTATGGCATCGCCAGCAGCCCGCGGCAGCAGGCACCGTTCGTCGAAGTGCTGGGCATGGAGGCGCTGGGCGAGAAGGTGGGGCAGGTGGACTACGTGCTCAACCTGCTGCCCGACACCCCGGCGACCCAGGATATCTATGACGCGGCGCTGTTCGCACGCTTCAACCCCGAGGCGTTGTTCATCAACGCCGGGCGCGGCGTGGCGGTGGTCGATGCCGACCTGGTGGAGGCGTTGAAACAGGGGCACCTGGCCGGTGCAGTGATCGATGTGTGCCGGCAGGAGCCGCTGCCGCAGCGTCATCCGTTCTGGACGGCCTGGGGCCTGTTGCTGACCGGGCACAGCTCGGCGCCCACTTCGCCGCAGGCGATGGTGCGGTTGTTTGTCGAGAACCTGGCGGCGTACAACGGCAAGCAGCCGTTGCGTGGTGAGGTGGATTTCACCCGCGGGTATTGAGTAGCCTCGGGCGCGCGCCTTAGCCTTGTAGCCGCTGCCGCCAGGCTGCGCTGGCCATGTGCCTCGCTGGATATCTCCAGTGCTCACGCGGGCCAGCGCAGCCTTCGGCAGCGGCTACAGGGTGGGGTGGCAGCGTTACAGGGTGAAGTCACCTTCAGCGGCCAGCTCGCTCAGCGGGCGGCGCGGGCTTGGGGTTTCACGGGCTTGCAGGTGCTCGGCCAGGCTGGCCTTGTCGCCCAGCTTGCCGATGGCAATGGCCGCGTGCAGCTCGTAGCCTTCCGGTACTTTCAGTTCCTTGCGGGTCAGTTCCTTATCGAAACCGGCCATGCCGTGGGTGTGCCAGCCGCTCAGGCTGGCCTGCAGCGCCAGGTGGCCCCAGGCCGAACCGGTGTCGAAGGTGTGCCACAGCGCCGGGGTTTCCTCGCTGGCGCCCGGGGCGGTGAAGGTGGTCTTCGAGATGATGATCACCAGCGCCGAGGCGTGCTGCGCCCAGCTGCGGTTGAACTCGTTCAGCAGGCCCAGGTAGCGTTCCCAGTTCGGCGTGCCGCGGCGCGCGTACAGGAAGCGCCAAGGCTGCGAGTTGTAGGCCGACGGCGCCCAGCGCGCAGCTTCGAGGAAGCTGAGCAGGGTTTCCTCCGAGATGGTCTCGTCGCTGAAGGCGCGCGGTGACCAGCGGTTGATGAACTGCTCGTTGATGCCGAGCTCGGCGATACGGGGGTTGGCACTCATGGACGCTTCCTGTGAAGTGTGCGGAAAACAGCGAAACTACTGCGCCACGGCCCCGGCTGACAAGTGAAGTGTTGACCGGATGTCGTCCGCGCTTGGCCTGGGGCTCGCCCGGCACTAGACTGGCGGCGTTTTCCACCGGCTGCCGGTGGAAATGAATTCAAAGACAGGAAAACCGCTCCATGCCCGCAAACGTCGATCGCTTCTGGCTGACCAAGACCCTCGACCAGCTCAACCCGGTTGAATGGGAGTCGCTGTGCGACGGCTGTGGCCTGTGCTGCCTGCAGAAGCTCGAGGACGAGGAAGACAACAGCGTCTACTACACGCGCATCGCCTGCCAGCTGCTGGACCTCAAGACCTGCCAGTGCACCGACTACCCCAACCGCAAGGCCAAGGTGCCGGACTGCATCCAGCTGACGCCGGGGCAGGCGGACGAATTCAAATGGCTGCCGCCGACCTGCGGCTACCGCCTGGTCAGCGAGGGCAAGGACCTGCCCAACTGGCACCATCTGGTCAGCGGCGACCGCAAGAAGGTGCACAAGAAGCATATCTCGCAGTCCGGCCGGATGATCAGCGAGAAGGACGTGGACGAGGATGACTGGGAAGACTACCTGATCTTCCGCGCCGGCTGACGTGTACGCTGGGCATTCGTGGTGTTCATGACGGCCAGCGCAGCCTGCGGCAGCGGCTACACCACCCGTAGCCGCTGCCGAAGGCTGCGCTGGCCATCACCTGCACGGAAAATTCCCAGCGAGGTGGGTGTCAGGCCTTCGGAGACTTGAGTTCGGTGTCGCCGGTGATGGTCGCGGTCTTGGTGGCCTTCACCGCGTTTTCCTGCAGCTTGCTCAACTCTTCCCCGGCCCGTTCGATCTTCGCGCGCACGCCATCGAACTCCTGGCGGCTGTGCTCGATCAGCGCCTTGGTGGCGCTGTGGCCGGTGAGGCCGCGGGCCAGGGCCACGCCGCCGATGGCCACCTGGATCAGGCCGAACAGCCCGCCGCGGCGCAGCCCCTTGCCCACCATGACGATGCCGGTAGCCACCGACCCTGCACGTTCCCAGCCATGCACGTTGTGCTCGGCGGACGGGGTAGGGCGGGCGATGGTGTCGAAGACTTCCAGGTGCTGGTTGTCGCTCATGATGCTTCTCCTGATGGGCGCTGTTCAGTAGCAGACCGGCACGGCCCGCCGCTGTTCCCTCGGCTTACTTGAATTTTGGCCCCGAGCGGGTGTTCAGGCCCTTGGCCATGCGGTCGTAAAGCACCACGTTGACCGTCGCCGCCAGGTTCATGCAGCCTTCGGTGGGAATGTAGATGGTGTCCTCGCACCAGTCGCGCACGCTCTGGTCCAGGGAGCCGTCTTCAGGGCCGAAGATGTAGATGGCGCGGTCCGGGTGGGTGTACTCGGGCAACGGCCGCGCGCCTTCCACCAGTTCCACCGCCACCGGCGTGCAGCCCAGGGGGATGATCTTCTGCAGGTCGTCGATGCCGATCAGCGGAATGTCGTAGTGGATGCGCTTGGTGTCGGTGACGAAATCCCGTGCGCGCTCATAGCGCTTGCCGGTGTAGAACACCGAATTGACGCCATAGCAGCCGGCGGCTCGCATCACCGAGCCGACGTTTTCAGGGGATTTGGGGTTGAACAGACCGATGCAGCTGTAACGCTTGTTGGCCACGCCGGGTCAATCCTTCTTCAGCATCCCGGCCAGGGCCGCGAAGGGGTTGTGGGTGGCCTTGGCAATGGTCGGGGTGCTCAGGGAGCCTTCGCCGAAGTACTGCTGGTCGGTGTAGCGGGCGTGTTCGTTGTCGTGGCAGTACAGGCACAGCAGTTCCCAGTTGGAACCGTCCTGGGGGTTGTTGTCGTGGTTGTGGTCACGGTGGTGCACGGTCAGTTCGCTCAGGCGCTTGCCGGCAAACTCGCGGGCGCAACGGCCGCACACGTGCGGGTACATCTTCAGGGCCTTGTCGCGGTAGCCGCTTTCGCGCTCGCGCTGGGCGTCGGCCAGGATGCGGTCGAGCTTGGCGGTATGGGGCGTGGACGAACTCATGGGTTCACCTCAGGAAATAATGACGGTCAGCCCGCATTCTACCGCGAAAACCAGTCCCGCGTAGCCGCTGCCGTAGGCTGCGCTGGCCGGTGTGAGCCCTGAAGATCTTCAGTGAACCACCGGGTCAGCGCAGCCTGGCGGCAGCGGCTACGGCGCTTCAGCCCTTCAGCTTTTCGCAGATCCAGATGGTGTGGCGGGTGCCCTTGTTGCCGTGGGCGAACACCTGCACCTCTTCGGCCTTGAAGCCGGCCTTGCGCAGGCGCTCGCTGAACTGGCGGTCGGCGCTGGCCGACCACACCGCCAGGATGCCCTTGGGCCGCAGCGCCCTGGCGCAGGCGGCCAGGCCGCCAATGGAGTAGAGCCAGGAATTGGCCTTCTGGGTCAGGCCCTCGGGGCCGTTGTCGACGTCGAGCATGATCGCGTCGAAGCCCTGGGGCTCGGCCTGCAGCACCTTGGCCACGTCTTCCTGGACAATAGTGGTGCGTGGGTCCAGCACCGGCATGCCGGCCTTTTCGCCCAGCGGGCCATGGTTCCACTCCACCACGCCGGGCACCAGCTCGGCCACCACCACCTCGGCAGTCTTGCCCAGGTGCTTGAGCGCCGAGGCCAGGGTGAAGCCCATGCCCAGGCCGCCGATCAGCACCCGCGAGTTCGGCCGCCCGGCCACCTTGCGGCAGGGGATCTCGGCCAGGGCGTCTTCGGAACCGTGCATGCGTGTGTTCATCAATTGGCCGCCGTCGCCGCCCTGGATCTTGATGACGAAATCCTCGCCGTACTCGAACAGGCACAGGGCGCCGCCGTTGTCAGGAATCGGCGTGGTGTCCAGCAGTACAAAACGTTTCATGGGGATCTCGCAGGGGGAGGGGACAGCGGGCGCGCCAGGGAGTAGCCTTGGCGGCATGACAAGCCACAGGCAGGGCGCCATCGATGAAGTCGCTTATTGTATCGGGCATTGCCGCCCTTGCGCTGGGAATTGGCAGCGCCCAGGCGTTGGAAGACGTGCAAAGCAACGTGCTCACCCCCAGCAGCGGTGCCCCGGGCACGCCCACGCCCACGCCTTACCCGCAGGTCAGCACGCCGATCACGCCCAAGGCCGGTGGCGGCAACGGCACCGCGCCGTTGCTGCCGCCGATCGAGCTGCCGGGCCCGCCCAAGGACGCGCCGTTGCCGACGATGGAATCGCCGAACAAACCGCCGTCGCCATAACTCCGGGCCCATCACCTGCGTAGCCGCTGCCGCCAGGCTGCGCTGGCCCTGTGCCTCGCTGGAGATTCCCAGGGTTCACACCGGCCAGCGCAGCCTGCGGCAGCGGCTACGTAGCCAAGCGTGTCAAGGGTTCTGCGACAGCAACTGCCCATCCGCCATGCGCAAGCGCTTGGACATCGCCACTGCCAGGGCCCGAATGATCTTGGCGGCGACTTTCGGCGAGTCGTTGAGCATCTTCTCCAGCGAGTCCTTGCCCAGGTTCAGCAGCACGCAGTCGCTGGCCGCCACGCAGGTGGCCGAGCGGCGCTCGCCGTCGAGCACCGCCATCTCGCCGAAGGCGCCCTTGCGCAAGGTGGCCACGGGCACCGGCCGGTCGCCGTTGCCGGTCTTCTGCACCGTCACCAGGCCGCGGTGAATGATGCACATGAAGGTGCCGGCGTCGCCCTCGTGGAAAATCTCCTCGCCCTGCTGGATGCTGGTGATGATGAAATAGCCTGCCGCGGCGGCACAGTCGGCCGGCAGCAGGGTATTGAACAGCCCGCAGTCCATCAGCATGTCGCGGATTTCGTTATTCAGGTAGGTCGGATCTGGCATGGCATCACGGTCTTGTTATACGCACGGTTCCTGCCTCCCAGTGTAGGCGGCAGGAACCGGCTGGCATGTGAAAGATGTCACTCAGACATCAGGGCAAGGCAAAGTTCCCGTTCAGGCCAGGCCCAGCACCTTGAACACGAACCCGTACTCCAGCGCCACGTCACGCAGGCCCTGGTAGCGGCCGCTCATGCCGCCGTGGCCGGCGCCCAGCTCGGTCTTGAGCAGCAGCAGGTTGTCGTCGGTGCGGGTAGCCCGCAGGCGTGCCACCCACTTGGCCGCTTCCCAGTACTGCACGCGGCTGTCGTTGTAGCCGGCCACCACCAGGGTGGCGGGGTAGGCCTGGGCGCTGACGTTCTCGTAGGGCGCGTAGCCCTTGATGCGCGCGTACACCTCGGGTTCCTCCGGGTTGCCCCATTCGTCGTACTCGGTGACGGTCAGCGGCAGGTCGGGGTCGAGCATGGTGTTCAGCACGTCGACGAACGGCACCTCGGCAATAGCCGCCTTGAACAGCTCCGGGCGCTGGTTCAGCACCGCGCCAATCAACAGGCCGCCGGCGCTGCCGCCGCTGATGGCCAGCTGGTTGCTGCTGGTCAGGCCCTGGGCGATCAGGTGCTCGGCGCAGGCGATGAAGTCGCTGAAGGTGTTGCCCTTGTGTTCCTGTTTGCCGGCGCGGTACCAGGCCTCGCCCAACTCGCCGCCGCCGCGCACGTGGGCGATGGCGAAGGCCACGCCACGGTCCAGCAGGCTCAGGCGCGCGTGGGAGAACCACGGGTCGAGGCTTTCGCCGTAGGCGCCGTAGCCGTACAGGTACAACGGCGTGGGCTGGCCCAGGGTGTCACGGCGGGCCACCAGGCTGATGGGAATGCGCGTGCCGTCGCTGGCGGTGGCCCACAGGCGCTGGCTCACGTAGGCATCGGCGTCGAACGGGCCCAGCACCGGGGTCTCCTTCAGCACTTGCTGCTCACCCGTGGCCAGGATCAACTGGCGCACCTGGGCCGGGCGGTTCAGCGCCTCGTAGCGCAGGCGGATGCGCGCGCTGACGAACTCCAGGCTGTCGGACACGTGCAGGCTGTAGGCCGCGTCCGGCAACTGCACGCGATAGCTCGCCAAGCCCTGTGGGTGCACCTCGATGATCGGCAGGCCGCCCTCGCGCAGGCTCAGGGTGAAAGCGTGGGCGTTGAGGGTCACGCCCTCGAGCATCACGTCGTCGCGGTGGCCGATCAGCGGCTGCCAGCGCTCGCGGGTCGGCACCTGGCCGTCGTCCGGGGCCTGCAGCAGGGCGAAGTTGATGCCGTCCTGGTTGCTGCGGATGAACCAGGTCCACTGGCCGTCGAGCTGGCCGTGGTCGGGGTAGTACTCGTGGTCTTCCACCCGTGGCGCCAGGCACTGGAAGGCCTGCTCGGGGTGGTTGGCGTCCAGCACCCAGGCTTCGCTGGTGGTCTTGCTGTTCAGCAGCAGGATCAGCTGGCGCTCGGAGCTGGCGCGGTAGCAGTGCAGGAAGAACCGGCCGTCGGTTTCCTCGAACACCAGCTCGCAGGCGTCGCTGCCCAGGCGGTGCCGGTACAGCTTGTGCGGGCGATGGGTGTCGTCCAGCTCGCCGAAGAACAGGGTCTGGCTGTCATTGGCCCAGGTCATGCTGCCGTCGCAGTCGTCGAAGGGCAGTTCGCTGACGCTACCGTTGGTCAGGTCCTTCACGTACAGGCGGTAGATCTCGTCGCCGCTGGTATCCAGGCTGTAGGCCAGCAGGCGGTGGTCAGGGCTGACGCTGAACGCGCCCAGGGACAGGAAGCCGCCGGCCGCCAGGGCGTTGGGGTCCAGCAGCAGTTCTTCGCGGCTTTCATCCACGGTGGGGCTGTCGTCGGCCGTGCGCGGGCAGCGGTAATGCCGGGCGTATTCGTCGCCGGCGGTGGTGCGGGTGTAGTACAGGTAAGGGCCCCAGGGCGAGGCCAGGGACAGGTCGGTCTCGCGGATGCGGCCCTTTATTTCCTCGAACAGCTGTTCGCGCAGCTCGGCCTGGTCGGCCAGTTGTGCTTCCTGGTAGGCGTTTTCGGCCTTCAGGTAATCCAGTACCTCGTCGCTGTCGCGTTCCTGCAGCCAGGCGTACGGGTCGGCGCCGTCGGCCTTGCGGGCGATCGGGGCGCGTGGGGCGGTGGCTGATGGGGGCATGGGCGGCTCACTTTGCAGTAGGTTTTGGCGGCGCCCGGCGGGCCTTTTGGCATGGGGGGCGCCTGCACGGCGAAAAGTCGTTATCATAAGCGCCTATTTGCCTGCCTTGCCACGGACACCATGACCGAGAACGACTATTTCCTCGCCTGGGGTATCTACGCCTTCGCCGCCTTCGGTTGCCTGATGGTATGGCTGCGCCTGACCACCTGGATCTGGCGCTGGCTGCGCCAGCCACTGCGCATCGTGATGGCAGTGCTGCTGTTCACCCCCACCATCGTCGACCCCGGCAAGGGCATGTTCGCCCCGGCCGTGGCCATGACGGCCCTGGACATCCTGTTCAAGGACGCCGGGCACGCGCTGCCGGCCATGTCCGACCTGGCCATGTACAGCCTGATCGCCCTGGTGCTGTACGTGATCTACGCCCTGATCCGCTGGCCCATCGAGCGCAGCAGCCGCGCGCGCCGCGCTGAACAGGCGGCCCGCGACGAAGCGCTGGCCAAGGCCGACGCCCAGCGCCGCGACGAGCCGGACGAGCCCTTCGCTGCCGGCGACCGCTATGGCCGCACGCCGCCAACCCCGACGCCACCCAGCCCGGCCGGGCGCATGCGGGTCGAGCCGCGCCTGTAAGCCATCAAGAGAGCCGCCATGTGTGAATTGCTGGGCATGAGTGCCAACGTGCCGACCGATATTGTCTTCAGCTTCACCGGGCTGATGCAGCGCGGCGGCCGCACCGGCCCGCACCGCGACGGCTGGGGCATTGCCTTCTACGAGGGCCGTGGCCTGCGGCTGTTCCAGGACCCGGCCGCCAGCAGCGAATCGCAGGTGGCCGAACTGGTGCAGCGCTACCCGATCAAGAGCGAGGTGGTGATCGGCCACATTCGCCAGGCCAACGTCGGCAAGGTCTGCCTGTCCAACACCCACCCGTTCGTGCGCGAGCTGTGGGGGCGCAACTGGTGCTTCGCCCACAACGGCCAGCTGGCCGATTTCAACCCGGCGGCCACCTTCTACCGGCCGGTGGGCGACACCGACAGCGAAGCGGCCTTCTGCGACCTGCTGAACCGCGTGCGCGAAGCCTTCCCGGAGCCGGTAGAGGTCGAGCAGTTGCTGCCCACCCTGGTCGAGGCCTGCGCCCACTACCGCTCCAAGGGCGTGTTCAACGGCCTGCTCAGCGACGGCGACTGGCTGTTCTGCTTCTGTTCGACGAAACTTGCCCATATTACCCGGCGCGCGCCGTTCGGCCCGGCCCGGCTCAAGGACGTGGACGTGACCGTCGACTTCCAGGCCGAGACCACCCCCAACGACGTGGTGTCGGTGATTACCACCGAACCGTTGACCGATAACGAAACCTGGAACCGCTACGAGCCTGGCCAATGGGCGCTTTGGCGCCGCGGCGAGTGCGTGCTCCAGGGCACCACCGACTAGGAAGCCACACATGCTGCGAAGTTACCTGCGACTGGTGCTGTTCGCCGTCGGATTGCTGCTGGGCGTGCAAGTGCCCGGGTTGATCAACGATTACGCCCACCGCGTGGAAGCCCACCTGATGGAGGCGCAGCAGAGCCTGCGCGGCTTCCAGGACACTGCCGACAAGTTCTTCAACGGTGACCTGCAGGCGCTGATCGCCCACTACCGCGAAAGCACCGACCCGGTGTTCCAGAGCGACAGCCAGAGCCTGGGCACGCTGATCAACCGCCACCAGGCGCTGGACAGCGAATGGATGGCCCTGCAGGGCCCCTGGTGGACCCGCGACTGGCACGTGCTGACCGCCGCCGACCCGCAGATCAGCCAGGAAACCCTCAACGGCTACACCTACCAGGTGCTGCTGGTGCCTGAAGCCATCGGCTGGGGCGTGGGCGTGGCCTTCGTGCTGGCGCTGGTGCTGGAATGCCTGATCATGCTGCCGGCCTGGACCCTGTACGGCGTGCGCAAGTACAAGGGCGAAGTGCCCGAGCACTGGCGCTAGCCGCTGTGGGAGCTGGCTTGCCAGCGAGCTTTTGGGCCTCAACAGCTCGCTGGCAAGCCAGCTCCCACACTATTTGGACAGGAAACGCATTCCTTCTTCCAACCCGCGCAGCGTCAGCGGGTACATCTGGTCCTCGATCAACTCGCGCACGATGTTGGTCGACGCCGTATAACCCCAGGTGTCCTTCGGATACGGGTTGATCCAGATCAGCTTCTTGTACTTCTCCATGAAGCGCTGCATCCACACATACCCGGCTTCCTCGTTCCAGTGCTCGACGCTGCCACCCGGCTGGGTGATTTCGTAGGGCGCCATGGCCGCGTCGCCGACGAAGATCACCTTCCAGTCCGGCCCGTACTTGTGCAGCAGGTCCTGGGTGGCGGTACGTTCCGAGGTGCGGCGCATGTTGTTCTTCCACACCGACTCGTACACGAAGTTGTGGAAGTAGAAGTACTCCAGGTGCTTGAACTCGGTCTTGCAGGCCGAGAACAGCTCCTCGCAGATCTTCACGTGGGCGTCCATGGAGCCGCCGATGTCGAACAGCAACAGCAGCTTCACGGTGTTGCGCCGCTCGGGGCGCATCTGGATGTTCAACAGGCCGGCGTCGCGGGCGGTGTGGTCGATGGTGCCGTCGATGTCCAGTTCCTCGGCGGCGCCCTGGCGGGCGAACTTGCGCAGGCGGCGCAGGGCCACCTTGATGTTGCGCGTGCCCAGCTCCACCTGGTCGTCGAGGTTCTTGTACTCGCGCTGGTCCCACACCTTCACGGCCTTGCCCTGGCGCTTGCCGGCGTCGCCGACGCGGATGCCCTCGGGGTTGAAACCGCCGGAGCCGAACGGGCTGGTGCCACCGGTGCCGATCCACTTGTTGCCGCCGGCATGGCGTTCCTTCTGTTCTTCCAGGCGCTTCTTGAACTCTTCGATCAGCTTGTCGAGGCCGCCCAGGGACTGGATCTGCGCGCGCTCCTCGTCGGTAAGGCTGCGTTCGAATTCCTTGCGCAGCCATTCCTCGGGAATCAGCGCCTGCAGGTGGTCGTCGAGCTTTTCCAGGCCGTTGAAGTAGGCGGCGAAGGCGCGGTCGAACTTGTCGAAATGGCGCTCGTCCTTCACCAGGATGGCCCGCGACAGGTAATAGAACTCGTCCATGTCGGCGAAGGTCACCCGCGCCTGCAAGGCATTGATCAGGTCCAGCAGTTCACGCACCGAGACCGGCACCTTGGCGGCGCGCATCTCGTTGAACAGGTTGAGCAGCATGGCAGGCCCCTCAGCGGTTGCCGCGTCGGCTCATGAACGCCAGGCGCTCGAGCAGTTGCACGTCCTGCTCGTTCTTCACCAGGGCGCCGGCCAGCGGCGGGATGGCCTTGGTGGGGTCGCGCTCGCGCAGCACCGCTTCGCCGATGTTGTCGGCCATCAGCAGCTTCAGCCAATCCACCAGCTCGGAAGTGGAGGGCTTCTTCTTCAGGCCTGGCACCTTGCGCACGTCGAAGAACACGTCCAGGGCTTCGCTCACCAGCTCTTTCTTGATGTCGGGGTAGTGCACGTCGACGATCTTCTGCAGGGTGGTGCGGTCGGGGAAGGCGATGTAATGGAAGAAACAGCGGCGCAGGAAGGCGTCCGGCAGCTCTTTCTCGTTGTTGGAGGTAATGATGATGATCGGGCGCTGCTTGGCCTTGATGGTCTCGTCGATTTCGTAGACGTAGAACTCCATCTTGTCGAGTTCTTGCAACAGGTCGTTGGGGAACTCGATGTCGGCCTTGTCGATCTCGTCGATCAGCAGGATCACCCGCTCCTCGGACTCGAAGGCCTCCCACAGCTTGCCTTTCTTCAGGTAATTGCGCACGTCGTGCACCTTGTCCACGCCCAGCTGCGAGTCGCGCAGGCGGCTCACCGCATCGTACTCGTACAAGCCCTGGTGGGCCTTGGTGGTGGACTTGATGTGCCAGGTGATCAGGCGCGCACCGAAGGATTCGGCCAGTTGCTCGGCGAGCATGGTCTTGCCGGTGCCCGGCTCACCCTTCACCAGCAGCGGGCGCTGCAGGGTGATGGCCGCGTTCACCGCCAGTTTCAGGTCGTCTGTGGCGACGTATGCCGCGGTGCCTTCGAACTTCATGTGTGCCTGTCCTCTATGCCGAGAGTTTGTTATGGCAGCGACTATAACGCGCGGCCCGGTCGAATGTGAACGCAGCACCACTATTCAGTCGCTGAATGAACACGACAGGGGCAATCAGCCGCCTTCTTTCGGCGGCGCCTGCTCGTACCTGGCGTTGAACGCCTGGACGAAGCCGTTGCGCAAAATCTCCCAGAAGGCTTCCAGGGCGCTGATGTCCTGGCGGTGCACGCTGCCGCTGAGGTCGACGCGGGTGGCGAACTGGTTTTTCTGCTGGTTCTTGAGCAGGGTCTGGGTGCCGCCGACGATGGCTTCCCACACCGAGCGGAAGAAACTCTTGTTCTTGTTTTCCACGTCCTGCTGCCAGTTGAACACTTCGACGTTGTGCAGCAGGGGCTTGATGTAGCCGGTCAGCTGGCCTTTCTTCGCCGTGGCTTCGATGACCACGTCGCCGGTGCCGGCGTTGAAGTCGAACTTGCCGTAGGCGCTGCTGAAGTCGTTGACCTTGCGCAACTCAATGCCGGTGGTGCGCAGGCGGAACTGGAAGTCCTCGAAATTGCTGAAGGGGTCGAAGGTGGCGGTGGTTTCCAGCGGTGCCTGGCCGAACAGCTGGGCGTGGCCTTCGAAGCGGGCGTTGCGCTTGCCCTGTTTATCGGCGACGTTGGTGAGGTTGAAGATGCTGGCGTTGACCTGGTCGGCGGACAGTTTTACCGGCGGCTTGGAGCTGAAGTTGCGGAAGGTGATGGTGCCGTTGTCGATGCGCACTTCGTCGAGGGTGATGGGCAGCAGCTTGTTCATCTGCGCGCGCCAGTCGGTGCCGGCACCGGTCTGCGAGGCCTGCTTGTTGGCGCCGCCGTCGACGAAGTTGAGCTCGGGGTCGACGAACTCCGCCTTGGCCACCACGGCGTGGTCGTACCACAGCGACGACCAGCTCACCGACAGGTCGATAAGCGGCGCAGTCAGCAGCGGCACCGGCACCTTGCCGTCGACCTTGACGATCTCCAGGCCATTGATCTTGTAGGCGCCGCGCCACAGTGCCAGGTCGACGTCGGCCACGTGGCCGCGGTAGGCGCCCATGTCGGCCAGCTTGTCATTGAGGTAATTGCGCACCACGTAGGGCAGGGCGACGTGTACCACGATCAGCAACAGCACAATGACTGCCACCGTCCACAAGGGCCAGCTGTAGCGACGTTTCATGATGCGCATGTCCGGGACCGTATACAGGCATTGACCTGCGGCCACCGCATCCGTTCGCACTGGACTCGCCAGGCCCCCGGGCTTAACCTTGAATTTTTACGCTGGTGCATAAGGACCTCCTGCCATGAGCCGCATTTTCGCTGACAACGCGCATTCCATCGGCAACACGCCGCTGGTGCAGATCAACCGCATCGCCCCGCGCGGCGTGACCGTGCTGGCCAAGATCGAAGGCCGCAACCCGGGGTATTCGGTCAAGTGCCGCATCGGTGCCAACATGATCTGGGACGCCGAAAGCAGCGGCAAGCTCAAGCCGGGCATGACCATCATCGAGCCCACCTCGGGCAACACCGGCATCGGCCTGGCGTTCGTCGCCGCCGCCCGCGGCTACAAGCTGGTGCTGACCATGCCGGCGTCCATGAGCATCGAGCGCCGCAAGGTGCTCAAGGCCCTGGGTGCCGAGCTGCTGCTGACCGAGCCGGCCAAGGGCATGAAGGGCGCCATCGAGAAGGCCGAGGAGCTGGCCAAGGCCAACCCCGACACCTATTTCATGCCGCAGCAGTTCAGCAACCCGGCCAACCCGGCCATTCACGAGAAGACCACCGGCCCGGAGATCTGGAACGACACCGACGGCGCCGTGGACGTGCTGGTGGCGGGCGTGGGCACCGGCGGCACCATCACCGGTATTTCGCGCTACATCAAGCACACCCAGGGCAAGTCGATTCTTTCAGTGGCGGTGGAGCCCATCGGCTCGCCGGTGATCACCCAGGCCATCGCCGGTGAAGAGATCAAGCCCAGCCCGCACAAGATCCAGGGCATCGGCGCCGGTTTCGTGCCGAAGAACCTCGACCTGTCGCTGGTGGACCGCGTGGAGCTGGTCAGCGACGACGAGGCCAAGGCCATGGCCCTGCGCCTGATGCAGGAAGAAGGCATTCTGTGCGGCATTTCCTGTGGCGCCGCCATGGCCGCTGCCGTGCGCCTGGCCGAGAAGCCGGAAATGCAGGGCAAGACCATCGTCGTGATCCTGCCGGACTCGGGCGAGCGCTACCTGTCGAGCATGCTGTTCGCCGACCTGTTCACCGAGGCCGAGAACCAGCAGTAAGCTGAAAATTGTGGGAGCTGGCTTGCCAGCGAGCTTTTGAAAGCCCCAAAAGCTCGCTGGCAAGCCAGCTCCCACAAGGATAATCGCGCTCGTTGATCTGCCTCAACGTCCGTCCTTGCGCGCCACGCAATAATGAATCTCGTCCGGAGCGGCTGTTTAGCTGGCCTCCCAGGGTTTATCATGGCGGACTGCCCATTCAAGGAGTTGTTGCATGACCCTTTCACTCACCGTCAAGCTTGCGGTGCTGATGCTGTTCGTCTGCAGCATCCTTTACGTGCACTTGCGCGGCAAGGCGCGCCTGCCGGTGTTGCGCCAGTTCGTCAACCACTCCGCCTTCTTCGCGCCGTACAACGCGCTGATGTACCTGTTCTCTGCCGTGCCGTCCAAGCCCTACCTGGACCGCAGCAAGTTCCCCGAGCTGGACCTGCTGAAGGACAACTGGGAAACCATCCGCGAAGAAGCCATGCACCTGTTCGACGAGGGCTACATTCGCGCCGCCGAGAAGAACAACGACGCCGGCTTCGGTTCGTTCTTCAAGAAGGGCTGGAAGCGTTTCTACCTGAAGTGGTACGACCAGCCGCTGCCATCGGCCGTGGCCCTGTGCCCCAAGACCGTGGAGCTGGTCAGCCGCATTCCCAACGTCAAGGGCGCCATGTTCGCGCTGCTGCCCGGCGGCAGCCACCTGAACCCGCACCGCGACCCGTTCGCCGGCTCCCTGCGCTACCACCTGGGCCTGTCGACGCCGAATTCCGACGCCTGCCGCATCTTCGTCGATGGCCAGGAATACGCCTGGCGCGACGGCGAGGACGTGATGTTCGACGAGACCTACGTGCACTGGGTCAAGAACGAGACCGACTTCACCCGCGTGATTCTGTTCTGCGACATCGAGCGCCCGCTCAGCAGCCGCCTGATGGGCCGCATCAACCGCAGCGTCAGCGCCTTCCTGGGCCGCGCCACGGCACCGCAGAACGTCGATGAAGAGCGCGTGGGCGGCATCAACCAGGCCTACGCCTGGAGCAAGCGCTTCAGCGACGGCATCGCCGGCAAGGTGAAGAAGTTCAAGCGCGCCAACCCCAAGGCCTACCGCGTCATGCGCCCGGTGCTGGCGGTGGTGGTGCTGACTGCCCTGGGCTACTGGCTGTTCGGCTAAGCCCCGTGCCCCGGCCGCTCGGCCGGGGCCCTGCTGCCTTATTGACCCAGCACGGCGGCGCCGGCGCGGGCAATTTGCGCGTCAAACTCCGACTTCACCCCTGACACGCCAATGGCGCCAATCACCTGGCCGTCGTGGACGATCGGCACCGCGCCTTCCAGGCAGGTCATGATGTCCACCGACAGGAACGAGTTGCGGCCATTGTTCACCAGCTCTTCGTAATACTTCGACTCGCGGCCGCTGATGGCCGAGGTGCGGGCCTTCTCGGGGGCCAGGTAGGCGGTGCTGGAGGCGGCGCCGTCCAGGCGTTCCAGGGCCAGCAGGTGGCCGCCGTCATCGACGATGGCGATGGTCACGGCCCAGTGGTTCTGCAGCGCTTCGGCGCGGGCGGCGGCCATGATTCGGGTGGTTTCGGTGTGGCCCAGTACGGCTTTGGTGCGCATCGATCAGTCCTTTTATTGGGTGGGGCAACTGCCGTTATCTTCACACGCGGCGGGATGCTTTGTCCCATCAATGGCGACTTATCACAACGGCGCCGATGGCCTAGGCTAGAGCCATTGCCTTCAAGGACCACGTTGATGACCACTCGCACCTTCGGTGACCTGCAACACGACCCGGTTTCGCACCTCCACTACCGTCTCAGCCCGGCCAGCGGCCCGGTGCGCGGGCGCCTGTTGCTGCTGCACGGGGTGGGCAGCAACGAGCGCGGCATGGTGGCGCTGGGCGAGCACATGCCCGGCGACTTTGAAGTGCTGGCGGTGCAGGGGCCGCTGGCCATCGGCCCGCAGCAGTTTGCCTGGTTCAACGTGCAGTTCGGCGAGCAGGGCCCGGTGATCAACGCCGAGCAGGCCGAAGCCAGCCGCCGCCAGCTGCTGGCCCTGGCGCAGGCGCTGGCGCCGCTGCCCACGGTGATCGCCGGTTTCAGCCAGGGCGGCATCATGAGCGCCAGCAGCGGCCTCACCGCGCCAGCGCTGTTCAAGGGCTTCGGCCTGCTCAGCGGCCGCATCCTCCCGGAGATTGCCGTGCGGTTGGCGGGGCCGCTGGAGCTGTCGGCGCTGAAGGCCTTCGTCGCCCACGGCATTCACGACAACAAGCTGCCGGTCAGCTGGGCCGAGCGCGCCGACCAGTTCCTCAACGAATTGGGGGTGCGCCACGAGCTCAAGCTGTACCCCATCGGCCATGAACTGAGCGGCGCAGTGGTGGCGGATTTCGTCGAGTGGTTGAACGCACTGATTCCGGCGTAAGCCGGAAGGGTGCCCGTAGCAGCTGCCGAAGGCTGCGTCCACTGGCAACGCGATCCAACCCTTGCTATAGTCGGCCTTCACTTGCAAAAGAGCACCCCATGGCCACCTCCTGCTTCCCCACCGGCAAACCTCGCACAGCTCACGCTGTCGGCGTGCCGCGCGTGGACCAGCAACCGGCCATGCTCGGTCAATATCCCCCTCCTGTCGTTCAGACGCCCGTGTGTGCAGTCGTTGCACCCCCTCCAGGCGTTGTTCCTGCGGTCTGACCCGCACACCAAAACACTGAACCCGGCTGTTTAGCCGTGCTGGCCTTGATTGGCCCGAATGACAGGTGCATACATGTTTGTCTTTTCGAAAGACTCCGTGGCCTCGGCGGCCTCGACCATCCTGTTCGTCCTGCTGTGGAGCAGTGGCGCCATTTTCTCCAAATGGGGCCTGGCCCACGCCTCGGCGTTCGCCTTCCTGCTGTGCCGTTTCGCCATCGCCCTGGTGGCGCTGGTACTGCTGATACCGGTGCTCAAGCTGCGCCTGCCCGGCACTCGGCAAGGCGTGCTGTACGCCATTGCCACCGGCCTGGTGCTGTTGGGCGCCTACCAGATCTTCTACATCCTGGCCTTGAGCCTGAAGGTCACCCCCGGGGTGATGGCCACGGTGATGGGTGTGCAGCCGATCCTCACCGCCGTGCTGGTGGAGCGTCGCCATTCCTTCACCCGGCTGTTCGGCCTGTGCCTGGGGCTGGCAGGGCTGGTGCTGGTGGTGTTCCAGAGCATCGGCATCGCCGGCATGTCCATGGCCGGCATGGCCTTCGCGCTGCTGGCCATGCTCAGCATGACCCTGGGCTCGATCATGCAGAAGCGCATCAGCACCGACCCGCTGGGCACGCTGCCGGTGCAGTACGCGGCGGGCATGTTGCTGTGTGCGTTGTTCGTGCCCAGCCAGCCGTTCCACATCGAGCACAGCCTGTCGTTCTACGTGCCGGTGCTGTACATGGGGCTGGTGGTGTCGGTGCTGGCGACCTTGCTGCTGTACCGTTTGATTGCCCGCGGCAACCTGGTGAACGTCACCAGCCTGTTCTACCTGGTGCCGGCGGTGACGGCGGTGATGGACTGGCTGATCTTCGGCAACCGCCTGGCGCTGCTGAGCGTGGCGGGCATGGGCCTGATCGTGCTGGGGCTGGTGTTTGTGTTCCGCAAGGCCTAGGGCCTCAGCGCTTGCGCTTGAGGGTCTCGCTGGGCAGTTCGTCGAACAGCGCCCGGTAGCTGCTGGAGAAGCGCCCCAGGTGCCAGAATGACCAGTGCATCGCCACCTCGGCCACCGTGGTGGCGCTGCCCTGGGCCTTCAGCAGTTCGCGGTGCGCGTTGTTCAGCCGCTTCAAGCGCAGCCACTGCGCCGGCGCCATGCCGGTGTAGGCCTTGAACGCCTGCTGCAGCTGGCGCAGCGACACTTCGGCGACGCTGGCCAGCTCCACCAGGTTCAGGGTCTCGTCCGGCACATCGGCTGCCCATTCGAACACCCGTTTCATGATCCGCCGTTCCGCAGCGCGGCGTTGCAGCGCGCTGCCGTCCAGGCCCACCGAGGCGTGGTCGAGGATGAACAGGCAGTCGTCCAGCAGCTGCGCGGTCAGCGCCTCGCGGTCGGGGGCGTGCTCGGCCTGGGCCAGGCGGGTGAGGGTGCTGCTCAGCCAGCGGGTGAACAGCGCGTTCTGGCCGCAGCTCAGCGGCGCCATGAACAGCCCGGCCAGGCGCGCGCTGTCCAGGCCGTGCTCGCGGACGAACTGCGGGCCGAACACCACGGCCACCTCGCGGTAGTTCTCCGGGGTGATCCAGATGTTGCGGCTCTCGCCGTTGAGCAAATACAGCGACTGCTCGCTCAGGTCGAAGCAGAACGCCAGCGAGCCCTTGGGCGCACTGAAATGCTGCTCCACGCGGGTGTTCATGCCTTCTTCGTAAATTTCCACGCCCTGCAGGTCGAGGTAGCGGATGCGGCCGCGGAAATGCCCGGGCGACATCTGCTGGTAATCCTGCACCCAGCCGGGGGTGACCTGGATCTGCTCGGCAAAGCTGCCGGTGTCGAAGGCCTGGACGTTAAGCGAAAAAGGCTCTTTCATGCGATGACCTTGGCGCACCATAATGGTGCATTTCGGCGTGCGTAAAATGGATAGATGGTTATAAGCCGCTTGCGCAAGATATAAGGGAACGCGCCCAAGGGGAAGAGACACCCCAAGCCTCATTCCGGTGAGGGAAAAAACATACAATACCGGCGCTCACATCATCCACGACGAGGTCTTTATGAATGCCCCCTTCGACCAACTGTCCAGTTGGCTGAAAGATCACAAGATTACCGAGGTTGAATGTGTGGTCAGCGACCTGACCGGCATCGCCCGCGGCAAGATAGCACCCACCAACAAATTCCTGCACGAGCGCGGCATGCGCCTGCCGGAAAGCGTGCTGTTGCAAACGGTAACCGGGGATTTTGTCGACGACGACATCTACTACGACCTGCTGGACCCGGCGGACATCGACATGATTTGCCGCCCGGACCCTTCGTCGATCTACGTGATCCCGTGGGCCATCGAGCCTACGGCCATCGTCATCCACGACACCTTCGACAAGCAGGGCAACCCGGTCGAGCTGTCGCCGCGCAACGTCTTGAAGAAAGTCCTCAAGCTGTACGCCGACAAGGGCTGGCAGCCTATCGTGGCGCCCGAGATGGAGTTCTACCTGACCCAGCGCTGCGAAGACCCGGACCTGCCCCTGCGCGCGCCGCTGGGCCGCTCGGGCCGCGCCGAAAGCGGCCGGCAGTCGTTCTCCATCGACGCCGCCAACGAATTCGACCCGCTGTTCGAAGACGTCTACGACTGGTGTGAAGCCCAGGGCCTGGACCTGGACACGCTGATCCACGAAGACGGCCCGGCGCAGATGGAAATCAACTTCCGCCACGGCGACGCCCTGGACCTGGCCGACCAGATCACCATCTTCAAGCGTACCATGCGCGAGGCGGCGCTCAAGCACAACGTCACCGCCACCTTCATGGCCAAGCCGGTGGGTGACGAGCCGGGCAGCGCCATGCACCTGCACCAGAGCGTGGTCGACATCGCCACCGGCAAGCCGATCTTCGTCAACGAAGACGGCAGCAAGAGCCAGCTGTTCCTCCACCACATCGGCGGCCTGCAGAAGTACATTCCCAAGCTGCTGCCGATGTTCGCGCCCAACGTCAACTCGTTCCGCCGCTTCCTGCCGGACACCTCGGCACCGGTGAACGTGGAGTGGGGCGAAGAGAACCGCACTGTGGGCCTGCGCGTGCCGGACGCCAGCCCCGAAGCCATGCGCGTGGAAAACCGCCTGCCGGGCGCCGATGCCAACCCTTACCTGGCCATCGCCGCCAGCCTGCTGTGCGGCTACCTGGGCATGGTCGAGCACATCGAGCCGAGCGCGCCGGTGGAAGGCCGCGCCTACGAGCGCCGCAACCTGCGCCTGCCGATCACCATCGAGGACGCCTTGGCGCATATGGAAGAGTGCGACACCGTGATCAAGTACCTGGGCGAGAAGTTCGTCCGCGGCTACGTGGCGGTGAAACGTGCCGAGCATGAAAACTTCAAGCGGGTCATCAGCTCCTGGGAGCGTGAATTCCTGCTGCTGAGCGTGTAAGCAAAAAAACCATTAGAAAAGTACCAACGGAGTGAGTCGAATGCGTTTACTGAAATCCATGTTACCCGCGGCGCTGGCGCTGCTGTGCGCCACCGGCGCCCATGCCGAAGGCTCTGTCAGCGTCTACAACTGGACCGACTACATTGGTGAAACGACGCTGGCGGACTTCACCGCCAAGACCGGCATCAAGGTGGTGTACGACGTATTCGACTCCAACGAGACCCTGGAGGGCAAGTTGCTGGCCGGCCACACCGGCTACGACGTGGTGGTGCCCTCCAACCATTTCCTGGGGCGCCAGGTAAAGGCCGGGGCGTTCCTGAAACTGGACCGCTCGCAGCTGCCGAACTGGAAAAACCTGGACCCCAAACTGATGGCCCTGCTGGAGAAGAATGACCCGGGCAACGAGCACTCGGTGCCGTACCTGTGGGGCACCAACGGCATTGGCTACAACGTGGACAAGGTGAAGCAGGTGCTGGGCGTCGACCACATCGACTCCTGGGCCGTGCTGTTCGAGCCCGAGAACATGAAGAAGCTCGCCAAGTGCGGCGTGTCGATGATGGACTCGGCCGACGAAGTGATGCCCGCCGTGCTCAACTACATGGGCATGGACCCGCGCAGCAACAAGCCGGAGGACTACGCCAAGGTCAAGGCCAAGCTCAAGACCGTGCGCCCGTACGTGACCTACTTCCACTCGTCCAAGTACGTGTCGGACCTGGCCAACGGCAACATCTGCGTGGCCTTCGGCTACTCGGGTGACGTGTTCCAGGCCGCCAACCGCGCCAAGGAAGCCAAGAACGGCATCCATATCGCCTACTCGATTCCCAAGGAAGGCGCCAACCTGTGGTTCGACCTGCTGGCCATTCCCGCCGACGCCGCCGACGTGAAAGAGGCTCATGCCTTCATCAACAACCTGCTCGACCCGCAGGTGATCGCCAAGGTCAGCGCCACCGTGGGCTACGCCAACCCCAACGTCGAGGCCAAGCAGTACATGGACCCCGAGCTGCTGAGCAATCCTGAGGTCTACCCGCCCCAGGAAGTGTTGGACAAGCTGTACATTTCCACCGCCCCGACGCCGGCCATCATGCGCTTGATGACCCGCGACTGGACCGACATCAAGTCAAACCGCTGACAGCGAGAAGTGTGATGGTGATGCATTCAGAACATGCCCGTTCCTACTACGCGGCAACCGCCGGCCAGATGCCTGACTACCCCTGCCTGGGGGAGGACCTGGTCGCCGATGTGTGCGTGATAGGCGGTGGCTTCACCGGCGTCAACACGGCCCTTGAATTGGCCGCGCGTGGCTTGTCGGTGGTGCTGCTGGAAGGGCGGCGAATCGGCTGGGGCGCCAGTGGCCGCAACGGCGGGCAACTGATCCGTGGCATCGGCCACGCGGTGGACGGTTTCGCCCGCTACGTGGGCAACGACGGCGTGCGCTACCTGGAGCAGGCCGGCATCGAGTCGGTGGCGGTGGTGCGCGAGCGCATCGAGGCCAACAACATCGACTGCGACCTGCGCTGGGGCTTCTGCGAACTGGCGAACACCCCGGCGCAGTTCGCCGCGTTCGCCGAGGAACAGCGCTGGCTGGGGGACATCGGCTACAGCCATGCAACCCGCATCGTCGGCCCGGGGCAGATGAGCGAAGTGGTGGCCAGCGACCAGTACGCCGGCGGCTTCATCGACATGGGCTCGGGGCACCTGCACCCGCTGCGCCTGGTGCTGGCCGAGGCGCGGCTGGCCCAGGCCCAGGGCGTGCGCATCTTCGAGCACAGCCCGGCGCTGGAGATCATCCACGGCAGCACCGTGCAGGTGCGCTGCGCCGGCGGCACGGTACGCGCCGGCCACCTGGTGCTGGGTTGCAACGCCCACCTGGATGACCTGGAGCCACGCCTGAGCGGCAAGGTGCTGCCCGCCGGCAGCTACATCATCACCACCGAACCGTTGAGCCGCGAGGTGGCGCAGAGCCTGATCCCGCTGGACCTGGCGCTGTGCGACCAGAAAGTTGGCCTGGACTACTACCGCCTCACGGCCGACCGCCGCCTGCTGTTCGGCGGCGCCTGTCACTATTCGGGCAAGGACCCGGCGGACATCGGTGCCTACATGCGGCCGAAGATGCTCAAGGTGTTCCCGCAATTGGCCAACGTGAAACTGGACTACCAGTGGGGCGGCATGATCGGCATCACCGCCAACCGCTTCCCCCAGGTAGGCCGGCTCAGCCAGCACCCCAACGTGTACTACGCCCAGGGCTACAGCGGGCATGGGGTGAACGTCACCCACTGGACGGCGAAACTGCTGGCCGAGGCCATTCATGCCGGCCACAGCCACGGCTTCGACGTGTTCAGCAAGGTGCCGCACATGACCTTCCCGGGCGGCAAGGCCCTGCGCTCGCCGCTGCTGGCGCTGGGCATGGCGTGGTACCGCCTCAAGGAAATGCTGGGCTGACACCCATCCCCGTAGCAGCGGCCGCAGGCCGCGTCCGGAAGCACCGCGTAATCCCTTATGGGAGCGGTGTTGCGGGACGCGGCCTGTGGCCGCTGCTACAGGGGTTTTGTGCGTCAGGCCCCACGCGTATTCAGGCGGGTTTTGTGGGTTTCAGGACGAAATACAACGCCAAGCCAATCAACACCCCGCCATACAGGTGCGCCCACGACAGCGGCTCGCCCAGCAGCAACGCCCCCCACAACACGCCGAACGCCGGGATCATGAAGGTCACGGTGCTGGACTTCACCGGGCCGATGTCGGTCAGCAGGCGGAAGTACAGGATGTAGGCGAACGCCGTGCACACCAGGCCCAACCCCAGCAGCGACCCCCATACCTCCCAGCCGCCCCAGCTGGCCGGCGGGGCGATGGCCACGCTGGCGGCGCACAGCGGCGTCAGCAGCAGGGTAGCGCCGAGCATGCTGCCCAGGGCCGACAGGCGCGGGTCCAGGCCGCCTTGCTGGTCCAGCCAGCGCCGGGCCAGGAAGCCGGCGAAGCCGTAGCAGGTGGTGGCCAGCAGGCAGGCCACGGCGCCCAGGGCCAGTTGCAGGTCGAAGGCCACGGGGCCGGCGCGGGTGAGGATGCCGACGCCAAACAGCCCGGCGAACACCCCCAGCAGCTTGAGCGGGGTCAGCCGCTCATGGAAGAACAGGCCGCCAATCAACACGCCCATCAGCGGCGTGGTGGCGTTGAAAATCGCCGAATAGCCGGCCGGCAGCACCTGGGCAGCCACCGAGTACAGGGTGGCAGGCATGCCGGAGTTGATCATGCCCAGCAGCAGGCAGGTCTTGAGCTTGCCCTGGAAATCCCATTTCACCCGCATCAGGCCCAGAATCACCAGCAGGCCGGTGGCGGCGATGGCGACGCGGAAGAAGGCGGTGGGGAACGCGCCCAGCACCGGGGCGATGACGCGCATGAACAGGAAGCTGGCACCCCAGACGGCGGCAAGCAGCAACATGTTCATGAGGGAGGCAGGTTTCAAGGGGATCTCCAGATCCGGTGGGCAGGGCGGCAAGTCTCCTAGAGCACGCCTGCGTTGGCAACCACCCTCGTAGCCGCTGCCGAAGGCTGCGCTGGCCCTGTGCCCCGCTGCAGATCGCCAGTGTACACACCGGCCAGCGCAGCCTTCGGCAGCGGCTACAAACAATGGTTGCTACGCTTGGGGTTCGCCCCCTTCGCAGAGGCTTCACCCATGGCGCAACAATGGCCGGCCGCCGAGATCGCCCGCACCATCCTCGACGGCTTCGACGACTACCGCGAACACTTCCGGCTGATCACCGACGGCGCCCGCGCGCGGTTCGAGCAGGCCCATTGGCAGGACATCCAGCAGGCGTCGGCGGCGCGCATCAACCTGTATGAAGAGAAGGTGGCGCAGACCGTGGGCGCCCTGCGCGAGGGCTTCGAACACCCGGTGCTGATGGACGTCAGCCTGTGGCCCTTGGTGAAAAGCGCCTATATCCGCCTGATTGACCTGCGTTTCGACGATGAACTGGCCGAGACCTGGTACAACTCGATCTTCTGCGGCCTGTTCAGCCATGACCTGATCACCGACGGCTGCATGTTCATCCACACCACGCGCCCCAGCCTGCGCGGCGAGCGCGCGCCGCAGACGCGCACCTGCAAGCCCTGCGGCCAGCTGGGCAGCATGCTGGCGCAAGTGTTCCGCGACTACCGCTTCGGGGTGCCGTATGCCGACCTTGAAGGCGATATGCGCCGGCTGGAAGGCCATTTGCGCGAGCACCTGCCCGATTGGGTGTGCAAGGACAACGAGCTGTGCCTGGAGCTTTTCTCCTCGGTGCTGTACCGCAACAAGGGCGCCTACCTGGTGGGCCGGCTGTATACCCGCGATGAGCAATGGCCGGTGGCGATTCCTTTCCTGCACCGCGAAGGGCAGGGCGTGCGCGTGGACGCGCTGATCACCGACGAGGCCGAGGTGTCGATCATCTTCTCCTTCACCCGCTCGTACTTCATGGTGGACGTGCCGGTGCCGGCCGAGTTCGTCGGCTTCCTCAAGCGCATCCTGCCGGGCAAGCACATCGCCGAGCTGTACACCTCCATCGGCTTCTACAAACACGGCAAGTCGGAATTCTACCGCGCACTGATCCGTCACCTGGCCAAGACCGACGACCGTTTCATCATGGCCCCCGGCGTGCGCGGCATGGTCATGTCGGTGTTCACCCTGCCGGGCTTCAACACGGTGTTCAAGATCATCAAGGACCGCTTTTCGCCCTCGAAGAACGTCGACCGCAACACGGTTATCGAGAAATACCGCCTGGTGAAAAGCGTCGATCGCGTGGGGCGCATGGCCGACACCCAGGAGTTCGCCGATTTTCGCTTCCCCCAGAGCAAGTTCGACCCCGAATGCCTGGCCGAGCTGCTGGAGGTGGCGCCATCCACCGTGCAGTTGGAGGGCGACACCGTGCTGATCCGCCACTGCTGGACCGAACGGCGCATGACGCCCCTGAACCTGTACCTGGAAAGCGCCAACGAGCCCCAGGTGCGCGAGGCCCTGGAAGACTACGGCCTGGCCATCAAGCAACTGGCAGCGGCGAACATCTTCCCCGGCGATATGCTGCTGAAGAACTTCGGCGTCACCCGTCACGGCCGCGTGGTGTTCTACGACTACGACGAAATCAGCTACCTCACCGAGGTGAACTTCCGCTACATCCCGCCGCCGCGTTTTCCCGAGGACGAGATGTCCTCCGAGCCGTGGTATTCCATCGGCCCTCACGACGTGTTTCCGGAGGAGTTTCCCCCGTTCCTGTTCGCCGATGCGGGCCAGCGCAAGCTGTTCAGCCAGTTGCACGGTGAACTGTACGACGCCGATTACTGGAAAGGCCTGCAGGGCGCGATCATGGACGGCAAGGTGATCGACGTGTTCCCTTACCGCCGCCAGCAGCGTGACAACGAATAAACGTCTTCGGTGTGGGAGCTGGCTTGCCAGCGAGTTTTTTGAGGCGCCAACAGCTCGCTGGCAAGCCAGCTCCCACAAGGTCTAGAACAGCGAGCGCTGGGCCTGCAGCACCAGGGTGCCGTCGCACCAGCTGTTCTGGCCCGAGTAGGCCTCGCAGCTGGCGCCGCCCAGGCTGGAGCCGCTGTAGATGAGGTTCAGGTCCACGCCCATGAACGCCCGCGACAGCTGCACCGACCAGTCGCTGAAGCCGCGCACTTCGCTGCCGTCGCCGATGGTGTAGGGCGTGTCGAGCTGGTGGTCGCCGACCTTCACGCGCACGCCGAAGTCCAGCAGCGGCACGTGGCCGAAGTCGGCGAACAGAGTGCTGTCGTGGCGCCCCGGGTCATCGCTGAAGGCCGCGCCGAAACGGGTGCTGAGCACGGTCAGGCCGGCGTACACCTCGTGGCTGTCGTTGGTGGCAAGGTCGGGGAAGGTGTAGTGAATCACGCCCACCTCGTAGCCCAGGCTTTGGGTGAAGGAGCTCTTGAAGCCGGTGTAGGTGTCGATTTCCATGCTGGTGGACGCGGTCAGGCCCATGCTCGGCGACCACTGGCCGAAATACCAGCCGCTGTCGCTGCTCAGGTCCACGCCGCCGTGCACGGTGTCGGAAGTAGCGGGTTTGACCAGGCCCTGGGCCATGCTGCGCGCCGGGTTGGTGCCGATCTGCAGGCTGTAGTCGCCCAGGTCACGCTGCAACTGCACCGGTTGCGCGCTCGCACATTGGGCCGCCAGCAACGTGGCTGCAAAAAGTAGGCTGGGCTTGAGCATCATGCTCCTCCCGGGCTGGAAGGCTTGATCTAGAGGGGTGAAGCATACCGGGCAACGAAGCTGGTTTGATACCGTTCGTCGGGTTTACCTGCGCCGATGGGCAGAAAGGCTACGCGGGGAGGTGAAGCGGAGGCGGTGGGCCAGGCAGCCCACGAGCCTCAGGGGTATTACTTCTTGCCCAGGCTGATGTGGCGCGACGGCGTGAAAGTCTGGCCGCTGACGCCCTTGGCGATCTGCTGGATTTCACCACCGGACTTGAGGAAGGCGGCGATCTGGTCGTTGATCGATTCGCTGGTTTCCACGGCCGGAGCGGGCTTGGCTTTGCTGTTGGAGGCTTTAACACGCATGGCTGCCATTCACCTGTGCAATTTTCAATACGGCCG
Source organism: Pseudomonas sp. App30 (assembly GCF_047947025.1). NCBI lineage: Bacteria > Pseudomonadati > Pseudomonadota > Gammaproteobacteria > Pseudomonadales > Pseudomonadaceae > Pseudomonas > Pseudomonas sp. App30. Next base: position 2,435,756 of record NZ_CP133165.1, on the reverse strand, counting down.
GCGATTATACCGCAAGGGGGCTTTAATTGCTGGGCTAATATTGGCTTGGAAATAGCTTAATAGTAATTTGTCAATCGTTCGTTTTATTTTAATTTGTCGGCCCTAAGCGTTTGTTTTAAATGGAAAGTTTGCATTGAAATGGCCGTCGGGCACAGGCCTTGGCCAGGCCAGGCGACCAATGGCCTGACGAACGGGGCGCCAAGCCCTTGAAAATCAAGGCTTGGCGCGCCGGGGCAGCGGCAGCCGGGGATCTGGGGTAGAATGCGCCCACGTAACGAGGGTTTTTTGAAATGGCTTTAGTCGGGCGCTACAACAGTTTGCAAGTGGTTAAACATACGGACTTCGGTTTATATCTGGACGGTGGCGCCGACGGCGAAATACTGCTGCCCAACCGTTATATTCCGAAGGATATTCCCAGTGAAGATGAAGACTGGTTGAATGTGTTCGTGTACCTGGACAGCGAAGACAAGTTGCTGGCCACCACGGAAAAGCCAAAAGTTCAGGTGGGCGAGTTCGCCAGCCTGAAAGTCGTCGAAATCAACAGCATCGGCGTATTCCTGGACTGGGGCCTGCCCAAGGACCTGCTGCTGCCGTATTCGGAAGAGAAGCGCGAGCTCAAGCAAGGTGACTACTGCGTGGTGCATGTCTACCTGGACAAGCGCACCAAGCGCATCACCGCCACCGCGCGCCTGGACCGCTACCTGGACAAGTTGCCCGCCAACTACAGCGTTGGCCAGGAAGTCGACCTGCTGGTGGCCGAGGAAACCGACATGGGTTTCAAGGCCATCATCAACAACAAGCACTGGGGCCTGATCCACAAGAACGAAGTGTTCAAGTTCCTGCGTTCGGGCAAGCAGGAAAAAGGCTTCATCAAGGAACTGCGCAGCGACGGCAAGATTGCCCTCAGCCTGCAGCCGGTGGGTGAGCAACTGACCAGCAGCCTGCACAGCCAGATCCTCGGCAAGTTGCGCGACAACAATGGCGTGCTGCCGGTCAGCGACAAGAGCGACCCGGCCGTGATCAGCGGCCTGTTCGGCGTGAGCAAGGGCAACTTCAAGAAGGCCATCGGTGCCCTCTACAAGGAAGGCAAGCTGGTGATTCATGCTGACCGCATCGAATTGACCTGAAGCCCTTGAGCTAGACACCCGGCGTGAACTTTTCGCGCCGGGCCTGGGCCTACACTGTACGAACCCCTTTCGAGGCAGTGTACCGATGAAAAAAGCCCTGATCGCCTACGTCAGCACCCTTCTGGTCATCCTTGTACTCGACGCCCTGTGGCTGGGCGTGCTCATGAGTCCTACCTACAAACAAATGCTCGGCTCGCTGATGCGCGACAAGCCCTTGCTCGGGCCGGCGGCAGCCTTTTACCTGCTGTATGCGCTGGGCGTGGTGGTGCTGGCGGTGTGGCCGGGGGTAAACGCGGGCAGCGTCTGGCGCGGCCTGGGGGTGGGGGCGATGCTCGGGCTGGTGGCCTACGGCACCTACGACCTGACCAACTGGGCCACGTTGGTGGGCTGGCCGCCGTTGCTGGTGTTCATCGATATCTTCTGGGGCATCGTGGTGTCGGCGCTGGCGGCGGCCGTTGGGGTGTGGGCAACCAGCAAATGGGCGTGAGGCTGGACGCGGCCTGGCGGCCGCTGCTACACGTCCCGTAGCAGCGGCCGCCAGGCCCCGTCAGCGGTTTCAGCCCTGCAGGAACTGCGCGAAGCTCACGCCGGTGCCGGTGGGGCGCACGTCTTTGAGGAACGAATCCTTGTCGGCGCTCAGCTCCAGGCTCACTGTCGACTTGCGCTTGCCGGCGTTACGCACGGTCAGGCCTTCCATGCGCTCGCGGAAGAACGCGGTGGGCACCTTCAGGTGCAGCAGCTGGTCGGTGGCCGGGGTGTGCATGAGCATGTGAATCCACTCATATTGGCCAACCGCCAGCCGACCCACCGGAATGTCGAACCAGAAGATGTTGCGACGGGCGTCGTGCAGGGTGAAGTGGCAGTTGTTGACACCAAGCACCGCGCCGCCGAGTTCTTTGTTGCGGCGCGCGATGGCCAGGGGTTTGTCGAGTTTCATAGAAGTCCTACGCAAATGAAGCGTCAGCGCCGTGGCTGAATACGCGGTGCATTCTCGGGGTAAAACGCGCAAACATAAAGGCAAACCTGACGCCCTGCCGCCAAAAGCGGGCAGGGCGCGGTATTGGCTCAGCGGGGCAGGGCCTTGCTCAGCTCGGAAGTGGCACCGTCCGGGCTAGTGGCGGTGACGGTGAACGAGCGGTTGGGCTCCTTCACGTCCAGCGGGAAGCTGAAGTTGGCCACGCCGCGGCCGTTGGTGGACACATACACCTCGCCGAGGAAGTTGGCAGCCTCGGTTTCAGTCGGCTTGGCGTTGCCGAACACTTCCACGCGGTAGCGGCTGTTGGGCTCGCCGGTGACTTCGCCGTGCAGGCGGCCAGCGGCAATGGCGCGCAGCTTGGGTGCCGGTTGGTTGTGGTTGGGCAACTGCTGGCAGTCCACCACCGGCGCGCCCTTGGCCGCGCAGATCACCGCCTTGCCGGCTTCCACGCCGGCGCCGCGGTTGCCCACGAAGCTGGCGTTGTCCGGGCCCGGCACGCCGAAGACGATGGCACCGGTGCGCTGGGTGGGGATGCACGAGCCGCCGCTCTGGCAACGCTTCACGTCCTGGCTGTTGTCCCAGATGCGGTTGGCGGTCAGGCGGGTGTTGTGGCTCACGGCTTCGGGGCGCAGGGCCACGCCGATACGGTTGCCGTGGATCACGTTGCGGTCCAGCAGGTTGTCGGCGCCGGTGACGCTGATGCCAATGGAGTTGCCGATGAGCACGTTGCCACCCAGGTAGTTGCGGTCGCCGGCGTTGATCTGCACGCCGTCGGAGTAGCCTTCGAAGCGGTTGTGGGTCAGGGTGTTGTCGCTGGCCTGGAAGACTTCCACGCCCTGGGACGCCTCGGGGGTCAGCTTGCTGGCGCGGAACAGGTTGTCGGCCAGCAGGTTGAACGCCGCGCCGCGGCTCAGTTCCAGGCCGTCGCCGTTGTCGATCAGCTGGTTGCGGATGATGCGGTTGTTGATGGTGGTGTTGACCGTGGCGTTGCCCTGGCCGTCGTCGCCGGTCAGCATGATGCCGGCGCCGCCGCGGTTGGCGACGATGCGGTTGTCGTGCACGCTGCTGTTGCCGGCGCGGTTGAGCAGGATGCCGATGCAGAAGTTGCGCACTTCCAGGCCGCTGATGTCCACGCCCTGGGTGTCGCGCACGCTCAGGCCGGGGTTGCTCAAGGTGCGCACGTTGGCGCCCGACTGGCCGGCCACCGCGCCCGGGCAGGCCTTGGCAGTGTCGCCCTGGACGAACGCCGAACCGTCGATGGCGATGAAATCGCCGCTGTGTTTCCACGCCGAACCCTCGATCACCACCGGGCCCTTGATGTCAGGCAGGGCCGAGGTCGGCTTGATCACGAAGGGCGCGCTGCCCACCGCCTGGATCTCGATGCGGTAATGGCCGGGGTTCTGGTTGTTCTGCTCGATGGCCCAGCGCAGGGTGCCATCCTTGCCGTCGTCGGCGTAGCTGTTGACCACCAGGGTCTGCGGCGCATCCGTGGTCGGGGTCGGCTCGTCCGCGTGGGCTGTCACCACGGGCAGGGCCAGCAGCAGGGCTGCCAGTACGGGGGAAACACGCATGAGTATCGATTCCGGGAAAACACTGTTGTTTTTTCACGTTCGCCGGCTCGGTGGCGAAAACGCGGCATGAGTCTAGTAGATGCAGAACGCGATGTGTGGGCGGTGCGGGTGGTTGCGGTCGATATTCGCCCAGTGCAGTTCATCGGGTAAAGATAATTACCGAGAAATTTTTGAAACTCTGGGGCGAAGCGTTCAGTCAACCTTATGTCGACTTTAGACACCTGTACTTTCCTGAAAGGAGAAATACCATGAGTGGCACTAAAGACAAAGTGAAAGGAATGGCTAACGAAGCGAAGGGCAACGTCAAGGAAGGCGCCGGCAAACTGGTGGGCAGCGACAAGCTGCGTGCCGAAGGCGCCGCAGACAAGGCCAAGGGCAAAGTCCAGCAAACCATTGGCGAAGCCAAGGACAAACTGAGCAAGCACTAAACGGTGTTCGCGCGGTCTGAGCCAATACAGCGGTCATCCTCGGATGGCCGCTGTGCTGTCTGGACATTGCCGGTAACCGTTCCAGGTTCGTGTTTCACGCTACATTGAGGTAAAACCTGTGCCCCCGAGTGTGGCCAGGTCCGGCGTTTCACTCGTTGTAACCCTCCCCATGGCGGCGAAAGGAGACGCTAATGATTTTTCCGGAATTGCGTGAACTGAGCCTGCAGACCGTGCTGATGCGCACGGTGAAGGAGTTCATCGATGACGAGATGTCCACCTATGCCTCGGCGCTGGCCTACCAGATGCTGTTCTCGCTGTTTCCCTTCATCCTGTTCCTGATTGCCCTGATCGGCTTCCTGCACCTGCCCGACTTCTTCTCGTGGCTGCGCCTGCAGGCCGAACTGGTGTTGCCGCCCCAGGCCCTGGATTCGGTGAACCCGGTGATCGACCAACTGCAGCAATCCAAGGGCGGGTTGCTGTCGTTCGGTATCGTCATCGCCCTGTGGACTGCCTCGGCCGGCGTGCGGCTGATGATGAGCGCCATGAACGCTGCCTACGACGTGGTCGAGGAGCGCCCGGTATGGAAACGCATCCCGCTGTCGATCTTCTACACCGTGGGCATCGCCGGCATGCTGCTGGCGGCGGCCGCGTTGATGGTGCTGGGCCCGCAGGTCATGGGCTGGCTGGCCGGGCAGATCGGCCTGGAAGATTTCATCGTGACCTTGTGGACCATCGCCCGCTGGCCGGTGATCGTGATCCTGATGATGATCGCCGTGGCGCTGATCTACTACGTGATGCCGGATGTGCGGCAGAAGTTTCGGTTCATCACCCCAGGCTCGGTGCTGGCCGTGGTGGTGTGGATCATCGCCTCGCTGGGCTTTGCCTTCTACGTGAAAACGTTCGCCAACTACAACGCCATGTACGGCAGCATCGGCGCGATCATCGTGCTGCTGCTGTATTTCTACATCTCCTCGGCGGTGCTGTTGCTGGGCGCCGAGATGAATGCAGTGATCGAGCACATGTCGGAAGAGGGCAAGGACCCGGGCCACAAGGAATTTCCCGAAGACGAGGCGCAAGATGATAAAAAGCATGTTTCGGGTCTGGGCCGCGATCACTCGCTGAAACCGGACGCCGAGCAGGCCTGACCGGGAGAAGGACCGCCTCATGATTCACGACATCCTCAAGATGGGCGACGAGCGCCTGCTGCGCGTGGCCCAACCAGTGCCGGCCAACATGTTCGGCAGCGCCGAGCTGACCCAGCTGATCGCCGACATGTTCCAAACCATGGAACACGTCGGCGGCGTGGGCCTGGCCGCGCCACAGATCGGCGTCGACCTGCAGCTGGTAATCTTCGGCTTCGAGCGCAGCGAGCGCTACCCGGACGCCGAAGCGGTGCCGCAGACCATTCTCATCAACCCCTTGATCACGCCGTTGAGCCCGGCCACCGAAGAAGGCTGGGAAGGCTGCCTATCGGTACCGGGCTTGCGTGGGGTGGTGGACCGTTACACGCACATCCGCTACGAGGGCTTCGACCCCCAGGGGCAACCCGTTCAGCGCGTGGCCCAGGGCTTTCATGCGCGGGTGGTGCAGCACGAGTGCGACCACCTGATCGGCCGGCTGTACCCCTCGCGCATCACCGACTTCAGCCGCTTCGGCTTTACCGAGGTGCTGTTCCCGGGGCTGGATCCGGCGTCCGACGATTAACGCATTTTTCGTGTAGCGGCAACTGTCTTTGTGGGAGCTGGCTTGCCAGCGAGCTTTTAGGGCCTCAACAGCTCGCTGGCAAGCCAGCTCCCACAACAACGTCGTAAGCGGCCGCCACTAATCCTTGGCCACCGCCACCGGCTTGATGAACCGTAACGTCATGCGGTCCGACTCACCGATGGCCTGGTATTTCGCCTTGTCCTTGGCACCCAGCTTGTAGGTGGGCGGCAGGGTCCACACGCCTTGCGGGTAGTCCTTGGTGTCCCTGTGGTTGGCGTTGATTTCGCTCTGGCCCACCAGGGTGAAGCCGGCGTCGGTGGCCAGCTTGATCACGTATTCAGTAGGCAGGTAACCGCTGCTCTTGATCTGCTCCACGGTCTCGCCCGGCTTGCCGCGATGGTCCACCACGCCCAGGGTGCCGCCCGGCTTGAGCACCTGGTAGAAGCCCTGGAACATGGCCTTGGCGTTGTCGGCCATGACCCAGTTATGCACGTTGCGGAAGGTCAGCAGGGCGTCGGCCGAGGCGTCCGGGCCGAAGGTGGGCGCCTTGGGATCGAAGGTCACCAGCCTGGCCTTGCCGTAGTGGGCGCTGTCGGCGTCGAACTTGCGCTTGAGGGTGTCGAAGCTGCCGGACGACTGCACGGCGGCGATGTAGCTGCCGTGGTCCTTGAGCAGCGGTGCCAGCACCTCGCTGTACCAACCGGTGCCGGGGGTGATCTCGATCACCGTCTGGTCCTGGCGCAGGCCGAAGAACTGCAGGGTCTGGCGCGGGTGGCGGTAACGGTCGCGGGCGCTGTTGGCCGGGTCGCGCCAGCTGCCCTTGAGCACACTGGCGAAGGTCTTGTCGCTGATGGTGGAGGGCGGGGCCACGGCGGCCAGGGTCAAGGCGAAGGCGGGGGCGGCACACGCCAGGGCAATAGCCGCGAGCAACGAACGTTTCATGACAATCCCTGTAGGCGAAAAGACGATCCCCACAGCGTAGCAGCGGCCGCCAGGCCGCGTCACGGGGCCGGCGTGGTCATCGCGATCAACGCCTTGTTGCGCTGGTAGCGCACCAACCGTTCCGCCAGCACCTGGGGCAGATCGTTCGCCAGCGCAAACCCCAGCCGCTGGTAAAACCCCGCCAGCCCCGGGTCGCAGAACAGCCACACCGGCCCGGCCACGCTGGCCACTGCCTGCGTCACCAGCCGCCGCGCCACGCCCTGGCCGCGGCAGGCGTCGGCCACCAGCAAACCGGTCAGCCAATGGCCGTCGGCCACCGGCGTCAGGTTCAGCGCGGCAATGATCTCGCCGTCGCGCGCCACCCAGGCCTGGGCCGCCTTGTCGCCGCGCATGGGGGAGCGCTGCTCGCGGTAGAACTTGTTCAGCAGCGGCCACAGCGTTGGCGCCAGGGGCGCGTAGTCAATGCTCATGTGGCCGGCCAACCACCGCCCAGGGCGCGGTACAGTTGCACGCGGTCCAGCGCCACCTGGGTGGTGCTGTTCACCAGCTCGCTCTGGTTCTGCAGGCGGATGCGCTGCACGTTGAGCACGTTGATGAAGTCGATGGCGCCCTGGCGGTAGCGTTCCTGGGCCACGTTCAGGGCCATGTCGTTCTGGCGCACGGCTTCGGCCAGGGCCGCGTAGTGCTGCTGTTCGGCGCGGTAGTCGGTGAGGGCGTTGTCCACTTCATGCCAGGCGCCCAGCACGGTTTTCTGGTAGTTGAGCGCCGCTTCCTGCTGCTGGTGCTCGCGCAGTTGCAGGGTGCCGGTCAGGCGCCCGCCCTGGAAGATCGGCAGGTACAGGCTGGGGCCGTAGCTCCACTGGCGCGAGTTCCAGGCGCCGAAGTTGGAGCCGTCCAGGGCCTGGAAGCCGAAGCTGGCGCCCAGGCTGATGCGCGGGTAGAAGTCGGCCTTGGCCACGCCGATGGCGGCGGTGGCGCGGTGCAGCGCGGCTTCGCTGGCCTGGATGTCGGGGCGCCGCTGGGCCAGTTCCGAGGGCAGGCCCAGGGGCACGTCCGGTGCGCTGGCGGGCAGCGGTTTCGGCGCTTGCAGTTCACCTGCCAGGGCACCCGGGGCCTCGCCCAGCAGGTAGCTGAGGGCGTTGATCAGGTGGTCCTGTTGGGCCTGCAGCATGGGCAACAGCGCCTCGATGCTGGCCACCTGGGCCGCGGAGTTGGCGGTGTCCAGGTGGGTGGTCACGCCGTTTTCCAGGCGCGTCTGGGTCAGGTCGCGGCTGCGCTTGGCGATATCGAGGTTCTGCCGGGCCACCTGCAGTTGCGTCTGCACGCCGCGCAGCTTGAGGTAGTCGCTGGCGGTCTCGGCGCTGATGCTCAGCAGCACGCCGTTGCGCTGGGCCTGGCTCAGATCAACCTCGGCATCGGCCGCCTCGACGGCGCGGCGCACATGGCCCCACAGGTCCACCTCCCAGCTGGCGTCGGCGGCACTGTTCCACAGCTCGAACGGCGCCTTGCCGCTCAGGTTGGACGGGTCGAGCAGGCTGACGGCGCTGTTGCGTTCGCGCTGGTAGCTGGCGCCCAGGGCCACGCCGGGCAATTGCGCGGCGCCGCTGACCTGGCGCATGGCACGGCTCTGCTCCAGGCGGTTGCTGGACACGCGCACGTCGAAGTTGGCCTTGGCGGCGCGCTGCACCAGCGAACTCAGCTGCGGGTCACCCAGGGTCTGCCACCACTGGCTGTCGACTGCGGCGGCGGCCTGGGCCTGTTGCTGCCACTGCGCGGGGAGTTGTGGTTGCGGCGCGTGGAAATCGGGGCCGACGCTGCAGGCACCGAGGCTGGCCATGGCCAGCGCAAGCAAGGGGCGTTTCATCTCAATGCTGCTCCTGGGCGGTGTCGATGCTGGCGACCACCGACATGCCGACGCGCAGTTTTTCCAGCCCGGGCTGGCCGGCGTCGAAGACGATTTTCACCGGAATGCGCTGCACCACCTTGGTGAAGTTGCCGGTGGCGTTATCCGGGGCGATGGCCGAGAACGACAGGCCGGTGGCCGGTGCCACGCTGTCGACGTGGCCGGTGAAGGTGCGGTCGGGGAAGCTGTCGACGTGCACGCGCACGGTCTGGTTCAGGTGCATGTGCGCCAGCTGGGTCTCGCGGAAGTTGGCCACCACGTAGGCGTCCTTCAATGGCACCACCGCCAGCAGCGGCTTGCCGGGCGCCACGTAGGCGCCCACGCGCACCGAGCGCTGGCCGACCATGCCGTCCTGGGGCGCGGCGATGCGCGTGTACGACAGGTTGAGGTTGGCCTGTTGCAGCGCCGCCTGGTCCTTGGCCAGCTGTGCATCGGCCACTTCGCGCTGGGCCTTGAGCACTTCGAGGGTTTTCTGCGCAGCCACCTTGGCGGCGTCGTCGCGGTCGCGGGCGGCTTGCCAGCCCTGCAGGTCGGACTCGGCCTTCTGCCGTTCTTCCTGGGTGCCGGCACCGGCGTTGGACAGGTTGCGGTAGCGCTGGGCGTTGGCCTGGGCGAAAGCCAGCGAGGCGGCGGTGGCGCGGATTTTCGCCGTGGCCTGGTCGATCTCGGCGCCCTGGCGCTCAATGCCGGCAGCCAGGTTCTTCAGCTGCGCCTGGGCGGCGTTGACGTTGGCCGTGGCCGCAGCCTGGGCGGCCAGGTAGTCGCGGTCGTCGATCTGCGCCAGCAGCTGCCCGGTGCGCACCGCCTGGTTGTCGGCCACGGCCACCTGGGTGACCTGGCCGGCCACGCGCGGCGCCACCAGCACCGAGTCGGCGTTGATGTAGGCGTCGTCGGTGCTTTCCAGCGAGCCGTGGCTCAGCAACCGGTAGGCCCCGTAAGTGCCGCACAGCAAGATGGCGACGGTGATCAGCGAAATGGCGGTTCTATGCTTCATGGGGATACCGGAGGTTGCGGTGGATAGGCGCGTTTGGGCAGGGTCAGCAAGACAAGCAGCAGCACGGCGATCACTGCGATCAGCGCCAGGAACGCGTCGCTGGCGGTGAGCACCAGGGCTTGGGCGTGCACGCGGTGGGCCAGGCCGGTGGCGTCCAGCAGCGGCTCGAGGCCCTGGCGGACGCTGCCCAGGCGGTCGAGCAGCACGTTGGAGTGCAGGTGCTCGCGGGCGGTGACGAAGTTTTCCAGGGCCACCGCCGCCAGCACCGAGAACAGCGCGCGCAGGGTGTTGACCATGGCCGAGGCGAACGGCCCTTCCATAGGGTGGATAACGCCGGTGGCGAGCATTAGCAGCGGCACCACGATCATCGGCTGGCCAACCGCGTGCAGCGCTTGCAGCCAGTAGAAGTCGTCGCGAATCCAGGCGCCGGTCAGCAGCGCGCCGCCCAGGCAGGCCACGGTCAGGATGGCCAGGCCCGCAGCGATCACGTAGCGGGCGTCCACCCAGTTGCGGTTGATCACCGTGGCCACCAGCGGCGCCAGCAGCAGTTGCGGCAGGGCGATGCTCAGGGCCAGGGGCATGGTCTGCAGCGGCCGGTAGCCGTGCACGCCGGCCAGGTAGGCGGCGGGAATGGCGCTGCCGGCCAGGCTGACGAACATGAACAGGGTGAGGGTGGTGATGCCGAAGGCGAAGTTGCGCCGTTCCAGCAACTGCAGCTTGAACAGCGGCAACGGGTGGAACCATTCGTTGAGCAGGAACAGCGGCAGGCACACCGCGGCGCCCAGCAGCAGCCAGCAGATCAGGCTGGAGTCCAGCCAGTCCAGGCGTTCACCCTGGGTCAGCGCCACCACCAGCATGCTGATGCCGCCGCAGCCCAGCAGGGCGCCGCGCCAGTCGAGCTGCTTGAAGCGCTCCAGGCGCAACGGGTCCTGCGGCAGGCCGAAGGCAATGCAGGCCGAGCCGACCAGGCCGGCGGGGATGATCTGCCAGAACAGCAGGCGCCAGTCGGCGTTTTCGGTCCAGAGCGAGGCCAGGGGCATGGCCACGTTGGGGCCGAAGGTGGCGGTCAGGGCGTAGGCCGACAGCCCGTACAGCTTGATGTGCCACGGCAGGAAGCGCAGCGCCACGGTCATCAGCAGCGGCGGCAGGCAGCCGCCGGCCAGCCCTTGCAGCACCCGCAGGGTGAGCAGGCTTTCCAGGTTCGGCGCCAGCGGGCACAGGGCGCCACACAGGCTGAACAGCAAGGTGACGACGATGGCGAAGCGGCGCAGCGAGAAGGTCACCGCCAGCCACGGCGCAATCAGCATCGCCGAGACTTCGGCGGCGCTGTAGGCCGAGCTGATCCAGGTGCCTTCGTCGTGGCCCAGGCCGAACACGCCCAGCACGTCGGCCAGGGCAATGTCGGTGGCGCGGTCGTTGATGCCCGAGGTCAGGGCGGCGATCAGCACGCCGACCAGGCCGATGGCCAGGCGCCAACCGAACGGCGTGGGGGCGGGTGGAGGAGCAGGTGCGGACACGAAAGATTTCCCGAGACGCGAGCGAGTAAGAGTGCAATAATTGGTACAGTGTACTGATCAGCGATACAAGAGGCAATCCAGTGACCACGACAGACAACGACCGCACCGGCATTCAGGTGATCTCCCGCGCTGCGGCCATCCTGCGCTGCCTGGAGAACGAACCAGCGGGCCTGAGCCTGGGCGCCATCGCCAAGCGCATCGAGCTGCCGCGCTCCACCGTGCAGCGCCTGGTGGACGCCCTGGCGCTGGAGCAGCTGCTGGAAGTGCGCGGCGCCGGCGGCGTGTGCCTGGGCCCGGCGCTGATGCGCCTGGCCACTCACAGCCACGTGGACATTTCGCAGCTGGCGCGGCCGTTCATGGAAGACTTGTCGCGGCTGACCGGCGAGACCGCGGTGCTGCTGCACGCCAGTGGCGCCGACCTGCTGTTGCTGCATTCGGTGGTCTCGGCGAGCGAGCTGCGGGTGTCGCCGGGCACCGGCAACTTCCTGCGCATGCACGCGTCATCCGGCGGCAAGGTGCTGTTGGCACGCAAGAGCGACGAGGCGGTGCGCGAGCTGCTGCAAGGGCAGATGGAGCAGCTGACCCCGGCCACCCTCGACCTTGAGCAACTGCTGGCGCAACTGCCGCAGATTCGCGCCGAGGGCTTCGCCTACGACCGCCAGGAGCATGTGCAGGGCGTGGGCGGCATCGCCACTTTGCTGGACACGCCCCAGGGCAACTACGCCATGACCGTGGTGGGCCCAGCGTGGCGCATCGAGCAGCACCAGGCGCGTATTCGCGAAGCGCTGGGGCGCGTGCGTGACGAACTGAGCAACGCGCTGCACAGCAAGGGCTGAATTATTGCAAGTTCGGCAACAGTGCTTGTCAGCCCTTGAGGTTTATTCCCGCTGGGGAAGTTGTATTCTATATATGTCCCCGCTGAAACATGAAACAGCGGTGACAGGTACTTCGTGTTACGCAATGAGTTCAAAATATTGTGTAACAACTTCTTCCAGCCCCAACCCGGCAAATGAAGTCAATCAGCGTGATTGCTTTAAAGGCCCTTTACCATGAAAACTCTTGTGATTGCCGCACTGGTCGCGTTCTCGACTGTTGCCGGCGCTGCCACTTTGCCTGCTGCCAGCAATAACAGTGTGCAGGAATATACCTACGGTACCCACCTGGATATCGCCAAGGTGGTGAGCATGACTTCGATTCCCGACGTGTGCGAAGTGGTACCGGCGAAGATGACTTACCTGGACCACCAGGGCGAACGCCACACCATCGAATACCGGGTGATGGGCAACGGTTGCGAGAACAACTGATGCCTGGCCTCCGAGCCCTCGCGCAGTGAGCGGGGGCAGCGGGCCGTGACGTGGCCATGCCCAGTGTAGTAAGGTCCACGCCAATTATTGCCCGCGGAGTGTTCGCTTGAAATCCCTTCCCTTGAAACCGCTGTATGTGGCTGGCCTGCTGACGCCTTTCTGGCTGGCAGTTGCCTTGCTGATCCTGGGCAGCCTGTACCCGGACTACAGCCAGTTTGAACAGTCCATGAGTGTATTGGGTGCGGTGGATGCGCCGACACACTTTATTGCGCCGATCATTAATAACTTTCCGCTTGGTTTGTTATTCATTTTGTTTGGGGTTGGTGTTTACAAGACATTTCCACAATCGGCGTGGGGCCGTGTCAGCGGCCTGTTGATTGTGCTGCATGGCCTGGCCAGTTTTGTCACCGGTGACTTTGCCTGTGATGCCGGGTGCAGCCTTGACGATCCGTCGGCCGCCCAGCAGGTTCACCATATTGCCGGCCTGGTCATGGCCTGGAGCCTGATCGCTGCCGGCGCCATCTGGGTGCGCCTGGGCCTGCGCCTGGAAGGCTTCCGTGGCCTGGCGTTCCTTTCCATGGCATTCACCCTGGTGGCACTGGTGACCCTGCCTATGGTGGCCATTTCGGCGAAGAACCTCGTGGGGCACGGCCTGTACGAGCGGGTGAACACCTTCGCCTCGACCATCTGGACCGCCATTTTCGCGGTCGTCCTGCTACGCCGCAAAGCGTAGTCGTAGCAGCAGCCGCAGGCCGCGTCCATGGCACCGCAGTGGTGCGGGACGCGGCCTGCGGCTGCTGCTACAGGGTGTCCAGGGCTTGGGTGATGTCGTGTTCCAGGTCCTCGACGTCTTCGATTCCCACGCTCAAGCGCACCAATCCTTCTGTCACCCCATATTGCCGCCGAATGTCCTCGGCCACCGCGCTGTGGGTGGTGGAGGCGGGGTGGCAGGCCAGCGAGTCGGTGTCGCCCAGCGACACTGCCTGGGTCACCAGGGTCAGGCTGTCGAGGAAGGTGCGCGCGGCGGCCTTGCCGCCCTTCAGCTCGAAGGCCATCAACGCGCCGAAGCGGCTCATCTGCCGCCGGGCCACGGCGTGGCCGGGGTGGCTTTCCAGGCCAGGGTAGAACACCGTGGTCACGGCCGGGTGGGCGTCCAGTAGCCGGGCGATGCGCTCGGCGCTCAGCGAGGCGGCTTCCACCCGCAGCGGCAAGGTCTTCAGGCCGCGGATCAGCAATGACGCCTCGAAGGGGCTCAGGCAACCGCCGAACTGCTTCAGGCCCACGCCGCGAATCTTCTCCACCAGCGCCCGGCTGGCCACCACCACGCCGCCGGTGGCATCGCCATGGCCGCCGATGAACTTGGTTGCGGAATGCACCACCACGTCGATGCCCAGGCTCAGCGGCTGGGTCAGGCAGGGGGTGGCGAAGGTGTTGTCGGCCACCGTGACGATGCCGTGGGCGCGGGCGATGCGTGCGGCCTGCGCCAGGTCGACGATGCCGAGCATGGGGTTGTCCGGGGTTTCGGCGAAGATCAACCGGGTCTTGGGCGTGATCGCCGCTTCCAGCTGGGCCACCGTGGCCACGTGCAGGGAACGCACGCCAAAGCGCGGCAGCAGGTTACGCATCACCCCTTCGGTGCCGCCGTACAGGGTGCCGACGTGGATCAGTTCGTCGCCGCTGGACACCAGGGCCAGCACGCTGGCGCAGATGGCCGCCATGCCGCTGGCGAAGGCCACGGCGCTTTCGCCACCCTCCAGTGCGGCCATCTTGCCCTCCAGTGCGGCCATCTTGCCCTCCAGCGCGGCCACCGTCGGGTTGGCGAAGCGGCTGTAGATGAACCCCGGGCTCTCGCCGCTGAAGCGTTGTTCGCCGGTGTCGAAGTCGCCATAGGAATAGGCCGAGGCGGTGCTGATCGGCGTGGCGACGGCGCCGGTGCTCGGGTCGGGCGTTTGCCCGGCGTGGACGGCGAGGGTGCGGATCCCCAGGGTGCGCGCGGTGTCCTTGGCCATGTCTGGCTCCTTCAAGACGTTGTCCTGTCAGAGAGTAGACCGCGCGGCGTGGTATTCGTCCGTCAGCGCTGCCAGCAGTTCGGCGGCGGGCAGGGCGCGCGCCCTGGCGGCACCGGTGCCGGCCCAGTGCGCAGCGAACTCCGGCGAGCCTGCCTTGGCGGCGGCTTCGATCAGCTTCTTGCCCGCGTTGTAGGCAATGCCGAAGCCGGGCACGGGCGGATGGCCCGGCGCGCCCACCTCGAGCATGAAGCGGTTGACGATGCCCCGTGCCGGCCGCCCGGAAATCACCCGGGTGAACGCCGTGCGCCCGGCCCGGGCGCTGCCGAGCATCTGCCGGTAGGCCGGGTTGGCGGCGGATTCGGGGCACAGCACGAACGCGGTGCCCAGTTGCGCCGCCACCGCGCCCAGGGCCAGCACCTCGGCGATGTCGGCGCCATCCATCAGGCCGCCAGCGGCGATGATCGGGATGTGCAGGTGCTCGCGGAACAGGCGCACCAGGTCACGGGTGCCCAGTTCCTCGTCTGCGCCATGCTCGTCGAAGATGCCGCGATGGCCCCCGGCCTCGGCGCCCTGGGCCACCACCGCGTCGATCCCGGCGGCTTGCACCCGCAACGCTTCTTCCAAGGACGTGGCGCTGGCCAGTAGCACGATGCCGGCCTGCTTCAACGCGTCGATGCGCGCCTGCGGTGGCAGGCCCAGGTGCAGGCTGACGATGGGCGGGCGTTCTTCCAGCAGCACCTGCAATTGCGCTTCGTCGTCGTACAGGCTGCTGTAGATGTCATGCAGCGCTGCAGGTGCCTGGGCGCCGAATTCGGCGAAGAACGGCTGCAGGTGCGCGAGCCAGGCGCCTTCCACTGCGCTGTCGGGCGTCGATGGCCGGTTGCAGAACACGTTGATGTTGAAGGGCTGGTCGGTCAGTGCGCGCAGTTGGCGGATCATTGTGCGGCCTGCCTCGGCATCCACCGCGGCAATGGAAATGGACCCCAGCCCGCCGGCATTGCTGACCTGCGCCGCCAGCTGCGGCGTGGCCGTGCCGGCCATGGGTGCCTGGATGATGGGGGTGCGAATACCCAACAGCGTGCGTGCGTCCGTCATGATGCGGCCCTCCAGTGGTGTGTGCATGCCAGCATCCTAGAAGCCGCGCCGTTATTTATAAACCCGCTCGCGCCACTAACTGACATGAACCCTGGGAATATCACCTGTGGGAGCTGGCTTGCCAGCGAGCTGTTGGGGCCCGAAAAGCTCGCTGGCAAGCCAGCTCCCACAGCGCAATTTTGTCCAATACCGGGGCGCAGGGTTCTGGCTCAATGGCGGCTTCTTTCACCTGCCTTGTGGACACGTTACATGCAGTTCTCCAGCGGTTTCCTGTTAAGCCTTTCCCTGTGCCTGGACATTGGCGTGGCCAATATCGCGATGATCACCCTGGCCATGCAGCGTGGCTACCTGCAAGGCTTCTGGCTGGGCCTGGGCACCTGTTTCGGCGACCTGGCCTACGCGATCCTGGCGCTGGTGGGCATGACCGTGCTGCTGCAGTACAGCTGGGTGCGCTGGGGCTTGTGGGCGGGCGGCTCGCTGCTGCTGGTGTATTTCGCGGTGAAGATGCTGCTCAGCGCGTGGCGACATGACAGCGCTTTGCAGGCCAACGATCTAGCCACCGCCCGCTCGGGGTTTAAGGAGTTTGCCCGGGGCATCTTCCTGGCCATGTCCTCGCCCAGCGCCATCCTCTGGTTCGCGGCGGTAGGCGGCACGCTGATTTCCCGTTCGGGCGGCGGCGGGCTGCTGAGCGCCGGGCAGTTCCTGGCGGGGTTCTTCTGCGCCGGCGTGCTGTGGTGCGTGGCGATCTGCACGGCGGCCAGCCAGGGCGGCAAGCTGCTGGGGGACAAGCTGCTGCGCTATTCCTACCTGGCCTCCGCAGGGATTTTCGCCTGGTTCGCAGCCTATGTGATCGGCTCGGGTTACCAGGAGTTCATCCTTGGCCAGGCGGCGGTTTAAATAGTCCGCACGCCGCTGGCACAGGTGTTATACCTATTAGAACCATCCACCCAACAGGGGAGTGCATAGCATGAAAGGCATGGATTCGAAAAAAGCGGCGAAAAAAAAACCAACCCGTACCGCTGAAGAGAAACGCGCTGAAAAACGCGCGAAGAAGTCGAACATTTTCGGCCACTGATCCCCCTGTAGCCGCTGCCGCCAGGCTGCGCTGGCCCTTTGCCCCGCTGGAGATCTTCGGTGTGGAGACAGGCCAGCGCAGCCTGCGGCAGCGGCTACAGGCGGCTTGTCTTGAAGGCCTGGGCATAGGCCTGCGGCGTCACGCCCATCACCTTGCGAAACGCATTGATGAAGTGGCTCTGATCGTAAAACCCCAACTCACCCACTATCTGCAGTGAATGCTGCTGGCGCCGCAGGCGTTTGCGCGCTTCCAGCAGGCGCAGTTGCATCTGGTACTGCAGGGGCCCCAGCCCGGTCTGTTTCTTGAAGCAGCGCACGAAGTGGTACTTGCTCAGGCCGGCCACGCCGGCCAGCACTTCCAGGTCCACCTTCTCCCCCAGGTTATCCTGCAGGTATTCCAGGCTGCGCAGCACGCTGGCATGCTGTTCGCCGGCCTTGCCGGGGCCTGGCTGCAGCCACTGGCACAGCAGGTGGATGAAGGCTTCTTCCTGCTCGGCACGGTGGGCGCCGGGGGTGCGGGCGAAGTCGAGGATGGCCCGTTGCAGCCCGGCGTGGTGAAACACGCCCTGTTCGAAGCTGCTGCCGGCCAGGTTGTTGTCGCGCACCACCTGTTCCACCGCCTCGGGTGCCAGGTGCAGGCTGATGTATTCCACGCCCTGCGGGCTGAACTGCGAGGCCTGCATGGCCTGCGGGTTGTACAGGGTGATGGCGCCGGCGGGGGCTTCCAGGGCGCGGCCGTCGAGCCAGATGTGCTCGACGCCGGTGAGGTTGGTGCCCAGCACGTATTCGTCGTGGGTGTGGCGGGGGAAGCTGGCGGCCTCGGCGCGAACCCAGCAGGCTTCGACCACGGCGCCGGCGTGCCAGTCTTCGGTGATCAGGTTCATGCCGACTTTTCCGGGGCGCGGGAGGTCTGAACGTTAACGCAAGGGGGAATTGGCCCGCAAGCGGGGGATTCGTGGAGGGCTGTGACGCGGCCTCGCGGCCGCTGCTACAGTGTTTGCACACTCAGGATGCGAGGTATTCATGACAGGCATTGAACCCACCGGTATCGAACCGGTGCGCTACGAGCAGGGCCGGGCGATGATCATCGCCGGCCTGTCCGACCGCTTCACCCAGGACACCACCAGCGGCATCGAGGCGCTGTGGCGCGAGTTCGTGCCGTTCCTGGGCAAGGTGCCCGGCCAGTTGGGCCATGAAAGCTACGGCGTGTGCTGCAACCCCGACGGGTCGGGCGGCTTCGAATACATCGCTGGGGTGGAGGTGGAAACCGAGCGGGAACTGCCGCAGGACTTCCGCTGGATCAAGCTGGCGCCCCAGCGCTACGCGGTGTTCGAGCACCAGGGGCATATATCCGGGCTGGGCCAGACCTTCCAGGCCATCTGGCAGTTGTGGCTGCCCAACTCAGGCCTGGAAGCGGCCGATGCGCCCGAGTTCGAGCGCTACAGCGATGACTACGAGCCGGCCACGGGCAATGGCCGGCTGGAAATCTGGCTGCCGGTCAAGGACTGACCGGCAGTGGCGCTCACTGCCCGGCGGTGAGCGCGCGGCGGCAATCGTGGAACATGTCCAGGCCCGACTGGTACACGCCGGTCTGGATCTGGAACATGCCCAGCACCGAGTGGAAGATGTTGTCGTGGCTCAGGTCGCCCTCGTCCTGCTTGGCTTTCAGGCAGGCGCGGTCGATGCCTTCCTGGGCCAGGGTGTCCTTGCCGAACCACATCACCATGGGCACGTGGATCTGGGTTTCCGGGGCAATGCTGTACGGCGCGGCGTGCAGGTACATGCCGTTCTCGCCCAGCGACTCACCGTGGTCCGACACGTAGATCATCGAGGTGTCGTACTTGTCCTGGTTCTGCTTGAGCAGGTCGATGACCTTGGACAGGAAGAAGTCAGTGTACAGAATGGTGTTGTCGTACACGTTCACCAGCTCATCGTGGGTGCAACTACCCAGCTGGTTGGTGCGGCACACCGGCTGGAACGCTTCCTTGTCCTTCGGGTAGCGGTCGTAGTATTCCGGGCCGTGGCTGCCGTCGGCGTGCAGAACGATGATGGCGTTGTCCTTCAGGCCGTCGATGTAGTCCTGCAGGCCCACCAGCAGCGACTCATCCAGGCAGTTGGTGCCGTCGCAGAACGGGCTCTTCTGGTCCTTGGGAATGTCGTGGTTGGGGATGCGCAGGCAGGTGCCCTTGCAGTCGCTGTTGTTATCCAGCCACACGGTCTGCACGCCGGCACGTTGCAGGATGTCCAGCAGCCCCTCGTAGGTCTTGCCCTTCTTGTCGCTGTAGTCGCTGCGCGGGAACATCGAGAACATGCACGGCACCGACACCGCGGTGGAGGTGCCGCACGAGTGCACGCGGGTGAAGTTGAGGATGTCCTGCTTCTTCAGTTCCGGGTTGGTCTCGCGCTCGTAGCCGTTGAGCGAGAAATGGTCGGCGCGGGCGGTTTCACCGACCACGAAGATCATCAGGTTCTTCTTCGGCTGGGCCTTGGCCGCCGCGCTCATCACCGCATCGGTGCCCACTTGCTGCACCACCACGTTCTCTTTCACCGAGTAGCGCGACTTCGCCAGCTTGGTCACCGCGTAGATGTAGTTGCTGGGGTTGATGAAGTGGGTGAGCTTGTCCGGCTGGCGGAAAATAGGCCCGTAGGTGGAATAGAACGCCCCCACCGACACCGCGACCACCAACAGGCAGGCCACGGCCACCAGCACCTTGTTCAGCAGGCCGGGGAAGAACCGGCGGTATTGCACCGGCAGCCACCACACCAGCACCGAGGGGATGACGCCGAGCACCAGCAGGTAGCCGAACATTTTCGGGCTCAGCAGCGCCTTGGCTTCAGCCGGGTTGGTCTCGATGACGTTCTGGATCATCACCGTGTCGATGGCGATGCCGTAGTCGTTCATGAAGTACGCCGCTGCCGCCGAGGCCAGCGCCACGATGGTGATCACCGGCTTGAGCAGCGGGCGGAACGACACCAGGGTCAGCAGCAGGGTGAAGGTGGCCCACAGGAACAGCCCGAAGGACAGGTAGAAGCCCACGCGCTTGGGGCCTTCCAGGGTAATCAGGTTGGCCAGTGCCTCCCAGGTCGCCAGGTTGTAGAACAGCACCATGGCCAATGAAAACAACAATACCAGCCGTGTTGAACTGATCTGAAACCGTCTGCCCTGACTTGCCACCATCTTCACTGCTCCTCGCCTTTTGCCGTGCTGTTACAAAACGTGTGCCCATGCGGGCGGGAAAATCTAGCCGTCGAACCGTCAAAAAAACGTGAATATGCGTGCTGATTCAGCTGCGGTTCAACGCTGCTCTTGTTTTGGCGATGATCGCACGGGCTTGGGTCTTACTAGCGGGAATATTATTCCTAATTGCGCTTTCGCCCTTTGACGGGTTTGCCGCCATAGTGGCGTTTCCGGGTGTAAACGCCCGCCGACGAAGGAGAATAATAAAATGAGCCTTCACCCTCTGGACACGCCGCCGGCTGAATTCGAACTGTCCATCACCCGCCTGATCAATGCGCCGCCCAGCGTGGTGTTTCGCGCCTGGGTAGAGCCCGACCTGCTGTGCCAATGGTGGGGGCCCCACGGCATGACCACGCCGGTGTGCGAGATGCAGCTGTGGGTGGGCGGACTGTTCCGCACCGTGATGCGCGCCCCGGACGGCACTGAATACCCCAGCGAAGGCGTGTTCCTGGACATCCACGCACCCCACCGCCTGGTGTTCACCGACGCCTTCAAGCCTGGCTGGGTGCCCTCGGCGCGGGCGTTCATGACCGCGGTCATCAGCCTGGAGGACATCGACGGCAAGACCCGCTACACCGCTCGCGCCCTGCACTGGAGCGCGGCCGACCGCGAGGCCCACGAGCAGATGGGCTTTCACGATGGTTGGGGGCAGAGCCTGGACCGCATGGTGGAGGTGGTGTCGCGCCTGGTCTAGACCGGCATGCGGAAGCTGAACAGGGTGCCGGCCGCAGCGCTGGAGTGCACCTGCATCTGGCCACCGTGGGCCAGGGCAATCTGGTTGGCGATGTACAGGCCCAGGCCCAGGCCGCTTTGCGGCGAGCCGCTGGCCCGGCGTGAAAACGGTTGGAACAACTGGGCCATGATGGCCGCGTCGATCGGCGTGCCGTGGTTGTGCACGCTGAGCACGAAGTGCTGCTCGCGCAGCTCGGCGCTGACCGTGACCACGGCGTCTTCGGCGCCGTGGTAGATGGCGTTGGCCACCAGGTTCGACAGCAACTGCGCCACCCGGTCGCGGTCGCAGCGCACGTCCAGGGCCTGCTCGATGCGCAGGTCGATCCGGCGCTGCGGGTGCACCCGCTGCACCTCATTCACCACATGAGCCAAGGCCTGGGCCAGGTCCGGCCGCTGCTCGAGCTTCACGGTGATGCCGTTGCCCAGGCGCCCGCGGGCGAAGTCCAGCACGTCTTCCACCAACTGCGCGGCGCGCTGGCCGGCGGTGAGGATGTGCTGGATGATGCCGCGGCTTTTTTCATCCTGGGTCTTGCGCAACAGCAGCTCGGCACCTGCGCCGATGGCGAACAGCGGGTTGCGCAGGTCGTGGCCGAGCACGGCGATGAACTGGTCGCGAAAATCGCCGATTTCCCGCTCATGAGTCAGCGCCGCCTCGGTCTGCTGGTGGCTGTCATCGTTTTCCATCTGCAACGCCACCACTCGGGCGAAGGACTCCATCATGGCCTGGATGGGGCTTTGCCGCAGGTTGGCCGGGCGCGGGTCGAGGGCGCAAATCGTGCCGAAAAAGCTGCCGTCGGTGCGGAACAGCGGCACCGAGATGTAGCTCTCAAATTGGTACAGGCGCGGAGTGTGGTGGTCACAGTACTGCGGGTCGGCGCTGGCCTGGTCGATGACGATGGCCTGGTGGTTGCTGTGGATCTCGTGGCACAGGGTGGTGGTCAGGTCCAGATCACCGCCCACGCCCAGGCCAAAGCCCAGGTCGTCGCGCACTGCGCACGCGGTCCAGTGGCTGTCGGTAACCCGCGCCACGGCGGCGAAGCGCAGGCCGGTGCTCTCGCAGATCACCTGCAGGATGGCGGGCACGGCCTTGATGCGGCCGATGGTGGCGATGTCGGCAGCAAGAGTATTCGCCATGGCGGTTCCACTGATAGATGAGCAAAAACTCAGGAAGCGCTGAATTTCCCAAAGTCTGGCCGGCAAGTCGAGCGATTTTCACCGTAGCAGCGGCTGCAGGCCGCGTCACAGACGGCGCGGTGTGCCAGGTGTGGCGCCGACGCGGCCTGGCGGCCGCTGCTACGGTCAGGGAAGTTCGGGTACCCGTGGGGTCCTGCTAGGCAGGGCGCCGATGCCCAGCAGCGCCGTTAGCGCCTGCCGGTCGATGGGCCGGCTCATGAAGTAACCCTGCACTTCGTGGCACTGGTCGTTGCACAGCGTCTGCAGCTGCTGCTCGTTTTCCACGCCCTCGGCGGTCACCGTCAGGCCCATGGCCTTGCCCAGGCTGATGATCGCCTGCACCACTGCACGGTCGCTGTCGGTGCTTTCCAGGGCGGCGATGAAGCGCTTGTCGATTTTCAGGCTGTCGAAGGGGTAGGTGCGCAGGTAACCCAGGGAGGAATAGCCGGTGCCGAAGTCGTCCATGTTCAGCTTCACGCCCAGCTCCTTGAGGGCGGTCAGGGTGCCCAGGGCGTTCTCGATGTCGTGCATCATCACGTTTTCGGTCACCTCCAGCTCCAGGCGGTGGGCCGGTAGCTGGGTCTGCACCAGGGCGTCGCGCACCTCGCGCACCACGTCGCTGCGGGCGAACTGCGCCGGCGACAGGTTCACCGACACCATCAGCGGCGCCGGCCAGTGGCGGGCGGCATCGCAGGCTTCGCGCAGCACCCAGCGGCCGATCTGCACGATCAACCCGGTTTCCTCCGCCAGGCCAATAAAGGTGTCGGGGGCCAGCAGGCCGTGCACCGGGTGCTGCCAGCGCACCAGCGCTTCCACCGAGACGATCTCCATGCCGCACAGGCGGTAGCGGGGCTGGTAGTGCAGCACGAACTCCTGGTTTTTCACCGCCAGGCGCAGGTCCTGTTCCAGTTGGCGGCGGTGCTGGATGCGCTCGCGCATGTGCGCGGAGAAATAGCGCCAGGTGTTCTTGCCGTCGGCCTTGGCCTGGTACAGGGCAATGTCGGCGCAGCGGATCAGCTCGTCCGGGTCCAGGCCCTGCTGCGCCGATTGCGCGATGCCCAGGCTGGCGCCCACGTGCAGCGGCTGCTGCTGGTAGTCGATGGGCTGGTGCAGGCTGTCGACCAGGCGGGCGCAGAAACGATCGATTTCCTGGTGCGTGCTCATGCCGTTCAGCACTAGCACGAACTCGTCACCGCCCAGGCGCACCACCAGGTCGCGCTCGCGGGTGCAGTCGCGCAGGCGCGCGGCCACCTCCAGCAGCACGGCGTCCCCGGCCAGGTGGCCAAAGGCGTCGTTGATGGGCTTGAAGCTGTCCAGGTCCAGCACCAGCAGGGTCACTAGCAGCGGGCCGGGCTGGCTGCGCAGCTGGTCGAAGTAGCCTGCCAGCTGGTTGCGGTTGGCCAGGCCCGTGAGCGGGTCGTGCATTGACAGGTGCTGGATCTGCGCGTGGGCCGCTACCTCGTCGGTGATGTCGCTGGCGGTGCCGCGGTAGCCGACAACCTGGTGGTCGCTGATGATGGCGCGGGCGGCCAGCCGGCAATAGCGCAACTGGCCGCCGTGGTCGCGGTAGGCGCAGCGCAGGCTGGTGGCTGCGGGGCTGTCGTCGAGGCTGTGCAACCAGCCTTGCAGGGGCGTGGTCTCGCACTGCAGCAGCTGGTCGACGGCGCGATGCACCCAGTCCTGGCTGGTGTAGCCGGTGACGGCGGCGAAGCGTGCGGACAGATAGTTGATGCGGCAGTGCTGGTCGGTTTCCCAGATCCAGTCCGAGGCGGCTTCGGCCACGGCGCGGAAACGCTCTTCGCTGGCTTCCAGGGCGCGGTTGGTGCGGTGCAGCCGGGTGTAGCCGTCCTCGATCTGGCGGGCGGTGCGCAGGGCGTAGCGGAAGAACCAGGCCATCAGCAGGGCCAGCACCACGAAGGCGGCCACCAGGGTGGGGAGCACCTGCCACAGCAGCTGGTTGCCGGGCCGTGGCGCGGTCCAGGTCAGGTCGTAGCCGGTGTCGCCCAGGGCCAGCCGGGGCTGGTCGAGTGCACCGGTGGCGTGGCTCTGGATCGACAGGCCCTGCAGGCCATAGCTGTCACCCAGGGGACGCAATTTGGCCGGGGTCAGCAGGTCGGCGAACAGCAGCACCGAGGTGTCGGCGGGGGCCGGCTGTGGGCTGTCGTCGTCGGGCAGGATGGGCGAGGCGCTGAGCAGGGCAGGCCAGCCGTTGAACATCACCACGGCGCTGACGGCCGGCGCACCGGGCACGGCGGCCTGGGCCTGTTGAATAAGGTCGTGCAGTGGCGTGGCGATGAAGTCCTTGATGGCCGCGTTGCTCAGCTGGCCCTGGTACAGGGCGTACTTGGTGCCGCGGCTGTCCACCACGAACACGCCGTCGTAGCCATGCTGGCCAAACAGCGCCGGGCCCAGGTTGCGTTCGCCAAACGCCCATTGCCGGTCGACCGGGCCATTGAGGTGCTGGAAGGCGGTGTTCCACACGGCCAGGCTGCTGACCAGGTTGGCCGAGTTGGCCTGGCGGGTGTCCAGGGCCTTTTGTGCGTAGAAGGTCGACTTCTGCTGCTGGTCGGCATTCAAGCCGTTGGCGATTTCAATCAACATGCCCATGGCCGCCAGCAAGGTCAGCGCGAACAGGCACGCCACAATGGCCAGCAGCTTACGGGTAAACACCTGGTGTCGCGGCGCTGCGAGTGTGCTGTCCATGGATCAGGCGCATCCTTGTGGCACATGCCGGGGCGAGGGCGCACAGCATGAAGACGTCCTGATCTATAGAAGCAGCTGGATCCAGATTTGTTCCTGCCGATCGTCCGATTGTCGGGTCAGGTCAGCAATAACAGGTCGGCGGCGCAGATATTCACGCGGTTGCGGCCGGTGTTCTTGGCCAGGTACAGGGCCTTGTCGGCCTCGTCCAGCCAGGCGGCGGCGTCGCCCAGGTCCAGGCGGCAGGCGGCCAGGCCGATGCTCAGGCTGACGCGCAGCGGCTCCAGCTGATGGTGGCGGTAGGCGTGGAACACCAGGCGCAGGCGCTCCATGACTTCGCAGGCCTGGGCAATGGTGACGCCGGGCAGAATCACGCAGAACTCATCGCCGCCGTAGCGGCCGGCCAGGTCGGTGTCGCGCAGGTTGCGTTGCAGTTGCAGGCTCAGGTGGCGCAACACCTCATCGCCGACGATGTGGCCGAAACTGTCGTTGATGTCCTTGAAGTGGTCGATGTCGATCAGCGCCAGCACCGCCGGGGTGTGGTCGCGCTGGCATTTGCGAAACTTGGTGCTGAGCGCATCTTTCCAGGCACCGTGGTTGAGCAGCCCGGTGAGGCTGTCGGTGCGGCTCAGGGCGCTGAGAGTGCGCTTGTGTTCCGACAGCTGGATGGCCAGGCGGTAGCACACCCAGCCCACGGCCAGGGGGTAGAGGGTCAGCATGGGCAGGCAGGCCAGCACCTGGGCCGGGGTTGATTGCGGCGCCCAACCCAGGCCGAACAGCGTCACCGCGGCAAGCATCCCCAGCAGCTGCGCCCCCAGGCCATGCAGGAACAGGCGCAGGCCGCCGCCGGCGACGTTGTTCATGGTGACCATGGACAGCAGGGTAATTGACGGCAGCGGGTTGAAATGCAGCACGGCGACCCAAAATCCACAGAACAGGGCGTCGCACAGCAGGTTGCGCCGCTCGGCCTCGAACGGCGCCTGGGCGTTGCGCGCCAGCTGATAGGCAATGTGCGGCCACACCAGGCCGTTCACGGCCAGCAGGGCCAGTAGCCAGGTGGGCGGTGCCAGCGGGTACACGCCTGCCAGGACGCTGATCAGGCAGAGGGCGGTGCCCAGTACTCGCGGTGCATAAATGCGTTTGGCAAACGACAACCCCTTGCCCGTGCGGTTTTCCATAAGTCGAGTTACCGGGCTGATTGCAGCCGTATTCTTGTACAGGGTGTTGGATTTTGTAGAGTTTGTGCGGTTTATCGCATAAATAATGTGGACATTGGCAGTGGCCTTGCAAGCCATTTCAACGGTTATTCGTTCCGTAGTGGCATTGGGACACGCGTTGTAACACCTAGGGGCTTCCCCGGCCCGGGTGTAGGGGTATTCTCTACAGCCGTGGGGCGCCTGCAACGGACGGCCTGGTGGCCGCCCCGATCCTCGGAGTACTGGTTATCATGAGTCAATCGTCATTGAACGCCGCCGAAGTCGCTGCCACCGGGGAAACTGACGCCTCCCGGCGAGTGGGCGGCCAGTTCCGCAACGCCACGGTGCTGCCCCGTGACGGTTTTCTCAAGAAGCTGCGCATCGGCTTCAAGTACCTGCTGCTGCGCAAGCCGCCGGGCACCCGGCCGCATCAGGAAATACCTGTACACAACTTGGACAAACAGCAGTTGCTTGCATCACCTGATGCCAGCCTGTGGCGTCTGGGCCATTCCACTTTGCTGATGAAGTTGCGCGGGCGCTTCTTCATTACCGACCCGGTCTTCGCCGAGCGCGCCTCGCCGGTGCAATGGGCTGGCCCCAAGCGCTTCCACCAGCCGCCGCTGGGTATCGAGCAACTGCCGCCCATCACCGCGGTCATCCTTTCCCACGACCATTACGACCACCTGGACGAAAGCGCGATTCGCCAGCTGGCCGACAAGACCGAGTGCTTCCTGACCACCCTGGGCGTGGGCGACCGCCTGATCGAATGGGGCATCCCGGCCGCGAAGGTACGCCAGCTGGACTGGTGGCAGGAGACCGAGGTGGCCGGCACGCGCTTCGCCGCCACGCCCACCCAGCACTTCTCCGGGCGTAGCCTGTTCGACAGCAACAGCACCCTGTGGGCGTCGTGGGTGATCATGGAGCCTGACCTGCGGATCTTCTTCAGTGGCGACTCGGGCTATTTCGACGGCTTCAAGCAGATTGGCGAGCGTTACGGGCCGTTCGACCTGACGCTGATGGAAACCGGCGCCTACAACGTCAACTGGCCCAGCGTGCACATGCAACCGGAGGAAAGCCTGCAGGCGCACCTGGACGTGCGCGGGCGTTGCCTGTTGCCCATCCACAACGGCACCTTCGACCTGTCCTCGCACAACTGGGAAGAGCCGTTCCAGCGCATCGTGGCACTGGCCCGGGCACAAGGCGTGCCGG
Source organism: Pseudomonas sp. App30 (assembly GCF_047947025.1). Classification (NCBI taxonomy): domain Bacteria; kingdom Pseudomonadati; phylum Pseudomonadota; class Gammaproteobacteria; order Pseudomonadales; family Pseudomonadaceae; genus Pseudomonas; species Pseudomonas sp. App30. Next base: position 2,408,864 of record NZ_CP133165.1, on the reverse strand, counting down.
TGAGCACGCCGCAGATGGGTGAGCGGGTGAACCTGCTTGCGCCGCAACAGGGCGCGGCGTGGTGGGAGGGGTTACCAACCGGTGCTGCCGATGTAGCTACCAGCGCTTGATAGTGCTTGTGGGAGCTGGCTTGCCAGCGAGTTTTTTGAAAAGCTCGCTGGCAAGCCAGCTCCCACAGGTTACGTTTCTCCAGGTTTTGCATTCGGTTTGTCCGGCGGCGGCGTGCCGCTGTCGCTGCGGATCTGTGCGTGGCTGATCAGCGCGAAGATGAAGCTGCCGCCAATGATGTTGCCCGCCAGGGTAGGCCCGGCGAACGTCAGCCAGAACTCCTTCCAGCCCAGCTCGCCGGCCCACACCAGGTAGGACACCTCCGCCGAACCGACGACGATGTGGGTGAAGTCCCCTAGCGCCATCAGGTAGGTGATGAGGATGATGATCCACAGCTTCGCGCTTTCCTGGGACGGGATCATCCACACCATGGTGGCGATCATCCAGCCCGAGACAATGCCCTTGGCGAACATCTGCGACACGTCGTTCTCCATCACCTTGCGGCCGATTTCCAGGAAAGCCTTGTCGGTCTGGGTGTCGAAGATCGGCAGGTGCAGCATCACGTAGGACACCAGCAGCACCCCCACCAGGTTGCCCACCAGCACCACCGCCCACAGCCGCAGCAGCTTGCCGGCGTTGGCCAGGGTAGGGTGGCTCATCAGTGGCAGCACCGCCGTCAGGGTGTTCTCGGTGAACAGCTGCTGGCGCGCCAGGATCACCGCCAGGAAGCCGGCCGAATAGCCCAGGCTGGCGATCACCTTGCTGGCTTCCACGTCCGGCAGCCGTGAGTTGAACAGCCCCATGGCCATCAGCGACAGGCCCATGGTGAGCCCGGCGGCGAGCGCCGACCACCACAGCGCCGCGACGCTGCGCGACAGCTCGTGCTCGCCCTGGGTGCGGATGATTTCGTGCAGCACGGCCGCGCGCGGCGGCTGGTTTTCATGGACTTCCTGTTCCTCGTCGGGCGACAGGCCCGGGGTCTTGCCTTGTTGACTGTCCATGGGGCTCCTGACTGCATTCACGGGACCGGCGGATGCCTATGAAGATGACCCCGCGCAGCCCCTGAAAGTTGCGTCAGCCAGCGCCCTGCGTGGCCTTCAGGCCGAACAGCTGGTGCAGCGCACGGGCGTAGTCGGCGCTGCCCAGGGTCATGCTGTTGAGGTGCGTGCCGCCGGGCACCAGCAGCAGCTGCTTGGGCCCGTGGGCGGCGTCGTACAGCGCTTGGCTGAAGCGCGGCGGCACGTAGCGGTCGTCGGTGCCGTGGACGATCAGCACCGGCAGGCCGACGCTGCCGATCTTGTCGATGGAGTCGTACTTCTCCGACATGATCCAGCGCACCGGCAACGAGGTGTGGATCACCGCCGCCGCGGCGTCACCGAGGTCGGTGAAGGTGGACTCGATGATCAGGCCGGCGGCCTGGGGTTCAGGTTGCCGGGTCAGGCGCTGGGCCAGGTCGATGGCAATGGCGCCGCCCAGCGAGTGGCCGTAGATGAAGCGCTTGTCGGCGTCGGGTTGCAGCTGGCTCATGCGCTGCCAGGCCACCTGGGCATCCTCGTACACGCTGGCCTCCGACGGCAGGCCGCCGGGGCTGTCGCCGAAGCCGCGGTAGTCGATGGCCAGCACCGAGAAGCCCAGGTTGCGCAGCTCGGTGATGCGCCGCACCTGGGCGGTGAGGTTCCAGCGCGTGCCGTGCAGGTACAGCACCGTGGGCGCGTGCCGGCCCGGCGCCGGCCACCACCAGGCGTGCAGGTGCTGGGCGTTGTCCAGCGGGATGTTCATCTGCTGCACGCCCGCGGGCACGCCGTTGAACCAGCTGGCGGTGCCCGGTTCGATGCTGTACAGCAATTCGCGCTCCTTGTAGGCCAGGCGCGAGCAGCCGTAGGGCAGCGCCAGCAGTATCAGCACCAGCAGGCTCAGGGCGCGCCAGCGGCGACGGATCAGCGAGGGCATGGCGCCGCTCCTGGGGTTGGAAGGCAAAGGCCACGAGTGTACTCAGCGGCAGCGATTCCCGGTAAGGTCGGTGTATTTCCAGTCATTGCGAGGCTGTCCCCATGTTGTATGACGCACGTGGCAATCGCTACGTAGTGAGCTCCCCCGAACACCTGCGCCGCCTGGGCGTCGACGTGCCGGCCAGCGCTGCCCAGGCCGCCGCCACGCGCGAGCAGTGGACCCAGGCCGCCGTCGCCGCCCTGTGCGACTGGCCCGAAGGCGCGCGCCCGGCTGGCGCCAAGGCCCATCGCAGCGATGGCCTGCTGGTGGGGCCCTTCCAGGCGCAGGCGCCGTTTGACCTGCTGATCGTCAACACCGACGGCAGCCTGGCCGAACGCAGCGGCAACGGCCTGACCATCTTTTCCCAGGCCTTGAGCGACCAGGGCCAGGTCAGCGGCGGGCAGGCCTTCACCCTCAACGTGCACCATGACAAAACCGACGCGCTGTCGCCAGTACCGGTCAGCGTCGAGCCGGCCAGCGTCGAGGGCGTGCCGGGCTTCTGGCTGGACCTGGGGGCGCCGGCGTTCGGGCCCCAGGCCGTGGGCGCCGAGCAGGTACAGGCGGCCACGTTCAACGGCCACGCGGTGGCTGCCGTGGCGAGCCTGGCGGCCATCGACGAGCACTGGCAGCGCAGCGTCTTCGTGCGCATCGGCAACCCCCACTGCGTGACATGGCTCGACAGCGCCGAGGCCCTGCCGAGCATGGCCCAGTTGCGCGCCCCGGCCCTGGACGCGGCGCTGACCGCCATTGCCTATTCGCGCAGCGGTGGCCAGGGCAAGGGCCTGCCGTGCCCGGCCGGCATCAACCTGCAATGGGCCGCCTGGCGTGGCCCGCAGCACCTGGAGGCACGGGTGTTCGAGCGCGGCGAGGACGCCACCGAATCTTCCGGCACCAGCGCCACCGCCGTGGCCTGCGCGGCCTGGCGCGTGGGCCTGGTGCAGGCCGGGCAGGTGCGGGTGCAGATGCCCGGCGGCACCGCGCCCCTGCGGCTGCAGGAGCAGCAGGGCGAACTGGTGGCGGTGCAGCTGTTCGGTACCGCCAGCCTTCAGCCATAATCGGCGTATTGCCCTGTAAGGATTTTCTCCATGACCAATGGATGGCTGCGGCCTTGTGTGTTGTCGCTGAGCCTTGTGGCCGGCGCGGTTCAAGCCCAGGTGTACACCGGCACCCTGGGAGGCATGCCGGTGGTGGTTGACCTCGACATGACCAACCCCGAGCAGGTCAGCGGGCGCTATTTCTACGAGAAATACCACCGCGACCTGGCCCTGTCCGGCACCCTGGCCGACGACCAGCTGACCCTGGACGAAGGCCTCGACGACAACAGCGACACCCCGCGCCCGCGCCTGCAGCTGCAGCACGCCAGTGACGACGGCTGGGAGGGCCAGTGGCAGAAGAGCGGCGGCAAGGCGCTGAAGGTCCAGCTCAAGCCGGCGCAGGTACCCGACACCGCCGCCGGCGCCGACCCGTTCTGGGTGCAGTTGCACGACAACGCGCCTTACGATTACCTGCGCCTGCTGCAACTGCCGCTGGTGAATGGCAAGCGCGACACCTTCATGGGCTACCCGCTGCAGTGGCGCGGCGAGCCCAACTCGAAGATCCAGCTGTTCGAAGTGGCGTCCGGCTACCCCGAGCCGCAACTGACCCGGGTCAACCAGGCGTTGCGGGCGCGGCTGTGGAGCGAGGTGGTCAGCTACCACGAGTGCATGCTGGGCAGCACCCGCTTCGGCGAAGGCGAGTACGACCAGACCGTGACGCCCACCTTCCTGTCGCCCGCGGTGGTCAGCGTCAGCGTCTACACCAGCTACTACTGCGGCGGCGCGCACCCGGACTTCGGCGATGCGCCGATCAACTTCGACGTCAACCACGGCAAGCCGCTGTCGCTGGAAGATGTGCTGTGGGTGGGCGAGGGCCCGGCGTTCCACTACGACGACCGCGAAGGCGCGCAGCAGTCGGAAGAGGCTGACGTGGACTTCGACAAATTCTCCAACTACCGGGAGAAATCCCTGGCGCCGTGGCTGGTGGCACAGTTCAAGCAGCTGTACCCCAACGAGATGAAAAAGCCGGCGGATGAAAACGACTGCGACTACAGCGACCCCCAGGTGTGGAACTTCCCCACCTGGCACTTCACCGACAAAGGCATCGCCTTCGGCCCAAGCTTTGCGCGGGTGGCGCGGATGTGCGAGGGCACGGAGTGGTCGGTGCTGCCTTATGGCGTGATCGCGCAGCACCCGGGTGGGGTGAAGCTGGCGCTGCCGGCGAACTGACACCGGCGGCGGCAGGGTTATAACGAAAACCGCCCCAGCATCCCGTCCAGCTCCACCGCCAGGCGGCCCAGTTCCTGGCTGGCCGTGCTGGTCTGCGCCGCGCCGCTGGCGGTCTGCATCGACAGGTCGCGAATGCGCACCAGGTTGCGGTCGACTTCACGCGCCACCTGCGCCTGCTGTTCGGCCGCGGTGGCAATCACCTGGTTGCGCTCGTCGATACCCGCCACCGACCTGGAAATACTGCCCAGCACGTCCTTGGCCACCTGCGCCCGCTCACGGGTGCGGCCGGCCTGGGCTGCGCTTTCTGCCAGGGCCTGCACCGTCTGGCCGGTGCCGGTGTGAATGCCTGCCATCATCTGCTCGATCTCCCGCGTCGAGGCGCCGGTGCGATGGGCCAGCCCGCGCACCTCATCCGCCACCACGGCAAAGCCACGGCCGGCTTCGCCCGCGCGCGCCGCCTCGATGGCGGCGTTCAGCGCCAGCAGGTTGGTCTGGTCGGCGACGTTGCGGATCACCTCCAGCACCTTGCTGATGCCCAGGGTTTCGGTGGCCAGGGCCTGGGCGCGCAGGCTGGCCTGCTCCACCTGGTCGGCCAGGGCGCCGATGTCGGCCATGGTTTCGTCCAGCTGCTGCTGGCCTTCGCGCACGGCGGTGCTGGAGCTGCGCGACTCGGTGGAGGTCTCCACGGCATTGCCGGCCACTTCCTCCACCGCCTGGCTCATCTGCGTCACGGCGGTGGCGGCCTGCTCGATCTCGCTGTATTGCTGCTGCAGGCCCTGGGCGCTGTCGTGCATGATCGCACCCATCTCCTGGGTGGCCGAGTTGAGCCGGCCCACGGCGCCGCCGATCTGCTGGATCACCCCGTGCAGCTGGTCACGCATGTGCCCCAATGCCTGCAGCAGTTGCGCCACCTCATCCTGGCCGTGGGCGACTACGGGCTGGCTGAGGTCGCCGTTGGCCACGGTGGTGGCCACCTGCAACGCCTGGCGCAGCGGCCGGGTGATGCTCACGCTCAGGCGCCAGGCCTGCAGCAGCATCAACGCCAGCGCCACGGCAATGGCGATGGGCAGCACCAGTTGCACCTTGCCGAAGGTGCTGGCGGTGTTTTCCAGGGCCTGGGCGCTGGTCTGCTTGTTCAGTTCGCGCAGCAACTGCACCTGCATGTCCATCAGCGCGCCCTGGTTGGCCAGGCCGTTGTTGGACAGGTTGGTGGCTTCGCTCAGTTGCTTCTGTTCCACCAGGTCGATGGCCTGCTTGAACAGGCTGACAAACTGCTGGGAAGCGTCCTGCAGCAATTTGATCGAGTCGTGCTCGGTGCCTTCCGGTACCTTGGCCAGGTATTGGGTGAAGCCCTGGTCCACCTCGGTGCTCAGCTGCTGCAGGTTGATCTTGCGGTTCACCAGCTCGGCCGGGTCATTGGCGTACACCAGCAGCAGCGCGGCCTCGGTGCGCATCTTGCCCAGGTCGATGGCGATGGCATCGGCCTGGGCGATGCTCGACAGTGGCCCCTGTTCAATCAGTTCGCCCTGGTGGCGAATGTGCTGCATCGCCGCCAGGCACAGGCCGCCCAGCCCAGCCAGCAGCAGGGCACACAGGCCGAAGCTGGCCAGCAGGCGCTTGCCGATGCTCATGCGGCGCAGCAGGGCAGGGCGGGAGGAAGGCGTGCGGCGCAGGGAAAAACGAAGGTTCACGGCGGCTGACTCATTTGAAAACGACGCCAGCGGTTGTAACAGTTGCGCATGATGGCTTTATGACACTCCATCACTTTTGCGAAATAAATTTGTCATCCAAGCCGTGCTTCCCACGGCAAGCCGTCATAATGCCGCCCAGCTATTGCCCAGCGGACTACGTTGCGCGGTAAATCGACTTACACTGTTATCTATCTCCCCACGGCCCAAACCCATGACCACTCCAAGCGCTGCACCCCTGACCGATGCCCAATGGGACTTCATCGAGTCGATGCTTGAGCAATACAAGAGCGAAACCTCCGTCTGGAACACCTCGGAGCTTGACGGCTACCTGACCGCGCTGGTGTCCGGCCCGGTGGTGATCCCGTTCGAAGAGTGGTTCGAGGCGCTGTGGGGCGGCGTCGAATTCCTACCCAAGTGGGAAAGCGATCAGCAGTGCGAGCGCTTCATCAGCCTGGTCATCCAGCACATGAACGAAATCGCCGGCAAGCTGATCGAAAACGCCGAAGAGTTCTCGCCCATCTTCATGGAAGACGAGCACGAAGACGGCCACTTCACCCTCAGCGTCGAAGACTGGTGCTTTGGCTACGAGCGCGGCGTGGTCATGGGCGACGGCTGGCCGGGCCTGCCGGAAGAGGAACAGGAGCTGCTGGCCGGCATCCTCATCCACACCTACGACGACGAAACCGAAGAGGAAGAAATCGACCCGGAAGAAGCGGCCGACATGGTCTGCATCGGCGCGCTGACCCTGCACGCCTACTGGCTGGCCCAGCGCAAGCCGAGCGAGCCGGTGCGGGCGGGGGAGAAGGTGGGGCGCAATGACCCTTGCCCTTGTGGGAGCGGGAAGAAGTTCAAGCAGTGCTGTTTGCACTAAGGCTGGGTTCCACCGTCCTGTAGCCGCTGCCGAAGGCTGCGCTGGCCCTGAACCTCACCGGATATGTCCAGTGTGATCAGGGCCACGGCAACGCCTACATTAGCGTCACTTCCCCGCCACAATCCTCTTCACCAACGCCTCATGCCCTTTCTGGTCATCCGCCCGCGAGATCACCTGCACGATCGACATGCTGGTGCCTGACCCGGCCAGGAAGGTGCTCGACAGCGTGCGGCCACCACCCTGGGTGGCGGTGCTGTCGATTTCGCGCACGCCCAGGCCCTTGATGGTGAATTCCTTCTCGCCGGTCTTCTTGAAGTCCGGCAGGCCGGCGCTTTGCTGCTTGACGAAGTCCTGTACGGCGGCGTCGAGGAAGGCCGGGTCGTAGTCGCTGACGCTGGCCTGCTGCGGCGTCGGGCCTTCGCTGGCCATCACCACGCGCTTCTCCTTTTCGCTCTGGTAGAGGGTGCCGCTGGCGCCGGTGGTGCCGTCCTTTTCATCACCTGCGTCCATGCTGCTGGCCACGTAGCCGGCCGGCAGGGTGAAGCTGAACTTGCCCTTGAGCGTCGCTACCTTCGGCCCGGTGGGCGCAGGCTTTTTCGCGGGTGCAGCGTGCTTGGCATGGGCGTGGGTCTGGGCCATGGCCGGTGCGGCCAGTGCCAGGGCCGCGGCGATCAGCGCGGCGTGGGAAAGGGTACGAAACATCGGTTGCTCCTGGACAGCCGCGCCACCGGGGGGTGGGGCACGGCGCGGGGAAGCAAGGGTGCTGCAAGCTCATCCTGCGCGCAAGTGCAGCACGTCAGGGGCAGAGCCTTTCCTTGGCGCAATCGGCCGCCTTGCGCACGGCGGCGCACCAGTCGTTGTCGTTCTGTTGGCTGGCGGGCATGGCGGCGCACTTGGCGCGGGCGTCCTGCACCTTGGCCGGGTCCAGTTGCTGGTCGGCGGTGAGCAGGCTGCGGTAGTCCACCTTGGGCGCGTTGGGGTCGGGTGAGCAGGCGCAAAGCGCGAGAAGGGCAGAGCAAAGGGCAAGTGACAGCGTTGTTCTTTTCACGAGACAGCCTCCCTGATTCAACATTCCAGGTAGTCAGTGTAGCCCCCTGCCTGGCGCAGTTGTCACAATTGCGCACGCCTGTGTTGACAGCCCGCGTTAAATCCGTAGAATGCCGCCCCACAGCAGGCACGTAGCTCAGTTGGTTAGAGCACCACCTTGACATGGTGGGGGTCGTTGGTTCGAGTCCAATCGCGCCTACCAAACAAAATCCGCTCTGCTGGGCGGTGAGAAAAGGGCGATCCGAAAGGGTCGCCCTTTTTTGTTGCCTGACGTTTCACCCTGATACCCTTGATTGTGCACCCTTTGCCCTACAGGACACCCGCCATGGCCTACACCATCAGCAACGACCCCCTGACCCCCGAGCAGTTCGACTTCATCCAGGCTCAGCTGGACGCGTTCGCGGTCGAGTCCGGCGTGCGCACGGTGTCGGAAATGGACGGCTACCTGACCGCCGTCATGTCCTACAAGAGCGACATCCCGTTCGACGCCTGGTACCTGTCGTTCTGGGGCGGCGGCGACCTGCCGAAATGGAAGAGCGAGGACACCTACCAGCGCTTCTTCGACGCGTTGATCCAGCACCTGAACCAGATCTCCATGCTGCTGGTCGAGCAGCCGGCCAACTACCACCCCATCTTCAACCAGGCCGAAGATGGCGAAGGCCTGGACGTGCTGGACTGGTGCGTGGGCTACCTGCGCGGCGCCACCACCCTGGTCAGCGGCTGGAGCCAGATGCCCGAAGCGCCCACTGCCGCGCTGAACTTCATCTTCAGCCAGCTGGACGCCGACAATCAGGCCGGCAAACCCGCCGCCGACCTGCCTGACGCCTTGGCCAATGCCGCCCGCGAGCTGCACGCCTACTGGGCCGAGCAGCGCACCGGCGATGAGCCGATCGACCTGCAGACCGTGCGCAACGAAGTGAAAGTGGGCCGCAACGACCCGTGCCCGTGCGGCAGCGGCAAGAAATACAAGCAGTGCTGCGGGCGCTGATCGCGGCGTTTACAGCCGCCATGGCGAAAGGCTTACACGCGCTGCCAGCGATGTCCTCTGTTGCGCCCCCGGTTGGCTGGGTAATCTAGCTACACAGGTGATGCGCAGGACGCGCTCAGTCACGGAAGACAGGCCAGCATGGATGCGCTCCGACAGGATGTTGGAAGGCCACAAAAGAACCCGCTTCGGCGGGTTTTTTATTGGCTTTGAAATGATGGTTGGCGGCTAGGACGCGGCCTTTGGCCGCTGCTACGGAGGCGTGTTTGGTGGTTTTATGGCGAAAGGCTTACACGTTGGCGCAGGGATCTCCTCTTTTGTCGGGGGCGGTGTATCGGTATTCTGGATCCAACAACTGAAGCCAAGGAAGCGCTTCAGCGCCAAGGATGGTTGGCCATTGAAAGGACGCAGCCCGACAGGGAGGTTGGAATGGCCAGGACACTAAACCCGCTTCGGCGGGTTTTTTGTTGCCTGGGGTTCGGCGCAGGGGGCATCCAGGTTAAAGAATTCCTGCAACTTGGCCTGCCACAGGCGCTTGTCTGGCAGCTGCGTCTGATACTCCGCGATCAAAGCCGGCGACAGTGATCGGTTCAAGGCGTACTCCACCACTTCATCATCACTGCTGGCGCACAGCAGCACGCCTATCGCCGGGTTCTCATGGGGCTTGCGCACGTCGCGGTCCAAGGCTTCCAGGTAGAACTCCAGCTTGCCCAGGTATTCCGGTTCAAAGCGGCCGACCTTGAGCTCCAGCGCCACCAGGCAGTTGAGGCCGCGGTGGAAGAACAGCAGGTCCAGGGTGAAATCGCGGTGGCCTACCTGCAACGGGTACTGTGAGCCGACGAAGCAGAAGTCGCGGCCCAGTTCAGCCAGGAAGTCCTTGAGCCTCAGGAGGAGGCCAGCGTGCAGGTCGGCTTCGCCATGCTTGTTGGGCAGGCCGAGAAACTCCACTACATAAGCGTCACGAAACACGTCGAGAGCGGCGGGGTGGGTGGTGGCGATGGAGGGGGTGGATTTGGCGGGCTCCAGGACGGTGCGTTCGAAGAGAGCGGTTTTGAATTGGCGTTCAAGCTCGCGCTTGGACCACTGTTCCCTGATCGCCATCCGCAGGTAAAACTCACGTTCTTCAGGCCGCTTGCTTTGGCCGAGGATAATCAGGTTGTGGGTCCATGGCAGTTGTCGCACCAGTGGTGCGACTAATTCGTCCTGATGGTACGTTTTGTAAAACTGACGCATGCGGAACAAGCTTGCGCGGGTGAACCCGCGGAGGCCTGGCTGATGTTTCGCGAGGTAAGCCGCCAAGTCGGCTACTACACCTTCACCCCACTCGGCGCTTTCCAGCTTCTTGCAGATGTACTGCCCCACCTGCCAATACAGCTCAATCAACTGCGTATTCACCGCCTGTGCCGCCCGTTGCCGTGCCCCTGAAATCAGCAAGGCCACCTCGGTAAAGCTGGTCTGCAAGCCTGGGTCGTTTGAAGTCTTGGTCATGATCAGTCGCTGCTCGATGGTCAGAAAAGACCAACGACAATAGGGGTAGGTGGGCAGTGAGTCGACGCACCGGCCAGTGCCACCACCGCGCTTCGATAACTCAGGTTGGCCAACCCATCGGATAAGACAAACCCTCTAGCCTGGGGCTCTCGCCAGGCCATGCGAAAACTCATTCACATAGGTAGGAAGCGTCCTTCAGCAATACCGGAAATGGAAACCAGCCAACTCGGCCGCGCCCTTCACCAGGCTCAGCGTCGTGTTACACCGCCCATAGCCAAAGGCTTACACGCCGGCACAGCGATCTCCTCTATTGCCCACTCGGATCCAGGCTTAATCTAGCTACACAGGTGATGCGCAGGACGCGCTCAGTCACGGAAGACAGGCCAGCACGGATGCGCTCCGACAGGATGTTGGAAGGCCACGAAAGAACCCGCTTCGGCGGGTTTTTTATTGCCTTTGAAATCATGTTTGGCGGCTGGGACGCGGCCTGCGGCCGCTGCTACGGGGGTGTGTTTGGTGAGCTTATGGCGAAAGGCTTACACGTGGGCGCAGGAATCTCCTCTTTCGTCGGGGGCGGTGTATCGATATTCTGGATCCAACAACTGAAGCCAAGGAAGTGCTTCAGCGCCAAGGATGGTTGGCCATTGAAAGGACGCAGCCCGACAGGGAGGTTGGAATGGCCAGGACACTAAACCCGCTTCGGCGGGTTTTTTGTTGCCGGTGATAAACGGAGGTTACATAGGGCATGGCGAAAGGCTTACACGCGGTGCCAGCGATCTCCTCTATTGCCGACTCGGATCCAGGCTTAATCTAGCTACACAGGTGATGCGCAGGACGCGCTCAGTCACGGAAGACAGGCCAGCACGGAACGCGCTCCGACAGGATGTTGGAAGGCCACAAAGAACCCGCTTCGGCGGGTTTTTTATTGCCCGAAAAACGACTCCCCGTAGCAGCTGCCGCCAGGCTGCGTCAGGCCGCACGCGTTGCATCCGATACTGCGCAGGGGCCCAGACGCGGCCTGGCGGCCGCTGCTACAGGGCTGTCAGCGGATGTTTCCCGGTGGGGTGGCCGGTACCTGCTGCCATGGCACGCTGCACGTGCGCACGTTGGGGTAGTACGCCTGGCTGGACCGGCAGTAATACCAGTCCGAATTCGCCTGGGCGGGTGGTGGCGGTACGGCCGAGGTCTGTACCGGCGCGGCCTGCTGGTAAACTGGCGCTGCCTGGTACACGGGGGCTGCCTGGTACACCGGCGCCGGCGCATAGTAGCCGTACGCTGGATAGTAATAGTTGGTGGCAGGGTAGTAATAGGTCGTGCGTGGGTAGTAGTAGGAATCCGCTACCACCGCTGCGGTATACCCCAGGCCCAAGCCGATACCCAACCCCCACCAGCCGCCACCGCCCCAGCCCCCACCGCGATGCCAGCCGCCACCACCATGCCATCCGCCGCCATGAGGGCCGGCGAACGCCGGGGCCGACAGCCCGGTTGCAGCAGCGAGTACGCCAATAAGCACACTGCGTTTGATCCGATTGATGTTCATGATGCCTGCCAGATGAAAAGTCCTACGGCGGTTTTCGCGTGGGCGGTTGAGTTTCGCTCCCGTGGGGAGTGGACAATCGCGTCCAGGTCATCCGGCCGCCGCGGTGGCCGGAAAACACCCGTGCATCCCACTTGATAATAGCCCAAGTCCGATGCCCAAGCCGGTCAGGCGCCCGGTGGCACACCCGCCCCAGGCACCACAGCCCTGCCACGCCAGCCAGGGCCTACCTAAACAGTAATCCTTTTCACCTGTCCCGAACATGAATGCGTGTACCGCCCGGCATACGCACATGGGCGCGGTTTATGCAGCAAAAGCCGCTATTGGGAAAGGTCCTACGCACTAACCGGAAACGACTGATTTTTTACACCTGAACGATTGGTTTCTGATTGGGAAACCATCCAGGTGAATGAACAGGACCTCCCATGCCCCGCGACACCCTCAGCCCCACCTTGCCCATCCAGGCCCGTCCGGTGCTCTGCCTGCTGCTGGCCGTGGCCGCGCTCAGCTTCATTGCCGGGCTGCTGCTGGCCCATGGCCTGGTGCTGGAGGCCAACTGGCCCACCTACAACGACATCGTCAACAACCTCGACCAGCCCGGCGCCTGGCTGCGCTGGGGGATCGGCGACATCAGCGAGTTCGCCTTCTACAAACACGAGTTCGCCGCCATCGGCCTGCTGGCCGGCGCCGGCCTGGCCTGGTGGGCCAACAGCACCGGCAAGCGCTGGCAGGGCTTCGCCATCGCCTACGGCAGCGGCCTGTGGCCCTGGCTGGTGACCAGTTCGCTGCTGAGCCTGGTGCTGAGCAACCTCTTGTGGGGCTGGACCCTGGACGCCGACACCTGGCAGCCCACTTTCGTCGCCTTCGTCTCCGTACCCGCCGCCCTGGTGCTGATGCATGGCCCCGGCTGGCGCATCACCGTCACCGGTGCAGTGTTCGGCGCGTTGCTGGTCACCCCGGCCAGTCTGGCGCTGGTCAACTACGTCTGCGTGCCGTGGAAAATTCCGGCAGTGGTGGGAGCAGTGTCCGGCATGGCGCTGGCCAGTATCGTCGCGTTCCTGCTGTGCAAATGGTTCCCGGCCCTGGTCAAGCCCGGCAGCGTGGCAGCCGTCACTGTGCCCTCCGCGCCTGCGCAAAAACACGGCTTGGTCTGGGGCCTGCGCCGCGTGCTCGCCGACTTCTCCGAAGCGCCGTTCTTTGGCAACGAACTGGCCAGCCTCGGCCTGCTCGGCGGCGTGCTGCTGGCCTGGTGGCTCAACCCCGCCAGCCCGGTCTACGGCACAGGCCTGCTGCTGCCGATTCTCATCGGCCAGGCGCTGAGCTCGGCCATCGGCATCTACCTGTGGCGCGGGCATTGGATGGCCAAGGGCTGGTACCCCACCTACATCCCCATCGTCTCTGTGGTGCCTGCCGCGGTGCTTACCCACGGCGGCAGCGCGCTGGTGGTGGCGCTGAGCGCCGTGCTCGGTGCCCTGGTGGCAGCGCCGTTGGCGGACGGGCTGGCGCAGAAGTTGCCTCGGTGGGTACATCCCTATGTGGCCAATGTCGTGTCCATGGCCATTAGCACGCTGCTGATCGTGCCGTTTATTGGGTTGCTGATTGTGGCGAGTGCTTGTACGCAGGGGTATTTGTGAAGCCCTTTCAAGCAATGAATAGAGCAACGCTTGACGACATCCTTCGCCGAGTACATGCGCAAACGGGCCTGGCCAGGCGGGCATTCGAAACGCTGAGCCTTGCGACCTCTTTTGCGGCCGACCTGGGCATCGACGGCGACGACGCCAATGAACTGGTACCGATGTTGTTTCATGACTACGGCGTGAACGTGGATGGCTACGACCCTTGTCGATATTTTGCGGGTGAAGGGTTCGATTGGTTTTGGTTCAGCAGGGATAAAAATCGCCGCGGCAACCAGCCGCTGACGATCGGCATGTTGCTGTCCGCGATCGAAAATGGGAAGTGGGATACGGAGTTGCTCGAAGGCCGTGTCTGGAGCGCCGAGCCGCTGTACAGGGTGGGGGACGTGTTACCCGTGGCGGGTTATGCAATTCGTCCGTAGCCGCTGCCGAAGGCTGCGCTGGCCCTTCACTGCGTAGCTTTTTCAAATGGAAAAGATATGGAGCTGCAATCCGAGCAGGTAATCGGAAGGCATAACAGCACCTGCACCCAAGGCTACCTGTAAGCGGCTTTCCCTCTGCCGTGGTGCGGTACCGGCCGCCTAAGGTCCCGATGGCATCGCCATACCGACCACAAGGACCGTCACCATGAGAGAGTACATCGTGCTACGCCGCGAAGCCCCCCAAGGCCGCACCGGCTTCGCCAGCCTGGCCAGCAAGGGCGCCGAACCCGCCGAGCCCAGCCTGTCCCTTGAACGCATACCCGCCCACGCCCTGGCCGAGCTCAACGCCGAGCCCGACGTGGCCCTGGTTGCACCGAAAATGCCGACCCGGCTGATCGCCCCCCAAAACTCCCGGGCCACCCGCCACAAGCCCTGCTGGGGCGCCGAAGCAGTAGGGGCCACCGCCAGCCAGTACACCGGTGCTGGCGTCAGCGTGGCCGTGCTCGACACCGGCATCGACGCCACGCATCCAGCCTTCGCCGGCCTGGAGTTGCTGGAAAAGGACTTCAGCGGCGACGGCAACGGGGACGTCCAAGGGCATGGCACCCATTGCGCCGGCACGATTTTTGGCAGCGGCCTGGGCGAACGCATCGGCGTCGCCCCAGGCGTCAGCCGCGCCTTGATCGGCAAAGTGCTCGCCAACGACGGCAGCGGCAGCTCGGAAATGGTCTTCGACGGCTTGCTGTGGGCGCTGGACCAACGCGCCGACATCGTCTCCCTGTCCCTGGGGTTCGACTTCACCGGCATGGTCAAGACCCTGGCGGGCAACGGCTGGCCGGTGCAACTAGCGACCTCCAACGCGCTGGAAACCTACCGCGCCAACCTGCGCATGTTCGACGCCCTCATGGCCATGACCAAGGCCCGCGCCGCCTTCGGCAGCAGCACCCTGGTCATCGCCGCCGCCGGCAATGAAAGCCGCCGCCAAACCGACCCGGAATACCGCATCGCCGCCTCCCTGCCGGCCGCCGCCGACGACGTGCTGTCCGTCGCCGCCATCGGCCGTGACGGCGCGTACTACAGCGTCGCCGACTTCTCCAATTGCTTCGCCACCCTCTGCGCCCCCGGCGTCGACATCACCTCCGCCTGGCCCGGCGGCGGCCTCAAGACCCTGAGCGGCACCAGCATGGCCTGCCCATACGTGGCAGGCGTGGCAGCGCTGTGGTGGGAGGCGATCGCGGCCACGGGGAAGAAGGCCAATGCGCGCAACGTACGTGCCAAGCTGGTGGGGACTGCGCAGGTAAGCCGGTTCGAGAAGCTGGATGAGGTGGATGTGGGGCAGGGGGTAGTGGTGGCGCCTTGAAACGGGCCCGTAGCCGCTGCCGAACTGGCTTTTCGTGTAGAGGCAGAATGTCGGTTTAACTGACCGCAACTTGCGTCGCGACGGGCACAGGAAAAGGTGAATGACTTAGCCTTCAACCATCGCCCGTCTCGAACTTGCTTCGGCTGTGGAATACACAATACCCAAAGATGGCGCTGTAGAACGCAACCGCCTGCACGCTCTCATTCAACCGGTAGGGGTGAGGGATAAACATCAGTCCACACCCTCCCATGCAAGCCAGCAATCCCGTCCACTTCCTGAAGGTGCGACGCCGAACACACTGGTTGACGATGAGGAACGTGCCCAGCGCGATGGTCATCTCCAGCAGAAAACTCACCCGCTTTTTCCTGATGGGATGATGATTGAGCGTTGGCTACGCTGTGGGCCGATTCCACCGCTAACCTCGAGGCTCACAGCCACGATGATATCCCCGGCGTGGTAGGTGGGCAGCTTCGAAAACACGCCATTTCGCGTTGCGGTTCCAGTCATGGCCCCTATAAAAGCGCTCGCAGTGAGCGCGCTCGATAACGCGCCCAACGCTGTGTCGATGCTCAGGGCAACACTGGCACGCTGGCCGTTCAAACGATCACCTTGCTCGCGGGTCAATGGCCGAGAGATGGCGAGCACGATTGTGCAGCTGCGCTGCTTTGCCTGCATGTGGTAGTAGCTGTCAGTAACGAAGCGCACGACCTCCTGGCGCGCGGCTGGCGCCCAGGGTAACCGGATGACGTGCAACTGGCCGCGATTATGCTCAGTCACTACGTAGCGATTCACATCAAACACCATCCCGTGATGGCCCGTATGTTGAAAGCTGGCTTGGGATCGCATGGCTCGTTTCCCGTTGAGGTCGGGCGAGTTTGCGCATCAGGGGGAGGCGCGGCAACTGATGAAGTGTGACTGTGGGTGTCCGGGCGAGGGCAGCTACGCCGAACTCTCGCAAAGTCTGGGAGTGTTTTGTAGAGCGACCACCACCCCATCTGTAGCAGCGGCCGCAAGGCCGCGTCAGGGAGCTCCCCACCTTACTGCCTAACCCCACAAACGATTCCACACAAAGCTGAATCCCATGGGGGCGGGGTTAGTTTGGTCGGGGTCTAGCTTGCGAAGGGCGTGGGATTCCAGGTGCCGGCCGATGAGTCGGCCTAGGTCTCGGGCCGAGAACCAGATTTGCGATTCTAGCCAGAGGACGTGGAGCGGGCGGTTGTGGCGGGTGAAGACGATTGGTGTGTGAGGAGTGTCGCTGGATTGGTGCACTCGTTCGCTGCTGGGCCTTCGATGGCCTCCGGTTTCGTGGGTTGGCATGTCCATTTACCTCTACTTGATAGCTTTCTTAGGGCTAGGTGTCGGGGGTTAAGAAACCTCAAGTAGAAGGCCGGACGTATTCCCCTTGCGGGTCTTGTATTAGTCCACCCCCGACATAGCAGAGCTTTTGAGACGTGCAGCCGGGGGCCGCGGGCACAAAATGCCGCATTTTCGGGAGCGGGTTGGCCGCTACTTGAGGCGTTTCTTAGGCGCGAAACCAGGGTAAATGTTGTATCTGTCGGGCACAATCATACCGGTGTACGAGCTTTCCGAAAGTTGTTGCGGGACGTAACAGTCAGCTGTATTCAGTAGATATCAAGGTTGTCGATTGTCTTGACTGAATTTGAGCTGTGGAAGGGTAATGGTTGTCCGGAGAAGCCCACGTTTGACTATATATCACCATGCGAGCTTAGAGGGGTGATCGTTTCGAGGCCTGATTCTAGTCACTTTTGGTTAAAGCTCAAGAGGCCCGTGCGCTCGTAATGCTGCGTATCAAAAGGGACTGTCAGATATTTTGTGTACGAGCCGGTAACGGCCTGCCGTCAGGCAGGCCGTGCTCTTACCAGGTCGGCCTGATAAACCGATCACCGTACAGAATCGCGAATTGATTCATCGCACTCTTCCAATCCTGAGCCGCATTGCCCCAGTTTGCCGTGATATTTCGCAATCCCAGCCAGATAAGCTTCGTCGCCGCCTCGTCCGTAGGGAAGTGGCTTCGTGTCTTGATAATCTTGCGCAGCTGGGAGTTTATGCTCTCGATGGCGTTGGTGGTGTAGATCACCTTCCGTATGGCTGGTGGGAACACGAAGAACGGGATGACCCGGTCCCACGCCCGCCGCCAGGCTGCAACCACGGTGGGGTGTTGCTTGCCCCAAGGGCCGGCTTCAAAGTCGTTCAGCGCCTGCTCAGCTACCTCGGCGTTCAGCGCCTGGTAGATGGGTTTGAGCGCCTTGGTCAACTCGCGTCGCTTGTCCCAGGCCACGTAATCCAGGCTGTTGCGGATCAAGTGGACGATGCAGGTCTGCAGCGTCGTCTGCGGATAAACCGCCGCCAGCGCTTCTGGCATGCCCTTGAGCCCGTCGGTGACGGCGATCAGCACATCTTCCACGCCCCGCGTCTTGAGGTCGTTGAAGACCTTCATCCAGAACTTGGCGCCCTCGGTCGTCTCGATCCAGATACCCAGGATATCGCGGGTTCCGTCAGGCAAAACACCCAGCGCAAGGTAGACCGCCTTGTTGCGAACCAGTCCTTCTTCGCGGATTTTGACCCGCAGCGCATCGAAGAAAATAACCGGGTACATAGGCTCCAGGGGCCGCTGTTGCCACGCACCGATCTCAGCCATCACCTCGTCGGTTACCGAGCTGATGAAGTCAGGCGAAACGTCCGTGCCGTATTGCTCGGAGAGAAACGCACGGATTTCCCTGACCGTCATGCCACGGGCATACATGGCGATGATCTTGTCGTCGAAACCGGTGTAACGGCGCTCGTGCTTGGGAATCAGAATGGGGGCGAAAGTGCCGTCCCGGTCGCGCGGGATTTCCAGTCGGATGGGCCCATCACCGGTCAAGACCGTCTTGCCGGTTTTGCCGTTACGGTGATTGGTTTCATCCTCTGGGCGCTGCGCGCCCGGCGGATAGCCCAAGTGATGGCCGAGTTCGGCACTCAAAGCTCGTTCAATCAGGGCCTTCTTGAACGCCGCAGAGGCATCCTCGATAGCTTCGGCCGTCATTGGCCCGTCAGCGAACTGCTCCAGCAGCTCTTTCGGGATTTTTGGTAGCTCGCGGAGCGGGGTTTTCTTTTTGGTTGGCATGCATGCACCTCTTACTCATGTTATGCCCGAACACAAAATTTCTGACACTCCCTATCAAAAAGTGTTTGAGATGAGTGCTGTCGTACATGCTGGAAATTAAAAAAGCCCCTTGCAGGGGGCTTTTTTAAGTTGGATTGGGTTGTAAGGTGGAAATCAATCCCAGCTCAACGCCCCACCAGTCTGATACTCAATAACCCGAGTCTCAAAGAAGTTCTTCTCCTTCTTCAAGTCCATGATCTCGCTCATCCAAGGGAACGGGTTAGTAGTCCCTGGGTACTCTTCCTTCAAGCCAATCTGCGACAGGCGACGGTTGGCGATGAACTTCAGGTAGTCTTCCATCATCGCCGCGTTCATGCCCAGCACGCCGCGAGGCATGGTGTCACGCGCGTATTCGATTTCCAGCTGGGTGCCCTGCAGAATCATCTGCGAAGCTTCTTCCTTCAGCTCGGCGTCCCACAGGTGCGGGTTTTCGATCTTGATCTGGTTGATCACGTCGATACCGAAGTTCAGGTGCATCGACTCGTCGCGCAGGATGTACTGGAACTGTTCGGCGACGCCGGTCATCTTGTTGCGGCGGCCCATGGACAGGATCTGGGTGAAGCCGCAGTAGAAGAAGATGCCTTCCAGTACGCAGTAGTAGGCGATCAGGTTGCGCAGCAGTTCCTTGTCGGTCTCTGGGGTGCCGGTGTTGAATTCCGGGTCAGAGATGGCGCGGGTGTACTTCAGGCCCCAGGCTGCCTTTTTGGCGACCGACGGGATCTCGTGGTACATGTTGAAGATTTCGCCTTCGTCCATGCCCAGCGATTCGATGCAGTACTGGTAGGCGTGGGTGTGGATCGCCTCTTCGAAGGCCTGGCGCAGGATGTACTGGCGGCACTCCGGGTTGGTGATCAGGCGGTACACGGCCAGGGCCAGGTTGTTGGCTACCAGGGAGTCGGCGGTGCTGAAGAAGCCCAGGTTGCGCATGACGATGCGGCGCTCGTCGTCGGTCAGGCCTTCCGGGTTACGCCAGGTGGCGATGTCGGCGGTCATGTTGACTTCTTGCGGCATCCAGTGGTTTGCGCAGCCGTCCAGGTACTTCTGCCAGGCCCAGTCGTACTTGAACGGTACGAGTTGGTTGAGGTCGGCGCGGCAGTTGATCATGCGCTTTTCGTCAACGGCGACGCGGGCGGCGGAGCCTTCCAGCTCGGCCAGGCCTTCGGCGACGTCGAGCTTGTCGAGGGCGGCCTTGGCGCGGGCTACGGCGGCGGAGTCGTTGGCGGTGACGGCGCGGGCTTCCTGGGCAGCACCGGCACCGGCGCTGTCGAGTTTGTCCATGGCTGCTTCAGCGGCGTGGCCGGCGTTGGCGCCTTTGGCGGGTTGTTCGCCGTCTTCTTTGTCGAATTCGTCCCAGCTCAGCATGGTGATGAAGGCTCCTGCTTGGGTCTGCCCGCGGGCGACCGGATGGATTTTAAGATGAGGTTGCCATTGGCCGTTTAGCGCACGAAGGCTGGACGGCTGGCATTGCTAAATTGTTCGGATTGCCCGGCCGCTACGTTTCGTGGCGACCGCTGCGCATGATCGGAATCAGCAGTGACGCTTGCGGTGAACGGCGGGGTTGAGGCCGAAGTCAGGTATGCAAGTCGTCATGGTTTTTGCCCTGTGTTGGGGGACGCGATTATACGGAATATTGCAGCGTCCGTGTTCATCGTGGCGCAATCAATTCGCTATTTTGGATAGGGCGTCATGGAGCCCTTTGTTTGCAAACGGGTTTTGCCTGAGTAGGCAAGCGAATCGCGTATGTGGTGTTGCTGTGCGTTTGCAGGCACTAAATATAGTGTTTTGGCGGCGGAATCGCAAGGCGGATTTCGGGGTGTTTCCGGGGTGTGTGGCTGTGTGTCGCGGTTGGGTTTTACGTGGGTATGGGTGGCTTCTTCCCGGGCAGGGCCTGGTCCCACGGGGTTGTTTTTCGTCTGTAGGGGAGATGCGCGTCTGAATGGGCCAGCGCAGCCTGGCGGCAGCGGCTACCGAGCGATCGGTAAACCGATGCATCGAGCAAGGATTTCCCTGAGCAGGGAGTAATCACAGTGGACTGCGGCAATGTTTGCCTGCACCCACTCAGCAGCGTCGACCTCCCACCAGGTGATTTCGTAGCCGGCATTCACGATGATGTGTTCGAAGAGAATTCGCTGCGTTCTTCCGTTGCCTTCACGGAAAGGATGAACCATGTTCAGGTCTCCGAATATCTCGGCGCATGCGCTAATGAATTCGGGCAATGGAAGGCCTTCGTACCACCGGGCTTTGGCAGATTGGGCGAGCAGTTTTTCGCCTTCTGGGACCACTCTGTCGGCTCTGCAAAATCGAGTAGTGTCCTTTGATATGTCTACATTCCGAATTTCACCTGCCCAATCGTAAAGGTCGCAGAAAAGCCGACGATGGATTTGTCTTAGGTAGGTGAGGTCGTAAGGAGGGAGGCAGAATTCGATTTGGCTGGCCGCGATATCGGAAAGCTCGCGCTCCGCCTGGTCCAGTTCAGCCTCGCATCGAATATTCAGCTTGTTGCGCAGGATGTGAGTGCCTGGGTAGCAGTACGGGTCTTGCCCTACACCGTACTTGTCGACCATCAGTCAGCTTTCTTGCGATAGCGGTTGATGACGGATTCGCGGGTGGGAAGGGGGCGCTCGGCATCCTCCCGCGTAACGTCAAAACCTTCCAGGCGAAGGCTGGCCGTGTAGTTGGAGCGACGAACTTTGGCGTAATAGGCTTTCTTGGCTTGAAAAGACAGGGTTTCCATAACGCCTCCTGGAACTGTAGATGTGGGTATTGTAGCGGAAACGGCCGTACGAGATGTTACGCAGAGCGCGATGCTGGCTGCAGGCAGGCACAAAAAAGCCAACCCGAAGGTTGGCCTTTTCGTGCTGCTAGCTAAGCCTTATTGGCAAGCTTCGCAATCCGGCTCGTCAATCGCGCAAGCCTTAGGCACTGGCGCTGGACCCGCTGCCTGTACAGGCGCGCTGTCACCACCGCTCGACACGGCGTTCAGCTTGCCGGTGTTGATGGTCGACTTCTCGGTGCTGGTCGCGGCCAGGGCACGGAGGTAGTAGGTGGTTTTCAGGCCACGGTACCAGGCCATGCGGTAGGTCACGTCCAGTTTCTTGCCCGAGGCGCCGGCGATGTACAGGTTCAGCGACTGAGCCTGGTCGATCCACTTCTGGCGACGGCTGGCGGCGTCGACGATCCACTTGGTTTCCACTTCGAAGGCGGTCGCGTAGAGGTCTTTGAGCTCTTGCGGGATGCGCTCGATCTGCTGCACGGAACCGTCGTAGTACTTCAGGTCGTTGATCATGACCGCGTCCCACAGGCCGCGGGCCTTCAGGTCGCGTACCAGGTACGGGTTGATCACGGTGAATTCGCCCGACAGGTTCGATTTCACGTACAGGTTCTGGTAGGTCGGTTCGATCGACTGCGACACGCCAGTGATGTTGGCGATGGTGGCGGTCGGTGCGATGGCCATGATGTTCGAGTTACGAATGCCTTTCTGCACGCGGGCACGGACCGGGGCCCAGTCCAGCGATTCGTTCAGGTCGACGTCGATGTACTTCTGGCCACGCGCTTCGATCAGGATCTGTTGCGAGTCCAGTGGCAGGATGCCCTTGGACCACAGCGAACCCTGGAAGGTCTCGTAGGCGCCGCGCTCGTCGGCCAGGTCGCAGGAAGCCTGGATGGCGAAGTAGCTCACCGCTTCCATGGACTTGTCGGCGAACTCGACGGCAGCGTCGGAACCGTACGGGATGTGCTGCAGGTACAGCGCGTCCTGGAAGCCCATGATGCCCAGGCCGACTGGACGGTGCTTGAAGTTCGAGTTCTTGGCCTGTGGCACCGAGTAGTAGTTGATGTCGATAACGTTATCGAGCATGCGGACTGCGGTGTTCACGGTGCGCTGCAGCTTGGCGGTGTCCAGCTTGCCGTCGACGATGTGGTTCGGCAGGTTGATGGAGCCCAGGTTGCAGACGGCGATCTCGTCCTTGTTGGTGTTCAGGGTGATCTCGGTGCACAGGTTCGAGCTGTGGACCACGCCCACGTGCTGCTGCGGCGAACGCAGGTTGCATGGGTCCTTGAAGGTCAACCATGGGTGGCCGGTCTCGAACAGCATCGACAGCATCTTGCGCCACAGGTCTTTGGCCTGGATGGTCTTGAACACCTTGATCTTGTTGTACTCGGTCAGGGCTTCGTAGTACTCGTAGCGCTCTTCGAAGGC
The DNA here is from genome assembly GCF_047947025.1 of Pseudomonas sp. App30. Lineage (NCBI taxonomy): Bacteria > Pseudomonadati > Pseudomonadota > Gammaproteobacteria > Pseudomonadales > Pseudomonadaceae > Pseudomonas > Pseudomonas sp. App30. The sequence continues at coordinate 2,386,164 of NZ_CP133165.1, read as the reverse complement.
CTTGCCGGTCAGGTCGTGCAGGTCTGGCACTTCGTTCGGCGAGAACAGGGTCCACTTGCCGTCATCGAAGACGCGCTTCATGAACAGGTCAGGGATCCAGTTGGCGGTGTTCATGTCGTGGGTACGACGACGGTCATCACCGGTGTTCTTGCGCAGTTCGATGAACTCTTCGATGTCCAGGTGCCAGGTTTCCAGGTAGGCACAGACAGCGCCCTTGCGCTTGCCACCCTGGTTCACGGCCACGGCGGTGTCGTTCACCACTTTCAGGAACGGCACCACGCCCTGGGACTTGCCGTTGGTGCCCTTGATGTACGAACCCAGCGCACGGACCGGAGTCCAGTCGTTGCCCAGGCCGCCCGCGAATTTGGACAGCATGGCGTTGTCGTGGATGGCGTGGTAGATGCCCGACAGGTCATCCGGCACGGTGGTCAGGTAGCAGCTGGACAGCTGTGGACGCAGGGTACCGGCGTTGAACAGGGTCGGGGTCGAGGCCATGTAGTCGAAGGACGACAGCAGGTTGTAGAACTCGATCGCGCGGTCTTCGCGTTGCTTCTCTTCGATCGCCAGGCCCATGGCCACGCGCATGAAGAAGATCTGCGGCAGTTCGAAACGCACGCCATCCTTGTGGATGAAGTAACGGTCGTACAGGGTTTGCAGGCCCAGGTAGGTGAACTGCTGGTCGCGCTCGTGGTTGATGGCGTTGCCCAGTTTCACCAGGTCGAACTCGGCCAGTACCGGGTTCAGCAGTTCGAACTCGATGCCTTTTGCCACGTAGGCAGGCAGCGCCTTGGCGTACAGGTCGACCATCTCGTGGTGGGTGGCGCTGTCGGCCACTTCCAGGAAGCCCAGGCCTTCGGCGCGCAGGGTGTCCATCAGCAGGCGGGCGGTCACGAACGAATAGTTCGGCTCGCGCTCTACCAGGGTACGGGCGGTCATCACCAGGGCGGTGTTGACGTCCTTCAGGGCCACGCCGTCGTACAGGTTCTTCAGTGTTTCGCGCTGGATCAGGTCGCCGTCGACTTCGGCCAGGCCTTCGCACGCTTCGGTGATGATGGTGTTCAGGCGGCCCATGTCCAGCGGCGCCAGGGAGCCGTCGGCCAGGGTGATGCGGATGCTTGGGTGGGCATCGACCGGGGCTTCGGCGGTGGTGCGCACGGCGCGTTCTTTCGAGCGGGCGTCACGGTAGATGACGTAGTCGCGGGCCACTTTCTGCTCGCCGGCACGCATCAGGGCCAGTTCGACCTGGTCCTGGATTTCCTCGATGTGGATGGTGCCGCCCGAAGGCATGCGACGCTTGAAGGTAGCGGTGACTTGTTCGGTCAGGCGCGCCACGGTGTCGTGGATGCGCGACGAGGCAGCAGCGGTGCCGCCTTCAACTGCGAGGAATGCCTTGGTGATGGCGACGGTGATCTTGTCGTCGGTGTAGGCGACGACGGTGCCGTTGCGCTTGATCACGCGCAGTTGGCCCGGCGCGGTGGCGTTCAGGTCCAGGTTGGACTCTGTAGCCTGGGGCGCCTTGCCCGCTGGGTTCTCGCGAGTTGTGTCGGTCTGCATCGGTTTCTCCATGAGGAAAAGTCTTGACTCGCAAACGGAAAAATCCAGCAATCGACCCTGGGTCGTGCTGGATCCGTTCGGGAGTGTTAAAGAGCAAAAATGTACGGTTTCAAGAAAAAAAAATTGGTAGAACGGGCTTGAGATTAGCGTAAAAAATGTGGTTGGCAATGCGCCAAAAACCCAACATGTAGTGGTTCGGCGAGCAATCGATACAAGATAAGGCCCCTCCGGCAACTTTGCAACACGCTAGGGTTGTGGATAACTTGTGAGTAATTTGTGGGAGAACCTGCGTAGCCCATGTAGGCCGCGTCCCACACCCTTGGGACCATTTGTCCGGCTTTTTTTAGCCCCGAAAATGGCGCCCGGTTTTTTGCGGGCGCGCACCCTAACACAAAAAAACACAGCCACCGACACGTTTTTGGCATGCTGTTGTTTCAAGCGCTCGACGGCTCCCCGCAGCGCCCTTTGGAGTCCCGATGAACCACGACTGGACCACTGGTCCCTACGCCGCTTTCCTACAGGGCCTGTTGCCCATGGACGACCCACGGCCGGCGCAGCCCCTGCACCAGGCCCTGCAGGCGGCCGAGCTGGATGCGGCACTTTTACGCATCTATGGGCAGCCGCTGTTCGATGAGCAGAAGCCGGTGTTGGTTTCCCAATGGTCGAAGTATTTTTTCATGCATTGGTGGCCGGCCATCCTGGTGACGCAGCTGGTGCATGGCTGGTACCTGCCGCTGCAACTGGACCAGCTGGGGCTGGTGCTCAACGAGCGTGGCTTGCCGCTGGCAGTGAAGCTGCTGGAAGAGGGCGAGCCGGGCGAGGCCGATGAGTCGCTGGAGCCGGTGGTGCAGGCCAGCCTGCGGCCGTTCATCGAGCGCCTGAGTGCCTATGGCGAGGTGCCGACCGCGGTGCTGTGGGGCAACGCCGGCGATTACCTGGAGCAGGCCACGGTGCGCCTGCAGGCGCTGGGCGTGGCGGTGGGGCCGGCGCTGGCGCTGCTGCATTCGCGCAAGGCGGCGGATGGCCGTGGCAACCCTTTATATGAGCCGGTGCGCTACCTGCCCGATGGCAAGCGCCAGCGGCGCAGTTGCTGCCTGGCGTACAAGGTTGGTTGGGTGGGGCATTGCGAGCATTGCCCGTTGGTTGGCCCGTAGCCGCTGCCGAAGGCTGCGCTGGCCCTGCGCCTCGCTGAAGATCTCCAGGGTTCACACGGCCCGGCGCAGCCTGGCGGCAGCAGCTACGGGATCGGTGTCAGGCTTGTATCGCCACCAGGCTCAGCAGGTGATCGTTCTCCAGCCCGAACTGCCCTTCGATCTCGCGTCCATGGCACCACTGCGCTGACAGGTCCGTCAGCAGGCGCATGCGCACCCTGCCGGCGGCGTCCCACCCCAGCACCTCGGCATGCTCGAAATAGAAGCGCTGGCCGACGATGGGGTAGAGCGCCTTGAACAGGCTTTCCTTGATGGAAAACGTCAGGGTCACGGTCAGTGACAGCTGGGCCGGGTCCATGCGCGCCAGCTCGCCTGGGGTGAGGATTTCCCCCGCCAGGCGCGCGGCGCGGTCGTCGCCCAGCAGGGTTTCCATGTCCAGGCCCAGGCCTTGCCAAACGCCGCTGCGGGCGACGACGGCGCCGGCCCAGCCGGTGCCGTGGGTGATGGAGCCGCTGATGCCGGCTGGCCAGATGGGCGCGCGGTCCTCGCCGATGGCGGGCACGTGATCGATGTCGGCCAACTGCTGCAGGGCGCTGCGGGCGCACAGGCGGCCGGCGAGGAATTCGGCCTGGCGCTTGGCGACCGAGCGCTGGATGTTGGCGGGCGGCTGGATGCCGGCGCGGACGAAATCGTCGGCGGCCAGGGCCTTGGGATCGAAGCGGTTGCTGGCCAACACCACGCCGGGGAGGGCAAAGGGCAGGGGCCAGTGGGCGTGGGGGGCGGTGCAGCAGGCGATGGGCGCGTTCATGGCGGTAGTTTGCCATAAATGTTTACCGCGCAGGTTCGGCGGGACGCGGCCTGCGGCCGCTGCTACAGGCCGCGTCCGGGTCAGCCGAATACCTTTTTCAGGAACGCCTGCATGTCCGCCCAGGATTTCTCGTCGGCAGCCTTGTTGTAGCCAATGTCCGGGCCGCCATGGTCGCCATGGGCCAGGCGGTCGGCGTCGGGGTTGGTGAAGCCATGCTTGGCGCCGGGCTGCACCACGAATTGGTAGTTGACCCCGGCGGTGGACATCTCGGTCTTGAAGTCGGCCACGTCCTTGGGCGTGCTCATGCTGTCCAACTCGCCGTGCTCGACCAGGATCGGGGTTTTCACGCTGCCCTTGGTGGCCCGGGTCTTGGCCGCCAGGCCGCCGTGGAAGCTCACCACACCGGCCAGGCTTTCGCCATGGCGCGCGGCGTTGAGCACCACGGTGCCGCCGAAGCAGTAGCCGATGGCGGCGATTTTCGCCGGGTTGGTCTGCGGCTGCTTTTTAAGCAGTTGCACGCCGGCGTCGAAACGGGCGCTGGAGACCTGGGCGTTGGCCGAGGCTTCCTGCATGAAGGCCATGGCATCTTTCGGGTGCTCGGTGTTCTTGCCATCGCCGTACATGTCGATGGCCAGGGCGCTGTAGCCCAGGGCGGCGAGGGCGCGGGCGCGGCCCTTGGCGTAGTCGTTCAGGCCCCACCATTCGTGCACCACCACCACGCCGGGGCGTGGGCCCTGGATGGCATCGTCGTAGGCAAAGTAGCCCACCAGCGGTGTGCCGTTGAGATCCTTGTAGTGCAGTTCCTGGGTCTTGATTTCGGCCTGGGCCAGGGTGCTGGCCGCCAGCAGCAGGCACATCAACAGTACACGCATGTTCGTGGCTCCTCGTATAAGCAGTCAGCTCAGCCTAGACCATGGCTGGTTCAGTAAGGGTTCAGCGCTGCCTGACTAAGCTTGTTACAGGTACACTCTTGGCGCCGGGGCTTGTTCGTGCAAGCGCCCGGTGCCGTCATACGGACGAGGTAACACGGCGGCCCGCAAAGCAGGGCACCAACCGGGGAGCACTATGAAACTGCTGGTGGTAGAAGATGAGGCGCTGTTGCGGCACCACTTGTATACCCGCCTGACCGAGAGCGGTCATGTGGTGGAGGCCGTGGCCAATGCAGAGGAAGCCTTGTACCAGGCCTCGCAGTACAATCATGACCTGGCCGTGGTCGACCTGGGCCTGCCCGGCATGGGTGGCCTGGAGCTGATTCGGCGCCTGCGCGCCGACGGCAAGGCCTTCCCGGTGCTGATCCTCACCGCCCGCGGCAACTGGCAGGACAAGGTCGAAGGCCTGGCTACCGGCGCCGATGACTACGTGGTAAAACCCTTCCAGTTCGAAGAGCTGGAAGCGCGCCTCAACGCCCTGCTGCGCCGCTCCAGCGGTTTCATCCAGTCGACCATCGTCGCCGGCCCCCTGCTGCTGGACCTCAACCGCAAGCAGGCGAGCCTGGACGAGCAGCCCCTGGCCTTGACCGCCTACGAATACCGCATTCTCGAATACCTCATGCGTCATCACCAGCAGGTGGTGGCCAAGGACCGCCTGATGGAACAGCTGTACCCGGACGACGACGAGCGCGACCCGAACGTGATCGAAGTGCTGGTGGGCCGCCTGCGCCGCAAGCTGGAAGGCACCAACGGCTTCAAGCCCATCGAGACCGTGCGCGGCCTGGGCTACCTGTTCACCGAGCGGTGTAAATGATTCGATCGCTGCGCGTACGGTTGATGCTGGCGGCCTTCCTGCTGTCGGTGCTGTTCATGATCGGCCTGCTGCCAGCGTTGCAAAGCACCTTCAGCCTGGCGCTGCGCGAGTCCATCGAGCAGCGCCTGGCGTCGGACGTGACCACCCTGATCTCTGCCGCCCGGGTCGAGAACGGCAAGCTGCAGATGCCCGACCTGCTGCCCGACGAGCGCTACAACCTGCCCGACAGCCGCCTGCTGGGCTACATCTACAACCGCGAGGGCGAGCTGGTATGGCGCTCGCGGGCCACCACCGAACAGAGTATCAACTACAAGCCGCGCTATGACGGCATGGGTGCGCAGTTCGCGCACATCCACGAGCCCAATGGCGAGGAGTACTTCGTCTACGACGTGGAGGTGAAGCTGCTGGGCGGCAAGAGCGCGGCCTACAGCATCGTCGCCCTGCAATCGGTGAAGGGCTACAAGATGATTCTCTCGGGCCTGCGCGAGAAGCTCTCGCTGGGCTTCGGCGCCGCCTTGCTGGCCCTGCTGGTGCTGCTGTGGGCCGGCCTGACCTGGGGCCTGCGCGCCCTGCGCCAGCTGAGCCTGGAGCTGGACCAGATCGAATCCGGCCAGCGTGACAGCCTCAGCGAGACCCACCCGCGCGAACTGCTGCGCCTGACCGGCTCGCTGAACCGCCTGCTCAGCAGCGAGCGCGAGCAGCGCGGCCGCTACCGTGATTCCCTGGGCGACCTGGCCCACAGCCTGAAGACGCCCCTGGCGGTGCTGCAGGGCGTGAGCGAGACCATCGCCCAGCGCCCGGAGAACATCGAGCAGGCGCGCATCCTGCAAAGCCAGATCGAGCGCATGAGCCAGCAGATCGGCTACCAGCTGCAGCGCGCCAGCCTGCGCAAGAGTGGCCTGGTGCGCCACCAGGTGCTGCTGATGCCGCTGCTGGACAGCCTCTGCAGCACCCTGGCCAAGGTGTACCGCGACAAGCGCGTGCACGTCAGTTTCCATGTGGCTGACTCGGCCCAGGTGCCGATGGAGGAGGGCGCGCTGCTGGAAATGCTCGGCAACCTGCTGGAGAACGCCTACCGCCTGTGCCTGGGCGAGGTGCGGGTGAGCCTGGCCTCTGGCGAGTTCGGCACCCAGCTGAGCATCGAGGACGACGGCCCGGGCGTGCCCGAGAGCCAGCGCGCGCGCATCCTGCAACGGGGTGAGCGGCTGGACCGGCAGAACCCGGGGCAGGGTATTGGCCTGGCGGTGGTCAAGGACATCATCGAAAGCTATGACGCGCAGCTGATCCTGGATGATTCGCCCTTGGGTGGGGCGGCGTTCCGGGTGCGCTTTAAACCGCTCTGAAGTGGGCTATACCTTTAGGTAGGTGGTAGCCGGTGACGCGGCCTTCGGCCGCTGCTACAGGAAATGTGTAGCAGCTGCCGCCAGGCTGCGTCCAGCCGTTACCCGACTTTGCGGCGGAAATCCGCCATGTGGCGGAAGTTGTTCCAGGGAAATGGCGGATTTCCGCCAGGCAAGTTCCCCAATAGTGGCTAACATGATGGCACCCAACCCCCACAATCATTGACCGTTCGCCTTGGCGCGCGACCTGGCACGGCCCTTGCGATACAAGTCGCAAGGTCTGCCGCGCGCAGCTCGACAATAAATCCCTCCAGTACAGGAGGGTTCGTGCTTTAGGTGTCGTGTGCATCACAGGAATGGATGCCAGGCGATGCACTTGAGGAACTTGCAATGACGACTCGTCAGCCACTGTACAAATCGCTGTATTTCCAGGTGATCATCGCGATCATCATCGGTATCGCGTTGGGGCACTTCTACCCTGACACCGCGGTAACCCTGAAGCCACTGGGCGACGGGTTCATCAAACTGATCAAAATGGTCATCGCTCCCATCATCTTCTGCACCGTGGTCAGCGGCATCGCCGGCATGGAAAGCATGAAGGCCGTGGGCAAGACCGGTGGCTACGCGCTGCTGTACTTCGAGATCGTCTCCACCATCGCCCTGCTGATCGGCCTGGTCGTGGTCAACGTGGTTGGCCCGGGCAACGGCATGCACATCGACCCCGCCACCCTGGACGCCTCCAAGGTCGCCACCTACGTGGCCGCCGGTAAAGACCAGAGCGTGATCGCGTTCTTCCTGAACATCATCCCCAACACCATCGTCGGCGCCTTCGCCACCGGTGACATCCTGCAAGTGCTGATGTTCGCCGTGCTGTTCGGCTTCGCCCTGCACCGCCTGGGCGCCTATGGCAAGCCGCTGCTGGACCTGATCGACCGGTTCGCCCACGTGATGTTCAACATCATCAGCATGATCATGAAGCTGGCCCCCCTGGGTGCGCTGGGTGCCATGGCCTTCACCATCGGCGCCTACGGCGTGAGCTCGCTGGTGCAGCTGGGCCAGCTGATGATCTGCTTCTACATCACCTGCATCCTGTTCGTGCTGCTGGTGCTGGGCTCGATCGCGCGCTTCCACGGTTTCAGCATCATCAAGCTGGTGCGCTACATCCGTGAAGAGCTGCTGATCGTGCTGGGTACCTCCTCGTCGGAATCGGCCCTGCCGCGCATGCTGGTGAAGCTGGAGCGCCTGGGCGCGCAGAAGTCGGTGGTTGGCCTGGTGATTCCTACCGGCTACTCGTTCAACCTGGACGGCACCGCCATCTACCTGACCATGGCCGCGGTGTTCATCGCCCAGGCCACCGATACGCACATGGACCTGTTCCACCAGCTGACCCTGCTGGCCGTGCTGCTGATCTCCTCCAAGGGCGCCGCCGGCGTTACCGGTAGCGGCTTCATCGTGCTGGCCGCCACCCTGTCGGCCGTTGGCCACCTGCCGGTGGCTGGCCTGGCGCTGATCCTGGGCATCGACCGCTTCATGTCCGAAGCCCGCGCCCTCACCAACCTGGTCGGCAACGCCGTGGCCACCCTGGTGGTTGCCAAGTGGGTCGGCGAGCTGGACGAAGACACCATGAAGGCGCAACTGGCCGCAGGCCCTACCGCCATCGAAGTGGCTGAAGCCCACGAAGCCGTGGCAGTCGACGCCCCGCGCTAAGCGCTGGCGCAAAAGAAAAAACCCATCTTCGGATGGGTTTTTTTATGCCTGCGGGTTATTCGACGCGGGTCTCGCCGGTGAACACCAGCGTGTGCCGGCAACGCCTGCACAGGTACCGCCGGCCCTGGCGCACCAGGCTGTGGCGCTGGGCGCTGAACGGGAAGTCGCTGTCGGCGCAGGGGCAGCGGTAGATATAGCGCGTCACCCGCCGGCGCTTGACCTCGTAGGTGTGGCAGCGGTTGGGCGGCAGCTCGTACACGCCACGCATGATCAGCTGCCACTCCTCGCCATGGGGCGCGATGCGGTCGCCGAACAGCTGGTGCGCCACCAGGTGGGCCACCTCATGGGGCACGGTCTGGCGCAGGAAGTCTTCGCTGTTCTCGCGGTACAGTTGCGGGTTGAAGCGCAGCAGGTTCTCGTGCAGGTGGGCAACGCCGGCTTTCTGCCCGCGCAGCTTGAAGCTCACCTGGGGGCGGGCGAAGGAGCGTTTGAAGAAGGCTTCGGCTTGCTGGAAACAGGATTCGACGCGGGAATTGAGTACTTCGGGCATGCTAGACGACACTCCATATGTGCCGATTATGCCGCAACCACAGGGGCATGCCGAGCCGCCCGTCGCCGGGCGGCCAGCGCTGTTCAGTTGGTGTAGACCGGGCCTACGCCCAGCCCCCAGATGATCACCGTGAACGCCATGATCGCCACCAGCACCACCAGGCCCACCGCCAGCACCGAGCTTGAGAACAGGAAGCCCTCGTCGGCGTGGATGTTCATGAAGGTGGGCAGGCCCACGTACAGCAGGTACACGGTGTAGCAGATGGCGGCGGTGCCTACCATCATGCCCAGCCACAGGTGCGGGTACAGCGCCGCCAGGCCGCCAATGAACAGCGGCGTGGCGGTGTAGGTGGCAAAGGCAATGCAGCGCGCCAGGCTGGGGCTGGCGTCGTAGGTGCGGGCCATCCAGTGAATGAACGCGCCCATCACCGCCACGCCGGCCAGCATGGCGATGTACGACATGATGGTCATCCAGATGGCGCTGTCGAGGGTCAGCATCACCGGCGCCCGGTTGCCGATCACCCAACCCACCTTGGTGGTGCCGATGAACGCCGATATGGGCGGTATCGCCGCCAATATCAGGGTGTGGGTGAGGTACATGTGGCCGATGGATTCTTCTTCGCCACGGATCTGGTGCCATTCTTGATCGGGATGGGTGAACAACCCCACGACGTGATGGATCATGCCAGTCACTCCTACGGTAGTTACAGCCTCACACGGGAGTATAGGGCGCAGATGTCGGCAGTTTTAGAGCAAATCGCGCTGTAGGGGCGAGCTGTAATGACTTTGCAGTATTTGCCTGGGCGGGCGGGTGAGTTGACCAGATACCGTACCCCCGCGCCGTCTTTACAGGTAAAATGCCCGGCTTTTCGTCTCACCACGCGGATTTCAAGCGCCATGGGCACCCTTTCGGTCAACCAGAACAAACTGCAGAAACGCCTTCGCCGGCTGGCGGGCGAAGCCGTCGCCGACTACAACATGATCGAGGACGGTGACAAGGTCATGGTCTGCCTGTCGGGCGGCAAGGACAGCTACACCATGCTCGACGTGCTGCTGCACCTGCAGAAGGTTGCGCCGATCAAATTCGACATCGTCGCCGTGAACATGGACCAGAAGCAGCCTGGCTTCCCCGAGCACGTGCTGCCGGCCTACCTCAAGGAGCTGGGCGTGGAATACCACATCGTCGAGAAAGACACCTACTCGGTGGTGAAGGAACTGATTCCGGAAGGCAAGACCACCTGCTCGCTGTGCTCGCGCCTGCGCCGTGGCACGCTGTACACCTTCGCCGACGAGATCGGTGCCACCAAGATGGCCCTGGGGCACCACCGCGACGACATCGTCGAGACCTTCTTCCTGAACATGTTCTTCAACGGCAGCATGAAGGCCATGCCACCCAAGCTGCGCGCCGACGACGGCCGCAACGTGGTGATCCGCCCGCTGGCGTACTGCAACGAGAAGGACATCCAGGCGTATTCGGACCTGAAGCAGTTCCCGATCATCCCGTGCAACCTGTGCGGCTCCCAGGAGAACCTGCAGCGCCAGGTGGTCAAGGACATGCTGGTGGAGTGGGAACGCAAGCACCCGGGGCGTACCGAGAGCATCTTCCGCGGCCTGCAGAACGTGGTGCCGTCGCAGCTGGCGGACCGCAACCTGTTCGACTTCGTCAACCTGGCGATCGACGAAAGCGCGCCTTCGCGCGTGTTGAACGTGTTGAATATCTGATCGTTTCAGTGGGAGCTGGCTTGCCAGCGAGCTTTTCGGGCGCCCCCCAAAACTCGCTGGCAAGCCAGCTCCCACAGATCAATCCGCCTTAAGCTCGATCACCCGATTACGCCCACCCTCGGCCAGCAGATACGTGTTGTCGCCCGTAGGCAGCAACTCCTGCGGCGCCCGCAGGTGCGACAGGATCACCTGCAGCTTGCCATCCGGCGTGCGCAGCCACAGCCGCGCCAGGTGCGTCTGGTCTTCCACTATCCATAGCCCGCGCTTGTCGCACAGGATGAACGTGGGGTTGGTGATGCCGTCCACGTAAACCGGGTCCTTGCCCGATTCTTCGAACTGGCGGATCACGCCTTCCTTTTTCACCGTGTACAGCAGCTTGCCACCGGGGCAGATCTCCACCGACTCGGTCTGCGCCAGCTTGTCGCGCAGCACGGTCAGCGAGCCGTCGGCGGCGTCGTAGCGCATCAGCCGGCCGTCGTCGTGGCGGTCCTCGATGGCGTACAGGTTGTCGCCGTCGGCCTTCAGGCCCTGCACGTCGCGGCCCATGAACAGCTGGGTGACCTTGCCGTCCTTGAGCAACTGCACTGGCTTGTTGTCGAACTCCTGGCTGAAGGCGTGGCCACCCAGGAAGGGTGCCAGGCCGTCGGGCTTGGTCAGGCCGTCGACAATCACCGTGCGGGTGCCGTCCGGGGCGATACTGCTCAGGCGGCCCTTGTCGTCACGCAGTTCCTCGGTGACCAACACGTTGGCGCCGTCCAGGCCCAGGCCCGCGGCCTTCTCGACCTTGTCGTAGACCAGGCGCGTGCTCCAGCCGGAGGCGGCCTGCACCGGCCAGTAATGCTGCCAGCCCAGAAAACCCAGTGCCCCGACAACGGGGACGGCGGCCAGCAACAACAGCGGTTTGAGTTTCATCAGCGTTCCATGCGGTTAGTGATTGACGGTGTAGGCCAGCATTGCCGACAGCTGGCACATGGGGCGCCCGCTCTCGGCCTGCCATTGGTTGAACACTTCCTGGACCTTGGCCTGGTCGCGCTTGCTGCTGGGCACCTTGTCGACGATGCCCTGGGCGTTGAGCGCGGCCACCACGTCCCAGGTGGGGATGAAGGTGTCCTTGCCCACCATGCGCAGGAAGCGTGGCGCCGACAGGCCACCCATCTGGTTGCCGTGCTTGGCCAGGTACTGCCACAGGCCGGTGATGTCGGTCACTGGCCAGTCGGCGATGAAGTCGCCGAAGCTCTTGTGTTCGTGCTCGATGTCGAGGATCAGCTGGGCGTTGCGCGGCACGCTCTTGAGCTTGCCCAGGTGGCGGATGATGCGCGTGTCCTGCATCAGCCGCTCCAGGTGCTCGGCGCCCATCAGCACCACTTTCTCCGGGTCGAAGCCGAAGAACACCTGCTCGAAGGCCGGCCACTTGGCGTCCACCAGGCTGTGCTTGAGGCCGGCACGGAACACCCGCAGGGCCATGGTCGACAGGTAGCGGTCAGCGGGGATCTTGCGCAGTTGTGCCGGGGTTTTCGCGTCGGGGAGATGGTCTTGCAGTGCCTGCGCCGAGCCGAAGCGGTTAAGGCAGTATTCGTGTAGCCACTTGTAGTCCTGCATTCACACCAGGCCCTCTCCGGCCAGTTTCCGATTCAATTGAAAGCGCCAGCGCACGTACAGCAGGGCGCTGGTGAACACCGCCAGGCTGGCGGCCATTTCCAGCAGGCCGAACAGTTGGCGGTTGGGGTCGAAGGCGGCCAGGGCGCCCTTGATGAAGTACAGGTTGACCGCAAAGCAGGTCCACGAATGCCCGCGTGGGCTGCCCAGCAGCATGCCCGGGGTGAGCAGCAACAGCGGCACCAGCTCGATCAGCAGGATGACCCAGGGCCGTGCGCCGTGCAGGTCGGCCACCAGCAGGTAGTAGCCGCACAGCAGCGCGATGAAACCCAGGAAGCAGCCAAGGCTGGCCCAGCGCGCGGCCCGCACCCGCGGTTGCAACCAGTCGACGCCGGGCAGCACCCTGGCGCGTTTAGCCACGCGCCGGCTCCAGTTTCTGGGCGATGCCGCCCAGGCGCTGGCCCAGGGCGCGGCACAGGGCAATCTCGTGCTCGTCCAGGGCGCGCTTGCTGTCCGCCCCGGCGTGGTGGCTGGCGCCGTAGGGCGTGCCGCCGCCGCGGGTGTCCAGCAGTGCAGATTCGCTGTAGGGAATGCCGCTGATCAGCATGCCGTGGTGCAGCAACGGCATCATCATCGACAGCAGGGTGGTTTCCTGGCCGCCGTGCAGGCTGGCGGTGGAGGTGAACACCGAGGCCGGCTTGCCCACCAGGGCGCCGCTCAGCCACAGGCTGCTGGTGCCGTCCAGGTAGTACTTGAGCGGCGCCGCCATGTTGCCGTAGCGGGTAGGGCTGCCCATGGCCAGGCCGGCGCAGTTTTTCAAGTCGTCGATGCTGGCGTAGGGCGCGCCGTGCTCGGGAATGCTGGGGCCGCTGGCCTCGTGGTCGGCAGACACCGGCGGCACGGTGCGCAGGCGCGCCTCGATGCCGCTCAGCTCCACGCCGCGGGCGATATGCTTGGCCATCTGCGCCGTGGCGCCGCCACGGCTGTAGTACAACACCAGGATGTACGGCTGGGTCACGACAGGATCTCCAGCACTTTCTCCGGTGGGCGGCCGATGGCGGCCTTGTCGCCGGCAATCAGGATGGGCCGTTCGATCAGGCGCGGGTGCTGCACCATGGCCGCGATCAACTGGTCTTCGCCCAGGGTGGCGTCGGCCAGGTTCAGGGCCTTGTATTCGTCTTCGCCGGTGCGCAGCAGGGCCCGTGCGTGCAGGCCCAGCTTGGCCAGCACGGCCTTGAGGGCGGCGGCGTCAGGCGGGGTTTCCAGGTATTTCACCACGTTGGGTTCCAGGCCGCGGGCCTGCAGCAGTTCCAGCGCGGCACGGGACTTGGAGCAGCGCGGGTTGTGATAAAGCGTCAGGTCGGTCATTTGCGGTCGCACCTTGAGTCAAGTGGGGGCTATTCTAACCCTGTGGCGGGCAGTGTCTAACCGCTCGCCACCTTTTTGGCAGCACTTTAAGGAAGGTAGCAATCATGGCATGGCGTGTGGCGGTGTGTCTGGCCCTGGTGTTGTTGAGCGGGTGCGGGGCGGACTACGGGGTGGACCAGAACGGCAAGCTGGTCAAGGCGCGGCAGTTGCAGGATCAGTGGCTGGTGGTGAATTACTGGGCGGACTGGTGCGGCCCGTGCCGCAGCGAGGTGCCACAGCTCAACGCCCTGGCCGAGCAGCTCAAGGGCAAGGGTGTGGCGGTGCTGGGGGTGAACTTCGACGGCCTGCACGGCGATGACCTGAAGAAGGCCGCCCAGGAGCTGGGCATCACCTTCACGGTGCTGGCCGACGACCCGGCGCCGCGTTTCGACCTGCCGCAGAATGACGCGCTGCCCATCACCTACATCATCGATGCCAAGGGCAAGGTGCGCGAGCAGTTGGTGGGGGAGCAGACGGCGGCGGGGATCAGCGAGAAGCTGGCGAAGTTGAAGAGTTCGTGAGGGCGCCGGACGCGGCCTTTGTGGGAGCTGGCTTGCCAGCGAGCTTTTAAGGCCTCAACAGCTCGCTGGCAAGCCAGCTCCCACAAGGTCAGCCTTCGTCAGGCCACAGGCGCAGCGGCTTGCCTTCCTCGGGCCAGAGGCGAATCTGGCCTTCCTTGGACACGCTCCAGCGCTGCACGCCACCCAGGGCCTGCAGGAAGCGCTGTTCCTGCTCCATGGTGGCCGGGTCGCACAGGCGGCGCGTGCTGCCCACCGCACCAAACGTCAGGTGGTGATGCGACAGCGTGTACGGCGCGAACCAGTGGTTGCAGCCAGCGTTGCCGTAGGCGCGGCCGTCTTCGCCCAGGGTCAGGCTGATGTGGCTGTAGTCCATCAGCGGCTTGTCGCCGATCCACTCCAGGGTGTACGCCTGTTCCTGTTGCAGCTTGGGCCCGGACGCGCAGCCCGCGAGGGTGGCGGTCATTGCCGCCAGCAGCAGGGCTTGTTTCACGGGCGCGGCTCCTGGCATTTGCGGCACAGGTGCTTGTCGCCCTCGGTGCTCCAGCCCAGCTCGGCGATGCGCGCCGTGGCGGCAGGCTTCTGCGCCTTGGTGCCCAGCTTGGCGTCGACCGCGAATTCGAACTCGAGGTCCGCTGCACAGGCGTCGCACTGCACGTGCCACTGGTGAATGGCCAGCTCGCCGAACACCGGGCCACGGGCCACGGCTACCCATTGCCCCGGCGGGTTGATCAGGTGGCGGACTTTTTCGATGGTCAGGCGCATGGACAGGGTCTTGCTGCCCTTGAGGGTCACCAGCAGAACGTCGTCGTTGTGAATCGAACCACCGTTGCCGGTGACCTGATAGCGGCCTGGTGCCAGGGCGCGGCATTCAATCAGGGTGTGGTGCGGGTTGAGCAGGCTGTAGCGAAAATCGTGTTCGACCATGGGTCCTCCAAATCTGCGCGACATGCTAGCACGGGCGGCGGGTCAAGCCTCGACCAGATTCTGCGGGCAACCACGCCCCCAGTCGGAAATATTGGCCAGGGTGGTACTGGCGATCGCGGCCAGGGCCTCGCGGGTCAGGAATGCCTGGTGGGCGGTAATGATCACGTTGGGGAAGGTCAGTAGCCGGGCCAGCACGTCGTCCTGCAGGGGCAGGTCGGAGCGGTCCTCGAAGAACAGCTGGGCTTCCTCTTCATACACGTCCAGGCCCAGGTAGCCCAGTTGGCCGCTTTTCAGCGCGTCGATCAGCGCCGGGGTGTCCACCAGCGCTCCACGGCCGGTGTTGATGAGCATGGCGCCGGGCTGCAGGGTCGCCAGGCTGTGGGCGTTGATCAGGTGCTGGGTGGCGGGCGTGAGCGGGCAGTGCAGGCTGATGATCTGCGCCTGCGCCAGCACCTCGTCCAGCGGCAGGTAGCGCGCGCCCAGGGCCAGCACCGCGTCGTTGGGGTAGGGGTCGTAGGCCAGCAGCTGGCAGCCGAAGCCGTGCATGATGCGCGCGAAGGCGGCGCCGATCTGGCCGGTGCCGACCACGCCCACGGTCTTGCCCACCAGGTCGAAGCCGGTCAGGCCGTGCAGGGTGAAGTCGCCGTCGCGGGTGCGGTTGTAGGCGCGGTGCAGGTGGCGGTTCAGCGCCAGGATCAGCGCCACGGCGTGTTCGGCCACGGCGTGGGGCGAATAGGCCGGCACGCGCACCACGGCCAGGCCCAGGCGCCGGGCGCAAGCCAGGTCCACGTGGTTGTAGCCGGCCGAGCGCAGGGCAATCAGGCGCGTGCCGCCGGCGGCGAGTTGCTCCAGCACCGCGGCGCCGAGGTCATCGTTGATGAACGCGCATACCACCTCGAAGCCGGCGGCCAGCGGCGCGGTGTCCGGGGTCAGGCGCGCCGGCTGGAAGTGCAGGTCGATATCGGGGTCGCGAGGCACGGCCAGGAAGCTGTCCTGGTCGTAGTGCTGGCTGCTGAACAGGAGGGTGCGCATGGTCGGGCTTCCTTTGGCGGGAGGTTTGGAACCGTGGCGCGGCTATCGCGACCAAGGTCGGCTCCTACGCGGATCGTGGTAGGAGCCGGCCTTGGCCGCGATGGGGCCGACGCGGTCGTCAGGCAGAAATGCGCGCATGCTCGGCCAGGCGCAGGATGGCGGCATCCAGCTCATCCAGTGCGTCCTGCGCCTCGCTGTCGTTCTGCTTGAGCAGCGTCTCGCTGCGCTGGCAGGCCGCGCGCAGTTGCGGCACGCCGCAGTAGCGGGTGGCGCCGTGCAGGCGGTGCACGCGTTCGATGGTCAGGGTGTGGTCGGCGTCCTTGCGGGCGGCCTGGATGGCCTGACGCTCTTCTTCCAGCGAGGCCAGCAACATGGCCAGCATGTCGGCGGCCAGGTCTTCCTTGCCGGCGGCCAGGCGCAGGCCTTCGTCGGGGTCGAGCACGTGCAGCACGTCGTCTTCCTGCACCCATTCGCCGCGCTCGCTGGTGCGCGTGCGCAGCACCAGGCCGGTCCACTTGAGCACCACCTGGGCCAGCTGGCGGTCGCTGATCGGCTTGGTCAGGTAGTCGTCCATGCCGCTTTGCAGCAGGGCGCGTTTCTCGTTGGCCATGGCGTGGGCGGTGAGCGCCACGATGGGTAGCGCCGGCCCCGGCTGCGCGGCTTCCCACAGGCGGATTTTCTCGGTGGTCTCGCGGCCGTCCATGCCCGGCATCTGCACGTCCATCAGCACCAGGTCGAAGCGCTCCTCTTGCACCGCGCGCACGGCGCTGGCGCCGTTGTCCACGGCCAGCACCTCGGCGCCCAGGTCTTCGAGCAGGGTTTGCACCAGCAGCAGGTTGGCCGGGTTGTCGTCCACGCACAGCACCCGTGGGGCGCGGTTGATCAGCGGTTCGCTGCCGTCGGGGCTGTCGTGGCGCAGGCGCTTGGGGTTGATCAGGTCGCTGAGGCCGCGGCGCAGCTTGCGCGTGCAGGCCGGCTTGGGTTGCAGTTGGCTGTGCGGGTTGGGTACGGCAGGGTGGAACAGCGTCTGCTCGGTGGTGGGGCAGAGCACCAGCACCCGGCAGCCGGATTTCTCCACGTCGCGCACCTGCTGGGCCAGGCGATCGGGGCCGACGTCGTAGCTGGTCAGGCCCAGCACGGCCAGGTCGATGGGCTGGCCGGCCAGGTGCGCGGCGTCGGCGGCGGTGATCAGTTTTTCCACCGAGGGGAAGGTCACCACGTTCAGCCCCAGGTCTTCCAGCTGGTGCTGCAAGGCCTGGCGCGCCAGCTCGTGCTGTTCGACCACGGCAATGCTGCGGCCGTTGAGCGGCTCGCCGGGCAGGTCCTCGGCGTCGTCGCGGGCCTTGGGCAGACGCAGGCTGATCCAGAACTCCGAGCCTTCGCCGGGGGTGCTGTCGACGCCGATCTCGCCGCCCATCTGTTCGATCAGGCGCTTGGAAATCACCAGGCCGAGGCCGGTGCCGCCGGGCTGGCGGCTGAGGGAGTTGTCGGCCTGGCTGAAGGCCTGGAACAGGGTGCGCACATCCTGGCTGGACAGGCCGATGCCGGTGTCCTTGACGCTGATGCGCAGCTGCACGCCGTCGTCGCTTTCATCCTCGAGCATGGCGCGGGCGACGATGGTGCCTTCGCGGGTGAACTTGATGGCGTTGCTCACCAGGTTCGTGAGGATCTGCTTGAGCCGCAGCGGGTCGCCGATCAGCGAGATCGGGGTGTCGCGGTACACCAGGCTCACCAGCTCCAGCTGCTTGGCGTGGGCGGCGGGGGCTAGGATGGTGAGGGTGTCCTGCAGCAGGTCGCGCAGGTTGAACGGAATGCTGTCGAGCACCAGCTTGCCGGCCTCGATCTTGGAGAAGTCGAGGATCTCGTTGATGATGCCCAGCAGGCTGTCGGCGGATTTCTCGATGGTGCCCAGGTAGTCCAGCTGGCGCGGCGTGAGGTCGCTTTTCTGCAGCAGGTGGGTGAAGCCCAGGATGCCGTTGAGCGGGGTGTGGATCTCGTGGCTCATGTTGGCCAGGAACTCGGACTTGATGCGGCTGGCCTCCAGGGCTTCCTTGCGCGCCAGGTCCAGCTCGATGTTCTGGATCTCGATGGTCTCCAGGTTCTGGCGCACGTCTTCGGTGGCCTGGTCGACGCTGTGCTGCAGTTCTTCCTGGGCGCCTTGCAGGGTCTCGGCCATGCGGTTGATGCCGGCGGCCAGCTCGTCCAGTTCGTGGCTGCCCAGCGCCGGCAAGCGTGCTTCCAGGTTGCCGTCCTTGAGCTGCACCACGGTCTGCTTGATCTGGCTGATGGGGCCGTTGATGCCACGGCTCATGCGCATGGCCAGCAGGCCGGTGGCCAGCAACCCGCCGGCAATCAGCATGAGGCTGGCGAACAGGCCGCGGTACACCCGCAGCAACGTGCCGTCGTGGGACAGCTCCAGCTCCACCCAGCCCAGCAGCAGGTCGGCCTCGCTGGGTACCACTTCCCCGGCCAGGTCGCGATGGTGGCCGAACACCGGTAGCAGGTAGCGGGTGGCGTCGTTGCCGCTGCGCAGCAGCAGGTGGGTGCTGTTGCCGATGGGCACCGGGTTGAGCATGCTCGGCCCGGCGTGGGCCAGGGGCGTGTGGTCGGCGGCCAGGAACGACACCGCGCGCACATCGGCCTGTTCCAGCGCCTGGGCGGCGATGCGCTCCAGCAGCGGCGAGTCGTTGCGGGCCATGCCGCGGGCCACCAGCGGCGCCAGCTGCTCGGCAATCATCTGCCCGCGGCGCAGCAACTGCGCCTGCAGTTCGGCCTGCTGCATCCAGCTGAAATAGCCGCCCAGCAGCACCGCCATCAAGGTGGCGGGCAGCAGCGCCAGCAACAGCACGCGGCCGCGGATCCCGAGTCGTTTCAGCACGCCTGTTTCTCCCTTCAGGGCCGTGGTGGTTTACCCGGGGAAAATACCTCGATAGCGCCACTTATGCACTTCATACCTGCCGTTGTGTCGGGCAATGGTTGCCTAGAAGATGAAACATCCTGAATAATTAGTTATTGATAATCACTTCTAGATGCCAATGAATCCTGCAATCAGTTGTGTCGGCCACATCCTCGCCATCGAAGACGACCCGGTGCTGGGCGCCTACGTGCACGAGGAGCTGGGCCGCTGCGGGTTCCAGGTGACCTGGTGCCAGAACGGCAGCGACGGCCTGGCCCTGGCCCGCGGCGAGGGCTTCGACGTGGTGCTGATGGACATCCTGCTGCCGGGCATGAACGGCCTGGACGTGCTGCAACACCTGCGCGAGCACTCGGCCACGCCGGTGATCCTGATGTCGGCACTGGGCGCCGAGGCGGACCGCATCACCGGCTTCCGCCGTGGCGCCGACGACTACCTGCCCAAGCCGTTCAGCGTCGACGAGTTGCAGGCGCGGGTGGAGGCCATCCTGCGCCGCGTGGCCCTGGAGCGGCGGCGCAGCCAGGTGCCCCAGCGCAGCGAGGGCGACGGCCTGCACTTCCACGACACGCTGTTCGACGTGACGTTCGGCGATAAGGCCGCCGGCCTCACCCGCAGCGAATTCCGCCTGCTGGACACGCTCAACCGCAGCGCCGACGAGGTGCTGACCAAGGCCTTCCTCTACCAGCACGTGCTGCAGCGCGGCTACGCCCAGCACGACCGCAGCCTGGACATGCACATCAGCCAGATCCGCCGCAAGCTCAAGGCCGTGGGCTACCTGGCGCGCCAGGTGCGCACGGTGTGGGGCAAGGGCTACGTGTTCACCGCCAACGAGGACGTCTGAGGTGCCGGGGCGTCAGTCGCTGTTCTGGAAACTGGTGGTGCTGCTGGTCGCCTTCTGCCTGCTGATGATCTGGCTGAGCTGGTCGTGGGGGCGCTACATGGAGACCCAGAACGCCTTCCTCTCCCGCGACGCCAAGGCGCTGCTGGCCGACTACGCCGAAGACGCCGAGCGGGCCTGGGAGCAGGGCGGCAGCGCCGGGGTGGATGCCTGGCTGGCGACCATGGCCCGCCGCGAGAAGGGCTGGACGGGCGTGATTGGCCACGACCTGCAGCCGCTGGGCAGCCAGCCCCTGACCGACGCCCAGGCCCAGCGCATGACCTTCCTGCGCGGCCTGGACTGGCCCGTGAGCCGGCGCAGCATGGGCCTGCCGTGGCTGCGCGTGCCGTTTCCCGGCAACCCCCGCGCCGGCAGCCTGGTGATCGAACTGCCCGAGCGGCTGATGCCCGGCCGCTACGCGCTGCTGTGGCACCTGACCATCACCGGCATCATCCCCGGGGTGTTCACCTTTCTGTTGTGCGTGGGCCTGTACCGCCTGCTGATCGCGCCGTTGAACCGCCTGCGCGAACAGGCCAACGCCTGGCGCGCCGACCCGCTGCAAGGGCGCCTGAACGCCCAGGCCACCAGCCGTGCCGATGAGCTGGGCGAGCTGGGGCGCGCCTTCGACCACATGGCCGAGCGCCTGCAAAGCACCGTGGCCCTGCAACGCCAGCTGCTGCGCGACCTGTCCCATGAACTGCGCACGCCCCTGAGCCGCCTGCGGGTGGCCGGCGACAGCGAACAGGACTGCGCGCGCCTGCGCGACCGGGTGCAGCGCGAGGTGCAGGGCATGCAGCGGCTGGTGGACGACACCCTGCAACTGGCCTGGCTGGACACCGAGCGCAACGCCCCGGCCCTGGAACCCATCCAGGTGCAGGCACTGTGGGACATGCTGGCCGAGAACGCCTGCTACGAGAGCGGCTGGCCCAGCAGCCAGCTGCACTGCGCGGTGAGCGCCGACTGCTGGGTGCAGGGCAACCTCAACGCCCTGGCCCAGGCGCTGGAGAACATCCTGCGCAACGCCATCCGCCATTCGCCGCCGCGCGGCGTGGTCAGCCTGCACGGCCGTCGCGAAGGCGACCAATGGTTGCTGTGGTTGGATGACCAGGGCGGCGGCGTGGCCGAGCGTGACCTGGAGCGCATCTTCCACCCCTTCATTCGGCTGGACGGCTCGCGCCCCGGCGACGGTGGCTTCGGCCTCGGGCTGAGCATCGCGCGCAACGCCCTGGCCCGCCAGGGTGGGGCGATGTGGGCGCAAAACACCGGCGTGGGCCTGCGCCTGAACCTGCGCGTGCCGGCTGCTTATAGTTCAATGGAATAAGCCGCGCACTTTGCGTGATATGGCCTTGGGGCGTTTGCCGGTATGATAGGCGCCCCCGCAGTCCGGATTGCGAAGACGCCATGACCCTGCAGTACCCAACCATCGCCGATTGCGTCGGCAACACGCCGCTGGTGCGCTTGCAGCGCCTGGCCGGCGAGACCAGCAACATTCTCTTGCTCAAGCTCGAAGGCAACAACCCGGCAGGTTCGGTGAAAGACCGCCCGGCGCTGTCGATGATCAGCCGTGCCGAAGCGCGTGGCCAGATCCAGCCCGGTGACACCCTGATCGAGGCCACCTCCGGCAACACCGGCATCGCCCTGGCCATGGCGGCAGCGATCAAGGGCTACAAGATGATCCTGATCATGCCCGACAACTCCACTGCCGAACGCAAGGCGGCCATGACCGCCTACGGCGCCGAGTTGATCCTGGTGACCCGTGAGCAGGGCATGGAAGGCGCCCGCGACCTGGCCGAGCGCATGCAGGCCGAAGGCCGCGGCAAGGTGCTGGACCAGTTCGCCAACGGCGACAACCCCGAGGCCCACTACGTGAGCACCGGCCCGGAGATCTGGCGGCAGACCAACGGCACCATCACCCATTTCGTCAGCTCCATGGGCACCACCGGCACCATCATGGGCACTTCGCGCTACCTCAAGGAGCAGAACCCCAACGTGCAGATCGTCGGCCTGCAGCCGATGGAAGGCTCGGCCATCCCTGGCATCCGTCGCTGGCCCACCGAATACCTGCCGAAAATCTACCAGGCCGACCGCGTCGACCGTATCGTCGACATGGCCCAGGCCGAAGCCGAGGACGTCACCCGCCGCCTGGCGCGCGAGGAAGGCATCTTCTGCGGCGTGTCCTCGGGCGGTGCCGTGGCGGCCATGCTGCGCCTGTCCCGGGAAGTGGAAAACGCCACCATCGTCGCGATCATCTGCGACCGCGGCGACCGCTACCTGTCCAGCGGCATTTTCGATGCGACCAACTGATGGCTAAGAAGAACGTCGGCCTGCGCTTCCAGCCCACGGGCGGGCAGCGCGCCGTGCAGGTCCCTACCGGCAAGAAACAGCGCCTGGACATCGAGCGCCTGAGCAACGATGGCCGCGGCATCGCCTTCCTCGAAGGCCGCACCTGGTTCGTGCTGGGCGCCCTGGCGGGCGAGCAGGTGGAAGCCCGGGTGCTCAACGCCCACGGCAAGGTGGTGGAAGCACGCACCGAAAAGGTGCTCAAGGCCAGCGCCATGCGCCGCCCTGCATCCTGCAAGCATGCCGACCGCTGCGGCGGTTGCAGTGTGCAGCACGTGCCCCGCGAAGAGCAGCTGGCGCTGAAACAGCGCATGCTCGCCGAGCACCTGCAGCGTGCGGGCAATATCGCCCCGCTGCAGTGGGACGCGCCCCTCACCGGGCCCGAATTCGCCTACCGCCGCCGTGCCCGCGTGGCCGTGCGCTGGGACATCAAGGCGCGCAAGCTCGACGTCGGCTTCCGCGCCGCCGCCAGCCAGGACATCGTCGCCATTGATGAGTGCCCGGTGCTGGTACAGCCCTTGCAACCGATCATGAGCGGCCTGCCCGCGGCGCTGGCCGGCTTGAACAAACCCCAGGCCATCGGCCATGTGGAACTGTTCGCCGGCACCGCGCTGTGCGTGCTGGTGCGTCATACCGCAGCGTTGCCCGACGCCGACCTGCAAGCCCTGCTGGCGTTCTGCGCCCAGCACGGCGCCCAGCTGTGGCTGCAAGGCGAAGGCGCGCCGCAACCGGTGGATACCAATGCCACGCTGGGTTTTGCCCTGGCGCCGTGGGACCTGACCCTGGCATACCGCCCGGGCGATTTCGTGCAGGTGAACGAAGGGGTCAATACCGCGATGATCGAACAGGCTTTGGCCTGGCTCGAGCCGCAACCCCAGGAGCGCGTGCTGGATCTATTCTGTGGTTTGGGCAACTTCGCCTTGCCGCTGGCCACACGGGTGGCCGAGGTGGTGGCGGTGGAAGGCGTGCAGGCCATGGTGGACCGCGCGCAGGCCAACGCCCAGAGCAACAAGCTGGATAACGTGAAGGTTTTTCAGGCCGATCTGTCCCAGCCGCTGGCTGGCGCCGACTGGGCCGCCGGGGGCTTTTCTGCGGTACTCTTGGACCCACCGCGCGACGGTGCGTTCGAGGTGGTCAGGAACCTGCCGGCATTGGGTGCCAAGCGATTGGTGTATGTGTCCTGCAACCCGGCAACTTTGGCTCGCGACGCGGTCGAATTGATCAAGCAGGGCTACCGGTTAAAACGTGCCGCAATCCTCGACATGTTCCCCCAGACAGCGCATGTCGAGGCGATGGCGTTATTTGAAGCGGACCAGGACGGTCCGTCTAATCCGACTGGTGCTTGAAAGCAAGTCCTTCGCCGGCCCAGCGAAGGTCAAAGCCAGCGATCTGTTGATGCGTTAGCAACGTGTCATAGGGAAGGTAAACAAGATGGTACAGGTGAGAGCACACCAGCCGATCAACACTGACGGCAGTATCAATCTCGATGCATGGCTGGACCACATTGTCAGTGTCGACCTGGCACTGGACCGTGAGGCCCTGAAGGCGGCGTGCGAGTTCGCCCTGCAGGCCGAGCAGCAAGGCAACATGGCCAAGCATTCCTGGGCCGACGGCACGTCGTGTTTCCAGGCCGGCCTGGAAATAGCCGAAATTCTCGCCGACCTCAAGCTGGACCAGGACACCCTGGTGGCCGCGGTCATCTACCGCGCCGTGCGCGAAGGCCGGGTGACCCTGGCCGAGGTCGGCGAGCGCTTCGGCGCCGTGGTCACCAAGCTGATCGACGGCGTGCTGCGCATGGCCGCCATCAGCGCCAGCCTCAGCCCGCGCCAGTCGCTGGTGCTGGGCAGCCAGGGCCAGGTGGAAAACCTGCGCAAGATGCTCGTCGCCATGGTCGACGACGTGCGCGTGGCGCTGATCAAGCTGGCCGAGCGTACCTGCGCCATCCGCGCGGTGAAGAACGCCGACGAGGAGAAGCGCAACCGCGTGGCCCGCGAGGTGTTCGACATCTACGCGCCGCTGGCCCACCGCCTGGGCATCGGCCACATCAAGTGGGAGCTGGAGGACCTGTCCTTCCGCTACCTGGAGCCCGACCAGTACAAGCAGATCGCCAAGCTGCTGCACGAACGGCGGCTGGACCGCGAGCGCTTCATCAGCGACGTGATGACCCAGCTGCAGAACGAGCTGCTGGCCACCGGCGTCAAGGCCGACATCAGCGGCCGCGCCAAGCACATCTACTCCATCTGGCGCAAAATGCAGCGCAAGGGCCTGGAGTTCAGCCAGATCTACGACGTGCGTGCGGTGCGCGTGCTGGTGCCGGAAATGCGCGACTGCTACACCGCGCTGGGCATCGTCCACACCCTGTGGCGGCACATTCCCAAGGAGTTCGACGACTACATCGCCAACCCCAAGGAGAACGGCTACCGCTCGCTGCACACCGCCGTGATCGGCCCCGAAGGCAAGGTGCTGGAGGTGCAGATCCGCACCCACGCCATGCACGAGGAAGCTGAGCTGGGCGTGTGCGCGCACTGGCGCTACAAGGGCACCGACGTCAAGTCGGGCTCCAACCACTACGAAGAGAAGATCTCGTGGTTGCGCCAGGTGCTGGAATGGCACGAGGAACTGGGCGACATCGGCGGCCTGGCCGAACAGCTGCGCGTGGACATCGAGCCTGACCGCGTCTACGTCTTCACCCCCGACGGCCACGCCATCGACCTGCCCAAGGGCGCCACGCCGCTGGACTTCGCCTACCGGGTGCACACCGAGATCGGCCACAACTGCCGTGGCGCCAAGATCAACGGGCGCATCGTGCCGCTCAACTACAGCCTGCAGACCGGCGAGCAGGTGGAGATCATCACCAGCAAGCACGGCACGCCGAGCCGCGACTGGCTGAACTCCAACCTGGGCTACGTGACTACTTCGCGCGCCCGGGCGAAGATCGTCCACTGGTTCAAGCTGCAGGCCCGCGACCAGAACGTGGCGGCCGGCAAGACCCTGCTGGAGCGCGAACTCAGCCGCCTGGGCCTGCCCCAGGTGGACTTCGAGCAGCTGGCCGAGAAAGCCAACCACAAGACCGCCGAGGACATGTTCGCCGCCCTCGGTGCCGGCGACCTGCGCCTGGCGCACCTGGTCAATTCGGCCCAGCAGCTGGTGGAGCCGGAGCGCGGCAACGAGCAGCTGGAACTGATACCGCGCAAGTCCAGCACCGGTTACAAGCCGGGCAAGCGCGGCGACATCCAGATCCAGGGCGTGGGCAACCTGATGACGCAGATGGCCGGCTGCTGCCAGCCGCTGCCGGGCGATGCCATCGTTGGCTACATTACCCAGGGCCGCGGCGTGAGCATTCACCGCCAGGACTGCGCCTCGGTGCTGCAGCTGGCCGGCCGCGAGCCGGAGCGCATCATCCAGGTCAGCTGGGGCCCGGTGCCGGTGCTCACCTACCCGGTGGACATCATAATCCGTGCGTACGACCGTTCCGGCCTGCTGCGTGACGTCTCCCAGGTGCTGCTCAACGAGCGCATCAACGTGCTGGCGGTGAACACCCGCTCGAACAAGGAAGACAACACCGCGCTGATGTCGCTGACCATCGAGATTCCTGGCCTGGACGCCCTGGGGCGCCTGCTGGGGCGTATCTCGCAGTTGCCGAACATCATCGAGACCCGCCGCAACCGTACCCCATGAGTTACGATCCTGACACTGAACCTGTCAGGGTTTGAGAACACCTGTGGGAGCTGGCTTGCCAGCGAGCTTTTGAGGCCCCCAAAAGCTCGCTGGCAAGCCAGCTCCCACAGGGCATGTACCGAGGCTGATTGATGTACTCACTTGAAGACCTGCTACACCTCATGGCCCGCCTGCGCGACCCGCAACACGGCTGCCCGTGGGACATCAAGCAGACCTACGCCACCATCGTGCCCTACACCCTGGAGGAGGCCTACGAGGTCGCCGACGCCATCGAGCGCAGCGATTTCGAACACCTGCAGGGCGAACTCGGCGACCTGCTGTTCCAGGTGGTGTACTACAGCCAGCTGGCCCGCGAGGAAGGGCGCTTCGAGTTCGACGGCGTGGTCGACAGCATCACCCGCAAACTGATCCGTCGCCACCCTCACGTGTTCCCCACCGGCGACCTCTATGCGCCCCTGGACACCCCCCGCCTGAGCGAGGAGCAGGTCAAGCACCGCTGGGAAGAGATCAAGGCCCAGGAGCGCGCCGAGAAGGCCACGGCCCCCGAGCAGCTATCCCTGCTCGACGACGTGCCCCACGCCTTGCCGGCCCTGGCCCGTTCGGCCAAGCTGCAGAAGCGCGCTGCCGGCGTTGGCT
The DNA here is from genome assembly GCF_047947025.1 of Pseudomonas sp. App30. NCBI lineage: Bacteria > Pseudomonadati > Pseudomonadota > Gammaproteobacteria > Pseudomonadales > Pseudomonadaceae > Pseudomonas > Pseudomonas sp. App30. Next base: position 2,359,665 of record NZ_CP133165.1, on the reverse strand, counting down.
TCGACTGGCCTGAAGCGCTCCCGGTGCTGGACAAGGTGCGCGAAGAACTGGACGAGGTGCTGGAGGCCATGGCCGGCGACGACCAGGCCGCGGTGGCCGAGGAGGTCGGCGACCTGCTGTTCAGCGTGGTCAACCTGGCGCGGCACCTCAAGGTCGACCCGGAAAACGCCCTGCGTGGCGCCAACGGCAAATTCGAGCGGCGCTTCCGTTTTATCGAACAGGCATTGCGCGACACCCACCGTCCCATTGAAGATTGCACCCTGGAAGAATTGGACGCCCTGTGGGGCGAGGCCAAACGTCAGGAAAAGAACCTGCCCAGCTGTGGCTGAGCCCGTTGCATAAGTGAGCCCGTACATGAGCATCTCTCTTCGTGACCAATTGCTGAAAGCCGGTCTGGTCAACCAGAAACAGGTCAAGCAAGCCAGCAAGACCCAGCAGAAACAGAAACGCCTGGAGCAGAAGGGCCAGGTCGAAGTCGACGACACCCAGCAGCGCCTGGCCAAGGAAGCCATGGCCGAGAAGGTCAAGCGTGACCAGGAGCTGAACCGCCAGCAGCAGGAAAAGGCCGAGCAGAAGGCCCGTGCCGCCCAGGTCAAGCAGCTGATCGAGGTGTCGCGCCTGCCCAAGCTGAACACCGAGGACTACTACAACTTCGTCGACGACAAGAAGGTCAAGCGCCTGTCGGTCAACACCCTGATGCGCGCCAAGCTGAGCTCAGGCTCCCTGGCTATCGTGCACCACGCCGGTGGCTACGAAGTGATCCCGCGCGAGGCGGCCCTGAAGATCCAGGAGCGCGCGCCCGAACGTATCGTGCTGTTGAACGTGGTGACCGAAGAGCCGGACGCGGATGACCCGTATGCCGCCTACGTCATCCCGGATGACCTGATGTGGTAAGCCACGCCCGTTAAACAAAACCCCGCCGAGGCGGGGTTTTTTATTGAAGGCAGTAAAGTTGGAAAGGTGACTTACTGCTGGGTGCGTTGCGCTTCCAGGTTTTCCAGTTCGGCCTTATAGCTGTGGGCGTCGTTCTCGTTGTGGAACATGCCGACCAGCAGGTCTTGTTGGTATACGTCCCAGATGCGGATGCCAGCGGCCACGCCTTCGTGAGACATATGTGAATCGTCGCGTTCGGTTACTTTTACAGTCATTTGAAAGCTCCAATTTCTCAAGTTATGCAGCAAGGCTCTGCATGACTCTTTTATAGAATTTGTTAGCTTCCTAAGTAAACACTCGATTTCTGCAAGGGTTTTTTGCAGGAACTGCGCGAATGGCCGAAAGCCCCGGCCCAGGCGGCCTGCGGCGGTTTGTCGCACCCTGCTCGGGGTTCATGAAAGTATCTTCATATTGTTTTATGGAACAAAAAAGCCCCGCGAAGGCGGGGCTCTTGGGGGAAGGGGGACGTTATTCGTCGTCGCCCATGCCCGACTGCAGGTAGTTCTCCAGGCTGACCTTGTCGATCAGGCCCAGCTGGGTCTCCAGCCAGTCGATGTGCTCTTCCTGGTCTTCGAGGATGTCTTCCAGCATTTCGCGGCTGCCGTAGTCGCCGGAAGTTTCGCAGTGGGCGATGGCGGCCTTGATGTCGCCATGGGCCTTGCGCTCGATCTTCAGGTCGCATTCCAGCATTTCGCGGGTGTGCTCGCCGATCAGGATCTTGCCCAGTTCCTGCAGGTTGGGGATGCCTTCCAGGAACAGGATGCGCTTGATCAGCTTGTCAGCGTCCTTCATGGCCTGGATGGACTCTTTGTACTCGAACTTGCCCAGCTTGTTCAGGCCCCAGTCTTCGTACATGCGCGCATGCAGGAAGTATTGGTTGATGGCGATGAGCTCGTTCCCGAGGATCTTGTTGAGATGCTGGATGACGCTGATATCGCCTTTCATGGTGGGGTCCTGTCCTGGTTGAAGTGTGCCAATTCAGGAAGTTTGAGCCCGACAACTTCGGCTGTCAAACCTAAGTTATTGAATAATATATAAAAATTAATCGGAATAAGAATGTTTGAGTTCTGCATCCAGCGCGTAACTACTTGAATTGCAGGCATAAAAAAACCGGACACTGGGTCCGGTTCCTTTGAATTCGGTGAATCAGGCGGCGGTAAATTCTACCGGGTAGGGCAGGGCGGCCTGGGTGGCTTGCAGTTCGGTGAGGGTTTCACGCACCACCTGCTTGGCCAGGCACGCGCATTTGCCACATTGTGAGGCCACGCCCAGGGTCTGGCGGACGTCCTTGTAGCTGCAGCATCCTTCATAGATCGCGTCACGGATCTGACCGTCGGTCACACCTTGGCAGAGGCAAACATACATAGGGGTACACACCGTCGCTGTGTCGTCTTGGTGCGGTGAGACTAATCGTAATGAGAATGCTTGTCAAAACAACTTCGCTCTATAAAGCGTGAGGGTCGATGAGCGGTCATTCAGGGAGGCTGGATGGGGAAAGAAATGTGGGAGCTGGCTTGCCAGCGAGCTTTGCAGAGGCAAAAACTCGCTGGCAAGCCAGCTCCCACAATGATCACGAAGTGATCAGAGAGGCGCAATCAATGATCGAAATCTTCCCAGCCGCCCATTTCCTTCCAGCGGTTGACGATGCCGCAGAACAGCTCGGCGGTCTTCTCTGTGTCGTAGCGCGCCGAGTGGGCCTCGCGGCCATCGAAGTCGATGTCGGCGGCCTGGCACGCCTTGGCCAGCACGGTCTGGCCGTAGGCCAGGCCCGCCAGGGTGGCGGTGTCGAAGCTGGAGAAGGGGTGGAACGGGTTGCGCTTGAGGTCGTTGCGCGCCACGGCGGCGTTGAGGAACCCCAGGTCGAAGCTGGCGTTGTGGCCGACCAGCACCGCGCGCTTGCAGCCGTTGGACTTCAGCGACTTGCGGATGCTGCGGAAGATTTCCGTCAGCGCCGACTCCTCGCTCACCGCCATGCGCAGCGGGTGGTCCAGCTTGATGCCGGTGAACTCCAGTGCGGCGGCCTCGATGTTGGCGCCCTCGAACGGCTCCACCCGGAAGAACAGGGTGTGCTCGGGGTACAGGAAGCCCATCTCGTCCATGCCGATGATGGTCGCGGCGATCTCCAGCAGGGCGTCAGTGGCGCTGTTGAAGCCGCCGGTCTCGACATCGACCACGACTGGCAGGTAGCCGCGGAAACGCGCCGCCATGGGGTGGCGCGACGCGCTGCTGCCGCTGTCCAGGTCTTCGTCGAATTGGTCTTCACTCACGCGTTTTGCTCCAGCAGGCGCCAGCGCAGTTTTTCACCGGCGCGCAGCGGGATGACGGACAGCTCGCCGAACGGCAGGCTGGCCGGGGCAGTCCACTCTTCGCGGACCAGGGTGATGGTGTCGGTGTTCACCGGCAGGCCGTAGAAGGCCGGGCCGAACAGGCTGGCGAAGCCTTCCAGCTTGTCCAGTGCGTTGCGCTGCTCGAAGGCCTCGGCGTACAGCTCGATCGCCGCATAGGCGGTGTAGCAGCCGGCGCAGCCGCAGGCCGATTCCTTGGCGTGCTGGGCGTGGGGCGCCGAGTCGGTGCCCAGGAAGAATTTCGGGCTGCCACTGGTGGCCGCGTCCAGCAGCGCCACCTGGTGGGTGTTGCGCTTGAGGATCGGCAGGCAGTAGAAGTGCGGGCGAATGCCGCCCACCAGCATGTGGTTGCGGTTGTACAGCAGGTGATGCGCGGTGATGGTGGCCGCCACGTTGGCCGAGGCCTCGTTGACGAACTGCACGGCATCGCCGGTGGTGATGTGTTCGAACACCACTTTCAGCGTCGGGAAGCGTTCCACGACGCGGCGCATGTGCTCGTCGATGAATTGCTTCTCGCGGTCGAACACGTCGACTTCGCCACGGGTCACTTCACCGTGCACCAGCAGCAGCATGCCCACTTCGGCCATGGCTTCGAGCACCGGGAAGATCTTGTCGACGCTGGTCACGCCCGAGTCGGAGTTGGTGGTGGCGCCGGCCGGGTACAGCTTGGCGGCGTGCACGAAGCCACTGGCCTTGGCGGCGCGGATCTCGTCGGGGGTGGTCAGGTCGGTGAGGTAGAGCACCATCAACGGCTGGAACTGGCTGCCGGCCGGGCGTGCGGCCAGGATGCGCTGACGATAGGCGTCGGCTTCCTGGGCGTTGCGCACGGGTGGGACCAGGTTGGGCATGATGATCGCGCGGCCAAAGGTGCGCGCGACGTCGCCGACGGTGTGGGGCAGCACGGCGCCATCGCGAAGATGGATGTGCCAGTCATCGGGACGCAGGAGGGTCAGGCGGTCGGACATTGGGGGGGTTCCAGGCGGTTCGAACTCGGGGGAATGCTACCGCAAATGGCCTCGGCAGGCACTCGCTATCAAGTTTTGCCGATGACGTCCGATAGCCCGAGGGTATGTGGTACAAATCTGTGGAGCCTCCCGTGCGCCAGCGTTATCTAGCCCTGTTCAGTATCTTCGCCAGCCTGCCCGCCATGGCTATCACTTTCCAGACCCGCCTGGAGAACGTCGAGTGGAAGGTCGAGGGCGACCAGTTCGAATGCCGTCTTGTCCAGCCGATCACCGACTTCGGCTCGGGTGAGTTCGTCCAGCGCGCGGGCGAGGGCGCCGTGTTCAGCCTCAAGTCCAGCAGCCGCCTGCTCGGCCGTGGCTCGGCGACCCTGCTGGCCGCCGCCGCGCCGTGGCAGCCAGGGCGTGGCGACATCAACCTGGGGGCGGTGCGCATGGGTGACGGCGCGACGCTGTTCAGCAGCTCCCAGGGCCAGGCCAGCCGCCTGATCGGCGGCTTGATCGAGGGCCGCAGCACCGTCATCCGCACCTTTTCCGGCACCACCGGGCGGCCGACCGAAGTGCGCGTGCTGCCGGTGAAATTCAGCCAGGGCTATAGCGACTTCCAGGCCTGCACCACCAAGCTGCTGCCGATGAACTTCGACCAGGTCAGCCGCACCCAGGTGGGCTTCCCCGGCGGCGGCAATGACCTGGACGCGGCCGCCAAGCGGCGCCTGGACACCATCCTGGCCTACATGAAGGCCGACCCGACGGTGAACCATGTGGAACTGGACGGCCACTCCGACAACAGCGGCAACCGCCTGACCAACCGCGACGTGTCGCGCCGCCGCGCCCTGGCGGTGATGGATTACCTCAAGGCCGCCGGCGTGCCGGAGTCCGACATCGTCATGCGCTTCCATGGCGAGCAGTTCCCGGTAGCGCCGAACACCAATGCCGCCAACCGGGCGCTCAACCGCCGGGTGAACATCCAGCTGTCGCGGGTGGCCGCGGCGGACAAGCCAGCGGTGCCGCCTGAGGCGGTGCAGCAGGCGCCTGCGCAGCCGGGCCCGGCGCAACCCAAGCCTCCCGCGCAACTGTAGCCGCTGCCGGCAGGCTGCGCTGGCCCTATGCCTCGCCGGAAAACTCCCGTGTATGAAGGGGCCAGCGCAGCCTGTCGGCAGCGGCTACGGGGTCGCCGAGGCGAAAGTTATTGTCGCTTCATCGTCATTTGCTGTCGCGCCTCTGTAATTCTGCGGGTTTGAACGGTAGACTAATCGGCTTTCCGTACAACCCCGTGGAGTGATGGCATGGCGGACGTAAACAAGGTCGTTCTGGCGTATTCCGGCGGCCTGGACACTTCGGTGATCCTCAAGTGGCTGCAGGACACTTATAACTGCGAAGTGGTGACCTTCACCGCTGACCTGGGTCAGGGCGAAGAAGTAGAGCCTGCACGTGCCAAGGCGCAAGCCATGGGCGTGAAAGAGATCTACATCGACGACCTGCGCGAAGAATTCGTGCGTGACTTCGTGTTCCCGATGTTCCGCGCCAACACCGTCTATGAAGGCGAGTACCTGCTGGGTACCTCCATCGCCCGTCCGCTGATCGCCAAGCGCCTGATCGAGATCGCCAACGAAACTGGCGCCGACGCCATTTCCCACGGCGCTACCGGCAAGGGCAACGACCAGGTACGTTTCGAGCTGGGCGCCTACGCCCTCAAGCCAGGCGTGAAAGTGATCGCCCCTTGGCGTGAATGGGACCTGCTGTCGCGCGAGAAGCTGATGGACTACGCCGAGAAGCACGCGATCCCGATCGAGCGTCACGGCAAGAAGAAGTCCCCGTACTCGATGGACGCCAACCTGCTGCACATCTCCTATGAAGGCGGCGTGCTGGAAGACACCTGGACCGAGCACGAAGAAGACATGTGGCGCTGGACCGTCTCGCCAGAGAACGCTCCGGACACCGCGCAGTACCTGGAACTGACCTACCGCAACGGTGACATCGTCGCGCTGGACGGCGTCGAGATGACCCCGGCCACCGTGCTGGCGACCCTGAACAAGATCGGCGGCGCCCATGGCATCGGTCGTCTGGACATCGTCGAGAACCGTTACGTGGGCATGAAGTCCCGTGGCTGCTACGAAACCCCTGGCGGCACCATCATGCTGCGCGCCCACCGTGCCATCGAGTCCATCACCCTGGACCGCGAAGTCGCTCACCTGAAAGACGAGCTGATGGCCAAGTACGCCAGCCTGATCTACACCGGCTACTGGTGGAGCCCTGAGCGCCTGATGCTGCAACAGATGATCGACGCCTCCCAGGTCAACGTGAACGGCGTGGTACGCCTGAAACTGTACAAGGGCAACGTCATCGTCACCGGCCGCAAGTCCGACGACTCGCTGTTCGACGCCAACATCGCTACCTTCGAGGAAGATGGTGGCGCGTACAACCAGGCCGACGCGGCGGGCTTCATCAAGCTCAACGCCCTGCGCATGCGCATCGCTGCCAACAAGGGCCGCAAGCTGTTCTGATTGCCCCTTGGTTGCACCCGAAAGCCCCGGCCCTTGCCGGGGCTTTCGCGTTTCCGGGCGCCAGTTTTCATGCCGGCGGCGCCGCTTGCCGGGCCGGCAGGCCGCCCTGGCGGCGGCTCAGCGTGGTGAGCGCGGCTTCATCCAGGTCGTAGGCGCTGATGGTGCATTCGGCGTTGTGCTCGAAGGCTTTGCCCAGCAGGTGCCCCAGCACCACGCTCACCGGGCTGCGCAGCTGCGACAGGCGATACAGCATGATCAAATGTCGTTCCCCAGGCGCTTTGGGGCGCAAGATCTCCTTGATCATGGCGTCCAGGTCCTGCTCGTTGGTGAAATGGCTGTAGTCGAGGATGTACAGGGCCCGGAACTCCTCGCTGCGGCCTTGGCGGACCACCGGCACATCGGCAACGGGCAGCGGGTGGCCAGGGGCGGCCGAAGGTGGCGGGAGCGGCGGTGGAGGCGTGTTGGTGTTGCCAGCCTGGGCGGGTGCCGGCTGGCCTTTGGCAATGTCCAGGAAGTCCTGTTCGTTGCTGAAGTCGGAGGGGGAATAAAGCACCTTGTAGTTGAAATTCAATGTTACAAAGAACAACAGTGTCAGGAACGGCGGGAAGCCGATAAGGAACCATGTATACAGGTCCTGGCTGTCGTCCTTTAGAAAGGGCAGCGAGGCCAGGGCTGACGCTTCGACTATGGCGGCAAATATGGCAATGATGGTCAGCGGGTTCTTTGTATGGGGCGGCGGGCTGGACATGAAAACTCCTTGGCACGGCCTGTTACCGGGCCGTATCTGTCGTTGGAATTCTAGAGTTTCTGCGGTGGTCGACCGGCTATGTATAGTTATTTTATTTGCGCATGTTGCGAATATATCGATTTATTCAGTTGTCATTTCCGTCGGGGCGGGAACGGCTTTCCCGCTGGATGCCTCGCCGGGCCCGGCCTGTAGGAGGATCTGCAGGAAGTGACAGGTGTAAGGTTATTTACAGTTCGATATAAAGAGAGACAACGGCAGTGAGCAGTATCTGCCACCCCACGACGTTATCCGCAGGTCGGATAATGTGCCCGTCTGGCTGTCCGACACAGAATGAATGGCTTGTAAGCAAATACTCAATTGCTGCTCATAAACCGATGTGCAATGCTTCTTGGTGTCAGATATTTTTCAATGTAGGGCTACCAATTGTCGGAAAAATCTGGAGAGAACTTCAAGGAGTGAGGTTTTCTGTAGGAATAGTCTCTCTCGGTTGTAGGTCTTGTCTTTGCCGTTAGGTAGCTGGCAGTGACGCAATGCAAAGTGCCGGACGACTAGGCTATTGTGCGGGCTCTAAAAATTCGAACAGCGAAAATTGGATTTTCCCATGAATAAAGTGCTGATCGTGGATGATCACCCTGTGGTTCGCCTGGCGTTGCGCATGCTGATGGAGCGCCACTGCTACGAAGTGGTCGGCGAAACCAACAATGGCGTGGATGCCTTGCAAATGGCCCGTGAGTACCAACCGGACCTCGTCATACTCGACATCTGCATTCCCAAGCTCGACGGCCTGGAGGTGATGGCGCGCCTGAGCAGCGAGCGCCGTGCCACCAAGGTGCTGGTGCTGACCTCGCAGATGCCCGGGCATTTTTCCATGCGTTGCATGCAGACCGGCGCGGCGGGCTACGTGTGCAAGCAGCAGGAGCTGACCGAGCTGCTCAGTGCCATCAAGGCGGTGCTGTCAGGCTACAGCTACTTCCCCAACCAGGCCCTGCATTCGGTGCGCTCCAGCCTGGGCAACGCTTCCGAGTCGCAGATGATCGAGCGCCTCTCGGGCCGCGAGATGATGGTGTTGCAGCAGTTGGCGCGGGGCAAGAGCAACAAGGAAATCGCCGACGGCATGTTCCTCAGCAACAAGACCGTCAGCACCTACAAGACCCGTCTGCTGCTCAAGCTCAATGCGCGGTCGCTGGTGGACCTGATCGAGCTGGCGCAGCGCAACGGCCTGGCGTGAGCCGGCCCGCGGCCGGCGCGCGAAAGGGCAGGGTGGAAAAAGGGTTATAGATCGAAGTCGTAGTCGGCCAGCTGCTTCTGCAGGCGACGTTCTTCCAGCAGGTTGTCGATGGTGCGGCGCTTGCTCAGGTTGGTTTTTGCGGTTTCCGCAGGGGCTTCGGCTTCATCGTTGTCGACAGGGGCAAACTCGTCTTCCACATCCAGTTCTTCTTTACCGGTGCTCATAAAGTCAACTCCAGGCTTGCAGTGCCATTGGCGCACCTTATATCGGTAAATCTTTCGCGCGTAAAAAAGATTTTTTCAATCGCCTGGTCAGCTTTTTCAATAAGCCTTCAATCGTCGGAGGTCTTGTGCTTGTAATCGCACAAATCTTCGATACGGCAGCTGCCGCAGCGCGGCTTGCGAGCCTGGCACACGTAGCGGCCGTGCAGGATCAGCCAGTGGTGGGAGTCGAGCAGGTATTCCCTGGGCACGAACTTGAGCAGGTTCTTCTCCACCTCCAGCACGTTCTTGCCTGGCGCGATGCCGGTGCGGTTGGCCACGCGGAAGATGTGCGTGTCCACCGCCATGGTCGGCTGCCGGAAAGCGGTGTTGAGCACCACGTTGGCGGTCTTGCGGCCCACGCCGGGCAGCGCTTCCAGGGACTCGCGGTCCTGGGGCACCTCGCCGCCGTGCAGCTCCACCAGCATGCGGCAGGCTTCGATCACGTTGCGTGCCTTGCTGTTGTACAGGCCGATGGTCTTGATGTACTCGGACAGGCCTTCCACGCCCAGGGCATGGATGGCCGCCGGGGTGTTGGCCACCGGGTACAACTTGGCGGTGGCCTTGTTCACGCCCACGTCCGTGGACTGGGCAGACAGAATCACCGCAATCAATAGCTCGAAGGCCGAGGTGTAGGCCAGTTCGGTCTTGGGTTCGGGGTTGTCTTCATGCAGCCGGCGAAAGATTTCCCGGCGTTTGACGTTGTTCATCGGTCACGGTGTCCTGGGTTCGGGGCGTCGGCGGTGGCGGCCTGCTGCGCCTTGATCCGCGCCAAGGCCGCTTGTATCGGGTCGCTGATGGCGGTGGGCGCAGGCGCCTGTGCGGCTGGCGCCGGGCGCTGGGCCTCGCGCCGTGCGGCCAGGCTGGCCAGCCGCGCGTTGCGCTGTTCGAAACGCCTGCGGGCGCGGTCACGCTTGAGGGTGCGCGCCTGGCGTTCGCCATCGGTCTGCGCCAGGCCGCCGACGATGGCCACGCTGGCGTTGGCTGGCAACGGCCGCAGTTCGATGCAGTCCACCGGGCAGGGCGCCAGGCACAGGTCGCAGCCCGTGCATTCGTCGACGATCACGGTGTGCATCAGCTTGGCCGCGCCGACGATGGCGTCCACCGGGCAGGCCTGGATGCATTTGGTGCAGCCGATGCATTCGGCTTCACGGATATAGGCCACCTGGGGTGGTGCGCTGCCGCGGCTGGTGTCCAGGGCGATGACCGGCACCTGCAGCAGGTTCGCCAGGGCGGCGAGGGTCTCGGTGCCGCCGGGCGGGCATTTGTTGATTGCGTCGCCCCTCGACATCGCCTGCGCATAGGGCAGGCAGCCGCCATGGCCGCATTTGCCGCACTGGGTCTGGGGCAGCAGGGCGTCGATGCGTTGGGTCAGGCTCATCTTTCTGTCCGGCATGGCCATGAACAATTGTGGGAGCTGGCTTGCCAGCGAGATTTTGAGGTGTCCCAAAAAGCTCGCTGGCAAGCCAGCTCCCACAAGGGTATTACTTGATGCGCTGGCCCGGCTTGGCGCCGCTGTCAGGGCTCAGCAGGTAGATCTCTTCGCCGCCAGGGCCTGCGGCCATGACCATGCCTTCGGACATGCCGAAGCGCATTTTGCGCGGCTTGAGGTTGGCGATCATCATGGTCAGGCGGCCTTCCAGCTCGGCCGGGTTCGGGTAGGCGCTCTTGATGCCCGAGAACACGTTGCGCTGCTCGTCACCGATGTCCAGGGTCAGGCGCAGCAGTTTGTCGGCGCCCTCCACGTGCTCGGCCTTGACGATCAGGGCCACGCGCAGGTCCACGGCAGCAAAGGTGTCGAACTCGATTTCCGCGGCCAGGGGCTCCTTGACCAGCTCGCCGTTGCCGGCCGGGGCGTTGGAGGCCTGGGCGGCTTCCAGGTCTTCCTTGGAGGCGTCGACCATGGCTTGCACCTTCACCGGGTCGATGCGGCTCATCAGCGCCTGGAACGGGTTGAGCTGGTGGTTGGCCAGCAGCGTGGCGTGGTCGGCCCAGGTCAGCGGTGCGACGTTGAGGAACGCCTCGGCGTCGGCGGCCAGTTGTGGCAGCACCGGCTTGAGGAAGATCACCAGCTGGCGGAACAGGTTCACGCCCAGGGCGCACACGGCCTGCACTTCGGCCTGTTTGCCTTCCTGCTTGGCCAGGGCCCACGGTGCCTTGTCGGCGATGAAGGCGTTGGCGCGGTCGGCCAGGGCCATGATCTCGCGCATGGCGCGGGCGAAGTCACGGTTCTCGTAGGCTTCGGCGATGCTTGGCGCGGCGGCCAGGAAGGCGTCGGTCAGCTCCGGCGCGGCGTTCTCGGCCACCAGCACGCCGGCATTGCCCTTGTGGATGAAGCCTGCGCAGCGGCTGGCGATGTTGACCACCTTGCCCACCAGGTCGGAGTTGACCTTCTGCACGAAGTCTTCCAGGTTCAGGTCCATGTCGTCGACGCCACGGCCCAGCTTGGAGGCGTAGTAGTAGCGCAGGTATTCGGGCGACAGGTGGTCCAGGTAGGTGCGCGCCTTGACGAAGGTGCCGCGCGACTTGGACATTTTCTGGCCGTTGACGGTCAGGTAGCCGTGCACGTTCACCGCGGTCGGCTTGCGGTAGCCGGCGCCTTCGAGCATGGCGGGCCAGAACAGGGCGTGGAAGTTGATGATGTCCTTGCCGATGAAGTGGTACAGCTCGGCGGTGGAATCCTTGGCCCAGTAGGCATCGAAGTCCAGGTCCGGACGGCGCGCGCACAGGTTCTTGAAGCTGGCCATGTAGCCGATCGGCGCGTCCAGCCACACGTAGAAGTACTTGCCTGGCTCGCCCGGGATCTCGAAGCCGAAGTACGGCGCGTCACGGGAGATGTCCCATTCCTGCAGGCCGCTGTCCAGCCATTCGGCCAGCTTGTTGGCGACGGCGTCCTGCAGGGTGCCGCTGCGGGTCCACTCCTGCAGCATGGCCTGGAAGTCGGGCAGCTTGAAGAAGAAGTGCTGGGAATCCTTGAGCACCGGGGTGGCGCCGGAGATCGCCGACTTGGGGTTCTTCAGCTCGGTGGGCGCGTAGGTGGCGCCGCATTTCTCGCAGTTGTCGCCGTACTGGTCTTCGGCCGCGCACTTGGGGCAGGTGCCCTTGATGAAGCGGTCGGCCAGGAACATCTGCTTGTCCGGGTCGAAGTACTGGGTCACCGAGCGCTGGGAGATGTGGCCGGCGTCACGCAGCTTCAGGTAGATCTGCGAGGACAGCTCGCGGTTCTCTTCGGCGTGGGTGGAGTGGAAGTTGTCGAACTCCACCAGGAAGTCGGCGAAGTCGGTGCTGTGCTCGACCTGCACGCCGGCAATCAGCTGCTCTGGCGTGATGCCTTCCTTTTCCGCGCGCAGCATGATGGCCGAGCCGTGGGCGTCGTCGGCGCAGACGTAGGTGCACTGGTTGCCGCGGTGCTTCTGGAAACGCACCCACATGTCGGTCTGGATGTACTCGACCATGTGGCCAAGGTGGATCGAACCGTTGGCATAGGGCAGGGCGCTGGTGACGAGAATCTTGCGGGGCTCGGACATGGGGCTCGGCTACTTAGAAGTCAAAACAAGATCGGCCACTATAAAGGCCTGGCGCATTTTTTTCACCCCCGTAGCCGCTGCCGAAGGCTGCGCTGGCCCTCGAATGCACCGAAGAACCGCAGTGGGGCTGCCGGCCAGCGCAGCCTACGGCAGCGGCTACGGGATTGGCGCAGATTTCCGGGCGCGGACGCGCTAGGATAGCCGTCTGTCTTGCTCTGTCTTTATAACGGGAGAACCCATGGGTGCCGTCAATCGCGCCGCCGTCGAAGCCGTACTTGGCCAGTACACCGATCCCTACCTGAACCAGGACCCGGTCAGCGCCGGGTGTGTGCGGGCCATCGATATCGACGGCGGGCAGGTCAACGTGGTACTGGAGCTGGGCTACGCCGCCGGCCTGTTCAAGAACGGCTTCGCCCAGGTGCTGCAGACCGCCGTCGAAGGCCTGGACGGCGTGAGCCGCGCCACCGTGCGCATCGACTGCGTGATCGGCGCCCACAAGGCCCAGGCCCAGGTGCCGGGCATGGCCAACGTCAAGAACGTCGTCGCCGTGGCCTCGGGCAAGGGCGGGGTGGGCAAGTCCACCACCGCCGCCAACCTGGCCCTGGCCCTGGCCCGAGAGGGCGCGCGCGTGGGTATCCTCGACGCCGACATCTATGGCCCCAGCCAGGGCGTGATGTTCGGCATCGCCGAAGGCACCCGCCCGCAGGTCAAGGACCAGAAATGGTTCGTGCCGCTCAAGGCCCATGGCGTGGAAGTGATGTCCATGGCCTTCCTCACCGACGACAACACGCCCATGGTGTGGCGCGGCCCCATGGTCTCCGGCGCCCTGCTGCAGCTGATCACCCAGACCGCCTGGGACGACCTCGACTACCTGGTCATCGATATGCCGCCAGGCACCGGTGACATCCAGCTGACCCTGGCGCAGAAAGTGCCGGTGGCCGGCGCGGTGATCGTTACCACGCCCCAGGACCTGGCCCTGCTGGACGCCAAGAAAGGCGTGGAGATGTTCCGCAAGGTCAACATCCCGGTGCTGGGCGTGGTCGAGAACATGGCCGTGCACATCTGCTCCAACTGCGGCCATGCCGAGCACCTGTTCGGCGAGGGCGGTGGCGAGAAGCTGGCGGCGCAGTACGGTGTCGAGGTGCTGGCGTCGTTGCCGTTGTCGATGCTGATTCGCGAGCAGGCCGACAGCGGCAAGCCGACTGCCATTGCCGAGCCGGAAAGCCAGATCGCCATGGTCTACCAGGAGCTGGCGCGCCACGTGGGTGCGCGCATCGTGATGCAGGAAGCGGCCGCCCCGGCCATGCCGAGCATCACCGTCAGCGACGACTGAACGTGCCTGTCGCCGCTGCCCCTGGCAGCGGCGACGGTAAACCGCAGGCATAAAAAAACCCCGCTCGTGAGCGGGGTTCTTTTGAACTGTTCAGTACAAGTTAGATAACTTGAACTTCTTCAGCTTGCATGCCTTTCTGGCCGCGGGTAGCGACGAAAGAAACCTGCTGGCCTTCTTTCAGGCTTTTGAAGCCGTCAGCCTGGATAGCTTTGAAGTGAACGAACAGGTCGTCACCGGATTGTGGAGTGATGAAGCCGAAGCCTTTTTCATCGTTGAACCACTTAACGGTACCGGTTTGGCGATTGGACATGGTGAGTCTCCTTGGACAAAGTTAACTGCGGTTCAGGAAATGCCCTGGCCGAGACTGAGTGCAAAGAGCAGGAAAATTCATGGAGATGTAAAACATCGGGTAGAGATTCTCAGTGACACAAGCAACACAGTGACGCCACCTTAACCCTTTTTCCGGGGCCTGCCAATGCCATTCGCCGCGAATAACACAAATCATGACTGACGGTGCCGGCAGGTGGCGAAAAGTCGCAGTTTTCGCGGGCTGCAAGGCATGAAATGACCGGGCGGTCCGAACAAATGACCACGGCGCTTTGAGCCGTGGCGCCCGGTCCGGTAAGATGCGGGCAACATTTTCACCACCTCGCTATTCAGGACACCCCGCCATGAGCATCAAATCGGACAAGTGGATTCGCCGCATGGCGCAAGAGCACGGCATGATCGAGCCTTTCGTCGAGCGCCAGATGCGCGGTGAAGGCGCCGACCGTCTGATCTCCTTCGGCGTGTCCAGCTACGGCTACGACGTACGCTGCGCCGATGAATTCAAGGTGTTCACCAACATCAACTCGGCCACCGTGGACCCGAAGAACTTCGACGAGAAAAGCTTCGTCGACGTGAAAAGCGACGTCTGCATCATCCCGCCGAACTCCTTCGCCCTGGCCCGCACCGTCGAATACTTCCGCATCCCGCGCAACGTGCTGACCATCTGCCTGGGCAAGAGCACCTACGCGCGCTGCGGCATCATCGTCAACGTCACCCCGCTGGAACCGGAGTGGGAAGGCCACGTGACCCTGGAGTTCTCCAACACCACCACGCTGCCGGCGAAAATCTACGCCAACGAAGGCGTGGCGCAGATGCTGTTCCTGGAGTCCGACGAAGAATGTGAAGTGTCCTACAAGGACCGTGGTGGCAAGTACCAGGGCCAGCGTGGCGTGACCCTGCCGCGTACATAATCCGACCGGCGCAAGGAATTAGTCGGGAAAAAGGCACTCTATCGAGGTGAACTGTTCCGTTTCGCGTCATGCGAAGCGGGCCATTGACCAGGGAGTGCCTATGAAAATCGACCCGACCATCAGCGCCGAACTGGCCAGGCTGGAGCCCAACCAGGTTGGCGTGCTTGCCTGGACCTTGCTGGCCAACCCCATGGCCCACCAGGCGGGCGGCGTACCGGGCCAACCGGACCCCGATCCCAACCCCGATTACCCGCAGCCCGAAGAACCGGGCGAGCCGACCATCCCCGATCAACCCCCACCCGCGCCCGTGGCCTGACGCCGCACCGGCCACACCTGGCCGTCGCCGACCACGAACAGCTGGTCGGCCCGGCCGGGGCGCAGCGCATGCCCCCCTGTGAAGGCGCCGAACGCCGGTAGCAGGCTGACCTCTTCCCCAAAGCTGAAACACGGCAGCCGCAGGCTTTGCCGCCCTTTGCCCTGCAAGCGGTACACCGGGTGCACGTGGCCGGCCAGCACCGGCAGCCGCGGGTGCGGCTCGGGTTCATGTTGCAACGCGAACGGCCCCAGCGGCAGCGGCTCGGCCACCACCTCGAACGCCAGCGAGGCAGGCGGGTCGCCGGCGCGGCGGTCGTGGTTGCCGCGAATCAGCGTCACCGCCAAGCCGCCATGCCGATCACGCCACTGCTGCAGCGCCGCCAGGGTCGCCGGCCCCTGGGAGCCGGGGGCGTGGAGGAAATCACCGAGGAAGACCAGCCGCTGGCAGTCATGCCGTGCCAGCAGCCGGTCCAGCACCGCCAGGTTGCTCGCGGTGGTGCCATGGGGCACCGGCTGGCCCAGGCGGCGGTAGGCGGCAGCCTTGCCGAAGTGCGCGTCGGCGATCAGCAGGGCGCGTTGCCCGGGCCAGTAGATGGCCTTCTCCGGCAGCAGCCACAAGGTGGTGCCGTGGAAGTCGAAGGCGTGATGGCCGCTCATGGCCCCGCCGCCGTTTCCAGGTCGCTGACCATGCGCGCGATGCGGTCCGCCAGCTTCTCCGAGCTGAGGCTTTCGCGGAAGCGCTCCACCATCAGCGGAAAGCCCAACGGCGTGGCGCGCTTGAGCGCGTGCAGGTCCAGGCGCTGGCCTTGCATGCGCACCAGCGTCTGTTCCAGGCGCTGCACGTCCAACTCCTGGCGCAGCACTTCTTCCTGGGCCTGGGTCAGCAGCAGGTTGCCGGCGTCGTATTGCTTGAACACCTCGAAAAACAGCCCGCTGGAGGCCTGCACCTGGCGGGTGCTTTTCTGCGAACCGGGGTAGCCGCCGAACACCAGCCCGGAGATACGCGCGATCTCGCGGAAGCGCCGCAACGCCAGTTCGCCGGCATTGAGGCTGGCGAGCACGTCGGCCAGCAGTTGCTCGGGGCTCAGCAGCGTGCCGTTCAGCCACTGCGACCAGTCCACGGCGGTGGCGCTGAGCAGCTCGAAGCCGTAGTCGTTGACGGCGATGGAGAAGGTCAGTGGCTGGCGTTGGCTCATCCGCGAGGCCAGCAGGCTGCCCAGCCCCAGGTGCACCTGGCGGCCAGCGAAGGGGTAGAGGAACAGGTGCCAGCCTTCGCGGGACTTCAGGGTTTCCGCCAGCAGGGTGTCGGGGGTGGGCAGGGCCGACCAGTGCTGCTGCACCTCCAGCAGCGGCCGCACCGCGCGCATGGGCGGGCTCTGGTATTCGCCCTGCGCGGCCAGGCCCAGCTGGCGCACCAGGGCGGCGGCCAGTTCGCTGGACAGCGGCATGCGCCCGCCATTCCAGCGCGGCACGGCGGCCTTCTTCGCGGTGCTGCGCTTGACGTAGGCGGTCATGTTTTCCACCCGCACCAGCTCCAGCTGGCGCCCGGCGAACAGGAAGCCGTCGCCGGGCCGCAGGCGGGCGATAAAGCCTTCCTCGACACTGCCCAGGGAGCGCCCGCCACCGCCTTTGCTCCAGAACTTCAGTTGCAGGCTGGCGTCGCTGACGATGGTGCCGATGCTCATGCGGTGGCGGCGCGCCAGGCGCGCGTCGGGCACGCGCCACACGCCGTGTTCGTCGGGTTCCACGCGGCGGTAATCGGGGTAGGCGGTGAGCGAGTGGCCGCCGTGGCGCACGAACGCCAGGGCCCAGGCCCATTCGTCGTCCGTGAGATCGCGGTAGGCCCAGGCGCTGCGCACTTCGGCCAACAGTTCATCGGGCCGAAAGCCGCCGCCCAGGGCCATGCTCACCAGGTGCTGCACCAGCACGTCCAAGGGTTTGTGCGGGGATTCACGCGGCTCGATCTGCCGCGCCGCCACGGCTTGTTCGGCCGCCGCAGCTTCCACCAACTCCAGGCTGTGGGTGGGCACCAGGGTCACCCGCGACGGCCGGCCGGGGGCGTGGCCCGAGCGCCCGGCGCGTTGCATCAGGCGCGCCACGCCCTTGGCCGAGCCGATCTGCAGCACCCGCTCCACGGGCAGGAAATCCACCCCCAGGTCGAGGCTGGAGGTGCAGATCACCGCCTTGAGCTGGCCGTCCTTGAGCGCGCGCTCCACCCAATCGCGGGTCTCCCGGGCCAGGGAGCTGTGGTGCAGGGCAATGATGCCGGCCCAGTCGGGGCGAGCATCGAGAATCGATTGAAACCAGATCTCCGCCTGGGAGCGGGTGTTGGTGAACACCAGGCAACTGCTGCTGGTGTCGATCTCGCCCACTACCTGGTCGAGCATGCGCAGGCCCATGTGGCCGCCCCAGGGGAAGCGTTCGATGGCCGCCGGCAGCAGCGTGTCGACTTCGATGCGCTTGGCTTCGGCGCCTTGCACAGTGATGCCCTGGCCGGCGCCCAGCAGCACGTCCTGGGCGTGGGCCTGGTTGCCCAGGGTGGCCGAAATACCCCACACGATCAGCCCCGGCTGCCAGCGGCGCAGGCGCGCCAGGGCCAACTGCAACTGCACGCCGCGCTTGTTGCCGATCAGCTCGTGCCATTCATCCACCACCACCATGGCCAGGCTGGCGAATTCTGTCTTGGCGTGCTCGCGGGCCAGCAGCAGGGTCAGGCTTTCCGGGGTGGTGATCAGCGTGGTGGGCAGCCGCCGGCCCTGGCGGGCGCGCTCGGCGCTGCTGGTGTCGCCGGTGCGCAGGCCCAGTGACCAGGGCAGTTGCAGGTCGTCCAGGGGCGCTTGCAGGGCGCGATGGGTGTCGGCGGCCAGGGCGCGCATGGGCGTCAGCCACAGCACCGTCAGCGGCGCGGTGCGCGGGCCGGGCCTGGCGAAACGGTTGAGGGCGGCGAACCACAAGGCGTAGGTCTTGCCGGCGCCGGTGCTGGCGTGCAGCAACCCCGACTGCCCAGCCTTGACGGCCGCCCAGACCTGTTTCTGGAACGCGAAGGGCTTCCAGTGGCGGGCGGCGAACCAGGGTTTGGCGTGGTCGGGCATGGGCGCTGTCCGTGGGGGTTAAACCAGTGACAGCGGGGCGGGCAAGTTAGTTTAGTGTGGTCTGGGCTGCCCTCATCGCGAGCAAGCTCGGCTCCTACGGGATTGATGCGTTCCGTAGGAGCCGAGCTTGCTCGCGATGAGGGCGATAGGGTTACTTCAGGTTGCCACTGAGGAACTGGCGCAACCGCTCGCTCTTCGGGTTGCCCAGCACGTCCGCCGGCACCCCTTCCTCCTCCACCAACCCTTTGTGCAGGAACATCACCTGGCTGGACACCTGGCGCGCGAAGCTCATCTCGTGGGTGACCATGATCATGGTGCGGCCTTCCTCGGCCAGGCCCTGGATCACCTTCAGCACTTCACCCACCAGCTCCGGGTCGAGCGCCGAGGTAGGCTCGTCGAACAGCATCACCTCCGGCTCCATGGCCAGGGCGCGGGCGATGGCCACGCGCTGTTGCTGGCCGCCGGAGAGGAACGCCGGGTACTGGTCGGCGACGCGCGCCGGCAGGCCAACCTTCTCCAGGTAGCGGCGGGCACGGTCCTCGGCCTCGTGCTTGCTCACGCCCAGCACCCGCCGCGGGGCCATGGTGACGTTCTCCAAAACGCTCATGTGGCTCCACAGGTTGAAGTGCTGGAACACCATGGCCAGGCGCGTGCGAATGCGCTGCAGTTCGTCAGGGTCGGCCACGCGCATGCCGTGGCTGTCTTGCACCATGCGGATCTGCTTGCCGTCCAGGCTCATGGCGCCGTCGTTGGGGGTTTCCAGGAAGTTGATGCAGCGCAGGAAGGTACTCTTGCCCGAGCCGCTGGCGCCGATCAGGCTGATGACGTCGCCGGTCTTGGCCTTGAGCGAAACCCCCTTGAGTACTTCGTTGTCGCCGTAGCGTTTGTGCAGGCCATCGATGGTCAGTTTGTACATGGGCAATCAGGTCTCAAGGCGAAAGAAGGTAGCCGCTGCGGTAGGCTTCGCGGCCGGCGACGTGGGCCACCACCATGCCGGCGGTGGCCATGCGCCGCAGCGAGCGGGCGTACATCACCCCGGCCTGGGCGCAGCGCACGGCGGTGATGCGGTCGCTGATGGGGTCGATGACGTCGGCGATCAGTTGGCCGGCGCTCACGACCTCGCCCGGCAGCACATGGAACACCAGCAGGCCGCCGGCGGCGCTGACCACCGGTTCCACCGCCGCCAGGGGCGTGGCCGGGTAGGGCAGTTCGGGCAGCGGCGGCTGCTCGCCGGCGATGGCGCCGTGGTGGGTCAGGTAGTCGATGATCGCCTGGCAGTCGGTGGCGGCGGTGTGGTGGTCGACATCGCCCTGGCCGCGCAGCTCCAGGGTCACCGAGAAGCTGCCCTGGGGAATTTCGAAGCGGTGGTTGAAGCGCTGCTGCAGCTCCCACCACACCAGGGTGAAGCACTCGTCGAACGACTGCCCGCCCGAGTCGGTGGCCAGCAGGCTGGCCTGGGCGCCCAGGTAGCGCGACAGTGGCTCCACCTTCGGCCAGGCCTCGGGCGTGGTGTACAGGTGTGCCACGGCCTCGAAGTCGCAGTGCAGGTCCAGCACCATGTCGGCGTCGCAGGCCAGGCGCTGCAGGATCAGGCGCTGGGACTGCAACTGCGTGGCCGGCACCTGGGCTTCCAGTGCCCGGCGCAGCGCCGCGCGGATCAGCCGCGCATTGTGCTGCGGGTCGTCGCCCAGGTGCGGCGCCACCTCGGTGCCCACTTCGTCGCTGAGGTCGACGAACAGGCGGTTGAAGTTCTGCCCGCTCTCCAGCTCGTAGCGGCCCAGGGGCACGTCCATCAGCACCTGCTCCAGCCCCACCGGGTTGGCCACGGGCACCAGGACGATCTCGCTGTTCAGCTGCCCGGCCTGCTCCAGCTCGGCCAGGCGCTGCTTGAGGTGCCAGGCCACCAGCATGCCGGGCAGTTCGTCGGCGTGCAGCGAGGCCTGGATGTAGATCTTGCCGGCGCCGTCCGTGGGGCCGTAGTGAAAGCTGTGGATCTGCCGGCCGGTGCCTGGCACCGGGCTGATAAGGTCATGGGTGCGATGGTGCATTTCCGGTTCCTAGTGCGCAGGGCCGAGGAAGGCCAGCCAGCGGCGTTCCGCCAGGCGAAACAGGCCCACCAGCGTGAAGGTGATGGTCAGGTAGATCAGCGCGGCGATGCCGAACGACTGGAAGGTCATGAAGGTGGCCGAGTTGGCGTCGCGGGCCACTTTCAGGATGTCCGGCACCGTGGCGGTGAAGGCGACGGTGGTGGAGTGCAGCATCAGGATCACTTCGTTGCTGTAGAACGGCAGCGAGCGGCGCAGGGCCGACGGCATGATCACGTAAGTGTAGAGCTTCCAGCCAGTGAGGCCGTAGGCCTTGGCCGCTTCCACCTCGCCGTGGTTCATGCTGCGGATGGCGCCGGCGAAGATCTCGGTGGTGTAGGCGCAGGTGTTCAGGGCGAAGGCCAGGATGGTGCAGTTCATGGCGTCGCGGAAGAACGCGTTCAGCTCTGGCTGGTTGCGCACCGCCTCGATGCTGTAGATGCCCGTGTAGCAGATCAGCAGCTGGATATACAGCGGCGTGCCGCGGAACAGGTAGGTGTAGAACTGCACCGGCCAGCGCAGCCAGAAGTGCGTGGACACCCGGGCGATGGACAGCGGGATGGACACCACGAAGCCGATGGCGATGGAGGCGGTCAGCAGCCACATGGTCATGGCCAGGCCGGTGATGTGCTGGCCGTCCGAATAGAGGAACGGGCGCCAGTATTGTTGCAACAGTTCAATCATCGCACGGCCTCCCGGCTGCCAGCGCTGTAACGCCGCTCGGCCCAGCGCAACACCACGTTGGAGGCGCTGGTGATCAGCAGGTAGATGACGGCCGCCAGGACCAGGAAGTAGAACAGCTGGTAGGTGCTCTTGCCTGCGTCCTGGGCGGCCTTGACCAGGTCGGCCAGGCCGATGATCGACACCAGGGCGGTGGCCTTGAGCATCACCATCCAGTTGTTGCCGATGCCTGGCAGGGCGAAGCGCATCATCTGCGGGAACACCACGTAGCGGAACCGCTGGCCGCGTTTCAGGCCATAGGCGGTGGCCGCTTCCACCTGGCCGCGCGGCACGGCGAGGATGGCGCCACGGAAGGTTTCGGTGAAATAGGCGCCATAGATGAACCCGAGGGTGATCACACCAGAGGTGAAAGGATCGATCTCGATGTAGTCCCAGTCCATGGCATCTGTGAGATTGGTCAGCCAGGTTTGTAGGCTGTAGAAGATCAGCAGCATCAGCACCAGGTCGGGCACGCCGCGAATCAGGGTGGTGTACAACTGTGCGGGAACCCGCAGCACTTTAAGGCTTGAGAGCTTGGCGCTGGCGCCCAGCAGGCCCAGGCCAACGCTCACCAGCAGTGACAGCACCGCCAGCTTGATGGTCATCCAGGTGCCTTCCAGCAGGATCGGGCCAAAGCCCTTCAGGCTGAATGCCGAAAGCCCCAGGTTTTGTAATAGGTCGTCGAACATGGATGGTGCCTGTGCAGGTAGAAAAAACGCCTTCCCCCGGACGGGAGAAGGCGTCGTTACCAATTGTTACTTGCCGCTGTACAGGTTCAGATCACCGAAGTGTTTCTTCTGAATGGTGTCGTAGGTGCCGTCCTTGTGTAACGCTTCGATACCTTTGTCCAGCAGGGCCTTGAGCTCTTTGTTACCCTTTTTGATACCGACGGCGGTCTTGGCCGGCAGCAGTGGGTCGTCAACCGGCTTGCTGACTTCGTAGTCGGCGCCCTGTGGCGATTTCAGGAAGCCCAGTTCGGCCTGCAGCATGTCCTGGATGGAAGCGTCCAGGCGGCCCGAGGTCAGGTCGGCATAGACCTGGTCCTGGTTGGCGTAGGCCTTGGTGGTCACGCCGGCCTTGTCCAGCACGGCCTTGGCGTAGGCTTCCTGGATGGTGCCCTGCTCGTAGCCCACGGTCTTGCCTTTGAGCGACTCGGGGGTGCTGTAGCCTGCACCTTTTTTGAACACCAGCGCGGTCGGGCCGGAGAACAGTTCGCTGGAGAAGTCGATGACCTTGGCGCGCGCGTCAGTCACGGTCATGGACGAGATCACGCCGTCGAACTTGCCGGCGTTGAGGCCGGGGATCATGCCGTCGAAGTCATTCTCGACCCACTTGCACTCCACTTTCAGCTCTTTGCAGATGGCATTGCCCAGGTCGATGTCAAAGCCCACCAGGCTGCCGTCGGCGGCCTTGGATTCGAACGGTGCGTAGGATGGGTCGACGCCGAAGCGCAATACCTTGTAATCCTTGGCCATCGCGGCGCCAGCAGACAAACATAAGGCCAGTGCAGAAAGGGTCAGCAATGCTTTTTTCATTGTGCAGTCCTTAGAACCTGAGAAGAGCGTACAGGTGTACGCGACATTCGTTACCGGCGGATGCCAGACATCATTCTGATAGCAATTTTCGCACCACAGTACCCGAACGAGCGTTTAAATGGGGCGCCCGGAAGGCTCTGGCGCGGCGGCCTGCCCAAAATCGGGCAGCCCCGCAAACGCGCCCCAAAAGTGGGCAATCAGCTCAACAGGTCTTGCAGCGTAGCCAGACTATCGGCTTCTTCCACCGGCTTGTCATGCCGCCAGCGCAACATGCGCGGAAAACGTACGGCAATGCCGCTTTTATGACGTTTTGACAGGGCAATGCCCTCGAAACCCAGCTCGAACACCAGGGTAGGGCGCACGCTGCGCACCGGGCCGAATTTTTCCACCGTGGTCTTGCGCACGATGGCGTCGACCTGGCGCATTTCCTCGTCGGTCAGCCCCGAGTAGGCCTTGGCGAACGGCACCAGGGTGCGCTCGCTGGCTTCGGGCGGGCCGTCCCACACGGCGAAGGTGTAGTCGCTGTACAGGCTGGCACGGCGGCCGTGGCCGGCCTGGGCGTAGATCAGCACGGCGTCGACGCTGAAGGGGTCGACCTTCCATTTCCACCAGGTGCCCATGTCCTTGGTGCGGCCCACGCCATACAGGGCGTCGCGGGCCTTGAGCATCATGCCTTCCACGCCCAGGCGCCGCGACTGTTCGCGCAGGCGGGCCAGGTCCAGCCAGCTCTCGCCATGCAGCAGTGGCGACAGCTGCAGCACGGGCGCCGCCGTGGCCGCCACCAGACGCTCCAGCTCGGCGCGCCGTTGCCCCTGGGGCCGGCTGCGCCAGTCGTGGCCCTGCCATTCCAGCAGGTCATAGGCCAGCACCACCACGGGCACCTCTGCCAGCAGCTTCTTGCCCAGGGTCTTGCGGCCGATGCGCTGCTGCAGCAGGGCGAACGGCTGCACCTGGGGCTGGGCGTCGGCTTTCCACACCACGATCTCGCCGTCGATGACGGTGCCGTCGGGCAGGCTTTGCTCCAGCGCCATCAGCTCCGGGAAGCGTTCGCTGACCAGTTCTTCACCGCGGGACCAGATCCACAGGCGGCCGTCGCGCTTGACCAGTTGCGCGCGGATGCCGTCCCATTTCCACTCCACCTGCCAGGCGTCGACCGGCCCCAGCAGGGCGTCGAACTGGTCCACTGGCTGCTGCTGCGAGTGGGCGAGGAAAAACGGGTAGGGCTGGCCGCCGCGCTGAGCGTGTTCGTCGGCGGATTCAGCGGCGATCAGCGTGCGGTAGCTGTCGGCGGTGGGCCGGTGGGACAGATCGGTGTAGCCCACCAGGCGCTGGGCCACGCGCTTGCTGTCGATGCCGGCCAACTGCGCCAGCGCGCGGGTTACCAGCAGTTTCGATACGCCCACGCGGAAGCTGCCGGTGATCAGCTTCAGGCACACCATCAGGCTCTGCCGGTCCAGTTGCGCCCATAGCTGCGGCAGGCGCTCGGCCAGGGCCTCCGGCGGCAGGCCGCGCAGGGGCAGCAAGGCTTCTTCCACCCACCAGGCCAGGCCCTGGTCGCTGCTGTGGGCGGTTTCCGGCAGCAGCAGGGAAAAGGTCTCGGCCAGGTCGCCGACGGCCTGGTAGCTTTCCTCGAACAGCCACTCGGGCAGGCCACTGGTGTGCACTGCTATGTCACGCAGCACGCGGCTGGGCACCAGCTGGCGCGGGCGGCCACCGGAAAGGAAATACACCGCCCAGGCGGCGTCGGCGGCGTCGGCCTGGCTGAAGTAGGCCAGCAGTGCGTCGCGCTTGGCGTTGGTGGAGGTGGTTTCGTCCAGGCGCCCGTAGAGTTCGGCAAAGGCTTTCATGCGCTGGCTTGCTCCTCGTCTTCATCACCGTACTCGGTGGTAAAGCCTTGGGCGTCCAGCCCCAGGTCGCGCAGGTAGCGCACCAGCACCGCCACCGAGCCGTGGGTGACCATGACCCGTTCGGCGCCGGTCTGCTCGATGGCCCACAGCAGGCCGGGCCAGTCGGCGTGGTCGGACAGCACGAAGCCGCGGTCCACGCCGCGCCGCCGGCGGGTGCCGCGCAAGCGCATCCAGCCGCTGGCGAAGGCGTCGCTGTAGTCGCCGAAACGGCGCATCCAGGTGCTGCCACCGGCCGAGGGCGGGGCCAGGATAAGCGCCTGGCGCAGGGCCGGGTCGGTCTTCTTGAAGTCGCCGGCGTACTGGGTCTGGGGAATGTGGATGCCGCCCTCGCGGTACACCCGGTTCAGCGGCTCGACGGCCCCGTGCACCAGGATCGGGCCAATGCTGGCGTCGATGCCGTGGAGGATGCGCTGGGCCTTGCCGAACGCGTAGGCGAACAACACGCTGGCCTTGCCGGCTTGGGTGTTGGCCCGCCACCAGTCATCTATTTCGGCGAAGATCTCCCGTTGCGGCTGCCAGCGGTAGATGGGCAGGCCGAAGGTGGATTCGGTGATGAAGGTATGGCAACGCACCGGCTCGAAGGGCGCGCAGGTGCCGTCGGCCTCCACCTTGTAGTCGCCGGACGCCACCCACACCTCGCCCTGGTATTCCAGGCGCACCTGCGCCGAGCCCAGCACGTGGCCGGCCGGGTGGAAACTGAGGGTGACGCCGTGGTGCACCAGGCGCTCGCCGTAGGCCAGGGTCTGCAGGTTGATGTCGGCGCCCAGCCTGGCGCGCAAGATGCCGGCGCCGGGGCTGGCGGCCAGGTAATGAGTGTTGCCGGTGCGCGCGTGGTCGCCGTGGCCGTGGGTGATCACAGAGCGTTCCACGGGCCGCCAGGGGTCGATGTAGAAGTCCCCGGGCGGGCAGTACAGGCCTTCGGGGCGGGCAATGACAAGGTCCATGGGCTGCGGCCTGTGGCAGGGGGCTTAATCGTCAGAGGCTGCGCCACCGCCGGAAGTTCGCTAATTGTGCGCGTTTGCGTAGGGACGTGACTGAGGGTAGGTTGGAGGTTCAAATCACTGAGGATGGCTGCCATGAACCTGCGCTGGATAACGGTTCCGCTCTTGATGCTTGCCGCCAGTGGGCCGGTGCTGGCCGCCGATTGCCCGGAACTGCTGCAAGGGCAGATGACCAAACTGCGCGGCAAGGAGGCCATCGACCTGTGCCAGCGCTTTGCCGGCAAGCCGCTGGTGGTGGTCAACACCGCCAGCTACTGCGGCTTCGCCCCGCAGTTCAGCGGGCTGGAAGGCCTGTACATTCGCTACAAGGACAAGGGCCTGGAAATGATCGGCGTGCCGTCCAATGACTTCAAGCAGGAGGCCCAGGACAGCGCCGAGACCGCCAAGGTCTGCTACGCCAACTACGGCGTCACTTTCACCATGACCCAGCCGGCGCCCGTGCGCGGTGCCGACGCCACCCATTTGTTCAAGGTACTGGCGGAGCAAAGTAGCGCGCCCAAGTGGAACTTTTACAAGTACGTGGTGGACCGCCAGGGCAATGTGGTGGCGAGCTTTTCCAGCATCACCAAGCCCGACGACCCGGACCTGATCGCCGCCGTGGAAAAAGCCATCGCCTCAAAACCCTGAGGCATGAAAAAACCCGCCGAGGCGGGTTTTTTCGTGCTGCAGGTACGTGAATCAGAAGCGGTAGGTAATCGAGGTACCGAAGCCGCTGGCGCTGTTCTTGTACTTGGAGCTGTAGGCCAGCTTGGTAGCCGACACTTCGTTGATCTTCACGCTCTCTTCCCACAGGTAGGAGTAGGCGAAGTCCAGGGTGATGTTTTCCACGGGGGTGTAGCCCACGCCGAAGCTGACGGCCTGGCGGTCGCCGGTAGGGATGCGTGGCGAACGGTCGACGTTGTTGGTAGGCGACTGGTCAACCGAGTAACCGGCGCGCAGCACCACTTCCTTGTTCAGCTGGTAGGCGGCACCGATGGCGTGGGCCCAGGTGTCGTGCCAGTTCTGCTCTTCGGTGATGGTGCTCAGCGAGCCCGACAGCAGCGCAGGCACGCCTTTGTTCTCCACGGTGATGTCTTTCAGGCGGCTCCAGCGGGTCCAGGTGCTGCCGGCGTACACGGTCCAGTCGTCACCCAGCTTCTGGGTCACGGAGAAGTCCACGGATTCCGGGGTGTCCAGGTCCAGCGAGGCGTCGTAGCTGTGGCCGCTCAGGCCCAGCAGGCTGAAGGTGCCGCCGGTGACCTTGGTGTCGCCGTCCAGGTGGTAGTCCACCTTGGAGTGGTAGGTCAGGCCCAGGCTGGTGGTCGGCGTGGCCTGCACCAGGATACCGGCGTTGAAGCCGATGGCGGTGTCGTTGCCGTTGATCTTCACCTTGCCGTCGTTGGTGCCGGGGGTGAAGGAGTTGGGCACCATGGAGCTCAGTTCGCCGTCGATGCGGTTGATGGTCGGGCCGAAACCGATCGACACGATATCGTTGAACGCATAGCTGACGGTAGGCTGGAAGGTCATGACCGAGACCTTGCTCTTGTTGGCGTAGTAACGGCCAGCGAAGTCGCTGTGGTAGTCGGTGATCAGGCCGAACGGCACGTAGAAGCCGACACCGAAGGCCCAGTGGTCATCGATTGGCTGTACGTAGTAACCCATGGGCACGGTAGTCACCGGCACCATGTCGCCACCCTCCTTGCCCCCCAGGGTGGCCTTGGTGTCGCTGATGTCGGTCTTCGCGTCAATCACGGCCGCGCCCACGGTGGCTTGGGCTTTCTTGAGGCGCGACATGCCGGCAGGGTTGCCGTAGATGGTGCTGGCGTCATCGGCAGAAGACGAACGGCCGGCGAAGCCGGTGCCCATGCCGCTGATGCTGGTTTCGTTGATGGCAAAGCCACTGGCGAACAGCTGGGTAGAGGCGAGTGCGACGGCGATGCTGATTGTGGTCTTGAGCATTACTTTTTTCATTATTAGAACTCCATGTGATCACCGAAGCGAAAACTACCAACATTTTCGCCGCGGCGCTATAGCCCGTATCGCAGGAGATAGAGCGGTTTTGTAGGACAATCCGACCAGGCTGGAAGCTTATAAGCTGGCGTTATGCCATGATCTTCAGCTGGCTAATCTGTCAGTAACGGTGATGCAGCTTGCCCAGGCGGCGGTGAAATCCCTTAAACGACCCTGGGGTTGGAAGGTTTGGCGCCATATTCTGGCCATGCCGATAACATCATCGGCCTGTGGCAAGGGCGTTTTCTGCTCTTCGATCAACAGCCAGGCAATAGCCGTGGCGTACCGAAGGTTGACGGTCAATTCCTGATGCGGGCCACTTAAAAAAGCATGCTGGCTGGCGAGCCCCCTCACGAGGCTGGCCAAATCGGGGTCCAGGGCCAGGTAATGGTCCCACAAGGCCTGGTGGCGCAACGCGCCGATGCGGTACAGGCCGTGGCCACGACGATCGTGCAGGGCGGTGCCCAGGGCCGATTGGCTGGCCGCCACGCCCAACAGCAAGGCCTCGGCGGTAGCGCAGTGACGGCCCAGGTACAGCAGCGTCGGGCGTATCACGTACTGGCTCAATTCCCGTGCGGCGATCCCCATAAAACCCTTCGACCTCTCTGTCTGGCCGACGGAACCTGGGTGCTTGGCAGCAGTGAATCGGATGGCTCCGCCGGAAGCGGCTTGGGGCCGCTTGAATTGAAGTGTAGTGTCATATTTGTGCTGTAAAGGGCTGTTTTTAAATTATTTGCCCGTTTGAGGTGGCGGCGTATATGCCCTCAGGTGATAAAGAAACCGGCTTGCAGCACGTAGCAGCGGCCGCAGGCCGCGTCCAAGGCGCCGCGCTGTTCCCGGCACACCGCGATGAACCCGGCCGCCGCCTTCGGCGGCTGCTACAGGGCGCGTTAAGTCATCACCCATAAAAAAGCCCCGCTCATGGCGGGGCCTTGGGTGCAGCCTGGGCGTTTTAGGCGACCAGTGCCTGGCGCGTACGGTCGATCACGGCCTGCAGCGGCTCGGCGCTGGAGTATTGCTCCGGGTACAGGCGTTCGCTGTGGCGGGCAATACCGTGCTCGTTGACGACGGTGAAGCTGAAGCAGCCTTTGCGAGCTGCCATGATCAGGCAGTTCAGCGGTGCGAAGGCGTTAGTCAGGGTGCGCATGGCGTCTTGGGTATGAATAGTGTTCATAGTTATTGGATGTTCCTGCAAAAGACACGGATATGATCCGTGCACACTAAAAACGTTCCAGTAACGCGGGCCACCATTGGCCGGACGAAGAACCTGACTGGAACAAAGCAGCCAGTGTGAGCGCATTTAAAATGTGGCGCTTGGGCTGACCGGTAGGTACTTAGGAGGACAGGCAACACACCGGGGCAAAGGTTCGCTGCCCGTGGGTGAAGATCCTGATCAATCAGCAGGTTGGTTAGGTCAGAGTAAAGAGGCTTGTCAGCGATGCCTGGCGTTGGCCACGGCTCGTGAAGTGTTTACCTGGAAACCATCGAGTAGGTCGGGTCCGCTGTTTCAGCAGGGGGTTCGCTTTGCTGCGAACGACGTGCTGGAGGACTGTGTCGACCAGAAATTGACTTTCAGCTTGGTACTAACAGTGGCAAGCCTAACTGATAGCCTGGGTGACTTGCAAGTGTTTTTTCAATTCACCTGCTGTATCACCGGCGGCCCGGGGTGCACCCTTGTGCCTCAGATCAGCAGCAGACCAGTTTGCCTACAAAAACTCGCCCTGTGAAGCCCCTGAAGTCGCTTTTTCGCGCCCCACGCTTGACAGGGAGTACGAAAATGGTGCGGCCCCGTGCCTCCATTCAGGGCGGTTGTACACATGTGGCAATGAAACCGTCATGTCCCTGCAAACGCCTTGCCGAAAGTTCCCCTACGCCGCATTGAAAATTTAAGTCAATGAAAAAAAACGCTTTTTTTAACTGGTGAAAAAATCGACAGTTTGACTGGAGGCCCTATTCTACAAGGGTTTGCGGGCGGGGAAGGGCGGTTGTCCACTGACTTATCCACAGCTTCTGTGGATTGTCCCGAGCGCTTGCTCTAGCACGGGCGTACCCGGATATTTCATGTTTCTTACCAAGTCGCCAGCGGATTTTGTCAATGGTGGGAGGGGGTAAAATTTCATCGGCCGGGCGCTGATATTTTTTTTTCCAACCGATGCAAACACGTGCGGCTATCGCCCGACCGGAGGCATTCACCTGTACGGGTTTGCCGCCAGTCGTCGCTTCGCTCAGACTGTGACCTTTGTTAGAACGCGGTGGAATTTGAAATGGCATTTGACATCACCAGCCTGTTGCTCGGCCTGCTGCTGGCGGGGGCGCCGAGCCTGGCGCTGGCCTGGGGCATACAGCGTCGCCTGAGCGCTTTGAGCGCCGAGTCGGCGCTGTGGCAGGAGCGCCTGACCACCGCGCAATTGGCCCAGGACGGCCTGAGTGCGCAGCTCGATGCCAGCCGCGACGAGGTCAGCGACCTGTCCCAGGCCAACGCGGTCAAGCAGGCGGAGCTGGCGGCCCAGGGGCGTGAGCTGGACCTGCTGCAGATCGAGCGCGACAACGCCCGCGATGCCGCCCACGCCTGGAATATCGAGCGCAGCGGCAAGGAAGGCGAGTTGCGCCGCCTGGATGCCCAATGCGCGGCGTTGCAGGCCGAGCTGCGCGAGCAGCAGGACAGCCACCAGCAGCGCCTCACCGACCTGCAGGGCTCGCGCGACGAGCTGCGGGCGCAATTCGCCGAGCTGGCCGGGAAAATCTTCGACGAGCGCGAACAGCGCTTCGCCGAGACCAGCCAGCAGCGCCTCGGGCAACTGCTGGACCCGCTGAAGGAACGCATCCAGTCGTTCGAGAAGCGCGTGGAGGAAAGCTACCAGCAGGAGGCCCGCGAGCGTTTCTCCCTGGGCAAGGAACTGGAACGCCTGCAGCAGCTCAACCAGCGCCTGAGCGACGAGGCCACCAACCTCACCCAGGCCCTCAAGGGGCAGAAAACCCAGGGCAACTGGGGCGAGCTGATCCTGGAGCGCGTGCTCGAGCATGCGGGCCTGGAGAAGGGCCGCGAGTACCAGACCCAGGTCAGCCTCAAGGGGCCCGACGGCGAGCGCTTCCAGCCGGACGTGCTGATCATGCT
Organism: Pseudomonas sp. App30; assembly: GCF_047947025.1. Lineage (NCBI taxonomy): Bacteria > Pseudomonadati > Pseudomonadota > Gammaproteobacteria > Pseudomonadales > Pseudomonadaceae > Pseudomonas > Pseudomonas sp. App30. The sequence continues at coordinate 2,328,829 of NZ_CP133165.1, read as the reverse complement.
GCCGGGCGACAAGCAGGTGGTGGTGGACTCCAAGGTCAGCCTCACGGCGTACCAGCAGTACATCAGCGCCGATGACCCGGCGGTGGCGCAGACGGCGCTCAAGCAGCACGTGCTGTCGCTGCGCAACCACGTCAAGGGTTTGTCGGGCAAGGACTACAACCGCCTGGAAGGCCTGCACAGCCTGGATTTCGTCCTGCTGTTCGTGCCTATCGAGGCAGCGTTCTCTGCGGCGTTGCAGGCCGAGCCCAACCTGTTCCAGGAGGCCTTCGACCGGCAGATCGTCATCGTCAGCCCGACCACGCTGCTGGCCACCCTGCGGGTGATCGACAGCCTGTGGAAACAGGAGCGCCAGAGCCAGAACGCCCGGGAGATCGCCGAGCGCGCCGGCTGGCTGTACGACAAGTTCGTGCTATTCATCCAGGACCTGGACGAGGTGGGCAACCGCCTGCAGCAGTTGGACAAGGCCTACAGCGCGGCGCGCAACAAGCTCACCGACGGCCGTGGCAACCTGGTCAGCCGCACCGAGCAGCTCAAGCTGCTGGGCGCCCGCGCCAGCAAGAGCCTGCCGGCCGACCTGCTGGAGCGCGCCATGACCGACGCCGAGGGCGCCTCACTGCCGGCTGAGGTGCCGGTTCAGTAAGGCACGCAGCGCCGCCGGTTTCACCGGCTTGGCCAGATAGTCGAGGCCGGCGGCGTGCACCTGGGCCAGTATCTCGGGGCGGCCGTCGGCGCTGATCACCATGCCCGGCAGGGGCGCGCCCAATTGCGCGCGCAGCCAGGCCATCAGCTGCGGGCCGGTGTCGCCTTCGTCCAGGTGAAAGTCCACCAGCGCCAGGTGCGGGCGCATGCCCTGGGCCAGCAGCTGGCCGCAAGTGGCGCGGTCGCGAGCGGTGAACACCTGGCAGCCCCAGCGGCTGAGCAGGCTGTGCATGCCCATGAGAATGCTGTCCTCGTTGTCCACGCACAGCACCTGCAGGCCGGTGAGGTCCTGGCCCTTGCTGGCGATGGCGGTGACTGGCGCGCTGGTTTCGGCGGCCGCCAGCGGCACGCGCACACTGAACACGCTGCCCTTGCCCGGCCATGAGCGCACCTGCAGGCTGTGGCCCAGCACCCGGCACAAGCCGTCGGCAATCGCCAGGCCCAGGCCCAGGCCCTTCTCGGCGCGGGTCTGGTGGCTGTCCAGGCGCTTGAACTCCTCGAAGATCACCTGCAGCTTGTCCTCGGGGATGCCCGGGCCACGGTCCCACACCTCCAGGCTCAGGGCGTCACCCTGACGGCGTACGCCCAGCAGGATCGGGCTCTTGCCGTAGCGGAAGGCGTTGGTCAGGAAGTTCTGCAAAATACGCCGCAGCAGCTTGATGTCGCTGTTCACCCGCAGCTTCGACGAGCGCAGGTGGAACGCCAGGCCTTGCTCCTGGGCCAGGGCCTTGAACTCGGCGCCCAGGGTGTCGTACAGGTCACCCAGGGCGAAGGGCTTGCTGTCCGGGGTGATCTTGCCGTTTTCCAGGCGCGAGATGTCCAGCAGGTCGCTGATCAGGTCCTCGGCCGAGCGCAGCGAGCTGTCCAGGTGCTGCACCAGTTGCTGCGCTTCGCCGGACAGGCCGTCGCCCTGGTGCGACAGCGCCGCCGAGAACAGCCGCGCAGCGTTCAGCGGTTGCATCAGGTCATGGCTGACCGCGGCCAGGAAGCGCGTCTTCGACTGGTTGGCGGCTTCGGCGGTGTTGGTGGCCTGGGTCAGCGCCTGGTTGAGCTGCGACAGCTCGTGGGTGCGCTCCGCCACGCGCTGCTCCAGGCCCTCGTTGGCGGCGGTCAGAGCCTGTTCCGCCTCGCGGAACGCGGTAATGTCGGTGAAGCTCATGACGAAGCCGCCGCCGGGCATGGGGTTGCCGATCAGCTCGATCACCCGGCCATTGGGGAACAGCCGTTCGGAGGTGTGCGCACGGCCCTGGCGCATCCAGTGCAGGCGGCGCGCCACATGCACCTCGGCTTCGCCGGGGCCGCACAGGCCGCGCTCGGCGTTGTAGCGGATGATGTCGGCAATGGGCCGCCCGACGCTGATCAGGCCGTCGGGGTAGTTGAACAGTTCCAGGTAGCGGCGGTTCCAGGCCACCAGGTGCAGCGACTGGTCGACCACGCTCACGCCCTGGCTGATGTTCTCGATGGCGCCCTGCAGCAGCGCCCGGTTGAACTGAAGCACTTCGCTGGCTTCGTCGGCGATCTTGACCACATCTTCCAATTGCATGTCGCGGCCTTCGATGGCCGCGCGCACCACCGCGCGGGTCGAGGAACTGCCCAGCACGCCTGCCAGCAGGCGCTCGGTGTGGGCGATCCAGTCGTTGTCGGCGCTCTGGCTGGGGTCGAAGCCGATGCCCTGGCGGTAGGCGAAGCGGATGAAGCTCTGGCGCGCCCGTTCTTCGCCGACGAAACGCGACGCCAGGGTCAGCAGGTCTTCGATCTGCACCGACAGCGGCAAGCGGCCGCCGGGGCGGGCGCTGGTTTCCTGGCCGATGAAGCGGCCGGCCTGCCAGTGCTCCGAGACCCGCGTGCGCGACAACGCCGAGACCCAGGCGAAGAGGGTGAAGTTGCCGGCGAGCGACAGCACCACGCCCAGGGTCAGCGGCGTGATGGGCAGGCCCATGGCGTCGTCGTGCAGCCAGGCCAGGCCCGGGAACACATGCAGCGACAAGCCCAGGCTGTGGGCCGCCAGTGGCAGCACCAGGGTGTAGAACCATACGAAGGTGCCAGCGGCAAGGCCGGCGAACACGCCGCGGCGGTTGGCTTTTTTCCAGTACAACGCCCCCAGCATGGCCGGCGCCAACTGGGCCACGGCGGCGAAGGCGATCTGGCCGATGGTGGCCAGGCTGGCGGTGCTGCCCAGCAGGCGGTAGCTGACGTAGGCGAGCAACAGGATCATCACGATGCTGATGCGGCGCACCGACAGCATCCAGTGGCGGAACACCTCGAACGGCCGCTCGGCGCTCTGCCGGCGCAGCAGCCACGGCAGCAGCATGTCGTTGGAGACCATGGTCGACAGCGCCACGCTGGCGACGATGACCATGCCGGTGGCGGCGCTGGCGCCACCGATGAACGCCAGCAGCGCCAGGGCCGGGTGGGATTCGGCCAGGGGCAGGCTGATGACGAAGGAATCGGGAATTACCGAGCTGGGCAGGCGCAGTTGCCCGGCCAGGGCGATGGGCACCACGAACAGCGCGGCCAGCACCAGGTAGGCGGGGAATACCCAGCGCGCCAGGCGCAGGTCCTGGGGCTCGATGTTCTCCACCACGGTGACGTGGAACTGGCGGGGCAGGCAGATCATCGCCATCAACGCCACGCCGGTCTGCACCACCATGGACGGCCAGTTGATGGTCTCCTGCCAATAGGTTTCCAGGCGCGGCGCCAGGCTGGCCTGGCTGAGCAGGTCGTCGAAACCATCGTAGAGGCCGTAGGTGATGAAGGCGCCCACGCCCATGAAGGCGAACAGCTTGACCAGGGCCTCGAAGGCGATGGCCAGGACCATGCCGCGGTGGTGCTCGGTGACGTCCAGGCTGCGGGTGCCGAAGACAATGGTGAACAGCGCCAGCACCAGCGACACCACCAGGGCCGTGTCCTGCACGCGGGTGCCACTGGCGTCCGCGCCGGCACCGATCAGCAGGTTCACGCCGAGCACGATGCCCTTGAGCTGCAAGGCGATGTACGGCAGCACGCCCACCAGGCAGATCAGCGCCACCACCACCGCCAGCGATTGCGACTTGCCGTAGCGGGCGGCGATGAAGTCGGCGATGGAGGTGATGTTTTCCTGTTTGCTGATCAGGATCATCTTCTGCTGCACCCACGGCGCGAACACCATCAGCAGCACCGGCCCCAGGTAGATGGGCAGGAACGCCCACAGCTGCTCGGCGGCCTGGCCGACGGCGCCGAAGAAGGTCCAGCTGGTGCAGTACACCGCCAGCGACAGGCTGTACACCCAGGCCCGCAGGCGCGGCGACAACGGCGTGGCGCGCCGGTCGCCGTAGAAGGCAATGGCGAACATGACGGCCATGTAGGCCAGGGCAACCGCGGCGATCAGCCCGCTGGACAGCGACATCAAAGGCTCCGTTGCAAAGGAAGGGCCCCCGTAGCAGCGGCCACAGGCCGCGTCACCGGCGACGCGCCGGGGCAGGAAGACCGGGTGGGCCAGGACGCGGCCTGGCGGCCGCTGCTACGGGGTAGCGTGGTGCGTTCAGTCTCGCATGGCGCGGGGCGGCGCGTCAGCGGCGACGAAGGTCGCAGGCCAGGCTCAGGTCCACCAGCTCGTGCATCTGCTCGATGCTGGGCGCCGATTCGGCGAACAGGATGCGGTACACCACCGGGGCGACGATCAGGTTCAGCAGGTGGTCGGCATCGGGCGCGGTGTCGCCGCGCAGCCTGGCGCGCTCGATGATGGTCTGCAGCTGGCCGCGCAGCACGGTGGCGCACTGGAACGAGCAGCCGCTGGCGATGAAGTCGCGCATCATGTTGCGCCCCGGCTCCGAGTTCATCTCGTCCAGGTACTGCTCGGCCCAGGCCAGCAGGTCGCCGCGCAGGGTGCCGGTGTCGGCAGGGTCGCTGTCTGGGCGCAGGCGCGCCAGGCTGACATCGGCCAGCAGCGCGGCCAGCTCGCCCCAGCGCCGGTAGATGGTCGATGGGGTGACGCCGGCGCGGCTGGCGATCAGCGGCACGGTGAGGGTGTCGCGCTCCTGCTCTTGCAGCAAGGCGCGGACGGCCGCGTGTACGGACTCTTGCACACGGGCACTGCGGCCGCCCGTGCGAATACCTTCTTTGATAGCCATGCATGTACCTTAACACAAAGCGTTTGCTTTAAGCGCGAAGCAGGTGCAGACTCCACTAACGCAATAAATTAGCTTTAAGGAGCCCGCCATGTCCAACGTCTTCTCTGCGAGAAACAGCCTGGCCTACCTCTCGGTGGTGCTGCTGACCTTCCTGGCCGCCTCCAGCGCGCCGACGCCGCTGTACCATCTGTACCAGGAGGCCTGGCAGTTTTCGCCGGGCATGCTGACGATGATCTTCGGCGTCTACGCCCTGGCTCTTCTGGCAGCGCTGCTGACTGTGGGCGCGTTGTCGGATTATATCGGCCGGCGCCCGGTGCTGCGCATGGCGCTGGTGCTGAACATGGTGTCGATGCTGGGCTTTATCTACGCCCGCGACGTCAATTGGCTGCTGGCCGCGCGCATCCTCCAGGGCTTCGCCACGGGCATGGCCACCAGCTCCCTGGGCGCTGCGCTGCTGGACAACGACCGGCAGAAAGGCCCGCTGCTCAACAGCCTGGCGCCGCTGCTGGGCATGGCCCTGGGCGGCCTGGGTAGCGGCCTGCTGGTGCAGTACGCGCCCATGCCGCTGAGCCTGGTGTACATCGTGCTGCTGGTGCTGCTGGTAGCGCAGGCGGGTTTGCTGGTGTGGCTGCCGGAAAGCGTCAGCGCCCAGCCCGGCGCGCTGGCGTCGCTGCGCCCACGCCTGGCCGTGCCCGCCCAGGCCCGCGCGGCGGTGTGGCGCATGCTGCCGGTGAACACCGCGGTGTGGATGACCGGCGGCTTCTTCCTGTCGCTGGCACCGTCACTGGTGCGCGCCGCTACTGGCGCCACTTCGAACCTGATCGGCGGCGCGCTGGTGGCGACCCTGACCCTCAGCGGCGCGGCGGCGATTTATGCCCTGCGCGCCAGCGCCGCTGACAAGGTGCTGCGCCTGGGCACCGTGCTGCTGCCCATCGGCGTGGCGCTGGTGCTGGTGGCGGCCAGCCAGCAGGTGCTGGTGCTGTTCTTCATCGGTGCGGTGATCGCCGGCGCCGGTTTCGGCAGCGGCTTCCTCGGCTCGGCCCGCAGCGTGCTGCCCCTGGCCCACGCCCACGAGCGCGCCGGGCTGATGTCGACCTTCTACGTGCTCAGCTACCTGGCGTTCTGCGTGCCGGCCATTCTCGCGGGCTTCCTGGTGCGCAGCGTTGGCTTGCTGGCCACCAGCGAAGGCTACGGCCTGCTGCAGATTGCCCTGTGCCTGGCCGCCCTGCTGGGCATGTGGCTGCGCCGGGATGCGCGAGCTATATCTGCATAATCGATGACCTATAGCGAAACTACCCGTTTAGCAGATAAGCCAAGGACGGCTAGCATGGCCTGACCTCACACGAGGACAGGAGACCCCATCATGCAACGCCCGATTCCCCTGGCCACCCGGCCGTTCAGTGCGCTTCAGCACCCCCGCGAAGTGATTCGCCAATTCACCCCCAACTGGTTCGCCGTGGTCATGGGCACCGGCGTGCTGGCCCTGGCCCTGGCGCAATTGCCGGCCGGCTGGCCGCTGGTGCATGGCCTGGCCCATGGCCTGTGGCTGCTGGCGGCCGTGCTGTTTGGCGTGTTCACCGCTCTGTACGGCGCGCGCTGGGTGCTGTTCTTCGACGAGGCGCGGCGCATTTTCGGGCATTCCACCGTGTCGATGTTCATCGGCACCATTCCCATGGCCCTGGCCACCCTGATCAACGGCTTCGTGCTGTTCGCCTTGCCCCAGGTGGGCAACGCCGCGCTGCCATGGCTGCAGGGGCTATGGTGGCTGGACGTGGCCCTGTCGCTGCTGTGCGGGGTGGGTATACCGTTCCTGATGTTCACTCGCCAGCAGCACAGCATCGACCAGATGACCGCCGTATGGCTGCTGCCGGTGGTGGCCGCCGAAGTGGCTGCGGCCAGCGGCGGCCTGCTGGCCCCGCACCTGCCGGACCCGGCGGCGCAGTTCGGCATGCTTATCACCAGCTTCGTGCTGTGGGCGTTCTCGGTGCCGGTGGCGTTCGCCATCCTGACCATCCTGATGCTGCGCATGGCCCTGCACAAACTGCCCCATGAAAGCATGGCGGCGTCGAGCTGGCTGGCCCTGGGGCCCATCGGCACCGGCGCCTTGGGCATGTTGCTGCTGGGTGGTGACGCCCCGGCGATTTTCGCCGCAGCCGGCGTGCTGCCAGGTGTGGGCAGCATGATCGACGGCCTGGGCGTGGTCAGCGCGGTGATCCTCTGGGGCATGGGCCTGTGGTGGATGCTGCTGGCGGTGCTGATCACCGTGCGCTACCTGCGCAGCGGCATGCCGTTCAACCTGGGCTGGTGGGCGTTCATCTTCCCGTTGGGCGTGTACACCCTGGCCACGCTGCGCCTGGGCAACGTGCTGCACCTGGGCTTCTTCACCTGGTGCGGCCAGGGCCTGGTGGCCTGCCTGGCAATGTTGTGGGCGGTGGTGATGGCGCGCACCCTGGGTGGCGCCTGGCGCGGCGAGCTGTTTGTGTCGCCGTGCATCGCGGCGCGCAAACTTTAGGTAATCTAGGTGGCGGATGTGGCTTGCAGGGCAGCAGGCCGCATCCAATGCCAAAAGCCTATGCCGCAAGCGGCGCCACCAAGGTGCAAAGGACGATGAGTCACCCCTCGCAATTCAGCCTGTTGGGCAAGCGGCGCTTCCTGCCGTTTTTCCTCACCCAGTCCCTGGGGGCCTTCAACGATAACGTGTTCAAGCAGTCGTTGATCCTGGCCATTCTCTACAAATTAAGCATCGGCGGCGACCGCTCCATCTGGGTCAACCTGTGTGCGCTGCTGTTTATTCTGCCGTTCTTCCTGTTTTCCGCGCTGGCGGGGCAGTTTGGCGAGAAATTCGACAAGGACACGCTGATCCGCCTGATCAAGCTGGGCGAGATCGTGATCATGGCCGTGGGCGCCACTGGTTTCCTGTTCGACCACTTGTGGATGATGCTGGCGGCGCTGTTCGCCATGGGCACCCATTCGGCGCTGTTCGGCCCGGTGAAGTACTCGATCATGCCCCAGGCCCTGCGCGAAGAAGAGCTGGTAGGCGGCAACGGCCTGGTGGAAATGGGTACCTTCCTGGCCATTCTGGCGGGCACCATCAGCGCGGGCGTGCTGATGTCCCAGGCACACTACGCGCCGTTGGTCAGTGCCGCGATCGTCGGCGTGGCCGTGCTGGGCTACCTGGCCAGCCGTGGTATCCCGCGCGCGGCGGCCGACACCCCCGGGTTGAAGCTTGACTGGAACATCTTCAGCCAGTCCTGGGCCACGCTGAAAATGGGCCTGAACCAGACGCCTGCGGTGTCGCGTTCGGTGGTGGGCAACTCGTGGTTCTGGTTCGTCGGCGCTATCTACCTGACGCAGATCCCGGCCTACGCCAAGGACTGGCTCAACGGCGATGAAACCGTGGTCACCCTGATTCTCACGGTGTTCTCGGTGGGCATCGCCTTGGGCTCGGTGCTGTGCGAGAAGCTGTCGGGGCGCAAGGTGGAGATCGGCCTGGTGCCGTTCGGCTCGTTCGGCCTGACCCTGTTCGGCCTGCTGCTGTGGTGGCATTCGGGCGAGTTCGCCCAGGCGCCCCAGGCCAATGACTGGCTGACCCTGCTGGGCATCGGCCACACCTGGTGGGTGCTGCTGGATATTCTCGGCCTGGGCATGTTCGGCGGCTTCTATATCGTGCCGCTGTACGCGCTGATCCAGTCGCGCACCGCCGAGAACGAGCGGGCGCGGGTGATTGCCGCCAACAACATCCTCAACGCGCTGTTCATGGTGGTGTCAGCCATCGTCTCCATCATTCTGTTGAGCGTGGCCAAGCTGTCGATTCCGCAGCTGTTCCTGGTGGTGTCGGTGATGAATATCGCGGTCAACGCCTACATCTTCAAGATCGTCCCCGAGTTCACCATGCGTTTCATGATCTGGCTGCTCAGCCATTCCATGTACCGGGTGGAGCACCGCGACCTCGAGCGCATTCCCGACGAAGGCCCGGCGCTGCTGGTGTGCAACCACGTGTCGTTCGTCGACGCGCTGCTGATTGGTGGCGCGGTGCGGCGGCCGATTCGCTTCGTGATGTACTACAAGATCTTCCGCCTGCCGGTGCTCAACTTCATCTTCCGCACTGCCGGGGCGGTTCCCATCGCCGGGCGCAGCGAGGACCCGCAGGTCTACGAGCAGGCGTTCAAGCGCATCGCCCAGTACCTGGCCGACGGCGAGTTGGTGTGCATCTTCCCCGAGGGCAAGCTGACCACCGATGGCGAGATCGACGAGTTCAAGAGCGGCGTGACCCGGGTGCTGGAGCAGACCCCGGTACCGGTGGTGCCGTTGGCGTTGCTGGGGCTATGGGGCAGTTTCTTCAGCCGCGACCCGGCCAAGGGCTTCTTCCGCCGCTTGTGGTCGCGCGTGGTGCTGGTGGCCGGGCAGCCGGTGCAGGGCGACGACGCGGTGCCGGCGCAGCTGCGCGCCCGGGTGAGCGAGCTGCGCGGCGCCGGCCGTTGAGCAGCAGGCGTTGAGGCTCAGGCGCTGATTTTCAGGCCAATCAGGCCGGTGATGATCAGCGCCACGCTGGCGATGCGCATGGGCGCCACTGATTCGCCGAACAGCACGATGCCGGCGATCACCGTGCCCACCGCGCCCACGCCGGTCCAGATGGCGTAGGCGGTGCCCAAAGGCAGGTCGCGCATGGCCAGGCCCAGCAGGCCAAGGCTGGCCGCCATGGCGGCAACGGTGAGCAGGGTAGGCAGGGGGCGGGAAAAGCCGTCGGTGTATTTCAGGCCAATGGCCCAGCCCACCTCGAACAGGCCGGCGAAGAATAGAATCAACCAGGACATGAGCACGCTCCATCATCCAGTTTCAGTGATGGGGTCGTCCCCTGGGCAATAAAAAAGCGCATCGCCGGGTCGTCCCGTCGATGCGCATTATAGTGCACATTTTGCCGCGCAAGGGCAAGCCAGCCCTTATGGGCGGTCTTTCATCTTGCGGAAGAAGGTCGCCAGCAGGGCCCCGGAAATGTTGTGCCACACACTGAACAGCGCGCTGGGCACCGCCGCCAGGGGCGAGAAGTGCGCGCTGGCCAGGGCGGCGCCCAGGCCGGAGTTCTGCATGCCCACCTCCAGGGCCAGCGACTTGCGCTGCGCCAGGGGCAGCTTGAACAGGCGGCCGGTGACGTAGCCCAGCACGAAGCCGAAGCTGTTGTGCAGGATGACCACCGCCATGATCAGCAGGCCCGACTCGGCGATTTTTGCCTGGCTGGCGGCCACCACCGCGCAGACGATCATGACAATGCTGACCACCGACACCAGCGGCAGCACTTCCACCGCGTAGCGCACCCGCGCGCCCAGCAGGCGCTGGGCAACCACGCCCAGCACGATCGGCAGCATCACCAGCTGCAGGATCGACCAGAACATCTCCATGAATGACACCGGCAGCCAGGCCGAGGCCAGCAGCCAGATCAGCGCCGGCGTCAGCAGCGGTGCGAGCAGGGTGGTCACGGCGGCAATCGCCACCGACAGCGCCAGGTCGCCCTTGGCCAGCCAGGTCATGACGTTGGAGGCAGTACCGCTTGGGCAGCAGCCTACCAGGATCACGCCCACGGCGATCTCGGCCGGCAGGTGGAACAGCTGGCACAGCAACCAGGCCATGCCCGGCATAATCACGAAGTGGGCGCCCACGCCCAGCAGCACCCGCCAGGGGTGGCGGCTGAGTTCGGCGAAGTCGTCCATTTTCAGGGTCAGGCCCATGCCGAACATCACCAGGCCCAGCAGCGGCACGATCAGCACCTTGAGGGCGACGAACCATTGCGGGAACAGCAACGCCAGCACGGCGAACAGCAGGACCCAGTAAGCGAAGGTGTTGCCGACGAAGCGGCTGAGGGCGGCCAGGGCGCGCATGGGAGGTGTTTCCTTATTATGGATTGCGGTGGCAATGACGCGGCCTACGGCCGCTGCTACAGGTTTTTGTAGCAGTGGCCGTAGGCCGCGTCAGGGCCGCATCAGATACCTTGCGGCAGTTCTTCACCGCCCAGCGCTTCGAACAGCGCCGGCAGGAAGTCGCCGAAGGTCAGCATCATCAGGGTGAAGCTGGCGTCCAGCTGGCCCAGGGCCTCGTCGCCGCCGTCTTCCTCGGCCTGGTCCTGCAGCAGTTCCTCGAACTTCAGGCGCTTGACCACCATCTTGTCGTCCAGCACGAACGACAGCTTGTCCTGCCAGGCCAGGGCCAGCTGGGTCACCAGCTTGCCGGTGCTCAGGTGCAGCTGGATCTCGTCGGCGGTCAGGTCCTGACGCTTGCAGCGCACGATGCCGCCGTCTTCTTCGACGTCGCGCAGTTCGCACTCGTCCAGTACATAGAAGTCCGGCGCGGCTTGCTGGGTTTTCACCCACTCGGTCATCACGGCGGTCGGCGAGGTCTTCACGGTCAGTGGGCGCACCGGCAGCGAGCCCAGCACTTCGCGCAGGGTGGACAGCAGGTCTTCGGCGCGTTTCGGGCTGGCCGAGTTCACCAGGATCAGGCCCTGCTTGGGGGCGATGGCGGCGAAGGTGGCCGAGCGGCGGATGAAGGCGCGCGGCAGGAAGGCCTGGATGATCTCGTCCTTGATCTGGTCGCGCTCTTTCTTGTAGACCTTGCGCATCTGCTCGGCTTCGATCTCTTCGACCTTCTCCTTGACGGCGTCGCGCACGACGCTGCCTGGCAGGATGCGTTCTTCCTTGCGGGCGCTGATCAGCAGGAAGTCGCCGCTGACGTGAACCAGGGGCGCGTCCTCACCTTTGCCAAAGGGAGCGACGAAGCCGTAGGTGGTCAGCTCCTGGCTGGCGCAGGGGCGGGCCGGCTTGGTGGCCAATGCGGTTTCCAGTGCTTCGGCGTCGAAAGGAATATCTTGGGTCAAACGGTAGACAAGCAGGTTTTTGAACCACATGGGGTGAATCACTCCTCAGCACATAAGGGGCGCATTATTGTCCCGTGTGAGGGCGCAGGCCAACCCTGCGCTAAGTGTTTGGAAGGCTTGGAAAAATAATTTAAAAAAGAGCTTGCCAGGCCCTGGGTGCGTCCGTAGAATGCGCGCCACACCGAGAGACAAGGGTGATTAGCTCAGCCGGGAGAGCATCTGCCTTACAAGCAGAGGGTCGGCGGTTCGATCCCGTCATCACCCACCACTCAGTGTATCGCGCAGCGGTAGTTCAGTCGGTTAGAATACCGGCCTGTCACGCCGGGGGTCGCGGGTTCGAGTCCCGTCCGCTGCGCCATATTCGGTATCAGGAACACTGAACGCCTGATACCTACGAAAAAGCCTGCCTAGTGCAGGTTTTTTTTCGTCTGCAGAAAATGATTGGTGTCTCGATGCAATAATTGTCATTTTGCGGCTTGCCATATGCAGAATCCATCCGTAGAATGCGCGCCACACCGAGAGACGAAGGGTGATTAGCTCAGCCGGGAGAGCATCTGCCTTACAAGCAGAGGGTCGGCGGTTCGATCCCGTCATCACCCACCACTCGCTCACAGTGTATCGCGCAGCGGTAGTTCAGTCGGTTAGAATACCGGCCTGTCACGCCGGGGGTCGCGGGTTCGAGTCCCGTCCGCTGCGCCATATTCGGCACCAGGAACACTGAACGCCTGGTACCAAAAAAGAAGCCTGCCTTGTGCAGGCTTTTTTTCGTCTGCGATTTTTGTGGGGGAGTGGGACGCGGCCTGGGGCCGCTGCTACGGGGTTGTAGCAGCGGCCACAGGCCGCGTCTTTACTTGCCGGGTGTCAGCGTCAGGCGCTGGGTGCCGTAGGCGCGGTCATAGTTCTGCGACTGCAGCGGAATGCTCACGTACTGCGCCTTCATCCAGCCATCGATGCCGTCGGCGTAGTGCGGGCTGGCCGGGTTGCCGGACTGGCCCGGGCTGTTCTGCGCAAGCAGCGGTTCGTTCTGCGCGAAGTCGACGATGAAGCGCATGGACGCCGCCTGGGTGACGTCGAAGTTCGCGCCCCAGGCGTAGGCCGCGGCATTCAGGGTGGTGTGGTCGCCACCGGCCTGGCGCACGGGCAGCTGCGGACCCTTGGTGGCCCACTGGTAACGGTGCAGGTTGCCCCACTGCCAGGCCTTGTGGTCGGCGTCCAGTTGCCGCTCGCCTTCGTTGACCGCCGCCGCCAGGCTGCGGGCCAGGATGGCCGGCTTGTCTTCCTTCTGCGGGGTGCGCGAGTCATCCCAGAACGGGCTGTCCTCGCGCGCCAGCAGGTGGTCGGCCTGGGCCGAGTACGACAGGCTGCCCACGGTGACGAAGGCTTTCCAGGCCTGGCTGTCCTGCGGGCCGAGTTTGTCGAGGAAGGTCTGCTTGGCGCTTTCCTGCAGGAACAGTTCGTACAGGGCGGCGTCCGCGGACTGCGGCGCCAGGTTGCCGTTGAACGCCAGCAGGCGCGTCAGCGCTTCCTGGGCCTTGGCGCGGTCGGTGGCGGGCAGGGCGTCGATGGCCTGCTTCAACGGCTGAGCCATGCCCGGTGCCTGGAACATCGCCTTGAGCTTGTTGGCGAAGGTGGTGGTCTGGTCGTACTGCATGGCGATCATGCTGCGCGTGTCCTGCTTGCCGGCGCCGGCCAGTTCGGCCAGGCGCTCGCTGCGCTCCGGGTAGTACCAGGAGTTGGACAGCTGCATGCCGTAACCCTTCGGCACGGTGCGCTGGTTGGCGGTGCCCAGCCAGCCTTGCGGCGGGTCCTGGTCGTAGGGGTGCAGTATGGCGTCGGCGTAGCCGTCCCAGTCGTAGCGCCCATCCCAGCCCGGCGACGGCACCAGCCCGCGGCCTTCACGGCGGTTGGGCAGGCGGCCGGTTACCTGCCAGCCCACGTGCTGGGCGTCGGCAAAGACCATGTTGACGGCGATGGCGCGAACCTCACGGCTGGCATCGGACGCCGCTTCCACCGACTGCGCGCGCGACAGGTCGAACAGCGCGTCCAGGCTCTTGTCGTCCTTGTAGTCCGGGGTTTGCAGCGCCAGGCCCAGGCCGTTGGCGAGCGGGGCGCCGGCCAGGGCGCTGTTGAGCAGTGCGCCGTGGCGGGTGTCGTACACGGCTTCGCGCAACGGCGCCTGGCCCTTGATGAAGAAGGTCTCCTGGCGCACGCCCGCTGGGCGCCACTTGCCGTCGGCCAGGTACTGCAGCTGGTTGCCCTGGCGTTGCAGCTTCTCCAGGAACAGGTCCTGGTTGTCGCCCATGGCCGGGGCCATGCCCCAGGCGACCTTGCCGTTGAAGCCGGCCATGATGCCAGGGATGCCCGCCAGGGAGACGCCCGCTGCCTGGAACTTCGGCGCGCGGAGCTGCACGTAGTTCCACAGCGACGGGCTGGCCAGCGGCTGGTGCGTGTCGTTGGCCAGCAGGCTGCGGCCGCTGCGGGCGCGCGCCGGGGTGATGGCCCAGTTGTCGCCGCTGCTGATGCTCGACAGGTTCAGGCCCGCCAGGTCGCCGGCGACCTTGTCGACGTTGGCCAGGCCCGGGATCTGCGCCAGGCTGACGCCCTTGAGCTTGTCGGTCTCGTCGAAGGGCAGCGGTTCGTCCGGGTAGGTGGGGATCAGCCAGGCCAGCTTGTCGACGCCCACTTTCTGCGCCAGGGTCAGCGACGCCAGCTCTTCGCGCAGGTTCACCGACAGGCTGAAATTGAACAGGGCGAAGATCAGCGCCGAGTCTTCCGGCTTCCAGTATTCGGGCTTGTAGCCCGACTCGGCCAGGTCCATCGGCAGCTTGTCGCGGTAGCGGAACAGGTAGGCGTTGACGCCGCGGGCGTACACCTCGAAGAAGCGCTTGAGGCGCGGCGACGCCGCTGCGTACAGCTCATCGGCATTCTTCTTGAGATTGACGGCGCGCATGAAGCGGTCGACATCCAGCATCTGCGGGCCGGCCATCTCGGACAGGCGTCCCTGGGCCAGCAGGCGCATGCCCACCATCTGGCTGATGCGGTCGCTGGCGGCCACGTAGCCTTGGGCGAACAGCGCGTCATGGAAGCTGCTGCTTTCGATCAGCGGCATGCCGCTGGCGTTGCGGCGCACCGAGACGTTCTGGGCCAGCCCCTTGAGTGGCTGCACGCCGCTGTCGGGCGGCACGCTGTCGGCGTAGCGGCTGTCGAGCCAGGCCTGGCAACCGCTCAGGCTGATCAGCCCGGCCAGGGTCGCGGCGGCGCCGAACCGGGGAATGAAGTGAGTAAAGGCTGGCGAGGCCATGGCGGAAGCTCCTGCGGGGCTGGCGGCTAAAAGGCGCTACGTTAGTGAGCGCGCACACGCCACGCAAGCGGGCGGCCAGCTTTATTTGCATGGCAGGACGGCCGGTGCCCCGGGCCTTGCAGGCAAGGTCCGGAGGCGCGACGAAAATCAGGCTTTTGGCGGGTTGATCCGCTCGACCCAGGCGTACGCACGCCCGGTGGCCGGGCGCGCCTGGATGGCCAGGAACCAGCGTTTCAGGTTCGGGAAATCGTCGAGGTCCTGGCTCTGGCGCTGGTAAGGCACCACCCAGGGGTAAATGGCCATGTCGGCGATGCTGTAGGCCTCGCCTGCCACGAAGGCGCGGTCGGCCAGGCGCTTGTCCAGCACGCCATACAGGCGCGCAGTCTCGTCGATGTAGCGCTTCATGGCGTAGGGGATTTTTTCCGGAGCGAACACGTTGAAGTGGTGGTTCTGCCCCGCCATCGGCCCCAGGCCGCCCATCTGCCAGAACAGCCACTGCAGCACTTCTTCACGGCCACGCAGGTCCTTGGGCAGGAACTGGCCGGTCTTTTCCGCCAGGTATAAAAGGATGGCCCCGGACTCGAACAGCGAAATCGGCTCACCGCCGTCGGCAGGCTGGCTGTCGACAATGGCCGGAATGCGATTGTTGGGGGAAATCTTCAGGAAGGCCGGCGCGAACTGTTCGTTCTTGCCGATGTTCACCGGATGGACCTGGTACTCAAGCCCGGCTTCTTCCAGGAACAGGGTGATCTTGTGGCCGTTGGGGGTGGTCCAGTAATGCAGGTCGATCATGAAACGCTCCACGTTGAGGGGGCTACATCAAGAACGACTGTTGTACTGCGCCAGCGTTTTTGTTTCAAAGCATTTCAGTATTCCACGGCCAGGGCGCGGGCGCCTGGCCGTGGATCATTCAATCAGGCGCCGTGGCACTTCTTGAATTTCTTGCCGTTGCCGCAGGGGCACGGGTCGTTGCGGCCAACGTCCTTCAGGGCGTTGCGCACAGGCTCCTGGGGTTCGTGGTTGCAGTGCGGACCGTGTACATGGCCGTGGTCGTGGTGGTGATCATGGTCATGATCGTGGTTGCAGTCAGGGCCATGGACATGGGGTTGCTGGGTCATCTGGGTGTCTCCGAATTAGAACTGGGGGGAATTATCTCATTGCTGGTGGGGGGTGGGGAGGGCGGGGATAAAAGAAATGTCCTGCGTTGGGATCGGAAGCGGCTGACTGCGAGGAATGAGGTTTTTCCCCAGGCTTTCTTCTTTCGCACTGCGACGCGGAGTCATTATGGAAAAAGCCCTGTTTGAGCGCCTGCTGAAGGGGATGAAGGAAATGGGTGAAATCCATCGGGGGGCCAAGCGCCCTGTTCTGGTGACAAGGGTCGTTTGCAGAAACCGCCATTTGCTACTGCTTGGCGATGATTCCGAACCGGGGTGCGCAAGGCCGAGCTACAGCCCTCCTGGCTCGATATGGAGGGGGGCGAAGTAGCCGCTGCCGAAGGCTGCGCTGGCCCTTGGCTATGCTGAAGATCTCCAATGTGCACACCAGCGAGCGCAGCCTGTCGGCAGCGGCTACAGGATCGATGGCGCCGGTAATTGTGGCTACTTACCCATCAACTCCCCAGGCATGATCTCCCCGCTGCGCCGCAGCACCACGTCATCGCCCCAGAACCACCCGGTCTTCAGTTCCCCCTCCAGCCGGTAGGGAATCGGCCGGTCGGGGTGGCGCAGCAGCTTGACCACGTCGCGCAGGTGCTGCCACAGGTTGGTGCGGATCGGCACGTTGAAGCGGGCGCTGGAGTGGCCGTCCACGCGCAGCCATTCGTCGTATTCGTCGTCGGCCAGCAGGATATCGGCCAGGTGCACGCGGTAATGCAGGCCGCGCACGGTGAGGGTGCTGTCGTTAGGGTTGTCGATGCGGAAGTGCAGCATGAACTTCTGCTGCACCAGCTTGGCCTTCACCACCTCCACGGCCAGCAGGTGCACCTGCGGGGCCTGGCTGTCGTCGGCAAACCAGCTGGCGCAGCCGTTCAGGCCCAGGAACAGGCAGAAGGTGAGCAGGCGCAGTGTCCGTGTGTGCATGGCTGATCCCTCGCGATGCCTTGAGTCTACCCAATGCCACGGCTCGCTTGTTGGCAAAATCGCAGATGGGCCATACTGATGCCATTACTCTCGGTGGGCCAGTGCCCGTCAGGCAGGAGGCACAGGATGGGGTTGTTCGAAATTGTCTTCAGGGGCCAATTGGTGCCCGGCGCGCAGCTGGCGCTGGTGAAGGCCAACCTGGCCAAGCTGTTCCAGTCCGATGGCGCGCGTATCGATGCGCTGTTCAGCGGCCGGCGGCTGGTGCTCAAAAGTGACCTGGACCCCCAGGCAGCGGAAAAATATCGCTCTACCCTGGAACGCGCGGGCATCATCGTCACGGTGGAAGCGGTGCCGGTGCAGATGGAAGAAATCGAAATGGCACCGCCGCCGGACGCTCCCGGCTTTGTGCGCAAGCCCAGCAAGATGGTAGAGCCGTGGGTGCCACGTGATTGCTACATGGCGGCGTTCGTCGAGGTGCAGGCCCCTGGCTATGAAGTGGCCGAGGCGGGTGCCGACCTGCAGCCGCAGAAGCCCGATGTGGAGCCGCCGCGCCTGAACCTGTCGCAGTTCAGCCTGGCGCCGGCCGGCAGCGACATGGGCCAGGCCCGCGCGCCCGCCGCGCCGCCGGCGCCGGACACCGGGCATATCAAGCTTATGCCGTGACGTAGGCGGCGCAGCACTTCTTGAATTTCTGCCCGCTGGTGCAGGGGCAGGCGTCGTTGCGGCCAGCCTTCAGCGGCACGGTCGGGTCGATGAAGTACCAGCGCCCGCCGTTCTGTACGAAGGATGAACGTTCGCGGTGGCTGTGTTCCCCGCCCAGGTCATGCCAGCGCGCGACGAAGGTCACGAACGCATGCTCCGGCTGCCCGCCGAACACCTCGGCGCTTTCCACGGTCAGCCCCAGCCAGGTGCTTTGCGCGCTCCAGTCGCTGATGGACTGGCGGTCCAGGCCCGCTTGCTGCACTGGCAGCGTGGTGGCCACCAGGTAATCGATCAGCCCCAGCACATAGGCGCTGTAGCGCGAGCGCATCAGCGCCTGGGCGTCGGGGGCGGGCACGCCGCCATGGTAATGGCCGCAGCAGGCGTCCAGCAGGTTGCCGCTGCCGCACGGGCAAATGCTTGTACTCATTGCATCACCACCAATACTTGCCGAAGTTTTCCGGGTTGGCCCAGAACCGCGAGTTGAGCCAGTCAGGCACCTGCTTGTATTCGCGCAGGTCGTAGTTGAACAGGGTCAGCACCTGTTCGTCGCGCTGGAAGCGCTCGTTGGCCTGCAGCGCCAGGGCATAGAAGTCGGTTTCGCTCCAGCCGCTGGCCGCCAGGTCCACCAGCACGGCCAGGCGGCTGGCGTTGAGGTTGCGGATGCCGCCCAGCAGCTCCAGGGCCGTGCGCTTGGGCACATGTTCCAGGCAGTCGACCACTACCGCCAGGTCGAAACGCTGGCTGGCCAGTTCCGGCGGCAGCACGCCCGGCGCGGCCTGGGCGACGACGCTGTCGGGGTGGGCGTCCTTGAAGGCGGCCAGGGCCGGGAAATCACTGGCGCCCACCACCAGCAGGCGCTGCGGGGCGTAGCGGTCCAGCAAGGCGGCCAGGGCTTGTTGCGGCGTGCGCGAAGAAAAGCGTGCGGTCATTGAACGTCCTCGGTCAGAGCTGCCAAGGGTAGCCTTGTTCACGTCGGCAGCCTAGCCATATGGCTTATTGCTGGCGCATCTGCAAAGTGCCGTCTTTACTCCCAATGCATCGGTTCATGCGCCGATTTACCCCCCATCTGGAGAGAGACCTGATGAGCATAGTGAGTAAGGCATTACCTTTGGTACTGCTAACCAGTGTGTTGACTGGTTGCGCAGGGTTGCAGAAGACCGATTGGCCCAAGTGCGCGGCTGTCGGGGGTGTTACCGGTGCGGCGCTGGGCTCGCTGCAGAACTCCACCTACGCCGGTTGGGGCGTGCTGGTGGGCGGCGGCGTGGCGGCGGCCTACTGCTGGGTGCACGGCGATGGCGACGAGGACGGTGATGGCGTGCCGGACAGCCGCGACAAGTGCCCGCACACGCCTAAAGGCACCCCGGTGGATGCCACCGGCTGCCCATTCCCGCCACCAGCCCCAGCGCCTGTCGCGGAGCCGGCGCCGCTGCCCAAGCAGGAAGTCATCGTCATTCGTGACGTGCACTTCGAGTTCGACTCGGCCAAGTTGACCGGCCCTGACAAGATGCAGTTGGACAAGGTCGCCACCAAGCTGAAGACCGAGGCGCCTTCTACCCAGCTGACCGTGACCGGCCATACCGACAGCGTCGGCAAGCCTGGCTACAACAAAAAGCTGTCCGACCGCCGCGCCCATTCGGTTGTCGACTACCTGGTAGGCGCAGGCATTCCTCGCTCAAGCTTCGTGTCCATCAGTGGCGCCGGCGAGACCCAGCCTGTCGCCAGCAACAAGACTGCCGATGGCCGCGCGCAGAACCGTCGCGTGGAGATCCGCATCGACCGCTGAAAACCTCGCCCCGCGCGGCTTGTGAATTTCACAGGCCGGTCTTTACTCCTGTGTTACCGGCACCGGCCGGTGACACAGGAGCATTCATATGAGATTAATCTGGCGGGCAGCACTTCCCGTTCTTCTGGTCAGCAGTGTTCTCTCCGGTTGCGCCACTACCAGTGATGGCAGTGCCCCGCTCAATCAAAGGAACTGGCCTATCTGCAGCCTTATCGGTGGTGTGGTGGGTGGCGGCCTAGGCGCCATCAAGAGCTCTTCCTGGGCCGGCGGCCTGGGGGTATTGGGCGCGATCACCGGTGGCTTGATCTGTTACGCGCAGGATGGCGACGAGGACGGCGACGGCGTGTTCGACCGCCGCGACCATTGCCCGGGCACCCCGCCCAACACCCCGGTGGACCACATGGGTTGCCCGTTGCCGCAGTACCCGGCGACCGTGAAGGCCCCTGAACCCACCCCCGTACCCGAAGAAGTGATCACCCTGAGCGACGCCGGCAACGTGCTGTTTGCCTTCGATTCCTCGGCCCTGACCCAGGAGGCGCGCAACCAGCTGGTCGCCTTGCTCGACAAGCTCAAGGCCGCCGACGTGGTGAGCATCAAGGTGGTGGGCAATACCGACAGCAAGGGCAGCGATGCCTACAACCAGAAGCTCTCGGAGCGGCGTGCCGACAGCGTGGCGAAGTTCCTGATCAGCCAGGGCGTGCCTGCCAACAAGGTGACCAGCGAAGGCGACGGCGAACGCAAGCCGGTGGCCGACAACGACACCGACGAGGGCCGGGCGAAAAACCGCCGCGTGGAGCTGCACATCAACCGCTAGTCACGCGTGCTGTAGCCGCTGCCGCCAGGCTGCGCTGGTCCTGTGCTGCGCTGAAGTTCTTCAGGGTTCACACCGGCCAGCGCAGCCTGGCGGCAGCGGCTACGGATTGTCAGCACAATACTGTCATTTTTTGTTCATGCAGATATGGCACAAACACCACCCCGGCGTTACTGTGCGGGGAAAGAATAATCAATGGGGGCGGGCATGGCGTGGTGGTGTACCCTGGGCAAGGCCTTGACGGTGTTGTTCTGGTGGGTGGTGCTGGTCAATCTGCTCATGCCCATGACACATCCGTTCCGCACGCTGATCAACTTCACCGGCGCGACGCTGATGCTTCTGCACGTGCTGGAAGTCCTGCTGTTCCAGGCCAGCCTGCGTGGCCGCACCCATCCCTGGTTTGACCGCCTGCAGATCCTGCTGGTGGGTATATTTCATGTGCGTTCAATTCCGACCCGGTCGGTGCAGGAGAGCAACAATGCGTAGGTTGTGTCTGGTAGCGGCGTTGTTCACGCCTTTGGCGATGGCCGAAAGCCTGAGTGTCGAACCTCATTCATTGATGCGTCTGCCGGGCAAGGACGGCGTGCTGACCCTCGACCGCCTGGTGGTGGAGGACTACGCCACCCTGCTGGTGCCGGACAACCTGGTGGAACTGAAGGTGGGCGAGCTGCGCCTGGGCCATGAGGCGCGCATCGCCATCGTGCCGGGCCAGCAGGAGCTGCGTATCGAGGCGCGCCGCGCCGAACTGGGCGAAGGCAGCCAGATTCTTGCCCGTGGCGCCCCCGGCACCTATGAGAAGGCCGCGCTGCCTGGGCGCAACCTGGTGCTTCAACTGCAAGCGCTGCAAGGCCCGCAACTGGCGGTGGACGCCCGTGGCGGCGCCGGCGCGCCAGGCTACTTCGGCCTCGACGGCGCCAACGGCCAGGCGCCGGGCTGCCTGTGGGGCGAGGCCGGCCGCGGTGCCGATGGCCTCAACGGCGGCAACGGCCATGACGGCGCCAACGGCGCGCAAGTGCGCCTGCAGGTGCCCCGCGACTACCCCAACGACGCCATCAAGGTGCAACTCGACGGCGGCGTCGGCGGCCTGGCGGGTGCAGCGGGCAAGGCCGGTGCCGGTGGCAAGGCCAAGGGCTGCTTCATCTATAGCACCGCCGGTGCCAAGGCCGGCCGCCCTGGCCAGCCGGGCGAACCCGGTGTTGCCGGCCAGCCGGGCGCGCTGACGGTGCAGCGCCTGTAGGCAGCGTCAGAACGGTGGCCGCGCCGCGGCCACCGCCACCAGCAGGAACCCGATGATCAGGTTGATGCCCACCAGCCGGCGTATCTGCGCCAGGCTGGTACCCGCCGTGGCCCAGTCCTGGGCCTGGACCGCCGTATTGAACGTCGGCAACTGCAGCATTGTGATGCGAATGAACAACGCCACCATCACCAGGTACAAGCCCATCATCACCTGCACGTAGCGCGGCGCGGTCTCGAACCCGCTGAAGCTGATCTGGATCATGGCGATGCCACTTATCGGAAGAATCAGCACGGCCAGCCAGACCCAGAGAAAAAAGCGTCGGAAAACTTCCGCCCACAGCTTCAGCCGCGCAGGTGCCTCCAGGGCTGTAACCGCCGCCGGGCGCAGCACCAGCCAGGCGAAGAACATGCCGCCCACCCAGATGAGTGCTGCCCAGACATGCAAGGTGTAGAGGGGGGCATATGCAGCCATGTGGATCTCCGTTCAGCGCGCGAGGGTTTAGCGGGGTATGATAGCGGCCCTTAATGAAACACTGAAAATTTATCCAGGCGTTCACGCCCCAGAATCATGATCAGCAACCAACTCAAAACCCAGATCCAGGGCGCCTACACGCGTTTCCTCGAAGCCAAGAGCCTCAAGCCTCGCTATGGCCAGCGCTTGATGATCGCCGAAGTCGCCAAGGTACTGGGCGACATCGAGTGTGACGACGAAGGGCGTCGCTCGGGCGAATGCGCCGTGGTGGCCGTCGAGGCCGGCACCGGCACCGGCAAGACCGTGGCCTACAGCCTGGCGGCGATCGCGGCTGCCAAGGAAGCGGGCAAGCGCCTGGTCATTGCCACGGCCACCGTCGCCCTGCAGGAGCAGATCGTCTACAAGGACCTGCCGGACCTGATGAAGAACAGCGGCCTGAACTTCACGTTCTCGCTGGCCAAGGGCCGTGGGCGCTACCTGTGCCTGTCCAAGCTCGACATCCTGTTGCAGGAAGGCCACGCGCAGACCGCCACCGCCCAGCTGTTCGAGGAGGAGGGCTTCCGCATCGAGGTGGACGAAGCCAGCCAGAAGCTGTTCACCAGCATGATCGAGAAGCTGGCCGGCAACAAATGGGACGGTGATCGCGACAGCTGGGCAACCGCCCTGGAAGACAAGGACTGGGCGCGCGTCACCACCGACCATAGCCAGTGCACCAGCCGCCATTGCCCCAACTTCCAGCAGTGCGCCTTCTACAAGGCCCGCGAAGGCATGGGCAAGGTCGACGTGATCGTCACCAACCACGACATGGTGCTGGCCGACCTGGCCCTGGGCGGCGGCGCCGTGCTGCCCGACCCGCGCGACACCATGTACGTGTTCGACGAAGGCCACCACCTGCCGGACAAGGCCATCGGCCATTTCGCCCATTACACCCGCCTGCGCTCCACCGCCGACTGGCTGGAAAGCACGGCCAAGAACCTTACCAAGCTGCTGGCCCAGCACCCGCTGCCGGGTGACCTGGGCAAGTGGATCGAGCAGGTGCCGGAGCTGGCGCGCGAGATCAAGAACCACCAGCAGTTCATGTTCAGTGCCTGCGAGCAACTGGCCGATTTCCGCGCCGGCGAGGACATGGAAGGCCGCGAACGCCCACGCCATCGCTTCGTCGGCGGCGTGGTGCCCGAGCACATGCGTGAAATGGGCATCGAGCTGAAGAAGGGCTTTGCCCGTCTCAATGACCTGTTCACCCGCCTGGCCGACCTGCTCAAGGAAGGCATGGACGCCGAGAAGAGTATCGGCATCCCCAGCCACCAGGCCGAGGAATGGTATCCGCTGTTCGGCAGCCTGCAGTCCCGCGCCCTGGGCAACTGGGAGCTGTGGACCGCTTTCACCGCCGAGGACCCGGAAGACAGCCCGCCCATGGCGCGCTGGTTGACCCTGGCCGAGGCCGGCGCCATGTTCGACATCGAGGTCAACGCCAGCCCCATCCTGGCCGCCGAGATGCTGCGGCGCAACCTGTGGAACGTCGCCCATGGCGCGGTGGTGACCTCGGCCACCCTGACTGCGCTGGGCAAGTTCGACCGTTTCCGCATGCGCTCGGGCCTGCCCAAGACGGCTGTTACCGCCGTAGTGCCCAGCCCGTTCCACCACGCGGATGCTGGTTTGCTGCGCGTGCCAGACCTGCGCGCCGACCCGCGCGACGCCACGGCGCACACCGCGGCCATCATTCGCGACCTGCCCGGCCTGGTGGAAGGCTCGCGCGGCACCCTGGTGCTGTTCTCCTCGCGCCGGCAGATGCAGGACGTGTTCGACGGCCTGGACCGCGACTGGCGCAAGCAGGTGTTCATCCAGGGCAACCTGTCCAAGCAGGAAACCTTGAACAAGCACAAGGCGCGCGTCGATGGCGGCGATTCCAGCGTGCTGTTCGGCCTGGCCAGCTTCGCCGAAGGTGTCGATTTGCCGGGTGCCTACTGCGAGCACGTGGTCATCGCCAAGATCCCCTTCGCCGTGCCGGACGACCCGGTGGAAGCGGCCCTGGCCGAGTGGATCGAAGCGCGGGGCGGCAATCCATTCATGGAAATCGCCGTGCCCGACGCGTCCCTGAAGCTGATCCAGGCCTGTGGCCGGTTGCTGCGCACCGAACAGGACCGCGGCACCATCACCCTGCTGGACCGGCGCCTGGTCACCCAGCGCTATGGCAAGGCAATCCTCAACGCGCTGCCGCCATTCCGTCGCGAAATTTCCTGAAGCACGCAGGGTGAAAAATCCCTGCTTTGCTGTCTATAACCCTGACCGAGGCCGACACCGGCCATCAAGGAGAGCTGGAACCCCATGATTCGCCGTTCGTTACCCGCTGTATTCGCACTGCTGTGCACCACCCCGCTGTTGGCGGCCCCCGGTGCGCAGCAGACGCTGTTCAACTTCGTCCGTCCCGCCGATGTGGTACAGGTGACGGTCGCGGATGCCAGCCTGCCGCAGTACAACGCCGAACAGACGGCCGAAGGGGAGGTGTTGCGCCGGGTGACGTTCAACCCGGTGGCCGCGCCGAGCCTCACCCTCAAGCCCCAGGCCGGGGCCTGGGACTGGTCTGCCGACAGCGCCATGACCCTGCGTGCCCAGAGCGCCATGGACTGGGCGGTGACCCTGTACGTGAAAATCCAGAGCAACGACGGCAAGACCCTGACCAGCCGCATCGACCTGCCGGCCGGCCCGGCGCAGACCCTGGTCATCCCGCTGCAGGCCAATTCGGCCCTCAGCCAGGGCATGCGCGCAGGCCCGCCGATGCCGTGGATGCATGACGGCCAGCGCACCCTGCTGGCCAGCAGCCAGGGCGAGCTGACCGCCAGCCAGGTGGTGTCGGTGACCCTGTCCATGGACAAGCCGGCGGTGGCCCAGAACATCCTGCTCGAACGCTTCGGCGTGGTGGAGGGCGATGAGTTGCAGAAGGCTGCCTACGCCGACCTGGTCGACGAGTACGGGCAGTTCAACCGTGGGCGCTGGCCGGAAAAGGTCAGCAGTGACGATCAACTCAAGGCCGCCGCCAGCCGCGAACAGCAGCAGCTCAAGGGCTGGCTGGCCGAGCGCGGCAAGGCACCGCTGGACAAGTTCGGTGGCCTGGTCCAGGGGCCGGCGTTCAACGCCAGTGGCTTCTTCCGCACCGAAAAGCGCGATGGCCGCTGGTACCTGGTGACCCCCGAAGGGCACCCGTTCTATTCCCTGGGCGTGAACGCCGTGGCCGCCGACAACGACCGCACCTACGTGCAGGGCCGCGAGTGGATGTTTACCCACCTGCCCAAGGCCGACGAGCCCGAGGCCCAGTACTACGGGCAAAGCAACAACCAGGACGGCAACGGCTCGTCCGTGGGCCGTGGGTTCGGCAGCGGTCGCTGGTTCGACTTCTATGGCGCCAACCTGCAACGCACCTATGCCACGCCGTGCACGCCAACGGCCCAGGCGCCGTGCGCGAAGCAGCCGTTCGATGCCATTCGCTGGCAGCAGCACACCCTGGACCGCCTGCAGGCCTGGGGCTTCAACACGTTGGGCAACTGGAGCGCGCCGGCGCTGGAAGGCAACCAGCGGGTGCCCTACGTGCTGCCGTTGTCGATTGTCGGCGATTACGCCAGCATCAGCACCGGCATGGACTGGTGGGGACGCATGCCTGACCCGTTCGACCCGCGTTTCGCCATGGCCACCGAGCGTGCCGTGGCCATCGCCGCCCGCGACCACCGCGACGACCCGTTCCTGATCGGCTACTTCGCCGACAACGAACTGGCCTGGGCCGGCCCCGGCAACGACCCGAAATCGCGCTATGCGCTGGCCTACGGCACCCTGCGCCAGACCACCGACGTGCCGGCCAAACGCGCGTTCCTCAAGCAGCTGCGTGATAAGTACCGCAACCAGGAGGGCCTGTCCAAGGCCTGGGGCATCAGCCTGCCGGCCTGGGAACTGATGGAAGACCCCGGCTTCGAGGCGCCGCTGCCCAACCCGGAACATCCGGAGATCGAGGCCGACCTCAAGCAGTTCCAGCGCGTGTTCGCCGACACCTACTTCAAGACCATCGCCGACGCCCTGAAGTGGCATGCGCCCAACCACCTGCTGCTGGGTGGCCGCTACGCCGTGTCCAGCCCCGAGGCGGTGGACTCGTGCGCGCAGTACTGCGACGTGCTCAGCTTCAATTTCTATACGCCCAAGCCCCAGGACGGCTATGACTTCGCCCGCCTGCGCCAGTTGGACAAGCCGGTGCTGGTCTCCGAGTTCACCTTCGGCTCCCGCGACCGCGGCCCGTTCTGGCCTGGCCCCATGGAAGTGGCCAAGGAAGAGGACCGTGGCAACGCCTACGCCGGCTTCCTCAAGGCGGCCTTGCAGGAACCGACGATCGTCGGCGTGCACTGGTTCCAGTACCTCGACCAGCCCGTGACGGGCCGCCTGCTGGACGGCGAGAACGGCCACTTCGGCCTGGTGGGCATCACCGACGTGCCGTACCAGGGTTTCATCGCCGCGGTGCGCAAGAGCAACCAGGACACCCTGGACCAGCTGGCCAAGACCCTGCCCGCACCAGCCCCGGCCGAGAAAGGCGACAAAGGCGGCGCAGCCCACAAATAACCTGTAGCAGCGGCGGGGCGGCCATCCGCGGGAAGGCCGCGCCCTGCGGTCCAGGCCATTTCCCTCGCCGCAGCAGTTACACGCTGTATGCAGAAAGATACCCACCAACTGACCGGCATCTGTTCACAAAAGCCCCAAGGGCTGAAACAATGCCGGCCACTTCGTTCAATGTCGTGCAGGAGTCACTGGGTGCAGATTCAGGGTCATTACGAGCTTCAATTCGAAGCGGTGCGCGAGGCGTTTGCCGCCTTGTTCGACGATCCCCAGGAGCGTGGCGCAGCGCTGTGCATCCAGGTGGGCGGGCGGACGGTCATCGACCTGTGGGCGGGCACCGCCGACAAGGACGGCCAGGAAGCCTGGCACAGCGACACCATCGCCAACCTGTTCTCCTGCACCAAGACCTTCACGGCCGTCACGGCGCTGCAACTGGTGGGGGAAGGCAAGCTCGACCTCGACCTGCCCGTGGCCCGCTACTGGCCCGAGTTCGCTGCGGCGGGCAAGGAAAACGTCACCCTGCGCCAGCTGCTCTGCCACCAGGCCGGCCTGCCGGCGCTGCGCGAGCTGCTGCCGCCCGAGGCCCTGTATGACTGGCAGGTGATGGTCGATGCGCTGGCGGCCGAGGCGCCCTGGTGGACGCCGGGCACCGGCCACGGCTACGCCGCCATCACCTACGGCTGGCTGGTGGGCGAGCTGCTGCGCCGTGCCGATGGCCGCGGCCCCGGCGAGTCCATCGTCGCCCGGGTCGCCCGCCCCCTGGGGCTGGACTTCCACGTCGGCCTGGCCGACTCGGAG
Organism: Pseudomonas sp. App30; assembly: GCF_047947025.1. Lineage (NCBI taxonomy): Bacteria > Pseudomonadati > Pseudomonadota > Gammaproteobacteria > Pseudomonadales > Pseudomonadaceae > Pseudomonas > Pseudomonas sp. App30. The sequence goes on along the minus strand of NZ_CP133165.1, from coordinate 2,301,385 downwards.
TTCCACCGCGTCGCGCACATCGCCCGTGGCAAGGGCAACATGGGCGACGAAGCCGCCCAGCGCCTGCTGCAGGTCACCATGCGCGAGCCCACCGCCATGAGCACCCGTGCCTTCACCAATCCGCCGTCGGTGCTCACCAGCACCAACAAGCCCGAGTGGCGGCGCATGCAGCAGCCGGCGGCCAATGGCCACGGCAATGCCCGCAGCCTGGCGGGCTTCTACAGCGGCCTGCTCGACGGCAGCCTGCTGGAGCCCGAACTGCTGGGCGAACTGACCCGCGAGCACAGCGTTGGCCCGGACAAGACCCTGCTGACCCCGACCCGTTTCGGCCTGGGCTGCATGCTCGACCAGCCGGCCCTGGCCAACGCCACCTTCGGCCTCGGGGCCAAGGCGTTCGGTCATCCTGGCGCCGGTGGCTCGGTTGGTTTTGCCGATCCCGAGCGCGACGTGGCCTTCGGTTTCGTCACCAACACGCTGGGCCCGTACATCCTGATGGACCCGCGCGCACAAAAGCTGGTGCGGGTACTTGCCACTTGTCTATAAACTGCGCGAATCGACCGACGGGCAGTTGCAAGCGGTCGATTCATCTAATATCAAATCAACGGTTTAAACGGGTTTTCTAACCCGCTTTGTATCAACCTCATCCTTGTGGAAAGCTTATGTACTCCAATAAATCCATCGCGTTTGCCCTGTGCCTGGCCGTGACCGGTTGCGCCCAGACTCCACAGAACAGCACGGCAGACAACAGCGGCTTCCGCTGGTGGCCGTTCGGTGCTGCGGACCACGCAGCCGACAAGAACGTGGCCGGCGCGATCAACGACAAAGTTGCCAAGGATGAAGCCAAGTCTGCAGCCGCCCCTGTAGTTGCCCCTGCCGTTGCCGCCGCGCCTGCCGACACCGGCAAGCACTGGTACTGGCCGTTCGGCGGCAGCAGCGATGCCGCCAAGCCAGCCGCCCCGGCCGTTGCCGTGGTGCCCAAGATCGACACCAAGATGACCCAGGCGTGGCTCGACAGCTACGAGCCGAAAGTGCGTGAAGCGGTCAAGGGCAGCAACTTCCAGGTCGAGCGCCGCGAAGACGTGCTGGTGGTCATCGCCCCGATCGACAGCAGCTTCAACCCGCGCCGTCCCGAACTGCTGCTGCCTATCACCCTGAGCCCCATCACCAACATCGCCAAGGCCGTCGAGAACGACCCCAAGACCGCCGTGCTGGTCCTGGGCCACGCTGACGCCAGCGGCGCCGCCGACGTGCAGGAAATCAGCCAGAAACGTGCGGGTTCCGTGGCTGCCATCTTCCACCTGAGCGGCCTGGACCGTAAGCGCCTGGCCATGCGTGGCATGGGCTCGCTGATGCCACGTGCCGCCAACGACAGCGCCCAGGGCCGTGCCCTGAACCGCCGTGTCGAAATCCTGCTGACCCCGCAGGAAACCATGGTGGCCCTGGTTGCCAAGTACAACTCGCCAACGCCGCCAGTGGCCGAAATGGTCGCCACCCAGGACGTCAAGCCAGTGGTAGCACCGGCGCCGGCCAGCAAGAAAGCCGCGGCCAAGAAAGCCACCGCGAAGAAGGCCCCGGCCAAACCCGCGGCCAAGAAGAAAGTGACCCCTGCCAAGGCGGCAGCGCCGGCCAAGAAAAAGGCTGACGCGGTAGCCCAGACCCAGAACTGATAGTCCAGGAAGCGCGCAATGACCCAGGCACTCGCCGACATGCGCCGTGACTACACCCGTGACGGCCTGACCGAGGCGAATGCCCCGGTCGAGCCGTTTGCGCTGTTCACGCGCTGGTTCGAAGAAGCGCTTGCCACCGAGCAAGCGCCCGTGGAGGCCAACGCCATGACGTTGGCCACCGTCGATGCACAGGGCCGGCCACACTGCCGCGTGCTGTTGCTCAAGGCCCTGGACCCCCATGGCTTTACCTTCTTCACCAACTACGAAAGCGACAAGGGCCGGCAGCTGGACGCCAACCCCTTTGCCGCCATGACGTTCTTCTGGCCCACCCTGGAGCGCCAGGTGCGCATCGAAGGGCGGGTGAGCAAGGTCAGCCATGACGAGTCCGACGCCTACTTCCAGGTGCGCCCGCTGGGCAGCCGCCTGGGTGCCTGGGCCTCGCCGCAGAGCCGGGTGATCGCCGACCGCGCTGAACTCGAGGGCCTGCTCAAGGCCACCGAGCAGCGCTTCAGCGACACCCAGCCCCACTGTCCCGAGCACTGGGGCGGCTTCCGCCTTGTGCCCGAGCGCATCGAGTTCTGGCAGGGGCGCTCCAGCCGCCTGCACGATCGGCTCAACTACCGCCTGGTGGACCAGGCCTGGCAGCGCGAGCGCCTGGCCCCCTGATCGGCGCGGCAGACCTTTTCCTCTCCTCAGTTGTCCAGACGATGTGGCATGATTGCACGCAAGCGTGCCATTTCGTCGGCCCTCCAAAGCCCGCCAGAACGGCTGTACTTCAGCTGAATGGACGCAATTTATTACAGCTGGCGTCGTGACACCCTGCGACGGCCAGCGTTTAATGGGCACCTACGCCCCACGGAGAATTTTCATGCGTAAATCCGCACTGCTTCTTGCCTGCTTCACGACTTCGTCCCTGTTCCTGGGTGGTTGCGTCTCCAACCTGCAGGGCGACACCTACTCGCGTGATGAAGCACGTCGTGTGCAAACCGTGCGCATGGGCACCATCGAGTCCCTGCGCCCGGTGAAAATCGAAGGCACCAAGACCCCGATCGGCGCTGGCGCCGGCGCCGTGGTCGGCGGCGTGGCCGGTAGCGCCATCGGTGGCGGCCGTGGCAGCATCATCACCGCCGTGATCGGCGCCGTGGCCGGTGGCCTGGTAGGCTCCGCTGCCGAAGAAGGCATGACCCGCGCCCAAGGCGTGGAAATCACCGTGCGCGAAGACGACGGCAGCATGCGTGCCTACGTGCAGCAGGTGCAGGAAAACGAGATCTTCCGCGTCGGCGAGCGTGTGCGCATCATGACCGTGGACGGTACCAGCCGCGTTTCGCACTGATACCCGCACGCAGCACACGAAAAACCCGGCCTAGGCCGGGTTTTTTTGTGCCGCATGGCCAGGTCAGGCTTTGCGGCTGGCCATCGCTGTCACCGCATAACCGATGAACGCCGCCAGGATCGAGCCCGTCAGGATGCCCATGCGGTCCTCGCCGGCGAACGGGCTTTGCCCCGGCACGTAGGCCAACGAGCCGACGAACAGACTCATGGTAAAGCCGATGCCGCACAGTATCGACACCCCCAGCAGCTGCCTCCAGCTGGCGCCTTCGGGCAGTGCCGCCAGGCCTGCCTTGATCGCCAGCCAGGTCAGGCCGAACACGCCCAAGGTCTTGCCCACCAGCAAGCCGGTGGCGATGCCCAACGGCACGTGGTGGGTGAAGCTTTCCAGGGTCACGCCCGCCAGTGGCACGCCGGCGTTGGCGAAGGCAAACAGCGGCAGGATGGCGTAGGCCACCCAGGGGTGCAGGGCATGCTCCAGGCTGCGCGACGGCGATGGCTCGGCGTTGCGGGTGCGCAAGGGAATGCAGAAGGCCAGGGTGACGCCCGCCAGGGTGGCGTGCACCCCGCTCTTGAGCACGCACACCCAAAGGATGGCGCCCACCACCAGGTAGGGCGCCAGCTTCACCACCCCCAGGCGGTTCATGGCGATCAGGGCCAGCAGGCAAGCGCCCGCCAGCATCAGCGCCAGGCTGGAGATGGCCCCCGAATAGAACAGGGCGATGACCACGATGGCGCCCAGGTCGTCGATGATCGCCAGGGTCATGAGGAACAGCTTCAACGACACCGGCACGCGCTTGCCCAACAGGGCCAGCACGCCCAGGGCGAAGGCAATGTCGGTGGCCATGGGAATGGCCCAGCCACTGAGGGCGGCGGGGTTGTCCTTGTTCAGGGCCCAGAAGATCAGCGCCGGCACCACCATGCCGCCAATGGCTGCGGCGCCCGGCAGGGCTACCTGCGAGACGCTGGACAGCTGGCCCTCCAGCACTTCGCGTTTCACCTCCAGGCCAATGATCAGGAAGAACAGCGCCATCAGCCCGTCGTTGATCCACAGCAGCAGCGGCTTGGCGATTTGCAAGGCGCCAACCTGGGCCACTACCGGCGTGTCGAGGAAGCTGTGGTACAGGCCGGAGAGCGGCGAATTGTTGATGATCAGCGCCAGCACGGCGGCCGCGATCAGCAGCAGGCCGCTGGCCGCTTCCAACTGAAAGAAACGTGTCAAAGTACTACGCAGAGGCACGGTCGCGCTCCATCCTGGTGTTCGAAGGGGGACACCCTAACCCGTACCGGCAGTTGTTAAAACAAAAGTTATATTCGTTTTTGTTATAACAAAAATGGCAGGCAAGGCAGGGCAGTGGACCCTAACAGCGAAGGACGCCAGGGGAGATAGGACGTGTCTGATTCGGATGTAGGACATTTCCCGTAGCAGCTGCCGCAGGCTGCGTCTTGAGCACCCAGGTGCTTCGGACGCCGCCTTCGGCAGCTGCTACAGGGGTTATCAGGCGTCGATGCCCAGCATGCTGCGGGCTACGGCTTCGGCGATGCGGATGCCGTCCACGCCGGCGGACAGGATGCCACCGGCGTAACCAGCGCCTTCGCCGGCCGGGAACAGGCCCTTGACGTTGAGGCTCTGGAAGCTGGCATCACGGGTGATGCGCAGCGGCGACGAGGTGCGGGTCTCGATGCCGGTGAGGATCGCGTCCGGGCGGGCGAAGCCGCGGATCTGCTTGTCGAAGGCCGGCAGTGCTTCGCGGATCGCCTCGATGGCGAAGGCCGGCAGCGACAGCGCCAGGTCGCCCAGGGACACGCCCGGTTTGTAGGAAGGTTCCACGTCACCCAAGGCCGTGGACGGCGTGTTGGCGATGAAATCGCCCACCAGTTGCGCCGGCGCCTGGTAGTTGCTGCCACCCAGCAGGTAGGCGGTGGACTCCAGCTTTTCCTGCAGCTCGATGCCGGCCAGCGGGCCACCCGGGTAGTCGACTTCCGGGGTAATGCCAACGACGATGCCCGAGTTGGCATTGCGCTCGTTGCGCGAGTACTGGCTCATGCCGTTGGTGACCACCCGGCCTGGCTCGGAAGTGGCGGCTACCACGGTGCCGCCCGGGCACATGCAGAAGCTGTACACCGAGCGGCCGTTCTTGGCGTGGTGCACCAGCTTGTAGTCGGCGGCGCCCAGCTTTGGGTGGCCGGCGTACTTGCCCAGGCGCGCCTGGTCGATCAGGCCTTGCGGGTGCTCGATGCGGAAGCCGATGGAGAACGGCTTGGCTTCCATGAACACGCCGCGGGCGTGCAGCATGCGGAAGGTGTCGCGGGCGCTGTGGCCCAGGGCCATGACCACATGGCGGGACATCAACTGTTCGCCGTTCTCCAGCACCACGCCTTGCAGCTGTTCGTTGTCGATCAGCAGGTCGGTGACCTTGTGCTCGAAACGAATCTCGCCGCCCAGGGCCTCGATCTCCTTGCGCATCGTCTCGACCATGCCGGTGAGACGGAAGGTGCCGATGTGCGGCTTGCTGACGTAGAGGATCTCTTCCGGCGCGCCGGATTTGACGAACTCGTGCAGCACTTTGCGGCCGTGGTGCAGCGGGTCCTTGATCTGGCTGTACAGCTTGCCGTCGGAGAAGGTGCCTGCGCCGCCTTCGCCGAACTGCACGTTGGACTCGGGATTGAGCACGCTTTTACGCCACAGGCCCCAGGTGTCCTTGGTGCGCTGGCGCACTTCCTTGCCACGCTCCAGCACGATCGGCTTGAAGCCCATCTGCGCCAGCAGCAGGGCGGCGAAGATGCCGCACGGGCCGAAGCCGACTACCAGTGGGCGTTCTTCCAGGCCTTCGGGGGCATGGCCCACCACCTTGTAGCTGACGTCCGGCGCCGGGCCGACGTTGCGGTCCTCGGCGAAGCGCGCCAGCACGGCGGCTTCGTCGCGCACGTTGAGGTCGATGGTGTAGATGAATTGCAGCTCGCTGTTCTTCTTGCGCGCGTCGTAGCTGCGCTTGAACAGGGTGAAGTCCAGCAGATCGGCGTCGGCGATCCCCAGGCGCTGCACGATGGCCGGGCGCAGGGCCTCGTCGGCGTGGTCCACGGGCAGTTTGAGTTCGGTGATTCGTAACATGACAGGGTCCAATATCCGGGCCACAGGGTTGACCCGGCAGCTTTGCACTAACCGGCCATTATAAGCGTTCGGAGGCGATTGCCGTCAGGTTTTAACTGCCCGACGGCAGATCTTCAGTCGTTGCGGGCGCCACCGAAGTAGGCGCAGCCCCGGTACGGCTGGTCATTGACGCGCAATTCGGCGCTCATCTGCATCACCCCGCCGGTGGTCGGGTCTACGCAGCGCTGGGGGGCCACCCACAATTCCACCTTCAGGCCGTTGGCCTCGGTGCTCAGGCTCAGGCGGCCGTCGGGCAGGGTTTCCTCGACGAAGGGCACGGCCAGCGGTGGCTGGTCGGCGCGGCTCAGCTCCAGGCCCTTGCCGCTGGCGCGCAGCTCCCACTTAGACGGCTCGGTGCCGGCGGCGCGCAGGGTCAGCAGCTTGAAGTTGGGGTCGTTGCAGGCGGTGGTGGAGCGTTCCAGGCGGTAGAACTGGCGCAGGTCGATGGTGCCGTCCAGGCCGCCGGTCTTGCTGGCCTCGAAGCGCCCGCGCACGTCGGCGTAGACCTGCCCGGACTTGCCGACGATGCCGGCGGCTTCCTGCAGCACGCCAGTATTACCGACATCGGTGACGGTGTAGTGGCGCTGTTCGCCGCAGGGCTGGAACAGCAAGTGGCCGTTATTGCCCATCAGCACGCCCTGCATGCGCGTGAGGTCGGCGTGGGAAGGCTGGCTGGGCGCGGAGGCGAACAGCTGGCAACCGGCGAACAGCGGTAGCAGGGCAAAACACAGCAGATTACGGGCAACGCGCATCGGGGGCCTCCTGGTCAGTGGGGCGCACCCTAGCACAGCAGAAGTGAAAATTCTGCGGCCCGCTAGCCGACGATAAACACCTGGCCGGTCTGCAGGCCTTCCACGCTCTTGGCGTAGGCCAGTGCCACCTCGGCGGCGGGCACCGGCTTGTAGCCGCGGAAGTAAGGCGCGTAGCTGCCCATGGCTTCCACCAGCACCGTAGGGCTGACGGCGTTGATGCGCAGGCCGCGAGGCAGTTCGATGGCTGCGGCGCGAACGAAGGCGTCCAGCGCGCCGTTGACCATGGCCGCCGAAGCGCCGCTACGGATCGGGTCGCGGTTGAGAATGCCCGAGGTCAGGGTGAACGAGGCGCCGTCGTTGGCGAACTCGCGGCCGATCAACAGCAGGTTTACCTGCCCCATCAGCTTGTTGTGCAGGCCGAGGCTGAAATCGCTGTCGGTCATTTCCCCCAGTGGCTTGAAGGTGACGCTGCCTACGGCGCTGACCAGGGCATCGAAACGCCCGGTCTGCTCGAACAGCGCGCGGATGGAAGCCGGGTCGCTGATGTCCACCTGGAAGTCACCGCTGGTGCGGCCCACGCGAACGACCTCGTGGCGCTGGGCAAGCTCGCTGGCGATGGCGGAACCGACGGTGCCGCTGGCACCGAGCAACAGAATCTTCATGGCTGAATCCTCGTGGGGAGAGTGTGCGACCAGTGTAGGCATTTGCTTTTCGCGGATAATCCCTCTAATAGGCAACCTTTGGTTTTCATATGGAAACAATCCATGAGCGAACTTGATGACCTGGCGGCCTTCGCCGTGCTGGTCGAGGCGGGCACCTTTACCCGGGCCGCCGAGCAGCTGGGCTGGAGCAAGGGGCAGCTGTCCAAGCGCATCAGCGCCCTGGAGGCCGGCCACGGCGTGCAACTGCTGCACCGCAGCACCCGGCGTTTGAGCCTTACAGCGGCGGGCGCGGCGCTGTTGCCGGAGGCGCAGGCCCTTGTGGCGCAGATGCAGCGCGCCCATCGGGCTTTGGCGCAGCTCAAGGACGAGCTGGCCGGGCCGGTGCGGCTGACGGTGCCGGTGTCCCTGGGCGAGACTTTTTTCGAAGGGTTGCTGCTGGCGCTGGGCCGCGATTACCCGCAGATCAACCTGGAGTTGGACCTGAGCAACGCCTACCGCGACCTGGCCCGCGAGGGCTTTGACCTGGCGGTGCGCGAGAGCGTGGCCAGCGACGAGCGCCTGGTGGCGCGGCCGCTGCTGACCATGCAGGAGATTACCTGCGCCAGCCCGGCCTACCTGGCTGCGCGGCCGGCCCCGCAAACCCCGCAGGACCTGGCCGCGCACGCCTGCCTGCTCAACAGCCACTACAGTGGACGGGAGGAGTGGCGCTACCACCTGCAGCATGAGCTGATCCGCGTGGCCGTGGCCGGGCCGTTCGCCAGCAACCATTACAGCCTGCTGAAGAAAGCTGCGCTGGCGGGGGCCGGGGTGGCCAGGTTGCCGTCATACATGCTGCACGAGGACCTGGCAGAGGGCAGGTTGGTGTGGCTGCTGCGTGAGTACCAGACCTCCAGCGCGCCTTTGTTCCTGGTGCATCCTTACCAGGGTGGCTTGCCACGCCGGGTGCAGGTGGTGGCGGATTACCTGGCGGCCTGGTCGACGCAGTAGGCGGTGGCTGTAATTGTCCTTGTGGGAGCTGGCTTGCCAGCGAGCTTTTGGGGCCTCAACAGCTCGCTGGCAAGCCAGCTCCCACAAGTTGGTTGTGCGCACAAAAAAGCCTCCACAAGGGAGGCTTTTTTAACGGTGGGGCAGGACCTTAGTTGGCCTTGGCCGGTGGCTTGCCTTGCAGCTTCTCGATGGCGTCGATCAGGCGCTTGGCCAGCGCCGGGTAATCTTCATCGAAGTGGTGGCCGCCAGGCAGCTTGAGGGTCTCGCCGGTGTAGGTCTTGTTGTCGGTGCAGCCGGTTTCATCGGCCTCCTCGACACCGTACACGCACAGAATCTTGTTCTGCGGCATCTTGGCGATTTCCGGCCCGGTCGGTGCTTCCTTGCCGGCGTTGCCCAGCCAACCCTCGACCTCGATCTCGAAGCTGCCGCTGCGGGCGAAGGCCAGCAGCAGCACGCCGTCGATGCGCTTCTGGTCATCGGCCGGCAGGCGGTTGTAGGTCGCAGGCAGCACGTCGGCGCCGAACGAATAACCGGCCAGGATGAAGCGCTTGGTGCCCCACTTCTGGCGGTAGTGCAGCATCAGCGCGGACAGGTCCTCGGCGCTTTGCTCAGGCGTCTTGTGCTGCCAGTAGTAGCGCAGCATGTCGATGCCCACCACCGGGTAGCCCATCTTCGCCATCTCGCCCGCAACGTCGCGGTCCAGGTCGCGCCAGCCGCCGTCGCCGGACAGGAACAGGGTCACGGTGTCGGTGGCCTGGCCAGCCGGCACTTCCACCACGGGCATGCTCAGGGCGTCCTTGTTGTCGCCCACCAGCAGCTTGGTCAGCTCGTTCTTGAGCACCTGCGGCAGGTGCACGTCGTAGTCGCTGATGCTGGTCTCGGCGTTGGGGGTGTCGCGCACGAACGAGGCGCTGGCGTCGTCCGGGTTGTCGTTCCAGGCGACGATCCAGTGGCCGTGGTCGGCCTTCTTCGGCAGCGGGGTGGCACAGCCAGGCTGTTCCAGGCTGAAGCCCACCGACACGGCGGTGGCCTTGTCGTCGGTCTGCTTGGCCAGCCATGACCAGGCTTCGGCCGCGCCGGAGCCAATGCCGCCGAACACGGTCACCGGGCCGTCCAGGTGCTGGGCGGCGGCCTTGATGTCGTTTTCCTGCTCGTCGCAGTCGGACTTGGCCAACAGTACCTGCACCAACTGCGCCGAGCCGTCCTTGCTGAGGTCGGTCAGTTGCTTGTCGGTCAGTGCCTGTTCGGCCGGCACCGACAGCACGACCCGGGCCTTGATGTGGCTGCCGGGGGTGACCAGGGTCACGGTGTTGCCGTCGTCCAGCTTCACCTGTTCTAGAAGGGGCGCGGGGGCGGGGCGGTTCATGTACCAGTAGACCGCCGCGGCGCCAGCGATCACTACCACCACGACCGCCAGCCCTTTACGCCAGTTGCGTCGAATCATCAGCGTTTCACCAATCCTGTCAGGCCGCCCGCGATAAGGGCGGCGGTATCGGCCAGTGCCACCAGCGGATCGAGTCCTGCGGGCACGGCCATGTAACGGGGTTCCCAGTCGGGCTGGAATTTATCCTTGAAGCGCCGCAGGCCCTGGAAGTTGTAGAGCTGCTCGCCACGGCGGAACACCATCGAACCCAGGCGCTGGGTCAGCGGTGCGCCGCGACGTGGTTGCAGGCCCGACAACGGCACCATGCCCAGGCTGAAGCGCGCGTAACCATGACTCTTATAATGTTGGATCAGGCCGACCATCATGAACTCCATGGTCAGCTTTGGTGCCTCGGGGTGTGCGCGCATCAGGTCGAGACTGGCCAGCTCATGGCTGTGGGTCTCGAGCAGGTTGGCGAACGCCACGGGGCGTCCCTCGAAATGAATGATTGCAATACGAAAATGCTGCAGGTACTCCGGGCTGAAACGACCCAGGGAGAAGCCTTTTTCCCGAACGTTCTTGCCGGTCAGCCAGGCATCGGAAATCACCTTCAGCTCGTCCAGCGGCGCCTGGCCCGGTTCGTGGATCTCCAGCGACAGGCCGTCGCGGGTACCGCGGTTCCAGGTGTAGCGCAGGTCCTTCATCTCCTTGCCCTTGGCTTCCAGGTCGAAGCGTTCCAGGTCCACCCGGGCTTCCTCGCCCAGCTTGATCGCAGTCAGGCCGATGTCCATGTAGAACGGCAGGTTCTCGGCACGCACCTGGTAAAACACCGGGCGGGCATGATGGAAATCGCACAGGTCACGGAACTGCCAGATCATTTCCGCCCGTTGCTGGGTCGAGCCAATGGGGTCGTACAGCGCCACCAGGCTCCGCCCGCGGCGGGCGTACATCATGAAGGCGTTATCGTTGGGGTGGAAGAGCAGGGCCTTGTCACCCGTCAGCGCCAGGCCACCGTCCGGCTGATCGGAGGTCATCAGGATCTTCGCCGCCTTGTGCAGTTCCTCGCTGTCGGGCAGGTGGATCACCGGCCGCGCAGTGCGCAGCAGCCAGGTCAGGGCGACGATCACCAGCAGCACGGCGCTGCCCAGGGCCGAACGCAGGCCACGGGGTGCGTCAGCGTCGAGGGTGAACTGCCACCACAGTTGATGTTTGTACGGAATGTCCTGGTAGGCGAACAGCAGCAGCCAGATCGAGGCACCGACCACGCAGGCGCTGGCCATCAGGTAGAACGGCGAGAACGGCAGCTCCAGCAGGCGGCTGGGGCGGTAGAACGAGCGGCGGAAGATCGCCAGCAGGCCCGCCGTGAAGATCAGCAGGCTGGCTTCCTCCCAGTCAAAGCCCTTGAGCAGCGACAGCAGCGCGCCCACCAGCAGCAGTGTGGTGGTCAGCATCCACGCGGCGGACAGGCGCCGGCGCAGGCCCTGGGCCAGCAGCAGGCACAGCACGCCGATCAGGCTGGCGCCGAAGTGCGAGGCGTCGATCAGGCGGTGGGGGATCAGGAAGCCCAGGTGCTCCAGGCGCGTATCGATTTCCGGGGTGGCGCCCGAGAACAGCAGCACCACGCCGGACAGGAACACCAGCAGCGCCAGGATCGGCGCCGCCATGCCCGAGGCCACGCGAATGGCCTGCTGGGCGAAGAAGAAGCGCTTGGCTTCGGTGGCCAGCAGCACGATACAGGCCAGCAGCAGCGGCAGCATCACGTAGATCAGGCGGTACAGCAGCAGGGCGGCGGCCAGGGGCGCGGCGCCCAGTTCGTTGGTGAACGCGGCCAGCAGGATGGCCTCGAACACGCCGACCCCGCCCGGCACGTGGCTGAGCACGCCAGCCGCGAGGGCCAGCAGGTACACCAGCACGAAGGCGCCGAACGGCGGCGCTTCGGGCAACAGCAGGTACAGCACGGTAGCGGCCAGCAACACGTCGAGGGCGGTGATCACCAGTTGCAGCAGGGTCAGGCGCACGCCCGGCAGGCGCAGGGTGCGACGGCCGACCTTGACCAGCAGGTTGTCCGCAATCGGTTGCTCGCCCAGGCGGCGGCGATAGATGCCGGCGGCCAGCAGCAGAGTCAGGGCAATCACGGCACCCGCGATGGCGCCCAGCACGCCGGGGGCGATGTGCAAGGCGGCGGATGCGGCCGGCAGATTGCTGAGGGTGGCCAGGGCAGCCAGGGGCGGCAGGGCGCAGCCCAGCGACAGGCTGGCGAACAGGGTCATGCGCGCCACTTCGGCGGCGCCGATGCCGTGGCGGGCGTACAGGCGGTAACGCACCGAGCCACCGGACAGCAGCGACAGGCCGATGGCATTGCCAATGGCGAACGCGGTGAAGCCGCCCAGCACCAGGGTACGGCGTGGCAGGGTCACGGCAGCGTAGCGGCTGGCCGACCATTCATAGCCCAGCAGCACGACGAAACCGGCGGCGGCTGCGGCCAATGCACCGAACAGGGAAGCCTTGGGCGTGCTCAATACCGAATCATGCAGGGCATAGATGTCGAGTTCCGCCAGCAGGTGGCGGCAGGCGATCAGGGCGATACCGAACAGCAACAGGGTTACGACCAGGCCGATGGGTTGGCGGTACTTGCTCAGCAGTTCCAGCCAGCGCATTTTGCTTGGGTTCAACGGATGTGGGGCAGTCACGGTTTCAGGCAGTTCTGGCGAGTCGGGGCGCATCAATCACCTCGTGGATTGTGCGCAACAGGATGAAGGTATCCAGTCAAGTTACCAATCCCTATACAAAAATAATTCGGAATATATTAACCCGTTTGACCTTTTATCGGGCTCGGACGCTTTATCTATAGGGGAAGTTTCATGTTTCTTCCACCTGCAGGTCCCGCAAGGGTGGACAACAATACGGCAGGTTTGTGCCGATTTTATTTCTGCGCGCAAACGAAAAAGGCCACTCTTGCGAGTGGCCTTCTACGATATTTGGTTGCGGGAGCCGGATTTGAACCGACGACCTTCGGGTTATGAGCCCGACGAGCTACCAGACTGCTCCATCCCGCGTCTGTGGGGGCGGATTCTACAGCACGGCGGCGGGGTGTCAACCGTTAATCCAGTGCTGCGACAAACTGGCGCGCTTCAGGCAAGTCTTTGAAGTGCTTAGGAATTCATCAATCTCCGTAGCAGCTGCCGAAGGCTGCGTCCAGGAGCGACGCAGCCTTCGGCAGCTGCTACGGGATGCAAAATACACGCGCACAAAAAAGGCCACTTTTTCAAGTGGCCTTCTTTGATGTTTGGTTGCGGGAGCCGGATTTGAACCGACGACCTTCGGGTTATGAGCCCGACGAGCTACCAGACTGCTCCATCCCGCGTCTGTGGGGGCGGATTCTACAGCACAGCGGCAGTGTGTCAACCGTTAACTCCTTGAACTACCAAATAATTCCCGCAGCAGCTGCCGAAGGCTGCGTCCAGGAGCAACGCAGCCTTCGGCAGCTGCTACGGGGGAGCGTATTATTTGAAACAAGCGGAAACAAAAAAGGCCACTTTTTCAAGTGGCCTTCTTCGATGTTTGGTTGCGGGAGCCGGATTTGAACCGACGACCTTCGGGTTATGAGCCCGACGAGCTACCAGACTGCTCCATCCCGCGTCTGTGGGATTGATTCTACAGACTTCCCCAGGCGTGTCAAACGCCCGCTGCAGGAAAAGTCTTTTCGTTCAAGCGCTTAGCACTTCGAAAAAAGGCTGCGAGGCAGGCGGGGCGGGGGTTTCAGCCCTATCGCAAGGCGCTGTTCAATTAAAAAAATAAATATCGGATCCGCCTTGGGTTCGCCATGGCGGCAGGCTGGGTGAGATACTGGTCAGCGTTTCGTACGAAAACGCCTCCTTTATACACAGACACATTTTGGCCATGACGCAGCGCAAAATCATCCACGTCGACTGTGACTGCTTCTACGCCGCCATCGAAATGCGCGACGACCCCAGCCTGGCCGGCAAGCCCTTGGCTGTGGGCGGCTCGGCGGACCGGCGCGGCGTGATAGCGACCTGCAACTACGAGGCCCGCGCCTATGGCGTGCGTTCGGCCATGTCGTCGCGCCACGCGCTCAAGTTGTGCCCCGACCTGACCATCGTCAAGCCGCGCATGGAGGCCTATAAGGAAGCGTCGCGGGAAATTCATGGCATTTTCCGCGAGTACACCGAGCTGATCGAGCCGCTGTCGCTGGATGAGGCCTACCTGGACGTGTCGGAGTGCGCGCACTTTGCCGGCAGCGCCACCCGCATTGCTGAGGACATCCGCCGCAAGGTGTCGCGGCGGTTGCACATCACCGTCTCGGCCGGGGTTGCACCCAACAAGTTTCTCGCCAAGATCGCCAGCGACTGGCGCAAGCCCAACGGCCTGTTTGTGGTGACGCCGCGGGAGGTGGAGGACTTTGTCGCCGCCTTGCCGGTCAGCAAGCTGCATGGCGTGGGCAAGGTCACCGCCGACAAGCTGGCACGCCTGGGCATCAGCAGCTGCCTGGAGCTGCGCGACTGGAGCAAGCTGGCCCTGGTGCGCGAGTTCGGCAGCTTTGGCGAGCGGTTGTGGGGGCTTGCCCGTGGCATCGATGAGCGCCCGGTGCACAACGACAGCCGCCGGCAGTCGATCAGCGTGGAAAACACCTACGACACTGACCTGCCGGACGTGGAGGCCTGCCTGGCGAAATTGCCGGAGCTGATGGAAACCCTGGCCACGCGCATGGCGCGCATCGACAGCAGCTACAAGCCGGGCAAGCCGTTCGTGAAGGTCAAGTTTCATGATTTCAGCCAGACCACCCTGGAGCAGGCGGGGGCGGGCAGGGACCTGGACAGCTACCGGCAGCTGTTGAGCCAGGCGGTGGCGCGCGGCGGCAAGCCAGTGCGCCTGCTGGGAATTGGCGTGCGCCTGCAGGACCTGCGTGGCGCGTTGGAGCAGTTGGAGTTGTTTGGTGAGAATGGGTAACGGCTGGACGCCGCCTGGCGGCAGCTGCTACACGTGATCCCGTAGCAGCGGCCGCAGGCCGCGTCCATCTGCGTCCCGGCTACAAGCCGGGATCAGCCACCAGGCGCCCCGCGTCGCGGGTCAGCGAGCGCAGGAATTGCTGTTGCAGTTCCGGATCGTTGCGGGTCAGCTCGATCAGGCTCTGCTCCAGTTCGCTGGCTTCCTCTTCCATGCCCAGGTCGGACAGGCGCTTGACCCGGTGCACCCACTGGCGCACGTCCTCGCCTTCGAGGTCGTCGTAGATCAGGCCATGGGCCTCCACCAGCTTGCCGCGCAGGTCACTGCCCAGCCCCAGCGTCGCATCGGCGCGCACGTTGTCGTCGGCGTCCTCGACACTGATCTTCAGCTGGTTGACGTTCTTCAGGTCCTGGTCAGCGAAGGGGCTGTCCAGCAGGTTGATCTTGAGCACGCCGTTGCGGTCGGTGGTCAGCTCATAGGTCTGCTTGCCCGACTGCACGTCCACCGGGCGCTCGCTCCAGGGCAGGCTGGTGGTTTCCAGGCGCTTGTCTTTCTGCACCTGGTCGACACCCGCGAGATTCTGTTGCGCGCGGCCGTTGGACTGCACGTTCATGAACGGGTTGAGGCCGGCGAAACCGTAGTTGATCCAATCCTTGGTGACGCTGTCAGGCAGTTGCCCGAACATCAGCACGTTCACCACGTTGGCGCCGACGCCGGCGACCACCGCCACCGCGCCCAACGGCACTTCGTACAACTCGCGCCAGGGCTGGTAGGGCGTGTAGCGATCGTAACGGCGGGTTACCTCGAACTCGGTGACTTCGAAGGTCTTCTGTTCGTGGATGCGCACCCGCCGTTGCGGCAGCTCCAGGGCCGCCGGGCTGCCGGCGTCGATCTGCAGGCTGTGGTCGATCAGCTTGCGCTCCACGCGCTCGTCATGTTCGCTGCGCTGGGACATGTGGTTGGCACAGCCGCCCAGCAGCAGAGCACCGCACAAGGCGGTGCTCCCCAGTTTTAAGCCACTTCGCTTGTACATGGTTTCCCTGAGTCTGGATCAGCGACGCACGCGGGCCTGGATGAACGACAGCACGTCGGCGACCGGAATGGCCTGGGCCTCGCCTTCGGTGCGGCTCTTGTATTCCAGGTTGCCTTCGGCCAGGCCGCGGTCGCTGACGACGATGCGATGCGGAATGCCGATCAGCTCCATGTCGGCGAACTTGATGCCGGGGCTGGTCTTCTTGTCGCGGTCGTCCAGCAGCACCTCGAAGCCTGCGGCGGTCAGGTCGGCGTACAGCTTGTCAGTCGCCTCGCGAACCTGCTCGGTTTCGTAGCGCAGCGGTACCAGGGCGATCTGGAACGGCGCCAGGGTGTCGTTCCAGATAATGCCGCCGGCGTCGTTGTTCTGCTCGATGGCCGCAGCCACCACGCGCGACACGCCAATGCCGTAGCAACCCATGGTCAGGGTGACCGGCTTGCCGTTCTCGCCCAGCACCTGGCACTTCATCGCTTCGCTGTACTTGGTGCCCAGTTGGAAGATGTGGCCCACTTCGATGCCGCGCTTGATCACCAGGGTGCCCTGGCCGTCCGGGCTTGGGTCGCCCTCGACGACGTTGCGCAGGTCGGCGACTTCCGGCAGCGGCAGGTCGCGCTCCCAGTTCACGCCGAAGTAGTGCTTGTCGTCGATGTTGGCGCCCACGCCGAAGTCGCTCATCAGCGCCACGGAGCGGTCGATGATGCACGGCAGCGGCAGGTTCAGCGGGCCCAGGGAGCCAGCGCCGGCGCCGATGGCGTCACGCAGTTCGGCGTCGCTGGCCATCACCAGCGGGCTGGCAACCAGTGGGTGGTTGCCGGCCTTGATTTCGTTCAGCTCGTGGTCGCCACGGACCACCAGGGCGATCAGCTTGCCTTCTTCGGCGGCGTGCACGATCAAGGTCTTGACGGTCTTCTCGATGGCCAGGCCGAAGTTTTCCACCAGCTCGGCGATGGTCTTGGCGTTAGGCGTGTCGACCAGGCGCAGTTCCTCGGTGGCGGCGCCACGTACGGTTTCGCGCGGGATGGCCTCGGCCTTCTCGATGTTGGCGGCGTAGTCGGACGTGTCGCTGAAGACGATGTCGTCTTCACCGGACTCGGCCAGCACGTGGAACTCGTGGGAGCCGGCGCCGCCGATCGAGCCGTTGTCGGCTTCCACCGGGCGGAACTTCAGGCCCAGGCGGGTGAACACGTTGCAGTAGGCCTGGTGCATGCGGTCATAGGTCTGCTGCAGCGAGGCCTGGTCGGCGTGGAAGGAGTAGGCATCCTTCATGATGAATTCGCGGCCGCGCATCAAGCCGAAGCGTGGACGGATCTCGTCACGGAATTTGGTCTGGATCTGGTACAGGTTGATCGGCAGCTGCTTGTAGCTGTTGAGCTCGTTGCGCGCCAGGTCAGTGATGACTTCTTCGTGGGTTGGGCCGGCGCAGAAATCACGACCGTGGCGGTCGTTCAGGCGCAGCAGCTCAGGGCCATACTGTTCCCAGCGGCCCGATTCCTGCCACAGCTCGGCAGGCTGGATGCCGGGCATCAGCACTTCCAGGGCGCCGGCGGCGTCCATTTCCTCGCGCACGATGTTTTCCACCTTGCGCATCACGCGCAGGCCCATCGGCAGCCAGGTGTACAGGCCCGAGGCAAGCTTGCGGATCATGCCGGCGCGCAGCATCAGCTGGTGGCTGATGACGACCGCGTCGTTGGGGATTTCTTTCTGGGTGGCGAGCAAATATTGACTGGTGCGCATGATAGGCCGTGTCTGTTGCTGAATTTTATCGAAGCTGGGCATTGTACGGTGCACGCCCGGCGACGTACAGGGTAGTGGTCATGAGGTATGGCGAGCAAAAGAAAGCCCGGCGTGCGCCGGGCTTCTTTATATAGCTGTCGTTACCGCTGGCGAGTGCCCTGTGGTTACAGGATCGACAGTGGGTAGTCGACGATCAGGCGGAACTCGTCGACGTTGCCTTCGGCCTGGTCGGCGTTGCCGCGGTGCCAGGCTTGGCGGATACGGAAGGACAGGTCTTTGGCTGGGCCTTCCTGTACTACGTATTTGGCCTCGACGTTGGTCTCGTGGTGCTTGCCGTCTTCACCGTAGCCGTAGGCGCGGTAAGGGCTGTCAGCAGCCATCTTGGTGCCGTCGATGTCATCACCGTGGGCGTAACGAGCCATGAAGCTCAGGCCAGGCACGCCGAAGGTAGCCATGTTCAGGTCATAACGAGCCTGGAACGATTTCTCGCCTGGGCCGTTGAAGTCGGAGTATTGGATGGAGTTGGCGAGGAAGATCGAGTCGCCACCGCGGTTGTTGTCACCCACACCGATGTAGTCGAACGGGGTGTCGCCGTTGACCTTCTGGAAGCCCAGGGTAATGGTGTGTGCCGACAGGAACGAGTAGGCAGCCGACAGCGAGAACGTGTTGTTGTCGATGGTGCCTGCTTTCGCGCTACCGGTGTCGGTGGTGCGGTAGTAGTTGAAGTCGAAGGTCAGCGACTGGGTATCAGCCAGTGGCAGCACGTAGTTCAGGTTGGTGTAGTACTGGTTCCAGATGTCTTCCAGCTTGGCGCCATACAGCGAAGCGGTGAAGTTGTCGTTGAACGCATACTTGCCGCCAGCGTAGTCGATCGAGTCGGCTGGCACGTTGGCGTAGGTGGCCCAGAGGGAGCCATCACGGTTGGTGCTGCTTTCGCTCGAAGCTGAGTAGAAGTGACCGCCTTCCAGGTCCAGGCCCTTGATCTCGCTGCTCATCAGGGAGATACCCGACGCGGTCTGCGGGGTCAGGCGCGAGCCGCCCACGGCGAATACCGGCGCGGTGCTTGGCTGCTGGTCACCGATTTTCAACATGGTCTTGGAGACGCGGAACTTGATCGCGGCGCCGGCCTTGCCGTAGCTGTCGTTCGGGCCGTCTTCGCCCACGGTCAGGTTGTTGGTGCCGGTGGTGCCTTTGGAGCCGTCCAGTTTCAGGCCCAGGTAGCCGAACGCATCGATACCGACGCCGATGGTGCCTTGGGTGAAGCCGGAGGTGAATACGCCCTGGATGCCCTGGGTCCAGTCAGCCGACTTGTGGTCGGAACCGAACGAGTAGCGGTTGAAGTAGTAGTTGCGCAGCAGCATGTTCAGGGTGGCGTCTTCGACGAAGCCCTTCGAGTCTGCTTGATCGCTAACGAATGCTGCGGCGCTGGCCAGCTGCGTGCTAGCCGCGGTAACTGCCAGTGCGATTGCGCTCCACTTAATCACTTTCATCGTGATTTGCTCCTTTGGTTTTTAGGAAGAGTACTGCCGTCCCACCTGGTTTATTATCTGGGCGGCTCTTTCTTTTTGTGTCGGCGTGAACTTATATCACGCTGACGCTTTATGGCGATACTTCTAAGCTCAATCGTCCGGCTTCTTCTCGAGCCTGTCGCAAAAACTTCCGTCCGTGTCGCAAACCACAGCTTCGGGTAACACAAGCTGCACAACTACAGCGCTGTTTTCAAGGGGGCGAGCATAGGAAAAATGGTTCTAAGCTCCTGCCTGAAAACTCCTTGGTCTTCCGTGCAGCTGTTGTTATTTGTCGCAAGTCATCCCGTCCCGGGCTGCCTGCCGACTTGGGTGGGTAGGAATGCAACAAGCGCGCCCAAACGTGCCAGAGCATGACATTTCTTTCACTTTTTTTGCGGTAGGGCCCTGCCGCCTCATGAAATCGGGGGTGCGCCGGGGAACTTGACGCGGTGGTGAAGATCGGGTGCGCTTCCAGGGCGTGACGGAAACGTTACCGTTGTCGTGCGCAAGTGGGAACTTGGCGGATGACTGGCGCACTGGCATTACTCACTCCGGTCTATTTTGGTGCGAAAAGTAGCGGTTGCCCCAGGCAGCCTAGCCCACAGTTGCACTTTGGCAAACCGCCCCGCCGGACGGGAGTGTTTCCGAATTAAACGATTGCGCGGCGGGCTCTGGCGGGAGGTGAGGGGCCGGCCAAAAAACCTTGAAGGGAAGGTGGTTTTTTGGTGCGTCACGCACTGTAGTGGTGCGATTTTCAGAGGTCCTGGCGACCCTTCTCCGGAGGCGCCAGCACGTTCTCCGTGAACGCAGGAGTGATCGCGGGTATCCTGTCGGTGCATGGTCCCTCCTGGTTCATGGGGCTAAAAAAATTTTCACCTTGCCGGAGATCTCGCGGTGTTTTCTTTAGATTCGCGCCTGCAGCACGACACCCACGTCATCGGGGATTTTCCCCTGAGCCGGCTGCTGCTGAGCAACGACGCCAACTATCCATGGTTTATCCTGGTGCCACGCCGCGACGGTATCAGCGAGCTGTTTCAGCTCAATGACACCGAGCAACTGCAACTGTGGGAAGAAACCAACTCTCTGGCGAAACTTCTTCACCAACATTTCTCAGCCGACAAGATGAATGTCGCCACCCTGGGTAACGTTGTCAGTCAGTTACATATGCACGTCATAGTTCGTTACAAGGAAGATGCCGCATGGCCGGCGCCGGTCTGGGGCAAAGTTGTTGGCCAGCCTTACAGCGCAGAACAAGTAGTGGCTATTCGCGAGCGGCTGAAAGGGCTGTTGCCGGCGGACTTCGTGTTTCTGGAGGCTCATGATGACGCTTGAGGCGCGGGTAATGGAGCTGGAGAGTCGCCTGGCGTTCCAGGATGACACCATCCAGGCGCTCAACGACGAGCTGGTGCAGCAGCAGCGGCAAGTGGAGCGCCTGCAGTTGCAGATGGCCGCCTTGCTCAAGCGCCAGGAGGAGATGGTGGGGCAGTTCGGTGTCAGTGAGCATGAGGCGCCGCCGCCGCACTATTGAGCGCCGCCCCGTCGCGGTGTCCGGGACGCTGCCTGGCGGCAGCTGCTACGGGGGGTGATTTGCAGGCATAAAAAAACCGCGCCAGGCGCGGTTTTTTTGTGGCTGGCGATCAGCGCCGCGGCGAGGCGGCGATCACGTCTTCGGCCTGCAGGCCCTTGTCGCGGTTCATGACCGAGAACTCGACGCGCTGGCCTTCGACCAATACACGGTGGCCCTCGCCACGAATGGCGCGAAAGTGCACGAAGATGTCATCGCCCGAATCGCGGGAGATAAAGCCGAACCCCTTGGAAGTATTGAACCACTTCACGGTGCCGGTATCGCGGTTGCTCATGTCGTAGGACGGCGCGGCAGCGGCAGGCGACGACTTGTAGAAGCTGACCGCCAGGTGTACCAGCACCGCCAGCACCGCGCAGGCCAGGCCTGGCAGTTGCGCCGGGAAGCCGGCGATGGTCGGCCATTCGGCCAGCAGGGCCACGGTCTGCGTCACTACGGCCAGGATCAGCAGCACGCTGACCAGGTTTTGCGCCTGATGGCGAGGGCCTTTGTTCCAGTAGGGAATCACTGGGGCCAGGGTCAGGTTGAGCAGGCCGAACAGTGCCAGGTAGATAGCTTCGGGTTGTTGCAGGTAAGGCACGGCTTCGGCCCGCAGGCTGGGTATGAACGACAGCAGCAAGGCTGCAGCGCCCGTTAGGAGGTGAACAATTTTCAACATTTTATTTAACTCACGTTCAGACGGATCACGAGGAAGAGCTGGCACGACACGGTGCGCATCGGAACAAAATGAGACGCAGTTCACGGGGCGGGCTCAGCCTGTGCGCACGCACGCAATGAAGGTGTACGTGGCACAGGTGTTCTATTTAACAGCAAAGCCGGTAGGTACTCAAATCAGCGCACCGGACGGTCATTTCGACGACGAGTCACCAAACGTTTGCGGTCTGCCTGCAGGGTGGTGTGGCGCTGCAATAAGAACAGGCTGCTGATGTTGTAGGGGGCGCGCCATTTACCGGTAGGGCTACTTGTTGGTAGGCGATTAAAACATTCGGTTGGCTCGCGCGTGGTGAGCCGCTCGCAGCGAAGTCGGGCGTCGGCCTGCAGGCACCAGCCAGCTTGGCTTTAAGCCGCATGGGCAGGGTTTTGAAGTGGTGTTGAGGTAAATAATTTACTTGTGTTTAGCGGCGTGTTCCTACGGTTTGAAGTGGCGCTTCCGCTGGTTGTAGATATTTAGTTAGGGCTTCATGGGGAGAGGGAATTGCTAAAACTGTAACTGTTTTTTCTCAGTGTTGTTTTACACAAGGATGTGGTGATGAATATGCCCAGCGAAATACTTCCAATTAGTCGAACAGTGGCCAGAACGGGAAAGATACCCCATGATCCTTTTCTTGCGGATTTCAATATGCAATTGGCGCAGCCTTTGTCGCGGTCGGTGCGGCTGAACGGCTTTGCCACTTGCCTGCGCCTGGAGTCGGTGTACTGGAAGGTGCTGGAGCGCATCGCCAGGGCCAATGGCTGTTCGGTCAATGCCATCCTGTCCCACGTCGATCGCGAGGTGCACCTGCGTCACGGTGGGGTAAAGAACTTCAGCGGGCTGGTGCGCGTGGTCTGCGTGGTGCACCTGCTCGAACGGTGTGCCAGGGCCCAGTGAGCGGGCTTGTAGGGGGAGGGCGACATTCGGGGTGTCGTCACGGCTGCACAGGCGCGCGGTATAAGGATATAATCCCGCTCTTTGCCGCAAAGTGCGGCCTGTGCCGTGTACCTGCTTGCCGAGACGTTCCCATGCCCATGTATGACTATCAATGCGCTTCCTGTGGTCACCAGATGGAAGTCATCCAGAAGATCAGTGCGTCGCCGTTGACGGACTGCCCGGCCTGCCAGGCCCCGGAGCTGAAGAAGATGCTCTCCATGCCAGGCTTTCGCCTGAGTGGCACGGGCTGGTACGAAACCGACTTCAAGACCGGCAGCAAAAAGAATCTGGCGGGTGGCGACAAAGCCGATTGAGTTGAACTGCACCCGCAGGGTCTTGCACTATTAGGCCAGCCAAGGCTTGCAAGGCCTTCCCCGAATACCGAATACGAGAAGCGAAACCACCATCATGATGCGCAGCCATTATTGCGGCCAACTGAACGAGACCCTGGACGGTCAGGAAATCACCCTTTGCGGCTGGGTCCACCGCCGTCGTGACCATGGCGGGGTTATCTTCCTCGATATCCGTGATCGTGAGGGCCTGGCCCAGGTGGTCTTCGACCCGGATCGCGCCGAGACCTTCGCCGCCGCCGACCGCGTGCGCAGCGAATACGTGGTCAAGGTCACCGGCAAGGTGCGCCTGCGCCCGGCCGGTGCCGGCAACGCCAACATGGCTTCGGGCATGATCGAAGTGCTGGGCTACGAGCTGGAAGTGCTGAACGAAGCGGAAACCCCGCCGTTCCCGCTCAACGAATACTCCGACGTCGGCGAGGAAACCCGCCTGCGCTACCGCTTCATCGACCTGCGTCGTCCGGAAATGGCCGAGAAGCTGCGCCTGCGTTCGCGCATGACCACCAGCATCCGTCGCTTCCTGGACGAGAACGGCTTCCTCGACGTCGAGACGCCGATCCTGACCCGCGCCACCCCTGAAGGTGCCCGCGACTACCTGGTGCCTAGCCGTACTCACGCCGGCAGCTTCTTCGCCCTGCCGCAATCGCCCCAGCTGTTCAAGCAGCTGCTGATGGTGGCCGGCTTCGACCGCTACTACCAGATCGCCAAGTGCTTCCGCGACGAAGACCTGCGTGCCGACCGTCAGCCTGAGTTCACTCAGATCGACATCGAGACCAGCTTCCTCAACGAGGAAGACATCATGGGCCTGACCGAAGGCATGATCCGCAACCTGTTCAAGGAAGTGCTGGACCTGGAATTCGGCGAATTCCCGCACATGACCTTCGAAGAGGCCATGCGCCGCTACGGTTCCGACAAGCCGGACCTGCGCAACCCGCTGGAGCTGGTTGACGTTGCCGACCAGCTGAAGGACGTGGAATTCAAGGTGTTCAGCGGCCCGGCCAACGACCCTAAATGCCGCGTTGCCGCCCTGCGCGTGCCTGGTGGCGCAAGCATGCCGCGCAGCAAGATCGACGACTACACCAAGTTCGTCGGCATCTACGGTGCCAAGGGCCTGGCGTACATCAAGGTCAACGAGCGCGCCAAAGGCGTCGAAGGCCTGCAGTCGCCAATCGTCAAGAACATCCCTGAAGCTGCGCTGAACACCATCCTGGACCGCGTTGGCGCGGTCGATGGCGACATCGTCTTCTTCGGCGCCGACAAGGCCAAGATCGTCAGCGAGGCCCTGGGCGCGCTGCGTATCAAGGTTGGCAACGACTTCAACCTGCACACCTGCGAATGGGCACCGATGTGGGTCGTCGACTTCCCGATGTTCGAAGAGAACGAAGACGGCAGCTTCACCGCGCTGCACCACCCGTTCACCGCGCCGAAGTGCTCGCCTGAAGAGCTGGAGGCCAACCCGGCCACCGCCCTGTCGCGCGCCTACGACATGGTGCTGAACGGCACCGAGCTGGGTGGCGGTTCGATCCGTATCCACCGCAAGGAAATGCAACAGGCCGTGTTCCGCCTGCTGGGCATCAACGAAGCCGAACAGGAAGAGAAATTCGGCTTCCTGCTGGACGCCCTGAAGTACGGCGCACCGCCGCACGGCGGCCTGGCCTTCGGCCTGGACCGCCTGGTGATGCTGATGACCGGCGCCCAGTCGATCCGCGAAGTGATCGCCTTCCCGAAAACCCAGAGCGCCGCGTGCGTGATGACCCAGGCCCCTGGCCTGGTCGACGCCAAGGCCCTGCGCGAGCTGCACATCCGCCTGCGCGAACAGCCCAAGGCTGAGTAAGAGCTGCACCAGAGCGCATCTTCGGATGCGCTTTTTACATGGCAGAGGGTTCTGCCTCCCCATCCAAAGTGGGGCACTGTTCCTGTGGGAGCTGGCTTGCCAGCGAGTTTTCAGGGCTTTCCAAAAAGCTCGCTGGCAAGCCAGCTCCCACAAAAAACACCTCCAGGTGTTTTGAAAAAAGAATTTCGGAGTTGTTATGGCTGGCCATTCCAAGTGGGCGAACATCAAGCACCGCAAAGAGCGTCAGGATGCCAAGAGAGGCAAGATCTTCACCAAGTGGATTCGTGAGCTGACCGTCGCTGCCCGTCAGGGTGGCGGCGATCCGGGCTCCAACCCACGCCTGCGCCTGGCCCTGGACAAGGCCCTGGGCGCCAACATGAGCCGCGACATCATTGACCGCGCGGTAGCGCGCGGCACGGGCGCCGCGGCCAGCGACGACGTGGTCGAGCTGACCTACGAAGGCTACGGCCCGGGCGGCGTGGCGGTGATGGTCGAGTGCATGACCGACAACCGCAATCGCACCGCGGCAGCCGTGCGCCATGCGTTCAGCAAGTCGGGCGGCAACCTGGGCACCGACGGTTCGGTGGCCTACCTGTTCGAGCGCAAGGGCCAGATCAGCTTTGCCACCGGCACCGACGAAGACGCGCTGATGGAAGCGGCGATGGAAGCCGACGCCGACGACGTGACCACCCACGAAGACGGCTCCATGGACGTGTTCACCTCGTTCGCCAGCTTCTACGCAGTGCGCAACGCCCTCGAAGCGGCGGGCTTCAAGTCCACCGACGCCGAGATCGTCATGGTGCCGAGCACCAGCGCCGAGCTGGACCTGGATGGCGCGGAAAAGGTCATCAAGCTGATCGACATGCTCGAAGACCTGGATGACGTACAGAACGTCTATTCCAACGCGCAGATCCCGGACGAGGTAATGGAAAAGCTCGGCTGATCCCGCGCCACGTTCTACTCTTGAGGCCGGAGCAGCAGAATCGCGTTGAACAACGCGACTTTGCCGCTCCGGTTTCTGCTTTTTCGGCACCCTTCGAGCTGCAGGCTTTATGACGTTAATTCTTGGTATCGACCCCGGTTCGCGCATTACCGGCTACGGCGTGGTGCGCGACACCGGGCGCGGGTGCGAGTACGTGGCTTCGGGCTGCATCCGCACCGGCAGCGGCGAACTGCAGGAGCGCCTGCAGATCGTCTTCCGTGGCGTGCGCGAGGTTATCCAGACCTACGGGCCGGTGACCATGGGCATCGAGAAGGTGTTCATGGCGCGCAACGCCGACTCCGCCCTGAAGTTGGGCCAGGCCCGTGGCGCCGCCATCGTCGCGGCCATGGAGGAGGGCCTGGAAGTGGCCGAGTACACCGCCACCCAGGTCAAGCAAGCCGTGGCCGGCACTGGCGGCGCCAACAAGGAACAGGTGCAGATGATGGTCATGCACCTGCTGAAACTGGTGGCCAAGCCGCAGATCGACGCCTCCGACGCCCTGGCCATTGCCCTGACCCACGCGCATACCCGTTCCAGCCTGATTCCCCACGGCCTGGGCACCGCCCGCAGCCGCGGTGGGCGCCTGCGGCTCTGATAGCATCATCTGCTGAAGATTTTTGACTTGCATGGCCCGCCGGGCCTGCAATGATGGCGAGCATTGCTTGCCTGGTATCGAACATAGGATTGAAACGTGATTGGACGCTTGCGCGGCACCCTGGCGGAAAAGCAGCCGCCGCACCTGATTCTCGACGTCAACGGCCTGGGCTACGAGCTGGAGGTGCCGATGACCACGCTGTATCGCCTGCCGCCGGTCGGGCAAGCGGTGACTTTGCATACCCATCTGGTGGTGCGCGAGGATGCTCAGTTACTCTACGGCTTCTTCGAGAAGCGCGAGCGCGAGCTGTTTCGCGAGCTGATCCGCCTCAACGGCGTGGGCCCCAAGCTGGCCCTGGCGCTGATGTCGAGCCTGGACGTGGATGAGCTGGTGCGTTGCGTGCAGGCCCAGGATGCGTCGGCGCTGACCAAGGTGCCGGGCGTGGGCAAGAAAACCGCCGAACGCCTGCTGGTCGAGCTCAAGGACCGCTTCAAGGCCTGGGAAACCGCGCCGGCGATGTTCGAACTGATGCCTACCGGGCCTAATACCGCGGCGCCGGTGCCAAGTGCCGAGAGCGACGCCGTGAGCGCGCTGATCTCCCTGGGCTACAAGCCCCAGGAGGCCAGCAAGGCCGTTGCCGCCATCAAGACCAAAGGCCTGAGCAGCGAAGAGCTGATCCGCCACGCCCTGAAGGGAATGATTTAAGTGATCGAAGCCGACCGCCTGATTGCCGCCACCAGTGGCCGCGACCGGGAAGAACAGCAGGACCGGGCCATTCGCCCGCTCAGCCTGGCCGACTACATCGGCCAGCCTACCGTGCGCGAGCAGATGGAACTGTTCATCCAGGCCGCCCGCGGGCGCAACGAGTCCCTGGACCACACCCTGATCTTCGGGCCGCCGGGCCTGGGCAAGACCACCCTGGCGAACATCATTGCCCAGGAAATGGGCGTGTCGATCAAGAGCACCTCGGGCCCGGTGCTCGAGCGCCCCGGTGACCTGGCCGCGCTGCTCACCAACCTCGAACCGCACGACGTGCTGTTCATCGATGAAATCCATCGCCTGTCGCCCATCGTCGAGGAAGTGCTGTACCCGGCCATGGAGGACTTCCAGCTGGACATCATGATCGGCGAAGGGCCGGCGGCGCGCTCCATCAAGCTCGACCTGCCGCCGTTCACCCTCGTGGGTGCAACCACTCGCGCCGGCATGCTCACCAACCCGCTGCGCGACCGCTTCGGCATCGTCCAGCGCCTGGAGTTCTACAGCACCGCGGACCTGGCCACCATCGTCAGCCGCTCGGGCAATATCCTCGGCCTGCCGGTGGAAGACGAGGGCGCCTTCGAAATCGCCCGTCGTGCCCGCGGCACCCCGCGTATCGCCAACCGCCTGCTGCGCCGCGTGCGCGACTTCGCCGAGGTGCGGGGCAAGGGCCATATCACCAAGCCCATCGCCGACCTGGCGCTGAACCTGCTGGACGTCGACGAACGTGGCTTCGACCACCAGGACCGGCGTCTATTGCTGACCATGATCGAGAAGTTCGACGGTGGCCCGGTGGGCGTCGACAGCCTGGCCGCGGCCATCAGCGAGGAGCGCCACACCATCGAGGACGTGCTGGAGCCGTACCTGATCCAGCAGGGCTACATCATGCGCACCCCGCGCGGCCGGGTGGTCACCCGTCATGCGTACCTGCATTTCGGCCTGAACATTCCCAACCGCCTGGGTGAAATGCCGGCCAGCGAGCAGTTCGTCGATCCGGCTGACGAATAACGCCATGGTGGCGATTTAATTGGAGTTTTTGCGGTCCTAGGGTGCGAGCAGTGTTTTGCCCTACCTGAACGGCGCAAAAACGATGAAAAAACAGTTGCCTGGCCGGATTGGCAACCTGAGGAGTAAGCACTAGAGTATGCGCGCGCAAAATGGGGTTGAGTCGTTCGCACATCGCTGTCGCGTCTATTACGAGGACACCGATGCGGGCGGCGTCGTTTATTACGTCAACTATCTCAAGTTCATGGAGCGGGCACGCACCGAAAGGCTGCGTGGGCTGGGGTACGTGCAGTCGGTTCTGGCACGCGAGAACCTGCTGTTCGTGGTGCATTCCAGCGAGGCGCGCTACCTGGTGCCGGCCCGCCTGGACGACGAGTTGCTCGTCACTGCGCAAGTAATTGAATTGAACCGTGCCAGCCTGCGCTTCAAGCAGCAGGTCTGGCGCGCAGCGGATATGACGCTGCTCTGCGAAGGGCAGTTTTTGGTGGCCTGCGTGCGCGCCGATACTTTCAAACCCCGGGCCATTCCCGAAGCTCTGCGCGCGGCCTTCGCCGCGGCAGACGGCCCGGGTACACACTCAAAAGCAGGAGATTAAGCGTGGAAGCTAACGTCGTCGACCATACCTCCATGTGGAGCCTGGTCAGCAATGCCAGCGTGGTTGTACAGCTGGTGATGCTGATTCTGGTAGCCGCATCGGTCACTTCATGGGTCATGATTTTCCAGCGCAGCGCACTGATTCGTGCCGGCCGCCGGGCCCTGGACACCTTCGAGGAGCGTTTCTGGTCGGGCATCGACCTGTCCAAGCTGTACCGCCAGGCGGGCAGCAACCCGGACCCGGATTCGGGTGTGGAGCAGGTCTTCCGCGCCGGCTTCAAGGAGTTCTCGCGCCTGCGCCAGCAGCCCGGCGTCGACCCTGACGCCGTGATGGACGGCGTCGGCCGTGCCATGCGCGTGGCCATCTCCCGCGAGGAAGAAAAGCTCGAGCAGACCCTGCCGTTCCTGGCCACCGTGGGTTCGGTCAGCCCCTACATCGGCCTGTTCGGCACCGTGTGGGGCATCATGAACTCCTTCCGCGGCCTGGCTGGCGCCCAGCAGGCCACCCTGGCCACCGTTGCCCCAGGTATTTCCGAAGCCCTGGTGGCCACCGCCATCGGCCTGTTCGCGGCCATTCCGGCGGTTATCGCCTACAACCGCTTCGCCGCCCGCAGCGAAACCTTGATCAGCCGTTACTACACGTTCGCTGACGAGTTCCAGGCCATCCTGCACCGTAAAGTGCACACCAGCGAAGAGTGAGCAGGTAATTACCCATGGCCCGAGTTCGCCAGAAACGCAAGCCGGTCGCCGAGATGAACGTGGTGCCCTACATCGACGTGATGTTGGTACTGCTGGTTATCTTCATGGTCACCGCACCGATGCTCAACCAGGGCGTGAAGGTTGACCTGCCCAAGGTTTCCAGCGAAGCCTTGCCGCAGGACAACAACACCCAGGTCCTGACCATTTCGATCAAGGCCGACAAGACCTACTACTGGAACCTTGGCAGCGAAGTCGACGCCGACAAGGTGCAGGACAAGGCGATGACCCTGCCTGCCATGACCGACGCCGTCACCAAGATCATTCGCGCCGGCAACGAAGGCGGCAAGCGCACCCAGGTGTTCATCCGCGGCGACAAGTCCGTGGACTACGGCGCCGTGATGGGCGCCATGGGTGGGTTGCAGAAGGCGGGTGTCGGTAACGTTGGCCTGATTACCGAGGCGCCCTGATGCGACAACGAGAGCCCTCCGCCTCGGAAAGCTATTTCTGGCCCAGTGTCTGGGCCATTGCCCTGCATATCCTGATTTTTGGCATGCTGTTCGTAAGCTTCGCCATGACCCCGGATCTGCCCCCTGCCAGGCCCATCGTTCAGGCTACGCTGTATCAGCTGAAGTCCAAGAGCCAGGCCACCACCCAGACCAATCAGAAGATTGCCGGGGAGGCCAAGAAGTCGGCTGCCAAGCAGACCGAAGTCGAGCAGATGGAGCAGAAGAAGGTCGAGCAGGAGAAGCAGGAGCAAGCTGAGAAGGCCGCGGAACAAAAGCAGGAAGAAGCCGCTCAAAAGGCCCAGGAAGCCAAGAAGGCCGATGACGCCAAGAAGGCTGCTGCCGACGAGGCCAAGGCGGCCGCGGCGGACGCTGCCAAGAAAGCCGACGACGCCAAGAAAGCTGCTGAAGCCAAGAAAGCCGAGCAGGCCGACATAGCCAAGAAGAAAGCCGAGGAAGCGGCGAAGGAAAAGGCCGAGGAAGACGCGAAGAAGGCTGCCGAGGCTGCGAAGAAAGCCGCCGAGGACGCCAAGAAGAAAGCCGCTGACGACGCCAAGAAAGCCGCCGAAACTGCGCAAGAGGCGAAGAAGAAAGCCGCCGAGGATGCGAAGAAGGCTGCGGCCGACGACGCCAAGAAGAAGGCCCAGGCAGCAGCCCGCAAGGCCGCTGAAGACAAGAAGGCGCAGGCCTTGGCCGACCTGTTGTCCGATACGCCGCAGCGTCAGCAGGCGTTGGCGGACGAGCAGGGCGACCAGACCGCCGGCAACTTCGATGACCTGATCCGTTCCCGTGCCGCCGAAGGCTGGACCCGTCCGCCCTCCGCGCGCAAGAACATGACGGTCGTGCTGCAGATCAACATGTTGCCTGACGGCACCGTGACCAACGTGACCGTGGCCAAGTCCAGCGGTGACGGTCCGTTCGATGCGTCGGCAGTGGCAGCGGTCAAGAACATTGGTCGTTTGACCGAAATGCAGGGCCTGAAACCCAGTGATTTCAACCCTTACCGCAATTTCAAGATGACATTCACCCCTGAGGACCTTGCCTTGTGATTAACCTTCTTCGAGGACTGCTGGTTGCACTGTGCTGCGTCGCAGCCGTTGCCCAGGCAGATGAAAAGAACATTCTGGTCACCAGCGGCAGCGACCGGGCCACCCCGATCGCCGTCGTGCCGTTCGGCTTCCAGGGCGGCTCCGTGCTGCCCGAGGACATGGGCCAGATCATCGCCAACGACCTGCGCAACTCGGGTTACTACTCGCCGATCGACAAGCAGAACATGATCAGCACCCCGTCGCAGCCAAGCGAAGTGGTATGGCGCGACTGGCAGGCCCTGGGCGCCCAGTACGTGATGGTCGGCAGCATCGTGCCCGCGGGCGGCCGCCTGCAGGTGTCGTATGCACTGCTCAACGTCAGCAGCCAGCAGCCCGTGCTGACCGGCAGCGTGTCGGGTAGCGTGGACCAACTGCGCGACATGGCCCACTACATCTCCGACCAGTCGTTCGAGAAGCTGACCGGCGTGAAGGGCGCGTTCTCCACTCGCCTTCTTTATGTAACGGCCGAACGCTTCAGCACCAACAGCACCCGCTACACCCTGCAGCGCTCGGACTACGACGGCGCCCGCGCCGTGACCCTGCTGCAATCGCGCGAGCCGATCCTGTCGCCACGCTACGCCCCGGATGCCAAGCGCATTGCCTACGTGTCGTTCGAACAGAAGCGTCCGCGCATCTTCGTGCAGAACGTCGACACCGGTGCCCGCCAGCAGATCACCAACTTCGAAGGCCTCAACGGTGCCCCGGCGTTCTCGCCTGACGGCAGCAAGCTGGCGTTCGTGCTGTCCAAGGACGGCAACCCGGAGATCTACGTGATGGACCTGGCCTCGCGTAACCTCACCCGCCTGACCAATGATCCGGCCATCGACACCGAACCGTTCTGGGGCAAGGATGGCTCGACCATCTACTTCACCTCCGACCGTGGTGGCAAGCCACAGATCTACAAACAGTCGCTGGGCGGTGGTGGTGCAACTCGCGTGACCTTCATCGGCAACTACAACGCCAACCCGAAACTGTCGGCTGATGAAAAGACCCTGGTGATGATCCACCGTCAGGATGGTTTCACCAACTTCAAGGTGGCCTCGCAGGACCTGGAACGCGGAACTGTAAAGATCCTCACAGATTCAAGTCTTGATGAGTCGCCTACTGTTGCGCCCAACGGCACCATGGTAATCTACGCCACCCGCCAGCAGGGCCGGGGAGTCTTGATGCTCGTGTCGCTAAACGGCCGCGTGAGGCTCCCGCTTCCTACCGCTCAAGGCGAAGTCAGAGAACCGTCCTGGTCCCCTTACCTGAACTGACGCGGCGCTACACGTTTTACTTAACACATTGGGGTTCATTAGGAGTTTCACGATGGAAATGCTGAAGTTTGGTAAGTTTGCTGCGCTGGCTCTGGCCATGGCCGTAGCTGTAGGTTGCTCTTCGAAAGGCGGCGACAACGCTGGTCAAGCAGCTGTTGACCCTAACGCTGGTTACGGCGCAAACACCGGTGCCGTTGATGGCTCCCTGAGCGAAGAAGCTGCTCTGCGCGCAATCACCACCTTCTACTTCGAATACGACAGCTCGGACCTGAAACCAGAAGCCATGCGCGCTCTGGACGTCCACGCTAAAGACCTGAAAGCCAATGGCGCTCACGTCGTACTGGAAGGCAACACCGACGAACGCGGTACCCGCGAGTACAACATGGCTCTGGGCGAGCGTCGTGCGAAAGCCGTTCAACGCTACCTGGTCCTGCAAGGCGTTTCGCCAGCTCAGCTGGAAATCGTTTCGTACGGCGAAGAGCGTCCAGTTGCAACTGGCAACGACGAGCAGTCGTGGGCTCAGAACCGTCGCGTCGAACTGCGTAAGTAATTCGATATGCGAACGTGCCGCCGTGCTGTAACTATTCTGGCTCTTGCCCTGCCACTCGTGGCCTGGGCAGAGGTTCCTGTGGTTGATGGTGATGGTACCAACGGTACCAGCAGTACTCCGCCATCGGGTTATGGCACGAGCGGCGCCTACGCTGATGCCGGGGCGCAAGCCCCGGTTTCCGCGCAGGGCCAGCTGTTCATGCAGCTGCAACAAATGCAGGAAGACATCGCGCGTCTGCGCGGACAGGTCGAAGTCCAGCAAAACGATATCCAGCAGCTGAAACAGCAGAGCCTGGAGCGTTATCAGGATCTCGATCGTCGCATTGGAACCGGCACTGCACCTGCAGCCGCCGCACCTTCCGAGAATTCTCCAGCCGGTGGCGATATCAACGCCGCTGGTTCGCCGGTACCTCCGTCAGCCGCCCAGGCGCCTGCCGCAAGCACCGAGCCGGGTGACCCGGCAAAAGAAAAGTTGTACTACGATGCCGCCTTCGACCTGATCAAGGCCAAGGACTTCGACAAGGCCAGCCTGGCGTTCGCCGCCTTCCTGCGCAAATACCCCAACAGCCAGTACGCAGGCAACGCCCAGTACTGGCTGGGTGAGGTGAACCTGGCCAAGGGTGACCTGCAAGGCGCCGGCCAGGCCTTCGCCAAGGTCAGCCAGCTGTACCCGAAGCACGCCAAGGTGCCTGATTCGCTGTACAAACTGGCCGATGTCGAGCGCCGCCTGGGTCATACCGACCGGGTCAAGGGCATCCTTCAGCAGGTTGTCAGCCAGTACCCTGGTACTTCCGCTGCGCAATTGGCCCAGCGCGACCTGCAGAAAATGTAAGCTGGCACTGCCAACGTGAAGAAACCCGCGCTTGCCGCGGGTTTTTTCGTTAGAATTGTTGCCCTTTTATTCGAACACGCTTCCCTGGACTACGCGTTTGCGGGTTCATCGAAGTGCCCAACGGAGGCGGTCAGCCTGTTTAGCTGTCACGCCCGTGGACCCTATGCAAGACACACTACGCATTACCGAAGTCTTCTACTCGCTGCAGGGGGAGACTCGTACGGCGGGCCTGCCCACGGTTTTCGTGCGCCTGACCGGCTGCCCCCTGCGCTGCCAGTACTGTGACAGCGCCTACGCCTTCACCGGCGGCACCATTCGCACCCTCGATTCGCTGATGGAGCAGGTGGCCGGCTTCAAGCCGCGCTACGTCTGTGTCACCGGCGGCGAACCGCTGGCCCAGCCCAACGCCATTCCCCTGATCGCGCAGCTGTGCGATGCCGGCTATGAAGTGTCGGTGGAAACCAGCGGCGCCCTGGATATCTCCAAGGTCGACACCCGCGCCAGCCGCGTGCTGGACCTCAAGACCCCGGCGTCGGAAGAGTCGCACCGCAACCGCTACGAGAACATCGAACTGCTGACCCCCAATGACCAGGTCAAGTTCGTGATCTGCTCGCGGGACGACTACGATTGGGCGGTCTCCAAGCTGATCCAGTATGGCCTCGACCGTCGCGTCAGCGATGTACTGTTCTCGCCGAGCAAGGGCCAGTTGAACGCCACCGACCTTGCCGACTGGATTGTCGCCGACAACCTGCCGGTACGCTTCCAGGTGCAACTGCATAAACTGCTGTGGAACGACGAACCCGGCCGCTAAGGTCCCGTAGCAGCGGCCGTCAGGCCGCGTCAGGCCGCACCGCGGCGCCTGTGACGCGGCCTGGGGGCCGCTGCTACAGGTCGATTTTCTTCAAGGACACCAGACATGACTGACAAAAAAGCGGTAATCCTGCTCTCCGGCGGCCTGGACTCGGCCACTGTCGTCGCCATGGCCAAGGCCGAGGGCTACAGCGTCTACACCATGAGCTTTGACTACGGCCAGCGCCACCGCGCCGAGCTGGACGCCGCTGCGCGCGTCGCCAAGGACCTGGGTGCAGTGGAGCACAAGGTCATCGGCCTGAACCTCAATGGCATTGGTGGCTCGGCCTTGACCGACAGCAGCATCGACGTGCCCGAGGCGCCCACCGAAGGCATTCCTGTCACCTACGTGCCGGCGCGCAACACCGTGTTCCTGTCCCTGGCCCTGGGCTGGGCGGAAGTGCTGGGTGCCCGTGACATCTTCATCGGCGTCAACGCCGTGGACTATTCCGGCTACCCGGACTGCCGTCCCGAGTTCGTCGAAGCGTTCGAGCGCATGGCCAACCTGGCCACCAAGGCTGGCGTGGAAGGGCAGGGCTTCACCATTCAGGCGCCGCTGCAGAACCTCAGCAAGGCCGATATCGTCAAGGCCGGTATTGCCCGTGGCGTGGACTACAGCCTGACCGTTTCCTGCTACCAGGCGGATGACCAAGGCCGTGCCTGCGGGAAATGTGACAGCTGCCGCCTGCGCGCCGAAGGCTTCGCCGCGGCTGGTGTCAGCGACCCAACCAGATATTTTTGATCTTTTTTCAAATTAGGTATTGAATTCTCGTTATAAATCAGTATTATACGCACCACAACACAGCGGGTCGTTAGCTCAGTTGGTAGAGCAGTTGGCTTTTAACCAATTGGTCGTAGGTTCGAGTCCCACACGACCCACCATATGCAAGAAGAAAAAAGCCGGAAAGCACCCAGTGCTCTCCGGCTTTTTTTCGTCCTCGATTTTGTCGCGGGGCAATCAATGAAAAAAAACTTGAATTCGCGCCATAAACCAGTAATATGCGCACCCCAACACAGCGGGTCGTTAGCTCAGTTGGTAGAGCAGTTGGCTTTTAACCAATTGGTCGTAGGTTCGAGTCCCACACGACCCACCATATGCAAGAAGAAAAAAGCCGGAAAGCACTCAGTGCTATCCGGCTTTTTTTCGTCCCGGTTTTTTGCCCTGCCAGGCTAGGGCATCGAGGGCTGGCTGATGTGCTCGGCCAGGTAGTCGATCAGCGCCCGGCACTTGGGCGGCAGGTAGCGGTTGGGCGGGTACAGGATCCAGGCCCTGCCGTGGTAGGTGGTCTCGTAGCGCCAGTCGCTCAGCACCTCCACGATCTGCTGGTTCGCCAGCGCCTGGGCAGCGGTGAAGTACGGCAGGCAACCCACGCCCAGGTTGGCCAGCACCGCGTTGAGGCGCACCTCGCTGTGGTTGCTGACGAAGCGGCCCTTGACGTTCACCGTGACCTTTTCGCCGCTGGGCCCATGGCGCAGCTGCCAGCGGTTGTCGCTCGGGGTTTCGCCCAGGTAGATGCAACTGTGGCGCGCCAGGTCGTCGGGGTGCTGTGGCGTGCCGGCCTGGGCCAGGTAGTGCTCGGTGGCGCACAGCACGTGATGCACGTCCAGCAGCGGCCGGGCTGCCAGGCCCAGGGGCGGGGTGTCGGTGATGCGGATCAGCAGGTCGAAGTCGTCGCTGATCAGGGCGCTGGGCTGGTCGCTGAGCATCAACTGCACGTCGACTTGTGGGTACAGGCGCAGGAATTGCGGAATCAACGGACTGATGATGATCTTGCCCAGCGCCTTGGGCGCGCTGACCTTGATCAACCCCTGGGGGCTGCTGACAAAGCGCTCGGCTATTTCCTGCACGGCGCGCGCCGAATCCACCATCTCCTGGCAGCGGGCGAACACCTGGGTGCCGACCTCGGTGAGGCGCAGCTTGCGGGTGGTGCGTTCCAACAGCTTGACGCTGAGTGCGCTTTCCAGAGTCGCGATCTGCCGGCTTACCGCCGAGGCCGTCAGGCCTATCTGTTCGGCCGCCGCAGAGAAACTGCCCAGCTCAACCACCTTCACAAACACCGACATATAGGGCATCAGCCGATTGGTTGATTCGTTCTCGTGGCGCAAAACTGTTGTCCCCAAAGGTGGGCTAATAGCCAGCCACCGGGCCATCGATAATTCCGGGGCACTCGCTGCATTCCCACTGATTGGCCCAAGGAGAGCCCGCTGCATGACCCGAGAAATGGATGTTCGAAGCCTGGACGACCTGGCGTTTATCGCCGAGCGCACGCCCCATGTGCTGACCCTGTTCAGCGGTGGCCTGGACAGCAGCTACCTGCTGTACCACCTGTCGAAACTGGACTGCAAGGTCACTGCACTGGCAGTGGATCTGGATGAAGGGGCAGATTACGCGGAACTGGAACGCATCACAAATTTCTTCGGGGCCACGCTGATGGTGGTCGATGGCCGCTCTGCGTTCGTCGAACAGGCAGTGTTGCCGGCCATCCAGGCCCAGGCGCAGTACCTGGGCATGTACCCGGTCAGCTCGTCGCTGTCACGTCCGATCATTGCCCGCTTCGCGGTGGAGACCGCGCACAAGCTGGGCTGCGGGGCACTGCTGCACACCGCCAACCAGTCGCAGAACAGCCTGCGCCGCCTCAACGGTGCCATCAAGCAGTTGGGCTACACCGGGTTTACCGGCAGCCCGTACGAATATTCGGCGCTGAGCCGCCAGGAAAAGGTGGCGCAACTGAGCGAGGCCGGCCTGAGCGGCTTTCAAGCCCGGGGCATGAGCGGCGACGCCAACCTGTGGGTGCGCGAATACGAGTCGGGCAGCCTGGACAACCCGGAAGACTTCAAGGTCTCGCCCGACATCTACCGCTGGACTCGTCCTCGCCAGCCCCGTGAGGTCGACCAGTTGGAAATCGAATTCCGCAGCGGCCGGCCGTTTGCCTTGAACGGGCAGATCCTGCCGCTGATCGAACTGATCCACCAGGTCAACCATCTGGCTGGCTGTTTCCAGATTGGCCGCTACAGCGGGCTTGAGCACCTGGAAGGCGGCGAGAAGGTGCTGGAAGTACGCGAGGCACCTGCCGCGGCCATCCTGCTGCAGGCGTATCGCACCCTTGAAACCGCGGTGCTGGACGCCGAGCTGATCCGCGAGAAGATCAGCCTCGAACAGGTGTGGGTGCGCGAGGCCATCGAGGGTCGCTGGTATGGCGCCTTGCATGGCGCGGCCAGCGCGTTCATCGCGCAAACGGCTACCGCGGTGACTGGCAAGGTCACCCTGCAGCTCAGCGAGGGCAGTGCGCAATTGGCTGCCATCAAGGCCCCTGCGGCGCTGTACCTGACCGACCGCGACCAATGGGAAAAGGACATTGCTCGGGAGCGCGGCAGCCGCAGCCTCGCCGAGCAGCATGGCCGCCGCCCGCTGCGTGGCGCCAGCGTGGCAGAAGGAGTGCACCCATGAGCCTCGTCTGTGCCGACATCGAGCTAGCTGCGCCCGCCGTGCAGTCGATCAGCGACGACATCAAGAAGCAGGGCTGGGCGTACCGGGACGGCGACGGCCTGGCCCGGCACTTCAACCTCGACGCCGAGAGCTGGGCCGAATTCGCCGGCTATTGGGACGGCCTGGTGCTGGACGAGTACATGGCTGACCGCGGCACCTACCGCTACCGCCGCTACAGCGAGTTCGACTTCAGGGACGGTGGCAGCCTGCACAAGCTGCCCCACGCACCCTACGAGCAGGCCAGGTACATCAATACCCTCAACGGCGGCGTGGCGCGGCATTTCCTGCCGCTGGAACAAGGCATGGTCGAGCATCCGTTCTTCAACGCCTTGCTCAGCGGCATGGCGCGGATCTTCGACGCCGCCGAAGGCACCACCTGCGACTGGAACATCCGCCTGCACCCGTATCGCATCGTCAGCAATGACGAGGAGCAGGGCAAGCCGACGCCCGAGGGCCGCCACCGTGACGGCGTGGACTACATCGTCATGCTGCTGATTCGTCGGGTGGGTATCACGGGCGGCACGACACGGGTGTCCACGCCGCTGAACAAGACGCTGTGCGAAGTAACCCTGGCCAACGGCCTGGACATGATCCTGGGTGACGACCACCAGATCATGCACGAAGTGTCCCCCATCAATAGCCTGGAAATCGGGCGCCAGGGCCATCGCGACGCGCTGGTCATTGCCTTTACCCGCAAGGGGAGCTGAACATGTCTCTATCGAAAATGCGCATCGCCGAAATCATGCTGCTGCTGGTGGCCTGCATCTGGGGCACCAGCTACGGCGTGGCCAAGGGCGCCCTGGTGTTCTACCCGGTCATGGGCTTCCTGTGCGTGCGCTTCATCATGACCTTCGTGCTGCTGTTGCCGGCGCTTCGCGGCCACCTGAAAACGGCGCTGCTGCCAGGGTTGGCGCTGGGCACCATCCTGCTGGGTATCTTCCTCAGCGAGACCTATGGCGTGCACCTGACTACCGCCAGCAACGCGGCCTTCCTGATCAGCATGTGCGTGGTGCTGACGCCGCTGGTGGAGTGGGCGGTGTTCCGCCGCAGGCCCAGCGCCGAGGCCATTGGCATTGCGTGCCTGTCGGTGGTGGGGGCGATGATGCTGACGGGCGCGTCCCAGGTGGAAATGAACACCGGCGACTGGCTGATGATTGTCGCGGCCGTCCTGCGCGCGTTCATGGTCTGCTCCACCAAGTACCTGCTGCAGAACGTCAAGGTGCCAGCCCTGGCGCTGACCGCGGTGCAGGTCGGGGTGGTGGGGTTCGGCAGCCTGCTGATCCTGTTGGTGACCACCGGCGGCGTGCCGGCGCTGCCCACCGAATGGTCGTTCTGGACGGCCACGGTGTACCTGGTGCTGTTCTGCACGCTGTTCGCCTTCTTCGCCCAGAACTATGCGCTGCAACACGCCAGCCCCACTCGTGCGTCCTTGCTGATGGGCTCCGAGCCGCTGTTCGGGGCCTGCTTCGCGGTGCTGTGGCTCAACGAGCAACTGACCCCGCTGGCCTGGTGTGGTGGTGGCCTGATCCTGATTGCTGCGCTGGTAGGCGGGCGCCCGGAGAAAGTCGTCAAGGCGCCGGCAGTGGCCTGAGCCGGCTCATCCACATGACAGGCGCAGCACGCCGGCATCGGTGATTGCCGCCTGCCAGGTGTAGCGGCAGCGGTGGCGGTCGACCTGTTGCTGCAAGGGCGCGTCCAGGCCGCTGGGGTTGTGCGCCAGGTCCAGGGGCGGGCCCAGCAGGTAGGCGGTGCTGGCGGGGCCCGGGTCGGCGGTGTCGGTGAAAAATCGATGCCTTGCCAGCGCCGGGTCCAGCTCGCGGTAGCGCGACACCGCCGCGGCGGCCCAGCCTTGCACCAGGATATTGCTGGGCGGCAGGCTCGCCAGCCATTCATACACGCCGGGCGCGCGAGACAGCCGGTAGGCACTGTGCTCGGCGAACGGCCAGCCTTGCAGCATCAGCACCCCGGCCAGGGTCCAGGCCAGCAGTTTGGGCAGCCGCCCCGGTTGCCCCAGCAGTTCGGCGATTACCAGGGCGTCGATTACCAGGCTCATTGCGGCCAGCCATAGCCATTGCCGGGGGTTGCCTAACGGCAACAGGCCCGTTGCGTGGGTGAACAGCAGCACGCACAGGACCAGTACGAACGCGCGGTTCAGGCTGCGCGCCAGGCCTTGGCCGAAACCTGCCAGCAGCGCCAGGTGGGCGGCCAGCGAAATCACCAGCAGGGGCAGGCCATAGGCGCCCATGGCGGCGGCCAGGGCGTCGGTGTCGGCCAGGTTGTGTGGCTGCATGTAGCGCCAGGACAACAACGCGCTCAGCAGCCACAGGCCGCCCTCGATCCGCCGGCCTGCCTGGCTGGCGGCAACCGCCAGTATCAACAGCAGGCCGCTGCTCAGCGCCAGCAGGTGGAAGGTCAGTTCGGGGAACAGCACCGGGCTGCCCAGGCAGTGGCCTGCCAGGCCCACGGCCAGCAACCAGCGCGCGCCGCGCCAGGGCGCCAACAGTTGGCCCAGCGCGGCGGCCAGCAGCACGGCGATCGCCAGCGCCCACAGGCGCAGGGAGACCACCGAGAACGGCAGGCCGCTGCCCAGCGGGGCGAAACACAGGCACAGATAGAGCAAAGCCAGCAGCCCGGGCGCTGCGAAGGCGCGGGCCGGAAGGAAGGCGTTCATGATGCAGTTCCTCATGCCAGGCCGCGTCTGGGCACGCGACCTGTAGCAGCGGCCGCGAGGCCGCGTCCGGGGGCGCCGTTACGCGACCTGTACGGGGGCGGCGTTACGTTGGGTCGTAGCGCCCCAGGCAGGCGCGTACCAGCACCGCCAGCACGGCCAGGTTGCCGCGCACGCTGCTGATCTTGGTCGGCACCTCGCCCTTGGGGTAACGGCGCACCGTGGGTAGTTCGATGCAGCTGTAGCCCAGGCGCGGCGCCTTGTAGGACAGGTACGCCAGCAGTTCGTAGGTCATGAACACATCGCGAAAGACCGCTACCCTGGGGTCGCTCAACAGCTGCCGGCTATAGGCCCGGAAACCCTGGGTGGTGTCGGTCCAGGCGAAGCCCGAGGCCCAGCTGAGCAGCGGCGCATGGATGAAGCGGATGGCCAGGTCCCGCGCGGCCGGGGTGTTCTCGGCCACGCCCCCGGCGATGAAGCGCGACGCCTGGACGAAATCCGCGCCGTGGCGCAAGGCCTGGATGAAGTCGGGAATGGCCTGGGGGTCGTCCTTGTCGTTGCCATCGATGGTCACCACGCCCTCGTAGCCCTGGTCCAGGGCGAAGGCGTAGGCGCAGCGCAACTGGGCGCTGAGCTGGCCGGGCCCGGTCTTGACCAGCAGCCCGCGCACCCGCGTGGCCTGCAGCAGGCCTGGCGGCAGCGAACCATCCTGGCTGCCACCGTCGACGATGATGATGTCGGCCAGGCGATCCAGGGCCAGGTTGGCCATGCGCTCCAGCAGCCGCCGAATCCGTGGGCCTTCGTTGATCACCGGGATCACCACGCACCAGGCGTGCTGGCGCCCCAGCCACAGCGGCGTGTCGAAGCGCGGCACCTGCCGCGGTGCCAGGTCGGCGGGGATCAGTTCAGCTGAACTCATGGGGTGGATCTCCTGTACGACTCAGGCCACGCGCGCGGTAATCAGCGCCACGCCGGCGATCACCAGAAAGACCCCGGCACCGGTGGTCCAATGAAAAGGCTCGCGCAGGAACAGCACCGAGGACAGCGCCACGGTGGCCACCGCGCCCGCCGTCAACACCGGGTGCGCCACGTTCAACGGCAGGCGCGCCAGGGCTGCGGCATACAGCAGGAAGGCGCTGCCATACAGCGCCAGGCCCAGCCAGAACGGCCAGTTGGCCAGCGCTTGCAGCGGCTCGGCCAGGGACGGAAAACGCCGCGGTGGCATCATCGCCATCTTCACCAGCACGCTGGCCGAGGCGTTGGACAGGATGCCCAGGATCAAAATTGCCCATTTCATGCGCTCACCCCGTTTCCCATGTGGCGGTAATGACGGCTCGCCGCCAGCAGCGCGCGTTCGATCGCCGGCAGCGGTGGCGCGCCGGCTTGGGTCAGCATCTCGATGGTCACCACGTGCCCGGGCAGGTGAGTGCGCAAGGCCTGGCGCATCCGCGCGTGGTCGGTAGTGCCATCGCCCAGGGGCAGCAGGTGGGGTTCGCTGGCGTGCACATGGCCGATCAAGTCGGCGCAGTCGTGCAGCACCTGCGCCGGGTCCTCGCCGTTGAGGGTCAGGGCCCCGGTATCCAGTTGCATGCGGATGGCGCCATGGGCCACGCGCCGCACTACGCGCGCCGTCTCGGCGCTGGTGAGCATGAAGTTGGCGCCGTAGCAGGCGGGGTTCGGCTCCAGGCAGATGATCACCCCGTGGTCGTGGGCGATATCCCCCAGGCGGCAGAAGAAGTCGCAGGCAATCTCCAGGCTCTGCTGGTCGTCCAGGCCGCTGCGGTCGCGGTTCTTCGGCGAACCGAAGACCAGGCGCCTGGCGCCCAGCCCCGCGGCGATACGGCAGACCGCCGCCAGGTGCAACAGCATCGCTGCCTGGCTGTCGCGCCCGCCGAACAGGTTCAGGCCCTGGGTGCCGAACAGCAGCGATTGCATGCCGGTGATCTGCACGCCACGGGCGCGCCACCAGCGGCGCACCTGGGCGATCTGGGCTTCGCTGGTGCGTGCCGGGTCGGCAAAGTACTTGCCGGGCGCCACGTCGATGGCATCCACCTGCAGGCGCTGCAACAACAGGCTGACGGCGTTGTCGTGGGGCCGGTCCCAGGCGATGTTGGAGATGGCCAGCCTCATGGGCATGCCTCGCTCGCCGCCAGGGACGGTTCGGATTGCGCATAGGCGCGCACGGCCAGCAGGGTATCGCGGGCGCTGTAGGGGTAGGGGCCGTTGGCGCCGTACAGTTGCGCGTGGCGGCTGCGCAGGTCGTAGCGGGCCGGCGGCGGCGGCAGGTGCTGCTCCAGCGCGCGGCCAAAGCCTTGCCACGCCAGGTCCGCCACGCTGATGGGCGCGGCGCACAGGTGCACCAGCGACAGCCCGGCCTGCAGCGCCACCTGGATGTCGTGCCAGAGGTTGACCATGGGGTAGAACTGGAACACCCCGCGGCTGTCCACGGCCGCCAGGTTGTTGTCGTGCCGCAGGTCGTACACCACGTTCTTGCGCAGCCCTGGCCCGACCAGGCCGGGCAGGCGCACGATCAGGTGGCGGGGAAAGTGCCCGGCCACGAAAGTCTCCAGGCGCCGCCGATGCAGGCCGTAGGGCTGCAGGCCCTGCTCGTCCACCGGGCTGCTTTCATCCACGCCAATGGGATGGGCGAACACATCCACGGTGCTGATCAGCACGAACACCTTGCAGCGCACGGTGCACAGGTGG
This sequence comes from Pseudomonas sp. App30, assembly GCF_047947025.1. Classification (NCBI taxonomy): domain Bacteria; kingdom Pseudomonadati; phylum Pseudomonadota; class Gammaproteobacteria; order Pseudomonadales; family Pseudomonadaceae; genus Pseudomonas; species Pseudomonas sp. App30. Next base: position 2,258,269 of record NZ_CP133165.1, on the reverse strand, counting down.
TGGATCAAGGTGTCGATCGCCCGCAGGTCGCCTGCGGGGTCGCGGTTCGCCAGCCACTTCTGCGCCGGGGCGCCGGCGCACACCAGGGTATCGAATTGCTCATGCTCGATATCGGCGATGGTGGTGGAGCGGTAGCAGGCGTCGAACCGGGCCTGGCGCAGCAAGGTGGAACCGACGAAACCGGTATGGCCGATCAGCCCGTGGCGGGTGCTGTTCATGGAGTGCCTCGGCAGTTGAGGTGAAGAAGTTCGGCATCGGTGACGCTGAGCACCGAGGTGTAGCTGCAGTGGTAGCGGTCCAGGGCGCGCTGCATCAGGTTGCCTACCCCGGTCTCGCCGGGCTGCAGGTCCAGGTGCGAGGTAAGAAAGTACACCGAGTCGCCGGGGCGCTCGGCGAACAGGCGGTCGACGTCGGCGGCCATGGCCACCATCTCCTGGTTGGGGTCGCGGCGGTGGGTGCTCTCGTCGAGGCTGGTGATGAAGCGCTGCTGGTTCAGGCCGGGGTCGATCAACCGGTAGTATTCCAGCGACGGCTCGGCGTTGGGGTGCACCAGGATATCGCTGGGCGGCATGCCGGAGATGTACTGGTACAGGCGGTTGTTGTCGGTGTACTGGTAGTTCTCGCCCTCCAGGTTGTTGTAGCAGGCCTTGGCGGCCTGCAGCCCCAGCACCGCGAACAGCGCCCAGCCCAGCACTTTCAGGCCAAGGCGCGAGCTTGTGCTGAAGCGGACAATGGCGAAGGTGGAAATTACCAGGCTCAGGGGCACCAGCCAGATCACGTGGCGCGGGTAGACGGCAGGGTAGAAGCCCGCCACCTTGCCTACCAGCACCACCACGACCAGGGCGCAGAAGAACTGGTTCACCCGGTACAGGTAGTCGCGCTGGCCGTACCTGAGCAGGGCCAGGCTGGCCACCACCGAGACCGTCATCAGCGCCTTGCCGTAGGCGCCCAGCAGCGCGCGCACCACATCCTTCAGGGCGTCCAGGTGGCTGCTGGCGGCGTAGCTGTTGTAGTTGCCCAACTGGTACATGGTCAGGTACTTCATGTACAGGTACGACAGCGCCACGCAGGCGCTGGCCAGCAGGAAGCCGCCGATCTTGTAGCCGCGCTGGCGGCCGTCGTCGCGGGTCACGAACCACAGGCAGGCATAGGCCAGCAGGCCACCGGCGATGATCAGCGTGGAGAACCCCAGCAGGCTGACCAGCGCGGCCACCAGCAGCGTCCAGTAGATGTCCTGGTGCTCCTCTGCCTCGCGGATCGCCAGGATGGCGAGGAAGCTGCCGCTCATTTCCAGGAAGTAGAACTTGAGCTCGGTGAAGTGGAAACCGGTGGAAAACGAGTTGCCGATCAGCGCCACCAGGAACACGAACAACCCCCAGCGCTGCTGGCGAAACAGCAGCGCCACCGGCGCCACCAGCAACAGCGACAGCCCCAGCACGGACAGGCGCAGGGCGCGGATGTCGTAATGGAAGACCGCCGTCATCGCCTTGAAGAACACCGACGCCAGCACCGGCTCAGCCTGGTCGTAATAGGGCAGGGGCGCGGCGAAATCGGCCGGGTTGTCGATGGCGATGATGTTCTTCAGCAGCATCGCCTCGTCCAGCCACACCGAGCGGCTCGCCAGCGTCAGGAAGATGCTCGCCAGCACCAGCAGGGCCAGCAGCGTGCACACCCTGGGCAGGTCAAAGTATTTCGTCATCGAGCTTCTCCAGCACGTCGTAGAGGTTGTCGATCTTGCCGCCCAGCACCGAGTAGCAGCCGTGCAACGTGGCGTGCCGTTCGAACAGGATCGGCCGGCCGTCGTCGCCTTCGTTGCGTTGCAGCACGGTCTTGACCTCATACAGCGAGTCCACCGGCCGGGCGTCGAACACCGCCGGGATGTAGCGCCCCACGTCACGCACCATGCGTTCCACGCGGCTCACGGCCTGGTAGTCGTGCAGCTTGCCGTAGGGGTCCAGCCCGGCCTGGTCCTGCCAGTGCAGGTGCGGGGTGAAGCGCACGTGGGACAGGGTGTGCAGCCCGCGCGCGGGGAACGGCATCAATGAGAAGAACGGCCCGTCCATCACCGTGATGCCCAACCCGGCCAGCGCCGGTGGCATGGCCATCAGCGCCATTTCGGTGATTTCCTGCTTGAGCCCGGTGCTCACCCCGGGAAAGTCGCCGCCCAGTTGATTGGTGCCGCTGTAGGTGCAGTTGAATACGTAGCGGCAGCGTACGCTGCTGCCGGTGCCGCCGTGGTGGTGCAAGTGCACCCGCAGGGCCGGCCCGGGCTGGCGCTCAATGGCCGTGGCACGGGTGCGGTAGTGCACCTGCACGGCCTGGCGCTGCAGTTCGTGCAGCGCCCAATCGGCCAGGTGGCGGGTGTCGAACGCGTACTCCTGCACCTTGAACACTTGCTCGATCAGGCGCGGCTCGAACAGCCCGCGCAGGTGCGCGGGCGCCGGCTCGATGGCCGCGCCGATGTCGTGGCAGAAGCGTTCGAACTGGCGCGCAGTGACCTTGGAGTTCTGCCGGGCGATGGCGTAGAGCTTGGTGAAGTCCTGCCGTACCGCGCCGGGCCAGTCCTGCACGAAGCGCGGCAGGTTGATCCGGCTGCGGTAGGCGGTGGTGTAGCTGCGCGGGTAGTGATAGCCGTTGTGCACCCGCGCCTGGTTGTTGTACGAGGCGCGCTGCATCAGCGCTGCCTCGCGCTCCACCAGCAGCACGCGCTTGAGGCCGCGCTGGGCCGCCAGGTACACGGCGATGGCCGAACCGTAGAAACCGCCGCCGATGACCACCGCATCGAACGCCTCGTCGTTGCCCGCCATCACGAAAACCGTCCGCTGACGACCACGGTGCTCTCGGCGGGGCCGGCCACGGCTTCCTCGATGTTCAGGTGGTCGCGGCGGGTCATGCGCGCGCTGGTGAATTCCTGCGCCACGTGGCACACGGGCCCCTGCTGGGCGGCCCCGGCCATGTTCATCAGGTACTCGCCCAGCACCATCAGCACCAGGGATATCAGGAAAAACATGCCCGACTGCTGCAACGACAGGCTCACCCACCCCGGGGCGACGTCGGCCTTGAAGAAACCGATGCCCACCACGTACACGCAATACATCAGGTTGGTCACCGCGCCGAACAACGACAAGGCTGTGACCACGCGCATGGGCGCGCGTGTGGTGGACAGCAACAGGCCCACGCCGCGGTCGACGTTGTCGCGCAGGCGCTTGCGCCGCTGGGGCCTGGGCGGTTCGCTGTAGCGCAGGTTGGCGCGGGCGAAGCCGCCGGTGGCCGGCAGGTGGCGGTAGCCGATCACCGGCTTGGGGTGCTGCAGGATGAAGTTGATGACTTCCCGGGACATCAATCGATAGGGCGGCGCCTCCCGGGCCAGGTTGATGCCGTTGAAGCGCTGGTACCACCAGTGGAACGCCCGGAACGCCAGGCGGTAGAGCGGGCCCTGGCGCGGCCGCTGCTCGTTGTAGACGAACACCACGTCGGCGCCCTGGCGCGCCTGGTCCAACAGGTGGGGCAGGTAGTGAATGTCATCGGTCATGGGGTCGATCACCGCCACGTGGTCGCCCAGGGCGTTCTCTACCCCCACCCATGAGGCGGTGTCCAGGTCCACCTCCTTGGTCAGGGCGTAGACCTGCAGGTTGGCGATACCGGCCTCGGCCGTCAGGGTCTTGAGCATGGCGATGCTGGCGTCCGTGGAGGCGTTGTCGACCACGATCAGCTCGTAGTCGCGCACCATGGTGCTGACCACGGCGGTGGCGTCCAGCAGCAAGGTTTCGAGTGCGTCGGCGTGGTTGCGCACGACAAACACCACCGACAGGAAGCTTGGGGCCTGGGCCATGATGGAGGTTCTCTTTTCGACAGGACGACGAAAACAGCCCGGGGAATGGGCTGGGCGAAGGCAGAGTGGGGGGGGGACGCAGGCAAAGGGCGAGGCAGGCAAGCTACCGCCATGGCAACCCACGACGCGCAGCGGCGGGGGAGTGCCCGGGCGCCTGTCATGGGCGTAACGCAGCAGGGCAGGGAGCCCTTGATTAAACATCCTGTTACAGCCGAGGCTAGCGCAAGTGGCGGGCCCTTGGCTACAGGGGCAAGATGAAAAGTGCCAGGCTGCTGCCACCATCCGTCGTCAGCGGCGGCCAAGGGTGCCCGCACCCGGTAAAAAAATCTTTGGAAATCACATCATTGGCTGTAGCCTTCCCCGGCCCGGCGGTTTGTACCACCAGGGAAACAACGCCCAGGCTCGCGTAAGCCCGGGTGGTATACTCGACTTTCGCGCACAAGCGCCTGCAGGTCTTGACAATAATGACGCAGATTTCCGAACGCCTTCTGGTCCAGGCCCACCTCGATGCCAAGCAGCCCAAGCCGCTGACAGCCGAGCAGGAAGCCGACTACCGTGCCGCCATCGCCGCCGAGCTCAAGGCTCAGGACGCCGTGCTGGTCGCGCATTTCTACTGTGACCCGGTGATCCAGGCCCTGGCCGAGGAAACCGGCGGTTGCGTGTCCGATTCCCTGGAAATGGCCCGCTTCGGCAAGAACCACCCGGCCAAGACCGTGGTGGTGGCCGGCGTGCGCTTCATGGGCGAGACGGCGAAAATCCTTACCCCGGAAAAGCGCGTGCTGATGCCCACGCTGGACGCCACCTGTTCGTTGGACCTGGGTTGCCCGGTGGAGGATTTCTCGGCGTTCTGCGACCAGCACCCCGAGCGCACCGTGGTGGTGTACGCCAACACCTCGGCTGCCGTGAAGGCGCGCGCCGACTGGGTGGTGACCTCCAGCTGCGCGCTGGAAATCGTCGAAAGCCTGATGGACAACGGCGAGACCATCATCTGGGGTCCGGACAAGCACCTGGGCCGCTACATCCAGAAAAAGACTGGCGCCGACATGCTGCTGTGGGACGGTTCGTGCATCGTTCACGAAGAGTTCAAGTGGCGCCAGTTGGCCGACATGAAGGCCCTGTACCCGGACGCCGCCATCCTTGTGCACCCCGAGTCGCCGGAATCGGTGATCGAACTGGCCGACGCGGTGGGTTCCACCAGCCAGCTGATCGCCGCCGCCCAGAGCCTGCCGAACAAGACCTTCATCGTCGCCACCGACCGCGGCATCTTCTACAAGATGCAGCAGCTGTGCCCGGACAAGATCTTCGTCGAAGCCCCCACCGCCGGCAACGGCGCCGCCTGCCGCAGCTGCGCGCACTGCCCGTGGATGGCCATGAACACCCTGGAGCGCACGCTGACGGCGCTGCGCGAGGGCCGCAATGAAATCTTCGTCGACCCGGCGCTGATTCCCCAGGCCATCCGGCCGCTCAAGCGCATGCTCGACTTCACCCAGGCGGCGCGGATGAAACTGTCCGGCAACGCCTAAGCCCGGCTGGGCACGCCCGTCGCCACCGGCGCCGGGCTGGTCAGCCGCTTGTTCCAGTCCAGCCACTGCGCCAGGGCCAGCATCAGGCCCAGGCCCGCCAACGCGGTGGCAACCTGCATGGGCAGGCGGTCATCGCCCAGTGCGTTGGCCATGTCCGCCAGCGGCGCCAGCAGCACGCTCAGGCAGAAGATCTCCAGCGAATAGCGGCCCATCATCGCCACCCTCTGCACCAGCCAGTGCTGCACCCACGCACCGTCCGGCACCAGTTTGCCCACGCAATAGGCCAGCGCCAGGAAGTGCAGCAGGCGCACCGGCGCCAGGTTGGTCTTGCTGATGGGGTACAGGCGCTCGGCGATCCAGGTGGGCATGAAGGCGTCGTGCAACGCCGGCCACTTCCAGCTCAGCGCAACCACCGCGCTGACGCCCAGCGCGATGGCGCAGGCCATGAATAGCGGCTGCTGGCGCAGCGGCCGGGTAGCGGCCACCTGCGGCGCCTGGGCGTGCAGGGCCGCGGCGCCACCCAGCACGAACAGCGCCTGCCAGGCATAGGGGTTGAAATACCACAGGCCGTTGCCGTGGGCGGGAATGTTCCAGCCAAACCACTGGGTCAGGCCATACACCGCCAGCGACACGCCCACCGCGTGCCCCGTGTGCTTGATCAGCACCGGCAGCACCAGCGGCAGCCCCGCCAGCAACACGATGTACAACGGCAGCGGGTCCATCAGGTTGGGCTTGAAGCGCAGCAGCAGCTCATCCACCAGCGCCTGCTGGGGGTTGAGGATGAAGTAGTTGAGGTTCATCTCCTGGATCATGTCGCGGGTCTCGACATGGCTGTTGGCGACGAAAATGATGCCCATCAGCAGCACCAGCAGGAAGATGTGCACGATGTACAGCACCCAGGCGCGGCGCAGGATGCGCACCGTGGCGATCAGGTAGCCGCTGCGCAGGGCGATCTTGCCGTAGGCCAGCACCGCCGCGTAACCGGCCAGGAACACGAAGATCTCCGCCGCGTCGCTGAAGCCGAAATTGCGCGCGGTGAAGTTGGCGAGCGGGTTTTGCGGTATGTGATCCCAGAAAATGAAGATCAACGCCAGCCCTCGATAGAAGTCGATGCGGTGGTCGCGGCGAGTGATCATGATGAGTGGCCTTGAACGAAAGGTGATGGAATAAGGATAGGCATTCGGCAGGCAGGTTCCGCGTGAAGCATGACGACCGATCAGCGGCGGGGAGGGTCGCGTTTTTTGCCGGCGAATGCAAAACCGGGTTATTACCGAATGTCACAAAAGCGTCGCAAAACGAATGTTTGCATCACCCATTCACTAACCTGATGGTGCATGAGCCTGGCCGCTTCCTTCACTAGACTGGCCTCTACCATTCAAGGAACACAGGGCATTGGCTATGCACAATCGCATGATGATCACTGGCGCCGGCTCGGGCCTGGGCCGCGAGATCGCACTTCGTTGGGCCCGTGAGGGCTGGCACCTGGCGCTGGCTGACGTCAACGAGGCGGGCCTGGCAGAAACGCTGAAGCTGGTGCGCGAGGCGGGCGGCGACGGCTTCGTGCAGCGCTGCGACGTGCGCGACTACAGCCAGCTCACGGCCCTGGCCCAGGCCTGCGAGGAGAAACTGGGCGGCATCGACGTCATCGTCAACAACGCCGGCGTGGCGTCGGGCGGCTTCTTCAGCGAGCTGCAGCTGGAAGACTGGGACTGGCAGATAGCAATCAACCTCATGGGCGTGGTCAAGGGCTGCAAGGCCTTCCTGCCGCTGCTGGAGAAGAGCAAGGGCACGATCATCAACATCGCTTCCATGGCAGCCCTGATGCAGGGGCCGGCCATGAGCAACTACAACGTCGCCAAGGCGGGCGTGGTGGCGCTGTCGGAAAGCCTGCTGGTGGAACTGCGCCAGCAGGAAGTGGGGGTGCACGTGGTGTGCCCGTCGTTCTTCCAGACCAATCTGCTCGACTCGTTCCGCGGGCCTACCCCGGCCATGAAGGTGCAGGTGGGCAAGCTGCTGGAAAGCTCGCCGATCACCGCGGCCGACATTGCCGATTACGTTTACCAGCAGGTGGCGCAGGGTGTGTTCATGATCCTCCCACATGAGCAGGGGCGCCAGGCCTGGGCGTTGAAGCAGCAGCACCCGCAGGCGCTGTACGACGAGATGGCGAGCATGGCGGAGAAAATGCGCGCCAAGGCGCGGCAGGGCTCGTAACCACGGCGCTATCCTGAGTATCCTTGAAAAGCCCGGGCCAGACGCCCGGGCTTTTTTCTACCCGGGAGGCGCTGTGCTCAACTATCTGTGGTTCTTTTTGGCGGCGGTCTTCGAAATCGCCGGCTGCTACGCCTTCTATATGTGGCTGCGCCTGGGCAAGAGCGCCTGGTGGACGGTGCCCGCATTGCTCAGCCTGACCTGCTTCGCGCTGCTGCTCACCCGCGTTGAAGCTGCCTACGCCGGGCGTGCCTACGCCGCCTACGGTGGCCTGTACATCGTGACCTCGCTGGCCTGGCTGGCGCTGGTGGAGCGGGTGCGCCCGGCCGGTAGCGACTGGCTCGGCGCGGTGCTGTGCGTGATCGGCGCAAGCATCATCCTGTGGGGCCCGAAACTGCACAGTTCATAAGGGTTGAATGGCGTTCGAATTGGTGTGATTTGGTTCGTTCCTACGGCATTTCCTCAGACTTTTCTGTAGGCAAAGTCGACAAAGCTTGTAGGGCGATCCTGTTTTGATCCGTAAGCATTGATAGCGGTCAATACCCGGCGCAGTCTCAGGGTTCATTCAATGAGCGTGAGGGTTGGACGATGCTGGTATTGACGCGATCGGTGGGCGAGGCCATTGCCATAGGCGATGACATCTGGGTAAAAATTATCGAGGTGCGGGGCAACCAGGTGCGGTTTGGCATCCAGGCGCCCAAGCACATCGAGATTCACCGTGCCGAAGTGTACCGGCGCATCATGGCGCAGACGGCGCGCGAAGCAGCGGCGGTGATGCACCCAGGTTGACAGCCTGTGGGAGCTGGCTTGCCAGCGAGCTGTTGAGGCGCTAAAAGCTCGCCGGCAAGCCGGCTCCCACATGGCCGGCACGGCTGTTCAGTCGAACAGCTCCTTGGGAATATCGTGCTTGAGCATCAGCGTGCACTGCTGGCTCTCGGGGTCGAACACGATGAAGGCCTGGGCCTTCGCCAGGGCGTGGCGCACCCGCTCCACGCGGGTCTGCAACGGCGTCTCGTCGCCGTTGTCGGTGCCGTCGCGGGTGACGAAGTCCTCGATCAGCAGGGTCAGGGTCTCGGGCGACAGTTGGTCGTGGGGAATCAGCATGGCAGCTCTCGCAAAATGTCATGGCATCTTACCACGCGGGTCAAATGGCATTCGGCTCGAAACTGTCGGCGCGGGCCATGGCCCACATGCGCTGGTAGAACTCGCCGCTGACCTCGCCACTCAGCAGCTCACCGGGCTTGAGGAACACATGCAGCTGGGAAAACAGCTTCACCTCGGTGGCCGACATGCGCCGCACCAGGTGCTTGGCTTCCAGCTGCGAGGGGTGCACCAGGCCGGCGGCGGCGAGCATTTCCGCCAGCGCCTTGAGGGTGTTGTGGTGGAAGTTGAGGACCCGGTTGGCCTTGTCCGGCACCACCAGGGCGCGCTGGCGCAGCAGGTCCTGGGTGGCGACGCCGGTGGGGCATTTGTTGGTGTGGCAGCTTTGCGACTGGATGCAGCCAATGGCGAACATGAAGCCGCGCGCCGAGTTGGCCCAGTCGGCGCCGATGGCCAGCACGCTGGCGATGTCGAACGCGCTGACGATCTTGCCGCTGGCGCCCAGCTTGATCTTGTCGCGCAGGTTCATGCCCACCAGGGTGTTGTGCACGAACAGCAGGCCCTCGCGCATGGGCGTGCCCATGTGGTCGGTGAACTCCACGGGCGCGGCGCCAGTGCCGCCTTCCTTGCCGTCCACCACGATGAAGTCCGGCAGGATGCCCGTCTCCAGCATGGCCTTGGCGATGCCCATGAACTCCCACGGGTGGCCCATGCAGAACTTGAACCCCACCGGCTTGCCGCCGGACAGTTCGCGCAGTTGGGCGATGAAATGCATCATCTCGATGGGCGTGGAGAACGCCGAGTGGCGTGACGGCGACACGCAGTCCTCGCCCATCATCACCCCGCGGGTGTCGGCGATTTCGCGGGTGACCTTGTGCTTGGGCAGGATGCCGCCATGGCCGGGCTTGGCGCCCTGGCTCATCTTGATCTCGATCATGCGCACCTGCGGCTCGCGGGCCTGCACGGCGAATTTCTCCGGGTCGAACAGGCCGCTGCTGGTGCGGCAGCCGAAGTAGCCGCTGCCCAGCTCCCAGGTCAGGTCGCCGCCGTGCTCGCGGTGGTATGGGCTGATGCTGCCCTCGCCGGTGTCGTGGGCGAAGTTGCCCAGCTTGGCGCCCTGGTTCAGCGCGCGGATGGCGTTGGCGCTGAGGGCGCCGAAGCTCATGGCGGAAATGTTGAAGATCGACGCCGAGTAGGGCTGGGTGCACTGCGGCCCGCCGATGATCACCCGGAAGCTGGCCGGGTCGCTGAGCGGCGCCGGGCGCATGGAGTGGCCGATGAACTCGAAGCCGGGGTGGTACACGTCGATCAGGGTGCCGAAGGGCTTGTCGGCGGTCTCGTTCTTGGCTCGGGCGTACACCAGCGAGCGCTGGGCGCGGGAGAAGGGCAGGGCGTCGCTGTCGGACTCCAGCAGGTATTGGCGGATCTCCGGGCGTATGCCCTCCACCAGGTAGCGGATATTGCCCAGGATGGGGTAGTTGCGGCGCACCGCGTGCGGCGTCTGCAGCAGGTCGAAAATGCCGATCAGGCTGAGCACGCCGCTGCCGAACGCGAACGGCCACAGCCAGTCGTGCTGCATGAACGGCATGCAGGCGAGGGTGAACAGGACACAGGCGGCAAAGAAGGCGTAGCGGCTCAACAGCGACAGGCTCATGCAATATCCCCGGGTGACCAGTACATGTCAGGCTCAGGTGTTCTGGGCCTGCAGGAATATGGAAAATAGCTCGGATTGCGACTTGATGCCCAGCTTGCTGTACATGTGTTTCTTGTGCACCTTTACGGTTTCCACCGAAATATCCAGCTTGCGCGCGATCTCCTTGCTGGAGCAGCCGCTGAGCATCAGCCGGCCCACGTCCAGCTCGCGTGCGGTGAGCTGCGCGCCCTTGAGCTGCTGCACCGAGGCCTCCAGCTGCACCCGCCAGTCCGGGGCGGCGGCCACCGCGGGCGGGTTGCTGTCCTCGAACGCCAGGCGCTGGCGCAGCAGTGCCAGCACCCACGGCTGGACAAGCGACAGCAGGGCAATCTGCTCATTGCCGAAGCGCTGGGTGCTGCCCAGGGACAGGCACAGGGTGCGGTCGGCGTTGATGCGGCAGTTGAACTGGATCTCGTCGGCCACCACGTTCAGGCGGAAGTAGCGCTGGTAGTATTCGGTCAGCTCGAAATGCTCGGGCGCCACCTCGGCCAGGCGGTACAGGCCGTCGGGGGTAGGCTCGCGGCTGGCGATGTAGAACGGGTCCAGCAGGTACAGGCCCTTGAGGTAGTCCTGGAACAGCTGGTCGGGGCTGCCGTCCTCGCCCGGGCACTCGGCGAACACCACCGGCCGCTGGTTGCTGCTGAAAAGCAGCGCCACCCAGCTGTCGAAGCTGACGTACTCGCCCAGCAGGCGCACCAGGCGGGTCCAGAAATTAGCCTTGTCGAGGCCCTCGATCAATTGCCCGACGGCCCGGTGCCAGGCCACGTCGTCCAGCGAAAGACTCATGCAACTACCCCTATCGGGTTACCCCGGCTGCGTAATTCCCCTGGCGGGGTTGTGCTGCGCATACTGGCTCAATCCCGTAGCAGCTGCCGCCAGGCGGCGTCCGGCGCCACCACGGCGTTGGCAGTGACGCGGCCTGCGGCCGCTGCTACGGGGAATTCGTTATTCAACAAGGAGAACCCATGAAGGTCGAACTTGCCCAGCTGGCTGGCCAGGACAATGCCACCGCGTACAACCTGGAGCGCGCCCTGGCGGCCATTGCCGCGTGCGCCGAGGATACTCGCCTGGTGGTGTTCCCGGAAACCCACCTGATGGGCTTCCCCTCCGCCCACACCGTGGCCGCCGTCGCCGAGCCGCTGGACGGCCCCACCGTGCGCGCCATCGAGCAGGCTGCCCGCGAGCGCGACATCGCCGTGGTGATTGGCGTGGCCGAGCACGACCAGGGAAGGTTCTACAACACCACGCTGCTGATCACCCCCGAAGGCATCGCCCTCAAGTACCGCAAGACCCACCTCTGGGCCTCGGACCGTGGCGTGTTCAGCGCCGGTGACCGCTTCGCCACCACCCTGTGGCAGGGCGTGCGCGTGGGCCTGCTGATCTGCTACGACATCGAGTTTCCGGAAAGCGCCCGCGCCCTGGGGCAACTGGGCGCCGAACTGATCATCGTCACCAACGGCAACATGGACCCCTACGGCCCCACCCACCGCACCGCGATCATGGCCCGTGCCCAGGAAAACCAGGCGTTCGCGCTGATGGTCAACCGTGTCGGCAACGGCGACGGCGGCCTGGTGTTCGCCGGTGGCAGCGCCCTGGTCGACCCGTTCGGCACCCTGCTTGAAGAAGCCGGGCGCGACGAGCAGCAGTTCAGCGTCGAGCTCGACCTGGCCCGCCTGCAAGCCGCGCGCAAGGACTACCGCTACCTGGACGACCAGCGCCTGCGCCTGCCCGGTGAGGTGGTCGAGCATGCCAACGGCCTGCGCGAGTTGCTGATCCCGCGCTGATCCACCCTTGGCGCGCGGGCCCGCAGAGGCCCGCCGCCCACTGTTTTTGCCGACCTCGGTTCTGCCATAAATCCAATAATTCGCGGAGTAGTCGTACATGGCTCGTTTGCAACGCACCCTTTCCTTGGGTTCGGTGGTGCTGTTCGGCATCGCCTACATGACCCCGATCATCGTCCTGGGCACCTTCGGCATCCTCGCCCAGTCCACCGCCGGCATGGTGCCGGCCGCCTACCTGGCGGCACTGGTGGCGATGTTCTTCACCGCCATGAGCTACGGGCGCATGGCCGCGGCCTTCCCGGTGGCCGGCTCGGCCTACAGCTACGTGCGCAAGGCCATCAGTCCCAAGCTGGGCTTCCTCGCCGGCTGGGCGGTGCTGCTGGACTACCTGTTCCTGCCCATGGCCATCTGGCTGATCGGCGCCGCCTACCTGGGCTCGGCGTTCCCCGCCGTGCCGCAGTGGCTGTGGGTGCTGGCGTTCATCGGCGTCACCAGCCTGATCAACTGCGTGGGCCTGAAGCTGGCCAACACCGTCAACGCGCTGCTGATGCTGGTGCAGTTCCTGGTGCTGGTGGCCTTCGTCGCGCTGGCCGTGCACTACGTCGCCGGTGACGCCAGCACGCCGCTGTGGACCCTGGCGCCGTTCTTCAACGGCGACATGCAGATGCCCCTGGTGATGAGCGGCGCGGCCATCGCCTGCTACTCGTTCCTGGGCTTCGATGCGGTCAGCACCCTCACCGAGGAGACCCGTGACCCGCGCCGCACCATCCCGCGGGCGATCATGCTCATCACCCTGATTGGCGGGCTGATCTTCGTGGCGGTGTCGTACTTCGTGCAGCTGGCGCACCCCTCGTTCGTGTTCGACAACGTCGACTCGGCGGCCTATGAGATTGCCCGCAACATCGGTGGCGACCTGTTCGTGTCGATATTCATGATTGGCCTGATCGTCGGCCAGTTCGCCTCGGGGCTGTCGGCCCAGGCCAGCGGTTCGCGGCTGTTGTTTGCCATGGGCCGCGACGGCGTGTTGCCCAAGGCGTTCTTCGGCAGGCTCAGCGAGCGCTTCGGCACGCCGGTCAACAGCATCCTGCTGTGCGGCGTGGTGGCGTTGCTGGCGCTGAAAATGGACGTGACCACCTCCACCTCGTTCATCAACTTCGGCGCCTTCCTGGCCTTCAGCCTGGTGAACCTGTCGGTGATCTTCCATTACTGGATCAACGGCGACAAACGCGGGCCGCGAGAAGTGCTGCTGTTCCTGTTGTGCCCGTTGATCGGCCTGCTGGCGGACCTGTGGCTGATGATCAGCCTCGACCACCTGGCGATCATCCTCGGCGTCAGCTGGTTGGCGCTGGGCTGCGTGTACCTGCTGGTGCTGACCGGCGGCCTGCGCCGCCAGCCGCCGGAGATGGATTTCCAGGAAGCGGCTTGACACGCACCGTTCATGACAAATACCGCGGCTTTGTGGGAGCTGGCTTGCCAGCGAGATTTTCCGGGCCTCAACAGCTCGCTGGCAAGCCAGCTCCCACACTGTGCAGCAACGCGGCGCGCAGCGCTGGGGTTTCGGGTTCCCAATATTGCGGCTTGCCGGCGACGATCGCCGCCACCGGCAAGCCGTCGCGCAGCACCAGGCGGTTGCCGCTGATGGCCGGCACCTTGGCGCCGGGCAGCAAGGTGCCGGCCAGGTTCAGCGGGTCGCTGGCGCTGATGGCCACCAGGCTGTCGTCCAAGGGCCGCCTGCGTACCTCGCGCAGCACCGGAATGGCCTCGGGCAGGGCGAACTGCTCACCCGCCAGGCCGCTGACAAAACGCCCGCCGCGTATCTCGCCGCGCGCCTCCAGCCGATGGTAGGTGCGCAGCAGCTCGCGCCAGCTGGGCAGCCAGTCGGCCTCGCGCTCCAGCAACCGCCAGAACACCACGCCATAGCGGCGCAGCAAGGTCATGGCCACCTCTTCCAGCGGGTCACGTTCGTCATTGCCGACTGGCCGCAGCAGCGCCCAACGCCCTGCGTCGTCCATGCCGCCGATGAACGCGCCGCGCCCGCGCCGGGGGCTGCGGGCCTGGCGTTTGCTGGCGGGGGTGATCAGCGCGCGCAGGCCGGCGAAGCTGTCGGCGTTCACCATGCCCGCCGACACCAGCTCCTGCAGGGCGGTTTCCAGCTCGCTGCGCAGCAGGTGCGCGTCGCTGCCCAGTTCGTCGAAGAACAGTGCGCCGTGTTGCCCCAGCACCTCGTGCACCTTGCGCGCCCGCGGTGACAGTTCATCCACGCCCACTGCCGGCGACAGGCCGCGCCACAGGTTGGCCCGCGCCCGCGGCAGCAACACGATGGGCGTGCTGCGCAAGGTCGCGGTCAGCGCCTTGCCGCTGGCGGCCAGGCGCGTCCACAGGGTCTTGCCGGTGCGGCAGGCATCGTCCAGCCATTGGCCGCTGTAGCCCTTGAGGCGGCAGGGCAGCAGGTCGCTTTCCCAGGCGCCGGCCGGCGCGCTGTAGCCCTCCAGCAGGTCGAGCACCTGGCCCAGCGCCGCCTGGCCTTGCAGGCGGGTGCTGCTGCCCAGGTGCTGCCAGTCGAGCAGGAAGCGCATGAAGTCCTGCAGGCTGACCGGCTCGATCTCCCGGCGCAGGCGCTTGACCGTGTAGCGATGGATGCGCGCCAGCAGGTGGCGCTCGCACCACTGGCTGTCGCGCAGCCCGGGGCGGAACTGGCCGCGCAGCAGGTAGCCCTGGCCTTCGAGCCGCGCCAGCGCCTGCTCCACCTGGGGCAGCGGCAGGTTCAGCGGCCCGGCGATTTCCCCCAGGCGCAGCGGCGCGAAACCGCTCAGGCGCGCGCGCAGCAGTTCCTGGCAGGCAGCGTCGTTGGCCCAGGGCTCGTCGAAGCCGGGCAGCGGCTGCAAGGCCGGCGTGCAGTGTGCGGCGGGGTACAGCGCCTGCAGCAGCGGCAGGCGCTCCACCGCCAGCCACAGCAGCTGGCCGTTGCCGGCGTCCATCAGCGTTGCGCGGCCGCCCGCCGCCAGGGCCTGCAGCCAGCCTTGCCAGTGGGGCTGGCCGGCGGTTTCGTGGCTGTTGATGGCGGCCAGTTGCATCAGCGCTTCGTGCATCTCGTCAAGGCTGTGGGGCGCAGGCCAGGCTTCGGCGGCCACGGCGGTGATCGCCTCGGCGTCCAGCGCCCCCAGGTCGTCGGCGGCCTGGGGTTCGTGCCAGCGGCGGCTGAGCACCGCCTGGGTGCGGCGCTCCTCCAGCGGCGCGTCGTCGAGAAACGCATAGGGTCGGGCATTCAGAATCGCCGCGGCCAGCGGCGAGGGTGCCGGCAGGTCGTGGCTGATCAGCCGCACCTGGCCCTGTTCCATGCGCCGCAGCAGGGCCAGCCAGCCTTCGCTGTCCATGGCCTCGTGCAGGCAGTCGTCGAGGGTCTGTTCCACCAGCGGGTGGTCGGGAATCTCGCGCTCGCCGACGATGTTTTCCAGGCAGGCGATCTGGTCGGGAAATACGGTGGCAATCAGGTCTTCGCTTTTCATGCGCTGCACCTGCGGCGCCACCTTGCGCCCACCGGTGTAGCGCGGCAGCGCCAGGGCCACGCCGGTGGTCCAGCGCCAGCGCACGCCGAACAGCGGCGCGTCGAGCACGGCCTGGATCAGCAGGTGTTCGGCGCTGTTGCTGTTGAGGTAGCGCCACACCTCGTCCAGGGCGAAGCTGTGGCTGGTGGACAGCGACAGCACGATGGCGTCTTCGCTGGCGGCCGCCTGCAGCTCGAAGTTGAAGGTGCGGCAGAAGCGCTTGCGCAGCGCCAGGCCCCAGGCGCGGTTGATGCGGCTGCCGAACGGCGTGTGGATGATCAGCTGGGTGCCGCCGGACTCGTCGAAGAAACGCTCCATGATCAGCGTGTCGCGCGAGGGCAGGGCGCCCAGGGCGTTGCGCGTGCGGGCCAGGTAATCCACCAGTTGTTCGGCGCTGTCGGCGCCCAGGCCCAGCTCGGCCTGCAGCTGCTGGATCAACGCCGGCAGCTGGCCGTCGAGGGCGCCCAGGCGGGCGTCGATGTGCCCTTGCAGGCGCGCCACCGCCAGCGAAAGTTCGTCGCTGCGCCCCGGCGCCTCGCCCAGCCAGAATGGAATGTTCGGCGGCTGGCCCTGGGCGTCTTCCACGCGCACCCGGCCGGTCTCGATGCGCAGGATGCGGTACGAGGTGTTGCCGAGCTGGAAAATGTCGCCGGCGATGCTTTCCACCGCGAAGTCTTCATTGACGCTGCCCACGTTCAGGCCCTGGGGCTCCAGGACCACGCTGTAGTCGGCGTTGTCGGGGATGGTGCCGCCGCTGGTGACCGCGGTCAGCTGCGCGCCGCGGCGGCCACGCAGGGTGCCGCTGACCGCGTCGCGGTGCAGGTAGGCGGCGCGCACGCCCTGGCGGCCGCTGTAGCCCTCGGCGAGCATGCGCAGCAGCGCCTGATAATGGGCCGGGTCCAGCTGCGCATAGGGCATGGCCCGCTGCATCAGTGCCAGCAGCGCGTCTTCGTGCCATTCCTGGCAACTGACCTCGGCGATGATCTGCTGGGCCAGCACGTCCAGCGGCGCCCTGGGCACGTGCAGCACATCCAGCTCGCCGCGGCGCACGCAGTCGAGCAGCGCCGCGCATTCGATCAGGTCATCCAGCGAGGTGGCGAACAGCCGGCCCTTGGGCGTGCCGCCCACCTGGTGGCCCGAGCGTCCTACTCTTTGCAGGAACGCCGAGATCGAGCGCGGGGAGGCGATCTGGCACACCAGTTCGACGTCGCCGATGTCCAGGCCCAGCTCCAGCGAGGCGGTGGCCACCAGCACCCGCAGCTCGCCGCGCTTGAGCCGCTGTTCGGCGTCCAGCCGTTGTTCCTTGGCCAGGCTGCCGTGGTGGGCGGCCACCGCGTCGCGGCCCAGGCGGTCGCTCAAATGCCGCGCCAGGCGTTCGGCCAGGCGCCGGGTGTTGACGAAAATCAGCGTGGTGCGGTGCTGGCGGCTCAGTTCGGCGAGGCGGTCGTAGACCAGCAGCCACACGTCGTTGGCCATCACTGCGCCCAGCGGCACCGGCGGCACCTCGATGGCCAGGTCGCGGGGACGGGCATGGCCGATGTCGACGATGGCGCACGGCCGTTCGTGCCCCACCAGGAACCGCGCCACGCGCTCGATGGGCTGCTGCGTCGCCGACAGGCCGATGCGCCGCAGCGGCGCCGGGCACAACGCCTGCAGGCGCTCCAGGCTCAGCGCCAGGTGGCTGCCGCGCTTGCTGGCGGCCACGGCGTGGATCTCGTCGACGATCACCGTGCCGACGTTGCCGAGCATCTTGCGCCCCGAGGCCGAGCCCAGCAGCACATACAACGATTCCGGAGTGCTGACCAGGATGTGCGGCGCCTGCTTGCGCATGGCCGCGCGCTCTTTCTGCGGGGTGTCGCCAGTGCGCACCGCCGTGCGGATCGGCACCGGCGGCAGGCCCATGGCCTGCAGTTGCTCGCCGATGCCGGCCAGGGGGTGTTGCAGGTTGATCTGGATGTCGTTGGACAGCGCCTTGAGCGGCGACACGTAAACCACCAGGGTCTGCTCGGGCAAGGCGTCGCCCAGCTGCACCAGGTCGTCGATCACCGCCAGGAACGCCGTCAGGGTCTTGCCCGAACCGGTGGGTGCGGCCACCAGCAGCGATTCGCCAGCCTTGATCAATGGCCAGGCGCGCGCCTGGGCCGGGGTCACGGCCGGGAAGGTGTGCTGGAACCAGGCACGCACGGCGGGGTGGAAACCGTCGAGCGCCGGGTCGTCGGAGGCAGGCAGGTTCATTCAGTATTGATGCCCTCGCTGGCTGCAAGTTGCAACCACCGCCGACACCTTTCCAACAGGCCATGGCACGTTGCAACAAAATGTAGGAGCCGGGTTTACCCGCGAAAGGCCGCGCGGGCGGCCGGTAGTCGCCGTGATTGAGTCCCGAGACGAGCCGCGTATACTTCGCGGTTTTTTGGGAGCCGCCATGAACCGTACCATCCACATCGCCGCCGCCCTGCTGATCGGCCCCGACGGCAAGACTCTGCTGGTGCGCAAGCGCAACACCCTGGCGTTCATGCAGCCTGGCGGCAAGATCGAGCCCGGCGAGCAGCCGGTGCATGCCCTGGCCCGCGAACTGGACGAGGAACTGGGCGTGCGCATCGACGCTGCCCAGGCGCAGTACCTGGGCGCCTTCAGCGCACTGGCGGCCAACGAGCCGGGCTTCGAGGTGCGCTGCGAGCTGTTCCGCGTCGACGTGGCGGGGCCGGTGACCATCGCTGCCGAGATCGAAGAGGCGGTATGGGTGGATGGCGACAGCCATGCCCAGCTGAAGCTGGCGCCCCTGACCCGTGACCACATACTGCCGATTTACACTGCCCTGTAGCCGCTGCCGCAGGCTGCGCTGGCCCTGAGCCTCGCTGAAAATCTCCTGTGCAAACGAGGGCCAGCGCAGCCTGCGGCAGCGGCTACAACGTAATCAGCGCACCGCGCTGACCCCATCCAGGGTCGAGAACGAGGTGTCCTTGGCCGTCAGCAGGAAGTCGCGCATGTACGGCGCGTCGAGCATGTCGGCGCGCACCGCCGCGTACAGCGTGGCGAACAGGCCTTTCTCGCCCAGGCGCTTGCCCTTCACGTAGCCGCGCGAGCTGTATTCATGCAGCGCCCAGTGCGGCATGCCGCACACGCCGCGGCCGCTGGCCACCAGCTGCATCATCATCACCGTCAGCTCCGAGGTGCGCACCTGGGCCGGCTCGACGTCGGCCGGCTCCAGGAAGCGGGTGAAGATGTCCAGGCGGTCGCGCTCCACCGGGTAGGTGATCAGGGTCTCGCTGGCCAGGTCATCGGGCACGATGTACGGCTTGCTGGCCAGCGCGTGCTGGTTGGCCACCGCCAGCATGGCCTCGTAGGTGAACAGCGGCACGTAGGTGATGCCCGGCAGCTCCAGCGGGTCGCTGGTCACCACCAGGTCCAGGTCGCCACGGGCCAGGGCCGGCAGCGGCGCGAAGGCGAAGCCCGAGGCCAGGTCCAGTTCCACTTCCGGCCAGGCGTCGCGGAACTGGTCGATGGTGGGCATCAGCCACTGGAAGCAGCTGTGGCACTCGATGGCCATGTGCAGGCGCCCGGCGGTGCCGCCGGCCAGCCGCGCGATATCGCGCTCGGCGCCACGCAGCAGCGGCAGGGTGGCGTCGGCCAATTGCAGCAGGCGCAGGCCGGCGCTGGTGAAGCGGATAGGCTTGGTCTTGCGCATGAACAGCGGCAGGCCCAGGCGCTCTTCCAGCTCCTTGAACTGGTGCGACAGCGCCGATTGCGTCAGGTGCAGGCGCTCGGCCGCTTCCACCAGGCTGTCGGCCTCGCGCAAGGCGTGCAGGGTTTTCAGGTGTCGGATTTCCAGCATGAGCGCCTCTATGAAAATTTCTTGTGATCAACACGAATAGATTGAGTTTGTCTCATGTTGTACCGAATGTCGATAATGCGCCCATCGAATACGGAGTACTGCACCATGGCCAACGCCACCCCACACGACCTGTCGTTCTACACCCAACGCCTGCTGGACGAGGTCGAACAGGCCCGGGCGCGCGGCGAGATGCCACGGCCGGTGCTGATGGGGCCGCTGAGCTATCTGTGGCTGGACCAGGCCAACGGCAGCGACGTCCGCGCGCTGAGCCGCCTGGAAGTGGTGCTGCCGGTGTACGGCGAGATCCTGGTGCGCCTGGCGCGCCTGGGCGTGGAGTGGGTGCAGATCGACGAGCTGATCCTAACCCAGGCGTTGCCCCAGGCCTGGAAGAGCGCCTTCGAGCGCGCCTACCACATCCTCCAGTATTCGCCGCTGAAGAAGCTGCTGGCCACTTACGGCGGCGCGCTGCAGGACAACCTCGGCCTGGCCGCGCACCTGCCGGTGGACGGCCTGCACGTGGACCTGGCCAGCGCCCCCGAGCAGCTGACCGCGGTGCTGGACCGAGTGCCCAGCTACAAGGTGCTGTCCCTGGCGGTGGCCATCGATGGCGCCGACCTGTGGTGCTGCGAGCTGGAAGCGGTGCAGGCACAATTGCAGCCCGCCCGCCGGCGCTTCGGCGAAAACCTGTGGCTGTCAGGTGCGCGCTGGTTGGCCGACCTGGGCGCCCTGCTGCCCGACCTGCGCCCCGCCGGGCATGCCTGCCACATCACCAGCTGAGCGACCATTCAGCGAGGTTCATCAAACTGTCACTGAACTGTGGCAGCGCGCCCGCACGAAGTTCATCACACTCGCGCTCTACTGGGGATCTGCGTTTGTGGTGTTTTTCATGCGGGCAATTTTGTTTCTGGCGGCGCTGTTGTGCAGCCTTTCTTCTTTCGCGGCGTCTAGCTGTGATGTAAACGTCCCGGTGCGTCACGCACTGCTCAAGGACGTCAACCTGGCCTACCAAAGCATCGGTCGCGACTCCGACCCGGCGTTGCTGTTGGTGATGGGCCTGGGCGGGCAGCTCATCCACTGGCCCGACGAGGTGGTGGTGGCGCTGTGCGAGCAGGGCTTCCGGGTGATTCGCTATGACAACCGCGACGTCGGCCTGTCCAGCTGGGCCCAGGCCCCCGACAGCGTCAACCTGACCTTCGAGGTGCTGCGCTACAAGCTCGGCCTGCCGGTGTCGGCGCCCTACAGCCTGACCGACATGGCCAACGACGGCCTGGGCCTGATGGACGCGCTGCACGTGGGCCGCTTTCACCTGCTGGGCGCGAGCATGGGTGGCATGATCGCCCAGCACATGGCGGCCATGGCGCCGCAGCGGGTCGAGAGCCTGACGCTGATCATGAGCAGCTCCGGTGACCCCGGCCTGCCCATGCCCAGCCCGGCGCTGCTGCAACTGCTGGCCCGGCGTGGCGCGCCGAACCGCGAGGTGGCCATCGAGCAGCAGGCCGACCTGCTGGCGGCGCTGGGCAGCCCGGACGTGGTGGACGACCGCCAGGTGCTGCTGCACCAGGCGGCGGTGTCCTACGACCGCGCGTTCAACCCCGAGGGCGTGAAGCGGCAGATTTTGGCGATACTCGCCGAGCCCAGCCGGGTGACGCTGCTGGACAGCCTGCGGGTGCCGACCCTGGTGGTGCATGGCACGGCCGACCCGTTGCTGCCGGTGATGCACGGCGTGCACCTGGCGGCGCATATCCGTGGCAGCGAGCTGAAGCTGATTCCGGGGTTGGCGCACCGGTTCCAGGAAGCGTTCAAGGCGCCGTTGCTGGCGGCGGTGTTGCCCTACCTGGATGCACAGAAACTGCACGACGCGCCGGTGGCGGGGTTGTAGAAACCCGGGTGGGAGCTGGCTTGCCAGCGAGCTGTCCAGGCCGCCAAAAGCTCGCTGGCAAGCCAGCTCCCACACGCTTTTATCAAGCCCTACCGAGCAAACTTGCTGACCTGGATCGCCAGCTTCTTCAGCCGGTACCACAGGCTGCGCTCGGTAATGCCCATCAACTGCGCCGCTGCGGCCTGCACGCCGTTGGTCTGCTGCAGGGCGGCCAGGATCCAGGCCTTTTCCACCTCGGCCAGTTTGCCGTCCAGGTCATTGGGCACGCCGCTGGGCACGGCCTCGTCGGCCTGCCCGGCAGCGGCCTCGAACAGGTACGCGGGCAGGTCCTGCTGTTCGATCAGCGCGCCCTGGGCGACGATGGTTGCGCGTTCCACGCAGTTCTGCAGCTCGCGGATGTTGCCCGGCCACGGGTAGTTGAGCATCGACTGCATGGCCTGCGGGCTGAAGCCGGTGATGCGCTTGCCCGCCTCGGCGCCCAATAGGCCGGCGAAGTGGTGGGCCAGGCCGGGGATGTCCTCGCTGCGCTCGCGCAGGGCGGGCAGGGGGATGGGGAAAACGTTGAGGCGGTAATACAGGTCTTCGCGAAACTCCTTGCGCGCCACGGCTTCCACCAGGTTCTTGTGGGTGGCGGCGATGACCCGCACGTCCACCTTGCGCTCGCGGCTGTCGCCCACCGGCTCGATCAGCCGCTCCTGCAGCGCGCGCAGGATCTTGGCCTGCAGCGCCAGGGGCATGTCGCCCACCTCGTCGAGGAACAGCGTGCCCTTGTCGGCCTGCTGGAAGCGGCCGATGCGGTCGCTGACCGCACCGGTGAACGCGCCCTTGCGGTGGCCGAACATCTCGCTTTCCAGCAGCCCCTCGGGGATGGCCGCGCAGTTCACCGCCACGAACGGCTGGTCGGCACGGTTGCCGTGCTGGTGGATGGCGCGCGCGACCATTTCCTTGCCGGTGCCACTCTCGCCGGTCAGCAGGATGGTGGCGCTGCTCTCGCGCACCGAATCGATGGCCTGCAACACCCGGCGAAAGGCCGGGCTTTCGCCCACCAGGTTGTCGAACTGGTGATGGTTGTCGAGTTCTGCGCGCATGCGCGCGTTGTCGCGCAGGATGTCGCGGAATTGCAGCGCCTTGTGCACGGTGATGTCCAGCTCGTCGATGTCGAACGGCTTGGCGATGTAGTCGAAGGCCCCGTCGCGCATGGACTTCACGGCGTTCTTCACCGTGGAGTAGGCAGTCATGACAATGACCGGCACCTGGGGAAAGCGCTGCTTGATCTCGGCCAGCAGCTGCGGGCCGTCCATGCCGGGCATGCGCCAGTCACTGATGACCAGGTCGATGCTTTCCTGCTCCATCACCTCCAGCGCCAGCAGGCCGTTGCCGGCGGTGAACACCTGCACCTGGTCCTGGCTGAGTGCCGAGACCAGCAGGTCGCAGAGTTTCGGCTCATCGTCGACTACCAGGACGTTATGGCTCAAGCGGGCTCTCCTTCGCGGGCCGGTATGTACAGGTTGAACGTGGCGCCTTGGCCCGGGGTGCTGATGCACTCCACGCGACCGTCATGGTTTTCCATGATCGAGAACACTTTTGCAAGCCCAAGGCCGGTGCCCGAGGCCTTGGTGGTGACGAACGGGTTGAAGATGCGCTCCATCAGGTCGCTGGAAATGCCCTGGCCGTCGTCTTCCACGCTCAGGCGCGTGTTGGCGCCGTCGGTGCCGATGCCCAGCACCAGGTGGCCGCCGTCGGGCATGGCGTCGATGGCGTTGAGCACCAGGTTCAGGCAGGCCTGCTTGAGCTGGCGGCTGTCGGCGTACAGCGTGGCGCCGGGGGCCTGGTCTTCGATCAGCGCGTGAATGTCATGGGTGGCAAGCTCCGGCGCGCAGAAGCCGAGTATGTCTTCCAGCAGCGCCCGCGCTGACATCACCGTGCGGATCGGCGGGCTGGGCTTGGCGAAATCGAGGAACTCGGTGATCAGTTCGTTGATGCGGGTGACTTCCGAGATCACGTATTCCAGGTGGCGCATGTCCGCCTCGGGCAGGGCTGCGCGGCGGTGTAGCAGCTGGGTGGCGGTCTTGATGATGCCCAGCGGGTTGCGAATTTCGTGGGCCAGGCCCATGGCCACTTCGCCCATGGTGTGCAGGCGGTCGCGGCGGCGCATCTGCGCCTCCAGGTGCTGCAGGGCCTGCAAGCCCTTGGTCATGTGGTTGAAGGTCACGCCCAGCTCGGCCAGCTCGTCGTTGCCCAGCACTTCCACCTGTTGGCTGTAGTCGCCGGCGGTCACCGCGCGCACGCCTTCGGACAGGGCGCGCATCGGCCGGGTGAACCGCCGCGTCACCAGGGTGCCGACACCCAGGGACAGCGCCGAGCTGAGCAGGAAAATCAGCACGAACAGGTTGCTCTGGTTCACCAGCCCCAGCAGGTTGCTGTGGCGCAGCAGGCCGCTGAACACCACGCCCTGCAGGTTGCCCTTGTCATTGAGCAGGGGCCGGTACAGGCCGCTGTACTGGCTGGTGAACTGTTCGGTGGGGCTCTTGGTGTCGCGCAGCACCTGCTCGATGCGTTGTGGCAACAGGGGCGGGTGGTTTTCGAAGCGCTGGCTGGAAAACACCTCGGCGTAGCCCTGGTCGCTGGACAGGTACAGGCGCAGGTCGAGGGTGTGCACGTCGGCGACGCTGGTCAGGAAGCTGGCGTCGAGGAAGGTGGCGACCAGCAGCTGGTAGTCTTCGCCGTTCTGCTGGGTGGGAAAGGTGGAGACCACGGTGCCGATGCGCGCGCTGCCGTTGTGGATGGTCTGCAGCACGGCGTCGGGCGCCAGGCTGATCTGATCCACCACGTCGGCGGCGGCGGTGGAGAACACCACCTTGTGGTCACGGCTGCGGATCAGCGCCACCACGTCGATGCCCATGGCATCGGCGATGTCACCGATCAGTTTGTCCTGGTGCTGCGCGCGTTTCTCGGTGGGTGCCTCGGCCCGGGCGTAGCGCAGGAACAGTTGGGCGACGCGGGCGTTGTCGCGCAGGATCTCGCTGATTTCGTCCTCGACGATCTTGGTCGATTCCTGCAGCCAGACGCGCACGTTGCTGTCGAAAATTTCGGCCAGGGTGGTGGCGGCCAGTTCGGAGGCGATCATCGTCGGCACCACGCTGACCAGCCAGAACGCCAGGATCAACTTGCGTTGCAGGTTCCAGCGCGACAGTCGAAAGGCGGACGGTTTCGGGGCAGGGGGCGTCATCGATACTCGCTTATGGCCAGGTCGCAAATCCTCGTAGCAGCTGCCGCAGGCTGCGCTGGCCCTTGCGTACGCTCGAGATCTTCAGTGTACGCAAGGGCCAGCGCAGCCTGCGGCAGCGGCTACAGGGGTAG
This sequence comes from Pseudomonas sp. App30, assembly GCF_047947025.1. Classification (NCBI taxonomy): domain Bacteria; kingdom Pseudomonadati; phylum Pseudomonadota; class Gammaproteobacteria; order Pseudomonadales; family Pseudomonadaceae; genus Pseudomonas; species Pseudomonas sp. App30. Next base: position 2,233,515 of record NZ_CP133165.1, on the reverse strand, counting down.
AGCATGCGGCTATCAGGATGCCTGGGCAAGGCCCGGGGCGTGAAGCTGGATGAACTCTGCGCTCAGGCTGATCACTTTCGGGTATTGCAGGTCCACGGTGATCATGTGATAGCAGTCGTCGAGCAGTACCTTGGTCACCGGGCCGCCGATGTGCGCTTCAATGTAGTCGGCGTTCCAGCGGCTGGTGATGTCGTCTTCGCTGGAATGCAGCACCAGCGCCGGCGCCTTGATGGTAGGCATGCCGCGTTTCACTTCGGCTACCAGGCGGTGCAGTTCGCGCACACTGATGCCCGACATGGTCAGCAGCCCTGCGTTGGCGCTCTCGCCGGCTTTCATCTGCTTCTCGACGATGGCACGCAACCGCGGGTTCTTGATCCCGTAGGGTGACTTCTCGTTGAAGCGGCAGATGTGCACGCCGAACGGGATGGCCATGAAGATGTTGGTCATGCGCGCCACCCAAGGCATGTTCCAGCCGTCATAGCGCAAGGTGGTCGAATACAGCAGCAACCCTGCCACTTCACCTGGCCGCTGGGCGGCCAGGTGCATCGACAGGACCGCGCCCATCGACAGGCCACCGACGAACACCTGCTCGTGCACCTTGCGGATGCCCTCGAAGGTGCTCAGCGCGCTGGCGTACCAGTCGCGCCACGTGGTGGCCTGCAGATCGGCGTTGTCCCCGCAGTGGCCAGCCAGGGTGGGCACGTACACCGTGTACCCCGCCTTGGCCAGCCCCTGGGCAACCTTGCGCAGCTCGGTGGGGGTGCCGGTCAGCCCGTGGATCAGCAGCACGGCCACCGGGCCGTTGCCGAGCACGAAGCTGGCGTCGCCAACACCCATATCGATCTGCGCGGCACTCACTTCTGGGTGACCCGGTGCAGCAGGCGGTCGAGCAGGGCGATGGCCAGGTCGATTTCCGGGTAGCTGATTTCCAGCGACGGTGCCAGGGTGATCACGTTCTTGTAGTAACCGCCCACGTCGAGGATCAGGCCCAGGCGGCGGCCGTCGATCTCGATGTCGCCCTTCATGCCTTCCTCGACCATTTCGTCGAGCTTGGCCTTGTCCGGGGTGAAGCCGTCTTCGCCGCAGATTTCCATGCGCAGGGCCAGGCCCAGGCCGTCGACGTCGCCGACGATCTTGTAGCGCTTCTTCAGGTCTTCCAGGCCGGCCAGGAAGTATTTGCCCTTGGCCATGACCATGGCGCCGTAGTCCACTTCGCTGGTCATCTTGAACATTTCCAGGCCCACGGCGGTGCCCAGCGGGTTGGAGGCGAAGGTGGAGTGGGTCGAACCTGGCGGGAAGATGCCCGGGTTGATCAGCTCTTCACGGGCCCAGATACCGCCCAGCGGGTTCAGGCCGTTGGTCAGTGCCTTGCCGAACACCAGCACGTCGGGTTTGACGTCGAAGTGCTCGATGGACCACAGCTTGCCGGTGCGGTAGAAGCCCATCTGGATTTCGTCGACCACCATCAGGATGCCGTGCTGGTCCAGGACCTGCTTCAGCTCGCTGTAGAAGTTCATCGGCGGGATCACGTAGCCGCCGGTGCCCTGGATCGGCTCGACGTAGAAGGCTGCGTATTCGCACTGGCCGACTTTCGGGTCCCACACACCGTTGTATTCGGTCTCGAACAGGCGGGCGAACTGCTTCACGCAGTAGCTGCCGTACTCTTCCTTGCTCATGCCCTTGGGGCCGCGGAAGTGGTACGGGAACGGGATGAACTGCGCGCGCTCGCCGAAGTGGCCGTAGCGGCGACGGTAGCGGTAGCTGGAGGTGATGGACGAGGCGCCCAGGGTACGGCCGTGGTAGCCGCCTTCGAAGGCGAACATCAGGCTCTTGCCGTTGGAGGCGTTGCGCACCACTTTCAGCGAGTCTTCGATGGACTGCGAACCGCCGACGTTGAAGTGTACGCGACCGTCCATGCCGAATTTCTTCTTGGCATCGACCGCGATCATTTCCGACAGCTCGATCTTGCCCTTGTGCAGGTACTGGCTGGCGATTTGCGGCAGGGTGTCGATCTGCTGCTTCAGGGCGTTGTTCAGGCGCGGGTTGGCGTAGCCGAAGTTGACCGCCGAGTACCACATTTGCAGGTCGAGGTAGGCCTGGTCATTGGTGTCGTAGACGTAGGAACCTTCGCAGCGGCTGAAAATGCGCGGTGGCTCGATGTAGTGAACGGTGTCACCGAACGAGCAGTAGCGCGATTCTTTGTCCAGAAGGATCTGGTCTTCTTCGCTGGTGATACGCGGGGTGTTAGACATGGTGGAAGAGTTCCTGCTGTTCTGAATTGAGGTGTGGAACGGTGTTGCGGGTGTCTTGCGGCAGGGCGGCCAGCAGGGCTGGCAGCTCGGCGAACGAATCGAAGCGGGCGTGGGCGATGCCATTGCGTTCGCAGTGGTCGGCCAGGCTGCCCTTGGCGAACACGAAGTCGGCGGTGCCAGCCACGCACATGTCGGACTTGCCGTCGCCGATCACCAGGATGCGTTTGCTGCCGGGCGTGGACTTGCATTTGCAGTTGCCGGAAGCGGCACGGCAGGCGTCGCTGGCGTGGGGGAACACGATGCGCCAGCTGTCGGCGTCGACCTGGCGCAGCTGGTTGGCAATGATCGGCAGCAGCGGCGCGCCGTTGCGCGCCAGGATGCGGGCGATGGCCTGCTCCAGGCCGTCGCTGACCACCGCCAGGCTGGCGCCGCGCTCCAGCACCAGCTCGACGAAGGCGGTGAACGCCGGGTCGATGGTGACGCTGTCGAAGTATTCCAGCAGCTGGGCAGGCTGGGCTTTCACCAGGGCCAGCTGTTGGCTCAGGCATTCACGCGAGCCGATTTCACCGGCCAGCCATTGCGCTTCGATGGCTTCCCAGCGTGGATCGGCGAAGCGATCCAGGATGTTGTCGATGACATCGCTCGGGGTGATGGTCCCGTCGAAGTCACACACGATATGCCAGTGCATCATCTGCAGTTACCTATGGGTCAGCAGCGCAGTTCGCGCTTGCCCAGCGGTAGAGCAGGGAGCGTGCCAACCCGGTTGAGCCCTTGTTCTGCGGGCTCTGGCGCTGCTTCGTAAGCGCGAAGCTACAATTTTTGTAGGTTGCTACAAAGAACATGAGTGCTTGCGCCGGCAGCCTCGCGTGCGCGTTCATGCGCGTACGAAAAACGTCACGAGAATTGCGATGTCACGAATCAACCTGCTGCTGGGGCTGCTGCTGACCAGCCTGGCCGGTGGCGCCTGGGCCACGCCATTGACCGGCGATGCCGGTGTGGGCCTGTCCTACCAGCCCAGCGAACCTTCCGGCAGCCGCTACGAAACCAAGCCCATGCCGTACCTGGACCTGACCTGGGGCAACATCGGCATCGACTCCGATGAAGGCCTGACCTGGGCCGCGCTGAAGACCGGCAACGGCTGGAGCGCTGGGCCCCTGGCCAACCTGGTGGAAGGGCGCGACGGCAATGACCGCCTGCGTGGCCTGCGGGATGTGCCGGACATGGTCGAGCTGGGCGGCTTCGTGCAGTACAGCCCGGTGGACTTCTGGCGCGTATACGCCCAGGCCGGCCGGGCTGAAGGGGGTGGCCATGGCCAGGGCGGCCTGCTGGGGCGGCTGGGCACCGAGCTGGATTACCCGCTGGGCGGCGGGGTGTTCGGCGCCACCGAACTGGTGGCGCATTTCGCCGACCAGCGCATGAACCAGACCTTCTTCGGCGTTGATGCCAGCGAGGCCCAGGCCAGCGGCATCGGCGCCTACCGCGCCAGCGGCGGGCTGCAGAACTGGACCCTGAGTCAGGGCGCGCAATTCCCGTTGGCGCCCCATTGGTCGTTGCTGGCCAACGTGGAGTGGGTGCACCTGAGTGGCTCGGCGGCGGACAGCAGCATCGTCAGCCAGCGCGGGCGGGTGAACCAGGGCGAAGTGCAGACGGCGGTGGCCTACAAGTTCTGAGGTGCCTGGGGGCGCAGCTGTTTTTGTGGGAGCTGGCTTGCCAGCGAGCTGTTGAGGCCCTAAAAGCTCGCTGGCAAGCCAGCTCCCACAATGCAGGTTGATGGTGCAGCTTATGACAGCCCGTACTTCTTCACCTTGTCGAACAAGGTGGTCTTGGCCATGCCCAGGTCCTGGCTGGCCTGGCTGAGGTTGCCGTTGTTGCGCGCCAGGGCGTCGCTCAGCAGGTTGCGCTCGAAGGCCTCCACGGCCTCGGCGAAGCCCACCCCCGGCACGGCCTGGGCGCCGCTTTTCTTGAACGCCGGCAGGCCCAGCGCGTAGCGCTCGGCGACGTTGCGCAGCTCCCGCACGTTGCCGGGCCAGTCGTGGCTCATCAGGCGCGACAGGGTCTGGCTGTCCAGTTCGGGCACCTCGCGGTCGAAGCGCAGGGCCGACTGTTCGAGGAAGTGTTCGAACAGTTGCAGGATGTCCTCGCGGCGCTCGCGCAGCGGCGGCAGCTCCAGGGTCACCACGTTGAGCCGGTAGTAGAGGTCGCTGCGGAAACCGTTGCTGCGGCTCAGTTCGTCGAGGTCGGCCTTGGTGGCGGCGATCACCCGGCAATCCACCTCGATGCTCTGGTTCGACCCCAGGCGCTCCAGGGTGCGCTCCTGCAACACCCGCAACAGCTTGATCTGCAGGTTCAGCGGCATGCTTTCCACTTCATCGAGGAATAGCGTGCCGCCGTTGGCGTGCTCGATCTTGCCGATGCGGCGCTTGCCGGCGCCGGTGAAGGCGTTGGCCTCGTGGCCGAAGATTTCGCTTTCGAACAGGTTCTCCGGCAGGCCGCCACAGTTCAGTGCCACGAAGGGCTGCGGCTGGCGGCGGCTGAAGTCGTGCAGGCAGCGCGCTACCAGTTCCTTGCCGGTGCCGGTCTCGCCTTCGATCAGCACGTTGGCCGACGTATCGGCGACGTTGGCGATCAGCTCGCGCAGGTTCTCCATGGCCGGCGAGCGGCCGATGATGCGCCCCTCGAGGCTGCTGCGCCCGGCCAGCTGGCGGCGCAGCGAGCTGACCTCGCGGGCCAGGCCGCGCTGTTCCAGGGCGCGGCGCACTACGTCCACCAGGCGCTCGGGGGAGAAGGGCTTTTCCATGAAATCGTAGGCGCCGCTGCGCATGGCGCCCACCGCCATGCTGATGTCGCCGTGGCCAGTGATCAGCACCACCGGCAGGCTCGGGTCGCGGGCCTTGAGGCGGTTCAGCAGCTCCAGGCCGTCGATGCCCGGCAGGCGAATGTCACTGACGACAATGCCGGCGAAGTCGTCGCCGATCAACGCCAGCGCTTCCTCGGCGCTACCCACGCCCTGGCACGGGATGTCTTCCAGGCTCAGGGCCTGTTGGCACCCGAGCAGCACATGGGGATCGTCCTCGACGATCAGAACGGTAAGCGAGGTGTTCATGACGGCTCGACTGGTGAAGTGGGCGGTTGGGCATTGAGTGCAGGCAAGGTCAGCACGAAGGCGGTGCCGCCGTCGTCGGGGTGCTCGGCGCCCAGGCTGCCACCGGCGGCGGCCGCCAGGCTGGCGGAAAGCGTCAGGCCCAGGCCCAGGCCTTGCTCGCCCGGTTTGGTGGTAAAGAACGGTTCGAACAGGTGCTGGCGCGTCTGCGCGGGCACGCCATGGCCGTTGTCGCGCACGCGCAGGCGGTAGCGGCCATCGTCCAGGGTTTCGCCCTGCAGCCACAGCGCCGGCTGGGCGATGCCCTGCAAGGCGTCCAGGGCGTTGCCGGCCAGGTTGCCGAGGATCTGCTCCAGGCGCGTCTGGCCCATGGGCAATTGTACCTCGATGAACTGCCGGTGTACCTGCACGCCCTGGTCACTGAGGCGCGCGGCCAGCACCTGCAGGGTGGCGTCCACGGCCTGGGTCAGCGAGGCGCGGCCACGGTCTTCGCCGCGGCGGGCGAACGAGCGCAGGCTGGCGGTGATGCGGCCCATGCGGTCGATCAGTTGGTTCATGGTGGCAAGGTTGGTGCTGGCCGTGTCCAGGGCACCGCGCTCGAGGAAGCGCACGGTGTTGCCGGACAGCGTACGCAGCGCCGCCAGCGGCTGGTTCAGCTCGTGGGCGATGCTGGTGGACATCTGCCCGATGGCCGCCAGCTTGCCGGCCTGCACCAGTTCGTCCTGGGCGTGGCGCAGGGTTTCCTCGGCCTGGCGGCGTTCGCGAATCTGGCTTTTCAGCCGTTCGTTGCTGGCGCGCAGGTTCTCGGTGCGCGCGGCGATGCGCCGCTCAAGCTGGCTGTTCGCCTCTTCCAGCGCCTCGCGGGCGGCCAGGCGGGTGGCGATGACCTTGCGCCGTTCGTTCCAGGCAATCAGCAGGAACGCCAGGAAGGCAAACGCCACCGCCACCAGCACGCCCTGGACCATGGCCTCGCGGCGCAGGTCCTGCAGGGGGGTGAGCAGGGTGAAGTGCCAGGGCGTGTCTTTCAGCTCGCGGGTCTGCGCCAGGTAGCTGACCTGGCGAGGGCTGCCGGTGCGGGTGGCGGGGCCGGGGAAGCTCAGGCGCTCCACGCCCTCGGCCAGGGTCTCGCGCTCCAGCGGTTGCAGCTCGGTGAGCGAGAACCAGTAGTACTGCAGGCTGCGGGCCAGGCGCTCCTTGATGTCCGGGGTCAGTGGGCGGACCGATTTCAGCCGCCGCGCCGGGTCGCTGGACAGAATGATGATGCCGTTCTCGTCGCTGACGAAGGCCTCCAGCTGCGCCTTCTGCCAGCGCTCCTCGAGGCTTTCCATGCGCACCTTGACCACCGCCACGCCGACGATCTTGCCGTGCTCTTCGAGGCCATGGGCCAGGTAGTAGCCGGGCTCGCCGGTGGTCGTGCCGATGCCGTAGAAGCGCCCGTCCTGGCCGCGCACGGCGTCCTGGAAGTAGGCGCGAAAGGACAGGTCCTCGCCCAGGTAGCTGTTGGCATCGCGCCAGTTGCTGGTGGCCTGCACCCGGCCGGTGGTGTCCAGCACGTAGATGGCGCTGCTGTGGCTGCGGCGGTTGAGGCCTTCCAGGTAGTCGTTGACCGCCTGGCGGTGGCCTTCGCCGTCGGGGTCGCCCAGCAGCGTCGAGACGCTACCTTCCAGCTCCAGCAGGCTGGGCAGGAAGGTGTATTTGTTGATCTCGCTTTCCACCGCCCGGCCGTTCAGTTCCAGCTGGCGCTCGCCGCTCTCGCCCAGGGTGCGGATGCCGTTGTACAGGCTGGCACGATAGCCGGCATAGCCCAGGCCCACGGTCAGCAGCAGGATCAGGGGGGGCAGGAACAGGTGGCGAATCAGACGGGGTTTCACGGCTAGGGCAGGCGAGGTCGCACGGGAGTGATCAGGGTCGCATTTCATCACAGTGCCTTGGGGCCTGCCAGCGCCGGGTGCCGGTGAGGGCACCCGGGCAGGGCTTTTAGTGTTGCAGGATCTTGGCGAGGAATTGCTGCGCACGTTCCGAACGCGCGCTCACGTCGCCGAAGAACTCTTCCTTGGGGCAGTCTTCGACGATCTGGCCCTTGTCCATGAAGATCACCCGGTTGGCCACCTTGCGCGCAAAGCCCATCTCGTGGGTCACGCACATCATGGTCATGCCTTCGTGGGCCAGCTGCACCATCACGTCCAGCACTTCGTTGACCATTTCCGGGTCCAGCGCCGAGGTGGGTTCGTCGAACAGCATGACGATCGGGTCCATGGCCAGCGCCCGGGCGATGGCCACGCGCTGCTGCTGGCCGCCGGACAGCTGGCCGGGGTGCTTGTGCGCATGGGCCGACAGGCCGACGCGCTCGAGCAGCTTCAGGCCCTTGGCCGTGGCCTCTTCCTTGCTGCGGCCCAGCACCTTGATCTGCGCGATGGTCAGGTTCTCGGTGATGGTCAGGTGCGGGAACAGCTCGAAATGCTGGAACACCATGCCCACCCGCGAGCGCAGCTTGGGCAGGTTGGTCTTGGGGTCGGCGATGGAGGTGCCGTCGACGTTGATGTCACCCTTCTGGAAGGGCTCCAGGGCGTTGACGCACTTGATCAGGGTGGATTTGCCCGAGCCCGAGGGCCCGCACACCACCACCACTTCACCTTTCTTGACTTCGGTGCTGCAGTCGGTCAGCACCTGGAAGTCCCCGTACCACTTGTTGACGTTCTTGATGGAAATCATACGGCTAACCTTTTATGCAGACGCTTGACCAGCAGCGAGGCGGAGAAGCTGATGACGAAGTAGACGAGCCCGGCGAAGATCAGGAACTCGTTGGACTGGCCGATGATGTCGCCATTGGCCCGTGCCGCGTTGAGGAAGTCCACCAGGCCCACGGTGTACACCAGCGAGGTGTCCTGGAACAGGATGATGCTCTGCTGCAGCAGCAGCGGGGTCATCTTGCGGAACGCCTGGGGCAGGATGATCAGGCGCATGGTCTGGCCGTAGGTCATGCCCATGGCCTGGGCGGCGCCCATCTGGCCCTTGGGAATGGACTGCACGCCGGCACGCACGATCTCGCAGAAGTACGCCGCCTCGAACATCATGAAGGCCACGACACAGGAGGTGAACGCGCCCACGGGCGTGTCCTGGCCGGTGATCCAGCGCAGCACGTAGGGCACCGCCAGGTAGAACCAGGTGATCACCAGCAGCAGCGGGATGGAGCGGAAGTAGTTGACGTAGGCGCCCGCCACCCGCGACAGCAGCTTGCTCGACGACAGGCGCATCAGCGCCAGCAGGGTGCCCAGCACGATGCCGCCGACGATACCCATGACCATCAGTTGCAGGGTCATGAGCATGCCGTTCCACAGGCCGGGCAGGGCGGGAATGATGCCACTGAAGTCCATTTACTTGCCCCCCACGGAGATCAGGCCGGGTACCGCGACTTTCTTCTCGATCAGGCGCATCAGCAGCATCAGGCTCATGTTCAGGGTGAAGTAGATCAGCGTCGCCAGGGTGAAGGCCTCGAACAGGTTGGCGGAGAACTCGGCGGTCTGCTTGGTCTGTGCCAGCAGCTCCATCAGGCCGATCAGCGAGGCCACCGAGGAGTTCTTGAACACGTTGAGGAATTCCGAGGTGAGCGGCGGAATGATGATGCGGTAGGCCTGGGGCAGCAGCACGTTCCAGTAGATCTGCGGCAGCTTGAAGCCCATGGCCCGGGCGGCCGATTCCTGGCCCTTTGGCAGCGCCTGGATACCGGTGCGCACCTGCTCGCAGACGCGTGCGGCGGTGAACAGGCCCAGGCACACCACCACGCTGAGGAAGGCGGCGGTGGTGGGGTTGAGGTCTTGCTTGAACCAGTCCTGGAAGCCCTGGGGCATCAGGTCGGGAATCACGAAATACCAGATGAACAGCTGCACCAGCAGCGGCACGTTGCGGAAGATTTCCACGTAAGTGGTGGCGATGGCCGATACCCAACGGTTGGGCACGGTGCGCATCACGCCGAGCACGGAGCCCAGCAGCAAGGCAATGATCCAGGCGGCGACGGCGATACCGATGGTCCAGCCCAGGCCGGCAATGTACCAGTCCAGGTAGATCTCGTTGCCAATACCGGTGGACTTGAAGAACACGCCCCAGTCCCAGTTGTAATTCATCAGGGTCTCCCCTTGAGTTGCGATTCACGGGCACCTGCAGTCATCCACCGGCGCAAGGGCGCCAGTGGATGATTGAAGGTTAGACGGTGCGGGCGGATCAGTCCTTGGCAGGCTGGTCGGTCGGGTTGGCGATCAGGTTCTTCAGTTCGTCGCTTTCCGGGAACATCAGGTTCAGGCCCTTCGGCGGGATCGGCTGGGTGAACCACTTGTTGTAGATGGTGTTGATCTCGCCGGACTTGAACACGGCGACGATGGCGTCATCTACGGCCTTCTTGAACGCCGGGTCACCCTTGCGCACCATGCAGCCATAGATCTCGTGGGACTGCGCGGTGCCGGTCACGGCCCAGTCGTCGGGCTTCTTGGCCTTGGCCATTTCGCCGGCCAGCAGGGCGTCGTCCATCATGAAGGCCACGGCGCGGCCCGATTCCAGCATCTGGAAGGATTCGCCGTGGTCCTTGGCCGAGATCACGTTCATGCCCATCTGCTTGTCGGCGTTCATGGCCTTGAGCAGGCGCTCGGAGGTGGTGCCGGCGGTGGTCACCACGTTCTTGCCCTTCAGGTCCGGGAAGTCCTTGTAGGGCGAGTCTTTCTTGGCCAACAGGCGCGTGCCGATCTCGAAGATGCCCACCGAGAAGTCGACCTGCTGCTGGCGTTCGGCGTTGTTGGTGGTGGAGCCGCACTCGATGTCGACGGTGCCGTTCTGCACCAGCGGGATGCGGGTCTGGGAGGTGACCAGGTTGTACTTGACGTTCAGGTTGGGCATGTCGAGGTCTTTCTTGATGGCCTCGACGATTTTCAGCTGGATGTCATGGGAGTAGCCGACCGGTTTGCCCGATGCATCGGCGATGTAGGAGAACGGGATGGAGGCGTCACGATGGCCCAGGGTGATCGTGCCCGAATCCTTGATCTTCTTGAGGGTGCCGGTCAGCTCTTCGCCCATGGCAGGGCTGCTGATCAGTGCTGCAGCGATGGCTGCACCCAACAGGGTGTGAATGATGCGCATCTATGTCTCCTCGACCTTTGTTTTTTTTATGGAGCCGTCTGGTGGCTCATTCGTTCAGCAGTCTGTGCCGCTGATTCCGATGGAGAGTGTAGAGCATGAGTCGTGCCAAAACCGGGACGATGGTCCAAGGCCTTGATTGGCAAGGGGATTAAACTTTGGTGAAGAGGATGTGGCGAGGCTGATCGGTCGGCTGGCCGAATGATGGCACGTTGAGCATTCGGAAAGCCGACCAGGTTTGGGCGCGCGCGAATTCCCCGTAGCCGCTGCCGCCAGGCTGCGCTGGCCCTCGAGTACACAGGAGATATCCAGGGTGCACACGGGCCAGCGCAGCCTGTCGGCAGCGGCTACAAGGGTGTGATCTCACGCCGCCTGTGTGTGGACCGGCTTGGCCAGGTAATCTGCCAGCTTCTGCTGCTCGGCCGCCGTGGTGAACAGGCCCAGCTTGGTACGGCGCCACAGGATGTCGGCGGCGTCCACGGCCCATTCCTGCTGGCGCAGGTAGTCCACTTCGCGGCTGTACAGGTTGGCGCCGATCAGGTCGCCCAGGTCGGCCAGGCTCTGCGTACCGTCCAGCAGCTGCCAGCTGCGGCTGCCGTAGGTGATGGCCCAGCGCCGGGCGAGGTCCTTGGGCAACCAGCCGTGCCTGGCCACCAGCGCCTCGGCCAGCGCCTGCGGGGTGGTCATCTGCTCGCCACCGGGCAAGGTAGCGGTGCCGGTCCAGCTGCCTTTCATCTGCTTGAAGAACGGCGCCAGCTGCGCCATGGCCGACTCGGCCAGCTTGCGGTAGGTGGTCAGCTTGCCGCCGAACACCGACAGCAGCGGTGCGTCATCGGCGCCGCCGGACAACGACAGGGTGTAGTCGCGGGTCACTGCCGACGGGTTGTCGGACTCGTCGTTGCACAGCGGGCGCACGCCCGAATAGGTGTGCAGGATGTCGTCGCGCTGCACCTGCTTCTTGAAGTGCGCGTTGACCACCTTCAACAGGTAGTCGGTCTCGGCTTCGGTGATGGTGACTTTCGCAGGGTCCCCGGTGTATTCGCGGTCGGTGGTGCCGATGATGGTGAAGCGTTCCATGTACGGAATGGTGAAGACGATGCGCTGGTCTTCGTTCTGCAGGATGTGCGCCTGTTCGCCTTCGTACAGCTTGGGCACGATCAGGTGGCTGCCCTGGATCAGGCGGATGCCGTACGGCGAGTCCAGCTTCAGGTCATCACGGATGAACTTCGCCACCCATGGGCCTGCAGCGTTGACCAGCGCCTTGGCGTGAATGGAGAACAGGCTGCCGTCGGCGCGCTCCAGGTGCACATGCCACAGGCCCTTGATGCGCCGGGCGTTCAGGCAGCGGGTGCGGGTGTGCAGGTGGGCGCCGTGTTCGCGGGCGGCCATGGCGTTCAGCACCACCAGGCGGGCGTCGTCCACCCAGCAGTCGGAGTATTCGAAACCGCGGGTGATCTCGCTCTTCAACACGCTGTTCGCACCGAACTTCAGGCTGCGCGAGCCGGCCAGTTTTTCGCGCTTGCCCAGGTGGTCGTACAGGAACAGGCCGGCGCGAATCATCCACGCCGGGCGCAGGTGCGGGCGGTGCGGCAGCACAAAGCGCATGGGCTTGACGATGTGCGGGGCCTTGGCCAGCAGCACTTCGCGCTCGGCCAGGGCTTCGCGCACCAGGCGGAATTCGTAGTGTTCCAGGTAGCGCAGGCCGCCGTGGATCAGCTTGCTGCTGGCCGACGAGGTGTGGCTGGCGAGGTCGTCCTTTTCGCAAAGGAACACCGACAGCCCGCGACCTGCCGCGTCCGCTGCGATGCCGACGCCATTGATACCGCCGCCAATCACGGCAACATCATAGACTTCGGCGAGGGGCGGGGTGGGCAAGGTGGTGTGGGGCATGGCGGCCTCCTGCGGTTATTCGAAATTGAAATCGAACATTAATGTTCATTTACGAAAATAGTAGCGCAACAGGAAGGCACAGGCCAGTCGAATTCGATTGAAAAAACTGATCGAATGGCCTTGAAATGAAAATTACCGAACATGAACGCACCCGTACTTGCGTTCGAGCTTCTGTGGGAGCTGGCTTGCCAGCGAGCTTTTGGGCCCTAACAGCTCGCTGGCAAGCCAGCTCCCACAGGGGGTTAGACGACTTCCAGGCGGATTTTGTGCTGGTTGAGCAGTTGCAGCAGCGCCGGCACCGGCGCCTTGTCGGTCACCAGGCAGTCGATCAGGCTGATGGAGCCCAGGCGCACCATGGCGTTGCGCCCGAACTTGCTGGAGTCGGCGGCCAGTATCACCTGGCGGGCGTTGGCGATGATGGCCTGGGACACGCGCACTTCCTGGTAGTCGAAGTCCAGCAGGCTGCCGTCTTCGTCGATGCCGCTGATGCCCACCAGGGCGAAGTCGACCTTGAACTGGTTGATGAAGTCGACGCTGGCCTGGCCCACCACGCCGCCGTCACGGCGCACGTTGCCGCCGGCCAGTTGCACCTCGAAGTCATCCTTGGCGCTGAGGATCGACGCCACGTGCAGGTTGTTGGTGATGATCTTCAGGTGGTTGTGGTTGAGCAGGGCGCGGGCGATGGATTCGGTGGTGGTGCCGATGTTGATGAACAGCGAGGCGTGGTCGGGGATCTGTGCGGCGATGGCTTCGGCGATGCGTTGCTTTTCATCGCGCATCTGGTCGGCACGCATGGCGTACGCGGTGTTTTCGATGCTGGAATCGTAGGCGGCGCCACCGTGGTAACGGCGCAGCAGGTTGAGTTCGGCCAGTTGGTTGATGTCGCGGCGGATGGTCTGCGGGGTGACGATGAACAGCTGGGCCATCTCTTCGATGCTGACGTAGCCGCGTTCACGCACCAGTTCGAGGATTTGTTGTTGGCGTGGAGGCAGATTCATTGGGCTTCCTTTGGCTGCCGGGGCAAATTTGCCCATCATGCCGCAGGAAGGAGGCGGGTGCTAGCACCACTCCCCGTAGCAGCTGCCGAAGGCTGCGTCCGGGGCCTCGACCGAGGTGTCCGGGACGCCGCCTGCGGCAGCTGCTACAACGGGGTGTCATGCTTCTTCGTGGGGTTCCCAGTCGCGGGTGCGGTCCACGGCCTTGCGCCAGCCGGCGTACAGTTTCTCCTTGGCGGCCTCATCCAGCTGTGGTTCGAACTCGCGCTCGATCACCGCCTTGCCGCGCAGTTCTTCCAGGCTGCCCCAGAAGCCCACGGCCAGGCCAGCCAGGTAGGCGGCGCCCAGGGCGGTGGTTTCGCGCATTTGCGGGCGTTCCACCTGGGTGCCGAGGATGTCGGCCTGGAACTGCATGAGGAAGTTGTTGGCCACCGCGCCGCCGTCCACGCGCAGGGCCTTCAGGCGTTCGCCGGCGTCCTGCTGCATGGCGTCGAGCACGTCGCGGGTCTGGTAGGCGATGGATTCCAGCGCCGCACGAATGATGTGGTCGACCTTGACGCCACGGGTCAGGCCGAACAGCGCGCCGCGGGCATAGGGGTCCCAGTACGGAGCGCCCAGGCCGGTGAAGGCCGGCACCAGGTACACACCGTTGCTGTCCTTGACCTTGCTGGCGAAGTACTCGGTGTCGTAGGCGTCGTTGACCAGTTTCAGTTCGTCGCGCAGCCACTGCACCGTGGAGCCACCGTTGAACACCGCACCTTCCAGGGCGTAGGCCACTTCGCCGCGCGGGCCGCAGGCGATGGTGGTGAGCATGCCGTGCTTGGACTTCACGGCCTTGTCGCCGGTATTCATCAGCAGGAAGCAGCCAGTGCCGTAGGTGTTCTTGGCCTGGCCGGGCTCCACGCACATCTGGCCGAACAGGGCGGCCTGCTGGTCGCCGGCGATACCGGCGATGGCGATGCCGCTCTTGGTGCGGCCGTAGACCTCGGACGAGCCTTTTACTTCCGGGAGCATTTCGCGCGGAATGTTCAGCACGTCCAGCATCTTGTCATCCCATTGCAGGGTATGGATGTTGAACAACATGGTGCGCGAGGCGTTGGTGTAGTCGGTGACGTGCACCTTGCCGCCGGAGAATTTCCAGATCAGCCAGGTATCGACGGTGCCGAACAGCAGGTCGCCTTGCTGCGCGCGCTCGCGGGCGCCTTCGACGTTGTCCAGGATCCACTTCAGCTTGGTGCCCGAGAAGTACGGGTCGGTGACAAGGCCCGTGGTCTCGCGGATGTACTCGGCGTGGCCGTCACGCTTGAGCTGTTCGCAGATCTCGGTGCTGCGGCGGCACTGCCAGACGATGGCGTTGTACACCGGCTGGCCGGTGTGCTTGTCCCACACCACGGTGGTTTCGCGCTGGTTGGTGATGCCGATGGCGGCTACCTGGTCGTGGTGCAGGCCGGCCTTGGCCAGGGCCTGGACCATGACCGCGCTCTGGGTGGCGAAGATGTCCATGGGGTCGTGCTCGACCCAGCCCGGCTGCGGGTAGTGCTGAGGGAATTCGCTCTGGCTGGAGCAGACAACGTTTGCGTCGCGGTCAAAAATGATCGCGCGCGAACTGGTGGTGCCCTGGTCCAGGGCGATGATGTAGTTCTTGTTCTGAAGGTCTGTCATGGCAATGGCCTTTCAAGAAAAGTAAAAGTCGGGAATACGGCTCAAGGTACTCGGGGGCGCTGGTCTAGGACGCCTGTACCTTGCTCCCGGTGTTGTCGGTGGCGGCTTCGCCAGCAGGTGCGGCGGCGGGCAGGTGGCGGGCCAGCAGGCCGCGGTAAATAGCCGCGCCGAGGCAGGCACCCAGGATCGGGGCGAAGATCGGCACCAGGAAATACGGGATGTCACGCCCGCCGGTAAAGGCTATTTCGCCCCAACCTGCGAAGAATGTCATCAGCTTGGGCCCGAAATCGCGCGCCGGGTTCATCGCGAAACCGGTCAGCGGGCCCATGGAGCTGCCGATCACGGCAATCAGCAGGCCGATCAGCAGCGGCGCCAGCGGGCCGCGGGGCAGGCCGTTCTGGTCGTCGCCCAGGGCCATGATCACGCCCATGAGAATGGCGGTGATCACCATTTCCACCAGGAACGCCTGGGCGGTGGACAGCGACGGGTGCGGGTAGGTGGAGAACACCGACGCCAGTTCCAGGCTTTCCTGGCTGCCGCGGATCATGTGGTGGGCTTGTTCGTAATCGAAGAACAGGTTGCTGTACAGCGTGTACACCAGCGCTGCGCCACAGAACGCGCCCGCCACCTGGGCCAGGATGTAGAAGGGCAGCTTGCGTTTTTCAAAGCCGGCAAACACGCACAGGGCGATGCTCACCGCGGGGCTCAGGTGCGCGCCGGATACCCCGGCGGTCAGGTAGATCGCCATGCTGACGCCCACCCCCCAGATGATGCTGATTTCCCACAGCCCGAAGCTGGCGCCCGCCACCTTGAGCGCCGCTACACAGCCGGTGCCGAAGAAGATCAGGAGGGCGGTTCCGAGAAACTCGGCCATGCACTGGCCGGACAACGCAGGTTGTTGCTGAGCAGTCGTCATCATTGACACCTTTTTTGTTGTTGTGCGGCGCCGTTCGGGCGCTCGAGTCATGCACCCGCCGGTAAAACCCCATACCGGCGGATGTGTTGCGTGCGCAAACTGGTCTAGGGTTTGCGATATTCAGAAACGAAAAAATATAGACAAGAAACGATTATGTCAAAGGTCGAAAATGAACCATGATTCAGAAACTGACTGGCGGGGGTTGGGCGGTGCTGGTGCTTGTCTTGATGTGTATGGCGTTCTTCAGCCCGAGCGCCGCCCGCGCGGCGCATCGCGGCCAAGGCCGGCTCCTACATTTGTTGCAACGTACCATGGCCTGTAATATCGAGTTGCCACCCTTGAATGCATGGAGTGAAAATGACCCCGGCGTTGGATTTGTTGAAAAAGGCCCGTGCCGAACACCACGTGCACAGTTACGAACACGACCCCAAGGCGGCCTCCTACGGCCTGGAAGCGGCGGAGAAGCTGGGGCTCAACCCGGCCCAGGTGTTCAAGACGCTGCTGGCCAGCAGCGAGAAGGGCGAGTTGCTGGTGGCCGTGGTGCCGGTGGCTGGCACCCTCGACCTCAAGGGCCTGGCCCACGCCGCCGGGGTGAAGAAGTGCGAGATGGCCGACCCGGCCGCCGCCCAGCGCTCCACCGGTTACCTGCTGGGGGGTATCAGCCCGTTGGGGCAGAAGAAGCGCCTGCGGACCTTCATCGACCAGTCGGCGCAGCCGTTGGCAACGATGTTCGTCAGTGCCGGGCGCCGAGGCCTGGAAGTGGAGCTGGCGCCGGCCCTGCTGGCGGAACACACCCGCGGGGTGTTCGCCGACATCGGCCGGGCCTGAATCAAGCCGCGGCGAACATCACCAGGTGTTCGCTGCGCAGGCGAATGCCGATGTGCTGGCCAGGCTCGCAGGCCAGGTGGCTGGGCAACAACGCCTCCACCTGGCTGCCGCTGCCCAGCTGCAGCTGGTACAGCGTGGCCGCGCCCTGGAAGCGCTTGCCGGTGACGCGTGCCTGCACCGGGCTGTCCGGGGCGTGCACGATGTTGTCCGGGCGCAGCAGCACGTCCACGGCACTGCCGCGCGGCCAGGCGCTGGCGCTGTCGCCGTGCAGCTCGCCCAGTTCGGTGTGCACCGACTGCGCGTCGCTCACGGTGCCGCGCAGGAAGTAGCCCTGGCCGATGAAGCTGGCGACGAAGGCCGTCTGCGGGCGGTGGTAAAGGTTGTAAGGCGTGTCCCACTGCTCCAGCCGCCCCTGCTGGAAGACGCCGACCTGGTCGCTCACCGAAAATGCCTCTTCCTGGTCATGGGTGACCAGGATCGCGCTGGTGCCGCGGCTTTTCAGGATGTCGCGCACTTCCTGGCTCAGGCGTCGGCGCAGCTCCACGTCGAGGTTGGAAAACGGCTCGTCCAGTAGCAGCAGCTGCGGTTGCGGCGCCAGCGCGCGGGCCAGGGCCACACGCTGCTGCTGGCCACCGGACAGCTCGTGGGGGTAACGCGCGCCCAGGCCGGTGAGGTTCACCAGCTCGAGCATCTCGTCCACCACTCGGGTCTGGTGCGGGTGCTGGCGGATGCCGAACGCCACGTTCTGCGCCACGGTCAGGTGGGGGAACAGCGCGTAGTCCTGGAACACCATGCCGAGGCGGCGCTTTTCCGGGGCCAGGGTGAAGCCTGGCCGGGAGATGACCTCGCCGGCCAGGCGAATCTCGCCCTGGTGCACCGGCTCGAAGCCGGCGATGGCGCGCAGGGTGGTGGTCTTGCCACACCCTGAGGCGCCCAGCAGGCAACCGATGTCACCGGCCTGCAGCTGCAGGCTGAGGTCGGCGACCACCGCCTGGCCCTGGTAACCGCAGGCCAGGTGGTGCAGCGCCAGCAGCGGCTGGCTCATGCCGGGCGGTAGGCCGGGGCCACCAGGAACTCCAGCAGCGCCTTCTGTGCGTGCAGGCGGTTCTCGGCCTGGTCCCACGCCACGGCGCGCGGGTCGTCGAGCACGTCCATGCTGATCTCCTCGCCACGGTGGGCGGGCAGGCAGTGCATGAACAGCACGTCGTCGGCGGCCAGGTCCAGCAGCGCGCGGCTGACCTGGTAGGGCGCGAACAGCTTCAGGCGGCGCGCGGTTTCCTCTTCCTGGCCCATGGAGGTCCAGACGTCGGTGCTCACCAGGTGGGCGCCGGCCACGGCGGCCTTGGGGTCGCGCATCACTTGCACGCGGTCGCCGGCCTGGGCCAGGAACTGCGGGTTGGGCTCGAAGCCTTCGGGGCAGGCCACGCGCAGCTGGAAGTCGAACTGGATGGCCGCTTCTATATAGCTGTTGCACATGTTGTTGCCGTCGCCGATCCAGGCCACGGTCTTGCCCTGGATGCTGCCGCGGTGTTCCAGGAAGGTTTGCATGTCGGCCAGCAACTGGCAGGGGTGCAGGTCGTCGGACAGGCCGTTGATCACTGGCACGCGCGAGTTGGCGGCGAATTCGGTCAGGGTGCTGTGGGCGTAGGTGCGGATCATCACCGCGTCGAGCATGCTCGACATGACGATGGCGCAGTCGCCGATCGGCTCGCCACGGCCCAGCTGGGTGTCGCGCGGGGACAGGAAGATGGCCTGGCCGCCGAGCTGGATCATGCCGGCCTCGAACGACAGGCGGGTACGGGTCGAGGATTTCTCGAAAATCATGCCCAGTACCCGGTTCTTCAGCGGCTCGAACAGCACGCCGCGGTTACGCAGGTCCTTGAGCTCGATGCCTCGACGGATGACGCTGAGAAGCTCTTCGGGCGTGCAATCCATCAGGGAGAGAAAGTGCCTTGCGCTCATCATTGACTACCTTTTTGCAACGTACCGCAGCACTCGTGACCAGCTTTTGAAAAAAACGAGAGAGGCCTGCGGCGAAAGCCGCACGCGGCGACGAAATTAGGGAAGACGCGATCTTATAATTAAATGTCGCGTCTCGCCAATATGTGTTTCATATTCCGATCACGGACAGTGTTTCAGGGCATGTCTCAAAAGCCGTGTGCGCAAGCGTCCGGCCCTGCTTTTTACACCCCCGTCGGTTCCCTTGGCAATCGTGCCCGGAATTGTCTAGCGTTAACCCTGTCTCAGGTATCAACCTGCGGCTGGCCGTCGCAGTGCGCATTTCGTACACTGCCAGCCATGGGTACACGACTGTATCCTGCACGATACGCGGAGAGGGTGAATGGATTCCAGAGAACAACAACTGCTCGAGCTGCTGGGCCTGACGGCGCGCACGCTCACGCACCTGACGGCCTCGATGACGTCCATGTCGTTCGAGTTGCTGCGCAGCGATGACGAGGTCACCGCCAGCGCGGCCAGGCGCATGATCGACCGCATGGCCACCATCAGTGGCGGGCTGGACGAGCATTGGAAGCTGATCGGCGAACTGACCGGCGTGCCCATCGGCCAGGAAGAGGTCGAGACCGTGGTGGAGATCCAGCTGCAGGCACCGCCCCCCGGCCTGCCGGCCAACTGAGCATCATCGGCTGGCCTGATGCCGGCCGATTCAGCCCGCCAAGCGTGCTGGTGCACTGGGTACTATCGTTCCATAGTCGGCTACCGCTGCCTGGACGAGACTGGCCATGACCAAGACCCTGCACCACCGCGCCTGCCACCTGTGCGAGGCCATCTGCGGCCTCAATATCGAAACCCAGGCCGACGACGCCGGGCACCTGACCATCACCTCGATCAAGGGCGACCCCCAGGACACCTTCAGCCGCGGCCACATCTGCCCCAAGGCCGTGGCCCTGCAGGACATCCAGAACGACCCCGACCGCCTGCGCCAGCCCATGCTGCGCACGGGCAGCGAATGGCAGCCGATCAGCTGGCAGGAAGCCTTCGACACGGTGGCCACGCGCCTGTGGGACCTGCAGCAGCGCCATGGCCAGGACGCCGTGGCGATCTACCAGGGCAACCCCAGCGTGCACAACTACGGGCTGATGACCCACGGTAATTACTTCCTGGGCCTGCTGAAGACCCGCAACCGCTATTCGGCCACCTCGGTGGACCAGTTGCCCCATCACCTGTCCAGCTTCCTGATGTACGGCCACGGGCTGTTGCTGCCCATCCCGGATATCGATCACACCGACTTCATGCTGATTCTGGGCGGTAACCCGCTGGCGTCCAACGGCAGCATCATGACCGTGCCGGACGTGGAGAAGCGCCTCAAGGCCATCCAGGCCCGTGGCGGCAAGGTGGTGGTGATCGACCCCCGGCGCAGCGAGACCGCGGCCATGGCCAGCCAGCACCTGTTCATTCGCCCCGGTGGCGATGCGGCGCTGCTGCTGGGCCTGCTCAACACTCTGTTCGAGGAAGGGCTGACGCGCGCCAGCCACCTGCCGGTGGATGGCCTGCAGTCGGTACGCGAGGCTATCGCCGGCTTCAGCGCCGAGGCCATGAGCTCGCGCTGTGGCGTGGCCGCAGCGGACATCCGCGCGCTGGCGCGGGCGTTCGCCGGCGCCGACAAGGCCGTGTGCTACGGGCGCATGGGCGTCTCCACCCAGGCGTTCGGCACCCTGTGCCATTGGCTGGTGCAGCTGATCAACCTGGTCACCGGCAACCTCGACCGCGTGGGCGGTGCCCTGTGCACCACGCCGGCGGTGGACCTGGTGGCCAACACCGGCGGCGGCCACTTCAATAGCTGGCAAAGCCGCGTCTCCGGCCTGCCCGAGTACGGCGGCGAGTTGCCGGTGTCGGCCCTGGCCGAGGAAATGCTCACCGCAGGTGACGGGCAGGTGCGGGCGCTGATCACCGTGGCCGGCAACCCGGTGCTGTCCACGCCTAACGGCCGGCAGCTGGAACAGGCCCTCGATGGCCTGGAGTTCATGCTCAGCATCGACCTGTACATCAACGAGACCACGCGGTACGCCGACCTGATCCTGCCGTCGACCTCGGCGCTGGAAAATGACCACTACGACACCACCTTCAACCTGTTCGCGGTGCGCAACGTCAGCCGCTTCAACCGCGCGATCCTGCCCAAGCCCGACGGCGCGCTGCACGACTGGGAGATTTTCGTCGGCCTGGCCGAGGCGTTCGCCGCCCGTGCCGGCAAGCCCCTGAAGCCCACCTGGCCGCCGGCGCAGCTCATCGACCGTGGCTTGCAGGCCGGGCCGTGGGGCCTGTCCCTGGCGGCCCTGGCCGAGCACCCCCACGGCCTCGACCTGGGGCCGCTGCAGCCCAACCTTGCGGCGCGCCTGAAAACCCCCGGCCAACGCATCCAGGCGGCGCCAGCGGTGCTGCTGGCAGACCTGCAGCGCTTCGCCGCGCAAGCCATGCCGGGCGCCGATGAGCTGGTGATGGTGGGGCGCCGCCACGTGCGCAGCAACAATTCCTGGATGCACAACTACCACCGCCTGGTGAAGGGCAAGCCGCGCCACCAGTTGCTGATGCATCCCGATGACCTGGCCGCCCGCGGCCTGGCGGACGGCCAGCGGGTGCGGGTGACGTCGCGGGTGGGCAGCGTCGAGGTGGAGGTGCTGGGCAGCCTGGAGATGATGCCCGGCGTGGTCAGCCTGCCCCACGGCTTCGGCCACGCGCGCCATGGTGTGCGCCTGGAGATCGCCCAGGCCCAGCCTGGCGCCAGTGCCAACGACCTGACCGACGAGCGGGTGCTGGACCAGGTTTCCGGCAATGCGGCGTTGAACGGCGTGCCGGTGCGGGTGGCGGCGGCGTGAACGGCTCCATCGGCAAGGCCGAGCGCGCCGCTCGGGTTTCCGTTACAATGCGTCACCGTGTCGACCTATGAGTCGGAAAGCTAAGCCGAGGTGCTCCATGGATATCATCGAAACGATTAAAGAGCAGATTGCCAACAACACCATTCTGCTTTACATGAAAGGCTCGCCGAACGCCCCGCAGTGCGGCTTCTCGTCGAAGGCGTCGCAGTGCGTGATGCAGTGCGGCGAGAAATTCGCTTATGTGGATATCCTGCAGAACCCGGAAATCCGTGCGAACCTGCCAAAGTACGCCAACTGGCCGACTTTCCCGCAGCTGTGGGTAGCCGGCGAGCTGGTTGGCGGTAGCGACATCGTTGCTGAAATGTTCGCCAACGGCGAGCTGCAGACGCTGATCAAGGCCGCTGCCGAGAAAGCCAAGGCCGGCGAAAACGCCTGATAGCCCTGCGCTTCAACAAAAAGCCCCGCTGTCGTGAGACAGCGGGGCTTTTTGTTGAAGGGTGTGGGAGCTGGCTTGCCAGCGAGCTTTTGAGGCCCTTAAAAGCTCGCTGGCAAGCCAGCTCCCACACCAACGTTGCAAATCAGCTACCTTTCACCGAACGGCCATCAACGGTACCGTCCTGCAGCATGATGTTGTACTCCTTGCCGTCGGTCTCGACCTGTTGCAGGCGAACCAGCAGGTAGTCCCAGTCCTTGGCGAACCACAGCACGGTGGTGCGCTTGTTCTGCGTGGGGTCGCGCACGCGCTCCACCTTGATGGCGTCGACCTGGCCAGCCTTGGTGTCGACCTTCTCGGTGCCCAGCACGCGGAAGTCGTAGGTGTCGACGTCGCCGCCGTCCACCACCTGGTAGCTCATGCTCTTCTTGCCGGCGGCCACGTCACGCTGCAGGGCCAGCTGGTAGGTCGACTTGTCGAGCATGCCGCGGTTGAGCGGCACTTTGACGGCGTCGCCACGGTCGGTGCCGGTGACCATTTTCTGCGACCAGTCGAAGTCCAGGTCGGTCTTCTTCGGCTTGCCCAGGCCGCCACGTTCGAAGTGGTAGGTCTTGGGCAGCAGCGCGTCCTTGTCGACGGTGAGGGTGCTTTCCTCGGTGAGGCTGGCAATCATCATCGACGCCTTGAAGCTCAGGGTCCAGGTGTCGTTGGCACCTTTTTCCAGGCTGCGCGAGGCGGTGCCGCTCATGGGCAGCTGTTTCCAGTCGGCGGTGTAGCTGGCCGTGAAGGGCTTCAGGTCGGCAGCGTGTACCGGCAAAGCCAGCAACGCGGCGCAGAACAGCAGGGCACGACGCATAAAATCTCCTAGGGTCGAATCAAGTGACCGCTGGCCCCGAGGGGCTTGCCGTCCAATAATGCACCGTGGGCGTCCAGACGCAAGCGTCCTTCGGCGAACCAGCGCACGGCCAGCGGATAGATCTGGTGTTCCTGGGCATGGACCCGCTGCGCCAGGGTGACCGGCGTGTCGTCCAACTGTACCGGTATTGCTGCCTGTACGACCAGTGGTCCGCCATCGAGTTCCTCGGTGACGAAATGCACACTGCAGCCATGCTCGGCATCACCGGCCTCGATGGCGCGTTGATGGGTGTGCAGGCCTTTGTACCTGGGCAGCAGGGAAGGGTGGATATTGAGCAGGCGCCCTTGATAGTGGCGCACGAAGCCTGGGCTCAGGATTCGCATGAAGCCGGCCAGCACCACCAGGTCGGGGCTGAAGCCGTCGATGAGTTCGACCAGCGCGGCGTCGAAGGCTTCGCGGCCTTCGAACGCCTTGTGGTCGAGCACGGCGGTGTCGATACCGGCGTGGCGGGCGCGTTCCAGGCCGTAGGCATCGGCGCGGTTGGAGATCACCGCGCGGATGCGGGCCGGGTGGGTCCCGGCCTGCTGGTTCACGCTATCGATCAGGGCCTGCAGGTTGCTGCCGGTGCCGGAGAGCAGCACCACTACGTTACAGCGTGCGGGCATCTGTTCGTGCATCAGTGTGCCTTGACGTTCTTCAGCTCGACCTGTGGGGCGCCTTCGGCGGCAACGCCGATCTGGCCGATGACCCATGGCTGCTCGCCAGCGTCACGCAGGGTTTGCAGGGCCACGTCGACGTGTTCCTGGGCCACGCAGATGACCATGCCCACGCCGCAGTTCAGCACGCGGTGCATTTCGTGCTCGTCGACGTTGCCTTTTTCCTGCAGCCAGTCGAATACCGCCGGGCGCTGCCAGCTGGCCACGTCAACCACGGCCTGGGCGCCTTTTGGCAGCACGCGCGGGATGTTGTCCAGCAGGCCGCCACCGGTGATGTGGGCCATGGCCTTGACGGCGCCAGTGTCCTTGATCAGCTTGAGCAGGGGCTTGACGTAGATGCGGGTCGGGGCCATCAGCAGGTCGGTCAGTGGCTTGCCGTCCAGCTGGGTGTTCTCGATGTCGGCACCCGACACTTCGATGATCTTGCGGATCAGCGAGTAGCCGTTGGAGTGCGGGCCGGACGATGGCAGGGCCAGCAGGGCGTCACCGGTGGCGACTTTCGAGCCGTCGATGATCTCGGCCTTCTCGACCACGCCCACGCAGAAGCCGGCCAGGTCGTAGTCCTCGCCTTCGTACATGCCTGGCATCTCAGCGGTTTCGCCGCCTACCAGCGAGCAACCCGACAGTTCGCAGCCAGCGCCGATACCGGTCACTACCTGGGCGGCGGTGTCCACGTTCAGCTTGCCGGTGGCGTAGTAGTCCAAGAAGAACAGGGGCTCGGCGCCGCACACCACCAGGTCGTTGACGCACATGGCCACCAGGTCGATGCCGATGCTGTCGTGCTTGTTCAGGTTCAGTGCCAGGCGCAGCTTGGTGCCCACGCCGTCGGTGCCCGAGACCAGGACAGGCTGCTTGTAGCCGGCCGGGATCTCACAGAGGGCGCCGAAACCGCCCAGGCCGCCCATGACTTCAGGACGCGCAGTACGCTTGGCGACGCTCTTGATGCGTTCGACCAATGCTTCACCGGCGTCGATGTCTACACCGGCGTCCTTGTAGCTCAGGGAGGGTTGCTTGCTCATGATCCAGGCCTTTAGAGGGAGGGATTCGAAAAATCGACCGCAAGCGGCGGGCTGCCCGGAAATACCGTTGCCGGGTATTTCCAATCGGCCAACCGTCGTTGGTCTGCGAAGGCGCGCGATTTTATCAGGCTTGCCCCTGTGCGGCCATCCTCAGGCCGACGGGCAGGGCTGCATTTAATTAAAAAACACCCTGGCGGGGCAGGATGAAATGTGGGAGCTGGCTTGCCAGCGAGCTTTTTGGGGGCATCAAAAGCTCGCTGGCAAGCCAGCTCCCACATCCCTGACACGCTATAGTAGGCGCATTACGAAAACTTCAATGGGCGGCTTGAATGTTTTGCTTGAAACTGTGGTCACAAGCCTCAGTCCGCTTATTGCCCGTCGGGAATCTTCCATGCGTCTGTGTAACTACCTTTTAGTCGGCTGCCTGTCGGTGTTCGCC
This sequence comes from Pseudomonas sp. App30, assembly GCF_047947025.1. NCBI lineage: Bacteria > Pseudomonadati > Pseudomonadota > Gammaproteobacteria > Pseudomonadales > Pseudomonadaceae > Pseudomonas > Pseudomonas sp. App30. The sequence goes on along the minus strand of NZ_CP133165.1, from coordinate 2,208,456 downwards.
CTGGCCGCTCACGCCGAAACCGTCAAGAACCTCTACCAGGTCCGCGAAACCGTGGGCGGCCAGAGCCCCGAAGAGCGCGACGCGGCCACCCAGCGTGCGCTCGAGACCCTGGTGCTGCGCCTCACCGGCGACCCCAAGGCGGTCAGCGCCGCCGGCCTTGCGGCCGTGCGCAAGGACCCGCAGCAGATCATCAGCCAGTTCGGCTATGAGGCCGGCCCGCCCGAGAGCCTGCGCGTGGACTTCGACCAGGCCAGCACCGACAACGCCCTGCGCCAGGCCGGCCTGCCCACCTGGGGCAACAACCGCCCCAGCGTGCTGGCCTGGTGGCTGAACGAAGGCACCGACGGCGCCAACCTGGTCGGCGACGGCCAGCCCACCGCCGAACCCCTGCGCCGCGCCGCCCAGCACCGTGGCCTGCCGCTGCGCTTGCCGCTGGCCGACCTGGGCGAGCAGTCCCTGGGCACCGCCAAGACCCTGGACGGCAGCGACGCCACGCCGCTGCGCGCGGCCTCCGAACGCTATGGCGCCGACGGCCTGCTGGCGGTGCACGCCAGGCAGGAAGGCGGCAAGTGGAGCGCCCAATGGCACCTGTACCTGGGCGACCGCCCCGAGCAGGGCAAGGCCGAGGGCGACGACCCCGCCGCCCTGGCCGATGCCGTGCTGCTGGCCGTGAGCGAGCGCCTGGCGCCGCGCTACGTGGTCAAGGCCGGCGGCGGTGCCAGCACTGACATGAGCCTGCAGGTCGAAGGCATGACCCTGGAGCACTACGCGGCCCTGGGCCGCCTGCTGGAACCCTTCAACGCCAAGCTGAAATCCGTGGATGGCGACAAGGTGGTCTACCAGGTCAGCGGCAGCAGCGACCAACTGCGCGCGCAACTGGCGCTGGGCAAGCTCAGCGAGCTGCCGCCGGAAGCGGCGCCCGTGGTCGCTACCCAGCCGCTGGCGCCTGGCGCCGCGCCAGCCCCTGCACCGCAACCTGCCCCTGGCCTGCGCTTCCATTGGTAATGCAGCGATCTTCTCTTTATATAAGGCTTGGGTGGTTTGATGACTGACATGCGTCGTTGGGTCTGGGCGGGGGCGGTGCTCCTGCTCTGCCTGTTCGTGTACTTCCTGCACCCCATCCTGTCGCCGTTCCTGGTGGCGATCGTGCTGGCCTACATGGCGGATCCGCTGGTGGACCGCCTGGAAAAGGTCGGCCTGTCGCGCACCTGGGGCGTGATCGTGGTCTTCTCGCTGTTCACCCTGGTGTTCATGATTGCCTTGCTGGTGCTGGTGCCGCTGCTGGCCAAGCAGTTCGTGCGCCTGTACGAGCTGGCGCCGCAGGTGCTGGACTGGCTGCAGCACGTCGCCCTGCCGTGGGTGCAGGCCAAGCTGGGCCTGGCCGACGGCTTCTGGAAGTTCGACAAGATCAAGGCCGCGATCACCGAGCACATGGGCCAGACCACCGACATCGTCGGCGTGGTGCTGAGCCAGGCCACGGCCTCCAGCCTGGCGCTGATCGGCTGGCTGACCAACCTGGTGCTGATCCCGGTGGTGGGTTTCTACCTGCTGCGCGACTGGGACCTGATGATGGCCAAGATCCGCAGCCTGCTGCCGCGCCACCGCGAGGGCAAGATCGTCGCCCTGGCCAAGGAGTGCCACGAGGTGCTGGGCGCATTCGTGCGTGGCCAGCTGCTGGTGATGCTGGCGCTGGGCATCATCTACGCTGCCGGTCTGATGCTGGTGGGGGTGGAACTGGGCCTGCTGATCGGCCTGATCGCCGGCCTCGCCGCCATCGTGCCGTACATGGGCTTCATCATCGGCATCAGCGCGGCGATGATCACCGGGCTGTTCCAGTTCGGCGGCGACATCTACCCGCTGATGGGCATTGGCGCGGTATTCCTGGTGGGGCAACTGCTCGAAGGCATGGTGTTGACGCCGATGCTGGTGGGCGACCGCATCGGCCTGCACCCGGTGGCGGTGATCTTCGCCATCCTCGCCGGCGGCGAACTGTTCGGTTTCGCCGGCGTACTGCTGGCGCTGCCGGTGGCCGCTGTGATCATGGTGCTGCTGCGCCATGCCCATGATCTGTATAAGGAATCGGACATCTACGGCGGCCAGGAAGACCCCGACCTGTAATGGCGCCGTGCACCCGCTGTTGCGGCAGCGGGTGTGCAAATGAATGCAAACCTTTGATTTTGCTTGTGGTCTGTTGCATTGTGCGCCCGGCGTCACGGGTATAAACTTTGCTAACTTCACACAGAGGCCCCCTGCGGTTCGCCAGAACCGTCAGCCAGCATGAAACCGATTCAGCTGCCCTTAGGTGTGCGTCTGCGTGATGACGCTACCTTCATCAATTACTATCCAGGCGCCAATGCCGCTGCACTCGGCTACGTCGAACGCCTGTGCGAAGCCGACGCCGGCTGGACCGAAAGCCTGATCTACTTGTGGGGCAAGCAGGGCGTGGGCCGTACCCATCTGCTGCAGGCCGCGTGCCTGCGCTTCGAGCAGATGGGCGAGCCGGCGGTGTACCTGCCCCTGGCGCAGCTGCTCGACCGCGGCGTGGAAATCCTCGATTACCTGGAACAGTACGAGCTGGTGTGCCTGGACGACCTGCAGGTCATTGCCGGCAAGCCCGAGTGGGAAGAGGCCATGTTCCACCTGTTCAACCGCCTGCGCGACAGCGGCCGGCGCCTGTTGATCGCCGCCTCCCATTCGCCGCGCGAGTTGGCGGTGAGGCTGCCGGACCTGAAGTCGCGCCTGACCATGGCGCTGATCTTCCAGATGCGCCCGCTGTCGGACGAAGACAAGCTGCGTGCCCTGCAGTTGCGCGCCTCGCGCCGCGGCCTGCACCTCACCGACGAGGTCGGGCACTTCATCCTCACTCGTGGTACCCGCAGCATGAGCGCGCTGTTCGACCTGCTGGAGCGCCTGGACCAGGCCTCGCTGCAGGCCCAGCGCAAGCTGACCATTCCCTTCCTCAAGGAAACCCTGGGTTGGTAGACCCGCAGCTGCTGGCCCGCGCCGGCGCTGCCCTGCGTGATGCCCGGCGCATCCTGGTGATTACCGGTGCCGGCCTCTCCGCCGACTCCGGTTTGCCCACCTACCGTGGCCTGGGTGGCCTGTACAACGGCACCACCAGCGAAGGCCTGCCCATCGAAAAAGCCTTGTCGGGGCCCATGCTCGAACGCGACCCGGTGCTGTGCTGGAAATACCTGGCGCAGCTGGGCGAGGCCTGCCTGGGCGCGCAACCCAATGCGGCGCACCACGCCATTGCCCAGCTGCAGAAAGCCAAGCCGGAGTGCTGGGTGCTGACGCAAAACATTGACGGTTATCACCGTCAGGCAGGAAGTCCCGACGAACGGTTAATTGAAATTCACGGGGAATTGGCGCCACTGTTCTGTCGCGCCTGTGGCGCTGTACGCGATGATTTGCGGGAAATCCTTGGTCAGCCACTGCCGCCGCGCTGCAACGTCTGTAATGGCGTTATGCGGCCTTCCGTGGTGCTTTTCGAGGAAATGCTGCCCGAGCGGGCGATTGAGGCGCTGTATCGGCAAATGGCGATCGGTTTCGAGGTGGTGCTGGTGATCGGCACCACGGCAAGCTTCCCCTACATCAACGCGCCCATCGCTGAAACCCGCGCCGCTGGCGGGTTTGCCATTGAGATCAACCCATTGCGAAGCGGGCTTTCTGCCAGCATGGACGTGTTTTTTGAGAGTAGGGCGTTAGAAGTCATGCCGAAACTGCTGAGTCACATTTTTTTCGATTGAATTTGCAAATGGATTTGATAGCGGGCATAGTCGCGTCTTCTTAACTATTACAGACACGGTCGTGCCCATGCTAAAGCGCTTCGCACCCCTCGTGCCCCTCGCACTCGTGACCCTGCTTTTCGGCTGCGCGGCTCATACGCCGGTATCGCAGCAACAGGCTCTCAACCCGGTGACTCCACAGTCCCAGGCCCAGGCGAAAGCTGTAACCCTGAATTTCCAAGAAGAAGAGCTGGATACCGAAAAGGAACTGGCTGACTTCTCCGAGAACAGCAAGCCCTACCAGATGCCCATGCTGGCTGACAGCATCCTGGAACGCGGCAAATCGCTGATCGGCACCCGCTATCGCACCGGTGGTTCCACTGAATCGGGCTTCGATTGCAGCGGCTTCATCGGTTACCTGTTCCGCGAGGAGGCCGGCATGACCCTGCCGCGTTCCACGCGTGACATGATCAACGTCAAGGCCCCCCTGGTAGCCCGCAACAACCTCAAGCCCGGTGACCTGCTGTTCTTCAGCACCCGTGGCCGTGGTCGCGTGAGCCACGCCGGCATCTACCTGGGCGATGACCAGTTCATCCACTCCAGCAGCCACCGTAGCGGCGGCGTGCGCATCGACAGCCTCGATGACGCCTACTGGAGCAAGACCTTTATCGAAGCCAAGCGTGCCTTGGCCATGGCACCGACCACGACTATCGCACGCAAGTAAGCAGTCTGGGCGGTACTCGCAGCGGCGGCGCACTGAAAAGTGTGCCGCCGTTGCGCGTTTTCGGGAATACAAGCTAGTCTTCAACGGCAGTTGAATCAGGATGGTTCTGTTTATGTCGCTAACGGCCCGTTTCGCGCTATTACTCTTCGCAGGCCTGCTCACCGCCTGCGCTGGCCACAAGCCGCCACCTGCGCCTGCGCCGGTGTATCAACCTTTTGTTTCAGCTCCCCAGCAGCCCCTGTCTCCCCAGGCCGATGACGTCCTGATGCGCGCCATCGGGCTGGTCGGCACCCCATACCGCTGGGGCGGCAACACGCCGGATTCGGGCTTTGACTGCAGCGGCCTGATCGCCTACGTCTATCGCGACGCGGCCGGCATCAGCCTGCCGCGCTCCACGCGGGAAATGATCAGCATGCGCGCCCCCGATGTCAGCAAGGATGCCTTGCAGTCCGGTGACCTGATCTTCTTCGCCACCAGCGGTGGTTCGCAGGTCAGCCATGCCGGCATCTACGTGGGCGAGGGCCGCTTCGTGCATGCGCCGGCCACAGGTGGCACGGTGAAGCTGGACTACCTCAACAAGCCGTATTGGCAACACGCCTACCTGAACGCCAAGCGCGTGCTGCAACCAGCAAGCCTGGCGCATAACCCTTGATGCGCCTGTGGGAGCTGGCTTGCCAGCGAGCTGTTCGGGTTTCCCCCAAAGCTCGCTGGCAAGCCAGCTCCCACAGGTTGTTTACTTCTCAGCCGTAATCCGCCAGATCTTGTTCCCCACGTCATCCGCCACCAGCACCCCGCCCTTGTGGTCCTCGGTCACGCCCACCGGCCGGCCCATGGCCTGTTCCTTGTCGTTGAGGAACCCGGTCAGCACGTCGATCGGCTGGCCGCTGGGCTTGCCGTCCACGAACGGCACGAAAATCACTTTGTAGCCACTGTGTGGCTTGCGGTTCCACGAACCGTGCTGGCTTACGTAGGCGCCATGGTTGAACGGCGCCGCCAGCCCGCCGCTGGTGCTGGCAAAGGTGAAACCGATGGAAGCGGTGTGCGGGCCCACGGCGTAGTCCGGGGCGATGGCCTTGGCCACCAGTGCCGGGTTCTGCGGGCTGACACGGTTGTCGATGTGCTGGCCGTAGTAGCTGAACGGCCAGCCATAGAAGCCGCCGTCCTTCACCGAGGTGATGTAGTCAGGCACCAGGTCGCTGCCGATCTCGTCGCGTTCGTTGACTGAGGTCCACAACTGCCCGGTCTGCGGCTCGAAGCCCATGCCGTTGGGGTTGCGCAGGCCGGAGGCGTAGATGCGGTGCTCGCCGCTGGCGCGGTCCACCTCCCAGATCGCCGCGCGGCCTTCTTCCTTGTCCAGGCCGTTCTCGCCGACGTTGCTGTTGGAGCCCACGGTGACGTACAGCTTGTTGCCCGAGGGGCTGGCGATGACGTTCTTGGTCCAGTGGTGGTTGAGCGGCCCGCCCGGCAGGTCCGTCACCTTGGTGCCCTGGCCGCTGATGGCGGTGGCGCCGGTGTCGTAATGGAAGCGCAGCAGGGCATCGGTGTCGGCCACGTACAGGTCGCTGCCCACCAGGGTCATGCCGAACGGCGAGTTGAGGTTGGCGATGAACACCGTACGGGTGTCGGCCACGCCGTCGCCGTCGGTGTCGCGCAGCAGAGTGATGCGGTTGGCGCTGGGCACCCCCGCGCCGGCCTTGCCCATGACCTTCTTCATCACCCAGCCCTTGATGCCCTTGGCGTCCTCGGGCTTGGGCGGCGCGTTGGTCTCGGCCACCAGCACGTCGCCGTTGGGCAGCACGTACAGCCAGCGCGGGTGGTCCAGGCCCTCGGCGAAGGCGGCCACCTGGGTGCCCTTGGCCGGTTGGGGTTTCTCGCCGTCGGGCCAGCCGATGGCGTCGGCGATGTTCACCGTGGGGATCAGTGTCTTGTTCGGTGCTGGCAGCTGCGGGTGCGGGCCGGTGCCGTCGGCCACCTTCAGGGTCGAGGACTCGCCGCAGGCCAGCAGCGTGCTGGAGGCGAGGATGATCAGGGCCAGGCGGGTCTTGTGCATTGTAATTGCTCGCTGAGGCGGAGGTATGTGCTGTAGAGGGGCGGGGTAGGGCAGTGGTTCCAATAAAACCCTGTGACGCGGCCTTTGGCCGCTGCTACGGGGAGTTCCGTAGCAGCGGCCGAAGGCCGCGTCCACAGGCGCTGCGGTGCAATAGCCAGGCCGCGTCAGGGCCGGACGCCGCCTGGCGGCAGCTGCTACAGGGGAGGTATGGCGAGCTTTAATTGACCTCCCACCCCCAACCCTCTAACCTTCCCGGCGTGTTTCAGGTGCCCTGCAGCCCCACGGCTGGCAGGGTGAAACAGGGAAGCCGGTGAGCCGCCGCAGGCGTGCGAGCCCGGCGCTGCCCCCGCAACGGTAAATGAGTCAAGGTCGCGCATGGCGCCACTGGGCCGAATTGGCTCGGGAAGGCGCGTGGCCCCGGGTGTGCATGCCCCCGCTCATGAGTCCGGAGACCGGCCTGGAACCCTTCTTGGCAAGCCGCTGGCTTGCCGGTCCCCTTTTGTTCTGTCGCGCGGGTGAGAGCGGCATTGACGAGTCTGTGCTGCGTCCGTCCGGGCGGCGGCTTTTCGTCGATGTCGCCTGTGTGCAGGTGTAGCGGAGAGCTGCGATGAGTGAATTCCAGGAACGTGAACAACGCCATCTGGCGCGCATGTTGCGCAAGAAGGCGATCATTGACGAGCGCATTGCCAATGCGCCCAACGAATGCGGGCTGCTGCTGGTGCTGAGCGGCAACGGCAAGGGCAAGAGCAGCTCGGCCTTCGGCATGCTCGCGCGCGCCATGGGCCACGGCATGCAGTGCGGCGTGGTGCAGTTCATCAAGGGCCGTAACGCCACCGGCGAAGAGTTGTTCTTCCGCCGCTTCCCCGAGCAGGTGCGCTACCACGTGATGGGCGAGGGCTTTACCTGGGAAACCCAGGACCGCCAGCGTGACATCGCCGCCGCCCAGGCCGCCTGGGAAGTGTCCCGTGGCCTGTTGCAGGATGAGAGCATCGGCCTGGTGATTCTCGATGAACTGAACATCGCCCTCAAGCACGGCTACCTGGACCTCGACCAGGTGCTGGCCGACCTGCAGGCGCGTCCCGCCATGCAGCACGTGGTGGTCACCGGCCGTGGCGCCAAGGACGAGATGGTCGAACTGGCCGACACCGTCACCGAGATGGGCATGCTCAAGCACGCCTTCCAGGCCGGCATTCGTGCCCAGAAGGGCATCGAGCTATGACCCAGCCGCGTCATTGCCCGGCGGTGCTGATCGCAGCACCCGCTTCTGGCCAGGGCAAGACCACCGTCACCGCCGCCCTGGCGCGCCTGCACCGCAACCAGGGGCGCAAGGTGCGGGTGTTCAAGTGCGGGCCGGATTTCCTCGACCCCATGATCCTGGAACGGGCCAGTGGCGCGCCGGTGTACCAGCTCGACCTGTGGATGGTGGGCGCCGAGGAAAGCCGGCGCCTGCTGTGGGAAGCGGCGGCCGAGGCCGACCTGATCCTGATCGAGGGCGTGATGGGCCTGTTCGACGGCACCCCCAGCAGCGCCGACCTGGCGCGGCACTTCGGCGTGCCGGTGCTGGGCGTGATCGACGGCACCGCCATGGCCCAGACCTTCGGCGCCCTGGCCCTGGGCCTGGCGCGCTACCAGCCGGACCTGCCGTTCGCCGGCGTGCTGGCCAACCGCGTCGGCACCCTGCGCCACGCGCAACTGCTTGAAGGCAGCCTCACCGAAGGCCTGCGCTGGTACGGCGCGTTGTCTCGCGAGACCGGCATCGAACTGCCCAGCCGCCATTTGGGCCTGGTGCAGGCCAGCGAGCTGAACGACCTGGACCTGCGCCTGGACGCGGCCGCCAATGCCCTGGCGGCAAGCTGCGAAGTCGCGCTGCCACCGCCGGTGACCTTCGCTGCGCCCACCCCGGTGCCGTGCGAACCGCTGCTGGCCGGCGTGCGCATTGCCGTCGCCCGTGACGAGGCCTTCGCCTTCACCTACGGCGCCAGCCTCGACCTGCTGCGCGCCATGGGCGCCGAGCTGAGCTTCTTCTCGCCGGTGCATGACCAGCAGCTGCCGCCCTGCGACAGCCTGTACCTGCCCGGTGGCTACCCGGAACTGCACCACCACACCCTGGCCGCCAACGCACCGATGCTGGCGGCGATTCGCGGCCACCACGCCGAAGGCAAGCCACTGCTGGCCGAATGTGGCGGCATGCTCTACCTGCTGGACGCCCTGACCGACGTTGACGGCCAGCGCGCCGAGCTGCTGGGCCTGCTAGCTGGCGAAGCGGTGATGCAAAAGCGCCTGGCGGCCCTGGCCCTGCAAGCCGTGGAGCTGCCCGAAGGCACCCTGCGCGGCCACACCTACCACCATTCGCTGACCAGCACCGCGCTTGAGCCCATCGCCCGTGGCCTCAGCCCCAACGGTGGCCGCGGCGCCGAGGCGGTGTACCGTGATGGCCGCCTCACGGCGTCGTACGTGCACTTCTATTTCCCGTCCAACCCGGCGGCCGTCGCCGCCCTGTTCTGCCCCAAAGGGGCCTCGCACATTTGATGACTGACAACGCCTACACCCCCGCCGAGCGCGCGGCCATCTACCGAGCCATCGGTGAGCGCCGCGACATGCGCCACTTCGCCGGCGGCGACGTCGCCCCGCAACTGCTGGCGCGCCTGCTGCACGCTGCGCACCAGGCGCCCAGCGTCGGCCTGATGCAGCCCTGGCGCTTCATCCGCATCAGCGACCGCGCCCTGCGCGAGCGTATCCAGGCGGTGGTGGAGGACGAGCGGGTGCGCACCGCCGAGGCCCTGGGCGAGCGCTCGGACGAGTTCATGAAGCTCAAGGTGGAAGGCATCAACGACTGCGCCGAGGTGCTGGTGGCGGCGCTGATGGACGACCGCGAGCGCTACATCTTCGGCCGCCGTACCTTGCCGGAGATGGACCTGGCGTCGCTGTCCTGCGCTATCCAGAACCTGTGGCTGGCGGCGCGTGCCGAAGGCCTGGGCATGGGCTGGGTGTCGCTGTTCGACCCCCAGGCCCTGGCCGACCTGCTGGGGCTGCCCGCCGGCGCCAAGCCCATGGCCGTGCTGTGCCTGGGCCCGGTGACCGAATTCTACCCATCGCCCATGCTGGTGATGGAAGGCTGGGCCGAGGCCAAGCCGTTGAGCGAGATGCTGTATGAGAACCACTGGGGGGTTAAGCCATGAGCATCGCCCTGGTCACCGTTGCCGGCGTGGCGCTGGATGCCCTGCTTGGCGAGCCGAAGAGCCGTCACCCGCTGGTAGCCTTCGGGCGCCTGGCCGACCGCCTGGAGCGCCGTTTCAACGGCGGCGGCCGTGGCTGGCGCAGCCACGGCGTGACGGCCTGGTTCCTGGCCGTCATCCCCTTGACCCTGCTGGCCACGCTGCTGTCCTGGCTGCCATACGTGGGCACCCTGGTGGAAATCCTGGCGCTGTACTGCGCCCTGGGCCTGCGCAGCCTCGGTGAGCACGTGGCGCCCGTGGCCCAGGCCCTGCGCAGCGATGACCTGGACACCGCCCGCACTCGCGTGGGCTACCTGGTCAGCCGCCAGACCAGCGAGCTGGACGCCAACGCCGTGGCGCGCGCCGCCACCGAGTCGGTGCTGGAGAACGGCAGCGACGCGGTGTTCGCCGCGCTGTTCTGGTTTGCCGTGGCCGGCGCGCCGGGCGTGGTGCTGTACCGCCTGAGCAATACCTTGGACGCCATGTGGGGCTACCGCAACGAGCGCTTCGAACGTTTCGGCTGGGCGGCAGCGCGCATCGACGACGTCCTCAACTATATTCCTGCACGGCTGGTGGCCCTGACCTACGCGGTGCTGGGCAAGACCCGCCTGGCCCTGCGCTGCTGGCGCCAGCAGGCGCCGAAGTGGGACAGCCCCAACGCCGGCCCGGTCATGGCTGCCGGTGCTGGCGCCCTGGGCGTCGAGCTGGGTGGCCCGGCGGTCTATCATGGCGAGCTGCATGAGCGCGCGACCCTGGGCGAAGGCCCGGCGGCCGACGCCGACGCCATCGACCGCGGCTGGCAACTGGTGCAGCGCGGTGTGTGGCTGTGGCTGCTGATCCTGTGTGTGGGAGGGCAATTCTATGCTTGAGCACGGTGGACGACTGCGCAAGGCCGCGCAGCAATACGGCATCGCCGAGGCCGACTGGCTCGACCTGTCCAGCGGCCTGGCGCCCTGGCCCTGGCCGATCCCGGCGATTCCCGAGCGCGCCTGGGCGCGCCTGCCGGAAACCGACGACGGCCTGGAAGCGGCGGCCTGCGCCTACTATGGGGTCAACCAGGTGCTGCCGGTGCCCGGCTCCCAGTGCGCCATCCAGCTGCTGCCGCGCCTGCGCCGGGGTGGCAAGATCGGCGTGCTGTCGCCGTGCTACGCCGAGCACGCCGAGGCCTGGCGCCGCGCTGGGCACCTGGTGCGCGAGGTCAGCGAGAGCGAGGTGGACTTCTTCCTCGACAGCCTCGACGTGCTGGTGGTGGTCAACCCCAACAACCCCACCGGCCGCGTGCTGCCCGCCAGCCGCCTGCTGGACTGGCACGCGCGGCTGGCCCAGCGCGGCGGCTGGCTGGTGGTGGACGAAGCCTTCATGGACAACACCCCGGCGGTCAGCCTGGCGCCCCACGTGGAGCGCACGGGCCTGATCGTGCTGCGCTCGTTCGGCAAGTTCTTCGGCCTGGCCGGGGTGCGCCTGGGCTTTGTGCTGGGGCAGAAAAAGTTTCTCCAGCTGCTGGCCGAGCAGGTCGGCCCCTGGGCCGTCAGCGGGCCCACGCGCATTCTCGGCCAGGCCTGCCTGGGCGACACTGCCGGGCACCAGCGCATGATCGAGCGCAGCGAACTGGCCAGCCTGCGCCTGGCCGGCCTGCTGGCGCAGTTCGGGCTGGCGCCCCATGGCGGCTGCGCGCTGTTCCAGTGGCTGGTCACCGACAAGGCCGTGGCGCTGCACGCGTTCCTGGCCCAGCGCGGCATTCTCGTGCGCCTGTTCGTCGCCACCAGTAGCGTGCGCTTCGGCCTGCCACCCGAAGAGCCCGACTGGCTGCGCCTGGAGCAGGCGCTGCAAGCCTTCAACGAGGAACACCCGTGAGTACATTGATGGTGCAGGGCACCACCTCCGATGCCGGCAAGAGCACCCTGGTGACCGCGCTGTGCCGCTGGCTGACCCGCCAGGGCGTGGCGGTGGTGCCGTTCAAGCCGCAGAACATGGCGCTCAACAGCGCGGTCACCGCCGACGGTGGCGAGATTGGCCGTGCCCAGGCGGTGCAGGCCCAGGCCGCGTACCTGGCGCCGCACACCGATATGAACCCGGTGCTGCTCAAGCCCAACAGCGACACCGGCGCCCAGGTGATCATCCATGGCCGCGCGGTCACCACCATGAACGCCGTGGCCTACCACGACTACAAGGCCATCGCCATGCAGGCGGTGCTGGCCTCGCACCAGCGCCTGAGCCAGCAGTACCCGGTGGTGATGGTGGAAGGCGCCGGTTCGCCGGCCGAGATCAACCTGCGCGCCGGCGACATCGCCAACATGGGTTTTGCCGAAGCGGTGGATTGCCCGGTGCTGCTGATCGCCGACATCAACCGTGGCGGCGTGTTCGCGCACCTGGTGGGCACCCTGGAACTGCTGTCGCCCAGCGAGCAGGCGCGGGTACAGGGCTTCATCATCAACCGTTTCCGCGGCGACATCGCCCTGCTGCAACCGGGCCTGGACTGGCTGGAGGCGCGCACCGGCAAGCCGGTAATCGGCGTGCTGCCCTATGTGCTGGACCTGCACCTGGAAGCCGAGGACGGCCTGGACCGGCGCCAGGCCGACAAGGCCGCCCAGGTGCTGAAGGTGATCGTGCCGGTGCTGCCGCGCATCAGCAACCACACCGACTTCGACCCGCTGCGCCTGCACCCCCAGGTGGACCTGCAGTTCATCGGCCCCGGCGACAGCATTCCGCCGGCCGACCTGATCATCCTGCCCGGCTCCAAGAGCGTGCGCAGCGACCTTGCCTACCTGCGCGCCCAGGGCTGGGAGGGCGCCATCGCCCGCCACCTGCGCTACGGCGGCAAGCTGCTGGGCATCTGCGGCGGCCTGCAGATGCTCGGCCAGCAGGTGCACGACCCGCTGGGCCTGGAAGGCGCGCCCGGTTCCAGCCCGGGCCTGGGCTTGCTGGCCTACGAGACCACGCTGGAACGCGAGAAGCAGCTGCGCAACGTCCAGGGCCGCCTGAGCCTGGAAGACGCGGCCGTGGTCGGCTATGAAATCCATGCCGGGGTCACCCGTGGCCCGGCGCTGGCAAAGCCCCTGGTGCAACTGGACGACGGCCGCTGCGACGGCGCCATCAGCGACGACGGCCAGGTGCTGGGCACCTATTTGCACGGCTTGTTCGAGGCATCGGCATCCAGCAGCGCGCTGCTGCGCTGGGCTGGCCTTGAAGACGTGCAGGACGTGGACTACCACGCCCTGCGCGAAGTGGACATCGAACGCCTGGCGGACCTGGTGGAAAAGCACCTCGACACCGACCGCCTGCGCGCCCTGTGCGGCCTGCCACAGGAGGCGCCGGCATGCTGCAACTGATCCTCGGTGGCGCCCGCTCGGGCAAGAGCCGCCTGGCCGAACAGCGCGCCGCCGACAGCGGCCTGGCCGTGACCTACATTGCTACCAGTCAGCCGCTGGACGGCGAGATGAACGAGCGGGTGCGCCTGCACCGCCAGCGCCGCCCCGAGCACTGGGGCCTGGTGGAAGAACCGGTGGAGCTGGCGCGGGTGCTGCGTGAACACGCCAGCGCCGAGCGCTGCCTGCTGGTGGACTGCCTGACCCTGTGGCTGACCAACCTGCTGATGCTCGAAGACCCCGCACGCCTGGCCCACGAGCGCGAGGCGCTGCTGCAGTGCCTGGCCCAGCTGCCGGGCGAAATCATTTTTGTCAGCAACGAGACCGGCCTCGGCGTCGTGCCCCTGGGCGAACTGACCCGTCGCTACGTGGACGAGGCCGGCCTGTTGCACCAGGCCCTGGCCGAACGCTGCCAGTGCGTGACCCTGACCGTCGCCGGCCTGCCCCTTACCCTGAAAGGAACCGACACATGAGCAATGCCTGGTGGCTGAACCCGTGCCAGCCCATCGACACCCTGGTGCTGCAACAGGCCCAGGAACGCCAGCGCCAGCTGACCAAGCCGGCCGGTTCGCTGGGCCCGCTGGAGGACGTGGCGGTGCAACTGGCCGGCCTGCAACACCGCCTGAAGCCGGCGGTGGACAAGGTCTGGATCAGCATTTTCGCCGGTGACCACGGCATCGTCGCCGAGGGCGTGTCGCCGTACCCGCAGGAAGTCACCTGGCAGATGCTGCTCAACTTCGTCAATGGCGGCGCGGCCATCAGCGTGCTTGCCCGCCAGCTGGGCGCGCAACTGGAAGTGGTCGACCTGGGCACCGCCAGCGCCGTCGACAACCTGCCCGGCGTGCGCCACGAACGCGTCGGCCCGGGCACCCGCAACTTCGCCAAGGAGCCGGCCATGACCCGCGCCCAGGGCGAGCAGGCCCTGCAGGTTGGCCGCGACAGCGTGCAGCGCGCCCTGGCCGCCGGCACCCAGCTGTTCATCGGCGGCGAGATGGGCATCGGCAACACCAGCTCGGCCGCGGCCTTGGCCTGCGCCTTGCTGGATTGCCCGATCACCGACCTCGCCGGCCCCGGCACCGGCCTCGACGCTGCGGGCGTCAGCCACAAGGCCCAGGTCATCCAGCGCGCGCTGGAGACTCACGCCAACCTGCCCGCCGACCCGCTGGAACGCCTGCTGTGCTTCGGTGGTTTCGAAGTGGTGGCCCTGGTCGGTGCTTATCTCGCTGCTGCCCAGGCTGGCATCGCCGTGCTGGTGGACGGCTACATCTGCACCGTCGCCGCCCTGGTGGCCACGCGCCTGAACCCCGGTTGCCGTGACTGGCTGCTGTTCGGCCACCGTGGCGCCGAACCGGGCCACCGCCATGTGCTGGCGGCGCTGGACGCCCAGCCGCTGCTGGACCTGGGCCTGCGCCTGGGCGAGGCCAGCGGCGCCGCCCTGGCCGTGCCGCTGCTGCGCCTGGCCTGCGACCTGCACGGGCAGATGGCGACCTTCGCCGAAGCCGCGGTGGCGGACCGCGCCGAATGACCCTGGTGCTGGACCTGCTGCGCCACGGCGAAACCGAACAGGGTGGCGGCCTGCGCGGCAGCATCGACGACGCGCTGACCGCCCATGGCTGGCAGCAGATGCGCGATGCCGTGGCCGAGCGCGGCGGCTGGGACCGCATCATCAGCTCGCCGCTGCAGCGTTGCCGGCTGTTCGCCGAGGCGCTGGCGGCCGAGCGGCAGCTGCCGCTGAGCCTGGAGCCGGGCTTGCAGGAGCTGCACTTCGGCGACTGGGAAGGGCGCAGCGCCGCCGAACTCATGGAGACCGACGAACGTGGCCTGGGCCTGTTCTGGGCCGACCCCTACGGCTTCACGCCGCCTAACGGCGAACCGGTGCTGGCGTTCAGCGCGCGGGTGCTGGGGGCGGTCGAGCGTTTGCAGGCGGCCTATGCCGGCCAGCGCCTGCTGGTGGTTTGCCACGGCGGCGTGATGCGCCTGCTGCTGGCCCGCGCTCGTGGCTTGCCGCGCGAGCAGTTGCTGTCGGTGGAGGCGGGCAATGGCAGCCTGTTCACCCTGGCGGTGGCTGCCGACGGCCACCTGCGCGAGGACGCCTGAGCCATGTTGCCGTTCTGGATCGCCCTGCAATTTCTCAGCAGCCTGCCCGTGCGCCTGGCCGGCATGCCGCCGCCCCAGGCCATGGGTCGCTCGTTGTTGTGCTACCCGCTGGTGGGCCTGCTGTTCGGCGTGCTGTTGTGGGCGCTGAACCTGCTGCTGGCCGGCAGCCCGGCGCTCCTGCACGCCGCCTTGCTGCTCAGCGCCTGGGTGCTGCTCAGCGGCGGCCTGCACCTGGACGGCCTGGCTGACAGCGCCGACGCCTGGCTGGGCGGCTTCGGCGACCGGGCGCGCACCCTGGAAATCATGAAGGACCCGCGCAGCGGGCCCATCGCCGTGGTCACCCTGGTGCTGGTGCTGCTGCTCAAGTTCTGTGCGTTGCTGGCAGTGGTGGACAGCGGCCATGGCGCAATCCTGCTGATTGCGCCGTTGCTGGGTCGCGCGTCGTTGCTGGGCCTGTTCCTCAGCACGCCTTACGTGCGTGCGGGCGGCCTGGGCCAGGCGCTGGCCGACCATCTGCCACGCGCGGCGGGGCGGGGGGTGTTGCTGCTCAGCGCCGTGGCCTGTGTGTTACTGGCGGGCGTCAAGGCCCTGTGGATACTGGCCATCGCCCTGGCCGCCGGCCTGTGGCTGCGCCAGCTGATGGTGCGCCGCCTGGGCGGCACCACCGGCGACACCGCCGGGGCGTTGCTGGAGTTGCTGGAGATGATCGTGCTGGTGGCCTGGGCCCTGATGGCCTGAAGCCAGGCGGACCTCCTGTGGGAGCTGGCTTGCCAGCGAGCTTTTAGGGGCCTCGACAACTCGCTGGCAAGCCAGCTCCCACAGGGCTTGGCAGCCGCCGCAGGCATGGGGCTCGCTATGCGCTTGCGCCACGGCGGCTGGAAAGGACAATCGCCAACAGAATCAGCGCCCCACCCAGCAGCATCCGCAATGTCGGTGTCTCGCTGAAAATCACCCACGCAAACGCAATCCCGTAGACCGGCTCCAGCGCGAACACCACCGCCGCCGTGCGTGCCTTGATCACCGCCAGGCTGGCGACGAACAGGCTGTGGGCGATGCCGGTGCAGAACACCCCCAGCAGGCCGATCCACAGCCAATCCATGGCGCTGACGGCGGGTAATTGCGGCCACGCGGCAGGCACCAGGCACAGCGCCACCACGGCGTTCTGGCACAGCGCTGCCTGCACCGGCGGCACGCGTGTGCCACTGGCGCGGTTGACCAGCGACAGCACGGCGAAAGTCAGGCCGCTGAACACCGCCCACAGCAGGCCGGCCGTGGCCTGGCTGGCGATGTCGAACGCCGGGGTCACCAGTACCAGGCCAATGCTCACCAACAGCACCAGCAAAATCTCATTACGGCGAATACGCTCGCGGAACACCAAGCCTTCCAGCAGCACGGTAAACGCCGGGAAGCTGGCGAAACCCAGCGTCGCCACGGCCACACCGGCCATTTTCACGGCGATGAAAAAGCTCACCCAATGCGCCGCCAGCAGGCCCCCGGCGCCCAGCAGCTGGCCCCAGTCCGCCGCTTCCAGGCGCTGCCAGCCGCGCCGCGCCAGGCCCAGGAACGCCGCCAGCGCCGCCACGGCGAACACCGCCCGGCCAAACACGATCACCACGGCACCAGCATTCGCCAGCTTGCCGAACACCCCGGCCAGGCCAAAGAACAAGGCGCCGAAATGCAGGGCGGCGAGGGCGGTGCGGTGGTTCATGTGATGTCCTTATCCAGGGAGCGGCGCTGTCATTTTATTGTTGCACGAGCGTCATGGTCATTTCATGACGCCGTCGCAAGCTTGTGCAAACCCTGACGGAAGCCTGCCCATGACCAGCGCCCAGTTTCCCAAGCCTACCGGCAAGCAGCGCGTGCGCACCTTGTGGATTTCCGACGTACACCTGGGCACTCGTGATTGCCAGGCCGAGCACCTGTCACGCTTCCTCAAGACCTACCACGCCGACCGCATCTACCTGGTGGG
This sequence comes from Pseudomonas sp. App30, assembly GCF_047947025.1. Lineage (NCBI taxonomy): Bacteria > Pseudomonadati > Pseudomonadota > Gammaproteobacteria > Pseudomonadales > Pseudomonadaceae > Pseudomonas > Pseudomonas sp. App30. The sequence continues at coordinate 2,191,308 of NZ_CP133165.1, read as the reverse complement.
CGACATCATCGACGGCTGGAAAATGCGCGGCGGCATGTACTGGCCCCAGGCGCACACCAACGTCATCCGCCGGCTGCTGACGATGAGCAAGCGTGGCACCGAGGTGATCTACGTCACCGGCAACCACGACGAATTCCTGCGCCGCTATTCCAAGCTGATCCTGGGCAACATCCAACTGGTGGACGAGGCCGAGCACGTCACCGCCGACGGCCGCCGGCTGCTGGTGATCCACGGCGACCAGTTCGACGTCATCACCCGCTACCACCGCTGGCTCGCCTTCCTGGGGGATTCGGCCTACGAATTCACCCTTACCCTGAACCGCTGGCTCAACCACTGGCGGGCGCGCTACGGCTATGGCTACTGGTCGCTGTCGGCGTACCTCAAGCACAAGGTCAAGACCGCGGTCAGCTTCATCAGCGACTTCGAGGAGGCCATCGCCCACGAGTGCGTGAAGCGCGGCTTCCACGGCGTGGTGTGCGGGCACATTCACCACGCCGAGATTCGCCAGGTGGGCGAGGTGGAATACCTCAACTGCGGCGATTGGGTGGAGTCGTGCACGGCGCTGATCGAGCATTGGGACGGCCAGATCGAGCTGTACCGCCTGGCGGATGCGCAGGCCGCGCAACTGGCCGAAGCCACCGCAGTCACCCCGTAGCAGCGGCCAAAGGCCGCGTCCCAGGCCCCACGCTCACGCCGGCATATTGGCCAGGGCTTCGCGGTACAGCGACCGCTTGGGTTCGGCGAACACCCGCGCCAGCATCGGCTCGAAGAACGCCAGGGGCAGGTGCTCGTAGGCCGGGTCGAACGCCGCGGCGTCGTACTTGGCGCAGAACTCGATGGTCTGCCGGTACTGCGGGTGGTCCTGGAATTGCTCGCGCAGGTGGCGGTCCATGCCCAGGTGGTGGAAGAAGTAATAGCCCTGGAATATCCCGTGCTTCTCCACCATCCAATGGTTCTCGGGGCTGACGAACGGCTTGAGGATGGCCGCGGCGATGTCCGGGTGGTTGTAGCTGGCCAGGGTGTCGCCGATGTCGTGCAACAGCGCGCACACCACGTATTCCTCGTCGCGGCCATCGCGGTGGGCGCGGGTGGCGGTCTGCAGCGAGTGGGTCAGGCGGTCCACCGGGAAACCGCCGAAATCACCGTCCAGCAGGCGCAGGTGGGTGAGGATGCGCTGGGGCAACTGGCGGGCGTACTGGGCAAAGTCGTTGGCAATAATGGCCCAGTCCTGCTCGGTGCCATCCTTCATGTGGGTGAAGCGTGCTTGTTCGCTCATCTCGGCTCCGTCTGTCGCGGGTTGCGGCGAGTATAGACGCAGTTGTCAAAAGCCCACTTTGCCCACCAGCATGTCGCGGTACATCACGAAGTCGCCGAACAGGCTGTACAGCGGGTGGCGAAAGGTCGCCGGGCGGTTCTTCTCGAAGAAGAAATGGCCCACCCAGGCGAAGCTGTAGCCGGCCAGCGGCAGGGCGATCAACAACAGCCAGCTGCCGCTGGCGACTATCCAGGCCACCAGCGCGATCACAAGGCTAGTGCCGACGAAATGCAGCCGGCGGCACGTGCTGTTGCTGTGCTCGGCCAGGTAATAGGGATAGAAATCCCTGAAGCTTGCAAACTCATGGCTATTGTTCACGACGGCAGTCTCGCAGACGATCAATGGGACTACGTGGCACCTTATTTAAGTCTAGAGTGAACGACAAGGCGGGCCAGTGGCCGAGGGCGCCAGTTTCGTATCTTTTGACACAATTGCCACGGTTTGAAAGGAATGGGGCGGCAGCGGCATGAGCGAACGGACCACATCGGCCAGTTGGGCCGGGGGCATTGTCAAGGCGCTGGAACTGGAAGGGCTGGACTGCCGGGCGCTGTTCGCCCAGCTGGGGCTCGACTACGGCGCGCTGGACGATCCCGATGCACGTTTTACCCAGGATTCCATGACCCGTCTCTGGACCCTGGCCGTCGAGCTGTCAGGCAACCCGGCCATTGGCCTGAACATGGCGCGGGTGGTGCGCCCGGCGTCCTTCCATGTGGTGGGCTACGCGCTGATGTCCAGCCGCACCCTGGCCGAGGGCTTCGAACGGCTGGTGCGCTACCAGCGCATCATCGCCGAAAGCGCCGACGTCAGCTTCAAGCTGCTGCCCGAGGGCTACGGCTTGATCGTCACCGTGCACGGCGACCACCTGCCACCCACCCGCCAGAGCGCCGAGGCCTCGCTGGCGTGCGCCTTATCGCTGTGCGGCTGGCTGTGCGGGCGTGTGCTGCAGCCGCGCAAGGTGCTGATCCAGGGCAGCCAGCCCCATGACCTGGCGCCTTACCAGCAGGCCTTTCACGCGCCGCTGGTGTTCGGCGCGCCTTACGATGCATTGATTTTCGAACGCACCGACATGGAGGAACCGCTGGCCACCGCCAACGAGGCCATGGCGGCGCTGCATGACCGCTTTGCTGGTGAATACCTGGCGCGTTTCTCCGAAAGCCGCGTGACCCACCAGGCGCGCCAGGTGCTGTGCCGGCTGCTGCCCCAGGGCGAGCCCAAGCGCGAGGCGGTGGCCCAGGTGCTGCACCTGTCCCAGCGCACCTTGCAGCGGCGCTTGCAGGACGAGGGCACCAGCTTCCAGGCGCTGCTGGATGACACCCGCCGCGAGCTGGCCGAGCAGTACCTGGCCCAGCCGCACATGACCTTGCTGGAAGCCGCCTACCTGTTGGGCTTTGCCGACCCCAGCAACTTCTTCCGCGCCTTCCGGCGCTGGTTCGACACCACGCCGGGTGAATACCGCGCGCGCCTGCTGGGCAGCGAGCTGGTCGAGGTCAGTGCCGCCAGAACGCCGGCATGCACAGCACCAGCACCGTGATGATCTCCAGCCGGCCGAGCAGCATGCCGCCGGACAGAATCCACTTGGCGACGTCCGGCAGCCCGGCGAAGTTGCCGGACGGGCCGATGGCCTCGCCCAGCCCCGGGCCCACGCCGGACACGGTGCTGGCGGCGCCGGTCAGCGCGGTCATCCAGTCCAGGCCCAGCAGCGACAGGGCCAGGGCGATGCCGCTGATGGTGATGGCGAAGAAGAACGAGAACGTCAGGATCGAGCGCACGATGTCTTCGTCCAGGCGGTGACCGTTGTACTTCTGGCGGATCACCGCGCGCGGGTGGATCAGCTGGTTGAGGTTGGCCTTGAGCAGGATGTAGGCCACCTGGAAGCGGAAAATCTTCACCCCGCCGGCGGTAGAGCCCGAGCAGCCGCCAATGAATCCCAGGTAGAAGAACAGCATCAGGGCGAAGTTGCCCCACAGGCTGTAGTCACCCAGGGCAAAGCCGGTGGTGGTGACCACCGAGGTCACGTTCAGCGCCACGTGGCGCAGGGCCGTCCACCACGGCAGGTTGGTCTGCCACCAGTACCAGGTGGTCATTACCAGCCAGGTCACCAGCAGCAGGCCGAGGAACCCCTGCACCTGTTCGTCGCGCAGCAGCGCCCGGCGGTTGCCGCGCAGGGTGGCCACGTACAGGGTGAACGGCAGGCTGCCGAGGATCATCACCACCACCGCCACCCAGTGCACCGCTGGCTGCGACCACTTGGCCAGGGACTGGTCGGAGGTGGAGAAACCGCCGGTGGAAATCGCCGACATGGCGTGGTTGATGGCGTCGAACACGCTCATGCCCGCGGCCCAGAAGGCCAGGCTGCCCAGCGCGGTGATGCCGATGTACACCAGCACGATGGACTTGGCCACCATGTGCGAGCGCGGCATGACCTTCTCCGAGCGGTCCGAGGACTCGGTCTGGAACAGGCGCATGCCGCCCACCCGCAGCAGCGGCAGGATCGCCACCGCCATGCCGATGAAGCCGATGCCGCCCAGCCAGTGCAGCAGCGAGCGCCACATCAGGATGCCGGGGGACATGCTGTCCAGGCCGCTGAGCACGGTGGAGCCGGTGGCGGTGATGCCCGACATGCTCTCGAAGAAGGCGTCGGTGTAGCTGGTGTGCTCGGTGAGCACGAAGGGCAGGGCGGCGAACACGCACACCACCAGCCAGCTGGACACGGTCAGCAGGTACATGTCGCGCGGGCGCAGGTTGACGTTGTCCGGGCGGCCGGGGACCAGCAGCGCCAGGCCGGCGACGAAGGTGATCAGGCTCGACCACAGGAAGGACGGCAGGTCGCCGGTGTGGCCGAAGATCAGCAGGGTGGCCATGGGGACGACCATGCTGATCGCCAGGGTGATCAGGAAGATGCCGATGATAAAGCCAATGATGCGCAGGGTCGGCAACGCCATGGAGTCCGCTCGGGGCTGAAAAAAGAAGGGCGCCATTCTACCTGCGGGTCTGTGCATGTAAACCCGGCAAGGGTTTGCTCGTTATGTCTAGAATAGGTGCTCTTTCACTGTTCAGGAGGTGGCCGATGGAGGCCCTCGACGCATTGCTCAACCGTGTATCCGTTCCGCGCCTGGTGGAGCCCGCGCCGTCGGCGCAACAGCGTGAAGTGCTGTTCCAGGCCGCCCTGCGCGCGCCGGACCATGGCCAGCTGCGGCCGTGGCGGTTCCTGACCGTGGAAGGCGCGGCCCGCGAGCAGCTGGGTGAAATCCTGGCCGAGGCGGTGCAGCTCAAGGGCGACGCCACCCCGGCGGCGCTGGAGAAAGCCCGTGGCATGCCGCTGCGGGCGCCGCTGGTGGTCGTGGTGGTGGCGCGCCTGCAGGATCACTTCAAGGTGCCCAAGGCCGAGCAACTGCTGGCGGCCGGTTGCGCGGCGCAGAACATCCTGCTGGCGGCGTTCGCCCAGGGCATCGGCGCGGTGTGGCGCACCGGCGAGCTGGCCTACGCCCCGCACGTGGCCAAGGGCCTGGGGCTGGGCGAAGGCGAGGAGGTGATTGCCTTCCTGTACCTGGGCACGCCGCTGAACCCGCCGCGCGAAGCGCCAGTGGTCAGCACCGCCGACTACGTCAGCGCCTGGTCGGCCTGACAGGCCAGGGCGTTTGACGCGGCCTGCGGCCGCTGCTACGGGGGCATGGGCGTGTAGCAGCAACTGTCTTCCGTGGGAGTGGGCTCTGCCCACGAAAAGGGCACCGCGCGGTATCAGGTACTCTGCGGTGCGGTCTTCGCGGGCAGAGCCCGCTCCCACAGGGAGCGTAGCAGCGGCCGCAGGCCGCGTCAGGCGGCGGTCACTGGGGTCAGCGGCAGGTCCAGGGTGGCCATGAAGCCGCCCTGGGGGTGGTTGGCCAGGCTCAGGTTGCCGCCGTGGCGCTCCACCGCCCGCCGCGCAATGGCCAGCCCCAGGCCATGGCCCGCTGCGGTCTGCCCCGGCGCCCGGTAGAACGGCTCGCCCAGCTGCGCCAGGTGCTCGTCCGCTACCCCAGGGCCGTGGTCGCGCACGCTCAACTCCACGTGCTCGTTCACCAGCCGCGCGCTCAGCTCGATGGGCTGGTCCTCGGGGTTGAAGCGCAAGGCGTTGCGCACCAGGTTGTCCACCGCCCGCTCGATCATGGTCGGCCAGCCGGTCAGGGTCAGGCCCGGTTCACAGTCAATCTTGATCTGCTGTTCCGCCGCGCTCAGGCGCGCATCGTTGCGCACGCTTTTCAGCACCGTGGCCACGTCCACCGGCTCGGCGGTGGCGTGCTCGGCGTCCAGCCGCGCCAGGGTCAGGATCTCGCTTATCAGCGCTTCCAGGCGGTCGCACTCGCGGGTCAGGCGCGGCCACAGGCGTTCGCGCTGCTCGGGCTCGGCGCGCTCGGCCAGGGCCAGGGCGATGCGCAGGCGCGCCAGCGGCGAGCGCAGCTCGTGGGAGACGTCGCGCAGCAGTTGCCGCTGGCTGCCGATCAGGCTTTGCAGGCGGCCGCCCATGCGGTTGAAGTCGTTGGCCAGCACGCCGAACTCGTCGCGCCGCTTGGCCAGCTGCGCCAGGCTGTTCTGCTGGTAGGTGGTCTGCCCCAGTTCATGCACCGCGCCGCGCAGGCGGCTGAGCGGGCGGGTGATGGACAGGGTCACCAGCAGGCTGAACAGGGTCAGCACCACCAGGGCGATGCCCAGCGCACTGAGCGGCCATACCAGGCTCTGGCGGCGCCAGGCATCCAGCTCCGGGTGGGCGATGCGGTAGATCAGCAGGTAGGTGTCGCCGGTCTTGGGGCTGGTGTATTCGGCGGTCAGGCGCCGCCAGGGCAGGGGGCGGTCGTCATTGCCATCGCTCTGGCGCGCCTCGAAGGCTGCCGCGCGGCGCGGGAAGGTGCCGGGCACCACCGCTTCGCCGGCTTCGTTGAGCACCTGCACATCGATGTGGTAACGCCACTTGCGCTCTTCCAGCAGCTGCTGGGCCGCGTCCTGGCCGTCTTTCTCGTACGTCTGCACCCAGGTCTGCGCCAGGTTGTGCAGGCCGGGGTGGCGGCTGAGAATCCAGGTGTCCTGGTTCAATACGTGGCCCAGCAGGATCGACAGGCCGGCGACGAGGGCGATGGCCAGCCAGAAGCTTGCCAGGATGCGCCAGAACAATGATCGCAAGGGGAGTACCTCAAATGCAGAAGCCCGGACACGCGTGAGCGTGCCGGGCGGGGGTCAACGATAGGTGAAGCTTACTGGGCTTTCTGGTCCTTTTGGGCCTTCCACGCCTGGAACTCTTTCCATTCGGCGCGGCGCGCGTCCTGTTGCTTCTTCATTTCGTCGAACTGTTTCTGCTGGGTCGGGTTCAGCACGGCGCGGATGTCGGCGCGGGCCTTGTCATGCTTGGCGGTGATCTCGTCCTTCATCGCCTTCTGGTCGGCTGCCGGCAGCTTTTCCAGGTACTTGTGCAGCACTTCGCGGTCGATGTGGCGTTCTTCACCCATCAGCTGGCCGATTTTCTGACGCTGTTCGGGGCTCAGGTCCAGCTTGGCGAAACCGTCGCGCGGGCCGCGCTCGTGGTGCATGCCAGGGCCGCCGAAGCCAGGGCCGCCAGGGCCAGGGCCGAAACCTGGGCCATCGCCGCCTTCAGGTGCAGCCATGGCAACGGCGGGCAGGGCGGCGGCGAACATCAGAGCCATAAGGGTCTTGCGCATGGTGAATCTCCTTGTCTCGTTGCCGGTGGTATCAACCGGATGAGCTCAGTTTATGGAGATCAAGGTCAGCTGCAGTCAGTGGACGGTAAAGCTTAGGTAAAGACGTCTAGAGCGGGGTTTACACAAACAACCGCGTGATCCACATCGCGGCCAAGGCCGGCTCCTACGCCGATCGTGTAGGAGCCGGCCTTGGCCGCGATGGGGATGACGCGATGTTTGAATAATCACTCGGCGTAGTAGTAGCCGCGGCTGCGCAGCGCGACGATGCGCGGGCGGCCGTCGGCGTGGGGGCCGATCTTCTTGCGCAGGTTGCTCACGTGCATGTCCAGGCTGCGGTCGTACAGGGTCAGCTTGCGGCCCAGGGCGATCTGCGCCAGCTCCTGCTTGTCCAGCGGCTCGCCCGGCTGGCGCAGCAGGGCTTCGAGCAGGCGGCTCTCGGAGATGGTCAGGGTGATGTCGTGCTCGTCGATGGTCACCACGCCGCGCGCCTGGCTGAAGCACAGGTCGCCCAGTTCCAGCTGGCCGCTGGCGGCGCTGGGGTGGCTGCGGCGCAGCACGGCGCGCAGGCGTGCGGTCAGCTCGCGCGGGTCGCAGGGCTTGGCCAGGTAGTCATCGGCGCCCAGCTCCAGGCCCAGGATACGGTCCAGCGGCTCGCCGCGGGCCGACAGCATCAGCACCGGCAGGTCGGGGTGTTCGTTGCGCAGTTGCTTGAGCAGCTCCAGGCCGCTGCCGTCGGGCAGCATCACGTCCAGCACCACGGCCGCGGGGGACAGCTCGGCCAGGGCCTTGCGGGCGCTCCCGCCGTCATGGCAGGCGCGCACCACGAAGCCTTCCTGGCTCAGCCAGCTGCCGAGCAGCTCGCACAACTCCACGTCATCATCAATCAGTAACAGATCGCTCATGAAACTCTCAATTCAACCATTGCCGACGTTGTCTACGCCCGCCGCTGATAAAGATACCGCACATGGCGGCCAACAAGGCCACGCCGCCGCCGGTAACAAACCATTGCTGTTGCTCGGTCAGCAGGCGCACGCCTGGCGCCATCTTGCCCTGGGCTTCCTGCAACTGCAGTTTGAGCCGCTGGATTTCCTGGTTCAGGTCGGCCCGGGCCCGCTCGCTGTCCTTGAGCCGCTGCTGCAGGTCGCTGACCTGGCTGCCGGCGTTCAGTGCCAATGGCGTGGAAGGCTCGTCGGCCTGGGCATCGCCGGCACCGAGCAGGAGCAGCACGAACAGCGAAAACAGCACACTCTGGCGCATACAGACTCCCGATTCTGTCGATTGTTCGGCAGGTTGTCGGCAGTCGTGGGGGAATGATGAGCAATGGATCAGTACAAAGAAACAGTTTTTTGCAGCACAAACGACGTAGCCGCTGCCGCCAGGCTGCGCTGGCCTGTATCAACACCGGAAAACTCCAGCGAGGCACAGGGCCAGCGTAGCCTGGCGGCAGCGGCTACGCGATAGTGGCAGCGGGGGTTACGGCAGGGTCTGCTTGAACGGCTTGACCAGTACGTCGGCGTACACGCCGGCTTCCACGAACGGGTCGGCACCGGCCCATTCCTGGGCGGCGGCCAGGGATTCGAACTCGGCCACGATCAGGCTGCCGGAGAAGCCGGCGGCGCCTGGGTCGTTGCTGTCTACCGCCGGGTGCGGGCCGGCCAGGACCAGGCGACCGTCATCCTTGAGCTTCTCCAGGCGCGCCAGGTGGGCTGGGCGCACGCTCAGGCGTTTGTCCAGCGAGTTTGGCGTGTCGGTGGCAATGATTGCGTAGAGCATGTCAGTCCTCGGTCTTCGGGGTGGTGGTGTCTGCGTCATGCAGGTGGCGGGACAGGTAGATGCCCTGGCCTACCAGGAACAGCAGGGTCATGCCCAGGCTGCCGAAGACCTTGAAGTCCACCCAGATGCTCTGGAAGGTAAAGGCCACGAACAGGTTGGCGGCACCGCTGAACAGGAAGAAGATGATCCAGGCCACGTTCAGCCGCGCCCACACGGCGTCCGGCAGGGTCAGGGCGTGGCCCATCAGGCGCTTGATCAGCAGGCGGTCGCCAATGAAATGGCTGCCGGTGAAGGCCAGGGCAAACAGCCAGTTGACCACCGGTGCCTTCCATTTCAGGAAGGTCTCGCTGTGGAACGCCAGGGTCAGGCTGCCGAACACCAGGCACGCGGCCAGGGTCAGCCATTGGCTCTTCTCCAGCTTGCGCTGGGTGATGAACAGGATGCCGTAGACGATGATCGAGCTGGCGATCAGCACGCCGGTGGCGCTGAAGATGCCGCCCAGGGTGACCTGCTGGCCGGCGACTTCGACGGTGCGTGGGTCAAGCTTGTAGACGATGAAAAACAGGAACAGCGGGATGAAATCGATGAATTGTTTCACAGTGGCAGCCAGAAGCAGGATGTGACGGCATAATAACAAACATCAAAGACAGCGAAAGCGCCACCACATGAATGTTGACCTGCACTGCCACAGCACCGCCTCCGACGGCTCCCTCTCGCCGACCGAGCTGGCTGCGCGCGCCCACGCCAATGGCGTGCGGGTACTGGCGCTGACCGACCACGACACCCTCGAAGGCCTGCCCGAGGCCCGCGAAGCCACGCGGGCGCTGGGCATGCAGTGGGTGAGCGGGGTGGAAATGTCCTGCACCTGGGGCGGCGCCACCATCCACGTGCTGGGCTACGGCTTCGAACTTGACGCGCCACCGTTGGTCGCCGCGGTGGAAGCCCTGCACACCGGCCGCTGGCTGCGCGCCGAGGAAATCAGCCGACGACTGGCGCTCAAGGGCATGCCCGGCGCCCTGGAAGGCGCACGCGCCATCCAGCAGGAACTGGGCGACAGCGGCAACGCCCCGGCGCGCCCGCACTTCGCCGAGTTCCTGGTGCGACAGAACTACGTCAAGGACCGCGCCGAAGCCTTCCGCAAGTGGCTGGGCGCCGGCAAGCTGGGTGACGTCAAGCTGCACTGGCCTACGCTGGAAGAGACCGTCGGCACCCTGCGTGCCGCGGGCGCGTGGGTGAGCCTGGCGCACCCGCTGCATTACGATTTCACCCGTAGCAAGCGCCGCAAGCTGATTGCCGACTATATTCAAGCCGGTGGCCAGGCAATCGAAGTGGTGAATGGCATGCAGCCTGCCGAACAGGTGGGCACCCTGTCGATCCTGGCGCGCGAGTTCGGTCTGCTGGTCAGCGCCGGCAGTGATTTCCATGGTCCAGGGGCCTGGTCCGAGATCGGTGTGTACCGACCCGTGCCAGAGGACTTGCCACCTTTATGGTGCCGGTTCAAACATGAGCAGCCACTCGTCGTCTGACCAACAGGTAGAGAACGTGAGTCAATTCTTCCAGATTCATCCGGAAAACCCCCAGCCGCGCCTGATCAAACAGGCCGTGGAGATCATCCGCAAGGGCGGCGTGGTGATCTACCCCACCGACTCTTCCTACGCCATGGGCTGCCAGATCGGTGACAAGGGTGCCATCGAGCGCGTGCGTCGCCTGCGCAAGCTGGACGACAAGCACAACTTCACCCTGATCTGCCGCGACCTGTCGCAACTGGGGCTGTTCGCCAAGATCGACACCGGCGCGTTCCGCCTGCTGAAGGCGCACATTCCCGGGCCCTACACCTTTATTCTCAACGCCACCCGCGAGGTGCCGCGCCTGTTGTTGCACGACAAGCGCCGCACCATCGGCCTGCGCGTGCCTGACCACCCCATCTCCCACGCGCTGCTGGAAGAGTTGGGCGAGCCGCTGATGAGCGTGAGCCTGATCATGCCCGGCGAGACCCTGCCCATGACCGACCCCTACGAGATGCGCCAGCTGCTGGAGCACCACGTGGACCTGATCATCGACGGCGGTTTCGGTGGCGTGTCGGCGTCGACGGTGATCAACCTCGCCGACGGCGAACCGCAGGTGGTGCGCGTGGGCTGCGGCGACCCGTCGCCGTTCATGGCCGAGGCGTGAGTGGCGTGACCATCGCTGAAAACACCCCTGCCGTTGACGAACCGCGTGTGCCCGAGCAGCTGGCGCTGGTGTATGGCCAGTCGTTCACGGAAATGCCCGTGGACCTGTACATCCCGCCCGACGCCCTGGAAGTCTTCCTCGAGGCCTTCGAGGGCCCACTGGACCTGCTGCTGTACCTGATTCGCAAGCAGAACATCGACATCCTCGACATTCCCGTGGCGGAAATCACCCGCCAGTACATGGGCTACGTCGAGCTGATGAAGACCGTGCGCCTGGAACTGGCCGCCGAGTACCTGGTGATGGCCGCCATGCTCGCCGAGATCAAGTCGCGCATGCTGCTGCCGCGTTCGGCCGAGGCCGAGGTGGAAGAAGACGACCCACGCGCCGAGCTGATCCGCCGCCTGCAGGAGTACGAGCGTTTCAAGGCCGCGGCCGAGAACCTCGATGGCCTCAAGCGCCTGGGCCGTGACATCTATGTGCCGCAGCTGGATGCGCCCCAGGCCAAGGTGCGCAAGCTGGTGCCTGACGTGGCGCTGGAGGAGGTGCTGTTGGCCATGGCCGAGGTGATGCGGCGGGGGGATCTGTTCGAGAGCCACCAGGTGAGCCGTGAGGCGTTGTCGACCCGCGAGCGCATGAGTGAGGTGCTGGAGCGGTTGAAGGGCGGGGGCTTTGTGCCGTTTGTCGAGTTGTTTACCAAGGAGGAGGGCAAGTTGGGGGTGGTGGTGACGTTTATGGCCATCCTGGAGCTTGTGAAGGAATCGTTGGTGGAATTGGTGCAGAATGAGCCGTTTGCGGCGATTCATGTCCGCGCGCGCGCGGATTAACGCCGCGAACTGCTTTTGATCTTGATCCCGTGCGGCCTTTGATCTTGATTGTGTGCCCCGTAAAGCGCCAGGGCCGACTGGAGGCGTTGGCCAAGCGGGCTGAGGCGTAGCCGAAGAAGACGGAACCGGAGGCGCTTCTATTCCGGGCCGTCGGCCGCTTGGGCGACGCCGGAGGGAGGGGACCCGCAGCGCAGCGGAGGGACCAAGCAGGGGCAAGCCTTTTTTGGTTACTTTTTGAGGCGTTTGTCAAAAAGTGACCCGGCGTAAGGCCGGAAAGGTGATTCTGCATCACCCTTGATAATGGATATGTTCACGGATTCTGTATCCTGCTTCGGCGATTTCGAACATATCCATTTTCGCGGGGCGACCACCGACCGTTTCGCCCTTACGGCGACTCCCTTTTTGGCAGTCGCCCCAAAAAGGAAGCAAAAAGGGCTCGCCCCTGCTTGGGCCCTCCGCTGCGCTACGGGTCCCCTCCTTCCGGCGTCGCCCAGGCGGCAAAACGGCCCCCGCTAACAAAGCGGGCGGGCTGCCGTTTCCTTCGGCTGCGCCGAAGGGCCCTGCGGGCTGCCGCCTGGTCAACGCCTCCAGTCGGCCCTGGCGCTTAACGGGGCCAAGATCAAAAGCCAGATCAAAAGCAAAAGCAAAGCAAGATCAAGATCAAGATCACTAGCAACGGCAAGAGCTGCAGAGAGCGCTGGATCAGAATTGTGAACAAGAGCCAATAGATGAATTTGACCGAACCCCGCGAGCTGGCGTCCCTGCTCGAAGCCTTCCTGCTCGCCTCCGGCAAGCCGCAATCGCTGGACCGCCTGTACGAGCTGTTCGAGGAAGCCGAGCGCCCCGAGCCTGCTGTGTTCAAGAAGGCCCTGGACCTGCTGCGCAAAAGCTGCGACAGCCGCTCCTTCGAGCTGGTGGAGGTGGCCTCCGGCTACCGCCTGCAGATCCGCGAAAAGTTCGCTCCCTGGGTCGGTCGGCTGTGGGAAGAGCGCCCGCAGCGCTATTCCCGTGCACTGCTGGAAACCCTGGCGCTGATCGCCTATCGCCAACCCATTACCCGCGGTGAGATCGAGGACGTGCGGGGCGTGGCGGTGAACAGCAACATCACCAAGACCCTGCTCGAGCGCGAGTGGATTCGCGTGGTGGGCTACCGCGAGGTGCCCGGGCGGCCGGCGATGTTTGCCACCACCAAGGCGTTCCTCGACCACTTCAACCTGAAGAACCTCGACGACCTGCCGCCGCTGGCCGAGCTGCGCGAGATCGAGCCCGAGCCGCTGGTCGAGGACCTGGATGAAGATCCGCCGGTGCCCGCGCACCTGCAGGCCCTGGCCGATGCCAGTGCCGAGCCGGGCGAGGAGGGCGAGGCGCCGAAGGAGGAAACCAGCTTCCACACCCTGCTGGCCGAACTCGACAGCATGGAACAGGGTCTCAAGACTGACTTCGACGATTTGCTCGACGCGCCCCTGGCCCCCTTCGACGAGACGGAAGACGGCGAGGAGGAGCAAGAGCCCCGCCACGAGTGAGTGCCCATGAGCAGCAAGGATCCCTGTATCGGTGTCTGCAAGTTCAACGACGATGTCTGCGTGGGCTGCGGGCGCACCAAGCGTGAAATCAAGGGCTGGAAGAAGCTGGGCAAGGGCGAGCGGCGCGAGGCGCTGGCCCAGGCGCACCTGCGTTTGCTGGCGCTGGGTGCCACCGGCCGACGGAAAAAGAAATAACCCACGCTATTTCGACTAGTCTCAGGTGCGCAACGCCGCACATGCGCGTATGATTCGCGACCCTTCGGGCGACATGAACGCCCCACATCACACACCGGGAGGTGCTAAAAGATGAGTGAACCTATCAAGCCAGAAGTCCAGGAAATGGGCCCCGCCGGCGAAAAACTGCAAAAAGTCCTGGCCCGTATCGGCGTCGGCTCGCGTCGCGACGTGGAAGCCTGGATCGGTGAAGGCCGCATCAAGGTCAACGGCGTGGCCGCTACCCTGGGCCAGCGCGTCGACCTGCACGACGCCATCAGCGTCGACGGCAAGGTGATCAAACGCGAAGAAGCCTCGGAAACCGTGCGCCGCGTGATCATCTACAACAAGCCGGACGGCGAGATCTGCACCCGTGACGACCCGGAAGGCCGCCCGACTGTGTTCGACCGCCTGCCGCGCCCGCGCGAAGGCCGCTGGATCAACATCGGCCGCCTGGACATCAATACCACCGGGCTGCTGATGTTCACCACCGACGGTGAGTTGGCCAACCGCCTGATGCACCCGTCCTACGAGATGGACCGTGAATACGCCGTGCGCGTGCGCGGTGAAGTCGACGACGACATGCTGCTGCGCCTGAAGAACGGCGTGATCCTGGAAGACGGCCCGGCGCGGTTCACCGACATCCAGGTGGCACCGGGTGGTGAAGGCTTCAACCACTGGTACCACTGCGTGGTCATGGAAGGCCGCAACCGTGAAGTGCGTCGCCTGTGGGAATCCCAGGGCCTGGTGGTCAGCCGCCTGAAGCGCGTGCGTTTCGGCCCGGTGTTCCTCAACTCCGACCTGCCCATGGGCCGCTGGCGCGAACTGAGCCAGCACGAAGTGGACGTGCTCAGCGCCGAAGTGGGCCTGAGCGCCGTGGCCATGCCGACCATGAGCACCAAGAGCAAGGACAAGCTGGACCGCATGCAGCGCAAGTCGTCGCGCCCCATGGCCCGCAGCGAGCGCGTGCGCACCTTGCGCCCTGCCCACGACGGTGCCGCCGGTGCCGAGCGCCCAGCCCGCGCGCCACGCCTGGAAGAAGGCGAGCGCCCGGCGCGCAAGCCGCGTGGTGACGCACCGGCCCCGCGCCGTGGCGAAGCGCCGGCCCGCAAGGACGGTCGTGGTTCGGCGGTGGCCGAGCGCCCGGCCGACATGAACAAGCGTCCAGCCAAGCCAGGTGCCCAGCGCCCAGGCCTGAAGCTGTCGGACGACAGCAAGCGCCGTGGCCCAGCCGCGGACAAGCGTGCGCCGGTCACCCGTCGCAAGCCCAAGCCTGAGTAATCAGCGCGCTTGAACTGCAAAACGCCAGCCTTCGGGCTGGCGTTTTGCATTGTGGCGTGTGGAAAATTGCCGTTGCAGGCTGTAAACATTTGTTTACGATCGTGGCGTTGGCCAAAAGCTCGCTGGCAAGCCAGCTCCCACAGAGAACATTGGGGAAATGTGGGAGCTGGCTTGCCAGCGAGCTGTTAGGGTGTAAAGAAATGTTTCCACTCGTGCACTAATTTGTAACATTCCCTGCCTTTTTGCCCTCTTGCCAGCCTCGACCCCTCGCGCTCTGATGCCCGGCGTGTACAATGCGCGCCCTTTACTGTGGCACCCTGCGTTAACGCGCGCCTGTCTACCGCCTCATCACGAGTGGGGCGGGTCCGTTCCGTCACAGATAAAAATAACCAGGTGACCAACACAATGAGTGCACAAGACTCATCCGGCCAGCTCAAGCGCGGCCTGAAAAATCGACACATCCAATTGATTGCCCTCGGCGGTGCCATCGGCACCGGGCTGTTCCTCGGCTCGGCCGGGGTGCTCAAGTCGGCCGGGCCCTCGATGATCCTCGGCTACGCCATCTGCGGTTTCATCGCCTTCATGATCATGCGCCAGCTGGGCGAGATGATCGTCGAAGAGCCGGTGGCCGGCTCGTTCAGCCATTTCGCGCACAAGTACTGGGGCGGCTTCGCCGGCTTTCTGTCGGGCTGGAACTGCTGGGTGCTGTACATCCTGGTGGGCATGTCGGAACTGACCGCAGTTGGCAAGTACGTGCACTACTGGTGGCCGGAGATCCCGACCTGGGTCTCGGCCGCGGTGTTCTTCGTCATGATCAACGCCATCAACCTGGCCAACGTCAAGGTGTTCGGCGAGGCCGAGTTCTGGTTCGCCATCATCAAGGTGGCGGCCATCGTCGGCATGATCGCCCTGGGCAGCTACCTGCTAGTCAGCGGCCACGGCGGCCCGCAGGCCTCGGTCAGCAACCTGTGGGACCACGGCGGCTTCTTCCCCAATGGCGTCAAGGGCCTGGTGATGGCGCTGGCGATCATCATGTTCTCGTTCGGCGGCCTGGAAATGCTCGGCTTCACCGCTGCCGAGGCCGACCAGCCCAAGACCGTGATTCCCAAGGCCATCAACCAGGTCATCTACCGCATCCTGATCTTCTACATCGGCGCCCTGGTGGTGCTGCTGTCGCTGACCCCGTGGGATGGCCTGCTGCAAACCCTGGATAGCGCCGGCGACGCCTACAGCGGCAGCCCGTTCGTGCAGGTGTTCTCGATGCTGGGCAGCAACACCGCGGCGCACATCCTCAACTTCGTGGTGTTGACCGCGGCGCTGTCGGTGTACAACAGCGGCACCTACTGCAACAGCCGCATGCTGCTGGGCATGGCCGAGCAGGGCGACGCCCCTGCGGCGCTGGCCAAGGTGGACAAGCGCGGCGTGCCGGTGCGGGCCATCCTGGTGTCGGCGGCAGTGACCCTGGTGGCCGTGCTGCTCAACTACTTCATGCCCCATGACGCGCTGGAACTGCTGATGTCGCTGGTAGTGGCCACCCTGGTGATCAACTGGGCGATGATCAGCTTCTCGCACCTCAAGTTCCGCCAGCACCAGGTGCGCAACGGCCAGGTGTCGTCGTTCAAGGCGCTGTGGTCGCCGTGGGGCAACTACATCTGCCTCGCGTTCGTGGTGTTCATCCTCGGCATCATGCTGATGATCCCGGGCATCAATGTCTCGGTGTATGCCATTCCTGTGTGGGTGGTGGTGATGTACGTGGCGTACCTTGCCAAGAACCGCCGCGCCGCCCTGGCGCTGGGTTGATTCGCGCCATCCTCCGCGCGTAGCCGCTGCCGCAGGCTGCGCTGGCCCTGAGTCGCGCTGGGTATCTCCAGTGCACGCGCGGGCCAGCGCAGCCTTCGGCAGCGGCTACGCGCGTGATGGTGTACCCTTGCGGTCTTTGACCCTGCCGAAACCCCTTCATGCTGGAAATCTCCAACAACGTCCACCTGCCCGATGCCGAAATCGAGCTGAGCGCCATCCGCGCCCAGGGCGCCGGCGGCCAGAACGTCAACAAGGTGTCCAGTGCGGTGCACCTGCGCTTCGACATCAACGCCTCGTCATTGCCGCCTTTCTACAAGGAGCGGCTGCTGGCCCTGCGCGACAGCCGCATCACCAGCGAAGGCGTGATCGTGATCAAGGCCCAGCAATATCGCACCCAGGAGCAGAACCGCGCCGACGCCCTGGAGCGGCTGCGCGAGCTGATCGTGAATGCGGCGAAGGTGGAAAAGGCGCGGCGGCCCACCAAGCCAACCAAGGGCTCGAAAACCCGTCGGCTGGATGGCAAGAGCAAGCGCGGCGCCATCAAGGCAGGCCGCGGCAAGGTCGACTTTTAAAGCGCGGCGTCCGGGTGGCGCGGCTGGTTGAGGGTTTGCCGGTACAGGTACAGGCTCAGCGCCAGGCCGGCGAACGAGGCGATGCCGGCGAACAGGAAGATCGAACTGAAGCCGAAGCCGGCGGCAATCGCGCCCGCCAGCGGGCCGGTGATGCCCAGCGACAGGTCGACGAACAGCGAGTAAGCACCCACTGCCGCGCCGCGGCTGGAGGCCGGCACCAGGTTCACCGCTTCCACGCCCAGGGCCGGGAACACCAACGAGAAACCAAAGCCGGTCAGGGCCGCGCCGGCCATGGCCAGCTCGGCGCTGGGCGCCAGCCACAGCAGCAACAGGCCGATGGTTTCCACGGTCATGCAGCCGATGGCCACGCGGAAGCCGCCGATGCGGTTGATCAGGTTGCCGAAGATCAGCCGCGCGACAATGAAGCAGGCGCCGAACAGGCTCAGCGACAGCGCGGCGTTGTCCCAGTGGTTGGTGGCGTAATACAGGGTGATGAAGGTGGCGATGGTGCCGAAACCGATGCCGCCCAGGGCCAGGCCGGTGCCGTGGGGCAGCACCTTGCCCAGCACGTGCATGAATGGCATGCGCTCGCCGGCGACGATCGGCGCCGGGGTCTTGTTCCAGGCCAGGGCAATGCCCAGCGCCGCCAGCAGCAGGATGCTCACGCCCATCGCCCACAGGCCCAGGTGTTGCACCAGCAGCACGCCGGCCGGGGCGCCGATGGCCAGGGCGCCGTAGCTGGCGATGCCGTTCCAGGAGATGACCTTGGCGGTGTGCTGTGCGCCCACGCGGCCGATCCCCCAGCCGATGGAGCCCGAGCCCACCAGGCTTTCGGCGCTACCCAGCACCAGGCGGCCGACGAACAGGCTGGCCAGGCTCACCACCGGCAGGCTCTGGGTGAACGCCGCCAGCAGCATGAACAGCCCGCTGGCGCCACAGCCGAACAGGCCGTAGATCACCGCCTTCTTGCTGCCGTGGTTGTCGATGATACGGCTGGCGTACGGCCGGCTAAGCAGGGTGGCCAGGTACTGGACGCTGATCACCAGGCCCGCGATCACGGCGTTGAAGCCCAGGCCGGTATGCACGAAACCGGGCAGCACGGCCAGCGGGATGCCGATGTTCAGGTAGCCGATGAAGGTGAACAGCACGATGGAAACGACTTGCAGCGTGACCGCCAGCGGCCGCGGGTTTGAAGACATTGGGAATTCCAGGGGGATAGGTGTCGGGTGCTAGCACACTAGACGCTTATCATAGGGCGGCGAGCCACACAGTGCACGACCAGCGGCAAGATTTTATCTCGCCGAAGGCTCAAGCCTGCGGTTGTGCCAGCAGTCGGGTGGCCACCAGGGCGGCGAGGGCGTTTTCCTGGGTGCCGAAACGTTGCAGCAGGGCTTGCTGTTTTTCCGGGGAGAGGCGGGCCCAGATGTCGATCATCTGTTGCGCGGTGTCGATCACCTGCGCGGCCTGTGCTTCGTTGAAAGTGTCTTGCATGAGGGGCTCCGTTCAGCGCTGAGGTGGTGCGATCACGCGGCATGGCCGCCGTGGGGATCGTACCACCTGCGGTCGGCGCTTAGTCGTCGCGATCAGCGCTCGAGGCTTCGTCGGCCTCGTTTTCAGTGGCCTGGCTGGCCGATTGTGGCGGTTGAGGCTGCTCTGGTTGATGCAGGCTCGGGAAAGGAAGGTTTGGGATCTCGTGCATCGTCATCGCTCCTCGCAATTACAGGTTGAGGGTGGCGCTGGATAGCGCGTGCTGGTTAAAGCCGGGACAGGATACAGCACTGCGCATGACAAACTGACTTCGCCGGCGGCCATTGGTCGCACAATGAACGGATTTTCATGGAGGCTGAATGTGGGAGCTGGCTTGCCAGCGAGCTCTTCGAGGCCCTCAAAAACTCGCTGGCAAGCCAGCTCCCACAGGTTCAACACACCTTGGCGAGGGCGGCCGCCAGTTCGTCCAGGCGGCTGGCGTCGATGCCGGCGACGTTGGCGCGGCCCGAGCGCACCATGTACACGCTGTGCTCGTCGCGCAGGCGGTCTACCTGCTCGGGGCTGAGCCCGGTGTAGGAGAACATCCCGCGCTGTTCGCCAATGTGGGCGAAACGCGCCGACAGCCCGTGCGGCCCCAGCGCCTCGACCAGCCCGGCCCGCAGCTGGGCGATGCGCGAACGCATGTGCTCCACCTCATCCGCCCACAGGCTCTTCAACTGCGCATCACCGAGGATGGTGGCGACCACGGCGGCGCCATGGTCCGGCGGCGTCGACCACAGGTTGCGCGCCAGGCCGGCCAGTTGGCTGCGCACGTCCAGCAACTGTTCAGCGGTGTGCGTGCAGGCGATCAACGCGCCGGTGCGTTCGCGGTACAGGCCAAAGTTTTTCGAGCACGAACTGGTGACCAGCAGCTCCGGCAGTTCCTTGGCGAACAGGCGCACGCCCCAGGCATCCTCGTTCAGGCCATCGCCAAAGCCCTGGTAAGCGAAGTCGATCAGCGGCAGCAGCTCGCGGCGCTTGGCCACGTCCAGCACCCGGTGCCAGTCGTTGTGCCGCAGGTCGAAGCCGGTGGGGTTGTGGCAGCAGGCGTGCAACAGCAGCACGTCGCCGCGCGGTATGTCTTCCAGCGCCAGCAGCATGGCTTCCATGTCCAGGCGGTTGTCACGGCCCACGTAGGGGTAGTGATTCACCTTGAGGCCCACGGCGGCAAAGATGCTTTCGTGGATGGGCCAGGTCGGGTCGCTGAGCCAAATGCCCTTGCCGGGCAGGCAATGGGCGATGAACTCGCCGGCCAGGCGCAGGGCCCCGGTGCCACCCGGGGTCTGGGTGGCGCCGGCGCGCTCATGGGCCAGCAGCGGCGAGTCCTTGCCCAGCACCAGCTCACTGACCAGGCGGCCAAACGCCTGGTCGCCGTGGCCACTGACGTAGGTCTTGCTGGTCTGGTGGTCGAGCAGGAACCGCTCGGCCTGCTTGACCGCCGACAGCACCGGGGTCAGGCCCTGGGCGTCCTTGTACACGCCCACCCCCAGATCGAACTTGCGCGGGTTGGGGTCGCGGGCGTAGGCGTCCATCAGGCTCAGGATCGAGTCGCCGGGAATTCGCTGGATCGCGCTGAAGTGCATTATTTGCGGCCCTCGGCCCCCTGGCTGACGTCGTCGGTGCGGGCGGCCATGATGAAATCGTTGCGGTGCAGGCCCTTGATCGAGTGGCTCCACCAGGTCACGGTGACCTTGCCCCATTCGGTCAGCAGGCCCGGGTGGTGGCCCTCGGCCTCGGCGATCTCGCCCACGGCGTTGGTGAACGCCAGGGCGTGCTTGAAGTTCTTGAACAGGTAGACCTTTTCCAGCTGCATGACACCGTCACGCACCTCGATGTTCCAGTCCGGGATCTGCCGCAGCAGCCCTGGCAGCTCCTCGTCGCTGACCTGCGGGGCGTCGGCGCGGCAGGCTTCGCAATGGGCCTGGTTCAATGGGTTCATGGTTGCTTCCTTATAGTAGTTAAAAGCGGGTCAGGCCGCCTTGGGCGGAAATTTCGGCGCGTGCAGGCCCAGCTGCTGGGCGCGGGCCACCAGGGCCATGATGTCCTCGTGGGCCAGGCCGAACAGGCGCTTAAGGTCCGGCAGCACGAAATACAGCGGCTGCAGGATGTCGATGCGGTATGGGGTGCGCATGCATTCCAGTGGGTCGAAGGCCTGGTGCTCGGGGGCGTCCGACAGGCTGTAGAGGGTTTCCTTGGGCGACGAGAGAATGCCGCCGCCATAGATGCGCCGGCCCTGGGGCGTGTCCACCAGGCCGAATTCAATGGTCATCCAGTACAGGCGCGCCAGGAACACCCGTTGTTCCTTGCTGGCCGCCAGGCCCAGCTTGCCGTAGGTGTGGGTGAATTCGGCGAACCAGGGGTTGGTCAGCAGCGGGCAGTGGCCGAAAATCTCGTGGAAAATGTCCGGTTCCTGCAGGTAATCCAGCTCTTCGGGCGTGCGAATGAAGGTGGCCACGGGAAAGCGCTTGCTGGCCAGCAATTCGAAGAAGGTCTGGAAGGGGATCAGGGCCGGCACCCGGGCGACCTGCCAGCCGGTGGTGCGGGCCAGCACCTGGTTGACCTCGGCCAGTTGCGGAATGCGCTCATGGGGCAGGGCCAGTTGCTCGATGCCGTCCAGGTATTCCTGGCACGCGCGCCCCTCTACCAGCTTGAGCTGGCGGCTGACCAAGGTGTGCCATACCGCGTGCTCGGTGTCGGAGTAATGGATGAACCCCTTAGCATCCGGTTCGCGGGCCACGTAGTGGGTCTGCTTCATGCTGTTCTCCAGCGCACATTTTTATTATAGATGGGCCCGCACACATCCCCGTAGCAGCTGCCAAAGGCTGCGTCCGCAGACCCCACGCTCCATTGATAGCCCACCGCCCCACGGCTGTCAGCCCCACCTAGCGCCCCGCATCGCAGGCACAGCCCGCACTTTTCGTAAACTATTCGATACAGCTACCGCGTTCATCGGCGGCAAAGTCTTGTCGGCACCCTCAAGCGTCACATATTCTTTACGAATATCTTCGCCTTTCGCCAAAAAACAGGCCCCTCATGCGCATCAAAGTCCACTGCCAGAACCGCATCGGCATCCTGCGTGACATCCTCAACCTGCTGGTGGAATACGGCATCAACGTCGCCCGCGGCGAAGTGGGTGGCGAGCACGGCAACGCCATCTACCTGCATTGCCCGAACCTGATCAACCTGCAGTTCCAGGCCCTGCGCCCCAAGTTCGAAGCCATACCCGGCGTGTTCGGCGTCAAACGCGTGGGGCTGATGCCCAGCGAGCGCCGGCACATGGAGCTCAATGCGCTGCTGGGCGCACTGGAATTCCCGGTGCTGTCCATCGACATGGCCGGCTCCATCGTCGCCGCCAACCGCGCCGCCGCGCAGCTGCTGGGGGTGCGGGTGGACGAGGTGCCGGGCATGCCGTTGTCGCGTTACGCCGAGGACTTCGACCTGCCGCAGCTGGTGCGCGACAACAAATCGCGCATCAACGGCCTGCGGGTGAAGGTGCGCGGCGACGTGTTCCTTGCCGACATCGCCCCGCTGCAGTCCGAGCATGACGACAGCGAAGCCCTGGCCGGTGCGGTGCTGACCCTGCACCGCGCCGACCGCATCGGCGAGCGCATCTACCACGTGCGCAAGCAGGAACTGCGCGGCTTCGACAGCATCTTCCAGAGCTCGAAAGTGATGGCCGCCGTGGTGCGCGAGGCGCGCCGCATGGCGCCACTCGACGCACCGCTGTTGATCGAGGGCGAGACCGGCACCGGCAAGGAACTGCTGGCCCGCGCCTGCCACCTGGCCAGCCCGCGCGGCCAGTCGCCGTTGATGGCGCTCAACTGCGCCGGCTTGCCCGAGTCCATGGCCGAGACCGA
Source organism: Pseudomonas sp. App30 (assembly GCF_047947025.1). Taxonomy (NCBI): domain Bacteria; kingdom Pseudomonadati; phylum Pseudomonadota; class Gammaproteobacteria; order Pseudomonadales; family Pseudomonadaceae; genus Pseudomonas; species Pseudomonas sp. App30. The sequence goes on along the minus strand of NZ_CP133165.1, from coordinate 2,168,764 downwards.
GCTGTTTGGCTACGGCCCCGGCGCCTTCGAAGGCGCGCGCGCCGAGGGCAAGCTGGGCCTGCTGGAGCTGACCGCGGGCGGCACGCTATTCCTCGATGGGGTAGGGGAGATGAGTCCGCGCCTGCAGGCGAAATTGTTGCGCTTCCTGCAAGACGGCTGCTTCCGCCGCGTAGGCAGTGACGAAGAGGTGTACCTGGATGTGCGGGTGATCTGCGCCACCCAGATGGATCTGTCGGAGCTGTGCGCCCGCGGCGAATTCCGCCAGGACCTGTACCACCGCCTCAACGTGCTGTCGTTGCACATTCCGCCGCTACGCGAGTGCATGGACGGCCTCGACCCGCTGGTGGAGCACTTCCTTGACCAGGCCAGCCGCCAGATCGGCTGCCCGCTGCCGCGCCTGGCGCCCGCCGCCAAGGACAAGCTGGCCCGCTACCATTGGCCGGGCAACGTGCGGCAACTGGAGAATGTGCTGTTCCAGGCCGTGTCATTGTGCGACGCCGGTTGGGTCAAGCCCGAGCATATCCGCCTGCCCGACTACGGTGTGCGCCAGCCCTTGGGCGATTTCTCCCTGGAGGGTGACCTGCAACAGATCGTCGCGCGCTTCGAGCGCGCGGTGCTGGAGCAACTGCATGCCCAGCACCCCAGCAGCCGCTTGCTGGGCAAGCGCCTGGGGGTGTCGCATACCACCATTGCCAACAAGCTGCGCGAGCATGGGTTGGGCAAGGCGGAACTGGCACTCAGTCCAGCGGGTAAGGTTCCAGGAAATTGATGCTCATGCTGGCTTGGGGGAACAGTAGCTTGAGTTGCGGCAGTACGATGGCGCCGCATGAACGGCAGGTGTCCATGCGCGTGAACACCTGCAGGTCGGTCACTGGCTTGTCGCGCAGGTCGGCCTTGAGCACTGTGGCGATCAGGCGTTCGGCGTCCTGGTCGCGGGGGTGGGGGCGGATGATCTTGCGTCCAGCGTGGCGCACCACCGGCAGGCTGGTCATTTGCGGATCAGGGCCGCGAGTACGCATGATCGCGCGCGCGTCTATCCATTCCACCCCATCGAGGGTCTGGCGCGGGCTGCTGGCCACATCGATCTTCAAGCGGATCGCCGCAGCACGTTTACCGCCGGACAGGGCGTAGTAAACCATCCGCCGTCCATCGGCCAGGCTCACCCGGATGAAGGCCAGGTTGGCCTGCGCCATGGTGTGGCGCAGTGCGGCATGCACGCTGGCATCGCCGAGGTTATCGGCGGTGATGGGAGCGAAGGTGCCTGGCGAGGTGCCTTGCGGCGGGGCCAGCCGATTGAGCACATCAATGTGTGCCTGTTGCACGTTCCTGGGGCGCGTAGTGAGAAGGCCGCGGTCGGGGATCAGCGCCTGCATCCGCTCGAACAGGCGCAGCTGCTGGCTATTGCCCGCCAGGATATGGGTGGCGTAGTCGAGCAGCTCGTTGTGTATACCTGCTGCCTCCGCGTAGGCGGCATAGGTGGGGAAGGCGTCGAGGGGAATGTCGCCGGGGGCAGGCTGGTGCTTGGCCAGGTCAAACAACAGCGTGGCAATGTTTTCCCGGTCGCGGGGAGCTGAAGGCGTGCCGCTGACGATGCGGTAGGTTTCGCTGGTGGTGAGAAAGCGGTTGATATCCTCTTCGGCGGTGACGCGCTCGAAGCTTAATTCGCCGGGGCGGTCGGGCGCACGGTAGATCACGTGGGTGTCGGCCTCGACCGCAATGCACGGGCCCTGAGGGGTGTCCATGACGTGGCCGCGCAGGATGCGGCGGTCCCCCACGCCGGCCACCAGTTCATCAAGCTCCAGGACCGGCAGCGTGTCGTTGATCAACCCGGCCTGCTCGGCGGTCAGTGAGGGGGTGAGGCCAAAGCGGCTGTCGGTAGAGCGTCGGCCGCTGATGCTCGGCAGGTAGTTCACCGACGGACCGTTGGCAGTGGCCAAGGACAGGCCAAAGGTAGCGCGTTCGGCATCGGTGACCGGTACCAGGCGCCCGGCGCGGGTCCGCTCGCGTCGCCACAGGGTGCCATCCATGACCACCACATCCAGGTTGGCGGGCGCCTGGCTGCTGCTGCCGCCGGCAATCGCCAGGCTGCCCAGGCGGTAGGTACGCGCCTGCCAGGCGTGTGCGGCATGCTCCCCGGCGGTCGCGTGGGGGGGCAATGCGGTGACAGGAAGTTGGTGGGTGTACAGGCTGGCGCATCCCGGGGCGTCGGCTGCCCGTGGGATGCGGCAAGGGGTGGGCGTCTCGATCATGCGGCGGGGTTTGCGCAGCGTGCCAAGGCGATCATGGCGCACGTAGTATTTACCGCTGATTTCCTGGCTCAAGCGGTACAGGTGGCCATCAATGAGCACGTCCACGCTGCGGTCTGCCCGGGGGATCAGCATGACTTGGCTATCCACGTGGCTGCGCAGGTAGCGCAGGCCATCGGGCCCGCGATGCAGGGCCAGGGCGCCAGGGGCGAGCCCGGGGCGGGCCATGGCGAAGGCCTCGATGAAGGTGCGCTCGGCGCCGCCGGGCGTCAGGTCCAGCAGAGGCGGGCCGTAGGTGCGGCTGATCTGGGCGGGCTGGAGGTGCCAGATGCCGTGGCTGGGGCGCGCCACTTGCCCTGTGGAAATTCCCAGGTCCCTGGCAAAATTGAAGGGGAAACGGCGTTGATGCAGGTTGAGCCAGCGGCTCACCGCAAAGGCTGTGTTTGCCAGTGGCGAGCGACCGCCGCTGTGCAGCAGGCGGTTGATGAGGCGACGGTTGGCCACCAGCGTTTTTAGTACAGGCGTTAGCGCCGTCAGGGGCAGGGTCACTGCATCAAGCACGCACATGGACACGCCGCCGCTGCCCTGGGTATCGAAGCAACTGGCAAAAGGCACGCCGATGCGTGCCAGGTGGGCCGCGAGGCTGCGGCCCTGGATGTTTTTTTGCTGCAGCTCCAGTTGGGTCATGCCCCGGCACTGCTGCCTCAGGTCGTCGAAGTGGTGCATCCACACGTGGTCCAGCGCGATGTCGACCAGGCGTGCCAGTGGTCCGGCAGGCAGCAGCGGGCCTACCGCCTGCACGCCCCCGGCGGTGCTGTAGGTGAATGGGTGCTCGGCGTCGTGGTAGTCCTCGAACTGCAGCTGCAGGTGTTCGCGTGCCCACTGCTCCATTGGCACCCCCTGGCGGTCGATGGCCCGGCTGTCCCACCGCCATTGCTGGGGAAACCAGCGGTACAAGGTTTCGCCCTGGCTGCCCTGGCACAGAATCAGCAGGGCGGGGCAACGGCGCAGGGCCCATAGTTCGGGATCGGCATCGCCCAGTTGCGGGATGCTCATCTGGTTCGGCCCGATGAATTCATGCCAGTGCACCGCGTACGCCTGCAGCGATGCGGCTTCCATTACCGCGCGGTCGTTGTCGGGTAGCCGCTGGATGAACAGCTCGAGCAAGTCTTTCAGTGCGCGGTGGCAATGGCCGCGGTAGGCGCTGAACAGTTGGTCGAACTGCGCGGTGATATCGGCGGCGGTCGTATGCTTGAGTGCGGCATGGCGAAAGCCCGGGCCGCTGTCGAGCAGGCGCTCCAGGTGGGAGGTCTTGCGAGCGCCCGAGACAATTTCATGCGGCTTGATGCCAAATGATTCCAGGTAGCCAATGGCCATTTTTATGCGCGAGGGTGGGCTGCTCAGTTGTGCCAGTGTCGCCATGATGTCGAAGGCATCGAGGGCGGCGTTGATGTCGGCCGGCGTGTACCAAGGTTGCCTCGGTAGTATGCGGTTGTACTCCGCCCATTGCATGACGAGTGGCGCGCGGGCGAGCAGGATGTTGACCTGGTCTTCTTGCGTGGTCGCTTGCGCTTGTTTCAGTAGCGCCACCTGCAGCGCCGTCTCGGGCGTCAACAGCCAGGGGTCGCGTTCCGACAGGCTGATGCCCAGGCGCAATTGCACGGAGTAAAGGTCCGGCAGGTGCTCGAAGTCAGGCGGCAGGTCTTCGAGTAGCAGCAGCGGGGCATGTTGACGCAGCAACAGCGGCGCTACCAGTGCCAGTTCGGTAGGGTTGCAGTCCAGGTGTGCCGCGAGCGCCTGGTCCAGGCGTACACGTAACGCCTGTGCGTTGCCCTGGGGGGTGAGCGACACGCCGGCAAGTTCACCCTCGATGCGCGAGCTGCGGGGGTCGAGATAGTCGACGATGGCCTGCATGGCCAGTTCGCGTTGCAGATAGTGGGGGGGTGGTACCCATTGCAGGTCGTCAATCACGGCTTTTTCAAAGGCGTCGAAGGTAGCGCAACCAAACAGGCACGGCATCAGCCGCCGTGGCTCGGTGGTGCAGGCCAGGGCGAAATCCATCTGCAGGTAATCGAGCAGCCGCGCCATGCGCCCGCCGCCAACGCGTTTGTGCAGGATACGCGAGACGCACGCTGACAGGTCCGTATGCAGGTGGCTGAAAGCGCCGTTCCGGGTTTGCAGCGGGTGCTGCGTGGGCGTGGCTTTGCTGGCCAGCCTCGGATACAGCAGCAGGCAGGCCAGCCAGGCGCAATCTGTCGCCCGTGCGAAGGTTGCCTGTAGCCACAGGTGGCTGGCGGCGCTGAACACCCGGCGTCCAGCCTTGGCCCGCCGGGACACCTTGCGCAGTGTTGCCGGCAATGCCGGGTCCACGTCGCGCAAGGCTTGTGTTGCCTGGGCCTGCAGGTACCGGGTCAGTTGCGCGGGGGCGTCATTGGTGTCGTTGTTCAGTGAGGGGGGAATCAGAGCGACGACGTCGGGGGCCGCGCACAGTGCCTCGACGTTATCCAGCCATTGGAAATCACTGCCCAGCGGATCAATGCGTGAAAAGTCATCGCGCTGAAACAGGGTTGTCAGTAATTGGCCAAAAGGCGAAATGGCTTTCTTGATCGGCGGGACGGAAGGCGGGATATAAAGTGCCATGCAAACTCCATGATGCGGGAAAGATCGAACAAAAAGTTCGGCGCATCATCAAGCGTTGTGCTGGCGGGCAGGTGTTGAATAATTATTCGATCAATTAAATAGGCCAGCGCCTCCTGAAGAGGCGCTGAAGCACTGTGAACTTATCCGTTCGAGCAGCCGTTGCCCATCACGCGGTATTCAAGTATGTGTTTCTGGCCAGTGGAGTCCAGGTAAGTCATGCGTGCTGGCACCACTTCGCAGACGTTGGGGATTTCGCTGGTGCTGATGACCTTGGCAATATCAAGGTGCTGCGAATAGTTGTAGTGCTCCACCGGAACTTCAGTGTTGGCGGTGTTCGAAACTTCATCAGCCATGGCTGCCAGCGAGAAAGTACTCAGGGCCAAGACAATTAAAGCTTTCATTTTAAAGTTTACCTTTGTGCGGTCGTCAGGGGGCACGCAATCCTTGTGGGACTGCGTGTGTTGCTCGGGAAAGTTAGAGTCGGATTAACGTGCCTTCGTGGGGGCTGTTGCGTGTGTTAATCACAGTGCCGGTTGGCGAGGTGAATTTTAGGGCGATGGCGGGGGGTTAAACAGACAGAGTTTTGATAAACAGTTTTATCTGAATCTGTAACAATCAATTTCGTAGCGGCCGGTGGCGCGCGTTTTCCTGCAAAGACACGCGGCCGTCGAGGCGCCCCGCGCCCGGGCTTGAGCCTTGCCGCGCGCCGTCATCAAAGAGTAGGGTAATGGTTACTACCATCGTCGAATGGCCTCGGCGTGCGCTTAGCCTTACAACGAGGTCATACAAAAACAACTACATAGCTCCGAGGTAAGAAAGATGAGTGCGGCGTCCCTGTATCCCGTTCGTCCCGAGGTGGCAGCCACCACGCTGACCGATGAAGCGACCTACAAGGCCATGTACCAGCAGTCGGTGGTGAACCCTGACGGCTTCTGGCGCGAGCAGGCCCAGCGCCTGGACTGGATCAAGCCCTTCACCAAGGTCAAGCAGACCTCTTTCGATGACCACCACGTGGACATCAAGTGGTTCGCCGACGGCACTCTCAACGTCTCCTACAACTGCCTGGACCGGCACCTGGCCGAACGCGGCGACCAGATCGCGATCATCTGGGAAGGCGACGACCCCTCCGAGCACCGCAACATCACCTACCGCGAACTGCACGAGGAAGTCTGCAAGTTCGCCAACGCCCTGCGTGGCCAGGATGTGCACCGCGGTGACGTGGTTACCATCTACATGCCGATGATTCCCGAAGCCGTGGTCGCCATGCTGGCCTGTACCCGCATCGGCGCCATCCATTCGGTGGTGTTCGGTGGCTTCTCCCCCGAGGCCCTGGCCGGGCGCATCATCGACTGCAGCTCGAAGGTGGTGATCACCGCCGACGAAGGCCTGCGTGGCGGCAAGAAGACCGCGCTCAAGGCCAACGTCGACCGCGCCCTGACCAACCCGGAAACCAGCAGTGTGCAGAAGGTCATCGTCTGCAAGCGCACCGGCGGCGACATCGAGTGGAACCGCCACCGCGACATCTGGTACCACACCCTGCTGGACGTGGCGTCCAGCACCTGCGCGCCGAAAGAAATGGGTGCCGAGGAGCCGCTGTTCATCCTCTATACCTCCGGCTCCACCGGCAAGCCCAAGGGCGTGCTGCACACCACCGGCGGCTACCTGGTGTACGCAGCCCTCACCCATGAGCGCGTGTTCGACTACCGCCCGGGCGAAATCTACTGGTGCACCGCCGACGTCGGCTGGGTCACCGGCCACAGCTACATCGTCTACGGCCCGCTGGCCAACGGCGCCACCACGCTGCTGTTCGAAGGCGTGCCGAACTACCCGGACATCACCCGCGTGTCGAAGATCATCGACAAGCACAAGGTCAACATCCTCTACACCGCACCCACCGCCATCCGCGCCATGATGGCCGAGGGCACTGCGGCGGTGGAGGGCGCCGATGGCTCCAGCCTGCGCCTGCTGGGCTCGGTGGGCGAGCCGATCAACCCCGAGGCCTGGGGTTGGTACTACGACACCGTGGGCAAGCAACGCTGCCCGATCGTCGACACCTGGTGGCAGACCGAGACCGGCGGCGTGCTGATCAGCCCGCTGCCGGGCGCCACCGCGCTCAAGCCGGGCTCGGCGAGCAAGCCGTTCTTCGGCGTGGTGCCGGGGCTGGTGGACAACCTGGGCAACCTGATCGACGGCGCCGCCGAGGGCAACCTGGTGATCCTCGACTCGTGGCCGGGCCAGTCGCGCAGCCTGTACGGCGACCACGACCGCTTCGTCGACACCTACTTCAAGACCTTCCGTGGCATGTACTTCACCGGCGACGGCGCGCGCCGCGACGAGGATGGCTACTACTGGATCACCGGCCGCGTCGATGACGTGCTCAACGTCTCCGGCCACCGCATGGGCACCGCCGAGATCGAGAGCGCCATGGTTGCCCATCCCAAGGTGGCCGAGGCCGCGGTGGTGGGCGTGCCCCACGACATCAAGGGCCAGGGCATCTATGTGTACGTGACCCTCAACCATGGCGTGGAAGCCAGCGAGACCCTGCGCCAGGAACTGAAGAACTGGGTGCGCAAGGAGATCGGCCCGATCGCCTCGCCGGATGTGATCCAGTGGGCGCCGGGGCTGCCCAAGACCCGCTCGGGCAAGATCATGCGCCGTATCCTGCGCAAGATCGCCACCGGCGAGTACGACGCGCTGGGTGATATCTCCACCCTGGCCGACCCGGGCGTGGTGCAGCACCTGATCGACACCCACAAGGGCATGAAGGCGGCGTAAGGCTGCTGCGCTAACCCCGGAACCCCGCCCGTTGGCGGGGTTCTGCGTTTATACCCCACATGACCGGGATATATCGGTGTTACCGTCCGTCACCTTTCTGTGCGCCAAAAGGAGGCGAAACGCCACAAATCGGTGCGCCGGTCCTACGAAAAATGACAAAGCCAAACGCCAGGGTTGCCGGATTACAAGGCTTTGCCAATAATAGGCGCGCAATTTGCTTGATAGATCGGTTCCCTGTCATTTGCCTTTGCATAAACATGAAAGGCTGTCAATAATCTCGGGTCGTATTCTCGGTGCATCTGTAACTAGTTGTCGCATTGAAGAAATATCGGCTTCGGGGCTGTCGCTAAAATGCCGGTCACTCGCCGTCGCCCGATGAGCCATGCTCCCGAGCCGCGCGCCGCTATCTGCGTTGTACCCATTCGCATATTGGGCCTGTGCTCACTCTGCCATTTATTGCCCTTTACCGATGGAGTCCTGAGATGAAGAAACTCGTGCTTCTTGGCGCCCTGGCGCTGTCCGTGCTGTCGCTGTCCTCGTTCGCCGACGAGAAGCCTTTCAAGATCGGTATCGAAGCGGCCTACCCACCGTTCGCCTCCAAGGCTGCCGACGGCAGCATCGTGGGTTTTGACTACGACATCGGCAACGCCCTGTGCGAAGAGATGAAGGTCAAGTGCCAGTGGGTCGAGCAGGAATTCGACGGCCTGATCCCGGCGCTGAAAGTGCGCAAGATCGACGCCATCCTGTCGTCCATGTCCATCACCGAAGACCGCAAGAAGTCGGTTGATTTCACCAACCGCTACTACCTGACCCCAGCGCGCCTGGTGATGAAGGAAGGCACCACCGTCGCCGACAACCTCGACGGCCTGAAAGGCAAGAAGGTCGGCGTGCAGCGCGGTTCCATCCACGAGCGTTTCGCCCGCGAAGTGCTGGCGCCAAAAGGCGTGGAAGTGGTGCCGTACGGCTCGCAGAACGAAATCTACCTGGACGTGACCGCTGGCCGCCTGGACGGCACCCTGGCCGACGCCACCCTGCTGCAGGACGGCTTCCTGAACACCGACGCCGGCAAGGGCTACGCCTTCGCAGGTCCATCGTTCACCGACGTCAAATACTTCGGTGACGGCGTGGGCATCGCCGTGCGCAAGGGTGACAAGGCTGACCTGGACAAGCTCAACGCTGCCATCGCCGCCATCCGCGCCAACGGCAAGTACAAGCAGATCCAGGACAAGTACTTCAACTTCGACATCTACGGCCAGTAACTGGCTGTAAGCGTCACCCGACAGATGGTGCAAGCCGCAGGCGCTGAGGCTTGCACCATTTTTTCATTTCCACGGTCGAGGAAATTTACATGTTAGAAGGCTACGGGGCAGTCATCCTCGATGGCACCTGGCTGACCTTGCAGTTGGCCCTGTCGTCGATGGCGCTAGCCATTGCCCTGGGATTGATCGTCGTCGCACTGCGGCTGTCGCCCGTGCGTTGGCTGGCCTGGCTGGGGGCGACCTATTCCACGGTCATCCGCGGCATTCCCGACCTGGTGCTGATCCTGCTGATCTTCTTCGGCGGCCAGGACCTGCTCAACCGCGTCGCGCCCCTGCTGGGCTTCGACGACTATATCGATCTCAACCCCATGGCGGCCGGCATCGGCACGCTGGGCTTCATTTTCGGGGCGTACCTGTCGGAAACCTTCCGCGGTGCGTTCCTGGCCATCCCCAAGGGGCAGGCCGAGGCTGGCCTTGCCTATGGCATGAACAGCCGCCAGGTGTTCTTCCGCGTGCTGGTGCCGCAGATGATCCGCCTGGCCATTCCCGGCTTCACCAACAACTGGTTGGTACTGGTCAAGGCCACGGCGCTGGTGTCGGTGGTGGGCCTGCAGGACATGATGTTCAAGGCCAAGGCCGCGGCGGACGCCACGCGCCAGCCGTTCACTTTCTTCCTGGCGGTGGCCGCGCTGTACCTGGTGATCACCAGCGTATCGCTGCTGGTGCTGCGGTTCCTGGAAAAACGCTACTCGGCTGGCGTAAGGGTGGCTGAACTATGATTTTTGATTACAACGTGGTCTGGGACAACCTGCCGCTGTACTTCAGCGGCGTGCTGGAGACCATCAAGCTGTTGCTGCTGTCGCTGTTCTTCGGCCTGCTGGCGGCCTTGCCGCTGGGCCTGATGCGCGTGTCCAAGCGGCCGCTGGTGAACCTGCCGGCCTGGCTGTACACCTACGTGATCCGCGGCACGCCGATGCTGGTGCAGCTGTTCCTGATCTACTACGGGCTGGCGCAGTTCGCCGTGGTGCGCGAGAGCATCTTCTGGCCGTGGCTGTCCAGCGCCACCTTCTGCGCCTGCCTGGCATTTGCCATCAACACCAGCGCCTACACCGCGGAAATCGTCGCCGGCAGCCTCAAGGCCACGCCCCATGGCGAGATCGAGGCGGCGCGGGCCATGGGCATGTCGCGGGTCAAGATGTACCGTCGCATCCTGCTGCCGTCGGCCCTGCGCCGGGCGCTGCCGCAGTACAGCAACGAAGTGATCATGATGCTGCAGACCACCAGCCTTGCGTCGATTGTCACCCTGATCGACATCACCGGCGCGGCACGCACGGTGAACGCGCAGTACTATCTGCCGTTCGAAGCCTACATCACCGCAGGCGTTTTCTACCTGTGCCTGACCTTTATCCTGGTTCGCCTGTTCAAGCTGGCCGAGCGCCGCTGGCTGGGCTACCTGGCACCACGCAAGGGCTGAAGACATGCAACGCATCGATCATCCATTGCCCTGGAGCACCCTGGGCAGCGAGCGTCACCTGAGCGTATTCCGCTTCGGCAGCGGCGAGCGCAAGGCCTACATCCAGGCCAGCCTGCACGCCGACGAACTGCCGGGCATGCGCACCGCCTGGGAACTGAAAAAGCGCCTGCTGGCGCTGGAGGAGGCTGGCCAGCTCAAGGGCGTGGTCGAGCTGGTGCCGGTGGCCAACCCCATCGGCCTGGGCCAGTTGCTGCAGGGCGCCCACCAGGGGCGTTTCGAGTTCGGCAGCGGCAAGAACTTCAACCGTGACTTCCACGAGCTGAGCGAGCCGGTGGCTGCCGCGCTGGATGGCCAGCTGGGTGACGACGCCCACGCCAACATCCGCCTGGTGCGCCAGGCCATGCGCGACACCCTGGCGGCGCTGCCGCCAGCCGCCAGCCAGCTGCAGGGCCTGCAACGCCTGCTGCTGGGCCACGCCTGCGACGCCGACGTGGTGCTGGACCTGCACTGCGACGCCGACGCCGCGCTGCACATGTACGCGCTGCCGCAGCACTGGCCGCAGTGGCGCTCGCTGGCCGCGCACCTGAACGTGCGGGTAGGCCTGCTGGCCGAGGACTCGGGTGGCAGTTCGTTCGACGAAGCCTGCTCGTTGCCGTGGCTGCGCCTGTCCCGGCGCTTCCCCGAGGCCCAGCTGCCGCTGGCCTGCCTGGCCACTACCGTGGAACTGGGTGGCCAGGCCGACACCGCGCGCGACGACGCCGAGCGCCACGCCGAGGGCATCCTGGCGTTCCTCGCCGAACAGGGGCTGATCGCCGGCGAATGGCCGCCAGCCGCCAACGAGCCCTGCGAAGGCATGCCGTTCGAGGGCACTGAATTGCTGTTTGCCCCACACCCCGGCGTGATCAGTTTCCTGCGCGCCCCCGGTGAATGGGTAGAGGCGGGCGACCCGCTGTTTGAAGTGATCGACCCGCTGGCCGATCGCGTTACCGTCGTGTGTGCCGGCACTGCCGGCGTGCTGTTTGCCATCGAACGACTGCGTTACGCCCAGCCAGGTTTCTGGCTGGCCAAGGTCGCCGGGCGCCAACCCCTTCGTCGCGGGCGCCTGCTCAACGACTGACTGCTTTGTGAGAACCGCTATGTACAAACTTGAAGTCCAGGACCTGCATAAACGCTACGGCAGTCATGAAGTGCTCAAGGGTGTGTCCCTGGCCGCCAAGGCCGGCGATGTCATCAGCATCATCGGCTCCAGCGGCTCGGGCAAGAGTACCTTCCTGCGCTGCATCAACCTGCTGGAGCAGCCGCACGCGGGCAAGATCCTGCTCAACAACGAAGAGCTGCAACTGGTGGCCAGCAAGGACGGCGCCCTCAAGGCCGCCGACCCCAAGCAGTTGCAGCGCATGCGCTCGCGCCTGTCCATGGTGTTCCAGCACTTCAACCTGTGGGCGCACATGACCGCCCTGGAAAACATCATCGAGGCGCCGGTGCACGTGCTGGGCGTGTCGAAGAAAGAGGCGTTGGAAAAGGCCGAGCACTACCTGAACAAGGTGGGCGTGGCGCACCGCAAGGACGCCTACCCGGGCCACATGTCCGGCGGCGAGCAGCAGCGCGTGGCCATCGCCCGTGCCCTGGCCATGGAGCCTGAGGTCATGCTGTTCGACGAACCCACCTCGGCGCTCGACCCCGAGCTGGTGGGCGACGTGCTGAAGGTGATGCAGGACCTGGCCCAGGAAGGCCGCACCATGGTGGTGGTCACCCACGAGATGGGCTTCGCCCGCGAGGTGTCCAACCAGCTGGTGTTCCTGCACAAGGGCCTGGTGGAAGAGTCGGGCTGCCCGCGCGACGTGCTGGCCAACCCCAAGTCCGAGCGCCTGCAGCAGTTCCTGTCCGGAAGCCTGAAGTAGTCGTCATTTGATACAAACGATGACTGCCACGTTGTTGTAGAAAGGGGCATGCTGCGCGTCTTGGCAGCATGTTCCTTCCATCCGCTCTGCCGAGCATTGATCCTGAACAGGTTTCGGACCGCACCCCATGACAGCCCAACGAATCGGTTTTCTCATCTGGCCGAGCACCAAGGCCCTGACCCTGGCGCTGGCTGAAGAGGCCCTGGATGTGGCCCAGAAGGTGCACCCCGAAGTGGCCTACGAGATGGTGTTCCTGCACGCCGAGCCTGCCCCTGAAGGCGGCTGGCAGTTGCCGGGCGAGCCGTGGGCGGGGCGCCTGGAAGGCTGTCAGAAACTGTTCCTGCTGGCCGACGAGCCGCCGGCTGCGCTGGCGCCAGCTCTGGCCACCGCGCTCAAGCAACTGGTGCGTTCGGGCTGCGTGATTGGCGGCCTGTCCGCTGGCGTCTACCCCATGGCCCAGGTCGGCCTGCTGGACGGCTACCGCGCCGCGGTGCACTGGCGCTGGCAGGATGATTTCGCCGAGCGCTTCCCCAAGGTGATTGCCACCAGCCACCTGTTCGACTGGGACCGTGACCGCATGACCGCGTGTGGCGGCCTCTCGGTGCTGGACCTGCTGCTGGCGGTGCTGGCCCGCGACCACGGCGCCGAGCTGGCGGGCGCGGTGTCGGAAGAACTGGTGGTGGAGCGCATCCGCGAAGGCGGCGAGCGCCAGCGTATTCCGCTGCAGAACCGCCTGGGCTCCAGCCATCCCAAGCTCACCCAGGCGGTGTTGCTGATGGAGGCCAACATCGAAGAGCCGCTGACCACCGACGAAATCGCCCAGCACGTGTGCGTGTCGCGCCGCCAGCTGGAGCGCATCTTCAAGCAGTACCTGAACCGGGTGCCGAGCCAGTATTACCTGGAGCTGCGCTTGAACAAGGCGCGGCAGATGCTGATGCAGACCAGCAAGTCGATCATCCAGATCGGCCTGTCGTGCGGGTTCTCGTCGGGGCCGCATTTTTCCAGCGCCTATCGCAATTTCTTCGGCGCAACGCCGCGGGAAGACCGCAACCAGCGCCGCAGCAGCAGCCCGTTCGAGCTGTCGTCGGTGCCCGCCGAGCGCGGGTAACCATCATCCCGCAACGCCCGCAGACCCCGTAGCCGCTGCCGCCAGGCTGCGCTGGCCCTCAGCCACACTGAAAATCTCCAGCGTACTCAGGGGCCAGCGCAGCCTGACGGCAGCGGCTACGGATAGTGGTGAGGCTGGCGGGTGCACGCCTTGGTTTTTCTGGCGCTCTTGAGATCGAGCGCCGCCCGCGCGGCGCAACGCAGCCTGGCGGCAGCATCTACATTTGTTGCACCGTGCCATGGCCTGACGGATCGGCGTTGTCCGCCTTGTGCGCATGGCAGGGATCTTCGGGCGCCTATGCCACATTCGCGCGACCAAACCGTTGCCTGATGCAATAATATGTCGCATTACCGAAAACCCCTCGTTTTCACGGTTTGGCGCTGTAATAAGTTGTCGCTTGGCGACAAGGACAAGCGCTGGCCAGTCCTTACAATCCCCCCATCGCTCGCCAATACCAGGCGGGCGTTCCTCTTCAGGAGACTCCGATGTCCGTTGAGCATGCCCAGGTGCAACGCGCCGATTTCGACCAGGTGATGGTCCCCAACTACGCCCCGGCCGCCTTCATTCCCGTGCGCGGCGCAGGTTCCCGGGTGTGGGACCAGGCAGGTCGCGAACTGGTCGACTTCTCGGGCGGCATCGCCGTCAACGTGCTGGGCCACGCCCACCCGGCGCTGGTCAACGCCCTGACCGAGCAGGCCAACAAGGTCTGGCACGTGTCCAACGTGTTCACCAACGAGCCGGCGCTGCGCCTGGCGCACAAGCTGGTCGACGCCACCTTTGCCGACCGCGTGTTCTTCTGCAACTCCGGCGCCGAGGCCAATGAGGCCGCGTTCAAGCTGGCCCGCCGCGTGGCCCACGACAAGTTCGGCCCGGAAAAATACGAAATCATCGCCGCCACCAACAGCTTCCACGGCCGCACCCTGTTCACCGTGAGCGTGGGCGGCCAGCCCAAGTACTCCGACGGTTTCGGTCCGAAGATCACCGGCATCACCCACGTGCCGTACAACGACCTGGCTGCGCTGAAAGCGGCCATCTCGGACAAGACCTGCGCCGTGGTGCTGGAGCCTATCCAGGGTGAAGGCGGCGTGCTGCCGGCGGACCTGGCCTACCTGCAGGGCGCCCGCGCGCTCTGCGACCAGCACAACGCGTTGCTGGTGTTCGACGAAGTGCAGAGCGGCATGGGCCGCAGTGGCGAGCTGTTCGCCTACATGCACTACGGCGTCACCCCGGACATCCTCTCCAGCGCCAAGAGCCTGGGCGGCGGTTTCCCGATCGGCGCCATGCTGACCACCACCGAGCTGGCCAAGCACTTCGCCGTGGGCGTGCACGGCACCACCTACGGCGGCAACCCGCTGGCCTGCGCCGTGGGCGAGGCGGTGATGGACGTCATCAATACCCCGCAAGTGCTGGCTGGCGTCAAGGCCAAGCACGAGCGCTTCAAGGCCCGCCTGCAACAGATCGGCGAGCAATACGGCGTGTTCACCGAAGTACGCGGCCTGGGCCTGCTGATCGGTTGCCAACTGAGCGATGCCTGGAAAGGCAAGGCCAAGGACTTCTTCAACGCTGCCGAGCAGCACGACCTGATGATCCTGCAGGCCGGCCCCGACGTGGTGCGTTTCGCGCCTAGCCTGGTGATTGAAGACGCCGACATCGACGAAGGCCTGGACCGCTTCGAACGTGCCGTGCAGCAACTGACCCAAGCCTGATTCCGGGCCGGCAAAAGGCGAGCGTCACGGCGCTCGCCGTTTTTTCAAGCAATTCCAAGGAGTGACACCATGCTGGTAATGCGCCCTGCGCAAATGGCTGACCTGGCCGAGGTCCAACGCCTGGCCGCGGACAGCCCGATTGGTGTCACGTCCCTGCCGGACGATGCCGAGCGCCTGCGCGACAAGATCGCGGCGTCCGAAGCGTCGTTCGCCGCCGAGGTCAGCTTCAATGGCGAGGAGAGCTACTTCTTCGTCCTCGAAGACAGCCAGACCCAGCGCCTGGTGGGCTGTTCGGCCATCGTCGCGTCGGCGGGCTATTCCGAGCCTTTCTACAGTTTCCGTAATGAGACCTTCGTGCACGCCTCCCGCGAGCTGAAGATCCATAACAAGATTCACGTGCTGTCCCAGTGCCATGACCTGACCGGCAACAGCCTGCTCACCAGCTTCTACATGGTGCCGGACATGGTTGGCAGCGCCTGGTCCGAGCTGACCTCCCGGGCGCGCCTGCTGTTCATGGCCAACCACCCCGAGCGCTTCGCCGACTCGGTGGTGACCGAGATCGTCGGCTACAGCGACGACAACGGCGACTCGCCGTTCTGGGACGCCATCGGCCGCAACTTCTTCGACATCAACTACGCCGAGGCCGAGCGCCTGTGCGGTATCAAGAGCCGGACCTTCCTGGCCGAACTGATGCCCCATTACCCGATCTACGTGCCGCTGCTGCCCGACGAAGCCCAGGAAGCCATGGGCCAGGTGCACCCGCGCGCGCAGATCACCTTCGACATCCTCATGCGCGAGGGTTTCGAGACCGACCACTACATCGACATCTTCGACGGCGGCCCGACGCTGCACGCGCGGGTCTCGGGCATTCGCTCCATCGCCCAGAGCCGCGTGGTGCCGGTCAAGCTCGACAGCGGCAACAGCGACGTGGTCAAGGGCGGCCGCCCGTACCTGGTGGCTAACGCCCAGCTGCAGGACTACCGCGCGGTGCTGCTGGAACTGGACTGGGTGCCCGGCAAGCCGGTGACCCTCAGCCTGGAAGCGGCCGAGGCACTGGGTGTGGGCGAGGGCGCCAGCGTGCGCCTGGTAGCGGTTTGATACCTGTCATTCACAGGTCGAGTTCTGCGGGTTGCCACTGCGGCCCGCGCAAGGAGAAAGCATGATCGTTCGTCCCGTACGCAGCAGCGACCTACCCGCGCTGATCGAGCTGGCACGCAGTACCGGCACCGGCCTGACCACCTTGCCGGCCAACGAGGAGCGCCTGGCGCACCGCGTGGGCTGGGCCGAGAGGACCTTCCGGGGCGAAGCCGGGCGCGGCGACGCGGACTACCTGTTCGTGCTGGAGGATGACGACGGCAAGGTCGTCGGCATTTCCGCCATCGCCGGCGCCGTGGGGCTGCGCGAGCCCTGGTACAACTACCGGGTGGGCCTGACGGTCAGCGCTTCGCAAGAGCTGGACATCTACCGCGAGATCCCCACGCTGTTCCTGGCCAACGACCTGACGGGCAACAGCGAGCTGTGCTCGCTGTTCCTGCGCAGCGAATACCGCACCGGCCTCAACGGCCGCCTGCTGTCCAAGGCGCGGTTGATGTTCATCGCCGAGTTCCCGCAGCTGTTCGGCAACAAGATCATCGCCGAGATGCGCGGCATGTCCGACGAGCAGGGCCGCTCGCCGTTCTGGGAAAGCCTGGGCCGGCACTTCTTCAAGATGGAATTCAGCCAGGCCGACTACCTCACCGGCGTGGGCAACAAGGCCTTCATCGCCGAGCTGATGCCCAAGTTTCCGTTGTACACCTGCTTCCTGTCGCCCGCCGCGCGCGAGGTGATCGGCCGCGTGCACGCCGACACCGAGCCGGCGCTGACCATGCTCAAGGGCGAGGGCTTCAGCTACCAGGGTTATGTCGACATCTTCGACGCCGGCCCGGCCATCGAATGCGAGACCGCGAAGATCCGCGCCGTGCATGACAGCGAAGCGCTGGTGCTGGCCGTGGGCACCCCCGGTGACGACGCTACGCCGTTCCTGATTCACAACCGCAAGCGCGAAGAGTGCCGCATCACCGCCGCCCCGGCGCGCCTGGCGGCTGGCACCCTGGTGGTCGACCCGATGACCGCCAAGCGCCTGCGCCTGAGTGCCGGCGACCAGGTGCGCGCTGTCGCCCTGTCGCCGCAGCCCGTACGGGAGGTACGCAAATGAGCACGTTGTACGTGGCCGGCCAATGGCTGGCAGGGGCGGGCGAGGCCCTGCAATCCCTCAACCCGGTGACCCAGGCCGTGGTGTGGCAAGGCCGCGCGGCCAGCGCCGAGCAGGTCGACCAGGCGGTGTTCGCCGCGCGCCAGGCCTTCGTCGGCTGGGCGTCGCGCTCGCTGGACGAGCGCATCGGTGTGCTCGAGACCTTCGCCGTCACGCTCAAGGCGCGCGCCGATGAACTGGCCCGCTGCATTGGCGAGGAAACCGGCAAGCCGCTGTGGGAAGCCGCCACCGAGGTGACCAGCATGGTCAACAAGGTCGCCATTTCCATCCAGAGCTACCGCGAGCGTACGGGCGAGAAGAGCGGGCCGCTGGCCGACGCCACCGCCGTGCTGCGCCACAAGCCCCACGGCGTGGTGGCGGTGTTCGGCCCCTACAATTTCCCCGGCCACCTGCCCAACGGCCATATCGTGCCGGCGCTGCTGGCCGGCAACGCCGTGCTGTTCAAGCCCAGCGAGCTGACCCCAAAGGTGGCCGAGCTCACCGTGCAGTGCTGGATCGACGCCGGCCTGCCCGCCGGCGTGCTGAGCCTGCTGCAAGGCGCCCGTGACACCGGCGTGGCCCTGGCGGCCCATGACGGCATCGACGGCCTGTTCTTCACCGGTTCGAGCCGCACCGGCAACCTGCTGCACAGCCAGTTCGCCGGGCGCCCGGACAAGATCCTGGCCCTGGAGATGGGCGGCAACAACCCGCTGGTGGTGGAAGAAGTGCAGGACCTGGAGGCGGCGGTGTACACCATCATCCAGTCCGCGTTCATTTCCGCCGGCCAGCGCTGCACCTGCGCCCGCCGCCTGCTGGTGCCCGAAGGCGCCTGGGGCGACGCATTGCTTGAACGCCTGGTGCAGGTGGCCGGCGACCTGGTGGTCGGCCCGTACGACCAGCAACCGCCGCCGTTCATGGGCTCGGTGGTGTCCCTGGCCGCGGCCCAGGCGCTGCTCGACGCCCAGGCGCAGCTGCTGGCCAAGGGTGCCACGGCGCTGCTGGCCATGACCCAGCCCCAGGCCAATGCCGCGCTGCTCACCGCCGGTATCCTCGATGTGACCGCCGTGCAGGCGCGCCCCGATGAGGAGTGGTTCGGCCCGCTGTTGCAGGTCATCCGCTACGGCCGCTTCGAGCAGGCCATCGCCGAGGCCAACAACACCCAGTACGGCCTGGCCGCGGGCCTGCTGTCCGATTCGGCCGCCCGCTACCAGCAGTTCTGGCTGCAAAGCCGCGCCGGCATCGTCAACTGGAACAAGCAGTTGACCGGCGCCGCCAGCAGCGCGCCGTTCGGCGGCGTGGGTGCCTCGGGCAACCACCGCGCCAGCGCCTATTACGCGGCGGATTATTGCGCCTACCCGGTGGCTTCGCTGGAAGCCCCTGCCGTCAGCCTGCCGGCCAGCCTGACCCCGGGCGTGAAGCTGTAAGCGTGAGCACAATAACGAGATCCATGGAGCCTGGCCGATGAAAGCCTATGAAGTGAACTTTGATGGTCTGGTAGGTCCGACCCACAATTACGGCGGGTTGTCCTACGGCAACGTCGCCTCCCAGAGCAACAGTCAGCAGGCTTCCAACCCGCGTGAAGCGGCGCGCCAGGGCCTGGCGAAAATGAAGGCGCTGATGGAGATGGGCTTCGTCCAGGGTGTGCTCGCACCCCAGGAGCGCCCGGACATCGCCGCCCTGCGCGCGCTGGGCTTCGGCGGCAGCGACGCCCAGGTCATCGAGCGCGCCGCCCGCGAGGCCATGCCGCTGCTGGTGGCCAGTTGCTCGGCGTCGAGCATGTGGGTGGCCAACGCTGCCACCGTCAGCCCCAGCGCCGATACCGCCGATGGTCGCGTGCACTTCACCGCCGCCAACCTCAATTGCAAATACCACCGCAGTATCGAGCACCCCACCACCAGCCGAGTGCTGGGGGCGATGTTCGCCAATGACCGGCACTTCGCCCACCACGCCGCCTTGCCTGCCGTTGGTCAGTTCGGCGACGAGGGCGCGGCCAACCACACGCGCTTCTGCCGCAGCTACGGCGAGCCCGGCGTGGAGTTCTTCGTGTTCGGCCGCAGCGCCTTCGACACGCGCTACCCGGCGCCGCAGAAATACCCGGCACGCCAGACGCTAGAGGCTTCCCAGGCGGTAGCGCGGCTGCACGGGCTGGGCGAGGAGGGCGTGGTGTTCGCCCAGCAGAACCCGGCGGTAATCGACCAGGGCGTGTTCCACAACGACGTGATTGCGGTAGGCAACGGCGAGCTGCTGTTCCACCACGACGACGCGTTCCTGGACACCGCGCCGATGCTCGCGCAACTGCAGGCTAAACTGGCAAAAAGGGGTGGCAACTTCCAGGCGGTGTGCGTGCCGCGCAGCGAGGTGTCGGTGGAGGACGCGGTGCGTTCCTACCTGTTCAACAGCCAGCTGCTGTCGCGCGCCGACGGTTCGATGCTGTTGATCGTGCCCGAGGAGTGCCGCAGCAACGAGCGCGTCTGGAGCTACCTGCAGCGCCTGACGGCCCAGGGTGGCCCGATTGCCGAGGTCAAGGTGTTCGACCTCAAGCAGAGCATGCAGAACGGCGGCGGCCCGGCGTGCCTGCGCTTGCGCGTGGCGCTCAACGAAACCGAGCTGGCCGCGGTGAACCCGGGGGTGATCATGACCCCGTCGCTGTACGACACCCTGACCCAGTGGGTGGACCGCCATTACCGCGATCGCCTGGGCGAAGCGGACCTGGCCGACCCGCAATTGCTGCTGGAATGCCGCACGGCATTGGATGAACTGACGCAAATCCTTAAACTGGGCGCGGTTTACCCATTCCAACTTCAACCTTGAGAGATTTTCCCCATGTCCGACGCCCTGCGGCTGATTCTTGAAGACACCGACGGCACCCAGCTGGAAACCTCCTGCACCCGTCTTGCCGTGGTCTGGCAAGGCAAGGAGCTGTGGATTCAGCAGGACGGCCGCGGCCAGCTGCTGATTGGCGTTGACGTAGAAGAAGGCGACGCCGAATACGCCAACCTGCTGCTGCGCCCACTGGCTACCAACCTGGTCAGCCTGCAACTGGAAATGGAACCGGCCGACGCCGGTGAAGACGACGACCATGTGCATGGTCCGGACTGCAACCACTAAGGACTGACGCCTATGCTCGCCCTCGGCAAGCTGCTTGAATTGACCCTCGCCGGCCGTGAGCCGGCAGAGAAGACTCAGCTGACGGTCGAAGGCGTGCGTATGCGCTGGCTCGGCGAGGGGGCCCTTGAGGTCCGCCCGCCCGAGGCCCGCGACAATGGCCTGGATTTGCTGTTGTCGGCGGGCATCCACGGCAACGAGACAGCGCCCATCGAGCTGCTCGATGGCCTGTTGCATGACATCGCCCGCGGCACCCTCAAGCCGCGCGCCCGCATTCTTTTCCTGTTCGGCAACCCCGAAGCGATCCGTCGCGGCGAGCGTTACCTGGAGCAGGATGTAAACCGTCTGTTCAACGGCCGCCACGAGCTGTCCAGCGGCCCCGAGGCCCTGCGCGCCTGTGAGCTGGAGCGCCTGGCGGCGACCTTCTTCAGCCAGCCTGGCCGCACCCGCCTGCACTACGATCTGCACACTGCCATTCGTGGCTCGAAGATCGAGCAGTTCGCGCTGTACCCGTTCAAGGAAGGGCGCGAGCACTCGGCGCGCGAGCTGGCGCGCCTGGAGGCGGCCGGCATGGAGGCGGTGTTGCTGCAAAGCAAGACGTCCATCACCTTCACCGCCTACACCTACGAACAGCTGGACGCCGAGGCCTTCACCCTGGAGCTGGGCAAGGCGCGGCCGTTCGGGCACAACCAGCAGGTCAACCTGACGCCCCTGGAAACCCGGCTCAAGCAGATCATCGAAGGCAGCGAGCCTGAGGTCGAGCAGCCGCAGCACTTGAAGCAGTTCCGCGTGGCGCGGGAAGTGATCAAGCACAGCGATGCGTTCCGCTTGCACTTGCCGGCGGACGTGGAGAACTTTTCTGAATTGCCCCAGGGCTACCTGCTGGCCGAAGACCTGGCCGAGTGCCGCTGGATTGTGGAGGAGAAGGGTGCGCGCATCATTTTCCCCAACCCCAAGGTCAAGAACGGCCTGCGTGCCGGCATTCTAATCGTCCCCGCCTGACCCTGTGGGAGCGGGCTCTGCCCGCGAAAAGCACACCGCGTCGGTTTGGACGTTCGCGTTGTTCTTTTCGCGGGCAGAGCCCGCTCCCACATGTGTTCATTTACGATGTCGGGGTATCAGGCGACTTTGTGCTGGGCCGTCAGGCGGCGCAGGGCGCGGACTTTCTGCAGGGTGTCGGCGCAGGTGTTCGCTGCTTCGTGGCCCTTGTGCAGGAAGTGCTTGAAGAAGTAGTCGTGGTGTTCCTGGCCGTGGAAGTTGTGCGGGGTCAGCGACACCGAGAACACCGGCACTTCGGTTTCCAGCTGCACTTGCATCAGCGCGTCGACCACGGTGGCGGCGACGAAGTCGTGGCGGTAGATACCACCGTCCACTACCAGGGCTGCGCCGACGATGCCGGCATAACGGCCGGTCTTGGCCAGCAGCTTGGCGTGCAGCGGGATTTCAAAGGCGCCGCCCACTTCGTAGAAGTCGATGTCGCTTTCCTGGTAGCCCAGTTGAGTGATCTGCTCGACAAAGCCGATACGGGCCTGGTCGACGATATCCTTGTGCCAGCAGGCCTGGATAAAGGCGATGCGCTCGTTTGCGTGGCTTTTGCTGTCGATTGCGGTGGGTTGCATCTACGTTGACTCCTGTTTGTATGAAAAACAGGGCAGTTGGATCGAATGGGATTCAAGGGTACGCGGTATGCCGTCGGCCCATGTGTACCAATCCCGTTCTCTCTTCATCCGGACTATGACCGTCGGCCCCGGAATCACACCGGGTCTGCTGACCTTGCCAGGCCCGTGGCCTGCCAAGCGCTCGCGGGCTAGACGCCTTGCGCGCCATTACCGCCGGTGGGGAATCGCACCCCGCCCTGAGAACGTTGCCACCCATTGGTAGGTGGCGAACGATTTTTAACATACTTTTTTGCACTATGCATCGCCCCTGCGCTAGCGATTTAGTCGTAGACGACACTGTTCATGTGGGAGCTGGCTTGCCAGCGAGCTTGTGGGGGATCAACAACTCGCTGGCAAGCCAGCTCCCACAGGGTGTACAGATCGTCGGGTTTTTTTCACTTAATACCCATATATTGACAGGCTGTGGACTGTACCGTGGCCTCAGGGCCGATATAATGCGGCCCTTTGCCGTCGAAACGTCCAAATACGTTACGCACTGGCCTATGGCCGCAGCCTGTCGTGGAAGAACCTAATGAAAAGCGCAGAAATCCGTGAAGCCTTCCTTCGCTTCTTCGAAGAGCAAGGCCACACCCGTGTAGCCTCCAGCTCCTTGATCCCGGGCAATGACCCAACCCTGCTGTTCACCAACGCGGGCATGAACCAGTTCAAGGACTGTTTCCTGGGCCAGGAAAAGCGCGCGTACACCCGCGCCGTCAGCAGCCAGAAGTGCGTGCGTGCCGGTGGCAAGCACAACGACCTGGAAAACGTTGGCTACACCGCCCGTCACCACACCTTCTTCGAAATGCTGGGTAACTTCAGCTTCGGCGACTATTTCAAGCGCGACGCCATCACCTACGCCTGGACCTTCCTGACTTCGCCGCAGTGGCTGAACCTGCCCAAGGAGAAGCTGTGGGTAACGGTCTACGCCAGCGATGACGAAGCCTACGACATCTGGACCAAGGAAGTCGGCGTGCCGGCCGAGCGCATGGTGCGCATCGGCGACAACAAGGGCGCCCCGTACGCCTCCGACAACTTCTGGACCATGGGTGACACCGGCCCGTGCGGCCCGTGCACCGAGATCTTCTTCGACCACGGCGCCGACATCTGGGGCGGCCCACCCGGCTCGCCGGAAGAAGACGGCGACCGCTACATCGAGATCTGGAACAACGTCTTCATGCAGTTCAACCGCACTGCCGACGGCGTGCTGCACCCGCTGCCAGCGCCGTCGGTGGACACCGGCATGGGCCTGGAGCGCATCAGCGCCGTGCTGCAGCACGTGCACTCGAACTATGAGATCGACCTGTTCCAGAGCCTGCTGGCCGCTTCGGCCCAGGCCATCGGCTGCAGCAACGACAACCAGGCTTCGCTCAAAGTGGTGGCCGACCACATCCGTTCCTGCGGCTTCCTGATTGCCGACGGCGTGCTGCCGTCCAACGAAGGCCGTGGCTACGTGCTGCGCCGCATCATTCGTCGCGCCTGTCGCCACGGCAACAAGCTGGGCGCCAAGGGCAGCTTCTTCTACCAGATCGTCGCGGCCCTGGTGGCCGAGATGGGCGAAGCGTTCCCGGAACTGAAAGCCCAGCAGGCGCACATCGAGCGCGTGCTGAAAGCCGAGGAAGAGCAGTTCGCCAAGACCCTGGAGCAGGGCCTGAAAATCCTCGAGGCCGACCTTGCCGAGCTCAAAGGCAACGTGGTCCCGGGCGACGTGGTGTTCAAGCTGTACGACACCTACGGCTTCCCGATGGACCTGACCGGCGACATCGCCCGTGAGCGCGAGCTGACCCTGGACGAAGCCGGCTTCGAGAAGGAAATGGAAGCCCAGCGCGTGCGCGCTCGTGCTGCCAGCTCGTTCGGCATGGACTACAACGCCCTGGTCAAGGTTGACGTGCCGACCGTGTTCACCGGCTACAGCAACACCCAATCCAGCGCCAAGGTCGTCGCCCTGTACAAGGAAGGTGTCTCGGTGCAGCAACTGGCCGAAGGCGAAGAGGGCGTGGTCATCCTCGACCAGACCCCGTTCTACGGCGAGTCCGGTGGCCAGGTCGGCGACCGTGGCTACCTGCTGGCTGGCAACGGCCGCTTCGACGTGCGTGACACCACCAAGACCGGCGGCGCGTTCCTGCACCACGGCGTGGTCTCGCTGGGCAACCTGAACGTCGGCGCCGAGCTGACCGCCCAGGTGGACGGCGACATGCAGCAGGCCACCTCGCTGAACCACTCGGCGACCCACTTGCTGCACGCGGCCCTGCGCCAGGTGCTGGGCGAGCACGTGCAGCAGAAAGGCTCGCTGGTGGACAGCCAGCGCCTGCGCTTCGACTTCAGCCACTTCGAGGCCATCAAGCCCGAGCAGATCAAGGCGCTGGAAGACATCGTCAACGCGCAGATCCGCAAGAACAGTGCGGTGGAAACCGAGGAAACCGACATCGACACCGCCCGCGCCAAGGGCGCCATGGCCCTGTTCGGTGAGAAATACGGCGACCAGGTCCGCGTGCTGAGCATGGGTGGTGACTTCTCCGTCGAGCTGTGTGGCGGTATCCACGCCAAGCGCACCGGCGACATCGCCCTGTTCAAGATCATCAGCGAAGGCGGCGTGGCCGCAGGCGTGCGCCGTATCGAAGGCGTCACCGGCGCCGCGGCCCTGGCGTACCTGAACGGTGCCGAAGAGCAGCTCAAGGAAGCCGCGCAGCTGGTCAAGGGCAGCCGCGACAACCTGATCGACAAGCTGTCGGCCGTGCTGGAGCGCAACCGCCAGCTGGAAAAACAGCTGGAGCAACTGCAAGCCAAGGCCGCCAGCGCGGCCGGTGACGACCTGTCGGCCGCGGCCGTGGACGTCAAGGGCGTTAAAGTCCTGGCGGCACGCCTGGACGGCATGGACGGCAAGGCGCTGCTGGCGCTGGTCGACCAGCTGAAGAACAAGCTGGGCGAGGGCGTGATCCTGCTCGGCGGCGTGCACGAGGAAAAAGTGGTGCTGGTGGCCGGTGTCACCAAGGAACTGACCTCGAAACTGAAGGCCGGCGACCTGATGAAACAGGCTGCCGCGGCAGTCGGTGGCAAGGGCGGCGGTCGTCCGGACATGGCCCAGGGTGGCGGCGTCGACGCCGGCGCGCTGGATGCAGCCCTGGCCCTGACCGTACCGTTCGTCGAACAAGGTCTCTGATTCACCCACGCGGGTACCTGTTGTCTAGTAGCAGGTTCCCGCGTTGTAGCGTTTGAATGTTTAATGGGCGCCCTTCACGGGCTGAGGCGGCTTTGAAATGGCTTTGATCGTACAAAAATTCGGAGGCACCTCCGTCGGCAGCATCGAGCGTATCGAGCAGGTAGCCGAGAAGGTTAAGAAATTCCGCGAAGCCGGCGACGACCTGGTGGTTGTACTGTCTGCCATGAGTGGTGAAACCAACCGCCTGATCGAGTTGGCGAAACAGGCCAGCGGCGGCGACCAGCCGGTCCCGCGCGAGCTGGACGTGATCGTCTCCACCGGTGAGCAGGTCACCATTGCCTTGCTGGCGATGGCGCTGATCAAGCGTGGCGTGCCGGCCGTGTCCTACACCGGCAACCAGGTTCGCATCCTGACGGACAGCTCGCACACCAAGGCGCGCATCCTGCAGATCGACGACCAGAAGATCCGCTCCGACCTCAAGGCCGGGCGTGTCGTGGTCGTGGCGGGCTTCCAGGGCGTGGACGAGCACGGCAACATCACCACCCTGGGCCGTGGCGGCTCCGACACCACTGGCGTGGCCCTGGCTGCGGCGCTGAAGGCCGATGAGTGCCAGATCTACACCGACGTCGATGGTGTCTACACCACCGACCCGCGCGTGGTGTCCACGGCCCAGCGCCTGGACAAGATCACCTTCGAAGAGATGCTGGAAATGGCCAGCCTCGGTTCCAAGGTGCTGCAGATCCGCGCCGTCGAGTTCGCCGGCAAGTACAACGTCCCGCTGCGCGTGCTGCACAGCTTCCAGGAGGGCCCGGGCACCCTCATTACTATCGATGAAGAGGAATCCATGGAACAGCCGATCATTTCCGGCATCGCCTTCAACCGCGATGAAGCCAAGCTGACCATCCGTGGCGTACCGGATACCCCGGGCGTGGCGTTCAAGATCCTGGGCCCTATCAGCGGCGCCAACATTGAAGTGGACATGATCGTGCAGAATGTTTCGCACGATAACACCACCGACTTCACCTTCACCGTGCACCGCAACGACTACCAGTCGGCGCTGCAGGTGCTGGAAAACACCGCCAGCGAAATCGGCGCGCGCCAGGTCATCGGCGACACCAAGATCGCCAAGGTGTCCATCGTCGGCGTCGGCATGCGCTCGCACGCCGGTGTTGCCAGCCGCATGTTCGAGGCCCTGGCCAAGGAAAGCATCAACATCCAGATGATCTCCACCTCGGAAATCAAGGTGTCGGTGGTTATCGAAGAGAAGTACCTGGAACTGGCGGTGCGCGCCCTGCACACCGCTTTCGAACTGGACGCCGCCCGTCAAGGCGAGTAAGCGTTCGAGTGCACGAGGCGCGGCTTAGCCGCGCCTTTTGCTTTTTTGCAGATTGTGTTTGTTCCCACTGCGGTGGGTGAGGAGAAAAGGTAATGCTGATTCTGACTCGTCGGTGCGCGGAAAGCCTGGTGATTGGTGATGGCGAGATCACCGTGACCGTGCTCGGCGTCAAGGGCAATCAGGTGCGTATAGGCGTCAACGCCCCGAAAGAGGTGGCTGTACACCGCGAGGAAATCTACCTGCGGATCAAGGAAGAGCAGGCCGAAGAACCAAGTGCTTAATTAATTTAGGTTTTTTTGAAAAAAGTGCTTGCGTCGAAAAGGGGCTATCGATAATATACGCCCCGTGTTGCGGAGAGCTGGCCGAGTGGCCGAAGGCGCTCCCCTGCTAAGGGAGTACACCTCAAAAGGGTGTCGGGGGTTCGAATCCCCCGTTCTCCGCCATTATTTCTTTAGGGCGTTGAAAGCTGGCTTTTTAGGTAAGTTGTTGAAATTACTGAAAAAAGTGCTTTACAAAAGTTTTTAACGAACTATGATGCGCGGCAACATATGCACTCGTAGCTCAGCTGGATAGAGTACTCGGCTACGAACCGAGCGGTCACAGGTTCGAATCCTGTCGAGTGCACCATTTAAGAGGCTTGTTTCGGTAACGGAAGAAGCAGCTTGCAACAAACCAGAGGTGATCTGGTCCATCAAGTACCATCGTGCACTCGTAGCTCAGCTGGATAGAGTACTCGGCTACGAACCGAGCGGTCACAGGTTCGAATCCTGTCGAGTGCACCATTTTACGAAGGTTGTTTCGGTAACGAAAGAATCTTCAGCTTCAACCAGAGGTGATCTGGTCTACCAAGCGCCAACCCTGCACTCGTAGCTCAGCTGGATAGAGTACTCGGCTACGAACCGAGCGGTCACAGGTTCGAATCCTGTCGAGTGCACCATACAAGTGAAAGCCCGCCTTCTTCTGAAGGCGGGCTTTTTGCTTTTCTGCGTTTCAATAATCCGTAGCCGCTGCCGCCAGGCTGCGCTGGCCCGCATGGATGATGAGCATCTCCACCGGGGCGCAGGGCCAGCGCAGCCTGCGGCAGCGGCTACGGGGATTCGCTCTGGCGTTTGAGTTCGGCGTCCAGCTGCTTGCGCTCCTTGGCGGCCGAACGCTCGCTCTGGCTGCTCAAGTGCGGGTGGTAGGCCTGCTGCAGGCTCTGCAGCGTCCCTGGTGGGCATTGCTGGGTGGTGAACGTCAGGTGCCCGTCTTCATCCTCGCAACGCGACACGGTCTGTGCCAGCGCACCCAGGGCAGGGCACAGCAGCAGCCCTGCCAGTAGCCAACGCTTGGTTTGCATCGAACGTCCTCCATGACTGTGCGGTCCAAAGCGTAACGGCAATTGCGCTGCCTGGGGCTGTGATTTGTTTTCCACATGCGTCGTCGCAATTCCCGGTACTCGAACTGCGCCCAGATTTCGCGCGCAAGCATTTGTTCTTGCCAGATTTTTTCGCGTTAAAAGCCGGCAGCCGGTGTATCATTGCGCCCGTCAGCCCCGCCGGGGCTTTGGACTATTTCCATGGACTTACCCAGTAGTTACTCAATAGCTCGCTACACCTATCAAGAATCGACCGATTGAACCTCTGGCGTGCTCCGCTGCTGGGGGTGGAGTTCGCCTATGACCGAAGTAGAAGTTAAAAAGCCGCAGGACAGCCTGCAGGACCGCCTGGCCCAGGTGGTCGATTTGCTGCAGCGCCAGCGCGTGGTCGAAGACCTGACGCACCGTCAGGAAGGCCAGCACGCCGATCTGGTCGAAAACCTGGTTCACCGGCAGAACCTCGTCGAGCTGCAACGCAAGCTCGATGACCTGCACTCCGCCGACGTCGCCTACATCCTCGAAGCCTTGCCCCTGGAAGACCGCCTGACGGTCTGGCAGCTGGTCAAGGTGGAGCGCGATGGCGACATCCTCCTGGAAGTATCCGACTCGGTGCGCGAGACCCTGATCGCCGACATGGACGATCACGAGCTGCTGGCCGCCGCCAAGGAAATGGACGCCGACGAGCTCGCCGACCTTGCCCCCGAACTGCCCCGCGATGTAGTGCACGAGCTGATGGAAAGCCTCGATGCGCAGCAGCGTGAGCGCGTGCGTTCGGCGTTGAGCTACGACGAGGAGCAGGTGGGTGCGCTGATGGACTTCGAGATGGTCACCATCCGCGAAGACGTCAGCCTGGAAGTGGTGCTGCGCTACCTGCGCCGCCTCAAGGAGCTGCCCGGCCACACCGACAAGCTGTTCGTGGTCGACCACGACGGCGTGCTCAAGGGCGTGCTGCCGATCAAGCGCCTGCTGGTCAACGACCCGGAGAAGCAGGTGGCGGAAGTCATGGCCAACGACCCGGTGTCGTTCCACCCTGACGAGGACGCCTACGACGCCGCCCAGGCGTTCGAGCGCTATGACCTGATCTCGGCCCCCGTGGTGGACAAGAACGCCCGCCTGATCGGCCGCCTGACCATCGACGAGATGGTCGACCTGATTCGTGAAGAGAGCGAGACCGAAGTCCTCAACATGGCCGGCCTGCGCGAAGAGGAAGACATCTTCGCCTCGGTGTGGCGCTCGCTGCGCAACCGCTGGTCGTGGCTGGCCATCAACCTGATCACCGCTTTCGTCGCCTCGCGGGTGATCGGCCTGTTCGAAGGCTCCATCGAGCGCCTGGTGGCCCTGGCCGCGCTGATGCCCATCGTTGCCGGTATCGGTGGCAACTCCGGCAACCAGACCATCACCATGATCGTGCGCGCCATGGCCCTGGACCAGGTGAGCCCGGGTAACAGCAACACCACGCGCCTGCTGCGCAAGGAACTGGCCGTGTCGTTGATCAACGGCATCGTCTGGGGCGGGGTGATTGGCGTGGTGGCCTACCTGCTCTATGGCAGCTGGTCACTGGGTGTGGTGATGACCGCGGCCATGACCCTCAACCTGCTGCTGGCGGCCTTCATGGGCGTTATAATCCCCATGACCCTGGCCAGGTTCGGCCGCGACCCGGCCATGGGCTCCAGCGTGATGATCACCGCCATGACCGACAGCGGCGGCTTCTTCATCTTCCTGGGCCTGGCGACCCTGTTCCTGATGTAGGTCGAACCCGCGCCCACAAAAAAGCCAGCTTTCGCTGGCTTTTTTCATGGGCTTTTGGCGAGCGCTCACGAGGCGTCGGCAGTGGCCTCGGCGTTGTGGTCGATCAGCGACACCAGCGCGTTCTGCTGGCGGTGCGACAGTTGGCGGAAGCGTTGCAGCAGTTCACGCTCGTGCAGCGACAGCTCCGGGCTGTCCAGGCGCATGCTCAACTCTTCGCCCAGGGCGCCTTCTTGAATCAGGCTCTGTTCCAGGCGGGCGATGATTTCCGAGTTCATGCTACGGTGATGATTACGAGCTACCTCTGCAATGCGCTCACGCATTCCATCGGGAAGGCGTACGACGAATTTGTCAGCCGTACGGCTGGAGTAAATAGCCTGTTTCATTGGGCGCATATATTTGACCGTTTAGTTCAGGGGGAGCGGTTCTCGAAATTAGCCGCACGATGTGTTTACGACAGTCGATACAGCAAAAGTTCAACCTGAATTGTGAAAGAGGCTTCTATGATGCCTCATAGTCGCCATTTCGTTGGCGCCAATTCTGTGACAAATATTGAACTGAATAAGGGCTTTTTGCCAGCACCAATTGTCGAAAATGAGCACTGGTTGGAAAATCCCCGTTCGCCTGTCGACTGCCCGGTTTCGTCCCGCTATCTCGAGAGGTGCTCTGGCTCGTCCGGTACAACCTGTGCACAATGACGCGCGAGCTACCCTATGATTCAGCATAGTGGCATTTTGGCAGGTTGCCAGCATGCTGCCATACAGAGCGATGAGATGTCGGGACGTTTGATCTACCTGATGGGGCCTTCCGGGGCCGGCAAGGACAGTGTCATCGATGCGGCGCGCGGCGCCTTGCAGCGGGCTGACGTGCACGTGGTGCGACGGACCATCACGCGGTCCGCCGAAGCCGTTGGCGAACATGCCATCGGCGTCAGCCAGGAAACCTTCGCGCGCTTGCGCGAGGCGGGCGAGTTTGCCATGAATTGGCAGGCCAACGGGTTGCAATATGGTATCGGCCGTGACATCAACGCGCGGCTTGCCGGCGGCCAGCACGTGCTGGTCAACGGCTCCCGCGCCTGGCTGCCCCAGGCCCTGCAGCTCTACCCCGAACTGATCCCGGTGCTGGTCACCGTCGACAGCGCCGTGCTGCGCCAGCGCCTGCAGGCCCGCGGGCGCGAAACCGCAGCGCAGATCGACGAGCGCCTGGCACGCAACGAGCGCCTGCAGGCCGAGCCGGGGCAATGGGAGGAGGGAAGCGTGCGCCTCGAGGCGCTGGACAATTCCGCCGACCTTGCGTCAGCGGTGCAGCGCCTGATGGCGCTGCTGGCCCGTCACGGCATCAGCGCAGCGACGGATCGAACTTGATCTTGCGGCCGCGCAGCAGCGCCAACAGCAGCAGCGCGGCCGACACCCCACTGGCAATGCCCAGCACCGCGCTGGCCTGGCCGGCATCCGGTGGCAAGGTCACGGCCGCCAGGAAGCTGGTAAGGGCAATCAGAAAAAAGGCCCATGCGCTTTTCGACATGTGCTGCTCCTTCAAAAGGTATAGCGGTCAGTATGGATCACCGGCACCGATTCGCCCTGTTCCTGCTGCGAGGTCAGTACCGACATCCCTCTGTGCGGCTTCATGTCCGCCACCTGCGCGGCCGGCCGGGCCATGAAATGCTCCGCCTGGACATGCACCAGGGCGGCATCGGGTTGCGCCTCGTCATGGAAATGAAACGCCACCAGGGCAACGAGGGCCAACGCATTCAGGGCAAAGAGGGTGCTGTTCATGGGGCTTGTCTCCGCAGAGTGAAGGGCTGCCTGGCCATTTTTTATGCAAGTGAATACAGCAGGCGCCGTGCCAACTCTGAAAGTCGGATAAAACCCAATGATTTCAGTAGTTTACAGGGTTTTGACGGCAGTGGCAGGTTGCAATCTGCAAGATGGCATTCTGGCAGCCTTGCAAAATGCACGGTCGCCGCGGGCCCCTGTGCCAGAGCGTTCGCGCCGCCATCCGGAAAAGTTCCCTCGGCGTTCACCTTGCCTACAGGCAAAAAGGCCACGGATGACATGACAAATGCGGGGCGGCTGGTTAACATGCTCGCCGTCCATCGTGCTGCGGGTTCCTCGCAGCGCTCAGCAAGGTCTCAGTAGCTCAATTGGATAGAGCATCCCCCTCCTAAGGGGAAGGTTGGCAGTTCGAACCTGCCCTGGGACACCATATTGTTCGCCTCGCCCGTCGTCTCATGGGCAAATGTGTTGCGCCATCCTTCAGATCCCGTGCTGCGCGTTGCTCGAGGCCGACCCATCCCCTATGATTGATCCAGATTGAGCCGCTATCAGGAGGCGGAAATGATTGTTCAGGCCGCAGCTCCAAAAAAAGTCGTCGCCAAGCGCAAGAAAGCTGGCAAGAAGCTCACATTCGAAGATGTGCGAATCGCTGCTCGCGGCGGAGAGTCTGCATTTGATCATTACGTCGAGACTGGAAAGCTCCCCGTCTCTAAGTGAGCCTTTCTGTCTGTAATCAAAGTATCAGACCTCTTCAAGCAGTCTCGTGGCTGGTACGATTTCTTCGTTGAATTTCACGATTACAAGCTCTGTGGCGATCTCCCGGACATTTTCGGGCGAGATGAAGAGCTGGATCTTGATGATCTCTATCACATCCATCTCGCCGCCACCGAGGCCACCCAGGCTCGATGGCGTGCTGCAAGAATGCAGTTTTGGCGCACCACAGACGCCAAGCATCCCGAAGAAGACTTTTGGCTAATCTACGCCTACGAACCTCTCCGGGGAGAATATCTGCTGCTCACAATCCTTGGGCCTGATGCTCATAGCCGTGATCGCTGGGGAGCTTATCTGCGTGACATTCATCACGAGATTGTCGGTCCTTGGGTTAGAGGCCAAGTTCAATATTACGACCCCGACGATACGGTGCAGGAGTAGGGGGCGACTCGTGGATCGTGCGCACTCGCCATCTATACGTCGGGAGTACAAATGTTCTCTCGTCGTATTCCTCTATATATAGAAGCACCGCCTTGGCCCGGATGCTGGCTATATCCCCAACACCAACCGCCCCGACCGACTCCGCGAACAGCACAGCGCCATCTGGTCATTCAACTCCTTCTCCCCATCACTCAACACGCTATCCCTGTGACACGGCGTCCCTTCCAGCACCCGCGTCAGGCACGCCCCGCAAAACCCCTGCTCACACGACACCGGTACTTCAACCCCTGCCGCCATCAGCGCCTGGGCGATGGATTGCTCGGCCGGTACCTGCACCACCTGGCCGGTGGAGTTGACCTGGACTTCGAACGCATCGCCGACCACCGCCTCAGCCGCCACCGGGGCGAACGCTTCTTGATGGATCTGCGCTGGCGCCCATTCCAGTCCCAGCGCCCGCTCGGTCATGTGGCGCATGAAGGGGGCGGGGCCGCACAGATATAGATGTGCGTTGGGGGTGGGGTGCAGGAGGTCGTCTGGCAGATGCCGGCGTGGGCTTTTGTCCTGGTCGCTGTGGTGCAGCTGCGCCTGCCCTGGGGTGAACAGGGTTTCCAGCCGTTCGGCGTAGGCCGCTTCGGCGCGGGTGCGGGTGTAGTAGTGCAGGGTGAACGATTGTTGCTGTTCCTTTAATGCGCTGGCCATGGACAGCAGTGGCGTGATGCCGATGCCGGCGGCGACCAGCACGTGGTGGTCGGCGGCCTGCAGGGCGAACAGGTTGCGCGGTGCCGAGATCTCCAGCTGGGCGCCAAGCGCCAGGTGCTGATGAATGAAGCGCGAACCGCCCCGCGACTCGGGTTCGCGTTTCACACACAGCTCGTAGTGGTCCCGGTGGGAAGGCGCGCTGGCGATCGAGTATTGCCGGGTGAGGGCGCCGGGCAGGAATACGTCGATGTGCGCGCCAGCGCTGAACGCTGGCAGCGCCTGGCCGGGCAGCGGCTCCAGGCGGACGCCCAGGTTGCCGGCGCCTTCGGCGGCCAGTGCGGCGACGGTGACGGTGAGGCGGTTCATGGCGTGCCCCTCAATACAGGAAGAACTGGCTCAGGCCCTGGTTGCGCAGGCCCTTGCGGTAGGCGATGGAGCTCATGTCGGCGGGGATGTGCACTTCCAGCATCGGGTCCAGGGGTAGGCGCTCGGGTTTTTGCGACTCGACGATCAGGCGGTCTTCTTCGAACACCTTGAGGTTGAAGGCGTGGCAATCCTCCACCGGCAGGTCCTTGTCGAAGTTGCGCGCGATGGGCGCGAACAGGCGGGTGACCTTCGACGACACCGGCGAGGCGGCGTTCATGATCACCAGCCGGCCGTCGTTGGGGAAGTGCACGGTGAGGGTGGCGGTGAAGGGCAGGTGCACCTGGAAGTGCCGCAGCCAGTTGAAGTCGTCCGGCGCCTTGCCGTCGACGCCGATGGGGTAGTTGCCCACCGAGCTGTTGTAGTGCACTTCGAAGCCGCTGCCGGTTTCCACCGGGCGATAGGGCGGGATCTGGGTGTTGTCGGGGTCGCCGAAGGTGTCGGTGTGCACGAAGCCGAAGTGCGCGACGTCAAGGAAGCCTTCCAGCTGGCGGCCGGCGAACGCCTGGATGTCCACGGTGGGGCAGATGATCTGCTGGAATTGCGGGTCGTCCCAGTGGGGCATCAGCGGGATATCGACGCCGTCGCTCTGCAGGTCGAGGCAGGTCCATACCAGGCCGTAGCGCTCCACGGCGGGGTAGGTGTGCAATTGCATGCGCGCCGGGATGGCGGCATTGGGGCTGGCGGGCACTTTGTTGCAGCGGCCGCCGTTGCCGAAGCGCAGGCCGTGGTAGGGGCACACCACGCCCTGGCCGTCGCTTTTGCCCATGGTCAGCGGCACGCCGCGGTGCGGGCAGACGTCGCGGGCCACCACCAGTTCGTCGTCCATGCGGTACAGCACCAGCGGTTCATCCAGCAGCATGGCCTTGACCGGCTCGCGGCCGACGGCGGCGGATTGCGCGATGGGGTACCAGTGGGCGGCAAGGATGCGCCAGTCGCTTTCAATGAAGGTGCAGTGCAGGGGGAGGGAGCGATCTTGGTTCATGGCGTGTCACTCATCAGGCTTCGGCGGTCTGTAAGGTGCGCTGTAGAGCGCTTATGGGATGGACTTTAGAAGTGCGCCGTGATGAACTCCAGCATCGTTTTTTCACTGTCGCGTTGCAAAAAAGGCAACACATGTTCCCCTTCTCGCGCTTCACCCGTTACTTTCTGGAAGTGGCCAGGCACCGCAGCATCCGCCGCGCGGCGGAGGTGCTGCATGTGTCGGCGTCGGCCATCGACCGGCAGATCCTCAAGGTCGAGGAGGAGTTGGGCGTGCCCTTGTTCGAGCGCTTGCCCAGCGGCCTGCGGCTGACGGCGGCGGGGGAGTTGCTGTTGGCCAATGCCCGCCAGTGGCAAAAGGACTACGGCCGCACCCGTGAGCAGATCGATGAAATGCAGGGGCTACGCCGCGGCCATGTGGAGATCGGCCTGATCGACGCCTTGAGCGAGGGCATCGTCGCCGCGGCGGTAGCCGCGCTGATGGCGCAGTACCCGGGGCTGACGTTTGGCATGAAGGTGGCGGACAACCAGAAAGTGGCGCAGATGATCACCTCGGCCGAAGTGGACTTTGGCCTGATGCTCGACGCCAGCGACAGCAGCGAGCTGGCCATCAATGCCAGCGCTCCGGTAAAGATGGGCATTGCCATGCCGGTGTCCCACCCGCTGGCGGGCAAGCCGAGCCTGCGGCTCAGCGAGACCCAGGGCGAAACGGTGATCTTCCCGGCCGAACCGCTGGTGGTGCACAAGCACGTGCGTACCCTGCACGACCAGCTGCGCCTGGACGTGCGGCAGCGCGTGGCCTGCAACGACCTGCGCATGATGCGCTCGCTGATTCGCCAGGGCGTGGGGGTAGGGATGTTGTCCTGGCTGGACGTGGCCAGCGAAGTCGCCGAAGGGACAATCGCCTTCGTGCCGTTGACCGGCATTCATGTGAGCCACCCGGTGCTGTGCCTGTGCGTAGCGCCCCACCGGCAGCTGTCACGCGCAGCGCTGCTGGCGCTGGCAGACGTGCGGGAGAGGATGGTGGGGTTGGGGTCTATATAGAAGAGAGATTGGGCCAAGAGGGGGGCAGGTCCATGTCTTGAGGTTGCATTAAGGCCACCAGGTGCCAGTCGTTGTTCTTCTGGCGCCCCTGAGATCGAGCGCCGCCCGCGCGGCGCATCGCGACCAAGGTCGGCTCCTACCGTTTGTTTCGGGCCAATAACGCCAGTGCCATCGTGGTGTCCGCCTTGTTGGTTCACTGCAGCTCTGCGTTGGTGCGACCAGGCGCAACACCTATCTATAGCGGGGCACGTTGCAACAGATGTAGGAGCCGGCCTTGGCCGCGATGCGCCGCGCGGGCGGCGCTCGATGTCATGAGGCATGAAATCCTCACGGCATGCACCCGGTGGCCTTGATACGGTGGCCCGCGGGGAAGCTTTTAATCTATATGGCATTTGTGTGAAATTAACCCTTGACCTCCCCTCGAATCTCTCTATAATTCGCCCCACTTCCGGCGCAACCGAAACGGAAAACTCCTTGAAACTCAACGAGTTAACCGAAGTAAGCAGCTCCGAAAGGTTTCGATCTTAACGTCGAAAGCGGTGAAAAAGGCAGTTGACAGCAACGCAAGTTGCTGTAGAATTCGCCTCCCGCTAACGAGATATCGAAGCGAGCCAAGTGGTTGAAGTTGTTAGAGAATCTCTGAAAAACTTCAAAATAAACGCTTGACAGGCTCTGAGGAAAGCGTAGAATGCGCGCCTCGGTTGAGACGAAAGAATCAACCAACCGCTCTTTAACAATTGAATCAAGCAATTCGTGTGGGTGCTTGTGACTCAGACTGATAGTCAAAAAGATTATCAGCATCATAAGTTACTCCGCGAGAAATCAAAGATGTAACCAACGATTGCTGAGCCAAGTTTATAGGGTTTTCTCAAAACCCGATTGCAGTATTGAACTGAAGAGTTTGATCATGGCTCAGATTGAACGCTGGCGGCAGGCCTAACACATGCAAGTCGAGCGGATGAGAAGAGCTTGCTCTTCGATTCAGCGGCGGACGGGTGAGTAATGCCTAGGAATCTGCCTGGTAGTGGGGGACAACGTTTCGAAAGGAACGCTAATACCGCATACGTCCTACGGGAGAAAGCAGGGGACCTTCGGGCCTTGCGCTATCAGATGAGCCTAGGTCGGATTAGCTAGTTGGTGAGGTAATGGCTCACCAAGGCGACGATCCGTAACTGGTCTGAGAGGATGATCAGTCACACTGGAACTGAGACACGGTCCAGACTCCTACGGGAGGCAGCAGTGGGGAATATTGGACAATGGGCGAAAGCCTGATCCAGCCATGCCGCGTGTGTGAAGAAGGTCTTCGGATTGTAAAGCACTTTAAGGTGGGAGGAAGGGCAGTAAGCTAATACCTTGCTGTTTTGACGTTACCGCCAGAATAAGCACCGGCTAACTCTGTGCCAGCAGCCGCGGTAATACAGAGGGTGCAAGCGTTAATCGGAATTACTGGGCGTAAAGCGCGCGTAGGTGGTTTGTTAAGTTGGATGTGAAATCCCCGGGCTCAACCTGGGAACTGCATCCAAAACTGGCAAGCTAGAGTATGGTAGAGGGTAGTGGAATTTCCTGTGTAGCGGTGAAATGCGTAGATATAGGAAGGAACACCAGTGGCGAAGGCGACTACCTGGACTGATACTGACACTGAGGTGCGAAAGCGTGGGGAGCAAACAGGATTAGATACCCTGGTAGTCCACGCCGTAAACGATGTCAACTAGCCGTTGGGGACCTTGAGTCTTTAGTGGCGCAGCTAACGCATTAAGTTGACCGCCTGGGGAGTACGGCCGCAAGGTTAAAACTCAAATGAATTGACGGGGGCCCGCACAAGCGGTGGAGCATGTGGTTTAATTCGAAGCAACGCGAAGAACCTTACCAGGCCTTGACATCCAATGAACTTTCCAGAGATGGATTGGTGCCTTCGGGAACATTGAGACAGGTGCTGCATGGCTGTCGTCAGCTCGTGTCGTGAGATGTTGGGTTAAGTCCCGTAACGAGCGCAACCCTTGTCCTTAGTTACCAGCACGTTATGGTGGGCACTCTAAGGAGACTGCCGGTGACAAACCGGAGGAAGGTGGGGATGACGTCAAGTCATCATGGCCCTTACGGCCTGGGCTACACACGTGCTACAATGGTCGGTACAGAGGGTTGCCAAGCCGCGAGGTGGAGCTAATCTCACAAAACCGATCGTAGTCCGGATCGCAGTCTGCAACTCGACTGCGTGAAGTCGGAATCGCTAGTAATCGCGAATCAGAATGTCGCGGTGAATACGTTCCCGGGCCTTGTACACACCGCCCGTCACACCATGGGAGTGGGTTGCACCAGAAGTAGCTAGTCTAACCTTCGGGGGGACGGTTACCACGGTGTGATTCATGACTGGGGTGAAGTCGTAACAAGGTAGCCGTAGGGGAACCTGCGGCTGGATCACCTCCTTAATCGACGACATCAGCTGTATCATGAGCTCCCACACGAATTGCTTGATTCATTGAAGAAGACGATATCGGTAACAGCTCTTAACTGGGTCTGTAGCTCAGTTGGTTAGAGCGCACCCCTGATAAGGGTGAGGTCGGCAGTTCGAATCTGCCCAGACCCACCAGTTTCTTGTTGGGGCCATAGCTCAGCTGGGAGAGCGCCTGCCTTGCACGCAGGAGGTCAGCGGTTCGATCCCGCTTGGCTCCACCACCCCTTGCTACCGTGTCAAAGCTTAGAAATGAGCATTCGCATCGAATGTTGATTTCTGAACTTTATCAGAATCGTTCTTTAAAAATTTGGGTATGTGATAGAAAGATAGACTGAACGTTACTTTCACTGGTAACGGATCAGGCTAAGGTAAAATTTGTGACTGCTCTTAATTGAGCAAGCATGCAAATTTTCGGCGAATGTCGTCTTCACAGTATAACCAGATTGCTTGGGGTTATATGGTCAAGTGAAGAAGCGCATACGGTGGATGCCTTGGCAGTCAGAGGCGATGAAAGACGTGGTAGCCTGCGAAAAGCTTCGGGGAGTCGGCAAACAGACTGTGATCCGGAGATGTCTGAATGGGGGAACCCAGCCATCATAAGATGGTTATCTTGTACTGAATACATAGGTGCAAGAGGCGAACCAGGGGAACTGAAACATCTAAGTACCCTGAGGAAAAGAAATCAACCGAGATTCCCTTAGTAGTGGCGAGCGAACGGGGACCAGCCCTTAAGTTGATTTGAGATTAGCGGAACGCTCTGGAAAGTGCGGCCATAGTGGGTGATAGCCCTGTACGCGAAAATCTCTTATCAATGAAATCGAGTAGGACGGAGCACGAGAAACTTTGTCTGAATATGGGGGGACCATCCTCCAAGGCTAAATACTACTGACTGACCGATAGTGAACTAGTACCGTGAGGGAAAGGCGAAAAGAACCCCGGAGAGGGGAGTGAAATAGATCCTGAAACCGTATGCGTACAAGCAGTGGGAGCAGACTTTGTTC
This sequence comes from Pseudomonas sp. App30, assembly GCF_047947025.1. Taxonomy (NCBI): domain Bacteria; kingdom Pseudomonadati; phylum Pseudomonadota; class Gammaproteobacteria; order Pseudomonadales; family Pseudomonadaceae; genus Pseudomonas; species Pseudomonas sp. App30. The sequence goes on along the minus strand of NZ_CP133165.1, from coordinate 2,129,539 downwards.
TGTGACTGCGTACCTTTTGTATAATGGGTCAGCGACTTATATTCAGTGGCGAGCTTAACCGAATAGGGGAGGCGTAGCGAAAGCGAGTCTTAATAGGGCGTTTAGTCGCTGGGTATAGACCCGAAACCGGGCGATCTATCCATGGGCAGGTTGAAGGTTAGGTAACACTGACTGGAGGACCGAACCGACTACCGTTGAAAAGTTAGCGGATGACCTGTGGATCGGAGTGAAAGGCTAATCAAGCTCGGAGATAGCTGGTTCTCCTCGAAAGCTATTTAGGTAGCGCCTCATGTATCACTGTAGGGGGTAGAGCACTGTTTCGGCTAGGGGGTCATCCCGACTTACCAAACCGATGCAAACTCCGAATACCTACAAGTGCCGAGCATGGGAGACACACGGCGGGTGCTAACGTCCGTCGTGAAAAGGGAAACAACCCAGACCGTCAGCTAAGGTCCCAAAGTCATGGTTAAGTGGGAAACGATGTGGGAAGGCTTAGACAGCTAGGAGGTTGGCTTAGAAGCAGCCACCCTTTAAAGAAAGCGTAATAGCTCACTAGTCGAGTCGGCCTGCGCGGAAGATGTAACGGGGCTCAAACCATGCACCGAAGCTACGGGTATCACCTTTGGGTGATGCGGTAGAGGAGCGTTCTGTAAGCCTGTGAAGGTGAGTTGAGAAGCTTGCTGGAGGTATCAGAAGTGCGAATGCTGACATGAGTAACGACAATGGGTGTGAAAAACACCCACGCCGAAAGACCAAGGTTTCCTGCGCAACGTTAATCGACGCAGGGTTAGTCGGTCCCTAAGGCGAGGCTGAAAAGCGTAGTCGATGGAAAACAGGTTAATATTCCTGTACTTCCGGTTATTGCGATGGAGGGACGGAGAAGGCTAGGCCAGCTTGGCGTTGGTTGTCCAAGTTTAAGGTGGTAGGCTGGGATCTTAGGTAAATCCGGGATCCTAAGGCCGAGAGCTGATGACGAGTTGCCTTTAGGCGACGAAGTGGTTGATGCCATGCTTCCAAGAAAAGCTTCTAAGCTTCAGATAACCGGGAACCGTACCCCAAACCGACACAGGTGGTTGGGTAGAGAATACCAAGGCGCTTGAGAGAACTCGGGTGAAGGAACTAGGCAAAATGGCACCGTAACTTCGGGAGAAGGTGCGCCGGTGAGGGTGAAGGACTTGCTCCGTAAGCCCATGCCGGTCGAAGATACCAGGCCGCTGCGACTGTTTATTAAAAACACAGCACTCTGCAAACACGAAAGTGGACGTATAGGGTGTGACGCCTGCCCGGTGCCGGAAGGTTAATTGATGGGGTTAGCTAACGCGAAGCTCTTGATCGAAGCCCCGGTAAACGGCGGCCGTAACTATAACGGTCCTAAGGTAGCGAAATTCCTTGTCGGGTAAGTTCCGACCTGCACGAATGGCGTAACGATGGCGGCGCTGTCTCCACCCGAGACTCAGTGAAATTGAAATCGCTGTGAAGATGCAGTGTATCCGCGGCTAGACGGAAAGACCCCGTGAACCTTTACTATAGCTTTGCACTGGACTTTGAATTTGCTTGTGTAGGATAGGTGGGAGGCTTTGAAGCGTGGACGCCAGTTCGCGTGGAGCCATCCTTGAAATACCACCCTGGCAACTTTGAGGTTCTAACTCAGGTCCGTTATCCGGATCGAGGACAGTGTATGGTGGGTAGTTTGACTGGGGCGGTCTCCTCCTAAAGAGTAACGGAGGAGTACGAAGGTGCGCTCAGACCGGTCGGAAATCGGTCGTAGAGTATAAAGGCAAAAGCGCGCTTGACTGCGAGACAGACACGTCGAGCAGGTACGAAAGTAGGTCTTAGTGATCCGGTGGTTCTGTATGGAAGGGCCATCGCTCAACGGATAAAAGGTACTCCGGGGATAACAGGCTGATACCGCCCAAGAGTTCATATCGACGGCGGTGTTTGGCACCTCGATGTCGGCTCATCACATCCTGGGGCTGAAGCCGGTCCCAAGGGTATGGCTGTTCGCCATTTAAAGTGGTACGCGAGCTGGGTTTAGAACGTCGTGAGACAGTTCGGTCCCTATCTGCCGTGGACGTTTGAGATTTGAGAGGGGCTGCTCCTAGTACGAGAGGACCGGAGTGGACGAACCTCTGGTGTTCCGGTTGTCACGCCAGTGGCATTGCCGGGTAGCTATGTTCGGAAAAGATAACCGCTGAAAGCATCTAAGCGGGAAACTTGCCTCAAGATGAGATCTCACTGGAACCTTGAGTTCCCTGAAGGGCCGTCGAAGACTACGACGTTGATAGGTTGGGTGTGTAAGCGCTGTGAGGCGTTGAGCTAACCAATACTAATTGCCCGTGAGGCTTGACCATATAACACCCAAGCAATTTGCGTCGAACAGACCAGATTGCGGTGTTGTGAAGATGATACGAACCGAAAGTTTGCATTTCACAAATACCATCACATACCCGATTCGCTGGAGTGCCTCCCAAAGGGCATCCTGGCTACAGAATTTCTTGACGACCATAGAGCATTGGAACCACCTGATCCCATCCCGAACTCAGCAGTGAAACGATGCATCGCCGATGGTAGTGTGGGGTTTCCCCATGTGAGAGTAGGTCATCGTCAAGATTAAATTCCGAAACCCCCATCTGCGAAGGCAGGTGGGGGTTTTGTCTTTGTGGCGTGCGCAAAAAGTCCTTGGACGCGGCCTGCGGCCGCTGCTACGGGGGCGCGTGGGCGCCATGTCAGGTACACCGCACGTAGCAGCGGCCACAGGCCGCGTCCAAAGCCCCCGCGTAACGACCGGGCACCCTGGAAACCTAGGACGCGGCCTGCGGCCGCTGCTACGGACATTGTGGTGGCGAGGTTCGAAATCGCATGCAAATCCGCGTCAGGCAACCTACCCTGTAGCGTAATTTGCCACCCGACCTCAAGGAGCCGCTCGGAACGCCGATGCGCCAGATCTGGAAACCTTTTCGAGCGTTGTATTTCGCCGCGTTGATGATGTTGATCGGCTCGGGCCTGCTAAGCACCTACCTGGCCCTGCGCCTGGCTGCCGAGCATGTGGATGGCCTATGGGTGGGGGCCTTGATGGCCGCCAACTATTTCGGCCTGGTGCTGGGTGGCAAGATCGGCCACCGGCTGATCGGGAGGGTAGGGCACATCCGTGCCTATGCCACCTGTGCCGGCATTGTCTGTGCGGCGGTGCTGGGCCACGGCCTGGTGGACTACCTGCCGGCCTGGCTGTTCCTGCGGATGATCGTGGGCCTGGGCATGATGTGCCAGTACATGGTCATCGAGAGCTGGCTCAACGAGCAGGCCGACGCCAAGCAGCGTGGCGCGGTGTTCAGTGGCTACATGATCGCCTCCTACCTGGGCCTGGTGCTGGGGCAACTGATCCTGGTGGTGCACCCGCAGCTGGGCCCTGAGCTGCTGATGCTGGTGGCCCTGTGCTTCGCCCTGTGCCTGGTGCCGGTGGCCATGACCCAGCGCATCCACCCGGCGCCGCTGAAGCCGGCGCCCATGGAGCCACGCTTCTTCCTCAAGCGCGTACCGCAGTCCCTGAGCACCGTACTGGGCTCAGGGTTGATCGTGGGTTCGTTCTACGGCCTGGCGCCGCTGTACGCCTCCCAGCAGGGCCTGAGCACCGAGCAGGTCGGCCTGTTCATGGGCTGTTGCATCTTTGCCGGGCTGTTGGTGCAGTGGCCGCTGGGCTGGCTGTCCGACCGCTACGACCGCGCCGTGCTGATCCGCACCTTCGCCTTCTGCCTGGCCATTGCCGCGTTGCCGCTGGCCATAATGCCCAGCGTGCCCCTGGAAGTGCTGTTCGGCGTCGGCTTCCTGGTGTCGCTGCTGCAGTTCTGCCTGTACCCGCTGGCCAACGCCTTCTCCAACGACCACGTCGAGCCTGACCGCCGTGTCTCGCTGACGGCCATGCTGCTGGTGACCTACGGCGTGGGCGCCAGTGTCGGGCCGTTGGCGGCCGGCGTGCTGATGAAGTCGTTCGGCAGCCACATGCTCTATGCGTTCTTCAGCTTCTTTGCCTTCGTGCTGGTGTGGCGTATCCGGCCCAAGGCCGTCACCAACCTGCACCAGGTGGACGACGCGCCGCTGCATCACGTGGCCATGCCGGACAGCATGACCAGTTCGCCGCTGGTGGCCGCCCTGGACCCACGGGTGGACGAGCAGTCGGTGCACGACCAGATGCACGTCAGCAACGAGCACACGCCCGAAGCGCCGGTGGACGTCCAGGTCGAGCCTATGGCCGATGAGCTGGACGAGGCCGCGGAGATGGGTGACGGCAAGAAGGTGGTAGGCCGCAGCCTGAGCGAAGAAGAGCAATAAGGCGGCGCAACAAAAAAGGCCCGGTATTCAATACCGGGCCTTTTTTCATGGGGCGATCAACTCAGTAATCGTCCTTGTCGAACCGCCGCGCCTCGCGCTGCAGGTCGAACACGAAGCGCTCTACCTGGCGCTGCACCAGCCCGGTCATGTTATGGAAGCGCATGCCGGCGAACGTGGTGTTGATGCGCTCCTCGAAGTGCAGGTGGCGCAGCTCGACCGGAGCGGTCATCTTGCCGAACGGCAGGTTGGCCACGAAGCGGTCATACACCTGGCCCAGCTGCAGGCGCTCGGAGATGTCGCCTTCAAAACGCAGCTTGCAGCCGGTGGCGGAGATGTCCAGCAACTTGCCGACGAACTCGCCCTTGAGCTTCTCGCCGGCAATCTCGACGTCCACCAGGTGGGCCAGCTTGAGCGCGGCACGGAAGGCATTGCGGCGCTGGTGGTAGACCACCTCGGTCGGCAGCGGACCGTGGTACACGCGGCCGCCGTCGTTCTCGTCGATGGTCAGGACGTCGTTGACGTCCCAGGCGATGCGCACGCCATCATGGAAGCCTTCCACCTTGAAAGGCTCGCCGGCGGCGAGGAATTTCTCGCCGTCGCGCGGGATCATCTCGTCGAACGCCAGGACATTGCTGTCCTTGTCCAGTTCGACCAGGTAGGTCTGGAAGCGCTGGCTGCGCTCATGAAAGGTGATGATCAAAGGATCATGGCTCTGCAGCAGCGCACGCAGGTTGGCGGCGATTTCCAGGGGCGTTGTCAGCACCTTGGGGGGCTGCGGAGCGTCTTCCGCGTTTGTGGCATTGAACACGGTTTATCAATCTCCAGGCAAAAAACGACACACGCAGGTGCTGGCTTTATGGCAGCATGTTCCACGCCTTGGTAAGGAAGGTCAAGCCTGACTAAGCGGACGAGGCTTGGCCAGTTTTGACGTGGAGCCTCGGGCATCATAAAGCGAGGGGGTTTCACCGCCCATGAGAATGCGCATCTGGTTGGCGGTGGTGAGTTGTTGCAGGCGAATCAGCTTGCCGTTCTGCTCATTCACTGCCTGGCAGTCGGCCAGCAGCCCCGTGAGCAGATCGCCCCGAGCCAGGAGGTCGGCTCCAAGGTGCGTGTGTTGGGCCAGGATTTCCAGGCCATTACGGTCAGCGGTCAACTTGAGATTGAGCAGTATCTCGGTGCGTTTACGGCCATGCTGTTCGAGCAGAACGATCAACGACTGTTTTTGCGCCAGGATATTTTCCAGCAGCGGCATGTCGCGGCCGTGCAGGGCCAGCGACTCTTGCTGGAGCAGGGCGAGCAGTTGCTGCGCCGGAGCAATATCTTCTTCAATCAACAGCAGTAGGTTTCTGTCGTGCATGGCTGGCTCTGGTATTCAAGCGTCCAGAAGCCTCGGCGCAGGGCGGGGGCCCTAGCGCTGGGCTTCGAAATTTAGCAGTTTGCTGGCTACGCGGCTGCTATCCACTTTATAGCTGCCATCGGCAACAGCGGCTTTCAACTGCGCCACGCGGGCACTGTCGACAGTCGGCTGGTCGCGCAGCTTGTCAGTGACTTTCTGCAACTGCTGAGCCTCGGAACTCAGGTGTACGGATTCCCCGCCGCTGGCGCTGCCAGTGGACGCAGTGGTGGCCGCGGACGTGTCGGTGCTCACCGATGTATCGGTGGCGGTGTCCTTGGTGCCGCTCGTACGTGTCGAGGTCGACACCTGCGAGGAACTGTTCAAACGACTGAAGTCGATAACCATAATGAAAAACCTCTGGGTATTTGGACGCTTGCCTTGTTTTCGGCCAAACCCCGAATAACTTTAGGCACTTTGATACAAAGCGCCGATGCGCCAGAACTGGGGGCTGCGATGCTCCCAGTCTAGGAAAATACGCCGCGAACCGCCAGCGTTTACATAGCCACTTCCACCTGGCCTGGGCCGGTGACGCGGGCCTTGATCACGCGGTTGGAGTTCAGGTTGCGCACCCGGATCTGCTCGCTCATGGCTCCTTTTGACAGGGCCTCACCGGGCATTTTCACCGCCAAGGTGCCGGTGGTGGCGGTGATCACCACGTTGTCGCCTTTCTTGATGGTGTCAGGCGCTTCCACGTGGGCCGGGCTCAATACCTGGTCGTTTACCGTTGGTCGGAGAAGCTTCTGGCCCACTGCCTGATCCAGTGCCGTCAGGTAGCCCTGGGGCAGCAGCCCGACGTCGCGTTCGCGCATGGCCACGTCGCCGTCCTCGATGACGCTGTCGCGCTTGAGCGGGCGGGTGGTGATCACCACGTCGCGGAACAGCTTCACCTGGGCGGGCACGAACACCGTCCAGGGCGAGCTGCCGTCACAGCGCACGCGCACCGACACGCGGCCTATAGGTGTGGCAGGGCTTTGCAGCGCCGCTGTCAATTCCTTGTCGCATAGCCCCATGCGCAGGCGCGGGTCAAGCGGGTTGACCTGTATCTCGTAGCGACCTTCGGTCTGGCTGGTTGCCAGATAATCTTCTACGGTGAACTCAAGAAAACCCTGGGTGGTACCGATAAGCTGCTCAGGAGTTGTGAACTCTTCGGCCTGGGAGGCACCGCCGAATCCAAAAATGCACAACACGGCGAATCCGCAGAGTAGTCTCTGTGCCATGCGTCGGGAAAATGTCGTTTTTGCGTTCATACATTACAAAAAGCAAGGGTCGTGCCGACTCAATGTTCAGGTACGATCCACGCGAAGGTTTAAGGAGTCACGGGCATGGCTGGTGTAATGGATTCGGTGAACCAGCGCACTCAACTGGTAGGGCAGAACCGCCTGGAACTGTTGTTGTTCCGGCTCAACGGTTCGCAGCTGTATGGCATCAACGTGTTCAAGGTGCGGGAGGTGCTGCAATGCCCGAACCTGACCGTGATGCCCAAGTCCAGCCCGGTAGTGCGCGGTGTGGCGAATATTCGTGGGGCGACCATCCCGATCCTCGATCTGGCAATGGCAACCGGTGCGCCCGGTCTGCAGGACATCAAGAACACCTTCGTGATCATCACGGAGTACAACACCAAGATCCAGGGCTTCCTGGTGCACTCGGTAGAGCGCATCGTCAACATGAACTGGGAAGAGATTCATCCGCCACCCAAGGGCACGGGTCGTGATCATTACCTCACGGCCGTGACTCGGGTGGACAACAAGCTCGTCGAAATCATCGATGTGGAGAAAATCCTAGCGGAAGTGGCGCCCACCTCCGAATCGATTTCCGTCGGCGTGGTGGATGAGGAAACCCAGCACAAGGCGGTGTCGCTGCGGGTGTTGACCGTGGATGACTCGTCGGTGGCGCGCAAGCAGGTGACCCGTTGCCTGCAGACCGTGGGCGTGGAAGTGGTGGCATTGAACGACGGGCGGCAGGCGCTGGATTACCTGCGTAAGCTGGTGGATGAAGGCAAGCATCCCGAGGAAGAATTCCTCATGATGATCTCCGACATCGAAATGCCCGAGATGGACGGCTATACCTTGACTGCGGAGATCCGCAGCGACCCACGCATGAAGAACCTGCACATCACCCTGCATACTTCCCTGTCGGGGGTGTTCAACCAGGCGATGGTGAAGAAGGTGGGGGCAGACGACTTCCTAGCCAAGTTCCGGCCGGATGACCTGGCCCAGCGCGTGGTTGACCGGATCAAGGCAGCAGGCTAACGCCCGGGGCATAATGCCCCAGGCACGAACGACGATTTGAGAGGCGGCACCATTGTCTACGGGTAATTTGGATTTCGAACAGTTCCGGGTCTTCCTGGAAAAAGCCTGTGGCATTCTGTTGGGCGAGAATAAGCAATATCTTGTTTCCAGCCGTCTCAACAAGCTGATGGAACAGCAGGGCATCAAGTCCCTGGGCGAGTTGGTGCAGCGCATCCAGACCCAGCCGCGCAGTGGCCTGCGCGAGCAGGTGGTGGACGCCATGACCACCAACGAAACCCTGTGGTTTCGCGATACCTACCCCTTCGAGGTGATGAAGAACAAGGTCATCCCCGAGTTCGTCAAGAACGCGCCGGGCCAGCGCCTGCGCATCTGGTCGGCGGCCTGCTCGTCGGGCCAGGAGCCCTATTCGCTGTCCATGACCATCGACGAGTTCGAGCGTACCAACCTGGGCCAGCTCAAGGCCGGTGCGCAGATCGTCGCCACCGACCTGTCCGGTTCCATGCTCACCAACTGCAAGAGCGGCGAGTACGACAGCCTGGCCATCGGCCGCGGCCTGTCGGCGGACCGCCTGCAGCGCTACTTCGACACCAAGGGCCCTGGCCGTTGGGCGGTGAAGGCGCCGATTCGCAGCCGCGTGGAGTTCCGCTCGTTCAACCTGCTGGACAGCTACGCGGCGCTGGGCAAGTTCGACGTGGTGTTCTGCCGCAACGTGCTGATCTACTTCTCCGCCCAGGTGAAGAAAGACATCCTGATGCGCATCCATGGCACCCTCAAGCCCGGTGGCTACCTGTTCCTTGGCGCGTCCGAGGCGCTGAACGGCCTGCCGGACCATTACCAGATGGTCCAGTGCAGCCCGGGCATCATCTACCAGGCGAAATAACGCAAAGGCCCTTCGGGGCCTTTGTTGTTTTTGGCGTTTGGGGTGGGGACGCAGCCTTCGGCAGCTGCTACATACTGTGGGAGCTGGCTTGCCAGCGAGCTGTTGAGGCTCTGAAAACTCGCTGGCAAGCCAGCTCCCACAAAGACAGTTGCCGCTACGGGGTGGTGTTCCGGGCCATGCAAAGCGGCAATCGGGTATTGCCGCTTTGTTGGCACCCAGCGGAACCCGCTTGCCGCTTTTCTGGCATTGCCGCTTGCCACTTTCCCCAAACCCCAGCAAAACCGGGCCTCGCGCAGTTTGGCACGGGCCTTGCTATCTCTCTGTCACCAACATCCGGTCCGCCGTTTAAAGGTTTCCACCATGAGCATCAGTTTCGACAAAGCGCTGGGCATCCACGAGCAGGCACTGGCGTTCCGCGCCCAGCGCGCCGAAGTGCTGGCCAACAACCTGGCCAACGCCGACACGCCCAACTACAAGGCGCGTGACCTGGACTTTGCCGCCGTGCTGCAGGCCGAAGGCGACAAGCGCCAGAACGGCACGTTCGAGCTGGAGCGGACCAACGACAAGCACATCGAGGCCGAAGGCCTGAGCATGGGTGACCAGCAATTGCTGTACCGCACCCCCAGCTCGCCCTCGCTGGACCAGAACACCGTGGACGCGCAGGTGGAACAAGCCAACTACGCGCAGAACTCGGTGAACTTCCAGGCCAGCTTCACCCTGCTCAACGCCAAATTCAAAGGGCTGGTGTCAGCCATCCGTGGGGAGTGATTCATGTCTCTAGCCAGCGTTTTCAACATTGCCGGTACCGGCATGAGTGCCCAGACCACTCGCCTGAACACCGTCGCCAGTAACATCGCCAACGCCGAGACCGTCTCGTCGAGCATCGACCAGACCTACCGCGCGCGCCACCCGGTGTTCGCCACCGTGTTCGACCAGACCCAATCCACCGGCGACAGCGGCTCGCTGTTCCAGGACCAGGACGCCGCCGGCAGCGGTGTGCAGGTGTCGGGCGTGGTCGAGGACCAGAGCAACCTGGAAGCTCGCTACGAGCCCAAGAACCCGGCGGCCAACAAAGACGGCTACGTGTACTACCCGAACGTCAACGTGGTGGAGGAGATGGCCGACATGATCTCCGCCAGCCGTTCGTTCCAGACCAACGCGGACATCATGAATACCGCGAAAACCATGATGCAGAAAGTCCTGACCCTGGGTCAGTGATAGGGGCGCAAGAACATGACCACAACAACTGACAGCACCTCGGCTTCGTCCGTCCTGACGTCACTGCAGAAAACCACCAGTACCACCGACAGCTCCACCGGTACCGCGGGCAGTGCGCTGGGCAAGGACGCGTTCCTGCAACTGCTGGTTACCCAGATGCAGAACCAGAACCCCCTGGACCCACAGGACAACAGCGAATTCGTTTCGCAGCTGGCCCAGTTCAGCAGCCTGGAAAGCATGCAGAGCCTCAACGACTCGGTGAGCACCATCCTCACCTCGTACCAGTCGTCCCAGGCCCTGCAGGCGTCCTCGCTGGTCGGCCACTCGGTCATCGTCACCGGCACCACCGCCGACGTCGACACCAGCAAGGGCCTGACCGGCTCGGTGAACCTGACCGGTTCCAGCACCAGCAACACCATTGGCGTCTACAACAGTGACGGCACCCTGGTGCGTACCCTCGACGAGGGCACCCAGTCGGCCGGCACCTACAGCTTCACCTGGGATGGCAAGGATGGCGACGGCAACACCGCGGCCTCCGGCAACTACACCTTCAAGGCGGTTGCCACCATCGACGGTACCTCGACAGTCATGACCACCAACCTGCCGACCACGGTCAACAGCGTGACCATGGCCACCACCAGCGGCGGTGAAATGACGCTGAACCTGGCAACGGGCTCCAGTGTTGCCCTGTCTGCTGTCCAAACCATCGGAATTTAATGCCGGCTACGGCGCAGGAGTGAAAACATGTCTTTCAACGTCGGCCTCAGTGGCCTGGCAGCAGCCAACAAAGCCCTGGACGTCACCGGCAACAACATTGCCAACGTCGCCACCACCGGTTTCAAATCGTCGCGCACCGAATTCGCCGACCAGTATGCCCAGTCCATCCGTGGCACCTCGGGCAAGACCACCGTCGGTAGCGGCGTGACCACTGCCGCCGTGTCGCAGCAGTTCACCCAGGGCAACATCGAGTCCACCGGCAACAGCCTGGACATGGCCATCAACGGCAACGGTTTCTTCGTGCTCAGCGACAACGGCTCGAAGCTGTACACCCGTGCCGGTGCCTTCTACAGCGACAAGTCCGGCAACATCGTCGATGCCAGCGGCAACAACCTGCAGGGCTACACCACTGACTCCACCGGCAAGCTGACCTCGGGCGTGCTGTCGAACCTGGCCATCGACACGTCCAACCTGGCGCCCAAGGCGACCAGCAGCATCTCGGAAACCGTCAACCTGAACTCCAGTGCGACCGCCCCGACCGTCAGCCCGTTCACTGCCTCGAACACCAGCAGCTACAACTACACCTTCAACACCGACGTCTATGACAGCCAGGGCAACGCCCACCAGCTGAACCAGTACTTCGTGAAGGATGACACGTCGAACAGCTGGACCATGTACACCACCATCGACGGCGTCAACCCGACCGACCCGACGTCCACCACGCCGCTGGCCAACCCGGTCACGTTCAACTCCGACGGTTCGTACAGCTACACCGCCGGCGCCGTGACCGGTGGCCTGACCGTGAACGACGACGGTACCTTCAGCCTCGCCGGCTGGGTGCCTGCTGCCGAGCAGAGCGACGGTACCTACGCCTCCAACGGTGCTTCCGCTACCGCGAATATCACCCTGGACATGTCCAACCTGACCCAGTACAACGCCACCTCGGCCACGACTGCCAAGGACCAGGACGGCTACGCCACCGGCGAACTGTCGGCCCTGTCGGTGAGCGACACCGGCCAGCTGACCGCTACCTTCACCAACGGCAAGACCAACGTCATCGGCCAGGTGGCCCTGGCCAACTTCGCCAACGTGCAGGGCCTGAGCCCGGCTGGTGGCACCGACTGGCGTGAAACCTACGCCTCGGGCGTGCCGGTGATCGGCACCCCTAGCAGCGGCACCATGGGTTCGCTGAGCGCCTCGTCGCTGGAAGACTCCAACGTCGACCTGACCGCTGAGCTGGTGAACCTGATCAAGGCGCAGTCCAACTACCAGGCCAACGCCAAGACCATCTCCACCGAAAGCACCATCATGCAGACCACTATCCAGATGACTTGATAGTTGTCGGCAGCACTACAAAGCCCGGGCCCAAAGCCCGGGTTTTTTTGTGCCCGCTCCCCCGTAGCAGCTGCCGAAGGCGGCGTCGCATACGCCTCGGTGTTTCAGGCGAAGTTGCGGCGTCAACGACGCGGCCTGCGGCCGCTGCTACAGGGGAGCGGCTCCGGTTTTCTGGCGCCCCTTGCCGCCAACCGGCAGCCACGCGCCGTTTTTCCGACTCGGCCGGGGGCAGGGCAGGGCGCCAACCCCGGCAATCACCCTGTAACACCGGGCACACAAAGGCTTTTCCAACCTTGGCCCGCTTGTTGCTATATCCCATTCAGAACAGTGGTCGGCGGCATTCGCCCGTCATGGGAGACATACCTTGGACAAAATGCTTTACGTGGCTACGAGCGGGGCCAATCAGAACTCATTGGCCATGAAGGCTCACGCCAACAACCTGGCCAACGTTTCCACCAACGGCTTCCAGCGCGACCTCGAGCAGGCCCGCTCCATGCCGGTGTTTGGCGACGTATACGCCTCGCGCGCCTACGCCATGACCGAAAACCCCGGCACCGATTTCACCCCCGGCGCCATGGTGGCAACCGGCCGTGACCTGGACGTGGCCGCCGACGGCGACAGCTACATCGCCGTGCAATCGCCCGACGGCAGCGAGGGCTATGTGCGCATGGCCAGCATGAACGTCGACGCCCTGGGCGTGCTGCGCGACGGCAATGGTTTGCCGGTCATGGGCAACGGCGGTCCGATTGCCGTGCCGCCCCAGCAGCAGATCGAGGTGGGCGCCGACGGCACCATCAGCGTTCGCTCCATGGGCCAGGGCCCGGAAGTGATGGCCCAGGTGGACCGCATCAAGCTGGTCAAGCCCGACCCGCGCAACCTGGTCAAGGGCACCGACGGCTTGCTGCACACCAAGGACGGCCAACCGGCCGCGGCCGACGCCACCTCCAGCGTGACCTCCGGCTTCCTGCAGGCCAGCAACGTCAACGCCGTGGAAGAGATGACCTCGGTGCTGGCCCTGTCCAAGCAATTCGAACTGCACATCAAGATGATGACCACCGCCAAGGAGGACGATGAGTCCATGGCGCGGGTCTTGCAGAACACCTGATAAATGACTGGGCGCGGCGAAAAACAGGCGCGCACTTAGGAGAACAGAATGCTTCCGGCACTATACGTCAGCAAGACCGGTCTGGCCGCTCAGGACATGAACCTGACGACCATTTCCAACAACCTGGCCAACGTCTCGACCACCGGCTTCAAGGCCGACCGCGCCGAGTTCCAGGACCTGCTGTACCAGACCAAGCGCCAGCCAGGTGCCAACTCCACCACCGACACCGAGCTGCCGTCGGGCCTGCAGCTGGGTACCGGCGTGCGCATCGTCGGCACCCAGAAGAACTTCACCGCCGGCAGCCTGGCCACCACTGACCAGCCGCTGGACATGGCCATCAACGGCCGTGGTTTCTTCCAGATCACCCAGCCGGACGGCACCACCGCGTACACCCGCGACGGTACTTTCCACCTGGACTCCAACGGCCAGATCGTGACCGCCAGCGGCAACGCCCTGAACCCGGCCATCGTGGTACCGACCAACGCCCAGACCTTCACCGTGGGCACCGACGGCACCGTGTCGATCACCACCGCCACCAGCGCCACCTCGACCGTGATCGGCAACCTGCAGACCGCTGACTTCATCAACCCGGCCGGCCTGCAGGCCATCGGCAGCAACCTGTACCTGGAAACCGCTTCCAGCGGCGCGCCGCAAGTGGGTACCCCGGGCCTCAACGGCTTCGGCACCACCCTGCAGAACACCCTGGAAAACTCCAACGTCAGCACCGTTGAAGAGCTGGTGAACATGATCACCACCCAGCGCGCCTACGAGATGAACTCCAAAGTGATCTCGACCGCCGACCAGATGCTCCAGTACGTAACGCAGAATCTGTAATCCAGCCACACGGCGCCGCCGGCGCCAGCTTCATCGTGAGGTCAGTGTCATGAGTCGTTTGTCCAGTGTTCTTGCCTTGAGTGGGATCGCTTTGTTGTCGGGTTGCATGTCGCCGCCGCCCAAGCCCAATGACCCGTACTACGCGCCGGTGCTGCCACGCACCCCGCTGCCTGCGGCGTCCAACAACGGCTCGATTTACCAGTCCGGCTTCGACCAGAACCTGTACACCGACCGCAAGGCGTTCCGGGTAGGGGACATCATCACCGTGACCCTGGCCGAGAAGACCGCGGCCAGCAAGAGCGCCGACTCCAAGCTGACCAAGGACTCCAGCACCTCCCTGGGCCTGACCTCGCTGTTTGGCGGTGGCGCGTCCACCACCAACCCGCTGACCGGCGGCAAGCTGAGCCTGGACGCCGGCTACACCGGCACCCGCGCCACCGACGGCACCGCCAAGGCCGACCAGGCCAACAGCCTGACCGGTTCGATCACCGTGACCGTGGCCGACGTGCTGCCCAACGGCATCTTGTCCGTGCGCGGCGAGAAATGGCTGACGCTCAACACCGGCGAAGAGCTGGTGCGCATCGCCGGCCTGATCCGTGCCGACGACATCGCCACCGACAACACCGTGTCGTCGACCCGTGTCGCCGACGCACGCATTACCTATTCGGGCACCGGCGCGTTCGCCGAGTCCAACCAGACCGGTTGGCTTGACCGTTTCTTCATGAGCCCCTACTGGCCTTTCTAGGTGTCCACGACCATGCGTAAATTCAAGCACCTGATGGCCGTGACCCTGCTGGCTGCCGCGGCACTGGGAGCGGCCAGCGCCGCCCAGGCCGAGCGCCTCAAGGACATCGCGAGCATTTCCGGCGTGCGCTCCAACCAGTTGATCGGCTACGGCCTGGTGGTGGGCCTGGACGGTACGGGTGACCAGACCACCCAGACCCCGTTCACCCTGCAGACCTTCAACAACATGCTGGCGCAATTCGGCATCAAGGTGCCCACCGGTACCGGCACCACGCAGCTGAAAAACGTCGCGGCAGTGTCGATCCATGCCGACCTGCCACCGTTCTCCAAGCCTGGCCAGACCATCGACGTCACCGTGTCGTCCATCGGTAACTCCAAGAGCCTGCGCGGCGGCAGCCTGCTGATGACCCCGCTGAAGGGTATCGACGGCAACGTCTACGCCATCGCCCAGGGCAACCTGGTGGTGGGCGGCTTCGACGCCGAGGGCAAGGACGGCTCCAAGATCACCGTCAACGTGCCGTCGGCCGGCCGCATTCCCGGCGGTGCCTCGGTGGAGCGTTCGGTGCCGAGCGGCTTCAACCAGGGCAACAGCCTGACCCTGAACCTCAACCGTTCGGACTTCACCACCGCCAAGCACATTGTCGACAAGATCAACAACATGCTCGGCCCAGGCGTGGCCCAGGCCATCGACGGCGGCTCGGTGCGCGTCACCGCGCCGATCGACCCGAGCCAGCGCGTGGACTACATCTCGGTGCTGGAAAACCTGGAAGTGGACCCAGGCGCGGCCCCGGCCAAGGTCATCATCAACTCGCGTACCGGCACCATCGTCATCGGCCAGAACGTGAAGGTCTCGCCAGCCGCCGTGACCCACGGCAGCCTCACCGTGACCATCACCGAAGACCCGATCGTCAGCCAGCCGGGCCCGCTGTCCAACGGCCAGACCGCCGTGGTACCGCGTTCCAAGATCAACGCCCAGCAGGAAGCCAAGCCGATGTTCAAGTTCGGCCCCGGCACCACGCTTGACGAGATCGTGCGTGCGGTCAACCAGGTGGGCGCGGCGCCCAGCGACCTGATGGCCATCCTCGAAGCACTGAAACAGGCCGGCGCCCTGCAAGCCGACCTGATCGTGATTTGAGGTAGCAGCGCATGGACATGCCCAAAGGTGGCGTCAGCGCCCCCGCCGATTCCGGGGCCTACACGGACCTCAATCGCCTGAACGCGCTGAAGACCGGTGACAAGGACAGCGACGCCAACCTGAAGAAGGTGGCCCAGGAGTTCGAGTCGCTGTTCGTCGGTGAAATGCTCAAGTCGATGCGTTCGGCCAACGACGTGTTGGGCAAGGACAACCCGATGAACACCGAGACCACCAAGCAGTATCAGTCGATGTACGACCAGCAGCTGGCCGTGACCCTGTCCAAGCAGGGCAACGGCATCGGCCTGCAGGACGTGCTGATGCGGCAGTTGTCCAAGAACAAGGGCGTGGAGCACACCGGCGCCAACCCGTTCGACCACAACGCCCCGGCGCTGTCCACGCTCAACGGCGGGCGCAACACGGCGGCCGACCTCAAGCACGCGCTCAACGGCACGGCCAGCACCGCCCACAGCAACGACGTGGCCATGCTCAACCAGCGCCGCCTGTCGCTGCCCAGCAAGCTGGCCGACCGCATCATGGCCGGCATCGTGCCGTCCACCTCGGCGGCCACCGACGGCACCGCCGCGGCCACCCAGGCGCTGGCGCGCAATGGCATCAAGGTCAACGTCGCCAGCAGCATGGCGCAGACCGCTGCCACCAGCACCAGCACCGATGCCGACGGCGGCAGCGACGCCGGTGAATGGCAATCGGCCCAGGCGGCCATTGCCAGCGGCGACATTCGCATCATCGGCCGCAGCGTGGCCCAGCCACCGCTGGCGCCGGCCAAGAAAGCCTTCAGCACCGCCGACGAATTCGTCGCCACCATGATGCCCCTGGCCAAGGACGCCGCCGCGCGCATTGGCGTCGACCCCAGCGTGCTGGTGGCCCAGGCGGCACTGGAAACCGGTTGGGGGCGCTCGGTCATGCGCGACGAAAGCGGCAAGAGCAGCCACAACCTGTTCGGCATCAAGGCCAGCGGCAACTGGCAGGGCGACCAGGCGCGGGCCATCACCAGCGAGTTCCGCAACGGCAAGATGGTCAAGGAGACGGCGCAGTTCCGTTCCTACGATTCCTACGCCGACAGCTTCCATGACCTGGTGACCCTGCTGCAAAGCAACGATCGCTATCAAGGTGTTGTGAAGTCGGCCGATAACCCAGAACAGTTTGTTAAAGAGTTGCAGAAGGCCGGGTACGCCACCGATCCGGACTACGCCAGCAAGATTTCGCAGATAGCCAGGCAGATGAAGGGCTACCAGAACTACGCGCTGGGCAGTGCCTCCACCCATTTATAAGGTTTTGAACCATGTCACTGATTTCAATCGGGCTTTCCGGGCTTAACGCCAGCCAGACGGCTTTGACGGTCACCAGTAACAACATCACCAACGTGTCCACCGCGGGCTATTCGCGAGAGTCGACCACGTCCGTCGCGGCTGCCATGCAGAACGTGGGCGTGGGCTTTGTTGGCACCGGCACCACCATTTCCGACGTGCGCCGGATCTACAACAGCTACATGGATTCGCAGCTGCAGACCACCACGGCGCTGAGCGCCGACGCGGCCACCTACAGCGACAACGTCAGCACCATGGACAGCCTGCTGTCGGACAGTGCCACGGGCATCAGCGCGACCCTGACCAGCTTCTTCTCGGCCCTGCAGACCTCGTCCGCCAACCCCACCGACACCTCGTCGCGCCAGTTGCTGCTGACCGCTGCCCAGAGCCTGACCAACCGTTTCAACTCGATTTCGTCGCAGATCACCTCGCAGAACGCGGGCATCAACTCGCAGCTCTCGACCCTCAGCGGCCAGGTCAACGACATCACCAAGCAGATCGCCTCGCTGAACCAGCAGATCACCACTGCGTCTGCCTCGGGCAACACCCCCAACAGCCTGCTCGACGCCCGCAACGAAGCCGTGCGCTCGCTCAATGAACTGGTCGGCGTGACCGTTCAGACCAACAGCAGCGGCGCCTACGACGTGTACCTGGGCACCGGCCAGGCGCTGGTGAGCGGCAACACCGCCAACACCCTGACGGCGGCGCCCAGCACCACCGACAAGTCGCAGTACGCGCTGTCGGTCAACTACGGCAACTACAGCACCGACGTCACCTCGGTGGTCAGCGGTGGCTCCATCGGCGGCCTGCTGCGCTACCGCAGCGACGTGCTCAACCCAGCGCAGAACAGCCTGGGCCAGATTGCCCTGACGGTCTCCGACAGCATCAACAGCCAGCTGGGCCAGGGCGTGGACAGCAACGGCAACCTGGGGGCGAACCTGTTCTCCAGCATCAACAGCGCCACCGCCATCAGCCAGCGCAGCCTGGCCTCGTCGAATAACAGCGCAGGTTCGGGCAACCTCAACGTGACCATCGCCGACACTGGCGCGCTGACCACCAACGACTACCAGGTGACCTTCACCAGCGCCACGGCCTACAGCGTCACGCGCTCCGACGGCACCAACATGGGCAGCTACGACCTGAGCACCACGCCGGCGCCGGAAATCGACGGCTTCACCCTGTCGTTGAACGGCAACGCCGTGGCCGCGGGCGACAGCTTCAAGATCGTGCCGACACGCAACGCCGCCAGCGAAATCAGCACCACCATGACCGATACCAGCACCCTGGCGCTGGCCGGCCCGCTGACCGGCACGGCCAGCTCCAGCAACTCGGGCACCGCCACCTTCACCCAGCCGTCGCTGACCACCTCGGTGGACGTCTACGACAGCACCGCGAAAGCGGCGCTGCAAAGCGGCCTGGACAACTCCACCCCGGTCAAGCTGGTGTTCGGCACCGCCTCGGGTGGCACCCAGGGCTACACCGTCTACGACGCCAAGGGCAACAACATCGGCACCGGCACCATCGTGCCCGGCTCGGACAACAACCTGAGCATCAGCGTGCCGATCGTCGACAGCAGCGGCAACCCGGTCAACGACGCGTCCGGCAACCCGACCAGCTTCACCTTCGCCACCACCGTCAGCGGCACGCCGGCGGCCAACGACAGCTACAGCGTGGCCCTCAACACCAGCGGCAGCTCCGACAACCGCAACGCCACCGCGCTGCTGGGGCTGCAGACCTCGGCCACCGTCGGCACCGGCGCGGCCACCGGCGGCATCAGCTTCACCGCCGCCTACGCGGCGCTGGTCTCCGGCGTGGGCGCGCAATCGGCCCAGGCCACCACCGATGCCAGCGCCACCTCCACGGTGCTGACCACCGCCAAGGCCAACCGCGACTCGGTCTCGGGCGTGAACCTGGATGACGAAGCCGCCGCCCTGGTGAAATACCAGCAGTACTACACGGCCGCCTCGCAGATCATCAAGACGGCGCAAGACACCTTTTCCACTCTGCTCAACGCACTCTGAGGGCTAGTCGACCATGCGTATTTCCACCTCTCAATACTTCGAGACCAGCGCGGCCAACTACTCCTCGGCCTTCTCGGCAACCGCCAAGACCCAGGAGCAGATCAGCTCCGGCGTGCGCATCAAGACCGCCGGCGATGACCCGGTGGGCGCGGCCAAGCTGCTGCAGCTGCAACAGCAGAGCTCGATGCTGACCCAGTACAGCACCAACATGACCACGGCCACCAACTCGCTGAACAACCAGGAAAGCGTGTTGAACTCCATCAACAACGCCCTGCAGCGCGCCCAGGAACTGTCGGTACGTGCCGGTGACGGCTCGCTGACCGATGCCGACCGCCAGTCCATCGGCGCCGAGATCAGCCAGGTGCAGCAGACCGTGCTGGGCCTGCTCAACACCAAGGACGCCTCGGGGTACTACATGTTCTCCGGCTCCAAGAGCACCACGCCGCCGTACGTGCAGAACGCCGACGGGACCTACACCTACCAGGGTGACCAGAACGCGCTGAGCCTGCAGGTATCCGACACCCTCAGCCTGCCCACCGGCGTCACCGGCTACGAAGCCTTCGAGCAGGCCACCAACACCAGCCGCACTTCGTCGACCGTCACCTCGCCGGCCGTGAATGACAACAAGGTGTCCATCTCCCCGGGCCAGATGGACTCGGAGGCCACCTACAACAAGTCGTTCACTACGGGTGAGCCGTACACCGTCAATTTCACCAGTGACACCACCTTCAGCATCACCGATGGCTCGGGCAACGACATTACCTCCGAAGTGGCGGGCAACGGCACGTTCGACCCCACCGACGACGCCGGCACTACCCTGAGCCTGCGCGGGGTCGATTTCACCCTCAAGGTGGACACCGCCAACACCGGCACTACCGCCGGCCACAGCATCACCTTGCAGAGCACCCCCGACACCCTGAGCCCGTCGCGCAGCGCCGGCAACACTTCGACCGCGCAGTTGACCAGCGGCACCATCACTGACCAGGCGGCGTACAACAGCACGTTCCCAAGCTCGGGTGCGGTGGTCAAGTTCACCAGCGCCACCGACTACGCGGTGTATGCCCAGCCCTACACCAGCAGCAGCAAGGCCATTGCCACCGGCACCATGAGCGGCACCACCGTGTCTGCGGCGGGCGCCAGCTTCGACGTCAGCGGCACGCCGGCGGCCGGCGACACCTTCCAGGTCTCGGTGGACTCCCACAAGACCCAGAACGTGCTCAACACCCTGTCCAAGCTGGCCACCGCGCTGAACACCCCGATCAACGGTGACAACACCAAGCTGCTGGCCCTGCAGAACTCGGTCAGCTCGGCCATCGCCAACCTGTCGTCGGCCAGCACCCAGGTGGGCACCGCGCGCGGCGTGATTGGCGCCACCGACAACGCCATCACCCTGCAGACCGACGAGAACACCTCGATCAGCCTGGCCAACAAGACCACCCAGTCGAGCATCGGCGACACTGACATGGCCACCGCCTCGATCACCCTGACCCTGCAGCAGACCATGCTGGAGGCATCCCAGGCCGCCTTCGCGAAGATCGCCCAGTTGAGCCTGTTCAACAAGATCTGAGCCCTGTGCCATTTTTTCGCGGCGCCATTCGCGACCCTTCACCGGGTCGAGCCTGGCGCCGTATTTTTATCCGTATCCGGTTGTCGTCCGATGACCGTCGAGTGAGTCCCGCGGCATGAAATCCACTCCGCTTGTCAGCATCGCCATTCCCGCGCTTGATCCCGAGAACTTCCCGCGTGCCCTGCGCAGCGCGGTGAGCCAGAACTACCCCAACCTCGAAGTGCTGGTCTGTGATGACACCCAGGGCCAGGAAGTGCGCGATGCCGTGCAGGCGCTGCGCGCCGAGCTGCCGGCGCACGTGGCCTTGCGCTACGTGCGCAACGCCCGTCGCCTGGGGCGCAACCTCACCATCAACGAGTGCGTGCGCCAGGCCAAGGGCGAGTTCATCAAGGTGCTCTACGACGAAGACTGGCTGATGCCCGAGCATACCCCGCGGGTGGTGGACCTGCTGGTGCGCTTCCCCGGCGTCAGCCTTGCCGCCAGCCAGCGCTACTTCTCCGACGCCGACAATCGCATCATGCCCAACCGCATGGAAAACTTCGGCTACGTGGCCGGTGATGCGCGGTTCAACGGCTTCGACCTGGTGTCGATGTTCGAGGTGTGGCCGACCAACTTCATCGGCGGCCTGAGCAACGTGATCATGCGCCGCGCCGAAGTGGCGCGGCTGATGCCGGCGCTCACCGACAAGAAGGCACCGTTCGAGGTGCTGCTCGACCTCACCCTCTACACCTGCCTGCTGCGCAAGGGCGACCTGGCGCTGGTGGACCAGTACCTGTCGGTGGAGCGCCTGACGCCGCTGCGCCTCGCCGACATCAGCGACCTGGAAGCCGCCCGCCAGGCCGAACTGCACGCCCTGTTGCAGCTGCTGGCCGGCCGCAAGGAAGAGCGCGCGGAGAAGGTCGGTGGCGTGCGCCACCTGCTGCTCAACAGCACTGAACCGGCGCCGGAGTGGAAAGAGGTGGCCCTGGGGCGCATGTTCGGCGTGCAGGCGGAAACCATGCGCGAGTTCGTCGGCGTGGATTGCGACCACTACGACGCCGTGTACGAACAGTGGCTGCAGTGCCGCGATTTCTCCGCCGACCAGCGCCAGCATTTGCCGGCCCGGGTCGACACCTGGCCGCGCCAGGCGAAGATCATCGCGGTGATCATCGACAACCAGGGCGAAGAGGCGCTGCAGGCCACCCTGGAAAGCCTGGGCCAGCAGACCTGGTCGGCCGAGGCCATCCTGGTGCTGTCCAGCACGGCGCAAGAGCCGACCATCATCGGCAACACCCTGAACATGCCGCTACAGGCGGACTGGCCCCTGCAACTGAACAGCATGCTGCAGGAGCTGGATGGCTACGACTGGTTCTGCCTGCTGCGCGCCGGCGACCGCCTGAGCGAACACGCGTTGCTGCTGCTGGCTGAGCGCATTGCCGTGCGCGACGCCATGCAGGCCTGCTACTGGGACGAAGACGCCCTGGAAGACGTCGGCCATCGTGCGCCGGTGTTTCGCCCCGATTTCAACCTGGACCTGCTGCGCAGCTACCCCTACGTGGGCCGCGGCCTGGCGTTCAGCCGGGCCGGGTTGATTGCCCAGGGCGGGTTTGCCGCCGGCCTGGTCGAGTTGAGCCCCCATGACCTGATCTTCCGCCTGGTGGAAAGCCACGGCCCCCATTGCGTGGAGCACATCGGCGAGGTGCTGCTGCACGCTCGGCCGCATTTTGCCGCCTGGCTGGGCGAGGCCAGCGTGCGTGAAGGCAACGCGCAGATGGTCGGCCGGCACCTGCAGCGCCTGGGGCTTGCCCACGACATCCAGTCGTCCGACATTCGCCTGATCAACCGTATTCGCTACCACCACGCCGGTCAGCCGCTGGTCTCGGTGGTCATCGCCAGCCAGGGCCGGCTGGGCGCCTTGCAGGCGTGCCTGGAAAGCCTGTTGACGCACACCACCTACGGCCACTTCGAGGTGCTGATCGTCAGCGCCGCCGATGAACCGGCCGACGCCCGCGACTGGCTGCAGGCGATGGCCGAGGTCGGTGGCGCCAAGCTGCGCGTTGTCGACGCGCCGGCCGCCACCGCCTTGCCGGCCATGCTCAACCTGGGCGCGGCCCAGGCGCGCGGCCAGTACCTGCTGACCCTCAGCCAGGACTGCGTGGTGATCGACGGCGCCTGGCTGGACGAGATGCTGCAGCACGCCCGTCGCCACGAGGTTGGCGTGGTGGGCGCGCGCCTGCAGGCGCCGAACGGCACCGTCGAGCACGCCGGCCTGGTGCTGGGCCTGCGCGGCGCCGTGGGCGCGGTGTTTGTCGGTGACCCGGTGAACGCCCCTGGCTACATGCACCGTTTGCAAGTGGTGCAGAACTACAGCGCGGTCAGCCTGCAGTGCCTGCTGATCGACAAGGCCCTGTTCGATGAACTGGGCGGGCTGGCCGAGGGCGACCTGGGCCATGCCTTCGCCGATGTCGACCTGTGCCTGCGCGCCGGCCAGAGCGGCTACCTGGTGGTGTGGACGCCGTTCGCGCGCCTGCAACTGCGCCGTCACGAGCAGGCTGCCGACCCGCAAGCCCTGCAGGACTGGCGCCAGGCCCAGCGCGCGGCGTTCCACGCCTGGCTGCCGAAGCTGGCCCGCGACCCGGCCTACAACAAGAACCTGAGCCTGGTGGGCGCCAGCTTCACCATGCACGTGGGCCTGCGCAGCGGCTGGCAGCCGTTCGCCCGCCAGGCGCTGCCGCACATCCTCGGCCTGCCGATCAACAAAGGCGCCGTGGGCCACTACCGCCTGATCCAGCCTTTGTTCGAGCTGGAACGGGCAGGGCTGGCGACCCGCGTGCTCAACTTCGGCACGCCGTCGATCCTCGAGATCGAGCGCATCGAACCCGACACCATCATCTTCCAGGGCCGCTACAGCGCGGGCCCGGTGGAAGGCATCAGCCAGGTCAAGGAGTTCTCCCGGGCGTTCCGGGTGTTCGAGATCGACGACTACCTGCTGGACGTGCCCAAACTCAACGAGCACCGGCGCTACCTGTCCAGCGATATCCGCCAGACCCTGGCCCGTGGCGTGGGCCTGTGCGACCGCCTGGTGGTGTCCACCCAGTCGCTGGCGGACGCCATGTCCAGCATGCACACCGACATCCGCGTGGTGCCGAACATGCTCGCCCCCGACCGCTGGAGCGGCCTGGCCAGCCAGCGCCGCGTGGGGCGCAAGCCGCGCGTGGGCTGGGGTGGCGGCACCAGCCACACCGGCGACCTGTTGCTGATCAAGGACGTGGTCAAGGCCTTGGCCGACGAAGTGGAGTGGGTGTTCCTGGGCATGTGCCCGCCGGAACTGATGCCGTATGTGCACGAGTACCACCCCTCGGTGCCACTGGACCTGTACCCGCAGAAAATGGCCAGCCTGAACCTGGACCTGGCGCTGGCGCCGTTGGAGCAGCACATCTTCAACGACTGCAAGAGCAACCTGCGGCTGCTGGAGTACGGCGCCTGCGGCTACCCGGTGGTGTGCACCGCCACCCGCAGCTATGCCAGCGACTTCCCTGTGACCCGGGTCATGACCAACAGCACCCACGAGTGGCTGGAGGCGATCCGCATGCACCTGGCGGACCTGGACGCCAGCGCGAAAATGGGCGATGCCTTGCGCCAGACCGTGATGGACAACTTCATGCTGCACGGCGACGCCCTGCAGCAATGGTTGCGCGCCTGGCAGCCGTGACCCGATAGCCCCTGGACGGCAGGCCGCGCGGGCCTGTCGTCCATTGTGGCCGGCTTCTTGCTTCACCCCTCTGCATTCGCGCCACCGTCATTTTCATGGCGAGCGCACCCGTAAGAAGTGCTCAGAGCGGTGAACACCCCATGTCCAGCCAGACCCCCGTTACCAGCCCGCTGTTGCCGCCCCTGGAGGAGTTCATTCCCTACCTGGAGGCCATCTGGGAAAGCAAGCGCCTGACCAATGCCGGTCCGTTCCACGAGCAGTTGGAGCAGGCCCTGGCGGACTACCTGGGGGTAGAACACCTGTGCCTGTTCGCCAACGGCACCCTGGCGCTGGTCACGGCGTTGCAGGCGCTGCGCATCACCGGCGAAGTGATCACCACGCCGTACTCGTTCGTGGCCACCGCGCACTCGCTGCTGTGGAACAGCGTCAAGCCGGTGTTCGTCGATATCTGCCCGCACACCTACAACCTTGACCCGGCGCGGCTGGAAGAGGCCATCACGCCAGCGACCACGGCCATCCTGCCGGTGCATTGCTACGGCGTGCCGTGCAACGTCGACGCCATCCAGCGCATCGCCGACACCTATGGCCTGAAGGTCATCTACGACGCCGCCCACGCCTTTGCCGTGCGCCAGGAAGGCACCAGCATTTTGCGCCACGGCGACCTGTCGATCCTCAGCTTCCACGCCACCAAGGTGTTCAACACCTTCGAAGGCGGCGCCATTGTCTGCCCCGACGCCAAGATCAAGCAGCGCATCAACTACCTGAAGAACTTCGGGTTCGCCGATGAAGTGACGGTGATGGCGCCGGGCATCAACGGCAAGATGAGCGAGATCAACGCCGCGTTCGGCCTGCTGCAACTCAAGCACATCGACGGCGCCCTGGCGCGCCGCCAGCGCATCGACGGCCTGTACCGCAAGGGCCTGGCGGGCTTGAAGGGCATCCGTTGCGCCTGGGACGACCGCCCCGGCCACAACTACGCCTACTTCCCGATCCTGGTGGGCGATGACTTCCCGTTGAGCCGCGATGCCCTGTACGAGCGTTTCCGCGAGCACGACATCCTGGTGCGCCGCTACTTCTACCCGCTGATTTCCGATTTCCCCATGTACCGCGGCCTTGAATCAGCGCGTGAAGAACGCCTGCCGGTGGCCCGGGACGTTTCCAGCCGTATCCTCTGCCTGCCCATTTTCGACAGCCTTGGCGATGAGGTGCTGCAACGCATCATCGACCTGCTTCGTGCTGCTGCCGACGAGACCCATTGACCATGCGCTCCTGCCCCCTGTGCCGTGCCCGCTTCGCCAATTTCATGCCCTTGCCGGCGAGTTTCTTCGAGGTGTTCCAGCGCCTGCGGGTGTTCTACTCGCTGGAGGATTTCGAGACCCTCAACGTCGGCCAGTACAGCTGCCCCCACTGCCAGTCCTCGGACCGCGACCGCCTCTACGCGCTGTTTGTCGAGCAGCACCTGCAGCGCACCGGCCAGGGCCCTTTGCGCATCCTCGATATCGCGCCGGCACCGGTGCTGTCGGCGTTCCTCAAGCAGATTCCCGACAGCGTCTACCGCTCTGCGGACCTGTTCTCGCCGCTGGCCGATGACAAGGTCGACCTGCAGGACATGAGCCTGTACCCGGATGCCACGTTCGACTTCATCGTCTGCTCCCACGTGCTCGAACACGTGCCGGACGACCGTCGCGCCATGGCCGAGCTGCACCGGGTGCTGGCGCCGGGTGGCGTGGCGATCCTCATGGTGCCGATCCTGACCACCGCCACCGAGACCGACGAAGACCCTGACGAGGCCAGCGTCGACGAGCGTTGGGCGCGCTTTGGCCAGGACGACCACGTGCGCATGTACTGCCGCGCGGACTTCCTCGCACGCCTGGGCGACGCCGGCTTCCACATGCAGGCGCTGACCCACGCGGACTTCAGCGCCGCCAGCTTCACCCGCCACGGTATCACCGAGCGTTCGGTGCTCTATGTGGGGCGCAAATGACCAGGGAGTATCGTCGTGTCTAGACTCGAAGAAAAAAATCTCGGCTTCCGCGCCCTCGGTGAAAACGTGCGGATCTTCCCTGGGGCCAAGCTCTACGGGCGCGAGTTCATCAGCATCGGCAGCAACGTGATCATCGATGACTACGTGTTCATCTATGCCACGGCGCCGATCTTCATCGGCAGCTACGTGCACATCGCCTCGTTCACCTCCATCTCGGGTGGCGGCGTGGTGGTGCTGGAAGACTTCAGTGGCCTGTCCTCGGGCGTGCGCATCCTGTGCGGCAGTGAGGACTTCCTCGGCGGTGGCCTGACCAACCCTTGCGTGCCGCCCGAGTACCGCTGCGTGGAACGCGCCTCGGTGCACATTGGCCGCCACGCGATCATCGGCGCCAACGCCGTGGTCATGCCCGGCGTCAGCATCGGCGAAGGCTGCGCCGTGGGCGCGGGGGCCGTGGTGGGCAAGAACCTGGAGCCCTGGGGCGTGTGTGTCGGCGCCCCGGCGCGGCGCATCAAGACCCGTGACTCCAGCCTGATCCTGGCCAAGGAAACCCAGCTGATCATCGAGCGCCCGTTCGCGCCCTTGCTCCCCTCGCAGTTCAACGACTATCTGCTCGACCCAAGCCTGGCCGACAGTGATCCCACGTATTCCAAGGTGTCCCGATGACGTCCTCCCGGCTGGTCAGCATTCTTATCCCTGCCTACAAGGCGACCTACTTCGAAGAGGCGCTCACCAGCGCCATGCGCCAGAACCACGATGAGGTCGAAATCATCGTGTGCGACGATTGCCCGGACGACGCCATTGGCGAGATCGTCCGCCGCCTCGCGCCCCTCAGCCGCTGGCCCGTGCACTACTGGCGCAACCCGCAACCGCTGGGTGAGATCGCCAACGTCACCCAGTGCCTGCACAAGGCGCAGGGCGAGTACATCAAGTTCCTGTTCGACGATGACCTGATCGTGCCCGATTGCGCGCGCATCATGGTCGACGTGTTCGAGACCACCCCCGGCCTCTCGATCGTCTCGTCGCGCCGCCGTCGCATCGACGAGGCGGGCCGCTGGATGAGCGATATCCAGGCGACCTTGCTGCCGTTCAACCGCGACGTGGTGCTGGATGGCCGCGAAGTGGTGGCGTTCCAGGGCTTGTACACGCTGAACTTCATCGGCGAGCCAAGCTCGGTGATGTGCCGACGCGCGGACCTGATGGCCCTGGTGCCCGAAGGCCTCTACAACGTCAACGGCCACGAGATCCATTGGGTGGGCGACCTGGCCATCTATGTGAAGCTGCTGCAGCACGGCCATGTGGCGATCCTGGAACGCACCTTGTCGTATTTCCGCGTCTCCGAGACCCAGTACAGCCGTGCCGGCCGCGACACGCCGGCCATCGCCGAGCGCTACCACGACCTGTTCCGTGAGCAGATCGCCGCCAGCGGCTGGCTGCGCCCCGCCGCGCAGACGCCGTTCGTGCAGGTGGCCGACCTGGGCCGCCCCACGCAGTTCAAGGAAATGGACCTGCTGGGCAGCTTCATCGGCCGCCACACGCCACGTTCCAACGACCCGGTGGAGCGCTGGCTGCAGGCCCGCGAACTGTCGGCGCTGCGCCGCCAGCAGATCACCAGGCAGCTGCACGACCACCAGGGCGGCCCACGCCTGCTGGTGGTGGTCAGCGACCTGCAGGACGAGCAGCCGGCGCTGATGCAGACGCTGATGAGCCTGGGGCAGGACAGCCTGGCCCAACTGCGCCTGCAAGTGGTGGTGCTCAGCGCGGCGGCCAGCCTGCCTGCGGACGACGCCGCCCAAGGGCTGTTCTGGTTGCCGGCTGACGCGGCCAACCAGGGCCAGGTGCTCAACGGCGTGCTCGAGCGCTTCGAGTTCGACTGGCTGCTGCGCGTGGAGGCCGGCGTCGAAATGACCGCTGACGGCCTGTGGCGCGTGGCTCATGAACTGCTGGGCGCCCAGGGTTGCCGGGCGGTGTTCGCCGATGGCCTGCAGCGCCTGGCCAATGGCGCGCTGCAACTGGCGCCACGCCCTGACTTTGACCTGGACCTGCTGCTGAGCCTGCCGCAAGTGATGGCGCGGCATTGGCTGTTTGCCCGCGAGGCCGTGCAGGCAGTGGGTGGCTTTGCCCCGGAATGCGCCGACGCGCTGGACCTGGACCTGATCCTGCGGCTGGTGGAACACGGCGGCATGCAGGGCATCGGCCACGTCGACGAGGCGCTGTTGGTCAGTGCGGCCCAGGCGCCGCGCAGCAACGCCCAGGAGCGCGAGGTGCTGACCCGCCACCTGCGCAATCGTGGCTATGCCCGGTGCAACCTCGGCGAGCCGGTGCCGGGCCACTACCACGTCACCTACGGCCATCCGGCGCAGCCCTCGGTGTCGATCCTGATCCCGGCCGGCGGCCCGTTGCCACAACTGCAACGCTGCGTCACCAGCCTGATCAAGCACAGCAGCTATGCCAACCTTGAGCTGCTGCTGCTCGATACCGCGCCGGGTGCCAACGACTGGCTGGCGCAGGTGCAGGCGCTGGCCGACCCCAAGATCCAGGTGCTGCGCCACGCCCAGCAACGGGAGGCGGCGGTGATCAACCAGGTGGCGCGTACCCAGGCGCGCGGCGATTACCTCCTGCTGATGGACCCCCACTGCGCGGTGGTCGGCGACCAGTGGCTGCAAGCCCTGCTCAACCACGGGCAGCGCCCGGAAGTGGGCGTGGTGGCGGCGGCGCAGGTGGACGGCCGCGGCCGCTGGCTGGACGAAGGCGACGTGCCGGTGACCGGCGTGTTGCGCGGCATTGCGCTGGACCAGGAGCGCGCGGTGCTGGCGCCGGGCGCCATGCTGCTGTCACGGGCGTTGTTCGAGGCGTTCGACGGCCTGGCCCAGGACGTCGGCCTGCGTGAGGCCCAGCAGGACCTGTGCGCCCGCATCACGGCCTCGGGCCGCCTGGCGGTGCGGGCGGTGCAAGCGACGCTCATGCGCGACACAGAGTAAGGAAAATACTTATGTTCAACGGCAAATCAATCTTCATCACCGGCGGCACCGGTTCCTTCGGTCGCAATTTCATCCGTCGCCTGCTGGAGCAGTACCAGCCCAAGCGGGTGGTGGTGTTCTCCCGCGACGAGCTCAAGCAGTACGAAATGCAGCAGAGCTTCAACGCCCCCTGCATGCGCTACTTCATCGGTGACGTGCGTGACGCCGAGCGCTTGCGCGTGGCCATGCGCGGCATCGACTACGTGGTCCACGCCGCGGCGCTCAAGCAGGTGCCGGCGGCGGAGTACAACCCCACCGAATGCATCCGCACCAACGTCAACGGCGCCGAGAACG
Organism: Pseudomonas sp. App30; assembly: GCF_047947025.1. NCBI lineage: Bacteria > Pseudomonadati > Pseudomonadota > Gammaproteobacteria > Pseudomonadales > Pseudomonadaceae > Pseudomonas > Pseudomonas sp. App30. The sequence goes on along the minus strand of NZ_CP133165.1, from coordinate 2,099,701 downwards.
TGATTGCCGCCGCCATCGACAATGGCGTGAAAAAGGTCGTTGCGCTGTCCACCGACAAGGCCGCCAGCCCGATCAACCTGTACGGCGCCACCAAGCTGCTGTCGGACAAACTGTTCGTGGCCGCCAACAACATCGCCGGCGACCAGCAGACCCGTTTTGCCGTGGTGCGCTACGGCAACGTCGCCGGCTCCCGTGGCTCGGTGGTGCCGTTCTTCAGCAAGCTGATCAGTGAAAAGGCGCGCGAGCTGCCCATCACCGACCCGCGCATGACGCGCTTCTGGATCACCCTGGACCACGGCGTGCAGTTCGTGCTGGACAGCTTCGCGCGCATGCACGGTGGCGAAATCTTCGTGCCCAAGATCCCCTCCATCCGCATCGTCGACCTGGCCAGCGCCATGGCCCCCGAACTGCCGCAGACCCTGGTGGGCATCCGCCCGGGCGAGAAGCTGCATGAGCTGATGGTGCCCCTGGACGACGCGCGCGCCACCCTCGAGTTCGACGATCACTACACCATCCAGCCGTCGATCCGCTTCACCCACACCGACATCGACTTTGCCGTGGATGGCCTGGGCGAGCAGGGCAGGGCGGTGAGCGAGGACTTCGAGTACCGGTCCGACATCAACCCGCAATTCCTCGACGTGGCCCAGATCGCCCGCCTGCACGCGGAACTGCTGCCGTGATCCCCTACGGCCGCCAGAGCATCGATGACGCCGACGTGGCCGCGGTGGTGCAGGTGCTGCAATCGGACTGGCTGACCCAGGGGCCGACGCTTGCGCGCTTCGAGCAGGCCATGGCCGCCTACTGCCAGGCCGGCCACGGCGTGGCCGTGTGCAATGCCACCGCCGCCCTGCACCTGGCGTGCCTGGCGGCTGGCCTGGGCGAGGGCGACTGGCTGTGGACCTCACCGAACACCTTCCTGGCGTCGGCCAATTGCGGCCGTTACTGTGGCGCCCAGGTGGACTTCGTCGACATCGACCCGCGCACCCTGAACCTGGATGCCGGCAAATTGGCGGCCAAGCTGGCGCTGGCCGAGCGGCAGGGGCGCCTGCCCAAGGTGGTGGTGGCGGTGGCCTTCGCCGGCCAGAGCTGCGACCTGCGGGCCATCGCCGAGCTGGCCCGGCGCTACGGTTTCTGCCTGATCGAGGACGCCGCCCATGCCGTGGGCGCGCGTTACGCCGGGCGGCCAACCGGCTGCGGTGAGTTCGCGGCCATGACCGTGTTCAGCTTCCACCCGGTGAAAATCATCACCACCGGCGAGGGCGGCATGGTCATGACCAACAGCCCGGAGCTGGCCGCGCGCCTCAAGCGCCTGCGCAGCCATGGCATGACCCGCGACGCGGTGGACATGGACGAGCCCAGCCACGGCCCCTGGTATTACCAGCAGGTGGAGCTGGGCTTCAATTACCGCATGACCGACATCCAGGCGGCGCTGGGGCTGTCGCAGCTGCACAAGCTCGACGCCTTCGTGGCGCGCCGCCGGCAATTGGCGGCGCGCTACGACCAGCTGCTGGGCGAGCTGCCGCTGGTGCTGCCGGCTGCCCAGGCCGACGCCGAGTCGGCCTGGCACTTGTACGTGGTGCGCCTGAACCTGGCGCACATTGCCCTGGGCCACCGCGAAGTGTTCGAGGCCCTGCGCGCGGCGGGCATTGGCGTGCAACTGCACTACATCCCCGTGCACCTGCAGCCCTATTACCGCGGCCTGGGCTTTGCCCTCGGTGATTTCCCCGAGGCCGAGCGGTACTACGGCGAGGCGATCAGCCTGCCGCTGTTCGCGGCCATGAGCGACGCCGAGCAAGACCAGGTGGTGGCCACCCTGCAGCGGATCATCCGCCCGTGAGCCGGGTCGCGATCATTCCCGCCCGCGGCGGCAGCCAGCGCATACCGCGCAAGAACCTCAAGCTGTTCGGCGGCCAGCCGATCATTGCCTGGTCGATCCGCACGGCGCTGGCCAGCGAGCTGTTCGACGAGGTGGTGGTCAGCACCGATGACGACGAGATCGCCGAGGTGGCCCGCGTCCATGGCGCCCAGGTGCCGTTCCGGCGCCCGGCGGCGCTGGCCGACCACCACACCGGCACCACCGCCGTGGTGCAGCACGCGTTGCAGGCACTGGGCGACGCCCATGACTTGGCCTGTTGTATCTACGCCACCGCGCCCATGCTGTTGCCCGCTGACCTGCAGCAAGGCCTGGCGGCCTTGCAGGCCGCCCCTGACAAACGCTTTGCCTTCTCGGTGTGCAGCTTCGCCTTTCCGGTGCAGCGTGCCTTGCAGCTGGACGGGCAGGGCGGCGTTGCCGCGCTGTACCCGCAGTTCAACCAGACCCGCTCCCAGGATCTGGTGCCGGCCTGGCACGACGCCGGCCAGTTCTACTGGGGGCACCGCGACGCCTGGTTGCAAGGCCTGCCGATGTTCGCCGGGCACAGCCTGCCGATCATGCTGCCGCGCCACCGGGTGCAGGACATCGACACGCCGGAAGACTGGCGCCGTGCTGAATATCTGTTTGCCGCGCTCGAGGCGGCTGGGGAGTTGAACCTGTGAAGGTGTTGATTCGTGCCGATGCGTCCCGGGTCATCGGCAGTGGCCATGTGGCCCGCTGCCTGACCCTGGCGCGGCACCTGCACAAGCAGGGCGCCCAGGTGACCTTCGCCAGCCTGACGTTGCCGGGCCACCGCCTGGTCGACCTGGCGGCGCAGGGCTGGGGCACCTATGCCATGAAGCCGGGCCCCGGCAGCGACGACATCGAAGTGCTGCTGCCCTGGCAGGCGGACATCGATGCGTTGAAGCACGTGGGCCGCTTCGACTGGGTAATCGTCGATCACTATGGCCTGGACGCCCGCTGGGAAACCGCGGCGCGGGCGTTCGCGCCGCGGGTCATGGCCATTGATGACCTGGCCAACCGCAAGCACAGCGCCGACCTGTTGCTAGACCAGAACCTCACCGCCAGCGCCGAGGCCTACCAGGGCCTGCTGGCGCCCGGTTGCACCACCTATTTCGGCCCGCGCCATGCGTTGCTGGGCCCGGCCTTCGAGGCCCTGCGTGTGTCGATTCGCCCGCGGGTGCAGCGCGTGCTGGTCAACTTCGGTGGCTTCGACGCCAGCGGCAACACGCTCAAGGCCATGGCCGCGCTGGATGGCCTGGCCGACCTTGAAGTGGACTTCGTCACCGGCCACGGCACGCCCGACTGGGAGCACTTGCAAGCCTATGTGGCCACGCGGCCGAACTGGGTGCTGCACGGTTTCGTCGAGGATTTCGCCGCGCTGATGGCCACCGCCGACCTGTTCATCGGCGCCGGCGGCGGTACCAGCTGGGAGCGCGCGGCCATGGGCCTGCCGACCCTGTGCATGGCCGTGGCCCACAACCAGCAGGCCAACGCCGAACTGATGGCCCACGCCAGGGCCCACGTCTACCTGGGCGATGCCGCCGAGGTCAGCAGCCAGGCCTTGCGCCAGGCCGTGCTGGGCCTGCTCGATGACGCCGGGCGCCGCCGCGCACTGGCCGAAAATTCCCGCGCGCTGGTGGATGGCCTGGGCGCCCTGCGCCTGGCCTGGGCCCTGTTCGCCGCCGCCCCGTCCCAAGGATAAGACCATGCCACGTTTCTCCATCGGCCACCGCGCCATCGGTACCGACGCGCCACCCTTCGTCATCGCCGAGATGAGCGGCAACCACAACCAGTCCCTGGAGCGCGCCCTGGCCATCGTCGACGCTGCCGCCCAGGCGGGCGCCCATGCCTTGAAGCTGCAGACCTACACCGCCGACACCATGACCCTGGACATCGACCAGGGCGAGTTCCGCATCAGCGACCCGGACAGCCTGTGGGCCGACACCTCGCTGTATGCGCTGTACCAGCAGGCGCACACGCCGTGGGAATGGCATGCGCCGATTTTCGAGCGGGCGAAAAGCCACGGCATGCTGGCATTTTCCTCGCCGTTCGATGAGACGGCGGTCGACTTCCTCGAAAGCCTCGACGTGCCGGCCTACAAGATCGCCAGTTTCGAAAACACCGACCTGCCGCTGATTCGCAAGGCCGCCGCCACCGGCAAGCCGCTGATCATCTCCACCGGCATGGCCACGGTGGCCGAGCTTGACGAAAGCGTGCGCGCGGCCCGTGCCGCCGGCTGCCGCGACCTGATCCTGCTCAAGTGCACCAGCACCTACCCGGCGTCGCCGCTCAACACCCACCTGCGCACCATCGCCCACATGCGCGAGCTGTTTGGCTGCGAAGTCGGCCTCTCGGACCACACCATGGGCGTGGGCGCCGCCGTGGCGGCGGTGGCTCTGGGCGCCAGCGTGGTGGAAAAGCACTTCACCCTGGACCGCAGCGCCGGTGGCGTGGACGCCAGCTTCTCGCTGGAGCCGGCCGAGCTGGCCAGCCTGGTCACCGAGACCGAGCGTGCCTGGCAGGCGCTGGGGCAGGTGCAGTACGGCGCCACCCGCGCCGAACAGAAGTCGCTGGTGTACCGCCGCTCGCTGTACGTGGTGCGTGACGTGGCGGCGGGCGAGGCGCTGACGCGCGACAACGTGCGTGCCATTCGTCCGGGCCTGGGCCTGGCGCCCCGGCACTTGGACGCCGTGCTGGGCCGCGCGGCACGGCGCCCTCTGGCCCGGGGCATGGCGCTGGATTGGTCGATGATCGACTGAACCGCGCCTTAAGCATGGCCAAAAAACTCGAAATCATGTTGAATCAACGTGACCTATGAGTCATAACGCGCATCTCCACTGTAACCTGTTGTTGGGTGACAAGGGCGCACTGACTCTGGTCGGCCGTGTTTTTCGGCCCCGGCGTCGCCTGTTTTCGCCCCCGCGCGGGTGATGCACATCCCGGTTTTGTTGGCGCCCCTCGATCATGCGAGCGGTGATATTTAGCTCTTTATTATTGGGAAGCCATGATGATTGGCATAAAAAGCATAGCGAGTTACGTGCCTTCCGAAGGCCTTGATAACTACGCCCAGGGTGCCAAGTTTGCCAAGGACGAAGAGTTCATCCTGGGCAAGATCGGCTCCGCTTTCCTGCCGCGCAAAGACGCCGGCCAGGAGACCTCCGACCTGTGTGTCGAAGCGGTCAACGCTCTGTTTGCGAATAACCCCGAGCTGTCGCGCGAGTCCATCGATGCGCTGATCGTCGTCACCCAGAACGGTGACGAGGAAGGCCTGCCGCACACCGCGGCCATCGTCCAGGACAAGCTGGGCCTGCCGACCCACGTGGCCGCGTTCGATATTTCCCTGGGCTGCTCCGGCTACGTCTACGGGATCTACGCGATGAAGGGCTTCATGGAAGCCGCGGGCCTGAAGAACGGCCTGCTGATCACCGCCGACCCGTATTCGAAGATCGTCGACCCCGAAGACCGCAACACCACCATGCTCTTCGGTGACGCGGCCACGGCTACCTGGATGGGCGAAGACGCCGTCTGGCAGCTGGGCAAGGCCAAGTTCGGCACCGACGGTTCGGGTGCCCCGCATCTGAAGGTCACCGACGGCGTGTTCTTCATGAACGGCCGCCAGGTGTTCAACTTCGCGCTGCTGAAAGTGCCAGCTCACCTGCACGAGCTGCTGGATGAGTCGGGCCTTGCGTCCGCCGACATCGACGCGTTCTGCATCCACCAGGGCAGCGCGGCCATCGTCGACGCCGTGGCGCGACGCTTCGAGGAAGAGCCGGAGAAGTTCATCAAGGACATGGTCGAGACCGGCAACACCGTCTCCTCCAGCGTGCCGCTGCTGCTGGAAAAGCACGTGATGGACGCCAAGTGGAAACGCGTGGCCATCAGTGGCTTCGGCGTAGGCCTGTCCTGGGGGTCGGCGATTCTCTATCGCTGAGTGCCTGGGGGAGCTGGCAAGCCAGCTCCCCCCGTTGTTTGCGGCTTCTGGTACGCTTTACGGCTGAACGTACCATCAGGGCCGCCCCACCATGACCGATATCCCCCAGCGCAACGCACAGCTGCTGCAAACGCGCTGGCCTTCGCTGTTCACCCGCCTGCAACTGGAAAATCCCGAGACCGTCCCCGCGCAACTGGTGGAAGGGCTGGGGTCGACCCTGAGCGTCAGTGGCGTGCAGCTCACCAGCCGCCACGACCGAGTGGCCGAGGCGCAGCTGCAAGCGGCGAGCGTGCCGGCCGATGCCGCCCATGTGCACGTCTATGGCACCGGCCTGGGTGACCTGCAGCTGGCCTTGCTGCAGCGCCCCGTGTTGCAGCGCCTGACCGTGCACATCCTCAACAGCGCGATCTTCGCCCTGGTGGTGCAGATCCTCGACCAGGGCGACTGGCTCAAGGACCCCCGGGTCGAGCTGGTGATGGCCGGTGACCACGCCGAAATCTGCCTGCCGTTCTTCGCCGTGCCCGCCGAGCTGGTGCTGGCCGACGACTACAACGCGAAGATCCGCGACCGCCTGATCAGCGAGGTGCACCTGGCGTTCAACAACCGTGATTTCACCGTGCAAGACCCGGAAATCGCCGAGCGCCTGCAACACGCCGTGCCCCTGCTGCAGCGCGACCCCGACGTGGCCGAGCTGTTTGCCAGCCAGCCGGGCCGCGAGTTCTTCGTGATTGCCACCGGGCCGAGCCTGGAGCAGCACTTCGCCGCGTTGAAGCACGTGCGCGAACGCGCCCAGCGGCCGTTCTTCATCTGCGTCGACACCGCCTACCGGCCCCTGCTGGCCCAGGGCATCGTTCCGGACCTGGTGGTCAGCATCGACCAGCGCATCAGCAGCCGCCACCTGCCGGCCGAAGGCTCAGCGGCCGTGGGGCTGGTGTACCTGCCACTGCTGGAGCGCGCGCTGCTGGAAAGCTGGCAGGGGCCGCGGCATGTCGGCTATTCCAGCAGCCCGGTGTATGCGCAATTGCGCGAGCAGCTGCCCAAGGCCAGCCTCTACGTGGGCGGCAGCGTCATCCACCCGGCGGTGGACCTGGCGGTGAAGATGGGGGCAGGGCGGGTGACTCTGTTCGGCGCCGACTTCGCCTTCCCGGGCGACAAGACCCACGCCGGCTGGGGCGACGGCGACCTGGGGCCGCAATTGCAGGCGGCCCGCCACTGGGTGCTCGACGGCCACGGCCAGCGCGTGCGCACCCAGCTCAACTTCCGCAGCTACCTGGTGGAGCTTGAACGCTTCATCGCCGGCCACCCGCAGGTGCCGTTCTTCAACACCAGCCGTGCCGGGGCGATGATCGCCGGCACGCGTTTCGATCCGGAGTGGTGCCAATGAGTGGTTTCGAGCAACACCGGGCGGCAGCAGTCCACTGCGCGCACCTGTTCCGCCTGGGGCGGGATGTCGAGGCGGCGTTGGTGATGGTGGAGGTGTTTGGTGCGGTGATGCCGTTGTTCGAGGGGGCCTCGGTGCAGTTGCAACAGCAGTGGCAGGCGGTGTTGGGGCAGATTCTGGTGTGTCAGGAAGGGCAGGATTGGTTGGGGTTGGCGGATTATCTGGAGTATGAGTTGGTGGAGTTGATGCGACAGGTCGCACTGTAGCGGCTGCGCTGAAAACAGCACTCAAGCGAGACAGGTGCTGCTCTTGATCTTGATCTTGATCCCGTGAGGCCTTTGACCTTGATTGTGTGCCCCGTAAAGCGCCAGGGCCGACTGGAGGCGTCGGCCAAGCGGTCCCCGGCGTAGCCGGGGAAGACGGAACCGGAGGCGCTTCTATTCCGGGCCGTCGGCCGCTTGGGCGACGCCGGAAGGAGGGGACCCGCAGCGAAGCGTAGGGACCAAGCAGGGGCAAGCCTTTTTTGCTTACTTTTTGTGGCGTTTGACAAAAAGTGAGTCGGCGTAAGGCCGAAAAGGTGAAGTGGCATCACCCTGAATGCTGGATATACATAGGGCTTTCGAATCCCGCTTCGGCGATTTCGAACATATCCATTTTCGCGGTGAGACCACCGACCGTTTCGCCCTTACGGCGACTCCCTTTTTGGCAGTCGCCCCAAAAAGGAAGCAAAAAAGGCTTGCCCCTGCTTGGGCCCTCCGCTGCGCTACGGGTCCCCTCCTTCCGGCGCCGCTCAACGGGCAGACGGCACCCGCTATAGAAGCCTGCGGGTTACCGTCTCTTCGGCCTGCGGCCTCGGCCCTTCGGGCAGCCCGTTGATCGACGCCTCCAGTCGGCCCGGGCGCTTTACGGGGCATACAATCAAGATCACAAGCCAGATCAAGATCAAGAGCCAGATCAAAAGCCAGATCAAGATCTATAGCAGATCAAAAGCGCAGCCCAACCTCCGAATCGTGATCGGCGTCACGAAAGTGGCACTGCAGCCTTGGTGGGCTGGTCTATCGTCAAACCTCTGCCGCCGGGATCACTCGGCGCAGAAAATGTGATCTGTGTCACAGTCGATACCTGGAAAGGTGCAGCCAAATGAATCGTCGGCCGGGCTGGAAGCCCCGGTTTACAAGGGTTTTCCCACTGATGGCATTTTTTTTCAGAAAAGACCCTCAAGCAACTTCCCATCACGACGATAACTATTACGAAGGTTCTCTAGGCCACACCCGGCGGTTGCCAGGGCCGGAAGCCGCTGCACCCACCCATCGAGGAATTCGTCATGGCTTTGACTGTAAACACTAACATCGCTTCGCTGACCGTTCAGAACAACCTGAACAACGCCGCCAGCTCCCTGTCCACCGCTATGACTCGTCTGTCTTCCGGCCTGAAAATCAACAGCGCCAAAGACGACGCTGCCGGTCTGCAAATTGCCAGCCGTCTGACCACTCAGATCAACGGTCTGACCACTGCTACCAAGAACGCCAACGACGGTATCTCGATCGCCCAGACCGCTGAAGGCGCTCTGCAAGAATCGACCAACATCCTGCAACGTATGCGTGAACTGGCCGTTCAGTCCCGAAACGACTCCAACAGCACCGCTGACCGTACTTCGCTGAACGCCGAATACGACCAGATGAGCCAGGAACTGACTCGTATCTCGACTTCGACCACTTTCGGTACCGGCATGAAACTGCTGGACGGTTCGGCTTCGACCCTGGAGTTCCAGGTTGGCGCGATGACTGGTTCCGACCAGCACATCACCCTGTCCCTGACCGGCGACTTCTCGGCCAGCGGCCTGGGCCTGTCGTCCACCTCGATCTCGGGTTCGGACAACACCACCGCTCACACCAACGTCGACGCCTCGATCTCCGCGATCGACGCCGCACTGTCCACCATCAACAGTGCACGTGCTGACCTGGGTGCCAAGCAAAACCGTTTCGCCAGCACCATCTCCAACCTGAACAACATCGTTTCGAACGCTACCGCTTCGCGTTCGACCATTCAGGATGCTGACTTCGCTGCTGAAACCGCTGAACTGACCAAGCAACAAACTCTGCAGTCGGCTTCCACCGCGATCCTGTCGCAAGCCAACCAACTGCCATCCGCTGTACTGAAGCTGCTTCAGTAATAGCAACGGCTAGTTGAACGGAAGGGTGCTCACGAGTGCCCTTTCGTTTTTTCACATTTTCGAGGTGACGGACATGGACATGAGCGTCAAATTGAACGCGTCTTACCCCCAGGTTGTGACCCAGGCGGCGGCAACTCCGGCTGCGCCAGTGGCGACCGCCGCCACCGCGACCGACGGCAAGACCAGCACCGCCACCGGCAAACAGCCAGAGCGGGCAGAATTGGATAAAGCAGTGAAGGACATGCAGGCCTTCGTCGATTCGACGCAGCGCAACCTGCAGTTCTCCATTGATGACACCACCCACCAGGTGGTGGTCAAGGTCATCGCCACCGAGAGTGGCGAGGTTGTCCGGCAGATTCCGTCGGAAACCGCCTTGAAATTGGCGCAGAGCCTGAAAGAAGGCAACAGTGTGCTGTTTGATACGCAAGTCTGAGCGTGTTGGCACGAGACTTGTTTGATTCTGTAGAAATCAGCTTACGATAGGCGTTTTGTCAAAAAGTCGACAGCCGCCGGAACGGGAGTTCAACCATGACCACTACTTCCAGCACCACGAGTTCGACCAGTACCACGGGCACGACATCCGTCAGCAGTTCGGGCGGCATCACCGTCAGTGGCGTGGGTTCGGGTATCGATACCTCGAGTATTGTCGAAGCGTTGGTGAACGCCCAGAAGGCGCCCAAGCAGACGCAGATCACCGCGCAGCTTTCCACTACCTCCGCCCTCAGTGCGGCGGTGGATACCGTGAACACGGCGTTGAAGACGTTCACCACCGCGATGGCGGCGTTGAACGATGTCAACTCGTTCACCGGGCTGGCGGCGACGTCGTCCAATACTTCGGTGGCAACGGCAACCTCCAGCAACTCGGCTGCCGCAGGTACCTATGACCTGACGGTCACGCAGTTGGCGACCGCCTCGAAGGTGACCACCGCGGCGGTCAGCGGTGGTTCGAGCACGGTGATGAACACTGCGGCGACGACGCTGAGCATCACCCAGGCCAACGGCACCTCCTACAGCGTTTCGCTGGCGGCCAACACGTCGTTGTCTGGTGTGCGGGATGCTATCAACACCCAGCTGCAGTCCGACGGCGTCACCGCCAACCTGGTGACCGACTCCACCGGTGCTTCGCGCCTGGTGCTGTCGTCGACCACCACGGGCGCCAACACCGGCCTGTCGATGAGTGGCATCGATGCCCTGGCAATCGATGGTACCCAGGCGGGCTCCAGCACGGGTGCCGGCTACCTGGGCAAGCTGCCTCAGGACGCGATCTATTCGATCGACGGCCTGGACAACATGACCAGCTCCAGCAACACCCTGACGACGGCCATCAGCGGCGTGACCATCAATCTCACCGGTGGCAGTGACTCGTCGGGTAACCCGGGCACCAGCACTATTACGGTGGGTTCCAGCACTGACGACATGAAAACCTCGGTGACCACCTTTGTCAGTGCCTACAACGCGCTGATGCTGGCGGTCTCGGCGCAGACCGCGGTGACCCCTACCGGTGCCACGTCCAGTACCAGCACCTCGGCCACCACCACGGCCGGCGCGCTGACCGGTGACTCGGGTATCCGTTCGCTGCTGGCTTCCATCCAGGGGCAGTTGACCAAGTCGAGCACCACCAGTGGCAACCTCAGCGTGCTGTCGCAACTGGGTATCAGCACCCAGGAAGACGGCACCCTGCTGATGAACTCGACCACCTGGGACACGGCCATGACCACCAACGCTGGCAACGTCGCCAGCCTGTTCGTGGGCACCGACGGGTTGCTGACCCGCCTGACCTCGGTAATTACGCCGTACACCCAGACCGGTGGCATTCTCGAGACCCGGATCAAGGCCTATGCTGCCACCACGACTGATCTGCAAAACCAGCAGACCGACCTCGATTCGCGGATGGACGCCCTGACCACCACGCTGACCGCCAAGTACACCCAGATGGACACCCTGGTGGCCCAGCTCAACGCCACCAGCACCAGCGTCATGACCACCTTGAACGCCCTGAACACCAAGTCGTCGAGCTGATCACGCCGCACCGCCATGGGCCCGGAACCGCTGTCAAAGGCGGCCCGGGCTTTTGTCGTTTGAGGCCGTGGCGCAGGCAGGCTAAAGTTTTTTGCGGGCCAGTCGACACAATGGTCATGCAAGCACACATCACCGTTGACGTGTAACGAGGAAGCAACATGAATCCCATGAAAGCCCTTCGCCAATATCAGAAGGTCAGCTCCGTGGCGCAGACCTCCGAGGCGAGCCCGCACCGCCTGGTGCAGATGCTCATGGAAGGTGGGCTCGACCGCCTGGCGCAAGCCAAGGGCGCGCTGAGCCGTGGCCAGATTGCGCAGAAGGGCCTCATGCTGAGCAAGGCCATCGAGATCATCGGTGGCCTGCGCACTGGCCTGGACCCCGAGAAAAGCGGCGGCGACCCGGCCTCGCTGCAAGACCTGGATGCACTGTATGCTTATATGATGCAGCGCCTGGGCGAAGCCAACCGCAAGAACGATCCGGAGATGATCGATGAAGTGGCGCGTTTGCTGATTACCGTGAAGAGTGGCTGGGACGCCATTGCCAACGTCGAGTAAGGCCAATGTCTGAGGAAGTCGACATGAGTGCGCTGCAACGTATTGAACACACCAGCCATGCCCTGACCGATGCATTGGCGGCGCGTGATTGGGAAGCCATTCGCGAGCTGGATCGCCAGTGCCGGGCTTGCGTCGATGCGCTGATGACCGAGGACCAGGCGGACGAGGAGCAGTTGCGCAGCAAACTCGAGGGTTTGCTGGCTGTGTATCGCCGGTTGCTGGAGGCTAGCCAAGGCGAGCGCAAGGCAATAGTCGACGAGATGTCACAACTGAAACATGCGCACAACGCTGCAAAGGTTTACCATCTGTTCCGTTAATTTGCTCGGTTGATCAGAAGTAATGCGCCATAAATTTGACTGTATTCGCTTTTTTGACTTAACTAGTAGCTGTTTACTTTCTTCAGGCGTCTAAAGGCCAAACCAGGCCGATTTTCGTCTAGCTTGCCCATAGCGGGCATCGAGTTGACTAGGGAAGTTGCTATTGCATGTGGCGTGAAACCAAAATTCTGCTAATCGATGACGATAGCGTTCGCCGCCGTGACCTGGCGGTGATACTCAATTTTCTTGGCGAAGAAAATTTGCCCTGCACCAGTGGCGACTGGCAGCAGGTGGTCGATTCGTTGTCGTCGAACCGGGAAGTGCTGTGCGTCCTCGTGGGGACTGTAAACGCGCCCGGTAACCTTCAGGGCTTGCTTAAGACCATCGCTGGGTGGGATGAGTTCCTTCCGGTGCTGCTTTTAGGTGATACGGCCACCGGCGACCTGCCGGAAGACTTGCGCCGGCGCGTGCTTTCCAGCCTGGAAATGCCGCCCAGCTACAGCAAGCTCCTCGACAGCCTGCACCGCGCCCAGGTCTACCGCGAGATGTATGACCAGGCCCGCGAGCGCGGCCGGCAGCGCGAGCCCAACCTGTTCCGCAGCCTGGTCGGTACCAGCCGTGCCATCCAGCACGTGCGCCAGATGATGCAGCAGGTGGCCGACACCGACGCCAGCGTGCTGATCCTCGGCGAGTCGGGTACCGGCAAGGAAGTGGTGGCGCGCAACCTTCACTACCATTCCAAGCGTCGCGACGCGCCGTTCGTGCCGGTCAACTGCGGGGCCATTCCCGCCGAGCTGCTGGAAAGCGAACTGTTCGGCCACGAGAAGGGCGCCTTCACCGGTGCCATCACCAGCCGCGCCGGGCGTTTCGAGCTGGCCAACGGCGGTACGCTGTTCCTCGACGAGATCGGCGACATGCCGCTGCCGATGCAGGTCAAGTTGCTGCGCGTGCTGCAGGAGCGCACCTTCGAGCGCGTGGGCAGCAACAAGACCCAGAGCATCGACGTGCGCATCATCGCTGCCACGCACAAGAATCTGGAAAGCATGATCGAGGTGGGTACTTTCCGCGAGGACCTGTACTACCGCCTGAACGTGTTCCCGATCGAAATGGCGCCGCTGCGCGAGCGTGTCGAAGACATTCCGTTGCTGATGAACGAACTGATCTCGCGCATGGAACATGAAAAGCGCGGCTCCATTCGCTTCAACTCCGCGGCCATCATGTCGCTGTGCCGTCACGGCTGGCCGGGCAACGTGCGCGAACTGGCCAACCTGGTGGAACGCATGGCCATCATGCATCCGTACGGGGTGATCGGCGTCGCCGAGCTGCCGAAGAAATTCCGCTACGTCGACGACGAAGACGAGCAGATGGTCGACAGCCTGCGCAGCGACCTCGAAGAGCGCGTAGCCATCAACGGCCATACCCCGGACTTCACCACTGGCGCCATGCTGCCGCCCGAAGGCCTGGACCTCAAGGACTACCTCGGTGGCCTGGAGCAGGGCCTGATCCAGCAGGCGCTGGATGACGCCAACGGTATTGTCGCCCGTGCCGCCGAACGCCTGCGTATCCGCCGTACTACCCTGGTGGAAAAAATGCGCAAGTACGGCATGAGTCGCCGTGAGGGCGATGATCAGACAGATGATTGACGCCTGAGTTCCCGCAAGCGGCGCACGGAAGCGCCGCCGGACTCGCTCTGTAGCTTTTTTCTCGCCTTTACCTTCCCCGCAAGCCCCTGTCCTTATTGGCTTTCCTTGATTTGTATCAAGGATGATTCCAATCTTTGCCGCTGTAATGCCCTGTACAAAATGATCCGGCACGACGATTGCTACATGTCAGTCACGATACCCGTTTATGACGGTATGCCACGCGAGAGATCACGATGCCACAGGCCGCCCCCATGACCACCGCCCCTGAACTCGAGGGTCAACCCTCCGTCGAGCAAACCAGCCGGCTTGGCCTTGAGCAGGCGTTTGCGCTGTTCAACCAGATGTCCACGCAGCTCAGCGACTCCTACAGCATGCTCGAGGCCCGCGTGGCCGAGCTCAAGGGCGAGCTGGCGGTGGTGAGCGCCCAGCGCATGGCCGAACTGGCCGAGAAAGAGCGCCTGGCCAACCGCCTGCAGCACCTGCTGGACCTGCTGCCCGGGGGTGTCATCGTCATCGACGGCCATGGTGTGGTGCGCGAGGCCAACCCGGCCGCCACCCTGCTGCTGGGCGAGCCGCTGGAAGGCATGCTGTGGCGCCAGGTGATCGCCCGCTGCTTCTCGCCCCGCGAGGACGACGGCCACGAAGTATCCTTGAAGGATGGCCGCCGGCTGTCCATCGCTACCCGTTCGCTGGACGCCGAGCCGGGCCAGCTGGTGCTGCTTACCGACCTGACGGAAACCCGGCGGTTGCAGGACCAGCTGGCGCGCCACGAGCGTCTGTCCTCCCTGGGCCGCATGGTGGCTTCGCTGGCCCACCAGATCCGCACGCCGCTGTCGGCCGCGCTGCTCTACGCCAGCCATTTGACGGAGCAAGCCTTGCCGGTGGAAACCCAGCAGCGCTTTGCCGGCCGCCTGAAAGAACGGCTGCACGAGCTGGAACACCAGGTGCGCGACATGCTGGTGTTCGCCCGCGGCGAGCTTCCGCTCAGTGACCGCCTGACGCCGCAAGCGTTGTTCGAGGCCCTGCAGGCGGCGGCCCACACCCACGTGCAGGACCTGTCGGTGCGCTGGCAGTTCGACTGCCCCCGCGGCGAGCTGCTGTGCAACCGTGACACCCTGGTGGGCGCGCTGCTGAACCTGGTGGAGAACTCGATCCAGTCCAGCCCCGGCCAGGTCCACCTGAAGATTCATTTGTACGCCCGTGATCATCAATTGCGGCTGGCCATCAGCGACAACGGCAGCGGCATCGAGCCGGCGGTGCTGGCGCGCCTGGGCGAGCCGTTCTTCACCACCAAGACCACCGGCACCGGCCTGGGCCTTGCCGTGGTCAAGGCCGTGTCCCGCGCCCACCAGGGCGAGCTGGCGATTCGTTCGCGGCTGGGCCGCGGCACCTGTGCGCTGGTGACGCTGCCACTGATCCATACCCGTGCGGTGCAGGAGTAACGCTGATGGCTATCAAGGTCCTGCTGGTCGAAGATGATCGGGCCCTGCGCGAGGCGCTGGGCGATACCCTGGAGCTGGGCGGCTACGACTACCGCGCGGTGGGCAGCGCCGAGGACGCCTTGCTGGCGGTGGGTGCCGAGGTGTTCGGCATGGTCATCAGCGACGTCAACATGCCAGGCATGGATGGCCACCAGCTGCTGTGCCAGCTGCGCGCGCGCCAGCCACAATTGCCGGTGCTGTTGATGACGGCCCATGCGGCGGTGGATCGCGCAGTGGAAGCCATGCGTGCCGGCGCCGCCGATTACCTGGTCAAGCCGTTCCTGCCCAAGGCCCTGCTGGACCTGGTGGCCCGGCATGCCCTGGGTTGCCTGGGTGCCACCGAAAGCGAAGGCCCGGTGGCCGTGGAGCCTGCCAGCGCCAAGCTGCTGGAGCTGGCCGCACGGGTGGCGCGCAGCGATTCCACGGTGCTGATCTCGGGGGAGTCCGGCACCGGCAAGGAGGTGCTGGCACGCTACATTCACCAGCAGTCCAACCGCGCCAACCGGCCGTTCATTGCCATCAACTGCGCGGCGATCCCCGACAACATGCTGGAAGCCACGCTGTTCGGCCACGAGAAGGGCTCGTTCACCGGCGCCATTGCCGCGCAGGCGGGCAAGTTCGAGCAGGCCGACGGCGGCACGCTGCTGCTCGACGAGATTTCCGAGATGCCCCTGGGCCTACAGGCCAAGCTGCTGCGGGTGTTGCAGGAGCGTGAAGTGGAACGGGTAGGGGCGCGCAAGCCGATTGCCCTGGACATTCGCGTGGTGGCTACCACCAACCGCGACCTGGCCGGCGAAGTGGCGGCGGGGCGCTTCCGTGAAGACCTGTTCTATCGCCTGTCGGTGTTCCCGTTGGCCTGGCAACCGCTGCGCGAGCGTACCGCCGACATTCTGCCGCTGGCCGAGCGCCTGCTGGCCAAGCACGTCAATAAAATGAAGCACGCTGCCGTGCGCCTGGCGCCGGGCGCCCAGGCCTGCCTGGTGAGCTACCCCTGGCCGGGCAACGTCCGCGAACTGGACAATGCCATCCAGCGCGCGCTGATCCTGCAGCAGGGCGGGCTGATCCAGGCCGAGGACTTCTGCCTGGCCGGCCCGGTGGGCGTGGCGCCGTCGCCGGCGCTGTCCATCGTGCGCAGCGCGCCTGCCGCCGTCGAGTCCTTGACGGCGCTGCCGGCGGAAACCGCCGGGGCCCTGGGTGATGACCTGCGCCGCCGGGAATTCCAGCTGATCATCGACACCCTGCGCACCGAGCGCGGCCGCCGCAAGGAGGCCGCCGAGCGCCTGGGCATCAGCCCCCGCACCCTGCGCTACAAGCTGGCGCAGATGCGTGACGCGGGCATGGACGTGGAAGCCAGCCTGTACGCCAGTTGAATATTTAACCCCTGACACGAACCCTTGTGGGAGCTGGCTTGCCAGCGAGTTTTTGAAGCCTCAAAAGCTCGCTGGCAAGCCAGCTCCCACGTTGTTGTGTAAGGATTTTGTGATGCAAGTCCGGAGCTGGCACCCTTGTTGCTACCTCCTTTGTATCCGTTGTAACAGTGTCAAAAAATTGCGGGCCGTCGGAGAGAGTGATCCATGAGCCAAGGTATTGAATTCAACCGTCTGATTATGGACATGCGCACCATGCAGGCCGATGCCATGGGTGCCAGCAAAACTGCTGCCGCGCCAGAAGTGGCCGGCACCAGCAGCTTTGCCGATTTGCTGGGCAATGCGGTCAACAAGGTCAGCGACACCCAGCAGGCGTCCGACCAGTTGGCCAACGCCTTCGAGATCGGCAAGAGCGGTGTCGACATCACCGACGTGATGGTGGCGTCGCAGAAAGCCAGCGTGTCGTTCCAGGCGCTGACCCAGGTACGCAACAAGCTGGTCCAGGCGTATCAAGACATTATGCAGATGCCGGTATAAGGGCGAGATTGAGACATGGCAGACGCAGTCGTGGATAACGTACCAGCCAAGAACGGCGCAGCCGGCGGCAAGCCGCCGCTGTTTGGCCTGTCCTTCCTGGAAAATATTTCCAAGATGACCATGTTGCGTCAGGTGGGCCTGTTGGTCGGCCTGGCTGCCAGCGTGGCGATTGGTTTTGCCGTGGTGCTGTGGTCGCAGCAGCCCGATTACCGTCCGTTGTACGGCAGCCTGGCCGGCATGGACACCAAGCAGGTGATGGAAACCCTCAACGCCGCGGACATTCCCTACACCGTGGAGCCCAACTCCGGCGCGCTGCTGGTGAAGGCCGACGACGTCGGCCGTGCGCGCATGAAGCTGGCCGCCGCGGGCGTGGCGCCGAGCGACGGCAACGTCGGCTACGAGATCATGGACAAGGAACAGGCGCTGGGCACCAGCCAGTTCATGGAGACCGCCCGTTACCGCCAGGGCCTGGAAGGCGAGCTGGCCCGCACCATCTCGAGCCTGAACAATGTCAAGGGTGCCCGCGTGCACCTGGCCATTCCGAAGAGCTCGGTGTTCGTGCGTGACGACCGCAAGCCTACCGCCTCGGTGCTGGTGGAGCTGTACCCGGGCCGCACCCTGGACGCAGGCCAGGTGCTGGCCATCGTCAACCTGGTGGCCACCAGCGTGCCTGAAATGGACAAGTCCGGCGTTGCCGTGGTCGACCAGAAGGGCAACCTGCTGTCCGAACAGCTGCAGGACTCCGAGCTGACCATGGCCGGCAAGCAGTTCGACTACAGCCGCAAAATGGAAAGCATGCTCACCCAGCGTGTGCACAACATCCTGGAGCCGGTGCTGGGCAACGACCGCTACAAGGCGGAAGTGTCGGCCAATGTCGACTTCAGCGCCGTCGAGTCCACCAGCGAGCAGTTCAACCCCGACCAGCCGGCCCTGCGCAGCGAGCAGTCGGTGACCGAGCAGCGCTCCAGCGGCAGCGGCCCGTCCGGCGTGCCAGGCGCCCTGAGCAACCAGCCGCCGACCCCGGCCAGCGCCCCGCAGAAAACCGGTGGTGCCGCCGCACCGGCCGCGCCGGCGGCGATCCCGCCAGGCCAGCCGCTGCTGGACGCCAACGGCCAGCAGATCATGGACCCGGCCACCGGCCAGCCGATGCTGGCGCCGTACCCGGCCGACAAGCGCAACCAGTCGACCAAGAACTTCGAGCTGGACCGTTCCATCAGCCACACCAAGCAGCAGCAGGGTCGCCTGACCCGCCTGTCGGTGGCGGTGGTGGTCGACGACCAGGTCAAGACTGACGCCAAGGGCGAAGTCACCCACACCCCGTGGAGTGCCGACGACCTGGGCCGCTTCACCCGCCTGGTGCAGGACGCCGTGGGCTTCGACGCCAGCCGTGGCGACAGCGTGACCGTGATCAACGCACCGTTCTCCGCCGACCGTGGCGAAGTGGTGCCGGAAGTGTCCTTCTACCAGCAGCCCTGGTTCTGGGAAGTGGTCAAGCAGGTACTGGGCGTGCTGTTTATCCTGGTGCTGGTGTTTGGCGTGCTGCGCCCGGTGCTCAATAACATCACCGGTGGTGGCAAGGGCAAGGGTTTGGTCGGCGCCGGCGGCGACGTGGAACTGGGTGGCATGGGCGGTCTGGATGGCGAACTGGCCAACGACCGCGTCACCCTGGGTGGGCCGCAGAGTATTCTGCTGCCAAGCCCGAGCGAGGGATATGACGCTCAGTTGAACGCAATCAAGAGTCTGGTGGCCGAAGACCCGGGCCGCGTCGCCCAGGTCGTGAAAGAGTGGATTAACGCCGATGAGTAACAATCAAGCGCTTGCCGCCAAACTGACCAAAGTCGACAAGGCGGCCATCCTCCTGCTGTCCCTGGGCGAGACCGATGCTGCCCAGGTGCTGCGGCACATGGGCCCCAAGGAAGTACAGAAAGTTGGCGTGGCCATGGCGCAGATGCGCAACGTGCACCGCGAGCAGGTCGAGCAGGTGATGAGCGAGTTCGTCGACATCGTCGGCGACCAGACCAGCCTGGGCGTGGGTTCGGACACCTACATCCGCAAGATGCTGACCTCGGCCCTGGGCGAGGACAAGGCCAACGGCCTGATCGACCGCATCCTCCTGGGTGGCAACACCAGCGGCCTGGACAGCCTGAAGTGGATGGAGCCGCGCGCCGTGGCCGACGTGATCCGCTACGAGCACCCGCAGATCCAGGCCATTGTGGTGGCGTACCTGGACGCCGACCAGGCGGGCGAGGTGCTGGGCCATTTCGACCACAAGGTACGCCTGGACATCATCCTGCGCGTCTCGTCGTTGAACACCGTGCAACCGGCGGCGCTGAAAGAGCTGAACCTGATCCTGGAGAAGCAGTTCTCGGGGAACTCCAACGCGGCGCGTACTACCCTGGGTGGTATCAAGCGGGCGGCGGACATCATGAACTTCCTCGACAGCTCGGTGGAAGGCGCGTTGATGGACTCGATTCGCGAAGTCGACGAAGACCTGTCCAGCCAGATCGAAGACCTCATGTTCGTGTTCAACAACCTGGCCGACGTGGACGACCGCGGCATCCAGGCGCTGCTGCGCGAAGTGTCCTCCGACGTGCTGGTGCTGGCCCTCAAGGGCTCGGACGAGAACGTCAAGGAGAAGATCTTCAAGAACATGTCCAAGCGTGCCGCCGAACTGCTGCGCGACGACCTGGAAGCCAAGGGGCCGGTACGGGTCAGCGACGTGGAAACGGCGCAGAAGGAAATCCTCACCATTGCCCGCCGCATGGCCGAAGCCGGCGAGATCGTGCTGGGTGGCAAGGGCGGCGAGGAAATGATCTAACCCCCTGTAGCCGCTGCCGCCAGGCTGCGCTGGCCCTGATTTGCACTGCAGATTTACAGTGTACGTGAGGGCCAGCGCAGCCTGGCGGCAGCGGCTACAAGGCGGCTCTTTTTTGTGCATTGCATTCTGGCGCCATCAGGAATAATTCATGTCCCGCCCCTCTGAACAACACCCCAGTGACCTGATCCGCGCCGAAGACCTGCAAGGTGTCGACCTGTGGGCCATTCCCAGCTTCGACCCCGAAGTGCCCGAGCCTGAACCCGAACCCGAGCCGATCGTCGAGGAAATCGAGGAAGTGCCGCTGGAAGAAGTCCAGCCGCTGACCCTGGAAGAACTCGAGAGCATCCGCCAGGAGGCCTACAACGAAGGCTTCGCCACGGGCGAGAAAGAAGGCTTCCACAGCACCACCCTCAAGGTGCGCCAGGAGGCCGAAGTGGCCCTGGCCGCCAAGCTGCAAAGCCTGGAACAGCTGATGGGCCACCTGATGGCGCCCATCGCCGAGCAGGACAGCCAGATCGAAAAGTCCCTGGTGGAACTGGTGGCGCACATCACCCGCCAGGTGATCCAGCGCGAACTCAAGACCGACTCCAGCCAGATCGAGCACGTGCTGCGCGAATCGCTGAAGTTGCTGCCCATGGGCGCCGGCAATGTGCGTATCTTCGTCAACCCGCAGGACTTCGAGCAGGTCAAGGCCCTGCGCGAGCGCCATGAGGAAAGCTGGCGCATCCTCGAGGACGAGGCGCTGCTGCCCGGCGGTTGCCGGGTAGAGTCCGAGCACAGCCGCATCGACGCCAGCATGGAAACCCGCATTACCCAGGCCATCGCGCAGCTGTTCGACCAGTTGCACGAACAGGCCCTGCACCCCGCCGAAGCCGACGTCAGCGTCGACCTGGAAGGCCCCGATGCGCCTTGACCGCACCAGCTTCGCCAAGCGCCTGGGCGGCTACGCGCCCACCATCAGCCTGCCGGCCCAGCCGGTGCTGGAAGGGCGCCTGCTGCGCATGATCGGCCTGACGCTTGAAGCCGAAGGCCTGCGCGCTGCCATGGGCAGCCGCTGCGTGGTGATCAACGACGACAGCCACCACCCGGTGCAGGTGGAAGCCGAGGTCATGGGCTTCTCCGGCACCAAGGTGTTCCTGATGCCGGTGGGCAGTGTCGCCGGCATCGCCCCCGGTGCCCGCGTGGTGCCGCTGGCCGACACCGGTCGCCTGCCCATGGGCATGAGCATGCTGGGACGGATTCTTGACGGTGCCGGCCGCGCGCTGGACGGCAAGGGCGGCATGAAGGCCGAGGACTGGGTGCCCATGGACGGCCCGACCATCAACCCGCTCAAGCGCGACCCCATCAGCCAGCCGCTGGACGTGGGCATTCGCAGCATCAACGGTTTGCTGACGGTAGGCCGCGGCCAGCGCCTGGGCCTGTTCGCCGGCACCGGCGTGGGCAAGAGCGTGCTGCTGGGCATGATGACCCGCTTCACCGAGGCCGACATCATCGTGGTGGGGCTGATTGGTGAGCGGGGCCGCGAGGTGAAGGAATTCATCGAGCACATCCTCGGCGAAGAAGGGCTCAAGCGCTCGGTGGTGGTGGCTTCGCCCGCCGACGAAGCGCCGCTGATGCGCCTGCGCGCCGCGATGTACTGCACGCGCATCGCCGAATATTTCCGCGACAAGGGCAAGAACGTCCTGTTGCTGATGGACTCCCTGACCCGTTTCGCCCAGGCCCAGCGGGAAATTGCCCTGGCCATCGGCGAGCCGCCAGCCACCAAGGGCTACCCACCATCGGTGTTCGCCAAGCTGCCCAAGCTGGTGGAGCGCGCCGGCAACGCCGAGGCCGGGGGCGGCTCCATCACCG
Organism: Pseudomonas sp. App30; assembly: GCF_047947025.1. Lineage (NCBI taxonomy): Bacteria > Pseudomonadati > Pseudomonadota > Gammaproteobacteria > Pseudomonadales > Pseudomonadaceae > Pseudomonas > Pseudomonas sp. App30. Next base: position 2,077,753 of record NZ_CP133165.1, on the reverse strand, counting down.
CCTTCTACACCGTGCTGTCCGAGGGTGACGACCAGCAGGACCCCATCGCCGACTCGGCGCGGGGCGTGCTCGACGGTCACATCGTGCTGTCCCGGCGCCTGGCGGAGGAGGGGCACTACCCGGCCATCGACATCGAGGCGTCCATCAGCCGGGTCATGCCCAGCGTGGTCAGCCCCCAGCACATGGGCCAGGCCCAGCACTTCAAGCAGCTGTGGTCGCGCTACCAGCAGAGCCGCGACCTGATCAGCGTGGGCGCCTACGTGCCCGGCGGCGACCGCGAGACTGACCTGGCGATCAACCTGCACCCCACGCTGGTGCGCTACCTGCGCCAGGGCCTGGACGACAACGAGAGCCTGGAAGCCAGCAGCGAGCGCCTGGCAGCCGTGTTCAAACCTGTCGCGCCGAGCTGATAAGCCATGGCCATCAGTCGCGCAGCACGCCTGGCCCCGGTGGTCGACATGGCCGAAAAGGCCGAGCGCACGGCTGCCCAGCGCCTGGGTCACTTCCAGGGCCAGGTGCGTCTGTCGGAAACCAAGCTGGCCGAGCTTGACCGCTACCGCGAGGACTACCAGGCGCAGTGGCACACCTACGGCAGCAAGGGCGTGTCGGGCCAGTGGCTGATGAACTACCAGCGGTTTTTGAACCAATTGGAAACCGCCGTTGCCCAACAGAAGCAGAGCCTGGCCTGGCACCAGAAGAACCTGGAGAACGCCCGGGGCACCTGGCAACAGGCCTACGCCCGCGTCGAGGGCCTGCGCAAGCTGGTGCAACGTTATATTGACGAGGCACGCCAGCTGGAAGACCGCCGCGAGCAGAAGCTGCTGGACGAGTTGTCCCAGCGTTTGCCGCGTCAGGGCAGCTTCTAGCCAATTATTTGTCAAGGGGCAGGTTGCCGGGGTTCGTGCGTGGTGCTAAACCTTGTACGGAGCTGGCTAATTTAAAGGAATTTTGTACATGGCCGTAGAAGCTAATCAATCTGGTGATGGCAAAGAGCTGACCATCAGCATCAAGGGACGCTTTGACTTCGGCTCCCACCAGGACTTCCGCAACGCCTACGAGCGGGTCAACACCAAGCCAACCGCCTACCGCATCGATCTCAAGGACACTACGTACCTGGACAGCTCGGCGCTGGGCATGTTGCTGCTGCTGCGCGACCACGCCGGTGGCGACCACGCCAAGGTACGGCTGATCAACAGCCAGCCGGACGTGAAGAAAATCCTCGCGATTTCCAACTTCGACAAACTGTTCGAGATCGAATGAGCATGCTCGCGGCCAGTGAACCACTGACCGTACTGATTGCCGACGACAACATGACTGATCGCATGTTGCTCTCCAGCATCGTACGGCGTCAGGGCCATCGCGTGTTGACCGCCAGCGATGGCCAGGAAGCAGTCGAAGTGTTCGCCCAGCGCCGCCCGCAGCTGGTGCTGCTGGACGCGATGATGCCGGTGGTGGATGGCTTCGAGGCCGCCCGGCAGATCAAGGAGCTGGCCGGCGAGGCGCTGGTACCGATCATCTTCCTCACCTCCCTGACCGAAGAGGAAGCGCTGGTGCGCTGCCTGGAGGCGGGCGGTGACGATTTTCTGGCGAAGCCCTACAACCAGGTGATCCTGGCCGCCAAGATCAAGGCCATGGACCGCATGCGCCGCCTGCAGGCCACGGTGCTGGAGCAGCGCGACCAGATCACCCGCCACCACGGCTACCTGCTCAACGAGCAGCGCGTGGCCAAGGCGGTGTTCGACCAGGTGGCCCACTCCGGCTGCCTCAGCTCGCCCAATATCCGCTACATGCAGTCCCCTTACGCGCTGTTCAACGGCGACCTGCTGCTGGCCTCGTTCACGCCGTCGGGCGGCATGCACCTGCTGCTGGGCGACTTCACCGGCCACGGTTTGCCGGCGGCGGTGGGCGCCATGCCCCTGGCGGAAGTCTTCTATGGCATGACCGCCAAGGGCTATGGCCTGCCGGAAATCCTCCGGGAGATGAACGCCAAGCTCAAGCGCATCCTGCCGGTGGACATGTTCTGCTGCGCGACCCTGCTCAACCTGAATTTCCAGCGGCGCATCGTCGAGGTGTGGAACGGCGGCATGCCCGACGGCTACCTGCACCGGCTGGACACCGGCGAGCACGTGCCGCTGCGCTCGCGCCACCTGCCGCTGGGGGTGCTGTCGCGGGCGACCTTCCAGGAAAAGACCGAGACCTTCGCCCTGCAGCCCGGTGACCGGCTGTTCCTGATGTCCGATGGTGTCATCGACACTGCCAACAGCGATGACCAGCTGTTCGGCCTGGAGCGCCTGCAGCGGGTGTTCGAGCTGAACAAGGACCCCGACCTGCTGTTCGAGGACATCCAGGCCGCGCTCAAGGCGTTCCGCGGTGAGTCGCGCGATGACGTGAGCATGGTCCAGGTCACCATGGTGGAACCCGACACCCTGGTGCCGCCGGCCACCGTGTACTCCGACAGCGGCGCGTCCAGCCCGCTGAACTGGTCCATGAGCCTGGAACTGCGCGCCGACACCCTCAAGCGCTTCAACCCCTTGCCCTACCTGTTGCAACTGCTGCAGGAAATCCACGGCCTGCGGGCCCAGAGCGGTGCGCTGTACAGCGTGCTCTCGGAACTCTACTCCAATGCCCTGGAGCATGGCGTGCTGGGGCTCGATTCCAGCCTCAAGCGCGATGCCGAAGGATTTGCGCAATATTACGAGCAGCGCAATACTCGTCTCAGCCAACTCAAGGACGGTTACGTGCGCCTGCACTTCCTGGTCACCCCGGAAGGCAACGGCGGCCGCCTGATCATCGATGTCGAGGACAGCGGCCATGGCTTCGACCCGCGCCAGGTCATGGCGCGCCCCGCCGAGGAAAAAGGCCTTTCCGGACGGGGTCTGAAACTGATCCGGCAACTGAGCCACAGTGCCCAATGGTCGGAAGACGGTCGAAGTGCCTGCGTGGAATTTTCCTGGGGGGCTCTGGCATAATCCCGGCTTGATCAAGGAGCGAACAAGTGTCACATCAACATCTGGACTATGACGTGCTCAGCGCGTTGCAGGAAGTCATGGAGGAGGAGTACCCGCTGCTGCTGGATACCTTCCTCACCGACTCCGAAGTGCGCCTCAGCGAGCTGCACATGGCCACCGACCCCGCCCAGCTGGGGCAGGCCGCCCACAGCTTCAAGGGCAGCAGCAGCAACATGGGCGCCACTGCCCTGGCGGATCTTTGCCGCCAGCTGGAGGAGCGCGTCAAGCATCCGCCACTCAACGGCATCGAAGACCTGGTCAACCGCATCGACCATGAATTCGCCACCGTGCGCCGCCTGTACAGCGACGAGCGCCAGCGTTTCGCCTGCTGAACCACCCCTTGTAGCCGCTGCCGTCAGGCTGCGCTGGCCCTGTGCCACGCTGGAGATTTCCAGGTGTTCACGCAGGCCAGCGCAGCCTGGCGGCAGCGGCTACAGGGGAGAGTGTCAAGGCTTGGCCCGACTCTTGCTACCTTCCCTGCACCTGTACCCCCCCGATTTCAGTGCAGCGGAGACCTGTAAATGTCAGTCGCGTCAAACCCCCTCTTGCAGATCGGCAGTACCGCCAGCACCCAGGCCAGTACCCTGGCGAGCCTGAGCAAGGCCGCGGAGCCCGCCAAGGACACCTCCGCAGACTTCGCCAAGGTGTACGCCAAGCAGTCGCAGAACCCGCCTGCGAAAGCGGCGAGCGCCACTGCCAGCCAGGCCAGTGCCCAGCAGAACCAGGCGAAGAACAGCACTGCCCATGACAAGGACACTGCCGCTGCGAAGCCGGCCGTTGCCGATAGCGGCAAGAATTTGCCTGCCCACAAAACCGCCAAGGCGGACCAGCCGGGCAAGGCCGACAAGTCGGATAAGAGCGCCAGCAGCACCAAGGCCGACAAGAGCGACAAGAGCGACGCCACGGACAAGAGCAAGGCCAAGGACGACGACCAGGACGACGACGCCACCGTCACCGACGCCGCCAGCACCGACACAGCCACCCCGGTAGCCACCGTCGCCACCCCGGAGCCAGCCGCGCCCGTGGCCCCCGTGGTCGACCCGGCCCTGGCCCAGGCGCAGCAACCCACGCCGGTCCCGGACCCGACCCAGGCGGCGGCCGTGGTGCAGGTGGCGCCGCCGGTGGTGGACACGCCCGCCACGACCGACAGCGACACCTTCGACCCGTCCAAGGACGACCCGCTCGCCAACATGCCCACCCTGCGCCTGGCGCTGGAGCAGAACGCCAAGGCCCAGGGCACCACCTCGGCCCACGCGCAGCCGGACACCGCGGCGGCACAGGCCACCAACGGTTCCGACACCGACCAGAGCTTCGCCAGTGGCCTGGCGGCCATGGTGGTGCAGCAGAAGGGCAGCGGTGAGAGCGACGTCAGCGACAAGGCGTTCAGCGCGCAGATCGACGATGGCCTGAAGGACGTCAAGGGCGCCACCGCCGACACCCGCATCGACGACTTCGCCAATCGCCTGGCGGCCATGACCGACACCTCCGCGACCAAGACTGCCGCAGCCACCCCGGCCGCCGTGCAGGCGCCCACCACCCAGCTGGCCATGAACCAGAACGGCTGGACCGAGGGCGTGGTCAACCGGGTCATGTACCTGTCCAGCCAGAACCTCAAGTCGGCGGACATCCAGCTGACCCCGGCCGAGCTGGGCCGCCTGAGCATTCGCGTGGACATGACCCCCGACCAGCAGACCGCGGTGACCTTCACCAGCGCCCACCTGCACGTGCGCGAGGCGCTGGAAAGCCAGCAGGGCAAGCTCAAGGACATGTTCGCCGAGCAGGGCATGGGCCAGCTTGACGTCAACGTCTCCGACCAGTCGCGCCAGTCCTCCCAGGACCAGGCCCAGCAGAACCAGCGCAGCAGCCGCAGCAGCAGTACCGGGAGCGACAGCCTGGACGGCGTCGCCGCCGCTTCGCCGTTGGCCTCGGAGCCTACGGTGCAGCAGGTGATCGTCGGCACCAGCGCCATCGATTATTACGCCTGACGCCGCTTTTTGTGGGAGCTGGCTTGCCAGCGAGCTGTTGAGGTCCGAACAGCTCGCTGGCAAGCCAGCTCCCACAGACCGCGCATCCCAGGTGCCACGCCAATCCTCCCGCGAACGCTTTGTCAGCATCCCGACAAATCTGGCATAACACTTGCTCCACCCTCTCCAGGTGAGTGTTAACCCCCCGATTAGTGACGGATTATTGGCATGGCGAAGAGCGAAGCAGCAGAGAAAGAACCGGCAGGCAAAGGCAAGCTGAAGATGATCATTCTTCTTGTCGTGGTCCTGCTGCTGGTGATCGGTGGCTCCGTGGGCGCTACCTGGTTCTTCCTGCACAAGGGCGCCGAGGCCAAGCCGGCCGAGGCCGCCGCCGCAGCCCCCGCGGGCAAGCAGCCCGCCCTGTACGAACCACTGACCCCGGCGTTCGTGGTCAACTTCAAGCAAGACGGCCGTGACCGCTACATGCAGGTCAGCCTGACCATGCAGGCGCGCGACAAGGCCGACCTGGATGCCCTGCTGGTGCACATGCCGGTGATCCGCAACAACCTGGTGATGATGTTCTCCGGCGAAAACTTCGCCACCCTGGCCACGCCCGTGGGCGAGGAAATGCTGCGCCAGAAAGCCACGGCGGCGGTGCAGGCCGTAGCCCAGAAAGAAGTCGGCAAGCCGGTCATCGACCAGCTGCTTTTCACTAACTTCGTATTGCAGTAGGAACACGACATGGCCGTGCAAGACCTGCTGTCCCAGGATGAGATCGACGCCCTGTTGCACGGCGTCGACGATGGGCTGGTGCAGACCGAGAGCCTGGGTGAGCCAGGCAGCGTCAAAAGTTATGACCTGACCAGCCAGGACCGTATCGTCCGGGGGCGCATGCCGACCCTGGAAATGATCAACGAGCGCTTCGCGCGCTACACCCGCATCAGCATGTTCAACCTGCTGCGCCGCTCGGCGGACGTGGCGGTGGGCGGCGTGCAGGTGATGAAGTTCGGCGAATACGTGCACTCGCTGTACGTGCCCACCAGCCTCAACCTGGTGAAGGTCAAGCCGTTGCGCGGCACCGGCCTGTTCATCCTCGACGCCAAGCTGGTGTTCAAGCTGGTGGACAACTTCTTCGGCGGCGACGGCCGTCACGCCAAGATCGAAGGCCGTGAATTCACGCCGACCGAGCTGCGCGTGGTGCGCATGGTGCTGGACCAGGCCTTCATCGACATGAAGGAAGCCTGGCAGGCCATCATGGAAGTCAACTTCGAGTACATCAACTCCGAAGTGAACCCGGCCATGGCCAACATCGTCGGCCCCAGCGAGGCGGTGGTGGTGTCCACCTTCCACATCGAACTGGACGGCGGTGGCGGCGACCTGCACGTGACCATGCCGTATTCCATGGTGGAGCCGATCCGCGAGATGCTCGACGCCGGCTTCCAGTCCGACCTGGACGACCAGGACGAGCGCTGGAGCAAGGCCCTGCGCGAGGACGTGCTGGACGTCAGCGTGCCGCTGAGCGCCACCGTTGCCCGTCGCCAGCTGCGCCTGCGCGACATCCTGCACATGGCGCCGGGGGACGTGATTCCCGTGGAGCTGCCGGAAGAACTGGTACTGCGCGCCAACGGCGTGCCGTCCTTCAAAGCCAAGCTGGGTTCCCACAAGGGCAACCTGGCGCTGCAAGTGATCGAGCCGATCGAACGTCGCTGACTGGCGCTGTCGATAAGCTGTTATCCCTGAATTTACTGCCCGTCGAGGACCCCTGATGGCTGACGAACACGAAATGACTTCCCCGGAAGACCAGGCCCTGGCCGACGAATGGGCTGCGGCCCTGGGTGAGTCCGGCGACGCCGGGCAAAGCGACATCGACGCACTGCTGGCGGCCGATGCCGGCAACGGCAGCGCCGGCTCGCGCATGGCCATGGAGGAGTTCGGTACTTCGCCCAAGCACAACGGCCCGGTCAGCCTGGAAGGCCCGAACCTGGACGTGATCCTGGACATCCCGGTGACCATCTCCATGGAAGTGGGCTCCACCGACATCAACATCCGCAATCTGCTGCAGCTCAACCAGGGCTCGGTGATCGAGCTGGACCGCCTGGCCGGCGAGCCGCTGGACGTGCTGGTCAACGGCACGCTGATCGCCCATGGCGAGGTGGTGGTGGTCAACGAGAAGTTCGGCATCCGCCTGACCGACGTGATCAGCCCCAGCGAACGCATCAAGAAGCTGCGCTGAATGGGCCGCCTGCTGACCCTGCTGCTGGCGCTGCCGCTGCCGGCGTTCGCCGCCACGGTGGGCGCGCCCGCTGCGCCTGCCACCCCGGCTGCCACCCCTGCGGTGCCTGCCGTGGGGTCGGCGCTGGGCAACGGCATGGCCGGCCAGCTGACCCAGCTGATGCTCGGCCTGCTGCTGGTGATCGGCCTGATCTTCGCCCTGGCGTGGGTGCTGCGCCGCGTGCAGCAGGCCACCCCCAACGGCGGCCAGGTGATTGAGCTGCTGGGTTCGCGCGCCCTGGGCCCGCGGGACCGGCTGGTGCTGGTGCAGGTGGGGTCCGAGCAGATCCTGCTGGGCCTGAGCCCGGGCCGCATCGCCCCGCTGCATGTGCTGGAGCACCCGATTGCGGTGCCAGCCAAGACCAAGACGGCCTCGCCGGAGTTCGCCCAGCGCCTCATGGAGCTGATGGGCAAGGACCACAAGGATAAGCACTGATGGGCGCGCTGCGCTTTTTGTTGACCCTGGCACTGTTGGTGGCCGCGCCCATGGCGCTGGCCGCCGACCCGTTGTCGATCCCGGCGATTACCCTGGGCACTGGCGCCAACGGCCAGCAGGAATACTCGGTCAGCCTGCAGATTCTGCTGATCATGACGGCGCTGAGCTTCATTCCGGCGTTCGTCATGCTGATGACCAGCTTCACCCGCATCATCATCGTCTTCTCCATTCTGCGCCAGGCCCTGGGCCTGCAGCAGACGCCGTCGAACCAGCTGCTCACGGGCATGGCGCTGTTCCTGACCATGTTCATCATGGCGCCGGTGTTCGACAAGGTGAACCAGCAGGCGCTGCAGCCCTACCTGGCCGAGAAGATGAGCGCCCAGGACGCCGTGCTCAAGGCCGAGGGGCCGGTGCGCGACTTCATGCTGGCGCAAACCCGCCAGAGTGACCTGGACCTGTTCATGCGCCTGTCGCGCCGCACCGATATCGCCAGCCCCGACCAGGCGCCGCTGACCATCGTGGTGCCGGCGTTCGTCACCTCGGAGCTGAAGACCGCGTTCCAGATCGGCTTCATGATTTTCATCCCGTTCCTGATCATCGACCTGGTGGTGGCCAGCGTGCTCATGGCCATGGGTATGATGATGCTGTCGCCGTTGATCATCTCGCTGCCGTTCAAGATCATGCTGTTCGTGCTGGTGGATGGCTGGGCACTGATCATCGGCACCCTGGCCAGCAGTTTTGGCGGCGTCTGAGACCCCGCACGGAGATCCGTCATGACCCCTGAAGTGGCTGTCGACCTGTTTCGCAATGCGCTGTGGCTGACCACCATGATGGTCGGCATCCTGGTGGTGCCCAGCCTGGTGGTGGGCCTGATCGTGGCCATGTTCCAGGCGGCCACGCAGATCAACGAACAGACCCTGAGCTTCCTGCCGCGCCTGCTGGTGATGCTGATCACCCTGATCATCGTCGGGCCCTGGCTGGTGCGTACCTTCATGGAGTACATCACCAACCTGTACACCAGCATCCCGCAAGTGATTGGATGAACCCGCTCCTGCACCTGACCGACGCCCAGATCGGCGCCTGGGTTTCCAGCTTCATGCTGCCGCTGTTCCGCGTCGGCTCGATGCTGATGGCCATGCCGGTGTTCGGTACCACCATGGTGCCCAAGCGCATACGCCTGTACCTGGCCATGGCCATCACCGTGGTCATCGCGCCGTCGCTGCCGGCCATGCCGGTGGTGGATTCCCTGAGCCTGCAGGGGCTGATGCTGGCGGGCGAGCAGATCATCATCGGCTCCCTGCTGGGCTTTTCCCTGCAGATGCTGTTCCAGGCCTTCCTGATTGCCGGGCAGATCCTCGCCATCCAGATGGGCATGGGCTTCGCGTCCATGAACGACCCGGTCAACGGCGTGCAGACGGCGGTGGTGGGGCAGTTCTTCACCATGCTGGTGACGCTGCTGTTCCTGGCCATGAACGGCCACCTGGTGGTGTTCGAGGTGCTGGTGGAAAGCTTCACCACGCTGCCGGTGGGCGGCGGGGTGCTGGTGAGCCAGTTCTGGGAGCTGATCATGCACATGAGCTGGGTGCTGGCGGCGGCGGTGATCCTGGTGCTGCCGGCCATCACCGCGCTGCTGGTGGTCAACGTCGCGTTCGGGGTGATGACCCGCGCGGCGCCGCAGCTGAACATCTTCTCCATCGGCTTCCCGCTGACGCTGGTCATGGGTATGGTGATCCTGTGGCTGAGCCTGGCGGACATTCTCAACCAATACCAGCCCATGGCCACCGAGGCCTTGCAGTGGCTGCGCGAACTGGCACGGGCACGCTGACATGGCAGAGAGCGAGAGCGGTCAGGACAAGACAGAAGACCCCACGGACAAAAAGCTGCGCGAGGCGCGCGAACGTGGGGAAGTGGCACGCTCCAAGGAGCTCAACACCCTGGCGGTGATGATCGGCGGCTGCGGCGCGTTGCTGGCCTACGGCGGGCATCTGGCGCAGACGCTGATGGAGCTGATGCGCATGAACTTCACCATCAGCCGCGAGACCCTGCTGGACCAGAGCCAGATGGGCGTGGTGCTGCTGGCCTCGGGCAAGATGGCCATCGACGCGGTGCAGCCGATTCTGCTGGTGCTGCTGATCGTCTCGTTCGTTGCCCCCATTTCCCTGGGCGGCTGGTTGTTCTCGCCGGGTAGCATGGCGCCGAAATTCAGTCGTATGAACCCCCTCAACGGCATCAAGCGCATGTTCTCCATGCACGCGCTGACCGAGCTGCTGAAAGCCCTGGCGAAATTCTTCGTGGTGCTGCTGGTGGCCCTGTTCGTGCTCAACAAGGACCGCAACGACCTGCTCAGCATCGCCCACGAGCCGCTGGAAATGGCCATCATCCACTCGGTGCAACTGGTGGGGTGGAACGCGCTGTGGATGTCCATGGGGCTGCTGATCATTGCCGCCGTGGACGTGCCGATCCAGATGTACCAGGCGCGCCAGAAACTGCTGATGACCAAGCAGGAAGTCCGCGACGAGCACAAGGACAGCGAGGGCCGCCCCGAGGTCAAGCAACGTATTCGCCAGCTGCAGCGCGAGATGTCCCAGCGCCGCATGATGTCGGCCATTCCCACTGCCGACGTGATCATCACCAACCCGACCCACTACGCCGTGGCGCTCAAGTACGACCCGGAGAAGGGCAGTGCGCCGATGCTGTTGGCCAAGGGCACCGATTTCATCGCCCTGAAGATCCGCGAGATCGGCAACGAGCACAACATCCAGATCCTCGAATCGCCGGCGCTGGCGCGGTCCATCTACTACTCCACCGAGCTTGAGCAGCAGATTCCCGCCGGCCTGTACCTGGCCGTGGCCCAGGTGCTGGCGTACGTCTACCAGATCCGCCAATACCGCGCCGGCCGCGGCAAGCGCCCGACGCCGCTCAAGGACCTGCCGATCCCGCCGGACCTGCGCCGCGACAATTGAATGTGGGAGCTGGCTTGCCAGCGAGATTTTTGCTGACGCCGCAAAACTCGCTGGCAAGCCAGCTCCCACAGGATGGTGACACCCCTTAAATTGCCGGCCCCGGCAAAAGTTGGAAAGGTTCTTGCAGAGGCATACCCACAACGCCATCAGGCGTCAAAAGTTTGCTTGAGCTCACGGGGACTATCGGTGGATCGCACTCAGTTAATCAACAACGCGCGCAGCAACCTGGTCGGCCTCGGCCGGGGCAGCCTGGGTGTGCCGCTGTTGCTGTTGATCATGCTGGCAATGATGATGTTGCCGGTCCCGCCGTTCCTGCTCGACGTGTTCTTCACCTTCAACATCGCCTTGTCGATCGTGGTCCTGCTGGTGTGCGTGTACGCCCTGCGGCCGCTGGACTTCGCCGTGTTCCCGACCATCCTGCTGGTGGCGACGCTGCTGCGCCTGGCGCTGAACGTGGCGTCCACCCGCGTGGTCATGCTGCACGGCCACGACGGCCACCAGGCCGCGGGCAAGGTGATCCAGGCCTTCGGCGAAGTGGTGATCGGCGGCAACTACGTGGTCGGTGCGGTGGTGTTCGCCATCCTCATGATCATCAACTTCGTGGTGGTGACCAAGGGTGCCGGGCGTATCTCCGAGGTGAGCGCACGTTTCACCCTGGACGCCATGCCCGGCAAACAGATGGCCATCGACGCCGACCTCAATGCCGGCCTCATCGACCAGGCCCAGGCCAAGCTGCGCCGCCTTGAAGTGGCCCAGGAAGCCGAGTTCTACGGTTCCATGGACGGTGCCAGCAAATTCGTCCGCGGTGACGCCATCGCCGGCCTGCTGATTCTGTTCATCAACCTGCTGGGCGGCATGGCCATCGGTATCTTCCAGCACGGCCTGAGCTTCGCCGAAGCCGGCAAGGTGTACGCCCTGCTGACCATCGGTGACGGTTTAGTGGCACAGTTGCCATCACTGCTGCTGTCCACGGCTGCCGCCATCATGGTGACCCGTGCCTCGGGCTCCGAGGACATGGGCAAGCAGATCAGCCGCCAGATGTTCGCCTCGCCCAAGGCGCTGGCCGTGTCGGCGGGCCTGATGACCATCATGGGTGCGGTGCCGGGCATGCCCCACGTGTCGTTCCTGTTCCTGGCCATGCTGGCCGGCGGCGCCGCCTACCTTGTGTGGAAGAAACAGAACGAGGCCAAGGTTGCCGCTGCCGCCGAAGTACAGCGCCAGCAGGACCTGCTGCCATCGCCAACCCGCTCCCAGGACACCAAGGAACTGGGCTGGGACGACGTCACCCCGATCGACATGATCGGCCTGGAAGTGGGCTACCGCCTGATTCCGCTGGTGGACCGCAACCAGGGCGGCCAGTTGCTGGCGCGGATCAAGGGGGTGCGCAAGAAGCTGTCCCAGGACCTGGGCTTCCTGATGCCCACCGTGCACATTCGCGACAACCTCGACCTGGCGCCCAGCGCCTATCGCCTGACGCTGATGGGGGTGATCCTGGCCGAGGCCGAGATCTACCCGGACCGCGAACTGGCGATCAACCCGGGCCAGGTGTTTGGCACCCTCAACGGCATCACCGCCAAGGATCCGGCTTTCGGCCTGGACGCGGTGTGGATCGAGCTGAGCAACCGGCCCCAGGCGCAGTCGCTGGGTTACACGGTGGTCGACGCCAGCACGGTGGTGGCCACGCACTTGAACCAGATCCTGTCCAAGCACGCCCACGAGCTGATTGGCCACGAGGAAGTGCAGCAATTGCTGTCGGTGCTGGCCAAGGGCTCGCCGAAGCTGGCCGAGGAGCTGGTGCCGGGCGTGCTGTCGCTGTCCAACCTGCTCAAGGTGCTGCAGGCGCTGCTGGCCGAGCAGGTGCCGGTGCGCGACATCCGCAGCATCGCCGAAGCCATCGCCAACAACGCGGTCAAGAGTCAAGATACCGCCGCTTTGGTCCAGGCAGTACGGGTTGGCTTGAGCCGCGCTATCGTCCAAAGCATTGTAGGGCTTGACTCCGAGCTACCTGTTATCACCCTGGAGCCAAGGTTGGAACAGATATTGCTCAATAGTTTGCAGAAGGCCGGTCAGGGTCAGGAAGAAGGCGTTCTGTTGGAGCCAAGCATGGCCGAGAAGCTGCAGCGGTCGTTGATCGATGCGGCGCAACGCCAGGAAATGGCCGGGCAACCGGTGATCCTCCTGGTGGCGGGCCCGATCCGCGCGATGCTCTCGCGCTTCGGCCGCCTGGCAGTACCTAATTTACATGTCTTGGCGTATCAGGAAATTCCTGACAACAAGCAAGTGACCATCGTTGCGACAGTAGGGCCCAACGGCTGAGGTAGTGGGTTATGCAAGTTAAGCGTTTTTTCGCCGCCGATATGCGTCAGGCCATGAAACTGGTCCGTGACGAGCTGGGCGCCGATGCCGCTATCATCGGCAACCGTCGGATTGCCGGCGGCGTCGAGCTCACGGCCGCGCTGGACTACAAACTGTCCGCGCTGGCACCGCGTGTGCCGAACATGGAGCTTGAGGACGAGCTGCGCAAGACGCAGTCGCGGATCGTCAACGCCCAGGCTGAACTGGACACCCGTGGCGACAGCGACGCGGTCACCAACCGGCAACTGTTTGCCGGCCTGCCGCTGACCGCGCCCGAGCCGCTGGTGGAGCCGACCTTCGTCGAGCCGCCGCGCCCGCAGGCCCCGCCTGCCGCGCCGGTGGACCAGCGCCTGTTCGAGTCCATGCGTTCGGAGCTCAACGGCCTGCGCGAGTTGCTGGAAGTGCAGCTCGGCTCCCTGGCCTGGACCCAACTGCAAGGCAGCAAGCCTGCGCAGGCCAACCTGTGGCGCCGCCTGCAGCGCATCGGCCTGTCGGGCCCGCTGTCGCGCGAGCTGCTGGACATGGTTGGCGAGATCAATGAACCGCGCCAGGCGTGGCGCATGCTGCTGGCCCACCTGGCCCGCATGATCGTGACGCCGGACGTGGAGCCGCTGGAAGAGGGCGGTGTCATCGCCATGGTCGGCCCGGCCGGCATGGGCAAGACCACCACCCTGGCCAAGCTGGCGGCCCGTTACGTGCTCAAGTACGGCGCGCAGAACATCGCCCTGGTGAGCATGGACAGCTTCCGCATTGGTGCCCAGGAGCAGCTCAAGACCCTGGGCCGTATTCTCAACGTGCCAGTGACCCACGTCGACCCGGGCCAGTCCCTGGCCCAGGCGCTGGAGCCTCTGCTGCGCAAGCGCGTGGTGCTGATCGATACCGCCGGCCTGCAGGCCAGCGACCCGGCCCTGCGCCTGCAACTGGAAAGCCTGGCAGGGCGCGGCATCAAGGCGCGCAACTACCTGGTGCTGGCAACCACCAGCCAGAAGCAGGTTTTGACTGCTGCCTACCACAGTTACAAGCGTTGTGGGCTCGCAGGTTGTATCCTGACGAAATTGGACGAATCGGCAAGCCTGGGCGAAGTGCTTAGCCTGGCGATTGGTCATGAACTACCAGTGGCTTATCTCACCGACGGGCCACGCATTCCGGACGATTTGCACCTGCCAAGACGGCACCAGTTGGTGAGCCGCGCGGTTAACGTGCAAATGCAGGATGAGCCCAGCGAAGAGGCCATGGCCGATATGTTCGCTGATCTCTACCACAGCCCGAGTAAACGAGTTGGCTGAGGTGAATGTTTTGAAGTCGTTGCAATCTACCTACATTGTTGGTCTGCCGGGCATTTTTCATGTGTTTGAAAGCGCAGCCAGTCATGTGGCCTCGGTCTAAGTAAGACAAGGTAAAGAACGAACATGGGCAGCATGCATCCCGTACAGGTGATCGCCGTGACAGGCGGCAAAGGCGGCGTCGGCAAGACCAACGTGTCAGTGAACTTGTCTTTGGCGCTGGCCGAGCTTGGCCGTCGCGTGATGTTGTTGGACGCCGACCTGGGCCTGGCGAACGTCGACGTCCTGCTGGGGCTGACACCGAAACGAACCCTTGCCGATGTCATCGAAGGGCGCTGTGAGCTGCGCGACGTGCTGCTCCAGGGGCCTGGTGGCATCCGCATCGTGCCGGCCGCGTCCGGCACCCAGAGCATGGTGCACCTGACGCCAGCTCAACACGCGGGCCTGATCCAGGCCTTCAGCGACATCGGCGACAACCTCGATGTGCTGGTGATCGACACCGCCGCCGGTATCGGCGACTCGGTGGTCAGCTTCGTGCGCGCCGCGCAGGAAGTGCTGCTGGTGGTGTGCGACGAGCCCACCTCGATCACCGATGCCTACGCGCTGATCAAGCTGTTGAACCGCGACTACGGCATGAACCGCTTCCGCGTGCTGGCCAACATGGCCCAGAGCCCGCAGGAAGGCCGCAACCTGTTCGCCAAGCTGACCAAGATGACCGACCGTTTCCTCGACGTGGCCCTGCAGTACGTGGGTGCCGTGCCGTACGACGAATGCGTGCGCAAGGCCGTGCAGAAACAGCGCGCGGTGTATGAGGCGTTCCCGCGTTCCAAGTGTGCGCTGGCGTTCAAGGCCATCGCCCAGAAGGTCGACACCTGGCCGTTGCCAGCCAACCCACGCGGGCACCTGGAGTTCTTCGTCGAACGCCTGGTGCAGCAGACCAGTGCAGGTCCCGTATCATGAGCGCCAGCGGCTATCGGATGTACAGCAAGGCTTCCCGCGAGTCGCAGCAGTACGAGCTGATCGAGCGCTATGCGCCGCTGGTCAAGCGCATCGCCTATCACCTGCTGGCGCGCCTGCCGGCCAGCGTGCAGGTGGAAGACCTGATCCAGGCCGGCATGATCGGCCTGCTCGAGGTGTCCACCAAGTACGACTCCACCAAGGGCGCCAGCTTCGAGACCTACGCCGGCATCCGCATTCGCGGCGCCATGCTCGACGAGGTGCGCAAGGGCGATTGGGCCCCGCGTTCGGTGCACCGCAACACGCGCATGGTCAGTGACGCGATTCGCGCTATCGAAGCGAAAACCGGTCGCGACGCTAAAGATCATGAGGTTGCGGCCGAACTCCAGTTGAGCCTGGACGATTACTACGCGATTTTGAACGATACCCTGGGCAGCCGCCTGTTCAGCTTCGACGACCTGTTGCAGGACGGCGAGCACGAAGGCCTGCACGAGGATGGCGCCAGCGCCGGGCTCGAGCCCTCGCGGGACCTGGAGGACGAGCGTTTCCAGGCGGCCCTGGCCGAGGCCATCAGCAACCTGCCGGAGCGTGAACGCCTGGTGTTGGCCCTCTACTACGACGAGGAGCTGAACCTGAAGGAGATCGGCGAGGTGCTGGGGGTCAGCGAGTCGCGGGTCAGCCAGCTGCACAGCCAATGCGCGGCGCGCCTGCGCAGCCGGTTGGGCGAGTGGCGCGCACGGGCATAATTCCTTGGTGGGCCAAGGTGTGTGGGAGCTGGCTTGCCAGCGAGCTTTTCAGGGCCTCAACAGCTCGCTGGCAAGCCAGCTCCCACAGGGCCTGCATTAGCAGTTCAATGGCCCGCAATCGCTGTAAAACTGGATTTGGGGATGCGGCATGGGTATTTTCCTTGCCGCACGTCATGTAGTGCACTAGCCAGATTTGATTGAATGCGCGTTCGGGGACCGGACGCGTTTAAGACTGCTTGGAGGTCTAATTGGACAAGAACATGAAAATCCTCATCGTTGACGACTTCTCGACGATGCGGCGGATCATCAAGAACCTGTTGCGCGACCTGGGCTTCACCAATACCCAGGAAGCCGATGATGGCACCACCGCGCTGCCAATGCTGCACAGCGGCAGCTTCGACTTCCTGGTGACCGACTGGAACATGCCTGGCATGTCCGGCATCGACCTGCTGCGCCAGGTGCGTGCGGACGAGCGCCTCAAGCACCTGCCGGTGCTGATGGTGACCGCCGAAGCCAAGCGCGAGCAGATCATCGAAGCGGCCCAGGCTGGCGTCAACGGCTACGTGGTCAAGCCATTCACGGCACAAGTGCTGAAAGAGAAAATCGAAAAGATTTTCGAGCGCGTCAATAGCTGATGTCCGCCACGGGGGTGCTATGGAGCATAAGAACTCATCTTTGGGCGACTTCGAGTCGACCCTGAAGAAACATGCGCAGGAGTTGGTCGAAAGCCTGGAACGAGGCAAGTTCGGCGACGCTGTGCAATTGATCCATGAGCTGAACCAGACCCGTGATCGTGGCCTGTACCAGGAAGTTGGCAAGCTCACCCGCGAGTTGCACAGTGCGATCGTCAGTTTCCAGATTGACCCGCACATGCCGCAAGCCGAGGAAGTTTCACAGATCACGGATGCCACCGAGCGCCTTTCCTATGTGGTCAGGCTGACCGAAGGTGCGGCCAACCGCACCATGGACCTGGTGGAGCAGAGCACGCCGGTGCTCAACGACCTCAGCGGCGAGGCCAAGGCCTTGAGCGCCGACTGGCAGCGTTTCATGCGCAAGGAAGTCGGCGCCGCCGAGTTTCGCGACCTGGTGAAGCGTGTCGACGGTTTTCTGACGCAAAGCGAGCAGGGCACCCGCAAGGTGTCCGGCGCGCTGAACGACATTCTGCTGGCGCAGGATTACCAGGACCTTACCGGCCAGGTGATCAAGCGCGTGACGCAACTGGTCACGGAAGTTGAAAGCAACCTGCTCAAGCTGGTGCTCATGGCCAGCCAGGTAGACCGCTTCGCGGGCATCGAACACGACCGTGAACAGCTTCGTGCTGAAAAAGATCAAGAAAAACATCCCACTCGGGGTGAAGGTCCGCAGATTCATGCCGATAAACGTGAAGACGTTGTGTCCGGTCAGGACGATGTCGACGATCTGCTATCCAGTCTTGGTTTTTAAGGGGCACGTTAAATGAGCTTCGGCGCCGACGAAGAAATCCTCCAGGATTTCCTGGTAGAAGCCGGTGAAATTCTTGAGTTACTTTCCGAACAACTGGTCGAGCTGGAAAGCCGACCTGATGACGGTGATTTGCTCAATGCAATTTTTCGCGGTTTTCACACTGTAAAAGGGGGCGCCGGCTTCCTCCAGCTCAACGAGCTGGTGGAGTGCTGTCACATCGCCGAGAACGTCTTCGACATCCTGCGCAAGGGTGAGCGTCGCGTTGACTCGGAACTGATGGACGTGGTGCTCGAAGCGCTGGATGCGGTGAACGGCATGTTCAGCGAAGTTCGCGAGCGCACCGACATCACCCCGGCCACGCCTGAACTGCTGGCGGCGCTGTCGCGCCTGGCCGAACCTGCCAGCGCCGACGAGGCGCCGGTAGCGGTTGCCGAACCTGAGCCTGTGGTTGAAGAGCCCGCCGAGTCGGGTGACATCACCGACAGCGAGTTCGAACAACTGCTCGACTCGCTGAGCGCGGTCAAGGCCCAGGCCGAGGCCCCGGCCAGCCAGCCACCGGCAGCCCAGGCCCCGGCCGCCGACAGCGACGAAATCACCGACGACGAGTTCGAGTCCCTGCTCGACCAGCTGCATGGCAAGGGCCAGTTCGCGCCTGACGCCGTGGCGCCGGCCAGCACTGCCGGCAGCGCGCCGGCCAGCGACGAAATCACCGATGACGAATTCGAGGCCCTGCTGGACCAGTTGCACGGCAAGGGCACCTTCGCCCCTGACGCGCTGGACAGCGGTGCCCAGCCACCGGCCGCCGAACAACCGGCGGCTGCGGCCAGCGACCTGATCACCGACGACGAATTCGAGTCGTTGCTGGACCAGTTGCATGGCAAGGGCAAGTTCAGCGAGGCGCCAGCCGCCGCCGAAGCGGCCGTGGCCGCCCCGGTCGCTGCCAAGCCGGCGCCCAAGCCCGCTGCCGCCCCCGCCCCGGCCAAGGCTGCCGCCCCGGCGCCAGCCCGTGCCGCCGCGCCTGCGCCAGAGAAACACGCCGCCAGCGAAGCGGAAACCACCGTGCGGGTCGACACCGCGCGGCTGGACGAAATCATGAACATGGTCGGCGAACTGGTGCTGGTGCGTAACCGCCTGGTGCGCCTGGGCGCCAACAGTGGCGACGAGTCCATGCAGAAGGCCGTGTCCAACCTCGACGTGGTCACCGCCGACCTGCAGACCGCGGTCATGAAGACGCGCATGCAGCCGATCAAGAAGGTCTTCGGGCGCTTCCCCCGGCAGGTTCGCGACCTGGCACGCCAGCTCAAGAAAGAGATCAACCTGGAGCTGATCGGCGAAGAGACCGACCTGGACAAGAACCTGGTCGAGGCCCTGGCCGACCCGCTGGTGCACTTGGTGCGCAACGCGGTGGACCACGGCGTCGAGACCCCGGAAGAGCGCGAGGCCGCCGGCAAGTCGCGCAACGGCAAGGTGGTGCTGTCCGCCGAGCAGGAAGGCGACCACATCCTCTTGTCCATCAGCGATGACGGCAAGGGCATGGACCCGCAGGTGCTGCGTGCCAAGGCCGTGGAAAAGGGCCTGATGGACAAGGACGCGGCCGACCGCCTGAGCGAATCGGACTGCTACAACCTGATCTTCGCCCCCGGCTTCTCGACCAAGACCGAGATCTCCGACGTGTCCGGCCGCGGCGTGGGCATGGACGTGGTGAAGACCAAGATCTCCCAGCTCAACGGTTCGATCAACATCTACTCGGCCAAGGGCCAGGGTTCGAAGATCGTCATCAAGGTGCCGTTGACCCTGGCGATCATGCCGACGCTGATGGTGATGCTGGGCAACCAGGCCTTCGCCTTCCCGCTGGTCAACGTCAACGAGATCTTCCACCTGGACCTGTCGCGCACCAACGTGGTCGACGGCCAGGAGGTGGTGATCGTACGCGACAAAGCCCTGCCGCTGTTCTACCTCAAGCGCTGGCTGGTCAGTTCGGCCGCCCACGAGGAGCAGCGTGAAGGCCACGTGGTGATCCTGTCGGTCGGCACCCAGCGCATCGGCTTCGTCGTCGACCAGCTGGTAGGCCAGGAAGAGGTTGTCATCAAGCCACTGGGCAAGATGCTCCAGGGTACGCCGGGCATGTCGGGCGCCACCATTACCGGTGACGGCCGCATTGCCCTGATTCTCGATGTTCCGAGCATGCTCAAGCGCTACGCAGCGCGGCGTATTTGATTCTGTGGGCGGGCGCACCCGGTGCGCCCGGCCGCTAATGGAGTGTTTATGGCAGTCAAGGTCCTGGTGGTGGATGATTCCGGTTTCTTCCGCCGCCGCGTCTCGGAAATTCTCTCGTCGGACCCCGCTATCCAGGTAGTGGGCACCGCGACCAATGGCAAGGAAGCGATCGAGCTGGCCCAGTCGCTCAAGCCCGATGTCATCACCATGGACTACGAGATGCCCATGATGGATGGCATCACCGCCGTGCGGCATATCATGCAGCGCTGCCCCACCCCGGTGTTGATGTTCTCCTCGCTGACCCACGAAGGCGCCCGGGTGACCCTGGATGCGCTGGACGCGGGTGCGGTGGATTACCTGCCGAAGAATTTCGAAGACATCTCGCGCAACCCCGAGAAGGTCAAGCAGATGCTGTGCGAGAAGGTGCATACCATCTCGCGCAGCAACCGTCGTTTCAGCGCCTACAGCGCCCCGGCGGCGGCCGCTGCGCCTACGCCGGCCGCTGCGGTTGCCAGCAGCCCGGCCCCTGCGCCACGGCCAGCGCCCGTGCGCACCCCGGTGGCCAGCCACGCCCCGGCCGCGGCGGCCCACGCGCCGTCGTCGCCGGCGCCCAAACGCAAGAACTACAAGCTGGTGGCCATCGGTACGTCCACCGGCGGCCCCGTGGCCCTGCAGCGCGTGCTGACCCAGCTGCCGGCCAGCTTCCCGGCGCCCATCGTGCTGATCCAGCACATGCCGGCGGCCTTCACCAAGGCCTTCGCCGAGCGCCTGGACAAGCTGTGCCGCATCACCGTCAAGGAAGCCGAGGACGGCGACGTGCTGCGCCCCGGCCTGGCGCTGCTGGCCCCCGGTGGCAAGCAGATGATGGTGGACGGCCGCGGCACGGTGAAAATCCTGCCGGGCGACGAGCGCCTGAACTACAAGCCGTGCGTGGACATCACCTTCGGCTCCGCCGCCAAGTCCTACGGTGACAAGGTGCTGGCCGTGGTGCTGACCGGCATGGGCGCCGACGGCCGCGAGGGCGCGCGCCTGCTCAAGCAGGGTGGCAGCCACATCTGGGCCCAGGATGAAGCCAGCTGTGTCATCTACGGCATGCCCATGGCGATCGTCAAAGCCAACCTCGCCGATGCCGTGTACGGCCTCGACGACATCGGTCGGCACCTGGTCGAGGCCTGTGTCTGATGGACGTCCTGAGCCTACTGGGGCTGCTGCTGGCCTTCATCGCCATCATCGGCGGCAATTTCCTCGAAGGCGGTCACCTGTCGGCGCTGCTCAACGGCCCGGCGGCGCTGATCGTCATTGGCGGCACCCTGGCTGCCTGCCTGTTGCAGTCGCCCATGAGCGCGTTCAAGCGCGCCATGCAGAACGTCATCTGGATCCTGTTCCCGCCGCGCATCGACCTGGCCGGTGGCATCGACCGGGTGGTGAACTGGAGCCTCACCGCGCGCAAGGAAGGCCTGCTGGGCCTGGAGTCGATCGCCGACAGCGAACCCGACAGTTACTCGCGCAAGGGCCTGCAACTGCTGGTGGACGGCGCTGAGCCGGCGGCCATCCGCAGCATCCTGGAAGTGGATTTTCTCACCCAGGAGGCCCGCGATATCCAGGCCGCCAAGGTGTTCGAGAGCATGGGCGGCTACGCGCCGACCATCGGCATCATCGGCGCGGTGATGGGCCTGATCCACGTGATGGGCAACCTCGCCGATCCGTCGCAGCTGGGCAACGGCATTGCCGTGGCCTTCGTCGCCACCATCTACGGGGTGGCCACCGCCAACCTGATCCTGCTGCCCATCGCCAACAAGCTCAAGGCCATTGCCGTGCGCCAGGCGCTGTACCGCGAGATGATGCTCGAAGGCATCCTGTCGATCGCCGAGGGCGAGAACCCGCGGTCCATCGAGCTCAAGCTGCAAGGCTTCATGGAGTGAGGGAATAGCCATGGCCCGCCGTCGTCATACCGAAGAGCATGAAAACCACGAACGCTGGCTGGTGTCCTACGCGGACTTCATCACCCTGCTGTTCGCCTTTTTCGTGGTGATGTACTCGATCTCGTCGATCAACGAAGGCAAGTACAAGGTACTGTCCCAGGCGCTGGTGGGGGTGTTCAACGACCCCCAGCGCAGCCTCAAGCCCATTCCCATCGGGGACGAGCGGCCGCTGACCATGCGCCCCTCGGAGCCTCTGGTGACCGACAGCGAACAGCCCGACGCCGGCATTGCCAGCGCCGCCGAGGACCCGCTGAAGAGCATCGCCGACCAGGTGCGCGACGGCTTCGGCGACCTGATCAAGTCCAACCAGCTGACCGTGCGCGGCAACGAGCTGTGGATCGAGATCGAGCTCAAGTCCGGCCTGCTGTTCGGCAGCGGCGACGCGATCCCCAGCGACAAGGCGTTCACCATCATCGAGAAGGTCGCCGGCATCATCAAGCCGTTCGGCAACCCCATCCACGTGGAAGGGTTCACCGATGACCAGCCGATCCGCACCGCGCAGTACCCCACCAACTGGGAGCTGTCGTCGGCGCGGGCGTCGAGCATCGTGCGCATGCTGGCGATGGAAGGCATCAACCCCGGGCGCATGGCCTCGGTAGGCTACGGCGAGTTCCAGCCCATCGACACCAATGCCACCCCCGAAGGCCGCGCGCACAACCGCCGCGTGGTGCTGGTGATCTCGCGCAACCTCGACGTGCGCCGCAGCATTACCGGTGCCGGCAGCGCCAATGTGACGCCGGACGCGGCATTGCGCCGTGCTGGCACACAAAGTGCACCGCAGCCCGTATCGCAGTCGGTTGGGGGCAATGCTGTCAATTCCCCGTCACCGGCCTTATAACTTGAGTCGCATGTCTCGGTAGGCAAACGCTGCCGTGCCGGGAGGAAGCAAATCCCATGAGAGTCTGGGCAGTAGCCAACCAAAAAGGTGGTGTCGGCAAGACCACCACCTCCATCGCCCTGGCCGGCCTGCTGGCCGAGGCGGGCAAGCGCGTGGTCGTGGTCGACCTCGACCCCCACGGTTCCATGACCAGCTACTTCGGGCACAACCCCGACGCGCTGGAACACAGCTGCTACGACCTGTTCCTGCACAAGGGCCAGGTGCCCCAGGGCTTGCCCGGGCAACTGCTGCTGAGCACCAGTGACGAAAACGTGGCGCTGCTGCCGTCCAGCACGGCGCTGGCCACGCTTGAGCGTCAATCTCCTGGCCAGAGTGGCCTGGGCCTGGTGATCGCCAAAACACTGGCGCAGCTGTGGCAGGACTTCGACTACGCCATTATCGACAGCCCGCCGCTGCTGGGCGTGCTGATGGTCAACGCCCTGGCCGCCAGCCAGCAGCTGGTGATCCCGGTGCAAACCGAATACCTGGCCGTGAAGGGCCTGGAGCGCATGGTCAGCACCCTGGCCATGATCAACCGCTCGCGCAAGCAGCCGCTGCCGTTCAGTATCGTGCCGACCCTGTTCGACCGTCGCACCCAGGCCTCCATGGGCACCTTGCGGGTGCTCAAGGACGCCTATCCGGAGCAGATCTGGCAGGGCTACATTCCGGTGGACACGCGCCTGCGTGACGCCAGCCGGGCAGGGCAGATGCCCTCGCAGTTCGACCCCAAGAGCCGCGGCGTGGTGGCCTACCGCGCGCTGCTCAAGCACCTGCTGGCCCAGCAACTTGTCGCGCAGGTGGCCTGATGAACCGGCCGGTCACTACCGTTACCAAGCCGCAGGTCGCGCTGCAGTCCTACCTTGACGGCCTGCTGCAGGACGCCACCGAGGAGCTGGACGCCGAGGTGCTGGAACCCAGCGACCAGGTGCTCGACGAATTCCAGGCCGCGGTGCTCGAGGAGCAGGTGCGTGACGCCCGGGTAGAACCCAAGGCGCCCGTTGCACCGCCCGTCGCCCCGGCCCCTGCACCCGTGGCAAAACCTGTGCCGGTGGCCCCGGCGGTCGTTGCGCCCGCTCCAGTTTCGCCGCCGGTTGCCGAAGTAGTGGCAACACCGGTGGAACCGGTGGTCGAAGTGCACAAGCCCACCCCGCCGGGCGCCGTGCCGCCCGCTACGGTGGACGGCCGGCCCAGTTGGGCGGCCGAGCCCTTCGAATGCCTGTTGTTCGATGTTGCCGGGCTGACCCTGGCGGTGCCGCTGGTGTGCCTGGGCTCGATCTACGCCCTGGCCGGCCACGAGCTGACGCCGCTGTTCGGCCAGCCCAGCTGGTTCCTGGGGATCCTGCCCAGCCAGGCCGGCAACCTCAAGGTGCTGGACACGGCGCGTTGGGTGATGCCCGACCGCTACCGCGACGATTTCCAGCAGGGCCTGCAGTACGTGATCTCCGTGCAGGGCTACGAGTGGGGGCTGGCGGTGCATCAGGTCAGCCGCTCGCTGCGCCTGGACCCGGAGGAGATCAAGTGGCGCAGCCATCGTGGCCAGCGCCCGTGGCTGGCGGGCACGGTGATCGAACACATGTGCGCGTTGCTGGACGTCTCGGCCCTGGCCGAACTGATTGCCAGCGGCGCGGTGAAACAGCTGCAAGAACTCAAATGATTAGCGGCGCCGCGCGGCGCCACTGTACTGCACACACACCGTCATCACGGTTTTCGAGAGGTTAGGGGTATGAAGAAGTCGTCTGCACAAGGTTCCGAAGATCCTATTCTGCAGTGGGTAACCTTTCGCCTGGATAATGAGTCGTACGGCATCAACGTGATGCAGGTGCAGGAAGTACTGCGCTACACCGAGATCGCTCCGGTGCCAGGCGCCCCCAGCTACGTGCTGGGTATCATCAACCTGCGCGGCAACGTGGTCACCGTGATCGACACCCGCCAGCGCTTCGGCCTGATGCCGGCTGACGTCAGCGACAACACCCGCATCGTCATCATCGAGGCCGACAAGCAAGTGGTCGGCATCCTGGTCGATAGCGTCGCCGAAGTGGTATACCTGCGCCAGTCGGAAGTGGAAACCGCGCCGAACGTGGGCAACGAGGAATCGGCCAAGTTCATCCAGGGCGTGTGCAACAAGAACGGCGAGCTGCTGATCCTGGTGGAACTGGACAAGATGATGACCGAGGAAGAGTGGTCCGAGCTGGAGAGCATCTGATTGATTCTAGAGGTAGGTGTCATCGTGCTGGCCGTGTTGTGGGTGGTCACGCTCGCGGTATTGCTGGGCAACATCCGCGGGCAGCGTGAAATCGCTGCTCAGCAGGCGGCTGGCGATGCCATTCGCGACCAGCGCATCAAGGACCTGGCGCGCCGCGTCGAGGATTACCAGAATGGCACCGTGCGCATGGGTGAAGACCTGCACGAGTTGCGCGCCGTGGTGGCGCCGCTGCCGGACAAGCTGAGCATGCTGGAGCAGCGTGACCCTTCCAGCCTGTCCTTCGCCCAGGCCGCGCGCCTGGTGGGCATGGGCGCCAGCGTCGACGAGCTGACCCAGTCCTGCGGCCTGACCCAGGCCGAGGCGGAGTTGATGAGCAAGCTGCACCGCGGCTGAATCGTGTCGCGCCCATCGCGACCAAGGTCGGCTCCTACGGTGTAGGAGCCGACCTTGGTCGCGATGCAGGCGAATCGATTTCAGGTCAATGTGCAGCGGCGGGTGCGGCGCCTTTCGGCAACGCCCTGGTCAACATCACTGCCACCATGGCAATCCCCAACCCCAACCCCACCCAGTGGAACGCATCGTTGTAGGCCATGATCAGCGCCTGCTGGTGCACGATCTCGCTCAGGCGCCCCAGCGCCGCCGTGTCACTGCCCAGCCGCTCGCCCAGCTGCCCCAGGCGTTCGGCCACCTGTGGGTTGCCCGGCACCACTGACTCGCGCAAATAATCGAAGTACACCTTGGTGCGCGCATCCAGCAGTGTCGCCAGCAGGGCGATGCCGATGGCGCCGCCCAGGTTGCGCAGGATGTTGAACAGGCTCGATGCCGAGCCCGCGTCCTGGGGTTGCAGGTAGGCGGTGGCGATCAGCGAGATGGTCACCATGATCAGCGGCTGGCCCAGGGCGCGGATGATCTGGATCTGGTTGAACTGGCTGCCGGCAAAGTCCGGGTTCAGCACCCCGGAGGAAAAGCTCGCAAGGCCGAACAGGCCAAAACCCAGGGTGCAGAGGATTTTCGGCGAGATGATCTTCATCAGTTGCGGCACCAGCGGGATCAGCACCAGCTGCGGCAGGCCCATCCACATGATCACCTCGCCGATCTGCAGCGCGTTGTAGTTCTGCACCTGCGCCAGGTACAGCGGCAGCAGGTAGATCGAGCCATACAGGCCCACGCCCATGCCCAGGCTGGCGATGCTCGACAGGCCGAAGTTGCGGTTGCGCAGGATGCCCAGGTTGATCAGCGGGTTGGCGCGCGACACCTGCAGGATCACGAAGGTGATCAGGCTGAGCAAGGCGATGACCGCCAGCACCACGATCTCGGTGGACTCCAGCCAGTCCTGGCGGTGGCCTTCTTCCAGGAACACCTGCAGGCAGCCCAGGCCCACGCCCAGGGTGAGGATGCCGGCGTAGTCGGTGCTTTTCAGCAGCGCCCAGTGCGCCGCCTTCTTTTCCAGGCCATACAGCAGCCCGGCGATCATCAGCAGGCCGGGCGGCACGTTGATGTAGAAGATGTACTGCCAGCCGAAGTTCTCCGTCAGCCAGCCGCCCAGGGTGGGGCCGATGGAGGGCGCGAAGGTGGCGGTCATGGCGAACATGGCCATGCCCTTGGCGCGGTGGTGCTCGGGCAGCTTGATCAGCGTCAGGGTGAAGGCCAGCGGTATCAGCGCGCCGCCGGTGAAGCCCTGCATGGCGCGGAAGACGATCATGCTTTCCAGGTTCCAGGCCATGGAACACAGCAGCGACGACGCCAGGAAGCCCAGCGACACCCACACCGCCAGGCGCCGCGCCGACAGCAGCTGCACCAGCCAGGCGGTGAGCGGGATCATGATGATCTCGGCCACCAGGTACGAGGTGGAGATCCACGAACCTTCCTCCAGGGTCGCCGACAGTGCGCCCTGGATGTCCTTGAGCGAGGAGTTGGTGATCTGGATGTCGAGCACGGCCATGAAGGCGCCGAGCATCACGCTCATCACCGCGATCCAGTCGCGCCGGGTGGGTTCGCCCACCGGGCGCAACAGTTGATCACCGGCCATCGGCGATATTGACGCTGACGGTGACTGACATGCCCGGGCGCACCTTGCCGTGCAGCGGGTTGTCCGCGGCGAAGGTCAGCTTCACCGGGATGCGCTGCACCACCTTGGTGAAGTTGCCGGTGGCGTTGTCCGGCGGCAGCAGGCTGAACTGCGCGCCCGAGGCGGCGAACAGGCTGTCGACGCGGGCATCGATGGGCTGGTCGGGGAAGCTGTCGAAGGTCAGGCGCGCGGCCTGGCCGGGCTGCATGTGGCCGATCTGGGTTTCCTTGAAGTTGGCCTGCACCCAGATGTCCTCGTCGGGGACGATGGACAGCAGGTAGGCGCCGGCCTGCACCACCTGGCCGGGGCGCGCGGCGCGCTGGCCGATCATGCCGCTGATGGGCGCGTGCACCTGGGCGCGGGCCAGGTTCAGCTGGGCCTGGGCCAGGTCGGTGCGGGCAGTGGCGATCTGTGCGTCGAGGCGCTTGATCTCGGCGTTCAGGGCGTTGACCTGCTGGCGCTGGCCCTGCACGTCGGCCTGGGCCTTGCTGACCTGGGAGTGGGCCACGCGGGTGTCGGCCGACAGGGTGGTGACGCGTTCCTCGGAGACATAGCCGGGCTTGCGCAGGGCTTCGGCGCGGTTCAGGTCGATCTGCGAGCGCCCCAGGGTCGCCTGGCTGGCGGCCACCTGGGCCTCGGCCGAGGCAATCAGGCTGCCCTGCTGGGCCAGCTTGCTCTGGGCCTGCAGGCGTTCGGCCTGGCGGGTGTCGAGGGTGGCCTGGGCGCGCTCCACGGCGAACTGGAAGTCGGCGGCCTCCAGGGTCACCAGCAGGTCGCCCTGGCGCACGTGCTGGTTGTCCTGCACCAGCACCTGGTCGATGCGCGCCGTCAGCTGGCTGGACACCCGGGTGATCTCGCCCTGCACGTAGGCGTTGTCAGTGCTTTCGAAGAAGCGGCCCTTGAACCACCAGTGGGCGAGGAAGCCCGCGGCGATCAGCAGGACCAGGGTGGCGAAAATAAGCAGTCGGCGTTTGAGCGGCGCAGGCATGGTCGATCCGTCGAAAAGGTGGGGCAGGGTGCCAGGGGGTGATGATCGGGCGGGGCAAGGGGGCCGGCAAGCGGCAATCATGCCGTTGATAGCCGGTAATGTGGCGCATTGCTGGAGCACCACGTGCCGGGCCTGCTAACATCCGCCCTTTGATTCACTCTGCTCGAGACCTTTCATGACCGTTCGTACGCGTATCGCGCCATCGCCCACCGGCGACCCCCATGTCGGCACGGCCTACATTGCCCTGTTCAACTATTGCTTTGCCAAACAGCATGGCGGCGAGTTCATCCTGCGCATCGAAGACACCGATCAGCTGCGTTCCACCCGCGAGTCGGAACAGCAGATCTTCGACGCCCTGCGCTGGCTGGGCATCGAGTGGAGCGAAGGCCCGGACGTAGGCGGCCCGCACGGCCCGTACCGGCAGAGCGAGCGCGGCGACATCTACAAGCAGTACGCCCAGCAGCTGGTGGACATGGGCCACGCCTTCCCGTGCTTCTGCACCGCCGAAGAACTGGACCAGATGCGTGCCGAGCAGATGGCCCGCGGCGAGACCCCGCGCTACGACGGCCGCGCGCTGCTGCTGTCGAAGGAAGAAGTGGCGGCCCGCCTGGCGGCTGGCGAACCGCACGTGATCCGCATGAAGGTGCCGACCGAAGGCGTGTGCGTGGTGCCGGACATGCTGCGCGGCGACGTCGAGATCCCGTGGGACCGCATGGACATGCAAGTGCTGATGAAGACCGACGGCCTGCCGACGTACTTCCTCGCCAACGTGGTCGACGACCACCTGATGGGCATCACCCACGTGCTGCGTGGCGAAGAGTGGCTGCCGTCGGCACCCAAGCTGATCAAGCTGTACGAGTACTTCGGCTGGGAACAGCCGGTGCTGTGCTACATGCCGCTGCTGCGCAACCCGGACAAGAGCAAGCTATCCAAGCGCAAGAACCCGACCTCGGTGACTTTCTACGAGCGCATGGGCTTCATGCCCGAGGCCATGCTCAACTACCTGGGCCGCATGGGCTGGTCCATGCCCGACGAGCGCGAGAAGTTCTCGCTGGCCGAGATGGTCGAGCATTTCGACCTGTCGCGCGTGTCCCTGGGCGGGCCGATCTTCGACATCGAGAAGCTGAGCTGGCTCAACGGCCAGTGGTTGCGCGACCTGCCGGTGGAAGAGTTCGCCGCGCGCGTGCAGAAGTGGGCGTTCAACCCTGACTACATGATGAAGATCGCGCCGCACGTGCAAGGCCGCGTCGAGACCTTCAGCCAGATCGCCCCGCTGGGCGGCTTCTTCTTCGCCGGCGCGCTGCAATTGGACGCCAAGCTGTTCGAGCACAAGAAGCTCTCGGCCGACCAGGTGCGCCAGGTAATGCAACTGATCCTGTGGAAGCTGGAATCCCTGCGCACCTGGGAAAAAGACCGCATCACCGCCACCATCCAGGCCGTGGTCGAGGCCCTGGAGCTGAAGCTGCGCGACGCCATGCCGCTGATGTTCGCCGCCATCACTGGCCAGGCCAGCTCGGTGTCGGTGCTCGACGCCATGGAAATCCTCGGCCCGGACCTGACGCGCTTCCGCTTGCGCCAGGCCCTGGACCTGCTGGGTGGTGTGTCGAAGAAAGAAAACAAGGAATGGGAAAAGCTGCTGGGCAGCATTGCCTGATTCCATCCACAAGGTGGGGGTTCCCCCACCTTGTGGGAGCTGGCTTGCCAGCGAGCTTTTGTTGCCCTGAAAAGCTCGCTGGCAAGCCAGCTCCCACATCTGCACCGCCCTTGCCCCAGCAAAACCGGGGCAGGGCGCCTGTTTCGTCGGTAAGTGGTTGTATTGCTGGAAAATTTTTTTGAATTTTTTCAAAAATAAGTTTGACAGCCCTTCGATCCGGTCTTAATATGCGCCCCGTCCACACAGCAACACGCAGAAATGCGAAGCGCTGAAGATTGTGGGGCTATAGCTCAGCTGGGAGAGCGCTTGCATGGCATGCAAGAGGTCAACGGTTCGATCCCGTTTAGCTCCACCAAATTCCAAGGCCTGAAGTCGTTGTTTGACTTCGGTCAGATCAGATCCAGACTGATCTTGGTAAGAAGGTTTTGTCCCCTTCGTCTAGTGGCCTAGGACACCGCCCTTTCACGGCGGTAACAGGGGTTCGAGTCCCCTAGGGGACGCCATTTAAAACTAGCGATGTTGTACGGTCGCTGCGTCGCAAGACGATAAATTCGGGGCTATAGCTCAGCTGGGAGAGCGCTTGCATGGCATGCAAGAGGTCAACGGTTCGATCCCGTTTAGCTCCACCAATTTGCCAGGGTTCGTGAAAACGGACTTGCTCGAAGGTTTTGCGTCCCCTTCGTCTAGTGGCCTAGGACACCGCCCTTTCACGGCGGTAACAGGGGTTCGAGTCCCCTAGGGGACGCCACGATTTGCCCGCTCTGCGGGAATTTTGAGGCTCATTCGCCTTTTGGATGAGCTTTTTGTTTTTAAGTGACGGCACGTGTAACGGGCTGTCGCGTCGCAAGACGATAAATTTGGGGCTATAGCTCAGCTGGGAGAGCGCTTGCATGGCATGCAAGAGGTCAACGGTTCGATCCCGTTTAGCTCCACCAATTTGCCAGGGTTCGTGAAGACGAACTTGCTCGAAGGTTTTGCGTCCCCTTCGTCTAGTGGCCTAGGACACCGCCCTTTCACGGCGGTAACAGGGGTTCGAGTCCCCTAGGGGACGCCACGATTTACCCGCTCTGCGGGATTTTTAAGGCTCATTCACTGGTTGAATGGGCCTTTTGTTTGCCTGCGATTTGACCTCCCTCCTTTTTGATCCGCCGACCAGTGGCACGGCGAACGCCTTGCGGAAAAATATTACGAGCATAATATTACCTCCATAATATTCGGAGGTGCCCCATGGCTGACAAGAAAGCCCAGAGCCGCGAAAAAATCCTCGAGGCGGCGCGCAGGGCCATGATCCTGCGCGGCGTGGCCGACCCCAGCGTCAGTGAAGTGATGGGCGCCGCCGGCATGACCGTCGGTGGCTTCTACGCCCATTTCGACAGCAAGGACGCGCTGATGCTCGAAGCCTTCAGCCAGCTGCTGGGCCAGCGCCGGGCCTTGCTCGAACAGGTCGACCCCAACCTGCCCGGTGAAGAGCGCCGCGCGCTGATGGCGCGCTATTACCTGTCGCGCAACCACCGTGACGCCGAAGACCGCGCCTGCCCGCTGCCCACCGCGCTGGGCGAGATGGGGCGGCTGCCCGAGGCCTTTCGCGAGGTGCTCACCGAGCATGTGCAGCTGTTGGTTGGCCAATTGGCCGACAACCCCCAGGACACCGACAAGGCCCTGGCCGACCTGGCCTTGATGATTGGTGGCCTGGCCCTGGGGCGTGCCCTGGGCCAGACCGAACTGTCCGACCGTATCCTGCGCGCGGCCAAGGCCGCGGTGCGCTAACGCTGGGAGTGCAACCATGACCACGCTCACCTGGGTTCGCGGCGTCAACCAGACCCTCGGCCACCTGGCCCCACGGCAGATCGCCGCGCGCATGCGCCTGGCCTTCATGCACCCCCGCACGCTGCCGCCACGGGCCTGGGAGCTGCCGCTGCTGGCGCGCGCCGAGCGCGTGACCCTGCGCTTCGGGCTTTCGGTGCTGCGCTGGGGGCAGGGCCCCACGGTGCTGCTGATGCACGGCTGGGAAGGGCGGCCCACACAGTTCGCGACGTTGATCGAGGCGCTGCTGCAGGCCGGCTATAGCGTGGTGGCCCTGGAAGGGCCGGGGCATGGCCGTTCCCGTGGCAGCCAGGCCCATGTGGTGCTGTTTGCCCATGCCCTGCTGGAAGCGGCCGCCGAACTGCCGCCGCTGCGTGCGGTAATCGGCCACTCCATGGGCGGCGCTGCGGCGCTGCTGGCCAGCCAGTGGGGGCTCAAGGCCGAAGTGTTGGTGAGCGTCTCGGCGCCGGCGCGTATCCTCGGCATGCTGCGCAATTTCGCCGCCCACGTGGGGCTGCCGGCGCGGGCGCGTTCGGCGTTCATCCGCCAGGTGGAGCGCACCGTGGGCATCGCCGCCGCGCAGCTGGACGTCAGCCGCTACCAGCTGGACATGCCTGGGCTGATAGTCCACGCCAGCGATGATCCGCTGGTGCCGGCCGCCGAGGCGCAGTCGATTCACCAGGCCTGGTTCGGCAGCCGTCTGCTGCTGTTGCCCGAGGGCGGGCACCAGCGCGTGCTGGCCGACCCGCAACTGATCGACGGCGTGCTGGGCCTGCTGCGTCACCAGCCGGCACGGCAATCGGCGTGAGGGTGCGCTAGACTCGCGTTTTGCCCATTGAGCAGGAGCGAGTGCGCGCATGAATTGGGATTTGGCAACGCCCTTTGTCATCGACCTGAGCGTCGGTGCCGAGGATATCGATGGATTGGGGCACGCCAACAATGCGGTGTACGTGACCTGGCTGGAACGCTGCGCCTGGCGCCATTCCCAGCGGTTGGGGCTGGACCTGGCCGAATACCGGCGGCTGAACCGGGCCATGGCGGTGGTGCGCCATGAAATCGACTACCTGGCCGCTGCTTATGAACATGACGAGTTGCAGATGGCCACCTGGATCGTCGAGTCCGACCAGCGCCTGAAGATGACCCGGCGCTTCCAGCTGATTCGCCCCAGGGACGGGGTGACGCTGCTGCGCGCCCACACCACCTTCTGTTGCATTGACCTGGCCAGCGGCAAGCCCAAGCGCATGCCGCCGGAGTTCATCGACGGCTATGGCCCGGCCCTGATGACTGTTCTCTGACCTTGTGGGAGCTGGCTTGCCAGCGAGCTTCTCGGCGGCCTCAAAAGCTCGCTGGCAAGCCAGCTCCCACAGGTTACAATGCGCGCAATTTTCTTCCTTCCTTCCCCGAGATTCCCCATGCACATTGCCCTGGCCCCCATGGAAGGCCTGGTCGACAACATCCTGCGTGACGTGCTGACCCGTGTCGGCGGTATCGACTGGTGTGTCACCGAGTTCATTCGCGTCAACGACATGCTGCTGCCGCCCGCGGTGTTCCACAAAATGGCGCCGGAGCTGGCCAGCGGCTGCGTGACCCCCGCCGGCACGCAGATGCGCGTGCAGCTGTTGGGATCGGACCCCATCTGCCTGGCCGACAACGCGGCCCTGGCGGTGAGCCTCGGTGCGCCGGTCATCGACCTGAACTTCGGCTGCCCGGCCAAGACCGTCAACAAGTCCCGCGGCGGGGCGGTGCTGCTCAAGGAGCCGGAGCTGCTCAACAACATCCTCTGCGAAGTGCGCCGTGCCGTACCGGCGCATATCCCGGTAACCGCCAAGATGCGCCTGGGCTTCGACAGCCCCGACGGCGCCCTGGTGTGCGCCGAGGCCCTGGCCGAAGGCGGCGCCGAGGTGCTGGTGGTGCACGCCCGCACCAAGGTCGACGGCTACAAGCCGCCGGCCCACTGGGAGTGGGTGGCCAAGGTGCGCGACGTGGTCAAGGTGCCGGTGTACGCCAATGGCGAAGTGTGGACGGTGGACGACTGGCGGCGCTGCCGCGAGATCAGCGGCGTGCCCGACATCATGCTCGGCCGCGGCCTGGTCTCGCGCCCCGATCTGGCCCGGCAGATCGCCGCGGCCCAGGCCGGCATCGAGCTGGCGCCCATGACCTGGGCCGAGCTGATGCCGCTGCTGCAGGAGTTCTGGCGCCAGGCCGTCATCGACCTCACCCCGCGCCAGGCGCCGGGGCGCCTCAAGCAGTGGCTGGCGATGCTGACGCGCACCTTCCCCGAGGCGGTGGAGCTGTTCGCGCTGGTGCGCCGCGAGACGGATTGCGAGCGGGTGGGGCAGCTGCTGGGCCTACCAACCCTCCAGGCGGCCTGACCCTGTAGCCGCTGCCGTCAGGCTGCGCTGGCCTGAATGTGCACTGGAGATCTTCAGTGAGGCATGCGGCCAGCGCAGCCTTTCGGCAGCGGCTACAAGCTTTCACTGTGAGTCATCGATCAACATCTGCCTGAACTCCGCCAGCGGCAGCGGGCGGCTGTGCAGGTAGCCCTGGTACAGGTGGCAGCCCAGCCGTTCGAGGAATTCCAGCTGTTCGGACAGCTCCACGCCCTCGGCAATCACCGTGAGGTCGAGGCTGCGGGCCATGGCGACGATGGCGCGGACGATCTCGGCGTCGTTGGGGTCGTGGGTGGCATCGCGAACGAATGACTGGTCGATCTTCAAGGCGTCCACCGGCAGGCGCTTGAGGTAGGTCAGCGACGAATAGCCAGTGCCGAAGTCGTCCATGGCAAAGCTGACGCCCAGTTTCTTCAGGCTGCGCATCTTGCTGATGGTGTCCTCCAGGTTCTGGATGACGATGCCTTCGGTGATTTCCAGTTTCAGCAGCGTGCAGGGCAGGTTGTGCTGGCTGAGGCTGTGGGCCACGCGCTCGACGAAGTCGTTCTGGCGGAACTGTCGCGGGCTGATGTTCACGCACAGGGCAAAGTCGTTGACGTCGATCAGGCCGTCGGCCAGCAGCTGCGCGCAGGCGCCGCAGGCTTCGTCGAGGATCCAGCTGCCAACCTCCAGGATCAGGCCGCTTTCTTCCAACACCTGGATGAACTGCGCCGGCGATTGCTGGCCCAGCAGCGGGTGGTGCCAGCGCAGCAGCACCTCGGCGCCGACGATGCGGTCCTCGCGGGCGTCCACCTGCGGCTGGAAGTGCAGGCTCAGCTCGCCCCGGGCCAGGGCCATGCGCAGGTCGTTTTCCATCTGCAGGCGCTCGCTGGCGGCCTTCTGCATGGTGTTGTGGAACATCTGCGTGGTGTTGCGCCCCGAGTCCTTGGCCCGGTACAGGGCAATGTCGGCGCGCTTGAGCAGGTCGGCCGGGGTGGTGCCGTGGTCGGGTATCAGCGCCACGCCGATGCTGGGGGTGACCTGCAGGCGCTGGCCGTCCAGCGACATGGGCTCGGCCAGCAGCGCGCGCAGGGTGTCGGCCAGTTCGCGGACCTGGGCGGTGACCTCGGCGCGGTTGCCTTCCAGGCCCGTCAGCAGCACCACGAACTCGTCGCCGCCCAGGCGCGCCACGGTGTCTTCCAGGCGCACGCTGGCCTCCAGGCGCGCGGTGATGATCTTCAGCACCGTGTCGCCCACCGGGTGGCCCAGGGAGTCGTTGATGTGCTTGAAATGGTCCAGGTCCAGGAACAGCAGGGCGCCGCGCAGGTTGTGGCGCTTGAGCAGGGCGATCTGCTGGCTCAGGCGGTCCATCAGCAGCGCGCGGTTGGGCAGGTTGGTCAGCGGGTCGTGGTAGGCCAGGTGGCGGATCTGCGCCTGGGCGTTCTTCAGCTGGCTGACGTCGCGGGCGTTGAGCAGCAGG
The DNA here is from genome assembly GCF_047947025.1 of Pseudomonas sp. App30. Classification (NCBI taxonomy): domain Bacteria; kingdom Pseudomonadati; phylum Pseudomonadota; class Gammaproteobacteria; order Pseudomonadales; family Pseudomonadaceae; genus Pseudomonas; species Pseudomonas sp. App30. The sequence continues at coordinate 2,042,686 of NZ_CP133165.1, read as the reverse complement.
CACGGGGTTTCGTTGAGGGTGATGGGCTCGATGGACACTTCCAGGGTCAGCGCCTCGCCGCGCTTGTTGCGGCCGATCAGCTCGCGGTGGTGCACGTGGCCGCTGTCTTCCAGCTCGGCCAGCAGCAGGGCCTGCTGGCGCGGGTCGGCCCAGAAGCCGACGTCGTCGATGCTGCGCCCCAGCACTTCGCTGCCGCTGTAGCCGGTGAGCCGGCAGAAACCGTCGTTCACCTCCAGGTAGCGGCCGCTGTCGCGCTCGCTGATGGTGATGGCGTCGGGGCTTGAGTGGAACGCCTTGGCGAACTTCTCCTCGCTGCTTTTCAGCGCCGCTTCGGCCCGTTGCTGCTGGGTGATGTCACGCAGGGTGGTGACCACGCAGGGCTGGTTGTCGACGGTGATCAGGCGGCTGGAGATCAGGCAGGTGAGCACCTGGCCGTTCTTGTGCATCACCTGCACGGCGACGTTGTTCAGCGCCCGCTCGCGAATCACCTCCTCGATGCGCTGCAGGCGCTGCGCGCTGTCCAGCCAGAAGCCCAGCTCGTCGGCGGTGTGGCGCTTGACCTCCTCGGCGCTCCAGCCAAAGGTCTGGGTGAAGCTGGGGTTGATCTCGATGAACTGGCCGCTGGCCTGCAGGGTCACGCAGATGGGGTCGGTGCTGGCCTGGAACAGGCTGGCGAACTTCTCTTCGGAGCTGACCAGGCGCTGCTCGCGCTCCACCTGCTCGGTGATGTCCAGCAGAGTGCCGGCCATGCGCAGCGGCTGGCCGCTGTCGTCGCGGTACAGCCGCGCGCGGCTCTCGATGTAGCGCGAGGCGCCGTTTTCCAGGGCGATGCGGTAGGTGATCTGGTAATTGCCCGCCGGGCCCTCGCGCAGGCTGCGGTAGGCCTGGCGCATGGTGTTGCGCTCGTCGTCGGGCACGCCCTCGAAGAACGCCTCGAAGGATTCGTGGAACGGCACCGGCGCCAGGCCGTGCAGCTGCGCCGCGCGCGCCGAGCCGTAGAGCATGCCGCTGGGAATGTGCCAGTCCCAGGTGCCCAGCTGCGCCGAGTCCAGGGCCAGGTCCAGGCGCTCCTGGCTGTCCTTGAGCGCCTGTTCGGCGCGTTTGTTGTCGCTGGTGTCGGTAAAGGTGCTGAGCAGGTAGCTGTCGCCCTCAAGCTCGATGTTCTGGGTGCTGAGGATGCCGTCGTGCACCTGGCCGCTGCTGGCGCAGAAGCGCACCTCCATGTTCACCGGCTCGCTGGTGTGGCGCGTGGCCTCCAGCAGCTTGTGGCGCTGCTCGGGCTCGGCCCACAGGCCCAGCTCCACGGTGGTCTTGTTGATGATCTGGTGCGCGGCCCAGCCCAGGGTCTTCTCGAAATGGTGGTTGACCTCGTGGATCAGGCCGTCGGCGCGGCGCGTCAGCAGCACCACGTTGGGGCTGAGGTGGAAGAGGGTGGCGAAGCGCTTTTCCGAGTTGATCAGCGCCGTTTCCCGGTCGCGCTGGCGGGTGATTTCGCGGATCACGCCGATCATCTGCGGGCGGCCGTCCTTGTCGGCGATCAGGCTGCCGCTGATTTCCAGCCAGTGCAGGCTGCCGTCCGGCCAGCGGATGCGGTGGCGCAGGGCCTGCTCCACCGGCTCGCCGCGCAGCACCGCCTGGAACGCCTGGGTGGTGCGGCTGCGGTCCTCCTCGGGCAGCAGTTCCAGGTAATCCAGGTCGTTGGGCAGCGGCGCGCTGGGGTCGAAGCCGAACAGCGCCTGGGTGCCCCGCGACCAGCTGATCTTGCCGCTGCCCACGTCCCAGAACCAGGCCCCCAGGTGCGCGCCGTTGAGCGCCGCCAGCAGTTGCGGCGCGCTTTCCCAGGTCTGCTCGGACTCCTGGGGATCAGCCGCATGAATACGCGGCAAGCGCGGAAAGCGTGAAGCTGACTTGGGCATGGACCAGACCTTTGGCGGTTACGGCTTCCTTAAGGTAGACCGTCTGCGCCCGAGCGCTACCCGGCTAACGTGTCGGGCTCGGCGTCGAGCAGGGCCATGAAGGCCCGCGCAGCGTTGGACAGCGTTCTTTCGGTGTGCACGATGTAGCCTAGCTGGCGACTGAGCTGAATGCCCGGCAAAGCAATGCTGCGCACCTGGTCGTCGAGCATGGTGCGCGGCAGCACGCTCCAGGCCAGGCCGATGGAGACCATCATCTTGATGGTTTCCAGGTAGTTGGTGCTCATGGCGATGTTGGCCGTCAGGCCCCGCGCCTCGAACAGGCGCTGGACAATATGGTGGGTAAAGGTGTTGCCGCCAGGGAACACAGCCGGATGATAGGCGATATCCGCCAGGCTCACCGCGCCGTTGAGCGCCAGCGGGTGCTCGGGCGCCACCACGAAGTCCAGCGGGTCGGTCCACACCGGCACCGCGCGTACCAGGGTATGGGGCTCGGGGGCCAGGGTAATCACCGCCAATTCCGCGCGGCCATGGAGGATTTCCTCGTAGGCCACCTCCGAATCGAGGAACTGGATGTCCAGCGCCACGTCCGGGTAGCGCTTGGTGAAGGCGCGCAGCACCGGCGGCAGGCGGTGCAGGCCGATGTGGTGGCTGGTGGCCAGGGTCAGGCGGCCGCCGACCTCGCCGGTCAGGTTGGTCAGGGCCCGGCGGGTGTCGTCCAGCACGTTGAGAATCTGGTAGGCGCGGGGCAGCAGGGCACGCCCCGCTTCCGTCAGGCTGACTTCGCGCCCAAGGCGGTCGAACAGGCGTACATTGAGTTGTTGCTCAAGGCCGGCGATGCGTTTGCTGATCGCCGGCTGGGTGAGGTGCAGGCGTTCGCCGGCCCCGGAAAAGCTGCCACATTCGGCGATGGCGAGGAAGGCGTTGAGGTTGGCCAGGTCCATCTATTCGGATTCCTGTTGGTTATCCAAAGCATGAAAATTATGAATTTGAGTAATCCAATGTAACCCCTTAGCATTCGCCCTACAAGCCAAGCGGTTATTGGCATAGAAAAGATACTGATGAGGAAAGTCTGATGGCCGGCAAAACGCTCTACGACAAGCTCTGGGACTCGCATTTGGTCAAACAGCGCGACGACGGTTCGGCGCTGATCTACATTGATCGTCACATCATCCATGAAGTGACCTCGCCCCAGGCTTTCGAAGGCCTGCGCCTGGCCGGCCGCAAGCCATGGCGCATCGACGCCAACATCGCCACCCCGGACCACAACGTGCCGACCACCCCTGAACGCAAGGGCGGCATCGAGGCCATCGCCGACCAGGTGTCGCGCTTGCAGGTGCAGACCCTCGACGACAACTGCGACGAGTACGGCATCACCGAGTTCAAGATGAACGACGTGCGCCAGGGCATCGTCCACGTCATCAGCCCGGAGCAGGGCGCCACCTTGCCCGGCATGACCGTGGTCTGCGGTGACTCGCACACCTCCACCCACGGTGCCTTCGGCGCCCTGGCCCACGGCATCGGCACCTCGGAAGTGGAGCACGTGCTCGCGACCCAGTGCCTGGTGGCCAAGAAAATGAAGAACATGCTGGTACGCGTGGAAGGCCAATTGCCCTTCGGCGTCACTGCCAAGGACATCGTGCTGGCCGTGATCGGCAAGATCGGCACCGCCGGCGGCAACGGCCACGCCATGGAATTCGCTGGCAGCGCCATTCGCGACCTGTCCATCGAAGGCCGCATGACCATCTGCAACATGTCCATCGAAGCCGGCGCCCGCGTGGGCCTGGTGGCGGCGGACGAGAAGACCGTCGCCTACGTCGAGGGCCGCCCGTTCGCGCCAAAGGGCGAGAACTGGATCAAGGCCGTCGAAGCCTGGAAAGACCTGGTGTCCGACGCAGACGCGGTGTTCGACACCGTGGTGGAACTGGACGCCGCGCAGATCAAGCCGCAGGTCAGCTGGGGCACCTCGCCGGAAATGGTCCTGGCCGTTGACCAGAACGTGCCGGACCCGGCCAAGGAAGCCGACCCGGTCAAGCGTGGTTCCATCGAGCGCGCCTTGAAGTACATGGGCCTGAGCGCCAACCAGGCGATCACCGATATCCAGCTGGACCGCGTGTTCATTGGCTCGTGCACCAACTCGCGGATCGAAGACCTGCGCGCCGCCGCCGAGATCGCCAAGGGCCGCAAGGTGGCCTCCACGGTCAAGCAGGCCATCGTCGTGCCGGGCTCGGGCCTGGTGAAAGCCCAGGCCGAGAAGGAAGGCCTGGACAAGATCTTCCTCGAAGCGGGCTTCGAATGGCGTGAACCAGGCTGCTCCATGTGCCTGGCCATGAACCCGGACCGCCTGGAGTCGGGCGAGCATTGCGCGTCCACCTCCAACCGCAACTTCGAAGGCCGCCAGGGTGCCGGTGGCCGTACCCACCTGGTGAGCCCGGCCATGGCCGCCGCCGCCGCGGTGACCGGTCGTTTCATTGATGTCCGTGAATTGATCCAAGGGAGCGCAGCATGAAAGCCTTTACCCAGCACACCGGCCTCGTCGCGCCTCTGGACCGTGCCAACGTCGACACCGACCAGATCATCCCCAAGCAATTCCTCAAGTCGATCAAGCGCACCGGCTTCGGCCCCAACCTGTTCGACGAATGGCGCTACCTGGACGTGGGCCAGCCTTACCAGGACAACTCCAAGCGCCCGGTAAACCCTGATTTCGTGCTCAACCACGCCCGTTATCAAGGCGCCAGCGTGTTGCTGGCCCGCGAGAACTTCGGCTGCGGCTCGAGCCGCGAGCACGCGCCATGGGCCTTGGAAGAGTACGGTTTCCGTACCATCATCGCCCCCAGCTACGCCGACATTTTCTTCAACAACAGCTTCAAGAACGGCCTGTTGCCGATCATTCTCGACGACGCCGAGGTCGACGAGCTGTTCCAGCAGGTCGAGGCCAACCCTGGCTACCAGTTGACCATCGACCTGCAGGCGCAGACCGTGACCCGCGCCGACGGCAAGGTGTTGACCTTTGAAATCGACGAGTTCCGCAAGCACTGCCTGCTCAACGGCCTGGACGATATCGGCCTGACCTTGCAGGATGGCGATGCCATCGCGGCGTTCGAAGGCAAGCACCGGGCCAGCCAGCCCTGGTTGTTCCGCGACGCCTGACTGTTTCGCAATTTCGAATTGAACAAAAGATCGAGGAAAGCATGAGCAAGCAGATTCTGATTCTCCCAGGCGACGGTATTGGTCCGGAAATCATGACCGAGGCGGTCAAGGTGCTGAACCTGGCCAACGACAAGTTCAACCTGGGCTTCGAACTGCAGCACGACGTGATCGGTGGCGCTGCCATCGACAAGCACGGCGTGCCCCTGGCCGACGAGACGCTGGAACTGGCGCGCAAGGCCGATGCCGTGCTGCTGGGCGCCGTGGGTGGCCCCAAGTGGGACAAGATCGAGCGTGACATTCGCCCCGAGCGCGGCCTGCTGAAGATTCGCGCGCAACTGGGCCTGTTCGGCAACCTGCGCCCGGCCATCCTGTACCCGCAACTGGCCGACGCTTCCAGCCTGAAGCCGGAAATCGTCGCGGGCCTGGATATCCTCATCGTCCGTGAACTGACCGGCGGCATCTACTTCGGCGCCCCGCGCGGCAACCGCGAACTGGAAAACGGCGAGCGCCAGGCGTACGACACCCTGCCGTACAGCGAAAGCGAGATCCGCCGCATCGCCCGCGTCGGCTTCGACATGGCCCGCGTGCGTGGCAAGAAGCTGTGCTCGGTGGACAAGGCCAACGTGCTGGCTTCCAGCCAACTGTGGCGTGAAGTGGTCGAGGAAGTGGCCAAGGACTACCCGGACGTCGAGCTGAGCCACATGTACGTGGACAACGCCGCCATGCAACTGGTGCGCGCGCCCAAGCAATTCGACGTGATCGTGACTGACAACATGTTCGGTGACATCCTGTCGGACGAGGCGTCCATGCTCACCGGTTCCATCGGCATGCTGCCGTCGGCGTCGCTGGATGCCAACAACAAGGGCATGTACGAGCCGTGCCACGGTTCCGCGCCGGACATCGCCGGCAAGGGCATCGCCAACCCGTTGGCGACCATCCTGTCGGTGTCGATGATGCTGCGCTACAGCTTCAACCAGCAGGCTGCCGCCGACGCCATCGAGAAGGCCGTGAGCCTGGTGCTGGACCAGGGCTTGCGCACCGGCGACATCTGGTCGGACGGTTGTGCGAAAGTTGGTACGCAGGAAATGGGTGATGCAGTAGTCGCGGCGCTGCGGAATCTGTAATCTCTTGGGCCCGCTACAGCAGTAGCGGCCCACTTTTTTGTCAAAGGTGTAGTTGCGATGAAACGTGTAGGTCTGATCGGTTGGCGCGGTATGGTCGGTTCCGTGCTCATGCAGCGGATGCTGGAAGAGCAGGACTTCGATCTTATCGAGCCGGTGTTTTTCACCACTTCCAATGTCGGCGGCCAGGGCCCGGCGGTAGGCAAGGATATTGCCCCGCTCAAGGACGCTTACAGCATTGAAGAGTTGAAAACCCTCGACGTCATTCTGACCTGCCAGGGCGGCGACTACACCAGCGAGGTATTCCCCAAGCTGCGTGAAGCCGGCTGGCAGGGCTACTGGATCGACGCCGCTTCCAGCCTGCGTATGCAGGATGACGCGGTCATCGTCCTGGACCCGGTCAACCGCAAGGTCATCGACCAGCAGCTGGATGCCGGCACCAAGAACTACATCGGCGGCAACTGCACCGTCAGCCTGATGCTGATGGGCCTGGGCGGCCTGTTCGAAGCCGGCCTGGTGGAATGGATGAGTGCCATGACCTACCAGGCGGCCTCGGGCGCCGGTGCGCAGAACATGCGCGAGCTGATCCGCCAGATGGGCGCTACCCACGCGGCCGTGGCCGATGACCTGGCCAACCCGGCCAGCGCCATCCTCGACATCGACCGCAAGGTCGCCGAGGCCATGCGCAGCGACGCCTACCCAACGGAAAACTTCGGTGTGCCGCTGGCAGGCAGCCTGATCCCGTGGATCGACAAGGAACTGCCCAACGGCCAGAGCCGCGAAGAGTGGAAGGCCCAGGCCGAGACCAACAAGATCCTGGGCCGCTTCAAGAGCCCGATCCCGGTCGACGGCATCTGCGTGCGCATCGGCGCCATGCGTTGCCACAGCCAGGCGCTGACCATCAAGCTGAACAAGGACGTGCCGCTGGCCGACATCGAAGGCCTGATCAGCCAGCACAACCCCTGGGTCAAGCTGGTGCCGAATCAGCGCGAGATCAGCATGCAGGAGCTGAGCCCGACCAACGTCACCGGTACCCTGAACGTGCCGGTTGGCCGCCTGCGCAAGCTGAACATGGGCTCCCAGTACCTGGGCGCGTTCACCGTCGGCGACCAGCTGCTGTGGGGCGCCGCCGAGCCGCTGCGCCGCATGCTGCGGATCCTGCTGGAACGGTAAGTGCTGCTGTGAGTTGAAAGAAACCCGTGCCGTTTGGTGCGGGTTTTTTTTTGGCTTGCCTTGATTTGCACGGATCGGCAGTGAACAACCAGGGTGGACATGGTGATGGTGCTGGCGTGACTGGCCCGAAACAAACGTAGGAGCCGGGCTTGCCCGCGATGCGCCGCGCGGGCGGCGCGCGATCTGATGAACGCCAAAAAAACCAACGGCATGCACCAATGGCCCACCCCAACCCCGAGACAAGCGCAACAATTAGATATAAAGTCCCGCCCCCCTGCCAAACCCCCGAGGATCGCAACCATGACCCAGACTTTCGACATCGCCATCATCGGCGCCACCGGTACCGTCGGCGAAACCCTGGTGCAGGTCCTTGAGGAGCGTGATTTCCCGGTGGGCAACCTGCACCTGCTGGCCAGCATCGAATCGGCCGGCGCCTCGGTGCCGTTCCGCGGCAAGAACGTGCGGGTGCGCGAGGTGGAGCAGTTCGATTTCAAGCAGGTGCGCGTGGCGTTCTTCGCGGCGGGCGCCGCCGTGACCCGCAGCTTCGCCGCCAAGGCCACGGCAGCCGGTTGCACGGTCATCGACCTGTCCGGCGAGCTGGCGGCGCCGCACGTGGTGCCGGAAGCCAATGGCCAGGTGCTGGCCACCCTGCAGGCGCCGGTGCAGGTCGGCAGCCCCAGCTCCAGCGCGGTGGCGCTGGCGCTGATCCTGGCGCCGCTGCGTGAACAATTGGCCCTGGTGCGGGTCAATGTCACCGTTGCCATGGCCGTGTCGGCGCTGGGCCGCGAGGCCGTCAGCGAGCTGGCGCGCCAGACCGCCGAGTTGCTCAACGCTCGCCCGCTGGAGCCACGTTTCTTCGACCGCCAGGTGGCGTTCAACCTGCTGCCCCAGGTGGGCAAGCCGGATGCCCAGGGCCATGTGGTGCTGGAGCGCCGCCTGGTGAGCGAGCTGCGCGAGCTGCTGCAGCTGCCTTTGCTAAAGATTTCCGTGACTTGCGTTCAAGCTCCGGTGTTTTTTGGCGATAGCCTCACTGTGTCGCTGCAGACCGAGGCTGCCGTCGACCTGGCCGCGGTGAACGCCGCGCTGGACGGCGCCGAGGGCGTGGAGTTGGTGGAGGAGGGGGACTACCCCACCCCGGTCGGTGACGCGGTGGGCCAGGATGTGGTCTATGTTGGTCGCGTGCGCACCGGCATTGATGACCCCTGCGAACTCAACCTTTGGGCTACGCTCGATAACGTGCGCAAGGGCGCCGCGCTAAACGCCGTGCAGCTGGCTGAGTTGTTGATAAAAGACCTGCTGTAAAAGATACTTGGCAACAATTTGCATAATGATTCTAGCCCGGTGCCAAGCGCCGGGCCGATTGCTTGAGGTGAGCTGCCTCCAGGCAGCTTTTCACTTCTTCTCGCTTGCCGAGGAAATGTTCAAACAAGGATTAGGCCATGGTTCAAGTTCGCAAACTGGTGTTAGCAATAGCCGCCGCTTCGGCGCTGTCCTCCGGTATGGCGCGTGCACTGGATCTGGGTGAAGTCACCCTCAAATCGGCCGCCAACCAGCCGCTGGTGGCCGAGATCGAACTGCTCGACGTTCGCGACCTGGCGCCGGCCGACATCAAGCCCAGCCTGGCCTCGCCCGAGGAATTCCAGAAAGCGGGCGTGAACCGTGATGCCATCCTCAATGACCTGACGTTCACCCCGGTGATCAACAGCGGCGGCCGCAGCGTGATTCGCGTGACCTCGAAGCAGCCGGTCAGCGAGCCGATGCTCAAGTTCCTGGTGCAGGTGCTGTGGCCCCAGGGCCGCCTGTTGCGCGACTACAGCGTGCTGGTCGACTCCAGCAAGTTCGGGCCGCAGAACGCCGCCCCCGTGCAGCCTGCCACCACCCCCGCGGTCACCACCCAGACCCAGGGCAGCGAAGGCGGCTACACCACCGGCAAGCGCGACACCCTGTGGGACATTGCCCAGAAGAACGCCGTGCCGCCGGCCTCCGTGCAGCAGACCATGCTGGCGATCCAGGCGCTGAACCCCGACGCCTTCGTCGACGGCAACATCAACCGGCTCAAGACCGGCCAGGTGCTGCGCCTGCCGGACGCCCCGCAAGCCACCGCCCTGGGCCAGGGCCCGGCGATTGCCGAAGTGGCCCGCCAGAACGCCGCCTGGCGTGAAGGCCGCCGCCTGGGCCCGCGCGCCCAGCAGCTAGACGCCACCCGCCGCACCGGCACCGGTAATGCACCGGCGCAGACCGAGGCTGGCGACAAGCTCAGCCTGGTGGCTGCCGATGGCAAGAACGGCCAGGGCAAGGCCGGCGACCGTCAGGCGCGCCTGGCCCAGGCCAAGGAAAACCTCGACGCCACCCGCCGCGACAATGCCGAGCTGAAAAGCCGCATGGGCGACCTGCAGAGCCAACTGGACAAGCTGCAGAAGCTGATCCAGCTCAAGAACGATCAACTGGCCAAGCTGGAAGCCGCCAGCGCCGCCGCACCGGCTGCGCCTGCCGCCGATGTCGCAGCCGCCACGCCGGCCCCGGCCGTCAACGCCCAGCTTGCGCCGGCCCCGGCACCGGATGCCGCCACGCCGGCCGCCCCGGCCGCACCCGCCACGCCACCGGAAGCGGCTACCCCCGCGCCGGCACCTGCCCCAGCACCGGCAGAAGCCCCGGCCCCGGCCGAAGCGCAGCCTGGCCTGTTCGGCAAGTTCCTGACCAGCCCGATCATGCTCGGCCTGATCGGTGGCGCCGCGGTGCTGATCCTGCTGCTGGCGGCGCTGCTACTGGCGCGTCGCCGCAAGGCCCAGCTGGAAGCCGAAAAGCACATGCGCATGGCCCGTGCCCTGGCCGAGGAAACCGACTTCGACAAGGACCTGGACCTGCCGCCCAGCAGCTTCGAAGGCCTGGAAACCCCGCCGCCGGCGGTGAAGCTGGCGCCGGCCATGGTCGCCGCGTCTGCCGCTGCCGCCGTGGCCGCCGCCGAGCCGGCGCCGGTGGTGCAGCCGCCGGTGTCCGAAATCATCCCCACGCCGCCGCTGCGCCCGGCTGCCGAGCCGGTGGTTGCCGCGCCGGTGGTCGAACCGCTGGTGGCCTCGGTCATCGAGCCGAAGGTGGCGCCCGTGGTTGCCCCTGAAGCCGACCTGCTGGCCGAGGCCGACCGCCTGATGGCCGAAGGGCGCCTGGGCGAGGCCGCGGAGCTGCTGGAACCTGCCGTGAAGGCCCAGCCCGAGCGCAGCGACCTGCGCCTCAAGCTGATGGAAGTCTACGCCCACCAGGGTGACCGCAACGCCTTCATCGGCGAAGAGCGCCAGCTGGTTGCCACCGGCCAGAACCACAACGCCGTGGAAGCGCTGAAAGCACGCTTCCCCGCCATGCTCGGGGTGGCCATGGCCGCTGCGGGCGCTGCCGCCGTGGCCGCCGAGCTGGACGCCCAGTACGTCAAGGACCTGCTGATGGACGAGCCGGGTGCTGCCGACCCGATCGACGACACCTTCGACAGCGACTTCGACCTGAACCTGGACGACGACCTCGGCGAGCCGGCCGAACCTGACCTGGACGTCGCCGACTTCGACGACGACCTGGTGCTGGACGCCCCGCAGCCGCTGGAAGCCGCCGCCGAGCCTGCGCCTGCCGTGGAAGCCCCTTCGGCCCTGGAAGAGGACGACCTGGACTTCGAGGCGCTGCTGGCCGAGCACAGCGCGCCTGCCGAAGCGCCGCCGGTGGATGACCTGGCCGATTTCGACCTGGCCATCGCCGACGACGAACCGGCCGCGCCGACCCTGGACCCCGAGCTGGAAGCCCAGCTGGAAGATTTCGAGGCCGAGCTGAACCTGGACAAGCCCGACGTGCCGCCGGCACCGGTGGATGACCTGGAGCTGCCGGACGACTTCGACCTGTCCCTGGCCGAGGAAATGGACGCCGCGCCCCAGGCCGCCCCGGACAAGCTGCACGAGCAGCTGGGTGACGTCAGCGCCGAGCTCGACAAACTCTCCGCCAGCCTGGAGCACCCGCCCATCGCCGAGCCGTTCAAGGCCCCCGAGAAGCCGGCGCTGGACGACCTCGACAACCTCGACGACCTGCCGCCGTTCGAAGACGACTTCGACTACCTGTCGGGCACCGACGAGGCCGCCACCAAGCTCGACCTGGCGCGTGCCTACATCGAGATGGGCGACCATGACGGTGCACGCGACATCCTCGACGAAGTGGTCAAGGAAGGCACCGAGGGCCAGCAGAGCGAAGCGCGCGAGATGCTCTCGCGGCTGGTCTGAGGCCTCCACTGCACCCTGACAACGGCAGCCCGCGTGGCTGCCGTTGTCGTTTCTGCCCCCTGGCCCCGTATAATGGCGGCCATTGCGCTTTATCACAGGCTTGAACCACGTGGACATTCTTCAACAATCGGCCAGCGAAGTCGCTGCCGAAGGCTTCACCCGCATCGCCCTGGGCGTCGAATACAAAGGCTCGCGCTACCGCGGCTGGCAGCGCCAGGCCAGCGGCGTGCTGACCGTGCAGGAAACCCTGGAAAAGGCCCTGTCGATCGTCGCCGACTCGCCCGTCGACCTGATGTGCGCCGGCCGCACCGACGCCGGCGTGCACGCCTGTGGCCAGGTGGTGCACTTCGACACCCGCGCGGTGCGCTCCATGAAGGCCTGGACCATGGGCGCCAACATCAACCTGCCCCACGACATCAGCGTGACCTGGGCCAAGGAAATGCCGCCCACCTTCCATGCGCGCTTCACGGCCATCGCCCGGCGCTACCGCTACGTGATCTACAACGACCAGATCCGCCCCGCGCACCTGGGCGACGAGATCACCTGGAACCACCGGCCGCTGGACGTGGAGCGCATGGCCGAGGCCGCCCAGTACCTGATCGGCACCCATGACTTCAGCGCCTTCCGCGCCGGCCAGTGCCAGGCCAAGTCGCCGATCAAGCAGATGCACCACGCCCGCGTGACCCGCCACGGCAAGATGATCGTGCTGGATATCCGCGCCAACGCCTTCCTGCACCACATGGTGCGCAACATCGCCGGCGTGCTGATGACCATCGGCGCCGGCGAGCGCCCGGTGGAGTGGATGCGCGAAGTGCTGGAAGGCCGCGAGCGCCGTGCAGGCGGCGTGACCGCGCACCCGTTCGGCCTGTACCTAGTGCAGGTGGAATACCGCGACGAGTTCCCGCTGCCGGAGCGCTACATCGGCCCGCACTTCCTGACAGGCTTCGATACATTGCCGGGCTGACGGCATGGAATCCATTTGCTAACATCCAGAGCTTTGGCGTCTTCCTGAGGTTTTTCCGCATATGTCCGCCGTTCGCAGCAAAATCTGCGGTATTACCCGCATCGAGGACGCGCTGGCCGCAGCCGAGGCGGGCGCCGATGCCATTGGCCTGGTGTTCTACGCCAAGAGCCCGCGGGCCGTCACGGCCGAGCAGGCGCGCGCCATTGTCCGTGCGCTGCCGCCGTTCGTGACCACCGTAGGGCTGTTCGTCAACGCCAGCCGCTGCGAGCTGAACGAGATCCTCGAAGTGGTGCCGCTGGACCTCCTGCAGTTCCATGGCGACGAGACCCCGGCCGACTGCGAGGGCTACCACCGCCCGTACATCAAGGCAGTGCGCGTGCGCCCCGGCGAAGACCTGGAAGCCATCTGCAAGCAGTACAGCGGTGCCAGCGGCATTTTGCTGGACACCTTCGTGGCCGGCGTGCCGGGCGGCACCGGCGAGGCGTTCGACTGGAGCCTGGTGCCTGCGCGGCTGAGCAAGCCGGTCATCCTGGCGGGCGGCCTGTCGGCGGCCAACGTGGCCCAGGCCATCGCCCAGGTGAAACCGTATGCGGTAGACGTCAGCGGCGGGGTAGAGGCCGCGAAAGGCATCAAGGACGCGGAAAAGATCGAGGCGTTCATGCAGGCGGTACGCGGTACGATTTCGCGCGAATGACGACCGACGTGGGAGCGGGCTCTGCCCGCGAAAAGCCCGCCACGCAGTTGCTGAAATACCCTGGTGTCTGCTTCGCGGGCAGAGCCCGCTCCCACGGGGTCAGGTGAGGTTGTGCCAAGGGATGTGACGGTTGCCAATCTGCCACCGTCCATACCTCTGGCAAGGCGATGGCGACCGATGGGTCGGCCATCCGAAATTTGAAGATGGCGCGAGCGCACACGTGCAGTTCCCCATCCTTTACACGAATTAAATTGAGCTCAAGGGCATGCGCGGGATCGCGCGAGCTGTCCCCGTTACTGGAGAAATAAAGCATGAGCAACTGGTTGGTAGACAAACTGATCCCTTCGATCATGCGTTCCGAGGTGAAGAAAAGCTCGGTGCCTGAAGGCTTGTGGCACAAGTGCCCGTCCTGCGAGGCGGTGCTGTACCGTCCCGAGCTGGAAAAGACCCTGGACGTTTGCCCCAAGTGCAACCACCACATGCGCATCGGCGCCCGTGCGCGCCTGGACATCTTCCTCGACGCCGAAGGCCGCAACGAGCTGGGCGCCGACCTGGAGCCAGTGGACCGCCTGAAATTCCGTGACGGCAAGAAGTACAAGGACCGCCTGACCGCGGCCCAGAAGCAGACCGGCGAGAAAGACGCGCTGATCTCCATCAGCGGCACCCTGCTGGGCATGCCGGTGGTGTGCAGCGCCTTCGAATTCTCGTTCATGGGCGGCTCCATGGGCGCCATCGTCGGCGAGCGCTTCGTGCGCGCGGCCAACTACGCCCTGGAAAACCGTTGCCCGATGGTGTGCTTCGCCGCCTCCGGTGGCGCGCGCATGCAGGAAGCGCTGATCTCGCTGATGCAGATGGCCAAGACCTCGGCCGTGCTGGCGCGCCTGCGCGAAGAAGGCCTGCCGTTCATCTCCGTGCTGACCGACCCGGTGTACGGTGGTGTTTCCGCTTCCCTGGCCATGCTGGGTGACGTGATCGTCGCCGAGCCCAAGGCCCTGATCGGCTTCGCCGGCCCCCGCGTGATCGAGCAGACCGTGCGTGAAAAACTGCCGGAAGGCTTCCAGCGCAGCGAATTCTTGCTGGAGCACGGCGCCATCGACATGATCGTCTCGCGCCAGGAACTGCGCCCACGCCTGGGCAGCCTGCTGGCACAGATGATGGGCCTGCCAACGCCGACCTTCGTCGCCGCTCCGATCGAGCCGATGGTGGTTCCGCCGGCGCCTGCCACTGTATGACGCAACGTACCCTGGGCGAGTGGCTCGCTTATCTTGAGCAGTTGCACCCGGCGGCCATCGACATGGGCCTGGACCGTTGCCAGCAAGTGCTGGCGCGGCTGGGCCTGGGTCGCCTGGCGCCGCGGGTGATTACCGTCACCGGCACCAACGGCAAGGGTTCGACCTGCGCCTTTGTCGCTTCGCTGCTCAAGGCCCAGGGCCTGAAAGTCGGCGTCTACGCCTCGCCACACCTGCTGCGCTACAACGAGCGGGTGCTGATCGACGGCGTGGAGGTCGACGATGCCCGGCTGTGCGAGGCCTTCGCGGCCCTGGAAGCAGCCCGTGGCGAAATTTCCCTGACCTACTTCGAAATGGGCACCCTGGCAGCCTTCTGGCTGTTCAAGCAGGCGGCGCTGGACGCCGTGGTGCTGGAAGTGGGCCTGGGCGGGCGGCTGGACGCGGTCAACCTGATCGACGCCGACCTGTCCCTGATCACCAGCGTGGGCCTGGACCACGCCGATTACCTGGGCAACACCCGCGAATCCGTGGGCTTCGAGAAGGCCGGCATCATGCGTGCCGGCCATCCGGCCCTGTGCGGCGACCTCGACCCACCGCACACCGTGCTGGACAAGGTGGCCGAGCTGGACTGCCCGTTCTTCCTGCGCGGCGATGCCTACGACCTGACCATCGGCGACAGCCAGTGGCAATGGCGTGGCCGCACCCTGGCCGGCGATGCGCTGGTGCTGGACGGCCTGCCGCTGCTGGACCTGCCCATGGAAAACGCCGCGCTGGCACTGCAGGCCTATGGCCTGACCGGCCTGCCCTGGCAGCGTGAGCAACTGGTCGCCGCCTTGCTGGCCACCCGCGTCACCGGCCGCCTGGATCGGCGCCAGGTGACCTGGAAAGGCAAACCCCTGAACCTGCTGCTGGACGTGGGGCACAATCCCCACGCCGCCGAGTACCTGGCGCGCCGCCTGGCCGCCCGGCCACCGGCGGGCAAGCGCCTGGCGGTGTTCGGCCTGCTGGCCGACAAGGACCTGGACGGCGTCATCGCGCCGCTGGCCAGCCATGTCGCCCAATGGGCGGTAGCGCCGCTGCCCACCGGCCGTACGCGCCCGGCGGACGAACTGGTGCAGGCCCTGGCGAACCTTGGCGCGACCGTGGCGTCCTATGCCAGCGTCGAACAGGCCCTCGAGGCCCAGTGCGACCTGGCAACGGCGGATGATGAAATACTGCTGTTCGGATCTTTTTATTGTGTCGGCGAAGCCCTGGAATGGCTGGCCCGGCATGCCACGGAGGAAGTTGCGGATGGCTTTGCTGGATAAGGTGTTCAAACAGCGCATGGTAGGCGCCCTGGTGCTGATCGCCCTGGCGGTGATTTTCCTGCCCATGCTGTTTTCCCGCCAGGACGAGCTGCGCCAGGTGCGCGTGGACGCGCCCGAAGCCCCGCAGGCGCCGGTTGTCCCGCAGGTCAAGGTCGAGCCGGTGCCGGTGCCTGAGCAGCAGAGCCTGCCCCAGGACGCCGAATCGGTGGAGGCCCAGGCGGCGCCCACCGCGCCACCGCCTTCGATGCCGGTAGCGCCGCAGCCGGTCGTCGCTCCAGCCCCGCGTGCCCAGGTTCAGGCTCAGGCGCCAGCGCCGGCACCCAAGCCAGCCCCTGCACCCGTGGCCAAGCCTGCTCCCGCTCCAGCGCCTGCGCCGGTGGCCAAGGCCGACACGGCCGCCAGCAAGATCGACGCCAACGGCCTGCCGGTGAGCTGGGCGGTGCAACTGGCCAGCCTGTCCAGCCGCAGCGGCGCCGACAGCCTGCAAAAATCCCTGCGCAGCCAGGGCTATAATGCCTATGTACGCTCGGCCGACGGCATGAACCGGGTGTTCGTCGGGCCGCTAATCGACCGCGCCGAGGCCGAGCGCCTGCGTGACCTGATCAGCCGCCAGCAGAACGTCAAGGGTTTTGTGGTACGGTTCCAGCCAGAGCGCAACTAAACAGCTGGCAATCACTGCTTACCCATAAGGCGGCGCTCTGCTAAAATGCGCCGCCTTATCCTGTTGCAGGCTGCACCGTGGCATTTACCTGGGTTGACTGGGCGATACTCGCGATTATCGCCATCTCCGCTTTGATCAGCTTGAAGCGCGGCTTCGTCAAGGAAGCCTTGTCTCTGCTCACCTGGATCATTGCCGGTGCGGTCGCCTGGATGTTCGGAGGCGCATTGTCACAATACCTGGAAGGCTACATCCAGACGCCTTCGGCCCGCGTGATCGCAGGCTGCGCCATCCTGTTCGTCGCCACGCTGCTGGTCGGCGCCATGGTCAACTTTCTCATTGGTGAACTGATCCGCGTGACCGGCCTGTCCGGCACCGATCGGTTCCTGGGCACCGCCTTTGGCGCGGCGCGCGGCGGCCTACTGGTGGTCGTCGGCGTCGGGCTGCTGAGCCTGGGCCCGTTTCAACAAGACACCTGGTGGCAACAGTCTCGGCTGGTGCCCCAATTTCTATTGGTCGCCGACTGGTCGAAAAACCTCGTTCTGGGGATGACCAGCCAGTGGCTCGCCAGCGGAATCAGCACACCAGTTGATATTCCGTTCAAGGATCAACTCTTCCCGACCGCTCACAAGGGTCAATGACGGGTTGTTCAGTTCAGATTCATTAAGTAGGGGTTGCGTCGCATGTGTGGCATCGTCGGTATCGTCGGTAAGTCGAACGTCAATCAGGCGCTGTATGACGCGCTAACCGTCCTCCAGCACCGCGGCCAGGACGCTGCCGGTATTGTGACCAGCCATGACGGCCGGTTATTCCTGCGCAAGGACAACGGGTTGGTGCGTGATGTGTTCCAGCAGCGCCATATGCAGCGCCTGGTGGGCAGCATGGGCATTGGCCACGTGCGCTACCCGACCGCGGGCAGCTCGACCTCGGCCGAGGCCCAGCCGTTCTACGTCAACTCGCCGTATGGCATCACCCTGGCGCACAACGGCAACCTGACCAACGTTGAACAGTTGGCCAAGGAAATCTACGAATCGGACCTGCGTCACGTCAACACCAGCTCCGACTCCGAAGTGTTGCTGAACGTGTTCGCCCACGAGCTGGCCACGCGCAAGCAGCTGCAGCCTACCGAGGAAGACGTGTTCGCCGCGGTGGCTGACGTGCACAAGCGCTGCAAGGGCGGCTACGCCGTGGTGGCGATGATCACCGGCTACGGCATCGTCGGCTTCCGCGACCCGAACGCCATTCGTCCGATCGTCTTCGGCCAGCGTCACACCGACGAAGGCGTGGAGTACATGATCGCCTCCGAAAGCGTGTCCCTGGACGTGCTGGGCTTCACCCTGATCCGCGACCTGGCCCCGGGCGAAGCGGTGTACATCACCGAAGACGGCAAGCTGCACACCCGCCAGTGCGCGCCAAACCCGCACTACGCGCCGTGCATCTTCGAACACGTGTACCTGGCCCGCCCTGACTCGATCATCGACGGCATCTCGGTGTACAAGGCGCGCCTGCGCATGGGCGAGAAGCTGGCCGAGAAGATCCTGCGCGAGCGTCCCGAGCACGACATCGACGTGGTCATCCCGATCCCGGACACCAGCCGCACCGCGGCCCTGGAGCTGGCGAACCACCTGGGCGTGAAATTCCGCGAAGGCTTCGTCAAGAACCGCTACATCGGCCGTACCTTCATCATGCCCGGCCAGGCCGCGCGCAAGAAATCGGTACGCCAGAAGCTCAACGCCATCGAGCTGGAATTCCGCGGCAAGAACGTGATGCTGGTGGACGACTCGATCGTGCGCGGCACCACCTGCAAGCAGATCATCCAGATGGCCCGTGAAGCCGGCGCCAAGAACGTCTATTTCTGCTCGGCAGCCCCGGCCGTTCGCTACCCGAACGTCTACGGCATCGACATGCCAAGCGCCCACGAGCTGATCGCGCACAACCGCAGCACCCAGGAAGTGGCCGACCTGATCGGCGCCGACTGGCTGATCTACCAGGACCTGCCGGACCTGATCGACGCTGTTGGCGGTGGCAAGGTCAAGATCGAGCACTTCGACTGCGCGGTGTTCGACGGCAAGTACGTGACCGGCGACATCGACGAGAAATACCTGAACAAGATCGAACAGGCGCGCAACGACGCCTCGAAAATCAAGACCCAGGCCGTGAGCGCGATCATCGACCTGTATAACAACTGATCGGTAGCGCGTTCCACAACGCCCGGGCCTCTGCAAAGAGCCCGGGCGTTTTTGTGAGTACCTCACATTCTCGTAGCCGCTGCCGCCAGGCTGCGCTGTCCCTTCAGTCCACTGGAGATCTGCGGCGTGGAACAGGGCCAGCGCAGCCTGGCGGCAGCGGCTACAGGCCTGCAGCAGCGGAATTTGGTAGACTTGCGGTCTGCGTTTTCTAATTACCAGCTTTAGGAGTAGCGGCATGACACAGGAATGGGACGCCGGGCGACTGGACAGCGATCTGGAAGGGGTCAGCTTTGACACCCTGGCCGTGCGCGCCGGTCAGCACCGCACGCCGGAAGGCGAACACAGCGACCCGCTGTTCTTCACCTCCAGCTATGTATTCCGCACCGCGGCCGACGCGGCGGCGCGCTTTGCCGGTGAAGTGCCAGGCAACGTCTACTCGCGCTACACCAACCCCACCGTGCGTTCGTTCGAAGAGCGTATCGCCGCCCTGGAAGGCGCCGAGCAGGCCGTGGGCTTCGCCACCGGCATGGCCGCCATCACCGCCGTGGCCATGGGCCTGTGCAGCGCCGGCGACCACGTGCTGATTTCCCAAAGCGTGTTCGGCTCCACCATCAGCCTGTTCGACAAGTACTTCAAACGCTTCGGCATTGAAGTGGACTACGTGCCACTGGCGAACCTGGCAGGGTGGGACGCGGCCATCAAGCCCAACACCAAGCTGCTGTTCGTCGAATCGCCGTCCAACCCGCTGGCCGAGCTGGTGGACATCACCGCCCTGGCCGAGATCGCCCACGCCAAGGGCACCCTGCTGGTGGTGGACAACTGCTTCAGCACGCCTGCGCTGCAGCAGCCGCTGAAGCTGGGCGCCGACATCGTCGTGCACTCGGCGACCAAGTTCATCGACGGCCAGGGCCGTTGCATGGGCGGCGTGGTGGCCGGCCGTGCCGAGCACATGAAGGAAATGGTCGGCGTGGTGCGTACCGCCGGTGCTTCGCTGAGCCCGTTCAACGCCTGGATCTTCCTCAAGGGCCTGGAAACCCTGAACCTGCGCATGCGCGCCCACTGCGCCAGCGCCCAGGCCCTGGCCGAGTGGCTGGAGCAGCAGGACGGCATCGAGAAGGTGCACTACGCCGGCCTGCCCAGCCACCCGCAGCATGAACTGGCCAAGCGCCAGATGCGCGGCGGCTTCGGCGGCGTGGTCAGCTTCGAGGTCAAGGGGGGCAAGGAGGGCGCCTGGCGCTTCATCGACGCTACCCGCCTGATCTCGATCACCGCCAACCTGGGTGACAGCAAGACCACCATCACCCACCCGGGCACCACGTCCCACGGTCGCCTGTCGCCTGCCGAGCGTGAAGCCGCCGGCATCCGTGACAGCCTGATCCGCGTGGCCGTGGGCCTGGAAGACGTGGCCGACCTGCAAGCCGACCTCGCGCGCGGCCTGGCGGCATTGTGATCGACTGGTCTGCGAAAACCGCCAGCCACAATGGCCGGGTCGCCCTGGTCACTGGCGCGGCGCGCGGCATCGGCCTGGGCATCGCTGCCTGGCTGATCGCCGAGGGCTGGCAGGTGGTGCTCACCGACCTTGACCGCGTGCGCGGCCCCAAGGTGGCCCAGGTGCTGGGCGAGAACGCGCTGTTCATTGCCATGGACGTTGCCGACGAAGCCCAGGTCAAGGCCGGCGTGGCCCAGGTGCTGGGCCAGTTCGGCCGCCTGGACGCGCTGGTGTGCAACGCCGCCATCACCGACCCCCACAACACCACGCTGGAAACCCTGGCGCTGGAGAAGTGGAACCGCGTGCTGGCGGTGAACCTCAGTGGGCCGATGCTGCTGGCCAAGCACTGTGCGCCGTACCTGCGTGCCCATGGCGGCGCCATCGTCAACCTGGCGTCTACCCGCTCCGGCCAGTCCGAGCCCGACACCGAGGCCTACGCCGCCAGCAAGGGCGGCCTGGTGGCCCTGACCCACGCCCTGGCCATCAGCCTGGGCCCGGAGATCCGGGTCAACGCCGTGAGCCCGGGCTGGATCGACGCCCGCGACCCGTCCGAGCGCCGCGCGGCACCGCTGTCCGACGCCGATCACGCCCAGCACCCGGCAGGGCGCGTGGGCACCGTGGAGGACGTGGCGGCGCTGGTGGCGTGGCTGCTGTCGCGCAATGCCGGCTTCGTCACCGGGCAGGAGCTGGTGGTGGACGGCGGCATGACCCGCAAGATGATCTACCAGGAATAGAAGAAGGTGCCCCCATGGAAGGGGGGGGCGCGGTAAGAAAACCGTCTTTTTGAAAAAACTTCAATAAAGTTATTGACTTACCTTCGTTGGCTGCGTAAAGTTCGCGTCATTGGAGAGGCAAGAGGGTGATTAGCTCAGCCGGGAGAGCATCTGCCTTACAAGCAGAGGGTCGGCGGTTCGATCCCGTCATCACCCACCACTCTGATCCTCTTTCATCCCAAAGAGGGGAGGCCTTGTTACTGAGAAGGCGTCCAGCACTGCGCAGCGGTAGTTCAGTCGGTTAGAATACCGGCCTGTCACGCCGGGGGTCGCGGGTTCGAGTCCCGTCCGCTGCGCCATTTTTACCTGATTCGGCCTTGCCGTGTCAGAGATCGAGAAGCTCGAAACGTCTCGGTCAGACCTGTTTCAACTGCACGCAAGTGCAAGCGATACGCAGCGGTAGTTCAGTCGGTTAGAATACCGGCCTGTCACGCCGGGGGTCGCGGGTTCGAGTCCCGTCCGCTGCGCCATACAAAGCTTCGAGGCCCTTGAACTCCTCGAAGCACAAAGAAAGCGACCTTCGGGTCGCTTTTTTTGTGCCCGCGATTTGGTGCTGCAACCACGATGCACCGCGTCGCCTGCATCGCGGCCAAGGCCGGCTCCTACGCGGATGGTGTAGGAGCCGACCTTGGTCGCGATGCAGGCGACGCGGTTTCTGTTGCTTAGTCAGTGCCGTACTTCGGCGAACGCGGGCCATACAGCAGGGCGTTGGGGTGCCCGGCGGACAGCAGTCGCGCGCTGGTCAGCCCGGCGATCGGGTAGCCGGCATCGGTGCTGCTGTTGATGATCTGCTTCACCGCCGCGGTGATCAGCATGCCGATCAGGCCGCCGCTGTTGTTGTTCTGGCCTTCTTCGCTGGAAGCCGAGGCCGCGCCGGTCCACAAGGTGGTGCCGGTCTTCAGGTCGACCAGGCTGGCGGTGGCGGTGACCACGGTGGCGCTGCTGAGCACCATGTACTTGGTGCCGTAGTCCGTCACCTTCACGTACAGGGCGGCGTCGGCGCCGAAGATCGAGCGCAGTTTCGGTGCTGGCACCTGGCTGATCTCGGCGGCGTTGTTCAAGCCGTTCTGCTTGAACGTCTCGTCCACCAGGCCCACCGGCATCACGTAGTAGCCGGCCTCGGCCAGCGGGAAGGTCACCTGGCTCATCATGCTGTAGGTGGCCGTTACGTCTGGCGATTCGTTGACCGGCGGCAGCACCAGGATCGAGTGCGGGCGCGCGGCCTTGAAGGCGGTGTAGTCGAGGTTTTTCTGCGGGCCGGCGCAGCCGCCCAGCAGGGCCAGGGCCAGCAGGGCCGCGGCAGGTTTGAACAGGCGCAGCATTATTGGGTTGCTCCGTGCGTGGCGTTTTTCACCAGGAAGTCCATGTAGGCGGTGGATTCAGGGAACAGCGCCTTTTCCTGCTGGAACTGCTGAATCATCTGATCGTTCTTGCCCATGCTCGAGTACAGCAGCCCCAGTTGGGCGTGGTAGCCCGGCGGCGGGGTGCCGTTCTTGGCGCGGATCTTCTCCAGGTCAGCTTCCAGCGCCTGCGCCTGCTGTTCCTTGGACTCGCCCTTGAAATACTCGTGCACCTGGGTCTGGTAGCCTTCCCATTGGTACAGGGTCTTGGGTTGCTGCGCGCAGCCGCTCAGCACGGCGCCGGCCAGCAGGGTGATGGCCAGCCCGAGGCGTGGCGTGAAGGTGTTGCCCATGGCGAATGTCGCTCCTTGTGTGACGCGGGGAAATTACGGGCGGGTCGGCTGCCAGCTGCCGTTGTCCACGGCTTCTACCAGGCGGTTGACGGCCTCGCGCATGGCCAGGTCGAGCACTTTGCCGTTGAGGGTGGAGTCGTAGCTGGCGGTGCCGCCGAAGCCGATCACTTCGCGGTTGGACAGGGAGTATTCACCGGCGCCCTGGGTGGAATAGACCACTTCGGAAGTGCTGATGTTGACGATGTTCAACGCTACCTTGGCGTAGGCTACCTGGGTCTTGCCGCGGCCCAGGATGCCGAACAGTTCGTGGTCGCCGACTTCCTTGCGGCCGAACTCGGTGACGTCGCCGGTCACCACGTAGTCGGCGCCCTTGAGCTTCTGTGCCTGGCCCTTGATGGCGGCTTCCTGGGCTATCTCGCCCATGTTGTCGCGGTCCAGCACGTTGAAGCGGTTGGTCTGCTGCAGGTGGGTAATCAGCACGGTCTTGGCCTGGCTGCCGAGGCGGTCGACGCCGTCGGAGAAGATGCCGCGCATGTAGCTGGAACGGTTGTCGAACTTGCCCACGGCGATGGGCGAACGCGGGCCGGCGTAAGGGCGGCCGGCGCTTTCCACCTTGGCCACGCTCAGGGCCTGGGAGCTTTCGGTGGCGCAACCGCCGGTCAGGGCGAGGGTCAGGGCAGCCAGGCCCAGGCACAGGCCACGGGTAACAGTTTTCACACACAATCTCCTGATGAACAAATGATCTTCCTGAAGGCGCGCAACAGCTCTATTCCCTCGGTGCCCGCAGGAATTGGATGCGGAACTGCACGGTGTTTCTGAGGGAATGTGTAACGAAGGCGACGCATCCTACAGACGTGGCGCGGTGATGTCATATGACTTTACACCGCGTCCATGTGTCGCCCCGGCTTTTAACTGGACGGCGCTCGTAGTAGGGTTGGAGGTTGTCTAAAACTCATTTCATGCGCCTTGTCTCTCCTTACTGAGGCACAATAGAGGCTGATTGTTTGCCCAGGATTCGCAATGTCTAAGTCACTGAGCTTGAGCGCCCCACGGTTGGGCTGTGCTTTGGCGTTCTCGCTGCTCGCCTTGAGCGGCTGTTCTTCGAAGAAACCGGCCATGTACGAGCACGAAGATTTCTCCGACTCGGGGACCTACTCGCGCAACTACCCGGTCAGCGATTCGTCGTCGTGCGAGGCCGCGCGCCGCGCGCTGCTCAGCCAGGGCTACATCATCACCAGCAGCGACCCCAAGCAGCTCAGTGGCCACAAGAGCTTCCAGCAGACCGGCGAGACGCACATGGAGATCAGCTTCAACGTCACCTGTGCCGCCGATGGCAACAGCAACCAGACCTCGACCATGTTCGCCAACGCCCTGCAGGATCGCTACGCGCTGAAGAAGGTCAACAACTCGGCCAGCCTGGGCGTGGGCGTGCTGGGCTCGGTGTCGATGCCGATCGGCTCCACCGACGACTCCATGGTCAAGGTGGCCAGCGAGACGGTGACCTCGGCCAAGTTCTATGACCGCTACTTTGCCCTGGTGGACGTGTACCTGCCGGCCGAGGCGAAGAAGGCCGCGCACATCGTCGACAAGCCCAAGGCCGACCTGGGCGTGCCGGAGCCCAAGGCCGAGGTGAAGCCTGAAGCGAAGAAAGAAGAACCCAAGCCCGAGGTCAAGGCCGAGGCCAAGGTCGAGCCTGAAAAACCGGCTGAGCCTGTAGCGCCAGCACCTGCCGCTGCGGCGGTGGCGGCGCCTGCTGTGCCTGCAGCTACTGCAGCTGCTACGCAGGGTTCGGAGCCGGTGGTGCCGCCGGCGGATGCGGCGCCGATCACGCCGGTGTCGACGACTGCCACCACGGAAGCTGCGCCTGCTGCGAACGGTACTGATAGCAGTACTACTACGACGACTACGGCTACGCCTGCCGCGCAATAATTCGCTGAGGTTTCGTGGTGTCCTTGCCCATCACGGACTGCTCTTGCTTCCGTGCGGCCTTTGATCTTGATTGTGTGCCCCATAAAGCGCCAGGGCCGACTGGAGGCGTTGACCGAGCGGTCCCTGGCGTAGCCGGGGAAGACGGAACCGGAGGCGCTTCTATTCCGGGCCGTCGGCCGCTTGGGCGACGCCGGAGGGAGGGGACCCGCAGCGAAGCGTAGGGACCAAGCAGGGGCAAGCCTTTTTTGCTTACTTTTTGTGGCGTTTGACAAAAAGTGAGCCGCCGTAAGGGCGGAAAGGTGATTCTGCATCACCCTAGGAAATGGATATGTTCACGATATGTGGATCCCGCTTTTGAGGGTTTCGGACATATCCATTTTCGCGGTGAGACCACCGACCGTTTCGGCCTTACGCCGACTCACTTTTTGGCAGTCGCCCCCCGTGTCAGCCTACCTGTCACCTTTGTTGATTGACTCAATCATCCAAGGGGGCGAAGGTGCAAGGCAATGACGAAGCGTTATGACAATGACTTCAGAGACTGGGCGGTTCAGCAAATGATGCCGCCCCTGAACCGCTCCGTGGCAGAGCTCGCCGTCGCAATCGGCGTCACTCCACAGTCGCTTAGGAACTGGAGACAAATGGCTAGAGATAAAGGGTTGATCGTTCCTGGAAACAACAAGACCAGCGATCAATGGTCCAGCGCTGACAAGTTCAACGCTGTCATGGAGACCGCGCCGCTGAGCGAGGTCGAGCTTTCCCAGTACTGCCGGATCAAGGGTATTTTTCCCGAGCAGATCCAGCAATGGCGCCTGGCCTGTCAGAACGCCAACGCGGCGCTCGATGTTCAACCCAGCAAAAAGCAGACTGCCGATTCACGGCGAATCAAGGAGTTGGAGCGACAATTATCGCGCTCTGATGCCGGTCGCAAGGAGGCGGAGGCTTTGCTGGAACTCAGAAAAAAAGCCAATGCGATCTGGGGCAAGGACAAGGAAGGCTGATCAGCGCCCCCGATCGCATGCAGGCTCTGGTATTGATCGCTGCTGCCGTCGACGCCGGCGCACGCCGGTTTCGTGCTTGCAACGAGCTGGGATTGTGCCTTCGGACCGTGCAGCGTTGGCGTCACAGCGACGCCGACAAGCGTCAGACAGTCCCGCGCAAACCGCCGCCGAACAAGCTCAGCGAAGCCGAGCGCCAGGCTGTGATGGACGCGGCCAACCAGCCGGGTTATTCGAGCCTGACGCCGCATCAGATTGTGCCAAAGCTGGCGGACGAAGGGATTTACCTGGCCTCGGAGTCGACGTTTTACCGAGTATTGAAAGCGCACAACCAGCTCACGCGACGCGGCCGTGCAAAGGCCCCCAAGCGTCGCATCTTGACCACGCATCGGGCGGATGGCCCCAACCAGGTCTGGTGCTGGGATATCACCTGGTTGCCGAGCACGGTGAAGGGTCGTTTTTTCTACTGGTACATGGTCAAGGACATCTACAGCCGCAAGCTGGTGGCCAATGAAGTGCACGAATCCGAATGTGCGGAACATGCCTGTGTCTTGCTGGAAAAGGGCTGTTTACGCGAGCGTACGGCCGGTCGAGCGCTGGTGCTGCACTCGGACAACGGCCATGTGATGAAGGGCTCGTTGCTGCGCGAGAGCATGATTTCACTAGGTGTCGAGCCTTCGTTCAGCCGTCCGCGGGTGAGCAATGACAATGCCTATGCGGAGACGCTTTTCCGCACGGCCAAATACTGCCCGCAATGGCCTGAACGTCCCTTTGACAGCTTGCTTGAAGCGAGGCTGTGGGTGCAGAAATTTGTTGAATGGTACAACGAGGAACACCGCCATAGCGGCCTGAAGTACGTAACACCGAACGAGCGTCACGAAGGCTTGGCCCCCAAATTACTGGAGGCCCGAGATAGGTTGTATGCAGCTGCCCGGGAAAGGAACCCGGTTCGGTGGAGCCGGAACACGCGTAATTGGCAGCTTGCCGAGGCGGTGTATTTGAACCCGGAGCGGCCTGATGCCGGGGTTGCTATCGTGAGTTGAGGCAGGAATTAGGCGACAGGTACATTGACACGTACCGGTCGCCCCAAAAAGTAAGCAAAAAGGGCTTGCCCCTGCTTGGGCCCTCCGCTGCGCTACGGGTCCCCTCCTTCCGGCGCCGATCAACGGGCAGACGGCACCCGCTATAGAAGCCTGCGGGTTACCGT
Organism: Pseudomonas sp. App30; assembly: GCF_047947025.1. Classification (NCBI taxonomy): domain Bacteria; kingdom Pseudomonadati; phylum Pseudomonadota; class Gammaproteobacteria; order Pseudomonadales; family Pseudomonadaceae; genus Pseudomonas; species Pseudomonas sp. App30. Next base: position 2,015,952 of record NZ_CP133165.1, on the reverse strand, counting down.
CTCTTCGGCCTGCGGCCTCGGCCCTTCGGGCAGCCCGTTGATCGACGCCTCCAGTCGGCCCGGGCGCTTTACGGGGCATACCATCAAGATCACAAGCCAGATCAAGATCACAAGCCGGATCAACAGCAGATCACAAGCCAGATCAAGATCACAAGCCGGATCAACAGCAGATCAAAAGGCAGATCACGATCGGCAGGTGGGGTAAATTCTTGTTTGCTGTACTCGTTCTCCGTTGACCCCGGTCATTTTTCTTTCATTGCCAGGCGCTATGCTGTCAATGACATCAACGAGAGGACAAGAGCATGGATGAGTACCAGGAAGAACTGCTGGAATCGCGCGCCGTCGAGCTGGACCCGCTGGAACCCGCCGAAGACGCCACCGAGCTATAACGCCCGCACGCTCGCGCGCCGATAGTCCCCGGGCGTCTGCGCCGTCCAGCGCTTGAACGCGCGCGCGAAGGCCTCGGCCGAAGCGAACCCCAACAGATAGGCGATCTCGCCAAACGCCAACTCCGTGTCACGGATGTAGGCCATGGCCAGGTCGCGCCGCGTGTCATTGAGAATCGCCCGGAACTGGGTGCCTTCATCGGCCAGCTTGCGCCGCAAGGTCCAGGTCGGCAGCTTCAACCGCGCCGCCACCTCCCCAAGATCCGGTTCCCGCCCGCCATTCAACAACGGCCCCAGCAACTGGCTGATGCGCTCGCTCAGGCTGCGGGTGCGCGTGCGCTGTTCCAGCTCCTGCTCGCACAGGCTCAACAGGTACTTGTAGGTGCTGGGGCAATGGTCCGGGTTGCGCAGCGCCAGGCTGGCCAGGCTCAGGCGCAGTTGGTTGTGCTCGGCGCCGAAGCTCACCGGGCCGTGGCTCAGGGCCTGGTATTGCTCGGCATAGGGCGGCAGTTCGTATTCCACCTCGATGCGCTCGGCGCGCAGCGCCTGGCCGCACAGGGTGCCGAGCTGCTGCAGCCAGCCGCCCAGCACCGAGTCCACCACGAAGCGGTTGTAGGCGTTGTAGGGGCTGATGGAGTAGAAGCGCAGCCAGGCGCCGCGTGCGTCTTCGTGCAGGCTGGACTGGCCGCGGTAGTTGGACTGGCTCAGCGGCGCGAAGCGGATCAGCGTGCGCGCCGCCTCGCGCACGGTGGGCGCCTGGGCCGCAGTGACCCCGGCCAGGCCGGCCTGGGGCAGGCGGCACAGGTTGCCCATGCGCAGGCCCAGGGCCGGGTCGCCAGTGAGCTGGATAGCGGCGTGGCCCAGGCGCATGTAGCGCGGTATCGACAGCCGCGCGCCGGCTTCGGCCAGGCGCGAAGGGTCCAGGCCGTATTGCAGCAGCAGCGGCGCGGGGTCCTGGCCGTGGCTGGCCACCGCGTCGGCCAGGGCGTGGATAAAGCCGACGGACAGGTCGCCCAGTCTTACCGGTTGGCTGGGCATGGGCCTACAGCCACAGGTTGATCAGCCGCGCGCCGCGACCGTCGTCGGTCGGGTGGGTCTGGCCGTCGTGGTTGGCGAAGCTCTGGCCGTCGCTGAACTGGTCCCAGAACTGCCCGCGCAGGAACACGCTGACGCTGGCGCGGGCCTTGCTGACCGGCGCGCGGCTGGCGTGGGCCAGGCGCTGCCAGGCCTCGCCTTCGCTGACCTCGCCCGGCTGGATGCCCAGTTGCGCGGCGTCGGCGCGGTCGGGGTTGCCGCGCCAGGGTTCGCGCCACACGTCCTTGCCGTTCAGCGCGGCTGGCACGGCGATCAGCTCGCAGCCCTTGGCGTCGAGCTGGGCGTAGTTGGCGGGGTACCAGCTGTCGCTGCCGATCAGCACGCCCAGACGCCCGGCCGGGGTGTCCAGCACCTGCAACTGCGGGTCGGGGCTGGCCTGCACGTAGCGGCGCTGGACGAAATCGGGGTACAGCTGGCGCTGGGGCTGGCCCATGGGCTTGCCGTCGGCGCCGAACACCACGCTGATGTTGTAGAGGCCGCCGTTGCCGGTCACCAGGGTGCCGTCGCGCAGCTGCGGGTCGGGCAGGATGATCGAGCCCGCCACCAGGGTGATGCCGAACTCCTTGGCCAGGCCGCCGAACACCTGCTGGTAGTCGCGGGCCATGCTGCTGGCCTTCATGCGCAGGCGGGTGTCCTGGGTGCGGTCGTCGCCCTGGGCCTGCAGCCAGGCGCGGGCAAACAACAGTGGGTTGCTGTAGCCCAGCCACTGGTTGGCCTCGGCCAGGTGTGGCGCCTGGTACAGCTCGTCTTTCTCGCCCAGCGCCCACAGCAGGGTGCCGATGTGCTCGGGCAGCACCACCACGGTCTTGGCGCTGAGCATGCCCAGGTTGCGCGCCTGGCTCAAATAGGCCGCCAGCTTGCGGTGCAGGCGCGGCAGGCTCTGGTAGTCGGTGGCGAACAGCTCGGGCTGGATGCCCAGCAGGTTGCCGCGGTCGGCGCGCACGCCGTCGTCCAGCGCCACCTGGATGCGCAGGTCGGACAGGTAATGGCCTGCCGGCCGGTCCTGGGTCCACAGGGCATAGGTGCCCAGCGCAACGACGAGGACGAGAGAGAGCAGGCTGAACAACAATCGGGCCATGGGCTGGCGTGAAACTCCCGGGTGGGTGAAATGAAATTTTAGCCGCACAGGTTATCAAGGTGTGAGCGGCTTTGCCCGTTTGTGGCGCCGGGGTTACTGTAACCGGACACCTCAAGGAGAGACGCCCGTGAAACTGATTGGCATGCTGGATTCGCCCTACGTTCGCCGCACCGCCATTTCCCTGGACCTGTTGGGCATTGCCTTCGAGCACGACGCCCTGTCGGTGTTCAGCACCTTCGACGCGTTCGCCGCGATCAACCCCGTGGTCAAGGCGCCGACCCTGGTGCTGGACGACGGCACGGTGCTGATGGACTCGACGCTGATCATCGATTACTTCGAGCGCCAGGCCGCCGCCCCCTTGTTGCCCAGCGCGCCGCAGCCGCTGGCCCAGGCGTTGAGCGTGGTCGGCCTGGCCCTGGCCGCCTGCGAGAAGGCCGTGCAGATCGTCTACGAGCGCAACCTGCGGCCGGCCGAAAAACTGCACCAGCCGTGGGTGGCGCGGGTCACCGGGCAGTTGCTGGCGGCCTGCAGTGCCTTGGATCGGCATTGGGCAACCACGCCATTGGCCGACGGCCAGCGCCCCGACCAGGCGGCGCTCAGCAGCGCGGTAGCCTGGTCGTTCATCCAGCTGATGGTGCCGGACGTGGTCAAGCCCGCGGACTTCCCGGCGCTGCGCAGCCAGGCCGAGCAGTTGGAGCAGACCGCGGTGTTCAAGCGTTACCCGATGGTCTGATCGGCTGTGCTATAGGATCAATAACTTGTCACTTTCGGTCATTGAGGCGTACTTCCCTTGGCCGTAGATTCAACGACAGATAAACGACGGGGGCCGGTACAGATTGCCGAGCCCGCCGCATACCGTGATTTGCCTGTTGATGGAGTGACACATGGCCGCCGCCCACTACCCGCACCTGCTTGCCCCGCTGGACCTGGGTTTCACCACCCTGCGCAACCGCAGCCTGATGGGCTCGATGCACACCGGCCTTGAGGAAAAGCCCGGTGGCTTTGCGCGCATGGCTGCTTATTTCGCCGAGCGCGCCCGTGGCGGCGTGGGCCTGATGGTGACCGGCGGCATTGCCCCCAACGAGGAGGGCGGCGTCTACGCCGGCGCGGCCAAGCTCAGCACCCCGGAAGAAGCCGACAAGCACCGCGTGGTCACCCAGGCGGTGCACGAAGCGGGCGGCAAGATCTGCCTGCAGATCCTTCACGCCGGCCGTTACGCCTACAGCCCCAAGCAGGTGGCGCCCAGCGCGCTGCAGGCGCCCATCAACCCGTTCACGCCCCACGAGCTGGACGAGGCGGGCATCGAGAAGCAGATCGCCGACTTCGTCAACTGCGCGCAACTGGCCCAACAGGCCGGTTACGACGGCGTGGAAATCATGGGGTCGGAAGGCTACTTCATCAACCAGTTCCTGGCCGCGCAGACCAACCGCCGCACCGACCGCTGGGGCGGTGCCTACGCGAACCGCATGCGCCTGGCCGTGGACATCGTCACCCGCGTGCGCGAAGCGGTGGGCCCGCAGTTCATCATCATCTTCCGCCTGTCGATGCTCGACCTGGTGGAAGGCGGCAGCGATTGGGAGGAGATCGTCATCCTCGCCAAGGCCATCGAACAGGCCGGCGCCACGCTGATCAACACCGGCATCGGCTGGCACGAGGCGCGCATCCCCACCATCGCCACCAAGGTGCCGCGTGCGGCGTTCAGCAAGGTCACCGCCAAGCTGCGTGGCGCGGTGCAGATCCCGCTGATCACCACCAACCGCATCAACACCCCGGAGGTGGCCGAGCAGATCCTCGCCGAGGGCGACGCCGACATGGTGTCCATGGCCCGGCCGTTCCTCGCCGACCCCGACTTTGTCAACAAGGCCGCCGAAGGCCGCGCCGACGAGATCAACACCTGCATCGGCTGCAACCAGGCGTGCCTGGACCACACCTTCGGCGGCAAGTTGACCAGCTGCCTGGTCAACCCGCGCGCCTGCCACGAGACCGAGCTCAACTACATCCACACCGCCAAGGTGAAGAAGATCGCCGTGGTCGGAGCCGGCCCTGCGGGCCTGTCCGCCGCCACCGTGGCCGCCGAGCGTGGGCACCAGGTGACCCTGTTCGATTCGGCCAGCGAGATCGGCGGCCAGTTCAACGTGGCCAAGCGCGTGCCTGGCAAGGAAGAGTTCTACGAAACCCTGCGCTACTTCAAGCGCAAGCTGGAAACCACCGGCGTCGACCTGCGCCTCAACACCCGCGTCGACGTGGCGCAGCTGGCGGCCGGCGGTTTCGACGATATCATCCTGGCCACCGGCATCGCCCCGCGCCTGCCGGCCATCGACGGCATCGGGCACGCCAAGGTGCTCAGCTACCTGGACGTGCTGCTGCAACGCAAGCCCGTAGGCCAGCGCGTGGCGGTGATCGGCGCCGGCGGCATCGGCTTCGACGTCAGCGAGTACCTGGTGCACGAAGGCGTGGCCACCAGCCAGGACCGCGCCGCGTTCTGGAAGGAGTGGGGTATCGACACCGCCCTGGAAGCCCGTGGCGGCGTGGCTGGCATCAAGGCCCAGCCCCATGCCCCGGCGCGCCAGGTGTACCTGTTGCAGCGCAAGGCCAGCAAAGTGGGCGACGGCCTGGGCAAGACCACCGGCTGGATCCACCGCACCGGCTTGAAGAACAAGGGCGTGCAAATGCTCAACAGCGTCGAGTACCTGAAGGTCGATGATGCCGGGCTGCACGTGCGCATCGGCGAAGGCGAGCCCCAGGTGCTGGCGGTGGACAACGTGGTGATCTGCGCCGGCCAGGACCCGCTGCGCGAACTGCAGGAGGGGCTTGTAGCCGCCGGGCAGTCGGTGCACCTGATCGGCGGCGCCGACGTGGCGGCCGAACTGGACGCCAAGCGCGCCATTAACCAGGGTTCGCGGCTGGCCGCCGAGCTGTGACCCGGTAAACTGGCAGGCCCATGGCCTGCCAGTGACCTGCAATGACCCTTCCCGACTGGGCGCACCCTGCGCCCCTGCATCCCCTGGACCTCGGTTGGCTGCGCGCCGCCGGGGTGCAGGTGGCCATCCTGCGCCTGGACCAGATCGACCCGTTCATCAGCGGCAACAAATGGTTCAAGCTCAGCGAACACCTGCAACGCATGCGCCGCGAAGGCTTGAGCGGGGTGATGAGCCTGGGCGGCGCCCATTCCAACCACCTTCACGCCCTGGCGGCGGCGGGCAAGCGCCTGGGCTTCAAGACCGTGGGCCTGTTGCGTGGCCACCCGCAGCAGACGCCTACCGTTGATGACCTGCAAGCGTTTGGCATGGAACTGCACTGGCTGGGTTACGCCGGCTACCGTGAACGGCATGCGCCGGGGTTCTGGCTGCCGTGGCAGGCGCGTTACCCCGATTTGCTGGCGGTGCCCGAAGGCGGTGGCGGCGAGGAGGGCGCGCGTGGCTGCCAGGTGCTGCTGGAGCAGGTGCGGGCGGGGTTGCCGGGGCTGGGGTGGGATGGCTTCGATGCCTGGTGGCTGGCCGTGGGCACCGGCACCACCTTGGCAGGCCTGGTGCAGGCCGGCGGGCCGTTCGCCTACGGCGCCATGGCGGTACCGGGTGACCATGGCGTGGAGGCAAACCTGGCGGCGTTGCTGGGCACCGGCGATGGTTTTGAGCTGATCGACGCCAGCCGAGGCGGCTTTGCCAAGGTGGATGAAGCGCTGCTTGCGTTCATGGCCGCCGCCGAGCAGGAGAGCGGCGTGCCGTTGGAGCCGCTGTACAGCGGCAAGGCCCTGCTGGCGCTGCACGACAACCTCCATCGCTTCGCCCCTGGCACCCGCCTGGTGTTCATCCACACCGGCGGCCTGCAGGGAACACGCGCCGCCCCCCACCCCACGTAGCAGCTGCCGCAGGCTGCGTCCGGCCGTTACACGGTGTGCCTGCCGTTGCGCGGCGCTTCCGGACGCGGCCTGGCGGCCGCTGCTACGGGATCTCCTGCGTAGCAGCTGTCGCAGGCTGCGTCCGTCGGGGCATCAACCCTGCTTGCGCGGCAGCATCCGCACCAGGGTGTTATCTCGCACCACGTAATGGTGATACAGCCCCGCCAGCGCATGCAGGCCAATCAGCCAATAGCCCCAGGTGCCGATCTGCTCGTGCCAGTGCTTGATCTGCTTCGCCGCCTCGTCGTTCGGGCCGATCAGGTGGGGCAGTTCCAGTCCCCAGAACGGCACCGGCTTATCGGCGGCGCTGAGGATGAACCAGCCCAGCAGCGGCATGGCCACCATCAGCGCGTACAGCAGGGTATGCATCAGGTGCGCAAGGCCGGTCTGCCAGGCCGGCGGCTTGGGGACGATTTTCGGCGCGGCGCCAGCGATTTTCGCCGCCAGGCGTATCCACACCAGCACGAACACGGTCAGCCCGGTCATGAAGTGCAGTTGCACGATCAGCGCGCGGCTGTCGCTGCCCTTGGGGAAGTTGCCGCGCAGCTCGATGCAGGCGTAGACGATGGCCAGCAGTACCAGCATCAGCCAGTGCAGGGCGATCGACAGGCTGCCATAGCGGGCCTCGGTGTTTTTCCAGGTCATTGAATTTCCTCACGGTCGTTGCATCTTTTTATAGGTGGCGCATTGGGCCACAGGTCCGCGACCAGAAACAGCCGTTCGGCCTCTTCCCAGGCGCCATCGCTGGCTTGGACCAGGCGCACCAGCAATTGTGCCGGGGCCAGCGGGTCCAGCGCCTGCAGCCACTGCTGCAGTTGCGCGGCGTCCCAGGTGTCCTGCTCGGCGTAGCGCGCCGGCGCCAGCCAGGCGTGGCGTGGCAGCAGCTGCCAGCGCCCGGGCTGGCTTTGCAGGTAGAACGCCGGCCAGTCGCGCTGGTGCAGCCACCGGCCGCGCAGGTGCTGGGGGTGTGCGCCGGGCGGCGGTTGCGCGGTGCCGGGCCAGGGGTACAGCAGGTAGCCGCCCAGCCACAGTTGCGCGCTGAACTGCACGATGCCCAGCGCCGCCAGGGCCTGGCGGCTTTCGTCGCGGGCGGAAATGGGCAGCTGGTGCTGGGCCAGGTGCGCCAGCTTCAGGTCCAGGCGGTCGTGGCTGCCCGGGCCCAGCCACAAGGCAGCGTGCTCGCCGTCACTGGCCTGGGGCCCCAGGTACAACTTGATCGCCAGCTCCAGGTGGTGCACGCCGCCGCCGTCGCGCAACAGGATGTCCAGCTCGCCCAGGGTGTGCCCCTCGCGGCGTATCGGCAGGTTCGAGGCAATCAGCTCGATGCCCGGCGCCTGGCTCAGGGCAAACTGCCACAAGCGCTCGTAATAGAGCCCCAGGCGACGAGTGGCGGCGCCCCGGGCCAGCCAGGCCACCAGCGGGCTGTGATCCACATCCAGCGCCCGCAGCCACGCCTCCAGCCGCCAGGGCTGCGCCACCCAGTCGCTGCCGGTCAGTGGGTGGCGTTGGGGCCACGGCGTCTCGGCCAGCATCGGCGGCGCCAGGATCACCCACGCCAGGTCACGCACCTGCGGCTGGCGCAAGTGGCGGGGTAGAGCGGCTAACGTGGGAAATAGAGTCATCGTGCGAGCATAGCCGGTTGGTAACCACTACGCCGATCTCAAGGCCTGCACCAAAGGCTAAAACCTCGGTCCATCAGGCCATGGCACGGTGCAACAAATGTAGCTGCTGCCGCCAGGCTGCGGCCCGCCGTGCGGACGGCGGGTGGTGGCCGTTACGCAAATCCCGAGTCGGCCCGCAGCCGCTGCCGCCAGGCTGCGGCCCGCCGTGCGGACGGCGGGTAGTGGCCGTTACGCAAATCCCGAGTCGGCCCGCAGCCGCTGCCGCCAGGCTGCGGCCCGCCGTGCGGACGGCGGGTGGTGGCCGTTACGCAAATCCCGAGTCGGCCCATAACCGCTGGCCGGCATGAACCCTGGAGATCTCCAGCGGGGCATAGGGCCAGCGCAGCCTTCGGCAGCGGCTACGGTGCTTTAGCCACCTCATACAGCAAACCTTTTTGTCCTGCCGGTTGCTTTCGCCCATAATCGACCCCACGTTTCCCAAGGCGCCGCACCGTGGCCGCGCCCGTTCCAGACCCCGCAGGAGCCCCATGGAGCAATTTCGCAATATCGGTATCATCGGCCGCCTCGGCAGTTCCCAGGTGCTTGATACCATTCGCCGCCTGAAAAAATTCCTGCTCGACCGGCACCTGCACGTCATTCTCGAGGACACCATTGCCGAGGTCCTGCCGGGGCATAACCTGCAGACCTCGACGCGCAAGATGCTCGGCGAAGTGTGCGACATGGTGATTGTCGTCGGCGGCGACGGCAGCCTGCTGGGCGCCGCGCGCGCGCTGGCCAAGCACAACGTGCCGGTGCTGGGCATCAACCGCGGCAGCCTGGGCTTCCTCACCGACATCCGCCCCGACGAACTGGAGGTGAAGGTCGCCGAGGTGCTGGACGGCCACTACCTGGTGGAAAACCGCTTCCTGCTGCAGGCCGAAGTGCGCCGCCACGGCGAGGCCATCGGCCAGGGCGACGCCCTCAACGACGTGGTGCTGCACCCCGGCAAATCCACGCGCATGATCGAGTTCGAGATCTACATCGACGGCCAGTTCGTGTGCAGCCAGAAGGCCGACGGCCTGATCGTCGCCACGCCCACCGGGTCCACCGCCTACGCGCTGTCGGCGGGCGGGCCGATCATGCACCCCAAGCTCGACGCCATCGTCATCGTGCCCATGTACCCGCACACGCTGTCGGGCCGGCCGATCGTGGTGGATGGCAACAGTGAACTGAAGATCGTGGTGTCCAAGGACATGACCATCTACCCGCAGGTGTCCTGCGACGGCCAGAACCACTTCACCTGCGCCCCGGGCGACACCGTCACGGTCAGCAAGAAGTCGCAGAAACTGCGCCTGATCCACCCGCTGGACCACAACTACTACGAAGTCTGCCGCACCAAACTCGGTTGGGGCAGCCGGCTGGGAGGCACAGGAGACTGATGCTCGATCCCGCACGCAGCTACGATCTGATCGGTGACGTGCACGGTTGCGCTCATACCCTTGAGCACTTGCTCGACACCCTCGGTTACCGCAAACAGGGCGGTATCTGGCGGCACGCCCAGCGCCAGGCGCTGTTCCTGGGCGATATCATCGACCGCGGCCCGCGCATTCGCGAGGCGCTGCACATCGTCCACGACATGGTCGACGCCGGCCAGGCGCACTGCATCATGGGCAACCATGAATTCAACGCGCTGGGCTGGTGCACACCGGCGCCGCCGGGCAGCGGCAAGCAGTTCGTGCGCGAGCACACGCCGCGCCACGCACGGCTGATCGGCGACACCCTGGCGCAGTTCGAACAGCACCCCGGCGACTGGAAAGACTTCGTGCAGTGGTTCTACGACATGCCGCTGTTCATCGACGCCGGGCGCTTCCGCCTGGTGCACGCCTGCTGGGACCACAGCATGATCGAGCTGCTGCGCGGCCAGTACCCGGACGGCTGCATCGACGAGCACTTCGTACAGGCCGCCGCGGTGCCAGGCAGCTTTGCCTGCAACGTCTTCGACCGCCTGCTGCGCGGCACCGACATGCGCCTGCCCGACGGCCTGACCCTGACCGGCGGCGACGGCCTGACCCGCGCCTTCTTCCGCACCAAATTCTGGGAAGACGACCCGCAGACCTACGGCGACATCGTCTTCCAGCCCGACGCGCTGCCCGAAGAGGTGGCCAGCACGCCGCTGTCCAGCAGCCAGAAAAACAACCTGCTGCGCTACGGCATCGACGAGCCGCTGCTGTTCGTCGGCCATTACTGGCGCAGCGGCCGGCCCTCGGCCATCCGCCCCAACCTGGCCTGCCTGGACTACAGTGCCGTGCTCTACGGCAAGCTGGTGGCCTACCGCCTGGACCAGGAAACGCTCATCGACCCGCACAAGTTCGTGTGGGTGGACGTGGAACGCGCGCAGGTGCAGCCATGAGGCCAGTGACCGTGATGCGCGTGCCCCTGGGCACCGACCTCAGCGGCTTCGTGCAGCTGCTGGCGCGGCTGCAGGTGCCGCACCGGGTCAGCGAGGAGCGGGGCGAACAGGTGCTGTGGGCCGTCGACGAACAGATGGCCGCCGACATCCGCGACCTGTACGCCCGCTACCCTGATGGCAACGCCGACCTCGACCTGAGCAGCTACCAGCCCCGGCCACGAATCTCGCGGCCCAGCCTGGCCGACCAGGCCCGTGCCTGCCCGGCCACGGCGCTGGTGTTGCTGCTGTGCCTGATCGTCGCCGGCCTGACCTACCTGGGCGACAACTTCGACACCCTGCACTGGCTGACCTTCCAGGACTTCAGCTTCGACAGCGAAAACCTCTACTTCCTGCCCCTGGGCGCCAGCCTCGACGCTGGCCAGTGGTGGCGGCTGTTCACGCCCATGTTCCTGCACTTTGGCGTGCTGCACCTGGCCATGAACGCCCTGTGGTACTGGGAACTGGGCAAGCGCGTCGAAATCCTGCAGGGCCGCATCAACCTCATCGGCCTGACCCTGCTGTTCAGCCTGGTGTCCAACACGGCCCAGTACTGGTACAGCGGGCCGACCCTGTTCGGTGGCCTGTCCGGCGTGCTGTACGGGCTGCTGGGTCACGTGTTCGTGTTCCAGTGGCTGGCGCCCAACAACGTCTACCGCATGCCGCGCAGCGTGCTGGTGATGATGCTGGCGTGGCTGGTCATCTGCATGACCCCGCTGGTGGGCATGTTCGGCCAGATCGCCAACGCCGCCCACGTCGGCGGGCTGTTGGTCGGTTGCCTGACAGGGCTCTTGGGTGGCGCCTTCGCGCGCCGTAAACTACGCGCATAAATTCTGGAGACGCCATGACTTCCTTCGCCCACATGATCGAAAACATCACCCCCGAAATCTACGAGAGCCTGAAACTGGCCGTGGAAATCGGCAAATGGTCCGACGGCCGCAAGCTCACCACCGAGCAGAAAGAGCTGTCGCTGCAGGCGGTGATCGCCTGGGAGATGCAGAACCTGCCCGAAGACCAGCGCACCGGCTACATGGGCCCGCAGGAATGCGCCTCGAAGTCGGCGCCGGTGGCGAACATTCTGTTCAAGTCGGATGCTGTCCATTGAACGAGATTGGTCGCGGTACCCTGAGCAAGATGGCCACCCGGCTCGACGAGTCGGCGGTCCAGTACAGCTTTCGCCTGGGCGACGTCGAGATCCCGGTCAATGACCTGATCGGCAAGCCCCTGCGCCTGGAATACCTGGGCGCCATCCACTGCACCCACTGCGGTCGCAAGACCAAGACCAGCTTCAGCCAGGGCTACTGCTACCCCTGCATGACCAAGCTGGCCCAGTGCGACGTGTGCATCATGAGCCCCGAGCGCTGCCACTACGACGCCGGCACCTGCCGCGAGCCGTCCTGGGGCGAGCAGTTCTGCATGACCGACCACGTGGTGTACCTGGCCAACTCGTCGGGCATCAAGGTCGGCATCACCCGCGCCACCCAGCTGCCCACGCGCTGGCTCGACCAGGGCGCCAGCCAGGCCCTGCCGATCGTGCGCGTGGCCACCCGCCAGCAATCGGGGCTGGTGGAAGACCTGTTCCGCTCGCAAGTGGCCGACCGCACCAACTGGCGCGCGCTGCTCAAGGGCGACGCCGCGCCGGTCGACCTGCCCCAGGTGCGCGACATGCTGTTCGACACCTGCGGCGCCGGCCTGTCGATGCTGCAGGAACGCTTCGGCCTGCAAGCCATCCAACCCTTGCATGACACCGAAGTGCTGGAGATCCGCTATCCGGTCCAGGCCTACCCGGCCAAGATCGCCAGTTTCAACCTGGACAAGAATCCGATCGCCGAGGGCACGCTGCTGGGCATCAAGGGCCAGTACCTGATCTTCGACACCGGCGTGATCAATATTCGCAAATACACGGCGTACCAGCTCGCCGTGCATCAGTAGAAGGATGTCAGCATGCGCACCGAACAGCCGAAAATGATTTACCTCAAGGACTACCAGGCCCCTGAGTACCTGATCGACGAAACGCACCTGACCTTCGAGCTGCACGACGACCATACCCTGGTCCACGCGCAGCTGGTCATGCGCCGCAACCCGGCCCGCGGGCCTGGTTTGCCGCCGCTGGTGCTGGACGGCCAGCAGCTTGAACTGCTGTCGGTCAGCCTGGGCGACCTGGAACTGGGTACTGCCGATTACCAGATCGACGACAGCCACCTGACCCTGCACCCCACTGCGGCCAGCTTCACGCTCGACACCAGCGTGCGCATCCACCCCGAGACCAATACGGCGCTGGAAGGCCTGTACAAGTCCGGCAGCATGTTCTGCACCCAGTGCGAGGCCGAGGGCTTCCGCAAGATCACCTACTACCTCGACCGCCCGGACGTGATGAGCAAGTTCACCACCACGGTCAGCGCCGAGCAGCACAGCTACCCGGTGCTGCTGTCCAACGGCAACCCGATTGCCAGCGGGCCCGGTGAAGACGGCCGCCACTGGGCCACCTGGGAAGACCCGTTCATGAAGCCGGCGTACCTGTTCGCCCTGGTGGCCGGCGACCTGTGGTGCGTGGAAGACAAGTTCGAGACCGCCTCCAAGCGCGACGTCACCCTGCGCATCTACGTCGAGCCGGAAAACATCGACAAGTGCCAGCACGCCATGACCAGCCTGAAGAAGTCCATGCGCTGGGACGAAGAGGTGTATGGCCGCGAGTATGACCTGGACATCTTCATGATCGTCGCGGTCAACGACTTCAACATGGGCGCCATGGAGAACAAGGGCCTCAACATCTTCAACTCCAGCGCCGTGCTGGCGCGCGCCGAGACCGCCACCGACGCCGCCCACCAGCGTGTCGAGGCCATCGTCGCCCACGAATACTTCCACAACTGGTCGGGCAACCGCGTTACCTGCCGCGACTGGTTCCAGCTGTCGCTGAAAGAAGGCTTCACGGTGTACCGTGACGCCGGCTTCTCCTCGGACATGAACTCGGCCACGGTCAAGCGCATCCAGGACGTGGCCTACCTGCGCACGCACCAGTTCGCCGAAGACGCCGGCCCCATGGCCCACCCGGTGCGCCCGGACAGCTTCATCGAGATCTCCAACTTCTACACCCTGACCGTGTACGAGAAGGGCGCCGAAGTGGTCGGCATGATCCACACCCTGCTGGGCAACGAAGGCTTCCGCAAGGGCAGCGACCTGTACTTCGAGCGCCACGACGGCCAGGCCGTGACCTGCGATGACTTCATCAAGGCCATGGAAGACGCCAACGGCGTCGACCTGACCCAGTTCAAGCGCTGGTACAGCCAGGCCGGCACCCCGCGCGTGCAGGTCAGCGAGACCTACGACGCCGCGGCCAAGACCTACAGCCTGCACTTCCACCAGACCTGCCCGGCCACCCCGGACAAGGCCGAGAAGCTGCCGTTCGTGATTCCCGTGGCCCTGGGCCTGATCGACGCCCACGGCAACGACCTGCCGCTGCAACTGGCCGGTGAAAGCGCGCCGGAGGGCACCAGCCGCGTGCTGTCGGTGACCGAGGAAGACCAGACCTTCACCTTCCACAACATCGACGCCAAGCCGTTGCCGTCGCTGCTGCGCGGCTTCAGCGCGCCGGTGAAGCTGAGCTTCGACTACAACCGCGACCAGCTGATGGTGCTGATGCAGCACGACAGCGACGGCTTCAACCGCTGGGACGCCGGCCAGCGCCTGGCCGTCCAGTGCCTGCAGGAACTGACCGCGCAGTACATGGAAAATAAACCCATGGTGCTCGACCCACGGCTGATCACCGCCTTGGGCACCGTGCTGGCGAACCACAGCCTGGACCAGGCCATGGTCGCCGAGATGCTCTCGCTGCCGAGCGAGGCCTACCTGGCCGAACTCAGCGACCGCGCCGAAGTGGACGCCATCCACGCCGCCCGCGAATTCGCCCGCGCGCAGATCGCCGAACACCTGTACGGCGCCCTGTGGCAGCGTTACCAGGCCAACCGCGCCATCTCGCGCGAGACCGCCTACGTGCCGGAGGCCGAGCACTTCGCCCGCCGCGCGCTGCAGAATATCGCCCTGTCGTACCTGATGCTGACGGCCAAGCCGGAGGTGCTGGAAGCCACCCTGGAGCAGTTCGACGCCTGCGACAACATGACCGAGCGCCTCACCGCACTGGCCGTGCTGGTCAACTCGCACTTCGACGCCGAGAAAGCCAAGGCCCTGGACACCTTCGCCGAGCACTTCAAGGACAACCCGCTGGTCATGGACCAGTGGTTCAGCGTGCAGGCCGGCAGCACCCTGCCAGGCGGCCTGAAACGCGTGCAGGCGCTGATGCAGCACCCGGCGTTCACCTTGAAGAACCCCAACAAGGTGCGCGCCCTGATCGGCGCCTTCGCCCAGCAGAACCTGGTCAACTTCCACGCCGTGGACGGCTCGGGCTACCGTTTCCTGGCCGACCTGGTCATCCAGCTCAACGCCCTGAACCCGCAGATAGCCTCGCGCCAACTGGGCCCACTGACCCGCTGGCGCAAATACGACCCGCACCGCCAGGCGCTGATGCGCGGCGAGCTGGAGCGCATCCTGGCTTCCGGCGAGCTGAGCAGTGACGTGTATGAAGTGGTGAGCAAGAGCCTGGCGTAAGCTGGCTGTTGTTTAATCAGGCGCCGCACCTGCCTTGCAGGGCGGCGCCTTTTTTGTGCCTTCGCGCTTTGCGTAGCCGCTGCCGCCAGGCTGCGCTGGCCCTGCGCCCCGCTGCAAATCTCCAGTGAACTCCAGGGCCAGCGCAGCCTTCGGCAGCGGCTACGTGTTCGGCGGGGAATTGGTTGCGTTGGCGGACGCGGCCTGCGGCCGCTGCTACGGGTTTTTCCCACGGGCACCTGCGATGCTGGCCTATCTGGAGGCGTGCACACCTTGCAGCGAAGCAGCAACTAATCCGCTACTCATCTCTGTGAGACATTCGATTGCGTGGTTCAGTGCTTGGGCTGCCTCTACCGTAGCATCACAACGCTCGTCCGCCAGCACACGGATGGTGTTGAGTATCGCGTTGGCACTCTGCAGTGCCTCATCGATCGGCACATCGCCACGTACCGTGAACAGATGACCGGAAGGGCTTGTTCCAAAGTCGATTTCGCAGGTGGTAGGCAACGGTGAAAGGGTTTCGGATAAAGCAGCGGCGCAGATGGACATGATTCGATCCCATGTTGAGTGAAGATCGCCACTAACCCTTCGACAAGTTGGGTGGCAGACCGTGCGGCGTTCGAAGTCGGGTAACTCTCGATCAACATGGAAGCCAAGAGGCCCGCGCCACACGGCCCGCCATAAAGCAAAGCAAAAGGCAAAAAAATGCCCCAGCTTTTATGGGGGCGCTACTGCGCCATGTTGATTGAGTGCCGGCTTCGACCCCGGGTCGTTGATTTGGCAACGACGGGGGAAGGTTATCTTTACAGGCGGATGACTGCAAGCGCCGTGTGGCCGCAGCCTTCGGCAGCGGCTACGTGTACGGCGGGGGATTGGTTGCGTTGGCGGACGCGGCCTGCGGCCGCTGCTACGGGACCTTGGGGTGATGTGGTCGCGTCCGCGCGCCACGCCAAATCAACCATCAAGAATCCCCACCCGCCGCCGATACGTCCCAACGCCCCCTGGACTTTTCGGCTGACATTCATGAAGCAGTTTTTCAACAAGCCTTACCTGTTACCCACTCTTATTTCCCTGGTGCTGCTGGCCGTGGTGTCGCTGTGGCTGAGCCCGGCGCTGGACGTGCTGGCGCTGGCGCGTGACCTGCGCTGGCTGGCGGTGCTGGCGCTGTTCCTGTACAGCCTGTTCTGCTGGGCGTGCATCTCCCTGGGCCGCTGGGGCGAGGTGGCGTGGAAGCGCGCCGACTACCTGTGGCTGGGCTGCGTGGCGCTGGCGCTGGTGGTGCAGGCGGCAGGCGAGGGCAGCCTGCGCTGGGTGGCCACGGCGTTGCTGCTGGTGTTGGCGCTGGCGTTGCGCGCGGCCAAGGTCAAGGCCGAGGTGCTGCTCAAGACCCCGCGCCGCCAGCCGGTGTGGCTGATCCTCAACCAGCGCCTGGAAATTCCTTCCGAAGGCCGCCTGGACATGAAGGCCCAGCGCGCCAAGGTGCGCCTGGTGCAGCTGCTGCGCGATTGGCGGGTGGGCAAGTTTCCCCTGGCCCACGTGCAGGTGGCGGCCAAGGCCCCGGACCTGCTGGCCAGCTCGGTGGTCGAGGTAAAGCCGCGCTTCAGCGAGCCGGAGTTCAGCTACGACTTCCAGCACTCGCTGGAGGCCACCGACCTGGGCCGCTGGATCCTCGAACAGCCGGTGAACACCGTGTACCTGTTCGGCGAAACCAACGCCACGCTGCTGGCCCAGCTGTTCCGCT
The DNA here is from genome assembly GCF_047947025.1 of Pseudomonas sp. App30. NCBI lineage: Bacteria > Pseudomonadati > Pseudomonadota > Gammaproteobacteria > Pseudomonadales > Pseudomonadaceae > Pseudomonas > Pseudomonas sp. App30. The sequence goes on along the minus strand of NZ_CP133165.1, from coordinate 1,999,108 downwards.
GGGGCAAGGACCACGACCTGGAAGTGATCATCGATGGCGGCGTGACCCTGCTCAACGAAGAGCACGCGCTGGCCTGAGCAACGGTGATAGAGTGGGAATTGATCGCTAGCTATCGATTTCCCTCAGGAGTGCCGTTCATGAAGCTCAAACGCTTGTTCACTGCATCCAGCCTGGCCCTGGCGGTGCTTGCCAGCAGCGGCCTGCACGCCGCCGACGCGCAACCCACGGGCGTGCGCGGGGCCATCACCGCCATCAACGGCGACGACCTGCAGGTGAAGACCAACCGCGGCGAAGACGTGGTGGTGCACCTGACGCCCGACACCCAGGTGCGCGGCGTGACCCTGGCCAACATCGCCGACATCAAGCCGGGCAGCTACGTCGGTTCGGCCGCCATTCCCCAGGCCGACGGCACCCTCAAGGCCCTGGAAGTGCATGTGTTCCCGCCTTCCATGGCCGGCACCGGCGACGGCCACCGCGCCTTCGACCTGGCGGCCAACAGCAGCATGACCAACGGCAGCGTCGGCGACCTGGTGGTGGCCAACGGGCGCACCATCACCGTGAAATACAAAGGCGGCGAGCAGAAGATCCTGGTGCCGGACGACGTGCCGGTAGTCAACCTGGTGCCGGCTGACCGCAGCCTGCTCAAGCCGGGGGTGAAGATTGTGCTGTTCGCGCAGAAGGCGGCGGACGGCAGCTACACCGCGAAGGCCATTTCCGCTGGGGAAAATGGCCTGAAGCCGCCGATGTAAGGTGGCGGCGCCCCCCCGCCCTGTAGCCGCTGCCGCCAGGCTGCGCTGGCCCTTCCATGCGCCGCAGATCTTCAGTGCACCGACGGGCCAGCGCAGCCTTCGGCAGCGGCTACGGAAGGGGTAGGGCGCCGGCGCAAGCGCACCACCAGGCCATACAGCAACGGCACGAAGAACACCGTCAGCACCGTCGCCGAGAGCATTCCGCCGAACACGCTGGTGCCAATCGCCCGCTGGCTGGCCGAACCCGGGCCGGTGGCCAGGGCCAGGGGCAGCACGCCGAACATGAACGCCAGCGAGGTCATCACGATGGGCCGCAGGCGCATGCGCGCGGCGTCCAGTATCGACTGGTGCAGGCTGGCGCCCTGGCGGTGCAGGGTCTCGGCCACCTCGATGATGAGGATGGCGTTCTTCGCCGTCAGGCCCATGATGGTGATCATCCCCACCTTGAAGTACAGGTCATCGGGCATGCCGCGCAGGTGTGTGGCAGCCAGCGCGCCCAGCAGCCCCAGGGGGATGGCGAGGATCACCGCCAGCGGCATCGACCAGCTTTCATACAGGGCGGCCAGGCAGAGGAAAATCACCAGCACCGACAGCCCGAACAGCAGCGGCACCTGGTTGCCCGACAGGCGCTCCTGGTACGACTGCCCGGCCCACTCGTAGCCCACCCCCACCGGCAGCTGCGCCACCAGCGCGCCCAGCGCATCCATGGCCTGGCTGGTGCTGTAGCCCGGCGCCGGCTGGGCGCTGATGGCCATGGCCGGGAAGCCGTTGAAGTGGTCGATCTGCAACGCGCCCAGGGTCCAGCGCATGCTGACGAAGGCACTCAGCGGCACCATGTCGCCATTGCTGTTGCGCACCCGCGCCTGCAGCAGGCTGTCGGCGGCCTGGCGGTCACGGCCCTCGGCCTGCACCAGGATGCGCCGCACCTGGTTCTTGTAGATGAAGTCGCCCAGGTACTGCGAACCGTAGAGCGTGGCCAGGGTGTCGTTGATCTCGCTGACCGCCACGCCCATGCTCTGCGCCTTGACCCGGTCGATGCTCACGCGCAGCTGCGGCGCGTCGTCCTGGCCGGAGAATGACACGTCGGCCAGCACCGGGCTCTTGGCCGCCAGGGCCAGCAGCTGGTCCTTGGCCGCCAGCAGCGCGTCGTGGCCCAGGCCACCGCGGTCCTGCAGGCGCAGGTCGATGCCCTCGGTGCGGCCCATGGAGGGCAGCGGCGGGGTGTTCAATGCCTTCACCGTGGCCTTGGGCTGGCTGGCGGTGCCGTGGGCGAAGTGCGTGTTGATGCGCTGCATGATCGCGTCCACCTGCTGGTCGGGCTGCTTGCGCCGCGACCAGTCGATCAGCGTCGGCCACACCATGGCCGCGTTCTGGCCGTCGCCGAAATAGCTGAAGCCCTGCATGGCGAAGCGGCTTTCGATGTTCGGGTCCTGGGCCATGAAGCGCTGCACCTCGTCCACCACCTGGCGCGTGTCCGCCTGGGTGGCGCCGGTGGGCAGCTGGATCACCGTGGCGAAATTGCCTTTGTCTTCCTTGGGCAGGAAGCCGCCCGGCAGGTAGGCGAACAACAGCGCGCACAGGCCCAGCAGGCCGGCGTACAGCAGCATGAAGCGCAGCGGCCGGCGCAGGAAGGCGTCCAGTGCCCGCAGGTAACGGTCGGCGAACGCCTGGCTGGCGCGCGCCACGCGGCCGGGGCTGGTGCCGTGGCTGGCGGGCTTGAGCAGGGTGGCGCACAGCGCCGGGGTCAGGCTCAGGGCCAGGAACGCCGACAGCGCCATGGGCACCGCCAGCGCCACGGTGAACTGCCGGTAGATCTGCCCCACGGCACCAGGGAACAGCGCCATGGGCACGAACACCGCAGTCAGCACCAGGGTGATGGCGATGATGGCGCCGCTGATCTGGCCCATGGCCTGCAGGGTGGCCTCGCGCGGACCCACGCCTTGCTCGGCCATGATCCGCTCGACGTTCTCCACCACCACGATGGCGTCGTCCACCAGGATGCCGATGGCCAGCACCATGCCGAACAGCGTCAGCACGTTCAGCGAGAAACCCAGCACCAGCATGGCCGCGCAGGTGCCGGCCAGGGCGATGGGCACCACCAGGCTGGGGATCAGCGTGGCGCGCCAGTTGCCCAGGAACAGCCACATCACCGCGAACACCAGCACCATGGCCTCCACCAGGGTGTAGCCAACCTTGACGATGGACAGGTGGACGAAGGTCGAGGTGTCGAAGGCGGTGTGGTAGTGCAGGCCCGGCGGGAACTCCGGCGCCAGCTCGGCGAGGGTGGCCTTGATGGCGTCGGCGGTCTGCAGGGCATTGGCGCCGCTGGCCAGCTTCACCGAGATGGCGCCAGCGTAGCGGCCGTTGAGGAACGCCGGGTAGTCGTAGTTCATGCCGCCCAGCTCCACCCGCGCCACGTCGGCCACGCGCAGGGCCGAGCCGTCGGGGTTCACGCGCAGGGCGATGGCGCCGAACGCCTGGGGCGTGTCCAGCTCTTCCTGCACCGCCAGCGGCGCGGTAATCGCCGTGCTGGCCGGCGACGGCGGGGTGCCGATGGCGCCCAGGGTAATGCGCTGGTTCTGCAGGCTGATGGCGTTGACCAGCTCGGTGGTGGTGATGCCGGTGGCGGTCAGGCGCTGCACGTCGGGCCAGATGCGCATGGCGTACTCGGGGCTGTACACCTCGACCCCGCCCACCCCCGGGGTGCGCAGCAGGGCCGGGCGGACCACGCTGGTGGCGTAGTCGCCCAGCTCGATGTCATCGACGTTGGGGTTGTCGGCGGTCAGGGTCACGAACATCAGCTCGTTCTGGCCGCTCTGTTCCACGGTCAGGCCCTGGCGCCGCACGCTCTCGGGCAGGCGCTCTTCCACGCGCTTGAGGCGGTTCTGCACCTCCACCGCCGCCAGCTGGGTGTTGGTGCCGGTCTCGAACGACAGGTTCAGCTCGATGGTGTTTTCCGAGCTGTTGGAGGCGAAGTACAACAGCCCCGGAATGCCGCTCAGCTCACGCTCGATCACCGCCGTGACGGTGCGTTCGGCCACCTCGGGCGAGGCGCCCGGGTAGCTGGCAGTGATGCCCACGCGCGGCGGCGCGACGTTGGGGTACTGCTCCATGGACAGGCGCGTGGCCGCGCCCAGCCCGGCCAGCAGGATGACAATGGCGATGACCCAGGCCATGACGGGCCGGGCGATGAAAAAGGCTGACATGGGATTCCCTATGAGCGGTCGGCTACCGTGCCGGTGTCGGCGGAAGGTTTCACGGCCACGGCCTGGCCGTCACCCAGGGCGCCGCCGTCGAGGATCACCTGCTCGCCGCCGTCCAGCCCGGCGCTGACCCGCCACTGGCGGCCCTGCAGGGTCTGGGCCTGGACGTTGACCTGGCGCGCGTGGCCGTCCTTGAGCACCATCACGTAGGCGCCGTCGCGGGTGCGGGTCAGCGCCTGCTGTGGGATCAGCACGTCGTGGTGGCCGCCGGCGCGTTCGAACTCCACCTGCACGTACAGGCCGGGCAGCAACAGCTGCTCGGGGTTGTCGAACTGCGCACGCAGGGCCACGGTGTCGGTTTTCGGGTCTACCGCGGTGTCGGTGAACAGCAGCTTGCCGGCGCGCTTGTACAGGCTGCCGTCGCTCAGGCGCAGGGTCACGCGGGCGGCACCGGGGCTGTCCTTGAGCGCCTCGCCCAACGCCAGGAAATCGCTGGCCGGCTGCGAGAAGTTGACGTAGATGGGGTCCAGCTGTTCGACGGTGGTCAGCGGCGTGCCTTCGTCCTGGCCGACCATGGCGCCTTCGCTGACCAGCGCGCGGCGGGCGCGCCCGGCGATCGGCGCCTTGACGCTGGCGTAGTCCAGTTGCAGGCGCGCGCTGCGCACCTTGGCTTCGGCGGACAGCACCGCGGCCTTGGCACGTTTCTCGGCGAACAGGTCCTGGCGGCTCTGCTGCACGCTGATGGAATTGTCCACCACCAACTGCTGGGAACGGCGGGCAATGTCGCCGGCAGACTCGGCGGCCACGCGCGCCTGGGCCAGTTCAGCCTCGGCGGCGGCCAGCTGGGCGGCAAACGGCGCCGGGTCGATGCGGAATAGCAGGTCGCCGGCTTTCACCGCCGCGCCCTCGGTGTAGGTGCGCTGTTCGACGATGCCGGCCACGCGGGCGCGGACCTCGGCGGTGCGGAAGGCTTCCAGGCGCCCGGTGAGCACCGTGGTGCGCGGTTCCAGGGCCGGCGTGGCGGTGGCCACGTCCACGGCAATCGGCCCGGCGGCGGCCGCCTGGGTAGGTGAAGCAGGCTTGTCGCAGCCCACCAGCATCCCGCTGGTGGCAATCGACAGGACCAGGGCTTTTAGCGTGGGCGTGAAGCTGGGCATGGTCGTACTCGGGTCGGCTCTCTTCATGAGAGGGGTGGGGCGTGAAGAGCAATGGCTGTGCCAATGTAGAAAGGACGAAACAATTGGCCGATGGATTACCGTGGGTGTCGCTTTTTTGCAATTACCTGGAACGAAGGTGCCAGGGTTGGCACCATGTCGGAGCGTATAACTTGTGGGAGCTGGCTTGCCAGCGAGCTTTTGGGGCCATCAACAGCTCGCTGGCAAGCCAGCTCCCACAACGGGGGTGTTGTTATTGCTGGGTGTAGATCTGGTCAAACACCCCGCCATCAGCGAAGTGGGTTTTCTGCACGGTGCGCCAGTCGCCGAAGGTCTTTTCAACCGACAGGAAGTCGACCTTGGGGAAGCGGTCCTGGTACTTGGCCAGCACCGCCGGGTCACGCGGGCGCAGGTAGTTCTGCGCGGCGATGTCCTGGCCTTCCGGCGACCACAGGTACTTGAGGTAGGCCTCGGCCAGGGCGCGGCTGCCTTTCTTGTCCACCACCTTGTCGACCACGGCCACCGGCGGCTCGGCTTCGGCGGAGACGCTGGGGTAGATGACCTCGAATTTGTCGCGGCCGAACTCGCGGGCAATCATTTCCGCTTCGTTCTCGAAGGTCACCAGCACATCACCAATCTGGTTGGTCATGAAGGTGGTGGTGGCGCCACGGCCACCGGTGTCCAGCACCGGCACCTGCTTGAACAGCTTGCCGACGAAGGCCTTGGCCTTGTCCTCGTCACCGCCGTTCTTCAGCACGTAGCCCCAGGCCGACAGGTAGGTGTAGCGGCCGTTGCCGCTGGTCTTGGGGTTGGGGACGATCACCTGCACGCCGTCCTTGAGCAGGTCGGGCCAGTCTTTCAGGGCCTTGGGGTTGCCCTTGCGGACGATGAACACGGTGGCCGAGGTGAACGGCGCGCTGTGGTTGGGCAGGCGCGTGACCCAGTCGTCGGGCACCAGCTTGCCGTTGTCGGCCAGGGCGTTGATGTCGGTGGCCATGTTCATGGTGATGACGTCGGCGGGCAGGCCGTCGATCACCGAGCGCGCCTGCTTGCTGGAACCGCCGAAGGACATCTGCACGCTGACCGGCTCGTTGTGCTCGGCCTGCCAGTGTTTCTGGAACGCGGCGTTGTAGTCCTTGTAGAAATCACGCATCACGTCGTAGGAAACGTTCAGCAAGGGCGGCTGGGCAGCCTGGACCAGCCCGGCCAGGCCCAGCCCGGCGGCGAGCAGCGAGGCGCTCAAGAGTTTGTGCATGGTGGATGTCCCTGTTGTTGTCGTTGGAATCAATTGGCCAGCCACTATAGCCGGGCGCTGTTGGCGCCCGAAAGACCGAAAAGTTGGGCGCTTATGGAGTTTTTTCAAACAAGGCATTTCCGCAACGGGAGCAGAACGCCGCCTCGCTGTCGTGATCGGCCTTGGCGCACACCGGGCATGGGCGCTCCTGGCGCTCGCCGCGCATGGCGTTGGCCAGCTCGGCGGTGAAGATGCCGGTGGGCACGGCGATGATCGAGTAACCGGTGATCATTACCAGCGCCGAGATCATCTGCCCCAGCGGGGTCTTGGGCACGATGTCGCCGAAGCCCACGGTGGTGAGGGTGACGATGGCCCAGTAGATGCCCATGGGAATGCTGGTGAAGCCGTGCTCGGGGCCTTCGATCACGTACATCAGGGTGCCGAACACCGTCACCAGGGTGGCCACGCTGAGCAGGAACACAATGATCTTCTGGCGGCTGCCGCGCAGGGCCGACATCAGGTAGTTGGCCTGGCTCAGGTAGGGGCGCAGCTTGAGCACGCGGAAGATGCGCAGCATGCGGATCACCCGCACGATCATCAGGTACTGGGCGTCGCTGTAGTAAATGGCGAGGATGCCCGGCACGATCGCCAGCAGGTCCACCAGCCCATAGAAGCTGAAGGCGTAGCGCAGCGGCCGCGGCGTGCAGTACAGGCGCAGCAGGTATTCCACGGTGAAGATGCCGGTCAGGCCCCACTCGATGTTGGCGAACAGCGTGGCGTACTCGCGGTGCACGCTCTCGATGCTGTCGACCATCACCAGCACCAGGCTGGCGAGGATGATCAGCAGCAGGGTGGTGTCGAAGCGCCGGCCGGCCACCGTGTCGCTGTGGAAGATGATGGTGTAGAGCTTCTGGCGCAGGGTGCGTTGGCTTTCCATAGGGTCCGGGTTCCTGAACATGGACCAAGCCTAGGGCGTTTACCGGCGACTGTGCAAGGTGCCCTCCACCAGGCTGGCGCGGGCACCGGCGCGCACCAGCCAACAGGCGAGAATGAACGGCGCGGTGAGGCCGGGCAGCGGCAGGCTGGCGAACCCCGGTTGCAACAGCAGCGCCAGGCCGATGGCCAGCACTGCGCGCAGCGGCTGGGCGCTAAAGGCCAGCGCCGCCAGCGCCGGGTTGAAACCGTACAGGCCGGGCAGCGCTGGCTCGCCCTGCAGCCAGGCGAAGGCCAGGCCGGCGGCAGAGCCCAGCAGCGCCCAGCGCGCGGCGCGGCGATCGGCCAGGTACAGGCCCAGGGCAATCAGCGCGCCAGCCAGGGGGCTGGGCAGCACGAAGATCTGCCCCAGGCCTGTGAGCACGTCACTCAGGTTGAAAGTTTGCAGGCTGCCAGGGGCGGGGCTGATGCCCAGCGCCAGGGCCCAGCCGGCCAGCACGAACGGCGCGGTGTAGGCGGGCAGGCAGCTGGGGCGCGCGCAAACGCGCAGCCAGCGCGCCAGCAGCAGGCTGCTCAGGCCACTGGCGGCGATGATCAACAGGGGCAGGGTCAGGCCCAGCGGCAGCCACTGGCTGAACAGCAGGCCGATCAGCACGCCGTTGTAGCTGTACAGGCCGGCCTGGCGGTGTTCGCGCAGGTAGCCACGGCGTTGCGCGGTGAGCAGGCCGCTGGCCGCGCCCAGCAGCGCGCCGCCCAACAGCTGCGGGGCGCCCACCAGTATCGCCAGCAGGCAGCACAGGCCGCACAGCGGGTTGCGTTGCAGCAGCACCTGGCTGAAGCCGTTGAGCAGGGCGGTGGCCCAGTCGGGGCAGAAATGTCGGGGCATGGCAGCACGATCGGGGAATTGATAAACACCCTGTAGGAGCCGACCTTGGTCGCGATCAGGCGCCGCGGTGGGTCAGCGAGGGCCTCATCGCGAGCAAGCTCGGCTCCTACGGGCCAGGTGTTGTCACACCAGCGTTTCGATACGCAGCGAATTGGTGCTGCCCGGCTTGCCGAACGGCACGCCGGCGGTGATCACCAGGGTGTCGCCACGGCTGGCCAGCCCTTGCGCCTGGGCGATTTCCAGCGCCGTGGAGCAGACTTCCTCCACCTGCCGCAAGCGGTCATTGACCACCGAACGCACGCCCCAGGCCACGCTCAACTGCCGGGCCGTGGCCAGGTTGGGCGTGAGGTTGAGGATCGGCACCCGCGGCCGTTCGCGGGCGGCGCGCAGGGTCGAGGCACCGGATTCGCTGTAGTTGACCAGCACTGCCACCGGCAGGATGCCGCTGATACGGCGGATGGCGCAGCTGATGGCGTCCGACACGGTGGCCTCGGCCTGGGGCCGGCTGACGTCCAGTTGTGCCTGGTAGTCGGGGCCGCTTTCCACCTGGCGGATGATTTTGCTCATCATCTGCACGGCTTCCAGCGGGTAGTCGCCGGAAGCCGTCTCGGCCGACAGCATCACCGCGTCAGCACCCTCGGCCACGGCGTTGGCCACGTCGGTGACCTCGGCGCGGGTGGGCGCGGGGGCGAAGCGCATGGATTCGAGCATTTGCGTGGCCACCACCACCGGCCGGCCCAGGGCGCGGCACACGGCAATGATGCGCTTCTGGATCTGCGGCACGGTCTCGGCCGGCACTTCCACGCCCAAATCGCCACGGGCCACCATGATCGCGTCGCTGAGCCGCGCGATCTCTTCCAGGTGCACCAGCGCCGAGGGCTTCTCGACCTTGGCCATCAGCCGCGCGCGGCCGCCGATCAGCTCGCGGGCCTCGAGGATGTCCTCGGGGCGCTGCACGAATGACAGCGCCACCCAGTCCACCCCCAGCTCCAGGCCGAAGCTCAGGTCGCGGCGGTCCTTGGCGGTCAGCGGGCTGAGCTCCAGCACCGCCTGGGGCACGTTGACGCCCTTGCGGTCCGACAGCTCGCCGCCGGCGATGACCTGGGTGTCGATGGCGTCGGCATGCCTGGCGGTCACCTGCAGGCGCAGCTTGCCGTCGTCCAGCAGCAGGTCCATGCCCGGCTCCAGGGCGGCGATGATCTCGGGGTGCGGCAGGTTCACCCGGCGTGCATCGCCGGGGCTGGTGTCGAGGTCCAGGCGGAACGCCTGGCCGCGGTGCAGCAGCACCTTGCCGTCGGCGAAACGGCCGACGCGCAGCTTCGGCCCCTGCAGGTCCATGAGCACGCCCAGCGGCGTGTTCAACTGCGCTTCCACGTCGCGAATCCATTCCAGGCGCTGGGCGTGGTCGCCGTGCTCGCCGTGGCTGAAGTTGAGGCGGAACAGGTTGACCCCGGCCAGCGCCAGTTGGCGGATGTCTTCCTGGCTGCGGGTGGCAGGGCCCAGGGTGGCGAGGATCTTGGTGTTCTTGTAGGCGGTCATGGCGCGGTGGCCTCCAGAATCAGGATGGCGCGGAAGTCGTTGACGTTAGTGCGCGTGGGTTCGGTGACCACCAGGTCGCCCAGCGCCTGGAAGTAGCCATAGCCGTTGTTGTTGTCCAGCTCGGCGCTGGCGCTCAGGCCCAGCTGCGCGGCGCGGCGGTAGCTGCAGGGGGTCATGACCGCCCCGGCGTTGTCCTCGGAGCCGTCGATGCCGTCGGTGTCGCCGGCCAGGGCGTAGATGCCGGGCTGGCCCTTGAGGCTCTCGGTGAGGCTGAGGAGGAATTCGGCGTTGCGCCCGCCGCGGCCGTTGCCGCGCACGGTGACCGTGGTCTCGCCACCGGAGAGAATCACGCACGGCGCCGCCAGCGGCTGGCCGTGAATGGCGATCTGCCGGGCGATGCCGGCGTGCACCTTGGCCACTTCGCGCGACTCGCCTTCCAGGTCGCCGAGTATCAGCGGGCTGAAGCCGGCGGCGCGCGCCTTGACGGCGGCGGCCTGCAACGACTGCTGTGGCGTGGCGATCAGTTGGAAGTGGCTGCGCGCCAGGCACGGGTCGTCGGCCTTGACGGTCTCCGATTCAGGGTTGTGCAGCCAGTCGCGCACGGCCGCTGGCACCTCGATCTGGTAGCGCGCCAGGATCGCCAGCGCCTGGGCCGAGGTGCTGGGGTCGGCCACGGTGGGGCCGGAGGCGATGACCGTGGCCAGGTCGCCGGGTACGTCGGAAATCGCGTAGGTGTGCACGGTGGCCGGCCAGCAGGCCTTGGCCAGGCGGCCGCCCTTGATGGCGGAGAGGTGTTTGCGCACGCAGTTCATCTCGCCAATGGTGGCGCCGGATTTCAGCAGCGCCTTGTTGATGGCCTGCTTGTCGGCCAGGGTGATGCCGGCGGCGGGCAGGGCCAGCAGCGCCGAGCCGCCGCCCGAAAGCAGGAAGATCACCCGGTCGCTTTCAGTGAGGTTGCTGACCAGTTGCAGCACGCGCTGGGCCACGGCCAGGCCGGCGGCGTCGGGCACCGGGTGGGCGGCTTCCACCACCTCGATTTTCCGGCAGCTGGCGCCGTGGCCGTAGCGGGTGACTACCAGCCCGCTGACCTCGCCCTGCCAGCAGCGCTCGACCACTTCGGCCATGGCGGCTGCGGCCTTGCCGGCGCCGATGACGATCACCCGGCCGCTGCGGTCGGCGGGCAGGAAGGGTTCCAGCACCTGGCTTGGGTGGGCCGCGGCGATGGCCGTGGCGAACAGCTCGCGCAGGAAGGATTGCGGATCGACTGACATGGCAGGCTCCCGGAAGAATTCTTGTTTTTGGAGTGAGGTGTGGGAGCTGGCTTGCCAGCGAGCTTTTTGCGCCCCCGAAAAGCTCGCTGGCAAGCCAGCTCCCACAGGTCCTGCGATGTATCAGTTGTCGCGGATGCTGAAGTTGGCCATGTGTTCCAGGCCCTTGATCAGCGCCGAGTGGTCCCAGTTGCTGCCGCCCAGGGCGGCGCAGGTGCTGAACAGCTGTTGCGCGTTGGCGGTGTTGGGCAGGTTCACGCCCAGCTCGCGGGCGCCTTGCAGGGCCAGGTTGAGGTCTTTCTGGTGCAGGCTGATGCGGAAGCCGGGGTCGAAGGTGCCCTTGATCATGCGCTCGCCGTGCACTTCGAGGATCTTCGACGAGGCGAAGCCGCCCATCAGCGCCTCACGCACCTTGGCCGGGTCGGCGCCGTTCTTCGCCGCGAACAGCAGCGCTTCGGCCACGGCCTGGATGTTCAGGGCGACGATGATCTGGTTGGCCACCTTGGCGGTCTGGCCGTCGCCGTTGCCGCCGACGCGGGTGATGTTCTTGCCCATGCTCTGGAACAGCGGCAGGGCGCGGTCAAAGGCGTCCTGGTCGCCGCCGACCATGATGCTCAGGGTGGCGGCCTTGGCGCCCACTTCACCACCGGACACTGGTGCGTCCAGGTACTGCGCGCCACGGGCGTTGACCTTGGCGGCGAAGGCCTTGGTGGCGGTGGGCGAGATGGAGCTCATGTCGATGACGATCTTGTTGCGGCTCAGGCCCTCGGCGATGCCCTGCTCGCGGAACAGCACGTCCTCGACCTGCGGGGTGTCGGGCACCATGACGATGATGAATTCCGCTTCCTGGGCCACGTCGCGCGGGTTGGCCAGGGCCACGGCGCCGGCGGCGACAAGGTGGGTGGGCGCGGCGTCGTGGTGGGTGGAGAGGAACAGTTGGTGACCTGCTTGCTGCAGGTTCTGCGCCATGGGCAGGCCCATGATGCCGGTGCCGATGAATCCGATTTTTGCCATGGTATGAAGCCTCTTAATTATTTTTGTGAATGCGGCACTGTGGGAGCTGGCTTGCCAGCGAGCTTCTGGGGCCTCTGAAAAGCTCGCTGGCAAGCCAGCTCCCACAGGTGTCAGACGGCGTTATGCGTTTTGAGCCAATGCAGGCCAGCCTCGGTGGTGGTCAGCGGCTTGTACTCGCAGCCCACCCAGCCCTGGTAGCCGATCTTGTCCAGGTGCTCGAACAGGAAGCGGTAGTTGATCTCGCCGGTGCCCGGTTCGTGGCGGCCGGGGTTGTCGGCCAGTTGCACGTGGTTGATGCGCGGCAGGTGCGCTTGCAGCGTGCGCGCCAGGTCACCTTCCATGATTTGCATGTGGTAGATGTCGTACTGCAGGAACAGGTTGGCGCTGCCCACCTCGGCCTGGATCGCCAGCGCCTGGTCGGTGGTGGTCAGGTAGAAGCCAGGAATGTCGAGGGTGTTGATCATCTCCATCACCAGGCGAATGCCCGCGGCCTGCAGCTTGTCGGCGGCGTACTGCAGGTTGGCGACGAAGGTGGCCTTCACCGTGGCGCAGTCCACGCCCTGGGGGCGGATGCCGGCCAGGCAGTTGATCTGGGTGTTGCCCAGCACCTGGGCGTAGGCGATGGCCAGGTCCACGCCGGCACGGAATTCCTCGACGCGGTCAGGGTGGCAGGCAATGCCACGCTCGCCCTTGGCCCAGTCACCGGCCGGCAGGTTGAACAGCACCTGGGTCAGGCCGTGGGCCTGCAGTTGCGCCTTGATCTCGGCGGAGTTGAAGTCGTACGGGAACAGGTATTCCACGCCACTGAAACCGGCATCGGCGGCGGCCTTGAAGCGGGCGAGGAAGTCCTGTTCGGTGAACAGCATCGACAGGTTGGCGGCGAAACGCGGCATGAAAGCCTCCTAGAAAAATCAGTCGAGCAGCGAGATGGCGGTAGGGGCGTCGTTGCCGACCAGCGCCAGGTCTTCGAATTCGTTGACGGCGTTGATCTCGGTGCCCATGGAAATGTTGGTCACCCGTTCCAGGATGATTTCCACCACCACCGGCACCTTGAACTCCTCGATCAGCGCCTGGGCCTTGCGCAGCGCCGGCTGGATCTGTGCCGGTTCGAACACGCGCAGGGCCTTGCAGCCCAGGCCTTCGGCGACGGCCACGTGGTCGACGCCGTAGCCGTTGATTTCCGGGGCGTTGATGTTCTCGAACGCCAGCTGCACGCAGTAGTCCATGTCGAAGCCGCGCTGGGCCTGGCGGATCAGCCCCAGGTAGGAGTTGTTCACCACCACGTGGATGTACGGCAGGTGGAACTGCGCGCCCACGGCCAGCTCTTCGATCATGAACTGGAAGTCGTAGTCACCCGACAGCGCCACCACCTTGCGGCTCGGGTCGGCCTTGACCACGCCCAGGGCTGCGGGAATGGTCCAGCCCAGCGGGCCTGCCTGGCCGCAGTTGATCCAGTGGCGTGGCTTGTACACGTGGAGGAACTGCGCGCCGGCGATCTGCGACAGGCCGATGGTGCTGACGTAGCAGGTGTCCTTGCCGAACACCTGGTTCATTTCCTCGTACACGCGCTGGGGCTTGACCGGCACGTTGTCGAAGTGGGTCTTGCGCTGCAGGCTGGCCTTGCGCTGCTGGCAGTCGGCGAGCCAGGCGCTGCGGTCCTTCAACTTGCCAGCGGCTTTCCACTCGCGGGCCACTTCCAGGAAGCGGTCCAGGGCTGCGCCTGCGTCAGAGACGATGCCCAGGTCAGGGGTGAACACGCGGCCGATCTGCGTGGGTTCGATGTCCACGTGAATGAAGCGGCGGCCTTCGGTGTACACGTCCACCGAGCCGGTGTGGCGGTTGGCCCAGCGGTTGCCGATGCCCAGCACCACGTCGGACTTGAGCAGGGTGGCGTTGCCGTAGCGGTGCGAGGTCTGCAGGCCGACCATGCCGACCATCTGCGGGTGGTCGTCAGGGATGGTGCCCCAGCCCATCAGGGTGGGGATGACCGGGATGCCGGTCAGCTCGGCGAACTCCACCAGCTTGGCGCTGGCGTCGGCGTTGATCACGCCGCCACCGCTTACCAGCAGCGGGCGTTCGGCCTGGTCGAGCATGGCCAGGGCCTTCTCCACCTGGGTGCGGCTGGCGGTGGGGCGGGTCACGGGCAGCGGCTCGTAGGCGTCGATGTCGAACTCGATCTCGGCCATCTGCACGTCGAACGGCAGGTCGATCAGCACCGGGCCAGGGCGGCCGGAGCGCATTTCATAGAAGGCTTTCTGGAAGGCGTAGGGCACCTGGCCCGGTTCCAGCACGGTGGTGGCCCACTTGGTCACCGGCTTCACGATGCTGGTGATGTCCACGGCCTGGAAGTCTTCCTTGTGCAGGCGGGCGCGGGGCGCCTGGCCGGTGATGCACAGGATGGGAATGGAGTCGGCGGAGGCGCTGTACAGGCCGGTGACCATGTCGGTGCCCGCCGGGCCCGAAGTGCCGATGCACACGCCGATGTTGCCGGCCTTGGTGCGGGTGTAGCCCTCGGCCATGTGCGAGGCGCCTTCGACGTGGCGGGCCAGCACGTGGTCGATGCCGCCGACCTTCTTGAGGGCCGAGTACAGCGGGTTGATGGCGGCACCGGGAATGCCGAAGGCGGTTTCCACACCTTCGCGGCGCATCACCAGAACGGCTGCATCGATTGCTCTCATTTTGCTCATGGTTTTGTGCCTCTTTGTGTTTTGTAATTGTATACAAGTGGCTTGTTGGCCGAGTTTATTCACGGCACCGGCTTCAGGTCAAACCCTTTTCGCTTTTGCCGAGGGATGGCGTTTGCAGGCCATTGGTCGGGAATATTTGCGATATTGTATACAATAAATTTTGTATTTGTGCTCTATTTGTCGTGTCGATTTTTCATTCAAGAGGATCTGCCGATGACTGCCATTACCTTGGCTGCTGCCAATCGTCTCGCCGAACACGCCCTGGCCACGGGGCGCGACATCAAGGCCGCGCCGCTTACCGTGGCGGTGCTGGACAGCGGCGGGCACCTGGTGAGCCTGCAACGCCAGGACGGCGCCAGCCTGCTGCGGCCCCACGTGGCCATTGGCAAGGCGTGGGGCGCCATCGCCCTGGGCAAGGGCTCGCGCCTGCTGGCGACGGACGCGCAGGCACGCCCGGCGTTTTTCGCGGCGTTGAACGGGCTGGGGCAGGGCGGTGTGGTGCCGGCGCCGGGTGGGGTGCTGATTCGTGACCAGCAGGGCGTGGTGATAGGCGCGGTGGGAATCAGCGGGGATGTGTCCGATGTGGACGAGCGCTGTGCGATCAGCGCGATCGAAGCGCTGGGCTGGAGCGCTGATGCGGGTGTGAGCGCATAAATTTGTGGGAGCTGGCTTGCCAGCGAGTTTTCCGGGGCGCCAAAAGCTCGCTGGCAAGCCAGCTCCCACAGGGCCTTTATGCGTCGGGCGTGCAGCCCTTCAGCACCATCCGGATGATCGTTTGCGCCGCCGCCTCGTAATCGCTCTCGTCCAACCGCGCCTTGCCGGTGACCACGGCGATCTGCCAGTCGAAATCGGCGTAGGTCTGGGTCGCCGCCCAGATGCTGAACATCAGGTGGTGCGCATCGACGTGGGCGATCTGCCCGCGGTCGATCCAGGTCTGGATGCAGTCGATGTTGTGCTTGGCCTGCACGTTCAGCTGTTCCACCTGGTCGGGGCTCAGGTGCGGGGCGCCGTGCATGATCTCGCTGGCGAACACCTTGGACGCCGCCGGCAGGTCGCGGGAGATGCGGATCTTGGAACGGATGTAGCCGCCGAGCACCTCGAACGGGTCGCCTTCGGGGTTGAACGGCGTCGAAGCCGCCAGGATCGGCTCGATAATGCTTTCCAGCACCTCGCGGTACAGGTTTTCCTTGGACTTGAAGTAGTAATAGACGTTGGGCTTGGGCAGCCCGGCCTTGGCCGCGATGTCGCTGGTCTTGGTGGCGGCGAAGCCCTTGTCGGCAAATTCTTCGCTGGCCGCGCGCAGGATCAGTTCTTTGTTGCGCTCGCGAATGGTGGTCATAAAGCCGATGATTCCTTGCCTGCTGGGCGGTGCGGCATGGTAGCACCGTGCTCGCGCGGGGCTCAACTTGGGGCGGGCGACGGGCGGCCTGTCGGCTACCTGAATGGAGGGCGGGTTGGGCCAGTGGCGTTGGGGGCCGCTGCTAGAATTTTTCAGGAAGACAGGCTAGTGGCCATTATCACTGGCCCGTGACACCCGAGGTGTTCGCCCGTGCCCAAGCGTCGTCGTGGTCTGGTCATTTTTGCCGGCATCGTGCTGGTGCTGTTGGCCTGCTGGCTGGTCTACCACCTGCTGGCCGGCCGGGCCAAGCCCAAGCCTCCGCCCGCCGCCGAGCCGGTGGCCGTGGTGCCGGTGAAACAGCAGGACGTGCCGGTGTACATCGACGCCCTGGGCACGGTGACCCCCACCCGCACCGTCACCGTGGTCACCCAGGTGGCCGGCGTGCTCACCGAGGTGCCGTTCCAGGAAGGCCAGCACGTGAAAAAAGGCCAGGTGGTGGCGCGCATCGACGACCGTGCGTTGAAAGCGCAGCTGGCCCAGGCCCGCGGCGTGCTGCTGCACGACCAGGCGCTGCTGGCCAACGACCAGCGCGACCTGGTGCGTTTCGGCCAGCTGATCAAGGTGGGCTCGGTCAGCCAGCAGACCCTCGACACCCAGCGCTCGCTGGTGCAGCAACAGCAGGGCACCGTGGCCGCCGACCAGGGCAGCGTGCAGAACCTTGAAGTGCAGGTCAGCTATTGCACCCTTTATTCACCGGTGGACGGCGTGGTCGGCTTGCGCCTGGTGGACCCCGGCAACTACGTGAACCCGCAGACCAGCACCGGCATCGCCGTGATCACCCAACTGCAGCCCGCCACCGTGGTGTTCGCCGTGCCCGAGGACGACCTGGGCGCCATCGACCAGGCCATGGCCAAGGGCCCGGTGACGGTGCTGGCCTACGACCGCAACAAGCACGACCTGCTGGCCACCGGCAACCTGCTGGCGCTGGACAACCAGGTGGACACCAGCACCGGCACGGTGAAGGTCAAGGCGCAGTTCAGCGACCCGGCCAATCACCTGTTTCCCAACCAGTTCGTCAACGCCCGGCTACAGGCCGACCGCCTGGCGCAGATCGCCGTGGTGCCGACCCAGGCCATCCAGCACGGCAGCCAAGGCGACTTCGTATTCGTGGTCAACGGCGACAAGGCGGCGCTGCGGGTGGTCAAGCTGGGCCCGGCCACCGGTGACGTCACCGCCATCCTCGACCAGGGCGTGAAGCCCGGCGAGCAGGTGGTGACCGAGGGCGCCGACAAGCTGGACAACGGTTCGTCGGTCAAGGTCGCCACGCCATGAATGTCTCGCGGCCGTTCATCGAGCGGCCGGTGGCCACCGCGCTGATCATGGTCGCGGTGCTGCTGGTGGGCCTGCTGGGCTACCACCTGCTGTCGGTGTCGGCGCTGCCCGAGGTCGACTACCCCACCATCCAGGCGTTCACCCAGTACCCCGGCGCCAGCCCCGAGGTGATCAGTTCGTCGATCACCGCGCCGCTGGAGCGCCAGTTCGGCGAGATGCCCGGGCTCAAGTCGATGAACTCCACCAGCTCCGACGGCGCCTCGGTGATCACCCTGCAGTTCGACCTGGCGCTGTCCCTGGACGTGGCCGAGCAGGAGGTGCAGGCGGCCATCAACGCCGCCGGCACCTTCCTGCCGGCCAACCTGCCGTACCCGCCGGTGTACAGCAAGGTCAACCCGGCAGACGCGCCGGTGCTGACCCTGTCGCTGACCTCCGACGTGCTGCCGCTGACCAAAATCCAGGACCTGGCCGACACCCGCCTGGCGCAGAAAATCTCGCAGATCACCGGTGTCGGCCTGGTGACCCTCAGCGGTGGCCAGCGCCCCGCCGTGCGGGTGCAGGCCAATACCTCGGCGCTGAACGCGCTGGGGCTGTCGCTGGATGATGTGCGCACGGCCCTGGGCACCGCCAACGTCAACCAGGCCAAGGGCAACATCGACGGCAAATTCCAGGCCTATTCCATCGGCGCCAACGACCAGTTGCAGTCGGCCGAGCAGTACCGCGACCTGATCATCGGCTACAAGAACGGCGCGCCGATTCGCCTGGCGCAGATCGCCGCGTCCATCCAGGGCCCGGAGAACCCGCGCCAGGCCGCCTGGACCAACGCCACGCCGTCCATCGTGCTGAACATCCAGCGCCAGCCCGGCGCCAACGTCATCCAGGTGGTGGACCGCGTGCAGCGCCTGCTGCCGGCCTTGCGCGCGAGCCTGCCGGGCACCCTCAAGGTGGCCGTGCTCACCGACCGCACCCAGACCATCCGCGCCTCGGTCACCGACGTGCAGCTGGAGCTGGGGGTGGCGATCCTGCTGGTGGTGATCGTCATCTTTGTCTTCCTGCGCGACCTGGCCGCTACGCTGATCCCGGCGCTCACCGTGCCGCTGACGCTGATCGGCACCCTGGCCGTGGCCTACGCCCTGGGCTTTTCCCTGAACAACCTGACGTTGATGGCGCTGACAATCGCCATCGGCTTCGTGGTCGACGACGCCATCGTCATGATCGAGAACATCACCCGCTACATCGAGGACGGCGAGACGCCCCTGCAGGCCGCGCTCAAGGGCTCGGCGCAGATCGGCTTCACCATCATCTCGCTGTCGGTGGCGCTGATCGCGGTGATGATCCCGCTGCTGTTCATGGGCGACGTGGTGGGGCGGCTGTTCCGCGAGTTCGCCACCACGGTGGCGGTGACCATCGTGATTTCCGCGCTGATCACCCTGACCCTCACGCCCATGCTGTGCGCGCGCCTGCTCAAGGCGCGCAAGGGCGAGCGCCGCGAGGACTTCTTCGACCGCATCAACCACTACTACGTGAAAGGCCTGGACTGGGTGCTGCTGCACCAGGCACTGACGCTGGTGTCCATCGTCATCACCGCGTTGCTGACGGTGTGGCTGATCCTGGTGATTCCCAAGGGCTTCTTCCCCGACCAGGACACTGGCCTGATCCAGGGCATTTCCCAGGCCGCGCCCAGCGTGTCCTTCGCGCGCATGCAGGACGAGCAGCAGCGCCTGGCCGCGCGCATCCTCAAGGACCCGGCGGTGGCCAGCCTGTCGTCCTTCGTGGGCATCGACCAGACCAACCCGACGCTGAACCAGGGCAACCTGCTGATCAACCTCAAGCCGCGCGGCGAGCGTGACAGCAGCGCGGTGGTGATCCGCCGCCTGGCCGACGCCAACAGCGACGAGTCGGGCATCCGCCTGTACCTGCACGGGGTGCAGGACCTGACCCTGGACTCCACCGTCTCCACCACCAGCTACCGCCTCGGGCTGCAGGCCATCGACACCCAGGCGCTGGAGCAGTGGACCAACACGCTGATGGCGGCCATGCGCAAGGACCCGATGTTCGCCGACGTGCAGAGCCAGGCCCTGCAGTTCGGCAACCAGATCCAGCTGACCTTCGACCGTGCCACCGCCTCGCGCCTGGGCGTGACGCCCCAGGCCATCGACGACGTGCTGTACGACGCCTTCGGCCAGCGCCAGGTGTCGACCATCTACACCCAGCTCAACCAGTACCACGTGGTGCTGGCCAGCGACCGCCAACCCGGCAACCTCGCCGACCTGCTCACCGGCCTTTACGTGGACACCGCCAGCGGCGGCGTGGCGCCGCTGTCGAGCATGGCCAGCCAGCAGGTGATACGCGCGCCCATCACCCTCAACCGCCAGGGCCAGTTCCCCTACGCCGACGTCTCGTTCAACCTGGCGCCGGGGCAGACCCTGGGCGCGGCGGTCACGCGGCTGGGGCAGATCGAGCATGACCTGGGCCTGCCGATCACCGTGCAGGCCCAGCTCGAAGGCGCCGCGGCCACCTTCCAGTCGTCCCTGGGCAACCAGCTGTTCCTGGTGCTGGCGGCCATCGTGGTGGTGTACCTGATGCTGGGCATTCTCTACGAGAGCTTCGTGCACCCGGTGACCATTCTCTCCACGCTGCTGTCGGCGGCCCTGGGCGCCTTGCTGGCGCTGTGGCTGACCGGCACGCAGTTCGACATCATCGGCCTGATCGGCATCGTGCTGCTGATCGGCATCGTCATGAAGAACGGCATCATGATGGTCGACTTCGCCCTGGAGCTGCAGCGCAACGAGGGCCTGGACCCCACCGCGGCGATCCGCCAGGCGGCGCAGCTGCGCTTCCGGCCCATCCTGATGACCAGCATGGCCTCGCTGTTCGGCGCCGTGCCGCTGGCCCTGGGCACTGGCATCGGCTCGGAGCTGCGCCACCCGCTGGGCATCGCCATCATTGGCGGGCTGCTGCTGAGCCAACTGCTGACGCTGTTCTCGACGCCGGTGATCTTCCTTGCCATGAACGGCCTGGAGCAGCGCCTGGGCGGTGGCCAGCCGAGCGCTGAAGCGCCCGCGCCATGAACCTCTCGGCGCCGTTCATCCAGCGCCCCATCGCCACCACGCTGCTGGCGCTGGGGCTGGCGCTGTTCGGCATCCTGGCGTTCAACCTGCTGCCGGTGGCGCCGCTGCCCGAGGTGGATTTTCCCACCATCAGCGTGCGCGCCAGCCTGCCCGGCGCCGACCCCAGCACCGTCGCCACCTCGGTGGCAACGCCGCTGGAGCGCCAGTTCGGGCAGATATCGGGCATCACCCAGATGACCTCGTCGAGCACCCTGGGCGCCACCCGCATCAACCTGCAGTTCGACCTCAACCGCGACATCGACGGCGCCGCCCGCGACGTGCAGGCGGCCATCAACGCCGCACGCACCAACCTGCCCAGCGACCTGTCGGGCAACCCCACCTACCGCAAGGTCAACCCGGCCGATTCGCCGATTTTGATCATCAGCATGACCTCGGCCACCGCCACCCCGGGGCAGATGTACGACGTGGCCTCCACGGTGCTGCAACAGCGCCTGCTGCAGACCTCGGGGGTGGGCGACGTGATCGTTGGCGGCGGCGCGCTGCCGGCGGTGCGCATCGAGCTCAACCCCGACCGCCTCAACCACTATGGGGTGAGCCTTGAGCAGGTGCGCGGGGTGATCGCCGACGCCAACACCAACCTGCCCAAGGGCACCATCAGCAGCAACGGCGGCAACTACACCCTGGCCGCCAACGACATGCTCTACCAGGCCGGCGGCTACGCGCCGCTGATCGTCAAGCAGAGCAACGGCGACGTGGTGCACATCGCCGACCTGGGCTACGTGCGCGAGGACGTCGAGGACCTGCGCAACTTCGGCCTGTCCAACGGCAAGCCGGCGGTGCTGCTGGTGGTGTTCAAGCAGCCGGGCGCCAACGTGCTCAATACGGTGGACGCGGTGAAGGCCGCGCTGCCGTTGCTGCAGGCCTCGCTGACCAACGGCATCAAGCTCAACCTGTTCATGGACCGCACCACCACCATCCGCTCGTCGCTGCACGACGTGGAGGTCAGCCTGCTGATTTCGGTGCTGCTGGTGACCCTGGTGACCTTCTGTTTCTTCCGCGACTGGCGCAGCACCCTGGTGCCGGCCATCGCCGTGCCGCTGTCGCTGCTGGGCACCTTCGGCGCCATGTATTTCCTGGGCTACAGCCTCAACAACCTGTCGCTGATGGCGCTGACCATTTCCACCGGCTTCGTGGTCGACGACGCCATCGTCGTGGTGGAGAACATCATGCGCCACCTGGAGCAGGGCGCCGACCGCGTGCAGGCGGCGCTGGAGGGCGCGCGCGAGGTGGGCTTCACGGTGCTGACCATCAGCGTGTCGCTGGTGGCGGTGTTCATCCCGCTGCTGCTGATGGGCGGCATTGTCGGGCGGCTGTTCCGCGAGTTTTCCGTGACCCTGTCGGTGGCCATCGTGATTTCCATGCTGGTCTCGCTCACCGTCACCCCCAGCCTGTGCAGCGTGCTGCTGCGCCCGCAACACGCGGGCGGCGAGCAGGCGGGCGAGCACCCGGACTCGCGTTTCCATCGCTTCTACGACCGCACCCTGGGCTGGGTCATCGACCATTCGCTGCTGGCCGGGCTGGTGACGCTGATGGTGGTGGCGCTGGCGGCGCTGCTCTACGTGCTGATCCCCAAGGGCTTCTTCCCCCAGGAAGACACTGGGCGCCTGCAGGGCTCGATACTGGCGGCGCAGAGCGTGTCCTACGCGGCCATGCAGCAGAGCTTCGAGCGCATCAACCGCACGGTGATGAGCAACTCCAACGTGGAAAACGTCGGTGGTTTCGTGGGCGGCAGTGGCGGCGGCAGCGGCGCCATCAACAGCGCGCAGCTGTTCATCACCCTCAAGCCGCTGGGCCAGCGCAGCGTGGGCGCCGACGCGGTGATCGGGCAGATCCGCCACGCCCTGGGCGACATGCCCGGCACGCGCCTGTACCTGCAATCGGCCCAGGACATCACCGTGGGCGGCCGCCAGAGCGGCGCGCAGTACCAGTACACGCTGACCGCCGATGACCAGGCCGACCTGGACCTGTGGGTGCCCAAGGTGCTGGACGTGCTGCGGCCGCTGGCGCAGCTCACCGACCTCAACACCGACCAGCAGGACAACAGCCTGCTGGCCAACCTGCACGTCAACCGCGACAGCGCCGCGCGCCTGGGCGTGAGCCTGTCGGCGGTGGACCAGACCCTGTACGACGCGTTCGGCCAGCGCCAGGTGTCGACCATCTACCGCGCGGCCAACCAGTACCACGTGGTCATGGAGATCGCGCCGCCGTACTGGCGCGACCCCATGGCGCTGAAGGGCATCTACGTGCCGGTGGGCGCGGTGGCCTCCAGCGCCCGCGGCGGTGCGGCGCCGAGCATCGCCAGTTCGGCGCTGGTGCCGCTGGCGGCCATGGCCGACTACAGCATCGACCGCACCGCCATCTCCATCAGCCACCAGGGCACGTTCCCGGCGGTGACCGTGTCGTTCAACCTGGCGCCGGGCACCTCCATCGGCCAGGCCACGGTACTGGTGGATAACGCCGTGGCGCAGCTGCGCATGCCCGCCAGCGTCACCGGCCAGTTCGCCGGCACCGCCCAGGTATTCCAGGCCTCGGTGGCCAGCGAGCCGCTGCTGATCGCCGCCGCGCTGCTGTCGGTGTACATCGTGCTGGGCGTACTCTATGAAAACCTGGTGCACCCGCTGACCATCCTCTCCACGCTGCCGTCGGCCGGGGTGGGCGCGCTGATCGCGCTGCTGGTGACCGGCACCGAGCTGTCGATCATCGCCCTGGTGGGGGTGATCCTGCTGATCGGCATCGTCAAGAAGAACGCCATCATGATGATCGACTTCGCCCTCAGCGAGCGTCGCGCCCAGGGGCTGGACGCCCGCGAGGCCATCCGCCGGGCCTGCCTGATCCGCTTCCGGCCGATCATGATGACCACCCTGGCGGCCATTCTCGGCGCCTTGCCGCTGGTGCTGGGCCATGGCTACGGCTCCGAGCTGCGGCGGCCGCTGGGCATCTCGATCATCGGCGGGCTGCTGTTCAGCCAGGTGCTGACGCTGTACACCACGCCCGTCATCTACCTGTGGCTCGACCGGGCCTCGGCGCGCGTGCGCCGGCACGGCAAGGAGACTTGAATGCGCATGCTCATTGTCACGGCGTTGGTGGCGCTTCTGGCCGGTTGCATGGTCGGGCCCGACTACCAGCGCCCGCAGCAGCCGCTGCCCCAGGGCTTCAAGGAAGGCGCGGCGTTCGAGCGGGCGGCGGCCAACCCCCAGGGGGCGCTGCACAGCCAGTGGTGGCTGGACTACCGCGACCCGCTGCTCAATAAGCTGATTGACCAGGCGGCGGCCGCCAACCAGTCGATCATCGCCGCCGAGGCCGCCTACCGCCTGGCCGACGCCCAGGTGGCGGCCAGCCGCGCCAGCCTGTGGCCGACGGTGGGCGTGGGCTTGTCCGGGACACGGGGCGTGGGCGGCAGCGGTTCCACCGGTAGCACCACCACGGGCACGACCACCGCCAGCACCGGCGTGGTGCAGTCGGTCAGCGCCACCCTGACCGCCAGCTGGACCCCGGACCTGTGGGGCGAGGTGCGCCGCGGCATCGAGTCGAGCAACGCCCTGGCGCAATCCTCCGACGCGCTGCTGGCCGGGGTGCGGTTGTCCATCGCCGCCAGCGTGGCCACCGACTATTTTGCCGTGCGCCAGTTGGACATCGACGTCCGCCTGCTGCAGCAGCAACAGCGCATCGACCAGCAGTTGCAGGACATGACCCAGGCCGAGTTCGTCCAGGGCACCGCCACCAACGACCAGCTGCTGGTGGCCCAGGACCAGCTGACCACGGTGGTGGCCGCGTTGCAGACGTCCCAGCGCTCGCGGGAGCAGTATGAACACGCGCTGGCGGTGTTGGTGGGGCAGGCACCGGCGCAGTTTAGCCTGGCGCCGCTGAACGACTATTCATTCGGGGTGCTGCGACCGCCGCTGACGCTGCCGTCGACCCTGCTGCAACGGCGCCCCGACGTGGTTTCGGCCGAGCGCACGGCGGCCGCCGCCAACGCGCGCATTGGCGTGGCCGAGGCGGCGTTCTATCCCAACCTCACGCTCAGCGCCGAAGGCGGCTACCGCGGCAGCGCCCTGGGCGGGCTGTTCTCGCTGCCCAACCGGGTGTGGCTGCTGGGCCCGGCGCTGGCCGAGACGATCTTCGACGGCGGTGCCCGCCGCGCGTCGGTCAACGAGGCCCAGGCCAGCTACGACCAGGACGCCGCCAACTACCGCGGCGCGGTGCTGACGGCGCTGCAGAACGTGGAAGACAACCTGTCTGCGCTCAACCACCTGCAACAGCAGGCCGACGCCTACCAGCAGATCTTCCAGCGCAACCAGCAGCTGTTCGGCAGCCAGCAGGCCCAGCAGCAGGCCGGCACCGTCAGCCGGCAGAACGTGCTGACCCAGCAGCTGGTGCTGCTGCAGGCCGAGCAGACCCTGCGCGACACCCAGGGCCAGCTGGGGCAGGGCAGCGTGGCGTTGATCCAGAGCCTGGGCGGCGGCTGGCAGGGCGGTGGGCAGTAGGCGGGCGACAAGGTATGCTCGCGGCCAACGAACATGAAACATGGGAATGATTCTTATGGCAGGAAGCAGTCTGCTGGTGTTGCTGGACGATATCGCCGCGGTGCTCGACGACGTGTCGGTGATGACCAAGGTCGCCGCCAAGAAGACCACCGGCGTGCTCGGCGATGACCTGGCACTGAACGCCCAGCAGGTCACCGGCGTGCGCGCCGAGCGCGAGCTGCCGGTGGTGTGGGCGGTGGCCAAGGGCTCGCTGCGCAACAAGGTCATCCTGGTGCCGGCGGCTTTGGCCATCAGCGCCTTCGCGCCGTGGGCGGTGACCCCGCTGTTGATGGTGGGCGGCGCGTACCTGTGCTTCGAGGGCTTCGAGAAAGTCGCCCATCCTTTGCTCCACGGCAAAGGTGAGGACCAAGCCGAACACGCGGCGTTGAGCGCGGCAGCGGCCGACCCGGCCGTTGACCTGGTGGCTTACGAGCAAGAGAAGATCCAGGGCGCGGTGCGCACCGACTTCATCCTGTCGGCGGAAATCATCGCCATCACCCTGGGCATCGTCGCCGACGCGCCGCTGAGCCAGCAGGTGATCGTGATGAGCGGCATCGCCTTCGTCATGACGGTGGGGGTGTACGGGCTGGTGGGGGCCATCGTCAAGCTGGACGACCTGGGGCTGTGGATGACCCAGCGCCAGGGCGGTGTGACCCGCGCGGTGGGCGGCGCCATTTTGCGCGCGGCGCCGTACATGATGAAAACCTTGTCGGTGGTGGGCACCGCGGCGATGTTCCTGGTGGGCGGAGGGATTCTGGTGCATGGGATCGCTCCGTTGCATCACTGGGTCGAGAGTGTGGGTGGTAGCGTGACCATGGCCTTGCTCAATGGTGGGCTGGGTGTGGTGGCGGGTGCGCTGGTGTTGGGTGTGGTCAGCGTCGCCGGCAAAATCTGGAAAGCGGTACGCGGTTAACCTGTAGCCGCTGCCGCCAGGCTGCGCAGGCCCTGGCGTACGCTGGAGATTTCCAATGTGAATGAGGGCCAGCGCCGCCTGCGGCAGCGGCTACAGGGGCTGCGTTTCATGACCATGGGGAATGACATCCCGCCGATTCCTCGTTTGCGGGCCTGAGCAGCAGGGTTCGATACTGGGGCATCCGCCCTGACCGAGCCCTTGCCCCGTGACCGACCTTACCTACCGCTTCGCCCCCGCCTTCCAGGCGCCCACCGGTTCGGCGATTCGCGAGCTGTTCAAGTACCTGTCGCTGCCCGGCATGATCTCGTTCGCCGGCGGCTACCCGGCGACTTCGTTTTTCGACCAACCCAACCTGGCCGCGGCCGCCGAGCGCGCCTTGCGCGACAGCCCCGTGGACTGCCTGCAATACGCCGCCACCGACGGCCTGCCGCTGCTGCGCGAGCAACTGGCGGCGCTGATGGCGAGGCGCGGGGCGCCCGTGGCAGTGGACGAGCTGATGGTGACCACAGGCTCGCAACAAGGCCTGGACCTGCTGATCAAGGTGCTGCTCAGCCCCGGCGAGCGGGTGCTGGTGGAGCGGCCTACCTATCCTGCGGCGCTGCAGGCGTTCCGCCTGGCGGGCCTTGAGGTGGACAGCGCCGCCACCGACGCCCAGGGCCTGGACACCGCGCGCCTCGCCGAGCAGTTAGCGACACAGCCCAAGGGCAGCATCCGCCTGTTGTACTGCGTGCCGACCTTCGCCAACCCCACCGGCGCCTGCCTGCCGCTTGAACGGCGCCTGGCGTTGCTGCAGCTGGCCGCCGAGCACGATTTCCTGATCATCGAGGACGACCCCTACGGCGCCCTGCGCTTTGCCGGCGAAGCAGTGCCCTCGCTGCTGGCGCTGGCCGCGCAGGTGGACGGCGCCGCCGGCCGGGTGGTGCATTTGTCCAGCCTGTCCAAGGTGGTGGCGCCGGGCCTGCGCATCGGCTGGCTGATCGCGCCCGCGCCCATCCGCCAGCGCTGCGTGATCGCCAAGCAGACCGTGGACCTGTGCACCGCGCCGTGGGCGCAGCAGATCGCCGCGCTGTACCTGGCCGATGGCGCGCTGGAACGGGCGCTGCCGGGGCTGGCCCAGGGCTACGGGGACAAATGCGCGCGCATGCTCGCAGGGCTCGAAGGCCTGCAGGACGTATTGGAGGTGTCGCCGCCACAGGGCGGGATGTTCATCTGGGGGCGCTGCCGCAGTGGGGTGGATGCCACGCAGTTGTTGCAGCGGGCTATCGAGCAGCGGGTGATGTTCGTGCCGGGCAGTGCGTTCTTTGCCGAGGGCGCTGATGCCAGCAGCCTGCGCTTGTCGTTCGCCGCGCCGTCGCTTGAGCAGATAGACGAAGGGCTGGTGCGCCTGGGGCGGTCGTTCGGCTGACCGCCCCGGCACCGGTGTCGCTTAGAAGAACACTTTCAGCAGCAGGCTGGCGGTGTTCTGGTTGGTGTCGAAGGCGTGGCTGCTTTCGATGCCGTACTTGTCTTTCCAGTAGTCATACTCGAAACCGACGTACACCTGCTTGGGCTGCCAGTGCAGGGCCTTGCCCAGGTCGTACTTGACCTGCGGGTTGAAGTGCAGGTTGGCGTGGTAGTCGCCTTCCTTGTTGTGGTCGCCGCTGACCACCCAGTCCATGTAGCCGTCGATGAGGATGTCGGAGCTGCCCACTGGAATGGTGTAGGACCAGACCGGGGTGATCTGCCAGATGTTGTTGCCGGCGCGGCCGCCATCCGGAATACGGTTGTAGAAGTTCAGCTGGAAGTAGTCGAAGCCAGGGATGTTCAGGTCAAAGCCCGGGCCGATCAGGTACGACTCCACGTCACCCTCGCCGAACTCGTAGGTGAACGCCAGCAGCACGTCGGAGACCGGGCCGAAGGCGAACTTCTGGTCGAAGATCTTGCCCAGGGACAGGCGCGGGCTGAACTCGCCGTAGGTGCCGAAGTTGCCGTTGCCCGAGTCTTTCTTGCCGTTGTACCAGGTGTTGTCCACGAACAGGAAGTTGTCGCCGTACTTCCAGGCGTCGGCGTGTTCGAACGTGACGGTTTGCTGGATGCCCGGATTCACTTTGAAATCCTGGCCATACAGGTAGGTCAGGCTGTTGCTCTGCCATTGCAGCCAGCCGCCGTCGTCGGCCATGGCCTGGCCACCGGCCAGCATGCCACCGGCCACCATCAGGCTCGAAAGAGTACGTTTCATTGGTTAGCTCCCAGGTTTGATTTCAGTCTGTTTTTCTAAGGTGGCGCTCTGTGGCGGCGCCTTTTTGGTTGCGTTAAAAGTCGTCCAACCGGTCAACTTCCTCTGCGGCGCAACTGAGTTAGCAAGAGCCTTGCCAAGGCCGACGCACAGCCAAAGAAATCCCGTCGGCTGCGGTGAATAGCAGTCGAAAGTGGTTCGATTGGCTGCAAACGGCGACGCGGCAGGGCAGGGGGCCCAGTCTGGTACAAGAGGTCAGCTTTATCGGGGAAAAAATCCCCCCGGTTTTACGCGGGCGCGCAGATTACTGACTCACGCGGCGCGGCTCAAGTGCTCCGTTACAGAGCAGGCCCAGCAAAAGTGGGGCACTCGGTCAGCTTTTCGACCGGCGCCCCCCATGGTCAATGCTGATGCACCGCTCTGGACAGGGCTTCTCGCTCGGCACCACCGAGCACGTTGAACAGCAGGTTGAGCAGCACCGCGCTCAACGTCGCCATGGCGATGCCGCTGTGGGTGATGGGGCCCATCCAGTCCGGCAGCTGGGAGAAGAACTCCGGGCGCACCACCGGGATCAGCCCCATGCCGATGCTCACCGCCACCAGCAGCTGGTTGCGACGGTCACCGATGTCGGCTTCCTGGAGGATCTTGATGCCGGTGGCCGCCACCATGCCGAACATGGCAATGGCCGCACCGCCCAGCACCGCAGGCGGAATGGAAGCCACCAGGAACGCGGCCTTGGGCAACAGGCTGAGGGCGATGAGGAAGCCGCCGGCCACCACCGTCACCGAACGGCAGCGCACGCCGGTCATCTGCACCAGGCCGATGTTCTGGGCGAACGAGGAGTGGGTGAAGGTGTTGAAGAAACCTGCCGCGAACGAGGCGGCGGCGTCGCACAGCAAGCCGCGACGGAGCATGCCGGGGGTGACCTCGCGGTCGGTGATCTTGCCCAGGGCCAGGAACATGCCGGTGGACTCGACGAAGATGATCACCACCACCAGGCACATGGACAGCACCGGCGCCAGGCTGAAGGTGGGCATGCCGAAGTGCAGCGGCGTGACCACTTGCAGCCAGGGCGCGGTGGCCAGGCCCGAGAGGTCGACCATGCCGATCAGGCCCGAGATGAGGTAGCCCAGCAGCATGCCGATGAGCACGGCGATGTTGACCCAGAAGCCGCTCATGAAGCGATGGATCAGCAGGATGGTGGCCAGCACCAGCCCGGCGACGATCAGGTAGATGGGTGAGCCGAACTGCACCGCCTTGGCGCCACCACCGGCCCAGTTCACCGCCACCGGGAACAGCGACAGGCCGATGGAGGTGATGACGGTGCCGGTGACCAGCGGCGGGAAGAACCGCACGATCTTCGACATGAACGGCGCGATGAGCATGCCGAAGAAGCCGGCGGCGATGGTCGCGCCGAAGATGCCCGGCAAGCCCACGCCCTGCATGCCGGCCATGGCCACCATGCTGCCGACCGCGGCGAAGCTGGCGCCCATCATCACCGGCATGCGGATGCCCAGGGCGCCGATGCCCAGTGACTGCACCACGGTGGCCACGCCGGCCACCAGCAGGTCGGCGTTGATCAGGAAGGCGATTTCCTCACGGGAAAGGCCGGCGGCCTGTCCGATGATCAGCGGCACCGCGATGGCGCCTCCATACATCAGCAAAACATGTTGCAAACCCACCAGAATCAGTTGCAGCAACGGCAGGGGCTGTCGTGGTGGCGCAGCAGGGATGCGCGCGTGGATTGACTCGGACATGCAACACCTCAAATCTTGTTTTTATTTTTCGGTTAGCAGTACCCGTAGCAGCTGCCCCGTCGATCGCGTCGCCTGTATCGCGGCCAAGGCCGGCTCCTACCACGAACGGCGTAGGAGCCGACCTTGGTCGCGATGCAGGCGACGCGGTGTCAAGGCAGTCGCTGCTACGAACGATCCATCAGTTGGTTTGCGCTCCGTTGGCGATCCACTGGCCCACCAGGTTGCGCTCTTCCTGGGTCATCTGGGTGATGTTGCCCAACGGCATGATCTGGCTGGCCACGGCCTGCGCCTGGATGCGCGGGGCCAGTTGCTGGATCTGCTGCGGGGTGTCGAACATGATCCCCGCAGGCGCCGTGGAGAACAGCGGGCTGGTCGGCTTGGCCGAATGGCACACCGCGCAGCGCTCCTGGATCACCCCGTGCACCTTGTCGAAGTCCGCGCCATTGCTGGCCTGGGCCGGCTGTTCTGCCGGGGCCGGTGCAGCGGCAGGCGTGGCCGGCATTTCATCGGCGCGTTTGCCACCGATGGCAGTGCCCGGCAGCGGCTGGTACTCGATGGCCGGTGCCTTGGCCACGTCGGCACTGTTGCCCATTTGCATGGGGCCGGTGACGAACGCCAGGCAGATCATGCCCAGGGCGCCGGCAGGCAGGGCCCAGGCGAACTTGTGGCTGTTGTGGCGGGTGTTGAAGTAGTGACGCACGACCACGGCCACCACGGCGATGCCGGCCAGGATCAGCCAGTTGTAGTGGCTGCCGTAGGTGCTGGGGAAGTGGTTGCTGATCATGATGAACAGCACGGGCAGGGTGAAGTAGTTGTTGTGGCGCGAACGCAGCAGGCCCTTGGCCGGCAGGGTCGGGTCGGGCGTGCGGTTCTCGGCGATGGCCGCCACCAGCGCGCGCTGGGCGGGCATGATGATGCGGAAGACGTTGCCGACCATGATGGTGCCGATGATGGCGCCGGTGTGCAGGTACGCGCCGCGGCCGCTGAACACCTGGCTGAAGCCGTAGCAGGCCGCAATGATCAGCACGAACAGCACCAGGCCCAGCAGGCCGGGACGCTTGCCCAGGGGCGAGTCGCACAGTTGGTCGTAGATGAACCAGCTGGCGATCAACGCGCCGACGCCGATGGCGATGCCTTCCGGCCCGCTCAGGGTGCTGCCGGGGGCCAGCAGGTAGAGCACGGGGTTGGAGTAGAACACCACGCACAGCAGCACGATGCCCGACATCCAGGTCCAGTAGGCTTCCCATTTGAACCAGTGCAGGTTGTCCGGCATGGTCGGTGGGGCCAGTTTGTATTTTTCCAGGTGGTAGATGCCACCCCCGTGAATGGCCCACAAGTCACCGCTCAGGCCCTCACGCGGGTTGGCGCGATTGAGGTTGTTCTCCAGCCAGACGAAATAGAAGGATGCGCCGATCCAGGCGATCCCCACGATCATGTGAATCCAGCGCACGCCCAGATTCAGCCACTCCATCAGATGTGCTTGCACAGTTCTAACCTCTTGCCGTACCACTGCGGTGCAATGGCCGGCCTTCTCTTATTGGTGGGGGGCGAGGACCAGCAGCTCGTCCTCATTGAAGAAATGCTCATCGCAGTTATTGCCAGTGCCACTGCGATCAACCACCAGGAAGTCATCCCGCTTTTCGATCGTCAGCACCGGGTGGTGCCAGACGCCGCGATGGTAATTGATGCCCTGCCTGCCATTGGTGATGAAGGCGCGGACCAAGCCTGATACAGGTGCATCGCCAAGTGGCGCGACCACGATCAGAAAGGGGTTGCCCAGCAGCGGCACGAAGGCCTGGCTGCCCAGCGGATGGCGCTCCAGCATGCGCACGGTCAACGGCATGTCCAGCACGTCGGCGCGGAAAATGCTGATGATCGCCTTGTCGTCGGGCGTGGCGGTCTCGACCGTGGCCAGACGATGGAAACGCATGGTCGAGCCGTTGTTGATCATGAAGTGGTCGCTGCCGTCGGTTTCGATCACGTCACCGAAGGGGGCGAAGGCTTCTTTTGTCAGGGGCTCGATCACTAGTGTGCGCATTGTGGGTCTTCTGTCTGTTCAGTGATTAATGTGTAACTGGCCCCTGTGGGAGCTGGCTTGCCAGCGAGCTTTTGACGGCCCAACAGCTCGCTGGCAAGCCAGCTCCCACAAAAGCGCATTCAGGCGCTGCTTACTTGGCTACCTTGCCCAGCACGCGCAAGCGGCTCACGCCACCGTCCGGGAACACGTTCAGGCGGATGTGGGTGATGGGGCCCAGGTCCTTGATCTGCTCCTGGAAGCTGTGCTCCTGGTGCATCTGCAGTTTCTGGCTGGGCAGCAGTTCGCGCCAGAACAGGCTCTGCGTCTCGATCTGGCTGTCGGTGCCACCCTTGACGAAGGCGCCCTGGATCGAGCAGCTGTCGGGGTAGTTGCCCTTGAAGTGCAGGGTGTCGACCACCACTTGCTCGACGGTGCCGGCATGGCCCAGGGCGACGATCACCCAGTCATTGCCCGGCGTGCGGCGGCGTGCGGTTTCCCAGCCGTCGCCCATGTTGATGCCGCGGCCCGGGTTGAGGATGTTGCTCATGCGCCCGAAGTGCTCGTCGGAGCAGGCCAGGGCACGGCCGCCGTTGAGGGCGCTGGCCAGGTCGACCTGTTCGTTGTCGCCTACCGCGGACCAGTCGCGGAACGGCACGCCGTACACGCGCAGGCGCGCCACGCCGCCGTCGGGGTAGATGTTGAAGCGCAGGTGGGTGTAGGCCTGGGCATCGCTGATTTCGTGGTAGTGGTGGCTGTTGCCCTGCAGCTCGACGGCTGGCAGCACTTCGGTCCACTGGGTGGCGTCGGTCGGGTCGCCGTCGGCGACGAAGCAGCCTTCCAGCGAGGCCGAGGGCGGGAAGTTGCCGGTGAAGAACGAGGTGTCGATGTCCACGCCTTTGATCGAACCCGGCACGCCCAGGCGGATCACCGCGCTGTCATAGCCTTCGAAGCGCTTGCGGCGCGATTCCCAGCCGTCCATCCATTTGCCGTTGTCGTCGAACACGCCTTCCTTCCACACCGCTGGGGTGGGCTGGAACAGGCGGTTGACGTCGGCGAACCAGTCGTCGGTGACCGAGATGGCCTTGGTGCCCAGGCGCGCGTCGGCCAGGTTGACGAACTTCTCGAAGGGTACGGCGTATGCTTTCATTTTTTCTTGTCTGCCTTGAATGGGGGCTGGAGGGGGCGAGTTACAGGCCTTGCAAGCGGAACAGGGCAATCTTGTTGATCTGCGCCAGGGCTTCCTTGAACTCGGCCTCGACCGAGTTGTGGATGCGCACTTCGAACGCGGCGAGGATCTGGTGCCGGTTGCTGCCTTTCACTGCCATGATGAAGGGGAACTTGAACTTGGCCTTGTAGGCGTCGTTCAACTCCGTGAAGCGCTGGAACTCTTCGGTGGTGCATTGGTGAATACCGGCGCCAGCCTGTTCGTTGGTGCTGGCTTCGGTCAGTTCGCCCTGGACGGCAGCCTTGCCGGCCAGGTCGGGGTGCGCGTTGATCAGTGCCAGTTGGCTTTCGTGATCGGCGCTCAACAGGATGTCGCTCATGCGCTGGTGCAGGGTTTCGACCTGGTCCAGCTCGGGGCCCTGGCCCAGGTCGTAGGCTTTTTCAGCGACCCATGGCGAGTGTTCGTAGATGTCGGCGAAGGCGGCGACGAAGGCGTCGCGGCCCAGGGCCGATGGCTTCAGGGAGTGGAAGGCGGTCATTGCGCAGCCTCGGGCGTGTAGGGATGGGTTTCATGCCAGTGGCGGGCAATGTCGACGCGGCGGGCGAACCACACCTGCTCGTGGCCCTTCACGTAGTCAATGAAACGCATCAGCGAGGCCAGGCGCGCCGGGCGGCCGATCAGCCGGCAGTGCAGGCCGATGGAGAGCATCTTCGGCGCCTCGGCACCCTCGGCGTACAGCACGTCGAAGGCGTCCTTCAGGTATTCGAAGAAATCGTCGCCTTTGTTGAAGCCCTGCACCTGGGTGAAGCGCATGTCGTTGGTGTCCAGGGTGTAGGGGATCACCAGGTGCGGCTTGCCGGTGGGGTTGTTGCGCTCCCAGTAGGGCAGGTCGTCGTCGTAGGTGTCGGAGTCGTAGAGGAAGCCACCTTCCTCCATCACCAGGCGGCGGGTGTTGGGGCCGGTGCGGCCGGTGTACCAGCCCAGCGGGCGTTCGCCGCTGATTTCGGTGAGGATGCGGATGGCTTCGAGCATGTGCTCGCGTTCCTGGTTCTCATCCATGTACTGGTAGTCGATCCAGCGGTAGCCGTGGCTGCAGATTTCGTGGCCGGCATCGACCATGGCGCGGATCACGTCGGGGTGGCGCTGGGCGGCCATGGCCACGGCGAAGATGGTCAGCGGGATGCCCGCTTCCTTGAACACCTTGAGGGTGCGCCACACGCCGGCACGGCTGCCATACTCGTACAGCGACTCCATGCTCATGTTGCGTTCGCCCTGCAGCGGCTGGGCGGCCACCATTTCGGACAGGAAGGCTTCGGATTCCTTGTCGCCGTGGAGGATGTTGCGCTCGCCACCTTCCTCGTAATTGAGCACGAACGACAGGGCAATGCGCGCATTGCCAGGCCAGCGAGGGTGGGGCGGGTTGGGGCCGTAACCGATCAGGTCGCGTGGGTAATCAGCGCTCACTGCTTGCATCCTTCTTCGCGTCATTAGGGTGGCGGGTGGCCCCGATGAGGTTGGCGACCCGGCGATGGTTTGATTGTATACAACTTTATCCGTGATTTGTAAGCCTGTTTTTTGCCAATCATCGCCTTGGAGGGTCAATTTCTTTCCTTGCAAAATACTTGCCCGACTGGTCAGGTATTCGACTGGGCGGTCACGCAGCGCATGCGTTACCGGGCTTGTCTCCGGTTTTAGGGGGTGGGCTGGGGCTGCCGAAAAAAGGTCGCAAATATTGTGTACAATTTTATTTGAAAGTGTCTTAATGTCGTTGTGTTGGATGCCCAGGGCGCCCTCAAACGGTGCATGGGCCTTCGGATAACCGGATGAAAATGAGGCACGAGACGCAATGGGACGTTTGACTACGCATGTGCTGGACGCCGCCCACGGCTGCCCCGGCAGCTCGATCAAGGTCGAGCTTTATCGCGTCGAGGGCCAGCAGCTGGAGTTGGTGGCCCAGGCACTGACCAACAGTGATGGCCGTTGTGACGCACCGCTGTTACAGGGTGATGACTACCGCAGCGGCGTGTACCAGCTGCAGTTCGCCGCCGGCGACTACTACCGCGCCCGTGGCGTGGCCATGGCCGACCCGGCGTTCCTCGACGTGGTGGTGCTGCGGTTCGGCATCAGCGCCGAGCAGGATCACTACCATGTGCCGTTGCTGCTCTCGCCTTACAGCTATTCGACTTACCGCGGCAGTTGAGCTGCGCGCGCTCCTTCGTTGGTACCTCTTGCCCGCCCACACTGCGGGCTTTTTTTTGCGTCCTCCCCACGCTGCAAGCCGCTTTTGATCTTGATCCCGTGAGGCCCTTGATCTTGATTGTGTGCCCCATAAAGCGCCAGGGCCGACTGGAGGCGTTGGCCAAGCGGTCCCTGGCGTAGCCGGGGAAGACGGAACCGGAGGCGCTTCTATTCCGGGCCGTCGGCCGCTTGGGCGACGCCGGAGGGAGGGGACCCGCAGCGAAGCGTAGGGACCAAGCAGGGGCAAGCCTTTTTTGCTTACTTTTTGTGGCGTTTGACAAAAAGTGAGCCGCCGTAAGGGCGGAAAGGTGATTGTGCATCACCCTAGGTAATGGATATGTTCACGATGGTCTGTATCCCGCTTCGGCGATTTTGAATATATCCATTTTCGCGGTGCGACCACCGACCGTTTCGCCCTTACGGCGAGTAACTTTTTGGCAGTCGCCCCAAAAAGTCACCAAAAAGGGCTTGCCCCTGCTTGGGCCCTCCGCTGCGCTGCGGGTCCCCTCCTTCCGGCGTCGCCCAGGCGGCAAACGGCCCCCGCTATAGAAGCTGGCGGGTTGCCGTTTCCTTCGGCTACGCCGAAGGGCCCTGCGGGCTGCCGCCTGGTCAACGCCTCCAGTCGGCCCGGGCGCTTTACGGGGCATACAATCAAGATCAACAGCCAGATCAAGATCAACGGCCAGATCACAAGCAGATCACAAGCAGATCACAGGCAAACCCCACGCCGCAACGGTGGGGCGGGGGAGCTTTTTTTGCCTGGCGGCAGCACCTTTCGCGCTACTATCGAGTCGATACCTCCACCCACCGAATGGAACTCGTCGAGTCGATTTATGAAAAAAGCAGTAGGTATAGCAGCCGGTGTCATCATTGCCGCCGGCATCGTGGCCACGGCCGGGGCCTGGTACACGGGCACGCGTCTTGAGGGCGTGCTGCAGGACGCCATCGCCCAGGCCAACACGCAGATGGCCCAGTCGGGCCGCAACGCCGACGGCAGCCCGCAGTTCAGCGCCGAGCTGGTGTCGCTGGACCGCCATCTGTTCAGCAGCACCGCCCACTACCGCCTGAACGTGCAACTGCCCCACGCCCAGCCAGCGCATTTCCTCCTGGTGGACCATATCGAGCACGGCCCGCTGCCGCTGTCGCGCCTGCTGACCCTGCGCCTGGCGCCGGTGATGGCCGCCAGCAACACCGAGCTGGAAAACAGCCCCGACTCGGCCAAGTGGTTCGCCATGAACAACGGCCAGATGCCGGTCAAGGGCCGCTCGGTCATCCACTACGGGCTGAGCAGCGAGACCACTTTCGACTTCTTGCCGCTCGAGTCCAAGGAACCGGGCAAAACCCTGAAGTTCTCGGGCCTGACCTTGACCGTCAACGGCACCGCTGATGCCCACAAATATGAGCTGACGGGCAACATGGATAGCCTTTCCGTCGACGTTGCCGGCGAGAACGGCCCGGTGCATGCCGACGCCAAGGGCCTGACCATTTACAGCGGCGGCACCAAGGGCGAGTCCGGGTTCTACCTGGGCCACACCGAGCTCAAGCTGGCCAGCGCCAACGTGCAGACCCCCAACGCCCCGGCCGTGGCGGTGACTGGTTTCAGCGGCAGCGGCCTGATGCAGGAGGTTGAAGGCAAGCTGGCCGCCGAGGCCACCTACGAGATCGCCTCCATCACCGTCGGCAACCAGCCGATTGGTGCGGCGCAGATGGTGTGGAAGCTGAATAATTTCGACATCCCGGCCAGCAAGTCGCTGTATGCGCTGTATGTCGCCAAGATCGCCCCGCAACAACAGGCTGCCGCAGCTGCGGGCGTGCCCTTGGCGCTGAAGCTGAGCGCTGCCGACCAGCAGCAGTTGAACACCGACCTGCTGGCGCTGCTGGCGGCCAAGCCGCACATCGAGTTGGAAAAACTGTCGCTGAAGACCGCCAACGGTGAAAGCCAGGCTAACCTTGTGGTCGACCTGGCGAACCCGGGCACCCTGGACCAGCCGTCCGAAGGCCTGGGCAAGAAGGTGATCGGCCTGCTGGACGCCAACGTCACCCTGTCCAAGCCCATGCTGATGGACCTGGCCAGCGCCCAGGCGCACCTGCAGGGCCAGACCGACAAGGACGCGGTGGCGTTGCAGGCGAAGAACGTCAGCGACTCCATCAGCGGCATGGCGGTGATGAGCCAGCTTGGCAAGGTCGAGGGTGACAACGTCACCAGCCGCCTGCACTACGCCGACGGCATGGTGACCTTCAACGGCCAGAAAATGACCGTGGAACAGTTCGCCGGCTTCATCGGTAGCCTGCTGGGCCAGCAACAGGCGCAACGCTGACATCCCAGGACGCGGCCTGGCGGCCGCTGCTACAGGTGTGCGTAGCAGCGGCCGCGTCGCTTCAGCCTCGGCTGAGCAGCGCCGCCGCCCCCGCCCCCCCGAACAACGCCGCGCTGACGCGGTTGAACCAGCTCTGCCCGCGGCCGCTGCGCAGGTAGCGCGCCGCGCCGTGGGCACCCAGGCCGTAGCCCAGTTTGCACAGCAGGTCGAGCACGGCCCAGGTGGCGATCATGATGCCCAACTGCGCCGCCAACGAGTGTTCGGCGTTGAGGAACTGCGGCAGGAAGGCGGCGAAGAACAGGATGTCCTTGGGGTTGCTGGCGCCCAAGGCGAAGGCACGCCAGAACAGCGCGCCAAAGCGCGGCGCGGGCAGGGTGCCGGGCACCTCGGCAGCGCTGGGCGCGCGGCGCGACTGCTGCCAGCTTTGCCAGGCAAGGTAGAACAGGTACAGCGCGCCGGCGATCTTCAGCGCGCTGAACACCTGCTCCGATGCCATCAGCAACGCGCCCAGGCCCAGCGCCGAAGCGCTGAGCAGGCAGATGGAAGCACTCACCCCACCCAGGAACGCCGGGTAGGAGCGGCGCAGGCCATAGTTCAGGCTGTTGCCGATCATCAGCAGCGACAACGGGCCGGGGATGACGATCACCACCAGCGCCGCGACGCTGAACAACAGCCAGGTTTCCACACTCATTGTTTTTCTCCTTGGATAAGGCCTTCGCACAAATCCGTAGCCGCTGCCGCAGGCTGCGCTGGCCCTCTGCTACGCCGCAAATCTACAGCGTACTCAAGGGCCAGCGCAGCCTGTCGGCAGCGGCTACGGGCGGCGGTGAAGCCGAAATATTACAAGAACACAAACTTGGCGATGAATATCGCACACAGCACCCACAGGCTCACCGAGATCTCGCGGTGCTTGCCGGTGCCCGCCTTCAAGGCCACGTAGGTGATGAAGCCCAGGGCAATGCCGTCCGCCACCGAGAAGGTCAGCGGCATCATGATCAGGGTGACGATGGCCGGAATGCTGTCGGTGGCTTCGTCCCAGTTGATGTGGGCCATGCCGCCCATCATCAGCATGGCCACGTAGATCAGCGCGCCGGCGGTAGCATAAGCCGGAATCATGCCAGCCAGCGGTGCGAAAAACATCGCCGCGACGAACAGCATGCCCACGGTGACCGCCGTTAGCCCGGTGCGGCCACCGGCGGCCACGCCCGCGGCGCTTTCCACGTAGCTGGTCACCGGTGGCACGCCGACCATGGCGCCGAACACGCTGGAGGCGCTGTCGGCCTTCAGGGCGCGCGAGAGGTTTTCGATGCGGCCGTCGGCGTTCACCAGGTTGGCGCGCTGGGCCACCCCCATCAGCGTGCCGGCGGTGTCGAACATGTGGACGAACAGGAAGGCCAGCACCACGCTGATCATGCTGACATTGAACACACCGGCCAGGTCCATGGCCATCCAGGTGGGCGCCAGGCTGGGCGGCAGCGAGAACACCCCGCCATATTGCACGATGCCCAGGCCCCAGCCGATCAGGGTGACGCTGACGATGCTGATGAGGATGGCGCCGAACACCCGGTGGTAGCTGAGCACGGCGATCATCAGGAAGCACAGCGCGGTCAGCAGCGGCCCGGCCTCATGCAGCGAGCCGAGCTTGATCAGCGTGGCGGGGCTGGCGACGATGATGCCCGAGGTCTTCAGGCCGATGACGCCCAGGAACAGCCCGACGCCGGCGCCCATGGCGTGGCGCAGGCTGACCGGGATGCTGTTGAGCAGCCACTCGCGCACCCGCGACAGGGTCAGCACCATGAACAGCACGCCAGAGATGAACACCGCGCCCAGGGCGGTCTGCCAGGAATACCCCATGGTGCCGACCACGGTGTAGGTGAAGAAGGCGTTCAGGCCCATGCCCGGCGCCAGGCCCACTGGCCAGTTGGCGTACAGGCCCATCAGTAGGCAGCCCAACGCGGCCGCGATGCAGGTGGCGACGAACGCCGCGCCGTGGTCGATGCCGGCGTCGGCCATGATGTTGGGGTTGACGAAGATGATGTAGGCCATGGTAATGAAGGTGGTGAGGCCGGCGATCAGTTCGGTGCGCACCGTGGTGCCATGCACACTCAGCTTGAACAGGCGTTCCAGCAGGCCGCGCCGCAGGGGCGGGGCCAGGTCCAGGGGGGCGGCTTCGGATTTATTGCTTTCCACAGCGAGTTACTCCTCAAGGCTTTTGTTGTTTTCCGAAGCCGTGCGCAGCTGCGCGCGGCCCCGTGAGGCAGGTAAAGGTGGTGGTGCCGGCGACCCGTTATTATTTGACCTCTGGGTCAGGAAAGTCGCTCGAGGGGATTATGCGTTTGTATACAAATAATGCAAATAATGTTTTTGATTTTGTGCGCAGTTTATTTGCCGATCGCGCTATATGGCCGCTGCCAGTGGTTGCCAAGTGCCGCTACGCTTGAACTGACACAAGCCCGTGGCCCTGTGTACAATGGGCCTTACTGCCGCAAAACCTTCACCTTCGAGTGCCCATGAACGAACAGCTGCAACCCCTCAAGAAACCCACGCGCGCGGCCAAGGCCGGGCGCCTCGGCACCCAGGACGACATCGTCTACGCCCATATTTTCGAGGCCATTCTCGAACAGCGCCTGGCGCCCGGGACCAAATTGAGCGAGGAAGCGCTGGGCGAGATCTTCGGCGTCAGCCGCACCATCATTCGCCGCGCGCTGTCGCGCCTGGCCCATGAAGGCGTGGTGCTGTTGCGCCCCAACCGCGGCGCGGTGGTGGCCAGCCCCAGCGTGGAAGAGGCGCGGCAGGTGTTCTTCGCCCGCCGCATGGTGGAGCGCGCCATCACCGAGCTTGCGGTGGAGCACGCCACGGCCGAGCAACTGGCCGAACTGCGGCAGATGGTGCTGGATGAGCGCGACAGCTTCTCGCGCGGCGACCGTGGCGCCGGCATTCGCCTGTCGGGGGAATTCCACCTGAAGCTGGCCGAGGCGGCGAAGAACACGCCGCTGATCAGCTTCCAGCGCAGCCTGGTGTCGCAGACCTCGCTGATCATCGCCCAGTACGAAAGCGGCAACCGCTCGCACTGCTCCTACGATGAACACACCCAGCTGATCGACGCCATCGAGGCCCGCGACGCGGCCCTGGCGGTGGACCTGATGATGCACCACATGGACCACATCGACAGCAAGCTGAACCTGGACGAGGAAAGCGCCTCGGACGACCTGCACGCGGTGTTCTCGCACCTGTTGCAGGGCAAGAAGGGTGGTAAATAACGGACGCGGCCTGCGGCCGCTGCTACAGGGGTTGTAGCAGCGGCCGCAGGCCGCGTCCGGGTTTAACGCTGATGCACCTTGCGTCCCGCCGCATAGGTCTGCTGAACCGTCCGGTCATCCCCCAGCGTAGTCAGCACGAACAACGTCTCTTCAATGCTCTTGGACTGCTGGATGCGGTAGCCCAGCAGCGGCGTGGCGTTGTAGTCCAGCACCACGAAGTCGGCGTCGCTGCCCGGCTGCAGGTTGCCTACCTTGTCTTCCAGGCGCAGCGCCCGGGCGCCGCCGAGGGTGGCCAGGTACAGTGACTTGAACGGGCTCAGGCGCGCGCCCTGCAGCTGCATCACCTTGTAGGCTTCATTCAGCGTCTGCAGCAGCGAGAAGCTGGTGCCGCCGCCCACGTCGGTGCCCAGGCCGACGTTGAGCTTGTGCTTCTCGGCCTGGGGCAGGTTGAACAGGCCGCTGCCCAGGAACAGGTTCGAGGTGGGGCAGAAGGCAATCGCCGAGCCGGTCTCGGCCAGGCGCGCGCATTCCTCGTCGCACAGGTGCACGCCGTGGGCGAACACCGAGCGCTCGCCCAGCAGCTGGTAGTGGTCGTACACGTCCAGGTAGCCCTTGCGCTCGGGGAACAGCGCCTTCACCCACTCGATCTCCTTGAGGTTCTCGCTGATGTGGGTCTGCATATAGACGTTCGGGTATTCCTTGAGCAGCTGGCCGGCCACGGTCAGTTGCTCGGGGGTGCTGGTGGGCGCGAAGCGCGGGGTGACCGCGTAGTGCAGGCGGCCCTTGCCGTGCCAGCGCTCGATCAGCGCCTTGCTGTCGGCGTAGCTGCTTTCGGCGGTGTCCACCAGGTAGTCCGGCGCGTTGCGGTCCATCATCACCTTGCCGGCGATCATGCGCAGGTCGAGCTTTTCGGCCGCCTCGAAGAAGGCGTTCACCGACTCGGGGTGCACGCTGCCGAACACCAGCGCGGTGGTGGTGCCGTTGCGCAGCAGTTCCTTGATGAAGATGTCCGCCACTTCGTCGGCATGGGCCTTGTCGGCGAACTGGCTCTCGAACGGGAAGGTGTAGGTGTTCAGCCAGTCCAGCAGCTGCTCGCCGTAGGAGGCGATCATGCCGGTCTGCGGCAGGTGGATGTGGGTGTCGATGAAGCCGGGGGTAATCAGCGCGTCGGGGAAGTGCTCGATGGCAACGTCCGCCGGCAGGCTCGGCAGCAGCGCCTCGGCGTGGCCGACGGCGGCGATCACGCCATTCTCCACCACCAGCAGGCCGTCGGCGAAGTATTCATAGGAGGCGTCGATGCCCACTTCGGCGGGGTCGCCGATGCTGTGCAGGATGGCGGCGCGGTAGGCTTTGCGGGTCAGGCTCATGGGTATCAATGTCTCAGGCTTGGCTGCGTCGCGAGTGCGGCAGCAGTTGGGCAATGGGTTCGGCACCGGCAGTGGCCAGGCCGAAGTTGGCGTTGTAGGTGGCGATGATTTCGGCGGCCACGGACACGGCGATTTCAATCGGCAATTTGCCTTTGACGTCGGCCAGGCCCATAGGGCACCTCATGCGTTGCACAACCTGGGGGTCGAAGCCGCGGTCGCGCAGGCGGTGTTCGAATTTCACCCGCTTGGTCTTCGAGCCGATCAGGCCGAACCAGGTGAAATCGTTGCGCTTGAGGATAGCTGCCGTCAGCTCCAGGTCGAGCTGGTGGTTGTGGGTCATGACGATGCAGTAGCTGCCCGGTGGCAGGTTGTCGACTTCGTCCACCGGTTCTTCGTTGACGATTTTGCGCACCCCCTCGGGGAGGTGCGCGGGGAATTCCTGCTCGCGCGAGTCGATCCAGGTAACGCGGCAGGGCAGGGCGGCCAGCAGTGGCACCAGCGCGCGGCCGACGTGGCCGGCGCCGAACACGGCAATGCGCGCCTGCACCTGGCCCATGGGCTCGAACAGCAGCACGGTGACGCCGCCGCAGCACTGGCCCAGGCTGGCGCCCAGGCTGAAGCGCTCCAGGTGCGTGCCCTGGCGGCCGTTGGCGAGCATCTCGCGGGCGATGTGCATGGCCTTGTATTCCAGGTGCCCGCCACCGATGGTGTCGTACAGCTGGGTGGCGCTGACCACCATCTTCGAGCCGGCATTGCGTGGGGTGGAGCCCTGCTCCTCGATGATGGTGACGAGCACGCAGGGTTCGCCCTGCTGCTGCAGCTCGGCGAGAGCGCTGATCCAGTTATTCATGGTTGAAGATCTCCTTCGACCGTTATGACCTCTTCGCGGGCAGAGCCCGCTCCCACCATTAACCTGTGCATTTCACACCTCTGTGGGAGCGGGCTCTGCCCGCGAAGAGGTCGACGCCGCTTCCTGCGCCTTACGCATCTGCTCGCACCCCCACAACACCCGCTCCGGCGTGGCCGGGGCGTCGATGTTGGGCTGCACCTTGTAATCCGCCAGGCTGGCTACCGCATCTTTGATGGCGCACCAGGCGGCAATGCCGAGCATGAACGGCGGCTCGCCCACGGCCTTGGAATGGAACACCGTGTCTTCCGGGTTCTTGCGGTTTTCCACCAGCTTCACCCGCAGGTCGGCCGGCATGTCGGCCACCGCCGGGATCTTGTAGCTGGCCGGGCCGTTGGTCACCAGCTTGCCCTTGGCGTTCCACACCAGTTCTTCGGTGGTCAGCCAGCCCATGCCCTGGATATAGCCGCCTTCCACCTGGCCAATGTCGATGGCCGGGTTCAGCGAGGCGCCCACGTCGTGCAGGATGTCGGTGCGCAGCATCTTGTACTCGCCAGTCAGGGTGTCCACCACCACCTCCGCGCAGGCGGCGCCGAAGGCGAAGTAGTAGAACGGCCGGCCGCGCGCCTGGCTGCGGTCGTAGAAGATCTTCGGGGTCTTGTAGTAGCCGGTGCTGGACAGCGACACCTGGCCCATCCACGCCTGCACGATCAGGTCGGCGAACGGCATCACCAGTTCGCGCACGCGCACGTGGCCGTTGCGGAATTCGACGTCTTCCTCGCTGACCGCGTACTTGCGCGCGGCAAACTCCACCAGGCGCTGCTTGATGGTCTCGGCAGCGTTCTGCGCCGCCTTGCCGTTCAGGTCGGCGCCGCTGGAGGCTGCCGTCGGCGAGGTGTTGGGCACCTTGTCGGTGTTGGTGGCGGTGATCTGGATGCGGCCGATGTCCACCTGGAACACCTCGGCCACCACCTGCGCGACCTTGGTGTTGAGCCCCTGGCCCATCTCGGTGCCGCCGTGGTTGAGGTGGATGCTGCCGTCGGTGTAGATATGGATCAGCGCGCCTGCCTGGTTGAGGAAG
The DNA here is from genome assembly GCF_047947025.1 of Pseudomonas sp. App30. Classification (NCBI taxonomy): domain Bacteria; kingdom Pseudomonadati; phylum Pseudomonadota; class Gammaproteobacteria; order Pseudomonadales; family Pseudomonadaceae; genus Pseudomonas; species Pseudomonas sp. App30. The sequence continues at coordinate 1,954,938 of NZ_CP133165.1, read as the reverse complement.
CTGGCGGTGAACGAGATACCGAATTTCACCGGGGTCAACGCCAGGCCTTTCTTCAGCACCGGGCTGTGGGCGTTGAAGCGGCGGATGGATTCGCGGCGCTCCTGGTATTCGCTGCTGGCTTCCAGGTCGGCGGTCATTTCCTCCAGCAGGTTGTGCTCCACCGTCTGGTAGTAGTGGGTGACGTTGCGCTCGGTCTTGCCGTAGTAGTTGGCCTTGCGCACGGCCAGCGGGTCCAGCGCCAGGTGGCGGGCGATGCGGTCCATCACCTCCTCGATGGCGACCATGCCCTGGGGGCCGCCAAAGCCGCGGTAGGCGGTGTTGGAGGCGGTGTTGGTCTTGCAGCGATGGCCGTTGATGGTGGCGTCGCCCAGGTAGTACGAGTTGTCGGCATGGAACATGGCGCGGTCGACGATGGACGCCGACAGGTCCGGCGAGTAGCCGCAGTTGCCGGCCAGGTCCATGTTGATGCCGTGCAGGCGGCCGCTGTCGTCGAAGCCCACGTCGTATTCGACGTAGAAGGGGTGGCGCTTGCCGGTCATGGACATGTCTTCCACCCGCGGCAGGCGCATCTTGGCCGGCTGGCCGGTGAGGTGCGCGATCACCGCGCACAGGCACGCCGGGCTGGCCGCCTGGGTTTCCTTGCCGCCGAAGCCGCCGCCCATGCGGCGCATGTCGACGACGATCTTGTTCATCGACACGTCCAGCACCTCGGCCACCAGCTTCTGCACCTCGGTGGGGTTCTGGGTGGAGCAGTAGACGATCATGCCGCCGTCCTCGGTGGGCATCACCGAGGAAATCTGCGTTTCCAGGTAGAAGTGCTCCTGGCCGCCGATGTGCAGGGTGCCTTGCAGGCGGTGCGGGGCGCTGGCCAGGGCGGTGTCGGCGTCGCCACGCTTGTGGGTGTGGCTGTCGAGCACGTAATGCTGCTTGCGGAAGGCCTCGACCACGTCGAGCACCGGTTCCAGGTCTTCGTATTCGATAATCGCGGCCATGGCGGCCTTGCGCGCGGTCTCCAGGTCGCGGGCGGCCACCGCCACCACCGGTTGGCCGACGAACTCTACCAGGTCGATGGCCAGCAGCGGGTCGCCGGGCAGCAGCGGGCCGATGTCCTTCAGGCCCGGGATGTCTTCGTGGGTAATGGCAATGCGCACGCCTGGGAAGGCGTAGCAGGGCGTGGTGTCGATCTTCACCACCCGCGCGTGGGCGCGGTCCGACAGCCGTGCGTACACGTGCAGCTGGTTGGGAAATTCCAGGCGGTCGTCGATGTACTGCGCCTCGCCGGACACGTGCTTGTCGGCGCTGTCGTGCTTGACGCTGCGGCCAACGCCAGTGGTCAGGCCCTGGGCAAAGCGTTCGGCCAGTTGCGCCTGGGTGAGGGTTTCGCCGTGATGGTTAGACATAAGCGGTCACCCGGGTCTCGATGTAAGGCGATTGCTGCTCGATGAAGTACTTGCGCAGCAGGTTCTGGGCGGCCAGCAGGCGGTATTCCTTGCTGGCGCGGAAGTCCGACAGTGGCGTGAAGTCCTCGGCCAGGGCGGCGCAGGCGGCTTCCAGCGTGGCGTTGTTGAACACCTTGCCCAGCAACGCGGCTTCGCAGGCCTGGGCGCGCTTGGGAATGGCGGCCATGCCACCGAAGGCGGCGCGCACGTCGGTGACCACGCCGTCTTCCAACGCCAGGTTGAAGGCGGCGCACACGGCGGAGATGTCATCGTCCAGGCGTTTCGACACTTTATAGGCGCGGAAGCTGCGCCCGGCCTGGGCGCGGGGCACGATGATCTTCTCGATGAACTCGCTCTCCTGGCGCGCGGTGATGCGGTAGTCGATGAAATAGTCTTCCAGCGCCAGGGTGCGCGTGGCGTTGCCCTTGCGCAGCACGATCTGCGCGCCCAGGGCAATCAGCAGGGGCGGGCTGTCGCCGATGGGCGAGGCGTTGCCGATATTGCCACCCAGGGTGCCCTGGTTGCGGATCTGCAGGCTGGCGAAACGGTGCAGCAGTTCGCCAAAGTCCGGGTATTCGGCGCTCAGTGCGTCGTAGCAGTCGGTGAGCGGCGTGGCAGCGCCGATCTCCAGGCGGTCGTCGAAGTGCTCGATGCGCTTCATCTCGGCGACGTTGCCCACGTAGATCATCACTGGCAGGGTGCGGTGGAACTGCGTCACTTCCAGCGCCAGGTCGGTGCCGCCGGCCAGCAGCCGTGCCTCGGGGTGCGAGCCATACAGGTCGGCCAGGTCGGCGACGGTCAGCGGTACCAGGCAGCGTTTGTCGCCGCTGTTCAGTTCACCCGTCTCGGTGGGGACGATGGCCTTGAGGCGGGCGATGGTCTCGGCCTCGGCGGCGTCGAACTGGTCCGGTGCCTGCTGGCAGCAGGCCTGTTCGGCAGCGGCCAGGATAGGGCGGTAGCCGGTGCAGCGGCAGAGGTTGCCGGCCAGGGCCTCGTGGGCCTTGTGGGAGTCGGGTTCGGCGCTGTTCTTCTGCAGGGCGAACAGCGACATCACGAAGCCCGGGGTGCAGAAGCCGCACTGCGAGCCGTGGCAGTCGACCATGGCCTGCTGCACGCTATGCAATTGGCCCTTGTGCTTGAGGTCTTCGACGCAGATCAGCTGTTTGCCATGCAGCGACGAGACAAACGTGAGGCACGAGTTCAGGCTGCGGTAGCGCAAGGCCTCGCCTTCCAGTTCCGCCACCACCACGGTGCAGGCGCCGCAGTCGCCGCTGGCGCAGCCCTCCTTGGTGCCGGGCTTTTTCAGGTGCGTGCGCAGGTATTCGAGCACGGTGAGGTTGGGGTCCAGGGCGTGTTCACTGCGCAATTCCCTGTTGAGTAGAAACTGGATCACGGAAGGCCTCGCTGACACATTTATTGTTGTTGACCGATAGCATTGAATTTAGCAGTTCTGACTTTTCGGTCAACATTTTTCTGACTCAAAAGTCAGGATTTCGGGCGAATGGAAATCTCGCCTACAGGCAACATTTGATTTATTTGCTTATTCCATGCCAAAAGGCCATGTCGCCCTCTGCGTTTCCAGGGGGCAAGTGCGCTACACTTCGCCGCTTGCCATGTTTGAAGAGTTTGAAGGACAACCATGACGTTCAAGGCGCCGGACAGCCTCTCCGAGCAAATCGCCGATTACCTGGCTGAACGCATCATCCAGGGCGAACTTGCGCCCGGTGAGCGCATTCAGGAACAGAAGGTCACGGCGGCGCTCAATGTCAGCCGCGGCTCGGTGCGCGAAGCGTTGCTGATCCTGGAGCGGCGCCACCTGATCGCCATTCTGCCGCGTCGCGGTGCACACGTGACCGAACTCAGCGCCCATAAGGTGCAGAGCCTGTGCGCCTTGATGAGCGAGATGTACATTCTGCTCGGCAACGCCGTGGCCCTGCGCTGGCAGGGCCCGGCGGAGCTCGAGCCGTTCGTGGCCATCCAGCAGCGCCTCACCGCCAGCCTCGAGCGCCAGGACATCAAGGCCTTCGTCGAGGACAGCTTCAACGTGATGCGCGCTGCCTACCCGTTCGCCGACAACCCGTACCTGCAGGAAACCGTCGAGAACCTGCAGCCGGCCATGAGCCGCACCTATTACCTGGCGCTGGAACAGCGCAAGGCCACCATGGGCGACTACCTGGCGCTGTTCGACAGCCTGCTGGACGCCGTGGTGGCCCGCGACCTGCCGCGCATTCGCACGGTGCTGGGCGACTACACCCAGCGCAGTTGCCAGTTGGTGCTGGCCGCCCTGGCGAACCGCTGACATGCGCCTGAAGTGCATCCGGCTGGCGGGGTTCAAGTCCTTCGTCGACCCCACCACGGTCAACTTCCCCAGCAACATGGCGGCGGTGGTGGGGCCCAACGGGTGCGGCAAGTCCAACATCATCGACGCCGTGCGCTGGGTGATGGGCGAAAGCTCGGCGAAGAACCTGCGCGGCGAGTCGATGACCGACGTCATCTTCAACGGCTCCACCAGCCGCAAGCCGGTGAGCCAGGCCAGCATCGAACTGGTGTTCGACAACAGCGACGGCACCTTGGTGGGCGAATACGCCGCCTACGCGGAAATTTCCATCCGCCGCAAAGTGACCCGCGACAGCCAGAACACCTACTTCCTCAACGGCACCAAGTGCCGCCGCAAGGACATCACCGATATCTTCCTGGGCACCGGCCTGGGCCCGCGCAGCTATTCCATCATCGAGCAGGGCATGATCAGCAAACTGATCGAGGCCAAGCCCGAGGAGCTGCGCAACTTCATCGAGGAAGCCGCGGGCATCTCCAAGTACAAGGAGCGCCGCCGCGAGACCGAAAACCGCATCCGCCGCACCCACGAGAACCTGGAGCGCCTGACCGACCTGCGCGAAGAGCTGGAACGCCAGCTTGAGCGCCTGCACCGCCAGGCCCAGGCCGCCGAGAAGTACCAGGAATACAAGGCCGAGGAGCGCCAGCTCAAGGCGCAGCTGTCGGCCCTGCGCTGGCAGGCACTGAATGAACAGGTGGCCCAGCGCGAAGCGGTCATCGGCACCCAGGAGGTCAGCTTCGAGGCCCTGGTGGCCGAGCAGCGCAACGCCGACGCGGCCATCGAGCGCCTGCGCGACGGCCATCACGACCTGTCCGAGCGTTTCAACCTGGTGCAGGGCCGCTTCTATTCCGTGGGCGGTGACATTGCCCGCGTCGAGCAGAACATCCAGCACGGCCAGCAGCGCCTGCGCCAGTTGCAGGATGACCTGAAGGAAGCCGAGCGTTCGCGCCAGGAAACCGAATCACACCTGGGCCACGACCGTACCTTGCTGGCCACTTTGGGCGAAGAGCTGGACATGCTCGCGCCCGAGCAGGAAATGACCAGCGCCGCCGCCGAAGAGGCCGCCGCTGCCCTGGAAGAGTCCGAAGCCACCATGCACGGCTGGCAGGAGCAGTGGGACAGCTTCAACACCCGCTCCGCCGAGCCGCGCCGCCAGGCTGAGGTGCAGCAGTCGCGCATCCAGCAGTTGGACCAGTCCATGGAGCGCCTGGGCGATCGCCAGCGGCGCCTGGGCGAGGAGCGCGCGCAACTGGCTGCCGACCCTGAGGACGCGGCCATCCTCGAGCTGGGCGAGCAACTGGCCGCCAGCGACATGCTCATCGAAGAGCTGCAGGCCAGCGAGGCCCAGCAGGTGGAGCGCCTGGAGCAGCTGCGCGAGCAACTGCAACAGGCCACCCGCGACCAGCAGCAGGCCCAGGGCGAGCTTCAACGCCTGAACGGTCGCCTGGCCTCCCTGGAAGCCTTGCAACAGGCCGCCCTGGACCCAGGCACCGGCACCGCCGAGTGGCTGCGCGACCAGCAGCTGGACCAGCGCCCGCGCCTGGCCGAAGGCCTGCGCGTGGAAGCCGGCTGGGAGCTGGCGGTGGAGACCGTGCTGGGCGCCGACCTGCAAGCGGTGCTGGTGGATGATTTCAACGGCCTGGCGCTGGGCAGCTTCGAGCAGGGCGACCTGCGCCTGCTCAGCGCCGCGCCGGGCACCCCGGCCTTGCCCGGTAGCCTGCTGGACAAGGTCGACAGCCGCACCGATCTCAGCCCCTGGCTGGGCCAGGTCAAGCCAGTGGAAACCCTGGAGGCAGCGCTGGCCGCCCGCGCGCAGCTGCAGCCCGGGCAGAGCCTGATCAGCCGCGACGGCTACTGGGTAGGCCGGCATTTCCTGCGCGTCAGCCGTGCCAGCGATGCCCAGGGCAGCGTGCTGGCGCGTGGCCAGGAGCTGGAAAACCTGGGCCTGGAGCGCGACGAGCGCGAAGCCGCCCTGGCCAGCCTGGAAGAGCGCCTGGAGCGTCTGCGCGAGCAGCAACTGCTGCAGGAAGAGGCCCGCGAGCAACTGCGCCGCCAGTTGGCCGACGAGGCCCGCCAGCAGGGCGAGCTCAAGGCCCAGCTGTCCGCCGGCCGTGCCAAGGCCGAACAGCTGACCCTGCGCCGCCGTCGGCTCGACGAAGAGCTGGCGGAACTGGCCGAGCAGCGCGCGCTGGAAAGCGAGCAGCTGGGCGAGTCGCGCCTGCAACTGCAGGACGCCCTCGACGCCATGGCCCAGGACACCGAGCAGCGCGAGCTGCTGATGGCCCAGCGCGACAGCCTGCGCGAACGCCTCGACCAGGTGCGCCACGACGCTCGCCAGCACAAGGACCACGCCCACCAGCTGGCCGTGCGCCTGGGCTCCCTGCGCGCCCAGCACGACTCCACCCGCCAGGCCCTGGAGCGCCTGGAGCTGCAGGCCGAGCGCCTGACCGAGAAGCGCGAGCAGCTGTCGCTGAACCTGGAGGAGGGCGAGGCACCGCTGGAAGAGCTGCGCCTCAAGCTCGAAGAGCTGCTGGAACGGCGCATGGCCGTCGACGAGGAAATGCGCCAGGCGAAAATGGCCCTGGAAGACGCCGACAGCGAACTGCGCGACGCCGAGAAGCGCCGCACCCAGGCCGAGCAGCAGTCGCAGATGATCCGCGGCCAGCTGGAGCAGCACCGCATGGAATGGCAGGGCCTGAGCGTGAAGCGCGCCGCCCTGCAGGAACAATTGCACGAGGATGGCTACGACCTGCAAGGCGTCATCGCCACCCTCGACCCCCTGGCCAACGAAAAAGAGGCCGAGGACGAACTGGAGCGCATCAACGCGCGCATCCAGCGGCTGGGCGCCATCAACCTGGCGGCCATCGACGAGTACCAGCAGCAGTCCGAGCGCAAGCGCTACCTGGACGCCCAGAACGATGACCTGGTGGAGGCGCTGGACACCCTGGAAAACGTCATCCGCAAGATCGACAAGGAAACCCGCAACCGCTTCAAGGATACCTTTGATCAGATAAATGGCGGTTTGCAGGCCTTATTCCCAAAAGTTTTCGGTGGCGGCAGCGCTTACTTGGAACTGACAGGCGAAGATCTACTCGATACAGGGGTGACCATCATGGCGCGGCCCCCGGGCAAGAAGAACAGCACCATCCATTTGCTCTCTGGTGGGGAGAAAGCGCTGACGGCCCTGGCCCTGGTGTTCTCCATCTTCCAGTTGAACCCGGCGCCGTTCTGCATGCTCGACGAAGTTGACGCCCCGCTGGATGACGCTAACGTTGGACGCTATGCCCGCTTGGTGAAAGAAATGTCCCAAACGGTTCAATTTATCTACATCACCCACAACAAGATCGCCATGGAAATGGCCGACCAGTTGATGGGCGTGACCATGCACGAGCCCGGTTGCTCGCGCCTGGTGGCGGTGGACGTAGAGGAGGCGATGGCAATGGTCGACGCCTGAAAGCGAGCGAATTTGGACCGCTTGCACTTTAATGGCGTATCTGCTGCGACAGACGGTGTAAAGTTATCTTTGGTCGTGCTAGTTTATTGGACATATTTTCGTACGCGTGGGGAAAACGCCTGTCAGAACATAGAGTTGGCGCCACGTTTTAAAGGGGGTTCAAGCCCTTTATTTTTCAGCATTTTTCATAGAGGCACAGGATTAAATGGAAATCGGTCTGCGCGAGTGGCTGATCGTCATCGGCGTCATTGTCATCGCCGGTATTCTCTTCGATGGCTGGCGCCGCATGCGCGGCGGCAAGGGCAAATTGAAATTCAGGCTCGACCGCAGCTTCTCCAACCTGCCGGACGAAGAGCACAGCGCCGAAGTGCTGGGCCCGTCGCGGGTGCTGGAAGAGCAGCGCGAGCCGTCCCTGGACGAGCATGACCTGCCGTCCATGAGCGCCCCTGCGCGCGAGCCGGTGGCGCCCAAGCGCAACAAGAAACAGGAACGCGAGCGTGAACGTGAGCGCGAGCGTGCGGTGGCCGAATCGGCCCAGGGCGCCCTGCCACTGGAGCCCGAGCAGCCAGCGGCCTTCAGCGCCCGCGACCGCGAGGACGACTTCCCGGACGACAAGGCCCCGGCCTTCAACGCCGCGGGCGCTGCCCCGGTAGAACACCGCGACCAGCCCCAGGCCGAGGAAGTGTTGGTGATCAGCGTGATCTCCCGTTCCGAAGGCGGCTTCAAGGGCCCGGCGCTGCTGCAGAACATCCTTGAAAGCGGCCTGCGCTTTGGTGAAATGGACATCTTCCACCGCCACGAAAGCATGGCCGGCAACGGCGAAGTGCTGTTCTCCATGGCCAACGCCGTGAAGCCGGGCATCTTCGACCTGGACGACATCGACCACTTCAGCACCCGTGCCGTGAGCTTCTTCCTCGGCCTGCCAGGCCCGCGTCATCCCAAGCAGGCCTTCGACGTGATGGTGGCCGCGGCCCGCAAGCTGGCCCACGAACTGGACGGCGAACTGAAGGACGACCAGCGCAGCGTGCTGACCGCCCAGACCATCGAACACTACCGCCAGCGTATTGTCGAATTCGAACGCCGGGCGCTGACCCAGAAGCGTTGAGATCGTTGGCCCTGCCCCTGTAGGAGCCGACCTTGGTCGCGATGGGGTTTCACAACACCATCGCCGAACACCTGAAGAGCAGCCCCGGCTGCTCTTTTGCTTTACACGAGAACACACAAGATGACCGCCGCCAACACCCGGATCCTCGAACTGCGCGCCGAACTGGACCTGCACAACTACCGCTACCACGTGCTCGACGAGCCGAGCATTCCGGACGCCGAATACGACCGGCTGTTCCGCGAACTCAAGGCGCTGGAAGCCGAGCATCCGGAGTTGGTGACCGCCGACTCGCCCACCCAGCGCGTGGGCAACGCGGCGCTGACCGCGTTCAGCCAGGTGCGCCACGAGATCCCCATGCTCAGCCTGGGCAACGCCTTCGAAGAAACCGACATGCGCGAGTTCGACCGCCGGGTGACCGAGGGTTTGGACCTGCCGGTCGGTGACCTGTTCGGCGGCGGCGCGGCGGTGGAATACAGCTGTGAACCCAAGCTCGACGGCCTGGCCGTGAGCCTGTTGTACCAGGACGGCCTGCTGGTGCGCGGCGCAACCCGCGGCGACGGCACCACCGGCGAGGACATCAGCGTCAACGTGCGCACCATCCGCAACGTGCCGCTCAAGCTGCACGGCGAGGGCTGGCCGGCCACCCTGGAAGTGCGCGGTGAAGTGTTCATGTCCAAGGCCGGCTTCGAGCGCCTCAACGAGGCGCAGATGGAGGCGGGCGGCAAGACCTTCGCCAACCCGCGCAACGCCGCCGCCGGCAGCCTGCGCCAGCTGGATTCGAAGATCACCGCCAGCCGCCCGCTGGAATTCTGCTGCTACGGCCTGGGCCAGGTGTCCGAGAACATCGCCGACACCCACATCGGTAACCTGGAGCAGCTGAAAGCCTGGGGCATGCCCATCAGCCGCGAGTTGAAACTGGCCAAGGGCATCGACGAGTGCCTGGCCTACTACCGCGACATCGGCGAGCGCCGCAACGCGCTCACCTACGAAATCGACGGCGTGGTGTTCAAGGTCAACAGCCTGGCCAGCCAGCGCGAGCTGGGCTTCCGCGCCCGTGAGCCACGCTGGGCCATCGCCCATAAATTCCCGGCCATGGAAGAGCTGACCGAACTGCTGGACGTGGAATTCCAGGTGGGGCGTACGGGCGCAGTGACGCCGGTGGCGCGCTTGAAGCCGGTGAAGGTGGCCGGCGTGACCGTGGCCAACGCCACCCTGCACAACATGGATGAAGTAGCGCGCCTGGGCCTGATGATCGGCGACACCGTGATTATCCGCCGCGCCGGTGACGTCATTCCGCAAGTCATGCAGGTGGTCACCGAGCGCCGCCCGGCCGATGCCCGCCCCGTGCACATCCCCGAAACCTGCCCGGTGTGCGGCTCCCACGTGGAGCGCACGCAACTGGTAAAACGCAGCAAGGGCAAGGAAACCGTCAGCGAAGGCGCCGTGTACCGCTGCGTCGGCCGCCTGGCCTGTGGTGCGCAGCTGAAGCAGGCGATCATCCACTTCGTCTCGCGCCGCGCCATGGACATCGACGGCCTGGGCGAGAAAAGCGTCGAGCAACTGGTGGACGAGGGCCTGGTAGGCTCGCCGGCCGATCTCTATACCCTGGGCTTCGAGCAGATCGTCGACCTTGAGGGCTTCGCCGAGGTGTCCAGCAACAAGCTGCTGGACGCCATCGCTGCCAGCAAGCGCCCGACCCTGGCGCGCTTCATCTTCGCCCTGGGCATTCCCGACGTGGGCGAGGAGACCGCCAAGGTGCTGGCGCGCTCGCTGGGTTCGCTGGAGCGCATCATGGTGGCGCTGCCGCAGGTGCTCACCTACCTGCCGGACGTGGGCCTGGAAGTGGCCTACGAAATTCACAGCTTCTTCGAAGACCCGCACAACCGCACGGTCATCGGCCAGCTGCTGGAGCGCGGCCTTGAGCCCCAGGACCAGGGCGACGTGCACGCCGAGTTCGCTGCCAGCACCACCCTGGCCGGGTTGATCGCAAAGCTGGACATCAGCTCCGTGGGCCCAACCGGTGCCGAGAAGCTGGTGGCCAAGCTGGGCAGCCTGGACAAGATCATTGCCGCCGACGGCATCGACCTGCGCCAGGCCCTGGCGGCCAAGCAGGCGGACGCCGTGCGCGAGTACTTCCTGGTGCCGGGCAATGCCGAGCGCGCGCTGGCAGTCGAGCAACAGTTGCAGGCCTTTGGCATGCACTGGGGCAGCGAGAAAAAAGTCATCGAAGGCTTGCCCCTCACCGGCCAGACCTGGGTGCTGACCGGCAGCCTGGAGCGCATGAGCCGCGACGTGGGCAAGGAAAAGCTCGAAAGCCTGGGCGCCAAGGTGGCAGGCTCGGTGTCGGCCAAGACCCACTGCGTGGTAGCGGGGCCGGGCGCGGGCTCCAAGCTGACCAAGGCCAACGAACTGGGCGTGAAGGTGCTTGACGAAGACGCCTTCGTCGCCTTCCTGGAAGGCCACGGCATCACCGCCTGATCATACGATTTCTGTGGGAGCTGGCTTGCCAGCGAGCTTTTCAGGGCCTCAAAAGCTCGCTGGCAAGCCAGCTCCCACAGGGTTACCAATTTATGCAACGATCCCACCGCAGCGCACTCATAAGGAAATGCCAAAACAGCGGGGGTCACCCATGTCACAGCCGGACCAGGACACCATTCAATGGCTCGTGGACCAGTCCATGCTCCATGCCGCCAAGCAACGCGCCCTTCAATACGCCGGCCAGGCCCGCCTGTGGCAAAGGCCCTTCGCCGAAGCCCGGCCGCGGGACGCCTCGGCCATCGCCTCGGTGTGGTTCACCGCCTACCCCGCGTCCATCGTCACCCGTGAGGGCGGCTCGGTGTTGCAGGCCCTGGGCGATGAGACCCTGTGGCACGCGCTGTCGGAAATCGGTATCCAGGGCATCCACAATGGCCCACTGAAACTGTCCGGTGGCCTGCGCGGCCGCGAACGTACCCCCAGCGTCGACGGCAACTTCGACCGCATGAGCTTCGACATCGACCCGGCCTTGGGCACCGAGGCGGAAATGCTCGGCCTGAGCCGCATTGCCGCCGCCCACAATGCCATCGTCATCGACGACGCGATTCCCTCGCACACCGGCAAGGGTGCCGACTTCCGCCTGGCCGAGCGCGCCTACGCCGACTACCCCGGCCTGTACCACATGGTCGAAATCAAGGAAGAGGACTGGCCGCTGCTGCCCGACGTCGAGCCGGGCCGCGATGCGCGCAACCTGCCGCCTGAAACCGTCGACCTGCTCAAGGCCAGGCACTACATCGTCGGCCAATTGCAGCGGGTAATCTTCTTCGAGCCCGGGGTGAAGGAGACCGACTGGAGCGTGACGCCGGTCATTGTCGGCGTCGATGGCAAGGCGCGGCGCTGGGTGTACCTGCACTATTTCAAGGAAGGCCAGCCGTCGCTGAACTGGCTGGACCCCACCTTTACCGCACAGCAGATGATCATCGGCGACGCCCTGCATTCCATCGACGTGATGGGCGCGCGCATCCTGCGCCTGGACGCCAACGGTTTCCTCGGCGTGGAGCGCCGCGCCGAGGGCAACGCCTGGTCCGAAAGCCACCCGCTGTCGGTGAACGGCAACCAGCTGCTGGCCGGCACCATCCGCAAGGCCGGCGGCTTCAGCTTCCAGGAGCTGAACCTGACCATCGATGACATCGCCACCATGTCCAAGGGCGGCGCCGACCTGTCCTATGACTTCATCACCCGCCCGGCCTACCAGCACGCGCTGCTGACCGGCAACACCGAATTCCTGCGGCTGATGCTGCGCCAGGTGCACCACTTCGGCATCGACCCTGCCTCGCTGATCCATGCGCTGCAGAACCATGACGAGCTGACGCTCGAATTGGTCCACTTCTGGACCCTGCACGCCCACGACACCTACCTGTACCAGGGCCAGACCTTCCCGGGCAATATCCTCCGCGAGCACATTCGCGAGGAGATGTACGAGCGCCTGGCGGGCGAGCACGCGCCCTATAACCTGAAGTTCGTCACCAATGGGGTGTCCTGCACCACGGCCAGCATCATCACCGCCGCCCTGGGCATCCGCGACCTGGCGGCCATCACCGCCGAGGACGTGCAGAAGATCAAGCACATCCACCTGCTGCTGGTGATGTACAACGCCATGCAGCCGGGGGTGTTCGCCCTGTCGGGCTGGGACCTGGTGGGCGCCTTGCCGCTGCCGGCCGAGCAGGTCGCGCACCTGATGCAAGACGGCGACACCCGCTGGATTCACCGCGGCGCCTACGACCTGGTGGACCTGGACCCCAGCGCCGAACTGTCCGCCGGCGGCATGCCGCGGCCGCAGACCCTGTATGGCAGTATCACCAGCCAACTGCAGCAGGCCGATTCCTTCGCCACCCAGCTGAAGAAGATTCTCGCGGTACGCCGCGCCTACGACATTGCTGCCAGCCGCCAGATCCTCATCCCGGACGTGCAACACCCCGGCCTGTTGGTGCTGGTACATGAGCTGCCGGCGGGGAAGGGCACGCAGATCACCGCCCTCAATTTCAGTGCCGACAGCCTGGTGGAAACCCTGCACCTGCCGGGCATCGCCCCGGGCCCGGTGGTGGACATCATCAACGAGCGGGTGGAGGGCGACCTTACCGACAGCGGCGAATTCACCATTACCCTCGACCCCTACGAAGGCCTGGCGCTGCGTGTGGTCAGCAGTACCCCGCTGTAGCGTCTACGCTGCCCCCCATCATCCCCGGAGAACGTGCATGTACCGCCTTTTCGAGCAATTGAGCACCCGCATCGCCGCGCCCTTCGTGGGGCAGGACAACCGCCACAGCAAGGTCTGGCACTGTCAGTGCGGCCAGTCGATCTTCTTCCGCAACAGCCAGTGCCTGGCCTGCTCGGCAGCGCTGGGCTACTGGCCGGAGCTGAACCTGCTGTCATCGCTGCAGGCCGGCCCGCAGGCAGGCACCTGGCAGTTGGACGCCGACCTCGACGCCGGCCAGTTCCGCCGCTGCGCCAACCTCGACACCCCGGCCGCCTGCAACTGGCTGGTGCGCGCCGACAGCCCCGAGACCTTCTGCGTGTCGTGCGCGCTGAACCGCACCATTCCCGATCTGTCCGTGGCGGAAAACCCCGAGCGCTGGCGCAAGGTGGAAACCGCCAAGCGGCGCATGGTCTCGCAACTGATCAACCTGGGCCTGGAGGTGGTGCCCAAGGTGGTGGATGACGACACGGGCCTGGCCTTCGACTTCATCGGTATCGACCTGGAAGGCAACGCGCCCATGACCGGCCACGCCAACGGTCTGATCACCCTGGATATAAAGGAGGCCGACGACGCCCACCGGGAAAAGGTGCGGGTGATGATGCGCGAACCGTACCGCACCCTGCTGGGGCACTTCCGTCACGAAGTGGGCCACTACTATTGGGATCGGCTGGTGGCGGGCAGCCACTGGCTGGGCGAATTCCGCAACCTGTTCGGCGACGACAGCCAAAGCTACGTGGATGCCCTGCAACGCCACTACGAACAGGGCGCGCCGCTGGACTGGCAGCAACGCTACGTCAGTGCCTACGCCACCATGCACCCCTGGGAAGACTGGGCAGAAACCTGGGCGCACTACCTGCACATGATGGACGCCGTGGACACCGCCCTGGGCTTCGGCATGAGCGCGCGCGACATGGACCTGGACTACCAGCCATTCCCGCTGGACACCCTGTACGATCCCCAGCACGCCAGCGGGCCCGCATTCCTGGCGTTCGTGAACACCTGGATAGAACTGGCCGGCATGCTCAACGAACTGTCGCGCAGCATGGGCCAGCCGGATTTCTATCCCTTCGTGCTGCCGCAGGCGGTCATCGCCAAGCTGCACTTCGTGCACCTGGTCATCCAGGAAGCCGGGGGCAGGGCGGATGAAGTGTTGCAGGTGTAAACGCGAACCGCGTAGCAGCTGCCGCAGGCTGCGTCCGCCAACCCCGCAAAAAAAAGGGCGCCCCCCAGGGCGCCCTTCTTCATCACATCGCGCTTACTGCAGCGCGGCCTGCCCAACCCCATTGATCGGGATGCGCTTGGCCTTGGCTTCTTCAGGCACCACGCGCAGCAGGTCGATATTGAGCAGCCCATTGGCCAGCCCGGCAGCCTTCACCTCTATATGGTCGGCCAACCGGAACGACAGCTTGAACGCCCGTTGGGCAATACCCTGGTGCAGATAGGTCACGGCCTCGCCGTTGCCTTCGCGCTTGCCGCCACTGACGGTCAATACGCCTTTCTCTACCTGCAACTCAAGGTCCGACTCCTGGAAGCCTGCGGCGGCGACCACGATGCGGTATTGATCATCGCCATGTTTCTCGACGTTGTAGGGCGGGTAGCTGCTACCCGGCTCGTTACGCGCCGCCGACTCGAACAGATCGTTGAAACGGTCGAAGCCCACGGAATGGCGGAACAGTGGGGCGAGGGAAAATGCGGTAGTCATGGTCAATCTCCTGAACAATCAGCAAGGTTTGGTGCGCGACCCGACTTCGGCATCGCGTACAGAACAGATAGGGCTGGCTGATTGGATTTCAAGAAATGGGATGAAAATTTTTTGGCCCCGTTGCAGTGCCGTCGCCAACAGGCGTTGAGGGGGTAAACCCAAGTGTTTGAACCTCTTACGAATTTTTCCTGCAATCAAAGGTTGTATCTTCGCCCAAGACCGGTACAATGGCCCCGCTCGCTGCCAGGCGAGTGTTGTTATGGTGACCCCATCGGTCCCCCCGCAACGATTACCCGTTAACCTGGTCAGGCCCGGAAGGGAGCAGCCACAGCGGGAACATTGTGTGCCGGGGTGTGGCTGGTGGGGTTGCCTCCATTCTCTGCTTTACCTCTCCTTTATATACAATGCTTCACCCTTTCGCCGTGTGGTGATGCGGGGGTGATTTCGTGCGTTCCTTGTATTCGTTCTCTGTTGCCTCGATTTGAAAATCGGTAGTGGCTTCAAGTGCATGTCATGTGATTGCATCAGGGCCACCAGGTGCCAGGCGTTGTTTTTCTGGCGCCCTCGAGATCGAGCGCCGCCCGCGCGGCGCATCGCGACCAAGGTCGGCTCCTACCGTTTGTTTCGGGCCAATAACGCCAGTGCCATCGTGGTGTCCGCCTTGTTGGTTCACTGCAGATCTGCGTTGGTGCGACCAGGCGCAACACCTATCTATAGCGGGGCACGTTGCAACAGATGTAGGAGCCGGCCTTGGCCGCGATGCGCCGCGCGGGCGGCGCTCGATGTCATGAGGCATGAAATCCTCACGGCATGCACCCGGTGGCCTTCATATGGTGGCCCGCGGGGAAGCTTTTGACTTTAAAGACAATTTGCCGAAATTAACCCTTGACCTCCCCCCGAATCTCTCTATAATTCGCCCCACTTCCGGCGCAACCGAAACGGAAAACTCCTTGAAACTCAACGAGTTAACCGAAGTAAGCAGCTCCGAAAGGTTTCGATCTTAACGTCGAAAGCGGTGAAAAAGGCAGTTGACAGCAACGCAAGTTGCTGTAGAATTCGCCTCCCGCTAACGAGAGATCGAAGCGAGCCAAGTGGTTGAAGTTGTTAGAGATTCTCTGAAAAACTTCAAAATAAACGCTTGACAGGCTCTGAGGAAAGCGTAGAATGCGCGCCTCGGTTGAGACGAAAGAATCAACCAACCGCTCTTTAACAATTGAATCAAGCAATTCGTGTGGGTGCTTGTGACTCAGACTGATAGTCAAAAAGATTATCAGCATCATAAGTTACTCCACGAGAAATCATGGTTTAACCAACGATTGCTGAGCCAAGTTTATAGGGTTTTCTCAAAACCCGATTGCAGTATTGAACTGAAGAGTTTGATCATGGCTCAGATTGAACGCTGGCGGCAGGCCTAACACATGCAAGTCGAGCGGATGAGAAGAGCTTGCTCTTCGATTCAGCGGCGGACGGGTGAGTAATGCCTAGGAATCTGCCTGGTAGTGGGGGACAACGTTTCGAAAGGAACGCTAATACCGCATACGTCCTACGGGAGAAAGCAGGGGACCTTCGGGCCTTGCGCTATCAGATGAGCCTAGGTCGGATTAGCTAGTTGGTGAGGTAATGGCTCACCAAGGCGACGATCCGTAACTGGTCTGAGAGGATGATCAGTCACACTGGAACTGAGACACGGTCCAGACTCCTACGGGAGGCAGCAGTGGGGAATATTGGACAATGGGCGAAAGCCTGATCCAGCCATGCCGCGTGTGTGAAGAAGGTCTTCGGATTGTAAAGCACTTTAAGGTGGGAGGAAGGGTTGTAGATTAATACTCTGCAATTTTGACGTTACCGCCAGAATAAGCACCGGCTAACTCTGTGCCAGCAGCCGCGGTAATACAGAGGGTGCAAGCGTTAATCGGAATTACTGGGCGTAAAGCGCGCGTAGGTGGTTTGTTAAGTTGGATGTGAAATCCCCGGGCTCAACCTGGGAACTGCATCCAAAACTGGCAAGCTAGAGTATGGTAGAGGGTAGTGGAATTTCCTGTGTAGCGGTGAAATGCGTAGATATAGGAAGGAACACCAGTGGCGAAGGCGACTACCTGGACTGATACTGACACTGAGGTGCGAAAGCGTGGGGAGCAAACAGGATTAGATACCCTGGTAGTCCACGCCGTAAACGATGTCAACTAGCCGTTGGGGACCTTGAGTCTTTAGTGGCGCAGCTAACGCATTAAGTTGACCGCCTGGGGAGTACGGCCGCAAGGTTAAAACTCAAATGAATTGACGGGGGCCCGCACAAGCGGTGGAGCATGTGGTTTAATTCGAAGCAACGCGAAGAACCTTACCAGGCCTTGACATCCAATGAACTTTCCAGAGATGGATTGGTGCCTTCGGGAGCATTGAGACAGGTGCTGCATGGCTGTCGTCAGCTCGTGTCGTGAGATGTTGGGTTAAGTCCCGTAACGAGCGCAACCCTTGTCCTTAGTTACCAGCACGTTATGGTGGGCACTCTAAGGAGACTGCCGGTGACAAACCGGAGGAAGGTGGGGATGACGTCAAGTCATCATGGCCCTTACGGCCTGGGCTACACACGTGCTACAATGGTCGGTACAGAGGGTTGCCAAGCCGCGAGGTGGAGCTAATCTCACAAAACCGATCGTAGTCCGGATCGCAGTCTGCAACTCGACTGCGTGAAGTCGGAATCGCTAGTAATCGCGAATCAGAATGTCGCGGTGAATACGTTCCCGGGCCTTGTACACACCGCCCGTCACACCATGGGAGTGGGTTGCACCAGAAGTAGCTAGTCTAACCTTCGGGAGGACGGTTACCACGGTGTGATTCATGACTGGGGTGAAGTCGTAACAAGGTAGCCGTAGGGGAACCTGCGGCTGGATCACCTCCTTAATCGACGACATCAGCTGTATCATGAGCTCCCACACGAATTGCTTGATTCATTGAAGAAGACGATATCGGTAACAGCTCTTAACTGGGTCTGTAGCTCAGTTGGTTAGAGCGCACCCCTGATAAGGGTGAGGTCGGCAGTTCGAATCTGCCCAGACCCACCAGTTTCTTGTTGGGGCCATAGCTCAGCTGGGAGAGCGCCTGCCTTGCACGCAGGAGGTCAGCGGTTCGATCCCGCTTGGCTCCACCACCTACCGACAAAGCTTAGAAATGAGCATTCGCATCGAATGTTGATTTCTGAACTTTATCAGAATCGTTCTTTAAAAATTTGGGTATGTGATAGAAAGATAGACTGAACGTTACTTTCACTGGTAACGGATCAGGCTAAGGTAAAATTTGTGACTGCTCTTAGTTGAGCAAGCATGCAAATTTTCGGCGAATGTCGTCTTCATAGTATAACCAGATTGCTTGGGGTTATATGGTCAAGTGAAGAAGCGCATACGGTGGATGCCTTGGCAGTCAGAGGCGATGAAAGACGTGGTAGCCTGCGAAAAGCTTCGGGGAGTCGGCAAACAGACTGTGATCCGGAGATGTCTGAATGGGGGAACCCAGCCATCATAAGATGGTTATCTTGTACTGAATACATAGGTGCAAGAGGCGAACCAGGGGAACTGAAACATCTAAGTACCCTGAGGAAAAGAAATCAACCGAGATTCCCTTAGTAGTGGCGAGCGAACGGGGACCAGCCCTTAAGTGGCTTTGAGATTAGCGGAACGCTCTGGAAAGTGCGGCCATAGTGGGTGATAGCCCTGTACGCGAAAATCTCTTAGTCATGAAATCGAGTAGGACGGAGCACGAGAAACTTTGTCTGAATATGGGGGGACCATCCTCCAAGGCTAAATACTACTGACTGACCGATAGTGAACTAGTACCGTGAGGGAAAGGCGAAAAGAACCCCGGAGAGGGGAGTGAAATAGATCCTGAAACCGTATGCGTACAAGCAGTGGGAGCAGACTTTGTTCTGTGACTGCGTACCTTTTGTATAATGGGTCAGCGACTTATATTCAGTGGCGAGCTTAACCGAATAGGGGAGGCGTAGCGAAAGCGAGTCTTAATAGGGCGTTTAGTCGCTGGGTATAGACCCGAAACCGGGCGATCTATCCATGGGCAGGTTGAAGGTTAGGTAACACTGACTGGAGGACCGAACCGACTACCGTTGAAAAGTTAGCGGATGACCTGTGGATCGGAGTGAAAGGCTAATCAAGCTCGGAGATAGCTGGTTCTCCTCGAAAGCTATTTAGGTAGCGCCTCATGTATCACTGTAGGGGGTAGAGCACTGTTTCGGCTAGGGGGTCATCCCGACTTACCAAACCGATGCAAACTCCGAATACCTACAAGTGCCGAGCATGGGAGACACACGGCGGGTGCTAACGTCCGTCGTGAAAAGGGAAACAACCCAGACCGTCAGCTAAGGTCCCAAAGTCATGGTTAAGTGGGAAACGATGTGGGAAGGCTTAGACAGCTAGGAGGTTGGCTTAGAAGCAGCCACCCTTTAAAGAAAGCGTAATAGCTCACTAGTCGAGTCGGCCTGCGCGGAAGATGTAACGGGGCTAAAACCATGCACCGAAGCTACGGGTATCACCTTTGGGTGATGCGGTAGAGGAGCGTTCTGTAAGCCTGTGAAGGTGAGTTGAGAAGCTTGCTGGAGGTATCAGAAGTGCGAATGCTGACATGAGTAACGACAATGGGTGTGAAAAACACCCACGCCGAAAGACCAAGGTTTCCTGCGCAACGTTAATCGACGCAGGGTTAGTCGGTCCCTAAGGCGAGGCTGAAAAGCGTAGTCGATGGAAAACAGGTTAATATTCCTGTACTTCCGGTTATTGCGATGGAGGGACGGAGAAGGCTAGGCCAGCTTGGCGTTGGTTGTCCAAGTTTAAGGTGGTAGGCTGGGATCTTAGGTAAATCCGGGATCCTAAGGCCGAGAGCTGATGACGAGTTGCCTTTAGGCGACGAAGTGGTTGATGCCATGCTTCCAAGAAAAGCTTCTAAGCTTCAGATAACCGGGAACCGTACCCCAAACCGACACAGGTGGTTGGGTAGAGAATACCAAGGCGCTTGAGAGAACTCGGGTGAAGGAACTAGGCAAAATGGCACCGTAACTTCGGGAGAAGGTGCGCCGGTGAGGGTGAAGGACTTGCTCCGTAAGCCCATGCCGGTCGAAGATACCAGGCCGCTGCGACTGTTTATTAAAAACACAGCACTCTGCAAACACGAAAGTGGACGTATAGGGTGTGACGCCTGCCCGGTGCCGGAAGGTTAATTGATGGGGTTAGCTAACGCGAAGCTCTTGATCGAAGCCCCGGTAAACGGCGGCCGTAACTATAACGGTCCTAAGGTAGCGAAATTCCTTGTCGGGTAAGTTCCGACCTGCACGAATGGCGTAACGATGGCGGCGCTGTCTCCACCCGAGACTCAGTGAAATTGAAATCGCTGTGAAGATGCAGTGTATCCGCGGCTAGACGGAAAGACCCCGTGAACCTTTACTATAGCTTTGCACTGGACTTTGAATTTGCTTGTGTAGGATAGGTGGGAGGCTTTGAAGCGTGGACGCCAGTTCGCGTGGAGCCATCCTTGAAATACCACCCTGGCAACTTTGAGGTTCTAACTCAGGTCCGTTATCCGGATCGAGGACAGTGTATGGTGGGTAGTTTGACTGGGGCGGTCTCCTCCTAAAGAGTAACGGAGGAGTACGAAGGTGCGCTCAGACCGGTCGGAAATCGGTCGTAGAGTATAAAGGCAAAAGCGCGCTTGACTGCGAGACAGACACGTCGAGCAGGTACGAAAGTAGGTCTTAGTGATCCGGTGGTTCTGTATGGAAGGGCCATCGCTCAACGGATAAAAGGTACTCCGGGGATAACAGGCTGATACCGCCCAAGAGTTCATATCGACGGCGGTGTTTGGCACCTCGATGTCGGCTCATCACATCCTGGGGCTGAAGCCGGTCCCAAGGGTATGGCTGTTCGCCATTTAAAGTGGTACGCGAGCTGGGTTTAGAACGTCGTGAGACAGTTCGGTCCCTATCTGCCGTGGACGTTTGAGATTTGAGAGGGGCTGCTCCTAGTACGAGAGGACCGGAGTGGACGAACCTCTGGTGTTCCGGTTGTCACGCCAGTGGCATTGCCGGGTAGCTATGTTCGGAAAAGATAACCGCTGAAAGCATCTAAGCGGGAAACTTGCCTCAAGATGAGATCTCACTGGAACCTTGAGTTCCCTAAAGGGCCGTCGAAGACTACGACGTTGATAGGTTGGGTGTGTAAGCGCTGTGAGGCGTTGAGCTAACCAATACTAATTGCCCGTGAGGCTTGACCATATAACACCCAAGCAATTTGCGTCGAATGACCAGATTGCGGTGTTGTGAAGATGATACGAACCGAAAGTTTGCTGATTCACAAATACCATCACATACCCGATTCGCTGGAATGCCTCCCAAAGGGCATCCTGGCTACAGAATTTCTTGACGACCATAGAGCATTGGAACCACCTGATCCCATCCCGAACTCAGCAGTGAAACGATGCATCGCCGATGGTAGTGTGGGGTTTCCCCATGTGAGAGTAGGTCATCGTCAAGATTAAATTCCGAAACCCCCATCTGCGCAGGCAGGTGGGGGTTTTGTCTTTCTGGCGTGTGCAAAAAATCCCGGACGCGGCCTGCGGCCGCTGCTACGCGGGCGCGTGGGCGCCATGTCAGGTACACCGCACGTAGCAGCGGCCAGGGGCCGCGTCCGAAGCCCCCGCTTAACGACCGGGCACTCTGCAAACCCCGGACGCCGCCTTCGGCAGCTGCTACGGGTGGGTTGTTATTGTGGGCCAATCGCGCAGCACTTCCCCGCGCGCTCGCAATCCTGCTGAAACACCCCCGGCCTGCTCGTCCTGCACCAGCCGTGCGAACACCACCGTGCGCCCAGCCTTCATACCCCAGCCCACAAACCATCCATAGCCATGGGCTTCATCGCTCACCCCATTGGCATCGCGTGGGTACGCCATGCCCGTCTTGCCATGTATTTCCCAACCGTCAGGGCGTTCATCAATCAGCGCCAGCCGCGCAGTCATGTCCATGGCATGGCGGCTCACCGGCAACGTGCGGTTCACCAGCCGTTGCAGGAACGCGGCCTGTTCCACCGGCGAGATTTTAAGCGAGGAGCCGATCCAGGCGCGGTCCAGGCCGTTGGCTTTGCCCGGGTCGCCAGACAGGTCGGCGTTGCCGTAGCGGAACGCGCGGGTGTAGTGGCCGACCTTGGCGGCCCCCAGGGCATGAGTGATGCGCTGGGAGTACCAGACCACCGAGTATTTGATCCAGCGCGCCGGGTCGGTGGGTTGCAGCCAGTTGGCACCACCCCAGTCGGGGTCGCCGGGTTGGTAGTTGAGCAGCGGGGTATGGGCGTCGTGCAGGTAACCGGCATCAAAGCCCATCAGGCTGATGGCGAGCTTGAAGGTGGAGGCGGGGGTGACGCGGGTGGTGCAGTCGCCGGTTTGCTCAAGGACGGCGGAGGTTTTCGCGTCGGTGACCAGGTTGCACAGGGTGCCGGCATGGGCGGGAAGCGAGGTGAGGGCGGCGAGGATCGCCAAGGTCCGTTTGAACATGGAATTTCCGTTTCTGCTGTAGGGCGGATAAAGCAACTCTAGACTCACGTGGCCGCTGCCGCAGGCTGCGTCTAGGGCCGCCACCCCTGCTATGGTAGGCTTTCGACCTTCACTTTCAGAGACTTTGCCGTGGACGCTGAACAACCCCAATCGGCCGCCCTGGTCGTGGTATTCGAGGCGCCGGTGGTGTCCCGGGACTGCGCCGACGCGCTGCGCACCCTCGGCTTTCGCGTTACCTGCCTGCCCATCACCGAAGATAACGTGATGGGCTTGATGAGCAGCCGGCCGGACTATGTGCTGACCATCAACTTCAACCGCTACATCTCCGAAGTCTGCGAACTGCTGAAGGTCACCTACCTGGCGTGGGTCATCGATACGCCGTGTTATCCGCTCTACGACGGCGCCGTCAAACATTCGCACAGTTTCACCTTCGCCTACGACGCGGCCATTGCCCAGCGCTTGAGGGCGCGTGGGGTGCGGCAGATTTACCATTTGCCGGTGGCCGCCAACCCGGGGCGCATCGAGCAGCTCCAGCAACAAGGCGCGGCCGTGGACCTTGTGCACGACATCAGTTTTGTCGCCAACCTGACCAGGACCGAGTACGCCTCGCTGATCCAGCCCAGGTTATCGCCAAGCACCAGCGCTCGCTGCGCGGCGTTGATCCAGTCGTTGGACCAACCCAGCGCAACCTTTACCCTGGCCGAGCACATCGACGAGGCGCTGATTGCCGACGTCAACCGGGAATCCGGCTACGGGCTCACCGGCGAACACTTGCTCAGCCCCGCGGAAAAGCTGGCTTACCTGCTCGCGCGCGAACACTCCTGGCAAGAGCGAATTGGCCTGGTGCGCCAGGTTGAACAGCGTTTCGACCTGCGGGTGTACGGCAACAGCGAATGGGAAGGACAGATTCAGGGATATGCCGGGCACGCGGATCATTTCGAGACGATGCCGAAGATTTTCCAGCAGTCGAAGATCAACCTCAACCTCAGCCGCTCGTTCGTCGAGTACGGGCTGCCAATGCGCATTTTCGATGTGCTGAGTTGCGGCGGTTTCCTGCTGACCAACGACAAGCAGGACCTGGGCAAGCTGTTCACCAACGGCAAGGACCTGGTGATTTTCCGTGACACCCAGGACCTGCTGGAGATCTGCGCCTATTACCTGGAACACGAGGACGAGCGCCAGGCCATTGCGCGGCAGGGCGCGGCGACACTGCGCGAGCAGCATACCTACCTGCTGCGCATGATCGACCTGTTCACCACGGTGCAGGCTGTGCAGGGCGGGCAGCCCATGCCCTTGAGCCGTTGGTACACGTAGGCTCTGTACGAAATGTATCCCAGCTCGCCCATGCTGCGTTGAAAACAGGCTCGGAATGCTCATTTACAACCCGTAAACTCCGCTTCCTCGCCTGTTTTCGCCTTGCCTGGCCTTCGCTGGAACACATTTCATACAGACCCTAGGCTGTCAACGCCCGCCGTGCGGGTGCGGGGCGTCCACCAGCAATGTGGCGCCAAGCAGCCGGATGCGGCTTTCGGAATGGTAGGCGCCATCGTCGTTGTAGCGCAGGTAGGCCCGCCCGCACGCGCTGCATTGCCACACCCCGCATTGGTTGTAGGGGTAATACAGCGGCG
Source organism: Pseudomonas sp. App30 (assembly GCF_047947025.1). NCBI lineage: Bacteria > Pseudomonadati > Pseudomonadota > Gammaproteobacteria > Pseudomonadales > Pseudomonadaceae > Pseudomonas > Pseudomonas sp. App30. Next base: position 1,931,001 of record NZ_CP133165.1, on the reverse strand, counting down.
CGATGGGCGCGTGCGCTGACCAGTAACTGGTGCCTGCGGGGTGGTATTCGTCAAGCGTGGCCTGGTCGGCGTCGAACTGCGCAAGGGTGCCCACCTGGGTGAACTGGGCTTCGCGCAGGGTTACCGGCCAGCCCTCCCACCCCACCAGGGGTTTGGCGGTACAGCTACAGGGAATGGCAACGGCGGCGGTTTTCTCGGCGAGGGCGAGCAGGGCGGCGTAATCCATTACAGTCGGCATAGGCATCCTTGGCAGGGAAGAAGATTGACTGTGGTGCGCCTCTACACTGCTTGGCGCGGTGCACGAGTGTCAAGCAAGATGCCGGTACTGGCCTCAGCGCCCGAACCGCCGCACCCCGGCCACACAGCCAATCACGCCCATCGTCACCCCCAGCATTCCCCAGCTCACTTGCTCCCCGAGCACCGTCGCTGCCAACGCCAGGCCGAAGAACGGTTGCAGCAACTGCAATTGCCCCACCGTCGCGATGCCACCCTGGGCCAGGCCGCGGTACCAGAACACAAAGCCGATGAACATGCTGAACAACGCCACGTAGCCCAGGCTCAACCAGCCGGCCAGGTGCACGTTGGCGAAGCTGGGCGGCATCAGCAACGCAGTGGCCACGGCCATGAAGGGCAGGGCCAGCACCAGCGCCCAGGAGATCACCTGCCAGCCGCCCAGGCTGCGCGACAGGGCAGCGCCTTCGGCGTAGCCCAGGCCGCAGACCAGCACCGCGCCGAGCATCAGGAGGTCGCCCAGTGGCGCTGCCGCTACCCCCTGGGCCAAGGCGTAGCCGACCACCAGCAGGGCACCGATCACCGAGAACAGCCAGAACGCCGGCCGCGGCCGCTCGCCGCCGCGCAGCACGGCAAACATCGCCGTGGCCATGGGCAGCAGGCCGAGGAAGACGATGGAATGGGCAGAGGTGACATGGCGCAGCGCCAAGGCCGTCAGCAGCGGGAAGCCGACCACCACGCCCAGCGCCACGATGCCCAGCGAGAACAGCTGCCCACGCCCCGGGCGCCGCTCCTTGAACAACAGCAATACGGCCAGGGCCAGCAGCCCCGCCAGCGTGGCGCGGGCAACGGTGAGGAACAACGGGTCGAAATCCAGCACCGCCAGGCGCGTGGCGGGCAGCGAGCCGCTGAAGATCAGCACGCCGATGAAACCGTTGAGCCAGCCGCTGGAGGGCTTGGCGAAGGGGGCGGTGGTGCTGGTGCGTTCCATGGCGTTTCCTGAAGGGAGTGGGGATTGCAGGCGATCCATCCTAGGAGCGAAAATCAGCACAATCAAATGATTGTCATGGATACATCTGCCTATGGCCCGCGCTCGTTACAAGCAACTGGTGGACCGCTTTGCTGCTGACATTCATGCCGGCCGCCTGCTGCCCGGCACGCGCTTGCCTACCCATCGCGAGCTGGCCGGCGAGCATGGCCTGGCGCTGGTGACGGCGACGCGGGTGTACGCCGAGCTGGCGAGCATGGGCCTGGTCAGTGGCGAGACCGGCCGCGGCACCTTCGTGCGCGACACCCAGTTGCCCGCCGGCCACGGCGTGGACCAGGCGCCCGTGGCCGCCGGCATGCTCGACCTCAATTTCAATTACCCCTCCATGCCCGGCCAGGCCGACAGGCTGCGCGCAGCGCTGCGCAACCTCGCTACCGCCGGCGACCTGGAGGCGCTGCTGCGCTACCAGCCCCACGCCGGCCGGCCGCTGGAGCGCGCGGCGATGGCGGGATACCTGCAGGCCCAGGGGCTGGAGGTGAGCGCCGAACAGACGCTGATTGTCACGGGCGCCCAGCACGGCCTGGCCGTGACGGTGATGGGGCTGCTGCAGCCCGGTGACGTGGTGGCAGTGGATGCCTTGACCTACCCGGGGTTCAAAATTGTCGCCGAGGCCCATCGGGTGGAACTGGTGCCGATCCCGGTGAAAGGGCAAGGGCCTGACCTCGAGGCGCTGGATGCGTTGTGCCAGCGCCGTCGTGTGCGGGCGCTGTACTGCATGCCGACCCTGCAGAACCCGCTGGGATGGGTGATGGAAGGCGCGCAGCGTGAACAGCTGGCGGCAGTGGCGCGTCGGCATGATCTGATCGTTATCGAGGACGCTGCCTACGCCTTTCTGGTAGAGGACGCACCGCCACCCTTGGCCACCTTCGCGCCGGAACGGACGGTCTATGTGTCGGGGTTTTCCAAGAGCGTGGCCACTGGCCTGCGCGTGGGCTTCGTGGCGGCGCCGCTGCCGTGGGTGGCGGCCATCGAGCGGATGATCCGCGCCACCCACTGGAACACCCCGGGGGTGATGACGGCCATCGCCTGCCAGTGGCTGAAGGACGGCACGGTCAGTCAATGCGAGGCCTACAAGCGCCAGGACGCACGGGGCCGGCAAGTCCTGGCAGGGCAGGTGCTCAAGGGCATGCCGCTGGTGCGCCACCCTGCGTCCTACTTCATCTGGCTGCCGCTGCCCGAGGAATTGCGCGCCGACCAGGTGGCCGTGGCGCTGTTGCGCGAGCAGGTCGCGGTGTCGACTGCCGAGCTGTTCGCCACCTCGGCGCACGTGCCCCACGCCATCCGGTTGGCGCTGGGCTCGGTGGACATGGGCGCGCTGCGCCATGCCCTGGAGCGCGTACGCCACGTAGTGGGCACTTACTAACCCGTAGCAGCGGCCGCCGGCCGCGTCCTTGGCACCGCGTTGCCGCGGACGCGGCCGGGCGCGTTTGTAGGAAGCGCACTTCAAGGGCTTCGGAAATTTCACGCTTTTGCTTGGGACTCGTCCGGCTTTCTCGCCACGGCGGGGGCTCTACAGTGGTGGCACTGTAAAAGCCACCCGAGACCAGCCCCATGACCGAACACCCAGGCCTGTATATCGAGTACCTGGACGCCGACCCCGAGACACGTGCCCTGTGCCTGCGCTACTGGCGCCTGGACGCCGACAGCGGGCGGTTCGCCGAGACTGTGGCGCGCATCTACCGCGACGAAGGCCTGAGCCAGTCCGAGCTGACGGCCGTGGTGCGGCGCCATTCCCGGGCCTGGTCCACGGTGATGAAATGCGCACGCTGCGCCGAGCCGCTGCTGTTCGCCACCCGCACCGATTTCATTTCCCGCAGCGAGGGGCGGCCGTTTCGCTGCGACGCATGCCAGGCCAGCGAACAGGAACAACTGGCCATCGCCAAGCGCCTGCGCATCGTGCAGGCGTTCGAGCAGGCCATGGCCGAGGGGCGGCCGCTGTCGGCGCTGGCGCCACGCCACTGCCTGTACCTGCTGGCCTTGCTGAAGTACGCCGGCAGCGAGGACCTGTCGCACATCCGCCCCTACTGCCAGGTGCGCCAGGAACGGTTGACGCCCCAGCGCGACATGGACCGGGAGCTGATCAATGACCTGTGGCGCGCGGGGGTGATCGCCGTGGACCCGGCCTCGGACCCGGCCGCCATCGACCTCGACAAGGACCAGAACGCCCGCGTGCACTTCAATGAAGTGCGCTGGTTGCCCACCGTGCCGGGTGTTGCCGGGCCTGCGCTGTACGATTTGCTGGAGCATCACGTCCTGCACCCTGATTTCCTCCTCGCCGGGGCAACGGAGCTGCGCGGCTGCTGCAACGAACTGGCGTTGCTCGAATGCCTGGCGTTCCTGGAGATGGCCTTGGAGGAGTACCGCCTGGGCTACCGCGCCGGCGACAAGACCCGAGCCATGATTGTCACGGCGTTGCGCAGCTACACCGTGGCCCAGGTGTGCAACGTGCTGTACCGGGCAGCTCGGGATGCCGCGGCGTTCTACCAGCGTGGCGGGGTCAGCCGCGACCATGCGGCCAAGACCGTGGTGGGCAGTTTCGAGCGCCTGATGGAGAAAACCATGGCCAATGAATGGATCGTCACGCCGTTCCGGCGCAACTTCAACCTGCCGCAGTCGGTGCTCAGCCGCCTGATCTACAACCGCATGCTGGGCACCGACGACGGCGGCTTCAGCCATAGCACCGAGGCGTTGCTGGGGCCTGCCGCCGTGGCGTCGTGATGGCCTTCAGCGCTGGCGGCTGAACAGCTTGCGCACGAACGCCGCGACGGCCACCACGCCGATGATCACGAACTTCTTCAGCGCCAGCAGCATCAGCCCCAGCTTGGCGAACAAGCCGGCCTTGCTGGCCACGCCGCCCGCCACCAGCGCGGCCAGGCCGTAGGCGGCCAGCTTGTCGGTGGCCGGGCTGTAGTCGGCGTAACGGTTGCCGTCGGTGAAATCGGCGAAGCCCATCACCTGGGGCAGTTCGCGCTTGATGGTCGGCAGGTCGCTCATGGCGGCCACGGCGTTGAGTTCCAGCACGCCTTTGCGCCCCAGCACGCGAATGCTGTAGTTCAGGCTGTTGACGTCGGCGTGCTCGGCCTTCAGTTCCTTGGCCCAGTAGATCTTGTGGCTCTGTTGGTCGTAGTGCGGCGGTTCGGCCCAGCCCACCAGGGTAATGCCGTCGTAGCCTTGCTCGTGGCGCGCCTTGTTGTCGTCCTCGTCCTCGGCCTGCATGTCCTTGAGCAACTGGTTGTAGTCGATCTTGGCCGCGTCATCGTCGGCGATGTGGCCGTCCTCGGTGTAGCTGACGATCACGCCCCAGCCGCCTTCGGACAGCAGGTTGGTGGCCTTCGGCACGATCATGCCCAGGGTCTTGATGCCGGGCGGGTTGCCCCAGCCGATGTTCAGCACGCGCTCGGTGTCGCCGGGGGACAGGTAATAGAAATCGTCGTTGAGCGTCAGGGTGGCGATATCGCCCGGCAGCTGGACAGTGCCGTGCTGGGGCTTGAGCGAAGCCAGCAGTTGTTCGGCGGTCATGGCCGGGTGGGTTTGTGCGGCGGCGGGCGGCGCATCGGCGTAGGCGGGGAGTTGCACGGCGCACAGCAACGCCGCGGCCAGCAGGGGGCGCAGGTATTTCATTGTAGTCCCTTACATTTTGAATCAATTTGTCGAGGATGATACAACAATCCGTAGCAGCTGCCGAAGGCTGCGTCCCCGGTAGCGCGCGGGGAGCTGACGCAGCCTTCGGCAGCTGCTACGGGGTTCCGGTGTAGTGCTGCACCAGTTGGTCGATCTCGCCGGACATCTTCATGCGCAGCAGGGTGCGCAATATCCGTTGCACCGGCACCGCCGGGTCGTTGCGCACGTAGCAGCCCAGCGCCTGCTCCTCGACGAAGGCCACTGGCTTGAGCTGCTGGGCAGGCGGCAATTGCCGGTTGAACCAGTCCAGGGACAGCTTGTTGGTCATGGCGTAGCGGTAGCGGCGCGCCAGCAGCTTCTGCAGCACCTGGTCCTGGCCGCGGGCGTCGTCGCGGACCAGTTGGCCGCTGGCCAGGCGCGCCTGCAGGGCGTCATAGGTGTAGCCCAGCACGGTGCCGATAGGCTGGGCGGGCAGGGTGTCGAGGTTCACGGGCTGGGTATCGTCGGCGCGGGCCACCAGGTAGTCGCGCTGGGTGATCAGCGGCAGGCTCCATATATAGTCGCCCGACAGCCCCGGCAGCCACGACTGGGCGGCGTAGCAGCGCACGTCCACGTCGCCATGCTCCATGGCAGCCTGCAGGCGCAGGCGGGCGATGACGTGGAATTCGGCGGGCGCCCCCACCTGGCGCGCCAGGCTCTGCATCATGTCGTACAGGATGCCCTGGGTGGGGGCGCCATTGGTCACTTGCACCAGGGGCATGGTCCAGCTTTCGGCGATGGAAAAGCGCAGCGGCGCGGGCGCCCCCAGGCATTGGCCGGCAATCAGCAGCAGCGCGGTCAAGGTCAGGCGCATCGGCGTCTCCATGCCGTAAAAACGCGTACAAGCCATCAGCTTAGCCACTATCTGGCCTTCGTCATGCCCGGTGACGCTTGATCGGCAAGCATTGGATGCATTTTTGCCCCTGCTCCGCTACGATTAGCGGTCTTTGGCATTCTAGTTGCGACGGTTTTCGATGAGTTATCAGGTTCTTGCCCGTAAATGGCGTCCGCGCTCCTTCCGCGAAATGGTTGGCCAGACCCATGTGCTCAAGGCTCTGATCAATGCGCTGGACAACCAGCGCCTGCACCACGCCTACCTGTTCACCGGTACCCGCGGCGTGGGCAAGACCACCATCGCCCGTATCATCGCCAAGTGCGTGAACTGCGAGACTGGCATTACCTCCACGCCATGCGGCGAATGTTCGGTGTGCCGCGAGATCGACGAGGGTCGCTTCGTCGACCTGATCGAGATCGACGCCGCCAGCCGCACCAAGGTCGAGGACACCCGCGAGCTGCTCGACAACGTGCAGTACGCCCCGAGCCGCGGGCGCTTCAAGGTCTACCTGATCGACGAAGTGCACATGCTGTCCAGCCACTCGTTCAACGCCTTGCTGAAAACGCTGGAAGAGCCGCCGCCCTACGTCAAGTTCATCCTCGCCACCACCGACCCGCAGAAGCTGCCCGCCACCATCCTGTCGCGCTGCCTGCAGTTCTCCCTGAAGAACATGACCCCGGAGCGGGTGGTCGAGCACCTCAGCCATGTGCTGGGCGCCGAACAGGTGCCGTTCGAGGACGACGCCCTGTGGCTGCTGGGCCGCGCCGCCGATGGCTCCATGCGCGACGCCATGAGCCTCACCGACCAGGCCATTGCCTTCGGTGAAGGCAAGGTGCTGGCCGCTGACGTGCGTGCCATGCTCGGCACCCTGGACCACGGCCAGGTGTACGGCGTGCTGCAGGCGTTGCTCGAAGGCGACGCCCGAGCACTGCTGGAAGCCGTGCGCCACCTGGCCGAACAGGGCCCGGACTGGAACGGCGTGCTGGCGGAAATGCTCAACGTGCTGCACCGCGTGGCCGTGGCCCAGGCGTTGCCGGAGGCCGTGGACAACGGCCACGGCGACCGTGACCGCGTATTGGCGGTGGCCCAGGCGCTGCCGGCCGAGGACGTACAGTTTTATTACCAGATGGGCCTGATTGGCCGTCGTGACCTGCCGCTGGCACCAGACCCACGCAGCGGCTTCGAGATGGTGCTGCTGCGCATGCTGGCCTTCCGCCCGGCGGATACCGGCGATGCCCCCAGGCCGGTGCTAAAGCCGGTGGGGACCAGCCAAGCCACGGCTGAGTCCCCGCAAGCCCCGGCTGCCGCGCCCACCGTGGCGGCCATTGCCGCCCCCGCACCGGCCCCTGTCGCGCCACCGCCCGCACCGGTGGTGGCGCCGCCCGCGCCTGCACCCACCCCTGAGCCACCGGCCCAGCCAGCGCCGGCCGTGGCCGATGTCGACCTGCCGTGGAACGAGCCGGCGCCCATCGAGCCGCCGCCTGCCGCCCAAGTGGAGCCGGACCCGTTGCCGGTGCCCCTGGAAGAACCCCTGCTGGACGTGGTCGCCGAACAGCCGGCGCTCACGCCCATGCCGACGCCGGTGCCCGCCAGCGTGGTGCCGCCGGCCCCGGAAATGGACGTGCCACCCATCGAGTACCTGCCCGCCGGCATGGACCGCGACGACGAGCCGCCGATGGACGAGGACTACTACGCGCCGGACATGGACGCCGGGGGCTACAGCTACCTGGACGAACTGGCCAGCGAGAGCGCGCCCGAGCCGGTTGCCGCCCCCGAGCCGCTGCCAGCCTCCAAGCCGGCCACCGGCCTGGCCCTGCAATGGCTCGAACTGTTCCCCAAGCTGCCGATTTCCGGCATGACCGGCAGCATCGCCGCCAACTGCACCCTGATTGCCGTGGACGGCGACCACTGGCTGCTGCACCTGGACCCGGCCCACAGCGCGCTGTTCAACGCCACCCAGCAGCGCCGCCTGAACGAGGCGCTGAACCAGTACCACGGCCGCACCCTGACGCTGACCATGGAGCTGATCCGCCCCGAGCAGGAAACCCCGGCCCAGGCGGCGTCGCGTCGCCGCGCCGAGCGCCAGGGCGAAGCCGAGGCCTCGATCCATGGCGATCCGTTCATCCAGCAGATGATTCGCCAGTTCGGCGCGGTGGTGCGTGAGGATACTATTGAACCTGTCGACGCTTTGGTCAGCCAAAGCCAGTAACCCGTTAACCACGCGCGGTGCCTCCTGAGCGAGGCGCCGTGCGGCCAACCAAACAACCGATGAGGTGATCCCCATGATGAAAGGTGGCATGGCCGGCCTGATGAAGCAGGCGCAGCAGATGCAGGAAAAAATGGCCAAGATGCAGGAAGAACTGGCCAACGCCGAAGTGACCGGTCAATCCGGCGCCGGCCTGGTGAGCGTGGTGATGACCGGTCGTCACGACGTCAAGCGCATCAGCCTGGATGACAGCCTGATGCAGGAAGACAAGGAAGTGCTGGAAGACCTGATCGCCGCCGCCGTCAACGACGCCGTGCGCAAGATCGAAGCCAACAGCCAGGAAAAAATGGGCGGCATGACCGCTGGCATGCAACTGCCTCCAGGTTTCAAGATGCCGTTCTAAGGCACCTTGCGCTGCACCCCAATGCCAGGCACCCGCCTGGCATTGTTGTTTTATCCTGTAGCAGCGGCCGCCAGGCCGCGTCAGGGGGTAACGTGGTGCCTGGGACGCGGCCTTCGGCCGCTGCTACGGGGAACGTCGGGGGGCGTGGTAGGGTCTGCATCTGTATTGCCCTCTACCAAGGAGCCCCTCGATGTCACAGGACCTCACCCTCAACCAGCGCATCGTGCTGGTTTCGCGCCCCAAGGGCGCCCCCACCCCGGAAAACTTCCGCTTGGAGCGCGTGGCGCTGCCGGACCTTGAAGACGGCCAGGTGCTGCTGCGCACCCTCTATCTGTCGCTGGACCCCTACATGCGTGGGCGCATGAGCGACGCGCCGTCCTACGCCGCGCCGGTGCAGATCGACGAGGTGATGACCGGCGGCGCCGTGAGCGTGGTCGAGCAGTCGCGCCACCCCAAATACCACGTGGGCGACCAGGTGGTGGGCATGACCGGCTGGCAGAGCCACAGCATCTCCAACGGCGACGACCTCATCGTGCTGCCCGCCGGCATCCCTAACCCGTCCCTGGCCCTGGGCGTGCTGGGCATGCCCGGCATGACTGCCTACATGGGGCTGATGCACATCGGCGAGCCCAAGGCCGGTGAAACCCTGGTGGTGGCCGCAGCGTCCGGCGCCGTGGGTTCGGTGGTGGGGCAGGTGGCCAAGCTCAAGGGCTTGAAAGTGGTGGGTGTGGCCGGCGGTGCCGATAAGTGCCGCTACGTGGTGGACGAACTGGGCTTCGATGCCTGCCTGGACCACAAGTCGCGAACCTTCGCCCAGGACCTGGCCGCCACTTGCGACCAGGGCATCGACATCTATTTCGAGAACGTCGGCGGCGCGGTGTTCGACGCGGTGATGCCGCTGCTCAACCCCTGCGCGCGCATTCCGGTGTGTGGCCTGATCGCCCAGTACAACGCCACGGAACTGCCGGCTGGCCCCGACCGCTTGTCGCTGCTGCCACGGCTGCTGCTGACCAAACGCATCCGCATGCAGGGCTTTATCGTCTTCGATGACTTCGGCGACCGCCAGGCCGAATTCACTGCGGCCATGCTGCCCTGGGTGCGGGACGGCAAGGTGCGCTTCCGCGAGGACGTGGTGGACGGCCTGGAGAATGCCCCCGAGGCGTTCATCGGCCTGCTGCAAGGGCGCAACTTCGGCAAGCTGGTGGTCAAAGTGTCAGAGGCGTGAGCATTTGACGCCACCCGGAGGCGCGGGTATAAACCGCGTCTCGTTGTTTTTGTCAGGCGTTTACCCCATGAGCTTCAGCCCACTGATCCGCCAACTGATCGACGCCCTGCGCACCTTGCCAGGCGTGGGTCAGAAATCCGCCCAACGCATGGCGCTGCAACTGCTGGAGCGTGACCGCAGCGGCGGCACCCGGCTGGCCCAGGCCTTGAGCCAGGCCATGGAAGGCGTGGGCCACTGCCGCCTGTGCCGCACGCTGACCGAGCAGGACCTGTGCCCGCAATGCGCCGACCACCGCCGTGACGACACCCTGCTGTGCGTGGTGGAAGGCCCGGTGGACGTGTATGCGGTGGAGCAGACCGGCTACCGTGGCCGCTACTTCGTGCTCAAGGGTCACCTGTCGCCGCTGGACGGCCTGGGCCCGGAGGCCATCGGCATTCCGCAACTGATGGCGCGCATCGAAGCGCAGGGCACCTTCACCGAGGTGATCCTGGCCACCAACCCTACGGTTGAAGGCGAGGCCACGGCCCATTACATCGCCCAGCTGCTGGCCAGCAAGGGCCTGGTGGCCTCGCGCATTGCCCACGGCGTGCCGCTGGGTGGCGAGCTGGAGATGGTCGACGGCGGCACGCTGGCGCATTCTTTTGCCGGGCGCAAGCCGATCAGTCTTTGAATTGGCGGTGCGGCGGACGCGGCCTGCGGCCGCTGCTACACAACCCGTAGCAGCGGCCGCAGGCCGCGTCTGGCATTACATGTCGGTCAACGCAAAGTTGGTCAGGCAGAACGTCGGAATACCCATGTCTTCCAGGCGCTGGGAACCCAGCAGCTCCGGCAGGTCGATGATCGCGCTGGCTTCATGCACGCGCGCGCCCATCCGGCGCACCAGGTTGGCGGCGGCGATCAGGGTGCCGCCGGTGGCGATCAGGTCGTCGAACAGAATCACCGAGTCGCCTTCGCACAGGCTGTCGGCGTGCACTTCCAGGAACGCTTCGCCGTATTCGGTCTTGTAGCCCTCGGCCAGCACGTCGGCGGGCAGCTTGCCCTGCTTGCGGAACAGGATCAGCGGCTTGTTCAGCTCGTGGGCGACGATGGAGCCGATCAGGAAGCCGCGGGCGTCCATGGCGCCGATGTGGGTGAAGTCGGCGTCGATGTAGCGGTGCACGAAGCTGTCGATCACCATGCGCAGCGCCTTGGGCGACTGGAACAGTGGGGTGATGTCACGGAAGATGACACCGGGCTTGGGGAAGTCCACGACGGGGCGGATCAGGGATTTGAAGCTGAAGGTATCGATAACCATCGTGGGAAGGTCCTGGCAGGCAAAATATGCCCGCCAGTATACCTGTTCGATCGGTCAGGTCGAAATCAGGCTTCCAGGGTGCCGCCGGCCAGGGCGCACAACTGGATGGGGTCGAGGATGTGGATCTCCTTGCCCTCGGCGGCAATCAGCTCGCTTTGCTGGAAGCGTGTGAACACCCGCGACACCGTCTCCACGGCCAGGCCCAGGTAATTGCCGATCTCGTTGCGCGACATGCTCAGGCGGAACTGGTTGGCCGAGAAGCCGCGGGCGCGGAACCGCGCCGAGAGGTTGACCAGGAACGTGGCGATCCGTTCGTCGGCGGATTTCTTCGACAGCAGCAACATCATCTGCTGGTCGTCGCGAATCTCCCGGCTCATGACGCGCATCAGCTGGCGCCGCAGCTGCGGCAATTGCACGCTCAGTTCGTCCAGGCGTTCGAAGGGTATTTCACACACCGAGGTGGTTTCCTGGGCCTGGGCGGTGACCGGGTAGGCCTCCGCGTCCATGCCCGACAGGCCCACCAGTTCGCTGGGCAGGTGGAAGCCGGTGATCTGCTCTTCGCCACCGTCGCTGAGGCTGAAGGTTTTCAGCGCGCCGGAGCGTACGGCGTACACGGAACCGAAGCGGTCGCCCTGGCGGAACAGGTATTCGCCTTTCTTCAGCGGGCGGCCACGCTTGACGATCTCGTCCAGGGCGTCCATGTCTTCCAGGTTCAACGACAGGGGCAGGCACAGGGGTGCCAGGCTGCAATCCTTGCAGTGGGCCTGAGTGACAGTACGTACTTTTACTGGCTCGGACATCAGTTCAAATCCTTTGGAAAAACACACAATGACTGTAAGGGTACGCTTTTGAAACGTATGAGACCAGCCGCGGTTTAGTCATGGAAAGCGCCTCATGTTATTTATTTCATTGTCGATACAAATGACATCACGCTATCCGCATGGAGCCTTGCGATGCTCACTTTCGACCCGCGCAACACGCCGACCACCAGTCAATGGCAGATTCATGACAGTAATCCGCAGCCCGCGGCCAGCAATGATGGCACCGAGCCTGCAGCCACGCCGGCGGTGTCCGTGACCCTGTCTGCGGTAGGGGTGAGCAAGGCCGCGAGCCAAAGTAACAATAAGGACATAGAGGAAAGCGGGTTGCCGCCGACCATCCAGCAAACCCTGAAAATGATCCGCGAATTGAAGAAGCAGTTGGCCGAGAAAATCGCCGAGCTGCAGGCCCTGGTCAACGACAAGGACTTGCCTGCACAGCAGCGTCAGGCGCGTATGGCCGCGCTGCAAAGTGCGATCAACGCTATCAACGCAGCGTTGCTGGTGGCCACCAACAGCCTGGGGCAAGCCATGAAGGACCAGAACCTGTCGCCCGAGCAGGTGATCCAGGCCGGGGCGCTGGCGGCGAAGTAAGCCGGCGAGCTCAGATGACACGGGAGAAACGCTGGCGGTTGTGCGGTTCAAGGTGTGCGTCGAACAGCATGCACAATGAGCGCACCAGCAGGCGGCCCACCGGGCGTACGGTCATGCCCGCGTCGTTCAATTCAATCAGGCCATCGGCGGCCATGGCCTGCAGTTGCGGCCAGATGTCGGCGAAGTAGCCGCGAAAATCCACGTTGAAGCGTTGCTCGATGTCGGCAAACGCCAACTCGAAATGGCAGATCAGCTGCTGGATCACCGCCCGCCGCAGGCGGTCATCGGCGCTGCAGCCCAGGCCACGGGCGGTGGCCAGCTGGGCATCGGCCAGGGCGGCCTGGTATTCGTTGAGGTCGCTGCTGTTCTGGCTGTAGAGGTCGCCCACCTGGCTGATGGCTGACACGCCCAGGCCGATCAGGTCGCAATGGCCGTGGGTGGTGTAGCCCTGGAAGTTGCGCTGCAGCTGGCCTTCTTCCTGGGCGATGGCCAGGTCGTCATCGGGCAGGGCGAAATGGTCCATGCCGATGTAGCGGTAGCCGGCGCCGGTCAGCTGCTCGATGGTGCGCTGCAGCATCTGCAGTTTTACCCCCGGCGGTGGCAGCTCGACGTGGTCGATGCGCCGCTGGGGCATGAAGCGCTCGGGCAGGTGCGCGTAATTGAACACCGAGAGGCGGTCGGGCTGCAGCTGGATCACCTCGTCGACGGTGCGCCCGAAGCTCTCGACGCTCTGGCGCGGCAGGCCGTAAATCAGGTCCAGGTTCACCGAGCGGTACTGCAGGGTGCGCGCGGCCTCGATGATGGCGCGGGTCTCCTCCAGGCTCTGCAGGCGGTTCACCGCGCGCTGCACCTGCGGGTCGAAGTCCTGCACGCCGATGCTGACGCGGTTGAAACCCAGCTCGCGCAGCAGGCCCATGGTCGACCAGTCGGCCTCGCGCGGGTCGATCTCGATGCCGTAGTCGCCACTATCGTCCAGGCGCAGGTTGAAGTGGCTGCGCAGGGTGGCCATCAGTTGGCGCAGTTCGTCATGGCTGAGAAAGGTCGGCGTGCCGCCGCCCAGGTGCAACTGCTGCACGGGCTGGCGCGGATCGAGGTGGCAGGCGATCAGCTGGATTTCCTGTTCCAGGCGTTGCAGGTAGGGCTGGGCGCGACCGCGGTCCTTGGTGATGACCTTGTTGCAGGCGCAGTAGTAGCAAATGTGCGCGCAGAACGGCAGGTGCACGTACAGCGACAACGGGCGCATGGCCTTGCGGCTGTCGCGCAGGGCATGCAGCAGGTCGAATGAGCCAACCTGGTTGTTGAATTGAACCGCGGTTGGGTAGGACGTGTAGCGCGGGCCTGGCTGATCGTGACGGCGGATCAGGTCAGCGTCCCAGACAAGGGTGTCGAGCATGCGGGTTCCCCGGGTTTGCGTGCATGCTCGCTAGTCTAGGGACGCCCGTGCCAACCGGTATTGACGTGCATCAAGCGCCGCTCAATGGCCCATCAGCCAGTGCTGGTGCGGGCCGGGCAGGGTCCACAGGCCAAACGCGATCACCAGCAGGCCACCGGCCGCACGCACTCCGCGCCGGCGCAGCAGCTGGCGAGTGCGCTCGGCGGCCAGGCCGGTGGCCAGCAGGACCGGCCAGGTGCCCAAGCCGAAGGCCAGCATCAACAGCGCGCTGCGGCCGGCGTTGCCCTGGCTGGCGGCCCATAGCAGGGTGCTGTACACCAGCCCGCAGGGCAGCCAACCCCATAGCCCGCCCAGCAGCAACGCCCGCGGCAGGCTGCTGACGGGCAGCAGGCGCCCGGCCACGGGCTGGATCAACCGCCACAGGCCACGGCCCAGGCGTTCGATGTGCACCAGGCCGCTCCACCAGCCGCCCAGGTACAGGCCCATGGCAACCAGCAGCAGCGCCGCCACCACCCGCAAGGCCATGGCTGCGGGGCTGGTGGCCAGCGCCCAGCCGGCCAGGCCCAGCAGCAGCCCGGCGCAGGCGTAGCTGCCGATGCGCCCCAGGTTGTAGGCCAGTAACAGGCGCAGGCGGCGGCCGCGCTGCTCGGGCGGGATGGCCAGGGTCAGGGCGCCCATCAGGCCGCCGCACATGCCCAGGCAATGGCCGCCGCCCAACAGCCCCAGGATCAGCGCCGAGACCAGTTGCGGCGCCAGCTCAAGCATGGGGCGGCGCCTTGTCCTTGAGGGCGTTGTCCTTGGCGGTGTTGGCCTCGTCGACGGCGGCCTGGTGGCGTGGGTCCTGGTCGTCGAACAGGATGCTGTGGGCCGGGCCGTCGAGGTCGTCGTACTGGCCGCTGTCCACTGCCCAGAAGAACACGTAGATGGCGATGGCGACCACCACCAGTGCGGCAGGAATCATGATGTAGAGGGCGGGCATGCAAGCTCCGGTGTCGCAAGGGTGGCGGGCGTCGCTGCCGGGCGTCGGGGCGCGGGCACCCGGGCCAGGCGCAGGGCGTTGAGCACCACGGTCAGGGAGCTGGCCGACATGCCCAGTGCCGCCCAGATCGGCGTGATCAGCCCAGCGGCGGCGAAGGGCAGCATCAGGCCATTGTACAGCGCCGCCCACACCAGGTTCTGGATAATCACCCGGCGGGTGCGACGGGCCATGTGCAGGGCCTGCACCAGGGTGGCCAGGCGGTTGTTGAGCAGCACGGCGTCGGCGCAGGTGCGGGCCAGGTCCGTGGCGCTGCCCATGGCCACGCTGACATCGGCGGCGGCCAGCAGCGGCACGTCGTTGACGCCGTCGCCCACCACCAGCACCTTGCGCCCTTGGCCGCGCAGGCGCTGCAGCACGGCCAGCTTGGCGTCCGGCGCCAGGCTGCCCTGGGCCTGGTCGATGCCCAGGGCGGCGGCGACGCCGTGGACCATGGGCGAGCTGTCGCCGGACAGTAGCCAGGTCTGCCAGCCGCGGGCACGGCAGGCGTCCAGCAAGGCCTTGGCGTCCTCGCGCAGGCGGTCATCGAGGCCGAACCAGGCCAGCGGCTGGCGGTCGTCGGCCAGCAGCAGCCACTGGCCGTGGTCGTCGGGTGGCATGGGGGCCGGGCTGGCGCTGAGGGCGCAGGCCCAGGCCGGGTTGCCGATGCGCAGCGGTTGACCCTCGACGCAACCCTGCAGGCCCAGGCCCGGCTCGCTGCGCACTTGCTCGGCCACCAGTCGCGCGTGACCGAAGGCACGGGCGATGGGGTGTTCTGAGCGGCTTTCCAGCGCGGCAGCCAGGGCCAGGCTATGGTCACCGTCCAGGTGCGCCAAGGGGTTGATGCTGGTGAGTTGCAGGCGGCCCTCGGTGAGCGTGCCGGTCTTGTCGAAGATTACCGTGTCGACCTGGTTCAGGCCTTCCAGCACATGCCCGCGGGTCAGCAGCAGGCCCAGGCGGTGCAGGCTGCCGGTGGCGGCGGTGAGGGCGGTGGGGGTGGCCAGCGACAGCGCGCAGGGGCAGTTGGCGACCAGCATGGCCAGCACCACCCAGAACGCGCGGTCGGCATCCAGGTGCCACCACAACAGGCCGATGGCCGCCGCGCAGCCCAGGGAAAACAACAGGAACCACTGCGCCGCGCGGTCGGCCAACTGCGCCAGGCGTGGCTTTTGCGCCTGGGCGCGTTCCAGCAGGCGGACGATGGCCGACAGCCGGGTGTCGCTGCCCAGGGCCGTGACTTCGACGGTCAGGCTGCTCTCGACGTTGAGGGTGCCGGCGGTGACGCTGTCGCCGGGCTGGCGCGGCAGCGGCAGGTATTCGCCGGTCAGCAGCGACTCGTCGACGCTGGACTGGCCGTGGAGGATGCGGCCGTCGGCAGGAATCACCGCGCCGGGCAGCACCTGCACGCGGTCGTGCAGGGCCAGTTCAGCCAGCAGGATGCGCTCGGCATGGCCTTGGCCATCCAGGCGCAGGCACGAGGGTGGCAGCAGGTTGACCAACTGCGCGGTGGCCGCCGCCGTGCGTTCGCGGGCGCGGCGCTCCAGGTAGCGGCCGGCCAGCAGGAACAGGGCGAACATGCCCACGGCGTCGAAGTACAAATCGCCGCTGCCGCTGATGGCGGTCCAGATACCCGCCAGGTAGGCGCCGCCGATGGCCAGCGACACCGACACGTCCATGGTCAGGTGGCGGGTGCGCAAGTCGCGCAGGGCGCCCTGGAAGAATGGCGCGCAGCTGTAGAAGACGATGGGCGTGGTGAGGAACATCGCCACCCAGCGCAGGATGGTGTGCAGCTGCGGGCTGAGGTCGATGTTGAATTCCGGCCAGGTGGCCATGGTTGCCATCATCGCCTGGAACCACAGCAGGCCGGCCACCCCCAGCTGGCGCAGGGCGCGGCGGTTGTCGGCGGCCAATTGCTCCGCGGCGCGGTCGGCCTGCCACGGATGGGCGGCGTAGCCGATGTGGCGCAGCTCGGCCAGCAGTTGGCTCAAGGTGTGCTGGTCGTCCGCCCATTGCACGAACAGGCGGTGGTTGGACAGGTTCAGCCGCGCCTCGACCACGCCTGCCAGGCTGCGCAGGTGTTTTTCGATCAGCCAGCCACAGGCCGCGCAGGTGATGCCTTCGACCATCAGGGTGGTGTCGCGCAGCGGGCCCTGGGCGTGGACGAAGCCCTGCTGCACATCGGCGCGGTCGTACAGCGCCAGTTCGTCGGGCAATTGGCGGGGCAGTGCCTGGGGGTTGGCCGAGGCCTGGTCGCGGTGCTGGTAATAGCTGGCCAGGCCACCGTCGACGATGGCCTGGGCCACGGCCTGGCAGCCCGGGCAGCAGAAGTCGCGCGGCTGGCCCAGCACCGTGGCCGTGAACGGGCGGCCGGGTGGCACGGGGAGGGCGCAGTGGTAGCAGGCGGTAATCATGCTTGCATCAACGCTGCGGTGCTTCGGCGGCCTGCAGGGGCTCGTCGCCCAGGGTCAGGGGCTTGTCCGGGTTGACCTGTTCTTCCTCGAACAGGCGCCAGGTCTTGCCGCCCTGTACGCCTAGCAGCTCGACGAAACGCCGGCCCTGCACCTGGTCCACCACATGGCCCACGTAGCGGCCGTTGCCGGCGGCGTTCAGGTCGATGCGACGGTCTTTCTCCGGCTGCGTCGGCGACACCAGGTTCAGAGTGATTTGCGCTGGCTGGCTGGCGCCGCTGAGCTGCACGTCGACCTCGCCGGTGAGGCTGTCCAGGGTCACGTCGGCGCGCTGCTTGAGGTCCACCGCCAGCTGCTCGCGCTCCAGCGAGCGGGCGATGCCCTTGCCGGCCTCGTAGTAGTTGTCGGTGACCAGGTTGTCGGGGTGCTCCACGGCGATGGTCACCATGGACAGGGTGAGGGCTACCGAGCAGGCCAGCATGGCGATGAGTATCCACGGCCAGAGGTGCTTGTACCAAGGGGTGGCGGCGTCAGCCGTGGCGTTGAACATGGGGGTTCCTTAGCGTACTTGGGGGCCGATGAAACGGCTTTTGGCCTGCACATGCACCGCGCCGTCGTCGGCGTCCTTGAGGCTGAAGTACACCTCGTTGGTGCTGGAAGGCAGTTGTTCGGGGGCTACCGACAGCTCGGCGGGCAGGCTGACGATGTCGCCGGCCGCCACGCGGATTTCGTTGCGGCCCTGCAGGCGCAGGTCGGGCAGGCCGCTGGCCTCGATCACGTAGGTATGCTCGCGCTGGTCCTTGTTCATGATCTTCAGGCTGTAGACGTTCTCGATGCGCCCTTCGGCGTTCTCGCGGTACAGCACGCGGTCCTTGCTCACGTCGAAACCCACCAGCGAGCGGGTCAGGAACGCCCCGGCCAGCACGCCCATCATCACCAGCAGCACCACGGCGTAGCCGATCAGCCGTGGCCGCCACTTGTGCGTCTGCTGGCCGGACAGGTTGTGCTCGGTGGTGTAGCTGATCAGCCCGCGCGGGTAGTCCATCTTGTCCATGATGCTGTCGCAGGCGTCGATGCAGGCGGCGCAGCCGATGCACTCGATCTGCAGGCCGTCGCGAATGTCGATGCCGGTGGGGCACACCTGCACGCACATCGTGCAGTCGATGCAGTCGCCCAGGCCCTGGGCCTTGTAGTCCGCGTCCTTCTTGCGCGGGCCGCGTTTCTCGCCGCGGCGCGGGTCGTAGGAGACGATGAGGGTGTCCTTGTCGAACATCACGCTCTGGAAGCGCGCGTAGGGGCACATGTAGATGCACACCTGCTCGCGCAGCCAGCCGGCGTTGCCGTAGGTGGCCAGGGTAAAGAAGCCGACCCAGAAGTACGACCAGCCGTCGGCGTGGCCGCTGAAGAAGTCCCCGATCAGCTCGCGGATGGGCGAGAAGTAGCCGACGAAGGTCATGCCGGTGACGAAGCCGATCAGCAGCCACAGGCCGTGCTTGGCGGCCTTGCGCCCGAACTTGCTGGCGCTCATGGGCGCCTTGTCGAGCTTGATGCGCTGGTTGCGGTCGCCTTCAGTGACCTTCTCGCACCACATGAAGATCCACGTCCACACGCTTTGCGGGCAGGTGTAGCCGCACCACACGCGGCCGGCGAACACGGTGATGAAGAACAGCCCGAAGGCGCTGACGATGAGGATGCCCGACAACAGGATGAAGTCCTGCGGCCAGAAGGTGGCGCCGAAGATGTAGAACTTGCGCTCCGGCAGGTTCCACCACACTGCCTGGTGGCCGCCCCAGTTCAGCCACACGGTGCCGAAATACAACAGGAACAGGAACGCCCCACCCACCCGCCGCAGGTTGCGGAACACCCCGGTGAAGGCCCGGGTGTAGATCTTCTCCCGCGACGCGTACAGGTCGACGCTGTCGCCTTTCGCGGCCGGCGGGGTGACATCATGAACCGGAATCTGCTTGCTCATCAGTGAGCCTCACGGTGGGGCGCGGTCGTTAGATCCTGTAGCAGCGGCCGTTAGGCCGCGTCACAGGCGCCGCATAGTGCCAGGCACGGCCAGTGTGTTGCCGGACGCCGCCTGGCGGCAGCTGCTATGGGTTACTCCTGGGGCTTTTCGTCTCCGTGGGAAAGGCTGTACACATACGCCGCCAGCAAATGCACCTTGTCCTTGCCTTGCAGCAGTTCCTGCGCCGGCATCTGGCCCTGGCGGCCGTAGCGGATGGTCTGTTGCAGCTGGGCGAAGCTTGAGCCGTAGATGAACGCCTGCGGGTGGGTGAGGTTGGGGGCGCCCATGGCCGGCGTGCCCTTGCCTTCGGGGCCGTGGCAGGCCACGCAGTTGGCGGCGAAGATTTTCTGGCCGTTGGCGGCATCGGCCTTGGCGTCGTCGGGCAGCTTGCGGCCGTCGAGCTGGCTGATGACGAAGGCAGCGACGTCGGCCACGCCCTGTTCGCCAATCACCTCGGCCCAGGCCGGCATCACCGCGTGGCGGCCGCCCAGGATGGTGGTCTCGATGGTGGCGGGCTCGCCGCCCCAGCGCCAGTCCTCGTCCGTCAGGTTGGGGAAGCCGTAGGCGCCCTTGGCGTCGGAACCGTGGCACACCGAGCAGTTGCTGGCGAACAGGCGGCTGCCCATTTTCAGCGCCTGCGGGTCCTTGGCCACCTCTTCGATGGGCATGGCCGCGAACTTGGCGTAGATCGGCCCGAAGCGGGCGTCAGCGCGGGCCATTTCCTTTTCCCACTCGTGCACGCCGGTCCAGCCGGTCTTGCCGTCGGAAAACTGCTTCTTGGTGTCGTTGTCCAGGTACTGGTAGCCGGGCAGCAGGCCGGTCCAGCTGCCCAGGCCGGGGTACAGGCTCAGGTAGCCGAGGGCGAAGATGATGGTGCCCACGAACAGCATGAACCACCACTTGGGCAGCGGGTTGTCGTATTCCTCGATGCCGTCGAACGAGTGGCCCACGGTTTCCTCGGTGGCCTCGCTGCGCTGCCCGCGGCGGGTGGAGAACAGCAGCCAGGTCAGGGACACGATGGTGCCCAGGGTGAGGACGGTTACGTACAGACTCCAAAACGTTGTCATTGCTTGTCACTCCTGGACGCGCGCGCTTGCGCCTGGGCTTGTTCCACCTTGGCGATGGCGTCGGGATCATCGGCGAACGGCAGCAAGGTGGCTTCGTCGAAGTCCTTCTTGCGCCGGCCGCTGAACACCCACAACGCCAGGCCGATAAAGGCCACCATCACCACGACGGTGCCCAGGCCTCGGATGGTTCCGATATCCATGTGCGTCACCGTTTGCTCTTGATGAGGGTGCCAAGGCCTTGCAGGTAGGCCACCAGTGCGTCCATTTCGGTCTTGCCCTTGACGGCCGCCTCGGCGCCGGCGATGTCGGCGTCGGTGTAGGGCACGCCCAGTTCACGCAGCACTTGCATCTTCTTCGCGGTCAGGCTGGCGTCGACCTTGCGCTCCACCAGGAACGGGTAGGCCGGCATCACCGACTCGGGCACCACGTTGCGCGGGTTGTACAGGTGCGCGCGGTGCCAGTCGTCCGAGTAGCGCCCGCCCACGCGGGCCAGGTCCGGCCCGGTGCGCTTGGAGCCCCACAGGAAGGGGTGGTCCCACACGCTTTCGCCGGCCACCGAGTAGTGGCCATAGCGTTCGGTCTCGGCGCGAAACGGCCGGATCATCTGCGAATGGCAACCCACGCAGCCGTTGGCGATGAACACGTCGCGGCCTTCCAGCTCCAGGGCCGGGCGCGGCTTCATGCCTTCGATGGGCTTGTTGGTGACGTCCTGGAAAAACAGCGGGACGATCTGGGTCAGGCCGCCGATGGCCACGGCGATGACCATGAAGAAGGCCAGCAGGCCGATGTTCTTCTCGAGCACTTCATGTTTCATCAGTGAGCCCCCACGACGGCGATCTGGGTGGCCGCCTCAGCTTCTTCAGGCGTGGAGGCGCGCACGGTGCGCCACACGTTATAGGCCATCAGCAGCATGCCGCTGGCGAAGAACGAGCCGCCCAGGGCGCGCACGATGTAGCCAGGGTGGCTGGCCTGCAGGGCCTCGACGAAGGAGTAGGTGAGCGTGCCGTCGTCGTTGATGGCGCGCCACATCAGGCCCTGGGTGATGCCGTTCACCCACATGGAGGCGATGTACAGCACGGTGCCGATGGTGGCCAGCCAGAAGTGCGCGTTGATCAGGCCGATGCTGTGCATCTGCGCGCGGCCGAACAGTTTCGGGATCATGTGGTAGACGGCGCCGATGGAGATCATCGCCACCCAGCCCAGGGCCCCGGCGTGCACGTGGCCGATGGTCCAGTCGGTGTAGTGGGACAGCGAGTTGACCGTCTTGATGGCCATCATCGGGCCTTCGAAGGTGGACATGCCGTAGAACGCCAGTGACACCACCAGGAAGCGCAGGATCGGGTCGGTGCGCAGCTTATGCCAGGCGCCCGAGAGGGTCATCATGCCGTTGATCATGCCGCCCCAGCTGGGCGCCAGCAGGATGATCGACATCACCATGCCCAGCGACTGCGCCCAGTCGGGCAGGGCGGTGTAGTGCAGGTGGTGCGGGCCGGCCCAGATATACAGGGTGATCAGCGCCCAGAAGTGCACGATGGACAGGCGGTAGGAGTAGATCGGCCGCTCGGCCTGCTTGGGCACGAAGTAATACATCATGCCCAGGAAACCGGTGGTGAGGAAAAAGCCCACGGCATTGTGGCCGTACCACCACTGGATCATGGCGTCGGTGGCGCCGGCGTAGGCCGAGTAGGACTTGAACAGGCTGACCGGCAGCGAGATGTGGTTGACGATGTGCAGCATCGCCGTCACCAGGATGAACGCCCCGTAGAACCAGTTGCCCACGTAGATGTGCTTGGTGTTGCGCTTGACGATGGTGCCAAAGAAGGTGATCGCGTAGCAGATCCACACGATCGCCAGCAGGATGGCGATGGGCCATTCCAGCTCGGCGTATTCCTTGGTGGTGGTGTAGCCCAGTGGCAGGGTGATGATGGCGCTGACGATCACCGCCTGCCAGCCCCAGAACGTGAACGCCGCCAGGCCGTCGGAAATCAGCCGCGTCTGGCACGTGCGCTGCACCACGTAGTAGGACGTGGAAAACAGTGCGCAGCCGCCGAAGGCGAAGATCACCAGGTTAGTGTGCAGGGGGCGCAGGCGGCCGAAGGTGGTGTAGGGCAGGTCGAAGTTGAGCTGCGGCCAGACCAGTTGCGAGGCGATGAACACCCCCAGGCCCATGCCGACGATTCCCCAGACCACCGTCATGATGGCGAACTGCCGGACCACCTTGTAGTTGTACGCAGTCGGAGCGATTACTGTGCTCATAGCGGGTTATCCACGGTTCAGGTGTTGTTATTGAATTTATAAACCGGCCGCAGTATGGAGAATGCAAAGGGGTGATGCAAGAGTTGCTAGCAATCATCGCTAGCAATTCTTGTCGGTCGCTCCGACGTCCACGTGGCGGGCCTTCCAGCGTTGCTGGGGGCTTTGCCGGGGTTGCTGGCGGAGGGGTTTCTGAACATCCGGAAACATATCCGTCCAGCCCAGTTTTCAACGCTATGAGCTTAGTCGCTGTGTGGACATACCGCACGCGTGCGCTGCCGCGTGGCGGCACCGACGTGGCATCATGGCGGCCGTTATTTTTTCACGGTGGAACCAGCATGAAAGAGCCGCAGCCTTGCAGCATTGACCAGGATCAATTGGCCGCGCTGGCCCAGGCCCGGGGCTGGCTGTGGAACGCGCCACAGGGCGCGCCTGTGGCCTGCCTGATACTGGCCCACGGCGCGGGCGCGCCCATGGACAGCGGCTTCATGGCCAGCATCAGCGAGCAGCTGGCGGCTAGGGGCGTCGGCGTGTTGCGCTTCGAGTTCCCCTACATGGCCCAGCGCCGCCTGGACGGCGGCAAGCGCCCGCCCAACCCCAAGCCCAAGCTGCTGGAATGCTGGCGCGAAGTGTACACCGAGGTGCGGCCGCTGGTGACCGGCACCCTGGCGATGGGCGGCAAGTCCATGGGTGGGCGCATGGCCAGCTTGTTGGCGGACGAGTTGGGCGCTGCGGCGCTGGTGTGCCTGGGGTATCCGTTCTATGCCGCGGGCAAACCGGAGAAACCAAGGGTTGAGCATCTGGCGGCGCTGGCGACGCAGACCCTTATCGTGCAAGGCGAACGCGACGCGCTGGGCAACCGGGCGGCCGTGGAGGGGTATGTGTTGTCAGGAAAAATCGAGCTGTGCTGGCTGGTGGCGGGGAATCATGACCTCAAGCCATTGAAGGCGTCGGGGTTCAGCCATGAGCAGCATATCGAGGCAGCGGCGCAGGCGGTCGCGCGGTTTCTACGCTGACCCGTGGCAGCGATTGTCTTGAAACGGCGTCGTCTGCATCGCGACTAAAGTCGGCTCCTACGCCGTACGTGGTAGGAGCCGGCCTTGGCCGCGATACAGGCGACGCGATCTACGAGGTACACGGGGCCCCGTAGCAGCGGCCCGAAGGCCGCGTCACAGGCACCGCGTGATTCCTGACGCGGCCTTTGGCCGCGGCTACGGGAGTTTTAGCGGTTGAAGCGTTCTACCAGCGAGTACTGGCTGTGCGCCGTGCGGGTCAGTTCTTCGCTCAGCAGGGCGGAGTTCTGCGCCTGCTCGCTGGTCTGGTCGGCCAGGTTGGCGATGGTGCTGATGTTGCGGCTGATCTCCTCGGCCACCGCGCTCTGCTCCTCGGTGGCAGCGGCGATCTGGGTGGTCATGTCAGTGATGTGCGCCACTGCCTCGCTGATACCCACCAGCGCCTGGTCGGCCTCCAGCACCCGTGCCACGCCTTCTTCGGCCTGGCGGTGGCCGGCTTCCATGGTCTGTACGGCGTTGCCGGCGGTCTGCTGCAGCTTGGCGATCAGCGCGTGGATCTGACCGGTAGACTCGCTGGTGCGCTGCGCCAGTTGGCGCACTTCGTCGGCGACCACGGCGAAGCCACGGCCCATCTCGCCGGCCCGGGCGGCTTCGATGGCGGCGTTCAGTGCCAGCAGGTTGGTCTGGTCGGCGATGCCCTTGATCACGTCCACCACGCCGCCGATCTCGTCGCTGTCCTTGGCCAGCTGGGTCACGGTCTGGCCGGTCTCGCCCACCACCACCGACAGGCGCTGGATGGCTTCGCGGGTTTCGCCGGCAATGCCACGGCCCTGGCTGGTCAGCAGGTTGGCCTGCTGGGTGGCGTCGGCGGTGCGCTGCACATGGCTGGCCACTTCCTGAGTGGTGGCGGCCATCTGGTTGACCGCGGCGGCCACCTGTTCGGTCTCCACGCGCTGGCGCTCCAGGCCCTCGGAGCTCTGGTGGGCCAGGCCGTCGGACTGCCGGGCCTGGTCGTTGAGGTGCTCGGCGGTGTCCTGCAGGCGGGTGAGGCAGGTCTTCAGGCGGGCGTCCTGGCTGAGGATGGACAGTTCCAGGCGCGCCTGGGCGCCGCGGCTGTCGGTGTACATCTGCGCGATCAGCGGGTCGGAGGTGGTCTGTTCGGCCAGGCGCAGCAGGCGCTTGATGCCCCGTTGCTGCCAGCTCAGGCCCACCAGGCCCAGCGGCACCGAAAGCAGGGCGGCCACGGCGAAGCCCCACCAGCTGCCCAGCCAGCTGCCGATCAGGAAGCCGACCTGGCTGACCAGAATGAACGGTAGCCAGTCCTGCACCACCGGCAACCAGCGGTCGCGGCGCGGCACGGCGGACTTGCCACTGTTCAGGCGTTCGTAGAGTGATTGGGCGCGACGAATCATCTCGGCGCTGGGCTTGACCCGCACCGACTCGTAGCCCACCACCTGGTTGTTGTCGAAGATCGGTGTGACGTAGGCGTTCACCCAGTAGAAGTCGCCGTTCTTGCAGCGATTCTTGACGATGCCCATCCACGGCTGGCCCTGGCGCAGGGTGGCCCACATGTGCTCGAACACTGCCGCTGGCACGTCCGGGTGGCGCACGGTGTTGTGCGGCGCACGGATCAACTCGTCACGGGAAAAACCACTGATCTCGACGAACGCGTCATTGCAGTAGGTGATCATTCCTTTGGCATCGGTGGTGGAAATCAGGCGCTGCTGGGCAGGAAACGTCCTTTCGCGCTGGGTGACGGGCTGGTTGTTACGCATGGCTGTGGGGTTCCGCAAGGCTTTCACAGGTTGTCGGCCGCGGCGCCACAAAATTGAAATTAAATTTCCCTGGTAGTCGCCACGGAACGGGCGACGCGCCCAATCCGTAGCAGCGGCCGCAGGCCGCGTCAGGCAGCCAGACGCCGCCTGCGGCAGCTGCTACGGGATCAAGGGGTCATGAGGCGATCAGCTGGCGCAGCACGTAGTGCAGGATGCCGCCGGCCTTGAAGTACTCCACCTCGTTGAGGGTGTCGATGCGGCACAGCACCGTCACGTTTTCCTGCTTGCCGTCCTCGTGGGTGATGCGCAGGGTCAGGTCCATGTGCGGGCGCAGGTCGGCGCCGCTAAGGCCAGTGATGTCGAGGGTTTCGCGCCCGCTCAGCTTCAGGGTCTTGCGGCTCTGGCCATCCTTGAACTGCAGCGGCAACACGCCCATGCCCACCAGGTTGGAGCGGTGGATGCGCTCGAAGCTCTCGGCGATCACCGCCTTCACGCCCAGCAGGTTGGTGCCCTTGGCCGCCCAGTCGCGGCTGGAGCCGGTGCCATATTCCTGCCCGGCAATGACCACCAGCGGCGTGCCGTCGGCCTGGTAGCGCATGGCCGCGTCATAGATGGCCAGGCGCTCGCCCGTGGGGATGTAGTAGGTGTTGCCGCCTTCCTCGCCGTTGAGCATTTCGTTGCGGATGCGAATGTTGGCGAAGGTACCGCGCATCATCACTTCATGGTTGCCGCGGCGCGAGCCATAGGAGTTGAAGTCGCGCGGCTCCACGCCTTTCTCCCGCAGGTAGCGGCCGGCGGGGCTGTCCGCCTTGATGTTGCCGGCGGGGGAGATGTGGTCGGTGGTCACCGAATCGCCCAGCAGCGCCAGCACCCGGGCCCCCTGCACGTCGACCACCGGCTTCAGCGCGCCGGTGATGTCATCGAAGAACGGCGGGTGCTGGATGTAGGTGGAGTCGTCCTGCCACACATAGGTAGCGGCCTGGGGCACCTCGATGGCCTGCCACTGGGCGTCGCCGGCGAACACCTCGGCGTACTCCTTGTGGAACATGGCAGTGTCGACGCTGCGCACCGCGTCGGCGATTTCCTGCTGGCTGGGCCAGATGTCGCGCAGGTACACCGGCTTGCCGTCCTTGCCGGTGCCCAGGGGTTCGCTGCTGATGTCGATGCGCACGCTGCCGGCCAGGGCGTAGGCGACCACCAGCGGCGGTGAAGCCAGCCAGTTGGTTTTCACCAGCGGGTGCACGCGGCCCTCGAAGTTGCGGTTGCCCGAAAGCACCGAGGCCACGGTCAGGTCGGCCTGCTGGATGGCCTTCTCGATGGGCTCGTCCAGCGGCCCGGAGTTGCCGATGCAGGTGGTGCAGCCGTAGCCCACCAGGTCGAAGCCCAGGGCGTCGAGGTACTGGGTCAAGCCGGCGGCCTTGTAATAATCGGTCACCACCTTCGAGCCGGGCGCCAGCGAGCTCTTCACCCAGGGCTTGCGCTGCAGGCCTTTTTCCACGGCCTTCTTCGCCACCAGCCCGGCGGCCATCATCACGCTGGGGTTGGAGGTGTTGGTGCACGAGGTGATGGCGGCGATCACCACGGCGCCGTCCTTGAGGTGGTGGGTCTGGCCCTGCCAGCTGTACTGCGCCTCGCCGGCCTGGGCAGCGTTGCCCACGGCCACGCCACCGCCGCCTTCGCTTTCCAGGCGGCCTTCGTCCTTGCTGGAAGGCTTGAGCTGCAGGCCGATGAAGTCCGAGAACGCCTGGGCCACTTTCGGCAGCGCCACCCGGTCCTGGGGCCGCTTGGGTCCGGCCAGGCTGGCTTCAACCGTGCCCATGTCCAGCGCCAGGCTGTCGGTGAACAGCGGTTCCTGGCCTGGCAGGCGCCACAGGCCCTGGGCCTTGGTGTAGGCCTCCACCAGTTTTACCGTGGCCTCGGGGCGGCCGGACAGGCGCAGGTAGTCCAGCGTGACCTCATCCACCGGGAAGAAGCCGCAGGTGGCGCCGTATTCCGGGGCCATGTTGGCGATGGTGGCGCGGTCCGCCAGGGGCAGGTCGGCCAGGCCGTCGCCGTAGAATTCGACGAATTTGCCCACTACGCCTTTCTTGCGCAGCATCTGGGTGACGGTGAGCACCAGGTCGGTGGCGGTAATGCCTTCCTTGAGCTTGCCGGTGAGCTTGAAGCCGATCACCTCGGGAATCAGCATCGACACTGGCTGGCCGAGCATGGCCGCCTCGGCCTCGATGCCGCCCACGCCCCAGCCCAGCACGCCCAGGCCGTTGATCATGGTGGTGTGCGAGTCGGTGCCCACCAGGGTATCGGGGAAGGCGTAGGTGCGGCCGTCCTCTTCCTTGGTCCACACGGTGCGGCCCAGGTACTCCAGGTTCACCTGGTGGCAGATGCCGGTGCCCGGCGGCACCACGCTGAAATTGTCGAAGGCGCTCTGGCCCCAGCGCAGGAAGGCGTAACGCTCGCCGTTGCGCTGCATTTCGATGTCGACGTTTTCGCCGAAGGCCTGGTTGTCGCCGTATTTGTCGACCATCACCGAGTGGTCGATTACCAGGTCCACCGGCGACAGCGGGTTGATGCGCTGTGGGTCGCTGCCGGCCTTGGCCACGGCGGCGCGCATGGCGGCCAGGTCGACCACCGCCGGCACGCCGGTGAAGTCCTGCATCAGCACGCGGGCAGGGCGGTACTGGATCTCGCGGTCGCTGCGGCGGTCCTTGAGCCAGGCGGCCAGGGCCTTGAGGTCGTCGCCGGTGACGGTCTTGGCGTCCTCCCAGCGCAGCAGGTTTTCCAGCAGCACTTTCAGGGACATGGGCAGTTGTTGCAGGCCACCCAGGCTCCTGGCGGCTTCGGGCAGGCTGAAATAGTGGTACTGACGGTCGTCGACCTGCAGGGTCTTGAGGGTCTTCAGGCTATCAAGCGAGGGCATGAAATCACTCCTTGGCGGCTGCCGCGAAGGTCCGCACGGCACGGACCCAGGGCATAAAGCGTAGCTAGCTATCATTACACCTGACTGTCCAGGCGTGTCGCCGGTTCCGAACTTCCTTTAGAATGCGCCGATTTCGGCAGCGCGCCAGTGGTGCGCTCGCCATGGCGGCGGCCTACTGTCGGGGCGCCGGTCCAGGAGTGGTTGATGAATACCCTGTTTATGCACTGCCGGCCGGGCTTCGAAGGCGAAGTCTGTTCCGAAATTTCCGAACTGGCCGCGTATTTCGACGTGGCTGGCTACGCCAAGGCCAAGCCGGCCAGCGCTTTCGCCGAGTTCGTCTGCCATGAACCGGCGGACCTTGAGCGGCTGATGGACGAGGTCAACTTCAGCGACCTGATCTTCCCGCGCCAGTGGGCGCGTGGCGCGTTCGTGGAACTGCCGGAAACCGACCGCATCAGCGTGCTGCTCGATGCCCTCGGCGCGTATCCGACCTGCGGCAGCCTGTGGCTGGAAGTGCTGGATACCAACGACGGCAAGGAATTGTCGACCTTCTGTCGCAAATTCGAAGGCCCGCTGCGCAAGGCCCTGCTCAAGGCCGGCAAGCTGGTGGAAGACGATGACCTGCCGCGTCTGCTGCTGACCTTCCGCAGCGGCCGCGAGGTGTTCCTGGGCCTGGCCCCGGCGCACAATTCGGCCATGTGGCCCATGGGCATCCCGCGCCTGAAGTTCCCCCGCGAGGCGCCCAGCCGCTCGACGCTGAAGCTGGAAGAGGCCTGGCACCACTTCATCCCGCGCGACGAGTGGGACGCGCGTCTGTCGGAAGACATGACCGGCGTCGACCTGGGCGCTGCCCCTGGCGGCTGGACCTACCAGTTGGTGCGCCGCGGCATGCTGGTGACGGCCATCGACAACGGCCCCATGGCCCAGAGCCTGATGGACACCGGCCTGGTCACCCACCTGATGGCCGACGGTTTCACCTACAAGCCGCGCCCCACCGTGGACTGGATGGTGTGCGACATCGTCGAGAAACCAGCCCGCAGCGCCTCCCTGCTGGAAACCTGGCTGGGCGAGGGCCTGTGCCGCGAGGCGGTGGTCAACCTGAAGTTGCCGATGAAGCAGCGCTACGCCGAGGTGCGCCGCCTGCTGGAGCGCATCGCCGACGGCTTCAAGGCCCGCGGTATCGAAGTGGAAATCGGCTGCAAGCAGCTGTATCACGACCGCGAGGAAGTGACCTGCCACCTGCGCCGTATCGACACCCCGACCAAGAAGGCCCCGCGCAAGGGGTGACCTGCGCCCGGGCATTGGCTGACAATGCCCGCACGTTTCTGGAGATTTGTATGTCTGAACCTGCTGAACTGGCCGTGGATGGCGTGCTCGACGCCACCGGCCTCAACTGCCCGGAACCGGTGATGATGCTGCACCAGCACGTGCGCGACCTGCCGGCCGGCGGCTTGCTGAAGGTGATTGCCACCGACCCCTCCACCCAGCGCGACATTCCCAAGTTCTGCGTGTTCCTGGGGCATGAACTGGTGGAGCGGCGTGAAGGCGAGGGCACCTACCTCTACTGGATCCGCAAGAAGCTCGATTGATGAGTGTGGGAGCTGGCTTGCCAGCGAGCTGTTGAAGCCCGAAAAGCTCGCCGGCAAGCCGGCTCCCACAACAATCACAACCGATAGAAATCCCGCGCATTGCCCCACAGCACCATCTGCGCACCATCGTCCCCCAGCATGTCCTCCACCAGCCCCAGGTCCTCGACCTGGAACGGCCGCGGCGCCCGCGTGGACGGCAGGTCGGTGCCGAACATCAGTGCGTGGGGATTGGCCGCGTAAATGGCCTGCAACGCCGGCCCCACGGGGAAATCCACCCGGCCGAAGCCGCAGGCCTTCACCCGCACGCCGCGTTCGGCCAGGCGCAACAGCGTGGGCAGGCCGTCACGGCTCAGGCCCAGGTGGTCGATGCTGACTTCCGGCAGGCGCAGCAGGCGCGCCTCCAGCGCGTGCAAATCACGGGAATCGACGTACAGCTCGGCGTGCCAGCCCAGCAGTTCATGCACGCGCTTGGCGAAGGGCTCCAGCTTGTCCAGCTGTTCGGAACCACCGCGCTTGAGGTTGAAGCGCAGGGCGCGCACGCCGTGGCGGTCCAGGTGCTGCAGCTCGGCGTCGGTGACTGAAGCCGGCAGCTGGGTCACCCCGACATAGCCGGGCCCCAGCCGCGCGAGGGCGTCCAGCAGGTACTGCTGGTCGAACACCTGGAACGAGCCCGACACCACCGCGCCGCCACATACGCCCAGCGGCGCGACCTGGGCCTGGTAGTCGTCCACCGTGTAGGTGGGGGGCAGGTAGCCGTCATTGGCGACCAGCGGGAAGCGCGGGTC
The DNA here is from genome assembly GCF_047947025.1 of Pseudomonas sp. App30. Taxonomy (NCBI): domain Bacteria; kingdom Pseudomonadati; phylum Pseudomonadota; class Gammaproteobacteria; order Pseudomonadales; family Pseudomonadaceae; genus Pseudomonas; species Pseudomonas sp. App30. Next base: position 1,900,461 of record NZ_CP133165.1, on the reverse strand, counting down.
AATGATGTGGCAGTGAGCGTCGAATACCGGGCGGGTCATGGCGCGCTCCAGGGCGTGATCAGCGGGCGATGTGGCTCACGTAGGTGCCGGTGCCGTCGAGAATGTTGCGCAGGGTTTCCTCGACTTCAGCCAGGTCTACCTGGCCCTTGTCATAGTGGATCACCAGTTCGGCGTCGCCGTTCAATACGTCGGCGTCATCGGCGGCCAGTTCGAACTTCAGGGTGTGCTCGTCCAGGGTGACCTTGAAGTCGCGCACGTAGCACGGCTCTTCTTCGCCCAGGGTGAATTCCACATCGTTGTCATCGGCCATGCGGGTGATGAGGATCATGCCGCCTTTTTCATCGTGGCAGCACACCAGCGCCATGTTGTCTTCTTCGTCGTCACAAGGGTTGACCATCAACTGGCTGGCTTGAAATTGCATGATTGTTTCCACGGTAAGAGGGCAGGCAGGGATTCTGACACTGTTTGCGTCGAATCTGAAACCTGTGTGTGCAACGCCCTGTGTAGCTCGTACGACAACTCCGGATTGACCGAATATGTCGCAGCCCTGCAAGTATCGAAGCTGTTGCCCTGGGTAAGCTGGGGAGTCGGCAAGCGGTCCATTTTGGTGCAACGTCCAAGGCACCGGTTCGGACCCTTGCCCTCGGTGCCGGCAACCTCCGGTATCGGGTTTTTCCTCCCCTCTTGCGGCGGGTTGGCTATGGTTGATCCCAGAGGGGAACACACGCGACGCTTCATTCAAAAACAAGCCCAAGCGGAGTACCACAGATGGCGTTCTTCACCGCAGCCAGCAAAGCCGACTTCCAGCAACAACTGAAAGCGGCCCTGGCGCAGCACGTTAGCGAGCAGGCCCTGCCACAAGTAGCGCTGTTCGCTGATCAGTTCTTCGGCATCATCTCGTTGGACGAACTCACCCAGCGCCGCCTGAGCGACCTGGCCGGCTGTACCCTTTCGGCCTGGCGCCTGCTGGAGCGGTTCGACCACGCCCAGCCCCAGGTAAGGGTGTACAACCCCGATTACGAACGCCACGGCTGGCAATCCACCCACACCGCGGTCGAGGTGCTGCACCACGACTTGCCGTTCCTGGTGGACTCGGTGCGCACCGAGCTCAACCGTCGCGGCTACAGCATCCACACCCTGCAGACCACCGTGCTCAGCGTGCGCCGCGGCGCCGATGGCAGCCTGCTGGAGCTGCTGCCCAAGGGCACCCAGGGCGAGGGCGTGCTGCAGGAATCGCTGATGTACCTGGAGATCGACCGCTGCGCCAACGCCGCCGAGCTCAAGCTGCTGGCCAAGGAGCTGGAGCAGGTGCTGGTGGAAGTGCGCGTGGCCGTGGCCGATTTCGAGCCGATGAAGGCCAAGGTCCGCGAAGTGCTGCAACTGGTGGACCAGAGCCCTTATGGGGTGGATGAAGAGGAAAAGGCCGAGGTCAAGACCTTCCTGGAATGGCTGGTGGCCAACCATTTCACCTTCCTGGGCTATGAAGAATTCGTGGTGGCCAACGACGCCGACGGCGGCCACCTGGTGTACGACGAAAGCTCGTTCCTGGGCCTGACCCGCCTGCTGCGCGCCGGCCTCAGCGCCGATGACCTGCGCATCGAAGACTACGCCGTCAACTACCTGAACGAACCGCTGCTGCTGTCCTTCGCCAAGGCCGCGCACCCCAGCCGCGTGCACCGCCCGGCTTACCCGGACTATGTCTCGGTGCGCCAGCTGGACGCCAACGGCCGGGTGATCAAGGAATGCCGCTTCATGGGCCTGTACACCTCCACGGTGTACGGTGAAAGTGTCCGGCAGATCCCGTACATTCGCCGCAAGGTCGCCGAAATCGAGCGCCGTTCGGGCTTCGATCCCAAGGCGCACCTGGGCAAGGAACTGGCCCAGGTGGTGGAAGTGCTGCCGCGCGACGACTTGTTCCAGACCCCGGTGGACGAGCTGTTCACCACGGTGATGTCCATCGTGCAGATCCAGGAGCGCAACAAGATCCGCGTGTTCCTGCGCAAGGACCCGTACGGGCGCTTCTGCTACTGCCTGGCCTACGTGCCGCGTGACGTCTACTCCACCGAGGTGCGGCAGAAGATCCAGCAGGTGCTGATGGACCGCCTCAAGGCCAGCGACTGCGAGTTCTGGACCTTCTTCTCGGAATCGGTGCTGGCGCGGGTGCAGTTGATCCTGCGCGTGGACCCGAAGAACCGCATCGACATCGACCCGCTGCAGCTGGAAAACGAAGTGGTGCAGGCCTGCCGTTCCTGGCAGGACGACTACGCCAGCCTGACCGTCGAGGCGTTCGGCGAAGCCCACGGCACCAACGTGCTGGCCGACTTCCCGAAAGGCTTCCCCGCCGGCTACCGCGAGCGCTTCGCCGCGCATTCGGCGGTGGTCGACATGCAGCACTTGCTGGCCCTGAACGACAAGCGCCCGCTGGTGATGAGCTTCTACCAGCCGCTGGCGCAGACCGGCAAGCAGCAGCTGCACTGCAAGCTGTACCACGCCGACACGCCGCTGGCGCTATCCGACGTGCTGCCGATCCTGGAAAACCTTGGCCTACGCGTGCTGGGCGAGTTCCCGTACCGCTTGCGCCACACCAACGGCCGCGAGTTCTGGATTCATGACTTCGCCTTCACCGCCGCCGAAGGCCTGGACCTGGACATCCAGCAGCTCAACGACACCCTGCAGGACGCCTTCGTGCACATCGTGCAGGGCGACGCCGAGAACGACGCCTTCAACCGCCTGGTGCTGACCGCCGGCCTGCCGTGGCGCGACGTGGCGTTGCTGCGTGCCTACGCCCGCTACCTGAAGCAGATCCGCCTGGGCTTCGACCTGGGCTACATCGCCAGCACCCTGAACAACCACACCGACATCGCCCGCGAGCTGACCCGGCTGTTCAAGACCCGTTTCTACCTGGCGCGCAAGCTCACCGGCGAAGACCTCGACGACAAGCAGCAACGCCTGGAGCAGGCCATCCTCACGGCGCTGGACGACGTGCAGGTGCTCAACGAGGACCGCATCCTGCGGCGCTACCTGGACCTGATCAAGGCCACTCTGCGCACCAACTTCTACCAACCTGATGCGAACGGCCACGCCAAGTCGTACTTCAGCTTCAAGTTCAACCCCAAGCTGATTCCCGAGCTGCCCAAGCCGGTGCCCAAGTTCGAGATCTTCGTCTACAGCCCTCGCGTCGAAGGCGTGCACCTGCGTTTCGGCAACGTCGCCCGTGGCGGCCTGCGCTGGTCGGACCGCGAGGAAGACTTCCGCACCGAGGTGCTGGGCCTGGTAAAAGCCCAGCAGGTGAAGAACTCGGTGATCGTGCCCGTGGGCGCCAAGGGCGGCTTCCTGCCGCGGCGCCTGCCCCTGGGCGGCAGCCGTGACGATATCCAGGCCGAGGGCATTGCCTGCTACCGCCTGTTCATCTCGGGCCTGCTGGACATCACCGACAATCTCAAGGACGGCGGCGTGGTGCCGCCAGCCAACGTGGTGCGCCACGACGACGATGACCCCTACCTGGTGGTGGCCGCCGACAAGGGCACCGCGACCTTCTCCGACATCGCCAACGGCATCGCCATCGACTACGGCTTCTGGCTGGGCGACGCCTTCGCCTCGGGTGGTTCGGCCGGCTACGACCACAAGAAAATGGGCATCACCGCCAAGGGTGCGTGGGTGGGCGTGCAGCGCCACTTCCGCGAGCGCGGCATCAACGTGCAGCAGGACGTGACCACGGTGATCGGCATCGGCGACATGGCCGGCGACGTGTTCGGCAACGGCCTGCTGATGTCCGACAAACTGCAGCTGGTGGCCGCCTTCAACCACCTGCACATCTTCATCGACCCCAACCCGGACCCGGCCAGCAGCTTCGCCGAGCGCCAGCGCCTGTTCGACCTGCCGCGCTCGGCCTGGAGCGACTACAACACGGCGCTCATGTCCGAAGGCGGCGGTATCTTCCCGCGCAGCGCCAAGAGCATCGCCATCAGCCCGCAGATGAAGCAACGCTTCGACATCCAGGCCGAAAAACTGACGCCTACCGAACTGCTGAACGCCCTGCTGAAGGCTCCGGTAGACCTGCTGTGGAACGGCGGCATCGGCACCTACGTCAAGGCCAGCAGCGAGTCCCACGCCGACGTGGGCGACAAGGCCAACGACGCCCTGCGCGTGAACGGCAATGAGCTGCGCTGCAAGGTGGTGGGCGAGGGCGGCAACCTGGGCATGACCCAGCTGGGCCGCGTGGAGTTCGGCCTGCTGGGCGGCGCCACCAACACCGACTTCATCGACAACGCCGGTGGCGTGGACTGCTCCGACCACGAGGTCAACATCAAGATCCTGCTCAATGAAGCGGTGCAGGCCGGCGACATGACCGAGAAGCAGCGTAACCTGCTGCTGGGCAGCATGACCGACGAGGTTGGCCACCTGGTGCTGGGCAACAACTACAAGCAGACCCAGGCCCTGTCCCTGGCCGCGCGCCGTGCCTACGAGCGCCTGGCCGAGTACAAGCGCCTGATGGCTGACCTGGAGAGCCGTGGCAAGCTGGACCGTGCCATCGAGTTCCTGCCGTCCGAGGAACAGCTGGTGGAGCGCGTGGCGAACAACCAGGGCCTGACCCGGGCCGAGCTGTCGGTGCTGATTTCCTACAGCAAGATCGATCTCAAGGAAGCCCTGCTCAAGTCCCAGGTGCCGGACGACGACTACCTGACCCGCGACATGGAGACGGCGTTCCCGCCGTCGCTGGTCAGCAAGTACGCCGAGTCCATGCGCCGCCACCGCCTGAAACGCGAGATTGTCAGCACCCAGATCGCCAACGACCTGGTCAACAACATGGGCATCACCTTCGTGCAGCGGCTGAAGGAGTCCACCGGCATGAGCCCGGCCAACGTCGCCGGTGCCTACGTAATCGTGCGCGACATCTTCCACCTGCCGCACTGGTTCCGCCAGATCGAGGCGCTGGACTACCAGGTGGCCGCCGAGGTGCAGCTGGCGCTGATGGACGAGCTGATGCGCCTGGGCCGCCGTGCCACGCGCTGGTTCCTGCGCAGCCGCCGCAACGAGCAGGACGCCGGTCGCGACGTGGCGCACTTCGGGCCGCATATCGCCGCGCTGGGCCTGAAGCTGGACGAGCTGCTGGAAGGCCCTACCCGCGAGGTGTGGCAGACCCGCTACCAGGGTTACGTCGAAGCCGGCGTGCCGGAATTGCTGGCGCGGATGGTCGCAGGCACCAGCCACCTGTACACGCTGCTGCCGATCATCGAGGCCTCGGACGTCACCGGCCACAACGCTGCGGAAGTGGCGCGGGCGTTCTTCGCCGTGGGCAGTTCCCTGGACCTGAACTGGTACCTGCAGCAAATCAGCAGCCTGCCGGTGGAAAACAACTGGCAAGCCCTGGCCCGCGAGGCGTTCCGCGACGACATCGACTTCCAGCAGCGGGCGATCACCATCTCCGTGCTGCAGATGGCCGATGGCCCTGCGGACATGGACGCCCGCGTGGAGCTGTGGGCTGAGCAGCACAAGGGCATGGTGGTGCGCTGGCGCGCCATGCTTGAAGAGCTGAAGGCCGCTACCGGCACCGATTACGCCATGTATGCGGTGGCGAACCGGGAGTTGATGGATCTGGCGTTGAGCGGTACATCCAACCCGTGATCCCGTAGGTCATCTAGAAAACCCGTCGCCTGCGACGGGTTTTTTTTACTCCTGCAAACCTGCCCGCTGGAGATCTTTTCGTCCTGCAATGTGCTGGTGCCCCACGTTATGTTGGGAATGTCAGCAGCCCGCTGACAGCGGGCAAAGCCCCGCTTCCAGAGACCAGGGAGGTCATCATGAAGGCGTTGATGGGTACTTCGTTCACCGCTCAGTTGTATAGCATCACCGAAGGGTTTCGCGGGCCAGTGGCCTTTTCCCAAGGCGAGGGCTCGATCAAGAGTGGTTGGATGTTGGTGGGGACTGAGCAAGCACCCGGCCCCCGATTCAGGTTCGACTTTTTAAGCGATCAGGATGATCGCTTCCACTACGCAATCAGGGGCGCTCAAGGCGCCGGCGAATACCAGGATGCGCACCTGGGGGTCAGCCAGGGCGGCTATGCCGGCCTGTATCACGTGGCCGCTGTACACAATGAATGGAAGATTGATTTCTCCGGCCATGAGGATGACCAGACCTTCTGGTTGCGTGACTACGACGGGTTCCGTCTCGGGGTGCTGCCTACGGCTATCGCGACGGGCAGCCGTTACAGCGCTGTATACGTCAGCAAGGAGCGAGTCCTTTACCTCAATGTGCGTGAAGGCACCGTCCTACAGCTCGTCCTGCTCAACCCAGAGCCATTGATCTAGGCAAAAAGGGGGAAGGGTGATGGATTCATTCATCGGACAATACTTTGTGGCCAAGCTTTACTGCGTAACCGAGGGGCATCGAGGCTTTGTCGCCTTGCATCGCGCCAGGGGGCTCGCGGGCGGTGGTTGGCTGGTGCGCAGTGACCAGGCCACCGACGCGGCGAAATTTGCCTTCAGGTACCTGGAGCAACGCGAGAAGCGGATTCATTTCGCCATCAGTGCTGCGGACGATGCTGGAGAGTTTGCCGGTGCCTCGCTGGACGTCAGTCATGGGGGGTACCTGGGCTTGTACCGGGGAGTCACGTCGCCTGTGGTGTGGAAGTTTGAATTGGTTGGCGGCAGCACGCCGGGCCGGGCCGCGCGGTTCGTGTTGCGTGACGCGCAGGGCCGGCGTACAGCGGTGAACCCCATCGTCGAATACACCGGCAGTCGCGGCGATGCTTACTCCGCAAGAGGGCGGCGGGTGGACTACCTGAATACCCGGTCCGGCACCCAGGTTGAATTCGAGACCCGCTGGGTGCGTGCCTTGTCGCCTGCATGAAATTCCGACTTCGAGGGCACGGCATCGTCCTTGGTAACCAGCCAATGTTTCCCGATACCGTGGTGCGGGAGCCCCGGTGTTCCTGCAGCTAGGGGTGGTTTGGCTTGTCTGCGCTTTCAGGAGGCAATAAAAAACCCCGTCACCAGGACGGGGTTTTTTTATTGCCGGTCGGGCTTAGGCCTGAACCACCGGAATGTTCGCGCTGGCAGCAGCCTCGCGGAATTCGGCGATCTGGTCGAAGCTCAGGTAGCGGTAAACGTCGGCAGCCATGCTGTCGATGTTTTTCGCGTACTCCATGTACTCCTCGACGGTTGGCAGCTTGCCCAGGATCGAGGCAACGGCGGCCAGTTCGGCGGAGGCCAGGAACACGTTGGCGCCATCGCCCAGACGGTTCGGGAAGTTACGAGTCGAGGTCGACACCACGGTGCTGTTCGGCTCAACACGTGCCTGGTTACCCATGCACAGCGAGCAGCCCGGCATTTCCATGCGCGCGCCAGCCTTGCCGTAGATGCCGTAGTAGCCTTCCTCGGTCAGCTGGTGGGCATCCATCTTGGTCGGCGGCGACAGCCACAGGCGGGTCGGCAGTTGGCCTTTCACCTGGTCCAGCAGCTTACCGGCAGCGCGGAAGTGACCGATGTTGGTCATGCACGAACCGATGAACACTTCGTCGATCTTCTGGCCTTGAACGGTGGACAGCAGGCGAGCGTCGTCCGGGTCGTTAGGGGCGCAGAGCACTGGCTCCTTGACGTCGGCCAGGTCGATTTCGATGATTTCGGCGTATTCGGCGTCGGCATCGGCGGCCAGCAGTTCAGGGTTGGCCAGCCAGGCTTCCATTGCCTGGGCACGACGTTCCATGGTGCGCGCATCGCCGTAGCCTTCGCTGATCATCCAGCGCAGCAGGGTGATGTTCGACTTCAGGTACTCGGCGATAGCCTTTTCCGGCAGCTTGATGGTGCAACCGGCGGCGGAACGCTCGGCCGAGGCGTCGGACAGTTCGAATGCCTGTTCAACAGTCAGCTCGTCCAGGCCTTCGATTTCCAGGATGCGACCCGAGAAGGCGTTGATCTTGCCTTTCTTCTCGACGGTCAGCAGGCCTTTCTGGATGCCGTAGTAAGGGATGGCATGTACCAGGTCACGCAGGGTGATGCCTGGTTGCAGTTTGCCCTTGAAGCGCACCAGTACCGACTCCGGCATGTCCAGCGGCATGACGCCGGTGGCAGCGGCGAAGGCGACCAGGCCCGAACCTGCAGGGAACGAGATGCCGATCGGGAAGCGGGTGTGCGAGTCACCACCGGTACCGACGGTGTCCGGCAGCAGCATGCGGTTCAGCCAGCTGTGGATGATGCCGTCGCCTGGGCGCAGGGAAACGCCGCCGCGGGTGCGGATGAAGTCCGGCAGGGTGTGGTGGGTGACCACGTCGATCGGCTTCGGATAGGCAGCGGTGTGGCAGAACGACTGCATGACCAAGTCAGCGGAGAAGCCCAGGCACGCCAGGTCTTTCAGCTCGTCGCGGGTCATCGGGCCGGTGGTGTCTTGCGAACCCACGGTGGTCATTTTCGGTTCGCAGTAGGTGCCAGGGCGCACGCCCTTGCCTACTGGCAGGCCGCAGGCTTTGCCGACCATTTTCTGTGCCAGGGTGAAGCCCTTGCCAGTGTCGACCGGCGCTTCCGGCAGCTTGAACAGGTCGGTTGGGCCCAGGCCCAGCTCGGCGCGCGCTTTTTCGGTCAGGCCACGGCCGACGATCAGCGGAATACGGCCACCGGCGCGGACTTCGTCCAGCAGCACCGGGGTTTTCATTTCGAAGGTGGTGATGACTTCGTCGGTACCGTGCTTGCAGACCTTGCCAGCGTGCGGGTACAGGTCGATCACGTCGCCCATGTTGATGTTCGAGACATCGAATTCGATCGGCAGGGCGCCGGCGTCTTCCATGGTGTTGTAGAAGATCGGGGCGATTTTCGAGCCGAAGCAGAAGCCACCAGCGCGCTTGTTCGGCACGTAGGGGATGTCGTCGCCGAAGAACCACAGCACCGAGTTGGTCGCCGATTTACGCGACGAACCGGTACCTACCACGTCACCGACGTAGGCGATCGGGAAGCCTTCGCCACGCATCTGCTCGATCTGCTTCATCGGGCCGATGGAGCCTTGCACGTCCGGCACGATACCGTCGCGGGCCATTTTCAGCATGGCCAGGGCGTGCAGCGGGATGTCAGGGCGCGACCAGGCGTCGGGGGCGGGGGACAGGTCGTCGGTGTTGGTTTCGCCGGTGACCTTGAACACGCGCAGGCTGATCTTGTCGGCCAGCACCGGGCGCTTCTTGAACCACTCGCCGTCGGCCCAGGATTGCAGCACGGCCTTGGCGTGCTCGTTGCCGTTCTTGGCCTTTTCAGCCACGTCGTGGAAGGCGTCGAACATCAGCAGGGTGTGCTTGAGCTGTTCGGCGGCAACAGCGGCCAGCTCGGCGCTGTCCAGCAGCTCAACCATGGTGGCGATGTTGTAGCCGCCCTGCATGGTGCCCAGCAGCTCGACGGCACGTTTCTTGTCGATCAGCGGGGAGGTGGCTTCGCCCTTGGCGATGGCGGAGAGGAAGCCGGCCTTCACGTAGGCCGCTTCGTCCACGCCTGGTGGAACGCGGTTGGTGATCAGGTCGACAAGGACGGCTTCTTCGCCAGCCGGAGGATTCTTCAACAGCTCGACCAGGCCGGCTGTTTGTTCGGCGTTAAGCGGCTGGGGCACGATACCCTGGGCGGCACGCTCTTCGATGTGTTTGCGGTAGGCTTCAAGCACAGTTATTACCCTCATCAGTGGTCCCTGTCCGGGACGCTCATCCAGTCACTTCTGCGCCCATGCACCGCACGGCTTCTCGAGCCGATGAGCCGGGGCTGCAGAAATTCCTTGTAGAAGCTGCTTTCAAAGTTTTACGCCTCCAGAACGGGGAGCTGATGAGGGCTGGCGCCAGGTACTTGTGCCTGCAAATACCTGCGCCAACGCCGTTCTGTCGGATAACTGTGCTCGTGACGCTTTGAAAACAGCTTCTAGCGGACATTGGTGCCTAAAAAGGCAGCGTGATTCTACGGCAAAAAAACAAGAAAGGTAAGTTAAGCCCTACCACTTCAGGGGTGATCATCCTTAGACAAAGGGCTAACATGGCCGCCTGTCTTCTTTGTCAAAGCGTTGCCGGCCCATGTCCAATCAGTCCATCAAGACCCCCTGTGTAGGCCTCTGCTCCACGGTTTACGGGGATCTTGTGTGCCGCGGCTGCAAGCGTTTCCACCACGAAGTGATCCACTGGAACGGTTACGACGACGACGCCAAGCGCGCCGTGTGGCTGCGCCTGGAGCAACTGCTGGTGCAGGTGATGGTGGCCAAGCTCGAAGTCTTCGACAAGGACAAGCTGCGCCTTCAGCTGGAGCAACGCAAGATCCGTTTTGTGCCGAACCAGTCCGAATACTGCTGGGCCTACCAGTTGATCGCCCGTGGCGCGCGGGTGATCAACCAGCTGGAGGCCTACGGCATGGTCCTGCTGCCCGAATTCCGCGACTGGGAGCTGCCGGAATTGCGCGATGCCATTGATCGGGAATTCTTCCTGCTGTCGGAGGCGCATTACGAGCGCTACATAGCGCCCGGTTTTTTGCAGGACGCGTTTCCCGAGGCGTGAGGGCCTGTGGGAGCTGGCTTGCCAGCGAGCTTTGAGGGCCTCAAAAACTCGCTGGCAAGCCAGCTCCCACACAAACTAGCCGCGGGCCAATTCTTCCAGGTGCGCGATGATCTCGTCGGTCTTGAGCACCAGCACGTCACTCTCCAGCGCATCCAGCACCACCTCCGCGGTATTGCCGATCAGCGCCCCTGACACGCCGGTGCGGGCCACGGTGCCGATCACCGTCACGGCGGCGTTGAGCTTCTGCGCGGTGAAGGGAATCAGCACGTCCGCAGGCCCCTCGGCGATGTGCAGGTGGGCGTCGTCGATGTCGAATTCGGCCTGGAATGCCGCGCACTGTTCGCGGTAGCGCGCCTCGATGGTTTCCTTGAGCTGGAACGCCGGGTCCTTGGCCGACAGCATCGGCGAGGGGTGGGCGGCGATCACGTGCAGGTCGCCCTTGGCCAGGCGGGCAATGTCGAAGCCATGTTCGACGATGTTCGCGTGCAGGTGCCGGTGTTCGCCGTCGGCATTGCCCACGTCGACCGCCGCCAGAATCACGCCGTGGGTCCAGGGCCGCTCGCTTTTCACCATCAGCACCGCGCAGGGGCAGTGGCGCAGCAGCTTCCAGTCGCTGGGCGTGAGCAGGAAACGCTTCAGCGCGCTTTCGTGGCGGTGCTGCTTGATCACCAGGCCGCAGCCTTCGGTCTGTTGCACCTTGATGATGGTCTTCTCCAGGTTGCCCTCCCAGGCCTGCTCGGCCGTGGCGCTGAAGCCGTCGTCGTGCAACTGGCTCTTGAGCAGGGTCAGCAGGGCGCTGTGGTCCTGGTGGTGGTCGCACATCAACAGGTGCAGGTGCGCCTGGGTGACGCCGGCGATCAGCTTGGCGCGGGTCAGCGCCTGGCTGTGGGCGTGTTCAGGGTCCAGCACCACCAACAGGCTGCGGATGGTTTGCATGACGGTTCTCCCGGGCGGGTAGGGGCAGGTAGGGTTCTACTATAGACAGCCGCCAGTCCGGCCCATTGACCTCTCTCAAGCATAGCGGCTGGCGATCTGCCGTGGGGTCCGTATAATCGCCGGCTTTTGCCCCGCCCCAGGAGTCGAGCATGCTGTCTGAAATCCATGAGTTCCTCGGTTGCAGGACGCCGCAGGCGTGGGTCGACGCAGCCCTGGTGAACCAGGAAACCATGCTGGTGGACCACAAGAACTGCGAGTTCAAGGCCGCCAGCACCGCGCTGAGCCTGATCGCCAAGTACTGCACCCACGCCGACCTGATCAACTTCATGTCGCGCCTGGCCCGTGAAGAGCTGGTGCACCATGAACAGGTGATCCGCCTGATGAAGCGCCGCAACGTCGAACTGCGGCCGCTGAACGCCGGGCGCTATGCCTCGGGCCTGCGCAAGGTGGTCCGCAGCCACGAGCCGGTGAAGCTGGTGGACACCCTGGTGGTAGGCGCGTTCATCGAGGCGCGCAGCTGCGAACGTTTCGAGGCGCTGGTGCCGCACCTGGACGAAGAGCTGGGCACCTTCTACCACGGCCTGCTGAAGAGCGAGGCGCGGCACTACCAGGGTTACCTGAAGCTGGCGCATCACTACGGTGAGGCCAAGGACATTGCCAAGACCATCGACAAGGTGCGCGAAGTCGAGGCCGACCTGATCCTCAGCCCCGACCCCGAGTTCCGCTTCCACAGCGGCGTGCCTGCCTTCGCTTGACCTTTCTGTAGCCGCTGCCGCCAGGCTGCGCTGGCCCTGATGTTCGCTGCAGTTTTTCAGTGGACTCGAAGACCAGCGCAGCCTGCGGCAGCGGCTACGCGTTTGCGCCTAAACTTTTCCTTCCGCCTGTCGTCCGAATACTAAGCAAGCTAATAAATTTATTTGACATTAGCTGCCTAGGCAGTAACATCTTGTATAAATTACTGCCTAGGCAGGCTTCTTGATGAGACATTTCACCCCGGAAAATTTCCAGCGCTGCACCATCGGCCTGCTGCTGGGCCGTGCGTCGCAGGTCAAGGATCGCATCCTGGACACCCACCTGGTGCCCGAAGGTGTGACCTCGGCGCAGTTCAAGGTGTTGATTTTCATTGACATGTACAAGGTCGATACGCCAGCGGAGCTGTGCCGCTACCTGTCTTTGGACAGTGGTTCCATGACCCGCATGCTCGACCGCCTGGAACAGAAAAACCTGATCACGCGCAAGCGCTGCGCCACGGACCGTCGGCAGATCCGCCTGGCACTGACCGCCGAGGGGCATTCCCTGGCGGAGCGCATGCCACACATTGGCGCCGATGCCATGAACGATTTGGTAGGGGTGCTGGAGCCGACCGAACTGGCGGACCTGGAACGAATCTTAACCAAAGTATTGCTGGCGGCCGGGGACACCCTCACCGCCTTGCGGGTAGGTGAAAAATGAGCGGCAAGTCCTTACGCAACCGGTTCAGCCTGGTGTTCCTGGCCATGAGCCTGGCCGGCTGTGCCAATTTCCATGGCCTGAACACCTCGGGCGTGGCCACCGATGCGAAAACCCTGCAGGCCGATGGCACGCTGAAAGGCGTGACCCTGTCGCCTGCCGCCTGGCCGAAAGCCGACTGGTGGAAAAGCCTGGGCGACGAGCAGCTGGACGGTTTGATCCGCGAAGCCCTGCGCGACAGCCCCGATATGCAGGTGGCCGCGGCCCGCGCCCACCAGGCCACGGCGGCCGCCCTGGCGGCGGACGCTGCGCGCATGCCGACTTTGGATGCCTCGGCGGGCGTGGTGCGTGAGCGCCTGCCCAAGGTGCAGGACCCGCAGGGCGTGGGTGGCCTGTACGCCACCGTGCGCGAGGCGCAACTGTCGTTCAACTACAGCTTCGACCTGTGGGGCGGCCAGCGTGACGCCTGGGAAGCCGCGCTGGGCCAGGCCCGCGCCGCCGAAGTCGACCGCCAGGCAGCCGGGCTTACCCTGGCTGCCGATGTCGCCCGCGCCTACAGTGACCTGGGCCAGGCCTACATCATGGACGACCTGGCCCAGGACGACCTCAAGCGCACCCAGCAGATGCTGAACCTGGGCCAGCGCCGCCTCAAGGCCGGCATCGACAGCGACTACCAGTTCCAGCAGACCGAGAGCCTGGCTGCCAGCTCCCAGGCTTCGGCCGAAGACGCCAAGAAGCGCCTGCAAAGCGCGCGCATCGCCCTGGCGGTGTTGCTGGGCAAGGGCCCGGACCGGGCCAACGAGATCGCCCGGCCGAAAGTGTTGCAGGCCAGCGCCGTGGCGCTGCCATCGGTGCTGCCCGCCGAACTGCTGGGCCGCCGCCCGGACCTGGTGGCCGCGCGCTGGCGCGTGGAGGCTGCGAGCAAGGACGTGGCCGCTGGCAAGACCCGCTTCTACCCCAATCTGAACCTCAGCGCCGCGGCCGGCACCCAGTCGCTGCTGGGTGATTCGCTGTTCGGCGGCGCCAGCCGCCTGTTGAGCATTTCGCCGACGGTGTCGTTGCCGATCTTCGACGGCGGCCGCCTGCGCGCCGACCTCGATGCCCGCGACGCCGACTACGACCTGGCGGTGGCGCAGTACAACAAGAGCCTGGTCAAGGCCCTTGGCGATGTCAGCGACACCATCAACCAGTTGCACGCCATCGACCTGCAGATCAAGGCCCAGGAACGCGCGGCCAGCATCGCCAAGCAGTCCTATGACACCGGCACCCTGCGTTATGGCTCCGGTATCGGCAACTACGTGGACGTGCTGACCATCGAGCAGCAACTGCTGCAGGCACAACGACAACTGGCCAGCCTCAACGCCGAACAGATCGACCTGTCGATCCAGTTGATGCAGGCCCTGGGCGGCGGCTTCTCGGGCGACAGCGTCGCCCAGGCCGCCACTCCTTCCGCACACGCAACGCAGACTGAATAAGCAAGGTATCTGTCATGGCTACTGCCTCCGCTACAAACTCGCCGGACAAGGCTCCGGCAACGGAACAACCCAACGCTGGCAACCCGCGCAAGCGTAAGGTGATGCTGTTCATTCTGCTGTTGCTGGTGATCCTCGGCGGCCTGGCTACCTGGGGCTGGTACGAGGTTTACGGCCGCTGGAACGAAAGCACCGACGACGCCTACGTAAACGGCAACGTGGTGGAAATCACCCCGCTGGTCACCGGCACCGTCACCAGCATTGGCGCCGACGACGGCGACCTGGTGCACGCCGGCCAGGTGCTGCTGGAGTTCGACCCGGCCGACGCCAAGGTCAACCTGCAAAGCGCCCAGGCTAACCTGGCCAAGGCCGTGCGCCAGGTGCGCGGGTTGTACAGCAACGTCGATGGCGCCAAGGCGCAGTTGCTGTCGCGCCAGACCGACCTGAAGAAGGCCCAGGACAACTATGACCGTCGCCGTACCCTGGCCGCCGGCGGGGCTATCTCGCAGGAAGAGCTGAGCCACGCCCGTGATGACCTCAATGCTGCCCAGGCCGCTGTCGTCAACGCCCAGCAGGGCCTGAAAAGCAACACCGCGCTGGTGGATGACACCACCGTGGCCACCCACCCTGACGTGATGGCGGCCGCCGCGCAGCTGCGCCAGGCGTACCTGGCCAACGCCCGTACCACGCTGATCGCGCCGGTCACCGGCTACGTCGCCAAGCGCACCGTGCAGCTGGGCCAACGCATCCAACCGGGCACCGCGACCATGGCCGTGATCCCGCTGGACCAGATCTGGATCGACGCCAACTTCAAGGAAACCCAGCTGAGCAAGATGCGCATCGGCCAGCCGGTGGACATCACCGCCGACCTGTACGGCAGCGACGTCAAGTTCACCGGCACCGTCGACAGCCTGGGCGCCGGCACCGGCAGCGCCTTCGCCCTGCTGCCGGCGCAGAACGCCACCGGCAACTGGATCAAGATCGTTCAGCGCGTGCCCGTGCGTATCCACCTGAACCCGGATGAGCTGAAGGACCACCCGCTGCGCATCGGCCTGTCCACCGTGGTCGACGTCAACCTGCACGACCAGAGCGGCCCGGTGTTGGCCCAGCAGCCGCCGCAGAAAGCCTCGTTCAGCACCCAGGTGTATGACCGTCAGCTGGGTGAGGCCGATGACATGATCACCCGCCTGATCCACGACAACAGCGTCGGCGCCGGCAACACCGCCCAACGCTGATTCGCCGATCCGCAGGCCCCGTGCGCTCGCGCGGGGCCTGTACGCCTCCAACTTCCAGGGATTTGCGATGAGTAACGCTTCCTTCAAGCCGCCCAGCCTGCTGCTCAGCACCATCGGCCTGTCGCTGGCGACCTTCATGCAGGTGCTCGACACCACCATCGCCAACGTGGCGCTGCCGACCATTTCCGGCAACCTGGGGGTCAGCTCCGAGCAGGGCACCTGGGTGATCACCTCGTTCGCCGTGAGCAACGCCATCGCCTTGCCGCTGACCGGCTGGCTGAGCCGTCGCTTTGGCGAGGTCAAGCTGTTCCTGTGGGCCACCATCCTGTTCGTGCTGGCCTCGTTCCTCTGTGGTATCTCCACGTCGATGCCTGAACTGGTCGGCTTCCGCGTGCTGCAAGGCGTGGTAGCGGGGCCGCTGTACCCCATGACCCAGACGCTGCTGATTGCCGTGTACCCACCGGCGAAAAGGGGGATGGCACTGGCACTGCTGGCCATGGTCACGGTGGTGGCGCCCATTGCCGGGCCGATCCTGGGCGGCTGGATTACCGATAGCTACAGCTGGCCGTGGATTTTCTTCATCAACGTGCCGATCGGTATCTTCGCCTGCCTGGTGGTGCGCCAACAGCTGGCCGCACGGCCGGTGGTCACCAGCCGCCAGCCCATGGACTACGTGGGCCTGATTGCCTTGATCATTGGGGTTGGCGCCCTGCAGATCGTGCTCGACAAGGGCAACGACGCCGACTGGTTCGAGTCCAACTTCATCATCATCGGTGCGGTGATCTCGGCCATTGCCCTGGCGTTCTTCGTTATCTGGGAGCTGACCGACGAGCACCCGGTGGTCAACCTGAAGCTATTCAAGTACCGCAATTTCCGCTTCGGCACCATTGTGCTGATCCTGGGGTATGCGGGCTTCTTCGGCATCAACCTGATCCTGCCGCAGTGGCTGCAGACGCAGCTGGGCTACACGGCGACCTGGGCGGGGCTGGCGGTGGCACCGCTGGGTATCCTGCCGGTGCTGATGTCACCGTTCGTGGGCAAGTACGCCACCAAGTTCGACCTGCGCATCCTGGCAGGGCTGGCGTTCCTGGCCATCGGCACCAGCTGCTTCATGCGGGCCGGCTTCACCAACGAGGTGGACTTCAACCACGTGGCGCTGGTGCAGATGTTCATGGGGATCGGCGTGGCGCTGTTCTTCATGCCGACCCTGACCATTCTGCTGTCGGACCTGCCACCCAACCAGATCGCCGACGGCTCGGGCCTGGCCACCTTCCTGCGGACCCTGGGCGGCAGCTTCGCGGCCTCGCTGACCACCTGGATCTGGATTCGCCGGGCGGACCAGCACCATGCCTACCTGACGGAAAGCGTGACCGCCTACGACCCGGCCACCCAGCACACCATCCAACAGATGGGCGGCGCAGGGCTCAAGACCTACCAGCAGCTGGACGGTATCGTCGAGGCGCAGGCGTACATGCTCTCCACCGTGGATTACTTCACGCTGCTGGGCTGGATGTTCATGGGCCTGATCCTGATCGTGTGGCTGGCCAAGCCGCCGTTCGCCGCCAAGGCAGGGCCGGAGGCGGCAGGGCACTGATATCGGCGCCGGCCTTCCCGACCTTCAGGCTCTGTATGAAATGTGTGGAGCTTGCGTGAAATACTGTGGGAGCTGGCTTGCCAGCGAGCTTTTGAGGCCCGAAAAGCTCGCTGGCAAGCCAGCTCCCACACCGTTCATACAGAACCTAGAAAGGGAATGCCGCCAGCGACATGCCCTGTTCATCCACCTGCAACGCCCAGCCATCCTTGTCCCAATCCCCCAGCACAATCCGCCGCGCGGGCGCATCGCCCACGTGCAGCTTGTGGATGGCCGGGCGGTGGGTGTGGCCGTGGATCAGGGTGTTGACCTTGTACTGCGCCATGATCCGTGGCACCTCTTCAGGCGTCACGTCGACGATGTCGTTGGCCTTCATGCGCGTCTGCGCGCGGCTTTCGCTGCGCAGCTTGCGCGCCAGCTTGTGGCGGGTGCGCAGGGGCAGGTGGCGCAGGATGAACAGCGTCAGCGGGTTGCGCAGGATACGGCGCATTTTCATGTAGGCTTCGTCGCGGGTGCACAGGCTGTCGCCGTGCATCAGCAGTACCGGCTCACCGTAGAAATCGACCACGCTGGGGTCTGTCAGCAGCGTGGCGCCGGCCGCCTTGCAGAAGCGCTTGCCAATCAGGAAATCGCGGTTGCCGTGCATCAGGAAGATCTTCGTGCCGCTGTCGCTGAGTGCGCGCAGGGCCTCGCCGATCGAATGCTGGTAGGGGCTCATGCCATCGTCGCCAATCCAGGCTTCGAAAAAGTCCCCCAAGATATAAAGAGCGCTCGCCGAGCGCGCGCGCCCGGCGAGAAACTCCAGGAACGCCCGGGTAATGTCCGGGCGTTCTTCCTGCAGGTGCAGATCGGAGATCAGCAGAATCACTCAATGATCTCGGCTTTCTCGATGACCACGTCTTCTACCGGTACGTCCTGGTGGCCCGACTTGGAGCCAGTGGCCACGCCCTTGATCTTGTCGACCACGTCGTTGCCTTCGATCACTTCACCGAACACGGCGTAGCCCCAGCCTTGCACGGTCGGTGCGCTGTGGTTCAGGAAGGTGTTGTCGGCGACGTTGATGAAGAACTGCGCCGAAGCCGAATGCGGCTCCATGGTGCGGGCCATGGCAACGGTGTACTTGGTGTTGGAGAGGCCGTTGTTGGCTTCGTTCTGGATGCTTGGGCGCTTGTCTTTCTTTTCCTTCATGCCTGGCTCGAAACCGCCGCCCTGGATCATGAAGTTGCTGATGACACGGTGGAATACGGTGTTGGCGTAGTGGCCAGCGTTGACGTACTCGATGAAGTTGGCCACGGTTTTCGGGGCTTTTTCAGCGTTCAGCTGCAGCACGATGTCGCCGAAGTTGGTAGTCAGTTTTACTTTGGACATTTCAGGATTCGCTCTTCTTTAGAGAATTTGGCGGGTCGTTTATAACCCTGACGCGCAGTTTACAGGTCGCGATACGCATTTCGAGGCTGTTTTTTCGCAGACGGCCGGCGAAACCCGGCAGACTGGCCTGTCAGCGACTTGACAGCTTCGGCTATGATAAGCGCTTTGATTTAGTCGGCCTACCCATGGCCACAGGTACGTTTTCAAGGATCCTATGAGCAAGCCCACCGCCGATAACGCTCCCAATGCCGCAAACGCCAAAGGCGCGCCGGTAGTTCCCACCAATTTCCTGCGGCCGATCCTGCAGGCCGACCTGGACTCGGGCAAGCACGCCAGCATCGTCACCCGCTTCCCGCCGGAGCCCAACGGCTACCTGCACATTGGCCACGCCAAGTCGATCTGCGTGAACTTTGGCCTGGCCAAGGAACTGGGCGGCGTCTGCCACCTGCGCTTCGACGACACCAACCCGGCCAAGGAAGACCAGGAATACATCGACGCCATCGAGCGCGACGTGAAATGGCTGGGCTTCGACTGGGCCGGCGAAGTGCGCTACGCCTCGCAGTATTTCGACCAGCTGCATGACTGGGCCGTCGAGCTGATCAAGGCCGGCAAGGCCTACGTCTGCGATCTGACCCCCGAGCAGGCCCGCGAATACCGCGGCAGCCTGACCGAGCCAGGCAAGAACAGCCCGTTCCGCGAGCGTGCGGTGGAAGAGAACCTGGACCTGTTCGCGCGCATGAAGGCCGGCGAGTTCAAGGACGGCGAGCGCGTGCTGCGCGCCAAGATCGACATGGCCTCGCCGAACATGAACCTGCGCGACCCGATCCTGTACCGCATTCGCCATGCCCACCACCACCAGACCGGTGACACGTGGTGCATCTACCCCAACTATGACTTCACCCATGGCCAGTCCGACGCCATCGAAGGCATCACCCACTCCATCTGCACCCTGGAGTTCGAAGGCCATCGCCCGCTGTACGACTGGTTCCTGGACAATCTGCCGGTGCCCAGCCACCCGCGCCAGTACGAGTTCAGCCGCCTGAACCTGAGCTACACCGTGACCAGCAAGCGCAAGCTCAAGCAACTGGTCGACGAGCAGCACGTGCATGGCTGGGACGACCCGCGCATGTCCACCCTGTCGGGCTTCCGCCGTCGTGGCTACACCGCCGCGTCGATTCGCAACTTCTGCGAAATGATCGGCACCAACCGTTCCGACGGCGTGGTGGACATGAACATGCTGGAATTCAGCATCCGTGACGACCTGGACCGCAACGCCCCGCGCGCCATGTGCGTGCTGCGCCCGCTGAAGGTCACCATCACCAACTACCCGGAAGGCCAGGAAGAAACCCTGGAGCTGCCACGCCACCCGAAAGAAGACATGGGCATGCGCGTGCTGCCGTTCGCCCGCGAGATCTACATCGACCGCGACGACTTCATGGAAGAGCCGCCCAAGGGCTACAAGCGCCTGGAGCCAGCCGGTGAAGTGCGCCTGCGCGGCAGCTACGTGATCCGCGCCGACGAAGCCATCAAGGACGCCGACGGCAACATCGTCGAACTGCTGTGCAGCTACGACCCCGACACCCTGGGCAAGAACCCCGAGGGCCGCAAGGTCAAGGGCGTGATCCACTGGGTGCCGGCCGCCGCCAGCGTCGAATGCGAAGTACGCCTGTACGATCGCCTGTTCCGCTCCCCGAGCCCGGAAAAGGCCGAGGAGGGCGCAAGCTTCCTGGACAACATCAACCCTGATTCGCTGCAAGTGCTGACTGGTTGCCGCGCGGAGCCATCGCTGGCCCACGCACAGCCGGAAGACCGCTTCCAGTTCGAGCGCGAAGGCTACTTCTGCGCCGACCTGAAAGACACCCAGCCTGGTCGTC
Organism: Pseudomonas sp. App30; assembly: GCF_047947025.1. NCBI lineage: Bacteria > Pseudomonadati > Pseudomonadota > Gammaproteobacteria > Pseudomonadales > Pseudomonadaceae > Pseudomonas > Pseudomonas sp. App30. Next base: position 1,880,032 of record NZ_CP133165.1, on the reverse strand, counting down.
CGGTATTCAACCGTACTGTCACCCTGCGCGACTCGTGGGGCAGCTAAGGAATCATCGTGCTATCGATCTACAACACGCTCACCAAGAGCAAGGAAGTCTTCAAGCCGCTGGACGGCAACAAGGTGCGGATGTACGTGTGCGGCATGACCGTGTACGACTTCTGCCACATTGGCCATGGCCGCAGCATGATCGCCTTCGACCTGGTGACCCGTTGGCTGCGCCATAGCGGCTACGACCTGACGTACGTGCGCAACATCACCGACATCGACGACAAGATCATCAACCGCGCGCGGGAAAACGGCGAAAGCTTCGACGCCCTCACCGAACGCATGATCGCCGCGATGCACGAGGACGAGGCGCGCCTGAACATCCTCAAGCCGGACCTGGAGCCGCGTGCCACCGACCATATCGCCGGCATGCACGCCATGATCCAGACCCTGATCGACAAGGGCTTCGCCTACGCCCCGGGCAACGGCGACGTGTACTACCGCGTCGGCAAGTTCGTGGGTTACGGCAAGCTGTCGCGCAAGAAGATCGAAGACTTGCGCATCGGTGCCCGCATCGAAGTCGACGAGGCCAAGCAGGACCCGCTGGACTTCGTGCTGTGGAAAGGCGTGAAGCCGGGCGAGCCAAGCTGGGAGTCGCCATGGGGCCCGGGCCGTCCGGGCTGGCACATCGAGTGCTCGGTGATGTCGACCTGCTGCCTGGGCGACACCTTCGACATCCACGGCGGTGGCAACGACCTGGAGTTCCCGCACCACGAGAACGAGATCGCCCAGAGCGAGGCCGCCACCGGCCAGCAGTACGCCAACGCCTGGATGCACTGCGGCATGATCCGCATCAATGGCGAGAAGATGTCCAAGTCCCTGGGCAACTACTTCACCATTCGCGATGTGCTGGCCAAGTACCACCCGGAGGTGGTGCGCTACCTGCTGGTGTCCAGCCACTACCGCAGCTCCATCAACTACTCGGAAGAGAGCCTGAAGGAGTCCAAGGGCGCGCTGGAGCGCTTCTACCATGCGCTCAAGGGCCTGCCGAGCGTGGCCGCCGCCGGTGGCGAAGAGTACGTGACGCGTTTCACCGACGCCATGAACGACGACTTCGCCACCCCGGAAGCCTGCGCGGTCCTGTTCGACCTGGTGCGCGAGATCAACCGCCTGCGCGACAGCGACCTCGACGCCGCCGCCGGCCTGGCCGCGCGCCTGCGCGAGCTGGGCAGCCTGCTGGGCGTGCTGCAGCTGGAAGCCGATGACTTCCTGCGTGCTGGTGCCGAAGGCAAGGTTGACGCCGCTGAAGTCGACGCGCTGATCGCCGCGCGCCTGGCGGCGCGTGCCGGCAAGGACTGGGCCGAGTCGGACCGCATCCGCGACCAGCTGACCGCCATGGGCGTGGTGCTGGAAGACGGCAAGGGCGGCACCACCTGGCGCCTGGCCGACTAAGCGGCATGCTGTAGAAAAAAAACCGGCCAATTGGCCGGTTTTTTTGTGTTCAGGTTATGGATTGTCCTGCTGGTTGGTGAGCTGCATGACCAGCTTGCGTTCGTTGGCCAGCAGCCGCTGGTCGAGCTTCCTGATGCGCTCGCCGATCTGCTCCATGGTCTCGTCCGGGTAGCGGTCGGTGAGCGCCAGCACCTGCGCCTCGTAGTCGTTGCGCAAGCCCTGGAAGCGCTCGGCTTGGGTTTCGCGCAGGTAATCAGTCCAGAACGATTGGTCGGCGGCAAAGTCCAGGAACGGCTGGCCCTGCTCGCCACGGCCCACTTCACTGCGGGCCAGGTTCAATTCGCCCGGGCGTAGGTCGGCCGAGCCCTCATACAGCATGCGCGACGGCGGAATCGGCAGGTCCATTTCCTGGGCGAGGTGCAAGCGGTAGGCCAGGCGCACCTCGGCTTCGTCGCGGGCGCCGGCGTTGCGCACCGCCAGGTCATCGAGGGCGTTCAGGCGGAAAAGCCGTCGCACCAGGTTTTGCAACTGCGGGCCGCGGCCCTCGCCGGTGATGGTGCGTGTGGCCTGGCGGGTGAACACCTGCACCTCCATCTGGTTGAACGCCAAGCGAATGCCGTCCGGGCAAGTGCCATGGACGGCCAGCAGTTGCAGGGGCTCTTCGGCCATGCCGTTGAGCAGCAGGCGCAGTTCATGGTCTTCGGCCGCCTGCTCCAGCACGGTCCACACGCGCCGCACCAGTTCGGGCCGGGTCCTGGTGCTACGGTAGTCGGCAGTCTGGCGCAGGCGGTTGATCAGGTTCAGCAGGTAGGTCGCAGCGGAGTCGCCCTGTACGCCGTCCCAGATCTGGCGCAGTGACGCCTCCTGGTCGAGCGCGTCGTGCAGCCAGGGTTCGGCGGAGGGCGCGTCGACTTCGGTGGACAGGCCCGGGCTGTGCAGCGAATGTTGCGAAGCGCTGGACGTGGGGCCGTCCGAGCTGTGGGACTCGCTCTGAGTCAGCTCGGCGATGTCGTCGGGCAGGTCCATGTCGAAGGCGAAGGGGCGAGAGTACGACTCCGACACATGGGCGCGACGCATGGTCTCGTGGCCCAGTGGGTTGCCACGTAGCTCGATGGTGGCGTGGCCGGTGTCGCGGCGATGGTTTTCCAACAGGTACTCGGGCAGTTCGATCAAGCCGTTGTCGCACAGGTTGACGCGCCCCAGATAGTCCGGGATGAGGCTGTCCAACCAGTGCGGCCAGGCGGTGATGCCCATGCGTTCCAGGCTCAGCAGGTCGAGATTGCGATTGCGTAGCGCCGACACCTCGCTGATGGTGCCCAGGGTGTTGCCGTCGAGGCTCAGGTGCTGTAGCTCGGAAATGCCGGCGAAGAAGTCCATGGCGGCCTGGTCTATCACCAGGCCCTGGTCGACCAGGTGCAGGCTGCGCAGGGACGGCAGCTCCAGCAGTGCCGCCGGCAAGCCGGGCAGGGGCGTGGGCGCGCCATCGATGGTCAGCCGTTCCAGTTGCGGGAAGGCCCGCAGTAGCCGGTTCAGCTCGGTGGGGCTGGTCGTAGGCTCGTTAAGCTGCAGGTCCAGCACTTCTCGGTAGAAAAAGTCTGGCAGCGTGTGGGGGAATTGCGCCGCGGCCGCGCCGTTCAATTCCAGCACCGGCGCGGCATTTTCGGCGATGAGGATGCGCCAGAACTGGGTAATGGCGTGGCCCACCGAGTGGCGCGTGGCCAGGGTCGCCTCGCTGGGCGGCGCAGATGAGCTGGAGGCGTCGCGCCAGTCGGTAACAGCGCGCTGCAAAGCCCGTTGCTGGCTGATGCTGGCCTCGACGCTGGCGCGCGGTAGGTCGGTTTCAAACGTATATCGACCGTCGGGCTGTTCGCTTTCGATGGCCGTGCGCATGGTTTCGCGGTTCAGGCGGTTGTCGGTCAGCACCAGGCGGGTGCTGCGGCCAGTGCCGGTAGGGTTCTCCAGCAGGTGGTCGGGCAGGGCCAGCAAGCGGTTGCCGCGCAGGGACACCTCGCTGGCGTGATCGAGCAGCGCCGGGCTGAACAGGTCGGGCTGGAACTCGCTCCATTCATCGCTCAGGGAGTCCAGGCCGAGGTAGTCCAGGTTCAGGTTGGAAAAATCCAGTGGCTCGTAGAAGCGGTTGCCGCTCAGGTCCAGGTGCCGGAGCTGGGCAAGGCTGCGGATCTCCCGCAGGCGCGTGCTGCCAATCGGCAGGCGCAGGTTCACCAGGCGCAGTTCGGTCAGTCGCGGGTAGCGTGAGGCGATCAGCGTCGTCCAGTCGCTGAACAGGCTGTAGGGGCCCAGGGCGCCGCCTTCGTTGATGCTCACGGCGGTGACATGCTCGAACTGGGCGAAAAATCCTTCTACGGTGTCGCGGTCGCGCTGGATCGCGTCCAGCAGGGCCAGGGACGGGCGCCGTTCAACCGGGCGGACGCTAAGCAGATCGAGGTGTTGCACGCGGTCGCGGATGAAGGTTGGCAGGTCAGGGGGAAAATCGTCGAGGTACACCGCCTCAAGACGCAGGGCGTGGCCCGCCGGGGTGGCGTGCGGCAGGCTGCTGGCGCGCCAGAATTGCTGCAGCGCCTCACCGATGCGCTGGCGGCTGAGCTGGCGTGCCGGGGAAAGGTGCTGGCTGGCGGAATCCAGTGTCCATTGGTCGAGGTGCGCCTGCAGCTGGCGTTGCTCGCCGAACAGTTGGTTGAGCCGCTGGTCGATGGCTGCCCGGTCCAGCCCCTGGGCGTAGAGCCGGTCAAGGATGCCCTGGGCGTCGGTATCCAGCGCGGCTTCCAGTTCCAGCAGGCGTAGTTTGTCCAGCAGCGATTCTTCAAGGATGATGCGCGGCGTTTCGCTCACGGGCATGCCGGCGCGGCCATCGGCCAGCTCCATGGGCGACTTGGCGCCGGGCTTGTCGGGGGCCATCTGCAGCAGCTCCTGCACCTTGCGCCTTGGTGGCAAGGACGCCTCACGCACCACGCCGATCGGCGCCGGCTGGGCGGCCGACCAGCCCGGCAGCGACGCTGCGGTGTGCTGTTGCAGCAGGGTGCTGTCCGCAGTGTTGATCGAGTCCAGGTATACCCCTTCATACGCCCTGTTCACTCGCAGCTTGGCCTGGTAGGCACGGGCCTCGTCGGCCAGGCGTGGTGGCACGCTGGCATCGCGCATCAGCGCTTGCTCGGCCGGGTTGGCATGGGCGGCCAGTTCCTCGGCGACGGAGACCGGCAGGTCGGGGAACCGGGCCCTTATCAGCGCGGCCAGTGGGTCGGTCGTGGCCTGGGTGGCCTGGTAGCGGCGGTTGAACAGTTCGGTGCGCCGCGTTGTGGCGTTTTCCAGCAGCTGCTGGCGCAGGATGAGCCTGGCGTAGGGGCCAGGCTCAGTGCCCAGCAGTGCATGGACCTCGTCGGGGTGCAAGCTGTCGAGCACCACCTGCAGCGCGTCGAGCTCATTGTCGTGAACAAGGATGGTGGTGTCGCGGGCAGCTGTGAACTGGCGGATTACCCTGCCATCCGGGCTTTCCAGGCGCAAGGCCTTGTCTGTTGGCCAGCGAGGATGTTCAGCCAGCAGCTGCAGCAGCAACTGCGGATCGGCCGGTGGCTGCTGGGCTTCGAGCTGGGTGATGACGGTGTCCAGGTCCTGGTCGAGCTTGAAGCGTTGCAGGGTGTCCTCCAGCAGCGCTGGCGGCTGTTCAGCCTCGGCCAGGCACAGGCGCAGCGTCGCTTCGTGGGTGTCGCTGACGCGCATGATGCGCCCGGCCGTGGTGTCGGAAATGCCGTCGGTTACGGGCCCCAGCTTGCGGAACAGGTCCGGCCCCTGCCAGGTGTGTGGCGTGTCGGCCTCGCTGATCCAGCTGCCCTTGCCGTTGGTGCGCAGCGGCGGCTCATAGCCGCCTGCCTTGCCAGGGTGCGCCAGCCGGTAGGGCAGGCCATCCTCCGGGGCCTTGACGCAATAGACGCCGTCGTCGCGCTTGAGCCATTGCTTGCCCTCATGGTTGTACAGGCCCTGGTTGTCAGGCCTTGCCGAGGCTGGCAGTTCGACCTCGTGCTGGTAAGGTGCGATGTCAGGCTTCCACAGCCGTGTGACGCCGTTGGGCAGGGGGATCTGCTTTAGCGTGCCGATGACTTTGGGCAACACGTATTGGCTGGCGATGTAGCCCGCGCCGGCGAAGGCGGCCAACATGGCGACGTTTTCCGCCACGCCCAGGAAGTGGCCAATGGCGGCTTCCTTGTCGCCTTCCAGCAGGCTCTCGAAGCCTTCAATGGTGTTCCAGCACAGCTCAACGGCGGTCATCACCAGTAGCGCTTCGCCAAGGCCGGGTACGAAGAACGCGGCCACGTTCAGGGCCATGAAGAATCTGCCCTTGAGGTAGTCGGCGTGCTCTTGCTGGCTCTTGCGGTCCTCGGCTTCGGTGGTGACCAGGTGAAACAGGGCGTCATCCTTGAGGGTGTTGACCTTGTGCCGCACCAGTTCCTCTAGCAGGAAGTCCTCGAACGCCGTGGCCCTGGCCTTGATGTCGGCATCAGGGTCGCTGCCCGCGACCCAGCGTTGGTTGGCGTTGTCCCAGGCCTTGGGGTGCAGCGCCGTGTCCAGTTGGTGAAACAGCGTGGCGCGCTCGCGGGCCGGTACGAAGCGGGCGAGAAACTGCAGGTAGCCAGGCTTGAACAGGTTGGCGCGCAGGGCGCTGACGAACGCCGGGACCGAGGGGTAGGTTTTCAGCGGGGTGAACGGGTCGTCCGGTAGGTAGGCGGTCACGCGCACCGGCTGGTCTGGCAGGGTGCTGCGCTCCCGGACCAGGATGATGCCCTTGAGCACGGTCTTGAACAGCCGCAGGGAATGGCAGCGGCTGGAACTCTTGTTGTGCGCGACCTTGATCATGTCCTCGTGGGTGGCCGGGTCGATGTCCCCCTTCATGTAGGCGATGTGGGTCTGCAGCAGCAGCGATGAGCGCTCGAACAGCTTCATCTGCGCCGTGCTGTTGGCCAGTGCGCTGTCGGGGGCGTCGCCCGGACGATAGGTCCAGTTCAGCGCCACCTGGATGCGCTCCTGGTAGCGCTGGCCCAGGTCCAGTTCGCGGCACAGCTGGGCGAAGGCGTGGGCGGGAATGCCCACCGGCGTGCCGCTGATGGTGAGGTTGTCGATGCTGAAAGCCATGTAGATGTCGGCCTTGAGGTCGCCGTTGTCCATGCCGTGGCGCTCGGCGTCCTTGGCTTCGAAGTTCTGCATGGCGGCCTGCAACAGCGTGGAGGTCGCCGCGTGCATGGCCTGTTCGCGACGTGCCTTGCGGTCGGCATTGAAGGTCGCGAGGTCGACGTCGGCTTCGTGGCCGAACTCGTAGGTCGGCGGCACGACCACGCGTTGGGCGTTGAACAGGAAGGTCTGGGTGCTATCGATGTCTTCATCGAAGCGTCGCTTGATCGCCTGCTCCAGCAGGGGGCGGGCGAAGGCCTCGGGGGATGGAATGCGCGCCATGATGGCGTTGACCTGCTCGCTGTCGTGGCGGTGCAGCCTGTGCGCCTGCTGGAATTGCGCCACCACGTCCGGCATCTCCCGCAGGGCCTTTTCGTACCAGGTCATGGGCGGCAGGGGCTTGCTCTTGATGGCGGCGTGGAGGTCCGGATGGACCTTCTCCATCCAGCCTGGCAATTGCCGCTTGAGCAGTTCGTAGTGAGGGGTGGTGCGGATATCGAACGTCGATGGGGTGTCGCGCAGCATGGTCATGGCCCTTTGGCTGGTTCAAAGGGCGGCATTGTGTTTTTCCTTGCCGGGGCAAGGGTGCTCAATAGTTATGGGTGGCGCAGGTATAAAAAAACGCCGCACCCGGTGACGGCGTGCGGCGTTTTTTCATGGCAGGGCAATCACTCAGGCATGCAGCGTTTCGCAGGCATACAGGGTGTTTTCCAGCAGGCAGGCGCGGGTCATGGGGCCCACGCCGCCCGGCACCGGGGTGATCCAGCCGGCGCGGGGCAGGGCGGTGTCGTACACCACGTCGCCAACCAGCTTGCCGTCTTCCTGGCGGTTGATGCCAACGTCGATGACGATGGCGCCTTCCTTGATCCACTCACCCTTGACCAGGCCAGGCTTGCCGGCGGCCACCACCACCAGGTCGGCACGGCCGACGTGGCCGGCCAGGTCCTTGGTGAAGCGGTGGGTGACGGTGACGGTGCAGCCGGCCAGCAGCAGCTCCATGGCCATGGGGCGGCCAACGATGTTGGACGCGCCAACCACGACCGCGTTCATGCCGTACAGGTCCTGGCCGGTGCTTTCCAGCAGGGTCATGATGCCTTTCGGGGTGCACGGGCGCAGCAGCGGAATGCGCTGGGCCAGGCGGCCGACGTTGTAGGGGTGGAAACCGTCCACGTCCTTGTCGGGGCGAATGCGCTCCAGCAGCTTGGACGCGTCCAGGTGCTCGGGCAGCGGCAGTTGCAACAGGATGCCGTCGATGTCGGCATCGTCGTTGAGGCGGTCGATCAGGCTTTCCAGTTCCAGCTGGGTGGTCTGTGCAGGCAGGTCGAACGCCTGGGACAGGAAGCCGACCTCTTCACAGTCTTTACGCTTGTGCGAGACATATACCTGGGAGGCAGGATCGCTGCCGACCAGGATCACGGCCAGGCCCGGGGTGCGCAGGCCTTGCTGGCGGCGCTCGGTGACCCGTTGGGCGATCTGCTGGCGCAGGCTGGCGGCGATCGCCTTGCCGTCGATTAGTTGTGCAGTCATGTCGCGTGGTTAACCATCGAGAGGGAAGAAAATGTGTGCGCATTCTCGCACGCCGGGCGCGATGGGCAAAGGCGCTTGGTCCGACGATTCCGCTAAGCCCTTAAATAAAATGAATTTTTTGCAGAAAAAGATTGACGACCCTACCGACCGTCTATAACATTCGTCGCACTTGTCGGGCAGAGCCTAGCACTGGTGAAGAAGGTCAGGCAGAGTTGAGTATTTAACTCCGCAGGACTGAAGCTTAAAATTTGTAGTCGTCACAGAATGCAGATTAAATAAGCGCCCGTAGCTCAGCTGGATAGAGCATCCGCCTTCTAAGCGGATGGTCGCAGGTTCGAGTCCTGCCGGGTGCGCCATTAGGCAGCTTTGGCACAAGTAGCGCAATATGGTGGGCGTAGCTCAGTTGGTAGAGCACAGGATTGTGACTCCTGTTGTCGTGGGTTCGATCCCCATCGTCCACCCCATATTTCGAAAGGCGCCTGATGAAAGTCTGGCGCCTTTGCTTTAAAAGCTTCACATGCGGACGTGGTGAAATTGGTAGACACACTGGATTTAGGTTCCAGCGGCGCAAGCTGTAAGAGTTCGAGTCTCTTCGTCCGCACCATTCAAGCTGTATCGCCCCGTTTGTAGTGGGGCACTGCAACACCGTTTTATGGTGGGCGTAGCTCAGTTGGTAGAGCACAGGATTGTGACTCCTGTTGTCGTGGGTTCGATCCCCATCGTCCACCCCATATTTCGTGAAAAAGGCGCCTGATGCGAATCAGGCGCCTTTTTTGTTTGCGTGAGATTAAGTGTGACTTGATCCTTCGTCTCACGCCGTCAGGCCATGGTGCAGCGCAAAAACTGTGGCAGCAACTGTCTTGTGGGAGCTGGCTTGCCAGCGAGCTTTTATGGCCCCAACAGCTCGCTGGCAAGCCAGCTCCCACAGGATGTAGCAGCTGCCGCAAGGCGGCGTCGCGCCGCGTGGGCGGCGCTCGATCTCAAGAGCGGTAGAAGAATCAGGGCCTGCCCCTTTGAGGCATGGCGCGATTTCACCCCGGCTGTGGCGGGGAGGGGGCTGAAGGTCCCCGCTGGGGATTGCGTCGCGCTCACCGGATGCTCGCCGATGTTGTTTAGTTGCTGTTGGGATCGAGCGCCGCCCGCGCGGCGCGACGCAGCCTGGCGGCAGCTGCTACATTCGTGGCAACGTGCCATGGCCTGGTGGAGAGGCGTCGCTGGCCTTGTCTGCCCGCTTTGGGTCAATGGGCGGCAGGACTTTTCACCAGCCACAAAAAAGCCCGCCTTCCATCGAAAGGCGGGCTTTTTCATTCATTCAACGATCAACGATCAACGATACCAGCCGCGGTGGTAGCCGCCACCGCCATGGCCGTGGTCCGGGAAGATGATGCACCCGGAAGTGCTGAGGATGGCGACGGCTGCCAGGGCTGCCACGGTAAGTTTGGTGAGTTTGTTGAACACGGTTGTCTCCTGATGTCGGGGGTAATGCGCCCGTTCTGATGTATCAGACATCGAAATTTTGTAACTGTTTGTCTACGAACGTAAATATTTTGCAAAGATCCGCGTGCGCGATATCAGTGCGTGGTGTTCGTGGAAATGCCGTCGGTCGCATGGCCGAGGGCGCTGAAAACACCGTCCATGGCCCTGCCAAGCCCTTTGCAGGCGGGCTTTTGCGGCGGTTTTTCCATTCCTTGTTTCAAGCTGTCTTGCACAGGGTGACTTCTTGTGTTCGACCCTCTAGAATGCATGCCCTTGATTGGGGTCGGAAATGGCCGGCTAACGTCTGTGCAACGAGGAAAATCCATGCAAGTTTCTGTTGAAAACACTTCCGCTCTCGAGCGCCGCATGACCATCGGCGTGCCTGCCGAGCGCATCGAGACCGAAGTCAACAAGCGTCTGCAACAGACTGCCCGTCGCGCTAAGGTTCCAGGCTTCCGTCCTGGCAAAGTGCCGATGAGCGTGATTCGTCAGCGCTACGAAGATTCCGCACGTCAGGAAGCCCTGGGCGACCTGATCCAGGCGACTTTCTACGAAGCCGTGGTTGAGCAGAAGCTGAATCCAGCCGGTGCCCCGGCTGTAGAACCTAAAGTGTTCGAAAAGGGCAAGGACCTGGAATACATCGCTACTTTCGAAGTATTCCCAGAGTTCGCTGTCGCAGGTTTCGAGTCCATCAACGTCGAGCGCCTGAGCGCCGAAGTGGCTGATGCCGACCTGGACAAAATGCTGGAAGTGCTGCGCAAGCAGAACGTTCGCTTTGAAGCTGCCGACCGTGCCGCTGCAAACGAAGACCAGCTGAACATCGATTTCGTCGGCAAGATCGACGGCGAAGCCTTCGCCGGTGGTTCGGCCCAGGGCACCCAGCTGGTGCTGGGTTCCGGCCGCATGATTCCAGGCTTCGAAGAAGGCCTGGTGGGCGCCAAGGCGGGTGAAGAGCGCGTGCTGACCCTGACCTTCCCAGAGGACTACCAGAACCTGGACCTGGCCGGCAAGGCCGCCGAGTTCACCGTTACCGTCAACAGCGTTGCCGCACCGACCCTGCCTGAACTGAACGAAGCCTTCTTCAATCAGTTCGGCATCAAGGAAACCGGTCTGGAAGGCTTCCGCACCGAAGTTCGCAAGAACATGGAGCGCGAACTGCGCCAGGCGATCAAGACCAAGGTGAAGAACCAGGTCATGGACGGCCTGCTGGCTGCCAACCCGATCGAGGTGCCAAAGGCCCTGCTGGAAAACGAAGTGAACCGCCTGCGCGTTCAAGCCGTTCAGCAGTTCGGTGGCAACATCAAGCCTGATCAACTGCCGGCCGAGCTGTTCGAAGAACAAGCCAAGCGCCGCGTGGTACTGGGCCTGATCGTCGCCGAAGTGGTCAAGGCCAACGAGCTGAAGCCGGACGAAGCCCGCGTACGTGAAATGATCCAGGAAATGGCCTCGGCCTACCAGGAGCCAGAGCAGGTCGTGGCGTGGTACTACAAGAACGACCAGCAACTGAACGAAGTCCGTTCGGTTGTGCTGGAAGAGCAAGTTGTGGATACTGTTCTGCAGAAAGCTAGTGTGACCGACAAAGCGGTCTCCTACGAAGAAGCAGTCAAGCCGGCCGAAGCACCACAAGCCGACTGATTCCTTCCAGCGTTGGAACACCACCATAAGCCAGCCTTCGCGCTGGCTTATGCGTATTCAAGACTTGACTATTTGGGAGTGAGTGCGAGACATGTCCCGCAATTCTTATATTCAGCACAGTTCTGACATCCAGGCCGCTGGCGGCCTGGTCCCGATGGTTGTCGAGCAATCGGCTCGTGGCGAACGCGCCTACGATATCTACTCGCGCCTGTTGAAAGAGCGAGTGATCTTCCTGATTGGCCCGGTAGAAGACTACATGGCCAACCTGGTGTGCGCGCAATTGCTGTTCCTCGAAGCCGAGAACCCGGACAAGGATATCCATCTCTACATCAACAGCCCTGGCGGCTCGGTCACTGCGGGCATGTCGATCTACGACACCATGCAGTTCATCAAGCCGGACGTGTCCACCACCTGCATCGGCCAGGCCTGCAGCATGGGCGCCTTCCTGCTGGCCGGTGGTGCCAAGGGCAAGCGTTACTGCCTGCCGAACTCGCGTGTGATGATTCACCAGCCACTGGGCGGTTTCCAGGGCCAGGCGTCGGACATCGACATTCACGCCCGCGAAATCCTCTCGATCCGTCACCGCCTGAACGAGCTGCTGGCGTTCCACACCGGCCAGACCCTCGAGCAGATCGAGCAGGACACCAATCGTGACAACTTCATGAGCGCCGACCGCGCGGCCGAGTACGGCCTGGTCGACTCCGTGATCAACAAGCGTCAGATGCCTGCCTAAGCGGAGCAAATGCCAGGTGGTTGGCACAACCAGCCACCTGTGGACTTGAAAAACCCCGCGATTGCCTTCATCTTGTGTTGCAAGCCTATCGGATTTGGATCGATCGAATGACTGACACCCGCAACGGCGAGGACAACGGCAAATTGCTCTATTGCTCCTTCTGTGGCAAAAGCCAGCATGAAGTGCGCAAATTGATTGCCGGCCCCTCGGTCTTTATCTGCGACGAGTGCGTCGACCTGTGCAACGACATCATCCGCGAGGAGGTGCAAGAAGCCCAGGCCGAGAGCAACGCGCATAAATTGCCTTCGCCCAAAGAAATCAGCGGCATCCTTGATCAGTACGTGATTGGTCAGGAACGCGCTAAAAAGGTTTTGGCGGTAGCGGTGTACAACCACTACAAGCGCCTCAATCAACGTGACAAGAAGGGTGACGACGTCGAGCTGGGCAAGAGCAACATCCTGCTCATCGGCCCGACCGGTTCGGGCAAGACGCTGCTGGCTGAAACCCTGGCGCGCCTGCTCAACGTACCCTTCACCATCGCCGACGCCACCACGCTGACCGAAGCGGGTTATGTCGGTGAAGACGTTGAGAACATTATTCAAAAGCTGTTGCAGAAATGCGACTACGATGTCGAGAAGGCCCAGATGGGCATTGTCTACATCGACGAAATCGACAAGATCTCGCGCAAATCCGACAACCCGTCCATCACCCGCGACGTGTCGGGCGAGGGCGTGCAGCAGGCACTGTTGAAGCTGATCGAGGGCACCGTTGCCTCGGTACCGCCACAAGGCGGTCGCAAGCACCCTCAGCAGGAGTTCCTGCAGGTAGACACCCGTAACATCCTGTTCATCTGCGGTGGTGCGTTCTCGGGCCTGGAAAAGGTCATCCAGAACCGTTCCACGGCTGGCGGCATCGGTTTCAACGCCGAAGTGCGCAGCAAGCAGGAAGGCAAGAAAGTGGGCGAGTCCCTGCGTGAAGTCGAGCCTGACGACCTGGTCAAGTTCGGCCTGATCCCGGAATTCGTGGGTCGTTTGCCGGTGCTGGCCACCTTGGACGAGCTCGATGAGGCTGCCCTGGTGCAGATCCTGACCGAGCCCAAGAACGCCCTCACCAAGCAATACGCCAAGCTGTTCGAGATGGAAGGCGTGGACCTGGAATTCCGTGCCGACGCGCTGAAATCCGTGGCCCATCGTGCGCTGGAGCGCAAGACCGGTGCCCGTGGCCTGCGTTCCATCCTGGAAGGCGTGCTGCTGGACACCATGTACGAGATCCCTTCGCAGACAGACGTCAGCAAAGTGGTGATCGACGAAAGCGTCATCGAAGGAAAGTCCAAGCCACTGTTAATCTACGAAAACAGTGAGACGCCGGCCAAGGCTGCGCCAGACGCATAAGTCGTACTGCGGCTTGAAACAGGAAGGGGCCTTCGGGCCCCTTTGCTTTTCCTGCCCCGCAGCGCTTGTTTTTTTTGGGGGCTGCCCCCACATTGACTACAAGCTCAATTCCACTGTCTACGGCCCTAGGGCCGCTGTAGAGGCGAAATCATGAAGACCACCATCGAATTGCCTCTCCTGCCATTGCGTGATGTCGTCGTGTATCCGCACATGGTGATCCCGCTGTTCGTGGGGCGCGAGAAATCCATCGAAGCCCTCGAGGCCGCGATGACGGGTGAAAAGCAGATCCTGCTGCTGGCCCAGAAGAATCCTGCCGACGATGATCCAGGCGAAGACGCCCTGTATCGCGTGGGTACCGTTGCTACCGTGCTGCAACTGCTCAAGCTGCCTGATGGCACCGTCAAGGTGCTGGTCGAGGGCGAGCAGCGCGGCACCGTCGAAAGTTTCATGGAAGTTGACGGCCATTGCCGCGCCGAAGTGCAGCTGATCGACGAAGTCGATGCCCCGGACCGCGAGTCCGAAGTGTTCGTGCGCAGCCTGCTGGCCCAGTTCGAGCAATACGTGCAGCTGGGCAAGAAAGTCCCTGCCGAAGTCCTGTCCTCGCTGAACAGTATCGATGAGCCTGGCCGCCTGGTAGACACCATGGCCGCGCACATGGCGCTGAAGATCGAGCAGAAGCAGGAAATCCTCGAGATCATCGACCTGTCCGCCCGGGTCGAACACGTGCTGGCCCTGCTGGACGCCGAAATCGACCTGCTGCAGGTCGAGAAGCGCATTCGCGGCCGCGTGAAGAAACAAATGGAGCGCAGCCAGCGCGAGTACTACCTGAATGAGCAGATGAAGGCCATTCAGAAAGAGCTCGGCGACAGCGACGAAGGCCACAACGAAGTCGAAGAGCTGAAAAAGCGCATCGACGCCGCCGGCCTGCCCAAGGATGCCCTGGCCAAGGCCACTGCCGAGCTGAACAAGCTCAAGCAGATGTCGCCGATGTCGGCCGAGGCCACCGTGGTGCGTTCCTACATCGACTGGCTGGTGCAAGTGCCGTGGAAGGCCCAGAGCAAGGTGCGCCTGGACCTGGCGCGCGCCGAGGACATTCTCGACGCCGACCACTACGGCCTGGAAGAGGTCAAGGAGCGCATCCTTGAGTACCTCGCCGTGCAGAAGCGCGTGAAGAAGATTCGTGGCCCGGTGCTGTGCCTGGTAGGCCCGCCTGGCGTGGGCAAGACCTCGCTGGCCGAGTCCATCGCCCATGCCACCAACCGCAAGTTCGTGCGCATGGCCCTGGGTGGCGTGCGTGACGAAGCCGAGATTCGTGGCCACCGCCGCACCTACATCGGCTCCATGCCTGGCCGCCTGATCCAGAAGATGACCAAGGTAGGGGTGCGCAACCCGCTGTTCCTGCTGGACGAAATCGACAAGATGGGCAGCGACATGCGTGGCGACCCGGCGTCGGCGCTGCTGGAAGTGCTCGACCCCGAGCAGAACCACAACTTCAACGACCACTACCTGGAAGTCGACTACGACCTCTCGGACGTGATGTTCCTCTGCACCTCGAACTCCATGAACATCCCGCCAGCGCTGCTGGACCGGATGGAAGTGATCCGCCTGCCGGGTTACACCGAGGACGAGAAGATCAACATCGCCACCAAGTACCTGTCGCCCAAGCAGATCACCGCCAACGGCCTGAAGAAGGGTGAGCTGGAGCTGGAAGTGGCGGCCATCCGCGACATCATCCGCTACTACACCCGCGAAGCCGGTGTGCGTGGCCTGGAGCGCCAGATCGCCAAGGTCTGCCGCAAGGTGGTCAAGGAACACGCCCGCGACAAGCATTTCTCGGTGAAAGTGACCTCCGACTCGCTCGAGCACTTCCTGGGCGTGCGCAAGTTCCGCTACGGCCTGGCCGAGCAGCAGGACCAGATCGGCCAGGTGACTGGCCTGGCGTGGACCCAGGTGGGCGGCGAACTGCTGACCATCGAAGCCGCCGTGGTACCGGGCAAGGGCCAGCTGATCAAGACCGGTTCGCTGGGTGACGTGATGGTCGAATCCATCACTGCCGCGCTGACCGTGGTGCGCAGCCGTGCCAAGAGCCTGGGCATTCCCCTGGACTTCCACGAGAAGCGCGACACCCACATCCACATGCCTGAAGGTGCCACGCCCAAGGATGGTCCAAGTGCCGGTGTCGGTATGTGCACCGCCCTGGTCTCGGCCCTGACGCAGATTCCAGTGCGTGCCGACGTGGCCATGACCGGCGAGATCACCCTGCGTGGCCAAGTGCTCGCAATCGGTGGCTTGAAGGAGAAATTGCTGGCTGCCCACCGTGGTGGGATCAAGACTGTGATCATTCCCGAAGAGAACGTGCGTGATTTGAAGGAAATTCCTGACAATATTAAGCAGGATCTTCAGATTAAACCGGTTAAATGGATTGACGAAGTGCTCCAGATTGCGCTGCAATACGCCCCGGAGCCCTTGCCCGATGTGGCTCCGGAGATAGTCGCGAAGGACGAGAAACGCGACACGGATTCCAAGGAAAGAATCAGCACGCACTAGCACGTATTTCGGCCGGGGGGCCTTCCTTGACAGCTTTTTCAGGCCCTTGTTATAAAGCGGCACTTACCGGTGTCAGCAGCCTCCCGGCACAGTTTTAGCTTTACCACATACTTAGAAACAAACTCATATAGATATAAGGGGACTTAAGAGTGAACAAGTCGGAACTGATTGATGCTATCGCCGCATCTGCTGATATCCCGAAAGCTGTAGCTGGCCGCGCGCTGGACGCAGTTATCGAATCCGTCACTGGCGCTCTGAAGGCTGGCGACTCCGTGGTACTGGTAGGTTTCGGTACTTTCTCTGTGACTGACCGCCCAGCTCGCGTTGGCCGTAACCCACAGACTGGCAAGACCCTGGAAATCGCTGCTGCCAAGAAGCCTGGCTTCAAAGCCGGCAAAGCACTGAAAGAAGCGGTAAACTAAGCCTTTCACGCCTTTGCCCGACCGGGGCGGGAAAAATTTCCGACCTGGAAGCGGAGCAGCCATTGAGCTGGTCTCAAGCCGACGCACGGCGCCGGCGCTTGCTCCGCCTGTTACGAGAAGGCGCATCCTCGGATGCGCCTTTCTTCTATCCGGATTCTACCCACTCTCCGCGGTTGCTTAATCAGTACAACCGTTTCTGGGGGACGCATGCTGCAGAATATCAGGGACAATTCACAAGGCTGGATTGCCAAGACCATCATCGGTGTCATCGTTGCCTTGATGGCACTGACTGGCTTCGATGCCATTTTCAAAGCCACCAGCCACACCGCCGACGCGGCCAAGGTCAATGGCGACGCCATCACCCAGAGCGAGCTGGCCCAGGCGGTCGAGTTGCAACGCCGCCAGCTGATGCAACAGCTGGGCAAGGATTTCGACGCCTCCATGCTCGACGAGAAGATGCTGCGTGAAGCGGCCCTCAAGGGCCTGATCGACCGCAAGCTGCTGATCCAGGGCGCTACCGATGCCAAGTTCAGCTTCTCGGAAGCCGAGCTGGACCAACTGATCCTGCAAACGCCTGAATTCCAGGTGGACGGCAAGTTCAGCGCCGATCGCTTCGATGCCGTGATCCGCCAGATGGGCTACTCGCGCCTGCAATTCCGCCAGATGATGGCCCAGGAAATGCTGGTCGGCCAACTGCGCGCCGGTGTCGCCGGCAGCAGCTTCGTCACCGACGCCCAGGTGCAGGCCTTCGCCCGCCTGGAAAAGCAGACGCGCGATTTCGCCTCGCTGACCTTCAAGGCTGACCCGTCGGCCATCAAGGTCACCGACGATGAAGTGAAGAAGCACTATGACGAGCACGCCAAGGAGTTCATGAGCCCCGACCAGGTGGTGATTGACTACATCGAGCTGAAGAAGTCGTCGTTCTTCGACAAGGTCACCGTCAAGGACGAAGACCTGCAGGCCGCCTACAAGGCCCAGACCGCCGCGCTCACCGAGCAGCGTCGTGCCGCGCACATCCTGATCGAGGTCAACGCCAAGACCACCGACGCCCAGGCCAAGGCCAAGATCGAAGAGATCCAGGCGCGCCTGGCCAAGGGTGAAGACTTCGCCAAGCTGGCCAAGGAATTCTCCCAAGACCCGGGTTCGGCCAACAATGGCGGTGACCTGGGCTACGCCGGCAAGGGCGTCTACGACCCGGCCTTCGAGACGGCGCTGTACGCGTTGAACAAGGACCAGGTATCGGCGCCGGTGCGCAGCCAGTTCGGCTGGCACCTGATCAAGCTGTTGGGTGTGGAGGCTCCTCAGGCGCCTACCTTCGCCAGCCTGAAAGACAAGCTGACCCGTGACGCCAAGACCGCCCAGGTCGAGCAGATGTACGTGGACGCTGCCAAGAAACTGGAAGACTCCTCGTACGAAGCCTCCGACCTGGTGCAGCCAGCCGCTGACCTGGGCCTGAAGGTCCAGACCTCCGCGCCGTTTGGCCGCGAAGGTGGCAGCGAAGGTGTGACCGCCAACCGTGCCGTGGTGCAAGCCGCGTTCAGCCCGGAAGTGATGGACGAAGGCGCCAACAGCTCGGCCATCGAGCTGGACCCGGAGACCACCGTGGTGGTGCACGTGCGTGAACACCGCAAGCCGGCGCAACTGCCGCTGGAAGCTGTGTCCGACGCGATCCGCAAGCACCTGGCGCAGGTCAAGGCCAGCGAGCAGGTCAAGGCCAAGGTCGATGCCCTGGTGGCCGGCCTGCGCGACGGCAAGGTCCCATTGGCGGCGACGCAGGAAGGCCAGGCCTGGAAAACCCAGGAAGCCGTGTCGCGTAGCCAGGAAGGTATCGATCCGACCGTGCTGCAAGACGTATTCCGCATGACCAAGCCCGTGGGCAAGGACAAGCCGGTCTACGACAGCGTCAGCCTGTCCGATGGCAGCTACGTGCTGGTCCGCCTGAACGGTGTCAACGAAGCTGCTGCCGCCAGCGATGCCGAGAAAGCGCAATACCGCCGCTTCCTGGCCTCGCGTGCTGGCCAGCAGGACTTCGCGGCCTACCGCAAGGCGCTGGAAACCAAGGCGGATATCACGCGCTACTAAGCCGTGATGCCCACCTGAAAAAGGCCGCGCAAGCGGCCTTTTTCATTTCCCGGCCGCAATACCGCCTCGCCTGTACCGCCCCGTAGCAGCGGCCGCAGGCCGCGTCCCCCAGCGCCACGGTCTTCCTGGAATACCGCACCGCCCTGGACGCCGCCTGCGGCAGCTGCTACGGGAGGGTGCGCTTCAGCAGGTAGGTGTCCATGATCCAGCCGTGGCGCAGCCGTGCCTGGTCGCGCACGTGCTCGATCTGGTCGGCCACCTGGTCCAGTGGCCCGGCAATCAGGATCTCATCGGCGCTGCCCACGTAGGCGCCCCACCAGATATACAACCCCTGGCCACGCAAGCGGTTGAAGGCCTGATGGGCGTCCAGCATCACCACCTGGCTGTCACCGGCACCCAATGCATCGCTCAGCTGCCGCCCCGGGCTGATGCGCACCGAGCCACCGATCTCGTTCAGCGGCACCCGATGGGCTGCGGCCAGCGCCTGCACGGCGGTGATGCCGGGTATCACCTGGTACTCGAACACCTCACGGCCGGCGGCCAGGATCGCCTGCAAAATCCGCAGGGTGCTGTCGTACAGGGCCGGGTCGCCCCACACCAGGATGCCCGCGCACTGGCCATCGGCGACTTCATCGGCGATTAGCCGTTCGATCAGCCGCTGCTTGTCGTCGTTGAGCTGCTGCACCGCACCCGCATAGCTGTCGCCGTCAGGCCCGCGCGGCGGGTTGTCGGCTTCCACCATGCGCCAGGGCCGCTCGGTGGCCAGGCGCGTGCACAGGTCACGGCGCAGGTCGTTGAGCCCGTGCTTGGCCGGGCCCTTGTCGAACAGCAGGAACACGTCGACGCGGTTCAGCGCCTTCAGCGCCTGCAAGGTCAGGTGGTCAGGGTTGCCGGCACCGATGCCGATGACCAGGACGGTTTTCATGGGCCATGCCTCAGGGCAGGTATTGAATGTGCGGGCGGCCATGGTGGGCGGAGGGGCTGACCACGCAGCGCACGCCGTAGACCTGGGCGACCCGCTCGGCGGTGAGGACCTGTTCCGGGCTGCCGCTGGCCACCACCCGGCCCTGTTGCAGCAGCACCAGGCGGTCGCAGAACATCGCGGCCAGGTTCAGGTCATGCAGGGCCATCACGCAGGTCACCGGCAGGCCCTGAATCAGTTGTAGCAGCTGCAGCTGGTGTTGGATATCCAGGTGATTGGTGGGCTCGTCCAGCAGCAGTTCGCTGGGGCCCTGGGCCAGGGCACGGGCGATCTGCGTGCGCTGGCGTTCGCCCCCCGACAGGCTGTGCCAGCTGCGCAGCCGCAGGGCGCCCAGGCCGGTGCGCGCCAGGGCCTGCTCGACGATGGCCTGGTCTTCCTGGGTCCAGGCCGACAACGCGCCGCGGTGCGGGGTGCGGCCCAGGCGCACGATGTCCTGCACGCGAATGTCCACCTCGGTGCCGGCGTGCTGTTCCACCAGCGCCACGCGCCGGGCCACGGCCTTGCGCGGCCATTGCGCCAGTGGGCGGCCGTCGAGGCTGACGCTGCCCTGGCTGGGCGTGCGCAGGCCGGCCAGCAGGCGCAGCAGGGTCGATTTGCCGGAGCCGTTGGGGCCAATCAGGCCCAGGGTGCCCTGGGCGGGCAGATCCAGGCTGATGCCGTCGATGATCACCTGGCCGTCGACGCTCCAGCCGACGTTGTCGGCGCGCAGGCTCATGGCGCCGCCCGGTTGCGGTAGAGCAGGGCGGCGAACACCGGCGCGCCGACCAGGGCGGTGACCACGCCAATGGGCAGCACCTGGCCGGGCACGATCAACCGTGAGGCGATGTCGGCCAGCACCATGAAGTTGGCGCCGATCAGCACGCAGGCCAGCAGCAGCCGCACGTGCCGCGGGCCTACCAGCAGGCGGGCGATGTGCGGCACCACCAGGCCGACGAAACCCACGGCGCCGACGATGCTCACCAGGGTGGCGGTGATCAGCGCCGTCACTCCGAACAGCAACCAGCGCAGGCCCGCCACCGGCACGCCGAGGCTGGCGGCGGCGTCGTCGCCGAAAACGAAGGCATCCAGGGTGCGCGCGCAGTACAGG
Organism: Pseudomonas sp. App30; assembly: GCF_047947025.1. Classification (NCBI taxonomy): domain Bacteria; kingdom Pseudomonadati; phylum Pseudomonadota; class Gammaproteobacteria; order Pseudomonadales; family Pseudomonadaceae; genus Pseudomonas; species Pseudomonas sp. App30. The sequence goes on along the minus strand of NZ_CP133165.1, from coordinate 1,859,533 downwards.
CACACCAGCAGGCCGGCGCCCACCACCGCAGCGGCCAAGCCGACGTCCGCCCAGCGCACGCCGCCCAGGCTGCCCAGCAGCCAGAACATCACGCTGCGCGCCTGTTCGGCGTTGGCCGAGGTGGAGACGATCCAGGCGGTCAGGGCGTTGAACAGCTGCGCGCCGGCCACGCCGGCCAGTATCACCTGGGCCGGGCCGCCGCGGATGCCGGTGGCCAGCAGCACCACCAGGCCGAACGCCAGCGCGGCGCCGAGGAAAGCCCCCAGGGATATGCCGATCAAGCCGCCGCCCAGGCCCAGCAGCATCACCAGCACCGCGCCGGTGGAGGCGCCGGCGCTGATGCCCAGCACGTACGGATCGGCCAGGGCGTTGCGCAGCAGCGCCTGCAACACCGCGCCGCACAGCGACAGGCCAGCGCCGCAGCAGGCGGCCACCAGCGCGCGGCTCAGGCGGTATTCCCAGATGATGCCCTGCTGGATCCGCGGCACCTCATAGGCACCCAGCCCCAGGCCGTTGAGCAGCGCCTTGAGGGTCACGGCCAGGGGAATGTCCAGCTCACCCAGGGACACCGCCAGGGCAATCGACAGGCCCAGGCTGAGTAGCGCCAGCAGAGCCAGCGCCCAACGGCGGAGGCCGGAACTTTCCAGTCGCATCAAGGCGCCTTGCCCGTGTCGGCCAGGCCCTTGGCGATCTGTTCGATGGCGTCGACCACGCCCATGGACGGGTTCAGGGTGTTGGCGTCGACCACGATCAGGCGGCCGTTGCGCACCGCCTTGAGTTCGCGGGTCACCGGGTCGTTGCGCAGGAAGGCCAGCTTCTTCTCGACGTCGTCGGCGGGGTAGAGGCGGCGCTGCATGCGCGCCAGCACGATCACGTCGGGGTCACGGGCGGCAATGCTCTCCCAGCTCACCCCGGGCCATTCCTCATCGCTGTCGATGACGTTGCGCAGGCCCAGCACCTGGGAGATATAGCCCGGCGCACCGTGCTTGCCGGCCACCCACGGGTCGCCTTCCAGGCGCGTGCTGGAGAACCAGTACAGCACCGACAGCGGTGGGTGCGCGGTGGCGTTGGCCAGTTTCACGGCGGCCGCCACGCGTGCATGCAGGTGTGCGCTGAGGGCCTGGCCGGCGGCGGGCACGTCGAAGATGGTCGCCAGTTCGCTGATTTCCTTGTCCACCAGGGCCAGGGAATACAGCTGGCTGCGGCTGCCATCGGCGTTGGAGGTGGCGGTCACGCCCTTGCCGTCGCAGTCGCTGGGCGACACGTAGGAGGGGATACCCAGCTTCAGCAACTGCTCGGGCGTCGCCACCTCGCCCTGGGGGCCGATGTGGTAGGTGTACTGCGCCACGACGATGTCCGGCGCGGTCTTGGCCACGGCCTCGAAGCTGGGGGCGTTGTCGGCCAGGCGCGGCACCTTGGCGCCGGCGGCCGCCAGCGACGGCGGCAGCGGCCCGAACCACACGCCGGTGCCGACCATGCGCGGGCCCAGGCCCAGGGACAGCAGCAATTCAGTGCTGGCCTGGCCCAGGCTGACCGCCCGTTGTGGTGGGGCGTCGATGCGCACGCTGTGGCCGCAGTTCTGCACGGTCAGCGGGTAGTGGCTGGCCGGCGCGGCGGCTACGGCTGAGGCGGCGGATAAAGACAGGCAGGCAAAGGCAAGGCGGCGTAACAGCATGCAGCGGCTCCCGGGATGGCGCGTCCGTTGGGCGAAAGAAATGGCGTGCAGCAAGGTCTGGCTTTCGGGAGGCCCGAACACAGTGGCGCGACCGCGCCGGAGTTGCACCGGCTTCCTGCTGCACGCATGAAAAAGCCCGCAGAGGGTAAGTGGCATTGCCCAAGAGAGCAACCTGCCGTTCACCTTCCCAGGGGCAAACGCTGTAGCCGCTGCCGCCAGGCTGCGCTGGCCCTGGCGTACGCTGGAGATTTTCAGCGTGGGCAAGGGCCAGCGCAGCCTGCGGCAGCGGCTACGCAGTCATGCGGGGTTCATGCGCTGGTAAATGCCAGCGCCTTGAGGCCGCCTTCGGCCTCGGCGTCGGGGAATTCCGGCGGGTTTTCCAGCCGGTGCTGGAAGGTCAGCTGCGGCGCTTCCTCGGCCATGCTCTGGATCAGGAAGTCGGAGCCAATGGCCGGGTCATTGACGCAGGCCAGCACCACGCCCTGTTCGGTCAGCAGCTCGGGCAGCTTGCGCAGCACCTTGCGGTAGTCCTGGGTGAGCACGAAGCTGCCGCGCTGGAACGACGGCGGGTCGATGATCACCAGGTCATAGGGGCCGCCACGCTTGACCTTGCCCCACGATTTGAACAGCTCGTGGCCCAGGAAGCTCACGCGGTCCAGGTCGTGGCCGTTCAGGCGGTGGTTGTCACGGCCGCGGCTCAGGGCGGCGCGGGCCATGTCCAGGTTCACCACGTGCTCGGCGCCGCCGGCGATGGCCGTCAGCGAGAAGCCGCAGGTGTAGGCGAACAGATTCAGCACGCGCTTGCCGGCGGCGTGCTCGCGCACCCATTGGCGGCCGTAGCGCATGTCCAGGAACAGCCCGATGTTCTGCTTGCGGCCCAGGTCCAGCTGGTAGCGCAGGCCGTCCTCGTCGATGAACCATTGCTCCACCGGCTCGCCCAGCAGCCATTCGGCGGCGCTGTCGGGCAGGTAGCGGTGCTGCAGGATCAGGCTGTGCACCTGTGGGGTGGCCTGGGCCAGTGCCAGCAGCAGCGGCTTCAGCGCAGCCAGCTCGTCGGCGGCGGGTTCGCGGAACAGCGACACCAGCAGCACACCTTGCAGCCAGTCCACGGTGATCTGCTCCAGGCCCGGCCAGCAGCGGCCGCGGCCGTGGAACAAGCGGCGGGTTTCGGCAGGCGGGTGTTGCAGGGCGGTGCTGAGGTGTTGCTGCAATATAGCGAGGGCGTCGGCGTTCATGAAAGACTTTTGGCAGGGCATAAAGCGCCCATGGTAAACGCTGGCGCAGGGCCGTGGGAAATCCACGGCCGTGCGCGCCAGGATCACTGATGCTTGGCTTGCAGTTCCTTGGCCATTTTCAGGTGCTCCTGCAGCTTGGGCAGGGTCTGTTTGGCGAAGTCCTTGAGCTCGGCCTTGTCGGAGGATTCGACCTCTTTCTGGAACAGCTCGATGGTGTCTTCGTGGGCCTTCACCTGATTGGCGGCGTAGGCCTTGTCGAAGGACTCGTCGCGCATTTCGAGGATTTTCTTCTTCGCCTGGTCCATCAACGTGGCGTCGTCGGGCACCACCAGGTCCAGCTTGTGCGCCAGCGCCGCCAGCTTCTGGTTGGCCGCGCCGTGGTCCTTGATCATCATCTGGGCGAAGCTCTTCACGTCCGCCGAGCTGCTTTTCTGCAGCGCCAGCTTGCCAGCCTCGACTTCGGTGATGCCGCCTGCGGTGGCATCGGCGACAAAGGCGCTGGTGGCAGCGGCGAATGCGGGGCTTGCCAGCGCGCCGGTCAGGGCCAGCACAAGCGTGCCTGCTTTGAATGCGTCCATGGGAAATCTCCGTCGTTATTGTTCGGGAAGCGAGAGGGTGACGCCTCGCTCACTACAATTGATTGCCCGGCCACCGCGTTGGTGCTTGGGCGGCGACGAACGGTCTTTCGACTATGGTCCAGCATCAATCTTGCTCATTCATGCATTAAGCTGATCGGATAAATAAAATTCGGCATGAGTGACCGGGATGAGCATCAATTTCGACCTGAACGACCTGCAGGCCTTTCGCGCAGTGGTGGAGAAGGGCAGTTTTCGCAAGGCCGCCGAGGCCATCAGCATCTCCCAGCCGGCGCTGAGCCGGCGCATCGAAAAGCTGGAAAGCGCGCTCAACGTGCGGTTGTTCGACCGCACCACCCGCCGCGTCAACCTGACCATGGTCGGCCGTGCCTTCGCCCCCAGCGCCGAACGCCTGCTCAATGACCTGGACATCGCCCTGCTGGGCATCAGCGAAGTGGCCTCCACGCGCCTGGGCAACGTCACCGTGGCCTGCGTGCCGTCGGCCGCCTATTACTTCATGCCCAAGGTGGTGGCCCGCTACCACAAGCTTTACCCGCGCATTCGCGTGAAGGTGCTCGATGCCAGCGCCAACGACGTGCAGCAGGCCGTGCTCAGCGGCGAGGCCGACCTGGGCCTGAGCTTTACCGGCAACCTGCCGCCGGAGCTGGAATTCGAACTGCTGGTGCAGGAGCACTATGTGGCCGCCTGCCGCCGCGACCACCCCCTGGCCGGGCGCAAGCAGCTGAGCTGGGAAGAGTATTTCCAGCACGACTACATCTCGGTGGACAAGACCTCCGGCAACCGCTTCGTGCTGGACCAGGCGTTGCTGCACATCCGCCCGGCGCGGCCGAGCATCTGCGAGACCCGCCATGTGACGACCATGCTCGGGCTGGTTGAGGCGGGCTTGGGGATTGCGGCGGTGCCGTCCATGGCCTTGCCGTTGGGCGAGCACCAGTGGATGACCAGCATCCCGCTGGTGGAGCCCGAGGTGCTGCGCAGCGTGGGGTTGATCCGCCGCCGGGGCCGGCTGTTGACCCCGGCGGCGCTGGAACTGGAGCAGTTGATCAGGGAGTTCAAGAAACCCCTGGAAGATCAGTGAGGCACTGAGTCCAGGCCGGTGCCGGTGACCACCGACTGCGCCTGGGCCGAAGCCATGTAGTCGAGCAGGGCCTTGGCCTCGGCCGGGTGCGCGGCGCCTACCGGGATGCCGGCGGCGAAGCGTGTCACCGACTGCAGCGGCTCGGGGATCTTGCCCACGTAGGTCACGCCGGCGATGGGCAGCAGCTCGCTGACCTGTTGCAGGCCCAGCTGCGGCTCGCCCTTGGCCACTTCACCGGCCACCGGAATGCGCTCGATCATCTTCGCCTTGGGCTTGAGCTGGGCTTCGATGCCCAGGCGTTTGAACAGCTGGTCCTGTACGTAGACGCCGCTGGCGCTGTCGGAATAACCCACGGACCTGGCCTGCAGCAACGCCTGCTTGAAGGCGGCGACGCTGCTGATGTCCGGCTTCGGCTCGCCGGCTTTCACCACCAGGCCGATGCGCGAATCGGCCAGCTCCACCCGCGAGGCGGGCAGCACCTTGCCTTGCTTGATCAGGTCGTCCAGGGCGTAGCCGACCATGATCACCACGTCGGCCTGCTCACCGCGTGCCAGGCGGTTGGGGATAGCCTCGGCGGCCTTGCCCATGGACGGGCCCAGCACGGTGTTCAGCTGGTCGCCATGGGCCGCGGCGAACTGCGGGCCGAGGATCTTGTAGGCGGCAGTGAAGCCGCCGGAGGTCATCACGGTCAGGTCCTGGGCCTGGGCCAGGCCCGCGGCGGCCAGCCCCAGGGTCAGGGCGGCCAGGCTGTTGAGCAATTTCTTCATGGCCACGCCCCTCACACGGCGGCGCGCAGCTGGGCGCTGCCGCGGCGGTACAGGTACAGGGTGGCGCACAGGGCACACAGGGCGGCGAAGCTCATCCAGTAGCCGGGCGCGGCCTTGTCGCCGCTGCTGTGGATCAGCGCGGTGGAGATGGCCGGGGTAAAGCCGCCGAACACCGCGGTCGCCAGGCTGTAGGCCAGGGAGAAACCGGCCACGCGCACTTCCACCGGCATGATTTCGGTCAGCGCCGGGATCATCGCGCCGTTGTACATGCCGTACATGAACGACAGCCACAGCAGGGTTTCCAGCATGTGCGCGAAGCTCGGCGCCTGGGCCAGGAACGACAACGCCGGGTACGAGGTGGCGATGGCCAGCACGGTCATGGCGATCAGCATCGGCTTGCGGCCGATACGGTCGGACAGCGCGCCGCCGATAGGCAGCCAGATGAAGTTCGACACACCCACCAGCAGGGTCACCATCAGCGCGTCGGCGGTGCTCAGGTTGAGCACGCTCTTGCCGAAGGTGGGCGCGTACACGGTGATCAGGTAGAAGGCGGTGGTGGTCATGGCCACCATCAGCATGCCGGCCACCACGATGGTCCAGTTGGCCACCAGCGTGTTGTACACCTCGCGCATGGCCGGGCGGTGACGGCGGGCGCTGAACTCTTCGGTCTCTTCCAGCTTGCGACGCAGCAGGAAGATGAACGGCACGATCATGCAGCCCACGGCGAACGGAATGCGCCAGCCCCAGGCGGCGATGTCGTCACCGCTCATCCACTGGTTCAGGCCGTAGCCCAGCGCCGCAGCCACGACGATGGCGACCTGCTGGCTGGCCGACTGCCAGCTGGTGTAGAAGCCTTTCTTGCCGGGGGTGGCCATTTCCGCCAGGTACACCGACACGCCGCCAAGCTCGGCGCCGGCCGAGAAGCCCTGCAGCAGGCGGCCCAGCAACACCAGGGCGGGGGCCAGCAGGCCGATGGTCTCGTAGCCGGGCACCAGCACGATCAATATCGTGCCGCTGGCCATGATCGACAGGGTCACGATCAGGCCCTTGCGGCGGCCTACGTCGTCGATATAGGCGCCAAGGATCACCGCGCCCAGCGGCCGCATCAGGAAGCCTGCGCCGAACACGGCGAAGGTCATCATCAGCGAAGCGAATTCACTGCTGGCGGGGAAGAAGGCGGCGGCGATGTGGGTGGCGTAGAACCCGAACAGGAAGAAATCGAACTGTTCGAGGAAGTTGCCCGAGGTGACACGGAATACCGCGCCGGCTTTGGCGCGAGCGGACGCGGACGCGCCCTGGGGTGAGGACTGCATGTGCATCTCCCATCATTTTTATGACACGTGCAACGGGGCACATGGGTTTTTTGTAGGGGGACGATGGTCGCGGAAATATTTTGAAATGATAACTGCATATTTCTGATGTATTGATGCGCGGATGTTATCACTCAGCGCATCAGTCGCCCGCGGCGCAGCCGTATAGGGCCGCTGCCGATGCGGTCCGGGGCCAAAGTGGCTTCGCCTTGAGTGATGCGCAAAACGTCGGCTTGGGCCAGGCACGAGGCCACCCGGCGGATGTCCGGCATCAACGCGCGCCACAGCGCCTCGTCGGCGCTGAGCACGCGGGCGACGTCGCTGGGGCAGATGGAGTCTTCGGGGGCGCGTTGGGAGAGCAGGGCGAAGATCGCCCGGGTGATCATGCTGTCGTCGATGTTCATGGGGGATGCGCGGCAGTAACGAAAACGTCTTTGTAACACCTCAGCCAACGCCGATCCATCAGGCCATGGCACGTTGCAACAAATGTAGCTGCTGCCGCAAGGCTGCGGCCCGCCGTGTGGACGGCGGGTGGTGGCCGTTGCGCGATTCCCCCCAGGCGCGCGTCCTGCCTCAGCGGTGGGCTTCGGCCACCGGGGTAGCGGCGGCCTCGGCCTGCTTGCCGAACGCCACGAAGTACGCCAGGCCCACGAACACCGCGCCACCCACGGCGTTGCCGAGGAACACCGCCACCAGGTTGTTGGCGCACTGGCTCCAGTCCAGGGCACCGGCGAAGATGGCCGCCGGGATCACGAACATGTTCGCCACCACGTGCTGGAAGCCGATGGCCACGAAGCCCATCACCGGGAACCACATGCCCAGGATCTTGCCGGTGACTTCCTTGCTGGCGTACGACAGCCACACCGCCAGGCACACCATCCAGTTGCAGCCGATGCCCGAGACGAACGCGTGGGTGAAGTTGGCGCTGGCCTTGGCGTTGGCAATCGCCAGGGTCTTGGCCAGGAACGGGCCTTCGGTCAGGCCCAGCACGTGGCCGAAGCAGTAGGCCACGAACAGCGCGCCCAGCAGGTTGGCCACGGTCACCAGCAGCCAGTTGCGCAGCAGCGCGGCCAGGCTGATCTTGCCGCTGAACAGGGCCATGGGCAGGGTCATCATGTTGCCGGTCAGCAGTTCGCCGCCGCCCAGGATCACCAAAATCAGGCCCAGCGGGAACACGGCGGCGCCGAGCAGGTTGCCCAGGGACGACCAGGCGCCGGGGATCATGGTGCTGACGTGGATGTCGAGCAAAAAGCCCAGGGCGATGAAGGCGCCGGCCAGGAAGCCCAGCACCAGGATCGCGGGCAGCGAGGCCTGGGCTTTCTTGGTGCCGGTTTCGATGGCCATCTCGGCGATCTGCTGGGGGGTGTTCAAGGACATGGACGGTACTCGCGAGCCAGGTGGAAAAAGGGTGCGCTGTCTTACGCTGCGCCATCCTGGCCCTGCGACGATTTGCGACATTGATTGCCGCGAAAGCTAATGGCTCAACGCCTGCACGTCTAATCGCTTGTTTCGATAGCGCGATTGACCCTGTCGATGGGTCACGAATCCCTGTGGGAGCTGGCTTGCCAGCGAGCTGTTTGCCGCCAAAAAAACTCGCTGGCAAGCCAGCTCCCACAAGGCAGGTCAATAAACTTGTGAGCATTCGCGCCAAGCGGTATAGAATTCCTTATCCATCAAGAGATTAAACGTTCCGTACACGGGGCAGTCTATCTCGGCGATTATTCATGAAAGGCAGGCCGGATCTTGGAACAGCTAAAACGCCTTGAAAGCGGTATTGAAGGGCTCGACCTCCTGTTGAAGGGCGGGCTGGTCGCAGGTTCGTCCTACATCGTCCAGGGGCGACCGGGGTCGGGCAAGACCATCCTGGCCAACCAGCTGGGCTTCAACCACGTGCGCAATGGCGGGCGAGTATTGGTGGCCACGCTTTTGGCCGAGTCCCACGAGCGACTCTTCCAGTACCTGTCGACCCTGCGGTTCTTCGACGCCGGCCGTATCGGCAACGAGATCCAGTTCGTCAGCGCCTTCGACACCCTGGAAAACGAAGGCCTGGACGAGGTGGTCAAGCTGCTGCGCCGCGAGATCAGCCGGCAGAAGGCCACGGTGCTGATCGTCGACGGCCTGCTCAATGCGCGCTCCAAGGCCGAGTCGCAGATCGACACGAAGAAATTCATCTCCGAACTGCAGGGCCACGCCGCCTTCGCCGGCTGCACCGTGCTGTTCCTCACCAGCTCGCGGCTGGACGATGGCAGCCCCGAGCACACCATGGTCGACGGCGTCATCGAACTGGGCGAAGAGCTGTTCGGCACCCGCTCGGTGCGCCGCATCCAGCTGCGCAAGACCCGCGGCAGCGGCGCGCTGTCGGGCCTGCACGAATGCGAGATCACCGACGACGGCCTGGTGGTGTACCCGCGCCTGGAAAGCCTCTACAGCCACCCGTCGCGCCCCGACAGCGCCGACCTGACGCGCCTTCCAAGCGGCGTGCCGGCGCTGGACAAGCTGATCGGCGGCGGCCTGCCGCGCTCGTCGGTGACCCTGGCCATGGGCCCCTCGGGCATCGGCAAGACCTCCCTGGGCATTCACTTCCTGGGCGCCGGCAGCCACGTCGAGCCGGCGTTGCATTTCGGCTTCTACGAGTCGCCGCAACGCCTGGCCATCAAGGCCAAGGCCCTGGGCTACGACTTCCAGGCCATGCAGGACGCCGGCGCGCTGTTCGTGTCCTGGCAGCCCACCACCGAAGGCCTGGTCGACGGCCTGGGCGCACGCCTGCTCAAGCAGGTGGACGAGCACCGCATCAAGCGCGTGCTGATCGACAGCCTGGGCGGCATGACCCGCTGCGCCACCAACCAGGCGCGCCTCACCGAGTTTTTCAGCGCCCTGATGGGCGAGCTGCGCGCCCGCGGCGTGACGGTGTTCGTGACCTGGGAGATCCGCGGCCTGTTCGGCCCCGAGATCACGTCGCCGACGCCGGACCTGTCGAGCATCGTCGACAACATCCTGCTGCTGCGGTTCGTGGAATATGAAGCTGAACTAAAACGCTTGCTGTCCATCCTTAAAGTAAGGGACAGCGTTTATGACCCGTCGCTGTTGGAGCTGGTCATCGACGAAAGCGGCATCGATCTGAAGAAGGCGTTCAAGCATGCAGAGGCAGTGTTATCCGGAAGCGCCTCGGCGGTCAGCAAGCCTTGAAGACGCCCCGGTCGAGCTGACATGAGCACTATCCTGATCGTCGACGACGAATTCATGATTGCCAACATCCTTGAACTGGCGTTCGAGGATGAGGGCTATGAGGTCGTCAAGGCAGCCAATGGCCGCAAGGGCCTGGAAGTGCTGGAGCGCGAGCGGCCGGCGCTGGTGATCACCGACTTCATGATGCCGGTGATGGACGGTCTGGAAATGGCCCGCAAGATCCGCGAGCACGCGCTGTACAAGGACATGCCCATCCTGCTGATGAGTGGTGCCCAGGGCAGCATTGGCCGTGCTACCCCGCAGCTGTTCGCCGCCGTGTTCGACAAGCCGTTCAAGATCGATGACGTGGTGGCCAAGGTCCGCGAACTGATCGGCCCGCCGGGGCATTCACCGCACTGATTCCAGCAACCCCAGCAGCCGCGCGACCATGGCCTGGCGGGTGGCGTCGTCCAGGGTCAGGGGCGGCAGCAGGCGGATGGTCTGGCCACGGGCAATGTTGATCAGCACGCCGTGCTCACGCGCGGCCAGCTCCGCCAGGTGGCGCGCCGGGAATGCCAGGTCGATACCGATCATCAAGCCGTGGCCGCGCACCGCCAGCACCTGGGGGTGGCCCTTCAACGCCGTGCGCAGTTCGTCCAGCATCAGCCGGCCCTGGCGCTCGGCGTTCGCCACCAGCCCTTCTTCCTCCATGATCTCCAGCACCGTGCACGCCACCCGGCAGGCCAGCGGGTTGCCGCCGAAGGTGCTGCCGTGGCTACCGGGGCCGAACAGCTCGGCCGCGGCGCCGGCGGCCAGGCAGGCGCCGATGGGCACGCCGTTGCCCAGGGCCTTGGCCAGGGTCATCACGTCCGGCACCACGCCTTCATGCCGGCCGGCGAACCAGCGGCCGGTGCGGCCCAGGCCGGTCTGGATCTCGTCCAGCATCAGCAGCCAGTGCTGTTCATCGCACAGGGCCCGTAACGCCGCCAGGTAGCCACCGGGCGCCACCTGCACGCCGCTTTCGCCCTGTACCGGTTCCACCAGCACGGCGGCAATGCGTTGGCCGTGGCTCTGCGCCAGGGCCTGGATGGCCAGCACGTCGCCGAACGGCACCTTGATGAAACCGTCCATCAGCGGCGCGAAGCCGGCCTGGCAGCTGGGGCTGTCGCTGGCCGACAGGGTGGCGAAGGTGCGGCCATGGAAACTGTTCTCCATCACCACCACCAGCGGCTGGCGGATGCCCTTGCGCTGGGCATGCAGCCTCGCCAGCTTCAGCGCGGTTTCGTTGGCCTCGGCGCCGGAGTTGCAGAAGAACGCCCGCTGCATGCCGGCCAGCGCCGTCAGCTGCTGCGCCAGCTGCACCTGCCAGTCGATGCGGTACAGGTTGGAGGTGTGCAGCAGCAGGCCGGCCTGCTCGCGAATGGCCTCGACGATGCGCGGGTGGCTGTGGCCCACCGAGGTCACTGCCACGCCGGCCAGGGCGTCCAGGTACTCGCGGCCCTCGCTGTCCCACAACCGGCAGCCTTCACCGCGGGTGAAACTGATGGGCAGCGGCTGGTAGTTGTTCATCAGGCTGGGGTGGTTGCCGGGCAGGGCTTGGGGGGCATTCATGGGGGCCGTCTCCTTGTAGTGGGCCAGCTCAGTATGTTTATCCAGCAAGGCGGGATAAACGGCTCTACACTGAAAGGACTTTAAAGCAGGAGTGGCTAATGGACCTGTTTCAGGCTATGGGCGTATTCGTCCAAGTGGTGGAGGGCGGCAGCATGACCGCCGCCGCCGAAGCGTGCGGCATGTCCACCACCATGGTGGGCAACCATTTGCGCGCGCTGGAGCAGCGCCTGGGCGTGAGCTTGCTGCGCCGCACCACCCGGCGCCAGAGCCTCACCGAGTTTGGTAGCGCCTACTACCAGCGTTGCCTGGACATACTCGGCCAGGTCAGCGCCGCCGAGCAGTTGGCCGAGGAGGTGCAGGCCGTGCCCCATGGCACCCTGCGGGTCACCGCGCCGCCGACCTTCGGCGCCGAATGCCTGATGCCCTGCCTGGCCGGCTACCTGGCCGCCAACCCGGCGGTGAACCTCGACGTGGTGCTGACGGACCGGCTGGTGGACCTGGTGGAGGAGGGCTTCGACGCCGCCATTCGCCTGGGCACCCTGGAGAACTCCAGCCTGGTGGCGCGGCCACTGCACGACTACGGCCTGACGTTGTGCGCGGCCCCGGCGTACCTGGCCCGGCGCGGCGTGCCGACAACGGTGCAGGCGCTGGCCGCGCACGATTGCCTGGCGTTCGCCTACCCGGCCGGCACCGAATGGCGCTGGACGCAGAAGCACTGGCGGTTGACCGGGGCGGATGGCGAGGTAACGGTGGATGTCAGCGGGCGCATCGCCGTCAACAGCGCCCCGGCGTTGAAGCGCGCGGCGTTGTCGGGGCTGGGCATCGTGATGCTGCCCGATGCGCTGGTGCGCGAGGAACTGGACGATGGCCGGCTGCTGCCGTTGCTGGCGGACTGGCACCTGCCGGTGCGGCCGATGCACCTGGTCTACCCCCAGGAGCGCTACCGGTCGCCGAAGCTGCGCAGCTTCGTCGACTATATCGTGCAGCACATGGGGCGCGGTTAACCCTACGACGCTGAAATGCGTAGCCGCTGCCGCAGGCTGCGCTGGCCATCACCTACGCTGGACATCTCCAGTGTACGTCAGGGCCAGCGCAGCCTGTCGGCAGCGGCTACGCAAGCGGTGTGGGGGTTAGACTTCCAGGCGTTTCACTTCACCCAGCAGGAACAGGTACGCCAGCGCACCCGCCAACGCCACGCCACCAATGAACCACAGCGCGCCGGTGAACGAACCGCTGCTGGAGACGATGAAACCGATCACCAGCGGGGTGCTGATGCCCGCGATGCCAGTTACCAGGTTGAACACCCCGGCGCTCAGGCCGATGAGTTTTTTCGGCGCGATATCGGAGATCACCGTCCAGCCCAGGCCGACCATGCCCTGGCCGAAGAAAGCGATGGACAGGATGGCGATCACCGCCTGGTCGCTTTTCACGAAGTTGGCCAACACGATGCTGCTGGCCATCAGCAGGCCGGCGATGATCGGCAGTTTGCGGCCCAGGCTGGCGTTGCCGGTACGCTGGATCAGGCGGTCGGAGAACCAGCCGCCCAGCATCACCCCGCAGCCGGCGGCAATGAACGGCAGCACGGCGAAGAAGCCCATCTTCATCCAGCCCATGTGACGCTCGGTGGACAGGTAGGTGGGGAACCAGGTCAGGAAGAACACCAGGGTGGAGTTACCGGCAAACTGGCCCAGGCAGGCGCCCCAGATCTGCCGGTAACCCAGCAGCTTGCGCAGGCTGGCCCACGAGAACGGGGTTTTCTTCTGCTCTTTCGGCGCCAGGCCACCACCGGCCTCGATGTAGTCCAGTTCCGCCTGGTTGACGCTGGTGCACTCGTGCGGCTCGCGGTAGCGCACCTTCCACACCAGGGCGAACACCAGGCCGATGATGCCGGTCAGCACGAACAGCGAGCGCCAGCCGTAGTGGGCCAGCAGCATGAACAGCAGCGGGCTGAGGAACGCCAGGCCGATGTACTCGCCCACGGTGTAGATGCTGGTGGCGCGCGCCCGTTCCTGCTGCGGGAACCAGGTGGCGACCACGCGGCTGTTGGTGGGGAAGCAGGTGGCTTCACTCACGCCCAGCAGCAGGCGCAGGCCGATCAGCGAGGCGAAGCCGCTCACCAGGCCATGCAGCAGGGTAGTCAGCGACCAGGCGCTGGCGGCGACGAAGTAGGTTTTGCCGCTGCCGAAGCGGTCGAGCAGGGCGCCGCCGGGCACTTGGGCCAGCACGTAGCTCCAGGCGAAGGCGGAGAACATCACGCCCATCAGCGCCGGGTCGATGCCCAGTTCGCCGGTCATGGTCGGGGCGGCAATCCCGAGGATGCTGCGGTCCAGGTAGTTGATGATGGTACCGACCGCCAGCAAGGTCAAAATTACAAAGCGGGCACGGCTGGGGCGCACGGCAGAGGCAGCAGCGGAACGAGTCGCGGCGGCGATCGTCACTGCGCCCGAGTTGTTATCAGGCATGGGGTGATTCTCGTCTTTGTAGTTGTTGCCCGGCAGGCTATTGAAGCCGCTACCCAGGGTCAAGCCAAAATGTACGAACCGGTTCGATGATCGGCCAATCGGCCGCTCTGCGGCGGGCTGTCGCACTATCTACCTGGAAAGGTTAAGAATTTTTCATCTGCGAAGCTACCCGCCGAAGGGCTACTGGCCGCCGTCGGGGCGGTTGGTTACCCTAGGTGCCTTGTCTTCTTGCGTCACCACTGCCATGGCCATCGCCACCCCGCCCGACCTCAGCAACACCGAAATTCCCGTGCAGCCGCTGGCGCGCACTTACCCGCGCGGGCTGTTCGTGGAGCCTCACGAACATGTGTGGGGGCAGTTGCTGTACGCGGTCAGCGGGGTGATGTGGGTGGAAACCCCAACCGAGGCGCTGGTCGTGCCGCCGCAGCGCGCGGTGTGGCTGCCGCCCGGGGTGCCCCACGGCATTCGCGTGGTCACCGACCTGCAGATGCGCAATATCTACTTGCGCCCGGCCATTGCCGCCACCCTCGACCGCCATGTGCAGGTGCTGGAGGTGGGCAGCCTGTTGCGCGAGCTGATCCTGACCCTGGTGGGCCATGAAGCGGAGCGCCAGGGCGAGTATTACCAGGCGCTGGCGCAACTGGCGGTGCTGGAGCTGCACAAGGCCCGCCGCAGCGCCATGCGCGTGCCGCTGCCCGATTCCTCTGACCGGCGGCTGATGAACCTGTGCCAGGCGGTGATGGCCCAGCCGTCGCTGGAGGTTTCCTTCGAGCAGCACGCCGCCAGCGCGGGCGCCAGCGTGCGCACCCTGGCGCGGCTGTTCCAGGCCAGCCTGGGCATGGGCTTCGCCGAATGGCGCCGGCAGGTGCAGTTGGCCACGGCGGCAGCCGAGCTGATCCAGGGCGTGCCAGTGAGCACCATCGCCCGCACCATGGGCTATTCGCCCAGCAGCTTCAGCGACATGTTCAAGCGCGCGTTAGGCGTGGCGCCTTCCCAGTTCACTTCCGGCGCCCCGTAACAGGGACTGACTTGTGGGAGCTGGCTTGCCAGCGAGCTTTTATGGCCCCAACAGCTCGCTGGCAATCCAGCTCCCACAGGTTGTAGCAGTTACCGCGGGCTGCTACGCGGGATTCGGGAGACGTTATGGCCGACAGGATGAAGCGCTTGACCGACACCCCGGCCCCGTCGGCCATAGACTGCCCGGCATCAACCCCAGGGAGTTCCCCATGAAAGCGCTGCAATTCAACCGCACCGGTGATCTGGCCAACCTGAACCTCGTCGAACTGCCCACCCCGGTGCCCGTCCAGGGCCAGGTGCTGGTGCAGGTCAAGGCCGCCGGCCTGAACCCCAGCGACGTCAAGAACGTGCTCGGGCGTTTCCCCTACACCACGCTGCCACGGGTGCCGGGCCGCGATTTCGCCGGCGTGGTCATCGAAGGCCCGCAGCACCTGCTGGGGCAGGACGTGTGGGGCACCGGCAGCGACCTGGGCTTCAAGCACGACGGCAGCCACGCCCAGTACCTCACCGTGCCCGCCGACGGTGTGGCGCTGAAACCCAAGGCCTTGAGTTTCACCCAGGCCGCCAGCCTGGGCGTGCCCTACACCACGGCGTGGGATGCGGTGGAACGCAGCCAGGTGACCCAGGGCACGCGCTTCCTGGTGCTGGGCGCCAACGGCGCGGTCGGCACGGCGGCCATGGCCCTGGCCCGGGTGCGCGGCGCCCAGGTGCTGGCGGCCGTGCGTCGCCCGGAGCAGGCCAAGGCGCTGCAGGCCCAGGGCTATGAGGTGATTCTGCTGGACCAGGCCGAGACCCTGGCGGCCCAGGTGGAGGCGGTGTTCCCCGGCGGCGCCGAGGTGATCTTCGACACCACCGGCTTCTGGCTGCCGGCCGCGGTCGGCGCCCTGGCCACCTTCGGCCGCATCGCCATCATTGCCGCGCCGGTCAACGGCCTGGTGGAGTTCTCGGCGCTGGGCCTGTACCGCAAGGGCGGCGTGCTGGTGGGCGTCAACAGCCTGCTGTACAACTGCGCCGCCTGCGCGCGCATGCTCGAACAGTTCGGCCAGCACTTCGACAACGGCACCCTGCCGTTGCCCGTGGACCTGCTGGAAGTACCGCTGGCCGACGGCCTGGCCGCCTACGCCGACGTCAACGGCGGCAGCAGCCAGAAGGTCATTTTGCTGCCTTGAGCCGGCTGTTCCACAGGAAGGCCACCAGGCCCACCAGTGGAATCGCACACCCCACCTTGACGATCAACGCCCAGCCGCCGGCCTCGTACAGGCTGCTGGCGATCGCCGAGCCCACCGCGCCGCCGACGAAGATGCTGGTCACGTACAGCGCATTCAGGCGGGCGCGGCTGCTGGCGTCCAGGCTGTAGATGATGCGCTGGCCCAGCACCATGTTCATCTGCACGGCGAAGTCCAGCAGCACCCCGGTCAGGGCCAGGGCAACCACGGCATGGCCGGGCACCAGCAGGGCGGTGGTGAAGCTCAGCGGTGCCAGCACCATGGCCACCAACGAGGCGCGGCGGGTGTGGCCGGCGTCGGCCAGGCGCCCGGCGATGGGCGCGGCAATGGCGCCGATGGCCCCCACCAGGGCAAAGATGGCGATCTGGCTCTGGCTCAGGCCGTGCACCCGCGACAGCTCCAGCGGCACGGCGGTCCAGAACAGGCTGAAGGTGGCGAACATCATGCCCTGGTACAGCGAGCGCTGGCGCAGCAGCCGGTGGCGGCGCACCAGGGTGCCCAGCGAGGCCAGCAACTGGCCGTAGCTGGCGCTGTGGTCGGGTTGGCGGTGGGGGATGGTACGCGCCATCACCAGGGTAATTGCCACCATTACCACGGCGGCGACGTAGAACACCGCGCGCCAGCCGAAGTGGTCGGCGATCACGCTGGACAGCGGCCGCGCCAGCAGGATACCCACCAGCAGGCCACCCATGATGCTGCCCACCACGCGGCCGCGCGAGCTTTCGTCGGCCATGTGCGCGGCCAGCGGAATCAGCATCTGCACCGACACCGAACTGAAGCCGATCAGCAGCGACACTACCAGGAATACACTGGGCTGCTGGCTCAGCGCCGCGCCGATCAGGCTGAGCGTGGCGAGCAGGGTGGTGGCGAGCATCAGCTTGCGGTTTTCCAGCAGGTCGGCCAGCGGCACCAGGAAGAAGATGCCGGCCGCGTAGCCGATCTGCGTCAGCGACACGATCAGGCTGGCGCCGTGGGCCGACAGGCCGATGTCCGGGGCGATCAGCTCGATGATCGGCTGCGCGTAGTAGATGTTGGCGACGATGGCGCCGCAGCAGAAGGCGAACAGCGCCACCATGGCGCGGGTCATGGTGGGGTGCTTCATGTGCACGGGCTCGGTGAGGCTGGTCATGGGGCGGGGCTCTGTCAGATGGCGTAGACGCTGCTGTTCGTGGGAGCTGGCTTGCCAGCGAGTTGTTGGGGCCATAAAAGCTCGCTGGCAAGCCAGCTCCCACAAAACGAATTTGCGTGCCAAGGCTAAGCCTATGGGAAGCCGCAGGCCAGAGCGTTTGCGTTAATAGTCACCATGCGCCAGGGCGATAAACAAAAACGACCCCTCTATAACCATTACACAGACGACGCTGGCCAGGGCCTGGGTTAGCCTGCCTCATCACAAGAATTTCATTTCCAGCGAGCAGAGGTTTGCATGGCGCGCATCATTGGCGGTCTCGCCGTTTCCCACACGCCTACCATCGGTTTTGCCGTAGACAACAACAAGCAGGAAGAAGCGGCGTGGGCGCCGATTTTCAAGGATTTCGAGCCGATCAAGGCCTGGCTCGAAGAGAAACAGCCCGATGTGTTGTTCTACATCTTCAACGACCATGTGACCTCGTTCTTCTTCGACCACTACTCCGCCTTCTGCCTGGGCGTGGACGAGCGCTACGAAGTGGCCGACGAAGGCGGTGGCAAGCGCGCCATCCCGGCCATCGGCGGCCATGCCGAGCTGTCGCGGCACATCGGCCGCAGCCTGATGGCCGATGAATTCGACATGTCGTTCTTCCGCGACAAACCCGTGGACCACGGCCTGTTCTCGCCCATGTCGGCGCTGCTGCCGTTCGACACCGAGTGGCCGGTGAAAGTGGTGCCGCTGCATGTGGGCGTGCTGCAATTCCCCATCCCCAGCGCCAAGCGCTGCTACAAGCTGGGCCAGGCCCTGCGCCGCGCCATCGAAAGCTTCCCCGAGGACATCAAGGTCGCCGTAGTGGCCACCGGCGGCGTGTCGCACCAGGTGCACGGCGAGCGCTGCGGCTTCAACAACCCGGAATGGGACGCGCAATTCCTCGACCTGCTGGTGAACGACCCGCAGCGCCTCACCGACATCACCCTGGCCGAATACGCCGAGCTGGGCGGCATGGAAGGCTCGGAGGTGATCACCTGGCTGATCATGCGCGGCGCGCTGTCGTCCAACGTCATCAAGCGCCACCAGGGCTACTACCTGCCATCGATGACCGGCATCGCCACCCTGGTCCTGGAAAACCAGGCCCGCGAGGTGCCGGTGGACGTGCTGGCGCGCCACCGCGAGCACATCGACCATCAGCTCAAGGGCGTGGAGAACCTGCCTGGCACCTACCCCTTCACCCTGGAGCGCAGCCACAAGGGCTACCGCCTCAACCGTTTCCTGCACGGCTTGATCGTACCGGCGTTCCGCGAGCGTTTCCTCGCCGACCCCGAGGCGTTGTTCGCAGACGCCCAGTTGAGCGAGGAAGAGCGCGAGCTGGTGCGCCGCCGCGACTGGCTGGGGCTGCTGCAGTACGGCGTGATCTTCTTCCTGCTGGAGAAGCTGGGCGCGGTGGTGGGGGTGTCCAACCTGCACATCTACGCAGCCTTCCGTGGCCTGTCCCTGGAAGACTTCCAGAAGACCCGCAACCAGCAGGTGCTTTACTCGGTGGCCGGCAAGCGCTGAGCCACCTCGGCGCGAATCTGCTCCATCAACGCCTGGGCCGCTGGCGCGTGCAGGCCGGCGCTGCGGTAGGTGAGGCCGATGGGGCGGGCGGTGAGCGGCAGCGCCAGGTCCAGGGGCTGCAGCTCGCCGCTGTCGATCTCGTGGCCCAACTGGTGGGCTGACACCGCGGCGATCATGTCCGAGCCCAGCAGCAGGCCGCGGATGATCGCCAGGTCAGCGCTTTCCACCACCGGCAACGGCGCGGCAAAGCCCCAGGCGGCGAACTGGTTGTTCAGCAGGCCGCGAGCCGGGCTGCCGGCGCGCGGCAGCACCCAGCGCATGCGCTGCAGGTGGGCCGGGCCGATGGCCTGGCCTTGCAGCGGGTGATCGCGGCGGGCCAGCAGCACCATGGCCTCGGTCAGCAGCGCCTCGCCGTGCAGGTCGCTGGCAAAGTCCGCCGGGCGCAGGGCGCCGAAGACAAAATCCACATCCCCCGCACGCAACTCCGACGCCAGCAGCTCGAACGGGCTTTCATTGGTGGCCACCCGCACGCCCGGGTGCTGGGCGGTCAGGGCGACGATGGCGGCCGGCAGCAGGCGGTTGCGGCCCAAGGGCAGGGCACCGACGTTGACCGTGCCCTGCAGCGAACCGCGCAGGGCGGCCAGGTCGGCGTCGATGTGGCGCAGCTCGTTCAGGGCGCGGCGCAGCGGCGCGAGGATCTCGCTGGCGGCGCGGGTGGGTTGCAGGCCGCGGGACGAGCGTTCGAACAGCAGGCAGCCGCTGCCGCCCTCCAGCACCTTCAGCGCCGCGCTCACCGCCGGCTGCGTCAGGCCGTAGAGGCTGGCCACGGTCTGCATGTGGCGGGTCTGGCACAGGGCGATGAACAGCTCCAGGCGCCGGGCGTTGAGCAGGTACAGCGGCTCGGCGGCATGGCCGGCGACGTTGCCCAGCAGCGCCGGCACGCTCTCCAGCTCCGCCAGAGTGCGCCGCGCCCGGGCCAGCACGCGCTTGCCCTGGTCGGTCAGCAGCATGCCGCTGGCGTGGCGCTCGAACAGCGGCACGTCCAGGCGCACCTCCAGGTCGCGAATAGCCCGGGTGACCACCGATTGGGCGCGAAACATCAGGGTCGAGGCGCGGGAGATACTGCCGTGTTCGGCCACGCGCACAAAGGCGCGGACCTGCAGCAGGTTGGGCAGTTCGTCGACCATGGCGCAGGTCCCGATAAATAAAAAGTATACCTAGCGTAACCGAAGGCAATATTCCCCGCCAAGGCCGGGTGCCAGGATGAAGCCATTCCCAACACAGGAGCCCACCATGTCTGCCAACACCAACAAGACCGCCCTGGTGGTCAGCGCCCACTCCGCCGACTTCGTCTGGCGCGCCGGCGGTGCCATCGCCCTGCACGCCAAGCAAGGCTACGACGTGCACATCGTCTGCCTGTCGTTCGGCGAGCGTGGCGAGTCGGCGAAAATGTGGCGCAAGGGCCCGGGCATGACCGAGGAAATCGTCAAGGCCGGCCGTCGCCAGGAAGCCGAGGCCGCCGCCGAGGTGCTGGGCGCCACCGTCGAGTTCTTCGACATCGGCGACTACCCGATGCGCGCCGACACCGACACCCTGTTCCGCCTGGCGGACGTGTTCCGCCGCGTGCAGCCGGAGTTCGTGCTCAGCCACTCGCTCAAGGACCCCTACAACTACGACCACCCGCTGGCCACCCACCTGGCCCAGGAAGCGCGCATCATCGCCCAGGCCGAAGGCTACAAGCCGGGCGAGAAGATCGTCGGCGCACCGCCCGTGTACAGCTTCGAGCCGCACCAGCCCGAGCAGTGCGAGTGGAAGCCCGACGTGCTGCTGGACATCACCGAGGTGTGGGACCAGAAGTACGCCGCCATCCAGTGCATGGCCGGCCAGGAGCATTTGTGGGAGTACTACACCCGCGTCGCCCTGCAGCGTGGCGTGCAGGCCAAGCGCAACATCGGCATCACCGCGAAGAAAGACATCATCTACGGCGAGGGCTACCAGAGCATCTTCCCTCGCGTGACGGAGAACCTGGGATGAGCCTCGTAGGAAAGACCGGCGTCGTAGTCCGTAATATCCAGCGTGCCGACAGCGCCCTGATCGACGAGTTGCGCCAGTACGGCGTGGCCACCGTGCACGAAGCCCAGGGCCGCAAGGGCCTGCTGGCGCCGTTCATGCGCCCCATCCAGCAAGGCGTGGCCATCAGCGGCTCGGCGGTTACCGTGCTGGTGGCGCCTGGCGACAACTGGATGTTCCACGTCGCCGTGGAGCAGTGCCAGGCCGGTGACATCCTGGTGGTGGCGCCCAGCTCGCCCTGCACCGACGGTTACTTTGGCGACCTGCTGGCCACCTCCTTGCAAGCCCGCGGTGTGCGCGGCCTGATTCTGGAAGCCGGCGTGCGCGACACCCACACCCTGCGCGACATGGGCTTCCACGTGTGGTCCAAGGCCGTGCATGCCCAGGGCACCATCAAGGAAACCCTGGGTTCGGTGAACATCCCGGTGATCTGCGCCGGCCAGCTGGTAGAGCCCGGCGATGTGGTGCTGGCCGACGACGACGGCGTGGTGGTGGTGCGTCGCGCCGAGCTGCCGGCCGTGGTCGAGGCCGCCCGCAAGCGTGCCGACCTGGAAGAGAGCAAGCGCCTGCGCCTGGCCAGCGGCGAGCTGGGCCTGGACATCTACAACATGCGCCCACGCCTGGCCGAGAAGGGCCTGCGCTACGTGGACGACGCCAGCGAACTGGAGGACTGACACCGTGGCCCAGCGTCGAATTCCTTGCCTGATGATCCGTGGTGGCACCTCCAAGGGGGCCTACTTCCTGGCCAGCGACCTGCCTGACGACAGCGCCGCCCGCGACCGCCTGCTGCTGGCCGCCATGGGGTCGCCCGATGCCAGGCAGATCGACGGCATTGGCGGCGGCGACTCGCTGACCAGCAAGGTGGCGATCATCAAGCCTTCGACGCGCCCCGGCGTTGACGTCGACTACCTGTTTGCCCAGGTGGTGGTGGATGAACCGCGGGTGGACTACGGCCAGAACTGCGGCAACATCCTCGCCGGCGTCGGCCCCTTTGCCCTGGAGCGCGGCCTGGTCAAGGCCAGCGGCGACGTCACCGCCGTGCGCATCTTCATGGAGAATACCGGCCAGACCGCCACCGCCCAGGTGCAGACCCCGGGCGGCGAAGTGGCCTACGCCGGTGACACCCGTATCGACGGCGTGCCGGGCACCTCGGCGGCCATTGTCATCGACTTCGACGACATCGCCGGCTCCAGCTGTGGCGAACTGTTTCCCACCGGCAACGTCGTCGATACCTTCGACGGCGTGGCGGTAACCTGCATCGACAACGGCATGCCGGTGGTGCTGATCCGCGCCGCCGACCTGGGCCGCACGGGCTACGAAAGCCGTGCCGAGCTGGACGCCGACACGCAATTGAAGGCGCGCATCGAGGCCATCCGCCTGCAGGCGGGCCCAGCCATGAACCTGGGCGACGTCAGCGCGCGTACGGTGCCGAAGATGTGCCTGGTGGCGGCGCCGCAGCAGGGCGGGGCCATCAGCAGCCGCAGCTTCATCCCGCACAAGTGCCATGCATCCATTGGCGTGTTTGGCGCAGTCAGCGTCGCCACGGCGTGCCTGTACCCAGGCTCAGTGGCCGATGGCCTTGGCGTGGTGCCCGAAGGCGCCTACAAGCGCCTGGCGGTGGAACATCCCACCGGTGAATTCACCGTGGCGGTGCACACCGATAACGGCCAGGTGATCAGCTGTGGCCTGGTGCGTACGGCGCGGTTGCTGTTCGATGGCCAGGTGTGTATCGGCTGACCCCGTAGCCGCTGCCTGACGGCAGCGGCTACGGATTTGCATCATAGGCCTGCGAACTGGCGCAACCCGTTGCAGTCGGATTTACTGGTACCCTCATAGGGTCAACGTTTTTCCGACTCCAACAGGTGCCAATGGACCGCTACGCCCCCCACCAATGGCTGCCCCACGAAAAGCCGACGCTGCCCGGTTCACCGTCGACGCCGCTGCATTCCACGCCCAAGCGCCTGGCGTTCGGCGCGGTCGGGCTGCTGGTGGCCATCACCGGCGGCCTGGGCAACGCGCTGGTCACCGCCAACCTGCAATTCCTGCAGGGCGCCCTGGGCGCCACCCAGGCGGAAATGGCCTGGCTGCCGGCCGCCTACGTCATGACCAACATCTCCATGAACCTGGTGCTGGTGAAGTTCCGCCAGCAGTTTGGCCTGCGCGCGTTCACCGAAGGCTTCCTGGTGCTGTACGCCCTGGTGACCTTCGCCCACCTGTTCGTCAACGACCTCGACTCGGCCATTGCCGTGCGCGCGGCCCACGGCATGGTGGGGGCGGCGCTCAGCTCCCTGGGCCTGTATTACATGACCCAGGCCTTCCCGGCGAAATGGCGGCTCAAGGCCCTGGTGCTGGGGCTGGGCTCATCGCAGCTGGCCTTGCCCCTGGCCCGGGTGTTCTCCGAAGACCTGCTGCAGATCGCCGAATGGCGCGGGCTCTACCTGTTCGAACTGGGCCTGGCGCTGACCGCCCTGGGCTGCGTGTTCATGCTCAAGCTGCCGCCCGGCGACCGCTTCAAGACCTTCGAACCGCTGGACTTCCTCACCTTCGGCATCCTCGCCACCGGCTTTGCCCTGCTATGCGCGGTGCTGTCCCTGGGGCGCATCGACTGGTGGCTGGCGGCGCCGTGGATCGGCTGGGCCTCGGCGGCGGCCATCGTGCTGATCTTCACCGGCCTTGCCATCGAGCATAACCGCAGCAACCCCATGCTCATGACCCGCTGGCTGGGCAGCGGCGTGGCCATCCGCCTGGCGCTGGGGGTGATCCTGATCCGCATGGTGGCTTCGGAACAATCCACCGGCGCGGTGGGCTTCCTGCAGGCGCTGAACATGAGCCAGGAGCAGATGCGCAGCCTGTATTTCGTGATGCTGGTGGGCGCGGTGGCGGGGCTGGCGGTCAGCGCCTGGACCATCCGCCCCGAGCACCTGTTCATGCCGCTGATCGTCTCCCTGGCGCTGATGGCCACCGGGTCCTACATGGATTCGTTCTCCAACAACCTCACGCGGCCCTGGAACATGTACTTCAGCCAGTTCCTGCTGGCCTTCGGCGGCACGTTCTTCGTCGGCCCGACCATGGCCCTGGGCACCCGCAACGTCATCACCAACCCGCGCAACCTGATCAGCTTCTCGGTGCTGTTCGGTATCTGCAATAACCTGGGCAGCCTGATCGGCGCGGCACTGCTGGGCACCTACCAGATCGTGCGGGAGAAATTCCATTCCAGCGTCATCGTCGAGCAGCTCACCTTGATGGACCCGTTGGTGGTGGCCCGCGTGCAGAGCAGCGCGGCCAGCTATGCTTCCACCGTGGCCGACCCCTCGGCGCGCACCAACCTGGGCTACCGCGCGCTGTCCACCGTGGCCACCCGCGAGGCCAACATCCTCGCCTACAACGACGTGTTCATGTTCATCGCCGGCGTCGCGGTGCTGACCATGCTCTGGATCTTCATCCGCAGCCTGTGGCTGCTGACTACCACCACCCAGGCGGCCCCACCGGCGCCGCCTTCCGTACCTGCCAGCGGCGCGCCCCCTTCATGACCGAACCGACCACCACGACCACCAACGCCATCGCCTCCACCCCCGAGGGCGTGGCCCCGCCTGCCACGGCGCCACGCTCGCTGCGGGTGCGGGTGATTTCCTCGCTGATGTTCGCCAGCGTCGCCATCGTCGGCGTGCTGATCGTGCTGTACGCCTGGGAACTGCCGCCGTTCAGCAGCAAGATCGAGAGCACCGAGGATGCCCTGGTGCGCGGCCAGACCACCATCATCGGCCCGCAGCTGAGCGGCTACGTGTTCGAGGTGCCGGTGCAGGACTTCCAGTTCGTCAAGACCGGCGACCTGCTGGTGCGCCTCGACGACCGCATCTACAAGCAGAAGGTCGACCAGTCCCTGGCGCAGTTGGACCAGGCCAAGGCCTCCCTGGCCAACAACCTGCAGCAGCGGCGCAGCGCCGAAGCCACCATCGACCAGCGCCAGGCCGCGATCGGCGACAGCGACGCCCAGGCGCGCAAGAGCGCCGCCGACCTGCGCCGCAACGAAGACCTGATCAGCGACGGCTCGGTGTCGCGCAGCCAGCTCGACGTGACCCGCGCCGCCAACGCTGCGGCCATCGCCTCCCTGGCCCAGGCCAAGGCCGCGCTGGAAATCTCGAAACAGGACCTGCAGACCGTCATCGTCAACCGCGCCTCCCTCGAAGCCGCCGTCAGCAGCGCCGAAGCTGCCGTGGAACTGGCGCGCATCGACTACGCCAACACCCGCATCACCGCCCCGCGCGACGGCCAGCTGGGGCAGATCAGCGTGCGCCTGGGCGCCTACGTCAACTCCGGCGCCCAGCTCATGGCCCTGGTGCCGGACAACCTCTGGGTCATCGCCAACATGAAGGAAACCCAAATGGCCAATGTGCGCGTCGGCCAGCCCGCCACCTTCACCGTCGACGCCCTCAACCACCTGCGCCTGCGCGGCCACGTGCAACGCATCTCGCCAGCCACCGGCTCGGAATTCAGCCTGCTGCAGGCCGACAACGCCACCGGCAACTTCGTCAAGATCGCCCAGCGCATCCCGGTGCGCATCACCGTCGACAAGGACCAGCCGGAGGCGCAACGCCTGCGGCCGGGGATGTCGGTGGTGGTGAGTATCGATACCGGGTATGTGGTGGAGGGGGAGCGTGGGGTGCCGGAGGAGGGGGTTGAGGATTGAGGGCGTGGCTGACAGTGGATAACTAAAGACTAAGCACAGTTAGGAGTTAGGAAGTTTTTTGTCGTTGCCGCTAGAGCCGAAGCCACGTGCCAAGAAAAGTCCGCTGTGTTTGAGCGGCGGCGACGATAAAGTTGGTGATCTGGCCTCCCCGGGGGGATTGGTGTCTGGCGATGCGCGTTGGCGTTGTTCAATCGCTATTGCTGCTTTTTTGACAAATGAAGGTACCCCTGAGAAAGACACTCGGATTTTTTGAGTGGCTGCAGCCGTTGCTATGTTGTGCTGATGGACGATTGTTAGCGCACCGTGGAAAAAACCTGGCTTTGCCGAAATTGAGGTGATTTTCTCCAACTCGATTGAGGAAAGCTTGGTTGCTCCAGATTTGGCTACGTGCAAAAAAATTAGCCTTAAGTCCGTCAATGTAATCAGCCAGAGATGTTGGTCGACTTGCCCCATGCAACTGGCAAGCTTCATTTCTTCCTTCAAGAGAACCGCAGGTAAATAAGCGCGTTCACGTTGAGTCAGCCAAAGCTCTCGTTTTTTATCAACTTGCTCATTCCATTCATATATAAATTTAATTAATGTGCTCATGATGGGTGACCATAAAATTATGGAGTGGGTGACTAGGGTTTTGTATGGGTTTGTTGGATTTGTTAAAGTTGGTTTTTCATAGTGAGAAGTATGGGTGTCTTAAGTTTGGTCGAGCTGTGTTTATCCGCGCCGCCACCGACCGATGACAAAGACCAAATGTTAAAAGGCTGGCCTGTTCCTTGATGCCAGCCACGTCCGATCGAGATGTAAGTTATTTCCTGAAAATAGGTTGAAATTGTTCTCTTTTTTTAACGTGCTTAAAGGGTGATGTTTTTCAGTGTGTTGGCGAGTGCCGCCGCATTCAGCGAATTTTTGGCAAACGCATCTCTGTTATCGGGTGGTGCTCCGGGCGAGTGCTGGTGGCCGGCCAGTTGCGTGTTCATTCGCTCCACCAATGTCAGTAGCTCAATGAGCACCTGCAAGACATTGATCGTTTCCGAGCCTAACCACGTTCGTGGCGCCTGCAGGCGCTGGGAGATGTTGGCGATGCTGGTGCGCACGCCCTTAATGGTTTCATGCAAGTCGGCACCGACGGTGCAGTACTGGTTGCCAGCGGCCAGCAGGTTCACATTACCGCCGGTGGCCAGGTTCATGTCGTCCAGGCTGGTAAAGTCCATTGTTCCTGCGCAGTCCAGGCGCAAGGCTCCCAGCGCTTCCAGGCTTTTTACTCCCCCCACGGACTCATGACTGTGCTCCGCCACAACCTGGTCGCTGCTTTGGTACGACTCGTGGTTGTTGATCGCCTCTATCGTGCGCGCGCTGCTGCGGTCGTGTATGCCTTGGTCGGTCTGGCGCAACCAGTTGCCGTCGGCGTCCGCGCGTTGTTGCACGTGGTCGCTGTGTTGCCAGAGCTGGTCGCCACGCGGCAAAGGGCGAAGCGTCAGATCATGGGGTAGTACCTGCAGGATGAACGGCTTGTGGGGTAGGCCGTAGGCGAAGCTGATCACCACGAGCGTGCCTTCTTCGGGAAAGCCAAAAAAACCTTGCTCGTTGCCACCGGCAGGGATCGGCAGGGGAACCGCTGCCAATAGCGGCGTTTGTGAATCAGGTTCGCCATTGGCATCCAGGACCTGTACATCCACGGCATAGCGAGGTCGGTACTCGTCGCACAGACCGGGTTGCGCGAGTGGATCCGCCACGCCAACCACCCGGGCGAAACGAGGCAGGTGGTAGCCGCTGACCAGCTCGGGAAAGCGGCGCTCGACGATGCGATTTACTGTGTCTTCCATTTCACGGCCATCTTGCTGTCGCTGAGCGTGATCGAGACGATTCGCTGGCGATGGTTGAAGGAGGCGCCGGGCCGCAGCCCAGGCAGTGCGGCAATCAGGGCGCGTTGGTTGCCCTGGACTGCTTCGAATAGTTGCGGCGGCAGTTCCAGCGGGGCGCGCTGGCCCCATTCGCTGTCCGCCCATGCACCTGCGAAGAGGCGGCCATCGCTTTGCTGTTGCCAGACGAAATCATCGATGGCGAACACTTGGCGCAGGCTGTCCACGGCCTGCAGGCCGTTGCCCAATGAATAAAAACAAGGGGCTCGGTGACGGGCATACGCCGCTTCGGGAACCTGCAGTTCCATGCCTGTGAGCCGCCCGATTTCGCCAAGCACTTGCGCCAGGTCGGCATGGCGCAAGGCCAGGGGCATGGGGGTGTGCAGGACTGCGGTCAGTTCGCGGCAGTACACCTGCTGCTGTTGCGCGTTGATCGGTACGCAGCGCTCAACCTGGCCAGTGAACAAACGCTGCAGTGGATCGTTGTTGTAGCCCAGGTCCAGGCTGACGGCGCCTTGCAGGGGGGCCTGCGCGTGCACGGTAAACGACGCTCGACCCGGGTTTTGCAGCTCCAGGCGCACTTCTTCCCTGATCAGGTGCACATCCTGCCCAGCGATTATCAAGCGTTTATGCAGCTTCATGGCGCGGGTCCTCCACCTGGCAATTGGGCGAGGACCTTTTCCAGGATAGTCTGGCCCTGGCTGGTCGAAGCGGGCCGGCGCCCCTCCGCTCGCTCCGGGTTGGAGTGCTGTTCGATCAGGCCGAACTGCACCTGCTACGCGTGCAGGTGATCGTCCTCGCGAATACTCAGGTTGTCGCTGAATTGCACCTGCCGTACCCCGAACGCTTCGGCGCTGTCGTTGACCAGCCGGTAGGTATGCAATTGGCCGTCTGCTGCCGTGGCTTCGGCCAGCCGGATAAGTGCTTCGAGGTGGGAGCGGTCCACATAAGGCACTATCAGCGAGACTGTGAGGGTCTTGGGTTTGAAACCAGTGTGCGCCCGGCCGGTTTGGCTGGTCTGGCCCGACAGGTCTTCACTCTCGATGCGCAGGTTGGCGGACACCTTCAGGGCCTTGCCATGCACTTTCTGGCCATCCAATAACAGCGTCATAGCCCCACCAGTTCGCTGACGCAAGCCAGCGCCTGTTGGTCGCCAACCAGTATGGCTCCGGCGCACATGATCCATTCGTGCCCGGGTTTGTCGCCTTCCAGCAGCTGGCGCCGAAGTTCCTGGAGGTTACCGGGGCCAACCCGGCGCACTTGGACGTTGCGGACTTCGCCGGTGTTTGCCGGGTTGCCCTGGGCAGCGGCCAAACGTTGCTCGGTGGCCTGTTGGTGCGCGACTTTTCGCTCCGCCAGGTGTTGGAGTGCGTGCAACGGAGGTTGCGCGGCAACGCTGGTTTCCATCAGTCTCAGTTGGCTGCGCAGTGCCTGGTGTGCTTCGCGGACTACCGGGGTCTGGGCCAGGGCAACCGTGCCCCACTGTGGCAGCGGGGCAGCGACCGGCTTGTGCCATTTCTCGTTTTCCAGCGTGGCCAGCAACCGCGCGCGGCGTTCGCACCGCTGCAGTTCCAGGAGTGGCAAGAGTGTGTTGAAGGTCGCCAATGATGTCGCCAGCTCCGCCGGGCTCGCTGCCAGGATCATGATGGCCAAGGCATAGTGGTCTTCGTGCCGAGTGGCCTGGGCGTCCAGCAGATGGTTGCCCAACTGGTCGAGCAGATTGTTGGCGGACAGGAAGCGGTGCTTGCCCTGGCCTTGGCCGATTCCTGGCTGGAAAGGGGTGAGCACCAGGCAGGCGGGTGCCTGCTCGAAGTGCTGGGTGAGCGATTGGTTTGCCTTGCTCAGGAGGTCGTCGGCGACTGAGGTCACTGGCAACTCGTGTGCCGTGCTTTCCAGCTTTGCCAGGCGCAGGTTTGTAAGCCGCTGCTGCTGGGCCGCGTGTTCCTTTAGCGTGTCGAGGCCGGCCAGCCATTTGATTTTTTGTTGGGGCCATTGTCGGGCCATGGGCTGCCAGGTCATAGGGGCATACTCCATTCCAGGGCCTTCAGGGCGGGCAAGTCCTGATTCGCGACAGCGTGATCGGCAGCGCGCTGCAGGCGATCCAGTTGAAGTGCAGCGGCTTGGTTCGCCAAGGCGAGGTCTTCAACAACCTGGCGCAGTTGCTCGCGGGTGTGAGGCCGGTAGCGACGGTCCGATTGCTCGTCGTGGCAGGGGTACTCTGCATCAAGGTTGGCGGTCACCAGTTCAAGCAGGCTCATTCGGTCGGCCAGCCGGCTGCCGTAGCGATGCGGCGTGCCCAAAGCAGAAGAGGAGACACCCGCCCTCAGATGGTCCTGGTGGTGTTGCTCGAAACCGGCCAGTTTGGCCGCATGCAGTGACGAGAGGACGGCGTGGAGGTCGTCTACCCATTGGCCGCTTTTCCACACTTGATGGGGCGCGGGCTTTTTCAGGGTGTAGCCGTTGGGCAGCGGGCCAACCTGGTCGATGGTCATCGGTTCACAGGTCTGGACGTTGTAGACGACCAAACCTCCGAAGTAGTCCAGCAAGTGCCAGTCGGGGCTGATCCAGCAGGCGATCTTGAATTCGGGCGCGGGGGGCGGAGGCACCTCCACGCAGCCGGCGGGCAGCAGGAATACGCCAGGTTCCAGTGGTGATTCATCGGCCTCGACGGGGCCAACGTAGAGGCCCAGGTAATTGGTCTGGTAGACGGTCTTGGTGGTCATGGGCGGCCTCAGAATTTGATGCAGTAGAGGAGGGCGGTGTTGAATGGGCGGGATTCGTTACCGCCTGCATGATTTACGGTAATGGGGTGAGCATGATTACCTGCAGCGTGAACAACGATGCCGTGCGAATGTTCGCCCGTGCCGTCAATATGCAGGCCATGAGCGTGGTGCCCACTGACCGAGGAGGTACTCCAGGCCCTCACTGCCCTGGTCATGTCATCGCCGGATGTAAGTATTTCATCCGCTCCTCCCCATCCGATGTCACCTTCCTTGATGTTATGGGAGTGCTCGCCCGCTCCTGCTGTGCTGCCAGAGTGACTGTGGTGGCCTGCGTTGTGGCTGCCGGCTCCATGGGCGTGATCGCCTGAGTGTCCGGAGCCGGCTGAATGGTTGTGCGACCCGTTCTGCCAATCCTGATGACTGCCGATAACCCGTCCCGCATCCAACCCTGCACCATCACTCCAACCCCGCAAAAACCGGCCACGAAGATCGGGCAGGTTGAAGGTCACGGTGCCGTCCCCCGCCCCATAAGTCGTACCCACCGCCGCAAACAGCTTGGCGAAGGTGATGCGCGAAACCGCTGTACCGTTGCACTTGAGCCAACCCGCGGGAGCGGCAACCATGGCGAAGGGAGCCACCATGCCAACCAGCGAATCACTGATCTGTGCCTGCAGATGGGCCAATGCTGCTGTGGTCGCCAATACCTCGCTGCTATTGTTTGCAGGGTCGTCGCTCTTGGCGTTGGGCAGTTGGGACAGCCCGACGTCTTCCTTGGTCGTGGCCCGGGCACGCAGCGTGGGGTAGTCACCGACGCGCGCTGCCAAGTGGTGGATCAAACCGCCGTTGGCGCGCAGTACAGTACGTCGGTCCTTGATGGTGGTGGCGTCCGCCAGGTCGGCGATTCTGACGCGCTCGTGGACCAGCCCTGCGCTATCCGTGAAGCTGGCCGCAACCTCGGCACCCCACAGCGGTGAGCAGTGCGCCACGACATCGCCCGCGCCTTCCGGCCGGAGAACCACGTCCAGCCAAAGCGTGTTGGGATACGTGGCAGGTCCCACCGGCAGCGCTTCAGCCGCGGTCACGCGGATGCCGTTGAGGTACGCAAGCCCCGGCTGCAGCGACAATTTGCCGTCGGCCAGGGTCAGTGCGAAGGCCGCGTTGTAGAACAGCGCGTCGCCGAACAAATCCCTGTTGGACAGCTGTTCCCGGCCGTCGATGCCGCGCAGGCGCACGGTGAAATCGTGTTGCCAGGTGCTGGCATCCACCGTCACTTCGGTCAGCGCCTGGGCGCCGTCGAACAGCAGCATGAAATTACGCGTGACATTGTTGCCCACCTGATGAGGAGGAATGTTTTTGCGCTTCTGCTGCAGAGGGACGTGGGCCACGCTGACCAGCACGCCCTCAGCGCTTTCCAGGGCAATCCAGTTCCAGTCGAAATCGCCCACCTCGCTGCCCAGCATCAGGCTGTAGACCACCTGGTTGGGGTTGACGAAACCAGCCTGGGTGACAGCGGTCCGGTGCACGATATGTTCGGCAGCAGGGGCGGCGGCGTCGCGGTCAATGGGGGCGGTGCTGTCCAGCTCCGGGACATGTGCCAGCACGAAGTGCTCGATCAGCAGCCCCTGGCGGGCCGCGAGCTTTTCGGCGATCAGGCGTTCGCCGGCGGTGGTGATAATGGCCATGATGCGTTCCTAAAGGCGGGCGACCAGCGTCTGCTGGTCGTCGTTGAAGTCGAGGGCGGCTACCAGCAGCCCCACGCGGGTATGGGTGACAAAGTCGTAGCGCCGGCAGGTGCGGCCGTATTGCTGGGCAATGACACGGAGCAGTTCGGGGCTGTCCGACAGCTGTGAATCGCTGAGTTTGAGCAGCACCACGTCCCAGTCGCGGTCGGGCAGGCGCTCCTCGATCTCCACGTAGCCCACCCCAAGGCGCTGCAGGATGCGCTTGAGGCCCGCGCTGGAGCCTGCATCCGCGGCGTTGATGAAGGCGTGCTTGACCCGCAGGCGGTAGAGGTTGTCCGGTTCGTCCCGGTAGCGAGTGATGTCCCGCTGCCACGCCAGCAGATCAAGCAGTGTCGAGTGGCAGGTCTGGGCGTCCGCCTGGTGCAGCGGCCACTGGCACCATCCCTCGACCTGTTGCCACCACGCTTGCGCAGCAGCCTGCAGGCGTGCCAACTGCGGGCCGGCCAGCCAGAACGGCAAGTTGAGCTTAATCATGGAGGCGGACCTCCAGCTGTTCCAGCCGGGGTATTTCCAGCTCGCTGACGACGTCGGCCTGGGCGAAGCGCAACGACTCGATCTGCGGGAATTGTTCGTGCAGCTCTTCGCCCAGGCGACTGAACGAGAAGCGTGATTGCGGCAGGGTCAGGGTAGGTTGGTAGTCCTGGGTGGAGCTTTCCCGGAACGCCGCGCGGATGAACAACTCAACCTGGCGGTGCAACTGGATGCGCACGTCGCGGCCCAGATTGGGTTTCAGCCACAGGTCCATGGCCAGCGGGTGGCGGGTTTCAGGCATGGGCAGCACCAGCAGGTCGTCGCCATGGCCGTGATGGCCTTCATCGCGAATGTGCTGGTTGATGCGCGCCAGATACTCCTGGGCCGGTGCCCCGGCCTCGAATAGCACCAGGGCATTGGCGCTGCCAGGCCCGCGCGGGGCGCCGTGCTGGAAATAGATGCCGTCGGGGCGTACGCCAGGGAAGGAGGCGATCATGGCCCTGTAGACGGCGTCGGTGTGCCACTGGTTGACGGCGGAGAACTGGTTGCGCGTGCGCAGCCGCAGGGCGTCGTCCGGTTCAGGGTCGGCGCCCGGGTTGGTCAGCCAGTGGTCGTCGTTGATTACCTGGACAATGCCGGGCACGGGCACTGGAAGAATGGCGTAGTAGCCGGGGGCCAGGTTGTAGCCGCTGCCGCTCTCCAGCGCTTTCACGGGAACGCTCAATTGCGTTTCACCGTCGTCGAACCAAGCGGTATCCAGGGTCAGCAGTTCATAGATATGGCCGTTTATGGCCGCCGATTGCACCCGGGTGCCGGCCGCAAGCTCCAGCTTTCCCGCCGCCAAGGCGCGAGTGAACAACAGGTGGCCTTGGGCGTGAGTAGCGGCCTTGCGCTCGGTGTTCACCGCCCAGGCAAGGGTATCCAGCCAAGGGCCGCGGGCGGTCTTGACGAAAAAGTTGGGCAGTACGGTGTCGCTCACGAACTTCAACAGCCACAGCACGGGTTGAGTGACCAGCGTGCTGACGATCCGCCAGAACGGTGAATAGGCACCGGTGTTGTTCAGGGGGCTCCCCTGGCGGGCCACCTCCGCTTCCCAGGCTTCACGCAGTTCGGCTTCCTGGGTCGGAATGCCCGCGTCACGCATGGCCTGCTTGAAATTGATGTCGCTCACAATGTCACCTCCACGGCGCCGAAGCGCGCGCTGTTGGCTGTTACCTGAAAGAGGCCGGGGCGAGGATGGGTGATGCGCACGGTCCCCGGCACCAGTCGTGGATCGTCTTCCACCAGTAGTTCGATGCGTTGCAAGCAATCGCGTTGGCGCAGCCGATCGCGTTCCGCCACCAGTTCCACCAGCAGGCCGCTTTCACGAATCAGGTGGGCGATGTCCTGGGCGATGCTGGCCAGCCCGTCCACCAGGCGTGGTTGATGGGAGGGGTCCAGCACCAGGTCGTTGTTGGCAATCAGCAGGTCGATATGCGGGCTCATCCGGTCATCTCCAGCAGCCCCTGCAGGTCGTGGCTGGTCATGGGTTTGCTGGTGTGGATCTCCACCTTCTCGACGTGGGTGCCACGGTTTTGCTGGGTGGAGTTCTGGATGCTGTTGAGCAGGCCACCGGCGGGCACCTTGTTGGCGTCGGCGGTCGTGATCAGGCTGGGCGTTGCAGCGCTGATGGAGGCGCTGGCGCGGTCCACGGCTGAAAGTTGTTCCTGGCCAGGAGGTTCAGGCAGCGCGCCGAAGCGGGTCTCGATGTTGACCCCGGGAATGCTGTTGAGCATCTCGATCAGGGCGTTGAGGGATTGGTTGAACACGGCGACGATGCTGTCCCACGCGGCGCTGGCAAGGCCCGACCAGCCGCCCATGGAGTTGAACCAGGCGGACAGGGATTCAAACCAGGCGGCCACGGTCTTGAAGGCTTCGGATTCCAGGAGGGCGGTGGTCCATTCGTCCCAGTAATAGATAGCAGCCGCCAGGATGGCGATATAGGCAATAACGGCTGCAACCATAGGTGATATGGGGTTCGCGTATAAAGCGATGTTCAACAACCAGGCAGCCGCTGTGCAGGCGGCATTTACTGCGGCGCAAGTACCCAATACTACGGCCAAGGCAGTTAGTGAAACAATGTGCAGTGCTTTCACTGCAATGCTTTTCAGTGACGCCAAGTAGTTAAACGTTACCAGTTTGGTCAACAATCCCCACGCGGCAGCCATCAACGCTTGGACAGCAAGATAGGTCAGGCAGATGACTTTTAGCGCAGTCATCGCAACTGCCAACACGGAGATGGCAAGCGCGGTGAATGTTATCGCCTTGCCTAATAGAGGGAAGCGCTCGAGTATCGTCTTGACCACAGTGGCCAGCGCGGCGACAGCGTCGGCAACCACCGCGAGTTGGG
Organism: Pseudomonas sp. App30; assembly: GCF_047947025.1. Taxonomy (NCBI): domain Bacteria; kingdom Pseudomonadati; phylum Pseudomonadota; class Gammaproteobacteria; order Pseudomonadales; family Pseudomonadaceae; genus Pseudomonas; species Pseudomonas sp. App30. The sequence continues at coordinate 1,824,776 of NZ_CP133165.1, read as the reverse complement.
GGGCAAGGTAAACCCCCAGGCTGAACCACACAGCTTTGACTGAACTGTCAATTTTTGACCAGGCGTCAATCATGGCATTGGCCACTTCTATCGCCGGGCCCAAGCTGTCCACCTGCTGTACCTCCATGAGCGTGGTCTTGAACCTTGTCGAGTGAGTGATCAGGTGCTCGAGCAGGGTGGCCGCCTTTTCGCTGCCGAAGGCTTTACTCAATTCGTCCCGTTCTGCTGCATCGACTACCTCTCCATACTTCGCCTGCAAGCCGTCCAGCATTGTCGTAATACTTGCTACGCCTCCTTGCTCGTTGCTGAAGTTCAGCTTCAAGAGGCTTCCAGCTGTTCCCGAGTTCTCCAGAATTGATGTGTAAGCAGACCCAGCTTCGGTTCCTGGCATATGGGCCGAGCCGAATGCGGTTACGGTCATTATTTCTGCGGGCACAATGCCTGCAGCTGTTGCGACAGGGGCGGCAATGTTGAGATTTTCCTGCATTTTCTCGGGGGCAAGGTTCACGCGCGTTGCCAACAGTGCCGTGCGCCCGGCAAAGGTGTTGAAGAATTGAGCGGTCCCCACTTCTTGCTCGGTGGTTTTGAAGACTTTCGATAGTGTTTCCAGATAGTCGACTACCACGATCGTTTCGCTACCCAGTGCTTTGGCAAGCGTTGCGGTAGCGAATGCGGTCTCGATTTTCAGGTTGTGGTTGAAACCAGCGAAACGCTCATTGATATGGTCGAATGCCCGAAGGAGGCGGTCTGGGCCTTCACCGAACTGAATTGAAAAGTCAAGGTTTCGCGTTTTAAGTGCGGTTAGGTCTTCTTCTGGCATCCCGTGTGCAGCTTTGGGTTGAGTAATTCGCTCTACAGTCATCGGTGTGTTTATTATCGGAGGGGTCTTCTCTGTAATAGTAGTAAGTTTGTTTGCTTGCTCGATTTTTTTGTAAAGGTTATCTTGGGTTTTGCTGCTGCTTTGAAGGGTGCGATGAATCAGGTTTTTAAGTTTGGTGTCGTGATCTTCATATCTGGTGCTTAAGGTTGAGGCTGGCCCGTTCATGATGTAGTCCTGCTCCGATATATTTGTGGGATAGGTCTGCGGTTGTTGTCTGATAGCTCTCTTTTGCCTTGGGGTACATGTTTGTGGGTGACAATTTTCGTGTTCCTCTATTAGTATTTTTCCAATGGAAAGGGGCGGGTTGGCTGCTTCTTTGTCTCCGAGATTTTTACCGTGAACCGAATTTTTCGATTTCCAATTATGTTAATCCTGCTGTTCGTGATTGCTGGATGTGGGGGCTCAGACCTAGTGGTCAGGCTTGGTCAGGCTTCCCACGTATTAATCGTGATTAATAAGGACGAATCGGGTGAGATAGAAAATGCGCAGCTCGGGTTTTCGGGGTTCTTAGATACCGGCGGTAAAGTGGGGTTGAGTTTTTTCATGCCGCCTGCTGTTCTTGCGGAAGGTTATGAGAATAATGGTGACTGGCTGAATGAACATTTTGTATCCCTCCTGGTGGTTCATAAAGGTGAGGCGAAAGAGGTGTATAAGGCGTTTGATAATATTCGGTTTAAAATTGTTAACAGAACTCCTGGCCGATTGGTGTTTTCAGTTGCGGGAAGGTACTTTGATGCGGGAAATAATCAGTACGCATCGGTGGAGCCCATGACTCTCACTTGGTACGGCGATCTATTACAGGATATCTCTAAGTAACCTCTACCCCCCAAACGCCTTAGCAATCCCATTCCCCACCGCAATCTCCATCCGCCGCCAATACTCATCCTCCAGCCACTTCGCCGTACCCAGGTTTTCCGCGCTGGGTTCGGCGCCTGGTAGCCAGCGCTCGCCCAGGGCGAGCAACTGGCCCAAGCCGTCGTCGTTCAATCGCTCGGCGCGGCCGAGGGCTTTTTTACGACTACTTCGATGTCCGGTGAGTAGTCTTCCAGCAGTGCGCCGGCGATCTGCATGGTCAACACCGGGTTACCCAGCAAGGGTCGCAGCGCAGCAAGCTGTTCTGCCTTGACGGTGGTGGTGAGCAGGTTGTTGGAAGGCGCCACCTTGTTGGTGGGCGTCACCGCGTTGAAGTACTTCGCCACGTCCTGGGGGCTGAGGCCGAAAGTGAATTCGCTTTCGCCAACTTGCAGGGTGATATCGCGTCGATCAGTCATGTGCAGCATCCTTTCAGGGGTAGCGGGCCGAACTCGGTCGGCCCGTTTGAGATGATGAATTCAGTTCAGGCCGTCTATTTCGCTGGCATCCAGATACGGCACGCCATTGATGCGGATGAAATCCGGACTGGTGACGTCAAAGGGCACCTTGTGGGTGGTCTTGTTGCCGCCCTTGGGGTCGATGTCCAGCAGGCTGGAGATTTTCAGCCGGCAGCCGAACGCCTCTACTCGCAATTCCTCCTCGCCGGTGCGGGCGAAGAACAGGATGTCGAAGGGCGCCAGCTTGCGGAACGCGCCGGCGCGGCCCGCTGCCTGGATCAGTAGGGAGAAGTTGTTGCTGTCGAATTCGAATTCGCCACTGGCGGCCACGTCGCCATCGATGTGGCCGTCAGGCAGGCCGCGGGTCTGGCCGACGGCGCTGTTATCGGTAATGTCCAGGGTGGCTTTCTGGATATGCACCTGCAGGTCGCCCAGGTTCACATCAAAGTTCATGCCGCTGATACGGGCCATGGTTCATTCCTCATCCAGAGACAGGTCCAGGGCGATGTTCGCCGTCAGGTCCTTGGGGCAGTTGTAGGGGCGCACGCGCAGGTAGGCTTCGATGGTGGTGCGGTTCTTCCAGAGCAGGGTAATGTCGTCATCCAGTGGCGACTGGATATCGCCGGGGTAGGGCACCCCGGCGAAGGTGGCGGACCGCGACATTTCCCGCAGGGGACGCATGAGCGCGGTCTTGGTGGCAGCCATGCTGTTGGGGGAGTTGTTGACCTTTCGATCGGCCACTCGCTGGATCAGCAGCAGGCGAACGCGCCGGGCAGCCTTGTCCACGATGCGCAGGTTTTCCAGCACGGTGAAATCGCTGCCAGGGGCGTCCAGCAGATTGGCGTCGCCCCAGTAAACACCGGGGTAGTCGGGGTAGGTCTGGGGGACCGACAGGCGCGCCTTGTCCAGCTCACTGAGCGTGGCGCTGGACAGGTTCGCGCCGGCACTGTCCCGTGGCGCCTGGCCCAGGCCGACCAGTGCACCGCTGGCCACGCGCATGGGGCTGTCGGCAACGCTGGCCTGGGCGTTGGCGAGGCGGCCGGCCAGCACGCCCAGGTCGTTGCCGTGCAGTTGCGGAACCGCCAATACTCGCCCCGCAGCCACGTCACGGGTGATGGCGCGTTGGGTGGCGAGGTATTCCTCCCAGGTTTGTGCCTGGCTGATACCTGGCGTGGCTGCCATGATGAACAGGCGCCGGCCGTGGCGCGCGCTCAAGGCTGCGGTGGCGGCCTGCATGGCGCTGAGTTCTTCGGCTGCACTGACCGGCTTGGTAATGACCACAGCCTCCACCGAGGCGTTTTCCTGCTGGGCAACGGCAAGTGCATCTTGCCAATTGCCATCTGCTGGCAAGCCCAGGGCCAGGCATGCCCAGCGCGAGCCGCCGTTGGCCCGGGCGGCCTGCAGCTGTAGTTTCAGGTCGCTGTCGGCTCCGCCGAACAAGGTATCCAGGTTGGACTGTGTATCGACGGCAACCAACCTGCCCACGTTGTGGGCGGCAGGGCCGATGAAGAGGAAGAAGCGTTCGATCTCGGTGACCGGGCCTTGGCCCAGGTTGAGATTGTTCACGCTGACGTTACCTTGAGCCATGGTGTGGCCTCGCAAGTCGGTTATGGGGGAGATGAGTCAAAGGGAGCGACCGCGGTCGAGGACGGCGGCTTGTTCGGCTGTCCACAAGTCGTACGGTACGAAGCCCCAGCGTTTGCCGAACGCTTCGAATTCGCCTTCGGGTTCCTCGCTGAGCCAGACGGCTTCGTTGAAAACCAGCAGCAGCTGCAGGTGGTGGTGCTGGTCCACCTGGGGGGAAACGGTGCAGCCGGGGATGTCCAGCTTGCGCAGTTCGGTGTCGTTGTCGTGGCGTTGCAACCAGGCGGCGACCAGGGCCATCAGGCGCAGGGGAGCGATGTCCGTGCGGTAACACTCAAGCACGGCGCGGTAGTTCAACTGGCCCATGCACATGCCCAGGCTGGAGGGCTTCCAGTTCATTTGCAGGTTGATGTGCTCCGCCCGGCTGGAGAGTTGATCAGGGGCCAGTAGCTCGCTTTCGAGCAGGTAGTTGGACAGCGCACGTAACTTTTCCACGTTGCAGCTCCGGATGGGTTCGGGTGCTGACCACGTTAGAAAAGAGCGCCGCTGGGTGACAAACACTTGGGTTTCGATGGCTTCCGATAACGCGAAAATCGAATGCCATCGGAAAAACGCCGGTGTACAAATACGCGTTCAGATGGCCGGGTCAGACCAGCCCATTCCAATGAATGGGGCGGTTGCTTTCAGTCACAGTTTGGTGAGGGGCGAGCGCGGCAAATAGCGGAAATCTGGTGAATACTGGGGGCGTGTTTTCATCGGCAATGACCAGGAGTTAAGGCAATGCAGATCCGCTGCCGCGAGTGCGAAGGACGCGCCATCATCACTACCACCAACCGTTTGAGCAATGAGTTCACACGCCTGTATTGCGCCTGCCGCACGGCCGAGTGTGGCCATAACTTCGTGATGCAGTTGAGCTACTCCCACCCGCTGCGATTGCCGTCGAGCAAGTTGGACCAGCAACTGGTGAATCAGCTTCGCGAGCTGCCGCCGGAGCGGCTGGAAGCCTTGCTGGATGCCCTACGGCAGGCGCGGTAGGGCCGTGGACGCGGCCTTCGGCAGCTGCTACGGGGAACGCGTTTCCCGCGTTATCCGGCCATGTAGCAGCGGCCAAAGGCCGCGTCCGGAACGCTGCGCTATCAACGCACCATGCACGGCTTCTTGTTATCGAACTTCCAGCCCGGAATCAGGAACTGCATGGCCACGCTGTCGTCCCGTGCGCCCAGGCCCATGCCTTTGTAGAGTTCGTGGGCCTTGGCCACGGCGTCCATGTCGATGTCCACGCCCAGGCCCGGCTTGGCCGGGACCTTGACGAAGCCGCCTTCGATCTGCAGCGGCGCCTTGGTCAGGCGCTGGCCGTCCTGCCAGATCCAGTGGGTGTCGATGGCGGTGATGTCGCCGGGGGCGGCGGCGGCCACCTGGGTGAACATGGCCAGGGAAATGTCGAAGTGGTTGTTGGAGTGCGAGCCCCAGGTCAGGCCCCATTCGTGGCACATCTGCGCCACGCGCACCGAGCCCTGCATGGTCCAGAAGTGCGGGTCGGCCAGGGGGATGTCCACCGATTGCAGCTGGATGGCGTGGCCCATTTCGCGCCAGTCGGTGGCGATCATGTTGGTGGCGGTGGGCAGGCCGGTGGCGCGGCGGAACTCGGCCATCACTTCGCGGCCCGAGTAGCCGTTTTCAGCGCCGCAGGGGTCTTCGGCGTAGGCCAGCACCTTGTGCTGGTCGCGGCACAGGGAGATGGCTTCCTTCAGCGACCAGGCGCCGTTGGGGTCCAGGGTGATGCGCGCGTCGGGGAAGCGTTCGGCCAGGGCGGTGACGGCTTCGATTTCCTCTTCGCCGCGCAGCACGCCGCCCTTGAGCTTGAAGTCGTTGAAACCGTACTTGGCCTTGGCGGCTTCGGCCAGGCGCACCACGGCTTCGGGGGTCATGGCCTTTTCGTGACGCAGGCGGCTCCACTCGTCGCTGGCGTCGGGCTCGCTGCGGTAGGCCAGGTTCGTCGCGCTGCGGTCGCCGACGTAGAACAGGTAGCCGAGCATTTTCACCGCGTCGCGCTGCTGGCCTTCGCCCAATAGGGCGGCCACCGGCACTTCCAGGAACTGGCCCAGCAGGTCGAGCAGGGCGGCCTCCATGGCGGTGACGGCGTGGATGGTGATGCGCAGGTCGAAGGTCTGCAGGCCACGGCCGGCGGCGTCGCGGGCGGCGAAGGTGGTGCGCATCTGGTTGAGCACGCGCTGGTACTGGCCGATGGGCTGGCCCACCACCAGGCTGCGGGCGTCTTCCAGGGTTTCGCGGATGCGTTCGCCGCCCGGTACTTCGCCCACGCCAACGTTGCCGCTGCTGTCGGTGAGAATCACGATGTTGCGGGTGAAGTACGGGCCGTGGGCGCCGCTGAGGTTCATCAGCATGCTGTCGTGGCCGGCCACGGGGATCACTTGCAGTTGGGTGACGACGGGGGTGCGTTGAGTGCTCATGTCGGGTTCCTGTGTGTTCGGGAAATCAGTGGGCCTTGCCCAGCGCGGTGCCGTGCAGCGGCGCGCTTGGGGTGGCGGTCGGGGCTTTGGGCTGGGTGCGGGCGAAGAACACCAGCACCGCGGCCAGGATCGAGGTGGCGGTCAGGCCGTACAGGCCGCCCTGAATGGAGCCGGTGCTCTGTTCCAGCAGGCCGAAGGTGGCCGGGGCGACGAAACCGCCCAGGTTGCCCAGGGAGTTGATCAGGGCGATGACGGCGGCGGCGATGCGCACGTCCAGGTACGCCTGGGGAATGGGCCAGAACAGCGACGAGGCCGACTTGAAGCCGATGGCCGCGAAGCACACGGCGACGAAGGCAAACACCGGCCCGCCGGTGGTGGACAGGAACATGCCGGCGGCGGCGATCAGCAGCGCGGTGGCGACCCAGGCCTGCTGGAAGCGGAACTTGCCCGACAGCGCGGCGAAGCCGTACATGGCAATGATCGAGATCAGCCACGGGATGGAGTTGAAGAAGCCCACCTGGAGGTCGCTGAGGTCGCCCATTTTCTTGATGATGCTGGGCAGCCAGAAGGTGGCGGCGTAGATGGTCAGCTGGATGCAGAAGTACAGCACGCAGAAGATCAGGATCTGGCCGTCCTTGAGCAGCTTGCCCAGGGTGGGCTTGACCGTTTGCAGCGCCTCGCGGTCCTTCTGTTCCTGGTCGATGGCGGCCACTAGGCTGTCCTGTTCCTCGCGGCTCAGCCACTTGGCGTCATGGGGCTTGGAGTCCAGCCAGAACCAGACGAAGAAGCCCAGCAGCACTGAGACCATGCCTTCGATGGCGAACATCCACTGCCAGCCGTGCAGGCCCAAGCCGTCCAGCTGCAGCAGTGCGCCGGACAGCGGGCCGGAGATCAGCGAGGCCGCGGCCGAACCACTGAGGAAAATGGCGATGGCCTTGCCGCGTTCGGCGCCGGGCAGCCAGCGGGTGAAATAGTACAGCACGCCGGGGAAGAAGCCGGCCTCGGCCACGCCCAGCAGCACCCGCAGGATGTAGAACTGGGTTTCGTTCTGCACGAACGCCATCAGCGTGGCGACGATGCCCCAGGTGAACATGATGCGCGTCAGCCACACGCGGGCGCCGACTTTCTGCAGCAGGATATTGGAGGGCACTTCAAACAGCGCGTAACCGATGAAGAACAGCCCGGCGCCCAGGCCATAGGCCGCGGCACCGATGCCCAGGTCGTGCTCCATGTGCGTACGCACGAAGCCAATGTTGACCCGGTCGATGTAGTTGACGATGAACATCAAAACGAAGAGTGGGAGCACATGGCTCTTCACTTTGGCGACGGCGCGCGCCAGGAGCGGATCGCCGTCGACGACGGCAGAGGACTGCGTTGAATTGCTCACAATTCAAAATCTCCCACTGATTATTTTTATGCGGGTAGGTGACAGGGTGGCCCCTGTTGACAGTCATCGTACAAGTAGAGGGGCGTTGAAGCAATGGGTTTTGCTGGAATGAGTTGATCTAGCCAGTGGTGACTAACCGCTAATTTAGATCTAGACCCCTGCCGTAGGAGCCGACCTTGGTCGCGATAGGCGCGACGCGTGGCGCACGCCTGGCCGATTGGCGGAGGCCCGATCGCGACCAAGGTCGGCTCCTACCAGTTGTACGCTACTCATCATACAAGTTTGCTGCGCTGGTGTGGCGCTTTGCCACACAGTGATGGCCATTTGAAATTGATCTGGATCAATTTCACCAACAAGCCCCGCTACAAGAATGGCGCACCTCCACCGAGTAGCCGCCATGACCGCTCATTTCGCCTTTCTGAACAAGCCGCTGGCCCGGGAAATAACCCTGGTGCTGGTGCTCAAGCTGGTGCTGCTGGTGGGGATCCGCCTGGTGTGGTTTGGCCCGGCGGCTGACGTCAAGGACGACGGCACGAACCTTGGCCGACACCTGTTCGGCACCCCCTCCGCCCCCCTTGAGAAGAGTCCGAAATGATTTCCGAATCAGTCGTCGACCTATCCCGGCTGCAGTTCGCGATGACCGCGCTGTATCACTTCCTGTTCGTGCCCCTGACCATTGGCATGACCTTCCTGCTGGCCATCATGGAGTCCGTCTACGTGATGACGGGCAAGCAGGTGTACAAGGACATGACCCGTTTCTGGGGCAAGCTGTTCGGTATCAACTTTGCCCTGGGCGTTACCACCGGGCTGACCATGGAGTTCCAGTTCGGCACCAATTGGGCCTATTACAGCCACTACGTGGGCGACATCTTCGGCGCGCCGCTGGCCATCGAAGGCATGATGGCGTTCTTCCTGGAATCGACCTTCATTGGCCTGTTCTTCTTCGGCTGGGAGCGCCTGAGCCGGGTGCAGCACCTGGGCGTCACCTGGCTGGTGGCGATTGGCTCGAACCTGTCGGCGCTGTGGATTCTGATCGCCAACGGCTGGATGCAGAACCCGGTGGGTGCCGAGTTCAACTTCGTCACCATGCGCATGGAACTGGCCAGCTTCAGCCAGTTGCTGCTCAACCCGGTGGCGCAGGTGAAATTCGTGCACACCGTGGCGTCGGGCTACGTCACCGGCTCGATCTTCGTGCTGGCGATTTCCAGTTGGTACCTGCTGAAGGGCCGCGACATCGGCTTTGCCCGGCGCTCGTTCGCCATTGCCGCCGCGTTCGGCATGGCCTCGATCCTGTCGGTGATCGTGCTGGGCGACGAGTCCGGCTACGAGATCGGCGACGTGCAGAAGACCAAGCTGGCCGCCATCGAGGCCGAGTGGGACACCGAGCCCGCGCCCGCCGCCTTCACCCTGTTCGGCCTGCCCAACCAGGCCGAGCAGCGCACCGACTACGCGGTGAAAATCCCTTACGTGATGGGCATCATCGCCACCCGTTCGGTGGACAAGCAGGTCACTGGCATCAAGGACCTGGTGGCCGAGCACGAAGGCCGCATCCGCAACGGCATGCTTGCCTACGAGGCGCTGGGGCGCCTGCGCGGCGGCGACCACAGCGACCAGGCCCTGGCTGCCTTCAACGCGGTGAAAAAAGACCTGGGCTACGGCCTGCTGCTGAAGAAATACACCGACCAGGTGGTGGACGCCAGCGAGACGCAGATCAAGCAGGCGGCGCTGGACTCCATTCCCGGCGTGGCCTCGATCTTATGGACCTTCCGGCTGATGGTGCTCAGCGGCTTCCTGATGCTGTTGCTGTTCGTGTGTGCGTTCTGGGCCTCGGCGCGCAAGAACGAAACCCGCAAGCGCTGGCTGCTGCGCTGGGCGCTGCTGAGCCTGCCGCTGCCGTGGGTGGGCACGCAGACCGGTTGGTACGTGGCCGAGCACGGTCGCCAGCCGTGGTCGATCGGCGAGGTGCTGCCGGTGCACCTGTCGGCCTCGAGCCTGTCGGCAAGCGACGTGTGGGGCTCGCTGCTGGCGCTGGTGGCGTTCTACAGCGTGCTGCTGGTGATCGAGATGTACCTGATGATCAAGTTCGCCCGCCTGGGCCCGAGCAGCCTGCACACCGGCCGGTATCACTTTGAAAACGGCGCCGCCGCTGCACCTGCCGCCGCCCATTCGCCCGTGCTGCAAGGAGCCGTGTGATGTTCGACTATGAAAACCTCAAGCTGATCTGGTGGGTGCTGGTGGGCGTGCTGCTGATCGGCTTCGCCCTGACCGACGGCTTCGACCTGGGCGCCGCGGCGCTTATGCCCTTGGTAAGCCGCAACGACCAGGAGCGGCGGGTGGTGATCAACACCATCGCGCCGCACTGGGACGGCAACCAGGTGTGGCTGATCACCGCCGGTGGCGCGCTGTTCGCCGCCTGGCCGCTGGTGTATTCGGCGGCGTTCTCCGGGCTGTACTGGGCGCTGCTGCTGGTGCTGTTCGCGCTGTTCGTGCGGCCGGTGGGCTTCGACTACCGCAGCAAACTTGAAAACACCCGCTGGCGCCGGGGCTGGGACTGGGCGCTGTGCATTGGCGCGCTGGTGCCCTCGCTGGTGTTTGGCGTGGCGTTCGGCAACCTGTTGCTGGGCCTGCCGTTCCAGTTCGATGACAGCCTGCGCAGCAGCTACCACGGTTCGTTCTGGCAACTGCTGAGCCCCTTCGCGCTGCTGGCGGGGGTGGTCAGCCTGAGCATGCTGTGCCTGCACGGCGGCACCTGGCTGATGATGCGCACCGAGGGCGTCATGGCCCAGCGGGCGCGCAAGGTTTCGCAAGGGCTGGCCTTCGTCTACCTGGCGGCGTTCCTGGGCGCCGGCGCCTGGCTTGCGGCCGGCGATATCAACGGCCTGGTGATCAGCTCCAGCTTCGACCCCAACGTGGCGCTGAATCCCTTGGCCAAGACCGTGGCAGCGGGCAACCCCGGCTGGCTGGGCAATTACGTGACTTACCCGATCACGACCATCGCGCCGCTGCTGGGGGTGTTCGGCGGCCTGCTGGCGCTGATCGCGGCGCTGGGCGACCGGCCACGCATCGCCTTCCTGGGCAGCAGCCTGGCCATCGTCGGCACCCTGTGCACGGCCGGTTTCGCCCTGTTCCCGTTCGTGATGCCGTCCAGCCTGGACCCGGCGTCCAGCCTGACCGTGTGGGACGCGGTGTCGAGCCATACCACGCTGGTCATCATGCTGGTGGCGGCGTCGATCTTCGTGCCGCTGATCCTGTGCTACACGCTGTGGTGCTACGCGAAAATGTGGGGCACCGTCACCCCCGCGCACATCAACGACAACCCCCACGGCCTTTACTGAGGACTGAACACATGTGGTATTTCGCCTGGATTCTGGGAGTGCTGCTGGCGTGCAGCTTCGGCATCATCAATGCGTTGTGGCTGGAGGCGTCCGGTGCGCTGGACGAGGAGGGCAGCGGTGCACGCTGAAACCCTGGGGCCGCTGCGCCGGCCCGCCAGCCGCTGGCTGTCGCTGGCACTGGTGCTGCCGTTGAGCCTGACCCTGCTGCTGCACCCGGTGCTGCTGCTCGACAGCCGCGGGCAGTACAGCCATGGCGTGCTGATGTTGATGTTGTGGGGCATTGCCGCCGGCTACGTGCACGGGGTGGGCTTCGACCCACAGGCGCGGGCGTGGCGGCTGGTGTTCCACCCGCTGCTGGCCTGGTCACTGATGGCCCTGGCCTACGCGGCGCTACTAACCCCGTAGCAGCGGCCGCAGGCCGCGTCCCGTCCGCCATGGCCTATGGCTGATACACCGCGTGGGGCGGACGCAGCCTGCGGCAGCTGCTACGGGGGTTCGGTGGTAAGCTTGGGGCTGACTATTTCGCGGAATGTGTTGGCATGCACGACCCAAGCAACGCCCCCACGCGCAAGCGCGCCACCAGCCTGGCCCACGACCTGGTCGAGGTGCTGAGCCAGCAGATCCTGCTGGGGCAATTCCGCCCCGGCGACAAGCTGCCGTCCGAACCGACCATCGTGCGCGAGCACGGGGTCAGCCGCACGGTGGTGCGCGAGGCTATCTCCAAGCTGCAGGCCTCGGGGCTGGTGGAAACCCGCCACGGCATCGGCACCTTCGTGCTGGAGCGCGAATCGCAACTGGGGCTGCGCCTGAGCCTGGACACCGCCGCCAGCGTGCGCGGCATTCTTGAGCTGCGCATGGGCCTGGAGGTGCAGGCCGTGGCCCTGGCGGCCGTGCGCCGCAGTGATGAACAGCTGCGGCGCATGCGCCAGGCGCTGGACGACTACCAGGCCTCGCTGGCCAACAACGACAGCTGCGTGGAAGAGGACAAGCGCTTCCACCAGCTGATCGCCGAGGCCACCGGCAACACCTATTTCACCGAGATCATGCAGCACCTGGGCGACACCATGATCCCGCGCACGCGGGTCAAGGGCGATGAGCGCGGCGACGCCGACTTCGCGCGCCTGGGCTACCTGGCCAACCAGGAGCACGAGGCCATCCTCAACGCCATCCGCAAGCAGGACCCGGACGCCGCGCGGGCGGCGATGGTGCTGCACCTCACCAACAGCCGCGAGCGTTTTTCCGGCAACTGAGAGTCTGTGGGAGCTGGCTTGCCAGCGAGCTGTTGGAGGGCCTCAAAAGCTCGCTGGCAAGCCAGCTCCCACGCCTATTTCATTGCCAGCCGAAGCGGCGGATATAGAACCGCTTCATGGCCTGGGTCAGCGCCACGTACGCCACCAGAATCACCGGCAGGAAGGCGAAGTACAGCGGCGGCAGCGCCTGCAGCTTGAAGTAGTGCGCCAGCGGGCCCATGGGCAGGAAGATGCCGATGGCCATGATCACCCCGGTCATCACCATCAACGGCATGGCCGCGCGGCTCTGCAGGAACGGCACTTTCGGCGTGCGGATCATGTGCACCACCAGGGTCTGGGTCAGCAGGCCGACGATGAACCAGCCGGACTGGAACAGGGTCTGGTGCTCCGGGCTGTTGGCGCCAAACACGTACCACATCAGCGCGAAGGTGGTGATGTCGAACACCGAGCTGATCGGCCCGAAGAACAGCATGAAGCGGCCTACCTCGCCCGGCTGCCAGCGCTGCGGCTTCATCAGCATCTCGTCGTCGACGTTGTCGAACGGCACGGCGATCTGCGAAATGTCGTACAGCAGGTTCTGCACCAGCAGGTGCATCGGCAGCATCGGCAGGAAGGGGATGAACGCACTGGCCACCAGCACCGAGAAGACGTTGCCGAAGTTGGAGCTGGCGGTCATCTTGATGTACTTGAGCATGTTGGCGAAGGTGCGACGGCCTTCCAGCACGCCTTCTTCCAGCACCATCAGGCTCTTTTCCAGCAGGATGATGTCGGCCGCTTCCTTGGCAATGTCCACCGCGCTGTCCACCGAAATACCGATGTCGGCAGTGCGCAGGGCCGGCGCGTCATTGATGCCGTCGCCCATGAAGCCGACCACGTGGCCGTTGGCCTTGAGCAGGCGCACGATGCGTTCCTTGTGCGCAGGCGTCAGCTTGGCGAAGACGTTGGTGGTTTCCACGGCCACCGCCAGTTGCGCGTCGGTCATGTCCTCGATGTCGTTGCCCATCAGCAGGCCTTGCTGGGCCAGGCCCACCTCGCGGCAGATCTTGGCGGTGACCAGCTCGTTGTCGCCGGTCAGCACTTTCACCGCCACGCCGTGGGCCGCCAGGGCCTTGAGCGCGGGCGCGGTGCTTTCCTTGGGCGGGTCGAGGAAGGCCACGTAGCCGATCAGGGTCAGCTCGCGTTCGTCATGGATGCCATAGTTTTCCTGGGTAGGCGGGCGCTCGCTGGCGGCCACGGCCACTACGCGCAGGCCTTCGGCGTTGAGCTCGGCGGTGACCTGGCGGATGCGCGCCAGCAGGCTGTCGGACAGCGGCTCGACCTGGTCGCCGTGGCGCACCTGGTGGCACACCGAGAGAATCTCTTCCACCGCGCCCTTGCAGATCAGCACGTGGTGCTGGTCGTGCTCGGCCACCACCACCGACATGCGCCGGCGGTTGAAGTCGAACGGAATCTCGTCGACCTTGCGGAAAGCGGTGGCCACCTGCAGGTCGCGCTGCACGTCCACGTGTTCCAGCACGGCCACGTCCAGCAGGTTCTTCAGGCCGGTCTGGTAGTAGCTGTTGAGGTAGGCCATCTCCAGCACTTCATCGGACTCCTGGCCCCACACGTCGACGTGGCGGGCGAGGAAGATCTTGTCCTGGGTCAGGGTGCCGGTCTTGTCGGTGCACAGCACGTCCATGGCGCCGAAGTTCTGGATGGCGTCCAGGCGCTTGACGATGACCTTCTTGCGCGACAGGAACACCGCGCCCTTGGCCAGGGTCGAGGTGACGATCATGGGCAGCATTTCCGGGGTCAGGCCCACGGCGATGGACAGCGCGAACAGCACCGCTTCCATCCAGTCACCCTTGGTGAAGCCGTTGATGAACAGCACCAGCGGCGCCATCACCAGCATGAAGCGGATCAGCAGCCAGCTGATCTTGTTGACGCCGGTCTGGAACGCCGTGGGCGCACGGTCGGTGGCGCCGACCCGTTGCGCCAGGGCGCCGAAGTAGGTGCCGTTGCCGGTGGCGACCACCACCGCGCTGGCGGCGCCGGACACCACGTTGGTGCCCATGAACAGGATGTTGTCCAGCTCCAGGGGGTTGCGCGTGGCCGGGTCGCGCAGCTGCACGAACTTTTCCACCGGCATGGATTCGCCGGTCATGGCGGCCTGGCTGACGAACAGGTCCTTGGCGCTGAGCAGGCGGCAGTCGGCGGGGATCATGTCGCCGGCGCTGAAGATCACCACGTCGCCGGGCACCAGCTGCTTGATCGGCAGTTCCACGCGCAGGTGCCCGTCGGCGTTGCGGCGGCGCACGGTGGCGGTGTTGCTGACCATGGCCTTGAGGGCGTCGGCGGCCTTGTTCGAACGGGCTTCCTGCCAGAAGCGCAGCAGGGTCGAGAGCACCACCATGCTGCCGATCACCAGGGTAGCCTTCATGTCTTCGGTGATGAACGAGACGATGGCCAGCAGGGTCAGCAGCAGGTTGAAGGGGTTCTTGTAGCACTGCCACAGGTGCACGTGCCAGGCCAGCGGCTGCTCGTGCTCCACCTCGTTGAGGCCCACGCGGGCGCAGGTGTCCTGGGCCTGGGCTTCGCTGAGGCCATCGGCGTGGCTGCCCAGGCGTTCCAGCAGGGCCTGGCTGTCACCGCCCGCGGCCGCCACCAGGCTGTGGGCCAGGGTGGGGGGTATCTCGCGGCTGACGTTGGCGTCATTCAGGCTTTCGAACAGCGCCAGGCGGCGGAAGTGCCGGGCGATGTGGCGAGTCCGCAGGAAGCCTGCGAAAAATTCTTTGAGCAGGGTGAAATTCATGGCGCTGCTTTCCCCAGTTGGCAGTGGGGAGACCATCGCGCAGGCACGTGCGCTGTCCTGGCTGCAACGTTGCAGGCCGGGGCAGGGGAGTCTGTGGAGAAGGGAAGGCTGCGGCGCCCCGCATGGGGGGCGCCGGCAGTATTGCCGTCTCTCGCGTCAAGGCGAGACACGGCAGGGAAGCTGCGCGTTATCTCGCCGAGAAAATGCCGGTATCGATGACCGGCCGACTACTGTCGCTCGAACAAGTGCCCACGTGGGGTCTCCGCGGTGATTGAAAACGCGCGCAGCATACGCTTGGGGTTTGCTCCCGACAATAGTGGGTGTCGATCATGAGGGAAGTTTCATATTTGCTGGCCAAACGCGCCGTACCCGCATATTGCGTCGTCTGCATCGCGACTAAAGTCGGCTCCTACGCTGTCCGTGGTAGGAGCCGACTTTAGTCGCGATGCAGGCGGCGCGGTTTTTTGTCAGGAAGACGTGTTACGCACCAAGTTCAAGTGCGAACAGTTCCTGCAGCGTCTGGCGGCGGCGAATCAGCTGTACCTTGTCACCGTCCAGCAGCACCTCGGGAATCAGCGGGCGGCTGTTGTAGTTCGACGACATCGACGCGCCGTAGGCGCCAGTGGTGTGGATCACCAGCAGGTCGCCGACCTCGGCGCGCGGCAGCGGGCGCGGGGCCACCAGGCCGCCTTCGTGCTGGGTGAAGACGTCGCCGGACTCGCACAGCGGGCCGGCCACCACGGTGGGGCGCAGCTCGCCGGTGCGCGGCTGGCCGTCGCGGTCCAGCAGGGTGAAGCCGTGGTAGCTGCCGTACATGGACGGGCGCATCAGGTCATTGAAGCCGGCGTCCACCAGCACGAAATGCTGGCTGCCCATGTCCTTGATGGCGCGCACTTCGGTCACCAGGGTGCCGGACTCGGCCACCAGGAAACGCCCCGGCTCGATTTCCAGGCGCACCGGGTGGCCCAGGTGGGCGGCCACGCGCTGGCGGGCGGCGTCCCAGATGGCGGCGTAGCGCTCGGTGTCCACCGGCTGCTGGTCATCCTTGTAGGGCACCGACAGGCCGCCGCCGGCCGAAATGGCCTCCAGGTCGTGGCCCATGCCGATCACCGCGTCGGCCATTGCCGTGCACACTTCTTCCAGGTGCGCGTAGTCCACGCCCGAGCCGATGTGCATGTGCAGGCCCACCAGTTGCAGGTCGTACTGGCGCACCACGGCCAGGGCTTCGCCCAGCTGGCTGTGCCACACGCCGTGCTTGCTGTTCTCGCCGCCGGTGTTGGTCTTCTGGCTGTGGCCGTGGCCGAAGCCGGGGTTCAGGCGGATCCACACGCGGTGGCCGGGGTGCTGCTGGCCCAGTTGGCGCAGCATGTCGATGGAGCCGCAGTTGACCTCCACGTCCAGCTCGATGATGCGCGCCAGGGTGGCGCGGTCCAGCAAGTCGCAGGTGAACACCACGCCCGCCGGCTCGCCCTGGGGGCTGTAGCCGGCCAGCAGCGCACGCTCGATCTCGCCCAGCGACACCGCGTCCACCTGCACGCCCTGTTCGCGCATCAGCTTGAGGATGTGCACGTTGGAGCAGGCCTTCTGGGCGAAGCGGATCACGTCGAAGCCCTGCAGCTGGCTGATGCGCTGGCGGATGATGGCGGCGTCGTAGGTCCAGAAAGGCGTGGCGTGTTGCTGAACGAGGGGCAGGATGCGATCGAACATGGTGGTGTGGCCGTGAAGGGGAAAGGTGGCCATCATGCGCAATTATCTCTATTCAATAAAATATCTGTTTTTTCTCTGTCCATTCAGTTCTGATATGGCTTGGGTTTGAATTCGAGTCTTTGCAATGGACATATCCCTGCGTCATATCGAAGTGTTCCGCGCGGTGATGAACGCCGGCAGCGTCACCGGCGCCGCGCAGCTGCTGTTCAGCTCCCAGCCCACCGTCAGCCGCGAGCTGGCGCGGCTGGAAAGCCTGCTGGGCATGCCGTTGTTCGTGCGCGAGCGCGGCCGGCTGACGCCCACGGCCCAGGGCCTGATGCTGTTCGAGGAGGTGCAGCGCGCCTACGTCGGGCTGGAGCAGATCGCCAGCGTTGCCGAGTCGATCCGCCGTTTCGACCAGGGCCAGCTGAACATCACCTGCCTGCCGATGTTCGCCCAGGTGCTGCTGCCAGCAGCGTGCCTGGCGTTCAGCCGCCAGTACCCCGGCGTGGCGGTGAGTATCACCGCCCAGGAATCACCGGCGCTGGAAGAGTCGCTCAGCGGCCAGCGCTACGACCTGGGCCTGATCGAAAGCCGCCACCCGCCGCGCGGCACCCGGGGTTTCGAACTGTTTTGCGCGGAAATGGTGGCGGTGCTGCCGGCCGGCCATGGGCTGGCGGCGAAGGCGCGCCTGGAGCTGAGCGATTTCGACGGCCAGGCGTTCATCAACCTGTCCGGGCTGGACCTGTACCGCAAGATGCTCGACGAACAGTTTCGCCGCGCCAACGTGCAGCGCCACGGGGTGATCGAGACCAGCACCGCCGCCTCGGTGTGTGCCATGGTGCGCCAGGGGCTGGGGGTGGCGATCGTCAACCCGCTGACCGCGCTGGACGAGGCGGCCCGCGGCCTGGTGCTGCGGCCGCTGGCGGTGGCGGCGCCGTTCAGCGTCAGCCTGATCCAGCCCCAGTACCGCCCGGCGTCGGTGCTGGTGGAGGCGTTTACCGCGTGCCTGCAAACCGAGGCGGCGCGCCTGGCCGCCCTCCCGTAGCAGCAACTGTCTTGTGGGAGCTGGCTTGCCAGCGAGCTTTTATGGCCCCAACAGCTCGCTGGCAAGCCAGCTCCCACAGGATGTAGCAGCTGCCGCAGGCTGCGTCAGGCGGGCTTTACCGCGGTGCCTGTGACGCGGCCTTGCGGCCGCTGCTACGGTTCAGAGGTCAGCCAGTGCTTCACGTAGGTTCACATCCGGCGCGCTCTGTTCATCCAGGTCCAGCTGGCCTTCCAGGTCGACCAGGTGGTCCAGCGTGGCGCGGATGGCGTTGTCGCTGTTGCCCGACTGCAGGGCATCGAGGATGGCCTGGTGGTCGTCGCAGCGGCAGGAGGAGGTTTCCAGGCGCTGGTACAGCGAGACGATCAGCGAGCTGCGCACGATCAGGTTGCCGAGCATTTCACGCAGCAAACGATTGCCGCACAGGTCGGCCAGCATCAGGTGGAATTCGCTGCGCACGCGCACGGTCTCGCGGCGGTCGCCGCTGGCCGAGGCCTGGTGTTCGGCTTGCATTTGCGCGGCGATGGTGTCGGCGTTGGCGGCCAGGGCGTCGGGGGTGATGGCCTCGACGATGGCGCGCTCGATGGCGCGACGGGCGGCGAACACTTCCCGTGCTTCCTGGGCCGAAGGCTGCGAGACGATGGCGCCGCGGTTGGTCTCGATGGTGACGATGTGCTGCATGGCCAGGCGCTGCAAGGCCACCTGCACGTGGTTGCGGTTGGCCTGCAGGGTCTCGACGATCTGCGCCTCTACCAGCCGCGTGCCGGGGCGCAGGCGTTGCTGGGCGATGGCGCGCGACAGCACGTCGACGATGCGGGTGACTTCCAGCTGTTTGGCGGTGACGGTGACAGAAACCATATTTCCTCGAACGGTGAGCCCATGCAGAGCCTGCGACTGGGTGCAATGGGGGCGCATTATCCGCCAGCGGGCCGGCCTTTGAAAAGCGCGCTGGCCGACCGCCAGCAGGGAAATTTCGCCGTCAAACCATTGCAAGATGCTGCTTGCGCTTGGGGGGCGGGCAGGCCAGATCCAGCTGTTTGAGGTCTTCATCATCCAGTTGGATAGCGGCTGCCGCTGCATTCTGCCGCACATGGTCGGCGTGCACGGCCTTGGGGATGGCAATCACCCCGTCCTCGCGCAGCACCCACGCCAGGCAGGCCTGGGCGGCGGTGATGCCATGTTTGTCGGCGATGGCCTGCAACGCCGCATGGCGCAGCAGCTTGCCGCCCTGGGCGATGGGGCAGTAGGCCATGGTCGGCAGGCTGCGGGCCTGGCTCCAGGGCAGCAGGTCGAATTCGATGCCACGGGCCTCGGGGTTGTACAGCACCTGGTTGGTGGCGCAGCGCTCGTCGTCCAGCTCTTCCAGGTCGTCGACGTCGAAATTGGACACGCCCCAGCGGCCGATCTTGCCCTGTTCGCGCAGGCGTTCGAAGGCTTCCACGGTTTCCGCCAGCGGGTACTGGCCGCGCCAGTGCAGCAGGTACAGGTCGATGTGCTCGGTGCCCAGGCGCTTGAGGCTGCGCTCGCAGGCAGCCGCCACGCCGCTGCGGCTGGCGTTGTGCGGGTACACCTTGCTGACCAGGAACACCTGCTCGCGGCGCCCGGCGATGGCTTGGCCCACGACCTGTTCGGCGCCGCCTTCGCCGTACATTTCAGCCGTGTCGATCAGGCTCATGCCCAGGTCGATGCCCAGTTGCAGGGCAGCGACCTCCTGGCGCCTGGCGCCGGGGTCTTCGCCCATGCGCCAGGTGCCCTGGCCGATGATGGAAACCGAGGTGTCTGCGAGTCGATGATGGCGCATGGCTACTCCCTGAAACATGGATGGCTTATAGTCTGACGACGCTAGGGAAATAACATTCAACACAAGGAAACGGCATGGGTCGACAGCTCGTGGTCTGCCTGGACGGCACCAACAACCGCTTCAGCCTGCAACCTACCAATATACTGCGGATGATCCGCTGCCTGTCCGATGATCCCGCCCGGGTCATGTCCTATTACGACCAGGGCGTGGGTACCTTCGGCCTGCGCGAGACGCTGTTCGAGTGGCAGAAACTGCCCTCGCGGCTGTGCGGCCTGGCGTTCGGCTGGGGGTTGAAGGAGACGGTGGGTGGCGCCTATCGCTTTCTCGCCCGGCATTATCGCGACGGCGACCAGCTCTACCTGTTCGGCTTTTCCCGGGGCGCCTACGCCGTGCGCGCGCTGGCGGCGCTGATCGACGCCGTGGGCCTGGTGCGCGGCCACGAGGCACATCTGTTCGACTATGCCTGGGCCATGTTGCAGGCGCGCAACAGCGACAAGCAGCCGGACTTCAAGCTGCAGGACGCGTTCAAGGCCACCTTTGGCCGGCCGGTGAAGGTGCACCTGCTGGGGTTGTTCGACACGGTCAAGTCCGAGGGCTGGATCTACGACCCACTGGTGCTGCCGTACACCGCCAGCAACGCCATGGTGGAGAACGTCCGTCATGCGCTGTCCATCGACGAGCGCCGTTGTTTCTTCCGCCCCAACCTGTGGCAGAAGCGCCCGGGGCAGGGCACCGACGTGCGCCAGGTGTGGTTCGCCGGGGTACACAGCGACGTGGGCGGTGGCTACGCCGTGGACGAATCGGGCCCGGCGTTGCTGGCCTTGCGCTGGATGCTCGGCGAGGCGCGGGCCCTGGGCCTGGCGCTGGACCCCGACGGCTGCGCCCGCGAGCTGCAACTGCTGGACGCCGGCGGCCCCGGGCAGTTGCACGACTCCATGACCTGGCCATGGCCGCTGGCCGAGTGGTTGCCACGCCGGGCCTGGAGCTACACGCTGCACAAGCACGTGTTCACCATCGGCAGCATGCCGCCGTTCGGCCAGCCGCGGCCGCGCTACATCGCCGAGGGCGCGGTGCTGCACCGCTCAGTCCTGCAGCGCCTGGAAAGCGGCGACTACCACCCCGTCAACCTGCCCCGCCAGTACAGCGTCGCAGAAGACCTGCCCCTGATCCCCCAAACCACCCCCACCCCGTAGCAGCAACAGTCTTGTGGGAGCTGGCTTGCCAGCGAGTTTTTCGGGCTCCAACAGCTCGCTGGCAAGCCAGCTCCCACAAATCGTTCGTCGTCATGGCGTGGGTTGGTGCTGGGCGGAAGTCTCAATCAGCACCTCCTGCAACGCCTGCGCCGCCGCCGACAGCTTGTGATCAGCCAGGCGCATCAGGCCGATGCGCCGCTCGATGCGCGGCTCATCCAGGGCCACGCAACGCGCGCCTAGTTCTTCCATCTGTTCGATGCACAGCGACGGCACCGCGCTCACCCCCAGGCCGCTGGCAACCATGCGGCCGACGGTGCTCAGTTGGTGGCTTTCGAAGGCTACAGACAGCTTGCCATGGGTATCGGCCAGGTCCTGCTCCAGCATCAGGCGCACCGCCGAAGGGCGCTGCAGGGTGACGAAGTCCTCCTGCAACAGCTCGCTCCAGCTGAGCTTGTCTCGCTGGGCCAGGGGCGAATCGGCCGCCACCACCGCGACGAAACGGTCCAGGTAGAACGGCGTGAACACCAGCGAGCTGGTGGACTCGGGCTCGAAGCCGATGCCCAGCTCCACGCGGCGGTGGCGCACCATTTCCAGTACCTGCTCGTTGATCACGTCGTGCACGGCCACGTTCACCCGCGGGTGGCGGTCGCGGAAGGTCTTCAGCGCCGCAGGCAGGCGGTTGCCGGCGAAGGAGGGCATGGCCGCGATCGAGACCTTGCCGGTCTGCAGGGTGAAGTGCTGGCGCAGCAATTCCTCGGCGTTGTCCCAGTCGGCCAGCAGCTGCCGCGCCAGGGGCAGCAGGGTCTCGCCCTCGGGGGTCAGGGATACGCTGCGCGTGGTGCGGATCAACAGCGCACCGCCCAGGTCTTCCTCCAGGCCCTTGATGGTCAGGCTCAGGGCTGGCTGCGACAGGTGCAGGCGCTCGCCGGCCTGGGCGAAGCTCAAGGCCTGGGCTACGGCCAGGAACGCGCGAAGCTGCTTGATGTTCATTGTTTTGTAAACTCAATCAATCCATCAGAAAAACAAAATTAACAAATAACTCCGTTGGCGAGAAGATGGGCCGAACACGCTCCTGGGCTAAGCTGGCGTTAGTCCAATAATTAAAACAAGGCGGATCGATATGGCTGGGCTCGACAAGCGAGTAGCAACCTGGGAAGAGGCCCTCGCCGGCCTCACCGACAACATGACGGTATTGTCCGGCGGCTTCGGCCTGTGCGGCATTCCCGAGAACCTGATTGCGCAGATCAAGCGCATGGGCGTGCGCGGGCTGACCGTGGTGTCCAACAACTGCGGCGTCGATGGCTTTGGCCTGGGCGTGCTGCTGGAAGACCGGCAGATCCGCAAGATGATCGCCTCGTACGTGGGCGAGAACGCCCTGTTCGAACGCCAGCTGCTGGACGGCGAGCTGGAAGTGGAACTCACCCCCCAAGGCACCCTGGCGGAAAAAATGCGCGCCGGCGGTGCTGGCATCCCGGCGTTCTACACCGCCACCGGCTACGGCACCCCCGTGGCGGAAGGCAAAGAAGTGCGCGAGTTCAACGGCCGCAAGTACATTCTTGAAGAGGCCATCACTGGCGACTTCGCCATCGTCAAGGGCTGGAAGGCCGACCACTTCGGCAATGTCATCTACCGCCACACCGCGCAGAACTTCAACCCGCTGGCCGCTGCCGCCGGCAAGATTACCGTGGTCGAGGTCGAGGAAATCGTCGCCCCTGGCGAGCTGCCGCCCAGCCAGATCCACACCCCCGGCATCTACGTCGACCGGGTGATTCTCGGCACCTTCGAAAAACGCATCGAAAAGCGCACCGTCAAGGCCTGAGGCCCGGCCCAGAACAACAAGAGGTTTAGCACATGGCACTGACCCGCGAACAAATGGCCCAGCGTGTGGCCCGCGAACTCAAGGATGGCTACTACGTGAACCTGGGCATCGGCATTCCGACCCTGGTGGCCAACTACGTCCCCGACGACATCGACGTGATGCTGCAATCGGAAAACGGCCTGCTGGGCATGGGCGAGTTTCCGACCGAGGCAACCATCGACGCCGACATGATCAACGCCGGCAAGCAGACCGTCACCGCCCGGGCGGGTGCGTCCATTTTCAACTCGGCGGAATCCTTCGCCATGATTCGTGGCGGCCACGTCGACCTTACCGTGCTGGGCGCCTTCGAGGTGGACGTGCAGGGCAACATCGCTTCGTGGATGATCCCCGGCAAGCTGGTGAAAGGCATGGGCGGCGCCATGGACCTGGTGGCCGGCGCCGACAACATCATCGTCACCATGACCCACGCCTCCAAGGACGGCGAGTCCAAGCTGCTGCCCCAGTGCAGCCTGCCGCTGACCGGCGCGGGCTGCATTCGCAAGGTGCTGACCGACCTTGCGTACCTGGAGATCGAGAACGGCGCGTTCATCCTGCGCGAGCGCGCGCCGGGCATCAGCGTCGAGGAAATTATCGCCAAGACCGCCGGCAAGCTGATCGTGCCGGATGATGTGATCGAGATGACCTTCTAAGCCACACCGCGCTCCCGTAGCCGCTGCCGCAGGCTGCGCTGGCCCTTGAGTTCACTGAAGACATTCAGCGAACTCAAGGGCCAGCGCAGCCTGCGGCAGCGGCTACAGTGCTTTGCAGCATCCAAAAATAAAGACAATAAAAGGTAGTACCCCATGTCCGTAGACATTGAAGAGAGCCGCTACGCGCGGTTTGCCCTGCGTTGCTCCAACTGGGCCGAGCGCTGGTTCCCCGATTCCTGGGTGTTCGCCGCCGTGGCGGTGATCGTCGTGGCGCTGGCGGCCATGGCCATGGGCGCCAAGCCCAACGACACCGCCACCGCCTTTGGCGACGGCTTCTGGAGCCTGATCCCCTTCACCATGCAGATGGCCTTCGTGGTCATCGGCGGCTACGTGGTGGCCAGCTCGCCGCCCGCGGTGAAGCTCATCGACCGCCTGGCGCGCTTGCCGCGCAACGGCCGCTCGGCGGTGGCCTGGGTGGCGCTGATTTCCATGGTCGCCTCGTTGCTCAACTGGGGCCTGTCGCTGGTGTTCGGCGGCTTGCTGGTACGCGCCTTGGCGCGCCGCACCGACCTGAAAATGGACTACCGCGCCGCCGGTGCCGCCGCCTACCTGGGCCTGGGCGCCGTCTGGGCACTGGGCCTGTCGTCGTCGGCTGCGCAATTGCAGGCCAACCCGGCCAGCTTGCCGCCGTCGATCCTCGCCATCACCGGTGTCATTCCCTTCACCCAGACCATCTTCCTCTGGCAGTCCGGGCTGATGCTGGCCGTGCTGGTGCTGGTGTCGCTGGTCATCGCCTACGCCACCGCGCCGGGCCCCAACAGCGCCCGCGACGCCAAGGCCTGCGGCATCGACCCCAGCTTCAACCTGCCGCCCCAGGCCCAACGCAGCCGCCCCGGCGAGTGGCTGGAACACAGCCCGGTGCTGACCTTGCTGCTGGTAGCACTGGCGGCTGGCTGGCTGTACCACGAGTTCTCCACCAAGCCGGCGATCACCGCCATTTCCGGGCTAAACACCTACAACTTCCTGTTCATCATGCTCGGCGCGCTACTGCACTGGCGCCCGCGCAGCTTCCTCGACGCCGTGGCCCGCGCGGTGCCCACCACCACCGGGGTGCTGATCCAGTTCCCGCTGTACGGCTCTATCGCCGCCATTCTCACCACGGTAAAGGGCGGCGAAGGCCAGACCCTGGCCCAGCACATCTCCACCTTCTTCGTGCAGATCGCCTCCCACGACACCTACGCGCTGCTGATGGGCGTGTACTCGGCGGTGCTGGGCTTCTTCATCCCCTCGGGCGGCGGCAAGTGGATCATCGAGGCGCCGTACGTGATGCAGGTGGCCAACGACCTCAAATACCACCTGGGCTGGGCCGTGCAGATCTACAACGCCGCCGAGGCGCTGCCCAACCTCATCAACCCCTTCTACATGCTGCCACTGCTGGGCGTGCTGGGCCTGAAGGCGCGCGACCTGATCGGCTTCAGCTTCGTGCAACTGCTGGTGCACGTGCCGCTGGTGCTGGTGCTGTTGTGGGCGTTGGGGACGACGTTGCAATACGTGCCCCCCGTCATGCCCTGACCGGACGCTAGCCTTCGCGATCAAACGCGTACGCCCGCTGCACATGGGCCACCCGCGTGATGAAGTGCTGGTACCACTGCGCCCGCCCGGTAGCGCGGGCGTCGGTGTGTTCGGCGTGCTGCTTCCACGCAAGGATCGCGGCTTCACTCTGCCAATACGACACGGTGATGCCCAGGCCGTCCTCGCCGCGCGCCGATTCCACGCCGAGGAAGCCTGGCTGGTCGCTGGCGAGCTCGACCATGCGCTGGGCTGCTTCGCCGTAGCCGGCGTCGACGTCGGTGCGGGTGGAGGTGAAGATCACCGCGTAATAGGGCGGTTTCGGGGTGTTGGCGAACATGCTCAGGCGCTCCGGTTGGCGGCGTGCAGCAGGGCGGTCAGCAGCGGCGGCACGCGGCCTTCCAGGGCGGCGCGCTCGGGCTGGAACAGGGTGGCGACGAAGAACGGGTGGCCTTCCAGTTGCACGGCGCGCACATCGCCGGCGGCGTCATGGGCACAAGGGCGCAGGGGGCCTGCGAACAGCGCGTCGGCGAAGGCCGGGTTGAGGCCATAGTTGCAGTGGTAGCCTTCTTCGATGTCCAACTGCTCGTATGCCTGGGCGATCAGGCTGCCGGGCGTCAGGTGCAGGCCACCGCGTTTTTCCACCAGCGAGCAGCTGAGCGGGCTGATGATGGCGCGGGCGGCGTCGGGGAAGCTTTCGCCGTGCTCGGCGTCGGCCCAGCCCAGCACATTGCGGGCGTATTCCAGCAGCGCGTGTTGGAAGCCGGCGCAGGTGCCCAGGAAGGGGATGCGCTGTTCGCGGGCGTGGCGGATGGCGGTGAGTGCGCCTTCCAGCGAGCGGTAGGGGCTGCCGGGCATGCACCAGATGGCGTCGAAGGGCTGGTCGAGGCTGGCGGCGGTGACCTGGTCGGTGGCCAGGCAGCGCGCCTCCACGCTGATGCCCAGGGCGCGGCCCGCCAGTGGCAGGGCGGCCTGGATGGCGCGGTGGGCGGTGATCGAGGCGTCGAAGTCGCCGACCAGGGCGATGTGCAGCGGGCGCGAGCGGGGCATGAGGCTGTTCCTTCAGTGGGTCCTTGCCGGTGCAAGTAGGGCCACTATAAGCTGGCACCCGCGCAATCAATATTGGCATTTCGGCAAAGTATCCGTGCATTCATGCAATATCGCCTCAGTCATCACGACCTTGACCTGATCCTTGCCCTGGTGCGTGGCCGTTCGCTGGCGCGGGCCTCACGCCTGCTGGGCGTGGACGTGTCGACGGTGTTCCGCTCGACCCGCCGGCTGGAGTCGGCGCTGGGCCAGTCGCTGTTCGAAAAAAGCCGCGGCGGCTACCTGCCCACGGCGCTGGCGATGAGCCTGGCGGCCCAGGCCGAGCAGGCGGAACAGGCGCTGCAGGTGGCCCAGGTCAGCGTGGAGCAGGGCGGCGAGGTGGTCAGTGGCACGGTGCGCCTGACTTGCACCGACGCGGTGCTGCAGCACCTGCTGTTGCCGGCCCTGGCGGCCTTCATGCCGCGCTACCCGGCGCTGGCGCTGGAGCTGACCACCAGCAATGACTTCGCCAACTTGAGCCGCCGCGACGCCGACATCGCCCTGCGCCTGACCCAGGCGCCGCCCGAACACCTGGTGGGCAGCCGCCTGGGCACGGTGCAGTACCAGGTGTGTGCCAGCGCCGCCTACCTGGCCGGGCTGGCCACCCGTGACCTGGCGTTGATGAACTGGGTGGCCGCCGATGACTTCATTCCCGACCACCCCGGGGTGGCCTGGCGCCGCGAACACCTGCCCGGGGTGACGCCGCTGTACCGGGCCAGCTCCATGCTGGCGGTGGCGCAGATGGTGCGGGCGGGGATGGGGGTGGCGGTGTTGCCGCAGTTCCTCATCGGTGACCTGACGGTGCTGGGTGCACCGTTGGCGGGGCATGACAGCGCGCTGTGGATGCTGACGCGGCCTGATTGCCGGGCGTTGCGGTCGGTGGTGACGTTGTTTGGTGAACTGCGTTCGGCGATCGTTCTGGGGTGAACCCGGACGCGACCTGCGGCCGCTGCTACGGGGAGCCTTGTAAACTTCCTTCTGTGGGAGTGGGCTCTGCCCACGAAAAAGGTGCCGCGTGGCGACAGGTATTCCGCGGTGTGTTTTTCGCGGGTAGAACCCGCTCCCACATGGCGGTCACGGCATGCCGTTGGCGCCGTACAGCCGGAAGCCTTCGCGCTCCTGCAGGCGCAGGTAATAGGCCTCTACTGCAGGCAATGCGGCATGCGCTATGGGTGTCATCTTCCAGCGGTTCACCGACAGCCCCAGCACTACGTCCGCCAGGCTGAAATGCTCGCCGGTGACAAACGCGCCGGTGCGCGCTAACTGCGCGTCGAGAATGGCCATTACCCGGTTCCACTCGGCCGTGCCGTCAGCCAGTTTTTGCAGGTCTTGGTACGCCGGGTCCTGGCGGACCAGCGCGGTGAACGGGTAGCGCCAGGCCGGGTTCAGCTCCGTGGCCTGCCAGTCCATCCACTGTTCCACCCGCGCCCGCGCGCGGCGCTCCACGGGCAGCAACGGCGCGCCCTGTTTGCCGGCCAGGTAGCGGCAGATGCTGTTGGATTCCCACAGCACGAAGTCGTCCTCCACCAGCACCGGCACCTGGGCGTTGGGGTTCAGCCGCAGGTAGTCGGGCGTGTGGGTAGAGGCATAGCCGTTGCCGTAGTCTTCGCGAATGAAGCCAATACCCAGCTCGTGGCAGGTCCACAGCACCTTGCGTACGTTGATCGAAGTGTCGCGTCCCAGAATGCGAACGGGCATGTCCATGCGAAAGTCCTGTGCGGGCCGAAGGGGAATGCGGAATCTAACCCGCCGGCCCGCCGCAAGTCACGGCTTGCTGGTGGTGCCTGAAGGGCTGTCGGGCTTGGTGTTGCTGTTGCCCATGGAACTGCCCTCGGGGTTGCCGCCTATGGGCTTGATCGGCTGGCTGCCGGCGGGCATGTCGGGGCCGGCCGAGCCGTCAGTGTTGCCGTTCTGCATGCGCGTGCCGGTGCCGCTGGGCACGCCGATTTCCGCTGGCGTAGTGCCAATGGCGCCGTTGGGGTTGGCAGGGTTCACGGGGCCGGTGCTGTCATCGGCGAAGGCGCCGGCGCTGAGCAGGGTGGTCAGGGCCAGGGCGGCCCAGCGTGCAGTAGTCATGAACAGTCTCCTTTTCATGAGCGGTACAGGCTTTGGGCCATTGCCGGATGAACAAGGTGCCCCACTGCCGACGGGCGGTTGACGGCGCCGGGCCAGGCGGCGTATGTTCTGGGCATGAACACCTTCCTGTCGCTGCCAGCCATGAGCATTATTATTACCGCCATTCCTCATCTGGCGGGCTAGCAGCTGCACCCAACCCGCCCTCGTGGCGGGTTTCAAGTGAACGTCACCAGGGCTCCGAGTACTGCACCGGAGACGCCCCATGAGTGACACCGACACCGATACCGCCCAGCTCGCCTACTACGCCCGCAAGACCCTGGAAGCCAAGGTCTACGACCTGGCCATCGTCACCCCGTTGCAGGTGGCGCCGGCGCTGTCCCTGCGCCTGGGCAACCAGGTCCTGCTCAAGCGTGAAGACCTGCAGCCCACCTATTCCTTCAAGATCCGCGGCGCCACCAACAAGCTGGCGCAGCTGAGCCCGGCCGAGCGTGCCGCCGGCGTGGTCACCGCCTCGGCCGGCAACCATGCCCAGGGCGTGGCGTTGGCGGCGCGGGAGCTGGGCATCGCCGCGACCATCGTGATGCCGCAGACCACGCCGCAGCTGAAGATCGATGGCGTGCTGTCGCGCGGTGGCCACGCCGTGCTGCACGGCGCTGCGTTCCCCGAGGCCCTGGCCCATGCGCTGGAACTGGCCAAGGGCGGCATGACCTTCGTCGCGCCCTTCGACGACCCCGACGTGATCGCCGGCCAGGGCACCGTGGCCCTGGAGATCCTGCGCCAGCACCCCGAGGGCCTGGACGCCATTTTCGTGCCGGTGGGCGGTGGCGGGCTGCTGGCCGGCATCGCCGCCTACGTCAAATACCTGCGGCCGCAGATCCGCGTCATCGGCGTCGAGTCAGAGGGTTCGAACTGCTTGCAGGCAGCGCTGGCGGCGGGGGAGCGGGTGGTGCTGGGGCAGGTCGATACCTTTGCCGACGGCGTGGCGGTGGCGCAGGTGGGGGCCCATTGCTACGACATCTGCCGGCGTTGGGTGGACGAGGTGATCACGGTGAGCAATGACGAACTGGGCGCGGCGATCAAGGATATCTATGACGACACGCGTTCCATCACCGAGCCATCGGGGGCGTTGGCGGTGGCGGGCATCAAGCGCTACGTGGCCACGCGCGGGGTGCGCGGGCAGGTGCTGGTGGCGATCGATTCGGGGGCGAACGTGAACTTCGATCGGCTGGGGGACTTTGCCCAGCGGGCGCAGCGTTGCGCTGAAGCCCTGTAGCCGCTGCCCCAGGCAGCGGCTACGGGGTCGGGTTTACACCACCAGCGACAGCAACATGATAAAGATCAGGGCAACCACCGAGAGGATGGTTTCCATCATGCTCCAGGTCTTGAAGGTTTCAGCCACGGTCATGTTGAAGTACTGCTTCACCAGCCAGAAACCGGCGTCGTTGACGTGCGACAGGATCACCGAACCGGCACCGGCGGCCAGCACCAGCAGCTCGCGCGGCACGCCCGGGATCAGGTCCACCACCGGGGCGACGATGCCGGCGCCGGTGATGGTGGCCACGGTGGCGGAACCGGTGGCGATACGAATCACCGCCGCTACCAGCCAGGCCAGCAGGATCGGCGAGACGTGGGCCTGCACGGCCATTTCACCAATCACGTTGCCCACGCCGGTGTCCACCAGCATCTGCTTGAAGCCACCACCGGCGCCCACGATCAGGATGATCGCGGCGGTCGGTGCCAGGCTCTGGTCCAGCAGCTTCATGATCTTGGCGCGGTCGAAGCCACGGGCAAAACCGAAGGTGTAGAAGGCCAGCAGCAGGGCGGCCAGCAGGGCGGTGATCGGGTGGCCGATCAGGTCCATCCACTGCCGGAAGATGTGGTCAGCCGGCACGAACACGTCGGCGAAGGTCTTCAGCAGCATCAGGAACACCGGCAGCAGCACGGTGATCAGGGTCACGCTGAAGCTGGGCAGGTTCTCGTGCTGGGATTCCTTGGCGATCTGGTCCATCAGCTCGGTCGACGGGTTGCCCGGCACGTACTTGGAGATGAAGCTGCCGAACAGCGGGCCGGCGATGATGGCGGTCGGCAGGCCGACGATCAGGCCGTAGAAGATGGTCTTGCCGATGTCAGCCTTGAACACCCCGATGGCCAGCAGCGGGCCCGGGTGCGGCGGCACCAGGCCGTGGACCACGGACAGGCCGGCCAGCAGCGGAATGCCGATTTTCACCAGCGACACGCCGGAACGGCGGGCGACGATGAACACCAGCGGAATCAGCAGCACGAAGCCGATCTCGAAGAACAGCGGGATGCCCACCAGGAACGCCGAGCACATCATGGCCCAGTGCACGTTGCGCTTGCCGAAGGCACGGATCAACGTTTGCGCGATCTGGTCGGCGCCGCCCGAGTCGGCCATCAGCTTGCCGAGCATGGTGCCCAACGCCAGCACGATGCCGACGAAGCCGAGCACGCCGCCGAAGCCGTCCTGGAAGGATTTCATCACCTTGGCCACCGGCATGCCGGAGGTCAGGCCAAGGAAACCGGCGGCGATGGTCAGCGCCACGAACGGGTGAACCTTGAACTTGGTGATCAGCAGCACCAGGCCGATGATCGTGATCAGGGCGTCGAGCAGCAAGTAGGTGTTAGTCGGTAGACCCAGCATCGGGGTATGCCTCTTCTTGTTGTGGTCGGTGCAATTCTAGTTGGGATAGCGCTGTCTTGTGCGGGCTCATGAATCAGGCCGATTGCGACAGCGATGCGTCTTGGTTGTGCAGCCAGGCGTCGACCTTCTCTGCCAGGGTGGCGATGGGCAGCGTCGCGTCCAGGGGCAGGGTCAGCACTTCGCCCTTGGGCGATTCCAGGGTGGCGAACTGGCTGTCGATCAGGCTGGCCGGCATGAAATGGCCCGGGCGGTGGGAAACGCGGTCAGCTGCTTCCTCGCGGGTCAGTTCCAGGAACACGAAGCCCAGGTTGGGCACGGCAGCGCGCAACTTGTCACGGTAGGCCAGCTTGAGCGCCGAACAGGTCAGGATGGCGCGTTCGCCACTGGCCACGCACGCACTCATTTCCTCGCCGAGGCGGGTCAGCCAGCCGGCGCGGTCGTCGTCGTTGAGGGGGATACCAGCGGACATTTTTTCGATATTGGCGGCAGGGTGGAACACGTCACCTTCAATCAGGCGACCTCCGCTACGGTGACAGATAGCATCGCCGACGCTGCTCTTGCCGCAGCCCGCAACACCCATCACCACGATTGCGGAAAGAGGGAAAACCATCGGTATCTCCTGCAGGAACAGCGCGTGCAGGGGATCCTTGTAAGGCTACCCCGGCGGCTACTGCACCCTGATCTTATTGATATGTTTTGAGCAGCCCTTGCTCGGGGAGTTGCACACGATGAAATAATTTCATCATTGCCCTGTGCTAAAGACAGCGCTACCTTAGCCGCCACCCCTATTAATGGCAAGTCGAAAACAATAAGACCCATGACCCGCACCGGCTCTCGTACTACCGGTCGCCCGACGCTTTCCGAAGTCGCACGGCTGTCCGGCGTTTCCCCGATTACCGCTTCCCGCGCGTTGCGGGGGGTGCCCACCGTCGCCCCGGAACTGGCCATCAAGGTCCACGAAGCCGCCCTGCAACTGGGCTACGTGGCCAACCCTGCCGCCCGCGCGCTGGCGTCGGCGCAGAGCCAGTCCATCGTGGTGCTGATTCCGTCGCTGTCCAACCAGCTGTTCATCGACACCCTGGAAGCCATCCACGACGTGATGCGCCCCCGGGGCCTGGAAGTGCTGATCGGTAACTCCCACTACGACATCCATGAAGAAGAAAACCTGATCCGCAACTACCTGGCCTACCAGCCACGGGGCCTGTTGCTGACCGGTTTCGAGCGCACCGAGGCCGCGCGGCGCATGCTCGCCACCAGCGGCGTGCCCTGCGTGCACATGATGGAGCTGGACGCCACGCCCGGCATCACCTCGGTGGGCTTTTCCCAGGAGCAGGCGGGCGCCGTGGCGGCGCGCCACCTGCTCAGCCGTGGGCGCAAGCGCCTGGCCTACGTGGCCGCGCAGCTCGACCCACGGGTGCTGCAGCGCGGCGACGGCTTCCGCCAGACCCTGCAGGCCGCCGGCTGTTTCGACCCGGCGCTGCAACTGATGGCGCCGGCGCCGTCGTCCATCGGCCTGGGCGGCGAGCTGTTCAATGACCTGCTGCGCCGCCACCCGGACGTCGACGGCATCTTCTTCTGCAACGACGACCTGGCCCAGGGCGCCATCCTCGAAGCTTCGCGCCAGGGCCTGAAGATTCCCGAACAGGTGGCCATGGTCGGCTTCAACGACCTGCCAGCCTCGGCGCACCTGGTGCCGCGCCTTACCTCCATCCGCACCCCGCGCGCCGCCATTGGCCGCCAGGCGGCGCACCTGCTGCTGGGGCTGCTGGATGGCAAGCCGATGACCCTGCCTACCCAAGACCTGGGGTTTGAACTGGTGGTGCGCGAAAGCTGACCGCTCGCCCGAACTCCACGCGATCGCGTAGCCGCTGCCGCAGGCTGCGCTGGCCCTGTGCCTCACCGAAGATGTTCAGGGTCCACCACGGCCAGCGCAGCCTGTCGGCAGCGGCTACGGTGCGGTGTGCACCGGGTAATGGCGCTTTGCTTGCAACCCCACACTTGCTGGCTATGCTCAGCAGGTGAACCGGGAGTTGCCTTGTCAGGGAAGAAAGCACAGGGAATGTCGCGCCAGCCTTGCTTCACGCCCCCATTCCATTCGTCGTGCCCCGAAGTGCGTTGCTTCTGCATTTAACCATTGGGTTTTCAAAAGTAACCGGACGCTTGAGGTCTTCGAACCATGTTTGACTCCCACCGCAAGGCCGATGTGGCGGAAATCGCGCGCCTGACCGCCGAACTGGAGCATGCCAACGCGCGCCTGGCTGCCATCAGCCGGTCCATGGCCATGATCGAGTTCACCCCCGAGGGCCTGATCCTCGATGCCAACAGCAACTTCTGCAAGACCATGGGCTACAGCGTCGAAGAGATTCGCGGCAAGCACCACCGGCTGTTCTGCGCCGACGGCTTCCACAAGAGCGAGGAATACCAGCGCATGTGGCAGACCCTCCAGCGCGGCGAGCCCCTGAGTGGCACTTTCGAGCGGCTGGACAAGAGCGGCCGCGAGGTGTGGCTGGAGGCCAGCTACATGCCAGTGCTGGGCCCCAACCGTGAGGTGCGCAGCGTGATCAAGGTGGCGGCCGACATTTCCGACCGCGCGCACCTGGAACATGAAAGCGAAAGCAAGCTCAAGGCCATCGGCCGCTCCATGGCGGTGATCGAATTCAGCCCCGACGGCCGCGTGCTCACCGCCAACGACAATTTCCTCCAGGCCTTGCACTATTCGCTGAGCGAGGTGATCGGCCAGCACCACAGCATGTTCTGCACCCGCACCGAAGCCGAATCGCCGAACTACAAGGCGTTCTGGGCCTCGCTCAACCGTGGCGAGTACCACTCGCACCGCTTCGAACGGGTCGACAAGCACGGCCGCGTGGTCTTCCTCGAAGCCTCGTACAACCCGATCTTCGATCCCCACGGCCGCCTGTATAAAGTGGTGAAGTTCGCCAGCGACATCACCGCGCAGATCAACACCCAGCAATCCGCCGCCGAAGCCGCCCACGCCACGTCGGTGCAGAACGACGCCTGCGCGCAGAAGGGCTCGAGCGTGGTGCGCCAGACGGTGGACGTGATCAAGGAAATCTCCAACGACCTCAACGAGGCGGCGCGCAGCATTGATGCGGTGAACCGCCAGTCGGAGAACATCGGCAAGATCGTGCAGACCATCCGTGGCATTGCCGACCAGACCAACCTGCTGGCGCTCAACGCCGCCATCGAGGCGGCGCGCGCCGGCGAGCATGGCCGCGGCTTTGCGGTGGTGGCCGATGAAGTGCGCAGCCTGGCGGCGCGCACCAGCCAGGCCACGGTGGAGATCGTCGACGTGGTGCGGCAGAACCATGACCTGTCCCTGAGCGCGGTGGCCAGCATGCAGTCGAGCCTGAGCCGCACCGGCCTGGGCGTGGAGCTGGCCAACGAGGCGGGCGAGGTGATCCTGGAAATCCAGGAAGGCTCGCGCCACGTGGTGGACGCGATCAGCCAGATCAACTCCACCCTGCAGCTGCACTGACACCACACATTCCGTAGCCGCTGCCGCAGGCTGCGCTGGCCCTCAATGACGCTGGGGATCTCCAGTGTACTCAGGGGCCAGCGCAGCCTGGCGGCAGCGGCTACGGAGGCAGGGTGTTCAGGCGTGGGGAGGTGTCGGCCAGGCCGGCATCTCGCCGCGCACGCCTTCGTACCACTTGCCCATCTGCAGCAGCCATTCATCGGCGAAGCGTGGCCCTACCAGCTGCAGGCCCACGGGCATGCCGTGCTCGGTAAAGCCGCAGTTGATCGACAGCGCCGGCTGCTCGCCCATGTTCCACGGCAGGGTAAACACGATGTGCTCGAACGGCTGCTGCGGGTCGTTGCCCGGTGACGGCCAGTCGGCGGGGAAGGCCTCGACCTGGTTGGTGGGGCACAGCAGCAGGTCCACCTCGTCGAACACCGCAGCGGCGCGGCGGCGCATCTCGAAGGTCTGGTTGAAGCCCTGCACCGCCTGCACGGCAGTGAAGTCGGCGGCGGGGGCGGCCCACTCGCGTATATAAGGCAGCACCTTTTCGAACTGCGCGCTGCCCATGGCGCTCAGCTCGGCCCATTGCCGTGCGCGCCAGAAACGGTCCATGCCTTCCAGCAACGTACGGTCCATCAGTGGCGCCACGGTTTGCAGGCGTGCGCCGTGGGCCTGGAAGTGCTTGGCGGCGGCCTCCACCAGCGCGCAGGTGCGCGCCGACGGCGTGAAGCCCACGCCAGGGTCAAGCAGCACCCCCACGCGCAGGCCGCGCATCGACGGCGGCGCCAGTTTCCAGTCCAGCGCCTGGGGTGCCAGGCTGGTGGCGTCGCGGCTGTCGGGCAGCGACAGGTAGCGCATCAACAGGGCGCAGTCGTCCAGGCTGCGGGTCATGGGCCCGGCGCAACGGCCGGTGTAGTAAGGGTCGATGGGGATGCGCCCCAGGGTCGGCTTGAACCCCACCAGCCCGCACCAGCCGGCCGGCAGGCGGATCGAGCCGCCGATGTCGGTGCCCACGTGCAACGGGCCATAGCCAGCGGCCGCCGCAGCGGCGGCGCCGGAGCTGGAACCACCGGTGTTGTTGGCCAGGTTCCAGGGGTTGCGGGTGACGCCATGGAAGCTCGACAGCCCGGACGACAGCATGCCGAAATCCGGCACCGTGGTCTTGCCCAGCACGATCGCCCCGGCTTCGCGCAGCCGCGCTGCGGGGGGCGCATCCTGGGCGGCGGGTTGCAGCACGGTGGCGGCGCTGCCCAGGGGAATGGGCTGGCCTTGGGTGGCGATCAATTCCTTGAGGGTCACCGGCACACCGTCCAGCGGCCCGCGCGGCAGCCCCCGGGCCCAGCGCTCGGTGGCGCCGCGGGCCTGTTCCATCACGCCCTGCGGGTCGAAATTCCACAGCGCGTTGATGTGTGGTTCCCAGCGACCGATGTGATCCACCAGATGCTGGTAATACTCCAGCGGCGACAGCGTCTTGCTGGCGAACATGGTCAGCAGCTGCGCTGCCGGCAGATCATGCAGATCGGTCATCACCCTCACTCCCTGAACGTGGTCGTGCAGCAAGCGTAGCAGCAACTGTCTTTGTGGGAGCTGGCTTGCCAGCGAGCTTTTTGGGCCTGAACAGCTCGCTGGCAAGCCAGCTCCCACGGGCGCTTTAGTGAGCGATGTTTTCCAGCGCCAGGTTGCGGGTCCTGGGCCCGAAGCCGCCGATGGTCAGCGTCACGATCAGCATGCTGCTGACAATGAACGCCAGCACCCCCGGCGTGCCGAAATGCTCCAGGAAAAAGCCGATCATCAGGCTGCTGAACACCGTGGACAGGCGGCTGAACGAGTAGCAGAAGCCCACGGCGCGCGCACGAATATGAGTGGGGAACATCTCGCTCTGGTACGAGTGGTAGCTGAAGGTCAGCCAGGCGTTGCAGAAAGTGATCATCACCCCGCAGACGATCAGCCCCACGGCGCTGGTCTGGAACGCGAACAAGGTGCCGAACAGCATGGTACCCAGCGCCGATCCGACGATCTGCCATTTGTTCTCGAAACGGTTGGCGATGCGCACGAACAGCAACGGCCCCAGCGGGTAGGCCAGGGTGATGACGAAGGCATAGCCCAGGCTGTGGGTGACGCTGACGCCCTGGCCCGACAGCAGCGCCGGCAGCCAGTTGCCGAAGCCGAAGAAACCGATGGCCTGGAAGATGTTGAAGACGATCAGCATCAGCGCCCGGCGGCGGTAGGGTGGCTGCCAGATGTCGCGGAAATGGCCCTGGGCTTCCACCGGCACCGCCTCCAGCTGCGGCGTGGGCAACGGCTGGCCGTGGTCGCGCTGGCAGCGCGCCTCGATGGGCGCCAGGATCGCCTCGGCCTCGTCGAAGCGCCCGTGCTGGGCCAGCCAGCGCGGCGACTCGGGCAGGCGCGAGCGCAGCCACCAGATGATCAGCGCGAACAGCGCGCTGGCCAGCACCACCCAGCGCCAGCCCGAAACCCCCAGCGGCGCCTGGGGCACCAGCCACCAGGACATCAGCGCCACGGCTGGCACCGACAGGAACTGCACGAAAAAGGCGAAGGCAAACGCCGAGCTGCGCATGCGCTTGGGCACCAGTTCGGACAGGTAGGCGTCGATGGTCACCAACTCGATGCCCAGGCCGATGCCGACGAAGAAGCGGCAGACGATCAACCCCAGCGCGCTGCTCTGCAGGCCCATGACCACGGTGGCCAGGGTGTACCAGACCAGCGCGAAGGTGAAGATGGCCCGGCGGCCGAAGCGGTCGGCGATGGGGCTGAGCAGGCTGGCGCCGAAGAACAGGCCGAGGAAGGTCGCCGAGGCGAACGCCGCCTGGTCGGACAGGCCGAACACGCCCTGGTTGCCGGCGGCGAAGATGCCGTCGCGGATCAGGCCGGGGCTGATGTAGGCGGTCTGGAACAGGTCGTACAGCTCGAAGAAGCCGCCAATCGATAGCAGCGCCACCAGCTTCCACAACGTCGCCACGGCAGGCAGGCGGTCGATGCGCGCCGAAATCAGCGCGGCGCGGTCGGGGGAGGCGTGGGTGGACATGGGCGTGAATCCAGGCGGGTGGAGCGAGGATGATACTGATTGTTGCGCGGCGATAGATTGCTAAATATGAGTCAATATGGCGAATTTATTGCGATCCCGTAGCAGCTGCCGCAGGCTGCGTCCCCTGCCCACGCATAATTTCAAGATTTGTTGCGTGGCTGGGGGGGACGCAGCCTTCGGCAGCTGCTACCTCCTGTGGGAGCTGGCTTGCCAGCGAGCTGTTGGGGCCATAAAAGCTCGCTGGCAAGCCAGCTCCCACAAGACAGTTGCTGCTACGGGTTAATCGTCGTTGTCGGCCATTTGGTTGAGGTACTTGCCGCGGTCCGGCGTGAAGGTCACCATCATGCCCGTGCGGCTGCAGGTCAGGGTGGTCTCGCGATCGGCCTGCACCTGCAGGTCTTCGCCACGCAGGCCCTGCCACTGGGCCAGGTATTTCAGCGCGCCGTATTTCTCCTTCTTCTTCAGCGCGCGGGCCACGCCGCCTTTCCAGCCCAGCACCGGCAGTTCGCCGGCGCGGCATTGCTCGGCCAGCTCGGGCATCTTCTGCGCGCGCTCACGGCCGATTTCCCAGCAGCGGATCAGTCCTTGATCGGGGCCCTGCCAGGTTTCTTCCCACGTCAACTTGGGGCGCACGGGGACGGTGATTTCACGGGAGACCAGCATTGTCGGGGCTTATCCTTGAGCACGTGGGTGTGTGGATCCAAAATATCCCAAACGATAGTCTCAGTGCCAGCCTGGATATGTATCAAATGTGATGCGAATCACCCAGCAGGGGCTGGCCGGCGAAATTGCGCCCGCGCGCGCCCTGGGCCGAGCGTT
Organism: Pseudomonas sp. App30; assembly: GCF_047947025.1. Taxonomy (NCBI): domain Bacteria; kingdom Pseudomonadati; phylum Pseudomonadota; class Gammaproteobacteria; order Pseudomonadales; family Pseudomonadaceae; genus Pseudomonas; species Pseudomonas sp. App30. The sequence goes on along the minus strand of NZ_CP133165.1, from coordinate 1,786,799 downwards.
GCACCAAGGCGGCCCAGCCGCTGTCGTCCAGGCCGTAGTCGGCCAGCTCGCGGCTCACGCCCAGGCGGTCGAGCAACGCTTCCAGCTGCGTAGCGCCAGCTTCGGCCACCTGGCTGGCGTCGACGCCGAACACCCGTGCCAGGCTCTCGTCGATGTCGGCGCCGTGGCCCACCGCCCAGCGCAGCACCCGTGGCAGGCTGAACGAGCAGGCGATGCCATGGGCCGTGCCCTGTTCCAAGGTGATGGCGTAGGAAATGTTGTGCGCCAGCGCCGTGCGCGTGTTGGAAAACGCCAGGCCGGCCCAGGTCGCGGCCTGCAGCATGCGGCTGCGCAGGTGCAGGTTGTCGAGGTCGTCGGCCAGGCGCGGCAGCACCTCGATGATGGTTTTCGCCGCCGTTTCGGCGTAGTGCAGCGACAGCGGGTTGCGCTGGGTATTCCAGATGCTTTCCAGGGCGTGGGACAAGGCGTCCAGGCCCGTGGCGACGGTCAGCCCGCGCGGCAGGCTGCGGCCCAGTTGCGGGTCGCACAGGGCCACTTCCGGGTACAGCCGCTCATGGGCCAGCGACAGCTTGCGCTGGTTGGCCGGGTCCCACACGGTGGCCCAGCAGGTCACCTCGCTGCCGGTGCCGGCCGTGGTGGGGATGGCGATGATGGGCAGGGCGCTGAAGGATTGCTCGCGGCCTTCCAGGTAGTCGAGGGTGCGGGCGAAGTCGCCTTCGAACGCGGCCAGGCACTTGGCGCTGTCGATCACCGAGCCACCGCCCAGGGCCACCAGCACCGGCGGTTGTTCGGCGGCGCAGCTGGCCGGGTACAGGCGCGCGGCGGCGTCGCGCAGGAAGTCGATGTCGGGGTTCTCGCGCACGTCGTCGATCACCAGCAGCGGCGCGCCGGCCTGCTGCGCCAGGCGCTGGGCCAGGCCGGCGAACAGCGGGTGGGCGTAGGTCAGCAGCACGTAGGGGCGGCCGTTGATGAACTCGGCGGTGCGCTCGAAGGCGTCGATGCCACATTGCAGGTGCACGGGGTTACGGTAGGACCACATCGAAGGGCTCCTTGAAATAGATGAAGGTTCAGGCCAGGCGTTGGCGCGCCCAGCCGGACAGGGCGTCGATGGCGACGATGGTCACCAGCAGGATCAGGATCAGCATTGCCGAGCGCCCGTACTGGAACAGGCGCAGGGCGTCGTACAGCGCCTGGCCGATGCCGCCGGCGCCCACCAGGCCGAGCACCGAGCTCATGCGCACGTTGCGGTCGAAGATGTACAGCACGTAGCCCACGGTCTCGCGGCCAATGGACGGCCAGCCGGCGAAGAACAGCGTCTGGATGCGCCCGGCGCCGGTGGCGCGCACGCCTTCGTAGGCGCCTTCGGGCACGCGTTCCAGGCTTTCGGCGATGAATTTGGCTAGGAAGCCCAGGGTGTGCACCCCCAGCGCCAACGTGCCGGGCAGCGGCCCCAGGCCGATGGCGGCGACGAAGAACAGCGCCAGCACCAGGTCGGGGGTGGCCCGCGACACGCTGAGCGCTTCGCGCACCAGGGTGAAACACAGGCGGTTGGGCGTCAGGTTGCGCGCGGCCAGCGGCGCCAGGATGAACGCGCCCACACAGGCAATGGCCGTGCCCCACAGGGCGGTGGCCAGGGTTTGCAGCAGCAGGAACAGTGAGTGCGGCAGGTCGCTGAAGTCGGGGCGGGTGTAGCGCGAGAAATACTCGGCGATGTCCTGCAGCGCGTAGCCCAGGCCGTCCACCGACAGGTCCAGGTGCATCACGCACAGCCCGGCCACCGCGAACACCGCGGCAATCAGCAGCGGCGCCGGGTTGAACGGGCGCTTGGGCAGGGCAGGCAATAGTGTCGCGTGCATGTCAGATGATCCTCTTGCGCAGGGCAGCGCTGATACGGTCCAGGGTCGATACCACCAGCAGCACGGCCAGCATGATCAGCAGCAGGCGCGGGAAGTCATACAAGCGCATGGACATCACCAGGTCGTAGCCGATGCCGCCAGCGCCGACGATGCCCAGGATGGTGGCGGCGCGGAAGTTGTGGTCGAGGATGTACATCAGCGCGCCCAGCAGGTCCGGCAGCGCTTGGGGCAGGTGGGCGAAGCTGCGCACCTGCAGCCAGCTGGCGTTGTGGGCGACCAGGCCTTCCACGGCCTTGTCGTCCACCACCTCGATGGCCTCGGCGAAGAACTTGGCCATGAAGCCCACGGTCACCACCGCCAGCGCCATCACCCCCGGCAGCGGGCCCAGGCCCAGGGCGGCGACGAACACCAGCGCCCAGATCAGGTCGGGCAGGGCGCGGGTGAACGACAGCAACAGGCGCGCGGCGCGGCCCAGCCACGGCCGAGGCGTGGTGTTGCGCGCGGCGATGATCGCCAGCGGCAGGCTGACGAAGGCGGCGAGCAAGGTCGCCAGGAAGGCGATCTCGAAGGTTTCCAGCAGCTTGATGCCCAGCTGCGGCAGGTAGCTCCACTCCGGCACGGTCACCAGCTTGCCAGCGAACTCGGCGAGGTTGCCCAGCGAGTGCAGCAGCTTGAGCGGGTCCATTTCCACCAGCGGCGCGCTGGCCAGCAGCAACACCAGCAGCATTGCCACCAGGCCGATCAGGCGCCAGGGCGCGCGGCCGTCAGGCGTAGGCCAGCAGAGCCGGGACGGGCTGCGCATGGGCGTCTCCTTCACGTTGATAGATGTGCGCCAGGGCGTTGCGGTCCAGTTGCGCGGGCGGGCCGTCGAAGACGATGCTGCCTGCGTTGACGCCGATCACCCGGTCGGCGAAGCGCTTGGCCAGGTCCACCTGGTGCAGGTTGAGGATTACGGTGATGCCGTCCTCGCGGTTGATGGCGGCGAGCATGGCCATGACTTCCTCGGTGGCCAGCGGGTCCAGGCTGGCCACCGGCTCGTCGGCGAGGATGACCTTGGGCTGCTGCGCCAGGGCGCGGGCGATGCCCACTCGTTGCTGCTGGCCGCCGGACAGTTTGTCGGCGCGCTGCCAGGCACGTTCGGTCAGGCCGACCCGGGCCAGCAGGCGCGTGGCCAGTTCCACGTCGTCGCGGCGGAACAGGTGCAGCAGGCTGCCCAGCCACGAGCGCCGGGCCAGGCGGCCGGTCAGCACGTTGGTCATCACCGACAGCCGGCCCACCAGGTTGAACTGCTGGAACACCATGGCCACGCCGCTGCGCACGTGGCGCAGGTTGCGCGGCACCACCTGCACGCCATCGAACAGAATCTCGCCGCCCTGGATGCTTTCCAGGCCGTTGAGCGAGCGCAGCAGCGTCGACTTGCCGGCGCCGGACGGGCCGAGAATCACCACGAAACTGCCGGCCTCGATGTCCAGGTTGATGTCTTTCAGGGCCTGGTGGCCGTTGTCGTAGTGCTTGCACACGTGGGTCAAGCGGAAGGCCAGCATGGCGCGCTCCTGTGGCTGCATCACTTGAGCAGGGCGTCGCGGCCCAGCCCCAGCGAGGTGATCATGTCGCGGATCGGTTGGTAGTCGGCCGGCTTGGCCTCGGTGTAGCGGATGTACTTGCCGTAGCCGGTCACCTGCATGTCCTTGTGGGCGTTGTAGAAGGCGTCGCGGATCTTTGCCTTCAGCTCCGGGTCAAGGTCGTTGCGGTAGGTCAGCGGCGAGTCGGGGATGTCCATCGAGGTTTCGATGATGCGGTTGCTTTGCGGGGTGATCAGGCCTTTTTCCAGCAAGATCTTGTAGGAAATGTCATTCGCTGCGGCGGCGTCCACCGCGTGGTTTTTCACCGCCAGCTGGGCGGCGTCGTGGGAGCCGGCGTAGGTGAACTTGCCGAAGAATTGCGCGGGGGTCTGGCCGGTGCGCTGCTTGAGGATGTAGCTGGGCACCAGGTTGCCGCTGGTAGACGCAGGCTCGACGAAGGCGACGTTCTTGCCTTTGAGGTCTTCGAGCTTGTGCACCGGCGAGTCGCCCGGCACCACGAAGATGCTCTTGTAGATCGAGCGGCCATCGGGGCTCACGCCCACCGCGAAGGCCTCGGCGCCGGCTTCCTGCTCGGCGAGGATGTACGACAGCGGGCCCAGCCAGGCGATGTCCAGGCGCTTCTTGCGCATGGCTTCGATGACGCCGGCGTAGTCGGTGGCGGTGTACATCTTCACGTGCACGCCCAGCTTCTTCTCCAGGTAGGCGCGCATGGGTTCGAAGTGCTGGATCATCTCCTCGTTGTTCTCGGCCGGAATCAGGCCCATCACCAGGTCGCGGGCCTGGGCCACGCTGGCGGCGCAGGTGAGGCAGGCCACGGCGGCGATTTTCTTCAGCAACGGCTTCATCGGTGCGTCTCTTTCGGTGACTGATGAGCGAATGTTGCAGAGGCGATATGACAATTGATGCATGAATTTGATAGCTATATACGACCTTACCCATAGCTTCAGGGAATGCACTGATGATCTACGCCCAACTGCGCGCCTTCCTGGCGGCGGCGCGAACCGGCAGTTTTACCGAGGGCGCGCGGCTGCTGAAGATCACCCAGCCGTCGATTTCCAAGCAGATTCGCGAGCTGGAGGAGCGCTGCGGCGAACCGCTGTTCGACCGCACCGGCCGTCAGGTGCGCCTCACGCCGCTGGGCGTGCAGGTGATGGCCAGCGCCCGGCGCATGATGGACGCCGAGGTGGACGCGCTGCAGTTGCTCAGCGACGTGCGCGCGCTGGGTTCGGGGCATCTGCGCATTGCCGCCGTGGGGCCCTATCACCTGGTGGAAATCCTCCACGAATTCCACCGGCGCTACCCGCGGGTGCAGGTCAGCGTCGAGTTCGGCCATTCGCAGTACGTGCACGACGCCGTGGAAAACTTCGACGCCGACCTGGGCGTGCTGGCCAGCCAGCAACCGGGCAACGGCCTGGCGCGCCTGCGCTACCGGCAGTGCCCGCTGATGCTGGCGGTGCCGGCGGACCATGTGCTGGCCACGCGCGCCAGCGTGGCGTTGGCCGAGCTTGAGGGCGAGCCGGTGATCCACCGCGAGGCGGGCTCCTCCAGCCGGCAGATCTTCGAGGCGGCGTGCCAGGCCGCGGGCGTGCAGCCGGCCAGCGTGCTGGAAATCGGCAGCCGCGAGGCCATCCGCATTGCCATCGCCAAGGGCATGGGCATCGGTTACGTGTCCCAGGACGAGGTGGTGCCCCATGAGCGCATCGTCATCGTGTCCTTTGCCGAGCAGCAGGGGCTGCTGACCAACGCCACGCTGGTGTGGCGCAAGGAGCGGGGCGCCAACACCATCATCAGCGCGTTCCTGGAGATTGCGCGGGCGATGTAACCGCCGCGGCTTTTGTGGGAGCTGGCTTGCCAGCGAGCTGTTGGCGGGCAAAAACTCGCTGGCAAGCCAGCTCCCACAAAGGCATCCACAATTTCCAGTGATATCGTTATGCATTAACGATATTTAAATTTCGGTTCTTATGCCTATAGAGTTTGGTCATCACCTACTCGTACTCAATAGCCAGAGCCGGAGCCCAGCATGTCCGCCTTATCTTTCGCCCCCCTGCCGTCCCAGACCTTCGAAGTCCGCCCCCTGCAAGGCCTGGTGGGCGCCGAGATCGTTGGCCTGGACCTGAGCCGGCCGCTCAATGACGAAGACTTCGCCCGCGTGCACCGCGCGCACCTGGACTACCACCTGGTGGTGTTCCGCGACCAGCACATCACCCCGCAGCAGCAGATCGACTTCAGCCGCCGCTTCGGCGTGCTGCAGATCCACGTGCTCAAGCAGTTCCTGCTGGCCAACCACCCGGAAATCCTCATCGTCTCCAACATCGTCGAGCACGGCCAGCCCGTCGGCCTGGGCGATGCCGGCAAGTACTGGCACTCGGACCTGTCCTACAAGGAACTGCCTAGCCTGGGCTCGATGCTGTACGCCCAGGAACTGCCCAGCGAGGGCGGCGACACCCTGTTCGCCGACATGCACCGCGCCTGGGACAGCCTGCCGCAACACCTGCAGGACGCGGTGGAAGGCAAGCAGGCGGTGCACTCGTACACCGCCCGCTACAGCGAGGGCAAAAACGCCGCCAACTGGCGCCCGACCCTGACCGCCGAGCAGCTTGCACAGGTGGTGACCGTCAGCCACCCGGTGGTGCGTACCCACCCGGAGAATGGCCGCAAGGCGCTGTTCGTCAGTGAAGGTTTCACCACCCACATCGTCGGCCTGCCCGAAGACGAAAGCCGCGACCTCCTCAACCAGCTGTACGCCCACAGCGTGCGCCCGGAAAACGTCTACCGCCACCAGTGGCAACCCAACGACATGGTGTTCTGGGACAACCGTTCGCTGATCCACCTGGCTGCCGGCACCCCCGAGCACCTGCGCCGCAAGCTGCACCGCACCACTATCCAGGGCGATGCGCCGTTCTGATCCGGGAGTCACCATGAACGCTGTACTGCAAGGCCACACGGCCAGCGATGTGTTACCTGCGCAGGCAGGCCATCAGGCGACCCCTGAAGTCCTGCTGCAAGTGAGCAACGTCAGTCTCGAATACCGCACCCCCGAACGCGTGGTGCGGGCCACCCACCAGGTCAGTTTCGAAGTCGATCGCAGCGATCGCTTCGTGCTGCTCGGCCCGTCGGGCTGCGGCAAGTCGACCCTGCTCAAGGCCGTGGCCGGCTTCATCAAGCCCAGCGAGGGCGAGATCCGCCTGGGCGGCGCCACCGTCACCGAGCCGGGCCCGGACCGCATCGTGGTGTTCCAGGAGTTCGACCAGCTGCCCGCCTGGAAGACCGTGCTGGAAAACGTCATGTTCCCACTGCTGGCCTCGCGCACCCTCAAGCGCAAGGAGGCCGAGGAGCGTGCCCGTCACTACCTGGAAAAGGTCGGCCTCAGCGCCTTCGCCAATGCCTACCCGCACACCCTGTCTGGCGGCATGAAGGCCCGCGTGGCCATCGCCCGCGCCCTGGCCATGCAGCCGAAAATCCTGCTGATGGACGAGCCCTTCGCCGCCCTCGACGCCTTGACCCGGCGCAAGATGCAGGAAGAGCTGCTGGAACTGTGGGACGAGGTGCGCTTCACCCTGCTGTTCGTTACCCATTCCATCGAGGAAGCGCTGGTGGTGGGCAACCGCATCCTGTTGCTGTCGCCGCACCCGGGCCGGGTGCGTGCTGAAATCAACAGCCACGAATACGATCTGCAGAGCCTCGGTGGCGTGGCCTTCCAGGCCAGTGCCCAGCGGATTCACCGGCTGCTGTTCGACGAGGCCCAGGGTCCGGTCGAGCAGGACCTGGGTTTCCACGACATCCGCATCGCCTACTGACACCGGAGCCTTGCCATGAGCCTGCAACCGCCTGTGCGCGCCGAATACGAAATCGAGCTGGAACCCTTCACCCAGGCCGCGCTGACCCGCGACATTTCCCTGGCCCAGCGCATCTGGCAACAGGGCTGGGTGCGCAAAACGGTGATCATGATCGCCCTGGCGCTGATCTGGGAAATTGCCGCGCGCCTCCAGAACAACGACCTGTTGCTGCCCAGCTTCCTGCAGACCGCCCATGCCTTCATTGACGGCATCGCCACCGGCGAGCTGCTGGGCAAGGTGTGGATCTCCCTGACCGTGCTGATCAAGGGCTACCTGATCGGCATCGTCCTGGCGTTCGGCCTGACCACCCTGGCGGTGTCGACCCAGCTGGGCCGTGATCTGCTCAGCACCCTGACTGCCATGTTCAACCCGCTGCCGGCCATCGCGCTGCTGCCGCTGTCGCTGTTGTGGTTTGGCCTGGGCGACAACAGCCTGATCTTCGTGCTGGTGCACTCGGTGCTGTGGGCGCTGGCGCTCAACACCTATTCGGGCTTCCTGGCCGTGTCGGAAACCCAGCGCATGGCTGGCCGCAACTACGGCCTGCGTGGCCTGCGTTTCGTCTGGTACATCCTGATCCCGGCCGCGCTGCCGTCGATCCTGGCAGGCCTGAAGATTGGCTGGGCCTTTGCCTGGCGCACCCTGATCGCCGCCGAGCTGGTGTTCGGCGCCTCGTCGGGCAAGGGCGGCCTGGGCTGGTACATCTTCCAGAACCGCAACGAGCTGTACACCGACAAGGTTTTTGCCGGCCTGGCGGCGGTGATCATCATCGGCCTGCTGGTGGAAAACCTGCTGTTCAACACCTTCGAGCGCCTGACCATCAAGAAATGGGGCATGCAGCGCTGATTCGCCACTCTCTCCACTAAATACGTGAGCATTCAAATGGCCAAGTTATCCCGTCTTTCCATCGCCCTGGGCCTCGTCGGTGCCGTGCTCGGCACCAGCGCCCACGCCGAAGGCAAGATCAGCATCGCCCAGCAGTTCGGCATTGGTTACCTGATTCTCGACGTGGTGCGCGACCAGCACCTGATCGAAAAGCACGGCAAGGCCGAAGGCATTGACATCACCGTGGACTGGAACAGCATCTCCGGCGCCACCGCCATGAACGAAGCGCTACTGGCCGGCGCCCTGGACGTGGTGTCGGCGGGCGTGCCGCCGATGCTGACCATCTGGGACCGCACCAAGGGCCGCCAGAACGTCAAGGCCATCGCCTCGCTGGGCTCGATGCCCAACTACCTGCTGACCAACAACCCCAACATCAAGACCCTCAAGGATTTCACCGACAAGGACCGCATCGCCGTGCCGGCCGCAGGCGTCGGCTTCCAGTCGCGTACCCTGCAGATCGAGACCGCCAAGGTGTTCGGCGACGCCGACTTCAAGCGCTTCGACAACTACTCGGTGAGCATCCCGCACCCCGACGCCACCTCGGCGCTGATCGCCGGCAGCTCGGAAATCACCGCGCACTTCTCCAGCCCGCCGTTCCAGTACCAGGAACTGGAAAACCCGAACGTGCACAAGGTGCTCAGCTCCTACGACGTGCTGGGTGGCCAGGCGACGTTCAACGTGCTGTACACCACGCAGAAATTCCACGACGAAAACCCCAAGACCTACAAGGCGTTCTACGACGCGCTGGCTGAAGCTTCGCAGTACATCAAGGCGAACAAGGCCGAGGCGGCCAAGACCTACATCCGTGTGGAGCAGTCGAAGTTGCCGTTGGCGTTGGTGGAGAAAATCGTCAACGACCCGGAGATCGACTTCACCATCGTGCCGCAGCGTACTGGGGTGTATGCCGACAAGTTGAATGAGCTGGGCGTGTTGAAGAACAAGGCCGGCAGTTGGAAGGACTTCTTCTTTGAAGAGGCGCAGGGTGGGGCGGGTAGCTGATCGCGCCCGTACCCTCGGCAAGCTTCGGCCTCAGCGTTCTGGTGTATGAAAAGCGGTTACTCCGCTGCTTGCGAACATGGCACAATGCCATATAATGCGGGTTTTTCGGGCAAGCACCCAGGACGCTGAGACCGCACATGGACGTCAAGAACCTCGAAGCCGTAACAGGCCGCCCAGGCCTGGCAGCCGCCACCCATGGTGGCCTGGCTCTCCATATTTCCAGGGTGCGAGCGCTCCACGCGTTCGCTGCTCCTTCTCTATTCCCCTCGGCGCCGCAGCGCCATCGTCCGCCTGTGCTCCGCGGCAGCAGTTGCTGCCCCGTGCGTTCGGCTTGAGACGTCCTGTTCAACCCTGACCCCTTTCCAAGCGTTTCGTGGCGCAGGGGCGGGCCGAGGGTCAATGTTTTCCATTCAAGGCAATTGCGCCGAAACAAAGGCTTTCGCCGTTCGTTTAACAGGCGTTATCCATCACAAGGAATTGATACATGCGATTGAAAGCGAAGCGCCTGACCGCCTTGGCCGTGGCGATTGCCACGCTTAGTGGCTGCCAGACCAACAGCACCATGCAGTCGGTGGGTGCCAACCATGGCATGGTCATCCTTTGCGGCGTGGGTGCGGTGGGCGGTGCCATCCTGGGCAACCGGCTGGCCGGCGCTGGCAACAAGACGCAGGGGGCCGTGATTGGCGGCCTGTTGGGCGGGGCGTTGGGTTGCTACGCGGGCAGTGTGTGGGAGTCGAAGATGAAGGCCCTGCAGCAGATTGCCAAGGACGAGCACATGGCGATTTCGGTGCAGCCACTCAACCTGCAAGCACCCGCAGGCGCTGCCAAGAATGCCGATGGTGGGCTGGTGGCACAAGTGCAGGACGAGGGGATGTTCCCGGTCGGTTCCGCACAGTTGACCACGACCGGCCTGCGCCAGGCGCAGAAGCTGGCCACAGCCTTCGCGCAAAAGAGTGGTGAGGGCAAGGATGATGGCCAGCGCCGCTTCCTGATCGTGGGGCACACGGATGCCACCGGCACGGCCAGCCTCAACCAGAGGCTCTCCGAGCAGCGCGCGCGTGCGGTAGGCCAGGTGCTGCAAGGCGCCGGTATCGCGGCAAGCCGCATCTATTACCAGGGCGCGGGCTCTTCCCGGCCGGTTGCCGACAACACGACCGAGGCAGGTCGCAACAGCAACCGTCGGGTCGAAATCAGCGAGATGAGCTCCCAGGACGTGCTGGTCAAGCGGGTCCAGGCTGAATCGGCGAACGCCAAGTACGCGGTCTACAGCGCTGGCCCCGAGAAACGTGCGCCTGCACGCACCAGCACCAAGGCTGCGACGGTGGCGTCCCGGGCACCGGTTGCCAGCCCCCGGCCGGTCGATCAGCCAACCTCCGCCCATGAGGCGCCGGCAAGCGCGGCGCTGGTCAATTTCGGTGGCGTGCCGGCTGCGCAGCAAGCCAGCGTGACAGCGGCCATCCAGCCCAAGTCCGGCGGCTTTACCCTGATCTCTTCGGCCCAGGCCAACGATCTGCCAATTCAAAGCTGTCAGGCCGACGCCCCCCGTGAAACCGGCAGCGTTCTCAGCCTGGCGACTGGCCAGCCGCTGGAAGACCACAAGACCTACGAATACATGGCGGGGTACAACAACCGGGTCTGGGCAGAGGTGGTCAACGGCAACCTGCTGACGATCACGCCGGTGTCCATTCTCAAGGACAACGCCGCGGTCGACCGCCAACCCATCCTGGAAGTGGTGAAGGGCTATGACACCGGCAACCGCACCAGCCTCAAGTCCATTCAAGGCATAGCCAACACCTACGAGGGCGAGACTCAGGTGCTCTACCGGGTATTCGCCAAGGACCCGAACGCCCCCGTGTCGTGCATTGACGTGGTGTTCGAAAAAGGCGCCCCGCAAGCAACCAAGGGCCAAGTGTTCTACCCGCGCGGTGACTCGGCCTATGTAGCAGCGTTCATTCCGCGAAAAGCGTCCTAATTTCAAAGAGAAAAGACCATGCAGGATTTTTCCCCAAGCGCGATGCTTGCCCTGATGCTGGCAAACCGGGCAGCCGCCGCCTCGCTGATTACCTTGTTCGTGGCGATTGTGATCGTTGCCTTGAACTGGGACAAAGTGTGTTATTTCGTGCGCCGCGCCTGGCATGCCACGCCGCTGGTCGGCACGGTGGCCAGGTTGGCTCGCCAGGTACGCCGCGACCATGGCCAGGTTGATGCCAATGGCTGGCGCAGTGGCGAGATCAGCCTGTGCGAGGAGTACTACACCCGCTACGAGTCCGTGGACAAGGACCCTTCGTATTTCGCCAAGTGCGAAGACTACCTGTCCAAGGTCTGCGAGAAAGGCCGCCGCACCAACCCGGTGTGGGTCGTGCCGCTGATGGGCGCGTTGCTGGTGCTTGAGGCCGTCGGTTTTGCCTATGTAATCGGCCCGTTCGTCAACCGCGAGATTTCGGCCAACAACCTGCAATACCTGACGTGGTCGGTGTCGGCGTTCCTCGCGCTGATCTCGGGCTTCTTCGCGCACATCGCCGGTCACCAGTTCCACCATAACTCGCTGATCAAGAAAGCGCGTCACTGGTGGCGTGGCACGCCGAACAACGAGCGCGACAGCCAGATCGGCAAGGACATCGCACAGATCTCCATCGACGCTTCACGCAGTGACGATAATGCCACGGGCTACAACAAGATCCTGGCGCGCATCAAAACCAACGAGACGGTGACCACTCGCCATAACTGGATCGCCATTTTCGCGGGCACCATCGTGATCGTTGCCATCGCGGCCTTCTGGGTGCGTACCGAACAGCTCAATGCCCTGGAAACCGAACTGGTTGCCGGCTACCAGATCAACGAGTCGGCGCCTGCTGCCAGCAGCCCGTTCGATCTGCCGGCGGCTTCGGCACAAGTCGAGAAGCAAAGCCAGGACAAGTCTTTCGGCGACAAACTGGGTGCCGAGCACACGGCGTCGCTGGTGACCTTCGCGGTATTGTCGGTGGTTTACGTGGCCATCCAGTTCATCGCATTGTGGCTGTCGATGGTGTACGGCTTCGCTGGCCTGGCGTCCAAGGATGCCTACGAAATGACCAGCAAGTTCAAGACCGCTGCCGAGATGGTGCGCTGGATGGAGCGTCAGCGCCTGGCGATTCGCGGGCATGCCGATCACAAGCTGCGCATGCTGCAGCACAAGGTGTCCGGCTACGACATGGCATCCAACTCGGGGGAGCAAAGTTCGAGCACTGCCCACACTCGCGACTTCGATGCGTTCCTGAAGATGCGGGTAGCCCAGGCAGACGCGAAACGCCAGGCCGACAAGCACGACGAAGACCAGAAGGCCCTGGAAGCGCACCGTGCCGCCCTGGAGTTCCAGCGCAAGAAAGCCTCCATCGAGGCCGAATATCAGGCACCGGCGGTGGCTGCCCAGCCCCGCGTCGAGACGCCAGCGCCCGCTGCGGCGCCCAGCGTCGCGGCGCCTGTGGCGCAAAACCTGGCCGGGCCCAAGCCGGGTGAGTTTGACGACTTGCGTGAACTGTCCGATGAGGACCTGGACCTGGTCACCGATGAATATGGCCTGACCCTCGAGCAGCTCAAGCGCATCCGCAACACCCAAGTGGTGCTGGCCAAGACCGGGAAGTTTCCGGGCAAGGGAGCGATTGCCTGATGAAAGGCTTGCTGCGATGTGCCATGGTCATGGCCTTGCTCGCTTCGGCCACGGCCATGGCGGCGGAGCGCAATGACCTGCCCAGCTGTTACGGGGCGGCGAAACTGGGTGAATTCAAGCCGGCGCCTTCAGGGCGCCAGTTAGTGGTGATCGTCGACCAGACCATCAAGATGCCGGAGGATATCCAGCGTTCGGTGTGGGAGAAAATCGACCGCTTCGTGCAGCCCGGTGACCAGGTGAAGCTGTACACTTTCTCGGCCTTCGTGCCGGGCGAGTACATGCGCCTGCTCACGGATGTCACCCTGGAAGTGCCTGCGGCCGACAACGTTCGCGCCGACATGAGCATGAGCAAGCTGCGCCAGCTGGACGCCTGCATGGGCCAGCAGAAAGCCGTGTTCGTGCGCGGTGTGGGCGGGTTGCTGGTCAAGGCGCTGCGTGAGGCCAACGACGAAAACCCCAAGAGCGAGATCTTGCACGCCCTGCGTGATGTAGGCGCCGACATGGGCCAGGGCAGCGGCGGTGAACATGTCGTGTTCCTGATCAGCGACATGTTGGAAAACAGTGACTACGCCTCGTTCTACGCCCACAGCGCCATCCAGAACCTCAACGTTGCCCAGGAAATCAAGAAGGCTTCGGACAAGAGCCTGTTTGCCAACCTGAACGGCTCGCGCGTGTACGTGGCCGGGGCAGGACTGGTGACGGACGGCATCAAGCAGAAGTATCGGTCGGGCAAGACCATGGACCTGCTGAACGCGTTCTGGGCCGCGTACTTCGAGAAGTCCAATGCCAGGCTGGTGGCGTTTGGCACGCCAATGTTGAACGTGGATCTGCAGTAGGCGCACCCTGGCGGCGTGCCCGTATCACGCCGATGTTCCTTCGGCGCCTCCAAAACCGAGCGCCGCCCGCGCGGCGCGACCCGGCCTGACGGCCGGTGCTACAGTTGCTGCAATGAGGCTTGCAGCCTTGTTTGCTTGACGCGAAATCGAGTGAAGCTGACATGCCTTCACACGGTACCCAGGCAAGCGCTGTAGCACCGGCCGTCAGGCCGGGTCGCGCCGTGCGGACGGCGCTCGATCTCAAGGGCGCTGCAAAATCATCGCCATGCACCTGTCAGCCCTGACGCGCCCTCCAGCCAACCCCGTAGCCGCTGCCGCAGGCTGCGCTGGCCCTCGTTTACGCTGGAGATCTCCAGTGAGGCATAGGGCCAGCGCAGCCTGGCGGCAGCGGCTACGCGATTGGGTGTGTCAGGACATGTATCAGGACTTGCCTGGCTGCCAACCACCCCCCAACGCAACCATCAACCCCACGCTAGCCTGCAACCTGCGCGTCTGCACATCCTGCAACTTGCGCTGCGCATCCAGCGCCGCGGTCTGCGCCGTGACCACGTCCAGGTAGTTCACCGCACCGGCTTCATAGCTGTTCATGGCCAAGGTCTGCGACTGGGTCGCCGCATCCACTGCCGCCTGCTGGTCGGCCGCTTCCTGCTTCAAATCACGCAGCTGCGAGAGGTTGTCTTCCACCTCGCGCAACGCCTTCAACACACTGCCACGGTAGTGCGCGCTGGCTTCGGCGAACTCGGCCTTGGCCTGGTTTTCGGCGCCGGTCAGGCGGCCACCGGTGAAGATCGGCAGGTTGACCACCGGGCCGATGGCCCAGAAGCGGTTGGTGGCGCTGAGCACGTTGCCCACGCCCATGTCCTGGCCACCGAAGTAGCCGCTCAGGCTGAAGTCGGGGTAGAACGCGGCCTTGGCCACGCCGATGTTGGCGTTGGCGGCAAACACCCGGCGTTCGGCGGCGGCGATGTCAGGGCGACGCTGCAGCAGGGTGCTGGGCAGCTCGGCGGGCACGTCGGGCAGGGCCGGGAATTTGCTGATGGCGGCCAGCTGGAAGGTGGTCGCCGGCTGGCCCACCAGCTCGCCGATGGCGTGCTCGGTGAGGTTGCGCTGGTTGACCACGTCGTCCAGTTGCGCCTGGGCCTGGGCCAGTTCGCTTTGTGCGCGGGTCATGTCCAGTTCGCTGGCGATCTGGCCTTCGTAGCGGTCGCGGGTCAGGTTCAGGGCCTGGGTGTAGTCGTCCAGCGAGGCCTTGAGGATAGCCTGCTGGGCGTCCAGCCCGGCCAGGGTCAGGTACAGGTTGCTGAGCTGGCGCTGCAGGCTCTGGCGCGCCACTTCCAGGTCGTCGGCCGAGGCCTGGGCCTGGGCGTCGCCGGCGGCCACGCGGTTGCGTACCTTGCCCCAGAAGTCCAGGTCCCAGTTCAGGGTGAAGGCCGCGGTGTCGGTGTTGTACACGTTGGGCTGGTCGCTGCCGCGCAGCGGTTTGTTCTCGGACTGGCGCTGGCGCACGCTGGAGCCGGTGGCGCCGATTTCCGGGAACAGGCCGCCGTGCAACTGGCTGGCGTAGGCCTGGGCCGCATCGAAATGCGCCAGGGCCGCGGCCAGGTCAGGGTTGGCGGTGATCAGCTTGCCCTGCAGGTCGTTGAGCTGCGGGTCGTTGTACAGCGTCCACCATTGCTGCGGCACGTGGTCGGCTGGCTTGGCAGCCTGCCACGGGCCGCTGTAATGCAGCGGGATCGGTGCGTCCGGCACCTTGTAGGTTGGCGCCAGCGAGCAGCCCTGGAGCACCAGGGCCATCGCCGCTACCAGGCGGTTAAGCTTTAGGGGCATGGGTGTCTCCTGCGTCGGCCAGTTTCACCGGGTCGTTCTCGCGCAGGGAGTCCGGTGGGTTGTCGATGACCTGGTCGGTCGGGGCCAGGCCCTGGTCGATGAACAGGGTGGCGCCCAGGTCCATACCGATGTGCACGTTGCGCAGGTGCACATGCTTCTGCGCATCGACCACGGCCACCTGGGTACCGGCGGCGCGGAAGATCAGCGCGCTGCCGGGAATGCTCACGCCCTGGCTGCCCGCAGGCACCTTGAGGGTGACCTCGGTGTAGTCACCGGCCAGCAGCTCGCCCTTGGGGTTGTCGGCGACGAACTGGGCCAGCATGGTCCCGGACTTGGCGTCCACGGCGTTGGAGTTGCCCACCAGCTGTGCATCGAACTGCTCGCCCGGGTGCTCCGGCACGGTCAGGCTCACGTGCATGCCGGTGCGCACGGCCGCAGCGTAGTTCTGCGGCACTGGCACGTAGAGGCGCAGGCGATGGGTGTCAGCCACTTCGAAGAGGTCCGGGCCGGTGTCGGCGTCGGCCTTGATCAGCTGGCCGACGTCGGTGTTACGCGCGGTCACGGTGCCGTCGAACGGCGCACGCAGGGTCTTGTAGTTGGACAGGTCGGTGAGGCGCGCGTAGTCGGCGCGGGCCGCCTCGACGTTGGCCTTGGCGGCGTCGGCGTTGGCGACTTTCTCGTCCACTTCCTGTTGCGAGACCGAATGCGTGCTCAGCAGGTGTTGCCAGCGCGCGGCGCTGGTCTGTGCCAGTTTCTCGTCGGCCTGTTGCTGCAGCAGGTGCGCGTGGGCCTGGGCCAGTTGTTGGTCCAGGTCCGGGCTGTCGATTTCGGCCAGCACCTGGCCGGCCTTCACCGGTGTGCCGATGTCGGCTTTCCAGTCCTTCAGGTAGCCGCTGACCCGGGCGTGGATCATCGCCTGGCTCCAGGCTTCCAGGTGCGCCGGCAGCACCAGGGTGTCGCCGGTGGTGTTGTGGATCGGCTGGAACACGCTGACGATCGGCATCGACTGGGCTTCGGTCCAGCTCGCCACATTGTCATCGTGACGGGTCCGGGCGGCCAGGCCGCCGGCCACCAGCACGGCGGCCAAGGTCAGGCCGCCGACGCCGAGCACCATCAGGCGCTTGCGCGAAGGCTTCTTTGCGATGGTCGGTAGGGAATCAGACGACATGGGACGTTTCTCCAACGGGAAGCTTGGCGGTGCGGCGTCCATGCACGAGGCTGAACACCACCGGAACGAAGAGCAGGGTGGCCGTGGTGGCCAGGATCAGGCCGCCGATGACGGCGCGACCCAGTGGGGCGTTTTGTTCCTGGGAGATGGCCAGCGGCAGCATGCCGATGATCATCGCCAGGGCGGTCATGCACACCGGACGGAAGCGGGTGAAACCGGCCTCCATGGCGGCCAGCAGGGCGTCGCCGTGCACCTCCAGGCGTTCTCGACAGAAACTCACCACCAGGATGGAGTTGGCGGTGGCCACACCCATGCACAAGATGGCCCCTGTCAACGCCGGTACCGATAGCGAGGTGCCGGACAGGAACAGCATCCAGACGATGCCTGCCAGGGCAGCCGGCAGCGCGGTGATGATCACGAACGGGTCGAGCCAGGACTGGAAGTTGACCACGATCAGCAGGTAGATCAGCACCACCGCGCCGAGCAGGCCCAGGGACAGGCCGCTGAAGGCTTCATGCAGGGCGTCGATCTGGCCGTGCAGGGTGATGGTGGCGCCCTTCGGACGGTGCGGGGCGGCCAGGTCGATGGCCTTCTGGATGTCGCTGGCGACGCCGCCCAGGTCACGGCCTTGTACGTTGGCGTAGATGTCCAGGGTCGGCTGGATGTTGTAGTGGGTGACCACCGCCGGGGTGTCGACGCGGTGGATGGTGGCCAGGCCGCCGAGAATCTGCGATTGGCCGTTGGCGCCGGTCACCGGCAGGGCTTCAAGCTCCGGCATGCTGTCCAGGCGGTACTGCGGCGTTGCCGCCACGATGGAGTAGCTGATGCCGTTTTTCGGATTCAGCCAGTACAGCGGCGATACCTGCGAGCTGCCGGCCAGCGAGGCGACCATGGAGTTGGTTACGTCGCGTTCGGTGATGCCCAGGCCGTTGGCGCGTTCACGGTTCACGTCCACTTGCAGGGTCGGGTAGCCGTTGGACTGCTGGATGCGCAGGTCGGCGATGCCACGGATGTGCTTCAGCGCGCGCTGCAGTTCCAGGGCGTAGGCATGGTTGGCGTCGTTGTCCGGGCCGGAGATTTTCACGTCCAGCGGCGCCGGGGCACCGAAGTTGAGGATCTCGCTGCTGATGTCAGCCGGCAGGAACGAGAAGGTGCTGCCCGGGAAGCTTTCCGGCAACACTTCACGCAGTTTCTTCACGTAGTCGGCGGTTGGCTTGTGGCCTTCCTTCAGGGTCACGGAAATATCGCCGTCCTGCGGGCCGGTGGTGCCGCTGGCGCTGTAGGCCATGTCGATACCGCTGAGCGGGATACCGATGTTGTCGATCACGGTGTCCAGCTCGTTGGCCGGCACCACTTGACGAATGCGCGCTTCGATACGGTCGAAGGCGGCGGCGCTTTCCTCGATACGGGTACCCACCGGCAGGCTGACGTGCAGCGACATGGCGCCGGCGTCGGTGGCCGGGAAGAAGTCTTCACCCAGGGTCGGCAGCAGCGCGAAGGACGCCAGCACGCAGACCATGAAGCCGATCAGGAAGCGCTTGCGGTTTTCCAGGGCCAGGGTGAGGACACCGTGGTAGCTGTCACGCACGTTGCTGAAGCGCTTCTCGAAGCCTTGCTGGAAGTTCAGCAGGCTTTGCACGAACGCGCCGTGCTTGGGTTTGTGCTGGTCGCCTTCGTGGTGGTTGAGCAGGGCGTTGTCCGGGTGACGGCCTTCGCCGGCCTCGACCACGTGGGGCTTGAGCAGGAACATCGCCAGGGTCGGCACCAGGGTACGCGACAGGATGAACGACGACGCCATGGCGAAGATCACCGCCAGCGCCATCGGGCGGAACAGGTAGCCGGCAATGCCTTGCAGCATGAACATCGGCACGAACACGATGCAGATACACAGCAGGGAGACGAAGGCCGGGCCGACGATCTGCTTGGCGCCGTCGAGGATGGCATCCTTCACCTGCTTGCCTTGCTCAAGGTGCCAGTTGATGTTCTCGATGGTCACCGTGGCATCGTCCACCAGGATACCGACGGCCAGCGCCAGCCCCCCGAGCGTCATCACGTTGAGGGTCTGGCCGCTGACCGCCAGCAGGGCAATCGCCGACAGTACTGCCAGGGGAATCGAGGCGGCAATGATGATGGTCGAGCGCCAGCTGCCCAGGAACAGCAGGATCATGGCGCTGGTCAGCAGGGCGGCGATGATGCCTTCGCGGGCCACGCTGCCCACCGATTCCTTCACGAACACCGAGGCGTCGCCCAGCATCGAGGTTTTCAGCGACGGCGGCAGGGTCTCGTTGATCAACGGGAACATGTCGCGAATGCTTTGCACGATCGACAGGGTCGAGATGTTGCCGTTTTTCAGGGCCGGCATCAGCACCGCGCGACGGCCGTCCACCCGCACGATGTTGGTCTGCGGCGGCGAGCCGTCACGCACGTGGGCCACCTGGCCAACGGTGATCACGGCGCCGTCGACGGTCTTGATCGGCAGGTCGTTGAGCTGCTCGATGGCGTCCGGGCTGTTGTTCAGCAGCACGGTGTATTCATCGCTGCCCAGCTTGGCGGTACCCACCGGCACGATCTGGTTCTGCGCGGCCAGGGCGTTGCTCACGTCCTGCGCCGACAGGCCCTTGGCGGCCAGCGCCTGGGGGTCCAGGTCGAGGGTGATCTGGCGCTGCTTGCCGCCCATGGGGGTCGGCATGGCCAGGCCCGGCACGGCGGAAAGCGGCAGGCGGATGGAGTTCTGCACCAGGTCACGAATACGCGCTTCGGACAGGGTGGGGCTGGAGAACGCCATCTGCAGGATCGGCACCGTGGAGGCGCTGTAGTTGAGGATCAGCGGCGGCGTGATGCCTGGGGGCATCTGCTTGAGCACGGTTTGCGACACCGCGGTCACCTGGGCGTTGGCGGTACGGATGTCCACGCCCGGCTGGAAGAAGATCTTGACGATGCCCATGCCCGGCAGCGATTGCGACTCGATGTGCTCGATGTCGTTCACCGTGGTACTGAGCGAGCGCTCGTAGGTATAGATCACCCGGCCGGCCATGGCGTCCGGCGACAGGCCGGTGTAGGACCAGACCACGGCAATCACGGGGATGCCGATGTCGGGGAATACGTCGGTAGGGGTCCGCATCGCGGACAGGGGCCCGATGATGCAGATGAATATCGCCAACACGATAAACGTGTATGGCTTGAGCAATGCGGTCTTTACCAGCCCTAGCATGCCAGGAACCTCCAAAGGGTTTGCGTATGCTGGCAAGTCTTGCTGGAACCACCTAACACAAGCCTTTCATGAAGGTGAAAGATGTTTTAAGGCGCAACTGAAATTCGTTTCACGGTGATTCATTGGTGTTGAAAGAGGGCGGTCATCACACTTGGCATCGATCGAAAACGACCTGCCAGGGCAGGCCACTTCCAACACATTTGAGGAATACCCCATGAATGCGAAAACGCTAATGCTGGTGCCCATGCTTGGGCTGGTCGGTCTGCTCTCGGCCTGCGCCGGGCCCATGCCTGCGCCTAACCCGAACGACGCCTGGGTGGGTTTGAAAGAAGAAACCCAGAACTCGATGCTGGCCGAACAGGTTGACGGCAAGAACCTGAAAGATGGCCGTTACTTCCAGGTAAAACCGGGCGAGCACAAACTTGAAGTGCTGCTGTACGAAGAAAGCACTGCGCAACAGGACGACCAGACCTGCCGTGCCACTATTGATTACAAGGGCTTCAAGCAGGGCAAGCACTACACCCTGGTGGAGAGCAGCCTGGGTGACACCAACCTGCGCGCCGACTTGAAGAATGACCAGGGCAAGACTGTTGCTTCGACTGACAACTTCGATTGCATGTCGGGCTGAGGCTTGCGCGGTAACCAAAGGCCCTGGCGCTTAGCGTGATGGGCCTTTTTTTGTGTCCAGCCCAGACTGTCTTGTGGGAGCTGGCTTGCCAGCGAGCTTTTATGGCCCCAACAGCTCGCTGGCAAGCCAGCTCCCACAGGATGTAGCAGTCTCTGTAGCAGCGGCCGCAGGCCGCGTCATGGGCGTGCAAAAAAGCCCCGGGCCAGTGGCGCGGGGCTTTTGGGTATTGCCAATCCGTTGATCTCAATCAGTACGCACATGCACCGTTTCGCGCAAGCTGTACCCGAACCCGCGCAAGGTCTGCAGGGCGTTGGGTGCGTCCAGGCGGGCCAGCTTGCGGCGCAGGTTGCAGATGTGTCGCTCGATCAGCGCGCTGCGCGAGTCATGGGCGGCGCCCCACAGCTGTTCCTCGATCAGCTCGCGGCTCACCGCGCCGGGACGCTTTGCGAGGATGGCCAGCAGCCGCTGTTCGCTCACGGTCAACGGCTGCTGGTGGGCGCCGCGGCCCAGCAGCAGGCGCGTGGTGGACAGCCACAGGCCGGCCTCGGCGTCCACCGCGGGGCTGAGGTGGTCGCGTAGCAGGGCGTGCATGCGCGCCTGCAGCTCGATGAACAGCACCGGCTTGGTCAGGCACAACTCGGCGCCGGCGCGCAGGGCCGCCACCCGTGCCGGGCCATCGTCCTCGGCCAGCAGCACCAGCACGCGTGACTTGCGCTTGCGCGTCAGGCAGCGCGCTAGCAGCTCGGGCTGGGCCTGCTGCAGATCCAGCAGGATAAAGCCGTAGTTGCTGTCGGCCAGGGCCCAGTCGGCTTCGTGGGGCTTGGCCTCGACGACGCGCTGGCCGCTGTCAGCAAAGCCGCGCAGCAGCTGTTCGTCTCGGGTATCGGCGATATAGAGCAGATTCATGTGGATCACACTCGCGCTTTGCTTTGACGGCAATGCAGTGCCAGGCTGGCACCGCCCTGTTGGCTGTTGCCCACTTCCAGGGTGAACCCGTGCAGGTTGACGATGGCCGCCACGATCGACAGCCCCAGGCCGAAGCCGGGTTGGGTGTTGTCGTCGTCGCAGCGGTAGAACCGTTGGAACACCGCCTCGCGTTCTTCCTTGGGAATGCCGGGGCCCGAGTCCTGCACTTCAATGCAGGTGCTATCGAGTTCGTTGCGCGCGCGCAGCACCACCACGCCACCGGGCGGGGTGAACTTGATCGAGTTGCTCAGCAGGTTGCCGATGGCTTCGAACAGCAGCGCGCGGTCGCCATTGAGGCTGGGCAGTACCTGGGGCGAATCCAGCTCCAGGCGCAGCTCGCCTTCCTCTGCCAGCGGCAGGTAGAAGTCGTGCAGTTCATGCAGCAGCGGCAGCGGGTCGAACTCCACGAAGCCGGAGCGACGCTGGTGGTCCTCCAGTTCGGAAATGCGCAGCAGGCCGCGGAAACGCGCCATCAGGGTGTCGGTCTCGGCGATCACGCCGTCCAGTTGCAGGGCGTGGTCGGAATCCACCCCGGCCTGCTGCTGGATGCGATACAGCTGGGCGCGCAGCCGGGTCAGCGGCGTGCGCAGGTCGTGGGCGATGTTGTCGCACACGCCCTTGACCTCCATCATCAACCGCTCGATGCGGTCGAGCATGGCGTTGACGATGGCCGCCAGCATGTCCAGCTCGTCGCGGCGGTTGGACAGCGGCAGGCGCTGGGTCAGGTCGCCGGCGACAATGGCGTCGGCGCTGTCCTGGATCGCGCGGATACGCCGTATCGGCCGCCTGCGCAGCAGGTGCCAGCCCGCAGCACCGGGGATGATGGTCAGCGAGATGCCCCACAACAGGGCGTGGAGGATGATGCGCGTCACTGCGAACAACGAACCGTTGTCACGCACCAACACCAGCCAGCGACCGTCCTGGGTGGCCATGGCCACGGCGTCGCAGCCCTGCTGGGGCAGCTTGGGGTCGTCGGAGTCGATGCAGTCATCCAGCTCGTAGATGTTGCCGTCCAGGGCCACGCCCTTGGGAATTTCCCGCAGGTCGCCGCCGACCGGGCGCAATTGTGCGTCGAACAGCCCGTAGGCGTCGTAGGCGCGGTTGTCGAAGGTCTCGCTGGCCGACAGCGCGTCGTCCAGGGCCTGGCCGCTGAAACGCGAGAACAGGTGCTGGCGCTGCATGAGCGAATGGCGCGCCAGGCTGTTGAGGTAGTCCGACACTTCGTAATAGAGCACACCCATGAGGATGCAGCTCCAGGCCACGAAGAGAAAACTGTACAGCGCCAGCAGGCGGCTGCTGGACGAGCGCCAGCCCTTAGAGGGGTTCGGCAATGACATAGCCGGAGCCCCGAACGGTCTTGATCAGCGCAATGGCGCCAGGCGGATCGATCTTCTTGCGCAGGCGGCCGATGTGCACGTCGATCAGGTTGGTGCCCGGGTCGAAGTGGTAGCCCCAGACTTCCTCGAAGATCATCATGCGGGTCAGGATCTGCCCGGCGTTGCGCATCAGGAATTCCAGCAGCTTGTATTCGGTGGGCAGCAGGTTCAGGGCCTGTTCGCCACGGCGCGCTTCACGGGTGATCAGGTCCAGCTCAAGGTCGGCGACCTTCAGCGTGGTGTCGACGTCGGCAACGGTGCTCTTGCGGCGCAGCAGCACTTCGACGCGCGCGGCCATTTCGTCCGAGGCGAAGGGCTTGGTCAGGTAGTCGTCGCCACCGGCACGCAGGCCACGCACGCGCTCGTCCACGTCGGACAGGGCGCTGATCATCAGGATCGGCGTGGACACGCCAATGGTGCGCAAGGTGGTGACAATGGCCAGGCCATCCAGCTCGGGGAGCATGCGGTCCAGGGTGATAACGTCATAGTTGCCGCTGACGGCCTTGACCAGGCCCTCGCGGCCGTTATCGACCCAATCAACTTCAAGGCCGTGGCTGCTCAGTTCGGCCACGATTTCCTTGGCTGTCACGGCATCGTCTTCGATGGTCAAAACGCGTGTCATGGTGTTGTACCTGGGATTTCGGCTATTGAGTGGCCATTGTGCCGATTTTTACCTGTCGCCTTGCTGAAGTTTATTTCATCTAGATGTGTAAGAGCTGGAAGGCTCTAAATCAATGGTTTCAGGGATGCGGTGGTTTGTATCGCGCGGGTATCCCATGTGTTACACGATATTTCTAAAGCTGCGAATGGGCCAGTCGATGACACATGAACCATCTTCCCTTAAAGGAATTTTCCCATGACCACCCTAGGCAATATCACGTCGGGATTGCACATCGCGACCACCACCACTACCGCCAAGTCGACCGCCGCCACCACGGCCAGCACCGACGATAGCACCACCACCAGCGCCGACGGCACTACCACCTCCGGCACTTCCACCACCACTTCCACCACGGCAGCGGGCGGCGCTGGCGGTGCGGGCGGTGGCGGCGGCGGCGGCAGCAGCGACAGCAGCTCCAGCTCCAGTTCCAGCTCCGAGACCGTGACCGAGCTGCAAAAGCAGATCGCCGAGCTGCAGAAAGAGCTGCAAGCCCAGGAGCAGGCGGTGCAGAAAGCCCAGCAGATCCAGGACCAGAGCGCCAAGGCCGCGGCCGTGGCCACTGCCCAGGCCCAGGTCTCGTCGACCACTGCAGAAATTTCGTCGCTGACCTCGGAGCTGTCCCAGGCCCTGGTTGACGAAGGCAGCAGCACCACCGGTTCGACCATCAACACCACCGCATGATGTTTTGGGGCCAGGACTCGTGCAGCCGTACTTATGGGCTAGGCTTAGCAGAATCTGCAAAGCCTGGACTCTGGAGTGTTTCGATGCTGGCCCCAGCCAAACCGGTGAATGAAGCCGAGCGCGTGAGCACCTTGCGCGCGATGAATATCCTCGATACCGCCCCTGAAGAGCGGTTCGACCGCTTGACGCGCCTGGCCCGCAGGCTGTTCGACGTGCCGATCGCGCTGGTCAGCCTGGTGGACGTCAACCGCCAGTGGTTCAAGTCCTGCCAGGGCCTGAGCGCCAGCGAAACGCCGCGTGATATTTCGTTCTGCGGCCACGCCATCCTCGGCGACCAGGTGTTGATGATTCCTGACGCCACCAACGACGAACGGTTCCATGACAACCCGTTGGTGGTCGGCGACCCGCATATCCGTTTCTATGCCGGTTGCCCGCTGCGGGTGGGCAATGGCGCCAAGATCGGCACGCTGTGCCTGATCGACTCGCGGCCGCGCATCCTCGATGCCGAGGAGCGCGAGCTGCTGCGCGATTTGGCGAGCATGGCCGAGCAGGAAATCGAGGCGCTGCAGCTGGCGACCATCGATGACCTGACCCAGGTGTCCAACCGCCGTGGCTTCGAGGCCCTGGCCGAGCACGCGCTAAGCATCTGCAAGCGCATGAACACGCCGGCGTCGCTGCTGTTTTTCGATTTGAACGATTTCAAGAAGATCAACGACACCTGGGGCCACGCCGAGGGCGACCGGGCGCTGGTGGCGTTCGCCGAGACCTTGCGCGAGGTGTTGCGCGAGATGGACCTGGTGGGGCGCCTGGGCGGGGATGAGTTCGTGGCCCTGCTGATGGGCTCCAATGCCCAGGATGGCGACCTGATTGCCGAGCGGCTGAAGGAAGCGCTGGCGCGCAAGAACGCCGAGGCCCAGCGTGGCTACGACATTCGCTACAGCATCGGGCGGATCGAGTACGACCCGGCCAAGCATGATTCGATCAAGCGCTTGCTGGCCGAGGCGGATGCGGCCATGTACGCCCACAAGCAGGCCAGCCGCCGGCATTGACCCTGCACGGCAGGGGCAACGCGGCGTGGCCGGGCAGGTCAGTCGACCTGGCGGCCGTGCTTGTCGGTCTTGTAGCGCAGGGCCACGGCAGGGGCTGCGGTGCCACGGCCGGTCTCGACCCAGTTGCGCAGGCGGGTGGCGTCGGCAAAGGTGGTGAATTTACCGAAGGCATCGAGGATGACCATGGCCACCGGGCGGTTGCCCATGGTGGTCAGCAGCACCAGGCAGTGCCCGGCCTGGTTGGTGAAGCCGGTCTTGGTCAGGCGGATGTCCCAGTTGTTCTTGTTCACCAGGTGGTCGGTGTTATGGAAGCCCAGGCTGTAGCTGGGTTTCTTGAAGAACACGGTCTTCTCGCGGGTGGTGCTCAGTTCGCGCAGGGTAGGGTAGTGCTGGGCGGCGATCAGCAGCTTGCTCAGGTCGCGCGCGGTGGACGTGTTGTTGATGGACAGGCCGGTGGGCTCGGCGTAGTGGGTGTGGCTCATGCCCAGGCTGCGCGCCTTGGCGTTCATGGCGTTGATGAAGGCGCCATAGCCGCCCGGGTAGTGCTCGGCCAGGGTGGTGGCGGCACGGTTTTCCGAGGACATGAGGGCGATCAGCATCATGTCATGACGGGTCAGCTCGCTACCCAGCTTGACGCGCGAGAACACGCCGCGCATCTCCGGGTTGTGGCTGATGTCCACGTCGATCATCTCGTTCATGTCCTGCTTGGCGTCCAGCACCACCATGGCGGTCATGAGCTTGGACACAGAGGCAATCGGCACGACGTTGTCGGCGCGGTTCTCGTAGATCACCTTGTTGGTGTCCAGGTCGATCAGCAGTGCGCTGCCCGAGGCCAGGTGCAACTGTGCGGGATCTCGTTGGGAAACAGGTTTTTCGGCAGCAACAGCGTTCGACGTGACGGCAGCAGTACCTGTCAGAACAAGCAACAGGCTGAGGATAGAAAGGGAGGTTTTCACGTGTAGCGCTCGCTAAAAAGTAGATAAGCCGTTTGTGACGGGTTGTTCTTGAAAAAACGCAGTAGTTTATGAGTATGGCTCAGCAACTGTCGATTGCCTGGCGGGCTTAAACCCCTGTAATAAAAAAATAAAAGTGATATTTCATCTTCGCTCGCCGTCCAAGGGCGGTCCGGCGGATATCTCCTTCCAAAAACGCTAAAAAACGACTCGGGAGTCGCGCAATGCTTAAGGGTTTCTTCAGCAAGGATTACAGGGCACTGCTGCTGTGGAGCAGCGTCATCGCGGTGGTCCTGCTGTTGTGTGCGTTCATTCAAAAGCCGCTGGACGCCCTGGCCTGGGTGCAGGCGGTGGCGGTGGTCATCGCGCTGATGCTGGCCATTGCCGTGCCGGCGTTGCAGCGCAAGCAGGAAGCGGCCGCGCAGCACAAGCAGTGGCGCGAAGGGCAGGTGGGTTATGCCCGGCGCCTGCAGTACCTGGTGCTGGAGTTCCAGGAACTGCTCAACCAGGTGGGCGTGAGCATGGCGCACTGGCGCGCCACCGACCGGCACCGGGTGCAGGCGGTGCTGCAGGATTACCTGCACCGGCTGTTCGAGTCGCACAAGCATGACAACAACGACGACCGCATTGTCATCGCCCATGAGCTGCGCCAGGTGGTGAATGCGCTGATCGACGAACTGGAGAGCGGCCGGTCTGATCGCGCGGTGCTGCAGGGCCTGGAAAAGCGCCTGCAGAAACTGGCCCAGCGGGCGCAGGCGAACGTGCTGATGGCTGAGCGCGGCTGAATCCCCGGCAGGCCGCGTCCTGGCCCGATGGGGTGCCTGGGACGCGGCCTGCGGCCGCTGCTACAGGCGCCCAATTAAAAAGCCCCGCGACGCAGGCGGGGCAAGGGGGTGCGAGAGCAACGCACGGGATAAATTCGGGGTACAGGGTCAGTGGGTCACCGCCGGGGTGGCCGGTTGCTGATCCTTGAGGCTCAAGGACAACGCCTTCGCCTGGTCCAGCGACAACAAGGGGCCGCTGAGCGGTTCGCCGTCCTTGACCACATACCAGCAGGCCAGCAACCCCAGGTCGCGAAGGTTGGCGGGAACGGCGCTGCCGATGACTGACATGATGCTGACGGTGTTCATGGCTGACTCCTGCGAAACATGTGCCCAGCTTAGGGCGATGCAGGAGCGCTGAGAAATCACCGCTTTCAATAGTGATCATTGACTCGACACATCAGCTCACCGCAAGCGCCCCAGGGGCGAATGCGGTGGCGATGCGTGTTACCAGCCCGGACGACCGTAGTAGTAGCGTGGCGGCGGTGGCGGCGCGTAGACAGGCTGCGCGTACACGACCGGCTGCGGCGCGTAGTACACCGGTGGCGGTGGTGGAGCGACGTAGACCGGTGGCGGTGGCGCGGCGTAGACCGGCTGTTGCACCACGACTTCGCGTGGCGCCAGGGCGGAGGTCACCACGGCGCCGACTACAGCACCACCTAGAACGGCACCCAACACACCTGGACCACCGTGGCCGTAGGCCGACGCTTGGCCCGTTACGGCCAGGGCGCCGACCAGCAAGGCAATCTTGGGAAGCTGACGAATCATGACTTGTTCCTCATATTACGATTCCAGTACCCGGGACCGGATGGTTGGTCCAAGGACTGTCGCACTACTATGACAGCGAATTTGTAAGAATCTGCGACGGTGTTTGGTAAATTTTGTGTAAGGTCTGGAACCACAGTGTCCTTACATTTCAGTTACATGCCAGTGATGGAGCCTTGCAATGCCCATGATTCCCACACGCGACACCGTACTTTGCATGTCCCTGGCCGGGCGCCCGGGTACGTTCGGCGTGCGTTTCCACAACCACCTGTATGAACAGCTGGGTCTCGATTATTACTACAAGGCTTGCAGCACCAACGATCTGCCGGCAGCGGTTGGCGGTATCCGCGCCCTGGGGATCCGGGGCTGCGGGGTGTCGATGCCGTTCAAGGAGGCCGTCATCGCGCTGGTCGATGAGCTGGATGCGTCGGCGGCAGCCATTCAGTCGATCAATACCGTGGTCAATGATAACGGTCATTTGAAAGCGTACAACACTGATTACATCGCCATTCGTCAATTGATTGACCGTCATGGCCTGTCGCCCGACACCACGTTGGCCCTGCGCGGCAGCGGCGGCATGGGCAAGGCCGTGGCCTCGGCGTTCCGTGATGCCGGTTTCACCCAGGGCACCCTGGTGGCGCGCAACCCCGAAAGCGGCCCGGCGTTGGCGCGGCAGCTGGGCTACGAATGGCGCCCGGAGCTGGGCGACCTGCGCCCGCAGTTGCTGGTGAACGTGACGCCGATTGGCATGAGCGGCGGCCCGGAGGCCAACGACCTGGCGTTCCCCGCAGAAGCGGTGGAGGCGGCCAGCATCGTCTTCGACGTGGTGGCGCTGCCAGCGTTGACGCCGTTCGTGCAGCTGGGCCAGGCGCTGGGCAAGCAGGTCATCACCGGCCTTGAAGTGATTGCCCTGCAGGCCCTGGAGCAGTTCGTGCTGTACACCGGCGTGCGGCCCACCGACGAGCAGGTGCGCCTGGCCACCGAATACGCCCGCGGCTGATCACTCCAGGCGTGCGAGCCGCTCTTCCAGGGCGGCGATGCGCGCCTCCAGGGCTTCCACGCGTTCCAGCGTGACGCCGCTGTCATGGCTGGCGCGCTCGCTGCCGGCGCTGTGCCGCGTGGCCAGCAGCGCGTCCATGTCCACCGGGCCGCCCAGGGCGTGGGTGTAGCGGTCTTCGCGCTGGCCGGCCTGGCGCGGCAGGTGCAGGGCATAGCCGCGCGCCACCAGGCGTTCGAGCTGGTGCAGCACCTGCTCGTTGTCCTCGAAGTCGTGCATGCGGCTGCTGCGGGTCAGCAGTTCGTTGACCGTCTGCGGACCGCGCAGGAACATCAGGCCCATCAGGATCACCTGCGCCGGCACCAGCTCCAGGGCCTTGTCCAGGCGCTGTTCCCAGCGGTCGGCGCGGCTGCCCATCACCAGTCGGGTCAGGCCCTGGCCTTCCAGCTGGCGCAGGCTGTTGCCGACCTCGCCCTGGGTGAGGTTCATCACCGGCTCGCGGCTGGTTTTCTGGTTGCAGGCCAGCACCAGCGCGTTCAGCGTCAGCGGGTAGGTCTCGGGGTTGGTGGCCTGTTTCTCGATCAGCGCGCCCAGGATGCGGATTTCGCCGGCGCTCAGGGTCAGGTGTTCGGTGGGGGACGCGTTTTCGGCTGACATGGGGCGCTCCGTGGGCATGAAGGTCGGCGGAAACGCCAGTATGCAATAAAACACCGGACGCCGCGCCGGCACAGGTCTATCATTGCCGGCTCACTGCCTTTTCAAACGTTATCAGGAGCTCCCATGAGCATTTCTCTGTACGCTGCCTCCGTTCCCGTCTTCAAGCAACTGCTGCTGGCCCTGGGCGATGTGCTCAAGAAGGCCGAGGACCACGCCGCGGCCCGCAACATCGAGCCGTCGGTGCTGCTGCAGTCGCGCCTGTACCCGGACATGTTCCCGCTGGTGCGCCAGGTGCAGATCGCCGTCGATTTCGCCAAGGGCGTGTCGGCGCGCCTGGCCGGTGTCGAAGTGCCGTCGTTCCCCGACACCGAGCAGAGCTTCGCTGACCTGCAGGCGCTGCTGGCCAAGGTGCTGGGCTTCATCGACGGCCTGGCCGCCGCGCAGATCGACGGCCAGGAAGGCCGCGAGATCGTGCTGCGCCCGGGCACCCCGAAAGAGAAGAAGCTGAACGGCCAGACCTACCTGCTGCACTACGGCCTGCCGCAGTTCTTCTTCCACGTCACCACCGCCTACGACATCCTGCGCCACAACGGCGTGGAAGTGGGCAAGCGCGATTTCATGGGCGCCTACTGATCGCCCAAGGCTTCACCCCCTTGCCGTAGCCGCTGCCGCTAGGCTGCGCTGGCCCCTGAGTACGCCGAAAATATGCAGCGTGTTTCAGGGCCAGCGCAGCCTCCGGCAGCGGCTACGGTGGGCTGCGTCTGTTGTTCTATATTTTGCTTCTCCGAGGTTGCAATGCTGTTCCCCATTTTGCTGTTGTCGGCTGCCGGTTTCACCGTGCTGACCACAGAGTTCGTCATCGTCGGCCTGTTGCCGGCGATCGCCCGCGACCTGCACGTCAGCGTGTCCGAGGCCGGGTTGCTGGTCACCCTGTTCGCCTTTACCGTCGCCGCCCTCGGGCCATTCCTGACTGCGTACTGCGCACGCTTCGAGCGCAAGCGCCTGTTCGTCACCATCCTGCTGCTGTTCGCCGTGGCCAACGTCATTGCCGCCCTGGCGCCGAATATCATCGTGATGGGCATCGCCCGGCTGATCCCGGCCCTCGGGCTGCCGGTGTTCTGGGCCCTGGCCAGCGAAACCGCCGTGGACATCGTCGGCCCCGACCATGCCGGCCGCGCCATCGCCAAGATCGGTTTCGGCATCGTCTGCGCCACCGTGTTCGGCATTCCCGTGGGCACCCTGATCGGTGATGCCCTGGGCTGGCGCGCGGCGTTCTGGATCATTGCCGGCGTGGCCCTGGCCAAGGCGCTGCTGCTCACGGTGTTCCTGCCTGTCAGCGCGCCACGGGGCGAGGAGCGCTCGCTGCGCTCGCAGTTCGCCATCCTGCGCAACCCGCTGATGCAGGGCCATGTGCTGCTGTCCATCGTGGTGTTCTGCGGCATGTTCACCGCCTACACCTACCTGGCCGATATCCTCGAGCGCCTGGCCGGTTTCAACGGCGCGGTGGTGGGCTGGTGCCTGATGGCGTTCGGCGCGGTGGGCCTGATCGGCAACTCCCTGGGCGGCCGCCTGGTGGACCGCCACCCGCTGATTGCCTCGATGCTGTTCTCGGCCTTCATGATAGGTGGCCTGGTGGCCGTGGTGCCGACCATTCATTCCACCTTCGGCCTGGCCGTGGCCCTGGCCATCTGGGGCGTGACCCAGGCGGCGCTGTTCCTGGTCAGCCAGGTGCGGCTGATCAAGGCCGCGCCGCAGGCGCCGGCGTTCGCGGCATCGCTGAACATTGCCGGTGCCAACCTGGGCATTGGCCTGGGCGCCATTGTCGGTGGCCGGGTGATCGACACCCTGGGCCTGGGCAGCGTCGGTTTCGCCGCCGCCGGCTTCATGCTGCTGTCCATTGCCCTAGCGTGGCTGATGATGAGCTCGCGCCTGGCTGCACCGGCCCCTGCCGCCTGACCTCAGCCGAACAGCTCCCGGCGCGCGCCCTCGGTGATGGCGACGATGCCGGGATGGCTGACCTTGCGCTCCACCGAAATCGCATAGAACGACTCGCGCACCGCCTCGGTCTGGCCCACCAGGGTCACCCGGTGCTGCGCCTGGATTTCCTCGGCGATCACGCTGGGGCCGATGAACAGGCCGCTGCCGGATTGGCCGAAGGCCTGCATCAGGGCGCTGTCGTCGAATTCGCCGACGATGCGCGGCTGGATCAACTGTTCGCCGAACCAGCGCAGCAGGCGGCTGCGCACCATGGTCTCCTGGCCGGGAATCAACAACGGCGCGCCTTCCAGGCTGGCCGGGAAGCCAGGGCCATACTCTGCCGCCAGGGCTGGGGTGGCGAAGAAACTGATGCCCGACTCCCCCAGCTTCTGGCTGTAGCCCTTGATGTCCAGGTGCGCAGGCATGGGGCTGTCGGAGATCACCAGGTCCAGGCGCTGCACGGCCAGGTCGGCCAGCAGGCGCTCCAGCTTGTCCTCGCGGCAGGTGATGTGCACGGCCTCGGGCAGGTGCATGCTCGGTGCAATCAACCGATACACAATCGACTTGGGTACCACGTCGGCCACGCCCACGCGCAGGGGCAGCACCTGCTGGCCGGCCTGGCCGCGCAGCAGGGTCTGCAATTCGTTGCCTAGCTGGAACATTTGTTCGGCGTAGGGCAGGGCTTGGCGCCCGGCGTCGGTCAGTTCGAGCTGGCGGCCCACGCGCTGGAACAATTCGATGCCGAAGGTCTGTTCCAGCAGGGTGATCTGGCCGCTGATGGTCTGCGGCGTCAGGTTCAACTGCTCGGCCGCGCGGGTGATGCTGCCGGTCTTGGCCACGGTCCAGAAATAGTGCAGTTGGCGGTAATTGAGCATGACAGTGCCGATTCGGAAAAACCGAAGTATAGCGGGGAAAAAAACGAATTTTTCTGAGGTGTCAAAGTTTCTAGACTGCGCGCTATCCACTCAATCGTATGAGCAGCGCCCCCATGGACTATCTTCTGCAACTCGCTTCCAGCCCCACCGCCTGGATTGCCCTGGCCACCCTGGTGGTGATGGAAATCGTGCTGGGCATCGACAACCTGATCTTCATCTCGATTCTTACCAACAAGCTGCCCAAGCAGTTCCAGGCGCGGGCGCGGCGGATAGGTATCGGCATGGCGCTGGTGCTGCGCCTGGGCCTGCTGAGCACCGTGGCGTATATCGTGCAGTTGACGGAGCCGGTAATTGACCTGTTCGGCCAGGCGTTCTCGTGGAAGGACATCATCCTGATCGCCGGTGGCCTGTTCCTGCTGTGGAAGGCGACGCGCGAGATTCACCACAGCGTCGACCCCCGCGCCCAGCAGGAGGCCAGCGTGGGTGGCAAGGTGGCCATGGGCTTCGTGGGGGCGATCTGCCAGATCCTGATGCTGGACCTGGTGTTCTCCATCGACAGTATCATTACCGCCGTGGGCATGACCGAGCACTTGCCGATCATGATCATCGCGGTGATCAGCGCCGTGCTGGTGATGCTGCTGGCCGCCGAGCCCCTGGCGCGGTTCATCAACGACAATCCGACGGTGGTGATGCTGGCCTTGGGCTTCCTGATCATGATCGGCATGACGCTGATCGCCGAAGGCTTCGGCGCCCATGTGCCCAAGGGCTACGTGTACACCGCCATGACGTTCTCGGCGCTGATCGAAGGCTTGAACATGCTGGGCCGCCGCGCCCGGCAGAAACGTGAAGCCACGGCAATGTCGTAAAGGGCGGCGTAGCAGCTGCCGCCAGGCTGCGTCAGCCGTTGCGCGGTGCCAATGACGCGGCCTCGCGGCGGATGGCCGCCTCGCTGCTGCCAAGGGGCAGTGCAGGCTTGGTTGGGGCAGGGTGCTGGTGGCGGCGCGCAATGCGCATCACACCCCATAGCATGGCGGCGGCCACCAGGATCCAGGCGCCGATCATCATGACAATGGCCATGGTCAGGCTCATGGGTGCCTCCTTGTGTGTTCGGGGTACTACAGGTGACAGTCTAGTCGGTGGCGTGTTTCAGACTATTGACCAAAGGTCGCAGCCTTGGGTTGATTGGCTCTATGGCCAGGGTGAAACCGCACGCAAACGCTATACCCCGGCCGGGCTGCGGCCTATGATCAGGGCCCCGGCCGGCCGATGGGCGGCCTTCCACCGACAGTGAGGCTAAATTTTGCAGGGACTTGCCCGATTCCACACCCCCTTGGTCAAACGCTTCGCTCCGGTGCTTTTGGCCCTGGCCATGGCCGGTTGCGCCGGCCACAAGCCGGCACCGCCCATCAAGGGCCTGCCGGATCGGGTCGAGCTGAGCAGCGTGCCGTTCTTCCGCGGCGATGCCGAGCAGGGCGCCTCCATGGCCCTGGCCAGCGCGCT
The DNA here is from genome assembly GCF_047947025.1 of Pseudomonas sp. App30. NCBI lineage: Bacteria > Pseudomonadati > Pseudomonadota > Gammaproteobacteria > Pseudomonadales > Pseudomonadaceae > Pseudomonas > Pseudomonas sp. App30. Next base: position 1,753,049 of record NZ_CP133165.1, on the reverse strand, counting down.
GTCGCAGCAGGGCGTGATCATTACCCCTGGCCTGCTGGACAAGTCCCTGCACCTGCCGGGCGGCGAGGACAAGCTGCAGGCCTCCCTGCAGGCCACGGCCCAGGAATACGGCATGGTGGTCTACCCCCTGGCCGACGACTTGCCGGCGTTGTTTGCCCAGGTGGCGGCCGGCTACCCGGTGCTGGTGCGCTACATGGAGGGCAAGGTCTGGACCAGCCCGCGCTACGCGTTGCTGGTGGGCTATGACCGCTACAAGCAGCATGTGCTGCTGCGTTCGGGCAACGATCGGCGCAAGTTGATGGATTTCGCCAGCTTCGATTCGGCCTGGAAGAGCGCCGGGCACTGGGCGGTGCTGGTGCAGAAGCCAGGGCAGTTGCCCGCCAACGTCGATCGCCAGCGCTGGCTCAAGGCTGCCCATGACCTGGGCCAGGCCGGCCAGGAACAGGCCGCGGCCCAGGCCACGCGTACCCTCGGCGCGCAGTAACGAAAACGGCACCCCAGGGTGCCGTTTTTTCATTGCCGAGCTTACACGCCCAGGCGGTCACGCAGGCTGTAGTACCAGGCGCCCAGCGCGGTCAGCGGGGTGCGCAGCAGTTGGCCGCCGGGGAAGGGGTAGTGCGGCAGGTCGGCGAACGCGTCGAAGCGCTCGGCCTGGCCACGCAGCGCCTCGGCCAGCACCTTGCCGGCCAGGTGCGTATAGGTCACGCCGTGGCCGCTGCAGCCCTGGGAGTAATAGATGTTGTCGCCCAGGCGGCCTACTTGCGGCAGGCGCGACAGGGTCAGCAGGAAGTTGCCAGTCCAGGCGTAGTCGATCTTCACGTCCTTGAGCTGCGGGAAGGCCTTGAGCATTTTCGGCCGGATGATGGCCTCGATGTTCGCCGGGTCACGGGCGCCGTACACCACGCCGCCGCCGAAGATCAGGCGCTTGTCGGCGGTCAGGCGGTAGTAGTCCAGCAGGTAGTTGCAGTCCTCGACGCAGTAATCCTGGGGCAGCAGGGTCTTGGCCAGTTCGTCGCTCAGCGGTTCGGTGGTGATCACCTGGGTGCCGCACGGCATCGACTTGGACGCCAGCTCCGGCACCAGGTTGCCCAGGTAGGCGTTGCCGGCGACGATGACGAACTTGGCGCGCACGCGGCCGTTGGGGGTGTGCACCACCGGGTTGGCGCCGCGCTCGATTTTCACCGCCGGCGACTGTTCATAGATGGTGCCGCCCAGGGATTCCACGGCCGCAGCCTCGCCCAGCGCCAGGTTCAGCGGGTGAATGTGGCCGCCGCTCATGTCCAGCATGCCGCCAATGTATTGGTCGCACGCCACCACTTCACGGATGCGGCGCTGGTCCATCAGTTCCAGCTGGGTGTGGCCGAAGCGCTCCCACAGGCGCTTCTGCGATTCCAGGTGGCCCATCTGCTTGCTGGTGAGGGCGGCGAACACGCCACCGTCCTTCAGGTCGCACTGGATGTTGTACTTGGCCACGCGCTCGCGGATGATGCGCCCGCCCTCGAAGGCCATCTGGCCCAGCAGTTGCGCCTGCTTGGGGCCCACGGTGCGTTCGATGACGTCGATGTCGCGGCTGTAGCTGTTGACGATCTGCCCGCCGTTGCGGCCCGACGCGCCAAAACCGACGCGGGCGGCCTCCAGCACGGTGACCTTGAAGCCGTTCTCTAAAAGAAACAGTGCGCTGGACAGGCCGGTGTAGCCAGCGCCGATGATGCACACGTCAGTTTGCACTTCATCCTGCAAGGACGGGCGTGAAGGCGCGGCATTGGCTGATGCGGCGTAGTAGGACTGTGGATAGGGGGTGTTCGCCATTGCTGCAACCTCTGTTTTATATTTTTGACGTGTTGGCGAATCGTACCTGAGATGAAATCCGGATTCCAGCGCTAACTTGCAAGCGTGTTTTGAGCAAAAATTTCGGTTATTCAGTAAGTTAGCTCAAAAAGGCGTTGACAGCCCCCGGCAAATCCGTAGAATACCGCCTCACAGCAGGCACGTAGCTCAGTTGGTTAGAGCACCACCTTGACATGGTGGGGGTCGTTGGTTCGAGTCCAATCGCGCCTACCAAACAAAATCCGCTCTGCTGGGCGGTGTGAAAAAGGCGATCCGAAAGGGTCGCCTTTTTTGTTTGTGCGCAGAAAATGTCGCGGCTGCCAATGGGTCGCCTGAGCATCCGCGCCGTCGTGATGGTAGAGTCCCGCCCCAGACCAATCATGAGGGAACACTATGCGTAAGCTGTTGAGCGCGATGCTGCTGGTTTCATTGGGCGGCTGCATGTCGGCGAACATGGACCAGGTGCGCAGCGAAGGCGCCTACCGCGCGTTCACGTCGCAGAAGCCGGCAAAGGACGTGGCCCAGTGCATCGAATATTCCTGGCAGGACGAAGTGTTATCCGGCGCCGCCGCCGACTCCCACACCGAGCCTGCCAAGGATGGCAGCCTGACCGTGATGGTGGATTCGAAGAACTTCGCCGACGTGCGCCAGGCGGGCGCCGGCAGCTCGGTGACCTACTTCGCCGAACGCGGCGTGCCCTTGTCGCAGCAGCGGTTGGCGGCCTTGAGTACCTGCCTGTAACGCCTGTATGCACGTCCGTACGCACGCCTTCCATGGGTGATGTAGGACGCTTCTGATTTGGATTCCTTGGGTTGTTGTGCTCGCAGCGGGTACTCATACTCGCTGCACCGGCATCAACGGGTGCCGGCTCGCCCAAGGTTTTTTCCAAGGAGTGCAATCATGCCAGGCAAGAAGCCGTCTCTATTTTCAATTGCCGTGGCGCCAGCGCGTTTGAGCAGTGTAACGCTCGTCGCTGCCGTGGCCGGGAGCGCAACCATTGCCAATGCGCTGGTCCCGGGCACTGCCAGCATGCTGGTAGGGGCGCTGGTGGGGCTGCTGTTTGGCTTGTTCGCGGTCCGAGCGGGCTGAGTGGCGGCGATGGCTACCGAGTTCGATCAGATTGGCTGGTCCATTGCGTTCAGCCTGCTCGGTATTTTTATCTGCCTGGCCTTGTGCGGGGTTCGGCGCAAAGTGCCCGGCCTGACCCATGCGGTCATGATTGCTATGTCCTGCTCAGGTTTCTTTGCGGCGGTGTTGCTGGGGGTTACCGCCTATGGTGTGCCTCCTGAGGAACTCGGTGTGCTGAAGGAGCAGAAGGCTGGCATTTTGCTGGGTGCGCTTGCGATGGGATGGGCTTCGGTGGTGTCGGCTTGCACAAGCGTGGTATCACCATTGGTATCGCCTGCCGCGTCGGTGGAATGATCGCCTGCGCCGCTTTCATGAAATCGCTCCCTCACCCCTTCGACCGCTTGTCGGCTGTCGCCGCCCCGGCCTATAGTCAGGCACGGTCTGGCATGGAATGCGCTGCCCTGTGCTGCGGCGCTGCTAGAATCATGGGTGTAGTCCCCTCGTGGAGGTCTCATCATGCGCACGCTTTCTGTTGTGATGGTCGCCCTGGCGCTGGCCGGTTGTGGCGACAGCGCCGTACAGGACGCCCACAAGGCCGTGGCCTATAAATTGATGGACCCGGGGTCGGCGCAGTTTCGTGAAGACCGCGAGCTGGCAGATGGCAGCGTCTGCGGCGAGGTCAATGGCAAGAACAGCTATGGCGCCTACTCGGGCTACGGGCATTACCTGGCGCGCAAGGGCGCGGATGGCTTTCAGGTAGTGCTGGACCCGCAGGCCACCAACCCCGACGCCGCCCAGGCATGCGGTTACCCGTTGGCCGCGCTGCCAGCGCCGGCACCCGCACCTGCCCAGGCGCCAGCCGCGCCCGTGGCGGCTGCCAAGGGGCCGAATGAAATAGCCGGGGTGAAGTGGTCGGTGAAGGTGGCTTCCACCAGCGCCGAATCCGCTGCGGCCATGAGCAAAAAGCTGGCGGGCTACGGCTATGCACCGTACGTGGCGCGGGAGGACAACGTCAGTCGCGTCTACGTGGGGCCGTTCGACAGCAAGTCCGATGCCACCCGCAAACTCGACCAATTGCGCCGTGACCACAAGCTGCGCGGCGTGCTGGTGCGCTACCGCGGGGTAGGCGACCTGCCCGCGCCCGCCGTGGTGCACGGCTAGTCGACGCTGTTGATGCCCTCATCGACATAGCTGTCGGACTCGTCCGGCAGCACCTCGCTGGTGTCCACCTCTTCCTCGCCCTCGTCCAGGTCGTTCAGCGGTGCTTCGTCGCCGTGGTCGAATTCAGGTTCGTTGTCCATTTGGGGCCTCCAGCTGCTTCGGGGGTTCAGGGCTCGATGTCGTTGAACGAGCAGTACTCTTCCCAGCTCATGCCCAAGGCTTCGGCCACTTCCCGGTGCACTTCCAGGCGCATGGCCTTTAGCTCCTCCGGGCTTTGCGCGATCAGTTCCAGGGTCAGCTCCCAAGGCTCGATGCCCTGTTCCTCGGCCTGGTCGTCGAACGCCCATTGCAGCTGCTGCTGTTGTTCCTCGGGGCTCAGGGCCTTGGTTTCTTCCAGCAGGTGCGGGTTGGCAGCGGCGAATTTGTCCAGGGCAAGCTGGGTGCGGTCTTTGGCAATCATGGTGGTCTCTGTAAGGCGGTAAAGGCTTGTCTTGGGCAGCAAAGGGGGTTCAAGGGGCGGCGGCGTTCAGCGCGGCCGCCAGCAGTATCAGGGCGAACACCAGCAGCAGTAGCAGCATTACTAACTTCATCGCTTGTCCTGCGCGCGGCGCTTCGAAAGAATCACGTTCATATTACAGCGTAACGTCATGGCACGGTTCCGCGCGGCTGGGCGGGCCTCTGCGCGACGATCGGTGGTAAAATCGGCCGATCATATTCGGGAGGTGGGCGTGTGCGCAAATTGATCGTGGTAGGTGCGGTGCTGATGCTGGCCGGTTGTGGCAGCGCGGTGGAAGAGTCGGCCAAGGCCGTGCTGCTGCACCTGGACAATCCCAAGACGGCGCGTTTCACCAACGTGCGCACCACCGCCAAGGGCGATGTCTGCGGCCAGGTGCGGCAGAAGAACGCCGCCGGCCAGTTCGAAGGCTATCGCAACTACGCGGCCATCAAGACTGAAGATGGCTTTACCGCCATCATCGACGAAGACGGCAACAACCCCAAGGTGCGCGAAGTGTGCGGTGAAGCCCAGGAAGTGACGGCCAATGCCGAGCCTGGCGCCGCTGCCGCCCAGGCCGCCCACGGCTGGGAAGTGCAGGTCGTCGATGGCGCCAACATGGGCGCCCTCAGCGACATGACCGCGCGCCTGATCGAGAACGGCTTCATCGCCAGCGTCACCCAGCGTGACGGCAAGCAACTGGTGTACCTGGGGCCGTTCCAGACTAAGGAAGAGGCCGAGCAGAAGCGTGCGCAACTGCTGGCGTCCCAAGGTATCAAGTCAGTGGTGGTGGAGCACCAGGCGAACTGACTGGTCGCGGTGGCCGAGGGTCCCGTACACTCGGGCGTCAAAGACAAGGAGTGCAGCCCGTGAACGGATCGCCTGACGATATAAGCCTGGAAGCAGCCACCCAGCAGCACGCCCAGGGCCTGGCCCACCTGTACGGTGACCCGGCCGTGGCCCGGCAGGTGCTGCAATTGCCTTGGTCTACTGCTGAAATGTGGAGCAAGCGCCTGGCGGCCGGAGCCGACAATGAGCGCCGCGTGGCGCTGGTGGCGGTCGACCAGGGCCAGGTGGTGGGGCATTGCGGCCTGTGGCAGAACGAACGGGTGCGCCTTGCCCATGGCGGCTCACTGGCGATCGGCGTGGCGCCGCGCTGGCAGGGCAGGGGCGTAGGCAGCCGGTTGCTGGCGGCCGCGCTGGAAGTGGCGGACAACTGGATGGCGCTGCGCCGGGTGGAATTGACGGTGTACATCGACAACGCGCCGGCGCTGGCGCTGTATCGCAAGTTCGGTTTCGAGGTGGAGGGCGAGTTGCGCGACTATGCGGTGCGTGATGGCCGCCTGGTCAACGTCTACACCATGGCGCGCCTGCGTGGATAACACTCATTTTCCCTGTGGGAGCGGGTTCTACCCGCGAAGAATGCGCCGCAGTGAGTCAGGCATACAGCGCTGTGCTTTTCGCGGGTAGAACCCGCTCCCACAAAGATTGTGTAGCGGGTGCTGGGGTCAGCGGTGCGGGCGGGCCATTTCGTGGCGTACGCAGCCCTGGTAGTAGGTCTGCTTCACGGCGGTGGGCCGTAGGCGCGAACGGCTGTGGTAGGTCTGCTCGGTGATGCCAAGGGCCATCTTGCGCATCCAGGGCTGGCTGTAGCGATGCTGCTGCACCTTGCGCCGCGCGCTGTACAGGGTCACCCCCGACAGCTTCCACTGCTGCGCCTGGCGCGCAGCCTCTGCACCCCACTGGCACATACTGCGGTCGTGGCGGCTCAGGTCGCGGGCCATCGCGCTGCCTGCGGCAGTCGTCAGCACCACGGCCAACATGGCTAGAATCACACGTCTCATCAATAACCTCGTCTGAATGTCAAAGCGGCGCCCGCATCAGCGGCAGTTGCCGGCGATGTGGTAATGGGCGGCCAGGGCTGCGGCCTCGCTGTCGAATTCCACCCGGTTCTTGGCGGCGATCGAGCCGTATGACGGGCAGTCCGGGCGGTGGTAGGTCATGGATGTGCGGTTGCCACGCACGGCGCCGGCGGCAGTGCTGGCGGCACTGGCCACCTGCTGGGTCGCAGCCGGAGCCGCAGGCTTGGCAGCGGCGAACGGCGCGGCCTTGCCCGCTGCCTTGCCGCCCATCACCACGTCCATGAAGATTGGCGCGTGGTCGGACACGCTGGAACGGCCCTTGGCGTTGGTCATCTTCAGGTAGGCCGGGTAGTCGAACACCTTCACGCTCTTGACGTTGATGGTGCTTTCGTTGGCCACGAAAATGTTGTCATACAGGTTGGAGAACTGGCCGTCGGTGGTCGCCAGGGTGCTGGCGCCCTGCAGCATCAACGGGCGCGCGCTGGTGCGCAGGCCGGCCCAGGCGGTGGAGGTGGGCGGGGTGTTGAAGTCGCCCATCAGCATGATGTTGGTGTTGCCGTCATACACGCTCTTCAGCCAGTCCCAGTAGTCGCCCAGCACGGCGATTTCCTTGGTGCGGTCGGCCACGGTCTTGCCGTAGTGGATGTGCACGGTGGCGGCGACGAAGGTGGTGTTGTCCTTCAGGTTGCGGAAGCGCGCCGAGTAGGGCTCGCGCTCGAAGTGGTCGCCCTTGTCGAGGTAGGTCACGGCGCCGTCTTCGTAGGAGACAGCGTCGTCACGCCAGACGAAGCCGTACATCTCCTTGTAGGAGCTGCGCCCGGTAAGGTGGGAGGCCATGGCCGACCATTTCTTCCCGGTGGCCTGTTCCAGGGCTTTCTGCAGGGCGGTCAAGCCGTCCTCGTTCATCAATTCCTGTACCGCGAGAAAGTCGACGTTCTGTGCCACTTTGGCAATGCTGGTGAAGTCCTTGCCGGGGCGCACGCTGAGGTGCTCCAGGTTCCAGGTGCCGATGCGCACATCGGCAAAGGCCTGCCCGCAGACAAGCATCAACGCCAGCAGCGCCGTGGTTAATTTCCTGAACATGCATGATTCCAATCAAAAACGAGGGGAGGGGCGGGCCATGGGGGCGGCCCGCCACTGTAAGAAGCGAGGCGAAGCGGGCTCAGTCTTCCTTGGGCACGACCCAGAAAATCTGTACGCCGCCGTCGTCACGCCAGGCGAGGGTGACGTTGTCGTTCTCGCCGATCTCCTCCAGCAGCTGCGCCCAGTCCTCGGGCGATTCGTGGTCCAGCTTGAAAATCAGGGCCGACTTGGCCTTTTGCGCGGTAGGCGCGTTGATGATTTTCGAGATGCGCAGACCCAGCTGTTGGTAGCTATCGAGCGGGGAAGGGGCTGAAGATGAGTTGGCCACGAAGCATTCCTTATTTTGCTGTACGTGCATACAGTATTTCACTGTGGGCAATTTCGCAACGGGTCTACTGAAGAAGCGCGCTTCTGACCGCGAATTTCATGATTTGCTGCGCGGCCAGGAAATTTTTCTGTTTATTCGTGGCTCTCATGCAGGAGGAAGCGCCCCTTCATGCCCCAGGAGACGTCAGATGAATACCCGGAACCTGATCTTCGCCAGCGTGCTGGTGGCCACTGCCAGCCTCGCCGGTTGCTCCACGCAGACGGTAGTCACCTTGCAGAACGGCACCCAGTACATCACCCGCGCCAAGCCGGACACCAAGAGCGCCGACGGTTTCTACGAGTTCACCGACGTCTCCGGCAAGCACGTGCGCGTACGCGCCGATGAGGTGGCCACGGTCAAGCCCGAAGACTGATGGCCCTACCTGCGCTATGCTGTGACTCCGGGTGGTTTAGCCGCCCGTAGGACTTTCCCCACGCCTGTGACCCACCTCGCAGGCGCCGCAAAATTAGCCGCGCGACCCGTTGACAAAGTGGCGCGGCGTTCGCATAGTTCACTCACGCAAACGTTTGCGTTGAGGGATCCTGGCTTTATCCTTTCAGCACGATCTCTGCGCATATCCGCTGCAAACAATAATCATAAGATCGGAGTGACCCATGAAATTGCCATTCGCTGGACGTTTCCTCGCTGTCTCCCTCCTGGCCGCCGTCTGCGCTGCCGCGCCCCTGTCCCAGGCCATTGCCGACACCACCAAGCCGAAAGTGGCGCTGGTGATGAAGTCCCTTGCCAACGAATTCTTCCTGACCATGGAAGACGGCGCCAAGGACTACCAGAAGGCCCATGCCGCCGACTTCGACCTGATCTCCAACGGCATCAAGGACGAATCCGACACCGCCAACCAGATCCGCATCGTCGAGCAGATGATCGTTTCCAAGGTCGACGCGCTGGTCATTGCCCCGGCTGACTCGAAGGCCCTGGTGCCGGTGATCAAGAAGGCCATGGACGCCGGCATCACGGTGATCAACATCGACAACCAGCTGGACCCTGCCGTGCTCAAGAGCAAGGACATCAGCGTGCCGTTCGTGGGCCCCGACAACCGCAAGGGCGCGCGCCTGGTGGGTGAGTACCTGGCCAAGCAGCTGAAGGCCGGCGACCAGGTGGGCATCATCGAAGGCGTGCCGACCACCACCAACGCCCAGCAGCGCACCGCCGGCTTCAAGGACGCCATGGACGCCGCGCAGATGAAGATCGTCTCGGTGCAGTCGGGCAACTGGGAAATCGACAAGGCCAACGCCGTGGCGTCGGCCATGCTCAGCGAATACCCGGACCTCAAGGCCCTGCTGGCCGGCAACGACAGCATGGCCCTGGGCGCGGTGTCTGCCGTGCGCGCCGCCGGCAAGGCCGGCAAGGTGCAGGTGGTGGGCTACGACAACATCAACGCCATCAAGCCAATGCTCAAGGACGGTCGCGTGCTGGCCACGGCCGACCAGTTCGCCGCCAAGCAGGCGGTGTTCGGCATCCAGGCCGCGTTGAAGATGATCAAGCACGAGCCCGTGGATGGCGCCGCCAATGGCGTGATCGAAACCCCGGTAGAGCTGGTCACCAAGCCCTGATTCCCTGCACTGCCGCGCCCGCGCTTCCGGTAACGGGAGGCGGGCGCCTGGAGAATTCCTATGTCAGCTGCTGCCCCGAACGTCGTACTCTCGGTCAGTGGTATCGGTAAGACCTACGCCCAGCCCGTGCTCTCTGGCATCGACCTGAGCCTGGTGCGTGGCGAGGTACTGGCGCTGACCGGCGAGAACGGCGCCGGCAAAAGTACCTTGTCGAAGATCATTGGTGGCCTGGAAGTGGCCACCGTGGGTGAAATGCAGTACCAGGGCCAGCCCTACCAGCCCGGCAGCCGCGCGGCCGCCGAGGCGTTGGGCGTGCGCATGGTGATGCAGGAGCTGAACCTGCTGCCGACGCTGTCGGTGGCGGAGAACCTGTTCCTCGACAACCTGCCCAGCCGTGCCGGCTGGATCAGCCGCAAGCGCTTGCGCGAAGCGGCGCTGGCAGCCATGGCCCAAGTGGGCCTGGAGGCCATCGACCCGGACACCCTGGTGGGCGAGTTGGGCATTGGCCACCAGCAGATGGTGGAAATTGCCCGCAACCTGATCGGCGATTGCCACGTGCTGATCCTCGATGAACCGACCGCCATGCTCACCTCGCGCGAAGTGGAAATGCTCTTCGAGCAGATCACCCGCCTGCAGGCCCGCGGCGTGGCCATCGTCTACATCTCCCACCGCCTGGAAGAGCTGGCGCGGGTGGCCCAGCGCATCGCCGTGCTGCGCGACGGCCAGCTGGTGTGCGTGGACGAGATGAGCCAGTACAACAGTGAGCAACTGGTCAACCTGATGGTCGGCCGCGAGCTGGGCGAGCACATCGACCTGGGCGCGCGCAGCATCGGCGAGCCGGTGCTGGCGGTGAAAAACCTCAGCCGCGCGGACAAGGTCAAGGACGTGTCCTTCGAGGTACGCCGCGGGGAGATCTTCGGCATTTCCGGCTTGATTGGCGCCGGCCGCACCGAGCTGCTGCGGCTGATTTTCGGCGCCGACGCCGCCGACAGCGGCCACGTCGAGGTGGGCGCGCCGCTGCGCAAGGCCGCCATCGGCTCGCCAGCCGACGCGGTGGCCCACGGCATTGCGTTGATCACCGAGGACCGCAAGGGCGAAGGCCTGCTGCTGCCGCAGTCGATCAGCGCCAACATCGCCCTGGGCAACATGCCGGCGATTTCCGCCGGCGGCGTGGTCAACGGCGGCGCCGAGCGCGAACTGGCCCAGCGCCAGATCGCCGCCATGCGCATTCGCAGTTCCAGCCCGGACCAACTGGTGTCGCAGCTGTCGGGCGGCAACCAGCAGAAGGTGGTGATCGGCCGCTGGCTGGAGCGCGACTGCTCGGTGCTGCTGTTCGACGAGCCTACCCGTGGCATCGACGTGGGCGCCAAGTTCGACATCTACGCGCTGCTGGGCGAACTGACGCGCCAGGGCAAGGCGCTGGTGGTGGTGTCCAGCGACCTGCGCGAGCTGATGCTGATCTGCGACCGCATCGGCGTGCTCTCGGCCGGGCGCCTGATCGACACCTTCGAGCGCGACCACTGGACCCAGGACCAACTGCTGGCGGCAGCCTTTGCCGGCTATCAAAAACGAGACGCGCTGGTCAGCGATACAGCGCCCAGGAACCTTGCATGAAAACTCCCGTACTGCCCCAGGCCTCGCCTGCGGCCAAGCGCAGCGGCACCTACTTCGGCCTGGGCACCTACCTGGGCCTGGCCGGCGCGCTGCTGGCCATGATCGTGCTGTTCTCGCTGCTCAGCGATCACTTCCTGTCCTACAACACCTTCAGCACCCTGGCCAACCAGATCCCCGACCTGATGGTGCTGGCCGTGGGCATGACCTTCGTGCTGATCATCGGCGGCATCGACCTGTCGGTGGGCTCGGTGCTGGCGCTGGCGGCCTCGGCGGTCAGCGTGGCGATTCTCGGCTGGGGCTGGAGCGTGCTGCCGGCCGCCGTGCTGGGCATGGGCTGCGCGGCGCTGGCTGGTACCATCACCGGCTCCATCACCGTGGCCTGGCGCATCCCCTCGTTCATCGTGTCCCTGGGCGTGCTGGAGATGGCCCGCGGCGTGGCCTACCAGATGACCGACTCGCGCACCGCCTACATCGGTGATGCCTTCGCCTGGTTATCCGACCCCGTCGCGCTGGGCATCTCGCCGTCGTTCATCATCGCCCTGCTGGTGATCGTCCTCGCCCAGGCGGTGCTGACCCGCACGGTGTTTGGCCGCTACCTGATCGGCATCGGCACCAACGAGGAGGCCGTACGCCTGGCGGGCATCAACCCCAAGCCGTACAAAATCCTGGTGTTCTCGCTGATGGGCCTGCTGGCCGGCCTGGCCGCGCTGTTCCAGATCTCGCGCCTGGAGGCGGCCGATCCCAACGCCGGTTCCGGCCTGGAGCTGCAGGTGATCGCCGCCGTGGTGATCGGCGGCACCAGCCTGATGGGCGGCCGCGGCTCGGTCATCAGCACCTTTTTCGGCGTGCTGATTATTTCAGTGTTGGCCGCGGGCCTGGCGCAGATCGGCGCCACCGAGCCGACCAAGCGCATTATTACCGGTGCTGTCATCGTGGTGGCGGTGGTGCTCGACACCTACCGTAGCCAGCGTGCCCGGAAGCGGAGTTGAGTCATGGCAACCATTAAAGACGTGGCCGCATTGGCGGGCATTTCCTACACCACCGTGTCCCATGTGCTGAACAAGACGCGGCCGGTCAGCGAGCCGGTGCGGCTCAAGGTCGAGGCCGCCATCGCCCAGCTGGACTACGTGCCCAGCGCCGTGGCGCGTTCGCTGAAGGCGCGCAGCACGGCCACCATCGGCCTGCTGGTGCCTAACAGCATCAACCCGTACTTCGCCGAACTAGCGCGCGGTATCGAGGACTTCTGCGAGCGCAACGGCTACTGCGTGATCCTGTGCAACTCCGACGACGACCCGAAGAAGCAGCGCAGCTATTTGCGCGTGTTGCTGGAGAAGCGCGTCGACGGCTTGATCGTCGCCTCGGTGGGCGAGGACAGCGACCTGCTCAGCAGCCTTGCCACGGTGCGCACGCCCATGGTGATCGTCGACCGCAGCCTGGATGGCGTGGCCGCAGACCTGGTGCGCATCGACCACGAACTGGGCGGCTACCTGGCCACCCGGCACCTGCTGGAGCTGGGGCACCGCGACATCGCCTGCATCAACGGCCCGGCGGACACCAGCGTGGCGCAGATGCGCCTGGCCGGCTTCCGGCGGGCGCTGGCCGAGTTCAGCGTCGATAGCCAGCCGCTACGGGTGCTGGAGAGCGATTTCAGCGGCCCCGGTGGCTACCAGGCGGCCGGCCAGCTGCTGGATGGCCCGCAGCGGCCGACGGCGATTTTTGCCGCCAACGACATGATCGGCATGGGCGTGCTGCGTGCGGCCGCCGAGCGCAATATCCGCGTGCCCGGCGAGCTGTCGGTGATCGGCTTCGATGACATCCAATTGTGCCGTTACGTGTACCCGGCGCTGACCACCGTGGGCCAGTCGATTCGCCAGCTCGGCGAGCAGGCCGCCGAGCGCCTGTTGCTGCGCGTGGCCGGCAAGGCCGGGGAGGGCGTGAGCCAGCAGATCGTCGCGCCGAGCATCGTGTTGCGCGAATCCACCGCGCCGCGTTCGGACCTTTTCAATGAATACCGCTGAAACAGAGTGCAGGCACATGCAAGCGAAAGTTGTGGTAGTAGGCAGTTTGAACATGGACCTGGTGACCCGCGCCTCGCGGTTGCCGCAGCCGGGTGAAACCGTGGTGGGCAGCGGCTTCGCCACGGTGCCGGGCGGCAAGGGCGCCAATCAGGCAGTGGCGGCGGCGCGCCTGGGGGCGCCCACGGCGATGGTCGGCTGCGTGGGCGACGATGCCTACGGCGTGCAGCTGCGCCAGGCGTTGCTGGACGAGGGCATCGACTGCCAGGCGGTGGATGCGGTGCCGGGCGTCAGCAGTGGCGTGGCGTTGATCGTCGTCGATGACGCCAGCCAGAACGCCATCGTCATTGTCGCCGGCGGCAATGGCGAGGTCACCCCGCAACGGGTGTCGGCCGCCGATGCGCTGTTGCAGCAGGCCGAGGTGATCGTCTGCCAGCTGGAGGTGCCGGCGCAGACCGTGGCGTTCGCGCTCAAGCGCGGCCGCGAGCTGGGCAAGACCGTGATTCTCAACCCGGCGCCGGCCAGCGCGCCGCTGCCCGCCGACTGGTTCGCGCACATCGACTACCTGATCCCCAATGAAAGCGAGGCGCTGGCGTTGACCGGTATTGCGGTGGACTCCCTTGCCGGTGCGCAGCAGGCGGCCGCCTGGCTGCTGGCCCGGGGTGCGCGCAAGGTGATCATTACCCTGGGTGCCCAGGGTTCGCTGTTCGCTGATGGCGCTGGCTTCGAGCATTTCGCCGCGCCCAAGGTGCAGGCCGTGGACACCACGGCGGCGGGCGATACCTTCGTCGGCGCCTTTGCTGCAGCGCTGTCGCGCGGTGAAAGCGAACGCGCGGCCATCGCCTTCGGCCAGGTGGCCGCCGCTTTGTCCGTCACCCGTGCGGGTGCGCAGCCGTCGATTCCGACCCAGGCAGACGTGGCGGGGTTCGCGCGCCCATGAAGAAGACACCTTTGCTCAACATCGCCCTGTCGCGGCTGATCGCCTCCCTGGGGCACGGCGACCTGGTGGTGATCGGTGACGCCGGCTTGCCGGTGCCTGCGGGCGTGGAGCTGATCGACCTGGCGCTGACGCCCGGCGTGCCGGACTTCGTCTCGACCCTGAAGGTGATCCTCAGCGAAATGCAGGTGGAAAGCCACGTGCTGGCGCGCGAGATCCTGGGCGCGCAGCCACCGGCGCTAGGGGTGTTGCAGCAGTTGGACGGAGAGGGCGCCCTGGGTGAGCGGCAGCTGCTCAGCCACGAAGAGTTCAAGCAACTGACCCGCCAGGCCCGGGCGGTGGTGCGTACCGGTGAGTGCCAGCCCTACAGCAATATCATCCTGGTAGCGGGCGTTACCTTTTAACTCCGGCGGGGCGTGGGACGCGGCCTGCGGCCGCTGCTACAGGTGCTGCGCGTGATCTGTAGCCGCTGCCGCCAGGCTGCGCTGGCCCCGGCGTGCGCTGAAGAATTTCAGCGTGGAGAAGGGCCAGCGCAGCCTGCGGCGCGGTATGCCGGGGGTTGCGCGGTGTGTTCGGACGCGGCCTGCGGCCGCTGCTACAGGTGCTGCGCGCGATTTGTAGCCGCTGCCGCCAGGCTGCGCTGGCCCCGGCGTGCACTGAAGAATTTCAGCGTGGAGAAGGGGCAGCGCAGCCTTCGGCAGCGGCTACACCGATCCGCGTAGCAGCTGCCGCAGGCTGCGTCCGGCTGCTGCGCGGTATGCCGGGGGATGCGCGGTGTCAGACGACGCCGCTTCAAGACAGTTGCTGCTACAGGGCTGCTAGGGCGATGTGTTTGCTGAACACCTGCTCGATGAACGACTGCGCCGCCGACGTGCCCAGTTCCTTGACCAGCAGGTCGATGGCAATGATCGCCAGTTCCTCCGGGGTGCCCGGGCTGTAGGAGCATTGGCCCTGGGGCCACCTGGCTTTGATGTCGGCGTCTAGGGTTACGTTGGCCATGGTGCGTGAATTACCTGAGCAGGGGGAATGGCATCAGCGGGGCCGTTTCCCTGGCCGCTGAGCCCCGTTGCGGCAAATGGCCTGCACGGGGAGCCCAAGTAAACCATCTGCGGCAGTGTTTGGCACTCCTACTTAGGCATAAAGCGCGGATCGTGCCAAAATCAGGCTTATTTGCCTGGCTGGATACCCCTGTGCACATCGATTTGAATGACCCGAACGCCTTCACCCTCGACGCCGTGCGCCAGCTGATCGCCGCGGGCGACGACCATGTCCACAACCAGTTGCGGGTTCGCCGTGACGGTCGCGCCTGGCTGTCCACCGTGGTCGGTGGCCAGGACATCGAGGGCCTGTGTTTTCGCCTGGAAACCTGGGCGGCCGGCTCCGGCTACGTGGGCGAGGTAGCGGCCTGTGACGACGTGTGGGTGCAGCAGATCTTCAACGCCTTGAAACAGAACTGGCCGAACCCGCCCTTCGACTACATCGACGTCTATTAACATTTAGACACGATTGCGCTGCGCCAGCCCCGGACGGCTGGGGCAGACTGCGTGTCATGCAACCCTTGCGCGCGCGCGTTGTCGCACAGGGGCTGTTCTATTTTCTCAAAGGAGGCTTCATGTCCTGCATGCGTGCATCATGGTTGACCCTGCTGGCGGCAATGGCCCTGGCGGGCTGTGCATCGTCCGGCGGTGGTTCGGGCGACAGTGGTTCGGCGAGTGGCTCGCCGGCGGTAGCAAACGACGGCCGCTGCAACGCCGAAGGCGCACAGTTCGCCGTGGGCAAGCCGGCTACCCCGCAATTGCTGGAGCAGGCGCGCACCCGCTCGGGCTCGCAGATCGCCCGTATCCTCAAGCCCAATGACGTGATGACCCTGGAATACCGCTCCGACCGCCTGAACCTCAACGCCGATGGCAGCGGCACCGTGACCCGCGTCAACTGCGGCTGACCGCCTGGCGGCAAATCGCAGGCACAAAAAAACCCGTCACCAGGACGGGTTTTTTTTAGCTCGGGAGATTACTCGCCGCGAACTTGAGCAGCTTGCATGCCCTTTTGGCCTTTCTCAGCCACGAACGAAACGGTCTGGCCTTCTTTCAGGCTTTTGAAACCGTCGGATTCGATAGCTTTGAAGTGTACGAACAGGTCGTCACCGCCACCTTGAGGAGTGATGAAGCCGAAGCCTTTCTCATCGTTGAACCATTTTACGGTGCCGGTTTGGCGATTAGACATGGTGTATCTCCAAGAAACATATTAAGTAGTGCTGTGCTGCTCAGGCCAACTGGGCACACCGGGCTATCATAGTCTAATTGTTCGACCGAATAGCTCTTTAGATGCGCATTTGTCTCAGCTATTTTTTCGTCCCTGACCCGCAAAACCCGCCATACCCTTGAATTCATTGGGTTTGGCGGAAAAAAGCGGGCTAAAAAAAAGCCGAAAAAAAACACAGATTTCACCCATGCAGGGCCCATTTTCGGGCCCTGTGGGTCATGCAGCAGCACGCAAGGCGGAAAAACGGGTCATTTTTTGCTGCGGCAGCTGGCAGCGGCGTCCATCATTTTCTTCTGCAGCTGGGCGTCCACGCCGTTGTCCGAGTTGGCAACCTGCTTGAGTTCCTCGGTGCTCAGCTTGCTGGTGATGGCCTTGTCGCTGCACGCGCAGGCGGCCTTGGCCTTGTCGGCCGTGGTGTGCTCGCCGGCGGATTTCTCGCACTGCGACACGAACTGGCTCTCCGCCCCCGCAGGCCACTCGCCGGCGCTGGCCAGCTGGGGCAGGGTGATCGCGGCGCAGGCGGCCAGGGAAAGGAAAAGCGATTGAAGACGCATACCGTAATGCTCCTTGGGTTCAGGTTGACTCGAAGTATGGCTTGCCCTGCATCAGAGTGAAGGCGAGCGATCAAGTTCCTGCAAGCCTGCCGGTTTCGACCACTCATCGGTAGTTTTATATGCTAGAGTGATCGGCCTCGACAGGTGCGGGTTGCTCCTTTGGCAACCGCAATGCCGAGTTACCATTTTTACTATTCCAGTCACTCTGGTTCGGTCCTGGTTGGCCTAGCGGCTCCTGCCACTGTGAGGCAGGCATACCGCCGAATCTTGTACTGGCTCATCCCAACCCACGTGACCTTTGGTAGGGGTCACCACTAGGAGAGGAGGCGCCATGCCCATCATTACTCTTCCCGACGGCAGTCAACGTTCGTTCGATCACGCGGTTTCGGTCGCCGAAGTCGCCGCATCCATCGGTGCCGGCCTGGCCAAGGCCACCGTCGCCGGCAAGGTCGACGGCAACCTGGTCGACGCCTGCGACCTGATCGAACACGACGCCACCCTGCAGATCATCACCCCCAAGGATGCAGAGGGGCTGGAAATCATTCGCCACTCGTGCGCGCACCTGGTGGGCCACGCGGTCAAGCAGCTGTACCCGACCGCCAAGATGGTCATCGGCCCGGTCATCGACGAAGGCTTCTACTACGACATCGCCTACGAGCGTCCTTTCACGCCTGACGACATGGCTGCCATCGAGCAGCGCATGCAGCAGCTGATCGACACCGAGTACGACGTCATCAAGAAAGTCACGCCGCGTGCCGAAGTCATCGACGTGTTCACCGCCCGTGGCGAAGACTACAAGCTGCGCCTGGTCGAGGACATGCCCGACACCCAGAGCATGGGCCTGTACTACCACGAAGAATACGTCGACATGTGCCGCGGCCCGCACGTGCCGAACACTCGTTTCCTCAAGTCGTTCAAGCTGACCAAGCTGTCGGGCGCCTACTGGCGTGGCGATGCCAAGAACGAGCAGCTGCAGCGCGTGTACGGTACCGCCTGGGCTGACAAGAAGCAGCTGGCCGCCTACATCCAGCGCATCGAGGAAGCGGAAAAACGCGACCACCGCAAGATCGGCAAGCGCCTGAACCTGTTCCACCTCCAGGAAGAAGCGCCGGGCATGGTGTTCTGGCACCCGAACGGCTGGACCCTGTACCAGGTGCTCGAGCAGTACATGCGCAAGGTGCAGCGTGACAACGGCTACCTGGAGATCAAGACTCCACAGGTCGTTGACCGCAGCCTGTGGGAAAAGTCTGGCCACTGGGCCAACTACGCCGAAAACATGTTCACCACCGAGTCGGAAAACCGCGACTACGCCATCAAGCCGATGAACTGCCCATGCCACGTGCAGGTGTTCAACCAGGGCCTGAAGAGCTACCGCGAGCTGCCGATGCGCCTGGCCGAGTTCGGTGCCTGCCACCGCAACGAGCCTTCGGGCGCCCTGCACGGCATCATGCGCGTGCGCGGCTTCGTCCAGGACGATGCGCACATCTTCTGCACCGAAGAGCAGATGCAGTCCGAATCGGCCGCGTTCATCAAGCTGACCATGGACGTGTACAGCGACTTCGGCTTCAAGGATATCCAACTCAAGCTCTCCACTCGTCCAGAAAAGCGTGTAGGCAGCGACGAATTGTGGGATCGTGCTGAGTCCGCCCTGGCCGCCGCGCTGGACGCTGCTGGCCTGCCGTACGACCTGCAGCCGGGCGAGGGTGCGTTCTACGGTCCGAAAATCGAGTTCTCCCTGAAGGATTGCCTGGGTCGCGTCTGGCAGTGCGGTACGCTGCAGCTGGACTTCAACCTGCCAATCCGCCTGGGCGCCGAGTACGTGTCCGAGGACAACGGTCGCAAGCATCCGGTCATGCTGCACCGTGCAATCCTGGGTTCGTTCGAGCGTTTCGTCGGTATCCTGATCGAGCACTACGAAGGTGCGTTCCCGGCCTGGCTGGCGCCAACCCAGGCAGTGATCATGAACATCACTGATAAACAAGCCGATTTTGTGCAATCCGTGGAAAAAAATCTGACGGAAAGCGGGTTCCGTGCCAAGTCTGACTTGAGAAATGAAAAGATCGGCTTTAAAATCCGCGAGCATACGTTGCTCAAGGTTCCTTATCTCCTGGTTATCGGGGACAAGGAAGTCGAAACGCAAACTGTCGCTGTGCGTACCCGTGAAGGTGCAGACCTGGGCTCCATGCCCGTCGCCCAGTTCACCGAGTTCCTCGCACAAGCGGTTTCCCGGCGTGGTCGCCAAGATTCGGAGTAATTATTATTAAGCGTGAAATGAGACAAGATAAACGAGCTGCACCGAAAGCCCCGATCAACGAGAATATCTCGGCACGCGAGGTTCGGTTAATTGGCGCTGACGGCGAGCAGGTTGGCATCGTCTCGATTGATGAAGCGCTTCGTATCGCTGAAGAAGCGAAGCTGGATCTGGTAGAAATTTCTGCCGACGCAGTGCCTCCGGTTTGCCGAGTCATGGACTACGGCAAATCGATCTTCGAGAAGAAGAAGCAGATTGCTGCGGCGAAGAAGAACCAGAAGCAGATCCAGGTAAAAGAAATCAAGTTTCGTCCAGGGACGGAGGAAGGGGATTACCAGGTAAAACTACGCAACCTGGTACGTTTCCTTAGTGATGGGGACAGGGCCAAGATTTCGTTGAGATTTCGCGGCCGTGAGATGGCACACCAGGAGCTGGGGATGGAGCTGCTCAAGCGCGTCGAACAAGACCTGCTGGAGTACGGTTCCGTCGAGCAGCATCCTAAGATGGAAGGACGCCAGCTGATCATGGTCATCGCCCCCAAGAAAAAGAAATAACCACCAGGGCACGGCAGGCCTTGCGGTTATGTTTATCAACTGAATGCGGAGTATCCGAACATGCCAAAGATGAAAACCAAGAGTGGTGCAGCTAAGCGGTTCCTGAAAACCGCTAACGGCATCAAGCACAAGCACGCTTTCAAGAGCCACATCCTGACCAAAATGTCGACTAAGCGTAAGCGTCAACTGCGCGGCAGCAGCCTGCTGCACGCATCGGACGTTGCAAAAGTCGAGCGCATGCTGCGCCTTCGTTAATTTTCGGTCAAAGATAGAGGAAGTTACTCATGGCTCGTGTAAAGCGTGGCGTCATTGCCCGTAAGCGTCACAAAAAGATTCTGAAACTGGCTAAAGGCTACTACGGCGCGCGTTCGCGCGTATTCCGTGTTGCCAAGCAAGCGGTCATCAAGGCAGGCCAATACGCCTACCGCGACCGTCGTCAGAAGAAGCGTCAGTTCCGCGCTCTGTGGATCGCCCGTATCAACGCTGGTGCTCGTGTAAACGGTCTGTCCTACAGCCGTTTCATCGCTGGCCTGAAAAAAGCGTCCATCGAGATCGACCGTAAGGTTCTGGCTGATCTGGCAGTGAACGAAAAAGCGGCGTTTGCTGCGATTGTCGAGAAAGCTAAAGCCACTCTGGCCTAAGTACCCACGACAATCACCCAGGGCCGTTTTCCACGGCTTCGGGTGTTAAACGTCATAAACAGGGGAAGAGCCTTTAAGCTCTTCCCCTGTTTTGTATCTGGAGTCTGTACATGGAAAACCTGGATGCGCTGGTCTCTCAAGCTCTGGAGGCCGTGCAAAACGCTGAAGATATCAATGCCCTGGAGCAGATCCGGGTTCACTTCCTTGGCAAGAAGGGCGAACTGACTCAGGTGATGAAGACCCTGGGCAACCTGCCTGCCGATGAGCGCCCGAAAGTCGGCGCGCTGATCAACGTCGCCAAGGAGCGTGTTACAGAAGTCCTCAACGCACGCAAGGCCGGTTTCGAAGAAGCCGAACTGAGTGCCAAGCTCGCTGCCGAGCAGATCGACGTGACCCTGCCGGGCCGCGGCCAGGCCTCTGGCGGCCTGCACCCGATCACTCGCACCCTTGAGCGGATCGAGCAGTTCTTCACCCACATCGGCTACGGCATCGCCGAAGGCCCTGAGGTGGAAGACGACTACCACAACTTCGAGGCGCTCAACATCCCAGGCCATCACCCGGCCCGGTCGATGCACGACACCTTCTATTTCAATGCGAACATGCTGCTGCGCACCCACACCTCGCCGGTGCAGGTCCGCTCCATGGAATCTTCGCAGCCTCCGATTCGCATCGTCTGCCCAGGCCGGGTATACCGCAGCGACTCGGATATCACCCACTCGCCGATGTTCCATCAGGTCGAGGGCTTGCTGATCGACCGCGACATCAACTTCGCGGACCTGAAAGGCACCATCGAGGAATTCCTGCGGGTGTTCTTCGAGAAAGAATTGGCCGTGCGCTTCCGTCCGTCCTACTTCCCGTTCACCGAGCCTTCGGCTGAAGTCGACATCCAGTGCGTGATGTGCAGCGGCAAAGGCTGCCGTGTGTGCAAGCAGACTGGCTGGCTGGAAGTGATGGGCTGCGGCATGGTGCACCCGAACGTGCTGCGCATGTCTGGCATCGACCCTGAAGAATTCCAGGGCTTCGCCTTCGGCATGGGCGCCGAGCGCCTCGCCATGCTGCGTTATGGCGTCAATGACTTGCGCCTGTTCTTCGACAACGACTTGCGCTTCCTCGCGCAATTTCGCTAAACGAATTATTAGGAGAGCAGGATGAAATTCAGTGAACAATGGCTGCGTGGCTGGGTAAGCCCGCAGGTCGGCCGCGATGAGCTGGTGGCCCGTCTGTCCATGGCCGGTCTGGAAGTGGACAGCGTCACCCCCGCGGCTGGCGAATTCACCGGCGTGATCGTCGGCGAAGTGCTGAGCACCGAGCAACACCCCGATGCCGACAAGCTGCGCGTCTGCCAGGTCAGCAACGGCACCGAGACCTTCCAGGTCGTCTGCGGCGCGCCGAACGTGCGCCCGGGCCTGAAGATCCCGTTCGCCACCCTGGGCGCCCAGCTGCCTGGCGACTTCAAGATCAAGAAGGCCAAGCTGCGTGGCGTCGAGTCCAACGGCATGCTCTGCTCGCAGTCCGAACTGCAAGTGGGCGAGGGCAACGACGGCCTGATGGAACTGCCGGCCGACGCGCCGGTGGGTGAAGACTTCCGCGTATACCTGGGCCTGGACGACGCCAGCATCGAGGTCGACCTGACCCCGAACCGCGGCGACTGCCTGTCCCTGGCCGGCCTGGCCCGTGAAGTGGGCGCGCTGTACGCCGCTCCTGTCGCACGTCCGGTGGTGCCTGCCGTGGCCGCGGTCAACGACGAAGTGCGCCCGGTGGAAGTGCTGGCGCCTGCCGCCTGCCCACGCTACCTGGGCCGCGTCATCCGCAACGTCGACCTGTCCAAGCCGACCCCGCTGTGGATGGTGGAACGCCTGCGCCGCAGCGACGTGCGCAGCATCGACGCTGCCGTCGACATCACCAACTACGTGATGATCGAGCTGGGCCAGCCGCTGCACGCCTTCGACCTGGCTGAAATCAACGGCGGCATTCGCGTGCGCATGGCCGAGGAGGGCGAGAAGCTCGTCCTGCTGGACGGCCAGGAAGTCACCCTGCGCGCCGACACCCTGGTCATTGCCGACCACAGCCGTGCCCTGGCCATCGCCGGTGTCATGGGTGGCGAGCACAGCGGTGTGACCGCCAAGACTCGCGACATCTTCCTGGAAAGCGCGTTCTTCGACCAGATCGCCGTCGCTGGCAAGGCCCGTTCCTACGGCCTGCACACCGATGCCTCGCACCGCTACGAGCGTGGCGTGGACTTCAACCTGGCCCGCGAAGCCATGGAGCGCGCCACTGGCCTGCTGCTGGAAATCACCGGTGGCGAGCCTGGCCCGATCATCGAGACCGTCAGCCAGCAACACCTGCCGAACATCGCGCCGATCACCCTGCGTGCCGAGCGCGTCAGCCAGATGCTGGGCATGGACATGCCGGCCGCGCAGATCGAAAGCCTGATCGCCGCCCTGGGCCTGGGCATCGTTGCCGAAGGTGAAGGCCAATGGCGCGTAGAAGTGCCAAGCCATCGCTTCGACATCAGCCTGGAAGTGGACCTGATCGAAGAACTGGCGCGCCTGTACGGCTACAACCACCTGCCGGTTCGCTACCCGCAAGCCCGCCTGGCCCCGCAAGCCAAGGCCGAAGCCCGTGGCGAGCTGCCGGAGCTGCGTCGCCTGCTGGTTGCCCGTGGCTACCAGGAAGCGATCACCTACAGCTTCATCGATCCGAAGTGGTTCGAGCTGTTCAACCCAGGCGTCGAGCCGCTGCTGCTGGCCAACCCGATCTCCAACGACATGGCTGCCATGCGCAGTTCGTTGCTGCCGGGCCTGGTCAAGGCGCTGCAACACAACCTCAATCGCCAGCAGACCCGCGTGCGCCTGTTCGAAAGCGGCCTGCGCTTCGTTGGCCAGCTGGACGGCCTGAAGCAGGAGCCCATGCTGGCCGGCCTGATCTGCGGCACCCGCCTGCCGGAAGGCTGGGCGCAAGGCCGTGACACCGTGGACTTCTTCGACGCCAAGGCGGACGTGGAAGCGGTGCTGGGCTTCGCCGGCGCGCTGGCGCAGTTCAGCTTCGAGCCAGGCAAGCACCCGGCGCTGCACCCAGGCCAGACCGCGCGCATCGTGCGTGAAGGTCGCGAAGTCGGCTACCTCGGCGCCCTGCACCCAGAGCTGGTAAAAGCCCTGGGCCTGGACCGCGCGGTGTTCGTCTTCGAACTGGTGCTGGCGGAAGTGGCCGAAGGCAAGTTGCCGAAGTTCTCGGAACTGTCCCGGTTCCCTGAAGTGCGTCGCGACCTGGCCTTGGTGGCGGATCTTGAAGTGCCTTCTAGCGCGATCATGCAGGTTATTCGTGAAAATGCAGGGGAATGGCTCACGGACCTCAGCCTTTTTGACGTCTACCAAGGTAAAGGTATTGATCCCAATAGAAAAAGCCTTGCAGTTGGCTTGACCTGGCAGCATCCATCGCGCACTCTTAATGACGATGAGGTGAATTCCACGACGCAAGCTATCCTCACCTCGCTCGAACAAAGGTTGAATGCCACGTTAAGGAAGTAGCGCATGGGGGCTCTGACGAAAGCTGAGATGGCCGAGCGTCTTTACGAAGAGCTGGGCCTGAACAAACGGGAGGCCAAGGAATTGGTCGAACTGTTTTTCGAGGAAATCAGGCACGCTCTGGAAGACAACGAGCAGGTCAAACTGTCCGGTTTCGGCAACTTTGACCTGCGCGACAAGCGCCAGCGGCCTGGCCGCAACCCGAAAACCGGTGAGGAAATCCCGATCACGGCTCGCCGTGTGGTCACCTTTCGTCCAGGGCAGAAGTTGAAGGCCCGAGTTGAGGCATATGCTGGAACCAAGTCATAACGACGAGCTTCCGCCGATTCCTGGCAAACGCTACTTCACCATTGGTGAGGTCAGTGAACTTTGCGCCGTAAAACCCCACGTACTGCGGTACTGGGAGCAGGAGTTTCCTCAGCTCAACCCGGTCAAGCGCCGCGGAAACCGCCGGTATTATCAGCGCCAGGACGTGCTGATGATCCGGCAGATCCGCGCCCTGCTCTACGACCAGGGCTTCACCATTGGCGGCGCGCGCCTGCGCCTGTCCAGCGACGAAGCCAAGGACGACACCACCCAGTACAAGCAGCTGATTCGTCAGATGATCTCGGAACTGGAAGACGTGTTGGTCGTACTGAAAAAGTAACAAATCGGGTCGAGAAAATACTTCCACTTTTCAAAAGCTTGCGGTATATTCTTGATCGTTCCCTTCAACAAGGAACAGCTCTAAAGCAACAGGTTTCACGCCTAGTCGGGGCGTAGCGCAGTCCGGTAGCGCACTAGCATGGGGTGCTAGGGGTCGAGTGTTCGAATCACTCCGTCCCGACCATATAATTCAATGACTTAGCCAAATCTGAAAAGGTTGGGCTTTTTCATGTGCGTGACTTTTGCGTGACTTCTCTGTTTTTCATGCCTGCCTCCTCTTCAAAATTGTCAGTGCCGGGCCGCGCGAGTCGGTTGCTGACACCATGTTTGCCGCCTTGATAAGCTGTTCCAGTTCTGCTGCCGAGTAGTGACTGGTAATGCTGCCGTTCTTGTGGCCGAGCAAAGCCTTGCGATCCTCCTCAGTCACGCCTGCTGCACGTAGCCTTCTGCCAAAGGTGTGCTTCAGGTCGTGAATGCGGATGCTGGCAAACCCAGCGTGCGCCGGCCGCAAAAACTTCTCCTGCCACTTCTTTGCCGCCCTGACCCTGGCCTTCTTCCAGGCTGAGTCGTTCATCCGGTGGATCTGCGTTGGCTGACCATCTCCGTCCGGCTGCCCGAACGGGAAAACGTAGCTACGGTGCTTGCCGCGCATCTGGTCTACAACCGACTTCGCCACGCTGTTGAGCACCACCAGGCGCTCATCCCCGTTCTTCACCCCTGACCGTTCATGCCGGCCGCCGAAGTCGGCAGGTATCAAAAACACACTGGTGCCCAACTCGGGTACCGGTATCTCCCACTCCCACTTCAACTTGCAGACCTCCTGCTCCCGGCAGCCCGAGTTCACCTTGAACAGGGCCATCGACTGCAGGTGCGCCGGCAATTCCCCAAAAAGAATCGACTGCTCATCCCAGGACATTGGGTAAGGCTTGCGGCTCGACTTCTTCTCTTCCAGCTTCGTGAGCATCGGCACGCTATCCAGCCACGGCCTGCGCTCATCGTCTCGCCACTTCCTGGCACACAGCGACAACACCCGTACCACCCGCTCAATCGAAATATTCACCGTCCGATTTGCCACGCCGGGCTTAATCTTGCCGTCCGCCATTCGCTTCGGTGACTGCCGATCCTTGATGAACAGGGCCAAGGCCTCGTCATCGATATGGGTCAGCGGCATATCCCCGATGAAGGGTTGCAGCTGCTTGAGGTGAAGCGCCGTCAGTTTTATTGACGGCTGTCCCTGGTTTTCAATGAGGTATCGCGCTGCTGCCTCATTGAAGGTGCGCACCTTCCGCACGCCGTAGACTTTCTCCTGCCGCAGCTTCTCCAGGCGATGGATCAGGTAGCGCTCTGCTTCTTCCCGGTCACTAGTTCCAGTGCTTTCATAAAGTCGTTCTCCGCCGACCCTCTTGTCGATATGCCAGATGCCTTTCCTTTGGGAGAGGCCTGTGATCGTTTTCCGCGCCATCGTGTATCTCCGTTTTGGCGCCCGCTGCGGAGAGATTGTTGCTCCGAAGCGCCAGGTTTATCAATTGCCCTGGCCTCGACATACGCCGTGGCCCAGTCGTCAAGCTCCAGGCGGTCGAAGCCAACGCCGCGCTCCCCGATGGGGAACTCGCGCACGAAAGGCCTGACCGTCTTCCTGAATTCTTCCTTGCACATGCCGAGATAGCCCGGCGCGTCACTGGCCCGAATGAACCGCGGCTGGATGCCGCTGGATCTGGCCGCAGTTGCAGTTGCCATGGGTATGCTCCATCCGCCCTATGGCGGCAGAAGGGGTTATTGGGTGGCCTTGGCGATTGCTGCCCGAGCGCGGTCCAGGTAGTTGTGGAGCATGTTCCAGTCGTCGCCCAGTTCGGTTACCAGGTCCTGTAGGGCTTCCAGCAGGTCAGGCGCGGCGGCTATCAGCTTGGCGTTGGCCAGGGATTCCGGGCCAAACCACCAGCGCCTTTTTTCCTGCATTGGATCGATGGTGCTTACTATCGCTATGCCGATGCTGTCAGGTTCGGAGGCCGGGACAATGTATTCGTTGTCCACGGGGTCGATAAGCCATGGGCCAGGCGTGTGCTTAATTTCAGGCATGATTGATCCTTCCCGCCGAACCCCGGCAGGCAGTAGAGAGTGGGTGAGGGGTTACGTGTACTGGCGGGTGATGCGGTCGGCGATGCCGTCCAGGTGTTCGGCCATGTAGTACATGTCGTTGTTGTCGCGGCGGGATACAACGGCGCACCGTGCTACGTTGCGTCCATCGAGGATGCGCGCGACCAGGCGGATCGCGGCAGCCTCAGCCCGGCGCCGTAGCCAGCCCTTTCGGGGCAGGATCCTCATGCCGCCTCCTTGGCTCGCTGCCACCAATGCCAGGCCCTGGACATATAGCGATCCAGGTAGCTGCCGTTGGTGAGGCGCTGGCTCTGGCACCAGGTGACGGTGCAGTTGTTGTCCTCGGCGTAGGCCTGCTCGAACTTGTCACGGTCGGTCATAACAGATCTCCAGGGTTTTCCCACATCGCCTCATTGTCTTCCTCCAGCCTGGCGCACTTTTCGCGCAGCCCGGTCACCTCTCGGGCCAGCCCAATCAGATACTCCAGCGCTCCTTTCTCCTGAGCAGGGTTGAAGCCCAGTTCAGAGGCCGCAGCCTTGATCTGGCCAGAGGCGTTGAAGGATGCGCGCTGGACGGTGCGCAGGTTTTGGAGTTCGTTCAGCAGGGCCAGGATTGCGGCAGGGCTGGTAGCCGAGATGAACGCGCGCTCCTCAGCCCCGGTGATACTGCGCAACCCATGGCTCTCTGGGTGATACCAAGAAGCCGGCTCTGTAGCCTCTGCCAGGCGCTTCAGTTCGGTGTAGTCGGTCATGGCTTCACCGCCTGCCAGTAGGCTTTCAGGTCAGGCGAGGTGCGGACCAGACCTCGGCGCTTGAGGCGCTGGCAGGCCTTGCTCACATCCTCGCGCTCCGCTCCGACGGCGCCGCACATGGCCCAAGCAGTCGAGCCATCCACGGTTTGCAAATGCTCGAGCACCTTGGTATCGATCGTCTTCTGTTTCATCGGGCAATACCTCGCCACACCGCTACAGCGGCTGGCTTGAAAGTGAAAGAAATCTACGGGGAAAGGGCGGGACTGGAGATTTTCCGGGCCGGCTCAAGATTTTCTGAGCGGCGCGGCTCCAGTGATGCCCGGGTTGAGGCGCTTGAATTCGTCGAGGCACGCGTTCCAGCCCTCGGCTCTATAGGATGGGATTGTTCGTGGTACACCTCTACGCTCCGGAAGCACCACCGGCGCCTGGGCGGCCGAATGGCGGTAGAGCGGTACCAACGAAACTTCATCTGCGCGCCAAAGATTGCTGATCTTTCTGCCGTACTGGAGCCACTTAGCGGGCCTGCCGCTTTCGTGGGTTGCCTCGCATAGATATGCCACCGGCTCAGGCGGACAAACCGGGCAAGGCCACCGCAGCGAGCCGTCGCCGGAGGGGCAGGTGCAGCGGGCGAGTGCAGGTTCTGGCAGCAGCGGCACCAGGTTCGTATCGTTCCAGCCTGCCGGCGCATCACTGGGCACCCAATCGCGCTTGTGGCCGAACACCAGCCAGGAACCATCGGCCTTCCTGTAGAACTGGCCGCTGATGGTGTGCGTGGCGCCAGGTGGCGGGCAGTTGGGGCAGTTCCAGTGGTGGTCTGCCGCAGACTCAACGTTACGGCACGGCTCGCAGTACCCGCCCAGGCCGCACTGGCCGCCGTCCTTGGTGCAGGTGTTCGGCTGGGCCAGCAGCGCGCGAATCTCTTCGCACTCCCCGTAGATGCTCATGCCGTCCATGTAGATGCGCTCGAGGCGCTCCAGCAGCTCACGCGGAACGCTGATTTGGTCTTTGCTCATACTGCGACCTCTCTTACCTTGAATTCCCCGTGATCGCAGTGAAAAGTCTCGGGGTCATTCAACCATGAGCAGACGTCTTCAGCCTCGGCGCGAGAAGCAAACCGGAAGGCCTCATGCTCACCGTTGAACTGGCCGACCGAGCCAGCAATGTGCGTGACGTACATTAGGTAATCCTTGCGGTCTTCAAAGATGATGAATTTCGAGCTCACGATCCCACCTCCGGGCTGTCCTTGGTCATCTGCCCACCGGTCGCACTGGCCTTGTGGCACTTGGGGCACGACGGCTTGCCACCGACGCCGTAGAGCTCTTCAGGGGTGTAATCGCCACTTGCAAGCAGGGCCTTCTCTTCAGGCATTTGGACGCAGCAGGAAGGTCTGTCTTTGGTAAGTTGGCTGAGGAAGAGGTCGTTGCGACCGATCACCCCCAGTGTGAATCCGCGAAAGCCGATGGACGCCTTCATCTCAAGCAGCTCGGCCTGGGATTCCCGGACACGCTGCGTGGCTTCGTCAAGGCGCTGATCCGCCTCGTTCAGGCGCTGCTGCAGAGCAGCCTCATGGGCCTGCCCCCGCTTCAGGCCAAGCGCATAGCTCGCATCCTGAAGCGCGATCAGGTCGTCATTGCTTCTTGGCGAGTGGTGCACAAAATCGTTATGCAGCCGGTTGATCTCGTTCTGATCGTCTTCGGGGTAGTTCATCTATCTGTCCTCTGCGCCTGCCGCAGCAGGCTGTGATAGGGGAGAAGTACAAATGTGCTCTTGGCGCTATGCCGCCTTCGACTGGCTTGCCGCGGCGCGCCAAGGGTCATTGGCCCGGGCCAGCGCCGCCATCGGCGGCGGGCTGACGCTGTTGCCGCACATGTGCACCTGCTGGGTCTTCGTGAACAGCTTGCCGTCGGCGCCCTTGTCGATCTTGTAGGTGGCCGGGAAGCCTTGGGCCTTGTAGAGCTCATGGGGCTGCAGCATCCGCAGGCAGATATCGACGATCACGTAGGGCGTGCCCTTGACGTGCACAGTGACCAGGGCCAGGCGGTCCTTGGTGGTGATGGTCGGCGCGGGCTGGTCACAGCCGCTGGTGTTCTCGGTGCCGTAGTAGCTGACCAGAAAGGCGGCCACTCTAAGGGCGCCTTCTTCGTGCTCGGGCGACAGCTTGTATTCGACCAGGGCGTGGTGCTCGGCGCCGGCGGTCATGGTGCCCACCGGCTCGCCCATTCCGCGGCCCACGCAGTTTTTGCGCAGGGTGGCCAGGTGGGCACTTACCAGCTGCTGCTGGCTGCCGGTGTTGGTCACGGTGGTCATGGGCTCGTCCATGCCCTTGGCGTGGGTGGTGTTGAAGCCTCCATTCATCTGCGCCATGAAGGCCGTCACCAGCGCATGCTTGGCGCCGCCGGCGACGACCGTGCCCAGAGGTTGATCGAGGCCTGGCACTCGAGGCTGCTGGCCGGCACGCTCACCGTAGCCGGTCTGGATCAGGGTAGGGCTGATCAATGTCAGCTCGCCGCGATTGGCGCACGTCACCGTCGGCAGGGGCTCGGTTGGGTCGTTCACCCGGTCGCTGCCCTGGTGCGTGGCTGGTGCGATGATCGGGCTGGCCATGGCGAACGACCCACCGCGAGGCCAAGCCGTCACCGTGCGCAGCGGCTCCTGCGCGGACTGGGCCAGGGTGCCCGACCAGTTCGCGATCGGCACGATGAAGGGCGCAGGGTTGTCGATGACGAACTTCTTCATGCCCTTGGCGACTCGGCGAAGGGTGGCGCTGGCCAGCTCTTCCTTCCGGCCGAAGATGCTGCGGGTCGGTACCGACCAGTCGATGCACTCGGCAGCGGTGCGCCACTTCTGCTGGCCCTTCACCGGGTTCTTGGCGTGGGTTGGCTCCGGCCACACGATGGGCTGGCCGTCGCAGCGCGCGATCATGAACAGGCGCTCGCGGCTGGTCGGCGCGCCGAAGTCGCAGGCCTTGATGATGCGCCACTCGACCGCGTAGCCCAGGCCTTCCAGCAGGGCCACGAACCGGCGCCAGGTGGTACCGCGGCGTTTTGGGTCCGGCACCAGGAACTGCTGGCCCACCGGCACGACCTCACCAGGTTCTGCTACGTGGTGTTCGATCTTCTCCTTGCCCTTAGCGCCCATCACGCTCACCAGCTTGATCACGCGGCCGGTGGCCTTGTCGCGCTTGGCGATCAGCGGGCCCCATTGCAGGATCTGCTTCACGTTCTCCAGGCTGATCAACCGGGGCTTCTTCTTGCCCGCCCACTTCAGGCCGATCCACGACAGGTTGCGGATCTCGCGCTTGCGCGGCTGGCCGCCGGCGGCCTGGCTGTGGTGGGTGCAGTCGGGCGACATGTGGAACCAGCCCACGGCGCGCCCGCCGCATTCCTCGTCCGGGTCACCCTCGAACACGTCGGTGGTGAAGTGGCGCGCCGCTGGGTGGTTGGCGGTGTGCATGCTGATCGCCGCGGCGCTGTGGTTTTTGGCCACTGCCACCGCGCGGCCCAGGCCCATCTCCAGGCCGGTACCGGCGCCGCCGCCACCACAGAAAAAGTCGACCACGATCTCATCGTCTTGCGGGTCGAAGCCCAGGCCGTACTGGGTTTTGAAGTCGAGCGGGTGTTTCTTGAATGAGGTCATGGGCATTCCTTTCGGACAGCCGCCCGCCTGCCGATGGCTGGCCGAGGTGGCGATATAGGGGAGGGTGGGGTTAGGCGCTGGCGGTCAGCGCTGAGGTGGCGTAATTCGTTGAAGTGAGGTATTGCTGTTGCCGGCTCAGTTCTAGGCAAGGGTAAAACGATGTACCAGAAGCAGTATTGGACGGAGCTGTACGAGCTCAAATGCCATCAAAAGTACTTGGCTCTTCATCAGGAGAGCGCTGAAAACTGGGAGCGGCGGATCAAGGTTTTCATGGCAATTGTGTCCAGCACCAGTATTGGTGGATGGGCTCTGTGGAAAGACCTTGCACCACTGTGGGCAACGCTCATCGCTGCATCACAAGTAGTGACCGCTATTTATGCGTTTCTTCCGTTCAAATCAAGGATTAAACCAATCAGCTTGGCTGTGACCTCGTTGACTGTACTGTTTGATCAGGCTGAACATGGGTGGTTTGCGGTTTCGGAAGGGGAGCTGACAGCCGCTGAAGTGAACGATGCAAGGTATAAAATCAGAAAGGCGAAGACAAAGATCATGTCGGACACCATCGGCGTCTTGGTCATCCCGCATGATGCCGATCTGATGGAAAAAGCAGAACGCGAAGCAACGTTGTATTTCAAGAATTATCACGGGGAAACTGAAGATGTCGAATAAGGTTGTCAGGCCTACACCAAGCGGAAAGCAACAGGGCGGTAAACCGCAGGTAAGTGACAAGAATCTTCCGGCAACGGTTGGAGGAGTTCCGCCAATGCCGAAGGTGAAGCCAACCAAAAACGGATAAGGGGGTCAGGGGGACAGAATTTCGTCCCCCGGATCCTTCTGAATCATCAGCAGGCTCTTCCGTTCAAACGCCAGCGCCACTTTTCGCGATAGTGCTATTTCGTGGCGCGGCGGTTCCAGCAGCGGCAGCGCGCCGGCCGGGCCCAGCTCATGCAGCCGATGAATCATCAGCGTCATCGCCTCGCCCTGCTCCTCGATCCCGGCCCACTGCATCAGTTCGGCCAGGGCCTGCTTGGTGCCTGGGCGCACCTTCAGCCTCAGATCCTCTTCCTGTAGCGCTGCTGCCTTGGCGTGGCGGCGTTCGTCACGCTGCTGCTGAGTCAGTGCCATGCTGATCTCCATTTCTCACGAAGGTGGTGCCCGGGCCGTATTCCATCAGGTCGCAGACCCGGTTGATGATGCGCAGCGCGGCGTCGAATACCTCGGCATCATCCGGCTCGCGGGCCAGGCGCCTCATGTTCGGCTGGTGTTCGAGGCAGACCTTGTCCACCAGGCGGTGGGCCAGTGCGCGGAGTTCGTCGGCGCTGTCGTGGAAGCGCAGACTTAGCGCAAACGCCACGGCCACATCATCAGGCCGGTACTGGCCGCCGCTCCGGGTGTTGTAGAGCTTCTTCACCGACTTCATCCACGACG
The DNA here is from genome assembly GCF_047947025.1 of Pseudomonas sp. App30. Lineage (NCBI taxonomy): Bacteria > Pseudomonadati > Pseudomonadota > Gammaproteobacteria > Pseudomonadales > Pseudomonadaceae > Pseudomonas > Pseudomonas sp. App30. The sequence continues at coordinate 1,720,711 of NZ_CP133165.1, read as the reverse complement.
GAAGGGTCACGACTCCAGACGCTGTCTTTTGCATATTGGTCTTCCTGCAGCCCACTGGGCGGTAAGTAGAGTTGGTCTTGCCGGCGGCGCTGGCGCACTCGGTTATTCAGCCGCTTCAAACCCGGCGCCCCGCGTAGGCCAGTTGCACCTGGTACTTGGCTGCGATCTGCTCAACCTGCGGCGTGGTCAGCTTCTCGCCGAGGGTACGCAGCTTGTTGCGCAACTGGATGGCCGTGCGTGTCACCGGGCCGTGGGCAGTGTCCATTACGGCATGGGTCCGAATGAGGCCCGCCAGATCCCGCTCCTTCTGCATAAACTCGCGGCGCGCACCGGCCCGCTGGGTCATGGCGGTGTTCCAGGACAGCGGCCGGCGGGGGTGGGTTTCGCTCAGGCCGCACTGCTGGACCTGCCCGCCAGACATGAAGAAGGCCGCTTTTGCGGCCTCCAGTTCGGCTTGGCGCTCGGCGCCTGCCAGGATTTCATGATCGATCATGGGCACCTCAGAACGGTATGTCGTCGTCGAAGCTGTCGAAGTCTTGGGCTGGCTGGGCAGCGGCCTGTGGCGCGGGCCGTGATTGCTGGGTGCGCGGCGCCTGCTGCTGAGTGCGCTGCTGTTGCGGCGCCGGTTGCTGCTGGGCGGGTGGTGCGCCGGCGAACTTGATGATGATCACCTTGCCGGTGAGCTTGACTCCCTGGCTGCCGTCACCCTTGGCGTAGGTCTCGACGTGGGCATCGTCGATGGTGAAATGCAGTTGCTGCCCCTTCAACAGGTAGGGCGCCATGGCCTCGGCCTGCTTACCCCAAAGCGTTGCATCAATCCACTGGGTGGGGCGCTTGCCGTCTTGCCCCTTGCGGCCGTATTCGCAGGCCAGAGCCAGGTTGCACACGGCGTCGCCGTTGGGGGTGTAGCGCAGTTCAGCGTCTCGGCCCAGCCGGCCGATATCGGTAAGAGTTGGCATCGTGATTCCTTGAGTTATGCGGCCAGGCCGAGCACCTTGTTCATGCGCTCGTCGAGGATTTCGTAGAAGGTGGCAACGCGTTCGGTCAGCTTGCGGATCAGCACTTCGTCGCGGTAGGCGCGCTTGATGAACAGCGGCATGCCGGGCCAGTAGCACACGAAGTCGATCCACTCGCGCTCGGAGACCCACAGACCGCCCTGGCACTGAGCGATATGCTCCTTCGGGATCTCGCCGCCCAGGATCACTTCAACCTGCAGCTTCGGCAGCTTGGTCTTGATCTCGGTCAGGCCCTTGTCGCCAATAAGCGAGTCGGGCGAGTAGCCGATGCCGTGGTTCAGGATGATGCCCACCTGGTGGGCCTTCACATCCTCGCGACTTTCGTACAGGCCGCGGGCGATGCCCTCGTACTCATGGCCGCGCTCGGTGTGCCGGTTGCCCTGGAAAGGATCGGCGGCTTCACCGGTGATGCGCTCACCGATGAGGGTGTTCATGTAGGTGAATGCCCCGGCGCCGAAGCCCGCTTCACCCTTGCCGTTCACCAGCAGGCTGTCCAACTCGCTGCAAGTGATGATGCCCAGGCGCAGGTCCAGCCACGCCTGGGTGCCTTGCTCAACGTCACTGATGATCTTCATTGCCTTCCCCTTCAGGATTCTTCGCGTTCTGGTTCGCCGACTTGGTGAGCATTGCCAGCACCTGGTCGAACATGCATTTCTCGACTGCCGACGGCGTGCCGTGGATGCCAGCGAACGCCTTCTTGGCCTTCTCGCTGCACTTTTCCAGCAGCATGGCCAGTTGGGCGGCCTGGGCGGACGTGACGCGCGGGGTAACCGCTGCACCGCCGCCATTGCCGTCGTCGTCCTCGCCGGTGGTGGTGAAGTTGAGCAGGGCGCCGGCGGTGTAGCGCTTGCCGTAGCTCACGCTGGAGGCCACGGCCTGGACGCCGTTCTTGCTGCCGCTGGTGTCGGCCGGCAGCAGCAGGGAAGTGGTCTCCCGGTGTCCGCCGCGATGGCTCAGCACGCCTTCCACTTCGATCCCGCGTTCGTTGCGCGGCGTGCGGAAGGTGATCGCGAAGCCGTGTCGGGCCAGAACCGGCTTGATCACCTCGTTGATGTCTTCCCAGAGCGCGTAGGTGCTCTGGATGCGGCCGTTTTTGTCCTTGATGCCGCCGCGCTCGCCGATCACCGGCAGTTCTTCCTGCATGCGGGCCAGCGCTTCGTCGTACTGCTGCTTGGCCTGCTGCGCCTGGAAGCGTTCGTGCATCGACATCAGCCGTTCCATCTTGTCGATGTCGGCGGTAGGGGACATGGCCACTTGCTGGATGATCTGCAGGATGGTGGCCGATTCTGCCGCCTGCACTGGCAGGGCGGCCTGGTCAACTCGGGCTACGTTGCTCATAGGAACCTCAGTATTGAATGCTCATAGCTGGGATGAAGCCGCTGGCCACCAGCTTCACGGCCAGGCGGGCGCAATCTTCGCTCATGCCGTTGGCCATGAAGGCCTCTTTGGCTGCCTTGTAGATGGCGCCTTTGTGGGCCTTGTCGGCTTCACGCAGCCGTTCCTGGCGCAGGATCTCGTCAGCGGCTTCTTTCTGGCGGCGCTGCTCGTCCAGGCGGGCTTGATCGGCGGCGCGCTCGGCATTCTTCTCTGCTTCGATCCGTGCGATTTCCGCTGCCTGAATAGCTGCCAGCCTGTCTGCTTCCGCCTGGGCCGCCATGCGCTCGGCCTGCTCAGCCTGGAGCTGCAACTGCAGGCGCTGGTTCTCGGCTTCGCGCTCCCGTGCCGCGGCCTGGCCTTTCAGTTCCTGCTCACGCTTGGCAGCTGCATCCCGCTCGGCTTGCTGCTCCTGGGCCACACGCTGACGCTCGGCCTCGACGGCTGCCTCCTGGGCCAGACGGATGCGGTCTTGCTCGGCGCGCTCGTCTGCTTCGCGGCGCAGCCGGGCCAGTTCGGCCTGCTCGGCTTCGTACGCCTGGCGCTGGGCCAGTTGGCCGCGCAGGCTGGCAAGCGCCTGATCCTTGGCCTGGGCGGCCTCGGGCAGGAACTCTTGCCAGCTATCGTCCAGCGCTACCAGTTCCAGGTCGGCGATGACTTGGGCGACGTGCGCCGCGGCCGGCGGCTCGGCGAACACAGCCAGATCTTTGATGCGCTGGATGCCGTCGTTGTGGGCATCCACCCGTGCATCCTCGGCCTTTTCCCAGTCGGTCAGCGGCTGGCGCGCCTCGTCACGAAGCGCGTCCATGCTGGTCACGAACTCGCGCAGCTCGGCCTCGATGACCTTGGGCATCTCCTTCAGCCGCTTCAGGTACTCGCGGCCCGGCTTCTCCACGGCGGTCTTGGACTTGCTGACCTGCGCGGCCAGACTGGCGATACGCTCGCGACCCTTGCGGGTGGTCAGGTCCGGAACCTCGCCGGTGGCCTGGGCCTTTGCGTGCTCCAGGAACTGCTTGAGGCCGCCGGCCACGTAGATAGCCGGCACGTTTTCCTGGCTGATGTCGTCGATTGTGATGACCTGCTGTTTTGCGGACATGATTGCTCCTGCGCCATGCCGTCACCGGGGCGCTGCGATAGATAGGGGAAGGGGGTTACTTGACGTTGTAGGCGTAGCAGAACCAGAGGAGGGCGATCATGGCTGTTGCTCCTGCGCGGCCCGCTTGGCCTCGCGATACTGAATGGCGCACTGGGCGTGCTGGGTTCGCCAGCCACCTTGGTGCCGCTCGAAGTGGCCCGCGCCGGCGGCTACATGGCCGTGGCACCGATAGCAGGTACCGGGGTACTTATTGCGCATTTCGCTGCTCCTTGCTGTAGCGGTGAACCCACAAGCCTTGATGCTCGCGGTACGATTTGACTGGCCAGCCGATGAAGCCCAGGCGCTCGGCGCGCTTGATCACGTCGGCAGGGTCGGTGCCGGCCACTTCTTCGAGCTGCTCGTCGATCAGCGTTTTCACGGGTGCAGTGCTCATGCAGCCTCCTTGCGCCGCTGGCAGATCCGCCGCAGACGCGCGCTGTAGTAGTGGAATTCTTCGATGGTGATCAGGGTGGACTGCATGGAGCGGATGATCTGGCGCTCTACCAATACCTCGTAGAAGCGTGGGGCGTCGTCCCGGTCCAGATCATCCAGCGCCTGCGAGATCTGCACGTGCACGCTGGCTGGGCGGTTCAAAACCCGCACTCCTGCTCAATTCGTGCTACCTCGCGGGCGGCGTCGCGGTAGGTGTCAGCATGCGGCGCAGCCAGGTTGTAGGCCAGATCCGGCACCACGCTTTCGCCGCCGACGGCGCGGGCGGCCAGCATGAACAGGGGATGGCCGGGGCCCACGGCGAAGATCGCAATCAGGATCTGCTCAACGCAGCGCCCGGCGTCGAGCTGGGTGGCGTTGTGCTCGGCCAGGGCCTCGGTCAGCCGGTTGAAGCTGACCAACACCTTCGGCTTGCCGACTGCATTCGGCGCCTCAACGTTGCGCCGGTGGAGGAGGTCGTCCGCAGCCTCTGCCAGCCATTCCTGGCCTGCTTGCGACTCCAGAAAGCTTTCCTCTTCTTGAGGGATGTGTTTGAGCAGGGCTGCCATGGTGGCCTCCGTGATGTGGACCGCATTGGTCAGATACCAGGCGCGGGTGACCAAACCCACCGTGAATGGTGGCCTGGCACCTGCCGATGCGGTCTTGAAATGGAAAGAGGGTTGTTACGCTGAAAACAGCTCATGCTGCTGCGGCTCAGGTAGCAGGAAGGCCAGCAACTTTTCGCTGGGCCAGTCCGTCACATCGATCCAGTCGGCGTGCATCGCCTTCCGGACAGCGGGATGCAGCCAGCGGGCATCCTGCTTGTTGGGGCTGACGCAGAAACGAAAGCCCTGGTCCTTCAGGCTCATGCTGCCTCCGGGAATTTCTCGCCGCAGAACATGCAGTAGCTGCCGAGCACGTTGATGGTCGCCTTGGCCTTCACTGTCTTGCCCTTGGCGGTCTGTCGGGTGCCAATAACCTCGCACTCGGCGTACTGAATCCCGGACGGAATCAGCATGTAGCCGGACAGTGTCGCCTTGGCACCGGTTATCTCCGGGTACCGTTCTGCCGCCAGTTTTTCGAATTTCGCTCTGCAATCGCACATCGCTGAATCCTCGTTATCAGAACCCTCAAGACAGCCACCTTCGTCCCGCTGGTTGCCGTTGGGCGCGGGGAGGGAGCTGTCTGGAGGGTTCGGGGAAGGCGAAAGCCCGAGATTTGCCCGGGCTTTCTGGTAGGCGTTGCCGCAGTTGGGAGGCCTCGGCGCGCTGTCCGGTTACATGGCGGTATCTCCTGTGGCTCGCTCACTGGGAAGGCAGTGGCCACCTATGGAAGCTGCATTGGAATGTCGGTCCTGACCAAGATGCCTAACTACGTCCGCCCGTTCGCATACAAACAGTTGGCCTGGATCAGCTTTTTTCATGGGGCGCCGACATTCCGATGCAGCCTCTTTCGAGGTGATCGGGCGGGCCTTTCCCGCTCGGTCGGTCTATCCCGCTCACTGTCACCGTCATTTCTGGTCGTGTGGGCTAGACCTCCCACGCCTTCCACCAGGGCTCATACGGTTTTGCGTTGCTAAGGTGCAGATGACCGGTGCTGATCTCCGGCTTAGCGGCCCCTGCTGTCAGCCCCACTTAAGGCGCTGTCGGATAGCATCGTGTGCCGCTGGGCATTCCTTTCTGCGCATCAGCCTGCGCATTCATCTGCATCGATAACCCCTCTCGCGACGGTGGCTGCCGTCCAACTATCGTTGTGCGAAAGGGGTTACCGATGGGCACTCTTGCGAATGCCTACGGGCTGGTTATTCGTTATTGAGCCAGCGCAAGACCGCTTCCTCGCCAATGGCGCTGAGAAACTCCGTCGGGTCCACATCGCCATTGGAAAGCCATGCCACGATCTCAGCTTCATCCATCGTTTCCAGCAGTTTGCCGGCGCCGATGTGATTCACTATTTCGTGCGGCTCTAGGTCGAGCAGGCGGTCATCGATATCCAGTTCGGCTGCGATTTCCCGAGGCTGCGCATCTACTGTCACGCGCACCTGGCCGTTACGACCAACGCTCTCCACGCTCACGCTTTCTGCGTCAAATGTGATGCTCATCTTGTCTGCCCTCCAGGGCGGTTGATTTTCCAGATAACCCTGTCACTCAAGGTCATCGAGGAAATCGGGTGCCGGTCTTTTCCCGGCTGTCATCCAGTCCTCGGCACTGGCGCCGCTCCGTACCCGCCGCTAATTGCAGGCCGTGAGTCGTCGTTGGTTTGGGCGGTGAGCTTCCTCCCCGTGGCGTCAATCAGCATCTGTTCGCCATGGATCGCAGGTCCTTACAACATGCACGCTGCAGCTCGTTTGCCCGGGTAAGTGGGGCAGGGTGCATGAGGTCCGGCGCCCCTCAATGCCGAAGCTTGGGGCGCTAATTCGATACGTTGTCTCTCCCATCTGCCGCCGGGATGGCGGGGCGCATTGCTTGCCGGGTCGTTCACTCGGTTAGGGCGTTTCGCCTTCGATCAGCCGTACAGGGTTGTCCTGTCGTTGGCGGGCTATCTGACCCGTCTGATCGCCGGTCGCCGGTAGAGGCAATGCGGTCTGTTGGTATTTCTTGTATTGCGCTGGCTGTTAAAGAGCGGCGGGTCTGTTGAGGCCCTGGCGAATCGCGTTTCGCGTTTCGATGGGTGAACAATACCAATGGCAATATTTGCCTGTCAATGCCATTGGTAATAAAAAATACGAAGGGCGCAAAAAAGCCCGCTGCGTGGCGGGCTGGTTTTGATTGCTAAGTCAGATCTGCCTGAAGAGGGATTTCCGGTCAGGCTGCCGCATAGGGTTGTGCGAGTTGTAGTCCACCAGGGCTATATGGCCTGGGCCAAACTTCTGGAAGTGGACGACATAGTCGGAGGTTCGATAGCTTGCCATGGGGTTCTTGCAGGCATTCCAGCGGGGGTATCCGATATGGACGTGCCAGAGCTTGTGCAGGTTGGCAAACCGTATTTTGCGCGCTCGGTCAGGGTCGCTGTGCGGAACAGCATCGGTTGGGCCGTACTTCCCAGGGAAGCCTTTCAGCCCGTGAGCCTTGAAGTGCTCAACGAAATCGTCGATGAGGTCTTGCTCGTCATCCGTGAGGTCGTCATAAAGCAGGGTAAAGTGGTCGCTGAAGTCTACTTGTCCCGGCATTTTCTAGCGTTCTCGCGCATCCATACACGGAAATCCTCGCGCGACAAGTTCTCTGGCATTGTGAACCGTTCGCCGCTGATAGCTTTCTGCATCCGCACAAGGTCGAAATTCACTTCTTCCGCAGACGGGTCTGGGCGTGGGTGCTGGTAGTCTCGCTTCATGGTCGTATGCCTGGGTTGCTTCATGTACTGGCAAAACGTAATTAACGATCTGCCTGAGATCACTGTATAGCTTCTGATCGCCCGCGCCACGAAATGCTTGAGTTAATTTCGTGGCGCGCACGACCTATCGGATGAATGGCGTCACGTCAAAAAGCGGGCCATATGGCGATCTATTTGCGTCTTGGCGACCGGCGGACAGTGGACCACCAGAAGACTCGCCCGAGCATTTTCACTTCTTCACGCCACTGGTCCGCGCTCATCTGCTCATCAGGATATTCGTCGCCGTTCTCACTGCTGATTCGAATAGCCCCATGAGGAAGGCGGTATAGGTACTTGGTGCGCAGCATGCCGCCATGGTTGAAGGCGTAGATTTCCCCGTCAATGATGGATGTGTCGCTCATATCAAACCCGATGGCCGCGCCGTCCATGATAAGGCGCTCCATGCTTTTGCCTTTGACCCTGGCCACCGCCGCGCTTTTGCAGTCAACGCCAGCTGCCTTCAGGGTGGCATTACTGAACCGCAGGTGCCTTCCCGCAACCTCAATCACTTCCGTCATACCGTCTCCGCCGGCAAATTCGACCTCGGCGTAGTAAGGCACTTCGCAATCATCTTCGTCTAGTGGGTCACCCTCATCCCAAACGGATAGCTCCCCTAGTAGCTCCATGTTGGGTTCAATGCCGCTGGTGTCGACTTGAACATTCTCCAGGGCCTGGCGCGCAGCGGCCTTCTGCAGCATGTCGTCGGCGAATGTAACCAGGTCGTTAATCTGCTGGGCCAGCCGCTGACTGAAGTCCGAGACAGGGACTTCCAGAATCTTGGCAAACGCGGAGGCGACGTTTGCATTTAGCGGGTTGACGCCATTCAGGTAGTGGCTCACGGAGCTTTGGTTCATCTCCAAGAGGTGCGCGAGCTTTTCCTGGGTCAACCCTAGCTGGCGCTTCTTGGTGTTGAAGATTGCCTTCAGTCGAAGGCACTCCTCTTTTCGGTCTTGGGGTAGGGGTCTTTTGCTCATCGGCCGATCGTATTCCCAGCGGTATTAATCATCAAATGCCGATGGCATTTACTTTTAAAAATGCCATAGGTAATATCCATCCATGAGAAACCCATGGAGACAACCATGAAACGCACCCACATCAAGCAATTCGCTGCCGAACTAGGCCAGTCCGAAGCTGCTGTATTGCTCGGAATGACCCAGGGCGCGCTGAGCAAAGCGATCCGCGTGGGTCGCGACGTGTACGTAACCAAGCACGCTGACGGTAGCTACACAGCCGAGGAAGTGCGCCCGTTCCCGTGCCAGGCCCAGCCCAAGAAAACTGCCGCCTAACCATTTCATTAGCCAGGAGCAAACCCCGTATGTACGCGAACCCCAAACACCTGCATGACCGCGAGATCAAGGTCAGGGTCGATGAGGACACATTCGACCTGATCCAGGCGCTGGCCAAGTTCCATCGAACCCAGCGCGCCGTCCTATGTCGCGAGCTGCTTGAAGCGCAGCTCGCCGCCCTTGCTGCCGAGGATACAAGCGAACACAACGCGGCCTGAAGTCGCTGAGGAGGCCCCATGCCAATCGAACAGGTCGGCTTGGACCAGGCCTCGATGGAGCAGCTCAAGCGTGAAGCAGAGAAGAGGGGGATAACCCCCGAAGAACTGGCAGCAGAGCTTATGCGTCGAGAACTGGCCAACCGCACCAAACCCCGAAATCCAAGGGGACCAGTAACACCGTTTCGAAGGAAGGCCTGAGTAGGCCCTGAAGAGTTCCTGATACGCCCGAATTTCGGGCACAAAAAAACCGGGATTCCGGCCCGGTTCTTCGCTACAGCTATGTGGAGTTCATTATGCATACCACGCCCCACCTGATCAATACCCCACCACCCGCGCCACGAAACGGCAGCTACGAAAACGTGGCGCCGACGATGTCATCGCGCGCTATCGCCGACTTGGTTGGCTCTCGTCACGACAAGGTTAAGCAGTCCATCGAACGCCTGGCGGCACGCAAAGACAGCACCGGCCAGCCAGTTATCGCTCTTCCCCCACTGGGGGAATACCTGGACAACCTGGGGCGCAAGGCCTCGGAGTACATGATCTGCAAGCGCGACAGCTTCGTCGTTGTGGCTCAGCTCAGCCCTGAATTCACAGCAGCGCTGGTTGACCGCTGGCAGGAGCTTGAGCAAGGGCAGGGGAGAGTCATAGCCACGCTCCCCGACTTCTCCAACCCTGCTGCCGCGGCCCGCGCCTGGGCAGAGCAGTTCGAACTGCGCCAAGCCGCTAATGAGGCCCTGGCCATCGCCGCACCAAAGGCTGAATTCGTGGATCGCTACGTCGAATCCACCGGCCTGAAGGGATTCCGCCAGACCGCCAAGCTGCTGGGGGCCAATGAGGCCCGCTTCCGTGAGTTCTTGATCGACAAAAAGATCATGTACCGCATGGGCGGCGAGTGGCAGGCGTACCAGGGCCATATCGATGCCGGCCGCTTCGACGTGAAGACCGGCACCAGTGAAAGCGGCCACGCCTTCAACCAGACCAAATTTACCCCGAAGGGCGTCACCTGGGTGGCCGGCCTGTGGGCTCAGTACAAGCTGGAGGTCGCATGATGCACTACTTCAAACGCAACATCGGCGACTACCACAAGAAGGCTGGCCGCCTGACGATGCTTGAGCACGGAGCGTACACGCTCTTGCTCGACGCGTGCTACGACCGTGAACGCTTCCCCACCAGGGATGAAGCAATCGACTGGTGCTGGGCACGAAATCAAGACGAAACCGACGCTGTTGATCTCGTTTTGCGCAAGTTTTTCGACCTCGTTGATGGTCGCTACGTCCAGGCGCGCATTCAGGAAGAGATCGCCGCGTATCAGGCCACGGCCTTGAAAAATAAGGAGATTGCCGAAAAACGCGAGGAGGCCAAGCGGACGAAGCGTGCACCACTCGTACACGAAGCGTGCACGGATGGTCACCTAACCAATAACCATAAACCACTAACCAATAACCAAGAACCAGTAGATCAAAAGACTGCGGCGCAGGCGCCTGCGGAGGAGCTGTTCCCGAAGTTCTGGAAGCTCTACCCGAACAAGAAGGGCAAGGCAGCCGCCGAGAAGGCCTGGAAGAAACTCAAGGTCACTGACGACCTGTTCACCCTGATCACCCAGGGCCTTGCCAAGCAATGCGTCTCCCCCGGCTGGACCAAGGACAACGGCCAGTACATCCCGCACCCGGCCACTTGGTTGAACGGCAAGCGCTGGGAGGATGAAGTTCAGGCCCCGAGCAACGTCCACCACCTGCCCACCAGCCGCCACCACGGCTTCGCTGACCGCGATTACACCTCTGGCCTGAAGCAACGGGAGGACGGCAGCTATGCGCTCTGAGAAAGTCGTACCGATCACCGAGACCCTGTCCAACATGCGCGTCCAGCCGGCCGAGTGCGAGAAGCACGGGGCGTTCGAGCAGAAGATCACGGTCATCCTGAACCGCGAGCTGAAGGGCACCTGCCCTGAGTGTCAGCGCGTTGCCAACCTGGAACGGGAAAAGGCGGCCGAGGCTGCGCAGGCCTTCGAGATTCGCCAGTCCCTGGCCCGCAAGCTGGGTGACGCCCTGATTCCCAAGCGCTTCACCACTCGCACCCTGGAGAACTACCAGGTCGAGCACGAAGGCCAGCGCAAGGCCCTGAGTTTCTGCCGCCACTACGTGAAGGTCTTCGACGAGATCCTGAAGTCAGGCCGCTGCATGGTGCTGCTGGGCAAGCCGGGCACCGGGAAAACGCATCTGGGCGTTGCCATGGCCAACGACCTGCTGCACAACACCTCGCGCACGGCCGTCTACCGCACCGTAGGGGCGATTCTCCAGGCAATCCGTGCAACGTATGGCCAGGGCAGCGAACGCACCGAGGCGGAGATCCTGAGCAGCCTGGTGACTCCCGACCTTCTGGTGCTGGACGAAGTAGGTGTCAGCAAGGAGCAGCCCAGCGACTTCGAGCTGACCACCCTGTTCGCCATCATCAACGGCCGGTACGAGCAGGAACGTCCCACGGTGGTGATCACCAACCTTGAGGCCGAGCAGCTGCCCGGCGCCATGGGCGAGCGCTGCATCGACCGCCTGCGTGAGGGCGGAATGATCGTAGTCCCGTTCGAGTGGGAATCGCAGCGCGGCAAGGAGGGGTTTTGACATGACCGATAACACCGAACTGAAGCGCCTGGCAGAGGCTTCCTCTCCCTATACCGAAGTCTCATCTGAGATAGAGGTGTGGGATCAGCATTCGGGCTACAGGCTTTCCAGTGAGTCCGATGTCGAATTTATGAACGCCGCAAACCCTGCCGCCATCCTGGCGCTGATCGCCGAGAACGAGCAATTCCGAGTCGACCGCGCCAACGCAATGGATGACGCCTGCTTGATCGCTGGTGAGCGCGACCAGCTCAAGGCCGAGGTCGAGGCGCTGCGAGCTCAGCTTTCAAAATCGCCATCGGTAGGCTTCGACTGGGACGCCGAGACCACGGCCATGCGCAAGGATGCCGGTCGGTACCGGTGGCTGAATAGCCAACGCTCCAAGGTCTGGAAAGAGATCGCGGATGTTCCGATGAATGAGACTGATCAGTTCATCGATGCCGCCATGAGCAAGGAGACCGGCCATGACTGACAAAATCAGCGTGAACAGCTCCACCAAGCTCTCCGAGGCCATCACCCGCCTGACCGCCATGTTCCGCGAGAAGAAGTACGTGGTGGTCTCCCTACGCCCGGGCAAGGACCGCACCCTGGACCAGAACGCCCTGTGGTTCGCGTTCTACCAGCGCATCGCCCAGATGACCCAGATCGGCGACGTGGAGGACGCGCGCCGCTACTGCAAGCTGCATTTCGGCGTGTCGATCCTCAACGCCGAGGACGAGGACTTCCGCAACGCCTGGTTCCGCACCATGAAGCACCTGTCATACGCCGAGAAGCTGGACCTGATGGGCGACTGCAAGCTGTTCGGCACTGACGGGTTCCCCGTAACCCGCCTGTTCAATCGCGCCCAGGGCGTGGCCTACACCGACCGCATCGTGGCCGACTTCACGGCCAAGGGTGTTTTCTTCGGCGACCTTCTTGGTGAGGAAGCAGCATGAACATTCAGAAATTCCTGCCAGCGCTCAAGCGCGCCTACGCAAGGTTCGAGACCTTCGGCTGCCTGGCCTACACCTCGACCTGGACGCCTGCGGATCTGCATCAGGGGGTGTTGCTGTGATGGGGTTCTACTGGCGGTGGGCAGAATCAACATTATTTGGGACTTGCTACAACAAGCCATTCTCTGCGGCCTGGGATGCAGCCCTCAACAGGCTTATCGACAGGTATTGGGATACAGCAAAAGTTGGCCAATATTTTGTGATCCTTGGGGATACCAAGGTATGGATTGAAAACGAATTTTACTCTTATGGAACGCAATATGAGTCGGGCATGGAGTTTCGGCCGTCCTTGAGGACAATGCGCCGCCTTGACTCTCTTGTCCGGCACATCAAGGCGCAACGCGATGCGGAGAAGAAGGCTGAGAACGACAGGCAGCTTGAGGAGCTTGGTCGATGAACCTTCAAAATAGATCGCCGAGTCCTAAGTGCTGCCGCAATCCTGCGTGCGGAAAGTCTTTCACACCCCAGCGCCTGGGCCAAGCCGTATGCAGCCCTGCCTGCGCGCTGGCCACCAAGGACGTGCACCAGGTGAAGGCCCGCAAAGCCATCGCCGACCGTGAGCGTCGCGAGATCAAGGTGCGCAAGGAGAGACTGAAATCGCGCGGGGACTACCTGCGCGAGGCCCAGATCGCCTTCAACGCCTACATCCGTGCTCGTGACCAGATGGCCGGCCACGCCTGCATCAGCAGCGGCAAGCCCCTGGACTGGTCTGGCAACCAAACAGATGCGGGTCACTATCGCAGCGTCGGCGCCGCGCCTCACCTGCGGTTCGATGAGCGCAACTGCCATGCCCAGAGCAAGCAGGACAACCGATTCCTTTCCGGCAATGCCGTGGATTACCGGATTGGCCTGATCGCCCGCATCGGCCTGGAGGCGGTCGAGGCGCTGGAGGCTGATCAGAGCGTGCGCAAATACACGATCGACGACCTGAAGGCCATCACCGCCCAGTACCGGGCCAAGCTCCGCGACCTGAAGAATGAGGCCGCCTAATGGCTGAACTCGCTTTCGTCCTGATGTGCACGGCCACCTGCGGCCTCTTCTGCCTGAATCTGAAGCTGCACCGCCGGCTGAAGAACAAGAACTGAATTTTGCAATGGGGGATGGGGAATGATGAAACTGAACAGTGCACGCCTGGCTTGGCACGATGCCCTTTACACCCCATGGGACAGCCAGGGCGCCCACGTTGAACAGATCGGGCTGCTGGGCTGCTCCGTACAGAAGACCGAGAAGATGGTGACCAGCCGGCACGCCATGCACCAGTCGGTATCGGCGCGCATCCAGCACGCCATCGCCACGCTGCCAGGCCACCTGCAGGCCTTCGGCAACTTCATGTACAGCCCGATGGCCAGCATTGACGAGAAGGAGGAGGCGGAGGAGTTGGTGTTCCTGGGGGCGTACAACGCTGGCCCGAAGATGATGGCCAAGAAGTTCGAGCGGGCGCGCCACGTGGCGATTGCTGTCCTATTCCGGTACCGCCGCATGCACCAGGGCGGCCAGAGCGAAGGAGTGGACCCGCTGCCGACCCCGGAGGCGTTCCGCGGGTGGGTGCTCCAGGAGTACGGGGTGAAGATCGACTCGCGCAACTGGGAGCGGGATTGGGAGGAGTTTGTGCAGGCCTGTTTCGACGCGTGCAACGATCTGGACAAGGCTGCCCTGGTCCCTGTTTCTCGGTGCATCCAGGCAATGAAGGAGGCCGCATGAAAATCACTCTGCAGCGACTCAAAGAAAGCGTCCGGTATAGCCCGATCGTTGGGGTATTTGAGTGGCGCCGGGTCGGCCGACGGGTTCGCCCTGGGTTTTTGGCTGGCGGCACAATAAGCACCGGCTACGTCGTTATCACGATTGATCGGAAGCGTTACCTGGCGCACCAACTCGCATGGCTCTACATGACCGGTGAGTGGCCTGACCGTGCAATCGACCACATCGACGGTGATCGTTCCAATAACGCGTTTTCGAATCTTCGCCTTGCCACTGCCAGCGAAAACCAATGGAACAAGGAAATGCTGGCCAGCAACACCAGTAAGGTGAAAGGGGTTTATTGGTACAAGGAACTGAAAAAGTGGCGAGCCTTCGTGGGGTTTCGTGGAAAGGATCACTACGTTGGCGTTTTTGATCGGCTGGAGGACGCAGAGGAGGCTGTGAAATCGAAGCGAAAGGAGCTGCATGGTGAGTTCGCGAACCACGGCATGCATAAGTATGAAATAGAGGAAAATGAGTCAGAAAAAGAACTCTTGACTCAAATGTGCGGCTAGTCCAGAATCTTTCCCATATTAGAGTTTTGCCTCTGGCAAAAACCTCTCACCAGAACCCCGCCATCGTGCGGGGTTTTGTCGTTTTAAGCCCCTCAGGTCTGCTACATTCACGGCATTCGAGGAGGAAGGCAAATGGGATTGATCGCTATTTCAGACCGAAAGCTCATGCCGATGGCGGCCAAAGCGGCAGATATCAAGGTTGAGCTTGATGAGGAAGATGGCAGGATCGCTTCCTACTGGAACGAACTCGGCGATGTCTGGGAACCACTGTCCGATCGAGATGACGCCGCTCGACTTGCTGAAAAGTTATGCGATAACGAGATCATGCGCCTGGCTATAGTCAGGGCTGCCGCCGAGATTGGCGCCATGAAACCATAATTTCCTGCCTAGCCGCGGGAGATAGCCCAGCCATCGCGCTGGGCTTTTTATTTCAGCCCCTCCACACCCATTGCTCCGAGCTGGGAGTGCTGTAGGGGCTGTTTGCTTTTGCGGGTTAGCTCAGTTGGTAGAGCGCCGGGCTCATATCCCGGTTGTCGCTGGTTCAAGTCCAGCACCCGCAACCAGCCAACCAACGCCAAGTGCCCGCAGCCGCGGCCCTTCCCATACCTGGAGCTCCCCCATGATGATGCGATACCTCAAGTACTGCGCCTTGGCGCTGTGTGCCTGTTTCGGCGTGTCCGCCTACGCCGACGGCCTGCGCGTGGAACGACCGGCTTTCACCGTGGCCCGCGTGCTGGCCTCCATCGGTGACTTCTACAACGCCTCGGCCGCCCGCCTGGAGCTGACCCTGGCCCAGTGGCGAACGGGCAGTGAAAGCACCGATGAAGCCCTGAAGTCGAACCTGCGCGCATCCAGCAACCACTTCGTGATGGCATCGGCCAAGCCGTTGCCCGAGAACTACGGCCTCGTACCCTGCTGATTTCGCCTGGAATAGAAAAGCCCGGACCGAGCGCCGGGCTTTTTTGTCTCCATTTGAAAGCCGCCCGGGTGGCCGTTTTCAAATGCAGATACTGGCCCTCATTAGGCCCTCAAATTTCCCTCGTTGCTCCTCGCGACACCTTGGCCGCCTCCCCACGGCCTTTTTTATTCGAATGGACTGAGCCTATGACCGGAATCGCCGACAGCACCGCGTTCAAGGTCATCGTGCCAGTCTTCCAGATGATCCTGTCCGCAGGCGCCATAGGTGCCTTCACCTTCGTCTTTGGCGCCATTGGCGCGTTCCAGGCGCAGATGGCCAAGCGCGACACGGATTACGCGGTACTCCGCGAGCAGGTAGAAACCTTGAAGAGCAGGGCGGATGCCAACGACAAGATCGTTGATGTGGTCCGGGTCTCTACCCAGCGCAACGAGTACCAGGTGTCCGCGATCATGGAGAGCATCCGTAACGGCGTGCTCAGCGGACGACCCAAGTGAAACGCCTGCTGATCGTCCTCCTGCTCGCCGGGTGCGCCCAGAAGCCGACGATCACCCCCAAACCAGTCGAAACCCACACGACGGTTTACCGCTTCACCAGCCATTCGTGTGATGCCCCACCCGAATCCAAACGCCTGCGCGATGCGCTAAACGACGCCGCCAGGTGGAAAAGCTATGCCGAAAGCCTCGAGAAACTGCCCTCCGCGAAGGTCTCGCCCAATGAAGCTCATCCCTGAATGGCGCAAGTGCTGGCGAATGAGCAGCGTGCAACTGGCTGCGGCCGGCGCCGTGCTCAATGCCGCCGCTGCTGCCTGGTCTGTGTTCCAGGGCACGGTGAACCCACTGGTGTTCGCCTGCGTGAACATGGGCCTGAGCTGCGCAGTTGCCGTGGCCCGGGTGGTTCAGCAATCGAAGCTCCAGGGGCCGCCGCCGGGAGATCACCCATGAGCATCAAGACCGTTTCCACATCCATCCGCGCCTGGTTCTCCGGGCTTTTCACGAAAGAGGCCAAGACCATGACCCTGACTGCTACCTCCACCACCCTGACCGTGGGCGCCACTGCACAGCTGACCGCCAACGACGCATCCACCTACGCCTCCAGCGACAGCACCGTTCTGACCGTGGATGCCAGCGGCCTGGTTACCGCCATCGCTGCAGGCAGTGCAACCATCACCGCAACCTCGACTGCCGACGCCACCAGCACCTCGAGCCTGGACTTCACCGTAACCGCCGCCGCGGTCATCGAGCCGGTTGTTGTTCAGCCAACCGCCCTCGAGAAGTTGGAAGACCTCATCGAGAAGTTGGAGCTCGAAACCGTCAAGGAAGTGAAAGCGGCCATCGCCTTCATCAAGGCCCTGGCCTGATTTACCGCCCGGCTCCGCGCCGGGCGTTTCTTTTCTGCATAGGACTCAAGCAATGAAGGTCGGTGTAGGCGTCATCACCATGGGCGTAAGGCCCATCCGAGACTATCTGCTGGCCCCGAGCTCATTCCTGCACGTCTACACCGACATCGACCGCAAGGGCCCAGCCCATGCGCGTAATCAGGTGCTCAAGGCTCTGAGCGATGACGGGTGCGACGTTTTTTTTGTGTTCGACGATGACTGCTATCCCACCCGACCTGGCTGGGAGGCGTATTTCCTCGAGCAGCATCAGAGGACTGGAATCCACCTCTTCGGCCTGCCGGACATCTTCAACGCCGGCATGAATGGCGCTGACGGGGAAGTGATCTACTGGAACGGCATGCTGGTCCAGTTCGCCATGTACACCCGCAAGCTGCTGGAAGAGGTGGGCTTCTACAACACCCGCTACGCCCGGTACGGCCACGAGGACACCGGCTACACGTTCCGAGCGCTGCGCTCTGGCCTTGCCGGGAACAAGTCTGGGTTCCCCTCCCCGATCAGGACGCTGGGGTTCATCCACTCCCAGGACGTCTACGGGGAGAGCTCTCTGCAGAACCTGACCCAGGAAGAGAAGGGCACCTACATCAAGATCAATGAGCCAATCCTTCGGGCAGAGCTTGACGGTGAGCAGATTTACTACCCCTTTGATCAGGATGGCCAATGAACGCTTCGATCAACCCGGTGGCGCGCCGCGGCAACCTAATGCTGGACATCCGCCCGCACACCTCATGCGATTTTCACCGGATCATCATGCCCTACGGCCAGCTCAAGGCAGAGCCCAAGGCCCCCGTATTCGTGTTCAACCGCCAACCATCCCACGGCATCCACTCGCTGATGGCGATGAAGAACGCGGGGATCAAGATCATCTGCGACATCGATGACCACTTCGAGGTCGGCCCGAAGCACGTCATGTACGAGCTGTTCAAGCGACACAACGTAGCCGAGATCATCAAGCAGTCGTTGCAACTGGCCGACCTGGTCACCTGCACCAACGAAGTGCTGGCCAAGGCGGTAAAGCCGTATGCGAAGCGGGTAGAGATCCTCCCCAACGCGCTCCCATTCGACAGCGGCCAGTTCACGCTTTCCCAGGATACCACCAGCGACCGACCAATGGTGTATGTGGCCGGCACGACCCACCGGCACGACATGAAACTGTTCGCCGGCCGGGTGGATGAATCGGCCCTCACCATCGCCGGCCACAACCCGGAGCGCGAGGAGTGGCGCAAGATCGAGGCCTTATTCGGTCCGGAAGTGCGCTACAAGCCCGAGACCCCCATCGACAGCTACATGAGCCTGTACGACGGTCATTCCATCGCCCTGGCACCACTGGTGGATACCGAGTTCAACCGGTGCAAGTCCAACCTCAAGGTGCTTGAGGCCGGTGCCAAAGGCATCCCCATCGTGGTGTCGGATGTGCACCCGTACTTGAACCCCAAGGACTTCGGCGCCGTTGACTTCGCCGCTGATGGCTACGACTGGGCTGATTGTACCGCTCGCCTGATGGACGACGAGGGTTACCGCGCGGGCCGCGGGCAAGAACTGGCTGCACACGTGCGCGAGCATTACCACCTTGACAAAATCAACGAGGTCCGCCGGCAGATTGTCGAGGGGATCGTGTAGGAGGGTGTCATGCACAGGCCTATGCCTCCCAACCGGCTGGTTGATCTGGCTGAGCTGAGCACGCTAGGGACTCGCCTCCAACCCGCACCGGAAGTCTTGGAATGGGTTCAATCCCAAGTCCTAAGCGAGGGAGGTGAGCTCCACAACCCTGACCACGCGCACCTGGTCGATGGGCCTATCCGTTTCATGTGGGCATCCGCCTGTTTCGAGAAGCAGGGGCGCACCGTGCTTGGCCAAGCTGAGCAGGTCGCCTTCCGCGCCGGAGGGTGGCAGAAAGCCCGACAAGAGCAACAGATGCTCGACTGGTTCGGCGAGATACCGGACTTCCTGATTACCCTCGCTGCCGATTACTGCTCCCAGTGCACGGACGCTGAGTTCTGCGCCCTGGTCGAGCATGAGCTCTACCACATCGCGCAGAAGGTCGATCAGTACGGGCAACCCAAGTTCACCCAGGATGGCTTACCCAGTCTCACCCTGCGAGGCCACGACGTTGAAGAGTTCGTCGGCGTGGTACGACGCTATGGCGCTGGGGAGGGTGTGCAGCAGCTGATAGATGCTGCGAGCAAGAGGCCTGAGGTGGCACATATCAACATCGCGAGGGCCTGCGGCACCTGTTTGCTCAAGTCGGCCTGACATTGACTGCGCATTGACGCTGTGAGGCCCTATGGCTGTATTACGTGACGAGGTCAAAGCATTCATCGTGCAGGCGCTTGCCTGCTTCGACACGCCAAGCCAAGTTGTCTCGGCGGTCAAGGAGCAATTCGGCATCGAGACAACCCGCCAACAGTGCGAGCTGTACAACCCAACCAAGCACGCTGGTCGGTCGTTGGCCGCCAAATGGGTGACGCTGTTCGAGGATACCCGCAAGCGATTCCGCGAGGAGACGGCGGATATCCCGATAGCAAACCGTGCATACCGCCTGCGCATGCTAGACCGAATGGCTTCGCGCGCCGAGACCGTGAAGAACATGGCCCTTGCGGCCCAGTTGCTCGAGCAGGCCGCCAAGGAAGTTGGCAATGCCTACACCAACAAGCAGCAGCTTGAGCACACTGGCAAGGACGGCGCACCTATCCAGGTGGCTTACACCTCGGAAGACTACGCCGCAGCCCGGCAGGCCCTGCAGGAGCGAATGAACCAGAAGGCCTGAGCATGAGCGCGATCCTCGAATGGGAAGACCTTGAGTTCCCAGAGCGCGTGGCGATTGCCGATATGTCGCTCGATTCGTTTCTCTCGTTCACCCGCATCTGGTTCGAGCTGATCCAAGGCGACCGGCTGCTGGTCAACTGGCATCACGAGTACATGGCCCAGGCTATTGATGACTTGATTGCCGGAACGCTGCAGCCACGCAACCTGATCATCAACATCCCGCCTGGCGGCACTAAGACTGAGTTCTTCTCGGTTCACCTGCCTGTATACGTGAACACCCTTGTGCGGGATGGCAAGCTCAAGCGCTTCCGCAACCTGAACGTGTCCTATGCCGACACGTTGGTGAAGCGCAACTCCCGCCGGACCCGCGACATCATCGCCAGCGAGCCTTATCAGGCCCTGTGGCCCTGTTCGTTCGGGGTCAACCAGGCTGAAGAGTGGGAGATTGTCGACGACCGCGGCCGCTCAATAGGCCAGACCGTGTCGAAGTCGGCCGGCGGCCAGATCACCGGCGGCCGGGGTGGCTACTTCGGGCCGCTGTTCTCCGGCTGCATCCTGCTGGACGACTTCAACAAGCCAGTGGACATGTTCAGCGAGACGAAGCGCAACAGCGCCAATCTCATGCTGACCAACACCATACGCTCTCGGCGCGGCGACAAGTCCAAGGACAACGCTACGCCTGTGGTGAGCATCCAGCAGCGCCTGCACACTGATGACGCCACCGGCTTCATGATGTCCGGTGGGATGGGCCTCAGTTTCTCGCACATCTGGATTCCGGCCCTGGTTGATCAGTCCTATCTCGATAGCCTGCCGGAGCCTTGGCGGACCAAGTGCTGGGAAACGATCAAGGACACCGATTCGGTCGAGGTAGGCGGTGTGCGCTACTGGTCGTACTGGCCAGAGATGGAGCACGTCAGCGACCTGGTGGCGCTGTGGGAGCGTGACAACTACACGTTCACCTCCCAGTATCAGCAGAAGCCCGCTCTGCTCACCGGCGGCATCTTCAACACGGACTGGTTCGGCACCTACACCCGGGCTCCGCACCTGCAATACCGCGCGATCTACGTCGACACCAACAGTGGCAAGGTCAACGATTACAACGACTACACCGTGTTCACCCTGGTGGGTATGGGGGTGGACGGCAATCTGTACATCCTCGACGTCGAGCGTGGCAAGTGGGACCCTGAGGACCTTCTTCAGAAGGCAATCGAACTATGGGACCGCTGGAAGCCATACGACCGGCGGCGCCCGATGCCGATCAGGCACATGGGCATCGAGGACAAGCAGGCCGGCCAGGGTCTGATCACCACGCTCAAGAAGCGTAAGGAGATCCCTATCCAAGAGATCCCACGCGGCGAGGGCCAGAACAAGCTGGTCCGGGCGCTCAATGTGGTGCCGCAGATCAAGACTGGCAAAGTGTTCATCCCGGCAACCTACGACGAGGCAGGCGAGCGAATCTCTCACGCCCTGTACGCCGACGGGTCCATAGCCGGGCCAACCACCTGGGTGCCACCTCTGCTTGCCGAGTTCGCAGCCTTCAGCGCCGACGACAGCCACGACAACGACGACATCGTCGATACCTGCATGGACGCCATCAGTGATAACCTCATTGAGGGCGGAAATCTGGACTATCAATCATGGCTGTGAAACCGAAGAGCTTCAGGATCACCATCGAGCTGTACGAGGATGCGAACCCGGACGTGGCGCTGCATACCACGCAGTGGAGCTACCCGTGTCATGGCCTGTTCGGGTCTGACGACTTCCCGCGCAAGATGGCGGCAGATCGGATGGCCGAGTTCAAGCAAGAGTGCTTCCTCGGTGGTCACCTCGACGATTTCAACCGGCGCCCCAAGCCCGACTGGAAGCCAGATTCATAGCCCGAAAGGGCTTTTTTTTCGTCCGGAGGAAACATGACCAACGGCTGGGACTGGAAAGGCCAGGACAACTGGTACATCTACTGGGCACCCACTGAAGAGTTTCTGACCGGTAAGCGCCGCAGGCTATCGGCCGTGGCCACCACGCTTGAGGCGGCCATCAAGTCTTACGACGCCTTCAACATGTACGGTGAGGGCTACAAGATCCTCGTCGAGCAGATCCAGCCCACGATGGTCTCCGATATCACTGTGGTGTTCTGTGCCTCCGGCACCTGGGACGCCGCCTATGAAGAATTCCTGAGCGCCTCTGGCGTCACCCAGTAACCAGCAGGCAGCCCATGAAAGCTCAAAAACCCCGGTACAAGCTGGATAACTCCGGCGGTATCAGCATGGTCACGCGTGACGGCCTGGTGAATCTTTACACGGGACTGGGCACTGGCCGGGATAGTCGCACCGGTGCCAGCTTC
This sequence comes from Pseudomonas sp. App30, assembly GCF_047947025.1. Taxonomy (NCBI): domain Bacteria; kingdom Pseudomonadati; phylum Pseudomonadota; class Gammaproteobacteria; order Pseudomonadales; family Pseudomonadaceae; genus Pseudomonas; species Pseudomonas sp. App30. The sequence continues at coordinate 1,698,612 of NZ_CP133165.1, read as the reverse complement.
CAGTTCGGTACCTACCAGGACTTCGTCCAGTACGAGGCGGCCTACTCGGAAAACTGGATAGCCCGCGACATCATCGATATCCCTGTGGATGACGCGACCCGCGAGTGGCGCGAGTTCCAGCACGAAGGTGCAGACCTGATCATGGCCGAGGAGAAGCGGCTGGGCATCCAGCAGCGTTTCCAAGAGGGCATGAAGTGGGCCCGCCTCTACGGCGGCGCCGTGATGGTGCTGATCACCGACCAGGACCTTGCCAAACCGCTCAACCTCAAGCGTATCAAGAAGGGCTCGCTCAAAGCTGTGCGCGTCATCGACCGCATGTACATCAGCGGGCAGGACTGGAACTACACGGACATCCTGGCCGAGAACTACATGCTGCCGAACTACTACCTGCTCTATGGTGGTGCGCAGCGTATTCACTACTCCCACGTCGTCCGTATGCCGGGTGCCATGCTGCCCATGCGGCTGCGTCAGCTCAACGGCATGTGGGATGACAGCGAGATGCGCCGCTGCCTTGAGGATCTCAAGGATGTCGTAGAGTCGAAGGGTGGCATCGCCAAGCTGATCCAAACGGCCAACGTCGACGTGGTAACCCGCAAGGGCCTGGCTGCGGCGCTGGGGGCTGGAGACACCGAAAGCGCCACCATCGACCGGTTCAAGCTTTTCAACCTGTTGAAGTCGGTCCATTCGTTGGCTCTGCTTGACGAATCAGAGACGTTCGACCGCAAGGGCGTCTCATTCAGCGGCCTTGGCGACATCCTCACCGTCCTGATGACCTGGATCTCCGGCGCTGCTCACATCCCAATGACCCGGCTGTGGGGTGTGCAGGCGAAAGGCCTGGGCGATTCCGGCGCCGGCGACATGAACAACTACTACAACGGCCTGCGTGGCAAGCAGGAAGGCCCGTACCGCCAGGTGATGGAAAAGGTCGACCAGGTGCTGGTCAGGTCCGCGCTCGGCGTATACCCCGACGACTACGAGTTTCAATGGAAGCCGCTCGACCAGCCTGACGGTCTGGAGCTGGCCCAGACTCGCAACACCAACGCCCAGGCCGACGATCTACGTATCCAGCAAGGCGTGCCTGCCTATCTGGTCATGCAGAAGCTCAACGCCTCGGGCGAGTTCGATATCCCGGACGGCGTGATCAACCAGATGAAGGCCAACCACGATGCCCAAGCAGCTGGCGAAGCAGCCGACCGAGAGCCCGTATCAATCGCGGGCGGTGATCCGGCCGACGAGAAAGGCTGAAGCGGCGTACCGGCGAAGCCTGCTTGATCTGGTCGATGCAATGGCCCTGGCCGTGCGTGACCGGATCGTGCCGAAGCTCAGGCTGACGTGGGAAGCCCACAGCCTTGAGCCGAAGCTGATCACTGAGGATGCGAGCTATTCCGATCTTCTGGTCGAATTGATTGCCTCGACGGCCAACATGTTCCTGACCATCGACCTGCGCGGCAGTGCGTACCGCCCCAAGAGCAAGCCGGCCCCCAGCAAGAAGCGCAGACAGCCCCGGGTGATCGACTCCCCCGCAGAGGAGATCGCCCTGCATGCCGTGCAGATGGCTGCCGATGAAGCCGACGAGCATGTGGTCAAGGAGTTGCGCCGCACGGTCAAGATCGACGCTGAGAAGCTGATGACCAGTGAGGGCGTCAACGACTACATCGACGCCATGGTCACCAGCAACGTGGCTCTGATCAAGACCATCCCTCAGGAGTTCTTCAGCGACGTCGAGCGCACCATCCTTGATGGATATGCCCAGGGCATCGCGCTGAAGCCGATGATGGAGCAGCTGCAGGAGAAAGTCGGCGTCAGCGCCCGCCGGGCCAAGCTCATCGCCGCGGACCAGATGAACAAGGTCAACAGCGACGTCGAGCGCCGGCGGATGCTGAATATCGGCATCACCAGGTTCAAGTGGTCCACATCCAAGGATGAACGTGTAAGCGGAAACCCGGCAGGCCTGTACCCCAATGCCAAGGTGAAGTGCTTCGGCATTGCCTTGCAGGATATCGGCATGGGCCCGGGCGTCTACCTGCTCAAGGATGGTGCGACCTGGGATGACGAAAAAGAGCTGTTCCCAGGCCGCGCCCACGTCAAGTGTCGATGCACCTTCACCCCTCAAATCGAGGGATTCGATTACTGAGCCCCGCTGACGCGGGGTTTTTTCTGCCTGGAATTCAAGCATGAAACTCAGGGTTCAAGACAAGAACGCCTCACTGGGCAGCCGCCGCGAGTTCACCGACAACGGCTATCTCAAGGTGCCCGGCCGTGTAGCCCGGGTCGGCGTGCAGGACTACCGCGCTGTTGAGTTCGACTACCAGGCCATCAACAAACAGTTCGGCCTGCAGCTTAAGCCCATGGACGTCATGCGCGTCTACCGCCCCCCCGAGTCGGTATTCGATCCGATATCGCTGGCCAGTTACGACAATGCCGACATCACGGTCGAGCATCCGGGCGACTTCGTCGGCGCCGAGAACTACATGGGCACCTCGGTTGGCCATGTGATGAGCGAAGGTCGCCAAGACCCTGATGACCCGTCCTGGGTAGCGGTTGATCTGCTGATCAAGGACGGCTTCGCCATCAAGGCGATCGACTCCGGCAAGGCCGAGCTCAGCGCTGGCTACGAAGCCGAGTACGACTACCAGCCCGGCACCACCCCCTCCGGCGAGGCCTACGACTTCATCCAGTCGGGCATCGGCGTGAACCACGTCGCGATCTGCGACAAAGCCCGCGCAGGCCATGGCGCCCGCATCTTTGACTCACAGAAGGAACACGAAATGCCGAAGGTAAAACTCTTCGACGGCGCCACGGTAGAGGTCCCGGACGAAAACACCCAGACCATCATCCAGAAGGCTATCGATTCGCTCGTTGGCACCCTGGACGCTGAAAAGACCCGTGCCGACAAGGCTGAAGCAACCCGCGACTCGCTCGACGGTGAGCTCACCACCCTGAAGGCCAAGGCCAGCGACTCTGCCCTGTCCGAGCGCGTGACCCTTGTGCTGGCGGCGCGCGACTCCGCAGTACGCCTGGCAGGCAAGGAGTTCACCACCGACAGCTGCGATCCGATCGCTATCAAGGCTCAGGCCTTGGAAGCGGCCGGCGTGAAGTGCCGTAAGGCCGAAAAATGGGCTGATGCCTCCCCTGCGTACATCGAGGCGTTCTTCGATGCCGAGATGGAGCGCAAGGAAGACGACGAGGACGAGGAAGACGCCAATAAGCAGAAGGCGAACGACTCGCTGAATGGTCTGGCCAAGGATCTTGCGGGCGCCAAGCCCAAAGGCGCGACCACCGCTCAGCAAACCCGTGACGCCGACTATCAGGCGTTCCTCGATAAGCGCTACGGCGTACAGGAGGCCAAGTAATGGCTATTGCACAAGACCAGTTCGACTACTACCGCGGCGATGCCTACGAAGGCCAGATCGGTACCATCGAGATCAACCGCGTCTCCAGCGGTGTGGCAGGCGCGGATATTGCGTTCGGCCGTGCCGTGGTGCGCGACCCAGCCACTGGCGACATCGTGCCATGGGCTACCGACTCCAATGCCTGGGACCTGCTGGGTATCTCGGTCCGCTCCCTGACCGGCAACAGCGTTCAAACCCCGCAGTACGGCAGCGTGTACCCAGTCACCACCGCCGGCTACCTGGCTGGCCAGAACCTGTCCTTCATGACCAATGGTGCTATTCGCGTCATGTGCGTGGACGGCGCGCTGGCTGGTGATGTCGTCAGTGTCGTGAGCGCGGCCGGCGACAACCTGGGCCGCTTCTCCACCGGTGACGGCGTCCAGATCCCATTCCTCCGCTGGAAGGACGACGTGACCGCCGGTGCTATCGGCTGGATCGAACTCAACGGCATCTTCAGCGCCTCTGGCGTGTAACAAGGACCCGAGCACATGAAAAACACCGCACGCATGAGCACCTTCGACACCGATCCGACCGCTGCTCTGTCGTTCCTGACTCAGCAAGCGGCCTACATCGAGGCCGAGGTGTACCGCCAGGAATACCCGCAGTACAAGTACACCCAGCTGGTGCCGCTGGATAACAGCGCTCCAGACTGGGCCCAGGTTGTCGGCTTCCGCTCGGTCAACAGCCGCGGCGAGATGAAGCTGTTCGGTCCAAAGTCCACTGACGTGCCCACCGTTGAAATCGCGGCCACCATGGGCTTCCACGAAATCCAAACCGGTGCCCTGGGTTACGAGTACAGCATCGAGGAACTGGGCTTTGCGCAGCTGAACGGCATCAACGTGGACAACGAGCGCGCCATCGCTGTGCGCGAGGGTGTCGAGAAAGGCCTGAACCAGATCTACCTGCAGGGTGGCCTGGTCGCCGGCGCGAACGGCAAGACCCAGGCGGTGGGCGAAGGCCTGTACACCGGCGGAAACGTGCCGCGCCTGGACACCACTGGCACCATCGCTTCGCTGGTAGCTGCAGGCAATGCCCAGGGCGTTCTGGACATCTTCTCCAACGCCTACAACCAGGTGTTCCTGACCAACACCAACACCGTGCATGTGCCGAACATGTTCGTAATGCCTGCAAGCATCTACCAGCTGCTGCAACGCACCCTGATCAACACCGGCAACGCCAGCAACTACACCTTCCTGATGTTCCTGCAGCAGAACTTCCCGAACATGATGTTCGACTGGGACGTGCTGCTCGAGAAGGCCGGCAAGAACGGTTCGAAGCGCCTGGTCGTATACAAGAAGGACATCCGCGTCGTGAAAGGTCACGACGTGATGCCTCTGCGCTTCCTGGCGCCGGCCACCGCCGACAACATCAACTTCAAGGTGCCAGCCATCTGCCGTACTGGTGGCGTGGAGTGGCGCATTCCCAAGGCCGCCGCGTACTTCGACGGCCTGTAATGCCCGGGGCTTCGGCCCCTTTCACGAGGATCCCTCATGGACATCACTTCTGATGTGATGGATGCCTTTCGCGCGGCCTATCCCGAATTCAGCGACGTCAGTGCCTGGTCAGCCGGCCAGGTGCTGATCGCCCTGCAGGACGCAGACAACGAGACCGGACCGCGCTGGGGCAGCTACAGCAAGCCGGTTCGGTCGATCAAGCAGCGCGGCATGTTTGCCTACGCAGCCCACGCGCTGGCCAAGCGCAGGATGCAGAGTCAGCAGATGCAGGCCGGCTCTATCCCCACTCCCGGCGCTCAAGTGGCCAGCAAGTCGGTTGGCGATGAGTCGACCAGCTACGCGGTCAGTGTCCCTGGCTACGACCAGGCGACTGCCGACGGCGATCTCTACCTGACCGCCTACGGCAAGGAATTCCTGCGCTTGCGTTCGCGCATCATCGGCCCAGCAATGGTGTAGCCATGGATATCAAGGTTGAGGTGAGCGGCCAGACCAAGGCCCAGTTGCGCGAGACCCTGAAGAAGATTCAGGCGCGCGTGCGCGACCGTGCTGTATTCATCGGCATCCCAGAAGGATCTGGCGAGCAGGACGGCATGACCATCGCCAGGCTGGGCGCCATTCACGAGTTCGGGGCGACCATCAATCACCCTGGCGGCACGCAGTACGGATACAACAGCGTGGATGACGCCCATGACGGTAAGGTGCGGTTCCAGCCTACAGGCAAGGGCGTCATGGCTCTTGGTGTGACTGGGCCGCACCAAATCATCATCCCTGAACGTTCTTTCCTGCGGGTGCCGTTGCGGGCGCACACGGAAGACATCAAGAAGGCCTGGCGGGCGATCATCCCAAAGGTGATTTCGGGCGAACTGACGCTACTCAACGGGCTACATCAACTCGGCAGCCGGGCCTCAGCCTTTTGCCGGGACGCAATCAAGGAAGGGATCAACCCGCCCAACGCCGAGTCGACGATCCGGCAGAAGGGGTCGAGCAAGCCTCTCATCGATCACGGGATTTTGGTCAGCAAGATTACCTATCGAGTGGAGGTGTAGTCATGCTCACGATGGAAGGGCATATCGACTCGGACTTCGTATCCACCCCAGATGGGGGTGTATGGCTCGTTCGCGCAGGCGCAGGCGACTACACCGGGCCAGGCGGGGTATGGCAGGACGCCGGAGAATCCACACGCACCCGGTTGACCCTGGTGAACATCCAGCAGGCCTCACCCAAGAGCGTGGAGGCCATGGTCGGCACTTCCGGTGCATTCAACCCCCAGGACTGGAAGATCGTGCACATCAACCAGGGCATTTACCTGTACCCGGACGACAGCGGCCAGTTTGCTGACCTGCTGGAGTTCTCGGACGGCCTGGCGATGCGCCAATGGCGGGTCAGGCAATGCGACAACCGGCCATGGCGCAGCTACTGCCGGGCGATGGTGGAGCGGTACCGAGGTGACGGATGAAGGACATCAACGACCTCAACCCGATCTGGCAGCAGATCATCTGCTCGCTGACCGGCGCGGCGGCCAACCGCGTCATTCTCGCCAATCAGGGTCGGCCAATGCCTGGTGGGACTGATCTTTCAGCCTCCTACTTGCTCGTGCCGCTGCGCGCCTATGGCTGGCCCACATTCGACTATGTCGACGTGCCCGCCGTGGAGCCGGCAGACCCGTCGCTGGGAACCTGGACGGACTGGGACGTCACCATGAAGACCACGATGGTGTTCCAGCTCTCGGTGAACCTGTTCAACGATGGCGCCGGCACTGCGGTGATGAACCTGCCCAATGGAAACTTCAGGCCCGATATCGCTTCGCTGCTGCGCCAGAACAAGGCCGGATGGTTCAAGTCGAGCCAGCCGCGGAACCTGACCGCATTGCAGAACGCCGGTATGCAACCCCGTTACCAATGCGACCTGACGCTTTATGCCGAGGTCGAGACCACCTATGCCGTCCTGCGCGCCGCCGGCTTCCGCTACGAAGTGACCGACGCCCTGACCCTCCGCAAACTTCAATCAGGACAATACAATGCCAGTTGACATCTCCAACATCGTTCCCATTTCGGTGTCGATCTCGTCGTCGGGCCTCGCAGATGCTGACTTCACCAGTTCGGTGGCGTTTGCGGACTTGACGGACCTGGTGACCGCCGGAACCTTCCCGATCAACACCTATCAGGATTTCACCAGTCTTGATGACATCATCGCCTTGTTCGGCACCACGTCCGAGATCTACTACCTGGCGTCAACCTATTTCTCCAACAAGACACGCTCGCCGACGTTCACCATCTTCATGAAAGAAAACTCCTCGGTCGACCCGACTGTGGCCGCCTCGCAGATTGCTGCGTCCGGCGTGTGGCGCTACAACCAATTTTTCAAAAATGGAGACGTGAAGGTCGGCAACGTGTCTGCCTTGGCTTCATGGGCGGATGCGTCGAATCGCGCGGTGTGGGTCAGCGTTAGCGATGCCGCGGCTGTCACTGCGGACTCGACCACCGATCTCGCATCGGTGATTGCTGGCTTGGGTGCCCGTCACGTGTTCCAGGGGTTCCGCGCCCCATCCACCCTGGCTGCCGATCCAACCCAGGGCTACCCGATGAATGCACTTGCCGGGAAGTTCACCAAATGGAACCCGGCCGGGGCAAATACCGCCATCACTGGTGAGTATCAAACCCTGACCAGCGTCACAGCGGACTCTCTGTCCTCGACCGCTATCGGGATCCTGAAGAACAAAAACTGCGCCTACTTCTCGAAGGTTATTTCGAGCGGCAGCACCACCGGCTGCATGTCGATGAACACCAAGTCGCCCTCTGCCAATGGCGAATGGATCGACGATGTGATCGGTGTGGACATGCTCGTGAACGCTCTGCAGGTGGGATTGTTCAACTGGCTTGTCCAGCCGCAGACCAAGCGTGGGCTGGATGCCAAAAACTTCGCTGGAGCTATCACTGAGGCCGGCAACGTCTGCAAATCGTACTTCGACAACGGCTTCCTGGGGGCTGGCTACATCACCGACCCGGACACCGGCAAGGACCTGTATCTGGCCAACGGGTACTACATCGACAACGACCCAACCGAAGTCGAAAGTCTGACCACTGCTGAGCGGCAACAGCGCCAATATCCAGTGCTCAACGTCTACGTGCTGCGCGACGGCGCCGCCCACTTCATCCCCGTCAGCCTCTACGTGGAGTGATAACACATGTCAATGACCAACTACGGGGCCGCGGGCGCCAACCTTTCCATCAACGGCATCACGATCAGCTCGTTCGGCGACACCGACCCTCCTATCGTGATCGAGGACATCGAACCGCGTGCGGCGCTCAAGCGCGGTACCGGCGGCGGCTCGGTGCGTCTCGACAACGTCACTCGGGCAAAGCGAGTGACGGTGCACTTGCTGCCCGGGTCTGATGAGGCGCGCCAGATCATCGCCCTGGACAAAACACGGGTCGATTTCTACGGCGCTTTCAGCCAGTCCGGATCGGGTGAGTCGCTGGTGTTCTACAGCGGGATCCTCGCAAACCGTGGGCAGCTCGGCCGCGGTGGCAAGACCAACGTCTCCGATGATCAGTTCATCTTCGAGTTCAACGACTCCGAAGAGGTATAACCAGCCAAATGGCCGCTTCGGCGGCCTTACACTCGAGGAATGACATGGCTCGTCAACTCAAGATTCAAATTGGTGGTGTTGAATACGGCGGCACTACTGCGCCGGCCAAGGCCCAAGAAGAGATGCTGCACCTGGCTGTGAATGTCGGTTTGATCTCGTTCCTCAGCGAGAAGAATCCATCAGGTGACGCTGAGCTGGTTATGGCGCTGCTGCGCGCCCCGTTCGATGCCGTGCAGCGTCTGACCGCGCTGGCTCTGCGCAACGGCGCAGGCGACCTGGTGCTGCGTGACGACGGTCAAGGCAATGTTGTGCTTCCTATCGGTCCCAACCTGTTCCAGGACAACATCCAGTTTTACTACCTACTGGTCGCCTACGTCCTACGGGAAAATCTGAAGGGTTTTTTCGCGCTGCTCCCTCAAAGCGCCGACGAGCAGGCGGGGGCAGCGTAAGCAAGACGAACTGGTTCCTTTGGCGCCCCTGTGTGGCTTCCACCGCGTGCCCGGCGCCATTGGCCCGTTATGAGCAAATGCTTGACGGGACTCTTGACCTGGGAGAGGTCATCGAGATGCACAATGTGCTTGATGAGATGGAGGCGATGTACGAGCGCGCTATGAGTGCCGCGCGCCGGCGGTGATGCTCAATGGGGGCTGATGAAAACGCAATGGTCAGCCATCAAATTCATCAGCATCTTGTCAATTGTGCACTCGACCGAGACTGTATCCCCTTTTGATAGGTTGCCTACTAGGCGCCTCTGATCCTCATCAAAAAGGCCCTGAAAGTCTGTCTTGGCCTCATGCGCACCGTCGTTTAATACCACGTATGGCTGGCCCATCAGGACACCGACGTTCTTGACGGCCCCCCAGGTCCTGACTCTCTCGCCGCCATATTGACCGTCTGCCGCGACCTCATTCGCGTCGTAGGCATTAATCAGTTCAATAATTGGAACAACTCGGCCTGGTGCAACTGCTTCCTTGCTTGTATCTGACCCCGGGGCGGCATAAATCGCAATTGCAGCTATCGCAATCCCGATAGCTATAAAAATTTGGCGCTTCTTCCTAAGGCTGGCTTCCAGCTTGTTCGCGCTTCCACAGTTCTGGCAGACGATGGCCGACGCTGAAAAGCTTGTCCCGCAATCTGGGCACACCTTGTTGTCCTTCATAGCTAGCCCTGCGCTCAAAAAATCGCAGCATAGCATTTCTCTTGGAGCTACCAATGTCAGAAGAAGTCATCGACGCGCTGCTGGTAAAGCTAGGCGTAACGGTAGACCAGGCCAGCTTCGAAGAAAGCACTCAGGCAGTGAACGGCCTGGACAATGCAATCAACAAAGCAGCGCGCGATCGGGGCAAGACTGGCCTCGATCGGATCGGAAAGAACATGGCCGACACTGGGGCTGGCGCGCGGGCAGTTGAACAGGGTATCGACAAGTTCGGAAAGGCCGTTGATCGCGTGCCTCGCTCGGTTAATGTGCTCCAGACGCGCCTGGGCTCAGCGACGCAGCAGATGGCAAGTTTCCGCAAGGAGACTCAGGCAGCAGTTGCTTTGCTATCGAGGGGGGCTGGCGCTGCTGGCCTTGGCCCTCTTTCTGGCAGCCTGTTCTCCATGTTGGCGGGAGGGGGGCCAATAGCCTTGGCGGCCGCCGGAATTGGCGGTCTAGCGGCAAACTCTTTTTCTTATGCAAATGGAGCATTGAGTACTGAGGTAAGTGCCAGTACCTATGGCGTGTCCAAGTCTGACTTTCAGAACTTCAACCGATTCGGGAAAAAGATCACGGGCGAGGACGATGTAGGTACACAGATATTACAGGCTGCCCAGCGAATAAAGGTTGGCTCACAGGTCGGCAATATCCCAATCGACATTGCACGCTATGGCGGCGTTCCAGCTGATTTCGCAGATGCGTTCAGGCGTCCAACTATGGATGTTGTCGACACGATCAAGCGGCAGCTTGGACGAGTCCAAGACCCAGTGCAGCGACAAGGAATAGCCAGTTCATTGGGTCTCAACCAACCAGCCATCATGACGCTGGAGCAAGATTACCGAACCGGCATCAAACAATCTGACAAGCCAGGATCAACCTATACCGATCAAGATGTGGCGAACGCCCGGGCTTTCGAAAACTCACTGGTAGACCTCACTGCCGATTTCGACAGGCTACGGAACAAACTCGGAGCAGACTTCCTTCCTTCGCTGGACAACTTCGTCAAGCGGGTAGATGGAATGTTTGCCCAGGGCGGTATTGCCGATCGCATCACCCAGTTTGCAGATCATGTTGGCAAGGGAGACATGAAGGGCGCCGTTGACGTCCTGAAAGACAAAAATGTCCAGAGCGCTGTATCAGGCTTTGTGCAGGGCCACGTGCCAATTTTGGATATCGCCAAGGGCGCGTACAAGGGGGGCGCTGAGGGCTGGGATAAGGGCGGCGCCGTCGGGGCCTACAAGGGTGCCGTCACAGGGTATTTTCGCGCGATAGGAGACCAGTTCCCTGCAGCACGCAACCTGGTCGCTCAAGGCTATGATTCCGCCCAGCGTGCCGTGTACGACAAAATGCCGAGCGCCCACGTAGATGACGACGTGAGCAAACCGCTCAGGCCTGAGTTCCAGGCCAGGCTCCAGCAGGCACCCGCTATGGATCAGCCGGCCCCGCTGGCGCAGGGCAGCCAAAGCGATGCTCAGCAACGCGCTTTGAAGTTTTTCATGGATAACGGCTACACCCGTGAACAGTCCTCTGGAATGGTGGCAAACCTTGTCGCAGAGAGCGGACTGAAGACAGATGCGGTCGGGGACAATGGGCAGGCGTACGGGTTGGCCCAGTGGCACCCAGAGAGACAAAAGGAATTCAAGGACTTCTTCGGCAAGGATATCAAGGGCTCTAGCGAGCAGGACCAGCTCAATTTCATCCTGTACGAACTGCAGAATAAGGAGAAGTCTGCTGGTGAAGCGCTGCTGAAAACCAAAAGTCCTTCCCAGTCGGCCAGCGTCATGCGGGAGATGTATGAGCGCCCTGCAGACAACCCTGCTGACGCAAACTTGCGCATGCAAATTGCCGAGCAGCTGAATAGCGGCCAGGTACCAAATGCCGAATCCAGCCCCAAGGGTCAGGTCCAAGCCATCGAAAGCAAGGTCCCGGCTCTCGCTGGATCTTCGAAGCGGCCAGTGATTTCCTACGAAATGCTTCCTCAGGATGATGCTCGGCTGCCATCTCCTCCCGCGTTGCCCGGCCAGCTAGGATCACCGCAATATCGGCCACGACAATTCCAGGGGCTTGGAAATGCACAGTTGCCTGGCGACATCCCTGACACCTACAACATGGTTGCCAACCCACCTGCGCCGCCGAGCATCGACCTTACCCAATCTCAACCGCAAGCGAGTGAGGGAAACACGGTGCACATCGACGCTCGCGGTTCGACAGACGTCCACAAGATCACCAGCGAGGCGTTGCGTGCGGCCAGCGATCACTTCCAGGGGCAGATGACCGTAGCTATGTCCCACTTGAGTACGGACCTTGACCAATGAGCCTTGCAGCGATCTTTCTAAACAAGGTGCCTACCCTCGGCGGGAATGGATTCACGCCGATCATCTTCGATGCCATTCTGTCCGAGATGCAGTACGTCTCTTCCAGGATGTCGCAATACCCGCTGGAGAGCGGAGCTATTGCCTCTGACCATGCAATCCAGCTGCCGAACGTCCTCACAGTGACGGTAGGGGTGAGCGACAACCCCTTCAAGGTGCTGACGGCCTCCAGCTCTAGCGCGGCATCAACCGTCGGGTCGAACCTGATCGGCGCGGCTGCTGGGGCGGTTGTATCAAAGCTCAGCCCAACAGTCTTGGCAGTTCTTGGTCTGGGTATGGGCGCAACCCTATCCAGCTCCTCTTCAACGCGGTCCACGACTGTGAAGAACGCCTTGCACTACCTGAAGGTGAGCGGCGCGCTAATCAACTTCGTGGGCACAAAGGAAACCTACAAGAATGTGGTGGTGGTTGGGGTGCGATCGGTAGTGGATAAGCGTTCCGAGTTGGGGGGCATCTTTCAGATCGATCTGGCCCAGCCCACCATCATATCCAACACCGGGACCGGTACAGTTACCACCGTCCTCGGCGGAGGTACTGAGTCGACTCAAGGGCAAAGCTCGGTGAATGCCGGCACGGTGGTTCCTTCATGACGACAAAAACGCTTTCGCTGCCCAGCAGCTATAGCTACTTCACCTTCCAGTCGTCGCTGAGCAACAGAGCCTACACGTTCAGCTTCACCTGGTTGACTCGATTCTCCTACTACACGGTGAGCATGTACGACTCGTCGGGCACTCCGGTATTCCAGGGGCGCGGACTCCATCCCAACATGGACCTGCTGGACGGCCTGCAGCTGGGCATCGGAAAGCTCTACCTCGCCGGCGATCCCGCCACTGTGGCAAATCTGGGTATCGACAACACCCTGACCTGGGAGTACTGACATGGGGGTGCTCTACGGGCGCTACTACGAACTGACGCTGTACTCGACCACCAGCACTGAGTATCTGCGAATGACGGCGCCGGTGCAGATTCAGTTCAGGGTCAGCTACTACCCAGGCATGGGGTCAATCAAAGGAACCGCGGAGATCACGATTTACGGGCTGAATGTCACGTCAATGGACCAGATCATCAGCAAATACGACCGGGTCAAGCTGGTGGCCGGCTATAACGACAGCTTCGACACCATATTCGACGGTAACGTGTTCACGCCCAGCAAGGGCAAGTTCGGGCCTGAGCAGTACCTGCTGCTGTACTGCTCGATGATCAGCGAGGCCGAAACCAGCGCGCGCATCAACAAAACCTGGGGAAACGGCACAAGGGTTTGCGACATCGTGCAGGAGGTGGCGGAAGAGCTTGGAGTGCCCGTAACGTTTGTTCCGCCGATAAATGACCCGCAGCAAACCTTCTGGCCCTCATTGGGCAGGGTTTCTAGGCTTTCCGCCGCTGCGCCTCCATATGCAGTTCTCGATGATCTTGGCCAGTCGTTCGGCTTCATTGTCTACAGGCTGGTAAACAAAATCTTGCTTTTGCCTGGCAGCGATATGGGTACTGGCGTCAGTCACGAGATCTCGGCAGACACCGGTATGGAGGGCTCGCCAGTGTTCACTGCCGGGCCCACGGTCAACGTTGTGACACGGATGAATACCAAGATCCTGCCAGGCGACGAAATCGTGGTGAAGAGCCGCTATAGCGTGGTGTCGGCGCAGGGTGCGAACCAAAGTGATCAGACCCAGTTCACGCAAACGAAGTCAGGAAAGTACTACGCCAGTTCGATCATCCATACCGGTGATTTCTATTCTGACTACTGGTCAACATCAATTCAGGGTTATTCCCGCGGAGTAGCCTGGAACCCCATCACCTCGGGAGACGACAATGGTTGATCGCCACTTGAATGTGAGCGACATGCTGGAGATGTCTTTCAAGCGCGGTATGGCCAAGATCTACACCAGCCTGCCGGCCACGCTGATTGCATTTGACCCCGGCACCCAGCGCGCGCAGATCCAGCTTGGAGTGAAGCGTCGACAGAAAGGCATCTGGAAGGACATCTCGGTCCTTGTTGACGTGCCCGTGGTGTTCCCAGGCTCACAATCGTGGGCCTTTTTTTATGCAATGAGCAAAGGCGACGAAGGCTGGGCGCACTTCTCCCAGCGTTGCATTGATGACTGGCTTACCGCCGGCGGCTCGGTGCAGCCTTCCAGCCTGCGGATGTTCGACGCTACCGATGCGATGTTCCAGCCCGGCGTGCGCTCCGCAGCAACCGCCTTTGCCCCAATGCCCAGTGCCGGCGCCGGCCTTGCCAACAAGAGCGGAACGGTATCCATCACGGCCACCGACACCTCTATCAGCCTGAAAATGGAAAGCACCACGATCGTTTCCACCGGAAGCTCGATAACGTTGACGGCCGGGGGGCAAACCCTGGTGCTGTCATCCTCTGGCCTCACCCACAACGGTGTGAACATTGGCCAGACGCACACTCACACCGGCGTCATGGCCGGAAATGCCACCTCCGGGCCGCCAAGCGCCTGACCTGATAGAGATCCCCATGATCAGAAACTTCGACGGAGACGATCTCGTGACGAGCGGCTCCAGCGTCTTCCTGTCCGATCAAGAGGAACTGGCCGCCAGCGTCGTTTACCTGCTGCGCCAGATCACCACAGAGGATTTCCTCAGTCAGACCAAGGGCACGCCATGGTTCGACGGCCTGCTTGGAAAGACGGATCCGGCGATGGTGGAAATCCTGCTCAAGCAATCGGTCTTGCAGTCGGCGAGCGTTACCCAGATCACCGACTTCAGCCTGGTTAACGACCGGGCCACGCGCACTTATACCGTGAACATGACTGTGACAAATCAAACCGGCACCGTCGCCACCGTCACTTATACGACTTCGGAGTAACCCATGGCGGCAGTTACCAGTAGCGGCGTTACTCTAACGACCACCCAGGAATACTTGGCCGCGCTCAAGGCGCAGTACCTGGATATCGATTCAGGCTGGGATCTTGATTCGTCCACCCCAGACGGCATGGCCCTGCAAGCCTGGTCCGAAACCCTTGGCAACCTTGATGAGCTAGTGACCTCGGTCTACAACACCCTGGACCCTAATAGCGCCGTGGGACTGCAGTTGGACCGAATCGGGGCTATCAGCAATATTCCGCGCGCCGTCGCCACGTACTCGACGTGCACGGCGACATTTAAGGGGAATGCGAACGCACCGGTCCCAGCGGGTACGACCATCCGCAACACCCTGACTGACACCCTCTGGGCTACCGATGGTGCTATCACGCTGGGAAGTGATGGAAATGGCACGGTTAGCGTGACCTGCACCACCTCCGGCGCGCAGACAGCCAACGTGGGTGAGCTCTCGTCCATCTACGGTTCGGTGCCGGCCGGCGTAACCAGCGTAACCAACCCGGTAGCAGCTTCGGTAGGTGACGCCCAGGAAGGCGATCCCGATTACCGATTCCGGCGCAACGTGGCAGTTGCTACACGATCAAGCAACGTCATCGACGCCCTTTACTCGGCTGTCTACCTGATCACTGGCGTCAAGCAGGTGAAGATCTACGAGAACACCCGAACGGTCGTCGATGCGAACGGCTTGATGCCAAAGTCGATCATGCTCATCGTGGATGGCGGATCCGATGCGGACATTCTTGCAGCATTCGCCTCGGTTAAATCGCCAGGCTGCGGCGACAACTCGGACCGCACGGACCTGGACGCTTACATGGTCACCGGCTTGACGGCCACTCCCAGCGGGAATCCGGTCACGCTCAGCTTCTTCCGGCCAGAGCTCGTTACCGTCTACGAGGATATGTCGATCACCAGCACCACGCTTTCGGACAGCGACAAGACGACGATCAAGATTCAGACGGTGTCCTACTCACTGGAGGGATTCACCCAGACCAGCGGTTTCATCAAGCGAGGATTCCAGATCGGCGAAAGCGTCACGGCTGGACGGCTCTATACCCCGGCGAACTACGTGGTCGCGGGCGCCGGCATGATCAACTCGCTTTACATCGGCACTAATCCGGACGCGGTCACGGCCCTTACCGTATCCATTGCCTACAACCAGTTGGCGGTGATCAACGCCGAGAACATCGACATAACCTACGAGTAACCCCTCAATGCCTGACGCCAATTTCGATTATGTGTCGAAGGCTGAGTCGCGCATATACGGGTGGTACCAGAAGGGGCCAAAGTTGGTCCGCTGGATCGATACTATCCCGTCTCTCGTTGCATCAAGCCTCGAAAATCCGCTGCAGATACTCAACTACATCCTCGATTACCAAAACGTTTCTGGCGTGATGCTCGATATCGTCGGCCGCATCGTTGGCATAACCGAGCGCCCCCGTATTTCCATGGCTGCACTCGAGTACTTCGGATACCTGGGCGATCTACTCGCCAAGGGATACAACCAGGCGCCGTATTACGACGCTTCTGCCGCCACCCAGACCATCCCGATTCCCGACTACGCATTCAGGTCGGTGATCAAAGGGAAGATCTACAAGAACTCCATCCTCTGCACTATCGACTCAGTGAAGGAGGCGGTGGACGACATTTTCGGCATCTCTTGCACGGTCATCGACAACAAGGACATGACCATGACCATCAACCTGAATACGACCAGTTACAGCAGCGTGCTCTATTACCTGGCCGTCAATTACGACCTCATCCCGAAACCGATGGGTGTTGAAATCACTTCGATCAATGGGGGCAGCTAATGACTCGTCCTGCAAGTTATAACCTCGTATGGGCAGAGGATGCCGCTGCCGACCAAATGGGTGGCGAAACCTCGACGGCTGACCAGGGCGTTATTGAGCAAGGATGGGTTGGGAGTGCAACCGCTGAACCTCCCACTGCGCGGATGCAGAACTACTGGCAGATCCGCGTGGATCTCGGCCTGCAGGAGATAGAGAGGCAGGGTTGCCTTTCGTGGCGCAGCGATGTGAACTACCAGGCCGGCGCCTTCGTCTTCTACGCCAGCAACTTGTTCCAGGCCGTCTCAAGCAACATCGCTATCACTCCGCAAGGGTCGGGCGATGTTGGCATCTGGAGTCTATTGCTCCCCGGTCAATGGCCAACCACAGTCGACAATATCACCGGCACGCTCCCGATTTCGAAGGGCGGAACGGGTGCGACCACTGCAGCTGGTGCGCTTACGAACCTTGGCGCAGCCCCAATTACCTCGCCAACCTTCCTCGGAAGCCCGCGCGCGCCCACCCAGGCGCCAGGAGATAGCTCTACGCTTCTGGCTACTGATGGGTTCGTTCAGGCGGCCGTCAATGGTGCGGTCAGCTTGTCGATAGCTGGCGGTACGACTACCACACTGACCCAGGCCCAGTATGGCGTGGCGATTCTGATCCTGACTGGCGCAGTGACCGCCAACAAAGCCGTTGTCTTCCCCGCTCAGGCTGGCCACTGGCAGGTAGTAAATAACACCACGGGCGCCTTCACCATTACCCTGAAAACGGCTTCAGGTACGGGAGTTGTAGTAACCAGCGGCACAACAACTAATATCTATTGCGATGGCACTAACATCGGACTGCAACAGACTGATTTCATCAGTCCAGCTTTGACCGGCACTCCAACTTCTCCAACTGCCGCTGCTGGTACAAGTTCGAATCAGATCGCGACCATGCTTGCGTTGTTGCAGGGCATGGCGGCTTTCGGGATTGGTACGCCAAATGCCCCCAATATTGCCGACCTCAATACAGTTAGTGCGGGCGGCTTCTATTACGCATCTTCAACTGCATCAAATCAGCCCATCACTTCCAACGGCAGTTTTGTCCATATTCCTTTTGCTGATGGCAGCGCGGCCCTGCAAATATTTAGCACGCTGTCGTCACCATCTCGCATCTTTTATCGGACTAAGGCTTCCAATTCGTGGCTGGCATGGAAAGAGTTTTCGATGCTGGACTCTCCAGCCTTTACCGGAACTCCTACGGCCCCTACTGCCGCAAGTGGTACCGCCACCACCCAACTTGCGACCACAGCCTTTGCCGACGCAATACGAGCAGCGCTTCAGACTTCGATTGACCTGAAGGCACCGCTCGCTTCCCCTGCGCTTACCGGCACCCCCACAGTGCCCACTGCGGCGGCCGGCACGAGCACCACGCAGGCTGCATCGACCGCTTTCGTAGCGGCAGTGCAGACATTGCTGCAGACCGCGATCAACCTCAAGGCGCCGCTCGCTTCACCGGCTTTGACTGGCACTCCAACGGTGCCAACTGCAACGTCAGGGACCAGCACTACCCAGGCAGCCAGTACCGCTTTCGTACAGAGTGCGGTATCTCTGGCTACTGGCCGGTTGATAGGCATACAGATTCTCACCGCGACCGGCGTCTACACCGCAACCTCGGGGACAACGAGAGTTCGCGTGACAGTGATTGGGGGCGGCGCGGCGGGCGGTACAGCAGGCGCTACCACTTCCGGAACGGTGGCGGGGGCAGGCGGCGGCGGTGCTGGCGGTGTCGCGCAGAGTCTGTTGCCGATCGGTAGCCTGTCTGGCACCACGGCAACAATCGGGAGCGCAGGCGCCCCAAGCTCGTCCACAGCTGGCGGCGCAGGGGGAGCCACAACCTTCGCCGGGCTCACGGCGAACGGTGGCACGGGCGGCGCGCTTGTGGGGCCGCTAGCTCCTCCACAAGGCGGTCTTGGTGGGTCAGGCGGCACGGCATCGGGTGGCAACGTGTTCAACATGCGTGGCGGGAACGGTATGCATGGCGCTGCGTCCGGCACCGGTTACGTGCTGTCTGGCAGCGGCGGCAGCAACCCGTTCGGCGGTGGCGGCCCTGGCAATCTGCTGTCCACTGCTACTTCTGTGGCGGGAACTGTTGGTCTCGGTTATGGAGCTGGCGGCGGTGGCGGTGCAAGCAACTCTGGCGCCGTACTTGCCGCTGGCGCAAATGGCACGACTGGCGCAGTCATCATCGAGGAATACACGTGATGGAAGAAACCTACGCAAGCGTCGAGAACGGCGCAGTCACCAACATCATCGTCTGGGACGGCGTGCCATTCACGGCCGCCGTCGAACCAGACGAGGACGGTAACGGAGGATCTCCGGCCCAGGGCTACACCCCGCCAACCGGCGTCACCCTGGTGGCGATTGGGGATACGGGGGCGGGTATCGGCTGGACCTATGACGGCAAGGCGTTCGCGCCCCCGGCAGCCGTGGTACCAACCGCCGCAGAGATCCTGTCGGCCAATACCCAGATGCGCGACAGCCTGCTGTCCGTGGCAGCTCTGGCCATCGCGCCTTTGCAGGACGCCGTAGATCTGAACACGGCCACGGCCGCGGAAACCGCCGCGCTGAAGACCTGGAAGCAGTACCGGGTCGCCGTGAATCGGGTCGACCTGACGGCCGCCGGCCCTGCCTGGCCAGCTCAGCCAACCTGATCAGCCCGCCAAGCGCGGGCTTTTTTTCGCCTGGAGAAAGCCGCATGCCCATCACCCAGCAGCAGCTGCTGCAGATCCTCCCGAACGCCGGCCCAGTTGCCGGCGTTTTTGTGCCCGTGCTCAACACCGCCATGGGCAAGTACTCGATCATCACCCCGGCGCGCATCGCCGCGTTCCTGGCGCAGGTGGGGCATGAGTCGGGCCAGCTCACCGCTTTGGTGGAGAACCTGAACTACAGCGCCCAGGCCTTGCTGTCGTGCTGGCCGGCCCGATTCACCGCGGCACTGGCCAACCAGGTCGCCCGGCAGCCGGAGAAGATCGCCAACATCGTCTACGCGGACCGCATGGGAAATGGCTCGACGGCCTCGGGGGACGGCTGGGCCTACCGCGGCCGGGGCCTTATCCAGGTGACGGGCCGGGCGAACTACGCCAAATGCGGGGAGGCCCTGGGCCTGGACCTGATCGGCAACCCCGACCTTCTCGCGCAGCCGGCCAATGCCGCGCTGTCCGCCGGGTGGTTCTGGTCCATCAACGGCCTGAACACCCTGGCCGATGCCGGCAACTTCACCCAGATCACCCAGCGCGTGAACGGCGGCCAGAACGGCGCCGCCGACCGCCTGACCATCTACCAACGCGCGCTGAAGGTGCTGGTATGACGAAAATCTACGCCAACATCGGCCTGGGCCTGCTGGTATTCCTGTTGTTCGCCGTCTCGGTCTATGGCATCTACCACCACGGCCTGACCGTTTCCGACGCGAAGTGGCAGGCCAAATGGGACAAGCGAGACGCCGACGACGCCACCGCCCGGGCCGCTGCCGAGCAGGCCGCCCGGAAAACCGAAGAGGCCAACCAGGCCGCCATCACGAAGGTGCAAACCGATGCCACGCAAAAACTGGAACAAGCCCGCACTGATGCTGCTTCTGCCAATGCTTCTGCTGACGGGCTGCGCAAGCGAGTCCAGCAGCTACTCACCGCCAGTCGCGCCCGCGCAAATACCCCCGCTGCCAGCGGAAGCGCGCCAGGAGCCGACGCTGGCGATCTGCTTGCCAACGTGCTCGAGCAATCTGTCGAGCGCAATCGAGACCTGGCAAAAGTCGCTGATTCTGCCGTAGCGCGGGGGAACGCCTGCGCGGCGGCCTACGATAGTTTGCGCGCCAACCAACATTGACCGGGCAAACCGGCTTTCGGATACTGTTCGCATATACAGTATTTGATGCGGTCATGAGCTTTCTATTCCGCGGACCGGCAAGGGTCGAGTTGTTCAGCGACACCGAGTGCGTCGAGCTGTCTATCCCTGTCTCCATCGCCGAGGTCATGCCCGAGACGTTCAGCATGATGATCCCCCTGGACTGCAACGGCTGGCAGGAAGCGTCAGCCGTCAGGGTCGCCGCGGATGGTGGCTGGGCCAGGTGCGGAATGATCACCTGGAAGAAGGCGGGCACGGTGATATTTCGGGCCGACCTGCCCGGGATGGATGCAGCTATATAAAGGAAGGGGGATTTTGTTCGGCAGGACGCCGGGGGAGGGAAAAAGCGTGCGTGACTTTTGCGTGACTTTCTCACGCCGCTATGGGATCTCCTGGGCTGTCGGGTGCAGCGAGCGCCGAGGATAAAGGCCCAAACGTTGGTCGTTCCAGCACCATCCGTGCATGGGGTGCTAGGGGTCGAGTGTTCGAATCACTCCGTCCCGACCATATTCTTCAACAGAGCCACCTTCGGGTGGCTTTGTTGTTTCTGCTGTTTGGGTTTTCAAGCGGCCTGCGCGAAACCTGTAGCAGCGGCCACGGGCCGCGTCCTGGCCAGCGCGGTGCCTGAGACGCGGCCTGCGGCCGCTGCTACGGGTGCGGTGTGCGCAGGATTTCGCGTAGCCGCTGCCGCCAGGCTGCGCTGGCCCCTGCGTGCACTGAAGATCTCCAGCGTGGAAAAAGGGCTGGCGCAGCCCTGTAGCAGCGGCCATGGGCCGCGTCCTGGCCCGCGCAGTGCTTGGGACGCGGCCTGCGGCCGCTGCTACGGGTGCGGTGTGCGCAGGATTTCGCGTAGCCGCTGCCGCCAGGCTGCGCTGGCCCCTGCGTGCACTGAAGATCTCCAGCGTGGAAAAAGGGCCGGCGCAGCCCTGTAGCAGCGGCCATGGGCCGCGTCCTGGCCCGCGCAGTGCTTGGGACGCGGCCTGCGGCCGCTGCTACGGGTGCGGCTGCGGATTATCGCTGACCGCCGCATCAGGCGTCGCAAGAAGTCAGTCCAGAACGGCTCGGCTTCCGAGGGCCCGCCCATCATGCCCAGTATTTCACGGCCGCCGTTGGTATTCACGGTTACGGCGATCCGTCAGGGGCAGTTCAATACGTCACCCGCATCATTGAAGTAGCAATATTGGCCGGTTTCCTTGTTCAGTCCGTATTTTTGGCCAACTGGGAAAGCGGCTCTATCACGAAGGAAATCGTTCAGCTTTTGACACGATGGCGTTCCATTATTTTCCTTGAATAATGATTTTTGTTCCTTGTCGCATTTTTTCCTGAGTTCTTTGCTCGCAGTGATCGTCCTGGTTTCGAAGTCAGCATAAATTTTTGCCAGTTTGTCACAGCTCGGCGTTCCCTCATTGTCCTTGAACATAGAGGTCTTTTCTTTTTCGCACTTCTTAGTCAGGTCGTCGAGCGGGCCAGGGTCCGCTCGAACCATAGCCGGTGTCAGTAGAAGTGCGAGTAGGAGTATTTTTTTCATGGTGTCATTCCGTTGAATGGTATCCCTCATCGCGCGAGCCATGCAGGGCTTCTCAGCAGTTTACTGCGCGGCGCTTGGAGGTCATGGGGCAGCACAGACGCCTTTGACTATCCAGTTGGCAGTCCTCGACTCGAGGATGTACCGAGTGCCTCGCTTATTGATATCGGCGCTCCCGAGCAGATTGCAGTCGCGCACCACGTTTGCTGCGTCTGTGTTGATTCCATAGGCGATATCTCCAGCCTTGGAGAAAGGATCTCCTTCGGCATCTTCCTTGGCCACATGCTGGATCGTGATGGACTGAATCTGTATTCCGAGGGATGCGGCCCTTGTCGCAAAAGTGCCGCCAATTGCAGGAATGGCTTCGGTTATTTTTTAATTTGCTTTTCGTCAACGATCGTTTCATACGTACCTGCGTACGATGCCATAGTCACCGCTGCGCAACCGGCTGCCAAAATTCCCTTCATTGCTTCACCGTCATTCGAAGATTTTGATCTTAGATTCTCACGCGCACGAGAATAACGGGGTCGCGGGCGATTATCTGTGTTAGGGGTCACAACGTGCTTGCGGTTCACCGAGGTAGGTCTTTGCCTATTCAACTTCTCGCTCTGAATAATCGCCCGCCCGCATTTCTTGCAAAGTGACCAAGCCAAACCTACGCGGGTTGCCACACATCCAGCATGAGCAGAGCTTCCCATGGTTGGCAAACATGCCCGCATCCCGCGGGCTTGCCTCAACATCCCATAGGCGGGCGCGCGCCTGCCGATAATATTTTGCCTTGATTCGACGCGTATCGTGTCGTCGTTGCGCTCTAGACATATTTGCCTCCAATAGCCAAAGACGACAAAGCCCCGGCAAATGGCTTTGGCGAGGCTGGCTTGAATGGAGGCGTGGTGCAGTCGTTGGATACTGACCGAGGCTGGCTCGATGCGTCAAGCGACGCAAACCTGTAGCAGCGGCCGGAAGGCCGCGTTGCAGACACCGCGGTGAGCCGCCGACGCGGCCTTGCGGCCACTGCTACAAGGGTTAGGCGATGAACTTTGCTGCGGTGAAGGCGATGACGGCCAAGGCCACGGCCGTGCTGATGGCCCATTTGGTTTGTGCCGTGAAACCTTCGGCGATGGCTGTTCTCAAGTCGGCCAAGTCTGTCTTGCTGGCCATGGTCGCCTCTATGCCTTCGAGCTTGGTTTCCACGCGTACCAACTTCTCCCTGATCTCCAGGGTCGACTTTTCCAGTGCCACGATTCTTCCGTCCATTTCATAACCCGTCCTGAAGTCCTGTATTCGGCTGTCAGCGTATGGGGGGAAAGGTAGGCATTCAACAGGGTTGGGGAAAAACAGAACCGTCCTACCCGGTTTCCTACAGACAAAAAACGTGTCTGCGATGGCTGTCTGGCGATCACCCACAAAAAAGCCCCGAAACACAAGTGCCCGGGGCTCAGTGACGCAAAACGGACTAGGAAAAGCGTCGGATCCAAATTACTACGTCACGATCCGAGATGGTAGTGATCTTTTGTCCATGCTGGATGTGCGTACACGCAGGCACGGCGCGGATCACTTGGGCAACGCCTTGAGAATCGGCGCCAGATACTGTTGGATGATCCACCACCCACCGCCAAACACCGCCAGCGTTGCCACCATGGCGTAGATCGACAGTTGCCCCCTGGTCACCATGTTCTGCTCGATATGCTCCAGGCGAGTTTCGATTTTCTCCAGCAACACCTTTACCTCAGGGTCGCCGTCTCGCCCGTATTGCATTCACGCCGCCTCCACCTGATCCACCATCACCAACGGCCGCGCCGTCACATCCTCCGGCATCGTATACATCGCCCCCGTCAGCGGATCGACAATTAGCATGCCGACCAGCCCACCCAACAACCGGTTTCCCAGCCGGCTTCATCAAGGCTGGAGGGCCGCTGGGAGAGGGCAGGTTAGGCGCGGTGGAAGCCGGCTACAAGGTGTCGGGAGAGAATCAGAAGCGTCCGACGGACGCTTCCTACAAGGCTCAGGAATGTTCCGACACGGCGGACACGCTGCCGTGATGGGGTGCCGCGGCGTGGTGGGTGGAGGCGTCGCCCAGCAGCGGGATTTCGTTGTGCTCGGCGTCGTACAGCTTGCCGCCGCTGAAGTAGTCGCCGTCGCGCAGGGCGGCGACGTCGCGGTACTGCAGGCTGCGCTCGGTGCCGGCGACGAACACCGATTGCTGGTCGGAGTTGCCTGCGGTGAAGTGGTTGTACGTCAGGTTGAGGACGATGGCCATGATCGCCGACGAGCTGATGCCGGAGTGGAAGATGGTGGCGAACCAGGTGGGGAAGTGGTCGTAGAAGTTGGGCGCGGCGATGGGGATCATGCCGAAGCCGATGGAGGTGGCGACGATGATCAGGTTCATGTTGTTGCGGTAGTTGACCTTCGACAGGGTGCGGATGCCGCTGGCGGCCACGGTGCCGAACAGCACGATGCCGGCGCCGCCGAGCACCGAGGTGGGCACGGCGGCGATGATCCGGCCCATGATGGGCAGTAGGCCGAGGATCACCAGGAATACACCGCCGGTGGCCACCACGTAGCGGCTTTTAACCCCGGTGACGGCCACCAGGCCGACGTTCTGGGCGAAGGCGCTTTGGGTGAACGAGCCGAAGATCGGTGCCAGCAGGCTGGACAGCATGTCGGCGCGCAGGCCGTTGCCCAGGCGCTTGGCGTCGACCTTGGTGTTGATGATTTCGCCCACGGCGAGGATGTCGGCGGAGGTTTCCACCAGGGTTACCATGATGACGATGCACATGGAGATGATCGCCGCCAGGTGAAAGGTCGGCAGGCCGAAGTGGAAAGGGCTGGGCAGGCCGAAGATCGGGCCCTGACTGACCCCGGAAAAGTCCGCCATGCCGAGGAGGCTGGCGATCACCGTGCCGATGACCATGGCCAGCAGGATCGACAGGCGTGAGATGGTGGCGCTGCCAACCTTGCTCAGGCACAGCACCAGCACCAGGGTCATGGCGGCGAGGCCGATGTTGGCCATGCTGCCGAAGTTTTCCGCGCGGCTGTTGCCGCCCATGGCCCAGCGCGCCGCCACCGGCATCAGGGTCAGGCCGATGGTGGTGATGACGATGCCGGTGACCAGCGGCGGGAAGAAGCGGGTGATGCGCGAGAACACCGGGGTGATCAGCAGGCCGATCAAGGAGGCCGCCATCACCGCGCCGAGAATCGAGGCCACGCCACCGCCTTCCTGGCTGCCAACGATGGCCACCATGGTGGCCACGCCGGAGAACGACACGCCCTGCACCAGCGGCAGCTGGCAGCCGAAGAAGGGGATGCCCAGGGTTTGCAGCAGCGTGGCCAGGCCACCGGCGAACAGCGAGGCGGCCACCAGCAGGCCGATCTCCGCCGGCGACAGGCCGGCGGCCTGGCCGATGATCAATGGCACGGCAACGATACCGCCATACATGGTCAACACGTGTTGCAGGCCATACGCCGCGTTGGCGAACGGGCCGAGGTTCTCATCTTCAGGACGCACAGCGGCAGGCGGGGACTCGATCATGATGGTGGTTCCCTGGTTTTTGTTGTTTTTATACTGTATTCAATGTTTCGTCATTGTGTCCATAAAGTTGTATACAATATTTGGGTCGGTCGATGGCTGGCACGATTCATTCCTTGCAGGCATCGATGCGTGAAAATTCGCAAATGGATTCGAACTATCACCGGCGGCAATACTCAGGACAAACAATAAGCCGGAGAAATGCCCATGCCCTTCAGCAAGCCCCTGCTATTTACCCTCGCCCTGACCTGCCCGTGGTTGGCGACTGCCGCCGACGCGCTGCCACCCACGCTGCCCACCCAGCAGGACAGCCGCCTGATCGAGGTGGCGACCTCGCCGCATATCTGGAACGGCGCGGCGGTGACCGCCGATGGCCGCACCTTTGTGTCGCTGACCCAGTCCGAAGGCCCTGGCATGTCGTTGGCCGAGATCGGCAAGGACGGCCAACTACAGCCTTTCCCCGATGCCCAGTGGAACCGCTGGAACGCGGCCGAGCCGGGCAAGCATTTCCTCCACGTCAACGCCCTGCGCGTGGGGCCCGATGGCAAGCTGTGGGCCGTGGACGCCGGCAACACCGGCATCAACACCGGCGCCCATGCGGTGCCGGGCGCCGGCAAGCTGGTGCGCATCGACCTTGCCACCAACCAGGTTGACAAGGTGTACAGCTTCGACAGCGCCATCCAGAAGGACAACAGCTATTTCGATGACGTGCGCTTCCGCTCGCGCTTGGCCTACCTGACCGACCCCGGTGCCGAGCGCCTGGTGGTGCTGGACCTGGACAGCGGCAAGGCGCGTACGCTACTGGAGGGCCACGCCTGGTCCGTCGACCATCTGCCGATGTATGCCGATGGCCAGAAGCTGTTCATTCCCAACGGCCAGGAGAAGCGGGTAGGGCTGGACCAGCTCGAGGTCTCTCCGGACGGCCAGTACCTGTACTACCAGGCCATTCCGGGGCCGCTGGCGCGCATCGCCACCCAATACCTGGATGATCCGAAAATCCCCGCCAAGACTGTCGAGGCCCATGCCGAGCACTGGCTGGACACGTGGAGCACCGGGGGCACGGCCATCGACGCGGCGGGAAACATCTACGCTTCGGACGTGAACACCCGCAGCATCAAGCGCATCGCCCCGGACAAGACCGTGACCACGGTGGTAGCCGACCCGCGCCTGGTGTGGGTGGATGCGTTATGGATTCAGGACGGCTACCTGTACCTGCCGGCCGCGCAGATCAACCGTACCCCGGCCACCACCGGCGGCAAGCCGTCGACGGTGGAATACCCGGTGCACCTGTACAAGATACGCATCGACGCCCAGCCGTCACCGCTTGATCACGCCTGACCTGTGGGAGCTGGCTTGCGAGCGAGTTTTTGCGCTCGAAAAGCTCGCCGGCAAGCCGGCTCCCACACGGTAGCGCCTGTGCTCAAGGCTCCAGCCCGATCCCGCGCAATATCACCGTGGTAATGGTCTGCACCGCCTCGGCAAACTGTGCATCCGACAGCGGCTGGTGGCCGTTGAGCGCCGCCACCTGGTGGTCGAAGTCGGCGTAGTGCTGGGTGGACGCCCAGATCATGTACAGCAGCGCCGAGGGACTCACCGGGCGGATGCGCTTTTCCTCGACCCACTGGCGAATCTTGGCTTCCTTGAGCTTGGCGTCGATGGCCAGGTGCTCGTCGAGCTTGTCCCGGAAGATCGGCGCGCCGTGCATCATCTCGTTGGTCCACAACTTCGAACCGTACGGGCGCAGGCGCGAGTGGGTCATCTTTTCCAGGATGTAGCTGGTGAGCACCACGCGCGGGTCGTCGAAGTGCTCGAAGCAGGCGCCTTCCTGCTGCCAGCTGCCCAGCAGGTTGATCAGCACCTCGCGGTACAGGTCTTCCTTGGTGGAAAAGTAATAGTTGAGGTTGGTGCGCGGCAGGTCGGCTTCCTGGGCGATGTCGGCCATGGCGGTGCCGGCATAGCCTTTTTGCGCGAAGACCTTTTCAGCAGCGAGGAGGATTTTCTCGACGTTTTTTTGGCGAATCTTGATTTTCGGGTTGGTCATCGCTTGCCTGATTGAAAACGCGGTGGTTTTTTATTCTAGCGGGTAATACACCGCGCCGCGTAGCCGCTGCCGCAGGCTGCGCTGGCCATTGCGTACGCTGAAAATGCTCAGTGCACACGAGGGCCAGCGCAGCCTGGCGGCAGCGGCTACGGGAAGGTGAACTCAGCGGATACGCTGAATGCGCGGCGGGGCCTCGGCACCGGCGGGGGTGCCGGCGCGGTCCTGGGCTTGCAGGTAGGCGATCAGCGCGTCCAGGTCGTTGAGGCCGGTGTCCAGGCGTTTTTCGGCGTGGGCCAGCACGCTGAAGTTGTCGCCGCCCTCGGCCATGAACGAGTTCACGGTGACGCGGTAGGCCTGGCTGGCCTGCACCGGCTGGCCGTCCACAGTCAGGCTGCCGGGCACCACGCGCTGGCCAGCGGGGCGGGTGGCATCCCAGCGGTAGCGCAAGGTCGCGGAGGGCTGCAGCGGCCGGAAGGCCTTGTCGCCGTCCTGCCATTGTTGTTCCAGCAGGGCCTGCAGCTGGGTGCCGGTGAGCGTGAGCACGTTCAGGGTGTTGTTGAACGGCTGCGCGCTGGCCACCTGGCCGAAGTTCAGCGCGCTCTGCCCAGGCTCCAGGATCAGGTCGCTGCGCATGCCGCCGGGGTTGGTGAACGCCACCTGCGCGCCAAGGCCGCGGGTGGCGGCCAGTTGGCCGTCGGCGATCACGTCGCCCAGGCTGGATTCACCAGCCGGGCTCAGGTTGCGCGTCAGCTCGTTGCCGGCGATACGCGCCACCGGTTTGCCCAGCAGCGCCTGGCTGCGTTGCTCGACGCGGGCTTCCAGCGCGGCGATTTCCGGCGTGGCGGTGTAGCGCTTGGGGTCGACGACGATGTTGCGCGCGCTGGCATTGAGCAGCTGGTGCTTGTCGGGGTCGATGGTCAGGGTCAGGTAGGTCAGCAGGCGGCCGTAGGAGGCGCCCTGGGTCACCAGCTTGTCGCCCACCCGGCACAGGTAGCCCTGGTGGGTGTGGGCGGTCAGCACCACCTTGATCTCCGGGGCCAGGCGCTTGGCCACCTCGACGATGTCGCCCTGCAGGTGGCTGCAGTCGGCCTGGTCGAAGTGTTCGGACGTCTCGCCGCCCTGATGGATCACCGCCACCACCGCGTCCACGCCCTGCTGGTGCAGGGCCGGCAGCTGCGCGTTGATGGCGTCGGCCTCATCCACGGTGCCCAGGCCTTGCATGCCCTTGGCGGTGACCACCGAGGCCACGTCGCGCAGCACCGCGCCGACGAAGGCGACCTTGACGCCGTTCACCTGCTCGATCTGGTACGGCGCGAACAGCGGCTTGCCGCTGGCCTGGTCGATCAGGTTGGCGGCGATGTAGGGGAAGCGCGCGCCACGGTAGGCCTTGTCGAACTGGCAGGCCTTGTCCGGGCGCGGCGAGTCACAGCCGCCGTGCACCTGGCGCAGCAGCTCGGCGCTGCCCTGGTCGAGTTCGTGGTTGCCCACCACGCTGAGGTCCAGGCCCAGCAGGTTGAGGGCGTCCAGGGTCGGCTCGTCGGCCCACATCGACGAAATCGGCGGGCTGCCGCCGATCATGTCGCCACCGCCAATCAGCAGCAGGTGCGGGTCTTGCTGGCGCAACTGGGCAACCACGCCGCTGAGGGCGTTGATGCCGCCGGCCTTCATCGTCACCTTGCCGCCCGGCGCGCTGGGCATGGGGTAGCTCAGGGGCGTGGGCAGCAGGTTGCCGTGGAAATCATTGACCGCGGCGATGTTGACCGTGACCGGCTTGGTCGGGCTGGCGGCCTGGGTGCAGGCACCCAGCAGCAGTGCGGCGGCCAGCAGGCTGGCGCGGCGCGGGGCGAACGGTAGGGCGGGCATGGGCACTCCTTGTCCAGGTCAGGCGGTACGGTGCTGGGCGGCAGTGGCGGTAGCGTCGGTGCTGGGCGCATAGCGGGTGCCCAGGCCTGCACGCAACAGTAGCATTTTCAGGTGGTCGGCGATCTGCTCCTGGCGGTCCTGCAGGTGGCTGTTGAACACCAGGCCCACCAGCGCGATGGAGATGCCCAGGGCAGTGGCGTACAGCGCGGTGCCGATGCCGCGCGACACTTCGCCCGGGTCCGACACGCCGGCCTCGGCCAGCGCCTTGAAGGTGTCGATGATGCCCATGATGGTCCCCAGCAGGCCCAGCAGCGGCGCGCCGGCCACTACCGCTTCCAGAATCCACAGGCTGCGAGAGAGCTTGCCGCGCAGTTCGATGTAGATGGCCTGGCCCAGGTCTTCCAGCTCCTGGTGCGAATGCAGGTGGCGGCGGCCTTCATACAGTTGCTCCAGCAACTGCAAGGGCAGGCTGTCGCGGCCGGTCAGCTCGGCCGGCAGGTCGGCGACGGCGCGCACGCGCGGGTTCAGCGCCGGCACCAGTTTGCGCGCGCGGCCCAGGGAGTAGCTGAAGAAAATGCAGCGTTCCACCACCACGAAGGCGGCCAGGGCGGCGGCGCCGTACATCACGTAGAACGTCAGGTCGTGCAGCAGGTTCATGTTCATCGATACGCATCCTTATCTAAATGGCCGGCGCCCGGGCGCCGGCCGCGGGGGTCAGAAGCCGACTTCCAGGGACACCATGGCGGTGCGCTCTTCGCCGACGTTGTAGTACGGCGTGCTGGCGCTCAGGCCGTTGTGGGCCTGGGCGTTGAAGGCCACGGTGCTGGCCGAGGCCAGGTAGTGCTTGTCGAACACGTTCAGCACCGAGAAGCGCAGGGTGGCCGACTTGACCACCTTCTTGTCCACGGGCAGGTACACGCCGGCGTTGAGGTCGAACACGGTGCGGCCGCTGATCTTCTGGTCGTCGGTCAGGTCGCCGTAGTAGCTGCCTACGTACTTGCCGGCGACGTTGCCGTAGTAGTGCTTGTCGTCGTAGCCGATGCTGGCGTTGAACATGTTCTTCGGCACGTTCGCCAGCTGCTTGCCGGTGGTGGGCAGGTCGACGCCCTTGTACGTCACGTCGTCCTTCTGGGTTGAGTCGGTGTAGGTGTACGAGGTGTAGTAGTTGAAGTTGTGCGGCAGCAGGCCGCTCCACTCCAGCTCCAGGCCCTGGTTGACCACGGTGCCGACGTTGAGCATCTCGTATTCGCCGTCGGCGTTGGTGGTGGACACCTCGCGGTCCTTGTAGGCGATGTGGAACAAGGTGGCGCTCAGGGCGGTGTCCTTGGTGGTGTAGCGCCAGCCCAGCTCCTGGTTCCAGCTCAGCTCGGGGGCCAGGTACATGGAGTCGGCGGTGTCGTAGAGCACGTAGTTGGGCGGCGTGCGCATGTTGCGGGTGATGTTGTAGAACGCCTGGTTGCGGTCGTTGATCTGGTAGCGAAGGCTGAAGTTGGGCAGGAACTCGTGGTAGGTGCGGTCACGTTTTTCCGGCACGTCGGTGAGGCTGGCCATCAGGTTGCCCTTGCGCTCCACGTACTGGTAGGCCAGGCCGCCGGTCACGGTCCAGTCCGGGGCCAGCGACCAGGTGTCCTGGGCCCACAGCTTCTGCGCCGGGGTTTCGGTGTAGTAGTGGCGGCCCTGCACGGTGACGCCGTTGTTGTCGGTTACCTGGTTGGCGCCGTTGTAGTCGGCCCACACGCTGGACGGGGTGCCGTCGGCATTGATGCTGATGAACGGCTGGGTCTGGCGCTGGCGAGCCAGTTCGTACCAGTAGCCGAAGTCGACGCTGTGTTCGTCGTTGATGTCCCACTTGAGCTTGCTGGTCACGCCCGAGCGCCAGGTCTCGGTCCACGACGGCCGGTAGTAGGTGTTGGAGGCCAGGCCCGCGAGGTTGTAGTTGCCGGCGGTGGACGAGGTGCTCGACAGGGTCGAGGCGCTGCCCGAGAAACTGCCGCCCGCGCCCCAGGAGTAATACGGCGCCACCGACAGCGAGAGGTTGTCGCGCAGCTGGAAGCGTTGGGTCAGCGAGGCGTTGAAGTTCTCGAAGTTGTTGCGGTTGAGTTTGTAGTAGCTCGACAGCTTGCCGTTCTTGTACACCGGCGAGGTCGGGTAGTCGGCCCGTGGGTCGGCCTCGAACTGGGCCTTGCTCAGGGTGTTGTAGTTGTAGCCTTCCTGGCGGTTGTACTTGACGATCAGGTTGGTGGAGTTGCCGCTGCCGTCGTCGAACAGGGTGTTCCATTCCACCTTGTCGGCGCGCACGCCGCCACCGCCGCGCCACTTGTCACCCTCGGTGTGCGAGGCCGACACCCAGGTGCGGAAGCCGTTGAGGTCGCCGGTGTTGAGCCGCGCAAAACTCTTGCGCAGGTTGTTGGTGCCCACCGATTGCTTGACGAACACGCCGAAGTCTTTCTCCGGACGCAGGGTCACCAGGCCAATGTTGCCGCCGCTGGAGCCGATGTGCGGGCCGTCGGCCTCGGACGAACCCTGGGTGGCGAATACTTCGCCGATGTTTTCCGGGTCGCCCAGCAGGTTGGGGTAGATGGCGTAGCTGCCCGAGTCGTTGATGGGAATGCCGTCGGCGGAGATACCAATCTGGTCGGCGTTCATCCCGCGCATGGTCAGGCTGGTCCCCACCAGGCCCGTGGCGTCAGTGCTGGAAACGTTGATGCCGGGGGTGTACTTGAGCTTGTCCAGGGCGTTGGCGGTGCTGGACATCTGGTCCATGGCTTCCTTGGTCACGGTGGAACGCGCCTTGGCGCTGTCCTCCTGCACCATGTGGCCGCCACCCAGGCTTTGCCCGGTCACGGTCACGTCACCAATGTTCATCGAGTCGTCCGCCAGGGCGGCGAGCGTCCAGCCGCCAGCCCCCACGGCCAGTAGCGTCATGAATAACTGATTGAGTTTCAAGGTGTTCCCCTAAGGAGGTCAGTGTTGCAGTCGAGGTTTTTTTAGTTGTCCAGGTTGTAAACAAGCGTTGCGCTGAAGCGGTATTTGTCCTTGCCCGAGAACGCCGTGTCCGGGAACGGCACCACCTGTTCCAGGCGGCGCAGGCTGGTTTGCGCGGCGCGGTTGAGCAGCATGTTGGTGGCGCGTTTCTCGATGCCCGAGTCCAGCACCTTGCCGCTGCGGTCCACCTCCAGCCACACCACCACATTGCCCTGGGGGCGCTGCAGCGACGCTTCGCGGCCGGTGGGGTATTGCTTGTACTTTTCCAGCTCCGCCAGCAGCCGGGCGATGTAGCGGTTCTCCGCGTCCGCAGGGTTGGGCGGCGGCGGTGGCGAGGCGGGCCGGGCGGCGACCACCGGGGCCACCGGCGCAGGCGCTGCGGCCGGCGCGGGCGGGGTAGGCGTTGCCGGCGCCGGTTTCGCCGGGGCCACCTTGGCCACCTGCGGCCGTGGCTTGGGTGGCTGCGGTTTCACCACCGGCGGCTTGGGCTTGGGCGGTGGCGCCTGTTCGATGGCCTCGGGGGCTTCTTCCACCGGCGGCGGTGGCGGCTCGGCCTGGGCCACGGGCTCGGGTGGCGGTGGCGGCGCTTCGGGCTCCACCAGCGCCAACTCCACGGTGCTGTCGTCGTATTTGGGGGTGATCTTCAGCTCGCTGTGCAACGCGCTGTGGATCGCCGCCGCCAGCAGGCACAGGGCTGGCAGGCAGGCCAGGGCCTTGCGCGACTTGAATAGCATCCACATGGCTCAGTGCTTCCGGGTAGCGATGGACACGGAGGCGAAGCCGTTGCTTTTCAGCAGGTCCATCACCGCCACCAGCCGGGCCACTTCCACGCCCTGGTCGCTGTTGAGGATGATCACCAGCTTGTCGCTGGACTGCTGCAGCGGCTTGAGCTGGCTGACCAGGGCCTCTTCGCCGATGTCCTTGCCGTCCAGTTGCAGGCGCTGGTCCAGGCCCAGGGTGATGATCGCCTTGTTCTGCGGCTTGAGTTGCTGGGCGTGGCTGGCGCCGGGCAGCTGGGTCTTGATGCCCAGCGCCGGGATCACGTTGAGGCTGATCAGCACGAAGAACACCAGCAGGAACATCATCACGTCGATCATCGGCACGATTTCGATGTGCAGGCGTTTTTTCTTTGGTTCTTCCCAGGTACGCATGGCTCTACACCCTTTTCACAGTGGTCCTTTGAAACCTGGGCAGTCGCTCAGGTTCTGTGGTGGCGCGGCGTCTGGGCAGGGGTTGTTTGGAACCTGACGCCAGCGGCAGGATGCAAGATAGGGAGGGGATGTTTAAGTTTCATTGCAGCGTGAACGATTTTTTCACGAAATATTTTGAAAACACGATGGATGCAGACTGTTGTGTATTGGCTGCTTGATCGGCATTTATTGTGGTTTTATGGGACGATGGTGCGCTTTTTGGCGGGGTTGCTGGGAAGTTGGTCGCAGGTGTCAGGATGGGTGAACCGTTTCTGCTTCGTTGGGTGCCTGATGTACTGCGGGGGCGGGACGCGGCCTGGGGCCGCTGCTACGGGGGCGGTGTTGCTGGGCTTCTGCCGGGCATTTCGATGCCGTGCTGGTGCACCCTGCGGTACAGGGTGGCGCGAGAGATGCCTAGGGCCTGGGCAGCGGGCGCCGGTTTCCAGCGGTGGCGCACCAGGGCGTCGAGCAGGGCCTGGCGTTCCGGGCAGCCGGCGGGCTCGTCCGGCGCGGCAGCCCTGGCGTCGCCTTGCAGGCCGTCGGGCAAATGCGCCAGCTGGATCACCGCGCCGTCGCACACCGCGCAGGCGTAGCGCAGCACATGCCGCAGCTGGCGCACGTTGCCCGGCCAGCGGTAGCCCAGCAGCAGTTCCAGCGCTGCGTCGCTGAGCTGCAGCGGGGCGTCGCCGCCTGCGGCCTCTTCCTTGAGCAGGCGGTTGATCAGCGTCAGCCGGTCGCTGCGCTCGCGCAGCGGCGGCAGCTGGAAGCGCGCGCCACCGAGGCGGAAATACAGGTCCTCGCGGAACGCGCCGGCTGCCACCATGGCCTCCAGGTCGCGGTGGCTGGCGCACACCACCTGGATGTCCACGGCCTGGCGCCGCGCCGCGCCCAGGGGCGCCACTTCGCCTTCGGCCAGCACCCGCAACAGGCGCGTTTGCAGGGCCAGGGGCATGTCGCCGATCTCGTCGAGGAACAGCGTGCCGCCGTCGGCCTGTTGCAGCAGGCCCTGCATGCCCTTGCTGGAGGCGCCGGTGAAGGCGCCGGCGCTGTAGCCGAACAGCTCGCTCTCGATCAGGCTTTCAGGAATGGCCGCGCAGTTCAGCGCCACGAACGGCCGCGCCCGGCGCTGGCTGGCCTGGTGCAGCTGGCGGGCGAACACCTCCTTGCCCGAGCCGGTCTCGCCCTGGATCAGCACCGGCAGGTTGCGGTCCTTCACCCGCACCGCCAGGCGCAGGCTTTCCTCGATGCGGGGGTCCAGTTCGGCAGGCGCCAGGGCAGGGCGGCGGGCAGGTGTGGCGGGGCGGCGCGGGCCGCTGAGGCGGCCGTGCAGGTCATGCAGCTGGCACAGCGCCTGGTCGCGGGCGCCGTGCAGCAGGTCCTGGTCGAACACCTGGCTGATGTGCCCCGGTACCTGGCCGTGGCGTTGCAGCAGGTAGTGACGGGCCGCCGGGTTCAGCGCCTGCAGGCAACCGTCGTCGTCCCAGGCGAACAGGTAGTCGGGCTGGCTGTCGACGTAGCCGGGGCTGCGGTGGGCGCGCAGCACCCAGTAGCCCTGGGCGCTGTTCATGAAAAATGCCTGTTCGATCTCGCGGGCGCTCTGCACCACCATCTGCCGGATCAGGTGCTGGGAACGGCGCTCGTCGGGGGAGCGCACGGCCGACACGTCCAGCACCCCCAGCAGTTGGCCTTGTGGGTCGAACACCGGGGCGGCGGAGCAGGTCAGGCCGATGAAGGCGGCGCGAAAATGGTCGCGCTTGTGCACCGTCACCGGCGCGCCGCTGGTGAGCACGGCGGCCACCCCGCAGGTGCCTTCCTCGCCCTCCGACCAGCAGGTGCCCAGGTACAGCCCGGCCTTGCGGCAGTCGTTGCGGATGGCGCTTTCCACCCGGTAGTCGATGGTCTGGCCCTGGGCGTCGGTCAGCAGCACGCAATAGTCGGCGTCGCGCACCCGGCCATGCAGGCGCGCCACTTCTTCGCTGGCGATGCGCAGGAACAGTTCGGCGCGCTCGCGGCATTCGCGCAGCACGTTGTGCGACAGGATGCGCGGCCCCTGCAGGGAGCCGGGGTCCAGATGGTGCTGGTCCATCGAACGCCGCCACGAGTCCAGGATCAGGTCGGGCACGGGCAGCTGCGGCAGGTGCGCGGCGTGCTTGAGCACGCGGCTGACGCACTCCACGTGCGCCTTCGAATGTGCGGAAAGCATCAGGGCCTCCGGGTAGAGCTTCTTGTAGTTGTTTGGGCATTAAGCCCCTATCCGCAGGCGTCGACAAGGGGCAGGCCGTCGCCACGGGCGGTGAGACGCCACGTCTCAGCGTCTCCCCGGGGCACCGTGCAGGTTGCGACCGCGCGTCTCAAACGGGCCCTTGAATAGTAGCTTGCCAAGCAGGCGCAGAGGCCCTGGAACGGGCATTTCAGCCATGCAGCCGACACCTGGCACCGGCCTTGCTCTGGCCTTGGCAAACCACAATAACAACGAGGTCACCCATGAGCCGTCGGCCCCTGACCGTAGGCATCATCGCCAACCCTGCCTCGGGCCGCGACGTGCGCCGCCTGACGGCCAACGCCGGGCTGTTCTCCAGCACCGACAAGGTCTCGGTGATCCAGCGCCTGCTGGCCGCCTTCGGGGCCACCGGCATCGAGCGGGTGCTGATGCCCACCGACATGACCGGCATCGCCGCCGCCGTGCAGAAAAATAGCCACGGCCGCCAGGCCCGTGAAGGCCACTGGCCGACCCTGGAATTCCTCGACCGGCCCCTGCGCCAGAGCGTCGACGACACCCGCCAGGCCGCGCGCTGGATGGCCGAGCGCGAAGTCGCGTTGGTCGCCGTGCTGGGCGGCGACGGCACCCACAAGGCGGTGGCCGCCGAGGTCGGCGACATCCCGCTGCTGGCGCTGTCCACTGGCACCAACAACGCCTTCCCCGAACTGCGCGAAGCCACCAGCGCCGGCCTGGCGGGTGGCCTGTTCGCCAGCGGTCGGGTGCCAGCCGCCGTGGCGCTGCGGCGCAACAAGCGCCTGCTGGTGCGCGAGCCGGCGCGCGGCCTGTGCGAGACCGCACTGGTGGACGTGGCCGTGTCGGGCCTGCCGTTCATCGGCGCCCGCGCCATCAGCCGCGCCGAAGACCTTGCCGAGGTCTTCGTCACCTTCGCCGAGCCCCAGGCCATTGGCCTTTCGGCGCTGTGCGGGCTGTGGCTGCCAGTCAGCCGCCAGGCCGCCCACGGCGCCTGGATGCGCCTGGGCCCGCAGGCGGCCGAGACGCTGCTGGCGCCCCTGGCCCCCGGCCTGCTGCAGGGCTGCGGGGTGCTGGACGCCGGCTACCTGCAACCTGGGGTGCCGCAGCCGCTGTGCCTGGCCAGCGGCACCCTGGCCCTGGACGGCGAGCGCGAAATCGAATTCAACGCCCACGACCGGCCCACGGTCACCCTCGATGCCGGCGGCCCGCTGAGCATCGACGTCCCCGCGGTCCTGGCCTGCGCGGCGCAGCAGCGCCTGCTGGCCATCGACCGCAGCCACCCGCTGCACCCGCTGAACCTCACGCACCCAGACACCCTTGGAGAATAAAAAATGTCGACACCGCTGAGCGCTGACCAATTGCTGCACGCCTACCGGGTGATGCGCACCATCCGCGTGTTCGAAGAGCGCCTGCACGTGGAGTTCGCCACCGGCGAAATCCCCGGCTTCGTGCACCTGTACGCCGGCGAAGAAGCCTCTGCTGCTGGCGTCATGGCCCACCTGGGCGACACCGACTTCATCGCCTCCACCCACCGCGGCCACGGCCACTGCATCGCCAAGGGCGTGGAGGTGTACGGCATGATGGCCGAGATCTACGGCAAGAAGACCGGGGTGTGCCAGGGCAAGGGCGGCTCCATGCACATCGCCGACATGGAGAAAGGCATGCTCGGCGCCAACGGCATCGTCGGTGCCGGCGCACCCCTGGCCGTGGGCGCGGCCCTGGCGGCCAAGCTCAAGGGCACCGACGGCGTCGGCGTGGCCTTCTTCGGCGACGGCGGCTCCAACGAAGGCGCGGTGTTCGAGGCCATGAACATGGCCTCGGTGTGGAACCTGCCGTGCATTTTCGTCGCCGAGAACAACGGCTACGCCGAGGCCACCGCGTCGAACTGGTCGGTGGCCTGCGACCACATCGCCGACCGCGCTGCCGGCTTCGGCATGCCCGGCGTCACCGTCGACGGCTTCGATTTCTTCGCCGTGCACGAAGCCGCCGGCGCCGCCATCGAGCGTGCCCGCGCCGGCGAAGGGCCGTCGCTGATCGAGGTCAAGCTGACCCGCTACTACGGTCATTTCGAGGGCGACGCCCAGACCTATCGCGCGCCCGACGAGGTGAAAAACTTCCGTGAACGCAGCGACTGCCTGATGCAGTTCCGCGAGCGCACCACCCGCGCCGGCCAGTTGCAGGCCAGCCAGTTGGAGCAGATCGACCGCGAGGTCGACCAACTGATCGACAACGCCGTGCGCAAGGCCAAGGCCGATCCCAAGCCAACCGCCGCCGACCTGTTGACCGACGTCTACGTCGCCTACCCCTAAGAACAAGAGAGATCACCATCATGGCGAGAAAAATCAGTTACCAGCAGGCCATCAACGAAGCCCTGGCCCAGGAAATGCGCCGCGACCCCAGCGTGTTCATCATGGGCGAAGACGTCGCCGGCGGCGCCGGTGCGCCGGGCGCCAACGACGCCTGGGGCGGCGTGCTCGGCGTCACCAAGGGCCTCTACGACCAGTTCCCCGGGCGGGTGCTGGACACGCCGCTGTCGGAAATCGGCTACGTCGGCGCGGCGGTGGGCGCGGCCACCTGCGGCGTGCGCCCGGTGTGCGAATTGATGTTCGTCGACTTCGCCGGCTGTTGCCTGGACCAGCTGCTGAACCAGGCGGCCAAGTTCCGCTACATGTTCGGCGGCAAGGCCAGCACGCCGCTGGTGATCCGCACCATGGTCGGCGCCGGCCTGCGCGCGGCGGCCCAGCACTCGCAGATGCTCACCTCGCTGTGGACCCACATCCCTGGCCTGAAAGTGGTGTGCCCCTCGTCGCCCTACGAGGCCAAGGGCCTGCTGATACAGGCGATCCGCGACAACGACCCGGTGATCTTCTGCGAGCACAAGTTGCTCTACAGCCTGCAGGGCGACGTGCCCGAAGAGCTGTACACCATCCCCTTCGGCGAGGCCAATTTCCTGCGCGACGGCAAGGACGTCACCCTGGTGTCCTACGGCCGCACGGTGAATACCGCGCTAGACGCGGCGCGCAGCCTGGCCGGGCGCGGCATCGACTGCGAGGTGCTCGACCTGCGCACCACCAGCCCGCTGGACGAGGACAGCATTCTCGAAAGCGTGGCAAAGACCGGACGGCTGGTGGTGATCGACGAGGCCAACCCGCGCTGCTCGGTGGCCACCGACATCGCCGCGCTGGTGGCGCAGCAAGCTTTCGGCGCGCTGAAGGCACCGATTGAAATGGTCACCGCGCCGCACACCCCCGTGCCGTTCTCCGATGCCCTGGAAGACCTGTACATTCCCGACGCGGCGAAGATCGAGACCGCCGTGCTCAAGCTGATCGAGTGGAGCAAGCGCTGATGACCCAGATCCATACCCTGACCATGCCCAAGTGGGGCCTGTCGATGACCGAGGGCCGGGTGGACGCCTGGCTCAAGGAGGAGGGCCAGCCGATCAGCAAGGGCGACGAGGTGCTGGACGTGGAGACCGACAAGATCTCCAGCAGCGTCGAGGCGCCGTTCGCCGGCGTGCTGCGCCGCTGCATCGCCCGCCAGGACGAAACCCTGGCCGTGGGCGCGCTGCTGGCCATCGTCGTCGACGGCGAGGCCAGCGACGCCGAGATCGACGCGGTGATCGCGCAGTTCCAGGCCAGCTTCGTGCCCGGCGCCGGCGGCGACGAAGACAGCGGCCCGGCGCCGCGGAAGGTCGAGCTCGATGGCCGAATAATTCGCTATTTCGAGCGCGGCGAGGGCGGCGTGCCGCTGGTGCTGGTGCACGGTTTTGGCGGCGACCTCAACAACTGGCTGTTCAACCACGAGGCGCTGGCGGCGGGGCGCCGGGTGATAGCCCTGGACCTGCCGGGCCACGGCGAGTCCGGCAAGCAGCTGGCCGGTGGCGGCCTCGATGAGTTGAGCGCGGCGCTGCTGGCCTTG
Organism: Pseudomonas sp. App30; assembly: GCF_047947025.1. Lineage (NCBI taxonomy): Bacteria > Pseudomonadati > Pseudomonadota > Gammaproteobacteria > Pseudomonadales > Pseudomonadaceae > Pseudomonas > Pseudomonas sp. App30. Next base: position 1,658,814 of record NZ_CP133165.1, on the reverse strand, counting down.
CTCGACCACCTGGCCATCCCGGCCGCGCACCTGGTGGGCCACTCCATGGGCGGCGCCGTGGCCCTGAATACCGCCCGCCTGGCGCCCCAGCGGGTGCGCTCGCTGGCGCTGATCGGCAGCGCCGGGCTGGGCGCCGAAATCAACGGCAGCTACCTGCAAGGCTTCGTCGACGCCAGCAACCGCAATGCCCTCAAGCCGCAGCTGGTGCAACTGTTCGCCAACGCCGAACTGGTGAACCGGCAGATGCTTGAAGACATGCTCAAGTACAAGCGCCTGGAAGGCGTGGAGGCAGCCTTGCGCAGCCTGCTCGGCCAGCTGTTCGCCGACGGCCGCCAGGGCCATGACTTGCGTGCGGTGCTGCAGGAGGGCGAGGTACCGGCGCTGGTGATCTGGGGCAGTGACGACGCGATCATCCCGGCGGCCCACGCCGAGGGCCTGAAGGCGCAGGTAGAGGTGTTGCCAGGGCAGGGGCACATGGTGCAGATGGAGGCGGCCGAGCAGGTCAACCGCTTGATCGAGGGGTTTGTCGCTGGCCGCCAATAGCAAGCCCGGTGCAATCGCGTAGCCGCTGCCGCCAGGCTGCGCTGGCCCTGATGGCCACTGGAGATTTTCAGTGAGCTCAGGGGCCAGCGCAGCCTGACGGCAGCGGCTACAGGTGCTCTACGCGCCCAACAAGCCGCTGCTCACCGCCACAATCAGGAACACCCCCAACACCGCCCGGTAGATGATGAACGGCCAGGTGCTGAAGCGCTCCAGGAACTTCATCAACCCCCAGATGGCAAAGAACGCCGAGATGCTGGCAATCACCAGCCCGAACACCAGGTGCCCCCAGGCTTCGGTGCCAATGCCCGCATGCAGCAGCACCCACAATTCCTTCAACCCCGCCAGGGCAATGGCCGGCAGGCCCAGCAGGAACGAAAAGCGCGCAGCTTCCTCACGCTTGAAGTTGAGAAACAAGGCCGCAGTCAAGGTCGAGCCCGAGCGCGAAACGCCCGGAATCAACGCGCCCACCTGGGCCAGGCCAACGATCAGGGCGTCGCGCAGGCGCATCTGGTCCATGTCGCGGCGGTGCCGGCAGCTCAATTCGGCGCCGGCCAGCAGCACCGCCATCACCAGGCACGACACGCCAATCACCATCAGCCCACGCAGCGGCGAGTTGCAGGTGTTGAGCAGCGGCGACAGCGCCACGCCGAAAATCACGATGGGGATAGTCGCCAGGATGATCGCCACCGCCAGCTTGAACCACGGGTCGTCGTAGTCGTCCCGGCGCACCGCGCCAATGCTGCCGCTGACCACCTGCTGCACGTCACGCCAGAAGTAGCTGACCACGGCTGCCAGGGCCGCCAGCTGCATGGCCGCCGAGAACGCCGAGCCGGGGTCGGGCCAGCCCAGCAGGGCGGGGACGATGCGCATGTGCGCGGTGGAGGAGATGGGCAGCAGTTCGGAAATGCCCTGGATCACGCCCAGAATGCCGATTTGCAGGTAGTCGAGTGAAGCGAAGCCGGTGTCGAGGCCGCTGGAACATAGAGTTGCCAAGGCGAGGTCCTTGCAGAAAAGTGAGTCTTGAGCAAAGAGCGTAGCTGGGAAGTGTGACGCGTAAACCGCGCTATTCAGGCTGCTGCACAATTTCATCCAGTGGCCCGTGGTTGATCACCCCGAACGGGATGTGCACCGAGGGCACCACGGTGCTGGCCGAACGTAGGTGGGCCGGCTGGTCGTCGAAGAAAATATGCGGGCGCAGCACCCCCAGTACCTTGCCTTTCTCGATGCCGCCGAGGAAAAACGCGTCGTTGGCCATCACCCCCCAGCTTTTCAGGGTGTTCAGCGCGCGTTCGTGGGACGGCGCGTTGCGCGCGGTGACGATGGACACGCGAAAACGGTTCTCGTAAGTGGGGTCGAGCTGCTTGCGCTGTTCCTCGGCGGTCTGGATGCGGCCCATGCGCACCAGGAACTCCTTCAGCGGCCCCGGGTTGTGGGGCCGCATCACGTTCTTCACCTCGTGGTCATGGAACCGGCCCAGGCCCTCGCGCTGCATCACCTGTTCCGACTCGTCGCCGGCCAGCACGCCGTCGAAGTCGAAGGCAATGCGCAGGGAATTGTCCTGTTCGTCGTCCACCAGGGTCGAATCCAGCACCTGGCCGGCGGGGAAGTTGGCCTTGATGGCGGCCTCAACGTCCTGCTGGTTGGCAGACAGGAACAGGGCGATGTTCAGCGCCGGGATGAACTCGTAGGGCGAGCGGCCCTGCATGAAGATGGCCCGGGTGATGCCCAGGCCGTAGTGCTCGATGCTGCGCATCACCCGCAGGCCGGTGTCGGGGTCGTTGCGCGACAGCAGCACCACTTCCACCAGCGGGTCATTCTGTGGGTCGTCGCTGAGGTCGTTGAGTGACAGCAGGCGGCGGATGAACGAGAAGGCGATGCCCTTGGGCAGTGGCGTGTCCAGGTGTTCTTCCTGGAACCTGCGGTACTGCTGCTCGCCCTGGCGCTTGAACACCGCATCGGATTCGGACAGGTCGAACACCGCGCTCGAAGCGACGCCGATGACGAGGCGGTGGTCCAGGGCGTAGGGCATGGGGGGCATCCATTCGATGAAAAACCACAGTGTATCCTGCTTGCGCCCTGTAGCCGCTGCCGCAGGCTGCGCTGGCCCTTGTTGCCACTGGATATTTTCAGCGCACTCCAGGCCCAGCGCAGCCTTCGGCAGCGGCTACGCGACTTGCGGCGCCGCCGAATGCGCATTCACTGCGCGGAATCGATACGCCACCGCCAGCACCGCCAGCCACACCGGCATCAAATACACCGACAGGCGCATGCCCGGGGTCAGCCACATCACCACCACCACGCCGGCCAGGAACGCCAGGGTCAGGCAGTTGCTCAGTGGGTAGCCCCAGCTGGGGTACAGGCTGGCCAGGCCCTCGCGCAGGCGCTGGCGCTTGAATTTCAGGTGGGTGACGCTGATCACCACCCAGTTCAGCACCAGCGCCGACACCACCAGGGCCATCAGCAGGCCGAATGCGTCACCCGGCATCAGGTAGTTGATCACCACGCAGGCGCCGGTGGCCAGCGCCGACACCCCCAGCGCCACCACCGGCACGCCCCGGCGGTTGGTGCGCAGCACCGCGGCCGGGGCATTGCCCTGGCGCGCCAGGCCGAACAGCATGCGGCTGTTGCTGAACACGCAGCTGTTGTACACCGACAGCGCGGCGGTGAGCACCACGGCGTTGAGCACCGAGGCGATGACGTTGCTGTCCAGCGCATGGAAAATCAGCACGAAGGGGCTGCCGCCAGTCACCACGTGCTGCCACGGGTACAGCGACAGCAGCACCGCCAGGGCACCGATGTAGAACAGCAGGATGCGCCAGATCACCTGGTTGGTGGCCTTGGGAATGCTGCGCTGCGGGTCGTCGGCCTCGGCGGCGGTGATGCCCACCAGCTCCAGGCCGCCGAAGGAAAACATGATCACCGCCATGGCCATGGCCAGCCCCGTCCAGCCGTGGGGCAGGAAGCCGCCCTGGGCCCACAGGTTGCTGACCCCGGCCTGCGGGCCGCCGGTGCCAGTGGCCAGCAGCCAGCCGCCGAAGGCGATCATGCTGACCACCGCCACCACCTTGATCAGCGCGAACCAGAACTCCACCTCGCCGTAGCATTTCACGTGGGTGAGGTTGACCAGGTTGATCAGCACGAAGCAAACCGCCGCCGATGCCCAGGTGGGAATCGCCGGCCACCAGTACTGCACGTACAGGCCCACGGCGGTCAGCTCGGCCATGCCCACCAGCACGTACAGCACCCAGTAGTTCCAGCCCGACATGAAGCCGGCGAACGGGCTCCAGTAGCGGTGGGCGAAGTGGCTGAAGGTGCCACTGACCGGTTCCTCCACCACCATCTCGCCCAGCTGGCGCATGATCATGAAGGCCACCACGCCGGCGATGGCATAGCCCAGGATGGCGGCGGGGCCGGCCATGTTGATGGTCTGGGCGATGCCCAGGAACAGCCCGGTGCCGATCGAGCCGCCCAGGGCGATCAGCTGGATGTGGCGGTTTTTCAAACCCCGGTGCAACGCAGGGGTGGGTGCTTGACTCATGGCGATGTCCTGATCAATGGGAGGCGGGCATTGGCCGATGCCCTGCGTGACGTCTTGGCAAGGCTCGTTTGCAAATCAGGTGCCAGTTGCTGGTAACCTGCCCGGCCACCCCATGCGCAACGGAGCCCGGCATGTCCGCCATCGACGATTTCGACCTGAAGATCCTGACCCTTCTGCAAGGCAATGGCCGCCTGACCAACCAGGACCTCAGCGAGCTGGTGGGGCTGTCGGCGTCCCAGTGTTCGCGCAGGCGCATCAGCCTGGAACAGGCCGGGTTGATCCTGGGCTACCACGCGCGGCTGGCGCCCCAGGCCATGAACACGCAGATGGTGGCCATGGTCGAGGTGCGCCTGGTCAGCCACAGCCCGGCGCAGTCCCAGGCGTTCGAAGCGTTCGTGCAGGATGAAAGCGCGATCATCGACACCTACAAGACCACGGGCGACGCCGACTACACGCTGAAGGTGGCAGTGGCCGACCTGGGTGAATTGAACGCGTTGATGGGGCGCCTGGCCGACAGCGGCAGCATCGGCCACATGAAGACGGCGGTGGTGTTGCAGCGCATCAAGGAAGCGGGGATAGCGGCGCTGTAAAGCGCACCGCAAATGGGCTTCAGGGCGTTTTTCTGCACCTATCCAGTGCATTTAATTCGATAAATATGCGTGATGTGTGCATGCATTGATTTTTAAATACACATTAATTTTGTTTTTTGCTAATTTCGCGCTCGATTCAGGCATGGCGTCCATAGCGGCCCGCCATGCCCCCATGAATTTTCTACAGTCGAGTGCAGCATGAATACAGCCACCGCCCCTGCGTGCCCCCATAGCCGAGTCGAGGATTGCCTGGCCTTGCTGGTGGGCACGGTAATGATCTCCTTCGGCCTGTTGCTGTTGCGCACGGGCGGCATCATGACCGGCGGCATGGCCGGTGTGGCACTGCTGCTGCATTACGCGTTCGGCTATGCGTTCGGCCTGAGCTACTTCCTGCTCAACCTGCCGTTTTTCTATCTGGCCGTGCGGCGCATGGGCTGGGCGTTCAGCCTCAAGACCTTCCTGTGCATCGGCCTGGTGTCGGTGTTCTCCGACCACCTGCACGGGCTGATCGCCCTGGCGCAGATCCAACCGCTGTACGCGGCAGTGATGGGTAACATCATTCTCGGCACGGGCTTCTTGATCCTGTTCCGCCACCGTGCCAGCCTTGGCGGTTTCAACATTCTGGCGCTGTACCTGCAACAGCGCCTGGGCTGGCGTGCCGGCTGGCTGCAGATGGGCACCGACGTGCTGGTGCTGTCGCTATCGCTGACCACGGTGTCGCCGGTGGTGCTGGCGGTGTCGGTGGTGGGCGTGGTGGTGCTCAACCTCATCGTCGCCCTCAACCATCGCGCCGGTCGCTACCTGGCCTGACCTGTCATTTCCTGTCTGGAGCTCAACATGCTTGAACACGTCCGTCCCTACGCGGGTGACCCTATCCTGTCGCTGATGGAGGCCTACCAGGCCGACCCGCGTGCCAACAAGGTCAACCTCAGCATCGGCCTGTACTACGATGCCCAGGGCCGCATCCCGCAGCTGCCGTCGGTGGCCGAGGCCCAGCGCCGGTGGCTGGCCAGCGAGCAGGGGCCGTCGCTGTACCTGCCCATGGACGGCCTGGCCGACTACTGCCAGCAGGTGCAGCACCTGCTGTTCGGCGAACAGGCCGCGGTGCTGGCCGAGGGTCGCGTGGCGACCATCCAGACCGTGGGCGGCTCAGGTGCGCTGAAGGTCGGTGCCGACTTCCTGCGCCAGTGGTTCCCGGACGCCCAGGTGTGGGTGAGCAACCCCACCTGGGAAAACCACCACGCGCTGTTCGGCGGCGCGGGTTTCACCGTCAACACCTACCCGTACTTCGACGCCGCCACCGGTGGCGTCGATTTCGCCGCCATGTGTGCAACCCTGGCCGAGCTGCCGGCGCGCAGCATCGTGCTGCTGCACCCATGCTGCCACAACCCCACGGGCGCCGACCTGACCCCGGGGCAGTGGGATGAAGTGGTGAAGATTCTTGCCGAGCGCCAGTTGATCGCCTTCCTCGACACCGCCTACCAGGGCCTGGGCGAGGGCATGCAGCAGGACGCCTACGCCATTCGTGCCATGGCCGACGCCGGCCTGACGCTGGTGGTGAGCAACTCGTTCTCGAAGATTTTCTCGCTGTACGGCGAGCGCGTCGGCGGGCTGTCGGTGGTGTGCGCCGATGCTGCCACCGCCGCCAACGTCCAGGGCCAGTTGAAGGCCACGGTGCGCCGCAACTATTCCAGCCCGCCCAGCCATGGCGCGCGCCTGGTGGCCGGCGTGCTGGGCGACGCGCAACTGCGCGCCCAGTGGTTGACCGAAGTTGAGCAGATGCGCGTGCGCATCAAGGCCATGCGCAGCCAGCTGGCCTCGCTGCTGCGCGACGAGTGTCCGGACGGCCGCCATGACTACCTGCTGCGCCAGCAGGGCATGTTCAGCTACACCGGCCTGAGCGCCGAACAGGTACGCCGCCTGCGTGAAGATTCGGGCATCTACCTGGTGGACAGCGGCCGCCTGTGCCTGGCCGGCCTGAACGAGCACAACGTCGCCGCCGTGGCCCAGGCCATCGCCCGCCTGGCCTGACCGGACGCGGCCTGTGGGAGCTGGCTTGCCAGCGAGCTGTTGGGGCCATAAAAGCTCGCTGGCAAGCCAGCTCCCACAACACAGTTGCTGCTACAGGTTTTCGCGGGTAATGATCTGCAACGGCACGAACACCCGCTGGGTGGCCGCATCGAACGCCGGTTGCGCCTGCAAGCCCAGCAGCACCTCGATCAAGGCCCCGGCGATGGCCTGCACCTGGGAGTCGATCACCAGGCTCAGCACGCCATCCGCCAGGGCCTGGCGCGACAGCGCGGTGGACTCCGGGACAATGCTGCACAACCCCGGCCCCGGCGGCCGCAGGCGCAGCGCGCTGATCACGCCGTCGCCACCGCCGCCCACCACGCACAGCCCGCGCAGGTCCGGGTGGCGAGCCAGCAACTCCAGGCTCGCCTCCTCGGTCAAGCGGTCGTCATCCAGGTTGATTACCGCGTCCAACAGGCGCAGCCCTGGCGCGTGCTCGTTCAGGTAGGCACGCAGGGCGTCGACCCGCGCCTGGTGCCCCAGGAACCGATAACCCCCCAACAGCACCGCCACGCTGCCTTGCGCCGCGCCGCACAGGTGCGCCAGCAGCCAACCCATGGTGCGGCCCACCTGGCGGTTGTCCTGGCCCACGTACGGCATCTGCCCCTGGATATCGACGTCCGACAGCAAGGCCACCACCGGCACCCCGGCCGCACGTATCTGTTCGATGCAGGCGTTGATGCGCGGGTCGGTGAAGCTCACCACCGCCAGGGCATCGCACTGCACCGCCAACTGCTCGATCTGCTCGATGATGGCCGCCGGGCTGCGGTCCACCACGTACTCGAACTGGCAGCTGAGGTTAGCGCTGGCGTGGCGGCGGGCGCTGTGTTCGATGGCCGCCGCCAGTTGCCCGTAGAACGCCTGGGCGGTGGCCAGCAGCAGGATGCCGAAGCGGTAGGTGGGGCGGCGCTCGTGCAGGCGCTGGCCAATCAGCCGGGCAGCGAAGTAACCCACCGCCTCGGCGGCGTGGAACACCCGCTCGGCGGTGTCGCGGGTGACCGGCGCGCGGGCGTTCAGCACCCGGTCGACGGTGGCCACGCTGAGCCCGGCCTGGGCGGCGACGGTGGCGATGGTGGGGCGTTTGTTATTGGTCATGACGGCCCTTGTGCATGCCTTGAGAGAAAACTATCAAGCGTCCATGCCTTGCGATGATAGCTTGAGAGTGAATGTCTTCAAGGCATTGAGGGGGCAGGGGGGCCTCCCTATATTTTCCGCAAGCGCGCCATTCGGGCCGCCCACTCATACGCCTGCGGAGAACAACAAGATGAGCGACCCCAGTGCAGCCTATGCCCGCCGTGCGCCTGCCGCGCGCCGCGATTACCGTTTGACCGGCCATGACGCCCAACGCGCGGTGGACCTGGGCCTGGCCTCGGCCACCTGGTACCAGTCACCCATTGCGCGCAAACAGCTCAAGGCGCTTATGCAGCGCCGCAACGGCCCGGCCCTGCGCGACACCGGCCTGTGGCTGCTGGCGCTGCTGGTGACCGGCGCCGCTGGCTGCTGGTTGTGGGGCAGCTGGGCCTGCGTGCCGTTTTTCTTCGCCTACGGCGTGCTCTACGGCAGCGCCGCCAACGCCCGCTGGCACGAGGCCGGGCACGGCACGGCGTTCCGCACCCGCTGGCTGAACGACACGGTCTACCACCTGGCCAGCTTCATGATCCTGTTCGAACCCCAGGTGTGGCGCTGGAGCCATGCCCGGCACCACACCGACACCATCATCGTCGGCCGCGACCCGGAGATCGTCGAGCCGCGCCCGCCCAGCTTCTTCAAGATGGCCCTGAGCCTGTTCAGCCTGCCCCACGTCTACAAGACCCTAGGCGCCATGCTGCGCCATGCCGGTGGCAGCCTGGACGCCGAGGAACAGACCTTCATTCCAGCCTCCGAATGGCCGAAGGTGGTGTGGACCGCGCGCATCTGGCTGGCGATCCTGGCCTGCACCCTGGCCGCTGCGCTGCTGTGGCACAGCTGGCTGCCGCTGATGCTCATCGGCCTGCCGACGCTGTACGGCGGCTGGCTCAACTATGTGTTCGGCGTGTCCCAGCACGTGGGCCTGGCCGAGGATGTGCTGGACCATCGCTACAACTGCCGCACCATCTACATGGGCCCGCTGCTGCGCTTCCTGTACCTGAACATGAACTACCACCTGGAACACCACATGTTCCCGATGGTGCCGTACCACGCGCTGCCGCAGCTGCATGAAGCCATCCGCCACGACTGCCCGCCGCCGTACCCCAACCTGCTGGCGGCCTACCGCGAGATTCTGCCGACCCTGTGGCGCCAGCGCCGCGACCCCAGCTGGCATGTGCGCCGCCCCGTGCCCGCTGCCAGCGCCGAACGCCAGGAGTGCCCAGCATGAGCGAACAATGGATTGATGTGTGCGCCATCGACGACATCGACGCCGAAGACGTCATGCGCTTCGACCACCAGCAGCACAGCTACGCGGTGTACCGCTCGGCCGCCAGCGAGTTCTTCGCCACCGACGGCCGCTGCACCCACGAAGCCATTCACCTGGCCGACGGCCTGGTGCTGGACCATGTGATCGAGTGCCCCAAGCACAACGGCCGCTTCGATTACCGCACCGGCAAGGCCCTGGGCGCGCCGGTGTGCGTCAACCTCAAGACTTACCCGGTGCGTGTCGAAGGCGGCCGCGTGCTGCTGGCGGTGCAGCCATGAACGCCGCGCCACTGATCATCGTCGGCGCCGGCCATGCCGGTGGCCGCGCGGCGCTGACCCTGCGCGAGCAGGGCTACGACGGCGAGCTGCTGTTGATCGGCGATGAGGCCCATGCGCCGTACGAGCGGCCGCCGTTGTCCAAGGGCGTGCTGCAGGGCACTGCCGAGTTGGGCGGCTACTCGCTGAGCGGCGCTGCTGAGCTGGCGCGGCTGGGCATCGAACATGTCGCCGGCCAGGGCGTGCAGCACCTCGACGTCGGCACGCGGCAGGTGCAGTTGAACGATGGCCGCCGGCTGCTCTACAGCGGCCTGCTGCTGGCCACCGGCGGCAGCGCCCGGCGCCTCCCGGGAATGGCCACTGGCTGGACGAACGTGCGCTACCTGCGCACCCATGACGAAGCCCTGGCCCTGCGCGCCAGTTTGCGCGGCGGCGTGCGGCTGGTGGTGGTCGGCGGTGGCTTCATCGGCCTGGAGGTGGCGGCCAGCGCCCGGGCCCTGGGCTGCGCAGTGACGCTGCTGGAGGCCGGCCCGCGGCTGGCTGGGCGCGTGTTGCCGGCGGAGGTATCCATGGCGCTGTTGACGCTGCACCGCGAGCAGGGCGTGGACGTGCGACTGAACGCGCGCATCGAGGCATTCGAAGGCGCCCGTGAGGTGACTTGCGTGCGTCTGGACGATGGCTCGCGCATCCCCTGCGACAGCGTGGTGGTGGGCATCGGCATGCAGCCCAACGTCGGCCTGGCGCAGGCGGCGGGACTGGCGATAGGGCAGGGCATTCGCGTCGACGCCTGCCTGCGCGCCAGTGCGCCGGACGTGTTCGTGGCCGGCGATGTCTGCGAGTTTCGCCTGCATCCCGAAGGGCCGTACCAGCGCCAGGAGACCTGGCGCAACGCCGAGGCCCAGGGCCGCCATGCTGCGCTCAACCTGCTGGGCGCCGGCTTGCCGTTCCAGCAGGTGCCGGGTTTCTGGTCCGATCAGTACGACCATGGGTTGCAGACCGTCGGCCAGCTGGGCGACGGCCCTGCGTCGGCGCGGCGGGCTCTGGCCGGTGGCTTCCTGCTGTTCTACCTCGACAACCAGCAACGCCTGCAAGGCGCCTGCGGCTGGGGCGTGGGCAACAGCGTGGCCAAGGACATCAAGCTGTGCGAACGCCTGATCACGGCCGGCCAGCCCCTGGCCGCCAGCCAGTTGGCCGACCCCGGCGTGGCCTTGAAAACCCTGCTGAGGAATTGACCATGCCACGTCTGCTGGTGTTTCAATCGTTGTGGGCCATGCTCGACCATCAGGGGCGGGCGACCCTGCCCCTGGAGGCGCAGCTGGAGCAGATCGCCGCTGCCGGTTTCGACGGCATCACCGATCACTACTGGCAGCCGGCTCAGGCCAGGCGCCTGAGCCAGGTGGCGGGCAGCCTGGGCCTGGCCATCGAAGGGCAGGTGTTCCCGCGCACCGTTGACGACTTGGCGGCAGCGCTAGACGTGGCCAGCCAGCATGGCTGCCATCACCTGACGGTGCAGGCCGACGTGCGTGCCGGGTCGCTGGGGCAGGTGCTGCCGCTGCTCCAAGGCTGGCAGCGGCTGATCGAACAGGTGGATTTCCCGGTGCTGGTGGAGACCCATCGCTACCGGGTCACCAATGACTTGCCGTTCACACTGCAGTTGCTGGCGGAGCTGCCGGAACTCAAACTGCTGGCTGACCTGTCTCATTACGTGGTGGGCCGCGAGCTGCCCGAAGCGGCTTGCGCCGAGGACGACGAGGCAATCCATCAGGTGCTGCGCCGCAGCTGGGGCTTCCATGGCCGCGTGGCCAGCAGCGAACAGGTGCAGGTGGGGCTGGCGTTTCCCCAGCACCAGGCCTGGGTGCAGCGCTTCCTTGGGTGGTGGCAGTGGGGGATGCGCGACTGGCTGGCGCGCCCGGGCACCGACCAGGCCAGCCTGTCGTTCACCTGCGAACTGGGGCCGCCGCCCTACGCCATCACCGACGCCCATGGTCTGGAGCTGACTGACCGCTGGCAGGAGGCGCTGTACCTCAAGCAGCTGATTCGCGACCTGTGGTGTCAGGCCTGTCGCTGACGTACAGGCTTACATAGTCCGTAGCAGCGGCCGCAGGCCGCGTCCCAGGCGCCGCGGTCGCGGGCAAGCCCTGAAAAATCGTTTAAGCTTCGATACACATGCACGCATCCAAGGTCTGGTTTTGAAAGGTTTGCCGTTCACCCTGTGTCTCCTTTGCATGGCCCGCTGCAGCACCCTGGTGCAGGCCGCCGAAGCCGCGCCGCTGAGCCTGAAAAGCTCCGGCGCGGTCACCGGCCTGGCGGTGCGCATCGTCGAGGATGACAGCTATTCCGTCCGCATCGATTACTTCTACCCCGCCACCGATGCCGCCGCCCGCAAGGCGCTGTGGCAAGGCGTGGGCGGCGCCTGGAAGGACCCTGCCGGCCAGCTCCACGAGCAGGGCGCGCCGTTCAACGTGTTCCTGCGCATCTACGACATCGACGCCGCCGTGGTGGTGCAGGACCGGCGCATCAGCCACCCCACCGTGTCGTCGTGGGGCAGCGGCGTGTTGCATGCCGAGTTGAGCGAGGTGCGGTTGCGGCCGGGGCACTACCAGATCACCATCGAGCGGCGCGGCAGTGCCGAGCCGATCGACGATTATCGTGCCGGGGTCAGCGTGGTCAGGGCCTACTGAACCTGCGGCCACGGGGTTTGCGCTAGAATGCCCCGGTGCCTCATCACCTGCCCGAGAACTGCATGCCAACCCCAACCCAACGCCCGTTGTGGAAGACCTACCTGGCCTTCCTGGCCCCCATGGTCCTGTCCAATTTCCTGCAGTCCATGTCCGGTACCCTCAACAGCATCTACATCGGCCAGATGCTCGGTACCCAGGCGCTGGCGGCGGTGTCGGGGATGTTCCCTATCGTGTTCTTCTTCATTGCCCTGGTGATCGGCCTGGGCGCGGGCGCCGGGGTGCTGATCGGCCAGGCCTGGGGCGCGCGCGAGCCGCACATGGTCAAGCAGATCGCCGGTGCCACGCTGCTGCTGGGCGCGTTGATCGGCCTGGTGGCGGCGGTGTTCGGCAGCGTCTTCGCGCGCCAGGCGCTGCAAGGCCTGGGCACGCCGGTGGACGTGCTGGATGACGCCGTGGCCTATGCGCGGGTGATGATGTGGATTATGCCGGTGCTGCTGGTGTTCGTGCTGTTCACCCAGCTGCTGCGCGGGGTCAGCGATACGCTGTCGCCACTGCTGGCGCTGCTGGTGTCCACCGCGGTGGGCCTGACCCTGACCCCGGCGCTGATCCGCGGCTGGCTGGGCCTGCCGCAGATGGGTATCCAGAGCGCGGCGCTGGCGGGCCTGGCCGGCAACGTTGCCGCCATCGCCCTGCTGGCCTGGCGCCTGAACCGCCAGGGCCACGTGCTGGCGCCGGACCGGGCGTTTTTCAAGGCCCTGCGCCTGGACCGCTGGATTCTCGCCAAGGTGCTGCGCATCGGCCTGCCCACGGGCTTGCAGATGGTTGTCATCTCGCTGTCGGAGTTGGTCATCCTGTCGCTGGTCAACGGCTACGGCTCCAAGGCCACGGCGGCCTACGGCGCGGTCACGCAGATCGTCAACTACGTGCAGTTCCCGGCGCTGTCCATCGCCATCACCGCGTCCATCCTCGGCGCCCAGGCCATCGGCGCCGGCCGCCTGGAGCGCATGGGCCCGATCCTGCGCACCGGCCTGCTGATCAACCTGTGGCTCACCGGCGGCCTGGTGGTGCTGGGCTATCTGCTCTCGCACTGGCTGCTGGGCCTGTTCATCACCGACGCCAGCACCCTGGCCCAGGCCGAGCACCTGCTGCACATCATGCTCTGGAGCATGCTGGTGTTCGGCTTCCAGGCCCTGGTAGGCGGCATCATGCGCGCCAGCGGCACGGTGCTGGTGCCGGTGCTGATCTCGATCTTCTGCATCCTGGGGGTGGAGCTGCCGGCGGCCTGGCTGCTGAACGCGCACTTTGGCCTGGAAGGGGTGTGGATGGCGTTCCCGGTGACCTACCTGGCCATGCTGGCGCTGCAGGTCGCGTACTACAAGGGCGTGTGGCAGCACCGCACGATCGAACGGTTGGTGTAGCAGCAACTGTTTTGTGGGAGCTGGCTTGCCAGCGAGCTTTATGGCCCTGACAGCTCGCTGGCAAGCCAGCTCCCACAGGATGTAGCAGCTGCCGCAGGCTGCGTCCGAGGCCCAACAGCGTATTGGGGGTTGACACGCCCACCCTGGCAAAAACTCCCCTCCGGCACTTGTCCCCGAAAATCGTGGGTATCTCTGTGGATAACTTTGCCAAAGCCAGTCAGCACAGGAGGTTGGCGGCACTGGCCAAGAAATGATCAATCGGGTGGGTGAACGCTTCGAAGGCACGCAGCGGCACTGGGGTCAAGCTGTAAGCACCTGTTTCACGCGGATTTAATGGCGCATTTACGTTACGAATCTTGTCGTATTTCCGACGCCTCAAGCGCTGGCGATCAGGCCTCTTATCCACAGCTGCAAGCGATCCCAGCATTGCCCCAGCCAGCTGCCGGCAGGCACGGCCTGCAGGGCCACCAGCGGTTGGCTGCTGAGCAGCAGGTCGCCGTCGTACAGGCTGAGCGCGCCCACCGGGCTGCCGGCCGCCAAAGGCGCCTTCAGTGGTTCATGCAGGTCGAGTTGGGTGCGCGTATGGCGCTGCTGGTTGACCGGCAAGGTCAGCACCACATCCTTTGCCAAGCCTACGCTGACGCTGGCCTGGCTGCCCAGCCATACCTTCGGGGTCGCCAGCGGCTGGCCAGCGGTGGCGTAGGTCTGGGTGTCGAAGAAGCGGAAGCCGTAGCCCATGAGTTTGGCGCTGGCCTCGGCCCGCGCCCGTTCGCTGGGGGCGCCGAACACCACGCTGATCAGGCGGCGGCCGTTGCGCACCGCCGAGGTCACCATGCAGTAGCCGGCGGCTTCGGTGTGGCCGGTCTTCAGGCCGTCGTAGCTGGGGTCGCGCCACAGCAGCAGGTTGCGGTTGGCCTGGCGGATGCCGTTCCAGGTCAGGTATTTGTGCGCGTACAGCTCGTAATAGCCGGATTCGTCGTCAATGATCGCCCGCGCCAGGATGGCCATGTCGTGGGCCGAGGAATAGTGGTCGGGCAGCGGCAGGCCGGTGGGGTTGGCGAAGTGGCTGTTGTGCATGCCCAGCTTGGCCGCGGCGGCGTTCATCAGCGGCACGAAGCTGTCGGTGCTGCCGGCGATGTGCTCGGCCACGGCGACGCTGGCGTCGTTGCCCGAATCGATGATGATGCCGCGCAGCAGGTCGTGGGCGCTGACCTGGCTGCCGGGGTCGAGGAACATCCGCGAGCCGCCGGTGCGCCAGGCGTTTTCGCTGATCTGCACCAGGTCTTCGGGCTTCAGCCGCCCGGCCTGCATTTCGCGGGTGGCCAGGTAGGCGGTCATCAGCTTGGTCAGGCTGGCGGGCGGCAGGCGTTCATCGCCGGCGTGCTCGGCAATCAGGGTGCCGGTGCGCGCGTCCATCAGCACCCAGGCCTTGGCGTCCAGGCTCGGCGGGCGCGGCACCAGCGGCGCGGCGGGTGCGGGCTGGGCGAACACGGCGTAGGGGCAGGCGAGCAGGATCAGCACGATCAGGGTGCGCAGGAGCAGGCGTTTCACGGCGGCGGGGCCTCGGTGGGGAAGGGGGCCGAGACTGTGGCGGTGGGTGCCTGGGGGCTCAACTTAACCTGGGTTAAGTAAAATTAATGAAAGGGGGGTTGAGTGCGGACGCAGCCTTCGGCAGCTGCTACGGGGAGGGGCGCCGTTTGCATCGCGATCGACAAGGTACACGCGCATCCGTAGCAGCGGCCGCAGGCCGCGTCAGGTCGCACAATGAATGCTGACCTGCGCGCCGCCGCCTTCCGCGCTGCCGATGTGCAGGGTGTAGCCATGCAGCCGCACGATTGCCGCCACCAGCGACAGCCCCAGGCCATGCCCCGGCTGCGCGTCGGCGCTGGGCCCGCGGTAGAGGCGGCGGATGACCTGGCTGCGTTCCACGGGGGCGATGCCGGGGCCGGTGTCGAGGATGTCCAGGGTCATTTGCCGGCCCTGGCAACGGGCGCGCAACACGATGGCGCCGCCCACCGGGGTGAATTTGATGGCGTTGTCCAGCAGGTTCACCAGCGCCTCGAACAGCAGCGCCACGTCGCCCATCAGCGTCGGCAGCGGGCCCTGGATGTCCAGGGTCAGGGTCTGCTTGCGCTCCAGGGCCAGGGGCTCGTAGAACTCGTGGGCCTGCTGCAGCAGTTCCAGCGGCGAGTAGGGCTGGAAGGCGCCGCGCCGGCGCGTGTCCTCCAACTCGGCCACGCGCAGCAGGCCCTGGAAGCGCACCATGATCGACTCGCTTTCGGCCAGCGCCTGTTCCAGGGTGGCGCGCTGGGGCGCGTCCAGGGGCATCTGGTCCAGCTGGTGCAGGCGCGCACGCAGGCGCGTCAGCGGCGTGCGCAGGTCATGGGCGATGCCGTCGCACACGCCTTTCACTTCCAGCATCAGCTGTTCGATGTGGTCGAGCATGGTGTTCACCGCGCTGGCCAACATGTCCAGTTCGTCGCGCCGAGGCGACAGCGGCAGGCGGTCGGCGAGGTTGCCCGAGACCACGCTTTCGGTGCTGCGCTGCAAGCCCTGCACGCGCTTGAGCGGGCGCCGGCGCAGCAGGCGCCAGCCGATCAGGCCGGGGATCAGCGTCAGCGACAGCCCCCAGGCCAGGGCCTGCTGGATGATGCCGCCCACCGCCGACACCGAACCGCCGTCGCGGGCCAGCACCAGCATGCGCCCGTCGCCGCGGTGCACCAGCAGCGCGTAGCTGCTGCGCGGCTCCTCGCTGGCCTGGGCCACGCTCAGGCCTTTCTGCAGGTAGTGCACCTGGCCGTCGTCGGGCAGGCTGGCGCGCAGTTTCAGCAGGTCGCCGGCCAGGTGTTGGCCCTGGGCGTCGAACAGGCCATAGGCGTCGATGTTGGGGGTGGAGTAGGCCTCGCTGGCGGCCAGTTCGCCCAGCAGGTTGTCGTCGTCGACCTTGGCGTAGTAGTGCGCGCGCTGCATCAGCGTGCGCTCGGCGATGCTGCCCAGGTACTGCGAGATCTGCCAGTACAGCACGCCGGTGAACAGCGCGCCCCAGGCCACGAAGAACAGCGCGTAGAAGCCGATCAGGCGGCTGCTGGACGAGCCCCAGGGTTCAAGCGCGGGGCGCGAGGACATAGCCGGTACCCCTGACGGTCTGGATAATGGGCGAGTGCTCGCCCTCGATTTTCTTGCGCAGGCGGCCCAGGTGCACGTCGATGATGTTGGTGCCCGGGTCGAAGTGGTAGCCCCACACCTCCTGGAACAGCATGGTCCGCGTCACCAGCTGGCCGGCGTTGCGCATCAGGTAGTTGAGAATCTTGAACTCGGTGGGCAGCAGGGCGATGTGCTCGTCGCCGCGGTTGAGGCGGTGCTCCACCAGGTCCAGGCACAGGTCGCCGACCTGCAGGCGCGGGTGGCTGGCGCCGTTCGCCGGGCGGCGCAACAGCACCTCCAGGCGCGCCACCATTTCCACCGGCGAGAACGGCTTGGTCAGGTAGTCGTCGCCGCCCGAGCGCAGGCCACGCACGCGCTCGTCCACGTCCGACAGGGCGCTGATCATCAGCACCGGCGTGTGAATGTCCAGGCTGCGCAGGGTGCTGACGATGGTCAGGCCGTCGAAGTCAGGCAGCATGCGGTCCAGGGTGATGGCGTCGTGGCCGCCGGCAATCGCCCGGGCCAGGCCCTCGCGGCCGTTGGCGCACCATTCCACGGTAAAGCCGTGCAGGCTCAGTTCGGTCATGATGACGTGGGCGGTCACTTCGTCGTCTTCGATGACCAGGGCGCTGCTCATGGGGGAATCCTCTGTTGCTCCGCGATTTTTCGGGGTGGCCATTGTAAAGGCTTGGCTACCCTAGGGAGACCGCGCGTCGGGCTCTATTAAATTTTAATTTAATCGACTTAATTCAGTTGCTTGCACGCGCAGGAGTTTAATGGGCTACCCCCGTGAACCGAGGTTGTCCGCTGCCGTGAACCGTCGCAATTTTCTCGGCCTGATCAGCGCCGTGTCCCTGATGTCGCCCGCCTGGCTGCTGGCCGCGCCGTTGCCGGGTGTCAGCCATTGCCAGGTCAGCCAGCATGGCGGCGTGACCAGCCTGGTGCTGGACCTGGCCGGCAAGGTGCAGTACCAGGTGTTTACCCTCAGTGCGCCTGACCGCGTGGTGATCGACCTGCACGGCGTGGCCGCGCACCTGCCGCCGGCGGCGCTGAACTTCGCCGGCACGCCGGTGCAGGGCCTGCGCAGCGGCCCGACCAAGACTGGCATGCGCCTGGTGCTGGACATGCATCAACCTGCCCACGCCCAGGCGCGGCTGGTGCCGCTGGCCGGTGGGCATCAGCGCCTGGTGGTGGATTTGCCGGTGGGCAAGGCCGCTGCCGCGCTGGCGCGCCACGTGCCGCGCCAGCGCCCGGCGATCATCGCCATCGACGCCGGCCACGGCGGCAAGGACCCCGGCGCCGTCAGCGGCACCAGGCATTACGAGAAGACCGTGGTGCTGGGCATCGCCAGCCTGTTGCACCAGCAGCTGGCCAAGGACCCGCGCTTCACCCCGACCATGAGCCGCGACAGCGACTTCTTCGTGCCGCTGCACCAGCGCGTGCTGCTGGCCCACCAGCGCCGCGCCGACATGCTGGTGTCGCTGCACGCCGACGCGGCGCCGTCACGCTCGGCGCGCGGCGCCTCGGTGTACGTGCTGTCGTCCCACGGCGCCACCTCGGCCATGGCCCGCTACATCGCCGAAAGCGAGAACAGCTCCGACGCCTACGCCGGGGTGTTCGACAAAAGCCTGAGCAACGACGACCCCATGGTCTCCAAGGTGCTGGTGGACATGTCGATGAACGCCACCATCGCCTCCAGCCTCGACCTGGGCCGCACGGTGCTGGGGCACTTCAAGCAGGTCACCAACATCCACCAGCAGCGCGTGGAACAGGCCGGCTTCGCGGTGCTGAAGTCGCCGGACATCCCGTCGATCCTGGTGGAGCATGGCTTCATGAGCAACCCCTACGACTGCGGGCGGCTGATCGACCACCGCCACCAGGTGGAACTGGCGCAGGCGCTGCATGCGTCGATTGGCGATTATTTCCGCAAGTACCCGGTGCACGTCGCGTAGCAGCAACTGTCTTGTGGGAGCTGGCTTGCCAGCGAGCTTTGTATGGCCCCAACAGCTCGCTGGCAAGCCAGCTCCCACAGTGTGTATCCCGACGACGTAACAGCAACTGTCTTGAAATGGCGTCGTCTGCATCGCGACTAAAGTCGGCTCCTACCGCGTTCGTGGTAGGAGCCGGCCTTGGCCGCGATGCAGGCGACGCAATCTAAGCGGTATGCGCATCCGCGTAGCAGCTGCCGCAGGCTGCGTCTTGCATGCGCGGTGCATCAGGCTCACCGCAAAGCCCATGACGCGGCCTGTGGCCGCTGCTACGGGTTGTTGATCAGATGTGGAACCAGGCCAGCCCACCCAGCACCAGGCTCAGGGCGGCGGCACCCAGGGACATTTTCTCCAGCCATTCCTTGCGCGTGAGCAAGGTCATGGCCGCCAGCGAGATCGCGATCTGGATCGCCATCATCGCCTGGGCCCAGCGGTGGTGCTGGTGCAGGATGGTCTCGGACTTCACGTCCCACTCGGCCGCTTCCTTCTCCATGGCCTCCGCCTTCTGCCGCGCCTCTTCCTTTTGCTGCTTGTAGCGCGCGACCTCGGCCTGGTAGTGGGCCACGTCCATGCCCGGGATGTGGCTGGCCAGGTCGGCGAGGTTCTGGCGGCTGGACTTGGCCTGGTAGTAGTTCCACTGGTTGGCGGCTTCGGTCTTCTTGATGGCGGCGTTGTTCTTGTTCATCGCCGCCTCGCTCTCGGTGGAGCCGGCCTGGTAGCTGAGCAGCGCGCCGATGGTGGCCATGACTGCCGTCATCACCGCGATCTTGCTGGCGAAGCTGTCGCCACGGTGGTGGGCGTGCTCGACGTGTTCTTCATGGGGGGAGGGGACTTCGAACGACTCGGACATGGTGCTCGGGCTGCCTTGGGGGGTGGAAACGCGGGCGCGAATATAGGGTAAAACCCTGCGCCCGCCTAGCGGCCCAAAGGCCGCACCCCGCAAGTTTCATGCGGCCCGCGTTACGGCAGGTGCGCGCGGTCCTGCTCGCCGCTGTCGGACTCGAACAGGGTCGCCAATTCGCCCCGCGCTTCCTGGGCGGTCTGCATCACCTTGGCCGCGTCGTCGCGCACCAGGTACTGGGCGGCCAGCACCTGTTCGTCGTGCTGCTTGAAGCGCTGGATGCGCCAGTCGGCCTGCTCCTGGGTCAGGCCCAGGCCCACCAGGGTGCGGCGGCTCATCTCCAGGCTCGAGTAGTAGGTTTCGCGAATCGCCACGGCGCCGGCGTCCACCAGCCGGTGCACGTGCTGGCGGTTGCGGGCCCGGGCGATGATCTTGATGTGCGGGTACAGGCGGTGCACAAGCTCAGCGGTCTTGATGTTGGTCTCGGGGTCATCGGTGGCGATGATGAAGTACTCGGCCTCGCCCACCTTCGCCGCGCTGAGGATCTCGGGGCGCAGCGGGTCGCCGTAGAACACCGGCACGTTGCCGAAGCTGCGGGTCAGCTCGATGGTGTCCACCGAGGTGTCCAGCGCCACGAACGAAACGTTCTGCGCGCGCAGGATACGCGAGACGATCTGGCCCATGCGGCCCATGCCGGCGATGACCACGCGCGGCGCGTCGGCGTCGATGGCCTTGAGGTGCTCGGGCACCGGCTTGACCGGCTTGGGCTGCGCCTTGATATAGCGCGCGCAGGCCAGCAGCAACAGCGGCGTCACCGCCATCGACAGGGTGATGGTCAGCAGCAGGGTGTCGAACAGGTGCTGGTCGAACAGGCCCTCGTCCTTGCCGATCTTGAACACCACGAAGGCAAACTCGCCGCCGGCCGCCAGCACCACGCCCAGGCGCACCGCGCTGAGCTTGCTCAGGCCCCCGGCCAGGCGACCGATGAACAGCAGCAGCGGCAGCTTGATGGCGATCAACAGCAGCATCAGACCCAGCACCGTGGCGGGCGCATCCAGCAGCAACTGCAGGTTGGCGCCCATGCCAACGCTGATGAAGAACAACCCCAGCAGCAGGCCCTTGAAGGGCTCGATCTGCGATTCCAACTCATGGCGGTATTCGGAATCCGCCAGCAGCAGGCCAGCCAGGAACGCGCCCAGGGCCATGGACACGCCGGCCAGGTCCATCAGCCACGCGGTGCCGATCACCACTAGCAGCGCGGTGGCGGTGGACACCTCCGGCAGGCCGGTGCGGGCCACGGCGCGGAACACCGGGCGCAGCAGGTAGCGCCCGCCGATCACCACCACGGCGATGCTGCCCAGCACCCGCAGGCCATGGTTGAGGCTATCGCCTGGCGCCGTGTCATGGTCGCCGGTGGCCAGCAGTGGCACCAGGGCGATCAACGGAATGGCGGCGATGTCCTGGAACAGCAGAATGGCAAACGCCAGGCGCCCGTGGGGGCTGTTCAGCTGCTTGCTCTCGGCCAGGCTCTGCAGCCCGAACGCCGTGGACGACAGCGCCAGCCCCAGCCCCAGCACCACCGCCGTGGGCAGCGGCTGGCCAAAGCCCAGCATCGCCACGCCGCCAATCACCGCACCGGTCAGCAGCACCTGGGCCAGGCCCACGCCGAACACCGACTTGCGCATCACCCACAGCCGCCGCGGCGACAGCTCCAGGCCGATGATGAACAGCAGCAGCACCACGCCCAGCTCGGAAATATGCGAGACGCTCTGCGGGTTGCCGATCAGGCCCAGCACCTGCGGGCCGATGATCACCCCCGCGAACAGATACCCCAGCACCGCGCCCAGTTGCAGGCGCTTGGCCAGCGGCACGGTGATGACGGCGGCGAACAGAAAGACCACGGCGGCTTGTAGCAGGCTCCCTTCTTGGGGCATTGGGTTACTCCTGGGGCGAGGCGAAACGGGTAGTCTACTGGTTTTATAACGCCCATTTATATTATGCAGGTGGGTAGGTAGGACCAAAGCTACTGGCGCTATCCCGCGACTCAGCTCATGCCCCAATAAGGTCCTTGCCGTAAAAACCTGGCCTCAACCCATCCCCACCACATGCGCCACCCCCTGCGCCCGCACATAAACCCGGCTGCCTACCCCCGGCACCTCCACCCCGGCGCTGCGCAGCCGCAATGGGGTTGCCTGGGCTGACTCCAGCTGCACCGTCAACGTCCAGCTGTTGCCGATGAAGTCGGTCTCGCTGACCACCCCGCGCACCGCGCCGGGCGCTTCATCGCACAAGTGCAGTTGCTCCGGCCGCAGCATGACCTGGGCGCTGCCGTGCAGGCTGGGGTCACGCACTGGCAGGCTGCCCAGCGCGCAGGTGGCGTGGCCGTGGGCGAGTTGGGCGGGGAGCAGCACGGCGTCGCCGAGGAACAGCGCGGTCTGGGCGTCAGTGGGGTGGCGGTAGAGTTCCAGCGGTGGGCCGGCCTGTACCAGGCGGCCCTGGCGCATCACGGCCAGCTGGTCGGCGAACGACAGCGCTTCGCCCTGGTCGTGAGTGACCAGCACGGTGGTGATGCCGGCCTCGCTCAGCAGTTGCGCCACGGCCTTGCGCATGGAGGCGCGAAGACCGGTGTCCAGCGCCGAGAAGGGTTCGTCCAGCAGCATCAGCCGCGGGCGCTGGGCCAGGGCGCGGGCCAGGGCCACCCGTTGCTGCTGGCCGCCGGACAGCTCGTGGGGCCAGCTGTGCAACAGGCGCCGGTCCAGGGCCACGCGCTCCAGCAGCGCCTCGACCTGGGCGCGCTTGGCGGCGGCGCTGCCGGGCAGGCCGAAGCCGATGTTGGCGGCCACGTCCAGGTGCGGGAACAGCGCGCCGTCCTGGGGGACGTAGCCGATCTGGCGTTGGTGCGCGGGCACTTCGCGGCCGCCGTCGGCCAGCGGCTGGCCGCCCAGGGCGATGCTGCCCTGGTCGGGGAATTCGAAGCCGGCGATCAGCCGCAGCAGGGTGGTCTTGCCCGAGCCGGACGGCCCGACAATGGCGGTGCGGCTGCCGCTGGGGACGCTGAGGCTGACGTCGTCGAGGGCGGTGAAGGCGCCGAAACGCTTGTGCAGGTGGTGCAGTTCAAGGGCGCTCATCGGCCGGCGGTCCGTTTCGATTGTTGATAGAGGAGGGCGGTCAGCGGCAGCGACAGCACAATCATGATCAGCGCATAGGGCGCCGCAGCGGCGTAGTCGATCTCGCTGCTCATGGCCCAGAAGCCGGTGGCCAGGGTGCGCGTGCCGCTGGGCGCCAGCAGCAGGGTGGCGGTGAGCTCGTTGCAGATGGCCAGGAACACCAGCGCCGCACCCGCCGCTGCGCCCGGTGCGGCCAGGCGCAGGGTGACGCGCCACAACGCCTGGCCCGGTGAACGGCCGAGGCTGCGGGCGATGTTCTCCAGCTCCACCGGCGCCTGGGCGATGCCGGCGCGCAGGCTGACCAGGGCCCGTGGCAGGAACATCAGCAGGTAGGCCAGCAGCACGGTGAACAGGGTCTGGTACAGCGGCGGCGCCAGGTGGATGGTCAGGGTCACCAGCGCCAGGGCCACGACAATGCCCGGCAGCGAGCTGGACAGGTAGTTGCCGCCTTCCAGCAGCCGTTGCAGGCGGCTGGGCGCGCGCACCGACAGCCACGCCGCCGGTATCGCCGCCAGGGTGGTCAGCAGGGCGCCGGCGCTGGCCAGCAGCAGGGTCTGCCACAGGGCGGTCCACAGTTCGTCGTTGCGCCACACCTCCAGGCCGCCGGCCAGCAGCCAGCGGCCCAGGGTCAGTAGCGGCACGCCCAGGGTCAGCGCGCAGGTCGCCAGCATCAGGCCCAGGCCCAGCGCGGTGTCGCGCCGGTTCAGGCGCCAGCCGGGCAGCACGCGCGGGCTGCCGGAGCCCACCCGCGCATAGCGGGCATGGCCACGGCTGGCGGCCTCGACCGTCAGCAGCAACAGGCAGCACAGCGCCAGCACACCGGCCATCATGTTGGCGGCCGGGCCGTTGAACGAGGACTGGAACTGGTCGTAGATGGCGGTGGTGAAGGTGTCGAAACGAATCAGTGCGTATAGCCCGAACTCGGCCAGCAGGTGCAGGCCTACCAGCAACGTACCGCCGCTGATGGCCAGGCGCAGTTGCGGGAGCACCACGCGAAAGAACACTGCCCAGGGTTTGAGCCCCAGGGACTGGCCGACGTCTTCAAGGGCCGGGTCCAGGCGGCGCAGGGTGGCGGCCACGGGCAGGTACAGGAAGGGGAAATAGGCGATCACCGAGATCAGCACCGCCGCCGGTAAACCGTGCAAACCGGGCGCCACACTGACCCAGGCGTAGCTGTGCACGAACGCCGGGATGGCCAGGGGCGCGGTGGCCAGCAAGGCCCACAGCCGCCGCCCGGGTAGCCGCGTGCGTTCGGTGAGCCAGGCCAGGGACACACCCAGCAGCACGCACAGCGGCAGGGTCAACAGGGTCAGCGCCAGGGTGTTGAGCAGCAACTGCGCCATGCGCGGGCGCAGCACCAGGGCGGCAATGTTTTGCCAGCCTTGTTGCACGGCCACGCCGACGATGAAGCCCAGAGGCAGCAGCGCCAGCAGCGACAGGCCAAGGGCGGCGCCCACCAGCCAGGCGTTGCGCCGCCGCTGGCGGCGGCGCAGGGGCAAGCTGGCCGCCGGTACGGCGGCCTTGGTCAAGCCTGAAGATGGCAGCAATTTACAGCAGCCCGGCCTGGTTCATCAGTTCGACGGCCTTCTTGCTGTCGAGCTTGGAAACATCCACCACGGGTGCGTCCAGCTGCGCCAGCGGCACCAGTTTCGGGTTGGAGGCCGCACCCTGGCCTACCGCGTACTCGAACGACTTGCCGTCCTTCAGGATGGCCTGGCCCTTGGGGCCGGTGATCCACTTGAGCAGCGCCTGGGCCTGCTCCTGGTGCTTGCTGGACGCCAGCACGCCGCCGCCCGACTGGCTGACGAACGCCCCCGGGTCCTGGTGCTTGAAGTAGTGCAGTTCGGTGTTCTTGCTGTTCTCGCCGGTCTTGGCCTGGTCGACGAAGCTGTAGTAGTGGTAGATCACCCCGCCTTCCGCCTGCCCGGCATTCACTGCCTTGAGCACCGCGCTGTTGCCGCGGTAGGCGGTGGCGTTGGCCTTCATGCCCTTGAGCCAGTCGAGGGTGGCGGCTTCGCCCTTGAGCGCCAGCACCGCGGCGACGATGGCCTGGAAGTCGGCGCCGGCCGGCGAGGCGGCCCAGCGGCCTTTCCAAGCCGGGGTGGCCAGGTCCATCAGCGAGGCGGGCAGCTGGTCGGCCTTGAGCTTGTCCTTGTTGTAGACGAACACCGTGGAGCGCGCGGCAATGGCCACCCATTTGCCCTGGGCCGGACGGTAGGGCGCGCCCACCTGTTCCAGGGTGGTGGGCGCCACGGGGGCGAACAGGCCGGCGTGCTGCACCAGCATCATGGCCGGCGAGTTCTCGGTCAGGAACACATCGGCGGGCGAGGCCGCACCTTCCTGCACCAGTTGGTTGGCCATCTCGGTGTCATCGCCGTTACGCAGGGTCACCTTGATGCCGGTGTCCTGGGTGAAGCCTGCGACCCAGGCCTTGGTCAGGGTCTCGTGTTGGGCGTTGTACACCACCAGGTCCGAGTCTTGCGCCAGGGCGTGGCTGGCACCGAACAGGGCGCAGGCCAATACCGTGGTTTTCAGCAGGGGTAGGGACGACTTCATGACCGCGCTCCAGTGTTGTTCTTGTGTGAAAAAGGATAATTCAATACGAATCATTTGCATGATTATTCGTGCCGGACGGTAGTGCGGCGAATGACAAAAAATCGTCAAGGCGATGCTGGCGTTTCGTCAATGTATCGAGTTTGTTGCCAAATCCTGCGAGCAAAGTGCGGTAACGCCGGTCACAACTGACAAGGACGGCGTTCCCGTTCGCAACCCGGAGAAATGCTATGCACAGATACCTTGCCAAGCTGATGCTGGTCGCCGCGCTGATGTCGAGCCTGGGCGGCTGCTGGATTTTTGATCCCCATGGAGGCGGCGGTGGTCATGGCGGCGGCGGTGGCGGCCCGGGCATGAGTGGCCCTGGCGGCGGCGGGCCTGGTGGCGGCGGTGGCCCAGGTGGCAATGGCGGTGGCCCGGGCGGCGGCGCGCGCTGACCGGCACTTTTGCCCAGGCAAAAGAAAGCCCGCAACGAGGCGGGCTAAATGAATCATCACAAAGGAGTGGGTGTACTGTGCACCTTGCTTTGTGAAGGCGATGTGAAAAGCCGCCAAGGTGAAAATACTTTCATTACGGCGGCTTTTCTTGATCCCTGTAGCAGCGGCTGTTTCTGTGGGAGCTGGCTTGCCAGCGAGCTTTTGGGGCCTCAACAGCTCGCTGGCAAGCCAGCTCCCACAATGCCTGCTACGGGTTATTCGAACTGTGGCTGGAATTTTTTTACCGCCGCCAGGGCGCAGCCTTCGTCCTTGTCGCCGCCTGGTGCGCCGGACACGCCAAGCCCCCCCAGCACCTGGCGGTCGGCCTTGCGCAAGGTCACCCCACCCGGAATGAACAGCACCTGCGGCACGGTGTTCAACGCGCCGTTGGCCGGGCCGTCGAGCTTGGCGGCCAGCAGTTCGCTGATGGTGTCCTTGTCGAACGCCTGGCCGTAGGAGAAGGCGGTGTAGGCCTTGCGGTAGGACACCGACAGCGACTGCAGCGGCACGGTATCGCCCTTGATCACCGCTTGGGCGTGGCCGGACGGGTCGACCACCGTGGCGGTCACTGACCAGCCCTTGGCGGCGCAGGTCTGCACGGCCTCGGCGGCCAGTTGCTGGGCCACTTGCCAGGGCAGTTTCTGGCTGCTGACCAGGTGGCTGGGGGCGGCCTGGGCGCACAGCGCGGCCAATGTCAGCGCCAGGGTGGCGCCGCTGCGCAGCAGGGGAGAGGTGGGCATGGCAGTTTCCTTTTCGAGGTTGATGAAAATCCTTTCACTCGCCGTGGCGAAAGCAGTTCCCAATACTGGCCTGGCGGCTGGAACCTTCACTGAGATCGGGTTTCAGACGCTATGACCAGGCCCGATGCTGTTGCTCGGGTTTTTTTCAGCATCGGCCTGAAACCGGTTTCAGTCAAATCCGGAGATGATGTGTGAAAACGTCCGCAAGCCTGTTGTTAACCGCAGGGCTGCTGCTGGGCAGTGCCCTGCCTGCCCTGGCCGAAACCGTCGACCGCAGCGATATCCCCATCGGCTCCCTGGACGAGGTGGCTGCGTTCCAGGGCCTGGGGCCGTCCGGCATCGTCGTCACGCCGTCGGGGCGCACCTTCGTCGGCTTCCCGCGCCACGCCATCAACCACACCGGCATGACCCTGGGCGAGCTGGTGGGCGGCAAGCTGGTGCCGTACCCCGACGCGGCCACCAGCCTGCCGTCCGACCGCAGCGACGCGCAGAAACTGATCTCCGTGCACGGCATGACCACCGACACCCAGGGCCGCCTGTGGCTGATCGACGACGGCAAGCGTGGCGGTATCGACGGCATCAAGCCCGGCGCCGCCAAGGTGGTGGGCATCGACCCGCAGACCAACAAGGTGTTCGCCTCGGTAGTGCTCAAGGACGCCCTGCGCCAGGACAGCCACATGAACGACCTGCGCATCGATCTCACCCATGGCGCCCAGGGCACCGCCTACGTGGCCGACTCGTCGTTCGGCGAAGCCCCGGCCATTGTCGTCGTCGACCTGGCCACCGGGCATCAGCGCCGGGTGCTCAGCAAAGACCCGTCGGTGCTGCCGCAACAGGATTTCGTCACCCAACTGGACGGCGTGCCCATGCGCTACCAGGGCAAGGCCAGCGCCTTCCCCCACGGCGGCGTCGACAGCATCACCCTCAGCGCCGACAGCAGCCGCCTGTATTACTCGCCGCTGACCAGCCGCCACCTGTGGAGCATTCCCACCGGCGCCCTGGCCAATTTCGACTACAGCGACAAGCAGCTCGCCGCGCAGATTCGTGACGAGGGCGAGAAGGTCATGACCGACGGCATCGCCACCGATGCCCAAGACCGTATCTACCTGACCGACTCCGAACACCGGCAGATCCTGCGCCGCTGGCCCGACGGCCACTTCGACGTGGTGCTGCGCGACCCGCGGCTGGTGTGGCCGGACGGCATCTTCGTGGCCGGCAACCAGGTCTACGTGACCTTGGGCCAGTGGGACCGCCTGGGCCAGCACAGCGACACCCGCAAGCCGCCCTACCTGCTGATTCGCACGCCCATCGACGGCACGCCGGTGTACGACGCGCAGCCGCACTGATTGCTCACTGACATGGAGGCACCTCCCGCAATGAACGCGATAAAACCCATGACCCTGGCGCTGCTGGCAGTCGCCTCTGTCGCTAACGCCCAGCCAGCCCTTGCGCCACAGGGCGAGTTGGTGGCCGCCCTGCAGAACACCGAGGCCAGCGGCATTGTCGTCACCCCCGGCGGCCGCACCTTCCTGACGCTGCCCCGGGCCGGCAGCAACCACACATTCCCCTCGGTGGTGGAACTGGTGAAGGGCAAGCAGGTGCCGTTCCCCGACCTGGCCACCACCACCGACACCGGCAAGCCGCTCACCGATTGGCTGGTGTCGCCCCTGGGCCTGACGCTGGCCGGCAATACCCTGTGGGTGCTGGACGAGGGCAAGCGCCCGGGCATCGACGGCATCCCCGACGGCTCGGCGAAGCTTGTGGGCATCGACATCACCAGCCGCAAGGTGCTCAAGACCATCGTCTTCCACAAGCCGTTCCTGCGCGACAGCGTGCAGCTCAACGACCTGCGCATCGACCCCGACCACGGCGCCCAGGGCACGGTGTACATCTCCAACAATGGTTTTTCCAGCCCCTCGGATTGTTCGCTGATCGTGGTGGACATCGCCACGGGCAAGATGCGCGAGCTGTTCCACAACCTGCCGCAGACCTCGCCGGCGCCCGGCTACATGACCTACGTCGAAGGCCAGCCCCACGCCTACAGCCTCGACCACCCGACCATGCCCCAGGGCGGGGTCAACGGCATCGAGCTGTCGCCGGACCACAAGAAGCTGTACTGGACCATTCCCACCAACCCCAACTACTACAGCATCGACACCGCCGCGCTCAGCGACTTCAACCGCCCTGAGGACGCGCTGGTCAAGGACATTCACTTCGAGGGCCAGGTTGCCTCCAACGGCGGCATCGCCGTGGACGCCAAGGGCACGCTGTACTTCGGCGACGCCTCGCGCTACTCCATCATCAGCCGCGACAACGCCGGGCAATTTGCGCTGGTGGGCCGCGACTTGCGGTTGATCTGGCCGGATGGCCTGTACTGGCAGGGCGGCTACCTGTACGTCACCGTAGGGCAATGGCAGCGGGTGCCGGGGCTGCACGGCGGCAAGGACCTGCGCACCGCGCCGTACAACATCCTGCGGTTCAAGACGGCAATGTAAAAACTGCGTACCGGGCCTGTTACTCACTGGCTACCCGCCAGCCAGGCTCTATGCTGGACAGTGCGAAAGCGCAGGCGATAAGGTATTCGCCACGTCGGGGGCGAACATCGCCGCCCGGCGTTTTCGTCAATGCATGTCCCTCAAGGAGCCGACGGTGAGCTTGCACAGAGAACGGCTGATGGGCGTCGCCAGCGACGCTGCCCAGGACGCCCCTACGGGGGCGGTGGCGACGCTGCTGGCAACCGAGTGGGCCCAGGCCCTGCGGTTGCGGCAACCCTTGTCGTTGATCGTGGTGACCGTCGACCAGTTCCCGGCGTTCTGCCGCCAGCAGGGCCGCGAGCAGGGCGAGGTGCACCTGGGCCACTTAGGCCAATTGCTCGACGCCATCGCCCGGCGGGCCCGCGACAGCGCCGGGCGCTGCTCGGCCGATGCCTTCATGCTGGTGCTGCCGGAAACCCCGGCAGACGGCGCGCAGGTGGTGGCCGAGCGCTGCCACCAGGCCATTCGCGCAGCCCAGGCCGAACACCCACTGACCGCCAGCATTGGCGCAGGCACGCTGATACCCCGCAGCGAGGCGGGGCATTCGGCGTTCTTCAATGCGGTGGCGCAGTTGTGCGACGAAGCCGCCCGGGCGGGCGGCGATCGCGTGGCAACGCGGCATTTCGGCCAGTCCTACACCGGTGCGATGCGCGCCTGAAGATGGGGGAATCCGTTTCTACAGATCCACGTGGACGTGTGGGAGCTGGCTTGCCAGCGAGCTGTTGAGGCCCTAAAGCTCGCTGGCAAGCCAGCTCCCACAAAAAGACGCGATCAGTTAGGCGGGGCCGAAGCGCTGTCGCCGCCGCTGTCGCCACCATCATCATCGTCGTCATCGTCATCACTGGTGCCAGCGCCACCCGAGGTGTCCTGCTTGCCGCTGTAGCCACCGCCACCGTTGTCGGTGCCGCCGCTGCGGCCAGGGTCGGCGCCTTGCGTACGCGGGTCGGCGCCAGGGCTGGACGGCGAGGCATCGGTGCCGTTGTTGATGGAGATGTCGGACGCCGCCAGGGCCACCGCCGAGGTGGCGGACAGCAGGCTGGCGACCGCCAGGGTAAGCAAGGTTTTCCTGAACATGGTGGCGCTCCCTCGATAAGGACGTTTCACCAGCTTAGGCAGGGGGCGGGGCGCCGTCGATCCAATGTTGCGACCGACGGCGATATTTCATCTTACCGGCGGTCGACCCACACGGTCTGGGCGTTGCAGAACTCGCGCAGGCCGAAGTGCGACAGCTCGCGGCCGAAACCGCTTTTCTTCACGCCGCCAATGGCCACGCGTGGGTCGGAGGCGCAGTAGCCGTTGATGAACACGCCGCCGGTGTCCAGCGCTGCGGCCAGGCGCTTGGCCAGCGCGACGTCGGCGGTCCAGACGCTGCCGGCCAGGCCGAACTCGCTGTCGTTGGCCAACTCAACCGCATGGGCGGCGTCGCGGCAGGCAATGATCGAGGCCACCGGGCCGAACAGCTCCTGCTTGAACGAGGTCATCTCCGGCGTCACGTCGCCCAGGATGGTCGGCGCGTAGTAGTTGCCCACGCCTTCCACCTTGTGGCCGCCCAGCAGCAGGGTGGCGCCTTCGGCCAGAGTCTGTTGCACCTGGCCGTCCAGCTCGTCGCGCAGGTCGTAGCGGGCCATGGGGCCGATGTAGTTGCCTTCTTCCAGCGGGTCGCCGACCTGCATGGCCTTGACCGCCGCCACCAGTTTCTCGGTGAAGGCCGGCAGCACGCTGTCTTCGATGATGAAGCGCTTGGCGGCAATGCACACCTGGCCCACGTTCTGGAAGCGGCCGATGGCGGCGGCCTTCACGGCCTCGTCGAGGTCGGCGTCGGCCAGCACGATGAACGGGTCGGAGCCGCCCAGTTCCAGCACGCATTTCTTCAGTGCGGCACCGGCCTGGGAGGCGATGGCGGCGCCGGCGCGCACGCTGCCGGTGACAGTCACGGCGGCGATGCGCGGGTCATTGATGGCGCTGGAGACGCCGTCGTTGCCCACGTTCAGCACCTCGAACGCGCCTTCCGGCACGCCGCCTTCGCGCAGGGCCTGGGCCAGCAGCAGCGCGCTTCCCATCACGTTCGGCGCGTGCTTGAGCACGTAGGTGTTGCCCGCCAGCAGAATCGGCACGGCGCCACGCAGCACTTGCCAGATGGGGAAGTTCCACGGCATCACGGCCAGGATCGGGCCGATCGGGCGGTATTCGATAAAGGCCTTGTCGCCCGGCACCTGGGTCGGCTCAGGCGCCAGCAGTTCCGGGCCCTGGGCGGCATACCACTCGCACAGGCCAGCGCATTTTTCCACTTCGGCGCGGGCCTGCAGAATCGGCTTGCCCATTTCCAGGGTCATGCTGCGGGCCAGGGCCTCGCTGTTGTTGCGCAGCGCAGCGGCGACGTTGACCAGCACGGCGGCGCGGTCGGCCACCGATACCTGGCGCCACTGGCGGTAGGCGTCGGCGCTGCGGGCCAGGGCCTGGTCCAGCTGGGCGGCGGTCTGGAACGGGTAGCGCGCCAGTTCTTCACCGGTGGCCGGGTTCAGGGAAACGGCGTAGTCGATAACGGCGGGGGCATTCATGGCAAACCTCCAAGGCAGTAGATGAGCGTTACCTTATGCCCTTGATCGCTTCATGAATAATGAATAATAATCAGTGAAATGCTCACAAAACGAGAAAGTATCATGGACCTGACCCAGCTCGAACTGTTCAAGGCCGTCGCCGAGGAAGGCAGCATCACTGCTGCTGCCGCCAAGGTGCACCGGGTGCCGTCGAACCTGACCACGCGCATCAAGCAGCTGGAAAGCGAGTTGGGCGTGGACCTGTTCATCCGCGAGAAACTGCGCCTGCGGCTGTCGGCCAACGGCCACAGCTTCCTTGACTACACCCGGCGCATTCTCGACCTGGTGGACGAGGCCAGGCTGGCGGTGTCCAGCGGCGAGCCCCAGGGCGTGTTTACCCTGGGCTCGCTGGAAAGCACGGCGGCGGTGCGCATCCCGCCCTTGCTGGCGGCCTACCACCAGCGCTACCCCAAGGTGGAGCTGGACCTGTCCACCGGGCCCTCAGGCGACATGATCGACGGCGTGCTGGCCGGGCGTTTCGCTGCCGCGTTCGTCGACGGCCCGCTGCACCCGCTGCTCGACGGCATTTCGGTGTTCGAGGAAGAAATGCTGCTGGTCACCGCCAAGGGCCATGCGCCGGTGACCCGCGCCCTGGATGTCAGTGGCGAGACGGTGTACGCCTTCCGCGCCAACTGTTCGTACCGGCGGCACCTGGAGAGCTGGTTCATCGCCGACGGCGCCACGCCGGGGCGCATTTTCGAGATGGAGAGTTACCACGGCATGCTCGCCTGCGTCAGCGCCGGCGCCGGGCTGGCCATGGTGCCGCGCAGCATGCTCGAAAGCATGCCGGGCAGCAGCAACGTCAGCGCCTGGCCCCTGGGCGGTGAATACAGCTGGCGCCAGACCTGGCTGACCTGGCGCCGCGGCACGCGTTCGCCCAATTTGCTGGGCATGCAGGAGATGCTGGAGAGTCAGGCCTCGGCGGCCACGCGCCCGGCGTAGTCGCGAGCAAACTGCGCGGCGATGCGCCCTGAGCGCGAGCCGCGCTGGGTGGCCCAGCGCAGGGCTTCGACGTGGGCCTGGGCAAAGGCGTCCGCGGGCACCCCGCAGGCCGCCAGCCATTCGTTCACCGCGCCAAGGAACTCGTCCTGGGAGAAGGGGTAGAACGAGATCCACAGGCCGAAGCGCTCCGACAGCGAGATCTTTTCTTCCGACTCCTCGCCAGGGTGCAGGTCACCGTTTTCGCCGCGTTTCCAGTTGAGGTTGTCGCTGGCGCGCTCGGCCATCAGGTGGCGGCGGTTGGAGGTGGCGTAGATCAGCGTGTTGGCCGCCTGGCCAGCCACCGAGCCGTCGAGCACGGTCTTCAGGCTCTTGTAGCCGATGTCGCCTTCCTCGAAGGACAGGTCGTCGCAGAACAGGATGAAGCGCTCGGGGCGCCCGGTGGTGAAGTCGAGGATCTGCGGCAGGTCGCCGATGTGCGCCTTGTCCACCTCGATCAGGCGCAGCCCCTGGCCGTGGAAGCGCTCCAGGCAGGCCTTGACCAGCGATGACTTGCCGGTGCCACGGGCGCCGGTCAGCAGCACGTTGTTGGCCGGGCGGCCTTCAACGAACTGGCGGGTGTTCTGTTCGATCAGGCGCTTTTGTCGGTCGATGTTCTGCAGCGCGTCGAAACTGATCAGGCTGGGCTGCTTGACCGCCGCCAGCACCGGCTGTTCCACGCCGCGCACGCGCCGGTAGTGCCATTGGAAGGCGATGGCGTTGCTGTCGAACACCAGCGCCTGGTCGGGCGGAAAGGCGCGCTCCAGGCTGTTGGCGATGCGTTCGAGTTGGGCGAGCAGGGCAGAGCTGTCAACGGTCATGGACATGGTGGTATCACAGTGCAGGGATGGCTGGGCACAAGCTTAGGGATAGGGCAAAGTGTGCGTCTAACGATAAAAGGGCGCCTGCATGCGTAAAACGGACATTGTCGACCACGGCGAACCGACGGACGCGCGCGGCGTGGCTGCCGTGGCCCTGGACTTCGACGACGGCCACTGGGTGGCCACCCATCGCCACCACAACGCGCAGCTGCTCTACGCCACCCAGGGCGTGCTGGTGGTGGGCACCGCCGAGGGCCATTGGCTGGTGCCCAGCGACCGCGGGTTGTGGATACCGCCGGGGGTGGCGCACTGGACGCGCATGGTTGGCGCGGTGCGGGTGCGCACCCTCTATATCGAGCCGGCGCAGGTGCCCGCGCACCTGCCGGGCAGTTGCTGCGTGCTGGGGGTGCCGGCGCTGCTGCGCGAGCTGATCCTGGCGGCCGTAGCCATCCGCACCCCGCCGGCCGCCGATAGCCGCGATGGCCGGGTCATGGCGCTGATGCTCGATGAGTTGAACCAGCAGCAGCCGTTGCCGCTGCACCTGCCGCACCTGCGGCACCCGGCGTTGCAGCCGGTGAGCGAGCAGATTCTGCAGGGCCAGGGCCTGGATTTGGAACTCAACGACTGGGCCGGGCAGCTCGGCGTGAACCCCAAGACCTTGCAGCGCTGGTTCGTGCGCGACACCGGCATGACCTTCGGCAAATGGCGCCAGCAGGCGCGGCTGCTGACCGCCCTGCAGCGCCTGGCCCTGGGCCACAGCGTGCTGGAAGTGGCGCTGGAGGTCGGCTACAACACCCCCAGCGCTTTCAGCGCCATGTTCCGCCGGCAGTTCGGCGTGTCGCCCAGTGAGTGGTGACGCGGCCTGTGGCCTTACCCCTGCAACCGCGCCAGGCGCTCGACGATCGACGGCCGTTGTGCGCGCCACTCCTGGGCAGTGATCCCCAGCAGCATCACGTCCAGCCGCTCGCCGTCCTTGCATACGTGCTGGCGGCGCACGCCCTCCAGCACGAACCCGAACTTCTGGTGCAGGCGCACCACCGCCGGGTTGCTGGCCAGCACCTCGCAATTGAGCTTGGCCAGGTCCACCTCGTCGAACGCATGGTCCAGCAGCCAGCACTCGACCTGGCTGCCCAGCCCTTTGCCCTGCAGTTCGCTGTCCAGGTAAAACGCCCAGTCCGCACTGCGGTGCAGGGGGTTGATGGCGTTCAGCGACACCAGGCCACGGGGCACGTCGTCGACCATCACCACGAACACCGCCTGGCGGGCGTTGCCGGCCAGGCTGGCGAGCCAGGCCTGGTGTTCGTCCAGGCTGATCTCGTGGTCGGTGTACATGTACTTGCGCACCTGCGGTTGGTTGCGCAGTTGGCGCACGCGCTCCTGCACCTCGGCGCTGGTGGCGAGGATGGGCACGAAGGCAATCATGCCAGGTACTCCCGCGCCGCCTGCAGGATTTCGTCCGACAACGGATGCCCCTCGGTCGCCCGCGCCAGGGTGATGGCGCCGACCATCAGGGTGAACTCCATCAACGCCGCGTGGCGACGTTGCTCGGGCTGTTCCTGGCCCATCACCGCTTCATAGTCGTCCAGCAGCGCGCCGACGCCGTCGGTGTAGGCCTGGCGCAGCGGGCTGCCCTCGGGCTCGCGGCACACATCGCCGGCAAAGCCCACGGTGGGGCAGCCGTCGCCGGGGGCGTCGCGGTTGCTGTCGGCCAGGTAATGGTCGATCAGCACCCGGCGCGCGCCCTTGCGGTCGCGGGTCGGTTCGGTGCGCTCGGCCCAGCGTTGCACCGACTGTTCGAAGGCCTGGCGGCAGGCTTGGGCGGCGAGGGCTTCCTTGGACTCGAAATGGCCATAGAAGCCACCGTGGGTGAGGCCGGCGGCGCTCATCACGTCGGCCACGCTCAGGCCCTTGAGGCCGCGCTCGCGGAACAGGCGGGTGGCCACCTGCAGGATGATTTCACGGTTGCGTTCGGTTTGTTGGCGGGATACGCGGGGCATGATGATCTCGGCGTTGCTTGAACAGATAAGGGGCAGGTCATTGTTCGCGGGCGCGGCGCGCCGCGTAGGCCAGCAGGTGCGTGTAGGCCAGACGCAGCACGGAGCGGTCCGGGGTCTCGACGTCTTCGACCGGGCGCCGGCGCAGCAGGTCGCCCAGCACATGATCGGCCTCGGTGCCGTCGCCGCGCTCGACGTCGCGCAGCATCGAGGCGGTCAGCGCCGAGCCGGGCTCGGTCAGCACCTGCAGGAACGCCTCGCGCACCGGCTCGCGCGGCGGGTAGCCGGCGCGTCGGGCAATGGCCGAGCATTCCTCGAACAGGTCGCAGATCAGGTCTTCGCCGCCTGCGGCCACCACGTCGCCGACGCTGGCGCGCATCAGGCAGGTGATGCCGCCGCCGGTGGCGATGAACAGCCATTTCTCCCACATTTCCTGGGTGATGTCCGGGCTCAACTGGGCGGCAAAGCCGGCATTGTCCAGCGCCTCGAACGCCGCCTGCACACGAGCGCCGTCCTGGCCCACGCGCGCACCGAACGCCAGGTCGTCGCGCTGGTTGAAGTGCACGATGGTGCCGTCGGCACGCTTGTCCAGCGACACGAAGCACTTGCCGCCCAGCACCTTGTCGGCACCGAAACGGGCGTCCAGCAGCTCCAGGTGGCGCATGCCGTTGAGCAGCGGCAGTATCAGGGTATCGGGGGCCACCGCCGGTGCGATGTCGGCCATCACGGCGTCCAGTTGCCCGGCCTTGCAGCTGAGCAGGATCAACGCGAACGGGCGGTCGATGTCCCGTGCCTGCACCCACGGCACCCGGGGCAGGTCAATGTCGCCCAGCGGGCTGCGCACGCGCAGGCCGTGCTCGTCCAGTTGCTGGCCGCGCGCCGCGCGCACCAGGAAGGTGACGTCGCGCCCGGCCGCCAGCAGGCGCCCGCCAAAATAGCCGCCGACGGCACCGGCCCCCACGATCAAAATCCGCATGATCTAGTTACTCCTTTTCATTGAGGTCCAGGTGTAGGCATTAAAGCCCCCATAAAATATAGGCCGATCACCCTCGTTCGAATAGAGTGTGATC
Source organism: Pseudomonas sp. App30 (assembly GCF_047947025.1). Classification (NCBI taxonomy): domain Bacteria; kingdom Pseudomonadati; phylum Pseudomonadota; class Gammaproteobacteria; order Pseudomonadales; family Pseudomonadaceae; genus Pseudomonas; species Pseudomonas sp. App30. The sequence continues at coordinate 1,622,401 of NZ_CP133165.1, read as the reverse complement.
GACCTTTATTTTTTTGCCAGCGACGGGAACTTATGCCGGTCGCCAATTCACCCCTTCGATGCCAAATTTTTCTGCCAGCGGCTTGCTGGTCTTTTTCACTCGTTCGCGGCCGAAGCGGCCAATGCGGCCCACCCCGGCGTCACAACTTGCCCAATGCCACGCCTCACCGTTGTCCATGGTGTGTGCGCGGATGATGAACGATTTCGGTACGCCATGAAGCGTGTAGTCAATGACGTAGAGTTTTGCGCTGTTCATAAAACTGAAGTTCCTCCCTGTGACAGTTTTAGTGAGTCCAGGGTGGGGAAAAAATTCAGTCGGATTGTTGGACAGCCGGTCTATTCGCCACTGACCGTCCAGTGCACCGCATCCTTGGGAAACACCACCTGCTCCAGGCGGTGGGCGATGCCGCAGGTCAGCGAGTCATCGGCGGCGATGACTTTCTCTTCAGCTGACAGGCACTTGAAGATGTCCAGTTTCTGCTCGGCGTCCGCGGTCTCGTCCTTGAAGATGGTCACGTAGCGCTCCAGGTCGTTGTTGAGGCTGGAGAGGTATTCGCGCAGGCGCGAATGGTCCACCGAATTCTGGCTGAAGTACCAGTTCATGGGGTGGATGAGGAAACGTGATTGTGGCGCGGCAATGCGCTCGGTGCCGGCCAGGTAGACGATGATGCCCATGGACTCGATGTTGCCGGAGTTGATGGTGCGCACCGGGATGCCCAGGGACTTGATGAAGGTGTAGATGGTAAAACCGAAGTTGGTGCTGCCGCCCGAGGACGACATGTTCAGCCACAGCGACTCGGCGCCGGCCTTCAGCGCTTCAAGGCAGCGGTCACGCAGGCGTTCGTGGGTGCTCTGGTCGATCTGGCAATGGAAATGAACAATGTGCTGGCTCACCGTCATGTCCTTGTCGTTGCGGGGTATGCAGGCCGGGGACGCTGCCCCGGCCCTGACTCAGCGATTAGCTGCGGCCGCCACCGTGGCTGCCTTGACCGCCTTTTTTGCTGCTATCGGGAGTTGCTTTGCTCCGGTCGTTTGGCATTTTGCCTGCAGTCGAGCCGGAAGATGCCTGTCCGCCTTTTTTGCCGGCTTCGGAGGCTTTTTCACGATCATTGGAGAAGTTTCCTGGGTTCGACTTGCCTGTGTTAGCCATGATTCTCTTCCTCTGTTTTATCGGATGTGCAAGGCCAGTGGCCCTGCATTAACTGTGAAAGGCAAAGCCGATAAAAGTTTATTGATTATAGAAAGGCGAGACGGGCGGTCTTAGTGTTTTTGGCTTGAATATTTAGTGCCAAAACGACTGTTGCGCCGCCCGTCTCCTGCATGGGCTGTCAGCACAGGCAGAACAACGCCACCTGCGGCTCATCGCTGATCCACTGGTGGCACACGCGCCAGCCGCCCAGTGCTGCCATCTCGGTGAAAGACTCGACGGTGAACTTGTGCGAGTTCTCGGTGTGCAGGCGCTCGCCCTCGGCAAAGTGAAAGGCCTGGCCGGCCACCTGCACCACTTGTTCGCGCTGGCTCACCAGGTGCATTTCCATGCGCTGCAACTCGGCGTTCCACAGCGCCAGGTGGCGGAAGTCGTCGATCACGAAGTTGCCGTTCAGCTCACGGTTCATGCGCTTGAGCAGGTTGAGGTTGAACGCCGCGGTGACGCCGGCGGCATCGTCATAGGCGGCTTCCAGGATGGCCGGCTCCTTGACCATGTCCACGCCGACGATGAACCAGGCGTTGCGCCCCAGCAGCGTGTGCGCCGAACGCAGGAACTGCACCGCCTGCGGGCGGGTGAAGTTGCCGATGGTGGAGCCCGGGAAGAAGCCCACCCGTGGCTTGCCCTTCACCGCCTCCGGCAGGTGCAGGGCGCGGGTGAAGTCGTCCACCTGGGGCGCTATTTGCAGCTGCGGGTAGCGATCGCGCAAGTGGCTGGCGGCGTTGTCCAGGGCGTCCTGGCAGATGTCAATGGGCACGTAGACGCTGACCTGGGGCGCGGCGTCCAGCACCAGGCGGATCTTGTCGCAGGCACCGCTGCCGAACTCCACCAGCGCCGCGCCCTCGGGAATCACCGCACCGATCTGCGCCGCCACGTCGGTGAGCAGCCGGGTTTCGGCGCGCGTGGGGTAATACTCGGGGGTGGTGCAGATGGCCTCGAACAGCTGCGAGCCGGCGGCGTCGTAGAAGTACTTGGGCGACAGGCTCTTGTGTGGCGCCGACAGGCCGGCGATCACGTCGCGGGCGAACTCGCTGTTGTGCAGGCCGTCCTGGCACACGTCGCGGGCCAGGCGCAGGCCGCAGAACATCCAGCGCAGGCCGGGGGTGAAGAAGTTGCGGTAGCTGGGGCGGCAGTGCTCGGGGCTGGTGATGCTGGCGCCCCCGCGCAGCACCATCTGGTTGACCATGAACTTGCCGTTGTACTCACCCACCGCCGAGGGCGCCGGGTGGAAGCCGGGGTAGGGGCAGTAGGCGCTCTGGGTCCATTGCCAGGCCACGTCATCCACCTGCTCGAGCAGGCCGGTGGTGGCCGCCAGCTCCCATTCGGCCTCGGTGGGCAGGCGCGCCTCGGCCCAGGTGGCGAAGGCGCAGGCCTCGTAGTAGCTGATGTGGGTGACGGGGGCATCGGGGTCCACGGGCACCAGACCGGCCAGGGTCATCACTTGCCAGTGCTCGCCGTCCCGTTGCCAATACAACGGTGCCTGCCAGTCCTGCTCGCGGGCCACGGCCCAGCCGTCGGACAGCCACAGGCCCACCGTGGCATAGCCGCCGGCGGCCATGAAGCGCAGCCATTGGCCGTTGGTCACCAGCCGGTCGCTGATCTCGAACGGCGCCAGGTACGCCTTGTGGCGCGGGCCTTCGTTGTCGAAGGCAAAGCCGTCGCCGTCGTGGCCGATGTCCACCAGGCCACCGTCCAGCGCCTTGAACTGGCCCTCGCGGCCGCCGGCATCGGCCGGCCAGGCCGGGTCGTAGGCAGGCTTGAGCGCCGACAGGCTGAACAGGTGGAGGATGTCCATCAACAGCAGCTCCTGGTGCTGCTGCTCATGGGCCAGGCCCAGGTCCACCAGGGCCAGGGTGGCGGCGTCCAGGTCCATGGCCAGCAGGCTGCCCATGTGCAGGTCGACGTATTGCCGGTACGCCATCACCTGGTCCAGCGCCGGGCGCGTCATCAGCCCGCGCTGGGGCCGCGGCTGGCGCGGCCCCACGGCCTCGTAGTAGGAGTTGAACAGGTAGACGAAGCTGGGATCGAACGGCCGGTATTCGGGCAGGTTGGGCACCAGCAGGAAGGTCTCGAAGAACCAGGTGATGTGCGCCAGGTGCCACTTGGTGGGGCTGGCGTCGGACATCGACTGGGCCACCATGTCCTCCGGGGTCAGCGGGCTGGCCAGGCGCTCGCTATGGCGGCGCACCTGGCGGTAGCGCTGCAGCCGCTCATCGGCCAGGGTGGGCAGGGTTTCCAGTGCGTGGCGTGGCATCAGGTTCATCAGTCAAGGCTCCGCGGCTGCGTCGATGGCGACGTGAGTTGGCGAGGTGACTGCCCGGCAAGCGGCCTACAGGCCCAGGGCATCGAGGGTCTTGGGGTCGGGCTGGCCGTCGAAAAAGGCCTCCAGCACTCGGTTGAACGGGCTGGGGTCGTCGGCAGCGTTGGCAAACAGGGTCATGCACGAGCGTAGCTTGAGGTCATCGGGCGGGGCGAAGATCTGCCCGACCGCTCGTCCTTTCAGCGCTGCCACGGCGGCGCTGGCCTGCAGCAGGCGCGGGCCCAGTAGCGGATGCTGCAGGTAGGCCAGCGCCTCGCCGGCGCCGCTGATGGCGAACTGGCGGGCCATGTCGGTGCGGCCCAGGCCCTGGATCTGCGGGAATATGAACCACATCCAGTGGGTGCGCTTCTGGCCGCCCTGCAGTTCGTGCAGGGCCTGCTCGAACACCGGGCGCTGGGCTTCGACGAAACGCTGGAGGTTGTAGGTGTCCATGGGGTTCACCGCGCAAGGGGCAGGTCTTCAGATGACCGTGGCGGTGGCGGTGAGTTCTAAATAGTTCGACGTGGGGCCCAGGACGCCGCCTGCGGCAGCTGCTACGTAGCAGCTGCCGCAGGCTGCGTCAGGCGACGCCGCGATTAAAGCGAAGGGCGCTGCGGCCGCTCATGCACCAACGCCAAGGTTGCGTCCAGCAGCTTCACCATCTCGTCGATGTCCTGGCGCATGTCCATGTGCTGGCGCGCCTCATCGTGCAATTCCAGGCGCAGCTTGAGCCGCGACAACGGCGTACGCAGGTCGTGGGACACCGCGCCCAGCAGGTAGCCGCGCTGGCGCAGTTGCTCGCGGATGCGCCATTGCATGCGGTTAAAGGTCTGGGTGGCCTGCCGGGCTTCCAGCAGGCCGTACTCCAGCACCGGCAGCGGCGGGCTGTCGAGGTCGTCGCTCAGGCGCTCGGCCGCCGCGCTGAAGTGGCGGATGGGCCGCGACAGCAGCTTGGAGCAGTACCAGGCCGCCACCACCAGGGTGCTGATCTGAATCACCAGCGGCACGATCGGGCCGTCGAACGGCGTGGGTGGAGGGGGCGGCGGCAGCGGCTTGTCCAGGTCCAGCTCGCGCAGTTCCATGGCGTGGAAGCGCGCGTCCTCTTGCTGCTTGCCATAGGCCTGGAACCACACGAACGCCAGGCAATGGGCGAGCACGATAGCGATCACCGAAATACCAAACAGGCGGGCAAACAGGGAGTTGGCGAAGCGCGGCAGACGAAAGCTGGACATGCGGGGGCTCTTGGGCCGGATAGATCCGAGCAGCCAGCATCGCGCCCGGTTGTGTCGCGTTGATTTCACGAATGTATCGGTGAGTGCGGCAGAAAACGGCCACTTGCCGCCGGCGTCCCTGTGCAGTGGGCATCTGGGCCATCAAGGTTGCGAATGAAGCGGCCAGTGCAGCGTGCGGCAACGGCGACGGGGCTTGCAGCCTGGCAGGTGTGGCAAACTGCCACGCCGAAAACCCCTCGCATTTGCGACCGTTGCTCAGCTAAGTCTTTGCTTCTCAAGCACAATCCCGGACAATCGCCCCCCCTTTTATGGCCGGGGCGCTGCCTGCTTCATGTTTCATCCCGTCTCGGCCACGTATGAATAACCGGCAAGCGGAGATTCGACCGGATGAATGAACAGGCCAACAGCCTCGACCAACACTATGCGGCGCCACAAGCGACGCTGAGCCGTTGGAACCGTCACGACACAACCTGGATGCTGGGCCTGTTCGGCACGGCTATCGGCGCCGGAACCCTGTTCCTGCCGATCAATGCAGGCCTTGGCGGTTTCTGGCCCCTGCTGATCCTGGCCTTGCTGGCCTTCCCGATGACGTTCTACGCCCACCGCGGCCTCACTCGTTTCGTGCTGTCGGGGCGTGAAGGCGCCGACATCACCGACGTGGTGGAGGAGCATTTCGGCGCCAAGGCCGGGGCGCTGATCACCCTGCTGTATTTCTTCGCCATCTTCCCCATCCTGCTGATCTACAGCGTGGCGCTGACCAACACCGTGGGCAGCTTCATCGAGAACCAGTTGCACCAGCAACCGCCACCACGTGCGCTGCTGGCGCTGGTGCTGATCGTCGGCCTGCTGGCCGTGGTGCGCTGCGGCGAGCGCTTCATCGTCAAGGCCATGAGCCTGATGGTGTACCCGTTCATCGTCGCGTTGTTGCTGCTGGCGCTGTTCCTGGTGCCGCACTGGACCGGTGGCATCCTCACCACCGCCAGCAACGTGCCGGAGCCTTCGGCCTTCCTGCACACCCTGTGGCTGGCGATTCCGGTGATGGTGTTCTCGTTCAACCATTCGCCGATCATCTCGGCCTTTGCCGTTGACCAGAAGCGCCGCTATGGCGCCAACGCCGAACAGCGCAGCTCGCAGATCCTGGCGCGCGCCCACGGCCTGATGGTGGTGATGGTGCTGTTCTTCGTGTTCAGCTGCGTGCTGACCCTGTCGCCCGAGCAACTGGCGGAAGCCAAGGCGCAGAACCTGTCGATCCTGTCTTACCTGGCCAACCACTTCAGCAACCCGACCATCGCCTTCGCCGCGCCGTTGATTGCCTTCGTGGCCATTGCCAAGTCGTTCCTGGGCCACTACATCGGCGCCAGCGAAGGCCTCAAGGGCCTGATCGTCAAGAGTGGCCGCCGCCCGGCCGCGAAGACCATGGACCGCCTGGTCGCCGCCTTCATGCTGGTGGTGTGCTGGCTGGTGGCAACCCTGAACCCGAGCATTCTGGGCATGATCGAGACCCTGGGTGGCCCGGTGATCGCCGCCATCCTGTTCCTGATGCCGATGTACGCCATCCGCCGCGTGCCGGCCATGCGCCAATACGCCGGCAAGCTGTCGAACCTGTTCGTGGTGATTGTCGGCCTGGTGGCCATCTCGGCGCTGGTCTACACCCTCTAAACGCACACTTCGCCCCATGGCGGCCTGGCGGCCGCTTGTGGGAGCTGGCTTGCCAGCGAGCTGTTGAGGCTTCACAAGCTCGCTGGCAAGCCAGCTCCCACAAAATACGGGTTAGCGCAGCTGCAGCAGCCACCCTGGCTGCCGCAGCCCATCAAACAACCTTCCGTAGTCCGGGTGCAACCGCGCCGGGGTGCGCGTGCGCCGGTATTCACCGGGCGCCACGCCCAGGTATTTGCGGAACGCCCGCGCCAGCTGCTGGCCGTCGCCCAGGCCGCCACGGCGGGCGATCTTGTCCACTGGCAGGTCGCTGTCCAGCAGCGCCTGGCGCGCCATGTCCAGCCGCAACAGCACCAGCAACCCGTAGGGGGAACAGCCGCAGTCCTGGCGCAGCAGCCGGCGCAGGGTGCGCTCGCTGGTGTGCAGGTGGGCGGCTGCCTGGGCGATGTTCAGCGGTTGGTCCAGCCGCGGCAGCCACCAGCGGCACAGGCGCAGGGCAGGGCCGTCGCGGGCGGGGCCCTGGCTGTCATCGGCGCTGGGCGGGCAGGGCTGGCCGCGCACGGCGGCGCAGTGGTCGCGCAACAACAGCAGGGCCATGTCACTGGCGCTCATGCGTTCGCTGGTGGTGTAGAACGGGCCGTCGATCTGCAGGCTGCCGCGGTGCTGCACCTGCAGCGCCGGGTAGCGCTGCCCCAGCAGGGCAACCAGGGCGCTGTGGGTGGTGACCTGGCGCCCCTCCAGCAGCCGCGCCGCCGCCAGCCAGAACACCCCCGCGCCCAGCGCCACCACCCGCCGCGCGCGCGGCTGCACCTGGCGCAGCCACTGCAGCAGCGGCGCTGGCGGGCTGTCCAGGGCCTGGGCCGGGCCGTGGGCGATGATCAACGTGTCGGGTGCCGGCGGCAACTGTGCGTCCAGGGCCTGGGTCTGCACGCTGACCCAGGGCATGCCCGGCGAGCGCAGCGGCGCGCCATCCAGTGAGTACACCCGCGCCCGCAGACTGGCGCCGCGGCGCAGGCTGCAGCAGGGCCGCAGGTCCAGGGCGTGCAGGGTTTCCAGCAGCTTGATCACGTCCCCCACGTAGCAGCCCGGGTAGCTGAGGATGGCGATTTCGCGCACCACGGCGAGGCTGGCGCCAGGCGCGTTCGCACGCGGCGCGGGGGAAGGGGAGTGGGTGATGGTGTGCAAAAAAATCAAGCCCCGGCCAACTGTGCCGTTAATACCTTCAAGGCAGAAATATTTTCTGCGGCCGCGAAGAAATGTGGCCATTGGCTGTCATCTACGGGTCGCGCTTTTGGCGCCGACACGGGATATTGGCGCGCCGTCAAAACATAGACGTCAAAATATAGTCAGTTAGCTATAGAGGGTCAAGCCTTAAAGCTATGCATCTTGAGAGTTCAACCGCATGAAAATGGAGCCGTCGGCCGGCGCTACCTCCCTGGTGGATGCCAAAGGATTGACAGTGATCGAGGCCACGGGCGTGTCCCTGGACGGCCTGGGTCAGAGAATCTCCGATATAGCTGAATCGCTAGGGGGCAAGCGCAACCTGGCGCGCCAGTCCGGCGTGCACGAGACCCAGCTGTACAAATACATTCGTGGCGGCAGTGCCCCCAGCCTGGCGGTGTGCGTGGCCATGGCGCGGGCGGCGGGGGTAAGCCTGGACTGGCTGATCGCCGGCCAGGCGCCGCTGCCTGCCAGTAACGACCACAGCGTGCTGGTGCAGCGCTACCCGGCGCAGGCCTGCGCCGCCGGCCTGCCGTGGCCGGGCAGCGTGGCGGCCATCGAACCTTTGGCCCTGGGCCGGGTCGAACTGCAGCAGCGCGGGCTGGCCGAACACCGCCTGCTGGCGGTGCAGGTGCCGCGTGGCCAGGGCTGCGCGCCGCTGGGCGAAGGCGGCACGGTGCTGATCGACCGGGGCGCACCGGGGCTGGCCGGCGATGGCCTGTACCTGCTGGAACTGGGCGGCGTGGTGCGGGTGCAGCGCGTGCAGTTCCAGTGCGATGGCTCGCTCATGCTGCTGGCCATCAACGAGCAATTCCGCGACCTGCACCTGGCGCAAAAGCGCCAGGCGGAACTGAGCGTCATCGGCCGGGTGGTGTGGATCTGCAGTTGGCAAGGCTGAATTGGCCGGATCTGCCGCGCTTGTGGCCGGATGTGCAACGGTTTGGCCGCCCCTGCAAAGGGCTCGACACGTAAGCTGAAAAAGGTCACCAGGCGGCATTCCAGACGCTTGGGACCCACACACTTACGCAACGCTTTTTGCAGGAAATTCCCCTAATGTTCGACTCCAAGTTCCTCAAGGCCGGGGCCGTCGCCCTGATCGGCCTGGGCATCGCCTTTGCCAACAGCGCCAACGCCTCCACCGCCACCGCCGACATGAGCGTCAGCGCCACCGTGGTCGCCTCCTGCTCGGTGTCCGCCGGCGCCCTGGCGTTCGGCTCCTACTCGGGCACCGCCGTCACCTCCAGCGCCGCCCTGTCGGTGACCTGCACCAACGACGCGCCTTACACCATTGCTTTGGGCGCGGGCAGCGGCACCGACGCCACCACCTCGGCACGCCTGCTGACCAACGCCTCGGACAGTAGCTCCACCTTGAGCTACGGCCTGTACCAGGACAGCAGCTACGCCACCAGCTGGGGCGACACCACTGGCACCGACACCCTGGCCGGCACCGGCACGGGCGCGGCGCAGGCCATCACCGTGTACGGCAAGATCGCTGCCGACCAACTGACCGCCAGCACCGGCTCCTACTCCGACACCGTGGTTGTCACCGTCAACTACTGAGCCGTCGGCGAGCCCCTCATGAACCCTGTCACACGCCTTTCCATGGCCTGTGCACTGGCCGGCCTGTGCGCGCTTGCGCCGCAGGCCCGGGCCCAGGCACTGGACATCATCCCCATCGCCCAGGCGCTGGACGCCAGCCAGCACACGGCCAGCTTCACCCTCAGCAACCGCAGCGCCCGCCCCACCCGCGTGCAGGTGCGCAGCTTTCAGTGGACCCAGGCGGGCAACACCGACGTGCTGGCGCCCACCCAGGCGCTGCTGGTCAGCCCGCCGTTCGCCAACATCGCCCCCGGCCAGTCGCAGACCATCCGCATTCTGCTGCGCGGGCCGGCCACTGACGCCGAGCAGGCCTACCGCGTAGTGTTCGACCAACTGCCCGACGCCGACCCCAGCCAGGTCGCCCTGGCGTTCCGCCTGACCGTGCCGGTGTTCGCCAGCCCAGCGGCGCGGGCCAAGGCCGACGTGCGCTGGCGCGCCGTGGAGGACCACGGCCAGTGGTACCTGCTGGCGCACAACGCCGGCCAGGCCCACGCGCAGTTGGCCAACCTGACCCTGGCAGCCGCCGACGGCCACGCGCTGACGCTCAGCCGCCCGGCGTTGCCTTACTTGCTGGCTGGCCAGGATGGCCGCTGGCTGATCAAGGCCCCGGCCCAGGCGCTGCAGGCCGGCGCGCGCCTGCACCTGACTACCAGCGGCCGCGGCAGCGCAATGGACAGCTGGCTGACCCTTGACCAGGGCCGTTGAACCCGCCGCCCTACCGGTGCCTGCTGCTGATGCTGGCACTGGCCAGCCCCCTGCCGGCCCACGCCGACACCCTGCTGCTGGAAGTGCTGGTGAACGGCCGCAGCCGCGCCGCCGCCCAGGAAGTGGACGAGCAGGCCGGGCGCCTGCTGGTGGCCGCCGACCAGTTGGCGGCGCTGGGTATCCGCACGCCGGCCCACGCTGAAGCGCAGGTCGACCTGACCCGGCTGCCCGGCGGCCATTGCCGTTACGACCAGGCCGCCCAGCGCCTCTACCTGGACCTGCCCGACCGCGACCTGGTGGCCCAGGAACTGCGCCACGACCCCGCGCGCCCCGACGCCAGTGGCCTGCGCAGCGACCCGGCGGCGGTGCTCAACTACGACACCCAGTACACCCGCGCCAGCGGCCAGGCCAGCACCAGCACCCTGGCCAGCCTGCGCCTGCTGGGCGGCCCCGGCGTGCTGGAAACCAGCAGCCTGCAGACCCGCAGCCCGACCCTGGACAGCACGGTGCGGCTGGACACCACCTGGAGCCTGGCCGACCTCGATCACCTGCGCAGCTGGAAGGTCGGCGACGTGGTCAACGGCGGCCTCGGCTGGACCCGCCCGGTGCGCCTGGCCGGGGTGCAGATGGCCACCAACTTCGGCCTGCGCCCGGACCTGGTCACCTACCCGCGCCCCGGCATCAGTTCCAGCGTGGCGGTGCCGTCGTCGGTGGACATCTACGTCAACGGCCTGCACCAGCTCAGCGGCCAGGTCGAGCCCGGCCCCTTCGAGGCCAGCCAACTGCCGGTGGCCACGGGCAGCGGCGACATCGCCGTGGTGGTCAAGGACGCCAGCGGCCGGCAGACCACCCAGACCCTGCCGTTCTACACCAGCAGCCTGCTGCTCAGCCCCGGCCTGGACGCGGTGTCAGTGGAAGCCGGCAGCGTGCGCAAACACTACGCCAGCCAGTCCGCCGACTACGCCCAGGGCGCGGCGTCGTTCAGTTGGCGGCACGGCGCCAGCGACCACCTGACCTGGGAAAGCCACCTGGAAGCCAGCGACACCCTGGCCATGGGCGGGGCAGGGCTGGACTGGCTGCTGGGCCAGGTGGGCGTGTTCAATCTGTCCCTGGCTGGCAGCCAGTACCAGGGCCAGGCCGGCCAGCAGTATGGCGTCGGCTTCAGCCATGCCAGCCACGTGTTCAACGCAGGGTTCAGCGTGCTGCGCGCCGACCACGCCTTCAACGACCTGGCCTCGGCCAACGGTGACGACCGCCCCGGCACCAGCCTGCGCGCCAACCTGGGCTGGTCGCTGCCGGGCCTGGGCTCGCTGGGCGTGGTGTTCACAAAAAAACGCGTGAACATCTACGACGACGCCACCCTGACCTCGAGCAGCGTGCAGACCACGGCGCTGTCGGTGACCTATTCGCGGCCGCTGCCCTGGGGCGCCTACGGCTCGATCACCGCCTTGCACGACTACACCGGCACCACCGGCAACGGCCTGTTCCTGGGCCTGTCGATACCCTTCGGCGACGGTGCCACCTTGAGCGCCAGCAGCAACCGCAGCGGCAACAGCAGCTACCAGACCGTGCAGGCCGAGCGCCCGGCGGTGGAGCGTGGCGACCTGGGCTGGCGGGTGTCCCGCGAGACCGGCGACCTGGACCGCGACGACCTGGCCCTGAGCTACAAATCGCCCTACGGCCTGGTCAGCGGCGAGACCGAGCGCACCGGCGCCAGCACCGACTGGCGCGCTGGCGCCCAGGGCGCGGTGACCCTGCTGGGCGGCCACCTGTTCGCCTCCAACACCATCGATGACGCCTTCGCCCTGGTGGACACCGACGGCCTCGCCAACGTCACCGTGCGCCAGGAAAACCGCGACCTGGGCCGCACCGACCGCAACGGCCTGCTGTTCGTCGACCAGCTGCGCGCCTTCGAGGACAACCACCTGTCCATCGAGCCGGGCGACGTGCCGCTGGACGTCGAACTGGGCACTGACCAGCTGCACCTGACCCCCGGCGACCGCAGCGCCGTGCGCGCCCATTTCGCCGTGCACCGCAGCCAGAATGCGACCTTGCACCTGCGCGATACCAGCCGGCGGCCGCTGCCCGTGGGCGCCACCGCCACCCTGCAAGGCAGCGGCGAGCAGGCGCTGGTGGGTTACGACGGCGAAGTGTTTTTCCAGCAGGTGGCCGCCCACGACCAGGTGCGCGTGCAGGCACCGGGCCGCCCGGCCTGCAGCGCCACCTTCGACTACCACGCCGAGCCGGGGCGCATCCCCGACATCGGCCCCCTGACCTGCCATTGAGGACCCCATGCCATGCGCCATCTGTTATTGCTGGTGTTGTTACCCCTGAGCCCCGCCGCCCTGGCCTACAGCTGTTCAGTGGCGTCGACGCCACTGCTGTTCGGCAGCGTCGCCGGCATCGCCGAGCAGAGCCACGCCAGCACCGCCAGCGTCACGGTCACCTGCGAGGCCGGCGCCAGTGCCGCCAGCGTCGGCTACAGCCTGTACATCGACACCGACGGCAGCACCAGCCAAAGCTTGCGCAACGGCAGCGGCACGGCCCAGTATCAGCTGTACACGGCCAACGGCCGGCAGCCGATCCTGGCCAGCCAGGCGTTCGCCAGCGCCAGCTACACCCTGGCCGCCCACGCCAGCGCCAGCCGCACCTACACGGTGTACGCGCGCATGCAGCCGGGCCGCCAGGGCTCACCCGGCACCTACCAGGCGGTGAACGCCATCCGGTTGGTGTACTGATGTTCAGGAGGCTTTTCATGACCCCGCGCAGGCCGGTGTACCTGGCCGGTTTCGATGTGTTCCGCCGCGATGCGGTAGCCCGAGGGCAGTACCTCAAGGCCCTGTGCGCCGACCAGGGCCTGGACGGCCTTTACCCCTTCGACAACGACCTGCCCGCAGGGCTCGCGGGGCTGGCGGCGGCGCGCTGGATCTGCACGCAGAACATCGACATGATCCGCCGTTGCGACGCGGTGCTGGCTAATCTCAATGTGTTCCGCGGCCAGGAGCCCGACTCCGGCACGGCCTTCGAAGTGGGCCTGGCGGTGGCCCTGGGCAAGCCGGTGTGGGCCTATTTCGACCCCGACCACAGCCTGCGCGAACAGGTGCCCCACGACGTCCAGGGCTATGACGCCCAGGGGTTCGCGGTGGAAGATTTCAACCTGCCGCGCAATTTGATGCTGGCGGCCAGCTGGGCAGGGTACAGTGCTACGGTCGAACAGGCGGTTGGCGATTTGCGCCGGCACCTGGCATCGGCACCTTGAGGAGACACACGGCAATGGACGAAGTCCGGCAATTGGGCGAAATGCTCAAGCAATACGCCCTGAGTGAAGAGCACAAGAAGCAGCTGTTCGAGACCCAGTGCAGCCACTGGACCCAGGGCATCAACGCCCTCTACGAGCGCATCGAGCAATGGCTGCAGCCGCTGCGCGAAGAGGGCCTGGTGGAGATCAGCCGCGAGCCCTACCTGGCCGCCAACGCCAGCTTCCCGGCGCCGCTGTCGCCGTTCGCCAGCCATAAATTGAGCATCACCCTGGCGCTGCGCAGCGTTGAGTTTGTGCCCGAGGTGATGGGCGCCAAGGGCGTGATCTCGCTGGCGGTGATGGGGCTTACCTCGGACCGCTACGGCAGCATCAGCCTGGTGTGCACACCGCCGTCCGCCGACTGGCAGTGGCGCAAGGACCGGGGCGCCAAGGAAGCCGAGACCCACGCGCTGACCGCCGACTACCTGGCGCAGCAGCTGCAGGCGCTGATCCCTCGGCCGCATCGGGACTGACGCCAGCATGTTCGACCGCTACCCCGTGCAGGCCTGCGCCGACGACTATGTTCACGGCGAGGTCATCGCCCCCCATTGCCACGCGCAGATCCAGTTCATCCACGCCATCAGCGGGGTGATGCGCGTCACCACCGCCCAAGGCAGCTGGGTGGTGCCGCCGGGCCATGGGCTGTGGGTGCCGGCGGCGGTGGAACACGACATTCGCATGACCGGCGAGGTGCGCATGCGCACGCTGTTCATCGACCCCGCAGCGCTGGGCTTCGCGGTGCCCGCGTGCCAGGTGGTGCAGGTGACGGCGCTGGTGCGCGAGCTGATTCTGGCCGCCATCGGCAGCCTCGGCCAGGCCCAGCGCGAGGGGCGCGACCACTGCCTGCTGGGCCTGTTGTTCGCCGAGTTGCAGGTGGCGCCACCGCTGGCCGCCCACGTGCGCCTGCCCAGCCAGCCACGGCTCAAGGCCTTGTGCGAAGCCTTCGTCGCCGACCCGTCGCGCGAGTCCTGCCTGCAGGACTGGGCCGACCAGAGCAGCATGAGCTCGCGCACCCTGGCGCGGCTGTTCCAGCGCGAACTGGGCATGACCTTCGGCGAATGGCGCACCCGTACCCGGCTGATCCTCAGCCTGCAGCGCCTGGCCTCGGGCAAGTCCATCCTCGAAGTGGCGCTGGAGCACGGCTACCAGAGCCCCAGCGCGTTCAGCGCCATGTTCAAGCGCGAGCTGGGGCATGCGCCGAGTCATTACCAGCCTGCCTGACCTGCCGCCGGCGTAGCCGCTGCCGCCAGGCTGCGCTGGCCATTACGTACGCTGCGTATTGCCTTGATGCAGGATTGCCGGTTACGGCGCTCTGTTGTTTTTGTATTTTAAATACCCCAGTGCGATATTTGGTTTCAATATGTTACTCAACTATTGTTACTTGTTTTTGCCTATTGCAGCTTGTAACTCGTAAAGTCTATGGGCGTTATCTGTAGGAAATATCAACTCGTTCTGTGGGATGTCTCTCTAGTGACGGCGTAGGGTAGTAATTACCGCCATCCTGCCCTACTTTTTTGCTGCGCATTCATCAAGCGTTGGCTCTGTCATTTGGCCCGCCTGGTGTGGGGTTTTGCCCGCATTTCGAGCGGCGTAACAGATACACAGTTGAACACTTTAATAATTGCACCCGCTCTAGCCGGTGTGCAGCAATTCCTGTTCGTGAACCCATGTATAGGTTGACGCATTTTACATGCGTGCGCGCCCGTATCTGCTGCGCCGAAGTATTCGAAAACTGCATCCGCACTGCAATTCACTTGCCCCAGGAGGCCTGACCATGGCTGAAGCCCCCCGCATCCTCTTCGACCACACCCGCCACCGCCTCAGCATCAGCCAACTGCAGGCACCCCTCGACGTGCTGGCCTTCGAAGGCGAGGAGCGCCTGAGCCAGTGCTTCACCTACCGCATCGAATTCACCAGCACGGCCCAGGACATCACCGCCGAACAGGTGCTGCGCCGCGGCGCCACCTTCCGCCTGTTCCCACTGCCGACCAAGCCCCTGTACCGCGGCCACGTGGTGCCGCCGGCCAAGCCGCTGCGCAGCCTGCGCGGGGTGGTCACCGGCTTCCGGCGGCTGTCTGGCTCGCGCGACGAGGCCCGCTACGAAATCACCCTGCAACCCAAGCTGGCGTTGCTGGCGCACGGCAAGCAGTACCGCATCTACCAGCAGCAGAGCGTGCCGGAGATCGTCGAGAGCGTCCTGCGTCGCCACGACTTTGAAGGCTATGAATTCCACACCCAGATGGTGCGCGAGTTTCCCCGCCGCGAGCAGGTGATGCAGTTCGGCGAAAGCGACCTGGCGTTCATCGAGCGGCTGCTGGCCGAAGTGGGCATCTGGTACTGCTTCTTCGACGACGTGCGCGTCGACATCACCGTGCTGGAGTTCCATGATCATCGTCGCGGCTACCAGTTCGGCGTCGAACTGCCATACACCCCGCCGTCCGGCGTGGCCAACAGTGGCCAGGACAGCGTCTGGGCCCTGCAAAGCCGCCACCAGGTGGTGGAGCAGCACATCGACGTGCGCACCTACCGCCACCGCGACGTCCGCGCCTTGCTCGACGCCGAGGTCGACCAGACCCGCGCCACCACCCGCACCACCTACGGCGAGGCCTACCACTTCGGCGACCCCTACGACACCCTCGGCAACCGCCACGTCTACGACGACGACCTGCCCGCCGAAACCGGCATCTTCTACGCACGCATGCACCACGAGCGCTACCTCACCCAGCAGGCCTGCCTGAGCGGCACCACCAGCAGCCCGACCCTGGCACCCCGGCAGGTGCTGACCATCAACGGCGACGCGCCGCAGGCGTTCAAGCCGCGCATCGTCATCACCGAACTGCGCGCCAGCGCCGCCCGCGACAGCAGCTTCATCGCCCACTTCCAGGCCATTCCCTACATCGAGGCCGGCAGCTTCCGCCCGCCGCTTCCGCCCAAGCCCATCATGGCCGGCACCGTCGCCGCGCGCGTCACCAGCTACAAGGCCAACGACCCCTACAGCCACATCGACCTCGAGGGCCGCTACAGCGTCACCTTCCTGTTCGACCGCCACACCTGGCCCCTGGGCCGGGAAAGCCTGTGGCTGCGCCTGGCCCGGCCCTACGCCGGCGCCACCCACGGCCTGCACCTGCCGCTGATACCCGGCACCGAAGTGGCCGTGGCCTTCGAGCACGGCGACCCCGACCGCCCCTACATCGCCCACGCCCTGCACGACAGCGAACACCCCGACCCGGTCACCCTGCGCAACCACAAACGCAACGTACTGCGCACCCCGGCCAACAACAAACTGCGCATGGACGACACCCGCGGCCAGGAGCACGTGAAGCTGGCCAGCGAGTTTGGCGGCAAGAGCCAGCTGAACCTGGGGCATGTGGTGGACGCGCAGAACAAGGTGCGTGGCGGCGGCTTCGAGCTGCGCACCGACGCGCATGGGGCGTTGCGGGCGGGGAAGGGGGTGTTGATCAGTGCGGATGAGCAGGGGAAGGCGCAGGGGGAGGTGTTGGAGATGGCGTCAGCCATCGGTCGACTGCAACAAGCCGGTGAGCAATTGCAATCGCTCTCCAGCGATGCCGAAGCTGCCAAGGCAACCCCAGCCGATCTGCAGGCGCAACTCAACTTGCTGCGCGACGAACTGGAGCAACTCAAGGCGGCCACCGTACTGGTCAGTGCGCCCAAGGGTATTGCCCTGACCAGCGGTAAACACCTGCAACTGGCCGCGCACGCCAACCTGATGGCCAACGCCGGCGCCAACGCCGATATCAGCGTGGTCAAGCGCCTGTTCATGGGGGTAGGGCAGGGCCTTAGCGTGTTCGTGCGCAAAGTCGGCGTCAAGCTGATCGCCAACCAGGGCCCGGTCAGCGTCCAGGCCCAGAACGACCGGCTGGAACTCATGGCCCGCCATGGCCTGGACATCACCAGCACTGAAGACGAAATCCATATCACCGCGAAAAAGAAAATCACCCTGAACGCCGGGGGTAGTTACATCACCTTGGACCCGTCGCGCATTGAAGCAGGCACGGAGGGTGACTGTTTCGTCAAGTCGGCGCATTTCAATTACAGCGGGGCGGCGAGCATGAAGGCGGCGCATCCGGAGTATCCGGTGGGGCTTTCCAAGGAGCGGTTGAGTCTTCAGCTGCCGATCGCCGCCAACTCTGGCGGTGCTGGCGGCCAAGGGTATGTCGGCATGCCCTACACCCTCTACGCGGATGGCATTGAGCTTCAGCGAGGCATTCTGGACAAGTCCGGGCAGATTCAAGTTGATCACCAGGTGGTTACCCGCGACTACCGGATTGAAACGACCTCCGGCTGGAGCTTCGGGATCCCCATCCCCGCGCAATACCGCAACCCCGAGCAGGCGCACATTGCCAATCGGGGTGTTCACAACCACACGGCCAAGGCCGCGCCGCATACGGAGCATCGTTCGGAGTACGCCTCGATTATGGATGCCCCTGACCTTGAAGAAGGAACTAAACCATGAAACATCCGGAAGTTATCGTGCCGGTCGCGTTCGAACACACGAACACCGCGACCTGCACGCCAGGTTGGTACATCAAGAGCACCGAATACAACCCTGCCAGGGCCACGTTTGAGCCGCTGGTCAATGGTGAGGAGGCGTTTGGCGCTGTCCACCGGGCCATTGCCGAGGCTGTCCAGAGCATTGACATCATTTGCTGGGGTTTCCAGCCCTCCATGTATTTCATCAGGGATGGGCAGGCCCCCAGCATCGGTGAACTGCTAAAGGCGAAAGCGGCGCAAGGCGTACAAGTACGTGTACTGGCCTGGGAAATGCCGCTCAACCTGGCAGGCCTGGGCGGCGAGGCCAACTTGCCTGGCAAGGGCAAGTTCAGGGTTGGCAGCCACGCCATGCAAAGTTCCACGCCTGCACAGTATGCAGAAGACCGGGCCTGGTTCGATGCTTATGCAGTCGCCGATGGCCGCGCGATACACGAAGTTGCGCGGGGTGTTCCGGTGTTGGTCAGCCGCGGTTTCAGCCTGCGGGAGCGGCGGGAAATCTTCGCGGATGTCAAAAACAACAGCCTGGATGCTGATATCAGCAAAGGCACTCGGCTCGCGCATGCGGCAGCGCCGAGCCACCATCAAAAAAGCGTTATCGTTGATTTCGAGGTACCGGAAGTCGCGGTCGGGTTCGTCATGGGCCACAACATGCTCGACGAGTACTGGGACACCGAAAAGCACTCCGGGCTCAACCGTACCCCGGCAACCAAACCCGCGCCGAATCGTGGTGCGCGGGGAAATACCCCTAGGCAAGACATTTCCAGCCGAATCAGCGGCCCGGTATTGGCCGATCTGCACCATAACTTCGCCACGGCCTGGTTCAAGGAAACCGGCGAAGACCTGCTCGTCGCCCGCAATGCGGCGCAGATAAAACCGACACTCAAGTATCGGCATGGCGTTACCCGGCAAATGGCCCAGATGCTGGTGACCCAGCCACAGAGAGACCCCGCGAACCCCAATACGGAGAGCCGCAAGGAAATTCAGGAAGCCTACCTGCAGGCCGCCAACAACGCCGCGCAGTTTATCTACATCGAAAACCAGTACTTCCGCTGGCCGCCGTTGGCAGAGGTGATCAAGGCCGCAGCGGCCAACCAGGTGAGGGATGGGCGCAATCCGGATGAACACGGGGTTGTTCACCTTTTCGTTGTCACCAACGCCAGTGAAGAGGGCATAGGGCCGGGTGCGTTGAATACGCAGCGGATGCTCGAAAGCCTGGGGCGCGCAGACACCATTCCCAAGGTCACCCAACTGCGGCGCATCAAGGCAGCGCGGGACAACGCGCCACCCAAGCCAAGGCCGGACCTGCGCGACTCGCTTGGCCAACGCGAACTCAAGGAATGGCAGGCCTCGCTGGACAAACAGGTCGAGGCAATAAAAGACCACAAGCTGGAAAACGAGGACATTCCTGGCCTGAAAGTTCACGTGTGTTCGCTGGTGGCGCCTGACACCCCTGACGGCACGGAGTGGATGCCGGTGTATATCCATTCCAAGTTGATGATTGTTGATGATGCTTTCACGACGCATGGTTCGGCGAATGTGAATACTCGGAGCATGCAAGTTGATAGTGAATTGAATATTGCCCATGAGTGGGTAAGTGTGACTAAGGCGCTGAGGCGGAGGTTGTGGGGGATGCATACTGGGATGCGTGGGGCTCAGGATGATGCGGGTGAAGCTTTCAGTAGTTGGGGAGATGTGATTAAAGAAAATAAAGCGTTAAGGCTCGCGGGTAAGGCGCCGTATGCGCCGTTGGTGGAGTTTTTTTATGATAAAGAAACGCTTGTGGATCTTGACTGATGCGTAAATTATTGATGCTTCCGTTTTTTGGTTTGGCAGCCTGTAATCATAATTCGTTGAATTATAACGTGGAGGATGTTCCTATGAGTCCAATTGCTGAGTTAAAGGCTGGGTTGAAGTTTAATTGCGTTCATGAAGCTATTCCTGCATCCTCCGATGAGGCAGACCTGGTTTTTAAATATGCGCGTTGGCTGCAGAAAAATAACGAGCTAAAACGAGAGCCCGAAAAGAATGTGGAGATCGAGCGCCTTTATCGGATTGCAGCAGAGAGCGGTCATTATAAGGCCAAGGTTAATTTGCAGAACGGCGCTATGCGCCGTCAATTCAAGTTGAAAGGTGAAGAGTATGAGCGTTTTAGTCAGGAACTTATCAATGCAGATGTTGCGACGGGCTACTATTTTGTCGCGCGCTTCGTCAAACATGGTGCGTTCGGGCTCAGGGAAGACCCTGAAATGGCACTACGCTATTACCGCAAGGCCGCGGATAAGGGCAGCGCCCAGGCCCAGCAATATATAGCGGACCTGCTCGCGCCCATTGATATTGCCCCGGAGGTTGCCCGGCAACTGCGCCGCTGCGCTGCGGAGCAAGGGAACGGTGATGCAGCGGTGGATCTGGCAATTAATTTTGCTATAAATGGCCATTACGAGAAGGCTGTTGAAGTATTTCAATTGGGTGTGGCTGCAGGGAGTCCGAATGCGGCGTCATTTTTGGCGGGGGCGTTTAACGGCCCCCCTCCCGAGGACAAGCTTTATTATTTAGGCCTTGAGAAGGACTTGGAGCGGGCCAAGCGTTACAAAGAAATAGGCGCGCGCCTCAGTGGCTTCTCCTATGCCCATCCCACCGTCCCTGATGTCAATGAAATCGTGCCCCTACCGCCCGCGGAACTCCCCGAGTGGGATGGCAAACTTCAATGGGTCAAAGAACGCAAGGCCAACATCCCGCCACCCAAGCCTAGCGATGAACTGATCCTGCGCCTGGCCAACGCCAAAAAGCTTGACCCGGCCACCGGCAAGCCACTCCCCAGTTCACCCGACTTCACCCAGGCCAACTTCCCGCAGCAAATCTGCTACCCCGGCGAAACCTGCCCACAGGCCGGACACTGGAAAGTCATTTGGCCGTCGCTGCGCAACATCAGGCCGAAAGAGGTGATCCGTTACTTCGATGAAGGCGATATTTTTCCGCTGCAAACGGTGGAGCGTTACCACCTGCGCCCGTGGCCGCTGCGTGACAAGACTACCTTTCGCGAAGAGGCGGTTGAGTGGGGGCTAATTGGATGAGCAGTAGTTCCTCAACGTTTGTCGTGAGCACCTGGCAATGCCTGCCAGAGAGGGCCCGCGCGGCCAGGTTAGCGACGCGAAAGTTATTTATGTTTTCGTTTTTGGGGTTGGCGGCCTGTAATCATAATTCGTTGGATTATGATGTTGAGGATGTGCCTCTGAATCCGATTGCTGAGTTGCAGGCTGGGTTGAGGTTTAACTGCGCGCATGAAGTTATCCCTGCATCCTCCGATGAGGCTGATCTGGTTTTTAAATATGCGCGTTGGCTGCAGAAAAACAACGAGCTAAAACGAGAGCCCGAAAAGAATGTGGAGATCGAGCGCCTTTATCGGATTGCCGCAGAAAGCGGTCATTATAAGGCCAAGATTAATTTGCAAAATGGCGCCATGCGTCGTCAATTCAAGTTGAAAGGTGAAGAGTACCAGCGGTTCAGTCAGGAGCTTATCGATGCAGATGTTGCGACGGGTTACTATTTTGTAGCACGCTTCGTCAAGCATGGTGCGTTCGGGCTCAGGGAAGACCCTGAAATGGCGCTACGCTATTATCGCAAGGCCGCGGATAAGGGCAGCGCCCAGGCTCAGCAATATATAGCGGACCTGCTCGCGCCCATTGATATTGCCCCGGAGGTTGCCCGACAACTGCGTCGCTGCGCTGCGGAGCAAGGTAACAGGGATGCGGCAGTGGATTTGGCAATTGATTTTGCTATAGATGGGCATTACGAAAAGGCCGTTGAAGTATTTCAGTTGGGTGTGGCTGCTGGGAGTCCTATTGCAGCGTCATTTTTGGAGGAGGGGTTCAAGGGGCCCCCTCCGGAGAGAAAGCTCTATTATCTAGCTCTTGAGAAAGACTTGGAGCGGGCCAAGCGTTACGAAGAAATAGGCGCGCGCCTCAGTGGCTTCTCCTATGCCCATCCCACAGTCCCTGATGTCAACGAAATCGTCCCCGTGCCGCCCGCAGAACTCCCCGAGTGGGATGGCAAACTTCAGTGGGTCAAAGAACGCAAGGCCAACATCCCGCCACCCAAGCCTAGCGATGAACTGATCCTGCGCCTGGCCAACGCCAAAAAGCTCGATCCGGCCACCGGCAAGCCACTCCCCAGTTCACCCGACTTCACCCAGGCCAACTTCCCGCAGCAAATCTGCTACCCCGGCGAAGCCTGCCCACAGGCCGGACACTGGAAAGTCATTTGGCCGACGCTGCGCAACGTCAGGCCGAAAGAGGTGATCCGTTACTTCGATGAAGGCGATATTTTTCCGCTGCAAACGGTGGAGCGCTACCACCTGCGCCCGTGGCCGCTGCGTGACAAGACTACCTTTCGCGAAGAGGCCGTTGAGTGGGGGCTAATTGGATGAATAAACGTGACTCGATAAGCACGCCAAATCCGCGATTGAATAATTGATTTAACTATAGGACTTTTCAATGAAAAACATTATCCGTATAGGCGATAAAACCTCCGGTGGTGGCACCGTGATTACCGGCTCTTCTTCCATGATATTCGACGGTATCGGCGTCGCCCGCCAGGGCGATGCCGTGGATTGCCCCATCCCCGGTCATGGTCGCACCGTCATTGCCGAGGCCCATCCGCATTTTTGCGACCACGGGGTTCCTGTTGCTTTCCACGGGCACGCCTGTGCATGCGGCTGCACGCTGGTGTCCTCAATGCCCGCCGTGACTGCCAGCTGACCATGCCGGTGAGACTGGACCAACTTGTCCCCTTGGCTATTCGGCCAGGCGAGCCGCGCCTGGGGCAGTGGTCGAAAAGCGATGGCTTGGCGGCGGTGGACCGTCGGTTGGACGAGCGCATCTCAACCAACGGCAGCAAAAGCAATCAAGCGCGGCGCTGCCCGCAATTCATTTTCAGTGGCAACAGCTCCGTCAAGACGGGGCTTTGGTGCACGGTGTTGATGCCTGCGCCGCCGCTGTTGACGTAGGGATACAGAATGCAGATTCGACGCGTTGTACAAGCAGGAGGCCTTGCTGGCGTGCTGTTGCTGGCAGGGGCACTGCTGTCCGTGATGCTGTGGTATTACCCGCAATGGCTGGGGCTGCGTGACGATGGTGACCGGCAGGCACAGGCGCTGAAGGTGGTGCCCGTGATCACCGGGTTGATCGTGTTGGTGCTCGGCGCGTTTACTTGGCTGGGGCGGCAAATTGGCCGCGCTGCCGATACGGGGAACGATTCCGCACAGCCCCGGCCTGTAGTGTCGCCTGAGCCGGGCGCGGAGGTTGTGCAGCGCGCGGCCATCCTGCGCAACCACCTGCGTGACCACTACGGCCTGTTCTGGCGCCGTAAAGTGCGGCTGTTGTGGGTGGTGGGAGAGGCTGAGCAGGTCGACGCGATTGCACCTGGGCTCACGGAACAGCGGTGGTTGGAGGGTGACGGCACGGTCTTGCTGTGGGGCGGCAGCGGCCAGGAAGCGCTGACCAACGATAGCCTTGAAACGCTCCAGCGCCTGTGCCGCTGGCGCCCCCTCGACGCCATCCTCTGGACCCTCACCACCCCCCAAAGCCACGACCCCAAAGCCATGGCCGCCGGCAGCCGCTACCTGCGCGACCTGTCCCAGGCCCTCGGCTGGCAGCTGCCCCTGTACCTTTGGGAAGTCTGCCCCCAAGCCTGGATCAAACCTTTCGAACCCGCCCAGCCGGTAGGCTGCCTGCTGGCCCCGGACGATGACCTGGGCGCCGCCCTGCAACAGTTGATCGAACCCCTGAACCAGCGGGGCATGGCCCATATCCAGGTGCACCGCACCCACTGTTTTCTCTTCTACCTCGGCCACCACCTGCACACCCATGGCGCCGCCCACTGGCCCCAGGCGCTGGCGCCGCTGCTGCCCGAGTTTGCCCGCAGCACGCCGCTGCGCGGCCTGCACTTCAGCCTGGCCCGCACCGACGGGCCGGTGCCGGGCACCGAGCACCTGCTGCAGCTCGACGGCGCCTGGGCGGCGCTGCTGGCGGACCGCAAGACCCGCCCGCGGCGGCGCGGCTGGCATGCCCGGCGGATGCTGTACGTGGCCACGTTGGCCGCCACAGGCGTGCTGACGGCTGGTGTATTGCTGTCCTTCGTGGCCAACCGCAACCAAGCGCTCCACCTGGCGCAGGTCGCCGAACAGCCGATCACCACTCTCACCACCCTCAGCAACCTGACCCGCGAGGTGGACCGCCTGGAGTACCGCCGCGTCCACGGCGAGCCCTGGTACCTGGGCTTCGGCCTGAGCCACAGCCAGGCGCTGCTCGACTCGCTCTGGCCGCGCTACGTGCAGGCCACCCATGCACTGCTGCGTGACAAGGCCGTGGCCAGCCTGGAGCAGACGCTGTGGACCCTGGTGGCGCAGCCCGCCGGCAGCAAGGCGCGCACGGCGATGGCTGGTGGCGCCTACGAGCCGCTCAAGGCCTACCTGATGCTCGCGCACCCGGAAAAAGCCGATCCGGCGTTCCTGGAAAAACTGCTGCTGGCGCGCGTGCCTGATCTGCCCGGCCAATGGTCGTTCTACCTGCAGCAACTCCCCAGCCATCCCGAATGGCGCATCGACGCCAACCCACGCCTGATCGCCCAGGTGCGGCAGGTCCTGCTTGGCGAGCTGGGCCAGCACAACGCCGAAGCCAGCCTGTACCAGCAGGTGCTGGACCGCGCGGGCAACCATTTTCCGTCGATGGCGCTGGCGCAGATGCTTGGCGACACCCAGGCGTCGGCGCTGTTTGGCGCGACCCGCAGCGTGCCGGGCATCTTCACTCGCCAGGCGTGGGACGGGCAGATACGGGCTGCCATCGATGACATTGCCGAGGCGCGTAGGGCGAAAATCGATTGGGTGCTCACAGACAAGGCAGCAAACGTCGATAGCGAGCTGTCCCCTGCAACCCTCAAGGCCAGGCTCACCGCCCGCTACTTCAAGGATTTCGGCAGCGCCTGGCTGAGCTTCCTCAACAGCGTGCGCTGGCGCCAGGCCAAGGACCTGGGCGAGGCGGTCGATCAGCTCGCCCTGATAAGCGACCCGCAGCAATCGCCACTGATGGCCCTGATCACCACCGTGGCCTACCAGGCCGGAACCGGCGGCAAAACGCTGATCAACACGGCGCAGCAAACCATCGATACGCCCATGCCACAAGGCCCGCTGGACGCCACCTTCGCCCCGTTGCTGCAACTGCTGGCCAAGGACAACAGCCCGCTGAGCCTGCACAGCTACCTGACCCGCGTCACCCGCGTGCGCCTGCAGCTCCAGCAGATCGACGACGCCAGCGACCCCCAGGCGATGACCCAGGCCCTGGCCCAGTCGGTGTTCCAGGGCCGCACCCTGGACCTTGGCGACAGCCGCGAGTACGGCAGCCTGATCGCCGCCAGCCTGGGCGGGCAATGGAGCGGCTTTGGCCAGAACCTGTTCGTCAAACCCCTGGCCCAGGCCTGGCAGCAGGTGCTGCAACCCTCCGCCGCAGCGCTGAACGCGCAGTGGCAGCGGGCGATCGTCGAGCACTGGGACGGCGCCTTCAGCGGCCGCTACCCGTTCGCCGCCACCGGCAGCGACGCCTCCTTGCCGATGCTGGGGCAGATGATCCGCGCCGGCACCGGGCGCATCGACCAATTCCTGCAGCAGGAACTGGGCGGCGTGCTGCGCAAGGAGGGCAACCGCTGCGTTGTCGACCCGCGCCACAGCCAGGGCCTGCGGGTGAACCCGGCGTTCCTGGCGGCGGTCAACCGCCTGGGCCACCTGGCGGACGTGCTCTACACCGACGGCGGCATGGGCCTGGGCTTCGAGCTGCAGGCCAAGGCGCTGCCCGAGCTGGTGCAGACCACCTTCATCCTCAACGGCGAACGCCTGCATTACTTCAACCAGAAGCCAAGCTGGAAACGCTTCCACTGGCCCGGCGCCAGCGACTACCCCGGCGCCAGCCTGAGCTGGACCAGCGTTGCCACCGGCGAACGGCTGTTCGGTGCCTACGACGGCGCCTGGGGCCTGATCCGCCTGCTGGAGCAGGCCCAGGTGACGGCGCTGGACGACAGCGACACGCGCTTTCGCCTGGTGCTGAAGGCCCCGGACGGCATCCCGCTGACCTGGCACCTGCGCACGGAGCTGGGTGCAGGGCCGCTGGCGCTGCTCACGCTGCGCGGCTTCAGTTTGCCGCCGCGAATTTTCCTGGCGGAGGGCGATGCAGTGGGGCCTCAAGGCTGAATGTCCGAATTGAAACGACGGTTGTCTCGAACGCGCGGGCGTCGGCTCTATAGGATCCAATAACCTGCAAGCCTTGTCTCCCGCGATGAAGGCTGCAGATGTTCGCTCCCCGGTTTCGTCCCTTCCTGTGGCTGTTGATGGCCACGCTGCCCGCCTGCAGCTCATGGACCCACCATGAGCCTGCACGCTCGACCCTGGCCGGCGTCAACCCGCTGCAGCAGCTACCGGCGCAGGTCACCGACCAGCCCCTGCCAGCCCAATGGTGGCAGCTGTACCACGACCCGCGCCTAAACGGCCTGGTGCAGCAGGCCTTGGCCCATAACCGCGACCTGGCCGCCGCCCAGGCCCATGTGCAGGCGCTGCTGGGTGGCCTGCATGAGGCCGATGCGCAGCGGTGGCCGAGCACCGACGTGCAGCTGGGCGCCAGTTATGGCAAGACCGCCGATGACCAGACCCTGGCCAGGGCTACCGGCAGCCACGCGCCGGCCCAGTGGGAGTTCAACCCGGGGCTGGAGCTGGCCTACCAGGTGGACGTGTGGGGCCAGGTGCGCCAGGCCATTGAGCACGCCCAGGCCAACGCCGAGGCCGCCGCGGCCGCCGAGGACCAGCTGCGCGTCACCGTCGCGGCGCAGACCACCCGCGCCTATGTCAACGCCTGCGCCCTGGGGGGGCGCGCGGCCGTACAGCGCCAGTCGTTGCAAGTGTTGGGCGACAGCGTGCGCTTGCTGCAACGCCAGCGCCGGGGCGGGGTGGTCACCGATTTCGAGGTGTCGCGCATGCAGGCCTTGCAGGGCCAGACCCAGGCGTTGCTGCCGATGCTGGAGGCACGGCGCCAGGCCGCGGTGTTCGAGCTGGCGACGCTGACCGGCAACAGCAACCCCGATCCGCTCAGTTGCCAGCAGGTACCGCGGCTCGACGCCGACCTGCCGGTGGGCGACGGCTGGCAGTGGCTGGCCCGGCGCCCGGACATCCGCCAGGCCCGCCGCGAGCTGCAGGCCGCCGGCCTGCAAGTGGGCATCACCCAGGCCGACCTTTACCCCAAGGTCAGCTTCGGCGCCTCGCTGACCTCGTCCAGCCACCCGCTGAACGAGCTGGGCAGCAGCCAGGCGGTGATGTTCGGCATCGGCCCGCTGATCAGCTGGCAGTTCCCCAACCGTGCCGCCAACCGCGCCCGCGTCGAACAGGCCAAGGCCCTGGAGCAGGGCAGCCTGGCGCGCTTCGACGGCCAGGTGCTGCTGGCGCTGCAACAGGTGCGCCAGGCCCTGGCCCTCTACGACGGTGAACGCCAGCGCCATGCCGCGCTGGCCCAGGCCCTGGCCGACAGCCAGCGCGCCTTCGAGCTGGCCCAGCGCAACTACCGCGCCGGCGCCCTGGATTTTCTCGACGTGCTCGACAGCGAGCGCGAACTGGTAGCCCTGCAGGCCCAGGTCGCCGACGCCGACGGCCAACTGCTGCAACGCCAGATCACCCTGTTCGCCGCCCTGGGTGGCGGCTGGCAACGCCCTGACACTCTTCCTGCCACTGCCGATGGAACCCCCCGATGAACATTGCCGCCGACGACATCACCCATCGTGAACAGCAACTGCTGGCCCGCCGGGCGGCGCGCCGCCGGCAGTTGCAGCTGGGCGCCGGGGTGCTGGGGCTATGCCTGGCCGTGGGCTACGGCGGTTATTGGTGGCTGACCGGGCGTTACCTGGAAAGCACCGACGACGCCTACGTGCGTGCCGACTGGGTGCCGGTAAGCGCGCGCATCAACGGCTATGTGGCCCAGGTGCTGGTGGCCGACGACCAGCCGGTCAAGGCCGGCGACGTGCTGGTGCGCATCGACGACCGCGACTACCAGGCGCGCCTGGCCGCCGCTACCGCCAGCGTCGCCGAAGCCGACGCTTCGGTGCAGGCCGCCCAGGCCAGCCTGACGGTGGCCCACGAGCGGGTGGCCGAACAGCAGGCGGCCATCGCCCAGGCGGCGGCGCTGGCCGAGGGCGCCAGCGCCGAAGCCCGCCGCGCCGGCCTCGACCGCCAGCGCTACCAGGGCCTGGTGCGCGACCAGGCGGCCAGCGCCCAGCGCCTGGAAAGCGCCGAGTCGAGCTTCGCCCAGGCCCGTGCCGCGCTGCAGGCGGCCCAGGCCCGGCAGCATCAGCAGGACCTGGCGCTGAACGTCGCCCGCAGCCGTGAACAGCTGGCCCAGGCCGCCGTGCAGCAACAGCTGGCGCGCCAAGCCCAGGCCCGGGCGCAGCTGGCGTTGGCGCGCAATGCCCTGGAGGACACGCTGGTGCGCGCGCCCATCGACGGCGTGGTCGGCCAGCGCAAGGTGCGCGAACGCCAGTACCTGGCCCCCGGCCTGCCATTGCTGGCGGTGGTGCCGGTGCAGCAGGCCTATGTGGTGGCCAACTTCAAGGAAACCCAGTTGCAGCACATGCGCCCCGGGCAGTCGGTGGAGCTGCGCGTGGACAGCTTCGGCGGCCAGCGCCTGCACGGCCACGTGGCGAGCTTCTCGCCCGGCTCGGGGGCGGTGTTCGCGCTGCTGCCGTCGGACAACGCCACCGGCAACTTCACCAAGATTGTCCAGCGCTTCCCGGTGCGCATCCTGCTGGACAAGGCCGCGGATGGCGCGCCGATCCTGCCGGGCATGTCGGTAGTGGCCACGGTGGACACCCGCGATGAGCGCTGAACAGGCGGTCTCCCTGCGCGCCTGGGTGGCGGTGATCGGCGGGCTGTTCGGCTGCTTCATGGCCGGCATGAACGTGCACGTCACCAGCGCCGCCCTGCCGGAAATCGAAGGTGCACTGGGCGCCACCTTCCAGGAGGGCTCGTGGATTTCCACCGCCTACCTGGTGGCAGAAATCGTGATGATCCCGTTGACGGCCTGGCTGGTGGAGGTGTTCTCCCTGCGGCGAGTGATGCTGGTGGGTGCGTTCATTTTCCTGCTGGCCTCGGTGGCCTGCTCGCTGGCGCCGAACCTGGCGGTGATGATCGCCATCCGCGTGGTGCAGGGCGCGGCGGGCGCGGTGCTGATCCCGCTGTCGTTCCAGCTGATCATCACCCAGTTGCCGGCGAGCAAGGTGCCCATGGGCATGGCCCTGTTCAGCCTGGCCAACAGCGTGGCCCAGGCGGCGGGGCCGTCCATTGGCGGCTGGCTGACCGACGCCTACAGCTGGCGCTGGATTTTCTACCTGCAACTGGTCCCGGGGGTGTTGCTGCTGATGGCCATCGCCTGGGCCATCGACGCCAGCCCCACGAAGCTGGCGCTGCTCAAGCGCGGCGACTGGTTCGGCATCGCGGCGATGATCATCGGCCTGGGCGGCCTGCAGATCGTGCTGGAGGAGGGCGGCCGCGAGGACTGGTTCGGCTCGGACTTCATCGTCGCCATGAGCTGGGTGTCGGGGCTGGCGCTGGTGTATTTCGTCTGGTCGCAGCTGTACGGCAGCCGCGCGTTCATCAACCTGCGGCTGCTCAAGGGCTACAACTTCGGCGTGGCCAGCGTGGCCATGTTCATCTTCGGTGGCATGACCTTCGGCCTGGTCTTCCTGGTGCCCAACTACCTGTCCCAGCAGCAGGGCTACAACGCCAGCGAGATCGGCGTCAGCCTGATCCTGTATGGCCTGGTGCAGTTGCTGCTGGCGCCGCTGATGCCGGCGCTGATGCGCGTGCTCAACCCCAAGCTGATGGTGGCCGGGGGCTTCCTGATCATGGCCCTGGGCTGTTACCTGGGCGCGTTCCTGGACGCCGACAGCGCCGCCAATGTCATCGTGCCGTCGGTGGTGGTGCGCGGCATTGGCCAGCCGCTGATCATGGTGGCGCTGTCGGTGCTGGCGGTGGCGGGGCTGAGCAAGGCCGAGGCCGGCTCGGCGTCGGCGCTGTTCTCGATGCTGCGCAACCTGGGCGGCGCCGTGGTCACCGCCGCCCTGGCCCAGGCCGTGGACGTGCGCGAGCGGGTGCACAGCGAGCGCATCGGCGAGGCCCTGAACGTGTTCGCCGCGCCCGTGCAGGAACGCCTGGGCGGCCTGCTCGACCCGTCGCTGCCCGAACAGCAGCAGAGCCTGGCGCTGATGCTGGCCAGCGTCCGCCACCAGGCGTACCTGATGGCCTACAGCGATGCGTTCTACGTGGCGTTCGTGGCGCTGGCGGGGTGCGCGGTGGCGGCGTTGCTGATGCGCCGCTAGGACGCGGCCTGGCGGCCGCTGCTACAGGGAGATTGTGTGGTCAGACTACGCCTTGCAGCAGGCTCTCGTAAGGGATGCGCAGGCCATCGTGTAGCCTTTTGATCATTCGCAGGCTCAGCGGCCGTTTGCCGTTCAACACTTCTGAAACCCGACCACTGGGACCGATGTACGCTTCCAGGTCCCGCGGCGTGAGCCCCTGCTGTTCCATGCGGAACTTGATGGCTTCGATTGGATTGGAAGGCGGCATGGGGAAGCGCACCCCTTCATATTTCTCGATGAGCAGGGTCAGGATTTCCAGCTCGTCGCCTTCAGGCGAGCCCACCGGTGCATTCCACAGATGTTCAACACGGGCGAGGGCTTGGGCAAGGTCGTCGTCGGAGTGAATGGGCTTGATGTTCATTAGACAGTCTCCGCGTTGATTGCATCGTACTGGACGTGGGTGCCGACGAACCGGATGAAACCGATCTGGCGTTCGAAGTCGATGGCCAGGATAACTCGATATTTATTGCCGCCAATGTTGAAAACTACCCTGCCGCCTTTGAGGACACTCGCAGTGCGTAACTGCGCCTTCAGCTCCTGGGGAGTGCGGTAAGCAGCTTTCTCCATGTGCCTGAACCATTCCGTAAGCGGAACCATGGCATCCGTGCAAGCAGGATTCATTTCCCAGAACTGGCGCAAGGTTCCTTTTGCGATAATTCGCACTGTGGCGGTTCTCCCGTTTTGGGAGATGATATTCCTAACCTTCCAAAAGTTCAATCTTTCGCCCCCCACCTACCTGATCAGGTAGTTGTTCCATTGCGCCATCACGCCGAGAATCACTTCCATTGGCAGCCAGTGTTTGCGCTGCCCGCCTGCTTTGCAAAGCCCTCGCCGTCTCACAACAACAAGGACGAACCTTTGCCCGCTGCGCCTGTAACCGGGGGCGCGTCGGGCTTCTATGCACGCAAATGGATGATTCAAGTGAGAGGTAATGACATGCGACACGACAACTTCGTGGTCGAGGGGCTGTACAAGGATTACAAGGTCTACGTCGAACGCCTGGGCAACGACCCGCGGCGCAAGAACGTGCTGTGCGTCAACGGCGCCATGGCCACCACCACCTCCTTCACCCGCGCGGCGAAGGTGATGGCCGAGCACTTCAACGTGTTCCTGTTCGACCTGCCGTTCGCCGGCCGCTCCCGCGAGCACAACTGCCAGCAGCACCTGGTGACCAAGGACGACGAGGTGCAGCTGCTGTTGGCGCTGATCGAGCGCTTCGAGATCCACCACCTGGCCTCGGCTTCGTGGGGCGGCATCTCGACGCTGCTGGCGCTCAGCCACAACCCCGAGTCCATCGACAGCTCGGTGGTGATGGCCTTCGCGCCGACCCTGAACAAGGCCATGCTCGACTACGTCAACAAGGCCCGCCTGTTGATTGAAAGCGACAGCAAGTCCGACATCGGCCACCTGCTCAACGACACCGTGGGCCGCTACCTGCCGCCGCGCCTCAAGGCCAGCAACCACCAGCACATGGCGTCGCTGGCCACCGGCGAATACCACCAGGCCAAGTTCCACATCGAGCAGGTGCTGCAGCTGGGTGGCGGTGGCTATCTGGAGCGCCTGGGCAGCATCAACAGCCACGTGCATTTCATCAACGGCCTGTGGGACGAGTACACCAGCCCGGCCGATGCGCTGAATTTCGCCAAGCACGTGCCCAGCTGCAGCTTCGCTGTGCTCGAAGGCACCGGCCATTTCCTCGACCTGGAGTCGCGCCTGGCGGCTGCCCGCGTGCACCGCGCGCTGATGGGCCATCTGCTGTCGGTGCCGTGGAAGCCCATGGTGGCCCAGGCGCGGTACGCCTGAGTGAACGTTTTTTCGAGTGAGGTATGCCCATGCAGGTAATCATGGTGGCCATCGGTTCGGCCGGTGACGTTTATCCCTTCATTGGCCTGGGCAAGGCCCTGGTCGAACAGGGCCACGGGGTGACCTTGTGCAGCATGCCGGCGTTCCAGGCGGCCATCGAGCAGCAGGGGCTGGAGTTCGTCCCGGTGTGCGACGAGCAGACCTACCGCCAGGCCATGGACGACCCGCGCCTGTGGGAGCCCAAGACCTCGTTCGGCACCCTGTGGCAGGCCATCGCCGGCATGCTGGAGCCGGTGTACCGCTACGTGGCCTCGCGGCGTTTCGAGGACATCGTGGTGGTGGGCTCGCTGTGGGCGCTGGGCGCGCGCATTGCCCACGAACGCTACGGCATTCCCTACCTGTCGGTGCAAGTGTCGCCGTCGACGCTGCTGTCGGCCCACGTGCCGCCGGTGCACCCCAAGTTCAACGTCTCGCCGCGCATGCCGCTGTCGCTGCGCAAATGGCTGTGGCGGGGCATCGAATACCTGAGCCTGGACCGCACCTGCGCCCCGGCCATTGACGCGCTGCGCCACAAGGTCGGCCTGACCGGCACCGTGCAGCGGGTGTTCAGCCAGTGGCTGCACGCGCCCCAAGGCGTGCTGTGCCTGTTTCCCGACTGGTTCGCCGCACCGCAGCCGGATTGGCCACGCCCGCTGAACATGGTCGGCTTCCCGCTGTACGACGGCAGCCAGGGGGGCGAGCTGGACCCGCAGGTGCAGGCGTTCCTGGCGGCCGGGCCGGCGCCGGTGGTGTTCACCCAGGGCTCGACCACGCATTTCGACCAGCGTTTCTACCGCCTGGCCATCAGCGCGCTGGCCAAGCTGGGTGCCCGCGGCATTTTCCTCACCGGTGACCGCGAGGCCATCAGCGACCTGCCCGCCAGCGTGCTGCAATGCCGCTACGCGCCGATGTCCACCTTGCTGCCCCATTGCGCGGCGCTGGTGCACCCGGCGGGCGTCGGGGCCATGAGCCTGGCGTTGGCGGCGGGCATTCCCCAGGTGGTGCTGCCCGTGGCCCACGACCAGTTCGACAACGCCGAGCGCCTGGTGCGCCTGGGCGCCGGGGTAAGGCTGAAGCTGCCGCTGGGCGAGCATGACCTGCTCGAAGCGCTGCTGCACGTGCGCAGCGACCCGGCCATCCGCCGCGCCTGCGTGCTCGCCCACCAGCGCTCGGTGGCCAGCGATGCCTGCGCGCAAGCCGTGGAACTGATTGAAGAATGCCACGGCCGCTACAGCGCCCGTGCATTGTCACAAGCGGGCTGAGGTGGCGGATTATTGACGTATTGTAATCAGACATTTCATTGACACAGAGCGACGGTGCGTTAGATTCCCTGCAAGGATGGGAAATCGAGAGCAGAGTCATGGGCAAGGACAGCGATCTGGTGCGATGGGCGAACGAGCTCCGCGCCGAGATGCTCGCACAACAGCACATCTGGCAGGTGCTGACGGTGCTGGACCGTGAGGTGCATCGATTGGGCTTCGACTATTACGCCTGCGGCATCCGTCACCTGGTGCCGTTCACGCGACCGACCACCGAGGTCATCGGTTCCTACCCCGGTGACTGGCTGGAGCATTACCAGGCGCAGGACTATGCGCGGGTCGACCCCTCGATCCTGCATGGCCTGCGTTCCAGCGACATGGTGGTGTGGGACGACGCGCTGTTTCGCGAGTGCCGGCAGCTGTGGGGCGAGGCCCGTGACAACGGCCTGCGGGTCGGCGCCACCTTGCCGCTGCGCACCACCAACCAGACCTTGAGCGTGCTGTCGGTAGCCCGCCACGACGAGAAGATCGGCGAGGTGGAAAGCGAAGTGGTGCGCCTGCACCTGCGCTACCTGATCGAGCAGACCATGCAGCGCCTCGCCGAGCTGGGCCACCCCATGCTCTCGCAGCCGTCCATCAGCCTCAGCCAGCGCGAGCGCGAGGTGCTGCAATGGACCGCCGACGGCAAGAGCTCCGGCGAAATCGCGCTGATCCTCGACATCTCGATCAATACCGTCAACTTTCACCTCAAGGCCATCCTGAAAAAATTCAAGGCGACCAGCAAGACCCTGGCCGCGGCGCATGCCGCCATGCTGGGGCTGCTTTAAGACAAGGAAATCACACTTGATGGTGCAGATAATCAGCAAACGCTACAGCGAACTGTCGGCGCCGCTGCGCGACGCCCTGGGGCGTTACCGCCACCGGGTGTTCATCGAGCAGATGGGCTGGGACGTGCGCAGCACCTCGCCGCTGGCGGGGCGCGAGTTCGACCAGTTCGACCATCCCGGCACGCGCTACATCATTGCCCTCGACGAACATGGCCAGGTGCGTGGCTGCGCACGCCTGCTGCCCACCCTGGAGCCCTACCTGCTGGGCGAGGTGTTCGACTACCTGTGCGACGAAACCCCGCCGGCCAACCGCGGCACCTGGGAGATCTCGCGGTTCGCCGCCCAGGCCGACCAGGACCCGCGCCTGGCCATGCGCGTGTTCTGGACCACCCTGCATGCTGCCTGGGAGCTGGGTGCCAAGGCCGTGGTGGCGGTGACCACGGCGTCGCTGGAGCGCTATTTCCAGCGCAATGGCGTGGTCCAGGCGCGCCTGGGCGAGGCGCGCAAGGTCAAGGGCGAGCGCCTGGTGGCGTTGCATTTCGACGCCTGGCAGCCCAATGGCGTGCGGGAGCTGGGGCTGGGCGAAGTGGCCTAGTGGAACACCAGGCCCTGGGCATTCATGCCGCCCAGGCGGAACGCCAGGTAGTCGGCCAGGTAGTTCTGCCGCAGCCGCCAGGGCGCCCGCGCGCCTTGTTTGGGCAGGCCGTCGAGGGCGCGCAGCACGTAGCCTGAATTGATGTCCAGCAAGGGCCGGCGCTCGCCGCCGGCATCGGCCAACTGCGCGCGGCACTCACGGTAGCCATGGCGATGCATGTGGTTGAGCAGCCGGCACACCTGGCGTGACGACAGGTCGGCGCGCAGGGTCCAGGACGCGTTGGTGTAGCCCACGCAGAACGCCAGGTTCGGCACCCCGTCCAGCAGCAGCCCCTGCCACGCCAGGCGCTGGCCCAGGTCCACCGGCTGGCCGTCGACGCTCAGCTGCATGCCGCCGCAGGCCTGCAACTTAAGGCCAGTGGCGGTAATGATGATGTCGGCGGGCAGGCGCTTGCCGGAGGCCAGCAGCAGGCCGTCGGCCTCGACGCTGGCGATGGTGTCGGTGACCACCTGGGCCTTGCCGCTGGCGATGGCGCGGAACAGGTCGCCGTCGGGCACGATGCACAGGCGTTGGTCCCAGGGCGCGTAGCGGGGCTTGAAGTGGGTGTCCACGGCATAGCCGCGGGGCAGGGCGCGCTTGACTCCCAGGCGCAATAGCCGGCTCGACAGGTTGGGCAGGCGCCGGCACAGCTGGAACAGCGCCTGCCCGGCCAGGGCGTTTTTCCAGCGCGCCAGGCTGCCGGCCAAGCGTGCGGGCAGGGCGCGGCGCAGCCAGTTGGCCAGCAGGTCGCGGGCGGGCAGGGCCAGCACATAGCTGGGCGAGCGTTGCAGCAGCGTCACCTGCCGCGCGCTGGCCGCCAGCGCTGGCACCAGGGTCACGGCGGTGGCGCCGCTGCCGATCACCACCACGTCGCGGTGGCTGCAGTCCAGGTCGGCCGGCCACTGCTGCGGGTGCACCCAACGGCCGCGGAATTGCGCCTCGCCGGGGAAGGCGGGGCGATGGCCCTGGGCGTAGTCGTAGTAGCCACAGCACAGGTACAGGAAGTTGCAGTGATACTGCCGCGTGACGCCGGCCACCTCGACCTCCAGGGTCCAGCGCGCCGCCTGTGAATCCCAGGCGGCGCCCAGCACCCGCTGGCCGAAGCGGATATGCCGGTCGATGTCACCCTCGCGGGCGGTGTCACGCAGGTAGGCATGGATGGCCGCGCCGTCGGCGATCGACGCCGGCCCCTGCCAGGGCCGGAAGGGGTAGCTGAGGGTGAACATGTCCGAGTCCGAACGGATGCCGGGGTAGCGGAACAGGTCCCAGGTGCCGCCCAACGTGTCGCGGGCTTCCAGCACCGCGTAGCGGCGGCCGGGGCACTGGGCCTGCAGGCGCCAGGCGGCGCCGATGCCCGACAGCCCGGCACCGACGATGAGCACGTCGAAGGCTTCGATTGTCATGATCTTCCTTGTCGTAACCTGTAATGATTGCAGCCCGCGTCATTGACTGCGCGATGACACAAATTTCATAACTTCTCACTGATACTGTGCGCGCTCCCAACAATAAACGGAATTGCTTCGATGGGTACCCGATTGGTCCAGCTGCTGTCGTTCATTACCATCACCGGCCTTGTGTTCCTGACGCTTACAGGAATAGCCAATGCTTGAGTTGCCTGCCAACGCTTCACGTGGAATCGCCCGCCAGGCCTGGTGGGCCGGGTTGGTCGCCCTGGTGCTGTTCATGGCCGGCGCCTGGGGCATGGCCCCCATCGGTTTCGATTCGCGCTTCGTCATGTTCGCCGAGGAAATGCTGCGCCATGGCCTGACGTTCTTCCCCACCACCTATGGCGAGCCGTACGCCGACTACTCGGCCACCTCGACGTTCTTCATCTACCTGTTCTCGCGGCCGTTCGGCGAGGTCACCAGCTTCAGCGCCTGGCTGCCCAGCGGCATTGCCGCCGCGGTCACCGTGGCCTTGCTGTACCGGTTGGTGGCCCCGTATTCGCGGCGCTGGGCGCTGATCAGCATCGCCCTGATGGCGCTGAGCGGCACCTTTGTCATGGAAACCCGGGCGGTGTCCCAGGACCTGATGCTGGCGGCGGTGAGCCTGGCGGTGTTCTACCTGGGCTACGCCCATGACCATTTCCACACCCCCCGGCGCCTGTGGGCGCTGCTGGCGCTGGTGGTGCTGGGCTTCGCCATTCGCGGGCCGATCGGCCTGGTGGTGCCCACCGGCATGCTGTGCAGTTATTACCTGCTCCACGGCCAGTGGAAGCGTCTGTTCGCCTTCGGTTTCAGCGCCCTGGCGCTGTTGGGCCTGTGCGTGGGCCTGCTGCTGTGGCTGGCACGCCTGAGTGGGGGCGACGCCTTTGTCGCCGACGTGATTCACATGCAGGTGGGCGGGCGTATCGACGGCAGCGAAGGCGCCAGTGGCCCGCTGTACTACTTCATCAGTTCCCTGGGCAACTACGCCCTGGCGTACCCGCTGGCGCTGCTGGTGCTGGCCGGTGCCTGGTTCGCCGGGCCGGCGCGCCAGGGGCCAGGGCTGCAGCTGCTCAAGTGCTGCGCGGTGGCGGGGCTGATCGTGTTGCTGGGGCTGTCGGTGCCCCAGGCGAAGAAGGCCCGCTATGTGCTGCCGATGCTGCCCATGGCGGCGGTGATCGCCGGTTATCCCTTCCACCGCCTGGGCGGGCGCGTGTTCGCCTGGCTGCGCGGGCTGATGCAGGGGCTGTGGCTGGTCATGCCCGGCCTGCTGCTGGCCGGGGTGCTGGTGGCGCATCATCGTTTCCCGCAATGGCTGCCCCACGTCACCGCGCCGGCCGTGGTGCTGGGCCTGTTGCAGGCGGTGGCCGTGGCTTGGCTGCTGCGCGCCAACGGCCGTGCGGTGGGCCTGGCGTTTTGCGCGGTGCTGGCGCTGTGGTCCAGCTACATCCTGGTGTTCGAACCGGTGGAGCAGGTGATGTATGACACCCGCACCTTCAGCCAGGCCGTGGACCAGGCCGTGCAGCACGACCCGGCACCGCTGGTGCTGCATGGCATGGGCAAGGACGCCAAGGCGATCAAGTTCATGGTCAACATCGATCGTGACCTGCTGCCGCAGTTCACCGATAGCCCGGCGCAACTGGCTGCCCTGCCGAGCGGTACCTGGGTAATGATGGAAGCCAAGGACCGCGAGCTGCTCAAGGGCACGCCCCTGGGCACCCAGGCCCCGGTGCTGGCCGGCAGTTTCGACAAGGATGACTACGTGCTGCTGCGCGCCCCATGAAGCACCCCCAACCCACGTAGCAGCTGCCGCAGGCGGCGTCTGGTTCGCTGCGGTGTGCCGGGAGAAACGCGGGGTCTGGGACGCGGCCTTTGGCCGCTGCTACGGGGGGAATCCGGGTTCGCGGTGGCTAGTGCTTGAGCGCCACGTCCCAGCCATCGGCGTTCATCACGCCCAGGGAGCTTGCCTGGTTGTGGGCGTCGATGGCGACGAAGAACGCGGTGCCGTAGTCGCTGGCTTCGGCGTGTTCGAAGTCCAGCTGCGCTTCCAGCTTGCTGATGCAGTCACTGTGGGTGACCAACACCAGGTTGCGGTGCGCCTGCTTGTGCGCCAGGGCGTCCTGCAGCAGGGTCTTGCGGTTGCACACCCGTAGCCATTCCTGGCTCTGGTTGGCCGCGCCGAACATGCCCTGGCCGGTCTGCGCGGTGCGCGTGGTGGGGCTGCTGATGACGTCGGTGTTGGCCATGCCCAGGGTGCGGAAACCGTCGCCGATGCGCGTGGCCATGGCCTGGCCGTCATGGGTAATGCCGTCGGCGGCGTTCATGCAGGCCGCGTCCGAGCGGTCGCAACGCTCCGCATGGCGCACCAGCACAATCACGTCGCCGGCCGCCCAGTGCTGCTGCACCCCGGCAGCCGCGAGGTTGCCAGGCTCGCCCAGGTCCAGCGGCGAGCGTGGCCACAGAACGAAACCGGCGATCAGGGCCGGTACCACCGCGATGGCAGTACCGATCAGAAGCTTGCGCATCAGCTTGCGCTGCGGGGGTACCGTCATGGCCGAATTCCGAAGAAGCGTGCAAAGAGTATTGGACACTATTGGCCAGAAAGTGCCCTGGCCGTGAAAACGTTGTGAAAATATCGAAAATTCGTGAACAGCCTCTCACTGCCTACCTATACCGGAGCTGTCAGCCCGCGCAAATGCCGACAGATGGAGCGGTTTGCCAGCCAGTTCGATGATGCACCCCGGCGCCCCCTCCCGCACCTGCAGGTGCAGGTCGTGCAGGCGGGCCACCGCGGCCACCATGCTCAGGCCCAGGCCGTTGCCCACGGTGTGGCGGCTGCTTTCGGAGCGGTACAGGCGGCGGAACACCGCTTCGCGCTCGGCTTCGGGAATGCCCGGGCCGGTGTCGCTGACCTGCAACGCCACGCTGTCGCTGCTCTGGGACAGCGCCACCACCACACGGGCGCCGTCGGGGGAGAACTTGATGGCGTTGTCCAGCAGGTTGCAGGTGGCGTCGAACAGCAGCTGCGCATCGCCGGCAAGCATGGCCGGGCCGTCGCTTTCCAATAGCGTAAGCTCGATGCCACGCTCCTCGGCCAGGGGCTCGAAGAACTCCACGGCGTCGGCGCCGATGCGGTTCAGGTCCACCGGCGCGAAGTGGCTGCGGCGGGCGCTGTCCTCGATCTCGGAAATGCGCAGCAGGGCGCGGAAGGTCATCAGCAGGCCCTTGGCCTCGCCCAGGGCCGAGTCGATGGTCTGCGCGTATTCTTCTTCGCGCAGGCCGCGCCGCTGGGCGCGTTCCAGCCCGGCGATCAGGCGGGTGAGCGGGGTGCGCAGGTCATGGGCGATGTCGTCGCACACGCCTTTCACCTCGCTCATCAACCGTTCCAGCTCGTCGAGCATGCCGTTGACCACTCGCGCGATACGGTCGATGTCGTCGTGGCTGCCGCGCACCGGCAGGCGCTGGCTGAGGTCGCCCTCGACAATGCCGCGGATGGCGTTGCCCAGGGCGTTCAGGCGCAGGCGCGTGGAGTTGCCCAGCCAGATCGCGCCTAGCAGGCCCACCACCAGCAGTAGTACGCCGCCGGAGATCAGGGCGTTGACCAGCAGTTCGTCGAATTCATGGATGTCGTGCACGTCCTGGGCCACCAGCAGCTGCGTGCCGTCTTCCAGGCGGTGGACGATGAAACGGATCGGCCGGTGGTGACCGTTGGCTTTCAGCCAGCGAAACTC
Organism: Pseudomonas sp. App30; assembly: GCF_047947025.1. Classification (NCBI taxonomy): domain Bacteria; kingdom Pseudomonadati; phylum Pseudomonadota; class Gammaproteobacteria; order Pseudomonadales; family Pseudomonadaceae; genus Pseudomonas; species Pseudomonas sp. App30. The sequence continues at coordinate 1,582,521 of NZ_CP133165.1, read as the reverse complement.
CTGGGGTTTGTCGTAGCCGTTGATGGCCGGCAGGCGATGAATGGCGCCGGCCAGGTAATGGCCGTTGGCGTCGAACAGCGCGTGGGGCAGGCGGCCGTCAGCGTCCTGTTGGGCGTGCTTGCGGATTTCCGCCAGGCGCAGGTCCGGCGCCTGCTGGCTGCGGTTGTCCACCTGGCGGTAGAGGTTGGCGTCGGCCTCGGCCTTCAGGTACACCGCCGTCTGCCAGTACAGGTAGCCGAACAGCGCCAGGAACGAACAGCCAAACAGCGCCAGGAACAGCACGCCGATGCGGAAGCCGCTGGTGCGGGGGATCTCACTCAGGCGCACGGAGGACATAGCCGGCTCCCCGAATGGTCTGCAGCATGGGCGCTTCGCCGTCGGCGTCGATCTTGCGGCGCAGGCGGCCGATGTGCACTTCGATGACGTTGGTGCGCTCGTCATAGCTGTAGTTCCACACCGCCTCGAACAGCATAGTGCGGGTCACTACCTCGCCGGCATGGCGGGCCAGGTGCTCCAGCAGGGCGTATTCGCGCGGCAGCAGGTCCACTTCGCGCTGGCCGCGGTGCACGCTGCGGCGCAGCAGGTCGATAGTCAGTTCGCCCACCTGCAGGCGGTTGGTCTGCTCGTTGGCCACCGGCGCGCCGCCGCGGCGCAGCAGGGCGTCCAGGCGTGCGGTCAGCTCGATGAATTCGAACGGCTTGGTCAGGTAGTCATCGCCACCGGCGCGCAGGCCGCGCACGCGCTCATCCAGCGCGCTCAAGGCGCTGAGGATCAGCACCGGGGTGGCCACGCCGGCGCTGCGCAGGGCGGTCAGCACGCCCAGGCCGTCGGTGCTGCCGGGCAGCATGCGGTCCAGCACGATCAGGTCGAACGGGTTGCTCAGGGCCTGGACGATGCCCTGGCGGCCATCGCCGGCCAGGGTCACGGTGTAGCCATGGTCATGCAGCGCCGCTTCTATTTCGCGTGCGGTGGTGGGATCGTCTTCGACGACCAGTACGTGGGTCATGGGCAGTGTCGCTCCGGCAGGCAATGGGCGAGGGCAGGGACAACACAGGGCCCCGGCTGGCATAGTGTGCGCATGCTTGGGCAAACGGCAGGTCGCCGCCAGCTAAATTTTAGTTTAGGTAACGATTGAGGAGGTCCGGCAGTGCGCATACTGGTGATCGAGGACGATGCCACCGCCGCCGGCTACCTGGTGCGCGGCCTGGCCGAGAGCGGCCACGTGGCCGACAGCGCCGACAACGGCCGCGATGGCCTGGAAATGGCCCTGGAAGGTATCTACGACGCGCTGATCGTCGACCGCAAGTTGCCGCTGCTCGATGGCCTTGAAGTGGTGCGCCAGCTGCGCGCCGAAGGCCTGCAACTGCCGGTGCTGATGCTCAGCGCCCTGGCCTCTACCGAGCAGCGGGTGGAAGGCCTGCGCGCCGGCTGCGACGACTACCTGGTCAAGCCCTACGCCTTCGTCGAGGTGGTGGCGCGCCTGCACGCGCTGCTGCGCACCGCCGGGCAGGCGCCGGGCAGCGGCGAGCACCTGAAGGTCGGCGAGCTGGAACTCGACTGCGCGGCCCGCACCGCGCGCCGCCAGGGCCGGGAAATCCGCCTGCAGTACCGTGAGTCGCTGCTGCTGGCCAAGCTGATGCGCCACAGCGGCGAGATCGTCACCCGCGACATGCTGCTGGAAAGCGCCTGGGATTACGCCTTCGACCCCAACGACAACGTGATCGACAAGCACATCTATCGCCTGCGCCGGAAATTGGACGAGGGCTTTGATACCTCGTTGATCCGCACCGTGATGGGTGCGGGGTATGTGCTCGAATAACCCGCATACCGCGTGAAGCGGACGCCGCCTGGCGGCAGCTGCTACGGGGGCATGTAGCAGCGGCCGCAGGCCGCGTCCCAGGCGCGCGTTCTTAAACAAAAGTTTATTTCCAGGCGAACGCCCTGCCAGCCCCCTCCCTATACCGTCGCAACCATTCGTGGACCCCCCGTCCACCCAAGGCTCGACGGAGTACCCATGCCCGCTGCTGCACCTTCTTTCTTCCGCTTGTGGCCCCTGTGCCTGGCCGTGCTGCTGGGCGGCTGTTCGCTGGTGCCGGCGTACCACACGCCCAGCGCGCCGGTCGACGGCCCCTGGACTGCCGCGCAACCGCTGTCTGCCGCGCCGGCAGCCGGGGGCGCGTGGTGGCAGGAGTTCCATAGCCCCGAGCTGGACGCCCTGGTGGCTCGTGGCCTGACGGGCAATTACACCCTGGAGGCGGCCCGGCAGCGCATCGAGCAGGCCCGTGCCAGCGCCCAGGTCGCCGGCGCGCTGCAATACCCGCAGCTGTCCCTGGACGGCAATTTCCAGCGCGAGAACAACTACGGCACCACCGCCAAGCGCAGCGTGGGCCTGGGCGCCAGTTATGAAGTGGACTTCTGGGGCAAGCAGCGCGCCACCGCCGACTCGGCCAGCGCCCTGGCCGACGCCAGCGCCTTCGACGCCCAGACCCTGCGCATGACCTTGGGCGCCAACATCGCCAACAGCTACTTCCAGGTGCTGTCCCTGGACGAGCGCCTGAAGCTGGCCCAGTCGATTGCCGACGACGCCCAGCAGGTGCTCGACCTGGTGCAGGTGCAGGCCAGCCAGGGCGCGGTCTCGAACCTGGAAGTGGCCCAGCAGCGCAACGCCCTGCAGACCTTCCAGGCCGCCATGCCGCCGCTGCGCCAGCAGCGCGACCAGGCGCTGTACCAATTGGCCGTGCTGGTAGGCGCTGCGCCCCAGGGCTTCACCCTTGAGGCCAGCGGGCTGCAGGGCATCGCCCTGCCCACGGCCAGCGCCGGCATGCCGGTGAGCCTGCTGCGCCAGCGCCCCGACATCCAGGCCGCCGAGGCGCGCCTGCGCTCGGCCAATTTCGACGTGGGCGTGGCCCGCGCGGCGTTTTTCCCCAACCTGTCGCTGAACCTGCTGGGTGGTATCGACACCCTGGCCGGCGGGCAGATCTGGAGCGCCATCGGCACCCTCAGCCAGCCACTGTTCCAGGGCGGCCAGCTCAAGGGCCAGCTGACCCTGGACAGGGCCCACGTCAAGGAACTGGTGGCCACCTACCGCGAGACGGTGATCGAAGGCCTGCAGGACGTGCAGACCCAGCTCAGCGCCAGCCGCGAGCTGGACAAGAGCGCCGCCCTCAACCAGGCCGCCGTGGACTCCGCCCGCGAAGCCGCGCGCCTGGCCCAGGTGCGCTACCGCTTGGGCTCCACCGATTTCCAGACGCTGCTGATCGTCGAACGCACCCAATACCAGGCCGAAGACACCCTGCTGCAAGTGCGCCTGCAACACCTGCAGGCCGCCGTCGGGTTGTTCCGCGCCCTGGGCGGCGACTTCGGCGCGGCCCCCACTCTTGCCTCCAACCCCGTTACCAAGGACGCCCAGCCATGAGCCTCTCGTCTTCCCCCCGTCGCCTGCGCCTGGCAGCCCTGGCCGTCGCCGTGATGGCCGTTGCCGGCGTTGGCCGCTACAGCTGGCTCGACCACGCCCAGGCCGCCGCCGCGCCCAAGGCTGCCGCCGCCGTGCCGGTGCACGTGTCCCAGGCCAGCCAGATGGACGTGCCGGTGTGGCTGTCGGCCATCGGCAACGTGCAGCCGCTCAACAGCGTCAACGTGCGGGTGCGCGCCGATGGCGAGCTGACCCAGGTGCTGTTCAACGAAGGCCAGATGGTGCAGGCCGGCAGCCTGCTGGCGCAGATCGACCCGCGCACCTACCAGGCCCAGGTCGCCCAGGCCCAGGCCCAGGTGGCCAAGGACCAGGCGCAGCTGGCCAACCTGCGGGTCAACCTGCAGCGCGCCAGCAACCTGGCCGCCGCCAAGGCCGGCCCGACCCAGGACGTCGACACCTACAAGGCGCAACTGGCCGCGCAACAGGCCACCGTGCAGGCCGACCAGGCCGCCCTCGACAACGCGCGCCTGCAACTGGGCTTCACCGAGGTGCGCGCGCCGTTCACCGGGCGCACCGGCCAGCGCCTGCTGGACGTCGGCTCCATCGTGCACGGTGCCGAGGCCACGGGCCTGGTCACCTTGACCCAGATGGACCCGATCTCGGTGGCCTTCGCCGTGTCCCAGGACGAGCTGGCGCAAATCCTCGAGCAGAACGCCAGGCAGCCACTGCAAGTGGTGGCCATGAGTCGCGACGGCAGCCATGAAATCGCCCGCGGCCAGTTGACCTTCATCGACAGCCAGGTGGCCACCGCCAGCGGCCAGGTGCAGCTCAAGGCGCAATTCGACAACGGCAAGCGCCAGCTGTGGCCGGGCGAGCTGGTCAGCGCACGCTTGCTGATCAACACCCAGCGCGCCGCCACCGTGGTGCCGGCCAGCGCCGTGCAACTGGGCCGCGACGGCGACTACGTGTACGTGGTCAACGCCCAGCAGCAGGTGGAACCACGCCAGGTCAAGGCGTCGAGCATTGTGGTGGATGGCAAGCAGTGGATTCGCGAAGGGCTTGCGCCTGGCGAAAGCGTGGTCACCGTCGGTCAATCCCGGGTTGCGCCGGGCGTCAAGGTTGCGGCGATCAATGAGCAGGCCGTGGCCGCCAACGCCAGCCAGGTGCAACCATGAACGCCCTGGCCAGCCTGATTCCACGCCGCGTGGGCCTGAGCATGCTCGCCATCGGCGTGATGCTGCTGGGCGTGTTCGCCTACTTCAAACTGCCGGTGGCGGCGTTGCCGACCGTGGACTTCCCCACCATCCAGGTCACCGCGCTGCTGTCGGGTGCCAACGCCGAGACCATGGCCAGCTCCGTGGCAACGCCCCTGGAACGGGCCTTTGCCGCCGTGCCCCAGGTCACCTCCATGACCTCGGCCAGCGCCGCCGGCAAGACCCAGATCGTCCTGCAGTTCGACCTGTCGCGCAACATCGACGGCGCCGCCCAGGACGTGCAGACCGCCATCAACGCCGCGGCCTCCAACCTGCCCAAGACCATGACCAGCCAGCCGACCTTCAACAAGGTCAACCCGGCCGAGGCCACGGTGCTGTCCATCGCCCTGACCTCGCCGGTGCGCACGCTGCCGGAGCTCAACCAGTTCGTCGACAACTACATGGCCCAGCAACTGTCGCAGATGCCGGGCGTGGGCATGATCGACTTCCACGGCCAGCAGAAGCCGGCCATGCGCATCCGCATCGACCCGGACCGTCTGGCGGCCCGTGGCCTGACCCTGGAAGACGTGCGCAGCATCATCGGCATCAGCACCCTCGACCAGCCCAAGGGCAACCTCGACGGCACCAGCCGCACCATCACCCTGGGCGCCACCGACCAGCTGCTGGACGCGGCCCACTACCGCGACCAGGTGGTGGCTTACAAGAGCGGCGTGCCGATCAAGGTCAGCGACATTGGCGACGTGGTCGCCGGCGCCGAGGACACCGAGCAGTCGGCGGCCCTGAACGGCCAGCCGACGGTGATCGCCGACATCCACAAGCAGCCCGGCTACAACGTGCTGGCCACCATCGACAACATCAAGGCGCGCCTGCCGTCGTTGATGGCGCAGCTGCCGGCTGACGTGCAGGTGCACATCGTCGGCGACCGCACCCAGACCATCAGCGCCTCCATCGACGACGTGCAGTTCACCCTGCTGCTGTCCATCGCCCTGGTCGTGGTGGTGATCTTCCTGTTCCTGCGCAAGGCCACGGCCACGCTGATCCCGGCCATGACCATCCCGCTGTCGCTGGTGGCCACCTTCGCGGTGATGTACGTGCTGGGCTACAGCCTCGACAACCTGTCGATCATGGGCCTGGCCATCGCCGTGGGCTTCGTGGTGGACGACGCCATCGTGGTGATGGAAAACATCGTGCGCCACCTGGAGATGGGCAAGTCGCGGCTGCAGGCGGCGGTGGAGGGCCTGCGCGAGGTGGGCTTCACCATCGTCTCCATGACCGTGTCGCTGATCGCGGTGTTCCTGCCCATCCTGCTGATGAGCGGCATCGTCGGCCGGCTGATGCGCGAGTTTGCCGTGACCGTCAGCGTCGCCATCATCATGTCGTGCATCGTCTCGCTGACCATCACCCCGATGCTCTGCGCCTGGCTGCTCAAGCCCCACGCCGAGGACGAGCCAGAGGGCCGCTTCGCCAGCGCCTGCGAGCGCGCGTTCATGGCGGTGCAGAACGGCTACCAGCGCAGCCTTGACTGGGTGCTGGGCCACCAGCGCCTGACCCTGGCGGTGGCCATCGCCACGGTGGCGGTCACTGGTGTGCTCTACGCCAACATTCCCAAGGGCTTCTTCCCGCAGCAGGACACCGGCCTGATCACCGCGGTGGCCGAGGCGGCGCCGGACATCTCGCCGCTGGCCATGCGCGCCCAGGTGGGCAAGCTGGCCGATATCGTCGGCCAGGACCCGGCCGTGGACAAGGTGTACTTCTGGGTCGGCCCCAACCCCACCATCAGCCAGGCGAAAATGATGGTGGCGCTGAAGCCGTTCGCCCAGCGCAGCGCCAGCGCCAGCCAGGTCATTGCCCGCCTGCAGGCGCCGCTGGCCCAGGTGCCGGGCATCAAGCTGTTCATGCAGCCCAACCAGGACATCGTCATCGGTGGCCGTGCGGCCAAGACCCAGTACCAGTACACCCTGCAAGACCCCAACACGGCGGAGCTCAACCATTGGGCCGACCTGCTGCTCAAGCGCATGCAGGCGTTGCCGCAGCTGCAGCACGTGACCTCGGACCAGCAGAGCGGCATTCCCCAGGCCACCCTCGACATCGACCGCGACTCGGCCTCGCGCCTGGGCGTGTCGGTGCAGGCCATCGACGACGTGCTGTACGACGCCTTCGGCCAGCGCCAGGTGGCGACCATGTTCACCCAGCTGGACCAGAACCATGTGATCCTGGAACTGGACCCGGCGTGGCAGGTGTCGCTCACTACCCTGGAGCACCTGTACGTACGCTCCACCAGTGGCGCCATGGTGCCGCTGAACATGCTCACCCACCTCAAGCGTGAGCTGGTGCCGATCGCCATCAACCACCAGGGCATCTTCCCGGCCATCACCCTGTCGTTCGACCTGGCGCCGGGCATGGCGCTGAGCGATGCGGTCAACGCCATCAACCAGACCACCCAGGCGGCGGGCCTGCCCGACAGCGTGCAGGGCAGCTTCCAGGGCACCGCCCAGGCGTTCCAGGACTCGCTGAAGTCGCAGCCGTGGCTGATCCTGGCGGCGATCATCACGGTGTACATCGTGCTGGGCGTGCTGTACGAGAACGCCATTCACCCGCTGACCATCATCTCGACCCTGCCGTCGGCCGGTTTCGGCGCGCTGGTGGCGCTGATGCTGGGCGGGCTGGACCTGTCGGTGCTGGGCATGATCGGCATCATCCTGCTGATCGGCATCGTCAAGAAGAACGCGATCATGATCGTCGACTTCACCCTGCAGGCCCAGGCCGAGGGGCGCACGCCCCAGGAGGCGGTGCGTGAGGCCTGCCTGCTGCGCCTGCGCCCCATCTTGATGACTTCGCTGGCGGCGCTGCTGGGCGCCATCCCCCTGGCGTTCGGCCACGGCCCTGGTTCCGAGCTGCGCCAGCCCCTGGGCGTGGCGATTGTCGGCGGCCTGCTGGTGTCCCAGGTGCTGACCCTGTATACCACCCCCGTGGTCTATCTTTGGTTCGAACGCCTGCGTACGCGCAAGGCGGCGCGCCGGGAAGCAGTGGCCGCGTGACGGAGGACACAGGGCAGAAGAACATGGAATTTCGACACAGCCTCACCCAACGGATTGTCATCGTTTTCGCCATCATGACCACGGTGGTGGCCGGCGCGTTCGCCATCGGCATCGTCGCCACCGTGCACGTGGTCGAGAAGCGCCTGGTCACCACCAGCCTGGGCGGCACCCTGCAGCGCATCCTGCTGATGGACGACATGGCCGCCTGGCGGCCCAAGCCCGAGCGCGACGAGCGCTTCTACGCCCAGGAGGGCCATGGCGAGCTGGCCCTGCCGGCCGACCTGCAAGGCCTGCGGCCAGGGTTCAGCGAGCTGGTGCGCGAGGGCAGGGCCTGGTACGTGATGGTGCGGGAGGTGAACGGCCGCAAGTACGTGCTGCTGCGTGACCAGCAGGGCTTCGACCAGCGCGAGCAGGTGCTGTTCGCGGTGGTCATCATCGGCTTCGTGCTCAGCCTGGCCGCGGCGCTGTTGCTGGGCCGCGCGCTGGCGCGCCGGGTGATGGTGCCGGTGACGCGCCTGGCCCGCCAGGTGCGCCACCGTGACCAGCTGCTGGACCTGGCACCGCCGCTGGCGCCGGGCTATGCCCTGGACGAGGTGGGCGAGCTGGCGCGTTCCTTCGACCTGACCCTGGGCCGCCTGCGCGTGGCGCTGATGCGCGAAAAACTGTTCACCGGCGACGTCAGCCACGAGCTGCGCACGCCGCTGATGGTGCTGGCCACCTCCAGCGAGCTGCTGCTGGAAAACCCGCGCCTGAGCGCCGAGCAGCGCGAGCAGGTCGCCAGCATCGCCCGTTCCAGCCGCGAGATGCGCGAGCTGGTGGAAAGCCTGCTGGCGCGGGCACGCGCCGAAGGCACCGGGATGAAATCGCTTTGAGCCTTGGCGCGGTCGTGATATTCCGTGGACGACAATGTAACGCGATTTTGACGGTCGTGATGCTATACGCCTTCCTGGATTCTGCGCCGCGCCTGTTTTTGCACACATTGGCAGCCGCGGCGCGCATGGAAAGTACAAAAAGAAGCTGGGGGATGTATGCAAATTCTGGTGGTTGAGGACAATCGCGATATCCTCGATAACGTGACCGAGTACCTGCAGCTGCGCGGCTGCGAGGTAACCCGCGCCGAGGACGGCCTGAGCGGCCTGCACCTGGCGGCCACCCGTTCGTTCGACATGGTGATCCTCGACGTGATGCTGCCGGGCATGACCGGCACCCAGGTGTGCCAGCGGCTGCGCGAAAGCTCGCGGGCCGACACCCCGGTGATCATGCTGACCGCGCGCGACGCCTTGTCCGACCGCCTGGACGGCTTCAAGGCTGGCGCCGACGATTACCTGATCAAGCCGTTCGCGCTGTCGGAGCTGATGGCGCGCATCGAGGCCCTGGTGTGGCGGTTCAAGCGCAAGAGCTCGCGCACCCTCAAGGTCCACGACCTGTCCTACGACCTCGACACCCTGGACATCAGTCGGGGCGGGGTGGCGCTGCGCCTCAACCCGACTAACCTGAAGATGCTCGAACTGCTGATGCGCCGCAGCCCGGCGGTGGTCACCCGACGGGAGCTGGAAGAAACCGTGTGGGGCGAATACACCCCCAACAGCGACAGCCTGCGCAGCAACCTGCACCTCTTGCGGCGCATGGTCGACAAGCCGTTCGGCGTACCGCTGGTGCACACCATTCATGGCATCGGCTACCAGATGGTTTATAAAGGGGTGGAACCGATTGCCGAGGATGACGCCGACGCTTGAGCGCGACCGATTGCCCCGGCGCGCACGTTTCACCGAAATTTTCACGTTGTAAGTTGTCGGCTGAGCTATAACTGGAAATATTTTGTAAATATTCCACCAATGCTCGCTTACCGCAGGAAGCGGGCACACACGCATGTGCTGTACATGGATCTACGTAGGCGAACCATATGACTGAAGTTGTCAGCTTGCCCCTTACTGCCTGGAACACCGATATTGACGCAGAGGTTCAAGCCCGCGGTATCGCAGCCCTGGAGGCCGGCAACGTCCTGGCTTTCCCGGGCCTGCGCTTTGAAGTCGGTGAACATGAACGCGACCTGCTGACCCCACGGGTGGACGGCAAGAGCAAGAACATCAGCCTGTCGCCCAAGGGCGACGCGCTCAAGGGCGTGGAAGGCGACGAAGCCCGGGCCCGGCAGATGCAGGCCATGGTCGGGCGCTACGCCGATTATGCCGAAAACCTCGCCCGTACCCTGCTCAAGCCCTACGCCGGCGCCCTGCAGCGCGCCCGCACCAGCTTCCGTCCCGAAGAGATTGCCGGGCGCCAGAGCTCCTGGCGCAAGGACGACACGCGCCTGCACGTGGACAACTTCCCGTCCTCGCCCACCCGTGGCAACCGTATCCTGCGCGTGTTCGCCAACATCAACCCGGCGGGCGAGCCGCGCTGCTGGCGCCTGGGCGAGCCGTTCGAGCAACTGGCCGACCGCTACGCCAAGGCGCTGCCCAAGCCGGTGTGGGGTTCGGCCGCGGTGCTCAACGCCCTGGGCATCACCAAGGCGCCGCGCAGCGCCTACGACCACTACATGCTGCACCTGCACGACCGCATGAAGGCGGACCTTTCCTACCAGCAGAGCGCCCCGCAAAGCGTCTGGGACTTCCCGGCGGGCACCACCTGGATGGTCTTCACCGACCAGGTCTCCCACGCCGCCACCCGTGGCGCCTGCGCCCTGGAGCAGACCTTCCTGTTGCCGGTGGACGCCATGCAATCGGTCGAGCGCGCGCCGCTGCGCGTGCTCGAACGGCTGATGGCGCGCAAACTGGCGTAAGCCCACTGAGGTCTGTGGGAGCTGGCTTGCCAGCGAGCTTTTGAGGCCCTAAAAGCTCGCTGGCAAGCCAGCTCCCACAAAGGCACCCCCTCTCACGGTTTTGGAATGAACGCCACGCTCTGGTTGTCATGGGCATGGAACAGGCGGGCGCCGTTGTCGGGCTGGGTCAGCACCAGGTCGTGGTCCTCGGCCAGGTAGCGCAGCGGCAGGTCCTTGAGGGTCGGGTACTGGGCGAAGACGATGGTGCGCGCCGGGTTCCACGTGGTGCCGGTGCGGTGCGCCAGCCACGCCATGAAGTCGGCGCTGGTGCCGTCGCGCGGGTAGTCCTCGTCCTCGCCGATGTAGGTGAACGGCCCGGCGTGGTTCTGCACGTACAGCGGCAGCTTGTTGTCGACTTCCACCATCACCAGGTGCCACTGGTTCCACGGCGCCTGCTCGCTGGCACGGGCCTCCACGTCCTGGCCGAAGCGGATGATGCCGCCGTTGCCGTTGGTCCAGGGGTAGGCCACGCCAATCACCAGGATCATCAGCGCCGCGGCGATGCCGATGCCACGCTGCCAACGGCGTGCGCTGGCCGGGCGGTTGGCCAAGTAGCCGCGCAGCCAGGCGGCGCCCAGCAGCTGGGCGAACGGCACCAGCGGCAGCACGTAATAGCTGCGCCGGCTGCCGCAGGCGGTGAAGAACGCGAACATCAGCCCCAGCCCCAGCACCAGCCAGCGGGTGTTGGCGTCCGTGCTGCGCCAGTGCCGCACGGCCAGCCACAGGCCGATGAGCCAGCAGGGCGCCCAGGGCAGGGTGTACACCGGCAGGTAGAGCAGGTAGGTGTAGATCGGGCCGAAGTTGTCGAACGGCTTGAAGAAGCGCACCACGTTCTCGCGCACCACCAGGCCCAGGCCGCTCTCGCCGTAGGTTGGCTGGCCGTAGAAATGCGACAGCACGAAGGGGATCATGTACACCGCGCCGGCCACCACCAGCGCTGCCAGCAGCCGCAGATTCAGGTGGCGCTTCCAGCGCCCCTCGGCCAGCAGGTGCGGCAGCAGCATCAGGCCCGGCAGGATGAAGCCGATCAGGCCCTTGAGCAGCGAGGTCAGTGCCAGTATCAGGAAGAACGCCGCGTAGCGTGAAAAGCGCGTGTCCAGCGGGTCGCGCCAGTACCACCAGACCGCCGCGAGTACCCCGAACACGGTGAGCACGTCGGCGGTGGCCACCCGCGACCACACCAGGAAGTAGAACGTGGTCGCCAGCAGCCAGCCGGCGATCAGCCCGGTGCCCTTGCGAAACAGCTGCTCGCCCAGCAGGTACACCAGCCAGACGCTCAGCCACGCGGCGAGCACCGACGGCAGGCGCAGCGACCAGTGATCCAGGCCGCCCATCAGGCCGGCGGTGGCGGTGATCAGCCAGTAGGAGGGCAGGGGCTTGTCGTAATAGGCGCCGCCCTTGAGGTAGGGGTCGAAGTAGTCGCCGCTCTGCAGCATCTGCAGGGCGATGTTAGCCCAGCGCGTCTCGGCCCCCCACAGCTCGCGCTGGCCCAGGCCCAGCAACAGGGCGATGGCAGCGACGCCGAGCAGCAGCACCAGGGCGCCGCGCTCGGAGCGGAAGTATCGGTACAGGGTGTCAGTCATGTTCAGCCACATAGGATCGAAGGCCCGGAGGTCCATCCACCGGGCGGGTCAAACCTAGTGCACCAACCGTTGCGTTTGCGTGACCACAATGAGAAAAAACCGTTGATGGCACTACGGTCATCATCGACATGAAATCCTGCGTCACAGGCCCTGCTTTCACCTGCTTTTGACCCGTGGCCCCGCACACTGCCCCGACACCCCCGCTCACCGCTGGATGACCCGTACATGACGTCGAAACGCCCCTTCCTGCTGTTGTTGTTGATCACCGGCCTGCTGTTCTTCGTTGCCCTGGGCAACCATCAGTTGCAAGGTTCCACCGAGCCGCGCGTGGGCGGCATCGCCATGGAGATGCACCTGCAGGGCGACTGGGTGACGCCGCGCCTCAACGGCGAACCGTTCCTGGAAAAGCCGCCCCTGAGCCTGTGGCTCGACAGCGCCGCCATGAGCCTGTTCGGCCCCAGCGCCTGGTCGGTGCGCCTGGCGTCGGCGCTCGCCGGCTGGTGCAGCGTGCTGCTGCTGTACGGGTTCCTGCGGCGTAATGGCCGGCCGGTGGCGGTCGCTGTCACCGCCGGGCTGATGCTGGCCACCACCGCCAGCTTCTGGGGCAACGTGCGCCAGGTGGGCGAAGACTCGCTGCTGACCCTGGGCGTGAGCCTGGCGTTGGTGGCGTTCTACCAGGCCAGCCAGCGGCGCAGCCTGGCCAGCGCGCTGCTGTTCAGCGCCGGCATCGCCATCGCCACCCTGAGCAAAGGCGTGCTGGGCCTGGCCTTGCCGGGCGTGGTCATCTTCGCCTGGCTGCTGGCCGAGACCGTGCAGCAACGGCGCCTGGCGCTGGGGCGCTGGCTATGGCCGGCGGCGCTGACCCTGGTGGGCCTGCTGCCGTTGCTGGTGTGGCTGGGCTTCCTCTACCAGCAGGGCGGCGGCCAGGCACTCAAGGAGCTGCTGTGGGCCAACAGCGTCGGGCGCTTCAGTGGCTCGTTCAGCGAGGCCGGGCACTTCGAACCTTTCTATTACTACCTGGGCAAGTTGCCTGAAGCCTTCCTGCCGTGGAACCTGCTGGTGTACCTGGGCCTGTGGCATTTGCGCAAACAATGGCGCGTGCAGCCGCACCTGATGTTCTGCAGCCTGTGGCTGCTGGCGCAGTTCGCGCTGCTGACCCTGGCCTCGAGCAAGCGCATGGTCTACCTGATGTCCCTGGCGCCGGCTGCCGCGGTGATCGCCGCGGAATACGCGCGGGTGCTGCTGGCCTGGCGCCCGGCCGCTCATTGGCAGCGTGCGGCCGCAGGCGTGATGGGGCTGGTGGTGGTGGCCTACCTGGGCGTGGCGATCTGGGTGTTGCCGCGCGCCGACCGTGCCGAGTCCTTCGTGCCCCTGGCCGAGCAGATCCGCGACTACCAGGCGCAAGGCCGCCACGTGGCGTTGGCCACGCCCAGCGAGCGGTTGGCAGGGGCAGGGGTGTTCTACAGCCGCAGCCTGTTGCCGGCGTTGGCCAGCGAGCAGGCGATGACCCAGTTCCTGGCGCAGGCGCCGGGCAACGTGGCGGTCATGGAGCGCGAGACAGCGCCGGAGGCGGGGGTGGAGGTGTTGCGCAAGGTGGTGGTGGGGGACCGGGCCTATTACTTCCTGGCCCAGCCCGCCTTGTAGCAAAGACGCGGCCTTTGGCCGCTGCTACGCAGATCGCACGTAGCAGCAACTGTCTTGTGGGAGCTGGCTTGCCAGCGAGCTTTTATGGCCCCAACAGCTCGCTGGCAAGCCAGCTCCCACAGAATGTAGCAGCAACTGTCGTGAAACGGCGTCGTCTGCATCGCGACTAAAGTCGGCTCCTACCCTATTCGTGGTAGGAGCCGGCCTTGGCCGCGATGCAGGCGACGCTGTCCATGGGGTATCCGCATTCGCGTAGCAGCTGCCGAAGGCGGCGTCCTAGGGGGTTACACCCACTTCTGGTGCGGGATCGGCAGGCTGCAGGATTCGCCGCGGCCAATCGGGAAGTAGGTGATGCCTTTCTGCGCCAGCCGGTCCACGTCGTACAGGTTGCGGCCGTCGAAGATCACCGGCTGCGCCAGGCGCTTCTGGATCAGGTCGAAGTCCGGGGCCTTGAACTGTTGCCATTCGGTGCAGATGATCAGCGCGTCGGCACCGTTCAGGGTGGCTTCCGGGGTGCCCATCAGCATCAGGTTCGGCTGCTCGCCGTACAGCAGTTGGGTCTGCTGCATGGCCTCGGGGTCGAACGCACGCACCTGGGCGCCGGCGGCCCACAGGGCTTCCATCAGCTCGCGGCTCGGGGCGTCGCGCATGTCGTCGGTGTTGGGCTTGAACGCCAGGCCCCAGACCGCGAAGGTGCGGCCTTTCAGGTCACCCTTGAAGTAGGCTTTCACCCGCTCGAACAGCTTGTGTTTCTGGCGCTCGTTGATGGCTTCCACGGCCTGCAGCAGGTCGTTGGAGCAGTTGGCGGCCTCGGCGGTGTGGATCAGCGCGCGCATGTCCTTGGGGAAGCACGAGCCGCCGTAGCCACAGCCAGCATAGATGAAGTCGTAGCCGATGCGCGGGTCGGCGCCCATGCCCAGGCGGATGGCCTCGATGTCGGCACCCAGGTGCTCGGCCAGCTCGGCGATCTGGTTGATGAAGCTGATCTTGGTGGCCAGCATGCAGTTGGCGGCGTACTTGGTCAGCTCGGCGCTGCGCAGGTCCATGAACAGGATGCGGTCGTGGTTGCGGTTGAACGGCGCGTACAGGTCGCGCATCACGTCGCGCACTTCCTCGCGCTCACAGCCGATGACGATCCGGTCCGGGCGGCGGCAGTCACGCACCGCCGAGCCTTCCTTGAGGAATTCGGGGTTGGAGACGATATCGAACTGCAGGGTGCGGCCGGCTTTCGCCAGGGCGTCGTTGATGTGCTTCTGCAGGGCGTCGCCGGTGCCCACGGGCACGGTGGATTTCTCCGCGACGATCAGCGGCTCCACGCGGTGGCGGGCAATGGCGTCGCCCACCGAGAACACGTACTTGAGGTCGGCCGAGCCGTCATCGCCCGAGGGCGTGCCGACGGCGATGAACAGCACTTCGCCGTGCTCGATGGCCAGTTTCTCGTCGCTGGTGAAGTGCAGGCGACCGTTGTCCAGGTTCTCCCGCACCAGCGCCGACAGGCCCGGCTCGAAAATGGTCACGTGGCCCTTGGACAGTTGGTCGACCTTGTGTTGGTCGATGTCCATGCAGATCACGTCATGACCCACTTCGGCCAGCACGGTGGCTTGCACCAGACCTACGTAACCACTACCGATAACACTGATTTTCATTGCGCAGATCCTATGGACTTGTTGCCGTGTGTACGTCGCGAGTTGATGATCAGCACCCCGAGCACGACCAGCGTCACCCCGAGGCTTTTCAACAGCGAAAAATGTTCATTGAACGCCGGCAGGCAGGCCGCCAGCAGGTAGACCAGGGCGTAGCTGATGCTCAGCAGCGAATAGGCACGGCCCAGGGGCAGGTGCTGCAGCGCGCCGAGCCAGCACAGCATTGACAGGGCGTAGGCGAAGATCGCCGCCATCACCACGCCCAGCGCCAGCCACGGCACCGGGCCGTTGAGCAGGGTGTCGAGCCACTGCGCCGGCACCGGCAGCCGGGTCATGCTCCAGCGCATGCCCAGTTGCGCACCGCTGACCAGCAGCACGCTGCCGCCCGCCAGGGCAAAACCCTGTGCGCGGCTCATGCCTGCCACCCCAGCAGCAGCACGCCGGCCATGACCACGCCCACGCCCAGCCAGTGGCGCACGTCCACGTGTTCGCGGAAGACAAAGCGCGCCACCAGGGTGATCAGCACGAAATTGAGGCTGAGCATGGGGTAGGCAATGCCTACCTCAAGGTGTTGCAGCACCAGCAGCCACAGCAGCAGGCCCAGGCCCAGGCACAGCAGCGCCAGCCACAGCCACGGCGTGCGCAGCTTGGCCAGGGCGCCGCCGGCGGGGGCGTCGCGCCAGGACTCGACCGCCAGTTTTTGCGCGATCTGGCCCAGGCAGGTGAGGGTGCAGGCCGCCAGCAACAGAAGGAAGATCATGGCGGCGTCTGGTCGAAAATGAAGATCATCAGGCTGCCTTGCACGAAGCGCTTGCCGTCCTTGGGCAGCAGGTCGACCTCATGCAGCTCGTCATCACTCTTGACCCGCATCACCACGCCCACCGAACCCTGGCGACGGGCCTCGGTCATCCACGCCTGCACCTGTTCCAGCTGCACCTCGCGGGCGCTGGAGTCGGCGTAGCTGAGGCCATACTTGGTCTCGCCCACGGTGTTGTACAGGTACACGGTGGGTTGCGCGGTGTGCCAGGCCAGGGCCGAGGCAGCGCCCAGGTCGTTGGCCAGCAGCGTGTGGGTCTGGCGCAGCTCGTCGCTGTGTTCGGCGATGAACGCGTCCGGGGTCTTGTTGTTGACGATGGAGTCCGGCAACGCGGCGGGCAGCAGGGCAATCAGCACGCCCATGCCCACGGCCGGGGCAGCCCAGCAGCGCAATGGCTTGAGCAGCGCCAGCACGTTGGCGAGCACCACGCCGCCCAGGGCCACGACGATCAGCGCCAGGTGCTGGGGCTCGTCCACGTACACCGGCTTCTTGTGCTGCAGCCAGGCGATGGCGGCCAGGCCGATGACGCCCATGGCCAGGTTGAGCACGGCGTTGCTGCGCAGCATCAGGGTCTTGCCCTGGGCCAGCGCCTGGTTCAGCAGGTGGCCCAGCAGCAGCGCCAGGGGCAGCATGCACGGCAGGATGTAGGTCGGCAGCTTGCCGCGGCTCAGGCTCAGGAAGGCCAGGGGCAGCAGCAGCCACAACAGCACGAACAGCACCTTCGGGTCTCGGCGGGTGGCCCAGGCCTGGCGCACGGTAGCCGGCAACAGCAGCGCCCAGGGTAGGCTCGAGGCGGCCAGCAGCGGCAGGTAGAACCAGATTGGCTGGGCGTGCTGGGCGTCGTCGCCGGCGAAGCGACGGATGTGCTCGTGCCAGAAGAAGAACGACCAGAAGTCAGACTCCTGCTGGTTGACCATCAGCGCCCACGGCGCCGACACCAGCACTGCCACCAGCACGCCGAACAGGCCGAAGCGCACCAGCTCGCCGAAGCGTTTCTGCCAGATCATCCACGGCGCCGCGATCAGCACCGGGAATACCCAGGCCAGGAAACCCTTGGTCATGAAGCCCATGCCACAGGCCACGCCCAGCAGGCCCCAGTGCAGCAGGCGCGCGCTGGTGGTGCGGCTGTCGATGGCGAACCACAGGGCCACCAGGCTCAGGTTCACCCACAGGGTGAATTGCGGGTCGAGGTTGGCGTAGCCGGCCTGGCCGGCCACCAGGCCGAAGCTCATGTACAGCACCGCGCAGATCACGCTCTGGCGCTTGTCGGCCCACAGGCGGTTGGCCACAAGGTAAGTCAGCAGCACGCTCAGGCCCAGGCTGAGGGCCGAGGCCACGCGTACGCCGAACAGGTTCTGGCCGAACAGCCACTGGCCGATGGCGATCAGCCAATAGCCGGCGGCGGGTTTTTCAAAGTAACGCAAGCCCATGAAATGCGGCGCGGCCCATTTGCCGGTCAGCAGCATTTCCTGGCTCATTTGCGCGTAGCGGGTTTCATCGGGAATCCACAGCCCGTGGAAGGGCAGTGGCAGCAGGTAGAAGAGCCCGAATGCAAGCAGCAAGACGGGCAGGGTCCAGCGCTGGATCATGGTCGTTGAACCCCAAGCCAGCCTTCGCGTCCTTCCAGGGCGCCGCGGGTCAGTTGTTCCACCGGCAGGGCGGTGGTGTCCGCGGGCAGCAGTTGCCCCAGGGGTTGGAACTGTATCTGTCGCTCGCGTGCCGTTGCCAGCAAGCGGCGGAAATCGTCAGCCATCAGAATCCCTTCAACCTCGGCGTGAATGGTGTAGTTGTTCAAGCCTCCAGGCTTGAAGCGTTCCAGGATGTAGTCGTTGAAGCCTTGGGCGCTCACCGTTGGCCCCACCACCTCGTCGAAGGTGGGCAGGTCCACGGGGATCTGCACGGTACCGGCCGAACCATCGGCCAGGCGTGGCTGGAACAGGTGGGTGCCACGGCAATCGCTGTTGTAGCGGAAACCGAAGTCTTCCTTGGCCTGTACCACGCGTTCGTCGGCGCGCCAGCCGGCCGCAGCGGAGCAGTCGATGCGCTGCCCGAGGATATCGTTCAGGGTTTCCACGCCCCGGCGGATCTGCTCGTGCAGTTGCGCGTCGCTCCAGCGACCGGTGTTGGCCTGCCAGCCATGGTGATCCCAGGCGTGCAGGCCAACCTCGTGGCCGGCGTCGCGGGCCTGGCGCATCAAGTGCCCCAGGTCGCGACCGATCGGCTTGCCGGGCCAGGCGGTGCCGGCCAGCAAGATATCCCAGCCGTACAGGCCTGCGGCATTGGAACGCAACATCTTCCACAGGAACTGCGGGCGGATCAGGCGCCACAGGTGGCGCCCCATGTTGTCCGGCCCGACGCTGAAGAAGAACGTCGCTTTCACCTGGGCTTCGTCGAGCAGTTCGAGCAACCGCGGCACCCCTTCACGGGTGCCTCGGTAGGTGTCGACGTCGATGCGCAGACCTGCCTGCATTAACGCTTGCTCTCGATTTCAACCATGGCTTCGCGCAGGAAGAAGTCCAGGGTCTTGCCGATGGTTTCGCTCAGCTCGATGGTCGGGGTCCAGTCGATCAGGCGACGGGCGTTCTCGATGCTCGGGGTGCGGTGGGTCACGTCCTGGTAGCCGTTGCCGTAGAACGCCTTGCTCTCGATTTCACGGAAGCCGGCGAACGGTGGGAAGTTGCCACGCAGCGGGTGAGCTTCGAACTGGCGCAGCAGCTCTTCGCCCAGCTGGCGGATGCTGGCTTCGTTGGTCGGGTTGCCGATGTTGATGATCTCGCCGTCGCACTTGCCATCGCGGTTCTCGATGATGCGTGCCAGGGCTTCGATGCCGTCGTCGACGTCGGTGAAGGTGCGCTTCTGCTCGCCACCGTCCACCAGGCGGATCGGGGTGCCTTCCACCAGGTGCAGGATCAGCTGGGTAATGGCGCGCGAGCTGCCGATACGGGCCGAATCCAGGCGGTCCAGGCGTGGGCCCATCCAGTTGAACGGACGGAACAGGGTGAACTTCAGGCCCTTGTCGCCGTAGGCCCAGATCACGCGGTCCAGCAGTTGCTTGGAGACCGAGTAGATCCAGCGCTGCTTGTTGATCGGGCCGACGATCAGGTTCGAGGTGTTCTCGTCGAAGTGGCTGTCCTGGCACATGCCATAGACTTCCGAGGTCGACGGGAAGATCACGCGCTTGTTGTACTTCACGCAGTGACGGACGATTTTCAGGTTTTCTTCGAAGTCCAGTTCGAATACGCGCAGCGGGTTGCGGGTGTATTCGATCGGGGTGGCGATGGCGACCAGCGGCAGCACCACGTCGCACTTCTTGATGTGGTATTCGATCCACTCGGAGTGGATGCTGATGTCACCTTCCACGAAGTGGAAGCGCGGGTTGCCGCGCAGGTGCTCGATGGCGTCCGAACCGATGTCCAGGCCGTAGATTTCATAGCGGTCGTCGCGCAGCAGGCGCTCGGACAGGTGGTTGCCGATGAAACCGTTGACGCCCAGGATCAGCACGCGGGTGCGGCGCACAGGGCGGCCGGCGGCCTTGCCGATCAGCTTGGAGCCTTCCACCAGGCCCAGTTCACGGGCCAGTTGCGGGCCGCTCAGGTACAGGCCGTCGTTGTTGCGCTGGCCGGCGGTGATTTGCAGGGCGTCGGTGCCGCAGGCGATGCGCAGCGGTTCGACGCTGATCACGTGGCCTGGCTCGAAGCCCTGGTTGCCGGCGACCACTTCGGCGCTCCAGACAATCAGCTTGTGCTCGCCCACGGCGCAGAACGCGCCCGGGTATGGCTGGGTGACAGCGCGCACCAGGTTGAACAGCTCTTCGGCCGGGCGGCTCCAGTCCAGCAGGCCGTCGGCAGGGGTGCGGCGGCCGAAGGTAGTGGCCTGGCTCTCGTCCTGGGCGGTCTCGGTGACTTCGCCCTTGGCCAGCAGCGGCAGGGTTTCGTTCAGCAGCGCGGTGGCGGCGTCACGCAGCTTGGCGTGCAGGCTCAGGCCGGTGTCGGAACGCTCGATGGCCACGCGTTGCTGGGCAACGATGGCGCCAGCGTCGGCACGCTTGACCATGCGGTGCAGGGTAACGCCGGTCTCGGTTTCGCCCTTGACCAGTACCCAGTTGGCCGGTGCGCGGCCGCGGTAGCGTGGCAGCAGCGAGCCGTGCAGGTTGAACGCACCTTGCTTGGCGCAGGCCAGCACGGCCTCGCTCAGCAGGTTGCGGTAGTAGAACGAGAAGATGAAGTCGGCGTCGAGCTTGGCGATGCGCTCGATCCAGATCGGGTGGTTGGCGTCTTCCGGGGCGTGCACCGGGATGCCTTTGCGTGCGCACAGTTGCGCCACCGAGCCGTAGAAGTTGTTTTCCTTGGGATCGTCGGCGTGGGTGAATACGGCGGCGATGTCGTAGCCTGCCTCAAGCAGGGCGTTGATGCCGGCGCAGCCGATATCGTGGTAGGCGAAGACAACAGCTTTCTGGTTCATGAGGCAGCCTTGCTGGAAGAAATGGAAATCGAGGTTTCAGGGTGAGGTTCGGTGTTGCCGCCAGCTGGTTCGTTGCTGCGCAGCACCTTTTCGATGAAGAACCGCGGACGGGCGCGGACGTCGCTGTACATGCGGCCCAGGTATTCACCCAACAGGCCCATGCCGATGAACTGCGCACCGGTGAACACGAACAGCACGGCGAACAGCACGAAGGTGCCGTGGCCCGACCAGGCGGCGCCGTAGATCATGCGCAGCGCGATCAGCGCGACGGCGAACAGCACGCCCAGGGCGGCCATGCCGATGCCGACCACGCTGAGCAGGCGCAGCGGCGTGGTGGTCATGCAGGTGACCAGGTCGAACATCAGGCTGATCAGGCGCATGGGGCTGTACTTGGAGTCGCCGTGCTCGCGCTCGGCGTGCTGCACCAGCACCTCGGTGGTGTGGCGGGCGAAGCTGTTGGCCAGGATCGGGATGAAGGTGCTGCGCTCGCGGCAGGCCAGCATCGCGTCGACCACGCTGCGGCGGTAGGCGCGCAGCATGCAGCCGTAGTCGCTCATGGCCACGCCGGTGGAGCGCTGCACGGCCAGGTTGATCAGCTTCGACGGCCAGCGGCGCAGGGCCGAGTCCTGGCGGTTGTTGCGCACGGTGCCGACCACGTCGTAGCCCAGCGAAGCCTGGGCGACCAGGTTGGGGATCTCTTCGGGCGGGTTCTGCAGGTCGGCGTCGAGGGTGATCACCAGGTCGCCGATGCACTGCTCGAAACCGGCCATGATCGCCGCGTGCTGGCCGTAGTTGCGGTTCAGGATCACCGCCACCACCGGGCTGCCCGGGCGTTCGGCGGCGTCCTGGAGGATGTCGGCCGAGGCGTCGCGGCTGCCGTCGTCCACCAGCACGATTTCATATTTCTGCGTCAGTTGCGCACACGCAGCTTCGGTGCGGCGCAGCAGCTCCGGCAGGCTCTGCTCTTCGTTGTACACCGGTATCACGATGGACACGGTGTTGATCGGATAAGGTCTCACGGGCGGTGTTCCAGGGTTTTCTCAATGGCGCAGGCAACGCGCTCGACATCGTCGAGGGTCATGTCGGGGAACAGCGGGATGGAGCACAGGCGGGCCGAGTTCCACTCAGTGTTGGGCAGCTGCACGTCCGGGAACTTCTGGCGGTACCAGGTGTGCAAGTGCGTGGCAATGAAGTGGATGCCAGTGCCAATGCCTTGATCTTGAAGACCTTTCATGAAGGTTTCACGATCAATGCCGCAACGTTCCGGGTCGATGCGCAGGATGAACAGGTGCCAGGCGTGCTGTTGCGGCCAGGCCGGTTGCGACAGTGGCAGCACCGGCAGGTGCTTGAGGCGTTCGAGGTACGCCTGGGCCAGCTGCTCGCGCTTGGCATTGATGGCGTCGACGCGCTCCAGTTGCACCAGGGCAATGGCGGCGTTGATGTCGGCCAGGTTGTACTTGAAGCCCGGCTCCTGGACCATGGCCTGTGGCTTGCGGCCGTGGGTCATGCGGTCGTAGGCGTCCACGCCCAGGCCGTGGAACTTGAGCATGCGCACGCGGTTGGCGAAGGCTTCGTCATCGCTGACGAACATCCCGCCTTCGGCGCAGGTCATGTTCTTGATGGCGTGGAACGAGAAGATCGCGGTGCCTTGGGCGCCGATCTCGCGGCCGCGGTAGCGGGTGCCCACGGCGTGGGCGGCGTCTTCGATGACGCGGATGCCGTGGCGCTCGGCCAGGGCGTACAGCGGGTCGAGGTCGAAGGCGGCGCCGGCGTAGTGCACGGGGATGATCGCCTTGGTGCGCGGGGTGATGGCGGCCTCGATGTCGGCCACGCTGCACATCAGGGTGTCACGGTCGATGTCGACGAATACCGGGGTAGCACCCAGCAGGCAGATCATGTTGGCGGTGGACACCCAGGTCTGGGACGGGGTGATGACTTCGTCGCCCGGGCCGATGCCCAGGGCCAGCAACGCGATGTGCATGGCGCCGGTGGCGGACGACAGGGCCACGGCATGGGCGCAGCCCACGCGGCGAGCGAATTCCTGCTCCAGCTCCTGGGCCTTGGGGCCGGTGGTGATCCAACCGCTGCGCAATACCTGCTCTACTGCTGCGATCTCCTGGTCACCCATGCTGGGACGGGAAAAGGGGAGAAAACTCTGATTCATGGCATCCTCGGAATCTGACAGGCTTATGCGCTTCGTGCGTCATACATGCCCCACTTTAGTCGCAGGGCCATCCGTTATAGAGGGAGATTATTACCGCCGCAAGCTGAACGAACGCTTGCTGAACGAATCAATTGCTGTTTGATACAAAAATCGGGGTAGTCAGGCCTGGCAGGCATTGAAGTCGACGAATGCCCACGTGTCTGTAGGAAATGTCTGAAGATGCTCGTAGAAAATGCCACTGTGAAAAACTGCCGATGGTTCAATACGTCAAAGGTGCATTTTCATGTGTCAAAAAAGAGTGAGTGACAGATGAAAATGCTGTCCCGGTGCCAGCTTTTCCGTTCATCACAAGTCTTTGACATGGGCTGCGGTACAAGGGCTGATAAACTGCCTGGCCCTCCAGACCCCTAGCATGACGCTGAGCTGCCCCCGCCCATGAATTCGATCGTCGCCCGCTGGCGCACCAAGCACTCCCGACAAAGCCTGGCCCAACGCATCATTGTAGTCTTCGCGCTGATGACCACGTTGGTGGCTGGCGTTTTTGCCGTGGGAATTGTCGCAACCGTGCATGTGGTGGAGAAAAAGCTCACCACCACGGGGCTGGGCGGCAACCTGCACCGCATGCTGATGATGGAAAACCGCGACGACTGGACCCACCGCCCGGAAAAGGACGAGCTGTTCTTCGCCGACGACGGCCAGGGCGACCTGGCCATGCCCCCGGACCTGCAGGCCCTGGAACCGGGCTTCCACGAGGTCAGGCGCCTGGAGCGCAGCTGGTACGCCATGGTGCGGGTGGTCAACGGCCGCAAGTACATCCTGCTGCGCGACCAGCAAGGTTTCGAGGAGCGCGAGCGGCTGCTGTTCGGCGTGGTCATCACCGGCTTCGTGCTGAGCCTGCTGGGCTCGATCCTGCTGGGCTGGCTGCTGTCGCGCAAGGTCATGGCGCCGGTGATCCGCCTGGCCGGCCAGGTGCGCCACCGCGACCAGTTGCTGGACCTGGCGCCGCCCCTGGCGCCCGACTACGCCGCCGACGAGGTCGGCACCCTGGCCCGTTCCTTCGACGACACCCTGGGGCGCCTGCGCTCGGCGCTGGTGCGCGAGAAGCTGTTCACCGGTGACGTCAGCCACGAATTGCGCACGCCGTTGATGGTGCTGGCCAGCTCCAGCGAGCTGTTGCTGGAAAACCCCGGCCTGGATCCCCGTGCGCGTGAGCAGGTGTCGCGCATTGCCCGCGCCAGCGCCGCCATGCGCCAGCTGGTGGACACCTTCCTGCTGCTGGCCCGGGCGGAAAACGCCGAGGGCGGCCGCGGCCCGGCCGCCGGCATGGTGCAGGTGGCGCAGGAGCTGGTGGAGACCTGGCGCACGCCCATCGAGCACAAGGGCCTGGAGCTGATCTACCTGCCGGAAGACGCGGGGGAGGGGGTGTACAACCAGACCTTCCTGGGTGCGGTAATGGGCAACCTGCTGCGCAACGCCTGGCACTACACCGACCATGGCTTCATCCGCCTGACCCTGTTGCCGGGCGGCTTCAAGGTGGAGGACAGCGGCATCGGCATTCCGGAGGAGAAGCGCCTGGAGATGTTCCAGCCGTTCGTGCGCGGCGACGAGCAGCGCGGCGAGGGCCTGGGGCTGGGCTTGTCGCTGGTGCAGCGGATCTGCGTGAACGAGGGCTGGTCAGTGACCCTGACCAGCCGCGAGCCCCACGGTTGCTGCTTCGAGGTGCGCCTGGCGGCGGTCTAGCCTTTCAGGCGGTGCAGCGTGCGCGGCCACTGGTTAGGGTTCAGGGCGCCCAGCACATGGGGGGTGCCGGTGACCGGGTCGACGCTCACGAACAGTGCGCTGGCGTAGCCCGGGCCGCTGCCGCCATGAATGCCGGCCTGTTTCTCCAGGGCGTTGATGCACTCGCTGTGGGTGACCAGCACCAGGTTGTGGCCGGGCTGCTTGTGCGCCACCACGTCCTGGAGCATGGTCTGCCGGCAGTTGATCAGCCAGTCCTGGGGCGTGGCGGCCTGGCCGAACATGAACATCGCGGTCTGGCGGGTGCGGGTCAGGGGGCTGGTGAACACCTGCGCCTGGGCCATGCCTAGCGCCTGCAGGCTGTTGCCCACTTCGCTGGCCACGCGGCTGCCGGCCAGGGTAATGCCATCGGCGTCGCCCAGGCAGGCACCGTCGGAACGGTCGCAGCGCTCGCCGTGGCGCACTAGCACCGCTACGTTGCCGGCCTTCCAGGCGGCCTGCAGGCCCGAGTGGCGCAGGGTCTTGCCATCACCCAGGTCGGCCGGGCCGCTTGGGCGCAGCGCCCAACCGCCTAGCGCCGAAGCCGCCACTACTGCCAGCAGGCCCATGACGACAACGCGGCGACGCAGGGCGAAACGCCGTGGCGGCAAGGGGAGGGCGACAGAGGCTACCGGCATGATGGCTCCATGGAGCTATGAAAGTGCCGGGACTATAGGGGCGGCCAGGTTAAGGGCTGGTGAATGGAATGTGAAAATTTTAGTTTTGAGGGGGGGCAATTAGGTCTGTCAGACCGTGGCACGTTGCAACAGATGTAGGAGCCGACCTTGGTCGCGACAGGCCGCGCGGGCGGCCGGTGGTGGCCGTTATCGAGTCGCAAGGCGAGCGCAAAAAGCAGCTTGCACTCTCGTCGCCAACTCGTTGCAAGGCTCTGCGACAGGGTATATACACAATATTTCAAGCGCATGTCTGCGCGCCCGAACTGCCTGAGCGAGGATGCCAAAGATGATGACACTGGGACTTTGTTCGCTGGAACTACGCAATATCATCGAATGTGCTTTTCTGCCGGCCCACTGCACCTGCACGGTGGCCCCGGACCAGTCGCTGACGGTCCAGGTCACTGACCCCGTCACCGGCCAGGTGCAACTGATGGTCACCGGTATTTCGACCGATCGGCTCAGCAGCAGTCGGGCTATTTCCGACCTGATCGCCGAGCTGCGCCATGATCTTGAGCACAATCGCCACACCTTCCCTCACGCGCTTGCCAGCTGAGGGCCTTGCCGGCGCCGCCCAGCGGCGCCGGGCCAATACTGGCGTTCCGCCAGTTACCTAAAATTTGTTTCATGTAGTTTCATGGAACTTGTCTCTGAAATGTCATGTAACGGATCCGTAATGGCGTCAGTTTTTTAACTGACTCCAACGAGACCCGTGATGATCAAGAAGATAGTCCGTCCCCTGGTAGGCGCCATGCTGGGCACTGCCGCCCTGGGTGCACACGCCGACTTCATCGATGACAGCCATGCAGACCTGACGCTGCTCAACCGCTACCTGAACCAACAGGGCAGCGACGTGGTTGGCAGCAACAAGAAGGCCAACAGCGTGCGCGACTGGGGCCAGGGCTTCGAATTCAACTTCAAGTCCGGCTACACCGAAGGCACCGTCGGCTTCGGCCTGGACCTGACGGCCTTCTACGGCGTCAAGCTGGACTCCAATTCCCAGCAGGGCAGCATGTTCCCGCTGGACGACGGCAAGTCGGCCAACGACTTCGGCGTGCTGAGCCCGACCTTCAAGATGCGCTTCCTCAAGGATGAACTGCGCGTCGGCACCCTGACCCAGAACAACCCGATGCTGGCCAACACCGACGGTCGTCTGTACCAGCAGACCAACACCGGCGCGCAACTGGTGTCGAAGGATCTGGATAACTATGTTTTCACCTTGGGTAACATTACCCAGACCAAGATCCGCAACGAAACCGGCGACCAGGACATGATCACCGGCGGCGGCGCCAAGGGCAGCAACCGCTTCAGCTACGGTGGCGCCGACTACACCGGCATCAAGGACACCACCCTGAGCGGCTGGTACTCGAACCTGGCCGACTACTACCAACAGTTCTACCTGGGCCTCAAGCACACCGACCAACTGCCAGTGGGCAGCCTGGCCACTGACCTGCGCGCCTACCGCAGCCTGGGGATCGGCGGCAACGGCGACGGCGACAGCAACTATGGTGCGGCCGGCTACTACGGTGGCACCACCACCAAGGGGCGCATCAACCAGTCGACCTTCAGCATCATGGAAAGCTACAGCCTGATGGGCCACACCTTCGGCCTGGGCGCGCAGAAGAACACCGGCGACAGCGACTTCCCGTACCTGGACTCGGGCCTCAACAGCGGCGATGCCCGCCAGGGCCCTGGCAGCGGCGCGGACACCCCGGCGCTCACCAACCTGCAACTGAACAAGTTCCAGCACGCCGGCGAGCGTACCTTCCTGGCCCTGTACAAGTATGACTTCGGCCAGCTGGGCCTCAAGGGCCTGGGCTTCTCGGCCCTGTATGCCCACGGTGACCAGGTCAAGGTGGCCAGCGGTGGCGACAGCGAATGGGAACGCGACCTGGCGCTGAGCTACGTGGTGCCGGACGGTACCCTGAAGGGCCTCGGCGTGACCTGGAAGAACGCCCAGGCCAACCCCGAGATGACCGGCCAGACCCACCAGGACGAGAACCGCTTCTACGTCAGCTACGTAATGCCGCTCTGGTAACAGCTGCGCGGTGACGATGGGGTAAACGCACTGTGGGAGCCGGCTTGCCGGCGAGCTTTGAGGTATTGCCAAAAGCTCGCTGGCAAGCCAGCTCCCACAGTTTTAGTTTGCAGGGATTCATGGTTAACTCCCTGTCTTTATTCCATACCGCAGAAGGATTCCGTTCATGGCTCAAGTGACGCTCAAAGGCAACCCGGTCCAGGTCAAGGGCGAACTGCCGAAAGTCGGCGCCAAGGCGCCTGCGTTCTCGCTGGTTGCCGGCAACCTGGCCGACGTGACCCTGGCAAGCTTTGCCGGCAAGCGCAAAGTGCTGAACATCTTCCCAAGCGTTGACACCCCGACCTGCGCTACCTCGGTACGCAAGTTCAACGCCCAGGCCAGCGAACTGGCCAACACCGTGGTGCTGTGCATTTCCGCCGACCTGCCATTCGCCCAGGCCCGCTTCTGCGGCGCCGAAGGCCTGGAAAACGTGCAGAACCTGTCGACCCTGCGTGGCGCCGAGTTCAAGCAGGACTACGGCGTTGCCCTGGCTGACGGCCCGCTGGCCGGCCTGACTGCCCGTGCCGTGGTGGTGCTGGACGAGAACGACAACGTGCTGCACACCGAGCTGGTTGGCGAAATCGCCGAAGAGCCGAACTACGATGCTGCCCTGGCAGTATTGAAGTAACACCCAGGACCAGGCACTTCGCCTGTAGCCGCTGCCGCCAGGCTGCGCTGGCCCTCAGTACGCTGGAGATTTCCAGTGTAGGCGAGGGCCAGTGCAGCCTGCGGCAGCGGCTACGGGATGGATAGCGTCCAATGGTCTGTGTTACATGCAGTAATAAAGAAACGGCCTGGCATCCCCCAGGCCGTTTTCTTTTCTGGACGAAACACGGCATAAACGCGTCCTACGTAAATAGCGGGTAAAGGCACTTTGCAATATTCGCAACAATGATTATCGTTCCAGCCTCCCGACACACCCACTTTCAATAATGGTCGATCATTCCATGCAACCCGCCGGTTCCCGCACCTTTCCCCGTTGGCTGTTCGGCCTGCTGATCCTGATCCTGCTGATTGCCGCGGGCCTGTACTGGCGTGCGCAGCATTCGCCGGCCCAGCAGCATGAAGCCGGCGGCCCGCCCGAGAAAGGCCGGCCCCACGGCGGCCGCCCGGGCGGCAACCCCATGCGCCCAGGCTTCGGCCCGGCCAGTGGGCCTACGCCGGTTCGAGTGGCCCCGGCCACCGTGGGCGACTTCCCGGTCTATTTGAAAGCCCTGGGCACGGTGACTGCCACCAACACCATCAGCGTGCGCAGCCGCGTGGCCGGGGAGCTGGTGAAGGTGGCGTTCCAGGAAGGGCAGATGGTCAAGGCCGGCGACCTGCTGGCGGTGATCGACCCGCGCCCGTATGAAATTGCCCTGCAGCAGGCCCAGGGCACCCTGGCCCAGGACCAGTCGCAGTTGAAGAACGCCCAGCGCGACCTGCAACGCTATAAAGAGCTGTTCGCCCAGGACAGCATCGCCAAGCAGACCCTGGACACCGCCGAGGCGCTGGTGGGCCAGTACCAGGGCACGCTGCTCACCGACCAGGCCAACGTCAATAATGCCAAGCTCAATCTGGAATTCACCCAGATCCGCGCGCCCATCAGCGGCCGCGTGGGCCTGCGCCAGCTGGACGTGGGCAACCTGGTGGCTGCCAACGACACCACCGCCCTGGCGGTGATCACCCAGGTGCAGCCCATCAGCGTGATCTTCACCCTGCCCGAGACCACCCTCGACCCGGTGCTGGCCCGCGTGCGCAGCGGCGCCACCCTGCCGGTGGAAGCCTGGGACCGCGGCGACCGCGCCCAGCAGGCCACGGGCGTGCTGCACAGCATCGACAACCAGATCGACACCACCACCGGCACCCTGAAGTTCAAGGCCTACTTCGATAACAAGGACCTGGCGCTGTTCCCCAACCAGTTCGTCAACGTCCACCTGCTGTCCGACACCCTCAAGGACGTGGTGCTGGCGCCCTCGGCCGCGGTGCAGTTCGGCACCAACGGCACCTTCGTCTATGCGATGGACGGCAACGACAAGGTGCGCATTCGCCAGCTGAAGATCGGCGCCTCCGACGGCACCGTCACGGTGGTCGAGGACGGCCTGGCCAAGGGCGACCGCGTGGTGCTGGAAGGCACCGACCGCCTGCGCGACGGCAGCAGCGTGGAAGTGGTCAATGACCCAGGCCAGGTGCCCACCACGCCAGGCGAGCACCTCAAGGGTGAAGACGCCGCCGGCAAGCAGGCCGGCAACGGCCACCGGAGCAAGGCGGGCGTATGAATCTGTCGCGGCTGTTCATCCTGCGTCCGGTAGCCACTACCCTGAGCATGCTGGCCATTATCCTGGCCGGCCTGATCGCCTACCGCCTGCTGCCGGTGTCGGCGTTGCCCCAGGTCGACTACCCGACCATCCGGGTCATGACCCTGTACCCCGGCGCGAGCCCGCAAGTGATGACCAGCGCCGTGACCGCGCCGCTGGAGCGCCAGTTCGGGCAGATGCCCGGGCTCACCCAGATGGCCTCCACCAGTTCCGGCGGCGCCTCGGTGCTGACCCTGCGCTTCAGCCTCGACATCAACATGGACGTCGCCGAGCAGCAGGTGCAGGCGGCCATCAACGCCGCCACCAACCTGCTGCCCACCGACCTGCCGGCGCCGCCGGTGTACAACAAGGTCAACCCGGCCGACACCCCGGTGCTGACCCTTGCTATCAGTTCGAAAACCATGCTGCTGCCCAAGCTCAACGACCTGGTCGACACGCGCATGGCGCAGAAAATCGCCCAGATCACCGGCGTCGGCATGGTCTCCATCGCCGGCGGCCAGCGCCAGGCGGTGCGCATCAAGGTCAACCCCGAGGCCCTGGCGGCCAACGGCCTGAACCTGGCCGACGTGCGCACGCTGATCGCCGCCTCCAACGTCAACCAGCCCAAGGGCAACTTCGACGGCCCCACGCGGGTGTCGATGCTCGACGCCAACGACCAGATGGTCTCGCCCGAAGAATACGCCAACCTCATCCTCAGCTACCGCAACGGCGCGCCGCTGCGCCTGAAGGATGTGTCGACCATCGTCAACGGCGCCGAGAACGAGCGCCTGGCGGCCTGGGCCAACAAGAACCAGGCGGTGCTGCTGAACATCCAGCGCCAGCCCGGTGCCAACGTGATTGAAGTGGTGGACCGCATCAAGGCGGTGCTGCCGTCGATCACCGACAACCTGCCGGCGGGCCTGGACGTGGCGGTGCTCACCGACCGCACCCAGACCATCCGCGCCTCGGTGGCCGACGTGCAGCACGAGCTGCTGTTCTCCATCGCCCTGGTGGTGCTGGTGACCTTCCTGTTCCTGCGCCGTTTCAGCGCCACGATCATTCCGTCGGTGGCCGTGCCGCTGTCGCTGATCGGCACGTTCGGCGTCATGTACCTGGCCGGTTTCTCCATCAACAACCTGACGCTGATGGCCATGACCATCGCCACCGGTTTCGTGGTGGACGACGCCATCGTCATGCTGGAGAACATCTCCCGCCACATCGAGGAGGGCGAGACGCCGCTGCAGGCGGCGCTCAAGGGCGCCCGGCAGATCGGCTTCACGCTGCTGTCGCTGACCTTCTCGCTGATCGCCGTGCTGATCCCGCTGCTGTTCATGGCCGACGTGGTGGGGCGGCTGTTCCGCGAGTTCGCCATCACCCTGGCGGTGGCCATCCTGATTTCGCTGGTGGTCTCGCTGACGCTGACGCCGATGATGTGCGCACGCCTGCTCAAGCGCGAGCCCAAGCCGGAAGAACAGACGCGCTTCTACCGCGCCAGCGGCGCCTGGATCGACTGGCTGATCGAGGCCTACGGCCGCAAGCTGCAGTGGGTGCTGCGCCTCCAGCCGCTGACCCTGCTGGTGGCCCTGGCCACCCTGGGCCTCACCGTGTTCCTTTATATGGTGGTGCCCAAGGGCTTCTTCCCGGTGCAGGACACCGGGGTGATCCAGGGCATCACCGAGGCGCCGCAGTCGATCTCCTTCAGCGCCATGAGCCAGCGCCAGCAGGACCTGGCGGCCATCGTGCTGCAGGACCCGGACGTCGAGAGCCTGTCTTCTTACATCGGCGTGGACGGCGACAACGCCACGCTCAACAGCGGGCGCATGCTGATCAACCTCAAGCCCCTGGGCCAGCGCAGCCACACCGCCAGTGAAGTCATCGCCAACATCCAGCCGGAAGCCGACAAGCTGGTGGGCATGCGCCTGTTCATGCAGCCGGTGCAGGACCTGACCATCGAGGACCGGGTCAGCCGCACCCAGTACCAGTTCAGCCTGTCGTCGCCCGATGCCGACTTGCTTAGCCAGTGGAGCGGCAAGCTGGTGGACGCCCTGCGCCAGCAGCCGCAGCTCACCGACGTGGCCAGCGACCTGCAGGACAAGGGCCTGCAGGTGTACCTGGTGATCGACCGCGACCAGGCCAAGCGCCTGGGCGTCAACGTCGCCGACATCACCAACGCCCTGTACGACGCCTTCGGCCAACGGCAGATTTCCACCATCTACACCCAGGCCAGCCAGTACCGCGTGGTGCTGCAGGCGGCCAACGCCTCGGTGATCGGCCCGCAGGCGCTGGAGCAGATCTACGTCAAGAGCACACCCAGCGACAGCGCCATCAACCAGACCGTGTCCAGCACCCTCACCGGTGCCAGCTCGTCGTTGCCGGTGACCAACAGCACCCAGGTGCGCCTGTCGAGCCTGGCGCACATCGAGCAGCGCCAGGCGCAGCTGGCCATCTCGCACATCGGCCAGTTCCCGGCGGTGATGGTCTCGTTCAACCTGGCGCCGGGCGTGGCCCTGGGCCAGGCTGTAGCGCTGATCGAGCAGGTGCAGAAGGACATCGGCATGCCGATTGGCGTGCAGACCCAGTTCCAGGGCGCGGCCCAGGCGTTCCAGGCGTCGCTGTCGAGCACGCTGCTGCTGATTCTGGCGGCGGTGGTGACCATGTACATCGTGCTGGGCATTCTCTACGAGAGCTACATCCACCCCATCACCATCCTCTCCACGCTGCCCTCGGCGGCGGTGGGCGCCTTGCTGGCGCTGCTGCTGAGCGGCAATGACCTGGGGATGATCGCCATCATTGGCATCATCCTGCTGATCGGCATCGTCAAGAAGAACGCGATCATGATGATCGACTTCGCCCTGGACGCCGAGCGCAACCAGGGCCTGGACCCGCAGACCGCCATTTACCAGGCGGCGCTGCTGCGCTTCCGGCCGATCCTGATGACCACCATGGCCGCGCTGTTCGGCGCCGTGCCGCTGATGCTGGCCGGTGGTTCGGGCGCAGAATTGCGCCAGCCGCTGGGCCTGGTGATGGTGGGCGGGCTGCTGGTGAGCCAGGTGCTGACGCTGTTCACCACCCCGGTGATCTACCTGTACTTCGACCGCCTGGGGCGCCGCTGGCGCAAGGCACCGGCCGCTGAACCGCAGGCGTCGGCATGAACCTGTCGGCCCCCTTCATTCGCCGCTCGGTGGCGACCATGCTGCTCAGCGTCGCGGTGATGCTGCTGGGCGGCGTCAGCTTCGGCCTGTTGCCGGTGTCGCCGCTGCCGCAGATGGACTTCCCGGTGATCGTGGTGTCGGCCAACCTCGCCGGCGCCAGCCCCGAGGTCATGGCCTCCACCGTGGCCACGCCGCTGGAGCGCGCCTTCGGCAGCATCTCCGGCGTCAGCAACATGAACAGCCGCTCCAGCCAGGGCTCGACGCGGGTGATCCTGCAGTTCGACATGGACCGCGACATCAACGGCGCCGCCCGCGAGGTGCAGGCGGCCATCAACGCCTCGCGGCCGCTGCTGCCCAGCGGCATGCGCAGCATGCCCACCTACAAGAAGGTCAACCCGGCGCAGGCACCGATCATGGTGCTGTCGCTGACCTCCGACGTGCTGCAGAAGGGCCAGCTGTACGACCTGGCATCCACCATCCTGTCCCAGAGCCTGTCCCAGGTGGACGGGGTAGGGGAGGTGCAGATCGGCGGCAGCTCGCTGCCGGCGGTGCGCGTGGAGGTCGAGCCCAACCTGCTCAACCAGTACGGCGTGGCCCTGGACGAGGTGCGCACCACCATCGCCAACGCCAACGTGCGCCGGCCCAAGGGCTTCGTCGAAAGCGGCGAGCACAACTGGCAGGTGCAGGCCAACGACCAGCTGGAAAAGGCCAAGGACTACGGCCCGCTGATCATTCGCTACCAGAACGGCTCGGCCCTGCGCCTGAGCGACGTGGCCAAGCTCACCGACGGCGTGGAAGACCGCTACAACGCCGGCTTCTTCAACGACGACGCGGCGGTGCTGCTGGTGATCAACCGCCAGGCCGGCGCCAACATCATCAAGACCGTGGCGCAAATCAAGGCGCAGCTGCCGGCCCTGCAAGCGGTGCTGCCGGCCAGCGTGCGGCTGAACATCGCCATGGACCGCTCGCCGGTGATCACCGCCACCCTGCACGAGGCCGAGAGCACCCTGCTGATCGCCGTGGCCCTGGTGGTGCTGGTGGTGTACCTGTTCCTGGCCGACTGGCGCGCCTCGCTGATTCCCACCCTGGCGGTGCCGGTGTCGCTGGTGGGCACCTTCGCCATCATGTACCTGTGGGGCTTCTCGCTGAACAACCTGTCGCTGATGGCGCTGATCCTGGCCACGGGGCTGGTGGTGGACGACGCCATCGTGGTGCTGGAGAACATTGCCCGGCACATCAACGCCGGCATGGCGCCGATGAAAGCCGCCTACCAGGGCGCCCGCGAAGTGGGTTTCACCCTGCTGGCGATGAACGCCTCGCTGGTGGCGGTGTTCATGTCGATCCTGTTCATGGGCGGCATCATCGAGAAGCTGTTCCGCGAGTTCTCCATCACCCTGTCGGCGGCCATCGTGGTGTCGCTGCTGGTGTCGCTGACCCTCACGCCGATGCTCTGCGCGCGCTGGCTCAAGCCCCACGACCACGGCCATGAAACCCGCCTGCAGCGCTGGAGCAACCGCGTGCACGAGGCCATGGTGCGCGGCTACGACCGCACCCTGGGCTGGGCCCTGGCGCACCGGCGGCTGACCCTGATCAGCCTGGTGGTCACCATCGGCGTCAACATCGCCCTGTACGTGGTGGTGCCCAAGACCTTCATGCCCCAGCAGGACACCGGCCAGCTGATGGGCTTCGTGCGCGGCGACGACGGCCTGTCGTTCACCGTCATGCAGCCGAAGATGGAAGCCTTCCGCCGCGCCATCATCGCCGACCCGGCGGTGCTCAGCGTCGCCGGCTTCATCGGCGGCAACAACGGCACCAATAACGCCACCATCCTGGTGCGCCTCAAGCCCATCAAGGAGCGCGACGTCAACGCCCAGCAGGTCATCGAGCGCCTGCGCAAGAACCTGCCCAAGGTGCCCGGCGCGCGGCTGATGCTGATGGCCGACCAGGACCTGCAGTTCGGCGGCGCCCGCGACCAGACCACCAACCAGTACCAGTACATCATCCAGAGCGGCGACCTGGCCGCGCTGCGCACCTGGTACCCGAAGATCACCGAGGCGTTCAAGCGCCTGCCGGAGCTGACCTCCATCGATGCCCGCGAAGGCCGCGGCGCGCCCCAGGTGACCCTGGTGGTGGACCGCGACCAGGCCAAGCGCCTGGGCATCGACATGAGCACCGTCACCGGGGTGCTCAACAACGCCTACAGCCAGCGGCAGATCTCCACCATCTACGACAGCCTCAACCAGTACGAAGTGGTGATGGAGATCAACCCCAAGTACGCCCAGAACCCGGTCACCCTCGACCAGGTGCAGGTGATCAACTCCGCCGGCGCGCGGGTACCGCTGTCGAGCATCGCCCACTATGAGAACAGCCTGGCCGACGACAGCGTCAGCCACGAGGGCCAGTTCGCCTCGGAAAGCATCTCCTTCGACCTCGCCGAGGGCGTGCCCCTGGACCGTGCCACCGCCGCCATCGAGCGCGCCATTGCTTCCCTGGGGCTGCCCGAGGACATCATCGTCAAGGTGGCCGGCACCGGTGACGCCTTCGCCGCGGCGCAGAAGAGCCAGCCGTGGATGATTCTCGGCTCGCTGGTGCTGGTGTACCTGGTGCTGGGTATCCTCTACGAGAGCTACGTGCACCCGCTGACCATTCTCTCCACGCTGCCGTCGGCGGGGGTGGGCGCGCTGCTGAGCATCTACGTCACCGGCGGCGAGTTCAGCCTGATCTCGCTGCTGGGGCTGTTCCTGCTGATCGGCGTGGTGAAGAAGAACGCCATTCTGATGATCGACCTGGCGCTGCAGCTGGAACGCGAGCAGGGCATGGGCCCGTTCGACTCGATTCGCCAGGCCTGCCTGCAACGCCTGCGGCCGATCCTCATGACCACGCTGGCGGCCATCCTTGGCGCGCTGCCGCTGCTGATCGGCGGCACCGAGGGCGCGGAGATGCGCCAGCCGCTGGGCCTGGCCATCATCGGCGGGCTGATCTTCAGCCAGATCCTGACCCTGTACACCACCCCGGTGGTCTACCTCTACCTCGATCGCCTGCGCCACCGGGTCAACCGCTGGCGCGGCGTGCGTACCGATGCATCCCTGGAAACCCCGCTATGAACAAGCCGACCGTGCTGCTGCGCCCCTTGACCTGCCAGATGGCCACCGCCCGCGGCTCGCGCCTGCTCAACCTGGGCCTGAGCGCGCTGATGCTCACTGGCCTGCTGCTGGGCGGCTGTGCCGTGGGGCCTGACTACAAGCGCCCGGACGTGGCCGCGCCGGCGCAGTTCAAGGAAGCCCAGGGCTGGCGCCAGGCGCAGCCCAGCGACGCCCTGGCCCGTGGCGCCTGGTGGGAAGTGTACGGCGACACCCAGCTCAACGGCCTGGTGGAGCGCCTGAACCACTCCAACCAGACCGTGGCGCAATATGAAGCCCAGTACCGCCAGGCCCAGGCGCTGGTGAAGAGCGCGCGTGGCGCGTTCTTCCCCACCGTCGACCTCAGCGCCAGCAAGACCCGCTCCGGCCAGGGCGCCGGCAGCAGCAACAGCAACACCAGCCTGGGCAGCGCCGGCAGCGGCATTCGCAACAGCTACTCGGCCCAGGCCAACGTCAGCTGGGAAGCCGACGTGTGGGGCAAGCTGCGCCGCGGCCTGGAAGCCGACAAGGGCAGCGCCCAGGCCAGCCTTGCCGACCTTGCGGCCATGCGCCTGAGCCTGCAGTCGGAGCTGGTGCAGAACTACCTGCAACTGCGGGTCATCGACCAGCAGAAGCGCCTGCTGGAGGCCACGGTGCAGGCCTACGAGCGCTCGCTGACCATGACCCAGAACCAGTACAAGGTCGGCGTCTCGGGCGCCGATGCGGTGGCCCAGGCGCAGACCCAACTGCGCACCACCCAGGCTGACCTTGTGGACCTGCGCTGGCAGCGCGCCCAGTACGAGAACGCCATCGCCGTGCTGATGGGCGTGCCGCCGGCCGATTTCAACCTGGCCGAGAGCCAGGCCATCCCGGCGCTGCCGCAGATCCCCGTGCAGGTGCCGTCGCAGTGGCTGGAGCGGCGCCCCGACATCGCCGCCGCCGAGCGCTCGGTGATGGCCGCCAACGCCAACATCGGCGTGGCCAAGAGCGCCTATTACCCGGACCTGACCCTGAGCCTGTCCGGGGGCTACAGCAGCAGCACCTTCGCCAACTGGCTGAGCCTGCCCAACCGCTTCTGGTCGGTGGGCCCGCAGCTGGCCGGCACGCTGTTCGACGGCGGCCAGCGTTCGGCCGAGGTGGACCGCACCGAGGCGGTCTACGACCAGACCGTGGCCCAGTACCGGCAGACCGTGCTCAACGGCTTCCAGGAGGTGGAAAACTACATGGTCCAACTCAAGGTGTACGAAGACGAGGCCCAGGTGCGCGAGCAGGCGCTGGAGTCGGCGCGCGAGTCCCTGCGCCTGACCACCAACCAGTACAAGGCCGGCCTCATCGCCTACCTCGACGTGGTGACGGTGCAGGCCACGGCGTTGAGCAACGAGCGCAGCGTGCTCAACGTGCTGCAGAGCCGCCTGGTTGCCAGCGTGCAACTAATTGCGGCGCTGGGCGGCGGCTGGGATGGGCAGCTGGAATTGAGCCGCGCGCCTTGATGCCGTTCGTCTGAAAGGTTAAGGTCAGCACCGGCCCTGTACAACGCTGTACAGCGGCCGGACCCTTGTAGAAGCTGGATTCGGTGATGGCAAAGCGATA
The DNA here is from genome assembly GCF_047947025.1 of Pseudomonas sp. App30. NCBI lineage: Bacteria > Pseudomonadati > Pseudomonadota > Gammaproteobacteria > Pseudomonadales > Pseudomonadaceae > Pseudomonas > Pseudomonas sp. App30. Next base: position 1,545,063 of record NZ_CP133165.1, on the reverse strand, counting down.
TCCCGCCAAGCCCCCGTATTCAGGCGCTCTTCGCAAGCAAACAAACGTTTAATTGCGTACAATCCCGGGCAGATTTTTCGCAGGGAACGCGTCGTATTTGCCGGTTTCGAGAGTCGCATGCTGATTGGTAGTTATTCCCCCTCCCTGGTTGTCATTTCACTGTGCGTGGCCATGCTGGCGTCCTATACGGCGCTCGACCTGGTTGGCCGCATCGCCACCGCGAAGGGGCGCGCGGTGTATTTCTGGATGGCCGGTGGCTCGCTGTCCATGGGCGTCGGCGTGTGGTCCATGCACTTTATCGGCATGCTCGCCTTCAGCCTGCCCATCGCCCTGGGGTATGACCTCAAACTGACCGCGCTGTCGCTGCTGATCGCTGTGCTGTCCTCGGGCTTCGCCCTGTGGCTGGTGAGCCAGCCGCGGCTGCCGTTCGGGCAACTGGCCTTCGGCGCGCTGATCATGGGCAGCGGCATCGCCACCATGCACTACACCGGCATGGCCGCCATGCGCATGACCCCCGGCATCCAGTACGATCCCGTGCTGTTCATCGATTCCATCGTCATTGCCATCGGCGCCTCGGCGGCCGCCCTCTACATAGCGTTCCGCCTGCGCCATGCCGCGCCCCACGTGGTGCTGGCGCGCGGCGTGGCCTCGGTGGTGATGGGCGTGGCCATAGTGGGCATGCACTACACCGGCATGGCCGCGGCCATGTTCCCCGAGGGCAGCGCCTGTGGCGCCCTGGGCGGTGGCCTGACCGGCAAGGGCCTGGACTACATGGTGCTGATCACCAGCCTGGCGGTGCTGGGCATCACCCTGCTGACCTCGGTGCTGGACGCGCGCATGGAGGCACGCACCGCTGACCTGGCCAACTCCCTGCGCCTGGCCAACCGCGAGCTGACGCAGCTGGCCCTGCACGACAACCTCACCGGCCTGCCCAACCGCATGCTGCTGGCCGACCGCATCGAGCAGGCGATCCAGATGGTGGACGAGAAGGGCGGCTGCTTCGCGCTGATGTTCATCGACCTGGACGGCTTCAAGCCGGTGAACGACGCCTTCGGCCACTTCACCGGCGACGAGCTGCTGCGCGCCGTGGCCCTGCGCCTGCGCGGCAACCTGCAGGGCCAGGACACCCTGGCGCGCATCGGTGGCGACGAGTTCGTGCTGCTGGTGGCCCTCGACGAGCCGGACGACGTGCCCACCGTGGCCGCCCGCCAGGTCGCCCTGATCGCCCAGCCGTTCCGGGTGGCCGAGCAGAACCTGCAGATCTCCGCCAGCATTGGCATCGCCCTGTACCCCGGCAACGGCATTGACCAGCACAGCCTGCTGATGAACGCCGACGCCGCCATGTACCACGCCAAGAGCGCGGGCAAGAACTGCTACAGCTTCTTCGACGGCTCCATGAACACCAACGCCCGCAAGCAACTGCAACTGCTGCAGGACCTGCGCCTGGCGGTGGAGCGCGGCCAGCTGCGCCTGCACTACCAGCCCAAATTCGAGGCCAGCACTGGCCAGCCGGTGGGCGCCGAGGCGCTGCTGCGCTGGCAGCACCCGGACATGGGCCTGCTGAGCCCGGACCGCTTCATTGACCTGGCGGAGAAGACCGGGCTGATCATCGGCATCGGCGACTGGGTGCTGGACGAGGCCTGCCGGCAGATGCGCGAGTGGGCGGTGCAGGGCTATGGCCACTGGCGCATCGCGGTGAACCTGTCGGCGCTGCAGTTCTGCCACGTGGGCCTGGTGGCCAGCGTCGCGGCGGCGCTTGAACGGCACCAGTTGGCGGCGAACAACCTGACCCTGGAGATCACCGAGACCACCGCCATGAACGACGCCGACGCCAGCATGAGTGTGCTGCGCCAGCTGTCGGACATGGGCGTGGACCTGTCCATCGATGACTTCGGCACCGGCTACTCCAGCCTGATGTACCTCAAGCGCCTGCCGGCCAACGAGCTGAAGATCGACCGCGGCTTCGTCCGTGACCTGGAGCAGGACAGCGACGACGCCGCCATCGTCTCGGCCATTGTCGCCCTGGGGCAGGCCCTGGGCCTGCGTATCGTCGCCGAGGGCGTGGAGACCGATAACCAGCAGAACTTCCTGACCCGCCTGGGCTGTGACTCGCTGCAGGGTTTTCTGTTGGGCCACCCCTTGCCGGCGGAGCGCTTCATGGCCGATATTCACGCGGCGGAAAATCTGCAGCGCGCGTCGGGCGCTTGAATTTCGTACTATTAGCCAGCCTTCAACCCTGCAATCCCCATGAGGAGTGTACCGAGGTCCATGGATAAAGTTATCGTCATCACCGGCGGCAGCCGTGGCATCGGTGCCGCCACTGCGCGCCTGGCCGCCCGCCAGGGTTACCGCGTGTGCATCAACTACCTGGCCGATGAACAGGCCGCCCAGACCACCCTGGCCGAACTGCGCGAGCTGGGCGCCCAGGCCATTGCCGTGCGCGCCGACGTCAGCGTCGAGGACGAGGTGGTGCACCTGTTCAACCGCGTCGACACCGAGCTGGGCACGGTCAGCGTGCTGGTCAACAACGCCGCCACCGTGGGCCACACCTCGCGGGTCGACGAAATGTCCGAATTCCGCCTGCTGAAGCTGCTCAAGAGCAACGTTGCCGGGCCGATCCTGTGTGCCAAGCACGCCATCCTGCGCATGTCCACCCGCCATGGCGGGCAGGGCGGCAGCATCGTCAACGTCTCCTCGGTGGCCGCGCGCTTGGGCTCGCCGGGCGAGTACGTCGATTACGCGGCGTCCAAGGGCGCGCTGGATACCTTCACTGTGGGCCTGGCCAAGGAACTGGCCGGCGAGAGCGTGCGGGTCAACGCGGTACGGCCGGGCTACATCTATACCGAGTTCCATGCCCTGAGCGGCGACCCGGATCGGGTCAGCAAGCTGGAGCCGGGGATTCCCATGGGGCGGGGCGGGCAGCCCCACGAGGTGGCGGAGGCGATCCTGTGGTTGGCCTCGGAGCAGGCCAGCTACACCACCGGCAGCTTCCTCGACCTGGGTGGCGGCCGCTGAGCCCGTAGCAGCGGCCGCCAGGCCGCGTTCAGGCCAACGCAACGCAATGTATTCGCTCTGCTGTTGCTGTTGCTGTTGCTGTTGCTGTTGCTGTTGCTGTTGCTCTGGCTTGTGATCTTGATCTGGCTTTTGATCTTGATTGTATGCCCCGTAAAGCGCCCGGGCCGACTGGAGGCGTCGATCAACGGGCTGCCCGAAGGGCCGAGGCCGCAGGCCGAAGAGACGGTAACCCGCAGGCTTCTATAGCGGGTGCCGTCTGCCCGTTGAGCGGCGCCGGAAGGAGGGGACCCGTAGCGCAGCGGAGGGCCCAAGCAGGGGCAAGCCTTTTTTGCTTACTTTTTGTGGCGTTTGACAAAAAGTGAGTCGGCGTAAGGCCGAAACGGTCGGTGGTATCCCCACGAAAATGGATATGTTCACCGATTCTGTATCCCGCTTCGGCGATTTCGAACATATCCATTTTCGTGGTGCGACCACCGACCGTTCCGGCCTTACGCCGGGTCACTTTTTTCAGTCGAAAAAAAGTAACCAAAAATTCTCGCCCCTGCTTGGGCCCTCCGCTGCGCTACGGGTCCCCTCCCTCCGGCGTCGCTCAAGCGGACGACGGCCCGGAATAGAAGCGCCTCCGGTTCCGTCTCCCTCGGCTCCGCCGAGGCCCGCTTGATCAACGCCTCCGGTCGGCCCGGGCGCTTAACGGGGCCAAGATCAAAGTCAAAAGCTAGATCAAGATCAAAAGCACATCAAAAGCCAGATCAAAAGCCAGATCAAAAGCAGATCAAAAGCAGATCAAAAGCAGATCAAAAGCTGTTGGATACGAAAAAGCCCCGGGTTCTCATCGAAGCCGGGGCTTTTTCTTGCAGCTTGCAGCTGCTGTTACTTCACCGCCTGCATCCGCATCTGCAGGTAATCCTTCTTGTCCACTTCCTTCGCATCACGCTTGCCCAGGTCTGCCATCGGAATCCGGTAGGTTTCCTTGGCCGCGTAAGCCGCGAGGGCTGCGATGATGGTGATGCCGAACGCCATGGCACCCACGGTCATCGGGATGTTGTCCGAGCCGGGCGGGGCGATGGCGGCGAACAAAGCCGGCAGCAGCGCGGTGATCATGGTGCCCACGTTCTGCGAGATGGCCATGGCCGACACGCGGTAGCGGGTCTGGAACAGTTCCGGGTAGAAGCTTGGGAAGATCGCGTTGTAGCCCTGGTAGACCACACCCCACATCAGCAGCGACATGGTGAAGGCCAGGGGCACGCTGTGGATGCTGATCGCGTACAGGTAACCGAAGGCCAGCAGGCCCGAGCCCAGGGCGCCACCCATGATCATCGGGCGACGGCCGATCTTGTCCGACCAGTTGCCCACGAACGGGATCACCACCACGGCGACGATGTTGCCGATCACCGGAATCCACAAGTACACGCTCTTCGAGAAGCCGATGCCGTAGGCCGGCTGCACCGCGTAGGCCGCACCGAAGATGGTGGCCACCACCGGGATCACGTTCATCAGCGCCATGCAGGTCACCAGGCACATGTTGCGCCAGTTGTGCTGGAAGGCCTCGACGATGGGTGCTTTCGGCAGTTCGGTGCTGGCTTCTTCCTTGACGAAGGCCGGGGTCTCGTGGACCTCTTTACGGATGATGTAGCCGGCGATCAGCACGATGGCGCTGAGCAGGAACGGAATCCGCCAGCCCCAGCTGTTGAACGCATCGTCAGGCATGAAGTAGGCCAGTGGCAGGAAGATCGCCGCGGCGAAGATCTGCCCTGCCTGCACGCCCTGCAGGGTGTAGCTGGCGTAGTAGCCCCTTCTGCCGAAGGGCGCGTGCTCCATGATCATGGAACTGGCCCCGGAGATCTCGCCGGCTACCGCGAAGCCCTGGATCAGGCGCAGCACCACCAGCAGGACCGGCGCCAGCATGCCAACCTGGCTATAGGTAGGCAGCAGGCCCACGGCCATGGTCGCGAAGCCCATCAGGAACATGCACAACAGCAGCACGTTCTTGCGGCCGCGGGTGTCACCCCAGTGGCCCAGGAACGCGGCACCGATCGGACGGGCGATGTAACCCACGCCATAAGTAGCCAGCGAGGCGACGATAGCGATCTTGGGGTCGGTGGACGGGAAGAAGATTTGCGGGAATATCAGCGCCGCAGCCTGGGCGTAGATAAAGAAGTCATAGTACTCGAGCGCCGAGCCAATCCAGCCGCTGGCGGTCGCTTTCTTGGTCTGCTTTGAGCCGTGGGACTCGGTGGATACTTGATCCATGGGTGTCTCCGTTGTTTTTATTATAGAGCAATATCATTTTAGGTAACGCTGGCCGTCAGCTGGGGTCGAAACCAAAACTAACTGGATAGTTAACAAATATCAGCCGCCATGATCTGTGTCAATACGGCAACCCGGTGGCCCATGCGAACCTGTGCGATTGCCGGTCATTATTATGACACCAGTGAAAAAGTTTGTGCAGCGAATGGCATCAGTGGTGCGTCTGGCGCAAGGGTTGGCGCCCGGTTGGTCTGACAGAGCTTGCCTGAAGTAGTGGCACCGCGCTATATCTTCGTCTGGCCCTGCCGATAAGGGGTTCTGCGACTGTCCGTTCTGTTGGAGCACCTTCTTGAACTTCCCCGTTTTGCCCGATGACTCACGCCTGCCGCCGGGCGAACAGACGGCCGCGTCGATTGAAGTGGTGCTGGCCGGCGCGCGCGCCTGGCCCAAGGCTTGCGCGTGGGTGTGGTACCGGGATGGCGAGCCCATGCACCGGGCGGCCCAGGGCGGCGCCTTCTGCCAGTGGCCTGCGACACTGGCAGCTGACGACCTCGACGCGTTCTGCCGCACCGAGGGCTTGCATCGCTGGCCCACCGGCCAGGGCGAGCGTGCCCTGGGCTGGCTGCTGGCGCCACGCAGCGAGGCGCACAACCTGCAGTTGGCCGAGCTCGCCCGGGAGCTGGGCACGCGGGTGCAGAGCGAGGCCCTGGCGCGGGCGCAGATCACCCAGCGGGTGCTGTACGAAATTACCTACCTGGCCAGTTCCACCCGTGACCGGGCGGCGTTCCTCGAAGGCGTGCACCGGCACCTGGCCACGCTGATCGACGCCGAGAACTTCTACCTGGCGCTGTACGACCCGCAGCACGGCAAGGTCTCGTACCCTTATTACGTGGACATCATCGACGTCGATGCCATCGAGGCCGAAAGCCACGAATACCTGGACCCCGAGTGCCTGTCGCTGACCGGCTACGTGCTGATCAGCGGCCAGCCGCTGATGGTCGACGCCGTGGGCATGCGCCGCGCCGAGCAGGAAGGGCGCTTCGCCCCCCTGGGCCACCGCCCCGAGTTCTGGATGGGCGCGCCGCTGAAGAACGCCTCGGACGAGGTGTTCGGCATGCTTGCCATGCAGGTCTACGAGGTGTCGCGTATTTATAGCGCCGAGGACCGCGAGCTGTTCCTGGTGGTGGCCCGCCACGTGGCCATGGCCCTGGACCGCATCCTGCACCGGGTCGACCTGGAGGAGACGGTGTCGCGGCGCACCCAGGAGCTGTCCGAGCTCAACGATGCCCTGCGCCAGGAAGTGGTCGAGCGCGAGCGCGCCGAGCACCTGCACAGCGCGCTGTTCCAGATTGCCGAGCTGTCCAGCCAGCCGGGGGACATGGCCGAGCTGTTCCAGAGCCTGCACAGCATCGTCGGCGACCTGCTGTTCGCGCGCAATTTCTACATCGCCCTGTTCGAGGTGATGACCGGCGAGGTGACCTTCCCCTATTACATCGACGAACAGAGCGCCGCCGTGCCGCCGCCACGCCGTGGCCGCCGTGGGCTGACCGAGTACGTGATCCGCCAGCGCCGACCGTGCCTGATCGACTACGACGACGCTACCGAGCTGATGGCCAGCGGCGAAATCACCCACAACCCCGGGCCCATCCGCTCGCAGTCGTGGCTGGGCATCCCGCTGTTCGAAGGCACCCAGGTGCGCGGCGTGCTGGTGGTGCAGAGCTATTCGCCGATGATCCGCTACAGCCAGCGCGACCAGGAGCTGCTGACCTTCGTCTCCCGGCACATCGACACCGCGTTGTCGCGGCGCAGCGCCGCCGAGGCGGTGCACGCCGCCAACCTGATGCTCGAGGCGCGGGTGCAGAGCCGCACCCGTGAGCTGGACCACGCCAACGCCAAGCTGCAGCATGAAAACGCCCACGACGCCCTGACCGGGCTGCCCAACCGCAGCCACCTGCAGCAACGCCTGCAGCAGGCCTGGGAGGATTTCTGCCGGCAACAGCGGCCGTTGGTGGTGATGTTCATCGACCTGGACCGCTTCAAGATGGTCAACGACAGCCTCGGCCACCATTTCGGCGACCTGCTGCTGACCCAGGCCGCCACCCGCCTGCGCAACTGCCTGCGCCAGGACGACCTGCTGGCGCGCCTGGGCGGCGACGAGTTCGCGGTGCTGGCGCCCAGCGCCGACCTCGATGTGGCGGTGGACCTCGCCGAGCGCATCCTGCTGGCCTTCGACCTGCCATTCAACATTGACGGCCATGGGGTGTTTTCCTCGTGCAGCATCGGCATCGTCAGCGCCGACGGGCAGTTCCACCATGAGCCGGCGGACCTGTTGCGTGACGCCGACACCGCCATGTACCGGGTCAAGAACGCCGGCCGCGACAGTTTCGCGGTGTTCAACCAGCAGGTGCGCCGCGAGGTCACCGACCAGATGGAGCGCGAGGGCGCCTTGCGCAACGCGCTCAAGCGCGACGACGAGCTGCTGGCGTATTTCCAGCCCATCGTCAGCGTCGAAAGCGGTGCGGTGGTGGCGCTGGAGGCGCTGATCCGCTGGCGCCAGGCCGACGGCCGCATCACCGCGCCAGGGCAGTTCCTGCCGGCGCTGGAAGGCCTGCGGCTGATTGGCCGGCTGGACCTGTACATGCTCAACCGCATCGCCGAAATCCTCGCCCGGCCCGAGCACGCGCACTGGCCGCCGGTGCACGTCAACTGTTCCAGCTACAGCATTACCCGGCCCGAGTTCGCCAGCGAAGTGCTGGCGCTGCTGCAACGCCACGGCATCGACGCCCACCGTCTGTGCCTGGAACTGACCGAAGGCGGCCTGGTGGCCGAGCCCGAGCGCGCCCGGCAGACCATGCAGCAACTGGCCGAACACGGCCTGAGCGTGATGCTCGACGACTTCGGCGCTGGCTTCTCGTCGCTCAGCTACGTGCACCAGTACCGCTTCAGCGGCCTGAAGATCGACAAATCCTTCATCCTCGAACTGACCGCCAGCGAACGCAGCCGCGCCATCGTCCGCGCCATCGTGCGCATGGCCGACTCGCTGGGGCTGCCGGTGGTGGCCGAAGGCGTGGAAGACGAGGCCACCTTGCAGCTGCTCAAGGAGATGGGCGCGTCGCAGGCGCAGGGGTATTACTTTGCGCGGCCGATGGCGATGGAGTTGCTGGAGTTGGCGCAGTGAGGCAGTTACGGATGGTAGACTGCCAATACCGAGCCGACCAAAGGACCGATTGTCATGCGCCCATCCGTTGCCCTTCTTAACAAGGAAGCTGCTGTCCGTGAGGTCGTGGGGCGCTTCCGCACCGCCAATCCTCGGGTTTTTGGCTCGGTACTGCAGGGTACCGACCAGGATGGCAGTGACCTGGACTTGCTGGTAGACGCGTTGCCTGGTGCAACACTGTTTGACTTGGGTGGGCTGCAGGCCGAATTGGAAGACCTGTTGGGGGTAGCGGTCGATGTGCTGACGCCGGGTGATCTTCCGATCAAATTCAGGGAGCGGGTCGTCGCTCAGGCGCGCCCGGTATGACGGAGCAACGGCTTGATGACTACCTGGCGCATATCCGCGAGGCTGCCCAGGATGCCCTGGTCTTGTCGAAGGGCTTCAGATCGAAGAGTTTCTCGAGGATAAGCGCACGCAACAGGCGGTAATCATGAGCCTCGTCATTCTTGGCGAAGCATCGACCAAAGTCATGGATAAATATCCTGAGTTTGCTGCGGCACATCCAAACGTTCCTTGGCGCAGCATGAGAACGATGCGCAACCGAATTGCTCATGGGTATTTTGACATTAACCTCGAAATCGTCTGGCAGACGGTGAAATCCGCGCTGCCCGATTTGCTTGGCGTGCTGCCTTCGCAAATCCAACGCTGACGCAGCCTTCGGCACGCGCTCCCTGTAGCAGCGGCCGCCAGGCCGCGTCAGGGGCGCCGCGGTTGACTGGGGACGCAGCCTGCGGCAGCTGCTACGGGGGTTAGATGACCGAACCGGGCACGCTGGCCTTGACGTGGTGGCGGGCGTCCACTGCGCCGGCCACGGTGAGGGCGTCGGCCTCGGCCTCGGTGATGGGCACGCGATGGCCGTTGAGCTCGGCGATGGACATGCGCAGCTGGTCGTCGGTGGTGATGCGCACGTCGGTCGCCAGGCCTTCGCAACGCCTGTCGGCGTCGACCAGGGTGCAACGTTGGGTCTGGGCATTGATTTCCACGGGCATGGCTCCTCTCCTTGTTCTGTTGGGCACTCAAGTGTTGGACAACAGCCGCGCGGCGCGGGCCCTTCGCGCTGATCAACGGTCGGCCGATTAAAGGTTCTTCAGGCTACTCCTCACAAACGTTTGCCGGGCCTACACTGATCCGGCGTGTGCCTGGTGGTGGCGTCCTGTCCTGCGTACGGAACAAACCCGATGCTTGGAATTGTGCGTGTCGCGCTGAACCGGCCCTATACCTTCGTGGTGTTGGCCATTTTCATCCTCATCGTCGGCCCCCTGGCGGCGTGGCGGACGCCTACGGACATTTTTCCGGAGATCCGCATTCCGGTCATCGCCGTGATCTGGCAATACACCGGCCTGCCGCCCGACCAGATGGCCGGGCGCATCACCTCGCCGTTCGAGCGGGTGCTGACCACCACGGTGAACGACGTGCGCCACATCGACGCCGAGTCGCTGAACGGCTTCGGCATCGTCAAGGTGTACTTCCAGCCCAACGTCAACATCAGTACCGCCAACGCCCAGCTGACCTCGGTAGCCCAGGTGATCCTGCGGCAGCTGCCGCCGGGTACCACGCCGCCGCTGATCCTCAACTACAGCGCTTCCACCGTGCCCATCGTGCAGCTGGCGCTGTCGGGCCAGGGCCTGAGCGAGCAGCGCCTGGGCGACCTGGGCCTGAACAGCGTGCGCCTGCTGCTGACCTCGGTGGCCGGCGCCGCCATGCCGTACCCGTTCGGCGGCAAGAGCCGCCAGGTGCAGATCGACATCGACTCCGCTGCCCTGCAGGCCCGCGGCCTGTCGGCCCAGGACGTGGCCAACGCCCTGGCCGGGCAGAACCTGATCACGCCGGTGGGCACCGAGAAAATCGGCCGCTACGAATACGTCATGCAGCTGAACAACGCGCCCTCGGCCATCGCCGACCTGGAAGCCCTGCCCATCAAGGCCGCCGACGGTACTACGGTGCTGATGCGCGACGTGGCCAGCGTGCGCGACGGCGCGCCGCCGCAAACCAACATCGTCCACGTCAACGGCAGCCGCTCGGTGCTGATCACCGTGCTCAAGACCGGGTCGGCGTCCACCCTGGGGGTGATCGCCGGCATCAAGGATAAACTGGCCGAATCCAAGGCGGCCTTGCCCGACAACCTCAAGATCGATTTCATCGGCGACCAGTCGCTGTTCGTCCGCGCCGCCATCAGCAGCGTGGCCCGCGAGGCGGTGATTGCCGCAGCGCTGACCAGCCTGATGATTTTGCTGTTCCTGGGCAGCTGGCGCTCGACGGTGATCATCGCCGTGTCGATCCCCCTGGCCATCCTGGCCTCCATCGCCACCCTGGCGGCGCTGGGGGAAACCCTGAACATCATGACCCTGGGCGGCCTGGCCCTGGCCGTGGGCATCTTGGTGGACGATGCGACGGTGACCATTGAAAACATCAACTGGCACCTGGAGCAGGGCAAGCAGGTGCGCGAAGCGATCCTCGACGGCGCGGCGCAGATCGTCACCCCGGCGTTCGTGTCGCTGCTGTGCATCTGCATCGTGTTCGTGCCGATGTTTTTCCTCGACGGCATCGCCCGCTTCCTGTTCGTGCCGATGGCCGAGGCGGTGATGTTCGCCATGATCGCCTCGTTCATCCTGTCGCGCACCCTGGTGCCGACCATGGCCAACTTCCTGCTCAAGCCCCACGAAGCGCACGAGGAAGGCGCGCACAAAAAGCCCTCGCGCAACCCGTTGGTACGCTTCCAGCAAGGCTTCGAGGCGCGTTTCGAACAGATACGCGAGGGCTACCATGGCCTGCTCGAACGGGTGCTGCACCGGCGTGGATTGTTCCTGCTGGCGTTTTTCGCCTTCGTGCTGCTGTCGTTCGGGCTGGCGCCGTTCCTGGGGCGGGACTTCTTTCCCAGCGTCGACTCCGGGCAGATCCTGATGCACGTCCGCGTCCCGGTGGGCACCCGCATTGAAGACACCGCACAGGTGATCTACCGCGTCGAGCAGGCCGTGCGGGGCATCGTCCCCGCCGAGGAGCTGGGCGCGGTGGTGGACAACATCGGGCTGTCGGTGAGCGGCATCAACACCGCCTACAACAACACCGGCACCGTCGGTTCCCAGGACAGCGACGTGCAGATCTCGTTGAACGAGGGCCACCGCGCCACGGCCGACTATATCCGCCAGATGCGCGAGCAACTGCCCCAGGCGTTCCCCGGCGTGGTGTTCTCGTTCCCGCCCTCGGACATCGTCGGGCAGATCCTCAACTTCGGTTCGGCCGCGCCCATCGACCTGCAGGTGTCGGGGGCCAACCTGGCCGGCAACTTCGCCTACGCCAACAGCGTGCTGCGCGAGATTCGCCGGGTGCCGGGGGTGGTGGACGCGCGGCTGCAGCAGTCTCGGCAATTGCCCAGCTTCAAGATCAACGTCGACCGTACCCGCGCGCAACTGGTGGGCATCACCGAGCGCGACATCACCAATAGCCTGGTGGTGAACCTGGCCGGTTCCAGCCAGGTGGCGCCCACCTATTGGCTGAACAACGCGAACGGCATTTCCTACCCCATCGTGCTGCAGACGCCGCAGTACAAGCTGGACACCCTGGGCGCGCTGCATGACCTGCCGCTGAGCGCCAGCGGGCAGGGTGCCAACGGGCAACTGCTGGGCGGCCTGGCGACGTTCGAGCGCAGCCAGAGCAATTCGGTGCTGACCCAGTCGGACATCCAGCCGGTGGTGGAGGTGTACGCGTCGATCCAGGGGCGCGACCTGGGCGCGGTGGCGGCGGATATCCAGGCCGTCATCGATGCCCACGGCAAAGACCTGCCCAAGGGCTCCAAGGCGACGCTGCAGGGCCAGGTGCAAACCATGAACAGCGCGTTCAACGGCATGTTCTTCGGCCTGCTGGGGGCGGTGGTGCTGATCTATCTGCTGATCGTGGTCAACTTCCAGTCCTGGCTCGACCCGTTCGTGATCATCACCGCCCTGCCGGCGGCCCTGGCGGGTATTGTGTGGATGCTGTTCGCCACCCACACCACGCTGTCGGTGCCGGCGCTGACCGGGGCGATCATGTGCATGGGCGTGGCCACCGCCAACTCGATCCTGGTGGTGAGCTTCTGCCGCGAGCGCCTCAACGAACATGGCGACTCGCTGAAAGCCGCGCTGGAGGCCGGCTACACCCGCTTCCGGCCGGTCTTGATGACGGCCCTGTCGATGATCATCGGCATGGCGCCCATGGCCCTGAGCCTGGGCGAGGGCGGTGAGCAGAACGCACCCCTGGGCCGGGCGGTGATCGGTGGGCTGGCCTTCGCCACCTGCGCCACGCTGTTCCTGGTGCCGGCCATTTTCAGCATTGTCCATGCCCGTGACGGGCGCGAGGCCGTTGCCCAGCGCAGCGGCCAGGAGGCCTGACATGTCAGCGCAGCATTCGGCAAGCTCCCGGCGCGGCCGCCTGGCACTGATCGGGGGGGTGGTGCTGGTGATTGTGGTGGTGGTCGCCGGGGTCAGCACTCGCGCCACCGAGTCGCGCAACCTCAAGGCCTGGACCGACACCCAGGCCATGCCCACGGTGGTGCTGATCGCGCCGAGCCGGCCGGACAAGGGCCCGGTGCTGAACCTGCCGGGGCGCCTTGAAGCCTGGTCGCGGGCCTCGATCTTCGCCCGGGTCAGCGGCTACCTGAAATCCTGGACCGTGGACATTGGCGGCAAGGTCAAGGCCGGGCAGTTGCTGGCCGAGATCGATGCCCCGGAGCTGGACCAGCAGTTGCTGCAGGCCCGGGCCCAGTTGGCCACCAGCCAGGCCAATGCGCAACTGGCGGCCACCACCGCCCACCGCTGGCAGGTGATGCTGGCGTCCGATTCGGTGTCGCGCCAGGACGTCGATCAACGCGTGGGAGACCTGGCGGCCAAACAGGCCGAAGTCGCCTCCGCCAAGGCCAACGTCGACCGGTTGCTGGCCACCAAGGGCTTCCAGCGGCTGGTGGCGCCCTTCGATGGCGTGGTCACCGCGCGCGCCACCGACGTCGGCGCGTTGATCAACGCCGGCAGCGGCGGCACCGGGCCGGAGCTGTTCGCGGTGTCCGACATCAGCCGCCTGCGCGTGTACGTGCAGGTGCCCCAGGCCTTTGCCGCGCAGGTGCGCGAAGGCACCAGCGCCAGCCTCACCGTGCCCGAATACCCCAAGGACAGCTTCCAGGCCAAGGTGGTGGCCCGTGCGGACGCCATCAACCCGGCGTCCGGCGCCACCCTGGTGCAACTGATGGTCGACAACAAGGCCGCGCGGCTGATGCCGGGGGCGTTCGCCAACGTGCGCTTCGACCTGCCGACCCAGGCCGACACCCTGCGCCTGCCGGCCAGCGCGCTGCTGTTCGATGACCAGGGGCTGCGCGTGGCCACCCTGGACGGCAACGATCACGTCAAATTCAAGACCGTGACCATCGCCCGCGATTTCGGCGACACGGTGGAGATCGGCTCGGGCCTGGCGCCGAATGACCGGGTCATCGACACCCCGCCCGATGGCCTGGCCGACAACGACGCGGTGAAGATCAGCCCGCCGCCCCAGCAGGGCAGCAACCATGGTTAAGCGCCTTGCGGCCCTGTGCCTGGCCGTGTTGCCCTGCGCCTGTTCGCTGGCGCCGCCTTATAAAGTGCCACCCATCGACACCGCGGCGCAGTACCGCAACGTCGGGCCCTGGGCGCCGGCGCAACCGGCCGACCAGATGAACCGCGACGGCTGGTGGACGATTTACCACGACAGCCGCCTGAACGCCCTGCAGCAGCAACTGGCCGCCAACAACCCCGACCTCAGCGCCGCCGTCGCCCACTACGCCCAGGCCCAGGCCTTCCTGGCCCAGGTGCGCTCCGACCTGTTCCCCACGCTCAAGGGCTTCGCCAATCCCCAGCGTATCCGCCAATCCGACACCCGCCCACTGCGCGCCACCGGTGGGCCCAGCGACTACAACTCGGTGACCGTGGGCGTGGAGCTGGACTACGAGGTCGACCTGTGGGGGCGGGTGCGCAACTCGGTCGACGCTGGCGCCGACGAGGCCCAGGCCGCCGCTGCCGACCTGGCGTCGGCACGGCTGAGCCTGCAGACCCAGCTCACCGACGACTACATCCGCCTGCGCGGGCTGGACCAGCAGACCCAACTGCTCAGCGCCACCACCGACGCCTTCGCCAAGGCCCTGAACCTCACCGAAGGCCTGCATGGCGGCGGCATCGTCTCCGGCCTGGACGTGGCGCGGGCGCGCACCCAGCTGTCGTCGGCCAAGTCGCAATTGTCGCAGAACCAGGCCCAGCGGGCGCTGATGGAGCACGCCATCGCCGCCCTGGTCGGCGCCCAGCCGGCGCAGTTCAGCGTGCCGGTGGACACCGCGCGCATCGAGCTGCCGGTGGTGCCCGCGGGGGTGCCGTCGGCGCTGCTGCAACGCCGCCCCGACATCGCCGCGGCCGAACGCCGGGTGGCCGAGGCCAACGCCAAGATCGGTATCGCCCGCGCCGCCTATTTCCCCACCATCACCCTCAGCCCGCAAATCGGCTACCAGAGCGACCAGTACGCCGGCCTGCTGGCGGCGCCCAACCTGTTCTGGTCCATCGGCCCCTCGCTGGTGGCCACCCTGCTCGATGGCGGCAAGCGCAAGGCCGGCGTCGACGCCGCCCGCGCCGCCACCGACGAAGCCGCCGGCCACTACCGCAGCACCGTGCTCGGCGCCTTCCAGCAGGTGGAAGACAACCTCACCCTGATCGCCGGCCTGGGCAGCGCCCTGCAGGACCAGCGCGACGCCGCCAGCGCCGCCCACGACTCGGAAAACCTCGCCCTGTCGCGTTACAAGGACGGCGCCGTGGGCTACCTCGACGTGGTCGAGGCCCAGACCGCCGCCTTGCAGGCGCAAAGCGGCGTGCTCGACCTGCAGACACGCCAGTTGAGCGCCAACGTACAGCTGGTAAAAGCCCTCGGCGGCGGTTGGAGCACACCCCTGTAGCAGCAACTGTCTTGAAACCGCGCTGCCTGCATCGCGACTAAAGTCGGCTCCTACGTCGTCCGTGGTAGGAGCCGGCCTTGGCCGCGATGCAGACGACGCGATCGAGGAGGTACGTGCCCCTGTAGCAGCGGCCGCAGGCCGCGTCCGGGGTTGAATGCGGTGCCCAGGCATGGCGGCGGCGCCTGTGACGCGGCCTTTGGCCGCTGCTACGGGCACTTCCTGGGCGGGGGGAGGGTCAATAGCTCAAGTCCCCCCGTGAAGGCCCTTGCAATGAACGCCTGGTGGCATGAAGCCTGGAACACCCTGGTCGCCGAATTCGCCGACATCACCGACGCTTCGCAACTGACCCGCGTCGCCGTGCGCCTGCTGATGGCCGGGGTGCTGGGTGGCATTCTCGGTTTTGAACGCGAGCACAAGGGCAAGGCGGCCGGGGTGCGCACGCACATGCTGGTCTCCCTGGGCGCCGCGCTGTTCATCCTGGTGCCGCAAATGGCCGGTGCCGACCCAGCGGCGATCAGCCGGGTGGTGCAGGGGCTGGTGGCGGGCATCGGCTTTCTGGGCGCGGGGACGATTCTCAAGGGCCATGCCGAGGATGCCCATCACGTGAAGGGCCTGACCACCGCGGCGGGCCTGTGGATGACTGCCGCCATCGGCGTCGCCGCCGGCATGGGGCGCGAGGCCACGGCGTTGCTCAGCACGCTGCTGGCGCTGGGCGTGCTGGCAGTCATGCCGATCGTGGTGGGGCGCTTTGAAGCCAAGGACCCTTCACCCCGCGACCCGTAGCAGGAATGTCTTGTGGGAGCTGGCTTGCCAGCGAGCTTTTATGGCCCCAACAGCTCGCTGGCAAGCCAGCTCCCACAGGACGCAGCCTGCGGGGGAGCGCGTTGTCGGGAAAAATTTCATGACCTGACAGTCACGCTTATTCCCGGCGCATCTATGCTCTCTAGTCGCTATCGCGAAAAAATCCGTTCACGTCCGTTCACAGCTGCGCCGGCGGCTCCTGGCTCGGTGGATCGCCCACGGTAGGCGGCACGGTGGGTTTCACCGGCAGCTCGTCCGGGTCCACGTTGGGGTCGGGCGGCGGCAGGGTCGGGTCGTCGATGTTGGGGTCCGGCGTTTCGGCGGGGATAGGGATATTCATGGGGTTCCTCGCAGTTTTCGGGGTACTCAGGGATCTGGACAGCAGGCAGCCGCCGATGACTCCCGGGCATCACTGCTGCTGAACTTTCAGCACCCCCATGGCTCGGAACTTAAGTCAGGCGTTGGCACCCCTGTGCCGGCGTTAACGGTAATGGATGAGCGTCCTTGGGGCGTGGAGGAGATGCTCGATGACCGCGGATCAACCCTTCGAAACCGGCCAGGCGGCCGAGCAGAGCAATGAACAGGCGCTGAGCCTGTCCCAGGCCCTGCTGTTGCCACGAATCGTGATCGAAAACACCACGCCCGCCATCGACGGCGGCCAGTTTGCGGTGAAGGCCGTCACCGGCCAGACCCTGACGGTGAACAGCAAGGTCTACGCCGACGGCCACGACAAGCTGGCCGTGGTGCTGCGCTGGCGCGCCCTGGGCTCGGACAGCTGGCACAGCGTGGGCATGAAGGACCTGGGCAACGACAGCTGGCAGGGCCACTTCAGCGTCGGCCAGGTGGGCCGCCATGTGTTCAGCATCGAGGCCTGGATCGATCACTTCGCCAGCTACCGCTACGAGCTGGAAAAGAAATACGCCGCCGGCGTGCCCATCGGCCTGGAGCTTGAAGAAGGCCGCCTGCACCTGGTGCACAGCGCCGAGAAAAGCGAGGAGGGCCTGCGCCGCCAACTGCTGCACCTGCACGATCAGTTCCAGGGCCTGGACCCGGACGGCCAGGTGGCGCTGCTGCTGCAGAAAGACACCGCCGCGCTGATGAGCCTGGCCGACCCTCAGGCCTACCTCAGCAAGAGCCAGCTGTTCCCGGTGGAAGTGGAGCGCGAGCGCGCCCAGTTCGCCAGTTGGTACGAGCTGTTCCCGCGCTCGATCACCGACGACCCGGCCCGCCACGGCACCTTCAACGACGTCCACGAACGCCTGCCGATGATCCGCGACATGGGCTTCGACGTGCTGTATTTCCCGCCCATCCACCCCATCGGCCGCAAGCACCGCAAGGGCCGCAACAACTCCCTGGAGGCCGGCCCGGACGACCCCGGCAGCCCGTACGCGATCGGCAGCGCCGACGGCGGCCACGACGCCATTCACCCGCAGCTGGGCAGCCGCGAGGACTTCCGCCGGCTGGTGGCCGCTGCCGCCGACCACGGCCTGGAGATTGCCCTGGACTTCGCCATCCAGTGCTCCCAGGACCACCCCTGGCTGGTGGAACACCCGGGCTGGTTCAGCTGGCGCCCGGACGGCACCATTCGCTACGCGGAAAATCCGCCGAAGAAATACCAGGACATCGTCAACGTCGACTTCTACGCCGCCGACGCCATTCCCAGCCTGTGGCTGGCCCTGCGCGACGTGGTGGTGGGCTGGGTGGAGCAGGGCGTGAAAATCTTCCGCGTCGACAACCCGCACACCAAGCCGCTGCCGTTCTGGCAATGGCTGATCGAGGACGTGCGCCGCGACCATCCCGAGGTGATGTTCCTCGCCGAGGCGTTCACCAAGCCGGCGATGATGGCGCGCCTGGGCAAGGTCGGTTACTCCCAGAGCTACACCTACTTCACCTGGCGCAACACCAAGGCCGAGCTGACCGAGTACTTCACCCAGCTCAACCAGCCGCCGTGGGCCGACTGCTACCGGCCGAATTTCTTCGTCAACACGCCGGACATCAACCCGTTCTTCCTGCATGAATCCGGGCGCGCCGGCTTCCTTATCCGCGCCGCCCTGGCCACCATGGGCTCGGGCCTGTGGGGCATGTATTCGGGCTTCGAGCTATGCGAGTCGGCGCCCATTCCCGGCAAGGAAGAGTACCTGGACTCGGAGAAGTACGAGATCCGCCCGCGCGACTACACCGCGCCGGGCAACATCATCGCCGAGATCGCCCAGCTCAACCGTATCCGCCGGCAGAACCCGGCGCTGCAGACGCACCTGGGCCTGCAGGTGCTGCAGTGCTGGAACGACAACATCCTCTATTTCGCCAAGCGCACCGCCGACCGCCGCAACTACATCCTGGTGGCCGTCAGCCTCGACCCCTACAACGTGCAGGAGGCGCACTTCGAACTGCCGCTGTGGGAGTTGGGCCTGGACGACAACGCCGCCACGTCGGGCGAGGACCTGATGACCGGCCACCGCTGGACCTGGTACGGCAAGACCCAATGGATGCGCATCGACCCCGGCTACCAGCCGTTCGGCATCTGGCGCATCAGCGCGGCGCTCTGAAAAGGACCTGACCCATGGCGAAGAAACCCCGCACGGCCGCGTTCATCAACGACCCCCTGTGGTACAAGGACGCGGTGATCTACCAGGTGCACGTGAAGTCGTTCTTCGACTCCAACAACGACGGCATTGGCGACTTTCCCGGCCTGATCGAGAAGCTCGACTACATCGCCGAGCTGGGCGTGAACACCATCTGGCTGCTGCCGTTCTACCCCTCGCCGCGCCGTGACGATGGCTACGACATCGCCGAATACAAGGCCGTGAGCCCCGACTACGGGACCATGGCCGACGCCCGGCGTTTTATCGCCGAGGCCCACGAGCGCGGGCTGCGGGTGATCACCGAGCTGGTCATCAACCATACCTCCGACCAGCACCCCTGGTTCCAGCGCGCCCGCCACGCCAAGCCCGGCTCGCGGGCACGGGACTTCTACGTGTGGTCGGACACCGACGACAAGTACGACGGCACCCGGATCATTTTCCTCGACACCGAAAAGTCCAACTGGACCTGGGACCCGGTGGCCGGCCAGTACTTCTGGCACCGCTTCTACTCGCACCAGCCGGACCTCAACTTCGACAACCCCCAGGTGATGAAAGCAGTGCTGGGGGTGATGCGCTACTGGCTGGACATGGGTATCGACGGCCTGCGCCTGGATGCCATTCCGTACCTGATCGAGCGCGACGGCACCAACAACGAGAACCTGCCCGAGACCCACCAGGTGCTCAAGCAGATCCGCGCCGAGATCGACGCCAATTACCCCGACCGCATGCTGCTGGCCGAGGCCAACCAGTGGCCCGAGGACACCCAGCTGTACTTCGGCGACGTCAAGGGCGACGACGGCGACGAATGCCACATGGCCTTCCACTTCCCGCTGATGCCGCGCATGTACATGGCCGTGGCCCAGGAAGACCGTTTCCCCATCACCGACATCCTGCGCCAGACCCCGGAAATTCCGCGCAACTGCCAGTGGGCGATCTTCCTGCGCAACCACGATGAACTGACCCTGGAAATGGTCACCGACCGCGAGCGCGACTACCTGTGGAACTACTACGCCGCCGACCGCCGCGCGCGCATCAACCTGGGCATCCGCCGGCGCCTGGCACCGTTGCTGGAGCGTGATCGGCGGCGCATCGAACTGCTCAACAGCCTGCTGCTGTCCATGCCCGGCACGCCGACGCTGTATTACGGCGACGAGATCGGCATGGGCGACAACATCTACCTGGGCGACCGCGACGGCGTGCGCACGCCCATGCAGTGGTCCATCGACCGCAACGGCGGCTTCTCGCGCGCCGACCCGGCCAGCCTGGTGCTGCCGCCGATCATGGACCCGCTGTACGGCTACCAGTCGGTGAACGTCGAGACCCAGTCCAACGACCCTCATTCGCTGCTCAACTGGCACCGCCGCCTGCTGGCCGTGCGCAAGCAGCAGAAGGCCTTTGGCCGCGGCACGCTGAAAATGCTGTCGCCCAGCAACCGCCGCATCCTGGCCTATATCCGCGAATACACCGGGCCCGACGGCAAGACCGAGCTGATCCTGTGCGTGGCCAACGTCTCGCGCGCCGCCCAGGCGGCCGAGCTGGACCTGTCCCAGTACGCCGGCATGGTGCCGGTGGAAATGCTCGGCGGCAGCGCCTTCCCGCCCATCGGCCAACTGAACTTTCTGCTGACGTTGCCGCCCTATGGTTTCTACTGGTTCTTGCTGGCGTCCGCCGCGCAGATGCCCAGCTGGCATGTGGAACCGGCGCAGCCGTTGCCCGATTTCCTCACCCTGGTGTTGAAGAAACGTATGGAAGAGCTCCTGGAAGAACCGTCGCGCAGCAGCCTGGAAACCAGCGCGCTGCCCCAATACCTGCCTAAACGCCGCTGGTTCGCCGGCAAGGACAGCGCCATCGAACAGGTCCGCATCGCTTACGGCGTGCGCTTCGGCACGCCTTCCGCCCCGGTATTGCTCAGCGAGATTGAAGTGCGCAGCGCCGGCACCGTCAGCCGTTACCAGTTCCCCTTCGGCCTGCTGGGCGAAGACCAGCCCAGCAGCGCGTTGCCGCACCAGCTGGCGCTGTCACGGGTGCGGCGCAACCGCCAGGTGGGGCTGATCACCGACGCCTTCGTGCTGGAAAGTTTCATTCGCGCGGTGGTGCAGGGCCTCAAGGCCAACACCGTGCTCACCTGCGACGAGGGCGAGATTCGCTTCGTGCCCACGCCGGAGCTGGCGCGCCTGAACCTGGCGGACGAGCCGGAGATTCGCTACCTGTCCGCCGAGCAGTCCAATAGCTCGGTGGTGGTGGGCGGCAGCATGGTGCTGAAGATGATCCGCAAGGTCAGCGGCGGCATCCACCCGGAACTGGAGATGGGCGCCTACCTGACGGCCGCCGGCTTCGCCAACATCTCGCCGTTGCTGGGCTCGGTCAGCCGCGTGGACCCGGAAGGCCTGCCGCACCTGCTGATGATTGCCCAGGGCTACCTGAACAACCAGGGCGACGCCTGGGCCTGGACCCAGAACAACCTGGAACGCGCGGTGCGCGACGACATGGCCATGGCCCGCTCTGACCAGGAACAGCACTACAACGCCCTGGGAGAGCTGGCCGACTTTGCCGGCCTGCTGGGCCAGCGCCTGGGCGAGATGCACCAGGTGCTGGCGGCGCCCACCGACAACCTCGACTTCAAGGCCAGCCCCAGCCGCAAGGCCGACGGCCAGGCCTGGAACGCCAGCGTCGGCGGCCAGTTGAAGCGAGCACTGCAGCTGCTGGAGCAGCATTACGACGAATTGGTGGAAGACGACCGCGGCCTGGTGGACGACCTGCTCAAACAGCGTGAGTCGCTGCTGGCGCACATCGAGCACCTCAGCCAGCAAGCCGTGGGCGGCCTCATCATGCGCGTGCATGGCGACCTGCACCTGGGCCAGGTGCTGGTAGTGCAGGGCGACGCCTACCTGATCGACTTCGAGGGTGAACCGGCGCGGCCGCTGGAAGAGCGCCGGGGCAAATACAGCCCCTACAAGGACGTCAGTGGCGTGCTGCGCTCCTTCGACTACGCTGCCGCCATGGCCATGCGCGGTGCCGAGGAAGTGGACGACTCGGTGGAAGCCGAACAGGCCCGCCAGCGCGTCGCCAAGCGTTATTTGCATGAAGCCCGTCACGCCTTTATCGAGGCCTACGGGTTGGCTACCGCCAGCCTTGCCCATGCCTGGCAGCACAGCGACGGCGAACGCGCCGCGCTGGAGCTGTTCAGCCTGGAGAAGGCCTGCTACGAAATCGCATACGAAGCCGAGAATCGCCCGAGTTGGCTGGCCGTGCCTTTGCATGGGCTATTCGGGTTACTGAGCACCAGGGGAGAGTAGTCAATGAACGCGCACAAGGAACAGGGCAAGGTCGGGGCTTTTCCGCACAAGGCGGACATCGAGGCGCTGATCCGTGCCGAC
The DNA here is from genome assembly GCF_047947025.1 of Pseudomonas sp. App30. Taxonomy (NCBI): domain Bacteria; kingdom Pseudomonadati; phylum Pseudomonadota; class Gammaproteobacteria; order Pseudomonadales; family Pseudomonadaceae; genus Pseudomonas; species Pseudomonas sp. App30. Next base: position 1,522,890 of record NZ_CP133165.1, on the reverse strand, counting down.
CACCGCGACCCGTTCGCGGTACTGGGCCCGCACCCGGACGGTGCGGGCGGGCAATATATCCGTGCCTACCTGCCTAATGCCCTTAGCGTGCAAGTGCTCGACAAGGACAGTCAGCAGGAACGTGGCGCGCTGGAACAGGGCGAGGTGCCCGGGTTCTTCGTCGGCCATTTCCACGACCAGCGCCCGTACCTGCTGAAGGTGCAATGGGCCGGCGGTGAACAGGTCGCCGAGGACCCCTACAGCTTTGGCGAGCTGTTGGGCGAGATGGACCTGTACCTGTTTGCCGAGGGCAACCACCGTGATCTGAGCAGTGCGCTGGGGGCCCAGTGCGTCACCGTGGACGGCGTCGACGGCGTACGTTTTTCGGTGTGGGCGCCGAACGCCCGGCGCGTGTCGGTGGTGGGTGACTTCAACGTCTGGGACGGCCGCCGCCACCCCATGCGCCTGCGTCATCCGTCGGGGGTGTGGGAGATTTTCGTGCCGCGCCTGCAGCCGGGCGAGACCTACAAGTACGAGGTGCTCGGCCACGACGGCGTGTTGCCGCTCAAGGCCGACCCGCTGGCGCTGGCCACCGAGCTGCCGCCGTCCACTGCTTCCAAGGTGGCGCGCCCGCTCAGCTACCACTGGGGCGATGACGACTGGATGCAGCGCCGCGGCGAGCACCATGGGGTCAACAAGCCGCTGTCGATCTACGAGTTGCACGCCGGTTCCTGGCAGTGCGAGGTCAACGAAGAGGGCGCCATCCGTGCCTACAACTGGCACGAGCTGGCCGAGCGCCTGGTGCCCTACGTGCAGCAGCTGGGCTTCACCCACATCGAGCTGATGCCGATCATGGAGCACCCGTTCGGCGGCTCCTGGGGCTACCAGCCGCTGTCGCAGTTCGCGCCGTCGTCACGCTACGGCTCGCCGGAAGACTTCGCTGCGTTCATCGACGCCTGCCACAAGGGTGGCATTGGGGTGATCCTCGACTGGGTGCCCGCGCATTTCCCTACCGACACCCACGGCCTGGCGCGCTTCGACGGCACCGCGCTGTACGAATACGACAACCCCCTGGAGGGCTTCCACCAGGACTGGGACACGCTGATCTACAACCTGGGCCGCACCGAGGTGCACGGCTTCATGCTGGCCTCGGCGCTGCACTGGCTCAAGCATTTCCACGTCGACGGCCTGCGCGTGGACGCGGTGGCCTCGATGCTGTACCGCGACTATTCGCGCAAGGCCGGAGAGTGGATTCCCAACCGCTACGGTGGCCGCGAGAACCTGGAAGCCATCGACTTCCTGCGCCACCTCAACGACGTGGTGGCCCTGGAGGCGCCCGGCGCCCTGGTGATCGCCGAGGAGTCCACGGCCTGGCCGGGCGTGAGCCAGCCGACCCAGCAGGGCGGTTTGGGCTTTGCCTACAAGTGGAACATGGGCTGGATGCACGACACGCTGCACTACATCCAGAATGACCCGATCCACCGTACCCATCACCACAATGAAATGAGCTTCGGGCTGATCTACGCCTATTCCGAGCATTTCATCCTGCCCATTTCCCACGACGAGGTGGTGCACGGCAAGCACTCGCTGATCGACAAGATGCCCGGCGACCGCTGGCAGAAATTCGCCAACCTGCGCGCCTACCTGACGTTCATGTGGGCGCACCCGGGCAAGAAGCTGCTGTTCATGGGCTGTGAGTTCGGTCAGTGGCGCGAGTGGAACCACGACACCGAGCTGGACTGGTACTTGCTCAAGTACACCGAGCACCTGGGGGTGCAGAAGCTGGTGGGCGACCTTAACCGGCTGTACCGCGAGTACCCGGCGCTGCACGAGCAGGACTGCGTGCCCCAGGGCTTCCAGTGGCTGATTGGCGACGATGCGGCCAACAGTGTGTTTGCCTGGTTGCGCTGGAGCAAGTCGGGCGAGCCGCTGCTGGTGGTGGCCAACTTCACCCCGGTGCCGCGCGAGGGCTACCGCATCGGCGTGCCGTTTGCCGAGCGCTGGGAAGAGGTGCTCAACAGCGACGCCGAGATCTACGCCGGTTCCAACGTCGGCAACGGCGGCGCGGTGGCCACCGAGCCGGTGCACAGCCATGGGCAGCCGCTGTCGCTGTCGCTGAATTTGCCGCCGCTGGCGGTGCTGATCCTGCGTCCGCAGGTGTCATAGCGTCGACCCCATCGCGGCCAAGGCCGGCTCCTACGCCAATCGTGGTAGGAGCCGACCTTGGTCGCGATGGGCACAACGCGGCATCTCCCGCGTCACCAGCGCACCTTCACCCCCAGGTCACCAATCAACCCGTTCAGGTCATTCTGGTCGCTGGGGCTGCTGTAGTCGGCCGTCACGAAGAAACTCACCGTGGGCGTCATCCGCGCCACCAGCCCCAGGCCCACTTCCACGGTGGACGAGTTGCGGCTGCTGGTGATCTTGTCCACCGGCGCCAGGGCCACCGGGCTGTCGTTGCTGAAGGTGTAGGTCAGGCTGGTGCGCACGAACGGCTCGACGCTGGTGCTGCCCAGTTGGTAGTGGCCGGCCAGCCGCGCGCCTACCCGGCCGCTCCAGCTCGGCTCGCTGTCGTCGCTCAGCAGCCGGGGCCCTTGCCCGGCGGCACCGGGTACCAGCTGCTGGTTGATCAACTGCGCCTGGGGCTCGAACGACCAGTTTTCCCCCAGCACGAACGCCACCGTGCCGCCCAGGGCCACGGCCATGGCGCGGGCGTTGTCCGGGCGGCCGCTGTCCTGCACCTGGGAGCTGACGCTCCAGGCCACGCCCATGCCCTTGGCGAACACGGTGTACTGGCCGCCGTTGCTGGCGGGGTTCGACACGCCGGTGCTGGTGAAGGTGCGATTGCTCAGGTCCAGCGGCCCGAGCGGGTCTTCTGCGGGCTCCGCCGCTACCGCACGGGCGGGGGCGGCCAGCAGCATGGAGGCGCAGGCGGCGAAGAGGAAACGCTGTTGGAAGGTGTGCATGGCGTGGCTCCAGTGTCGTGGGTCTGGCAGGGGAGTCGCCGTGTGCGTCGCATCAAGGGCAGGGCAGCCGAAGCCAGCGCCCCAGGCTCTGCTGGGCGCGCTGAAAGGCGCGGAACAGAGGCTTGGGGCGGTGTTTTTTTGTTGTGTTGTGTTACCTGTAGCTAAGGAGAGGAGGGGGCCAGCGTCAAGAAAGCGGGGTTTTTCCTTAGCTTGCTAATCAGCGCCGGCAAGTGTTTGAAAAACCGCCGCTAATGAAATTGCTAAGCAGCTGAATATCTATGCGCGCGCCGCGCTATTCCAAAACAATCCCTACAGATGCACTTCCACCGTCAATGGCAGATGATCGGACAGATGCGTCCAGGGCTTGTTGCCCAGGATTACCGGCTCATGGCTGGTGGCGTTGCGCAGGTACACCCGGTCCAGGCGCAGCAGCGGGAAGCGCGCCGGGTAGGTGCGTGCCAGGCTGCCGTGGTGCTGCTCGAACGCCTCGTGGAGGTCCTGGGCGCGGGTGAGCGTGGCGTTGCCGCGCAGCTTCCAGTCGTTGAAGTCGCCGGCGATGATCACCGGCGCGTCCTCGGGTAGCGAGTCGAGCAGCTGGCGCAACAGCCCCAGCTGCTGCTGGCGATGGCTCTCCAGCAGCGACAGGTGCACGCAGATCGCATGCACCTCGTCATGCCCCGGTACCTGCAACACGCAGTGCAGCAGGCCACGGCGCTCGGGGCCGGTGATCGACACGTCGAGGTTGCGGTAGCGCAGAATCGGGTATTTCGACAGCAGCGCGTTGCCGTGGTGGCCGTCGGGGTACACCGCGTTGCGGCCGTAGGCGTAGTCGCTCCACATGCTGTCGGCGAGGAACTCGTACTGCGAGGTCTGCGGCCAGTTGTGGTGGCGCTCGGCGTGGCCGTCGTGCTCGCCCAGCACCTCCTGCAGGAACACCAGGTCGGCGCCGGTGCTGCGCACCGCTTCGCGCAACTCGGGCAGGATGAAACGGCGGTTGAAGGCGGTGAAGCCCTTGTGGGTATTGACGGTCAGGATACGCATCCGGTGCACCGCCAGCGGCTGCTCGGGGGGGCGGTTGCGGCGGGCCTGGCCGGTGGGGTCGGCGGTCACGGTCACTCCTTGGATCGGTGGGGCTTATTGGTTGGGACCGATGGTGTTCCTGCTCGGTTCCCCTTGCGCCACCGCGGCGCCTGCGGACGCGTTGTTTTACCCGCGTAGCAGCTGCCGCAGGCTGCGTCCGGGCGGCGCCGCGGTGTGTCTGGGTGACTGCGGCGCCTGTGGACGCGGCCTGCGGCCGCTGCTACGGGGGCGCGTTGTTTTACGCGCGTAGCAGCAACTGTCTTGAAATGGCGTCGTCTGCATCGCGACTAAAGTCGGCTCCTACACTATTCGTGGTAGGAGCCGGCCTTGGCCGCGATGCAGGCGACGCGGTCTATGGGGTATCCGCATTCGCGTAGCAGCTGCCGAAGGCTGCGTCCGGGCGGGGCCGCGGTGTGTCTGGGTGATGCGGCGCCTGCGGACGCGGCCGGCGGGGTTATCGCAGGCCTTCGTGCTCGGCCACCGACAACGGGTCGCGGCTCCACAGTTGCAGCACGAAATCCTTTTCGCGGTGTTCCAGCAGCGCGGTCATGCCCAAGCCCTCGTCCAACTGCCGGTGCACGCCGTCGCCGTCCAGGCTGCAGCCATCAATGGGCGCACGCCAGTGGCAGGCCAGCAGCTGGCCGTCGGCGGTGAGGCTGTGGCGGCAGGCGCGGATCAGTTGGGCAAGGTCTGCCGGGTCGAGGTAGTAGCACAGCTCGTTGAGCACTATCAGGTCGAAGCGCTGGGCGGGCCATTGGGCGGGCAGGCGCCATTGTTCGACGCGGGCGTGGGGGGCGTCGGCCAGTTGCTGGCGGGTGAGGGCCACGGCGCGGGCGGCGGTGTCGCAGCACAGCAGGCGGTCGCAGCGGGCGGCCAGCACCTGGCTGGTGGCGCCGTTGGCGCAGCCGGGTTCGAACACGCTGGCGTAGCGGGCGCGTGGCAGGCAGGCGGCCAGCAGGGCGCGCTTGCGCTGTTCGTACCAGCGCTGGTGCATGGCCCAGGGGTCGTCGTTGCCGGCGAACAGCTGGTCGAAGACGCTGTCGTCGACGCTCACAGGAACACCACTTCAAAGGGCTGCAGCAGGCGCTCCAGCACGTCCGGCGGCAGCACCGGCGCCAGGCCGATGGCGGCGTCGCCTTCCAGCTGGCTGGTGAACGCCTGGGCGGCGTGGCGCTTGCGCGCGACCATGGCCGGGCTCAGGGCGATCTTGCGTGCCCGTTGCCAGGGCACTCGCGGGTCCTGGGGGCGGGCCCAGTGCCAGGTCCAGATCGGCACTTCGTGGCAGCACGCGCCCACGGCCTCGGCGGCGGCGCGGCTGGCCTCGCCCACGGCCTCGTGGTCGCAGTGGCCGTCGTGGCGCCAGGTGGCGAACACCACGTCGTCGGGTTGCAGGTGCGCTTGCAGGAAGGCCTGCAGCTGAGTGCGGGCGGCGGGGACCTGACTGTCGTCCAGGCCCACCCGCAGCCAGCTCAATTGTTCAGTGTCGGCGCCCAGGCGGCGCAGGGCCTCGGCGCTTTCCAGCGGGCGCTCGGTGCCCAGCCGGGCCACCGGCCAGCGCTGCGAGCCGGGGTGGCTGGCGGTGCCGTCGGTGACGGCGACCAGCAGCACCGGCCGGCCCAGGGTGATCAGGTGCTGCAGCAGGCCGCCGCTGCCCAGCACTTCGTCGTCGGGGTGCGGCGCGACGATGACGGCCCGCGCGCCGGTCGGCACCAGGCGGTCCACTTCAATGCGCGGCAGTTGTGCCAGCAGCGGGCAGGCCTGCCAGGCGGCCAGCGGCGTGCCGTGGCCGACAATGGGATTGGCGTTCATAGGTTCCACTCGCTGGACAGGGCGTGGCGGGTCAGTTCGCCCAGGGCCGCCAGGTCACGTTCGGCGTGGCTCTGGCGCAGGAACACCGGCAGGTCGGCGGCCAGCCGGGCGAAGTGGCCGTCCTTGCAATAGGGGCTGGCGCCCAGGGCGCGGCCGACATGGCCCAGCACCTGTTCGCAGCCGTGTTCGATGACGGCGCGCGCGCGGCGTGCCAGCCATTGGCAATCGTCGGTGGGAGCGGTGTCAATGGTGCTGGCAGCCTGCTGCAGCACCGCGCGCATGGCCGCCAGGGCCGTGTCCACCGCACCCAGGTGCGCCAAGGCATGCGGGTCATCGCGTTGCAGGCAGTGGCCGTGCAGGCGCTGGGCCAGTTGCTGCGCGGCGCCGTACCAGCAGGCGGCAATGCCGATGCCGCCCTGCCAGAACCCCGGCCGGGCGATGTATTGGCCGGGCGCGCCCACCGGGGTGCCCTCGGCCTGCTCGAACAGCACCTCGACGCTACCCGTGGCGGCCATGCCCACGGCGTCCCAGCCCAGGTCGGTGACGGTGACCCCCGGTTGCCTGAGGGCCACCGCCACCAGTTGCTGTTCACCGCCTTCGTCCCAGGCCGTGAGCAGCGCATGGCTGAGCTGGCTGGCGCCCGAACACCAGGCCTTGCGCCCGTCCAGCCAATAGCGCCCCTGATGATGCCGCACACTCAGGCGCGCGCTCGGCGGTTCGGCGGCCCACATGCCCCAGGTGGTGTTGGGCGCCGGTTGCAGCGCCGCCAGCTCGGCCATGATCGCCAGGGCGTCGGTGTGCCCTTCGTACAGCTTGCACAGCCCCAGGTCCTGCCCGGCCACCCAGGCCAGGCAGCGCCAGCGCTCCAGGGTGCGACCCGTGCCGGGGCGCGGCAGCTGGTCGAGGCCCTCGGCCACCAGGGCGGCGAGGGCGTGGTGCAGGGCACTGGCGTCGAAGTAGCCCCCGGGCGGACGCTTGAGCGTCGCCGCCAGCACCCGGTTCATTCCTCCACGTCCCGGTGCAGTTCGAACAGCAGCAGCGAGCGGCCGGTGACGAGGAAGTCACTGCCGAACGGCAGTTGCTCGCGCTCACGCAGTTCGGGGCGGTTGGTGTCGATCAGGCACGTCCAGTATTGCCCTTCCGGCACCTCGGGCAGCACGAAGTTGACCACGTCGTGGTGGGCATTGACGATCAGCAGCAGGGTGGCGTCGGCCCCCGGCTTGCGGATGCCGCTGGGTTGCGCGCGGCCGTCGAGCAGCATGCCCAGGCAGCGGCCATGGCTGTCATGCCACTGCTCGGTGGTCATCTCGCTGGCGTCGGGGGCCAGCCAGGTGACGTCCTTGACGCCGATGTCCTCGTTGTAGGTGCCCACCAGGAAACGGTTGCGGCGCAGGATGGGGTAGGACATGCGCAAGCGGATCAGCCGGCGCACGAAGCGCAGCAGGCCCTTGCCGTCCTCGTCCAGGTCCCAGTTCACCCAGCCGATCTCGCTGTCCTGGCAGTAGGCGTTGTTGTTGCCGTTCTGGGTGCGGGCGAACTCGTCGCCGGCGACGATCATCGGCGTGCCCTGGGAGAACAGCAGCGTGGCGAAGAAGTTGCGCATCTGCCGCAGGCGCAACTCGACGATCTCGCGGTCGTCGGTGGGGCCTTCGACGCCGTGGTTCCAGGACAGGTTGTTGTTGCTGCCGTCCTGGTTGTTCTCGTCGTTGTCCTCGTTGTGCTTGTCGTTGTACGACACCAGGTCGCGCAGAGTGAAGCCGTCGTGGGCGGTGATGAAGTTCACCGAGGTGTAGGGGCGGCGGCCGCGCTGGTTGAACAGCTCGCCGGAGCCGGTCAGGCGCCCGGCAAAATCGGCCAGCTGGCCGTCGTCGCCTTTCCAGAAGGCGCGGGCGGTGTCGCGGAAGCGGTCGTTCCATTCCGCCCAACCGGGGGCGAAGCCGCCCACCTGGTAGCCGCCGGGGCCGCAGTCCCAGGGCTCGGCGATCAGCTTGACCTGGCGCAGCACCGGGTCCTGGCGGCAGGCCACGAGGAAGCTGTGGCGTTCGTCGAAGCCCTCGTGGTAGCGGCCCAGGATGGTCGCCAGGTCGAAGCGGAAGCCGTCCACGTGCATCTCGGTGGCCCAGTAGCGCAGCGAGTCGGTGACCATCTGCAGCACGCAGGGGTGGCTCAGGTCCAGGGTGTTGCCGGTGCCCGAGTCGTTGATGTAGAAGCGCTTGTTGTCGGGCATCAGCCGGTAGTAGCTGGCGTTGTCGATGCCGCGCATGGACAGGGTCGGGCCCTGCTCGTTGCCTTCGGCGGTGTGGTTGTAGACCACGTCGAGGATCACCTCCAGGCCTGCGTCGTGCAGGTGCGCGACCATCTCCTTGAACTCGGCGATCTTGCCGTTGGCCAGGTAGCGCGGGTGCGGGGCGAAGAAGGTAATGGTGTTGTAGCCCCAGTAGTTGTTCAGGCCCTTCTGCAGCAGGTGCTGGTCGTTGACGAAACCGTGGATGGGCAGCAACTCGATGGAGGTCACGCCGAGCTTTTTGATGTGCTCCACCACGTCCGGCACCATCAGGCCGGCGAAGGTGCCGCGCACGTCCTCGGGCACCGAGGGGTGGCGCATGCTGATGCCGCGGGTGTGGGTCTCGTAGAAGATGGTCTTGTCCCACGGCACGTTGACGCGCTGGTCGCGGCCCCAGGTGTAGGCGGGGTCGATGACCCGGCACTTGGGCACGAAGGGCGCGCTGTCGCGTTCGTCGAAGCTGAGGTCACCGTCGGGGTGGCCGATGGTGTAGCCGAACAGCGATTCGGACCATTTCAGCTCGCCGACCATCTGCTTGGCGTAGGGGTCGATCAGCAGTTTGTTGTGGTTGAAGCGGTGGCCGTTTTCCGGGTCGTACGGGCCGTACACGCGGTAGCCGTAGGTCAGCCCCGGGTGGGCGTCGGGCAGGTAGCCGTGGAAGATCTCGTCGGTGTATTCGGGCAGTTCGATGCGTTCCAGCTCGTGCTCGCCGCTGGAGTCGAACAGGCACAGCTCGACCTTGGTGGCGTTGGCCGAGAACAGCGCGAAGTTGACCCCCAGGCCGTCCCAGGTGGCGCCGAGCGGGAAGGGCAGGCCTTCACGAATGCGGGTCGGGTCGGTGCCTGGGGCGGGGGTAAAGGCTTTTTGGCGGGTCATGAGAAGGTCCTTGCACTGCGAATTCAGGGCGATAGCGGGCCGTGCCGGTACAGAGCCCGGTGAACGGGGGCGTTGAAGAGGTGGTGCACACGGGCACCCCGGGCAGCGCGTGGGCGCTAGCCGGGGGCCGGGAGCGTTGGCTGGATCAGCTGGCTGGCGGCTTTTTCGCCGCGGCCCGGGGCTTTTTCTCGGCCGCAGGCTTGTCGGCGGCGGCCTTCACCGCGGGCGCGGGCTTGGCTTTGGGCGCGGCGGCGGCAGCGGGTTTTGCAGCGACCGGCTTGGGCGCGGCAGCAGGCTTGGCCTTGGCCTCGGTGGCGCTGCCAGCCTTGGGCTTGGCGGTGGCGGCCTTGGCCTTGCCCGGCTTGGTGGGGGCCAGGGCTTCGGCTTCGGCGAGCTTGCGGGCCATTTCCCAGTGGCGCTCTTCATGCCCTTCGGGTTTGCCTTCCGATTCCCATATCTGGTAGGCGAATTCACGTATACGTTTGTCGTCAGCACTCATTTCAACGCTCCTGATCACAAGTCACTTTGTACTAAGAGATTGACCGGAAAATCCTTCAGCGCAGCGTTCAGCCACACTTCCTTATTGGGTGTGACTGCTACGTCCGAAAAAAGTCCCTTAAATGTAGGCAGAGTGTAGTTAGTCGGTAGCACCACGCGGGTATCTCCCCACTTGGGTGCCTCGATGAGCGGCTGGGCGGTGTCCCCCAGCAGCTCGCTGGCCAGGCGTGGCACGATGACGATGGCCAGTTCACCGGCATGAATCCGGGCGAAGGCCAACACGCGGTCGGCCTGTTCGCCCTGCACGGGCAAGGGTTGGTAACGGCCGCGGGCGAACAGCTCGACGTGTTCGGCGCGACGGCGCAGGGTGCGGGCAATCAGTTGCTGCTTGATATGGCCGTTGGCCCACTCCTGCACCAGCTGCGCCGGGCTGGGGTTGGCCTGCAGGGCCTGCTCACGGGCAGCGTAGTCCACCGGGCGGCGGTTGTCCGGGTCCACCAGGCTCAGGTCCCAGAATTCGGCGCCCTGGTACAGGTCGGGAATGCCCGGCACGGTCATGCGCAGCAGGGTCTGCACCAGGCTGTTCAAGGCGCCGGCGGGGCTGATGCGCTGCACCGCGGCCACCAGCGAGGCGCGCAGCTGCTGGCATTGCGGGTCCAGCAGGAGCGTTTCCAGGTAGGCCTTGCAGGCCTGTTCGTAGGGCTCGTTGGGCGCGCTCCAGCTGCTGGCCAGCTTGGCCTCGCGCAGGGCTTTCTGCTGCCACTGGTACAGGCGTTCGGCGTAGGCCTCCAGGCCTTCACGGTCGTCGGCAGTGAGCCCCAGCGGCCAGCTGCCGAGCAGCGCCTGGAACAGGATCAGTTCATCGCCAGGGCTGGGCGCGGGGTTGTCGCCGACGCTGCCACGCAGCGGTTCGGCCAGCTCCAGCCAGTGGTTGACGCGGCCGGGGTACCAGCTGCTGCGCTCGCTGAGCACTGCCAGGCGCGCGCGGCTGTCTTCGCCGCGCTTGTGGTCGTGGGTGGCGGTGGCCAGCAGGTTGTCGGGGAAGTGCGCCAGGCGCTGCTCGCAGGCCTGGTGGAAGACCTGGGGCGGGGCGCTGAAGTGTTCGGCGTCGAAGCCCACGTCGTTGCGCGACAGCAGCACCGCGGAGCGATAGAACGCGGTGTCTTCCACGGCCTTGGCGGCGGTGGGCGAGGTCAGCTGCTGGAAGCGCACGCAGGCATGGCGCAGCAGCTTGCGTGGGCGCCCCGGCGGCAGGTCGCGCCAGGGTTCGCCGCCGAGCCAGCGCGCCAGGTAGTCGAGCACCGGCCAGTCGGCCTCGCTGAGGCTGGCGCGGGCGCCTTCCAGCGCCTGCTGGAAGAAACCCTCGTCCTGTGCGGGGCGCCCGCAGGCGTTGATATAGGTGCGGTACACCGGGTAGTGCACCACCAGCGCCTGCAGGGCGCGGCGGATGGCGCCCAGGGTCAGGTCGCGGCTCATCAGGTCGCCACGGGCGACCTGCAGCAGGGCCTGGGCCACCGACTCGCAGTCGCCGGCCAGGGTGCCATTGATCACCAGGTGGCGGGCGGCGCGGGCCTCTTCCTCGAACACCGCCGGGCGCCCGCTGAGGCTGCTCCACAGCTCGGCCAGGGGCTCGGCGCCGGCCGGGTCGTGTTGCAGGCGCGAGACCTGGTTCATGAATTCGTAGCCGGTGGTGCCGTCCACCTGCCAGTCGCGGTGCAGCTGCTCGTCGGCGCCGAGGATCTTCTCCACGTAGATGGGGAAGTGCGCCAGGGCGGCCTCCGGCGGGCGCGCCGCCAGCAGCCCGTCGACCCGTCGGCGCAGCTTGCGGCAATAACCGCGCGGGTCGGCCAGGCCGTCCACGTGGTCGATGCGCAGGCCGTCGATCAGGCCCTGCTGCACCAGTTCGAAGATTTTCGCGTGGGTGGCGTCGAACACGGCCGCGCGTTCCACGCGCAGGCCGCCCAGCTCGTTGACGTCGAAGAAGCGCCGCCAGTTGATGTCATCGGCGGCGGTGCGCCAGCTGGCCAGGCGGTAGTGCTGTTTCTCCAGCAGCCGGTGCAGGCGCTTGAAGCCGTCCTCGGTGGTGGCGTCGAAGCGTTGCAGCAGGGCGTCCAGCGCGGCCTTGTGGCTGTGGCTCAGGGCCGCCAGTTCGCCGCGCAGCTCGATGGCCTTGTCGTAGGCGTGCGGGTCTTGCTCCAGGGCGCCGAAGCGGCCGCCCAGGCTGCTCAGCACCGGGTCGTCGGCAGGGCTGAGCAGGTCGGCATAGTCAGGCGGCGACACCGGGAAGCGGTGTTCGTAGTGCTCGATGTAGAACTGCCCCGCGCTCGCATCCAGGCGCACCGGGATCTCGCCGGCCTGCAGGCAGGCGCCGTAGTCGTTGCCCAGGAACGGCAGCAGCAGCTGGCCTTCGAGCAGCGGGTCGGGGGAGTGCCACTGGATGTCGAAGAACTCGGCGTAGGGGCTGCGCCGGCCCCATTCCAGCAGGTCCAGCCACCAGGGGTTGTGGCCGCCGCCGACGGCCATGTGGTTGGAGACAATGTCCAGCACCAGGCCCATGTCGTGGGCGCGCAGGGTCTGCACCAGCCGCCGCAGCGCCGGCTCGCCACCCAGCTCGGGGTTGATGCGGGTGGGGTCGACCACGTCGTAGCCGTGCATGGAGCCGGGCCGCGCCTTGAGGATGGGCGAGGCGTAGATGTGGCTGATGCCCAGCTGCTTGAAATACGGCACCCGGGCCGCGGCGTCGTCCAGGGTGAAGTCCTTGTGGAACTGCAGGCGAATGCTGCCGGTCATGGCCTTCATCGGTCACGCTCGCTGGCTTGTTGGCGGGCGCAGGCAAGCAGCTCCAGGCGCCGGGCGGCGTCTTCGTCGTCGAGCAGCGCCTGGCTGTCGCCGTTGAAGCGCCGGCGCCAGTTGGGGTGGCTGTCGATGGTGCCGGGCAGGTTGGGCTGTTCCTCCACGCCCAGGGCGTCCTCTACCGGCAGCAGCACCAGCGGCGCGCGGGTGTGGCCGAGGAAGCGCACGCAGGCATCGATGACCTGGTCGGTCTCTTCACCTTCCCCGCTGAAGTTCTGGCTGTCCTGCGCCAGCACATGGCGCAGGCCGCGGCGCTCGTGCTCGCGGGTTTCGCGCCAGTGGCGCTCGGTGTGTTCGTCGATGAGGTTGAGCTTGTGGTTCCAGTCGATGTCACGGGCCTTCCACCAGCCATGCAGGGTCGACAGGTCGTGGGTGGTGCTGGTGGCCAGGGCGTTGTCGGGCCAGTGCAGCACGGGGTGGAAGTGGCCGGGGTGAGCCTGTTCGAACAGCAGCACGCGCATGCCCAGCATGTGCCGGGCGCTGAGTTTTTCGCGCAAGCCGTCGGGCACGGTGCCCAGGTCTTCGCCGAGGACGATGGCCTGGTGGCGGTGCGACTCCAGGGTCAGCAGGCGCAGCAGGTCGTCGATGGGGTAGTGCAGGTACGCGCCCTCGCTGGGCAACGAGCCCATGGGGATCACCCACAGGCGCTGCAGGCCCATGACGTGGTCGATACGCAGGCCGCCGGCGTGGGCGAAGTTGGCCCGCAGCATTTCGATGAAGGCGCGGAAGCCGTTGCGCACCAGGCCTTCGGGGCTGAACGCGGAGATACCCCAGCCCTGGCCGGAGCGGTTGAGGATGTCCGGTGGCGCGCCCACGGTGAGGTCGGCCAGCAGCTCGTCCTGGCGGCTCCAGGCCTGGCTGCCGGCGCCGTCGGCACCCACCGCCAGGTCGGCGATCAGGCCGATGCGCATGCCGCTGGCCCTGGCGGCGTTTTGCGCGCGCTCCAGGCTGCGCGCCACCAGCCATTGGCAGAAGGCGTAGAAGCTGACCTGATCGCTGTGCTCGCGGGCGAACTCGGCGATGGCGGGGCTTTGTGGGTCGTGCCACTCGGCGGGCCACTGGCGCCAGTCCTGGCTGGCACCGCGGGCGGCGCAGTCGGCCTGCAGGGCCTCGAACCGGCAGTGATTTTCCAAGGCTTCGCCGCCAGCGTGGCGGAAGCTGGCGAAGTCGGCGGTCAGCGGGTGGTCGCCGTGGCTGAAACCGTTGTACAGCGACCGCAGCAGGGCAAACTTGGCATCGGCGGCCGCCGGCCAGTCCACCAGCGGCAGCTGCTCGAGGTGGCCGAGGGTTTCCGCCAGGCCGGCGTCATCCAGCGCCACGCGCAGCGCGCGCTCGCCCAGAATGGCGCCGGGCGCGGCGTACAGGCAGTTGAGGAACAGCCGGCTGGACGGCGAATAGGGGCTGTAGCGGTGGGCGTCGCTGCTGAACATGGCGTGCATGGGGCTGATGGCCAGGGCGTCGCAACCGCGCTCGCCAGCGCTGCGGGCAAAGGCTTCCAGTGCCTGGGTGTCGCCGAAGCCGCCGTCGCCGCTGCGCCGCAGGCTGTACAGCTGCACGCTGAGGCCCCAGGCCCGCGGCGCGGCTTCGCCCACGGCATCGCCGACGCTGTAGCAGCGCTGCGGGGCCACGGCCAGGGTGAACTGCTGGCCTTCGATGCGCACGTCCTGGTAGCCGGGCGGCAGCAGGCCGGGCAGGGCGGCGTGGGCGTCCAGGCGCAGGTCCAGGGTGGCGCCGTCTTCCAGGAATACTTGGCACGGGGTGTGGGCCGGGAAGTAGCGGCCCAGGTCCAGCGGCTGGCCGTGGTCCACGGTCAGCAGCGGCGGCAGGTGCGTGTCGCGGCGCACCCGGTTCAGGTCTTCAAGGCTGGCCGCCACGGCCTCGTCGGTGTCGGCAGGGTGGCCGAGGCCGGCCAGCACCTTGCGCAGCACCGGGTCGGCCACGGTTTGTGGCCGGCCGTTGGCGTCGGTCCAGTGCACGGCCAGGCCAGCGTGTTGCGCCAATGTCCGCAGTCGCTCATCAGTCATGCATCATCTCCGGCAGGGGTCAGGCTGACCAGGGCGCTATAAGGGGGAAGGCGGTGTGCCGGGGCCGATTCGGCGGCCGCCTGGCGGCTGTCGAACAGGCGGTGGCGTGGGTCGGGCAGTTCGGCGGCCACGGGCTCGGCGCTCAGGTTGAGGTCGATGCGCAGTTCGCTGCCATCGTTGAGCTGCCAGCGCGCGCTGACCGCGCCTTCGGCGAGCACCTGCGCGCCCAGCGAGCGGCTGCCGGGCAGGTGCTCGGTGAGGTACTCGCGGCGCAGGCCCAGCAGGGTCCGGTAGAGCACCGGCCAGGGCGCGTCCACGTCGGGAAAGCTGGGGCGCGAGGCGGCGAAGGTCTGTTCGGCGTTGGGGTCGGGGATGTGTTCGCGTTTTTCTTCGTCGGCGAATACCGCGAAGCTGGCGAACTCGTTGCGCCGCCCCTCCCGCACCGCCTTGGCCAGCTCGCCGTGGTGGTCGGTGAAGAACAGGAACGGCTCGCTGGCCGCGCCTTCGTCGCCCATGAACAGCAGCGGCACCATGGGCGACAGCAACAGTAGGGTGGTGGCCGCGCGCAGGGCGTCGCTGCTGCACAGCTGCGACAGACGTTCGCCGAAGGCGCGGTTGCCGACCTGGTCGTGGTTCTGCAGGAACAGCACGAAGGCGTTGGGCGGCAGGTGGCCGCTGGGCTCGCCACGGGGCTCGCCGTGGCGGTTGCGCTGGCCCTGGTAGATGAAGCCCTCGCTGAGGCAGCGCGCCAGTTTCTGCGTGGGCTGCTCGGCGAAGTCGCCGTAATAGGCCTCGGTCTCGCCGGTCAGCAGCACGTGCAGGGCGTTGTGGCCGTCGTCGTTCCACTGCGCGTCGTAGCCTTCTTCCAACAGGTGCGCCTGGTTCAGCTCGTTCTCCAGGGTCAGCCACACGTGGCGCGGGGCGTCGACCTGCTGGCGAATGCGCGCGGCCATCTGCTTGAGGAAATCGGGGTCTTCGATGGCGTGCACGGCGTCGAAGCGCAGGCCGTCGAAGCGGTATTCCAGCAGCCACATCAGCGCGTTGTCGATGAAGAAGTCACGCACCTGCGGGCGGCGGAAGTCGATGGCGTCGCCCCACGGGGTCTTCTGGTCGTGGCGGAAGAAGCCCTTGGCATAACGGCCCAGGTAATTGCCGTCAGGCCCGAAGTGGTTGTACACCACGTCGAGGATCACCATCAGGCCATGGCCGTGGGCGGCGTCGATCAGGTGCTTGAGCTGCTCGGGCGTGCCGTAGGAGGACTGTGGTGCGTAGGGCAGCACGCCGTCGTAGCCCCAGTTGCGGGTGCCGGGGAACTGCGCCAGGGGCATCAGTTCGATGGCGGTCACGCCCAGCTCGGCCAGGCGCGCCAGGTGTTTCTCCACGCCGGTGAAGCCGCCCAGGGCGCCCACATGCAGTTCGTAGATCACCGCCTCGTGCCAGGGGCGGCCGGCCCACTCGGTGAACTGCCAGGGGTAGGCGTTGGGGTCGACCACCAGGCTGGGGCCGTGCACGTCGCCCTGCTGGGCGCGGGACGCCGGGTCGGGTACGCGCAGTTCGCCGTCGATCTGGTACTGGTAGGCCGTGCCCGGTGGGCAGTGCGCCTTGATCACGAACCAGCCGTCGTCCTGGGGCAGCATGGGCAGTGACTGCCCATCCCCCAGTTCGACGCTGACGTGGAAGGCGTCGGGCGCCCACAGCGCAAAGCGCGTGAGGCCCGAATCCAGAAGCAGTGCACCATGTGACCAGGTTTCAGGTGTCGGTAGCGGCATCGATGAAACCTCTTCCGTTAGTGTCTACCTGATACGGCCACCGATTTGTGCACGAGTTCCGAGTAAAGCTTGGCGTAGGGTTCCACCGCCTGACTCCAGTTGAACGGCTGGGTCATGGACAGGCAGCGCATGGCGTTGAGCAGGTCGGGCTTGCTGAACACGTAGAAGGCCCGGCTCAGGGCTTCTTCGTAGCTGGCCACGGTGGACTCGTTGAACAGGAAGCCGGTGACGCCGTCCTCGATGGTGTCGGCCAGGCCGCCGGTGTTGCGTGCCACCGGCAGCGAGCCATAGCGCTGGGCGTACATCTGGCTCAGGCCGCAGGGCTCGTAGCGCGAGGGCATCAGCAGGAAGTCGCTGCCGGCGAACATGCGCCGGGCGTCGGTTTCGTTGAAGCCGATGCGCACGCTGATCTTGCCCGGGAAGCGTTGGGCCAGCTCGCGCATGGCCTGTTCCTCTTCCGGCTCGCCGCGGCCGATGATCGCGATCTGGCCCCCCTGGTTGACGATGTATTCGGCCACGCCCTGGGTCAGGTCCAGGCCTTTCTGGTACACCAGGCGCGAGACCACGGCGAACAGCGGGCCGTCGGAGTCGTCCAGCTCGAACAGCTGGCGCACGTGGTCGGCGTTGACCTGCTTGCCTTCCCAGTCGTTGAGGCTGAAGGGGCAGATCAGGTGCGGGTCGGTGGCCGAGTCCCAGCTGTCGTCGATGCCGTTGGGAATGCCGCCCAGCAGGCCTTGGTAGGCCTTGCTGCTGAGGAAGCCGTCAAGGCCGCAGCCAAATTCCGGGGTGGTGATTTCCTCGGCGTAGGTGGCGCTGACCGTGGTGATGTGGCTGGAATAGGCCATGCCCGCCTTGAGGAACGACAGCTTGCCGTAGAACTCCATGCCTTCCTGCTGCAGCGCATGCTCGGGCACGCCCAGCTCGGGGCAGCAGGCACGGCTGACCACGCCCTGGTAAGCCAGGTTGTGGATGGTGAACAGGGTAGGGGTGCTCAGGCCGCGCCAGTGCATATAGGCAGGGGCCATGCCGGCGGGCCAGTCGTGGGCGTGCACCAGGTCGGGCTTCCAGTGCACCATACCCAGGCCGGCGGCGATGTCGGCGGCGGCCAGGCCCAGGCGGGCGAAGCGGATATGGTTGTCCGGCCAGTCGCGGCCGTTGTTGGCGCCGTAGGGGGTGCCGTCGCGCTCGTACAGCTCGGGGCAGATCAACACGTAGATGACCAGCCCGTCCTTGAGGTCCATGCGCCCGATCTTGCACGGCGGCAGGGCCGCGTGGCCGCCCAGTTCGCCGACGATGTGGATGGGGTTGTCACTGTTGAGCACTTGCGGGTAACCGGGGATCAACACCCGCACATCGTGCAGGGGGCTCATGGCGCGGGGTAGCGCCTGGGAAACGTCACCCAGGCCACCGGTCTTGACCAGATCAGCGATTTCCGACGTGACGAACAATACTTTCTGGCGCTGAGAATCATGACGTGCTTCGGGTAGAAGTACCTTGCCCGTCGATGCGATCTGCGCCAGTTCAGTCGGTTCGCTTTCCTGCTGTTTAAAACGCTCTCCATGGATTTCGACAGCGGCACTGATCATTGTTCTCTCCCGTGCATTAATGCATGTGTGGCAAGCACCTGATTTTGATCCAGCGACCCCACGGCCAAGCGCACAAGCGCGACGCACGCCGGCGATCCTGCCGGTGGCGAATTGACGGGGTGGGGTTGGCCAGCCGCTGAAATGCACTCCATATCCGCGGCCTACCTTTAACCTGACCTGCCGCTAATACGGAAGTTTCGACTTTTTACGGTCGCGCCTCCCGAGCGGTGTGCGGGCTGAGTTTTGAGTGTAGGAAAAAATTCAGACTCCGTGGTCACGGCACGACTGACGGAAGGTCGGGATGCTGTTGTGGGGTGGAGCGGTTGGGGGCGGGGCCTTGAAATACGCGGGTTTGGCGGGGTGGCGGGGTTAGAATGAAATTTCTAGAAACACATCAGAACGTTGGGTTGTACGACGTTGTTGTGGGAGCTGGCTTGCCAGCGAGCTGTTGAGGCCCTAAAAGCTCGCTGGCAAGCCAGCTCCCACAAAGACATCAGCCCTGGGGCATCAGCGACGAATGATGGCTGCCGATCAGCCACTGCTTGCCGTCCCAGTCCCAGGTGTAGCTGTAGCGCGCCTGCACGGTTTCGCCGCTGGCGGCGAAGGTGAACTCGTAGACCCCGGCGTCCAGCAGCGTGTCGCACTGGCTGCGCACGCTGCGGCTGATGACGCGGCCGCTGGGGCGTTTCTGCAGGAACTGCTGGAAATATTCCAGCCGTTCGGCCTGGGTCAGGCGCACCTGGTTGGACAGGGTGGGCAGCAGCACCGCGTCGATCTGGTAGGTGGCTGCCACCAGGCCAGGGTCGCCGCTTTGCAGGGCGCCGTTCCAGCGCTCGAACAGCTGCGCAGCGTCCGCCTCGCTGGCGGTCTGGCAGGCCTGGGCGGCAACCGGGGTCAACAGCAGTGCAACCAATGCGAATCCTTTCACGTACCAATCCTCTGCAACTGGCGGCCGCCGAATGCGGCGCGCCGGGGCCAGGCACTCTAGGTGCGGGGCAGGCAGGGTTGATATCAGGAAAGGGTTCCAGCGTTGGCCGGCAGGGCGAAACCCTGCCGGGACGGGGAGGGACAGCGAATCAGGCGATCTTGGCCTGGGCGCCACCGGCAAGGCCGGTGTCCTGCTGGGACTGCAAGAGCATCATGGTCAGGTGGGCGACCTTTTTCTGCAGCTGGTCGCGTTCTTCTTTCAATTCGCGCAGTTCGTCACGACGCACCGTGACATAGAGGGTTTGGGGGGGTGTTGCTGGCAGTAAAGTTCCCATTGCTCACCTCGCAAATGGCATGTCTCACAGTGAGGATAGCCGACCTTGAGCGTTTGCCAGGCCTGTCTGTACCTCTGTCGGCGCGGATTTTGATTTCTTTTGCGCGCCAAGGGAACTTTTTTATTTTTCATGGTCGGCGTGTCTTTTTCTTCATGTGCCGGCAAGTGCCCGCAGACGTTGAAGAACGCTTGATGACAGTAGGTTTGAAGAAAAAAGTGCAGCGACGAACGGCTAAAGTCGAAACTAACTCTGGCAACCCTGTACTAAGCTTTGAGACCATTAGCGCTTTGAAGGTGTGACACACCTATTTACGCATCAGTGGAGCACCGGCATGCAATTGGGAATCGTGGGACTGGGCCGCATGGGCGGCAATATTTCGAGAAGACTGATGCGCGGAGGCCATCAGACCGTGGTCTGGGACCGCGATCAGTCTTCCGTGGCAAAACTGGGTGAAGAAGGCGCCGTGACGGCGACTGACCTGGCAGACCTGGTGCGTCAGATGGACGCACCCCGTGCAGTCTGGGTCATGCTGCCTGCGGGCGCGCCAACCGAGGACACCATCCAGCAGCTGGCTGACCTGCTGGAGCCCGATGACGTGATCATCGACGGCGGCAACACCTTCTACAAGGACGACATCCGTCGCGCCAAGCAATTGGCCGAGCGCCAGCTGCACTACGTCGACGTCGGCACCTCCGGCGGCGTATGGGGCCTGGACCGTGGCTTCTGCATGATGATCGGTGGCGAAGCCGCGATCTTCCAGCGCCTGGACCCGCTGTTCGCCTGCCTGGCCCCCGGCGTGGGCGACATCCTGCGCACCAAGGGTCGCGAAGGTGAGCACAACAACGCCGAACATGGCTACATCCACGCAGGCCCGGCCGGTTCCGGCCACTTCGTGAAGATGATCCACAACGGCATCGAATACGGCATGATGCAAGCCTTCGCCGAAGGCTTCGACATTCTGAAGACCAAGAACAGCACCGCGCTGCCGGAAGACCAGCGCTTTGACCTGAACCTGGCCGAGATCGCCGAAGTCTGGCGCCGCGGCAGCGTGGTCTCCTCCTGGCTGCTGGACCTGACCGCCGACGCGCTGGTCGGTGACCCGGCGCTGGATGGCTACTCGGGCTCGGTGTCGGACAGCGGTGAAGGTCGCTGGACCATTGACGCGGCAGTGGAGCAGGCAGTACCGGTACCGGTGCTGGCAGGTTCGCTGTTCGCACGTTTCCGTTCCCGCCAGGAAAGCACCTACGGCGACAAGCTGCTGTCGGCGATGCGCTTTGGTTTCGGCGGTCATATCGAGGTTCCTAAATGACACGGGCAAAGTCCAAGGTAGACGCAGCACCCCCCACTACGCTGTTTCTCTTTGGCGCCCATGGCGACCTGGTCAAGCGCCTGCTCATGCCGGCGCTGTACAACCTGAGTCGCGACGGTCTGCTGGACAATGGCCTGCATATCGTCGGTGTCGACCACAACGAGGTCAGCGATGCTGACTTCGCTGCCAAGCTGCACGATTTCATCATCGAGCAGGCCCGCGCGAAAAACCCGGAGGGGGCCGACAAGGCCCTCGACCCGGCGCTGTGGGCCAAGCTTGCCAAGCGCATCAGCTACATCAGTGGCGATTTTCTCGACGATGGCACCTACCAGGCGATTGGCGAGCGCATAGCCGCCAACCGCACCGGCAATGCCGTGTTCTACCTGGCCACCTCGCCGCGCTTCTTCAGTGAAGTGGCGCAGCGTCTTGGCCACGCCGGGTTGCTCCAGGAGCAGCCCGACGCCTTCCGCCGCGTGGTGATCGAAAAACCCTTCGGTTCCGACCTGCCCACCGCCGAGGCCCTCAACGCCTGCCTGTTGAGCGTCATGAGCGAGAAGCAGATCTACCGGATCGACCACTACCTGGGCAAGGAAACCGTCCAGAACATCCTCATCAGCCGTTTTTCCAACGGCATCTTCGAGGCCTTCTGGAACAATCACTACATTGACCACGTGCAGATCACCGCGGCGGAGACCGTCGGGGTAGAGACACGGGGCAATTTCTACGACAGCACCGGCGCCCTGCGCGACATGGTGCCCAACCACCTGTTCCAGCTGCTGGCCATGGTCGCCATGGAGCCGCCGGCCGCCTTTGGCGCCGATGCGGTGCGTGGCGAGAAGGCCAAGGTGGTGGGTGCCATCCGCCCCTGGTCCAAGGCCGACGCGCTGAAGAACTCGGTGCGCGGCCAGTACACGGCGGGCGAGGGCGGCAAGCCCGGCTACCGCCAGGAACCCAAGGTCGACCCGGAAAGCCGCACCGAGACCTTCGTCGCCCTCAAGGTGATGATCGACAACTGGCGCTGGGTGGGCGTGCCGTTCTACCTGCGCACCGGCAAGCGCATGAGCGTGCGCGACACCGAGATTGCCATCTGTTTCAAGCAGGCGCCCTACGCGCAGTTCCGCGATACCGAGGTGGAGCGCCTGGCGCCCAACTACCTGCGCATCCAGATCCAGCCCAACGAGGGCATGTGGTTCGACCTGATGGCCAAGCGGCCCGGGCCGGCGCTGGTGATGGAGAACGTCGAGCTGGGCTTCGCCTACAAGGATTTCTTCCAGATGCAGCCGTCGACCGGCTACGAGACGCTGATCTACGACTGCCTGACCGGCGACCAGACCCTGTTCCAGCGCGCCGACAACATCGAGAACGGCTGGCGTGCGGTGCAGCCGTTCCTGGACGCCTGGCGCGACGGCGGCAAGATCGACACCTACGCTGCCGGTGAAGACGGCCCGGAGTCGGCCGAGGAACTGCTGGCCCGTGATGGCCGCTCCTGGCATAGCCTGGGATGAGTGACGCGCCGAACGACCTCATCCGCCTGGTGCTCAGCGACATGGACGGCACCCTGTTGCTGCCCGACCACAGCGTCGGCGACCGCGTGCTGGCCGCCGTCCGGCAACTGCGCGAGGCGGGCATTGCCTTCAGCCTGGCCAGTGCGCGGCCGCCGCGGGCCATGCTGGCGATCGTCCAGCAGTTGGGCATCGACGTGCCCTTTGCCGCCTTCAACGGCGGCACCCTGGCCAACCCCGACGGCGGCGTGGTGGCGCAGCACTGCGTCGACCGCCGCGCCGTGGAGACCAGCCTGGCACTGTTCGCCCAGCACCCGGTGGCGGTGTGGCTGTTCGCTGACGACGAGTGGTACCTGACCAACCCCGACACCCAGTACCTGGGCAAGGAACTCGATGCCCTGGGCTACGGCTACGTGCAGGTCGATGACTTCACCCCGTACCTGGACCGCGTCGACAAGATCGTCGCCACCTGCGCCGACTTCGACCTGCTGGCGCGGCTGGAGCAGCAGCTCAGCGGGCTGATCAAGGGCCAGGCCCTGGCCGCCCGCTCGCAGAACTACTACCTGGACGTGACCGCGCTGCTGGCCAACAAGGGCGAGGCCCTGGCCGAACTGGCCGAGCACCTCAAGGTGCCGCTGGCGCAGACGGCGGTGCTGGGTGATGGCGGCAACGACGTGGCGATGTTCAAGCGCGCCGGGCTGTCCGTTGCCATGGGCCAGGCCGAGGACGCGGTCAAGGCCCACGCCGACCACGTCACCGCCAGCAACCGCGAGCAGGGGGTGGCCGACGCCATCCGTGACCTGATCCTGCCGAGGGCGCCGCACACCCGCTGAATTCTCCCGCACAAGGTTGACCCCACCATGGCCGCATTGATTGAAGACTATGCCTTGCTCGGCAATTGCAGGACTGCCGCGCTGGTCGACAAGCAGGGCTCGCTGGACTGGTTGTGTTTCCCCCGTTTCGACGCCCCGGCCTGCTTCGCCGCGCTGCTGGGCGATGAGCACAACGGCCGCTGGCGCCTAGCGCCCAGCGAGCCGTTCGAGGCCAGCCGCGCCTACCGCGACGGCACCCTGGTGCTGGACACCACCTTCACCACTGCCAACGGCCAGGCGCGGCTGATCGATTTCATGCCGCCGGGCGAGCACAGCAGCGTGGTGCGCATCGTCGAAGGGCTGAGCGGCGAGGTGGCGTTCGACATGGAGCTGATCATCCGCTTCGACTACGGCAGCAGCGTGCCGTGGGTGGAGCAGGCCCATGCGCAGATTCTCACCGCCGTGGCCGGCCCGGAAATGCTCGTGCTGCACAGCGCCACGGCGCTGGAGGCGGTGGACCACGCCACCGGCAGCCGCTTCAGCGTGGCCCCTGGCGAGCGCCGGGTGTTCGTGCTGACCTACCAGGATTCCATCCTGCCGGTGCGCGAGGCCTTCGACGGCGAGGCGGCGCTGGCAGAGACCGAGGCGTTCTGGCGGGCGTTCTCCGACCGCTGCCCCGACGTGGGGCCCTACACCGCGCAGGTCAAGCGCTCGCTGATCGTGCTCAAGGCGCTGACCTTTGAGCCCACCGGCGGCATCGTCGCCGCCGTCACCACCTCGCTGCCGGAGTTCCTGGGCGGCGAGCGCAACTGGGATTACCGTTTCTGCTGGCTGCGCGACGCCACCATGACGTTGCTGGCGTTCATGAACCTGGGCTATTTCGAGGAGGCCAGCGCCTGGCGCGAATGGCTGATGCGCTCGGTGGCCGGCAACCCGGAGCAGATGCAGATCATGTACGGCCTGGGCGGCGAGCGCCGCCTGCCCGAATACATCCTGCCATGGCTGAGCGGCTATGAAGGCTCGCAGCCGGTGCGCATCGGCAACGCGGCGGCCACCCAGCTGCAGCTGGACGTGTACGGCGAGGTGGCTGATGCCTTGACCCAGGCCATTCGCGGCGGCCTGCCACGGCACCCGCGCAGCCGGGCGATTTTCCAGGTGGTGATGCCGTACCTGGAAAGCATCTGGCAGCAGCCCGACGAAGGCCTGTGGGAGATCCGCGGCGAGCCACAGCACTTCGTGCACTCCAAGGTCATGGCCTGGGTGGCGTTCGACCGCTCGGCGAAGCTGCAGGCCGGCGACGGTGGCGATGCCGAGCGCAGCCAGCACTACCGGGCGGTGGCGGACCGCATACATGCCGACGTCTGCGCCAAGGGCGTGGACCCGCGGCACGGCGGCTTCGTGCAGGCCTACGGCTCCGGCCAGACCGATGCCAGCCTGTTGCAGATCGCCCTGACCGGCTTCCTGCCGGTGGACGACCCGCGCTTCCTGGCCACCCTGGCGCAGATCGAGCAGCGCCTGATGCGCAATGGCCTGCTGCTGCGCTACGACACCGCCACCGGCTGCGACGGCCTGGAGCCGGGCGAGGGGACCTTCCTGGTCTGTTCGTTCTGGCTGGCCGACGTCTACGCCATGCTCGGCCGCATGGACGACGCCCAGGCGCTGTTCGCACGCCTCAGCGGCCTGTGCAATGACCTCGGCCTGCTGGCCGAGCAGTATGACCCCCATGGCGGGCGCATGCTGGGCAACTTCCCCCAGGCGTTCAGCCACATCGGCATTATCAATACTGCACTCAACCTGCACCGTGCCCAGTGCCCGGCCCAGGAGCGCGCCAAGGCCTCATGAGCCCAAATGTGGGAGCTGGCTTGCCAGCGAGCTGTTGAGGCATTCAAAAGCTCGCTGGCAAGCCAGCTCCCACAACAGGGCATTTCGGCCAACCTGTGGAGCACGCTTTTCCTGACGCATTGTCTTGGTATAGTCCTACCCATCAATAACAAAGGACGCCCGCCATGACCGAGTACCAGGCCTTCCACGTCGAACTCAAGGGCCACGTCGCCCACGTGCAGATCAACCGCCCCGACAAGGTCAACGCCATGAACGCGGCGTTCTGGCGCGAGATCATCGAGATCTTCCAGTGGGTGGACGACACCGAGGCGGTGCGCGTGGTGGTGCTCAGCGGCGCCGGCAAGCATTTCTCCGCCGGCATCGACCTGAGCCTGCTGGCCTCGGTGGCCAGCGAACTGGGCAAGGACACCGGCCGCAACGCCCGCGCCCTGCGGCGCAAGATCCTCGAGATGCAGGCCTCGTTCAACGCCGTGGACCGCTGCCGCAAGCCGGTGCTGGCGGCGGTGCAGGGCTACTGCATCGGTGGCGCCATCGACCTGATCGCCGCCTGCGACATGCGCTACGCCGCCGCCGACGCGCACTTCTCGATCAAGGAGGTGGACATGGGCATGGCCGCCGACGTAGGTACGCTGCAACGTTTGCCACGCATCATCGGTGATGGCATCCTCAGGGAATTGGCCTACACCGGGCGCAAGGTCGATGCCGAGGAAGCGCGCAGCATCGGCCTGGTCAACCGCGTGTACCCCGACACCGCGAGCCTGCTCGATGGCGTATTTGCCATCGCTGCCGACATTGCCGGCAAGTCGCCGATCGCCATCGCCGGCACCAAGACCATGATCGGCTACATGCGCGATCACAGCATTGCCGACGGCCTGGAATACATCGCCACCTGGAACGCGGCGATGCTGCAGAGCACTGACCTGCGCGTGGCCATGGCCGCGAGCATGAGCAAACAGACACCGCAGTTCGATGACTGACATTCGATAAGGAGCCCCTGATGTCTCAACGCTGGACCACCGCTGTACTGGATACCAGCCTGTCCGGGGGCTGGGCCGTGGCCCGCTGCGCCCAGGGCTTTGCCTTCGACGCCAACGGCGTGCTGTTCCCCCGTGAATGGCTGAAGAAACAGGGGCTGGACGTGCTGGCCGAGCACGGCATCGGCCACTTCGACGGCGAGCCGGTGTACCTGCTGGAGCTGCACGGCCCCGCCGACATCGACGGCGTGCAGTGGCAGGGCCTGCGCCAGTTCATGCTGCAGGGCGACTTCGACACCTACAAGCTGCTGGCCTACGCCGCGCAGATCGGCACCTGGGCCCGCGAGCACCGCTTCTGCGGCAGCTGCGGCCAGCCCATGAGCCAGATCCACTGGGAACGCGCCATGTACTGCCAGCCGTGCGACCTGCGCAGCTACCCGCGCATCTCGCCGAGCATGATCGTGCTGATCACCCGTGGCGACGAGATTCTGCTGGCGCGCTCACCGCGCTTCGTCACCGGCGTCTACAGCACCCTGGCAGGCTTCGCCGAGCCGGGCGAGTCGGCCGAGGACTGCGTGCGCCGCGAGGTGATGGAAGAGGTGCAGGTCAAGGTTCGGAACATCCGCTACCTGGGCAGCCAATGCTGGCCGTTCCCGCACTCGATGATGCTGGGCTTCCACGCCGAGTATGAGAGCGGCGAGATCGTGCCCCAGGCCGACGAGATCGAGGACGCCCAGTGGTTCAACGTGCATGAACTGCCGCCGCTGCCGGCGTCGCGGTCGATCGCGCGGTACTTGATCGACCACTACGTGGCAGAGCGTTTAGGCCTGGCTGAACCAGTGCTGCCAGGCTAGCCGCACGGTCAGCCCCAGCACTACGGTAATGAACACCGGGCGAATGAACTTCGCCCCACCGCTGATGGCGCTGCGCGCGCCGAAGAAGGCACCGACCATCAGGCAGGTGCCCATGCTCAGGCCGATCAGCCAGTCCACGCTGCCATTGATGATGAACACCGCCAGCGCCGCCGCGTTGCTGACGAAGTTCATGGTGCGCGCCACGCCGCTGGCGCGGACCAGGTCGATGGGGTACATCAGCATCGAGCTGACCGTCCAGAACGCGCCCGTGCCCGGGCCCGCCACGCCGTCGTAGAAGCCCAGCGCCAGGCCTTGGGGCACCTGGCGTTTCTGCTTGATCTGCGCGTGGCTGTCCACCGGCCCCTTGGGCGTGCCGCCGAACAGCAGGTACACACCGCAGGCAAAGACGATCACCGGCAGCATCTTGTTCAGCCATTCCGAGGGCATGTAGTGCGCTGCCACGGCGCCCAGCAGCGAGCCCACCAGGGTAAAGATGATGGCAGGCCACCATTCCTTGGGGTGGAACAGCTTGCGGCGGATGAAGGTGAAGCTGGCGGTGGCCGAGCCGAAGGTGGAGCTCAGCTTGTTGGTGCCCAGCACCAGGTGCGGCGGCAGGCCGGCGGTCAGCAGGGCCGGGGTGGTCAGCAGCCCGCCGCCGCCGGCGATGGCGTCGATGAAGCCGGCCACGAAGGCGACCACGGCAAGGATGGCGAGGGTGGTGGGGTCGGTGCTCAGTTCGAAAGGCATGGGGCAGATCGTTGTTTTTGGCAGGGCGCGCATTTTAGCCCTTTGAGTCCCAAAAAGCTCGCTGGCAAGCCAGCTCCTACCTTTGTGGGAGCTGGCTTGCCAGCGAGCTTTAACAATCTGAAGCACAACCGATGTTTCCCGCACCGGGCACCTGTGGTTACCGTTGCCATTTTTCCCAAGGAGGCAATGGAATGCCTTGTTCAGTGATATTACGCAAAGGCCGCTTTTCAGGAGAGGGGCAAATCTACGTCTTGACTACCAATACCTTTGACCGCGAAGCGTTCTTCGCTGATTGGCGGGTGGGGCGACTGGTAGTGCGTGAGCTGATGCGAACCGAGGAAGAAGCGTGGCTGGATTCTTTGGCATGGGTGGTGATGCCGGACCATTTTCATTGGCTGGTTCAATTGCGTACAGGCAGTTTGGCGGCAGTCATGCGCAGGACTAAGTCACGATCAAGCCAGGCTGTAAATCGATTGCTGGGTCGCTCGGGGCAACTTTGGCAGCAGGGGTTTCATGATCGGGCTATTCGCAAGGAGGAAGATCTGCTGGCTTTGGCACGGTACATTGTCCGAAATCCAGTGCGGGCGGGGCTCGTGAGTCGCGTTGGGGACTACCCGCTGTGGGACGCGGTGTGGGTTTAGGAGCTCGCTGGCAAGCCAGCTCCCACAAGGGCCAGTGCAGCCTGCTGGTCTGGTGTGAATGATTGGCTCGCAGGATAGCTCTCTTACCAAGGCCAGTGCAGCCTGCCAGTTTGATGTGAAGCGCTCGCTGGCAGTGCGCCCATGTGGGAGCTGGCTTGCCAGCGAGCTGTTGGGGTCAGGACAGGAAGCCGCCGTCCACGTTCAGTGCCACGCCGGTGGTGTAGCTGGAGGCGTCGCTGGCCAGGTACAGCACGGTGCCGGCCATCTCGCTGGGGGCGGCCACGCGCTTGAGCGGGATCTGCGCCAGGGCGGTGTTGAGGATGGCGTCGTTCTTCACCAGCGCCGAGGCGAACTTGGTGTCGGTGAGGCCCGGCAGCAACGCGTTGCAGCGGATGCCGAACGGCGCGCATTCCTTGGCGAACACCTTGGTCATGTTGATGACCGCGGCCTTGGTGACCGAGTAGATGCCCTGGAACACGCCCGGCGACACGCCGTTGATGGAGGCGACGTTGATGATGCTGCCACCGCCGTGCTCGCGCATCAGCTTGCCGGCTTCCACCGACATGAAGAAGTAGCCGCGGATGTTGACGTCCACGGTCTTCTGGAACGCGCCCAGGTCGGTGTCCAGCACGTTGCAGAACTGCGGGTTGGTGGCCGCGTTGTTGACCAGGATGTCCAGGCGGCCGAACTCTTCGCGGATGCGGCTGAACACCTGGTGGATCTGCTCCATCTCGCCGATGTGGCAGGCGATGGCGGTGGCCTTGCCGCCGTCGGCGATGATGGCGTCCGCCACCTGCTGGCAGCCGTCCAGCTTGCGGCTGGAGACGATGACATGGGCGCCCTGTTGGGCCAGCAGTTTGGCGATGGCCTCGCCAATACCGCGGCTGGCGCCGGAAACGAAGGCGATCTTGCCGTCGAGGTCGAACAATTGCGTCTTGGACATCTCGGTTTCCTTACAGGGTGGAGTGCTTGATGACGTTCAGGCTCATCTGTTCCAGCAGCTTGTTCATGTGAATGAACTGGGCGAAGCGCTTGTCCTGGGTCTGGCCGTGGAAAAAGCGGTAGTAGATCTGCTGCACGATGCCGGCCAGGCGGAACAGGCCATAGGTGTAGTAGAAGTCGAAGTTGTCGATGCGGATGCCCGCGCGCTCGGCGTAGTAGTCGACGAACTCGCGGCGGGTGAGCATGCCCGGCGCGTGGCTGGGCTGGCGGCGCATCAGTTGCACCGGCGCCGGGTCGTCGGCCTGCACCCAGTAGGCCAGGGTGTTGCCCAGGTCCATCAGCGGGTCGCCCAGGGTGGTCAGTTCCCAGTCCAGCACGCCGATGATCTGCATCGGGTCGCGGGCGTCGAGGATGACGTTGTCGAAGCGGTAGTCGTTGTGGACGATGGCCGGCCTGGCGTGGTCGGCCGGCTGCTTGTCGGCCAGCCAGGCCTTGACCGTGTCCCAGGCCGGCGCGTCAGGGGTGCGGGCCTTGTCGTAGCGGTCGCTCCAGCCGCTGATCTGGCGGGCCACGTAGCCCTCGGGCTTGCCCAGGTCACCCAGGCCGCAGGCCTGGTAGTCCACCTGGTGCAGGTCGACGAACTTGTCGATGAAACTGTGGCAAAGGGCGCGGGTCTTGCCGGCGTCCAGGCCCAGTTCGGCGGGGATCTCCGAGCGCAGGATGACGCCGTTGACCCGCTCCATCACATAGAACTCGGCGCCGATCACTGCCTCGTCGGTGCAGTGCACGTAGGCCTTGGGGCAGTACGGGAAGCCGGCGTTGAGCTGGTTGAGGATGCGGTACTCGCGGCCCATGTCGTGGGCCGACTTGGCCTTGTGGCCGAACGGCGGCCGGCGCAGGACGAATTCCTGTTCGGGGTATTTCACCAGGTACGTCAGGTTCGACGCGCCACCGGGGAACTGGCTGATCACCGGTGTGCCGGCAAGGCCGGGGATGTGCGCCTTGAGGTACGGGTCGATACGTGCGGCATCGAGCTCTTCACCGCTGCGCACGGCAGTGGACTGGTCGGTAAGCGCCATGGTTATCCCTTTTGCTTATTCTGGAGGCGTCAGATCATTGAACAATCTAATGCGCGGCAGGGCAGGGGACAAGGGGAGGAGGGCGTTATAGGCGGGGGTGTTGCAGGGGGATCAGTAAGGCAGATTGTGGGAGCTGGCTTGCCAGCGAGCTTTTCAGGGGCAACTAAAAGCTCGCTGGCAAGCCAGCTCCCACAATGGCCCCTGCCCAGAGGGAGGGGCCGGTGCAGGGCTTAGTTCAGGCCCAGCTTGCCACGCAGGGTGGACAGGTCTTCGGCCAGGGTGTTGACCGGGCCGATCAGCGCCTTGCGGTCAGCGTCCTTGACCTTGTCATAGGTCTCGTAGCCGCCGTCCTTGGTCTTGTACTTGGCCAGGATCTTGTCCACGGTGGCGAAGTTCTTGTCGACCTTGCTCACGAAGGCCGCGTCTTTCTTGGCTACTTGTGGGCGGAACAGGTCGAAGATTTTCTTCGCGCCGTCAACGTTGCCCTGGAAGTCGTACAGGTCGGTGTGGCTGTAACGGTCTTCTTCGCCGGACACCTTGGTGGCCGCCACTTCTTCCATCAGTGCGGCAGCGCCGCCCACGACTTTCTCAGGCGGGAAGGTCAGGCCGGCCACACGGGCCTGCAGGTCCTTGACGTCGGTGTTCAGCTTGTCGGCCAGGCCTTCCAGGCCCTTGGTGGTCTTTTCCGAGTACAGGCTGTATTCCAGGCGGTGGAAGCCGGTGAAGTCTTCGGCGGTCACGCCTTTCTCGTGGTCGTCGACGCGGGAGTCGATCGAGGCGTCGAGGTCGCTGAACAGCTCGGCGATCGGCTCGATGGACTCATAGTGCACGCGAGTCGGGGCGTACAGCTTCTTGGCCGTTTCCAGGTCGCCTTTCTTGATGGCGTCGGTGAACTTCTGGGTTTCGGCGCCCAGTTTGTCCAGCTCTTCGGTCACGTAGATCTTGTAGTCCGAGATCGGCTGAACCAGGTCCAGCGGGGAGTTGTCGGCGGCGAAGGCCGAGACCGGTGCGTGGAGCAGGCCAAGCGACAGCAGCAAAGCGAGTGGCGACTTCTTCATGAAAGGGATCCCCGATGGTGTCAAAGACTTAAGCGTTTTTGGTTTTGGTAGCTTGCAGCAGCGAACGACCGATGTAGTCCTGGTCGTCTTTTACCCCCGGCAGGGTGAAGAAATAACCGCCGCCCATGGGCTTGAGGTATTCCTCCAGCGGCTCGCCGTTGAGGCGGGTCTGCACGGTGATGAAACCTTTTTCCAGGTTGGCCTGGTAACAGATGAACAGCAGGCCCATGTCCAGCTGGCCGTTCTTGTTCACGCCGTTGGAGTAGTTGAACGGGCGACGCAGGATCAGGTTGGCCTGGGACTCGGGGGTGCGCGGGTTGGCCAGGCGGATGTGCGAGTCCAGGCGCGTGAGCTTGCCGGCCGGGTCCTTGTGGTAGTCGGGCACGTCGTGCTCGGTGGCGCCGTCGAACGGTGCACCGGTGGTCTTCTTGCGGCCGAAGATGCTTTCCTGTTCCTGCAGCGGGGTGCGGTCCCAGCGCTCGACGAAGTTGCGGATCAGGCGCACGGCCTGGTAGCTGCCGTTGGCGGCCCAGGCCGGCTCTTCGCTGCCCGGTTGCACCCAGACAATGGCGTCCATGGCCTTGTTGTCGTTGGAGTCGGGGTTGGCCGAGCCGTCGCGGAAACCGAGGAAGTTGCGCGCGCTCTCGGCGGGGGCATCGGCCTTCTTCGGCGCCTGTGCAGGCACGGTGCCTTCTTGCTTCCAGCGCACCAGCAGCAGGTCGGGCATGTTCTTGACGATGTCACGCAGGGCGTGGATGTTGGTGTCCGGCGTGTTGGAGCAGAACTGCAGGGTCAGGTCGCCGTGGCACAGGCCCGGCTCCAGGGCGTCGTTGGGGAAACCGACCATCTGGATCAGGTGCTTGGGCTTGGCGTGTTCCAGGCCGAAGCGCTCGTCGAACAGCGAAGCGCCCACCGACACGGTGATGGTCAGGTTGTCCGGGGTCACGACCGGGCCGAGGATGCCCGAGTCCACCGGCGGCAGCTTGGGGTCTACCTGCTCGACTTCGCCGCCGGTCATCAGGAACTTGATGCGGCTGTCCAGCAGCTTGAACATCCGCTCCAGGTCCTTGCGGTCGCTGGCCAGCACGTCGAAGGCCACCATCATGCCAGCTGCCGGGCGCGGCGTGACGATGCCGCTCTGGTGCTGGCCATGGTAGTCGTGGCGGTCCTGGGTCTTTTCGCTTTTCGGCGCTTCGGCCACCTGCGCCTGGGCGGCGGCCATGGCCGGGCAGCTCAGGGCGCTGCCGGCCAGGGCGACGCCGGCGGCGCCCATGCCCATCAGCACGCGACGGCGTTGCGCGTCGACCGGGGTGTTGCTGTTCTTGGTATCGCTCATCAGTGTCGTCGTCTGTCTTTACAGGGCCGAAAGGCCGAGGGCGGGATCGATTCCGTCGAGTGCGTCGGCCAGTGCCTTGGCCTTGTCGGCGATCTGCTTGCGCTGATCCGGGCCGACCTTGTCATACGAGAGGTAGCTGTCGCCGTCGCGCAGGCTGGCCAGCTGGCTGTCCAGGTCAGCGGAAGCGGCGTCAATCTTCACCAGCAGGTCGGCGGCGGACTTGGCCAGCACCGGGCGTAGCAGGTCGACCACCTTGCGGGCGGCAGCCAGGTTGGCGGCGAAACCGTTCAGGTCGGCGTGGCTGTAGCGCTCTTCCTCGCCGTTGGTGCGCACGTCGGCCAGGCTGTGCAGGTTGCGCGCAACAATCCCGACAAGCTGCTCTGGCGGCAGGTTCTGCGCCAGCAGCTGGGTTTTCAGCTCGGCGACGTCGCTGGCCAGCTTCTGCGCCACCGGCGCCAGGCCGTCCAGGCTCTGCTGCTGGAACAGGCCGTATTCAATGCGGTGGAAGCCGCCGAAGCCTGGGTCCTGCTCGCGTTTCTCGTAGTAGTCGGCGCGAGCGTTGATGCCGTTGTCCAGCTCGGAGAAGCGCTGGGAGGCGGCAGCCAGGCCCTGGTAGGCAACGCGGGCCGGCACGTAGGCGGCGCGGGCCGCGGCCAGGTCACCGGCGGTGATGGCCTGGTTCAGGGTGTCCACGGCGCGCACCAGGGCGCTGCCCTGCAGGCTCAGGTACACGCGGAATTCGGACAGCGGGCCGACGAACGCCACCATCGACGGGCGGGCCTTGGCGTTGGCGTCGGACTCGGCGGTAGGGGTGACCTTGAGGGTGCCGCGCGGGTTGCTAAGCAGGCCGCAGGTGATGGCGTAGTCGCCGGGCGCCAGGTTGGCGTTGATCACCTGGCTCATGCCCGGGGTGATGTTCTCGCGCTCTTCCACCACCAGCACGCCGTCGAGAATTTCCCATTCCACGGCACGTTCCGACTTGTTGACGATGCGGAAGCTGGCGCGGCCGGCCGGCACGGTCAGGGCGTTGGGCTCGCAGCTGTGCGGGTGAATGTTGACGACGATTTCGTCATGGTTGGCCTGGCGCTTGGACGAGGCCACCTGGGAGGCGTAGTAGAACAGTGCGCCGGCGGCGAGCATCACCACCACGGAGCCGGCCACGGCCGCGCGCAGGACGCGCGGCGACAGGCCTGGGGCTTGATTGGACATTGACTGAAAAAGCCTTAGGAGTGAGTAGCGGGAGCTGGCTTGCGGCCCACGGGGGCGCTGGCCGGCAGGAAGAAGATCACCAGGGCGAAGACCAGGTAGAACAGGTAGGCGCCCAGCACGCTGACGGTTGGCGCGTCCTGGTAGCCGAACATGCCGGCCAGCACCGAGCCGGTCGGGCCGTCCATGGGCAGGATGGCGCTGATGTCGAACACCACGTCCTGCAGGTGGTTCCACAGGCCGGCCTCGTGCAGCGAGCGCACCGAGTTGGCCAGGATGCCGGCGGCCACCACCAGGATGAACAGGCCGGTCCAGCGGAAGAACATGGCCAGGTTCAGGCGCATGCTGCCGCTATAGATGGCCATGCCCACGGCCACGGCGACGATCAGGCCCAGCAGGGCGCCCAGTGGCGCGCCGGCGCCTTCGCTCTGCTGGAACACGGCCAGCAGGAAGAACACGGTTTCCAGCGATTCACGCGCCACGGCGAAGAACACCATGGCGATCAGGGCGAAGACCTGGTTGTTGGAGCCGGCCAGGGCCTGGTCCAGGGACTCGTGCAGGGCGTGCTTGATGGAGCGGGCCACCTTGCGCATCCAGAACACCATGGAGCTGAGGATGGCCACGGCCACCAGGCCGACCACGCCTTCGAACAGCTCCTGCTGCTTCTGCGGGAACTCGGCGCTGACCATTTCCAGGCCGCCGCCGACCAGCAGCGCCAGGGCAGCCGCCAGGAACACGCCGATCCACACGGCAGGCATCCACTGACCGCGACCGGTCTGCTTCAGGTAACTGGCAATGATGCCAACGATGAGCGCGGCTTCAATCCCTTCGCGCAGCATGATCAAAAATGGAACCAGCACTTCGCACCACAATCTTAAGAAGGATGCTAACTTGTAACATAATGAGACTTATTATTGAATACAGGGGCCATCATTTTGGATAGTTTTCCCCGAAAATTTATCTCCGCAATTGGCAAAGCCCTTGCATTGAAATGCGCCCCGTAGCAGCTGCCGCCAGGCGGCGTCCGCTGTTTTTCATGCCCGAAATATCGGGGTGGAGTGCTGGAGAGTGACGCAGCCTGCGGCAGCTGCTACGCGGTTGTGGCAGGCAAAAAGAACCCGGCTATTGAGCCGGGTGCTTTTTTGTTACCAGAGATGTATCAGCCTGGAAACAGTTCGCTCAGTTTCATCGCCAGCATCATGTCGCCTTCGGCGCGCAGCTTGCCGCCCATGAAGGCCTGCATGCCGTCGGTCTCGCCGCTGACGATGCCCTTCAGGGTTTCCTCGTCCATCACCAGGGTCACCTGGGCGTCAGGGTTTTCGCCCTGCAGCAGTTGGCAGGTTTTGTCCTTCACCACCAGCGAGAAGTTCTTGGTGTCGTCGATGCGGAAGCCGAAGACCAGGTCCAGGCCGGCAGCGGCGGACGGGTCGAACTTGGCCTGCATTGCTTCTTGGGCTTTCTCTAGGGTGCTCATGCTTCGATCCTTTTTCTCAATGGGGCTAACGACAGGTATTGCAGTGGGCCGGGCTCATCGGTAGGTGATGAACTCCGGCGCCTTCAGCAGTTGCAGGTGAGTGTGACTGTTGAAGGAAGCCAGGGCTACCTCGCGGCCGCGGAATTTCAGCTGGCTGAGCGAGGTGTTGACGATCTGCCAGTTCAGCTCGAAAGCCTGGGCGGCAGAGACGCCGGTAATCAGGTGCAGCAGGGCGGCGATGGTGCCGCCCGAGGTGAACACGGCGATGTTGGTGCCGCTGCCGGCCTGGGCCAGCAGGCACTGCAGGCCGGCCTCGACGCGGGCGACGAAGGCCGCCCAGCTTTCGGTTTCCGGGGTGGGATGCTGGCCGCCGTGCCAGCGGCCCATCAGCAGCGCGAACAGGCGCTGGAACTCGCCGCGGTTGTGCGCCGCGTTGCGCAGGATGTGCAGCGCCTCGGGCTCGTCGGGCAGCAGGTCGGGCAGCAGCGCGCGGATCACCGCCTCGGCGTCGAATTCGTTGAAGGCCGGGTCGGTCTCCACCACCAGGTCGGCCACGCCCATGGCTTCCAGCGCCAGGTGCGCGGTGGCCTGCTGGCGCCGCAGGCTGCCAGCCACGCAGCGGTCCAGGTGCAGGCCCAGGTCGGCCAGGTGCGCGCCCAGGACCTGCGCCTGGCGCATGCCCAGCGGCGACAGCACGTCGTAGTCATCGGCGCCGAAGCTGGCCTGGCCATGTCGAATCAGATAGATGCTGCCCACGTCCGCGTCGTCCCGGTACGTTGAAAGTGCCTTGGAGGTTATGAGGATGCCGGGGGCCTGTCAATGAAAAAACATACGCTTGTTTGAATTGCCATTCTGCAGCCCCTACGCCAGGCAATCACAGGCGGACAAGGCAATGCCAAGGGCATGACTGGCCCGAAACAAACGGTAGGAGCCGAGCTTGCTCGCGATGCGCCGCGCGGGCGGCGCTCGATCTTGAGATCGCCACAACAACATCGACAGGCACCTCTGGAATCCTCCGTCGACGGCAGCGGCGACAGGCTGCATGTCTTGGGTTTGCTCGGCGCTCTCGAGACCGCGCGCCGCCCGCGCGGCGCATCGCGACCAAGGTCGGCTCCTACGGTCTGTTTCGGGCCAATCCATGCCTGTGGGATCACCTCGTACGCCTTTGTTTGTCCGAGCGAAGATTCGCGTCGCGACCACCTGATTCCAAGAGTTAGACACCCGCCAGATCCTCCCCGTAGAATGACCCTTTGAAGCCTTTGAGGTACCCCCCGTGGAGTTTCTCTCCGAGTACGCGAGTTTTCTCGCCAAGACCGTCACCCTGGTCCTGGCGATCATCGTGGTGTTGACCGCCATCGCCGCCCAGCGCGGCAAGGGGCGCCGCAAGACAGCCGGCCAGTTGCAGGTAAGCAAGCTCAACGATTTCTACAAGGGCCTGCGCGAGCGCCTGGAATCGACCCTGCTGGACAAGGACCAGCTCAAGGCCCTGCGCAAGCAGGAAGCCAAGGCCGAGAAAAAGGGCAAGAAGAAAGCCGAGGCCAAGCCGCGGGTGTTCGTGCTCGACTTCGACGGCGACATCAAGGCCTCGGCCACCGAGAGCCTGCGCCACGAGATCACCGCGCTGCTGACCCTGGCCACGGCCAAGGACGAAGTGGTGCTGCGCCTGGAAAGCGGCGGCGGCATGGTGCACAGCTATGGCCTGGCCAGCTCGCAACTGGCGCGCATCCGCCAGGCCGGCGTGCCGCTGACCGTGTGCATCGACAAGGTGGCCGCCAGCGGCGGCTACATGATGGCGTGCATCGGCGAGAAGATCATTAGCGCGCCGTTTGCCATCCTCGGCTCGATTGGCGTGGTGGCGCAGTTGCCCAACGTCAACAAGCTGCTGAAGAAGCACGACATCGACTTCGAAGTGCTGACTGCCGGCGAATACAAGCGCACCCTGACCGTGTTTGGCGAAAACACCGAGAAGGGCCGGGAGAAGTTCCAGGAAGACCTGGACATCACCCACCGCCTGTTCAAGAACTTCGTGGCCCGTTACCGCCCGCAGTTGCCGATCGACGAAGTGGCCACCGGTGAAGTGTGGCTGGGCGTGGCGGCGCTGGAGAAACAGCTGGTGGACGAACTCAAGACCAGCGACGAATACCTGGCCGAGCGCGCCAAGCAGGCCGAGGTGTTCCACCTGCACTACGCCGAGCGCAAAAGCCTGCAGGAACGCGTAGGCCTGGCGGCGAGCCATTCGGTCGAGCACGTGGCGGGGAAGGTGTGGGAGAAGGTCAGCCAGCAGCGGTTCTGGTAAACGTCCGCTTGTGGTAAAGCCGGCCTTGGCCGCGATGTGCGCTTACGGGCGTCATCGCGGCCAAGGCCGGCTCCTACCGGGGGTGTTGCGGTCAGCGACGACGGAACAGCGGCAGCGGTTCGTCAGTGGCGGCCTGGTAGGTCACCGAGAAGTCTTTCAGGCTTTCCAGCGCCTCGTACGGGTCTTTGTCCGCGCGCAGGGCGAAGGCATCGAAGCCGCAACGGGCCAGGTAGAACAACTGGTCGCGCAGCACGTCGCCAATGGCGCGCAGCTCGCCCTTGAACTTGTAGCGGTCACGCAGCAGGCGCGCGTTGGAGTAGTTGCGCCCGTCGGTGAAGGCCGGGAAGTTCAGGGCAATGACCTGGAACTGGTCGACGTCCTCGCCGATTTCCTCGGCTTCTTCATCGCTGTCCAGCCACACGCCCAGGCCGCCGTCGCGGGCCTTGAGGGCGTGAGCGTGCTCGCGCCACAGGGCCAGCGGCACGATCAGGTCGTCGCAGTTGCTGATGCCGTCCAGCGTCGCGTCCTTGGGCAGCAGGTGCCAGGTTTCGTCGACGACGGCGTTGTTCTTAATGATTCGCTGCATAGACGCGTTCCTTGAACAGATCGATACCGATGCGCTGGTAGGTGTCGATGAAGCGTTCATCTTCAGTGCGTTGTTCGATGTAGACGTCGATCAGCTTGCTGATCACGTCGGGCATGGCTTCCTGGGCGAACGAAGGGCCGAGGATCTTGCCCAGGCTGGCGTCGCGGCTGGCGCTGCCACCCAGGGACACCTGGTAGAACTCCTCGCCTTTCTTGTCCACGCCCAGGATGCCGATGTGGCCCACGTGGTGGTGACCACAGGCGTTCATGCAGCCGGAGATGTTCAGGTCCAGCTCACCGATGTCGAACAGGTAGTCCAGGTCGTCGAAGCGGCGCTGGATGGATTCGGCGATCGGGATCGACTTGGCGTTGGCCAGCGAGCAGAAGTCGCCGCCCGGGCAGCAGATGATGTCGGTCAGCAGGCCGATGTTCGGCGTGGCGAAACCACCTTCGCGCAGTTCCAGCCACAGTGCGTGCAGACGGCTCTGCTCGACGTCGGCGAGGATGATGTTCTGCTCGTGGGAGGTGCGCAGCTGGCCGAAGCTGTAGCGGTCGGCCAGGTCGGCGACGGCGTCCAGCTGCTTGTCGGTCAGGTCGCCAGGGGCAACGCCGGTTGGCTTGAGCGACAGGGTCACGGCCACGTAGCCGGGCTTCTTGTGCGCCAGGGTGTTGCGCACGCGCCAGCGGGCAAAGCCTGGGTGCTCGGCGTCGAGGGCGCTCAGTTCGGCGGCGAAGTCAGGCAAGGCCTTGTACTCGGGGTCGACGAAGTGCTTGGCCACGCGTTGCAGTTCGGCTTCGGTCAGCGTGGTGCTGCCGCCGCGCAGGTGTTCCATTTCGGCATCGACCTTCTGGGCAAACACCTCGGGGGTGAGGGCCTTGACCAGGATCTTGATGCGCGCCTTGTACTTGTTGTCCCGGCGGCCATAGCGGTTGTACACGCGCAGGATGGCGTCCAGGTAGCTGAGCAGGTCTTGCCAGGGCAGGAATTCGTTGATGAACGAACCCACCACCGGGGTACGGCCCAGGCCGCCACCCACCAGCACGCGGAAGCCCAGTTCGCCGGCTTCGTTGTGCACCGGCTCAAGGCCGATGTCGTGCACTTCGATGGCGGCGCGGTCGCTGCTGGCGCCGTTGACGGCGATCTTGAACTTGCGCGGCAAGTAGGCGAATTCAGGGTGGAAGGTGGTCCACTGGCGGACGATTTCACACCATGGGCGCGGGTCGATCACCTCGTCCGCGGCGACGCCGGCGAACTGGTCGGTGGTGACGTTGCGCAGGCAGTTGCCGCTGGTCTGGATGGCGTGCATCTGCACGGTGGCCAGCTCGGCCAGGATGTCGGGGATGTCTTCCACCGCCGGCCAGTTGAACTGCACGTTCTGGCGAGTACTGATGTGGGCGTAGCCCTTGTCGTAGTCGCGGGCGATCTTGGCCATCATGCGCGTCTGGCGCGAGGTCAGCTGGCCGTAAGGCACGGCCACCCGCAGCATGGGCGCGAAGCGTTGGATATAGAGGCCATTTTGCAGGCGCAGCGGGCGGAACTCTTCTTCGCTGAGCTCCCCGGCCAGGTAGCGTCGGGTCTGGTCACGGAACTGCTTGACGCGGTCCTCGATGATCCGTTGATCGTACTCGTCGTAAACGTACATAGGTGTCCTGTTCTCAGGCTGCTTACAGCAAATCTGCGCGCACGGCCGCGCACTCCCAGCGGAGCCGACGAAAGATACCAGTTTCGGGTTATGCGCAAAAGTGATGTTTGAATATAAGGAAAGAACCAAAAGTACTAACCTTAGTACTTTAGTCTCAAGTCCTTACTTGCCGTGGGGGCAAGGCTGAACTTTACTGCACAAGCGTCCTGATAAAAATCATAAAGAGGCGAACGCACCATGAGCAACCCCGTGAAAAGCCGCAAACCCGACAGCAGCGTCGATGCCTGGGCGATTCTGTTTTTGATTATCCTCGTTGTTTCTGCCGCCGTGTTCTGGGTAAGCCACCAGTAACTTCCCCGTAGCAGCTGCCGCCAGGCGGCGTCAGGGCCTGGACGCGGCCTGGCGGCCGCTGCTACGTGGCCAGGTGGATTATCAGCTTTACCAGGCCGAACAACGCCAATGCGAACACCGCCGTGCAGACGATGCCCAGCGCAATGAAGTGCGCAGGCTTGCCGTGGGTGAAGTCGCGTTCGCGGTTCTTGTGGCTCTGCACGCCGAAGGCGGCAGCGACGATGCTGTGCAGCATCTGCCAGAGGGTAGGGGGCTTGGAGTCGGCCATGACGGGCATTCCCGGACGGATATGCCCAAGCGTAGCAGCAACTCTCCTGTGGGAGCTGGCTTGCCAGCGAGCTTTTAGGGCCTCAACAGCTCGCTGGCAAGCCAGCTCCCACACCTGTAGCAGCTGCTACAGGGGAGCGGGGCTTACGCGTCGTAGCCCAGGTTCGGCGACAGCCAGCGTTCGCTGATGGTCAGGTCCTGGCGCTTGCGGGCGCTGTACGCCTGCACCTGGTCCTTGTCGACCTTGCCCACGGCGAAGTACTGCGCCTGCGGGTGGGCGAAGTACCAGCCGCTGACGGCCGCCGCCGGGAACATGGCGAAGTGCTCGGTCAGTGTCACGCCGCTCTGGCCGTTGTGGTCCAGCAGCTCGAACAGGGTGCCTTTCTCGGTGTGATCCGGGCAGGCCGGGTAACCCGGGGCAGGGCGGATACCCTTGTACTGCTCCTTGATCAGCGCCTCGTTGTCCAGCGCCTCGTCCTTGTCGTAGCCCCAGTGCTCCTTGCGCACCTGCTGGTGCAGCCACTCGGCGCAGGCCTCGGCCAGGCGGTCGGCCAGGGCCTTGACCATGATCGAGTTGTAGTCGTCGCCCTTGTCCTGGTAGGCCTTGGCCACTTCCTCGGCGCCGATGCCGGCGGTGGTGATGAAGCCCCCCACGTAGTCGGTCACGCCGCTGTCCTTGGGCGCCACGAAGTCAGCCAGGCTGAAGTTCGGCTTGCCGTCGGGCTTGATGGTCTGCTGGCGCAGGTGGTGCAGGCGCGCCAGGGCGCGGCCGTCGTCGGCGTACACTTCGATGTCGTCGTGGTCCACCTGGTTGGCCGGCCAGAAGCCGAACACCGCGCGGGCGCTGATCAGCTTCTCGTCGATCAGCTTGCGCAGCATCACCTTGGCGTCTTCATACAGGGCCGTGGCCGCTTCGCCGACCACCTCGTCGGTGAGGATGCGCGGGAACTTGCCGGCCAGGTCCCAGGAGATGAAGAACGGCGTCCAGTCGATGTACTCGGCCAGCACGTTGAGGTCGATGTCATCCAGCACCTTGGCACCGGTGAAGGTCGGCTTGACCGGCTGGTAGCTGGCCCAGTCGAAGGTGGCCTTGGCGGCGATGGCCTGTTCGTAGCTCAGGCGCTCGGTGCGGGCGCTGCGGTTGGCGGTGCGCTCGCGCACGTCCACGTAGTCCAGGCGGGTGCGCTCGACGAAGCCGGGCTTGAGTTCCTTGGACAGCAGCTGGGTGGCCACGCCCACGGCGCGCGAGGCGTCGGTGACGTAGACCACGGCGTCGTTGCTGTACTTGGGCTCGATCTTCACCGCGGTGTGCGCCTTGGAAGTGGTGGCGCCACCGATCATCAGCGGCAGGTGGAAGCCCTGGCGCTGCATCTCGCGGGCCACGTGGACCATCTCGTCCAGCGACGGCGTGATCAGCCCGGACAGGCCGATGATGTCGCACTTCTCTTCCTTGGCCACCTGCAGAATGCGTTCTGCCGGCACCATCACGCCCAGGTCGACGATGTCATAGCCGTTGCAACCCAGCACCACGCCGACGATATTCTTGCCGATGTCGTGCACGTCGCCCTTCACCGTGGCCATCAGGATCTTGCCCTTGGCCTCGGGCTTGTCGCCCTTTTCCGCTTCGATGAACGGGATCAGGTGCGCCACCGCCTGTTTCATCACGCGGGCGGACTTGACCACCTGGGGCAGGAACATCTTGCCCGAGCCGAACAGGTCGCCGACGATGTTCATGCCCGACATCAGCGGGCCCTCGATTACCTCGATCGGGCGCTTGAACGACTGGCGCGACAACTCGGTGTCTTCGACGATGTGGGTGGTGATGCCCTTGACCAGCGCGTGTTCCAGGCGCTTGTTGACGTCCCAGGTGCGCCACTCTTCGGTCTCGGCTTCCTTGACGCTGCCGTCGCCCTTGTACTTGTCGGCGATGGCCAGCAGGGCGTCGGTGCCTTCCGGGGTGCGGTTGAGCACCACGTCTTCCACGGCGTCGCGCAGTTCCTGCGGGATCTGGTCGTAGATTTCCAGCTGGCCGGCGTTGACGATACCCATGGTCAGGCCGTTGCGGATCGCGTACAGCAGGAACACCGAGTGAATCGCCTCGCGCACCGGGTTGTTGCCGCGGAACGAGAACGACACGTTGGACACGCCGCCGCTGCTCAGGGCATAGGGCAGCTCGTCACGAATGAAGGCGCAGGCGTTGATGAAGTCGACGGCGTAGTTGTTGTGCTCCTCGATGCCGGTGGCCACCGCGAAGATGTTCGGGTCGAAGATGATGTCTTCCGGCGGGAAGCCCACCACATCCACCAGGATGTCGTAGCTGCGCTTGCAGATCTCTTTCTTGCGCGCTTCGGTGTCGGCCTGGCCGGCTTCGTCGAAGGCCATCACCACCACGGCGGCGCCGTAGCGCTTGCACAGCTTGGCGTGATGAATGAAGGCCTCTTCGCCTTCCTTCATGCTGATGGAGTTGACGATGCCCTTGCCCTGGATGCACTTGAGGCCGGCTTCGATCACTTCCCACTTCGAGGAGTCGATCATGATCGGCACGCGGGAGATGTCCGGCTCGCCGGCGATCATGTTGAGGAAGGTGACCATGGCCTTCTTCGAGTCCAGCATGCCCTCGTCCATGTTGATGTCGATCACCTGGGCGCCGGCTTCGACCTGCTGCAGGGCCACTTCCAGCGCCTCGGTGTAGTTTTCTTCGCGGATCAGGCGGGCGAACTTGGCGGAGCCGGTGATGTTGGTGCGCTCGCCGACGTTGACGAACAGCGAGTTGCGATCGATGGTGAACGGCTCCAGGCCCGACAGGCGGCAGGCCCGCGGGATGTCCGGAATGGCGCGCGGCTTGTGCTTGGCCACGGCCTCGGCGATGGCCTGG
Source organism: Pseudomonas sp. App30 (assembly GCF_047947025.1). Classification (NCBI taxonomy): domain Bacteria; kingdom Pseudomonadati; phylum Pseudomonadota; class Gammaproteobacteria; order Pseudomonadales; family Pseudomonadaceae; genus Pseudomonas; species Pseudomonas sp. App30. The sequence goes on along the minus strand of NZ_CP133165.1, from coordinate 1,480,111 downwards.
ATATGGCCCGGGGTGGTGCCGCAGCAACCGCCGATGATGTTCAGGAAGCCGCTGGCAGCGAACTCCTCGACCACCACGGCCATCTCGGCCGGGGTCTCGTCGTACTCGCCGAAGGCGTTCGGCAGGCCGGCGTTGGGGTGCGCGGAGACGTGGGTGCCGGCCTTGGTCGACAGCTCTTCCAGGTACGGCCGCAGGTCCTTGGCGCCCAGGGCGCAGTTCAGGCCCACCGAGATCGGGTTGGCGTGGCGCACCGAGTTCCAGAAGGCTTCGGTGGTCTGGCCCGACAGGGTACGGCCCGAAGCGTCGGTGATGGTGCCGGAGATCATGATCGGCAGTTCAAAGCCGATTTTCTCGAACACGCCCTGCACGGCGAAGATCGCCGCCTTGGCGTTGAGGGTGTCGAAGATGGTCTCGATCAGGATCAGGTCGGCGCCGCCCTCGATCAGGCCTTCGGTGGCCTCGGTGTAGTTTTCCACCAGCTCGTCGAAGGTGACGTTGCGGTAGCCGGGGTCATTCACGTCCGGGGAAATCGAGCAGGTGCGGCTGGTAGGGCCGAGCACGCCGGCGACGAAGCGCGGCTTGTGCGGGGTTTCCAGGGTCTTGGCGTCGGCCACTTCACGGGCGATGCGCGCGCCTTCCACGTTCAGCTCGTACACCAGCGATTCCATGCCGTAGTCGGCCTGGGACACTTGGGTGGCGTTGAAGGTGTTGGTCTCGAGGATGTCGGCGCCGGCGTCCAGGTAGGCCTTCTCGATGGCGGCGATCACGTCCGGGCGGCTCAGCAGCAGCAGGTCGTTGTTGCCCTTGACGTCGCTGGGCCAGTCGGCGAAGCGCGTGCCACGATAGTCGGATTCCTCCAGGCGGTAGCTTTGGATCATAGTGCCCATGCCGCCATCGAGAATCAGGATGCGCTCTTTGAGGGCTTGCTGAAGTGCTTGGAGACGAGCGCTGCGGTCAGACATAGGGCTACCTGTCAGGACAAAAACAAAAAGAAAGCGGATAGATAAGGTGCGAAATCATAACAAACCTGCGCGCTTTTAAACGCTTCTACCTTTTACATGAATTCGGCTCATGTTGAAGGGGCGCCGCCACAGGTAGAATTGCCACTGCTATTACACAATCAGGACACCGCCACATGGTGCATCGCCTCCTTGCCGCCGCAGTCATCTTTTTTGCCTGCCTGACTGCCCACGCGCAAGCCCCCGTCGCCAGCCCGGCGATTTCGTACACCCGTGACATCCAGCCTATCCTCACCGAAAAGTGCGTGGCCTGCCACGCCTGCAACGACGCCGCCTGCCAGCTCAACCTGGGCAGCGCCGAAGGCGCCACCCGTGGCGCCAGCAAGGTGCCGGTGTACCAGGGCGACCGCAGCACGGCCGTGGCGCCGTCGCGGATCTTCTATGACGCCCAGGGCGAGGCAGAGTGGCGCCGCAAGGGCTTCTATTCGGTGCTCGACGCCCAGGGCAGCCAGGCCGCGCTGATGGCGCGCATGCTGGAGTTGGGGCACAAGAACCCGCTGCCGGCCAATTCCAAGCTGCCGGACAACATCATGCTGGGCCTGAACCGCACCAACATGTGCCCCATGCCCGGCGAGTTCGACGCCTACGCCGCTGCCCACGTGCACGAAGGCATGCCCCTGGGTGTCACCGGCCTCACCGACGCCCAGTACGCCACCGTGCAGCGCTGGATCGCCGCCGGCGCGCCGGTCGACCAGCAGGCCGTGAAGGCCAGCCCGAAAGAGGCCGCGCAGATCGCCGAGTGGGAAGCGCTACTCAACCGCCCTGGGTCCACCGAGGCCCTGGTGGCCCGCTGGCTGTATGAACACCTGTTCCTGGCGCACATCTATTTCGTTGGCGGCGAGCCTGGCCATTACTTCCAGTGGGTGCGCTCGCGCACGCCCAGCGGCAAGCCCATCGACCTGATCGCCACCCGCCGCCCCGACGACGACCCCGGCGCCGTCTTCTATTACCGGCTGATGGCGGTGCAGGGCGTGATCGTGCACAAGACCCACATCACTTACCCCATGGGCCCGGCCAAGCTGGCGCGGGTCAAGCAGCTGTTCTACAGCGGCGACTGGCACGCCACCTCGTTGCCCGGCTACGGCCCGCGCCACCGCGCCAACCCGTTCGAGACCTTCCAGGCCATCCCGGCAGTGGCGCGCTACCAGTTCATGCTGGATAACGCCGAATACTTCGTGCGCACCTTCATTCGTGGCCCGGTGTGCCGCGGGCAGATCGCCACCGACGTGATCCGCGACCACTTCTGGGCGCTGTTCCAGGAGCCGGCCCACGACCGCTACGTGACCGATGCCGTGTACCGCGCCAAGGCCACGCCGTTGCTGGAGATGCCGGGCCAGGACGACAACGTCGGCAGCATCCTGTCGCTGTGGCTGGCCTACCGCGACAAGCGCAACGCCTATGAAGACCTGCGCCGCGACGCCTACGCCGACATGCCGCCGCCCAGCTGGTCGACCCTGTGGGCCGGCAACGACAACGCGCTGCTGACCATCTTCCGCCACTTCGACAGCGCCTCGGTGAACAAGGGCCTGATCGGCGACGTGCCGACCACGATGTGGCTGTTCGACTACCCGCTGCTGGAGCGCACCTATTACCAGCTGGCGGTGAACTTCGACGTCTACGGCAACGTCGCCCACCAGGCGCAGACCCGGCTGTACTTCGACCTGATCCGCAACGGCGCGGAAATCAACTTCCTGCGCCTGATGCCGGCCGACAAGCGCGGCAAGCTGCTGGACAGCTGGTACCAGAACAGCGGCAAGGTGAAGATGTGGCTCGATTACCAGAAGATCGACACCAGCACGCCTAGCGCCATGAAGCTCAGCGAGCACGACCCCAAGCGTGATTTCGGCCTCAAGCTGATCCAGCGCGCCGGCAGCCTCAACGCCAGCCCCGACCCGATCAACCGTTGCACCGGCGCCTACTGCTCGCGCGAGGGCATCAGCGAGGAGTTCAAGAACGTCGAGCAGTCGCTGAGCCGCCTGGTCTCGCGCCCCGAGGCCGGCCTGCCGGTGATCGAGCGCATGCCCGAGGCCACCATGTTGCGCATCCAGGGCAAGAGCGGGCGCATGGTCTACAGCTTGCTGCGCAACCGCGCCCACACCAACGTGGCGTTCCTGCTGGGCGAGGCCTACCGCTACATCCCGGGGCTGGACACCCTGACCCTGTGGCCCGGCGTGCTGAGCAGCTACCCCAACTTCATGTTCAACGTGCCGGCCGACCAGGTGCCGGCGTTCGTCGATGCCATGCAGCAGTCCAGGGACCAGGCCAGCTTCGACAAGATCGTCGAGCGCTGGGGCGTGCGCCGCACCAACCCGCAGTTCTGGGATTTCTTCCATGACCTGACGCGCTACATCCAGGAGACCGAGCCGGTGGAGGCGGGGGTGCTGGACATGAACCGCTACGAGAACCTGTAACGTCTTGAAATCGCGTTGCCTGCATCGCGACTAAAGTCGGCTCCTACGCCGTCCGTGGTAGGAGCCGGCCTTGGCCGCGATGCAGGCGACTCCATTTCAGGGCAGTTGCTGCTCCGGGGATGGTGCAGACCGCCCGTCAATCCGGATGACCTTTGCCCCTTTTTTGAAGTCCGACCCTTTGAGAGTGCACCGAAAGTGCGCACGGTCAGGTTCCAAAAAAGGCGGTAAACAATGCTGATTTCGCTTCAAGCCCTCCGGGCACTGGCAGCCTGGACGGTTGTCTGCCATCACTTCATGCAGATCTTCTTCGACTTCCATGCCAGCGGCCCCATCGGCCAATTCTTCGTTGATCGCGGCGCCGTCGGCGTGGACATTTTCTTCGTCATCAGCGGCCTGGTGATCTACCTCTCCACCCAGGACAAGGACATGCCCGCCGGGCGTTTCCTCCTCAACCGCGCCATCCGTATCGTGCCCGCGTACTGGTTCTACACCCTGCTGATGGGACTGATGATCGTCGCCGTCGGCCAGCAGATGCCGCACCAGGTGGTGGACCTGCCGCATTTCATTCTGTCGCTGCTGTTCATCCCCTCGGAGAACCCCGGCGGCTACGGCCTGTACCCCACGCTGAACGTCGGCTGGACCCTGAACTACGAAATGTTCTTCTACCTGATGTTCTCGCTGGTGTTCGTGGTGCCCAAGCGGCATCGTCCTTTAGTCGTAGGCCTGGCGCTGTTCGCGGTGTGCGAAATGGTCAGCCACTATGGGGTGCTGAGCCGCTTCTACGCCAACAACATCATCTATGAATTCCTGCTCGGCATCGCCATCGGCTGGGCCTACCGTCGCGGCTGGATCGCCCAGGCGCTGTGGGTGCCGCTGCTGGTGATCGGCGCCTCGCTGGTGGCCATCTACAACCTGCCGGCCAGCGACCGGCTGTTGAACTGGGGCGTGCCCAGTGCCTTGATCGTGCTGGCCTGCGTGGCCATGGAGCCGTGGTTCAAGGGCAATCGCGTGCTCAAGACCCTGGGCGACTGCAGCTACTCGGTGTACCTGATTCACGTGATGGTGCTGTACACCGGCTGGTTCGCCAGCGAGCGCCTGAACATCAATCCGTACCTGGTTTTCGCCGTTTGCGTGCCGGTCATCGCCCTGGCTTCGTGGGCCAGTTACGTGTGGATCGAGACCCGCCTGTACCGCCGCATGAAGGGCTGGGCGGAGGCGCGCCTGGCGCCGGTGGAACGCCCCTCCATAACCTGACAAAAATACTGGGACTTTGTGCCGCGCCCGGTTTGGCGTAAACTGCCGGCAAGTCTGTGAGGAACTTACATGAGCGCCATAACGATTACCGACGCGGCACACGATTACCTGGCCGATCTGCTGGAAAAGCAGAACACCCCGGGTATCGGCATTCGCATTTTCATCACCCAGCCGGGCACCACCTACGCCGAGACTTGCATTGCCTACTGCAAGCCGGGCGAAGAGAAGCCGGAAGACACCGCCATCGGCCTGAAGAACTTCACCGCCTGGCTGGACGCGGTCAGCGTGCCGTTCCTGGAAGATGCCGTGGTGGACTACGCCACCGACCGCATGGGTGGCCAGCTGACCATCAAGGCGCCGAACGCCAAGGTGCCGATGGTCAATGAAGACAGCCCGATCAACGAGCGCATCAACTACTACCTGCAGACCGAGATCAACCCCGGCCTGGCCAGCCACGGCGGCCAGGTGACGCTGATCGAAGTGGTCGAGGACGGCATCGCCGTGCTGCAGTTCGGTGGCGGCTGCCAGGGCTGCGGCCAGGCCGACGTGACCCTGAAGGAAGGCATCGAGCGCACCCTGCTCGAGCGCATCCCGGAACTCAAGGGCGTACGCGACGTGACCGACCACTCGCAGAAAGAAAACGCCTACTACTAAGGCGTACGCTGCGAACCCGAAAAACGGCGCCCCGTGAGCGCCGTTTTTTTATGCCTGCACGCCGAAGCGCTCGGCGTAATCCTGCGGGCTGACGCCCAGGGCCTTGTGAAAGCTGCGGCGCATGCTCTCGGGGTGGCCGAAGCCGCACAGCCGCGCCACGCTCTGCACCGAGGCTTGGCCGCCTTGCAGCAGGGCGCGGGCTGATTCCAGGCGCACCTGCTCGACGTAGCGCGCCGGGGTGACCCCCAGTTCGGCCATGAACACCCGGTACAGGGTGCGCGGGGCCATGCACGCCCGTGCCGCCAGGGCTTCCAGCGACAGGTCGCCGCCCAGCTGCCCGGGTATCCACTCCAGCAGCGCGCCCAGGCGCGGCGCGCGGCAGGCCTGGGGCGCCAGGTGCGGGCTGAACTGCGCCTGGTCGCCGGGGCGCTTGAGGAACATCACCAGGCGCCGGGCCACGGCCAGGGCGATAGGCCGGCCGAGGTCGTCTTCCACCAGGGCCAGCGCCGAGGTAAAGCGCTGGCGGCTGGCGCGGCTGTAGGTGTGCAGGCGTTCGCCCTGTACATCGATGGCCGGGAAGGCCTTGAGCGCTTCCACGTCGGCCCAATGGGTGGTGGCGCGGTGGCCATCCAGCAGGCCGGCGTGGGCCAGGATCAGCGCGCCGGAGCACACCGAGCCCAGGCGTTGCACCTGCGCGGCGGCGCGGCTGAGCCAGGCCAGCAGCGGCTGGTTGGCGAATTGCGCCGCCTCGCCGCGCCCGCCGGGCACCAGCAGGGTGTCGAGGCTGGCGGGGTCGGTGTCGTGGTAGCGCTGCTCGGCATACAGGTTGAAACCTGCCGAGGTCGCCACCGGGCCGGCCTGTTCCCCCAGCATCAGCAGGGTGTAGGCGGGCGCCCGGCCCAGGCGCGCCAGCTCCTCGTTGGCCGAGGCGAACACCTGCATCGGCCCGGTGACGTCCAGGCTCATCACCTCGGGATAAATCAAACAGGCAATCCGGCGCATAAAAACTCCTGGCTCAATTCTCCGTAGCAGCGGCCACCTGTGGGAGCTGGCTTGCCAGCGAGCTTTTAGGGCCTCAACAGCTCGCTGGCAAGCCAGCTCCCACAGGGCTGCCGCTGCTACAGGGGTTGTCTGTAAAGGTGCGCGTGGCCGGCGCGGTAGAGCGCCGACTCGCCGAAACAGTCAGTGTCCAGCACCCGCCCGACGAGGATCAGCGCCGTGCGGCGGAAACCCTTCGCCGCTACCTTGGCTTCAATGTCCGCGAGGCTGCCGGTGACCCAGTCCTGGTCCGGCCAGCTGGCCTTGTGGATCACGGCGATGGGGCAGTCGGCACCATAGTGGGGCAGCAACTCCAGCACGATTTTCGACAAATGCTGCACGCCCAAATGAATGGCCATGGTCGCGCCGTGGCGCGCCAGGTCGTGCAGGGCTTCGCCTTCAGGCATCGGCGACTTGTCGGCATATCGGGTCAGGATCACCGTCTGCGACACCCCCGGCAGCGTCAGCTCGGCGCCCAGCAGGGCTGCGCAGGCGGCAGTGGCGGTGACGCCAGGGATGATTTCGAAGGGAATGCCGCGTGCGCGCAGGCAACGGATCTGCTCGCCGATGGCGCCATACAGGCTCGGGTCGCCCGAATGCACCCGCGCCACATTCTGGCCGCGGGCGTGGGCGGCGGCCAGCAGGTCGATGATCTGCTCCAGGTGCAGCTCGGCGCTGTTGACCACCTGTTCGGCCTGGTGGCCTTCGAGCACGGCGGCGGGAACCAGGGAGCCGGCGTAGATTATCACCGGGCACTGGCGGATCAGCCGCTGGCCCTTGACGGTGATCAGTTCCGGGTCGCCGGGGCCGGCGCCGATGAAGTAGACGGTCATGTGCAAATCCTGAAGAAAACGAATGCTGCTTGAGCGAAATTCAAGTGCGAGGCGGTGATTATCCGGGAATCGGGCCCGCTTGTGCCAACGCCAGGGTGGCTTTGGCGTTCTTTTGCCGGCTGACGCGCAGCTGGCTGCCGGCCCCGGCCAGCGCCAGCGCGGCGCTTTCGGCCACGCCGTGGCAGCCGGTGTGGCTGAAGGCGACGGCGGAGCGGTGGGTCAGCCGGGGCTCGAAAGGCGCGAGCTGCGCGGCGCTGAAAAGCGTCAATGGCACGTCCAGCGCCTGCGCCAGTTCCAGCAGCCCGGCCTCGTCGGCCTTCAGGTCAATGCTCGCCACGCCCGTCACGTCGCCGCGGCTCAGGCCGTGGTGGGCGAGGGTGGTGTCGAGCAGGTCGGCCAGCACGCTGGCGGGGCAGCCGCGCTGGCAGCCGAAGCCGGCGTAGAGGTCAGGCATGGGAGGCGTCCGCACATTGCAAGCCACCACTATACCCGTAGCCGCTGCCGCAGGTAGCGGCTACGGGGCGATGTTGACCTTGCCCCCCACACTGCGTAGCCTTGCACCTTCGAGGTTCTCCGCCACGCGGAGCCAAGATGGGAATGCGGTCCAAGCCGCAGCTGCCCCCGCAACTGTAAGCGGTGCGCGCCCCGGCAATGCCACTGCGTTCCACGCGGGAAGGCGCCAGGGTCGGCTTTCTAGCCCACGCCGCAAGCCAGGAGACCTGCCTCGACAGACTTCCACTACAACCGGGCGGGGTGATCCGGTGGCGAATGCACCCGCGTGCCCGGCACCCGCGGTTCTCGTCCCGTTTGCCCGCCATATTGCCAAGGGCATCCGATGAAAACACTGGCCAAGCTTCCCGTCACCATCGTCACCGGCTTCCTGGGCTCGGGCAAGACTACCTTGCTGCGCCACATGCTGGACAACGCCCAGGGCCGCCGCATCGCGGTCATCGTCAACGAGTTCGGCGAGCTTGGCATCGACGGCGAAATCCTCAAGCAGTGCACCATCGGCTGCACCGAGGAAGAGGCCACCGGCCGCGTCTACGAACTGGCCAACGGCTGCCTGTGCTGCACCGTGCAGGAAGAATTCTTCCCGGTGATGCGCGAACTGGTGGCCCGCCGTGGCGACCTCGACCACATCCTCATCGAGACCAGCGGCCTGGCCCTGCCAAAACCGCTGGTGCAAGCCTTCCAGTGGCCGGAAATCCGCAGCGCCTGCACCGTCGACGCGGTGATCACCGTGGTCGACAGCCCGGCCGTGGCCGCCGGCACCTTCGCCGCCTTCCCGGACCAGGTCGACGCCCAGCGCAAGCTGGACCCCAACCTGGACCACGAATCGCCGCTGCACGAGCTGTTCGCCGACCAACTGGCCAGCGCCGACCTGGTGATCCTCAACAAGGCCGACCTGATCGAGCCCGAGGCCCTGGCCGCCGTGCGCCGCGAAGTGGCCGAGGAACTGCCGCCGGCGGTCAAGGTCATCGAAGCCAGCAGCGGCCGCCTGCCGCTGGACGTGCTGCTGGGCCTGGGCGCCGAGTCGGAAGAGCACATCGACGGCCGCCTGACCCACCACGATCATCACCACGACGACGATGATCACGACGACCACGACCACGATGCCTTCGACTCCATCTCCATCGAGCTGCCCGAAGCGCCGGAAGCCCAGCTGCTCGACGCCCTGACCACCCTGGTGGTCAAGCACGGCATCCTGCGGGTCAAGGGCTTCGCGGCCATTCCGGGCAAGCCGATGCGCCTGCTGATCCAGGGCGTGGGCACCCGTTTCGACAAGCACTTCGACCGCGCCTGGCGCGCCGAAGAAGCGCGTAGCACGCGCCTGGTGCTGATCGGCCAGGAGCTGGACGCGGCCCTGCTGGAAAGCCAGCTGCGCGCTGCCCTGAACGGTTAAGCCATGCACCTGCTGAGAACCCAGCCCGGCGGTTTCGTGCCGGACGACAGCATCGCCGACCTGGGCCAGACACCGGCCGAGCTGGTGATTCTCTGCAGCGGTGACTCGCACCTGGCGCTGCTGGCCGAGGCCGCCCGGCAACTGCCGGACGACTTCCCCAGCCTGCGCCTGGCCAACCCCATGCAGGTACAGAACCACGCCTCCGTGGACCTGTACGTGGACGAGGTGTTGCGCCACGCCAAGGTCATCCTGATTTCCCTGCACGGCGGCATCGGCTACTGGCGCTACGGCGTCGAGCAGCTGGTGGCGCTGGCGGAACGCGGCGTGCAACTGATCCTGGTGCCCGGCGACGACCGCCCCGACCCCGAGCTCAGTGACCTGGGCACCGTGGGCCGCGAGGTGGGCGAACGCCTGTGGCACTTCCTGCGCCAGGGCGGCATGGGCAACGCGTTGTCGTTGTTCAACTGCCTGGCCAGCCAGTTTCTCGGTCGCGACTACGCTTGGGCAGAACCCCAGGCGCTGCCGCGCACCGCCATCTATCATCCGGCCCACCATGATGCCAGCCTGGCCCAGTGGCAGGCCGACTGGCAACCCGGCCAGGCCGTGGTGCCGCTGATTTTCTACCGCTCGCACCTGCAGGCGGCCAACACCGGTTTCGTCGACGTGTTCTGCCAGCGCCTGCTGGCGGCCGGCCTGAACCCGCTGCCCATGGCCGTGGCCAGCCTCAAGGAGGCCGGCTGCCTGAGCCAGGTGCAGGCTTGGATGGACGAAGTCGGCGCGGCGGTGATCCTCAACACCACCGGCTTTGCCCAGTCCAGCCCGGAAGCGCCGCACCTGCGGCCGTTCCGCCGCGACATCCCGGTGATCCAGGCCATCTGCGCCCAGGACAACCAACCCGGCTGGGAGGCCAGCGAGCAGGGCCTGGGCCCGCGCGACCTGGCCATGCACATCGCCCTGCCGGAGCTGGACGGGCGCATCATCAGCCGCCCCATCAGCTTCAAGGACCTGGCCTGGCGCAGCGAGCGCAGCCAGTCCGACGTGGTCTGCTACCGCGCGCACCCCGAGCGCATGGATTTCGTCGCCGAACTGGCGCGGCGCTGGGCCGAGCTGGCGCGCCTGCCCAACGGCCAGAAGCGCATCGCGCTGATTCTGGCCAACTACCCGACCCGCGACGGCCGCATCGGCAACGGCGTGGGCCTGGACACCCCGGCGGCGGCGCTGAACATCCTGCGTGCCCTGCACGTCGAGGGCTACCCAGTGCAGGGCCTGCCCGCCAGCGGCACGGCGCTGATCCAGCAGTTGCTGGGTGGCGTCAGCAACGACCTCGACAGCCTCGACCTGCGCCCCTGCGCCCAGAGCATGGCCATGGACGACTACCTGGCGGCGTTCGCGCGCCTGCCGCTGGCCAACCAGCAGGCGGTGCGCGAGCGTTGGGGCGAGCCAAGCGCCGACCCCATGTGCCGCAGCGGCCGCATGATGGTCGCCGGCCTGCGCTTTGGCCTGACCTTCGTCGGCATCCAGCCGGCTCGTGGCTACCAGCTGGACCCCAGCGCCGTGTACCACGACCCCGACCTGGTGCCGCCCCACGGCTACCTGGCGTTCTATTTCTGGCTGCGCCACGCCTATGGCGCCGACGCCGTGGTGCACGTGGGCAAGCACGGCAACCTGGAGTGGCTGCCGGGCAAGGGCGTGGGCCTGTCCGAGCACTGCTGGCCGGACGCGCTGCTGGGGCCGATGCCCAACGTCTACCCGTTCATCGTCAATGACCCGGGCGAGGGCGCCCAGGCCAAGCGCCGCACCCAGGCGGTGATCATCGACCACCTGATGCCACCGCTGACCCGTGCCGAAACCTATGGCCCGCTGCGCGACCTGGAGCGCCTGGCCGACGAATACTACGACGCCCAGCTGCTGGACCCGCGCCGCGCCCGCGAGCTGCAACGCGAGATCCTGGCGCTGGTGCGCGACGCGCAGATCGACCGCGAGCTGCAACTGGATGCCGGCTGGGACAGCGACGCCGACGCTGCGCTGTGGCTCCCGCGCCTGGACACCTACCTGTGCGACCTGAAGGAATCGCAGATCCGCGACGGCCTGCACATTTTCGGCGAGTCGCCCACCGGGCGCCTGCGCATCGACACCCTGGCGTCGCTGTTGCGCATCCCGCGTGGCGATGGCCGCGGCGCCCACGCCAGTCTGATCCGCACCCTCGGGCGGGCGCTGCAGCTGGGCTTCGACCCGCTGGACTGCAACCTTGGCGACAGCTGGGACGGCGCCCGACCGGCCTGCCTGCAGGCGGTCAGCGCGGACAGCTGGCGCACCGCCGGCGACACCCGCGAACGCCTGGAGCTGTATGCCGCGCAACTGATCGAACAGGCGCTGCACACGCCTGCTGCCACCGGTTGGGCTGACGTCGACCTGATTCTCGACGGCCTGCGCGACACCGTGGCGCCACGCCTGGACGCGTGCGGCCCGGCCGAGATCGGCGGCCTGCTGGCGGCCCTGGGCGGGCGCTTCGTGCCTGCTGGCGCCAGCGGCGCGCCCAGCCGGGGCCGCCTGGACGTGCTGCCCACCGGGCGCAACTTCTTCTCGGTGGACGTGCGCAACCTGCCCACCACCACCGCCTGGCGCATCGGTTTCGCCTCGGCCAACCTGATCCTCGAACGCCACCTGCAAGACCACGGCGACCACCTGCGCCAGCTGGGCCTGTCGGTGTGGGGCACCGCCACCATGCGCACCGGCGGTGACGACATCGCCCAGGCCATGGCGCTGATGGGCGTGCGCCCGGTGTGGGCCACTGGCAGCCAGCGCGTCGACGACTTCGAGATTCTGCCGCTGAGCCTGCTCGACCGCCCGCGGGTGGACGTGACCCTGCGGGTGTCGGGCTTCTTCCGCGACGCTTTCGCCAACCTGCTGCGCCTGTTCGACGCCGCCGTGCAGGCGGTGGCCGCGCTGGACGAACCGGACGACCTCAACCCGCTGGCGGCCAAGGTGCGCAGCGAGCAGCAGGCCCTGCTGGCCCAGGGCATCGACGCCGAACAGGCGCGCCGCGAAGCCGGCTGGCGCATTTTCGGCGCCAAGCCCGGCAGCTACGGCGCCGGTGTGCAGGGCGCCATCGACGGCCGCCTGTGGCAGACCCGCGAAGACCTGGCCGAGGCTTACCTGAACTGGGGCGGCTACGCCTACGGCGGCACCGACGACGGCACGCCGGCGCGGGCGCAGTTCGCCCAGCGCCTGGGCCAGGTGCAGGCCGTGGTGCAGAACCAGGACAACCGCGAGCACGACCTGCTCGATTCCAACGACTACTACCAGTTCCAGGGTGGCATGCTCGCGGCTGCCGAAACCCTGGCCGGCAAGGCGGCCGCCAGCTACCACGGCGACCACAGCCAGCCCGACCTGCCGCGCATTCGCACCTTGAAGGAAGAACTCAACCGCGTGGTGCGCGCCCGTGCGGTGAACCCCAAATGGATCGACGGCGCCAAGCGCCACGGTTATAAAGGAGCGTTCGAGCTGGCGGCGACGGTGGACAACCTGTTCGCCTTCGACGCCACCACCCATTTGATCGACGACCACCAGTACGCCTTGCTCGCCGATGCCTACGTGCTGGACGCCGACACCCGAGGTTTCATGCAGCAGCACAACCCCCATGCCCTGCGCGACATCACCGAGCGCCTGCTGGAGGCCCAGCAACGCGGCCTGTGGGGCGAGCCGGGCGACTACCGCCAGGCCCTGGAAGAACTGCTGCTGGATATAGAAGAAGATGCCTGACATGCGCGATACCCCGCATTTTCCCCTGGCTGCCGTGGTTGGCGCCGACTCGCTGAAACTGGCCCTCTGCCTGAGCGCCATTGACCCGAAAATCGGCGGCGTGCTGATTGAAGGCCCGCGCGGCATGGCCAAGAGCACTTTGGCCCGTGGCCTGGCCGACCTGCTCGCCAGCGGCCAGTTCGTCACCTTGCCCCTGGGCACCACCGAGGAACGCCTGGTGGGCACCCTGGACCTGGACGCGGCGCTGGGCGAGGGCCGCGCGCAGTTTTCCCCTGGCGTGCTGGCCAAGGCCGACGGCGGCGTGCTGTACGTGGACGAGGTCAACCTGCTGCCCGACCACCTGGTGGACCTGCTGCTGGACGTGGCCGCCAGCGGCGTCAACCGCGTGGAGCGCGACGGCATTTCCCACCGCCACAGCGCACGCTTCGTGCTGATCGGCACCATGAACCCGGAGGAGGGCGAACTGCGCCCGCAACTGCTCGACCGCTTCGGCCTCAACGTGGCCCTGGACGGCCAGCCGGCCCCCCAGGAGCGCAGCCAGATCATCCGGCGGCGCCTGGCGTTCGACGCCGACCCCTACGCGTTCTGTGACGAGTGGGCCAGCCGCCAGGACGCCCTGCGCCAGCGCTGCCAGCTGGCGCGGGAGGTGTTGGAGGAGGTGCCGCTGGACGACCAGGCGCTGGCCGTCATCACCGAACGCTGTTTCGCCGCCGGCGTCGACGGCATGCGCGCGGACCTGGTGTGGCTGCGCGCGGCACGGGCCCACGCCGCCTGGCGCGGGGCCCTGGGTATCGAGGCCATGGATATCGATGCAGTGGCCGAGTTCGCCCTGCGCCATCGCCGTCGCCAGCCCCCCGAGGCGCCCCAGGGCGAGCAGCCGTCGCCTGCCGGCGCGCAAGCGCCCCAGGCCGCCAGCGGCGAAGGCCAGTGGGGCGGCCTGCCGCCCCAGGCCACGCCCATGGGCGCGCGGCGTGACGTGCCGAGCTGGCCAAAAAAGCCCTGAGCATTCGCCCGCGCCCCGGGGCGGGTGCCAGACCCCAGGCCGGGCAGCAGCAGGGGCGCCGTGGCGCCGCGCGGGCTGCGGCTTTCGGCCGGGTGGACTGGGCCGCCACGCTGTTGCAGGGGCGGCCACGCAAGGCTGTCGACCTGCGCTGGCAGCAGCGCCGGGCCAGCGCCCATGAGCTGTGGCTGGTGGTCGTCGACGCCTCGGCGTCCACCCGCAAGCACCAGGCCCTGGCCGACGCCAAGGGCCTGCTGGCCGAGCTGTTCGACCAGGCCTACCGCCGCCGCGCGCGCCTGGCCCTGCTAACGGCCAGCGGCGAGCAGCCGCGCTGGCAGCGCCATGGCCTGAAAGCTTCCCAGGCCTTGCAGCCCTGGTTGCAGGCCTTGGGCGCTGGCGGCGGCACGCCGCTGGTGGCCGCGCTGGCCCAGGCGGGTGAGTTCCTGGTGCGCCGGGCCAAGGCCTTCCCCCATGAGCAGCAGCGCTGCCTGGTGATCACTGATGGGCGTATCAAGCGCGCAGAGGGTATCGAGCCGCTGCCGTGCCCGGCGCTGCTGATCGATATGGAAAGGGGGGCGATTCGCCTGGGCCGTGCCGTTGAATTGGCGAAACAGCTAGGCGCGGAGTATCAGCATATAGACAGTTTGCCAGGCACTTTATAAGTGCTGCGCTGTTATGCCGCAGGCAAGGCAACTCGGATTTTAATTAATTAGCCAGCTATCCGTAGTTGCCACTACTGCCACGGTGCAAAGTGACACTTATTGTTGTGGCATGCTCCAGGGTTGCAGGTCGTAACCGTCCTGGCGCAGTTCGGCGCGTACTTCTTCGAGCAGGTGGGCCCATTGCGCAGGGTCCGAATAAGTGCTGCTCGGTACTTGCTTGCGACCAATGCTGTTGCGGGTGCGGTCTACCACGGTCAGGCTCAGTTCGCCGTTGCCATCCTGTGGGGCCCAGGCCACGCACTGGAAGGGTTCGAAGGCGTGGCCGGCAATCAGAAGTGCTTCGTTGACACGCAGTGGGGCGTTCATGGGGTCAGTCTCTCTAGTGTGCCCGAAAAAGTGTGCAGGGCGGCGGCAAGGTCATTACCGATTGCGTCTGCTTGTCTGTACTGATGCTGCCAACCGGGCAACAAGTCACACGCGGGCAGGAAAATGATCAAACTTTTTTTCTCATGGGCTTTTTAGCGTTCGTTTTGACGTTGAAAAATCAACGAAATTCCCGATCGTAAAAACGTGTAACAGTTTTGTAGACCAACGGTCCTTGGCACCGTCAAGTTAATTGCTACTGTTACAGACGGGGTCGCCAACTCGCTGTTTCTAATAACTTTTATATTATTGGCGCCAAGGAGCCGGTCATGCTCGATATGGCAAACACGCGACGCCTGCTAATTGTCGACCCTTGCGACGACTGCCATCAGTTGTTGCCCGGCCTGCGCACCGTGGGCTGGGAGGTGGACAGCTGCGAGCTTGACCAGGCCTGTGACCACCCTTGCGACGTGGGCCTGCTGCGCCTGCAACCCTTTCACCTGGAGCGCCCGGAGGCGGTCAAGGAGCTGATCAGCCGCAGCAACACCGAGTGGATCGCGGTGCTCAACCAGGACGTGCTGCGCATGCAGAACGTCGGTGATTTCGTCTGCGAGTGGTTTTTCGACTTCCACACCTTGCCGTTCGACGTGTCGCGGGTGCAGGTCACTCTCGGCCGCGCGTTCGGCATGGCGCGCCTGCGCGGGCAGGGGGCGGTGCACGTCAACCAGCCCGAGCACGAACTGCTGGGCGACAGCCGCCCGATCCGCGACCTGCGCAAGCTGCTGAGCAAGCTGGCGCCCACCGAGTCGCCGGTGTTGATCCGCGGCGAGAGCGGCACCGGCAAGGAGCTGGTGGCGCGCACCCTGCACCGCCAGTCCCAGCGCCATGCCAAGCCGTTCGTGGCGATCAACTGCGGGGCGATTCCCGAGCACCTGATCCAGTCGGAGCTGTTCGGCCACGAGAAGGGCGCGTTCACCGGCGCCCACCAGCGCAAGGTCGGGCGCATCGAGGCGGCCAACGGCGGCACGCTGTTCCTCGATGAAATCGGCGACCTGCCGCTGGAACTGCAGGCGAACTTGCTGCGCTTCCTGCAGGAAAAACACATCGAACGGGTGGGCGGCAGCCAGCCCATCGCCGTGGACGTGCGGGTGCTGGCGGCGACCCACGTCAACCTGGAGTCGGCCATCAGCGCCGGGCGTTTCCGCGAAGACCTGTACTACCGCCTGAACGTGTTGCAGGTGGTGACTGCGCCGCTGCGCGAGCGCCATGGCGACCTGGCGATGCTGGCCAACCACTTCGCCCACTTCTACAGCCAGGAAACCGGCCGGCGGCCGCGCAGCTTCAGCGAGGACGCGCTGATTGCCATGGGCAAGCATGACTGGCCGGGCAACGTGCGCGAGCTGGCCAACCGCGTGCGCCGTGGGTTGGTGCTGGCCGAGGGGCGGCAGATCGAGGCCCAGGACCTGGGGTTGGCCAGCCAGACCGCGGTGGTGGTGCCCATGGGCACGCTGGAGGACTACAAGCACCGTGCCGAGCGGCAGGCCTTGTGCGACGTGCTGAACCGCCATTCCGACAACCTCAGCATTGCCGCGCGGGTGCTGGGCATCTCGCGGCCGACGTTTTACCGGTTGCTGCACAAGCACCAGATTCGTTGAGTGTGCCGGGACGCGGCCTGTGGCCGCTGCTACGGGGTTTCGTAGCAGCGGCCACAGGCCGCGTCCATTACCATCAGAAGTAATACGGGAATTTCAGGCTGAAGGTGAAGTCCGGCGCGTCATCGGTCATGCCGATGGACAGGTTCGGCACGATGGTCAGCGCATCGGTGGCCGCGATGGTCATGCCGATGTTGAAGTACCCGGCGTTGGCGTCGCTGGACGGCACGCCCTGCCAGTCGCCACCGTCCTGCTTGATCTTGGCGCGGCGCTGGATCAGGTCGGACAGCGAGAACGACATGCTCATCTTCTCGTTCAAGGCGAACGCCACGCCCATGCCTACCTGGAAGCTGTCGCCCAGGTCCACCTTGCCGCCGATGCTGGTGCCGACGTTGGGGTCGATGTCGCCGAAGCTGTTCACGAAGTTGTGGGTGTAGGAGAAGCTGCCGAACAGCACGGCCGGGTCGAAGCTCTTGATCAGCGAGATGCCCGGGGTGACCGACCACATGCCGTTGCCGGTGGGCAGTGAGTCTGGCACGGCAAGGTTGTCGTTGTTCGCCGATTTTACCAGTTTGATGCCGTATGGGTCCTTGCCGGTAGGTGCTTTCACCCGCACGCTGAATACCGCGTCGGGGCGGTAGGGGCCCTCGTCCATGAATTTGTAGGCAACGCCGGCGTTGATGTCGCCGATGGTGGGGTCGCGGCTGACCGATTCCTGGGAGATGGCAGTGGTGGAACCGCCTGCGCCTGCGGACTGGAAGGTGGAATCGCGGTAGATGACCGGCACGTTGACGTCGAACTGCCAGCGGTTGTTGATGTTGTAGCGGCCGGTCACGTCCAGGGTCCAGCTGTCGGCCTTGATGCGGTCGATGTTGATGTTGCCGAGGAAGATCGAGTCCAGGGCCAGGAAGCCGTTGAGCACCAGTTGCCGGGTGTCGTAGTGCGAATAGGTGATGCCGGTCTCGAGGCTGAACTTGCCGCCGCCGAAGAAGCCGGTGTTCTCATCGTACAGGTTGTTGACGCTCTGGGCCGGCGTGGAGTCGTCCTTGAGCGACTGGCCGTACGACGCGCCGCCTGCGGCACCACCACTGCTGGTGCCCGGGGCGCCGGTGGCGATGGTCTGGGCCTTGCTGGGCTCGGCCGGCGACTTGCTCAGGCGCTTGGGCGGTGGCGTGCCCGGGGTTTCCTCGACCTGCTTGACCCGTTGTTCCAGCACCATCAGTGCCTGTTGCTGTTGATCGTAACGTTGCTTGAGTTGCAGCAGTTCTGCCTTGAGTTCCTCGACCTGGGGGTCGGGGGCTGCCTGCAAAAGCGTTGCGGGAAGCAGAGCGCTTAAGCAGACAACCGCATTGAACGAAAACGATCGTTGCATGGTGAGCCGTCCCTGTTGACTGCATTATTTTGAGACGAAGCGTAGTCCAGATTTTCATGCAGCGTAGGTCAGTACCCCATGTTACGCAGGCCCCTGAGCTGGCTCAGGCCCGAGTCGATATTGCCGCTGGCGGGCACGTTGTTACGCATCACCACGTTGAGCTGGGTCAGGTTGCTGACCTGGTTGGAGCCCCCCAGCAGGGTAGTCAGTTGCGACAGGCCGCCCTGGCCCAGGGCTTGGCTGGTGGTGCCCTGGTTGTTGTTGGCCTGGATCGACATCTGCACGCCGCTGCCATTGCTGGCCACGGTCAGGCTGCCCGCCCCATTGGTGCCGGTAATGGTGCTGCCCGGGGCCAGGACCTGCCCTTGCGGCGCCGCCGGGGTGGGGGCGGCGCTCGCTTGGGAGACGTTGATGTCGACGTTGTTGTAGGCGCTGTTGTTATCGCCTGCGGCGCGCACCGACTGGGTCACGCCCTGGGTGGTGGTCAGGCCGGCGCCCCCGGTGACAATGCCGGTGCCGGGGTTCTGCGCCAGGTCAGCGGTGCCGCTGCCCTTGCTATTGAAGGTTTGCACGTAGAACTGCGGGGTGACGGTGGTGGACTGCACCTGCATGTTCGCCCGTGCGCCCAGCATGTCGCCGTTGGCGTTCTGCCAGGTGGTGGACATCACCACGCCGAAGCTGATGATGCGCCCGGGCATGACAAAGCGGCCGCGCAAGGTGGAAAGCTCGGAGTCCTTGACCTCTATCGGTTGGAATGCCGGCGCGGCGTGCACCGGCACACTGGCAGCCAGGCACACGGCCAGCAGCCACTGTTGAGTATTCATCGGGTGCTCCTGGAGCTTCATGCCCCTATTTATTTAGAAGAAATCACTCTGGATGAAGCCAAAGTCCATGAGATCCGCGTCTTGCACGGGCTTGAACTGATCCAGCTGGCCCTTGGCAGTCAGTGGCACGGGCGGGGTGAGCAAGGTGTTGGTCTTGTCGTAGCCCTGGCCAATGACGGCGAAAATGATCCCGTTCCAGCCTTTCACGAAGTCTTCACGGGCGTAGCGCTTGTGGCCCAGCACCGGGTCGCCGACGTAGACCCAGTCGCGTTGCACGCGCTGCATCACAACGAAATGCTTGTAGCCACGAATGTCCATCAGCACCACGACGGGAATGTTGACTTTGTCCAGGCTGTCGGCGGGTATGCGGTAGCCACGGGCACGCATGCCGATGCTTTCCACATACTTCTTCATGTCCAGCATGGAGAAGCCCTGCACCTTGACGGTGTCCTGGTCGGAATGGGCGAGCATGCCTTCGATCACCTGTTTCTCGTCGACGTCCAGCCAGTAGGCTTGGCGCAGGACCGTGGCCAGCGCGGCGGCGCCGCAACTGAAGTCGGTCTTCTGCTGGACCAGGTCGGAAAAGTGCCGCTCACGCATGCTCTGGATCGACTTGTGAATCACCGTACCGCCAGGCAGGGCAGGTATGGACATGTTCGAGGCCCAGGCAGGGCCAGCCAACAGCAGCAGTGTCAGGAGGGCAGAAGTGCGCATGGTCGAGTCGCCTTGCTTGGTGGAGCTGAAAAAGAGCCCCCTTGCGGGGGCCCTCGAGACCGTCGTGATTACATGCTGGTTTTGCCGGCAGCGATCGACAGCGAGTTGCTTTGTTGGTTGCCGATACCTGCCGAGACGTTGGCGCCGACGTTGCCGGACACGTTGTTCAGCGAGTTGTTCAGCGAAGCGGTGTTGGTCACAGGGTTGGCCCAGCCGCTTGGGGTCAGCACTTGATAGGAGGCTACGCCGCCCAGCTCGAAGCTGCCGCTTTCCTTGAATTTCAGAGGCTCGACCTTGTCGTGGTCCCTGCCGCCGCGGTTGTCCCAGCCGCCATGGGAGTCGTCGCCCACGGTGCCGGTGCCGGTGCCTTTGTAGGAGCCAGTGGCACGGAAGGAGGCGGTGAGGGTGTCCTTGGTGTAGGTACGGTCGGCGGCGTTGGCCACCACGGTGCCAGTCGAAGTCTGGTTGGCCGAGGCGCTGGCGCCGGCTACACGACCGCCGGAGACGGCGATGGCCAGGTTGTTTTTCTGTTGGTTGTAGTCGCCCGAGGTCACGTTGATGCCAATGTTGCCCGAGCTGCCGTTGGCGGTACCGTTGAGGCTGGTGTTGGTGCTGGTGGAGTAGTTGGCCACGGCGTTGCCGGTGTTGCTTTGAGTGGCCGAGGTTTGCGAGAGGGCGCTGCCGAAGATGAAGCTTTCATCGGCGGTGGCGATGGCAGCGGCGTTGTCTTGTTGGTTGGCGTCGCCGCCAGCCACGTTGATACCCAGGTTGCCGTTCGAGCCGCCAGCGGAGCTATTGACCGATGCCGAGTTCTTGGTGCCTTGGTTGACCACGGTATTGCCCGAGCTGGTTTGCGCGTCGGACACCACGGCTGCAGCACCAGCGGTCAGCTGGATTTGCAGCATGGGATCGGGTTGCTGCTGATGACCACCATGGTGCGGATCGCCATGCCCACCTTGGTTGCGATCGTCGCCCGCGTGAGCGGCGACGGCCATGACGGCAGCAAGGGCGAAGACCAGAGGCTTGAGGGCCATTGTAGGTTTCATGGTGTTTCTCCGTACTTATTTTATTTTAGTTAAGTGTTGTTTCTGTCTTGGAGGGTCAGTCAGCGACCCTTACGCTCAGGGTGTTGCCCATGCGGTTCCCCACCCCGGCGCTCTGGTTCAGCTGGATCAGTCCACGGCTTCCGGTGAAGGCCTGGTCATCGGTGTTGACCTGGCGGGAGCCGAGTGAACCTGCTGAGTCGGAGCCTCTTGCCAGCGCCACGTTCTGTTGTGACAGGGCGCTGTCGTCAACGCTGAGCGGCTGCGCACTGGTGGTCAGGCGCATGGCGTTGGCTTGCTGGTTGTTGGCGCCGGCGGTCTGGTTGATGCCCAGGGCGCCGTTGCCGTTGCTGAACGAGTTGCCCTGTATCGACGACCGGGCGTTCATCACCGGGTCGACCACGGCCTTGGAAACCTGCTTGATGTGCGTGGTGGCGCTGGCCTGGGTGCCGCTGGCGATGGCCCGGGCGTTGGCCTGCTGTTGCTGGTCGCCGGCGGCCTGGTTGACGGCCATGTTGCCGTTGTAGCCGACGCCGGCATTGCTGATCACGGCGTTGTTGACCACGGGCACGCTGCTGTCGGCGAAGGCGCTGGCGCAGCCCAGCAGGGCGATGAAGAGCAGGGTAGGTTTCATCTCACTTGCCTCCGGTCATCATCTGCAGCGGGGCCAGGCCCTGGCTGAGCGCCGAGTTCACGGTGTTGGAGATACCGCCGCCAGCGCCGCCGGAGTGGCCGGCGGAGACGCCCGGCAGGGCGCTGCCGGTGACTGCGCTGAGGCCGCGCAGGTTGCCATCGGGCATCATCAGGCGGGTGACGCTGCTGCCGGTGTTGATGCCGGCGATGTCGCCGTCGCTCAACTCGGTGTTGACCGCAGCGTTCACTTCGCGGGACATGTTGGTGTTGACGGTGACCGGGTTGGGGTCGGGGCGCATGGTCGGGCGTGTGGCGATGCGTGGCTGCACTTCGCGCTGGATGACGATGACGCCGTCGCCAGCGGCCTGGGCCGCCAGGTTGTAGCAGCATCCCAGCAGGAGCAGGCAGGCAATGCCTTGTTTGGTAGTCCCGATCATGGCCATCCCTCTTCTTGTGTTCGCCGGCCTTGTTGGCGTTGCGAGGAAGAGAGCAGGGCGTGTGCCAGTTTTGAGAATGGCTGTTAAATCAAGGTGTTGGCCTTTTAAGCGGGCAGTGCCGGATTTTTGCTGTAACAGCGCTGAGACAGTTCCAAATGAAAAGCGGTCTCAGACAATGGCCAGTGGCCGTTGTTCCCCCCAAACCTGGGTGTAACGCTGGCCTAACAAGTGGGCTGGCGTTTCGCTGCAACCCCTGCCGGCGGGCCTTGCACCTGCGGCATGTGTTTCAGAAGTGGACACTTGTTGCCGTCAGCCCAGCAATCTTTCCACTCGGGCACTGGCGGCGGCCAGCCGTTGTGGCCAGTCTCCCTCGATGACGGCGTAGGGACGCTGGTGAGCTTCCAGCCACTGCTGGCAGTCGGCGAAAAACGCCAGGCGCTGCTCCAGGTCAGGCTGACAGCGCTGCCCATCATCCACCCAAGTGATGCCCTTGGGCGACAGCAACAGGTGCAGGTGGTAGTCGCGCTCCAGCAGCGCGGGTTCGATCCAGGCCGGGCAAGCGCCGAACAGGGTGTGGCTCCACAGCAGGTTGCTGAGCAGGTGCGTGTCGAGGATCAGCAGCGACGGTTGCTGGGCACGGGCGGCATCCTCCCAGGCCAGCTGGCCCCGGGCGATGGCGGTGATATCGGCCAGGCAGGTGTCGCGGCCGCCCTGGCTGTCGATGAAGTGGCGCACGTATTCGCCCACCACCAGGCCGCCGAACCTGGCCTGCAGGGCCTGGGCCAGCACGCTCTTGCCGGTGGATTCGGGGCCGGTCAGTACCAGGACTTTCATGGGCCGGCGGACCGGCGTGGGCGTGGGGTGGGGAACATTTACCGATTCCGTGGGACAAACGTGGCGATTGTAACCGTGGCCGGGCCAACGAGGCAGGCTTTGCTCGCACCTTGATACACGAAAGTGCGGCAATAGAGCGGTTTTCATCGATTTGTCAGCGGAGTGGGCTACTGTCTTCTGATAGCATTTCGCCGCTTTTTCGGCGTGTTGTTTCACTTATAAAGAAAATCAGGAACCTGCCCATGAGCAGGCGTCCATTTGGGGGAATTGATGGATTTATGGACCGCCGCACAGGCATTGATTCTAGGGATAGTCGAGGGGCTCACGGAGTTTTTGCCCATTTCCAGCACCGGGCACCAGATCATTGTCGCTGACCTGCTGAACTTTGGTGGTGAGCGGGCCATGGCCTTCAACATCATTATCCAGTTGGGTGCCATCCTGGCGGTGGTCTGGGAGTTTCGCCAGAAGATCATCGAGATCGTCACCGGCCTGCCCACCCGGCCCCAGGCGCGGCGCTTTACTGCCAACCTGCTGATTGCCTTCCTGCCGGCGGTGGTGCTGGGGGTGATCTTCGCCGACGCCATCCACCAGTACCTGTTCAACCCGGTGACCGTGGCGGTGGCGCTGGTGGCCGGCGGTATCGTCATGCTGTGGGCTGAAGAGCGGGAGCACGTGGTGCGCGTGGAGCACGTGGACGACATGCGCTGGCACGACGCGCTGAAAATTGGTTTCGCCCAGTGCCTGGCGATGATCCCCGGCACCTCGCGTTCCGGTTCCACCATCATCGGCGGCCTGGTATTCGGCCTGTCGCGCAAGGCCGCTACCGAGTTTTCGTTCTTCCTGGCCATGCCCACCATGGTCGGCGCAGCGGTGTATTCGGGGTTCAAGTACCGCCACCTGTTCCAGGCCAGTGACCTGCCGGTGTTCGCCCTGGGCTTCGTCACCGCGTTCGTGTTCGCGATGATCGCGGTGAAGGGCTTGCTGAAGTTCATCGCCAACCACACCTACGACCTGTTCGCCTGGTACCGCATCGGTTTCGGCATGCTGATCCTGGCCACCTGGTGGTTCGGCTGGATCGATTGGGACCATGTCCAGCCGTAGTGCCGGCGCCCAGCGGGCGTCGCAACCGGTGAAGGGGCCTGGGGTGCGTTACCTCAAGTTGAAGCTGCTGGCGCTGGTGGTGCTGTGTGCACTGCCGGCCAGCGGCGTGGTGATGCAGTGGCTGCGCGGTGGCCGGCCGGTGGTACTGTTGGTGTACCTGGTAATGAGCCTGGTGACCTTCGGCCTGTACTGGCGCGACAAGCACCAGGCCCGCCGCGAAGGCCAGCGCACCCCGGAGAAGCTGCTGCATGCCGCCGAGCTGCTGGGCGGCTGGCCCGGCGCCTTGGTGGCGCAGCAAGCGTTCCGGCACAAGACGCGCAAGGTCAGCTACCAGGTGGTGTTCTGGCTGATCGTGGCGGCCCATCAGCTTGGCTGGTTGTACGTATTCACCCAGCACGCGCTGTGACGCCGCCTTCGGCAGCTGCTACGCGTCGTGTGCATCGCGGCCAAGGCCGGCTCCTACCACGCACCGCGTAACGCGGTTGCTGTAGCAGCGGCCGCAGGCCGCGTCCCAATCGCCGCCGCGTCACAGGTCCAACAACAACCCCACCTGCGTCTTCTTCGGCAACCGCCGCACCACCAGTTGGTGCGAGCGGCGCAGCAGCTCGCGCACCTCGTCGTCGCTGACCACCAGCGGCAGCGCCAGGCTCACCCAGTGTGCCCGTGCCAGGTAGGGCGCCGGGCGAAAGCCGGGGCGGTCGACATAGCCCAGGAACAGCTCCTTGCCCACCTTCAACGACAGGCTGTCACCGGCCAGGCCGAACACCGCGAACATCTTGTTGCCGGCCACCGACAGCACGCGAATCCCGCCCCACTTGTAGTCTTCCTGCGCGCCGGGCAGGCCCAGGCAATACGCGGCCAGCTGTTGCTCGTTCATCATATGAAGCGCTCCCCACATTCCTCGAGTGTCTTCACCAGGTGGTCAATCCACGCCCGCACTGCCGGCAGCACGCCGCGCCGGTGCGGGTACACCGCCTGCAGCCAGCCACCGCCCAGCGACCAGTCGGGCAGCAGTTGTACCAGCTCGCCGCTGGCCAGCTCCGCCTCGCAGTGCATCAGCGGCAGCATGGTAAAGCCCAGGCCGGCGATAGCGGTGGCCTTGCGCACCACGAAGTCCTCGATGCCCAGCCGCGCCTCCAGCACCAGGTCGCGCTTGTTGCCCTGTTCGTCCAGCAGGCGCAAATGGACCATGCGGTCGGCCTCCAGCGCGCCCATGACCGGCAGCACCACCAGGTCGTCGGGGCTGGCGATGGTGTTGCCGGCCAGCAGCGCCGGGCTGGCCACCAGTATGGCGCGGGCCTCGCGCAGGCGCCGGGTGACCAGCCCCGGGTCTTCGTCCCACGGCTCGCGCACGCGCAGAGCCACGTCGATGCCCTCGGTGATCAGGTCGACCCGGCGGTTGAGCAGCACCATGTCCAACTGCACGTGGGGGTATTCCTGCAGGAAGCTGCTGATCACCTTGGGCAGGAACTCGTGGGCCAGGCCCACCGGGCACGACACCCGCAGGCGCCCGCGCGGTTCACTGGACAGGCTGGCCACCACCTCGTCGGCCATCTCCGCCTCCAGCAGCATGGCCTGGCAATGGCGCAGGTAGCGCTCGCCGACGCTGGTGAGCTTCAGTTGCCGCGTGGTGCGTTGCAGCAACCGCGCGCCCAGGCGCTCCTCCAGTTCGGCGATGCGCCGCGACAGGCGCGACTTGGGCACGCCCAGCTGGCGGCCGGCGGCGGCGAAACCGCCGGCCTCCACCACCTTGGCGAAGTAGTACAGGTCGTTGAGATCTTGCATGGGGCGTTTTCCCGACTGTCTCATGTGTGGGACAATCTAACGCATATCAATGGACTAATCATCTATTCCACTTCCCGGTAGGATGATCACCATTCCAGCTGCCACGGCGGCTTCATAGACAGGAGATTTCCATGAAACTGTTGCACATCGATTCCAGCATTCTCGGCGACAATTCCGCTTCCCGTCAGCTGAGCCGCGCCGTGGTCCAGTCCTTCGAAGGCGCTGAAGTCACCTACCGTGACCTGGCTGCCGAAGCCCTGACTCACTTCTCGTCCGCTACCCTGGCTGGCGGCGAAGTGGAAGCCAAGCTGTCGGCTGACACCCTGGGCGAGTTCCTGGCTGCCGACGTGGTTGTGATCGGCGCGCCGATGTACAACTTCTCCATTCCTACCCAGCTGAAAGCCTGGATCGACCGCATCTGTGTGGCCGGCACTACCTTCCGTTACACCGAAGCCGGCCCTGAAGGCCTGTGCGGTGGCAAGAAAGTGGTGATCGTCTCCACGTCGGGCGGCATCCACGCTGGCCAGCCATCGGGCGTGGCCCACGAAGAGTTCCTGAAAGTGCTGCTGGGCTTCATCGGCATCACCGACATCGAAATCGTTCGCGCCGAAGGCCTGGCCTACGGTGACGAAGTTCGCACCAAGGCCCTGGCCGGTGCCCAGGCCAAGATCGATTCGAAATTGTTCGCTGCCTGATTACAACGAAACACGCTGAACCCCGGCGCCCGTGGCTGCTCAAAGCACCACGGGCGCTTTGTTTTGCGCGGCATTCGCGTATGATGCGCGGCTTTTGGCCCGGGTTATGCTTGTGCATAGCTGACTAACCTTTCATTCGGTGGCGGCCCAGACTGGACGTACACTGTGATCACTGCGAAAGGTTCCTATCAGGCGGGTAGCAAAGGTGGGCATCCCATGATGCGTCTTTGTGCAAATCTTCTCATGTGCCTGGCCATTGGCCTGGTTTCGGTGCAAGTGTCCGCGGCCCCTCCTGTGCATTGGAGCGTGGGCTTCCATCGCCTCACGTTCCTCGACCCGCTGGACCACAAGCCCATGCAGGCGCTGGCCTTCTACCCGTCGAACCAGCGCGAGCAGGTCACGGCCATCGAAGGCTACAAGGTGGAGGCCACCGAGGATGCGCGCATCGCCATGGGGCGTTACCCGCTGCTGATGCTCTCCCATGGCAACGCCGGCACGCCGCTGGCGCTGCATGACCTGATCACCGCGCTGACCCGCAAGGGCTTCGTGGTGGTGGCCGTCTACCACCCCGGTGACAATTACAAGGACCACAGCCGCCTGGGCGCGGTGAGCAACCTCTACGGCCGGCCGCTGCAGATCTCCGAGGCCATCACCTCGGCGCTGTCGGCGCCGATGCTGTCGCCCTTCATCGACCCGGCCCAGATCGGTGTGATCGGCTACTCGGCAGGTGGCGAGACTGCGCTGATTCTCTCCGGTGCCCAGCCCAACCTCGACCGCCTGCGCAAATACTGCGCCGAATTCCCCAACGACGCTGACGCCTGCCAGACCCATGGCGAGCTGGTGGTGGACCGCGACGACCTGCACGCCGCCGCCGACCCGCGGGTGAAGGCGCTGCTGCTGATGGCGCCGCTGGGCCTGATGTTCAACCGCCAGGCGCTGTCCCAGGTGCAGGTGCCCACGCTGATCTACAGTGGCGACAGCGACAAGCTGCTGGCCTTGGACAAGAACGCCGCCGCCCTGGCGCGCAAGCTGCCCAAGGTGTCGGATTACAAGCTGTTGGCCGGGGCCGGGCATTTTGTCTTCATGGCGCCCTGCGATGACGAGCAGAAAGCGCGCATGCCAGGCCTGTGCAACGACGCCGAGGGCGTCAATCGCGTGGACATCCACCGCGACCTGGTGCGCCAGGCCGGGCAGTTCTTCAGCCAGACCCTGAACGAACCGAGCCACGCCGGCATGCAGACCGCCGATCAGTGAGCCGCTGAGCGGCGCGCCAGCAACAGCACCAGGCCCAGGCCGCCCAGCGAGAGCAGCGCTGCGCAGCAGAAGATCCACGGGTAGCCCAGGTGCAGGGCGATCATGCCCATCAAGGGCCCGGCCAGCGCCAGGGCCAGGTCGAAGAACACCGCGAACGCGCTCAGCCCGGCCCCTCGGCTGGTGCTGGGCACCTGGCTGATGGCCAATACGCCCAGGGCCGGGTACACCAGCGACAGGCCGAACCCCGCCAGGCAAGCGCCCAGCAAGGTGACCGCCGTCGATGGCGCCAGCCACACCAGGGCCAGGCCCAGGGTCTCGATGGCCATGCAGGTGACCGCCACGGTAAACCCGCCCAGGCGGTTAATGGCGTTGATGAACACCAGCCGCGATACGATAAAGCTCAAGCCGAAGGCGCTCAGGCAATAGGCGGCGCCGGTCCAGCCGCGGTCCAGGTAGTACAGGGTGATGAAGGTGGTCAGGGTGCCGTAGCCGATGGACGCCAGGGTCAGGCTTACCCCATACGGCGCCACCCGGCCGAACGCTGCCCAGAACGGCAGGCGCTCGCCGCGCACTACTGGCACCGAGGGCTTGCGGCGGATGCACAGCAGGGCCAGCACCGCCAACGCTGACAAGGCCACGCCCAGGGTATTGAAACCGCCGATGTCGACCATCCACACCCCTAGCGGCGCACCCAGGGCGATGGCGCCGTAGGAGGCGATGCCGTTCCAGGAGATCACCCGCGCCGTCTGCTCGCTGCCCACCTGGCCGATGCCCCAGCTGATGGTGCCCACGCCAATCAGCCCCTGGGCGATACCCAGCAGCACCCGCGCCAGCACCAGAATACCGAGGCTGGCCAGGGGCAGGGCCTGCATTAGCGTCGACACCAGGGTCAGCAGCCCGCTGACGGCAATGCCGCCCAGCCCCAGCACGATGGCGCGCTTGGTGCCCAGGCCGTCGGCGGCACGCCCGGCCATGGGCCGGCTGAGCAGGGTGGCCAGGTACTGCGAGCCAATGGTCAGGCCGGCCACCACGGCGCTGAAGCCCAACTGGTCGTGGACATAGCCGGGCAGCACCGCGATCGGCAGGCCGATGCAGAGGAAGGCGATGAAGGTGTAGAACACGATCGAGACGATCTTGAGGGTGATGCTGAGGTTGCTGGCGGGCGGGAGCGGTTCGGCGGCAGTCATGGCAACTCGTTCGCGGGCGGGCGGTTGGAGAGTTGGATCATGATGGCGGGGTGGGGCAGGAAATGGAAGCAGGCTAACGAATCAAGCAGTGTGGGAGCTGGCTTGCCAGCGAGCTTTTGGGGTGGCCCAAAAAACTCGCTGGCAAGCCAGCTCCCACAAACGGCTTAGAAGGTCACGCCCTGGCTGCGCAGGTAGTCGTCGTAGGTGCCGCTGAAGTCCACCACGCCGCTGTCGCTCAGCTCGATGATGCGGGTGGCCAGGGACGACACGAACTCGCGGTCGTGGCTGACGAAAATCAGCGTGCCCGGGTAGTTCTCCAGCGCCAGGTTCAGCGCCTCGATGGATTCCATGTCCAGGTGGTTGGTCGGTTCGTCCATGATCAGCACGTTCGGCTTCTGCAGGATCAGCTTGCCGAACAGCATGCGGCCTTGCTCACCACCGGAGATCACCTTCACCGACTTCTGGATCTCGTCGTTGGAGAACAGCATGCGGCCCAGGGTGCCACGGATCATCTGCTCGCCCTGGGTCCACTGGCCCATCCAGTCGAACAGGGTGACGTCGGCTTCGAAGTCGTGGGCGTGGTCCTGGGCGTAGTAGCCCAGCTCCGCGCTTTCAGTCCATTTCACGGTGCCGGCGTCCGGGGCCAGCTCGCCCACCAGGGTACGCAGCAGGGTGGTCTTGCCGATGCCGTTCGGGCCGATGATGGCTACGCGCTCGCCGGCTTCGACGGTGAAGCTGAAGTTCTTGAACAGGGTCTTGCCGTCGAAGCCCTTGGACACGTGTTCCAGGGTCACGGCCTGGCGGTGCAGCTTCTTGGTCTGCTCGAAGCGGATGAACGGGCTCACGCGGCTCGATGGCTTGACCTCGGCCAGCTGGATCTTGTCGATCTGCTTGGCGCGGGAGGTGGCCTGCTTGGCTTTCGAGGCGTTGGCCGAGAAGCGGCTGACGAAGGTCTGCAGCTCGGAGATCTGCGCCTTCTTCTTGGCGTTGTCGGCCAGCAGCTGCTCGCGCGACTGGGTGGCCGCGGTCATGTATTCGTCGTAGTTGCCCGGGAACAGGCGCAGCTCACCGTAGTCCAGGTCAGCCATGTGGGTGCACACGCTGTTGAGGAAGTGACGGTCGTGGGAAATGATGATCATGGTGCTGTTGCGCGCCGTGAGGATCGTTTCCAGCCAGCGGATGGTGTTGATGTCCAGGTGGTTGGTCGGTTCGTCGAGCAACAGCACTTCCGGGTCCGAGAACAGCGCCTGGGCCAGCAGCACGCGCAGCTTCCAGCCTGGCGCCACTTCGGTCATCGGGCCGAAATGCTGTTCCAGGGGAATGCCCAGGCCCAGCA
Source organism: Pseudomonas sp. App30 (assembly GCF_047947025.1). Taxonomy (NCBI): domain Bacteria; kingdom Pseudomonadati; phylum Pseudomonadota; class Gammaproteobacteria; order Pseudomonadales; family Pseudomonadaceae; genus Pseudomonas; species Pseudomonas sp. App30. Next base: position 1,450,345 of record NZ_CP133165.1, on the reverse strand, counting down.
GCAGTTCACCGGCGCGGGATTCGGCGGTGTAGCCGTCCATCTCGGCGAACTCGGTTTCCAGCTCGGCCACGGCCATGCCGTCTTCTTCGCTCATTTCCGGCAGCGAGTAGATGCGATCGCGCTCGGCCTTGACCTTCCACAGCTCCTCGTGGCCCATGATCACGGTGTCGATCACGGTGAATTGCTCGTAGGCGAACTGGTCCTGGCGCAGTTTACCCAGGCGCACGTTCGGCTCCAGCATCACCTGGCCAGCCGACGGCTCCAGGTCGCCACCGAGGATTTTCATGAAGGTCGACTTGCCGCACCCGTTGGCGCCGATCAGGCCGTAGCGGTTGCCGTTGTTGAATTTGACCGAGACGTTCTCGAACAGCGGCTTGGCGCCGAACTGCATGGTGATATTTGCTGTGGAGATCAAAGGGCTTACCTATCAATAGCTTACGGAACGCTGGTTTGAGCTGATACCGTTTTGATACCAATTTGGAGCTTTTCCAGCTCGCTCCAGTCCGAGCTTGAGTTAATCCAACGCGCATACGTTGACAGCAGCATCTGCACGCTATGGCCGAGCTGCTGGGAGATGAATGCGGGGTTCAAATTCGACATTAAGCATATTGTCGCATAGGTGTGACGGCAGTTGTATGGCGGTCTGTACCGGATTCCCAGCGTTTCGAGGGTCGGGCCCCACTGCTTGTGCACGTCAGAGGTCTGTTTTACGTACTCGCTGTTCTTAGAGGGCGGGAATACGTAGGGGGTGGTGAGGATCTTGCCGGCGCCTTTTTTCCGACGTTCTGCATACTGGCGGGCGAATTCCAGGGCGTGCAGCGCCCGGTCGTTGAGCAGCACGAATCGATCCTTGCCGGTCTTGGTGCGCTCCTCTATCTCGCCCAGGGCTACCGTGCGGCACACATGTGCGTGCTTTTTGTTGAAGTCGATTGCATCCCAGCGCAGCGCTAGGGCCTCGGACAGCCGCAGCCCGGTGAAGAAGGCGAACTCGAAGAAGGCGGCGTAGATGGTGCTGGGCCATTGCCTTGCAATCCTCCTTACTCAGGCCTCGCTCGATCATCGGTGCGATCACTGGGCGGTCAGGATTGCGCTCGCGGAAGTCCTCAAAACGCCAGGCCTCTTCGGCGGTATATCCGAACACCATCACGTCATCTGGCAGCTTCCAGGTGTCTAGCAGGCGGCGCTTGAGCAGCTTGGTGCAGGGCGCGCCGTACTGGTTTTTCATGAACCGCTCACGTCGGAACACCTCGATGATGTCGGCGCCGTATTTCTCGTCCCGCAACACCGTCACCGGCCGGCCAAACCAGACTTCGCAAGCCGCCAGGAAGCGTCGATTGTCTTCGTGCTCATTGGCCAGGAAGGCATTGATGATCTGTACATCGTGGGTTGCGCCGTATTCTGCAAGGGCCAGTTTCGTGGCTACGGCTGATGCTGCGCCGCAACTGAACTGGCAGACGATACGGCAGTTTTCTGTGGGCATGGGGATACCTTCTACCTATGGCGCTTTGCCTGCATATGTTGTATTCAGTGCGTTCAGTTGATGCACATGGAGTGGTTCAGATGGCTGATGGGGCCGGTAAGAAAGCGCAGAACTGGGCGAGCAATCGCGTTAAGCACGCATTGCACCTCCCTGGCTGGGTGTTTAAGAGAGAAAACGAAACGGTATTGCGCGCTAGCGGCACGCAAGTACTTGTTTCCGAGTATGAGGCGGAAATGAAAGGCAGTATTTTCTGTCCGGAATGTTGCTGTCCCCTGTTCAGGTCTCCAGCGAAGGAAGATGCCAACAAGCGGGGGAAGAACGCTCATTATGCCCACCAGCGGAACACTGTCACAGAATGCGGTCTAAGGAGTAAAAAGGCTGAGGGTAAACGCTACGCCACGGAAGAAGATGCGGCACAGGCCATCGTTGACGGTAAATTAGTTGTTGTCGAGAGCTTCCTTAAGGACCGTCCTGTCACGCCTGAGAAAGACGCTGAAATTTACGATCAAACGGTCGTGGAGGATCAAGATGGACAGATTGCGAGCGTGCCCATCGCTAGGCATAGAGGAACGAAATTCAATCTTCCTTCCAAAATCACAACTGTGCGTGGGCTTTGCACGAAATTCGACGAAAACCTCTACAAGTATTACGTTTTCCCTGGCGCTCAGCATGCTCACTTGCTGGCTGATGCTATCCGCAACGTGGATACCTTGTCTGGTATCACCGAGATGCCAATTCTCGGGTATGGGCAGATCGTGGGTATTTATGAGCCTGGGAAGTACGCTCATAGTACAAGGTTCATCAAATTGAAGTTTGGTCATAAAGGGGGGTACGGCGACTTCTCGATCATGCTGTCGCAAGAGGAAGCTGATAAACACAACCTAAATGCAAGCTCCGTGGGGCGCTTCGCAATGTTCTACGGTCGAATTAGCGTCAACGGCACAGGGTTGAGCGTGAAAAGCTTGGGCTGGGGGGAGGTCTCACTGGTTCCGAAGAAATATGATAAATATCTAACTGAGTGAGGGCTTCAGATCAGCGCTGTTTTTTCGGGATTGAAGATTAGGCCCGGCGTACCTTGAAGCCGAACATGCACTCGATGTCGTGGTACTCGCACCGCTCGTAGGCCTTGTACTTGGCCTGCAAGGGCGTGCTGGCTAATACATCGACGATGGTGCGATTGGTTATGTCCCACCAGCCCCAGCCACTAACCAGCACCTGGTAGCGCTTCAGCGGCAGCTTTTCGGCCATCTCGCCGTACTCGATTCCGTCTTCTGGGTGGTACCGGCCTGGCTGACGCTTCGTACTCCCATCAAGCACGATGCCAATGTAGTGGCCGAAGTCTGCGGTGATGATGCCAGGCTTGCCGTAGGCGATGACTTGGCGCCCGATGCAGGCGGGAACGCCGTAGTACTTCTGCACGTATTCGCAGGGGGGGCCGATCATGGCCTTCCCTTGGTCAGGCGGCTTTCGCTTCGGTCTGCTGGGCGACTATCGCCTTGGCGGCGTGGTTGATCAGATACAGCCGGTTGATGAGGCTTTCGCGCGGCTTGTCGATGGTGATCTCCCAGTAGTCGCAGCCCAGGCCCAGCTCTTCGTAGTTATCACCCATGAAGGTACGGGCTTCCTCGGTGTAGCCGACATATCCAGCATCGCTCACTCGATCCTTCAGACCGTCCCAGAAGTCGTAACCATCCTCTCCATACTCGATAACCTCATGCCTCGCCTCGACGAATTCGCAAAGTTCGTCCCAGCGACCTGACTCCCCCATGCCGCCGTCGTTACGCATCCATTCGGGCAGAGCTGCGTACTGGTCGTCGTCATGGGTGTTCTCGCTGATCCGGTTACAGACGCCCGTCACAATCGCGGCCCGGAAGGCCTCCTCATCGAACTCGCGTTCGCGGCAGTGCTCTTCGAGCTGGGAGTGGATATAGTAGCCGATGTCATCCCCGGCCAAGAACTCAATGCCGTAGGAGAGGCCGACGCCGAAGGTCAGGCCGTCGATATCGCCGACAGTGGCGATGCCAAAGCGAGTTATGAGGATATCGAACGCGTAGCAGGTAGTGCCTGGTGCTTTGCAGCGCCACGCCTTCAGCTGATCGGTGTCAGCCAGGACTGTGTATTCGAGGTCCTTCAAGCATTTCGCCGCACGCTCGCGGCGCTTGGCTTTCTCGGTGTTGCGCTGCGCAATCCATTCCTGGTGGCGTTGTTCGTTGCTCATGGCAATCTCCATTGCATGCGCCGCCCTCCGTGGCCGGATGGTGGCAATTTGATTTGGGAGGGTCTATACGTATTGGCCGGCAATAGGCCGGAACAAGGAGTTTTAAATGGAAAAATCGGAAGCCGTTTCAATTATTGAGAGCTTGATCCATAGCCTCAAAACCGAGCCAGGTCAGTTCAATATTGAATTGAAAGTCGTTGGCCAGACCGTTTCAGTTACCAACGGAGGCATTGGCCAAATCAATGCCGTTACTGGAGGTGCTGCTGGATCTACAACTATCGGCAATAAAGTGGTGGTTGATGGCTCGTCAGTCGAAATTGCTCGCGCACGCGCGGGACAAGCGCTTGATGCTCAAATGTCAGGATTGGTGGATGCGCTTGAGAAAGTCGCTGCTGAATTCCGCTCTGAGAAGCCGGATAAAGGCGTCATTCAATCGGTAATAAAGGCAATCGGCGAGTCCTGGGTTCCCCCGCTAATTACAGGCGTAGTGAAGACTGTAGCTGGGATTTTTAGTTAATCATCCCTGCCTATCCGCAGCGCTTCACGCTGGTAGGCCAGTTCCAACCTCCGCGCCACGGCCGGCGACACCGTGATTTCGTGGCGCGGCGGTTCCAGCAACGGCAGCGCACCGGCCGGGCCCAGTTCATGCAGCCGATGAATCATCAGCGTCATCGCCTCGCCCTGTTCCTCGATCCCGGCCCATTTCATCAGTTCAGCCAGGGCCTGCTTGGTGCCAGGGCGAACCTTCAGCCTCAGATCCTCTTCCTGTAGCGCTGCTGCCTTGGCGTGGCGGCGTTCGTCACGCTGCTGCTGAGTCAGTGCCATGCTGATCTCCATTTCTCACGAAGGTGGTGCCCGGGCCGTATTCCATCAGGTCGCAAAGCCGGTTGATGATGCGCAGAGCGGCGTCGAATACCTCAGCGTCGTCCGGCTCGCGGGCCAGACGCCGCATGTTTGGCTGGTGCTCCAGACAGACCTTGTCCACCAGGCGGTAGGCCGGCGCGCGGAGTTCATCGGCGCTGTCGTGGAAGCGCAGACTCAGCGCGAACGCCAAAGCCACATCATCAGGCTGGTACTGGCCGCCGCTCCGGGTGTTGTAGAGCTTCTTCACCGACTTCATCCACGACGGAAGGGTCACGACTCCAGATGCTGTCTTTTGCATGTTGGTCTTCCTGCAGCCCACTGGGCGGTAAGTAGAGTTGGTCTTGCCGGCGGCGCTGGCGCACTCGGTTATTCAGTCGCTTCAAACCCGGCGCCCGGCGTAGGCCAGTTGCATCTGGTACTTGGCGGCGATCTGCTCTATCTGGGGTGTGGTCAGCTTCTCGCCGAGGGTGCGCAGCTTGTTGCGCAACTGGATGGCCGTGCGTGTCACCGGGCCGTGGGCCGTGTCCATAACGGCATGGGCCCGAATGAGGCCCCGCCAGATCCCGCTCCTTCTGCATGAACTCGCGGCGCGCACCGGCCCGCTGGGTCATGGCGGTGTTCCAGGACAGCGGCCGGCGGGGATGGGTTTCGCTCAGGCCGCACTGCTGGACCTGCCCGCCAGACATGAAGAAGGCCGCTTTTGCGGCCTCCAGTTCGGCTTGGCGCTGGGCGCCTGCCAGGATTTCATGATCGATCATGGGCACCTCAGAACGGTATGTCGTCGTCGAAGCTGTCGAAGTCTTGGGCTGGCTGGGCAGCGCCCTGTGGCGCGGGCCGTGATTGCTGGGTGCGCGGCGCCTGCTGCTGAGTGCGCTGCTGTTGCGGCGCCGGTTGCTGCTGGGCGGGCGGCGCGCCGGCGAACTTGATGATGATCACCGTGCCGGTGAGCTTGATACCCTGGCTGCCGTCACCTTTGGTGTAGGTCTCGACGTGGGCATCGTCGATGGTGAAATGCAGTTGCTGCCCCTTCAGCAGGTAGGGCGCCATGGCCTCGGCCTGCTTGCCCCAGAGCGTTGCGTCAATCCACTGGGTGGGGCGCTTGCCGTCCTGGCCCTTGCGGCCGTATTCGCAGGCCAGAGCCAGGTTGCACACGGCGTCGCCGTTGGGGGTATAGCGCAGTTCAGCGTCTCGGCCCAGCCGGCCGATATCGGTAAGAGTTGGCATCGTGATTCCTTGAGTTATGCGGCCAGGCCGAGCACCTTGTTCATGCGCTCGTCGAGGATTTCGTAGAAGGTGGCAACCCGTTCGGTCAGCTTGCGGATCAGCACTTCGTCGCGGTAGACGCTTGATGAACAGCGGCATGCCGGGCCAGTAGCAGACGAAGTCGATCCACTCGCGCTCGGAGACCCACAGACCGCCCTGGCACTGGGCGATGTGCTCCTTCGGGATCTCGCCGCCCAGGATCACCTCAACCTGCAGCTTCGGCAGCTTGGTCTTGATCTCGGTCAGGCCCTTGTCGCCGATGAGCGAGTCGGGCGAGTAGCCGATGCCGTGGTTCAGGATGATGCCCACCTGGTGAGCCTTCACATCCTCGCGGCTTTCGTACAGGCCGCGGGCGATGCCCTCGTACTCGTGGCCGCGCTCGGTGTGGCGGTTGCCCTGGAAAGGATCGGCGGCTTCACCGGTGATGCGCTCACCGATGAGGGTGTTCATGTAGGTGAAGGCCCCGGCGCCGAAGCCCGCTTCACCCTTGCCGTTCACCAGCAGGCTGTCCAACTCGCTGCAGGTGATGATGCCCAAGCGCAGGTCCATCCACGCTTGGGTTGCTGGCACTCGGCGGATGCGGATCCCAGGCAGTTGTACCGCAGACAGTAACGGTGGCGGCGGGGTGCCCAGCGCCTCCAGCGCCGCCGGCCTGGGCGATGCAGGAACAGTTGAACTCAGTGGAGAAGCTGGACAAGCGGTTTTCGATCTTCGCGCCGACCTCATCCGAGAGCGCTCAGCCCTGAGGGCGCTGCAGAATTATGCGAAGGTGTGCCGCCCTGGATAGTTGCGCGCCAACAACAGTAAACCATTCGAAGCTGGCTTTTCGGCACGGTTCGCATAAGAGGCTTTTCTTGTGCGCTGGAAGTGTTTGACTTCAGCTAAACTATGCCTTTATTTTAAATATATCCACTCAGGGTGGGAGTGTTGAAGATTCAAGCGCCTAGGCAGAGCAGCATGCGCATCATCCCTTAGGTCTGTGCGGGAGTTTCACCCCGGTCAAATGCATGCGGCTACATTGCGACGTTAATAGTTCTCGCCAATATGGCCATACATCTGTTATCACATGGATAAATGCAAATTCATCAAGGATAGACTGCTCGACTTGCTCCTTTACTAAATATTCGGCGACAAATAGTCCCTCAATAATTGCACAAATATCCATTTCTGGCTCTTCAACTTCTGAGTTTCTCGACCAGCGGACACCGAAATTTACCTTGACTTTGAATATTCCGTAATCTTCATCGTCACATAACTCAAAGACTTCAGATGTGTCAATGTATGATCGCGTCTGAATGTGAAGTGAGAATAGATCTGTCTCATATTTAGGGTCGAAGTCTCCCAAAATGTTTGACGTTAGGTTGGCAAGATATGCATCATGAAGCTCTAGTCTCTGGCTATGCTTAGATGCTGTGCTGATCATATGCAGCCTCACTATACTCGCGGGAAAGATAATGCTTCGAGTTTTCTTCCTCTCCATATACTCGAGGTGGCTTGCTTGGAGTGGACGCAATATTTTTTTCTGGGTATGACTCAATATTAGCCTCGGTCATATAATAATCCTGGCAAATTATGTCGTCTGTGGTGTGAATCTCTATTGTGAAGTCTCGTATGATGTGTGCTCTTGGGGCGTTAGCGTCAATGGCTGTTTCACTCGCGAAGATGCCATATGCATGGGCTTGTGTTATTGGCTGTGCATGCTTAGGTATCACATCGAAGGTCTTGGGTTTGAATATCGAAATGAAAGGATGGTCTAAATCAGGGCGCGACAATAGCCATTCTCGCGCGGAGGGGACGGACGCAGCTAGTCTAATCAAAGTATCCATTGATTCAGACTGGGTGATGTCATCATTTTCATATTTAGAGAACGCAACTGGCCCCCCCCCGAAAACATCAGCTGCTCTTGCTTGCGTCAGGTTCATAGCTGCTCGTAGGTTGGCGATCTCACGACCAGTCAGTAGCCCGTCAGCACGCTTCTTGAAAGCTGTTACTGATCTTTTGTTTATTCGGGATTGAGCAGCAGACGCCTGATCGGATCCGCAGATTGTGCACTCGGAGAAAACCATTTTGACCTCGCCTGAGCGACCCTTGTACTCGACAATCTCAAGCGATTCGCGTTCGCAGAGGTTCCCTTCGCCGCAGACGGGGCACATCTCAGCATGCGTAGTCATTTGGTTCTCCGAAAATCTTCTAGGTGACATGAGGCTACGAGCAAAATTGATCCGGTTTTTCCAATACAGAATTTGACGTAGTAAGGGCAGAGCAGTTCCTTGTGCATAGCCTCTATCCATTCGGGCCGGTTCACTGCGTAAGCATCGCATGCAGCCAGCGGGCCATTGGGTTTGTTGGTGCACCACTCTGATCCTAAGAAGGTGCCGGACCTCAGGGCATAGCTAATCAGAGCTGCGACGTCGGCGCCCTCAAAGCCAAGCTTAGCGGCATCACCGATGCATTTGGTCGACCAGAGGGTAATGTTGGGCCGGGATGCATCTACCAATGCAAGCACGTCTGCTGGCGCGTACAGAGGGCCTCCGGCTATTGCCCTATCTCCGTCATCAACGACAGGCGAGCCTTGAAAACGACTTACAATTGTACGACTTACCATCGTGGTAAGTCTAGCGCAATGCTAGCCCTGTCAGGCCATACACCTGGTACTGATGGCAAGATGACGCTCCAAATAGTGACGAATCCGGACCAATGCCTTGTACTCGGAGTCGGCATGGCGATTATGGTGTATTGCTATCCTACCCAAGGACTAGTTATTGCTCTACTAGATGGATCCGAAAAGTATTAATTTTTTGGGGGGGAGCGACGGTGCCGTGGCCGGTGAACCTCTATGTCCGCAGCATGGAGGCTCGCCGGGATCTGTGCGCTGCCCGGCAGCGTAGCGCCAGGCTGGTCATGCAGGCTGAAGAACTGGGGCGGAAGTGAGACGGACCGCGCGCCGAACCGGGCAATGTGCGGGTGCCCGCTGATGCGCAGGCTGGCCATTCGGCGGCGCCACCTGAACGTGGCGTTCGATACGAAGGTGCTCCGCGACGTGAAGCCGGTCAGTTTCGTCATTGATGTGATGGACGAGCAGGTCCCGCTGTTCAACCGCCAGTCACGGGTTGCCAGAACCAGTGCCGGCTGGCCCCTGGAGTCGTCACCGCTACCAATGCTGATGGATGTTACGTGACTCTACCGGCTTCATCCTGAAGGAGGTGGACGGCGCGCTGGATGCTCAGTCGTGGTGGTGCCGGGCGCCGTAGTCAGCCTTCTTTGCCGAGCTCTTCGAGCTCGTTACCGATCAACTTGATGTCCTCGTCCAGGCCATCCAGTGCATCTCAGGCTTTCGCCGCGGCATCATTGCCACCATTCTGCTCAGCCCAGATCGCCAGGTCTTCTATAGCAGCTCCAAGCGCCAGGTTGGATTTGACCTGAGCGACCATCAACTTCGGAAGCATTTGGATTGTGGTCATCGAATACCCTCCGTTGGTGTTCGAAGGGTAGCAGTTCAAACCGTGGTTTTGATTGAGGTTGGCACGACGGCGGGAAGGGAGTTATGCAGATTCGGCATGGAACAGCAGACGCACCGTTGATACCATTTTCGATACCAATGGGCGATTTTGGCCGGTCGTATCTGATCGTTTGTAATCATTTGGCCCAGCAAATACTGATCATCCGTAACCACCCATCGCCATTTAAGACTGCATGGTGATGTTGGCTGTGGAGATCAAAAGACTTACCTATCAATAACTTGGGGCGCAAACGTCAACAGCAGCATCAGGCCGTGGGGCCGAGCTGCGGGAAGAGGAGTGCGGGAGTCATACCGGACGTTGTGGCCATTGTCTCATAGCTGGGGCGTCAGCGCAGCGCCTGCCGAGCGCAAATGTGCCGGACGTGAGGCCGGATCAACTCACGGGCAGCGGTCAATTTCCTTGTGGGTGCCGATTCGCCGCAGCTCGGCCGTCGTTCCGACCAACTCGAAGCTGAGCTTGTGGCTGTGATTCGCGGTGATGTGGATGGTGTAGATGCCTGGCCGTTTCAGGCGGAAAGCTTTTCAAGCCGAAGCTTTTTGGGCTGCGGGTCGGTCATCAATTGCCGATAGGCTTGCTTGAATGCTGCTTTTACGTCATCCGGAAGCCCGCGGTAGGAGTTCTGGAATGATGTCCGGCCGACGTCAATGGCGGTGATGTTCAGCCTCACAGCGAGTCGAGAAAACTGTCTATTTCCTCAGGTTTACTGAGCACCTTGGGGGTATGACCCGTTTCAGCCTCTGCGTTGCTCTCCAGCACGCTCCAGCGCAGCGTTTCGGTGGCGCTATTAAGGGCGTCAAGCGCTTGGAGCAGGGCGGCGTACGCGTCGGCAACGCCATCTTCGTCACAGAGTCGCGGGTCCGATATCGCAGCCTTCATCTTGCGTGTGCAATCGGCATGCGACGCGACGAGGCTGTTCTGCAGTTTTTCCAGCACGGGGATGAGCTCTGCTTCGGGAATGACGTTTTCCGAGCTTCCCGACTGAATCGCATGGGTGATGTTCGTGAACGCCTGCTGGGCCGTTTCGAACAGCCGAGTGTGGTGCAGGAGGCTGTCGAGGGTGCCATCGATGACCCGGAGCAGGTCCAGTGAACGCACCGCTCCGGCGCCCATTAGCTCTGCGGTAGAGAGCGCATAAGCCAGTGGGTGGTGGTTTGCCGGATTCATCGTTGGCTCCTGGGGTATCCGTAGGGCTGGACCGCGATTATGGATGACTGAGGGGTAGTGTCAACGCGATTGCCGCGCCACGACACGTCTGGTCACTCATTTTATTGCAAGGTGATAGCCAGAGTTTAGATGGTCTTGGCCGTGACGCGGCCTGGCGGCCGCTGCTACAAAGAACCTGTAGCAGCGGCCGCAGGCCGCGTCCAGCACGCAGGCCTCAGACGAACGGCTGGGCGTTCGCGCTGCCGCGCGGCAGGCGGCAGGTGTTGGGCAGGGCGGTCAGGCGCTGGCGCCAGTTGGCGTGGAAGCAGAAGCCGGGCTTGGGCTGGGCCTTGGCGGCGGCCTGGGCCTGCATGCGCTGCTGGCGGATCTCGGCCAGCGAGGGGGTGGTGTTCTTCGCCGCCTTGGGCGCTGCATCGGTCTTGCCCAGGGATTTCAGGCAGGATTTGCAGGAAACTTCCTCAGGGTTCGCGCAGCTGACGACGTTGGGGGTGTTGCGGCCACAGGCGATGTCGCTGCCGTTCGGTGAGTAGTGTGTAACCAAACCGTGTTTCTCCAAGCATTTGAAATCAATGCTGATTTTCTCACATAAAGAGGTCGCCTGCCGAGTCGGGCGTGCTCAACGGTGCAATCAGCCCGGGGCCTTCGTTGCGCACGTTGCCTACCTCGCGGCCCACGCGGTACCACTGGAAGTCAGCCACGGGGCGGCCTTCGTGGCGCAGCAGGGCCTCGGCCTGGGCGGCGTCGAGCCGGGGGTCGAGCCAGGCGCGGGCGGCGTCGGGGGCCAGCACCACGGGGCGGCGGTCGTGGATGTCGACCATGCCCTGGTCGCTGGCGTCGGTGATGATGACGAAGCCGTCATGGTCGCCGCTGACCTGCGCAAGGCCGGCGAAAAACAGCGGCGCGCCGTTGTTCAGGCGGATGAACCAGGGTTGCTTGAGCTTGGGCTGCGCGGGGTTCTTCACCCATTCGTACCAGCCGTCGGCGGGCACCAGCACGCGGCCGGACGGCCACAGGGCCTTGAAGAAGCGGCTGCTCGCGACGGTCTCGACGCGGGCATTGATAGGGGCGGGGCGCTTGTCGGCTGCCCAGGCCGGGGACCAACCCCAGCGGGCAGTGTCGATGTGCAGCCCTTGCGCGTCGGCGCGCAGCAGTGGCACCCGGGTGGTGGGCGCCACGTTGTAGCGCGCCGTGGCCGGCGGGTCGCCGTGCACGGCGCGGGTGATGAATTCCAGTTCCAGCAGGTACTGGTCCATCCGTGCTGCCTGTGAGAAACGTCCGCACATCGCCTGGGCCTCCTTTATGGAGTCAAGCGTAGCAGTGCGGCGCGTCGTTCAGAGTCAGGGGTTCAACGAAACGCCTTGGCTGGCGCCCTTGGGCTGGCGATACAGGTCCAGCAGCGCCTGGTCCAGCACCGAGGACGCGCCCCAGGGTTTCGGGTCATTGAGGATGGCGACGACTGCCCAGGTGTTGCCGTTGTCGTCGCGGCTGAAGCCGGCGATGGCGCGCACGGTGTTCAGGGTGCCGGTCTTGACGTGGCCTTCGCCGGCCAGCGCGGTGGTTTTCAGGCGCTTGCGCATGGTGCCGTCGGTGCCGATGATCGGCAGCGAGCTCATGAACTCGGCGGCGTAGGGGCTTTTCCAGGCCACTTGCAGCATGGTCGCCAGCTCGCGGGCGCTGACGCGCTCGCCACGGGACAGGCCCGAGCCGTTCTCCATCACCAGGTGGCTGGCGGGGATGCCCTTGCGCGCCATCCAGGCGCGAATCACGCGTTGGGCGGCCTTGGCGTCGTCAGCGTCGGCATCGGTGCGGTAGCGCGCGCCGATGGTCAGGAACAGCTGCTGGGCCATGGTGTTGTTGCTGTATTTGTTGATGTCGCGAATGATCTCCGCCAGGTCCGGCGAGAACGCCCGTGCCAGCAGCTTGGCATCCTTGGGCACCACGGCCTCGCGGTCGCGGCCGGCGATGCTGCCGCCCAGCTCGTTCCAGATGGCGCGCACGGCGCCGGCGGTGTAGGTGGGGTGGTCGAGCAGCGACAGGTAGGTCTGCGAGCTGCAGCCTTCGCCCAGGTTGCCGCTGACCACCACGCTGATGCCGTCCGGCGCGGTCACTGGGTTGTAGCGTACGTCGCCGCCGCAGTCCTTGCTGGCCAGGGCCTTGACCTGATTGTCGACGTGGATGCTGGCGATCGGCGGTTCCACCGACACCGACACCTTGCCGCCGTCGTTGCGGGCCACGAAGCGCAGGGCCTTGAGGTTGACCATCAGGGCGTCCGGGCGCACCAGGAACGGCGCGTTCTCGTCGCCGCCGTCGTCGTCGAACACCGGCAGGGTCGGCTGGATGAAGTAGCTGCGGTCCAGCACCAGGTCGCCGGTGACCTGCTGCACGCCGTTGGCGCGCAGGTCACGCATCAGCAGCCAGAGCTTTTCCATGTTCAGCTTGGGGTCGCCGCCGCCCTTGAGGTACAGGTTGCCGTGCAGCACGCCGTTGCTCAGGGTGCCGTCGGTGTAGAACTCGGTCTTCCACTGGTAGTTGGGACCCAGCAGTTCCAGGGCGGCGAAGGTGGTGATGGTCTTCATGGTGGAGGCCGGGTTCACCGACACGTCGGCGTTGAACACGGTGGGGGTGCCGGGGCCGTTGAGCGGCACCATCACCAGCGACAGCGAGTTGTCGCCGATCTTGCTGGTCTTCAACGCCTGGGCCACCTTGGGCGGCAGGGTGGTGTTCAGCGCGGCGGCGTGGGCGGGCAGTGCCAGGGGCAGCATGAGACCTGCGAGCAGAAGGGGGCGGAACGATTTGATCATGACGAAAAAGACCCTGCGGGCGAGGGGTGAAAAAAATGAGGGCAGGAAAAGATGAAGGCCCCCGGACATAAAAGTGTCGGCATTATGCCCCAAGGTTTTAGTGCGTTGGCCCGGGCTGACCGCTAATTCATGTTTTTTTCGACGCTTGGGCGGGTTTGGCCGCAGGAAACGGGGCAGGCGGCTGCCGAAACTGGTAAAGTGCCGCGCGTTAATACTCAAGAGGATTGTTTCATGGCCACTAACCGTTCCCGCCGTCTGCGCAAAAAACTCTGCGTGGATGAATTCCAGGAGCTGGGTTTCGAACTGAACCTGGGCTTCAAGGAAAACCTGGACGACCAGGCAATCGACGCTTTCCTCGACGCCTTCCTGGCTGAAGCCATGGACGCCAACGGCCTGGACTACGTCGGTACCGATGACGTGGGCCTGGTATGCACCGTTCAGCGTGGCTCGGTCAACGAAGAGCAACGCGCTGCCGTTGAAGCCTGGCTCAAGGGCCGCGACGAGCTGACCACCATTGAAGTCAGCCCGCTGCTGGACGCCTGGTACCCGGAAAAGCCGATCAACCCGGTCGCCTGATCCGAGTCAACGAAAAAGCCGCTGCCAGCCAGCGGCTTTTTTGTGCCTGGCGTTTGCCTGCCCTTGGCCGCGACGGGGTACACGCATTCGCGTAGCAGCTGCCGCAGGCTGCGTCCGGGTTCACCGCAGCGCCTTGGACGCGGCCTGCGGCCGCTGCTACAGGCGTTTTGCGTAGCAGCTGCCGCAGGCGGCGTCCGGGTTCACCGCGGCGTCTTGGATGCGGCCTTGGCCAAGATCTGCTCGATGTCGACGCTGTCCAGCTGCTGCGCCGGCAGGTATTCGCGGGCGTAGTCCAGGTACACGCCGCTGCGCAGGAACAGCTCGAACAGCTCCGGGTCAATGTGCGCGTCGCGGCACATGAAGGCCATGATGTTCAGCGCCTCGCCCAGGGTCTTGCCCTTTTTGTAGGGGCGGTCGGCCGCGGTCAGGGCTTCGAAGATGTCGGCGATGGCCATGACCCGCGCCGGCAGGCTCATCTGCTCGCGGGTGAGGCCGCGCGGGTAGCCGCTGCCGTCCATTTTCTCGTGGTGCCCGCCGGCCATTTCCACCACGTGCTGCAGGTGGCTGGGGAAGGGCAGGCGGCCGAGCATGAGGATGGTCTGCACCATGTGGTGGTTGATGATGTAGCGCTCCTCGGCAGTCAGCGTGCCGCGGCCGATGCTCAGGTTGTACAGTTCGCCGCGGTTGAACTTGTAGGCCGGCACCTGCATGTTGAAGCCCCAGGGGTTGTCGGCGGGCATGCGTTCGCTTTCCGGGCGCTCGAACAGGTGCTCGGGGCGGTCGGCCAGCAGCGTCTCGCGTACCGGCAGCACAGGCGCCGGGCTGCGCGCCTGGCGGTGGTTTTCTTCCCAGGACACGCCCAGGCGGTCGTCCAGGGTGCGCAACCAGCTGCGCTGGGCGATGCGCGCCAGGCGTTCCAGGCTGGCGGCGTCCATGAACTCACCGCCCAGGTTGCAGCGGGCGACGAAGGCGAAGTCGTCGTCCAGCGCCTGCAGCTCGGCATCGCGGGCGCTGGCCAGCGCGGGTTCGTCGCCGCCCTCGGCGCGTTGCTGCCAGTAGCTGATCCAGGCATCGCGCTTGAGCACCTCGAAGCGGGTGCGGATCTCGTGGATGCGGTCGTACAGGGTCTCCAGCTTGGTGGCCTTGTCCACCACGTACTCGGGCGTGGTGACCTTGCCGCAGTCGTGCAGCCAGGCGGCGATGTGCAGCGCCTCCCACTCTTCCTCGCTGGGCTGGTAGGCGGCGAACGGCTCGGCCTGGCTGTCGGCGGCGGCGCGGGCGAGCATCTTGGTCAGCACCGGCACGCGCTGGCAGTGGCCGCCGGTGTAGGGGCTCTTGGCGTCGATGGCGCCGGCGATGATCTGGATGAACGCGTCGAGCAACTGCTGCTGGTGCACCTGCTGGCGCTGGCCCTCGATGCTGGCGGCGGCCACCCCCGACACGGCCTGGATGAAGGCGATGCGGTCGGGGCTGAACTTGGCCAGGTCGCTGCGGCTGCCGGTGTCGCGGTGCAGCAGCACCAGCACGCCGATGGTCTCGCCGCGGCGGTTGTGCAGGCGCACGCTGATCAGGTCCAGGCGCGGGCTGTCGAGCTTGAGCATGACCTGCTTGAGCTCGCCGGCCTGGTCGAAGCCGATGGAGGTCACCACGCTGTCGCGCTCGCTGCCCAGGGTGCGCAGCCATTCGGGGGTGTCGTCGGCGGCAAGGGCGTGGGCGCCGAGGCCGTAGTTGGCCAGGTTGCGGCGCTTGTCGTTGATGATCAGGCCGCTGGGACGCACCTCGCCGCTGGCGCTGTCATACAGGTAGATGATGCCGGCCTGGGCGCTGCTCAGGCTCACGGTTTCCTGCAGCACGCGCTTGAGCAGCGGCTCGAAGCGGGTCTCGGCGGACAGGCTGGCGGTGATCTCGAAGAAGCTGGCCAGGGTCTGCTTCATGCGGTGCATGGAATCGGTCAGTTGGTCCACCTCCAGCACCGGCGAGCGGCGCGGCGGCGGGCGCTTGAAATCGAAGCGGCGGATGGCGTCGGCTTCCTTGACCAGCGCGTACAGCGGTTTCACCAGCAACCGCGAGGTCAGCCAGCCCACCGGCAGGCACAGCAGCAGAATCGTCAGGGTTACCAGCGCGCCCTGCCAGCGTAGGCGATAGGCGTCGGCCAGCAGCTCGTCCTCGGGCACCAGCAGGGCCAGTTGCAGGCCGTCGGGCGCACCCTGGTCGATGCTGCTGCGCGCCACCACCCAGTCGCGGCCACTGGCGTGCAGGCGATTGCCGGTGCCGCTGCCGTTGGCCAGCAACGCCGCCAGGGCCGGGTCCAGGTCGGCGACCTTGACCAGCTGGGCGGTGCCGCTCTGGGTGATCAGGCGCTGGTTGTCGGGGTAGGCGACGGCGTTGCCTTCATGGTCGAACAGCGCGATCTGGGTGTGCGGCGTGACCCGGTGCTTGGCCAGGGTGGCGCTGAGGTCGTCCAGGGTCAGGTCGGCGCCGATCACCGCGTGGTCGTTGACCCGCAGCGCCAGGGTGGTGCCCACGGCGTGGCTGGAGAAAAACACGTAGGGGTCGGTGGTGATCTGCGCGCGGTCGGTCAGCGCCCGGCCAAACCAGTCGCGGCTGCGCGGGTCGTACGGGTCGTCGGCGATGTCGTGGCGGCTGATCAGGTTCAGCGCGCGGTCGAACATCAGTGACTGCGAGTGGGTGGCGCCGGTGCCGTCGTGCTCGATGCTCCACACCTGGTACAGGGCGTCGGGCGGGGCGGCGAAGTGCTGGCGCAGGGTGTCGGTGCGCAGCGGCCGCACCATGAAGAAGTCGCCGTTGCCGTAGCCGATGTACAGCGACGCCAGGTTGGGGTTGTCGACCAGCGACTGGGCCATGGGCTCGAGCAGCGCCAGGCGCTGTTCCAGGGTGGGCGTCTGCGCCGCGTCGTTGAGGGCCAGCAGGCTGAGCAGGTGGCGGATCGGCAGGTAGGTGTGGTCGATGTCCAGGCGCACGTCCTGGTCGATGCGCGAGAACAGCGCCTGGCTGCTGGCCAGGATGATCTGCGAGGTTTGCCGGTAGTTGAACAGGCCCAGCACGGTGCCGGTCAGCACCAGCAGCAGGGTGAACATGGCGCTGATGTGCACGTGCAGCGGGAAGCGGCGGTCTGTGAGCCTGGGCATCATGAATCACTCCTTGAGGATGCGTGCACCGCGTGCCCGGCAGCCGAGGCACGGCGGTGTGCAGAGCCTGATCACCGCAGCCCTTGCGAGCCGATAATGGCGAACCGGATAACGCTTTACAAGCCCGGCGCGTCAGCGCTGTGACGGGTTGGCCAAATGGTGCGCGAGGGCCTTTTCGAGCATGTCCATGGCCCGTATCACCTGGTTCGGCGAAACGTGCGGGTCGCGGTGCTTGCACGCCGCTTCCAGGGCTTCGCAGGCCTGGGTGAGGGCGCTGGCGGCAACAATTCGCGCGGCGCCCTTGATGCGGTGCGCCAGGTCGAACAGCGCGGCGTTGCCCTTGGCGGCCAGCAGGGCCTCGCGGTCGTCGATGCAGCTGCGCCGCACCTGCTCGAGCAGGCGCCGCTCCATGGCAGGGTCGCCGCCAGTCAGGGAAGCCAGTTGGCTCAGGTCGATGATGTGGTCTCGGGCGTTCACGGTCATGGTTTCCAGTGCGTGGGAAAGGTCGGTGAGGCTGATGGGCTTGAACAGGCAGTCATCCATGCCGGCGGCCAGGCAGCGTTCGCGCTCCTGGTGCTGGGCGCTGGCGGTGTAGCCCAGGATCACCCGCGGGTGCTGGCCGTGGCTCTGCTCGTGCTGGCGCAGGCGCCGGGTCAGCTCGTAGCCGTCCATGCCGGGCATGTTGCAGTCCACCAGCAGCACGTCGAACGCGCTGGCCAGGGCGGCCTGCAGGCCGGCTTCGCCGTTGTCGGCGGTGGTGGCGCTCAGGCCCAGGAAGTCCAGCTGCTGGGTCATCAGCAGGCGGTTGGCGGGGTGGTCGTCCACCACCAGCACGCGCAGGCCGTGCAGTTGGGCGGCCGGTGCCGGGGTAGGTGCCGGGGCGCTGGCCAGCGCGGGCAGCTGTTCGGCCACCAGGGTCAGGCGCACCTGGGTGCCCTGGCCTGGCTGGCTGTCGAGGGTGAGGCTGGCGCCCATCAGCTCGCCGAGGCTCTTGCTGATCATCAGCCCCAGGCCGGTGCCGCTGCGGGCCCGGCGGCTGCCGGGGTCCACCTGCACGAAGGGCTGGAACAGCCGCTCCAGGTCGGCGGCGGCGATGCCGATGCCGGTGTCGCTGACCAGCACCTGCACCTGGCGGGTGCCGGGGCGGGGGCCGGGGTCCATGCGCAAGTCGATGGTCACCTGGCCGCGGTCGGTGAACTTGATGGCGTTGCTCACCAGGTTCGACAGCACCTGCTTGAAGCGCAGCGGGTCGAGGGTGACATCCGGCTGCTCGCCCGCCGGCACCTGCACCAACAGTTGCAGGCCCTTGTCGCGTGCCAGGCCCTCGAACACCCGCGCCACGTCGCTGACCAGGCGCATGGGCTGGGCGCGCGCAAGGTTGAGCTCCAGGTGCCCGGCCTCGATGCGCGACACGTCGAGAATGTCGCCGATCAGCGCCAGCAGGTCACGGGCCGAACCGTAGGCCACCTCGATGGCGCCGCGGTCCAGCTGGTTGTGCTCGGCGCGGCGCAACGCCAGCTCCAGCATGCCGATCAGGGCATTCATGGGCGTGCGGATTTCGTGGCTCATGGTGGTCAGGAAGGTGCTCTTGGCACGGTTGGCCTGGTCGGCCTGGTCCTTGGCCTGGCTCAGGTCGTCGAGCAGTTGGCGGCGCTCGCTGATGTCTATCCAGCCGCCGATCACGCCTTGTACCTGGCCTGCCGAATCGCGGTACGGCAGTATCCAGTGGTAGATGCTCAGGGTGCGTTCGCCCAGGCGCAGCGGCCGGTCCATCAGCAACGGCTCGCCCTGGGCCATCACCTGCAGGTAGTCGAGCTGGTAGGCCCGGGCCTGCTCGGCGTCCAGCAGCACGCCTTGCTCCACGGTCTTGCCGATGACGTCTTCACGCCGGGCGTCGAAGGTCTGCAGGTAGCTGTCGTTGCAACTGAGCAGGCGCCCGTCGCGGTCGCGCACGTAGATGGGGTGCGGGGTGCCGTCGACCAGCGCGCGCATGAACTGGAACTGGTCGCCCAAGGCCCGTTCAGCGGCCACGCGCTGGCGGATCTGCCGGCGCATGTAGAGAATCCACAGCATGGACAGGGCCAGCAGCCCACCCGCCGCCGCGACAATCTGCAGGATCAGGCGGTGGTAGTTGCGCCAGTAGCCGTTGCCGGCCGGCTGCGCGTTGCGCCAGCGCGCGGTGATGGCGGTCATCTCCGCCGGGCCGATGCCCAGCAGGGCCTTGTCGAGGATGCTGCCCAGTTCGTGCGCGTCCAGTGCCGTAGCCAGGCTGAAGGTGGCGGGCACCGTGCCGACGGTGCTGCGCATGGCCAGGCGGTCCTGAAACAGCGGCGAGGCCAGCAGGTGACGGGCCACCACCAGGGCGCTGACCGCGGCCTCGGCCTGCCCCTGGGCCAGCAGGTCGAGGCTGCTAAAGGCGTCGTCGGTCTGCACCAGGCTGGCCTGCGGGTAATGCTGGTGCAGCCAGGGCACCAGCGGGTTGCCGCGGGTAATGGCCAGGCGCCCGGTGAAGGCGCCCAGCTCAAAGGGGCCCTTGGCATTGGCGGGCGTCACCAGCACATAGGAATTGCTCAGGTACGGACGGCTGAACTGCACGGCCTGCTCGCGCTCGTCACTGGGGATGATGGCGGCGATGATGTCGGCGCGGCCCTGGCGCACCCGCTCGAGCATGTCACCCACGCCGGTGGCACGCTGGATCTCGAACTGCAGCCCGGTGCGCAGGCGGATCAGTTCCAGGACGTCGGCGCTGATGCCGCGCAGGTTGCCGTGGCGGTCGAAAAAAGTCAGCGGTGCGAAGGATTCATCCACCACCACCCGCACGCTGGGGTGGGCCGCCAGCCAGCGCTCCTCGCGGGGGCTGAGCTGCAGCTTGCGGTCGGTGAGCAGCAGGTCGCTGGCTCCGCTCCAGCGCTGGAAAATGCTTTGGCGCTGCTCCAGGCTGATGGCGGCCAGGGCGCTGTTGACCTGGTTTCGCAGCGTTTGGTCGTTGCCGCGCAAGGCGAAGCTGAAGCCCGTGGGTTCGTCGCGGCTGAAGTTGGCCATGCGCAGGTTGTTCAGCAGCCCCTGGTCCATCTGGTAGTGGGTGGAGATGGTATCGCCCAGGAACACGTCCGCCTGCTCGAACGACACCGCGTTCAGGGCGTTCTGGTAGGAGGGGAAATACTGCACCTGGGCCTTGGGGTAATGCGCCTGGATGTAGCTGGCCGGCAGGTAGTGGTTGACCACGCTCAGGCGCCGCCCCGCCAACTGTTCGTCCAGCGGGCGGTCGTCGTCCACGCGGGTCACCAGCACCGGGCGGTCCAGCGCGTAGGCGGTGGACAGCGCCAGCCCGCTGCGGACCGCTTCGTAGCCGTTGGCGCTGGCCAGCAGGTCGATGCGCCCTTCGCTTAGCGCCTGGATGGCCTGCTCGCGGCTGGAGTAGCGCTGCACCGTCAGCGGGCGGCGCAGGCCCTGGGCCACCAGGGCGGCGTAGTCGGCGCTCAGCCCTTGGTATTCCTGGGCGTTGCTGATATCGAACGGTGGGTAGTCAGGGGCGGACACACCCAGGCGCAGGGGCGTCCCCTCGTTGTTAGGCAGCGCAGGCCCCAGGCGCACGTCATTGTGATCGAGCAGCACCAGCCGTTGGGTGTCCTGCGCCGCAGCCCCGGTGGCGAGGCAGCACAACATGCCGATCACGGCCAGGCGACGGGGCAGGGCATTCATACCAGGTAATTACGCTTGGCAATATCGATCAGGTCGACGAGCGAGGCCACCTGCAGTTTTTGCATCAGGCGCTTTTTATAAGTGCTGACGGTCTTGTTGCTGAGGAACATGCCTTTCGCGATTTCCTTGTTGGAGTGGCCCTGGGCAAAAAGTTGCAGCACCATCAACTCGCGGTCGTTCACCCCCTTGAATAATTCAATTTCGTCGCGCTGGCCTTCTTCGACCTTGGGTGAACTGAGCACGGTGCTGGGGAAATAACTGTACCCGGTCATGACGGCGGCCACGGCGCTTTTCAATTCCGCCAGCGCCTCGCGCTTGCACACGTAGCCGGCAGCCCCCGACTGCATGCAGCGGTGGGTGAACAGCGGCGGGGTCTGGGCGGTGAGCACCAGGATCCGCGAGCCGATGTTCATGGTCTGGAAGCGCGCCAGCACTTCAAGGCCGTCCAGCCTTGGAATACTGATGTCGAGGATGATCAGGTCCGGCGGGTTCTCGCGGATCATCTGCATGGCATCGACGCCGTTGTTGCATTCACCGATCACGGTGTAGCCCTGCTTTTCCAGGATAAAGCGAACGGCGAGGCGTATGACCGGGTGGTCGTCAACTATAAAGGCAGTGCTCATATATAACTTCCCATACAGGCGATGAAGAAAAGGCGCACATTAGCCCAGTTGCTGGGGGTGGCATATAAGCAACCACGCCATCCGCGCTATATAGGAAATTTCCTACAGAGATTGAAGTTTTAGGATACGCCAGTTTATGAGTTTGTGAAGTGTCAAGGGCGTCATTGGTTCGTCTTGTTGCAGTTTGAAAGTATGTATTTAGGGGTGGTTGTGATGATAATTAATATACGGCTTTAATGCTTCTTACACTGTTTGGGTAACTTTCCTTACAGGTGCAGATGATTATTCCCCTAACCGGCAGTTGGTGGGGAGCAGACGATTCCGAAAGTCTTGTAGGCTTTTTCCGAGCCACCCAGCCCTGAGCAGCTGCCGCCAGGCGGCGTCCGGTGCCCGCAGCTGCACCGCAGGGACCGTGACGCGGCCTGGCGGCCGCTGCTACGGTGGGCCCCCAGGTTTACAGCGGTGCGGAGCGGCCGGTCATCTCCCGGGCCATTTCGCTGGCGTAGCTGTCGGTCATGCCGGCGATGAAGTCGATCATGCGCATGAACGAGCCATGCAGCGAGCCCGCCGGGTCGGGGGCGCTGTTGCCCAGCAGGTCGAGGATGCGCCGGTTCTTGAACGACGGGGTCTTGCCGCCATGCTGCTCCAGCGCTGCGCCACACAGGGCGTTGAGGAGGATTTCCAGGGTGGTGTAGGCGCCGATTTCCTGCAGGGTCTTGCGCTTGTCCTGGAAGATCTTCTTGCGCGCCATGTCCTTGGCGCTGAGCACGCAGCGCTTGGCCGGGCCATGCATGTGCTCCACCAGGTCGCCGTGCAAGGTGCCGGCCAGCAGCGCGTCCTGCTGCTCGACGAAGGCGCGCGCGGCGGCGTTGGTCAGGTGCTCGATGGCCTTGCCGCGCAGGATCGCCAGCTTGCGCCGGCGCGAGTCCTCGCGGCCCAGCTGGCGGTAGGTCTCCGGCAGGTCGTCGCCCACCAGCCCCAGCAGCAGCGACTCCACCTCGGCGTAGTCCAGCAATTCCATCTCCAGGCCGTCTTCCAGGTCGATCAGCGCGTAGCAGATGTCGTCCGCGGCCTCCATCAGGTACACCAGCGGGTGGCGCGCCCAGCGCTGTTCTTCCAGCTGCGGCAGGCCCAGCTTGTGGGCGATCTGCTCCAGTAGCGGCAGTTCGCTCTGGTAGCAGCCAAACTTGTGCTTCTTGTAGCCCAGGGAGTCGGCGTGGCGCGCGGTCCAGGGGTACTTGAGGTAGGTGCCCAGGGAGGCATAGGTCAGGCGCATGCCGCCGTCGAACTGGTGGTATTCCAGCTGGGTGAGCACGCGGAAGCCCTGGGCGTTGCCTTCGAAGTTGAGGAAGTCCTGCTGCTGCGCCGCGGTCATGCCGTCCAGCCAGCCGCGCCCGGCGGCCTGCTGGAACCAGTGGCGAATGGCGTCTTCGCCGGAGTGGCCGAAGGGCGGGTTGCCGATGTCGTGGGCCAGGCACGCCGACTGCACCACCATGCCCAGGTCACTGGGCTCGCACCAGGCCGGCAGGCGCTCGCGCAGGGTCTCGCCCACGCGCATGCCCAGGGAGCGGCCCACGCAGCTGACTTCCAGCGAGTGGGTCAGACGCGTGTGGATGTGGTCGTTGCTGGTGACCGGGTGCACCTGGGTCTTGCGCCCCAGGCGGCGGAAGGCGCCCGAGAAGATGACCCGGTCGTGGTCCTTGTGGAAGGGGCTGCGGCCCAGTTCCTCGGGGCTGTGGAGGATCTTGCCAAGGCGTTCGCGGTTGAGCAGGGTAGGCCAATCCAAGGCGGTTTCTCCTGAAAGCATGGTTGGCCTTGAGCTTCGGGGTTTATCGCGCGCGCTGCAAGCCCCGTGTCAGGCTTTCGCAGCCCTGGCCTGGCGCTGGCTGAACCACTCATAGCCGCTGACGCAGAGGATGCCGGCGGTGACCAGCGCCGCGCCGACCAGGAAGTTGGCCTCCAGCGGCTCGTCCAGCAGCCATACGCCGAAGCCGATGCCGTACAGCGGCGTAAGGAACGCCAGCACTCCCAGGCGCGAGGCCAGGTAGTTGCGCAGCAGCCAGAACCAGGCGAGCAGGCTGGCGAACGACATCACCAGCACCTGGTAGGTCAGGTTGGCGATGACCGTGGGGGTGACGTTGACGCTGGCCTGGTGCAGCACCAGTGCCGCGGCCACCAGCAGCACGCAGGCGCCCACCAGTTGATAAAGCAGGGTCTGGCTGGCCGGCGCGCTGGACAGCCGCGTGGTGCGCACCACCACCGTGGTGGCGCCCCAGGCCGCGCCCGCGGCCAGGCCCAGGGCGTCACCGAGCAGGGTGCTGGCGCCGCCATGGCCGCTGAACGCTACCACGATACCCAGGAACGCCACGGCGATGCCGCCCCATTGCGCCGGTTTCAGGCGCTCGGCGGGCAGCTTCCAGTGCAGGCCCAGGGCGGCGAAGATGGGCGAGGTGTAGAGGAAAATCACCATGTGCGAGGCGCTGGTGTGGCGCAGGCCTTCGCCCACCAGCAGGTATTCCAGGCCGAACAGGCCGCCGATGGCCAGGCCCGGCAGCCACGCGGTCTGCCCGGCCTTGGGCTGTTCGCGGCGCCAGAACATCACGGCGGCCACCAGCAGCGCGGCCACGCCGGAGCGCACGCCAATCTGCAGGATGGGCGCGATGTCGCTGGCAATCGCCTTGATGGCCACCTGCTGCAAGCCCCAGATCGCGCACAATACCAGCATCATGCCGCTGGCCCGGCCGTCCAGCGCGCTGCGCTGTTGCATGGAGTTTCCCCTGTCGTCGGAAGTAGTGGTGGGCATTATGAGGCTGGCGGGTTTTATTGATATAGTTTTTATCTGACAGCCTATAGCTGTACTCCGCCACGTCTTGCCAGGTTGCCACCATGAAGCGCGACATCGCCCAACACCTGCAGCTGGCGCCGTTCGACTACGCGTTGCCGGCGCCGGTGTTTTTCCGCACCGCGTGCATGCCGGCGCACGCCACCTACCCGCGGCATAGCCACGCCTGGGGGGAGTTCGTCTATTCGTTCAGCGGCGTGATGGAAATCGAGATCGACAACCACCACTACCTGGCGCCGCCGCAGTACGGCATCTGGCTGCCGCCGGACGTCGAGCACATGGGCTTCAACCGCCACGAGGCCTGCCATTGCTCGGTGTACGTGGCGCCGCAGCTGTGCGCGCGGATGCCGGTGCGGCATTGCGCGCTGACGTTGGGGCCGCTGGTTCGCGCGCTGCTGGAGGAGTTGCGCCATGAGCCGCCGGGCTTGCCGCAGACCCCCGAGCAGGAGCGCCTGCTGCAGGTGCTGGTCGACCGCCTGGCTCGCGCGCCCCATGCCGGCAGCTACCTGCCCGGTTCCAGCGACGCGCTGCTGGGCCCGGTGCTGCGGGCGCTGGAAGCCAACCCGGCGGACCCGCGCTCGCTGCCGGAACTGGCGCGCACGGTGAACACCACCGAGCGCACCCTGGTGCGGCGCTGCCAGCGTGACCTGGGAATGACGTTCGCGGAATGGCGCCAGCGCCTCAAGGTGGTGGAGGCGCTGGCGCAACTGGAGCAGGGCCACACCGTGGAAGCCATCGGCCTGGACCTGGGCTACAGCAGCGCCTCGGCGTTCATCAGCATGTTCCGGCGCATGACCGGCTCCACCCCGGACGAATACCGCAAGGGCAACGCCCCGGGGCTGCTGACCTAGCCGCTACGGATTGGCGACGACCAGGGCCTTCAGCGAGGCGTCGAACTGGGCGTCCGGAGCGTGCAGCTGAGTGATATAGGTCAGGTTGGCGTCGAAGAACTGCGCCTGCACCAGGCCGCCGCTGCGGGACGCGGTCTTGAGCACCACGATCACCTGTGGGCGGGCCATCATCACCCGGTCCAGGCTGGGGTAGAACTGCACCGAGGCAAACTGCTGCTGCAGCGACCCCCGCACCGCTTCCAACGCCTTGCGGGTAGCGACGTCGTGGTGCATCAGGGCCGCCTGGGTGGTTTCGTTGAGAATCACCCCCACCGATTGCGAATGCTGCAACGCCACGTTCGACACCTGCGTCGCCGGCCTGAACATGCCTTCGTCGGCGGCCATGGCAGTGCCAGTGGCCAGGACGAGGGCGAGCAGGGCGGCGAGGGGACCTTTCATGGCATGTACTCCTGGAATGCTTGGGTGTGAGGCCATGGTGAACCTGATCGCCGGGTCAGGGAACCTGTGATTGTCAATGGTCGCTATTGACCAGGGTGATGACCGGCAACGGCTACGGGTTGCTGGCCACCAACGCCTTCAGCGAGGCATCGAAGCGTTGCAGCGCGTTGACCTGCACCTGGCGCTGGGCGTTCACCTGGTCGGCGATTTCCGGCGCACGCTTGGTGTGGGTCCACACCGGGGTCATGTTGCGGCCGTCCATGCCGCGCGCCTCGCCAATGTAGGTGAGGTTGGCGTCATAGAACTGCGCGCGCACGCTGGCCTGCACGTCGGAGCTGCGTTCGGTGGCCAGGGTGCTGCGGGTGTCCAGCACCATGATCACCTCCGGCCTGGCTGCCATGGCTGCATCCAGGTTGGGGTAGAACGCCACCGAGGCAAACTGTTGCTGCAGCGAACTGCGCACGGTGTCGATGGCCAGGCGTGGGTTGGAGCTGTCGATATAGGCCTGCTGGATCGGCGCCTGCAGCTGGTTCTGTTCCAGGCCGTTGCGGGCCTGGGCGTTGTAGGCGGCGAGGTAAGCGAGGTCGGCCTGGGTGTTGGCGTTGAAGATCACTGCCACGCGTTGCGAGTGCTTGAGGGTGAGGGTGGACACCTGGGTGGCCGGTCGCAGCATGCCGTCGGGGTTGTCACTGTAGCGCGGGGCGCCGGGGACCGAGCAACCGGCCAGGGTGATGACAAGGGCGAGCAGGGCAGCGCTTTGACCTTTCATGATGCGTGACTCCCAGGGCTTCATCAGGTGCAATCATGGTGAACCTGATTCCCGGGTCAGGGAACATGTCGTTATTGATGGTTGCTATCAACCAGGATGATGGCCAGTGGCAGTGGTAGAGTCTATGCACCGCCCACCTGTCTCAGGAGCCCTGTCATGAGTAACGTTCAATCCATTCCCGTCACCGCCATCGACGGCCAGCCACAGACCCTCAAGGCCTATGCCGGCAAGGTACTGCTGGTGGTCAACGTCGCCTCCAAGTGCGGCCTGACCCCGCAGTACGAAGGCCTGGAAAAGCTCTATGAAGCCCACCGCGCACAGGGCCTGGAAGTGCTGGGCTTTCCCGCCAACAATTTCAAGGCCCAGGAGCCGGGCACTGATGAAGAGATCAAGGCGTTCTGCAGCCTGACCTATGACGTGCAGTTCCCGCTGTTCTCGAAGATCTCGGTGGCCGGCGACGACAAGCACCCGCTGTACCAGGCGCTGACCCAGGCCATTCCCGCCGCCACCGGCGAGGGCCCGTGGCGCGAGCGCCTGACCGGCAAGGGCATCCCGGTGAACCCGGTGCCGGAGGTGCAGTGGAATTTCGAGAAGTTCCTGGTCAGCCGCACCGGCGAGGTGGTCGGGCGTTTTGCCCCGGATGTGGCGGCGGATGATCCGCGCTTGCTGCAGGCCATCGAGGCCCAGCTGGCGGTGTGAAGTTTTTTGTGGGAGCTGGCTTGCCAGCGAGCTTTTGGTGGGCCCAAAAAACTCGCTGGCAAGCCAGCTCCCACAACTTCAAGCGCCGCGCCGCACATCGCAGCGGTAAAAAATGGTCGGGTCGGCCTGCGCCTTGTTCAGTTCGCCCGCCCGCGCCGCGCACTTCTGCGCCCGGGCTTCGTCATTGAGGAACTTGGGCGCCATCCACAGAAACTGGGCAGGCATGCAATTGTCGTGGGCCGGCGTCGTGCAAACCACTGCATTGAGAAAAAAGGCCGGAAGGTTCATCGCTCACTCCTTGTGATACTGGCAACCCCTGAGAACCGCTCTAGCCCGCAGGGTTCAAGAATTTCGTGTAGCACTGGGTACGACGCCGCTTACCGTCCTGACATCACGTCGCCGGTGCCAGCAGCCGCAACATCGCATCGGCCAGCCGCGGCGCCTCCACCTTCAAGGCGTAGCTGTCGGGGTTGAGCAGCCAATGGCTGATGGTGCCTTCCACGCAGGCAATCAGGCTGCTGGCCGCCAGGGGCAGGGGCGTGCCGGGCGCCAGTTGGCCCTTGAGCCTGGCCTCTTCAAGCAACCCTTCCAGCTTGCGCTGCGCCTCGCGCTGGCGCGCGCAACGCTGCGCACGCAAATCGCAACTCTCCACAGTCAGTTCACATTTGTGCAATAGGATTTCAAATATCCGCTGGGTCCGGGCGTCGCTGGCCACTCGCTGCAGCAGCGCCACCAGCAGGGTCCGCAGGCAACCCAGGGGGTTGTCGCGGCGGGTATCGGCCGAAGCAGCCAGCAGGTGGTCGATGGGTTCGTCCAGCGAATCCAGCAGGGCCTGCACCAGGCCGGCCTTGTCCTTGAAGTGCCAGTAGATGGCACCGCGGGACAGCCCCGCGTGCTGGGCAATGTCCAGCATCGAGGTGGTGGCCAGGCCTTTCTCATGGAAGACGCATTCCGCAGCGTCAAGGATCTGCGCACGGGTGAGGAGCGCTTCTTCCCGGGTTTTGCGAACCATTAAAAATTCCTCATGTTCGCTGCATCTTTATGTTTTTTCGACACAAAACGCTGCTCTGTAGTGATTTTGATTCGGATTCGTACTTTACATACGTTCATGGATGTAAGTATATTTGTTAGCAAGCTATCTATCTAGTCGCAACGAGGACCTTTCATGAAACTCAAGCCTTGCGTGACCACACTGGTCTCGGCGGCGGCCCTTGCCTGCCTGCTCGCCGGCTGTAACAAAGAGGCGGCCGCACCCGCCCAGCAGACGCCCCAGGTCGGCGTGGTGACCCTTCACCCGCAGCCCTACGCCCTGACCACCGAAGTGCCCGGCCGCGTCACCGCGTTCCGCGTCGCCGAAGTGCGCCCGCAGGTTGATGGGGTCATCCTCAAGCGACTGTTCAAGGAGGGCAGCGACGTCAAGGCCGGGGAGCAGCTGTACCAGATCGACCCGTCGGTGTACGAGGCCACCCTGGCCAGCGCCAAGGCCAGCCTGGCCTCGGCCAAGTCCCTGGCCGACCGCTACCAGCAACTGATCGCCGAGCAGGCCGTCAGCCGCCAGGAATACGACAACGCCAAGGCCACCGAGCTGCAGGACGAAGCCGCGCTGATGACCGCGCAGATCAACATGCGCTACACCAAGGTGCTGGCGCCGATCGATGGCCGCATCGGCCGCTCCAGCGTCACCGAAGGTGCGTTGGTGACCAGCGCCCAGACCGACGCCATGGCCACCATCCAGCAGCTGGATCCCATCTACGTCGACGTCACCGAGTCCTCGGCCAACCTGCTGAAACTGCGTAAGGAGCTGGCCAGCGGGCAACTGCAGAAGGCCGGCGACAACGCCGCCAAGGTCAAGCTGACCCTGGAAGACGGCAGCAGCTTCAACCAGGACGGCACCCTGGAATTCTCCGAAGTGTCGGTGGATGAAAGCACCGGCTCGGTGACCCTGCGTGCCAAGTTCGCCAACCCCGACCACACCCTGCTGCCGGGCATGTTCGTGCATGCGCAGCTGCAGGCCGGCGTCGCCGCCACCGCCATCCTGGCGCCACAGCAGGGCGTGACCCACGACCTCAAGGGCACGCCGACCGCGCTGGTGGTGAATGCCGACAACAAGGTCGAGCTGCGTGAACTGAAGGCCGACCGCACCGCCGGCAACGACTGGCTGATCCAGGACGGCCTGCACGACGGCGACCGCATCATCACCGAGGGGCTGCAGTACGTGCACCCGGGTGACACGGTGAAAGTCACCGCGGCCAGCAACGTCGAGGCCCCGGCGAACGCCCAGGCCAGCGTCGCGGCGAAAGGGGAGTAACCCATGTCCAGATTCTTTATCGACCGGCCCATCTTCGCCTGGGTAATCGCCCTGGTGATCATGCTGGTCGGCGCCTTGTCGATCCTCAACCTGCCGGTCAACCAGTACCCCAGCATCGCGCCGCCGGCCATCGACATCACCGTGACCTACCCGGGCGCCTCGGCGCAGACCGTGCAGGACACCGTGGTGCAGGTGATCGAGCAGCAGCTCAACGGCATCGACAACCTGCGCTACATCTCCTCGGACAGCAACTCCGACGGCTCGATGACCATCGAGGCCACCTTCAACCAGGGCACCAACCCGGACATGGCCCAGGTGCAGGTGCAGAACAAGCTCAACCTGGCCACCCCGTTGCTGCCCCAGGAAGTGCAGAACCAGGGTATCCGCGTGACCAAGGGGGTGAAGAACTTCCTGATGGTGATCGGCCTGGTGTCCACCGATGGCAGCATGACCAAGGATGACCTGGCCAACTATATCGTCTCCAACATGCAGGACCCGATCTCGCGCACCAGCGGCGTGGGTGACTTCCAGGTGTTCGGTGCCCAGTACGCCATGCGCATCTGGCTCGACCCAGCCAAGCTCAACAAATACGCGCTGACCCCGGCCGACGTCTCCACCGCCATCACCAACCAGAACGTGCAGGTGTCCTCGGGGCAACTGGGCGGCCTGCCGTCGGTGGCGCACCAGGAACTCAACGCCACCATCATCGGCAAGACCCGCCTGCAGACCGCCGAGCAGTTCAAGAAAATCCTCCTCAAGGTCAACACCGACGGCTCGCAAGTGCGCATCGGCGACGTCGCCGACGTGGGCCTGGGTGGCGAAAGCTACAGCATCAGCTCCGAGTACAACGGCAAGCCCGCCTCGGGCATGGCCATCAAGCTGGCCACCGGCGCCAACGCCCTGGACACCGCCAAGGCCATCCGCGAAACCGTCAACCAGCTGCAACCCTTCTTCCCGCAAGGCGTGAAAGTGGTGTACCCGTATGACACCACCCCGGTGATCACCGGCTCGATCCACGGCGTGGTCGAGACTCTGGTGGAAGCCATCATCCTGGTGTTCCTGGTGATGCTGCTGTTCCTGCAGAACATCCGCGCCACCCTGATCACCACCATGGCCGTGCCCGTGGTACTGCTGGGCACCTTCGGCATCCTCGCCGCCGCCGGTTTCAGCATCAACACCCTGACCATGTTCGGCATGGTGCTGGCGATCGGGCTATTGGTCGACGACGCCATCGTCGTCGTGGAAAACGTCGAGCGGGTGATGGCCGAGGAGGGCCTGTCACCGAAAGAAGCCACGAAAAAATCCATGGGCCAGATCCAGGGCGCCCTGGTGGGTATCGCCATGGTGCTGTCGGCCGTGTTGCTGCCCATGGCCTTCTTCGGCGGTTCCACCGGCGTGATCTACCGCCAGTTCTCCATCACCATCGTCTCGGCCATGGCCCTGTCGGTGCTGGTGGCGCTGATCTTCACCCCGGCGCTGTGCTCCACCATCCTCAAACCGATCGCCAAGGGCAGCCACGGCAAGACCACCGGTTTCTTCGGCTGGTTCAACCGCACCTTCGACCGTGGCGTGCACCGTTACGAGCAGGGCGTGATCAGCATCCTGCGCCACAAGGTGCCGTACCTGCTGGCCTACGCGCTGATCGTCGGCGGCATGATTTTCCTGTTCACGCGCATTCCGTCCTCGTTCCTGCCCGAGGAAGACCAGGGCGTGCTGTTCTCCCAGGTCACCACGCCACCGGGCACCCCGGCCCAGCGTACGCAGCAGGTCATCGACCGCATGCGCGACTACATGCTCAAGGATGAATCGGGCGCTGTCAGCTCGGTATTCACCGTGACCGGCTTCAACTTCGCCGGCCGCAGCCAGAACTCGGGCATGGGCTTCGTCATGCTCAAGCCGTGGGACCAGCGCGACGCCTCCAACAGCGTCAGCGCCCTGGCGGCCCGTGCGCAGAAACACTTCGCCAGCTTCCGCGACGCCATGGTGTTCGCCTTCGCACCGCCTGCGGTGATGGAGCTGGGCAATGCCACCGGCTTCGACGTGTACCTGCAGGACCGTTCCGGCGTCGGCCACGCCAAGCTGATGGAGGCGCGCAACAAGTTCCTCGCCGCCGCCGCCAAGAGCCCGATCCTGTCCCAGGTGCGCCCGAACGGCCTGGACGACGAGCCGCAGTACCAGCTGGTGCTGGACGATGAGCGCACCGAGGCGCTGGGCGTCACCGTCGCCGACGTCAACGACACCCTGTCGTATGCCTTCGGTGGCAGCTACGTCAACGACTTCATCGACCGTGGCCGGGTGAAGAAGGTGTACATCCAGGGCAAGGCCGACTCGCGCATGAACCCTGAAGACCTGAACAAGTGGTACGTGCGCAACAGCGCCGGCACCATGGTGCCGTTCTCGGCCTTCGCCAGCGGCAAGTGGGTGTATGGCTCGCCGAAGCTGTCGCGTTTCAACGGCGTGTCGGCGGTGGAAATCCTCGGTGCCCCGGCCCCGGGCCACAGTACCGGTGAGGCCATGGCCGAAGTGGCGCGCATTGCCGCCACCCTGCCAAGCGGCATCGGCTATTCCTGGACCGGCCTGTCGTATGAAGAGAAGCTGTCCGGCTCCCAGGCGCCGGCCCTGTACGCGATCTCCATGCTGATGGTGTTCCTGTGCCTGGCGGCGCTGTATGAAAGCTGGTCGATCCCGATCGCGGTGATGCTGGTGGTGCCCCTGGGGATCATCGGTGCGCTGCTGGCCACCACCCTGCGCGGGCTGTCCAACGACGTGTACTTCCAGGTGGGCCTGTTGACCACCATCGGCCTGGCGGCGAAGAACGCCATCCTCATCGTCGAGTTCGCCAAGGAACTGCACGAGCAGGGCCGCAGCTACACCGAGGCGGCCATCGAGGCCTGCCGGATTCGTCTGCGGCCCATCATCATGACCTCGCTGGCGTTCATCCTCGGCGTGGTGCCCCTGGCCATTTCCCTCGGCGCGGGCGCCGGCAGCCAGCACGCCATCGGTACCGGCGTGATCGGCGGCATGCTCACCGCCACCACCCTGGCCGTGTTCTGGGTGCCGTTGTTCTTCGTCACCATCTCGTCGCTGTTTGGCGACAAGCGCAAGGCCAAGGACGAGCCCGCACCTGCCATTGAAGAGGAGACCGCACAATGATTCGTCCCCTGACGTGCCTGGCCCTGGCGGCGTTCATGCTCGGCGGCTGCTCGCTGATCCCGCACTACGACCGCCCGGCCGCCCCGGTGGCCGCGCAATTTCCCCAAGGGGCGGCCTACGCCCCGGCGCAGGAGGCGGCGGCCCAGGCCGCCGCCGAGCAGGGTTGGAAACAGGTGTTCCGTGACCCGGCGCTGCAGGCGGTGATTCACACCGCCCTGGACAACAACCGCGACCTGCGCGTGGCGGCCCTGAACGTCGAGGCTTACCGTGCCCAGTACCGGATCCAGCGGGCCGACCTGTTCCCGGCGGTGACCGCCGGCGGCACCGCCGAGCGCACCCGCACCCCGGCTGACCTGAGCACCACCGGCAAGACCGCCGTGGGCGGCGAATACACCGCCACCCTCGGCGTCAGCGCCTATGAGCTGGACTTGTGGGGCCGCGTGCGCAGCCTCAGCAAGGAGGCTCTGGAAACCTACCTGGCCAGCGATGAAGGTCGCCGCTCCACGCAGATCAGCCTGGTGGCCAGCGTCGCCAATGCCTGGTTCACCCTGGAGTCGGACAAGGAACTGCTGAAGCTGACCCAGGACACCCTGGCCACGTACGAGCAGAGCTACAAGCTCACCGCCCACAGCGGCGAGGTGGGTATCTCCACCGCGTTGGACGTCAGCACCGCGCGCATTTCGGTGGAAACCGCCAAGGTCAGCCTGGCCAAGTACCAGCGCGCCGTGGCCCAGGACATGGACAACCTGGTGTTGCTGCTGGGCACGCACCTGCCGGACAACCTGCCGGCGGCGCAACCGCTGGCCAACGACCTGGTGGCCGAAGTGCCGGCGGGCCTGCCGTCCGACCTGTTGCAGCGGCGCCCGGATATCCTTGAGGCCGAACACACCCTCAAGGCCGCCAACGCCAACATCGGCGCGGCGCGCGCAGCGTTCTTCCCCAGCATCACCCTCACGGCCAGTGCCGGTTCGGAGAGCGCCGACATGGGCCATCTGTTCAAGGGCGGGCAGGGTACGTGGACGTTCGCGCCGAGCATCAACATTCCGATCTTCAACGCCGGCAGCCTGAAGGCCAGCCTGGACTACGCGAAGATCGAGAAGGACGTGGACGTGGCCAGCTACGAGAAGGCCATCCAGACCGGCTTCCAGGAAGTTGCCGACGGCCTGGCCGCGCGCCAGACCTACAAGCAGCAGTTGCAGGCGCAGAAGGACCTGGTGCAAGCCAACCAGGACTACTACCGCCTGGCCGAGCGCCGCTACCGCACCGGCATCGACAGCAACCTGACCTTCCTCGACGCCCAGCGCTCGCTGTTCAGCGCCCAGCAGTCGGCGATCACCGATCGGTTGTCGCAATTGACGGCCGAGGTGAACCTGTACAAAGCCTTGGGGGGTGGTTGGAAGGAGTGACCATGGCCTGACGCCGCCTGCGGCCGCTGCTACGGAAGGGCGTAACGCTGATCTTCGTAGCAGCGGCCGCAGGCCGCGTCAGAGGCGGGTGGAAAGCGTCAGTTGCCGCTCGCCGACCCCTGGGTGGTGGTCGACGTGGTGCCGTAGTCACCGCTGTCGCTGGTGTCGCTGTCGTCACTGCTGGCCTGGTCGTACAGGCCGCCGGTGTTGACGGTCGACTCGGTCACTTGCGTGGCCTTCAGCGCCGCACGTGGCAGCGGGTTACTGGTGGTGGTCGACAGCTCCTGGCGGAACGGGTTGACCAGCTTGGCGTGCAGGCGAATGTCCTGGGACGAGGCGCCCAGCGACAAGTCGAAGGTGTCGGCATCGACCACCCACTGCTTGCTCTTCTCATCGAAGTAGGCCAGCGAGCGATCGTTCAGCTCGATGGTCACGCGCTTGTGCTCACCCGGCTGCAGGAACACCTTCTTGTACCCCTTCAATTCCTTCACCGCGCGGTCCACGTGCGGGTGCTGCTGGCCCACGTACAGCTCGGCCACTTCGGCGCCGGCGCGCTTGCCGGTGTTGGTCAGGTCGAACGACACCTTGATCGGCACATTGCCCACCGCGGTCCCCGGGGTGACCTTGATGTTGCTGTAGCCGAAGGTGGTGTACGACAGGCCGAAGCCGAACGGGAACAGCGGCTGCGTGTGCTTCTTGTCGTAGCCGCGGTAGCCCAGGAACAGGTCGTCCTTGTAGCTGATCTCGGTCAACGAGCCGTTGTTGTCGTAGTTCGGGAAGTCCGCGTACAGCGGGTTGTCCTGAATGCTGCGCTCGATGCTGATCGGCAGCTTGGCCGACGGGTTGACCTTGCCGAACAGAATCTCGCCCAGCGCCTGGCCGCCGTTCTGGCCCGGGTAGAAGGCGTGCAGCGCCGCGCCGACGTTGTCCACCCAGTCAGCCATCTTCAGCGCGGTGCCGCCGTGCATGGCCACCACGGTGTTGGGGTTGACCTTGGCGATGCTGTTAATCAGCTCGTTCTGGTACTCGGGCAGGTCGAAGCTGTGGTCGAACCCTTCGCCTTCGTATTCGTTGCTGTTGCCCACGGCAACCACCACCGCGTCGTACTTGGACAGGTCCTGCGGCGCCGCCAGCGAGGCCCAGGCCATCTGCACGCCGACCATGCCGCCCATGGTCGACAGGTAGCCGTCGCGGCGCGAGTACTCGAGCTTCACGTCATACGCCTTGCCGGCTTCCAGCTTGATCTTGCCCGACACCGGAATGGTCGGCGGGATGCTGTTGTCGGGCAGGTGCGTGCCGTCGCCGTTGTTGATGATCTCCTGGCCGTTGACCCACAGGCGCACGGCGCCGTCGGCACGCACCTTGAACACCTGGTCGCCGCTGGTGGTGGGCGTGACCTGGCCGGTCCAGCGCACGGAAGTGTTGGCGGTATCACCGTTGGTGGGCAGGTCGGTGTCGCTGGACCAGTCCATGTTCACGTGGGTGTCGGTGCGGGTGGCGGCTGCGGTGCCCGACCAGGTGGCGTTGGTGAAGAACTCGGCGGTCAGGCCGGTGGCGCTCTTGCCGGTGCTGCTGTCGGTGTGGGTCCAGGCCGAGGCGGTCGGGTCCAGGGACAGGCCGTCGAGGAACTCGACCTTGGCGTTGGGCGCGGTCTGGGCGATGCCCGACAGCTCGCTGATGTACTGGGTGGCCTCGACGTTGGCGCTGCCGAAACCGGTAGGCGGGGCATACTTGGCCAGGTCGCCGACCACGGCGATCTTCTTCACCTTCTTGGCGTCCAGTGGCAGCAGGCCGCCCTTGTTCTTCAGCAGCACGATGCCTTCGCGGGCGACGTTCAGCGCGGTCTTGTTGCTGGCGGCGCTGTTCATGTCGTGGGCGGTGGACGGGGTCTTGCTGTCGAACTGGAACAGGTACACCTGGCGCAGCATGCGGCGCACTTTTTCGTCGACGGTGGTCATGCTCAGCGCGCCGCTTTCCACGTACGGGGTCAGGGCGGTGGCGTTCATCTGGTAGCCCATCATGTCCAGGTCGGTGCCGGCGTTGGCGGCCGAGAGCCCGGTGATGATGGCGTTGTAGTCGCTCTGCACGAAGCCCTTGTAGCCCCATTCCTTCTTCAGGATCTGGGCGATCATGTGCTTGCTTTCGCAGGCGTAGTCACCGTTCACCTTCTGGAACGAGCACATCATCATCGCCACGTTGCCGTTCTTCGACGCCGATTCGAAGGTAGGCAGGGTCATCTCGCGCAGCACGCGCTCGGGGATGGTCTCGTTGAGGGTGAAACGGTTGGTTTCCTGGTCGTTGGCGGCGAAGTGCTTGGCCTCGGCCCACACGCCACGGGACTGGATGCCGTTGATCAACGCTGGGCCCAGGCTGGCGCCCAGGAACGGGTCTTCGCCGGACAGGTATTCGAACGCGCGGCCGCCGTACGGGGTGCGGTACAGGTTCATGCCCGGGCCGGTGACGTACTGGTAGCCACCGCTGGCGGTGTCATAGCCCAGGGCGCGGCCGTAGTCCATGGCGCGGCGCGGGTTCCAGGTGGCGGCGATGTTGGGGCCGGCGGGGTAGACCACGCCCTGCTCGTTGCCGTTGCTGGTGTAGCGCACGCCGGCGCCGCCGTCGGCACCGTAGATTTCCGGCACGCCGTACTGGGTCAGGGGCTTGAGGTCCCAGCCGCCGGTGCCGGCCAGGTAGTTGAGTTTCTCTTCCTGGGTCATCTTCGCCAGGGTCTGTTGGGCCGCCTTGTCGGCCTTGGCTTCCAGGGCCTGCTGCCGGGCCTGTTGTTGCTGAACCGAGTCGGCCGCATGCACTTGCGAAATGGCCAGGGCCAGCAGGGCGAGCGCCGACTGCGCACCCAGGTGTCTACGTGTGTTCATGTGTTACTCCAACAGCCAATGGTGGTCCATTTGCGGCGGTACACGGCAGGCTGCCGCGTACTTTTCTCCAGACAAAAGTTGGCCGTGGCCGAAACTGCTTAGTTGCAGTAACGGCTAACTGATGGCCATGTTTCAATCACGTTTAATTATCGTGAAAGTTTGTTCTGTCTATATAGGAGGTGCCATTATTACGCTATCGTTTGTACCAGGATGGGGCGGCGATAAGCGGCCAAATTAAGACAATTGTTGCCTGAACTTGTCAATCGAAAGGTTTTTTTCGCGCGTTTTTGCGATTTTGTGTCCGGATGTGTGAACCTTTGCAAAACCTACTGGTCGATGGGTTTAGCGAATTATGGCCCCTGTGCCGGGTTCGCAAGTTAAATTGTCATCCGCTGTGCGCTATTGTCGCAGGCATCTTTAAAGTGATGGCAATTTGAACTTTCAAACTTTCCCGTTGATGGAGTTACTTGTGATGAAACTGTCTTTCGCGGCCGCCTGTGCCGCCCTGAGCCTGTCGTTCGCCGGCGCCACCTTTGCCGCTGATGCCACCGACACCGCCTCGGGCGCCAGCGACTCCACCGTCATGACCCAGAGCCACGACGCCAAGGCCACCCAGAAGCACAAGAACGAATCGAAAAAGGGCGGCCGCCCGCTGAGCACCACGGCGAAGAAAACCGCCAACTGATCCTTCTCAGGCTTCACCCCGGAAGGGGCATCGCCTGATGCCCTTTCCCCGGTTCATGTAGTAGCGCACCGTGCCCGATACTCCCCTCACTGCCCCCGACGACGCCCTGGTCTGCCAATGGCTGATGCGCCATTCCGGCCTCAAGCCGGTGGACCTCGACCGTGCCCGGCGCCTGGCCGCCGAAGACGACGACAGCGAACTGCCGGCGTTGCTCACGCGCCTGGGCCTGGTCTCGGAACTGGAACTGGCCCGCGCCTGGTCGGCGCTGATGGACGTGCCGCTGCTGCTGGCCGAACAGGCACCGGCATCGCTGGACCGCGTGCCGCCACTGACCGAACGTTTTCTGCGCCATTACCGCGTGGTACCGGTGGCCTGGGACGAGGCGGGCGTGCACCTGCTGACCGCCAACCCCGGCGACCCGTACCCCTTCGAAGCCGTGGCCCACGCCTGCGACGCGCCGGTGCGCCTGGCCATCGGCCCGGGCAACGAGGTCGACAGCCTGATCGAGCGGTATTACGGGCAAGGGCGTTCGGCCATGGGTAGCCTGATCGAGACCCTGGACGAAGACAGCGGCGCGCTGGAAGACATCGAGCACCTCAAGGACCTGGCGTCCGAGGCGCCGGTGATCCGCCTGGTCAACCTGATCCTGCAGCGCGCGGTGGAACAGCGCGCCTCCGACATTCATATCGAGCCGTTCGAAAGCCAGCTCAAGGTGCGCTACCGCATCGACGGCGTGCTGCACGAGGCCGAGGCGCCGCCGGCCAGTTCGTCGGCAGCGGTGATCAGCCGGGTGAAGATCATGGCGCGCCTGGACATTGCCGAGCGGCGCCTGCCCCAGGACGGCCGCATCATGCTGCGCATCCAGGGCAAGGAGCTGGACCTGCGGGTGTCCACCGTGCCCACCAGCTTCGGCGAGTCGGTGGTGATGCGCCTGCTCGACCGCCAGACCGTGAGCTTCGACTTCCAGAGCCTGGGCTTCGATGGCGAGCGCCTGGAAGGCTTCCTCGACGTGCTGGAAAACCCCCACGGCATTTTGCTGGTGACCGGGCCCACGGGCTCGGGCAAGACCACCACCCTGTACACCGCGCTGTCGCGGCTCAACACCGCCGAGCGCAAGATCATCACTGTCGAAGACCCGGTGGAGTACCAGCTGGAAGGCATCAACCAGATCCAGGTGAAGCCGGCCATCGGCCTGGACTTCGCCGGCGCGCTGCGCTCCATCGTGCGCCAGGACCCGGACGTGATCATGATCGGCGAGATGCGCGACCTGGAAACCTGCCGCATCGCCATCCAGTCCTCGCTCACCGGCCACCTTGTGTTGTCGACGCTGCACACCAACAGCGCCGCGGCCAGTATTACGCGGCTGTTGGACATGGGCGTGGAGAGCTACCTGATCGCCTCGACGGTGAAGGGCATCCTCGCCCAGCGCCTGGTGCGGCGCCTCGACCCGGCCACGCGCATTCCTTTTGAAGCGCCGCCGGAACTGATCGCCGAGCACGGCCTCGACCGTTTCACCGAGCAGCGCCCGATCATCCTCTACCAACCTGCGGCGTCCGCCACCGGCAGCGGCTATTTCGGCCGCAGCGCCATCACCGAGCTGCTGGTGATGAACGAAGAACTGCGCAGCCTGCTGATGCGCCAGGCCGATGCCTCGACACTGGAGCAGGCGGCCCGCCGTGGCGGCCTGCGCACCCTGTATGAAGAGGGCTTGCGCCAGGCGGTGGCCGGCATCACCTCGCTAGAGGAGGTGCTGCGCGTCACGCGCGGCGAATAACTCATGGCCTATTTCAAATACCGCGCGCTGGACGCCGAGGGTGCCAGCCAGCAGGGCAGCATCGAGGCCAGCGATCAGCAGGCCGCCGTCGCGCTGCTGCAGAAGCGTGGCCTGCTGATTCTGCAGGTGGAAGCACTGGGCGGGCCGGGCCTGCGCCGGGCGCTGAACCGCGGTGCGTTGAACGGCGCGGCCTTGGTCAGTTTCACCCAGCAACTGGCGACCCTGCTGGGCGCCGGCCAGCCGCTGGAACGTTCCCTTGGCATCCTGCTCAAGCAGACCCAGGAAGCCAAGGCCCGTGCGCTGATCGAACGCATCCGCGAACAGGTCAAGGCCGGCAAGCCGCTGTCCCAGGCCCTGGAAGAAGAGGGCGGGCAGTTCTCCACGCTGTATATCAGCATGGTCCGCGCGGGCGAGGCGGGCGGTGCGTTGGAAAATACTTTACGGCAGCTCAGCGACTACCTGGAACGCAGCCAGACCCTGCGCGGCGAGGTCATCAACGCGCTGATCTACCCGGCGTTCCTGGTGGTGGGCGTGCTGGGTTCGCTGGCCCTGCTGCTGGCCTACGTGGTGCCGCAGTTCGTGCCGATTTTCCGCGACCTGGGCGTGCCGATTCCGCTGATTACCCAGGTGATCCTGGCCATGGGCGAGTTCCTCAGCGCCTGGGGGCTGGTCGTTCTCGCCGGCCTCATCGTCGTCATCTGGGGCAGCGCCATCGCCCTGCGCGACCCGGCCCGGCGCCAGCGCAACGACCTGCGCCTGCTGAAGATAAAAATCATCGGCCCGCTGCTGCAACGCATCGAGGCCGCGCGCCTGGCGCGCACCCTCGGCACCCTGCTGAGCAACGGCGTGGCGCTGTTGCAGGCGCTGCTGATCGTGCGCCAGGTGTGCAGCAACCGCGCCATCGTCGCCCAGGTGGAGCAGGCCACCGACTGGGTCAA
This sequence comes from Pseudomonas sp. App30, assembly GCF_047947025.1. Taxonomy (NCBI): domain Bacteria; kingdom Pseudomonadati; phylum Pseudomonadota; class Gammaproteobacteria; order Pseudomonadales; family Pseudomonadaceae; genus Pseudomonas; species Pseudomonas sp. App30. Next base: position 1,410,248 of record NZ_CP133165.1, on the reverse strand, counting down.
GGGCGGCGGCACCCTGGCCAGCGGCCTGAGCCAGGAGCTCTCTGTGGGAGCTGGCTTGCCAGCGAGCCTTTCAGGGCCCCAAAGCTCGCTGGCAAGCCAGCTCCCACAACGCAGGTCGCAATTGCTGCTGCCCGAATTGGCCATCCAGATGATCGACGTCGGCGAACAGGCCGGCGAGTTGGACGGCATGCTGCTGAAAGTCGCCGAGGTGTTCGACGTCGAAGCCAAGCGCGGCATCGACCGCCTGCTCGCAGCGCTCGTGCCCACGCTCACGGTGGTCATGGCGGTGATGGTCGCCGTGATCATGCTCGCCATCATGCTGCCGCTGATGAGCCTCACCAGTAACATTTAAAGGACCACACCCCATGAAAACCATGAACACGGGCCGCCGCCAGGGCGGTTTCACCTTGCTGGAAATGCTCGCGGTGATCGTGCTGCTGGGCATCGTCGCCACCATCGTCGTGCGTCAAGTTGGCGGCAACGTCGACAAGGGTAAATACGGCGCCGGCAAGGCGCAACTGGCCAGCCTGAGCATGAAGGTCGAGAGCTACGCCCTGGACATGGGCGCGCCACCGGCCAACCTCAACCAGCTGGTGACCAAGCCTTCCACGGCGGGCAACTGGGCCGGCCCCTACGCCAAGCCGTCGGATTTGAAAGACCCGTTCGGCCATCCGTTCGGCTACCGCTTCCCCGGCGAACACGGCAGCTTCGACCTGATCTTCTACGGCCAGGACGGCCAGCCGGGCGGCGAAGGCTACAACGCCGACCTGGGCAACTGGGAATAACCATGCAGCGCGCCCGCGGCTTCACCCTGCTGGAAATGCTCGTGGTCATCGTGCTCATCGGCGTGGCTGCGGGGCTGGTGGGGTACGGCTTGCAGCGTGGGCTGCACAGCGCCGGCGAGCGCAAGGCGGTGGTGCAAGTAGTGGAGGCCCTGCGCGCCACCCGCGTGCGCGCCATCGTCACCGGGCAGCCGGCGCGCACCCAATTCGACCTGGCGGCGCGGCGTTTCCAGGCGCCGGGCAAAGCCATCGAGGCGTGGCCGGCGGACCTGCAGGTGCAACTGCACACCGCTGCCGAACTGGGCTCGGCGTTCGAGTTTTACCCCGATGGCGGCGCCAGCGGCGGCCACCTGCTGCTCAGCGATGGCGGCCAGCGCTGGCGCATCGACGTGTCGTGGCTGACCGGCACGGTCAACCTGCAGGCGCTGCGATGAAGGCGCAGCAGGGCTTCACGCTGCTGGAAATGCTCGCTGCACTGACCATTCTGGCCGTGTGCAGCGCCGTGCTGCTGATGGCCTTCGGGCAGGCGGCGCGCTCGCTCAAGCAGGTGCAGGCCAGCGACCGGCTGACCGCCGCCGGCCGCTCCATTCTCGACCAGCAGGCCGACGGCGAGTTGCAGCCGGGCAGCCGCGACGGCACCTGGGCGGGGATCCGCTGGCACCTGGACGTGCGCCAGCTGCCGGCGGCCAACCATCTGCGTCTGTTCCAGCTGGACCTGCGCGTGCGCGAAGACCAGCGCCAGGCGCACTTCGCCACGCTGACCGTGCGGGGGGCGCAGCCATGAACCGGCGCCAGGGCGGCTTCACGCTGCTGGAAATCCTCCTGGTGCTGAGCCTGCTGGGCGTGCTGCTGGCGCTGGTGGGCGGGGCGATCCTGGGCGCCAACCGCGCTGTGGCCAAGGCCCAGCACTACACCGAGCGCCTGGACGAAGTGCGCGCGGCGCAGGACTTCCTGCGCCGCGCCATCGGCCAGGCGCTGCCGCTGGACGACGGCCAGCAGCGAGTGTTCGCCGGCAGCGCCCAGGCCATGGCGTTCATGGCACCGTTTTCGGCCAATCTCGGCGGCGGCATCGTGCTGCACAGCCTGGCCCTGCATGGCCAGCGCCTGGAAGTGGCGTTGAGCCAGGGCGGCCAGCCCTGGGGCGAACCCCAAGTGCTGCTGCACCAGGTGCGCAGCCTGCAATTCACTTACCGCGGCTATTCGCCCAAGGGCGAGCTGAGCACCTGGCTGGCCACCTGGCCGTGGCCGGGGCGGCTGCCACGCACGGTGCAGATCGACGCGCAGCTGGGTGGCCCGGTGCCGTGGACCGCGGAAAGCGTGACCCTGCGCCTGGACCTGTCGACGGTGGCGGGCCAATGAAGCAACAACAAGGCGTGGCGTTGCTGCTGGTGCTGTGGGTGCTGGCGCTACTGAGCATTCTGCTGGCCGGGTTGGCCGGCTGGGTGCAGCTGGAAAGCCGCCAGGCCCTGTGGCAGCGCCAGCACACCGAGGCGCTGTTGGCCGCCGAGGCTGGCATCAACCTGACAGTGGCGGCCCTCAGCGACCCGGCGCAGAAAAACGCCTGGCCCGCCGACGGTCGTCCCCACGCGCTGGCCTTCGAGCGCGCCACCGTGCAGGTAAGCCTGTTCAGCGAACGCGGCAAGCTCGACCTCAACAGCGCCAGCACCGCCGACATCGCCCGGCTGATGCAGGCGTGCGGCGGCGCGCGCGGCGTGGCAGCGGCCCTGGACCAGCGCCGTGGCAACGGCCAGCCACCGCTGCGGGTGGTGGAGGAACTGCGCCAGCTGCCCGGCATGAACCGCAGCGTGTTCGCCTGCGCCGCCCCGCAGGTCACCTTGTGGAGCGGCCAGGAGCAGCCCGACCCGGCGTTCGCCACGCCGCTGCTGCGGCGGTTGCTGAGCCTGCCCAGCCTCAAAGTCAGCGGCGCCGACCCCGGCCCCATCCTAACCCTGGCCAGCGTCGCGCAGTTGCCTGGCGGCTTCAACGCAACGCTGGTCGTGACCCTGCTTCTCAACCCTTCCACGGAGGGGGCCCGACCGTATCGGGTCCTGCATTGGCAAGAATGAACCTGAACACCTATTACGCCCAAGGGCGCGCCGCCTTGCAGCGGCACTGGCGCGGCAGCGGCGCCCAGCGCCTGTGGCAGGCCTGGTTGGCCGAGTTGCTGGGCCTGTTGCCGCCACGCTGGCGCGCACGGCTGGCCGGCGGTGCGCCGTTGCAGGTGCTGCACTGGCCGCTGGACGAGCCGGCCGACCCCACGCCGCCGCGGGTGCTGGTGCTGCCGCGCAGCGAGGTGCTGGTGCAGACCCTGAGCTTGCCGGCGGCGGCCGCCCGCGACCTGCACAACGTGCTGGGTTTCGAGCTGGACAAATACACCCCCTACCGTGCCGAACAGGTGAGCTTCTGCGCCCAGGTGCTGGGGCAGGCCGGCAACACCATCAAGGTGCGGCTGGTGGTGATCGTGCGCGAGCGCCTGGAGCAGATCCTCGCCGCCTGCGCCGGCTTCACCCTGCACGGCGTCGACGTGCGCGACGGCGAGCGCCTGGGCATCAACCTGCTGCCCGATGCCTTGCGGCCGCAAGCCAGCAGCGGCGGGCGCCTCAACCGTGGCTTGCTGCTGACCTGCGCCGGCCTGCTGTTGACGGTGATGGTCATGTGGCTGCAATCGCGCGAGGCGCTGTTGATCGAAATGCAGGCCCAGGTGCGCCAGCAGCAGGCGCAGATCGGCCAGTTGCAGCAGGTGCGCGAGACCCTGGCCAACACCCAGGGCGCGGCGCGCTACCTGATCCAGCGCAAGGCCGCGCAGCCGGCGCTGGCCAGCGTCATCGCCGACCTCAGCCACTGCCTGCCCGAGGGCACCTGGCTGGAACAGCTGGAAGTGGACGACGGCGGCCAGGTCACGCTGACCGGCCAGAGCACCCAGGCCAGCGCCCTGATCGGCCAGCTGAAGACCTGCCACAGCCTCGACGACCCGCAGTTCCAGGGCGTGATCCAGCCCGACGGCGACACCGGCAAGGACCATTTCAGCCTGCGCGCCCACCTGCATCAGGAGGCCGCCCATGGCTCGTCCGCTGACTGAACGTGAGCGCCGTGGCGCCGCGCTGATCGCCCTGGCGCTGGTGCTGGCGGCGCTGTACTGGCTGCTGGTACAGAGCTGGTTCGCCGGCCCGCTGGGCGAGGTGAACACGCAGATCGAGCAACTGCGCGAACAGCAGCAGCGCTACGCCGGCCAGCTGGCCCAACGGCCGTTGCTCGACAAGCAGCTGGCCGCCGCCCGCCATGACCCTGCCAGCAGCCTCAGCCTGCTGCCCGGCAGCGACCCCAGCGCCGTGGCCGCCGACCTGATGCAGCGCATCGCCGACCTGATCAAGGCCAAGGCCGACGACGGCGCCGGCTGCGCGCTGACCCAGCGCATGCCCATCACCCCTGAGCAGGACAGCGCCCAGCCGTACCGGCAGATCAAGGTCAGCCTGACCCTGGAGTGCAGCATTGAGCCGCTGATGGCGCTGCTGCACACCCTGGAATTCCACCGGCCGTTCCTGTTCGTCGACAACCTCAGCGTGCGCCGCGCCAGCAGCGCGCCGGCCACGGGCGGCGCGGGGCGGCTGACCGTGCACCTGCTGGTGCGCGGCTACCTGGCCAAGGCAGCTGCGGCGCAAGGGGAGGCGCCATGAAGCTGCGCCTCACGCCGCTGCGCGCGGCGCTGCTCCTGTGCGCCGGCACTCTGGCCGCCACCGCCGCCAGCATTGCCGGCGGCCTGGGCAGCGCGCCGGGCTGGCTGCCCCCTGGGCCTGCGCACCCGTTGGCGACAGCCCATGTGGCGGCCAGCGAGCTGCCGCAGGTGAGCCTCGACAGCCTCGACGCCGCCTGGCACACGCCGCTGTTCAGCCCCAACCGCGCCCCGGACCAGAGCGCCCAGGGGCCCAGCGCCGACCTGGCCGGCCTGGTGCTGACCGGCGTGGTGGTCAACGGCGACCTCAAGCTGGCGCTGCTGCGCGACGCCAGCGGCCACCCCCTGCGCGTCCACCAGGGCCAGGCCCTGCCCAACGGCTGGACCCTGCAACAGCTTTCTCCCCTGGAGGCGCAGTTCGCCTACCAGGGCCAAACCCGCAGCCTGCGCTTGCCGGCGCCGCGTCTTCCAGCCCCTTCACGCGCGGCCATGCTCACGCTGCCGCCGGTAACCGAACCTTGAAAACACTGTTCCCTGGAGTCACACCGTTGCGCACCCCCTTGCTCTGCCTGGCCACCGCCGTCGCCCTCGGCGGCTGTGCGACCGCGCCCCACACCTTTGAAAATGACCCGGCGCTGATGCACGAGGCCCTCAACGGCACCGGCGACCAGCGCCAGCCCGTGGCCGAGGCGCCGGTGGCGCAACCTGCCAGCAACAACGCCGCGGTGATGCCCAAGCGGCAGATCATCAGCGGCAACCAGCGCTTCGTACGGCCGCCGGCGCCGGTCAAGGGCGAGGATGAACAGGGCAGCGGCGACATCGTCTTCAACTTCACCAACCAGCCCATCGAGGCGGTGATCAACACGGTGATGGGTGACCTGCTGCACGAGAACTACAGCATCGCCCAGGGCGTGAGCGGCGACGTCAGCTTCTCCACCTCCAAGCCGGTGAACAAGAAAGAAGCGTTGTCGATTCTGGAGACCCTGCTGTCCTGGACCAACAACGCCATGATCCGCCAGGGCAACCGCTACGTGATCCTGCCCGCCAGCCAGGCGGTGGCCGGCAAGCTGGTGCCGGAGATGACCGTGTCGCAGCCGTCCAACGGTCTGTCGGCGCGGCTCTACCCGCTCAAGTACATCTCGGCCACCGAGATGCAGAAACTGCTCAAGCCCTTCGCCCGTGACAACGCCTTCCTGCTGGTGGACCCGTCGCGCAACGTGTTGAGCATGTCCGGCACCCCCGAGGAGCTGGCCAACTACCAGGACACCATCGACACCTTCGACGTCGACTGGCTCAAGGGCATGTCCATTGGCGTCTACGGCCTGCAGCGCGCCTCGGTGGCCGAGTTGATGCCGCAACTGCAGAAAATGTTCGGCCCCGACAGCGGCATGCCGTTGGCGGGCATGGTCAAGTTCCTGCCCAACGAACGCACCAACTCGGTGGTCGCCATCTCGGCCCAGCCCGAGTACCTGCGTGAGGTGGGTGACTGGATCAGGACCATCGACGAGGGCGGCGGCAACGAACCGCAGATGTACGTGTACGACGTGCGCAACATGAAGGCCACGGACCTGGCCAAGTACCTGCGGCAGATCTACGGCAACGGCCAGATCAAGGACGACAGCGCCGCCAAGGTCGCGCCCGGGTTGCGCACCACCACGCTATCGTCGCTCAATGGCAGCAACAGTTCGGGTATCGGCAGCACCGGTACCACCGGGCTGACCACCACCGGCACCCAAGGCCTGAGCGGCGGCAACTCGCTGAACAACAACTCCCTGCAAAGCCCTGACGAGGACAGCGACGAGGGCGCGGACGACACCGGCAGCGCCAGCGGCGGCCAGCAGAAGAGCCTGGACGACAGCACCCGCATCACCGCGCAGAAGGCCAGCAACCAGCTGCTGGTGCGCACGCGCCCGGCGCAATGGAAAGAGATCGAATCGGCCATCAAGCGCCTCGACAACCCGCCCATGCAGGTGCAGATCGAGACGCGCATTCTGGAAGTGAAACTCAGCGGCGAGCTGGACCTGGGCGTGCAGTGGTACCTGGGCAAGCTGGCAGGCAACTCCTCCAGCACCACCGTGGCCAACACCAAGGGCAGCCAGGGTGCGCTGGGCAGCGGCGGGGCTGGGCTGGGGTCCACCGACACGGCGTTCTATTCCTTCGTCAGCAGCAATTTCCAGGTGGCGCTGCATGCGCTGGAAACCAACGGCCGCACCCAGGTGCTGTCGGCGCCGTCGCTGGTGGTGATGAACAACCAGCAGGCGCAGATCCAGGTGGGCGACAACATCCCCATCAGCCAGACCACGGTGAACACCAGCACTTCCGACACCACCCTGAGCAGCGTCGAGTACGTGCAGACCGGCGTGATCCTCGACGTCACCCCACGCATCAACCCGGGCGGCCTGGTGTACCTGGACGTGCAGCAGCAGGTCAGCGATGCTGACACCAGCAACGAAACCAGCACCCAGACCAACCCGAACATCTCCACCCGTTCGGTCTCCACCCAGGTGGCGGTGCAGAGCGGCCAGACCGTGCTGCTGGGCGGGTTGATCAAACAGGACAACAGTGAAACCGCCTCCAGCGTTCCCTACCTGGGCCGCATTCCGGGCCTGCGCTGGCTGTTCGGCAGCACCACCAAGTCGAAGGATCGCACCGAACTGCTGGTGCTGATCACCCCGCGCGTGGTCACCAGCAACAGCCAGGCCCGGCAGGTGACCGATGATTACCGGCAGCAGATGCAGCTGCTCAAACCATAACCCCGTGGCGCCCTCGGACGCGGCCTGCGGCCGCTGCTACGGGGGTTGCGGCGTAGCAGCTGCCGAAGGCTGCGTCCGGGTCAGGGGCGGGTGTCGATCATGCGCTGTACCTTGCCCACCAGGTCGCTGATCTGGAACGGCTTGATCACCAGGTCCATGCGCTCGCCGAGGAAATCCTGGCGGCTGACAGCGTCCTCGGCGTAGCCGGTCATGAACAGCACCGGCAACTCGGCGCGGTAGCGGCGGGCGATGTCGGCCAGGTCGCGGCCGTTCATCTGCGGCAGGCCGACGTCGGTCAGCAGCAGGTCGATGCTGCCATCCTCCTGCAACAGGCTCACGGCGTGGTGCACGTCGTCGGCCTGGGTGCAGCGGTAGCCGTTGTCTTCCAGCACCTCGGTGACGAACAGGCGCACGGCCGGCATGTCTTCGACGATCAGGATGTGCTCGCCACTGCCCGGCCGCGTCGGCAGCAGCGCCGGCAGGTCGGGGTGCTGGTTGGCCAGGCCGGCCGGCAGCAGCAGGGTGACCTCGGTGCCATGGCCGACCACGCTGCGAATCCGCGCGTCGCCCCCCGACTGGCGGGCAAAACCATAAATGGTCGACAACCCCAGCCCGGTGCCCTGGCCCAGCGGCTTGGTGGTGAAGAACGGGTCGAAGACCTTGCCGATCACCCCATGTTCGATGCCCACGCCGTCGTCCTGCACGCTCAGCACCACGTAGGCACCGTCGGCCAGTTTCATGTCGCCGTGGGAGTGGGCGGCGAAGGTGCTCAGGCGGATGTGCCCGCCCTGGGGCAGCGCGTCGCGGGCGTTGATCACCAGGTTGAGCACCGCGCTTTCCAGCTGGATGGGGTCGACGAGGGCGATGGCGGCCTTGCTGGTCAGCTCCAGGGTCAACTGCACCCGCTCGCCGATGGTGCGCCGCAGCAGGTCTTCCAGCGACAGGATGTGCTCGTTGACGTCGGTGGGGCGGGTGTCCAGCGGCTGCTGGCGGGCGAAGGCCAGCAGCCGGTGGGTCAGCGAAGCAGCGCTGGTGGCCGAGCCCAGGGCGGCGTCGGTGTAGCGCAGCACGGCGTCGCTGCGGCCTTCGCTGACGCGTTTCTTGATGAGCTCAAGGCCGGTGATGATGCCGGTCAGCAGGTTATTGAAGTCGTGGGCGATGCCGCCGGTGAGCTTGCCCAGGGCGTCCATCTTCTGCGCCTGCAGCAGCTGCGCCTCGGTGCGTGCGCGTTCGGCCACCTCCTTGGCCAGCTGGTCGTTGGCGCTGTCCAGTTCCTGGCGGTGCGAGCGTTCGCGCTGGCGGTGCTCGGTGACGTCCTCGATGAACACCAGGCTGTGGCCTGGGGTGCGGTACGGCGAGATCTGCCATTCGGTCTCGCGCAGCACGCCCTCCACCAACATGTTCAGGGTGCCGCGCCAGCGCTCGCCGATGGCCAGGCGCAGGCGCAGTTCGGCCAGCACCCCTTCCTGGTCAGGAGCGAAGCAGCCCTGCAGCTGTTCGTTGGTGCGGTTGTCCTGCACCAGGTCAGTGAAGGCCTGGTTGCATTCGATCACGTTCAGCGCCGCGTCCATCACCGCGATGGGCGCGCCGATGTTGACGAAAATCTCCCGGAACCGCGCCTCGCTCTCGCGCAGCGCGTGCTCGGTGTCGCGCACCCGCAGCAGGGTGCGCAGGGTGGCCAGGAGTACATCAGGGTCCACCGGGTGGGTCAGGTAGGCATCGGCGCCGTTGTCGAGGCCGGTGATGATGTCGCCGGTCTGGATCGACGCCGCCGACACGTGGATCACCGGCAGCAGCGCGGTGCGCGGTTCGGCGCGGAGCTGGCGAACGATGTCGAAGCCACTCATGTCCGGCAGGTTGACGTCCAGGATCGCCGCGTCGAACAGCTGCTCGGCCAGCAGCGCCAGGCCCTCGGTGCCGGTGCCGGCTTCAAGGATGCGGTAGCCGTGGCGCTCCAGGCGCCGGCGCAGGGCGTAGCGGGTGGCCGCGTTGTCATCGACGATCAGCAGGCAGCTGTCAGCCTTCATCGGGGGTGTCCTGGGCCAGGGCCAATGGGATGATCACGTAGAAGGTCGAGCCCACGCCCGGCTCGCTGGCGACGCCCACGCGCCCGCCCAGCAGCTCGGCGAAGCGCTTGCACAGTGACAGGCCCAGGCCGGTGCCGCGCAGGCGTTTCTGCAGCGGCGAGTCGACCTGGCTGAAGTCTTCGAACAGGGTGCCGTGCATTTCCGCGGGAATGCCGATACCGGTGTCGTTCACGGCGAAGCGTATCTCGTGCTCGTTCTCCAGGCTGGCCGACACCCGCACATGGCCGCGCTGGGTGAATTTCAGCGAGTTGGAGATGAAGTTGCGCAGGATCTGCGCCAGCTTCTTGTCGTCGCTGTACAGCCGCGGCAGGCCCACCGGCTCCTCGAACACCAGGTCCACCGCTGTGGCGTCGACGATGGGGCGGAACATGCCGCGCAGGGCCGAGAACAGGTCGAACATGTCGAACCAGGCCGGCGAGATGGTAATGCGCCCGGCTTCGATCTTGGCCAGGTCCAGCAGGTCGTCGACCATGTCGCTGAGCTCGCGGGCGGCGCCGCTGACGAAGGCCACCTGCTTGTGCTGCTCGGCGCTCAGCGGGCCGTCGAGTTCGTCCTTGAGCAGGCTGGTGATGCTCAGGATCGAGCCCAGGGGCGTGCGGAATTCGTGGCTCATGTACGACAGGAAGCGGCTTTTCAGGTCCGAGGCCTGGCGCAGTTGCTCGGCCTGGTTGTCCAGCTCCGCATACAACGCCAGCACGCCCTGGTTGGTCTCTTCCAGCTCGACCCGCAGGGCCTCGGCTTCGCGTTCCAGTTGCGCCACGCGCGCGGCCTGGGCGTTGGCGGCCAGGGAGGTGAGGTCAGGCATGGGGCATCTCCAGGTCTATGACCAGCACGGTGACGTCGTCTCTGCCGCGGCAGAAGTCACGGTGCAGCACCGTGGCAATCACGGCGGGGTGGCGGAAAATCAGGCCCGGGTAATCGTGCAGGTTCCAGCGCGATTGCAGGCCGTCGCTATACAGAATCAGGATATGGCCGCTGACCTGAGCATAGTCGAAGCTCTGTGCCTTGCGGAACTGGGCGCCGACGATGCCCGGGTGCGAGGCCAGGCCGCGGCTGCGGTCATGGCTGCGGCTGAGCAGGCTGGCACCGATGTTGCCGATGCCGATGAAGGCCAGGCGGTCGGCGCCCGGGTTGAACTGCGCCACGGCCACGGCGCCGCCGCGGCTGCCGGTCATGGCCTGGTGCAGGTCGTCCATCAGCAGCGTCGGGCTGGCGAACGGCGCCAGGGCGAAGGCGCGCACCCCGGCGCGGGCGGCGCGTTCGGCGTCCTCGCCGTGGCCCAGGCCGTCGATGACCAGGGCGCTGATGCCCTGTTCACCGATGTTGACCTGGAAGGCGTCGCCGCAGGCCGGGTCGTTGTGCAGCGAGTGCTGGGTGACGCCCACGGCCAGGTCGCGGGCCTTGTCGCCCCGGCAAAAGAAGCGCGCCAGCAGCACCGCGCCGCGGCTGTCGGCGTGCACGTCGAACACCTCGGCCTGGCGCGCCACGGCGCCCAGGCCAATGCCTTGGGTGCCGCCGGTGGAGTAGCCGTCGGTGAGGCAGGCGTGCACGTCGAAGCCGTTGCCGCGGTCCACGGCAATGGCTTCAAGGCCCTGGCCTTCGGGCCGGGGCAGGGTGCGCAGGTGCAGCTCGCCGTGGCTGGCGTGCTTGAGGATGTTGCTGCACAGCTCGGTCACCACCAGGGCCACGCGGCCGGCGTCGGCGTCGTCGAAGCCCAGGCGCTCGGCGAGCTTCTGGGCGGTGCGGCGGGCGTGGCCGATCTGGCTGCTGTCTTCGATCAGTAACACTTGAGTGATCGAACTCGGGAAGGTCAGGTCCATCGCGTGATGGTCACCCGTGTGCCCTTGCCCGGCGCGGTGTCCAGCTCGAAGTCGTCCACCAGGCGCTTGGCCCCGGTCAACCCCAGGCCCAGGCCGCTGCCCGAGGTCCAGCCGTCGGTCATGGCCAGCTTGATGTCGGCAATGCCCGGGCCTTCGTCGCGAAACACCAGGCGCAGGCCGGTGCGGTGGTTCTCTTCGACGATTTCCCAGTCCATGTCGCCGCCACCGCCGTAGACCATGGTGTTGCGCGCCAGCTCGCTGACCGCCGTCACCAGCTTGGTCAGGTCGATCAGGCGCATGCCGCAGTCCTGGGCCAGCTTGCGCGCGGTCTGGCGCGCCAATACCACGTCTTGCTCGATGCGAACCGGTTGGGTACCGCTGCTGAGCTGGGTCATTGCAGGTCCACTCGTTCGCGCAACAGCTTCATGCCGCGTTCCACGTTGAGGGCGGTGCTCACGCCGGGCAGGGTCAGGCCCAGTTCCACCAGGGTGATGGCCACGGCCGGTTGCATGCCCACCAGCACGGTCTCGGCGTCCATGATGCGTGACAGGCCAGAGATGGTGCCGATCATGCGGCCAATGAACGAATCGACGATGTCCAGCGCCGAGATGTCGATCAGCACGCCGCGCGCCGAGGTGCGGCTGATGCGCTCGGAGAGGTCGTCTTGCAGGGTAAGGGCGAGCTGGTCATGCATGTCGACCTGGATGGTCACCAGCAGGCAGTTGCCCATTTGCAGGATGGGGATGCGCTCCATGGGCTTATACCGCCTTGCTGACGGTCATGCCCAGGCGGCGCAGGGCCAGGGCCAGGGCGTCCGCCAGGTTGGCCTTGGTGACCACGCCTTGCAGGTCCAGGCCCAGGTGCACGATGGTCTGGGCAATTTGCGGGCGCACGCCGCTGATGATGCAGTCGGCGCCCATCAGGCGGATGGCGGTCACGGTTTTCAGCAGGTGCTGGGCCACCAGGGTGTCCACGGTGGGCACGCCGGTGATGTCGATAATGGCGATTTCCGACCCTGTGTCGACGATGCGCTGCAGCAGCGATTCCATCACCACCTGGGTGCGCTGGCTGTCCAGGGTGCCGATCATCGGCAGGGCCAGCACGCCTTCCCACAGCTTGACCACCGGCGTGGACAGCTCCAGCAGTTCTTCTTGCTGGCGCTTGATCACCGCCTCGCGGGACTTCTGGAAGGTGCGGATGGTGTGCAGGCCCAGGCCGTCCAGCAGCTGCGAGATCTCCCAGGTCTGCTCGGCGAGGGTGGCGGGGCTGTCTTCGTATTCACGCTGCAGCAGGGCAAACAGTGGGCCCTTGAGGGCGAAGATGAAGGTGGCGGTCTGCTGCGAGTCCTGGCCGGCCATGGCGCGGGTGTGGGAAAGCTTTTCGAGGAACTGGCGGGTGGCCTCCCAGTTGCCGGCGCCGAGGTTTTTCGAGTCGCCGTTCTGCGAACCGCTGACCAGCAGGCTGAGGAATTCGCCCTGCTGCTGGCGCACGTCCTCGTCCTTGAGATTGCGCGTCGCGCCGCTGGCTTCCTGTTCGCTGAACCACTGGGCCAGCAGCTCGGCGTGAGCCTTGTTGAGTGCGTCGAGGGTACGTTGCTGCAGTGCTGCCATGTCCATGTGCTCCAGAATGGTTTTTTCTTTTCGGTGGGCGCCGTGCGCCGCACTGATTATTAGTCAAACAGTGACAGTTGCGTGGGAAATTAGTTGTAGGGTACACAGAAAATTCCGTAGCAGCGCCCGAAGGGCGCGTCCTGGCCGCTGCGGCCCTCCAGGCACACCGCCGACGCGGCCTTTGTGGGAGCGGGCTCTGCCCGCGAAGGCCACACCGCACAGTACCTGATGTCGCGCGGCGCCCTTTTCGCGGGCAGAGCCCACTCCCACAGAAGACAGTTGCTGCTACAGGGCGGCGAGGATGGCCTTGGGTTCCAGGAAGGCCTCCAGGCCGTAGGTGCCGTATTCGCGGCCAATCCCCGACTGCTTGAACCCACCAAACGGTGCCGCCGGCTCATGCTCCAGGGTGTTCACCTGCACGCGCCCGGCCTCCAGGCGCGCGGCCACGGCGCGGGCACGCTGCGGGTCGGTGCCGAACACGTAGGCCTGCAGGCCGTAGACGGTGTCGTTGGCGATGCTGATCGCCTCTTCCAGGTCCCGGTAGGGAATGATCGCCAGCACCGGCCCGAAGATCTCCTCGCGGGCGATCACCATATGGTTATGCACGTCGCTGAACACTGTCGGGCGCACGAACCAGCCCGCGGCCACGCCATCGGGGCGGCCTTCGCCACCGGCGATCAACCGCGCCCCTTCGTCGAGGCCCTGGCGGATATAGCCCTGCACCCGCTGCCATTGCTTGCCGCTGACCATGGGGCCCACGCTGGTGTGCGGGTCGCGCGGGTCACCGGCCTGGATGCCGGCCACCTCGGCCTGCACCCTGGCCTCGAACTCGGCCAGCCGCGCGGCGGGCACCAGCAGGCGCGTGCCGGCGATGCAGGCCTGGCCGCTGTTCATGAAGCCGGCCTGTAGCGCCATGGGCACGGCGCTGTCGAAGTCGGCGTCGTCGAGGATCAGCACCGGCGACTTGCCGCCCAGCTCCAGGGTCACCCGTTTCAAGGTCTCGGCCCCGGCGCGGAGGATGCCCTTGCCCACGGCGGTGGAGCCGGTGAACGACAGCTTGGCCACGTCCGGGTGCGCGCTGATCTGCGCGCCCACCGTTTCGCCCCGGCCGGTGACAATGTTGAACACCCCGGGCGGCAGGCCCGCCTCGTGCAGCGCCTGGGTCACCACTTGGGTTTGCAGCGCGCTCAGCTCGCTGGGCTTGACCACCGCTGTGCAGCCGGCGGCCAGGGCGGCGGCCAGCTTGCCGCAGATAAAGCCGGCGTTGCTGTTCCAGGGCGTGATCAGCCCGGCCACGCCCAACGGTTGCATGATCACCTCGGCGCTGCCGGCGCGACGCTTGAACGGGTAGTCCTGCAGCACCTTGGTGGCTTCCAGCAGCACCTGGCTGGCGTGGCGGGCCATCCAGCGGCCGCGGGACACGGGGGCGCCGTACTCCAGGGTAATGGCCTCGAACAGTTCGTCTTCGCGGGCAGCGACGGCATGGTGCATGGCCATCAGCCAGTCGATGCGCTGCTGCCGGCTGGTCCGGGAAAACCCTGGGAAGGCCTGCTTGGCCGCCGCGATGGCGGTGCGCGCGTCCTCGGCGTCGGCCAGGCGCACGCGGCCCAGTAACTGCTCGGTGGACGGGTTGATCAGGTCGAACCATTCCTCGCCGTGCGGGGTGACGAACTGGCCATTGATGTAGATCGTGTCGATAAGGTGCATGGGGCGAAGTCCTGTGGGTTAGGTGCAACCACCATAGGCGCGGCGCATTGCCCGGACTAGCGGTACAATTGTGGATGAATCATTGAGTGAATCAGGACAATGAAAACCTCCGGCCTTGCCGAACTCGAAGCCGTGCTGGCCGTGGCCCGCCACCGCAGCTTCCGTGTTGCCGCCCAGGACCTGGGCCTGTCCACCTCGGCGCTCAGCTACGCGGTGGCCGGCCTGGAAGCGCGCCTGGGCGTGCGCCTGTTCAACCGCACCACGCGCAGTGTGTCGCTGTCCCAGGCGGGCGCGCAGTTCGTCGACAGCGTGGCGCCGGCGCTATCGACCATTCGTGACGCCATCGACCAGGCCGGCAGCCTGGGCGCCACGCCGTCCGGCACCCTGCGCCTGAACACCTCGGCGGGCGCGGCGCGGCAGGTGATGCCAGTGCTCATCGACTTCCTGCAGCGCTACCCGGCCATGCACCTGGACCTGGTGACCGAAGGGCGGCTGGTGGACATCGTCGCCGACGGCTTCGACGCCGGCATCCGCCTCAACGACATCGTGCCCCAGGACATGATCGCCGTGCCGTTCGGCGACCGGCAACGCTTTGCCGTGGTCGGCAGCCCGGCGTATTTCGCCCGCCACGCGGCACCCCGGACGCCGTTGGAACTCCATCAGCACCGCTGCATCCGCGCGCGCCTGCCCAGCGGCCTGCTGTATCACTGGGAGTTCGAGCGTTTCGGTGAAACCCTGCGCATCAACGGCGAGGGCGCCGTGACCCTGGATGAGCCGGAATTGATGTTGGCGGCAGCGCGGGCAGGGCTGGGCCTGGCCTACCTGACCGAATGGAACGTGGCCGCGGACCTGGCCGCCGGCACGCTGGTGCGGGTGCTGGAAGAGTGGACGCCACCGCTCGATGGCCTGTGCCTGTACTACCCGGGGCGGCGGCATGTGCCGGCGGGGCTGCGTGCGCTGATCCAGGTGATCCGCGAGCACGCGGAGGCGCGGCGGGCCTGAACTGCCCGGCCGCCGCGCACGGGGTCACGCCAGTTCGGACTTGATCATGGCGATCTTGGTGTTGATGTCCTGCTGCGCTACCTGGGCCTTTTCCTTGGTCAGGTCCGCCACCTTCTTGTCGACTTCGGCTTTTTGCTCCGGCGTCATGGCGTCGTACTCTTCCTTGGACACCCCGGTCAGCTGCTGGCGGGCTTTTTCCGCGTCGCTCTGGCTCATGTAGTCCGAGAACTCCTGGGCGGCGGAGGACGCGGTGGTGGTGCTGCTGCCCGACAGGTCGGAGGCGGCAATGGCCACGCTGGCCGAATTGGCCTGCGAGTCCGACGTGGCGGCGGTGCTGGTCGCCGTGCCGCTGTTGTCCGCTGCCGCCACGGCCGAAGCCACCGACGCCGTCGCCGCCTGGGTGGCGGTGGCGTCGTCGACGGTGCTGGCCATCGCTGCCTTCAGATTCACCATCATCCGGGCGAAGGCTTCGTCGTAGGAAGAGCTGTCGGTGCTGGACTGCGACGACGAATCGGTGCTGCTCGACGTTGCCGCTACCGGCGTGGCCGAGGTGGCGATCGTGGTGTATTGATCCGGCTGCTGCGACGACAGCGACGCAATGGCCGGCGTGACGGTTGTTGCGGTGGTGCGGTTGGTACTGTTGATAATCACCGTTCACCTCCTGTTGAGTGTAGGTGGTGGGGATTTACAGCAAGATGGGTGCCAGGGGCTGGGGCAGGGCGCAAAGGCCAATGAATACGGGGCTTGTGCTTGCGCGACGGGCATGCGAGCCGCCAAGTGGGGCGGCAGAAGCTGGCCGTTGCCGAACAGGGATTGCCGCCGGTGGGCCGCGCCAATCCTTCGTTATGCGCCAAAGGCTGCCAACGCCGATCCCAAAGCCCCTAGAACCAATACCACCGCCTCGGTTTTTCTGCGTGGGGAATACAGAGCGCTTGAAGCAAGCTGCCAACAAAAGCTGACCACCTCACGGGCTCATTTGCCAGGAAGGTATTGCTGGTAGGGTCAAGGAACAAAATCGATCCGTTGCGCGCGGTATTAAGCTGAACCATGCCCCAGAAAAACGTGACGCTTATGCTCAGCCAGTACCATCCGGTGGAGGCTTTGGGGCCTGACAGCACAATCGAGAGCCACCGGCAGCCTGCGAATCCTGCGATCGATAAAGTCAGGTAGAAGGCTGCCGTGATGAGTTCACTGCTTGTCACGTTCGTTAGCGCTCATAGGGAGCGGCCCACAGGGCAAGGCTGCTCAGGTTATGTCCTCCTTCGCTACTAAACGAAGGGTGGCGGCTGTGCGACAGTTTAGTAGACCGGGGATACTTCAGGAACCCAGCGCACACGAGGTGCCCTGCGCACAGCCACCATGACACGGAGGCATTTGCACTGAAGTCGCTCGGGCTACTAAACCCGGCCGCTGAAGGCAGCGGCGAGCGGAGAGTAGGAGTAGCAGTGGTTCAGTACAAGCGGCGAAATGTATCGGCGAATTTGAAATATCTTGTAAGTATTTCAATGCTGTAGGGTGATTATCGCAGACTTTGTGGGATGTTTCCTAGGCAGGGGTTGTTGCCTCTTGGCTGCGCTACTTATGTAGCGCCATACACCAAGGCTGGCGACACCAATCCCACAGGCCATGGCATGTTGCAACAAATGTAGATGCTGCCGCCAGGCTGCGTCGCGCCGCGCGGGCGGCGCTCGGTCTTGAGGGCGCCGGAGAGGCAATGGCATGCGCCTGGTGGCCTTGATGCAATTTTGCGACAGGCCGCCGGGCCCCCCGCAAAAGTCCGCGTAGCCGCTGCCATCAGGCTGCGCTGGCCCTGTGCCTCGCTGTAGATCTCCAGTGCACACCATGGCAGCAGCTACGGGACTGCGGTGTGGCGTGCAGGTGCATGTCTTGGGTGTTTTGGTGCGCTTGAGATCGAGCGCCGCCCGCGCGGCGCGACGCAGCCTGGCGGCAGCATCTACATTTGTTGCAACGTGCCATGGCCTGATGGATCGGCGTTGGTGGCCTTGGCGCATGGCCTAAGACCGAATGGCTGCAATTGTTACGCCTTTGAAAACAATGTTTTACCGAATGTGTAACCAAATCTTTCCTGGCCTGATGGCACTTTCCTATACACTCGCGACACTCTGCCGCACACAACCGCGCGGCAGCTGGCTGGATGCC
Organism: Pseudomonas sp. App30; assembly: GCF_047947025.1. Taxonomy (NCBI): domain Bacteria; kingdom Pseudomonadati; phylum Pseudomonadota; class Gammaproteobacteria; order Pseudomonadales; family Pseudomonadaceae; genus Pseudomonas; species Pseudomonas sp. App30. The sequence continues at coordinate 1,392,657 of NZ_CP133165.1, read as the reverse complement.
ACCTCACACCCCAAGGACGACCTGCCCGGAGACCCGTGCAGGTTTTTTTTGGTGTGTGTCTGAAACCGGTTTCAGACCAGATAAAACAGAGCTCGACGCAGCCGTGCACTGCCTGACAGGAAAAAAACCATGCAACCCCTTGATCCCGATCCTTCGCAACCTTCCCCGTGGCATGCGCCGCTCAAACGCCGCACCGTGCTCACCGCCCTGGCGGTGGCCGCCGTGCAGGCCGGCATGGCCAGCACCCTAGGCTGGTCGCCGCTGGCGCTGGCCGATGGGCCGGACGTGGACGCGCAAGGCTTCTTCACCTTGTCCCAGGTGCTGACCGGTTACGACGACCTCGACCCGCTGATTGCCGGGCGCATTGCCCGCGCGTTGATTGCCAGGCAGCCGGCCATGGCCGGTTCGCTGGCGGCGTTGTGCAAGCTGGCGGCCGTGCCGGCCAACCGTGACAGCGCCGAGGCGCTGCTGGCCTCGGCGAAGGGGATCAACGAGGGTGACGCCGCGCTGGCCGTGGTGGCTGCCTGGTTCAAGGGCACCGTTGGCCATGGCCAGGACGCGGTGCTGATCACTTACAAGGATGCGCTGATGTACCGCCCCGCCAGTGACGGGCTGATCGTGCCCACCTACTGCGGCAACGGCCCGCTGTGGTGGACCGCCGCTGTACCTGACGCGAACGCATCCATCTATGGCCCGAGGAACGCAGCATGAGAAAGCCCGTATTTGACGCCAATGGCGACGTGACCGCCGACGTGGTGGTGGTAGGTTCCGGCGTGGCCGGGGCGCTGATCGCCAACCAGCTGGTGGCCGAAGGGCACTCGGTGCTGATCCTCGAAGCGGGCCTGCGCATCCAGCGCGCCCAGGCCGTGGAGAACTGGCGCAACATGCCGTTCGACAACCGCATCGGCTCCGACTTCCAGGGCCTGTACCCGCAGGCCGAGCACGCGCCGGCGCCGCTGTACTTCCCGAAGAACAACTACGTGGGCCTCAGCGGCCCGAGCGGCAGCAGCTTCCAGCAGGGCTACCTGCGCACCCTGGGCGGCACCACCTGGCACTGGGCGGCGTCGTGCTGGCGCCACCTGCCGGTGGACATGCGCATGCAGTCCGAATACGGCGTGGGCCGCGACTGGCCCATCAGCTACGACGAGCTGGAACCCTATTACTGCCGCGCCGAGGAAGCCATGGGCGTGGCCGGCCCCAGCGACCCGGACATGCAGAGCCCGCGCGAGCGCAGCCAGCCATACCCCATGGACATGGTGCCGTGGGGCTACGGCGACAAGCGTTTCGCCGAAGTGGTCAACGCCCACGGCTACAAGCACATCCCCATTCCCCAGGGCCGCAGCACGCGCCCGTGGAAAGGCCGGCCGACCTGCTGTGGCAACAACAACTGCCAGCCGATCTGCCCGATCGGCGCCATGTACAACGCCATCCACACCATCGAGGAAGCCGAGCGCAACGGCGCCCTGGCACTGACCGAGGCGGTGGTCTACAAGATCGACACCGACGAGGGCAACCGCGTCACCGCCGTGCACTGGCTGAGCCCCGACGGCAAGTCCCACAAGGCCAGCGGCAAGGTCTTCGCCCTGGCCTGCAACGCCCTGGAAACCCCGCGCCTGTTGCTGCTGGCAGCCAACGAACGCAACCCCCACGGCATTGCCAACTCCTCCGACCAGGTGGGGCGCAACATGATGGACCACTCCGGCTTCCACTGCTCGTTCATTGCCAACGAGCCGCTGTGGATCGGCCGCGGCCCGGCGCAGAGCAGCTGCATCGTCGGCCCGCGTGACGGCGAGTTCCGCGCCAAGTACTCGGCCAACAAGATGATCCTCAACAACATCACCCAGGTCGCCAAGGCCACCGAGCAGGCCCTGGCCATGGGCCTGGTGGGCAAGGCGCTGGAGGCCGAGATTCGCCGCCGTTCCACCCACGGCGTCGACCTGTCGATCAGCCTGGAGCCGTTGCCGGACCCCAACAACCGCCTGACCCTGAGCACCACCCGCAAGGACCCCCACGGCCTGGCCTGCCCGGACATCTACTACGACGTCGGCGACTACGTGCGCAAGGGCGCGGAAGCGGCGCATGCGCAGCTGGAACACATCGGCAGCCTGTTCGGCGCCACCGAGTTCAACATCACCACCAGCCTCAACGCCAACAACCACATCATGGGCGGCACCATCATGGGCAAGGACCCGCGCGATTCGGTGGTGAACGGCGACTGCCGCACCCACGACCACGCCAACCTGTGGCTGCCCGGTGGCGGCGCCATGGCCTCGGCCAGCGTCGTCAACACCACCCTGACCATGGCGGCGCTGGCGATCAAGGCCGCCGACGACATGAGCAAAGCACTGGCGCGGGGTTGAGCGAATGACTTTCTCGATCAAAGCCCACCTGTTGGTGGCACTGCTGGCGGCCGGTGGCCTGGCCCAGGCTGAAGAAACCGTACCGGCGCCGGCGGTAACGCCGGTGGGCGGCGTGCTGTCCCAGGAAGAGCAGGGCCGCCGCCTGGCGGTGGCCGGCGACTGCATGGCCTGCCACACCGTGCCCGACAGCGGCAAATCGTTCGCCGGCGGCTACGCGATCAACTCGCCGTTCGGCTCGATCTACTCCACCAATATCACGCCGTCGAAGACTGCTGGCATCGGCCACTACACCGAGGCGCAGTTCGCCCACGCGGTGCGCGACGGCGTGCGCGCCGATGGCAGCTACCTGTACCCGGCCATGCCGTACACCTCGTACGTGCACATGAGCGACAGCGACGTGGCGGCCCTGTACGCCTACTTCATGCACGCGGTGCAGCCGGTGGACACCCCGGCGCCGACCACGGCGCTGAACTTCCCGTTCAACATTCGCCTGTCCATGGCCGGCTGGAACCTGCTGTTTCTCGACAGCCGCACCGCCACGCCAGCACCCATGCCCACCCCGGAACTGGTGCGCGGCGAGTACCTGACCAACACCCTGGAGCACTGCGGCGCCTGCCACACCCCGCGCAACCCGCTGATGGCCGAGATCAAGGACAAGGCCCTGTCCGGCGGCATGGTGGGCCCGTGGTACGCACCCAACATCACCTCCGACAAGGTCAGCGGCATCGGCGGCTGGAGCAACGACGAGCTGGTGCAGTACCTGCGCACCGGCCACGCCGAGGGCAAGAATCAGGCCGCCGGCGGCATGGCCGAAGCAGTGCAGAACAGCCTGCAGTTCCTGCCCGACAGCGACCTGGCGGCCATCGCCGCCTACCTGAAAAGCACCGCGCCGGTGCGCAGCGAAGGCGAAGTGCGCCCCGCCTACGAGTTCGGCGCCAAGCACAGCGGCGAAGACCAGGTGCGCGGCTTGGCACCCTCCAACGCCCATGACAGCGTGAACACCGGCGCCCAGCTGTACAGCGGCTACTGCGCCAGCTGCCACCAGCCGGGCGGGCAGGGCAGTGCCAACCAGGCCTACCCGTCGCTGTTCCACAACACCGCCACCGGCATGGCCAACTCGGCCAACCTGATCGCGGCGATTCTCTACGGCGTGGACCGCCAGGAGGCCGGGCACCACGTGCTGATGCCGCGCTTCGACGAGGTCAGCTACGTGGCGCAGTTGAACGACCAGCAGGTCGCCGACATCGCCAACTACGTGCTGCGCAACTTCGGCAACCCGTCCCACGAGATCAGCGCCCATGACGTGATGATTGCGCGCCAGGGCGGCGAGAAGCCGTTGCTGGCCGTGGTGCAGCCGTACATTGTGCCGGCGATGGTGATTGCGGTGCTGGTGCTGCTGGGCCTGATAGTCCTTTGGCGCCGCCGCAATCGTTGATTCCGAACCAACCGCAATCCCGTAGCCGCTGCCGCAGGCTGCGCTGGCCCCACGCCACGCTGGAGATGTGCAGCGTAAACGATGGCCAGCGCAGCCTGGCGGCAGCGGCTACGGGGTCCGTGTTGTGTATTATCCAGATGCCAACCCCGGCTGATGGGATTTGCCCGTGGATTACTTCGCCGCACTCACTGCCTTCGTCGAGGCCGCCGAAGGCAACAACTTCTCCCGCGCCGCCGAACGCCTGAATATCAAGGCCTCGACGGTGTCGCGCTACATCAAGGAGCTGGAGCATGACCTGGGCATTGCCCTGTTCAACCGCTCCACCCGCACCCTGCATCTGACCGAGGGCGGCCAGACCTTCCTGCACCACGCCCGCCGCGTGCTGGCGGAACTGGACCAGGCGCGCGCCGCCACCTCGGCGCTCAACCAACAGCCGCGCGGCCTGCTCAAGGTCAGCGTGCCACCGGCCTTTTCCCGCCACCATGTGCTGCCCTGGCTGGGCGACTTCCTGCAGCGCTACCCGGACATTCGCGTGGAACTGGTGCTGGACGAGGCGCGGGTCAACCTGATCGACGCCGGCATGGACCTGGCGATCCGCATCGGCACTTTGCCCGACTCGGGCCTCAAGGCGCGCAGGATCGCCGATCAGCAGTGGGTGCTATGCGCGGCCAAGGGCTTCGCCGCGCCACCGACAGCCCCGGCAGCGCTGGGTGATTTCCCGGCGATACTGGGCAGCCGTGATGAAGTGCTGCTGCGCAAGGGCGACCAGCACGCGACGGTCACCCTGCAAGGCGCGCTGCGCCTTAACGACCTGGACGCCCGGCGCCTGGCCGCCGAGCAGGGCCTGGGTGTGGCCCTGCTGCCGCTGTGGCTGGCCGCCGACGGCCTGCGCAGCGGCACCCTGCAACGCTGGCTGCCAGACTGGCAGGTCGCCGACGCCGAGGCGGCGTTGTGGTTCGTCTACCCGCCCAAGCGCATCGTCTCGTCGAAGGTGCGCAGCTTCATCGACTTCATGCTCGAGCGCATCGGCACGCCGCCTTACTGGCTCAGCTGAAGCGGATGTCCAGGGCGCGCAGGTGGGTTTGCAGGCCGGCGTCCTGGATCGGGATCAGGTAGGCCTCGCGCCCCGACTCGTTGTAGTGGGCGTGCCAGTAGCCGGGCGGGGTGACGAAGGCCAGGCCCGGGGTCCAGTCCACGCGGGTGGGGTTGCGGATCTGGCCGTCGTCGTCCAACTCGGTGCCCACCAGGGTGTAGCAGCCTTCGGGCGCATCGATGATGAAATCCAGGGCGATGGACTGGTGGCGATGGGGCTTCTGCACCGAACCCGCCGGCAGGATGCCGTACATGGCCCACAACACGTGGGTGACGGTGCGGGTCTGGGGAAAGTGGCGGTTGCCCAGCAGGATGCTGATGCGGCTGCGGTCCTGGGCGCGCGGGTCATCGGCGGCCTCGCGCAGCTTGGCGTTGGCCACCTCGGCGGGGTACAGGGTGGCGGTGAAGCGGTCCTCGGCCGGGCGCACGCCCAGGTAGCGCAGCAGCGGTTCGTCGTGCACGTAATAGAAGCGGCTGTCCGCGCGGGCGGTCAGCACGGTGGGCTGCAGGCCGGGCAGGGCGATGAAGCAGCCGCTGTTCCAGGCGAACTGGCTGTCGCCCTGCTGCAACTGGCCGTCGCCGGCAATCACGTACAGCACCTGGGAGGTGGCAGTGGGCGCCAGGCGCAGGCTGTCGCCGGCGTTCAGGCGAATGAAGTTGGCGCACAGGCCGGGGCCGGTGGCCGGCCCCTGGCACCCCAGCGCCTCGCTGAGGTCCAGCGGCACTACCCGCGACGGGCCGTCGGCGTACAGGGCGGCGGGGAAGCTGTGGTAGGGCACGCGGCTGATCAGCTTGGCGCTGATGGGGTTGGCCGCCTTGCTGTACTCGAAGTACTCGGCGTCCAGGGTGGCATCGGGCTTCACGGCGCTGTTCATGGGCATGGCTCTTGTTGTGGGAAGATGGGGCCACTATACGAACGGCGCGCCGCGAGAATAACCGCCCGGGCGGCACAGCAGTTATGCGAAAAAGGGCATGTCCGAAAACCCTCGGTGGTTGTCCGCTGCGCCTATCCCGTTGCCCGTCGCCAGCGCGCAAACTGGGCGCTCTTCCAAGGAGCCGTCCCCATGAGCAAGCAAGCCCTGATCCTCATCGACCTGCAGCACGATTACTTCGCCAACGGCCTGTGGCCGCTGGACAACATCGAGCCGGCCGCCGCCAATGCCGCCCGGGTCCTGGCAGCGTTCCGCCAGGCCGGCAAGCCGGTCATCCACGTGCGTCACGAATCCCTGGCGGCCGATGCGCCGTTCTTCCGCCCCGGCACCCCGGGCGCGCAGATTCACGGCGCGGTGGCCCCCGCGGCCAACGAGCCGGTGATCGTCAAACACTACCCCAACAGCTTTCGTGAGACCGAGCTGCACGCTTTACTCGCCCAGCACGGCATCGAGTCACTGGTGCTGGTGGGCGCCATGAGCCACATGTGCATCGAGGCCGCCGGTCGCGCGGCGGCGGACCTGGGTTACGGGGTAACCGTGCTGCACGACGCCTGCGCCACCCGCGAACTGGTCTTCGATGGCCACACCGTACCGGCCGCCCAGGTGCACGCCGGGGCCATGGCGGCGCTGGCGTTCGGCTACGCGCAGTTGCTGGCGACCGAGGCGTTCCTGGCCCAGGGCTGATATCGTGAAGGCTGCAATGCAACCCTGGAGCCCGGCGGTCATGGCCGACACACATGAAATCACCCTGCTGGTGTACCCCGGCGCCCAAGCGGCGGCCGTGCACGGGCTGGTCGATCTGTTCGCCGTGGCCAGCCGGTTGGGCCAGGCTTGCGGCCGCGCGGCGTTGCAGGTCAGCCAGTGGCAGCCTGGCGATGATGCAGCCGGCAGCCCGGCCGTGGTGGTGATACCGCCGTCGCTGGGCCGCTTGCCCAGTGCCGACACCGCCGCCGCCTGCCGCCCGTGGCTGCTGCAGCAACACGCTCGCGGCGCGGTGCTGGGCGCGGTGTGCATCGGCGCGTTCCTGTTGGCCGCTGCAGGCCTGCTGGACGGCCGCCGCGCCACTACCCATGCCAGCCAGGCAGCGGAATTCACCGCGCGTTTCCCAGCGGTGCGGGTGCACAGCGAAGTGCCAATCATCGACGATGGCGAGCTGCTGACCAGCGCCGGCCTGATGGCCTGGACCGACCTGGGCCTGCGCCTGGTGGCGCGGTTGTTGGGGGATGACATTGCGCGGCAGACCGCGCAGTTCCTGGCGGTGGCGGCGCCGTTGCAGGGCGAGGGGTATTTCGCGCCGGTGCTGGACCACGGCGATGCACAGGTGCTGAAGCTGCAGCATTGGCTGCAGGCCAACGGCGCCCTGGGCGTGAGCGCGGCGGCCATGGCGGCCCAGGCGGGGCTTGAGGCGCGCACCTTGCTGCGACGCTTTCGCGCGGCCACCGGGTTGTCCCCCACGCAGTACTGCCAGCAGTTGCGGGTGAATACTGCGCGGGAGTTGCTGCAGTGGACCCGCGACAGCGTCGACCAGGTGGCCTGGAGCGTGGGCTACCAGGACCCGGCGACATTCCGAATTATCTTCCGGCGCCTCACCGGCGTGGCGCCGGGGGCGTATCGCTTGCTTTCCGCACGCCGTGAACCTTCCCAGGCCACGACACCGAGCCCGTAGCCGCTGCCGCAGGCTGCGCTGGCCTTGAGCCTCGCTGGAGATCTTCAGCGTACGCGGGGGCCAGCGCAGCCTGTCGGCAGCGGCTACGCGAGCGTGTTGGCGGCGTTATCACGCCTTCCACGCCGACCCGCGAATCACCTCGCAGAAGTTGCCGCGCTGGAACAGCGGGTCCTTGCTGGCCAGCACGTCGGCCTTGACGTTGCCGAAGGTGGTCTCGGGCTTGTGTTTGATGCCGTCGTAGAACGCTTGGATGATGTCTTCCTTGAACTGCGCGCTGCGCGGGTGGGCGCTGACGATGGCGTCGCGTTCGGCGTCGCTGTACTGCGGGTAGGTCAGGCCCAGCACGTCCATTTCCACGCCCGCGGTCACCAGCGCCACCACCGGGTGCATGTGCTGGGGGATGCCGGGGGTGGTGTGCAGGGCGATGGCGGTCCACACGGTGTCGATGTCGTGCTGGTTGATGTGGTGGCCCTTGAGGAAGTCGCGGGCGGCGTTGGCGCCGTCCACCTCGAAGCGCTCGCAGGCGCTGCTGCATTGGTGCACCAGGCCCATGTCGTGGAACATGCAGCCGGCGTACAGCAATTCGGCGTCGACCTTCAGCCCGCGCTTGCGGCCGGCCAGGGCGCCGAAGTAGTACACCCGGCTGGAGTGGTGAAACAGCAGGTCCGACTCGGTGTCGCGCACCAGTTCGGTGATTTCCCGCGCCATGGCGGTGTCGGGGATCTTGATGTCGTCGAGGCTGAAGGTCATGGGGTGTCTCCGCAAGCAGTGGTGGGGGTGAAGCCAGTATCAGCTCGTCGGGGTATGGCCTCAATTGGCGCAATACGTCATATACTGCCATTTCCCTTCCCAAGCGGACGCCGTCATGACTCCCGTACGCACCATCGCCGTGGTGGCCTTGCCCAACGTGCAACTGCTCGACGTCAGCGGCCCGCTGGACGTGTTCGCCGAGGCCAACCGCGAGGCCGGCCGCGAGCGCTACCGGCTGTTGCTGGTGGGCTGCGGCAGCGGCCCGGTGACCAGCTCATCGGGCACCCGGCTGTTGCCCGAGACCAACACCGACCATGCCCTGGCCGGTATCGACACCCTGCTGGTGGCCGGCGCGCCCAATGCCCCGCACGCGCGCTTCAGCCAGGCGCTGCTGGACTGGCTGCGCCTGCATGCGCCCCAGGCACGGCGCTTCGGCTCGGTGTGCACCGGGGCCTTTGCGCTGGCAGCGGCGGGGCTGCTGGACGGCCGCCGGGTGACCACCCACTGGGTGGCCGCCGCGGCGCTGGCCAGCCGTTACCCGCAGGTGCAGGTAGACGCCGACGCCATCCATGTGCGCGACGGCAGGCTGCGCACCGCGGCCGGGGTGACTGCCGGCCTGGACCTGGCGCTGGCGCTGGTGGAAGAAGACCTGGGCGAGGACATCGCCCGGCGCGTGGCCAGCCAGCTGGTGATGTTTTTCAAGCGCCCCGGCGGGCAGTTGCAGTTCAGCCGCAAGGGCGAGTCGCTGCCAGCCGGGCGCTCGGCGCTGCAAGAGGTGCAGCGCTACGTGGCCGCGCACCCGGCCGAAGACCACAGCATCAAGGCCCTGGCCGAGCGCGCCGGCCTCAGCCCGCGGCACTTCGCCCGGCTGTTCCACCAGGAAGTCGGCGAAACCCCGGCCAGCTGGGTCGAGCAGGCCCGCATTCAGGCCGCCCGCGAACGCCTGGAGCAGGGCCATGAAACCCCCAAGCAGGTGGCCGCCCACTGCGGCTTCGCCAACGCCGACACCCTGCGCCGCGCGTTCAGCAAGGCCGTGGGCGTAAGCCCCGCCGAGTACCGCAAGCGCTTCGCCGGCCGTGGTGGAAACGTTTGATTATTGTGGGAGCTGGCTTGCCAGCGAGCTTTCGGGCCTCAACAACTCGCTGGCAAGCCAGCTCCCACATTTGGTGTGATGCGCAGCCGCAGCCTATGATGATGCACTTCTCACCGAGCAGGGGCGCACCATGAGCATTCACCACGCCGCCGAAGGCTACGACACCCGGGCCACCGCCGACACCTACGCCCGCGGCCGCCCGGACTACCCGCCGGCGCTGGATGCCTGGCTGCGCGACACCCTGGGCCTGCACACCGGCAGCACGGTGCTGGACCTGGGCGCCGGCACCGGCAAGTTCACCCCGCGGCTGCTGGCCACCGGCGCCCGCGTGGTGGCGGTGGAGCCGGTGGCGGCCATGCGCGAGAAACTGCACGCCAGCTACGGCCACGTGCAGGCGCTGGACGGCCGCGCCGACGCCATCCCGCTGCCCGATGCCTCGCTGGACGCGGTGGTGTGCGCGCAGTCGTTCCATTGGTTCGCCACCCCCGAAGCCCTGGCCGAGATCCGCCGCGTGCTCAAGCCCGGCGGCCGCCTGGGCCTGGTGTGGAACCTGCGTGACAACAGCGTGCCGTGGGTGGCGCGCCTCGATACGCTGGTCAACCACTACGAAGGCGACACGCCGCGCTACTACAGCGGCGCCTGGCGCCAGGTGTTCCCCGCGCCCGGCTTCAGCACGTTGCAGGAAGCCCATTTTGGCAACGGCCACACCGGCAGCCCCGACACGGTGATCATCGACCGCGTGCGCTCCACCAGTTTCATCGCAGGGCTGCCCGCTGCCCAGCGCGAAGCGGTGGACGCCCAGGTGCGCGCACTGATCGCCAGTGAACCTCTGCTGGCCGGCAAGGCCGAAGTCACTGTCCCTTATACGACCGCTGCCTTCTGCGCAGTTAAATCGGAGACTCCATGATCAAACGAATGGCCCTTGCGCTGTTGCTGGTGTCGGGCCTGGCCCACGCCGCCGACCCCGTGCTGCACACCGACCTGCCGCTGAAATACCTGGAGCAGGCGCCGACGGTCACGCGCGACAAGCCGCTGGTGATTTTCCTGCATGGTTACGGCAGCAACGAGGCCGACCTGTTCGAGCTGAAAGACTCGCTGCCCGATGGCTACACCTACCTGTCGGTGCGCGCGCCGCAGACCCTGGAAGAGGGCAGCTACCAGTGGTTCCACCGCCAGGGCGATGGCCCCTACGACGGCGTGACCGCAGACCTGGCCAGCAGCCGTCAGACGCTCAAGGACTTCATCAGCCAGGCGGTGGCCAAGTACCACACCGACAAGTCGAAGGTGGTGCTGATCGGCTTCAGCCAGGGCGCCATCATGAATTACGAGCTGGGCCTGCGCGAACCGCAGGCGGTACGGGGCATTGCGGTGCTGAGTGGCAAGATCCTGCCGGTGCTGCGCAGCGAACTGAAGCCGGACCCGGCGCTGAAGTCGCTGGCGATTTTCATCGGCCATGGCGTGGACGACCCGCAGGTGCCGTTCACCGATGCCAGCGAGGCCCAGCGCATTTTGCATGAGCTGGGCCTGGAGCCGGATTTCCACGCTTATGCCGACTTGAAACATTCCATCAGCAAGACCGAAATCGAGGACCTCAACGCCTGGCTAGGCGACGTGCTGGCCCCCCAAACCCTGTAGCGGCGCCTGTCTTCCGTGGGACTGGGTTCTGCCCACGAAACGGGCACCTCACGGCATCAGGTTGTGATTTGTTCGTGATCTTGATCTTGATCTTGATCTTGATCTTGATCTTGATCTTGATCTTGATCTTGATCTTGATCTGGTTTTTGATCTTGATTGTATGCCCCGTAAAGCGCCCGGGCCGACTGGAGGCGTTGCCCAGGCGGCAGCCCGCAGGGCCCTTCGGCGCAGCCGAAGGAAACGGCAACCCGCAGGCTTCTATAGCGGGGGCCGTTTGCCGCCTGGGCGACGCCGGAAGGAGGGGACCCGTAGCGCAGCGGAGGGCCCAAGCAGGGGCAAGCCCTTTTTGGTGACTTTTTGGGGCGACTGCCAAAAAGTTACTCGGCGTAAGGCCGAAACGGTCGGTGGTCTCACCGCGAAAATGGATATGCTCGAAATCGCCGAAGCGGGATACAGAATCTGTGCACATATCCATTTTCGATGGGTGATGCAAAATCACCTTTCCGCCCTTACGGCGGCTCACTTTTTGTCAAACGCCACAAAAAGTAAGCAAAAAAGGCTTGCCCCTGCTTGGTCCCTCCGCTTCGCTGCGGGTCCCCTCCTTCCGGCGTCGCCCAAGCGGCCGACGGCCCGGAATAGAAGCGCCTCCGGTTCCGTCTTCCCCGGCTACGCCGTGGACCGCTCGGCCAACGCCTCCAGTCGGCCCTGGCGCTTTATGGGGCACACAATCAAGATCAAGAGCCGCACGGGATCAAGATCAAGGGCGCGGGGTCCTCTGCAGTGCGACCTTCGCGGTCAGACCCCGCTCCCGCAGGGAGCGCCGTAGCGACAGCCAGGCCGCGTCAGTGGCGCACCGGAATCGCGTGATGGTGCGCTTTAACCGCCTCATCGGCCTTCGCCACCTCCCACGCGTCACGCGGTTCATCCAGGTCGCGGTTCAGGGTTTCCGGGGTCTTGAACGTGGTGTACAGCGTGGTCGCGGTCAGCAGCGCCAGGTAGCAGGCAATCGGCACCCAGGCGCCGATGCCGGCGTTGCTGTCGCCTTCATGGGTGGCCATGACCACGGCGATGATACCCGCGCCAATCATCGGCGCGATACCGCCGGCGATCACCGCCGACACTTCCCGCGCAATCGACACGCCCATGTAGCGGTGGCGTGAGCCAAACAGCTCGGGCATCAGCGCTGCCTGGGTGCCGAACATGCCCCAGGTGCCAATGCCCAGGGCGATGGAGATGGCAACGATGCTGGCGACGATGTTGCCCAGGCTCAACACCCACCACACCGGGAACGCCAGCGCCAGTTGCAGCAGGGCGAAGGCGCGGTACACCACCACGCGGCCGAAGCGGTCGCTGAGCTTGCCGGCAATGGGCACGGTCAGCGCGCCCAGGCTGGCGGCGCAGATCAGCGTCAGCACGCCCACCGGGCCCTTGAGGCCGACCACGCCGACGATGTAGCTCACCGCCAGGGCCTGGTAGATGGACGAACCGCCGTTTTCCGCCAGGCGCAGGCCGATGCCCAGCAGCAGGGTCGGCTTGGAGTGGGTCATGGCGCTTTTCAGCGGGTTGGCGCATTCACGCTTCAGCGCCTTGAGGCGCACGAAGGTCGGCGACTCCTTGAGCTTGAGGCGCATGTACAGGCCCAGCGCGACGATGATCACGCTGATGAAGAACGGCACGCGCCACAGGTTGGTCTGGGTGATGTTGTCGTTGCCGCTGACCACCAGGAAGTACACCAGGGCGGCCATGATGGTGCCCAGCTGGATGCCCAGGAACGGCAGCGCGGCGTAGAAGCCGCGACGGCCCTTGGGCGCGTACTCGGTCATCATCACCGCCGCGCCGGCCTGCTCGGCGCCGGCGCCCAGGCCTTGCAGCAGGCGCAGCACCACCAGCAGCACCGGCGCCAGGTAGCCCACCTGGTGAAAGGTGGGCAGGGCGCCGATCAGGGTGCTGGACACGCCCATCAGCAGCACCGTGGCCGAGAGCACGAACTTGCGCCCCACGCGGTCGCCGATCATGCCGAACAGCACGCCGCCCAGGGGGCGGATGGCAAAGCCGAGGAAGTAGGTGCCGAAGCTGGCGATCAGGCTCATGGCGCGGGTCTGCTCGGGGAAGAACAGCGGCCCGAAGATCAGTGCCGACGCCAGGGTGTACAGGGCGAAGTCGTAGTACTCCAGGGCGCTGCCCAGGGAGCAGGCCCAGGCGGCGCGGTGCAGGTCTTTCTTCACCTGCGGGTCAACCGGTTCAGCGGTGTCGGACGGGGAGCGGGCGTGGGTCATGTTCGTTCCTCCAGGCGCCTTCATGGCGTCTTGTTATTGATAGGCAACCGGGATGGGTTACAGGTTCAACCGCTGGATTTCCTGGAGCATGGCCTGCTCCATCACATCGATGGGCGCGTCGTGGCCGGTGTACAGCTCGATCTGCCGGCAGGCCTGGTGCACCAGCATGCGCGTGCCCGCCACGGTGCCGCAACCCAGGGCGCGGGCCTGGCGCAGCAGCGCGGTCTGCACCGGCATGAAGGCCACGTCCATGACGATCAGGTGGCTTTGCAGGCGGCCGTCCAGCGGGTTGCTGTCGGGCTGCTTGAAGCCCACCGAGGTGGCGTTGATGACGATGTCGAAGGCCTTGGCGTCGAAACGCTCCACCGCACCGCCCCAGCGCGCTTTCAGCGACTGGGCCAGCTCGCTGCCGCGCTCGGCGCTGCGGTTGAACACGGTGACCTGGGCGCCGGCTTTCACACAGCCGTAGACCACCGCGCGGGAGGCGCCACCGGCACCGATCACGGCAATGCGCTTGTCGTTCAGGCGGGTGACTTCCTGCAGCGCGCGCACGGCGCCCAGGTAGTCGGTGTTGTAGCCGGTGAGCACGCCGTCGACGTTGTTGATGGTGTTGACCGCGCCAATCACCTGGGCCGACTCGTCGATGGCGTCCAGGTGCGGCATGACCGCCTGCTTGTAGGGCATGGACACGTTCATGCCGCGCACGCCCAGGGTGCGGATGGCGCCGACGGCGGCCACCGGGTCTTCGACGCCGAAGCACACGAAGGTGTAGTCCAGGCCCAGGGCGGCGTAGGCGGCGTTGTGGATCTTCGCCGAGAGCGAGAACGGCGAACCCATGATCGAGCCGCACAGGGTAGGGAGTGATTGAGGCATGGTGGCATCCTTGGAAAAAGTGGGTCAGACGACGCAGGTCAAGCCGCCGTCGACGAACAGGGTCTGGCCGTTGATGAAGTCGGCGGCGGGCGAGGCCAGGAACACGGCGGCGCCGCACAGCTCCTCGACCTTGCCCCAGCGCCCGGCGGGTGTGCGTTTCACCAGCCAGTCGTCGAACGCCGGGTCGTCGGCCAAAGCCTGGTTCAGTTCGGTACGGAAATAGCCGGGGGCCAGGGCGTTGATCTGCAGGCCATGGCCGGCCCAGTCGGCGCACATGCCGCGGGTGAGCATGCGCACCGCGCCCTTGCTGGCGGCGTAGGGGGCGATGGACGGGCGGGCCAGTTCGCTCTGCACCGAGGCGATGTTGATGATCTTGCCGCTCTGGCGCGCGATCATGTGCCGGGCCACGGCCTTCGATACGTTGAACACGCCGTCGAGGTTGGTGCTCATCAGCCGGTGCCAGTCCTGGCTGCTGAAGTCCTGCAGGGCCTGGCGGTGCTGGATGCCGGCGTTGTTGACGAGAATATCGATAGCGCCCAGGCGCTGTTCCAGGGCATCGATGGCCTGGGCGCTGGCGTCGTGGTCGGCGACGTCGAACACCGCGTATTCGGCGGCCAGGCCTTCGTCGCGCAGCAAGGCGCAGGCGGCCTGGGCGCGCTCGGCGTCGCGGCCGTTGAGCACCACCTGGGCGCCGGCCTGGGCCAACCCGCGGGCCAGGGCCAGGCCGATGCCGCGTACCGAGCCGGTAATCAGTGCGCGCCGGCCGTCCAGGCGAAAGCTTGCTGTCATGTGAGTCTCCCGGTATTGGATTTATGGAATAGGGATGGCGCTACTTTCAACCGCTATCGCCGGGGCCTGCCAATCGTTTATGGTGATGCCGTGATCACCGTTCGTGATCACCAGCAATGGAGGCTTTGTGGAACTCAAACACTTGCGGGCCTTTGCGGCCCTGGCCGAGGAACTGCATTTCGGCCGCGCGGCCGAGCGCCTGCACATCGTGCAGCCGGCGTTGAGCGCGCAGATTCGCGCGCTGGAAGAGGACGTCGGCGCGCAGCTGTTCGAGCGTGACCGCCATGGCGTGGAGCTGACCGAGGAGGGCGCGTTGTTCCTGCCCGAGGCCCTGGCTACCCTGCGCCAGGCCGGGCGTGCGCGCGAGGTGCTGCAACAGGCGGCGGCCGGCGAGGTGGGCGTGGTGCGCCTGGCGTTCGTGTCGTCGGTGCTGTCGCAACTGTTGCCCGACCTGGTGCGGCAGATGGAACAGCGCTACCCGCGCATCGAGCTGGAACTCAAGGACATGCCCTCGCTGCTGCAGGCCCGGGCGCTGCAGGACAACGCCCTGGATTTCGGCCTGGTGCGCCTGCCGCTGAGCGTGCCCGGGGTGCACACGCGCATGCTCTTCGAGGAGTCGCTGGTGGTGGCACTGCCGGCGGGCGATCCGCTGTGCGCCCAGCGCCGCCTCCAGCCCCAGGACCTGGCCGGGCGCCCGGCGCTGGTGCTGGCGCGCAAGTACGCGCCGGGGCTGCATGACCAGATGCTGGTGGGCTTTCATCGGCGCAAGGTGACGTTGACCATTGCCCGGGAGATGGGCGAGTTCACCACCTTGCTGGCGCTGGTGGCGGCGGGGCTGGGCGTGGGCATCGTGCCGGCGGGCGCGGCGTCGGCACTGCCCGCCGGGGTGGTCACCCGGCCGCTGGCGCTGGCCATGAGCGGCGCCGGCATCGGCGTGGCCTGGACCGGCCTGGAAAGCCCGCGCAAACGGGCGCTGATGCAGGTGCTGGATGAGCTCTATCCCCTTGACCCGTAGCAGCGGCCGCATCCTGTGGGAGCTGGCTTGCCAGCGAGCTGTTGAGGCCATAAAAGCTCGCTGGCAAGCCAGCTCCCACAAGACAGTTGCTGCTACGGGTCTATGCGGTGCCGGGGGTGAAGACCATGGCTACGCCATTCATGCAGTAGCGCAGCCCGGTCGGCGCCGGGCCGTCGTCGAACACATGGCCCAGATGCCCGCCGCAGCGGTGGCAATGCACCTCGTTGCGCTCCATGCCCAGCGTGGTATCGCGGCTGACGTTGACCGCGCCCGGCAACGGCGCGGTAAAGCTCGGCCAGCCGGTGCCGCTGTCAAACTTGGCGCTGGAAGAAAACAGCGGCAGCTGGCACCCCGCGCAGGCAAAGCGGCCGCTGCGGTGCTCGTTGTTCAGCGGGCTGCTGTAGGGGCGCTCGGTGCCCGCGCGGCGCAGCACGTCGAACGCTTCGTCGCTGAGCAGTTGGTGCCACTGTTCATCGCTGTGCTGCACGGCGAAGGTCTCGCCCGGCGTGCTGTCCGCCGCCATGGCCAGGCGCATGCGGCCGCTCATCAGCGCGTAGGCGGCCAGCGAGGTCACTGCCGCGGCCTGGATCAAAAACCATCGTCTGGATTGCATGGTGGCGCTCCTGGTGGGCCGAATCATGGGGCCAGTGTCGGCCGCGGCCGTTCGCCAAGTCCTCACGCAGGGTTAAACGTTTTGTGACACCTTTCGCATTTCCCTCGCATTTCGTCAGGAAGCGCCGAGCGGTCGGCGAAATTCCGAGGTCACAGTCCTAGAATCTTGGGATCCAGGGATCAAGGAGGCCGTCATGGACATGTCAGCCACACAGCTTGCCAGCGTGGTGAGCCTGAAATCCGAGGCACCGACGGGCACGGGTTGTATCGACAAGGTGTTGCGGGCGTTGCGCACCCATCTGGGCATGGACGTGGCGTTCGTCTCGCAATTTCGCACCAGTGACCGGGTGTTCATCCACGTCGACACCGACGGCGATGGCCCGATCCGGCCGGGCGATGCGCTGCCGCTGGACGTGGGCTACTGCCTGAAAGTGGTGGAGGGCGAGTTGCCCGAGCTGATCGCCAACACTGGCGAACTGCCCGAGGCGCTGGCCATCCCGGAAACCCTGGCGCTGCCCATCGGTTCGCACATGAGCGTGCCTATTTACCTGAGCGACGGCCGGCTGTACGGCACCTTCTGCTGCTTTGGCTACAGCGCCGACAGCAGCCTGGGCCAGCGCGACCTGCTGGTGATGAAGGTGTTCGCCGAGCTGATCGCCGACCGCATCGAGGGCGACCTGACCCTGGTGCGCGACCGCGTGGCCAAGCACCGACGCATCTCCGCGGTGCTGGCCAGCCAGCAGCCGAGCATCGTCTACCAGCCGATCTTCGACTTCCAGGGCATGAGCATCTGCGGCTGGGAGTGCCTGTCGCGCTTCAACCTGGTGCCGGTGCGCAGCCCCGACCAATGGTTCAAGGAAGCCGCCGAAGCCGGCCTGGGCGTGGAGCTGGAGTGCCACGCCATCGCCGCCGCCCTCAAGGGTATGGACGCGCTGCCCTCGGGCACCTACCTGACCATCAACTGCTCGCCGCAGCTGATGCTCAGCGGCCGCCTGACCGACCTGCTCAGCCCGTGCCCGGCCAGCCGCCTGGTGCTGGAAATCACCGAGCACGCCATCGTCAATGACTACACGGGGCTACTCAAGGCCCTCAAGCCCCTGCGCCAGAACGGCGTGCGCGTGGCCATCGACGACGCCGGCGCCGGCTACGCCAGCATGCGCCACATCCTGCAACTGCGCCCGGACATGATCAAACTGGACATGAGCCTGACCCAGGGCATCGACCACGACCCACAGAAACGCGCCATGGCCTCGGCGCTTATCGCCTTTGCCCGCGAGACCGGCAGCACCATCGTCGCCGAAGGGGTGGAAACCCAGTCGGAACTGGACGCGTTGCGCTTGCTGGGGGCGAACAAGGTGCAGGGGTATCTGCTAGGGCGGCCGTTGAGCCTGATCGATGCCTTGGCGCTGGTGGAGCGGGTGGCGGTGAACAGTTTGGATGATTCCATGGCATCGTCGGCCTGAGCTACCGCGGCGGCCCGGGACGCGGCCTGCGGCCGCTGCTACGCAGGATGTGGTGGAATGGCCGGCTTTGTGGGAACCCTAACCCCTACGTGTAGGAAGCGTCAATTATCGCCTCGCTGCCTTGTCTGAGTCGGCTGTTTTCCATACCCTCCCTCCGTCGCTGAACCCTTCGGCGATCGGGTTTGGTAGCCCGATTTAGATCAAGGCGCTCAAGGATATCGATGATATGGATAAGCTGACGCCAGTTACTTCATCTACAAATCTGCACGCCCCCCGCACCGCCAGTTGCACCTTCGGCCCCCTCGACGACAACGACGAACCGCTGTTCCAGGTACGCGCAGGCGTGAAGGCTGAAACGGCGTTGGCGCAGTTGGCGTTGCTGCTCAAATGTGCTCATGAAAGCGCGTACGAGCTGACGGACAACGGTTGCGGGTGCCAAGGCCTAGTGTGGTCTGTGGTGCAGTCAGTGGAAAGCGCGCAGGCGCTGTTGGACGCCGTGTTGAAAGGCGCGGCACACAACCCGTAGCAGCAACTGTCTTGTGGGAGCTGGCTTGCCAGCGAGCTTTTATGGCCCTAACAGCTCGCTGGCAAGCCAGCTCCCACAGGATGTAGCAGCGGCGGGGTTATGCCATGAAGGCGGCTTCCAGGAGCTGGCGGGTGTAGGGGTGCTGCGGGGCTGAGAACACTTGCGCTGCGGGGCCTTGCTCCAGCACCTGGCCTGACTTGATCACCACCAACTGATGACTCAAGGCCTTGACCACCGCCAGGTCATGGCTGATGAACAGGTAGGTGAGGTTGTATTTCAGCTGCAGCGAGCGCAACAGTTCCACCACCTGCCGCTGCACGGTGCGGTCCAGCGCCGAGGTCGGTTCGTCCAGCAATATCAGCGCCGGCTTGAGCACCAGCGCCCGGGCGATGGCGATGCGTTGGCGTTGGCCGCCGGAGAATTCGTGGGGGTAGCGGTGGCGGGTGGCGGGGTCCAGGCCCACTTCCTGGAGCGCTTCGATGATGGCGTGTTCCTGCTCGGCAGGCGTGCCGATACCGTGGATGCGCAAGCCCTCGCCGACGATCTGCGCCACGCTCATGCGCGGGCTGAGGCTACCGAACGGGTCCTGGAATACCACCTGCATCTGCCGGCGCAGGGGGCGTATCTGTTCGCGGTTGAGGCGCTCCAGCGGCTGGCCGTGGAAGCGGATCGCGCCCTGGCTGGCGATCAGCCGCAGGATGGCCAGGCCGAGGGTGGATTTGCCCGAGCCGCTTTCGCCGACGATGCCCAGGGTCTGCCCGCGCGGCAGGCTGAACTGGATGCCGTCCACGGCCTTGACGTAGTCGGTGGTGCGTTTGAACAGGCCTTTCTTGATCGGGAACCACACCTTCAGGTCGTCGACTTCCAGCATCGGCTCACCCGCCACGGTGGCGGCCGGCTCGCCGCGCGGTTCGGCGCCCAGCAGTTCGCGGGTGTAGGGGTGTTGCGGGTGGTTGAACAACTGCTCGCAGTCGCCCTGTTCGACGATGCAACCCTGTTGCATCACGCACACCCGCTGGGCCACGCGCTTCACCAGGTTGAGGTCGTGGGTGATCAGCAGCAGGGCCATGCCCAGGCGCTGTTGCAGGGACTTGAGCAGTTCGAGGATTTTCAGCTGCACGGTGACGTCGAGGGCGGTGGTGGGCTCGTCGGCGATCAGCAGTTGCGGCTCGTTGGCCAGGGCCATGGCGATCATCACGCGCTGGCGCTGGCCGCCAGACAGCTCGTGGGGCAGGGCCTTGAGGCGCTGGCGCGGCTCGGGAATGCCGACCATCTCCAGCAGCTCCAGGGTACGCGCGGTGGCGGCCTTGCCGGTCAGGCCCTTGTGCAGGCCGAGCACTTCGTTGATCTGCTTCTCGATGCTGTGCAGCGGGTTCAGCGAGGTCATGGGCTCCTGGAAGATCATGGCGATGCGGTTGCCGCGAATCTGCCGCAGGCGCTTTTCGTCCATGTGCAGCAGGTCCTGGCCCTCGTACATCACCGTGCCGCTGGGGTGGCTGGCGATGGGGTAGGGCAGCAGGCGCAGGATGGAATGCGCGGTAACCGACTTGCCCGAGCCGCTTTCGCCCACCAGCGCCAGGGTCTCGCCGCGGCGGATGTCGAAGTTCACGCCTTCCACCACCCGGGCCGAGCGTTCGTTGTTGTCGAATTGCACCGCCAGGTCGCGGATTTCGATCAGGTTGTCAGGGTGCATGTCATTTCCTTGGATCGAACGCGTCGCGGGCGGCTTCGCCGATGAACACCAGCAGGCTCAACATCAACGCCAGCACGGCAAAGGCGCTGATGCCCAGCCACGGCGCCTGCAGGTTGGACTTGCCCTGGGACACCAGTTCGCCCAGGGACGGCGAGCCGGCGGGCAGGCCGAAGCCCAGGAAGTCGAGGGCGGTGAGGGTGCCGATGGCGCCGGTGAGAATGAACGGCATGAAGGTCATGGTCGAGACCATGGCGTTGGGCAGGATGTGCTGGAACATGATGCTGGCGTCGCGCATGCCCAGGGCGCGGGCGGCGCGCACGTACTCCAGGTTGCGGCCGCGCAGGAACTCGGCGCGCACCACGTCCACCAGGCTCATCCACGAGAACAGCAGCATGATGCCCAGCAGCCACCAGAAGTTGGGTTGCACGAAGCTGGCCAGGATGATCAGCAGGTACAGCACCGGTAGCCCCGACCACACCTCCAGGAAACGCTGCCCGGCCAGGTCCACCCAGCCGCCGTAGAAGCCCTGCAGGGCGCCGGCGATGACGCCGACGATGGAGCTGAGGATGGTCAGGGTCAGGGCGAACAGCACCGAGATGCGGAAGCCGTAGATCACCCGCGCGAGCACGTCGCGGCCCTGGTCGTCGGTGCCCAGCCAGTTCTGCGCCGACGGCGGCGCTGGCGCTGGCACCTTGAGGTCGTAGTTGATGCTCTGGTAGCTGAACGGAATGGGCGCCCACAGCGTCCAGCTGTCCTTGGCCTTGAGCAGCTGCTGGATGTACGGGCTCTTGTAGTTGGCCTCCAGCGGGAATTCGCCGCCGAAGGTGGTTTCCGGGTAGCGCTGGAAGGCCGGGAAGTACCAGCTGCCGTCGTAGTGCACGGCCAGGGGCTTGTCGTTGGCGATCAGTTCGGCGCCCAGGCTGGCCACGAACAGAATCATGAACAGCCACAGCGACCACCAGCCGCGCTTGTTGGCCTTGAACCGCTGCAGGCGACGGGCGTTGAGGGGGGAAAGGCTCATCTCAGTGCTCCCGGCGTTCGAAGTCGATGCGTGGGTCGACCAGGCTGTAGGTCAGGTCGCCGATCAGTTTCACCAGCAACCCCAGCAGGGTGAAGATGAACAGGGTGCCGAAGACCACCGGGTAATCGCGGTTCACCGCGGCCTCGAAACTCATCAGGCCGAGGCCGTCGAGGGAGAAGATCACCTCAACCAGCAACGAACCGGTGAAGAAGATGCCGATGAACGCCGAGGGGAAGCCGGCGATCACCAGCAGCATGGCGTTGCGGAACACGTGGCCGTAAAGCACGCGGTTGTTGCTCAGGCCCTTGGCCTTGGCGGTAACCACGTACTGCTTGCCGATCTCGTCGAGGAAGCTGTTCTTGGTCAGGAAGGTCATGGTGGCGAAGTTGCCGATCACCAGGGCCGTCACCGGCAACGCCAGGTGCCAGAAGTAGTCCAGCACCTTGCCGCCCAGGCTCAGCTGGTCGAAGTTGTTGGAGGTCAGGCCGCGCAGCGGGAACCAGTCCAGGTAGCTGCCGCCGGCGAACACCACGATCAGCAGGATGGCGAACAGGAACGCCGGAATGGCGTAGCCGACGATGATCGCCGAGCTGGTCCACACGTCGAAGTGGCTGCCGTGGCGGGTGGCCTTGGCGATGCCCAGGGGGATGGACACCAGGTACATGATCAGCGTGCTCCACAGCCCCAATGAGATGGAGACCGGCATCTTCTCCAGGATCAGGTCGGTGACCTTGGCGTCGCGGAAGAAGCTGGAGCCGAAGTCGAAGTGGGCGTAGTTCTTGATCATGATCCACAGGCGCTCGCCCGCGGGCTTGTCGAAGCCGTACTGTTTTTCGATCTCCTTGATCAGCGCCGGGTCCAGGCCCTGGGCGCCACGGTAGCTGGAGCCGCCCATGGACACCTCCGAGCCGCCACCGCTGAAGCGGCTGGTGGCGCCCTCGAAGCCTTCAAGCTTGGCGATGGCCTGCTCCACCGGGCCGCCGGGGGCGGCCTGGATGATCAGGAAGTTGATGATGAGGATGCCGAACAGCGTCGGGATGATCAGCAGCAGGCGCTTGCAGATATAGGCCAGCATCTCAGCGCTCCTTGCCCTGCGAGTCGGTGTCGGTGGTGATGGGGATGGCCGGCTTGACGTCCGGCTTGGCCCACCAGGTCATGGTGCCGACGTCATAGCGCGGCGACACGGCCGGGTGGCCCAGGTGGTTCCAGTAGGCCACGCGCCAGGTCTTGATGTGCCAGTTGGGCACCAGGTAGTAGTTGTTCAGCAGCACCCGGTCGAGGGCGTGGGAGTGGGCGATCAGGCTCTTGCGGGTGTCGGCGTTGATCAGGCTTTCGGTGAGCTGGTCCACGGCCGGGTCCTTGATGCCCATGATGTTGTAGCTGCCGCTGCGGTCGGCGCTGCTCGACTCCCAGTACTCGCGCTGTTCGTTGCCCGGCGAGTCTGACTGCGGGAAGCTTGAGACCATCATGTCGAAGTCGCGGTTGCGCCGGCGGGTGACGTACTGCGAGGCGTCGACGCGGCGCAGCACCAGTTCGATGCCGAGGTCGGCGAGGTTGCGCTTGTAGGGCAGCAGCACCCGCTCGAACTCGGGCTGGGCCAGCAGGAACTCGATGCTCACCGGCTTGCCGCTGGCGTCCACCATGCGGTCGTTGACCACGTGCCAGCCAGCCTCCAGCAGCAGCTTGTAGGCCTGGCGCTGCTGGTCGCGGATCATGCCGCTGCCGTCGGTGACCGGGTTCTTGAACGGCGTGGTGAACACCGCGTCGGGGACCTTGCCGCGCAACGGTTCGAGGATTTTCAGCTCTTCGGCGTCCGGCAGGCCGGAGGAGGCCAGGTCGGAGTTTTCGAAGTAGCTGTCGGTGCGCGTGTAGGCGCCATTGAACAGCTGGCGGTTGCTCCATTCGAAGTCGAACAGCAGGCCCAGCGCCTGGCGCACGCGCACGTCCTGGAACAGCGGCCGGCGCAGGTTAAAGACAAAGCCCTGCATGCCCACCGGGTTGCCGTTGGGCAGCTCTTCGCGGATCAGGCGTTTCTCGCGCACCGCCGGTACGTCATAGGCGGTGGCCCAGTTCTTCGCGGTCATCTCCAGCCAGTAGTCGAAGGCGCCGGCCTTCAGCGCTTCCAGGGCCACGTTGTTGTCGCGGTAGTAGTCGGTGGTCAGCACGTCGAAGTTGTACGAGCCGCGGTTGATGGGCAGGTCCTTGGCCCAGTAGTCCTTGACCCGCTCGTAGCGCACCGAGCGCCCGGCGTTTACCGCCGCCACCTTGTAGGGGCCGCTGCCCAGGGGGAATTCGAGGTTGGCGCGGCTGAAGTCGCGGGTGGCCCAGTAGTGCTTGGGCAGCACCGGCAGCTGGCCGAGGATCACCGGCAGCTCGCGGTTGTCGCGGGTCTTGAAGTCGAAGCGTACGTGCAGCGGGTCTTCGGCTTCCACCTTGGCGACGTCGGCGTAGTAATTCCTGTACAGCGGCGAACCGTCCTTCATCAATAGGTTGAAGGTGAACACCACGTCGTCGGCGCGCATGGGCTGGCCGTCGTGGAAGCGCGCCTCGGGGCGCAGGGTGAAGCGCACCCAGCTGTTGTCGGGGGCCTTCTCGATGGTCTTGGCCACCAGGCCGTATTCAGTCAGCGGCTCGTCGAGGCTCTGGCGCGCCAGGGTGTCGTAGATCAGGCCGATGTCGTCGGCGGGCACGCCCTTGCTGATGAACGGGTTGAAGCTGTCGAAGCCACCCGAGGCGGCGTTGCGGAAGGTGCCGCCCTTGGGCGCGTCGGGGTTCACGTAGTCGAAGTGCTGGAAGTCGGCCGGGTACTTGGGGGGCTCGTTGTACAGGGTCACGGCGTGCTGCGGGGCGGCGCAGGCCAGCCCGCTCAGCAGCAACCCGTAGGCGGCCGGCAACAGGGCGCGTAGGCGCGTCATGGGTGAGTCTCCACAGGCTTGAGCCACCACGTGTTGAGGCCCAGGGTGTAGGGCGGCGTGGTGACGAAAGCGAAACGGTTGCGGTAGGCCAGACGATGGGCGTCCAGGTACCAATTGGGAATCATGTAGTGCTGGGCCAGCAGCACGCGGTCCAGGGCGCGCGCAGCGGCTACCTGGTCATCGCGGCTATGGGCGGCCAGCAGGTCGTCGAGCAGGTGGTCGACCACCGGGTTGGCGATGCCGGCGTAGTTCTTGCTGCCCTTGACCGTCGCCTGGCTGGAGTGGAAGTACTGCCACTGCTCGAGGCCGGGGCTGAGGGTCTGGTTGAGGGTCATCAGAATCATGTCGAAGTCGAATTGGTCCAGCCGCTGCTTATACTGGGCGCGGTCGACGGTGCGCAAGCGCGCATCGACGCCGATGCCGCGAAGGTTTTCGACATAAGGTTGCAGGATCCTTTCCAGCCCCGGGTTCACCAGCAGCAGTTCCAGGCGCAACGGCTGCCCCTGGGCATTGAGCAGGCGCTGGCCGTCGAGCTTCCAGCCGGCGTCGGCCAACAGCCCCAGGGCGCGGCGCAGGGTCTCGCGCTCGATGCCGCGGCCCTGGGTGACGGGCACGTTGTACGGCTGGGTGAACAGCGTGGCGGGCAGTTGCTGACGGTAGGGTGCCAGCAGCAGGAACTCCTTGCCGGCGGGCAGGCCGCTGGCGCTGAATTCGCTGTTGGGGTAGTAGCTGGTGGCGCGACGGTAGGCGCCGTTGAACAGGGCGCTGTTGGTCCATTCGAAGTCCAGCAGCAGGCCCAGGGCCTCGCGCACGCGCACATCGGCCAGGGCCGGGCGCCGGGTGTTGAAGAACAGGCCCTGGGTCTGGGTGGGGATCTGGTGCTGGATCTGCGCCTTTATCACGTCGCCGCGCAGCACGGCGGGGTAGTTGTAGCCGTTGGCCCAGTTCTTCGCCTGGTGTTCCAGGTAGATGTCGAACTCGCCGGCCTTGAAGGCTTCGAAGGCCACGTCGTTGTCGCGGTAGAACTCCACCTCCACGCGGTCGAAGTTGTACTTGCCGCGGTTCACCGGCAGGTCCTGGCCCCACCAGTCCTTGACGTGCTCGAACACCAGGCGCCGGCCGGGCACCAGCTGGGTGATGCGGTAGGGGCCGCTGGTGACCGGTGGCTCAAAGGTGGTGGCCTGGAAGTCGCGGCCTTGCCAGTAGTGCTCGGGCAGCACCGGCAGCTCGCCCATGCGCAGAATCAGCAGCGGGTTGGCGCTGCGCTTGAACACGAAGCGGATGCGCTGGGGGCCCAGAATGTCCACGCGCTGCACTTCCTGCAGGCTGGTGCGGTACTGCGGGTGGCCTTCCTTGAGCAGGGTGCGGTAGGAGAAGGCCACGTCGCGGGCGGTGATCGGCACGCCGTCGTTGAAGCGCGCCTCGGGGCGCAGGTTGAACACCACCCAGCTGCGATCTTCGCTGTACTCCACGCTTTTGGCGATCAGGCCGTAGCTGGACGTGGGCTCGTCGCCGGACGGGTCGTACTGGCCGGTGCCGACCATCAGGGTTTCGTTCTGCTCGCTGACGCCGTACTGGATAAAGTTCGGCGTGCTCACCGGGCTGCTGCCCTTGAAGGTGTAGGGGTTGAGCGTGTCGAAGGTGCCGAACGCCATCACCCGCAGGGTGCCGCCCTTGGGCGCCTGGGGGTTGGCCCAGTCGAAATGGGTGAAGCTGGCCGGGTACTTGAGGGTGCCGAACTGGGCGTAGCCATGGCTCTGGAACACCGTCGCGCCAGCGTGACAGCTCAGGACCAGGCCTAGTGAGAGCAGGAGCGAACGCATCAAGTCAGAGATCCGATTTATTACCGGTACAGTAACAGTTTGTCTCTGGTTGAAGAAGAGTCCGCCGGGCTTACTCGGTGGCGGCCGGAGGTTGGGTAATGGCCTTGACCTTGGCTTCGATGTCCAGCCGCTCTTGCTGGCTGAGCACGCCGCGGTCCCACAGCTCCATGGCGGCGGACAGCACCCAGCCGTGGTAGAAGGCGCGGGACACGTCGCGAGTCTCGGCGGCCAGGGCTTCGAGGACGGCGTCGAGGTGGGCGAGTTTGCGGGCTTTTAGCGCTTCAGGGGTTTCGGTGGTCATGGAGATGCCTTGCGTAAAAAGTTTCACGTAGGAGCCGACCTTGGTCGCGATGGTAGCGCCGCGGTGTGTCAGGCACGGCCTCATCGCGCGCAAGCGCGGCTCCTACGGGGGTGTCGGGGTATCAGCGGTCGCGGTAGACGACCAGGGTCTGGCCTGGCTTCAGCGCGCGTGCGGTGTTGGGGTTCCAGCGCTTGAGGTGGTTGACCTCGACGTTGAAGCGCTGGGCCACCACGTACAGCGAGTCGCCCTTGCGAATCTTGTAGCGGGTGGCGACCTGGCCGCTCTTGCCGCCTTTGCTGGTGCGTGCGCTGGCCACGGCGGTGGTCTTGCCACGGGCCTTGGTGGCAGGGCGGCTGTTGTCCTGCATCACCAGGGTCTGGCCGACCTTCAGGTGCATGCCCGACAGCTTGTTCCAGTGCTGCAGGTCTTTTACGTCAACCTTGTTGGCGCGGGCGATCAGGCCCAGGTTGTCACCGCGCTTGACCTTGTAGGTGCGGCGGCGTGCCGGCATGTCCACGCGCGCCACGTCTTCGACGAGCTTGCGCTTGGGCGCCAGGGTCAGCAGTTCCTCGGGGCCCATCTTGGCCAGGCTCTCCGTCAGCAGGTGGGCCTTGGCGGTCGGCACCAGCAGGTGCTGGGGGCCGTCCACGGTGACGCGCTGCTTGAGGGCCGGGTTGAGCTGGAACAGCTCGTCCTCGTCGATGTTGGCCAGCGCCGCGACGCGGCCCAGGTCCATCTGCTGGTTGACCTCCACCACCTCGAAATAGGGCTGGTTGGCGATGGGGTTGAGGTTCACGCCGTAGGCCTCGGGGGACATCACCAGCTCCGACAGTGCCAACAGCTTGGGCACGTAGTCGCGGGTTTCCTGGGGCAGCGGCAGGTTCCAGTAGTCGGTGGGCAGGCCCAGCTTCTCGTTGCGCTCGATGGCACGGCTGACCGTGCCTTCGCCGGCGTTGTAGGCCGCCAGGGCCAGCAGCCAGTCGCCGTTGAACATGTCGTGCAGGCGGCTGAGGTAGTCCAGTGCAGCGGCGGTGGACGCGGTCACGTCGCGGCGGCCGTCGTAGAAACGGGTCTGGCGCAGGTTGAAGTAACGGCCGGTGGAGGGGATGAACTGCCACAGCCCGCTGGCATCGCTGCGCGAATAGGCCATGGGGTTGTAGGCGCTTTCGATCACTGGCAGCAGGGCCAGCTCCAGCGGCATGTTGCGTTCTTCCAGGCGCTCGACGATGTAGTGCATGTACAGGCTGCCGCGGCCGCTGGCGTTTTCCAGGAAGGACGGGTTGCTGACGAACCACAGGCGTTGTTGCTCGACCCGCGGGTTCACCGCCACGCCATCCTGCAGCTGGAAGCCCTGGCGCATGCGTTCCCAGACGTCCTGGGGCGCTTGCTGGTGGGCCTGTTGGGCATCCGGGAAGATGGGTTTCTGCTTGATGCGTGCGTTCAGGCTGTGCAGCCTGACGCTCTCGGCATCCGGAACCTGGCCCGTGCTTTGGCAGCCCGCCAGAATCACCGGCAGGGTCAGCGCGATGGCCTGTGCCAACCGCGTCAATGCGTCTGAATTGAAGGGCTTTCGAGTGTTGGACGACATTGGCTGGGAAGGTGATCCGGGCAAAAATGTCGGGCGATTCTAGAAACTGCCCACCCCCGGGTCAACCTTTCAGAATTTTTGGACGCAAGCGCGAGGGCTTTAGAACTTATCTTTCCATGCCCTAAGCGCAGCAAAAACGGCCACGGGAGAAGGGTTTACGACGCCTGTCCGTTCGTCTGCTTTTTTTCTGACACCTGCTTCATTGACACGCAAAAACGGGTTGGTCTGCAATTCCAGGGCCATGCTTGATGGCAAGGTGATGCGATTTTGCTCGCGCAGGGCGGTAACGTCAGCGAAACGTTGGGCAAGCTGCGGGTTTTGCGGTTCCACCGCGCAGGCGAAGCGCAGGTTGCTCAAGGTGTATTCGTGGGTGCAGTAAACCGCAGTGGCGGCGGGCAGGGCGGCCAGGCGCTGGAGCGAATCATGCATCTGCGCCGGCGTGCCCTCGAACAGGCGGCCGCAACCGCCGGCGAACAGGGTGTCGCCGCAGAACAGCAGCGGCGTCTCTGCCTGGGCGTGGTAATAGGCGATGTGGCCCAGGGTGTGGCCAGGTACGGCCATCACGTCGAAGCCCAGGCCCAGCACCTCGATGCGGGCGCCGTCGTCCAGGGCCACGTCGCGGGCCGGAATGGTTTCATTCGCGGGGCCGTACACCGTGGCGCCGGTGGCCTGCTTGAGCTCGGCCACGCCGCCCACGTGGTCGTGGTGGTGATGGGTGACCAGGATGTCGCTCAACTGCCAGCCCGGGTGGGCGGCCAGCCAGGCCAGCACCGGGGCGGCGTCGCCCGGGTCGACCACGGCGCAGCGCTTGCTTGCAGTGTCTTGTAACAACCACAGGTAGTTATCGGTGAAGGCTGGCAGTGCGTCGATCTGTATCATGGCGCGATTCGCTAAGCGTTGAATAATGGTGCATCTTAGAACCTGTTGGGGCTATTGGTGAACCTCTTCGATGGGAGAAGGCAATGACCGATAAAGCGTTTGCGCAGGCCGACCCGGAGTGGCTGGAGTTGATCGGCCAGGCCAGGGACTGGTTCGAGGGCCCGTTGGGCCAGTTCCTGCTTACTGAAGAGCAGGCGTTGCTGGAGGAAGAACTGGGCCGTTTCTTCGGCGGCTACCTGGTGCATTACGGCCCCAGCGCCCAGTTGCCACCCCAGGCCCCGCAGGTGCAGCGCAACGTACGCCTGGGGGCGCCGCTGCCGGGGGTGGAGATTGTCTGCGAGGAGCAGGCCTGGCCGTTGAGCGAGCACGCCGCCGACGTGGTGGTGCTGCAGCACGGCCTGGATTTCAGCCTGTCGCCCCACGGCCTGCTGCGCGAGGCGGCCAGCGCCGTGCGCCCCGGCGGGCACCTGATCATCGTCGGCATCAACCCCTGGAGCGCCTGGGGCCTGCGCCGTGCCTTCGCCCATGATGCCCTGCGCAAGGCGCGCTGCTTTTCCGCCTCGCGGGTGGGCGACTGGCTCAACCTGCTGGGCTTTGCGCTGGAGAAACGCCGGTTCGGGTGCTATCGTCCGCCGCTTGCGTCCCCCGCCTGGCAGGCACGCCTGGCCGGCTGGGAGCGCCGCGCCGGCCACTGGCAAAGTGCCGGTGGCGGCTTCTATATATTGGTCGCGCGCAAACTGGTGGTGGGCCTGCGCCCGCTGCGCCAGGTGCGTCGCGAACCCATGGGCAAGTTGATTCCGTTGCCGATGGCCAAGGTCAATCGACGCAACAGCGAACCCTGACATCGACGGATAGGTAGTAATGAGCGATAGCGTTGAAATCTTCACCGACGGCGCCTGCAAGGGCAACCCGGGCGTCGGTGGCTGGGGCGCCCTGCTGGTATGCAAGGGCGTTGAAAAGGAACTGTGGGGCGGCGAGGCGGCCACCACCAACAACCGCATGGAGCTGATGGCGGCCATCCGCGGCCTGGAAGAACTCAAGCGCCCCTGCGAGGTGCTGCTGGTGACCGACTCCGAGTATGTGATGAAGGGCATCAACGAGTGGATGGTCAACTGGAAGAAGCGCGGCTGGAAGACCGCCGCCAAGCAGCCGGTGAAGAACGCCGACCTGTGGCAAATGCTGGATGAGCAGGTGGGGCGCCACACCGTGACCTGGAAATGGGTACGCGGCCATACGGGCCACCATGGCAACGAGCGGGCCGACCAGCTGGCGAACCGTGGGGTGGATGAGGTTCGCGCGCTCAAGCGCTGACGTGTAGCAGTTGTGGGAGCTGGCTTGCCAGCGAGTTTTCAGGGCGTCAAAAGCTCGCTGGCAGGCCAGCTCCCACAGAATGTGGCCGCGGCTACATCAATTGCGGGCCTTCAGCGCCCGCTCCATCCGTGCAATCCCTTCCTCCAGCAGCGCCCGCGGGCAACCGAAGTTCAAGCGCACGAACTGCCCACCCACCGCGTCATCGAAATCGGTGCCTGGGCTCAGCCCCACCTTGGCTTCCTTGAGGAAGAAGGCGTGCGGGTCGTTCAGCCCCAGCGCCGTGCAGTCCAGCCACGCCAGGTAGGTGCCCTGGGGCAGCGTCATGGTCACGCCCGGCAGCCGGGTGGCCACGGCGTTGGCCAGGTAATCCCGGTTGGCCTGCAGGTAGGCGGTCACCTCGGCCAGCCATGCGCCGCCATGGGTGAAGGCCGCCTCGGTGGCCACCAGGCCCAGGGTGCTGACGCTGTCGACCATGCCCAGCCGCGCGTTGTTGAAGCGGTGGCGCAGTGACGGGTTCTTGATCACTGCAAAGGCGTTCTTCATGCCGGCGATGTTGAACGCCTTGGTGGCCGACATCAGGGTGATGGTGCGCTGGGCGATGTCATCGTTCAGGCTGGCGATGGGGATGTGCTTGCGCCCGTCGAACAGGATCTGCGCGTGGATCTCGTCGCTGATCAGCAGGGTGTCGTGGGCCACGCAGGCGTCGGCGATGGCCTGCAGTTCAGCGCGTTCGAACACCTTGCCCAGCGGGTTGTGCGGGTTGCTGAGGATCATCGCCCCGGCCTGGCCCAGGGCCTGGTCCAGCGCCTTCAGGTCAGTGGGGTACAGGCCGTTGGCGTCCACGTGGAACGGCAGGTCGATGCGCGGCTGGTTCCAGTGCCCGGCGGCGTTCAGCAGCGGCCGGTAGTTGGGCGTCTGCACCACCACCCCAGCGCCGGGCGCCAGCAGGCCATTGAGCGCCATGTTCACGCCGCCTTCCACGCCGGGCAGGAACACCAGCTCCTCGGGCGCCACCTGCCAGTCGAACAGCTCGCGCAGAGCCTTGACCAGGGTGCCGCGCAGGCTCTCCTGGGCCACGCTGTAGCCCAGCATCGGGTGCATCAGGCGCTCCTGCAGGGCCTGGACAATGCCCGGCGCCACGGCGAAGTCCATGTCGGCCACCCACATGGGCAGCACGTCGGCGGGGAAGCGGCTCCACTTGGTGCTGCCGGTGTTGTGGCGGTCGTGGACGGTGTCCAGGTTGAATGTGTTGGCCACGCGGGTCTCCATGGGTTGGGCGGGCGAGGGCGATAATATGCGGTATTTTTGCCGGTGCTGCACTTGTGGAGACGGCTACCGGCCTCGGACGCCGCCTGGCGGCAGCTGCTACGGAGACATCTCCTCTAACAAAGCAATCGTTGCCTGGTTGTCCCTGATTGGTAGGCTCGACGCCTGACAAACGGGAAGCGCCATCGTGACTTCAACAAACATCTCCACACTCCGTGCACAAGACCGCACCAATAGTATGATAATCTGCGACAGCAGAATCAGACCCTTAGGTGGAATCATGGCCACGGTACGCAAAACCATCACCCTGACCGACGCGCAGGACAGCTGGATCAAGGCCCAGATTGATTCTGGGTTATACACCAACGACAGTGAATGCATCCGCGACCTCATTCGTCGCGAGCAGGAATATCGGCATAGTCGCGACGCCATTCGTGCCGCGCTCATTGTCGGTGAGGCCAGCGGAGAGCCTCAGCCCTTCGACGCCGAAGCGTTCAAGCAAAGAATGACCACCACACGTGCCTGAATACCGTCTGACGCCAGCTGCCGTGGTGGATCTCGAAGGCATATGGCGGTACACGGAGCAACGGTGGGGCGTTGAGCAGGCCAACGCTTACACAGATGCACTGACACGAGCGTTCGGTGACTTGGCAGCTCGTCCATCCAAAGCAAGGGCGTGCAATGAAATTCGAGAGGCTTACCGCCTTATCACGATCGAGCATCATACGGTCTACCTGACGGTACAGATTTATGGCATCGCCATTGTGCGGATCCTGCACAAGGCAATGGACGCACCGCGACACCTCTAACAGCCCCCACTTATGCTAAAGTGCGCGGCTGTCCCCGCTGTTGAAATGACGAGAGTGTTGCACCCATGGCGACGAGATACGTAGTCCTCGATACCGAAACCACCGGCATGCCGGTCACCGATGGTCACCGGATCATCGAAATCGGTTGTGTCGAAGTCATCGGCCGGCGCCTGACCGGGCGCAATTTCCACGTCTATTTGCAGCCGGACCGCTCAAGCGACGAAGGCGCGATCGGCGTGCACGGCATCACCGACCAGTTCCTGATCGGCAAGCCACGCTTTGCCGAGGTGGCCGAGGAGTTCTTCGAGTTCATCAAGGGCGCCGAGCTGATCATCCACAACGCGGCGTTCGACGTTGGTTTCATCAACAACGAATTCGCCTTGATGGGCCAGCAGGACCGGGCCGACGTCACCACTTATTGCACGGTGCTCGACACCCTGGCCATGGCCCGTGAGCGCCACCCCGGCCAGCGCAACAGCCTCGACGCCCTGTGCAAGCGCTATGGCGTGGACAACTCCGGCCGTGAGCTGCACGGCGCGTTGCTCGACTCCGAGATTCTGGCGGACGTCTACCTGGCCATGACCGGTGGCCAGACCAGCCTGTCGCTGGCCGGCAACTCCAGCGACGGCGCCGGCGATGGCTCGGGCAACCAGGGCAGCGAAATTCGCCGCCTGCCCGCCGACCGCCGCCACGCCCCGGTGATTCGCGCCAGCGAGGCCGAGCTGGCCGAGCACGAGGCGCGCCTGGCGATCATCGCCAAGTCGGCCGGCGCCCCGGCGCTGTGGAGCCAGCTGCTGGAAGCGGAGCAGGGCGCACCCGCCTGATAGCGCTTTGCCCCTGAATTATCCAGGGGCGACCTTTTATTACACCCGCACCGTCTTGCCTGACACGCAGGCCGCCAACCTTCTACCCTGAGACCATGGGCCGCCTTTTTGCGGCCGTCTCGGGGCTGCCTGCGATGTACAAAGACCTGAAGTTTCCCGTGCTGATCGTGCACCGCGACGTCAAGGCCGACACCGTGGCCGGCGCGCGGGTGAGGGGCATTGCCCAGGAGCTCGAGCAGGAAGGCTTCAGCATCCTGCTGGCCACCGACGACGCCGAAGCGCGGCTGGTGGCCGCCACCCACCATGGCCTGGCCTGCATGCTGATTGCCGCCGAGGGCGCGGGCGAGCACACCCACCTGCTGAAGAACATGGTGACGTTGATTCGCCTGGCGCGGGTGCGCGCGCCAAACCTGCCGATCTTCGCCCTGGGCGAGCAGGTGACGCTGGAGAATGCCTCGGCCGATGCCTTGAGCGAACTCAACCAGCTGCGCGGCATCCTTTATCTGTTCGAGGACACCGTGCCGTTCCTGGCCCGGCAGGTCGCCCGCGCCGCACGCAATTACCTGGATGGCCTGCTGCCACCGTTCTTCAAGGCGCTGGTGCAGCACACCGCGCAATCCAACTATTCCTGGCACACCCCCGGCCACGGCGGTGGCGTGGCCTACCGCAAGAGCCCGGTGGGCCAGGCGTTCCACCAGTTCTTCGGGGAGAACACCCTGCGCTCGGACCTGTCGGTGTCGGTGCCCGAGCTGGGCTCGCTGCTCGACCACACCGGGCCGCTGGCCGAGGCCGAGGCGCGGGCCGCGCGCAACTTCGGCGCCGACCACACCTTTTTCGTCATCAATGGCACCTCCACCGCCAACAAGATCGTCTGGCACGCCACCGTCGCCCGCGGCGACCTGGTGCTGGTGGACCGCAACTGCCACAAGTCGGTGCTGCACGCCATCATCATGACCGGCGCCATCCCGCTGTACCTGACGCCGGAGCGCAATGAACTGGGCATCATCGGCCCCATTCCCCTGGGCGAGTTCAGCCCGGCGTCGATCCAGGCCAAGATCGCCGCCAACCCGCTCACCCGCGGGCGGCCGCCCAAGGTCAAGCTGGCGGTGGTCACCAACTCCACCTACGACGGCCTGTGTTACAACGCCGAGCTGATCAAGCGCACCCTGGGCAACAGCGTCGAGGTGCTGCATTTCGACGAGGCCTGGTATGCCTATGCCGCCTTCCATGAGTTTTTCGCCGGCCGCTACGGCATGGGCACTACCCGCAGCGACGACAGCCCGTTGGTATTCAGCACCCACTCCACCCACAAGCTGATGGCCGCGTTCAGCCAGGCATCGATGATCCACGTGCAGGACGGCGGCCTGCGCCAACTGGATCGCGACCGCTTCAACGAAGCCTTCATGATGCACATCTCTACCTCGCCGCAGTACAGCATCATCGCCTCGCTGGACGTGGCCTCGGCGATGATGGAAGGCCCGGCCGGGCGCTCGCTGCTGCAGGAAATGTTCGACGAGGCCTTGAGCTTCAGGCGTGCCCTGGCCAACCTGCGGCAGTCGTTCGGCGCCGATGACTGGTGGTTCAGCATCTGGCAGCCGCCGGGGGTGGAGGGCGCGGAACAGGTCAGCACCGGCGACTGGCTGCTGGCGCCCGAGGCCGACTGGCACGGCTTTGGCGAGGTGGCCGAGGACTATGTGCTACTCGACCCCATCAAGGTGACCCTGGTGATGCCGGGGCTGACCGCCTCGGGCGCCTTGAGCGAGCACGGCATACCGGCGGCAGTGGTCAGCAAGTTCCTCTGGGAGCGCGGGCTGGTGGTGGAGAAGACCGGGCTGTATTCGTTCCTGGTGCTGTTCTCCATGGGCATCACCAAGGGCAAATGGAGCACGCTGCTCACCGAGCTCCTGGAGTTCAAGCGCAGCTACGACGCCAACGTCGAGCTGATGCAGTGCCTGCCCTGCGTGGCGCGCCTGGACCCGGTGCGCTACCAGGGCATGGGCCTGCGCGACCTGTGCGACCAGCTGCACGGCTGTTACCGCAGCAACGCCACGGCCAAGCACCTCAAGCGCATGTACACGACCTTGCCCGAAGCGGCCATGAGCCCGGCCGACGCCTACGACGCGCTGGTGCGCGGTGAAGTGGAAGCGGTACCCATAGACGAGTTGCCGGGGCGCATCGCAGCGGTCATGCTGGTGCCTTACCCGCCGGGCATTCCGTTGATCATGCCGGGGGAGCGCTTCAGCGATTCCACGCGCTCGGTGATCGACTACCTGGCCTTCGCCCGCGCGTTCGACCAGGGCTTCCCCGGCTTTGTCGCCGACGTGCACGGCTTGCAACACGAATACGGCCCTTACACGGTCGACTGCATCAAGGAGACCGAGAAGTCATGAGTACGGTCAACCCGGCCATTGCCGTGCGCCTGGCGGATGACGCCTTCGCGCCTTATGTGCTGGACAGCGAATACGCCTTTGAGGTACGCGGTTATGCGTGCCCGCAGATCGGCAAGCCCGTGGCCCAGTGGCCAGTGCAGGCGGTGGCGCCGTACCAGAAGTGCTACGGCATCGACCCGGACGAATTCCGCAGCTACCGCGACAAGGACGACAGCGCGATTTTCGTCGCCTGGCTGGACGGCCGCCCGGTGGGCCACGTGGTGGTGAGCACCAACTGGAACGGCCTGGCCCACGTCGACGAACTGGCGGTGCACGCCCCGGCCCGCCGCCATGGCGTGGCCCGCGCCTTGCTGGGGGTGACGCAGTGGTGGGCGCGCAAGAAGCGCCTGCCGGGAATCATGCTGGAAACCCAGAACAACAACCTGGCGGCGTGCCGCTTGTATGAAGGCTTCGGCTTCGAACTGGGCGGCATCGACCACCTGCGCTACCGCGGCATCGACCCGCAGACCAGCGAGGTGGCGATGTTCTGGTATTTGATGTTTTAGCCCTTGGACGCGGCCTGCGGCCGCTGCTACGAGGACTGCCGTCCCGTAGCAGCGGCCGCAGGCCGCGTCATGGGTTCAACATCCCCTGGGCCTTTTGCTCGACGATTTCCAGCAACGCTTTCAACGCCGCACTCGGCTCGCTGCCCTTGAGCGTCAGCGCGTACAAGGTCACCGGCACCGCCGGCGAGATCGGGCACACGTCCAGCCCGGCCTCGCGCGCACCTGCCGCAGTGAACGGGTCCACCACCGCCAGGCCTTCGCCGGCCTCGACCATGCTGCGCATCATCGAGTAGTTCTGCACCCGGGTCTGCACCTTGGGCGCCGGGCGCAGCGCTTCCAGTTTGGCGTCCAGCCTGAGGCTGAGCGGGTCCTGGCCTTCGAGGCCGATCATGGCCTGGCCGGCCAGCTCCTGGATGCCGATGTACTTGTGCTTGGGCGACAGCCAGCCGTGGGGCGCCAGCAGTTGCACCTTGCCCTCCAGCAGCGCCGTGCAGTCGATGTCGGGATGGTGCGGTGGGTGCAGGCTCAGGCCCAGTTCGCCTTCGCGCAGCAGCAGGCTGCGGACGATGCTGGCGGTGGGCTGGCTGAGCAGCTGGCAGGGCGTGTCCTGAAAGCGTCGGCGCAGGGCGGCCAGGCTTTGCGGCAGCAGGCGGTGGGCCAGGGCTTCGGTGCAGATTACCCGCAGGGGTGTTTCCTGGTGCAGGCGCAGGTCGGCGGCCTGGCGGCGCAGCTGTTCCAGCGGCGCGTCCAGCAGGTCGAGGGTGGCGGCCAGCGCCAGGGCCTCAGCAGTGGGCTGGAAACGCCCGCGCACGCGCGCGAACAGCAACAGGCCGCTCTGGGTCTCGGCGTCCTGCAGCGTGGCGTTGAGGGTGTCCTGGGGAAGTTGCAGCAACTCGGCGGCAGCGCTGAGGCTGCCGCCGTGCATGAGCGCCTGAATCACTTCAATGTGGCGTAGTCGCATGAGTGCAATCCGTGCCCGGTGAGGGGAGCCGGCCGGCTCGATGGGGCATTATGCCGGGCGTTGCGCGACCACTGCCAGCGACGCGGGAAGGGCTCACGGGATACGGATGATCTCGACGCCGCTCTGGACCAGTTCGAAACGGTCATCACCCAGGTGGTTGACG
Organism: Pseudomonas sp. App30; assembly: GCF_047947025.1. Lineage (NCBI taxonomy): Bacteria > Pseudomonadati > Pseudomonadota > Gammaproteobacteria > Pseudomonadales > Pseudomonadaceae > Pseudomonas > Pseudomonas sp. App30. Next base: position 1,355,651 of record NZ_CP133165.1, on the reverse strand, counting down.
CGGTCGCCAATGGCCAGACGATAAGTGGTTCTAGGGGCCGAGCCGCTGCTGCCGTCCGCCTCCAAGGTGGCTTCCTGGAATTCATGCACCGGGTAGATCCGACCTTCGGCATCCCGCGCATGAAACTGTCCAACGAGTACTGCAGCCATTGAATTACAACCTCTGAATATATCCACGTGTGAAACTTGCGCCCTGTAGACCACTGTTTTACCTGGGAAGTTTTACCGTTGATGAAAAAAAACCGTCTCCCGGAACGTCGCGAGGCAAACCACGCCAGGCTCATCTATACCTACACCTCCTTTTGCCGGAAATGTTGGAGCAGTCATGAGCAAGGTGTACTCCGTCGCCGTCCTGGTCGGCAGCTTGAGAAAAGCATCCCTCAACCGCAAGGTCGCCCAGGCCTTGATCGCCCTGGCACCACCGAGCCTGTCATTGAAGATCATCGAAATTGGCGACTTGCCGCTTTATAACGAAGACATCGATGGTACACCACCGGCGGCCTATACGGCCTTTCGCAATGCCCTCGGTTCGTCGGATGCCGTGTTGTTCGTCACCCCCGAATACAACCGTTCGGTGCCGGCGCCGTTGAAAAATGCCATTGACGTAGGCTCAAGGCCGTATGGCAAGAGTTCCTGGGCAGGCAAGCCGGGTGCGGTGATCAGCGTGTCGCCGGGGGCCATTGGCGGCTTTGGCGCCAACCATCACCTGCGCCAGTCCCTGGTATTCCTGAATGTGCCGTGCATGCAGCAACCCGAGGCGTACGTGGGCAATGCGGGGGCGTTGTTCGATGACAGCGGGGCGCTGGCGGAGAAGAGCAAGCCGTTCCTGCAGGGCTTCATCGATGCGTATGCGAAGTGGGTGGAGCGGTATCACGCCTGACCTGTAGCCGCTGCCGCCAGGCTGCGCCGGCCCTGGACCACACTGAAGACCTCCAGCGTACGTCAGGGCCAGCGCAGCCTGGCGGCAGCGGCTACAAGGCGTGCAGGATTACGCGCTTTGCGGCATCTCGCCGGCGGCGAGGCGGCGGTTGATGTCGGCGATCACGTCCGGCAGCTCGTTGATGGTGTCGATCAGGTAGTGCGGGCGCGAGCCTTCGAACAGCGCGTGGATGCGCTTGCGCTCGCTGTCCAGCTTCTCCGGCGCCAGCGCCTTGTAGCCTTCGTAGGTCAGGCCCAGGGCGTTGCCCGAGCACACCAGCGCCACGGTCCACATGCCGGCGCGACGGCCTTCGAGGATGCCCGGCACGGTGTCGTCGACCTTGACGCAGGCGGCGACGTCGTCGATGCCCAGGGCAATGACGTTGGCCAGGGCCTGGGACGGCCATGGGCGGCCATTGGGGACTTCGTCGGTGGCCACCACGTGGTCGGCGACGTAGCCGTTCTGCTTGGCCAGTTCGACCACCTTCGCCATCACCACGGCCGGGTAGCCGGAGCACGAGCCGATCTTCAGGCCGTCGTTGCGCAGCGCGGTGATGGTGTCCAGCGCGCCGGGGATCAGCGCCGAGTGAGTGGCGATCTTTTCGATCTGCAGCGGCATGAAGCGGTTGTAGATGGCGGTCACGTCGTCGTCGGTCGGCGCGCGGCCGAACACCTTGGCGTAGCGCTCGCTGATGGCCGGTACGTTGCACAGGGTGCGGATGTGGTCCCACTTGCCCATGCCCATGGGGCCGCGGGCTTCCTCGATGGACACTTGCACGTCGAACTCGCCGAAGGCCTCGACGAAGATCTGGGTAGGGGCGAACGAGCCGAAGTCGACCACGGTGCCGGCCCAGTCGAGGATCACGGCCTGGGTTTTGCTGGGGTTGCTGTAGTTCATGGGTACGTCCTGATCAATACTTCAAATAGAGGGAGAGAGGTCAGATATCCAGCACTTCCATTTCGCGCAGCACCTGGGCCACGGCGTCCACGGCGGCCTGCATGCCGCTGCGGTCCACGCAGCCGATGCAGCCGACGCGGAAGGTTTCGACCTGGGTCAGCTTGCCCGGGTAGAGGATGAAACCCTTGGCCTTGACGCGCTCGTAGAACTCCTTGAACTGGTAACGCGGGTCTTGCGGGGCGTGGAAGGTGACGATGATCGGCGCCTGGATGGCCGCCGGCAGGAAGCTGCGCAGGCCAATGGCGTCCATGCCGTCCAGCAGCGCCTGGCAGTTGTCGGCGTAGCGGGCGTGGCGCGCGGCCAGGCCGCCTTCTTCGTTGTATTGCAGCAGGGCTTCGTGCAGCGCCGCGACCACGTGGGTGGGCGGGGTGAAGCGCCATTGGCCGGTCTTGGCCATGTACTGATACTGGTCGTGCAGGTCCATGGCCAGCGAGTGGCAGTTGCCCTCGGCCTGGGCCAGCGCGGCCTTGTTGGCGAACACGAAGCCCATGCCCGGCACGCCTTCCAGGCACTTGCCGGAGGCGGCGATCAGGGCGTCGAACGGCACCTTGGCGGCGTCGATCGGCAGTGCGCCGAAGCTGCTCATGGCGTCGATGATCAGGCGTTTGCCGTGGCCGGCCACGACTTGGGCAATCTCTGGCAGCGGGTTGAGGATGCCGGTGCTGGTCTCGCAGTGGATCAGCGCCACGTGGCTGATGCTGGGGTCTTCGCCCAGCAGGCGGTCGACGTCAGCGGCGGTGGTGGGCTCGTCCTCGGCGGTCTCGAAGGTGCTGAAGGCGCGGCCTAGTACCTTGCAGATCTTGGCCAGGCGCTGGCCGTAGGCGCCGTTGATCAGCACCAGTACCTTGCCGTCGCGCGGTACCAGGGTGCCGATGGCGGCTTCCACGGCGAAGGTGCCGCTGCCTTGCAGGGGTACGCAGTGGTGGCTGGCGGCGCCGTTGATGATGGTCAGCAGTTGTTCGCAGACACTGGCGGTGAGCTGGTTGAAGCTGGCATCCCAGGAGCCCCAATCCATCATCATTGCCTGACGGGTGCGGGCCGAAGTGGTCAGTGGACCAGGGGTAAGCAGGATCGGGGCAGTGGTGCTCATGGTGTTCCTCGCAAGCGGTGGGCTGAACTTACGGCGCCTAAGTTGCAATTCCATGAAGCATCAATCAAATTGTTTATTGTTATCCCAACTATAAGTCAGGCCGATTCATGAACCTTTTCCAGCTGCGCGCATTCGACGCCGTGGCCCGCGAGGGCAGCTTCACCCGCGCCGCCGAGCGCCTGTTCATCAGCCAGCCGGCGGTCACCGGGCACATCAAGGCGCTGGAGGAGCACTACCAGCTGACGCTGTTGCGGCGCACCGCCCGACGAGTGGAACTGACCGAGGAGGGCACCAAGCTGGCAGCCATCACCCGGGCCATGTTCAGCCTCGCCGAGGAGGCCCAGGCGATGTTGGAGGCCAACCGCCAGTTGCTCACCGGGCGCCTTGAGGTGGCCGCCGATGGCCCGCACCGGGTGATGCCGATGCTGGCCAGCTTGCGCGAGCGGTACCCAGGCATCACCGTCAACCTGCGCCTGGGCAACGCCCAGGAAACCCTGGCGGCGCTGACCGCTGAGCACGCTGACGTGGCGGTGATGACCGAGGTGGAGCCGCGCAAGGGCCTGCACCTGCAGGCGTTGAGCCCGTCGCAGATCTGCGCGCTGGTGCCGGCGGGGCATGAGTGGGCCGGGCAGGCCATCGACCTGGCGCAGTTGCACGAGCAGATCATGGTGCTGCGCGAGCCCCATTCCATCACCCGCCGCACCTTTGACCAGGCGTGCGCCGAGGTTGGGGTGGCGCCGCGGGTGCTGCTGGAGCTGGACAGCCGCGAGGCAGTGACCGAGGCGGTGGCGGCGCAGCTGGGGGTTGGCATTGTCTCGTCGGTGGAGGTCAGCCACGACCCGCGGGTGGTGGCGGTGCCGGTGCGCGGCGAGGGGCTGGTCAACCGGCACATGATCGGCTGCCTGGAACGCCGGCGCGAGCTGCGGCTGATTCGCGCCTTCCTCGACCTGGCCCCACCCCCGTAGCAGCAACTGTTTTGAAATGGCGTCGTCTGCATCGCGACTAAAGTCGGCTCCTACCGCGTACGTGGTAGGAGCCGGCCTTGGCCGCGATGCAGGCAACGCGGTCCAAGCGGTATACGCATTCGCGTAGCAGCCGAGGGTTACAGGCTCTCGCGCATGATGTCCAAGAACGTTGCCACCACCCGGCGGTTGCTTTGCTCCTTCAGGCACACCAGGTTTTCGGTCAGGCGCCGGGTGCAGTCCAGGATCGGCAGCACGCACACCCGCGAGTCGGCACCAAACTCGGCGGCCGACACCACGCCCACGCCAATCCCCGCCACCACCGCTTCGCGCGCCGCCTCCCGGCCTTCCACCTGGATGGCCGCGCGCACCCGCAGGCCGCGGCCGTGCATCTCCGCCTCCAGGGTCTGGCGGGTGACCGAGCGGGTTTCGCGCAGCACCATCGGCGTGTCGTCGAGGTCGGCGAGGTGAATGGCCTGGCGCCCGGCCCAGGGATGGCTGTGGGCCACGAACGCCACCATGGGCGCATCGCGCAGGGGTATGACCAACAGGCGCTCGTCGTCCACGTCGCGGCCCAGCAGCGCCAGGTCGGCCTGGTAGCTGAACAGGCGGGTGAGGGCGTCGTCGGTGTTGCCGGTCTCCACCTTGACGTTGATGCCGGGGTAGCGCTGGCAGAACCGTGCGATCTGCGGCAGCACGTGCACCGGCGCGTCCACCGCCAGCACCAGGCTGCCGGTCTGCAGCGCCTGGGAGGCCTGCAGCAGCTCCTGGGCCTCGTTCTCGCAGGCGAACAGGCGCTGGGTAACGCCCAGCAGGCGCTCGCCCAGGTCGGTGAGGCGCACCGAGCGCTTGTTGCGGTGAAACAGCAGCACGCCAAAGCGCTCCTCCAGCTTGCGCACCTGGTCGGAGATGGCCGGCTGGGTCAGGAACAGCCGCTCGGCGGCCCGGGTGAAGCTGCCGTGGACCGCCACGGCATGGAACGCCTTGAGTTGTGCGTTGGAGACGGCCATGGTGTGCACCTTAGAAGCTGGGCTTATGTGTGAAATACGATAAATCGATTTCCCTTATGGTTATGGAATTGTTTCCATCATGTCCAGCCCGATTGTCCGACGCAGAAATCGCAACGGGCCGGGGGCGCCCACGCGCCTCCTCTGACCAGGTGCGGGCCCGCCCCTGAAGTGCGCAACACAATAAGAACGAAGGCAATTTTTCTTCAATTCTGCCGGCACACTCATCCCCGAGGTCAGACTCACATGACTCAGCACATCGCAACCATCAAGCGTTGGCGTATGCAGATCTTCGCCATCACCTGGTTGGCCTACGCCGCTTTCTACTTCACCCGCAAGGCCTTCTCGGTGGCCAAGCTCGGCATCGCCGACGACCCTACCTTTCACCTCGACAAGATGGCCATGGCCAACCTCGACGGTATCTACCTGGCGGCCTACGCCGTGGGCCAGTTCACCTGGGGTATGCTCGCCGACCGCTTCGGGCCGCGGGTGGTGGTGCTCGGCGGCCTGTTGATTTCTGCCGCCGCGGCCCTGGTGATGGGCACCTGGGCGACCTTCCCGGTGTTCGCCAGCTGCATGCTGGTGCAGGGCCTGGCGCAGTCCACCGGCTGGTCGGGGCTGTGCAAGAACATCGGCAGCTTCTTCCCGGCCCGCGAGCGCGGCCAGGTGCTGGGTTGGTGGAGCTCGTGCTACGCCTTCGGCGGCCTGGTGGCTTCGCCGTTCGCCGGCTGGTGGGCCTACGACGTGTTCGGCAACTGGGAGGCGGCGTTCATCAGCTGCGCCGTGGTGGTCGCCGGCGTCGCGCTGCTGTTCTTCATCTTCCAGCGCAACAAGCCCGAGGACGTCGGCCTGCCGGCGGTGGAACCGGAGCCCGAGCGCCAGGCCGCTGCCCACGTCAGCAGCGTCTGGGCGCCGTTGCGCGAGGTGCTGCGCAACCGCACCGTGCTGGTCCTGGGCCTTGCGTATTTCATGCTCAAGCCGGCGCGCTACGCGATTCTGCTGTGGGGGCCGGTGATCGTCTTCGAGCAGATGCCGTCGGTGGGCAAGGTCGGTGCGGCCATCGTGCCGACGGCCTTCGAGCTGGCCGGGCTGCTGGGGCCGATCATGATCGGCCTGGCCTCGGACAAGCTGTTCGGCGCGCGGCGCATGCCGGCCTGCGTGCTCAGCCTGCTGGCGCTGACCGTGACGTTGGCGCTGTTCATGGGCGCCATGCACACCGGCAGCGTGCTGCTGGTGGTGAGCCTGCTGTTCGTGATGGGCCTGACCCTGTACGGCCCCGACTCGATGATCAGCGGCGCCGCCGCCATCGACTTCGGCACCGCCAAGGCCGGCGCCACCGCTGCCGGCTTCGTCAACGGCTGCGGCTCGGTGGGCGCGGTGCTGGGCGGGCTGTTGCCCGGCTATTTCGACACGGTGACGGTGTTCATCGTCTTTGCCGGCTGCGCGCTGTTCGCCGCCGCGGTGCTGGTGCCGCACTGGAACAGCCGCCCGGCGGCGCTCAGCCAGGAGCCCCTGGCCAGCGCGCCGACGCCGCTGGCGGCCAAGGCCCTGCGCACCTGAAGGTTCAAGCGCGGTGACGTTGCCCGGTCAGGTCTCGGCAGACTGACCGGGATTTTTTGTCGATTGCCGGTTTAAGGGCGTATAAACTGGCGCCATGCGCTGATCGATACCGGTATCGGCGCCAGAGAAAGAGAGTTGAAATGGGCGCACAGTGGAAAGCTAAACACAGAGAAGCAGCAGCCAACGCCAAAGGGCGTATCTTCGGCAAGCTGTCCAAGGAAATTTCGATTGCCGCGCGGGCCGGTACCGACCCCGACACCAACGCGCGCCTGCGCCTGGTCATCGAGCAGGCGAAGAAAGCCTCCATGACCCGCGAGACCCTGGAACGTGCCATCAAGAAAGGCGCGGGCATCGGTGGCGAAGCGGTCAACTACACCCTGGTCAAATACGAAGGCTTCGCCCCGCACCAGGTGCCGGTGATCGTCGAGTGCCTGACCGACAACGTCAACCGCACCGTCTCGCAGATCCGCGTGCTGTTCCGCAAGGGCACCCTGGGCGCCGAAGGTTCGGTGTCGTGGGACTTCAACCACGTGGGCATGATCGAAGCCACCCCGGCCAGCGCCGACGCTGACCCGGAAATGGCCGCCATCGAAGCCGGCGCGCAGGATTTCGAAGCGGGCGAGGAAGAGGGTTCGACCCTGTTCGTCACCGACTTCGCCGACCTGGACGCGGTGTGCAAGGCCCTGCCGGAGCAAGGCTTCAACGTGGTATCGGCGAAAATCGGCTATATGCCGAAGAACCCGGTGTCCGGCCTGAGCGACGAGCACATGGCCGAAGTCGAGGCGTTCCTGGAAGCCATCGACGAGAACGACGACGTGCAGAACGTGTACGTGGGCCTGGCCGGCTAAACCTGCCGCAACCCCGCCGCAACTGCCCACCTGTAGCCGCTGCCGAAGGCTGCGCTGGCCCTTGTCCACGCTGGAGATCTCCAGCGTACTCAGCGGCCAGCGCAGCCTGCGGCAGCGGCTACGCGTTCGTGGTGGTTACGCCAATACCGTGGTGAGGGCATTGAAGTCCGGGCGTGCCAGCACGTCGGGCTGCACGCACGCCTGCTGCAACGCCACCCAGCGCTGATCCACTCCCTCGCAGCGCTCGATCAATTCCCCCAGCCAGATCCCGAACGCCCGCACCTCGATGCGTTGCAGCGTCGCGGCCAGCTGGCTGCCGTCCTGCGGGTAGAACGAGGCGGCGCCAAAATCCCCCAGCAAACAGTCGCCCTGGGCGTTGTACAGGGTGTTGTGCCCGTACAGGTCGCCGTGGTTGATGCCGTGCCGGTGCAGGTGCGCCGCCACCGAGGCCATGCCTTGGGCCATGGCCAGCAAGGTCTGCGGGGTGAACCGCGTGCCCTCGGGGTACACGTCGCGGCTGCAGGTGTCGAAGCTGGGCAGCGCGGCCAGGTTGATGAACGCCGGGCCGATCAGGTCCATCACCAGGCCCGCCACGCCTTCGGGGTGGCCCTTGAGCTTGCCTTCGATACGAATCAGGTTGGGGTGCAGGCCGGCGGCAATGCAGGCGTTCATCTCGTTCAGCGGCGTGCCGTCGCTGGTGATGTCGCCCTTGTACAGCTTGACCGCTACCGGCGTGTCGCCCCATTGCGCCTGATGGATGATGCCCGAGGCGCCTTCGCCCAGTTTCTGCTCCAACTGCAACTGCTGCCAGGCGATGTCGGCGGTGATGCCGTCCTCGTCGTGGGGCGTGGTGAACGCGGCGCTCATCGGGTTACCGGCCCAGGCCAGCCAGGCCAGGCTCGGCAGGCTGTGCAGCCAGTCGGGCAGGGCGGCCAGGCGGTTGGCGGACAGGCGCAGCAGCTCCAGCTTGTGCAGCTTGGCCATGCTCGCCGGCAACTGCGTCAGGCGGTTGCCGGCCAGCATGAATTTCTGCATCAAGTGGCAGTCGCCGATCTCGTCCGGCAACGCCTCGATGCAGTTGTCGGTCAGGATCAGCCAGCGCAGCTTGGGCCCCAGCGCGGCGGCCGGCACCTGCGCGATACGGTTGGACTTGAAGCCCACCATGCTCAGCTGCGGGCACTGGCCGATGCAGGCCGGCAGCTCGGTGAACTGGTTGCTGGAGCAGAACAGAATCTTCAGCCGGGCCAGCCGGTGCAGGTCGTCGGGCAGGCTGCGCAGGGCGTTGCCCGTGAGGTTGAGCACCTCCAGGGTGTCGGCCAGCTCGAAGATCTCGCGGGGGAACTCGGTCAGGCCACAGGCCAGGTCCAGGCGGGTGCTGCCGGCCAGTTTGCCGGCCTTCAGAAGGGCAAGGGTATCCATAGGGCTCGTCTTGGAAAATTCGCGATGCCCATCATAGCGGCCATACTCAGCTTTCGCCCGTCCCATAACAACAATCCAGGACAGGATTCATGAACTATCAGCACGCCTATCGACAGTCGCTCGCCGACCCTGCCGCCTTCTGGGCCGCGCAGGCCCAGCGGGTGGCCTGGTTCCGCGCCCCCACGCAAATCCTTCACGAACGCCCCGACCGCACCCATGAATGGTTTGCCGACGGCCGCCTCAACACCAGCTACCTGGCCCTGGACTACCAGGTGGAGCAGGGCCGTGGCGAGCAGACCGCGCTGGCCTATGACTCGCCGGTGTCCGGCAGCCAGCAGCGTTTTAGCTTCCGCCAGCTGCGCGACGAGGTGGCGCAACTGGCCGGCTGGATGCGCAGCCTGGGGGTGGGCAAGGGCGACACGGTGATCCTGTACCTGCCGATGATTCCCCAGGCCGCCATCGCCATGCTGGCATGCGCGCGCCTGGGCGCGGTGCACTCGGTGGTGTTCGGCGGCTTCGCTGCCAACGAGCTGGCGGTGCGCATCGACGACGCCCGGCCGGTGCTGATTCTCACCGCCAGCTGCGGCCTGGAGTTTGACCGCGTGGTGCCCTACAAGCCGCTGCTGGACAGGGCCCTGGAACTGGCCCGGCACCAACCCGTGCGCGTGGCGCTGTGGCAGCGCCCGCAACTCACCGCCAGCCTGGCGCCGGGGCGGGATCTGGACTGGCAACGCGAGGTGCAGGACGCCCAGCCGGTAGGTCCGGTGGAGCTGGCCAGTGGCGACCCGCTGTACATCATGTACACCTCCGGCACCACAGGCCGGCCCAAGGGCATCGTCCGCGACAACGGCGGCCACGCGGTGGCCATGCGTTTCGCCCTGGAGCAGGTCTACGGCCTGCAGGCGGGAGATGTGTGGTGGGGCATCTCCGACGTCGGCTGGGTGGTGGGCCATTCGCTGATCGTCTACGGGCCGCTGATGGCCGGCTGCACCAGCGTGATGTACGAGGGCAAGCCGATCCGCACCCCGGATGCCGGCAGCTACTGGCGCATCATTGAGCAATACCGGGTGAATGCGTTGTTCTGCGCGCCCACGGCCCTGCGCGCGATCCGCAAGGAAGACCCCGATGGCCTGCTGCTGGCGCGCCACGACCTGAGCACGTTGCGCTGCCTGTACCTGGCCGGGGAAAAACTCGACTCCAGCACCCACGCCTGGCTGGAAGCCATCACCGGCAAGCCGGTGCACGACCACTGGTGGCAGACCGAGACCGGCTGGCCGGTGACCGCGCCCTGTGCACGGCTGGACGGTTCCGGCGCCCGCGCCGGTTCCAGCAACCGCGCGGTGCCCGGTTATGCGGTGCGGGTGATGGACGAAGCAGGCCGCGAGTGCGGGCCGGGGCAGCAGGGCGACATCGTCATCGCCCTGCCGTTGCCGCCCGGGTGCTGCCAGACCCTGTGGCGCGACCACGAACGCTACCTGCAAGCGTACCTGCGCGCCTATCCCGGGCACTATCACACCGGTGACGGCGGCTACCTGGACGCGGACGGTTTCGTCTACATCATGGGTCGCACCGATGACGTCATCAACGTGGCCGGGCACCGCCTGTCGACCGGCGAGATGGAAGACCTGGTGGCGGCGCACCCGGCGGTGGCCGAGTGCGCGGTGTTTGGCGTGCACGACGACATCAAGGGCCAGGTGCCCATGGCCCTGGTGGTGCTCAAGGACGGTGTCGACGCCAGCGGCCTGCAAGAGGCGCTGGTGGCCCAGGTGCGCGAGCACATCGGCGCGCTGGCCTGCCTGCGCCGGGTGCAGGTGGTCAAGCGGCTGCCCAAGACCCGCTCGGGGAAGATTTTGCGCGCGGTGTTGCGCAAGATCGCCGACGGCGAGGTGTTCGCGCCGCCGCCGACCTTGGACGATCCGCTGATCCTGGAGGAGATCGCGGCAGTGCTAGGCCGTGGTTGACGCCACGTTGAAGCCTTCCTCGGCCGCGGGTGCGCTGAAGTAACGGCTGATCAGCTCGAATTGCGCGTCGCTGGCGGCGAACGCGTGTTCGCCGCTGGCGTTGCGTGCGCGCAGGCGTGCCTTGCACACCTCGTCGGGCACTTGCAGCACATGCAGCAGGTGCTCGGCGCCGCTGCGCTCGAACAGGCCGCGCATCCACAGGCGGTTGGCCGGGGTATTGGCGGGGAAGTCGAGCACCACGTTGACGCCCAATTGCAGCAGGGACTCCACGTGGGGGCCGATGGCGTCGCGCAGCAGGGCGGCGCAGCGCACGTAGTCGCTGACGTCGTGCAGCTGGTCCTTGTACAGCCGGGCCAGCCACACGTCTTCGCTCAGCCGCACGGTGTTCGGCGCCTCGGTGAGGCGCGTGGCCAGGGTGGATTTGCCGGAAGCGATCTTGCCGCAGAGCAGGTGCAGGGTGGCCATGGGGTGTTCGTCCTTGGAAGTGGGAGCTGGCTTGCCAGCGAGCTTTTCAGACGCCAACGGCTCGCTGGCAAGCCAGCTCCCACAATGTCACGGGACTGCGTGCTCCTGAAGCTGGCCGAGCCGGCTGCGTGTGCGGGCCAGGTCAATGGCCTGGCCGGCGAGGCTTTCGGCCAGCGGCCGCTCGCTGATCAGCATCAGGCGCTTGTCCTGATCGTACAGCACGTCGATCAGGTTGATGAAGCGCTGTTGCACGGCAATCGAGCACTCGTCCAGCAGTGGCAGGTGGTCGATGATCCAGGTGTCGAAGCGCCCGCTCAGGTCCAGGTAGTCCATCACCGCGGTAGGCTGCTCGCAGATGTCGTCGAAGGTGAAATGAATGGTCCGCTCATGGCTCATGCGCGCCCGCAGCTGGCGCTTGCCCACGGCCAGGGGGAAGGGCGGCAGGTCGGCGGCCGGCAGCTTCAGCGCCTGGCGCTGGGCCGCAGTGCCCGGCCACACGTAGTGCCCCAGGGTGAATTGCTGCTCGCTGGCGGCGCTGGGCAGGGCGCGGTAGTCCTGGGCGCCGCCCACTTCCATGACCTGCATCTGCGCGTTGATCAGGCGGATCACCGGCAGGAAGCGTTCGTGGTACAGCGGGTTGGGCAGCAGGCCCTCGGGCGGGTAGTTGGACGTCACCATCAGGAAGATGCCGCGCGCATCCAGCGCCTTGAACAGGCGGGTCAGCAGCATGGCGTCGCCGATGTCGTGCACGTGGAACTCGTCGAAACACAGCACCCGGCAGTCGCTGAGCAGCTCGTCCAGAGTGGTTTCCAGGGCATTGGCCTGCTCGCGGTTGCGGAACATGCCTTCGTGCAGCCGGGCGAAGAAGTCATGGAAATGCAGGCGGCGTTTATGGGCCATCGGCAACGCCTGGTAGAAACCATCCAGCAGCCAGCTCTTGCCGCGCCCCACGGCGCCGTACAGGTACAGGCTGCGCGGCTGCGCCACGTCGTCCTGCAACAGCGGCTCCACGCGCTCGGCCATGCTGTCGATGACCTGCTGCTGGCCGTGGCTCAGGGTATAACCCTGCTGTTGGGCCTTGTGCTGGAAGTACTCGGTGATCTGCGCCCCGCGCCCCAGGTGGCGGCGGCCCAGGGCGTTGCCCAGGCGGGACTTGAACCAGGATTTCTTTGGCGGTAACGCGGCCAAGGGGCTTTCCTCATACTGGACAGGAGGCCCACGGTGGGCCGTGGCGGGTATTTAAGCAAAAGCGGCGGGGTGGGGGCCAGCGCGGTGGGTGAAGGGGTGGGCGATAGTCGGACTTCGCCCCCCAAACAGGTTCCAGGTGTGGTGTTATTGGTACAAAACGGAAGCCCGTGACGCGGTAATCAAACCGGAAGCAGATGGTAAGCAACTGTTGGAACCGGCTGGTCAGGACCGCCGATGTGCCAGATATACGCAAAAGATATGAGTGTTTTCTCCGAATTGGCAGACGCTTCCGCCACTTCAGATGAAAGCCTGAAAGAGTCGTGCGCCACTTGATGCACCTCGTTTTGCTGGCCCAGGTCTCGATTGATTTCGTCAAGTCTCTTGGACAACCGTGCAAACCGATGAGCCGAGACAATTCCCGATAGAATGGAGATGCGATTACCTCTCGTAAATAGCAACATTTTTTTCCAATCTTCCCTTAGTTGCTCAATTGATGCGCCTGTTCCTTTCAACTCAATGGCAAAGTCAATGGAAGCGTTGCAAGGGCCAACGGTCAGGTCCATGCGGCGCCGACTGTTTGGATAGGAGGCCTCTTTGGTCGAGACGAAGGACGTGGATAGCAGGTCGATCAGTACCTCTCGCAGCGCCTGGCGAATGACAAACTCATCGATGACATGGCTCGCGTCAGCGCCTGCCTCGAAATGTACCGCCATGACCTTTGCTGCCAACCGGGTGGCCACGTGACGCCACTTCAGTTCGAGCCTGGCTGACGGGCGGACATGGTCATTATCCGAGTTCATCATGGTATCCCCACGCAAGAACTTCGGGGGCGAGATTGCAGATCTTTGCTGCACTGTGCCACGAGATACGCGCGTCATGGCCCGGCCAGCCATGAGCGTTGAAAAGCACCTGGTTTACCGTGTAGCTGTCGATCCAGGTATCCGTCCCCGTGGGGTAGTGTTCGAACCATAGCAACGGACCTTGAAGCTCAAGTGCCGCAATCACCGCGTCGCGGATATCCACCACGCCCAAAGTAACCGATGTGCCGTAGTTGTCAGGCCGCTCGCTGCAGACGACACATGCGGTGCCATCTGACTGGCGCAAGACTACCAATACACTGCAGGTGCAGACGATTTGCGGATGAGGCCGCTTGAATTCGAAGTGCTTGCATTCCTTGCACCATTCCACATCGTCGAATGATTGTTCAATTGTTTCGAAGGTGTTCACGTCGATATCCTGTCTCGGTGGGTGCACGCAGGTTATCGGTGATGGACGGGTTTACCTATCCCGACGTGGTCTGAAAAATGTGTAGGAATATTTTCCAAGGCCTGGCACCTGTAGCAGCCACCAGGCCAACGCCAGCAGCGCCACCGCGGCGCCCAGCGCGCACACCGCCAGCCAGCCCCACTGCGCATACACCTGGGTGGCCGCCAGCGCCCCCAGCGCGCTGCCCACCGAATAGAAACACATGTACGCGCCGATCAGCTGGCTTTGCCCCTGGGATGGCTCCGCCAGCAGCAGGCTCTGGTTGGTGACGTGCACCGCCTGCACGGCGAAGTCCAGCATCAGCACGCCCAGCAGCAACGCCCAGAGGCTGGACGGCGCCCAGGCGATCGGCAGCCAGGCGCCGGCCAGCAGCACCAGGGCCCAGCCGCTGGTGCGGCGGGCCAGGCCGGCGTCGGCCCAGCGCCCGGCCCGGGCCGCACCCAGGGCGCCGACGATGCCGGCCAGGCCGAACAGGCCGACCTGGAAGTGGTTGAGTGACCACGGCGGGGCGCTGAGGGGCAGGACCATGCTCGACCAGAGGATGCTGAAGTCGGCGAACACCAGCATCGCCAGCACACCGCGCTGGCGCAGCAGGCGGTGGTGCAGGAACAGCCGGGCCATGGTGCGCAGCAATTGCCCATAGGTCTGCCGTGTGGCCACGGCGGCCGGCCCGGGCATGGCCTTGCCCAGCAGCAGCGCCATGCCCAGCATCAGCCCGGCGAAGCCGGCGAACGCCAGGCGCCAGCCACCCACGTCGGCGACCGCGCCCGACAGCAGGCGGGCCAGCAGTATGCCGACGACGATGCCGCTGGTGACCGTGCCAATCACCTGGCCCCGTTGCGCCGGGTTGGCCAGGCTGGCGGCGTAGGCCACCACCACTTGCACCACCACGGCCATCAGCCCCACCCCCAGCATGGCCGCCAGCAGCAACCACCACTGGCCCGCCTGCGCACCCAGCACCAGTGCCGCGCAGGAAAGCAGCAGCTGGCCGATGATCATGCGCCGGCGGTCCAGGCGCTCGGCCAGCGGCACTATCAACAGCAGCCCGGCGCCGTAGCCGCATTGGGTGAGGGTGACCAGCAACCCCAGCTCTCCAGGCGCCACGCCCAGGCTCTCGCCGATCGAGCGGAGCAGCGGCTGGATGAAGTACACGGTGGCGACCGCCAGGCCGGCGGTCAGCGCCAGCAGCCAGGTGAGGCGCGGTGAGAGCTGAGTCATGGCGGGGCTGTCCTGTCTGGTAATGAGGTTTCAAAAAGAAACCAGATTTTGCGTTTGTAGCAATTCTGGTTTTAATATGCAACCACATGCACCCGACCGGTACCCTGCCATGACCTCACCCAGCGCCCCGCAACAAGCCCAATGCCCCGTGTATCGCAGCCTGGAGGCAGTCGGCGAGCGCTGGTCGCTGCTGATCGTGCGCGATGCCTTCGACGGCCTGCGACGCTTCGGTGAGTTCCAGCGAAGCCTGGGCCTGGCGAAGAATATCCTGGCCGCGCGGCTCAAGGCGTTGGTGGAGGCGGGGGTGTTCGACCTGTGCCCGGCGTCGGACGGCAGCGCCTACAAGGAATACGTGCTGACGGCCCAAGGGCGGGCGCTGTTTCCCGTGGTGGTCGCGCTGCGTCAGTGGGGCGAGCAGCACCTGTATCAGGCGGGGGAAGCCCATTCCCTGCTGCTGGACGCCGACGCCCGCCAGCCGCTGGCGCCCCTGCAGGTGCGTTCGCAGCAGGGGCGGCTGGTGGCGCCGGAAGACTGCGTGCGCACGCCGGCGGTTTAACGCCCGTCCAGATGCGTAAGGCCGGTCAGCGTATCGGCGATTTTCTTGGTCCGCTGGGACGTGCCCTCGGTCATCCGGCTTGAATTCTCCAGGTCGCCGAGCAGCTCGCGCAGGGTGCCCACGGCCGTGGACTGCTCCTCGATCTGCAACGCCACGTTCTGGATCTCCCCGGCCAGGGCGTCGATGTCCACGCCGATCTCGCCGGCGTTCTTGCGGGTGATCTCCGCCAGCTTGCGCACCTCATCCGCCACCACCGCGAAGCCACGCCCGGTCTCGCCGGCACGCGCGGCTTCAATGGCGGCGTTCAGGGCCAGCAGGTTGGTCTGCCCGGCGATCTGCTGGATGACCTGGACGATGGACTGGATACGCAGGCTCGACTGCGCCAGGTCACGGGCGCTGCCCACCACCTGGTCGGCGTGGCTGGATAGCCCGGCCACGGTGTTGCCGGCCTGGGCGGTGACGCTGTTCTGCTGGTTGATGGTGCCGGTCAGCTCGTCCATGGACAGGTGCAGCTCGCCGGAGTAGTGCTGCAGCTGCCGGGCAATCTCTTCCTGCTGGTGGGTGGCCTGGGACAGCACCATGCCCAGGTCGGCGAGGCCGTCGAACACCGGCAGCACGCTGGCGTCCAGGCCGTGGGTGTCGAGGCTGCTGGTGAATTGCTGGTGCTTGAAGGCGTCGATCTGCTTGACCACCACGCGGTTCAAACCCGCCAGCTTCTGGATCTGCCGGCGCAGGAAGAAGGCCTTGAACTCGCCGTAGTGGCTGGCGAAATTGTCGATGTAGTCGTCGCTGAACGTGGCGTCGTTGGCCACCTTGAAAAAGAAGATCGCGGTCAGCGTCTGGTTCAGGTTCAGCCCCAGGATCTCGCCGAAGGTGGAAAAGCCGGCCACCGGCACGTCGCCGAACACCCCGGTCATCTCGCCCAGTTTGCCGGCGTTGTTGGCCCGGCGCAGGATGCAGTCGTTGAGCAGGCCCACCAGCGGCTGGCCGCCCTTGCCCTGCAGGAAACGCTGGAAGTCGCGCTGGGTAGAATCGCGCAGCGAGGTGCGCTTGACCATCACCAGCTCTTCGCCGGGGGCCACGTCGCAGAACAGGTGCACGGTCTCGCGGGCGTAGTCGATGCGGGCGATGGAGCGCACGAACAGCTCCTCGCCCACGCGAATGGCGAAGGAGTATTCGGCCAGGTATTTGTCCAGCTGGTTGGGGGCGCATTTGAACGCGTCGCACAGGGCCGCGACCATGGTCTTGATGTTGCCGGCGGCGTCGAACACCTGGTGGATGTAGCGCTCTTCCAGCGACGCGGTAAGCACGCTGAACGACAGCTTCGTGGGCTCGAAATTCTGGCTCTTGAACACGCCGAAGCGCACCTGTGGCGCACACTTGAGGAAGACGATCTGCGCGTGGTTCTGGTAGCTGCGCTGGCCGTCGTGCAACAGGGTGGCCTTGAAGTCGTCCTTGCCGCCCGCCGAGCCGCCGACGAACAGGCAGGGGAAGCGCCCGGACTCGTACAGCGCCTCCATGAAGAACGATTCCGAGGCGGACAGGCCGTCGAACAGCACGTAGGCGAGGGTGTCGCGGTTGTCGATGGGCAGGCTGACCCGCGTGCGCTTGAGGGTGGCCGCCAGGCTGGCGATGCGTTCGCGCATGGGCAGGCGCTTGCCACCGGCGCGGATGTCTTCGGACAGCAGCGGCACGCTGACCAGCTCGGCGCTGGCGATGACGCTGGCGTCGAACAGTTGCAGCACGATGCGGTCCCACTGGCCCTGGGCGTTGCAGTACAGCGCGTCACTGGCGCTGCACAGCTCGCCGGCGGTGGTGCACAGGCTCAGGGTGGCCTGGGGGAAGCGCTGGCGCAGTTGCCGGGCCACGGCGTCGAGGTCCAGGTGCGGCGAGATGAAACCGGCGATGAACGTGGGCGTCAGCTTCACGCCTTGCAGCGTGCTGCCCAGCGCGTTGAAGGTGCACAGCACGCTGGCGGTCCCGGGGGCGTTCGATGTGGCCTGGCGGAGAAAGCGGAAAGGGTTCATCGGGTTCGGGACCTTTGGGCGGCAGATTTTTAATGGGGTGCCTGATCAGTGCATCGACCTGTTGCGCCAGGACTTGACCGGATCAGTACCAAGGTATGACAGCTGGTAGCTGAAACGTTTTACCCGGTGCATCAAGACGACGATTGCCTCTGGCGCGTCACGCATCAACTTTGACAAAAAGGGCTGAAAACCCGCTGCTGGCGCGCGCCAGGCAAGGCTTGTGCGTGTATCAATACGCTGACCGAAGTGGCAACTTCTGCCTCGAATGCTAGCCTCCAGTTCACGGATGCGCCTCGCAAGGAGTGAGGGTGTGAAGGGATTAGCGATCGCCGCGCTGTCGAGCCTGATGCTCGGCGGCCCGGCACTGGCCACGGAGTTGCAGGTCGAGGTGCGCGTGAACGTGCAGCGCGGCTGCGTGCTGCTGGGCCAGGTGCGCGACGCTGGCCCGCAACACCTGGGGCTGCTGGATTTCGGCAGCGCCGCGCGCCTGGACGACCCCGCTGGCCCACTGTCGGCGCAACTGCCCCGCACCCGCCTGCCGCGCCTCGAATGCAACCCCGACACCTCTTATCAGGTGCAGGTCGACGGCGGCCAGCACGGCGGGGTGGGCGACGTGCGCTACCTGGCCAGCGCTGCTGGCAACGCCATTCCCTACCGCCTCTATAGTGACCCGGCGCGCCGCGTGCCTTTTGCTGTCGATCAGCCGCTAAGCGGCCGCGTGCCGGCCACCGGCACCATCGAACTGCCGCTGTACGCCCGCATCGAACCGCTGGCCCAGGTGCCCCGTGCCGGGCAATACAGTGACCTGTTGAAGGTGACCGTGACATGGTAGGCCACTGGCTGGCCGCCGTGCTCGCGCTGTTGTGGGCCGGCCATGCCGTGGCCGCGGTCAATGGCGTCAGCGGGCAGATCCAGGCGCGCCTGGTGATCACCGCCGGCTGTGAGGTGCAAAGCGCCGGCAGCACCCTGGCCACCGGCTCGCTGGGCGCCCTGGATTTCGGCGACCAGGGCCCTACCTGGAACGCGCCCATCGGCGCCAACGTCGCCAACGGCGGCAGCGCCCTGCAGGTGGCTTGCAACCCGACGGTCACCGGCTTCAGCGTCACCATCGATGGCGGCGCCAACGGCGACGGCACCACCCGGCGCCTGAGCAACGGCAGCCGCACCATCCCATACCAGCTGTATCAGAACGCCGCCGGCACCGAGCGCTACAGCATCGGCGAGCAGAAGACCTTCGCCGTCAGCAGTGGCGGGCAAATCCCCATCCCGATCTTCGGCGCCGTGGTGGCCAACCCCCGCGCGCTGCCGGCGGGCATCTACCGCGACACCCTGCGGGTGACCCTGAACTGGTAACACAAGCACTGGTAACACAAGGAGTGAATCATGCACGCACAGGCTTTTCGTTCTGCCGCCCTGTTACCGGCCCTGGCCTTGCTGGCTGCGCTGACGCCCGCCGCCCAGGCCGCCACCACCGTCACCGGCCAGGTTACCGCCAGCCTGGTGCTGACCAGCAGCTGCCTGGTGAACGGCGTGGCCGGCAGCACCAATATCAATTTCGGTAGCTTGAACTTCGGCACCACCAGCAGCCTGTTCACCCAGGCCAGCAGCCAGGTGCTGGGCGGTGGCGGCGGGGCCATGTCGATACTCTGCTCGGCCGGCACCGTGCCGGTGGTCAAGGTGCGCGCCGGCAGCCATGACGGCCAGGCCACCGGTGGCGCCCGGGCGCTGGCCGACGGCGCCGGGCATTTCGTGCCCTACGACTTCTTCACCGACACCGGCTTCTCCAACCTGCTGGCCATTGACGGCACCATCAGCCTGGCGACCAGCACCGGCGTGGCGCAGACGGTCAACCTTTATGGCCGCGCCATCGGCGTCGCCGGGCTGCCGGCGGGCACCTACACGGACACGGTCGCGGTCGAGCTGACGTTCTAGCCATGGTCGGCCTCAAGGGCGCGCTGTTGCTGGCGAGCCTGGCGGCGCCCTGGCCGCTGGACGCCGCCACCACCAGCACCTTCCTGGTCAACGCCGCCATCACCAGCGGTTGCCTGGTGGTGGGTGGCGGCAGCAACTACGGCAGCCTCAACTTCGGCAGCTGGTCGGCGCTGGCCACCGGCACGGCAACGGCGGCGGTGCCCGGCACCGGGGTGAAGCTGCAGTGCACCCCGGGGGTGACCCTGAACATGAAGGTGGACGGCGGCCAGAACGCCGGCACCTCGCGCAACCTCAAGGCCGGCAGCGCGCTGGTGGCCTACCAACTGTTTCGCGACGCGGCCTACAGCCAGGCGCTTGGCATCAGCCAGAGCGTCACCGTGGCGTACAGCGATTCAACCAACATCAGCCTGCCGATCTATGGCCGGCTGAGCCTGCCGGGCAATGTGCCGGCGGGCAGCTACAGCGATGTCTTGCAAGTGGAATTGTCCTGGTAAGCCGGGGCGCCCTCGAATGTTGGCGGTGGAGTGAATGTATGTGGCGTTGGGGCAGTGTGTGTTGTGGGGTGCTGTTGCCGTTCGCGGTGCAGGCGGCCAGTTCGGTGCTGATCTGGCCCATCGACCCGGTGCTGGAGGCCGACCAGCAGGCCAGCGCGCTGTGGTTGGAGAACCGTGGCAGCGAGCCGGCCGATTTGCAGATCCGCGTGTTCGGCTGGAGCCAGAGCGGTTTCGATGACCAATACCAGAACCAGCGCGACGTGATCGGCAGCCCGCCGGTGGCGCACATCGCGCCCGGCCAGAAGCAGCTGGTACGGCTGACCCGCACCCGGGAAATACCGCCGGGCCAGGAGCAGGCCTACCGCATCATCATCGACGAGATTCCCGCTGCCCAGGCGCCGGGGCCGGACGGCCAGGGCAAGACTGCCGCGGCCATCCGTTTCCAGATGCGCTATTCAGTACCGCTGTTCGCCTACGGCGCCGGCCTGTGGAGCAAGCCCGACCCCAGCCGCGAGCGCGACCCCAAGGGCGCGGGCGTGCCGGCGTTGACCTGGCGCACGGTCAGCGAGGGCGGCAAGGACTTCGTCGAGATCCGCAACCAGGGCCCGGTGCACGCGCGCCTCACGGACGTGGCGCTGCAGCAGGGCGCGCAGCGCCGGGCGTTGGGAGAGGGCCTGCTGGGCTACGTGCTGCCGGGGGCGAGCATGCGCTGGCCGCTGCCGGCAACGGCGCAGGTGTCGGCGTTGCAAGGCCGGGTCAATGGCGGTGACGCGCCGCAAGCCCTGGCGCCTGCGCGCTGAGCGGCGTTTTCGTGGTTGGCTTGATAAGGGAGATGCCCCATCGATCGGCACGGATGCCCCTCGACACTGACGTGGTTCACCCTGGGGTGGCTGTTGTACCCCTGTGCCGCGCTGGCCGGGGAGCTACCGCCGCCGCCCACCGGCCAGGAGGCTGTGCCCGATGCGTCGCTGTACCTTGAACTGGTGGTCAACCAGATGAGCACGGGCCGCGTGGTGCAGGTGCAACAACGGGCCGGGCAACTCTACCTGCCGCTGTCGGACCTGCAGGCCGCCGGGCTGAAACTGTCGGGTGTCGCTGGCCCCGAGGTGGCGCTGGACAGCGTGCAGGGCCTGCACACCGACTACGACAGCCAGGCCCAGCGCCTGCTGCTGGACGTGCCGCCCGACTGGCTGCCGGCCCAGCGTATAGGCAGCAGCCAGGCCTACCCGCGCAGCCAGGCCATGAGCAGCTTCGGCGCGCTGCTCAACTACGACCTGTACCTGAACGACACCGACGACCTGGGCCGCTACCTGGCGGCCTACAACGAGCTGCGCATTTTCGACAGCTGGGGCACGGTGTCCAGCACCGGGCAGCTGCGCCAGAGCCTGTCGGGCAATGCCTACGCGGACACCAGCCGTTTCCGCCGTTACGACACCACCTGGCGCTACAGTGATGACGAGCGCCTGCTGACCGTGGAGGCCGGCGACCTGGTCAGCGGTTCCTTGCCGTGGAGCAACTCGGTGCGCCTGGGCGGCGTGCAGCTGTCACGGGACTTTTCCGTGCGCCCGGACCTGGTCACCTACCCATTGCCGGCGTTTGCCGGCGAGGCGGCGGTGCCGTCGTCGGTGGACCTGTTCATCAACGGCTACAAGAGCACCAGCGCGCAATTGCAGCCTGGCCCCTACACCCTCACCAACATCCCCTACATCAACGGGGCCGGCGAGGCGGTGGTGGTGACCACCGACGCCTTGGGGCGGCAGGTGTCCACCACCTTGCCGTTCTACGTCACCAGCACTTTGTTGCAGCAAGGCCTGATGGATTTCTCCGTGGCGGCGGGCAGCGTGCGCCGGGACTACGGCCTCAAGGATTTTGCCTACGGCCCCGGCGCCTCCACCGGCAGCGTGCGCTATGGCCTCAGCGACTACCTGACCCTGGAGGGCCACGCCGAAGCGGCGCAGTCCCTGAACCTGGGCGGCGTGGGCGGCAACCTGCGCCTGGGCAAACTCGGCGTGCTAAACACCGCCGTCAGCCAAAGCCGCTACGACGGCCTCGGCGGCCAGCAATACAGCCTGGGCTACCAGTACAACAACTCGCGTTTCAGCTTCAATTACCAACGCCTGCAACGTCGCGACGACTATGCCGACCTGACCCTGGTGGACTCGCCCTACACGCGCATGAGCCAGCGCAGCCAGCAGGCCACCCTCAGCGTCAACCTGGACCGCTACGGCAGCCTGGGCGCCGGCTATTTCGACGTGCGCGCCGGCGACGATTCGCGCACCCGGCTGCTCAACCTCACCTGGAGCAAACCGCTGTGGGGCAACAGCAGTTTCTACCTGTCGGCGAACCATGAAATCGGCGCCAGCAACTGGGCCGTGCAAGCGCAGGTGACCATACCCATCGACCTGCGCGGCAACCTCAGCGTTGGCATCGAGCGCAACCAGCAGGGCCAGACCCAGCAACGGGTCAACTACAGCCGCGCGGTGCCCACCGAGGGCGGCGTCGGCTACAACCTGGGCTACTCGCGCGGCGACCAGCAGACCTACCGCCAGGCCGATGCGACCTGGCGCTTGCAGTCGGTGCAATTGCAGGTGGGCGCCTATGGCACCAGCGAGCAGACCACGCGCTGGGCCGACGCCGCTGGTTCGCTGGTGTGGATGGACGGCAGCCTGTTCGCCGCCAACCGCATCGACGACGCCTTCGTGCTGGTGAGCACCGACGGCTACGGCGGTGTGCCGGTGCGCTACGAAAACCAGCGCGTCGGCGACACCGACCGCAGCGGGCACCTGCTGGTGCCGTGGACCAGCGGCTACTACCGCGGCAAATACGAGATCGACCCGCTCAACCTGCCGGCCAACGTACGCAGCCCATCGGTAGAACAGCGCGTGGCCGTGCGCCGCGGCAGTGGCTACCTGCTGGAGTTCCCGCTGACCCGGGTCGTGGCCGCCAGCCTGGTGCTGGTGGACGCCAACCAGCAACACCTGGCCCTGGGCAGCAACGTGCTGCACGAACAGAGTGGCGCGCGCACCGTGGTCGGCTGGGACGGCCTGGTGTACCTGGAAAACCTGGCGGCGCACAACAGCCTGGTGGTGGAGCGGGGCGACGGCAGCCAGTGCCGGGTGCAGTTCGACCTGGACGTGCAGCAGCAGGGCGAGGTGCCCCTGTTGGGGCCGTTGGTGTGCCAGTGAAGGCGTGCTTGGCGGCGGGCCTGGCGCTGCTGGCGGCCGGCACCGGGGCCCAGGCTGCCTGCGCGATCTCGACGCCAACGCCGCCCACCTTTGGCCAGGTCAGTTCGGTGCTGCTGCGCACCACGGTGCAGTCCACGTCCACCACCAATGGCGCGCTGACTTGTACCGGGTCGTTGCTGAGCCTGCTGGGCAGTGGCGATCACTTCTACCTCACCGTGACCTCCAGCCAGGCCGGCCTGCAGGTCGGTAGCAGCGGCGCGGTGATCGGCTACACCGTCTACGCCAACGACAGCACCAGCTACCCGCTGACCCGCGGCGTGGCCTACGACTTTGCGCGCAACTCGATCATCGACGCCCTGGGCCTGCTGGCCGGCTCCTCGCCCAAGTCGGTGCCGCTGTACCTCAAGACCATCATCGGCAGCAACGTGCCGGCGGGCATCTACACCGAAACCCTGAACCTGGCGTGGAGCTGGAATTATTGCTCGGGCATCGGCATTGGCGCCATCTGCCTGGGCCGCGACATCGGTTCGGGCGCCACCACTATGCAGGTCACTCTGCAAGTCACCAACGACTGCCAGATCACCGCGCCCAACCTCGACTTCGGCAGCGCGCCGCTGGTGCTGGGTTTTGCCACGGTGAACAGCAGCATCAGCGTGGCCTGCACCCTGGGCAGCGCCTACACCGTGGGCCTTAGCGATGGCGGCTACCCGCTTAGCGCCGGCGGGCGGCGGCGCATGATCTCCGGCAGCAACTACCTGGCCTACGACCTGTTCAAGAGCGCCGGCAGCGTGCGCTGGGGCAGCACCGGCGCGGCGCGGCGCAGCAGCAGCGACGCCGAAGTGAACCCGGGCAACGGCACGGGGACGGGGAGCCAGGTGTTCAACTTCAATGGCAAGGTGTACACCGACCAGGTAACGCCGCCGGTGGGGGGGTATCAGGACAGTGTGGTGGTGGATGTGGCGTTCTAGCGGACACCAGTCCCCGTAGCAGCTGCCGAAGGCGGCGTCCGGTCACGCCGCGGTGTACCTGAAACCGCGCGCTGACGCGGCCTGCGGCCGCTGCTACAGGAACCGCGTAGCAGCTGCCGAAGGCGGCGTCCGGCCACGCCGCGGTGTATCTGGAAAACCGCGCGCTGACGCGGCCTGCGGCCGCTGCTACAGGTTTTGCAGGGTCTTCGGCGCAATGTCGACCGGGGCCACCACGGCGTAGTTGTACCCAGGGCCCGACCAGTAGTCCGCCTGCAAATTGCCTTCACGCCGCGAACCGCGTGGCAGCAGGTTGTTGTCCGGGCCTGGCGGGCGGATGTAGAAGGTGACCCGCGCGCCGCGCACGTCCTGGTACAGCACCATGGCGGCCGGGCCCTGGTCGGTGCTGAGCAGTCGCGCGCCCACCGGCTTGAAGCCGGCCTGGCTAAGGTCGGGCAGGCGTTTGGCGTTGGTGAAGTTGCGGTCCAGCCAGGGTTGCAGGGCGGTGGCGTCGCTGACCTTGAAGTCAGCGGGCAGCACGTCTTTCTGCGCGAATAGGCGGTAGGCCTGCAGGGCATCGGTCATCGGCGCCACGCTGGGGTGGCGGGCCTCGTGGGCCTGCCAGCCGCCCAGGCCGCCCAGGCCCACGGCGAGCACCAGCACGGCGGCGCGGGCCAGGTGTTGCTGGTAACGGTGGCGGCGGCGCACGCGCAGGGTGGCCGGGTCCAGCGCCGGGTTGTCGGCCAGGGGCGAGCTGCCCAGCACCGAGCGCAGCAGGCGCGCATCTTTCTGCCAGCCTTTCACTTGGGCGGCGGCTTCGGGATGGCTGTTCAGCCAGGTCTCCAGGCGCTGGCGGTCGGCGGGGTTCAGGCGCAGGTCCACGTAGGCGTGGAGGTCGTGTTCGGTCGGCGGCAAGGTAATCATTTCAATATCCGCAGGGCAGGGCGATGGATCTCGCCTTCGTTGAGCTGGCGCAGCGCCTGGCGGGCGCGCGACAGGCGCGACATGACGGTGCCGATGGGCACTTGCAACACCGTGGCGGCCTCCTGGTAGCTCAGGCCTTCCACGGCCACGGCGTGCAGCAGCGCGCGCTGCTCGTCACTGAGGCGGTCGAACGACTGCAGGGCCGATTGGGCCATGACCGTGCGCTCCACCGACGGCTGATAGTCATCGCGGCCGGTGAAAAACTCCAGCAACCGCGCATAGCGGCGCGCGCGCCGGTGGTTGTCGACAAACTGGCGGTACAGGATCTGGAACAGCCAGGCGCGCAACTCACCCTCGGCGTCCTTGCTGGCGCGCCGGCTCAAGGCCTTTTCCAGGCAACTCTGCACCAGGTCGTCGGCGCTACTGGGCTCGCGAGTCAACGACAACGCGAAACGGCGCAGGCGCGGCAACAGGATACGCAATTGATCATCAAACTCGTTCATGGCGGCCTGCACGGTGGGGCTCTGTTTCAAGATTAGGCTCTGTACGAGATGTATTCCAGCGAAGGCCAGGCAAGGCGAAAACAGGCGAGGAAGCGGAGTTTACGGGTTGTAAATGAGCATTCCGAGCCTGTTTTCAACGCAGCATGGGCGAGCTGGGATGCATTTCGTACAGAGGCTAGCAAGACGAATGACGGGGCGTTTTATTCCAACTTGCCTAACCTCAAATTATTCAGCGGCGGGACAGGGAATAAATCGCGCTGGCCTTCGTCTCATAGCACCCCACCGATTCTGGAGTCGCTCATGCCTGATCCAACGCCCCCACCCTTGACCCTGTTCGACAAGGCCGTGCGCCTGTTGGGCATCGCCGCGATCCTGGCCGTTGCCGTGGCCGCCTTTGCCTATGTCAGCGGGCGCCTGGACCCGGACCGGCTCAAGCCCCGCGACCTGGTCAACGCGCTGCAGACCAACAACGGCGTGCACCCCGGTTACCGTCGCAACCACGCCAAGGGCGTGTGTGTGATCGGCTATTTCGAGGGCAACGGCCAGCTGCAGGCGCTGTCCAGCAGCAGCGTGTTCGCCCAGGACCGCACGCCGGTGGTCGGGCGTTTCGCCTTGCCCAGCGGCAACCCCTATGCGCCGGACAGCAGCGTGCCGTTGCGCAGTTTCGCCTTGCGCTTCAACCTGGCCAACGGGCAGCAGTGGCGCACGGGCATGAACAGCATGCCGGTGTTCCCGGTGGGCACGCCCGAAGCCTTCTACGCCATGCTCAAGGCCGGCACCCCGGACCCGGCCACCGGCAAGCCCAAGCCTGACGCCATGCCGGCGTTCTTCGCCGCCCACCCCGAGACCGGACCGTTCCTGGCCTGGGTCAAGGGCGCCAAGCCGTCGGCCAGCTACGCCACGGAAACCTATAACAGCATCAACGCCTTCTACCTCGACAACGCCGACGGCCAGCGCCAGGCCGTGCGCTGGTCGGTGGTGCCCGAGGCGACCGACAGCACCCCGGCCGGCCCCAACGCCGGCGCCGATTTCCTCCAGGCCGACCTGGCCCAGCGCCTGGCCGGTGGCCCGCTGCGCTGGACCCTGCGCATGACCCTGGCCGAACCGGGCGACCCGGTGGACGACGCCAGCAAGGCCTGGCCCGCCGGGCGCAAGACCGTGGACGCCGGCACCCTGGTGGTGGAGCGCATGCAGCCGCAGATCACAGGGCAGTGCCGCGACGTCAACTATGACCCGACCATACTGCCCAGCGGCATCGAGGCGTCCAACGACCCACTGCTGGCCGCGCGCTCGGCGGCCTACGCCAGCTCGTACCTGCGCCGCACCTCGGAAGTCGATCAACTCAGCGCCAATGCGCCCGCCGCGGAGGCCAAGCCATGAAAGCCCGCCCTGAACATTTCGCCCCGGCTGCCCGGGTGTTGCACTGGGTGATGGCGATCCTGCTGATTGCCATGCTGTTCATTGGCGTGGGCATGGTCAGCACCGTGTCCGAGCGCCATGAGTGGCTGCTGCACCTGCACAAGCCCCTGGGCATCGCCATCCTGGCGCTGGTGATCGTGCGCCTGCTGGTGCGTTGGTGCACCCGCCAGCCGCCACTGCCGGCCGACCTGCCGGGCATCCAGAAGCTGGCGGCCAAGCTATCGCACTGGCTGCTGTATGCGTTGATGTTGGTGCTGCCGCTGGTAGGCTGGGGCATGCTCTCGGCGGCCGGCGACCCGGTAATGCTGGGCGCCTCGCTGCACCTGCCGCCGATACTGCCGGCCGAGCCGCATACCTACGCGCTGTTGCGCAAGGCCCACGGGCTGCTGGCGTACCTGCTGTTCCTGACGGTGCTGGCGCATCTGGGCGCGGCGCTGTACCACGGCTGGATCCGCCGCGACGGGGTGTTGCAGAGCATGACCTCGGGGGACAAGGCCAGTCGCCCATGACGCGGCCTTCGGCCGCTGCTACGAGGTCATTCCCGTAGCAGCTGCCGCAGGCTGCGTCCGCAGTTACCGCAGGTCGCGAGCCATTTTCGCAATCACGCTCAACACGTCCTTGCCCAACTGCGCCGAGCGCTTGCCTGACCAGCCGGTGACCGCGTCGGGGTTGTCGTCGTGGTCCTTGAACGGCATTTCCAGGGTCAGCGACAGGCAGTCGAACTTCGCTCCCACGGCGTTGCACGCAAGCGTCATGTTGGCCTGGCCCGGCTCGTCGCGGGTATAGCCGTGCACCTGCTGGAAGTCGGCGGTCTGCTGGCACAGCAGGTCGCGGAAGCGCTGCTCGAGCTGGGCGATGCGCGGGGTGTACTGCGGGTTGCCTTCGCAGGCGGCGGTGAACACGTGAGGAATTTCCTCGTCGCCGTGGGCGTCGATGAACAGGTCCACGCCGTATTTCTGCATCTGCTGCAGGGCGAAGAACACCTCGGGGCTGAACTCGGCGCTGGCGTCCTGCCAGGCGCGGTTGAGGTCCTTGCCCTTGGCGTTGGTGCGCAGGTGGCCGTGGAACGAACCGTCGGGGTTCATGTGCGGGATCAGGTACAGGTCGGCTTCGGCGAGCAGCGCGTTCAGCTCGGCATCATCACGCTGCTTGAGGCGCTCGATGATGCCTTCCATGAACCACTCGGCCATGTGCTCGCCGGGGTGCTGCTGGGCAATCAGCCAGACCTTTTTCTTGCCTTCGCTGCCGTCGCCCTTGCGCAGCAGTTGCAGGTCGCGACCCTCGGCACTCTTGCCCACCGCCAGCAACTGCAGGCCGGCCTGGGTCACGGCCTCGCTGATCAGCCAGTCGTGGCGTTCGCGGCTGTAGGGTTCGAAATAGGCGAACCAGGCCTGGGGCTGTTCGGGTTCGAAGCTGAAGGTCAGCGCCTGGCCGTCGAACTGGCTCGGCACGCGGAACCAGGTCTTCTGGTCGTAGGAAGCCACGGCGTTGTAGCCGGCCCAGGCGTTCTTGTAGGAGGACTGCCCGGCGTTGGTCAGGCTGAAGCCGTGGGGCTGGCCAGGCGCCAGGCCATCGACCTTGAAATGAAACCACTGGAAATGGTCGCTGTGGGTGTCCGGGCGGATCGCCAGGCGCACCTGCCGTGGGTCGCTGGCGTCGAGCAGCTGGATGTTGCCGCTGTCGAAATCAGCGCTGAAGGTGAGGGGGGCCGCGGCCATTGTTCGCTTCCTTATAAAGTCGAGGACGCTCGTACTTTACACGCAAGCGTGGCGCCAGTCAGATCCAGCCGGCCAGCCCGCCCAGCAGCAGTGCCCCCAGCAGCGCCATGCCCCAGCCCAGCAGGCCGGTGTGGCGGCGGCGATGCTGCCAGCCCGACTCGCCCAGGTGCCTGGCGGCGGCCAGCAGTTGCCGCCAGCGCAGTTCGGTGGCGTGGAAGGCTTGCAGGTGGGTGGCGTCGGCGTCCAGCCAGCGGCGGAAGTCGATGCGTTCGCTGGCGGTGGTGTGCGGGTTCTGCAGCTTCACGTACCAGGCGCTGGCCGCCTGGCTGCCAGCGGGGCTGCGGCATTGTTCGAGCACCTGCAGCATGTCCCGTTCGACGTGCTCCACGCTCAGGTCCAGGCGCTGGGCAATGGCCGGGTAGGGCAGGTCATCCAGGCGGCTGAGCAGGAACACCTGCTGCACGCGGCGGGGCAACTTCTTCAGGCGCAGGTAGAGCGCATCCTGGCCCTGGTCGACCGGCTGGTGCTGGAAAAGGTTGTGCAGGGGCGTGAGCAGATGGGTCATCGAAACGTCCTCCTGGCCGCCATGGGCCTGGTCGATTGCGGGCTGCGAACGCATCCGTGAGGGGGCGTCTTCCCTGACGCAGGCGCAGCTTAGTGTATTTGAGAGTTATTCTCAAGAAACGATTTGCCACAATTCCGGCTAAATAGCTGATTTGCTAGCTGAAAATTAGCGATGAGCGCTTTCCTCGAGCAATAGTCCTTTGCTATCATGCGCGCCATCGAATTCAAGCAACACCCTTCTTCATTAGCCTGAAGAAACTAAAAAAAAGACCCGGCAAAAAGCCGGGTCAAAAACCGTGATTAGCCTGATGAGGAGATAATTCGAAAGTCCGACCTAAGGCCTTTCGGATTACCCAACCGATCTCGCGATCAGTTGGCTCAATAATAATCGTTATCATTTGCAAGTCAAATGATTTCTTGCCGCGTTTGTGAAAAATTATTTCGCTCAATCCAGCGGCAGTTCCGTGGTGCGTTTCACCTCGCTCATGGCGATGTTGGAATGCGCCTCCTGCACATGCGGCTTCTGCAACAGATGGTCGCGCAGGAAACGTTCGTAGGCCCCAATGTCCTGGGCCACCACCTTGAGCATGTAATCCATCCCGCCGGCCATGGTGTAGCACTCCAGCACCTCCGGGTAGCCGGTGATCGCTTCCTCGAACTCCGCCAGGTAACGCCGCCCGTGTCCCGATAGCTTGACGTTGACGAATACGGTCATGGTCAGGCCCAGCTTCTGCGGGTTGAGCAGGGCGACCTTGCGCTCGATCAGGCCTTCCTCCTGCATGCGGTGAATGCGCCGCCAGCACGGTGACTGCGACAGTTCCACGCGCTCGGCGATTTCGGCGGCCGACAGGTCGGCGTCGTGCTGGATCAGGCGCAGGATGCGGCGGTCGAGGGCGCTCAGTTTGGACTGCATGATCATTTCCCTTTTCTTGTTTTTAGCGCAACGTTCATGCGCCATAACAGCAGAAATGCCCGAATTTAGAAAGAAAAAGCCTCACTCCGAAAGGCATATTTTTAGCCACTGACTGATGAGTCATGGCCGCCATAAAAATAACAGGAGTGCCGCATGTCCCTAGCCGACGTCCGCCTGGACGACAAGTACCGCCTCGCCACCGGGCACCTGTACCTCACCGGTACCCAGGCCCTCACGCGCCTGCCCATGCTGCAGAAACAGCGCGACGAGGCCCGTGGCTTGAACACCGCAGGCTTCATTTCCGGTTACCGGGGCTCGCCCCTGGGCAACCTTGACAAGAGCCTGTGGGAAGCCCGCGACTACCTGCAGAAACACGCCATCCATTTCCAGCCCGGCGTCAACGAAGAGCTGGGCGCTACCGCCGTGTGGGGCAGCCAGCAGGTCAACCTGTTTCCCCAGGGCAAGTACGACGGCGTGTTCGCCCTGTGGTACGGCAAGGCGCCGGGGGTGGACCGCTGCGGCGACGTGTTCAAGCACGGCAACTCGGCCGGCGTGGCGCCCCACGGCGGCGTGCTGGTGCTGGCCGGCGACGACCATGGCTGCAAGTCCTCGACCATCGCCAGCCAGAGCGAGCACGCCTTTATCGCGGCGATGATCCCGGTGCTCAACCCCAGCAACGTCCAGGAGATGCTCGACTACGGCATCATCGGCTGGGAGCTGTCGCGCTACAGCGGCTGCTGGGTGGCGATGAAGACGATTGCCGAGAACGTCGATTCCTCGGCGGTGGTGGAGGTCGACCCGCTGCGGGTGCAAACCTGCGAGCCCGCCGATTTCGTCCTGCCCGAGGGCGGCCTGCACATTCGCTGGCCCGACCCGCCCCTGGCCCAGGAAGCGCGCCTGAACACCTACAAGATCTACGCCGCCCGCGCCTTTGCCCGCGCCAACCAGCTGAACAAGGTGGTGCTCGATTCGCCGCAGCCGCGGCTGGGCATCGTCACCACCGGCAAGTCCTACCTGGACGTGCGCCAGG
The DNA here is from genome assembly GCF_047947025.1 of Pseudomonas sp. App30. NCBI lineage: Bacteria > Pseudomonadati > Pseudomonadota > Gammaproteobacteria > Pseudomonadales > Pseudomonadaceae > Pseudomonas > Pseudomonas sp. App30. The sequence continues at coordinate 1,324,562 of NZ_CP133165.1, read as the reverse complement.
CCCTGGAAGAGCTGGGCCTGGATGAAACGCTCTGCGCCAGCGTGGGCATCCGCGTGCTGAAAGTCGGCATGAGCTGGCCACTGGAACCGGTGTCGGTGCACGACTTCGCCCAGGGCCTGGACGAGATCCTGGTGGTGGAGGAAAAACGCAGCGTCATCGAGGACCAGCTCACCGGCCAGCTGTACAACTGGCCCGTGGACAAGCGCCCGCGCGTGGTCGGCGAGTTCGACGAGGAAGGCCGCTCGCTGCTGCCCAACCTCAGCGAGCTAACGCCGGCGATGATCGCCCGGGTCATCGCCAAACGCCTGGCACCCATCTACAGCAGCCCGCAGATCGAGGCGCGGCTGCGTTTCCTGCAAGACAAGGAACAGGCCCTTCAGGCCCCTCTGCACAACGTGCAGCGCACCCCGCATTTCTGCTCTGGCTGCCCGCACAACAGTTCCACCAAGGTGCCCGAGGGCAGCCGCGCGCTGGCCGGCATTGGCTGCCACTACATGACCATCTGGATGGACCGCGAGACCGATACCTTCACCCAGATGGGCGGCGAGGGCGTGACCTGGATCGGCCAGGCGCCGTTCACCGAGACCGCCCACGTGTTCCAGAATCTGGGCGACGGCACCTATTTCCACTCCGGGCACCTGGCGGTGCGCGCGGCGGTGGCGTCCGGGGTCAACATCACCTACAAGATTCTCTACAACGACGCCGTGGCCATGACCGGTGGCCAGCCCATCGACGGCATCCTGCGGGTCGACCAGCTCAGCCGCCAGGTGTTCGACGAAGGCGTGCAACGCATCGCCTTGGTCAGCGACGAGCCGGACAAATACCCCAGCCGCGCCGGCTTTGCGCCGATTACCACGTTCCATCACCGTCGCGACCTGGACGCAGTCATGCGCGAGTTGCGCGAGTTCAAGGGCGTGTCGGTGATCATCTACGACCAGACCTGCGCCACGGAAAAACGCCGCCGGCGCAAACGCGGGACCATGCCCGAGGTGAACAAGCGCGCGCTGATCAACCCGGCGGTGTGCGAAGGGTGTGGCGACTGCGGGGTGAAATCCGGTTGCCTGTCGGTGTTGCCGCTGGAGACCGCCCAAGGGCGCAAGCGCGAGATCGACCAGCACGCCTGCAACAAGGATTTCAGCTGCGTGGAAGGCTTCTGCCCCAGCTTCGTCACCGTGCACGGCGGGCAGCTGCGCAAGCCGCAGTTGCCCAGCCGTGACCAGGCCTTCGCGGCGCTGCCGGCGCCGCTGCTGCCGAGCCTGGAGCGCCCGTTCAATATCCTCCTGCCCGGCGTCGGTGGCACCGGCGTGACCACCGTGGGCGCCCTGCTGGGCCTGGCGGCGAACCTGGAAGGCAAGGGCTGCAGCGTGCTCGACCAGGCCGGCCTGGCGCAGAAGTTCGGCCCGGTGGTGACCCACATTCGCATCGCCGCGCGCCAGGCAGACCTGTTCGCCGTGCGCATCGCCGCTGGTGATGCCGACCTGCTGCTGGGCTGCGACCTGCTGGTGGCGTCAGGGCCTGACGCGCTGGCGAAGCTGAGCCTGGACAAGTCCCATGCGGTCATCAACAGCCAGCAGACCCCAACGGCGGCGTTCACCCGCGACCCGGATGCGCAGTTCCCGGTCGCAGCCATGACCCAGGCGATCAGCGACGCGGTGGGCGCCGACAAGACCCATTTCGTCGAGGCCACGCGCCTGGCGGTGGGCCTGCTGGGCGACAGCATCGCCAGCAACCTGTTCATGCTCGGCTACGCCTACCAGTTGGGGCTGATTCCACTGACGGCCGAGGCCATTGAAAAGGCCATCGAACTCAACGCCGTGGCGGTCAACCTCAACCAGCAGGCCTTCCTCTGGGGGCGCCGCGCGGCCCATGACGCACGGGCGGTGGAAGCGGTGCTCAAGCCAGCGGTGCAGGTGCCGGTGGAGCAGACCCTGGACGAGCGCCTGGCCGCCAACGCGGCGACCCTGCGCGCGTACCAGAACCAGGCCTATGCCGACCGTTACCTGGCGCTGGTGGAGCAGGTGCGTGCCAGTGAAGCCCGCCAGGTGCCCGGCCAGCCCCTGGCGCTGACCGAAGCCGTGGCCCGCTACGCGTTCAAGCTGATGGCCTACAAGGATGAATACGAGGTGGCGCGGCTGTACAGCAACGGCGAATTCACCCGCCAGTTACAGGGGCAGTTCGAAGGCGACTACCGCCTGGAGTTTCACCTGGCGCCGTCGTGGCTGGGTAAGCAGGGCAAGCAGGGCAAGCGCAGTTTCGGCCCGTGGATGCTCAAGGCGTTCGGGCTGCTGGCGCCGTTCAAGTTCCTGCGCGGCACGCCGCTGGACCCGTTCGGCTATACCCAGGAGCGGCGCCAGGAACGGGCGTTGATCGAGGCTTACCAGGCTGACATCGCCTTGATTCTTCAGCACCTGACCCCAGCCAACCGCCACACGGCGCTGAGCCTGGCACGGCTGCCGGAGCAGATTCGTGGGTACGGGCACGTGAAGGACAAGGCGGTGGGCGTGGCCGAGCAGGAAGCGCAGCGCTTGCGCCAGTGTTTGCGCGACGGTGAGGCTGCGGTGGTGAAGCTTTACGAAGTGGCTGCCTGAAAAGAGACGCGGCCTTCGGCCGCTGCTACGGATCTTCTGTAGCAGCGGCCGAAGGCCGCGTCCAATCACCCGGATTGCATTTCTACCAGCACATCCCCCTCCGCAACCATCTCGCCCTCCTGGCAATGCAACGCCTTCACCACCCCCGCCTCCGGCGCGCGAATGCTGTGCTCCATCTTCATGGCCTCCAGCACCACCAGCGGCGTACCGGCCTCCACCTGCTCACCGACGCCCACCAGCACCCGCACGATGCTGCCGTTCATGGGCGCGTTCAGGCCGCCCTGCTGGCCGTGGCTGGCGTCGGCTTCGGCGATGGCGTCAACGCGGGTCACCGGGTGAACTTCGCCGTTCCAGCGCAGGTACAGGGTGTCACCGCGCAGGAAGGCTGGCGCCGCAGGCGGGGACGGTTGCAGGTGCACCACCTGACGCTGGTCGCGGCAGCGCAGGTGCACCACCGTCTGTGCTGGCAAGCCCAGGCGCAGGCCATTGGCCGCGGCCCAGGCGTCACTGCCGGTCGGGCGCACGAACGCGGCAGCCGCGGCCTGCCAGAACGCTTCTGGCAGTTCGGCCGAAGCGGGCAGCAGCTCGGCCTGGTGACGGGGAATGAAGCCAGTGTCCAGCTCGGCGGCGGCGAACGCCGGGTGGCCGATGATGCGCCGCAGGAACGCCAGGTTGGTGCGCACGCCGCCCACGGCGAACTCATCGAGCATGGCCAGCAGGCGCAGCCGCGCCTGTTCGCGGGTCTCGCCCCAGGCAATCAGCTTGCCCAGCATGGGGTCGTAGAACGGCGACACGCTGTTGCCCTCGCTGACGCCGCTGTCCACCCGGCGGCCGGGGCCTGGGGCGCTCTCCTGGTACAGCGCCAGGGTGCCGGTGGCGGGCAGGAACTCGTTGTCCGGGTCTTCGGCGTACAGCCGCACTTCCATGGCGTGGCCGTGCAGCGGCACCTGGGCCTGGGTGAGGGGCAGCGGCTCGCCCTGGGCCACGCGAATCTGCCAGGCCACCAGGTCCAGGCCGGTGATGGCCTCGGTGACTGGGTGCTCCACTTGCAGGCGGGTGTTCATCTCCATGAAGAAAAACTCGCCGCGGGCGTCCAGCAGGAACTCGACGGTGCCGGCGCCGACGTAACCGATGGCCTGCGCGGCCTTCACCGCGGCCTCGCCCATGGCCTGGCGCAATGGTGGGGAGAGGCCTGGCGCCGGGGCCTCCTCGACGACTTTCTGGTGGCGACGCTGGATCGAGCAGTCGCGCTCGTTGAGGTACAGGCAGTGGCCGTGCTGGTCGGCGAACACCTGGATTTCCACGTGGCGCGGCTGCAGCACGTATTTTTCCACCAGCATGCGCGCATCGCCGAATGACGACTGGGCCTCGCGCTGCGCCGAGGCCAGGGCGTCGGCCAGTTCGCTCTCGCGCTCCACCACCTTCATGCCCTTGCCGCCGCCGCCAGCGGTGGCCTTGAGCAGCACCGGGTAGCCGATGCGCTGGGCGGCGGCGCGGAAGGTCTCCAGGTCCTGGGCCTGGCCGTGGTAGCCGGGCACCAGCGGCACGCCGGCGGTTTCCATCAGTGCCTTGGCGGCTGACTTGCTGCCCATGGCGTCGATGGCCGCAGCCGGCGGGCCGAGGAATATCAGCCCGGCCTGTTCGATGGCGCGGGCGAATGCGGCGTTCTCCGAAAGAAAGCCGTAGCCGGGGTGGATAGCCTGGGCGCCGCTGCTGCGGGCGGCGGCGATGATCTTGTCGATGTCCAGGTAGCTGTCGCTGGCCTTGCTGCCGCCCAGGTCCACGCACACATCCGCCTCGCGGCTGTGGCGGGCGTCGCGGTCGATGGCGCTGTGCACGGCCACGGTGGTCAGGCCCATGGCCTTGGCGGTGCGCATCACCCGGCAGGCGATTTCACCGCGGTTGGCCACCAGCAGGGAGGTGAGGGTGGTCATTGTGGTTGCTCCTGCCAGGCCGGGGTGCGTTTTTCCAGGAAGGCGCGCAGGCCCTCCTGGCCCTCGCCGCTGACGCGAATGCGGGCGATGGCGTTCTCGCAGTAACGCCGCACGGCGGCGGTGGTTTCGCCGTGGGCGACTTCACGCAGCAGCTCTTTGCAGGCGCGCATGGCCTGCGGGCTGTTGAGCAGCAGGTTGTCCACCCAGTGCGCCAGGCGCTGTTCCAGTTCGGCGCTGGCGCAGGTCTCGGCCAGCAGGCCCAACTCATGGGCGCGCTGGCCATCGAAGCGTTCGGCGGTCAGCGCGTAGCGCCGCGCGGCGCGTTCGCCGATGGCCTTGACCACGAAGGGGCTGATGACCGCAGGGGTCAGGCCAATGCGCACCTCCGACAGGCAGAACTGCGCATCCACCGTGCCCAAGGCCATGTCGCAGCAGCTGATCAGCCCCAGCGCGCCACCGTAGGCCGCGCCGTGGACGACGGCCAGGGTCGGCAGCTTGAGCTTGCCCAGGTTGTACATCAGCTCGGCCAACTGGCGGGCATCGTCCAGGTTGGTGTTGAAATCCAGCTGCGCCGACGCCTGCATCCAGGCCAGGTCGGCGCCGGCGCAGAAGTGCTTGCCGCGGCCGCGGATCAGCAGGAAGCGCAGGCTGGCGTCGGCGGCCACGCTGTCCAGCGCCAGGATCAGTTCGCGGATCATCTGCGCGTTGAAGGCGTTGTTTTTTTCGGGGCGGTTGAGCCACAGGGTGGCGAAACCGCGCGGGTCGCGGGTCAGTTCCAGGGTATCGAAATCGTTCATGGTCACATCCGGAAGATGCCGAAGCGGCTGGGTTCGATGGGCGCGTTGAGGGCGGCCGACAGGGCCAGGGCGAGGATGTCGCGGGTCTGCGCCGGGTCGATCACGCCGTCGTCCCACAGGCGGGCGCTGGAGTAGTAGGGGTGGGCCTGGCGGTCGTATTGTTCGAGGATCGGCTGCTTGAGCGCCGCTTCTTCCTCGGCGCTGAAGCTGCCACCGGCGCGTTCGCTCTGCTCGCGCTTGACCTGCACCAGCACGCCGGCGGCCTGTTCGGCACCCATCACGCCGATTCGCGCGTTGGGCCACATCCACAACAGGCGTGGGTCGTAGGCGCGGCCGCACATGCCGTAGTTGCCGGCGCCGAAGCTGCCACCGATGATCACGGTGAATTTCGGCACCCGCGCGCAGGCCACCGCGGTCACCAGCTTGGCGCCGTGCTTGGCGATGCCGCCGGCCTCGTATTTCTGCCCGACCATGAAGCCGGTGATGTTCTGCAGGAACAACAGCGGGATGCCGCGCTGGCAGGCCAGCTCGATGAAGTGCGCGCCTTTTTGCGCGGCCTCGGCGAAGAGGATGCCATTGTTGCCGAGGATGGCGACAGGCATGCCGTGCAGGTGGGCGAAGCCGCACACCAGGGTGGTGCCGAACAGCGCCTTGAACTCATCGAACACCGAGCCGTCCACCAGCCGCGCGATCACTTCGCGCACATCGAAGGGCTGCTTGGCGTCGGCCGGGATCACGCCGTACAGCTCGTCGGCCGGGTAGAGCGGGGCGATTGGCGCCTGGCACTGCAGCTGGCCCAGCTTGCGCCAGTTGAGGTTGGCCACGCAGCGCCGGGCAATGGCCAGCGCGTGCTCGTCGTTGTCAGCGTAGTGGTCGGCCACGCCCGAGACTTTGCAATGCACGTCGGCGCCGCCCAGGGCCTCGGCGGTCACCACCTCGCCGGTGGCGGCTTTCACCAATGGCGGCCCGGCGAGGAAGATGGTCGCCTGCTCGCGGACCATGATGGTCTCGTCCGACATGGCCGGCACGTAGGCACCGCCTGCGGTGCAGGAGCCCATGACCACGGCGACCTGGGGGATGCCCTGGGCGCTCATGGTGGCCTGGTTGAAGAAGATCCGGCCGAAGTGCTCGCGGTCGGGGAACACCTCGTCCTGGCGCGGCAGGTTGGCGCCGCCGGAGTCCACCAGGTACACGCACGGCAGGCGGTTTTCCTGGGCGATGGCCTGGGCACGCAGGTGTTTCTTTACGGTCAGCGGGTAGTAGCTGCCGCCTTTGACCGTGGCGTCGTTGGCGATGATCATGCATTCCACGCCTTCGATGCGGCCGATGCCGGCGATCACGCCAGCGGCCGGCACGGCTTCGTCGTACACCTCATGGGCGGCCAGCTGGCCGATTTCCAGGAACGGCGAGCCGGCGTCCAGCAGGCGGTTGATGCGCTCGCGCGGCAACAGCTTGCCGCGTGAGGTGTGGCGTTGCTGGGCCTTGGCGCCGCCGCCTTCGTGCACCTGGGCGAGCAGGCTGCGTAGGGCGCCAACTTGTTCGAGCATGGCCGCGCTGTTGGCGATGAAGTCGGCGGCGCGCGGGTTGAGTCGGGTGTGCAGGGTAGCCATGGGGCGCGCTCCGTCAGCGGGTTTCGTTGAACAGCTCGCGGCCGATCAGCATGCGGCGGATCTCGCTGGTGCCGGCGCCGATCTCGTACAGCTTGGCGTCGCGCAGCAGGCGCCCGGCGGGGAATTCGTTGATGTAGCCGTTGCCGCCCAGGATCTGAATGGCGTCCAGGGCCATCTGCGTGGCGCGCTCGGCGGTGTACAGGATCACCCCGGCGGCGTCCTTGCGCGCGGTCTCGCCGCGCTCGCAGGCCTGGGCCACGGCGTACAGGTAGGCGCGGCTGGCGTTGAGCTGGGTGTACATGTCGGCGACCTTGCCCTGGATCAGCTGGAACTCGCCGATGCTCTGGCCGAACTGCTTGCGGTCGTGGATGTAGGGCACGATCAGGTCCATGCAGGCCTGCATGATGCCGGTGGGGCCGCCCGAGAGCACAACGCGCTCGTAGTCGAGGCCGCTCATCAGCACCTTCACGCCGCCGTTGAGCACGCCGAGGATGTTCTCTTCCGGCACCTGCACGTCGTCGAAGAACAGCTCGCAGGTGTTGGAGCCGCGCATGCCCAGCTTGTCGAACTTGTTGCTGCGGGTGAAGCCGGCCCAGTCGCGCTCGACGATGAAGGCGGTGATGCCGTGGGCGCCTTTTTCCAGGTCGGTCTTGGCGTAGATCACATAAGTGTTGGCGTCGGGGCCGTTGGTGATCCAGGTCTTGCTGCCGTTGAGCACGTAATGGTCGCCACGCTTGTCGGCGCGCAGCTTCATCGACACCACGTCGGAGCCGGCGTTGGGCTCGCTCATGGCCAGGGCGCCGACGTGCTCGCCGCTGATCAGCTTGGGCAGGTACTTGAGCTTCTGCGCGTGGCTGCCGTTGCGGTTGATCTGGTTCACGCACAGGTTGGAGTGTGCCCCGTACGACAACGCCACCGACGCCGAGGCGCGGCTGATTTCCTCCATGGCTACCACGTGCGCCAGGTAGCCCAGGCCGGCACCGCCGTATGCTTCGGGCACGGTAACACCCAGCAGGCCCATGTCGCCGAACTGGCGCCACAGGTCGGCGGGGAACAGGTTGTCACGGTCGATCTGCGCGGCGCGCGGGGCGATCTGGGCGGCGGCGAAGGCCTGCACCTGGTCGCGGAGCATGTCGATGGTTTCGCCCAGGGCGAAATTCAGGGTCGGGTAGCGCATGGGTGGCCCTTCATGGATTGTTTTTATGAAATGAATGCTGACCTTTACGTTAACGTAAACCTGCTGGCGCGGGCTGTCAAATCGGTGCGGTGGGAAGGGGGAGGGAATAAATCGCGGAAAGCACTGAGGGGAGCCGAAGCTCCCCTCAAGGTCTTGTTGCTTGCTCTTTTTTATTATTGAGGGGCGGCCTGTTGTTGTTTTTGGCGACCGTGACCCTTTACCGCTGTTTCGTGTGACCCACATCCTGGGTCAAGAGCAAACGTATTTTTTTGAGCGCTGATTCGCCTGTCACCGGTACGTCGCTGCCTCGGGGCAGTTTTGTTGTTCTGTGTACGGTGTGGGGCAAGCCCCGGTGGCGCATCTTCTCCAAAAAAATCTGTTAGCTTCGCCTCTGCCGCGATTGTTCTTGTTATGCCAGAGCCGTTACGTGTTGTTTTTATTGGGTACTGCCGTTTTATTGTTTTTGTTGTACGAGAGATATAGCAGGTCCCGTGCCAACTTTTCAAAACCCAATGAATTCGGGGCTTTCGCCGTTTTCAGGAATTTTTCACCGGGTTTTCACACCCCCGATGTGTTTCCCTGTTACCCGTTTCGTGGGGAAGTGTGCGGGTGAGGTGACACTTTGTCGCACCCCTGTGCGGGTTGTCAAATTCGTCCGAGCAGCGGCCACACACGGTTTTTCGTAGCAGCGGCCGCCAGGCCGCGTCATGGGCACTGCGGTTCAGCGGGTAAACGGAGGGAGGCGGACGCAGCCTTCGGCAGCTGCTACGGGGGAAGTGGGGAATGCCGGAAAGCACTGAGGGGAGCCGAAGCTCCCCTCAAGGTCTTGTTGCCTGCTCTTTTTTTATTATTGAGGGGCGGCCTGTTGTTGTTTTTGGCGACCGTGACCCTTTACCGCTGTTTCGTGTGACCCACATCCTGGGTCAAGAGCAAACGTATTTTTTTGAGCGCTGATTCGCCTGTCACCGGTACGTCGCTGCCTCGGGGCAGTTTTATTGTTCTGTGTACGGTGTGGGGCAAGCCCCGGTGGCGCATCCTCTCCAAAAAAATCTGTTAGCTTCGCCTCTGCCGCGTTTGTTCTTGTTATGCCAGAGCCGTTACGTGTTGTTTTTATTGGGTGGTACTGAGTTTTTTGTTTTTGTTGTGCAAGAGATAAAGCAGATGCCGTGCCAACTTTTCGAAGCCCAATGAAAACGGGGGTTTGGTCGCTCCAAGGCACGCGGGTGTCGGAAAAGGAACGCTCAAAGTGTTTCCCTGATACTCGGAAAACGCGGGAGGGGTAACACCCCTCAGCCACACCGGCGCGCTTGTGCTACCCGCGAGCCGTTGGCGCGGCCCAGCTGCTGGCTGATGCGCTCGCCCACGGCAATCACCCGGTCCAGGTCGATGCCGGTCTGGATACCCAGGCCCTGCAGCAGGTACAGCACGTCCTCGCTGGCGACGTTGCCGCTGGCGCCCCTGGCGTACGGGCAGCCGCCCAGGCCGGCCACGGAGCTGTCGAACACGCTGACGCCTTCCAGCAACGCCGCGTAGATATTGGCCAGGGCCTGGCCGTAGGTGTCATGGAAGTGCCCGGCCAGCTGCGCCAGCGGCACCTCCCGGGCCACGGCCTGGAACAGGTTGCGGGTAGCACCGGGGGTGCCGACGCCGATGGTGTCGCCCAGGGAGATTTCCCGGCAGCCCATGGCGTGCAGCTCGCGCGCCACGGCGGCCACCTGGGCGGGGGCGATGGCGCCTTCGTAGGGGCAGCCGAGCACGCAGGACACGTAGCCGCGCACCGGCACACCGGCGGCCTTGGCCGCTGCCATCACCGGCGCGAAGCGTTCCAGGCTCTGCGCAATGGAGCAATTGATGTTGCGCTGGGAAAAGCTCTCGGACGCTGCGGCGAACACCGCCACCTCGTGCGCGCCAGCCGCCAGTGCCGCCTCGAAGCCTTGCAGGTTGGGCGTCAGCGCGCCGTAGGTCACCCCTGGCACGCGCTGGAGGCTGGCGAACACCTCGGCAGAGCCAGCCATTTGCGGCACCCACTTGGGCGAAACGAAACTGCCGGCCTCTATATAGGCATAGCCACAGGCGGCCAGCTCGTTCACCAGCTGTGCCTTGTCGATGACACTGATGGGGCTAGCCTCGTTCTGCAGGCCGTCGCGGGGGCCGACTTCGACCAGGCGCACGCTGTGGGGCAGGGCCATGGTGTTACTCCTGGGCGGTAACAGGGTGGGCGCCGAGCTCGGCAAGGGCCTGGGTGCAGCGCTCCTCGGCGGTGTCCAGTTCCAGTTGCATCTGCTGGATGTCGAGCAGTTGCTGGGCCAGTTGCGCGCGGCGCTCGGTGATTTTGGCGAGCATGCTGGCCAGCTGCTTGTGATTGCCGCTGGGGTCGTACAGCTCGATCAGCTCGCGGCACTCGGCCAGGGAGAAACCGATGCGCTTGCCGCGCAGTATCAGCTTCAGGGTGACCTTGTCCCGCGGTGAGTAGATGCGTTCCTGGCCACGCCGTTCGGGGCTGAGCATGCCTTGCTCCTCATAGAAGCGGATGGCGCGGGTGGTGATGTCCAGTTCGCGGGACAGGTCGGAGATGCTGTACGTCATGGTCAGGCTCGGCAGGATGGTTGACGTCAACGTAAACCCTGCTTGACGTTAACGTCAAGCAGGGCCGTTAGGTAATTACCACCTGGCACGCCGGGCAGCCGGGCCCAATGGGCGCTCATTCCCCTGCAAGGACTGCAGCCCATGACCGATCTACCGCTTGCTCCCCCCGCGCTGCTGTTTGGCGCCTTTGCCGAAGAAATCGACCCGTACTGGCGTGATTGGCAAGTCAGCCAGCAGCAGGCGGCCGTCCGCGCTACTGTCGGTGACAATGCCGACTTGAAGTCGGCGCTATGGCGCACCCTTCGCGGTTACCAACAGGCGATCGGGGCCGCGCGTGAGGCCTGCCTGTTGGCCGCGCGTCCGCTGCTCGGCCGCAGCGACGCCTGGGCTGAGCTTGCCCCTGGCCATATCCTCTTCGACACCCTCAGCGCGGCCCACGCCAAGGCCCTGCGCGCCGAGTTCGATATGATGCAGGCGCTGGGGCAGCTCAAGGGCGAGCAGGCCAGCCGCCTGGAAGCGTTGCTGGACCACCCGGACGATGCCGAGCGGCCCGTCGGTAACACCCTGGTTGCCGATGTGGCGTTGCTGGGTGCCGATGGCAACGATGTGCTGGCTGGGGTCATGGTCATTACCCATGCCAGCGCCGTGCATGACACCGCCGGCACCTGGGGCGTGCAGGTGTATTGGCCCGGCACCCACGGCGGCCTGGCGTATTTCGAGTCGCTGGACGCCTTCCAGATGGCCGTGCTGGAGGGGCTTGCCGAGGCCGACCCGACGTTGCCTGCGCAGGTGTCGTTTTCCTACGCACCTATCGTGGGTAACGCCTTCGATGTAGGCCTCAAGCGCCAATGGCGCCAGTTGCATCAGCATGCCTTGGCCATCGAGCAGGGCAAGTGCTTCTACGCTGACGCCGACTCGCCCGCAGCGTCGATGCAGCGTTGGCGCCAGGAAGCCTTGCAGGCGCTGGAGGCGCCCCGCCACGACGCGCGTGACCAGGCGTTCCTCGACGTGCTGTTCGAGCACGAGACCGTAACCCTGGCCGAGGGCTTGCCAACCTGGTTGCGCGGGTTGAACCCGCAGGCCCAGGAAGAGTTGAGCCAGCGCCTGGCCGACTACCTCGCCGCCCTGGACAAGGCACAGGGGGTGCTGGCGCGCGACGTGCCGCCGCGCGACGAGTTCGCGGGCGCAGCCCTCGCGCAGCGCCTGCAAAAGGATTTCGGTCTGCAACCGGAAAACCTGGTCATCGACCTGCCCGTCTCGCTGGCCACGGTGCGCGAGACGGTCCCCGGCTCAGGGGCGCCCGGTACCCCGTTGATCATGATCACCCGGCCCAGCGAGGCTCGTGAGCAACTGTCCCTGGTGCAGTTGGCGCTTGCCGGCATAGACGAAGAAATCGCCAAGCGCCTGCATTTTGCTCACGTTGAATCGCGCGGCGTGGCGGCCAGCGTGGCGCTGCCGACACTGGCGCAACTGCGGGTGCTGTTCGAGGAACTGGATCTGCCGGCTCGCTACGAGCGCAGCCTGCGCGATGCCTTCAAGGGCTTGCCCGGTGAAAGCCAGGAAGCCATCCTGGCCCGCCGCACTGCCTTGCTGGCACCTTGGCAGGCCAGCCTGCGCCTGCACGGCCAACTGGCCCTGCGCCGCTCGCGGCTCGATGCCCAGGCGCTGGCGTTGCTGGACAACCCTGCGGCCCGGTTGCACTGGGTGCTGTTCAAGGGCACCGGCACGCCCGCTGGCAGCGCCTTGGCCGGGGCGGTGTTGATCAACGACCCGGGCACCGGGCTGACGGTGCTGTACCTGCCTGACGCGCCCAACGGCCAGGTGCTGACCCAGCACGGGAGCATGGCCGAGGCTTGCCGCCGGCTGGTGCAGATGAGCCTGGAGTCACGCATGGTCGACTATCTGGCAGCGCTGGTCACCAGCGGGCTGGCCAGCGACCACGGCGCCTACATCCGTGAGGCCCAGCTACGCAACTTCGATGGCTGGCTGGTGCCCGGCGAGCGCATCGGCGTGGCCAGCAGCGTGGCCGAGTACCAGCTGAACCTGCAGATGGGCCGCCTGATCAGCAATCACCGCGCCACCGCGCGCTCCCAGGACCAGTTGTGGCTCGAAGCCGCCGCGCGCAGTCACGACAGTATTTTCATGGTTATCAAGGTGTTGGTCGGGCTGCTGCCATTCGCCGGCTCCGTGGTGGCGGTCTACGACGCTTTCGACAGTGCCGTCGAAGCGGTCAAGGCGTTCCGCCGCGGTGAGGGGGCGAACGGTCTGCTGGAGCTGGAAAACATGCTGGCGTCCCTGGTGGGCGCGGCCATGGACATACTGCCCGGTACCGTGGCCGGCGGCCTTGGCAACGTGAAGGGGCTGCGTGCCAGTGTCCGTGCCCGCCAGGCCCAGGCGGTGGCGCGCCTGGCGCCGCTGGATGGCCCAGGCCATGTGTCGGCGTTTCGCGGTTATGAAAGCGACCTGGCGATTGCCTTGTTGCAGACAGCCGAGCAAGGGATTTACCGCTATGCCGGTGGGCAGTACATCCTGCGCGGTGGGCATGCGTACGCGGTGCAATGGGACGTTACTTACCACACCTGGAGGTTGCGCGGCACCGCGTTGAAAACCTACCGCCAGCCAGTCAGGCTGGATGCCCGTGGCCAGTGGCAAACCCACGGCGCAATTTCCGGACGCCTGGTGGACGGCGGGCTGGCAGGGGGCGGTGCGGCGGTCAGCGCGGTGGCCGACAGCCTGGTGGAACGCCTGCCCCTGGCGATCCAGGCGCGGTTGCCGCGTTGGCTAGGCGACGCCATGGTGCGCCGGCAACGGCGGATTTTCAGCCGGCTGATCGCCGACGAGCGTGACACCACCCAACGGCTGCGTGCCACCGAAGCGGCTCGCTCACGTTTTGCCGCGGCCGGTGTACCCGACGAGGCGCTGCGCAAGACCGTGGTCGACCTGGCCATTCAAGAGGTGAAAGCCTGCGAACGTTACCTTGCAAGCCTTGCGGAGCACCGCGCGTACCTGCCCGAGGGCGTCTATCGCCGCGCTTACCAGGGCACCCGTTACCAGGGCATGGACCGCATGCAGTTGCTGATACGCATGGGCAAGATTCGCCGCCAGGCAGTGCGCGAAGAGTTCGGCGTACGGCAGGCGGCGCACCAGACCCTGATCGACGCGGCAGAACGCGGGGAGCTGACCCTCGGCGCCTTTACCGATGCCATGAACCGCACGCTGGGGGCCACCCAGGAGGTGCGGATCAAGCTGCTGGAAATTGCCGATTTCATTCATGAATGGAGCGCGCGGTTTGAAAGTGAGTGGCACAGCGCTTCGCTGGATGCGCCACGGCGGGCGGAAATCGGGCGCCTGATGCGCGAGGGCGGTTACGATTACCGACCCCGGATGGACGGTGCGGTCAAGGCAGAAATACTGCTCAAGCTGGTGCTCAAGCCGCAGCTGTCCACCAGCCCGGAGCGCTTGCTGCTGGGCGAGCTGGTGATACGCGATGTGCGTCAGCTGGATATTCTGCTCGCCACCTGGCGCGACACCGAGGTGGTCGATCTCAGTGCTGCCCAGCGCCAGCGCGTGCTGTCACAGTTTGCCACGGCCACGGAGCTGTTCCGCTGGCGGCTGGAGGAGTGGACCAGTGTCTACGCCCAGTACATCGACCTGCGTTACCAGAAGCGCCTGGTCAATCACCTCAAGGCGTTGGTGGATGAGGCCACGCGCGGGCTGGCGGCAAGCCCCGAGCGGCCACGCCGCCCGCAGCCGGAGGGCGGCCCGCGCAGGCGGGTGTTCGAAACGGTGGATGACGAGGTGTTGATCGGCACCGAAAGTGGCACGGGGGCCCAGCGCTCCATGGCCGTGGAACTGGGCGATGGCACGGTACGCCATTACGACCTTGAAGCCGACAACCGCTGGGCCCTGCGCCAAGCGGCGGCCACCCAGGCGCGCCTGGCGGACCTGCAGGCACAGGCACGGGTGCAGCTCGACAGCAGCGAGGCCCTGGTGCTGCGCGCCGAAGGCTACGCCCGACGTGGCATGGTCCTGGCGAGCATCGATGACCTGATCAGCAACGAAGGCCGCAGGCTGCTGCAGCTGGCGACGAGTATTGAACGCCTGTCCACCGCCGCCGATGACACGGTGGCACTGGTGGAGCGCTTGCGGGGGCGGGGCACGGAGCTAGTCGCCCAGGCCACGCGCCTGCGCATTCGCCTGACCAAGGCCATGCCGCATCCCACCATGGCGCACGCCGAGTACCTGCTGGGCCAGCAGGCCATTCGCCTGGAGCGCCGTGCAGGGCGGGTGCCGGAACTGGACACCCAGCAATTCCTGCAGGAATACGTGATGGTCGACGTGGCCAGCGGGGGGGACCTGTGGGTGGCGCATTTCCACTACGGCAAGCTGCGCTACGCCTTCGACAACTTCGCCGCGGCCCATGTGAAGCGGGCTGACCAGGCGCGGTTGGGGGCGCAATGGGAAGCGCAGAATGCACCGGCCAGGGTGTGGCGCAGCCCCATCAGCCCGGCCCAGGCGCGCCAGTATTTCCAACCCCTGGAACCGTGACCGCCGTGGCCGTCAGCGCCCGGCGCTGGCGGCCTGGGGCAGGTGGTCGGCGCGGCTCACCAGTTGGCCCAGTTCGATCATCTGCTCGCGCATCCAGCGGTTGGCCGGGTCCTGGTCGGTGCTTTCGTGCCAGTACAGGTGGGTTTCCACCGGCGGCACGTCGTTCACCGGCAGGGCCACGTAGTTGAGGTCGTGGCGGCGGGCGAAACGCTCGGGCACGGTCATCACCATGTCGGTCTGCTGCAACACCTGGGAGGCCATCAGGTAATGCTGCGAGCGCAAGGCAATCTTGCGCTGCAGGCCCATCTTGCCCAGCGCCAGGTCCACGTAGCCCAGGCCGTTGCGGCGGCTGGAGATGTGGATGTGGGTGAGCGCCAGGTAGTCGTCCAGGGTGATCTTTTCCTTGTTCAGCGGGTGGCCCTTGCGCAGGGCGCACACGTACTGGTCCTCCATCAGCTTGACGTGGCGCACCTGCGGGTCGGTGTTCAACGGTGCGTCCACGGCGAAATCCAGGCGCCCGGCGGCCAGCTCCTTGGTGGTCTCGCGGCGCTTGCACAGGAAGCTTTCGATCACCACGGCGGGTGCCAGGCGGCGCAGGCGCTGGAACATCGGCGGCAGGATCACCGCCTCGGTGAGGTCGGTCATGCTGATGCGGAAGGTCTTGCTGGCCTGCAACGGGTTGAAGATGCGGCTTTCCTGCACCGACACGCGCAACAGGGACAGGGCGTTGCGCACCGGGCCGATGATGTTCTGCGCCATGGGCGTGGGCACCATGCCCTGGGCGGTGCGCACGAACAGCGGGTCATTGAAGGTTTCGCGCAGCCGGGCCAGGGCGTTGGACACCGCCGGCTGGGTGATGCCGACGATCTGCCCGGCGCGGGTAAGGTTGGCCTCGGTGTAGATGGCGTCGAAGACGATGAACAGATTCAGGTCGACCTTGCTCAGATTCATGTGGCAGCGCTCTTGTTGTGGTTGTGCCGATGCATCGCGTCATCCTATATCGGTGATGAATGATAATAGACGCCGAGAATAGGTTAGATAAATCTTGGTGCCTGTTCTAGCATCGAATCCATGCCCACGACAACCCTTGCTCAAAGGTAGCTGCCCCATGGATTTCGCTTATTCGCCCAAGGTTCAGGAATTGCGTGAACGCGTGACCGCGTTCATGGATGCATACGTTTACCCAGCCGAGCCGGTGTTCGAACGCCAGGTGGCCGAAGGCGACCGCTGGCAGCCCACCGCGATCATGGAAGAGCTGAAAGCCAAGGCCCGCGCCGAAGGCCTGTGGAACCTGTTCCTGCCCGAATCGGAACTGGGCGCCGGCCTGACCAACCTGGAATACGCGCCGCTGGCCGAGATCATGGGCCGCTCGCTGCTGGGCCCCGAGCCGTTCAACTGCTCGGCGCCCGACACCGGCAACATGGAGGTGCTGGTGCGCTACGGCAGCGAGGAGCACAAGCGCCGCTGGCTGGAGCCGCTGCTGCGCGGCGAGATCCGCTCGGCGTTCGCCATGACCGAGCCGGACGTGGCCTCGTCCGACGCCACCAACATGGCCGCCCGCGCCGAGCGCCAGGGTGACGAGTGGGTGATCAACGGCCGCAAGTGGTGGACCTCGGGCGCCTGCGACCCGCGCTGCAAGATCCTCATCTTCATGGGCCTGAGCAACCCGGACGGGCCGCGTCACCAGCAGCATTCGATGATTCTGGTGCCGGTGGACACCCCCGGGGTGAAAATCGTGCGGCCGTTGCCGGTGTTCGGCTATGACGATGCGCCCCACGGCCATGCCGAGGTGCTGTTCGACAACGTGCGCGTGCCTTACGACAACGTGCTGCTGGGCGAGGGGCGCGGTTTCGAGATCGCCCAGGGGCGCCTGGGCCCGGGCCGTATCCACCATTGCATGCGCTCCATCGGCATGGCCGAGCGGGCGCTGGAGCTGATGTGCAAGCGCTCGGTCGAGCGCACCGCCTTCGGCCGGCCGCTGGCGCGGCTGGGCGGCAACATCGACAAGATCGCCGACTCGCGCATGGAAATCGACATGGCCCGGCTGCTGACCCTCAAGGCCGCCTACATGATGGACACCGCCGGTAACAAGGTGGCCAAGAGCGAGATTGCGCAGATCAAGGTGGTGGCGCCCAACGTGGCGCTGCGGGTGATCGACCGCGCCATCCAGATCCATGGTGGCGCAGGTGTCAGTGGGGATTTCCCGCTGGCCTACATGTACGCCATGCAGCGCACCCTGCGCCTGGCCGACGGCCCGGATGAAGTGCACCGCGCGGCGATTGGCAAATACGAGATCGGCAAGTACGTGCCCAAGGAGCTGCTGCGCAGCGCGCGCGAGCAGGGTTGACCCCACCGGTGTAGCAGCAGCGAAATCCTGCACACACCGCACCCGTAGCAGCGGCCGCAGGCCGCGTCCGCACTCAATACACCCACACCTCCACCCGCCGGTTCTTGATGCGGCCTTCGTCCATGTCATTGGTCGCCACCGGCATCTCTGCCCCCAGCCCGCGAATGTCGCGCAGCACCACGCCGCTGCGCGCCAGCTCGCGGCGCACGGTCATGGCCCGCAGGCGCGACAGCAGCAGCGCGCGGGCGCTGTCGTCCTTGGCATCGCCGAAGCCCACCAGGGTCACGTCCTTGAAGGTCTTGCCGCGCGCGCGCAGGTAGGCCAGCACCCGCTGCACGTCGGCCATGGCCTTGTTGTCGAGGCTGGCACTGCCCTCGGCGAAACGGAAATTCACTGACAGGCGCTGGGCGTCGGCCGCCAGCTGGCGATAGTCGGCGGGCATGTTCGCCGTGGCGGGCACCTGGATGGCCTGCACGGTCTGCGAGACGAAACCGTAGCGGGCGACGATGGCCTGGCCCTTGTCGCTCTGGGTAAAACGCACCAGCGCCTGGGCCCAGGGGTTGTTGCGCGCCGGCGGCAGGTAGAAATACAGGCGCCGCGACAAGGGATAATCCTCGGTGGCGATCAGGCTGATGGTGGGCGCCATGGCTTGCGCGGCGCCGTCGCCGATGGCCAGGGCGCGGGCCTGGCGCACGTAGGGCAGGCCGATGAAGCCGATGCCCTGGGGGTCGCGGCTGACGTCGTCCGACAGCTGTTCGCTGGACTCCAGGCGCAGGGCCTGGGGCGCCAGGTTCTTGCCGCGCGGGGTCAGCACTAGCTCCTTGAACGTCTCCCAGGTGCCGGACTGGTCATCGCGTGCGTACAGGTGAATGGGGCCGTGGCCCAGGCCCACCTCGGCCCAGTCACGCACCTCGCCGGCGAAAATCCGCGCCAGTTGCTCGGTGCTCAGCTGCCGCAAGGGGTTGTCGGGGTGCACGATCACCGCCACGCCATCGATGGCGATCACCTGCTCGGCCTCGGCGCTCTTCAGGTCACCCAGGCGGTCCAGCGCCACCAGCTCGCTGTCCTTGATGGGCCGTGAGGCGGCGGCCAGGTCGGCCTCGCCATGCTCCAGCGCGCTGAAACCGGTGCTGGAACCATGGGCGTCAATCTCGATGCGCAGCTGCTGGCCATCCACGGTCACGGCCGACACCTGCTGTTCGTTGGCGTGGTCGCCGGGCTCCACCTTGACCTGCTTCAACCCCTGGTCCTGCAGCATCGCCTGCACCAATGCCGGGCCCAGCTCGGCGCCGATGGTATTGGAACCCTGGATACGCAGGACTGGCACCTCGGCCCAGGCCGTGAGGGGCAGGGCCAGGCAGATGAAAAACAGCAGGCGGGGGAGGCGGGACATCGTCGCAGGCACCGGGGAGGCCGAAGGGGTGCCGGGGAGAATAAGACAAGCAGGTTACCAGTATGTGAACAAGCAGGACGCCTGGGTTTGCTCCCCGACGTGACCTGGCGGCTTGTAGCCGCTGCCGCCAGGCTGCGCTGGCCCTGGTGTTCACTGGAGATCTCCAACGTGAATAAGGGCCGGCGTCGCCTTCGCCAACGGCTACCGAGCTATAGCGGTACGGATCGCACTCAGCTCAACTTCAACCAGATCGGCGCGTGGTCCGACGGCTTTTCCATCCCGCGCAGTTCATAGTCCACGCCAGCATCCGCCACCCGTGGCAGCAGGCCGTGCGAGGCCATGATCAGGTCGATACGCAGGCCGCGCTTGGGCTCGTCCTCGAAGCCGCGGCTGCGGTAGTCGAACCAGCTGAAGCGGTCGGCGACGTCGGGGTTGAGGTGGCGGAAGCTGTCCACCAGGCCCCAGTTCTTCAGGCGCGCCATCCACTCGCGTTCCTCGGGCAGGAAGCTGCACTTGCCAGTCTTCAGCCAGCGCTTGGCGTTGTCCGGGCCGATGCCGATATCGCAGTCCTCGGGGGAAATATTCACGTCACCCATCACCACCAGCGCCTGGTCGTTGCTGAACTGGCCTTCCAGCAGCGCCTGCAGGTCGGCGTAGAAGCGCTGCTTGGCCGGGAACTTGGTGGGGTGGTCGCGGCTTTCGCCTTGGGGGAAGTAGCCGTTCATGATGGTTACCGGGTTGCCGTTGGCGTCGGCGAAGGTGCCCCAGATGAAGCGGCGCTGGGCGTCTTCTTCATCGGTGCTGAAGCCCTTGTGCAGGGCCAGCGGCGCCTGGCGCGACAGCAGGGCCACGCCGTAGTGGCCCTTCTGGCCGTGGTAATGCACGTGGTAGCCCAGGGCTTGCACCTCGGCCAGCGGGAACTGCTCGTCGCTGACCTTGGTTTCCTGCAGGCCGATGACGTCGGGCTGGTGTTTTTCGATCAGCGCCGCCAGCTGATGGGGCCGGGCGCGCAGGCCGTTGATGTTGAACGAGACAATCTTCATGGAGGCGGCAGTCCTGGGTAAAACGCCGATGCTAACGGATGGGCCCGGTTGGGGCCAGCATGGCGAGCTGGGGCCGGCACTGCTAAGGTCCAGTTGGATGGAACCTCGCGACCCTGCCGTATCCCAATACAAGAACGCGCCGCACTCAAGCGGCGCCGTGTGCACAGGAGCTTGACCATGTCCCAGTCTGCCACCGAGACAGCCCAGGTAGTCATGCTGGACGGCGGCTACGCCAGCGAGGTGCGTTCGCTGCTGTACCACGCCTATCGCCACGAACCGACTTTCGCCTACGTGTTCGAGGCCGACCGCACCGGCTACGAGCAGCGGGTGCGGGCCACGGTGCGCGAACTGGTCAAGCAGCATTTCTTCCAGGACCTGCCCGGCATCGGCCTGCTGCATGAAGACCGCCTGGTGGGCGTGGCCCTGATCGCACCGCCCCAGCGCCGCCTGGGCATCACCGAAAGCTGGGCCTGGCGCCTGCGTATGCTGCTCAGCACCGGCCTGGGTTGCACGCGCCGCTACCTGGAATATTACCAGTCGGTGCTGGCCTGCCTGCCCAGCGAAGCGGTGCATGTGCTGCCCCTGCTGGCGGTGCACCCGCAGTACCAGGGGCATCACTTTGGCGAGCAGTTGCTCACCGCCGTGCACAATTGGTGCGCCGACGACGAGCATTCCGACGGGGTCGTGCTGGACACCGGCAACCCCCGTTACCTGGCGTTCTACCAGCGCCAGGGCTACGAGGAAATTGGCGAGATTGCCGTGGGACCGGTCCGTGAACATGTGTTTTTTCATGCAAGCCCGCAACATTTGGAACACATTCGTGTCTAGAATCAGAATCTTGCGAGGGCCGATCCGCTCTTAAAACGCCGCTTTACCGTGATAGCATCCGCGCCATGAAGTTTTCAGGACGATTTACCCGCGGTCTGGTGTTGCTGTTCACGAGTTTTGCCGCGCACGCGCAAAGCGAACTGGTGGTACAGGTAAAACCAGCCAATTCCGAGCTCAAGGCCAATGTCGAAGGCTACATCGGCAGCCTCGGCGACCGTGACGCCGAAGCCCTCGAGCGTTTCAGCCACGGCGCCGAAGAGCAGGCCGCCAAGGCCGCCCAGGCCCTGGGCTACTACCAGGCGCACATTGCCAGCCGGGTGAAGGACGGCGCGAACCCGCAACTGGTGCTGAGCATCGAGCCGGGCGAGCCCATTCACCTGCGCAACGTCACCATTCGCCTCGAAGGGCCGGCCAGCCAGTTCAAGGGCTTCCGCCTGCCCAACAGCGCCGACCTGCGCCCTGGCGCCGTGCTCAACCACGGCCATTACCAGGACGCCAAGCAGCTGATCCTCAACCAGGCCTCGCGCTACGGCTATTTCCAGGGCCATTTCACCCAGCAGCGGCTGGCCGTGGACCCGGTCGCCGGCGTGGCCGACATCGAGCTGGTGTACGACAGTGGCCCGCGCTTCACCCTCGGCGCCGTGCATTTCGAAGGCGACACGCCGTTCGACGACGACCTGCTGCAACGCATGGTGCCGTTCAAGCCCGGCACCCCCTATGACTCGCAGCTGGTGGCCGAGCTCAACCAGGCCCTGCAATCGAGCGGCTATTTCGAAAGCATGCGCGTGGACGCCGCGCCCACCTCTGCCGAAGGGCAGGTGATACCGGTGGACGTGCAACTCAAGACCCGCAAGCCGCGCACCATCGGCATCGGCCCCGGCTATTCCACCGACGTGGGCCCGCGGGTGAAGGCCAACTGGACGCGCCACTGGGTCAACTCCCACGGCGACAGCTACGGCACCGAGGCCGAGGTGTCCGCACCGCGGCAGAACATCGGCCTGTGGTACGACCGCCCGCTGGACCCACCGCTCACCGACAAGCTGCGTTGGGCCGCCGGTTACCAGTACGAGGAAATCGCCGACACCGACAGCCTCAGCAAGCTGCTGACCGTGGGCCCCGAGTGGCACAGCAAACTGCCCAGCGGCTGGCAGCGGGTGATCTCGCTCAAGTGGCAGCGCGAGGAATACCGCCTGGGCAACGACAGCGGCCTGAGCACGCTGCTGATGCCGGGCATCAGCTACTCGTACCTTAAAAGCGACAACAAGGTCGACCCGCACAACGGCTACCGCCTGCAGTTCGACACCCAGGTGGCCAAGGAAGGCCTGGGCTCGGACGCCAACCTGGTGCACGGCAACGTGCTGCTCAAGGGCCTCACCACCCTGGGCGAGAACCATCGCCTGCTGGGTCGCGTGCAGTTCGGCGGCAGCCTCACCAACGGCTACAAGGCCATCCCGCCGTCGCTGCGCTTCTTCGCCGGTGGCGACCAGAGCGTGCGCGGCTACGATTACCAGACACTGTCGCCGGAAAACTCCGATGGCGACAAGATCGGCGGCCGCTACCTGGTGGCCGGCAGCGTCGAATACCAGTACTCCATCGCCGAGAAATGGCGCATCGCAACCTTCGTCGACCAGGGCAACTCGTTCAACAACCTGGAGCTGCCCAGCCTCAAGACCGGCGTCGGCGTGGGCATCCGCTGGGTGTCCCCGGTGGGCCCGATTCGCGTCGACCTGGCGCACGCCCTGGAAGACCCGGGCGGCTTCCGCATTCACTTTTCCATAGGGCCTGAGCTTTGAACCGGGTGTTGAAACGCGGCCTGCTGTGGGCCGGTGGCGGCGTGGCCGTCGTGGCGGGGCTGGTGGTGGCGGGCGCCGTGCTGGTGCTGGAAACCACTGGCGGCAGCCGCTGGGCCCTGGCCCAGGTGCCGGGCCTGGCGGTGGACAACTTCCGCGGCCACCTGGGTGGCCACTGGAGCGCCGACGAGGTGCGCTGGGAGCAGGGCGGCACGCGCCTGCTGCTCAAGACGCCGTTGCTGGAGTGGTCGCCCTCGTGCCTGTTGCACCTGACCCTGTGCATCGAACGCCTGGAAGTTGAACAGATCAGCCTGACCCTGCCGCCCAGCGCGCCGTCCGAAAACAGCGGGCCGCTGCAACTGCCGGACCTGAAGCTGCCGATCAAGCTGCAAGTCGGCGAGATCTATCTGGGCAGCCTGTCCATCGACGGCAGCGAGCAGGTGCAGAAGCTCAAGCTGGCCGCCCAATGGACCGCCGATGGCCTGCGCATCGATTCGCTGCACGCCCAGCGCGATGACCTGGCCCTGGACCTGAGCGGCACCATCGCCCCGGGCGGGCGCTGGCCGCTCAAGGCCACCGCCCAGCTGCAACTGCCCAAGGTGGGCGAGCAGCCGTGGCAGCTGGCGCTGGACATCGACGGCAACCTGCTCGACAGCCTGCAGCTGCACGGCCAGAGCAGCGGCTACCTGCCGGCCACTGTCAGCGGCGAGCTGCAGCCGCTGGCCGACAACCTGCCGGCCCAGCTGCATATCGTCTCCGCGGCATTCAAGGCGGCGCCGAGCCTGCCTGACACGCTGCAGCTCAACCAGCTGGACTTGAGCGCCAAGGGTGACCTCAAGTCGGGCTACCAGATCGTCGGCAAGGCGCAGTTGCCCGCCGAAGGCGAGGCCATGAACCTGGCCCTGACCGGCGTCGCCGATGCCAAGGGCGCCAAGGTCCAGGGCCTGCAACTGGGCGCCAACGACAACCAGCGGGTCAAGCTCGACGGCCAGCTGAGCTGGCAGGGCGGCCTGAGCGCCGACGCGCGCCTGGACTGGCTGGACTTCCCGTGGCACCACCTGTACCCCGACGTCGCCGAGCCCCAGGTCAGCGTGCACCGCTTCAGCACTGAAGTGGCGTACCGCAACGGCAAGTACATGGGCAATTTCAGCGGCGACTTCAACGGCCCCGCCGGCGCCTTCAGCCTGGCCAGCCCGTTCAGCGGCGACCTGGGCGCGGTGTTTCTGCCCCAGCTCAACCTTGCGGCCGGCAAGGGCACCGCCAGCGGCAGCCTGAAGCTGTATTTCGCCGATGCCGTGCGCTGGGACGCCGCCCTGGACCTGAGCAACCTGGACCCTGCGTTCTGGGTCGCGGAGCTGCCCGGCAACCTGGCGGGCCCTCTGCGCAGCAAGGGCGAGCTGGCCGGCGGCAAGCTGCAACTGGACGCCGACCTCGACCTCAAGGGCCGCCTGCGCGGCCAGCCGGCGGTGCTCCAGGCCAAGGCCCAGGGCGCCGACCAGCGCTGGACCCTGGCCAACCTCGACATCCGCCTGGGCGACAACCACATCAACGGCAGCGGCAGCCTGGACCAGCGCCTGGCCGGGCGCATCGACCTCGACCTGCCACGCCTGGGCCAGCTGTGGCCGCAGTTGCAGGGCCAGTTGAAGGGCCGCATCGATGCCGCCGGCACCTTGCAGGCGCCCCAGGGCGAGTTGGCCCTCAAGGGGCAGGGCCTGGGCCTGGGCGACAACCGCCTGCAGGCCATCGACCTGGCGGCCACGCTCAGCAAGGCCCAGCAGGGCACGTTGGCCCTGACGGCCTCCGGCATCCGCGCCGGCGAAACCGCCCTGGGCACGCTGACCGCCAAGGCCGCCGGCGACCTGCGCAAGCAGCAGTTGCAACTGGACCTCAAGGGCCCGCAACTGGTGCTCGCCACCGCCCTGGACGGCACCCTGGACAAGGGCAACTGGCGCGGCCGCCTGGCCAGCGCCGACATCCAGGCTGGCGGCCAGGACTGGCGCCTGGCCGGCCCCGCCAAGCTGGAGCGGCTGGCCAACGGCACCCTCAACCTGGGCGCCCATTGCTTCCAGTCGGGCGGTGCCAGCCTGTGTGGTGAAGACCAGCGGCTGATGCCCGAGCCCAAGCTGCGTTACCACCTCAAGCAGTTCCCGCTGCAAAGCCTGGCCCAATGGCTGCCCAAGGACTTCGCCTGGCAGGGCCTGCTCAACGCCGACCTGCAACTGGACCTGCCCGCCAGCGGGCCCAAGGGCCAAGTGCTGGTGGACGCCAGCGGTGGCACCTTGCGCCTCAAGGACAAGGACCAATGGCTGGATTTCCCCTACCAGGTCCTGCGCCTGAGCAGCACCCTGGGCCCGCGGCGCATCGACACCCAGTTGCAGTTCCAGGGCGAGCGCCTGGGGCAACTGCAGGTGAACGCCCGCATCGACCCGCTGGCCCGCAACAAGCCACTGAGCGGCGATTTCCGCCTGCAGGGCCTGGACATCGGCATCGCCCGGCCGTTTGCGCCCATGGTCGAGAAACTCGCCGGGCGCCTGGACGGCAGCGGCCAGCTGGCCGGCACCCTGGTGGCCCCGCAGGTCAATGGCACGGTCAAGCTCAGCGGCGGCGAGATCGCTGGCGCGCAGCTGCCGGTCAGCTTCACCGACCTGCAGGTGCAGGCACAGATCGCCGGCGAGAGCCTGCACCTGCAGGGCGACTGGAAAAGCGGCAAGGCCGGCCAGGGCAGCCTGGGCGGCCAACTGCAGTGGGGCCAGGCGCTGGCGGCGGACATCAGCCTCAAGGGCACGCGGCTGCCGGTCACCGTCGAACCCTACGCCGAGCTTGAGGCCGCACCTGACCTGCACATCGTGCTGGCCGACGATAAGCTGGCGGTTACCGGCAAGGTGTTGATCCCCACGGGGGCGATCACCGTGCGCGAGCTGCCGCCGTCCACGGTCAAGGTCTCGGAGGACACGGTGATCATCGGCCACCAGGCGCCGCCTGCGGCCGCGCCAATGGCCATGGCCATGGACATCAATGTCGAGGTGGGGCAGGACAAGCTGACCTTCACCGGCTTCGGCCTGAGCGCCAACCTGGCCGGCCACCTGCACATCGGTGACAACCTCGACACCCGCGGCGAGCTGAACCTCAACGACGGCCGCTACCGCGCCTATGGCCAGCGCCTGACCATTCGCCGCGCGCGGCTGCTGTTCGCCGGGCCCATCGCCCAGCCGTACCTGGACATCGAAGCCATTCGCCAGACCGATGACGTGATCGCCGGCATTCGCCTGAGCGGCAGCGCCGAACAGCCGACCACCGAGGTGTTCTCCGAACCCACCATGAGCCAGGAGCAGGCGCTGTCCTACCTGGTGCTGGGGCGCCCGTTGAGCACCACCGGCGAGGACAACAACATGCTCGCCCAGGCGGCGCTGGGGTTGGGGCTGGCGGGCAGTTCGAAGGTGACCGACACGCTGGCCAAGGACCTGGGCATCCAGGACTTCCAACTCGACACCCAGGGCAGCGGCACCACCACCAGCGTGGTGGCCAGCGGCAACCTGTCGGAGAAGCTCACGTTGCGCTACGGCGTGGGGGTGTTCGAGCCCGCCAACACCATTGCCTTGCGCTACAAGCTGAGCAAGAAGGTGTACGTGGAAGTGGCCAGCGGCGTGGCCAGCTCATTGGATATCTTCTACAAGCGCGATTTCTGACCGCTGCCTGCGGCAAACCCGTAGCCGCCTTGGGCGGCTACGGGACCCGCTGCCATGGCTTACGACGGGTCGGCCAGGGCCGCGGCTTCCTGGCGACGGATATTGCCGATCTGGCGTAGGCTCAGGCCGTACTTGTCCGCCAGCTCACTGCGCGAACTGCCCTTGGAACTTTCCTCCTGGATCTGCCGGTTGCGCAATTGCCGGCTGAAGTGATCGGCCTTGGGGATCTCCAGCGCCAGCCCGGCGAAACGTTCAATCAGCCGTGCCAGGGCTTCGGGCGGCAAGTGCTTGGCCAGCGCCGTGCGCTGCGCATGCTTGGGGATGTACTTGGGGCGCCCACCGTACAGGCAGGTGAGGTGATAGGCGTTCTCCACGCCAATGCAGTCGATCAGGCGTTGCAGCGAATGGGGCAGTTGGCTGATATCGACTTGCTTGAGGTCATTGATGTCCATGCTGACGTCCTTGTAATGGCGAAGGAGCTGGATGCCCTTCCAGATAGGGGGTTGTGCCAGGCAAATTCTAAGGCGTATCGCGCGCAGCTACAGACGGCAACGGTGATGTGTGCGGTAGGAAAATGGGTGTTGTTGTGTAGTGCGAATCGGCGTGTCGAGGAGGAGGGGCGCAGAAACAGGCGTTGTGGCGTTTAGCCGCTAGCGTGAGGGTGCTGAAAGCATGGGGGAGGGATAAAAAAGCTGCCACGGGCATGGAAAAAGCGAGCCCGCAGGCTCGCTTCCGGAATCAGCGTCCTTGCATGAAGCCGGGGCCGCCACCATGGCCGCCACCGAAACCGCCGCCACCACCGCCGCCACCACCGCCACCGTGGCCACCGCCGCCACCGCCTGGTGGCATGAACATCCAGCAACCGCTCAGCGATGCGATCATGAGAAGGGGAATCAGCAGAGTGATTCGACGCAACATGGGTAAATCCTCATAGAGTGAAGCACCCGTCCACAAAGCAGGATGGGCACTGTACTATGAGACCCTGAAAACCCCGGCGCATCCCCGCGATCGGGTATGTGCTTGGTGTGGTTGTTGACACCCATTCGATACAAATGAACCAGGAAGTACCCCATGACCCAGAAGCAACGCCTGATCTATTCCGTCTTTATTTCCATCGCCGTGCTGGCCATCATGCTGGGCCTGTCGTGGATGCAGAAGGACGGCCTGATCAGCGAGAAACTGTTCCAGTACATCGCCATTGGCGTCGCCGTGGTAGTGGTCGTGTTGAACGGCATCATGCGCCGCAAGGTCAAGCCCTGAGCCCGGTTGTGCCGTGACGCGGCCTGGCGGCCGCTGCTACGGGGAGGCTGCGTCAGTGCGGGCGCAGCATGCCCAGGGCGTGCTCGCTGAGGCCGTAGGTCTTGTCGGCGTGCATCTCGATCACGCCTTCGCTGCCCAGGCGCTTGAGCACCTCGCGCACGCTCAGGAACGACAGCGGGATGTCCAGCTCCTGCAGGTGCGTGTGCACCGCCCGCACGCCAATGCTGCGGCCCTCGCGCTCGGCACCCAGCAGGGCGTCGATCACCTTCAGGCGGATCAGGCTGGTGCGCAGGCCGTACGCCTTGAGCAGTACCTTGATCTGGCTGTTGCTGCAGCGCTCGGGCAAAGGCTGCGTCGCGGTTTGCGGGCGCGCCGCGGCCAGGGCGGGGGTGGGCATTGGCGAGTTGTGCATGGGAAAACTCCTGTTCCAGAGCTGGTCCGGTGAAATATCGCTCCTACGTATAGGACGAATGGACCGCTTGAATCATGAACCCCCAACTGTGGAAAATTCGTGATTTCCCCGTGTACAGGTTGGAAAAGATTCACATCAAGGCTGGGCAGGAATGCTGTTGAGCACCGTGTTGCCTTCGTTGTTCTGGGTCAGGTAGATGGGCAGCACCTTGGGCAGGCTGGCCACCAGGTTGCGGATGCGCGTGGTGTCGTACATGCCGCCGATGCGGATGTGTGCGCTGTGGTCGTCGCCCAGCACCAGGGGCTTTTCCAGGTAGCGGTTGATCAGCGGCAGGGCGTCGGCCAGCGGCAGGTTGTCGAGGATCAGCTTGCCGTCGCGCCAGGCCAGGCTGTTGTCGCCGGCGTAGGTCTGGCTCAGCTGCGGCTCGTAGTCGCCGGCCTTGTAGCGCGCCTGCATGCCTGGGCCCAGGCGGAAGCCACCGTCCGGGTCGGCGTTGATGCTGCTGACCAGCACCGAGCCTTCCACCAGGGTCACGCGCACCTGGTCCTGGTATTTCCACACGTTGAAGCGGGTGCCGGTGACCTTGATGCGGCCCTCGGCGGCCTTGACCACGAAGGGGTGCTGGGCGTCGTGGGTGACCTCGAAGAAGGCTTCGCCGCGGCTCAGCCGCACCTGGCGGTGGTCCTTGAAGTTGGTGTAGCTCAGCTCGC
This sequence comes from Pseudomonas sp. App30, assembly GCF_047947025.1. Classification (NCBI taxonomy): domain Bacteria; kingdom Pseudomonadati; phylum Pseudomonadota; class Gammaproteobacteria; order Pseudomonadales; family Pseudomonadaceae; genus Pseudomonas; species Pseudomonas sp. App30. The sequence goes on along the minus strand of NZ_CP133165.1, from coordinate 1,295,853 downwards.
TGTCCAGGTTCAGCTCGACCCGCGTGCCATCGCCCAGCACCACGTGGCGCAGGGCGCCCTGGCTGGTCTCGTGCTGGTACGCATCCGGCAGCCAGCCGGCGCTCCAGCCGGTGTAGGCAGCCAGGGGCAGTGCCACGGCGCTGATCGCCGCTGCCACGGCCCAGCTACGCAGCGCGGGACGACGTTGGGGAAGGTGCACCCGTGGGGCGGGCGCAGGCCGTGGCAACTGGTCGGACAGCGTCCAGATCTCTGCCATGGCTGCATATTCCTGGGCATGCAGGGGGTCTTCACCCAGCCACTGTTCGAACTGCGCGCGCTCCTGGGCCGAGCAATCCTCGGCGTGCAGGCGCATGCACCACTGGGCGGCGGCCTCGGTGATGGCGTCAGAGTGTTCAGGGGTGGCGGGCATTTCGATGGCAGGCTCCAGAAGCAATGCGCCATTCTAACCCCTGGCCTCGAATGGCTGGAACCCGCAATCATGGCAATTCGCTTATAGACCCGCACTTATTGTTTATCGAGGCCCCCTGCTGCCGTGGCCAGGGGGCTGGCGCAAGCGGGTTACCAGAGCTCACGCCCCAGCGACGTTGCCAGCAGGGTGACGGAGTCGGCGTTGTCGAGAATCACCTGGGCGCGGCGCAACGGGTCGAGCATGAACACCTCCCTTGCCGCGTCGAGTTCCGTGGTTGCGGTGTGCTTGTACACCCGCTCCAGGGCCTTGCCGTCTTTATCGGCCAAGTCACGCAGCACGCCGCTCGTTCGGTCTTCCACCTTGAACAGCCGGTTATGAGGCGTCTGCAGCGACAGGCCGCGCCGGTGCATGTTCAGCTGCTGGATGTAGAATTGCTGGCCGGCGCTGGTGTTGTACAGGGTATCGACCGGCGGGTAGCCGGAGTTCAGGTAGGCGATGTCGGTGGTGCGGTTGGCCTGGTGTGACACTTCATGAATCAGGGTGGTGGCCTGGGCGTGAAGTAACGGGTCGATCATCCGCTTGAGCGGATCGACGTTGAGCAGGATGCTGAAGTCCAGCTGAAAGAATTGTTCGGTCAGGAAGATGCGCCGGTGGTGATCGCCGCGAAACACGAAACCGTGAGTGCGGGTGTAGCCCGGCCGGTTCAGGCCGAATATCAGCCGGCGGGAGTTGAGCGGTTCCAGGGAGCGGTCTTGCAGCCCCGACAGCACGCTGGTCAGGGCACGGCGCACCTGGTGCAGCAGTTTCGGGGTGGTGGCGGCTACGCCAAACGTGTCCATCAACAATGATTCGGTGCGGGCCGGCAGCGACTTTTGCGGTTGGCGGGCATTGAGGTTCTCCAGTGCTGTGATCAGGTAATGGGAGGCTTGGGCGTGGGCTGCGCACACCTGCTGGGCCTTCGCGGGGTCGCCAGTAAATAAGCGCGCCATGCCTTTGTACTGGGTGATGAATACACGGTTGATCTGCTGGTCAGTGCCATGCTGGTCGAGGATGCGCAGGATGTTGTAGCCGTTGCTCAACGGTGGCACCGATATCACCAGTTCCCAAGCGCCGCTCGCCTGCCATTCGATGCGTGGCCCCTCGCGCTGGTCGCGGGTGAGGAACCATTGGCCGTTTTCTTCGCGCACCTTGCACACGCGCCCCTGTATCACTACGTAGAGTTCATGTGCGTAGACATAGACGTTGCGGCTGGTGTCGAAGGTCATGCGCCGCAGGTCCACCTCAGGTGCCTCGAACAAACTGATGCGCTCGGTTTTCGCTGCCTCCAGGCGGAAGTTCGGGATAGCCGGCAGGCCTGCCGCGGGGCGCGGGGCGGCGGGCCACAGGCGACGGCCGATGCCCATCATGTGTTCGGCAGAGTTTTCCGAGCCGGCGAGCAGGCCAAGGGCTGCAACGAAGTCGGTCAAGGCTTCGCCCCAGCGTTGCCGGGACGCGGCGTCGATCGAAGCCTGGAACCAGCTCTCGCTCTGCCACAGGTTGAGCACTTTGGCCAGGGAGCCTGGCAGGAGGATGGAGCCCTGCTCGATGCCCAGGGTCATCAAGTAGCGGAAGGTCGTCCAGTTCGCTTCCTCGGTGGTCACCGTGGCCGTCTTGTTGGCCCGTTTCAATACCACCAGGTTGTCCTGGAACAGGTAGTGCAGCGCACTGCCGGCGACCGGGGTGGCGGGGTGTATCCGGGTGCCATCGGGCCGCAGTTCCACGTCCAGGGGCGATTCACCCAGCATGGGCAAGTGGGGGTGGTTAAACCCGTGGCGTGCGTAACGGTTGCTGATGGCCGGGTCCAGTTGGGCGATGACTTCAGCCTGCATGGCCGTGTCGGTGCGCAATTTGGCCAGCAGGTCGTCGGCATTGGCGTACTCACGGAACACCGATTGTTCGTTGTAGGGGGTGTAGAGCACCAGCGGCCCCTGGGTGATGTCCTTGGGACCGATCAGGTGCATGCCTGTCGCCGTGTCCGGGTCAAGGTAGCTGGCGGCTTGAAACTGCAGGGGGCGGATCACCACATCGACACCGGCCAAGGGTTGCCGCGCCAGGGCATCGGGCATGGTCAGCACGGCCGCCACATAGCGGTACGCAGTATCGCTCAGGCGCTTTGCCAGTTTTTGCTGATAGGCCGCGGTGATCAGTTCTGCCGTCAGCTGGCGGCTATAGCGCAACTGCCGGGTCGCGTAGTCGGCATCGTCGGGGCTCAGGCGGGTGGCCAGCAGCTGGCGATACTGGCTGGCGACGTCGAGGCTGGCCACCATCTTGCGCACGTAGTCGCTGTCCAGCCCCGCCGGCAATGGGCTGGCGTCGGTCATCTCGAGGATGGCAGGCGTACCGGGCAGCAAGGTCAACTGGTCGATGGCGGCGGTGGTCAGGGTCTCGCGTTGCACCTGGGTAGCGGCAGGCAGTTGCGAGGGGATCTCACCGGCCCCCACCAGGCCGGGGGTAAAGTGGCGCAGGGTGATGAGCACATCGTCCGGTTGCGGCGCCTTGTCGCCCAAGTCCTGCTGCAGCCTTTCAGTCACGCGCCCACGGGTGAAGGTCCTGAGGTCGGGGATGTCGAACAGATAGTCCTCGCCCAATGCCTGCAGGCGCGCGCAGGTGCCAACCAGCGCGGTATAGGTGGTGAGCTCCTGGGAGGAAGCATCGGTGAGCCAACTTGGCAGGGTGGTCTTCAGGTGCCAGTAGTCCAGGGCAGTATCCAGTCCCTGCAGGTAGGTGGTGAGGGCGTCCTTGACCGCGGTGAGGTGCACGTAGCGGCGAACCAGCTCACCGCTGAAACGCAGTGTGCAGGTGAGTTGATAGGCACTGCGGGCGGCCTGGCGTTGACGTCGGCGTTCATCGAGTTGCAACCGGCGGGGCACCGAATCGGTGATCGGCCAGGTCGACAGGCTCAGGGGCACCTCGGGTGTGCGGCCCAGCGCCCGGCTCAAGGCTTCATCATCGTCAGGTGGCAACAACGACAGCCAGTCGACGTTCAGTGGCGGGGTACGCAGGCGGTCCCCCAGCGATTGCAGCAGCAAAGTGCGGGTGCTGAATACCTCCACGCCTGCCAGCACCGACCAGAGCAGCACCTGGCCAGAATCATCGCCGTCGGTGTGTACCACGAACACGTTGCTCAGCACCGCCTCGGGCCGGTCGTTGAAGCGCACGCTGACGCCGTGGGCCTTGGCCTGGCCTGCGCCAGTGGGGCGTTGATGTTCCAGTGGGTAGTCCAACACCTGTTGCAACGGGTCGAGGGCGCCGGCCGCAAGCTTGCCAAAACGCCGTTGCATGCCCAGCTCCAGGCGCAGCAGGCCCTCGCGGATCTGCCGGGATTCGGCTTGGGGCCAGGCCCACAGGCCTTGCAGGCGCAAGCCGCGGTCGGCTTCCAGCACCGTGGTAAAGGTCTTGTCCAGGCGTGAGCCTGCGTGGTTCAGCAGCGCTGTCACCAGGCTTTTCGGCAGTGCCTGGAGCACCCCGCCGTGTTGCTCCTGGGCCGCTGGCAGCCAGCGCGGGCGCCCTTCGGGGCGGCTGACGCGCTCTACCAGGACGTCCGCCAGGCTGACCCACAGCGGTTGTTCGTCCCCCGGGGCGCTCAGGTCGAAGGTCACTGACTGGCTCGACAGGTGTGCGCTGATCACGCTCAAGGCCGGGTCCAGTACATCGGCAGCACTTTCCTCCAGGTCGGCAATACCACCGCGCAGGGCTTGGTGGCGGTTGTTGAATTCGTGCAGTTGCTTCATCCACTGGGCGGTCTGTTTCAGCGCGCCGGGCCGCGCCAGCAGCACGCCTTGTTGCAACAGTGGCACCGGCCGCCAGCGTCGCGTTGGGTCCAGGTTCAGCAGGCGCTGGTCGAGCAGCCCCCGAACGTCCAGCGCCTGGTCGACCAGCACCATGGCGCGGCCGGGGCTTGCGCCGCGTTGCAGCAGGCAGCTGCGCAGGTTGCGCGCCTGGCACTGGGCGATGGCGTCCATGCACGCCAGCAGCGGGGTAGGGCCCAAGGGCGGGGTCAGCAGCTGCGGGCGTGCCAGCCCTGCCCATGCCTCATGGTCGGCTTGGCCCACGGCGGCAGGCGCTTCAGGCAATGTGGTCAGGTAAAGCATCAACGACATATGGCTGGCGTGGCGCTGCAGTTCGCCCTGGCCATCGTAGACATACACCGAGGGCCCGGCAGGGTCGGCGATCAGCAGTGCACCCGCCACGGTCACCAGTGGCGTGGTTTCGCCATGTTCTGCCAAGGCCAGCCCGCAGGCCTGGCCCCCGGTCAGGGCCGCGCGCAGCCAGGGCCAGTGCTCGCCCAGCAATTGACCGTTGGCGCGCGCTTGCAGCAGGGCCTGGTAGAAGGCCGCGCCATAGAGTTGGGCAAGGGATGCACGCTGGGGTTGCCAGGCCTGCTGCAGCGCCGCGACATACGCATCGGGCAGGGCGGTGAAGCTCTCGTCCAGCGTGGCTTGCAGCGCAGTGCGAGTCTCGTCGCTCAGCGGCTGGTCGTCGTGGGGCAGCCAGTTGAGCTGCTCGTCGCTGGCCAGCGGTTGCCCGGCGAACACTTGCAGGTGGTATTCGGCCAGGGTCTGGGTCTGCCTGACCGTGCCATCGTGCTGGCTGACGCGTTGTAGCCAGACGTTGTCGGCGTCGGGGGCCTTGTCGGAGAAATGGGCTGACAGAGTTGTTTCCGCGCGTTTGTGCAGCTGGCCGTCCAGGCTGGGCAGTTGCCCGAACCAGCGGGCTGCTTCGGCCAGGTGGTCGGCGCGTTGCAACACATAGGTGGCGCTGATGCTGTCGAACAAGGGTTGCTGCACCTGCTCCAGTTCAAACTGCGCCTGCGGCGCCCCTTGCAATGTGCGCAGGCGAGTCTCCAGGGCCGTGCGGTCGGTAAAGGGCTGGATGCCGTCCAGCAGCGTCCACAGGTAAACGGAGGGGTTTGCCGGGTCGGGGTAGCTGAACACCATGGCGCCTGCCAGCTGCGGGTCCAGGCGCTGGTCGGGGGCCAGCAGCGGTTGGTCGACGCGCAAGGTATCAGGCGATTTGTCGGCCAGCAGCAGCCAGTCGTGCTCCACCTGGCTGAGGCGTTCGTCTCTGAAGGCCTGGCTGACGTTGCTGATAAACCGGCTGCGCAGCAGGTCGGGGTGGAAAAACGGCACATGAACGATAGGGGTAGGCATGACGGCTCCAATTGCCGCGAAATGGGCGCCCAAAGTAGTTTTTCCATGCCTGTTGGCGGCGTTAGTTGTGTACCACCGCCCCTCCGGCGCCTCTGCTATTGACACGGGAGCGGGGGCGGTGTGATTAATCGGCTATCCCCCCTGCTAGGAGCTTGTGATGCCTGCTGTCGACACTCCACATACCACGACCCTGGCCTTCGACCAGCTGGTGCCGTTGCTAAGCCAGATATTCCAGCGCCATGGCGCCTCGGCCTCGGTGGCCCAGGTGCTCGCGCACAACTGTGCCACCGCCCAGCAGGACGGCGCCCACAGCCACGGCGTGTTCCGCGTGCCGGGCTATGTGTCGTCCATGGCGAGCGGCTGGGTGGATGGTGCAGCGGTGCCGGTGGTCGAAGATGTGGCGTCGGGATTCGTGCGTGTGGACGCTGCGCGCGGGTTCGCCCAGCCAGCCCTGGAGGCGGCCCGGCCGCTGCTGCTGGCCAAGGCGCGTGAAGCCGGCATCGCGGTGCTGGCGATTCGCAATTCGCACCACTTCGCCGCGCTGTGGCCCGATGTCGAGCCTTTCGCCCGTGAGGGGCTGGTGGCCTTGAGCGTGGTCAACAGCATGACCTGCGTGGTGCCCCATGGCGGCCAGAAGCCCCTGTTCGGCACCAACCCCATTGCCTTCGCCGCGCCGTGTGAAGGCCATGATCCGATCGTCTTCGACATGGCCACCAGCGCCCTGGCCCATGGCGACGTGCAGATCGCCGCGCGCCAGGGCACGGTCGTGCCGCCCGGCACCGGCGTCGATCGCCACGGCCAGCCCACCACCGATCCCAAGGCCATTCTCGATGGCGGTGCGTTGTTGCCGTTCGGCGGGCACAAGGGCTCGGCGTTGTCGATGATGGTCGAGTTGCTGGCCGCTGCGCTGACGGGTGGCAACTTCTCCTTTGGTTTCGACTGGAGCCAGCACCCTGGGGCGCAGACGCCCTGGACCGGCCAGCTGATCATTGTCATCGACCCGAGCAAGGCGGCCGGCAATGACTTCGCCGCGCGCAGTCGCGAGCTGGTGGAGCGCATGCAGGAAGTGGGGGTAACGCGGATGGCCGGGGAGCGGCGTTATCGCGCGCGGGCCAAGGCCCGACAGGAAGGTGTGCAGATTGGCGTGGAGGAGCTGGCGCGCCTGCAGGCCCTGGCGCTGCGTGAATGACGCGGCCTGCGGCCGCTGCTACGGGGGAAGTGTGTAGCAGCTGCCGCCAGGCGGCGTCCTGCGCGCCCGTTACGAACGGCGGCCCAGCAGCAGGCCCACCACCAGGCCGAAGCCGGCGGAAATGGCCACGGTCTGCCAGGGGTGGCCACCGATGTATTCCTGGGTGGCTTCCACTACTGGCTGGGCACGGTCGCGAGCGCCGCTGACCGACTCCCGGGCTTGCTTGAGCTTCAAGCCAACCTGTTCACGCCAGGTCTCGGCTTCTTCCCCCACCAGTTCCGCGCCATTCTTGAGCAGGGCTTCGGATTCCTCGATCAGCGCCTGCAGTTCACTGAAGGCTTGATCCTTGATCTGATCGGCGGCTTGCGAGGCAGTTTTACGGGCCATATGCGTTGCTCCTGGTAATTGATGGCAGTGAACAATGGATTGCAGCAGTGGGCGAAAGTTGCAGCGGTGTTCAGGTCCGGCTGCCCGACAGTGTAAGATAGCGGCCAATTTTCACGCTGCAGGGTTACCCCATGAGTTTCAATCTGGCTAACATGAGCCTCGCCGAGCGGGCGATGATCGAGGACGAGAAATCCCGCCTGTTCGACCTCTGGCAGTCCAACCTGGGCAAGGCCAAGGCCGACGCCGCGCGCCTGATCAGCGAGAAGTCCAAGCGCAAGGGCCGCTGGGCCGAATGGGTACGCGCAGAGCTTGATGGCATGTCGCCGCCCGAGTACGCCAACATGGTACGTGCCGAGGTCAACCGGCTAATGGCCGCCAACAAGTAACGCATCGCCCACGCAGGCACTGATGGCCTCGCGGACGCGCAGCAGCGCCGGGTCGATCTGCGCGTGGGTGCGCCAGCCCATTTCGATGGGGTAGCGCGGCAGGTTCAACGGGCAGGGCAGGGTCGCCAGCCCGCACACCTGGGCAATGCGCCACGCCGCATGCGCCGGCACCGTGGCAATCGCCCGTGAGCCCTTGAGCAGGTAGGGCAGGGCGGCGAAGTGGGTGGTCGAGGCCTGCACCTGTCGGGTGCGGCCCAAGGCCGCCAGGGCTTCGTCGATGATGCCGATGAAGCCACCTGAGGAAATCAGGATCTGCTCACGGGCGACGAATTCGTCCACTTCAATCTCGGCCTGCCCAGCTGCCAGGCTGGCCGGGTCCACCAGGCTCAAGTAATCGCCTTCACCCAACACCTGGCGGCTGAGCATGCGTTCGTTGAAGCCGCCGGCGGTGATGGCCAGGTCCAGGGTGCGCTCGCTCAGGGCCTGGGCGACGATCTGCGTGTGGGTTTGCCGGAAGATCAGGCGCAGCCCCGGCGCCCGGCGCTCCACTTCCTCGATCAGTGCGCGGCCGAAGGCAATCTCGAAATCATCCGACAGCCCCAGGCTCACCGCGCGGCCGCGGTAGTCGCTGGCGTTGGGGTCGAGCAAGGTCAGGCTCTGCCTGCACTTGTTCAGCGCCTCGCTGATCAGCGGCTTCAACTGGTTGGCCCGCAGGGTCGGCGCCAGGCCGCGCCCGGTGCGCACGAACAGCGGGTCACCATATACCTCGCGCAGGCGTCGCAACGCCGCGCTCACCGCCGACTGGGTCACGCCCAGGCGCAGGGCCGCACGGCTGGCGCTGACTTCGTCGTGCAAGGCTTCGAAGACTTTCAGCAGGTTGAGATCGACGTCGACGATATTCATCTGGTTCATATCATTCAGAATTGAATGGGGCTTTATTCATGATTCACCAGCCGCCGACAATGTGCAAACAGTCCTGCACACGGAAGCTACCTGCTATGTCGAAATCCATCGTTGCCGCCCTGCAAATCGGCGCCTTGCCCGGCGGCAAGGCCGACACCCTGGCGCACATCCTCAGCTACGAAGACGCCATCCGCGACGCCGGCGCCCAACTGGTGGTCATGCCCGAAGCGCTGCTGGGCGGCTACCCCAAGGGCGAGACCTTCGGCACCCAGTTGGGCTACCGCCTGCCCGAGGGCCGCGACGCCTTCGCCCGCTACCACGCCAACGCCATCGACGTGCCTGGCGCTGAAACCGAGGCCCTGGCCGGCCTTGCCCAGCGCACCGGCGCCAACCTGGTGCTGGGGGTGATCGAGCGTAGCGGCCACACGCTGTTCTGCACCGTGCTGTACTTCTGCCCGCAACAGGGCCTTGTGGCCAAGCACCGCAAACTCATGCCCACCGGCACCGAGCGGCTGATCTGGGGCAAGGGCGACGGCTCCACCCTGCCAGTGGTGGAAGGCGCGGCCGGGCGCATCGGTGGTGCGGTGTGCTGGGAAAACTACATGCCGCTGCTGCGCATGGCCATGTACGCCAAGGGCGTGGACATCTGGTGCGCGCCCACGGTGGATGAGCGCGAAATGTGGCAGGTGACCATGCGCCACGTGGCCTGCGAGGGCCGATGCTTCGTGGTCAGCGCCTGCCAGGTGCAGGATTCGCCAGCGGCCTTGGGCACCGAGGTGGCCAACTGGCCGTCGGAAAGGCCGTTGATCAACGGTGGCAGTGTCATTATCGGGCCGTTGGGGGATGTGCTGGCGGGGCCGTTGGTGGGGGCACGAGGGTTGCTGGTGGCTGAAATCGACAGTGAGGATTTAGTGCGTGCTCGCTATGATTTCGACGTGGTTGGGCACTATTCGCGCCCTGATGTCTTCGAGTTGGTGGTGGATGAAACGCCGCGCCCGGGGGTGAAATTCATATAAACACTTCAGCGCCACACACACACACACACGGCTCTTGATCTTGATCCCGTGCGGCCTTTGATCTTGATTGTGTGCCCCATAAAGCGCCAGGGCCGACTGGAGGCGTCGGCCGAGCGGTCCACGGCGTAGCCGGGGAAGACGGAACCGGAGGCGCTTCTATTCCGGGCCGTCGGCCGCTTGGACGACGCCGGAAGGAGGGGACCCGCAGCGAAGCGTAGGGACCAAGCAGGGGCAAGCCTTTTTTGCTTACTTTTTGTGGCGTTTGACAAAAAGTGAGCCGGCGTAAGGCCGGAAAGGTGATTGTGCATCACCCTAGGAAATGGATATGTTCACGATGGTCGGATCCCGCTTCTGACGTTTCTGGATATATCCATTTTCGGGGTGCGACCACCGACCGTTTCGCCCTTACGGCGACTCACTTTTTGGCAGTCGCCCCCCGTGTCAGCCTACCTGTCACCTTTGTTGATTGACTCAATCATCCAAGGGGGCGAAGGTGCAAGGCAATGACGAAGCGTTATGACAATGACTTCAGAGACTGGGCGGTTCAGCAAATGATGCCGCCCCTGAACCGCTCCGTGGCAGAGCTCGCCGTCGCAATCGGCGTCACTCCACAGTCGCTTAGGAACTGGAGACAAATGGCTAGAGATAAAGGGTTGATCGTTCCTGGAAACAACAAGACCAGCGATCAATGGTCCAGCGCTGACAAGTTCAACGCTGTCATGGAGACCGCGCCGCTGAGCGAGGTCGAGCTTTCCCAGTACTGCCGGATCAAGGGTATTTTTCCCGAGCAGATCCAGCAATGGCGCCTGGCCTGTCAGAACGCCAACGCGGCGCTCGATGTTCAACCCAGCAAAAAGCAGACTGCCGATTCACGGCGAATCAAGGAGTTGGAGCGACAATTATCGCGCTCTGATGCCGGTCGCAAGGAGGCGGAGGCTTTGCTGGAACTCAGAAAAAAAGCCAATGCGATCTGGGGCAAGGACAAGGAAGGCTGATCAGCGCCCCCGATCGCATGCAGGCTCTGGTATTGATCGCTGCTGCCGTCGACGCCGGCGCACGCCGGTTTCGTGCTTGCAACGAGCTGGGATTGTGCCTTCGGACCGTGCAGCGTTGGCGTCACAGCGACGCCGACAAGCGTCAGACAGTCCCGCGCAAACCGCCGCCGAACAAGCTCAGCGAAGCCGAGCGCCAGGCTGTGATGGACGCGGCCAACCAGCCGGGTTATTCGAGCCTGACGCCGCATCAGATTGTGCCAAAGCTGGCGGACGAAGGGATTTACCTGGCCTCGGAGTCGACGTTTTACCGAGTATTGAAAGCGCACAACCAGCTCACGCGACGCGGCCGTGCAAAGGCCCCCAAGCGTCGCATCTTGACCACGCATCGGGCGGATGGCCCCAACCAGGTCTGGTGCTGGGATATCACCTGGTTGCCGAGCACGGTGAAGGGTCGTTTTTTCTACTGGTACATGGTCAAGGACATCTACAGCCGCAAGCTGGTGGCCAATGAAGTGCACGAATCCGAATGTGCGGAACATGCCTGTGTCTTGCTGGAAAAGGGCTGTTTACGCGAGCGTACGGCCGGTCGAGCGCTGGTGCTGCACTCGGACAACGGCCATGTGATGAAGGGCTCGTTGCTGCGCGAGAGCATGATTTCACTAGGTGTCGAGCCTTCGTTCAGCCGTCCGCGGGTGAGCAATGACAATGCCTATGCGGAGACGCTTTTCCGCACGGCCAAATACTGCCCGCAATGGCCTGAACGTCCCTTTGACAGCTTGCTTGAAGCGAGGCTGTGGGTGCAGAAATTTGTTGAATGGTACAACGAGGAACACCGCCATAGCGGCCTGAAGTACGTAACACCGAACGAGCGTCACGAAGGCTTGGCCCCCAAATTACTGGAGGCCCGAGATAGGTTGTATGCAGCTGCCCGGGAAAGGAACCCGGTTCGGTGGAGCCGGAACACGCGTAATTGGCAGCTTGCCGAGGCGGTGTATTTGAACCCGGAGCGGCCTGATGCCGGGGTTGCTATCGTGAGTTGAGGCAGGAATTAGGCGACAGGTACATTGACACGTACCGGTCGCCCCAAAAAGTAAGCAAAAAAGGCTTGCCCCTGCTTGGGCCCTCCGCTGCGCTACGGGTCCCCTCCTTCCGGCGCCGATCAACGGGCAGACGGCACCCGCTATAGAAGCCTGCGGGTTACCGTCTCTTCGGCCTGCGGCCTCGGCCCTTCGGGCAGCCCGTTGATCGACGCCTCCAGTCGGCCCGGGCGCTTTACGGGGCATACAATCAAGATCACAAGCCAGATCACAAGCAGATCACAAGCCAGATCACAAGCAGATCACAAGCAGATCACAAGCAGATCACAAGCAGATCACAAGCAGATCACAAGCAGATCACAAGCAGATCACAGGCCAGGTCAGAAGCAGATCAAAGGCTTGGTCATGGCGATTCGCCGCCCCTTCGGGGGGGTAGATGCTGGCCCAATGCAATAATTTCACATCCCATTCGACTAACTGTCATTAAACCGAAATATTCAAAGCATTAAATCGTCACGGCCAAACCCGTGTGGGTAGGACCCACTCAAACCAATTTGCCGAGGTGTTGCCGTGACGCTGCTGAATAAAAATCGTCTGTCGCTTTTGCTGGCCTCCCTGTGCCTTTCGGGCCTGGCCCACGCGACCGATGTAACCGGTGCGGGCTCCAGCTTTGTTTACCCAGTGCTGTCCAAGTGGTCCCAGGACTACAGCAAGCAGAAAGACAACCGCATCAACTACCAGTCCATCGGTTCGGGCGGCGGCATCGCCCAGATCAAGGCAGCCACCGTTGACTTCGGCGCATCGGATGCCCCGCTCAGCGCTGACGACCTGAAAGCAGCCGGCCTGGGCCAGTTCCCCAGCGTCATCGGCGGCATCGTGCCGGTCTTCAACGTCGAAGGCGTGGAAGGCGGCAAGCTGAAGCTGGACGGCCAGACCCTGGCTGACATCTTCCAAGGCAAGATCACCAAGTGGAACGACAAGGCCATCGAGGCCCTGAACCCAGGCGTCAAGCTGCCTGAAACCGCCATCACCGTGGTGCACCGTTCGGACGGCTCGGGTACTTCGTTCAACTTCACCAACTACCTGTCCAAGGTCAGCCCAAGCTGGAACGACCAGCTGAAGTTCGGCACCACCGTGGCCTGGCCTGTGGGTGTGGGCGGCAAGGGCAACGAAGGTGTGGCTGCCTACGTGAAGCAGATCAAGGGCTCCATCGGCTACGTCGAATACGCCTACGCCCTGCAGAACAAAATGGCCACTGCCCAGCTGAAGAACGCCGCCGGCAAGTTCGTCGAGCCTAACGCCAAGGCCTTCCAGGCTGCCGCCGATACCGCCGACTGGGCCAGCGCCAAGGACTTCAACCTGATCATGACCAACGCCCCGGGCGACAACGCCTGGCCGATCACTGCCACTACCTGGATCATCATGTACAAGCAGTCCAAGAACGCCGAGCAGAGCAAGGCCGCCTTTGACTTCTTCAAATGGTCCCTGGAAAACGGCCAGCAGCAGGCCAGCGCCCTGGACTACGTAGCACTGCCGAACTCGCTGGTGCAGAAGATCGAAGGTTACTGGAAATCCGATTTCGCCCATTGATGTGAAGTAAACCGGCGCGCCCCCGCCGGACCTCGGGTCCGGTGGGGGCGTACGCCTTGCGAGTGGATTGCCATGACAGATAACACCCAATACATGACCTCGACCAGCTCTACCACCGATGCCAGCGAAGCCCGTGCGGCACGCGACCATCGCCACGACATGTGGTTCCGGCGCACCATGATGGGTGCCGGCATGCTGGTGCTCGTGCTGCTGCTGAGCATCGCCGGCTCCACCCTGTGGGGCGGCAGCGAAGCGTTTCGCACCTTTGGTTTCGGCTTCCTGACCAGCACCCAATGGGATGTGGTCAACGGCCAGTTCGGCGCCGTCGTGCCTGTTTTCGGCACACTGGTGACCTCGCTTTTGGCGTTGCTGATCGCCGTTCCGGTGAGTTTCGGCATCGCCATTTTTCTTACGGAAGTGGCGCCCATGTGGCTGCGCATGCCGATTGCCTCGGCGATCGAGCTGCTGGCCGGTATCCCGTCGATCATCTACGGCATGTGGGGGCTGTTCATCTTCGGCCCGTTCATGGCCGCGCACCTGGCGCCGTGGATCAACGACCACCTGGGCGCACTGCCCGTGGTCGGCGCGCTGTTCCAGGGCCCGCCCCTGGGTATCGGCATGCTTACCGCCGGTATCGTGCTGGCGATCATGATCACCCCCTTCATCACCTCGGTGATGCATGAGGTGTTCCGCAGCGTGCCTACCACGCTGAAGGAATCGGCCTACGCCCTGGGTAACACCACCTGGGAAGTGGTCTGGGACATCGTGCTGCCCTACACCCGCTCGGCGGTGGTCGGCGGTATCTTCCTGGGCCTGGGTCGCGCCCTGGGCGAGACCATGGCGGTGACCTTCGTGCTGGGCAACGCCCACCAGTTCTCCGCTTCCTTGCTGATGCCCAGCAGCTCGATCGCCTCGGTGATCGCCAACGAGTTCAGCGAGGCCTACACCGACCTGCACCGTTCGGCGCTGATCGCCCTGGGCTTCCTGCTGTTCGTCGTCACTTTCGTGGTGCTGGCGGCTGCCCGCCTGATGTTGATGCGCTTGTCGCGTAAAGAGGGACTATGAACGACAACGAGCGGCTGTACCGTGTTCGCCGCCTGAAGAACCGTATTGCCATGGCCCTGAGCTGTGGCGCCACGGCCTTTGGCCTGCTGTGGCTGGTGTGGATCCTGATCACCACCCTGATCAACGGCTTCAAGGCGCTGAACCTTGCCCTGTTCACCCAGATGACCCCGCCACCGGGCACCGAGGGCGGTTTGGCCAACGCCTTCTACGGCAGCGCCCTGATGTCGGTGCTGGCCCTGCTGATCGGCACGCCGATCGGCCTGGCCGCCGGTATCTGGCTGGCCGAGTTCGCCCGCCACTCCAAGCTGGGCAACACCGTGCGCTTCATCAACGACATCCTGTTGTCGGCGCCGTCCATCGTGCTGGGTCTGTTCATCTACACCGCGGTGATCCTGCCGCTCAACCACCTCACCAACCACCAGGTGGGCTTCTCGGCGTTCGCCGGTGCCCTGGCCCTGGCGCTGCTGGTGATTCCGGTGGTGGTGCGCACCACCGATGAAATGCTGCAACTGCAGCCTTCGACCATGCGCGAAGCCGCGCTGGCCCTGGGTGTGCCGCAGTGGAAACTGACCCTGCAGATCGTCCTGCGCGCCGCCAAGGCGGGTGTGGTGACCGGTGTGCTGCTGGCCCTGGCGCGTATCACCGGCGAAACCGCGCCGCTGCTGTTCACCGCGTTCGGCAACCAGTTCTGGAGCAGCAACCTGCTCAAGCCGATCGCCAGCGTGCCGGTGGTGATCTTCCAGTACGCCATGAGCCCCTTCGACGACTGGCACGCCATCGCCTGGGCGGGTGCCCTGGTGCTGACCCTGTTTGTCCTGGCCCTGAGCCTGCTCTCCCGATTGATCCTTTTGCGCAATAGGTCTCACTAATGACAAGTCTTGCCCAGGAACGCACCAAAATCCGTGTGCGCAACCTTGAATTTTTCTACGACCAGCAGCGCTCGCTGAAATCCATCGACATGGACATCCCCGAGAAGCGCGTGACCGCCATCATTGGCCCGTCCGGCTGCGGCAAGTCCACGCTGCTGCGCGTGTTCAACCGTATCTACGCGATGTACCCGAAACAGGAAGCCAAGGGCGAAGTACTGCTCAACGGCGAGAACATCCTGGCCCCGAACTACTCGATGAACCGCCTGCGCAGCCACGTGGGCATGGTGTTCCAGAAGCCGGTGCCGTTCCCGATGTCGATCTACGACAACATCGCCTACGCCGTGCGCCACCATGAGAAACTGGGCCGCCGCGAAATGGACGACCGCGTCGAGCAGGCGCTGCACGGCGCCGCCCTGTGGGGCGAGGTGAAGGACAAACTGAAGCAGAGCGCCCAGAGCCTCTCCGGTGGCCAGCAGCAACGTCTGTGCATCGCCCGCACCATCGCCCTGAAGCCTCAGGTGTTGCTGCTGGACGAGCCGACCTCGGCGCTGGACCCGATCTCCACCGGCCGCATCGAGCAGCTGATCACCGAGCTCAAGGAACAGTTCACCGTGATCATCGTGACCCACAACATGCAACAGGCCGCGCGCTGCTCGGACTACACCGCGTTCATGTTCATGGGCGAGCTGATCGAGCACGGCGACACCGACACGCTGTTCACCAACCCGGCCAAGACCCAGACCGAAGACTACATCACCGGTCGGTTCGGCTGATCTGACGCGGCCTGCGGCCGCTGCTACAGGTTTTGTAGCAGCGGCCACAGGCCGCGTCACGCGTCACACCCGCACGATCAACCGATGCACCCGCTTGCCCGACGACAGGCTGGTCGACTCGTCATCCAGCAGCACCTCCACACTGCCCAATGCCTCGCGCACCAGCCGCCGATCGAAGGCGCTGTACAGCCGCCCGGCCGCGTCGCGAATGGACGCATCCGGGGTCACCCGCCAGCTCAAATACAAGGTCCCGCCTGGGCGCAACAGCTCGCGCAGGCGCCGGGTAGCTGCGGCCACCTGTGCTTCGGGCAGGTGCATGATCACCGTTTCACACAGCACATTCTGCAAGCTGCCAGCCTTAAGGCCCTCCAATTCGGGCAGGTGCATCAGCGCAAAGCGCAGGTCGGGGTGCAGGGTGCGGGCCTGGGTCAGCAGGCCGCTGCTGGCTTCCACGCCCAGTGCGTCGAAGCCCTGGGCGCTGAGCCACGCCAGGTCGCGGCCACTGCCGCAGCCCACGTCCACCGTAGGGCCGGGGCGGAAATGGCGCAGCAGCAGGGCGTACATGTCGCTGGGAGGTGCCTGGTGGTTCCATTCGCGCGCGTAGTCGGGCGCGCGTTGGTCATAGGCCTGGAGGGTCTTGGGGTCCACGTTCGGTTCCTGGAAAAGGCGGCATGCCATCACTCTAGACAATGTGCCAGCACCAGGGGTTCGCTTTAACCTCAGGCGCTCAGTGCCCAGCCCGGCTCCAGGGGGGGCAGCCCGTGGTGGGCGCGGGCGCGGTCGCAGGCTTCGTTGTGCGTGCCGGTCTCCCAGGACGCCTCGAATTCGCGGCAGGTGCTGGAGCGTTGTTCGTACATGGTGCAGCCCACCGAACAGCCGATTTCCCCGGCCAGGCTGGTGCAGCGCGCCGGCTTGCCCTCGGTGCCACGCATGGCCACGTGGTTGGGGCTGACCTGCACGGTCAGTTCATCGGGCACCAGCCCGCCCACCGAGGTGCATTCGCCCCAGTAGAAAGACACACGGAAAAACGCGCAGCAGGCGCCGCAACTCACGCAAGGGTTGTTATCAGACATGATGAAGGCAGGATTCGATACGGGCGGCGAACTCAGGACGAGGACCGCAACCGAGGGCCTATTCTAGGCATCGCCGCGCCGTTGAGAAGAGGGAAACGGGGGCCTTGAGCAAATATATTTGTGTGGCGTTGCGGGCGCTTTTGTGCAGCGCGAACCGGCGCTGGGCCGGTTCGCGCCGCGCCCTGTTTCAGCGCCCGGCCAGCAGGCGCTGGCGCTTGAAATCGCGCTCGGTGAGGTAGCCGAAAATCAGCCCCAGGGCGCTCCACATCACCAGCTGGATACCCAGGGTGGCGAGGCGGAACTGCCAGAGGTTTTCTGCCGGGAAGCCGTCGGGCACCTCGTTGACCGGCGGGAACACCGAGCCGCCCAGGTTCACCACCAGCAGGTACAGGGCGATGCCGATCAGGGCAGCGGTCCAGGCGCCATGGCGCGGCAGCAGGTTGCGGGCGAAGTTCACGGCGATGACCATGGCCACCACCGACAGCATCACCATCAGCAGGAACAGGTGGGTGCGCTCGCGGATAGTGTCGGGGTCGCCGATGGACGGCGGGTTGGCGGGGTATTTCAGCGCCGGCACCACGATCACCGCCACGAACGCCGCCAGCGCCAGCAACGCGGCCAGCCCGCGTGGGCCCAGGCGCCCGACCCGGCCCACGCAGTTGGCGAAGGCCAGGGCAAACAGCGCGCCCATGCCGGCGCTGTACACCACCACGCCGCTGATCAGGCCGATGCCGCTCTGCAGCTCGCGGCCCACCAGCTCGGGGGCCGGGCCCTGATCCAGGTGTTCCTCGAAGGCAAAGGCCTGGTCAATCTGGGGTTCGCCGAAGCATTTGGCGAAACTGAACGCGAGAAAGCCGGCAAGGATGCCGACGAACATGCCACGCAGGAGCAGTGAACCGGTCATGAAGGCGCTCGTCTAGCGAATAGGTGCTGGCGAGTGTAAACCGGCCCCGGGCCATTGCGACGGGGCTGAGTTTTTTGTCATATAGGATGAAAAAGGAGGACCTGCCATGTACAGCCATATTCAACTGGGCGCACGGGACTTGCCGCGGCTGGCGGCGTTTTATGATGCCGTGCTGCATGAACTGGGGCTTGAACGCATGCCGGATGATAACGATGGCGGGCCCCCGGGGGCCGGCTGGCAGGTGCCAGGCCGGCGCTGGCCGCAGTTTTTCGTGCAGGAGCCGTTCAATGGCCTGCCGGCTACCTGGGGCAATGGCGTACAGGTCAGCTTTGCCGCGCGCAGCCGTGCCCAGGTTGATGCGGCGTGGAAGACCGCGGTGCAGCTGGGTGGCCAGGACGAAGGCGCCCCGGGCCTGCGCCCGCAGTATTCAGCCGACTACTACGGCGCCTACTGCCGTGACCCTGAGGGCAACAAACTCTGCTTCGTGCACGCGGAGGGCCTTAACCCGTAGCAGCGGCCCATAGGCCGCGTCCGGGGGCGCTACGGTGTTGGCGTCGGACGCAGCCTGCGGCAGCTGCTACGGGGATAATCTGTAGCAGCGGCCCAAAGGCCGCGTCCGGGGCGCTACGGTGTTGGCTTCGGACGCAGCCTGCGGCAGCTGCTACGGGGCGGGGGTGTCGGGGGTGTCGGAGATGGCGCGGTGCAGGTCGGCGGTCAGGCGTTCGCCGGCGTAGGCCTGGGCCTGGGCGGATTTCTGTACCAGGCTGCCCAGCCCGAAGAACTCATGGGTGACGCCGCTGTACACCCGGCGCTCCACGTTCACGCCGGCTGCTTTCAACGCGGTCTCCATCAAGGCGCCGTCGTCACGCAGCGGGTCGACCTCGGCGTTGATCAGGGTCACCGGTGGCAAGCCCTGCAGGTTGGCGTGCAGCACGTCCAGGCGCGGGTCCTGTTTCTGCCCCGGGTCGCTCAGCAGCTGGTTGAAGAACCACGGCATCATCGCCGCGTTCAACGGCTTGGCGTGGGCGTATTTGGTGTAGGACTCGGTGTCGCTGCCGGTCTGGGTCACCGGGTAGATGGCCAGCACGTGCTTGGGCGCCGCCAGGCCTTGCTCATGGGCAGCGATGGCAGTGGCCAGGGCCAGGTTACCGCCGGCGCTTTCACCGGCCAGGGCCAGGTGCTTGGGGTCGCCGCCCACGGCGCGGGCGTAGTGGGTGAGCCAGCGGTACACGGCCACGCCGTCATCGGCGGCGGCGGGGAAGCGGTCTTCCGGCGCACGGCGGTAGTCGATCGACACCACCACGGCATCGGCCACTTTGGCCAGGGCGCGGGCCGAGCTGTCATAGACCTTGCGGTCAGCCAGCACCCAGCCACCGCCGTGGAAGTACAGGATCACCGGCTTGAAGCCACCGCCATCCGGGGTATAGACCGTGGCCGGTATCTGCCCTGCGGCGCCCGGCACGCTACGGTCGTAGGCCTGCACGCCAGCCGCGTCGCCGGCCACGCCTTGGTCGGCCAGTACCGCCTTGGCGGCGTCGGCCAGGGTTGGCTGCACCCGCGCGGTCGTCACGTCCAGGGTCTCGATGGGTTGCGGGTTGAGGCTGGCCAGCTTGTCCAGCACCAGGCTCATGTCGGCATCGGTACGCAGGTTGGCGGCTTCGATCTGCGCCAGTTGCTCGGGGGTAGGCGCCTTGGGCGTGCTGGAGCAGCCAGCCAGCAGGGCAACGGCGAGCAGGAGGAGGGTGGAGGGTTTGGTCATCGACAGGGGGCCTTGAACAGAAAGAAAAGACTCACCCAACTGTAGCGCCTGGCGCAGAGCGGCGCGACACAAATCCAGTGTCAGGCAAACAAGGCGGACAGCGCCACTCCATCAGGCCATGGCACGGTGCAACAAATGTAGCACCGGCCGGCAGGCCGGGTCGCGCCGTGCGGACGGCGCTCGATCTCAAGACCGCTGCAAAACCCCAGACATGCACTTGGCGGCCATGACGCAATCCTGTAGCCGCTGCCGCCAGGCTGCGCTGGGCAGTGTGAACCCTGAAGATCTGCAGTGTGGTAAAGGGCCAGCGCAGCCTGGCGGCAGCGGCTACGCGATTGCGGGGGATTTGAGAGGTGCATGGCGGGGTTTTTGTGGCGGTCATGAGATCGAGCGCCGCCCGCGCGGCGCATCGCGGCCAAGGCCGGCTCCTACATCTGTTTCGGGCCAGTTATGCCTGTGGCATCACCTCGTCCGCCTTTGTTTGTAGGGCTGGGGATTTTAGGGATGCCAAAAACAAAACACCCCGCACTCGGCGGGGTGTTTTGTTATGGCAGGGTTAATTAACCCACCAACTGAAACCCAGCATGCTGCACCAGGTCCAGCAACGGCTGCGGGTACACGCCCAGGGCGAACGCCAGGATGGCGATGGCCAGCAGCATCACGCCACCGGTGCGCTGTTCCCAGTTGAACGGTGCATCGTGGCGACGCAGGGTCGGCTCGATCAGGTACAGGGTGACCATCACGCGCAGGTAGTAGAACACGCCGATGGCGCTGCCGATCACCAGGGCGCCGGTCAGCCACCACAGTTGCGACTGCACGCCGGTGGCGATGATGTAGAACTTGCCGATGAAGCCGGCGGTCAGCGGGATGCCGGCCAGGGACAGCATCATCACGGTCAGCACGGCGGTCAGGTACGGACGGCGCCAGAACAGGCCGCGGTATTCGTACAGGGCGTCGGCGTCACGGCCGTTGTACGGCGAGGACATCAGGGTGATCACGCCGAAGGCGCCCAGGCTGGTGATGACGTAGGTCACCAGGTACACGCCGATGGCTTCCAGCGCCAGGCCCTTGCTGGCCACCAGGGCGATCAGCAGGTAGCCGAAGTGGGCGATCGACGAGAAGCCCAGCAGGCGCTTGAGGTTGGTCTGGGTCACCGCCAGCAGGTTGCCGATGATGATCGAGGCCACCGCGATCACTTCCAGCACGGTAGTCAGCACGCCGCTGCTGGCCGCAGGCGACAGCTGGAACAGACGCACCACCACCGCGAACACCGCCACCTTGCTGGCCGTGGCCAGGAAGGCCGCCACCGGCGCCGGGGCGCCTTCGTAGACGTCCGGGGTCCACAGGTGGAAGGGTACCAGCGACAGTTTGAACGCCAGGCCCACGAACATCATACCCAGGCCCAGGGCCGCCAGGCTGCTCGGCTTGCCGGTGGCTGCCAGGGCGCGGCCGATCTCGGCGAACTGCAGGCTGCCGGCGTCGGCATACAGCAGCGCCATGCCGAACAGCAGGAAGGCGGAGCCGGCGGCCGACAGCACCATGTACTTGATGCCGGCTTCCAGCGAACGCTTGTTGAAGAACGCGTAGGCGATCAGGCCGTAGGTCGGCACCGACAGCAGTTCCAGGCCAATGAACAGGCTCGACAGGTGCTGCGCGCTGACCAGCACCATGCCACCGGCGGCGGCCATCAGGATCAGCAGGTACAGCTCTTCGCGGTTGCCCGGGTAGCCCGAGCCGCCATCACCCAGGTAGGCGTGGGCCAGGGTCACGCACGCCAGCGTGGCGACCAGGATCAAGGCAATGTACAGGCAGGCGAAGTGGTCGATCTGGATCAGCGAGGTGACGCTGATGGGCGACACCTTGAGGGCCGGCAGCACCGACAGCAGGGCAATGTTCAGCCCCGCCACCGACAGCAGGAAGGTTTGCGAGTGATTGCGCCGCCAGGCGATCGCCAGCATCACCACGACAACGGTGAGGCTGGTGATCAGCAGCGGTGCAAGCGCGATAAAGTGTTGAAGGGTCAGGTCCATAGCGCTCTTACCGGGCCGAAGCGAGTTGAGTGAAAGCGGTGCCGAACCACTGCTGCACACCGGCCATGGTGGCCGAAGAGGTGTCCAGGAACGGTTGCGGATAGACGCCAAGCAGTACCAGCAGGGCGGCAAGGCCCAGCACCATGATCAGTTCGCGGTTGTCCATGCCGGCCAGGATCGCGTCGGATTTCGACGGGCCGAAGTAGGCGCGGTGGATCATGATCAGCGAGTACACCGAACCGAACACCAGGCCGGTGGTGGCGATGATGATCACGATCGGGGCAATCGGGAAGCTGCCGATCAGGATCAGGAACTCGCCGACGAAGTTGCCGGTGCCCGGCAGGCCCAGCGACGCCGCCGCGAAGAACAGGCTGATGGCCGGCAGGTAGGCGATGCGCGACCACAGGCCGCCCATCTCGCGCATGTCACGGGTGTGCAGGCGCTCGTACAACTGGCCGCTGAGGATAAACAGCGCCGCTGCCGACAGGCCGTGGGCCAGCATCTGGATCACCGCGCCTTGCAGCGCCTGTTGCGAACCCGAGTAGATGCCGATCAGCACGAAGCCCATGTGCGACACGCTGGAGAAGGCGATCAGGCGCTTGATGTCGGTCTGCGCGAACGCCAGGAAGGCGCCGTAGAAGATACCGATCAGGCCCAGGGTCATGGCAATCGGCGCAAACTCGGCCGAGGCATGCGGGAACAGCGGCAGGGCGAAACGCAGCAGGCCGTAGGCCGCGGTCTTCAGCAGGATACCGGCCAGGTCCACCGAACCTGCAGTGGGCGCCTGGGCGTGGGCATCAGGCAGCCAGGAGTGGAACGGCACCACCGGCAGCTTCACCGCGAAGGCGATGAAGAAGCCCAGCATCAGGATGTATTCCACGCCGTGGGGCAGGTTGGTCTTGAGCAGGTCGCTGTAGTTGAAGGTCAGCACGCCGGTGGCGTTGTAGTTGAACAACACCAGGCCCAGGATCGCCACCAACATGATCAGGCCGCTGGCCTGGGTGAAGATGAAGAACTTGGTCGCCGCGTAGATCCGGGTCTTCTTGCCGTCTGCCGAGCTGTGACCCCAGAGCGCGATGAGGAAGTACATCGGCACCAGCATCATTTCCCAGAAGAAGAAGAACAGGAACAGGTCCAGGGCCAGGAACACCCCGACCACGCCGCCCAGGATCCACATCAGGTTGAGGTGGAAGAAGCCGACGTGGCGCTGGATCTCTTTCCAGGAACACAGCACCGACAGCACGCCGAGCAGGCCGGTCAGCAAGATCATCAGCAGCGACAGGCCATCGAGGCCCAGGTGCACGCTGATGCCGAAGCGCTCGATCCACTGGACCTTGAATTCATAGGCCCAGACAGGTGCGGCGCCCGGGGCAGGGGCCAGGTGGTAGTCGCCATGGGCCCACAGCCAGAGGCCGAGGGCGAGTTCCAGGGACATGGTCAGCAACGCGATCCAGCGTGGTAGGGTGGCGCCGGAGCGCTCACCCAGCCAGCACAGAAGGCCGCCGATAAAGGGGATCAGGATCAGCCAGGGCAGAATCATGACGGGCTCAATTCCTTTCGCAAAGTCGCAAGGTTCATAGTCAGACCGCAGCCAGCACAACGGCGCCCAGTACCAGCACGGCACCGGCGGCGATGGAAGCGGCGTACCAGCGCAGCTGGCCCGTTTCGGTACGGCTCATGGCGCTGTTGCCGCCCTTGGCCATGCGCGGGATCAGACCGATGGTGCGGTCCACGGGGTCCTTGCGCAGCAGGTGGCTGATAGCCAGGTACGGTTTGACGAACAGTTTGTCGTAGATCCAGTCGAAGCCCCAGGCGGCGAACCACCAGGCCGACAGCACGCGGCCAAGGCTGCTGTTGGCGATGGCGGTGGCCACGCGGCGCTTGCCCAGGAACAGCATGGCCGACAGCAGGATACCGGCCAGGGCGATGGCGCCCGAGGCGATTTCCAGGCTGTGCTTGGCTTCACCGCCGGCATGGCCGACGCTTTCCGGCAGCACGCCCGCCAGTGGTGGGTGGATCCAGGCGCCGACGAAGGTCGACAGCACGATCAGCACGCCCAGCGGCAGCCAGTGGGAAATACCGTGGCCGGGGTGGGCGTCGGTCTTGGCTTCGCCGTGGAAGGCGATGAAGATCAGGCGGAAGGTGTAGATCGAGGTCATGAACGCGCCCACCAGGCCTGCGTACAGCAGGTAGGTGTGGCCGCTGGCGAAGGCTTCCCAGAGGATCTCGTCCTTGGAGTAGAAGCCCACGGTCAGGATCGGCAGGGCCGACAGCGCCGCGCCACCGACGATGAAGCAGGCGTAGGCCAGCGGCAGTTTCTTCCACAGGCCGCCCATCTTGAAGATGTTCTGCTCGTGGTGGCAGCCAACGATCACCGCACCCGAGGCAAGGAACAGCAGGGCCTTGAAGAAGGCGTGGGTCATCAGGTGGAAGATCGCGCCTTCCCAGGCACCCACGCCCAGCGCCAGGAACATGTAGCCGATCTGGCTCATGGTGGAGTAGGCGAGGATACGCTTGATGTCGGTCTGCACCAGGGCGGCGAAGCCGGCCAGTACCAGGGTCACGCCGCCGACGATGCCCACCAGGTGAAGGATATCCGGCGCCAGGGCGAACAGGCCGTGGGTACGGGCGATCAGGTACACGCCCGCGGTCACCATGGTGGCGGCGTGGATCAGTGCCGACACCGGGGTAGGGCCGGCCATGGCGTCTGCCAGCCAGGTCTGCAGCGGCAATTGGGCCGATTTACCGACCGCGCCGCCCAGCAGCATCAGGGTGGCGAAGACAATCCAGAAGTCGCCGACCTTGAAGTGCGCAGGGGCCCGTACCATCAGTTCCTGGATGTTCAGCGTGCCCAGCTGCTGGAACAGGATGAACAGGCCGATGGCCATGAACACGTCACCGATACGGGTGACGATGAAGGCCTTCAGGGCTGCGTTGCCGTTGGCGCGGTTGCTGTAGTAGAAGCCGATCAGCAGGTAGCTGCACAAGCCCACGCCTTCCCAACCGAAGTACAGGAACAGCAGGTTGTCGGCCAGTACCAGGAACAGCATGCTGGCGATGAACAGGTTGGTGTACGAGAAGAAGCGCGAGTAGCCCTCTTCACCGCGCATGTACCAGGACGCGAACAGGTGGATCAGGAAGCCCACGCCCACCACCACGCCCAGCATGGTCACCGACAGGCCGTCGACGTACAGGGCGAAGTTGGGTTCGAAGCCGTCCACCGACATCCAGCGCCACAGCACCAGGGTGTAGTGGCCCGCTTCAGGCGGCGCGACGTTGAACTGCCAGATGACCCAGGCGGCGACAATCGCCGACAGGCCGATGGAGCCCACGCCGATCAGCGCCGAGAGGTTCTCGGAGAAGCGCCCGCGCGAGAACGACAGCAGCAGGAAGCCGATCAGGGGGAATACGAAAGTCAGGAAGATTAGGTTCATCCGCGCATCTCACTGGCAGCGTCGATATCAAGCGTGTGGAAGCGGCGGTACAGCTGCAGCAGGATCGCCAGGCCAATGCTGGCCTCGGCGGCTGCCAGGGTGATGACCAGGATGAACATGATCTGTCCATCCGGCTGCGCCCAGCGTGCACCGGCCACGACGAACGCCAGCGCAGTGGCGTTCATCATGATTTCCAGGCTCATCAATACGAACAGAATGTTGCGGCGTACCAACACGCCCATCAGGCCCAGGCAGAACAGCACACCGGCTACTGCGAGACCATGTTCCAGGGGAATAGATGACATGAGTTACTCCTTCGCCTCGTTGCGGCCCAGGTGGAAGGCGGTGACCACGGCGGCCAGCAGCAGCATCGAGGCCAGTTCCACCACCAGCAGGTAAGGGCCGAACAGGCTCACGCCCACGGCCTTGGCGCCCACGGTTTCCTGGCCGATGGCCGCGCCCGAAGGCTCGGCGAACAGCACGTACAGCAGCTCGAACAGCAGCATGCCGGCCAGGAAGATCGGGCCTGCCCAGATGCCGGGCTTGAACCAGCCCCGTTCCTGCAGCACCGACGCCGGGCCCAGGTTGAGCATCATCACCACGAAGACGAACAGCACCATGATGGCGCCGGCGTAGACGATCACTTCCAGCACGCCGGCGAACGGTGCGCCCAGGCTGAAGAAGGTCATGGACACGGCGATCAGCGAGATGATCAGGTACAGCAGCGCGTGCACGGGGTTGGTGTTGGTGATCACCCTGAAGGTGGACACCACGGCGACTCCGGCTGCGAAATAGAAAGCGAATTCCATCTTTCTTCCTTAAGGGAGCAAGCTCTTCACGTTGATCGGCTCGGCTTCGTTCTGCGCAGCGCCTTTCGGCTTGCCGGCAACGGCCATCCCTGCAACGCGATAGAAGTTGTAGTCAGGGTTCTTGCCGGGGCCGGAGATCAGCAGATCTTCTTTCTCGTACACCAGGTCCTGACGCTTGAACTCGGCCATTTCGAAATCCGGGGTCAGCTGGATCGCGGTGGTCGGGCACGCTTCCTCGCACAGGCCGCAGAAAATGCAGCGGGAGAAGTTGATGCGGAAGAAGTCCGGGTACCAGCGGCCGTCTTCGGTCTCGGCCTTCTGCAGCGAAATGCAACCTACCGGGCAGGCCACGGCGCACAGGTTGCACGCCACGCAGCGCTCTTCGCCGTCGGGGTCGCGGGTCAGTACGATGCGGCCGCGGTAGCGCGGCGGCAGGTACACGGCTTCTTCGGGGTACTGCAGGGTGTCGCGCTTGCGGAAGCCGTGGCCGAAAATCATCACCAGGCTGCGCAGTTGGGTACCCGTACCCTTAACGATGTCACCAATATATTTGAACATGGGTCAAATCCTCACTGGGCCGCAACGGCTGGCGTGTTCAGCAACACGACGGCAGCGGTCACCAGCAAATTGATCAGGGTCAGCGGCAAGCAGAATTTCCAGCTGAAATCCATCACCTGGTCATACCGTGGGCGCGGGATCGAGGCGCGCAGCAGGATGAAGATCATGATGAAGAACGCGGTCTTCAGGGCGAACCAGATGAACGACAGTTGCGGCAGGATATCGAACGGGCCGTGCCAGCCGCCGAAGAACAGGGTCACCAGCAGCGCCGAGATCATGATGATGCCGATGTACTCACCGACGAAGAACATGCCCCATTTCATGCCGGCGTATTCAATGTGGTAGCCGTCGGCCAGTTCCTGTTCCGCTTCCGGTTGGTCGAAGGGGTGGCGGTGAGTTACCGCGACGCCTGCGACGAAGAAGGTGCAGAAGCCGAAGAACTGCGGAATGATGAACCACAGGTGCTGGTTCTGGTATTCAACGATGTCGCGCATGTTGAACGAACCCACCTGCGCCACGATGCCCATCAGCGCCAGGCCCATGAACACTTCGTACGACACGGTCTGCGCCGAGGCCCGCAGACTGCCGAGCAGGGCGTACTTGTTGTTCGACGACCAGCCGGCGAACAGCACGGCGTACACCGACAGGCCGGCCATGGCGAAGAAGAACAGCAGGCCGATGTTCAGGTCGGCGATGCCCCAGGTCGGGGTGATCGGGATGATGGCGAAGGCGATCAGCAAGGCACTCATGGCCACCACCGGCGCCAGGGTGAAGATCACCCGGTCGACGAACGGTGGGTTCCAGTCTTCCTTGAAGAACATCTTCAGCATGTCGGCGGCGATCTGGAACATGCCGAACGGGCCGACACGGTTCGGACCGTAGCGGTCCTGCCACCAGCCCAGCAGGCGACGCTCGACGAAGCTGAGCAGCGCGCCGCAGACCACCACGGCCAGCATGATCACCAGGGCCTTCACGACAGCAATGATGATGTCGATCACTTCAGGGGTGAACCAGGTCATTGTGCTGCCTCCTGCAGGCCGTCGACGGTAGCGCCGGCGAACGCAGGCGGAATGCCGGCGAAGCCTGCGGGCAGGGCCACCAGGCCCGCGCCGAGTTCTTCATTGATGCGCAGCGGCAGGCGCAGGGCCACGCCTGCCACGTTCAGGCTCAGCAGCGCGCCGTCGTTGACACCCAGGCGGTCGGCTTCCGACTTGGCCAGGCTGACGTAGGCGGGCTGGATGCGTTCCTGCACCGGCGCTGCGCGGGACGAGTTTTCCTCGGAACCGAACAGGTGGTGCACCGGCACCGCGGTCCAGGTGCCACGGGCCGGGGCGAAGGCGCCCGGGATGGCGCTGTACCAGTTCAGGCTGTCGCCCTGGCTCTCGATCAGGCGGGTGCCCGGGTCGCCTGCGCGCAGGTGACCACCGACCTCGTCCTGGAACTTGTTCCAGGCCTGTGGCGAGTTCCAGCCCGGCGACCAGGCAAACGGCACCTGCTGGCGCGGCTCGGCGGAGCCCGAGTAGCCTTCCATGGAGAAAGCGAACGCGGTGTCCTTGTCCTGCGGGGTGCGCGGCTCGTGCACGCTGACGTTGGCGCGCATGGCGGTGCGGCCGCTGTAGCGCAGCGGTTCACGGGCAAGCTTCAAGCCCTTGATGCGGAACGCGGCCGACGGGGCGGCTTCGACGATGCGCGCCAGGGCCGGCTTGCTGTTGGCCACGGCCTGGGTCACCTGGTCCAGCAGGGTGTAATCGACCTGACGGTCCAAAAGCGTGCTGCGCAGGGCGTGCAGCCAGCGCCAGCCTTCGTGGATCAGGTTGCTTGCGTCCAGGTACGCCGGGTCGAACACCTGGAAGAAGCGCTGGGCGCGGCCTTCCTGGCTGACCAGGGTGCCGTCGCCTTCGGCGAAGCTGGCCGCTGGCAGCACCAGGTGGGCGCGGTCGGCGGTGGCGGTCTGCTGGTGATCGGCGACGATGACAACCTTGGCGGCGGCCAAGGCGGCATCGACCTTGGCGGCCGGCAGGCGGGTGTACAGGTCGTTTTCGAGAATGACCAGGGCGTCGGCACGGCCGTCGATCACTGCGTCCAGCGCAGCGTCAACCGACTCGCCACCGAGCATGGCCAGGCCCAGGCTGTTGGCCTCGGGCACCACCAGGCTCAGCGAGCCTTGCTTGCCGGCCAGGTTCAGGGCCTTGGCGATGTTGGCGGCAGCCTCGATCAGGGCGTTGCTGCCCAGCGAGGTGCCGGACACGATCAGCGGGCGCTTGGCTTTCAGCAGGGCGTCGGCGATGCGTTGCGCCAGCTCCAGGGCTTCGGCGTCCAGGCCAGTCACGGCAGGGGCGCTGGCGTCCAGGGCGTGGGCCACGGCGAAGCCGATGCGCGCCAGGTCTTCGGGTGCAGCGTGCACGCATTCCTCGGCCACGTCATCGAGCTTGGTGTCGGTGAGGCTGGCGATGAACAGTGGGTGCAGGGCGTGCTGGCCGATATTTTTGACCGCTGCGTCCAGCCAAGGCTGCACGCGCATGCCTTCGGCCATTTCCACGGCCTTGCCCTTGACCGACTGGCGCAGGGCCAGGGCCATGCGCGCGGCGGTCTGGGTCAGGTCTTCGCCCAGCACGAACACGGCGTCGTGGTCTTCCACTTCGCGCAGGCTCGGGATCGGCAGCGGGCTGTTTTTCAGCACGTCCAGCACCAGGCGGATGCGGCCCAGCTCAGCGGCTTCGATACCGCTGTAGAAGTGCTCGCCGCCTACCAGTTCCAGCAGCGCGTAGTTGCTTTCCAG
This sequence comes from Pseudomonas sp. App30, assembly GCF_047947025.1. NCBI lineage: Bacteria > Pseudomonadati > Pseudomonadota > Gammaproteobacteria > Pseudomonadales > Pseudomonadaceae > Pseudomonas > Pseudomonas sp. App30. The sequence continues at coordinate 1,266,699 of NZ_CP133165.1, read as the reverse complement.
GCTGGCGCGCGGCGAGCCGATGCCGACGATGTTGCGGCCGCGCAGCAGCTCGGCGGCCTTGTCCAGGGCAGCGTCCAGGCCCAGCTTCTGCTGGCCCAGCAGCGGCTGGCGCGGGCGGTCCTTGCGGTTCACGTAGCCGTAGCCGAAACGGCCGCGGTCGCACAGGAAGTAGTGGTTGACCGAACCGTTGTAGCGGTTCTCCACGCGGCGCAGTTCGCCGTAGCGCTCGCCGGGGCTGATGTTGCAGCCGCTGCTGCAGCCGTGGCAGATGCTGGGGGCAAACTGCATGTCCCACTTGCGGTTGTAGCGCTCGGAGTGGGTCTTGTCGGTGAACACACCGGTCGGGCAGACCTCGGTGAGGTTGCCGGAGAACTCGCTTTCCAGCACGCCGTCTTCAACGCGGCCGAAGTACACGTTGTCGTGGGCGCCGTACACGCCCAGGTCGGTGCCGCCGGCGTAGTCTTTATAGAAGCGTACGCAGCGGTAGCAGGCGATGCAGCGGTTCATCTCGTGGGCGATGAACGGGCCGAGCTCCTGGTTCTGGTGCGTGCGCTTGGTGAAGCGGTAGCGCCGCTCGTTGTGACCGGTCATCACGGTCATGTCCTGCAGGTGGCAGTGGCCGCCTTCCTCGCACACCGGGCAGTCGTGCGGGTGGTTGGTCATCAGCCATTCGACGACGCTGGCGCGGAACGCCTTGGACTCGTCGTCGTCGATGGAAATCCAGGTGTTGTCGGTGGCAGGGGTCATGCACGACATGACGATGCGACCACGGGTGTCGTTCTCGTCGGTGTACTGCTTGACCGCGCACTGGCGGCAGGCACCAACGCTACCGAGTGCGGGGTGCCAGCAGAAGTAAGGGATGTCGAGGCCAAGCGACAGACAGGCCTGTAACAGGTTGTCTGCGCCATCGACTTCGAGCGCTTTGCCGTCTACGTGGATAGTGGCCATGGTTCAAAGTTCTTCGTTGGCCCGCGTGGGCGGGCGTGGCTAATGGAAAGCTGTGTGCTCGCCCCGCCACCCTTCATGCAAGGGCAGGGGGCGGGCAGCCGGCGGCACGGACCACCGGCTTTTGAGTCTTGTTATGCGCCGACCTGGATCGGGCGCGCCAGGTCCGGGCGCAGGCCGCTGCTTGCGGCGATGCCAGCCTCGAATTCCGGGCGGAAATATTTGATCGCGCTGCCCAAGGGCTCCACGGCACCGGGTGCGTGGGCACAGAAGGTCTTGCCTGGGCCGAGGAAACCGACCAGGCCCAGCAGCGTCTCGATGTCGCCTTGCTGGCCGCGGCCTTGCTCCAGGGCACGCAGCAGCTTCACGCTCCACGGCAGGCCGTCGCGGCACGGGGTGCAGAAGCCGCACGATTCGCGGGCGAAGAACTCTTCCATGTTGCGCAGCAGCGAGACCATGTTGACCTTGTCGTCCACGGCCATGGCCAGGCCCGTACCCATGCGGGTGCCGACCTTGCCGATGCCACCGGCGTACATTTGCGCGTCCAGGTGCTCGGGCAGCAGGAAGCCGGTACCGGCGCCGCCTGGCTGCCAGCACTTGAGCTTGTAGCCGTCGCGCATGCCGCCGGCGTAGTCCTCGAACAGCTCGCGGGCCGGGATGCCGAACGGCAGCTCCCACAGGCCGGGGTTCTTGACCTTGCCGCTGAAGCCCATCAGCTTGGTGCCGGCGTCTTCGCTGCCTTCGCGGGCCAGCGACTTGTACCAGTCCACGCCGTTGCCGACGATGGCCGGCACGTTGCACAGGGTTTCCACGTTGTTCACGCAGGTCGGCTTGCCCCACACGCCCACGGCGGCCGGGAACGGCGGCTTGGAGCGCGGGTTGGCGCGGCGGCCTTCCAGGGAGTTGATCAGCGCGGTTTCTTCACCGCAGATGTAGCGGCCGGCACCGGTGTGCACGAACAGCTCGAAGTCGAAGCCCGACCCGAGGATGTTCTTGCCCAGCAGGCCTGCGGCCTTGGCTTCTTCCACGGCACGGTTGAGGTGCTTGGCGGCGGTCACGTACTCGCCGCGCAGGAAGATGTAGCCACGGTAGGCCTTCAGCGCGCGGGCGCTGATGAGCATGCCTTCCACCAGCAGATGGGGCAGTTGCTCCATCAGCATGCGGTCTTTCCAGGTGTTGGGCTCCATTTCGTCCGCGTTGCACAGCAGGTAGCGGATGTTCATGGATTCGTCTTTGGGCATCAGGCCCCATTTGACGCCGGTGGGGAAGCCCGCACCGCCACGGCCCTTGAGGCCGGAGTCTTTCACCGTCTGGACGATATCGTCCTGGGACAGGTCGGCGAAGGCCTTGCGCGCGGCGGCGTAGCCGTCTTTCGCCACGTACTCGTCGAACCACACGGGTTCGGCGTCGTCACGCAGGCGCCAGGTCAGCGGGTGGGTTTCCGGGGTGCGGGCGATACGGTTCGCCGGGCCGAACGAAGTCAGGGTCATACGTAGCCCTCCAGCAGTTTGGCAACGCCGGCTGGCTGTACGTCACCGAAGGTGTCGTCGTCGATCATCAGCGCCGGGGCCTTGTCGCAGTTACCCAGGCAGCACACCGGCAGCAGGGTGAAGCGCCCGTCGGCCGTGGTCTGGCCCAGGCCGATGCCCAGCTTGCTCTGGATCTCGCTGACCACCGATTCGTGGCCGCCGATGTAGCAGACCATGCTGTCGCACACACGGATGATGTGGCGGCCCACCGGTTGGCGGAAGATCTGGCTGTAGAAGGTGGCCACGCCTTCGACGTCGCTGGCCGGGATGCCGAGGATCTCGCCGATGGCGTACAGGGCGCCGTCCGGCACCCAGCCGCGTTCCTTCTGCACGATTTTCAGGGCTTCGATGGACGCCGCGCGCGGGTCCTCGTAGTGGTGCAGCTCGTGCTCGATGGCCGAGCGCTCGGTTTCGCTGAGGGCGAAACGGTCAGTCTGGATAAGCGTGCTGTTCATGCTTAGCGGTCCACGTCGGCCATAACGAAGTCGATACTACCCAGGTACGCGATCAAGTCCGCGACCATGCTGCCTTTGATCACCGAAGGGATCTGCTGCAGGTGCGGGTAGCTTGGGGTGCGGATCCGGGTACGGTAGCTCATGGTGCCGCCGTCGCTCGTCAGGTAATAACTGTTGATGCCCTTGGTCGCTTCGATCATCTGGAAGGACTCGTTGGCCGGCATGACCGGGCCCCACGAAACCTGCAGGAAGTGCGTGATCAAGGTTTCGATGTGCTGCAGCGTGCGCTCTTTGGGCGGCGGCGTGGTCAGCGGGTGGTCCGCCTTGTACGGGCCTTCGGGCATGTTGCGCATGCACTGGTCGATGATCTTGATGCTCTGGCGCATCTCTTCCACGCGCACCATGCAGCGGTCATAGGCATCGCCGTTGTGGCCCAGCGGCACTTCGAACTCGAAGTTCTCGTAGCCCGAGTACGGGCGCGCCTTGCGCAGGTCGAAGTCGCAACCGGTGGAACGCAGGCCGGCACCGGTGACGCCCCATTCCAGGGCTTCCTTGGTGTTGTAGGCGGCGACACCGATGGTACGGCCCTTGAGGATGCTGTTCTGCAGGGCAGCCTTGGTGTATTCGTCCAGGCGCTTGGGCAGCCATTCGACGAAGTCTTTCACCAGCTTTTCCCAGCCGCGCGGCAGGTCGTGGGCCACGCCACCGATGCGGTACCAGGCCGGGTGCAGGCGGAAGCCGGTGATGGCCTCGATCACCGTGTAGGCCTTCTGGCGGTCGGTGAAGGTGAAGAACACCGGGGTCATGGCGCCCACGTCCTGGATGTAGGTACCCAGGAACAGCAGGTGGCTGGTGATGCGGAAGAACTCGGCCATCATGATGCGGATGGTGTCGACCTTCTGCGGCACCTTGATGCCGGCCAGCTTCTCGACCGCCAGCACGTAGGGCAGGTTGTTCATCACCCCGCCCAGGTAGTCGATGCGGTCGGTGTAGGGGATGAAGCTGTGCCACGACTGGCGCTCGGCCATCTTCTCGGCGCCACGGTGGTGGTAGCCGATGTCGGGCACGCAGTCGACGATCTCTTCGCCGTCCAGTTGCAGGATGATGCGGAACGCACCGTGGGCCGAAGGGTGGTTGGGGCCCAGGTTGAGGAACATATAGTCCTCGTTGGTGCCCGAACGCTTCATGCCCCAGTCTTCCGGACGGAAACGCGCGGCTTCTTCTTCAAGCTGCTGCTTGGCCAGGCTCAGGCTGTAGGGGTCGAACTCGGTGGCGCGCGCCGGGTAGTCCTTGCGCAGCGGGTGACCTTCCCAGGTGGGCGGCATCATGATGCGCGACAGGTGCGGGTGGCCCTGGAAGGTGATGCCGAACATGTCCCAGACTTCACGCTCGTACCAGTTGGCGTTCGGCCAGATACCGGTGACGGTGGGCAGGTTCAGGTCGCCTTCGTGCAGCGCGACCTTGATCATCACGTCGCTGTTCCGCTCCACCGACATCAGGTGGTAGAACACGGTGAAGTCGGCGCCCGGCAGGCCGCGGCGCTGGGTGCGCAGGCGCTCGTCGACGCCATGCAGGTCATACAGCATGGAGTAGGGCTTGGGCACGTTGCGCAGGAAGCTCATCACTTCCTTGAGCTTGGCGCGGGCGATCCACAGCACCGGCATGCCGGTGCGGGTTTCCTGGGCGACGAACGCCTCGGGGCCGAAGCGCTGTTGGAGTTCGACGACCACGTCCTGGTCGTCAGCCTTGTAAGGCGGGATATATAGAGCGGTGTCCGCTGTCATGTTCTCGGTCGCTATTCGTCAACGTACAGAATGAGGCCAGGGTTCTTTGTGGCGGTGCCGGGTAAAGAGCTGGATCAGACTTCGTCGGGGCTGCGCAGGTTGGTGACCGCAATGCGTTGTTCGCGGCGTTGTTCCTTTTGCGACGGCATCTCGGCGCGGTACACGCCTTGATCACCGACGACCCAGGACAGCGGGCGACGCTCTTGGCCAATCGATTCCTGCAACAGCATCAGGCCTTGCAGGAAGGCCTCTGGGCGCGGCGGGCAGCCGGGCACGTAAACGTCCACGGGCAGGAATTTATCCACCCCCTGGACGACCGAGTAAATGTCGTACATGCCACCGGAGTTGGCGCACGAACCCATGGAGATCACCCACTTGGGCTCCAGCATCTGCTCGTACAGGCGCTGGATGATCGGCGCCATCTTCACGAAGCAGGTGCCGGCGATGACCATGAAGTCGGCCTGGCGTGGCGATGCCCGGATCACTTCCGCGCCGAAGCGGGCGATGTCGTGGGGCGCGGTGAACGCGGTGGTCATTTCCACGTAGCAGCACGAAAGCCCGAAGTTGTACGGCCACAGGGAGTTTTTACGCCCCCAGTTGACAGCACCGCTCAGGACGTCCGAGAGCTTGCCCATGAAAATGTTCTTGTGGACCTGATCCTCTAGCGGATCGGCTACGGTTTCCCGTTCGCCGATCGGATACTGGTCGTTGGGTGCATCCGGGTCGATTCTGGTGAGATTGTATTGCATTGCCAAAGCCTCATTGTTTCAGCTTCGCTTGCCGCTTACGGCGACCTTCGGGAGCCCAATCGAGCGCCCCCACCCGCCAAAGGTAGACAAGACCTGCCAACAGAATTGCTATGAAAACGAGTGCTTCGACGAATCCGGCCCAGCCGCTTTCGCGTACCGACACAGACCATGCAAAGAGAAAGAGGGCTTCGATATCGAAGATCACGAACAGCATCGCGACCAGATAGAATTTGGCGGAAAGGCGCAGGCGGGCGCTGCCGACCGGCAGCATGCCGGATTCGAATGGTTCGTTCTTGCTGCGGCCCCAGGCCTTGCTGCCCAGCAGGGCCGACAGCCCCAGCATGAAGGCGCAGAGCCCGGCGACACCCAAAAGGAAGATGGCAAAGCCCCAGTTGTGGGCCATGAGTCCTGTCGAATCGGGCATGCTGGAATCCTTAACGGAGAGCAAATGTCTCGGTACTTGAAAAGTAGTAAAGCAGTGACGATATGTCGCAGCTGAATCTATCGCGCTGATTTTATGGGTAAAGCGGTAGCAAGTAAATTTTCTGCAGCAAATTTATTCGTAGGATTAAGCACATACACACCTTGCAAGTGCCTGCAGGCCCCATGGGGCGGGGGTTTCAGGTGGTTTTATTTATACCGTTGTTACACCCGTTTGGAGGTCTTTTTAATGTGTAATGATAATTAATATCATTTAAAGGGTTCCAAATCGTGTCAACCCTCACGTGCGCGTTAACCAACTCGTACGTTCTACGCTATTTTCCCTCTATATAAGTTGGCGTGGATCAAGACTTTGGTTGTAGAAGCGTAGTCGATGTGGGGCGGGGCGAAGGTTTGATTAGAAGGTGCGATGGCGGCGTCGTGCGCCAAGGCTGGCAACGCGAACTCGCAGGCCATGGCGCGTTGCAACAAATGTAGGAGCCGACCTTGGTCGCGATGCGCCGCGCGGGCGGCGCTCGATTTGATGACCGCCACAGGAATATCGGCAGGCACCTCGCGGCGACACCCCATCGTCGCTGCCGAAGGCTGCGGCTACAGGTCGGTGGTGTTGTTTAAAGGCGCATGCCGGTGTTTTCGTGGCGTTCTTTAGACCGAGCGCCGCCCGCGCGGCGCATCGCGACCAAGGTCGGCTCCTACGGTTTGTTGCAACGTGCCATGGCCTGTGAAAGCGGTGTTGTTCCAGGGGCTACAAAAAAAGGCCACCTGCGTGGGGTGGCCTTTTTCGTTACGGCGTGTGCGTTACATCAGTGGAACTGCTCTTCTTCGGTAGAGCCGGTCAGTGCGGTCACCGACGAGGTGCCGCCCTGGATCACGGTGGTCATGTCGTCGAAGTAGCCGGTGCCCACTTCCTGCTGGTGCGCCACGAAGGTGTAGCCCTTGGCGGCGTCGGCGAACTCCTGCTCCTGCAGCTTCACGTAGGCGGTCATGTCGTTGCGGGCGTAGTCGTGCGCCAGGTTGAACATGCTGTGCCACATGTTGTGGATGCCCGCCAGGGTGATGAACTGGTGCTTGTAGCCCATGGCCGAGAGTTCGCGCTGGAACTTGGCGATGGTCGCGTCGTCCAGGTTCTTCTTCCAGTTGAAGGATGGCGAGCAGTTGTACGACAGCAGCTGGTCCGGGTATTCCTTCTTGATGGCCTCGGCGAAGCGGCGGGCTTCGTCCAGGTCCGGCTTGGCGGTCTCGCACCAGATCAGGTCGGCGTACGGCGCGTAGGCCAGGCCGCGGGCGATGGCCTGGTCGAGGCCGGCACGCACCTTGTAGAAGCCTTCCTGGGTGCGGGTGCCAGTCACGAACGGCTGGTCGTACGGGTCGCAGTCCGAGGTCAGCAGGTCGGCGGCGTTGGCGTCGGTGCGGGCCAGGATGATGGTCGGCACGCCGGCAACGTCAGCGGCCAGGCGCGCTGCGGTCAGCTTCTGTACGGCTTCCTGGGTAGGCACCAACACCTTGCCACCCATGTGGCCGCATTTCTTCACCGAGGCCAGCTGGTCTTCGAAGTGCACGCCGGCAGCGCCTGCCTCGATCATGCTCTTCATCAGCTCGTAGGCGTTCAACACGCCGCCGAAACCGGCTTCGGCGTCGGCCACGATCGGCGCGAAGTAGTCGATGTAGCCGTCATCGCCCGGGTTCTTGCCGGCTTTCCACTGGATCTGGTCGGCGCGACGGAACGAGTTGTTGATGCGCTTGACCACGGTCGGCACCGAGTCCACCGGGTACAGCGACTGGTCGGGGTACATCGATTCAGCCGAGTTGTTGTCGGCGGCCACTTGCCAGCCGGACAGGTAGATGGCCTGGATGCCAGCCTTGACCTGTTGCACGGCCTGGCCGCCGGTGAGGGCGCCCATGCAGTTGACGAAGTCCTTGTCCGGACGGAAGGACGGCTTGGCGCCCTGGGTCACCAGGTTCCAGAGCTTCTCGGCGCCCAGGCGGGCCAATGTGTGCTCGGGCTGGATCGAACCGCGCAGACGCACAACGTCGGCAGCAGAGTAGGTCCGGGTTACACCTTTCCAGCGCGGGTTTTCTGCCCAGTCTTTTTCGAGGGCAGCTATTTGTTGTTCGCGTGTCAGTGCCATGGAGATAAACCTCGTCGCATAGGTTTGAATGAAAATTCTCGCTCCGCCGGCGCTGTCCTTACAGAAACACCATTGTGGCGCTCGCAGATCAGAAGCTTAGAAGGTCTGGAACGGGCTTGACGGAGAAGGCGACGATCGAACGGTCGTTCGAAGGAGGGGAAGACAGCTGGCAGGCCAAGGTTGCCCGGGCGCACGTGGCTCGTGGTTGCCGTTGTGCGAACGTTCAGGTCTTGCCGTGATGCCGATTGCGCTTCCGTCCCTCGGGACAACTTCTTCGTTCCAGTCGCAATCTCGTCAGGCTGCCTTGTGGGCGTTCCAGACACGAATCGGCTCAGGTGGGTAGGTTAGAGACCGATCCGAAGGCCCTTTCCAGGACCCCTGATTAGCGGGAGCGAGGCCATCATGCCAAGCACAAATAGTGTCGTCAAATGTTTTGTAGTGGTTTTTTTCTATCACTACATCTTTGGTAGTAGGCGACTTGGCAGTCAGTTTTCGAGGGGCGGGTCGACGACTGGCGGGGCGTTTTCGCGACCCGCAAGTCATGTTTTCAGTCCAGTGGGTCCACTTTTACCCGCAAAGTCATGTCGCTACGCCCCTGGGTGGACCAATTTCGCGTGTAGCCACTGTTATTGGCGGTGCTTTGCTCGTTGGTACCGGCCAGGGTGATCCACTCGCCCAGGCGTCCGCTGACCTGCGTGTCGGTGCTTTGCACGTTCACTACATCCTGACGTTCCTGGCTCATCCGGTCATTATTGGTGCTGATGCTCAGGTGTACGGTCTCACCGGTGACGCTGGCGGTCACGTAGAAGCCCTGGGTAACGTTGCGGTACTGGGTTTGGGTCTGCAGGCCGCCGTAGCTGTCGCTCTGGGCGGTGGTGAAGGGCACGCTCTGGCCCACCTGGATCAGCGCCGGCGTGCCCTCGGTGGCCTGCACCTGCTGGGTGCCGCCGGTGCGGTTGGTGGTGCCGTAGTTGATGATGCGGGTGTTGTTGTTATTGACCGTGTAGCCGCCGCGGTCGCCTTCGTTGCTGTCGCTGGTGTCGACGCTGATCAGCAGGCGCCGGGCGGCCACGTCCAGTTGGGTGATGAGCGCGCGCAGTTGCTGGATCTTGTCCGGGTCGGCGTTGACGATCAATTGGTTGCCGTAGGCGCTGACCTTGCCGTCGCGGCCGATGAAGTTCTGCGCCACGGGCAGCAGGTCGTCGCTGGTGCGGTTGTTCAACTGCACGATCTCGGTGGCGGCGCTGGCGGTGAACGAGGCGAGCAGTGCGCAGGTGGCAAGCAGGGGGCGTAACGGCATGTCCGGAGTCTCCATCATTGGAGTGGACATTATGGCAGAACGGATGAGCGCAAATCCGTGACGCGACGCAGCTCCCGTAGCAGCGGCCGCCAGGCCGCGTCACCGGCGTTGCGGCCGGACGCAGCCTTCGGCAGCTGCTACGGGAGGTATTTCAGCTGTAGCGAACCATATCCACGTGCGGAATGCCCGCCTCGAGGAACTCTTCGCTCACCACCTTGAAGCCGTGGCGCTCATAGAACGCCGTGGCGTGCACCTGGGCGCTCAGGCTTTGCTGCTTGAGGTCCTGGTGCTCGGCCTGGGTGATGGCGGCTTGTAGCAGGGCGTCGCCCACTTTAAGGCCACGCCAGTCCTTGAGCACCGACACCCGGCCGATCTGGCCGTCGGGCAGCAGGCGGGCGGTACCGATAGGGTAGTCGCCCTCGCACGCCAGGAAGTGCACGGCGTCGACGTCATCGGCGTCGAACTCCAGCTCCGGTGGTACCGATTGCTCGGCGATGAACACGGCCTCGCGGATACGTCGAATGTCGGCGATGTCCTTGTGCCAATCAGCCACGCGTACGCGAATCTTATTCATCGGCAAACCCCAGACTTCCTTGTTTGACCAGCTCGCAGATCAGTGTACGACCTTGCTCGTCAATCATCCATGGGCCCAGGTTTTCGATATGCAGGGCGTCGGCCGCGCAGATCAGCTTCAGCAGCTCGCGCATCTCGCCCGGCAGCAGGCGGCTCTGGCCGCTGGCAAACAGCAGCAGGTCGTCGCCCACTTCCGACCAGGCCAGGCGCGCGCTCGGGTTGCGGATCAGGATGGCGCCGTCTTCCAGGCCGCCCAGCAGGTCGTCCTCTTCCAGCTCTTCACCGGCCACCAGCTCGGGGTAGCGTGGCTCGGTCATGAACTGGCCGAACCAGGTCAGCAGCAGGCGCTCGTCGTTCATGTGCTCGTTGAGCAGCTTCTTCAAGCGGTCCAGGGCGTCGTGCTGGATTTGCGTCGGGTCGCTGACAGGCTGGGCGTCGGCGTCGGTGTAGCGCTCTTCGTCCGGCATGAACTGGGTGAGGAAGTCGGTGAAGTGGGTCAGCACTTCAGCGGCGCTCGGCGCGCGGAAACCCACCGAGTAGGTCATGCAGTCGTCCACGGCGACGCCGTAGTGGGCCAGGCGCGGCGGCAGGTAGAGCATGTCGCCCGGCTCCAGCACCCACTCGTCGGTCTGCTGGAAGTCGGCCAGGATGCGCAGGTCGGCGTGGTCGATCAGCGGGCTGTCGGCGTCGCACATCTGGCCGATTTTCCAGTTGCGCTTGCCATGGCCCTGCAGCAGGAACACGTCGTAGTTGTCGAAGTGCGCGCCCACGCTGCCACCAGGGGCTGCGTAGCTGATCATCACGTCGTCGATGCGCCAGCTGGGCAGGAAACGGAACGGCTGCAGCAGTTCGGCCACTTCCGGCACGAATTGGTCGACGGCCTGCACTAGCAGGGTCCAGTCACGCTCGGGCAGCTTGCTGAAGGCGTCGTCTTCGAACGGGCCGCGGCGCATTTCCCACGGGCGTTCGCCGTTCTCGATGACGATGCGCGACTCGACTTCTTCTTCCAGGGCCAGGCCCGCCAGCTCGTCGGGGCTGATCGGGTTGTCGAAATCGGTGAACGCCTGACGGATCAGCAGGGGCTTTTTCTGCCAGTAATCACGCAGGAATTCACGTGCAGTCAGGCCACCCAGCAGTTGCAGAGGAGTATCAGGATTCATGTGTAACCTATTGAATGAGAGCGCTTTTAAGTCACGAATAAAAACGCCCGGCTGAGCCGGGCGTCGTAGCGACGGGGCGGAGCGTCAGATGCGCTTGGCCTGGGCCGCGGCGTTACCGATGTAGGAAGCCGGGGTCAGCTTCTTCAGTTCAGCGCGGGCTTCGGCTGGCATGTCCAGGCCGTCGATGAAAGTTTGCAGCGCGTCAGGGGTGATGCCCTTGCCGCGGGTCAACTCTTTCAGTTTTTCATACGGGTTTTCGATGTTGTAGCGGCGCATCACGGTCTGGATCGGCTCGGCCAGGACTTCCCAGCAGGCGTCCAGGTCTTGGGCGATGCGCACTTCGTTCAGTTCCAGCTTGCTGATGCCCTTCAGGGTCGCCTCGTAGGCGATGACGCTGTGGGCAAAGCCCACGCCCAGGTTGCGCAGCACGGTGGAGTCGGTCAGGTCACGCTGCCAGCGCGAAACCGGCAGTTTGCTGGCCAGGTGCTGGAACAGGGCGTTGGCGATACCCAGGTTGCCTTCGGAGTTTTCGAAGTCGATCGGGTTGACCTTGTGCGGCATGGTCGACGAGCCGATTTCGCCGGCGATGGTGCGCTGCTTGAAGTAGCCCAGGGAGATGTAGCCCCAGATATCGCGGTCGAAGTCGATCAGGATGGTGTTGAAGCGCGCGATGGCGTCGAACAGCTCGGCGATGTAGTCGTGCGGCTCGATCTGGGTGGTGTAGGGGTTGAAGCCCAGGCCCAGCTCGTCTTCGATGAAGGCGCGCGCGTTGGCTTCCCAGTCGATGTCGGCGTAGGCCGACAGGTGGGCGTTGTAGTTGCCCACGGCGCCGTTGATCTTGCCCAGCAGCGGCACGGCGGCTACCTGGGCGATCTGGCGCTCCAGACGGTAGACGACGTTGGCCAGTTCCTTGCCCAGGGTGGTCGGCGAAGCCGGCTGGCCATGGGTGCGCGACAGCATCGGCACGTCGGCGAAGCGGTGGGCCAGTTCGCGGATGTTGTCGGCGATCTGGCGCATCAGCGGCAGCAGCACGGTGTCACGGCCTTCGCGCAGCATCAGGGCGTGGGACAGGTTGTTGATGTCCTCGCTGGTGCAGGCGAAGTGGATGAACTCGCTGACCTTGGCCAGTTCCGGCAGCTTGGCAGCCTGTTCTTTCAACAGGTACTCGATGGCCTTGACGTCGTGGTTGGTGGTGCGTTCGATCTCTTTCACGCGCTCGGCGTGCTCGAGGGCGAAGTCATCGGCCAGGGCGTCGAGGATAGCGTTGGCTTCGGCGGAGAACGCCGGCACTTCGCTGATTTGCGGGTGGGCGGCCAGGCGCTGGAGCCAGCGCACCTCGACCAGGGCGCGGAAACGGATCAGGCCGTATTCGCTGAAAATAGGGCGCAGGGCCTGGGTTTTGCCGGCGTAGCGGCCGTCAACAGGGGAAACCGCAGTGAGCGAAGAAAGCTGCATGGGGTGTTCTCGGACAGTCGGGCAACGAAATGGGGCGCGTATCATACATGAAAATTCATTGCAGGTCGGCAGCCCAGCGCCGACCGCGCCCGTGAGGTGACGAGCGTTAACCGCGCATCATCGGATACAGTTCTTTGAGTAGCTTGCGCCGGCTGAATACCAGTTGCCAGCGGTGGCCGCCCAATTGCCGCCACAAACGCGCCGAACGGATGCCGGCCAGCAGCAACGCGCGGATTTTCGCGGCGTTGCTGGGCTGCTGCAGGTTGCGCATGTCACCCTGCACCTGGATCCGCTGGCGCAGGGTGCTCAGGGTGTCCTGATACAGCGCACCGCTGGCGGCGATAACGTTCTCGTGGGTAATGCCAAAATGTTCTACCTGGGACTGGATCTGCGGCAGGCGCCGGCCGATCACCTCCAGCAGGTCGTCACGCTTGCCCAGCTGGCGCTCCAGGTTGAGCATCGACAGGGCGTAGCGCAGCGGTTCGCGCTGCAGGCTGGCCGGGTCGCGCTCAAGCGCGCTGACCAGGGCGCGGTAGCCGTCGCGCAGGTTCAGGTCGTCGCCGCCGAACACCTCCAGGGTGTCCTTGGGGTCGCGAATCAGCAGGCTGCCAAGCATGCAGCCCATGGCCGCCTCGGCGCTCTGGCCGGTCTTGGCGATGCGGTCTACCAGCACGGCGGCCTGGAAAACCGCACCCAGGGCAATCAATTGCTCCTGAATGGGGTTCATGCAGCGGCGCCTTTGCTGGTCCACGGCTGGGCCACTTCAATGACGCCGCCACCCAGGCAGATCTCGCCGTCGTAGAACACCACCGACTGGCCGGGGGTAACCGCGCGCTGCGGGTCGTCGAACACCGCGCGGTAGCCGCTGGCGGTCTTTTCCAGCGTGCAGGGCTGGTCGCCTTGGCGGTAGCGCACCTTGGCGGTCAGGCGGCGCGGGCTGCTCAGGTCGATGGGGTTCACCCACCAGATTTCCGAGGCCAGCAGGGCGCGGGAGAACAGCCACGGGTGATCATTGCCCTGGCCGACCACCAGCACGTTGCGTTCCAGGTCCTTCTCCAGCACGTACCACGGCTCGTCGCTGGCGTCCTTCAGGCCGCCAATGCCCAGGCCCTGGCGTTGACCGATGGTGTGGTACATCAGGCCGTGGTGCCGGCCGATCACTTCACCTTCGGTGTTCTGGATCTCGCCGGGCTGCGCCGGCAGGTACTGCTTGAGGAAGTCGCTGAAGCGGCGCTCGCCAATGAAGCAGATGCCGGTGGAATCCTTCTTCTTGGCGGTGGCCAGGCCGTGTTTCTCGGCGATGGCGCGCACTTCCGGCTTTTCCAGCTCGCCCACCGGGAACAGGGTGCGGGCAATCTGTTCGCCGCCCACGGCGTGCAGGAAGTAGCTCTGGTCCTTGTTCGGGTCCAGGCCCTTGAGCAGCTCGGTGCGGCCGTCGATGTCACGGCGGCGCACGTAGTGGCCGGTGGCAATCAGGTCGGCGCCCAGCGACAGGGCGTAGTCCAGGAAGGCCTTGAACTTGATTTCGCGGTTGCAGAGGATGTCGGGGTTCGGCGTGCGGCCGGCCTTGTACTCTTCCAGGAAATGTTCGAAGACGTTGTCCCAGTATTCGGCGGCGAAGTTGGCCGTATGCAGCTTGATGCCGATACGGTCGCACACGGCCTGGGCGTCGGCCAGGTCTTCGCGGGCGGTGCAGTATTCGGTGCCGTCGTCTTCTTCCCAGTTCTTCATGAACAGGCCTTCCACCTGGTACCCCTGTTCGAGCAGCAGGAGGGCGGACACGGAAGAATCAACGCCGCCGGACATGCCGACGATGACGCGCTGGGTTTCAGGGGCAGCAGCTGAATCACGCATAGGAATTGAGAGTGTGTCTGGGAAAAGCAGGGGATTCTACCACCAAGCGCCGCGCTTCGCTCGCGGATCAATGTGGGAGCTGGCTTGCCAGCGAGCTGTTGAGGCCAAAAAGCTCGCTGGCAAGCCAGCTCCCACAAGGAAGAAGCGTCAATTACGGATCAGCGCCAGGCTGTGCAGCGGCTGCTCCAGGTAATCATCAATACACTGCAACAACAACTCACTGCGCCAGCGCGGCTTCTGCTCGATGATCTCATCGCGGGTCAGCCACTGCGGCCCGATGATGCCGTGGTCCAGCTTGCGCTCCGGGTCGTGGTGCAGCGGCTTGCCGGCAAAGCACACCCGTTGGTACGTCACGCCGTTGCTGGGCGCGGTGTACAGGTAAATGCCAATGACGCCAGTCAGCTCGACGTCGTAGCCGGTTTCTTCCAGGGTTTCGCGGATGGCCGCCTCGATCAGGCTTTCATCGGGTTCCAGGTGCCCGGCGGGCTGGTTGAGCACGGCGCGGCCGCCCTTGAGTTCTTCGACCAGCAGGAAGCGGCCGTTGTCCTCGATGACAGTGGCGACGGTGACGTGGGGGATCCATGGGCGCATCGATGTTCTCCTGTAGAAAGCACAAAGCCCCGGCACATGACCGGGGCTTCGTGTGTTGCGGGCTAGCTTACTTCAGCGACGCGATCGCGGCGTTCAAGGTAGCGCTTGGGCGCATGACCTTGGCAGCCAGCTCGGCGTTGGCGTGGTAGTAGCCGGCGATGTCGACCGGCTTGCCTTGCACGGCGTTCAGTTCAGCGACGATGGTCGCTTCCTGTTCGGTCAGTGCAGCGGCCAGCGGGGCGAAGCGCGCCTGCAGGGTGGTGTCTTCGGTCTGGGCGGCCAGGGCTTGTGCCCAGTACAGCGCCAGGTAGAAGTGGCTGCCGCGGTTGTCGATGTTGCCGACTTTGCGCGATGGCGACTTGTTGTTGTCCAGGAACTGGCCGGTGGCCTGGTCCAGGGTGGCCGCCAGGACCTTGGCCTTGGCGTTGTCGGTGGTCACGCCCAGGTGTTCCAGGGAAGCGGCCAGGGCCAGGAATTCACCCAGCGAGTCCCAGCGCAGGAAGTTCTCTTCCACCAGTTGCTGCACGTGTTTCGGAGCCGAACCGCCGGCGCCGGTTTCGAACAGGCCACCGCCGTTCATCAGCGGCACGATGGACAGCATCTTGGCGCTGGTGCCCAGTTCCATGATCGGGAACAGGTCGGTCAGGTAGTCGCGCAGCACGTTGCCGGTCACCGAGATGGTGTCCTGGCCCTTGCGGATGCGCTCCAGGGAGAACTTCATGGCGTCGACCGGGGACATGATGCGGATGTCCAGGCCCGAGGTGTCGTGGTCTTTGAGGTAGACCTGGACTTTCTCGATCATCACGCCGTCGTGGGCGCGTGCCGGGTCCAGCCAGAAGATGGCCGGGGTGTTGGAAGCGCGGGCGCGGTTGACGGCCAGCTTGACCCAATCCTGGATCGGCGCGTCCTTGGTCTGGCACATGCGGAAGATGTCGCCAGCCTCGACTTTCTGTTCCAGCAGGGTGCGGCCCTTGCCATCGACCACGCGCACGGTGCCGTCGGCCTTGATGTGGAAGGTCTTGTCGTGCGAACCGTACTCTTCGGCTTTCTGCGCCATCAGGCCAACGTTTGGCACGCTGCCCATGGTGGTCGGATCGAAGGCGCCGTGCTTCTTGCAGTCTTCGATGGTGGCCTGGTAGATGGTGGCGTAGCAACGGTCCGGGATCACCGCCTTGGTGTCCTGCAGGTTGCCTTCGGCGTTCCACATCTTGCCCGAGTCACGGATCATGGCCGGCATCGAGGCGTCGACGATCACGTCGCTTGGCACGTGCAGGTTGGTGATGCCCTTGTCGGAGTTGACCATGGCCAGCGCTGGGCGGGTGGCGTACACGGCTTGCACGTCGGCTTCGATCTGCGCTTTCTGCTCGGCAGGCAGCGACTGGATGCGGGCGTACAGGTCGCCGATACCGTTGTTCAGGTTGAAGCCAACCTGCTCCAGCACGGTGGCGTGCTTGGCCAGGGCTTCTTTATAGAACTCGGCAACCACCTGGCCGAACATGATCGGGTCGGAAACTTTCATCATGGTGGCTTTCAGGTGCAGCGACAGCAGCACGCCCTTGGCCTTGGCGTCTTCGATTTCGGCGGCGATGAAGGCGCGCAGGGCCTTTTTGCTCATCACGGCGCAGTCGATGATCTCGCCGGCTTTTACCGAAGTCTTTTCCTTCAGGACGGTCACGGAACCGTCGGCGGCCAGCAGTTCGATGCGCACGGCGTCAGCGGCTTCGATCAGCGCGGCTTTCTCGCTGCCGTAGAAGTCGCCGTTGCTCATGTGAGCCACGTGGGACTTGGAGTCGGCAGCCCAGGCGCCCATCTTGTGCGGGTGCTTGCGCGCGTAGTTCTTCACCGACAGCGGTGCGCGGCGGTCGGAGTTGCCTTCGCGCAGCACCGGGTTCACGGCGCTGCCCTTGATCTTGTCGTAGCGCGACTTGGCTTCTTTCTCGGCGTCGTTGGCCGGGGTCTCCGGGTAGTCCGGGATGTTGAAGCCCTGGGCCTGCAGCTCGGCGATGGCGGCCTTGAGCTGGGGAACCGAGGCGCTGATGTTCGGCAGCTTGATGATGTTGGCTTCCGGCGTGGTGGCCAGGGTGCCCAGCTCGGCGAGGTCGTCAGCGATGACCTGGTCGGCTTTCAGTTGCTCAGGGAAGCTCGACAGGATGCGGCCAGCCAGGGAGATGTCCCGGGTTTCCACGGCAATATCAGCCGAGGCGGTGAAGGCCTCTACGATAGGGAGCAGGGAATAGGTGGCGAGGGCCGGAGCTTCGTCGGTGAAGGTGTAGATGATCTTTGAGCGGGTGGGCATATTCGGATTAACTCTCTTCTTTGCTAAGCGTGCACAGAATCTCGAGATGCGCAGGGTAGGCGCTTTCGTCCAATGTGATCAATGAGCCGAAAGTCGAGGATTCGTCGCGATGATGTGGGGTGCATCAGTAGAGCGTCAAGCGACCGAGTTGCGGTACAACCGGGTCTTTTCAAGCGTTTTCAAAGGCTTGGTGTCTGGTTGCAGACGCCTCGGCCCCCGGTGACTCGATGGTCACTGCGACAGTATACCACTGGTGATGCGGGATAAATGATGCTCTTCGGCAGATTCACCTGCCAATCGGGTGGTTGCGGTCTAGGGCAGGTGGGTTACGCTCAGGGATAGCCAGGATGTTCAACCCACAAAAACGGAGTCCAGCATGGGATACCAGAAGATTCAGGTACCGAGCGTCGGCCAGAAGATTACCGTCAATGCAGATCATTCCCTCAACGTGCCTGACCAACCGATCATTCCGTATATCGAAGGCGATGGCATTGGCGTGGACGTCACGCCGGTCATGATCAAGGTGGTGGACGCCGCGGTGGCCAAGGCCTACGGCGGCAAGCGCAAGATTTCGTGGATGGAAGTGTACGCGGGTGAGAAAGCCACCCAGGTCTACGACCAGGACACCTGGCTGCCCCAGGAGACCCTGGACGCCGTGAAGGACTACGTGGTGTCCATCAAGGGCCCGCTGACCACGCCGGTGGGTGGGGGCATCCGCTCGTTGAACGTGGCTCTGCGCCAGCAACTCGACCTTTATGTGTGCCTGCGCCCCGTGGTGTGGTTCGAAGGCGTGCCCAGCCCGGTGAAAAAGCCAGGCGACGTGGACATGGTGATCTTCCGCGAGAACTCCGAGGACATCTACGCCGGCATCGAGTGGAAGGCCGGCTCGCCGGAGGCGCAGAAGGTCATCAAGTTCCTCAAGGAGGAGATGGGCGTCACCAAGATCCGCTTCGACCAGGATTGCGGCATCGGGATCAAGCCGGTGTCCAAGGAAGGCACCCAGCGCCTGGTGCGCAAGGCCCTGCAATATGTAGTGGACAACGACCGCAAGTCGCTGACCCTGGTGCACAAGGGCAACATCATGAAGTTCACCGAGGGGGCCTTCAAGGACTGGGGCTACGAGATCGCCCGCGACGAGTTCGGCGCCACCTTGCTGGACGGCGGCCCGTGGATGCAGTTCAAGAACCCCAAGACCGGGCGCAACGTGATCGTCAAGGACGCCATCGCCGACGCCATGCTGCAGCAAATCCTGCTGCGGCCGGCCGAGTACGACGTGATCGCCACCCTCAACCTCAACGGTGACTACCTGTCCGACGCCCTGGCGGCCGAGGTGGGCGGCATCGGCATTGCGCCGGGCGCCAACCTGTCCGACACCGTGGCCATGTTCGAGGCCACCCACGGCACCGCGCCCAAGTACGCGGGCAAGGACCAGGTCAACCCGGGTTCGGTGATCCTCTCGGCCGAGATGATGCTGCGCCACCTGGGCTGGACCGAGGCGGCGGACCTGATCATCAAGGGCACCAACGGCGCCATTGGTGCCAAGACCGTGACCTACGACTTCGAGCGGCTGATGGACGGCGCCACCCTGGTGTCCAGTTCGGGCTTCGGCGAGGCGTTGATCAAGCACATGTAATGGCAGGCAACAAAAAAACCGGCCGTCCTGGCCGGTTTTTCTGTCCCTGACTAGTCAAGAACCTGTGGGAGCTGGCTTGCCAGCGAGCTTTTCAGGTCGCCCCAAAGCTCGCTGGCAAGCCAGCTCCCACAGGTGTCAGTCAGGCAGTAATGGTCTGCTGCACAGCCTGTGGGGCAGTGTGCTGGGCGGGGCTGTCGGTGGCAGCGGAAATGTCGACGGCGTGCAGGCCCTTGGGGCCTTGGATGATTTCGAATTTGACAGGCTGGCCGGCCTTGAGGGTCTTGTAGCCATCCATCTTGATGGCCGAGTAGTGGGCGAACAGGTCTTCGCTTTTGCCCTCTTCAACGATGAAGCCATAGCCCTTGGCGTTGTTGAACCACTTGACCTTACCGTTTGCCATGCTCATATCCCTCTGCAAAGGACTCCATCTCTGGAGTATCATCCACTTCATCCGGCATTCGGACCGATCAAAAAATTTGGTTGACTGCGCGGACCTTTATTCCCCAATGTGGGTTCTATTGTTTGTAACACCGTTTTGCCGATAGTCAAGGTCATGCGGCGGCCGAGCTTACAGTCGGTCACAAGGTCAACACACAACCCTATTCGCTCAACCATGAACCTTCTTTCCATGCATGCATTCAGCCAGATTCGACTAACATTCAATCAGGATCGCCCGGAATCGCATGAGGACGATTCCGCAGGCGTGGCCATACAGGAGGCCAAGCCGGCCTTGAAGGCGCCACCCATGTATAAGGTGGTTTTGTTTAACGATGACTACACACCGATGGATTTCGTCGTCGAAGTGCTCGAGGTGTTTTTCAACCTTAACCGCGAGCTGGCGACCAAGGTCATGCTCGCCGTCCACACGGAAGGGCGAGCCGTATGTGGATTGTTTACCCGCGACATCGCCGAGACAAAGGCCATGCAGGTCAATCAGTACGCCAGGGAAAGCCAGCATCCGCTACTCTGTGAAATCGAGAAGGACGGTTAATCGCCGACCACTTGGGTATGAGGTGAAGCTATGTTAAACCGCGAGCTCGAAGTCACCCTCAATCTCGCCTTCAAGGAGGCGCGTTCCAAACGTCATGAGTTCATGACCGTGGAGCACCTCCTGCTGGCATTATTGGATAATGAGGCCGCCGCCACCGTTTTGCGTGCTTGTGGCGCAAACCTCGACAAACTCAAGCACGACTTGCAGGAGTTCATCGACTCCACCACGCCGCTGATCCCCGTCCACGACGAGGACCGCGAGACCCAGCCAACCCTGGGCTTCCAGCGTGTGCTGCAACGTGCTGTCTTCCACGTGCAGAGCTCGGGCAAGCGTGAAGTCACCGGCGCCAACGTGCTGGTCGCCATCTTCAGCGAACAGGAAAGCCAGGCCGTGTTCCTGCTGAAACAGCAGAGCGTGGCCCGCATCGATGTGGTCAATTACATCGCCCACGGTATCTCCAAGGTGCCAGGGCACGGCGATCATTCCGAGGGTGAGCAGGATATGCAGGACGACGAGGGCGGTGAGTCTTCTTCTTCAGGCAACCCGCTGGATGCCTATGCCAGCAATCTCAACGAACTGGCTCGCCAGGGTCGCATCGACCCGCTGGTAGGGCGTGAGCACGAGGTGGAGCGCGTCGCGCAGATCCTCGCCCGCCGCCGCAAGAACAACCCGCTGCTGGTGGGTGAGGCTGGCGTGGGCAAGACCGCCATCGCCGAAGGCCTGGCCAAGCGCATCGTCGACAACCAGGTGCCGGACCTGCTGGCCAATAGCGTGGTCTACTCGCTGGACCTGGGCGCCTTGCTGGCCGGTACCAAATACCGCGGCGACTTCGAAAAACGCTTCAAGGCGCTGCTGGGCGAGCTGAAAAAACGCCCGCAAGCCATCCTGTTCATCGACGAGATCCACACCATCATCGGTGCGGGCGCGGCGTCGGGCGGGGTGATGGACGCCTCTAACCTGCTCAAGCCACTGCTGTCCTCGGGTGATATCCGTTGCATCGGCAGCACCACGTTCCAGGAATTCCGCGGCATCTTCGAGAAAGACCGGGCCCTGGCGCGGCGTTTCCAGAAAGTCGACGTCAGCGAGCCTTCGGTGGAAGACACCATCGGCATCTTGCGCGGCCTGAAAGGTCGTTTCGAACAGCACCACAGCATCGAGTACAGCGACGAAGCCCTGCGCGCCGCTGCCGAGCTGGCCTCGCGCTACATCAATGACCGGCACATGCCGGACAAGGCCATCGACGTGATCGACGAGGCGGGTGCCTACCAGCGCCTGCAACCGGTGGAAAACCGCGTCAAGCGCATCGAAGTGCCACAGGTCGAGGACATTGTCGCCAAGATCGCGCGCATTCCGCCAAAACACGTCACCAGTTCCGACAAGGAGCTGCTGCGTAACCTGGAGCGCGACCTGAAGCTGACCGTGTTCGGCCAGGACGCGGCCATCGACTCGCTGGCCACCGCCATCAAGCTGTCCCGTGCGGGCCTGAAATCGCCAGACAAGCCAGTGGGTTCGTTCCTGTTCGCCGGCCCCACCGGCGTGGGCAAGACCGAGGCTGCGCGGCAGTTGGCCAAGGCCCTGGGCGTGGAGCTGGTGCGTTTCGACATGTCCGAGTACATGGAGCGGCACACCGTCTCCCGTCTGATCGGCGCGCCTCCGGGCTACGTCGGTTTCGACCAGGGCGGCTTGCTGACCGAGGCCATCACCAAGCAACCGCACTGCGTGCTGCTGCTCGATGAAATCGAGAAGGCCCATCCAGAAGTCTTCAACCTGCTGCTGCAGGTGATGGACCACGGCACCCTGACCGACAACAACGGGCGCAAGGCGGACTTCCGCAACGTGATCCTGATCATGACCACCAACGCCGGTGCCGAGACCGCGGCGCGCGCTTCGATTGGCTTCACGCACCAGGACCACTCGTCCGATGCCATGGAAGTCATTAAGAAGAGCTTCACGCCGGAGTTCCGCAACCGCCTGGATACCATCATCCAGTTCGGCCGGCTCAGCCACGAAACCATCAAGAGCGTGGTCGACAAGTTCCTCACCGAACTGCAGGCCCAGCTCGAAGACAAGCGTGTGCTGCTGGAAGTGTCGGACGCGGCGCGCAGCTGGCTGGCAGCCGGTGGCTATGACGCCACCATGGGTGCCCGGCCAATGGCGCGGCTTATCCAGGACAAGATCAAGCGGCCGCTGGCCGAGGAGATCCTGTTCGGCGAGCTGGCCGAGCACGGCGGCGTGGTGCACATCGATGTGAAGGACGGCGAGATGACCTTCGACTTCGAAACCACGGCGGAAATGGCGTAACCGCTGTAGCCGCTGCCGGCAGGCTGCGCTGGCCCCTGTGTTCGCTGGAGATCTCCGGTGGGGCATAGGGCCAGCGCAGCCTGCGGCAGCGGCTACGGATTCGCTACAAATGTAGCGCCCACACAAAAACGCCCGGCATGCGCCGGGCGTTTTCGTTTGTGTCGCTTAGCGAGCGCGGTAAGTGATGCGCCCTTTGCTCAAATCGTAGGGCGTCAATTCAACGCGCACCTTGTCACCGGTCAGAATACGAATGTAGTTCTTGCGCATCTTGCCGGAGATATGCGCGGTAACGACGTGCCCATTTTCCAACTCCACGCGAAACATGGTGTTCGGCAGGGTGTCGACGACAGTGCCTTCCATTTCGAAGCTGTCTTCTTTCGACATGCAGTAAAGCCCTCGGTGTCCAGTTAATGGCCCGGTGCAACTGCGCCAGGCAAAAGCGGCGTGCATTGTGCCTGAAAAAGGGGCGTTACGCCAAGGCCCTTCAGTTGAGTGTCACCCAGCGCTGGTTAATCAGCAGTTCTATGGGCCGGTATTGGGTCTTGTAATTCATCTTTTTGCAGTTCTTGATCCAGTAGCCCAGGTACACCGCACCCAGTTCCAGGCGCAGCGCCTCGCCGATCTGCCACAAAATCGCGAAACGGCCCAGGCTGCGGCGCTCCTCCGCGGGTTCGTAGAAGGTGTACACCGCCGACAGGCCGTTGGGCAGCAGGTCGGTGACCGCCACCGCCAGCAACTGGCCATCGCGGCGGAATTCGTAGAAGCGCGAGAACGGCAGGTCGCGCACCAGGAAGGTGGAAAACTGATCGCGGCTGGGCGGGTACATGTCGCCGTCGGCATGGCGCTGCTCGATGTAGCGCTGGTACAGGTCGAAGTATTCCTCGCTGAACGCAGGCTTGGTGGAGGTCACCAGGATGTCGGCGTTGCGCTTGAGAATGCGTTTCTGCTGGCGGTTGGGGCTGAAGCTGGCCGCCGGGATGCGCGCCGGCACGCAGGCGTTGCAGCGCTGGCAGTGGGGGCGGTACAGGTGATCGCCGCTGCGCCGAAAACCCATTTCCGAGAGGTCGGCGTACACGTGCACGTCCATCGGCTGGCTGGGGTCGAGGAACAGGGTGGTGGCCTGCTCCTCGGGCAGGTAGCTGCACGAATGGGGTTGAGTGGCATAGAACTTCAACCGCGCCAACTCAGTCATGATCAACCCTCGGATCGAAACCTTTGAATAAGTGTAAGCCAGCTGCGCCCAACTCGCCTAACAAACCCAGGTGGCGGTGTTGGCCTGGTCGAGGTAGGTGCGCAGGTGCCAGGCGAAGTCTTCGCGGCTGATGGAGCGCGCGCCCAGGCTGAGCAGGTGCTCGGTAGGCATCTGGCAGTCGATCAGGGCGAAACCTGCAGCCTGCAGGTGGCCCACCAAGGCGGCGAAGCCGACCTTGGAGGCGTTGTCAGCGTGGCTGAACATGGATTCGCCGAAAAACAGCTTGCCCATGGCCAGGCCGTACAGGCCGCCGACCAGTTGCTCGCCTTGCCACACCTCCACCGAGTGGGCCAGGCCGTGCTCGTGCAGGTGGATGTAGGCCGCCTGCATGCTGCCGGTGATCCAGGTGCCGTCGGCATAGGCCCGCAGGCCTGCGCAGGCGCGGATTACCGCGGCGAAGTCGGTGTCGAAAGTGACCCGGTAGCGCTGCTGGCGAATCACCTTGGCCAGGCTGCGCGACACGTGCAGCTCGGCGGGGAACAGCACGGTGCGCGGGTCTGGCGACCACCACAGGATAGGTTGGCCGTCCTGGTACCAGGGGAAGCAGCCATGGCGGTAGGCCTGCACCAGCCGCTCGGCGCTCAGGTCGCCGCCAGCGGCCAGCAGGCCGTTGGGGTCGCGCAGGGCCTTGTCCAGCGGCGGGAAGGTGAGCTCGTTCTTTTTCAACCAGGTCAGCATGGGTTCTTTCTGGCAGGGGAGGGGAGGGCGGCGCTTCATCCAGTATTCAGGATAAAAACCCCGTCCTGCAACTCTACGGTCATGTCGCGGTCGTAAACCTTCGGGAATGTAATTGAAAAGCCTGCATAAGCCTTTGTCACAAAAGGCAATGCGTGCTCCAATTGAATCGTGCCAGACGCTCTGGGCTATGCTGTGGCGAACCCGTACAATGCTCCGTTCATTACCCTGATTTTTTATTGTTTGGTCCATCATCCGTTGTTGGCGCCCATGGGCGCAGGAAAAGACTTGTTTTGAAGAAATCCACCGCGACACCCAATCCCGTAGTGCCCCTGTGGCGTCAGCAAATGCACTACCGGCTCAAGGAAGGTGCCCTGATTGCCATGGGTGCCCTGTGCCTGTACCTGTGGATGGCGCTGCTCACCTACGACCAGGGCGACCCGGGCTGGAGCCACACCAGCACCGCCCATGAGGTGCAGAACGCGGCCGGCCGCGTGGGGGCCTTCGCCGCCGACATCCTGTTCATGGTGCTGGGTTATTTCGCCTACATCTTCCCGCTGCTGCTGGCGGTCAAGACCTGGCAGATCTTCCGCGAACGCCACCAGCCCTGGCAGTGGAGCGGCTGGCTGTTCTCGTGGCGACTGATCGGTCTGGTGTTCCTGGTGCTCTCGGGTGCCGCGTTGGCGCATATCCACTTCAAGTCCACCAGCCTGCCGGCCTCGGCGGGCGGCGCCCTGGGCGAAAGCCTCGGCGACCTGGCCTACAACGCGCTGAACGCCCAGGGCAGCACGCTGCTGTTCATCGCCCTGTTCCTGTTCGGCCTGACCGTGTTCACCGACCTGTCGTGGTTCAAGGTCATGGACCTGACCGGCAAGATCGTCCTCGACCTGCTGGAGCTGGTGCAAGGCGCCGCCGGCCGCTGGTGGGCGGCGCGCAACGAACGTCGCCAACTGGTGGCGCAACTGCGCGAGGTGGACGTGCGCGTGCACGACGTGGTCGCGCCCATTACCCCGGACCGCCGCGAGCAGGCCAAGGCCCGCGAGCGCATCATCGAGCGCGACCAGTCGCTGACCAAGCACACGGCCGAGCGCGAGAAGCAGGCGCCACCGGTGATCATGCCGGCCCCGGCCATGGCCAAGCCGCCAGAGCCGAGCAAGCGCGTGCAGAAGGAAAAACAGGTGCCGCTGTTCGTCGACAGCGCCGTGGAAGGCACGTTGCCGCCCATTTCCATCCTCGACCCGGCCGAAAAGAAGAAGGTCAACTATTCGCCTGAATCCCTGGCGGGCGTGGGCCACCTGCTGGAAATCAAGCTCAAGGAATTCGGCGTCGAAGTGTCGGTGGACTCCATCCACCCCGGCCCGGTCATTACCCGTTACGAAATCCAGCCGGCCGCCGGCGTCAAGGTCAGCCGCATCGCCAACCTGGCCAAGGACCTGGCGCGTTCGCTGGCCGTGACCAGCGTGCGCGTGGTGGAAGTGATTCCGGGCAAGACCACCGTGGGTATCGAGATCCCCAACGAGGACCGCCAGATCGTGCGGTTCTCCGAAGTGCTGTCGTCGCCGCAATACGACGAAGCCAAGTCGCCGGTCACCATGGCCCTGGGCCACGACATCGGCGGCAAGCCGGTCATCACCGACCTGGCGAAAATGCCGCACCTGCTGGTGGCCGGTACCACCGGTTCCGGTAAGTCGGTGGGCGTGAACGCCATGATCCTGTCGATCCTGTTCAAGTCCAGCCCCGAAGACGCCAAGCTGATCATGATCGACCCGAAGATGCTCGAGCTGTCGATCTACGAAGGCATCCCCCACCTGCTGTGCCCGGTGGTCACCGACATGAAGGACGCCGCCAACGCCCTGCGCTGGAGCGTGGCCGAGATGGAGCGCCGCTACAAGCTGATGGCGGCCATGGGCGTGCGCAACCTGGCCGGCTTCAACCGCAAGGTCAAGGACGCCGAGGAGGAGGGCACGCCGCTCACCGACCCGCTGTACCGCCGCGAGAGCATGGACGACGAGGCGCCGCTGCTCAAGACGCTGCCGACCATCGTGGTCATCGTCGACGAATTCGCCGACATGATGATGATCGTCGGCAAGAAGGTCGAAGAGCTGATCGCCCGTATTGCCCAGAAGGCCCGTGCTGCCGGTATCCACCTGATCCTGGCCACCCAGCGCCCGTCGGTGGACGTGATCACCGGCCTGATCAAGGCCAACATCCCCACCCGCATGGCGTTCCAGGTGTCGAGCAAGATCGACTCGCGCACCATCATCGACCAGGGCGGCGCCGAGCAGCTGCTGGGCCACGGTGACATGCTGTACATGCCGCCGGGCACCAGCCTGCCGATTCGCGTGCACGGCGCCTTCGTCTCCGACGAGGAAGTGCACCGCGTGGTGGAAGCCTGGAAACTGCGTGGCGTGCCGGACTACAACGAGGACATCCTCGCCGGCGTCGAAGAGGCCGGCAGCGGCTTCGAAGGCGGCGGCGGTGGCGGTGGTGGCGACGAGGACAGCGAGTCCGACGCGCTGTACGACGAGGCCGTCAACTTCGTGCTGGAAAGCCGCCGGGCGTCCATCTCCGCGGTGCAGCGCAAGCTCAAGATCGGCTACAACCGCGCCGCGCGCATGATCGAGGCGATGGAAATGGCCGGCGTGGTCACGCCGATGAACACCAACGGCTCGCGCGAAGTCATCGCGCCCGGGCCGATGCGCGACTGATTGAACTGCCGGCCGCCGAATCGTCGGTGGCCGGTCCCATTCTTTGTACGAGGATTCCCATGCGCCTGATTCGCATGCTGTTGGTTTCTGCCCTGGCCTTCTCCACGCTGCCGGCCCACGCCGACGACGCCGCCGTGAAAAGCCTGACCCAGTTGCTGGAAAAGTCCCAGACCCTGGCGGCGCACTTCTCGCAACTGACCCTGGACGGCAGCGGCACCCAGCTGCAGGAAACCTCCGGTGAAATGACCCTGCAGCGCCCGGGCCTGTTCTACTGGCACACCGCCGCGCCGAACGAGCAGACCATGGTTTCCGATGGCCAGAAGGTCAGCCTGTACGACCCGGACCTGCAACAGCTGACCGTCAAGAAGCTCGACCAGCGCCTGACCCAGACCCCGGCGCTGCTGCTGTCCGGTGACATCTCGAAGATCAGCCAGAGCTTCGACATCAGCGCCAAGGAAGCGGGCGACGTGATCGACTTCATGCTCAAGCCCAAGACCAAGGACACCTTGTTCGACTCGCTGCGCCTGTCGTTCCGCAAGGGCCTGATCAATGACATGCAACTGATCGACAGCGTCGGCCAGCGCACCAACATCCTGTTCACCGGCGTGAAAGCCAATGACCCGGTGGACAAGAGCAAATTCACCTTCGTGGCGCCCAAGGGCACCGACGTCATCCAGGAATAAGAGGTAGCCCCGCCCGTCATGGACCTGTTCCGCAGTGAGCCCATCGCCCAGCCCCTGGCCGCCCGCCTGCGGGCGCGCAACCTGGACGAATACGTTGGCCAGGAGCACCTGCTGGCCCGCGGCAAGCCGCTGCGCGAGGCGCTGGAGCAGGGTGCGCTGCACTCGATGATCTTCTGGGGGCCGCCTGGCGTGGGCAAGACCACGCTGGCGCGGCTGCTGGCGGAGGTTTCCGACGCCCATTTCGAGACCGTCTCGGCGGTGCTGGCCGGGGTCAAGGAGATTCGCCAGGCCGTCGAGGTGGCCAAGCAGCAGGCCGGCCAGTACGGCCGCCGCACCATCCTGTTCGTCGACGAAGTGCACCGCTTCAACAAGTCCCAGCAGGACGCCTTCCTGCCCTACGTGGAAGACGGCACGCTGATATTCATCGGTGCCACCACCGAAAACCCTTCGTTCGAGCTCAACAACGCACTGCTGTCGCGCGCCCGCGTGTACGTGCTCAAGAGCCTGGACGAGGCGGCGCTGCGGCGCCTGGTGGACCGCGCGCTGACCGAGGAGCGCGGCCTGGGCAAGCGCCAGCTGCGCCTGGGCGACGAGGCCTTCGGCATGCTGCTGGCGGCGGCCGACGGTGACGGCCGGCGCATGCTCAACCTGCTGGAAAACGCATCGGACCTGGCCGAAGACGGCGAGGAAATCGCCACCGAGCTGCTGCAAAGCCTGCTGGGTGACACCCGCCGGCGCTTCGACAAGGGCGGCGAAGCCTTCTACGACCAGATCTCGGCGCTGCACAAGTCCGTGCGTGGCTCCAACCCGGACGCCGCGTTGTACTGGTACGTGCGCATGATCGACGGTGGCTGCGACCCGCTGTACCTGGCCCGGCGCGTGGTGCGCATGGCCAGCGAAGACATCGGTAACGCCGACCCGCGCGCCCTGGGCCTGTGCCTATCGGCGTGGGACGTGCAGGAGCGCCTGGGCAGCCCCGAAGGCGAGCTGGCGGTGGCCCAGGCCATCGTCTACCTGGCCTGCGCGCCGAAAAGCAACGCCGTGTACATGGGCTTCAAGCAGGCCATGCGCGAAGCCACCGAGTACGGCTCGCTGGAAGTGCCGCTGCACCTGCGCAACGCCCCCACCAAGCTGATGAAACAGCTGGGCTACGGCGAGGAATACCGCTACGCCCACGACGAGCCCGACGCCTACGCTGCCGGCGAAGACTACTTCCCCGAACAGCTGGAGCCGCGCGCCTACTACCAGCCGGTGCCTAGAGGCCTGGAACTGAAAATCGGCGAAAAGCTCAAGCACCTGGCCCAACTGGACCGCCTCAGCCCGCGCCAGCGCCGCAAGCCCTGAAGGGCTGGCACGTTGCAACAGGCTGCGGCACCCATGACGCGGCCTGCGGCCGTTGCTACGGAGGGGACGTAGCCGCTGCCGCCAGGCTGCGCTGGCCGGTATGAACCCTGGAGATTTCCAGTGAGGCACGCGCATGTCTTGATTGTCAGGGTGTCGTCGAGATCTCGCGCTGCCAGCCTTGTTTGGCCGGTTCTGCAACACGCAACTGGAAACAGCCCTTCTATCCCGGTACGCTGG
This sequence comes from Pseudomonas sp. App30, assembly GCF_047947025.1. NCBI lineage: Bacteria > Pseudomonadati > Pseudomonadota > Gammaproteobacteria > Pseudomonadales > Pseudomonadaceae > Pseudomonas > Pseudomonas sp. App30. Next base: position 1,237,614 of record NZ_CP133165.1, on the reverse strand, counting down.
CCGTTAATATGGTCGGCTGCCCGGTGTCCTGCCCGCAACAAGGGCTGACCAAGACTTAATTTGATAACGAGAGACCGACATGCTCGATCCCCTGATTTTGCGTACCAAGCTCCACGAAACCGCGGATCGCCTCGCAGCCCGTGGCTACAGCCTGGACGTGGCGCGCCTGGAAGCGCTGGAAGCCCAGCGCAAGACCGTACAGACCCGCACCGAGCAACTGCAGGCCGAGCGTAACGCCCGCTCCAAATCCATTGGCCAGGCCAAGCAGCGCGGCGAAGACATCGCGCCGTTGATGGCTGACGTCGACCGCATGGCCGGTGAGCTGGCCGAAGGCAAGGCCGAGCTGGACAAGCTGCAGTCCGAGCTGGACGCCATCGTGCTGGGCATTCCCAACCTGCCGCACGAGTCGGTGCCGGTCGGTGAAGACGAAGAAGGCAACGTCGAAGTGCGCCGCTGGGGCACCCCGGCCGACTTCGGCTTTGCCGTGAAAGACCACGTGGCCCTGGGCGAGCAGTTCGGCTGGCTGGACTTCGAGACCGCCGCCAAGCTGTCCGGCGCACGCTTCGCCTTGCTGCGCGGCCCGATTGCCCGCCTGCACCGCGCCCTGGCGCAGTTCATGATCAACCTGCACGTCACCGAACACGGTTACGAAGAGGCCTACACCCCGTACCTGGTCCAGGCCCCGGCGCTCAAGGGCACCGGCCAGCTGCCCAAGTTCGAGGAAGACCTGTTCAAGATCAGCCGCGAAGGCGAGGCCGACCTGTACCTGATCCCGACCGCCGAAGTGTCGCTGACCAATATCGTGGCGGGCGAGATCCTCGACGCCAAGCAGCTGCCACTGAAACTGGTCGCCCACACCCCGTGCTTCCGCAGCGAAGCCGGCGCATCGGGCCGTGACACCCGCGGGATGATCCGCCAACACCAGTTCGACAAGGTCGAGATGGTGCAAGTGGTCGAGCCGTCGAAATCCATGGAAGCCCTGGAAAGCCTGACCGCCAACGCCGAGCGCGTGCTGCAGGCCCTGGAGTTGCCGTACCGCGTGCTGGCCCTGTGCACCGGCGACATGGGCTTCAGCGCCGTGAAGACCTACGACCTGGAAGTGTGGATCCCCAGCCAGGACAAGTACCGCGAAATCTCCTCGTGCTCCAACACCGGTGATTTCCAGGCCCGCCGCATGCAAGCGCGTTTCCGCAACCCGGAAACCGGCAAGCCGGAGCTGGTGCACACCCTCAACGGTTCGGGCCTGGCCGTGGGCCGCACCCTGGTGGCCGTGCTGGAAAACTACCAGCAGGCCGATGGTTCCATCCGCGTGCCGGAAGTGCTGAAGCCGTACATGGGCGGCATCGAGGTCATCGGCTAAATGGAATTCCTGCCGCTGTTTCACAAGCTCAAGGGCAGCCACGTGCTGGTCGTGGGCGGTGGCGAGATTGCCTTGCGCAAGTCGCGCCTGCTGGCCGATGCCGGCGCGCTGCTGCGCGTGGTGGCCCCGGCCATCGAAGCGCAGTTGGATGAACTGGTGCGCAGCAGCGGCGGTGAAGCGGTGCGCCGCGGTTATCAGGAGAGCGACCTGGACGGTTGCCAACTGATCATCGCCGCCACCGACGACGAAGCCCTCAACGCCCAGGTGTCGGCCGATGCCAAGCGTCGTTGCGTGCCGGTCAACGTGGTGGATGCGCCGGCCCTGTGCAGCGTGATCTTCCCGGCCATCGTCGACCGCTCGCCCCTGGTGGTGGCGGTGTCCAGCGGCGGCGATGCGCCGGTGCTGGCACGCCTGATCCGCGCCAAGATGGAAGCCTGGATTCCGGCCGCCTACGGCGAGCTGGCCGGCTTGGCGGCGCGCTTCCGTGCCCAGGTCAAAGGCCTCTACCCCGACGTGCAGCAGCGCCGCGCGTTCTGGGAAGAGGTGTTCCAGGGCCCGATTGCCGACCGCCAACTGGCCGGGCAGGGCGCCGAAGCCGAGCGGCTGCTGGTGGAGAAAATCAACGGCCAGCCGCCCCACGCACCGGGTGAAGTCTACCTGGTGGGGGCCGGCCCCGGTGACCCCGACCTGCTGACCTTCAAGGCCCTGCGCCTGATGCAGCAGGCCGACGTGGTGCTGTACGACCGCCTGGTGGCCCCGGCCATCATCGAGCTGTGCCGCCGCGACGCCGAGCGCATCTACGTCGGCAAGCGCCGCGCCGACCATGCCGTGCCGCAGGACCAGATCAACCAGCAACTGGTGACCCTGGCCAAGCAAGGCAAGCGCGTGGTGCGGCTCAAGGGTGGCGATCCGTTCATCTTTGGCCGTGGTGGCGAGGAAATCGAGGAGCTGGCGGCCCATGGCATCCCGTTCCAGGTGGTGCCGGGCATTACCGCGGCCAGTGGTTGCGCGGCCTACGCCGGCATCCCGCTGACCCACCGCGACTACGCCCAGTCGGTGCGCTTTATCACCGGCCACCTCAAGGACGGCACCAGCGACCTGCCTTGGGCAGACCTGGTGGCGCCAGCCCAGACCCTGGTGTTCTACATGGGCCTGGTGGGCCTGCCGAGCATCTGCGAGCAGCTGATCAAGCACGGCCGCGCCGCCGATACCCCGGCAGCGCTGGTGCAGCAGGGCACCACCGTCAACCAGCGGGTCTTCACCGGCACCCTGGCTGACCTGCCGCGGCTGGTGGCGGAGCATGAAGTGCATGCGCCGACGCTGGTCATCGTGGGTGAAGTGGTGCAACTGCGCGAGAAGCTCGCCTGGTTCGAAGGCGCCCAGCAAACCGTGTAACCCCTGCCCGTAACGGCGGCCCATGTGGGAGCGGGCTCTGCCCGCGAAAAGAACGCCGCGGAACCTCTGGAACCGCGGCGTTCTTTTCGCGGGTAGAACCCGCTCCCACCACTGGCGGCCGCTGCTACAGGTTTACGCGATGCCTTTGCCGGGCAGGCGCGCGCGGTCGTGGGGCAGGGTGAAATCCTGCGCCGGGCCTTTCGGCACCACTCCCGTCGGGTTGATGGTGGCGTGGCTGGCATAGTAATGATGCTTGATGTGCTGGAAATCCACCGTCTGCGCCACACCCGGCCACTGGTACAGCTCGCGCAGCCAGTTCGACAGGTTCGGGTAGTCGGCAATGCGCCGCAGGTTGCACTTGAAGTGCCCGTGGTACACAGCGTCAAAGCGAATGATCGTGGTAAACAGGCGCACGTCCGCTTCGGTCAGGTACTCGCCGGCCAGGTAACGCTGCTCGCCCAGCAAGCGCTCCAACCGATCCAATTCAGCGAACACATCATCGAACGCCGCCTCATAGGCTGATTGCGACGTGGCAAAGCCTGCGCGGTAGACGCCGTTGTTCACCGCCGGGTAGATCGCCTCGTTCAGCGCGTCGATGGTGCCGCGCAGCGCCTCGGGGTACAGGTCCAACGTGTTGCCGGTCAGGTCGTTGAACGCGCTGTTGAACATGCGGATGATCTCCGCCGATTCATTGCTGACGATGCGCCCCAGCTTCTTGTCCCACAGCACCGGCACGGTGACGCGCCCGGTGTAGTCCGGCGTCTCGGCGGTGTAGCGTTGGTGCATGAATTGCAGGCCGTCGAGCTTGTCGCCAGTGGAGCCGAGCGTTGTGTCGAAGGTCCAGCCGTTCTCGCGCATCAGCCAGCTGACCACCGACACGTCGATCAGGCTTTCCAGGCCCTTGAGCTGGCGCACGATGAGTGTGCGGTGCGCCCAGGGGCAGGCCAGTGACACGTACAGGTGGTAGCGGCCGGCCTCGGCCTGGAAGCCGCCTTCGCCGCTGGGGCCCGGGCGGCCGTCGGCGGTCACCCAGTTGCGACGCTTGGCCGCTTCGCGCTGGAACGCGCCGTCTTTGGCGCTTTCGTACCACTGGTCATGCCAGCGTCCTTCAATCAACAGGCCCATGGGCTGGACTCCTCGCAAACTCTATAAGCGTTGGAGCCCAGTGTACGGCCATCAGTTCGAATAAATAGCGCAAAAACCCCGACCAACCTATCGGTTAAATCGATCTGTCACGGGCGGCCCAGTATTCACGGGCGGTGGCAAAGGCCTCGTCACGGGGCTGGCCCAGGCCGCGCAGGGCCAGGGCCATGGTCGAGATCAGGGCCATTTCGCCGTAGCTGTCCTGGGCCTCGCCGCGCCACACCGCCAGCAGGTGCGCAGGCGCAAGGCTGGCTGGTTTCACGTGGCGTTGCGCTGCCAGCTGCGGCCACTCTTCATCCCAGCTCTGGCCGCCGGTGGTGCCGTACAGGTGGCTGGGGCTGTCGGGATTGACCTCGATCTCGCCGCCGTCACCCTTGATGACGATGGCGTGGTCGCCCAGCAGGCCGCTGGCATCGCGGTGCACCGCCTGGTAACCGGGGTGGAAGATGCTCTGCAGGCCGCAGCGCGCGCCCAACGGATTGAGGATGCGCGCCAGGGAGTGGATCGGCGAGCGCAGCCCCAAGGTGTTGCGCAGGTCGATCATTCGCTGCAGTTGCGGCGCCCAGTCCACCAGCGGCGCGAACGCCAGGCCGTGGCTGTCCAGCGCCGTACCCACCGCCTGCCAGCCGCGCGCCAGGGGAATGCCCAGGGTGCCCAGCAGCTGCTCGGTGTACAGCCGGCCCGCGGTGTGCGCGCCACCGCCGTGCATCAGAATGCGCAGGCCGTTGCCGGCCAGGCACTTGGCCGCCAGCAGGTACCAGGGCAGGTGGCGTTTCTTGCCGGCGTAGCTGGGCCAGTCGATGTCCACGGCCAGGGCCGGGGGCTTGAGCCGCGCGCGCAGGGCTTCGGTGAAACCGGCCAGTTCCTCGGCGCTTTCCTCTTTATGCCGCAGCAGCATCAGGAACGCGCCCAGTTGGGCTTCCTCCACCTGCTCATCCAGCAGCATGCCCATGGCCTCGCGGGCTTCTTCGCGGGTCAGGTTGCGCGCGCCGCGCTTGCCCTTGCCCAAGGCGCGGACGAATTGAGCGAACGGGTGTTCGGCAGGGGTTTCCAGCAGCAGGGCGGGGTAGTCGGTCATATGCAATTGGTCGGCTTGGGCAGGCCCGCCAGCTTGGCGGCAAGTTTGGCGGGAGTGCCGTTGAACAGGCGGTTCAGGTGCGGGCTGTTGCCTTTCTCGGCGCCCAGCTTCAGCGCCGTGTATTTGATCAGCGGCCGCGTGGCCGGGGACAGCTGGAACTCCTGGTAGAACTGACGCAACACCTCCAGCACCTCCCAGTGTTCGGCGGTCAGCACGATCTCCTCGCGCGTGGCCAGGGCCTCGGCAACGGGTTTAGACCACTCGGTCAAATCTTCCAGAAAGCCGTTCTGGTCCAGCGCAATCGCACGGCCTTCAACCATCAGTTCACTCATAGCCAGGTGTTGACCTTGTCAAAATCGAGGGTGAGCTGCACAAAGCCCGGGTAATCCACCACCGGCGCCGCGCCATTGATGGCGCGCGCCTGCACGTCCTCGTCCAGGGCGTAAACCCGGCCCGCCAGGTGCGCCAGGCTGTCATTGAGCAGCGCGTACACGGCATCGCCGGTCAGCAGCAGGGCATCATCAGCACCCAGCAGGCGCAGGCAGCTGGCCAGGCGGTTGTCGCCGAAGGGCGAGTGGGACAGCACATGCAAAGTAGCCATCAGAGGGTAATCACCTGATCAAAGCGGTCGACAAGGGCGGCCAGGGCGGCGTCTTCCAGCACCTGGGCGGCAAGGCTCAAGCCGTCGGCGGCCAGGCCGCGTTCGCGCAGGCTGCTGGCCGCCACGAACAGCTCGTCCACGCCGAACATCGGCAGCGCCTGCAGGTTGGCCGTCAGGTCTTTCTGCTGCACCTGGGCAGGCTGTTGGCCTGTCGCCAACTGAAACACGCCGTCATCGAGGAACAGCATGCCCAGCGGCAAATCGAAGGCACCGCCTGCCAGGGCGATGTCCAGTGCCTCGCGTGGGCCGGGGCCCGACCACGGCGCCTGTCGGCTGATAATCAACAGGGATTTGGCCATGTCACTGCCCTCCAAAGGTCACGAGGCGGTCGGCCAGCTGGGCGGCTTCATGCAGCTGGCCCAGCCCGGACAGGTCCCACGGCGCCGGCAGGTTGGCCGCCGGGCGGTTCCAGCGCTTGGCTTCGGCCTCATTCAGCACGCCACGGCGCAGGGCGGCGGCAATGCACACCACCGCGTCCAGCTGGCGCTCGGTAATAAAGGCGCGCCACTGGGCGGCCACGTCCGGCTCATCCTGCGGGGCAACCACGTTGCCCGAGGCGCTGTGCACCCCGTCCTGATAAAAGAACAGGCGGACGATTTCATGGCCGCCCGCCAGCGCCGCCTCGGCAAACCGCAGGGCGCGGCGCGAGGAGGGCGCATGGGCGGGGGAAAATACAGCGATGGCGAACTTCATGGCGCGGCTCTATCAGCAAATCTGCCGGAATGATAAAGCCTGCACGCGAAAAAAGCCCGCCGCACCCGCGTCAGCGGGCGCTGTTATCGCGCAGCTCCGGCAGGAACCAGTTCAGCACCAGGGCGCAGATGCCACCGGTGGCCACGCCCGACTCCAGCACGTTGCGCAGGGCCGACGGCATGTGCGCCAGGAACTCCGGCACCTGCGCCACGCCCAGGCCCAGGGCCAGGGACACGGCAATGATCAGCAGCGCACGACGGTCCAGGTGAATGCTGGCCAGGATATTGATGCCCGACGCCGCCACGGCACCGAACATGACCATGGCCGCGCCACCCAGCACCGGCTCCGGCACCGCTTGAATCACACCGGCCACCGTCGGGAACAGGCCCAGGATCACCAGCATGCCGGCAATCCACACGCCAATGTGGCGGCTGGCGATGCCCGTCAGCTGAATCACGCCGTTGTTCTGGGCAAAGATCGAGCTGGGGAAGGTGTTGAACACGCCGGCCAGCAACGAGTTCGCGCCGTTCACCAGCACGCCGCCCTTGATGCGTTGCATCCACACCGGGCCTTCCACCGGCTGCTTAGACACCTTGCTGGTGGCTGTCACGTCACCGATGGACTCCAGCGAAGTCACCAGGTAAATCACCAGCATCGGAATGAACAGCGCCCACGAGAAGCCCAGGCCGAAGTGCAGCGGCACCGGCACCTGGAACACCGCGGCTTCATGCATGCCGGTGAAGTTCAAGCGGCCCATGTAGCCGGCCAGGGCATAACCCACCGCCAGGGCGATGACGATGGCGCAGCTGCGCATCCACACCACCGGCACGCGGTTCAGCACCACGATAATCGCCAGCACCACGCCCGACAGCAGCAGGTTGTCGCCGTTGGCGAAGGTGCCGTTGGCCATGGCCGAGAAACCGCCGCCCATGCTGATCAGGCCGACCTTGATCAGCGTCAGGCCAATCATCAGCACCACGATGCCAGTCACCAGCGGCGTGATCAGCCGCTTCACGAACGGCAGAATGCGCGAAATGCCCATCTCCACGAACGAGCCGGCAATCACCACGCCGAAAATCGCCGCCATCACGCCTTCAACCGGCGTGCCCTGCTTCACCATCAGCGCGCCACCGGCAATCAGCGGCCCGACGAAGTTGAAACTGGTGCCCTGCACAATCAGCAAACCCGCGCCAAACGGCCCGAAGCGCTTGCACTGCACAAAGGTGGCGATACCGGAAATCACCAGCGACATCGACACGATCAGGTTGGTGTCATGGGGCGAAACGCCCAGTGCCTGGCAAATCAACAGCCCCGGCGTCACGATGGGAACAATGATCGCCAGCAGATGCTGCAGTGCAGCCAGCAGGGCAATCACCGGGCGGGGACGGTCTTCCAGCCCCAGCACCAGGTCTTGGCTAGGGGGCGGGGAGGGCTGTTGATGAACAGTCATGGCAGGGCCTTGGCGAAAAAAAGAGCGCAATTCTACGGATAAGCACCCCACAAGGCCACTACCGTTGCGCCGCACATCGCCACCCGTGCCACCGCGCGGTATACCTGCCCCAACGCGGCGCCAAAGACGCGGCCTACAGGTCTGCGCGATATCCGCTCTCGCGTAGCAGCTGCCGAAGGCCGCGTCCCGTCACCGCGCGGTGTACCCGCCCCAATGCGGCGCCTAAGACGCGGCCATGCGGCCGCTGCTACAGGTTTGTGCGGTATTCGCGCCCACAAAAAAGCCCGCCGAAGCGGGCTTTTCCAACACAACCATCTAATCAGTCATCACGACCCATCAGGCCAAACAACTGCAGCAGGCTGACAAACAGGTTGTAGATCGAAACATACAGGCTGATGGTCGCCATGATGTAGTTCCGCTCACCACCCTGGATGATCGCGCTGGTCTGGAACAGGATGCACACCGACGAGAACAGCACGAAGCCCGCGCTGATCGCCAGTTGCAGCCCGCTGATCTGGAAGAACATACCCGCCACGGTGGCACCCAGCAGCACAAAGAAGCCCGCAGTGATGAAGCCACCCAGGAAGCTCATGTCCTTGCGCGTGATCAACACGTAGGCCGACAGGCCGCCGAACACCAGCGCCGTCATGGCAAACGCCGAGCTGACCACCTCGGCACCGCCCTGCATGTGCAGGTAACGGTTGAGGATAGGGCCCAGCAGGTAACCCATGAAACCGGTCAGGGCAAAGGTGGACACCAGGCCCCAGGCCGAGTCACGCAGCTTGGTGGTGAGGAAGAACAGGCCGTAGAAGCCGATCAGCACCACGAAAATGTTCGGGTAGCCCACGTGCATCTGCTGCGACACGTAGGCGGTCACGGCGCTGAAGGCCAGGGTCATGGCCAGCAAGCCGTAGGTGTTGCGCAGGACCTTGCTGACCTCTAGCTGGTCGGCCTGCTGCCTGCTATTGACTGCGTAATCCTGTTCGCGCATGGCGAGACTCCTTTGGGTTGAAAACCGCGTTTGAAACGTTCAGATGCAAAGATCATAACAGACATGCTGCAAGGGGAAATGAAGAGAGTTTGACAGTGTGTTTCAATCGGGTATTATGCACGCCGCAACAAGCTGGAAGCGTGGCCGAGTGGTTTAAGGCAACGGTCTTGAAAACCGTCGATGGGCAACTATCCTAGAGTTCGAATCTCTACGCTTCCGCCAATAATTCTCATTAAAGCCCTGAAAATTCAGGGCTTTTTTGTCACTGGGGTTTGCCAGCCCATACTCCAGCCCATACTTTGGACGATGGCTTTCCCTGGTTCGCCATGGAATTTTCTGCCGAACGGGCACTCTGGTCACCTCAGGCGCTGGTGCGGGACTGGTCTTGGCCGGCCATCAAGCGCTCCATTCGATCTCCTACCTCAGGAAGGCGAGGGCATGCAAAGCTCGGTAGTCGGCTCTTTCGTCCTAGGCGTTCAGCCATGTCACCTTGCGTGATTTCACCAGATATCAACTGATATGCGAGCAGTTTGGTCGGTACTGTTCGCCGCTCGCCTCCCCTTTTCATCGCCAGGCGGGAGCAGAATGTGTCCGGGATCAGTGAGATCTCGGCTACCGGGTCAATTCGACTTCGGCGCCAACAGTTTTCACACAGCCTGGAGCCAATGCAGCCGGTCGGCACCACCAGAAATCGGCGAATATCTGGCCTTCGTTTCGCCTATCGGCCACAACCCCAGTCATCATGGCTACTAGCCCTTGAAGCTTTTCGGAAATTTACGGTTGAGCCTGTTAGGACTGGTGATGGCTTTGGACAGTTTCGTGCCGCTGCCGATTCGTTTGAAGTAGCTAATATCCCGTTTCATAAACTTGTCCAAATCATCCCAGTCCGGTGCACGTCCCAACGAGCGCGCGGAAAAATTGTTCTCCTCCAGTACCCCCAGCATCTCGGGGTAGCGTTGCTTGTAGAAATCCCAAGCGGCCAAGAACTTGGTGCGGACATGCGGCACTTGATGGTTGCGCATTTGATTGTATATATCTTGGAGAAAACGAACCTGCCATGTGACGTAAGGGGCAATATCCCCCATATGCATCTCGTAGTCCTCAACAGGAAAATGGCCACCGGTATGTTTATTCAGCTGCTCCAATGAGCGGTTGAGATAGACAAAGGAATAGTCAGCATTGAACGGTGCCAAGCGGAAAAATTGGTTATACTTTGCGCACTCGTGGTCCATGAACAATCCAAGCGATGGAATATCTTTTTCAGCCAGATATGCTGAGATCAAGGCTGTGCCATAGAAACACTCAACGTGCTTCAGATCGTAGTGGGAGAAATCACCGGCCACGAGGGCCGCGCGGAAGTATATATCCTGACCGGTAAGTCGGTGGTGTAAGTCCTCGGCAAACTCCGTGAGGTACCAGACTAGATATTCCCTCTCGGCGTCGTTGGAGGCCGGCTCAATGTTGTAGACCAAAACCGTGTCTGAGAATACGATGGTCTTGAAGCTGTTATGTTTGTGTACATTCAGGCTATCTAAAATAGAATAGATACGCGCTACCTTCCTTGGCTCTTTGCGCACCATATCGGTAAAGCCCAGGATATCTATGTAAAGGAGAAAACGGTCCGTCATCCCAAGGTTCCCTGTCTTACTGGAGGCGAGCATCATCGCCAGTGTTGAGCCGTTTTAATAGCCCACCGCGCCGCTCATTATGGCTCGGTGATTTAACAGAATCGGCTCGATCTGAGTGCCAGTTTTGGGTTGGCACCTGGCAGCAATTGACCGACTCCCGTCCGACGCGGAGTGCCGCCTTGGGTCGATTCCTGCCGGTCAAGACCCAGCCAGTGCGCTGGTCAGATCTGACGCAAACAACTGGCCAGGTCGATACAAATGGGAGGTCAGGTCCATGCAATTACGCACCTAACCAAGCAGTTGCAAGAGCAATGGCGGATCCTGGTGTGGAACGCATCAGTAATGAGCAGGCTCCGCACCGTTGCCGATGACACCGGATATTCAGCTTTCGGTCAACCTCAGAAACGGGTTGTCCGGCAGACTATTTTCGCTGAGCGCCTGGGGCTCCCTGATCAGGTACCCGTTTAGTTTTCCGCGCTTCCGAGGACCTCGTACCTGGCATGACCAGATGTTCTGGCCGTCGGGCCTGCGCAGGTGAAGGTTCAGTTTTTCAAAGCATTTCTGCACGCTTAACCAAGCTTCCGAGCTTTCAATATGGCTCCCTTCCGGTTGGCGCTCCGAGGTGTAGCGCTGGAAGATTCCCGGGGTCACCAGGAAGAACGTGCCGTTCACGGTATGCACCTTCGCTTGGCTGTCATTGATGATCAGCGAGTGGGTCTGCAATCCAGTTCGCAGCCAGTCCACGAACTGGTGGCCGAGATCGTTGTTGTTCTCTGGAGTCGTCTTCGGCTCGCTGGAAGAGGTGACACTAGGCTCGAACTCGGGCGTTTCGAATAGCTCCAGAAGGGGCCCTAGGTAGTCGCTGTCGTCCATGTCGGAAGGGTAGAGCTTGGTAGGGGTGGGCCGGTCCGCATTGGCTGATGCAGGGTCGGTCGCTGTCGGTGTGGGGTTACCGGTACCGGGCGAGGTTGGCGGTTCCGCGGACTCGGAGGTGACTTCAAGGACTGTCTCGAGGGCGCCGGTGAAACTGGGCGGCCGGGTTTCATCCGCCCAGATCAATGAGGGGTGCAGGCGCAGGAAGGTGAACTGCTGCTGCCAGTCCTCATCGGTGACCGCGGCCGTCCAGATGGCCTTGCCGTCGGGCGTGGCCTCGACCAACCCGTGCGACTGCAGCTCATCGAATAGGGCGATGTTGGAGGAGGGGATGCCATCCACGGACTGGGCCAGCAGGTAGGCGCGCAGCTTGTCGGTGGCGGTCTTGCTGACCAACCACAGGTGTTCATTGGTAAGCCAGCCGGCGGCGCCGGGCTGGTTGAGCTTGAACTCGTTCTTCACCAGGTGGCGCAGACCGGTGAGCAGGTGGTGCTGCAGCGAGTGCGTGGGCGCCTGCAAGGCTTTGCTGGGATTGGCACCGATATTTTGCGCCGTCGAGACGCGATCGGCCTGCAGGACCACCTCACCAAGGATGCCGGCATGCTCGTAGTGGTTGGCCAGCAGGTACAGCAGCTTGCCCCACAGCGCTGGGTAGCCGCTGAGCCAGTCGAGGATGGCGCGGTCCAGCACCTGGGTGTATAGCAGGCCAGCCGCAGCACCGTGCAGCTGGTAATCGCGGCCTTTCAGGTAGCGAAAGCGATAGGGTTGATCCAGGAGCCCATGCCAAGGGTGCCAGGGCTGGCCGTCCTGGTCTTCGACCTGCAGGTCGACGGCGATCTTGCCGATGTCGTGGAGCAGGGCGCCGTAGGCAATGCCGGCGCTCCAGGCATCGGCCTGGGCTGCCTGGTCTTCCGGAGCGGCACCGCTGGGCAGGAGATGGGACTGGCGCAGCTTGAGGCTGCAGGCTACCAGCTCCAGGCCATGATCGAGCATGCCGCCGGGGTAGGCATGGTGGTGGCTTTCACTGGCTGGCAGCTGCTGGACATAATCGGCGTAGCGGCGGATCGGTCTCAGGTAGAGCTGCTCGAACTGCGGCTGGGACAGCGCAGTGTATTGCCAGATGCGCTCGAGCAGCTTCTGTCGGTGCTCCGCGGCGAGCAGCGCCTCGGCCGTCATCGGCGCGTAATAGCCCTCGGCAATGGGGACAGCTGAGGGCGTGGGGACTTTGGCCTTTTCATGCGTGAACCAACTCGGCATCGTCGCCACCTCCGTTGAGTGCCCATGAGGTCCTTTTGCCTTTTCGGATAAGCCTCTTACCCTTGCCGGCCCTTCCTTTGCCGCCCTTACCTTTACCCCGTTTCCTTTTGGCTCGCGCGCGGGAATGTGAAAGTGCGGGTATCGAGTACGGGCTCAGGGTGATCAGCCGAAGGTGTCGGTGCTGGCGCCTGTTCGCGGGGTGCAGGCCAGGGTGCTCATTCCTGGCGGCAGTGGTGATCGGCACGCGGAGAGAGTACCAGGACGCAACATGGGCTATTCGGTCTCGGTGATACGCGTCTGGGTCATGGAGCGGATGGCAACCTCCCGGGCGCGTTCTGCCCCCATCGCCAAGGCTTTGCCGACGGAGGCGCCCGGCAAGTCGGCATAGCTTTCTTCGGCAAGCATGCGTCCGTCTCCTACATAGACACTCAAGAACATTTCCGTCGCGCCGCTGTGCGCAATCCTGGCCCTGACATTAATCTCGGTACTGTCGTCCGGGGTCTCCGCGTGAACCACGGCGTAGATCCTGTGATCCTCCCACGCGGTGAAGCATGAGCATCGTTGACGCATGACACCCTTCTCCTCTCCAGCGCCTGTGTGACCGGGTGGACACCATGGCTGCACCTAGGATAGGAGCAGATGATTGAAATGGGGGCGCTGCGGCAGGCAATAAAGTGTGTGACGGTATGTCTGAATCAACTACGTAGTCGAGGCCGCCTGTGCTGTATTGTTCGAGGCACACTGTCCCAGTTTCGTCCAGAACTGACTTGATCTACGCTTGCCAGGTCGATTAGTCTATTTTCCCTCCCTTTTACAAGTTATTGCGCACCATCCGTGGCGTGCAGCCTGTGCTGTTGAAACACCCTAGAGTATTTGAAGATGCATGATTCGCTGACAGAACAACAAATGCGTGAAGCATTATTCGGCCCTTCTGCTGCAGCTGCGCCTGCGGAGGCTGTGGACTCGACAGAGCTCCAGTTCGTGCCTACCAAGCGCGCGGCGTCTACACCAATCGCGAAGAAGGCGAAGCCCACGTCATTGTTCCCGAAACTGCGGGTCACGATGCAGGTGACCAAGACCTTCGAGGGTGAAGTTGAAACCCTGGTTCACGAAGCACGGACATTGAGCTCGCTGCTGGCGGAGCAAGAGGCGCGGGACCTGGCCAAGAAAAAGAAATTCAAGTACATCGACATTGTCTCAATCGAGCAGGTATAGCCAGCGCTAGAATGCATTGCTGATCTCAGCCTAGTGGTTGTCCACGAGATCTCGGCTATCGGTTGTTCTAGTTGCGTATCCTGTGTGAAATAGTTCTGAACCTTTCGGCTATTATTTTTCCTAAACTACTTCAGACAATCATTCTCACTCTTGCAAAAGGAATTCCCATGTCAAAACTTGCAGAATTCAAAGCCCTGGAGGCCCAACTGGCCGCGCAGATTCAGCAGTTGGATGCCTTGAAAAATGATGCCGAGCTGAAGCGGGAGATCGAGTTCGAGAGCAAGCTCAAGGCGTTGCTGGAGGAGTACGGTGTCAGCCTGAAACACATCATCGCGATCCTTGACCCCGTCAAAGCTGGCGGATACTCGGCCGCGAAGTTTGCCGCTACCCCGCAGCGCAAGCCGCGCGAGCTCAAGCGCTACAAGCACCCTGATAGCGGCGAAGTGGTGGAAACCAAAGGCGGCAATCACAAAATTCTCAAGCAGTGGAAGCAGGAGCACGGGGCTGACACGGTGGAGAGCTGGCTGCAGTAATCGACGCTGGACCATCGGCATCCATGCTTGAGCGTGAACAAAACAAAGGCCCTATGGGGGCCTTTGTGGTTTTCTCTGCTGAGTCATGCGGTGAGTCGGTGAAGTGGCTCGGTGCTGCCTTGATCGTGCAGCGTCATGAGGTACTCCGACGCTTCGCGTGCCTGGCCGCTGGCGCGGAAGATGGCCCGCTTGTCCTCCCGAAGGATGCTCAGCCATGAGGCCAGGTACTCCTCGTGGCGCAGCTCGCCCTGGATACCAGTGAGGGCGCATAAGAACGCTGCGCCCATCTCTGCCACTAGTTCTTCGAACGCATATTCCGCAGAACCGAAGCGGTGTCCGCCGGTAATGCCGTCGCGCTTGAGGCGCGATTGATGGCCGGACCAATGCGTCAGCTCGTGCAGGGCCGTGGCGTAGTAGCTGCCGACGTCCTCGAACTGGGCCTTGGTGGGCAGCTGTATCAGGTCGCGCAGGGGATGGTAGAAAGCATCATCTCCAAAGCGATGTTCGATGCGCGCACCTGATAGCTCCAAGACTCGCTCGGCTGGCCCATGGTCGATGCAGGGGGCGGCGGGCCCTGCCTCACCTGTATCCTCAGGCTCGCTGGCCAGGCCCTCGGTCTGTTCGATGTTGAACAGGCAATGGGTACGCAGCAGTGCGAACTGCACCATCTTGATGTTGCCCTGTTCATCCCGGACAACCTCGCCGTGCTCGTTCTGGGCTTCCTTGCTCATGGGTTTGTACAGCACCGCCAGTGTCGATTGCTCGCCTTTGCGGATATGCCCGCCGGCCTTGCGTGCCTGGTTGAAGGTAAGCCATCGGTCCTGACGATAGCCGCGCAAGCGAGCTTCCGCCCACAGCAGGGGGATGTTGATGCCGGCGTAGGCTCGTCGGGTGATGGCATTGGTGGGGAAGGGTGAGTCCACACCAATGCCAGGTGTGGACCAAGGCTTGATCCAGGGAACCACGCCTTGATCAAGCGCGGTGATGATTTTGTTGGTGACGTCGAGGTAGATGTCGGACATGACGTTCTCCTGAGGTGGGAGGGAACGCCGCCCGACCGGGAGGGGTTCCCGGTGGGGTGAAAGGAGTGTTGCAAAGTGGTGTTGGTCGACTGCTTTCAGGGGCCGACTGTTGCCTCGCTGGGTAGGTGAATCAACAGAAACGCAGGTTCTCCAGCAGGGTTCATCTTGTTGACCTGCACCTGCTGCAGCGAGCTCACTGAGAGGTCAGCGTCGAGCTCAAGGTCGACTGCACCGCCGTGTAAGCCGGTACTGGCCAGCGATAGGGTGGTGCTCAACAGGCGTGAAAGCCGCCGGCTCGAAAGCCCAGATAGTGGACTTCCACCGTCGGCTTCCATGACGTATTGCCATACGCCGGGACTCAGTACGATCGCAGTGGACAAGGGGGTGGGGTTAAGCATCGCTACCTCCCAATTCACGGTTGAGCACGGCACCTGGCAGATAAACAGGTGGCTGCTCGCCGCAGGTTTGATTCGAAAAACACTGCTGGTGACTGTGGTTTAAACCCAGCTGGGCGAAGGGTCAATCCGGGCTCGCGCAGCCAAATGGCATGCGGGGTCCAGCGAATTCCAGGGAAGACAGTGCAGCGCATTAACCAGATGAATGGTTGATGTTGCCTCGGCCGTTGCTGCCGGCGCCCCTCGGAATGAGGGGCTGTCGGCACAGGTAGTGGTGGACTGGCTCAACGCTTGCCAGGAACGGTAACTTCCGCTGCCAGGCACAGATGTGTAGGAGTGGCCTCTAGCAGCAAAGAACCCGAGGTACCGCGAAGCGCGGCCAGCACGGGATCGTCGACGTTGAAGTATTCGACAAAGTCGTCACCACCAAACTCATCCCGAGCGCGGTGCCACCACGACTCGAAGTCTTCAATTTCAGGATTGCAGCCGATTGCGTAAGCAACCCGCTTGCGCCCACCTTCAGGTTTGGACTCGCCGATCTCGGACATGAGGTAAACGCCTTGATCCTTGACCAGGATGACTCGGCAGCTATTGATGCCGGCCTCAGCCAGCACTGCTTGCAGTTCAGTTCCCGCGAATCGAAGCATGATAAGTTCCTCGAGCAATAGCGCTGAGGAATGCCGCCCGGCTGGGAGGAATTCCCAGCATTGGAGCGGTTGGTATGAAGGCCGAGGATGAGCAGGGCCGGGTGATGGGGCGTTCATTGCCGCGGGAGCGGCGATCGTGTGAGCTGCCGAACGCGAATCACACTTGGGAGAACCATCGTCGAAGCGACGTAGCCTTCAAGGTTCTGGCCACCTGGGTGCTGGAGAACCAGCGGTTGCAACTCACAAATATCCCACCTTCCGAATGCGTTTCAAGAGGCAAGAATGGACGTTGTTCCAAGTTGTGCCGGTGGAGAGTTCTGCTTCGCAATGACCTGATGGATGGTCATCTGCGTGCAGATGGGAGGAGTAGCATAAAGAGGATCCGAAAATTTCACTCGGTGAATGTATGGTGGTTGCTATGAAGCGCCAATTCAAAACTGCACCCAATCTTCCTTATTCGGTAGGAGTATCAGTAGGGCATATTTGGCGCGCTCTGCTTAAAACGCAGGAGTGGGTAATGCAGGCTCCGCAGCTCTCCCTGCTGCCCCTATCGATCCGGCGTGGGATCGTGATGATCGCAAAGGCGACATTATTCGTCTTGTTGATTGCAGTCACGTTTTTCATCTCGATATTGTATTTTGGCTTGCTCACTTTTGGGCGGATGCCCCTAGCGCCGACCCCAGATCCGCAACCCGGTATTAATGAGCTAAATCACCCAATGCATCAATACTACTATCCCGAGCTTTATGATGAGTTTGGTGATCTCAGGTAGGCTTGATGCCATGATCATTTCTTCTTCGGTATTGCACCGTAAATCTGGGATGCTCCTTTAGACGCTGCTGTTTCTGCTGCCAATGACCCTCTGGATATCATGCTTTGGATGCCTGATCCCACCACGTAGCCAGCCCAACTCATAGCCCCTAGGAACATCATTGGCAGCACAACGAACATCGCACCCATCACGTACTCGATAACTTGCGCTGTGACAGTCCCATCCATGAAGCCGGAGGTTGGAAGCGACAATAGCGTCTGGTCAGTCGCCGACACCTGGTTGTACAAAGTGTCCAACATGCTCGAGTCCATCCACCGAGCCAGCTCCCACCAAAACGTCAGCATGTGCAACGTGAACAGTGCGAAGGTCACGGTCATCAAGGCCTTCAACTGATAAGTGCTGATCAGCAGCACCAGCGGCAGGCTGATGATTGCACCCAGGATCAGGAACGCCTGCACCATCGGCAGTGCTGCCCGCAGCGCATTCATCGCCGGGAAATTGCTGAATGAGCCAAGCGCCAGCCCGGTGTTGGTGGCCAGGTTGTTCAACCCCTGCGTGATCGAACCGCCTCGGGCGCTGCTGCCATAGTCCTGGAACACTTGGCCGGGGGACATGCTGATGGACTGCTGCCGCGGGCTAACCAGTTCGCGTAGCGTGGCATCTTCGACCTCGGTGTTGGTATGGCCCGTCAACCAGCCCTCCAGGCGAGAGATCAGCGAGGGATCGACCTCGGCCAGCAGGCGCGCGCGCAGGCCAACATCGGCATCGCTCCACCATTGCTTGCAGTTGGGATAGCCCGCGCCGTTGGCCAACTGAGGCAACGACGTGTCGCGAGCCTCGTCGTAGGGCCATGCGACCCTCGGCGTCCGTGAGCGGTCGATATCGTAGTAGCCCGGCGTATTGAGGAAGTAGCTCGAGCCAATCCAGGAGGCGTCGTAGCTTTGCGCCTTGTCGAGCTCTGGTCGATTGGTAAACAGACGCGACCGTGAGTAGCCGTAGCAATCCCGCGTGAAGTCCGCAACCTCCTGCAGCAAAACATGGTTGCTGATGCGTGAGCTGTCGATCTCCATGCGCATTTCGCGGATATCGGGTGCGCAGGGGATGGCGGCCGTGGCCGCCGCAGTGATGCCCTTGCTCAACGCATGCACGAGAAACCACCACACCGGTACGTTCGCCGACTTGTCGCCGATCGTGTTAAACGTTGTGCCCCAGGACGTATCAGCCGGCTTGGCCAGTGAGACGCCGCAGCGCTGGCTGGCCGCGTCATCGAAGGTAATCGACGACAGGTTCAGCGGGAAAAACGGGATGCAGGCGAACAGGATCACCACGTAGGCCATCCATGAACGGTTTTCGACTCTGGGGATCGACAGCAGACCCTTGTTACCCTCATCAGCGCCTTGCTGTCGTGCAGACAGCCACTCCTGCAGGATGATGGCCCCGAAGGGAGCTGCGAATAGCCCCGTGTCGACCAGGGTGTTCCATATGCCGTTGTTGATGATCCAGGCCAGCAATGACAGGTAGAACTCCAGGTAGCTGTTGGTGCTCAGGGTCATGGTTCACCTCACAGGCGTGTCAGTTCAACCAACGCAATTGCATTGAAGCCGATCATCGCCCGGCACTGTAGGCGGCGCAGGCCTTCTGTAGAACCCTGCATTCGGAATGCACGCCACCAGGCGGCGCTGATCAGGCTATAGAGCAAAACGCGCCAGCACGCGAGGTAGCCGCTTAGGGCGCGTGGGATCGTTGGCCATTCAGGCCACAAATTCAGGGAGTGAATGGCCAACCAAGCGATCGACAGCAGGGCCACGCAAGCACCACTACCGAGCAGCACGCCTGTGAAGCCTGCCTTGAGGGTCGCGATCGTCATGGCGTGCTCCTGCCTTGATCAGCACGCTGGAGCCTGCCAGGTTCCGGGTCGCGCTGATCGATGATGCGCGAGGCGTCTGCACCGCCGGCATGGCGGTCCAGCACCAGGCTGGCGGTATTGGTGGCCAGGGATTGCCGCACCTGCAACTCGGTCTGCAGCAGGCGGATTTCTCGATCCAGGGTTTCGACGTTGTTGTTCAGCGCGTTGGTTGCGGGCTGCGCCGATACCACGTTGGGCTCGTGACTGCCTGCCAGCAGGGTGCGCTGTAGCAACATGGCCTTGTAGATGATGCTCGACAGTGCGGTCTCGCTGGCGAGACGCCGTGCGAGCAAGTCCTGGTCGGGGTCATCGCGCAAGCCCTCGATCACGCCGCGCGATACCGGCAGCAGCGGGCTGGATACCTTGCTCAGGTTCTCGGGCGTAGGTTGATCTGTGCCCGCTACCAGCCGCTGCAGCCCGGCCAACTGCTCGGTGTAGGCTTCCTGGATCAGAGGCGAAAGACCGGTTCCTGCTGTCGCACGCAGCGTCTCGCAGTCATCACAGGTCTCCACCTCGGTCTCGCCTAGTACCCGGGTAGCCCAGTCGGAGGCTTCACCCGGGCTGGACCAGGCTTGGCAGATGGCACCGTTCTGGCAGGCAGCGCCCACAGCGGAGCTGTCGCCCAACGAGCGGTTGTGCAGCAGGTTATACCCAGCTTTGACGACGTCGGCAGTCACCCGGATGGGCGCTTGGGCTCGTCCACCAGCTTTCTGCCCACCGACCCAGCTGACGCCATTGTTGCCGTTGTTGGCCTCGGTGTTTTTCACCGCGGTTACCGCGTCCCCGCCGGACTGCTCAAGGTTGGCCTGCATCTCCTGGTTCTTTGCCATGTCGCCCCAGCCGGCCTGATCGACCTTGTCGGCCATCTTGGCGGCCATGGCCTGACAGGTGAGCTTGGAGCGGTCGAAATCGAGCCGCCCCTGCAGCACCCCGTTGCTGAGCAATTCGTAGAGGCCGGGGTTGGCACGCTGGATGATCATCGCCGGCAAGGACATCACCGCCTGCGTGGCATTCTGGATGACGTTGCCCATGATCTGCTGGAAGCCCTGGGTGGCGCCGTTCAACTGGTTCTGCAGCGTGTTGGCGAGGTTCATGTTTCCGCACATCATGTTGGCGCGCCATGACAGCCCTACGCCCAGGCCGCTGGGGCGGTACAAGGAGGAGGGGGCTCCAGCGGCCGAGCCACCACCGATGGTATACATCACCCGGTCATCGAGCACCTGACCTTGATCCCCAAGGCGGTACTCGCCATCCGCTGCAGCGCTGGTAGCGCAGGTCAGTGCAGCCATCAGGCTGAGCAGCATGGCGATCGAGTAATGCCATTTGCGGGCACTCATCAGTGACCTCCGTCGAAGTCGACGCTGAACAGGAAGGTCTGGCCCATGCGCTGGCAACAGCGATAGGGCCGCCACAGTGACCAGGCGTAGGCAGCGTCGTCGCTTTCCACCGCAAGGCTCGGAAACACCGCACACGTGGTCTGCAGTTGCGGGTAAAGCAGCTGCCAGCGATGGTTGCTGACGTCGTTTTCCATCACCGGCAACGGCGGCCAGTAACCGTCATAGGGCATCGGCTGCAGTGGCAGGTAGACATGAGGTTGGCCCACCCGTGTGATGAAGTCGCTGGCGCGTTGGGCCATGACGGCGGCGGCTTTGAAGTCGTCTGGCTGCACCAGGAAACCTTGGCGGGGATAGACATTGCCCCACATCTCGCCCAGCGCCTGGCTGCCGATTTCACGTACGCCGGGCACCAGCGCCTGGGGGTAGACAGATTCGGGAATGCCGTGGCGCCAAGCAAGTGGGTCAAGGGTGCTGAGGTAATAGGGAAGAAGCGGGGTTGCGCCGGTCGGGCAACTGTAGCCAAAGCGCTGGGCGAGGGCTGTCAGTGCCAGCCCGCCGGGATGGCCGATGGCGTCGACATTCTTGAAGCGGGGTTGGTTGTCGCGTCGCGGGGAGGGGGTAATGAGGTTACCCCCTCCCTCCGAACCGGGAACAGGCATCGACAGGGGCGACATTTCCAGCCAAGGGTTGGCCCCGGTGTCGGCGTAGCTCGATACCACCAGTTCGGGAATGAAGTGGCGGACTTTGGGGGAGGTGCGGACGGTGCATCCGAAGGGGGTGCACAACAGCCAGTAGCAGATGCCTACGACCCGGTACTCCAGACATTGCAGTGAGCTGACTGATGTAACGATGGCCGGCGTCGTCAACGCGAAGCATTGTGTGGAAACGATGATGGATGCGAGGGCAACTGCAAGCCGACGTAGGCTACAAACAAGTCGCTGGCAGAAGGCTATCGACCTTGGAGGCTTGGGGATGCATTTGAAGATATTTAGGTTCATAGGAAGCGCTCAGCCAGCTCAACCGTTTTGCATCCATTGCGCCGACCTTCAGCATCGTGGATTGCAACCCCGTAAGCGCCTTGCAAATTGAGGTGCGGGTGATCGTATTTGCGTGCTAGCTGCAGGCGGTGGTGGGCGAGTCAAAGAGCTGCTGAAAAACGTGATGGAGTACAGATGTATTTCTTGCCATCAATCACGACATGTAAACGAGTTTGGTGAAGCAGCAGGGCGAGCTTTGGTAGGAGTCGTGCGTAGCTGGCCCTCCGCGCGCAGTCGTTTTGCTCAACGCATGGGGTGGCGCCCGCCAAGCTTCGGAGTCCCTAAAACAAAGCGGTTGGGTTGGGCTGATGGGAGTGCAAGCGGAAACGCCTGATTTTCAGGACTGATTGAAGGCTTGATTTCCATGGGACTCATCCAGGCCGTTCAGGGCGCTCTTTACATTAATCGCGGAGTGCCCACAGCGCCAGCTTCTCCACCTCCGCGCCGAGGGCTGTGGCGGGCCTACACTGAAATCGAGCGGTCTATGACCGCTCGCTATGTTGTTCAGTCACATTATTTTAGGAGTAACTGTTTTCCAGACCTTGAAAGGAAATAGGCAGTATCCGCATTGGAGCGCAGAATGTTTGCCTTTAGCAGCTTTCGCTCTAGTGTGAGAAGTCTGGAAGTATATGTTTTTTCTTTTTGTTCTTTGTTGTCTAGTCGCCAGTTGAAAGAGCTGTGCTTGAAGAGGGTTAGTAGGTTTGGGATGTCGTGAGTGTTTTCGAACTGATCCCAGAGCAGCGCGTGCGCCGAGTCGAATAATCCCGAAATCCGCTGTCCAAATAAATACTGATAAGCCTTGATTAAATTCGATAGGACTTCGGCGGGCATCGTTTCGCCATTAATGGTGTGTATCTTCGCGAGCTGAATCGCGGCCCGGGCTGAGTTGTAGAAATCTTGTTCCGCTTCGGCGGTTTCGCGGACCTCAATGAGTGCCATTGTAAGTTTTTCAGGGTCTGTCGCCGACTTGGCCATCGATAGCACGATATTATTGGCCGCAACGTTGGCACCGCGCTTGCGAGCATCACGCTCAATTTTGGCGAGTTTGGAAGCTAAATTTTCCGCAGCTTCCACCTCCACGATCAGCGTTTGAGCTTGCAATGCCTGGTGTGAATGCTTGGCTATTTTTAATATCTCACGCGCCATGGTTACAGCTTTGGCCGGCTCAGGATCGCGTATGCATAGCGCATGATTTATGAGTAACGATACCCGATCACTATTTGACCAGTTGTGCTCGTGTAACTTTTCGTATAGCTGAGTCGCCTCAGGTCCGTCGCCTGTCATCCTTAAGGAATTTGCCAGGGTAAGTTCAAAATATGCTTTCTCGCTTCCGTCGACGGTGGAGGGCGGCAAGACGCTCAAAATGTCTCGAATGACGGAGATGATGTCACGATAATGCTTGTGGGAATATCCGTGGTGGCAATAGCATCGACAGACCAGTATCGCCTGACGGATTGAGTGGGGGTTCTCTGTGGTGACTGCTGAAGCAAGCAAGCGCAGAGTGAGCACTCCGGCATTCATGAGGGTAGACGAATCATCAGACTTCCCATCGTCTGAGTATGTACGAAGTCTCGCGGTACCACCTCGCCAGTTGTCACCAAAGTATAACGTTATGGCGCGCGCAGTTAGGGTCTCTAACTCAGTGGGCGGCATGAGGCTTAAAACGTGATCACGAACCTGTCTCGGGGTGTAGAGAATCTTGAAACTTTCTTTTGCCGAGCGGTTGCCGGACATAAGGGTTGAAGCGATACGCACGCCAATTAGATTCAGTTCAAGTAATTCCTCCGCGTGTTCGGAGCGAAGGGTGCATCTCGGGATCAAATATTTTATGCGCTGCAATACTTCGCCGCTTGGAAATGTGGATAATAGCTTTAAGAGTGACCAAGTTTTTTTCGAATGATCATCCTTAGAAAACCTCAGCCGGTCGACCGCTTGGGTCAGGGAAACGGGTATGGATTCGCTGGGTATCCCCGAGTGATGTGCGTCCGTAACCATCTCACTGGTGAGGTCGGATAGGCTTACCACCCTCAGCTGTTTTATAGTACGGTCGATTTTCCCCGGTACACCTTCGGTGTGCCGATAAATATCGCTGACGGCATTCTTGGTCAGTAGTTCCGGGCCAACATCAGGGTGGGCTACCAAGTAGGCTCGAGTGTCTGCCTCATCTAGCGGTGCTAAGCGAATACAAGTGCTGGCAATTAATTTGGGAACCGATCTGCTTACTACTAGGACGAAGGTGTCGGTGCAGAAGTCGGTAACCAACTCAGCAAGCTTCATGGCGTCGCTGATGAAACCGCCGATATCCGAGAATACTGGGGCTTCATCCAAAATCAGCACGGACGGGCCGGTTGCAGCAAGCGCTTTGCAATACTCAGTAAACGAACAGCCTGTACGAGAAGTGAATTCGGTGAAAAACGCATCCCTCGAAGAGTAGTTCCCGAGGTCGACTTTGAATAGCGGCAGGGACGATGCGCCGAGTCTATCCAGTGTAGAAGACAAAAAATTATCCGTCCCTAGACCCCAATCCGATACCACCCAAGAAATTTTCTTCGATTCAAGCTCAAAGCTACAGGTCTGTTGTTCTAATCCACGTATTACTGCATGGGAAGGGGGGGTGGAAATTCTATAAGCCGTACTTTCTAAAATCTGAAGTACCGGCAGGAGGCGGTCCGCAGCGGGTGAAGCAAGGTTTGTCACCAGATCGGCAGACGAAGTGACGGTTTTTGACTCCACCGCTTTGTCGCGGATTCGGAGCCGCTCCGTGAGATATTCCTTACCTTTTTTGAGTGGCAAGTCATGGTCGGGAATAAATTTTCGTGAGTTGTCTTTGCCGACGTGAGATTTTCGCGGCCAGAGCTTCCATGAGGCACCGTCATCATCGAGCTCGATCGTCCCTGCTGAATACCCATGAGCGCGAACCATTGTCTCGGAATCATTGATGTATTCAAGGCCAAATAAGGAGGCTGCGGGTACTTGTTTACGACCCTGGCCCCCGCGGGAGACAGTTACGTCATCGGGATCATGAATGTGTCCGAAAAGATGCGCTGTAAAACGATTTGGTTGATAAATGTGTTCGTCGAAATGCGATAGGTCCTTCAACCAAGAGCAAGGATGATGTGTAACGAGAAAGTTAACGTCGTGTTGTAAACACCACTCATTCGGTGCGTCGTCAGTGACAGCTAACACCTGCTTAACGTTCAAGTCGAGCTTTCCTTCGTATTCACCCGCACCTAAGTGAAGGAAGGCGCTATTGAGGCCGATCAAACCAACCTTGATACCATCTAGGTTGAGCGTCAGTGACTGGTCACCCGGGAGGAAACCAAGTGCAGGCTCCCCCATACGAATAGAGGGATGCTCGCGCAAACTTTGGATCCATGCTTCGTAGTTCGAAAACGCGCCACAAATGTGGGGGTAATAATGTGGGTCTTTACTCCAAAATGCTTCTCTTGCTTTCGGTTTGTCCCACCAATCTTTAAGTACTTCGCCCGTCGGGCTCTCGGCTGGGCGGGTCAGATCATGATTGCCGGGTACAGTAAATAAAATTGGGTCGCTACCCGTCTGCAGTAACAACTCCCAGATTTCTTCAAGAATCCTCGTCAGTTCGGTATACTCATCAGCAGAACCTCGCTGCGTCAGGTCGCCTGAAAAAATGACCGCGTCAATGTTTCCGGTTTCTTGCAGCAGCGCCTCGAGATCCTCGATAAATATGCTTTTAAAGTTCGGCCACAACCATGATTGATTTTTTTGGCCGACGTGCAGGTCGCTTAAGTGAAGCCACGTGAAGGTTTTGCTCATTAAAAAAATCCTTTGGAAGCAGCACAGGTTATGCGCAAGTAGTCCAGTGTTACGACCAGGAAGAAATTGGTGCCTCGGCCGTGCGAATCAGGATAATGTCTCGCCGTGTCAGATAATTACGGTGGCGTTTGCTGATGCGAGCCTTATTTCGGGAAGCATGACGGAACATTGGCCAATGCCTTGGGTTTTGTTTCCCAGCAGTCTGGGATTGGCCGACACTGCTCCGGGCGTATCTACGCGATGGATTGTCGCACCTTGTAAGAACTTTTGGCACTCCCAACCTGGGTGTAGTTGCCGGCGCCGCCCCCGACCTATTCGTTGGGTCGCTCGCCTTCCGCTACTTCTATGCCCGACGCTTACCCTTCGTAATCGAAAGCGTGACCGTGCAGGCCGCGACCTGGCAGACGCAGGGCCCGGTAGCGCCCGTGAAATATTGGCTGCCAGGCACCCGAAAAGCGGTGTTGGTCTTCGCCCAGGCTGGATGTTGTGGTTGTCTAAGTACCTACCGTTCCCGACACATCGCAGACAGTGCCGAACCTGATACAACTGGGGGAATTGGTGCGGGTTGCCCTCATCGCAGGTTTTCTACTTCCATCTCGATACGAGACAGCCACCGCAGTATTCCGGGCCTAGGGTTCTGGATGGCCGGTACCACGGCCGAAGCAACCGCGTTGGCCGAGGGCCGCTTCGACCACACGGCTCGTTGATCTTTGCCAGCGTGAGAAGCTGCCTGCCTGTAAGGCGCCGGCGGTGGCCAGCGCGCGCACCACGGTCAGCGCCGCCGCCGACCAACGCCCGCTCGAGGCACAACTGCCGCAGTTCTTCCTGCTTGCCCAGGCGGTGCGTCTACGTCACGCGCTTCCTGCTGCCACTGTTGCCGTTGCGCGTCGTGGCGGCGTTGGTCCTGCTCGCGCTGGTCCAGGGGGACCTGGAGGAAGTGGACGAGGACCTCGCGGGCATGGCGCAGCTGCCCCTTCCACACTCTGCAACTGGCAAGCGGCGGATGCATTAGATGCCACGCAGGCGGTCGATCTCGGCGGCCACCAGCAGCGCGGCCTCCAACTCGGACATTTGCTGTTCTTCCATCAGTCGCCAGCGTTCGGCTTTTTCCTCGGGCTCGGTCATGGCCAAGGCCAGGTAGAGGCTCGGGGGCACGGCACGAAACAGTGTTTCCATGTTCTTGGCCAGCACCACTCCCTCCGTGTATTTACCCGAAGCCTTGCTTGCCGATAACAGCAACGTCTTCTGCGCCGGCGTCAGCTTCTTGAAGCGGGCGATCTCCTCGATTTCCGCCGGTGGCATGTTCAGGCAGATCCACCACTCGATCATGTTGAGCATGGTCTGCGCGGCGGTGGGGAAGTCGGCCAAATTTTGCGTGGCCAGCCAGAACCACGCCCCCAACTTGCGCCACATTTTCGTGCCCTTGACCACGAACGGCGCCAGCAAGGGGTTCTTGGTGATGATGTGGCCTTCGTCCGTCACCATGATCAAGGGCCGCCCCAGGTACTGCTCCCGTTCGGCCAGGTTGTTCACGGTGTTCATCAGGCTAATGTAGCTGATCGACATCTGCGCCTCGTAGCCCTCGCGGGCGTAGGTCGCCAGATCGACGATGGTGACGTCACTCTCAGGCCACGGCGTGCCGGTCCGGTCAAACAGCGTGCCCTCGAAGCCCTGGCAGAAGAGGTCGATGGACTCGGCCATCTCCTGGGCGCGTTCACGGCGCTTGTCGGGCAGATGAGCATCACTGGCCACCCGCAACAACGCATCTCGCACGTCATGGGTCATGACCTGCTGCTGGACATCCGCGCACGCCTTGGCGGCATCGAGGATGCACTCTCGGATCAGGCTGCGGTCCGCGCGGGTCAGGCGCGCTTCTTCCTTGGCTTCGCCACCGGTGATCATCAATCGTGCAGTAATTTCCAGTTCGCCCAAGACGTCGCGTTGCTCATCGTTGTCCGTGTTGCTGTCGTCAAGGTCATCGGTGGCCAGGCTGGCGACCTGATCGGGGCGCTCGACCAGCCGCCGGGCGTCGGCGAACGGCGCCAGGCTCAACCCGCTGCCAGGCTTGAGTTGAACCTTGTTGACCGAAAGCCCCAGGGTGGCGAAATAGTCACCCTGCAAGCCAAACGAGTTGCCGGCTTCGACGATGAACAGCCTCGGCCGGTAGACGGCCATGACCTGCATCAGGATCGAGACCAGAGTGGCCGACTTGCCCGCGCCGGTAGGGCCGAACAACAACAGATGGCCGTTCATGGATCGGTCAAACCGCGACAGCGGGTCGAAGGACAGCGGAGCACCGCCGCGGTTGAAGAACGTGATGCCTGGATTGCCGGTGCCGACACTGCGCCCCCACAGCGGCAAGAGGTTGGCAACGTGCTGCACGAATAGCAGCCGGGTGTACCAGTTTCGTTTGTCGCGGTTGGCGTTGTACACCATAGGTAGCCAGCGCAGGTAGCTGTTGCACGCGGCAACTTCATCGCCGTCGCGTACCGGCTGCAGGCCGGCACCGAGCAGGACGTTGGCGGCCTGAATGGAGCGCTGGCGCAGCTCTGGCTCGTCCTTGCCGCACAAGTAGAACGCCAAGGTGCCGCGGTAGAGCTTGTGCTGGCGGCCGATCAGCGAGCGCGCTTCCTCGACATCCTGACGGGTCTGGGTCGAGGCCAGGTTTTCGCCAATGGCCTTGCGGGCGAGTCGGTTCAGCTGTTCCTCGAGTACGTCCTGCGGCGTCACCACCAGCGTCAGGCTCATAACCGTCGCTTCCGGCATCTGGTCGAACAGCGCATTGAGCGCCTCGCCCTTGCGCGTCTCTCCGGTGAGTTGCCCGATGTGAGGCGGCTTGCGCAGCTTGTCGACCACCATCACCCGGTGGGGTTGCTGGTCGAAGTACCACAGCCCCTGCTCAACGTCGGAGCGCGGTTCCTGGTAAAACAGGCGCTCGGCAAAATCGTGGTCGAAGGGGAGTTGCAGAGAGTCTGTTTCCTCGTCTTCGGGATAGGGCACTCGCCGGTAGAACTCGGCAGGTGATTCGCCGGTCAGGGCTGGGGCAGGATTGAACCAGGGCAGAAGCCAAGCGTAGAAGTCGCGTCCGTTCAACCGCCGAGGGCTGACACCGCAAGCTTGCAGGGATGCAGTGATGCGGTCGCAGGCCCTGGCCAGCAGTTGGGTGGGCGGCTGTTCCTGGCTGTCGGGTGGGGTATCCAGCCAACGATAGACGACCAAGCGAATCCGTCGATTGCTGCCGCGCCACGGCAAATGCGATACCACGTGGTCGTCAAACAAACCCCCGGGCTTGGCCACGGCGGCCAGATGTCGGCGCATCAAACCGAGAAATGCCTCGGTGAATGGCGTGCCCGCCGCCCGGGGAGCGATATAGCGCTCCAAACGCTCCAGATAAGGCGAGAAGTCGCTGTCGTCCTGGCAGTAAAACTGCACCACCCACGGCGCCTGGTCGAGCTCGTCGAAGCTGTCCTGCAGGGCGTCCTCCAACGCGTCACGGGCGGCCAGCAGCCACTCGGGCTCACGGCCTTCGGTGCCGATCGGCACCAGCTCGAACGCCGCACCGACCGAGCGGTTGTCGTCGAGCAGGAAGCAGCGCTCGGCCTCTATGTACTCCACCCAGGGTAAGTGGTCGGTGAAGCTGGGGTTGTGCGCGTAGTGCGCGGTTTCATCGGCCTGCGTTACACGTCGGCGCTGGGCGGCGCGCCAGGCTTTCCAGCGTCGTTGCCCCTGATCGCGCTCCTCGGTCATCAGAGATCATCCAGGCGTTCGCCCGGCAGCGCGTACTGCACCTTTTCATACAGCGGAAACACCGTCGAGTAGCCCGGGACCGGCGCCTGCTGGGTGCCGCTCAGATGCGGGTAGACGTACATCACCAGATCGGGGTTAGGCAGGCGCGGAAACTGCGCACGGATCTCGTTGGCTGCGGTGCGTGTGTAGGACGCCTGGTCACTGATCAGCCGCTCGGGTTCGAGCACTGGCCGGCGCAGTTCGCTGCGAGCCTCCTGCAGTTGTACCTGAGTGCCCGTGGAGCCGGCATCGTTCCAGATGTCGAGCATCGTCTGATCACCGTGGGGCAGCAGTTTGTCCTTGTCGGTGCTGCAGCCAAGCAGCGAGAGGCAGAGCAGGCTAATCCAGGTCCAGCGTCGAAACGGATGAGTTTTCATGTTGGACTCTCCGGCCTTTGGGGTCGTAGTCGATGGTGATCTCGTGGTCCAGGTGCAGCGCGACCTTGGCGGAGGGGGGCACGTAGATGGCGGCGAAGGCTTCGCCATATAGCTTGTTGATCCAGTCACGGATATCCCCGATGCCACCGCTGATGACCGAGTTCAGTGCGCTATTGCCGCTGCTCTGGCTGACCCCCAGCGAGCTGCTGCTTGAACTGATGAAGGAGGCGCTGTTCTGCTCGCTGCCCAAGGCTGCGGCGAAGCCGGCACCGGCGGCGGTGATCAGACTCTGGCTGCCCAGGTACTGCTGGGCGTTGGAGCGACGCTCGCCGGAAATGCACGGAATACCATAGGGGTCGGATATGTAGCCGAGGCCGCCACGGATCTTCTCGGTGTTCGAGGACTGGTTGGTGGCGCTGTTGCGGCTGACGACGGCCTGTGGCTGCGGCACGGTGCGCACCGTGCCGTCGGCGAACACGAAGGTGATCGACTCGACCTGGCCCCGCACGCAGGACAGTGTCCAGTCGCCGGAGGCGGTACCGCTCATGACCGCGCCCACGACTTCGGGCAGGTCAATGCCGTTGGCCGTGAGGTTATCCGGTCCGACCAGGACCTTGAAGGGGTAGGGGTCGTTGACCGTGCCATCCACGGGGACTCGGCCGATCAGCGCGGTCATGGCCACCGAGCCCATCAGTGTGGCGTTCTCAGGGATGGTGTAGACGGGCTTGGCGCCTTCGTTGCGATCATGCTGAGCCGCGAGATCGCGCTCGCCCTTGGACACGGCACGCAGCTGTTTCTGGCCACGGTCAATGGCGTTGTCCTGCAGCCCCTCCAGGCCATCGAACTTCGAGGACAGCTTGGACAGCGGGCTGTCAGCTTTCGGCGCGCCGTCGCTCTCCGTGCGTCCCGACGCAGGCTCTATCCATTGCAGTGTATCCGCCGGTGGCTGCGCGCCCTTGATGGCCTGCTCATCACCGGGCTGTAGGCCGAAACCCACGGGTAAGTCGGACTTTGGTCCTGACATCCCAGCAATCTGGTCCTTGAGCTTCGACAGCAGCCCTTGGGTTTCCCGGTGCTGTTGTTCGGCTTTCTGCCGAGCATCATTGGCTTGCTGGCGCTGCTCGGTCACCTGCAGGGTGACGCTACCCAGGGTGCTCTGGATGCGGGTGTCGATGCTGCTCTCGCGCGTACGCAGCCGATTGTTCTCGGTCTGCAGCGACTCGTTGCTTTTTTTCAGCGTCAGCATATCGCTGCGCATGGCTTTGACCTGGCCGACCAAGGTGGCCACGGTGTCGCGCGGGGTATCGCCGGCGATGCCCAGGGACTTGGCCTGCTCGGCAGTGAGGGTGGCGTTGTCCTGGGGTTGAGGATGCTTTTCACCCTGCGGTGCAATCCACGACCTGAAAATGATCAGCACGACGGCGACCAGCAGGCCAGGTACCAGCCACTTCAGCAGCACGTTAGCTTTCATGGTCGGCACCCTCTGGCTTGGGCGGGGGCAGCAGTGCCTGTTTCAGGCTACCACCCCGCGTGACCAGATAGGCCACCGTAGTGTCTTCGGGGGTACCGGAGCGCCCCAGCGAGTTGTGCTGGAAGGTCGCCGCGAACAGCGTCGCCTGCAGATGACGCGGATCCAGCAATACCTCGCCTGGCCCTTGGTTGACCAGCTTCACCGCGGTAACCCAGTAGTCGCCTAGACGCCAGGCGGCCAGGGCTTTGACGGTAACGTGTTCGGTGGGCAGCAGGGAACTGAGTGCAGCGGATTTACCAACCGGCACGCGGCGAACACCAGGCAGCGGCGCGACTGTACGCAACGGCGCATAGAGGGTTTGCGCGGCATAGCGAGTGAGCACCACCGGGATCGGCGTAGCCGGTACCGTAGACATAGCGCCTGGGGCAGCCTCCGCTTCAGGTGCCTTGGCGTCCGCGACAATCTTGATCGGTTCCAGCGCGGCAGTGCCGGCCACCGCTTCAATGTCGATCAGCACCATATCGCCGGACTTCACCGACTGCAGTTGCAGGCGTGTCGGCGGAATCGTGTCGGACGCCAGCAAATACACGGTGCTGCCCACCGATTGCACGCGCAGCTTTGCGCTGATCGCATTGGGTACGCCCACGCGAACGTCCTCGTCGAGCATCAGGATGCGTTCTTGACCAACCACCAGTGGCACGGCCAAGGGCAGGCGATCCCAATGCTTGATCTCTAAAGCTTCCGTGCTCGCGCACCAGACGCTTGTCCCTGCGAGGGCCAGGATCAGCAAGCGCTTATTCATGACGCACCTCCCGGTAAAGACAGTTTTTGAGGCGTGCCTTCGTAGCAGTCCAGGGCCAGGCCCCACTTGTTGTGCTCGGGGTCGACATCGAAGCGCACCACGCGCAGCGGGTACCGCACGACAACGCGCTTGACCGGTTCGGCGGCGTAGTACTCATCGGCGTTGAGATCGAGCTGCACCAGCCAGCTGTGCGTATCCAACTGCTTCACCCGCAGGCCGGGGTCATCGCTGTACCCGCGGCCGAGTACTTCATAGACGCCTCGTACGCGACCGCGCAGCTCCCCGGCGACCTTGCGGTACTCGAAGTCACCGTCGAGGAAGGTCTTGCACGCTGGGGTGAGGTACGGTTGCAGCGCGTAGATCGCGCGGGGGTAATCTGCCTCACCATCGGTCGGCCAGCGATTGAGCTGGCCGAAGATGTACAGGGCGAAGGAATAGATGTTTTCCGGCGGCACATCCCACCATTTTCGAGTGCTCCCCGAGCGAAGATCTGGCGGTACATGGATGGTCAGCTGGGTGGGAGCGGTCTGCCAGCCATACCAGAGCCCGGCACTGAGTAGAGCCAACGCTCCTACTGCCAGGCGCAGGCTGAAAATATGCGCCTGTTGCGCATCGACCTTGTTGCGGAAGCGGCTCATGGGTTGCCCTCCCGATGACGACGGGTGCGCCTGACCGTCCAGGGGCCTGAGTGCAGGATCAGGTGCTGGGCGCCGACGCCCCAGTGCAGGGCCAGATCCCATTGCAACCTTCGGTACAACCAGGTCTCGGGCCGGGCGCGTTTGGCGCGGCGCAGCAGCTTGCCGCCGGCAAACAGCACCAGTGCCATGCTGGCGATCATGCAGGTGGGCAGCATGGCGATGGAGGCGGTGGCCAGCGCCAGGGGCGCGCCGACGATGAGGCCAACACTGGCGCCAATGGCTAGGGCGACCCACATCTCGTCGTTGGTCAGGCCACGCAATACGGCCGGGTCACGATTGAGCCGTTCGGGCAGGAAGGTTAGGGTGCCGTCGGGTAGGGTCGCGATGGGATCGGGCATAGCGACCTCACAGGATGGCGGCGGCTTTGGTCAGGAACCAGATGATGACCACCACCAGCAGCGCACCGACCCCAACGACCGCACCCAGATCCTTCCAGGTCTTGCGCTGGTTCTGTACGTCGGCGTAGACCGTCAGTGAGTGCCAAGCCACGCCGAGAAAGGCGAGGAGGGCGATCAGCAGGCCGAGCAGGATGCCACCGTCGTAGGCGTAATTTTTGATGGTCTCGATCAGGCCGGTGCCCTCGCCGCGGGAGGGCGCTTCCATGGTAGGAAGGTCAGCAAGGGCCAGGCTCGACATCAAAATCAGCAGGCTACCCACAAAGCCTTGCTGCAGGCGCTGGCGTAGGTGGATGAAGCGGACGGGACGAAATAGGCGAAGGGGCATGGCTAGGGTCTCCTGTGATCAGGACAGCATGAAAAACATCAGCACGATCAGGGCAAGCGCGAGACGGGCCGTGCTCCCGCCGAGTGCACCAAAGCTGAGGTTGCCGGCCGCCCAACCCCGGTAGCCGGTCCACAGCGCCCAGGCACACCACAGCAATGCCACCACCAGGACGGTCGAACGCCAGAGCACTGAGCTGAGTTGCGGCGCAAAGCCGGCAGCCGCAGTGAATGCGGTGATCTGGGTGTCAGTCATGCTCATGGCTTGTGCCTGCCGTTGGCTCGTTGGCGCGATAAGATCCAGATAACTGTGTGAGCTGGTTGGGTTGGGCACGTAAGGGCGCTAGGTAGTCGTGAATGCCCCGGCGTACTTGTTGAAGGTCTTGGGCGAACTGCCTGTAGTCGAAGCGATAGCGAGATTCGCCAGAGATGCGTGTGGCAAGCTCTGATCGGTTGGCCAACTGATCGATGGCGTCAAGTTGCTTGATGATCAAGCCCAGCTCGCGGGCTTCTAACCCTTCTTGGGCCAGCACCGGGAGCGGGAGCAAGACAGCGAGAAGGATGAGTCTCGGCATTGAGGAAAATGTCATCACAAATAGTCCACGGCATGTCTGGCATCACCGTGACTGACTTATGAAGTTTTCGCTTGATGAATAGTGATCAGAACCTAGTCGCTTTCGATGTCCGAATGGAGGGGTAGCGATGCGAGCTACGTGCTGCGAATGGACTTGCTGCGTGTCTTTTGCCCCTCCATCAAGACTGCCTTCGCTTCCGCTCTATCACCGGATTGGCAATGCAGGATGTACTGCCCAAGCGTCCTCTGGTTCTCGTAATCAATTTCCAGCCAATCCAGCTCCGTGTGGACATACTGAACAATGTCTTCGAGTTTCGCACTGAACCACTCACCGTTCGTACGACACTGAGCAAAATGTTCGTGGCATTTCGCTTCGGCTGCAAGGCAGTCTGCAACTTTGGCATTTACTACGTTGGCCAAAATGCTTCCATGGCTGCCCATCTGAGCACGCTGGCGATTCCCCCGTCCCTTGGTATGTCCAATTTTGCTGAGCCCCGTCATCCCATCGAACAGGACGTAAACGTAGCCGATCAACCGATCAGGCGGACTTGTGGGCGTTTCAGGCGCTCGAGAAGCCAGGTGTGGAAAAAATATTTTTGCGGCTTGTACGATATGCGCCCAGGTTGGCGTTACCTGGAGATCTTGGACACTATTTACAACCCGTCGCTGCCCAATGTTGCGATCAAAGTCGTCCGCCTGCGCTAAGCGGGTGGCTTCATCGACAATTATTCGCCAACCAAGAAGCGCCAGCTCCTGCTCAAAGCGGGACGCAGGGAGGTTGAAGGTGGCAGCTAGGTCAGCGGGTTCAACGCTCATAAATTGCTCTGTCATGGAAGTGTCCTACAAGTTTTATCCAGCTCTTTCGAGCTTAGTATGCAGTGAGCGGCTGGCAATTAACTCTTGAGCTGAAATCCGGCAAGTCGAAATTAAGACGAGGGAGCCTGGACGCAATGCAGCGCCGCATCACTTCATTGGACAACCAGCGGAATAATTCGCTGTCATGCAAGCCCCATGGCGATTTTCCGAGAAGGTCGAGCGATTGAGGAATTCGTCTTCCAGAACTAGCGGACGAGTAGCATGCGCACCATCAATTCCGGGTCGATCAAGGGGCGGCAGGGCGCCTTGGCCGGAGCTCTCAGAGGTATTTTTTGAACGTCGACACAGTGATCGCGATCATCCAACCCAACACCCAAGCGCAGGGCACTAGTACCCAGGTTGGGTCAATCGACCAAGGCAGGGAAAGATAAATAATCCAGGGCGTGAGCAGCAGGGGAATGAGCAGTCGTTTGGCACGGTGATAGACAAAGCTGCTTTCACGGCTAGCACTGAATCTCCGCAGGTCGCGGCGCATCAACCCATCCACCCCCCCAGTCACCGCCGCTAGGAGGAACAGGGGCATCGACAGCACCAGCACTGCGACGCGGACTACGAACGTGAGGACGGTGAAAAGGGCTGCTACCAGATAGTCCTGCAACCCAACGTACAGTTGCGCCGCGGCTCCCTGAATGCTGTCCTCCTGGCTTAGCTTCGTCATATGCACCTGGAGTTCGCCCCAACCGATGCTGACGAACAACCAATCATTGATCGCCCCGAGGATTCGGCTAACGGCCTCAGCAGGTTGCGCAACGATCAAAGACTGTTTGAAGTTCGCGCTCAACCACCCCAGCTCGTTCTGCCACATGACCTGGCTGTGGTGCCATCCTTGGTCAGGCCAAAACCACACCATGCCGGCAAACTCCAGCACGATCGAAAACAGCATCGAGCCAAACAACACGCCCAGCAGCCGTAGGCACAGTTCGATGGTGGCGAGGATGAGCCCGGGTTTTCGCGGTGCAGGTGCTTGGTTGACCGGAGTGGTCGGCATGGATACCTCGGCACACGTGGCATTTCATCCGGTGATTCAGGATTGGCGCTTGCGCGTTGGGGGTGGCGATTCGGGGGTGAAATCAACCGTGGGCGCGCCGCCAGCGCTGGTCCACCAACTGCCCGCGTTGGCGTTGTAGGATTCACGCATGTGGTTGGCCAACTCTTGCAGGTCCTTGGGCATGGCGTCATCATGGGACGGTTGTGGAAGCGGCATGCGCACCTTCCACAACTGGCCGCCTTCCTGGAAAGAAAACATCTGCCCCTTCGGCAGGCTGACGATATGCGCGGGCTCAATTAGCGGCACGGCGGTACTGCTGACACGGTCCTGGGAGGAGGAGGTGAAGTCGGTATGGGCGTCCGGGTCGGCGGTGTCGGTGGCGCCAGACACCAGTGTGCGCGTCTGCACGTTGACCTTGGGCAACTGGTTAGTCAGCAGCTCTGCCGTCGCGGTCTCCCGCACCCGCAGCATCTGCAGGGTATTGAAGTTGCCGATGACCTGGCCGGCCTTGGCGCGGTTGCCGATGCGCGCTTCGATATCACTGAGCGTCTGGGTGTAGGCGGTCACTTGGATGCCCGCGCCGCCGCCCTTGTTGATCAGCGGGATGAATTCGTCGCCCATCAACTCATTGAACTCGTCGGCATGCAGGTTTATCGGCAGCTTCTCTGCTGAGCTGTAGACGCTTGGCAGGCCATGGTCCACCCCATGTTTGTAGATATGCCCGGCCACTGATACCAGGTCGGCGAACATCGAATTGCCCACGGCGGCGGCCACCTCTGCATCGGTCAGTGCATCGAGACCGACGTACACGATGCCGCGTTTGCGGATCACCTGCAGCCAGTCGAAGATCGGCCGCGGATCCTCCAGATCGGTGTAGTTGGGAGCCAGCAATTGTGCGGTCTTGCCGCTGGTGAGCTTTTCCAGCAATGGCAGCAGGGAGGCGACGATCTTGTCGAAGTAGGTGCGATCGTAGCGCACCGCCGAGCGCAGCCCATCCATCACCGGATCGAAGATGCGCTTGGCGGCCAAGTATTGTTCGATGGCGACCACACGTTTTTCGCGGCCGATCATATGCCGGGGGATGTTTTTCTCGTTGAGTCGCCCCTCAATCTGCACGATGGCCTCCCAGGCCTGGGGATCGTGGCGGGCGAAAAACTGCTGCGCATACTCGATGAACAGGGCGTCGATGTTGACCACGTGGCGCTGGATCTGCAGATAGTCCGGGCGCCGGCCCAGCTCGATCAGCGCGCGGGCAATGATGTTGACGAAGCGCCAGGCGAATTCGCGGAATGCGGCCGAATTGCCTTCGCCGCTCAACTGCCCGGCGATACGGGTGGCGACCTCGGAGATACGCCCGAAGCGGCCGATGGCGTTGTAGCGCGCGGAAATCTCTGGCCAGCCGAGGTGGAACACGTAGAACTCTTTTTCGCGTCCGGCCCGACGCGCTTCGACGTACATGCGCTTGAGCAAGTCAGCATCGCCCTTGGGATCGAAGACCACCACCACTTCCGGTTTTTGTCGATGGATGTCCTGGGTGATGTACACCTCGGCTAGGCGTGTCTTGCCGACTCGCGTGGTACCCAGCACCAGGGTATGGCCGACGCGCTCACCCAGCGGCAGGCTGGCCTCGCACTCATGGGGCTCGACGCCGTGCAGCAGCGGGGAACCGCCCACCGGGGGCAATGGCCTTACTGGGTTGAAGGGACTATCCCAGGCGGTGACCTGGGCCAGGCGTGAAAGGACAAAAGGTGCTTTTTCCAACGCCCGCTCCAGCCGGCGAGCGCACTGGTAGGCGGCGGACTGATTCACATAACGAGCAAGGGCAGGGTCCTGGGCTTCGACCAGGCGTTGGGTGTGCAGGCGCGTCCAGCGGAAGCCGCGGCCCATGAACAGGCGCTTGTTGCTGATCGGGATTTGCCGGCTGGTGAGTGAGTAGCGTGGCAGGCGGCGAATGTTGCGCCGATAGCGCAGCACGACGCGGGCTTCATTCAGGCGTTTGAGGCCAAAGGCGGTGTAGGCCACCGCCATGCCGGCGCCAATCTCGGGCGAGAGCGCCACCGCCCAGGGCGAGTGCAGGCACAGCGCCGCGGCGCCCGCGCACACGCCGACGGTGTAAAGCTCCACGGCGGGTCGCAGCAGGGACTCCATCGCGTGATCGGTCATGGGTAGCCCTCACTGTTCCAAGGCGGTTGGCGTAATCAGCACGGGGTAATGCTCCAGTTGCAGGCGCGTGGCGATGTCATCACCGCTGACCGGCCAGATCGGTAGCTCCGGCGCCGTTGCCTGGATGTGCTGCAGCGCGTCGCTGTTTGCGGCTTCCACGGCCAGACCGCTGGCGCCAAGCGCCTGCAGGGCTTGGGCATGTTCAGCCAGCCATTGCAGGGACAGCGGGTCCTGCCCGACCAGAAACAAGGGCGTCATTCCCGGTATATCCAGCACTCGGGGCGTAACAGGACCAGGGCTTAACCGAGCGCTGTGGATGGGCAGTACCCAGCTCAGTCGGCGTGGGTCGAGGCGCGGCATCGTTGGCTCGTCGGCCTGGGCTGTCACGCCGTACCACAGCCAGCACAAAGTGATCAGAGCAATGATCCGCAACCGTGTCATGGCTGGCTCTCCAGAGTTAGGGCAGCCGATGCGTCGACCCGCTGCCAATGGCGAATGAACTGGGCACGGTAGCGGGCGGCCGGCGCGCCTCCGGTTGGCCGGTGATAGCGACCAGCGGCTTGCACCCAGTCGCCTGCGGCCTCGTAATGTTCCTTCAGCAGGTCGGCGGTGACCGCCAGGTTGGTCCGCGGGTCAAGGGCTTCACAGGCGCTGGCATAGCGCTCGGGGTGGTAGCCAAGGTTGGTTTGGCCCAGGCCAACGTCGATACGCCGTGGGTCTTGGCGGGTGAGTTCGAGCATGAGGGCGGCGCACGCCTGCTGACGATTGGCGAAGCGCTGCGGATTGCCGGCGACATTCAACGTCCAGGGCCAGGGGATGGTCTGGCCGCGCAGGCGGGTACCGCTTTCCTGCAAGGCAATGGCGAACAGCACCGAGGAGGGAATGCCGGCCTGCGCGGCGATCACCTGGTAGGCAGGAGGGGGTATCACGTCTGCGCCAGCCCCAGTGGCGAGGCCCAGCGCCAGGGCGCAGATCAGTCGACGCGCTGCCATTGTCCGTCCACCTGTTGATAGCGTGCCGGCAGAGGGCGGCTGGCGCCGAGGCCGAACCAGCGCCCGCGGTCGTGGTTGAGGGTGATCTGCCCGCTGCTGACCTGTGCGGCGGTGATGCCCGCTTGGCGCGCCCAATGCCGGATCACGTCATCCTTGCCCTGGCTGCCGACCAGGTACACATCCAGCAGTACGCCCTGTTTCGCCAGTTGCAAGGCCCGGGTTTGGCAGGCCGAACACTGCTCTTCGACGAACAGCGCATAGCGGGGGCTGGTTGACGTATTGTCCGCGCTGCTCATGCCCTGTACGGGCTGCAGGCCGGGGAACAGCCGCGCCCACGCGGCGGTGTACGCCTGCTGGTAAGCCAACTCGCGCTCGGCCCGCTTGGCCTCCAGACGCACTTGCAGCTCGGCGTAGCGCTGCCGCTCCTGATCGGACTCCGCCTCCACGCCCAGGGTAGTCAGCGGGTCCAGCTGCGGCGACCAGTAGTGGCGGGGGCCGCTTTGCAGTTTTTCAAACTTGGCCCATTCATCGTCGGTCAGTCCCCACGCCTGCGCGGCAATGGTCTGTTTCTGCTGTAGCGGCGAGACATCGATATCCCGTCGAGTGGATTCGGCGACCTCTTGGCCCGCCGCCGCAACAACGGCAGCGTGCAGGCTGATGGGCAGCAGGAGCAGGTTGAGAAGAGCGAAAAGGCGCATGACAGCGTCCTCACGGCAGGGGCAGGCTACTATCGGCATGCCCCGCGACCTGGAACACGGCTTGGTCGCGCTGGATCTCATGCAACTGCCAGCCGTTCAAGCTATCGCCCGGCTGCAGCAGTTGCACGGCAGACAGCGAGCGCTGACCGGCCGGCAGCACCGACAGGAGCCGGGCGCGGCCACGCGTCTCGATGCCGAGCACCGAGAATGGCGGTTGGGCAGGGCGCAGTGATTTCACCTTGGGCTTCGGCATCGGGGCGGGTTCAGCGCGGGGACGGGGTTGAGCCTTTGCCGCGAGCTGGGCCTGCACATGGGCAAGCCCACCCTCGGCTTTGTTGAGTCGTTGCTGCCAAGCGGTAAATACCTCGCTGCTGGGGACATTGGCTGTTGATCTGATCTGCTCAGCGACGATAGTGGCGAGCTGATCAAGCTGCTGCCGGGGTGCCGCCTGGCTGGCTGTGACTGCCTCCTGCTGGCTGTTCAGGTCGCGGAACTGTGCCTGCAGCTTTGCCTGACCATCGCGGAGCAGATCCAGATCCCGCCGCAGGGCCGGAGCAGGATCGGGCTGGGCTTGGGCGGCCACTGCGACCATGGCCGCGAGTTGCTGATGATGGTTGTAGGTCACCGCCGCCAGCAAGGTCGCGGCGATGCACAGGGCACCGATCAACAGGTCATGGAAGGTCTGTATTTTCATGGGACGAGCCCCAGCGTGCCGACCGGTGCAGCAGGTGATGGCGACCGCAACGCATAGCAGACCGAGCGATTGAGTGGGTCGACGCTGAGTTCCCAGGCCGGCCCACCCAGGATGGTCAGCGCATCGATCAGGGCCATCGGGCCGATCTGATAGTGCACCGCCGGCAGCGGCCGGCTGAACAGCAGCGCCGGCGGCGGGACATCCGGACACAACGAATAGCCCGAGCGCTGCAGCACATGGCGCAATGCCTCGCCGACATAACTGTGCAGCGCCGGCGGGATACTGACCTCGACCATCTGCAGCAGCGGTTGGCGTTGCTCCAGCGTCGGCTGCGTACTGACCAGCGTATAGCGACCCTGTCGCACCCAGTCAGGTGCCTGGAGTGTTTCTGGCACCCGCGGTTTGGCGGGCGTCGCGGGCTCGTCGGCGGATAGTGTTGGGCGGGGTGGGGTCGCAGCATGGCTGCAGCCCACCAGCAGGGCGGCAATGACCAGCGTGAGCATGAATGGGCGATGCATGGCGATGTCTCAGGGAAGGTTGCCGCTACCATGGCGAAAAGGGCGGCTGTTCCCCCACCGATAAAGCGATTCCCGCCCAATAAAAAAGGCGCCCGTAGGCGCCTTGCATCAATCATCGGGAAAAATAGGGAGCTCGGGCAGCCGCCGGGCATCTGGATCAAACACCAGGAAACGCACGTCCGCTTGCCCGGCCAGCAGCAACAGTTCGGTCAGCACGGGCGGGATTTGGTCGTCATGCAGGCGCGCCAGAACTTCTGCGCGGCTGGCGCCGCACTCAGAAGCGTTGCCGCCATCCTGCCAAGGCGTCGAATACAGCTTGCAGCCGATGGCATGGCTGTCGAACAGCTCGAAACACTCGAAGAAGCCGAACGCGATGCCGCGCCAGGTACGCTCCTCCAGCAGTTTGAACTCCGCAGGCGGCAGATGCGCCGAGCTGATCTCCCAGCTGCGGCTGTAGTGCCCTGTGGCAAAGGTCAACTGCGTGATCACCGCTTGCGCTGCCTCTTCGCTGGGATAGTCCCCCAAATGGGCAGACTGGCCAAAATGATCGCCGATGACCGTGTAGACCACCGCCACCACTGTGCCATCGTCAGTGCATTGTCCAACGGCTTCTCTGACTAGGGTTTGCCCTCGGGTGATCAGCACGAAGTCATCGTTGAATATGCAAGGCTGGCGGTTGATGTCATGGTCCAGCAACCGCACCTGTGAATCGTGCAGGGGCCGGTAGCAGGGCTCACAGTAGTCCTCGTAGAGGATCTGGATAAGGCGTTCACAGCGAAAGGATTGGTAGCCGCGAACGAAGGGAGTGGACGTAAGAGGATGCATGGCTGCTCTCCAGGGAAAGTTGAGGCCACCCCATGCAGGCGGTGGCGTCGGGACGACGGTTCAGATCCAGCCGAATTCAGCCAGGGACAACGGACGGCCTTCGCCAATGATGATGTGGTCCAGGACGCGGACCTCAACCAGGGCCAGCGCCTCGGTCAGGCGCTGGGTCAGCACGCGGTCGGCGTTGCTGGGTTCCGGGCAGCCGGAAGGGTGGTTGTGGCTGAAGATCACGCTGGCGGCGTTATGCTCCAGGGCCTTGATGACCACCTGCCGCGGGTAGACGCTGGCGCCATCGATGCTGCCGAAGAACAGCTCGTCGAAGCCGAGCACGCGGTTGCGCGAGTCCAGGCAGAGCAGGGCGAAGACTTCCTGCCGGTAGGGGGCCAGGCGCAGCTTGAGGTAGGCCGCGGCATCGGCAGGCTGGATCAGCAGTTCGCCGCGCTGGAAATAGCGGTGGTCGAGCAACTGCAGGGCCTGCTCGATTAGCGCATCCTCGTTGACGCGCTGGATCACGGCGGGATCGACGGAGTCGACCAGGTTCAGGGTGGTGTTCATGGGACATTCCTCGTAAGGCAGGAGCGCCCCCCAGGGGGAGAGCCCCCGTTGGGTAGGTATCAGTAGTTCAAAGCCGGGTGAAGCGATGCCGCGTACCGTGTAAGCGGCTGCAGCAGGCTTCGCAGGGCTCGGTGGAAAAGTCCTCGATGCCGATGCCGGTCTCAGGATCGAAGTCGGCACTCAAGGGCAGCAGGGCTTGCAGGGCGGCACGCATCCGGGCGATGCGCTGGTCGACCTCAGCCTCGCTGTAATACAGCGACAGCGCGCTGAAGTCCTCAAAGGCCACCGCCTGCAGACAGTCCTCGCAGAGCCAGTAGCTCTCCATGGCAACCTCCGACACAGGTGAAAAAAAGGCGCTCGTGCGAGCGCCTGGTGGGTGGGTCAATCGCCTTAGGCAGACTGACGTGCCGGGGTGGAGGTGCGACGGCTGTTGGCAGCCGGGGCTTGACGGCGGCCGGTAACGGCGCGGGAGGTGTCGGCTGGCGCTTCCTGTTCAGCATCGGCCTCATCAGCCTGCTGCTCCGGTTCAACTGAAGCAGGGGCTTCAGCACGGGGTGCAGCCTTGTAGGTCAGTTGGCCATCGACCTTGATCCACTCGATGAAGATCAACCGACCCTTGAGACTGGCACCCGGCAGGCCTTTGCGCTCACCCTTTTCATAGGTGAAGGCGTCGACCCACAGGTCGCCAATGCGAAAGGCCAGCAGCACCTTGCGATCGGCCTTGACGTCTTCCAGGTGCTCGCGGATCAGACGTTCCGCTTCACCGCCGGCGACCTTGCAGTCGAACCGAGTGTACTCGACGTCATCCGAGGCACCGTGCAGCGCGGCAATGTCGCAGGCCATGAACGGTTGCCCGCGACGTACCGGGACTTCGCGAATACGGTTCAGGTAGCCAATGCCTTGGGTGTGCAGGTTGAAGTAGCTGGTGGGTGCGGCGTTGTTTGCAGTAGCCATGGTGAATCTCCTGTTTGCAAGAAACGCGGATATCCACCAGCCCTGGCGGGAGGTGAGTTCCGCAGGGGAGGTAAGGGTGGTCACAGGACCGGTCAAGGAGCGCTCATCACCGAGGGGGCGGTGACCGTGCGAGCTGCCGAGCGCTGATCGCACTGGGGAAGAACCACCCGTCACGGGCGTAGCCTTCAAGGTTCTGGCTACCTGGGTGCTGTCATCGACAGCAGGGTGCAGCTCATCTATAGATCGAGGTGAAGCCCGCGTCAACAGGGGCTTGAACGGGTCTTCGGCGGCCGGAAGCCAATGGTCTTCAGTGGAAAGTCGCAGACGAAAAAATAGCCCGACGGTCATCAGGCTAGGATGAGGAGGACCACCTTTGACCCGATACCCTGACCGCGAAGTCCATCGCAAAACTGTCGCCGGTCATTCACCTGGTTCAACCGACCCTTGTCGTGGCCTGGATCGGAAACTGCTGGCACGCATCCGCGCACAAAAGGCGCCCAGTCTTTCGCCGGCGGGCACCGGTGCTGAGCATCATCGCCGAGGCGGATGACCCCTGGGGCCTGCTGCAAGCCGCACGGGTCATCCGCCTGGAGGATCTACAACGCCGAAAAGCAATCACGGGGGAAGAGGTGTGGCGTGGCTCCGAACACGACGGTTCGACCGAGCTGCCCGGAGCGAATCGGTCTTGGTTCGCCAACTGGCGATAGGGCACCTTCACTACAACAGCCTCGGCGGGGAGCGTCAAGGTGCCGCGCGCTGCTCAGGAGGAGCGGGGCTTGCGGGTGCGCTTGGGTGTGGCCACCGGCTTGGTGCCCTTGCAGTCCGGATAACGCGAGCACGACCAGAAGGTACCGGTGCGGCCCTTGCGCTGGCGCATGGCGCTGCGGCACACCGGACACGCGGGGCCTTTGGCGGCGGCTGGCACGCGCAGGGTCAGCGAGGCGTGGCTCTGCACCAGTTGCGTGAGCCAGGCGGCCTGCTTGGCCAGGAAGGTCTCGACGTCCAGCTGCCCCGATTCGATGCGGTCCAGCGCCTGCTCCCAGATAGCGGTCATCACTGGATCGGCGACCTCCGGCGGCACCGCCTCAATCAGCGTGTGCGCGGCCGCGGAGGCCGCGAGGCTGCGTTTCTTCTTCGCCAGGTAGCCGTGATCGATCAGTCCTTGAATGATCGCGGCGCGGGTGGCCTCGGTGCCGATGCCGATGCTGTCCTTGAGCTTCTGCTTCAGGCGCGGGTCGGCGACCTGGTTGGCAATGGTCTTCATCGCCTTGACCAGGGTACCCTCGGTATAGGGTTTTGGCGGCTGGGTACGGTGGGCGTTGACCACGGCGTCGAGGACGGGCAGCGACGCACCCTCGCGCAGGGTCGGCAGTCGCTGGCTCGGCTCGCCCGGTTCGCTGCCGTCGGCTTCATCGATCACCGCCTTCCAGCCGCGCACCTGGATCTGCTTGCCGCGAGCCTGCAGCTGGTCCTCGTCGCTCTGCAGCAACACCAACGTTTTCAGGTACTCATGGTCGGGCAGGAACTGCGCCAAGTAACGGGCGCGAATCAGCGCGTAGACCGCCTGCTCGCGCTCCGACAGTCGGCCCAGGTCGAGGGCCACGGCCGTGGGAGTGATGCCGTGGTGGGCGGTGATCTTGCTGCTGTTCCACGCGCGTGAGCGTCGGCCCGGG
The DNA here is from genome assembly GCF_047947025.1 of Pseudomonas sp. App30. Classification (NCBI taxonomy): domain Bacteria; kingdom Pseudomonadati; phylum Pseudomonadota; class Gammaproteobacteria; order Pseudomonadales; family Pseudomonadaceae; genus Pseudomonas; species Pseudomonas sp. App30. The sequence goes on along the minus strand of NZ_CP133165.1, from coordinate 1,193,063 downwards.
TCAGCTTCCTTCAGCCATTGCCCCAGCGACGGCGCGCTGGCTGCCAGGGCATGCAGGACACGCGGTACCTCATCGAGCATGCTCTCGGGCAGGAAACCACAGTCAGTGCGCGGGTAGGTCGTGGCCTTGTGGGTCTCGTACAGCGCCTGCGCCGTGTTCAAGGTGTCCTGGGCACCAAGGCCAAGCTTGGCCGAGCAGATCTCCTGCAGTGTCCCCAGGTCAAAGGGCAGCGGCGGTCCTTCGCACACCCGCTCCACCTCGATGGAGGACACTTGCGCCTGGGCGCGCTGCACCAGCCGCTGCGCCGCCCGCTGCCCGACGGCCTCATCGATGCAGCACCCGCTGTCGTCGCAACTGCCGGCAGGCGGCTGCCAGCGCGCCAAAAACACCATGCCTTCGGCCTGCAGATGCGCATCGACGGTCCAGAACGGGCGGGGCACGAAGCTGGCGATGGCTCGATCGCGCTCCACCACCAGGCGCAAGGTCGGCGTCTGCACGCGGCCCACCGGCAGCAGGCCATCGAAGCCGGCACGCCGGCCGAGCAGGGTGAACAGCCGGCTGAGGTTAATGCCCACCAGCCAATCGGCGCGGGAGCGCGCCAGCGCACAGTGATAAAGCAACAGCGTCTGCTCGCCCGGGCGCAGGGCGGCCAGTGCCTTGCGGATCGACGCCTCGTCCAGGGCCGAGAGCCACAGGCGCAAAACCGGCCCCTGGTAGCGGCAGCGCTCGAGGATCTCGCGGGCGATCATCTCGCCCTCGCGATCGGCGTCGGTGGCCACCACCACCTCGTTGCAGGTGCGCAGCAGCTGTTCGATGACCTTCAACTGCGCCGCGACCTTGGGCTTGGCGACCACTTGCCAACGGCTTGGGATGATCGGCAGATCCTCCAGGGTCCAGCGCTTGTACTGCGCACCGTAGGTCTCCGGTGGCGCGGTCTCCAGCAGATGGCCCACGCACCAGGTCACGGTCACCGCATTGCCCTGCAGGCAGCCGTCACCGCGGCGGTTGGCCTGCAGCACGCGGGCGATATCCCGGGCCTGGGACGGTTTCTCGCAGATGTACAGGCGCATGGCTAGGCTCCCCTGATCAGATAGCGACAGGGTGCGGGTGGGGTGGGAAAGATCCAGCGCAAAGCTGAACCGGGCGCCATCGTTTCGGCGTGGCTTAGGGGCGCGGGGGGATGCGCAGAGCGTGAGGATCGTTACTTGGGCGCTAAGTGTGCGGCCATGCGTTCCAGCATCTCGAGGGTGAACTGCCGGTTCTCGTCGCTGAGTTTGTCCAGCAGCGCCGTGATTACCTGAGCCTGGTCCTGTGTGCGGGTGCTAATGGCCATCAACAATTCGGCGGCGGGGCATTCGAAGATGTCCGCCAGCTGCAGCAGCTTGGCTACAGAGAGATCGACCTGACCGCGTTCCAGGCGCGAGACCGCCTCGGCGCCGATATCCAGCCGTACGCCAACCTCCTCTTGGGTCAGGTTGCGGGCAAGCCGAAATTTGGCCAACTGGCGACCGATGTGGCGTGGGCTAGGCTGTTTGACGGGCAACGGGGCACTCTCCAATTCGACCCGTATGGTTGACCATCAACCCGCGTATATGAACGCCCTATAAGGTTGACTAGCAACCTATCGGGGCGTATTTAGCTGAGAAAGAGAGACACGACCTGTCAGCACGAGGAGGCAAACATGGACCGTTCCGATGACGCCGACATGACGGCGCTGGAGATCAAGGCCTACGAGCTGTTCCTGGCGACTCACGTGGAGCCGGACAACCTGCAAGCAAGGGAGACGTTGGCCAGTTGGGTCAAGCAGAGTCCGGCGCATTGGCAGGCGTTCCGTGCCCTGGACCGGCACCTGTACGAGGTGGCCCTGCTGCTGGCGCATGCCCAGCACGATCTCGCCCGCCAGCAGTAATCAAGGGTTGCAGGAGCTGCGGTGGCTGCACGCCGGACAGGTTGCCGGCCCGGCGTGAGCCTCGCGTTGAGCCGGCGCGATTCCACTGACGTCCACTCCCTCACTCCGCTTTGCGCGCGCCTTTCTTGCCGCCAGTCTTGCGCGTCGAGCCGTCGCCCTTGGCTGGCTCGCTGGCTTTCTCGCGCATAGTCACCGACGCCAGGCGGTGTGGCAGGATACCGATGCGCCGCGCTTCCACCTTGAACGTCACCCGCGCATTGTCCTCGCTGTCCTCCCACTCATCCTTGACCGTGCGGCCCTCGACCAGGATCCGCATGCCTTTCTGGAACAACGTGCTCCAGTGCTCCGCGTCGCGGTGCCAGAGCTCCACGGGCGCCCAGTAGCCGCCGCGATCCTCGTAGCCGCCCTCGCGCGGCACCAGGTTGTCGAAATACACGTTCAGCCGTAGCAGGCGCCGTGGCTCATCGGGGTTGGTGTTGAATTCCTGGAATTCGGGGACGCTGCCGATGTTGCCTTCGCCGACAAACAGAGTGCTCATGGGTGCTGCTCCACGGTGGGGGTAGGGGAGTGATCGAAGAGGGTCTCGGCAGCCTGCAGCTTGGTCGCGCTCGCTGTGGCGTGCCGGTGCAGCGAATGCAGGCTGCTCATCTGCAGGTTCAGGGTGATTCGGTTAACCTCCAGCTGCAGCAGCGCCTCGCGGACCGACTGCGCCAGCTGTGGCTGTGCCATCGCCCGCTGCCACACCAGAGCGCCCATGCGATTGAAGTCACGGCTGCGCCAGCGCAGGAAGTTCGTGCCGGCCGCGCTACGCTGCACCACCAGGCGCAGGTCCAGCAGCGAGAAGGGTGGTTGCGCCACGATGGACAGCAACACGCTCATCAGCTCGGCCACCTTGGTTTGCAGGCGCAGCGCGGTATCGGCCAGTTGCTGCAGCTCCCCCTTACCCTTAAAAGGCTTTAAAAGGCCTTTTAGGGAGGCACCCTGTTCGAACTGCCGATAGGCATCGGTTGACAGGCGTCGGGCGATCGCCTCGGCGAGGGTCATGCCACACCGCCTTCGGGCTGGACAGCCGGTTCAGCCGCCACTTGCTCGTCTGGTGCCTCGTCATCGAGCTCCGCCTCATGAGTTACGGCGGGATGGCGTACGGTCGGCGGGGCGAACTGCGAACGCCGCAGGCCTTCGAGGATGTCTTGAGGCGGAAGGCCAAATTTGTCCACGGCGTCGCGCGCGCGAGCATTGTTCGCCGCCATGTCATCGCGGCTGACGCCGGCCAGGCGGTAGCGCTGCGCCAGGCCAAATAGGCTACGCAGCAGGTGCGCACCGCGGTCGATCCAGATTTCCATGTCGCTGCGGCCAATCAGCGCCGTGTGGTGGGCCAGTAGCACCCTCCGCACCAGCGTGTCGTAGTCGGTGAGCAGGTAGACGGCAAGAAACCCCAGCTGGCTGCCGATAAACAGCGGCAAGGTCACCGGGTGGATATTGAGGTTATCGCCGATGTCGACCTGGCTCGGCAGGTCGCGCTCCAGGCGCCCCACCTGCTCGGACAGGGCGAGCATTTCGGTCTTGGCCTGCAGCAGCTTTTCTTCCAGCAGCAGCATGAACCAGTCGGCGAAGGGGTCATCCTGGCTGCTGGCTTGCTTGAGCAGGTTGGTGACGCTGATGTAGCCCGCCATGCCCATGATCGCATGCACACCCTCGCGGGCCAGGCGCCCTTGCCACAGGCGCGCGGCGTGATGGGTGTGCAGCGTGAGGGTGATGCTGCTGCGCAATGAACCCAGGTTGAGTTGGTAGTGGTCGACCATCGCCGGTTCCTCGCCGTGGAGATGGCGCTACCTTGGTTGGTCTGGCAACGGTCGACAGCCATCAATGCGAAGGTGCTGGGCTCACATTGGGAGAGCCTGCGGAACTATCTGGAATCGATTTCGTGAGCATAGTGCCCAGTGAGTACCAGGCAGATGGTCGTGGGTATCGACTCCCTATAACCATGCTACTGAAATATCAATGATCGATTCCCTCCGCGGTAGCACTGGGTGGACTCGATTCGATTTGCATCGAATCTAAGGTGTGCCACTGATGAGTCGACAACGGAGCTTCAGCTCTTCCAGGCATGCCAGCGCCAGGGGGGAGGCATTGCGATTGCCCATTGCCTTTGCCGCGCGGATAACAGGCGCCGAAGGTCGAACAGCCGCCACGGCCGGCGTTGGCCCTGTGACTTCACCTCGGGCGGCCCACAGGGTGAACTCACCCCGACAGGCGCGTTTGATCAACCCCATCAGGTAGGCGATGGGTTTTCGGATCTCACCACGGGCGCAGCGCACCGCCGCCTCATTGATGACCGCTTGGCGCTGTTCGGGATCGAGCTGGTGCAACGCCTGTGCGGCCATGCGCTGCTCCCCCGGGCTTAATTGCAGGCCGTCCGGCCATTGCGACGTTCCGGCGCTCGCGAGCGGTACCGTACTTTTTTTGCTTTGTTCTTTTTGTACGGTACGCGTCGTGTCCGGATTCCGAACGGCTAATGAATCCTTGGTGATGCCACTGGGTTCGGGATGCTCACCCACGACCGCCGCGGCCCGAACGGGGTCCAGACTGGTCCGTTCGGAATTCCTTGGCACGTCGGGTTCTAGTGCCAGAACCTGTTGCGGAGAGGTGGGCCGCGCCACATCAAAATCCTGCAACGCGTCCCCAGGCACGGCAGGGTCTGCGCGCAGTTCCTCGAGCACATGGCGGGCCACGTCGCGCACGCCTTTGATAGCGTGGCTAAGGGCTTGCTTAATGAGCGCCATATACTCGGTGTCTCGAGCGACCGCTTCTGCGGGAGTCAGCGGGTCATCGTGCAGCTCGTAGACGCAACCCCGCAGGCAACCATGCTCGTCTCGTGCGCGCTCGACCAGGGTGAGCCAGCGCGTGACCCGCAATACGTTCAAAGCCCGGGCGATGGTCTCACGCGAAGCTTGGGCGCCGCAGGGGCTGGTGGCCAGATAGGGCTGCAGGTCCTCGTAGCGCGGGGCTCGAAGGTTTTTTTCGCCGACCAGCCAGCGCAGCACCTGCCAGGTATTGCGCTCCAGCGGGGTCAGGCGACGATCCAGCAACAAGGCCCGTGGCATCGCGTCATTGCCGCGGTAAACAAAGCCCGGCTCGCCAGTTTCAGCCGTCGCCATGGACGCCTGCTCGCCGGCCTGTCGCGCCTGCTCTTGCTGCAACCGCTCCAGAACCTCATTGGACTGGCGCACGACGTCACGCCAATCGACACTGTAGAACTTCAGCATGGCGCACCTCCGTACAGCTCGATCTGCTGCCACACCAGCGTCAGGCTGATGTGCTGCTCTTCAGCCAGCATCATCATGGCGTCGAGTGGGTCATTGTCCGGGTCGTCCGCCCGCAACTGGCTCCAGCGGTTCCAGACGGCATGCTCCTGAGCTTCGCTAAGCTGAATCGGTCGGCCTCGGTGCGTCTCGATCTGCAGCACCCGGCGACGCAATGCGGTTTCCGAATGGTCCAGGCCAAAACAGCGGTACATGATGCTGGAACTGGCACCCAGCTTGAGGGCGCGGTTGATCAGGCGCTCGTTCTGCTCATTGCGTTCAGCCTGGATGATCAGCCGACGCAGCACCGTGAGATCGACCTTGATCTCCACCCAGGAGATGCTCGAATGCGCCAGGTGCGAAAGCGTGGTGGGCGGCAGGGATTGCAATACCTTGATGTCCTCGTCGTCCAGGCCCAATGCCTTGCAGCGTTGCAAGCGGCCTTGGTGCAGCTCATGCAGGACCTGGTTGAGCATGGCGTGGTTCAACAGATTGAAGGTCGTACCCATGGGGCACCTCCGGTTATCAGCGAGCGGGCGACAGCAGTAGTTCGATCAAACGTCGGGACGTGCGAACCAGCGAGAGGGCTTGTTCGAACTGGGCATCGGGCAGACGTTCAAGCTTTTGTGTCAAAGCAGGACGTCCCTGCAGAGGCAGGTCATAGACGCCCGTCAGTAGCTGGCCAAACAGCGCCGCCGGTAACTGCTGGCGTTGCTCCTGGTTGACGTCATCGTGCAGGCGCAGCAAGGCCGCCAAGATCAGTTGGATACCGATGCCACGGGTGTTGAGTGACGCAGCTGGCTGCGCACAGAGAACAAACCCCAGTCCGGTCTCTGAGGGTTCGACCAACTGCCGGGCCTCGGCATAACTGGCCAGTTCTGCCGCCAGCGCGAGGCAGCTGTTGCGCAACTGATCGACGTCAGTGTGTTCGTTGGGCAGCGCTGCCAAGGCGTCCACTGACGCCGGCCGGTGTGCCGGCGGCTGTTGGGGCGCTGATAGCGCCGATGCGGTATCAGAGGTGAGGGCGTCTCCCGAATCGACGTCAGGTTGCTCACTGCCAGCTGCCGAGGCGGGGGACGGGTTATGGCCGTCGAGTGTCGTGGCAACCTGACGTTCAGCGTGCCGCACCGAATGAGGTTCCAGATCGGGGGAGCCCGTTGATGTCAGTGGCTGAGGGAGCGGTGCTGGCGATAGCGGCGACGGTGCCACCCCTGGAACGCTCACCCCAGTAGGCTGGTCCTGCAGCAGTTCCAGCGCCAACAACCGAGGTGAGCGCTCCAGCGCGGTCGCCATTGTGTCGAGGAGGGCGTCTTGCACCTCGCTGACGTCCAGTTCCCCAATCGCTTCGTCGAATCCGGACAGGACTTCAAACCACAGCGGGCCGAAGCCACTTACGTCCGCCGCCAAACGATTCCAGGTGGCCTGGGCACGACTGCGCAAGGAAATGACGCGTTCGATGGCGTGTTTGCCGAGGCCTGCATAAAGCCGCTGGGGAATGGCGGGGAGCAGGTGGACCAGAGTGTCGAACATGCGACTGATGTGCGGCTGAGAGATCGGGTAGCCGTCCTTGCTCAAGCGGCTTGCCAGTTCACGCTGGCTCAGTGTGTTTCCGTCCTCCTGCAGCAAATCCCTAGCCTTGGCCACGGCCAGCGCTCGTTCAATGAAGGTCAGCGGGCCATGCAGGTCGCTTTCAGCCAGGTGGCCTAGCAGGGCGTGGGTCTCTGATCGCCACGGCCGGAACAGGCAGGAAATGCGGAAAAAGCGCTCGTCCCGCGTCTCCTGCCACAATTCGCCCAAAATGCTCAAACGCGTGTTGCCGCCATTGCTGATGATGAAGTAGCGTTCGTGCGGCCGGCGGGTAATTGACGGCGGCTGGTCCAACCCGCGTTCGCTGATGGACGCTTTAAGCTCCTCGTACAGCGGGTTGCGGATGAACCGCGGGTTGTGATCATACGGGCGCAGTTGCTCCAGGGTCACCACCATCGGTGTATCACAGGCAGGATCTGCCGGTTGCTCCAGACCAGGCGGGCTGGGAAAGTGGGAGTGCTGCAGCTTGCGGGTGATTTCCTCGGAGGTCGGTGTCTTCATGAGGGCAGCCCGGCTCAAGCCACGACCGTGGACGGACGCGGCAGGGTGGTTGGAGAATACTCAGGAAGCGGTCTTGCGCCTGTCCGAGCCGGTCACTGCCTTGTTCAGTTGGCGGCGCCATTGCGGAAATAGTTCCAAGGCCAGGTCACGCATCACCTGAGCGGCTGGACAGCCGCGGCTGCCCCGCACGGGATGCGGCTCGACACGGTGTACCGGCATCCCGAGAGTGGCGGCATTCAAGTAGGCCACGCGGTCCGGAATGACCGTATCGCAGAGGCTAACGTGCACATCGGCGGCGAAAGTCCCCTGCAGACTCTGCATGATCAGGCGCGTATCTCGGCGGTTGAAATTGACCTGGTTGAGCAGCAGTTTCACCGGCGGCAGCGACACCCCCAGGTGCCGGTAGGGCTCCAATTCCTCGAACAGCCCCAGAGTGCCACGGCGCAACTCTCGCGCCGCAAGCATCTCGGGCGGCAAGGGGCACAACGCGCAGTTTGAGGCGAGGATGGCCATCTCCACGACGACGCTGCGCGCGCCCTGGGTGTCCACGACCAGCACGTCGTAGCCATCGGCAAACGCCGGCAGCAGGTTACGCAGGCGCAGGCGCCCATCGGGGGCGTGCAGTAACAAAGTGTTGAGGTGACCAGCACGGTCATTGGAAACAATCAGATCAAGGCCGGGGATAGCCGTGGCGCTGATGATCTGGTCGGCCACCGTGAGGTTCTGCGCGATCAGCTCGTAGCTGCCGGCGGTGCGGGGATGGGGCAGGGCATAGTAACTGGACAGTGTCGGCTGGCTGTCCAGGTCCAACAGCAGAACGCGCAGACCGGCGTCGGCCAACAAGCCACCCAGGTTGGCGGCGACGGTCGTCTTGCCGGCGCCGCCCTTGGTTGAGATCAGCGAGAGAACGTCCATGGCTTCAGTCCCTGATCGAGAGGCGATCTTGCACCCACTGCTCGATTTCCAGCGAGTCCCAGCCCACCGCGCGGGTGCCGATGCGCCGGCATTGCGGAAACATCCCGGCTTTCATCAGGTTGTAGATATGCGAGCGCTTGAAGCCGGTTTTCTGTTCGACCTCGTCACGACGCATGATGTGGCGATCGGCGGAGGTGGCGATGGTGGCAGGTTGCATGATGTCACTCCTTAGCGCCGGTTGGCGCGTGGTGGGATGTGACCTTCAGTCAACAACGCAAATGGCGGGAAGTCATTGCCAGGCAATTGGTGTAATTGCCTGGCAACGGTGCGCAGGCCTTATTCTTCGTGCTCCAGACAGCGCCGGGCCTCGGCAAATTTCCGATCAAGTGTGGTTTTGCTCAAGCCCCGGATCTTGGCATAGCGTCGAGTGATTTCGGCGATCAGTCCGCTCTGATTCTTGTAGATTGACTGAACCACGCCATCGGGTGACTTGCCGAGAGTGACAGCCAGTATCGAGCCAATAATCAGGTAGAAGAACAGGGTGGAGTCCTCTGGCGGTGGCTCCGACAGGCCGAATCGGGCGAGCAACGCCTGAAGCTGACCGATCTTGGACTCTAACTCTGCGGTTCGCTCGGCATGAGACCGACGTAGCTTGTTCAGTTCACGCAAAGCGACATCCAGTTCTGATTTTTGCGCGAGATGAGCGCCCAGAGAGACGCACTGCGTATGTTCATCAAGGGTCGAGAACAGGAACCTGGGCCTATCATCGGGGTAAAATCGAATGATCCAGCGTCGCAGATCCGAACAGCGGACCGTGAGATAGGCACGATCGACGTCGTTGCCGGGGCCGATCAGATGCCCCAGGTACCACGCTGGCAGCTCACCACTGGCAATCGCGTCGTAGATGCGTTCGGTATAAGCATGTAGGTACGGCCATTGAGGGAAAAGCCCTAAAAGTTTATCGGGGCTGTAGAAGGCCACCGCCAATATCTCAGTTGCATGTTCTGCAAGGTTGCACCAGAGCAAGGCCACTTCGATGGGGTGGTAGTCAGTTTTGAGCGAGAGCATTTGAACATCCTCCCTTGATGTCTCAGTCCATGAGCAGGGCTCTCCCAACAACTGCAATTGGCAAATCGCCTGCGGCCGCGACCCCTATTGAAACGAGGAGTTCAAACTAGCTGGGATCCCGGATCCTTTGGAGACTCGATGTGTGGCTCGTCGTTCATGCAAGCTTGGTAACCGTAATGATACATTTCGCATCAAGGAGCTAATAGCCACCGTCAGCTTGGGCAAACCCATGCGAATAGAGATTTATTTTCAAATAGATGCAGGTGTTCACTTATTCTACGCCAGGAGTTGATCATTTCCGCGCTGTAAAATCCTGTTACAAATAAGTGTTGAACTTGAGGTTCTACAGGCGATTTTGACGGTAGTTCATTCAATCCTGATGCGTAGCGCTCGAATTCAAATCCGTGACGGTCTCTGCGTCCCGCTTCTGCGGCTCAGCAGTTCCTTACTTCGGTAACGGCAGGGCTGTGGCACAATGCCATCTGTCGGCGGGCTAGGTTTCCAATGGACTGCTTTTGGTAGCCTGTCGCTTAATTTGTCGAAGGATCCAGGCGCTCAGGTACTTATGGACAAGGCCGTCACCCGAACCGCGCGATTCACTCATGCCTTAGCTGCGGTGTTCTGCATCATTGTGTCCGCCTGGACTGGCATTGCTCAGGGCCGCGGCGGGGTAGTGCACGTCAGCGGCTATACCCGTTCAAACGGGACATATGTGGCACCCCACTATCGTTCTGCTCCCGATGGAAATTTCGGCAATAACTGGAGCACGGTAGGCAACATCAATCCTTACACAGGCAAGCTGGGGACACTGACATCCCCTCATCAATCATCCGGAGGCTCCTATGCAGCCCCGGTGGCAATTGACCACCCTTCAGCTGCTGTGCAGCAGCCTTCACCAGCACAGCCGGTGCCTAGGCCGAGCAAAGTGTCGTCCAAGCAACATGCTCCTGGATCTCTTCCTGCGCATGCGCAACTGGATTACTCAAGAACAGGTTGGGAGTGTGTCAAAGGCTATCAGCGGGTTGGCGAAGCGTGCAGCCCAGTCAGGGTCCCGCAGCATGCCAAACTCGATTATCTTGGCCATGGCTGGGAATGCGAACGCGGCTACAGAAAGGAGAACGGTGCCTGTTCGGTTGTCGAGGTGCCCCAGAATGCCACGCTGGACTATCTAGGGCATGATTGGCAATGCAGCCGCGGCTACTCGCGCCAGGGGCAACGCTGTCTGGCTCTAGAGTTGCCTGCCCATGCAAAACTAGATTATCTGGGCCACGGTTGGGAATGCGTGAAGGGTTACCGAAAGTCCGGCAGTAACTGCAGCGCCGTGTTGGTTCCAGCGAACGCAACACTCGACTATTTCGGCCACGGCTGGGAATGCGCTAAAGGGTATAGGCGTATGGGGGAAAGCTGTCTGGCGGTGCTGACGCCTGACCATGCAAAACTGGACTTTTTGGGGCACGATTGGGAGTGTGAGAAGGGCTACCGGAAGGCCGGGGATCAGTGCCTTCACTTGCTGGTACCACCCAACGCACGCCTTGACTACTTCGGACATGACTGGGCGTGTAATCCAGGTTTCAGAAAAGCACAAGACAGCTGTGTCGCGGCCAGGCCGTGAGTGCTCGACGGCAAACGCTTCAACGTTCCTGTATCGATCAGACCAGCATTTGATAGCAGCTGGTGCTATCGCTGATCAACTTGCAGCATCGGACGCGGCGTTTTTGCGCAAAAGGTCGAGGTAGTCAGCCCACTGCTGGGCGGCCTCTCTGCGCTGTACCAGCAGTTGCACGCGCATACACGGCGCCCAGCGCGCCCGGCATGCGGTGTGACAGCGACAGCTCCAGCACGATGGGGTCGATGCCCAAGTGTTCATGGGCGATGGTGCGGTAGGTGGCGCGAAAACCATGGGCGGTGATGTCGTACTCCGGCCAGACGTTCTGAAACGATTTGAGCATGGAGGTCGGGTTGATCGGCCGGCCGAGATAGACCAGTGAGTCGAAGACCCAGCCGTTGCCCTCAGCATCCACCACGCGCGTCTTGCGCAGCAGCACCAGGGCCTGCTCGGGCAAGGGTACGATGTACTTGTTGCGGTCCAGGTGCTTGGTTTTGCTGACCACATAACGCCAGTCGGCGCCGACCAGCTCGACGTCCTCCCAGCGCATCTTTACCAGCTCGCCGGGACGCACCGGCAGCATCACCAGCAGGCGCATGGCCTCTGCCACGGCGCCGGCGCTGTGCTCGTCGAGGCGCAGTAAAAAGTGCCCAAGGTCCGCCGGCCGCTCGATCGCCGGGTTGCTGGTCACCACATGGCGAATCTTCAATATCCTCGATATTGCTCAGCGCTAGGAAGCGGGCAGATCAGAGTGAAACTCTGAAGTCCGTTCGCTGAAGTCTCCGGCAACCATTCCGTGCCTTTTAAATCGGTCCTCAGGACTTGCCAGCGGTGTGGCTCGCGATTTGCTATTCAAGTGCACGGCTGCGACAGGAAGCGCTGCAAGGGGAAAACTTCGTGAGTTTTACCCGCGATCAAGCCGGCGGAATGACCAACATGTGCCTGAAGCAAGCCTCAGGCACACCCTCCTCCAGGGCTACGGGGCACTGTCCTTGACCATCGCCAATTCAGGATGCGCCACCAGCTTATCGATGTGTAGCTCCTCATCGTTGAGCCACAACTCGGTCAACACGCGGTAATGCTCCATATCCTTGCAACGCATGCGCAGGCTGTAGTCGAAATGCCCACTGATCAGTCGGCAGTCCAAGACCTGAGGGCACGCCTTGACGGTGCTCTCGAACGCTCGTTGTGCCGCGCGCCCACTTTGATTCGACAACGCTACCAACACCAGCAGCGACAGGCCTGGCGATAGCGTATGGGTGTCAATGATCGCGCTGTAGCCACGAATCACCCCATGGCGCTCCAGCTTGCGTACCCGCTCAAGGCAGGGGCGAGGCGTCAGGTGCACCAAAGTGGAAAGCTTTTCGTAGGTGATGCGCCCGTCATGGCGCAGCACCTCAAGAATTGCTTCATCAATCCGGTCAAGGGTGAAGCTCGCGTTGCTGTCTTTTGTATCCATAAACGGGTCATGTTCACTTCAATCGGTTTGACAGGAATTGCTGCAGCCGTTCACTTTGCGGATTGTCGAGCATAGTGGCCTTCCCCTGTTCCTCCACCAGTCCTTGGTGCAGGAACAACACCTGGGAGGACACCTGCCTGGCAAACCCCATTTCATGGGTCACCATCAGCATGGTGCGGCCTTCCTCTGCGAGCGTCTGGATAACCTTCAGCACTTCACCCACCAATTCCGGGTCGAGTGCCGAGGTGGGCTCGTCGAACAGGATGATTTCCGGCTCCATTGCTAAGGCGCGAGCAATGGCCACTCGCTGCTGTTGGCCTCCGGAAAGGAACGCAGGGTACTGCTCGGCGACGCGTGGTGGAAGTCCGACTTTCTCCAGGTAACTGAAGGCGCGCTCGCGAGCTTGCTGGGCGCTGACACCCAGCACGCGCTGCGGCGCCATGCAGATGTTTTCCAGAACGGTCATATGGCTCCACAGATTGAAATGCTGAAAGACCATGGCCAGGCGGGTACGCAGGTTTTGCAGTTGACGTGCATCCGGGGCCTGCAGCCCGCCGCGGCCATTGCGCAGTTCAATGCGCTGGCCATCCAGGGTGATGGTGCCGGCGTCCGGCTGCTCCAGGAAATTGATGCACCGCAGGAAGGTGCTTTTGCCCGAGCCGCTGGCGCCTATCAGACTGATTACGTCGCCGCTGCGGGCTTGCAGCGAAACGCCTTTCAAGACTTGGTGATTGCCGTAGCACTTATGCAGGCTTTCCACGTTCAACTTGGCTAAGCCTGCAGTGGCTGTCTTCCCCTGCGTGATGGCCGATTCAGAGTGCACGCCGGGGAATTCAGGCGATTGTTTCAGGGACTGGTTCATGACTTAGCCTCGCACGGGAACAAGAAAGCGCATCCACCGACCTTCGGCCAGGCGAAATGCGCCCACCAGGGCAAATGAAAGAAGCATGTACAGCAGTGCGGCGACGCCAAAGGACTGGAAGGTCAGGAACGTCGCGGCGTTGGCATCCCGGGCGATCTTCAGGATGTCAGCCACGGTGGCGGTGAAGGCGAGCGAGGTGGCGTGCAGCATCAGGATCGCCTCATTGCTGTATGCCGGAATGGAGCGGCGCAGCGCCGAAGGCAGCACCACAAAAACATTGAGTTTCCAGCCCCTGAAACCGTACGCACGAGCTGCCTCGATTTCGCCGTGGGGCACATTGCGAATCGCCCCGGCGAAGATCTCCACGGTGTAGGCGCAGGTGTTGAGGACAAACGCGAGCACTGTACAGTTGAAGGCCTGACGGAAGAACGTGTCGAGCACCGTGTTGGCCCTCACGGCTTCGATGCCATAAAAGCCGGTATAGCAGATCAGCAACTGGATATAGAGCGGCGTGCCGCGAAACAGGTAGGTGTAGAACGCCACGGGCCGCGACAACCATCCCAGCGGCGATACCCTGGCCAGGGCGAGAGGGATCGATAGGAAAAAGCCCACCAGCAGACTGATGACCAACAGCCACAATGTCATGCACAGGCCCGATAGGCCCTGACCGTCAGTATAGAGAAATGCCATACCGTACTGCTGCAGCAACTCGATCATGACGTCAGCCCCTTGATACCCGTGTTGTAACGACGCTCCAGCGCCTTGAACAGGCGATTGGAGAGGGTAGTGATCACAAGGTAGACCAGCGCCGCAAGCAGTAGGAAAGACAGGACGCTGTTGGTGCTCTTGCCGGCGTTTTGAGCAGCCTTTACCAGGTCAGACAGGCCAATCAACGATACTAGCGCGGTGGCTTTGAGCAGCACTAGCCAGTTGTTGCACAGGCCAGGCAAGGCGTAGCGCATCAGTTGCGGGAACAGGATCAAGCGAAAGCGTAACGCTCGGCTCAACCCGTAAGCGGTCGCAGCTTCCAACTGGCCGGCGGGCACACTGAGAATGGCTCCGCGGAAATTTTCGGTGAAGTAGGCGCCGTAAATGAACCCCAGCGTCACCACACCTGCCATGAACGGATCGATTTCAAGGTAGCCCAAGCCCAGCCAATCGGTCACATCATTCACACCGATCTGCAGGCTGTAGAAAATCAGCAGGATCAGCACCAGATCGGGCACGCTGCGAACCAGCGTGGTGTACAACGAACCAGCCCCGCGCAGCAGCCCGAGCCGGGATAATTTTGCGCATGCTCCCACCAGTCCAAGTACCAGGCTGAGCAGTAATGACAAGGCGGCGAGTTTGAGGGTCATCCACGTACCCATGGCCAACATCGGCGCAAAGCCGTGCAAGCTCGGCAGGCCAAGGCCTGCAAAGAGTTCTAGGTCATTCACGGGAAAATTCTCTTCGGAAGGAAAGAGAGCAGGGAAGGCCCGATGCGCTGGCCGGGCCGGGTACTCGCCTTACGGGTGGTAGATGTCCAGGTCGCCAACGTACTTGCGCTGGATCCGGTCGAACGTGCCATCGGCATGCACCGCGGCAATTCCCTTATTGATCAGTTCGTGCAACGATTCATCGTTCTTGCGCATGCCCATGGCGATGTCTAACGGCAGCGATGGATCCTGGATAGCCGGGCCTGCCTCAAAACTGGCGCCTTGGGGCGAAGCCAGGAAGTTGAGTTGCGCTTCGAGCTTGTCGGTCAGAGTTGCATCGAGGCGACCGTTGACCAGGTCAGCGTAGTTCTGATCCTGAGCCTGATAAGCCCTGACCTCAGCACCTAGCGGCACCAGCGTGGTGCGGGCATACGCTTCCTGAAGTGAGCCCTGCAACACACCTACTTGCTTGCCCTTGAGGGATTGCGGCGTAGCACCGAAGTCAGCCCCTTTCTTGACCACGACAGCAGTGGGGCTGACGTAGAGACGATCCGAGAACGCGATGTTCTTCAGGCGTGCGGGCGTTACAGCCATGGACGACATCACAGCATCGAATTTACGCGCCAGCAGCGCCGGGATCATGCCGTCAAACTCATTCTGTACCCAGATGCACTTGACCTCGAGCTTCGCGCAAATTGCGTTGCCCAGGTCGATGTCGAAGCCTTTCAACGACCCGTCAGCGGCAACTGATTCGAACGGCGGGTAGGCCGGGAAGACCCCGAATCGAATTTCTTTGGGAGTATCGGCGTAGACCAAGTCAGCCAACAGCGGCAAAAGTGCCAGCGCGAACAATTGTCGAAACGTCACCATGTCAGGTGTCCCTCTCTGTTTTTAGTGGATGTAAGGGCAGTGAAAGTCCGTGAGACTGGTTGTTTAAAATGACTCTTCGGTCATGTTTAGAGTGCATGAGAGCCTTTTGTTATTTTTGTCGTTTGCTGTCACCTCGACTGCCACTATCGGCTGTTAACGAATCCTCGACAGCCGAATCGGCTGGGCGTCGATCGAATTGGGTTGATCAGGCCCGTCTGGAGGCTTCAGGCGCTTTGTCGCACGGTGTGTTCTGTAGGTTTTAGAAGGGCGAACAAATCCTTGGGGTCGTGCAGGTCCGGTACCAGTTCCAGAGGGCTGCCCAAATTCAATGCTTGCGCTACATCGAGCACGTAGCGCAATGCCGAATAGTCCTCGATGGCGAATCCTACCGAGTCAAACAACGTCACCTGCGCAGCCGTCTCACGGCCCATTGCTTCGCCATTGACCACCCGCCAGAACTCAGTCACCGGTGAGTCGACGGGCATATGCTGAATCTCGCCTTCCATGCGGCTTTGCGGCTCGTACTCGACGATCACGCGGGCAGATTCGACGATGTCGCGGTGCAGTTCGGTTTTGCCGGGGCAGTCACCGCCTACCGCATTGAGGTGCATGCCGGGTTCGATCATCTCTGGGGTGAGGATGGTGGCGTAGGCCTTGTCGGCAGTGACCGTGGTGACGATATCTGCGCCGCGCACCGCCTGGGCCACGCTCTGGGCGGTGCTGACCCGAATGCCGGGGTAATGCCTTAAGTTGGCTACCAGTTTCGCCGTGGCCGCCTGATCAATATCAAACAATACGATTTCATCAATGCCCAACAGCGTGTGAAACGCCACTGCCTGGAACTCACTCTGCGAGCCGTTGCCGATCAAGGCCATGCGGCGACTGTTGGGGCGCGCCAGGTAACGTGCGGCCAGCGCTGAGGTAGCTGCCGTGCGGATGGCGGTGGTCAAGGTCATTTCACTGAGCAGCACCGGTGTGCCGGTGTCCACGTCAGCCAGGGCCCCGAAGGCCATCACGGTAAGGCGCCCCTGCTGGGTATTCTTGGGGTGGCCATTGACGTACTTGAAGGCGTACAGACTGGCATCCGACACGGGCATCAACTCGATGACGCCGTCCGGAGAATGGTTGGCCAGCCGTGGGCATTTTTCAAAGTCAGTCCAACGCAAATAGTCTGCGTGAATGTACTCGGCCATTTCGCCCAAGCAGCATTGCAGGCCGTGCTGACGAACCAGTTGGCTCAAGTCCTTGACGTCGATGTAAAGGGTCATGATGGTTTCCTTTTCTAAGGGGAAGGGGTCAGTGCGCAGAGGGCAGGTGGACTTCGGCCAGCATGCAGCGTGCGCTGCCGCCGCCAATTCGCTCGATGTGATCGATGTTCACCACCACCGGGCGACAGTGCCGTTCGATCTGCTGACGCTGTTCATCCTGCAGGGACCGCCAAGCGCTGCGCGACATCACTAACAAGGCTTGGCCCTGGCGGCTGTGCACCTCGAGCATGTTGCCAGCGAAGGCTTCCAATTGGTCGTGGTCCAAGGTCAGAACGTCTTTGCCGGTGCCTTGCAAAGACTGCAATAGCGCTTCGCGTTCAGCCGCAATTGGCAACGCTTCCAGGCAAACCACGGCAAGCGTTTGACCAACGCTCATCATCACGTTGCAGTGATAGATAGGTGCGCCTTGGCGATCGACCGCGTGAAATACGTGGAGGCTGTAGCCCAACTTGTCAGCGAACTCGTGTAGCGCATTTCCATGAGTGCGATTTGAGTGGCAGGCGTAGCTGATGTGATTGACGCGGTCCAGCACCATGCTGCCGGTGCCTTCCAGAAATATCTGGTCTTGTTCCAAGTGGCTGAGGTCGATGGTGCGCTCAACGTTGAAGCGCCCCTTCAGCACATCCAACACGCCTTTAGAACGTTCCAGGCGTCTGTTCTCACCTTCCATTGGGTACAGCACCAAGCTGCCATCAGCGTGGGTACTCCACCAGTTGTTGGGGAAAATGGAATCCGGGGTATGCGGGGCGGGTATATCTTCTACCACCAACACCTCTACCCCTTGGCGTTGCAGGGTATCGACGTAGCCGTCGAACTCCACGAGGGCCATGCGTTGAGTCAGGGCCGGGTCGGTGTCTGGACGCTGGAATCGGTTGCTTGCGGCAGTATCGGGGTTGAAACCAAAGCGCGCGGGGCGAATCATCAGTACGGTGTTGGTAGTTTGCATCGAAGGGGAGTCCATGCGGTGGCAGTGGACTCATTATCGAGGCAAGCGTTTGGCGATCCCGGTCGAGAACGGGTCGGTTAGCAGCCGATTACCGCAAAAAAACGCAAGCTGCGACTGAATCCGTTGCGACAGGGCAGTCGATAGCCGCTCCTGGATTTTTCATGCTTGGCGAGCAGGCTACGTCGGTTAGGGGAAGGCCGGGTTACGTACCGATGTTCATTGGGATAGGACATCCAGGTGCTAGCGTTGGGCCGGAGGATGAGAAGCTGGTCGATAGCGGATGGTGCACGGGGATGGTTAAACTTAAAGAGGCCACCGCCCAGCGACCCGGGCAAACAGAAAGTGGCCCCTGCGCTGGAGCAGGGGCCACTGGTCAGATCCCGTTAATGCGATAGACGCTTATGTCTACCTCCTCCATACCGTCTCCATCAATAGATCCCAAAAAGATATAGTTACTTAGCCAATCATATTTACCCGGTTGGGTTTTGAACGATGGGACGGTGCGGCAATAAAAGTCGGTTTCTTTCATGTCATTCAGCTTCAGGCCCTTGGCTTGTTTGGCAAGACCTGATTCATTGAGGCGCCAAATGCCTGCATTGTGGATAATAATAATCTGACCGTCGTCCGTTTTGAGCCGGTAAAGCGCTTCGACCAAGGTCACCCCGTCATCACGTTCCACCGACATATCGGCGCCTCCTGGCACCACTTCGCCCTTCATGCCGGCGCCCACAAAAGTGCCGCCAATGATTGGGTAATTGATGCGATGACCATCGGCGCCTTTACCCATATCTTCCGGTGGGCCTAGCTTGACGTTGATTTTCATGACAAGTTCATTGCCAATTCGATTAGGCTTGATCTCCGTTAGCCCTTGAGCAGCATTGACGGTATTCAGGCCCATCAATGAATAGAGACCAAGGGCGGCAACCAACCCAGCAGTTTTTTTGACACAGCGGAGCATGATGCAATTTGCATTGAAGGGGCTCATTTGAAGTTTCCATTGGTGACAACAGGTGCACTACCGGGTGGCTAACCCGGTACCGGGTTATTTATTTGAGCGGGTCAGGGCGGCACGGCTGCTTGAGCAGCGTGTTGCAGGCTGGCTGCGCACTGGGAACCGTAACACCAGTGAGTTCACCCAACACCAGGCGCGAAGGGTGCTCGTTGTCATGCAACAGGGCGTTGCGCCCAGGCAGTGAGAACGTGTCGAAGCCATAGCCACCGGTGCGCCCTGGGGCATCGATCCATATACGCAAGCGCGACCCGGAGCGGAAAGCATGGGAGAACGGCGGCAACTCGACTCGGCCCAGCGCCGGCTGGAAGGGAAGCATGGGTTGTATCGCATCTGGTTCGTCGATCCTCCAAGGGCGTAGCGGGGTCGAGCGCTGTGTGTCCAGCTTGCGCGATGACATCCGCAGCCACCCGCGCTGCACATACACTTCCTGACCGCTTGGTAATACTTGAGTCACCGTGACTTGTACGTCCAGGTCCGGCGACATCTGGGTCGACAGCCACAGATCGGCACTGCCTGGGCCATAGGTTAAAAGATCATGCTTCAGCGGCTCGGTGGTATAGGTGAGGCTGCCTTCTCTCCACCCGGGCTTAAGCTCACCCCAGGCGTTGTCGGCCTCGTAAGTATTGACGTCAGGCCCAGCTACTGGATAGTTGTACTCATCGGGTGCTCCAGTGCTTTTACCGTTTTCTACCAGTGCGCCGTGTTCACCCAAAGCAAAAACTACTGGCTTGACTGCTATGGGGTACCGGTCGCGGAAAATGCTCCAGCCGGGCTTGGCTTCTTCGTAGGGTTCATGACGCCCGCCTTGCCCGTCGGACGTCGACTCCTGCCAGACCTCCACATGGGGCTGCTGTGTGAAGCCGTTATCCTGGCCTTTGACGAAGTGGTCAAAGAAGGCAATCAGCTTCTTACGAAAATAATGAGACTCGTACAGATCATGCGGCCCATTGGACTGCACCATCCACAATTGCTTGGGATCGAGGGTGTCCTGATAATAGCCCTCGCGCGCCATCACCGCTTCGTCCTGCCAGCTTTGCATTGACAGAATAGGTACTTGGATTTGGTGGGTACGGTCACGAATGCTGCGCTGTTTCATCCAGTCGTCGCGTAAAGGGTGACGGATCACCTCGTACATCAAAGATGTTGCGCCTATGTTGGTCTGGTTTTTAGCCAGTTGCGCCAGGCAGCGCTGGTCGTGTTCAGACTCAGCGCTGGCCTTGATCGCCTGCCAGCGTTGGTCAACAAACCAGTGCCAGCCAGTAACGAATTCCGGCGCGGGGACGCCACCTGGCGCCCAACTGTCACTCCGGGCATCGCCCAACGTCATACCAGGTGCAATGGCTTTGAGGCTTTTCGGCCGTTCAGAAGCGGTCATCAATTGCGACATGCCGGACCAGGACCAGCCGAACATCCCTGTTTTTCCGTTGGACCAACTCTGGCGCGCCGCAAACTCCACAGCATCACGGCCATCCGTACCATACGCGGGCCCCAGGAAATCAAACGTCCCTTGCGAGCAACCGGTGCCGCGGGCTTGTACTCCCATGACCGCGTAGCCTTGTTCGACCAGTTGCTTATCCAAGTCAACGGAGAACGTTTCGTTGTCGGCTAGGTAAGCAGGGCCCCCAATGCTGCCGGAGTCGTAACCGCTGTAGCGCAGCAAAACAGGGAAGTTGCCTTCACCTTTGGGCAGCAGTACCGAGTAGCGCAACTCGGTCCCATCGGTAGTTTTCAGATAACCCGTCACGCGCTTTGCCCAGAACGGCTGCCAAGTGCGTTCGACAACGGCTTTAGCTGCAATCGTGTCCTGAGCCATTGCCAGTTGGGTGGCAGCACTTATCAGCGCAAAGCTGTACGCGCTGGCCTTGAAGGCTTTTTTGAGAGTGTCTGTGAACATGACATACCTTTAATCAGTGGCGATGGGGTTATTCAAAAGGTCTTTGAAACAGAAGCAACTACCGTGGCTGAGCACACGCTGTCATCCCCCATAATTCCTGCACATTCGGTTTTGGACAGATCGGTATCGACGTAGGAAGCACGCCACGTCATTCCCCATATTTGCTTGCTAAATCCCACCATCCAGTCGTAGTACGTGCTGCGACTCGAACCATCGCGGGAGATATACACATCGTCCTTAGAGTCGGTGATGCCGTAGTGGGTTTCGAACGTCACGTCGTAGGGCAGGGGATAGACGTAGTCCAACGCGGCGACCAGGCGATCGTCACCATGGGGTTTGATGTTATTAGCGTATTTGACCCATAACGTTGCGCCATATGCGCTGAGGTTGCCGACCCACTCGCTGTAGTTGACGATGCTGCTCTTAGGGTATTCGTAATCGATATACATGATCGAGCCCCTAACATCCTCAGTGAGGGGGCGCGAAATACCGATGTAATAGTCACTCTCCCGCCGAGTCTTCAATCCAAAGTCAACGTTGGTGGCAAAGTAGCCAATAAAGGCCCCGCTGCTATGGGTCAACATGGTATCGACAAAAAGTGCAGGGTTGCCTGACGTCAGCGATAGTCCGCCGACACGATAGTCGGTGATGGGGGTAACGGTGATGGCTAAGTTTAAATCATTATTCAGCTCAATGGCGTGGATCGGTAGAGTAATCGAAAATAACGAAACAACGGACAATAGTAATCGTGTTTTTTGCATGCGGCTCCGCTCCGATTGTTATGATTTAAATGGCAGAAAACCTAATTTTATGGGCGTGCTTTTATTGTTGTTTTATTGCAAGGCAGGGGCATTCTTCTGGCGCCCCTATGACGCCTCGTTACTTACGAATATTTCGATTTAGGTGATGCGACGGAGGTTGAGAGCAGCAGCTACTTGCCGCTGCGAACGGCGTTCCACGTTCGCGTCCGTATGCGTTCAACTGGCATCGGTAGTGCCAATAGGGGAAACAGCAGGGCACGTCGGTCATCAGGGACGTACATGTTGGGGTTACTGCGGATGTTCTCGTCCACCAAGGCCGTAGCGTCCTTGTTGGCATTGGGGTAACCGATCGCGTTGCTGACTTTCGCAATTACATCGGGACGCATCATGTAGTTGATGAAGGTAAGCGCTTCCTCCTTGTGGGGAGCACCCTTGGGAATCACCATCACGTCTGCCCAGAGCGGGACTCCTTCCTTGGGCATGCTCATTTCCACCTTCACGCCTTTGCCGGCATTGATGGCCAACTTCTTGGCCAGGGCCACGCCACCGGACCACCCCACGCCAACGCAAATATCGCCGTTTGCCAAGTCCATCCCGTAGCGCGACGAATTGAAATAGGTGATGTAAGGGCGCACGGTGAGCATCAGCGCCTTAGCTTTCTGATAGTCAGCGGGGTCCTGCGAGTGGTCTGGCAAGCCCAGGTAGCGCAGCGCGATGGGAAGGATTTCATTAGGGGCATCGAGGAAGCCGACACCACAGGTGGCGAGCTTTGCCATATTGCTCGGATCCAATACCAGCTTCCAGCTGTCTAAAGGCGCATCTGGCCCCAGGACTTCCCGCACTTTATCAACGTTGTAGCCGATCAGCGTGGTCCCCCACATGTACGGCACAGCGTAAAGGTTACCCGGGTCACTGGTCTTAGCAAGTTCGGCCATGAACGTGTCGTCCAAGTGCTTCCAGTTGCTCAGTTTGCTGCGATCAAGTGGGGTGAATGTACCAGCCTCAATGAACTTGGCCACGTTCGAGCTACTGGGAAAGGCTACGTCATAACCGGAATTACCCGTCAGCAACTTTGCCTCCAGCATCTCGACGCTGTCGAATACGTCGTAGATGGGGCGGATACCTGTTTCGGCCTCGAAGTCCTTGAGGATCTCTGGCGGTAAATACTCTATCCAGTTATAAATACGCACTGTTCTTTGCTCGGCGGCGTGTGCAGACATAGCCAGCAGGCCGGCAAGCAGCACCATCATCGATTTACCAAGAGCTAATTTCATGAATTGTCCTATAGCTTTAGGAGGGGACGGGCTTTGGAATCTACGCATTGAGGTGAGAAGCCAGTGCTCGCATCAGGCGCACGCTATCGGCATCGAACACTCCCTCTGCTTGCGGCAAGGATGACTGTTTTACGATCACCACTTGAGCGGTCATGTCAACGAACAGGTATTGGCCATGGATGCCACCGGCCATCAGGACATTGCTGTGGTCGTTGAAGACATACCATTGGCTGCGATACGAAGCGCCCGGCGTCCACTTTGAGAAATCCGTATTTCTGGCGTAGATGCCTGCATCGCCACCGCAGCTAATACCGTTAATAACCTCTGGGGCCAGTAACTGTTGGCCAGCCAAGGTGCCGCCGCTGGCTAGTAACAGGCCAAAGCGGGCCATGTCACGCAAGGTCGCGCTGAACCCCGCACCGGCTACGCCGCGCCCCCAAGGGTCGGCCATGAAATAACCATCGCGCTGGCAACCTAGTTGGCTCCATAAACGCGTGAGCATCTGCGCACAGGAGATACCCGCCGCACGTTCCATCACCCAGGCCAATGCTTCGGTGGTCGCGGTCACGTAATGAAAGAAACCACCATGTTCGCCGCTTTTGCGCAGTGAAGGTAGAAACTGGTAAAGCGAAGCGTACGCTTTGAATCGATCGGGTGCGGGTAGGAACCCGCAGGCGTAACCAAATTGCGAGCTCTCGGAGTGAGGATCGTCATACTTTTCCGTGTACTGCACTCCTACCGCCATGTCCAGCAACTGTCGAACTGTCGCATCGGCAAACGCCCCGTTGCCGAACTCAGGAACGTAATAGTCGGCCGGCAGTGCAGCATCCAGTATGCCGTCGGCGATCAGTTGCTCGGCCAGCACACCGATCAACGATTTAGTGACCGAAAACATGACGTGTCGGTCATCAGGCTGCTGGCCATTGTAGTACCGTTCAAATACCACCTTGTTTTGGTGCAGCACCATGAACGCGTCAGTGTTGCTGGCCTCTAGATGCTCCGCAAGGCTGATCGAGAGGCCGCAACTGCTTTCAAAGTGGAAATTTTCCAATGCTTGCGGCACTGAGTCCATAACACCGACGCAACCCGCCCCGGCGGCCACCTCAATGGTGGGGCGAAGTTGCGCTAGGTGCCGAAATCCCCAACGGTTGAACGGTGGGCTCATCCAGTTACCCCAAGTGACGAGGCCGGTGTGTGGCGGCGGAAAGCCCTGCATGAGCGGGTTTTCCCGCTGTGGCGCAAGCAGTGCTTCGTGGGCTCTCGCATAATGGCGTGCAAGCACTACGGCTTCGGTTGGGGGAAGGGTTTGACTCATGCTTGTGTCCCTGTTTTTTGCTCTGCATGAAGCAGATGTGTAGTAATAATTAAACCGTTAAAAACCTTTAGTCAATAAAACTTTTGTGTGGAGTAGCTTTGTGGCTAAAATCGCTTCAGTCAAGTCAAGGGTTCTTCAGGAGGCGGTGTGAGCGGATTGCGGGAACAACAGAAGGAAATGCGCAAGCAGGCCATCAGCCAAGCTGCGGTAGCGCTGTTCGCCAGTCAGGGTTACCAGGACACCACCATCGAGCAGATCGCCCGCGAAGCTGGTGTGTCCGTTCCAACGGTGTTCAAATATTTCGGCTCCAAGCAAGAGATCGTCTTAGAGATGCTCAATCAAGAGGATCCAAGCTCGCTTAGCGAAACCTGCGAACGTATGCTCGACTTTGCGGACCCACTCGACGCCCTCTGCCACCTGGAACAAATGCTCATTGACCATGCGCTGAAAGAATTGCCAGCGTCGATCTGGCGTGAAGTGCTACCGGCAATTCTGAGCGGTGGGAGCAACACTTTTTCGGAGCGCTATCGGGAAATGAATGAACGCCTGCTGGCTGAAATTTCCGGTTTGCTCAGGAAGCTTCAAGCCGCCGGCAAGCTACGCGCAGACTTGGATGTGGAACTGGCGGCCTACCTGCTCAATGACTATTCGCACTTGCAATTGTTGCGTTTGACCAGCCAGGAAACGATGGATATGGAAGCTCATCGATATCATGTCAGAAGAACGTCAGGGCTCGTGCTTAGAGGAATGCTTGCCTAAGGGCAGACCGTTCGAAAGAAGCTTGGGCTGCAGCGATCTACGACCCAGGGTGTGCTTCCATAACGTCATGTTTGTAGACAAGTACCCCGTGAGAGGGGCGCCTTCATTAAATTTATGACGTGTAACTGAAGTCATACTCTTTGCCGCTCGGGGCCTGAAGCTCAAGCTGGCCTGATGCGAGCTTGCTGCTCTTCACACCATTGTCGACGCACTGTTCTGTGCTGAATGCGTTGCGTCAAGCCGGGCGCTTATATCAAATGTTGGGAGGGCTCCCGGGTTAGCATCGAGCGCAGCCAGTCGAGCCAGTCCACAGAGACGAAGGTTCGCGGGGCACGTCGTACACTACTTCGGGTAGGGCCCTCTAAACGATCGGGAAAATTGGCCGGCAGACTGCGGGGCCCTCATCGTCAAACCCGGCGGCCCGCGTCCTTGATGCCTGTTCGCTATCCGACTATGCGCACCGATTTTTTGTGGGTGAACGCCAGAAAGCTGTAGTGACCGTGGTACTCACCCATACCCGACGCCCCGACGCCGCCGAAGGGTAAGTAAGGTGAGAAGGCATGCACCATTACGCCATTGACCTGGGCATCTCCCGACTGTACCTGGTCAATGATCGCAGTGGCCGCCTGGGTATTTCGGCTGAATACATAGAGCGCCAGGGGCTTGGGGTGGTAACGGTTGATTTCATCAACGGCATTCTCCGTTGAATCGAAGGTCAGTACGGGCAGGATCGGTCCGAATAATTCCTCCGCCATTAGCGCATCGTCCCATTGCACGCGATCTACTACTGTGGCGCTGAACAGGCGTTGCTCAGTATCGGCTTGGCCACCCACCAGAATCTTGCCTGCGCTGCTGGCCAGGAGGCCCTGCAAACGGGCTACCTGTTGGCTTGTCACCAGCTTTCCGGTAGAGCCTACCTCGGGCAGGACCTGGCGGATTTTTTCCACCAGCCGCGCAAGCAGTGCGTCTTTTACGCTGGTGTGAGCGTACAGATAGTCGGGGGCAATGCAGGTCTGGCCGCTGTTCATGAACTTGCCGAACATAACCTGTTCAACCACTTGATCAAGGTCGGCGTCAGGTAACACCAAAAGCGGACACTTACCGCCCAACTCCAACACAACGGGGGTCAAGTGGACGGCCGCCGCCTGCATCACGACTTTGCCGACATTAGGACTGCCGGTGAAGAAAATGAAGTCAAAGGCAAGGCTCAGCAAGTGAGTGTTTTCCTCACGGCCGCCCTGTACCACAGCAATATAGTCAGGTGGAAACGCCTGGGTAATGATGGCCTCAATTACTGCAGATGTGCGCGGAGTGGTTTCCGATGGTTTGACGATGCAGGTGTTGCCGCCCACGATCGCGCCGATTAGCGGAGTAAGGGTCAGGTTGAGCGGGTAGTTGAAGGGACCGATGATATAGGTGACCCCAAAAGGCTCCTGGGTCACGTAGCAACGCGACGGGGCGATGAGGTCCGGGGTGGGCACTTCCTTGGGCGCGGCCCATTCATCCAGGTGCGCCAGCGCGAAGTCGATCTCATGGATGACCTCGCCTATTTCTGCCATGTCGACGTGTTCGCGCGACTTGCCCAAGTCATCGTACAGGGCTTTGTAAAGTGCTTCGCTGTGATCGACCAGGGCAGCCTTGAGGCGCTCAAGATTTAGCTTGCGAAACCGGATGTCTAGGGTCTGGCGGGACGCGAAAAACGCTCGCTGGCGGGCGAAGATAGCATCAATGCTTTCAGGCGTTGGATAGCTCATGCAAACTTCCTCGTCAAAAAATGAGCCGCGCGCGGCGGCCTCGCAGGGGTGTATACGTAGGGCATCGGGTCAACGTGGGTAATGTTCGCGGCAGAACAACTTCGCCGCGTGCAGAGCCAATGCCTGCGTTGGCGCATTGGTGTTACCACTGGTAATGTTGGGCATGATCGAGGCGTCGATGACTCGTAAGTGCTCTACGCCCTTGACACGCAGATGGCCGTCGACCACGGCTCCCTTGTCTTTGCCCATTCGACAGGTTCCCACCGGGTGCCACATGGTGGTGGCCACGCGTTTTACCCATTCGCCGATCTGCTGGTCCGATTGCACCCCAGGTCCTGGGGAGACTTCCTCTTCAATCACGTGTGCCAGGGACTGCTGCGCCATGACGGTCCGCATGGCTTTAACTGATTCAACCGCGACATCGAGATCGAATGCATGGCCAATGAAATTGGGGTTGATCAACGGCATGGAGGTAGGGTCGGAGTCTGCCAACCGTATCCAGCCGCGGCTTTTGGGTTGTAACACCACCAATTCAAAGGTGATACCAGCACGCGAGCCAGTGGGGCTCAGACCATCCTTGGAAATGATGGGCATGTGGTAGCATTGCACCGTGGGTTCGCCGTTGAAGTTCAGCGGGTCCCAATAGGCCACCGTCTCTATGCCGTTGCCCGAGGCTGGGCCGTCCTTCGTGAGGATATAGCGCAGACCCGCTTTGAGCGTTCCCAGCCCCTGGGCGACGTTCTGATAGCCCAAATTGCCGGTCACGTAGGCACTCAGGGGAATGATCGGGTGATCATGGAGGTTTTCGCCGACGCCTGGTGCGTCGACCTTCACTTGAATACCAAAGTCTTCCAACTGCGCCTGCGGCCCGACACCCGAATGCATAAGGATTTTCGGGCTGTGCACTGCACCTGCGCTAAGGATTACATGGGTGGCCTGAATGTGCTGTTTGCTTGAACCGATGATGGCTTCCACCCCTACCGCGCGGTTGTCGTCGATCAGCACGCGGGTTACGGTGGTGTTAGTCAACAGCGTAACTCGCCCGCTGTCCAAATGACGGCGTAAGTGCGCGTTTACCGCACTGCAACGACGCTTGTTATCGATGTTCGACTGCACCGGCGATACGCCGATTTGGCTAGCACCGTTGTAGTCGGGGTTATACGGCAGACCGTATTCCTGGAAGGCCTTGAGGCAATACTGGTTCAACTCGTTGATGCCCTTGGGCAACTGCACCGCCAAGTTGCCACTGATGCCGTGATGCTCATTGTGGAAGGTGTCGTTTTTTTCCTGCTCAATGAACGCGCGCCACATGCTGCTGTAGTTCCAATCGCCTTCGCCGCCGGTTGCCTGGTCCCAGCTATCGAAATCGCGTTTCTGCCCGCGCACATAACACATCGCATTGACCGAGGTGCCGCCGCCCAGCACCTTCCCCGAGCGGAAGCGCCGCTCGGTACCATGCTGGGGGACGGTGGAGTGGTGCCACACATGCCTGTCCTTGGCCAAGATGTTGCCGAAACCCGCTGGAATGTGAATCAGTGGATCCGCGTCCTTGCCGCCGGCTTCGATCACCGCGATATTGGCGTCGGTGTTTTCCGCTAGGTAACCGGCCACTACGCAGCCCGCGGCGCCACTCCCCACAATCAGCACATCAAAGCTTCTAGTTGTCATGTTTTTCCACCGTACAGGACCCTGCGTTGTTTTTATCTCGCTCCAGTATTGGTGGGGCCATCTTGTCCAGCTATCGGACATGGGTCGCAGTTGGGCTTCCTGGGAAAACGTTTGGCTGACGGTTTCGGGTGAAGTAGTGTTACAAAACTGAACAATAGGACTTAGGCCGAGATGAAAGTGAGTGTGACGCACCATAACGGGGCTCAGTCCGGTGGCTACCATGATTGTCTGCGAGCCGCGAAGCACGACATTGTCAGCGGCGTTACCGTTACCGACCCGGTGATTGCCCAGTACCTGCGCAACTCCTGGAAGCGAAGTTACGAACTAGGTATCCATCCGGAGGATCGACGGCTGTCAAGACATGATCATCCGTTGTTCGTGATCGATGACGACGATCGCTTGTTTTCCGCCATCGTCGATCAGGAGATAAATGCTATCTGGGAGTCATTCGGCGGGGAGCATTGGGCGGTCTACTGCACCAACGCAAAAGCAGTGATTGTGCGTGCCCGCCATGGCAGCAACCCGCGGGCACGGGCATTTGCCCTCCATGTAGGCAGGCGCATTCAGGAATGCGATGTGGGCACTACGGCCCCTGCTTGCGTGCTGCATGAAAAGGTCGCGATCACCCTGGTAGGCGCCGAGCACTACCTAAATGAGTTTGCTGATATGTTCTGCTGCGCGGTGCCAGTGTGGGGCCCTTGGGGGACCCTGATTGGTGTGCTTAACGTGACCGGCAGCGAGACGTTCAAATCGCGACTGGTGGTGCATAAGCTTCAGAGTGCTGCAATAAAAATCGAGAATCGCCTGTTCTTGGCTGCGCACGATATGAACCTAGTATTCAAAATTCACCACGATGCGGACTTCATCAATACCCACCTGGCAGGTCTTGTTGCCGTGAATGCATTTGGCGATGTGCTCTCAGCCACCCGCAATGCCCTGGAAATGTTCGCCCCTATTGATCCACTAGGCAAACGTATTAACGTTGCCGAATTGTTCGTGGATGGCTTCATTGCGACCCAAGGCTACTGCCAGAAAACCAGCCTGCGCAACGGCATTGTGTTCTACACGCAGGCCTGTATCGGCGAGGCTTCCCACGCGTTGATCGAGGACGTCGCGGTGACCCGAAATGCTTCTCTGCGTGAGCGTGCCGACTTACATATCTTGGATATCGTACGCCAATGCGGTGGGAATATTTCTAAGGCGGCGAGGGTGCTTGGACTATCCCGGACTACACTCTATCGGACGCTAAACAGGAAAGCTGGTGACTGAGCAGGGGACGGGTGCCACACGGTGTACTATTCTCGCCGTCGGCCTGAGTGCCAGTCCGGCAAAGCGCTAACGTGGGAGATCACACGTTCATACTGTGCCTTTGGGTTGCTGCGTGTTCTCGAAGAAGCATTTCCACACGCGTTTCTTCACCCCTACTGATCGCGTCGACGATGGCGTGATGCTGCCGGTGCGCGTAGTCCAAGTCCTGCTTGATGAATTCGATGCTAGTGCTTTGGAACGTGACCATATTCGGCGCAACAAACGGGACGGCGCAGCATCGGGCAACGAGATCGTTGAGAAGCGGATTTTCAGCACTCTGCAAGAGCAGTGCATGAAATTGATGGTTCATCTCTCCGTAAGCCTGTTTCAATTCGTCAATCGTCACATCTTCTTTCAGTAACGCATCACCTTTAGCCAGGCACGCACGCAACGCCGAAAACTGCGCGGTCGACAACCCTTGACTTGCGCACTGCCGAGCAGCCACACCTTCCAAGGTTGCTCGCAGATCAAGAGCTGCGATGGCTTCCTCAGTGGTGAAGGACTTCACCGCATAGCCTCTCTTGCCGACGGCAACGAGATAGCCTTCTTGAGCCAGAGTGGGAAGCGCTTGCCGCACGGGTGTTCGGGAGGTTTTTAGGAGATCCGCCAGAGCGGCTTCGGTGATCCGTTGCCCTGGTACAAGGTCACCGCGCAAAATTAATTGCCGAACCTCCAGCGCCACCAGTAGGTGCTGCTTCTGTGACGTCACTCGACTCTCCACTGTTTGTCGATTATCTCCCGTTACGTCGGGATCCACGCTGAAATCTTATCACGACTGGGATAAATGTCCGGTTGCACTCGGGATCCTGTCTTTAGAGTTTCTGAAAATTTTTTATTTTTCTCGTTGCTAGGGATCCCAAGAATTGTTTTTTGCTTGACTCTCATGTTGATTGATAGCTAGTCTGGATCCCGTTACTGCTATTCGACATGTAGGGTCGCGGGATTCAATTGGGATCCGAATGGGAGTGGTCACACCATTCCTATCCTGGCGATGAACAGGCAAAACATGGAGCTGGAAGCAAATGGCAAAAATTTTAGGCGCGATCGGGACATCTCACGTGCCAACGATAGGCTTGGCATACGACAAGAAAAAGCAGGATGATCCCGCATGGGCCCCTTTGTTCCGGGGGTATGAGCCTATTGCCAAGTGGCTAAAGGAGAAGCAGGTTGACGCCTTGGTATTCTTCTATAACGACCATTGCACGACTTTTTTCTTTGACCTTTACCCCATGTTCGCATTGGGGGTGGGCGAACGTTTTGACATAGCTGATGAGGGCAGCGGGCCTAGAGACTTGCCGCCTATTCGGGGCGATGTAGCGCTTCAAGCCCATATCCTGGAATCACTTGTCAACGACGAGTTCGACATCACCGTATTCCAGGACAAGCCGATTGACCATGGGTGTGCGTCACCGCTCCCGCTACTTTGGCCCCACGATCCCGATTGGCCAGGGGTGGTAGTGCCCATTGCAGTCAACGTCCTGCAGTACCCTCTGCCAACACCACGTCGGTGCTACCGTCTCGGCTTGGCCGTAAAGCGCGCGGTTGAGTCATATCCTGAAGATATTAACGTCGTCGTGGTGGGTACAGGCGGACTCTCGCACCAGATTCACGGCGAGCGTACCGGGTTCAACAACACTGAATGGGATATGGAGTTTTTGGACTTGCTGGAAAATGACCCAGAAGTATTAACCCGCATGACTCATGCAGACTATGTTCGTTTGGGCGGTGCGGAAAGCGTTGAACAGATCATGTGGCTCTCCATGCGAGGCGCCGTTGATGGAGCGCTGCGCAAGGTTCACCAAAGCTATTACCTCGCCACGACAACTGCAATGACGGCGGTCTTATACGAAGTTGTGTGAGCATTATCCAACTTTCAACTTTGAAGGCTCGGCTATGAATCCTCAGGTCCAAGGTATCGAAGCGCTGGGAGGAACCTACGTTTTCGATCTTCGTGTTAGCAATCGCACGCTTAGTCTAAACCGTTTTTTGTGGAAAATGGTCAATGCCGAATGGCGTGCACGGTACGAGAGAGATCCTCATCGGCTAATGGTTGAAGCCGGACTCAATGCGGTCGAGATAGAAATGGTTACCCGTCAGGACTGGCTAGGATTGGTCAAATACGGTGCAAACTTCTTCACCCTTGAGAAATTTGTTCGCGTTGCAAAACTCAACAATATGCAGGTCTATGCGATCATGCGCGGTGAAACCTACGAAGCATTTCTGGGGACTCGAAAAGTTCCTGCGTTGCGTTAAATGGGATCTCATCAATGAAACAACATCTCTTGCTGTTATCGGGTCTGCTCTGTGATGAGACGGTATGGGGGAAAATCATTCCCGGCTTGGAGCATTGTGCTCATGTCACCCCTTTGGATTTTCGAGGGCTGGACGCGATTGAGGAAATGGCAAAGCAAGTTCTGCGGTACGCTCCTGACAATTTTAATCTCGCAGGCCACTCCATGGGTGCGCGGGTAGCTTTGGAAGTCTTCAAGCAAGCGCCTGCTCGCGTTCAACGTCTTGCCTTGCTGAATACCGGGGTCCATCCCGCGAAGCCGGCAGAAAAGGAAAGCCGCCAGGTTCTGTTAGACCTCGCAAGAACTCAAGGAATGCGGGCGATGTCGCAGCGCTGGTTACCTCCAATGGTCCGACCCGAGCATACCGTGGACCCGCAGGTGATGGAACCTCTTCACCGCATGGTCGAGTCCATGACGCCCGAAATTTTCGCGGGGCAGGTTCACGCTCTGCTTCACAGGCCGGATGCTACAGCGCAACTGGCGAACATTCGCATTCCGACACTTGTCGGCGTTGGTCGGCACGATTGCTGGAGCCCTGTGGAGCAGCATGAGTTCATAGTAAGCCACATCGCAGGAGCGCAATTACGCATTTTTGAAAACAGCGGTCATATGGCCCCTTTCGAGGAAGCTTCGGCGGTCTTGGAGGCGCTCTTGACCTGGCTCCAATGATGCTCATGAGTTTTTTCTTCCCTCCTATAAGAGTTTCCATATGAACGATATCGAGCGTTTACTCATCGAGAACGCTTGTCACAAACAAATCATTAGATTTGCGAGGTTGTCCGATCTCGGTGACTATGAAGCGCTTGTCGCGATGTTTACCGAGACCGCCACCTTTTCACGACCCACTAAGCCGGACGTGCCTTTGGTTGGTCGTAGAGCGATTTTCGATGCCTTCGAAAATCGTCCGTTGCGTAAGAGTGTTCACTTGGTCAGTAATATAATTGTTGACGTAAAGGATTCTGATAACGCGACTACGAGAAGCCATATTGCGCTTTTCACCTCACCTTTAACCGTTGAGCTGGCTCATAAGCCTTACTTAGTCGGACATTACGAGGATGAACTGCAGCGTGTGGATGGTCAGTGGCTGTTCGCATCTAGAATCGGGGGTGTCGACTTTAAAATCGAATGAGGTAGCACTCGTTTGAAACTTGGCTACTTTCAGTAGTTCGAGCTGATTAACGTGTGCCAGCACCAGGGCCGTAGGCAAGCAAAAAAACCGCTAACGCCCGTTTAACAACGTCACGGACCAGTTGCCGCGTGGATACTTTGATCACCCCCAGAATACTCAGCTCCATTAGCTCTGCCTCATATAGCCCCCGCAAGTGGGCGGTAGCAACCCTGGCATCACAGCTTCGCAAATGGCCTTGCTGTATATACTGCTCCAGTAGGTCCATGACCATTTGCCAGCCTCGCTTGGGCCCTCGTTCATGAAACATCACACCTAGGTCTGATCGGCCGCCTTCATGATTGGCAAGCCTGCGCACTGCCAACATTTGGGGGGCAAGCACCGCCGTAAGGTAGTGTATGCCGAAATCGAGCAACATCTTTTCCACTGCGACCTGAGGATCGAGCAGAAGAAACGCTGCTTTTACCTCGTCGACGGCGTTCTCGCACATGACCTCAGTGAACAATTCCTCCTTGGATTCGAAATAGCTGTAAAGCGTCGCCTTCGAAGCCCCCGCCCGCAGAGCAATCTCGCCCATCGCCGCCTGTGCGAAGCCAATTTCGCTGAAGACTTGAAATGCTGCATCGATGATTTCTTGTCGTTTTTTCTCTGTCTTGGTGCGCATTACACGTTCTTCGTCGATTGCTGTGGCGCCGCAGTTTACTAAAAACGACCGATAGGTTGGTTTTTTGTTGACAGTGGCAATGCGCCTGCTCAAAAATTACATAACTGAACCGACCGGTTCATTTATGAGATGAAAAAGTACTATGTACAAATCAGGATCCTTCCCGGCCACGGTGCTAGTCGGATTGGCGATCGTCGGCCTGCTGGGTGCCTGTGCGCCAATGCCGACATTGCCGCAGCCAACCGCGGCTAAGCAGTTGTCCAGCTACGCTACGACGCACAGTTTTGAGCCGCTGGCCCACGCGGATTCGCAGTGGCCTCGGGAGAAGTGGTGGTACCGATATAACGATGCCCAGCTTAATGCCTTGATCGACGAAGGCCTAAAGGGCGACCCGACACTTGCCCAAGCCCAGGCGAGGTTGCTGAGAGCTCAAGGATCAGAGCAGCAGACAAACGCATCACTTTTACCAGGCTTGAATGCCCAAGCCTCAGTGGAGCGTAAAAAACAAAGTTACAACAATGGAGTGCCGGCGGAGTTTGTGCCCCAGGGCATGAATACCTATGGCAGCGCGGAGTTTGACTTCAGCTACGAGCTGGATTTCTGGGGCAGGAATCACGCTGCGCTTGCCGCCGCCACCTCCGAGTATGAGGCCGCTCAGGCCGATATCGCCCAGGCTCGCATGGTGTTGGCGACTTCGCTAGCGGAGGCTTACGCTGACTTGGCCCGCCTGTATGCCGAACGCGACGCGGACGAGGCTGCAATGAAGGTCAGGGTAGAAACCGCGCAGCTATTTGCCGAACGCTTCAACCAAGGTTTGGAAACCCAATCCAGTGTGCACCAGGCGCAGTCGCGCGCAAGCACGGCCCAAGCCACTTGGCTGGAGACTGACGAATCCATAGCACTATGTCGCAACCGCCTTGCAGCCTTGCTAGGGGCCGGCCCGGATCGTGGGCTGAGCATCGCCCGCCCGAGTATCGATTTCGCTAAGTCCACGGGCCTACCGGACAGTATTGCCCTGGGGCTGTTAGGCCGTCGACCGGATGTCGTCATTGCTCGTTTGCGCGCTGAGGCGGCAGCGGCACGTATCAATGAATCGCGCGCGCAGTTTTATCCCAACATCAATTTAAGTGCGATGGTGGGAGTGCAATCGTTGGGGTTGAACATGCTCGGCAAGTCCGGCTCGGATGTAGGGAACATTGGGCCAGCCATATCATTGCCCATTTTCAATGGGGGACGCTTGCGCGGTCAGTTGCGAAGCGCCCGCGGCACCTACGATGAGGCGGTCGCGAATTATGACGAAACCTTAACCAAAGCGCTGCATGACGTCGCAGACACGATTGCCAGCGAGCGCGCTCTGGGGCCGCGCCTCGATGCAACCAAGGCCTCGTATGACGCCGCTGCACAAGCGCGACAAGTCACTGAGAACCGCTACCGCGGAGGTCTAGACAGGTACCTGGATGTCCTGAACGCTGAAGACACAATGATCGCTGCGCAACGGAAGCTTGCCGATATCAAGGCACGCCGCTTTGCACTTGATGTCTCGCTCGTCAAAGCATTGGGCGGCGGTTATATCAGCGTCCCGACCGCAGGTGCGGTAGAGCCCCCAAGTGCAGAGCCCCCCACTTCTACCATTTCCCAGCACTCCTGAATTATAGGCGTTAGACCATGTCTTCCTTGCAATCACCGATGGCAGACTCTCCTGCCGTACTCGATACATCCGCGGCTGAACCTGGCCAAGGCTCTTCTCGACGCAAGTCCCTGTTGCTGGTGTTGGGCGCAGTGGTGGTGCTATGCGCGCTGGGTTATGCAGCTTACTGGTATTTTATCGGCTCGCGCTATGTGTCTACTGACAACGCCTATACCGGGGCGGAGTCCGCCTCCATCACGCCCGCTGTGAGCGGCATCGTTCAAAGCGTTCCATTCGTCGATACGGCCAATGTCCACAAAGGCGACGTGCTCATTGCCATCGACGATACGGACGCAAGGCTGGCAGTCGAACAAGCCCAAGCAGACTACGACAGTGCCGTACGCAAGGTACGAGGCTATCTAGCCAATGATGCGGGGCTTACGGCCCAAGTGCAGGCCCGCGCCGCTGATGAGCGCCGCATGAGTGCACAGATTACGTCCGCCAAGGCTGATTATGATCGCGCACTATTGGACTTGGGGCGTCGCCAGGTGTTAGTGGGTTCCGGCTCGGTGTCCGGAGAGGAACTCAGCAATGCTCGCACTACGCTAGCGACTGCAAAGGCGAGTCTCGAAGCCGCTCAGGCCTCGAAGTTACAAGCTGTCGCCAGTCGGCAGGTCGCCATCGGTTCACTCGATGCCAATAAGGTACTGATTGCGGACACTACCGTTGCCACCAACCCGGAAGTTCTGCATGCAAAGGCCCGGCTGGAGCAGGCCTTGGTTGACCTGGATCGCACACGCGTGCGCGCACCGGTAGATGGTGTGGTCGCCAATCGTCAGGTGCAGGTGGGGCAACGTGTACAGCCTGGCATGACATTGCTGACGGTGGTGCCTATAGATAGTCTTCACGTGGACGCCAACTTCAAAGAAGTACAACTGAGCAACGTGCGCATCGGCCAGACTGTCAGCCTGGTCGCCGATTTGTATGGTAGCGACGTTGTATACCATGGCGTCGTCGCCGGCTTTTCGGGTGGCAGTGGTTCTTCGTTTGCCATGATTCCGGCTCAAAACGCGACTGGCAATTGGATCAAGGTAGTGCAACGCTTGCCGGTGCGAGTGAGCCTTGATGCTAAGGAATTGCATGAGCATCCACTCGGGATCGGCCTTTCTATGGACGCCACGATCGACACCCAGAGCGTTGCGGTCAGTGCGCACTAAGAGGATGAACATCATGTCCTCAGGAAAGTCTAACGACCTGCAGTTACCACCCCTGACGGGCGGCGTGCTAATCGCTGCGGCATTGATGCTAGCCGCTGCAAACTTTGTGGCCGTGCTCGACACCACAATCGCTAACGTATCGGTACCCACCATCGCGGGTAGCCTGGGCGCTTCTTCCAGCCAGGGCACTTATGTCATTACATCCTACTCGGTGGCCGAAGCTGTAACCGTGCCCCTCACGGGGTGGTTGGCCAATCGCTTCGGGACAGTGCGGACCTTCATCGCTTCGTTGATTTTTTTTGGTCTGTTTTCCGCGCTATGTGGCATGGCCAACTCGCTGAGCATGTTGGTGATGTTTCGGGTGTTTCAAGGGTTGGCAGGCGGCCCGCTGATGCCACTCTCGCAAACCTTATTGTTGCGTATTTTTCCGAAAGAAAAAGCCGGCGCCGCCCTCGGCTTATGGAGTATGACAACACTTCTGGCGCCTATTATGGGCCCGGTGCTGGGTGGCGTTATCTGCGACCAATTGCACTGGGGTTATATTTTCTTCATCAACGCCCCTGTAACGCTGCTGTGTGGGTGGCTGGGTTGGCGCCTGCTAAAACGCTATGAAAGCGAACTGCTGAAGGTGCCTATCGACACCATCGGGTTAATACTACTGGTGATTTGGGTCGGAGCCTTGCAGATCATGCTTGACGAGGGTAAAGACCAGGACTGGTTTGCCTCTGCCGAAATTTGCCTGCTGGCAATAACTGCAGCGATCGGCTTCGCCGCTTTTCTTATCTGGGAATTGACGGATCGGCATCCGGTGGTGGACCTGCGTATTTTCCGCCATCGTGGGTTCAGCTCCAGCGTCATCACGGTCACCCTTGCGTTTGGGGCTTTTTTCGGCGCAACGGTCGTGACGCCGTTATGGTTGCAAAACTACATGGGCTATACCGCCACGTGGGCGGGCTGCGCGACGGCCATGACGGGGGTACTCGCGGTGCTAGCCGCCCCCTTTGCCGCGGGCATGTCAACGCGCATGGATGGGCGGTGGCTAGTGTTCTTTGGCGTGATGTGGATGGGGCTCATTACGCTACTGCGCACCCACGCCAATACCGATATGCCGTTTTGGGGAGTGGCTTTCCCACTTCTGCTACAAGGCATTGGCATGCCTTTCTTTTTTGTCCCGCTAACAGGGCTCGCGCTCAGTAGCGTGGAGGAAAGCGAGACAGCCTCTGCGGCAGGCCTAATGAGCTTTTGTCGAACATTCGGCGGAGCCATTGCCACTTCGTTGACCAACACCGTTTGGGAAGACAAGGCCAAATATAACCGGGCGGAATTGTCTGGATTGGTCGATCAGGGGCAGCGGTATGCAACACGGCTGATGGACGCGGGTTGGAGCGCGGACCAGGCTCGGTTACAGATCAGCGACACGGTGCAGTCCCAGGCGGTTATGTTGGCGACCAATCAGCTATTCATGGCGGTGACCTTTTGTTTCGTCATCGCAGCACTGGCAGTATGGATAGCACCCAGGCCTACGCGAGTGGCTGACACTTCAGCGGCGCACTAGATTCGTTGCCAGGCATGGGGTCATGGTTGACCCCATGTACTGTCATCTTGGCGTCAAGGGCATGGCGTTGTTGGCTGGCTTGCCCACCGCCGAGCGGTGCCAGCCATGGTTTGAGCCAACTGGGCAATGAGTTGCTGATGAGCCGCGACAGTATCGTTCAGGCTATTACCGGCGGGCTTTTCCAGCCGGGTACTGCAGGTGAGAGAGCGACGCTGTTGATTGCCGTCGCGTTGGCTCAAGCTCCACATAACATCAATTAATACGTAATTTCCCGGCAGTGATTCAAACCGCCTGACGTCTATTTGCATGCTCAGTAAAGGACGGACATTGTCTTTGGGCATGTTCGCAAGGTTGCGGATACCCAATTGATGCTCCAGTTGATCACCCAGCGCGCCGCTGAACTCATCGGCCAATGGCGCGCTCCATCGTTCGTTCTCCAAAATCGCCAACTCGCCTTGACCTTGGCGCACCACTAACTGCGGCTGGTCGGTTTGTACTGGGATCCGCACAGATACTAGCTGGAACTGGAAGGGCGCAGGCGTTGTCCTGGTAGCCGTAGCCGTAGTCGTAGGGGGCGATATCAAGGTGTAGTAATGCGGTGGTGCCGAACTGCATGCCGCCAGGAACAGTGCAGATAGGGCTGATACTCGGCGAATCATGGTTGGGTCTCTTCTGCAGAGCTAGGTGGACTCGGCTGGTCAATGTGTAGGGCTCCGGGTTGGTTCTCCTGGACGCGTCCTCGTATCAACGCCTCAGGGTGGCGAGCCAGAAAGTCTGTTAAAACTCGCACCGAGCGCGCGGTGCGCTGAACCTCATCCATCGCTTGGCCAAGTTGTTGGCGCTGTGGAGAGTCCTCGGCGAAGGTATCGTTAGCACCAGCGATGGTCTTCTGTGCTTGAGCCAGGGTCTCGTGCATCTGTGGCAAAACATCTCCGTTCACCTGTTTGAGCGTTTTTTGAAGTTCGCCCAAGCTGCCGTTGAGGCTGGCGGCAATCTGGTCGATAGGCAGCTTGCTGAGTTTGTTGGCAAACTCTTGCAACTGTTCCTGCAACTTATCCAGGCTGCCTGGAACGGTGGGAATAACGAGTGGCTGCGCGGCGGTATCGACAGTCATGGGCGGCGCATCCTTGACGAACCCCAACGAAATATACAATTGACCTGTCAACAGGTTGGCGCTTTTGGCCTGGGCGCGCAGGCCATTTCTGATGAAGCCTGCCATAAGCCGGGCGACTGCCGCGTCATTAGGTTTCCCACCGATCGTCTGCATCAGCTTATCTTTCGCCTGGCCCATGCGGTCGGGGTAAATCACGGCATCCACCTGGGTGGGGAACGTTTGATGGGCCGGGTCGAAGTCCAAGGCAACAGCAGTGACTCGCCCCAGTGTTACTCCGAGGAACTCGACTGGCGCACCTACCTCCAATCCTTTGAGGTTCTGGTCGAAACTCATGTGGATAGCACGTGCTTCACCATCAGCAGGAGCCAACGCAGTGTCGCGATCGGGGAACAAAGTGAATATCGCGTTTTCATCAGCGGCAGGTGCAGCGTCGGTGCGGGCGGGTTCAACAAACGCCACCCCTCCGGAAATAATCGATGACAGGGATTCGGTGTTCACCTTCAAGCCGCCGGCGCCCAGCGAAACATCGATTCCGCTGGCATTCCAGAAGCGAGTGTCTGAGGTAACGAACTTGTCGTTGGGTGCGCGGATAAACAAGTCCACATCCACACTTTTTCCGTCTTCTGCCATTCGGTAGGCCACTACTTGCCCAACCTGTAAGCGTCGGTAATAAACAGGTGAGCCGATATCTAGAGAACCAAGGCTGGTGGTATGAAGCGTAAACCTTTTACCCTTTTCGCCAAAATTGACAGGTGGAGGATTCTCCAGCCCTTCAAATCGGTTGACCAATGCATGCGAATACCCGGCATCAGCTCCGATAAATGCACCCGAGAGAAGGGTGTCGACACCTGAAACGCCGGCAGCACCTATCCGCGGGCGCACGACCCAGAACCGCGAGTCCTGGGAGGTGAACGGTTTTGCCGACTGGTCCAGTTCTATGGTTGCCTCAATGTGGCTGCGATCCGTGCTAAAGCTGATAGCTGTCACCTTGCCGATCACCACATTTTTATACTTGACCACAGTTTTGTTGGCTTCCAAACCGTCTGCAGTAAGGAAACTAACCATAATCCTCGGTCCAGCGGACACTGCACTGTGCACGAGCATGGATATCCCGACCAGGGCAGCCGCGATGGGAACAAGCCAAACCAGTGAGACATTGAATCGGCTCTGTCGTATTTCGGGGTCGGAAGGGGTAAGGGGGTAATTAGGATATTCAGGCATCTTCAACCTCTGCGTCCCAGATAAGCCGGGCATCGAAACTCATGGCAGCCAACATTGTCAGCACCACAACCAGTCCAAAAACAAAATGCCCATACGCGGCGCGATCGTGCTCAAGGAATGAAATTGCACCAGCGCCGCTACTAGCGCGACTACCAGCACGTCGAGCATCGACCAGTAGCCGATGACCTCAATAAAGCGATAAAGCTTGGCGCGTTCGCGCATTGCTACGGTGTTGCGCCGTTGGCAGGTAATCAAAAGCGTGCCCAAACCGATGAACTTGACGCAGGGCACGGCTATGCTGGCGATGAATATCAACAGGGCAATATCCCATTCACCAGCCTGCCAAAACTCGATTACGCCGCTCATGATGGTGTTTTCGGTACCGCTGCCGAGGATGTTGGTGTACATCACCGGCAACAGATTTGCGGGCAAATAACAGAGCAGGCTGGCAATCAGATAGGCCCAAGTGCGGGTAAAACTGTCGGGTTTGCGTAGATGCACGGTCGCCAGGCACCGAGGGCACCGCACGATGCCCGAAGGGCAGGCCAGTGCGCAGGTGTGGCAAAGCATCAGGTTCTCGGTGCTGGCCTTGGGCGCAATGATCATGTCAGTTGCCCTTCAAGGTCAGCCCACAGGCGTCGGGTACCTTTGCCGGAAATGAAGGTCAGCAGCACGGTTAACATCCCCAGTGCCCATAGGCCCAGGCCGGGTTTACATCGAGCATTCCCCCCAGCTTGACGATAGCTACCAGTACTCCCAACAGGCAGACCTCAAGCATGCTCCAAGGACGCAAATGCTCTAGCGCACGCATGCATAAACGAAACCCCGGGGCCGCTCGCCCGATTAGTGCAAACGACAGTAGCCAGCACAACAGGACTACCTGCAGCAGTGGCGCGATGATAATGGTCAGCCCCGCAACGACTGCGATCACGCCGAGTTGCGCCTGCGCCAGTGCTGAGACTGCCTCCGATAACGTTGCCTGATTGCACAGGCCTAGCATGCTGATCCTGATAACAGGGAGAAAATTGGCTGTCAGAAAGAGCAAAGCGGCAGTGACCGAGAGGGCTAGTAAATGCTGCACGCTGAGCGTGTGGGAGCTCAAGATGACGGCACCGCACCGACTGCAAAGCGCAGTGTGCCCTGCGCAAAGATTGACTGAAAGGTATAGCGAGTCGCAGTGTTCGCAGATGAGTCGGTCAAAGGAATAAGACATTTGGGTCAACACATACCAAGGGCCAGGCATTCTCTCTTAACTATACCAATCGGTCTAGTTAAGAGGCTGGTTTCTTCCGCGTCTGCGCAAGAAGCCAGCCGGTGGCAAGGCGATTTGGAAAAGTGCCGAGGGCCTAGTCAGAGATGGAAGGCAACCCGCAGCTGAATAAGCAGATCATTCTTGGCGCGATTTTCCACACCTGATTCTTGGTACACGTTGAACCACAGGCCATCACCGGGGCGTATTTTCCAAAACAGACCTGGACCCAAGCCAAGCACTTTTTCGCGTGAGTCTTCCAGACGACTACCGTTGACTTTGTCGTCCGTCAACTGGCGAAAATAATAGCCATTAAGCCCAGCGGAAACGTTCGGAAAAAACTCATAAGACGCGGTAAAGTTAACCCAAGTGGCTTGGCCCGCTTGGGTATCCTCGACAGCCCGTCCTTGATAGAACTGTGCAGTGCTGCTGGCGGGGTCGTTATTTTTGAAGTTATAGAGGTAGTACCAACGCCAGCTCATTTCCCAGCGTGGAGCGGGCATCCATGTCGCTGCCCAATAAGGGTTGGCAGAGAAGAAATGCGAACTGGCGTTGATGTCCTTATGCTCGTCGTACTTACCGGTGGGCAGGATAAAATCCATCGAGACGCGCTGAACGAAAACTGGTCTGCCGTGGGCGTCGACGATAGGATCAAATTGAATCAGCGGACCTGCCGTGATGTCGCCCAAGCCGGTAGCATTATCCTTCAGAGATGCGCCGTTAGAGCCAAACGTGCCATCCAGTGCAACGACTGGCAGCAGCAAGCTCCACCCCAAGTGGGCTCCACCTCCAATGGATTCGGGGCTGTAGTAGGTTACTTGATTGAGCCACTGGACCGCGCTGATCTTGGGATCGTCGAAGGCGCTTACTTTTTGGCCGGAGTTTCCGCGGATGGAACTGGCGCTGCTATATCGCAGATAGCTCTGATAAGAGTAGCCGGGGAGCCCGGCAAAGCCATCATAGAAACTGGTGCCCCCCAAGTTTATACCGGAGGGCTGACTGACCCCCGGCGGAGGTGGGCCGTCAGCAGCCGGGGTCTGGCCACAGTAGGCCGAGAATGCAAGCAAGGAGGACAACACGGTATGCTTTATATTCATGATGTAGCTCTATTGTTAGTATTGTGAGCAGCGATGGGACTTTTGATACTCATGACCTAAAGGCACGAGTGATTGGCGTTAGGGATGCACGTCGGGGTCCTTGATATTCGCAGCGTTGACTTGCTGCTGGCGTAAGTACGGACAGCCGGAAATGGCAGTCTTGTCCTGATCAGCGCCGGCGGTAGCTGAAGCAGGAGGAGCAGGCTCCGAACGTCGTCCCCCATTTCGTCTTTCCGTGTAGGTATCGGCGGGGTCAGGCGCGATGTGCTCGCCCGTCCATAAAAAAGCTGCCGTGAATAGCCTGAATGCTTTGACTACTAATTTTTTGGGGCGCTTAAGGTCATACGCCTCAATCAGGTGATCGGGATAGAGGCTAGTGATCCATTGATATACCAGTGGGTGTAAAAGCCTCGGAAAGTATTTTTCAGCAAACTGTCTAATGATTGCCACAGCTGCAAGATTACCCATCTCATGTTTGGGTACAACTTCACCTTCCCAGGTATCCATGAATGCCATTATTCCCTCAAAGCTGTCTGGAAAACCAGTCAATGGCTCGCCAGAGGTAGCGTTGCGGAAAATGGTAGACATTTTTGCCCAGTAATGGACGGCCGCAACTTTTTCATGCTCTGATATGCCTTTGAGTCCAACCCTTAACATGAGCCGATGCATGCCCGCAGCCTCATAGCAGAGCGTGTAAATGTACGTTCCGTTCCGATCGAAGCTTTCAGGGTAGGTCTTAGCGTAGTGCTGGTGAATGCGGTTGATCGATTCCACGTTCTGCCGGGTTTTTTCATGGTGAGACCCGTAATGCCACCAGACTTGCATTTTCCATGAAGTGTCGTCCGATCGCGCGTCGGCTTTCTTCAGGATTTTGCCATCGCCACCATCGAAGAGCGGAAGCGCATCAAGCCTGCGAACGAAGAAGTGCGGGAAGGTCACGGCATAGATTAGGTTCATGATGAAATCAGTGGGCCGGTACGCGGCAGCTAGTTTCCAAACTTCATCATAGTCCGTGGTAGGGTCGAGTTGCTGGATACGTTTTGCAATCCAGTGACGAGACATGGCTGATACTCTCTTTTTTTTATTTTCGGTGTGACCCTTAGGGCCGTTTGGTGCACGCGATAACCATATGCGGTATCAGTACCGTTATCTTCGGTATCTCAAGCCAAATATTCAGGCTATTTTCGTATCCTAGTACCAAAAGGGTGACACACATTCATAAGGTTGGCCGATTCTCCGAACCTTCGGTATCTTCCTCTCTCAGCACGCGAACGGCGAAGTGATTGACCAGATGAAGGGCGCACCGGAGTTCAAGCTCACGCTCTTTAATTGGGTAGGTGAGCAAATCCTCTAGTTGTTGCAGGCGGTACACCAGCGTATTGCGATGAATGCCAAGGCTTTCAGCACCATGCAGCAGACTGTGCCCCGAGTTCAGATAGGCGTTGAGCGTTTGGCGGTACCCCTCGGCCTTGGCTGAGCTTTCGGCAAGCGGCCCAAGTACGGCTTGCACATACCAAGCCGCCTTCTCTAGATCTTGACCTACCAAAATCGTCAGCAGATGGTCTGACCACCGCAAAACCCCCTTGACGGAGGACGGTATTGCAACCTTGCTCACATCGCTCGCTTGCAGGTGGGTTCGTCGAAATCCTGCCAGGCCTTTTGCCGGTTCTCCTGCGGTGCACCGTATTCCGCGCACATTTGCAAT
Source organism: Pseudomonas sp. App30 (assembly GCF_047947025.1). Classification (NCBI taxonomy): domain Bacteria; kingdom Pseudomonadati; phylum Pseudomonadota; class Gammaproteobacteria; order Pseudomonadales; family Pseudomonadaceae; genus Pseudomonas; species Pseudomonas sp. App30. The sequence continues at coordinate 1,148,741 of NZ_CP133165.1, read as the reverse complement.
CGTGTCTCCCAGACGTTTGAGTTGTGCTTGAGTGGGAGGGTGTGGAGTGCTTACCCAGGCCCATGTAACGTGTTGCGTGGCGGCTACAAATAATGCAGTGCTGCCAATCGCTGCATCTTGCAGACTTCTCTGCAACTTGCCCAACTCTGCACTGTGTTTGGTGTTGATGTCGGTGATGATCAGGCCGATATGAAAGTGACTCAGGTCCAAGCCATGGTCGTCCCTGATCTGATTGAAACTCAGTGATTCCAGAGAAACTTCATTACTGATCAATTTTTCAACTAGCGCTCGACGCTTGGCGATCTGTCCCTCCATAAGCGTTTGGCGCTCTTCCAGATAGGACAGCACAAACCGCTCAATCAACTCATCTACGACACCGGCACCGCTGGTGACCAAGCGTTGAACTGCGCCTGGAGAGATAGCCTGGCCCGCACTAGCTGTCAAAAAATTATTGATCCAGACGATCTGGTTGCCGCGCATATTCTTGACGATACTGCTGAAGGGAACTTCACGCCGCGCCGCTTGCCGAGCCATTGATGGAATTAGTTTGAGCGTCTGATGATCATTGTTTTTCCCCACACAACTCATGAATATATCGAGGATAAGCGTTTCTAAATTTAGCCGAATCTCAGACGTGGGCAGGTCGGGGACAGACTGAAATTCGCCCTGGAGGCGCTCCATTGAAATTGCTGCCTCCTCGAGCGCCCAAGCAACGGCATCTTCACCCATGGCTTGCACCGCCCAGTCTAGTTGCCGCACGGATACCAATGCGCCAGCAATTACTTCTTCACACGGCGCCTTGGGATGCAGATGGAAATAAAGTTCGGCCGGCACGCTTAACTCCTTACGTTTTAATCTTTAGTGGGCGCAATTTAACCAGTGGTGGTACCAGTGTAGGCGACCCTCGTACTGCGGTACCAAAATCGCTGCGCCATTTAGCGCCCCAGACTGGAGACGTGGGCGCCATTAGGTCCTAGGCTAGGGAGAGCCAATTGTAAATCGAGAGGTGCCAAGGCAATGTGGATGCTGGCAATCTGCACATCTGTGCAGAGACATTGCCCGAGGCCCCTTTTTGTACTCGCTGTGTATGAAGATGAGAGGATTAATATGTCTGCCCCAAAAAAGTGGATTCAAGCCAAGATTCAAAGCCTCGATCCACACGAGGATTACATTGAAATCTGGCGGTTGTCGAACAGCTACGGGCTGAACGATTTCATGCAAAACTTCATCTATGCCTTGACCTTTCCCAATTTCGTCGTTACCGATTGGGGGTCCCGAGCAGTCTGGCGCGAGGACGGTGGCAAGGTCGTTTCCCGGTCTACCTCGCGTGTTGAGCAGACGGGCAGTGCCAATGCACTGTGGTGGTTTTATGGGCCTCGCGACAGCCGCACGATAAAATCAGTTGAAGGCATCAACAACCTGCATGCTCACTGGGCCAAGCAGTACCCTGGCGCGTTTTCCTATAATGATGATTACGTGTACGTATGCGCGTTCACCGCAATCACCATGCACCGCCTGAAGCTCAAAATGGGTGCCCCTGGCTTGAGCGAGCACGAGAAAATTGCCGCCCACTTGTTTTGGCGGGATATGTGTGATTTGTTCCGAGCCGAGAATGACCAGCCCATCACGGGCTATCCCGATAGCTTCGATGGCCTGGTCGAGTTCTGTGAAGCGTTTGAGAATTCCCCAAAACCAAAACTGGAGCGTGGCAATCTCATCATCACCGCGATCCACGAACAGTTCGTTTTCCGGTTCTTCCCCAAGGAGCTGCACTGGTTCGGTCATCAGCTGTTGCGTGCCATGTCGTTGACTACCACATTGGATACCATGCAGGTTGATCGCCCTGACCCCGCTGCCGCGCAGTTGCTGCCTCAGCTGGTCGGTTACATTTTGGGCACTATGGAAATGAACTCGGACGATCCGACCCAAGCCTACATCGAAGAGCGGATGAGCATGTCCAGTGAGGACAAGGCACAGACTCGCAAAGGCATCCAGGAGCTCGACAAACAATTTCCAGAACACTATGTGGAAAAATACAAGGACGATCCAAAGTTCAAAGGATGTCCTTTCCATGCCGCGTTGGGCGGTGACACTACGCCGCAATCCACCGCCGAGAAGCAAAGCATCAAATCCATAGAAGCACAGGTAGCTGCGTTGGGGGGCGATGACGACTGACTTCGCAAGCTCCTATTGTGAAACACAATCAGCCCTACGGGGCTGATTGTGTTTTGGTCCAAATCAGAACGGGTAGTTATGCCCCCCAGGCTGCCAGGTTATCCAGTGGGCTCGAGTAAACTCCTCCAGAGCGTAGTGACCGTTGAAACGGCCCAGTCCGGAATTCTTTTCGCCGCCAAAGGGGGCGTTTGGCTGATCATCCACAGTAATGTCATTGATGTGGGTCATACCTGCCACGATACCTCGCGCAAAGCTCAGCCCACGTGCCATGTCCTTGGTAAACACCGCACTGGACAATCCATATTCGCTCGCATTGGCAAGCTGTAGTGCGTGGGCCTCATTGTCAGCCACCATCAATGGCAGCAGAGGTCCAAATGTTTCTTCCCGCGCAAGAGCGTCATTTACTTTCACATTCCCGAATACATGTGCCGGCAACAGCAACCCCTCGGCGGGGCCGCTGCATAAGGGTTTGAGACCGGCGCTCTGGGCTTCATCAATTTTGCGTAGTAGACCGCTCAGTTGGGAGTGGTTCACCACTGGTCCGATCACGGTGTCCGATTCGTCCGGGTTGCCGGTCTTGAGCTTGCGAACCCTCTCTACCACCAGATCCACGAAAGCCGGATATAGGCTGCTGGCGACGATCACGCGGTTGACGCTCATGCAGATCTGTCCTTGGTGCAAAAACCGACCTACAACGGCAGCATGGGCCGCAACCTCAACGTCTGCATCGTTAAGGACTACCAGCGGCGCATTACCGCCCAGTTCAAGCGCAACGCGCTTGATGTGTTTGCCGCCGGTAGCAATCCGGCCTACGTTACGGCCCACATCAGTTGACCCGGTGAACGAAATCAGGCTGGGAACCGGATGCTCGACGAAGGCGTCACCAATTTCTGATCCGGCCCCTACTACGACATTGAGCGTGCCGGCGGGGAAGCCAGCAGCCTCAAACAGATAGGCAATCAAGAGGCCACCGGTGACAGCAGTATCACTGGCCGGCTTTAGTACCACTGTATTACCGACTGCCAGGGCCGGCACTACCGAGCGCATGCTGAGGTAGAGCGGGAAGTTCCAAGGGCTGATGACGCCAACCACACCTAGCGGGTCGCGGAATACGAAGCTTTGTTCGCCCGGTTTATAGCTGGTCAGGATCCGACCCTCAACCTGCATGGGCATAACGGCGCACTCACGAACAAGGTTCAAAGTGCTTTGCCACTCGATGGTAGCCTTGATCCGGGTACTGCCCGATTCCCTGATCAGCCAGCCGATGATTTCTTCACGACGCTCCTCAATGATGCACGCCAAATTCTCCAATAACGGCACCCGTTGCCGAGCATGCTGGGCGGCCCATTCCACCTGTGCCGTTTGAGCGGCGAGGTAGGCGTCATCAAGATCGCGGACTGAGGCCAAGGGCATGTCCAGCAACAGGTCGTTGTTGTACGGGTTACGGTTGTCAAGGCGCCTGCTTGACTGGCCTGGGCGCCATTTACCGCTGATGTATTGATGACCCTGGATGCTAAAGGCGGTAGGTGCTTGCTGATGGCTCATGTGAGGCCTCCATGGGAAGGGCGGGCAGTGATGGTTTCGTCACGCATCATTGGCTGCGATCGCGGGGTGATCTGACGGGTGTAAGGGTTGTCATTTTTGTTCCCTCGGTGCCGCGAGGCTTTCAGTCCAAGCGTTCTGGTCTGTAAGCTAGCGCGGCCATGAGTTGCGAAAGGTTGTCGGCCAGGGTCAGCATCTGCTGGCCTTGTATTTCGTCGTGCTCGCTGTTTCGTTGCGAGGATGGGCGTACGCAACTGATGCTGCCCACCACCTTGCTGTCGCTATCGAATATGGGGGCCGCCAGCCCGAAGACTTCCACATCGACTTCGCCACTGCTCAGTACATAGCCCTGCCGGCGTAAGCGTTGCAGTGAGCGCCTGAACTGCTCCCATGTGGCACCCAGGTTGCTGGTGGCGACCTCTTGGGGATTCTCCAGAAACAGCTGGCTTTGTTGCCTCGAACTCATGTTGGCCAGAATCACCTTGGATGTCGCCCCCATGAACAGCGGGCGGGGAGAGCCGCGCGAATAGCTCACCCGGTCTGCCAGGCTGCCGGTTTGATGAATGCAGACGACTTGATCTTTGAACAAGCGGCACACCAACCAGACTTGCTCGCCTTCCCACTGTGGGAACATCTTCTCCAGGCTTCGAGCGGCCCGTACAAGCGGATCACTGACCCTCAATTGGCGGTCCCAAGTGATGATCCTGGCGCCCAGTGAATAACGCCCGGCCTCTGACTGAAATAGTAAGTTGGCATCGGTCAGTTCGCGGACGTAACGATAGGCAGACGAGCGGGTATAACCCAAGGCGGCGCTCATGCCATCCACCGTCCAGATGGGATGCTGCTGGGTGAATAGGTCAAGGATGCGCAACATGCGCTCAAGGCTTGATCCCTTGCTTTCATGCAGTTGTTCACAAGCGGCTTCAGCGTCAATTGGTTGTTGCATTTCAGTGCTCTTTTACGAATGAAGGCACGGGCGCCCACGTTTCAGGTGTCCGAGGGCGAATGCGCATGCCTGCTTTTGTTTTTGTTGTCACGGCATACGTGGCCTTGACTGAGGCTGAATCTATACCTGCATACAAATCCTGTAAATCAGGATATTTGATAAAATCCCATTTTACGGGATTTTTGTGCGATATGCGCCATTCAGTAGCCAACAGAGCACGCTTAGGGAGCCTCCTATTCTCAGGGGGGAAAGCATGCGACCTCTCATCATGAGTTGCTCGCTCTTGGTGCGTATGCGCTGAGGAAAACCTCTAGGGCGCTATCAATTGCCTGATTGACAGATCCGCTCTGAGGCTCGTGAGCCAGTCCCCACAGCTGCTGTTCAACGATGCCTGCCTCACACAGGACTTTGAAGTGAAGCGCACAGGTTTGTGGATCAGCCTGACGCAGTTGCTCTTGATCCATAGCGCTAGTGATAACGCTCATCAAATCATTCAAGGTCCTGCCGGGCCCGTTGGCGTAGAAGATTCGGCTAAGTCCAGGCGCGCGAAGCGCCTCGCCGATAATCAGGCGGTGGATAGCTAGAATCTCGGGTTTCAGCGACAACCTGAGCAGGTTGTGGGCCAGTACACGTAGCCTGATTTCGAGTGGTGCGCTCGGACTGGGTAGATCCAAAAGGTTGTCGCAGACGTCGATTCCAGCGGCGACGACGAATGCTTCAAACAAACTCTCTTTGTTTGGAAAGTAGTTGTAGAGGGTCATTCTTGATCCCCCGACTTCAGCTGCAACGGCAGCCATGGAGACGGCGGCGAAACCGTGATGCAGAAAAAGCTTGCCTGCCACTTCAAGAATGACCTGTCGACGTGCCTCGGTTTTGACTCGCATGGCATTCCTCCGCCCCTATAACTGGACAGCATTGTACATTTATATTGACTGCTGGAAAGGCATCTTCTATAAATGAACGGCTCGGTTCAATAAAGGGGTCAGGAGGTGGTTTTAGTGCTCGACATAAATAAGGCAGGCAGCGTGCTGAACGTGCGGCGGGCGGGTGTGACGTGCCAATAGTGAAGCCCTTGTACAGCATGGGGCGCCAAAGAAAGCTTCCCGCTTTAAAAGGCTGCCTATCGTTGTGGCCATCGCGCGCCGCTGCGCTTTTCAGTGCTCATACAACCGCAGCAGCGCTTATGGCCTTGGTGATCGCACAATGGTGTGGTCTGCATCATCCTTGGTGGGCGGCCATGACCGTCTGGCTGGTAGCCCAGCCTACACGCGGACTGTTTATCGCCCGCATTGGCGCCAGGCTCGCTGGCACGGCCGTCGGAGCGATGGTGGGGGGAATGCTTCTAGCGTTGTTTTTTGATCACCACGTTTGGCTGATGATGGCCCTGGCAGCTTGGATCACCCTGTGTGCAGGGGCCGGTAACCTATTTCGGCATTTTCGTAATTACGCTTTCGTTCTGGCAGGTTATACAGCCGCGATCGTTGCGTTGTTCGGTATCCTCGATCCAGTGTTCGATGTCGGTCTTGCGTTAGGGCGCTTGTACTGCACCGTCATAGGTGTGCTTGCGTCCGCATTGCTGTCCTGGCCATTTACGGCAAGGTCCGAGTTTCCTGACCGCCTACGAGCACGTCTTGAGACGCTGGTCGTGGCCGCAGTGGGATATAGTCTTCGACGTCTGCGCTCGGCTGGCGCGCACGATGGAACTGACCTGAATATCGTGCTGAGGGAAATGGCCGAGTTCGACGTCTTGCTGGATCAAGTCGCGGCAGGCTCGGGTAGCTCCCGGCAGTTTGCAGCATGTGCCAGGCACACACTCGATGCGATCGGCGACCTTCTGATCTGGTCCAGTCACTCCGCTGTAGGCGGGTCATTGCGGATATGCATGGACGTGACGGCAGCGATGCAGGGGCCTGCGGCAGTTCCAACGCTCAGGGCGGTTATTTGTGAAGTTTGCAGACATCCTCAAAACCTGGCCACAGGGCAGATATTTGTTGATAAGTTGAACTACATTTGTACCTCCTTGGATAGGCCCGAGCCACTGCGGGTATCTCTTGCTACGCGTCTAAAACAACACAACTGGCGCAACGTGGGTGTTGCGGCGATTCGGCCCCTAACTGCCATGACCATTGCCACGCTGGTGTGGTGGTCGTGTGATTGGTCCTATGGCCCGGTGATGGTCATGACCGCCGTTCTATTCGCTTCGCTGTTTTCCAGCCACAAACAGCCGGACGCTGCGATGAAAGATGTATTAGCAGGTACTTGCGTCGGCATTGTGTTGGGATTGGGGTATCGCTTCTGGTTGCTTGAGCTAGCTACCTCGCCTTGGCAGCTTGCCTGTTTCACTGCGCCATTCTTGCTTGTAGGGGCGTTGCTGATGGCTCGGCCCGCGACTGCGAAAATGGCTATCGACTTGAACATGACCTTCCTGCTGATTGCACAACCGAGTCTGCAAACAGACACCACCCTGACCCACTCACTTTGGCAGGCATTGGCTATCCTGGGCGGGGTTCTGACGGCAGTCTTGACTTACCGCCGGCTGGTGCCGAATGCGCCGCATAGCGATCGATTACGGCTGGCCCAGCGCATTGCCGTGCTGACCTTACGATTGCCCAATACGCAAAGCGCCGCAGCCCGTACGGGTCTTTATGAGCAAATCAAAGTGCTCCTGGCGCAGCTGAATCGCATCGATAAACAGTCAACAGCATTGCTCAGTGCCGCATTTGAATGCGCAGCGATTGCACAACACATGTGTGATCACATGTTCGAGGCAAGTCGCTGTACAGCGACCGATGACCACTTGGTGCAAATCGTTGCAGCCAAGCTAATCACGCATCTGCAACCTCATCCCTACCACCATTAGATAGGAGACATTACCGTGTCTGACCGTCCTTCACTTTGGCAGAACTTTACCGGCCAATACATTGCGGGCGCTTGGCGCTCTGGCAGCACTCGCAAGGTTCTTGAGAATCGCAACCCGTTTGACGATTCGTTGCTGACAGAAATTTCGTTGGGCGACTCCGCCGACCTAGACGAGGCGTATCGGGCCGCCGCCATTGCCCAGAAGGCCTGGGCGTTAACTTTACCCGCTGAGCGCGCTGCGCTGTTCATGCGCGCCGTGACCATTCTGGAGGCACGGCATGAAGAGATTGTCGAATGGCTTATTCGCGAGTCTGGCAGCACGCGGACCAAGGCAGAGATAGAGTGGTCCGCCGTGCGTTCGACCATGATCGCAGCGGCGACAATGCCGTCAAAAGTGGTGGGGCGTATCCTGCCAATTGATACGCCCAACAAGGAAAGCCGTGTATACCGTAAACCGCTTGGAGTCGTAGGCGTTATCAGCCCCTGGAACTGGCCGATGCATCTTTCGAACCGGTCGATTGCGCCGGCATTGGCACTGGGCAACACAGTGGTTGTCAAGCCGGCTGACGATACGCCCGTGACGGGTGGGCTGCTGCTGGCGAAGATATATGAGGAGGCAGGGTTCCCCCCTGGTGTTCTGAATATCGTGGTTGGGGACGTTGCCGACCTGGGTGATGCATTCACGTTGCACCCTATCCCCAAGTTTATCTCATTCACCGGTTCAACCCGGGTGGGGAGGCACATCGGCGCCTTGGCGGTGACTGGCCCTACGCTAAAACGCGTGGGACTGGAGCTGGGGGGTAATGCCCCTTGCGTGGTGCTTGATGATGCTGACCTGGAGTTAGCAGTGCATGCTGCGGTGGTAGGACGCTTCTTGCATCAAGGCCAAATTTGCATGAGCAGCAATCGAATCATTGTAGATGCATCGCTACAAAAGGATTTCGTCGAAGCATTCGTTGCGCGTGTACGACAGCTGAAGGTGGGCGATCCGAATCTCCCGGACACGGTGATTGGCCCATTGATCAACCGCCGCCAGTTAGAAGGTGCCGTAGCCAGGATCGAGGCGGCTAAAGCCCAGGGTATCGAGTTGGTGCTGGGGGGCGCAGCGGCGGGCCAGGTCCTGCCGCCCCATGTTTTTGTCAACGTCGACAACTTGAGTGACCTCGCACAGGCGGAGCAGTTCTGTCCTGTTGCACCGATTATCACCGCCCGTGATGAGGCGCACGCGCTGGAGCTGGCGAACCAAACTGAGTTTGGGCTCTCGTCTGCGGTTTTCACGCAGAACGAGGGGCGTGGGCTGCGATTTGCCCAGCAAATTGAAGCAGGTATGACCCACATCAACGACATCTCGGTGAACGATGATCCAAACAACATGTTTGGAGGAGAGAAGAACAGCGGGATCGGGCGATTCAATAGCGAGTGGATCATCGCCGAGTTAACCTGCGACCATTGGATTTCTGTGCAGCACAAACGGCGTACCTACCCGTTTTAAGGTGTTTACTGATGTGCCTGCCGAACTGGCGCCCATGAAAAGCGTCAGTATCGGCACGGGTACATCGGTTGATTATCGGTCTTCTTCGCCCCCCGGGCATTCCCAAGAGTCGCTGGGCCTGCAAAGTTGGCGCACCGGTTGCGCTCCTCCTGGAAAACAGTCCGCCTGCCGTTCTGCAGCCAGGTGCCAGACCTGCTCATTGTCCAGGTTTAGCTGGCAGCACTCCTATTTTGGGCTGTCGAGCTGATGTCAGGCACCTAACTCTGCCAGCCTGAGCCGCCCCTTCGAAGATTTACAAAAAAAACTCGGAATACTTAAAACGTTGGAACAGCGCTCTATCTCAGGGGTTTCAGCGCCTGAATTTTAGGCAGCACTCCGATTCCCCTCTGTCCACCACTCTGATTCGCATGACGGTATCGAAAAGAGGGGTTGAAATGGTTCGTATACTGAGCATATTGTAATGGCGAGTCGCATTTCTTAAAAAACAACAAGGACAATGCTATGCAATTCCACCTAAATGGTTTCCAACCTGGCGATCCAGAGCTTCATCGTGCGGAGCAAGGCCAGGGGGTATTGCCAGAAACAGTCGATGTATTGATCGTCGGTAGTGGGCCCGCGGGCCTGGTACTGGCGGCGCAGCTTGCGAAATTCCCGAACATCATTACCCGCGTGGTTGAGCGCCGTGGCGGCCGACTGCAGTTGGGTCAAGCCGACGGGATCGCCTGCCGCAGCGTGGAAATGTTCAACGCATTTGGCCTGGCTGAAAAATTGGTCCGCGAGGCTTACTGGGTCAACGAAACAGCATTCTGGCGGCCCAAGGCTGACGACCGCCACAGCATTGAGCGAACAGGGCGGGTACAGGATACAGAGGATGGCTTGTCGGAGTTTCCCCACGTCATCGTTAACCAGGCCCGTATCCAAGACTACCTGCTCGACAGCATGCTCAAGTCACCGCAGCGCCTGGAGCCGGACTATCACTTGGAGTTGGAGGATGTCACGCGTGACGACCATCCTACTCACCCTGTGGTGGCCACCCTCAAGCGCACCGATGCCGAGCACACGCTGCAGGTCCGCGCTCGATACTTGGTGGGTTGCGACGGGGCTCGCAGCAAGGTCCGCGCTGCGATTGGCCAGCAACTTCGTGGAGACGCAGCCAATCATGCATGGGGTGTGATGGATGTACTGGCTGTGACCGACTTCCCGGACATGCGCCTCAAGGTCGCCGTGCAGTCAGCGTCCGCAGGAAACATGATCCTGATACCTCGTGAGGGCGGGCACCTAGTTCGTATGTACGTGGATTTGGGGGAAGTGACTGAGCAAAACCGCACCGCCATCCGTGAAACTACCGTCAACCAACTCATCGCCACCGCGCAACGAATTTTGCATCCCTACACGCTTGAGGTGAAGGATGTGGCCTGGTTCTCCGTGTACGAGGTTGGCCAGCGCCTAACCGACCGCTTCGATGATGCAGTGGACGCAGATGGGCAAGTACGGGAACCGCGGATATTCATCGCCGGCGATGCGTGCCACACCCATAGCGCCAAGGCCGGGCAGGGGATGAACGTCTCTATGCAGGACGCATTCAACCTGGGCTGGAAGTTAGGGGCGGTGCTGGAAGGTCGTAGCCCGGCGAGCCTGCTGGCCAGCTACTCCCACGAGAGGCAGCCCGTGGCACAGGAACTGATCGGGTTCGACAAGGAGTGGTCGGCCATGATCGGCGCGAGACCAAAGGACCCTTTAAACCCAGGTGCCGGGGGCGTTGATCCTACAGAATTGCAGGAATATTTTGTCAAGGCAGGCCGCTATACCGCTGGGGTCGCTACTCATTACCATCCTGGGCCCCTCATAGGCGCAAACACTTGGCAGGAGCAAGCCCGGGGGCTGGTCATCGGTACGCGCTTCCACTCTGCGCCTGTGATCCGCGTCGCCGATGCGCGCTCGGTACACCTCGGGCATGCCGCGATTGCTGACGGCCGCTGGAGGCTGTATGCCTTCGCCGATGCGTCAGGTCAAGGTATTGCAGCGTTGTGCGAATACCTGGCGAATAACCCAGAGTCGCCTGTGCGACGATTTACCGGCGCAGGCGCCGACCTGGATAGCGTGCTTGATGTGCGCGCAGTGTTCCAGCAACCCCATCGGCAAATCAAGGTCGAGCAATTGCCGGCTTTGCTGCTGCCACGTAAAGGGCGCTTCGGACTGATCGACTATGAAAAAGCTTTCACAGTGGATCCTTCGGCCAATATCTTTGAGGCCCGGGGTATCGATGCCATTTATGGCGCCATGGTTCTGGTGAGGCCTGATCAGTATGTCGCTCACGTGCTGCCACTGGACGCCTATCCTGAGCTGGAGGCATTCTTGCAATCAGTTTTTATCCCGCAATAGAAGGCTCTCAATCGTGTCAGTCGACGCTCAACCTCGGATTCTCGTGCATACCGGTAGCCTGATCCGCCGTGCCCAACAACGTCATGTGGCCATCTGGCAGCAAGCTGTGTCCACGGATGTGACAAGCGTACAGTACGCAGTGTTGCTTGTGCTTGAACAACGCCCTGGCGTCAGCCAGCGGGAGTTGGGGGACGAACTCGACCTGGACCGCTCGACCATCGCCGAACTCGTGGCGCGCATGGTGCGCAACAGTGTGGTGGAGCGGGTAGGGGATACACAGGACAAGCGCCGTAATACGCTGTACTTGACCAATCAGGGGCGAGCTCAACTGGAGCAGCTGCGGCCTAGGGTGGAAACCGTTGAGCAGATTTTGACGCGGCAATTAAGCGCCTCGGAGCGTGAGCTTTTGCGAGACCTTATAGAGCGCTTGCTCGTCGCCGCTGACTGACTTCTGACTGTAACCGCTGAGGAGACGGAGCGTGCCTAGGTCTACCATCATACCCCGCGGGTATGTGGTAGACCTAGGCTATATTGGGGTTGCTGGCCAGTGCGCGTAAAGATGGGTACACGTCCGGCAGTGCGAGCTGCCGGCCAACTATAAAAACAATCCGAGTGACTAAGCCATGCACACGCCTTTTCTAGGCCAGCGCAGCGAAGTATTCAATCAAGCAGACCCCCACGCGGTGTCGTTGTACGTTAACCAGCATGTGGGAAGTCATTGCATTCAACTGCCCAAGGCCAGTCGCCCCTTGGCCCACCTGAACCATCGCGCGTTCGCCGAGCTGGATCTGTGTCGTATCACCTATGGCGCACCGGTGCGTGTTGTGTCACCCGCTTTGGAGCGCTGTTTTCATCTGCAAGTGTTGCTGGCGGGGCACTGCCTGTGGCGCCGAGGGCGCGAAGAACACTTTCTGACGACGGGTGAATTGCTACTGATCAACCCCGATGAACCCGTGGATCTGACCTATTCGACCGACTGTGAGAAGTTCATCGTCAAGATCCCCCTGCGCCTGCTGACGGACCTGTGCGAGCAACAACGCTGGGTTGTCCCATCCCCCGGGGTGCGGTTTGTGCAGAGCCGGTATCGGTTAGACGATGTGCAAGGCTTGGTAAGTCTACTGGGCATGGTCTGCCAAGAGGCCGAGGAGGTCGAACCGCAGCCCTTGGTACAGGCCCACTATACGCAAATCATCGTCAGCAAGCTGCTTTGCCTGATGAAAACCAATGTCCAGCACACACCGCAAGCGGGCCAAGCGCTCAACTTCCAGCGCGTGGCGGACTACATCGAACGCCACCTGCGGCAGGAATTGGATACCGACAACCTGGCAAGCCTGGTCAACGTCAGCCCGCGTACGTTGTATGGCCTGTTCGAGCGCAACGCCCAGGCTAGCCCCGCGGACTATATTCGTCAGCGCCGTCTGGCAAGGATTCATGCTTGCCTGAGTGACCCCCAATGCACGGTACGCAGTTTGTCCGAGCTGGCCATGGACTATGGATTCATGCACCTGGGGCGTTTCTCCGATCAGTATCGCAAGCAATTTGGCCAGTTGCCCTCGGAAACGTTGCGTCAGCGACGCTACGAAGTTGCGAAAAACGGATAGTGGTCTGCGAAAAACGGCTATCGACAATACTCACCCATTCGTACGCTGGAGGTGCCTGAACAATAACAACGGAGGCCCTGGCCATGACCCTGGGAATCGATTACCTGAATGCCTTGCTGCAGGAAGACCATGAGCAGGGCATCTATCGCTGCAAGCGCGAGATGTTCACCGACCCACGGTTGTTCGACCTGGAGATGAAGCACATCTTCGAGGGCAACTGGCTGTACCTGGCCCACGAAAGCCAGATTCCCAACATCAACGACTTCTACACCACGCAAATGGGCCGCCAACCCATCTTCATCGCGCGCAACAAGGCCGGCGAACTCAATGCCTTCCTCAATGCCTGCAGCCACCGTGGTGCCATGTTGTGCCGGCACAAAACCGGCAACCGCGCTTCCTATACCTGTCCGTTCCACGGCTGGACCTTCAACAATTCCGGCAAACTGCTGAAAGTGAAGGATCCCAAGGAAGCTGGCTACCCCTCCAGCTTTAATTGCGAAGGCTCCCATGACCTGACGAAGGTCGCGCGCTTCGAGTCCTACCGCGGCTTCCTGTTCGGTTCCCTAAACCCAGACGTGCCGTCTTTGCAAGAGCACTTGGGCGAGTCGGCGAAGATCATCGACATGATCGTCGACCAGTCTCCAGAAGGCCTGGAGGTGCTGCGCGGCTCCAGCAGCTATGTGTACGAGGGCAACTGGAAGCTCACCGCCGAAAACGGCGCCGACGGTTATCACGTCAGCGCCGTGCACTGGAACTACGCCGCCACTCAGCAGCAACGCCAGCAGCGCGAGGCCGAGACTGCCGCCAAGACGATGAGCGCTGGTGGCTGGGCCAAGCAGGGTGGAGGGTTCTACTCGTTCGATAAGGGCCACATGCTGTTGTGGACTCGCTGGTCTAATCCTGAGGACCGTCCGTTATACGAGCGTCGTGACGAACTGGCGCAGAACTTCGGTAGCGCCCGTGCTGACTGGATGATCCAAAACTCGCGCAACCTGTGCCTGTACCCCAACGTCTACCTGATGGACCAGTTCAGCTCGCAGATCCGCATCGCCCGCCCCCTGGACGTCAACCGCACCGAGATCACCATTTACTGCATCGCGCCCAAGGGTGAGAGCGATGCGGCACGCGCCCAGCGCATCCGCCAGTACGAGGACTTCTTTAACGTCAGCGGCATGGCCACCCCCGATGACCTGGAGGAGTTCCGCTCATGCCAGATGGGCTACCAAGGCAGCAGTACCGCCTGGAACGACATGTCGCGTGGCGCCGAACACTGGGTGCAAGGCGCCGATCAGGCCGCTCGGGAAATCGATTTGCACCCGCTACTCAGCGGTGTGCGTACCGAAGATGAAGGCCTGTTCGTTATGCAGCACAAGTTTTGGCAGGAAACGATGATCAAGGCACTGCAGGCCGAGCAGGCCAAGCGCATTGCCGTGGAGGTGGTGCAATGACTATTGCCTACGAGACGGTTCGTGACTTCCTTTTTCGCGAAGCTCGCTACCTGGATGACAAGGACTGGGACAATTGGCTGGAGCTATACGCCCCGGACGCTAGCTTCTGGATGCCCAGTTGGGACGACAACGACGAACTGACCCAGGACCCGCAACGCGAGATTTCTTTGATCTGGTATGGCCGCCGCGATGGCCTGGAGGATCGCATCTTCCGCATCAAGACCGAACGCTCCAGCGCCAGTGTGCCCGACACCCGCACCTCGCACAACCTGAGCAACATCGAGCTGCTGGAACAGGGCGACGGTGTGGCGCAGGTGCGCTTCAACTGGCACACCCTGAGCTTTCGCTACAAGACTGTGGACAGTTACTTCGGCACTAGTTTCTACACCCTGGATATCCGTGGCGAGCAGCCGCTGATCAAGGCCAAGAAAGTGGTGCTGAAAAACGACTACGTGCGCCAGTTGATCGACATCTATCATATCTGAGGCGGCCATCATGACTTACAAGATCGCACTGAATTTCGAAGATGGCGTCACCCGCTTCATCGACAGCAGCGCCACTGAAACCGTGGCCGATGCAGCGTACCGCCAGGGTATCAACATCCCCCTGGACTGCCGCGACGGCGCCTGTGGCACCTGTAAATGCTTTGCCGAGGCCGGTCAATACGACCTGGGCGAAGAGTACATTGAGGATGCGCTAACCGAGGAAGAGGCCACCGAAGGTTATGTACTGACCTGCCAAATGCGCGCCCAGAGTGACTGCGTGGTGCGCGTGCCGACGTCTTCCGATGTATGCAAGACCAAGCAGGCCAAGTACGAAGCCACCATCAGCGCTGTGCAGCAGTTGTCCGATAGCACCATTGCCCTGAAGATCAAGGGTGAGGCCCTGGCCCAGTTGGCCTTCCTGCCGGGGCAGTACGTCAATCTACAGGTGCCGGGCAGCGAGCACACCCGTGCTTACTCTTTCAGCTCGCTGCAACGCAATGGCGAGGTCAGTTTCCTGATCCGCAATGTGCCGGGCGGCTTGATGAGCAGCTTCCTGACCAGCCTGGCCAAGGCCGGTGACAGCATGACGTTGGCAGGGCCTTTGGGCAGCTTCTACCTACGCGACATCCGCCGGCCGCTATTGCTGCTGGCCGGCGGCACCGGTTTAGCGCCGTTCACTGCGATGCTTGAGCGGATTGCCGAGCAGGGCAGCGATTACCCGGTGCACTTGATCTACGGCGTGACCCACGACATAGACCTGGTGGAAACCGAGCGGCTGGAGGCTCTTGCCTCCCGCATCCCCAACTTCACCTTCAGCGCCTGCGTGGCCAGCCCGGACAGTACCTATCCGCGCAAGGGCTACGTGACCCAGCACATCGAGCCAGGGCATCTGAATGATGGTGATGTAGACGTCTACTTGTGCGGTCCGCCGCCGATGGTCGAGGCCGTCAGCCAATACCTGCGTGACCAAGCCATCGTGCCTGCCAACTTCTACTTCGAAAAATTCGCAGCTGCATAAGCGATCTCGGCGCCATGACGCGGCCTAGTGGCAGCTGCGACGAGACTTCGTAGCAGCTGCCCCAGGGTGCGTCATGGCCCCAAAGAGGAACTTTCATGAACCGATTTGACAATAAGATCGTGCTGGTCACCGGCGCCGCCCAAGGCATCGGCCTGCGTGTGGCTCAGCGCCTGGCCGCCGAGGGTGCGCGACTGGCGCTGGTGGATCGCTCCGAGCTGGTTTACGAACTGGAGCATCTGCCCAACAAACCACTGGTTCTGACTGCCGACCTGGAACAGTACGAGGAATGCAGCCGCGTAGTCGCTGCGGCGGTCAAGCATTTCGGCCGCCTGGACGTGCTCGTTAATAACGTCGGTGGCACCATCTGGGCCAAGCCCTTCGAGCATTACGAGCCGGCGCAAATCGAAGCCGAAGTGCGCCGATCCCTGTTTCCCACTCTGTGGTGCTGCCATGCCGCGCTGCCAGTGATGCTGGCGCAGGGCAGTGGTGCCATCGTTAACGTCTCGTCCATCGCGACACGCAGCCTCAACCGAGTGCCTTACGGCGCGGCCAAGGGCGGCGTGAATGCGCTCACCGCCTGCCTGGCTTTCGAAACCGCTGGGCGCGGCGTACGCGTCAACGCTACTGCCCCGGGTGGCACGCAAGCGCCGCCACGGCGCATTCCGCGTAACAGCGCCGAGCAGAGCGAGCAGGAAAAGGTCTGGTATCAGCAGATAGTCGATCAGACTCTGGACAGCAGCCTGATGCATCGCTACGGCACAGTGGATGAGCAGGTGGGCGCGATTCTGTTCCTGGCTTCGGATGAGGCGTCATACATCACCGGAGTGACATTACCGGTAGGCGGCGGAGACCTGGGTTGACCAAGGCACGCTCCTGCCAATTCAACGGCTCAACACCATAACAACAGGAACATCACAATGACCGTGAGAATTTCCCATACACCAGAGCTGCAGGCGTTTTTCCTGCAAGTCACTGGCGCCGCTACCGACCAGGGCAGCCCACGGGCTAAACAGATTCTGTTGCGTCTGGTTACTGAACTGGCACGTGTTCTGGAAGACCTGGAAGTCAGTGACGATGAGTTCTGGGGCGCGGTGGATTATGTTAACCGCCTTGGCGCCAGCAACGAAGCGGGCCTGCTGGTGGCGGGGCTGGGCATCGAGCACTTCCTTGACTTGCTGCACGATGCCCGCGATGCTCGCCTGGGGCAGGTGGGCGGCACCCCGCGTACAATCGAAGGACCGCTTTATGTGGCTGGTGCCCCCCTGAGCCAGGGCCAGGCCCGCATGGATGATGGCAGCGAGGAGGGGGTTGCCACGCCGCTGGAAATCCATGGCGTGGTACGTGATACAGATGGCAACCCTATCGCGGGGGCGGTTGTTGATCTGTGGCATGCAAACACCCAAGGTACTTACTCCTACTTCGATGCGCAGCAATCAGACTACAATCTGCGGCGACGCATCGTCACCGATGAACAGGGGCAGTATCGTGCCCAGTCAATCGTGCCGTCGGGTTATGGCTGCAACCCAGCCGGTCCGACGCAAGAATGCCTGGACCTGCTGGGGCGTCACGGCCAGCGCCCTGCCCATATCCATTACTTCATTTCCGCCCCGGGGTACCGTCACCTGACCACGCAGATCAACTTGGCGGGAGACAAATATCTGTGGGACGATTTCGCATTCGCCACCCGGGACGGTCTGGTGGGGCAAGTGGTGTTCAGCGAGCACGACGAAGGGGTGGAAGGACGTGTGGCACAGTTGGAATTTGACTTCTGCCTGCAGCCTACTCTCGCCGTCGCAGAGCAACAGCGCAGTAGTCGCCCGCGGGCGCTGCAGACGGCGTGACTGCTGTGAGGAGTTCATTCAGGGATTGTTCACTGTCAGCAGTGGTGGCGGGTTTTCTCGCCACATTGATTTCCTATGCAGGCCCGTTGGTGATCGTGTTCAACGCTGCAGCCCAAGGCCACCTCACCGCGCAGTAGATTTCATCATGGGTGTGGTCCATATCCATAGGCGCCGCGCTGCTGGGGGGCGGGCTGTCCCTGTTATATCGGGTGCCAGTGGTCATTGCCTGATCTATCCCTGGGTCGGCGCTGCTGGTCTCAGCCTTACCGCAACTGGGCCTGAATCAGGCCATCGGCGCCTATCTGCTGGCCAACGTGCTGTTGCTGTTTGTAGGCTGCACTGGGGTGTTCGATATGCTGTTGGTGCGTCTGCCAGGCTCCATTGCCGCTGGCTTGCAGGCGGGCATTCTGTTTGCCTTCGGCATTGAGGCTTTTCGGGCGTTGTCGATTCAGCCTTGGTTGCTAGGCTCGATGTTCCTTACCTACGTGGTGTTGCGCCGAACCTGGTCACGCTACGCGATAGCCGGAGTGCTGGTGGTTGGGATAGTGATCACTACAGTGGCCGGAAAATTTCACGGTGACGCGTTGGGGCCGGGTTGGGCAACACCCCAATGGATCATGCCGCAGTTTAGCCTGACGGCGGCATTGAGCCTGGCGCTGCCATTGATGCTGGTGTCGCTGACGGGGCAGTTCATGCCGGGCGTCGCAGTACTGCGAAACGCCGGATATGGCACGCCCGCCAGTCCGATCATCATTGCGGCGTGCTGCTGGCGCCGTTTGGTTGTCATGGCCTTGACCTGGCTGCCGTCACCGCTAGCTAAAGAAAGCCAGGATGACGGTCGACTGGAAAAGGTGCTCAGATCCTCGCTGGTGGGGGGCAGTACCTTCCACGTCGTCTGGCCTAGCAGCAGGCAAATGGCGCCCAAGGTACGCGCGTTCGTAGACTTTGTTGTGGCGCATTTTGCTGAGGGGCTGGTCATCTGATTTGCTAACCTGCCTTTGGAAAACCCCTCAAGAATATGGGTGTTAGGGCTCAACACATTGGTACTGTTCTGGTCATAAAAACAAACCGAGCTGAAGCCATGCCGTCCTTCGATTTAAACGAAGCGCCCAGCCTGCTGCACCTGCGTACCTTGGTGCGGGTCGCAGACCATCGCACCTTTTCCGGCGCGGCGCGCAAGATGCTCCGCACCGCTTCGGTGGTGCACGACGGCATTGTGGAACTAGAGCGGCAACTGGGGGTTGCGTTGTTCGAGCGCTTCCCTGGGGGATGGCAGTTGACCCCCGAAGGTACCTGTGTGGTATGCAGAGCACGCCGCATTCTAGCTGAGCTGGCCGTGTTGCCAGCTTTGCTGGGGCAGCCCCCGGTGACTGTGCACGAGCAACTGTACCTGCTCAATGCCCGGCGCCTGGGGGCTTTCGTCATGTTATGCAGGGTGCGCAATATGGGGCGGGTGGCCAAGGCCTTGTCGGTGACACAGCCGGCCATCAGCAGTGCGGTGAAGACGCTGGAGACCGGTACCGACAAGGTGTTGTTTGAGCGTTCCGGACGCGGTGCGCAACCCACCGAAATGGCGTTGGCGATCTTGCCCCCGATTACGCGTGCCCTCAACGAACTAGGGCATATCGAAGCGGACTTGGCTGCTCTTCAGGGGCGATTGAGTGGCAAAGTACGAGTAGGCGCATTGCCGCTAAGCCGCACCCGGCTGCTACCGGTAGCGGTGGTGGCGCTGTTGGACCGGTACCCCCACGTGCAGGTGGAAACCTTCGAAGGCACGTTCGAGCAACTTGAGACGGACCTGCGAGCTGGTGACCTGGACGTGCTGTGCGGTGCTTTGCGTGATCCGGGGGATAGCGAATTGACCGGGGAAGTGTTGCTCCATGAAAGCCTGGTGATTGTGGTCCGCTCAGGGCATCCGTTGTTGGGAAGGGCATCAGCACTGGCCGACTTGCATGCGGCACAATGGATCATGCCGCGCCCACAAACGCCTGCGCGGCGACTGGTTGAACAGGCGTTTCAGGCACAGCATCTGGAGCTACCGATGCCGTGCGTAGAGTCAGGGGACATGGCGATCATTCGCGGCCTATTGGCCCGCAGTGACTGGCTGGCCTTGGTGTCTCGTCATCAGTTTGAAACGGACGTTGCGAGCGGCGAGCTTGCGGTGTTGCCTGTCGAGCTACCTGCCACCCGCCGAGCGATAGGTTTGATCATACGGCGCCATGCGCTACATCCCCCCGCCGTGACTGCAATGATTGAAGCTCTGCGCGCCACGACTCTGGGAGAGGGCGAATCCGGAGAAGAAGGCGCCGCATGACATGAAGCATTAACGCCGGCTTCCTTAGCTGGCACGCAATCAAGAGGGATCAGTGGCCCAACGAGGCCACTACAGGGCTGCGGGCTGTTTTTGGTCCACTCATGAGGGAGAAGGCAGCCAATATTGCTGGCACGCCCAGTACGGCAAACACCAGGTTCATTGGCATGCCCAGGCTCAATAGGGTGCCACCTGCCAGGGAACCCGCAATGCCACCAAAGCGCCCGATGCCCAACATCCAGCTGACGCCTGTCGCCCGAAACGCGGTGGGGTAGAGGGCGGGCGCATAAGCGTTGAGTCCCGTCTGGGCGCCGTTGATGCAAAACCCCGCCAACAACACCAGAACGCCCAGAAAAGAACTGTTCACGGCCAGAAAGCCAATGGCGAACACGCAGCCAGCGCCGGCCAAATAGGCGAACGCGATGATCCGCCGCGGGCTGGTGCGGTCCATGGCATAGCCTACCAACAAGATGCCGGCCAGCCCGCCCAGTTGGAACAGCGCGGTGATCATCGCGGCGCGTTCAATCGGCAGGCCAGCCTCCTTGATCAGCGTTGGTAACCAACCAGTGAGCAGATAGATCACCAGCAGTCCCATGAAGTAGGTACCCCATAAGCTCAGCGTGATGCGTCGGTAGGGGCTGCTGAACAGTCCGGCGATGCGCCCGCCCGATGACTGGGGGGTGGCTTGCCCTTGGCTGATAAACCGTTGCTCAGGTGTGAACTGCCCTCCCATGGGGCGCAAGGCCTGGACGATACGTTCGGCAAGCATCTGCTTGCCGACCATGAATTCCACGGACTCGGGCAGTCCGCGCCACAGCAGCGGCAGTAGCAGAATCGGCAGAATCCCGCCCAGGATCAATAATGAGGCCCAGCCCCAGTGGGGCAGCGCCCAGGCGCTGACGAACCCGCCCATGGCCGAACCCAGGCCAAAGCCCATGAACATCAGTGTCACCAGCGAACCGCGCAAGCGTGCCGGAATGAATTCCGACAGCAGCGTGGTGCAGTTGGGCATGGCCGCCCCCAACCCCAGTCCGGTAAGCAGGCGCAGTGCCGCCAGTTGCAGCGGCGTCTGCGCCAGGCCGCTGAGCAGGCTGAAAAGGCCGAAGGTGGCGACTGACAACAACAGCACCCGGCGCCGGCCGATGCGGTCAGCCCATGGCCCCGACACCAAGGCACCGATGGCCAGGCCTATCATGGCCGCGGCCATGATCGGGCCGAACGCCGCCTTGGAGAGGGCCCATTCCTGCAGAATGGCTGGGGCAATAAAGCCCATGATGGCGGCGTCGAAGCCGTCGAGGGTGACGATGCAGAAACACAGGCACAAGATGCCCCACTGGTAGCGGGTCATGGGCCGTGCGTCGATCCACTGGCGTATGTCCACGGTAGGCGTTGTCATCGCAAGGTTCTCTCTTATTGTCAGGAAACGATTCAAAATCGCAGGGTGGGCCGCAGGCTGATGAAGTGTTGGCTTTTGCCGCCGGCTTCACGCAAAGCGCCGGCTACTTCGAAATATTCCCAGTCCAGGTCCAGTGTCAGATTGCGGGTGGCGAGCCAGCGCACGTACGTCTTGTAGATAGTGCCCAGGCGCCGGCTGTCGGTGTCGGTGCTGCCTGGCGCCAGGCCCATGCCGGTGAAATAAACGCCATCGTGGCTGTTCTGCTTCCATACGGCGTAGATGGCCGGCTCTATCCGCAGGGCGGGGACGGGCGAAAATGCCAGTTGCGGGCCGACGGCGATCAGGTTGGCGAGCGTGGTAATGCCAGCCTCGCCGTAATAGCCGTTCTTGCCATACAGCGGATCAAAGGTGCCGATGCGCTTGTCGCCACGCTGGCCGTCACCACTGGCCATGTCGGTGCGCAAGCCCAGGCGCGGTTGCCAGGGTGCATCGAAGGTATAACCGCTGCTGCCGGCCACCGCCCAGGCACGGATTGTGGCATCGCCCAGGTGGCCGGATTGGCCGGCGATATCCCAGCTCCAGTCCCAGCCGTTGGCCTTGCCGAATACCCGTGTACCGGTGGTGTAGCGCACTTCATCACCGATGACGCCAGCCAGGCTGCGGTTGCGGGTTTCCAGGTCCAGCGCGTAGAAGTCGAAGTTCCAGGGTTTGCTGAAATTGAAGGTGCTGTACAGGCCGGCGAAGACGATGTCATCGCTGGCCTCATCGTCGAACGACTTCAGCCCGTAGGCCACCGGGCGCAGGGCAAAAGCGTCGACCTTATAGCCCCCTGGGGTTTTGAGCATCAATTTCACGCCGTCCAGGTTGAATCTCAGGTTGGGCGCATCCCGATCGCTGATCAGCACCTGGTTGCCGTAGACCAGTTCCTGGCGGCCCAGACGGGTGGTGAAACTGTAGCCATTGTGCAGCGGCAGCTTCCAGTCGACGAACAGCTGCTGGAACTCGGTGCCGCTCTGGTCATTGGGCGAGTAGAACGCCTTGCGCCAGGAACGGGTGTCCTGCAACTGGGCGAACAGGCGCAGTTGATCGTCGAACAGGTGCACGTCGGCATAGGCCTGTATACGCTGCTGCAGGTAGCTGTTGGAATCCTTGCCACGCAAGCCGAAGAACGGCTGCTGGTGGCTGTCGGCGCGGTAGCGCAACTCGCCGCCGAAGGAAGCCCAATTACCGTCGCCAAAGGGCACGTAGCGCAAGGCATCCAGTGGATCGGTGCGTTTGGCCGGATCCTTGAGGAAGCGGTAGTCCTCGGCCCAGCGGGCGATCCCGGGACGCAGTGGGCGGGCGTTCTGTACGTCCGGCGGGGCCAGGACGTCGTCAGCCAGCACGCCGGTTGAGGTGCACAGCCAGGCGCAGGCGCCCGCTGCCAGATGTCGCACGGTCAGGGAGATAGTCATGTTTTTCCTGTCTTTTTGTTGTTGTCAGGATCAGGCGTAAAAAGGGCCGGCGCACCGGCCCGGTGTCACAGGTCCAGAATCAATCGCGCGCTTTTGGCCCGTGAACAGCAAGGTGTGAACTGGTCATTCGCCGCGCGCTGGGCTTCGGTGAAGAAGCTGTCGCGGTGGTCGGGAATACCGTCGATGACGCGTGTGACGCAGGTGCCGCACAGGCCTTGCTCGCAGGACACCGGAATTTCGAAGCCGGCGTCATACAGCACATCGACAATGGTCTGCTCGGCGCTGACCTGCAGGACTTCGCCGGAGCTGGCGATTTCGATCTCGAAAGCCTCGCTGGTGGCATCGACCTGTGGCGAGGCACTGAAGTACTCGCGGTGCAGGCGCTCGTCCGGCCAGCCAGCGGCGCGCCCGCTGCCCAGGATGTATTCCATGTACCCGCCAGGACCGCACACGTAGAGATGCGTTCCTTCAGGCGGGTTGGCCAACACCGTAGCGGCGTCCAGGCCTTGTTCGTCATCGAAGCACAGGTGCACGCGATCGCTGAACGGGCTGGCCAGCAGACGCTCCACGAACGCTGCACGATCACGGGTGCGTGCCGAGTAGTACAGCTCGAACGCAGCGCCCGCATGATGCAAGCGCTCAGCCATGCACAGGATTGGCGTAATACCAATGCCGCCAGCGAACAGCAGTGATTTCTGCGCCTGGCCGTCCAATTCGAACAGGTTGCGCGGTGCGCT
The DNA here is from genome assembly GCF_047947025.1 of Pseudomonas sp. App30. Lineage (NCBI taxonomy): Bacteria > Pseudomonadati > Pseudomonadota > Gammaproteobacteria > Pseudomonadales > Pseudomonadaceae > Pseudomonas > Pseudomonas sp. App30. Next base: position 1,125,054 of record NZ_CP133165.1, on the reverse strand, counting down.
GATCTGCAAGCGCTGGCCTTCCTCCACGGCGTCATGCATCTGCTGCGAGCCGCCTCGCGAGCTAGGCTCGCGTAGCACGGCGATCTGGTATCGGTGGTTTTCAGCGGCGCTGTTGCACAGCGAATATTGGCGCACCAAACCATCGGCCAGATGCACATCAATATGCGCGCCGGCGCTGAAAGGCGGTAGCGGCTGGCCGTCTTCACTGGCCAACTCGAAGCTGTAGATACCCTCGGCTTCCGCCTGTTTGCGGGCCACGATGACATTGATCATGCTGGCTTCCCCGGCGTTCATTGCGGTTGCACAGGGATGCCGTTTTCCAGCTGCGACAGGCGCAGCAGAGTACGGCGGCACATGATTCCGGGGCGATCCGGGGCGAAGCTCAGTTCCTCGACCGGCCCTGGTTCCTTGTCCAGCAGTTCCTGAATCCAGGTCAGGGCGTCCACGTCTTCCTGGTAGGCAGCGCGATGACTGTCCAGCACGTATTGGTCGATCTCGGCCTCGTCGTGGTGGAAGTCGCGGCTGTTGAACCACCAGTAGTGCAACGTGTTCTGGGTAGCGGGTGTGAAGGCGTGGGTAATGTTGACCTTGTACTCTTCGGCCTCTCCATCGCGTGGGTGCAGATTGACAATCTTGGCGTGGGCAATGTGAATGGCCGGCGACTCGAAGCGGGCGTCGGAGAAACGGTCCACGTCACGCCCTTCCAGTTTCATGGGGACCGCGTACACCGGTGGTGGTGGCGAGTTTTTCAGGGCGCGCAGGATGATCACCCGGTCGCCTTCCTGGCGTACGTCCAGGTCCGAACGCACGTAAGCCGGCGTACCGATACCGGTCTTGGCGTGCAGGATGGAGAAGTGGGTCTGGTCCAGCAGGTTTTCGTGCATGGCCACATAGTTGCTGTGGAACTGGAATTCACCGCCCAGGGTTTTCCACTCCGGATGCGCCAGCCAGTGGGTATCGGGCACCAGCGCCGGGTCGGCCTTGTCACGGTCCCCCATCCATACCCAAATAAACGGCGCATGCTCAATGATCGGGTAGCTGGCTAAACAGGCGTGGCCTGGCGGATTGGGCAGGGCAGGCATGCCCACGCACTGGCCACTGGGCGCGTAGACCATGCCGTGATAACCGCAGATGACGTCGTCGCCTTCCAGGCGGCCCTTGCTCAGCGGGAACGAGCGGTGGGCGCACCGATTGTTGAGGATCACGGGGGCGCCGGCTTCGGTGCGGTACAGCACCACCGAGGTATCCAGCAGGCGGCGTTCGAGCAGCGTGCGACCGACCTCGCTGCTGAGCGCTGCGACGTACCAGCAATTCTTGATCAAAGGGGTGCGATGGTCGGCCATCGCCTGGCCGCGCGCACGGGCGGGGCGGTGGGTGGTTTGCAGCATGGGCTAATCTCCCGATTCTTGTTATGGCGGCCTGTGGGGCAGGCTCGATATGGCTCGGGAATAACGGTATCGCCGGGGAGTGGGGGCTGTCGCGGCGGTAAGGTTGATAGCGTCGTCGGTTTTGCTTATGAGGGCCGGCGGTGGTGGATGCGCGGACTGTTCATCAGGCGGCGCAACGTTCGCGCGACAACCTATGGCCCGTTACTGGGTCGCACAAGATAGACGCGGTCGATCCTCGTTGGCATCATAGCTAAATGACTAAACCTTCTACTTTTCCGTGTTCGTCCAACGAAGATGTGCGCCGAGCGCGCCATACTCCTCAGCAAACCACGCGAGAGATACTGATCGCTGCCGAAGGCCTGTTCGCGGAGCATGGTTTTGCGGGTATGAGCATGAGCGGCTTGGCCAAACAGCTGGGGATGTCTGCTGCCACGGTACATAAGTATTTTGGCAGCAAGCGTGGGCTCGCGGAGGCCGTGTGTGGCCTGGAACTAGAACGCTTTGCTGGGCACATGGAGGCGGCCATTTCAACAGAGGACGGCACCGCTGTTGCTCTTGAACGTTTTGCGATTGCAGTACTGGCTTACAACTCCGGTTTCGCTTCTCCTACCCCAAAGATCTTTGAGCTGTATGTTTTTGCAGCTCAAAGCGACTGGACAGTGTTTCGAGCATTTCGAGAACGCGTCGTCCACTTGTTATCGAAGGTCCTTCAGGCAGGCGAAGTCCGTGGAGATGTGCGTGTGGGCGCCGCCGAATGTGTCGAGCAGGTGTTCGATGGCTTTTCGGCCATTCTCCACCCCTTGGTGGTAAGGGACTTTCGTTATCAAGGAGGGGGCCGCGCGCCAGCGTTAGCGCGTTTTCTCTACCAAGCCTTGCAGTGAGGGCCATGCTACATCAGTCTCGACGCGCGAGTGCAGCGGCTTGCCCCTTGTTCAGGCCGCTTGAGCAGCGCGCGTTCCTCGCCCTGTGCTGAGCACGGCGCAAACGCTTGAGCCAACATTCGCTGAGGGTTCTATCCACATTCTTTAAGTGGAGCCAATCAGCTATCACGGACGGGGGGCGCTAGCTCACTAGTGATAATCACGATGAAAGGTCACTATCGCTGGTACCAGCCTTCTGGCATCATCAACCTGAAGGTCACTCAGGGGCCGGATGAAGCTGCTTGGACGTCACTGAGCCAGTAACGCAACCTCCTGCTAAAGCAGCATTGATCCAAACCTGTTGGCCCCATTGCAATCCGAATTCCTTACACGGCTTTTCTCCAGCGGTCGCTAAAGGATTCGATCAAATTGCCGATGAATACTTCAGTTTATAAATCAAATTTTTAGTTCACTCACTGCATGGCTCGTCATGAAAGCGTCAGGGGCTGAAGAGTTTCTTTCTATTGTTTTGAATAGATGCGCAGAATTAATATAAATCGGTCTTTGGGAAAAAAGATGGGAAGCCGTGTTTCTGAATTAATAGCTCATTATCGTAAAGCTGATCGTGTTCTACTGTCAGTGCTGTGGTTTATATGGTTTTGCACTTTTGCGATGGGCATGTATTTTGAACAATGCTTGCTTGCGTTACTAGCAGGGGGGTTAGCTGTGCTTGCCTCGTTCTTTACGATCTTATGGCCTGGCCAGCGCAGGACACGTGTCACTATCGCAATGTCCGCTATGACGCTGATATCCGTCCAGATAGATATCAGCGGCGGCTTGGTCGAAATTCACTTCGGTATTTTCACATTGCTGGCGTTTCTGGTATTTTACCGAGATTGGCTACCCATCGTGGCGGCAGCGGCCACCATCGCCCTTGAACATATTGTTTTATATGCCATTCAACAGCAGGTGGCGTTAGTCCACGTTATCCATCATGGTGGCTGGGGTACTATTTTACTGCATGCGACTTACGTCTTTGTTGAAAGTGCAGTTTTAATCTATCTGTCCATACGTAGTCATCAAGAGGCTGTCGAGGCTGAATCATTAATGGCCGCTACTGTCGGGATAAGCCAGGCGGGTGAGGGGTATCTTGATCTCCGGCACAGAGCACAACCCTTTGGTACGGCGTCCAATGACTTCAACCATTTCCTGGACCAGTTGTCTGGTGTCATCGAAGGTATGGGACACGAAACGAACGATCTCAACACCGCGGTAACTATACTCGTCCAGGCGAGTGAGGCGCTGCGCACCGGGGCGGGGCGTCAGTTGGATGAAGGAGCAGAGGTAGCCGCGGCCATCACGCAGATGGGGGGCGGCATCCATCAGGTCCATGAGCACGCTTCACGGGCCATGCAGGCCGCGCAAGGTGCCGGTTATATAGCCAATGCAGGGCACGACGCCCTTAAGGACACACAAATCCAAGTTACTCTGCTTGCCCGGAGGATGGAAGATACTGAAATTGTGGTAAGTGATCTTGCCAAAAAAACGCAAGAAATCGGCGAGTTCGTCTCGGTGATACAGAGCGTCGCGCAGCGTACAAATCTATTGGCGCTGAACGCGGCGATAGAGGCCGCCAGGGCGGGCGACAATGGTCGTGGATTTGCAGTGGTTGCAGCAGAGGTTCGCAATCTTTCTACGCTAACTGCCCAATCGGCCTCGCAAATTGAGACGTTGGTTACGGCATTGATCGAAGGCAGTGCTCAAGCATCCGAAGCCGTCCAACAGAGTCAGGGTGATGTCAGGCACTGTGTTACCAATGTTCGCCGGGCGAGCGAAGTGTTGGAGTCAATTGCTGGTGAGCTCGAAAACATTAAACGTGTCAATTCTGGCATTGCCAATGAAGCGGCACTTCAGGCCCAAGTATCGATGACTATCCAAGGGCACGTGAATAACGTGCAAATCGTCGCCGAGCAAAACGCTGAAGCGGCTGTTCAGCTCGACCACTCTAACGGCGAGCTGCGTAACATCGTACTTCGGCTGGCCAGATTGAGCGGAAAATTTCTAGTGGCTCAGCATGACTCGATGCCTTCGGCGCAGCAGCATAAACAGCACCTTTAGTCTACGAAGACGCTGGTGGTGAGATCAGGAGATGTTGAATGCAGGGGGCAAGGATTCCATTCGGTGAGCGGGGGGGGGCACTTTATCGAGCCATGGAGGTAGAAAATTGGCTTGCTTGTGGCTGTATCTGTCCGGGGTGCCGCAAACCACTAAATGCTGCTAATGGTGGTCAGAAGGTCATCGCGCATTTTCGTCACGTTCAATCTGACGACTGCGTCAGTGGCTATAAAGAGGGTGTGCGTCGGGCGGCTGTATCTCTTATCGCTGCACGGCGACATCTAAATCTTCCGGCCTTTTGTAATCGGGTGAACGCCTCCACTGAATCTGGGCGCACCCTTTTTCGCGAAGTCGCGATCCCAGCACTGTCAGTTGAGGGGGGCTCAATCGAACGGTTCGTGGACCTTGGTGACGTCTTAGCCCATGCCGTCGTTACCGTTGCCAATCGGCAACTGCTAGTACGAATCAAAATTTTCGCTAGAGTAGAGCACGAGCGATACCGTCGGCTCACTAGGGTCCAAGCCTCTTCAATCGAGATCGACCTAAGTGGCCTCAGCCTGGAACAGATCAACGACCCTGTAGCATTTGAACGTGCAGTTCTATGGGATCCTGACAACAGGTCATGGATTCGATCGCTAAAGGGGGAAATGTTGATCAGACGTGCTGTCACCGAGCTAGCTGACGAAGTTACAGCCGAAAACAACCAGTGGAAGCTGGAGCAGGACCGCCAACATGAAATCGAAAAAGCAAAGCGAGTCGAGTATGAAACCATAGCAGCCGAGCATGCATCCGCGCTTGTAGGGCATCGGCAGGCTCAGTTGGCAGCTGCTCAGGAACAGTGTACTGCGCCCCCTCCAGCAAACGACGGGCGTGGCGCTCGCGAGCGGCGGGAAGAGCTTATTGTGAACCAAGTGCTGCGAGCAGTGCATGAGTGGGGTGGGCGTGCGGTAGAGTGTTCTGCATGCTACTTGCTCAGTCCGCCCGGGAGTCAGTTCTGCCCCTTCTGCGTCAGTGAGGCAAGCAAAATGGTATATGCTGAAATGCCACGCGACGTAGCAGCCACCATCCATCTTCGAATGCGCAGCTCTGCCAAGCCTGACCGATCCCTGCAAATGGCAGAGACTCTGCTAGTTCAGCCCGAATTTTTTGGCATCTCAAGCCGGCAGGTTGACACTAAGGCCTAATGATCCACCGAGCAGTGCTGTTCACCTGTTTCGACAGCAAACCAATATGACAGCACTGGACCTGTGCCTTGAATTTGACTTGACCACGAACCTCAAAAATTAAGCGTTTGTCTTAAAAAATCCTGACTGCTCATTCAGAACCTAACTAGGCGGCAGCTTTCAGGGAAGTGCCGAGCGACCGATCTTATAAATGCTGATCCGTTTATTTGTGTACGACAATGTACAAATAGACGTGACGTTCTTTCGTTCGGTACTATCGGCAACCTATGCTAGGAGCGCTGAAAGCTTTGGATGCGCAGGATCGAACATGAAAATTCCGCTTGTACGCCATGCCAGCTCGCACGCCTAATGAGGCGGCGCCCGCTCGCTGCACGTGCAGTAATGGAACCCAGGGATCAGGAGTAAGCAACTTGCGTATTACACCCCTCAGCGAAGGAAATATTCACGGGCCGGTGTTGGTCTGTCTGCCGGGGGCAATGTGTACTCCGCAAGTCTTTGAGAGTGCGGCACTGCTAAGCGGGTTTCCTGCGATTGGGCTTGGCTGGCTAGAGGGCGGAGGGACGCATGATCTTGACTCAATCGCCTCCCGCGTTTGCAACGCGATTGTCGACTTGCCCTCGGTAGTCCTCGTTGGTCACTCGCTAGGCACCTCGATTGCCATGCTGGTTGCGATGCAGGAATCGCAGTCTGGCTCCACTCGTATCAAGGGGCTTGTGCTCTCCAACAGTGGAGCAAATACCCGCGGTCATGGCGACATCACGAAGCTGGTCGAGCGGATTAGGCATGACTGGGGTGATGCATTTTGGGCCGCGTTTATTGCACGCTGCTTTCGAACGTTACCGAGTTCACCATTACTTGAGGAAGTACGTGCATATCCACAGCGATTGGATGGCAGCTGCGTGATTGAAGTTCTTCTCAGCCAACAAGCGATTGATTTCGTCCCGCTCCTACACATCCTTCCACGTGTTCCGACTGCCATAGTCCATGGGAAGCATGATCCAGCGCGCACAATCGCTCATGCTCATGAGATGGCCAACGGCATTGCTTGGGCCACGCTTCATGTCATGGATACTGGTCACACGTCTTGCGCAGAGGATCCTGTTGGATTTGCGAGCATTGTTCGCGACATTGCGCGGGCCGGCACCTAGGTCGTTACCGGTGGCATGGCATTTACGAAGCTGGGACGCCGTAGTTGGGGCCACAACGGGCCAGATCGTCGATGATGAAGCGACACACATTTCAAGTAGGCTAAAAAAGGGTTTCGAAAATCAGTTCGTCGAAACGTGCCGCTGTGTAGGCCGTCTTTTGAATCGTTACGAATTGATAGTCTTTACGAAATCGAGGGCCGAACGCAGCGCGTTACGATAGCGCTCTACGGTGCCCTGAATGTACACGCGTCACTGTCTGACCGGCGGGCTGTCGGCTGTGCAGCGCCTGCGCAGGGCGCTTGAGCTGCATTTAGCGCTGCATGAATCGATGGCGCTGAATTAGCTCCCTGATCAAGCCGTGGATGAAAGATTGCAACGAAGCTACGGTACACGCCCGTGCACGCAGTGTAGTCACCCTACTGAATATGGTGCCCAGGTATTTGCAGCAAGCGAACGTGTCGTTCCTGGATCCTGATGCCTATGATCATGCGAGCGCCTTGTTAATCCATGGTGAGTGCTCGCACGTGGGACCAGCTTTCAAAAAGCGACCTGGTCGAGTCATATCATCGATTAATCTCGTTGATGGCGCCCCCGGTTGTGTCCAGCCAGCTTTTCCGCCGGGCAAACAATTGCGGCGCCGCTTCATTGACTTCAGTGATCAACACGTCCACTTCAGCGTTTCGTAGTTGACCATCTTCCACCACCACCTGTCCTGCCACCATCGTCATGGCCACATCACCGCCTTGCACCGCATGCACCAGATTGTGGTGGAGGTTAGCCAATGGCCCTTGGGCGATGAGCGGTGTCATTCTAGGGGTGTCCACACGCACGGCGATAATGTCCGCCGCCTTGCCAACCTCCAGTGAGCCAATCAGGTGGTCCATGCCCAGGGCGCGGGCACCATCGATGGTGGCCATGCGGCAGATAGACCAGGCGTCCAGGGCTGCCGCGTTGAGCGTGGCGAACTTGGCTAGCAACGAGGACACTTTCATTTCCTCGAAAAGATCCAGGTTGTTGTTCTCCTTCTCGCCATCGGTGCCCAATCCGACGGCGATGCCCGCCGCCAGCATTCTTTCTACCGGGGCTGCGCCGGATGCCAACTTCATGTTGCTGACTGGATTGTGCGCCACACCGATATTTCTCCGGGCCATCAGCGCGATCTCCTGGTCGTCCACCCACACGCAATGAGCCAGTAACACGTTACTGGCCTCAAGCAGACCAAATTTCTCCAGTGCCTGAATGGGACGGATGCCATGGCGTCGTAGAGTCTCCTCCACATCAAAGCGGCTTTCGTTACTGTGAGTATGAAAGCCTACCTGGTGGGCCTTGCAGATGTCGGCGATGCGCTTGAAGGCTTGGGGGCGGGCATAAAACATGTGCTCCAGGCCAACCCAGACGCTGATGCGACCGTTCGCACCGCCATGCCAGCGATTGATCAAGGCCTCGTTGCCGTCCAAGGTCTCGAAGTAGTCATGGTCAGGGTGTTCAGCCACATAGGGCACCAAAACGACGCGTATGCCCAATTCGGCAGCGGCCTCGGCACTGCCATGCATATACCGCCACATATCCACTACGGTGGTGGTCCCTGATAGCAGGGCTTCGCTATAGCACAGCATGGAAGATAGTCGGGCCTCGGCGGGCAGCAGTACCTGGTGCATCGGGTCGATGTACCGTTGCAGCCACTCCCACACCGGCAACCCTTCGGCGGTGCCCCGCAGCATGCCGGAGTGACAGTGGGTATTGACCAGCCCGGGCATCAGCAGGCGATCAGTGAGTCGGCGAACCGGGAGCTGAGGGTGTCTGGGGAGCAGCAGGTGGGCGGGGCCCACGTCAGCGATCAGGCCATCTTTGATCCAAACTGCGCCATCTTCGATCACAGTGTTGTGGGCGTCCATGGTGAGCACGTAATCTGCCCGAAGGAGCTCGTTGGTCATCGTTCTAATCCTGTGTGCTTTAGAAAGTCTGTCGGGCATCAGTGGTCGTTCAGTGCGGCCGCGCGCCGGCTAGCTGCAGTGACAGTTGCAGCGTCGCTGAATCCGTTGAACAGTAGGTTGAGGATCAGCGCGCTGCACACGCAAAGAATGATCCCGCTTTCAGTAAACACCCGGCTCCACGCCGGCAGCGCCTGAAAATAGAGAGGCGACACCATCGGAATCATACCGATACCCACGCTGGTCGCCACGATTAGCAGATTGTGGCGCGATCGATCAAAGTCGACGGTGGATAGAATGCGTACCCCCATCAGCGTGACCATGCCGAACATGACCATGCCGGCCGCACCGAGTACGTACTGAGGGGTAGACGCTACGATGTAGGCCAATTTAGGAAACAGGCCCAGCCCCATGAGCATCAGTGCCCCGGCCACGCAAACATGGCGACTCTTGACACCGGTGATGGTCAACAGACCGATGTTTTGTGAGAAAGAGGTGTAGGGAAAAGCGTTGAAAACGCCGCCGATCATTGCACCCAGACCATCGGCACGTAGGCCGCGAACTAACCGCACAGGTGTGGTCGGGCGGTCTACCATCGTGCCCAGTGCCAGGAACATCCCGGTGGATTCAACCAGGGTGACCAGCATGACCAGGCACATGGAGACGATGGCGGCGCCATCGAAGGTCGGCACGCCAAACGCTAACGGGGTAATCATCGAAAACCAGGGGGTTTGGCCTAGGCCGTCAAGCACGATATCGCCGCGCAAGCACGCAACGCCAAAGCCCACCAGCACACCGAGCAACACCGCGACGTTGGCCAGAAAGCCTTTGGCAAAGCGGTTGATACCCAGGATCAGAGCCAATTGCAAGAGCGCGATACTCAGATAGACCGGGTTGCCGTAATCCGGGTTCGGGCTGCCGTCGGCCAGGGCGGGATGCCCACCGGCCGACCAGTCGATGCCTACACGCATCAGGCTGATGCCGATCACCAACAGGACCGTGCCAGTGACCACAGGCGGAAATAGGCGCAGAAGCCGCCCTATGACGGGTGCCACCAGAATTCCAAAGAGCCCTGAGGCGATGATTGCACCATATACGCCCGGCAAGCCGAGGGTTGGATTGACGGCGATGGCGATCATTGGCGTGATCGAGACGAAGGTCACACCCATCATGACCGGAAGTTGAATACCGAACAGCCGGCTGCCCGCGCATTGCAGTAACGTTGCCAGGCCAGCGCAGAACAAGTCAGCATTAATAATCAAGGTCAACTGCTCTTTGGGCAGTTTCAGGGCTGCACCGAATATCAGCGGTACGATGATGCACGCCGAATACATCACTAACACGTGTTGAAGGCCCAATATCACGGTTTGAACCAACGGTAGTCGTTGATCAACAGGGTGCACGGTAAGGGTCAATGTCCTCTCCTTGTTGCTATGGTCGAGGCAGTGTTGGTTGGGAAATCATTAGAATTATCGGCTGATGCCAGGCCAAAATGCGCTCAGTCGTCCCTGGTGTAAAAATGGGATCTATTGATTTTTTTTATGGTGTATCCATGAGGCTGTCCTTGGAGCAACTGACGGCGTTTTCGGCGGTGGCCAGTGAACGTTCTTTCTCGGCCGCGGCTCGCAAGCTGGGCAAGTCGCAGTCGGCGTTGAGCATTTCTGTCGCTAACCTTGAGATCGACCTGGGGGTGACCCTGTTCGATCGTACCCACCGTTATCCGCTCTTGACCAACGAAGGACGCGCGTTGCTGCGCGATGCCGACGCCATCTTGGGCCAGTGCTTTAACATGGAAAATCGTGCGAGCAGCCTGGCGCAAGAGCTGGAAACGGAGCTGGTGATCAGCCTTGACGATGCCGTCCATTACCAGGCGCTTGCTCCCGTGCTGGAGGAGTTTTCTCGACGCTTCAGCCATGTCGACCTGACGGTGCTCCATCCCTCCCGGCAGGATGCCCTCGGCTTGGTCGAGGCGGGCAAGGTGCTACTGGGGATCATGTGTACTCGGGCCCATTACCCGAAGGATCTGCAGTTCAAGCGCTTGGGCAGCGTTACCTTCTGCAATGTGGTTGCCCGCAATCATCCGTTAGCCCAGATGGGCCCCGTTAACTTCAACCAGTTGAGCAATTTCCGCCAGTTGGTCTATTTGCCTTTCCAGGACAACCTTCCTACCAGCGAGTACCTTAATTCGCCCAACCATTGGAGCTTCGAGAGTTATTTGACAATGATGAACCTGCTGAAGGAAGGGATGGGCTGGGCTAGCATACCTAGACAGCTCATGCGAGACCTGAGTGCAGATGGCAGGCTGGTTGAGCTGCAGTTGGAGGCGTACCCGTTCACGGACTGGACAGTTGGGGTAGATATGGTTTGGGCCTCACTGTTTCGGTTGGGTAAAGCAGGGACCTGGTTGCGGGAAAAACTGGGGCAGACTCGGTTAGTGAATATAAAAGCTTGAGACACTCCACTCTTCAGCCGGATGGCTGCCAGATCCATCGCGTTGATGCCGCCGAAAACGGCGGACCCCCGCTGTGACCGAGCTTGAAGAAATCGACCAATTTTCCTTTCGATTCCGATGCCCGCCCCGACGGTTTCTGTGTTTTGTTCCATGAAGTGTCTGCGATAGTTCATTGCATACAGGGCCTAAAAAACTATGTCGCCATTGAGTCACTGGAAAGGCGGGCACGGCATTTTGATGGCCTCTCGCCAAACAACTTCTGGTACTGGCTGCAGAAATAGCTGGTGTGCTCGAAACCCCACTGAGCCGCGATGTCGCTAATGCGGGCCTCGGGGTGGCTGCTCAACGCGCGCCGTGCTTCGTTGAGGCGGATGGAGCGCAGGTATTGCACCGGGTTGACGTCGGCCACGCTCTGGAAGCTGTACTGCAGGGTGCGTCGGGAGATCTCAGGCGTTTGCACAGGTCCACCAGGTTGCCGGCGCTTTGCGGTGCATCCATCACCAGTTCGTGGCAGCGCTGCACGATGTACTGGCGGGTGGTGAGGCTGATCGGGCGGGCCGGCAGGTTGTCGAGTTCGGCCAGCAGGCGTGCAGTGAGGTCCAGCAGTCGCGGTTTGATCGCGCTGTGCGTTGGCCCCATCAGCAACTCCACCAGTTCGCGGCACGCGCCCTGGTGGGCTGTCGACGTCAGGGCCATGCCCTGTACGACGTGGTTGGCGCGGCATCGGGCGAGGGCGCTGTAGCTGAGCAGGTCGGTCAGATCGGCATAGGGCACGGACAGGCCCAGCACGTCCATGCCGGCGCCAGTGACAGTGCGGAACTCGTGCTGGTTGGGCAGCAGATTGACCCCGTCCAGCACCCACGGCTGCTGGCTGCACCGCTGTGGCCACACCAGCGGTACGATCAGGTTAAGGTGGTCGCGCGGCAGTCGCATGTGCTGGATGGCAGCCTGGCTCAAACGCTCGCGGAACAGTCGCACGCTGCCCACGTCGCGCACCCACAGTGCGGCATCGACGGGGCCGTTGCTCAACTGGTCGTAGCGCTGGTCCCAGCCACTGAGGTGGCTGGCATGTTCGGACATGTCGGCGGACTGAAAAAACTGCTGCATCAGACAACCTGCGTGAGGGGTTGGACTGAAATTGCAATTGCCGTGCCTGTTGCGGGCGGTGGGTTCTTGGCGCTTCCATGTGCGCGTGCACCGCCCGGTCAACTTGGGCGCGAGTAGCCGGCTACTACACATACATGGGATTACTTTGGACGGACGTACTTGGCGCTCAAACCAGTGAACGAAGCCGCCATGCGCAAAGGCCTTGGCTACCCTGCGGGTGAATTGACTCTCGCCGTGATCGAGCAAGCATTGAGCTATGCGATACCACATAGCTCAAATATAGATTGGTCGGGATAGGTGCCCGAGTTTTACATTGAGCTATTCCCGGAGCGGTGTTGACGTGAAACAGCCCGGAGTACAATAACAATAGGGCAAACACAGCATGACACACGCAAGTTCATCACTATTGCGACTGTTCAGCCACCTCCCTATCGGCAGCAAGCTCACCCTCGGATCCGGTCTCGTGGTGTGCCCACCCCTCGTTGTCGCATCGACTACCCATCATTCGATCATGCTGCCAGGTAAACGCAGCGCGCAACTGCACAATCAAGCTGGTACTCCTGGAGTGGGGTAATGGCTGTGATCAAGGCCGTCGCAGACCAAACCATCGGCTTGGTGCTCAATCTTGCCATAACAGTGTGCTGCTTGTTCGCGACGTCGCCGAGCAGGGGGGCAGAGTAAATGCCAGCTTGCATGCCATCACTGCCGGGCTACGGCGTGTGGGCGATGAATTCAATGTGGCCGTCGGCCATTTCAACCTCAAAATGAAGAGTCGCATTGTTTGGCATCGCAAGGTGCTTACTGAAGCGTTCACAGGAGAAATCGAATGATCAAGATGGTCGCCGCCATGCGGCGCAAACCCGGAATGACCCACGCGGAGTGTCTCCAATATGTCGAGCATACCCACGGTGCGATTTCCCGTATCAAACCGTTAGGCTTGAAAAAATACATGCAGAACCACGTCTTCGATGGAGCATTTGGGGCGGAGTCCGATACGGGCTACCACCAGACATTCCATCGTGACTCCATTACCGAGCTGTATTTCGACGACTACGCAGGCCTCATAGAAACTTTCAGTGATCCACATACCCAGCAAAAGGTTGGGCCTGACGGCGCCAATTTCGCCGATCTGACTCGTCAGGCGGCGCAACTGATGAGCGAACGGGAGATAAAAGTACCTACGCCTGGGAAAGGTGGCGTGAAGGTCATGCACTTTCTAAAGCAGGCGCCTGGGGTGGACCTCCTCGCATTCGTCAGCGCCTGGGAGATCGCGCACCAGGCCGCACAGCAGCAGTGTCCAGAGTTTGCCCAAGCAGTGCGCCGGCACGTTCGTGCCGAGTACATTCCCGAGGGCGACAGAATCACCGCCTACTTCGGCCCGGACATTGAAGTCCATCAAGGGTTGGCCAGTTTTTGGTTCGAGGATGAGCGCGACCTGACGACGTTCCGCGCCTACCAGCGTCTGTTGATGCGGCTGCTGGGCGAAGACGGGGTAGTGGAGCCCCAAGGCTCTTTCTTCGTATACGCGAGGGAAGTCTCGATCATCGGAGGGGAGGCGTAGAAGCATCTGCAACAGGAAGCATTAACCAGTTTCGTCCAACAAGCGAACGAGAAAGAACTCAATGAATATCCTAGGGCTCGATACCTTGGTGTTCGGTGTCGATGATATTGCCGCCTGCGCTCGACATTTGCAGGATTATGGCTTGAGTACGGTCATGCTCGATGAGCGTGGCGGGCAGTTTGAAGCGCTGGATGGTACGTCGATCATCATCCGCCTCGCGGACGATCCGTCGCTGCCAGGGGCTATCGGTCCGGCACCTTCGCTGCGCGAAACCGTGTACGGAGTAACCGACCGTGCGACCTTGGAAGGCATCGCCACGAACCTGGCCACTGATCGGGCGGTATATCGACACGATGATGGCTCGGTGCATAGCACTGATGACATGGGCTTCGCGATTGCGTTCCAGCTCAGCGTGCGGCGCCCCTTTGTGGCGCCTGCGGATCTCACTAACGCCCCTGGGACGGCGCCACAGCGTGGCCTCAACCAGCTGGGAATCAGCCCGGATATGCCCGCGTTGCCGCGCTCCTTGTCCCATGTTGTTTATTTCGTACCCGATTGCGTCAAGGCAGAGGCTTTTTATATTCAGCGCCTAGGCTTCGTGACCACCGACCGGTTTACCGGCGTGGGGCCGTTCATGCGTCCGGCTGGCTCTGATGATCACCACTGCCTGTTCATGATCCAGACTCCGCCGCAGATGAAAGGCTGCGAGCATTTCACCTTCCATATGGGCAGTGGCACCGAGGTGATGCTAGCAGGAACGCGCTTTGCCGCAAGAGGCTGGACCAGTTTCTGGGGGCCAGGCAGGCATTTATATGGTTCCAACTGGTTCTGGTACTTCAACAGCCCGTTAGGGTGCCATATCGAGTACGACGCCGACATGGATAAGCATGACGAGAATTGGACTGCACGTGAGGCCTCGCTTTCGGCCGACGCTTCGCAACTATTTCTTTTTACCGCGCAGCCCAAGTGGGCACCTGGCGGTGGTCCCCATTGAGTGACTGGCCGCCGGACAAGACTTGGCAGGACCTTTACTTATGCAAGGCCAGTGACCTTCGGGAAGGCGAAGCCAAGGGGTTCGATCCTTGGCAGGAGGGACGCGACAGCATCTTGGTGCTGCGCCATGGCGGGCAGATCATAGGGTACCGTAATCGCTGCCCCCACCTGAACGTATCCATGGAGTACCGCAAGGACCGATTCCTGTCCGCAGATGGCCAGCGAATAATCTGCTATGCCCATGGTGCACATTTTGTGCCGGCCTCCGGCCTGTGCATTCATGGGCCCTGTCTTGGTAAAAGTCTAACGCCGGTGTGTTGTTTCGTGGACTCTACCGGCCGGGTATTTCTTTCCGGACAAGCTAGTTCCGGCTAGGCGCCAGGCTTCGAAAATGATCGGTAAAGTCTTGCCGGAGGACGCCAGCGTTCGCCAATGGAGCGACGGTGGTGGGCTCCGGCTGGGACATGGTGTCGAGTATCACGCGGCGTAACCAACGCAGCATAGGGTCGCACTCCATGCTTCGATGCCAGGTCATGCACTCGGTGATAGTCGGCAGTTTGACCGGAGCTGGAAGGATACGAAGTGGCATCAAAGCCGCGAATTGGATTGCCAGACGCCTGTGCATCGTTGCGATGCGATGTGTGCCGACCACCAGTTGCGGCAGGGTGGTAAAATTGTTTGTGACCACTTCGATTCGGCGAGCGCATCCATACTCGCTCATGAACCATTCCTCGATCCCCATCCGTCGATTGCGGCCAAATCCAGTCGCTACGTGCCCAGCCTCAAGATACTGTTCTAGCGAGAGTATTTCGCCAATCTCAGTGTTGTCTTTCCAGATAACGCAAACGTGCTCTTCGTCAAAAATACGTTCGGAGGGGTGTTCGCTGGTCAGGTACTGCTCAGGGCAAATCATGAGGTCTATTTCGCCCCGGCTGAGCAGATGGTACGACGTATCACCGGGAGAAATCAGTTCGAAACTGATCTGCGGAGCCTGCCGATAGGCTTCCTGAACCACTGTTGCGAATACGGTGCTGATGAGGTAATCCGAGATGATCAGCCGAAAGTGGCGTTTGCTGGTCGAGAGGTCGAGTACGGGCTTCGCGGTTATCGAGGACTGGATGGTGAGGAGTACTTCGCGAACGGGCAGTTCAAGCTGCTTTGCATAGGGCGTAGGTTGCATTGTGCGCCCCACCTGCACCAATAGTTCGTCGTCGAAATAGGCGCGCAGTCTGCTAAGTACTCCGCTGGTCGCCGATTGCGTCATATGCAGTCGCTCGGCTGCACGGGTGATGTTCTGTTCCTCCAGCAAAATGTCGAGAGCGAAAAGCAGGTTGAGATCCAGCTGGTGGAATCGCATCGGAGAAGTACCCTCATCATTGTATTTATTTTCGCGATACTTTCCATCCTAACTCGCGATTAGTCAAACGCCCCCCATCGCATTAACTTTCCTCCTACGGGTTCGCACCGAGCGATAGTCACACCTCGCTGCGAATCGGCGTCCAGCCCCGCTTTCGCAAGCCTTGAAAAACTCTAAAAAAACAAGAGACAGAAAAATGAGCGAAGTGAGCAAGGTTTTAATCGTGGGTGGTGGTATCGGTGGCTTGTGCGCCGCTATTGCGCTGCGCCGCAGGGGCATAGCGGTCGATGTAGTCGAGCTGAAAGCTAAATGGACCGTTTACGGTGTCGGCATCATCCAGCAAAGCAATGTGGTGCGTGAAATGTCCAGGCTAGGGCTGCTGGACGCCTACCTGGAGGCAGCTTACCCGTTCGAGGTCGTGAGTATCTCTGACCTGGACGGCAATGAGACTCGGATCCCTTCGCCGCGCTTGGCTGGCCCTGAATATCCTGCCAACGTCGGCATATCGCGGCTGGCACTGCATGAAGTACTGAGCAAAACGGCAATCGAGCTTGGCGCTGACGTACGCCTGGGGCTTAGCGTCGATGCGCTGGCACAGGACGCAGAAGGCGTCGATGTCGCATTCACCAACGGCACTCGCGGCCGTTACGCCCTTGTAGTGGGCGCCGATGGATTGTTCTCCAAGGTACGTAGCCTGATCTTCGGCGACCAGTACCAGCCGCGTTTCACCGGCCAGGCCGTTTGGCGCTACAACTTTGCCCGCCGCCCGGAAATCGATCATCTAGCCAACTTCCATGGCCGTGAAGGCGTCGCCGGCCTATGTCCGCTCGCCGACAACCTCATGTACATGTACCTGACTTCTTACGAGCCAGGCAACCCATGGAAGGAGCCGACGACCCTTGCGCAAGAGATGCGTGATCGCCTGGAAGGTTTTACCGGCCTGATCGGCGAGCTACGCGAACAGATCACCGACAGTGCCCAAGTGGTTTACAAGCCGATGGAGGTGGTGTTTGTCGACGAACCCTGGTTCAGGGGCCGGGTGCTGTTGATCGGTGACGCGGCGCACGCCACTACGCCCCACTTGGGCCAAGGCGCTGGTATGGCGATCGAAGACGCCGTAGTGCTGGGTGAGGAGCTCGGCGGCAGTGGCTCGCTGGCCGAGCAACTACAGCGTTTCATGGTCCGTCGCTTCGAACGCTGCAAGTTCATCAGCGAAAAGTCAGTGTTGGCAGGCGATAAAGAGATCGAAAAAGACCATAGCTTCGATCGGATCGGCCTGCTCAAGGACATGCTAAAGCTGACCGCGCAGCCTGTTTAGCACAAAAGGTTCCATCCAAGGGCAGAGGGGGGCCCCTTGCCTGGCAGTACCCACAAGGTCTAACAACAACAAAAGGTCGCAATAATGACGACTAACAAGATCGTTTCGCCCCGGCGTCGCTGCACCGACTCGTCACTCCATATGAAGCTCACGCTGCTGGCAGCGCTGATCGCTTCGCCTACCGTATACGCCTTTGAGATCGATACCAGCGTACCTGACCTCAGCGTACGCTGGGACAACTCGCTGAAATATAGCGCAGCTTGGCGCACCCGTGCGCAAAGCGGCCAGTTGACCGAGGGGAGCACCGCGCTCAACCAGGATGACGGTGACCGTAACTTCGATAAAGGCCTGATCTCCAACCGCTTGGACCTGCTATCGGAGCTGGACGTGGTGTACCGCGACGTGGGCGTGCGCGTCAGTGGTGCCGCGTGGTACGACGATGTCTACAACAAGAGCACCGATAACGGTTCGGCAGACCGGGCCAACAGTTATTCGGTGCCCTATGACCATTTCACCGACGATACCCGCGACGTGCATGGGCGCAAGGCCGAGTTGCTGGATGCTTTCGTGTTCGGCAAGACCGACCTGGGGGGTATGGCCGCCAGTGGGCGGGTAGGGCAGTACGCAATGCAGTGGGGCGAAAGCCTGTTCTATGGGCAGAATGGCATCGCCGGTGGAATGGCGCCGGTTGATGTGGTGAAAGCCTTGTCGGTACCCAATAGTCAGTTCAAGGAGATCATTCGGCCGGTCAAGCAGATGTCCGGCCAGCTGCAGATCACGCCAGACGTTTCCGTGGGTGCCTACTATCAATTCGAGTGGGAGGAAAATCGGCTTCCTGCGGCGGGGAGTTATTTTTCCAGCACCGATACCTTCGGCGAGGGTAACGAAAGGCTCTTCATTGGTGGTCCAGTCATCCCCGGTGGGCAGAACCTGGCGTTTTACCATGGTCAAGACAAGGATGCGCGCAATTCGGGACAGGGCGGCGTACAGCTGCGCTGGCGGACCGAAACCGTGGATTGGGGCTTCTACGCGATCCGTTACCACGACAAGAACCCCCAATTGAACATTCGCCCCGACCTGGCAGCGCTCAACCCGGTGACCGGCCAGGCCGGTTCGTACTACTGGGTTTACCCGGAAGGTATCGAGAGCATTGGCGCGAGCTTCTCCACTGCCATCAACAACTACAACCTGGCCGGTGAGATTTCCACCCGCTGGAACCAGCCGCTGGCGTCCACTATGCAGCGAGTATTGCTGGTGGGTGAGGGAATCGATAACGACCGAAACCCGCTGTATGCCACGGGTCGTACCCTGCATGCGAACTTCTCCTGGCTGGCGACGCTCGATCCTTCGTTCATTTCACGGGAGGCGAACCTGCTGGGCGAGGTTGCTTGGAACCGCACGCTCAGCGTCAGCAAAAACGCCGATGCCGTGGACCCCAACGCCGATCGCGATGCCTGGTCGGTGCGCACGGTATATGAACCCATGTACCGCCAGGCCTTCGCCGGCTTGGACCTCAGTGTGCCAATGGGCGTGAGTTTTACCCATGGGGCGTCATCGGCACTGGGTACCGCGTTCGGCCCTAACCGTGGCGGCGATATCAACATCGGCCTCAAAGGCAACTATCTCAACGTCTGGAATATCGGCTTGACCTACACCCATTACTACGGTCCAGCCGGCACATTCCTGGACGCCAGCAGCAACTACAGCTTCGACCAAACCAGCAAGGACCGCGATTTCGTCGCGTTCAGCCTCAGTCGTACTTTCTGAGCCCAAGGGTAGCGAAATGAAAAACTATAAGAAATTACTTTGCATGCTGAGTGCTCTGAGCGCGTCGTTGCTCATGGCCAATGGAGTTCTCGGCGCCGTTTCTGTCGATGAGGCTGCCAAGCTCAAGACTACGCTGACGCCGATGGGGGCCGAGCGCGGTGCCAACGCCGATGGCTCGATTCCCGGGTGGGATGGTGGTTACACCACCGTGGACAAAAGCTTGGCGGTCGGCAAGCGCGGCGATCCGTTCTCCGCCGACAAGCCGCTGTTCACCATCACCGCGCAGAATATGAGCCAGTACGCCGATAAGCTGGCCCCCGGCATCCAGGCGATGTTCAAGAAGTACCCCGACAGCTACCGGCTGGACGTATACGCCACGCGGCGTACCGCGGCGGCGCCGGCGTCCGTCTACGAACAGACGTTCAAGAACGCCACCACGGTCAAGATCGTCGATAGCGCGGGTGGCCCGATGCCGGAAGCGACAGCCCAGGGCGGAATTCCTTTCCCCATTCCCAAGGATGGAGTGGAGGCGATCTGGAATCACCTGCTGCGTTGGCGCGGTGTCTCCTGGCGGGAAACCGCATCGCAGTATCTGGTGACCTCGGATGGCAAGCCGGTGCTGACGTCGGTGGGACTGGGTGAATTCCAGATGCCGTACTATCTGCCCGGCGGCAGTGCCGAAGGGACGTTCTGGACGGTGCGCCTGGTCAACTCCGGCCCACCGCTGCGGGCTGGCGAGGGCATAGTCGGGCGTATCGATCTGGACCAGGACAAAAGTGCGGCGTGGACCTACCTGCCAGGGCAGCGGCGTGTGCGCAAGCTTCCCAATGCCTGCTGCGATACGCCAACGCCTTCGACCGCCGGTGTGATGAGCTTCGACGAGTTGTCGGTATTCGATGGCCGCATTGATCGCTTCAACTGGAAGCTGGTGGGTAAAAAAGAAATGTACCTGCCCTATAACGACAACAAGATATTCACCGTTGCCGAGCCTACCGCGCTGCTCGATAAGCACCACCTGACTCAGCAGTCGCAACGCTGGGAGCTGCACCGGGTGTGGGTGGTGGAGGCAACGCTGGCCGCCGGGAAGCGACACGTGCTGCCCAAGAGCACGTACTACCTGGATGAAGACACCTGGACGGCCGTGTTGGGTGAGCGCTATGACCAGCAAGGCCAGCTCGTCAAGGTGATCTGGCAGCCAATGGTAGCTATGCCTGATATCCCTGCAACCACTGCCTCCATGGCCGGGTTCTACGACCTCATTTCGGGTAGCTGGTTCGCCTTAAATATCCCGTCGGGAGCCAAGGAGCAGTACCACATCGTCAGCCCAGTCAAGGATTCGACGTTCACCCCCGATGCAATGGCGGGCGAAGGTATTCGTTGACCCACAGCAGCGCTTGCTCTTGGAGTAATCGAACAGCAATTAGGGGTGTGAGCGATGAAATCTGGATTTTTCGGGCTGTGGATCGCCGCCGGCTGTGCCTTGGTGCTGGGTAGCGCCGGGGCCAGCCAGCCGGGCAACGACGCGTTGAGCACGCCAGCGGTACTCACCGCCAAGTCCGACCGCGCGGTCTTGCAAGCGATTACCCGCGCAGGTCAACGCATGGTAGCAGTGGGCGAGCGTGGGCTAGTGCTGCTGTCGGACGACAATGGGCAAAGCTGGCGGCAAGCCAGTGTGCCAGTCGGCTGCACGCTGACCGCCGTGCAGTTCGTGGATGCAGCAAACGGCTGGGCGGTCGGGCATGCAGGGGTGATCCTGCATTCGTCCGATGGTGGTGAACGCTGGACCGTACAACTCGATGGCCGGCAGGCGGCTCAGCTGGAATTGACCGCGGCCTCGGCCGAAGCAACGGATGTTGCTGCACAGCAGCGAATATCGGCAGCGCGACGCTTGGTGGAGGATGGTGCTGACAAGCCTTTCCTCGCCCTGGCATTCGCCGATGCCAACCACGGCACTGCGGTCGGCGCCTTTGGTCTGGCCTTCCATACGGACGACGGTGGCGCCACCTGGGCCTCCTGGATGGGGCGACTGCCCAATCCTCAGGGCCTGCACCTGTATGCAGTGGCGCAGGCCGGGCAGCAGATTTACCTGGTGGGAGAACAGGGTCTGGTGTTGCGTTCTGGTGACGGCGGCGAGCGCTTCGATGCGCTAGCAAGCCCTTACGAAGGTAGTTATTTCAGTGCGGCATTATTGCCTGCTGGTGGCCTGGTCATTGCTGGCCTGCGCGGCAAGGTGTTCTTCTCCGATGATCAGGGCCAGAGCTTTCGGCCAGTCACTGGCTCGGCCGCTGTGTCAGTCAATGCGATCACCATGACGGGCGACCGGCTGATGTTCGTTGACCAGGCGGGTGGCGTGTTTCAGAGCGACGTGACGAAATTGCACCTCACCCCCTTGCAAACACCCCCCGGGCATCCCCTGACCGACGTGGCACAGGCGCCTGACGGTAGCCTGACCGGCGTAGGGTTTACCGGGGTCACGCGGTTTTCGCCAGCGGTGGCGGCAGCACAGTCGATTGCGGAGTAAACCATGCAACCCTCGAATCATTCTTCAGCCGCTCGCCCGGCCAATGGCGTTGGCGAATTCGACACAGCGTCAGGCTCACTGCTGGAGCGTGCGCTGTTTAACCATCGTCAGTTGGTGCTATTGCTGTGCGTGTTGGCCACCCTTGTGTTGGGATGGCAGGCCACGCGTCTGCAACTCAATGCCAGCTTCGAAAAGATGATCCCCAGTGATCATCCCTTCATCGTCAACTATCTGGAGCACCGCAAGGATCTCTCCGGCCTGGGCAACGCAGTACGCATCGCGGTGGTGAACAAGGCAGGCACCGGTATCTACGACAAGGATTACTTGCAGACCTTGCAGCGCCTCAACGATGAAGTGTATCTGCTGCCAGGCGTGGACCGGGCCTTCATGAAGTCGCTCTGGACTCCCGCCACCCGTTGGGTAGGCGTAACCGAAGAGGGACTTGAAGGGGGGCCGGTCATCCCGGATGGCTACGATGGTAGCGCCAAGAGCCTCGACGCGCTGCGCCGCAACGTCGAGCGTTCCAATGAGATTGGCCAGTTGGTGTCGTTCGACCAGCAGTCGAGCATCATCTATGTCCCGCTCCTTGCCACTACGCCGGACGGTAGCGCCCTGGATTACAGCACTGTGTCGTCGCAGCTCGACGCATTGCGCAGCAAATACCAGAGCGACCGCGTCGAGGTGCGCATCACGGGGTTCGCCAAGGTCGTAGGTGATCTCATCGCTGGTCTGCGGCAGATACTCATGTTCTTCGCCGCAGCTATTGTGATCACCGGGATAGTGCTGTTCTGGTACACCCGCTGTCTGCGCAGCACCGCGCTGGTCTTGATCTGTTCGTTGATCGCGGTGGTCTGGCAACTGGGATTGCTGCCGCTGCTCGGTTACGAACTGGATCCGTATTCGGTACTGGTCCCATTCCTGGTGTTCGCCATCGGTATGAGCCACGGTGCTCAGAAAATGAACGGCATCATGCAGGATATCGGCCGCGGTATGCACCAACTCGTGGCGGCGCGGTTCACCTTCCGCCGGCTGTTCCTCGCGGGCCTCACCGCGTTGCTGTGCGACGCAGTGGGTTTCGCGGTGCTGATGATCATCAAGATCCAAGTCATCCAGGACCTCGCCGTGATCGCCAGCATCGGCGTTGCGGTACTGGTGTTCACCAACTTGATCCTGCTGCCAGTGCTGCTGTCGTATATCGGCGTCAGCGAAGTCGCAGCGCGGCGCAGCCTGCGCGCGGAGGCGGCGGAGCGTGCCGGCCAGGAAAAGCATCGGGTGTGGAAATTCCTCGACCTGTTCACCCACAAACGTTGGGCGACGTCCTGCGTCGTTGTCGCGGGGCTGATGGCCGCAGGCGGATATTGGGTCAGTTTGCACTTGAAGATCGGCGACCTGGATTCCGGTGCCCCGGAGCTGCGCGCCGACTCGCGCTACAACCAGGACAACCGCTATGTCACCCAGCACTACGGTGCCAGCAGTGACGTGTTTGCGGTCATGGTCAAAACCCCTCCCGGCGGTTGTGCATCCTATGACACGCTGCGCCGGGTAGACAACCTCGACTGGCAACTGCGAGGCCTGGAAGGGGTCGACTCGACCAATTCGCTGGCGCTGCTCAATCGCCGAGTCCTGGTGGGCCTCTCCGAAGGCAGCCCCAAATGGTACGAACTGCTGAATAACCAGACCACTTTGAACATGGTCACCGCCGGCGCGCCGCGTGGGCTGTACAACGATGACTGCAGCCTGCTGACCCAGTACGCCTACCTGTCGGACCACAAGGCGGACACGCTCGAACGGGTGGTCGATAGCGTCTCAGCCTTTGCCAAGGTCAACGACAGCGACCAGGCCCAGTTTCTCCTGGCGGCAGGTAGCGCGGGAATCGAGGCGGCCACCAATATCGTGGTCAAACAGGCCAGCCGCGAGATGCTCTGGTGGGTTTACGGCGCTGTGGTACTGCTGTGCATGGTGACCTTCCGCTCGTGGCGCGCGGTGCTCTGTGCGGTGTTGCCACTGATGCTCACCTCGGTACTTTGCGAGGCCCTGATGGTGTGGCTAGGGATTGGAGTCAAGGTTGCCACGTTGCCAGTGATCGCCTTGGGCGTGGGTATCGGCGTCGATTACGCGTTGTATGTCATGAGCATCGTACTCGGCCAACTGCGCAATGGCGCGAGCCTGTCGGAAGCCTATTACCGGGCGCTGCTGTTTACCGGCAAGGTGGTGATGTTGACCGGTGTGACACTGGCCATAGGCGTGGGCACCTGGGTGCTGTCGCCGATCAAATTCCAGGCAGATATGGGGATACTGCTGGCGTTCATGTTCATCTGGAACATGATTGGCGCGCTTATCCTGCTGCCCGCGCTTGCCTATTTCCTCCTGCCAGTGCAAAAGCAGGATGTTCAGGCCGCAAGCGAAACCTGCGATATCCCACAGCTTGAGGGCGCAAGCCCCCCACCAACAGTGGTCCCACAGCGTGTGGCACGGCGCAAAGTATGCGGCAGCGTCGAACCCGTTGGCCTGGACGTCTGCAAGACAATAAGAAAGAGGTGATTAGCGATGAAATATCTACTCAATACCTGGTACGTCGCTGCATGGGCCGACGAGATTTCGGCAGCAGATCTGTTGGCGCGCACGCTGCTGGAGCAACCCATCCTGTTCTTCAGGGACAGCCAGGGCAGCGTGCAGGCGATCTACGACCGTTGCCCTCATCGTTTTGCTCCGCTGCATGAAGGGAAACGCGTGGGTGACAGTATCCAGTGTGCTTATCACGGCCTGCATTTTGACGGCAGCGGTGCCTGCGCGCACAACCCCCATGGCGACGGCAAGATTCCAAAGGCCGCCTGCGTGCGGTCCTACCCGGTGGTCGAGCGAGATGGGTTGATCTGGTTCTGGCCGGGCGATGTGGCGCTCGCCGATGAAAGCAGCATTGCTGATTTCGCGTTCTACCAGCAGGCGCCCGCAGCGGCCAAGGGCAAGGGCTATCTGCCGACCAAGGCGAACTATGAGTTGCTGTCCGACAACATCATGGACCTGAGTCATGTCGATTATCTGCATCCCGATACGTTGGGGGGCGGCGCTTTGTCCAGCGCCCGTGCCGAGGTTCAAGAGCTGCCCGACAACAAGGTGCGTATCAGTTGGTGGGCGCCTAACGAAGCTCCTCCACCGGCGTTCGGCGCACACCTGAAGGATCCCAGCATTGCTGACGTGTGGGCTGACGTCGTGTGGCACCCGCCGGGCTACATGCTCCTCAGGAGCGGCGCCACGGAGCCGGGGGCCGCGGTCGAGGACGGCCCGCATTCGGTCAACCTGCATTTGATGACGCCGCAGGATGCGGGCAATACCCATTATTTCTACGCTAACACCCGCAGTTTCGAACGTGACAATCAGCCGCTCAATGACTTTATCCAACAGATGCTGCTGGGCGTGTTTGCCAATGAAGACAAGCCCATGGTCGAGGCGCAGCAACGCCAGATGGGCAATGTCGATCTGCTGGGTTTGAACCCTGTGCTGCTGCCTGTCGATGCCGGCGCCATTCGGTGCCGGCGAGTACTCAAGCGCTTGATCGACAGCGAATCGGCTGTGCTGCAAGCCAAGAGCGCCTGACCACAGATCGTCCAGATTCCGCCTGATTTTCGAGGAGAAACCCCATGAGTTTCTTACGCAATACCTGGTATGCCGCCGCCTGGGACACTGAAGTGTCGAGCGGCACATTATTTCAGCGCACCTTGCTCAATGAGTCGGTGCTGCTTTTTCGCGACACTGCGGGGCAGGCCCAAGCCATTTCCAACCGCTGCCCACACCGCTTTGCTCCTCTGAGCATGGGTACGTTGGCAGGCGACGCGGTGCGCTGCGCTTATCACGGCCTGCAATTCGACGGCAGCGGGGCCTGCGTGCACAACCCCCATGGCGATGGCTCCATCCCCAAGGCAGCGAAGGTCAGGAAGTACCCGTTAGTCGAGCGTTACAGCCTGCTGTGGATCTGGATGGGCGATGCCGCACAGGCAGATCCATCGTTGATTCCGGAT
The DNA here is from genome assembly GCF_047947025.1 of Pseudomonas sp. App30. NCBI lineage: Bacteria > Pseudomonadati > Pseudomonadota > Gammaproteobacteria > Pseudomonadales > Pseudomonadaceae > Pseudomonas > Pseudomonas sp. App30. The sequence goes on along the minus strand of NZ_CP133165.1, from coordinate 1,099,336 downwards.
TTCAGTTGCATGGACCCGGAACACTTCTACGTAGGCAAGCGCTACCTGCATGCCAAGGCCAACTATGTGCTCGAAACCGACAACATCATGGACCTCAGCCACATCGAGTTTCTTCACCCGGGTACCCTCGGTGGGGACAAGGTGAAGAGTGCGCTCACCAGTGTCGAGGAAACGGCCGATACGGTCTGGTCCAATCGGCAGACTGTGGCCGAGATCATGCCGGATTTCCTCTACGACGCTTGGAGGATTCCGCGCGGCACCTTGGTGGACCGCTGGATCGACGTTCGCTGGGACGCCCCCGCCAACATGCTGTTGTTCTCTGGCGCGGTTGCTACCGGGCGGCCGCGCGCCGAGGGGGTGGCCAGCCCGATTCCTCATCTGTTCACGCCCGAGACGGACACTACTACCCACTATTGGTTCTCCATGTGCTTTCCCAAGGCCATGGGCGAGTTCGGGGCGCAACTGGCTGAGGAGCAGGTGGCCGCCGTCAACGTGCCATTCACTGAAGAGGATTTGCCCATGCTGGAAAACCAACAGGCGATGATGGGGGATACCTCGTTCTGGGACCTGAAACCTGTGTTGTTGATCGGTGATGCAGGCGCGATTCGCGCCCGGCGCGTGCTCGACCGGCTGATCGCCGCCGAGCAGCAGAGCAGAGGCTAGGAAGATGTTAGAAGTTATCGTCACTTGCAAGCGTACCGAAGCTGAAGGCATTTGCAGTTTTGAATTGGCATCGGCAGATGGCCACCCGTTGCCGGCGTTCAGTGCCGGCTCTCACGTCGACGTCCACGTCCCGGGGGGCGCGGTACGCCAGTATTCCCTGTGTAATTCGCCTGCCGAAAGCCATCACTACTTGATTGGCGTGCTCCTTGATCCGGCTTCACGGGGCGGATCCAAGGCCATGCACGAAAGGGTCGAGGAGGGCACCCGGCTTGTCATCAGCGAGCCGCGCAACCTGTTTGCGTTGGCCCATGGCGCCCAGCGTTCGCTATTGTTCGCCGGAGGTATCGGCATCACGCCGATCCTGTGCATGGCGACGCGCCTGGCGCAGATAGGCGAGCCCTTCGAGTTGCACTATTGCGGTCGCTCGGCCGAGCGCGTGGCGTTCATCGAGACCATCAGGGCATCGGCATTTTCCGGCCATGTGCATTTCCATTTCGACGACGGCCCCCCCGAGCAAAAGCTAGACGCAGCGGCGGTATTGGCGGGTTTCGGCGCCCGCGACCACCTGTATGTGTGCGGGCCGGGCGGCTTCATGGAGTTTGTGTTGGGCGCCGCGCGCACGGCGGGGTGGCAGGAGCAGAACCTGCACCGTGAATACTTCGCCGCGGCACCCACCGTGAAGGCCGACGACGGCTCGTTCGAAGTGCAGCTGGCAAGTTCCGGGCGCTGCCTGCAGGTGCCGGCCGATCGTTCGGTCGCAGAGGTGCTCAACGAGGCCGGCATCGATATCCCGCTTTCTTGCGAGCAGGGTATCTGCGGTACCTGCGTCACCCGGGTACTGGAAGGTACTCCCGATCACCGGGACATGTTCCTGACGCAGGCCGAGCAGGCACTTAACGATCAGTTCACGCCTTGTTGCTCGCGATCAAGAAGCCCTCGTCTGGTGCTGGATCTGTAAGCGATGCGGATACGCCAACAGCCGCTGCAGGCCCGTCTCGCGGCGGCGCGGACAGCCACCTTGGCACCTTCCCCTGGCCCAATGGGCCTAAGGTAGAAAGTTTATGAACGCGCTATTTAGCCTGGCCGACAAGGTTGCGCTGGTGACGGGTGGTACGCGGGGTATCGGGCTCGCGATCGCCCAGGTACTGGGGCATGCTGGAGCGAGGGTAATCATCAGCAGCGAAAGCACGTCTGATTGCGCCCAGGCCGTCGTCCAGCTCCAGCAGCAAGGCGTGGATGCGACTGCAGTGTGCGCCGACCTGCGCGTGCAGCAAGAGGTCGATGAACTGGCCCGCCGAGTGCTTGCTAGCCACGGCCGGATTGACGTCCTGGTGTGCAATGCTGGCGTCGCGCCGCACATGGGCCCGATCGCCAGCGCCAGCGAGCACGACTGGGACCTGACCATGACGGTCAACCTGCGCAGTGCGCTGTGGTTGTCGAGTGCCCTGTTGCCCTGCATGGCCGCCGCTGGCGGCGGCAGTCTGGTGCTGATGGCCAGCATCGCAGGGGTCCGTGGCAATCGGAGCTTGGGTCTGTATGGGCTGTCCAAGGCAGGCCTGGCGCAATTGGCGCGCAACCTGGCGGTGGAGTGGGGTCCCAGCAATATCCGTGTCAACGCCATCAGCCCGGGGCTGATTCAGACCGACTTCGCCCGCCCACTGACCGAGCACCTCCAGGTGCTCAAAAGGCGCCTGGAGCAGACGCCGCTACGGCGCATAGGGCTGCCCGAAGAGATCGCGGCGGTCGCCCTGCTGCTGGCGAGCCCGGGAGGCGCCTTCATTACCGGACAGAACATAGTGGTCGATGGTGGTACCACTATTGGCGATGGCAGCTGAGGAGAACAGCATGGCAGAACTACCAACTTTCAAACCCGTGATGGTTCACCGACCAGTTCACGCCATGTCGCTCCCGATCAATAGATCCACGGTTACCGCTAGTGCGCTGGCGCAATGTGTTGACTGCTTGGCACAACCGTTGCCCGTTTCTCGACATGACACTGCAGTACCGCAAGGTTCGATTCGTCTCCAGCGATGGCCTGCACGATGGATAGGGTGGGTGCTGATGGGTAGTCGATATTCGGCGCTGTCGAATAGCGCGTGGTGCAGCCGAATGTCCAAGGGGGAGTAATGCGCGTATTGATCACGGGAGCCAACGGCTTCGTTGGCCGGCTGCTGGCTCACCAGCTCTTGGCAAACGAGGCGATTTGTGGTCACGCTATCGGCAAGCTGTTATTGCTTGATGCTCGTCTTGAAGGCTTCTCTACAGACCCACGGTTGCGCCTGCATGAGGGCAGCATTACCGATGCAGCGTTTGTTCGCCGGGTATTGGCTGATGGCGTAGATGTAGTCTTTCACCTGGCCAGTGTGCCAGGTGGAGCCGCAGAACAGGATTACGATCTTGGATATCAGGTCAATCTGATGGCCAGCCTCGAACTGCTTGATCAACTGCGTCACCAGCCGCGCCCCGCCGTGCTGGTGTACGCCAGCAGCATTGCGGTATACGGCGCGAATTTGCCCGCACGTATGGATGAGCAAGCCGCCACGCAGCCGGAGCTTTCCTATGGCGCGCACAAGCTGATGGTCGAGACCGCGCTGTGCGACCTGTCGCGGCGTGGGGAAGTCGACGGGCGCGCTTTGCGTTTGCCAGGGATCGTTGCGCGCCCAAGGCAAGCCAATGGTTTGCGCTCGGCATTCATGAGCGATCTCCTGCACGCCTATGCCGCCGGCGAGGCTTATATCTGTCCAGTGGAGCCGCATGCGACCGCGTGGTGGATGTCTGCGCGCTGTTGCGTCAACAACTTGATCCAGGCGGCCGACATGCCCGGGCTCGCAGCCAATACCGAGCGGGTGTGGCAGCTGCCAGTGCTCCACTTATCGATTGCGCAGGTCGTCGATGCGTTGGCCAGCCGCTTTGGTGAAGCAGGGCGGGCGGCGATTAGCTACCAGCCCGATGCGCGTCTGCAGGCCTTGTTCGCGGCCATGCCGCCGTTGAAAAGCCCGCATGCCCGCGCCGCCGGATTCACTCACGATGGCAACGCCAGCGCCTTGATTCGCAACGCTCTCAACCTCGGCACGGCAAGGAAGACGAGCTATGCACAGACCCAAAATGCCATGAGAAAAATCATATGAAGACTGCCAAGCGCCGCCTGCTGGATCTATCCGCTACCCTTGACAATAACCCCTACACGGATCCGCCCACGCTGCTCCCCAAGATCGACTACATGGATCATCAGCAGGGTTGGCCGGAAATGGCCGCAATGTTCCCCGGCCTTTCTCTCGAGCAGATGCCTGATAACGAGTCGTGGGCCGCCGAGCGGCTGAGTATCACTACCCATAGCGGTACGCATATGGATGCCCCCTGGCATTATGCGTCCACCACCGATGGTGGCAAGCCGGCATGGGGTATCGACGAGTTGCCGTTGGAATGGTGCCTGCAGCCCGGCGTGAAGCTCGATTTTCGTAAGCTGCCAGACGGGCACATCGTTACTGCCGCACAGGTTGAAGCAGAGCTGGTGCGCATCGGCCATAGCCTTCAGCCGTTGGACATCGTGCTCGTCAATACCCGCGCCGGGGCGCTGTTCGGCCAACCTGGCTACCTGGACGCCGGCGTCGGTATGGGGCGCGAAGCCACCCTTTATCTTTTGGAGCGAGGTGTGCGGGTTGTCGGTACCGATGCCTGGAGTTGGGACGCTCCGTTCAAATACACCCGCGAGCGGTTTGCTAAAACCGGTGATGCATCGGTCATCTGGGAAGGGCACAAGGCCGGGCGCGATATTGGCTATGGGCAAATGGAAAAACTCGCCAACCTCGAGCAATTGCCAGCCAATGGATTTGAGGTGTCCTGTTTCCCCTACAAGATCAAGCATGCGTCTGCTGGCTTCGTTCGCGCGGTCGCCATCTTCGATGAATCGGTACCAGCGCTATGAACCGCTATCTTGCCGCCGGGCTCGGATTTTGGGTCAGCTTGGGCCACGCGACTGACGCGCCGCAGGACGCCCAGGCTAGCGCGTTGCTCAAGCGCGCCGTTGATTACTACCAAGTGCAAGGCGATGCAGCCTTGCCGGCATTCAGCCGCCAAGGCGAGTTCATCGATGCCGACCGTTTCATATTCGTAGTCGATAGCCACGGCACTCTGCTGGCAAGCGGGGGTAACTCTGCCGTGCTTATCGGACGTGAGATATCCAAGGTACTTGCTCCAGAGCTCAACGCAGCCTTTGCTGATGCGTTCGACAACATCGGCAAACAGGGCGTCCAAAGTGTGGAATATCGCTGGGATAACAAGGCGCAACATCGTATCGAGCTAAAGCGGGTGTACTTCCAGAAGGTAGGCGACAGAGTCATTGCTGCAACTCAATCAGTTCCCCGCGCGAGCGCAGAACAAGCGGTGCGATTGCTGGAAAATGCCGTTGCGGCCATGCAGCAGAACCCTATGGGCACAGTGAAGGCCATCAACGATCTGTCGGCGGATTTTCGTGAAGACGATCTGTATGTTTTCGTCGTAGATGCCCGTACACATCGCTATGTTGCCCATGGGTACAACCTGCGATTGCTGGGGGTTGATTTCACCAGCATCCACGACCCGGCAGGCAGGCCAGTGGGTCAGCCAATCGTGGCATTGATGCGTAACGCCACCTCGGCCAAGTACGAGTATCGGTGGAAAAATCCAGTGACTGGCATCGTCGAGGACAAGTACGCGCTGATCCGCAAGGCGGGAGATTACCTGGTAGTCGTCGGCTACTACCGCGGGGCCCAGGCAGGCGTGAATTAGATCCTGGAGGACCATCGTCAGCATGATGGCCCCCAGTTCCGAATTGACCCAAGCTAACAGCCTCCACAGCCCGCGGCCAGACGTGCAAATGATGACGCGAGATTGGATCTGCTGCTAACGGGCCGGGTTACCATTTCCGTAGTGGGTCTGCACACTTGAGGCCAAGCGTTTTAGATGCCACCCAGCCCCAGCAGTTGGTCAATCTGAACACGTACCAGCAGCCCCACGGCCAGGCCATCGCGGGGGTTTTCGGTCGCATAGGGATTGAGCTTGCTGCTGGCATTGAACGAGCGCGCGATATACGGGCTGAGAATGATGCTGTCCCCCAAGACGATGTTGGCATCCAGATTCAGCGTGAACTCATCCGCGTTTGGACTATAGGTGCTGCCCGGGTTGCTCAGGGCGTGCGCTTCCTCCAGATAGCGTTGGGAGTCTGCTGTCTGGTGGACCCAGTTCATATGCACAGAGTAGCTGTCGAAGGGGCGGCTGCGAAACGGCGCCGACAGTATCAAACCGGTGTTTGCCTGACGCGTAATACCGTTGCTCTGACCACTGCCGGCATTGCTGTCGAACAGATGCGAATACGCAACGTAGGCGCTGATCGCAGTAGGGTGCTTATCTTTACCGAGGCCGCCATCAGCACGCCAGAAGGTCTGCTTGGCCCCCAGGTAGGCGCCGGTGATGCCGTCACTGGTGCGCGGGGCTGCGCTGCTCGATGCACGCGATGTGCCATCCACGGTGTAATAGGGATCGAGCTGCGCGCCATTATTGTGAAAGCCTAATACCTCGACACTGGTCGGATAGGCGCTATTGCCATAGTCCGTACGATAGGCAATATCGGCCAGATAAGTGCTACTCATCGTGCCCCCGCTATCGCCGGCGCTACGCTCCCAGCCATTGGTGAAGGGGTACATATTGTTGCTGCGCCAGGCACCTATTTGAGCACGCCATTGCGGATTGAAGTCATAGGCCACTCGGGCCCCCCAGTTGGCATAGGGGGGGGGTGAAAGCAGCGGCATCTTGCAGAATCACATTGACGCAGCCCAACGGCACGTTGCAGAGGGGCAATGCGAAATAGTTGCCCGCGTTACTCTTTCCTACCTCTAGGGTCAGGTGATTATCCAGCAACCGTTGCTCGTAGGTCAGCAAGGTCAAGTGGCTGGTCTCGGGCACGTATGGATTGGGCTCTCCAAGCAACGGGTCGCCCACTTGGGAGCCATAGCCGAGGTTGCTGACCCATGGCGCATAGAGTTGTTGAAAGTGCACAATGGCGCCGCCAATCCCAGCTATGCGTTGCATGTCGAAGTCCGCGCCGATGTCGAAAAACGTGACTGACGACTTGTTGCCAGTCTCCAGCCCGGTACTCGGGTTACGCATGTACATTTCAGTCATGCCCAGGTGCGGACTGATTCCGTGTTCTTTGAGCCAGCGTCCCTGGTCCACCAAAAGGCGATCGTCCCGGGCGGGCTGGTGCGGTTCTGCGAACAGCACGCGTGGGCCGGTGCGCTGATTGGGGCTGGTGCTGTCGATGCTGGAGGGGAGCTCCTGTAGCGAGCGCTGCACCGGTAGCACGTCGCTGGGCTCGGCTGCCAACGCGGTGGCGCACAGGATGGGAAGCGAGTAGCCGAGCGCTGCAATTTTTTGAAGCTGCTTTCATGCGTTTATTACCTGTTATTTTTGTTCTTGAGAGCCGTTTGTTCTGCTCAAGCAGGCGAAACGAGTCAGTCGGTATCGGGCGGCCGATGCTGTGATCCGGGTCGAGCAACGTTAACCGACGGGCGATGCTTCTTGTGCAGGGCCCAAGGTGCGCCTGATCAGTTGCTCCAGGCTGCCGTCGTGGATAAATCCCAAGGCTTGAGCGGCAGGGCTTGCAAGCGGCGGGTAACTGGCAAATGTCGACTGCAACACTGGGTTAAGTTGGTATTGCACTTTGGGTGGCGAGGTGAATCCTGCGTATCGATTGACCCCCTCAATGACTTCGGCCAGGGTGAGGTGCAATACGGGCAACGCAAAAACGCGTTTCAGGTGCAGAGATTGGGCGGGGATAAGGGCGCCATGGAGCAGATTGTCCACGCAGCACTGCACCGACATCCACCATGCAGTGCCTTCGGCACTGACCGGGCATACGAAGGGTTCGCCGTCGCGCAGCTTCCAGAACAAGTCGCTCATGAATGCCGAGAGCAAGCCGCTGGACTGTGGGGGGCGCGCGACGATACCGGGCAAGCGCAAGGCGATGCCGTCCAGGCGCCCGCGGCGGCTCAGGTCCTCAAGCAATATTTCCCCGATGAGCTTCTGCGCTCCGTAACTCAAGCCCGGACGCAGCGGTGTCTCGTCATCGACTACTGCAGGTAAAGGCGAGCCATACACCGCGATAGTACTGGCGAACACTACGCGAGCCGGATTGGCTTGCTGCTGCAGCTGTTCGAATAATGCCAAGGTAGCTTGCAGATTGACCTGACGCCCCAGTTCGTAATCACGCTCAGCCGCCCCCCCAGGCACGCTGGCCAGGTGAAAGGCTACATCCACCGGTACCGCCAGTGCGGCTTCCAGCACCTGTGGGTCGGCCAGGCTACCGGCCAGATACGAGATGCCGGGAGAGTCATAGGCAGGGAGTTGAAGGTCGACCAGCGTCAGGCGCGTCCACGCCAAAGCACTGGGGGCACTGACCAAGCGGGCTACCAAATGTGCACCAACGAAGCCGTTGGCACCAGTCACCAGTATGTGCATTTCAGAATCCTTCCGAGGCGCCCGGCGCCACATAGCGGTTATCGATGGCGCCGAATACGCTGACAGCGTCGCTGTCGAGCATTTCAAAACGCAAGCGTTCGCCGAAGTTCAGGAACGGCGTCTGCGGCTTGCCATGGGTGATGACTTCCAGGGCGCGTCTTTCCGCCAGGCAGCTGGAGCCTACTTCAGCATGATCGCGGTTTGAAAAGGTCCCGCTTCCCAGCAGGGTGCCCGCGCCCAGATTGCGGTTGTAGGCCAGGTGGCTCAGCAACTCGCCAAAACTGAAATCCATTTCGCGACCATTGGGATGGCCGAACCACTGCTCATTGCGTGATACCTGCAGGTCGAGCGTAACTCTGCCTTGCTGCCAGGCATCGCCCAGTTCGTCCATAGTTACTGCGACAGGGGCGAACACAGTAGCGGGCTTGGCTTGTATGAAACCGAAACCCATGGCCATTTCGCGGGACAAATGCGTGCGCATCGAGACATCGTTGAACAGGGTGAACAGACGGATGCCGCGCTCGCATTCAGCAGGTGTGGCACCCATTGGAATGTCGGCGGTAATCACCCCGATCTCGCCTTCAAAGTCGCAATTATCGGCTTCGTCAGGGAAGGCATAGTCATCGCAGGGCCCGCGAAAATCATCGCCTTGACGTTGAATCAGAATAGGCACGCCTTCAGGCACATCGATCTTGAGGTTGAACGCGAGTTGCATGATGGCGCCATGGTTCAAGAATGCCGAGGCGTCCACGAACTGGTAGGCGCGCGGCAACGGTGCCATGGCTTGGGCCGGGTCGAATTTGAATGCGCCGCTGGCCTGGTTGTTCTGCAAGGACTCGAACAACGTTTGTAGCTGCGGCGCGCAGTCCTCCCAATGCTCTAGGACGTGCTGCAGCGTGGGGGCAATGCGGTGGGCATCGACCGCGCGTGATAGGTCCCGCGAGACGACTACCAGCCGGCCCCAGCGAGTATCGCTTTTGAGTGTGGCGAGTTTCATGGTGTAACTCCTCGGAAGGCTAACGCTGTTGTTACCAATGAATCAGTGGTTGACCACTGACAGGAGAACGGAAGCAGGGGATACGATTGCCCAACAAGCTTCCTAGATACACCGTTTTCAGATCTGGCCCGCCGAAGGTAATACTGGCCATCCAGGGGGCCAGTTGCCCATGGGCGGCCTGCATGACCTGCGGGGTCAGCGTACGGTTGTCACGCTGACGGTAGAGCTCTGCATTGGCTTGCTCATTGCCATCGTCCAGCAGGGTCAACACCTCGCCTTGCGGGGTGATCGCGATCAACTTGTCGGTCATGATCAGGGTCACCCACAAGTTGCCGGCGCTGTCAAAAGCGAAACCGTCCGGGAAGCCCTCCAGTGACGGCGGGCCATAGACTTCCCGGGCCCTCAGCGTTGCGTCTGGGCCAACCCGGAATCGCGAGATCCGCCGGGCATTACTTTCCACCACGTAGAGCCATTCTTCTGCGTCATCGAAGCGGATCTCGTTGGTGCCTTCCAGATCGCTGGCGACAATGCGAATACCGTTGTCATCGATCACGCCGATGTAGCCATCGGCGACCTGGGCATTGATCGAGTCGGCCCAAGGCTGCATTTGCGTGGTCACGGTAAACCAGGTCCGGCCTTTGGAATCGAGCAAAGGGAAGTTGGTTTTGCCCAGCGGCAAACCGTCCAGGTGGTCGTGCAGCACCTTCAAGTGGCCTTGCGCGCTCAGGTGCTCGATCCTGTCGAGCCCCCAATTGCAGATGATGAAATCGCCCTGGGCGGTCAGGGCAAGGCCGTTGGGCAGTGACGCATTACGAGACTGAATGAAGCGTTCTTCAAAGCTGCCTTCGCTGATGCGGGCATCTTGTGGACAAAGTAGCGATTGGCTGCCGTCGGGGTTGATGCGCATCACACCGCCGCGGGCGTCGGCTGCCCAGAGCGTGCCGTCACGCTGGGCGATGATGCATTCGGGGCGTTGCAGGTCATGGCCGACAAAGGTGATCGCGTGACGATCAACCTGCCAACCGATCAGTGGGTTGTAGGACATTTGAACCTCGAACAAGCGTGGCAGGGCTACAAAAAGGGCGCGTTGTCGGTTCACCGTGACGTCTGTCGGCGTCACGGTGGCGCCAATCAGATAGGTTGCAGCAAGGTCTTCATGGCCTCGCGCATGACTCGGCCGTGTTCCTCTTTGGACCCCCCGGACATTTCGATTTCACCCAGGCGCATGGAGCTCTCGACGACCAGGCGGCAGCGCTCCCAGCGCCGCGACTGAAAGCTGGCCAATGCATCCGCTACGTTGCTGGCATTTGCCAGCTCTTGAGCAACCACAATGCCATCCTCGATACCGATACCCGCACCTGAGGCCAGGTGGGGCGTGGTCGCATGCACTGCATCGCCAATAAGCAAGACGTTGCCCGTCGCCCAAGGCAGCGGCATCAACATGCCTTCCAGCGGTCGGTAGATGACTTTGGAGTTGGTACCCAAGGATGCAATCGCATCCTTGAGCAGCGGGGCAGTGAATTCTTCCAGCAGTTGCTTGAGCATAGGGACGGCTTGATTGTCTTCTACGTAGGTAAGCTGCGGGCGAATGTCGTTCAGGAACAGATACATTTCGTCCTTGGACACCGGGTTCACCCCGGTTTTGCTCTGCTTGCCCAAGAACATTGAGCTGCGCGGGACCTCCCCGCGAGGCACCACCGCACGCCAGACGCCCTGTCCGGTGTAAAAAGGCTTGGGTGCAGTGGGGAAGAGGGTCTGGCGCACTTTGGAGAACACCCCGTCGGCACCGATCACCAGATCGTATTCGCCGCGAGTGTGATCGGTAAAGGAGACCTGGACCTTGCTGCCGTCCTGTTCGATCTTGGTAAAGGTACAGCCCAACCGTACTTGGGTGCCGGAACCGAGGGTGGCTTTGGCGAGGATTTTCGCCAATACCGGCCGCATGATCGCACCGCCGCCAGGTATATGCTCGCCCGCAATACGAGGCGTCGGCAGTTGGCTGATGAACGTGCCGTCGGCGGTGTGCATGTCACAGCCGTCGGCACACCAGCCCAGTTCGACGATGGAGTCCAGCACACCCAGTTCGCCGAGTGCGCGTAATGATGGGCCGCTGATCGTGATACCGGCGCCGTAGGAGCGCCAGTCCTTGTCGAGTTCGACCAGATCGACCGCGATATTGGTTTTGCGCAGCTGAATCGCAGCGGCCATTCCGGAGAAGCCACCGCCAATGATCAATGCTTTGCAGTTGGGCGCTTGCATGAGCGGGTCCTTGTTATTGTTGTACGAGCAATGCTGCATGGCATTAGCCAGCACTCATCAACCCATGGTCTTGCGTTTAGTGTGGATCGCCACCAGGAGCCCATTTTTCGCGGTGTTCGAACAGAAAGTACTGCGAACTGTCGGCGCTGATATTGACCTCGCGCGCTACCCAGCTGTCATCGTGCTGGTCCATGTCAGCGTCGTACTCGACGTGGCAACCCAAGGGACTGTTGAAGTACCAGAACCAGTTCGAGCCCAGTTGGTGGCGGCCGGGCCCCCAAAAGGACGTGTAGCCTTTCTCGACGAAGCGAGTGCCAGCCATCATGACCTCGGTAGGGCCACCCATGTGAAAGGTGAAATGCTCGATGCCTTTCATGAATGCGGGTGTCTGGATCAGGAACAGGCAGTGGTGGTCATGGGAGCCGGCGGGGCGCAGAAACGGGCCTAATTCCTGGAAACGATCGGTACAGATGAACCCCAGGCGGGCATAAAATGCCTCAGCCTTGGCGCTGTCCGGTACGAAATAGACCACATGAGAAAGGCTGCGCGGTAGAGCGGGCATATCCTTGTATGCACCCAGCTGGTTGACTTGCCGGCCTGCAATATCGCCAGGTGCGTTGATGGCTTCGGCGCCAATGCCTATCGGGCGGCGCTCAGCGATCTGGAAGCCCAGTGCGAAGCCCATATCGTCAACACAGCGCAGTACGCCGTCCGAGCCCCGGGTAACGTCGCGATCTGTGCGCAGCTCTTGCTCAATCGCTAGCAGTGCTTGCTCGTCGGCTACCGCATAGACCGTTTCGCGTAGTGTGCTGGCAGTGCCCATCGAGGGTGGCAAGGCCGGATCGGCCTTGTCCAGGATAACCACAGCCGTGCCATCCAATGCTTCGAGGCGACTGCCGTCGCCTACCGCGCTGAGGCCATAGTCAAGCATGTACTGGCGGCAGGCGCCGACGTCGTCCACGCCAAATACAAGGTATTGGAGTCCGATAATATTCATATCTATTAACACCGAAGAAAGGGGAGAACCGTGGATCAGCTCACACGGCCATTCAGGGTTTCGGCAATCCAATCGGCGATGTAATGCCCGGCGTTGACCGGATTATCGAAGCTGGAATGCTGAATGCCACCCATACGTTCAGTGAATATCTTGAGCTCGCGCTTGGGGCTGTTGACCAGTTGGTCATAGGTGCGCTGGGCCCATTTGAGCGGGATCTGCGAGTCTTTTTCGCCGTGCGTTACCAGGAACGGCACTTTTATACGATCCAGAATCCCGTCGAGGTGGACGTTTTCGGCGATCTGCATGAACTCGTCGGTATCCATGCCGCCCCATACCCAGCGTACGTGTTCCCAGTAGTGAGGCACCGGGAAGCTGCCTTCCTTGTCCAGGCGACGTTTTTGCACATCGCGCCAGTCATGGTTAGCGCCCCACACCACGCCACAGGCGAACCGCGGTTCGAACGCCACAGCACGTGGGCAGTAATAGCCTCCTAGGGATACCCCTTCCAGGCCGATACGCTGTGGGTCGACATCGTCACGTTGTTCCAGCCAGTCGACGACGCGGCTGGCCCAGTGCTCGCTGTCGTAGCGCGCCTTCATGTCATAGATGCGCAGGGCTTCACCGGTACCCGGCTGATCGACCAGAAGCGAGGAGACACCCCGTTTGGCCAGCCAACCCGGCAGGCCGACGCGGTATTTCATTTCCTTGGTGGAGTCCAGGCCATTGACCTGTACCAGTATCGGAGCCGGGCCTTCAACGCCCTCTGCGCGAACATACAGGGCCGAGAGGACCTTACCCTCATAGGGGATTTCGACCCGCTGACAGTTTTCTCGGCTCAACAGCACGCCACGCTCGAAGGAGGCCAGGAACTGCTTGTAAAGTTCCAGTCGGCCGGGAGCACCGTGCCCCTGCAGGCGTTCGCAGGTGATGTAATAGGTCGCGGCACGGTTGTATTTTTCCCCGGCGGACAACATGCGGCCTTGGGCTTCGTCTTCCTCGGCCAGGCCGCACAGCTTGTCGGCCATCCGCCCCCATGTTTCACGAAACGCTTGAGTGCCTGCAGCATCAGGCTGTTTTGAGGCTTCTAGCAGAGGCGCGCACATTTCTTCGATTTCGCCCATCCGAGCACCAGACTCGATGGCAAGGTCAACCGAAAGATTCCACACGTAATTGGTAGGAAAATAGCGGAACATAAGTAGTCACTCGTTTTTGGATTTATGGTTTCGATGTAACGTTGTCCGACTCTAGCGAGCGCATGGCTGATTGAAAATTTGCTTGTATCCATGCCAGCATTCGATTTCATCAACACATTCGGAACCTCTATGCGCTTCGGAAAGCTTGATTTGAATCTCCTGGTGGCGCTGGACGCATTGCTCACTGAGCGCAGCGTCACCAAGGCAGCCGAACGGCTCAGCCTCAGCCCCTCAGCCACCAGCAACGCATTGGCCAGACTCCGAGACTATTTTCAGGACGAGTTGCTGGTGCAGATGGGGCGCAAGATGATTTTGACCCCCAGAGCCGAAACGCTACAAAATCCGATACATGACATTCTGCAACGGATAGATAGCACGGTTTCCGAATCCCGTTACTTCGATCCCTCCGCCTCTACGCGCGCATTCAGAATTTTGGCCACCGAATACATGCAGATCGTGCTGATGCCTTCGGTCATGGAGCTGTTTGAAGAAGCTAGATGCACAGCGCAAATCAATCTGCTGCCCTGGACCAGTACTTCCAAGCGCGATCTTGAACGTGGTGAAGTAGATTTCCTGATAGCGTCGCAGGATTTGCTATCAGAGGATCACCCCTCCCAGCGGTTGTTCGAGGACAGGTTGGTGTGCCTGGTATGGCGTTCAAGTGAACTGGCCAACGGACCCCTGACGAACGAGTGCTTCATGAATGCGCGCCACGCCAAAGTCAAAGCCTGGGGCGGCTTACAAGACCCTATTGCTTCTTGGTACCCCAGCAGTTCGGACGATTCAGCCGGGACGGTTGTCAGCACTTATAGCCTGGCTGCCTTGCCGTTTTTGGTCGAAGGCACCGAGAGCATTGCCGTTGTCCCGTACCTGTTGGGCGTGAAACTTTCAGCTGCTGGGGTATTTGAGATCAGGGAAATGCCTTTCCAGGCACAGCAGATGAAACTCGCAGTGCAGTGGCATGATTACAATGCCTGTGACCCTGGCATCACCTGGTTGTGTGGAGTCTTCGAACAAGCGGCAGCGGGTTTGCGCAACCCTCATTACAGCCCAGAGTGTTGATCCCCAGGGTGGGCGCAGCCACTCAGTTTCGGAGTTCGTCCATCGCAGTTGACAGTTGTCTGGCGGTGCGATTCATAGAGTCGGTTGCAGTGGCAACCTGCCGAAAAAAACTCAAGCGATTCCCGGACAACGCTTTCACGTTCTCGACATTACGATTGATCTCCAGGGCGACACTGGCTTGCGCCTGCGCCGCCGTAGTGATCTGGTGGTTGCGGTGGTTGATTGCTTCCCCGATGCCGTAGATGCCGCTCAGCGCTTGTCGGGCCTGCGCGGCATCTACGGCGCACTGGCACTCATGCTTGCCTTGCCCTGGCTCATAAGGTCTGTCGCCTCCCTGACGCGCAGTTGCAGGCCAGCGACCAAATCGGCGATCTGATCGGTTGATTGCGCCGTGCGTAAGGCCAGTCCACGCACTTCGTCAGCCACCACTGCAAACCCGCGACCTTGCCCGCCGGCCCGTGCAGCTTCTATCGCGGCGTTGAGCGCCAGTAAATTGGTTTGTTGGGCGACGGAATTGATCACTTCCGCTATCCAGGCCGGTGGCACGGTAGCCATCACCGCCAGCCAAACCCTCACCAATAGCGTCATCCACGAGGACTACGGCTACTACGCCGGCGCCAACCAGATTCAAAATACCCAGGCCGCGACCGGCCCGCGCGTGGTCGTCAGGGTCAACGCCTAGTTGCCCCCGAAACTGGCGCAGCAAGAAGTCGATCCGCTGACCCTGCCAGGCTTCAGCCTGCCCACGGGCCAGAACGGCTTGTTCCGCATTAGTGGCCAAGGCGCTGGCACCGTTGTTGCGCCTCAGGACTTGATGCTGAGCAGCGGCCAATTTAGCGGCGTGCAGACAGCCGGGCGGCGGGTGTGCGGGGGGGGGGGGGGACAGCGCTTTGAACATGGCTCGTTTCCTCGACGGAGCACTGGGTGCTCCATCCTGCAGTCGGTTGGCGTGGCAGGCGTAGGGGCCTGCACGCCTCGACTGTAGGGGAGGGAGGAGAGGGGCAAGTAGCACAAATCGGCAATGCGATGTAGCCGCTGCCGCGAGGCTGCAATGGCCCGCGTTGGTTTGCTGGTGGTCACGCTACAGATGGACGAATGCCCATGTGATTTGCTTGGCGACGGCGGTGGTTCTAGCGTGGCAAGATGACATCCGGAAAAATCTTTCGCTCGCCGCTTCGGCCATGGTCCTGCTCGGAGACAGATTTGGAATTGTCTCTCTAAAAAGTGAGTGAAACTGGTAACTAATATGGTCGGGCAATGAATGGGCATGGTTTGCCATCGAATCCCATCAAGCACCGACAGGTTGTCGCGATCTTAAAATGGGTCATTCACTAGGTAGATTGGTGAGTTGAGCGGCCAACAGCGGTCTTTAGGTCACCAAACCCATAGGCCATGTGATTTCTTCAGCGGTCAGAAATTGAAATTGCATTCGGCAATCATAGGGCTTGCATCGCCGTTGACCGCGCAGAGGGCAGATATTGAAGCTGCGGAAGCGCAAAGTGGTATAAAATTGGTATGCGGGGAAAGTCTTGTTAGATCATTTTAAATAATACGTTGTTGGTCCCATCCATCACTGGGCGAAGAGGATGTTGCCGTTTCTCCAAGACTTTCGGTTCTTGAATATCGGTGGCGATCCGTTTGACAGGAAAGCAGCGTCGCGTGGTTAGACTCGCTTTCAGGTTGGAGGATCTAAATTAACCGCTTACCTGTCTTGGCATAAAGCGACCATTCCTCCATCAGTTCTCTGCGTTTTTCCAGAAGGTCTCCTCTACGATAAGCTGCTTCTGTTGCATTCTTGATTTTATGCGCTAGCGCCATTTCCGGGACGGTTTCGGAAAAATGAGTCGCTTCTGCGGCCCAGTCGCGAAAGCTGGACCGAAATCCATGCATTGTGATGACTTCGTTTTCTGCATTTCTCCACCCGATTCCCCCGGCGTTGATGAATGATTCATCCATCCTACGTAGTTTAAGCAACATCGCCATGTTCGACAGAGGTCGACCAGGCTTTTGACCAGGAAAAATAAAAGGGTTGTTGTGTACTTTACGTAAACCTAAAAGCGTCTTGATTACCGAGGATGATAGGGGGACGCGATGCGCCCGGCTTGCTTTCATTCGTTGTGCAGGGATGGACCAGATCTTGTTGTCGAAATCAATTTCATCCCACGTTGCTCCAATGGCTTCTGTTGTTCGTAGTGCACATAATATGGTCACCTTCACAGCCATAGCGCTCATATCAGAATGTTTGTCCAGCTCTGCCATGAAGTCGGGCAAACGTTCCCAAGCAAGGGCCGGATGGTTGCCCTTGTCCGATATTTTTCGTTTCGCCAGAAGCTTATCGAGGTGACCGCGCCACAGGGCGGGATTTTCCCCTGCGCGTAGCCCCAAGGCTTTAGCCGCACTCAAAACCAGCTCAATACGATTACGCACCCTGCTAGCGGTTTCGGGCTTGACTGTCCAGATGGGGTTAAGAATTTTCAAAAGGTCAGCCGTTTCAACTTCCGCGACCGACTTGGACCCTATAACCGGATAGGCGTAGGTTTTTAAAGTGTTTGCCCATTGCTGTGCATGTTTGGCATTTTTCCAGCCTGGGCGATGAGCTTCGACATAGTCTTCAGCCATCTCCTGAAATGACTTCTCTGTAGGTTTTTCATGCTCAGTTGGTGGGCTGCTAGCCAAAATACGCATCTGTAGCGGATCAATCCCACTCTTCACATTCTTGCGTGCGTCCGCCGCCAGGTCTCTGGCCTCAGCTAAGCCAATATCGGCTATGGTGCCAAGACCCATGTCCCGCATCTTGCCATTGACTTTGAAGCGGTAGATCCAGCTCCCGCTGCTCTGAGCAGTGATTTTCAGGTAAAGACCTTGGCCGTCGCTGTTCATCGAGGGTGCTCCGTTACGAAGCAGCTTCTCTACGGTTTTCACGTTAAGTAGGTTGGATTTCATAGTAGGCCCATCCCAGCAGTCCACTCGATTTCCAGCCCATATTCCAGCCCATACTTTGGGAACCGGTCAGGGCTGGAGGCCCATAGCACTCATTGGAAGAGGTTAGCGTCAATGCATTGATTTCGAGAGGTTATTCGTCGAAGATGTGGTAGCAGGTGGAGCAGAGTGGACGTTGATTTGGCGGACTACGCTTCCGCCACATTTTCTTCGTTAGAGCCCTGATTATTCAGGGCTTTTTCGTTTCTGGGTTTTCTTTTCCTGCCATCCAGGTCGCACGCGCCTTCATCATTTTTCAGAGTGCGACGACTTTTTCTTCCTTCTTGAAACGAACTGTCGAGGAATAGCTGCCCCGTCAGCTTGACTTGCCCACGCATGCGCCTCACTTTGAGTGGAGGACGACTCGTATCACGAAAGGGGAGGCAAAATGCCAAGCAGCGCAGACGTAGCCAACTACTTCCTGAACCTTGAGGGGGAAGGGGGTGAGATCTCGAATCTAAAGCTTCAGAAATTGGTGTATTACGCTCAAGGGTTCAGCTTGGCCCTGCGCGGCACGCCACTGTTCGACGAGCCCATTGAAGCGTGGATGCACGGGCCTGTGGTACCTGCTCTGTACCGTCAATTCCGGGACCGGGGATCAAACCCGATTCCACCGGATGTGGCATTCGATCCTGAGGTGCTGAGCGTTGACGAACGCCGCCTCATCGAAGAGGTGTTTGGCGTCTATGGCCAATATTCCGCATGGAAGTTACGCCAGCTCACCCATGAGGAAGACCCCTGGCGTGAAAACTACTCCGAAGGTGAGTACAGCCGCGAGATCCCCCAGCAGCAAATGGAGCATTATTTCCGCGAACATCTGGTGAACTGACCGTGGCCAGGGACAGAATCAAGCGACGGGACTCGCATGGCTCTCAGATCAAGGCACGCACTTCACCCGTGGAACTCGATGATTCGGACGCCCGCCCACCGGTATTTTCCTTCGAATACCTGCAGAAGGGCTGGTGCATTCAAGACTGCCAGCAAGAAGAACGGTCGAAGATGCTGGATAAACTGAGAAAACTCAGCAGCCTCTCCTGGAAAGACATTCGCCAGCAGGAGCGGCACGGCCTAGGCACCGAAATCATTGATAGGGGCAGTTTAAAGGCCGCGTTGCCTGCCTTTATCACGGAAGAGGTCCGCCTATTGGCGTTCAGGGCCTACGATTTGGTGCCGATGGTTGGCTACCGTAGTGGGCGGATTTTCCACGTCGTTTGGATTGATCGGGCGTTTAAGCTGTACAAACACTAACGTCCTATCTTAGTGCGTGTGCCTCATGGATGCGGAGTCGACTCAAATTTGCGTAGGTAACTGACCCTGGTCAGCTTCCGTCTGTCTCTCCGCATCCGCGCTCAGGGAATTCTCACCCCGAGAGCGTTCAGTGTTGGCGTATCCATTTTCCCGTGCACGGTAAGCCCCGAATCTGATTGGAAGGCCATGAGCGCCCCCCGGGTGGCTTTGCCCATCACACCGTCTGGACGACCTTGGTAATACTGACGAACCATCAGCGCAGTCTGCACCCTCATGACCAGCGTGTTCTTCTCTGCTTCGGTTGGGCGGGCAGCGGCAGTGGAAGTAGCCCCGCCTCCGGTTGATGTCCCATAAAGGGAATTGCTTGAGGAGGAACTCGTCGACCTGGTAGCGCTGTATCTCGACGTACCCGAGGTGTTCGGCGTGGTCGCCACAGGGGGGCTGTAATAGCGTGGCGCGCTGTAGCCGCTTGATCCGCTGTAGTGAGAGCTATGGGAACTGTGCGAGCTATGGGAGCTATGCGATCGGTGAGCGGCATACATGTTGACCACGTCGAGCGCGTTCAAGGTATTGGCGAACACGGGTGGTAAAGCATTGTCCCTGGGTGCCCAGTTCATGTCAGCGAGGGGCAATTGGTTTGCGTCGGCCATGGCCGCGCCGGCAATCGGTAGCAGGCTTACGCCTCCGATCAATAGCTTCCAGCGATCAAGCAGTTTCATTGGGCGCTCCCTGCGTAGGCTGCGAAAGCCTGCGTCGTCAGTTTTTGTATTCCACGGCTTTGCCAGCGGGTGGTGTGAGATTTGAAGAAGCCAGAACAGTGTTCAGCGGCGGCGCAGTCTTTACAGTCGTCGATGAACAGATTTTTCCAGTCCGAGATGCTCTGCCGGGCAAACCGCGCGAGATGTGGGGGGACTAGGCAGAGCGGAAGGTTGTAGATCGACACCGGAAGGCCTCGGTTACTCAGGAAGTAAACGGCTTGGGTTAAGTGCTCCTGGTAATCCAGCGGGTCTATCCAGAGCTCGTCGTAATGCTTGCGAGCAAGTCCGGTGCTCTCAATCCCCATCAACGCAACGTGTTGTACAAACGACAAATTGCGGAAAATGTAGTGGGCCAGCTCGGGGAGGCGCGGCGTCGTCAATTGGTTGAGCACGACCCGGATCTCGATGACCTGTTTTGCGCGCGCCAAGTTGTACAGCCCCTGCAAGGTTTCGCTAAAGGCGCCAGGTGCTTGCACGACGTGGTCGTGATCTGTGGGATTGTCCGCGTAGAGGGGAATTCCCCAGCTGAGCTGTGGATGATCAACCTGAGTCAGCGCCTCAATCCAGCTGGGGTCTTTGAAAGTTCGGCCGTTGCTCAATACGTGGATCGACTTGTGAGGGAGCACGTCTTTGCATTTACGCAAAATGGCCAACAGTCCTTCCCGGTAAAGGGTTGGCTCACCGCCGCTGATGCCGATGTTCTCCTCCTGCGGATCCATCAGATCAATCACGCGTAGGTTTTCCTCGATGTGCCAGCGGTCATCGATGTCCTTGGGCGGTTGAGAACACATCAGGCACAGGCTGTTGCAGCGGTCGGTCATGAACAACAGGTTGCTGTCGGAGCCTCTCCGATAGAGCACTCGAACTACCGGGCTTCCGGGCGTTAACGCAATCACATCACCTGGCTGGACGACCCCCTCGTCCTTCGGGCCGTGGAGGGCCAACACCCCAATAGCCACCGGTAGCTCAGTACTAGTTGGGGTGATGAAACCACCGAGGGGTAGTTCAAGCAGGTTGGCTTGGAGCGCGGGCTCTGCAACCCATAGCATCAGATCCTCGAAGCCAACTTGGCCCGCACAGGCAGCAGTGCCTTTCTCAATGAACTCTTCAAGGCTCACGACTTTCAGTAGCCGAGGTTCGACTAACCCCTGAATTTCAAAGTGAGTGTCTTTACGCAACAAAATGGTTACCCCCGATATCCGGCCAGACGAACATCGGAGTAGGCGCGCCGGTTCAGCCAAGACAGGAACACCCTTCGGCTGGCGTCATCGCCATCGCGCAGCAGCGTGAACAGATGCTGAAGTAAACCAAGGTTTTTAGTGCAAAAGCTGCTGAGCGCCCGGTGCCCGATAGGGTCGCCTTGACGGGCAAAGTGCTCCACTGGATCTGCACCACAGTAGGGAACCAGCGCGCAGTCAGAGCAACCAGGCAGAGCTTCGGCCACGCCACTGGCGAGCAGTACCTCCATTACAGGAGACTTCAGCAGTTCATGCAGCGGCTGGTGGACTGTACCCAGGCGCAGGCCATTTTCACCCATCTCCAGAAGCATGCGTGCCTCGTCGGACGGGTAGACGTAGCCGTCATAGTTGTACACCAGCGCTCCGGTGCCCGCGCCTGTAGGGGAGCGCAGATCCACGTATCCCGAGGCGAAGGGCGTCAGCACATTCCTCAGGAGAAGAGTGGTGTAGCTTTCGGAGAGGTAAACCCCTTGCTGGTTGATCTCCAGCAAATACGCCAAGGCCTCTTTGTAAAAAGCAACGAATCGCTCCATCGGGTAGTCCAGTCGCCGCGCACTGCGGGTAGCAAAGCCGTAGGGGCTGAGGGGGCGCAGCGCGATACTGGTGAAGCCTTGTTTGATGTACTCGTCGATGATGGCCTTGGGGCTTTCGAGGCTGCGTGCTGTCAGTGTCGTCAGGGCGGAGACTGCGTCATGCCCCATGTGTTCACGGACCCGCCTGACACCCTCGAGGGTGCGCTCGTAGGAATCGCGGGACGGCGTTGGGCGGTTCGCGTTGTGCAATGCCGCGGGCCCATCCAGCGACGTGGAAAACTGGATCTGATGCTGTTTGGCGAAATCGAGGATTTCGTCAGTCAGGTGGTGCAGGGTGGTGGTGACGACAAACTGCACGTCGCGCTGTTCGACCAGGTTGCGTGCTTCAACCCACTCGACAATCTGCTGGATTCGCCCGAATGCCAAAAGGGGCTCACCACCTTGAAACTCTACGGTGAGTGCCTGCGCGTTTGACTCGAATACTCGGTCGACAGCAGCGAGGGCGTCCGCTTCCGAGAGATCATGGCCGGCGCCGGCCATGGGCGCCCGGGACACCTGGCAGTACTGGCAGGTATGGTTGCACCGCAACGTGACCACGAAAATGTGCAAGGCCGGCCCTTGGAAAAGGAAATTCTTGCGACTGCGGTACTGGGCTGCCATCTCAGGCATAGGGTCGTGGCGCCCGGGCTCATAGATGAAATGGCGCGCAAGCAGATCTTTGTAAAACGGCGTTTCAGGAGGAATCTTTTTGTCCACCAGGGCCTGCAACTGTGGGTCGCTGACAAACAGGTATTCACCTGTTTCCGAGGTGATCAGGACATCCTGCGCATGCATTTCTGGCAGGCGCATGAATCGCAGCGGGAGTAGCCTGAAGCTGCTCGCGTCGGTCGCAATAAGGGTCATTTCAGGCCGCAACCCGATAAGGCTGCACGTGCCAGCAACTCCCTGATACCAGCGGACTCCTGATTGATGCGGTCACGTAGCGCAAAGTCATTCAGGGATTGTATGACCAGCGCGCGAGCGCGATCAGCCTGCATGATGCCGTCGGAAATGGGGGGCGAGATCATCAAATCGAATTGATCTGCCGAAGGCACAACCTGGATGGTCAAGGAGCTCGCCAGTGCATAGGCAGCTCGTTGCACAACACCAAGAGGATATGCTGTGGCGCTCACGCGTAGGGTGACTGGCCATGTCATTCTGTTCGATCCCTGAATACACATCGTTAAGGTCGCAATTTTGCCGCCACACGAGGCAATTAGCCACTACCACTTGTAGCTTTGCTGAAGATATTTTTATGAGCGGAGAAGGGGTGGCAGCCGTGGTCTAAATACGAGCCCAGCGAAACGGTAAGGTGAGTATTGGTGGCGACGAGCGCGCTTGATCTGGGAATGTGGTTAACCACATAAATGCCCGGTTTTGAGTGACGTTAGGAGAGCTATCGATGTCCGACAGAAGACCACCTTGCGAGCCTTACAGTGCCCATCCTCCAGGAGGGCATTCATTGCTCAACAACAGCATCAGGTTGAGCCGATTGACGCTTTGAGCTTGAATACTGCGCTCGGTTGACCATTGTTCTGAGTTTGTTGATGAGACCAGCCAGCATCCCATTGAACAGCAGCTCAGCATGCTACCTCCTTTTTTGAATGCGTCCGTGAGCCCTTGAATGAATGATTTGCAGACTGAGGAGCAGATGCGCGAAGCACTGTTTGGCCCCTCTACACCTACAGAACCAGTGGCGAAAGACGATGTGTCTGAGCTTCAGTTTGTGCCAACCAAGCGTGCCTCGGCGAAGGCCGCAGCTAAAAAGCCGAGCAGTTCTTCTTTGTTTCCAAAGTTGAGGATGACCCTTCGCGTCACCAAGATTTTTGAAGACGAGGCTGAAATCCTTACTCATGATGCACGGACGTTGAGCAGCCTTTTGGCAGAGCAAGAAGCGAGAAAGGTCGCTAAGAAAATGAACTATAAATACATAGAGCTCGTATCCATCGTGCAGCTATAATCCGCCCTGCTGTAGTGGTCAACTGATCCCGGACACTGCGTTAAGTTTTTCCTCGGCAACGGCAGGCGCTAATCCTTCGTTGAATTGATGCGGTCGCCGCCAGTTGTACCGTTCCATCAGAAAACGACCGATATCTTGTTTAGCCAACGCGGCGCTCATGTAGCCCACCGTCGGTATCCATTCAGTTTTCAGGCTGCGAAATAGCCGCTCCATTGGCGCGTTGTCATGGCAGTTACCACGCCGACTCATGCTCTGTGTGAAACGGTATCGCCATAGTCTCTGGCGGAAAATCCGGCTGCCGTACTGGCTGCCCTGATCGCTGTGAAACAGCACATTCTGAGGCCGGCCACGCTGCTCATAGGCCATATCCAATGCCTTGATAACCAGGTCAGCGTCAGGATTGGATGAGAACGCCCAGCCTACGACCCGGCGCGCATAAAGATCGATGACCGCTGCCAGATAGTGCCATCGGCCTTCGGCCCAAACGTACGTAATGTCACCGCACCAGACCTTGTCGGGGGACGCCACGCTGAACTCTCGATCAAGCACGTTCGGGATATCAGGTCGCTCAACGGTGGCCTTTTTATAGGCATGGGAGCCCGGTTGTTTGCTGATCAGGTTCATCTCGCGAATCAACTTACGTACCTTGAATCGCCCGATTTGCATGCCGTCTTCTTTCATCATCAGCATGATGCTTCGACTGCCCGCAGCGCTTCGGCTTTGGGTAAACAGTTCGTTCACACGGCTGCGCAAAATCACCCGTTCGGCATCAGGGGATCGGCGTTTTCGACAGTACGCGTAGTAGCAAGATCGGGTGACTTCAAATACCGAGCACAACAGATCAACCGGCTCCTCGGAGCGAAGCTGATCGACTAACGCGAGCGCTCGTGCTCCTCGGCCATCAAGAGCGCGGTAGCCTTTTTTAGGATCGACTTTTCCCGTTCCAGACGATTGATTCGGGCTTCCAGTTCTTGGATTTTTTGCTGCTCAGGTGTTAACGCCTTGCTAGTCGGGGTGACACCGCCACGCTCCTGCTGGAGCTGGCTGACCCACCGACGCAATGCTGATTCAACTAGCCCGAGCGACCGGGCTGCCTCAATGTAGCTGTAGCCTTGGTCAAGCACCAGGCTGGCGGCTTCACGTTTGAATTCGGGGGTAAAGGTACGTCGTTGCTTGGTCATCAGACACCTCTCTATGGCGAGCATTCTCGCCTAAATGGGTGTCCGGTTTCATTAGACCACTACACTATTGCCGCCATGAGGGAAACATTGCCGAGGCCATTAGCGCAGACATTTTCCCGCTCGTGTCCTCGGGAAAGAATGTCCACACAGGTTAGACAACATCAGGAGGAAATATCTTCTGCGATTTTTCTACACGTCTCGCGCAGCTTTTCGTTCAGCCTTACGTTAATCCCGTACTCAGCCGCCAGGATTACCGCAGCGACCCCAGCTAGACCTGGAATCTCTAGAGCGGTTCGGATTTGTGGGATGACGTAGTTGGCGTTGTTGAACGCCAGCTTAGATTTTATTTGGCTTCTCCAGTGGCTTTGTGCCCAGTGAACGACAGGGGGTTCAATTGCTCTTCGAAATTGAGATTCGTTGGCCATGATCAGGAAACGCAGCGTTGCTTCGAAGAGTTGAGCAGGAAACAGCTCGTCGCGCGTGAGCACTGTATGGATCGAATTCGTTATAAAGAAGTATTGATCATCAAGGTTCGGCTTTAGCATTTGATCAACCCAGCTTACGCAGTAGTTTAAACCTTTGTAATCTTTGAGGTTTTCGCGCAGTTTCTCTAGCGCCGTTCTCGAGCTGGAAACCGCTGCGGACACACCGAAAGAAAAAATGGCTGCACGCATGATCTGAAGATATCGATCTGTCTGTAGTGCTTCGGCGGGAAGCCTCGGAACGGTTGCGAAATGGGGGTTCGGGCTGAGTTGTAGGGCAGGCTTATTCCCTTCGGGAAAGGAATACGCTACAAAATCAAGCCACCGGTGCATTTGCTCAGCAAAGCCTTCTGCTGTCGCATTTTCTATGGCTCTATTGATTACGTATGACCTGAAGGTTAAATCGAATGTTGGAGCCGCTTTGCCTCCAAGCCTTTTCTCCAGTTGAAGCAGTGCATGGGTAGGCCCCGTCACCTCCGCTTCCAGCGTGAGGAAAAGGTACCAGGCAGCGTCTTGGGTCGATCTCGGAAGCTCGTGCATGCCATCAGGTGGTGTCGGGTTGCTGCACATCCCAGGAACCATGGCAGTTGGTTCCCCGTTTACCAAGGCTTCGTCTGCGGCTCCGATCGTCTGAACATGGAGCCAGAGTAATCCGTGACGAATTACCCGGCTGCAATAGATCGACTGCAGCGATGTTTCTTGATCAATGTCTGGCAATCGTCCCAATATTTCTCTGTAGATTTCGACAGCTGATGCGACATCATGCGCTTTATAAAACGCAAGTGCGGCGTCGGCCCTTAGGCCAAGATTCATGGCTTTTGAGTTTTCGATTTGACCCAGAGATGCATCTGTGGCGGCTAGTGAGAATTGAGTGGCGGCGCCACTCCAGTCGCCGGTTTTTGCCATGCTGATGCCGGCCTCTCTTCTCAGAAACATCCGCTCTAATGGCTCAAACTCACTAAGCCTTGGCTCTGTGTCACGTAGTATCGATACGACGTCGTGATGTCTATGTTGTCGGAGGAAGATTTTTGACCTTGCTCTCGCAAGATCGAGGCTATTTCCAAACTCCAACTCTGCCTGCTTAACCACATCCAGCGCGAACTGGGGCTCGCCGGCATATTCATCAAGCATTATGGAGACTGCAACCAGCAGCAGTATCGTCAGGGGAGGGTGGCCCCAAGAACGGCTTAGCGCCGCCATTTGTTGGTAGGCTTCGGAGGCGTCGCGTCCGTCGATCGTCCCTAATCGAACTTCCTCTAGCCACGGGCCGTTTACCAGCGCTGCAGTTCCACCTCGGGTCTGGAGGGTGAATCCGAGATATTCCTCACGCTCTTTCTCAACCAGGTCGTTCAATTCTTCAAACAGAGCTAGCTGTGCTTTGACGCTGCCAACATGCATTGCTTGTGAAATGAATAGACCCCCATTTGTCTCCGAAGCGGGAATTGAGGTGCCGAATCGTGGCTCCTTTTTCACTGCAATACTGAACTCGCGTAGCATGCTGAACCAGTCAGGCAGAGTTGAGGAGAGGTTAGAGATGCAAAGAGCTTTCCCTATCGCCATGATGCGGTACGTTGTTCTGGCCTCAGGTGGGAAGGCCTGCGTTTCTGCCTCGAGTGTGCGCCAGACGTTCACTGGGTGAGATGTCTTGCCGTCGATTGCTGCACACAGTACGAATTGATTGAGCCTAAACAGGAAGGATTTTGCGAGGTCGTTGGGGACAATTGGGGTTTCGAGCGAGGCGAAACGTAAGCTTGGGAACCATTGCGCAATCACCTCTAGTTGTTCCGCCCTCGTTCTTAGGAGCGCACCTCCCAATTGAACCAGACGGTTACTCTTTCCCTTGAGGCTATGGATGAATAGATCATCAACAGTCCGTACGTCAAGATTCCCATCTGCCCACAGTTGGTTCGCAAACATTTGATGAACAGAAGCTTGTTCACCCGGCAACAACACGTTTTCACCTGCGTTCGCTATGAGTGGAGATATTCTCAACATCCCCGCACCAAGGCTATCAATCCACGGCCCGATCAAAGCATCAAGGTATTCCCCAGCGGACTGAATAGGAGGGGAGATTTCCCCAAGTTGCAGCGCGGCTTGGCGCTTGAAACGCCCTACAACCAAGCTTGTTCGATAGAGAAACTTTCTGGCTTGCTCGTCCATTCTCTCTACAAGTGTTTGACGTATCGCTTCGCGCTCGCCTTCGACGTCTGCCCCAATATTGGTCGCGGCTGGCTCGGAAAGGTCAGATGAAGGCCATCCTCTCAGCTTCAACCCAGCCAGAACTGCTCGCACCAACTGCGGGTGCCCGTTTCCGCCGGTATATCGAACGAAGAATGCCCACAACTTTGGGTCGCCCCCTGCTTTCTGCACAAGGCTGGCGACTTCCGACTGGCTAAGCGCAGGAACTCGAAGTGATGTGCCCAAATCCAGCCCAAGCCTGTCAATCGAACCCGATGTCAGGTCTTTGTAGCAGGTGATAATGCAAGCAATATTGCTCCTGTTCAGGGCACGTAGGAATCGGCCAAAGCTGGAGGCAAACTGCGGTTGATTCAGCGCGTTGAGGTCATCCAGGATGATCCCTGTAAGCGATTTTGTGACCGCTTCCCCTTGGGCCCTGTTAAGCCTGTATTCGCACTCCTGTGGGGGGCATTTCGTAGATCGACAAGCGTCCAATCGCCACCGTATGCTGCAGCAGACAATCTAGAAAGCACCGACTTGCCCATTCCTGTTCCAGCTGAAAGGATGGCAACCGAGGATTTGTTCAAGACGTCTATCACCGTCTGCACTACATCAGCTCGAGGCAGAACATCAGCTGGCATTGGTAAGTCGGCCACGTTTTCCATCACAGCCATTGCCAGTTCAGTTGGCTGCCTCTGACCTTGAGTCATCCCCTGATGTATTAGCCCCTCGAGCATGCCAGGCGGCAGCGAGGTTCGGCCTGCTTGTTCGCAGAGCTTTAAAAGTGAACCTGCATCCACATACCTTGCAGTGGGCTCTGAGCGAAGCACGGTCTCCAAGACGGCTTCAAGGACGGCTGCCGCTAACGGTTCTGATTCAGTCGGCAAGAGTCGAAGGCGGTCACTGCCGTACGCAACCAATGCAACTGATAGCTCCTGCTTAACGTCTGCAATGCCTGGCTCTCCACAGTCCCACGTTATTTTTTGGAGGAGATCGCGACGCAGCTCGTCGTCGGTTCGGGCAATAATGAATGTAGTCAGGCGGTCTGAGACATTAGCTCTGAGAATCGCTTCCCTAAGGGGTCTAACCTCTGCAGTTCGTGCTGCTCTTGCCCAATAGTGGAGAACAGCTTCGCCATTTATTCTGTGAGCTACCTCTCGTTCCACGCCGATGGAAGAGGTGGTGAGGAAGCGTAGGGTGACTTGCGCATTCCGGTTGCGTTCAACCAGATCCAAGAAGTTATCCAAAGCCTCACGGACATCCTGGGAGTTGATAGTGATCGTGCCCGACCCGGCAGTGTCTTTAACCTGGACGCCTGTCACCGAGTCCTTCGCCACGATGGCATAGTCTTCGGCTACCTCGAGATACAGACGATGCCCAGCTTCCAATCGAATCCATGCCAATGCACTCACGTACAGTTGGTACGCGTAGCCCCTCAGCGCATTAACGGCCTGTCGCTTGGGGTCTCCGGATGGTGCCAGAAGTGAGGGGCCAGAGGTGTATGGCGTGGTCATATGTACCTAGGGGGTGGTATGCAGATGACTCAAGAATATGTGTCTGACAAAGCACAAGCTAGCGCTTCGCTACCAATGCCCAGTTGGGAGCTTGCGCCGGTGTGATGGTCAGGAGCCCAGCGTCCAGTCGGGGACGCCAAGTGAAGCAGGAAATCTTGTTTTCCTGGCCCGTTTCGATATCTTCTTTCACGGGCGGTGATGGTCGCCTGGCGCCTGTTACGCGCAGCAAGAGCCCATCGTTTTATTCCTCCCAATACCTATGGCAATCCCATTCATG
The DNA here is from genome assembly GCF_047947025.1 of Pseudomonas sp. App30. Lineage (NCBI taxonomy): Bacteria > Pseudomonadati > Pseudomonadota > Gammaproteobacteria > Pseudomonadales > Pseudomonadaceae > Pseudomonas > Pseudomonas sp. App30. The sequence goes on along the minus strand of NZ_CP133165.1, from coordinate 1,070,284 downwards.
GACAGACCGGTGAGCAGGCAATCGGTCATCGCGTCCATGGCACGAGGAATGTCATGTCTAATTTATCCGCACTTAACGTATTCAAGTCTCTTTCCAAAGCCGTTGCCCAGCAGCAGGGCTGGCAACTTTCGGTGGCGCGTAAGCGGCTTTCAATTGGCGCAGGATTCTCCAGCTATCATGAGTTGCAGAGCGTGGCATCAGGAGCTCGAGAGGATGCCCGGCTGCTTCGCTTCACGTTCGGCGTTGAGAAGTTTTCAGACGTTATTTTCCTGCCGGAGGTGGCAAACGCTTTGGAAGAGGAGGTGATCCGCTGGGCCGTTCAGGACGAACTTAACCGCAATACTCCGGAAGTCAGGGTTCACATCTCTAATCTACTCGCCGAAAGGCAGTACGACCCTGATAGAGGTGTACTGATTGCCTCGGCCACTGCCGATCTGACACGCATCGAATCATTTCGCTATGGACAGCAGTTTGAGTGCTTCGATGCAGCCATGACCTTCGATGTGAGGTTTCGAGACTATCGGTGGCAGCTAGTGTCGACATCGATGACCGTTCGCCTGAAGGCTGCAGGGGATGATGGTCTGATTGAGGATTCAATCAATGATTTTCCATCGAGCGAGTTCTGGGATTAGTTTCCTCGATCTCTCGCTTCTGTCACGTTGTTGCCTGCCAGCTCTGATTCAGAAAATGAGCATGATCCAGGTGCGCTTCTGCCTCCCGAATTAGGAGAACGTAGCCGATACATTGATCACAGAGGGCAGGGCACTGCCCACGCTGATATAATTGGGGAAGCAGCTATGCTTCCCCGTCGAGACATTGATGACCCGAGATTTGACAGAAGAAGAAATGCGGCGTGCCTTATTCGGCACTGCCGCGCCCACTATTCAACCTACGGCACCGCCACCTCCCGAGCCCGCTGTCGACTTAGTCTTCACGAAGCCGGTAGCACCGCCTGCGACCAAGAAAAAGGTGGCCAAAGCCTTCACTCCTAGGCTGCGAGTGACGCTTCGCGTCGGCAATGAGTTTGAAGGCAAAACGTTTGAGCTGATTCACGAAGCCGACACGCTTAGTAAGCTCTTGGCGGAACAAGAAGCGGTGAAGGCGGCGAGGAAGAAATACCGGTATGTAGTAGTCGTTTCAGTCAAATCCATGTAGTCGAATATTCAAAAATGCTCAGATCCCTCTCAAATTGGCTGTCAGCCAAGCTTTGGCCATCGCTCCCACTCTGCTATCACTTCTACCGGCTAGGTATTGGTGTGGCACTTCTAGCCACATTCAAGGTGGTCATTTTTCACGAAAAGACAGAATCTCCATTTCTGCTCTATCTAGGTTGCGGACTCATCTGTGCTGGATTTTGTCTGTGGCTCGCAAAGTTCGTCGCATGGGTTGTGCGCCACGAGTTCAGTCGCACAGTGATGACCTTTGTGCACGCTGGCGTGCTGCTCGCGGCCTACGTGGCGGCACGATGGGTCGTTGCGCTGGCCACCGGGCTCCCGTCCAAAGATTTCGATGGGACGATCGCTGTGTCGGCCGTCGTCTGTGCGTTGTTACTGTATGTATTGCTGTTGAGCGTCGTCTGTTTCGCTATCGCATTGGGGTGTGTGGCCGCTGTGTCGGTCTCGGAATCCGCATGGCTCGCATCAAGAATTCCAGGTGCCAAGCTAATCCGTGGTTGGATGGAGGAGCGGATGGGAGTTCTTTTCTTAGGCCAGCCAGGCTCTGCGGTAGCCAACATGTCCCTTCGATTCATGGCCCATTTTGTCGCCGGGATCTTGGTCACTGGTTTTGTCGGGCAAGGCCTGCAGATCGCCATGAATGTCACCATCAACGACACCCAGTTAATGAAGCACCTTGCCTACTACGTGGATTACCAGGTTGCCGATCGCTACCCTGGTGTTGAGGAAGGCCAGAGGTTTGTGCTCCACGATAACAATGTGATTTCGCTAGCCCGGTTGGAGAATGGAAAGGTAGAAATCGCCGTTGGCGTGATTGAGCCTCTGGCCGGGGTAACTCACCTATCGGCTTACCGCTGATCCGAATAGGGTTACTGAGGATGCTGGCTCAGTTATAGCAACTATAAGCTTTCGAGGTTTTCAAGAAAGCGGCGGTGGTTTCGGAGGGTACGTACCGTTGCGCAACGTCGATCTAGTGCGTGCCGCTGCGCGGACGGCTGTCGTTAACCAAGCCGCGGTGCGTCTTGGCCCTAGCGGGCTTCCATCCTCACGTCTGCGCGCTCCGCTTGCATTTGCGGGAAGTGAGTCTTCAAGCCGGTGAGTGCAAGCCTCGATTGCCCGAAGCCGGACGGCTGGGGAGGGCGCAATGACATCCTCAGGTTGGCTCATGCTGCCGATGAGCGGACTATTTACTCCAAAAGTGCAGACTAAAATTCTTCGTAATGCAAAGGAGGATGCCGCCATGGATGACTCAATTCGGGAGTACCGCAGCCTGCTGATCGCCCAGCACCCCGATCTCCGCGATACACTGGATATTATCTCCGATGACGAGCTGCAGATGCAGATGCAGAGCTTGTTCCGCCTTGCACAAAGTTTAGGCAAGGCGAACTCGAATATTTCCAAGGATAAGGCGATGCTCATAAGCGAGGCCGCTCTGCAACTGCAGCCTCAAACGTTGCACTGAACCAGATGGGACGTGGCCGTAGTGGTCTAATGAAACCGGACACCCATTTAGGCGAGAATGCTCGCCATAGAGAGGTGTCTGATGACCAAGCAACGTCGTACCTTTACCCCTGAGTTCAAGCGCGAGGCTGCGTGCCTGGTGCTCGACCAAGGCTACAGCCATATCGAAGCCGCCCGTTCGCTCGGATTGGTCGAATCGGCGCTTCGTCGATGGGTGAGCCAGCTTCAGCAAGAACGTGGCGGTGTTACTCCCAGCAGCAAGGCTCTGACGCCAGAGCAGCAAAAAATCCAGGAACTCGAAGCCCGTATCAATCGGCTAGAACGGGAAAAATCGATCTTAAAAAAGGCCACCGCGCTCTTGATGGCCGAGGAACACGAGCGTTCGCGTTAATCGATCAACTGCGGGCGCAAGAGCCTGTTGATCTGTTGTGCTCGGTATTTGATGTCACCCGATCTCGCTACTACGCGTACTGCCGGAAACGTCGGTATCCGGATGCTGAACGTGTAGTTTTACGCAGCCGAGTTAACGAGTTGTTTACGCAAAGCCGAAGCGCTGCGGGCAGCCGGAGCATCATGCTGATGATGAAAGAGGACGGCATGCAAATCGGGCGATTCAGGGTGCGTAGGTTGATGCGCGATCTGAACTTGATCAGCAAACAGCCGGGCTCCCATGCCTACAAAAAGGCTACCGTGGAGCGGCCTGATATCCCAAACGTGCTTGATCGCGGGTTCAGCGTGGCATCCCCGAACAAGGTCTGGTGCGGTGACATTACGTACGTCTGGGCTGAAGGCCAATGGCACTATCTGGCGGCTGTCATCGACCTTTGTGCCCGCCGTGTTGTAGGTTGGGCGTTCTCAGCCAAGCCTGATGCCGACCTGGTAATCAGGGCATTGGATATGGCCTATGAGCAGCGTGGCCGGCCTCAGAATGTGCTGTTTCACAGCGACCAGGGCAGCCAATACGGCAGCCGGAGTTTCTGACAGAGACTATGGAGATACCGCTTCACGCAGAGCATGAGTCGGCGCGGCAACTGCCACGACAACGCGCCGATGGAGCGGCTATTTCGCAGCCTGAAGACTGAATGGATACCGCCGGTGGGCTACATGAGCGCTGTGCTGGCACAGCAAGATATCAGTCGGTTTTTGATGGAGCAGTACAACTGGCGGCGACCGCATCAATTCAACGAAGGGCTACCGCCTGCAGCCGCAGAGGAAAAACTCAATTGGGAGTGTCAGAAATTTTGTGTTCGGGCATAACATGAGTAAGAGGTGCATGCATGCCAACCAAAAAGAAAACCCCGCTCCGCGAGCTACCAAAAATCCCGAAAGAGCTGCTGGAGCAGTTCGCTGACGGGCCAATGACGGCCGAAGCTATCGAGGATGCCTCTGCGGCGTTCAAGAAGGCCCTGATTGAACGAGCTTTGAGTGCCGAACTCGGCCATCACTTGGGCTATCCGCCGGGCGCGCAGCGCCCAGAGGATGAAACCAATCACCGTAACGGCAAAACCGGCAAGACGGTCTTGACCGGTGATGGGCCCATCCGACTGGAAATCCCGCGCGACCGGGACGGCACTTTCGCCCCCATTCTGATTCCCAAGCACGAGCGCCGTTACACCGGTTTCGACGACAAGATCATCGCCATGTATGCCCGTGGCATGACGGTCAGGGAAATCCGTGCGTTTCTCTCCGAGCAATACGGCACGGACGTTTCGCCTGACTTCATCAGCTCGGTAACCGACGAGGTGATGGCTGAGATCGGTGCGTGGCAACAGCGGCCCCTGGAGCCTATGTACCCGGTTATTTTCTTCGATGCGCTGCGGGTCAAAATCCGCGAAGAAGGACTGGTTCGCAACAAGACGGTCTACCTTGCGCTGGGTGTTTTGCCTGACGGAACCCGCGATATCCTGGGTATCTGGATCGAGACGACCGAGGGCGCCAAGTTCTGGATGAAGGTCTTCAACGACCTCAAGACGCGGGGCGTGGAAGATGTGCTGATCGCCGTCACCGACGGGCTCAAGGGCATGCCAGAAGCGCTGGCGGCGGTTTATCCGCAGACGACGCTGCAGACCTGCATCGTCCACTTGATCCGCAACAGCCTGGATTACGTGGCCTGGGACAAGCGACGCGAGTTGACCAAGGCGCTCAAACCCATCTACCAGGCGCTGAACGCCGAGGTAGCTGAGCAGGCGCTGAACGACTTTGAAGCCGGCCCTTGGGGCAAGCAACACCCCACCGTGGTTGCAGCCTGGCGGCGGGCGTGGGACCGGGTCATCCCGTTCTTCGTGTTCCCACCAGCCATACGGAAGGTGATCTACACCACCAACGCCATCGAGAGCATAAACTCCCAGCTGCGCAAGATTATCAAGACACGAAGCCACTTCCCTACGGACGAGGCGGCGACGAAGCTTATCTGGCTGGGATTGCGAAATATCACGGCAAACTGGGGCAATGCGGCTCAGGATTGGAAGAGTGCGATGAATCAATTCGCGATTCTGTACGGTGATCGGTTTATCAGGCCGACCTGGTAAGAGCACGGCCTGCCTGACGGCAGGCCGTTACCGGCTCGTACACAAAATATCTGACAGTCCCACTCAATTCAGTCTCCGGAATCAGTTGACAACTACAGTTTTTCAGGATTTCGGACAGAACCTAAGGCCCAATGGGCCAATCCCTCCTCGCCAAAAGCCTGCAACCCCAAGTCAGCACTCTGCACCAGCACCTGCAGCGCATGGCGCGACGCCTCAGTCCCCAGTTGGGCAAGGGCGTACGCACATTTGCGCTGACACTGCGCTGCAACACCCCAACCCGTCAGGTAGGCAGGCGGGGTCAGGGCTAGTCGTAACAGCGCCTCGCTGGCCCGTGGGTCTGCGATCACTCCAAGCTCCTGGGCAATAACTTCATGGAGCTGATGCCAAGGCTCACCCAGTAGTTCGATGAGCGCCGTGGCGGGAAGCTCGTCTAGCGCCTCGTGCAAGGCGCGGGTGCCCCGAGCCTGGATGAGGGTGGCGATTTCATGAGCATGCATGAAGATTCCGTATGGTATGGAAGAAGTGGGTGATATCGATCATCACGCTATTGCGAATCCTGTAAACAGGCCGCTTACCACACTTTCCACCAAGCCTTGCGCGCCACCGGCTGATCATGCAACCGCAAATACCACACACGCGGTTCAAGCGAATTGTCCCAAGGGCAAATTCCGACATACTCCATCAACGCCTCATACCCCAGCCGACTCGCCAGCCCATGTTCCGGCACTTCCACCTCGCGATTGCCCAGGTAGTAGATCTTCTGCCGCTCATCCTCGGGGCAATCATCTTCCTCAAGGTAAAACTCAGCTGACGCCCAGCGCGCTTCAAACGGTTTCAAAGGCCCGAATTGCTGGGCTGGGCTATCGAGGGTCTGCAGCCGTGAGCGCGTCAGCACGCCGTTCTCTATGAGCGCGTAGCCGTAGGTACCCCCAGGGTCGTACTGGCAGAACGGGACGATCATTGCAGGCAAGCCAAGGCTTCGATGCAAGTCGCGGGTGATGGCGTGCGGCTGTTCCAGAAGCGGCATGGCCAGCGCTGCGCTGCTGATCACCCAGGTATCGCCGTATTGCTCCACAAGCACCTCGTCAGCTGCTTCGGCGTCAAAGCGCGGAGGGCGTTGGGGCAGTACTTCAACGCGCTTGTTGAATACCCGGGCAATGACTTGCTCAGGGTTGAAGTCTGCCTGCGGACGACGGAATGCGATTGCAGCTTGGGAAACGCCCACTCTTGTATCCTTACAGATGGTTTGTTGAAAGTTCTACGGACGGTGTGTCGGCCCCGTTGTGGTGGGCTGGAGTGTTTTTCAATGAAAGAAAATTCATTGAAGGTTCGACCTGGTGACTTGCAGCGGCAATAGCAGTGCAGCACGCGGCAGATCGCCACGCCCGTTGAACCGCACCGCAATTGTTTGATACCGTTACCCCAGACATTGCGCTACCCAGCGCTCTGCGTAAGCGTTAACGTCAACCAACGCACACCTGGGACAGATCCGTCCCCTCGTTGTGCGTGGTTGCCATGGCTACTTATTCGCCAGCCGTTCGTGCTGGAACCTCTCTATTTACCTCCTCGTTGCTGATCGGCATCCTGCTGATCGCTGCAAACCTGCGTGCGCCCATCACATCCCTTGGCCCTGTGCTCGAGCAGGTGCAACAGCACTTCGCCCTTAGCGCTGCCGCTGCTGGCTTGCTGAACGCCTTGCCCTTGCTGATGTTTGCGTCTGCCTCGCCGCTGGCGCCCTGGCTCACGCGTCGGTTGGGGCTGGAGCAGGCGCTGTTCGGTGCGCTTTGCCTGATCGCCGCTGGCTGCCTTATTCGCTCCAGCGGCACGCTCACTGGGCTTTGGGCTGGCACGCTGCTGATCGGTGCCGGCATTGCCACGGCCAACGTGCTGGTGGTGCCACTGGTCAAGCGCGACTTCCCGGCCCAGGCCGCGTTGTGTGTCGGCCTGTATGCCGCGACCATGGCGTTGATGGCGGCACTGGCCAGCGGCGTGTCAGCGCCGTTGTCCGCGTTGACGGGCTACACCTGGAAGCTGTCCCTGGGGGTATGGTTTGCGTTGGCGCTGGTGGCCATCCTGTGCTGGCTGCCCCACCTGCGCCAGGCCCGCAGCGGTGCCAGCGCCGTGGCACCGCCGCCGCCCAAGTCGGTGTGGGGCAGTGCCATTGCCTGGCAGGTGTCGATGTTCATGGCTCTGCAGACGGTGACCTTCTACACGCTGATTGACTGGTATCCCGCCATGGCCGCCTCGGTGGGTATCGGCGCCTCCGAATCGGGTGCGCACCTCTTTGCCTATCAGGCCGTGGCGGTGCTGGCCAACCTGTCGACTGCCGTTGCCATCAAGCGCCTGCAGGACCAGCGGCTGCTGGGGTTGATTTGCTCGCTGGCGATCGTGGTAGGCATGGCGGGCTTGCTGTGGGCGCCGTCCTTGGCGTTGGTCTGGCTGGTGTTCGCCGGGGTTGGGGCTGGGATGTCGATGGTCACCTGCTTGACTCTGTTCGGCCTGCGGGTGCGTGACCATCACCAGGCCAGCGCGCTGTCGGCCATGGCGCAATGCGTGGGGTATGGGCTGGGGGCGGCGGGGCCGTTCCTGGCGGGGTGGCTGCATAGTGTTTACGGGAGCTGGCAGGTGTCGTTGTGGATGCTGTTGGCGGCGGCTTGCTTGCAGATCTTTTTTGCGGTGATGGCGGGGAGTCGGCGGTTTATCGAATAACGCAAGCGGCGGCGCTTGTGCGGCCATGCAGCAAGCTGGGGGGCACTGCATGGCCGCGGCAGTTGTTCAAGAGAACTGCTGCAAATGTAACAGCTCAGTAATGCTGTCCTGTTTCCTGTCGGACCAGCCCTTGAAGGCCATCCCGGCTGCTATCGGCAGCCGTGCCAATACGGCACAGGCCCTGTATCCTCAGCAACGTTATCGAGCCGCCTCCTTTTGCCAGGAATGCAGGCGTACAGCTCAAGGAGACGTTGATGAGCATCAAGATCGAGGCGGTCATCGCCCGAAAAATTGGCTTTGCCTCGCACCAAAACGCAGTCCCGCTGCTGCGCGAACTGACAATCAGCAATGAGGGCGATGTAGTTCGCCAAGGCCTCGTGCTCAGCCTGACCACCGATCCCGAGTTCGTTGAGCCTCGTGCCTGGCATATAGACCGTATCAACCCCGGGGATCGCCTCACGGTCAGCGACCGTGATATCAAGCTGAATGCAGGCTATCTGGCCGGCTTGAGCGAGAGCCTGGGCGCAGAAGTCGTGCTGCGCTTGTGCCAGGGTGACGAGTTGATCACCGAAGCGCGTGTGCCTACCGAACTGCTGGCACGTGCGGAGTGGGGTGGCTTGAGCGCCATGCCTGAGTTGTTGCCTGCGTTCTGCATGCCCAACGACCCGGCCGTGGACCGGGTGCTGAAGGCCGCTTCCGAGGTGTTGCGGCGGGCAGGCAAGAAAGATGGCATCGATGGGTACGAAGGCAAATCACGCTCTCGCACGTGGGAACTGGCGTCAGCGATCTGGTCGGGCGTGTGCGGCTTCAAGCTGAGCTATGCGCTCCCCCCGGCCAGCTTCGAGCAGCACGGGCAGAAGATTCGCTCGCCCAGCCAGATTCTGGAGAATGGCGTAGCCACCTGCCTGGATAGCGCCTTGCTGTTTGCTGCTGCGTTGGAACAGGGCGGGCTCAACTCGTTGCTGATCATGACCAAGGGGCATGCGTTCACCGGCGTCTGGCTGCAACCACAGGAATTCTCACAGCTGTTGACCGATGAGGCTTCGGCGGTGCGCAAGCGCATCGACCTGAAAGAACTCGTCGTCTTTGAAACCACCTTGGCGACGCAGTCGCCGTTTGCGGGTTTCAGCCATGCCGCTGCCACGGCCCAGGGCCAACTGGATGATGAACAGTTCATCATGGCCATCGATATTCACCGCGCGCGGATGCAGAAAATACGGCCACTTGCGTCCAGTGTGCCCGCGCAGGACCTTGCGGTCGAGCCAGGCCAAGAGCCTCGGCAAACGGCAATATTGGAGGACGCTCCCGCGTTGCCTGGCTTCGACGTCGATGTCGAGGTGCCAACCGGAGGCTCCGCCGGCAAACTCATCCTGTGGCAGCGCAAGTTGCTCGACCTCACCACGCGTAATCGCCTGCTGCACCTTCCAGAGAGCGCCAAAGGTATCCGGCTGGTGTGTGCCGACCCGGCAACGCTTGAAGACCTGCTGGCCAGTGGCAAGCGAATCCGCGTGGTGCCGGTACCGGATCTCAAGGTAGGTGGTCGTGACGCCGCCTTGTATGAGCAGCAGAACCGGGAGAGCCTGCTGGAAGAGGTCGCGCGCCAGGCGTTGGAGCGCGGTGAGGTGCTGGCGAGTCTGGAAAAGGCCAAGCTGGACGCCACCTTGGTCGAGCTCTATCGCAAGGCGCGGACCGACCTCGAGGAGGGCGGTGCCAATACCTTGTTCCTGGCCATTGGCTTCTTGAAGTGGAAAAAAAGCGCGGACGATCCCAAGACCTACTCGGCGCCGCTGGTGCTGTTGCCGGTAAAACTGGAGCGCAAAAGTGCGCTGTCGGGCGTGACACTGAGCATGCTGGACGAGGAGCCTCGTTTCAACCTGACACTGCTCGAGCTGTTGCGGCACGACTTTGAGTTGGTGATCCCGGGGCTTGATGGTGAACTGCCCGCCGACGAAAGCGGAATCGACGTGGCCAGCATCTGGAACATGGTGCGCCGTGCGGTGCGGGACGTGCCGGGTTTCGAGGTAGTTACCGAGGTGGTGCTGGGGACCTTCTCGTTCGCCAAATACCTGATGTGGAAAGACCTCGCCGCCCACTCTGCGCAGTTGATGCAAAGCCCCATGGTCAAGCATTTGCTGGAGCGGGCTCCAGGCGGTGAGGGACTGGGCGGTGGCGATGACTTCCCACGCCCCGAGCAGCTGGACACCGTCGTGACCCCGGCGCAGTTGTTTACGCCGTTGCCTGCGGACTCCTCGCAGTTGGCGGCGGTTGTTGCGTCAGCAGGCCACCACAGTTTTGTCCTCGACGGCCCTCCCGGCACGGGTAAATCTCAGACGATTGCCAACATGATTGCGCAAAACCTGGCAGTAGGGCGCCGAGTTCTGTTTGTGGCAGAAAAGCGCGCAGCGTTGGAAGTGGTATATCGACGCTTGGCAGAAAAGGGCCTGGGGGAGTTTTGCCTCGAGCTGCATTCGAGCAAGGCGTCGAAAGTCGAGGTGCTCAAGCAGCTCGATCGCGCCTGGGATGTTCGCGATACCCTGACCGCCGAGGAATGGGCGCGGGAAGCCGGCCGCCTGCAGGTCCTGCGCTCGCGGTTGAACCAGGTGGTCGAAGTGTTGCACCGCCGGCACGCCAACGGTCTTTCCCTGCACCAGGCCATTGGCCGGGTAGTACGCGACCACAACAGCGCCACGCCAACACTGCAATGGCCCGAAGGCACCGAGCATGATGCGGCGCACTATGAAGCGCTGCAGGATCTTGCTCGTCGTCTGGGCTTGAATGGGGTCGCGGCCCGGGATTTGGCCCTGGCGTTCGGTGGTTTGGCGCAAACGCAGTGGTCCAATGCCTGGCAGTCGCAGATAGCCGCGTGCGCGCGTGATGTGCCGGTTGCGCTGGATGCCCTGAGCGAGGCGTGTGATCGATTGCTGGCGCTGACGAACATTTCCGTGCCACGCACCGAGGCAGCGCATTTCCAGCACTTAACGCTGTTGGCTGCGCTGCTTGCCAAATGTCACGGGATGAACCTGGCCTTCGCGTTCGTGCCGGATGCCCAGGCGCGCATTGACTCTGTGCGCCGCGCTTGTGATCTGCTCGATCGATATGCAGCGTTGGACCAGACCCTGTCCGTAAACTACGCCGACGAAGCCTGCCGTCGGGTGCCAGTAGAGGAGGTCGGTGCAGCTTGGCAGGAGGCTTCGGGCAAGTTCTGGTTCCTGGCATCGATCGCCCGGAAGAAAGTCGCCAAGCGCCTGGCCGCCCTGGGCGGGGCAAGCGAGTTGCCGGATACCCCCAGGGACCTGGAAGTCTTCAAGCAGCAGCGCGCGCTTCTGGCAGAACTGGATGGCCTGGCTGCTGACCTGCAGCCGATCCCTGGTTGGCAGGGGACCAAAAGCGATAGCGGCCGAATGGCTCAAGCCGCAACGTTGGCGGAGCAGTTGCGCGGCAGGATCAGCGCCCTGGCCGAGTCACCCGATGTGCTGATCTCGTTGCGTGGGGCTGTCCAGCGCCTGGTAGTCGACGCCAATGAAATGCTGGGCCCCGATACCCAGATTGCTGTTGCTACCGCTGCGTTGCAGCGCGCGCATTGCAGGTACGAAGAGGTCTCGAGCCAGTTCAGTGCCCTGGCCGTGGCGAAAAGCACAGCCCTGTCCTCCATCGGCAGCCTGCGCGATGCCTCCCGTCAGGTTGCAGGCCAGGAGGGCCAACTCAAGGCCTGGTGTGACTGGTGTCGCGTGAAAGAACAGGCCGATGAAGCGGGACTGGCCTCCATCGCCATCGCGCTGGAGCATGGCGTTCTAGCGCCTTCTGCCGCCATTGACGCTTTCCAGACAGCCTATGCGCATTGGTTTGCAACCCATGGCATCGACAATGAGCCGTTGTTGCGCACCTTCGTTGCGGCCGAGCACATGAGTGACATCGCTGCGTTCAGCCAGCTTGATGACGAGCTGAGCAGACTCACTGTGCGCTACATCCGCGCGAAACTGTGTGGGCAGATTCCGTCCAAGAATGACGTAACCAAAAGCAGCGGCTTCGGCACCCTCAAGCATGAGCTGCAGAAGTCCCGTCGTCACAAGCCGGTTCGCCAACTGGCCATCGAGATGGGCGATGCGCTGAACCGATTGGCGCCGTGCATGTTGATGAGCCCGCTGTCGATTGCTCAATTCCTGCCGGCGGACCTGCCGCCGTTTGACCTCGTCATTTTTGACGAGGCTTCGCAAATCGCGCCTTGGGACGCTGTCGGCTCCATCGCTCGCGGCAAGCAGGTCATTATCGCCGGCGACCCCCGGCAGATGCCGCCCACCAATTTCTTCAACCGGGGCGCCAACGCTGCGGATGACGATACCGCAGAGGATATGGAAAGCATCCTGGATGAGTGCCTGGGGGCAGGGGTGCCAAGCCACAGCCTTAGCTGGCACTACCGCAGCCGGCATGAAAGCCTGATTGCGTTTTCCAACCATCGCTATTACGACAGCAATCTCATCACGTTCCCAGCCGCGGAGACCCGCGCGAGTGCGGTCGAGTGGCGCCGCGTGGAGGGCACCTATGCCAAGGGCAAAGGCCGGTACAACCAGGCCGAAGCGGAAGCCATCGTCAAAGAGACGGTAAAACGGCTGACCGACCCTGCGTTCGTCGCAGCCGGGCATACCATCGGTATCATTACCCTCAACTCGGACCAGCAGAAACTGATCAACGATTTACTCGATGCCGCCCGGGCGCAGCACCCACAGATCGAGCCATTCTTCCAAGACACCCAGACGGAGCCGGTAGTGGTCAAGAACCTGGAGACGGTCCAGGGCGATGAGCGCGACCTGATCATGCTGGGCATCGGCTACGGCCCCACTGAGGCGGGTGCGCCGACCATGTCGATGAATTTCGGGCCGCTCAACAAAGATGGCGGCTGGCGCCGCCTGAATGTGGCCATTACCCGGTCGCGGCGCGAGATGTTGGTGTTCTCGTCGTTTGACCCTTCCATGATCGATCTCAACCGCACCAACGCGCGCGCGGTTCGGGACCTCAAGCATTTCATCGAGTTTGCGCAACGGGGGCCAAGGGCACTTGCCGAGGCCGTGCAGGGTTCCGTTGGCAGCTATGATTCGCCGTTCGAAGAGGCCGTAGCGCAGGGGTTGAGGCGTCTGGGCTGGCAGGTTGTACCTCAGATCGGCGTATCCCGGTTCCGCATTGACCTGGGCATCGTGCACCCTGATCGTCCCGGGGATTACCTGGCGGGTGTCGAGTGCGATGGGGCCACCTACCACAGCGCCGCGACCGCCAGGGACCGGGACAAGGTAAGGGGTGCCATCCTGCGCGGCCTGGGATGGAGCTTGCTCCGCTTGTGGTCCACGGACTGGTGGGTCGACAAGGAAGGGGCGCTTCAACGCCTGCACGCGTCGTTGAACGAGCTGTTGGAGGGCTCGCGCGTCAGGCCGCAAGCCGTTGCGGAGGCTGATCCATCACCGTCCGAGATGCTGATAGAGTTCCCAGCCGCGGCTGAGGTGGCGCAAGCATCTTCGCAGCAGCCTGCCCCCGAGCCAGCAGCCGAGGCACCTGATACCTCAGAGCTGCGCATCGCCCGGGCTTCCTCTGCGGGCCCTGCATTGGCTGCCCAGCGCGGTGAGTATCGGATCGCCGACCTTTCCTCTCTCGCGCCACTGATCGAGGCCGAGCAGTTCCATCAACCGGCCTATGTACCCGTATTAAGCCAGATCATTGCCGAGGTCCTGCGCCAGGAGGCGCCGATGCTCGACGCGGTGTTGGTGCAACGTGTCGCTCGCGCCCATGGCTTCCAGCGTTCCGGGCGGCTTATCCGGGACCGTGTCCTTGATCTCGCTGAGCAGCACCACCACGTGCAAGTCACGGGTGCGGACGAGGCATTTATCTGGTGCGCCGAGTCAGACATTGCAAGCTGGTCGACCTGCCGGGTGCCAGCGTCAGACGCAGATGGCCGCTCTATAGAGGAGATTGCTGCTGAGGAGCTCCGTATCGCCGCGGCGCTGATCGATGGCGGCGATCCGGCGCTCGAGGTTGCGCGGTTGATGGGGGTCAAGCGGTTGACGGCACCGGCGCGGGAGCGTCTGGGGCGAATCCTGGGCGCGTGATCTGGAGGGCATCAAGGCTCCCGTTTGGCTGGGGAGCCTTGATGCCTGCATTCGCGGCGCTCACATCTGACCCGCAGGTTCGGTACTTAACCTCCCCTCACAACCAATGCCACAACCGGCTCCAGAACCCCCGGTCCAGATCAGCCTTGCACCCCGCATACTGCTGCGCGTACATCTGCGAACGGGCCTGCACCTTGCCCGCCACCGCCGGCAGCCACGCCTTGCTGGCGTAGGTGCGCTGCCGGTAGCCGCCCCAGCCCTCGTGGTAGTTCAGGTACTGGTCATAGGCGTCCCACTTGGACACGCCGTTGATGGTGTAGGTCTTGTCCATGTACCAGCCGACGAAATCGATGGCGTCGTCGAAGTCCTTGCGGCTGGCGCCGCTGTGGCCGGTGCTTTTGCGGTAGTCGTTCCAGCCTTCGTCCTTGGCCTGGGCGTAGCCGGCGGCGGTGGTCACGCGGCCCCAGGGGATCACCCACAACAGGTATTTGCGCGGCGCCTTGGCGTCCTGATGGAACGCCGATTCCTGGTACATGATGGCGAAGGGCACCTGAATCGGCACGCCCCAGCGCTGCTGGGTGGCCTTGGCGGCGTCGTACCAGCTGTCCTTTTCGCGGAAGATGCCGCAGATGTCATCCGGGGTGCGGGGCGGGGAAACGCTGCATGCGGCCAGGAAAGAGGTGAGTAATAAAAGTCCTGCGGCTTTGCCAGTGCTCATTGGGCATCCGTTCGATACGCGTAAAAAGCGCCGATTTTACCCCCGCAACGTCGGTGATGGCGATATAGCAGCGCCGCCGCTGCCGTCAGGGCGCGGCGACGCAGCGGGCTACCTGACGGCGATCAGCGCATCGACCAGGCCCTTGGCGCCTTCGATGTGGTGCAGCGCCGACCAGGCCAGGCCTTTTTCAACGCCGTCGCCGTCGGTGAGCTCGTAGGCCGAGTCGTACGCGCAGCGCAGCAAATGCGCCAGGTGGCACAGCGTGTCTTCCAGGCTGATGCCTGGGTTCACGCTGAAGAAGGGTTGCTGCTGGGAGTCGCGCATGCCGAAGGGCAGGGCGGTGGTTACCAGAAAGTCGCTCATGATCAAATTCCCTGTGAATACATCCTTGTGGCCGCCCGGCCGAGAGGTGGGGCGGTGCGGTGATGGGGGGATTTGTTGCAGGGTGGATCGGGGGTGGGTTTGACCATGATGAAGCTCCGGGTGTGTTGAAGGAGCTATCACCCACTGTGACCAAACAAATGGGTGGCAGCCATGCGAGGGTTGGTCAACCGGGACACCAGGAACCCGGCGCATCCGGAGATGCCCCGCGCACAGCTGCCATAAAACATCGTGCTTGCAGCGAGGCGAGCACAAAAATGGCGACGCTAATGCGCCTGGGTTCTCGGGTGACCAAACCCGTTCGTTCGTGTGGAACGACGTCGGGAGGTTAGTTACCAAGGGAAGGAGGCGCAAGCGTGAAAATGTAAGCTGATTATTCGATTATCACAGGAGTTGTAGGATTTTTCCTAGGAAATTTCCTATAGCTTTTGTTTCTGGAAATGTGTGTGCGAGGTTTAGGTCAAGCCACAACCCGTCTGTTGCATCTTCGTGGCGATTAATAGTTAATATTGTTATTCAATATAACAACAAGAGGTCGCCCCATGAACCTACGCAAACAACTGCCCATCCTGGCCATGACGGCCTGCGCCAGCCTGACCCAAGCCGCCACCTACGACCCACCACCGTTCAAGCTGGAACCGCTGGCGCGTTTCAGCGTTGATCTGGTGGCGCCTATCTGGGAGCTGGGCGCCACCAGCGGCCAGGGCAACCGGCGCATCATCCCCATCACCGGCGGCCACTTCGAAGGGCCGCGGCTCAAGGGCACCATTCTCGACAACGGCGCGGACTGGCAGGTGGTCACGCCCGACGGCGTGGCCGTTATCGACACCCGCTACCTGCTGCAGACCGACGACGGCGCCTTGATCTACCTGCGCACCGAGGGCTACCGGTTCGGGCCGGCCGAGGTGATGAAAAAGGTCGCGGCAGGGGAGGATGTTGACCCGGGCCAGTACCAGTTTCGGATTACGCTGAGGTTCGAGACGTCGGCGCCACGGTACGCGTGGCTCAACCGCACGATCGGGGTGGGCAGCGCCATGCGGCTTGGCAATGCGGTGGTCTACGACGCGTTCGAACTGAAATAGCTTTCAAATGATTAATTGCATTAATTGATTAGGGCGTGCCGGCAACTGTCTTGAAATGGCACCGTCTGCATCGCGATCTTCGGGGTATCCCCAATCGCGTAGCAGCTGCCGAAGGCTGCGTCCGGGTGCCACCGGGGTTTGTCTGGACAACCGCGGTGCCTGGGGACGCGGCCTTTGGCCGCTGCTACAGGGGTTCAGCTGTTGAGCGACATGGGGCGGTCGCCGCCCGGTGGCAAGCCGAATAGCTTGCGCACGGCGTTAAGGAAGGCGCCGTAGGGGCGCCCCAGCAACAACATCATCAACGCCGCGCCAAGCGTGCCGCGCACCACGCCACCCGCCGAGGCGCCACTGGTGGCAATGATTGCGGCGTAGATAGGCACCTGGAAACTGACCAGGGCAAGGCTGTCCCACAGCACCTTGGACGCACGCCCCGGGCCGGCAAGGGTCATCAACCGGTCGCGCCACAGGCCGTAAGGCCGCGCGACGGGCACCATCAGGGCCGCGCCCAGTAGCCGCGCGTGCAGCACTTGTTCCCACGTCATGCCGGCAATGAAGCGTTCATTGATGATGCCGGTGGTGGTGAAGAACAGGATCAAGGCCGTGGTGTCCGCAAGGAACCCAGCCTTGCGTGCGGTTCGCTGGAGGTGTCGAGGCACAGGGGCTCCTGGAATATCGCATTTCAAATAATGACCCCGCCAACGTCCCTGCGGTTCGCCAAGGCCCAGCCGGCCCCGGCAGGTTGCTTTCGCTTTTCGAATCAGGATTACTGGGGACTTCTCCTGCCCTGAGGTGGTCCGCGATGTTCGACCTGGCTTCCATCGTGACGTATGTCGCTGTCGTCATTGGCCTGTTCCTGATCCCCGGCCCCGCCGTGTTGCTGGTGCTGACCCGCACCCTGCAAGGCGGGCGCCCCGCGGGCATGGCCACGGGGCTGGGCATCGCTGCAGGCGACCTGATACATACCTTGAGCGCTGCGCTGGGCCTGTCGGCCATCCTCATGACCTCGGCGCTGGCGTTCACCGTCGTCAAAGTGGCCGGCGCCTGCTACCTGATCTACCTGGGCGTTACCGCCTTCTTCGCCAAGGCAAGTGCCACGCGGGTCACCCAACTGCCCACTGTCTCGCCCGGCCAGGCCTTCGCCCAGGCGGTGGGGGCGGAAGTGTTGAACCCGAAAACCGCGATCTTCTTCCTGGCGTTCCTGCCCCAGTTCGTTCACCCAGCCTCGGGCTCTTCGCTGGCGCAGTTTGCGGTGCTTGGCTTGATCTTCTCGGGGCTCAGCGCGCTGTATACCAGCCTGCTCGTATTGGCCATTGGTCCGTTGAGCCGCTGGGCCAAGGGGCTCGCCAGGCTGCGGCAGTGGGAGGGCAAATTCATTGGCACGGTGTTTATTGCGTTGGGGGTGAAGGTTGCGTTCCAGCAGCGGTAGGTGGTGCCGCCCACGCAAATAATTCCCCATGGCGTCACCGCGGCGGGTGCCAACCAGGTCCTCAAGTTGGCACCCAGGCGGCCGAGAATATTTCATGCCTGACACAAAGTGCCTACTATTGTGTCGACAATGAAAATAACTCCGTCGCCTCGACAGGGAAGCCGCATGATCATCCACAACAACTCGTCCAACACCGCCGCGGCCGCCTACGCCAGCCAGGCCACGCGCAGCACCAGCGCTTCCAGCTCCACCGCGCAAGCCACAGCCAGCAGCGCCCAGCACGCCGGCAACGCCGTGAGCCTGTCCGGCACCTCGGCCGACTACAGCCACGCCATCGCCAGTTATTCCGCCTATTTTCCCGTGCGCGAGGGCATGGCGGCCGACGCCCTGGCCCTGGGCGTTTCCCAGCCTGGCGCGGTGTCCAGCTCCAAGGGCCTGAGTTTTGCCGACGTGGCCACCGACGCCCGCAAGCGCCTGGACGAGAAGTACGCGCTGATGACCAAAAGCGGCAAGCCCTACGATGGCAGTGACACCGACCGCAACTCGGCGATGGGCGACCTCGACCGCCGCTCGCTGTACGCCGTGGCGACCAATAAGGACGGGCACTTCAGTACCCAGGAGCAAACCGCAGCCAAGGCGCTGATGACGCAGCAGGGGCGGTTGGCCACGGGGTATTACAGCGGCCCGGCCGACCAGGCGAAAAACTTCACCGACCCTTACGCGAAGGACCCGGTGGGCCGCGCCAAGGCGGCGCTGGCGTTCCTGGACAATGTGAGCGTGGAGGAAAAGTCGGCCTCCGGTTGGCTGGTGCAGCACCAAACGTTGAGCCAGGCCCTGACGCAGGCGGGCAGCGCCGCCGGCGGCTCGACGGCGACTACGGGGAAGGGGCATTTCCACAACCTGGCGGAGATATTGGCAGGCACCGATACCTCCGGAAGCTAACCACGTAGCAGCTGCCGCAGGCGGCGTCCTGCAACCACGGTGCGCCAGGTGAAACGCGCCGGCTGCTGACGCGGCCTGGTGGCCGCTGCTACAGGCATGGTAACTAGCTAAGCAAGTTAGTTATATGTTAGCTTGGCTTCATCGCAGCCGCGCCCCTTGCCCACCGGACACCCCGCGCATGAAGCCATCCCCAGCCCAAGACCCCCGTACCCTGCAGATCGCCAACGACCCCCTGGGCCAACAGCTGCAGCAGATAGCCATCCTCACCCGCGCCGCCGCCGGTAACCTGGCGGCCACCCTGGGCATCAACCAGACCGACATGGCCGCCCTCGAACACCTGATCACCGACGGGCCCTTGCCGCCCACCGAACTGGCCGCGCGGCTGGCGGTGACCACCGCCGGCATTACCCAGGTCATCGACCGGCTGGTGCGGGCCGGGCACGTGGTGCGCCAGCGCCAGCTCGATGACAAACGCCGGGTGCTGGTGTGCCCGGTGCCGGCGTCGGTGGCGCTGGCCTATCGGCATATCTCGCCCATGCTCACGGGCTTGAGCAGCGTGCTGCATGGCCTCGACAGCGGTGACCGTAGCGTGATCGAAGCCTTTCTGGGGCAGGTGATCGGCGTCTATCGCAGCAGCCTGCCACGCGGCCACCACGCCTGATGAAAACTCAAAAGATTCTGGTGACCGGCGCAAGCATTGCGGGGCCAACCCTGGCGTACTGGCTGGCGCGCCAGGGCATGGACGTGACCGTGGTGGAGAGGGCGCCTGCCTTCCGCGATGGCGGGCAGACCATTGACGTGCGCGGCGCCGGCCGCACGGTGGTGCAGCGCATGGGGCTGGAGGCGCAGGTGCGGGCGCACACCACCGCAGAGCAGGGCATCGCCTTCGTTGACCGCGCCAACCACACCCAGGCGTTCATCGGCGTAGGCGCGTTTGACGGCAAGGGCCCGATAGCCGAGCTGGAAATCCTGCGTGGCGAACTCGCCAAGCTGTTGATCCAGCACAGCCAGGATCAGGTCACCTATCGTTTTGGCGACAGCATTGAACGGCTGGTGGATGACGGCGAGCAGGTGCACGTGCATTTTGCCCAAGGCGCGGAACAAGCCTACGACCTGGTGATCGTGGCCGAGGGTATCGGTTCGACCACGCGCAACCAGGTGTTTGGCGACGAGGTCACGCGCCGCTCCCTGGACCTGTACACGGC
This sequence comes from Pseudomonas sp. App30, assembly GCF_047947025.1. Taxonomy (NCBI): domain Bacteria; kingdom Pseudomonadati; phylum Pseudomonadota; class Gammaproteobacteria; order Pseudomonadales; family Pseudomonadaceae; genus Pseudomonas; species Pseudomonas sp. App30. Next base: position 1,050,565 of record NZ_CP133165.1, on the reverse strand, counting down.
CTATTTCACCGTGCCGTGGCAACCCAGCGATGGCCAGGTAATGCGCTGGTACAACCTGCCGGGCGGCCGCTGCGTGTGCCTGCGCCCGGACAACCTAGGCACCACGCGCGCCTTCCTGTCCTTCCAGCAGCCGCCCAGTGGCTACGAGAAACTCGCCCAGGCCGAGCAGAAAGCCTTGCTCAGGCAATTGTTCGCCGGCGCCGGCTGGGAGACGCCGCGCGTGCTGGCTGCACTGGACGATGCGCCCGACCTTTACCTGGAAGCCGTGGGCCAGGTGAAACTGCCCCGCTGGAGCAAAGGCCGCGTCGCGCTGGTGGGCGACGCTGCCTATTGCGCGTCGCCCATCAGTGGCATGGGCACCAGCCTGGGCCTGAGCGGCGCCTATGTGCTGGCCGGCGAGCTGGGGCGTCACGCCGACCACGCCCAGGCGTTCGCGGCGTATGAGGCCTTGATGCGGCCTTATGTGGCGCAGGCGCAAAGCGTGCCCACATTCGCCCCCCGGCTGGCCTCGCCGCATTCGCGGGCGGGCATCGCGGTGGGGCATGCGCTGTTGCGGTTGGCGACCTTGCCGGGGTTCAAGGGCGTTTTCAGCAAGCTCCTGTCGCCGAAGGCGGATGCCATCGAGTTGCCGAACTACGAACCTTAAGTGCGCAATGGCGGTTCGTCCTGGGCCTGTCATCGCTTGGCTATGCTGTGTGTCTACTCGTCATGCAAGGAAGCGCCGGGATGCCAGCGCAGGTTCGATCGACATTGCCGTTCAGGCCTTATCTCTGGATAAGCATCGCCCTGTTCTTTCCCGCGCTTGCCTTGCCGGCTTACTACCAAGGCACCAAGGTCGTCTACGGTGTCGAAACGGCCGCACTAGGGTGGCTCGGGTTTATCGACGGGCACTTCTCCTGGTTCGCCAACCCTCTTTACCTCGGGGCTGTGCTGCTGTCTCTCGCCAACCCGCACCGCGCATTACGCTGGGCGGTGGTGGCGTTGGTCCTGGCCTGCACGTTCATGTTCCGCAGCGGCATTATCTATGACGAAGCTCACGGGGACGGGGCGATATCCGGCCTGGGTTGGGGTTACTTCTGTTGGCTGATGGCGATGCTGTTCGCCGTCCTAGGGCTGGCACGGCCTTCCTGGCCTGGTTACCTGAAGCCGGCCTGGCTGGAGGTGGCTGTGCTGGCGGCTGCGTTGCTGGCGTTTAACTTCTATTGGTTCCATCACCCCACGGGCTATTGGCAACAAAAGTCGAAGCTGGAGCACTTCATGGCCATCAACTGTGGTGAAGCAAAACAGATGATCGAGCATACGCTGCCAGAAGTGAGGCTGTTGTACATGCCTGAAGGAAACTCTTCGTTGTCGAGTTATCTACTTACTCACACAGACCTTCAGGAAATTCAGACGCAACGCACGTCGCGCCCAGGCGTGAAAGTACTCCGTGGGCCAGACGTTCATGAAGCAGAAAAACTGGACAGCCCGACGGCCAGGTATCAATACGACGTCAACACCCAGTTCCCTGTTGCCGCCAGCGGTGCGTGGGCTTCGCGTGCGCGGATAGTCGACCGAGAGACGGGGGAAGAGGTCGCGTCGAGTACTTCGTATGGTTACCTGCCCATCGGCGGTAGCGCCGAAGTGGCCTGTGGGGAGCCAGCGGGGCCCCCGTTCATCGTCAAGGTGCTGTCGCTCAGGTTACTCACTGAGCAAGAGACTACCGAGCGCGTGATGAACGCTCGCAAGGCTGTCAGAGCACCCGCCCTCTGAAGGGAAATGTTCTGCCACGGGCTATTGGGGCGGCTGTGACGCGGCCTGGCGGCCGCTGCTACGCAGAGCGTGTGGGCACACCTCAAGGCTCAAGCACACAGTGATGAGTCGCCTGTTCATCCACCACCGCCTGAAAGCCGCAGGCACTATAGAAGGCTGCGCCGCTGGAGGAATCGGTGGACAGGCGCACCTCGCGGAAGTGTCGAGCGGCATGGGCAACCAGCTGCTCGACCAGGCGCCTGCCCAGGTTCCGGCCCCTGAACGCCCGGGCAACGAACACCCGACGCAGCCTGCCGACGTCAGGCGCTGCGAATGGGTCTTGGGTAAGGCCGCCAATCGCCACCAACTGGCCCTCCATAAAAGCCGCCATGAGGCATTCGCCGGGCCGGTTGAAGCGATTGGCGCCGGACTGCCATTCGGCAACCAGGCGCGTGAGAAACCTGAAGCCCTCGGCGGTGGCCTCTTTCTCCAAAACCGCGATGTTCTCGGGCAGTGCTGTTATGGAATGTATTGCTGGCTGATTCATTTGATGCCCTCCGTGAACGTCAGTTGACCCGCTTGAGCCGCAATCCCACCCCCACCCCCAGCAACGCCAGCCCACCACCCACCGCATGATAGGCATGCAACTGCTCGCCCAATACCCCACACGCCACCACGGCCACTAACACCGGTACCAGGTTCAGGTACAACGACGCCTTCGGCGCCCCCAAGTGGCGAACCCCCTTCATCCAGAAAAACGGTGCGCCGATCGACGCGGCGATACCCGCGTACAAAATCAGCGGTGCGTTGCTGGCGGTTATTGGTGAGATAGGGCTCATCAGCCAGACCGGCAACGTCACCAGCACGCCGAAGCCGACCTGCACCTGCAGTTGCTGCCAGGTTGAAAGGGGCAATGCCCAGCGTTTGAGCAGCAGGCCGTACAACGCATTGGCGAAGAGGGCGACCAGCATCAGGGCATCGCCCGGCGTGAGGCTTTGCTGGAACAGGCGCATGGGGTGCCCCTGGCTGGTCAACCAGAACAGCCCCGCCAGCGATATCAGCGCCCCGGCAAGTGTGCGTGCCGGTACGGCCTCGCGTGCGATGGCGCAGGCCAGCAGCGCTGACATCAGCGGCGCCAGCGAGACCAGCACGCCCATGTTGATTGCCGAGGTGGTCAGTGCTGCCTGGTACGCCAGCCCTTGATAGACCGCCATGCCGAGCACGCCCAACACCATCAGCTTGGACCAGTGCCGGGCCACCACCTGGCGGTTGCGCCACACGCCTTTGCCGGCAAACAGGCTGAGCAGCGCAAACGCCAGCAGCCAGCGGTAGAACACAATCGAGGCTGGCTGAATGGCCACTGCGGCGGCCTTGGTGACGATGGTGTTGCCGGACCAGAGGACCACGGCGCACAGCGGTGCAAGTGAGGAGGTCAAGAGCGCCGCGATGGGCGCTTGGCGTGATACGGGGAGGCTGGGCGAGTCAGGCATGGCGGGCACCTTGTCAGGAATGAGTTCGGTGGATTTTTGCGGCACCTCTTGATTAAATAAATTGCAACGATAGCAACCTATGCATGCGCTATTTGCAGCAGATGCCTGGCGATACCTGTCTTAAGGTGCAGTTCCACCATGAAGAACCTCGATCTCAACCACTTGATTGACCTGGACGCGTTGCTCAACGAGGGCAGCGTTGCTGGTGCGGCCAGGCGCCTGAATCTGAGCGCCCCGGCGATGAGTCGTCGCCTCGCGCATCTGCGCCACGCCTTGGGTGATCCGTTGTTTGTGCCGGCAGGGCGAGGCCTGGTGCCCACCCAGCGGGCGCTGGATTTGCGGGAGCGGGTGCGGACCTTGATCGAAGAGGTGCGGGGTATCCTCGCGCCGCCGGATATCGAGCTTGCCCAAGTCGAGCGGACCTTCACTCTGCGTACCAGCGATGGCGTGATCGGGACCTGGGCGGCGGCGCTGTGCGCCCGGCTGCTGGAGCAGGCGCCGGGGATTACCCTGCGTTTCGTGTTGCGCCCACAGCAAAGCATGGAGGCGTTGCGCAGCGGCGAGGTGGACCTGGACCTGGGAGTGCTCGATGGCGACGCGCCGGAGATCAAGACCCGAACCCTACTGAGGACACAGTTCATGGGCGTGGTCAGGGCGGATCACCCGCTGGTCCCGCTTGAGCACATCGGTGTCGAGCAGTTCATTGCCTGGCCGCACGTCAACGCCTCACGGCGTGGTGTGGCCGATGGCCCTATCGATCATGGACTTGCGGCGGTCAACGCCAAGCGGCGCGTGGCCCTTGTGGTGCCGTCGTTTCAGGCGGCCTTGGCCATGGCCATGAGCTCGGATTTCATCGCCGCCATACCGGAGCCATTTGCCCGCTGGAGTCCTCACTCCAACCAGTTGCATGTGTTTGCGCTGCCAGTGGCCACGCCGCAGGTCAGTATCGCCATGAGCTGGCATCCCCGGCACGACGCCGAACCTGTGCACCGATGGCTGCGCGAGCAAGTCAGGCAGACGACCGCCAGTGTCTTCACCCCCCAATCTCATCCATGAAATCCGCCAGGAATGACTCCAGCCGCCCATGGCGCACCGTAGCCAGGCGGGCGCCCTCGGCTGTCTGGAAGCCGACCGCGAGCGTCAGCAGCTTGGTGTGGAAATGCTCGATGGCAAACTGCTTGTCCTGGTAGTCGCGATCTGCAGCCGTGGGGTTGGTGAAATCGTACAGCGCCGAGCCCATGCGCCCGGCAACGTAGAAACAGCGCGCCACGCCCACCATGCCAATGGCGTCCAGGCGGTCGCTGTCCTGCAGTATCTTCGCCTCCAGGGTCTGGGGCGCGACGCCTGCCGAGAAGCTGTGGGCCTGCACGGCATGGGCAACCTGTTCGACCCGGCTGGGCTTCCAGCCCCTATCCGTCAGGATCGAAGCGGCCTTTTCGGCCGAAAGCGTCGAGGCCTGGGCCCGCAAGGGCGAGTCCTTCTCGACCGCCACGCAATCGTGCAGCAGCGTGGCGGCCAGCAGCACCTCCAGGTCGCCGCCTTCGCACTGCTGGATGCGCCGGACGTTGGACCATACCCGCTGAAGGTGCGACAGGTCGTGGGAGCCGTCGTGGGTGGGGACGGGTAGACAGGCCAGGAGGTCGCTGGCCAGGGCGTGGTAGGGGGCGAAGGGTGGGTTGGGCATGGGTTTGGCTCGGGGGGGGGGGCGTATGGGTAGCGGTCGTTATCCAGTGATGGCCTTGGCCATCTCCGACGTCCCCACCCAGCCTATCTGCTCATACACAGGCTTTCCAACCTGGGTGGCGTGCAGTACGGCAAAGCTGATACCCCGCCTGGCGAACTCGGCCTCGGCGAGTTGCATCAGGGTAGAAGCCAGGCCACGACGGCGGTAGGCGGGCTCCACGAAGACATTGAGCACATACCCGCGCTTGTCCAGGGTGGGGTGGGCCGGGTGGGGCGGCCAATCGATGCTCATTAGGCCAATGGTCGCAACAGCCTGGTCGGCATCGCAGAGCGCGAAGCCATAGTACCGACCGTCATCCAACCGCTCTTTCAGCCATGGGCGAAAGTGCTCAGTCATTACGCGCAATTTCTCAGCATCTTCGCCAGCTTCGAGAAACATTGTCTGGCGGTGCAAGGCAATCGTCTCGGCGTCATCTGGCCCAAGAGGCCGGCATTGCAGCCCGGTTGATTCGCTACGTCCCTGTGGTGGCTTCATCGCTGTCCCGTCGATGGTGAGTGTCGAAGACAAGCAGGCTATGGCATTTGCCAGCGCTGTGGCAAGGCTGAGCAAAGAGCGCGAAGCAACCACGCCTCTATAGGCCCCGCCTATGCAAGACACTGGAAACCCACCGTTCATCTCGCTCTACACCGAGCGCCACAATGCTGCTGGTGGAAGAATGCGCTGGCAATCCCATGCCAGGAGCCGTTTTGCCCTGCAACCGGCGACCCGTTCGCCGGTTTTTATTGGCCAAGAGGAATGCCTCGATGAAACTGTGCTGGATTCACCCGACTGCCCGTAACCCGGTCCTGGAGCCGCTATGGGCGACCATTCACGAGCGTGTCGGCGCCGTGGTTGCCTCAAACGTTCAACTGGACTTTCGCTTCCTGGCCACCAGCGGTGGCTTCACCCGCTCGCAGTATGCCGAGCACCTGAACTCGGTGCTGATGGTGGAAGCCGCCATGCAAGCCCAGGCCGACGGATACGATGGCGTTTATCTGGGCTGTTGGAATGACCCTTTGTGGGAAGCACGCGAGATGCTCGACATCCCGATAGCTTCGGTGGGCGAGCAGTCGATGCTAGCCGCCCTGGCCATGGGCCAACGGTTTGCGGTGGTCACGGTCTCCGACAAGACCGCCGTGGCCATCGAGCGCGATATCATCGCCTACGGCCTGCGGGACCGCTGTATCGCTCGGCCGGTCCGGTCCATCACGCCCTATTCCGATGCACAGCTATTGCTGGAAGCCGTCGATGCGCCGGCACGGCAATTCATTCCTCGTTTCGAGGCTGCGGCGCACGCGTGCATCAGCGACGGGGCAGACGTGATCCTGGTGGGCTGTGCCTATTACGGGCCACTGTTGCGTCGCGCCGGCTACAGCCACGTGCAGGGCACGCGCGTGCCCGTGGTGGATTCCTCCACCGTGGGGCTCAAATACCTGGAGGCAATGGTGGGGGTTGCCCGGTGTACCGGGCTGGTGAAAAGCCAGGCGAACTTGTTCGCCGGTGTCGCGCCTGAGTCCATGGCCCAGGGCCGCAAGGCCCTGGGGTTGCCGTAGCTGCAACTGCCTTTGTGGGAGCTGGCTTGCCAGCGAGCTTCTATGGCCCCACAGCTCGCTGGCAAGCCAGCTCCCACAGGATGTAGCAGCTGCCGCCAGGCGGCGTCCTGCAACCACGGTGAGCCAGGCACAACGCAGCGGCTCATGACGCGGCCTGGCGGCCGCTGCTACAGGTAGATTAGCCCTGCTGCACCCACGCCAGCCGCACCGCGAACCCGATCAACATCCCGCCAAACAGCCATTGCTGGACCTTCTGCGCGACGGCGCTGTGTTCCAGGCGGCGGCCCATCCAGCCGCCAGCGGTGGCGTAGGCTACGTCGAACACTGCGCCCACGCTCACTAATATCACGCCCAGGAGCGCAAATTGGCCCAGCACGGGCCCCTGGCCCGGGTGGATGAATTGCGGCAGTAACACCGAGCAGAACAACAAGGCCTTGGGGTTCAGGAGGTTGGTCAGCATGCCACGCCGCACCGCCGCCAGCCCCTGGCCCGGCGTGCTCTGCGCAGGCGGGTGGCATGGTGTGGCATGGCTGGTCGGCTTGAACATCCTGAGGCCGAGCCAGAGCAGATAGGCAGCCCCACCGAACTTGGCTATTTCGAACGTCCAGGGTAGCACCTTGAACAGCGATGCCAGGCCCACCGCCGCCAATGTGACATGAGCGGCACGGGCCAGGGCCAAACCCAAAGCGGTGGCCAGCGCCCGTCTGCGGCCCTGGCGAGCGCCGGTCTGCAGCAGCAAAACCATGTCGGGGCCAGGCATGAGAAAAATCATCGCAAGGGCGGCGAGATAGAGAACTTTATCGTCCATGGCAGCGACCGTCAGGGCAGGAAGTGAGGACAAAATTCTAAGCCGCATGGGCAAGGCAGGTGGTTGCGTAATGAACCGTTGAATTGGCTATCATTGGCAGATTGTGCCAATCAACCCCTGCTCAACTGGCTACCTATGCCAACTCAGCGCCCGGTCTACCCCAAGCTCGATGGTTACGACAAACGTATTCTCACCGCCCTGCAGCGCGACGGTCGGCTCACCAACGTTCAACTGGCCGAGGAGATTGGCCTGTCCCCCTCACCCTGCTTGCGGCGGGTTCGCCAGCTGGAGGAGGCGGGGGTGATACGCGGCTATCAAGCCAGCCTGGAGGCGGAAGCCGTGGGGCTGGGGTTGACTGTCTTCGTGGGGGTGAAGGTCGAACGTCACCATGAGGTCGAAGCCGAAAACTTCCGTTTGGCGGTGCTGGCGCTGCCAGAGGTCATCTCGGCGTTCCTGGTCTCAGGTGAGTCGGACTTCCTGCTGCATGTGGTGGTGCCGGATCTGCGTGACTACGAGCGCTTTCTTACGGAGTCGCTACTGAGGCTGCCGGGGGTGCGGGATATTCGCAGCAATTTTGCGATCAAGACCATCAAGCCTCAAGGGGGATTACCCTTGGGGCATTTGCCCTAGGTGGCGTGAAGCCGGGGTGGATTTGCTTCGCTCGGCTAGCGTTGACGGCTGGGTGCCGCTGACGCCGCCTGTGGCAGCTGCTACGGGGGGGGCGGCATGCCCTGTAGCAGCGGCCGGCAGGCCGCGTCAGCCGGCGACGATGGCGTAGGTCTCTATCTCGACCTTCTGCCAGGGCCGCAGCATGGAGTCGACCTGGATCAGGCTGCTGGCCGGGCGGATGCCGTCGAACACGTCGCTGTGGGCCTTGGCCACCTGGGCGGCATCGTTGATGTCGCGCAGGTAGACCACGGTGCGCACCACGTCTTCCACGCTCATGCCGGCTTCGGCCAGCACGTTGCGCACGGTGGCCAGGATGGCCTGGGCCTGTTCCCCGGCGTTGCTGTGCTCATGGTCGGGCGAGGCGCAGGTGCCGGAGATGTGCAGGTGGTTGCCCACGCGCACGGCACGCGAGTAGCCGAACACCGATTCGTACTGGCCGCCCGAGGAAATGTTTTGACGCGAGGTTGAAGTAGTCATCATGGGTCTCATTGTGGGAGAGGTTTGCCGGTGGAGTCCTTCACGAACAGGACGGAAATCAGGCCGACCACGGCGCCTGCGATCAGGTACCAGGCCGGTATCATCTGGTTGCCGGTGGCGTTGATCAGCCAGGTGTTGATCAGCGGGGCGGTGCCGCCAAACAGTGACACGGCGACGTTGTAGCTGATGGCCAGGGCGCTGAAGCGCACCCGGGAGCCGAACAGCGATGTCAGCGTCGCCGGCATGGCGCCTTCGAAGAACAGTTGCGCCAGGGTCAGGGTCAGCATGGCTGCCAGCAGCAGGGGCAGCGACTGGCTGTGCAGCAGCATGAAGCAGGGGATGGCCAGCACGATCAGCAGGGCGCAGCCGGCGATGATCATGGCCTTGCGGCCGATGCGGTCCGCCAGCAGGCCGGATACCGGGATCAGCACCAGCATGAACAGCGTGGCGGTCATGCCCAGGCTCAGGCTGAAGCTGTTGCTGTAGCCCAGCACGTTCTCCAGGTAGCCGGGGATGTACCCCAGGATGATGTAGTAGGTCACGTTGAACACCGTGACCAGGCCCATGCACTTGAGCAGTTGCGGCCACTCGTTCAACAGCAGGGTGAACAGGCCGGCTTTGGCCGCCGGGCTGTTTTTCAGCGCGGCTTCGTTTGCCTGCATTTGCTGGAACACCGGGGTCTCTTCGAGGCCGAGGCGCAGGTACAGGGCGATCATGCCCAGCAGGCCGCCGACGGCGAAGGGCACGCGCCAGCCCCAGTCAGCCATGGTGGCTTCGCCCAGCGTCAGGGTGAACAGGGTGACCACCGCGCCACCGAGCAGGAAACCGGAGATATTGCCGAACTCCAGCCAGCTGGTGAGGAAACTGCGGCGTTTGTCCGGCGCGTGCTCGGCGATGAAGGTGCACGAGCCGCCGTACTCGCCGCCCGTGGACAGGCCTTGCAGCAGGCGCATCAGGATCAGCAGTATCGGGGCGAACGCGCCGATGCTGGCGTAGCTGGGTATCAGCGCAATGGCGAACGTGGCCACCGCCATCAACGAGATGCTCAGCGACAGCGCCATGCGCCGCCCGTACTTGTCGCCGATGGGGCCGAACACCAGGCTCCCCAGGGGGCGGATGAGGAAACCGGCGGCGAAGGTTGCATAGATCGCCAGCAGTTGCGTGGTGGGGTTGTCGTTGTGGAAGAAGGTCTTGCCGATGATGCCGGCCAGTGATGAGTACAACGCAAAGTCAAACCATTCGACCATGTTGCCCAGGGTCACGCCGACCACGGCCTTGGTCATCGGGTTGCGCGAGGTCGAGGCCTTGGCGCGCGGGGTGGACCTGTCGTGCGACGTGGAGGAAACGTAGAGTTCGCCCATGATTTTGCCCTCTGGAATAATTGTAATGAGGCAGCTGTCAGGAGGAAGGGCAGGCCCACGTCTTGGCGCGTGGGGCCTGCGATTGGGTCAACGCATGAACACACCACCGGCGATGCACAACGACTCGCCCGTCACATAGGACGGCTTGGCGCCGAGCTGCCAGACCCAGTCGGCAATCTCGTCGACGCGGGCGGCACGCTTGAGCGGGATCGACGCAATGGCCGCTTCGATGCGGCCACCGGCACGGGTGCCTTCGGTGTCTACCCAGCCTGGCGCCAGGGCGTTGACCACGATGTTGTGGTCGGCCAGTTCAATCGCCAGCGAGCGGGTGATGGACACCACGGCGGCTTTCGAGGCGCTGTACAGCAGTTGGTTCTTGGACACCGTGAAGGCGTCCACCGACGCGAAGAACACGATGGCGCCGCCACCGGCGGCCTTCAAGTGCCGGGTGCCGATGCGGGCGATGTTCAGCGAGCCCAGCACGTTGATGTCGAAGATCTTGCGGTACAGGGCGTCGCTGTAGCTTTCCAGCGACGAGGTCGGGAAAATCCCGGCCGCGTTGATCACGGCTTTCAACGGCGCCTTGCCGTCGAGGGCGGCGTCGATGGCGCTGGTCAGCTCTGCTTCGCGGGTGATGTCACCCACGACCGGCGAGAACAGAGCGCTGGGCGCCTGGGTGCCGGGGGCGACGTCGACGGCCACCACGTGCCAGCCTTCGGCCTGGAAACGTTGGGCGACAGCCTGGCCCATGCCGGAGGAGGTGCCGGTGATGATGACGCTGGCGGTAGGTGCAGTAGTCATGATGAGTAGTCCAGTCAGGCCAGTTGAGCGATAGGGGCGGCGGGTTGCAGGGACAGTTCCATGACATCCAGTTGGCTCTGGGTGTCTTTGTAGCTGGCGAGCCATTCGCGCTTGATGATGTCGATGCGCGAGTCGGCCGGCTGCAGCCTGGCGAACTTGGCGGCCAGGCCTTGCATGCCGGCGGCGCGCAGTTTCAGGAAGCGCATCACCAATTTGGTCTGGTCGCAGTACACCGGCCATTGCGGGCCACGTGGGGCGCCCAGGCCGATGTAGAACAGGCCTTCAAGGTTGGTCGGCAGGGTCATGGCGGCGGTGCGCAGGGGCGCGCCGTCGCGCCATTGCAGCAGGTTCTCGTCCAGGAACGGCAGGCGGGTGTTGAAGCCGGTCGCCCAGACGATGGTGTCGTAGTCACCCTGGCTGCCGTCGCTGAAGGTGACGGTCTTGCCGTCGATGTGCTCGATGCCCGGGGCCACCTTGATGCGGCCGTGCTGAATCCAGTACAGCAGCAGGGTGTTGACCACCGGCGGCTGCTCGTCCAGGTCGTAGCTTTCCGGGGCGGGCAGGCCGGGGTAGTTCGTGTGCGAGCCGACGGTGGCCATGATCAGCAGGTTCATCACCATGTTCTGCTGTTCGGGCGGCAACTGGCCGAGGAACGGCAACTCACCGCGGGGCACGCCGAAAATGGTCTTGGGCTGGAACAGCTGGCCGCGGCGGATCACGATGGTGGTGTCGAGGCGCGCCTGGGCGGCATCCACGGCCAGGTCGCAACCGGAGTTGCCGAAGCCCACCACCAGCACCTTGCCTTCCACCTGTTTGACGTTGCGGTATTCACCCGAGTGAATGGACACGCCGGTAAAGCCTTTGCCCACCTCGGGGATCTTGCAATCCCACAAATGGCCGTTGGCAACCAGCACCCCGGCGTAGCGCTTGCGGGTGCCGTCGGCCAGGGTCACCTGCCAGCCCGCTTCGCCGTTGTCGCCCAGGGGCACCAGGGTGCGCACTTCGGTGTTGAAGGTGATTTTCTCGCGCAGGCCGAAGGTGTCGGTGTAGGCGTTCATGTACGCCTTCACCTGGTCGCGGCTGGGGTACACCGGGTAGTCCGCCGGCATCGGGAAACCATCGAAGCACGAGCTGCTTTTCGGGGTGATCAGGTGCAACGCGTCGTAGTCGGTGTTCCAGTGGCCGCCGATGTGCGCCGACTTCTCGTAACAGTCCACCTGGAAGCCGGCGTCGGTCATGGTCTTCAGCGCTGCCAGGCCTGCGGCCCCGGCGCCAATGATGCAGTACTGCAGTTGAGTGGACATGGTTGACTCCCCCTTCATCGAACGGTGCAAGCGCCTGTCATTGGCGTCCGTGGGGGCAGTATCCAACCGGCTTGCGTGCGGATGAATGGGTAAAACAAAGTGCTTCGTATAGGCGCAGCCTATGGCTACTGCGACTCCAGATGCGCATACAACGCCTGGATACGGCTGAGGTGGCTGCGCATCAGGTTCATCAGCACCCGGGTGGGCGGCGAAATGGGCGTGTCGTGGCGGTGAATGAAGCCGAAGACTTCGAAGATGGGCGGGTTGATCGGCACCCAGCCCAGGCGGTCATTGAAGCCCAGCTGATGCAGGATCGGGCGCGTGGCAATGACGTCGCCGAGCCCGCGGGCGGCCAGTTCAAAGCCGGTGACCTGGTGTTCCACCTCGATGATCGGGTCCAGCACCTCGCCGCCCTTGGCCGCCAGTTGGGCGAGCAGGCGGCGGATAGGGTCGGCGGTATTCCAGCGTGCTTCTGTCAGGATCAGGGGCGCGGTGGCCAGGTCGCGGATGGTTTTCGGGCCCTGCAGGTGGTCGGGGTTGGCGCTGATGTAGCCGACCTGCGCCGACCAGACCGGCTCGCTGACCGTCAGGTTCTGCTGCTTGATGGGCAGCATCACCAGGCCCGCCTCGATATCGCCGTGGCTGACCAACTCGGCGATCTCGGACGAGTTGTAGCCCACGATCTTGATGCGCATGTCGGGGTGCTGGGTGCGGAACTGTTCGATCAGGTCGGTCAGGAAGTAATGGTGCGCCGTGCCGAACGTGCCGAAGCTGGCCACCCCGCCACTGAGTTCGCGCACCGCTTGCACCGCCTCGTAGCCTTGGCGGGCGGCGGTGACCATGCCTTGGGCGAACGGCTGCAGGCGCCGCCCCGCCTCGGTGAGCACCAGCCGCCGGTTGGTGCGGATGAACACGTGGGTGCCCAGGTGCTCTTCCAGGCGCAGGATCTGCTCGGACAGCGACGGCTGGGCGATGTGCAGGCTTTCGGCGGCCTTGGAGAAGGTGCCGTGCTCGATCGCGGCCAGGAAGTAGGTCAGTTGTTGCAGGGTCATGTGAAGGTCAACCGTTCCTTGTCTGTTCGCGGCAGGGGCTGCGCGCTGCCGTGCATCATGGCCTAAATGGGCGGGGGACGTCGCCCCTGGGCTTGCTGAAACGATTCTTCAAGGCTATAAAAAACGCACAACTCCAAGAAAGGCTACTGCAATGACCCCGCTCAAACTCTTCGTTGCCCTCGGCGCCCTGTCCGCCGGCTCCCACGCCATGGCCTGGGATTACGTATTGCTCGACACTGACAAAGCCGCCCAGAACTGGCAGGTCACCAGCCAGCAGCTCGGGGTGAAAACCGCCAAACCGTTCAGCGTCACGGTGCGTACCCTGCACGGGGGGCGGCAGGAGGGCGTCAGCATCGTCGACATCGATAACGGCACGATGCAACTCTCGGTGGTGCCCACCCGCGGCATGAACGTCTTGCACGCCTCGGTGGGCAAGGTGCGCATGGGCTGGGATTCACCGGTCAAGGAGGTGGTCAACCCGGCCTTCATCGAACTCAATGGCCGCGATGGGCTGGGCTGGCTGGAAGGCTTCAACGAGCTGGTGGCCCGCTGCGGCTACGAATGGGTCGGCCACCCCGGCGTCGACAACGGCGAGCTGCTGACCCTGCACGGGCGGGCGGCCAACATTCCGGCGAGCAAAGTCACCCTGCACATCGACGAGCATCCACCGTACGCCATCACTCTGCGTGGCGAGCTAAAAGAGCAGGCGTTCAAGAAGGTCGACTTCGCCGTCGCCACCGAACTGGTCACCGAGCCGGGCAGCGTAGCGTTCGCCCTCAACGACACCCTCACCAACAACGGCGACTACCCAAAGGAATACCAGGCGCTGTACCACAGCAACTTCAGCACCCCGTTCCTGGAGCAGGGCGCGCGTTTCGCTGCGCCGGTGAAACAGGTGTCGCCGTTCAACGACAAGGCCAAGGGCGACCTGGCCGACTGGCAAACCTACCGCGCGCCCACCAAGGACTACGACGAAACGGTCTACAACGTAGTGCCCTATGCCGATGCCAAGGGCGATACCTTGACCGTGCTGCATAACCAGGCGGGTAGCCTGGGCGTGGCGGTCGGTTTCAACACCCGGACGCTGCCGGTGTTTTCCCTGTGGAAAAACACCGATACCCAGGGCCAGGGCTACGTCACGGGGCTGGAACCAGGGACCAGTTTTTCCTACAACCGCCGTTACCAGCGCCCATTGAACCTGGTACCCACGATTGGCCCGAAAGAGCACAAGCAGTTCCACATCAGCTACAGCCTGTTGGCGGACAAGGCCGCAGTGGACAAGGCCTTGAAGCAGGTGAGTGATATTCAGGGTGGGCGCGACACCGAAGTGCGGCAGACGCCGTTGGTGGACTTGACCAAGGGGTAGCCCCGGCCAACTCGTTGTCGCGCTGTTGCAGCGGCATGAGCAGAACTAATGCTTTTTTGAAATCAATTCGTTTTTACTCAACTGCCACCCGCTTTAACCTGCGCTCAGCTCTTCACACTCGCCAACGCCAAGGCTGTGAGGGAACGGAACGCTGGTCAATATTGAAAAGCAGGGTGGCAGTTGGAATGAACAATGAATTCACCTTCACGATCAGAAGCGTAAATTTTGATGAGCACTATTCGCCATCAAACAATACCCGGGTCACTACCAACTTCGCCAACCTGGCCAGGGGTGAAAACCGCCAGGAGAATCTGCGCAATACGTTGAAGATGATAGACAACCGTTTCAACGCACTGGCGCACTGGGACAACCCTGCAGGTGATCGCTACACCGTTGAACTGGAGATCATCTCTGTCGAGATGAACATGGAGGCCGGCACCCGTGGTGACGCCATCCCGCTGATCGAAGTGCTCAAAACTACGATCGTCGACCGTCAAACCAACGAGCGCATCAGCGGCATCGTCGGCAATAACTTTTCCTCTTACGTGCGCGACTACGATTTCAGCGTGCGGTTGCTGGAACACAACAACAAGCAGGCCGGGTTCAGCACACCGGAAGGCTTTGGCGAGCTGCACGGAAAGCTGTTCAAGTGCTTCGTCAATTCAAGCGCCTACCAAGCGCATTTCGACAAGCCGCCGGTCATCTGCCTGAGCGTTTCGAGCAGCAGAACCTACCACCGCACCGAAAACCAGCATCCTGTATTGGGCCATGAGTACCAGCAGGATGAATACTCGCTGACCGATGAATACTTCAAGCAAATGGGCATGAAGGTTCGCTACTTCATGCCGCCTGATAGTGCGGCGCCGCTGGCGTTTTATTTTACAGGCGATGTGTTGGGTGATTACTCCAACCTGGAGTTGATGGCCACGATCAGCACCATGGACACGTTCCAGAAAATCTACCGGCCCGAGATTTACAACGCCAACTCGGCGGCAGGTAGAACCTACCAGCCAAGCCTGACGCACCAGGACTACTCGCTGACGCGCATTGTTTATGACCGAGAGGAACGTAGTCGCCTGGCTGTCGAGCAAGGCAAGTTCGCCGAAGAACAGTTCATCAAACCCTACCAAGCCCTGCTTGAACAGTGGGCGGCGAACTGCGCGCTTTGATTCATTTAAACCAAGGTCTTTTTCATGAAAAAACTGTTGCCCACATCGACGGCTGGCAGCCTGCCCAAGCCTGCCTGGCTTGCCCAACCCGAGACACTCTGGTCACCCTGGAAACTGCACGACGAAGCGCTGATTGAGGGTAAACAAGACGCCTTGCGCCTGGCGTTGCACGAGCAGCAACTGGCCGGTATCGACATCGTCAGTGACGGCGAACAAACCCGTCAGCATTTCGTGACCACGTTCATTGAACACCTCGACGGCGTTGATTTCGAACAGCGCAAGACCGTCAGGATCCGTGACCGTTATGACGCCAGCGTCCCTACGGTGGTGGGCGCTGTCTCGCGCCGAAAACCGGTGTTCGTCGAGGACGCCAAATTCCTGCGCCAGCAGACCCGGCAACCCATCAAGTGGGCGCTGCCAGGCCCCATGACCATGATCGACACCCTGTTTGATGCGCATTACCAGAGCCGAGAAAAACTGGCGTGGGAATTTGCCAAAATTCTCAACCAGGAGGCCAGGGAATTGGAGGCAGCCGGGGTGGATATCATCCAGTTTGACGAGCCGGCCTTTAACGTCTTTTTTGATGAAGTGAACGACTGGGGCGTAGCCACCCTGGAGCGCGCCATCGAAGGGCTCAACTGCGAAACCGCCGTGCATATCTGCTACGGCTACGGCATCAAGGCCAATATCGATTGGAAACAGACGCTGGGCGCGGAGTGGCGCCAGTACGAACTGGCGTTCCCCAAGTTGCAACAGTCCAGCATCGATATCGTCTCGCTGGAATGTCACAACTCCCACGTTCCCCTGGAGCTGATCGAACTGATCCGGGGCAAGAAGGTGATGGTCGGGGCCATTGATGTGGCCAACCATGCCATCGAAACGCCCGAGGAAGTTGCCGACACCCTGCGCAAAGCCCTTCAATTCGTCGACGCCGACAAACTCTACCCGTGCACCAACTGCGGCATGGCACCGTTGCCGCGTCGAGTGGCCAGCGGCAAGTTGAGAGCGTTGAGTGCTGGCGCAGCGATTGTTCGCGAGGAACTTGCGAGCGAAGGTTGAGCCGGCCTTGGCCGCCTGATGGCGTTAGGTTTAAAGTCAGCTTTAAGGTCAAGCGTGGTGCAGGGTGGGGTTATGAGAATAGGCGAACTGGCGAAAATCAGCGGGCTGGCCCCTTCACGAATCCGTTTCTACGAGGCCAGTGGCTTGATTCACTCCGTCGAGCGCAAGGCCAACGGCTACCGAGACTACGCGCCTGATACCCAATGGGTGCTGGAGCTCATCACCGGTGCACAGGCGGCAGGTTTTTCACTGGAGGAGATCCGGCAACTGATGCCGGGGAACGCCAGCGGTTGGCAGCACGACGCGTTGCTCACGGGGCTGAAGCAAAAGGTGGAGGAAATCAGTGTGCTGCAGGAGCGGCTGGCGCAAAACAAAGCGCAACTTCTGCTCGTCATCAAGGGCATCGAAGCTAAGCCCGAGGGCGTTGCGTGTGGGGACAACGCGCAAATGCTGATAACTCGTCTGCGAGAAGAGGGGGCTACAAAAAGGTATTGACCTTAAAGTTCACTTCAATCTTAAGGTGGCCTCATCTCCAGTTGAGGACTGCCCCATGAATGTGTTCGACCCCCTGACCCTTCCCAACGGTTCCACCATCAAGAACCGAATCGCCAAAGCCGCCATGGAAGAGAACATGGCGGACGCCCACCAGGCTCCCTCCGAAGACCTCATGCGGCTCTATCAAGCGTGGGCGGACGGCGGTGTCGGCCTGATCATCACTGGCAACGTGATGGTCGACGGCCGCGCCATGACCGGACCGGGTGGCGTGGTGTTGCAGGACGATCAACACCTGGCCCCTTTCAAGCGTTGGGCGCGTATTGCTCGATCCGGCGGTGCGCAGGTCTGGTTGCAGATCAATCACCCAGGCCGGCAGATGCAGGCCAACCTCGGGCAAACGACGTGGGCGCCGTCGGCCGTGCCCCTGGCACTGGGCAACATGTCCAAGCGCTTCGCCATGCCCCGGGCGATGCCCCCTGACGTGATTGAAGAGGTCATCCAGCGCTTCGCGAACACCGCACGCCTGGGCGAAAAAGCCGGGTTCACCGGCGTGGAAATCCACGCCGCCCATGGCTATTTGCTGAGCCAGTTCCTTTCACCCCTGACCAATCAGAGAACGGACGAGTGGGGCGGCTCCCTGGAAAACCGCGCGCGCCTTTTGCTCGCCATCGTCAAGGCGGTCCGGGCTGTGGTGTCCGCGGAATTTGCGGTGGCGGTTAAACTCAATTCCGCTGATTTCCAGCGTGGAGGGTTCACTGCCGATGAGGCGAAAAAGGTGGTTGAGTTGCTCAACGGCCTGGGCGTGGACATGGTGGAATTATCCGGAGGCAGCTACGAAGTACCCGCGATGCAGGGTGACGCCCGCGACGGTCGCACCTTGGCGCGTGAAGCGTATTTCGTCGAATTCGCCCGTGACATCCAAACCGTCGCCAACATGCCGGTGATGGTTACCGGCGGTATCCGCCGCCGGCCGGTGGCCGAAAGCGTAGTGCGCAGTGGTGTGGACATGGTGGGCATCGGCACAGCGTTGGCCATCGACCCGCACTTGCCTCGTAACTGGCAGCAGGGCAAGGACAGCGCCCCGCAGTTGCCTGCAATCACCTGGAAAAACAAAGCCATTGCCGCCTTGGCGAACATGGCGGTGGTGAAGTTTCAGTTGCGCAAACTCAGCCGGGCTAAAAAGACCGATCCGAGCGTTTCACCGTTGCGGGCGCTGATCTTGCAGCAGCTCGCGATGGCCTTGCGCACTCGCCAGTATCGAAGATGGGTGGAAAAGTCTTCTCACTACAACGGCTTGGGAGACTTGAGATGACCATCGCAGCGCACGCACTGCTGCGTCTCGCCGATTGCCGTCCAACATCGAACACCTCTGCGCCCGAAAAATTGCACTCCCTCCCAAAACATCAGATGATGCCCCCATGACTACTTGCAGCCGCGTAACCCAGATGCACCCCATGATGCCCCCCTCGGCGGGCCATAGGGCGTTGCGCGCGTAAATCCCACGCATCCCCCCAAGCCCCGCCAGCAACGGCCGGGGCTTTTTCATGCTCCGGTCATGAACATCCATGACAAGGAGAGTGAGCATGTTGCAGATCCGCCCAGCCAGGTACAGCGACGCCGAGGTCGCTTTCGATATCCGGCTTCAGGCTATTCGACAGCAATGTATTACCGTCTACACGCCAGAACAGGTTCAAGCCTGGACACAGGTGCCCCTGACGGACCGGTACCGGGCCAGTGTGGCGCGCCAGTACCACATTGCCTGGTGGGGGGACGTGGCGGTTGCCACGGGGCTGATCGATTTCCAGTCCGGGGAGCTGGGCGCTCTCTTTGTGTTGCCCACGTACATGGGGCAGGGCATTGGCAAGGCCATGATCCAGCATCTGGAGCGGCTGGCGATTGCGGCTGGGCTTGACGAAATTCACCTGGACGCGACCCCGAATGCCACAGCGTTTTACCATCGGTGTGGTTACCTCGGGGAAGTTGGCGGCATCTATACCTCGCCTTCGGGGCTTGAGCTGGCGTGCACGCCCATGCGCAAGCGATTGGTTGGCTGAGGTAGGTCTGCAGCAGCGAAACAGCATCTTGCGCCGGCCGCCAGCACCAGCACCGTAGCCGCTGCCGCTGCCGCTGCCGCTGCCGCTGCCGCTGCCGCTGCCGCTGCCGCAGGCTGCGCTGGCCATCGACCACACTGGAAATATTTTTGGCGTACTCAGGGGCCAGCGCAGCCTGTCGGCAGCGGCTACAGCGTGTGGCTGAGCCTCAGCCGTCGGGGTGGATCGGCTGCTTCTGGCCGATAGCGGCCACTAGTGACGGGCATCAAAAGGTCCAAAGATGACGTCCGCAGGCTTGGAAAAAGGGAAATTTGGCAATCCCGTTCCCAAACCGACCCCCCGACTCTGCCAGCGTCAAATACACCGTTGTTTCAACGGCATATTTAGCGTCGGTTTGCCTCTTTACCGCCATCCTGGCTCATGCCCAGATTTTTCTTAAACCCTCGTAAGTTCATTGCGCCCAGCGCCACCTCCAGCGCGATCAGCGCGTAGGCATGATCATGCCAGCCCCAAATCACCCAGAGTGCATTGCTGAGTATGAAACACCAAAAACCGATGATGCGCCGCCTGGCCTGAGTGGAGCCGGTGAACCAGGCGGCAAAAATAGTGACCGCCATCGCCGGCCATTGCACCCAATCGATCATAGGATGGGCTTGCCACCAGTAACGCCGTAGCGGGTGCCGGAGATGTAGCTACCTTCGTCCGAGGCCAGCAGCACATAAATCGGCGCGGCTTCTACGGGTTGGCCAGGGCGCCCCAACGGTGTCTGGGAACCGAACTGAGTCACCTCTTCATCAGGCATGGTGGCCACGATCAGTGGCGTCCAGATGGGGCCCGGTGCAACGCTGTTGACCCGTATGCCTCGTTCTCCAAGTAACTGCGCCAAGCCGGCGCTGAAGTTGGCGATGGCGCCTTTCGTTGTCGCATAGGCAAGCAGCGTCGGCTTGGGGGTGTCGGAATTAACCGAGCTGGTGTTGATGATTGAGGCGCCCGCCGACATGAAGGGCACGGCGGCCTGGCAGATACGAAACATGGCGGTAATGTTGATATCGAAAGTCTTTACCCATTCCTCATCCGTGATGTCCTCGAAGCGTTCGTGGGTCATCTGAAAGGCAGCGTTGTTGACCAGCACATCAATGCGCCCAAAGCGGGCCACCGTATCGTCGACCAGTTGCTGGCAAACCTGTTTCTTCGCTACATCGCCTGGCAACAGCAAGCACTGGCGGCCAGCGGCTTCCACCCAACGCGCAGTCTCTCGGGCATCTTCGTGCTCGTCCAGGTAGGCGACGGCAACGTCTGCGCCCTCCCGAGCGAAGGCGATCGCCACGGCACGGCCAATGCCGCTGTCGGCGCCGGTGATGAGTGCAATCTTGCCTGCCAACTTGCCGCTGCCTTGGTAGCTTTGCTCACCGCAGTCGGGCACCGGGTCCATTTTGCGTTGCGATCCCGGCACTGCTTGAGGCTGGCTGGGGAAAGGTGGTTTTGGATAGTTGCGCATGCTTTGGGTCTCCTGGAACTTGCAGCGGGTATGTGCTTGAGAACCCTGAGGCGAAGCAAAAGTTGAGTCGGATTTCGGTCTACCTCGACCAGCGGGGCGTTGGGCGCGCAGGGCTCAGGGCCAACCACGCACTGTAATTGAGCTGAACTTTCAAGCCCGTGCGGCTCTCCCTTTTGGTAACGGCTTACCAAGGAGACCCCATCATGAAAACCACTCAACTGATCGGCCTGGCCTGCTGCGTTTTCATGCTGCACGGTTGCTTCAATGAGACTGATCACCCTGCCCAGGGCGCTGACCGCAGCAAGGCTTCCGTGCAAATGCAAAAACCGGATGCGCCCACTGGCGAGGCCACCCCGGCCGGCGAACCAGACAGAGCCAACCAGTAACTTTTAAATGTCAGGAGCCCTTTCATGGAAGACTTCAAACCCTCGCGCCGTTACCTGCTTCAAGGTGCTGCCATAACCGCCGCCGTCGGTTTCGCCGCACCTTCAATGGCGCAAGCGGCGACAGCGACTGCCACTGCGCCGTTGCGTAACCCGCAGGGTGGTTTCCCCAAGCCGCCGTTTACCGAGCAGTCACAACCTTGGCCGGGACTGGCAGGAAACATGAGCCCGCGCCCGGATCACGGCGAGCATAGCTATCAAGGCAGCGGCCAGCTGGTCGGTCGCAAGGCGTTGATCACCGGCGGTGATTCCGGCATTGGCCGTGCGGTGGCGATTGCCTTCGCTCGGGAAGGCGCCGATGTCGCCATTAACTACTTGCCTGCCGAAGAGACGGACGCCAGGGAAGTGGTGAAGTTGATCCAGGACGCCGGCCGCAAGGCAGTGGCGTTGCCCGGTGATCTGCGTGACCCGGAATTTTGTCGAAGCCTGGTGCAGCAGGCCCATCAGGCCTTGGGTGGGCTGGATGTTCTGATCAGCAACGCCGGCCGCCAGCACAGCTTCGATTCGATCCTTGATATCCCAGACGATCAATTCGACTGGACGGTCAAGACCAACCTCTACGCCATGTTTTGGGTCACCAAGGCCGCAGTTGCGCTGATGCCGGAGGGAGCCGCCATCGTCTACACCGCGTCGGTCAATGCCTACGACCCGTCGAAGAATCTGCTCGACTACTCCATGACCAAGGCTGGCATCGCCAACTTCAGCAAGTGCTTGGCCAAGCAATTGGCGGATCGAGGCATACGAGTCAACGCAGTTGCGCCTGGACCGTTTTGGACCCCATTGCAGGTCAGTGGTGGTCAAACCATGGAAAAACTGAAGGCGTTTGGCAGTGACACGCCGCTCAAACGTCCAGGCCAGCCAGCGGAAATTGCCTCACTGTACGTGCAACTGGCGTCGGCCAAGTCCACGTATGTGACCGGTCAGGTGTTCGGTGCCTCAGGGGGAGCCGGGCAGCCCTGAGTACCCAATTGCCGGTGGCGGGCTCGCTTCCCGGAAGGTAAAGGCAACTCAAGGAGTCATGATGCATCCTATGCAACTGCTTGAAGAACTGCTGTACGCCAGAGGCCCCGGGGGCGAAGAGGAAGAGGTGCGGGTGATATGCGAGCGCGAACTGCGCGAGCATTGTGATGAAACCTGGATCGATGATGCAGGAAACCTGATCGGGCTGATTCGCGCGCTCAACGCTCCCACCGACCATGCCCAAGCAGCGCGATCCGGCATGCTGATCATGGCGCATCTGGACGAAATCGCCATGGCAGTCCGCACCATCAACGACGATGGTTCATTGCAGGTCACCGCATTGGGCGGCGTCAACCCGGTCAACTTCGGCATGTGCCCGGTCGATATTCTGGGCGACGCCGCCGTGGTGCCCGGCGTGCTGTCGTTTGGCAGCATGCATGTGACTCGGCAATCGCCTCAGGGCGCCGACGTTCAGGATGGCAATGTGCATTGGCGGGACGTGCACGTGGTCACCCGGCAGAGCCGCAGGCAGTTAGAGGAGCACGGCATTCGAGCCGGCACCCGAGTGATGCTCAGCCAGCACTGGCGCAAGCCGTTTTACCTTCAGGATGCCATTGCCGCACACTTCATGGATGACCGCGCACCTGTGGTAGCGGTCCTCCAGACAGCCGCTATGGTTGCCCGAACGTCAAGCCGCTTGGCCCAGGATACCTACTTCGCTTTCACCACCATGGAGGAGGAAACCAACGCCGGCGCACTGTTCGCAGCACACCATTTGCCATGTCGCACCGCCGTTGCGGTGGAGGTCGGCCCGATTGCCGCAGAATATGGCACCGAGCTATCGGTAAACCCCATCGTCGTCGTTGGCGACGAAAAAGGCCATTACACCCGTTCGGTCACCGATGCATTGATTGCCGCTACGCAACGGGCTGGCTACACGCCGCAACCGGCGTTGCTGGTGGATTTTGCCTCTGACGCCAGTGCGATATTGGCAGTAGGGGCCCTTGGCCGGGCGGGTTGTATCGCCATCCCCACCGAGAACACCCATGGCTTCGAGGTAGTGTTGCCGGCAGGTATAGAGGCCTGTGCCAAGAGCTTGACCCGTTTTCTCATGCAGGGGCAAACATGATCGCCGTCACCGCTGCGGACTTGGGTATTGATATCAACGAGCCCGGTGGCAACGGCCTGTTTAAATGGCTGCTGGCCAGTTTTTTGATCGGCAAGCGGATTCGTACCTCCGTGGCGGTGAAGGCTTTTCATCGGCTGGTCGACCAGGAGGGGGTGGGCACGCCTGAACAATTAGCCAGGCGTAGTCATGCCCAATTCGTCAGGTGGTTGGGCGAGGCGGGCTATGCGCGATATGACGAATCCACCGCGAGGCGCTTGCGGGTATTGGGCCAGCGCGTTAGCGAGGAACTGCATCCGCAACTGTGTGCGTTGTGCACTGGGGCTCACGGGGTCGCCGACTTCGAGCGCTGGCTACTAAGCTTTGAAGGAGTGGGGCCCAAAACCGTGGAGATATTCATGCATGAAGCAGCGGGAACGCTACACGATGCTTCGGCTGATCTCCTCATGCCGTCTTGATCAGGAGCAACAACTATGCAACCACAAACAGAAGGTTTGGAAGAGCAAGGTCCCGATCGCGTGCCTTACGTCAACGACCCCGCCAAGAATCGGAAAGAACGCGATAAGCCTTCCGACGACGAGGCGGATGATGAGCCCGAGGACGAGTGAGGGGGCTGGATAGGTATGCGACAACCGCCTGAATTCAAAACAAATTTAGCTCTAGAAATACCGGCTTGATAGGAAAGTCTTCGCGAGAGAACTCCCTGACCCTCTCGGAAGCAACGCCCGGTGGCGGGCAGCGAACCGCTTCTAACGCTTGCACAACAAGATCATTTCCAGGTGGGAAGTACGCGGACATGTCGTCCCGTTCAATATCAAGAAGCACAATGAACCCACGGTCGGGCGTCACCTGACGGTCGAGTTGGTATCGAACCTCGCGAAGATTGCGCAAAGATGCGTATACCTGAATGCCACTACCAAGATATTTTCGGTGCCACTGATCCATAATCGTCTCTTGACACTCAACTATCCGTGACCGGTTCTGCAAACGATCCCAGTGCCTTGATCAGGCTCTCGGCTGACCATGGTTTGGCCAGGCAGACGATTCCAGGTTTCACCGGAATGTCCTCCAGAGCGAAGCCACTCATCAAAACCGTCACCGTCCCCGGCCATTTTTCCGCGACCATGCCGAGGAATTCCGCGCCGTGGAGCTGCCCCGGAACATCGTGATCCGCCACCACAGCGGCGCAACCCCCCGATTGCAAAAGATAAACCAGTGCATCGTCACAGTTCTGGAAGCTGTGACAAGTGTCGCTGAGATCGGCAAGGATGTCCCCCATTAGCCTTCTGAGCAATGGATCGTCCTCGACCACGACGATATCGCCCTCCAGGCGAAACGAATTCAGGACGCTGTTCATCATCGGTGGGGGCCTTGAGATGCCATGATTTCGTCATTCTAAAGTTGTGTCCGCGCGCTGCCAAATAGCTGGACCACCATTCGACTGTATTGGCAGCGCGACGTTCCCACGTCAGCAATTGCAAACTGGAGGCCCGTTTGCAGCTTTCTGTGCGTTACCCGTAAACGGTTACTGCTGCACCGCTTGTACCGACCCACCGTCCACTCGAACATTGCTGCCGTTTATGAAAGACCCCCGATGCGAGACCAGCAGCGCGATCACCGCCGCCACTTCCTCAGGCTGACCTCGGCGCTGCTGCACGATGCCGGGCCGCTCTTCCTTGAGAAAGCTCTCAACCGCTTGTTCAAAAGAGACGCCGAGCTTCTCGGCTCGCTTGCGCATCATGTCATTGGTCATTCCTGTTTCGATGAACGCGGGAGCCACGGTGTTGCACAACACGCCATGCTCGGCTTCCCTGTACGAGAGGTCCTTTACCCACGCAGCGAGGGCAGCCTTGGCAACGTTGTACACGGCCTCATCGTAGTAGGGCTGGGCGGCATTTTCCGAGGTGATACACACAAACCGCCCCCACCCGCGTGGGCGCATGCGTGGAATGGTGGCGCGTGCTACGCGCACCGAAGAGAAGAAGTCAGTTTGCCAGGCCTCTTCGTAGTCAGCATCAGAGAGTTCGAGAGGATCGCCTTTGGCACCGGTAACCCCGGCAGTGTGCACGACGATGTCGATTTTACCGAAATGTGATTCGCCATCAGCCACCACCTGGTTTACGGCTTGCTGGTTTGTGACATCTGCCGCCACCAACAGGCGTTCGCCGGGCAGGTTGGCGAACGCAGCCTGCAAGGCACCTTCATCACGATCGGTCAGTACCAGCAGGACACCTTCTTCGCTCAACAGTCGCGCTGTTGCCTGGCCTATCCCGCCACTGGCGCCCGTTATAAGCGCGACACGCCCTGTTATTCCAAGATCCATATGAGCCTCCTCATCGAAACAATGAAGCCGGTGGCATATCTCCGGCACTCATGGTTCGACCAACGCAGAACTACAGTGGCTCCAAAAAAATACTAGAAAGGGCGGCTGATTAAAGGTCCGAGAGCGTGTGCCACAAAACAGTTTGAATTCCACAAGGTACGCCCCCCTCCAAGACAATAACTACCTCGGGTATTTCAGGAGTAGCCATGAACACTCATTCAAAGGATCAAAATGGTCCAGCCCTAGACAATCCGGACTCATTGCCCCCCAGCCCGCTGGCTAGTGGTACTGGCTCAGATAAGGTCGATGAGCCTTTACCTCCAAGTCCGCTTGCGCCCAAGTCTGGACGGTCTGACAACCCGGTCTTGCCTAGTCCGCTGGCAGCCAGGTCGAAGAATGCTGACAACCCAATCCTGCCTAGCCCTTTAAGTCGCGCGACAAAAAAGGCTTGAAGGCCTTTCGTCAGGCTGTTGCTCGCTCCGTTGAAACGATGCCTGCGTGGGTGGGCCTGATACTCGTAAGCGAGCAAATTGTTCGGCCACACCAACGGAGAACGACATGAAAGCCATTGTCTACAACGGGCCCCGGAATGTAAGTGTGCAGAGCGTGCCAGACGCACGTATCGAGAAGCCCACTGACGCGCTCGTGCGGGTCACTACCACGAATATCTGCGGGTCTGACCTTCACATGTATGAAGGCCGTACTTCATTTGAGACCGGTCGGGTATTCGGCCATGAGAATCTGGGAGAGGTGATCGAGGTAGGCAAGGGCGTGGATCGCGTTAAGGTCGGCGACAGGGTTTGCCTGCCGTTCAATATTGGTTGCGGCTTCTGCGAAAACTGCGAGAAAGGCCTGACCGGCTTCTGTCTCACGGCTAACCCCGGCAGTGCAGGTGCCGCATATGGCTTCGCCGAAATGGGGCCTTACCAAGGCGGCCAAGCCGAATTGCTCCGGGTTCCTTATGCCGATTTCAACTGCCTGGTGTTGCCGGAAGACGCGCAGGAGCGCGAAGACGACTACGTCATGCTCTCCGACATTTTCCCCACGGGGTGGCATGCCACCGAGCTGGCAGGGTTGTTGCCTGGAGAGAGCATTGCTATCTACGGGGCTGGTCCGGTGGGCCTGATGGCAGCTCACTCGGCGATGATTAAAGGTGCGTCACAGGTGTT
Source organism: Pseudomonas sp. App30 (assembly GCF_047947025.1). Classification (NCBI taxonomy): domain Bacteria; kingdom Pseudomonadati; phylum Pseudomonadota; class Gammaproteobacteria; order Pseudomonadales; family Pseudomonadaceae; genus Pseudomonas; species Pseudomonas sp. App30. Next base: position 1,023,937 of record NZ_CP133165.1, on the reverse strand, counting down.
CGTGGTCGACAACCACCCTGATCGGTTAAAGCTTGCTGCGCAAATGGGGGCTACGCCGATCAATTCTCTGGAAAAAGAAGCAGTCGATCAGATTCTCAACCTTACCCATGGCAAAGGTACCGACCGTGGCTGTGAGTGCGTGGGCTACCAGTGCTGTGATCGTCACGGCCATGAGGCCAACCATCTGACAATGAACAACCTGGTCGCCTCCACCAAGGCCACGGGTGGCATCGGGGTGGTAGGGGTGTTTGTACCGCAGGACCCAGGAGCCAAGAATGACCTAGCGAAGGAAGGCAAGATGGCCTTTGACTTCGGCTCATTCTGGTTTAAAGGGCAGCAAATCCGCACGGGGCAAGCCAATGTGAAGGTTTACAATCGCCGGTTGGCGGAGCTGATCCATCATGGCCGCGCGTCACCTTCGCAAATTATCTCGCACCGTCTGACGTTGGACGAGGGGCCGGCGGCTTACGGGCACTTTGATGCCCGGGACGAGGGCTGGACCAAGGTAGTGCTCAAGCCAGCCGCTTGACGTTCATGATCTGGAATGGCGGAGGTGCGCCACAGAAATGTTCCCGGGGTGGAGCAGGTTCACTTTGCGTACCTCCGCTTTACTTTTGAACTACAAACGGCGCTGGGGCGATAGCTTTTGCTGGCTTACTAGATATCCACTAATAAATTTCCAGGACTTGCGATGGCAGCCGCAAGATTTTAGGCACAAGACTTGGAGCAGTCTTGGCTGAGATCCCCGAAGCGATCTTTCACTCCACGACCTGTCTGGGACTGGCGACCCCATCGTAGAGTTGCCGCCTGGAGTGCACGGCACCGCATTATTAGAACGACGCGCCTTCTCGCTACTGGCTGTGCGTGTGATAAGGGTGGAACGGGGAGCTGTTTTTGGCCGTGAGCAGTTGGCCGCGACTGACCGCTATCGACCCAAAGCGGTCACTCAGATTTTGAGCAACAGCCAGATGACTTGTACCAGAGGGCTGCGGAATCGACGTGGAGGTGCTTTTGGTTGTGGGGCAGTAGAGGCGTATCAAGCGTGCCTAGCGCTACCGAAATCCAGTCGGAAAATTCACCCTCACAACGTGACCAGAACAGGGTCGAACCGCACTCTGCACAGAACTCGCGCAACACCGTCTGTGAGGATGCATAGGTCTTGAGGTTGTTGGCGCCGCGAAGAATTCGTAGCGCGCTACGCGGAACGCTGCCATATGATGCAAACGCTGCTCCGTGAGCCTTGCGGCACTGGCTGCAATGACAATGGCTTACTGCTTTGGGAGGGACGAGCAACTCATAACCGACCTCTGCGCACAGGCAGCTTCCTTGGTATGCCTTGGGCATGTGTTTCTCCATGCGGTCAAAAAAACCAGTGTAACTGCCCCAGACTCGATCCGCCGAGAGACCGCCTGTGGCCGATAGCGGCTGCCCCGGCGATGGCTACGATTATTTGTCGGACTTTGCTATACAGCTCGTAGACCATGCCCTGTCTGCAGGCTCAATAAAAAGGCTAATGGAATGGCACTTCAACTTCGACAAGCACGTATCACCGATCTTCCGGCCGTCTATCGAGGCGAGGAGAGCTACATCCGCTGCTGGGAGCCCAAGCATGAATCTGCTTGGCGCACCCAACTGGAACGACACCTGACGCGGTGGGTAGAGAATTTTGACCGTCTGACAGTCGCGCTCATGGACGATCAATTCGCGGGTTACTCACTCTGGGTGCCTGAGCACTCTCACGCGGAACTTTGCACTGTTCATGTCGGGCCTGAGTATCGACGTTGCGGCGTTGGAATGGCCCTCCTGGAAGCTTTTGTGACGGACGCGGCACAGCATGGATTCCGGCAGCTGCGGCTGAGTGTGCGAGCGGATAACCCTGCGAAGAGACTGTATGAGAAAGCGGGATTTTTATGTACCGGGCTCGGTGCGCATGATTACCTGACGTACGAACGCCTCGTTTGAGAGGGCTTTGTTGTTTGTCCGGTTCTGGACGAGTGCCGTCTCTGGTAACCAGCCATTCCCGCTCCAACGCGGACAGCCCTCGATCCACTCGGTGTCACTCGCTAACTCAGCGCCAGAACTCTTTGAGTCTTTTGCGCAACAACTCCAGTGCTCGCTGGAACACCGAATGGCATTCGGTGTAGGGGAGGTCTTCGAGCGAAGCTGAGGACGAGAGCACAACTGCGCAATCATCCAGGTGGGAGCGAGGCCTGTAACGTCTCCAGATCGACTGTCGGGAGTTCGAGGTTTTCCAAAGCGAGCATACTGCCGTTGCAGAGCTGCCAGCTGTAGAAATCTGAAAAGTCGCTTCTGGCCAGTGCGCGGATTGTCTTTGCGACGAAGCCATGCGCAACGAGAAGAATACGCTTCGATGAGTATTTCGACTCTCGTCAGATGCCCGCGCGCACGAGGATGTCGACAAGCCCTTCCGGAAATATCCGCTCATTGGTGGACCTCAATTCTTCAATGGACCACCAATAATGGTCTGTCATGACCTGGCGCTCATGGGGCGACCACTCCGAGCGGGATAGGGACTGGTCCCCGGCATGCACGACAAAATATCGCTCTACGGCCAGCACCGTCTCGCCACTGGGTAGAAGCAGCGAGACACGCCGGTGCGCCACTGCTTCCCCCGTTACTGAAGCTTGCAGACCGGTTTCCTCACGCAACTCGCGCATCGCCGCAGCGTGGAATGTCTCGCCTTGCTCCAGGCCACCTCCAGGGGTTGCCCAGTGGCAAGTGCCTGCCAAAGCATCCTGGGTATGGGTAAACCTGAAAAGGAGCACTTTTCGAGACGGGCTGATAACGAGCAATCGCGCTGCCTTGCGTTCGCGCATACGTGGTTTCTCCTTCTACAACCGCGGACCGTAAATGCTGGATAACCCAGATGATATCCACGGCTCTTTTGCTGATGAGCAAATTGGCTCAACCGGGTGTTCCTGCCGGCAAAACGCCTAAAAGTCTGCAGGCCTGCTAATGGGTGGTTTGCTGCCAGGCCTGGCTAACTCATCCCATTCAGTAATCTGGGCCTGTCTTCGTTGCGGAAAATACAAGCACAACTCAGCGCCCACTTGCCCCTTCATGGAGGGGGCCGGTTTCGTGCCCTGGATCACTACCGCAATGATCCCGTCCTGCCCGGAGAAATAAGCGTTCGAGCGAAAAAACGATGGCTCGGTCAAGGTGCTCAAGGTTTTGCAGGCTGCCCGCGCCGCGTTTATCAACGCCGGTTCGCGGACAGCATCAGCATTTGCCGTTGCCCACCCCAGCAAAGCTATCCACAACGCCAAGCACTTCCATGTCAATTTCCGAATCTCCAGTCGGTGACAAACCTATTCATCGCGCAACGCGAGCAGCTTGCCAGTTGATGAAGTTATCCGAAAAAAATGACCGTTGTAGTCCGCGGGCCGTGGTCATAAAAGTGGAATCTCACTCGTGGATCATGCTGGGTATTAGCGGAGGAGGGATACCCCATGGATTGGAAGCTGGCGCTGGTATTGTCGGCATCGATTTTCACTTGTCAGGCCCACGCGGATTCAGTTGCACAAGTATTGGGAGGCGCGCTCGGCTCGCTGGACTGCGTTGAGATTAACGATGTAAGTAGCAAGCGTGTGTGCGAAGCACGCGCTGTATCAAACGGCGGCGGATGTCGTCAGCTGTCATCCTCTGCCGATCGTGAAGCCTGCCTGGATAGATCTGTCTTTCCACGCAAGGCTCGGCTCGCGCGGCTGGGTGGTGACCCGATAAAGGCAGATCTGCGCTGGCCGCCGACCGAACAGGCCGCGCCTACTGCGCCGCGCTTGCCTGGTACCGAACTTGACCGCATCGCGGGCGGCTTGGGAATAAGCCCGCTGAGGACTACGGCACTCAAACCCTGACCTCAGCGAGTTACGGCGATTGTTTCGGGGTTTCTGGCGATGAGGTCGAAGCGATGCCAGTTGAGAGGGCCGTCGTCTCTTTCAATCAACGTTTCAGTTTCCCGTAGTAGCGCGATCTCCATGCCGCCGCAGAGCCCTCGAATATCCTGCTCGGTGTGCAGAGTGAGATTTTCTAGCGCGGACCATCCATGTCGGACTCCGAAAAAATGACCGACGAACACGCCACCTGGTATCAGGGCACACCGAATGTGGTCCCACAGCAATGCAAAATGGCCAGGCCGGCAGAAGGGCAGTGACAAGCCGGCATGGATCAAGCCTGAGCGCGGCAACGGTGGCATTTGTTCAAAGCTGGCGAGCGCAGTGGTTAGTCTTCCGTGCTTTTCCGCTGGGCACGTCGCCGTAGTTAGCGCAATGGCTCCAGGCTCTTTATCGATAGCCAATACATGCCAGCCGGCGTCTAGCAACTGTCTTGTCTCGTTGCCCGCGCCACACCCCAGATCAACGGCCCATGGAGCACTTGTCCTTTCTGGCGCCAGGGCCAGTGCTTTGGCTAGCAGTGCGGAGGGGGCACGTGTGGCGGTTTGATGATAAAAGTCGTTCCAGGAGCGCACCGTTAAACCTCAATTCGCCCATGTTGCGGGGTACAGGGACGCAAAACCAGATTTGATTGCAGGGTGTCGATCGGAGGCCCGCTTCTGGCCGAGAGCAGCCAGTCGCTGGGCCTGTAATACACGGGAGAAATTCAGCGCGCCCTGCAGCCTGACGTGAACCAGCAACGGAAATCAGGCTACAAAGCGCCCATTATCAGAAGTCGTATCGCGTACTGATCATGAAGTTCCGGGGGTTACCATACAAACCTTGCGCTCCATTGATGCTACTGAAGTAAGTTTTATCGAACAGGTTGTTCAGGTTCAGCGTGGCGGAAAGTTTGGCGGTGAACTGGTAGCGAGCCATCGCGTTGAACACCGCGTAGTCGTCCTGTTTGATGGTTGTGCCGCTGAACGCCACGTAGGTCGGGGAATTCCAGTTGACGCCACCGCCTAGGGTCAGGGCATTCCAGTTCCCGCCGACGTTGTAGGTGGACCAGAACTTTACCATGTCGACTGGTATGGTCGTCAGGTTGCGGTCACCCTGGGCGTCACGCGTTTCGGCATGGGTATAGCTGCTACTTAGGTTCCAGCCTTGCACGGGTTGGCCATTGAGTTCCACCTCATAACCCTTGGTGATGGCACCTTTGACGGCGCGGTAGGCGCTATTGCTGGTTCCGGGAATCGTATAGCCGATATCCAGTTCGGCGAGGTTATCGCGCTTGACTTCGAACACCGCCGCGCTGGTGTTGAGGGCACCATTGAAGAACGCGCCTTTCCAGCCGGCTTCGTAGTTCTGGCCCGTGACCGGGTCAAGCACTACGCCGTTGCGATCCTGGTTGCTTTGTGGCTGGAAAATGTCGGTGTAGCTCAGATACACCGATTGTTCCGGAGTCAGGTCGTAGACCAGGCCTGCGTAGGGGGTGACTACGCCGTTTTCGCGTCGTCTCGACGTGCTGCCGGCCGTGCCGGTGTAGTAGCGCAGGCTGTAGTCGTAGCTGTAGTCGGAGTTGCGTACGCCCAGGATAAGATTCAGGTCGTCGGTCACCTTGAAGCGGTTGGCGATGAAAACCCCGCGCTGCTGGTAATGGGTCTTCATCACGAACGAGGGCGTATAGGTCGTACCCTCGGGCAGGTAGTTCTCCCACGTGTAGAAGTTGAAGAGGTTGGAGATGCCATCGCTCAGCACGTTATGGGTGTTGTCGTAGCTCGTGTAGTTGAAGCCGGTGACCAGTTCATGGGCGCGTCCGAACAGCTCGTAGGGAGCGTGCAGAGTCAGGTTGAAACCTTTCTGGGTTTGGTCCGCATTGGCCAGTCCACGATCGGCCCGGGCGTTACCAGTGGTCTGGTTGAGTGAAGGCAGCACGCCTACGTCTTTGAACAGGTAGTTGCCGATCAGGTCGGTGCGGTCGATGTCCATGTAGTTGCCCGCAACGTCCAGCGACCAGTCATTGGCGAACCGATGCTGCAGGGCAACCAGGTAGTTGTAGGTCTGGATCTCGTCCTTGGCCCAGCGGGCGCCCACGCTGGTGGATCGTGAGAAGTGAGCCGGCTGGCCGTTGCTGTACACCAGGGGGACGCCGGCGGCACCGTCGATGTCGATTTTCGAGTAGTCGACCCCGGTACGCAGGGTGGTGTCATCGTCCAGGTCGAACTCCATCACGCCGTAGAGAATGTCTCGATCGCTGCCATAGGCGTCCATGAAACTGTTCTGGGTCTGCTTGGCGCCCACTAGCCTCCCGCGAATGCTGCCTTCGGCGTTAAGGGGACCAGAGACGTCTACCTCGCTACGGTAGAGGTCCCACGAGCCCGCACCGGCTTGCACATGGGCCTGAAAGTCGCGGGTCGGTCGCTTGCGGACCATATTGATCAGGCCACCTGGGTCGCCGGATCCGGTCATGAGCCCGCTGGCGCCGCGCAGCACTTCGATGCGGTCGTAGAGCACCATGTCCATCGAGGTTTGTGGGATGGTGCGGGTCTGGCTGTCGGACTGGGTAGTGATGCCGTCGATCTGGTAATTGGTGATGGTGCTGCCGCGGGAGTAAATGTCGAAGCGGTCCATGCCGCTGTAGGCCACATTGATTCCGGGTGTCTGCTCCAGCACGTCGGTCAGGCGATTGAGTTGCTGGTCATCCATGCGCTGGCGAGTCATCACGCTCACCGACTGCGGAGTTTCGCGCAGGCTGAGACTCAACTGGGTTGCCGTGGCGCTGGCACCTGTGGTGTAGGAACCGGTATTTTCAGTGAGCTCCCCCAGCGCGTACCCCGATACCGATGTCGCACCCAGCTCCATGGCGCCAGCGTTGTCAGTCACTTTCAGCAAGTACACGCCATTGCTCTGGCGTACTGCCTGCAAACCACTGCCTGCCAGCAACATGGCAAAGCCTGCGTCAACGCTGTAGCGACCGTTCAGCCCTGGAGACTTGCGCCCTTGGGTAAGCGTTGCCTCGAAGCTCAGGGCGACGCCTGATGCGCCGGCAAAGCGGCTCAGGTTTTCGGTCAATGACCCGGCGGCGATATCGTACGTACGGTTTTCATCAATGCTGGCTGAGGCAGCGAATGTGTTGGCCGGCCAGGCGAGGCTCGTGCCAATGGCCAGGTGAATGGCTAACGCCAGGGCAGCATGCGGTCGTTGGGTAAAGCTCACGGTTCCCTCCCCGAGAACACTCGTTAATCCGTTTCCAGGGGTAGGCCGAGCCAGGTGCAGGAAAAGTGCAACGCTTGCGGAAATTTTATCGACGCCCGTCGCGAGCCACCACCGAGACCCAATAGCGGGTGCGCCGAACGACCTGTACCGGGAAGGCACTCTGCAGCGCCTCCAGTGCATGGTCGGTGTCGTCGATAGGGAACGACCCCGACACCTTCATCCTGCCAATCTGCGGATCGCATTGGAGAATGCCGGTGCGATATCGGGACAAGCGGGAGATCAGGCTTGCCAGAGGCTCATCGATCGCGATCAGGTGACCCTGTTCCCACGTTGCCACCGTCGCATCATTGAGACGCAAGGGCTGAGCACCACTTGGTCCGAATCGCACCTGCTGGCCCGCTTCAAGCCGGATGCCCGGGGCAGCACCGACCGTCAGCTCAACCGCTTTTTCCAACACCGACACGTTAGCGCCGACATCATCCACAGTGACAGCGAAACGCGTTCCCAGCGCGAGCACCCGCCCATAGCGAGTTTCGACCATGAAGGGGCGTCGTTGCTGATCACTGCCCGTTGTCACCAGGATTTCTCCTCGGCGTAGCGTCAGCAGGCGATGTTGATTGTCGTACTGCACATCTACCGCGGTGTCAGTGTCGAGCAACATTCGTGTGCCATCTGCCAGGTTGATCTCGCGCCGCTCTCCCACTGCACTTCGGTAGTCGGCCATCCACTCGCGACGGGTATCACTGCGCCATGCTGCACGACCCAATGCCCCTGTGCCGAACAACAGCGCAAGCCCACTGAGTACCTGTCGACGGGACTGAGCGACGCCGAGCAGTGTCGAGGATGCTACCCGTCGGGGTAGCTGCCCCATGGCATCAGTCACGGTTTGCATCCGCTCCCACGCCCATTGTCGTTCGGGATTGCCGTCATGCCACTGGTGCCATTGCAAACGCTGCTGCTCACTGGCCTCGCCAGAGGCGAGCACTGCGTACCAACGCGCCGCCTCGCGGATCGCGTCACGCTGTGCGCGGCTTGGCCCTGAATTCATACGTCCAGTTCCAGTTGCATCAAACAGCAGTGCTCCATAGCCTTGGCCATGTGGTAATTGACAGTGCGAACCGACAGACCCAATTGTTCGGCAATCTCTTTATACGTAAGGCCGTCGAGTTGGGAGAGGATAAACACCTGGCGCACCCTAGCCCCTAGGCCGGCGAGCATCCGATCAACTTCAAGCAGGGTCTGGAATACAATCGCCTGTTCCTCGAGGCTGGGCACTTCGGCAGGGGGCAAGCAGGCGAGGGTGTCCAGGTAGATCCGCTCCAGGGAGCGGCGCCTGAACAGATCAATCATCAAACCCTTGGCCACGGTTGCCAGATACTGTCGCGGATCCCGTATATCCTGGGCGTTGCATGCCTTGAGCACTTTCACGAACGTGTCCTGGGCCAGGTCGGCCGCATCGCTGTGGCAGGCCATACGTCTGCGCAACCAGGTGCGAAGCCAGGAATTATGTTCTACGTAGAGATTGCCGACGATGGCGCTTGAGGGGGAAGACACGGCAAAAGCCATCCAGCTGCTTAGTGGGAATAGGTTGCATTATCGTTTGTAGTGCTGAACGGTGGCAATAGGCCTTGGTCAGGGAATTAGCGTCCGCTCCTGCCCGGTCGCAGTCACCACTATCGGCCGAAACGGCCTCAACAACCCTTGCCCATTTCCTCATACCTACCATCGACGAGCTGGCTCCCCTCGCTCCACACCAAGCTCGCTGTCATCCGGCGTCATGCACGTCTCCCTGCTAAACCGCCGAAGCGCGCCGAATCATGCTCAAGCCCACGCATACTCAGTCAACCTTTTGAATTCTGCCAAGGCGTCTTGAAATTGCCCCCTGTGGAATGAGGCTCGTTGATTGGTCTCGTTCCAGTTCACAGCAGTGATAACGCCGGAGATGGTGTCGAGTGCTCTACCAAAACGCGTCCAGCTGACAATGTCGCCGCTTATTACTTGCTCCACTACCGCGACCGTACAGCTCAAATCCATGTCATCCGCGCAGACCAACAGCGGCACGATCGTCGAGCCGTCTTGTGCGCCGGGTTCGAGCACTTGCCATGCGTATCGAAGGTGGTCGTCGTCAATCAACCAACCTTGTGCAGGGACCAGACCCTCGGTGATGTCATTGCCCGCGCTGTCATACGCGATGCCTTTGATCCAGTTGTCCAATGGAATGGAGTCAAGCGTGAAAACCGGGTGAGGGGCTGTAGCGTGTTTCGATTGGTGCATCGTTGCGCTGATGATATTCATGCCGGCTCATGCCTTGAAAGCGGAAGGGGCAAGACTATCAAAAACCAGGTTGGCAGCACCGAACACCTCGGTTCCAAGCTGTGGCAAGGCTGATAACCGGCGTCGACGGAGGGGCGGCTTCTGACCGACAGCATCCTCCGCCGATGGTTGCTTTCAACCCACAGCCGCCTTTCGCCAAGTGACATGCCAGCGTCTGCCGCCAGCATGCCTACGCGGTCTAGAAGTTCCCTTTCAACGTCACCATATAGTTGCGCGGATCACCGTAGTAGTTACCGCCAGTGCGGTCGCCGATGGTCGCGTAATAGGTCTTGTCGAAGAGGTTGTTACCGTTGAGCGCGACGCTCCAATGGTCGTCGATGCGGTATTGCAGCCGGGCGCTCCACAGCGCATAGCCGGCCTGCTCGGTCTTGATGGTGCTGGAGAGGCGAGAGATGTCGCTTTGTGCAGTCACGCCGCCGCCAAGGGTCCAGCGGCTCAGGTCGCCGGCCAGTTGGTAGTCGCTCCACAGGCGCAACGAATGACGCGGAATGAGCGTGTTGTACGTGGTGCCATCACTCACCGCGACGTTCACGCTGCGCACTGGGCTTAACGTTTCGGTGGTGGTGTAGGTGTAGCCCGCGCTGACCTGGAGACGTTCCAGGGGCGATCCGTTAAGTTCCATCTCGACGCCTTGCGCGCGAACCTTGCCAGTGTCGATAGAGCAGGAGGCGCAGATCGAGGCATCGTTGACCGCCACGGCGGCGTGTTCCTGATAGGTGCGGAACAGGCTCATCGAGCCATTGAGCCCACCGTCGAACCACTCGCCCTTGATACCCAGTTCGTAGTTCTTGCCGGTCTTGGGGTCCAGCACCTTGCCGCTGGCGTCGGTGTAGGATTGTGGTTGAAAGACGTCGGCGTAGCTGGCGTACAGCGTCAGGTTGGGCGTCAGGTCGAACAGAATGCCGGCAAAGGGCGTGACTTGGCCGGTTTCCCTGCGCTCGTCGGCAGGTGCAACGCCATATGCGTGGCTGTCATTGGTGTAGTGCCAGTCGCTGACGCGGGCGCCCAGTACCACGGTCAATGGCTGGGCGAGTTTCACGCGCAGGTTGGCGTAGAGCCCTTGCTGCTTGACGGTGGTCTTGCTGGGGTACGGCCAGCCGCCACGGTAGCTGTTGTTGATGATATAGCTGTCGCTGGGCTCGACGAAGTGGGTGGGGTTGAACACGTCCGAGCGTTGCTGCATGAACGCCAGCGCCCAGGTGTCATGGCTGTGGGAGTAGCTGGTGTTGGCGCCAAGGGTCAGCTCATGCTCGAGGCCCCAGGCGCGGAATTTGCCGTCCAGGTAGCCATCGAAACCATAGTCAACCGAGTCGTAGTCAAACAGCCCGGCAATGGACTGGATCGAGGAGGACGTCGCACCTGGCGCGACGGTACCGACGCCTATGCCTTGTACGTATTTCATGTCCTGCAGGTTGTGGGAGTAGACCCCGGCAAGGCGTGTGCTCCAGTCATCGTTGAGGCGGTGTTTGACGTCGGCAAAGACTGTGGTGCGTTCACTGTCCCAGTGGTTCCAACTGGCGCCCAGGCAGGTCGAGCGCTTGAGCTTGATGTCAGAGCCATCGCTGTAGCTGGGCAGGCCGCCGAAGCAAGGAGTGGCCTGCAGCTTCTCGTAAGCTATGCCGACACCCGCGGTGGTGTCGTCGTTGAAGTCATAGTCCAGCGCGCCGTAGGCCACCTGGTCCTCGCGCTTGCCGTAGTCGTAAAAGTAATGCCGGCTTTGCTCGCCCACGATGGCACGGCCGCGCAGGGTGCCATCCGCGTTGAGAGGGCCGCCCACATCAACCTGCGTGCGGTAGTTGTCCCACGTCCCGCCCGATAGGGTGAGGGTGGTGGAAGGTGTGGCCTGGCCGCGTTTGCGCACCAGGTTGACCGCGCCGGCCGGCGTGCCGGCGCCTTGCATCATGCCTGCGGCCCCTCGCAGGAATTCGACGTGATCGTAGAATGCCATGTCGCTGCTGAAGCTGTTGGCCTGGACGTAGTTGCCGCCGATGTCCAGCGGTACACCATCGAACTGGAACGGCGCGTCCATCTTGAAACCGCGGGAGTAGAAATATTTTCCCCCCATGGGCGAGCCGGACACAGTAACGCCGGGCGTCTGCTCCATCACCTGATCGATGGTGTTGAGGTTTTGGTCATCCATACGCTTGCGGGTAATGACGGTCACCGATTGCGGTGTCTCCTTGATGCTGTGCTCACCTTTACCCAGTGTGATCGCACCGGTGGTGTAGGACCCCGTACCTTCGGTGACCGAGCCCAACCGACCGTTGATGTTGGTTGCAGCCAACTCCAGGGCGGAGACGTCTGCCACTTGCAACCGGTATTCATTGTTACCGATCACCTGCGCCGTGAGCCCGGTACTGGCCAGCAGCATCGTCAGCCCGGCGTTGAGGTCAAAGCGGCCATGCAGGCCCTGGCTGCTGCGTCCCTGCGCCATCTCGCTCATGCCCACCAGATAAATGCCTGATTCAGCGGCGAAGCGCGACAGCACGTTGCTGAGCGGGCCGGAGGGTATGTCGTACTCGCGGGTTGCCGTTTCAGCGGCCAGGGTCATGGCGCTGGGCAATGAGCAGGCGGCGAAGGTCAGCAGGGAAGCGCACAAACCTAGGGGGGCGCAACGGGGACGATAAAACATCGGTTCCTTGTCCTCAAGACGATGAGATGGGTTGGGTTCACTCCTAAACCCGGCGAGGCCCTGAAAAGCGGAACCGTATTGAAAAAATATTCAGGGCTTGCTGTTGCTGGCGCTGATGGTGATCCACCAGGGCATGCGCCGGTCAACGTTGATCGGCAGGGACGAGGCGAGGATGGAAAGCGCGGCGTCGACATCACGCACCGGCAGGGTGCCGAAGACATTCAACTGCGCCACCGCAGGATCTATGGCGATGTGGCCGAACCAATAGCTCGACAGTTCGTCGAGCACCTGGCCCAGAGGAATGTCCTGGGCCAGCAACATGCCCCCAGACCATGCCCGCCTTGCAAGGTCTGCCGGGGCAGTCGGTGGCAGCGGGCCCACCGCGACGCTCTGCCGGCGACCCGCCTGAACGACCCGGTTCTCACTGCTGTCGGCACGGCTGACTTCAACAGCGCCCGCGAACACCGTCAGCTCGGTTGCCTGGTCGTGCAGCCGTACGCTGAATTCGGTGCCCAACGCGCGGAAGCGACCTTGCGCGGTCCTGACAATAAACGGCCGCTCGGCATCGTGTGCAGTCTCGATCAGCACCTCGCCCATGAGCAGGTGCACCAGGCGATGGCTGCCCGAGAAGTCAATGTCAAAAGCAGTCGTGGTGTTTAGCCACACGCGGCTGCCATCCGGCAATTGCACGTGCCTCAGCTCGCCGATGCCGCTGCGGTAATCGGCGACCAGGCTGGCACCCCAGGTGGGCAGCGGCGTCAGGCGCCAGCTCGACCAGAAGGCACCGATGCCGGCGAGTAAACCAAGGCTACGCAACACTGCGCGGCGCCGTACCCGCTGGTGCGCCAGCAACAGATCGTCGGCAGCGCGACGGCGGTCCGGCAACTTGTGCAAGGGGTCGAAGCGCAGGCTGATGGATTGCACTGCCTCCCATGCCACCCGATGGGCTGGGTCTGCCTCAACCCATTGATGCCACGCCGCTCGCTGCGCCGGGGCGGCTTCGCCACAGCGTAATTCGGCGTACCACTCGGCCGCTTGCTCCATGACCTTGAACCCGGGTTGGCCAGGCATCAGCAGGGTGTCTCGGCACAGAGCGCGGTGGCTTCAGACGCCGCCTGCAGCTGCAGGCAGCCCAGCATCGCCCGCGCCACGTACTTGCGCACCATGCGATCGGACACACCCAGCTGGGCGGCCACTTCGCGGTCAGTCATTTGACACACCACCGCCAGTACAAACGCCTGCGCGGCTTTGGCGGGGAGCTCGATCAGCATCCGCCCGACCTCCTGCAAGGCTTGCAACACGGCCGCACTCTGTTCTGCCGACGGCGCGTAGCGCTCCGGTTGAGCGGCCAGGGTGTCGAGCCAGGCGTGTTCGATCTCTCGTCGCTGCCAGAGGTTGATGCACATGCCATTCGCGATCTTGCGAAGATAGCCGCGAGCGGCCAGTGCGTTGTCGAAAACAGGCTGCACAGGCTTCAGCAGCAGGCGCACAAAGGTGTCCTGCGCCAGGTCCGCCGCATCGACACTCGACCCCAGGCGCCAGCCCAGCCAGTGACGCAACCAGGCGTTGTGCTCAGCATACAGGCGCTCGACAGACGCAGAAGGCGGGTTCGACATTGAGGTGACTTACCTGAGAAATACTGGCGAAAGAGAACTTATATCATTTGCGAGGGGATTATTGAGACTTTGATATTGAAATGCAATTGGTTCATCGCGCCCGTCCGCTCCCAGGCTCGCGTCCAGTTGCCGCGGACCCCGCCCAGCGCATGACAGCCTCAGCCGCCGACGAACACCGAACCCCGCAACGCCTCATCACCCCCCTCCCGACACAAAAACGCCCGCACCACCTCCGCCGTCTCCCTTGCACGCGTCACCACGAAAAAATGCCCCTCGTCCTCCATCACCCGCACTTCGGCACCCTTAATGGCACGCCGCAGGATGCGCGCGTTGTAGGGCTGGACCAGGGTGTCGCGGTCACCGGCAAGAATCAGCGTGGGCTGGCGCAGCCGGTGCAGCCGCAGCAGGCTGGTCCAGCCCGCCAGGGCGGCCAGCTGGTAGTAGTAGGCGCCGGGGTTGGCGGTGAGCATGCCCTTGGCCACGCCGAAGTGCAGCAGCGCCTTCAGTGAGTTGCGCGAGCCTTTTTCTGGCTGCCCCTTGACGTTGCTGCCGCGGCCGAGAAAGTCCAGCACATCGCCTGGCTTCACCCACATTGCCGGGCCGGCCGAGGTGGCGGCCAGGATCAGCCGGCGTACCCGGGCCGGGTAGCGCAGGGCGAACTCCTGCGCCAGGGCGCCGCCCCAGCTGACGCCGAACACATCGACCTGCTCCAGGCCCAACTGCGTGAGCATCCCGGCAATCACCTCGGCATGGCCGGGCAGGCGCAGGGGCCAGCGGGGCGCCTGGGATTGGCCGACGCCGGGCACGTCGAGGGTGAGGGTGGTGTAGTCCGCCAGCTCGTCGCGCAGCGGGTCGAAGGTTGGCATCAAGCCGCCCAGGCCGTTGAGCAACAGCAGCGGTGCGCCCTGGCCGCGGACCGAGACGTGCAGTTGCAGGCCGTTGACCGTGAGTGTTTGCGTTGTCATGGGTAATTACTCCTGGTCACCCCTACACCATAGACGCTGCCGCCGGCGACGCGGTTGAAACGTTCTGTCGAGATAATTTCCTCCCCAGAACCGCAGTGTCCGTGGACGGAAGTGGCATACTTCCACGCTACCCAAGGCGCCAGGCGACAAATGCCGCCGCAAGCCGTCCTGTTTGGCAATGAGCGTACATGCACCCCGAACATCTTGACCTGTCCAGCCCCCTGTTCCTGCCTGTTACCCAGGAGACCTGCACACGCCTGCTGGCCGACGACGGCGCGGCCGGACTCGCCGCCCTGAGTGCCCCGGAACTGGCTGCCGTGCTGGTGATCCAGAACCTGGCCCAGGCCGCGGAAAAAGACCTCAACGCCGCCGGCGTCGAGAAGGTGCTGGCCCGGCTGATCGCCTGGGCGGCCGCGGCGAAGCAGCCGGCGGGCCTGCTGGGCGAGGCGCAGCGGCTGTTCGACCAGGGCAAGCTGTACTACGGCCTTGAGGCCATCAAGCAGCTGCCGTTGCGGTTCCTCGAGGCCGAGGAGGTGGCGGCGCAGGCCTACCTGCTGCCGGGCGGCGAGTGGGACAACTGCTTCAGTGTGCGCCACCACCAGGCGAACAACCCGTACCGCGAGCAGGTGGTGACGGCGCGGCACCGGGAGCGCTGGCTGAGCGACGCCCAGGACAAGCTGGTGCGCACCTTCCGCGCCAACCTGGGCGAGGATTTGCATGTGCAAGGCTACGCGGGGGTGGGCAAGAGCCACCTGCTGGGGGCCCTGCTGGAGTTCCTCACCCCGGAGGCCACCCTGGTGCTGGCGCGCACGTCGGGCAAGCTCGAGGTGTTGCGTGGCCACATGGGCGGGCCGCGGGACAGGAAAGCGGGGGCCACCTTCGAAGGCTTTGCCTATGCGCTGCTCAAGCACTCCAGGTTTCGCCCGCCGAACAAGGTGGCCGGGCTGCCGACCGGGCAGGCGCTGGCGTTGGAGCTGAATATCCTGGGCTTTCGCGGCTACGACGCCCAGGCCACGCTGAACCTGTGCATCAAGGTGCTGGCGCGGTATTCGGGCTCCAGGGACTACAGCCTGGGCGCCGGCCACCTGCCGCATTTCCAGCAGGCGCTGAGCAGCACCGACACCCAGGTGTTGCTCGAATACGCCAGTCGCCTGTGGAGCTACCTGGACGCGAACCCGGCGTGGGCCGGGCGGGGCGACTTCGCCACGTTGCTGATGATCAAGCGGGCCAGCCTGGCAGGCAGCGTGGTGCCGGCGCGCTTCACCCATGTGCTGATCGACGAAAGCCAGGACATTCCCGCGTCGCTGTTGCAGATCATCGAGCGCGGCAAGCAGGTGTTGATCACCCTGGGCGACGAGTACCAGCAGGTCAAGGGGGCCACCGTGCGGCGCACGCGCGAGGTGCGCAAGAGTGACCTGAGCTATTCGGTGCGTTCGGGGCGCAACGTCGAGCGCCTGGTCAACCCGCTGATCTCCCGGCACTCGGCCAAGAGCAAGGTGTACTTCGAGGGCGCCCGCAACGCTGACGTGGGGGTGGAGCATTATCCCGAGGGCTTTGTGCCGCCTGACGGCTGTGCGGTGCTGACGGCCTCGCGCTGGGACACCATGCGCTGGGCCATGCAGCTGGAGCAGGCCAACTGTGCCTTCAGCCTGCCGGACAAGGCTGCCCAGGCCGACCTGCAGCTGTTCATGACCACGGCCATCACCCTGTTCAAGCCCGCGTTCTACAGCCGTGACCAGGCCGGCCACGCGGATTTCAACGAGCTGCTGGACTGGCGTCAGGTGCGCGAGGCCCATCAGTACGATGAAGCCTTCCTATGGGTGGAGTCAGCGCTGGAGAAGGGCTTCAACCTGGCCGACATCACCCGCCTGAACCGCTTGCAGGTGCAGGCCGGCAAAGGCTGCCTGCTGATGATGGCGCAGGACGCCGGCGGCATGGAGTTCGACCGCGTGCTGCTGACCCCCGAGCTGCTGACCACGGTGCAGTTCAAGGACGCCTACGCCTTCGACGAGCGGATCTGCGCGGTGTACATCGCCATTTCCCGGGCGCGGCAGCAGCTGTACCTGCCTTTCGACGTGGTGGAGTGGGTGGAATATCATAAGGGGCAGCTGTTCAGGGAGTTTCACGGGTACTGATGCGGCCCCAGACCGTCGCCGCTGCCGAAGGCTGCGCTGGCCAGCGCAGCGCCGGTGGCAGGGCCTGCGGCTGGATAGACATGGATAGGGAAATCATATGACAGCTTTCACACGGCAGTGGCGTCTCGCCCTGGCGTTATCGTTTTGTTGGCCAATGGCCGGTTGGGCGCAGGCAAACGTCGCCAGTGTCTGCCCGTCCCAGCGTTTCGAGCAATTTCTGCCAGCGTTTTCGGCGGACATTGGCCTGCAATCCGCTTTCCTCAAGCACCACGTGCGCGCGTTGCACCTGGTGCCTACCGCCGCAGGCGTCGTGCCCTACCAGCCGTTGGTGGACAGCCGGGCGCTGAAGTTTCCGCTCATGACCGCTATCGCGCACCCGCCGGTGGACTCGATCAACCTGGCGGCTGATGGCCTGTCTGCCACCTACACCGACAAGCGCGCAGGCCTGGGCAACATCAAGGTCTACACCTTCGCCCACGAGCGCTGCTGGGTGCTCACGGGTATCGAGGACTGGTCGGTACGCGATGCGCAGTTGAAGTTGCCCGGCACCGCCGGCATGTCACTGGCTGAACAGCGCTGCGCCGCCCGGGCGGATGTCTACGGGCAGCTTGGCGGCCCTGAGCGTTACCCGTTGACGGCCGAGTTTTTCCAGGCAGCGGAAGAATACTGGGTGTGCGCTGCCGGTTCGGGTGACCCGGATGCCAGCTACAGCGCGGCCAGCCTGAGCATGTCGGAAATGGCGCCTAACCTGGGCTATGCCGCTACGGAAAAGCTTTACCTGGCGGCCCTGAAGGGGCACCCCGACAGGGCCGCCATGCTGGCGTGGTATTACTGCGATGGTGGCGACCCGGCGGGCGCCGACACCTGCGTCGCCCCGGCGCAAGCCCTGGCCGTGTTGGAGCAAGGCGCAGCGACCGGCAATGCGCAAGCCCTGGGCTCCCTGGCCGAAGGGCTCGAGTCAGGGCGCCTGGGGCCCCCCGACGTGCGGCGTGCGCTGGCGTGCTACCGCGCCGCCGTGCAGGCTGGCAACAACGAGGCGAAGCCGGCGATGGATCGATTGCTCGCCAAGGGCGGCATCGCCGGCGAACCGGCTGGTTGCCTATAGGCACCCACCGCCCACCCGTCGGCGCCGCGGCACTTGCGCCGCTCCCCCAGCCTCCCATCTATAGGCGCGGATACCCCGCGCCCCCAAGGGGAGTCATCATCATGGTGAACACAACCAACGGACCAGAAGCCGCTTATCCAGGGCCGGATGACAACACGCCCGAGACGGGCGAAGGCCACGACTCGGGGCTTGAGCACGCCAGTTCCGAGCCGAAACAGGGGACCGGCGAACGCCCGGTAGACTGGGATCCGCCGCCCGGCAACCCGGGTTCCGACCAGGATGCCCAGGTGGACCGGGACAAGGGCAGCGCGAAGACCGACAGCCTGATCGACTCGGAATAGGTTTGAGTGTGTACAGCGGCCGATGGCTGACGCGGCCTGCGGCCGTTGCTACAGGCCCGTAGCAGCGGCCGCAGGCCGCGTCACAGGCACCGCATCAACCAGGCTGTACCGCCAGCTCATTGCTGACACTACGCCCCAGCACCAGCACCGTGACAAAGCCTGCGCCCACCAGCGCCGTGGCCAGGCTCAGCAGCATCGCGGTGCCGAACTGGTCGACGATGCGCCCGCCGAAGAACGAGCCCACGGCAATGATCACCTGGAACATCGCCACGAACAGCGGCATGCCGCGTTCCACGTCCTTGGGCGCGACCACGAACATCCAGATGCTGGCGCAGGCCGGGAAGGCGCCGAAGGCGAAGCCCCACAGGCCGATCAGCATGGCCGCGCCGGTCATGCCGGTGGCGAAGTGCGGGAACAGGGCGGTGCTGGTGCCGATCATCACCGCCACCAGCAGCAGGGTGTGGCGCACGCTGCGGTTGGCGGCGAAGCCGGCGAACACGTTGCCCAGCACCCCGGCCACGCCGTAGAGCAGCAACAGCGAGCCAATGGTCGGTCCATCGAAGCCGGCGCTCTGCTTGAAGAACGGCGCCACGTAGGTGTACGCGGCAAAGTGCGCCAAGCCGATCAGCAGCACTGCAATCAGGCCAACCCGCGCCTGTGGGTTGATGAACAGCGCCGGCAGGTCACTGACACGAATCGCCTTGTCGGGGTTGAGCCGCGGCAGCAGCAACACCTGCGCCAACAGCACCGGCACGCCCACCAGGGCGGTCACCAGGAAGGTCATGCGCCAGCCCATCAGGCCGCTGAGCCAGGTGCCCACCGGCACGCCCAGCACCGTGGCCAGGGTGACCCCGACCATGATGATCGAGGTGGCCTGGGCCACACCGACGCCCTTGGGCGCCAGGCGGCCGCTGAGGGCGATGGCCGTGGCCCAGAAACCACCGATGCTGATGCCCAGCAACACGCGGCCGAACAGCAGCAGGCTGAAGTCGCTGGCGTAGGCCACCACGGCGTTGGCGATGATCATGTTCAGGGTCAGGCCGACCAGCAGGTAGCGCCGGTCCATGGCGCCGATGCCCACCGACAGCAGGGGGGCGGCGAGGGCGGCCATGATGCCGGGCAGGGTCACCATCAAGCCGGCATGGCCGGCGCTGATGCCCAGGTCGCTGGCGACGTCGTTGAGCACGCCCACGGGCAGGAATTCACTGGTCACCAGGGCGAAGGCGCCCACGGCGACGGAGAGTATCGCCAGCCACTGCTGGAGCACGCTCTGTTGGTTATGTTCGGGACGGCCGCGAGGGGCCTGGCTAGCGCTTGGCATGGTACTGGGTTCCAAGTGGGGAAAGCCGCCTGAAGCAGGCGGGCGAAGCGGGGGGAAAGATTGGAGGCAATTATAGGGGCGGCGTTGGCAGGCCGACAGGCGGTGGGTTCGATAGTAAACATCAGTGCGGTTGATAAAGTGCCTGCCGCACTATCAATAATGGCCTGTCTGCCGCCCCCTTATTGAATTAGCATGGGCGCGCCGAACCCTGCGCGCCCCGTGCCGGGAGGCCCTCCCAATCATGAATCTGCCAGCCCCGCCATGACTGCCTTCTACTTGAAACTGTGCGTTACCCCCGCCTTGATGCTCGCCATTTCCCTTGCCGGCAACCGCTGGGGCACTCGCCTTGCAGGCCTGCTCTCCGGCTTGCCGGTGACCTCGGCGTTGATCATGTTGTTCCTGACCCTGGAGCAGGGCAGCGGCTTCGCGCTGAGCGCCATTCCCGGCGCGCTGGCCGGGCTGTGCGCGGTGCAGGCCACCTACCTGTGCTACGTGGTGGTGGGCCAGCGGGGGCGCGTGCCGGTGGCGTGCGTGGCGGCCCTGGCCACCTACGGCCTGATGGCCGCGCTGATGAGTCACCTGGGCAGCCTGGCGCTGTCGGTAATGGTTACCCTGGCGTTGCTGGCGTCGATCATCATCGTCACCCGCGGCCAGCCCCAGGCCGCCCCGGCGCGCCTGGTGCAGGTGCCGCGCTGGGTGATCCCGATGCGCATGCTGACCGCCACCCTGTTGCTGCTGGCCATTACTGCCAGCGCCACCTGGCTGGGCCCCGTCGCCAGCGGCATGCTGGCGCCGATCCCGGTCATCGCCTGGCCGCTGGCGGTGTTCGCCCACGTCCAGGGCGGTAGCCAGGAAATGAGCAAGATCGTGCGCGGCAACGCCATCGGCGGTGTCGGGGTGCTGGGCTTTTACCTGGTGCTGGAACTGACCATGCTGGAGTGGGGCGGGTTGCCGTCGATCGCGGCAGCGGTGGTGCTGGCGGTGGTGGCGACGTTCGTGCTGGCCAGGGTGCTGGACCGGCGCTGAGCGGGGAGGGGGGATCAGCCTACATAGACTCTGGTAACCCCTGCAAAGTTCCTAACCTGTTGAAAATATTTAATATTTTTCATAATTGCAGCGAACTTTTGCTGACCCTGCGGTCTATCTGATGAGGTTCGTGTCAAAAATGACACATCAGACTCAACTGCCTTATCAGAGATTTCCAGACCATGAAATTCCATAGCCCTTCGATGGTACTCGCGGCCCTGCTTTCGTTGCTGACCGCGGGTGCCGCCTGTGCCACGCAAATGCCTGCGCCTGCCATCCAGGCCCCGGCGCCGGCTGCCGCCGTGCAAGGCGCCGCCAACCCATGGCCGAACCTGCTCGGCATGGCCAGCCAACAGCCTGGTGCGGTGCTGGCGTATGACGACCGCCGCCGTGACGGCCACTGGCGTTCCCATCGCGAAGAAGTACGGCGTGCCCAGTGGCGCCGCGAGCAGGCCCGCCGCGAGGCCGAGCGCCGTCGCGAGTGGGAGCGTCGTCATCATTATCATCGCCGCTGAGGCGCTGCGGGCATGACGCGGCCTGCGGCCGCTGCTACAGGCAGCGGCCGCGGGGCGGCATCCTACGCCTGCACCCCATGGCTACGGTCGTAGCCATTGACCTTTGGCGCGACCCAGCCTGCGGGTGTTTGCGCCGCTTCGTAGATCTCCACCAACAGCGGATAGCACTTGGCCGTGTCCGACGAGTGCTCGGCCGAGCAGTCGCCGCCCGGGCAGGCGGACAGGCAGCCCAGCAGGTCAATTTCGGCGAAGAACTCCAGGTAATCGCCAGGCTGCACCGGGCTGGCCTTCATGAAGTACTGGCCGGTGTCGCGGGTAAAGCCGGTGCACATGAACACGTTCAGCACATCATGCACATGCGGCTCGGCGTCGCGCAGGGTCAGCCCGGTAGAGGTCGACAGCGCGCGCGTCAGGTTCGAGTGACAGCAGTGGTGGTACTGGCCGCCGCCACTGAGCAGGTTGTGGGTGTAAGGGTCGCAGCGCGTGCCGATCACGTCGTGGACCGAGCCACCAAATTCATCGAAACCGTACCAGTCGAGCGTGTCATGGGTGATGGTGGCCATGGGGCGCAGGGTGGGGAAGCTCGAGAACAGCTGGTCGCCGACCCCCAGGTGCGTGCCGTTCAGGGCGCGGGTCTTGCCGGTGTAGAAGCGCTCGGTCAGGTCGTGCTGGTTGAACAGGTTCAGGTCGCCGACCTGGGGGCCTTCGGTGGACACAATGCGGAAAAAACTGCCGGCCGGCACGGTGAAGGTGGCGGCGTCGCGGGCGGGCACAACCACGGTCCTGACGTGCGTGAGACCGTCGCGCACGGCGCGGTAGGCGCCGATGTCAGGGCGCGGCAGGGTCTCGACCGGGTAACACAGGACCGGCTTGATGGCCTTGCGTTGCGCGGCGTCGAGGGGAGCTTGGGTAAGCGGGGCAGGTTTCATGGGGTTCTCCGTCAGGTACGGGTAGGGTGGCTCAACAGGTCGAGCAGGGCGTGCTCGGAATCGTCGAGGTAGCGGTTCATGCTGTCTGCGGCTGCCTGGCGCTGGCCGGCCGCGAGCAGGTCATGGATTTCATGGTCGCGCTCCAGCCACGGGCGCTGGAAGTTCGCCTCGTCGGGGGCGACGGCGAACACCAGGCGCATCTGCGCCGCGATGTTGGTGAAGAACGCATCCAGCAGCGGGCTGCGTAGCAGGCCCACGATGTGCTGGTGGAAACGCAGGCTGTGGGTGCCGAACGCCTGCCAGTCCTCACGGTCGCGGGCCAGCTCGGCGGCCTCGATGGCATCGAGCATGCGGTCGGACTGGTATTCGCGCAGCGGCTGGCTGCCCAGGATGGCCTGGATCTCCAGGGTGCGGCGCACCAGGAACAGGTCGCGCACCTCGGCCACGCCCAGGCGGCGCACCATCACGCCTTTGTTGCGCACGTAGGTAGCCAGGCCCTCGCGGCCCAGTTGGTGCAGGGCTTCGCGCACGGTGTTGCGCGAGGCGTTGTAGCGGTTCACCAGGTCGGCCTCGACCAGGGCCATGCCCGACAGCAGGCGGCCGCCGATGATGTCTTCGCGCAGCTCCTGGGCCACCTGGTCGGCCAGGGACAGGCCCTGGCTGGCGTGTTCGGGAAGTGGAAGGTTCATGCCAGCTGTACGTCCTTGAGGAAGCGGCCCATGCGTTCGCTGCGGTTGTCCAGCAGCTCGCGCGGTGCGCCGGTTTGCACGATCTGCCCGCGCTCCATGAACACCACGCGGTCGGAGACCTGAAAGGCGAACTTCATTTCATGGGTGACGATGATCATGGTCATGCCGTCGCGGGCCAGGTCTTCGATCACCTTGAGCACGTCGCCCACCAATTCCGGGTCCAGCGCCGAGGTGGGTTCGTCGAACAGCATCACCTGCGGGCGCATGGCCAGGGCCCGGGCAATGGCCACGCGCTGCTGCTGGCCGCCGGACAGCTGGTGCGGGTACTTGCCGGCGTGCTCGCGCAGGCCCACCTTGCTCAGCAGCGCCAGGCCCAGGGCGTGCAGGTCGCCGTCAGCGCCGTGGCCGTGGTGGCGTGGGGCGAGCAGCACGTTGTCGAGCACGGTCTTGTGCGGGAACAGGTTGAAACCCTGGAACACCATGCCCACCTGGACGATGCCGGTCATGTGCACCCGCGGCCCCAGGCCGCCGCCGGCCTCGCCGCTGCCACGCAGGAACGGCGCGCCGCACAGCTCCACGGTGCCGGCGTCCAGGCCTTCCAGGCCGTTGAGCGTACGTATCAGCGTCGTCTTGCCCGAACCCGAAGGGCCGATGATCGACACCACCTCGCCAAAGCGCACGTCCAGGTCGATGCCCTTGAGCACTTCCAGCGGGCCGTAGTGCTTGCGCGCGCCGCGCACTCGCAGCGCGTGTTCGCCCAGGCGCACTGGCGTGGCCGGTTGCACGGCGGTGCCGGCGGCGCTGTCGGCCACCGCGCGGGGCGTGCGCTGGCTGACGTCCAGGTAGCGCTCCAGGCGCCGCAGCAGGTAGCTGAACACCGTGACAATCAGCACGTAGTAGAAGGCCACCGCGAGCATGGTTTCCATCACCAGGAAGTTCTGCGTGTAGAGCTGCTGGCCCACCAGCAGGATCTCCGACAGCGAGATCACCGACACCAGTGAGGTCAGCTTGACGATGGTGATGTACTCGTTGGCCAGGGTCGGCAGCGCCACCCGCAGCGCCTGCGGGATGACGATCAGGCGCTGCACGCCGCCGTAGCGGATGCCCAGCGCCTTGCCGGCTTCCAGCTGGCCCTTGTGCACCGCCAGCAGGCCGCCACGGTGAATCTCGGCAATGTAGGCAGCCTCGCTCAGCACCAGGGCGATCAGCCCGGCGGCGTAGGGGTTGGACAGCAGCACGCTGGTGGCCGGGAACACCTGGGGCAGGTTGTAGACGAATATCAGCAGCACCAGCAAAGGCAGGCTGCGGAAGAACCAGATGTACAGGGCGGCGGCGCGGTTGAGCGCGCGCCTGGGCGATTGCCGGGCCAGGGCCAGGACGAAGCCCAGCACGATGCCCAGCACCCAGGTTTCCAGGCTCAGTTGCACCACCGTGCCCACGGCCTTCCAGAAGTCGCCGTTGACCAGCAGGCTGGCGGCGTAATGCCAATCGAATTGCATGGGGATTACTCCGGTTTACTGCGCGGCTTGCGGGTTCTGGCCCAGGGCCTGGGCGATCTCGGCAGCGCTGGGTTCGCCCAGGTTGTACTGGGTCAGCAGGGTCTGGTATTCGCCGCTGGCTTTCATGGCGCTGAAGCCCTGGCGCAGTTCGCCCAGCAGGGCGTCGTTGCCCTTGCGCACCGCCAGGCCGATGACCACGGGGTAGATCAGCGTGCTGGAGCTGATGGTGACCCGGCCCTTGAGCTTGTCGGTGGTGATGCGCGCCACTGCCGCGTCCTCGAACTGCACGTCCACGGCCTTGGCCAGCAGCGCCTGGGCGGCTTCCGGCGAGGTGGGGAATTCACGCGAATCGATCGCCGCCTGGCCGTTGGCCTGGCAGTAGTCCTTCGACAGCGCCGCCAGCTTGGGAATCCACGAGCCGCCCTTGATCGAGGCCACGCGCTTGCCGCACAGGTCCTGGGGTTGCTGGGGGCGGAAGCTGTCGTCGCTGCGCACCATCAGCGAGGCGCCGCTCTTGAGGTAGGGCAGGAAGTCCACCTGGGCGGCGCGCTCGGGGGTCACGTACAGCGCCGAGGCCACCAGGTCGAAGCGCCGGGCGTTGACGCCCATCACCAGGTTGGCGAAGCGCGTGTCGACGAACTGCGGCTGCAGGTTCAGGTGGCTGCCCAGCAGCGTCATGAACGCCGGGTCGAAACCGGCGGGCTTGCCTTGCGCCAGGTACGTGTAGGGCGGGTAGGTGAGGTCCGAGCCGATGCTCAGGCGTTGCGGCTGCAACGTGGCCTCGTCGGCCTGGGCGTGGGCGGCGGCGAGCAGGGACAGGGCGAGAAGCGAACGGGTGAGGCTGGCACGTCTGGACATCGGGAAGCTCCGCTGAGAGATGATTGTTCAACAATCCTTGCGGAGTGAGTAATCAATACCCGTGCCAAAACTCGTAGCAGCGGCCGCAGGCCGCGTCCTGATCTTGTGGGAGCTGGCTTGCCAGCGAGCTGTTGGGGCCATAAAAGCTCGCTGGCAAGCCAGCTCCCACGAGACAGTCGGTGATACGCGGGTGGTTGTGGTGCCCTTGTTTAGCGCAGGTGCACCTGGCCGGGGCGCAATCCCTGGGCGTGTTCGGCGGCGGCTTCGCGTGCCAGGCCTACCAGGCTTTCCACGGTCTCCAGGCCGACGCCGGCGCGCCAGCTGGCGAACATCTCAAGGTCGGCCGGGGCCGGTTGCACGTCCAGGCACTGCAGGCTGCCGTTGGCCAGCGCGCTGCTGACCAGCGCCGGGGGCAGGGCGGCGATGCCGAAGTCCTCGGCCAGCAGCCGTTCCATGGCCGCCACCGAGTTGATGCAGCACAGCCGTGGTGCACGCAGGCCGTGGGCGTGCAGCAGGCCGAGCAGGTCCTGGTGCGGGCGCGAGTGACGGGAAAAGGTGATCAGTCGTTGGTTGGCCAGCAGCGCCAGGCTATCGGCCTGGTGGGCGCTGCCCGGGCGGGCCAGCCAGGCCATGGGGTAGCTGGCCAGGTGGGCGTTGCGCAAGCCCTCGTCGGGCAGCGGGTCGGTCTGCAGCACCAGGTCCAGCTGGCCGCGGCGCAACTGCTCGGCCAGGTTGCGCGCGGTGTCGGCCTGCAGGTCCAGCTCCAGGGCCGGGCGCAAGGCATCGATGCGCTGGATGAACGGCCCCAGCCAGGTGTGGATCACGCTTTCCATCACCCCCACGCGTACCCGCCCGGGGTGGCCGGCGTCCACCGCCTGGCGCAGCGCCTGGGTGCTGTCCAGCACCTGCTCGGCGTAGCTGAGCAGGGCCTGGCCGCGCGGGGTCACGGTGGCGCCGCGGGCGTCGCGCTCGAACAGGCGCACGCCCAGTTCGTCCTCCAGCGCGGCGATGCGGTTGGACACCGCCGCCTGGGTGCTGAACAGCTTCTGCGCGGCCAGCCGAAAGCTGCCCAGGCGCGCGACCCAGATGAAGGTTTCGAGGAACTTGAGGTTCATGGCGGCGGCTTCCGGCGGGCGGGCGTTCATCATAGCGGTGATCGACTTTGTTTATCACCTGTACCGCGAATAATCCGTTGGACCCTGCACGGGCGGCGTGTGAACAATTTACCCATCAGCCACCTGCGGAGTGCTCCCCATGAAACGCCCCTTGCTCAACTGCGATATCGGCGAAAGCTTCGGCGCCTGGTCCATGGGCCTGGACGCCGAGGTGATGCCGCTGATCGACTGCGCCAACATCGCCTGCGGTTACCACGCCGGCGACCCCGGCACCATGCGCCGCACCGTGGCCCTGGCGGTGAGCCACCAGGTGCGCATCGGCGCGCACCCGGCGTACCCCGACCTGGTGGGCTTCGGCCGGCGCAGCATGGCCTGCTCGGCGCAGGAGATCGAAGACCTGGTGCTGTACCAGGTCGGCGCCCTGGACGCCATGTGCCGCGCCGAGGGCAGCCGCGTGCAATACGTCAAGCCTCATGGCGCGCTGTACAACGACATGATGGCCGACCCGGTGCGCCTGGGCGCGGTGATGCGTGCCGTGCGCGCCTTCGACCCGCAGCTGCCGCTGATGCTGATGGCCACCGCCGACACCCGCGCCAGCCAGGCGCTGGCCGATGAGCTGGGCCTGCAGCTGTGGTTCGAAGCCTTCGCCGACCGTGCCTATGAGCCTGACGGCCAGTTGGTCAGCCGTCGCCTGCCGGGCGCGGTGCACCACGACCCGGCCCAGGTGGTGGCCCAGGCCCTGGGCCTGGCCCGTGGCGAGCCGCTGGTCACCCGTGACGGCAGCGCCCTGCGCCTGCACGTCGACACCCTGTGCGTGCACGGTGACAACCCGGCGTCGGTGGCGGCGGTGCGGCAGATCCGCCAGGCGCTGGATGGCTTGCCGGCATGAAGGCGCGCATCGAAGTCGCGGCCATCGACAGCCTGACCCTGCGCTTGTTCGAGGTGATCGACGAGGCCAACGTGCCGTGGTTACTGGCCGCGGCGCAGCGCCTGCGCGCC
Source organism: Pseudomonas sp. App30 (assembly GCF_047947025.1). Classification (NCBI taxonomy): domain Bacteria; kingdom Pseudomonadati; phylum Pseudomonadota; class Gammaproteobacteria; order Pseudomonadales; family Pseudomonadaceae; genus Pseudomonas; species Pseudomonas sp. App30. Next base: position 996,749 of record NZ_CP133165.1, on the reverse strand, counting down.
ACGTTCGGCGAGGCCCTGGTGGAGCTGGTGCCGTCCTACACCACGTTGATGCTGCAGTACGACCTTACCCAGCTGGACGACGCCCAGGCTCGGGCCCTGTGCGAGCAGGCGCTGATCGGCCTTGAGCCGGCCGCCGCCGACAGCGGCCGCGAGCTGGCCCTGCCGGTGTGGTACCACCCCAGCGTCGGCCCCGACCTTGAGGCCCTGGCGCGCCAGCGCGGCTTGCCGGTGGACCAGGTGATTGCCCTGCACAGCGGCCGCGCCTACGCGGTGTTTGCCCTGGGCTTTGCCCCTGGGTTCGGGTTCATGGGCCTGGTCGACCCGCAGCTGGCCAGCCCGCGCCTGGCCACCCCCCGCCAGCGCGTGGCGGCCGGCAGCGTCGGCATCGCCGAGCGGCAGACGGCCATCTACCCGGCGGTCTCGCCCGGAGGCTGGAACCTGGTGGGGCGCAGCCCGGCGCGGCTGTTCGACCCGGCCCTGGAGGGCTTCAGCCTGCTGCGCCCTGGCGACCGGGTGCGCTTTGTGCCGGTGCAACGCGACGAATTCCTTCGCCTGGGTGGCGATGACACGCCCATGGAGGCACAGGCATGACTGCACTGATCGTGGAAAAGGCTGGCCCCCAGGCCAGCGTGCAGGACGGCGGCCGTTTCGGCGTGCGCCACCTGGGCCTGACCCAGGGCGGCGCCCTGGACTGGCTGGCCCAGCACTGGGCCAACTGGATGCTGGGCAACCGCCTGGACGCCGCCGTGGTGGAGGTCACCCTCGGCGGCCTGCAACTGCGCTGCGAGGGTGAGGGCTGGCTGGCGCTGACGGGTGCCGACCTGGGCGCCACCCTGGACGGCCAGCTGCTGGACGTGTGGCGGCCGTTCAAGGTGCGCGCCGGGCAGCAGCTGTGTTTTGCCAGCCCTCGCCTGGGCCTGCGCGCCTACCTGGCGGTGCCGGGCGGGGTGCGTGCGCCGTTGCTGGCGGGCAGCTGCGCCACCATTGCCCGCGAGGGCGTCGGCGGCCTGGACGGCCATGGCAGCGGGTTGCAGGTGGATGATCGGCTGGCCTGGGAAGGGCAGGCCAGCGTGATACGCGCGGTGCCGCCGGCGCTGATTCCGGACCTGCGCGCGCCGGCGCGGCTGGAGCTGATCCTCGGCGCCCAGGCCGGCAGTTTCGGCGGCCAGAGCCTGTTCGATGCGTTCGACCAGGCCTGGACCGTGGACACTCGCAGCGACCGCATGGGCGTGCGCCTGACGGGCACGCCGTTGCGCTACGACGGCCCGGGGCTGGTGTCGGAAGGCATTCCGTTGGGGGCGGTGCAGGTGCCGCCCGATGGCCAGCCGATCATCTTGCTCAATGACCGGCAGACCATCGGTGGCTACCCCCGGTTGGGGGCGTTGAGCCCGCTGGCGGTGGCGCGCTTGGCGCAATGCCTGCCGGGGGAAAACCTGTGGTTGGTACCCCAGGTGACCTTCGCCGCGCAGCAGCGGCACCGGCGTTGTCTGCAGGCGTTGCGCGCGGCGGGGTAGGTGCGGACGCGGCCTTTGGCCGCTGCTACGGGGCGTTATTTGGGCATCAGCACGGTGTCTACCACGTGGATCACGCCGTTGGATTGCATCACGTCGGCGATGGTCACCGCAGCCTTGCCGCCCTTGGCGTCCATGACCCACAGCTTGCCGTCATGGGCCATGACGGTCAGGGTTTCGCCTTGCACGGTCTTGAGCACGGCCTTGCCGCCGTGGGCCTTGGCGTCTGCCATCAGCTGGCTGGCGGTGTGGGTGCCGGCCACCACGTGGTAGGTGAGGATCTTGGTCAGGTCGGCCTTGTGTTCCGGCTTGACCAGGGTGTCCACGGTGCCGGCGGGCAGTTTGGCGAAGGCTTCATTGGTGGGCGCGAACACCGTGAACGGGCCCTTGCCGTTGAGGGTGTCCACCAGCCCGGCCGCTTTCACTGCCGCCACCAGGGTGGTGTGGTCGTTGGAGTTGACGGCGTTCTCGACGATGGTCTTGGTCGGGTACATGGCCGCGCCGCCGACCATGACGGTGTCGGCGGCAAACACTGGCGCGGCCACCAGGCACAGCGCGGCGAAGCAGGCAGTGGTGAGGCGTTGGGCAAAGTTGAGCATGATGGAACTCCTTGATTCTTGTCCTTCGGCTGAAGGTGATTGAATGTACGGAGCCCGAGGCGAAGTGGATGCAGGTGAATGCCGCTCTATTTTCGCAACTGGGAACCTACCGCAGCCAGGGCTCAGCCCAGCCAATCCAGGGTCATCAGCAGCCGCCCGGCGTTGCCCGGCACCGGCGGCGAGCGATGGATGATCCCGCGCCCCTCATTCCCTTCCCAACGCTCGCCCTTGAACAGCGCGACGCTGCCCGCCTGCAGTTGCCGCGGTGGCAGGCATGGCTCGGCAGTGGGGTCGCCCAGCTGTTCGCGGGGCATGGCGCCTTCTTCCAGCCACTGGCTGCCCACCCCGGCGTAGGTGGTGATCAGGCGCAGCGACACCCAGTCCACGTGGTAGCGCGGGCACATGGCCTTGCTCAGCGCACGTATGCGCAGGCCCACGCGCGTTGCCCCGGTCAGGCAGGCGAACGCGTGGGTCAGCCAGGTCACGTCGGCGACAAAGCCGGCGTGGCCCTCCACGTCGCGCCACTCGCTGGCCAGGTCGGCCAGCAGCGGCGGCTGGTCGTCGTTCACGGCCACGGCGCGGGACTCGGCGTAGGGCAGGCCGGTGGCAATCACGCTCTCGGCAAAGGTAGTGATGTGCACCGGTAGCTGGCGCTCCCAGATGGCCAGGTTGACGTCGTCCTCAAGGGCCTGGGGCAGTATGGACAGCGCGGGGCTGCTCAGTTGTCTCGGCATGCTTGCATCCAAAAAGGTTATAACGTTGCGTAAAGAGTGGGCAGTGAAACCTGCCCACCCGCGTGGCTTAGAAGGTGGTGCGCAAGCCCACCTCAAGGCTTCGCCCCGGCGCCGGCGCGATGTCGCGCAGGATCGAGCTGGCGTAGCGCACGGTCTGGTTGGTGAGGTTTTCGCCCTTCACGAACGCCAGCCACTGGCTGCGGCCAATGTCGAAGCGGTAGCCGGCGCTGGCGCCCAGGGTGGTGTAGCCGTCGGTGCTGGTCTCGTTGGCGGGCACGTGGTGCTGGGCGTTGGCATGCTGGACGTCCACGCGTGCCTGCCAGCGGTCTTTTTCCCACAACAGGCCGCTGTTCAGGCGCAGCGGGGCGATGCGCGGCAGGGCTTCGCCGGTGTCCAGGTTGGTGGCGCGGGTGTAGTCGCCGGACAGCTCCAGCGCCCACTTGCCGTAGGCGTTTTCGCCCAGGGTCCAGTGGTCCTGGGCCTCGACGCCGGCGAAGCGGGCGCGCACGCCCGAGTAGGTGTACTCGGGGATGCCGCTGGCGTCCTCCTGGCCGTCGTCGTTGAGGGTGCGCCCGGTGCCCAGCAGGCCGATGTAGTTGGCGAAGTGGCTGTAGAACACGCCGACGCTGCCCTTGTGCACGCCGTTGTCGAAGCGCAGGGCCAGGTCGCTGGACACGGCTTTTTCCTTGGACAGGTTGGCGTCGCCCACCTCGTAGGTGCCGGTGGCCACGTGGGCGCCGTTGGCGTACAGCTCGTAGAAGGTGGGCGCGCGTTCGGTGTAGGCCAGGGTGGCGGCCAGCGACCAGACCGGCGTCAGGCTGTACACCGCGCCAGAGGACAGGCTGCCGGCGGTGAAGGTGCTGCTGCGGTCGGCGGCTTCGAAGCGTTCGTTGCCCTGGGCGTCGGGGGCCACGCGGGTGTGCTCCAGGCGGCCGCCCAGGTTCAGCTTGAGGCGGTCGGTGGCCTGCCAGTCTTCGAGGATGAACAGCGCGGTGGCGTCGGTGTCGGTCTGCGGCACGAAGGCTTCTTCGCCCAGGGCCTGGAACTGGCTGCGGTTCACCTGCGCGCCGACCACGCCTTGCAGCGGGCCGATGGGCTGGTGGCGGGCCTCGATGCGCGCTTCATAGCCCTTGTTCTTGAAGGTGGTGCCGACCTCGCCGTCCTCGATTTCGCTGTGCTTGTAGTCGGTGTAGCCGGCGTTGACCTTCACCGAGGTGAATGGGCCGTCCAGGTCGCGCACCTCGGAGGCGAAGGCGTAGTGGTCCTGCTGCATGCGGATGCGCACATCGTCCTCGGCCGGCGAGCCGTAGTTGCTGTCGTAGCTGCTGTACGACACCCCCGCGTAGCCGTGGTCCCAGGTGTAGGAGCCGCCGATGGCGCCGTTGTCCTGGCGGCCGTCGCTGTTGGCCAGGTGGTGCTTGCCGCCGTTGTCGTCGGCATCCTCGCTGGCGCGCTGGCTGGCGCTGTGGGCGTAGCCGGGGATGCTCAGGTCGTTGAAGCTGCGGGCGCTGGCGTCCAGGTGCAGGGCGAAGCTGCCGTCGCCCACTTCCAGCTTGCCGGCGCTGCTGCGGGTGGTGTCGGCGCCGCCGTAGCGTAGTTCGCCGGCGCCATGAATGCCGTCGATGGCCTCGGTGGGAATGCGGTTGTCGAAGGTGTTGACCACGCCGCCGATGGCGCTGCCGCCATACAACAGTGCGGCCGGGCCGCGGATGATTTCCACGCGGTCGACGTTGATCGGGTCCAGCGGCACGGCATGGTCATAGGACAGCGACGAGGCGTCCAGCGCGCCCACGCCGTTCTGCAGCAGGCGGATGCGGTCGCCGTCCTGGCCACGAATGATCGGCCGGCTGGCGCCGGGGCCGAAATAGGACGAGGACACGCCGGGCTGGCCGCTGAGCGTCTCGCCCAGGCTGCCTTTTTGCGCCAGGGTCAGGCTGTCGCCTTCCAGCACCGTGCTGGGCGCCGCCAGTTGCGTGTTGCCCAGCGGGTTGGCGGTGATGACTTGTGATTCCAGCTCGATGGCCTTGACGGGGGAGGCGATGAGCAAGGCGGCGGCGAGTGGGGTCATGCGCAGGCGGGAGGTAGAGCGTCGCGGTGAAGGGTGCATCAAGAAAAGCCCTGATCGAGTAATGTCATAATGTTATATCATAACATTTACATTTCACCCACCCCCGTCGCACCTGCCGCAGGCGGCGTCCGGCGCCCCGCGGTGCGCCTGGCCATGCGCGGCGCCTGCGGACGCGGCCTGGCGGCCGCTGCTACGGGGGCGGTGTGCGCAGGTGTCGCGTAGCGTCCGGGCACGATTTCGCCACTATTGACAGCCGCACCCCGCTGCGCTTTAACTTGTACGACAACTACTGCCGCCGAACAAAGGATTTGTCCATGGCTCTCCCGCGTATCACCTAGCCGCAAGCTACCCATAATCTCCGCGACTTCAGCCTTGCCTCACGGGCTTGTATGACGTCTGCAAGGTGGCACCCCGCAACCGCCACCGGCCCCCATAAAAACAATTCAGGGTAAGCGGTCACATGACGACAAAAACGAGCGGCGCGCGCGTCACTTTCAGGCACCTGCGCTGGTGGATGCTGGCGCTGTTCCTGCTGGGGGTGACGGTCAACTACATCACCCGCAACTCCCTGGGCATCCTGGCCCCGGAGCTGAAGACCGAGCTGGGCATGAGCACCCAGCAGTATTCCTACGTGGTGGGCGCGTTCCAGTTGGCCTACACCTTCTTCCAACCCCTGTGCGGCTGGCTGATCGACGTGGTGGGCCTCAAGGTCGGCTTCATGATCTGTGCCAGCCTCTGGGCGGCGGTGTGCATCCTGCACGCCGGCGTCGGCAGCTGGTTGCAGCTGGCCGTGCTGCGCTTCTTCATGGGCGGCGCCGAGGCCGCCGCCACTCCGGCCACGGCCAAGACCCTGGGCGAATGGTTCCCGCGCAAGGAACGCCCGGTGGCGGCAGGGTGGGCCGGCGTGGGCTTCTCGGTGGGGGCCATGCTGGCGCCGCCGATCATCGTCATGGCCCACGTGCAATTCGGCTGGCGCGGCGCGTTCATGTTCTCCGGGGTGCTGGCCGCCGCCTGGGTGCTGCTGTGGGCCTGGCTGTACCAGGCGCCCCAGCGCCACACCCGGCTCAGCGCCGGCGAGCGCGCCTTGATTCTGCAAGACCTGGAGCCCGAGCAACCCAAGCAGCCGTTGCTCACCACCCTGCGCGCGGTGCTGCGCAACCGGCGCTTCTACGGCATCGCCATTCCCGCGTTCATGGCCGAGCCGGCCTGGGCGGTACTGAGCTTCTGGGTGCCGCTGTACCTGGCCAACGAACGCGGCATGGACCTCAAGCAGATCGCCCTGTTCGCCTGGGTGCCATTCCTGGCGGCGGACCTTGGCAGCGTCGCCAGCGGCTACCTGACCCGCCTGTACGTGCGCCTGTTCGGCTGCGCGCGGGTCAACTCGGTGGTGGCCAGTTCCGCCAGCGGCGCGGTGCTGATGCTGTCCCTGGCGTTCGTGGCGCTGACCCGCGACCCCTACGTGGCCATCGCGCTGATTTCCATCGGCGGCTTCGGCCACCAGATCATCTCGTGCATGCTCAGCGCCCTGGTGGTCGAGACCTTCGACAAGAGCCAGATGGCCACGGTCAACGGCATGCGCGGCTCCTGCGCCTGGATCGCCAGCTTCCTGTTCTCGCTGGTGATCGGCCTGACCACCGACACCTTCGGCTTCAACCCCATCTTCATCGCCATGGGCTTCTTCGACCTGCTGGGTTGCCTGTTCATGGTGCTGTTCATTGCCGAGCGCCGCACCGCGCGCGCCACCCCCTTACCTGACACCCGGACTGCCGTATGAAAACCTTGAAGCATTGGACGCTGGAACACCGTGGCCCCCACCACGTGGCCCTGAAGGTCGACGACCGCCATCTGTTCTGCCTGTATGTGCTGGAAACCTCGATGTTCCGCGTGCTGGTCAAGCGCCAGGGCGAGCTGGCGCTTGACCGCACCTGGTCCATCGCCCCCGGCCAGGACGTACCCTGGGAAGGGCGCCCGCGGGAAAGCCTGGAGGGCTTCGGCCTGCCGGCGTTCACCCTGGACGAGCATGAGCACGGCCTGACCCTGGCCACCGAGCGCCTGCGCGTCACCGTGCACCAGCCGTTGTGGCTGGAATGGGAACACCGCGACGCCCACGGCGCCTGGCAGCCCCTGGCCGCCGACCGGCCCACCAGCGCCTACCTGCTGGGCGGCGCCAACGACGGCGTGGCGCATTACCAGCGGCGGCACGCCGATGACCAGTACTACGGCCTGGGCGAGAAGGCCGGTGACCTGCAGCGCAACGGCCGCCGTTTCGAGATGCGCAACCTCGACGCCATGGGCTACAACGCCGCCAGCACCGACCCGCTGTACAAACACATTCCGTTCACCATCACCCGCCGCCCGGGCGCCAGCTTCGGGTTGTTCTACGACAACCTCAGCAGCAGCTGGCTGGACCTGGGCAACGAGCTGGACAACTACCATCAGCCCTACCGCCGCTACCAAGCCGAGGCCGGCGACCTGGACTACTACCTGTTCCTCGGCCCGCAGGTGCTGGACGTGACCAAGGCCTTCGTCCGGCTCACCGGCAAGACCCTGTTCGGGCCCAAGTGGAGCCTGGGCTACAGCGGCTCCACCATGCACTACACCGACGCCCCCGACGCCCAGCAGCAGTTGCTGAAGTTCATCGAGCTGTGCCGCGAACACCAGATCCCCTGCGACTCGTTCCAGCTGTCCTCGGGCTACACCTCCATCGGCGCCAAGCGCTACGTGTTCCACTGGAACCACGACAAGGTGCCGCAACCGCTGCAGCTGTCCGCGGCCTTCCACGCGGCGGGCCTCAAGCTTGCCGCCAACATCAAGCCGTGCCTGCTGCACGACCACCCTCAGTACGCCCAGGTGGCCGAGCAGGGGCTGTTCATCCGCGATTCGGAAAGCGAGGCGCCGGAGCGCTCGGTGTTCTGGGACGACGAAGGCTCGCACCTGGACTTCACCCACCCGCGCACCATCGCCTGGTGGCAGGCCAACGTCACCGCGCAACTGCTGGAAATGGGCATCGACGCCACCTGGAACGACAACAACGAATACGAAGTGTGGGACGGCGACGCCCGCTGCCACGGCTTTGGCCAGGCCATCGCCATCAAGCACATTCGCCCGGTGATGCCGCTGCTGATGATGCGCGCGTCCATGGAAGCCCAGCAGCGCTTCGCTCCCGATAAACGCCCGTACCTGATCTCGCGCTCCGGCTGCGCCGGCATGCAGCGCTACGTGCAGACCTGGAGCGGCGACAACCGCACCAGCTGGCAAACCCTGCGCTACAACACGCGCATGGGCCTGGGCATGAGCCTGTCGGGGCTGTACAACATCGGCCACGACGTGGGCGGCTTCAGCGGCGCCAAGCCCGATGCCGAACTGTTCGTGCGCTGGGTGCAGAACGGTGTGATGCACCCGCGCTTCACCATCCATTCCTGGAACGACGACCACACCGTCAACGAGCCGTGGATGCACCCCCAGGTGACCCCGGCCATTCGTGACGCCATCAACCTGCGCTACCGCTGGCTGCCGTATTTCTACACGCTGTTCTGGCAGGCCTGCGTGGACGACGAACCGATGCTGCGGCCCACCTTCCTCGACCATGAGCACGACCCGCGCACCTTCGAGGAAACCGACGACTTCATGCTGGGCCGCGATGTACTGGTGGCCAGCGTGGTGGAGCAAGGCCAGCGCAGCCGCGAGGTGTACCTGCCGCGCAACGCGCAGGGTTGGTTCGACTACCACAGCGGCGCATGGCATGCGGGTGGCCAGGTAATCAGCCTGGACGCCCCGCTGGAACGCCTGCCGTTGCTGGTGCGCGCCGGCGCCGCGTTGCCGCTGGCGGTGCGGGGCGACCAGCGCGAGCTGCTGCTGTTCGCCGCGCCAGGCACGGGGCAGGGCAGTGGCGTGCTGTTCGAGGACGACGGTGAAAGCCATGGCTGGCAGCAAGGTCAGGCGCTGTGGGTGGAATGGACTGTGCGCGGCGACGAGCAGCGCATCGACCTGGCCATCACCCACCGCGGCGACTTCCGCCCGGCGTGGCAAACCCTGGCGGTGACCCTGCGCCCGGGCGAGACGCGGGCGCTGTACATCAATGGCCAGGCGGGTAACACCTACGCGCTGTAACTCATCCTGTACAGCAACTGTACTTGTGGGAGCTGGCTTGCCAGCGAGCTTTTAAGGCCTCAAAAGCTCGCTGGCAAGCCAGCTCCCACGGAATGTAAGTGCACCCCCGCCTGAAAAATCCAATCGCCAGCACCATCCCCCGGCTTTATCATGAAACGTCCAGCCAGCGGCGCGAACGTCTGCGCCGGTGCTTTCCATTTTCAAGGATTTACATGGCCAACCCCCGCGAGCGCGACACCTCTCCAGCCGCAGGCACCGCGCTGCCGTTCGCCATCGTCGGCATTGGCGCCTCGGCCGGCGGCCTGCAGGCGGTCAAGCGCTTCCTGGAGCAGATGCCCGCGGACAGCGGCATGGCCTTCGTGATCATTTTCCACCTCTCGCCCGACCACCAGAGCTACGCCGACAAACTGCTGCAGGACGTCACCGCCATGCCGGTGATTCAGGTCAGCGACACGCTGCCCATCGAGCCCAACCACGTCTACGTGATTTCCCCAGCGCACGACCTGGCCATGGGTGACGGGCACTTGCGCGTCAGCCAGCCGCAGCCGCGGCGTGGCGGCCAGGTGGCCATCGACCTGTTCTTCCGCAACCTGGCCGACGTGCACCGCGAGCGTGCCTTCTGCGTGGTGCTGTCGGGCACCGGTTCCGACGGTGCCGTGGGGTTGTCGCGCATCAAGGAGCAGGGCGGTGTCACGCTGGTGCAGGCGCCGGACGATGCCGAATTCGACGGCATGCCCAACGCCGCCATCGCCACGCAGATGGTCGACTTCGTGCTGCCGGTGGCGCAGCTTCCGGGGAAAATCCTTGAGCTGTGGCGCAATGCCCGGCAGATCGTGCTGCCGGCCGACAGCGGCCTGGCCACGCTGACCCCGGCCAATGAGCGCGAGGCCGCGCTGGCCGAACATTTGGTGCAGGAGATCCTTATCCAACTGCGCCTGGGCACCGGCCACGACTTCAAGCACTACAAGCGTGCCACCGTGCTGCGCCGCATCGAGCGGCGGCTGCAGGTCACCGCCCAGCCCGACCTGCGCGCCTATTACCAGTACCTGCTGAGCACCCCCGGCGAGAGCAAGGCATTGCTCGACGACATGCTCATTGGCGTCACCAACTTCTTCCGGGACCGCGAAGCGTTCGACGCCCTGGAGCGCGATGTACTGCCGCAGCTGTTCACCGCCGTCGACGCCCAGGAGCGGCCGCGCGAAGAGGTGCGCGTATGGTCGGCCGGCACCTCCACCGGCGAGGAGGCCTACACCCTGGCCATGATGCTCAACGACCAGCAGCTTGCCTGCGACTCGGCGGCCAAGATCCAGGTGTTTGCCACCGACATCGACGACCGCGCGGTGGCCGTGGGGCGTGCCGGCGCCTACCCGCACGCCATCGTCGCCGACATACCGCCGGGGCGCCTGCGCCAGTATTTCATTCGCGAGGAAAACGCCAGCCGCGTGCGCAAGGAAATCCGCGAGAAGGTACTGTTCGCCAAGCACAGCCTGCTGGTGGACCCGCCGTTCTCGCAGATCGACCTGATTGTGTGCCGCAACCTGCTGATCTACCTGGACCGCGACGTGCAGCGCGAGATACTGCAGATGTTCCACTTCGCCCTGAACCCGGGCGGCTACCTGTTCCTGGGCTCGTCGGAATCGGTGGACCTGTGCCCCGAGCTGTTCACGCCGCTGGACAAGAAGAACCGCATCTTCCGCGCCAAGACCGGTGCGCCGGTAGAGCGGCGCCTGCTGAGCATGCCGCGCGGCGGCTACATACGCCCCAGCAACATCGCCAGCGCGCCGGCCGCGCCGGTGCAGCGCAAGCTGTCGTTCGCCGACATCCACCAGCGCGCCGTGGAGCGCAGCATGCCGCCCAGCATGATCGTCGACAGCAACAGCGACATCATGCACATGAGCGAGGGCGCCGGCCGTTTCCTGCGCCATGCCGGTGGCGAGGTGACGCGCAACCTGCTCAACCTGGCCATTCCGCAGCTGCGCCTGGAGCTGCGCACTGCGCTGTTCCAGGTGCACCAGAGCGCCGCCGCAGTGCGCGCGCGGCAAGTGGAGCTGTACCGCGACAAAGCGCATTTCCTCGTCGACATCACCGCCTACCCCTACACCGACAAAGAGACCGAAAGCGAGTGCGTGCTGCTGGTGTTTGCCGAGCAGGAAGTGGACGCCGCCCAGGTAGAGGCAGGCGTGGCGGTGCTGGCCGAGAACCAGGTGCTGGCCAACCTTGAACGCGACCTGCAGCGCACCAAGCTGCAGCTGCAGGACACCATCGAGCAGTCGGAAATTTCCAGCGAAGAGCTCAAGGCGTCCAACGAGGAAATGCAGGCCATCAACGAAGAGCTGCGCTCGGCCACCGAAGAGCTGGAAACCAGCAAGGAAGAACTGCAGTCCATCAACGAAGAGCTGTTGACGGTCAACACCGAGCTGAAGACCAAGGTCGAGGAAACCGACAAGATCAACGACTACCTCACCAACCTGATCGCCTCCACCGACATTGCCACGGTGTTCGTCGACCGCACCATGCGCATCAAGTGGTTCACCCCGCGCGCCACCGACATTTTCAGCATGCTGCCGGTGGACACCGGCCGCTCGCTGCTGGACATCACCCACCGCCTGGCCTACGACGAGATGGTCAGCGACGCCAGGACCGTGTTCGAAACCCTGAGCACCATCGAGCGCGAGGTCAGCAGTATCGACGGCCGCTGGTACATCGCCCGCCTGTTGCCGTACCGCTCGTGCGAGAACTACATCGACGGCATGGTGCTGACCTTCATCGACATCACCAAGCGCCGCGCCGCTGAAGAAGAGCTGCGCCTGGGCGAGGAGCGCCTGCGGCTGGTGCAGAACAACCGCCGCTACAGCCTGGGCGACGAGGAAATGGCCAGCGACCTCAGCGGCCACGCCGATATCTACCAGGACCCCAGCCAGGCCACCCAGGGCCAGACCATCAGCCAGCTCAAGGATGAGTTCTTCGCGGTGATGTCCCACGAACTCAAGCACCCGCTGAACCTGATACAGCTCAACGCCGAAATGCTCCGGCGCCTGCCGATGTTGACCCGCAACAGCATTGCCGCGAAGGCGGTGGACGCCATTCATGACGGCGTGGTCAGCCAGGTGCGCATCATCGACGACCTGCTGGACGTGGCGCGGGTGCGCACCGGCAAACTGCAGCTCAAGCGCGCCACCGTCAGCCTCGGCACGCTGGTGCGCGAGGTGTGCGCGGCCGTTACCACCGGCGACGGCCCGCGCTTGTTGGTGGAACTGCCTGACCCGGCCCACGAGCCGTTGCTGATTGACGCCGACGCCACGCGCATCGAGCAGATCATCTGGAACCTGCTGGGCAACGCGCTGAAATTCACCCCGGCCGATGGCCAGGTGCAGGTCATCGCCAGCCGCCATGGCGATGACGCCAGGCTTGAGGTGGTGGACAACGGCCTGGGCATTGCCCGCGACCAGCTGCACAGTATTTTCGAGCTGTTCAGCCAGGCCGACACCGCCCATTCACGCCAGCACCGCGAGGGGCTGGGCATTGGCTTGTCACTGGTGCGCCAGCTGGCCGAGGCCCATGGCGGCTCGGTGAAGGTGCATTCGGCAGGGCTGGGGCAGGGCAGCCGCTTCACCGTTCTGCTGCCGCTGAGCTTCCACGAGCCCGAGGCGCCGGAGGTGCTTGAAGAGAGCGCTGACGGCGGGCGCCTGGTGGGCCTCAAGGTGCTGCTGGTAGACGACTCGCCGCAGGTGCTGGAAGCCCTGGCCCTGCTGCTGGAAATGGAAGCGGCCGAGGTCAGCGCCTTCACGGTGCCAGAGCAGGCCCTGGCGGCGGCCGCGCAGGGCAGCCATGACCTGGTGGTGTGCGACATCGGCATGCCGGGCATGGACGGCCACCAGCTGATGGCGGCGCTGCGCCGCCTGCCGGCCTACCAGACGGTGCCCAGCATCGCCCTGACCGGCTACGGCACCACGGCCGACGTCAAGGCGGCCCAGGCGGCGGGCTTCTCCCGCCACATGAGCAAGCCGGTGGCGTTCGAAGCCTTCATTGAAACCATCGAGGCCCTGTGCCGGTTGCACAGCTGACCTTCAGCCGTGCCAGCCGCGGCTGTGCTCCCAGCGGGTGCGCCAGGCGGGCAGCTCGCTGGCCGGCATGGGTTCGGCAATGCCGAAACCCTGGCACAGCTCGCAGCCCAGTTGCAGCAGGCGCGCACCCTGGGCCGGGCTGTCCACGCCCTCGGCGATGATCTCGTGGCCGAAGGCGCTGGCCAGCTCCAGTATCGCCTGCAGGATGGGGATGTCCTTGCTGGAGTCGAGCATGTCCTTGATGAAGCTCTGGTCGATTTTCACCTGGGTCACCGGCAAGCGCTTGAGGTAGTTCAGCGATGAGTAGCCGGTGCCGAAGTCGTCCAGGGCGAAACGCACGCCCAGGGCGGCGCAGGTGCGGATGGTGCGCGACACCTCCTCGATGTTCTCCAGCGCGCTGGTTTCCAGTATCTCGATCATCAGCCGTTCGGGCGCCACCTGCGGGTAGGCGGCCAGGCCCTGGGTCAGCTTGGCGACGAAGTCGGGGTGCTGCAGCTGGCGCGCACCCACGTTGATGCTCACCGGCAGCTGCAGCCCCTGTTGCCCCCAGGCCTGCATCTGCGCCAGCACCGCGTCCAGCACCCAGTCGCCGATGTGTTCGGCCAGGGCGTTGCTTTCCACCAGTGGCAGGAAATTCTCGGGTGTCAGCAGCCCGCGTTCCGGGTGCTGCCAGCGCACCAGCGCCTCGGCGCCCACCACCGCGCCGCTGCGCAGGTTCACCTTGGGCTGGTAGAACAGCCGCAGTTCGTGGCCACGCACGGCCTGTTCGATGCGGTCCAGGCGCGCGTTGTGGCCACGCAGGTCGAGGTCGTGGCAGGCGTCGAACACGTGCAGGCGGTTCTTGCCGGCCAGCTTGGCCTGGTACATGGCCTGGTCGGCCTGGCGCAACAACTGGTCGGCACCCACCTCGCTGGCCTGCGGGTAATAGCTGACGCCGATGCTGGCCGACAGGCGCAGGGCCAGCTGGTCGACCTGCATGGTGTCGCTGGCGGCCACCAGCAGGCGTTCGAGCATGGCGGCGCTGTCGCCCACCTGTTCCAGGTCGACGATCAGCGCCACGAATTCGTCCCCACCCAGCCGCGCCAGGGTGCAGCCGTCGCGCAAGGTCTTGTTCATGCGCCGGGCGCTGATGGCCAGCACCTTGTCGCCTACTTCGTGGCCGTGGGCATCGTTGATGGCCTTGAAGCCGTCCAGGTCCAGGTAGGCCAGCGCCAGCGAGCGGCCCTGCGCCTGTGCGTGGGCCATGGCCTGCTGCAGGCGCACGGCCAGCAGCGTGCGGTTGGGCAGGCGGGTCAGCGGGTCGTAGTGGGCGACGTACTCCAGCTGCCGCTGGTATTCGTGCAGCTCGGTGCTGTCGGTGAACAGCGCCACGTAGTTCTGCACCTCGCCGCTGGAGTCCAGGATGGCGCTGATGGTCTGGCGCGAGGCGAACGTGTCGCCGTTGCGCCGGCGGTTCCACAGCAGGCCCTGCCAGTGGTGGTCCTGCTCCAGGCTGCGCCACAGCGCAGGGTAGGGGTCGGGCTGCTTGCCGGGCGTGGCCATGAAGCGCGAGTTGCGCCCCAGCGCCTCGTCGCGCGAGTAACCGGTGATGGTGGTGAAGGCGTCGTTGATCTCGACGATGTTGCCCGCAGGGTCGGTCACCATGATGGCTTCGCGGGCGTGGGTAAACACACTGGCGGCCAGGTTCAGGCGGCTTTCCACCTGGCGGCGGGCGGTCAGGTCGGTGAGGGTGACGCGCACGATGGCAGGGGCATACTCATGCTTGACGCAATTGAGGCGCGCCCGCCAGGGTTGGCCGCCGGGCCGAAGCAGGGTGAGTTCGCATTCCTGGGGCTCCAGGCTCTGGCACACCTTCACCAGGGCGATGTGCCAATGGTCGCGGTCGGCGGGCGCCACGTGGTTGCTGAAGCGCCGGCCCAGCAACTGCGGGCTGGGCACTTTCAGCAGGCTGGCGCCGGTCTGGTTGATGGCTTCCACGATGCCGTCCACGCTCAGGCTCAGGTAGCCCACCGGCGCCTGCTCGTAAAGGTCCTGGTACAGGTCACGCGAGGCCTGCAAGGCCTGGTGCGCTTCGCGCAATTCCTCGTTCTGCATCTGCAGTTCAAGCTGGTGCAATTGCAGCTCTTGCACTAATCGCTGGTGTTCATCCTGCTGCGCATCGGCCACAGGCGCATGGCGCGAACGGTTGTCAGGCGGCTGCATGGGGTAGGTGCCTCCAAGGTTCCATGGCAAAGGGCGTGATACCCGGAATGCAGTTGCGCGGGGCAACGTAAATACTACTAAAGCACAGCTCCGAGAAGGAAATATAGCCCAGGTCCGGGTGAGTCGACGGGCAGCGTGACGCGTTGGTGCTTGGCAGCAACTGTCTATTGGGTTGAACACTGTGGGAGCAAAGCTTGCTCGCGACGGCGTCAGTAAGGGCCCCATCGCGAGCAAGCTTTGCTCCCACAGTGTGTACCCCGACGACGCAGCAGCTGCCGCAGGCGGTGGCTCAGAAGTTCACGCTGGCGCTCAGCTTGGCGCTGCGCGGCTCGCCGACGTTTACCTGCAACTGCCCCGAGCCGGTGCTGGACGGGTAGTACTCTTTGTTGAACAGGTTGTCCACGTTCAACTGCAGATGCGTCTTGTAGCCGGCCACCGGCACGTCCCAGCGCAGGAAGGCGTCGGCCACGGTGTAGCTGGGCAGGTAGTAGCTGTTGTCGTTGTCGCCGGCCCGCTCACCCACGTAGTGCGCGCCCGCGCCGGCGTGCCAGTCGCCGTACTGCGACGGCACCCGCAGGTGGTGGGTGAGGTACAGGCTGGCGGTGTGCGCCGGCGCCTGGCTCAGGCGGTTGCCTTGGTCGGTGGGGTCGTCGAGGATTTCGGTGTGGTCGTAGGCGTAGGTGCCGACCATGTCCCAGCGCTCGGCGATGCGCCCGGTCACGTCCAGTTCCACGCCGCGCGAACCCACCTTGCCGGCCGCCTCGCTGACGCTCTCGCCATCCACGGTGGAGGTGGTGACCACGTTCTTCTTGACGATGTCGTACACCGCCAGGTTCAGGTTCAGGCCTGGCGCGATGTCGTACTTGGCGCCCACCTCATAGCTGCGGCCCTCCTCGGGGTCGAAGGTCTTGCCGCTGTCGTCCACCGTGGTGTTGGGCACGAACGAGCGGCTGTAGTTGCCGTACAGCGACAGCGCGTCGCTGGCCTGGTACACCAGGCCCAGCATCGGCACCGCCGCGTCGCCGTTACTGTCCAGGCTGACCGCGCGCGCGCTGCCCATGCCCTGGGCGATGTATTGGTCGTAGTGCTGGTAGCGCCCGCCGAACACCAGAATCCAGCAGTCATTGAGGTGCCAGTTGTCCTTTATGTACAGCGAGGTGGAGTTCAGCTGGTTGGTGAGGTCGCTGGTCGACTTGTTGACTACGCTGGGCTCGGCCAGGCTGCCGTAGCTGGGCGAGTAGATGTCGAAGCCCGACTGCGCGGTGTTGCGGTAGGTCTTGCCGCGGTAACGGTCTTCCGCCTCCTGGTCCACGCCCACCAGCACATCGTGCTCCTGGCCAAACAGCTGCTGGGTGCCGATGAAGTCCCAGCTGGCGTAGCGGGTCTCGTAGTCGTAGTGGCCGCCGTTGGCCTGGCGCGTCACCACGCCGTTGGCCGACAGCGCCGTAGGGTTGGCAATCGCCAGGCTGTAGCGGTCCTCGTTCCAGCCGTAGGTGACGCGGGTTTTCCAGTCGTCGCTGAGCTGGTATTCGAAGCGCGCGGTCACGCTTTGGGCAATGCCCACGGTTTTCGCCCACTTTTCATCCAGGCGCTTCTTGTACGACACGTCCGCCGGGTGGCCGTTGACGAACATGGTGCCGCGGTCGAACGGGCTGGTGTAGTCGTTGTACTCGTACGAAAGGTTGAGGCTGGCGCGCTCGCCGGTCCAGCTCAGCGACGGCGCCACCAGCGTGTGCTGCTCCACGCCGTAATTGCGCCAGTAGTCCTCGCTCTTGCGCTCGGCCACCAGGCGGTAGGCAAGGCCGGTGTCGCCAATCGGCCCGGTGGTGTCCAGGCCCAGGTCACCGCCCCCTTCACTGTAGGCCGAGCCGCTGAGGGTGGTGCTTTGCACATACTGCGGCTGCTTGCTGACCACATTGATCAGCCCGCCCGGGTCCATGGCACCGTACAGCAGCGAGGCGGGGCCCTTGAGCACTTCCACGTGGTCGGTGGTGGCGTCGAAGTTGGTCGACAGAATCGACTTCACCCCGTCGCGCAGAATCGAGCCATCGTCGTTGGTGCCAAAGCCGCGCTTCACCACCGAGTCCTTGGTGTTGCCCAAGGTGTTGCCCTGGCTGGCGCCACTGATGAACCTGGTGACGTCGTCCAGCGACTTCACGCTGTAGTCGGCGAGGGTCTGGTGCGTGACCACGTTTACCGTCTGCGCCTCTTCCTTGAGCGGCACATCGCTCTTGCTGGCCGTGGACGCGCTGGTGGCGGTGTAGCTGTCATCGCCACTGCTGGCCTGGGCGCCGATCTGCGTGGCGGGCAGGGTGGTTTCCTCGGCGGCATGGGCGCCGCCGGCGCACAGCAAGGCGCTGGCCAGCGCCGAGGCTAGCAACGGTGCGCGGCGGGGGAGGCTGGAGGTCGGGGTGGTCAAGGTGGGCACTCGCATACATGAATGATAATGATTCTAAGTTGCGGGTGCGTTGGGGGTGCGGTGTGTTTGTATGGGGTTGTCTGTAAGTTTTGATACAGAAGGGCGGGCGCCTGCCCCCCCCGTCGCGTAGCAGCTGCCGAAGGCTGCGTCTGGCCCGCGCGGTGTGCCAGGTGTTGCGCGGCGCTGGTGACGCGGCCTTGGGCCGCTGCTACGGCCGGTGGGTTACCTTGCCGCTATCAGCGCATCCACCAACCCCTTCGCGCCTTCTATGTGGTGCAGCGTTGACCACACCAGGCCTTTCTCAAGCGCAGCGGCATCGGTCAGCTCATAGGCCGAGTCGTAGGCGCAGCGCAGCAGGTGCGCCAGGTGGCACAGGGCGTCTTCCAGGCTGATGCCCGGGTTCACGCTGAAAAACGGCTGCTCGCGCGAATCGCGCATGCCGAAGGGCAGCGCGGTGGTTTCCAGATAATCATTCATGACCAGGTTCCCTTTGAGTAAAAACGGCGTGGTGGTGGGTGAGGCCGTGTAAAGGGGTGGGTCGGGTGTTGGCTTTTGCATGGAGAACCTCCTGATACGTTGAAGGAGCTCCCACTCTCAAGTGACCAAACAAGGGGGTGGCAGCTATGCGAGGGTTGGTCAACCGGGGTATCAGGGACCCGGCGCATCCGAAGACGCCCCGCGCACAGCTGCCATAAAACCTCATGCTGGCGAAACGCGCATGAAGATGGCGACGCTACTGCGCCTGATAACCAGTGGGTGACCAAACCCTACCGCTGATGAGCAGCGGCGGGCAGAGATTAGTCACCCATGGAAAAGCACGCAAGCAGCCAAATGTAAGCTAATTATTCGATTATCGCAGACATTGTAGGGCTTTTCCTAGGATGATTCCTACGTCTATGTTTCCCGATGTGTCTCACAACTCCTTCTTCATGTGCTTCTCGATCTGCTCCAGGGTCTTGCCCTTGGTCTCCGGCAAACAGAAAAACACAAACGCCAGCGAGCCCACGTTGATCGCCGCGAACACGAAGAACGTCGGGTTGCCCAGCGTGCTCACCGCCACCGGGAACAGGAACGCCACGCTGGCGTTGAACAGCCACTGCATCGACACCGCCACGCCGGTGAGCAGGCCCCGCACCTGCATGGGAAATAGCTCGGACATCAGCAGCCAGTACACCGGCGCGATGCACATCTGCATGAACAGCAGGAACACCAGAATGCAACCCAGCGCCGCGTAGCTTTGCGCAAGGTTCTGCGGCATGAACTGCAGCACGCAGCCCAGCGCCGCCTGCATCAGCACCACGATCACCAGGCCGGTCATCAACAGGTGTCGGCGGCCATAACGGCCGATGGCCCAAATGCCCAGCAAGGTGGCAACCACCGAGACCACGCCGTTGCCGATGGTGGCGGTGAGGGCGGCGTTGGTGCCCATGCCGGTGTGCTGCAAAATAATGGGCGTGTAGTACATGAACGCATTCACCCCGGTGAACTGCGCGGTAAAGCCCAGGCCCACGCCAATCAGCAGCAGCTTGCGCACCCACGGCTGGCGCAGCAGGGCCCCGGCAGAGGCGTGGCTGCGGTGCTGCTGGTCGTGGGCTTTCATCGCCTCGACCTCGCGCTTGGCTTCGGCGGGGCTGTCGCGCAGGGTTTCCAGCACGGCCTGGGCGTCGTCGTAGCGGCCCTTGGCGGCCAGCCAGCGCGGCGAGGCCGGCACGAAGAAAGTGCCCACCAGCAGCAGAAGGCCCGGTATTGTGGCAATCGCCAGCATGTAGCGCCAGATGCCCGGGGCGTGCAGCAGCGCCGCCAGCACCGCGCTCAGCACGTAGGCCAGCAACTGGCCGCTGACGATCATCAGCTCGTTGCGGCTCACCAGCCGCGCGCGCTTCGACGGCCCGGCGATTTCCGCGATAAACACCGGCACCGTGGCCGAGCCGCCGCCCACGGCAATGCCCAGCACGAAACGGGCGGCCACCATGAACGCAATCGACGGCGCCACCGCCGTGCCCAGGGCGCCGGCAATGAACAGCACCGCCAGCACCCGCAGGGTAACGCGGCGGCCGAAGCGGTCGGACAGGTAGCCGCTGGCCAGCGAGCCGAACGCGGCGCCGACGATCAGCGACGCGGTGATCAACCCTTCGCTGAGCGGGTTCAACCCCAGTCCACCCTGGTCCACCGGCAAGGTCATGAAGGGCAGCGCGCCGGCGATGATGCCGGTGTCATAGCCAAAGGCGAGGGCGCCCATGGTGGCCACCAGCACCGATATCAGGATCAGGCGCTGGGGCGAGCTGTGTTTCTGGGCGGTTTCACCCGTGGGGTGCGACGCGATAGTGCTGGTAGCCATGGGCGGCAAACCTCTCTGGAAACGACGGGGTGCCAAAATGGCTCACATCGTGTTTAGGGGCGTGCCAGAGCGGTTGGTTCCGTTTTTGTGGCTCGGAATGACGTAACGTGATGGGTACAACGTCCGTTGCTAATAAATCCATTTAAATATGGTTTATCGTGAATTTAGGCGTTTAGCGCACACAATACGGGATTTAAAATCGCTGATTGCGCTAAGCTTAAATCCATGGAAATGTGGGCTAACCGAGTGATGCGGATATTGTGGCCAAAATGTTGGATTTAAGCCTTACCAAACCTGCTGAAGTTGTGAAGCGGCTCTGCGAGCGCCTGCGCACCGAACGGCTGGCGCAGCAAATGACCCAGGCTCAGGTGGCTGCGCGCGCTGGAGTTGCAACCAACACCGTGTCAAATCTGGAGGCAGGGCGCAACGTGGGGTTCGAAGCGCTCGTTCGCGTGGCCATGGTGCTTGGGCGTGGCAAGGAGCTTGAGGGACTGTTCCTGCCCAAGCTGGAAAGCATCGATGACATTCGTCGCTACGAGAACAGCGCGCAACGGCAACGCTCGAGAAGGAAAGCCGACAATGCTTGAGAAAGTGGAGGTCTATTACGACGGCTGGGGTGAGCACTGGTTGTGGGGCACGCTGGTTTCGACGAAAGCCGTCACTGGGCGGCCCCAAGTGGTGTTCGAGTACAGCGACGAGGCAAGGAGCAAGGGGTTGGAGTTGTCCTCCTACACCCTGGCACTGGCGGGGGAGAGGTTGCGCAAAGGCTTCGCGCCGCATCAACTAGGGCTGCCAGGCCCTGTGTATGATGCCTTGCCTGACGGCTGGGGCATGCTACTCATGGACCGCCTGTTCAAACGTCGCGGTTTAAACCCCGCACGCATAGGCCCGCTCGAACGTCTCGCTTACATCGGCGGCAATGCCATGGGTGCGATGTCGTTCGAGCCGGTTGCGCCTGAGGTAGGCGAGCCGCTGGCGCCTGTCTCCATTGACTTGCTGGCAGCCGAAGTGCGGGAAGTTCTCAGTGGCGAAGGTGGCGAATTTTTGCAGCGCTTGTTGCTGGTCGGCGGCTCCCCACAAGGCGCCCGGCCTAAGGCGCTGGTTTACCGTGACCCACTGAGCGGGGCATTCACGACCGCTGCCGAGCCGGGATTCGAGGCGTGGCTGATCAAGTTTCCTGCCAGGGAGGAGCATCCCGAAGTGTGCGCGGTGGAAATGGTCTATGCCGAGTGCTTGCGCCTATGCGGCATACCGACGCCCGATACTCGGTACTTCAGTTTGCCCAATGGGCTCGCGGCGTTTGCCAGTAAGCGCTTTGATCGCCACGACGGGCTGCGCGTCCCCATGCAAAGCCTTGCAGCCTTCACCGGCGCCGATTTCAGGTCGCCTGGGGCTTTGGACTACGTCAACTTTCTTCGTGCCACGCACCTGTGTACCAACGATGTGCGCGAGAAAGCCCTCGCGTTCGAACGGGCGGTGTTCAATGTGGCGTTCAATAACCGCGATGATCATCCCAAGAACTTTGCCTACCTGATGTCGGCCGCGGGGCACTGGCGCTTGGCGCCCGCCTATGACGTGACGTTCTGCGAGGGACCAGGTGGCTATCATCAAATGGACGTATTGGGTGAGGCGCTCGAAATTGACCGCCAGGCGTTGCTCAAGTTGGCGAACGAGGCAGAGGTGGCTGCCGATGGCGCTGGCCGCCTGATCGACAGGTTTTGCGAGGTGGCTAGGCGTTTCAGGGTGATTGCCGAAACGATGTACCCTGGGGTCATTACCGAGCAAACCTTGCAGACCATCCAGGGTCGTATCAACGACAACGTCGACCTGCTTCGCTGATACCTGCCCCTACATATCCGCCCAAAACCGCTCCGCATGCTCCCCCAACGGCATCCGTGGCCGAAACACGCGGATCTGCGCGGCAATGGCCTGCAAGCCGTGGCCCGCGGCAACCAACCGTCCAGCCGCCACCTCGCTGGCGGCCAGGCTCTCGGGCAGCCACGCCACGCCCTTGGCCTGCAACGCCATCGACAACAGCACCGCGGCCAGGTGCGAGCTGAACACGGTGTCCAGCCGGGGGTGGCCGGGGTGGGCATGCAGGTGCGAGGCGACGATGCGCCCCAGCCCCGACTCGGCGGTGTAGGCCAGGAAGGGCAGGCGCTCAATGGTGTCCAGTTCTGGCGACTGCAATGCCAACAGCGCATCACTGCCAATGACCTTGCTCTCGAACAGGCTGCTGTCGAAACGCGGCGGCACCCCGGGGTGCTGGTGGCAGATCAGGAACTGCACCTCGCCACTCAGCAGCAGCTGTTCGCAGGCGGCCATGTTGTCCGAATGCAGGCTGATGCCCTCCAGCGGCGCGCCCTGTTCCATGGCGCGGATCCAGGCAGGGAAGAAGGTGAACGACAGCGAATGGGTGGCCGCAAAATGCAGGGTGCGGCTGGCCTTGCCGGCCACCTGCTGCACGTCGGCGCGCATCTGGTACAGGCGCCGGGTCAGCTCGCGGGCGTTGTCGAGCATGCTGCGCCCGGCTGCGGTCAACGTCGCGCCCTGGGGCGTGCGCTCGAACAGCTCGACCCCCACCCAGCTTTCCAGCGCGCGTATACGGCGGCTGAACGCCGGCTGGGTGACGTGGCGCAACTCCGCGGCCCGCGAGAAATTTTCACTTTCAACCAGGGCGTTGAAGTCTTCCAACCACAGCAATTCCATGAGCGATGCCTTGTACGCATAGGGTTCCCCATTAATAGCATTGGCCCGTTTTTCCCGTCCAGCCGTAGAGTCCCCTCGCACCCCTGGCCTGCCAGGCAAGACAATCAGAGAGGACGCTTTCCATGCGCATCGTCGACATCCGCGAGAAGACGGTTTCCATCGCATCGCCCATTGCCAATGCCTACATCGACTTTTCCAAAATGACCTGCTCGGTGGTCGCGGTGATCACCGACGTGATCCGCGACGGCAAGCCGGTGATCGGCTACGGCTTCAACTCCAACGGCCGCTACGGCCAGGGCGCGCTGATGCGCGACCGCTTCCTGGCGCGCATTACCGAGGCCGACCCCGACACGCTGGTGGACCAGGCCAACGACAACCTCGACCCGTTCGCCATCTGGAAAACCCTGATGACCAACGAGAAGCCCGGCGGCCACGGCGAGCGCTCGGTGGCGGTGGGCACCCTGGACATGGCCATGTGGGACGCGGTGGCGAAAATCGAGGGCAAGCCGCTCTATCGCCTGCTGGCCGACCGTTACCGCAACGGCGTGGCCGACGACAAGGTGTGGGTCTACGCCGCGGGCGGCTACTACTACCCGGGCAAGGACCAGAGCAAGCTCAAGGCCGAGATGCAGAGCTACCTGGACCGCGGCTACGACGTGGTGAAGATGAAAATCGGCGCCGCGCCCCTGGACGAAGACCTGCGCCGCATCGAGGCGGTGCTGGAGGTGGTGGGCGACGGCCGGCGCCTGGCGGTGGACGCCAACGGCCGCTTCGACCTGCCCACCGCCCTGGCCTACGCCGAGGCGATCAAGCCGTACAACCTGTTCTGGTACGAAGAGATCGGCGACCCGCTGGACTACGCCCTGCAGGCCGAGCTGGCCAACCATTACGAGCTGCCCATGGCCACTGGCGAGAACCTGTTCTCGCACCAGGACGCGCGCAACCTGCTGCGCCACGGCGGCATGCGCCCGGACCGCGACTACCTGCAGTTCGACTGCGCGTTGTCCTATGGCCTGGTGGAGTACATGCGTACTCTTGAGGTGATGAAGGAGTTGGGCTGGTCGTCCCGCCGCGTGGTGCCCCACGGCGGCCACCAGATGTCGCTGAACATCGCCGCCGGCCTGCACCTGGGTGGCAACGAATCCTACCCGGACGTGTTCCAGCCCTTCGGCGGCTTTGCCGACGGCATCCGCGTGGAAAACAGTTACGTGGGGCTGCCGGACATTCCGGGCGTGGGCTTCGAGGCCAAGGCCGCGCTGTACCAGGTGATGCGCGAGCTGGGCGAGGGCTGATTCGAGTTTTGCCGTAAGGCGGCCCCTGCACGGGGCCGTGCTTGTCCTCACTACAAAAACAACACTGAGGTACAACCATGAACACGACCACGCGCTGGTACAAGCTGTTGTATGTGCAGGTGCTGATCGGCATCCTGCTGGGCGGGGCGATCGGTTACCTGGTCCCCGACTTCGGCGCCAAGCTGCAACCCCTGGCCGACGGTTTCATCAAACTCATCAAGATGCTGCTGGCGCCGATCATTTTCGGCACTGTGGTGGTGGGCATCGCCAAGATGGGCAGTATCAAGGAAGTGGGGCGCATCGGTGGCAAGGCGCTGCTCTATTTCGAGGTGGTGTCCACCATCGCCCTGGTCATTGGCCTGGTGGTGGTCAACGTCATGAAGCCCGGCGTGGGCATGAACATCGACGTCAGCGCGCTCAACGGCGAAGCCATCAAGGGCTATGCCCAGGCGGCCCACGAGCAGGGCGGCGCGATCAATTTCTTCATGAACATCATCCCCACCACCTTCGTCGATGCGTTCGCCAAGGGGGCGATGCTGCAGGTGATTTTCATCTCGGTGCTGCTGGGCATCGCCCTGGTGCAGATTGGCGCGCCGGCCCAGCCGTTGATCAACGTCATCGACCTGTTGTTGCAGGGGCTGTTTCGCATCGTCGCCATGGTCATGCGCCTGGCGCCCCTCGGTGCGGGGGCGGGCATGGCGTTCACCATCGGCAAATATGGCATCGGCACGTTGCTGTCGCTGGGGCACCTGATGCTGGCGCTGTACCTCACTACGCTGCTGTTCATTGTGGTGGTGCTGGGCGCGATCGCGCGCTGGTCCGGCATTCCGCTGCTGACCTTCCTGCGCTACTTCAAGGACGAGATCCTGGTGACCCTTGGCACCTGCTCCACCGAAGCGGTGCTGCCGCGCATGATGATCAAGCTGGAGAAGCTGGGCTGCCGCAAATCGGTGGTTGGCATGGTGCTGCCCACGGGGTACACGTTCAACTCCGATGGCACCTGCATCTACCTGACCATGGCGGCGATCTTCGTGGCCCAGGCCACCAACACGCCACTGAGCCTGGCGGACCAGCTGGTGGTGCTGGGGGTGCTGTTGTTGACCTCCAAGGGTTCGGCGGGCGTGGCGGGCGCAGGCTTCGTGACCCTGGCCGCGACCCTGTCGGTGATACCGCAGATCCCGCTGGTGGGCCTGGTGCTGTTGTTGGGGGTGGACCGCTTCCTCAATGAAGCGCGGGCGGTCACCAACCTGCTGGGCAATGGCATCGGCACCCTGGCCATCGCCAAATGGGAAGGCGCCCTTGACCTGGCCAAGGCGCAGCAGGAGATCGCCCAGATGAACAAACCACCGGCCCCAACCCCGGTGACCCCGTAGCAGCTGCCGCCAGGCGGCGTCTTGCGGGAGCACCGCGTGGCCTGGGACGCGGCCTGCGGCCGCTGCTACGGGGGTGCGCAAAACCTTCGTAGCAGCTGCCGCCAGGCGGCGTCTTTCAGGCGTGGTTGACTGCCCGCGGGGTGCGGCGCCGTTCCTGTAGCACCGCCGGCTGCACGGGCGTCTCCACGGTGTGCAGCGAATAGCGCTGCAGCAGCGCCGCCAGCGCCTCGGCGTCGTTGAACATCATCACGTCGATGATGGACAGGTTGCCGACGAAGGGGTGCTTGAACTGGCGGTAGCTGATGTCGTCGTCCATGGCCAGGAACTTCAGTTCCAGCCCATGTTCGGCAAAATGCCGGGGGTCGTAGAGGCTGGTGCCGCCCATGGAATTGATGCAGCGCCGGGCGCCAAACTGCCGGGCGGTGCGGATGACCCGGTCCTGCTTGTCCAGTGGTGCCGGCAGCGTCAGGTCGGAGGCGCGGAAGAGTGGCGTGTGAATGCCCAGGTAGCTGCACAACTGCTTCAGGCTGTGCTCGATGTACAGCGCCAGGTTGCGCTCGGGGTGCAGGATTAGCGCCTCCAGCATTGGCATCACCTGGGCAAAGCAAGGTGCCTTGGCGTAGTTGCTCCTGATGACGTTCAACAACCGCTGCGCTTCGTCGGCAAAGTTGTCACTGGTCTCGCGTTGATTGATGGCCAATTCGAAGCTGCCACGTTTCAGCGGGAAGGTCAGCAGCCGCGCCTGGCCGCCGACGAGTACGTTATTGCGGTTGACCCAACCCGACTTGATATATTGCAAGTCGTCGCCCAGCACAAATACATCGGCGGCGGCAATCAGTTGGAAATATCCCAGATAAGGGAATAAATACGGCTGCATCATGGCGATTGACGTGAACATTCAGGTGTCCTCAATTATTTGAATTGTCTGTCGGGCAGCCGTTGCGGCAGGGTTCAAGTGGCAGAGGTGGTCAGGCGCTTATAAAGGTTGACGCCGATATTCCGGCCAAGCAGCATCAAGGCTTGTAGTTTTTGTAGCGGCGAGATGGCGGCCAGGGAAAAAGTAAAAACGTGGATCAGGAAGTATTCATACAAGGGCTGGTTGCCCAAGCGGTAATAATAATTGGCCAGCGCCTGGCAAGTCTGCAAACTCATGTGCAGCTTGCGTTTTTCCGAGCGCATGGAAAAGATGCCGCCGGGGTGCACCCGGTACGCGGCTGGTTTTATCTGCGCAAGAAACTTGCCCTTGCCGTGGGCGCCCAGCAGCGACCACCAGCACATGTCGCTGAGTGGCGCGCCCTGCAACTCCCGTGGCATCTCATGGAATACATTGCGAAAGCACACGGTCAGCGTGGACAGCTGGCGGCCTTGCTGCAACTCGAGGGCGCTGGCATCGCGGCGCAGCTTGCCTTGCAGCTGCAGGCCCCGTTCACCATTGATGTCGAAGGCCATGGCGTCGTGGAAGGTCAACACATAGTCGGGGTGGGCTTCGAGGAAATCGGCCTGGATCTGCAACTTGGCCGGGTCGGTCCAGTAGTCATCGCCTTCGCAGTAGGCGATATAACGGCCGCGGGCGTGCTTGAATATCTCGGGGATGCATTCCTTGCCTTGTTGGAATTGGTTTTCTGTCTGGTAAAACGGCCGGATAATATCGGGATAGCGGGTGGCATAGTCCGCAAGTATCCGCGCGGTGGCGTCGGTGGAGGCGTCATCGTGAACCAGAACTTCAAAAGGAAAGTTGGTCTGTTGAGCGATGAAACTGTCCAGGGTGGCGGTAATAAAAGCTTCATGGTTATAAGTGGGGCAAACAATACTGACGAGCGGGGCAGGGGAGTTGTTATTCATGGTTCGGCTGCTCGGGCATTAGCCTGTAGGTAAGGTGTTTGCATGATATGACCTGCCATTTTTCAGGCCTCCCTCTGCGCGTTGTGGGTATAGGTATCGTCGAAGAGGTTGTACCTGTCAACTGATGGGAAGGGTGATTTGTAAAATTTGCGATACGCGGTGTTAGGTAGCCTGCTTATGGTTTTATTGACTATGTAAAGTGTCAAAAAAACTGGCTCGGGCGGCGTTAAAGTTATGGCGCCTTAACGCGCGTCTGATCATTGGCGTGGGTTAATTGATCAAGGAGCACTATCGGGGCGGATGACTTGAATCAGCGGCCTGGACTCAGGCCTGCGGAAAACTCGCCAGCTGCGTCTCGGTTACCCGCTTGATCGCCTGGGGCGACTGCCCGAACGCGCGCAGAAAGGCCCGGCGCATGCGTTCGCGGTCACCAAAGCCGCATTCCCGGGCGATGACGTCGAGGGAATGGCGGCCCGCTTCCATCATGATGCGCGCGGCTTCCACGCGCAGGTGCTCGATGGCCTTGGCCGGCGACTGGCCGGTTTCCTCGCGGAACAGCCGGCTGAACTGCCGGGGGCTCAGGTGCGCGACGTCGGCCAGGGTGTCGACCGACAGGTCGGTGGCCAGGTGTTCGCGGGCATACAGCAGCGCGCCCTGGATACGGTCGGTCTTGGGGTCCATGTCCAGCAGCGCGGAAAACTGCGACTGGCCCCCCGAGCGCCGGTGGTGTACCACCAGTTTTTTCGCCACCTGCCTGGCCACCGCGGTGCCCAGGTCCTGCTCGACAATGGCCAGGGCCAGGTCGAGGCCGGCGGTCATGCCGGCCGAGGTCCAGACGTTGCCGTCGATGACAAAAATCCGGTCTTCGTCCATCTGCACGCCGGGGTAGGCGCTGCGGAACGCCCGGGCGTGAGCCCAATGAGTGGTGGCCCGGCGGCCCTGCAGCAGGCCGGCGGCAGCCACCACGAAGGCGCCGGTGCACACGGCGGTGATGCGCCGGGACTGGTGCGCGGCGCTGCGCAGGTAGTCCAGCAGGGCGGGTGGGGCGTCGTCGATGTGGTTGTTGCCGATGACGATGAGGGTGTCGTGGTGGGTGTCCTTGAAGGTATCGGTCTGGATGCCGAAGCCCAGGGAGGAGGGCACGATGCCGCCGTGTTCGGAGAGCAGGGTGAGGTGGTAGTGCGGGCCGTGGAGGTCGTTGGCGGTTTCGAAGACGGTGGAGACGGCGAGGCCGAGGATTTGGAAACCGGGGTAGATGAGGAGGGCGATGGTGGTCATGGTGAGCGGTGTCCCAAATAAGTGTGCCAACGCACACGTCTGCTTTTGACTTTGATTCCGTGAGGCCTTTGATCTGCTTTTGACCTGGCTTTTGACGTGGCTTTTGATCTGGCTTTTGATCTTGATTGTATGCCCCGTAAAGCGCCCGGGCCGACTGGAGGCGTCGATCAACGGGCTGCCCGAAGGGCCGAGGCCGCAGGCCGAAGAGACGGTAACCCGCAGGCTTCTATAGCGGGTGCCGTCTGATCTGGTCAACCAATCCCGGACATTTGTTTAGGAGCTACGCCGCCAGCCTTTCATGCTCCACCGGCGTGCGGTACTCGTTATGGCTGTGAAGCCGGACCTGGTTGTAATGATGGATCACGTATCGAAGCACATCCGGCCTGGCCTTCGCCTCGTCCTGGTAGCCTTTCTTGGGTATCCATTCTGACTTCAGGCTGCTGAAAAAACGCTCCATCGGTGCATTATCCCAGCAGTTTCCACGCCGGCTCATGCTTTGCCTCATCCCGAATCCTTCAAGCTTGTCGCGAAACAGCTCACTGCTGTACTGACAGCCTTGATCCGAATGAAACATGACCTTGTCGGGCATTCCGCGGGCCTGATAAGCCAGCTCCAATGCCTTGCACGCCAATGCCGAATCGGGGCTTTTGGAGATGGCCCAACCCACGATCCGCCGGGCATACAGATCGAGGACAGCCGCCAGATAGAGCCAATGCGTCCCCGCCCAGATATAGGTGATATCACCACACCAAACCCGATTGGGCGCCGACACTTCGAACTGGCGCTCCAATAGATTGGGTGCAAATTTTGCCTCCACCGTGGCCAGGCGATAAGGGTTTGGCCGACGTTGAATGCTCCGCAAATCAGCCTCGGCCATTAACCGCCCGGCCAAAAAACGCCCCACCTGTTCGCCCTGGGCCTTGAGCGCCGCAGACAATACTCGTGCGCCCATGGAGCCTCGACTTTCGGCGTGCAGCCCTGTGGCCAACGTTTTCAGCCGTTCCCGGTCTGGATCGGGGCAATTGCGGCGCTTGAGATGCTCGTAATAACCGCTGCGGCTTATCCCAAAAACACGACACAAATCAGTCACCGAGAAACGCTCACTTAACGCATCGATCAAAGCCTTCGATCGAGGGAATCGTTCATCAAGAGAGCGGTAGCCTTTTTTAAGATTTCCTTCTCCAGCTCGAGCTTGCGGATTTTTACCTGCAGCGCCTGGATTTGCTGTTGTTCAGGCGTCATGGCAGAGGCCGTTTCAGGGGTGATGCCAAAACGCTCTTGGCGGAGTTGTTCCACCCACCGACGCAGTGCGGTCGGGCCCACGCCCATGGCTTTGCAGGCTTCTGGAGTGGTGTAGCCACTATCAAGAACAAGGGCTGCTGCCTCTTGCCTGAACTCTGTCGAAAAATTACGTCGGGACATCGAACACCTCTTGGTTGAGCGGTAGATTACCGCTCCTTTGGGCGTGTCCGGGATAATTAGGCCACATCAGTCTGCCCGTTGAGCGGCGCCGGAAGGAGGGGACCCGTAGCGCAGCGTAGGGCCCAAGCAGGGGCAAGCGTTTTTTGGTTACTTTTTTTGGCGTTCCCCCCGTGTCAGCCTACCTGTCACCTTTGTTGATTGACTCAATCATCCAAGGGGGCGAAGGTGCAAGGCAATGACGAAGCGTTATGACAATGACTTCAGAGACTGGGCGGTTCAGCAAATGATGCCGCCCCTGAACCGCTCCGTGGCAGAGCTCGCCGTCGCAATCGGCGTCACTCCACAGTCGCTTAGGAACTGGAGACAAATGGCTAGAGATAAAGGGTTGATCGTTCCTGGAAACAACAAGACCAGCGATCAATGGTCCAGCGCTGACAAGTTCAACGCTGTCATGGAGACCGCGCCGCTGAGCGAGGTCGAGCTTTCCCAGTACTGCCGGATCAAGGGTATTTTTCCCGAGCAGATCCAGCAATGGCGCCTGGCCTGTCAGAACGCCAACGCGGCGCTCGATGTTCAACCCAGCAAAAAGCAGACTGCCGATTCACGGCGAATCAAGGAGTTGGAGCGACAATTATCGCGCTCTGATGCCGGTCGCAAGGAGGCGGAGGCTTTGCTGGAACTCAGAAAAAAAGCCAATGCGATCTGGGGCAAGGACAAGGAAGGCTGATCAGCGCCCCCGATCGCATGCAGGCTCTGGTATTGATCGCTGCTGCCGTCGACGCCGGCGCACGCCGGTTTCGTGCTTGCAACGAGCTGGGATTGTGCCTTCGGACCGTGCAGCGTTGGCGTCACAGCGACGCCGACAAGCGTCAGACAGTCCCGCGCAAACCGCCGCCGAACAAGCTCAGCGAAGCCGAGCGCCAGGCTGTGATGGACGCGGCCAACCAGCCGGGTTATTCGAGCCTGACGCCGCATCAGATTGTGCCAAAGCTGGCGGACGAAGGGATTTACCTGGCCTCGGAGTCGACGTTTTACCGAGTATTGAAAGCGCACAACCAGCTCACGCGACGCGGCCGTGCAAAGGCCCCCAAGCGTCGCATCTTGACCACGCATCGGGCGGATGGCCCCAACCAGGTCTGGTGCTGGGATATCACCTGGTTGCCGAGCACGGTGAAGGGTCGTTTTTTCTACTGGTACATGGTCAAGGACATCTACAGCCGCAAGCTGGTGGCCAATGAAGTGCACGAATCCGAATGTGCGGAACATGCCTGTGTCTTGCTGGAAAAGGGCTGTTTACGCGAGCGTACGGCCGGTCGAGCGCTGGTGCTGCACTCGGACAACGGCCATGTGATGAAGGGCTCGTTGCTGCGCGAGAGCATGATTTCACTAGGTGTCGAGCCTTCGTTCAGCCGTCCGCGGGTGAGCAATGACAATGCCTATGCGGAGACGCTTTTCCGCACGGCCAAATACTGCCCGCAATGGCCTGAACGTCCCTTTGACAGCTTGCTTGAAGCGAGGCTGTGGGTGCAGAAATTTGTTGAATGGTACAACGAGGAACACCGCCATAGCGGCCTGAAGTACGTAACACCGAACGAGCGTCACGAAGGCTTGGCCCCCAAATTACTGGAGGCCCGAGATAGGTTGTATGCAGCTGCCCGGGAAAGGAACCCGGTTCGGTGGAGCCGGAACACGCGTAATTGGCAGCTTGCCGAGGCGGTGTATTTGAACCCGGAGCGGCCTGATGCCGGGGTTGCTATCGTGAGTTGAGGCAGGAATTAGGCGACAGGTACATTGACACGTACCGCGTTTGAAAAAAAGTGACCCGCCGTAAGGGCGGAAAGGTGATTTTGCATCACCCTCGGTAATGGATATGGTCACGGATTCGGCATCGCGCTTCGGCGATTTCGAGCATATCCATTTTCGCGGGGATGCCACCGACCGTTTCGCCCTTACGGCGAGTAACTTTTTGGCAGTCGCCCCAAAAAGTCACCAAAAAGGGCTTGCCCCTGCTTGGGCCCTTCGCTGCGCTACGGGTCCCCTCCCTCCGGCGTCGCTCAAGCGGACGACGGCCCGGAATAGAAGCGCCTCCGGTTCCGTCTTCCCCGGCTACGCCGAGGACCGCTTGATCGACGCCTCCAGTCGGCCCGGGCGCTTAACGGGGCCAAGATCAAAAGCCAGATCAAGATCAAGATCAAAAGCCAAAGCCAAAGCCAAAGCCAAAGCCAAAGCCAAAGCCAGATCAAGATCACAAACAGTTAGCGCCGATTGAATGCCTTGTCCTAAAAAGGTGGATATACGACATTCGCGCCATTGCCACCCATCGTACTCTCCCCCCACACCCACCCACAATCCCGGAGAGCCACCATGACCACCCCAACCCCCAAAGGCACCGCCCTGATCACCGGCGCATCCACCGGCATCGGCGCCGTGTACGCCGACCGCCTGGCCAGGCGCGGTTACGACCTGATCCTGGTCGCCCGCAACCAACAACGCCTGGCCGCCCTGGCGGAAAAACTGCAGGCCGAGACCGGCCGCACCGTCACTCCGCTGGCGGCCGACCTCAATGACCTGGCCGACCTGGCCAAGGTCGAAGCCGTGCTGCGCGACGACGCCAACATCACCCTGCTGGTGAACAACGCCGGCGTCGGCTCGGTGGCGTCGATCCTCAAGGGTGATGCAGACGCCATGCAGGCCATGATCGGCCTCAACATCACCGCGCTCACGCGCCTGACCTACGCGGTGGCACCGGCCTTTGTCGCTCGCGGCGCAGGCACGATCGTCAATATCTCCTCGGTGGTCGGCATTGCCGTGGAGATGCTCAACGGCGTCTACAGCGCCTCCAAGTCCTACGTGCTCAGTTTCGGCCACGCGCTGCAACGGGACCTGGGCGACAAGGGCGTGCGCATCCAGACCGTGCTGCCCGGCGCTACGGCCACCGAGTTCTGGGACGTGGCCGGCTACGCGGCGCAGAAGGCCGGGGCCAACACCATGACGGCTGCGCACCTGGTGGATGCCGCGCTGGTGGGCCTGGACCAGGGCGAGCCGGTGACCATCCCAGGCCTGCATGAGGAGCACGAGTGGCAGGCGTGGGAGCAGGGCCGCCGCGCGCTGTCGAGCAAGTTCAGCCATGCCTTGCCGGCGGCGCGCTACGGTGTGTGAGCGATAACCAGGCTGCCCCTACAGCGCGTGGTCCACCACCACCTGCAATGACTGCCGCGAACAACGCTCCACCCGCGCCTGCACGTTGTACACGTCGTGGAACAGCGTGGGGTTGAGCACCTGGTGCGGGGTGCCGCAGCCGTAGAGCCGGCCCTGGTCGAGCACGGCCAGCTGGTCGGCGAAGCGCGCCGCCAGGTTGATGTCGTGCAGCACCACCACGCCGATCAACTGGTGCGTCACCACCTGCGCGCGCACGCACTCCATCACCTTGAGCTGGTAATTGAGGTCGAGGGCGCTGGTGGGTTCGTCCAGCAGCATCACCTGGGGCGTGCGCGCCACCACCTGGGCCAGGCTCACCAGCTGCCGCTGGCCACCGGACAAACTGTCCAGGGCCACGTCGCCCAGGTGGGCGATGCCCAGTTGCTGCAGGGCGGCCAGGGCCTGTTGCAGGGCGGGGTCGCCGCGCAGGCTGGGGTCCTTGGCGCGCACCGCGGCCAGCACGCATTCCAGCACGCTCAAGGCCAGGTTCGGCGGCAGCGTCTGCGGCATGTAGGTCACCCGCTGGCCGCGCTCGGACGGCGCCAGGCGGGCCAGGTCGTGGCCGTCCAGCAGCAGCGCGCCGCTGCACGGTTCAAGGCCGGCCATGGCCCGCAGCAGGGTCGACTTGCCGGCGCCGTTGGGGCCGATCAGCGCCGTCAGGGTGCCGCGCCGCAGCAGCGGCAGGCTCAGTTCATGCACCACCTGCCGGCGCCCGTAGCGCACTGACAGTTGGTTGACCGCAAGGCCGGGCAGGCGATTCATGAGCGCGCTCCACGTTTGAACACCAACAACACGAACACCGGCACGCCCACCAGGGCAGTGACGATGCCCACCGGCACCACCACCCCCGGCAGAATCAGCTTGCTGGCGATGGACGACAGCGACAGCAGCAGGCCGCCCACCAGCACGCTGGCCGGCAGCAGGAAGCGCTGGTCTTCACCCACCAGCAGGCGGGCGATGTGCGGGCCCACCAGGCCGATGAAACCGATGGTACCGACGAAGGCCACGGCCACGGCGCTGAGCAGGCTGATGCGCAGCAGCGCCAGGAAGCGCAGGCGCCTGACGTTGACGCCGAAGCTCATGGCGCGGTCCTGGCCCATGCGCAGCAGGGTCAGGCGCGGCGCCGCGGCGAAGCTGAACGGCATCACCACGGCCAGCACCGCCGCCAGGATCGACAGCTTGTTCCAGTTGGCCCGGGTGACGCTGCCCAGGGTCCAGAACAGCAGCTGCTGCAGCACGTCCTCGGTGGCCAGCAGTTGCAGCAGCGACACCAGCGCGTTGCAGCTGAACACCAGGGCAATGCCGAACAGCACCAGGCTCTGCACCCCGGCGCCACGTAGCCGCGACATGAACTGCAGCAGGAACACCGAGGCGCAGGCGAACACGAACGCGGCCAGGGAAATGGCGCTGTCGTTGCTTAGCCACGCCGTGGCCAGCGGGAACACGATCACCAGCGAGGCGCCCAGCGCCGCCGCCGAGGACACCCCCAGGGTGAAGGGGCTGGCCAGCGGGTTGTCGAGGATGGCCTGCATCTCGGCGCCGGCCAGCGACAGCGCGGCGCCCACCAGCACCGCCATCAGGGCGTAGGGCAGGCGCACGTTCCACAGGATCACCTGCTGCATGGCGTCCAGGCTCTGCGGCTGGACGATGCCGCGCAGCAGGGTCGCCAGGCCCATGCCCGACGGGCCGCTGGCCAGGTCGATCAGCAGCGCCATCAGCAACAGCAGGGCCAGGCCGCCGATCAATTGGCAGCGCCGTGCCAGGCACCGCCGGTAGGCCAGGCTGACGCTGGCCAGGTCAGGCAGTGGCACGGCCATCAGCGGGCGTCCACCCAGTACTGCCCTTGCATCGGAATGCTGAGGAATTGCTGGTTGATCTGCGCCTGGGTCGCGGCCGGGTCGAGGTCCTTGAAGGCCTGGGGGTTGACCCACTTGGCCAGGGCTTCGATGGCCAGCAGGTTGTACGGCGAGTTGTAGAAGTCATGCCACAGGCCGTGGGCGTTGCCGGCCTGGATGGCGCGCAGGGGCTTGAACTCGGGGCGCTCGAGCACCTTGTGCAGCGACGCCTCGGCCTGCTGCGGGGTAACGCCGGCACCCAGGATCAGCCCCGGCTGGTGGTTGCCGCTGGCCACGTACACGTCCGGGTCGGCCTGCAGGGCGTATTCCACGCTGACGTCGCCCAGGGCGCCGGGCACCACGTCGGCGGCGATGTTGCGCCCGCCGACCAGCTGGATGATCTCACCCAGGCCGCTCTTGCCGGTGGTGTGGCCAGGGGCCTGCCAGACGCCGGCCAGCAGCTCCAGGAACACTTTCGGGCGCTGGGCCAGGGCCGGGTCGCCGACCACGTCGGTGATGTGCTTGATGTGTTGCTGGTAGAAGTCCAGGTAGGCCTGGGCTTGCGGCTCGCGGCCCAGGGCCTGGCCCAGGGCGGTCAGGCTGGTCTCGGTGCCTTGTACCGGGTTGATGCGGAAGTCGACGAACAGCACCGCGACGCCGGCCTTGGCCAGCACGTCGGCCACCGGGCTGTGCTCGGTGGGGCCGTGGCCGGAAATGCTGAAGATGGCCAGGTCGGGTTTCAGCGCCAGGATCTGCTCGGCGCTGACGCTTTGTTCGGAGGCCTGGCCGATCAGGGGGATGTCCTTGATCTGCGGGAATTTCGCCGCATAGACGTCATAGGTGTGGGCGTCCAGCAGGCGCATGTCGTTCTGCCAGCCGACCACGCGGGCGAACGGCGCGTCCTTGTCCAGCAGGGCCAGGGCGCCAATCAGGCGGCCTTCGCCCAGCACCACGCGGTTGACGTGGTCGGGCACCTGCACGTGGCGGCCGAGCACGTCGGTGACCTCATGGGCCTGGGCAGCCTGGCCGGCCAGGGCCAGCAGCAGGGGGAGGGCGCAGCGCAACAGCGCTTTGGGGGTGAACATGGGCAATAAGCTCCTTTGAAGGGGGGGGCGTGGGAGCTGGCTTGCCAGCGAGCTTTTCGGGGGCACAACAGCTCGCTGGCAAGCCAGCTCCCACAGGTGGTTAAACGTCGCTCCAGCGGCGCAGCAGGTTGTGGTACACACCGGTCAGTTGCAGCAGCGATTCGGCGTCGGCCTGCTGCTGGTCGAGGCGCTGGATGGCCACGTCCATGTCCAGCAGCAGGCTGCGCTGGCTGTCCTCGCGCACCAGGCTTTCCACCCAGAAGAACGCCGCCAGGCGCTCGCCACGGGTGACCGGTTCGATGCGGTGCACGCTGGTGCCGGGGTACAGCACCAGGCTACCGGCGGCCAGCTTCACCCGGCGTTCGCCGAAGGTGTCGCGGATCACCAGCTCGCCGCCGTCGTAGCTGTCAGGGTCGCTGAGGAACAGCGTCGCCGAGAGGTCGGTGCGCACCCGTTCGCGCACGCCCTTGAGGCCACGAATGGCATTGTCGATATGGAAGCCGAACGATTCCCCCTCGCCGTAGCGGTTGAACAACGGCGGGTAGATCTTCTTCGGCAGGGCGGCCGACATGAACAGCGCGTTGTCGCCCAGCCGCGCCAAAATCTGCCCCCCCAGATGGATGGCCTGGGGGTTGTCCTCGGCCAGCTGGCGGTTGTGCTTGGCCCGCGCCGAACCCACGCCGGCGGTGGCCTTGCCGTCGCCCCAGGGCTGGGCCAGCAGGTGCTGGCGCAGTTGCTGCAGTTCATCGGCGCTAAACAGCGAAGGGATCTCGATCAGCATGGCCAGGCCTCAGAAGCTGTAGTCGACACTGGCGGTGAGGGTGCGCCCGGCACCCGGCACGCCATACAGCTGGAAACCGTCCAGCGAGGCACCGATCTGGCTGTAGTAGAAGGTGTTGAAGATGTTGTTGAGGTTGACGTGCACGGTGGTCTGGGCGTTGACCTTGTACTGCGCGGCCAGGTTCTGCAGCCAGTAGCCGGGGGCCTTTTCGTTGTCCTTCACGTACACCGCGTACACGCCCGAGGCGCCGCTGGCGTAGCTGCTGTTGTTGCTCTGGCCACCCACGTACTTGTTGTCGGTGTAGCGGCGGCGGCCCACGTAGTTGGCGCCGTAGCTCAGGCTCAGGTCATCGGTGACGTCGTAGGTGGTCCACAGGTTGAAGGTCAGGTCGGGGACGTTCTTGGCCTCGCTGCCCTTGTTGGCGCCCTTGGTCTGCACGCTCTTCATGGCCGAGAAGCCGGTGAAGGCGGTCCAGCGGTCGGTGATGTTGCCCGACAGCCCCAGCTCCACGCCGTCTACGCGCTTGGCGGGCAGGGCACGCACGGGCGAGGTCTCGCCCTCGGCGTATTCCCAGGAGTTGTCCAGCTCGGTGCGGAACAGCGCGGCGGTGAGGTTCAGGCGGTCGTGGGCCAGGTCCCACTTGGTGCCCACCTCGTAGGTCTTGGCGCGGGCCGGGGTGTAGTTGCTGGTGGTGGCGGCCCCGTAGATCTGGTTATTGGTGGACGCGCCCACCGCCGAGGGTTGCGCCGCCGAGCTGTAGGAGGCGTAGATGCTGCCGTTGGGCAGCGGTTTGTAGACGATGCCGGCGCGGCCGCTGAGGGCGCCGTCGCTGCTGCTGATGGTGGCCACGTCGCGCTGGGTGGTTTGCGCTTTCCAGTAGTCATAGCGCAGCGAACCCAGCACTTGCCACTGCTCGTTGAGGTTGATGGTGTCGCCCACATACACCGCCGAGTCGTCCACCACCGAGCGCGGGTCGCCGGAGCCTTCCACGGTCCAGGTGCTGGGGAAGTCGTGGGACGGGTCGGCCATGTCGAAGACCATGTTGCCGGTCGGCACTTCGGCGTCGCGGGCCAGGCCGCCGTAGGTCTCGTGGTAGAACTCCAGGCCGCTGACAATCGAGTGCTGCAGCGCGCCGGTGTTGAAGCTGAAGCTGTAGTCGGTCTGGTTGTCGAGGATGGTGTAGCGCTTGGACTGCCCGTAGTTGTTGCCGCGCAGGATGCCGTAGGCGGTGTTGCTGTTGTTGACGTAGTCGGTGTAGGCGTTGACGGTGCTGTTGGGCACCTGGCTCACGGCGCCCACGCCGGTGTAGCCCAGGTTGGCGCAGCGGGTGCCGCTGCAGGTCTTGTTGCCGCTGGCGTCGCTGGCGAAGAAGCGCGCCGGCGACAGCACCGAGAAGCTGTCGGTGCGTTCCCAGCGCAGCTGGTTGCGCAGGTGCGAGTCGTTGTCGAAGTCGTGCTCCACGCGGGCGGTCAGCGACATGGTCTTGGTCTGCTGGGTGTACAGGTCGGAGCCGTACCAGTTGCTGCGCTTGACGCCCGGCATGGTGTCGCCGTTGGTGCCGCGCTGGATCGGCAGGCCGGTGTCGGGGGTGTTGTCGTCCTTCTGGTAGAACAGGTCGAGGAAGTAGCGGGTGTCGGTGCCAAGGCCGGTGGCGAACGAGGTGGCCAGGCCGTAGCGGTCGTAGTCGACGTTGTCGCGCTCGCTGACCTGGTTGTAGTGGCGCATCAGGTTGACGCGCACCGCGCTGGTGTCGTTGAGCTGGTAGTTGAAGTCGCCGGTGACGCGCTTGTAGGCGTCGGTGCCGATGCCGGCCGAGACCTTGTTGGCGTTGCCCAGGTGGGCTTCCTTGCTCAGCAGGTTGACGCTGCCGCCCACCGCCGACACGCCCGATTCCACCGAGCCGGTGCCTTTGTAGACCTCGGCCTGGGCCAGGTTGAAGGTGTCGGTGCGGGTGGACATGCCGGCGTCGCGCACGCCGTCCACGGTCAGGCTCTGCTCCGAGCTGAAGCCGCGGATGGAGAACAGGTCGCCCCAGCCCAGGTTGCCCTCGCCGGACATGAAGGTGATGCCCGGCACGTTGCGCAGCACTTCCTGCAGGCTCTGGGCGTTCTGCTCGGTGATCACCTGCTGCGGCACCACGGTGACGCTCTGCGGGGCGTCCAGCAGCGGCGCGCCGATCTTGGCCGACGACGCGCGGTCGGTCTTGTAGAGGCTGGGGCGGTCGCTGTCGACGTTGATGTCGGGCAGGCTGATGGCGCCGCTGGCCTGGGCCGTGTCGGCCCAGCCAGGGGCGGGCACCACGCCCAGGGTGGCGATGCCCAGCAGCGGTGCCAGGGTGCGTTGCAGGGTGAGGCCTGTGGCCGGTGAAGGGGACGACTTCATTTGTACTACCTTGTGTTAAATTGGAATCGATCTTATTTAGATTGGTAGTCTAATGAGCGCTCCCGGCCTGCAAGGCGGGGCTTTGTATCGAAAACGCAGCGTTATTGCGTTCCAACACATTCCATTACATTTGCGCCCGCCAGGGCGGCGAATTTTGACTATTGGTAGCCGCCTGTCCCCGGCCTGCACGGGGCGGGCTTTCATACGCCGAGATAAAAAGCACCTTTGATGAGCAAGCAAGACCACCTGCTGGTCGTCGACGACGACCCCGAAATCCGCCAGTTGCTGGGCGATTACCTGCGCGACGCCGGCTACCAGGTCACCACCGCCGCCGACGGCCGCGAGATGCGCCGGCGCCTGGAGCTGAACGTCATCGACCTGATCGTGCTGGACGTGATGCTGCCCGGCGAGGACGGCCTGAGCCTGTGCCGCGAGCTGCGCGTGACGTCCAACACCCCGGTGATCATGCTCACCGCCCGCGGCACCCTGGTCGACCGCATCGTCGGCCTGGAAATAGGCGCCGACGACTACCTGCCCAAGCCCTTCGACCCGCGCGAGCTGCTGGTGCGCATCAAGGTGGTGCTGCGCCGGGTGCAGAGCTTCCCTGACCGGGCGCGGGTGGACGACGTGGCGCTGATCCGCTTCGGCGCCTGGCAGCTGGACACCCGCGCGCGCCACGTGCTGTCGCCGGCGGGGGTGGTGATCAACCTGGGCAACTCCGATTTCCGCGTGCTGCGCCTGCTGCTGCAGCACCCCAACCGGCCGCTGAGCCGCGAGTTCCTGCTTAACCATGTGTTCGACAAGGCCAGCACGCCGTTCGACCGCGCCATTGACGTGTGTGTCAGCCGCCTGCGCCAGCAGCTGGACCCCGGCCTGATCAAGACGGTGCGCAACGAGGGCTATATGCTCACCGTCGACGTCGACGCACAGCCGTCATGAGGCTGTGGCCACGCACGCTGTTCGGGCGGCTGGTGATCATCCTGGTGGCCGGCATGCTGGCGGCGCAGCTGCTCACCAGCAGCATCTGGTTCGACGTGCGCCACAGCCAGGTGCTGGAGATTCCCACGCGGCTGATCGCCGCGCGGGTCGCCGACATCGTCCGCCAGGCCCACCGCGACCCGGCGCAGGTGGAGGCGCTGGTGGCCATGCTCGACTCGCCGCGCTTCCACCTCAGCCTCAGCGACAGCGCCAGCACCCGGCAGGAGCGCCTGGCCGAGAGCGACGAGCCCACCCAACGCCTGCTGGAGAAGGTGGTGTCGCAGCGCACCGGCTACGTGGAAACCCTGCACCTGCTGCGCCTGGACATGGTCGATGGCGAGAACAAACGCGTGGGCTGGACCCAGCTGATGGCCGGGCACCCGGCGGCGGGGCGCTACCTGATTGACGTGCGCCTGCCCGACAACCGCTGGCTGCAGGTGCAGGCCCTGGAAGACCAGGGCTGGAGCAGCCGCACGCCCCAGGACATCGTGCTGGACTACATCCTGCGCATTTACCTGCTGCGCATCGTGGTGCTGGTGTTGATCGCCATGGTGGCGGTGCGCCTGGCCATCCGCCCCCTGACCCAGCTCACCGAAGCGGCCCAGCGCCTGGGCCGCGACATTCATCGGGCGCCGCTGCTGTTGACCGGCCCGGTGGAGGTGCGCCGCGCGGCCGAGGCGTTCAACGCCATGCAGCAGCGGCTGATCGCCAACCTGGCTGAGCGCACGCGCTTCTTGGCGGCCATTTCCCACGACCTGCGCTCGCCCATCACGCGCCTGCGCCTGCGCGCCGAGAAGGTCGCCGAGCCCGAGCTGCAGGCGCAGTTGCGCCGTGACCTCGATGACATGGAACAGATGGTGGCCAGCACCCTGGAGTTCGTCGCCGGCGGCCAGGTCAGCGAGGAGCGGCAGCCGCTGGACATCAACTCGCTGCTGCTGAGCCTGCAGGCCGATTTCGACGACCTGGGCGAACACATCGAGGTGCAGGGCCGCGCCCAGCAGCCGATCCCGGCGTTCGCCCGCAGCCTCAAGCGCTGCGTGCACAACCTGCTGGAGAACGCCGTGCGCTATGGCGGCCAGGTGCAGGTGCTGGTGGAAGACAGCGACCAACAGCTGAGCATCACCATCCGCGACCATGGGCCGGGCATTCCCGAGCATTTGTTGCAGCAGGTGCTGGAACCCTTCTACCGCGTGGAAGGCTCGCGCAACGCCAGCTCCGGCGGCTACGGCCTGGGCCTGAGCATCGCCAACACCGTGGCCGGCGCCCACGGCGGCAGCCTGGTGCTGGCCAACGCCGCCGGCGGTGGGTTGCGGGCGGTGCTGCGGCTGCCCCGATGACGCGGCCTGCGGCCGCTGCTACGGGGCGGTGTCTGGGCGGTGGCGCGGTGGGATCGTTGTCGTACAACCAAATGAGCTATGATGCGCGTTCATTCGCCTACCGGGATGTTTGCCGCCGATGGATTATCAAGATGCCCCCACCAGTGTTCGCGCCCGGCACCGCAGCCTGGCCGAGGACCTGGTCGCCGAGCTGTCGCGGCGCATCCATAGCGGCGAGATAAAGCCGGCGGCCAAGCTGCCGACCGAATCCCAGGTGATGGCCGAGCACGGGGTCAGCCGCACGGTGGTGCGCGAGGCCATCTCGCGGCTGCAGGCCGCAGGCCTGGTGGAAACCCGCCATGGCATCGGCACCTTCGTCCTCGACCTGCCCAGTCCCACCGGCTTTATCATCGACCCGGCGAGCGTGGTCACCCTGCAGGACGTGCTGGCGGTGCTGGAACTGCGCATCAGCCTGGAAGTGGAGGCCGCCGGCCTGGCCTGCGCGCGGCGCACCGAGGCACAGCTGCAACTGATGCGCGAATCCCTCGACGCCCTCAACTCGCGGGTCATCAGTGTCGAGTACGCGGTGGCGGCAGACTTCCAGTTCCACCAGCAGATCGCCCTGGCCACCGGCAACGCCTACTTCACCGACATCATGCTGCACCTGGGTGTGAGCATCCTGCCGCGGGCGCGCCGGCACTCCACGCGGGTGGTCAACGACAAGACCGAGCCCTACCTGGAGCGCCTGAGCCGCGAGCACGAAGACATCTACCAGGCCATCGCCCGTCGTGACGGCGACGCCGCCCGGGCGGCGATGCGCCTGCACCTGTCCAACAGCCGCGAGCGCATGCGCCGCGCCTACGAGGCCGCCGACGCCGAGGCGTCGAACGCCTGAACCTCAGCGCCCGGCGCCGTCCTCGAAGGGCCCGGCGGCCGTGAACGGCCCGCCCTGGAACTGGCTGCCGGCCTCGGCCACGGCGGGCAGCGGCTGGCTCTCGATTTTCCCGCGGAACTTCTCCGAACTGTCCTGCGGCGCATAGCCCAGGTGGGCCGCATGGCGGTTGCTCCACCACAGGTCGCGGTTGGCGGAAACGCCGTACACCACGGTATGGCCCACGTCCCTGGTCAGCAGCGCACGCGCCACCAACTGCTCAAGGTCCGGGTAGCTCAGCCAGGTGGA
The DNA here is from genome assembly GCF_047947025.1 of Pseudomonas sp. App30. NCBI lineage: Bacteria > Pseudomonadati > Pseudomonadota > Gammaproteobacteria > Pseudomonadales > Pseudomonadaceae > Pseudomonas > Pseudomonas sp. App30. The sequence continues at coordinate 954,033 of NZ_CP133165.1, read as the reverse complement.
CAACATGCGCCGGTTGCGCGGTTCGGGGAAGGATGAGCCGATGCGCAGGCTCACGGTCTGGATGCCGTAGCGGTGGAAGTAGAAGGTGGCCAAGTCTTCGCCATAGGCCTTGGACAGGCCGTAGTAACCGTCTGGGCGCCGCGGCGAATGGGCATCCAGCGCCTCGCCCTGGGGGTAGAACCCGGTGACGTGGTTGGAGCTGGCGAACACGATGCGCTTGATGCCGTGCTGCCGCGCCGCCTCGTACACATGGAAGGTGCCGCGGATGTTGGCCTCCAGGATCTCCTCGAACGGCCGCTCCACCGACACCCCGCCCAGGTGCACGATGGCGTCCACCCCCTGGCACAGAGCGGCGACCCCGGCCTTGTCGGCCAGGTTGCCCGGCAGTACTTCATCGTGGGCGCCCCGGCTGGGCGCCATGGGGCTGATGTCGGTGGCGCGCACGACGTCGGCGTGGGCCTGCAGGGCCTCGCGCAGTATCTGCCCCAGGCCGCCGGCGGCGCCGGTCAGCAGGATGCGCTGGAAAGGTTTGGGTGTGGCGGCTTGCGTGGTCATGGTCAGTTCGTCCATTGAGCTGCGGGAGGGAAGGGGGTTTACATGAAGTTGTAAACGACCCCCAGGCGCCAGCGCACCTGGCGATCGTCGGAGGTGGTATCGACCTTGATGTCGCCGATCTCCATGAACGGCACCCACTGCCTGGTCAGTGCGTACTTGATGATCAGGTTCTGTTCGTAGTCGTCTTTCTTGTTGGCGTAGCGGATGTAGTCGGTCTTGAAGTAGATGAACTGGTACTCGTAGGCCCACTTGCTGGCCGGCGTGTAGCCCAGCCAGCCCTCGAAGCGGTTGACGTGCTGGTCGTTCTTGGCGTTGTCGGCCATGTCCTCGTCAATCGCGTCGCGGTTGAGCTTCTTGGTGTCCAGGCGGTAGCGGGTGGCCACGTAGTAGCGGTCGTTGATCCGGTACTTGTACTTGAGGCCGAACTTGTAGGTGGTGGCGTCGCTGGAGCTGTCCATCTGGAAGGCCGGGGTCAGGGTGGCCTGGGGGTTGAGCGTGTAGTTGTAGCTCACGGTGAACTCTTCGCCGTTGTTGACCATGTTGTCGTAGGCCACGTCCCGGCGGTCACCCGCGGTGCGGTACTTCATCTCCGCTTCGAAACCCAGCCCGCTGGCAAGCCGGTAGTTGAGCTTGATGCGGTCGGCATGGGCGCGGTCGCTGTCGGTGTACTGGTGGCGGTAGTCGATGCTGGCGGTATCGGCGCTGGCGGCGAAGGGCAAGCCCAGGGCCGCAAGCGTGGCAAGCGTGCGTAGGGTGGTGTTCATACGGTCTTCTTTTTTGTTTTTGTTGGGGGCGTTGACTAGCACTACTCACAGCAAGGTGTTGCGTTTGGATCTCATTTGTGGCTTAGAAATACGTTATCGTACGACAAGATGACTCGTCTACGAATAAACCACGATTTTTCACTATTTTTTTTCTGATACACATCTGCAATGGGGCTTACAGGCGAACCTTCCAGCGGCTAAGTTATTGCGAATGCTGGACTAAATCGGCAAATTCGCAGGTTTTTGCCGAGGTGGCTGGGTTTTTTCAGGGGCTTTTCAAGTGTTGTACGATGACATATGCTCGCCGCCAACAGACGCAAGCTTTCCCACAAATCCAATAAAAAAAGGCTGAAGACGCCCATGAGAATCACAGCAGTCAACGTCCAGGTTTTTGCCTACCCCACCCGCCGCGCCGTCGACAGCGCCGGCCACGCCTACCCCGGTGACGTCACGCAGGCGCAGATGGCCCTGCTGCGCATCCGCACCGAAGGCGGCGACGAGGGCTATGCCTTCGGCGCCCCGGAACTGATCCGCCCCTACGTGCTGGATGGTTTCGTGCGCAAGGTGCTGATCGGCCAGAACGCCTTCGACCGCGAGAAGATCTGGCACGACCTGGCGCACTGGCAGCGGGGCAGCGCCAGCCAGCTCACCGACCGCGCCCTGGCCCTGGTGGAGCAGGCGCTGTGGGACTGGGCAGGGCGCAAGCTGGGGGTGCCGGTGCACAAGCTGATCGGCGGTTTCCGCGACAAGGTGCCGGCCTACGGTTCGACCATGTGCGGCGACGAACTGCCCGGCGGCCTGGCCACCCCGGAAGACTATGGGCGCTTCGCCGAGACCCTGGTGCAGCGCGGCTACAAGGCCATCAAGCTGCACACCTGGATGCCGCCGGTGTCCTTCGCCCCCAGCCCGCGCATCGACGTCAAGGCCTGCGCGGCCGTGCGCGAAGCGGTGGGCCCGGACATCGCGCTGATGCTCGACGGCTACCACTGGTACAACCGCACCGATGCCCTGTACATCGGCCGTGAACTGCAGAGGCTCGATTTCGCCTGGTTCGAGGAGCCGATGATGGAAGAGTCGGCCGAGTCCTACGCCTGGCTGGCGGGGCAGCTGGACATTCCGGTGCTGGGCCCCGAGACCCTGGCCGGCAAGCACCTGAGCCGCGCCAGCTGGGTCAAGCACGGCGTGTGCGACATCCTGCGCGCCGGGGTGGCCGGGGTAGGGGGCATTGCGCCGTGCCTGAAGGTGGCGCACCTGGCGGAGTCGTTCGGCATGGACTGCGAGATCCACGGCAACGGCGCGGCGAACCTGGCGGTGGTCGGCGCCATCAAGAACTGCACCTGGTACGAGCGCGGCCTGCTGCACCCGTACCTGGACTACGACGAGGTGCCGGCCTACCTCAAGCGCCTGGTCGACCCCATGGACAGCGACGGCTTCGTGCACCTGTCGGCCCTGCCGGGGCTGGGCGAGGACATCGACTTCGACTTCATCGAGACGCACACGCTCAACCACTATTGAGTTGCACGCGGGCGCCCGGCGCAAGCCGGTTGCCCCAGGGCCCTATAACTATAAAAAAGGCACTCTCGTCATGACTATTCTTGCTTCGCTGTGGCCACGGCTGCTGGCGGCCGCACTGGCGCTTACCACGCTGCCGGCAGCCTACGCCGCAACGCCCGCCGACCAGTTGATCGTCGGCATGAGCATGGCCAACCTGCTGTCCCTGGACCCGGCCGGGGCCACGGGCCTGGACGTGGCCGAGGTCAACGCCAACCTCTACGACATGCTGCTGGTGCAGGACGCCGCCCAGCCCGATCGGCTGCTGCCCGCCCTGGCGCAGCAATGGCAGGTCAGCGCCGACCGCACCACCCTGACCTTTACCCTGCGCCCGGGCGTGCGCTTCCAGTCCGGCAACCCGCTCACGGCGCAGGACGTGGCCTGGTCGCTGCAACGGGTGCTCACGCTCAACCTGGCGCTGGCGTCCACCTGGAAGGCCTACGGCTTCACCGCCGACAACGCCGGGCGCTACCTGCGCGCACCCGATGCCAGCACTTTCGTGCTGGAGTTGCCGCGGCCCAGCGACCCGCTGCTGGTGCTCAACACCCTGGCCACCTCGCCCAGCGCGTTTATCCTGGACCGCCAGCAGGTGCTGCAACACCAGCAGGGCAACGACCTGGGCGCCGCCTGGCTGAAAACCCACGCAGCCGGCAGCGGCGCCTTCGTGCTCAATGACTGGCGCGCCAACGACGTGATCCTGATGAGCCGCTTCGACGGCTACTGGGGTGGCCCCGCCAGGCTCAAGCGCGTGGTGATGCGCAACATGAGCGAGTCCCAGACCCTGCGCCTGATGATCGAGCGCGGCGACCTGGACATTGCCAAGGGCATGTCCGCGCCCGACATCGCCGCCCAGCGGGGCAACCCCCAGGTGCGCACCGACAGCGTGCCGCGCGCCACCCTGTATTACGTGGCCCTGAGCCTGAAGCAACCGATGTTCGCCGACGTGCGCGTGCGCCAGGCGGTGCGCCTGCTGATCGATTACCAGGGCATCGACCGCACGGTCATGCCGTACTACGGCGTGCTCAACCAGCGGCCGTTGCCCCTGGGCATGCCAGCGCGCCTACCCGACCCCGGCTACCGCCTGGACGTGGCGCAGGCCAAGGCGTTGCTGGCCCAGGCCGGCTACCCCCATGGCTTCAAGACCACCGTGCGGGTGCTGGCCGAGCCGCCCTTCATCAACATCGCCTCCAGCCTGCAGGCCACCCTGGCCCTGGCCGGCATCCAGGCCAGCATCCTCACGGGCACCGGCAACCAGGTCTACGGCGCCATGCGCGAGCGCACCTTCGACATCATCGTCGGCCGTGGCGGTGGCGGCGCCGAGCGGCACCCGCACTCCAGCCTGCGCACCCTGGTGTACAACCCGGACAACCGTGACCAGGCACGGCTGAGCAACTTCCAGGGCTGGCGCACCAGCTTCTACAGCGCCGCGCTGAACCAGCAGATCGAGCGCGCCGAGGTCGAGCCCGACCCCGCGCGACAGACCGCCGACTACCAGCGCATCCAGGCGCAACTCGATGAGCAGGTGGGCGCCATCCTGCCGGTGTCGCAGATGACCGACACCGTGCTGGTGCACGCCGACGTCGCCGGCTACCAGGGCCACACGGCCGCCACCACCCGCTACAAGGATGTCTACAAGCTGCGCTGAGCGGCACGGATGGAACTGGCGCGCCGGCTGCCCCGGTGCGGATTATCAGGAGCTCACAATGTTTGTCATGACTGCCTCTGCCCTGGGCGCTCGCGCGTCCTCCACCGCCCGGCGCGCCAGCACCGTGCTGGTGACCCTGCTGGGCCTTTTGCTGCTGACCTTCTTCATTGGCCGGGTGATGCCGCTGGACCCGGTGCTGGCGGTGGTCGGGCCTGACGCCGACCGCTCCACCTACGCCCAGGTGTACCAGGCCATGGGCCTGGACAAGCCGCTGTGGATGCAGTTCGGCCTGTACCTCAACGACCTGCTGCACGGCAATTTCGGCAACGCCCTGCTCACCGGCCACCCGGTGCTGGACGACATCCGCCGGGTGTTTCCGGCCACCCTGGAACTGGCCACCCTGGCCATCCTGTTCGGCGTGGTGATCGGCCTGCCGCTGGGCGTGTGCGCCGCCAGCAACCAGGGCCGCGCGGGCGACCACCTGGCCCGGGTCATCGGCCTGTTCGGCCACTCCACGCCGATTTTCTGGCTGGGCATGATGGGCCTGCTGGTGTTCTACGCCTGGCTGGGTTGGGCCGGCGGCGCCGGGCGCATCGGCCTGGCCTACGACGGCCTGGTGCCCGAGGTCACCGGCCTGCTGTTGATCGACACCAGCCTGGCCGGGGACTGGGAGGCGTTCGCCAGCGCCCTCAGCCACATCGTGCTGCCGGCGCTGATCCTGGGCCTCAACTCGGTGGCCTATATCAGCCGCATGACCCGCAGCTTCATGCTCGAACAGCTGTCCCAGGAATACATCGTCACTGCCCGGGTCAAGGGTTTGTCGCGCCGCCAGGTGGTGTGGGGCCATGCCTTTCGCAACATCCTCGTGCAGCTGCTGACGGTGGTGGCCCTGGCCTACGGCGCGCTGCTGGAAGGCGCGGTGCTGATCGAGACGGTGTTCGCCTGGCCTGGCTTCGGCCAGTACCTCACCAGCAGCCTGATGCTGGGCGACATGAACGCGGTGATGGGCTGCGTGCTGGTGATCGGCCTGATTTTCGTGGTGCTGAACCTGATCAGCGACGCGCTGTACAAGGTGTTCGACCCACGCACCCGCTGAGCCGGGCTGTCCCTTATAAAAACAAGGATGCTTGATATGAAGACTGCCTGTATGAACCGCTGCCTGCTGGCGACCGTGCTGGCCCTGGCGCCCGTGGCCGCGGCTACCGCCAAGACGCCGGTGGACCAGTTGATCGTAGGCATGAGCCTGGTCAGCCTGTTTTCCCTGGACCCCGCCAACGCCCCCGGCCTGGACGCCTCGGGCATCAACGCCAACCTCTACGACACGCTGATCAAGCGCGACCGCGGCAACCCGGAGCAGCACCTGCCGCAATTGGCCGAGCGCTGGGAGGTCAGCGAGGACGGCAAGCAGGTGACCTTCCACCTGCGCCCGGGGGTGAAGTTCCACTCGGGCAACCCGCTCACCGCGCACGATGTGGCCTGGTCGCTGTACCGGGTGATGAAACTCAACTACGGCCTGGCCACCACCTGGAAAGCCTACGGCTACAGCGTCGACAACATCCAGGCGCTGATTCGCGCCAGCGATGACCTGACCCTGGTGGTGGAGCTGCCGCGGGCCATGGACCCGCTGCTGGTGATCGACTCCCTGGCCACCTCGCCCAGCGCCGTGGTGGTGGACCGCCAGGCGGCCCTGGCCCATGAGAAGAACGGCGACCTGGGCGCCAGCTGGCTGGTGACCAACGAGGCGGGCAGCGGGCCGTTCGTGCTGGGCAAATGGAACGCCAACGACGTGCTGCTGATGACCCGCTTCGATGGCTACTGGAGCGGCGCGCCGCGGCTCAAGCGCGTGGTGGTGCGCAACATGACCGAGTCGCAGTCCCTGCGGCTGATGCTGGAACGCGGTGACCTGGACCTGGCCTTCGGCATGGCCGCGCCGGATATCCGCGCCCTTGACGCCGAGCACCGCCTGCAGGTGCAGTCGCTGGCGCGCGGCACGATGTATTACGTGGCCATGAGCATGAAGCAGCCCGAGTTCGCCAAGCCCCAGGTGCGCGAGGCGGTGCGCGACCTGATCGACTACCAGGGCCTGGACCAGCGCGTGATGCCGTACTACGGCACCCTCAACCAGCAGCCCATGCAACTGGGCCTGGCCGCACGCCTGCCGGACCCGGGCTACCACCTGGACGTGGCCAAGGCAAAAAAACTGCTGGCTGAGGCCGGCTACCCCAACGGCTTCAGTACCACCATCCGCACCTTGTCCGAGCCGCCCTACATCGACATCGCCGCACGCCTGCAGGCCACCCTGGCCGAAGGCGGGATCAAGGCCAGCATCGTCACTGGCACCGGCAACCAGGTGTACGGCGCCATGCGCGCACGCACCTTCGACATCATTGTCGCCCGTGGTGCCGAGCGTTACCCGCACCCGTATTTCAGCCTGCGCACCTTCGCCTACAACCCCGACAACAGCGACGACGCCGGGCTGGCGAATTTCCAGGGTTGGCGTGCCTCGTTCTACAGCCCGGCGCTCAACCAGCTGATCGACCAGGCCGGCCGCGAGCGCGACAGCACCAGGCGCCTGGGCCTGTACCACCAGGCGCAGGCGCTGTACGACCAGCAGGTGGGGCCGATCCTGATGATCTCGCAGATGACCGACACCGTGGTCAGCGCCGCCGACGTCAAGGGCTTCGCCGGCGACGACGCCGAGGCCACGCGCTACCTGGGCGTGTACAAGCAACGCTGACGGCTGCCCGGTGCGCCGGGCGATCCTCATTCCCTGAACGAGAACCTGTTCATGAGCAATCTGTCCTCGACCGATGTCCCCGCCGCCCCGCGGCTGGGCACCCCAGGCTCCAGCTTCGACGCGGCCTGCAAGCGCGGCGTGAAACTGCTGCGCCAACTGCTGCGCGACCCCATGACCCTGGCCGGCCTGCTGGTGGCGCTGGTGCTGGTGCTGGTGGCCGCCTTCGCGCCCTGGCTGGCCAGCCACGATCCCGCCGCCCAGGACCTGGCCGCCGCCCTACAGGCGCCAGGCGCCGGGCACTGGCTGGGCACCGACGAATACGGCCGCGATGTCTTCAGCCGGCTGGTCTACGGCGCACGCATCACCCTGTACATCATCACCCTGGTGACGGTGGTGGTCGGCCCTATCGGCCTGCTGGTCGGCACGGTGTCCGGCTATTTCGGCGGTGCAGTGGACACGGTGTTCATGCGCCTGACCGACATCTTCATCTCGTTCCCCAGCCTGGTGCTGGCCCTGGCCTTCATCGCGGCCCTGGGCCCCGGGCTGGAGCACGCGGTGGTGGCCATCGCGCTGACGTCGTGGCCGCCCATCGCGCGCCTGGCGCGGGCGGAGACCCTGGCGCTGCGCCAGGCCGATTTCGTCGTGGCGGTGCAGCTGCAGGGCGCCTCGGCGGCGCGCATCATCGTCCGTCATATCGTGCCGATGTGCCTGTCGTCGGTGATCATCCGCCTGACCATGAACATGGCCAGCATCATCCTGACCGCCGCCGCCCTGGGCTTCCTCGGCCTGGGGGCCCAGGCACCGTCGCCGGAGTGGGGCGCGATGATCTCCACGGGCCGGCGCTACATGCTCGAGTGCTGGTGGCTGGTGGCCGTGCCGGGGGCCGCGATCATGCTCGTGAGCCTGGCGTTCAACCTGCTGGGCGACGGCCTGCGGGACATTCTTGACCCGCGCAGCGAGTAACGGAGGCGGTATGTCTGACATCAAGTTGAAGGTCGAAGGGCTGGACGTGCGCTTCGTCAACGGCCAGCGGCACACCCACGCGGTGCGCGACGTGTCGTTTACCCTGGGGCGCGAGAAACTGGCCATTGTCGGCGAGTCCGGCTCGGGCAAGTCCACCGTGGGCCGCAGCCTGCTCAAGCTGCACCCGGCCAGCGCGCACATCAGCGCCAGGGCCTTGCAATTCGGCGAGGTGGACCTGCTGGCCGCCAGCGAAAAGACCATGCAGGGCATTCGTGGCCGGCGCATGTCCATGGTCATGCAAGACCCCAAGTACTCCCTGAACCCGGTGGTGAAGGTGGGCGAGCAGATTGCCGAGGCCTACCTGGCCCACCACAAGGCCAGCCGCCAGGAAGCCCGCGAGCGGGTGCTGGAGATGCTGGCCAAGGTGCACATTCGCGACCCCCAGCGGGTCTATCACCTGTACCCCCACGAGGTGTCAGGCGGCATGGGCCAGCGCATCATGATCGCGATGATGGTCATCACCCGCCCCGAGGTGATCATCGCCGACGAGCCGACCTCGGCCCTGGACGTGTCGGTGCGCCAGCAGGTGCTCAGCGTGCTGCAGGAGCTGGTGGAGCAGCAGGAGATGGGCCTGATCTTCGTCAGCCACGACCTGCACCTGGTGCGCAACTACTGCGACCGCGTGCTGGTGATGTACGCCGGGCGCGTGGTGGAGTCGCTGGCCGCCAGCGACCTGCACAATGCCCAACACCCCTATACCCGTGGCCTGCTGGCCGCCTTGCCGAGCCTGGACAACCGCCGCGAGCGGCTGCCGGTGCTGCAACGCGACCCGCTGTGGCTGACCAACTGAGGAGCCGTCCATGTCCATGATCCACGCACACGCCCTGAACCTGAGCTTCGGCACCGGCGCCGGCGCCAACCAGGTGCTGCACGACGTCAACCTCAGCGTCGCCGATGGCGAGGCCTTCGGCCTGGTGGGGGAGAGCGGCTCGGGCAAGACCACCGTGTTGCGCTGCCTGGCCGGGCAGTACCGGCACTGGAGCGGGGCGCTGAGCATCGCCGGCGTGCCGTTGCAGCACACGCTGCCCAAGGCACACTTTCGCCACGTGCAGATGGTCTTCCAGGACCCTTATGGTTCCCTGCATCCGCGGCACACGGTGGACACTGCGCTGCGCGAGCCGCTGGTGATCCACAAGGTGGCCGACAAGGACGATCGCATCCACGAACTGCTGCTCAAGGTCGGCCTCAACGAGAGTTTCCGCTACCGCTACCCCCACCAGCTGTCCGGCGGCCAGCGCCAGCGCGTGGCCATCGCCCGCGCGTTGATCCTCGAACCACGGGTGCTGCTGCTCGACGAGCCGACCTCGGCGCTGGACGTGTCGGTGCAGGCGGAGATCCTCAACCTGTTGGCGGATTTGCGCCGGCGCGAGAAACTCACTTACCTGATGGTCACCCACGACCTGGGCGTGGTGACCCACCTGTGCGACCGCGTGGCGGTGATGCAGCAGGGCCGCATCGTCGAGCAGTTGGACTGCCAGGCGCTGGGCCAGGACCTGGCCAGCCATGCCTACACCCGCCTGCTGGTGCAGGCCAGCCGTGACTTCAGCCAGCTCGCCGGTTGATCGAACTAATCACTACCGTGCCCAAGGAACCTCACATGCCCTGCAACCCGATACCCCGCTGCCTGCTGGCGACCCTGGCGCTGGTGTGCAGCCTGCCGGCGTGGGCGCTGGACGCCCCGGCCGACCTGCAAGTGCCGACCCTGGCCTACGACGACCACAGCGTCATCCTGGTGTGGCACAAGCCCGCCGGCCACGCCGCCATCCGCGACTACCGGGTGTATGCCAATGGCACGCTGCTGGGCAGCGTCAACGCCAACCATGACCAGGTGTCGCCGGCCAAGCCGCTCATGGACCGCTTCTACGCCCAGGACAGCGGCCAGTTCCACACCCGCATCGGCCTGCACAGCTACACCGCCCAGGGCCTGAAACCCGACACCGCCTACCGCTTCACGGTGCGCGCGGTGGACGCCGGCGGCCACGAGTCGGCGGACAGCCCGGTGCTGGAACAGCGCACCACCGCGGTGGCGCCGGTGTTCGACGTCAAGCGCTACGGCGCCACGGGCGACGGCACCCACCTGGACACCCAGGCCATCCAGCGCGCCATCGACGCCTGCACCCCCGGCTGCAAGGTGCTGCTGCCCCGGGGCACCTACAAGAGCGGCGCGCTCTACCTGAAAAGCAACATGACCCTGGAGATCGCCCAGGGCGCTACCCTGCTGGGCTCCGAGCGGGCCGAGGACTACCCGCTGGCCGGTTACCGCCAGTACCCGTACTCGACCACGCTGCGCCCGGCCTCGCTGCTCAACGCCTTGCCCCGCGACCCCGGCCAGCACCAGGACTTCGAGAACATCCGCATCGTCGGCCTGGGTACTGTCGACGGTAACGGCTGGAAGCAGCACCCCGAGGGCGTCTATGTGGCCAGCAACAACAGCCGCTATGCCCAGGACGGCATCCTCGCCAAGGCCCAGGTGGAGCAGGCGGTGGCGCGCGGCATGAACGTCAAGGACGCCTATGGGCAGATGCGCTCGTCGCTGATCACCCTGCGCAACGTCAGGAACGTCTTCTATGGCGGCTTCACCGCGGTGAACCCGGCGTACCACGGCATCATGAACCTGGAGACGGAAAACGTGGTGCTGGCCAACACCACCCAGCGCACCTACGACGCCAACAACGGCGACGGCATCGAGTTCGCCAACAGCCGCGGCGCCATGGTCTTCAACAACGTCTTCGACACCGGCGACGACTGCGTCAACTTCGCCGCCGGCACAGGCGCCGACGCGGTGCACCAGCCGCCGCAGCAGGGCGCCTGGATCTTCAACAACTACTTCCGCCATGGCCATGGCATGGTGGTGGTCGGCAGCCATACCGGCGCCTGGATCGAGGGCATCGTCGCCGAAGACAACATCGGCGACGGCACTGACGCCGGGCTGCGGATGAAGAGCACCACCTTCATGGGCGGCGGCGGGCGCGACGTGATTTTCCGTGACTCGGCCCTGCGCGACATGGCCAGGCAGGCGTTCATCATTACCCTGGACTACAACGACCCGAACGCCATCCTCGACTACCGGCGCTCGGCGGTGGCGGCGCAGTTTCGCGACGTGCGGGTGAGTGACGTCAGCGTCGAGGGCAACCATGGCGTTGGCATCGAGATCAAGGGCGACAGTGCTCATGGAATTTATCACCGGGACTTGAGCTTTGAGCGGGTGCGTTTCAGCGGGCCGGCGGCGGTGCAGGTCGACGGTGCGCAGGGCGTGCGCTTCGATCAGGTGAGCTTTGGGGCCCCTGCACACCAGTGACGCGGCCTGCGGCCGCTGCTACGGGGGGCACCCAGTGGTTATGGTGTGGCCAGGCGTTTTTGCAAGGCTTGCGGCGGCTGGCCGAAGGCGCGCAGGAAGGCCTGGCGCAGCCGTTCGCGGTCGCCGAAGCCGGTTTCCCGGGCAATGACCTCCACCGGGTGGCGGCTGGTTTCCATCAGCGCCCGCGCCGCTTCCACGCGCAACGCCTCGATGGCCTTGGCCGGCGTGCGCCCGGTCTCTTCGCGAAACACCCGGCTGAACTGCCGCGGGCTGAGCCGCGCCACGGCCGCCAGGGCTTCCACCGACAGGTCGTCGCGCAGGTTCTCCCGCGCGTAGGCCAGGGCCAGCTGGATGCGGTCGGAGCGCGGGTCCAGCTCCAGCAGCGCCGACAGCTGCGACTGCTCGCTGCCGCGGCGCTGGACAATCACCAGCTTGCGCGCCACCTGGCGGGCCAGGTCGTGGCCCAGATCGCTTTCCACCAGGGCCAGCGCCACGTCGAGGCTGGCGCTCATGCCGGCGCAGGTCCACAGGTTGCCATCCACCACGTACAGGCGGTCTTCTTCCAGTTGCAGGTGGGGGTAGCGCTTGCGCAGGGTAGGGGCGTGCAGCCAGTGGGTGGTGATGCGCTTGTCGTCCAGCAGCCCGGCCTCGGCCAGCACGAAGACGCCCATGCACAGCGATACCACGCGCCGCGAATGCACCGACGCAGCCTTGACCAGCGCCGGCAGGCTGGCCTCGGGCAGGCGGAAGTCCAGATAGCCGCTGACGATCAGCGTGTCGTAGCCCTCGGCGCGCATGGGCGTAGTGTTCACCGAGAATCCCTGGGAGCTCATCACCGCGCCGCCGTGCTCCGACACCAGGTGAAAGGCGTAGGCCGGCTCGCCGCGCAGCAGGTTGGCGCACTCGAACACCGAGCCGATGGACAGGCTCAGCGGCTGGAAATTGGGGTAAACCACAAGGGCGACGCTGTGCATGGGCCGGCTTCCGGGAGGGCGGGGCAAAGGCCTGATTGTCGGCCGCAGGGCACGGACTGGCAACGGCTTTGTCAGATGTCCGGAATCCTTGCGGATACGACATTGTGAGTGTCATCCGCCCGCCCTACCATTCACTTCAACAGCTCCCCACCTTGCGAGGCTACGGCAATGAACGTACTGATGGTATTGACCTCCCATGACCAGCTCGGCAACACCGGGCGCAAGACCGGCTTCTGGCTGGAAGAATTCGCCGCTCCCTATTACGCCTTCAAGGACGCCGGCGCCCACGTGGTGCTGGCCTCGCCGGCTGGCGGCCAGCCGCCGCTGGACCCGAAAAGCGACGAGCCGGACTTCCAGACCGCGCTCACCCAGCGCTTCAAGGCCGACCCCGCCGCCCAGCAGGCGCTGGCTAGCACCGTGAAGCTGGACAGCGTCAAGGCCGGCGACTTCGACGCGGTGTTCTACCCCGGCGGCCACGGCCCGCTGTGGGACCTGGCGGAGTCGCCGGTGTCCATTGCCCTGATCGAAGCCTTCGAGCGCGCCGGCAAGCCGATTTCCTTCGTCTGCCATGCGCCGGGCGTGCTGCGCCACGTCAAGGCCGCCGATGGCCAGCCGCTGGTCAAGGGCCGTCGCGTCAGCGGTTTCACCAACTCGGAAGAAGAGGGCGTGGGCCTGACCGACGTGGTGCCGTTCCTGGTCGAAGACGAGTTCAAGGCCCTGGGCGCCCTGTATGAGAAAGGCCCGGACTGGCAGCCCTTCGTCATCGAGGACGGCCTGCTGATCACCGGCCAGAACCCGGCCAGCTCCGAAGCCGTGGCCCACGCGCTGCTCAAGCGTTTGGCCTGACAGGACGCGGCCTGCGGCCGCTGCTACACCTGTAGCAGCGGCCGCAAGGCCGCGTCACGGCCCACCCCGATCCATCAGGTATACTCCTTGCGCCTTCCCCCTGGCCCCGTAGCAGCTGCCGCCAGGCGGCGTCCGCCTTTCAAGGAGATCCCATGCCCACCCCGTTTGAACTGGCCAGCGACGAGGCCTTCTGGGCCGACATCGCCCGCCGTTACCCCCGCGACCCGCAGGTGATCAACCTCGACAATGGCTACTTCGGCCGCATGAGCCAGGGTGTCGTCGAGGCCTACAAGCAGGCCATCGACCAGGTCAACTGCAGCAACGCGGTGCACGTGCGCGAGCTGTTCGACACCCGTGAAAGCCTGGCCATCCGCCAGCAGCTGGCCGAGCTGATGGGCCTGCCTGCCGACGAGCTGGCGTTCGCCCGCAGCGCCTCCGAAGCGCTGTTCTCGCTGATTCGCAACTACAACCGCCTGCAACCGGGCGACCAGGTGCTGATCAGCGACCTGGACTACCACGCGGTGCAGGATGCCTTCCGCTGGCTGGCCAAGGCGCGTGGCGTGGAGGTGATCGAGATCCGCCACGCGCACCCCGCCAGCCACGACGCCCTGGTAAGTGCCTACACCGACGCCTTCGTCGCCCACCCGCGCCTGAGACTGATGGCGCTGACCCACGTTACCCACCGCACCGGGCTGATCATGCCGGTCAAGGCCATCGCCCAAGCGGCCAGGGCGCAGGGTATCGACGTGGTGTTCGATGGCGCGCACTCCCTCGGCCAGCTGGAGGTCGACCTGGCCGACATTGGCATCGACTTCGCCGGCTTCAACCTGCAGAAATGGATCGGCGCGCCCCTGAGCCTTGGCGTGATCCACGTGCGCCGCGAACGCCTGCAGGCCTTCGACCCGGACATGGGCAGCCAAAGCTACCCGGCCGACGACATCCGCTGCCTGTCGCCCTACGGCACCCCCAACGTGCCGGCGCTGATGGCCCTGCCCGAGGTGTTCGCCGAGCATGCCGCCATCGGCGGCTGGGCGGTGAAGGGCGCACGCCTGCGCTACCTGCGCGACCTGTGGGTGGGCGAGGCGCGGCAACTGCCGAACCTCGAGGTGCTGACCCCGGATGACCCGCGGCTGTACTGCGGCATCACATCATTGCGCTTCACCCAGGCGGCCGATCAAGGGGCCATGGCCGCGCGGCTGCTGAACGAATTCGGTATCTTTACCGTGGCTCGCAGCGGCTCGGCGTGCGGGCCGTGCATTCGCGTCACGCCGGGGCTCAATACCAGCGTGGCGGATATCCAGGCGTTGGTAGCGGCGCTGAAGCAGTTGGCTGGCTGATCACCCCCCCCATGGAAAGGACCACCATGCGCATTATCCGCTTTGAAACCTTAATGGCGTTGCCACTGTTGTTGATGATGCTGTGCTGCCAGGCGGCGCCCTTGGCCACCAGCGACCAGGCCCAGGCACTGTTTGCAGCAGAGCACTATCAGGCAGCGATCGAGGAGGCCGACCGCGTGTTGGCGATAGACCCGGCCGACAGCGAGGCGCTGAATATCAAGGCCCGCGCGGTGTCCGTGCTGGGCGATGACCGCAGCGCCATACGCCTCGTCACCCAGGCACTTGAGGCGGCCGGCAAAACCGGCCGGGCATCCGTCGTCCAACAGGCAACCTACTGGAACAACCTCGGTTATTTCAATGAGCGTCAGCGCAACTTCGACTACGCGCTGGACTGCTATCAGAAGTCCTTGAAGATGCGCTTGGCCGCCCTGGGGGCCAACGATCTGCAGACCGCCGACAGCTACAACAACCTGGGTACCACCCTGAGCAAGCTGGGGCGCAATGCCGAGGCGTTCGCGAACCTGCGCAAAAGCCTGGCCTTGCGCCAACGCTTGCTGGGTGAGCACGACGCTACCGTCGCCGTCGCCCTGAACAACCTGGGCAACGCCTATGCCCAGCAGGGCGATTACCGCTCGGCCCTGCCATTGTTCCAGCAGGCGCTGGATATCGACATGGCCTTGCACGGCCCCTCGCACCCCACGGTTGCGATTCGCTGGAACAACATGGGTGACGCCTACCGTGGGCTCGGCCAGTATGACCAGGCGGAAGTGTTCCTGAGCAAGGCGCTGGCCAGCGACCTGGCGACCTTCGGGGAAAACCACCCCAAGGTAATATTGCGCTACAGCAACCTGGCACGGGTCTACGAGGCGCAAGGCGACCGGTCCAAAGCCAGCGCGGCCTACACCAAGGCCCTACAGATCGTGCGGCAGGTCGACCCCGACGATGCGGGGCAGATCCATTACCTGCAGGGCCGGCTGCAGGCCCTGCAACACAGCCCCAACCCGGTGTAGCAGCGGCGGGTTCAGAACATGGTGTTGTCGTTCGCCGCATGTTCCGGCACGGCCTGGATCACGTCCCAATGCTCGACGATCTGGCCATCCTTCACGCGGAAGATGTTGACGATGGCCCGCCCGCGGTCATCCGGCCCGCTTTGCGAGTGGTTGTGCAGCCACACAAGGTCGCCGTCCACCGCGCTGCGCAGGATGCGCGAGCTGGCGTGGGGGTACTGCTTGAAGTAACCGGTGAAATAGTTCACGAAGGGCGCCTTGCCGTCCGGCACCTGCGGGTTGTGTTGCTTGTATTGCGGGGCAACCACCGCCGACGCCTCGGCCACCTGGTGCTGGTTGAAGAAGCGGTTGTAGAAGTCCACCACCAGCGCGCGGTTCTGCTCGGCGCTGTTCTGGGGTGCGGCATAGGCGGCGGGCGCTGCCAAGGCGGTGAGCGATAGGGCAAGATAGAGCGTTGCGAAGCGGGGTCGGGTCATGGCGGCAGGTTTCCAATTGGTCGTGAGTATTCATTGAAGCAGGAGCAAGGCGTGATGACGTGCCCGTTTGAGATTACAAGCGTGCGCAGCGCGGACATTCCCGCCGCGCTGGACTTCGTGCTGGCGGCGCGCGAGCAGATGTTCCCCAAGCTGCGCGACAGCGCCATGCCCGACGACCTGGCGGCGTTCGAGGCGGTCTATGTCAACGGGGCAGGGCGGTTCCTGCTGGCCCGTGACCAGGGGCGTATCGTCGGCGTCATCGGCTACCTGCCGTACGACCGCCGTTTCCCCACGCTGGATTACCCGGGACAGCAGGTGGTGGAGGTGGTACGCCTGTTCGTGCTGCCGCCGTACCGCCGGGTCGGCCTGGCCAGGGCCTTGTACGCCGAGCTGCAGCAGGCCGCCCGGCAAGCTGGCGTGCAGGTGATGTACCTGCACACCCATCCCTTCCTCGCCGGGGCGGTAGACTTCTGGCAGCGCCAGGGGTTCGAGCTGGTGAGCGTGGACCCGGATCCGGTGTGGCAAACCACTCACATGCACCTGCCCCTGTAGCAGCGGCGGGGCGGCCATCCGCCGCCAGGCCGCGTCCAGGCTCACCGCAGTATGTCGGGAAAAGCGCGGCGCCGGTGACGCGGCCTGCGGCCGCTGCTACAGAAACCGCGTCGTGTGCATCGTGATCGGCGGGGTGCGCGGGGCCCCGTAGCAGCTGCCGCAGGCGGCGTCAGAGGCCCGACACGGTGTGCCTGCGATTCTGCGGCGCCTATGACGCGGCCTGGTGGCCGCTGCTACGGGGGCGGGTACAATGGCGGTTTATTCAAGGGACTGTTGCCATGATCACCTGCCACGTCAAATACGTCATCGACCCGTACCAGCTTGCCGCGTTCGAGCGCTACTCGCGCCAATGGATCGGCCTGGTCATTCGCCTGGGCGGCCAGCACCACGGTTATTTCCTGCCGGCCGAAGGCGCGAACAACATCGCCTATTGCCTGTTCAGCTTCCCCAGCCTTGCCGATTACGAGCGCTACCGCCAGGCGGCGGCCGAGGACGCGGAGTGCGTGCGGCTGGTGGAAGAGGCGACCGAGCTCAAGTTTATCCTGAGCTATGAGCGCAGCTTCTTGCGGCCGGTGCTTGAGTGACGCAGTGCGCGCCTGCGACGCCTGGACAATAAATCGGACCACTGGGACAAGACCGTACCCAGCAGCAGGTAGACACTGAGGTGCTCGCGGCGCAACCCCGCGCCGACCTCAGGAGATACCACCATGTTCAGCCATTGGCCAGACCTGCTCGGCACGATCAAAAAATCCTTTGGTGCCCTGTCGCAATCCAACCCCAAGATGGTCAAGGCCTACATGGCCCTTGGCGACGCCGCGGCGGAAAACAACGTGCTGGACGCCAAGACCCGCGAGCTGATTGCCCTGGCGGTGGCCATCACCACGCGCTGCGACGGTTGTATCGGCAGCCACTCGGCAGCCGCCATTGCCGCCGGGGCTACCCGCGAAGAGGTTGCCGCGGCCCTGGCCACGGCGATTTCCCTGAATGCCGGCGCTGCGTATATCTATTCGCTGCACGCGCTGGAGGCGTATGACGCGCTGAAGCAATGACGGCGCTCAATACTCCCTGAACGCCGCCGTGGCGAAGTCCAGGAAGCTGCGCAGCTTGGGCGTCAGCTGCCGGTCCGGGGCGTACAGCAGGTGCATTGGCGAGGCGGGGGCCTGGTATTGCGGCAGCAGCGCCAACAGGGTGCCGTCGCGCAGGGCGTCGCGTACCAGCTCCTGGGGTTGCAGCACCACGCCCAGGCCGGCGATGGCGGCGGCCAGCAGCGGGTCGCCCTGATTGATGGTCAATCTGCTTGTAATCGGCACATCGATCAGGCCTTCCGGGCCTTCGAAACTCCAGTGCGAGCGGCCATCGGCGAAGGCGAAGCCCAGGCATTCGTGCTGTTGCAGGTCCCAGGGGCTGGTCAGCGCCGGGCGCCGCCCCAGGTACGAGGGGGCGGCGCACAGCACCAGCCGGTAGGGCGCCAGGGGGATGGCCTTGAGGCCGCTGTCGGGCAGCTCGCCGATGCGGAACACGGCGTCGTAGCCGCCGTCCACCAGGTCGACCATGTCGTTGTCCAGGGCCAGGTCCACGGCCACCTGCGGGTAGCGCACCATGTATTCGAGCAGGCGCGGCGACAGGCTGCGCATGCCGAAGGTCACCGGCGCGTTGATGCGCAGGCGCCCGCTGGGCACGCCACGGGTCACCGCCGCCAGGTTTTCCGCGGCCTCCATGTCGGCCAGGATCAGCTTGGCCCGCTGGTAGAAGGCCCGGCCGAAATCGGTGACGCTCTGCCGCCGGGTGGTGCGGCTGAGCAGCGACACCCCCAGGTGTTCTTCCAGCAGTTTCACCTGTTTGCCCACCAGCTGCGGCGACAGCTTGAGCTCGTCCGCTGCGGCGCTGAAGGAGCCCAGTTCCACGGCCTTGACGAAGGTGGCCATTTGGGTCAAGCGGTCCATTCCAAACCTTTTGTTTCTAGTGTCGGCCTATCCTAGGCCTTTATCCCACTGCCACCAACCACTAGATTGGCGGCCATGTCACCCATCATCTGGAGTTAAGCCCATGGCACGCATTGTCAGGATTCATCAATACGGCGACGCCAGCGTCCTCGCCCTGGAAGCACTGGACGTCCCGGCGCCGGCGGCGGACGAGGTGCAGATCAACGTCAAGGCCATCGGCCTGAACCGCGCGGAAGTGATGTTCCGCAACCACGCTTATTTACAGGAAGCCGAGTTTCCCTCGCGCCTGGGCTACGAGGCGGCCGGCATTGTTGCCGCGGTGGGCAGCGCCGTAACCGACGTGGCCGTGGGCGACGCGGTCAGCCTGATTCCGCCGCTGGACATCGCCCGCTGGGGCACCTACGGCGAGGTGGCCAACGTGCCGGCGTACCTGGTGGTGAAGCACCCGGCCACCCTCAGTTTCGAGCAGGCGGCCGCTTCGTGGATGCAGTACGTCACCGCCTGGGGCGCGCTGATCGAGCAGGCAAACCTGCAGCGCGGCGACACCGTGCTGGTGACCGCCGCCTCCAGCAGCGTCGGCCTGGCCGCCCTGCAAATCGCGCGCAGGGTCGGCGCCACGGCGGTGGCCATCACCCGCACCCGCGCCAAGGCCCAGGCGCTGCTGGACGCCGGCGCGGCCCAGGTGATTGTCAGCGATGAAGAAGACATCGTCACGCGGGTCATGGCCCTGACCGGCGGCGAGGGCGCCCGTGTGGTGTTCGACCCCATCGGCGGCCCCGGTTTCGAGGCGCTGACCCAGAGCATGGCCCGCGGCGGCATCCTCCTCGAATACGGTGCCCTGAGCCCCGAGCCGACGCCGTTCCCGCTGTTCACCGTGCTGGGCAAGAGCCTGACGCTCAAGGGTTACCTGTACGCGGAAATTGTCAGCGACCCGGCGGCGCTGGCCCGCGCCAAGGCCTTTATCCTCGCCGGGCTGGCATCGGGTGAGCTGGCGCCGATCATCGCCAAGACCTTCACCCTGGACGAGATCCAGCAGGCGCACCGTTACCTGGAAGCCAACCAGCAGGTGGGCAAGGTGGTCGTCAGCGTTTAAACCCTACAGCTGCTGGCCGGCATCCAGCCGGGCCAGCAGCGTCTGCCCGCGGTCCCACAGCGCCAGCTGTTTCTCCTCGGTCATCCGCGCCAGGTTCTTGTAGACCATGGCCATGCGTGGGTTGTGGCCCAGGCGGTCGCGGTGGCGGATCACGAAATGCCAGTACAGCGCGTTGAACGGGCAGGCGTCCTCGGTGGTGCTCTCGCTGACCTTGTACGCGCAGTCGCCGCAGTAGTTGGACATGCGCTTGATGTACTGGCCGCTGGCGCAGTAGGGCTTGGAGCCCAGGTAGCCGCCGTCGGCGTGCATCACCATGCCCAGGGTGTTGGGCAGTTCCACCCACTCGAACGCGTCCATGTAGATGGCCAGGTACCACTCGCAGATCTCGCTGGGGGTGATGCCCGCCAGCAGGGCGAAGTTGCCGGTGACCATCAGCCGCTGGATATGGTGGGCGTAGGCGTGGGTGAGGCTCTGGCCGATGGCCTGGCGCATGCAGTGCATGCGGGTGTCGGCGGTCCAGTAGAACTCCGGCAGCGAGCGGCTGTTGCCGAACAGGTTGCCCTGGGCGTACTCGGGCATCTGCAGCCAGTACACGCCGCGCACGTATTCGCGCCAGCCGATCAACTGGCGAATGAAACCCTCGGCGGCGTTCAGCGGCACGCTGCCGGCCCAGTAGGCGGCTTCGACGTCGCTGCACAGCTGGCGCAGGTCGAGCAGGCCGATGTTCAGCGCCGCGCTGATGCGCGCGTGGAACAGGTACGGCTCATTGCTGGCCATGGCGTCCTGATAGTCGCCGAACGCGGCCAGGCCAAAGTCGAGGAAGTGCGCCCAGAGCGCCTGCGCCTCGGCGTGGGTCACCGGGTAGTCGAAGCTGGCCAGGCTGCCGTAATGGCTGGCGAAGCGCCGCGCCACCAGGGCGATGACCTCGTCGGTGATGGCGTCGCGGGGCACGTGCAGCGGGTAGGGCGCCACCACCTTTTTCGGCAGCGGCTTGCGGTTGTCCTCGTCGAAATTCCACGCGCCGCCCACCGGGCTGCCGTCGCCGTTGAGCAGCAGCCGGCTCTTGCGGCGCATCTCGCGGTAGAAGAACTCCATGCGCAGCTGCTGCTTGCCCTTGGCCCAGCGGCGGAACTCGTCGCGGCTGCACAGGAAGCGGCTGTCGCTGTGCCACTGAATGGGCAGGCCACAGTCACGCATCGACTGTTCCAGGCGCCAGTCGCCGCATTCGGTGACGTGCACCTCGGCGGCCTGGGTCAGCGCCTGCCAGCGCAGCAGTTCGCCGGGTATCGAGCCGCTGTTGTCGGGGTCTTCCAGGTGCACGTACTGCACCGTGAAACCGCGCTGGCGCAAGGCGTCGGCGAAGTGGCGCATGGCGCTGAACACCAGGGCGATTTTCTGCGGGTGGTGGGGGACGTGGGTGGCTTCCTCCATGACTTCCACCAGCAGGATGCAGTCGTGCCGGGGGTCGATGCCCTGCAGCGAGGGCAGGTCGAAGGACAGCTGGTCGCCCATTACCAGGCAGAGGCGGCGGGTGGTCATGGTGGTGGTCGCTGGTTGAAAGCCTATACCAATATAGATTTTTGTATAGGTTGTGTATAGCTATTGCTGTGCTTTACCCGATGCTCCGTGGGGCAGGACGCAGCCTGTGGGAGCTGGCTTGCCAGCGAGCTGTTGGGGCCATAAAAGCTCGCTGGCAAGCCAGCTCCCACAAGGTGGGTATCACGGGCTGGCGAAGTAGGTTGCGGCCATGCGCAGGAACGGCCCCACCGCCGGGTTGGCGTTGTCGCGGCGCACCACCATGTACACCTCGGCGTGGGGCTGGGTGCCTTGCAGCGGCCGGAACTGCAGGTGCCCCAGGTACAGCTCGCGCGCCGCCGCCGGCACGATGGCCAGGCCCAGGCCGGCTTTCACCAGGCCCAGGATCGAGTGGGTCTGGCCCAGGAAGTAGCGATAGTCGGGGCACACCCCGGCCAGGCTGAACAGCCCGGCGATGCGGTCGTAGAAATAGCCGCCTTCGTCCTGGGAATACATCACGAACGGATGGCGGTCGAGGTCGGCGAGGGCGATCTCGGCCTGGGCCGCCAACGGGTGGCGCTCGGGCAGCGCCACCAGCAGCGGTTCCTGGCTGATCAGCTGGTAGTCGATACCGGGGCGGGCGGCGGCGCGGCGCACGAAACCGATGTCAATCATGCCGGCTTCCAGCGCCTCCATCTGCGCGCCGGAGACCATCTCGCGCAGGTCCACGCCAACGTTGGGCAGCACCTGGGTGGCGTGCTCCAGCAACTGCGGGATCAGCCGGTAGCCGCTCACCGCGGTGAAGCCCAGCAGCAGCTGGCCCAGCTCGCCGTGCTCCAGGCGCCGGGCGCTGTCGGCGGCCTGCTCGGTGTAGGCCAGCACATGGCGGGCGTCGCGCAGGAAGTGCTGGCCGGCGGTGGTCAGCTTGACCTGGCGGTTGCCACGGTCGAACAACGTCACCCCCAGCGAGCGCTCCAGCAGCTGGATCTGCCGGCTCAGCGGCGGCTGGGTCATGAACAGGCGCTGGGCGGCGCGGCCGAAGTGCAGCTCCTCGGCCACCATGACAAAACAACGCAGTTGGTGCAGTTCCACGATTCAATTCTTGTATGGGTCGATTCAGTCTCTATGTTAGACGCGCATCGATGAATTTCCTACCCTGAAGCCACCCCGTTCCTACCGCTCTATTCCAACAATAAAGCTTCCCACCGAGGAGGCCGGAGAGACCCATGAACGTCAAGACCGCTTCGTTGGCAACCCCCATTGCCGAGGCCAGGGTGGGCCGCCGCCGCTTCGTCATCCTCTCGCTGATTTTCATCGTCACCGTGCTCAACTACGCCGACCGCGCCACCATGTCCATCGCCGGCACCGGCGTGGTCAAGGACCTGGGCCTGGACCCGGTGATGCTGGGCATGATCTTCTCAGCGTTCGCCTGGGCCTACGCCCTGGGGCAGATTCCCGGCGGCTGGCTGCTGGACAAGTTCGGCGCGCGCCGGGTGTACGGCTGCAGCCTGTTGCTGTGGTCGCTGTTCACCATGATGCAGGGCACCGTGGGGTGGTTCGGCGTGGTCGGTTCCAGCGCCGCCATCACCCTGTTCGGCATGCGTTTCATGCTGGGCCTGGTGGAGTCACCGGCGTTCCCGGCCAACAACCGCATCGTTTCCTGCTGGTTCCCCACCAGTGAGCGGGGCACCGCCTCGGCGCTGTTCAACTCGGCGCAGTACATGGCCGTGGTGGTGTTCGCGCCGCTGATGGCCTGGCTGACCCACGCCCTGGGCTGGGAACACGTGTTCCTGTGGATGGGCGCGCTGGGCCTGGTGGCCACGGTGTGCTGGTTCCTGCTGTACCGCGAGCCCCACAGCGACCCGCACCTGAGCCGCGCCGAGCTGGACTACATGCGCGAAGGCGGCGCGCTGGTGGACCTGGAAGCCACGCGCAAGGCCAGCAAGCCGAAATTCACCTTCGCCGAAGTGGCGCAGCTGTTCACCAACCGCGCCCTGTGGGCCATCTACCTGGGCCAGTACTGCATCACCGCGCTGACGTATTTCTTCATCACCTGGTTCCCCATCTACCTGATCAAGGGCCGCGGCCTGACCATCATGGAAGCCGGCTGGGTGGCGGCATTGCCGGCCATCTGCGGCTTCTCCGGCGGCGTGCTGGGCGGGGTGGTGTCGGACTACCTGATTCGCCGTGGCATGCACCCTTCCACCGCGCGCAAGACGCCGTTCGTGATCGGCATGACCCTGGCCGCCAGCCTGGTGTCGGCCAACTTCGTCGACGCCAACTGGCTGGTGATCGCGCTGATGGCCCTGGCTTTCTTCGGCAAGGGCCTGGCGGCGGTGGGCTGGGCGGTGCTGTCGGACACCGCGCCCAAGGGCATGGTCGGCCTGAGCGGCGGGGTGTTCAACGGTATCGGCAACATCGCCGGCATCGTCACCCCGGTGGTGATCGGCTTCGTGGTGGCGTCCACCGGCTCGTTCGACAAGGCCCTGTGGTTCGTGGCGGCCCACGGCGTGCTGGGTATCTTCGCCTACGTGGTGCTGGCCGGGCGCTTTGAGCGGGTGGAGATCCGCCCGCCGCAGGCGTGACGAAAAAGCGATGAAGCGGGGCGGGGGACGGGGATTGGCCAAGACTTTTGCCGTGGAACACCGGATAATGCGGGCCATATTGTATCGCTCGTAATTATGGTAATTCCGCATGGAAATCAAGGTCAACTTTCTCGACAACCTCCGTCTCGAAGCCAAGTTCGATGACTTCACGGTGGTGGCCGACCAACCCATCCGCTACAAGGGCGACGGCTCGGCCCCCGGCCCGTTCGACTACTTCCTGGCGTCGTCGGCGTTGTGCGCGGCCTATTTCGTGAAGTTGTACTGCGAAACCCGCAACATCCCCACCGACAACATTCGCCTGTCGCAGAACAACATTGTCGACCCGGAAAACCGCTACAACCAGATCTTCAAGATCCAGGTCGAGCTGCCCGCCGACATCTCCGCCAAGGACCGCCAGGGCATCCTGCGTTCCATCGACCGCTGCACGGTGAAGAAGGTGGTGCAGACCGGCCCCGAGTTCATCATCGAGGAAGTCGAGAACCTCGACGCCGACGCCCAGGCCCTGCTGATGCTGGACGCCTCGGCGCAGACCAGCACCTACATCGCCGGCAAGGACCTGCCGCTGGAGCAGACCATCGCCAACATGTCCGGCATCCTCGCCGGCCTGGGCATGAAGATCGAAATCGCCTCGTGGCGCAACATCGTGCCCAACGTCTGGTCGCTGCACATCCGCGACGCGCAGTCGCCACTGTGCTTCACCAACGGCAAGGGCTCCACCAAGGAAAGCGCGCTGGCCTCGGCCCTGGGCGAGTTCATCGAGCGCCTGAACTGCAACTTCTTCTACAACGACCAGTTCTGGGGCCAGGACATCGCCAACGCGCCGTTCGTGCATTACCCCAACGAGCGCTGGTTCCAGCCCGGCCGCAAGGACGCGCTGCCCAAGGAAATCCTCGACGAGCACTGCCTGGCCATCTACAACGCCGACGGTGAGCTGCGCGGCTCGCACCTGTACGACACCAACTCGGGCAACATCGAGCGCGGCATCTGCTCGCTGCCGTACGTGCGCCAGTCGGACGGCGAGACGGTGTACTTCCCGTCCAACCTGATCGAGAACCTGTTCCTGAGCAACGGCATGAGCGCCGGCAACACCCTGGCCGAAGCCCAGGTGCAGTGCCTGTCGGAGATCTTCGAGCGCGCGGTGAAACGCGAGATCCTCGAAGGCGAGCTGGCGCTGCCGGACGTGCCCCAGGAGGTGCTGGCCAAGTACCCGGGCATCGTCGCCGGCATCGAGGGCCTCGAGGCCCAGGGCTTCCCGGTGCTGGTCAAGGACGCGTCCCTGGGCGGTGAATTCCCGGTGATGTGCGTGACCCTGATGAACCCGCGCACCGGCGGCGTCTTCGCCTCCTTCGGCGCCCACCCAAGCCTGGAAGTGGCGGTGGAGCGCAGCCTCACCGAACTGCTGCAAGGCCGCAGCTTCGAAGGCCTGAACGACCTGCCGCAGCCGACCTTCGAAAGCCACGCGGTGATGGAGCCGAACAACTTCGTCGAGCATTTCATCGATTCGAGCGGCGTGGTGTCGTGGCGCTTCTTCAGCGCCAAGTCCGACTTCGAATTCGTCGAGTGGGACTTCTCCGGCCAGGGCGAAAACTCCAACGAGGAAGAGGCCGCCACCCTGTTCGGCATCCTCGAAGGCCTGGGCAAGGAAGTGTACATGGCCGTCTACGACGACCTCGGCGCCACCGCCTGCCGCATCCTGGTGCCCGGTTATTCCGAGATCTACCCGGTGGAAGACCTGATCTGGGACAACACCAACAAGGCGCTGTTCTTCCGCGAAGACATCCTCAACCTGCACCAGCAGGATGACGACGGCCTGCGCGACCTGGTGGGGCTGCTGGAAGAAAGCGAGCTGGATGACTACACCGACATCAAGACCCTGATCGGCATCGAATTCGATGAAAACACCGCCTGGGGCCAGCTGACCATCCTGGAACTGAAGCTGCTGATCCACCTGGCGCTGAAGAACTTCGAAGAAGCCAAGGAACTGGTGGAAACCTTCCTGCAGTTCAACGACAACACCGTCGAGCGCGGGCTGTTCTACCAGGCCGTGAACGTGGTGCTGGAAGTGGAGATGGACAGCGACCTGGCGCTGGAAGACTACGAAGTGAACTTCCGTCGCATGTTCGGCAACGAGCGCATGGACGCGGTCATCGGCACGGTCAACGGCAGCGTGCGCTTCCATGGCCTGGCCCCCACCAACATGCAGCTCGAAGGCCTGGACCGTCACCTGCGCCTGGTGGAAAGCTACAAGAAACTGCACGCGGCGCGCGCCAAAGCCGCCGGCATTCTGTAAAGACAAGGAAATACCGTGAAGCAACGCATCGTCGAAGAAATCGCCCAGCACCGTCGTGATGGCGAAAAAGTGGTAGAGCTGCACCTGTGGTCCAAGGCCGCCGCCGACGCGGTCACCAAGGCCAAGGAATACGTGGACGGCGAGTTCATGGGCATCCCCGTGCAGCTGCCCCAGGATGGCGTGAACATCCCGGGCATGGACTTCATCGTCATCGTCGAGGGGTGATGCGGCCCGTAGCAGCTGCCGCAGGCTGCGTCGCTGGCAACGCCGCCCCATCAGGCCATGGCACGGTGCAACAGATGCAGCAGCACCTGTCTTGAAATGGCGTCGTCTGCATCGCGACTAAAGTCGGCTCCTACCGCGTTCGTGGTAGGAGCCGGCCTTGGCCGCGATGCAGGCAACGCGATCCAAGCGGTACACGCATTCGCGTAGCAGCTGCCGCAGGCTGCGTCGCGCCGCGGGCGGCGCTCGATCTCGAGCGCGCCGCCTAACCCAAGACAAGCACCTGCAAACCACCCCGCAACCCGCGTAGCCGCTGCCGCCAGGCTGCGCTGGCCTCGGCGTGCGCTGAAGATTTCCCGTGTACGCAAGGCCCGACGCAGCCTGCGGCAGCTGCTACGTCCATACCGCGTTACCGAGCGCTGCGTTCGTGCTCGGCCAAGCCATTGATCAGCGCATCTGCAAGACCTTTCGCCGTTTCAATCTGATGCAACGCCGACCACACGAGCCCTCGTTGTGGCAAGTCGCTGTCGGTGAGTTCGTAAGCGGCTTCGTGCGCGGATTTGAGCAACTGGGAGATTTGCACCAAGGTGTCTTCCAGCGAGATGCCAGCGCGTACAAGGTAGAAGGGTTGGTCCTGGGCGTCGCACGCGCCGAAAGGGGTAGCGGTGGTGGTGGGCAAGCGGCTGGGGATTTCGAAATTCATGTCATTTCCTATTCCATCATGGATAAACCCCTCGCTACCAAACGAAAGGAGGTGGCAATACGCAGGTTGGTAGACCGGGGAAATGATCCGGCGCACGCGAACGTGCCCTACGCATGCCACCATAACGGGGCGCTGCGTAATTTCCTTCGGGCTACCACACCCGGCTGCTGAGGATTCAACAACCGGCGCAGATTAGTACCGCTGCCCGGGGCCCACAACCTTACCCGAGCAAATCAGAATCGTCCTACGCTTGGTCCTACAGACGTATGTCAAAACAATACGGTTCCGGGCAGCAACGGTGGCAACGTCGATCCAGCGGGCTCAGCTTGGGACGGTGCAAAAATGTAGCACCGGCCATCAGGCCGGGTCGCGCCGCGCGGGCGGCGCTCGATCGCCAGCGCGCCGCCTAACCCAAGACAAGCACCTGCAAGCCACCCCACAACCCGCGTAGCCGCTGCCGCCAGGCTGCGCTGGCCCTGGCGTGCGCTGGAGATTTCCCGTGTACACAAGGCCCAGCGCGGCCTGGCGGCAGCGGCTACGCGGATTGTTGTGGATCTGATAGGCATGTCGGATGATCGCGTGATGGCTCTGGGGGGCATGCCTTGAGGCTTCTGGCGCGCTTGAGATCGAGCGCCGCCCGCGCGGCGCTTCGGGGGTAGAACCCCCTCCCACGTTTGTTGCACCGTGCCATGGCCTGACAGATAGGCGTTGCCAGCCTTGTTTGATTGCCTGATGGGTTTGTGTTGCAAGCCTGGGGTGTACGCCAAGGGAACGGGTTAAAAATAAAAATTCCGTCCTTGATTAAACAGAATTTATATTCCATAACTAGCTCATCCCAAAAACAACAACAGGCACCCCTCACATGCGCGAACTCGGCATCGGTCTCATTGGCACAGGCTTCATGGGGCGTGCCCACGCCCTGGCGTTTCGCAATGTCAGCGCAGCGTTCGAGCTGCCCGTTTCCCTGCGCCTGGCCGCGCTGGCCGACGCCGACCCGCAGCGGGCCAGCCAGTGCGCGCAGGCCTGGGGCTTTGCCACGGCGCACAGCGATTGGCAAAAACTCATCGATGACCCGGCGGTGAACGTCGTCGCCATCACCACCCCCAATCATCTGCATTTCCCCATGGCCATGGCCGCGCTGGCGGCGGGCAAGGCGGTGTATTGCGAGAAACCGCTGGCGGTCAGCCTGGAGCAGGCCGAGCAGATGCACCAGGCCGCCAAGGCTGCCGGGGTGGTGACGCGGGTGGGCTACAACTACCAGCACAACCCCATGATCGAATGGGCGCGGCAGATGGTGCGCGACGGCGAGCTGGGGCAGATCATCAGCTTCGACGGCGAGTTCTGCGAAGACTTCAT
This sequence comes from Pseudomonas sp. App30, assembly GCF_047947025.1. Classification (NCBI taxonomy): domain Bacteria; kingdom Pseudomonadati; phylum Pseudomonadota; class Gammaproteobacteria; order Pseudomonadales; family Pseudomonadaceae; genus Pseudomonas; species Pseudomonas sp. App30. Next base: position 925,540 of record NZ_CP133165.1, on the reverse strand, counting down.
GGCCGACGGCCAAGCCCCCTGGTCGTGGCGCTGTGAAGCGCAGCACGCCGGCGGCGCCCTGGCCGACCTGGGCAGCCACCTGCTGGCCATGGCCCGCTACCTGCTCGGTGACGTGCAGGCAGTGTGCGCCGACAGCCAGACCGTGCACCGCCAGCGCCCGGTGCAGGCCGGCAGCGCTGAACTCAAGCCCATCGTCGTCGATGACCATACCCAGGCCTTGTTGCGCTTCGCCAACGGCGCGCGCGGCACGGTCAGCAGTAGCTGGCTCAAGCACGGCTACAAGAACCACCTCAGTTTCGAAATCAGCGGCACCCTGGGCACCCTGAAGTTCGACCAGGAACGCCTGAATGAACTGCAACTGTGCCGCGCCGGCCAGGCCGGTTTCCAGCGGCTGCTGGCAGGCCCGGCGCTGCCAGGCTACGCAGCGTTCAGCCCGGCGCCGGGCCATCAGTTGGGTTACAACGAACTCAAGACCCTCGAAGTGCACGCGCTGATCATGGCGCTGGCCGGGGAAGGGCAGGTGGGCACCGACTTCGCCGAGGCGCTGGCGGTGGAGCGCCTGGCCGCCGCCATTCGCGTGGCGGCCCGTGAACAGCGCTGGGTGCAGGTGCAGTCGGTGTAGCGCCAGGCGTTATTGCTGGCTGCCGAACATTCCGGTCCAGTAGATACCCGCGTCGCTCTTAGGGTCGGTGGCGTAGGCGGCGCCCAGGTCACGGAACTGCGGGTTCATCAGGTTGGCGCAGTGGCCCGGGCTGGCCAGCCAGCCGGCCACCACCTTGCGCACGCTGTCCTGGCCGGCGGCGATGTTCTCGCCCAGCGCCTGGGCGCTGTAGCCGGCCAGCTCGGCGCGGTCGCCGGGGGTGTGGCCGTCGCGGTCCAGGTGGTCGAAGTAGTTGCGGTTGGCCATGTCCTGGGCGTGCGCCTGGGCCGCGCCGGCCAGGGTGGCGTTCCAGGCCAGGGGCGGCGCCGGGTTGAACGCCTGGGCGCCGCAGGTATGGGCCTGGGCACGGGCGCTGTTGATCTGCGCCAGCAGCTTCTGGCCCTCGGCGGGCGAGTCGCCCAGGCCGCCGGCCAGCAACGGCCGCGCCACCACGATGCGCCAGTCGCGACCCTCGTGGCTCACGCCAATATCGATGAACTGCGGGTCGAGCACCACCTTGCAGAAGCTTTCCTGCACCGCCGCCATGGCCGCTGGCGCGTCGCGCGGGCCCGACAGGCTGATGGCCTGCACGCTGACCATGGGGTAGCCGGCGCGGGCCATGGCGTCGCGCAGGTCGCCGCCGCCGCTGGCAGGCAGTACCAGCCGTGGGTCCTGGTTCAGGGGCGGCAGCTCATGGGACGCCTGGCCGTCGCAACGTTGCACCTGGCCACGAAACTGGTTGATCGAGTCCATGAGCAGCGACTCGTCACTGGCAGCGGCGTGGGCAGCCAGCGTCAGGCCCAGGGACAGGGTGGCCAGGCGCAGGGCAGGTGACAAAGCGGGCATGGTGTTCTCCATGGTCAAGCAGCAATAGACGATTCTAGCGTAACCGCAAGTCGAGACTGAGTGGTCGTTTACCGCACATTTTTAAACAAAGAATGAAGAATGGAATTGGAATTTCATTCCACTTTGGCGCATGTTCAGTGTCCAGAACAATAAGGAGCGCCCTGATGAAAGTCGCCATCGATTCCTACTGCTATCACCGTTTCTTCGGCGAAGTCTATCCAGACCTCGAAACCGACCCCGGGGTTCGCATGAACCTCGCAGATTTCATCCAGCGTGCGCAAAACCACGAGGTACAAGGGGTTTCCATCGAGTCGTTCATGCTGACCGACGCCTCGCCCCGGGCGCTGGCCAGCCTGGGGCAACAGCTTCGGCACGCGGGGCAGGAGCTGGTCTGGGCCTGGGGCCACCCCCATGGGCTGGGCTCGGGCAGTCGCCCTGAAGCACTGGCTGACCTCAAGGCCCACGTCGATATCGCCCGCACCCTGGGCGCACGCGTCATGCGCATCTGCGCCGGCGGGCGGCGCACCCGGCCCGCTTCGTGGGCCGAGCACAAGGCCGGCTTGATCCCGCTGCTCGAAGCCGCCGCCGATTACGCCGGGGCGCGGGGCGTGACCCTGGCCATGGAGAACCACGTCGACCTGCACGCGCCGGAAATCCTGGAACTGCTGGCCGCGGTAGCCAACCCGGCCCTGGGCGTGTGCCTGGACACCGCCAACAACCTGCGCCTGTTTGATGACCCGCAGCGGGTGATCGAGCAACTGGCGCCCCACGCCAAGGCCACCCACCTCAAGGATATCTGCGCCTGGCGTGGTAGCCCGCGGGAGTTCGGTTTCTGGCCCAGCGTGCCGTTGGGGCAGGGGCTGATCGACATCCCACGGACCCTGGCGGTGCTGCGCGACCACGGCTTCGACGGCCTGCTGGCGCTGGAGCTGGATTTCCTCCACCCCGACCATGGCCCGGAGGAAGCGGCCATCACCCGCAGCCTGGCCTACCTGCGCGAGGCGCTGGCCGGGCTGTAGGCGCGGTGACCGATGAAACCAACTCAGCAGTGCATAAAGGGAGTTTCATTAACGCAATCGTGTCAGGTGTGTATGCTTTGCGACACAATTGTCTGGATCGTGCCCACCTGTATGACCTTGCCTGCCCCAACCCCTGTACACCCGCCCTTTCACTGCGTGGGGTGTGGCGCCTGCTGCAAGGGCCGCTTCATCCCCCTGACCCTGGACGAGGCCCGCCACTGGCTGCGCCGCGGCCATGACGTGGCGGTGCTGCTGGAAGCGTTCGAGCAGGGCACCTGGCCGCAGTCGGCCGAGGCCTACGCCTACAACGTGCGCCGCGCCACGCCGGTCGAATGTGGCGGCCAGACCCTGCAGGTGACGGCCATTTTCGCCGGCCAGGCCATCCCGCGCTGCCCCAACCTGCGCGAGGACGACCTGTGCGGCATCTACGCCGAACGCCCGCAGGTGTGCCGCATCTACCCCATGGAGATCAACCCGTTCATTGAGCTGCGCACCGGCGACAAGGACTGCCCGCCACCGGCCTGGGCACCGGAAGGCCTGCTGGCCACTGACGGCGACGCCGAGCTGAACCGCGCCATCGAGCATTCGCGCCAGGCCGACCGCGCCGACGCGGCGCGCAAGGTCGCCGCCTGTGTGGCGCTGGGCCTGACCACGGCGGCCTGGAAGGGCAATGGCCTGGCCATTTATTTCCCCGCCCGCGAGGCGTTGCAGCGTGCCCTTGATGCGCTGGATACCCCGGCCACGGTACCCGCGACGGGTAGCTGGCAGGTGCGTGCGCAGGCGCCCCAGTTGCGCACACGGTTGGCTGGCATGGGTGTCGCCCTGGATGACCGCGAAACGGTCGACTACCTGTTCCACCCGGTGTGAGAGCGCGGCTCTATCGCCCCCCAAGACCCAGGCTATTAGCCCTAACGCCCACACCCGTCTAGGCTGTCTCTACCGCCGTCGCCCGTCGACCGGCCGGAACCTGATAGGGAGATAATAATGAGCCAGGTGGCCCCGCCAACCCGTTGATCGTCAGCGCTTTTCCCATTCACCTGGCCAGCACCTCATGTCATTGATTTACATCGACAATAAGGTAAAGCAATCATGGCAAACGAATCGAAATGCCCGTTCAACCACGCCGCCGGCGGCGGCACCACCAACCGTGACTGGTGGCCCAACCAACTGAACCTGAAAATCCTCCACCAGCACACCGTCAAGTCCGACCCCATGGGCGATGGCTTCGACTACGCCAAGGAGTTCAAGAGCCTGGACTTCGCCGCGGTGAAGCAGGACCTGCTGGCGGTGATGACCAACTCCCAAGAGTGGTGGCCGGCCGACTTCGGCCACTACGGCCCGCTGTTCATCCGCATGGCCTGGCACAGCGCCGGCACCTACCGCACCGGTGACGGCCGCGGCGGCGCGGGGGCCGGGCAGCAACGCTTCGCACCGCTCAACAGCTGGCCCGACAACGTCAGCCTGGACAAGGCGCGCCGGCTGATCTGGCCGGTGAAACAGAAGTACGGGCGCAAGATCTCCTGGGCCGACCTGATCGTGCTCACCGGCAACGTCGCCCTCGAATCCATGGGCTTCAAGACCTTCGGCTTCTCCGGCGGCCGCGCCGACGTGTGGGAACCGGACGAGGACGTGTACTGGGGCAACGAGAAAACCTGGCTGGGCGGCGACGTGCGCTACGGCAACGAACAGCAGAAAGCCCAGCCGCCCGGCGACGGCACCCTGGTGGCCGAGCCCGACCTGCACGGCAGCGAAAGCAGCCGCACCGACGGTGGCCGCCACCTGGAAAACCCCCTGGCCGCGGTGCAGATGGGCCTGATCTACGTCAACCCCGAAGGCCCGGACGGGCAGCCTGACCCGGTCAAGTCAGGCATCGATATCCGCGAGACCTTCGGCCGCATGGCCATGAACGACGAGGAAACCGTGGCGCTGATCGCCGGTGGCCACGCCTTCGGCAAGACCCACGGCGCCGGCCCCGCCGACAACGTCGGGCCCGAGCCCGAAGCTGCCGGCCTGGAAGAGCAGGGCCTGGGCTGGCGCAACAGTTTCCGCAGCGGCAAGGGCGGCGACACTATTACCAGCGGCCTGGAAGTGACCTGGACCTCCACCCCCACCAAGTGGAGCAACGAATACCTGGAAAACCTCTTCGGCTTCGAGTGGGAGCTGACCAAGAGCCCGGCCGGCGCCCACCAGTGGACGCCGAAAAACGGCGCTGGCGCCGGCAAGATCCCCGACGCCCACGACCCCAGCAAACGCCGCGCGCCGACCATGCTGACCTCGGACCTGGCGCTGCGCTTCGACCCTGTCTACGAACCCATCGCCCGCCGTTTCCTGGCCAACCCCGACCAGCTCAGCGACGCCTTCGCCCGTGCCTGGTTCAAGCTCACCCACCGCGACATGGGCCCGCTGGCCCGCTACCTGGGCCCGGAAACGCCCAGCGAAGAGTTGCTGTGGCAAGACCCGCTGCCAGCTGTTAACCACGCGCTGGTCGACGACAACGACGTGGCCGCACTGAAAGCCAAGGTGCTGGCCTCGGGCCTGAGCGTTGCACAGCTGGTGTCCACCGCCTGGGCGGCGGCGTCCACCTTCCGCGGTTCGGACAAACGCGGCGGCGCCAACGGCGGCCGCCTGCGCCTGGCGCCGCAAAAGGACTGGGAAGCCAACCAGCCGCAGCAGCTGGCCAAGGTGCTGGGCACCCTGGAAGGTATCCAGCGTGACTTCAACAGCGCGGCGGCGGGGGGCAAGCAGGTATCCCTGGCCGACCTGATCGTGCTGGCCGGCAACGCCGGTGTCGAGCAGGCGGCGAAAAACGCCGGCCACAGCGTCACCGTGCCGTTCCGGCCGGGCCGCGTGGACGCGTCCCAGGCGCAGACCGACGTCGAATCGTTCGGCTTCCTGGAGCCCATCGCCGATGGCTTCCGCAACTACCTCAAGGGCAAATACCGGGTATCGGCCGAGCACCTGCTGGTGGACAAGGCGCAACTGCTGACCCTCACCGGCCCCGAACTGACCGTGCTGCTGGGCGGCCTGCGGGTGCTGGGCGCCAACGTCGGCGAGAGCAAGCACGGGGTCTTCACCCAGCGGCCGGGGACGTTGACCAACGACTTCTTCGTCAACCTGCTGGACATGGGCGTGGAGTGGCGGCCGCTGTCGGCCGACAACGACACCTTCGAGGCCCGCGACCGCAAGACCGGCGCGGTGAAATGGACCGGCACCCGGGTCGACCTGGTGTTCGGCTCCCACGCGCAGCTGCGCGCCTACGCGGAAGTCTACGGCAGCGCGGATGCGCAGCAGCAGTTCGTCGGCGACTTCGTGGCGGCCTGGGACAAGGTCATGAACCTCGACCGTTTCGACTGACGGTGCAGCGCTGCGACGGCTCCCATGGAGCCGTCGCAGCGCAGTTCATGGGCGGTTGATAACGCCCAGCAGTTTCCCCGAGACGGTCTCGTAATCGTCGTTGAAATGATGGTTGCCGGCGAACGCCATCACATTGCCGACGATACTGGTGTCGGTGCAGCCGCTCTTGCGGCTTTCGTCCGTGCCGTACAGGCAGGTGACCTTGTCGGCGGGCAGTTTGGCTATTTCAGGGCCGGTGGCATATCGGCCGACGTCCTTGCCCATGATGCCTTCTATGTGAATTTCAAAGTTGGTCTGGCGCGCCAGCGACAGCAGGATAATGTTGCCCACGGCCTCCTGGTCGGCAACCGGCAGGCGGTTATACAGGGCCGGCATCACATCGGCGCCAAACGAATAACCAATCAGCACGAAACGCTTGATGCCCCAGGCCTGGCGATAATGCTGCATGATTTCCGCCAGGTCCGTGGCCGCCAGTTCGGCGGGCTTGGTGTCCCAGAAGTACTCCAGGCTGTCGACGCCCACCACCGAGATGCCGCTATCGCCAAACTTCTCCGAGACGTATTTGTCCAGCCCGCGCCAACCCCCATCCCCCGAGTAGAAGATGGCCAAGGTGCCGCTTGGCGTGTGTGCCGGCAGCTCGATCAGCGGGAAGCGCTTGAAGTCCTTGCCCTGCACCACGCCCAGCAGCTTGCGCAGGGTGTCGAGGGTGGCCGCCGAGGCGGTGGTGCCATCGACGTCGAGGGCAATGGTGGTCACGCCTTCCTGTTGGGCGGGCGCCTGCCAGGCTTGCGCCAGCGCCCCCAGCTCGTTGATGCCGATGACCACCTTGAGATCGGCCGCGAACGGCTGCAGCTGCTTGGCAAATTCGGCGCTGGAGGCCTGGCCGCCAGCCGTGGGCAAGTGCAGCTCGACGATGTTGGCGGTGGCATCGAAGCTCAGCTTTCTCAATGCCTTTGCGTCAAGTTCCAGGCCTGTGGGCGTGGCGATGACGATCGTCTTCGACGCACCTTTTGCCGCAAAGCGGGTGAGCGTAGCGGCGTTCCCCAGCTCCTGTTGGGTGACGACCGGCAACAGCTGCGGGCGCAGCGCCCTGCGTGCCTTGCGTTCCGCCACGCAGTGGGTGTGGATCATGGGTGTTGCGACCAGCGTGACGATAAAGAGGGTGAGGCTGATCATCGCTCGGTATTTGTTCTTGCGCGACGACAGTATTCCAATGCTCATGGTACGAAGTGCTCGGGGTAATGCTGTTTGCTGGAATTATTATCAGGTAGGCATATGGGTTATGGGGCAGGCGTGATCACCCTCGACGCGGTTGGTTCGAGGGCGGCAAAGATGGCACAGGTAATGGCCAAAAGCCATTAGCTTGCTTGGTATTCCCTGACTCGTCTTGTCACCGCAGCTACGCTTCCTTTTCCCTTCCCAGGCGCCGCGATCAACGCGTTGCGCGCGCCTCTGTAGCAGCCGCCGCAGGCGGCGTCCGGGCCCTACGCGGTGTGCCAGGTGACGCGGCCTGCGGCCGCTGCTACGCAACCGCCGCGCTCAGCGGGTTGCGCACGAGGTGACGACAGGCCGGCGGTATTGGTCCTGATACGCACCCACCACCCCCCGCGCACCACGCGGCCTCGCCGCGTAACCCATCTACGTCAATGTAACAATCAAGAAATACTACCAATTGCGTTTGCGATTGTTATTGAGAGTTATTACCATCAACGCGCCGCACCATGCCGCACCTCGTTTCACAGCGCCTCACCAGGCGCGGGTAACCGCCCCCGACGCTTCGCCCAATCGTCTCGCTCACGCCTGCAAAAGCCTGGCCGGCAGACGTTTGCCCAGAAAAAGTGGCGGGGGCCACTGGCGAAGCGGGGCAGGGCGGGTACCTGAGGGCTGCATGACGCGGCATCACAAAGGCTGCGCCCGGGGCGCAGGAAAAAGACATCTGTCGAACAGATCATGCAAAGGAAGTGGTATGAACGGAAGTAAACGTAGCGGTGCCCTGCGACGCACCCATGGGTTGGTACTGGTTGGCCTGCTGGCGCCATTCCCGCTCAGTGCCCTGGCCGAGACCGTTGCCCAGCCCCAGGCCCAGGCCAGCGCGCCGCTGGAGCTGGACACCCTGACCATCGAGGGCAACAAGCTCTACGACATGCCACCGTCCGAACAGACCGGCGGCTACACCGTGCAGGGCGCCACCGTGGGCACCAAGACCCCGGCACCGCTCAAGGACATTCCGCAATCCATTTCCACCTACACCAGCGAGTACATCAAGGACCGCAAGTTCGTCCACCTCGATGACCTGGCCAAGTACACCGCCGGCCTGCGCGTGCTGACCAACGACAGCGGTCGCTCGTCCATCTACTCGCGCGGCTACGAGTACGACGAATACCAGATCGACGGCCTGCCGGCGCCCATGACCAGCATCTTCGGCACCGTGCCGTCGCTGGTCGCCTACGACCGCGTGGAAGTGATGCGCGGCCCGGCCGGCCTGTTCAGCAGCACCAGCGAGCTGGGCGGCATCGTCAACATGGTGCGCAAGCGCCCCACCGCCGACTTCCAGGGCAGCGTCGAGGCCAGCTACGGCACCTTCGACACCAACCACGAGCAGGTCGACGTCTCTGGCCCACTGGATTCCGAAGGTCGCGTGCGGGGCCGCTTCATCGCCTCGCGTGACGCCAGCAACGGCATGGTCGACTACAACGCCAGCGACAGCGAAACCTACTACGGCGCCCTCGACATCGACCTCGACGACGCCACCCAGCTGTCGTTCGGCCTGAACCACGAAGTGAAGAACATCACGCCCAACAACGGCTACCCGACCGACACCAAGGGCAACCTGCTGGACTTCAGCCGCTCCAAGTTCCTGGGCGCCGACTGGAACTACTTCGACGGCAAGACCACCGACTTCACCGCCGAGCTGACCCACCACTTCGACAACGGCGGCAACGGCCGCGTTGCCCTGCGCACCTCGGACCGCGACGCCGACTACCTGTACGCCTTCACCCGCAGTGGCGTGTCCAGCACCGGCACCGCCACCGAAGGCTACACCGGCCGCGAGTTCACCGAGAACACCGTGTCCATGGACGCCAGCTACAGCCAGCCGTTCGAGGCCATGGGCAACGTCAGCGAGTTCGTGGTGGGCACCGACTACAAGAACTACCACAACTACTACAAGAACGCCGCCGGCACCCTGGGCACCATTAACGTCAACAGCTACGACCCGACGTCGTTCGCCAAGCCGACCGATATCTACGCCAGCAGCACCGCCACCAAGGTCGGCACCCAGTCCGAAGAGTATGGCCTGTACTCCAAGCTGACCTTCCGCCCCATCGCCGACCTGGCGCTGATCGGCGGTGCGCGCCTGAGCTACTACAAGGGCAGTGGCTACACCACCACCCTCAAGACCGGCGCGCAGACCGACTACGACCAGACCATCAGCGCCCACGTCACCCCGTACGGCGGCGCGGTGTACGACCTGGACGCCAACAACTCGCTGTATTTCAGCTACTCCCAGGTGTACAAGCCGCAGACCGAGACCAACCAGGCCGGCAACGTGCTCAAGCCGCGCACCGGCGAGCAGTATGAAGCCGGTATCAAGGGCAGCTACTTCGGCGGCGACCTGAACACCCGCGTCTCGGTGTTCCAGCTGACCGACAAGAACCGTGCGACCACCCCCGAGGATGATCCGACCGCGACCTATGACGTAGCGTCCGGCAAGACCCGCATCCGCGGCGCCGAGTTCGAAGTCAGCGGCAAGCTGCTGCCCAACTGGGACGTGCTGGCCGGCTACACCTACATGGACACCCAGGTGCTCAGCGGCGACGCGGTCAGCACCTTCCAGACCATGCCCAAGCACTCCGCCTCGCTGTGGAACAAGTACACCGTCGCCAGCGGCCCACTGGAAGGCCTGGCCATCGGCAGCGGCGTGACCGCCATGAGCGACTTCTACATGACCACCAGCACCTACACCGTGGCCGCGCCTGGCTACGCCACCGTGGATGCCAAGTTGTCCTACCCGATCACCAAGAAACTCACCGCGACCCTGGACGGTACCAACCTGCTGAACCGCGACTACTACTCGCGCGTCGGCTCGGCGGCCACCTTCAACTTCCTCGGCCAGTCCCGCGCCTTCAGCGTCGGCGCCCGGTACGAGTTCTAAGAGGTCCCCATGGACAAGCTCCTGGCACGCAAGGACCTGGGCAGCGAGTCGTGGTGGCAGGCGCTGGCCGAGCAGGGTACCCCCCTGGTCGGCCCGGCGCAGGCCGGGGAGCACGCCGTGACCTTCGTCTGGCGTGACCCCCGCGGCACGGCCGCGACGTCGGCTACCCGACGCGTCTGGATCAACATCACCGGTCTCACCGACCACCACCGCCAATGCGCGCCGCAAAGCCTGGCGCGCATCGACGGCACCGACATCTGGCTGTGGCAGACGCGCATCGACGCGAACTGGCGCGGCAGCTACAGCTTCATGCCCTGCGACGACGACCGCGATTTCGATGCCATCGACGCCCACGGCAACCCCGATTTGAACGCGCTGCGCCCCTGGTGGCGGGCCATGTTCCCGCGCGCGCAGCACGATCCCCTGAACCCCATGCGGCCCTGGACCGGCGGCCGCGGCCTGGGCGTGTCCGGCCTGCACATGCCGCAGGCGCCCGCGCACCCGGCCTGGCTGGCGGTGGACGCCGGCCAGGCGCCGGCCGCCAGCCTCCAGCAATACCACTGGCACAGCCCGCGCCTGGGCAACAGCCGCCGGGTGTGGCTGCTGAGCACCGGCCGCGACCAGGACCCCAGCCGGCCCCTGGCCGTGCTGCTGGACGGCGCCTTCTGGACCGCCAGCCTGCCCCTGGCCGAGCCGCTGCAGGCGCTGACCGCCAACGGCACGTTGCCGGGTGCGGTGTACCTGTTCGTCGACAGCATCGACACCGCCCACCGCAGCGCCGAACTGGCCTGCAACCCGGCCTTCTGGGAAGCCCTGCAGGAAGAATTGCTGCCGCAGGTGATGAACTGGCAGGCCCACTCGCCGAACCCCGCCACCACCGTGGTCGCCGGGCAGAGCTTCGGCGGCCTGGCGGCGCTGTACGCCGGCCTGCAGTGGCCCCGGCGCTTTGGCTGCGTGCTGGCCCAGTCCGGCTCGTTCTGGTGGCCCCGCGATGACCTTTCGCGGCAGTTGCCCCAGCGCGTCGACGCCGGGCTTGGCCACGGCCAGCCACTGAAACTGTTTATCGAAGCCGGGCTGCGCGAACCGGTGATCCACCGCGCCAACCAACGCATGGTGCAAGCGCTGCGCGATGCAGGCCTTGCCCCGCAGTATCGCGTGGTCAACGGCGGCCACGATGCCCTGTGCTGGCGCCAGGGCCTGCTCGATGGCCTGGTGGCACTGTGGGCCGACTTTTGCGCGGCGGGTTGAACCGCCGCGACCCTCTCACGACAAGGAACATTCCGTGGAGCAACTCAACCCTTTCGACGACCCGCAACAGGGCTGTCACGTGCTGATCAACGACCAGGGCCAGCACAGCCTGTGGCCGGACTTCTGCGCCGTGCCACCGGGCTGGACCATCGTCCACGGCCCCGCCAGCCGCGAAGCCTGCGGGCAGTGGCTGGAACTGCACTGGCGCGACCTGCGTCCCGCTTCCCTGCGCCGCGCCCTGGGCGCCAACGCTTCCTGAACCGGAGTCACGGATGAACCTGTCAAACCCCGCACCTGTGACCCCCCTGGTCGCTACCCGCCACGAAATGCCCCTGGTGGCTGCCCAGCCGGGCATCTGGATGGCCGACCAACTGTCGCCGCACCACAACGCCTACGCCGTGGCCCACTACGTGGAACTGGCCGGCGCGCTGGACAGCGACCTGCTGCTGCAAGCCATCGAGGCGGGCCTGGCCGAGGTCGATACCCTGCACCTGCACGTCGCCGAGCGCGACGGCCAGCCGCTGCAATGGTTCGACTTCAGCCGCGCCCCGGCACGCCCCACCTGCGCCGACCTGCGCGGCGCGGCCGACCCGGCGGCCGCCGCACTGGCGTGGATGCGCCAGGACCTGCAGGGCGACCTGCGCGTGGCCAGCAGTGGGCTTGAGTGCGTGAACCGGCTGATGCAGGTAGGCGAGGGCCGCTGGTTCTGGTACCAGCGCTATCATCACCTGGCCGTGGACGGCTACAGCTTCGCCGCCATTACCCGGCGCATCGCCGAACACTACAACGCCCTGCGCCGTGGCGAGGCCGCCGGCCCCACGCCGTTCACCCCGTTCAGCCAGGTGGTGGCCGAGTACCAGGCCTACCGCCAGGGCGCGACGTGCGAGCGCGACGCGCAGTTCTGGCGGGAGAAAGGCCGGCAGCTGCCGCCGCCGGCCACCTTGTCGAGCCAGCCGCTGGGCGGCCAGAGCGCCAGCAGCCGCGTGCTGCGCCACACCCTGAGCTTTGACACCCAGGCCTTCGACCGCCTGATGGCCGACCAGCCGGCCGCCATCAGCCGCGCCGACATGGCCCTGGCCCTGGTCAACCTGTGGCTGTCGCGCCTCAGCGGCCAGGACGCCTTCACCGCCGGTTTCATCTTCATGCGCCGCATGGGCTCGGCCGCCGCCAGCGCCAGTGGCGCGGTGATCAACGTACTGCCCATGCAGGTCAGGGTCGAGCCCCAGGCCACCCTGGCGGAGCTGGCGCAGAGCATCGCCGCCGAGCTCAAGCGCCTGCGCAAGCACCAGCGCTACGACGCCGAACAGATCCAGCGCGACCTGGGCCGCATCGGCGACGCCGAGCCGCTGTACGGCGTGGTGCAGAACCTCAAGCTGTTCGACTTTGCCCTGGACCTGGACGGCATCGCCGGCGTCACCCACACCCTGGCCTCGGGCCCGGTGCGCGACCTGGAGGTGGCGCTGTTCCTCACCCCGCGCGGCGAGCTGTCGCTGGAGCTGCTGGCCAACGCCGAGCGCTACGACGACGCCACCCTGGCCCGCCACCTGCGCCGCCTGAGCCTGTTGATGACGCAGTTCGGCACCAACCCGCAGCTGCGCTGCGAAGCCGCCAACCTGCTGGACATCCAGGACCTGGCGCTGCTGGCCCGCGCCAACGCCACCGAGCAGCCGCTGACCGACGACACCCTGGTCAGCCTGATGGCCGCCCAGGCGCTGCTGACGCCCGACGCGCCGGCGCTGTCGGACGCCCGCTACCAATTCGATTACCAGCAGGTGCGCGAACAGGTGCAGGCCCTGGCCCAACGGCTGGTGACCCAGGGCGTGGAGCCTGGCGATATCGTCGCCGTGGCCTTGCCGCGCTCGGTGTTCCTGTCCCTGGCGTTGATGGCCATCCTGGAGGTGGGCGCCGCCTACCTGCCGCTGGACACCGGCTACCCCGACGACCGCCTGCAGCTGATGCTGGAGGACGCCGCGCCGCGCCTGATCATCACCGACACCGCCCAGGCCGCGCGCTTCGCCGGCGTGGCCAGCTGCCCGGCGCTGCTGCTGGAAGCGCCGCTGCAGCTGGACCCGCACGGCCCGCTGCAGTTCGCCCAGCCGACGCCCGAGCACGCCGCCTACATCATCTACACCTCCGGCTCCACCGGCCGGCCCAAGGGCGTGATCGTCGGCCACCAGGCCATCGTCAACCGCCTGCTGTGGATGCAGCACCAGTACCCCCTGGGCAGCACCGACGTGGTGCTGCAGAAGACCCCGTGCAGCTTTGACGTGTCGGTGTGGGAGTTCTTCTGGCCGCTGATCACCGGCGCGCGCCTGCACATGGCGCCGCCCGAGGCGCACCGTGACCCGGAAGCGCTGCAGCGGCTGTTCAGCGAGCAGGGCGTGACCACCACGCACTTCGTGCCCTCGATGCTCGCGGCGTTCGTCAGTGCCTTGAACGACGACGCCGCCATCGCCCATTGCCGCAGCCTGCGCCAGGTGTTCTGCAGCGGCGAGGCGCTACCGACCGATCTGTCGCAATTGTGGCAGCGCCGCACTGGCGTGCCGCTGCACAACCTCTACGGCCCCACCGAAGCGGCCGTCGACGTCAGCTGGTACCCGGCCCACGGTGACACCCTGGCCGGCGTGCAGGGCGCCAGCGTGCCCATCGGTTTCCCGGTGTGGAACACCGGCCTGCGCATCCTCGACCGGCGCCTGCGCATGGTGCCGCCTGGCGTTGCCGGCGACCTGTACCTGACCGGCGTGCAACTGGCCCACGCCTACCTGGGCCGCGCCGACCTGACGGCCAGCCGCTTCGTCGCCGACCCCTACGGCAACGGCGGGCGCATGTACCGCACCGGCGACGTGGCGCGCTGGCTGGACAACGGCGCGGTGGAATACCTGGGCCGCAGCGACGACCAATTGAAGATTCGCGGCCAGCGCATCGAGCTGAGCGAAATCGACCACGCGCTGCTGGCCTTGCCGGGCGTCGAGCAGGCCGTGACCCACGCCCGGGTGCTGGGCGAGGCCCCGGTGGGCGGTGGCGATGCGCGCCAACTGGTGGGCTATGTGATCGCCCAGGGCAGCCGCGAGCTGGACCTGGTTGCCCTGCGCATGGCCCTGGTGGACCGCCTGCCGGCGCACATGGTACCGGTGGCCTTGGTGCAGTTGGATGAGTTCCCGCTGGGCGCCACCGGCAAGCTCGACCGCAAGGCGTTGCCGTTGCCGCAGGCCAGCGCCAAGGCCTGCGGGCGCGCCCCGGCCGAAGGCCTGGAAACGCAGATCGCCGGGGCTTTCGCCCGGGTGTTGGAGCGCGACGGCGTCAACGCCGAGGACGACTTCTTCGCCTTGGGCGGCCATTCCTTGTTGGCCATGAGCCTGGCCGCCACCTTGCGTCGCGAACTGCAGCGGCCGGTGGCGGTGGGGCAGGTGATGATCGCCTCCACCGTGGAGCGCCTGGCCCAGCTGCTGGCCAGCGAGCAGAGCGAAGACGAAACCCGCCGGGCCGGTTTCGAGAGCGTGCTGCCACTGCGCCAGGGCAACGGCCCGACGCTGTTCTGCTTCCACCCGGCCTCGGGTTTTGCCTGGCAGTTCAGCGTGCTGCAGCGCTACATCGACCCGCACTGGTCGCTGGTGGGTATCCAGTCGCCGCGCGGCAATGGCCCGCTGCACAGCTGCGCCAACCTCGACGCTGCCTGCGATGCGCACCTGCTCACTGTGCGCGCCTTGCAGCCCCATGGCCCGTACCACTTTGCCGGCTATTCGTTGGGCGGCACCCTGGCCCAGGGCGTGGCCGCGCGGTTGCAGGCAGAGGGCGAGCAGGTGGCCTTCCTGGGCCTGCTCGACACCTACCCGCCGGAGACCCAGAACTGGGACGAACGCCAGGGCCGCAACGTGCTCAAGCAGGAGGTGCTGGACGAGGTCAACCGCGAGCGCGAGCTGTTCCTGGCGGCCCAGCAGGGCCTGCAGGATGCGGCGATGGCGGCAGGCGGTGGCGGCATGTTCGACGACATCGAAGCCAACTACGCCGACTCCGTGCGCCTGCTGGCCACGGCGCGCAGCTCGGCCTATAGCGGCGAGGCAACCTTGTTCGTGGCCGAGAAGACCCTGCCCGAAGGTATGGACGTGCAGCAGACCTGGGGGCCGTTCGTGGGCAGCCTCAAGGTGCACCGCCTGCCGTGCGCGCACGTGGACATCATCTCGCCGGCCTCGATGGCGCAGGTGGGGCCGTTGATCAACCGGGCGTTGAAGGGGTTGTGATGGTGGGAAGGTGCCTGTCTTTGTTTTTGTAGCGGTCTTGAGATCGAGCGCCGCCCGCGCGGCGCATCGCCGCCTGACGCGCAACCCGGCTCCTACCGTTTGTTTCGGGCCAATTTTGTCTGTGAAATCAGCTGGCACGCCTTGTTTGTTCACTGCAGATTTGTGGTGGTGCAGGAGGGCGGTCGAGGTGGCCTTAAAGGCATAACTGGCCCGAAACAGATGTAGGAGCCGGGTTGCGCGTCAGGCGGCGATGCGCCGCGCGGGCGGCGCTCGATTTCATGTGCGCTAAAAATCTCCTGACATGCGCCTTGAGGTCACCCCTAACCCATCAGCGCCCCAGCGGCACGATCATCGGCGTGCCCGCCACGGGGTCGTCGATGATCACGCACTTCAAACCATACACCGCCTCGATCAACTCGGGCGTGACGATGTCGGCCGGCTTGCCGCTGGCAAGCACCTTGCCGCCACGCATGGCGATCAGGTGCGTGGCGTAGCGGCACGCGTGGTTCAGGTCATGCAGCACCACCACCAGCGTGTGCCCCTGGTCGCGGTTGAGTTCGCGCAGCAGTTCCAGCAGGTCGATCTGGTGGGTGATGTCGAGCCAGGTGGTGGGTTCGTCCATCAGCACCAGCGGCGTCTGCTGGGCCAGCACCATGGCGATCCACACGCGCTGGCGCTGGCCGCCGGACAGGGTGTCCACCGGTTTTTCCGCAAGCTCGGCGACGCCGGTGGCGGCCATGGCGCCTTGCACCGCGGCTTCGTCGGCGGCGCTCCAGCGGCTGAACAGGGTCTGGTGCGGGTAGCGCCCGCGCGCCACCAGGTCGCGCACCAGGATGTCGCTGGGTGCAGTGGAGCTTTGCGGCAGCAGGCTCAGGCGCCGTGCCACCTCCTTGGTGGGGTAGCGGCTGATGGCCTGGCCGTCCAGCCACACCTGGCCGGCGGCCGGCTGCAGCAGGCGGCTCAAGGTGCGCAGCAAGGTCGACTTGCCGCAGGCGTTGGGGCCGATGATCACGGTCAGTTCGCCGTCGGGGATGTGCACGGACAGGTCGCGGGCCACGACCTTGTCGTCGTAGCCCAAGGTCAGTTGCTCGGCCCAGAGGCGCGAAGGGGCGGGCAGGGCGGTCATCGCTTGCGGGTTTCCCGAATCAGAAGGCCAATCAGGTAGAGCCCGCCGAGGCTGACGGTAATCAGCCCGACGTGCAGTTGGTAGGGCAGGAACAGGCGCTGGGCGGCCAGGTCGGCGGCCAGCAACAAGGCCGCGCCGGTCAGCGCCGCCAGCGGCAGAGTCAGGTGTTGCGAGGGGCTCAGGCGCCGGGCAATCTGCGGCGCCGCCAGGGCCAGGAATGAAATAGGCCCGGCCACGGCGGTGGCGGCGGCGGTGAGTATCACGCCCATCAACAGCAGCAGCAGGCGCGAGCGCTCCACCGGCACGCCCAGGGCGTTGGCGGTGTCATCGCCCATTTCCAGCAGGCGCATGCGCTGGCTCAGCACCAGGCTGCCGGCCAGCGCCACGGCGATGCACAGCAGCGCCGGCACGGCCTTGGCCCAGGTGATGCCGTTGAGCGTGCCGGCGTTCCACAGGCCCGCCGACAGCGTGGCCTCCAGCGAGCCGTTGACCACGACCCAGGTGTTGAACGACACCAGCATGGCGCGCACGCCCAGGGCAATAATGATCAGCCGCAGGGTGCTGATGCCGTTGCGCCAGGCCAGGCGGTAGACCACCACGGCAGTCAGCAGGCCACCAATCAGCGCCGCCGAGGCGCTGCCCAGGGTGTTGCCGTGAAACAGCACCAGGGCCACCAGCACGCCGCTGTAGGCGCCGGTGTTGAAACCCATGATGTCGGGGCTGCCCAGCGGGTTGCGCATGAGCGACTGGAAGATCGCGCCGCTGACCGCCAGCGCCGCGCCCAGCACCAGCGCCGCCACCACCCGCGGCAGGCGCCATTGCAG
This sequence comes from Pseudomonas sp. App30, assembly GCF_047947025.1. Lineage (NCBI taxonomy): Bacteria > Pseudomonadati > Pseudomonadota > Gammaproteobacteria > Pseudomonadales > Pseudomonadaceae > Pseudomonas > Pseudomonas sp. App30. The sequence goes on along the minus strand of NZ_CP133165.1, from coordinate 908,092 downwards.
CACGATCAGCTGGGTGCCGGGTGCGCCCTGGCCGCGCAGTGCGTCCAGCACCTGGCCCAGGTTTAGCGCCAGGCTGCCGCTGGCCAGCGCCCAGGCGGCCAACGCCAGGCACAGCAGGGCGAGGGCGGCGGCGGTGAACAGCGGGCGTCTGCTGTGCAAGCGGCTCATCAGTTGGCCCCCAGGCGCTGGCGGCGCGCCAGCCAGATCAGCACCGGCGCGCCGATAAAGGCGGTCATCACCGACACCCGCAGCTCGCCAGCGGTGATCAGCCGGCCCAGGGTGTCGGCCAGCAGCAACACAGTAGGCGTCAGCAGCAGGGTGAACGGCAGCTGCCGGCCATGCTCGGGCCCGGCCAGCCAGCGCGCCAGGTGCGGCATCATCAGGCCGACGAAGGCGATGGGGCCGACCATCGCCGTGGCCGCGCCGCACAGCAGGGTGATCGCCAGCAGCCCCAGCAGTTGCGTGCGCAGCACCCGGGTGCCAAGGGCAGCGGCCATGTCCAGGCCCATGCCCAGGCTGTCCAGCGCGCGGCCCAGGCCCAGCGCCAGCAGCACGCCGGTGCCGATGGGCAAGGCGGCGGCCTTGATCAGCTCAAGGTTGCGTACGTCCAGGGAGCCGGCCTGCCAGTAGCGGATCTGGTCGAACACCAGCGGGTTGAGCAGGGTGATGCCCGAGCCGATGCCTTCCAGCACCGCGGTCAGCGCCACGCCCATCAGCGTCAGGCGCATGGGGCTCACGCGGCCACCGCCGGTGAAGCCGCTGAGGGTCACCAGCAGGTTGGCCAGCAGCGCGCCGATGACCGCGCACACCACGTACTGGTCCGGGCCGTTGACGCCCAGCCAGGCCATGCCTACCACCAGGGCGAAGCTGGCGCCGGCGTTGATACCCAGGATGCCGGGGTCGGCCAGCGGGTTGCGGGTCAGGGTCTGCATCAGCGCCCCGGCCACCCCCAGCGCCGCGCCCGCCAGTAGCCCGGCCAGGGTGCGCGGCAGGCGCGCGTCGGTGATGACCACGCAGTCGACGCTGGTGCAGGCGCCGGTCAGGGCGTCCAGTACCTGTGACAGCGGGGCCAGGTGGGCGCCCACCTGGAGGCTGGCCAGCACGGCGCCCAGCAGCGCCAGGGCGGTGAGGGGCAGGCGCAGGGAAGCTCTCATGGGCGGCCCTGCCGGAGCGGTGCGAACATCGTGAATCGCCTTAATGTATCGATACAAATACGAAGCATTCGTTTATACGACTGATTGGCGAATGCTATCATGTGGCCCGCTTGATAGGTAGTTCGCCTATCGATACAGGCCTGTCGATACAAGGGAGTTTCATGGCCAGACCGTCGATTTTTCTCAACCTCAGCCTGCTGCGCAGCCACCCGGCGTTCCGCGCGGTGTTCCTTGCCCGGCTGCTGTCACTGATCTCCCTGGGCCTGCTGGCGATTGCCATGCCGGTGCAGATCCAGGCCCTCACCCATTCCCCCCTGCAGGTTGGCCTGGCCGTGACACTGGCCGGCACCGGCATGTTCGTCGGCCTGATGTTCGGTGGCGTGCTGGCCGACCGTTATGAGCGGCGCCGGCTGATCCTGCTGGCGCGTTCCACCTGCGGCATCGCCTTTGTCGGCCTGTGCCTGAACGCGTGCCTGGCGCAGCCGTCGCTGCTGGCTATTTATGCGCTATCGCTGTGGGACGGCTTCTTCGGCGCCATTGGCGTCACCGCCTTGCTGGCGGCGACGCCGGCGCTGGTGGGCCGCGAGCACATGGTGCAGGCGGGGGCCATCAGCATGCTCACCGTGCGCATCGGCTCGATTCTCTCGCCCTTGCTGGGCGGGCTGTTGATCAGCGCCGGGGGCGTGGCCTGGAACTATGGCCTGGCGGCGTTCGGCACGTTGATTACGGTGCTGCTGTTGCTGCGCCTGCCAGCGTTGCCGCCACCGCCGGTGCCGCGCGAGCACCCGCTGAAGGCGCTGGCCACCGGCATCGGCTTCCTGGTCGAAAACCGCGTGGTGGGCACCGTGGCGCTGATTGGCGCCTTGCTGACCCTGGCCAGCGCCGTGCGCGTGCTGTACCCGGCGCTGGGCCTCGCCTGGCAGCTGGACCCCGCGCACCTAGGCCTGATGTACGCGGCCACGCCGCTGGGCGCGGCCATCGGTGCCATCACCAGCGGCCGCCTGGCGGCCACGCCGCGCCCTGGCAAGCGCATGCTGGCCACGGCGCTGTTGGCGTTTGCCGCCATCGCCGGGTTCAGCGTGGTGCCGTCGTTCTGGCTGGCGCTGCTGTGCCTGGCCGGTTTTGGTTATTTGAGTGCGGTGAACGCGCTGCTGCAGTACGCGCTGATCCAGGCGCAGACCCCGGACCACCTGCTGGGCCGGGTCAACGGCCTGTGGACCGCGCAGAACGTCAGTGGTGACGCCCTGGGCGCGGCGTTGCTGGGGGGCTTAGGCTCGTGGCTGCTACCGGCCAACGCCGCCCTGGCGTTCGGCCTGGCGGCGATGGCGGTGGGGCTGGTGCTGGCGCTGGGCATGCGCCAGCTGCGCCGGGTTCAGTTCGACGCCGTGGCGGCCTGAGCGCCGGGCGTGCCGAACTGCGCCTGCAGGCGGTCGAGCAGGTGGTTGGCGCTGTAGTAGTCGAGGCGGAAGGTGTCGGCGCCCAGGGCGTACACGCGCTGGCTATCGATGGCCGGCAGGTGCGCCAGCAGCGTGTTGCCGAGGATGGCCTTGGTGTCCGCCGGTTCCGCGGCGAACATCAGGAAGCTCTGGCCAGTGAGCGCGTCGGCCATGTGCTCGCCGCCGGCCTGGATGATGTCCTTGCGCTTGCCCATGTTCTGGCTGTTGGCCAGGGCCGGCGAGGGCTCTGCCAGTTCGAAGCCCAGTTGCGCCAGCAGTTGGCCCTGGGGCGAGGCAGCGGTCCAGATGTTGGCCTGGCGCGCGGCCGGGTTGTAGACGAACGCCGACACCGGCTGCGGCGGCAGCTTGAGGCTGTTGCGCAGCTGCGCCTGGCGCTCGGCGAAGGCTTCGATCAGCTGGCCAGACTGGGCTTCATGGCCGGTGGCCTCGCCCAACAGGGTTTCCAGCTGCTGCCAGCTTTTATCGTCGTAGTTCACCACCAGGGTCGGGGCGATGGCCGAGAGTTGGTCGTACAGGGCTATGGCCGAGTCGCCGCCGGTGGCGCTGATCAAAATCAGGTCCGGCGCTTGGGCCGCCACTGCTTCGGCGTTGGCTTCGCCGATGTACAGGCGCTGCACGTTGCGCGCCTTGGCCACCGCGCCCCACTGGCGTAGGTAGCCCTGGTCGTCGGCGACGCGGTTGTTGGGCGTGGTGGCGCCGCTGGCGATCACCGGCGCGTCAATGGCCAGCAGCGCGCCGGTGAGGGTCACGCTGGTGGAGACGATGCGCGTGGGCGCGTGGTTGAGCACCACGCTGCCGTGCTCGCCGTTGAGGGTGCGCGGCCAGCCGGCGTCGGCGTAGGCGCTGCCGGCCAGCAGCGGCAGGCAGGCGGCCAGCAGGCACAGGCCGGCGCGCAGGGAAGGGCGGGGGAATCGGATGGGCATGAAGATAGGCGTCCCTGGTGGAGAATAAATCTCATTTTTATCAATGAGGTGTGTGCCTGCAACCACAAGCACGTATCGCCGCCGATACACGCCCCGTAGCAGCTGCCGCCGGGCGGCGTCCGGGCCCGGAATGGAAATCGTGGCGGCCCTGACGCGGCCTGGCGGCCGCTGCTACAGGGTGGGTTTGTACCGGCGGTGAGACCGAGGTCTCGTTGACAACGTTTCCTGCTATCCATAACCTTAACATGATTGATAGCAATTCTCATTACGAGTCACGAGGCGAACGTCATGACGACACACCACCTGGAAAACGAGCGATACCGTACGCCAGACGGTAGCAAAGAGGCGCAGTTCCTCTTCCGTTCCGGCACGCGCAGCCTGCGCGGCCAAGGTATCTTCAGCCGTATCAATAGCGCGGCCGGCAGCGGCGGCGTGTCCTCCAGCGCGTTCCTCGCCGAAGTCGGCGCCGCGCTGGCGCGGGCCCGCGAGGCCGGCATCGACAACCCCATTGTGATGGGCGCGATTCCCTTCGACACCACCCAGCCGTCCTGCCTGTACATTCCCCGCCAGTGCGCCTGGCGCGACGAGCAGCCAGCGGCTGCTACCCAGGCCGAGGCCGCGCGCCCGGCGGTGCTGAACCAGCGCAGCATTCCCGACGAAGCCGGCTTCAAGGCCGCCGTCAACCAGGCCATCGCCAACTTCCGCTCCAGCACCATCCGCAAGGCCGTGCTGTCGCGTCAGCTCGACGTGCAGCTGACCCAGCCGGTGGATGTCGAGCAGGTGCTGGCCAACCTGGCCGCCCAGAACCCCTCGGGCTACCACTTCCGCGTGCCCATGGCCGACGGCGCCGAGCTGATCGGCGTGAGCCCCGAGCTGTTGGTGCGCAAGACCGACGACCAGGTGTTCACCAACCCCCTGGCCGGCTCTGCCAAGCGCCGCGTCGACCCGGTGCAGGACCGCGAAGTGGGCGAGGCGCTGCTGGTGTCGGAAAAGGACCAGTACGAGCACAGCCTGGTGATCGACGACATCCGCCGCGTGCTGGAACCGGTGTGCAGCCAGCTGGACGTGCCGCCTGGCCCGTCGCTGCTGAGCACCGCCGCCATGTGGCACCTGTCCACCGCCTTGCAGGGGCAACTGCGCGACCCCAACACCTCGGCGCTGCAGTTGGCCTGCCAGATCCACCCCACGCCGGCCGTGTGCGGCGCGCCCACGCAACTGGCGCGCAAGCTGATCGACCTGGTCGAACCCGAGACCCGCGGCCTGTTCAGCGGCATGGTGGGCTGGTGCGACAGCCACGGCAACGGCGAGTGGGTGGTGACCATCCGCTGCGGCACCGTGCAGCATGACCGCATTCGCCTGTTCGCCGGCGCCGGCATCGTCGAGGCCTCGTGCCCCGAATCGGAATGGAAGGAAACCCAGGCCAAGCTCGGCACCATGCTGGCCGCCTGCGGCCTCGACGCACAGGCGGGCTGCGCATGAGCATCGCTTTCACGCCCTGGCCGGCTGACCTGGCCGCCCACTACCGCGCCCAGGGCCACTGGCTGGACCGGCCGATGACCGACATTCTTGCCCAGCAGGTGCAGGCGCGCCCGGACGCCCCGGCGATCATCTGCGGCGAGCGTACCCTCAGCTACGCCGAGCTGGACCGCCAGTCCGACAACCTCGCGGCCTACCTGCACGCCAGCGGCCTGCGCACTCACGACGCGGCGCTGGTGCAGCTGCCCAACATCGCCGAGTTCTACGTCACCTTCTTCGCCCTGTTGAAGCTGGGCGTGGCGCCGGTCAACGCACTGTTCAGCCACCAGCGCCAGGAACTGCTGGCCTACGCCCGGCAGATCCAGCCCAAGGTGCTGATTGCTTCCAGCCGCCACGCCCTGTTCGCCAACGACGTGTTCCTCGACGAACTGCGTGACGTGGCGCCGAGCCTGGCCACCGTGGTGCTCGACGGCGCCGACCTGCAGACGCACCTGCAAACCCCAGCGCGCCACTTCGTCGCCAGCCCCAGCGAAGGCGGCCAGGTGGCGTTCTTCCAGCTGTCGGGCGGCAGCACCGGCACGCCGAAGCTGATCCCGCGCACCCACAACGATTACTACTACAGCCTGCGCCGCAGCGTGGAGCTGTGCGGCCTGACCCCGGCCACGTGCTTCCTCAGCGCCTTGCCGGCCGGCCACAACTACACCATGAGTTCGCCCGGCGCCCTGGGCGTGTTCATCGCTGGTGGCTGCGTGGTGATGGCCAGCGACCCCGAGCCGCTGAACTGCTTCGCGCTGATCGAGCGCCATGGCGTCGACTGGGTGCCGCTGGTACCGCCGGCGGTGGCCCTGTGGCTGCGCGCCGCGCCCGAGCATCGCGCGCGCCTGCACAGCCTGAAGGTGCTGCAGGTGGGCGGCGCCAACTTCTCCGAGGCCCTGGCGCGTCGCGTGCCTGAAGAATTGGGCTGCCAGCTGCAGCAGGTGTTCGGCATGGCCGAGGGCCTGGTCAACTACACCCGCCTGGACGACGACAGCGAGCGGGTGTTCACCACCCAGGGCTGCCCCATGAGCGCCGACGACGAGGTCTGTGTGCTCGACGAAGAGGGCCGCGCCGTGCCGCCGGGTGAGCCGGGCATGCTCGCCACCCGTGGCCCGTACACCTTCCGGGGCTATTACCTGGCCCCCGAGCACAACGCCCAGGTGTTCGACGCCGAAGGCTTCTACTACTCCGGCGACGTGGTGCAGCAGGACGCCGACGGCTACCTGAAAGTAGTCGGCCGGGTGAAGGACGTGATCAACCGCGGCGGCGAGAAAATCGCCGCCGAGGAAATCGAGAACCTGCTGCTGCACCACCAGGCCGTGACCCACGTGGCCCTGGTGGCCATCCCCGACGAGCTGATGGGCGAGAAGAGCTGCGCCTGCGTGGTGGCCAACGACCCTGCGCTGAAACCCTCGGACCTGCGCAAGTACCTGCGCGCCCAGGGCGTGGCCGACTACAAGCTGCCCGACCGCTTCCAGTTCATGGCCGAGCTGCCCTTGACCGCCGTCGGCAAGATCAACAAGAAGCAGCTGCGCGAGACCCTGCGCGCAGCCCTCGACAACGCATCCGCATAAGGCTTTACCCATGGCTATCCCGAAACTCGCCAGCTACCCCATGCCCACGGTCGCCAGCTTCCCGGCCAACAAGGTCAACTGGGCCCTCGACCCGTCGCGGGCGGTGCTGCTGATTCACGACATGCAGGAATACTTCCTCGACTTCTACGGCGAAGACAGCCCGCTGGTGGCCCAGCTGGTGGCCAACGTCGTGGCCCTGCGCGCCTGGTGCCACGCCCAGGGCATCCCGGTGGTGTACACCGCCCAGCCGTCCGAGCAGAGCCCCCAGGACCGTGCGCTGCTCAACGACATGTGGGGCCCGGGCCTGACCACGGCCAGCCGCCAGGTGCAGCAGGTGGTGGCGCCGCTGCGCCCGCTGCCCCAGGACACGGTGCTGGTGAAATGGCGCTACAGCGCGTTCATTCGCTCGCCGCTGGAGCAGATGATCAAGGAAGGCGGGCGCGACCAACTGATCATCTGCGGCGTGTACGCCCACATCGGCTGCATGGTCAGCGCCACCGAGGCGTTCATGCGTGACATCAAGCCGTTCTTCGTCGGCGACGCGCTGGCCGATTTCTCCGAGGAAGAGCACCGCATGGCCCTGCGCTACGTGGCCACCCGTTCGGGCTTCGTCACCGACGTGCAGAGCATCATTGGCCAGCAGGGCCAAGCGCTGGACCAGGCCTGGCTGCTGGCCCAGCTCACGCCGTTCCTGGACGCCGACGACGGCGAGCCGGGCGCCGACGACAACCTGATGGACTACGGCCTGGACTCGGTGCAGGTGATGACCCTGATCGGCAACTGGCAGCGCGACGGCCTGGACGTCAGCTTTGCCGAGCTGGCGAGCAAGCCGACCCTGGCCGGCTGGTTGGCGGTGCTGTCGGCCAAGCGCCAGGCCGCCTGATTTCCCTTTGATTCGCCGCCCCGAGTGTGGGGCGGCTTGCCGTGAGTAGCTGCAATGGATTTTACCAACAAGTGCGTATGGGTGACGGGCGCGGGGCAGGGCATTGGCTTGCAGGTGGCGTTGCGTTTCCAGGCCGCCGGCGCTCAGGTGATCGGTTTCGACCGCGCCTTCAATGAGCCCGCTTACACCTTCCGGACTGTGGTGCTGGACGTCACCGACCCCATCGCCGTGGAGCAGGTGTGCCAGGAAATGCTCGGCCAGCAGCCGCGTATCGACGTGCTGGTGAACGGTGCCGGCGTGCTGCGCCTGGGCAATAGCGATGAGCTGTCGGTGGACGACTGGCAGGCCTGCTTCGACGTCAACGTCTCCGGGCCGTTCTACCTGTTCCGCCAGCTGGTGCCGGTGTTCAAGGCCCAGGGCCAGGGCGCGGTGGTAAGCATCGCCTCCAACGCCGCCCACGTGCCGCGCCTGAACATGGCCGCCTACTGCGCGTCGAAAGCGGCCATGGTGGCGCTGAACAACTGCATCGGCCTGGAACTGGCCGAACACGGCGTGCGTTGCAACCTGGTGTCGCCAGGCAGCACCGACACGCCGATGCTGCGCGACATGGTCGGCGGCCCCCAGGGCTTCACGCGCCTGGTGGCCGGCCTGCCCGAGCAGTACAAGCTGGGTATCCCGTTGCGCAAGATCGCCACGCCGGACGAGATCGCCAACGTGGTGCTGTTCCTGGCCTCGGACCTGGCCAGCCACGTGACCATGCAGGACCTGGTGGTGGACGGCGGGGCAACGCTGACCGCCTGACGTTTTATGTGGGAGCTGGCTTGCCAGCGAGCTTTCAGGGCCTGAACATCTCGCTGGCAAGCCAGCTCCCACAAAGGCGTGTCAGTTGCGCCGCCCACCCAACGCCGCGCGCAAGGCTTCCGGCACTACCGCCGCGTCCTGCTTGCGCTGCGCCCGAAACGGCTCCACGCACTGGGCCACATACCCCACCGGGTAATCCGGCCGGTCGCCAATGCCCACGTCATCGCCCAGGCGGTAGCCGGGCAGGTGCAGCGCCGTGCCCAGCAGCCGGTCCCAGCAGGTGAAAAACAGGCCGAAATTCACGTCCCCCACACGCCCGTATTTCAGGTGGTGCAGGCGGTGCACCGGCGCCCAGGCGAACACATGGCGCAGCGCGCCGATGCGCATGTCGACATTGCTGTGCTGCAGCAGCAATTGAATGCCCACGGCAAAGCCCAGCAACGCCGCCAACTGCGGCGGCAGCCCCAGCAACAGCAACGGCAGCACGCCGCCCAGCGCTTCCAGGGTCTGGTGCAGCGGGTGTTTCATCAACCCGTTGAAACCGTACATGCGCGGCACGCTGTGGTGCACGCTGTGCAGGCGCCACAGCACCGGCAAGCGGTGGCTGGCGAAATGCACCAGGGTAATGCCCAGGTCGGCGATCGGCAGCGCCAGCGCCAGTTGCAGCCACAGTGGCCAGTGGCTGGGCCACAGCCCGGGGGTGGGCAACAGGAACGCCAGCAGCGGAATGGTGATGACGCCCAGGCCATTGATGCCCTCGTTGACCAGCGCGTGTAGCAGGTCGCGCGGCTCGTCCTGGTGGCTGGCGTTCCATTGCGGGCGGTAGGGCAGCCAGCGTTCGGCCAGGGTGGCGACGATGACGGCTGTGGCCAGCAGCACCAGCAGCAGGGGCAGCGGCAAGCCGTCGCCTACCAGCCACAGGCCGGCGGCGAGGAAACCGAAGAAAAACAGCGGGGCGTAGAGACGGGCGAACAGCAGGCGCATGGGTAGCTCCCTTGGGGTCATCGGGCCGGCAGCATCCGTGGCTGACGGGCTTGCGCGCTTGAACAGACGGCGCAAGGGGACGGTAACGGCGTAACCCCATCAGTTAAGTAGGACGTTTCCCAAAGATCTGAAGAAAATTCCTACGGAACCTAAAGCGTGCGCTGATCGCACCGTTGGCAATTTATTTTCTGTCGGGTCATTAGCTCACTATCTATTCTTCCAAGGCCGCTCGCCGGCGCATAACAACAAGCAAGGAGCTGATGCTCCAAGGAAGGTCTTGATGCCACTCGAATCATCCCGTCGCCGTTTTCTCCAGCACTGCCTCAGCGTTTCCACCGCCGCGCTGTTGCCGCCGTTCGCCCTGGCCGACCTGGCTTCGCCCACCCAGGTGACCGTCGCCCAGGGCGTGCTGCAAGGCCAGCAGCAGGCCGACGGCACCCGCAGCTGGAAGGGCGTGCCGTTCGCCCGGCCACCGGTGGGCAAGTTGCGCTTCAAGGCACCGCAGCCGCTGCAGGCCTGGTACGCACCCCTGAAGGCCGAGGCCTATGGCCCTTGGGCAGTGCAGCAACCCTATCCGCCGGTGTTGCAGGACAAGCCCAAGGGCGAGGAGGACTGCCTGTACCTCAACGTCTGGGCGCCCGCCAGCCCGGCAGTGCACGTGCGCCCGGTGCTGGTGTGGCTGCATGGCGGCGCGTTCGTGCTGGGCAGTGGTGGCGACCCGCGCTTCGATGGCAGCGACTATGCCCGTCGGGGTGACCTGATTTTCGTCACGGTGAACTACCGCATGGGCGGCTTTGGCTACCTGGGTGTGCATGCGGAGCCGGGCGCCGCCAACCTTGGCCTGCAGGACCAGGTCGCCGCGCTGCGCTGGGTGCGCGACAACATCAGCGCCTTCGGCGGCGACCCGCACAACGTGACGGTGATGGGCGAGTCGGCCGGGGCCATGTCCATCGGCTGCCTGCTGGGCGTGCCGGCGGCCAAGGGCCTGTTCGCCCGCGCGATCATCCAGAGCGGCGGTGCGCGGCCGTTGTTCCAGGCCGACGAGGCCGCGCAGGTGCTGCACCAGGTGCTGCAGGCGGGCGGCGTGGATGCCGCGCAGTTGCAGCAGATGCCGGTGGCCGAGCTGAACAACCTGTTCATCAAGGTGGCGGAGCAGTCGAATACGCCGCTGTTGGGCGGCGAGGCCTACCACCCGGCGGTGGACGGCAGCCTGCTGCCCGTGCACCCGCTGGAGGCGCTCCACCCGGTGCCGACGCTGATTGGCCACTGCCGCGACGAAAGCGGGCTGTTCGTCGCCGGCAAGGCGGTGAACCTGCTGGAGGGGTTGCCGGCGCGGGTGCGCGCCAAGGTCGGCGAGGCCACCTGGGCGCAGGTCGAGCAGACCTACCAGCAGAGCACGGGCGCCGAGGGCGACTGGCAGCGCGAGCTGTTCAGCGACATCTTCGTCGGCGTGCCGGCCCTGCGCCTGGCCGACCGCCTGGCCGCCGCGGGCGCGCCGGTGTGGGCGTATCGTTTCGACTACGCCAATGCCGGGCCCTACGGGCCGTGCCATGGCAGCGACATTCCCTACACCTTTGGCCTGGGCCAGCCGGGCAAGGGGCGTGGCAGTTTCACCGCGGCGGAGCAGAGGCTGTCCGAGCAGATGCGCGACAGCTTCATCGCCTTCGCCCACACCGGCAGCCCACAGACCGCGGCGCTGCCCACCTGGCCACGGCATGAGCCGCAGGCGCTGGCCTACCTGCGCTTCGACACTCCGGTAAGCGTGGCCAGCGATTACCTCGGCGCCGCGCGCCGCGCCCTCTGGGAAACCGTCCCCATCGCCGCCCTATAACACCGTAGCAGCGGCCGCAGGCCGCGTCCTGGGCCCTGTGCGGTACCTGGGACGCGGCCTGCGGCCGCTGCTACGGGGGTGAATATTCCGTAGGGAGCGGTGGGGTCGCTGTTGTGTGCGGCTGGGCTCTTTGGCTATGATGCCGCTCCGGAGATGGCATTCCTCCTTGAACCGCCGCGCTGGCCGCAGCTGATGATGCCTACAGACACCTGATCACAGGGGCTGTAGGCGTACGCGCAACAAATCCCTCTTGGTCAGGCACCTTCTTTTCCTTGTGGCTGACCCCTTCATGTCAAGATTCAAGCGTTTCGAACAACTGCAACTGCTGCCCTACCTGGGTAAATGGCTGCTGCTGGCAAGCCTGGTGGCCGTGCTGGCCGGCAGTGCCTCGGCGTTTTTCCTGTTTGCCTTGGACTACGTCACCGGCACCCGTGAAAGCCACCGCTGGCTGATCGCGCTGCTGCCCGTGGCTGGCTTCGTGGTGGGCTGGATCTACTACCGGCTGGGCAAGTCGGTGGAGGCGGGCAACAACCTGCTGATCGACGAAATCCACGACCCGAAAAACGTTGTGCCGCTGCGCATGGTGCCGCTTGTGCTGGGCGGCACCCTGGTGTCGCACCTGTTCGGCGCCTCGGTGGGCCGCGAGGGCACGGCGGTGCAGATGGGCGGGGCGCTGGCCGACCAGCTCACGCACCTGCTGCGCCTGCGCCGCGAAGACCGGCGCATCATCCTCATGGCCGGTATTGCTGCAGGCTTTGCCTCGGTGTTCGGCACGCCGCTGGCCGGCGCGGTGTTCGGCCTGGAGGTGCTGGCCATCGGGCGCATGCGCTACGACGCCTTGTTCCCGTGCATGGTGGCGGCCATCGTCGCCGACCAGGTGGGCCTGCTGTGGGGCGTGCACCACGTGCACTACGCCATCGGTGAGATCGTCCCGGTGGGTGCCTGGAGCCTGGTGGCAGTGCTGATCGCCGGGGTGGTCTTCGGCCTCGCCGGGCTGCTGTTCGCCAGCGCCACCCACCGCCTGGGCGCGCTGGTGAAACGGCTGATCGGCTACCCGCCGCTGCGGCCGTTCGTGGGCGGCATCGTCATTGCCCTGGCGGTGTGGGCGCTGGGCGCCTACGACTACATTGGCCTGGGCATTCCCGGTATCGTCCAGGCCTTCCAAGTACCCGTAGCGCCGTGGGACTGGGCCGGCAAACTGGTGTTCACCGTGGCGTCCCTGGGCTCGGGTTTCAAGGGCGGCGAAGTGACGCCACTGTTCTACATCGGCGCCACCCTGGGCAACGCCCTGGCACCGCTCCTGCACCTGCCGTTCGCGATGCTGGCGGGCATCGGTTTCGTCGCCGTGTTCGCCGGCGCCGCCAACACGCCGCTGGCGACCATCATCATGGCCATGGAGCTGTTCGGCGCCGACATCGGGCCGCTGGCAGCGGTGGCGTGCATCGCCAGCTACCTGGTGTCGGGGCACACAGGGATCTACAAGGCCCAACGGGTAGAGCACCGCAAGTTGAGCTAGGGCGCGTGGGCCGAACCTGAACGAACGGCAAACGTGACGCTTATTTTACGCCATTGTAACAATCACCTACCTATACTCCGCGGCGACGGCGCCCACCCGGCGCCGCGCCGACATTATTTTACCAACCCCTGATCTTGTGCTGTGCTGTAACGGTCCGCGTGGCCGTGCGGCGTGCGCGCAGGTTAATGCCGGAACTTGCCCTATGAACAAGGTACTGCGTCACTACATTCCGGCGTCGACGCTACGGTTGCTGCCCAACCGCTGGGACCTCATGGCCCTGCCACTGGTGGTGGGCTTCCTGCTGTTCTTCTCCATTGGCGCCCACCAGACCTGGGCACCGATCTCCACCCTGCAGACCCAGGTGATTTCCCTGGACCCGGCCGACCTGCCCGAGTACGCCGTGCGCACCACCTTGCGCATGCTCGCGGCCATGGCCGCGTCGCTGGTGTTCACCTTGATTTATGGCACCCTGGCGGCCAAGAGCCGGCGTGCGGAGAAGCTGCTGGTGCCGGTGCTGGACATTCTCCAGTCGGTGCCGGTGCTGGGCTATATCTCGTTCACCGTGACCTTCTTCCTGCTGCTGTTCCCCGGCCGGGTGCTGGGCGCCGAGTGCGCGGCGATCTTTGCGATCTTCACCAGCCAGGCGTGGAACATGACGTTCAGCTTCTACCAGTCGCTGCGCATGGTGCCCAACGACCTGGCCGAGGTGGCCAGCAACATGCAGCTGTCGGCCTGGCAGCGCTTCTGGAAACTGGACGTGCCGTTCGCCATTCCGGGCCTGGTGTGGAACATGATGATGAGCATGTCCGGCGGCTGGTTCTTCGTGGTGGCGTCCGAGGCGATCACCGTGGGCGACAAGACCATCACCCTGCCGGGCGTGGGCGCGTACCTGGCCACCGCCATCCTGCAGCAGGACCTCAAGGCCGTGGGCTACGTGATTTTGGCCATGGTGGTGGTGATCCTGCTGTACGACCAGTTCCTGTTCCGCCCGCTGGTGGCCTGGGCCGACAAGTTCCGCATGGAAAACACCGCCTCCCAGGCCGGCGCGCCGGAGTCCTGGGTGCTCAACCTGATCCAGCGCACGCGCCTGGTACAGCGCATGCTGCGGCCCGTCACCCGCACCATCGGCCGCCTGGGCAACCGCCGCTTCAGCCTGCCACGCCGTCAACGCCGGGCCAGCGTCAACCCGGCGGCGTCGCGGCTGGTGGACTGGGTGTGGAACCTGGCCATCAGTGCGCTGACCCTGTATGCGCTGTGGCACATCGTCGAGTACGTGGGCAGTGAAGTGGGCCTGGGTGAATGCCTGCACGTGGTGGGCCTGGGCCTGATTACCTTGCTGCGGGTGCTGTTGCTGATCGTCGTGGCGTCGCTGATCTGGGTGCCGCTGGGGGTGATGATCGGCCTGCGGCCCAAGTGGGCGGAGAAGGTCCAGCCGCTGGCGCAGTTCCTCGCGGCGTTCCCGGCCAACCTGCTGTTCCCGGTGTTCGTCATCGTCATTTTGCGCTACCAGTTGAACCCGGACGTGTGGCTGAGCCCGCTGATCGTGCTGGGCACCCAGTGGTACATCCTGTTCAACGTCATCGCCGGCGCCAGTGCCTTCCCCAACGATTTCCGCGAGGCGGCGGCGAACTTCCGCATCCGCGGCTGGCAGTGGTGGCGCACGGTGATGCTGCCGGGGATTTTCCCCTATTACGTGACCGGCGCGATCACCGCGTCGGGCGGTGCCTGGAACGCCAGCATCGTTTCCGAATTCGTCGCCTGGGGCCAGGACAAGGTCGTGGCCCACGGGCTGGGCGCTTATATCGCGCAAACCACGGCAGACGGCGACTTCCCCAAGATCACCCTGGGGGTGGTGGTGATGTCGCTGTTCGTGGTGCTGTTCAACCGGGTGGTGTGGCGCCCGATGTACGCCATGGCTGAAAACAAGCTGCGCATGAATTGAATGGGGAACCGTGGATGAATACCTTGAACCAACACCCGGGCAACACCGCGCAGATTTTCTCGCTGAGCAACGTCAGCCGCGGCTTCGGCAAGGGCAAGGAGACCCTGCAGGTGCTCAGCGACGTCGACCTGACCCTGCGCGAGGGTGAAATCGTTGGCTTGCTGGGGCGTTCCGGCTCGGGCAAGTCGACCCTGCTGCGCATCATCGCCGGCCTCATCGAGCCCAGCGCGGGCGAGGTGCTGTACCGCGGCGAGCCGCTGACCGGCCCGGCCGAGGGCGTGGCCATGGTGTTCCAGACCTTTGCGCTGTTCCCCTGGCTGACGGTGCTTGAGAATGTGGAAGCCGGCCTGCATGCGCTCAAGGTGCCGCGCAAGGAAGCCCGCCAGCGGGCCCTGGCGGCCATCGACCTGATCGGCCTGGACGGTTTCGAGAACGCCTACCCGCGCGAGCTGTCCGGCGGCATGCGCCAGCGCGTGGGCTTCGCCCGGGGGCTGGTGGTGAACCCCACGCTGCTGCTGATGGACGAGCCGTTCTCGGCGCTGGACGTGCTCACCGCAGAGACCCTGCGCACCGACCTGCTGGACTTGTGGAGCGACAAGCAGCTGCCGATCAAGTCGATCCTGATCGTCACCCACAACATCGAGGAAGCGGTGCTGATGTGCGACCGCATCCTGGTGCTGTCGTCCAACCCCGGGCGCGTGGTGGCGCAGATCCGCGTGCCGTTCGCGCACCCGCGCAACCGCCTGGACCCCACCTTCCGCAATATGATCGACGACATCTACGCGCTGATGACCGACCGCCGCAGCGCCGACGCCAGCAAGGGCAGGGCCGAGCTGAAAGTCGGCAGCCCGCTGCCCGACGTGTCCACCAACCTCATGGCCGGTTTGATGGAAGCCCTGGCGGCCGAGCCGTACCACGGCCACGCCGGCATGCCCATGGTGGCCGAGCGTTTGCTGCTGGAGGTGGACGACCTGTTCCCGGTGGCGGAAATGCTCGAGCACCTGGGCTTCGTCGAGCTCAAGGGCGCGGACATCACCCTGACCGAGCCGGGCAAGCTGTTCGCCGACTTCGGCACCCAGGAGCGCAAGACCCTGTTCGCCGAGCACCTGGTGCGCAACGTGCCGCTGGCGGCGCGCATCCGCCTGATCCTGCAGGAACGCCGCGGCCACCACGCCCCGCGCGTGCGTTTCGAGCAGGAGCTGGAAGATTCGTTGACCGAAGCCTTCGTCGAGCAGACCCTGGAAAGCGTGATCAGCTGGGGGCGGTACGCGGAGATCTTCTCCTACGACGACCACACCGAAACGTTCAGCCTTGAGGATGTGGAAGGGGAGAGCTGACGCCGTGACGCGGCCTGCGGCCGCTGCTACAAGTCGGCGTAGCAGCTGCCGCAGGCTGCGTCAGGGTCGCAATGAATTCGATCAGGTGCGCTCCTACGCAGCATAGCGAGGAATGTTTTCATAGTGCCCCGCACGTTTGGCAGCCTCCAGGTCATGGGTGCACTGCAGCGCCAGCCAGTAGCCTTCCGAGGTGCCAAAGAACCGTGAAAGCCGAAGATCAGTGTCGGCGCTGATGGCACGGGTGCCGCGAACGATTTCGCCAATGCGAGTGGCGGGTACGCCGATGGCGGTAGCTACTGCATTTTTGGTAAGGCCCAGAGGCATGATGAATTCCTCCATCAGGATTTCACCAGGGTGAATGTTGGGCAATTGCTCGCCAGAGGTTTCGGCCAGCAGGTCTGGGCGGATTGTCATGTTATGTCCTCAGTGGTAGTCCACGATTTGCACGTCGTAAGCATCGCCGTCGATCCAGCGGAAACAGACGCGCCATTGAGCGTTGATTCGGATGCTGTGTTGACCCGCCCGATCATCATGCAGCGGCTCCAGCTTATTACCCGGTGGTACACGCAAATCGTCCAGTGCCTTGGCGGCTTCCAGCTGGCGAAGTTTGCGCAAGGCAACGCGCTGAATGTCCCGGGGCAATCTTCTGGCGACCAATCCGCTGGCGACCGCTTCGGTTTGCTTGTCCCTGAAAGTCTTGATCATCGGTCCGTGCCTGATTGAATACGGTAGCACTATAACGTTTCGCAGCATATGCTGTTTCGCGTTATATTTTCACGATGTGTCTGCCTTTTGGAGAGGCGATCAGGGTGGTTGATTCGACGGTATCGTCATCGCCATACCCGACCACCGGACTCAAGCTTGTCGAACGCATGTCGATACGATCACATCCCCATCCGTTCAGAGGCATGTCGTGAGTCTCATCTCCTCCCTGGATCGCCCCGCCAGCCGTGTGCACACAGCCGCCAGCGCGCCGCCCGAGCCCGAGCACGGGATCATCGAATGGCTGCTGCACGACGACCAGGTGATGCGCGAATGCTTCCGCCACGCCGTGGCGATTTTGAAGACGGTGCTGGGCACTGCCTACAGCGCGGTGATTTTGCTGGACGCCGAGCACCAGCATTACCGCGCCGAAGCCGGGGTGGTGCTGGATAGCATTCCCCGCGGGCGCTCCCTGGCCGACCACGTGGTGCGCCAGCAGGATGTGTTCGTGGTGGAAGACGCCCGCGAGGACGCCCGCTACGCCGAGTGCCAGCTGGTCAGCGGCGCGCCCTTCGTGCGCTTCTACGCCGCCATTCCCCTGCGCGCGCCCGGTGGTGAGCTGGTGGGTGCGCTGTGTGCCATGGACCCGCAGCCGGGCGAGTTGGACGAGCCGCGCCGCGAGGTGTTCCGGCACCTGCGCGCGATGATCGAGAACGACCTGACCCTGCGCACGGCCACCGCCATCGACCCGCTGACCCAGCTGTTCAACCGCCGCTTCATGCTCGAGAGCATCCAGCGCAAATGGCAGGAAGCCCCGGCGGGCCAGCCCCTGGCCGCGGTGATGGTGGATATCGATTACTTCAAGCAGTACAACGACACCTACGGCCACCCGGCCGGCGACGATTGCCTGCGCCAGGTGGCGGCGGTGATCCAGGCGGTGGCTGACGCGCACCATATGATCGCCGGGCGCCTGGGCGGTGAGGAATTCGGCTTGCTGGCCAGCAGCGCCCAGCCGGACGCGTTGCGGGAGGCGCTGGAGGCCCTGCGCAAGGGCATCCAGCAGCTGGGCATCGAACACCGGCGCTCAAGTTTCGGCCACGTCACGGTCAGCATCGGCGCCGCCTTCGCCACCCCGGCCAGCGTGCCCCGGGACAGCTTCACTGTCGCCGACCAGGCGCTGTACCAGGCCAAGGCCCAGGGCCGCAACCAGGTGGTCATCGGCTAGCGTCGCGCTCGCGCACCAGCGCTTCCAGGGTCAGGCGGTTCTGCGAGAGCAGTGTGTCGCGCACGGTTTCCATGCGCGCCCGGTCGATGGTGTCCCAGTTCAGCGCCCGCAGCACTGGCCGGCGCAGCACGCGGAAGGCCATGCCCTGGCTGTTGAAGGCCATCGCCCGAATGATCGTCACCTCGTCGTCGGCGCTGCGCCCGGTCAGGCGGCCGAGGATGCCGCGGGTCACCGCGCTGAGGCGCTGGTTGAAGCCCTGGTTCATCATCTCGAACGCCGCCGGCGGGCCAAGGCCGGCCTGCTCGCGCGCCATGAAACGGCGCCAGTCGCTGCTTTGCGGGGTGTCGTGGATGAAGCTGACGAAGCCGCCCAGCACCTCCAGGTAGGCGTCGATCAACGCCTCATCGCTGGCGTCGGCGTCTTCCAGCAGCGCCTCGGCGTGCAGCACCACGCCGCTCAGCTGTTCCCAGATGTGCGTGAGGATGTGGTCCACGCAGGCCACGTACACGCCTTCCTTGTTGTCGAAGTAGTACTGCAGCGCCGGGGCGTTGACCCCGGCGGCGGTGGCGATGTCGCGGGTGGAGGCGCCGTCGAAGCCGCGTTCGGCGAACAGCCCGAGGGCGGCGTCGATGATGCGCGAGCGCGTCTCTTCGCCGCGTTGGTAGCCGCCTTCCTTAGCCGGTCGATGTCGTGCCATGTCGAAGTGCCTTGAGTGAGTCAGGTGCAAAATATATCACTTGACATAAATTCGCTACCGTCACATTTTGTATCGACTGGAATATTTTGGAGCCCCTGGCATGTCCGTCGATCGCCCTCTCGGTCCGCAAGAGCAACTTTCCCCCGTGGCCGAAGACCCCAAGGAGCCCCAGCGCGCCGGCCCGCGCAAGGTGCTGCTGGGCCTGGGGCTGCTGATTGTGCTGGCCGCGCTGGTGTGGGGCGGCTACTGGTGGCTGCACGGGCGCTTCATCGAAAGCACCGATGACGCCTACCTGGCGGCCGACAGCATGACCGTGGCGCCCAAGGTGGGCGGCTACGTGACCGAGGTGCTGGTGGCCGACAACCAGACCGTCGACGTGGGCCAGCCGCTGGTGCGCCTCGACGCGCGCAAATACCAGGCCGCCCTGGACGAGGCGCTGGCCACCGTGGCCTCGCGCGAGGCCGACGTGGCCAAGGCCCAGGCCGACCTGGTGCAGCAGGACGCCAGCATCGCCCAGGCCCGCGCCGAACTGGCCGGGGCGGGCGCCGACACCCAGCACGCCCGGGCCGAGGTCAACCGCTACGCGCCGCTGGCCAAGTCCGGCGCCGAGACCGAAGAGCGCCTGGCCGAGCTGACCAACAAGCTGGCCCAGGCCAGCACCAGCCAGGCCGCGCGCCAGGCGGCGCTGGAGTCGGCACAGACGCGCACCGGTATTCTCAAGGCGCAGCTGCAGCAGGCCCGTGCGCAACTGGTGGTGGCCCAGGCCAGCGCCCGCCAGTCGCAGCTGGACCTGGACGACACCACCGTGGTCAGCACCCTGGCCGGGCGCGTGGCCGACCGCAGCGTGCGGGTCGGGCAGTTCACCCAGCCGGGCACGCGGCTGCTGACCGTGGTGCCGGTGCAGGCGCTGTACCTGACCGCCAACTTCAAGGAAACCCAGATCGGCGACATGCGCCCTGGGCAGAAGGTCACCGTGCACGTCGACGCGCTGCCGGGCCAGGACCTGGCCGGGCATATCGACAGCCTGTCGCCGGGCACCGGTTCGCAGTTCGCCCTGTTGCCGTCGCAGAACGCCACCGGCAACTTCACCAAGATCGTCCAGCGGGTGCCGGTGCGCATCCAGATGGACGTGCCCGATGACGTGCGCAAGGTGCTGGTGCCAGGCCTGTCGGTGACCGTCGACGTGGACGTGCGCACCCATGGCTGAGGCACTGGCTGCACCGGCCGCGGCGCCGCGCGAGGCCAACGCCTCGCTCAGTGACTGGGTGGCCGTGGCCGCCGGCTCCCTGGGCGCGCTGCTGGCGACGCTGGACATTTCGATCACCAACTCGGCGCTGCCGCAGATCCAGGGCCAGATCGGCGCCTCGGGCACCGAAGGCACGTGGATTTCCACCGGCTACCTGATGTCCGAAATCGTCATGATCCCGCTGGCGGCGTGGCTGACCCGGGTGTTCGGCCTGCGCCGCTTCCTGATGGGCAACGCCATCATCTTTACCCTGTTTTCCATGTACTGCGGCCTGTCCACCAGCCTGTTGGCCATGGTGCTGGGGCGCATCGGCCAGGGCTTTGCCGGCGGCGCGATGATTCCCACGGCGCAGACCATCATCCGCACCCGGCTGCCCAAGCACCAGATGTCGGCGGGCATGGCCATCTTCGGCCTGACCGTGCTGCTGGGGCCGCTGATGGGCCCGGTGGTGGGCGGCTGGCTGACCGAAAACGCCAGCTGGCGCTGGTGTTTCTTCCTCAACCTGCCCATCAGCCTGGCGCTGGTGGCGCTGCTGTGGAGCGGCCTGCGCCCGGAAAAGGCCGACCTGCAGCAATTCATCAAGGCCGACTGGATCGGCATCCTCGGCCTGGCGCTGGGCCTGAGCACCCTGACCGTGGTGCTGGAGGAGGGCCAGCGCGAGCACTGGTTCGAGTCGCACATGATCGTGTGGCTGAGCCTGCTGTCGTTCCTGGGCTTCTGCCTGGTGGCGGTGGGGCAGGTCACGGCCAGCAAGCCCATCGTGCGCTTGAATCTGCTGCGCAACCCGCGCTACGCCAGCGTCATTCTCATCGTTTCGACGGTGGGCGCGGCGATCTACAGTATCTCCTACCTGCTGCCGCAGTTCCTTGGCACCGTGGCCGGCTACAACGCCCAGCAGGCGGGCTCGATCATGCTGCTGTCGGGGCTGCCGGCGTTCCTGCTGATGCCGGTGCTGCCGGCGCTGCTGCAGCGTTATGACAGTCGCTGGCTGGTGAGCATCGGCCTGGTGATGTTCGCCATCAGCTGCGCCATGGACGTCGGCCTAACGGCGCTTAGCGTGGGCCATGACTTCTACGGCTCACAGCTGCTGCGCGGCTTCGCGCAGATTCTGGCGATGATGCCGTTGAACCAGGCGTCCATGGCGGCGGTGGCCACCCACGAGGCAGGGGATGCGGCGGGGCTGTACAACATGTCGCGCAACCTGGGGGGCTCCATCGGCCTGGCGCTGATGGGGGTGATGATCGATCGCCGCAACACCTACCACGACGACGTCATCCGCGAGTCGCTGACCGCCAACAGCACCCAGGGCCAGGACTACATGGCCAGCCAGACCGCCTCGTTCCTGGCGCAGACCGGCGACCAGGCACTGGCGCAGCTCAAGGCCTCGGCGCAGCTGGCCAGCAACATCGCCACCCAGGCGACGGTGATGACCTTCAACGAATGCTTCTACCTGCTGGGCATCGCCCTGGTGGTCTGCGTGCCCTTGGCGCTTCTTCTGAAAAAACCGGCGAGCCATCCATGAGCGACAGCGGCAAGTTCGACAAGACCCTGATTGGCGCCCTGGCGCTGGCCCTGCTGGCCGGCTGCACGGTGGGCCCCGATTACCACGGCGCACCCACGGTGGCCGACAAGACCCTGGCCGCCGGCAAGCTGCCCCACGCCGACGCCGGTGCCGCGACGATGCCTGCCGCCGCCGACTGGTGGCGCGGCCTGGGCGACCCGCAGCTGGACGCGCTGGTGGACGCCGCGCTGAAGGGCAGCCCCGATATCGCCTCGGCCGAGGCGCGCCTGCGTGAATCGCGTGCCGGCCTGCACAGCCAGCAGGCCGACGCCATGCCCAAGCTCAGCGCCAACGCCACCAGCTTGCGCATGCGCTCGCCGGACCTGTCGTCGCTGACCGGTGGCGACAGCGGCGGCGGCCGTGGGCCGGTGCAGTTCTACCTGGCCGACTTCGACGCCAGCTGGGAGGTCGACCTGTTCGGCGGCACCCGCCGCGCCATCGAGGCGGCGTCGGCCAGCGCCGACGCGTCCATGGCCGACCTCGCCGACGCCCAGGTGCAACTGGCCGCCGAAGTGGTGCAGGCCTACGTCGACCTGCGCGACCGCCAGGCACGCCTGGCCCTGGTGGACGCCACCGCCGACCTGGAAAGCCAGGTGCTTGACCTCACCCAGCAGCGCCGCGCGCGCGGCGTGGCCTCGCAGTTGCAGCTGGAGCAGGTGACCACCCAGCTGCAGACCACCCAGGCCCAGCGCTTGCCGTTGCAGGCGCAGATCGTCGAGTCGCTGGATGAACTGGCGGTGCTGTGTGGCCAGGAGCCGGGCCAGCTCGACGCCCAGCTGGGCCAGCCCAAGGACCTGCCCAAGGTGCCGGCGCAGGTGCCGGTGGCGGATCCGGCGGCCCTGCTCAAGGCGCGTCCGGACATCCGCACGGCCGAGCGCCAGCTGGCCTCGGCCAACGCGCAGATCGGCGAGAAGAAGGCTGACTGGTTCCCCAAACTGTCGCTGATGGGCGACCTGGGCTTCAGCGCCGCCGAACCCTCGCACCTGTTGCGCAAGGACAACGGCACCTGGCTGCTGCTGCCGCGCCTGACCTGGAACGCCCTGGACTTCGGCCGCGTGGCCGCCAGCGTCGACAGCGCCACCGCCGGCCGCGACGAAGCCCAGGCGCATTACCGCAGCGTGGTGCTGCAAGCCCTGAAAGACGCCGACACCGCCCTGGCGCGCTACGGCCACCAGCGCCAGAACGTGGTGCTGCTGCGCGATATCGAAGCCTCCTCGGGCCGTGCCGCCAGCCTCACCCGCGAGCGCTACAAGGCCGGCACTGCCAGCACCCTGGACTGGCTGGACGCCGAGCGCACGCGCTTCGACGCCGAGCAGAACCGCATCAGCGGCGATGCGCAGCTGCTCAAGGACTTCGCGGCGTTGCACAAGGCGCTGGGGCTGGGGTGGCGCGTCTGACGCGGCCTGCGGCCGCTGCTACAGGTCATGCGTAGCAGCTGCCGCAGGCTGCGTCCTGGGCGCCGCCCACGGGACATTTACCTGGCGCACAGGTATTCTTCCACCCCATGATCACCCACTTCCTCATCTTCCTCAGTACCCTGTGCGCCATGGAGGCCGTCGGCACCCTGGCGCACAAGTACATCATGCACGGCCCCGGCTGGTGGCTGCACCGCTCCCATCACGAGGCACAGCTGGGCGCGCTGGAGCACAACGACCTGTTCCTGCTGGTGCTGGCGCTGGTGGCGGTGAGCCTGCTGGTGCTGGGCAGCGCCACGGTGCAGTGCGTTGGCGCCGGGGTGGCGGGGTATGGGCTGGTCTACGTGTTCTTCCACGACGGCATCGTCCACCGCCACTGGCCGGTGCGCCCCAGCCCGCGGCATCCGTACCTGCAGCGCCTGTACCAGGCCCACCTGCTGCACCACAAGGTCAAGGGCCGGCACAACAGCGTGTCGTTCGGCTTCCTCTACGCGCCGCCCATCGCCACCCTGGAAAAACAGCTGCGCGACCGCCCCGTAGCCGCTGCCGAAGGCTGCGGCTCGCAGTCTTCTCACTTGCATGATGGCAAAGTGTAACTAGCAGATTTGACAGTATCCGGGTGTCCGCTCCCATGCCTCAATTCACTTGCCAGGCGAAGTTTCGTCTGCTGACTGATTTGAGGAAAAAAACATGGTTATCGAGTCTGTGGAAGGTGATGGCATTGATGACGATCACCGTCATCAGGGTTATAACATTAGAATCGACGGTGCGATCGGCGGGAGGATAAGCATGAGCTATTTCGATACCCACGATAGTACGACTGTACGGGTAACACTGCCTTCAAGTACTAAGCCTAGAGTTTACTGGGAGTTGGGGGTCAGTGGGCGCATGCCGACGGGCATGATCTGGGCGGTGACATACACCTTCCATACCGTACCCACTTGGAACTTTGAATGGATACTTCCTAAACACTTGGTGTTGCAATGGTTCACATCCAGCGTGGGCGAAGCCGACGGTGGGATCCTCTGGAAGATGTCCGTTAAGGGAGTTACTCTTGATACTGAGGAGTCCTGGACTGTGGAAGATGAGTACAGGGCATACCGTTAAACTTTCGTGCCGCACTGTTAAAAACGAGAGCAAAAACCAGCTCGGCTATAAAAAAACCCGGCATTCGCCGGGTTTTTTCGTCAAGGGCGTGGGCCGCCTTCGCCTTCGTGGTGGAAGTGCTCGGGGCCATGGCCTGGGCCTGGGCCGCCGTGCATCGGCGCTGGGGCCGGGCCGCCGTGATCGTGGTGGTGGCCACCGTGATCATGCTCCAGCAGGTTGGAAACGGCCACGCCCAGCACGCCACCGGCTACACCACCGATGACCGCGCCCTGGGTGCCGCCAACCTGATTGCCGACGACCGCGCCACCGGCGGCACCGACCACGGCGCCAACGACGTCGTTGGCCATGGCGGCGGTGCTGCAGAGGCTCAGGGAAAGTACCAGGGCGGAAAGAATGCGCATTTCGTTAACTCGTTGAAAAGAGTCGCAATTCTGCGAACCCACTAGTTAGATAGCAAGCTAATCAAGGTATCTGGAATGCTACAAATGCTGGCAAGGGCTCAAGACCGGGCGTTGCCACGGGGCTGCGGCGCGTCGAGCAGATGAGCGGCAAGGATGTTGTTGAGGAAACGGAACTGGTCGTTCAGGCCCACCACCTCGTTGCTGAAGTGCTGGCTGGCCTGGGGCATCAGCACCGAGTCGAAACCGTTGTTGGTGATCAGTTGCAGCGGCGCTTTCAGCGACACCACGTCTTGCACGTAGTAGTTCTTGCCAAAACGGGGGAAGCGGACGTTCAGGGTCACGGGTCGGATCATGGGGCAGGCTCCGGGGCAGTAGGAATCATCAACGTGGTTGATATTCGTTGGGCTGAGCTTCGAACGCAGGCGGGTGAAACTCAAGTGAACGTTTGTGCATGTACAAGCTGATAGCTATTGGCCACTAACGGCGGCGCGCGCCATGTCCACGGCCGGGAGGACGAACAGGTGCAGGGTGACGGCGGTCAAGGCCAGGCAGGTGAGCAGATGGATAAGCATGGGGCGGTTCCTCCCGATACGTGGTGTATGCAGGGGATGTTACGCCGCTGGGGGAAAGGCGGAAGACGAAGCGCGCGATGGTGGTTATCGATGGAATTGATGGTGGTGGGTGACGCGGCCTGCGGCCGCTGCTACGCCTGTAGCAGCGGCCGCAGGCCGCGTCCGGGGCTTACTGCACCACCCGGTAGCACGGCACGTATGCCGCGCCGCCAGGCAGCTTCATGCGGTGCTGTTCGACGAAGGCGTTCAGCAGCTTGTCCAGCGGCTGCATGATGGCCGGGTCACCGTGGATCTCGTACGGGCCGTGCTGCTCGATCAGGCGGATGCCCTTGTCCTTGACGTTGCCGGCGACGATGCCGGAGAACGCCCGGCGCAGGTTGGCCGCCAGTTCGTGGGGCGGCAACGCGCGGCTCAACTGCAGGCTGGCCATGTTCGCGTGGGTAGGGTCGAAGGGGCGCTGGAAGCCTTCCTCGATCTTCAGCAGCCAGTTGAAGTGGAAGGCATCGTTGCGCTCGCGGCGGAACAGTTTCACGTCCTTGAGGCCCTGGGTCATCTGCCGCGCCACTTCGGCCGGGTCGTCGATGATGATCTGGTAGTGGCGCTGGGCGGCTTCGCCCAGGGTGGCACCGACGAAGGCGTGCAACTGCTCCAGGTACGGCGCCGCGCTTTTCGGCCCGGTGAGCACCACGGGGAAGGGCAGGCCGGCGTTGTCCGGGTGCATGAGGATGCCCAGCAGGTACAGGAACTCCTCGGCCGTGCCGGCGCCGCCGGGGAAGATGATGATGCCGTGGCCCACGCGCACGAAGGCTTCGAGGCGCTTCTCGATGTCGGGCAGGATCACCAGCTCGTTGACGATGGGGTTCGGCGCCTCGGCGGCGATGATGCCCGGCTCGGTGAGGCCCAGGTAGCGGCCGCCGCTCATGCGCTGCTTGGCGTGGGCGATGGTGGCGCCCTTCATCGGGCCCTTCATCACGCCCGGGCCGCAGCCGGTGCAGACGTCCAGCTTGCGCAGGCCCAGCTCGTGGCCGACCTTCTTGGTGTACTTGTACTCATCGCTGTTGATGGAGTGGCCGCCCCAGCACACCACCATCTTCGGTTCGACGCCGGCACGCAGGGTGCGGGCGTTGCGCAGCAGGTGGAAGACGTAGTCGGTGATGCCCTGGGAGGTGCTCAGGTCGATGCGCGTGCTGTCCAGCTCGTTCTCGGTGTAGACGATGTCGCGCAGTGCGCTGAACAGCATTTCCCGGGTGCTGGCGATCATCTCGCCGTCGACGAAGGCGTCGGCGGGGGCGTTGAGCAACTCCAGGCGCACACCACGATCCTGTTGGTGAATGCGCACTTCGAAGTCCTGGTAGGCGTCCAGGATGGTCTTGGCGTTGTCGATATGCGCGCCGGTGTTGAGGATGGCCAGGGCGCACTGGCGGAACAGGGTATAGATGCTGCCGGAACCGGCTTCGCTCAGTTGCTGTACTTCGCGTTGCGACAGGGTCTCCAGGCTGCCCTTGGGGCTGACGGATGCATTGATTACGTGTCGTTGTTGAGTCATTGCACATTCCTTGAGAGCAATGGAGCCAACCCGCGGCTGGCTTCATTCAAACGTTGTGAATCCGGCCTGGCACGGGCCGGAACTGCTGCACGACAGAAGAAAGCCTCCTCTTTGAACCGGATGACGATGATGGAAAAAACCGGATAACCCGAGAGTGGCATCAATGCCGTGGATTATCAAATTTGTGGTTTTTTACCGGGCTGAAGGCTTGCGACGCGGGCGCGACACCACCGATTCGATGTTCTTGCGGCCAATCAGCATGGCCTGCGGGTTTTGTGGTTCGAGCCACTTGTACATCACCAGGCAATCCACCAGCCCCAGGCGGGCGTGACGGTAGGCCTTGGGCAGGCGCCCCACGGTGTCGAAGCCCAGCTTGGTCCACAGCGCCACGGCCACTTCGTTGCTGGCCACCACCGAGTTGAACTGCATGGCCAGGAAGCCGCTGTCGCGGGCCAGGCGCTGGGAGTGCTCGCACATCAGCCGCGCCACGCCACGGCCGCGGGCGGCCTCGGTGACCATGTAGCCACAGTTGCACACGTGGCTGCCGGGCCCGGCGGCGTTGGCCTTCAGGTAGTAGCTACCCAGCAGCACGCCGTCTTCCTCGGCCACCAGGGTGTGCTGCGGCAGGCCCAGCCACAGCTGGCGGGCTTGCTCGGCGGTTACCGCGGGGTCGTAGGCGTAGGTCTCCTGGGCGGCGACCACGGCCTGGAAGGTGGGCCAGAACGCGTCGAAATCGGCGTCGGTCATGGGGCGGATGTGGATCATGGCGGTCCTTGGGCAAAAACGATGAGGCAGTGTACCAGCCCGGTTCGCAGGCGCCGAACACATAGCGGGCGATGATCGAACAGTTAATGTTCTTAATGGTTAATAATATTATCCGGTTGGTCATACTCCGGGTGTGCCGAAGGATATCGGCACGTGTTCCGACAAAAACAATAAACGGAGTCAGATTGCCCATGGCACAGCCTTTCATGCCGCGCAGGCCGCGTCGCGCCTGCACCCTGGCCGTCACCTTGAGTGCCGGCTGCCTGGCCCAGGCCAGCGGGGTGCAGGCCGAAGGATTCTTCGACGACGCCAGCGCCACCCTCAATACCCGCAACGCCTTTTACCAGGGCAATTTCAAGAACAGCGACGCCACCCAGAACAAGCGCCAGGAGTGGGCCCAGGGCTTTATCCTGCAAGGCACGTCGGGGTTTACCCCCGGCGTCGTCGGGGTTGGCGTCGAGGTGATCGGCAAGTGGGGGGTACGCCTGGACAGCGGCCCCGGCACCGCCGGTTCCGGGCTGTTGCCCAAGACCGCCAGCGGCGCCCCCGGCGAATACGGGCGGCTGGGCGGGGCGGTGAAGTTCAAGGGCTTCAACACCTTGGTCAAGGTGGGCGAGCAGATGCCCAGCCTGCCGGTGGTGCGCACCAATGACGCGCGCCTGCTGCCGCAGACCTACGTGGGCGCCACCCTGGTGTCCGACCCGGTGAAATGGGCGACGCTGTACGGCGGCCGGCTGGACAGCTTCAGCAACCGCGACTCCACCAACCAGGAAAAGCTGCACATGCACGGCAGCAGCATCGACGGTGATTACTTCGATTACCTGGGCGGCGAATTCCGCCTGGTGGACGGCCGCCTGCAGCTAGCCTATTGGCATGCCGAGCTGAAGGACATCTACGCCCAGGACCTCTACCGCTTCACCTACGACCAGCCCATGGGCACCGGGATCCTGCGCCTGGACACCGGCCTGTACGTGAGCACCGAGCAGGGCGCGGCCAAGGCTGGCGACCTCGACAACCGCGCCGCCTACGCCGGGCTCAGCTGGCGGCAGAGCGGCCATACCTTCCTGCTGGGATTGCAGAAAATGTTCGGCAAGGACGACTTCGTGGGCCTGCAGGACAGCCCCACGGTGATGACCAACCACGTCAACAACATCTTCGGCTACGCCCATGAGCGCTCCTGGCAGTTGCGCTACGACTACGACTTCGCCGCCAGCGGCGTGCCGGGGCTGGTGGCCGGGGCCAAGTACGTGCACGGCTGGGGTGTGCAGCGCAGCAACGCGGTGGACGGGCATGAGTGGGAACGCGACTTCAACGTGCGCTATGTGATTCAGTCGGGGCAGTGGAAGGATCTGAGCCTGTCGTTGAGCCTGTACAGCCTGCGGTCGACGTTCCAGAGCAGCCTGGATGAGACGCGGTTTACGGTGGGGTATCCGATCAAGTTGTTTTGAGCCCTGACGCGGCCTTTGGCCGCTGCTACGCCCCTGTAGCAGCGGCCAACGGCCGCGTCCCACTCAATCAAGGCTCCTGGCAAGCAAACACATCCCCCTGGCCCTGGTAATGCGCCTCCTGCGGGTACGCGCACAACGGCCGCGTGCGCCCGGGGAACGCGCTGCCGCGGGCCAGCAGTTGCGCCGGTGGCTGCTGCTTGTCCTGCCAGGTTTCCATGGCGGTCAGCGGGTCGAAGTCATCCAGCGCCGGGCCGTCGCCGCAGTGCGTCATGCCGGGCACCACGAACAGCCGCGCCCATTGCTCGGCCTGCTGGCGGCCGCCGTTGTCGCTGGTCAGGCGCGCCCAGTAGCGGCGCAGGTCGTTGGCGGAGAACACCGGGTCGCTGTTGCCCTGCACCACCAGCAGCTTGCCGCCGCCTTGGGTGAAGCTGGAGTACTGGGTGGCGACTGCGTCGTTGATTGCCGCCGTCTGCGCGGTGGTTGCGACCGCCTGGTCGAAATTGAAGTGAGCCAGGTCGAGGTTGGCCTGCGCCGGGGTCATGAAGTACAGCCCCAGCGAGCCGGGGGTGAGGGTGGCGTTGCGGGCGTCGGCCTTGCCGGTGGTGGACTGCCCCAGTTTCCACACGCGCCAGCCGTCGGAGGCGATGCCGGCGTCCCATGGCCAGTCGCTGTACAGCGCCTGGCCATGGCTGTCGTGGGCGCCGTTGAACACCGCGTGCAGGGCCTCGATCTTGGCCTGGCTGAGGCAGCCGCTGGCCTGGCCGGCCTTGCAGGTGAGCACGGCGGGGTCGAACTGGCAGTGGCTCATGGCGTCGATGCTGCCGTCCTTGAGCCCGTCCAGGGCGTCGCAGCGGTCCAGCACGGCCTTGGCCAGCAGGTCCTGGTCGACCTGGGTCAGGGCCTGGGCCAGGATCGGCTGGCCGTCGGCGGTGCGCGGCGCCGCGCGGCTGAAGGCCTGGGTGTCCCAGGCCTGGGCCACGGCGGCGCGGCTCAGGCGCAGGCCGGGGTTGCCGGCGATGATGCCGTCGAACTGGGTGGGGAAGCGCTGGGCGGCCACCAGCGCCGCGCGGCCACCGTTGGAGCAGCCCATGAACACGCTGTGCGCCGGGGCCTTGCCGTAGTAGGCGAGGATCAGCGCCTTGGCCTGGGCAGTGACGCTGCCGATGGCCGCGTAGGCATAGTCCAGGCGCGCCTGCTGGTCGACGCCGAAGCGCGAGTCGCTGTTGTCCTTGCCGGTGTGCCCGGAGTCGGTGCTGACCACCGCGTAGCCGCGGTCCAGGGCGGGCAGGGCGCTGGCGCCGCGGAACGGAATGGCGCCCAAAGCCTGGCCGACCACGCCGTCCATGCCGCCGCCGCCCTGGAACAGGAAGCGGCCGTTCCACGGGCTGGGCAGGCGCAGTTCGAAGTGGCTGCCGTAGGCCTGGCCGTCGGCACCGGTGCGCGCGCCGATCACGCCTTGCACCAGGCAGTGGGCCGGCATGGCGGCCTTGCTCAGGGCGGCGCCGGTCAGCGCCGCGCGGCCGGGGTTGGCCTGGGGTAGCTGGCCGGCGGCCACCCACTGGTGCAGGCTCAGGGTGACGTCGGCGCTGCTGCTGGTGAGCGCCGCGCAGCGCTGGGCATCGTCGTCGGCCAGGGCAGCACCAGCCACCACGCACAGGCTCAGTAGGGTCGGGGCAAAAGGTCGTTTCACGAGCAAATCCTTTTTGTTGTTGTGGCGGAATGAGCAATATGGTTAATACTATTAACTACTTTGCTGGTCAAGCCGCTTCCCTACAACAACTCGAAAGGATGCACTCATGCGCCGTCACTCGCTGTTACTCGCCTTAAGCCTGCTGCTGCCCGTTACCCTGGCCCACGCCGCCGACACCGCGCCGGTGCTGGAACCGGTGTACGAGGCCGTCATCGACATCGCCCCGGGCGAAACCCTGGGCAAGGGGCCTTTGGGCGAACGCTTTCGGGTGCCGATCACCGGCGGGGAGTTCCACGGCGCGGGGCTCAAGGGCAGGATCCTGGCCGGCGGCGCCGACCGCCAGCTGCTGCGCGCCGATGGCGTCAAGCAGCTGGACGCGCTGTATGAGATGCAGACCGACGACGGCGCGGTGCTGACCGTGCGCAACCAGGTGCTGGTGCATGGCAGTGGCGCCGGGCGCTATGCGTATTCGACGGTGAATATCCAGGCGCCGGATGGGCCGTATGGGTGGCTGAACCAGGCGGTGTACGTGGGCAGCCTGACCAGCCTCAAACCGGCGAAGGACGCGGTGCTGGTGAAGGTGTATCGGGTGCGGTGATTTTGTGGGAGCCGGCTTGCCGGCGAGCTTTCAGGGCCTCAACAGCTCGCTGGCAAGCCAGCTCCCACAGTTTCAGATCAACGCCCGCAGCGCCTGCTGGAACGCCTCGATGTTCTGTTCGTGGCGCTTGTAGTAGGTCCACGGCCCGATGCGTTGCGAGGTGACCAGCTGCGCGCGCTGCAGCGCCGCCAGGTACAGCGACACGGTGGACTGCGAAAGGTTGGCGCGCGCCTGGATAATGCTCACGCACACGCCCACCTCGTCGGGGTTCACCTGTTGCTCGGGGAAATGCTTGCTCGGCTCTTTCAGCCAGCCAAGAATCGCCAGGCGGGTCGGGTTGTCGAGCGCCTTGAGGGCTTCGTTGATATCGATGCTCATAAATCACACAGTCGGGTAATCCCGTGATTTTACGACACTTGTGCCTGGCGCGTCAGGGGTTTACTCGCTATGGACCGGATAGTCTATATAGCCGCGTTCAGTGCCACCGTACATGCTCGCCGCATCCAGCGGGTTCAGCGCCAGGCCGTAGGCCAGGCGGCGCGGCAGGTCGGGGTTGGCGATGAAGGGCCGGCCGAAGGCGATCAGGTCGGCAAGGCCTGCGTCCAGCACGCGGTTGCCGCGCTCGGCGGTGTACTTGCCAGCGTAGATGATGGCGCCGCTGAAGGTGTCGCGCACCACCTGGCGGAAGTCCGCCGGCAGCTCCGGGGCGTTGTCCCAGTCCGCCTCGGCAAGCGACAGGTAGGCGATGCCGACGTCTTCCAGCACCTGGATGGCCTGCAGGTAGGTGGCACGCGGGTCTTCTTCCACCAGCCCCAGGTACACCCGCGCCTCGTCGGTGCTTTCGAACAGCGGCGAGAAGCGCACGCCCAGGCGCTCCTTGCCCACCACCGCAGCGACGGCCTGGGTGACTTCGCGCAGGAAACGCAGGCGGTTGGCCAGGCTGCCGCCGTATTCGTCGTCGCGCTGGTTGCTGTGGGCGGAGATGAACTGGTTGATCAGGTAGCCGTTGGCGCAGTGAATCTCCACGCCGTCGAAGCCGGCGTCCAGGGCATTGCGCGCGGCGCTGGCGTACAGCTGCACCAGCTCGGCAATTTCCTCGCGGCTCAGCGCCCGCGGCGTCGAGGGTGGGCACAGGGCGCCGGTGCCCGGGCCGGTTTCCACGAACACGCTGACGCCTGTCGCGGCAATGGCCGACGGCGCTACCGGCGCGTCGCCATTGGGTTGCAGCGAGGTATGCGACACCCGGCCCACGTGCCACAGCTGGGCAAAGATCACCCCGCCTTCAGCGTGGACGGCCTCGGTCACCAGGCGCCAGCCGGCCACCTGCTCGGCGCTGTGAATGCCGGGCGTCCAGGCATAGCCCTGGCCACGGGGCTCGATCTGTGTGCCCTCGGTGACCATGAACCCGGCGCTGCTGCGCTGGCGGTAATAGGTGGCCATCAGCGCGTTGGCGACGTTGCCCGGCTGGCTGCTGCGCGAGCGCGTCAGGGGAGGCAGCACGATGCTGTTTTTCAGGGTGAACGGGCCGAGGGTGGCGGGGCGGAACAGCGCGGAGTCTTTCAAGTGGGAGCCTGTGGTTCAGCGATAAAGTGGCAATAGGGTAAACTAGATATTCATATATCTCAATATTACGATTTCGCGTAGCAGCGGCCGCAGGCCGCGTCCCACCCCACCGCGGTCGCCTTGGGAGAACGCGGTGCCGGCGGACGCAGCCTGCGGCAGCTGCTACGGGTTACACCCACACGTCGTTGCTGGCCGTGCGGTCGCCGCCCTGGTCGCCGGTGTTGAGCACGCCGCGCGGCTCGATCAGCAGCAGCTTTACTTCCTGCGCAGCGCAGGGTTTGTGCTCGACGCCCTTGGGCACCACGTACATCTCCCCGGCATTGACGGTGACCGCGCCGTCGCGCAGTTCGATACGCAGGCAGCCCTCGACCACGATGAACGTCTCATCGGTGTCGGCGTGGCTGTGCCACACGAATTCGCCGTGCAGGCGGGCGATCTTGAACTGGTAGTCGTTCATCTCGGCAATCACCTTGGGCTGCCACTGCTCGCTGAACAGGCTGAATTTCTGCTGGAAATTGATGGATGCTGGCATGCTTGGATTCGCTCTGGTGGTGGATGGGCGAACCTTAGCGGGCGGCATCAGGCCGGGTCTTGTATGATCGTGCAGTGTTGCGAATCACCCGCAGGAAGCTGAAGCATGACCACCACCGACTGGGTACTGCCTGCCGCGCACCCCACGCGTTTCGAGCGCCTGGAAGCGCGCTTCGCCGGCCACGGCTTCACCCCGCACCGCCACGACACCTACGCCATCGGCCGCACCCTGGCCGGGGTGCAGAGCTTCAACTACCGCCGCGCGCTGCGCCACAGTCTGCCGGGCGGCACCCTGGTGTTGCACCCGGACGAGGTGCACGACGGCCAGGCCGGCACCGAGGCGGGGTTCCAGTACCGCATGATCTACCTGGAGCCGGCGTTGATCCAGCAGGTGCTGGGGGGCCAGCCGCTGCCCTTCATCGAGGGCGGCCTGAGCAATGACCCACGGCTGTTCGCGGCCACCCAGGTGCTGCTGGGCGACATGCACAGCGCCATCGACCCGCTGGCCGAGGACGACGCCCTGTTCGACGTGGCCCAGGCCCTGGCGGCCGCCGCCGGGCAGAAGCGCCCGCGTGGCGCTCTGGATTACGTCGCGGCGGAGCGTGCGCGGCAGTTCATCCATGCCACCTTGGGCGAGGCCATCTGCCTGGCTGACCTTGAGCGGGCCAGCGGGCGTGATCGCTGGGGGCTGTCGCGGGATTTTCGTGCGTTGTTTGGCACCAGCCCTTACCGTTACAGCGTGCAGCGGCGGCTGGAGGGTGTGCGGCGGGCGATGCTGGCGGGGTGTTCGCTGGTGGAGGCGGCGGTGGTGGCGGGGTTTCATGACCAGGCGCATATGAGCCGGTTGTTCAAGCAGGCGTATGGGGTGGCGCCGGGGAGGTGGTTGCGAATGTTGGGTACGCGGTGACACTGCGCGCTTGTGCGCGCGTAACCTGCGTCCCCCGCGAACCGCTTGTGATCTTGATCCCGTGAGGCCTTTGATCTTGATTGTGTGCCCCGTAAAGCGCCAGGGCCGACTGGAGGCGTCGGCCGAGCGGTCCACGGCGTAGCCGGGGAAGACGGAACCGGAGGCGCTTCTATTCCGGGCCGTCGGCCGCTTGGGCGACGCCGGAGGGAGGGGACCCGCAGCGAAGCGTAGGGACCAAGCAGGGGCAAGCCTTTTTTGCTTACTTTTTGTGGCGTTTGACAAAAAGTGAGCCGGCGTAAGGCCGGAAAGGTGATTCTGCATCGCCCTAGGTAATGGATATGGTCACAGATTTGGTATCCCGCTTCGGCGATTTCGAACATATCCATTTTCGCGGGGATACCACCGACCGTTTCGCCCTTACGGCGAGTAACTTTTTGGCAGTCGCCCCAAAAAGTCACCAAAAAGGGCTTGCCCCTGCTTGGGCCCTCCGCTGCGCTACGGGTCCCCTCCCTCCGGCGTCGCTCAAGCGGACGACGGCCCGGAATAGAAGCGCCTCCGGTTCCGTCTTCCCCGGCTACGCCAGGGACCGCTTGATCAACGCCTCCAGTCGGCCCGGGCGCTTTACGGGGCATACAATCAAGATCAAAAGCAAGATCACAAGCAAGATCAAAAGCAAGATCAAAAGCAAGATCAACAGCAACTCACAAACCAGCTTCACCTCGTTGCATCACGTCACCGTGTGCTCCACCCTCTGCGCAAACCCCCACCGCGCAAACTCCGGTGCGAACTCATCCAGCGTCAGCAACCCCATGCACGCCATGGCGCCGGTCTGATGCAATTGGCCGCGGGCCAATTTGCACGCCAGCAACACCGTGGCCATGCACGGAATCTCCGGGCCGTTGCCCCCCGGCGCAGTCAGCTGCCAGGTGCACTCCACGCCACGGCCGTCGGCGCCCACGCCCTTGAGCCGCACGCGCATGCCGCCCAGGTCACTGCCAAAGCGGTCCAGCAGCACATTGGCCCAGCGGTTCAAGCGCGCGGCGTGCTGGGCAATCGGCAGCGGTAGGCCCACCCGCCGCAACGCCGCCACCAGCCACAAGCCCAGGTGCTGGATGCGCAGCTCCAGGGCAGCATGGAAGCTCACCTCGCGCACGCCGGGGTAGCGCGCCGGGAACAGTTCCAGGTCGGGCACGTCGCAGGCTGCGCCCCAGCGCTGGCCGATGCCTTCGAAGCTGAAGCGGCGCAGGTTCTGCCAGCCGTGGACGGTGGCCCAGCGGCCGTTGTGCCAGCGCTTGAAGCCCTGGCCGGCGTAGCCGAACACCGCCTTGATCGTCGCTTCGCCGCGTGGCGCCTGCTGGCCGGGGGCGATGGCCACCTGCACGCTGTCCAGGCGAGCCCAGCCGGCGCTCAGCTGGTCCACCACTGCGGTGGACAGGCCGGGCAGGGTGCTGGCGCCGCTGACGGCCAGCACCCCGGCGGCGCTGGCAGCGGTGTGCACGTTGGCGCGGAAGTCGGCGACGAAATCGCGGCCGTCGGACAGGTCCAGGTAATGCGCGCCGACCGCGCAGGCGGCCAGCGCCACGCGGTAGTCCTGGCCCTGGTAGGGGCCGGCGCAGTGGATCACCAGTTGCGGCCGCAGGTCGGCCAGTTGGCTTTGCAACCGCGGGCTGTCGATGTCCAGGGGTGCGGTGGTAATGGCGCTGAGCGGCCCGAAGAAGGTGCTGCCGCTGACCGGCTTGCGGCCGGTGGCCACCAGTTCCAGGCCCGGCTCCATGGCCAGGCGGCGGCAGATGCGGGCGCCGAAGTTGCCCAGCCCGCCGATGACGATCACGCGCATGTACTGTCCTTGATGCTAGGGCGATGCCCGCCAGTATAGGGGCTAGCCGGCCTGGCCGGTAACCGCCTGCTGCTGGCGCCGGTACTGCCCCGGCGGCAGGCCGTGTATATGGCGGAAACGCCGGGAAAAATAGGCCTCGTCGGCGAACCCGCACAGCCGCGCGATCTCGCCCACCGGCTTGAGGCTGTCCAGTAGCAGCTGCCGGGCCAGGTGCATGCGCCGCTCCAGCACCAGCTCGCTGAAGCTCTTGCCAATCTCCTTCTTCAGCCAGTGGGTCAGGTAGTGGGGCGACAGGTAGGTGGCGGCCGCCACCTTCTTCAGGTCCAGCTCCGGGTCGGCGAGGTGCGTGCGCACGTAGGTGGACATGCGCTTGAGCGCGTCGCGCCGGCTGAGCTGGGCGGCATTGCCGCTGGCCAGGGCCTTGAGCGGCTCGGCGTACTGGCTGCAGACGCCGCCGATCAGCTGCAGCAGCAGGCCCTTGAGCGACTCGCGCATGCCGAACTGGCGGTCGCGGTCCAGCGCGTGCATCTGCTCCAGCAAGCCGCACACCTGGGCGAAGGGTGCGGGCTCGAGGATGAAGTCCAAGTGCTCCTGGAAGCGAAACGGCGCCAGCTCCGGGGCCAGGGCAATCGACACGTCTTCCAGGTCCAGCGGGTCGCAGCTCAGGTGCGGCAGCAGGAAGGCCTGGGAGAAGTTGATCAACTGGAAATGCGCGTGCGCAGGGTGCGGGATCATGTGCACCCGGTGCGGCAGGATGAACGCCAGGGCGCGGCTGGGGAAGGGCCGCTGCACGTTGCCGATGTGCTGCACGGTGTCGCCGCCCAGGTTCACCTGAATCTGGAAATACTCGTGGCGGTGCGGGGCGGTCTCGGGTTTGCGCACGCTTTCGTCGCGAATGTAGAAGTCGGGGCGTTCGCTGCGTTGCTGCATGCCGAAGGTGGGCACGCGGCTGGAAGACTGCATGGTGTCTCTCCTGTTGTTCAGCCGCTAGGGGCGGCTGTCAGGCGTGTTGTTTTGGGTGATTGTACGATCACTTTGCACACTTTGCGTGGCTTTGTGGTTTTTGCCAAGTGCAAAAACGCTGCTGCGCGCCTGGCCGATGGTAACCGCTCTAAATCAATAATTCTGGCGATTAATTGGCGTTTTGCCAGCTTGTTTTCAGCGCTTTTTGTTTTTGGACTTTTGACCTCTAGCCGGTTTCGCTGTGCAAAAACGTTCTAACCGGCCCGTTGATTTTCAATGGTTGTACGATCACTTTGGAGGCGTCCGACTCGATACCTATCAACAATAATTAGAAGGTGTTCGTACCATGCAGACGACTCCCCACGAGTACCTGGCCCCCAGCAACCGGCAGATGCCCAACGTCGACGCCGACCTGGTGGCCGCCCCCGCCGAAACCTTCGACCACAGCACCAGCGCCGCGCGCCTGCCCACCCGGCGACGCTGGTTCATGCTGTCGCTGCTGCTGATCGCCACCATCATCAACTACGTGGACCGGGTGAACATCTCCATCGCCGCGCCGTTCATGGCCAAGGACCTGGGCCTGGACAAGATCCAGATGGGCCTGATTTTCTCCGGCTTCGCCTGGACCTACGCGCTGGCGCTGGTGCCGGCCGGCTTTGTCGCCGACCGCTTTGGCTCGCGCTTCACCTACGGCCTGTCGCTGATCACCTGGTCGGCGGTCACCGTCGGCCAGGGCCTGGCCGGTGGCTTTGCCTCGCTGTT
Organism: Pseudomonas sp. App30; assembly: GCF_047947025.1. NCBI lineage: Bacteria > Pseudomonadati > Pseudomonadota > Gammaproteobacteria > Pseudomonadales > Pseudomonadaceae > Pseudomonas > Pseudomonas sp. App30. The sequence goes on along the minus strand of NZ_CP133165.1, from coordinate 870,642 downwards.
CGGCCTGCGCCTGGCCGTCGGCGCCCTGGAAGCCCCGGCGTTCCCGGCCAACAGCCGCGCGGTGGCGGTGTGGTTCCCGGCCCGCGAGCGCGGCCTGGCCAGCAGCATCTACGTGTGCGGCCAGTACCTGGGCACGGCGCTGTTCACCGGCGCGCTGCTGTGGCTGGCCACCACCTACGACTGGCGCCACGTGTTCTACAGCACGGGCCTTGTGGGCATCGCCTTCGGCGTGGCCTGGCTGTACCTGTACCGCGACCCGCTGGCCTGCAAGAAGGTCAGCGCCCAGGAATTGCAGTACATCGAGGACGGCGGCGGCCTGGTGAAAGCCAGCGCCCAGCGCACCCGCTTCAGCTGGCGGCAGATCGGCGAGTTGCTCAGCTACCGGCAGATCTGGGCGATCTGCATCGGCAAGTTCGCCAGCACCTCGGCGCTGTATTTCTTCCTCACCTGGTTCCCCACCTACCTGATCGAAGAGCGCCACCTGACCATGATCAAGGTCGGCATCTTCGCGGTGATGCCGTTCCTCGGCGCCACGGTGGGCATCCTCTTGGCCGGGATCCTCTCGGACTGGATGATCCGCCGCGGCTACTCCATGTCCTTTGCACGCAAGCTGCCGCTGGTGGTGGGCTCGATGCTGGGCATGTCCATCGTGCTGGTGAACTTCACCGACTCCAACGTGGTGTGCATCGCCATCCTCACCACCGCGTTCTTCGCCCAGGGCATCGCCTCGGCGTCGTGGGCGGCTGTGTCGGAGGTGGCGCCCAAGGAGCTGGTGGGCCTGACCGGTGGCATCACCAGCCTGGCGGCGAACATCGGCGGCATCGTCACGCCCATCGTCATCGGCGGCATCGTCCATGCCACCGGCTCGTTCGCCTACGCCTTCTGGTTCATCGGCGCGGTGGCGCTGTGCGGCACGCTGTCCTACTCGCTGCTGCTGGGGCGCCTGTACCGCATTCAACTGCGTGCCCGCTGAGCCCGGTTTACTCCAGGACAGCCACGGTTTTCTCCAACTTTCACCGCCCACGGCGCCGTACGCTGTGGGCCAACGACACACAGGCCACGAGGTAGACCATGAGCCCATTCGTATTTGCCCCCGACGCGGGCGTGACCCTGGACGTGCAGGGCAGTGACGCGCGCTTCCCGGTGAACCGGGTGTTCTGCCTGGGCCGCAACTACCCCTGGGGCGACGCCCAGGACGCCGTGCGCCAGGCGCCGATGTTCTTCATGAAACCGGCCAGCGCTGTGCTGCAGGCCGGCGGCGAGCTGGCGTACCCGCCGCTGACCCGCGAGTTCTGCCACGAGATCGAACTGGTGGTGGCCATCGGCACCGGGGGTGGCGATATCCCTGAAAGCAGCGCGCTAGAGCATGTCTGGGGCTACGCTGCAGGGTTGGACTTGACCCGCCGCGACCTGCAGATGGCCGCCAAGGCCGCCGGCCAGCCCTGGGAGGCGGCCAAGGCCTTCGACGGCTCGGCGCCCATCGGCGCGGTGGTGCCGGTGAGCCGCATCGGCCACCCCGACCGCGGCGCAGTGTGGCTGCAGGTCAACGGCGTCGAGCGCCAGCGCTCCAGCCTGGAACAGCAGATCTGGTCGGTGAGCGAGATCATCAGCCGCCTGTCCCAGTCCATCGCCCTGCGCCCCGGCGACCTGATCATGACCGGCACGCCACCGGGGGTGGCCGCGCTGGAACCGGGCGACGTGATCAGCGCCGGCATCGACGGCATCGGCGAACTGAGCGTGCGCGTGGGCGCGCGCCGTTAATCCATTCATCAAGGAGTGAGCGACATGACAACAACAACGCGCAAAGTGGCCGTGGTAACCGGCGCCGGCAGTGGCATCGGCCGCGCCGTGGCCCTGGGCCTGCTGGCCGACGGCTTCACCCTGGTGCTGGCCGGCCGCCGCGCCGAGCCCCTGCAGGAATTGGTGGAAAAGGCCCGTGCCGAAGGCGGCGAGGCGCTGGCAGTGCCCACCGACGTGCGTGACCCGGCCAGCGTCGACGCGCTGTTCGCCACGGTGGAGGAGGTGTACGGCCGCCTGGACGTGATCTTCAACAACGCCGGGGTCAACACCCCCGCGGTGCCCATCGACGAGCTGGCCGTGGACCAGTGGCTGAACGTGATCAACACCAACCTCACCGGGGTGTTCCTGTGCAGCCGCGGCGCCTTCGGCCTGATGCGCCGCCAGCAGCCCCAGGGCGGGCGCATCATCAACAACGGCTCGATCTCGGCCCACGCGCCACGGCCGTTCAGCGCGCCCTATACCGCCAGCAAGCACGCGGTGCTGGGCCTGACCAAGAGCCTGGCGCTGGACGGCCGCGAGTTCAACATCGCCTGCAGCCAGATCGACATCGGCAACGCCCTCACCGAGCTGTCGGTGCGCATGACCAAGGGCGTGCGCCAGGCCAACGGCGAGATCGCCGTGGAGCCCATGGTCGACGTGCAGCACATCGCTGACGCGGTGCGCTACATCGCCGGGCTGCCGCTGTCGGCCAACGTGCTGAACATGACCGTGATGGCCACCAACATGCCGTTCGTGGGCCGTGGCTGAGCCGCGCCGTTCCCCTTTGTCTTCGAGGTCACCATGAAGCCGCACATCCTGCAACTGAGCCCCATCCTCATCCCCGAGATTCGCGAGCAGCTGGCCACGCTGTTCACCGTGCACCCCTATTACCAACAGGCCGACAAGGCCGCGTACCTGCGTGAAGTGGGCGGGCAGATCCGTGGCGTGATCACCGGCGGCCACACCGGCATCACCCGCCAGGTGATGGAACAGCTGCCCCACCTGGAAGTGGTGGCCGTGAACGGCGTGGGCACCGACGCCGTGGACCTGGCCTACGCCCGCGACCACGGCATCACCGTCAGCGCCACCGTGGGCGCGCTGACCGAGGACGTCGCCGACCTTGCCATGGGCCTGCTGATCGCCGCCTGCCGCGGCCTGTGCACCAGCGACCGCTACGTGCGCAGCGGCCAGTGGCCCGCCAGCGCCACGCCACTGGCGCCGCTGCCCCTGGCGCGTCAGGTCAGTGGCCTGCGCGTGGGTATCGTCGGCCTGGGGCGGGTAGGGCGCGCCGTCGCCACCCGCGCCACCGCGTTTGGCTGCCCCATCAGCTACACCGACCTGCAGCCCATGGGCGACGTGCCCTACACCTTCGTCGCCGACCTGGTGGAACTGGCGCGCCACAGCGACGCGCTTATCGTGGCGGCGGCAGCAGACAAGGCCGAGGGCATCATCGACGCCAGGGTGTTGCAGGCCCTGGGCAGCGGTGGCTACCTGATCAACGTGGCGCGCGGCAAGCTGGTGAACGAGCCGGACCTGGTGGCCGCGCTGGAAGCGGGGCACATTGCCGGGGCCGGGCTGGACGTGTTCGTCGACGAGCCCAACGTGCCGCCGGCGCTGTTCGCCCGCGACGACGTGGTGCTGCAACCGCACCGCGCCAGCGCCACCGTGCAGACGCGCACGCGCATGGGCGAGATGGTGATCGCGAGTTTGCGGCAGGCCCTGATCTGAGGCACCGCGCTTGTGGGAGCTGGCTTGCCAGCGAGCTTTTTGGATGCTTCAACAACTCGCTGGCAAGCCAGCTCCCACGGGCGCGAAACAATGTGTCACACATGTTGTTTGGTGATACAGCTCACATTGCGCCATGAATAACACCGCCCGCTCATCGCGGGCTTTTGTTTATGGGCCCCTATAACGCCCCCGCATATACCCGGTGCAGCCCGCGAGTTTGGCGGGGCTGAAAGGTTTTAACTGCCCAAGCAACAATCGTACCCAGGCCCGGCGCCATGGGCCTGCACGCGTTTGGGTCAATTTGACAGTATCAGGGATGGCACATAGATTGTTGGCAGGTTGTTTCAAATGCGTACAGTTGAATTAACCTTCCGCATCTTTAGCTGTCTTCACGGAATAAAAAAAGGCATGACCGGGCGTTCGCGCGGGCGGTGCAACAATAATGTGGGGATTCACCAGGGAGCGCCAAATGATAACAAAAATAAGGTTCGCGGGTTTTTCATCAACCATTGTGGCCGTCGTCGCGGGGTGTGCCGTCAGCTTCGAGGCACAGGCGGTGAATTTCAACATTGGGGAAATCGAGGGGCAGTTCGACTCGTCCCTGTCCATCGGCGCCAGCTGGAGCACCCAGAGCCCCAAGCAGTCGCTGATCGGCTCGGCCAACGGCGGCCATGGCTTTACCCAGACCAACGATGACGGGCGCTTGAACTTCGAGAAAGGCGAGACTTTCTCCAAGATTTTCAAAGGCATCCATGACCTGGAGTTGAAGTACGATAATTTTGGCGTGTTTACCCGTGCCAAGTATTGGTATGACTTCGAACTTCAGGACGAGAACCAGGACTTCAAGAACGTCAGTAATGACCATCGCCAGGAAGCGGCCAAATCTTCCGGCATCGAATTACTTGACGCCTTCGCTTATTACAACTACCAGCTCGCGGAAAAGCCCGGCAGCGTGCGCCTGGGCAAGCAAGTGGTGAGTTGGGGTGAAAGTACTTTCATTGGCGGGGGTATCAACTCCATCAACCCCATCGACGTGTCGGCGTTCCGCCGCCCCGGTGCGGAAATCAAGGAAGGCCTGATCCCGGTGAACATGTTGTACGTGTCCCAGGGGCTGACCGACAAACTGTCCGCCGAGGCGTTCTACCAACTGGGTTGGGACAACACCATCCTCGACAACTGCGGCACCTTCTTCTCGTCCACCGACGTGGCCGCCAAGGGCTGCCGCAACAACTACACCATCCTCGACGCCACCACCGTCAACGCGTTGAACCAGCCGGGCACCAAGGCCGCGCTGAATTCGCTGGGCGTGAACGTGACGCCTGAAGGCCTGATCGTACCGCGCGGCTCCGACAACGACGCGCGCGACTCCGGCCAGTGGGGCCTGGCCCTGCGCTGGCTGGGCGACGACACCGAGTACGGCGCCTACGTGATGAACTATCACAGCCGCACCCCGTACGTGAGCGTGCAGAACGCCAGCGCCGCCGACATCCGCCGCGCGCTGACCACCCCGGCGCTGGCCCAGCCGATTCTGCTGGGGCGCGGCAGCTACTTCCTCGAATACCCCGAGGACATTCGCCTGTACGGCCTGAGCTTCGCTACCACGTTGCCCACCGGCACCGCCTGGAGCGGCGAGGTCAGCTACCGGCCGAACATGCCGCTGCAGCTCAACACCACCGACGTCACGACCATGCTCGCCAGTTCCGTGGCCACCGCCGCGGCCACCGGCGGCGCGGCCGCGGCGCTGGCCCAGGCCAACCAGGTGGACAGCGGCTACGTGCGCAAGCCGGTCACCCAGGTGCAGACCACCTTCACCCACTTCTTCGACCAGGTGATGGGCGCCCAGCGCCTGACGCTGGTGGGCGAGGTGGGCATGGACCACGTGTCCGGGGTCAGCGACATCGCCGGCAACCGCTTTGGCCGCGACGCCGTGTTCGGCATTCCGGAAAACGCCGCGGCCGACGCCGAGTACGGCTCGGGCGGCTTCTACACCACCACCTCGTGGGGCTACCGCGCCCGGGCCATCTGGGACTATGCCAACGCCATCGCCGGCATCAACCTCAAGCCCAACATTGCCTGGTCACATGACGTGCACGGCTATGGGCCGGTGTTCAACGAAGGGGTCAAGGCCGTCAGCCTGGGGCTGGATGCCGACTACCAGAACACCTACACCGCCAGCCTCAACTACACCAACTTCTTTGGTGGCGATTACAACACCGTGTCTGACCGCGACTTCGTCGCCCTCAGCTTCGGCGTGAACTTCTAAGGTGGGGAACTCATGATGATTGGCAAGCAGGCAATGCAATGCGCCGCCCTGGCCCTGAGCCTGGTGGCAGTGAACGTGATGGCGGCGGTCAGCCCCGACCAGGTGGCCAAGCTGGGCACCACCCTGACCCCGCTGGGAGGCGAGAAGGCCGGCAACAAGGACGGCAGCATCCCGGCCTACGACGGCGGCCTGAAAACCAACGCCGCGCCGGTGGACAGCAACGGCTTCCTGGGCGACCCCTACGCCGGCGAAAAACCCTTGTTCACCATTACCGCGAAGAACCTCGACCAGTACCAGGGCAAGCTCTCGGCCGGGCAGATCGCCCTGTTCAAGCGCTACCCCGATACGTTCGTGATCCCGGTGTACACCACCCACCGCAGCGTCGCGGTGCCGCCCAACGTGGCCGCGGCGGCGAAAATCAGCGCTGCCAAGGTCAACCTGGTGGCGGACGGCAACGGCCTGGAAAACTTCGACCAGAGCCGCTTCTACGCCTTCCCGATCCCGCAGAACGGCCTGGAGGTGATCTGGAACCACATCACCCGCTACCGGGGTGGCAACCTCAGCCGCGTGTACACCCAGGCCGCGCCACAGGCCAACGGCTCCTACAACATCGTGCAGCTGCGTGACCAGGTAGGCTTCCCTGACCAGATGCCCGGCATCGACCCCCAGGAGGCGCAGAACGCGCTGCTGTACTTCAAGCAGGAAGTCACCGCGCCGGCGCGCCTGGCCGGTGACGTGCTGCTGGTGCACGACTCGCTGAACCAGATCAAGCAGCCGCGCGAAGCCTGGGTCTACAGTGCCGGCCAGCGCCGCGTGCGGCGTGCCCCGCAGGTGGCCTATGACGGCCCGGGCACCGCCTCGGACGGCATGCGCACCTCGGACAACTTCGACATGTTCAACGGCGCCCCGGACCGCTACGACTGGAAGCTGGTGGGCAAGCAGGAGATGTACATCCCCTACAACAACTTCCGCCTGGCGCTGCCGACAGTGAAATACGCCGACATCCTGCAGGCTGGCCACACCAACCAGACCCTGGCCCGCTATGAGCTGCACCGGGTGTGGGTGGTGGAAGCCACGCTCAAGCCCAGCGCGCGCAACATCTACGGCAAGCGCACCTTCTATGTGGACGAGGACAGCTGGAACATCGCCATGTCCGACCTGTACGACGGCCGCGGCCAGCTGTGGCGCGTAGGGCAGGCGATGCTGATGCCGTACTACCACCGCCAGGTCCAGGCCGAGGCGTTCGAGGGGCTGTATGACCTGCTGGGCGGCCGCTACATCGTCACCGGCATGAGCAACGAAGAGCGCAACTTCGTGCAGTTCGACCTGAAGATGACCCCTGCCGACTACACCCCCAACGCGCTGCGCAGCGCGGGTACCCGCTGATATCGCCTAGCCACGCGCCCTCGTAGCCGCTGCCGAAGGCTGCGCTGGCCCTCAAATACACTGGAAATTTCCAGCGTACCCAAGGGCCAGCGCAGCCTGTCGGCAGCGGCTACAAGGCTGTGGCATTCCTGTCTTGTTACATCCTCCTCTCGATCCGCTGCCGGGTTCTCTGGCACACTCTCGCCCGTACCTCCTTCCCCGATACACACAAGCGAGCCGACATGGATTTTGACTGGCAGATCTGGATCGCCCTGGGCGTGGCCCTGGCGGTGCTGGAGCTCTTCACCGCGACGTTCTTCATCCTCTGGTTCGCCGTGGGCGCCGTGCTCATCGGCGTGGTGGCCCTGGTCGTGCCCGCTGTCGCCCTGGGCACGCAGATCGTCAGTTGGGTGCTGCTGTCGTCGCTGATCGCCCTGGTGTGGCTGAAGTTCTTTCGCAAGCGCCGCCCCGAAACCCGCTGGAGCGTGGACGAGGTGCTGGGCGAGGTGGGCCTGCTGACCGTAGCCGTGGCGCCGTTCCAGAAGGGCCGGGTGCGCTTCCAGAAGCCCATCCTCGGCGCCGAGGAGTGGGCCTGCGTGGCCGACGAAGCCATCAGCGCCGGCACCCGCGTGCGCCTGGTCAAGGTGGAAGGTGGCACGGTGCGCGTCACCGTGGCCTGATTTTCCTGCTCACTATTCTCAAGGACCGACACCATGCTCTTCAGCAGCTTGATCATCCCGTTGTTGCTCACCGCCTTCGCCCTGGTCACCCTGGCCAAGGGCGTGCGCATCGTGCCCCAGGGCGAGGAATGGATAGTGGAGCGCCTGGGGCGCTACCACACCACCCTCAAGCCGGGGCTCAACTTCGTCATTCCGTACATGGACCGGGTGCAGTACAACCTGCCCACCAAGGACATTATCCTCGACATCCAGCAGCAGGAAATCATCACCAAGGACAACGCCATCATCGTTGCCAACGCCCTGTGCTTCCTCAAGGTGATCGACCCGCAGAAGGCCGCCTACGGCGTGCAGGACTACCAATACGCGGTGTCCAGCCTGACCATGACTGCGTTGCGGGCCATCATCGGCACACTGGACCTGGACGAGGCGTTGTCCAGCCGCGAGGCCATCAAGGCCAAGCTGGCCGAGGCAATGAGCACCCAGACCGACGACTGGGGCATTGCCGTGCGTTCGGTGGAGATCCAGGACATCAAGCCGTCGGCGTCCATGCAGGGCGCCATGGAACGCCAGGCCGCCGCCGAGCGTGAGCGCAAGGCCGCCGTGACCCGCGCCGAGGGCGAACGCCAGGCGGCGGTGCTGGCGGCTACCGCGCGCGAAGAAGCGGCCACCAAGGATGCCGCGGCCACGGTGAAGCTGGCCGAGGCCTCGGCGACGTCCATCGTCAAGATCAAGCAGGCGATCGGCGATGACATGGTGCCGGCCATGTACCTGCTGGGCGAGCGCTACATCGACGCCATGCAGTCGCTGGCGGCCAGCAACAACGCCAAGGTGGTGGTGTTGCCCGCCGACCTGCAGGAAACCGTGCGCGGGTTGATGGGCAAGAAGAGTTGACCGCGGTGTGCCCGGACGCAGCCTGCGGCAGCTGCTACGGGGTGTCAGGCTGAGCGCGAGGCTACCTTTACGGCTGGCGCCAGGCGCTGGCGGATGGCGGCCTCGATGCCCGCCGCGTCCAGCCCGCACTCGGCCAGCATCTGCGCCGGGGTGGCGTGCTCGATGTAGCGGTCCGGCAAGCCCAGCTGCAGCAGCGGCATGATGATGCCCTGGGCGGCCAGGTATTCGCCCACGGCGCTGCCGGCGCCGCCCATCAGGCTGTTTTCCTCCACCGTCACCAACAACTCATGCTCGGCGGCCAGCTGGCGAATCAACGCCTCGTCCAGGGGCTTGACGAAGCGCATGTCGGCCACGCTCAGGTCCAGCGCCTCTGCCACCTGCAGCGCTGCCGGCAGCAGGGTGCCGAACACCAGCAGCGCCACCTGGCGGCCGCGCCGGCGCAGCACGCCCTTGCCGATCTCCAGCGGCTGCAGCCCCGGCTCGATGCGCGCGTTGGGCCCGGTGCCGCGCGGGTAACGCACGGCGGCGGGGCCTGAATACTGGAAGCCGGTGCTCAGCAGCCGGCGCAGCTCGTTCTCGTCGCTGGGCGCCATGATCACCATGCCCGGCACGCAGCGCAGGTAGCACAGGTCGAAGCTGCCGGCGTGGGTCGGGCCGTCCTCGCCCACCAGGCCCGCGCGGTCGATGGCGAACAGCACGTCGAGGTTCTGCAGCGCCACGTCGTGGATCAGCTGGTCATAGGCGCGCTGCAGGAACGTCGAGTAGATCGCCACCACCGGCTTCAGGCCCTCGCAGGCCATGCCGGCGGCCAGGGTCACGGCGTGCTGCTCGGCGATGGCCACGTCGAAGTAGCGCTGCGGGTAGCGTTCGCTGAAGGCCACCAGGTCCGAGCCTTCCTTCATGGCCGGGGTGATGCCGGTCAGGCGCGGGTCGGCGGCGGCCATGTCGCACAGCCACTGGCCGAACACGCTGGAGTACTTCGGCCCGCTGGTCGCCTTGGGCACCGGCGCGGCCTCGGGGGGCGGCAGCTTGCCGATGGCGTGCCAGGTGATGGGGTCGGCCTCGGCGGGGGCGAAGCCCTTGCCCTTGCGGGTGGCGACGTGGAGGAACTGCGGGCCCTTGAGGTCGCGCATGTTGCCCAGGGTGGCCACCAGGGTGGGCAGGTCGTGGCCGTCGATCGGGCCGATGTAGTTCCAGCCCAGCTCTTCGAACAGCATGCCGGGGGCGAGCATGCCCTTGGCGTACTCCTCGGTGCGCCGGCCCAGCTCCCAGGCTCCGGGCAGGCGCGCGAGGATGCGCTTGCCGCCCTCGCGCATGCAGCTGTAGGTGCGGCTGGACAGCACCCGCGCCAGGTAATTGGACAGCCCACCCAGGTTGCGGGAAATCGACATGTCGTTGTCGTTGAGCACCACCAGCAGGTCGGCGCCTACCTCCGGGGCATGGTTCAGGGCCTCGAAAGCCATGCCGGCGGTCATCGCGCCGTCGCCGATCACCGCCACGGTCTTGTGCGGCAGGCCGCGCAGGCGGGCAGCGATGGCCATGCCCAGGGCCGTGCTGATGGAGGTGCTGGAATGGCCAACGCCAAAGGTGTCGTAGGCGCTTTCGCAGCGCCGCGGAAACGCCGCCAGGCCGTGCTGCTGGCGCAGGGTGTGCATCAGGCCGCGGCGCCCGGTGAGGATCTTGTGCGGGTAGGCCTGGTGGCCCACATCCCACACCAGGCGGTCCACCGGGGTGTCGAACACGTAGTGCAGGGCGATGGTCAGTTCGATCACCCCAAGGCCGGCGCCGAAGTGGCCGCCCGTGCGGCCCACGGTGTACAGCAGTTCCTGGCGCAGCTCATCGGCCAGGGCCTGCAACTGCGCCTCGTTGAGGCGGCGCAATTGCAGCGGCGTGGGCGTGTGGTCGAGCAGCGGCGTGGCCGGCGCGGTGCGGGGTATTTCCAGGAAGGTTTTCTGCATGGTCTTCTCCCCACGTGGCCCGGCTGGCGAACGCCGGGGCGGCCTCAGTGATGACGCTCGACAATGAACCGCGCCAGCGCCCGCAGCGCGTCGGCGTGATGGTCCAGCGGGTTCAGCGCGCCCAGGGCTTCGTCCAGCAGGTGCCGGGCATAGTCCTTGGCCGCCGCCAGCCCCAGCAGGGCAGGGTAGGTGGGCTTGTGGTGGGCTTGGTCGGCGCCCTGGCGCTTGCCCAGGGTGGCGGTGTCGCTTTCCACGTCGAGAATGTCGTCCTGCACCTGGAACGCCAGGCCCACGGCCCGGGCGTAGTCGGCCAGGGCCTTGAGCGCGGCCTCGTCGGCACGGCCGCTGGCCAGGGCGCCCATGCGCACGCTGGCGCTGATCAGCGCGCCAGTCTTGTGCCGGTGCATGGTTTCCAGCGCCGGCTGGTCCAGCTGCTTGCCCACCGCCGCCAGGTCGATGGCCTGGCCGCCGGCCATACCCGCCGGGCCGGAAGCCTGGGCCAGGGTGCGCAGCATGCGCAGGCGCAGGCCGGGGTCGGCGGGGTTGTGGCGCTCGCTGCACAGGGTTTCGAAGGCGAGGGTCTGCAACCCGTCACCGGCAAGGATCGCGGTGGCCTCGTCGAAGGCCTTGTGGGTGGTGGGCTGGCCGCGGCGCAAGTCATCGTCGTCCATGGCCGGCAGGTCGTCGTGCACCAGGGAATAGGCGTGTATCAGCTCCACGGCGCAGGCGGCGCCCAGGGCCTGGCGCGGGTCGCCCTCCAGGGCCTGGCAGGCGCCGTGCACCAGCAGCGGGCGCACGCGCTTGCCGCCGTTGAGCACGCTGTAGCGCATGGCGTCGTACAAATGCTGCAAGGGCGCGCTGGGCGTCTGCAGCAACTCCTGCAGGCCAGCGTCGACCCACGCCTGGCACTGTTTCTGGTAGGCGATAATCATCGGTGGTCCTTTTCTAGTTATGTGCCGTGGCCGCCAGCGCGCGGCCGGCGGCGGTCACGGTGTGTCGATCAGCTTCACCGGTATCGGCTGGGCATAGCGCACCGGCAGCGCCTCGGCCATCGCGCCCTCGGTGCGCGGCCCCAGCAGCGCCACGCGCAAGGCCTTGAGCGGGTGGGCGAAGGTGTCGTCGACGGCGGTGCCCTCGAACCCGCAGTGGGCCATGCAGTTGTCGCACTTGGGGTTGATGCCCACGCCGTAGCGTTCCCATTCGGTGCTGTCCATCAGCGCCTGGTAGCTGGGCGCGTAGCCTTCGTCCACCAGCAGGTAGCAGGGCTTCTGCCAGCCAAAAATGTTGTAGGTGGGATTGGACCAGGGCGTGCACTGGTAGCGCTGGTTGCCGGCCAGGAAGTCGAGGAACATCGACGACTGGTTGAACACCCATTTGCGCGAGCGGCCCTTGCCGCGCTTGAACACCTCGCGGAACAGCTGGCTGCTTTCGGTGCGGCCCAGGAACACGTCGTGGCGCGGCGCGTGGTCGTAGCTGAAACCGGGGGACACGGTGATGCCTTCCACGCCCAGTTCCATGGCGTAGTCGAAGAAGGCGGCGATGTCGTCCGGCGGTTCCTCGTTGAACAAGGTGCAGTTGACCGTGACCCGGTAGCCGCGTGACAGCGCCAGCTTGATCGCCGCCACCGCCTTGTCGAACACGCCGTCCATGCACACCGACTGGTCATGGCGTTCGCGCAGGCCATCCAGGTGGATCGACCAGGTGAAGTAGGGGGAGGGCTGGTACTCGTCGATGTGCTTGGCCAGCAGGATGGCATTGGTGCACAGGTAGACGAACTTCTTGCGGGCGATGATGCCCTGCACGATCTGCGGCAGCTCCTTGTGGATCAGCGGCTCGCCGCCGGGAATCGACACCACCGGGGCGCCGCATTCGTCCACCGCGCGCAGGGCATCGTCGACGCTCATGCGCCGCTGCAGGATGTCCTTGGGGTGGTCGATCTTGCCGCAGCCGGCGCAGGCCAGGTTGCACTGGAACAGGGGCTCGAGCATCATCGCCAACGGATAGCGGCGCTGGCCGGTGAGCTTCTTGCCCAGGATGTACCCGGCGATCTTGACCTGCTGAATAATTGGAATACCCACCACAGTCTCCTTCGCGTCATCAAGCCAACGGGGCGAACACCTCGGCGTGGTCACGGCGCAGCCGTTGCCATTCGCTCTTGAACCAGGGGGTGAAGGTGTGCGGCCGCTCGGCTATTTCCTGGTCCAGCGCCTCGGGGGCGATGTAGCGCAGGGCCGATACCTCGTTGAGGTTGAGCACCGGGGCTGCGTCGGTGCGCCCGGCGTACACCCAGCACAATTCGTTCTCGGCACCCTGGGCGTCGAACTGGGCCTGGTACTGGAATTTGAACAGGAAGCGGAAATCACAGCGCATGCCCAGTTCTTCTTCCAGGCGGCGCTCGATGGCCACCTCCATGCTTTCGTCACGGCGCGGGTGGCTGCAGCAGGTGTTGGACCAGTAGCCGGGCCACAGGCGCTTGCCCGCGGCGCGCTGTTGCAGCAGCAACTCGCCCTTGTGGTTGAACACCAGCAGCGAGAAGGCACGGTGCAGCACGCCCTGGCCCTGGTGGGCCGAGGCCTTGTCGAGGAAACCGACTTCGCGGTCCTGTTCGTCTACCAATACCAGCGGTTCGTCGTTGAACGACACGACACTGCGTGAATGCCGCCAAGGGCGACTTTCCAGTTCCGGAGTGGTCAAGGGTCTACCTCCTGGGCCCAGTCAACGCTCATCACTATAGTGCACAATTTTCAGTGTGCGACCCGGTTTGTGGATGTGTTCGATCATCGGCAAGCTGCGTGAACAGCGGCTAAGGTGTCAGACTGGCACGGGCGAACAGGCGAGGCTGCGATGGGCTTGGCAGAGGTTCTCAATCATGCAGGGCAGTGGCTGGGCAGCGGTTTGCTGCTGGCAGCCGCAGGCTACGCGCTGGCGAGCCTGTGGGCGGTACGCAAGCCGTTGCCGGCCCAGGCCACGGCCGGCCGGCCAGCGGTGTCGGTGCTCAAGCCCCTGCATGGCGCCGAGCCGCGGCTGTATGAAAATTTATTCACGGTGGCAAGCCAGCTGCGCGAGGGCGACCAATTGCTTTGCGGCGTGCGCGAGGCCCACGACCCGGCCATCGCCGTGGTGCAGGCGCTGCAGGCGGCGCTGCCGGGCCGCGACATCCAGCTGGTGCTGGAGCCGCGCGTGCACGGCAGCAACCTCAAGGTCAGCAACTTGCTCAACCTGCAGGCGCAGGCCCGCCACGACTGGCTGGTGCTGGCCGACAGCGACATCAGCGTGCCCCCCGGTTACCTGGACGCGGTGGTGGCGCCGCTGGCCGACCCGGGCGTGGGCGTGGTCACCTGCCTGTACCACGGCGTGGCGCAGGCCAGCTTCTGGTCGCGGCTGGGCTGCCTGTTCATCGACGACTGGTTCGCGCCCTCTGTGCGCCTGTCCCACGCCCTGGGCTCGCGGCGCTTTGCCTTCGGCTCGACCATCGCCCTGCGCGCCGACAGCCTGGCGGCCATCGGCGGCCTGGCAACGCTGGCCGACACCCTGGCCGACGACTTCTGGCTGGGCGAGCTGACCCGGCGCGCCGGCTTGCGCACGGTGCTGTCGCCGGTATGGGTGGGCACCGAGGTCAGCGAAACGCGCTTTGCTACGCTGGTCAGCCACGAGCTGCGCTGGCTGCGCACCATTCGCGCCATCGCCCCGGCGGGCTTCTTTGCCAGTGTGGTGTGCTTCACCTGGCCGCTGGCGCTGCTGGGCCTGACCCTGGCGCCCACTGCTCTGAACCTGGCGTTGGCAGTGCTGGCCCTGGGCGCGCGGGTGCTGCGCTGGCGGCGCGGGGCGGGGGCGCAAAGCGCCTGGTTGATGCCGGTGCGCGATGTGCTGTTGCTGCTGGAATGGGCCGTGGCGCTGACCGGCTGGCGGGTGAAATGGCGCGGGCAGGTGATGCATGCGCGTAAGGACGGGCCGATACGCTATTCTTGATCGGCGCAGGTGAATGTCAGGCAAACCCGGCCAAGGGCCGTTGGAGCTGAGAATCCCATGAAGACGCTTTTTCTGCAGGCACCGTCGTTCGACGGGTTCGATGGCGGCGCGGGCTCGCGGTACCAGGCCCGGCGTGAAATCAAGAGCTTCTGGTACCCCACCTGGCTGGCCCAGCCCGCAGCCATGGTGCCCGGCGCGCGGCTGCTGGACGCGCCGGTTGAAGAGCTGTCGGTGGAGGCCACCCTCGACATTGCCGCCGCCTTCGAGCTGGTGATCATCCACACCAGCACGCCGTCCTTTCCCACCGACGTGCGTTTTGTCGAGCTGCTCAAAGCACGCTGCCCGGCCATGCTGATCGGCCTGGTGGGCGCCAAGGTGGCGGTGGACCCCGCTGATTCCCTGGCCGCCAGCAGCGCCATCGATTTCGTCGCGCGCGAGGAATTCGACTACACCTGCAAGGAGATCGCCACTGGCCGGCCCCTGGCCCAGGTGGCGGGCATCACCTGGCGCGACGCCGACGGCAAGCTGGTGCACAACCCGCCCCGGGCGATGATCGAGGACATGGACGAACTGCCGTTCGTGGCCCCGGTGTATCAGCGCGACCTGAAGATCGAGCGCTACTTCATCGGCTACCTCAAGCACCCCTACGTGTCGATCTACACCGGCCGTGGCTGCCGCTCCAAATGCACCTTCTGCCTCTGGCCGCAGACCGTCGGCGGCCACCGCTACCGGGTGCGCTCGGCGGCCAACGTGATCGCCGAGGCGAAGTGGATCAAGGAGAACATGCCCCAGGTCAAGGAGCTGATGTTCGACGACGACACCTTCACCGACAGCAGCAACCTGCCCCGGGTGCACGACATTGCCCGCGGCCTGCATGAACTGGGCTGGACCTGGAGCTGCAACGCCAAGGCCAACGTGCCCTACGAGTCGCTGAAAATCATGAAGGACAACGGCCTGCGCCTGCTGCTGGTGGGCTTCGAGTCGGGCGACGACCAGATCCTGCACAACATCAAGAAGGGCCTGCGCGTGGACATCGCCCGGCGCTTCAGCGAGAACTGCCGGCAGCTGGGCATCCAGGTGCACGGCACCTTCATCCTCGGCCTGCCGGGCGAGACCCGCGAGACTATCGCCAAGACCATCGCCTTCGCCAAGGAGATCAACCCGCACACCGTGCAGGTGTCACTGGCGGCGCCGTACCCCGGCACCACCCTGTACCGCCAGGCCGTGGAGAACGGCTGGCTGCAGCCCGAGGAGGGCGGCCACCTGGTCAACGACAAGGGCGTGCAACTGGCGTCCATCAGCTACCCGCACCTGTCGCGCGAAGACATTTTCCACGGCATCGAGACCTTCTACCGCAGTTTCTATTTCCGCCCCTCGAAGATCTGGGAAATCGTGCGCGAGATGCTCGGCAGCTGGGAAATGACCAAGCGCCGCCTGCGCGAGGGCGTGGAGTTTTTCCGCTTCCTGCGTGAGCACCAGGCTTGATGGCAGCCGACACCCGGCCGCGGCTGATCGTCACCGCCGATGATTTCGGCTTGCACCCGGCGGTGAACCAGGCGGTGGAGCAGGGTTTCAGCCAGGGCGTGCTGCGCGCCGCCAGCCTGATGGTGGCCGCGCCGGCGGCGGCCGATGCGGTGGCCCGGGCCCGGCGCCTGCCTGGCCTGGCCGTGGGCCTGCACCTGGTGCTGGCCGAGGGCAGGGCGGTGCTGGCGCCCGCGCAAATCCCCGACCTGGTGGACGCCAGTGGCCAGTTCGGCAGCAACATGGTCGGCGCCGGCGTGCGCTTTTTCTTCCTGCCCAGGGTGCGCCGGCAGCTGGCGGCGGAGATCCGTGCGCAGTTCCAGGCGTTCGCCGCCACCGGCCTGCGCCTGGACCACGTCAACGCCCACAAGCACTTCCACCTGCACCCCACGGTGCTGACGCTGATTTTGCGCATCGGCCGCGACTTCGGCCTGCGCGCCGTGCGCGTGCCGGCCGAGCCGGGTATGGGCCCGTGGCTGCGGCCGTGGCTGGCGCTGATGCGCTGGCGCCTGGGGCGTGCCGGAGTGGCCTGCAACGACCACGTGTTCGGCCTGCGCCACAGCGGCGCCATGGACGAAGGCGTGCTGCTGGACGCCCTGGCCCGGCTGCCCGGCGGGCTGTCCGAGTTGTACCTGCACCCGGCGGTGCATGGCGGCCTGACCCCGGCCATGGGCAGCTACCGCCACGCCGACGAACTGGCCGCGCTGCTGTCGCCGCGGGTACGCCAGGCCGTTGATCACCACTGCCGGCTGTGCAACGGCTTCGGCGACCCGGCGGCCCTGCAACCATGAACCGCTGGACCTGGCTGGCAGGGCTGCTGGGGCTGATCGCGGTGCTCGCCTTGGTGCTGCACCAGGACGTGGGCGCGATTCTCGCCGCCGTCCAGCACGCCGGCTGGGCGCTGCTGTGGCTGCTGCCGTTTCACCTCGTGCCGCTGTGGCTGGACGTGCTCGGCTGGCGGGTGCTGCTGGCCCCGCGCGACCCCGAAGGCCGCGCCGGCGTAGCGGTGCTGCTGTGGATCGCGGCCATCCGGGAGGCCTTCAACCGGCTGCTGCCGGTGGCCAACATTGGCGGTGAGATCGTCGGCATCCGCCTGGTGAAGAGGCGCGGCGTCGACGGCGCAGCGGCCACCGCCAGCATCGTCCTCGAAGTGCTGCTGACCCTGGTCAACCAGTACCTGTTCACCGCCCTGGGGGTGGTGTTGCTGATCGCCATCACCCGTCAGGTGGGAGCGCTGGATTCACTATTATTCGCCTTGCTCGCCAGCCTGCCGTTGCCCCTGGGGCTGTTCTGGCTGGTGCGTCACGGGCAGCTGTTCGCGCGCCTGGAAAGCGTGGCCGAACGCATCCTGGGTGGCCGCACGCGGCTCACCGAACTGATCAACGGCCAGCGCCTGGACCAGGACATCCGTGCCCTTAGCACCCCGCGCTGGCGGCTTTTGGCGGCCGGCGGCTGGCAGCTGGCGGGGTTCGTGGTGGGCAGCCTGGAGACGTGGCTGGCGTTGCGGTTGCTGGGGTTCCAGGTGAGCGTCTGGGACGCCATCGCCATCGAGGCAGTGACCCAGGCGTTGCGCCACCTGATCTTCATCGTGCCGGCGGGTCTGGGGGTGCAGGAGGGTGGGTTGGTGTTGTTTGGCAGTTTGATTGGCGTGCCGGTGGAGGCGAGCCTGGCGTTGTCGTTGGTGAAGCGGTTGCGGGAGATTGGTTTTGGGGTGCCGGCGTTGGTTTCCTGGTATTGGGTGGAGGTGCGGCAGGTGCGGCAGCGGCCGCAACGCCAACCGCAATAGCCACAGCCACAGCAACAGCAACAGCAACAGCAACAGCAACAGCAACAGCCGTGACACCGCAGACTGCTTTTGCTTCCGTGAGGCCTTTGATCTTGATTGTATGCCCCGTAAAGCGCCAGGGCCGACTGGAGGCGTCGAGCAAGCGGTCCGAGGCGGAGCCGAGGAAGACGGAACCGGAGGCGCTTCTATTCCGGGCCGTCGTCCGCTTGATCGGCGCCGGAGGGAGGGGACCCGCAGCGAAGCGGAGGGACCAAGCAGGGGCAAGCCTTTTTTGCTTACTTTTTGTGGCGTTTGACAAAAAGTGAGCCGGCGTAAGGCCGGAAAGGTGAAGTGGCATCACCCTAAATGCTGGATATACATAGGGCTTTCGAATCCCGCTTCGGCGATTTCGAACATATCCATTTTCGCGGGGATACCACCGACCGTTTCGCCCTTACGGCGACTCCCTTTTTGGCAGTCGCCCGGTGTGCCGGCCCAGCCAAAAAGGAAGCAAAAAGGGCTCGCCCCTGCTTGGGCCCTCCGCTGCGCTACGGGTCCCCTCCCTCCGGCGTCGCTCAAGCGGACGACGGCCCGGAATAGAAGCGCCTCCGGTTCCGTCTCCCTCGGCTCCGCCGAGACCCGCTTGATCAACGCCTCCGGTCGGCCCGGGCGCTTAACGGGGCCAAGATCAAGAGCCAGATCAAGATCAAAAGCCAGATCAAAAGCCAGATCAACAGCAACAACAGATGGTTCATGACTTCAAACCTGAACTTCGTAGAAGGAGACACCATGTGCAGTGACGCCGTCATCGACGCAGCCGACCACGCCATGCGCCACTGGCGCAGCAGTGAGCCTGGGCAGATCAAGGTGGGCTCCGAGGCGCACAAGCGCCTGTTCTGCCGCATGCTGCTCGACACCCACAACCCCTACAAACCCGCCGTCATGCTCTGGCCAACGCTGGACGACGAAGCCCTGGGCCGTATCACCTCGTTGCCCATCTGGGACATCGCCGTGCAAACCGAAGGCCGCGCGCAGTTGCAGGTGCACACCTACGCCCACACCGTCCGCGACCCGCTGCTGCACGAGGCGCTGGTGATGGACGGCGGCGAGGAGGCGCGGCACAAGGTGGTGTTGAGCAAACTGGTGGAGGCCTACGGCATCGCCCTGGCACCGGAGCCCGAGTACCTGGTGCCCAAGGACCCGCAGTGGGGTTGGCTGGTGACCGGCTACAGCGAATGCATCGACAGTTTCTTCGCCTTCGGCCTGTTCGAGTCGGCCAAGCGCACCGGCTATTTCCCCGCCGAGCTGGTGGATACCTTCGAGCCGGTGGTGCAGGAGGAGGCCCGGCATATTCTGTTCTTCGCCAACTGGGTAGCCTGGTACCGGCGGCAGTTGTCGTGGTGGCAGCGGCTGGCGTTCGAGTTCAAGGTGGCGCGGGTGTGGGCGTTCCTGGTGTGGGAACGCATCGGTATCGCCCGCGGCCTGGATGGCGCCGGGCAGATGCAGGACGCCAATTTCGCCCTCACCGGCAACCAGCAGATCGGCCTGGACCTGAGCGTGGGCGCCTTGCTGGACCTGTGCCTGGCCGAGGACCGGCGGCGCATGGGCGGCTACGACCAGCGGCTGCTGCGGCCCACCTTCGTGCCGAAACTGGCGCGCCTGGCGCGGCGTTTCATGCGCGGCTGAACCAGCGCACCGCGTCTTCCAGCGCCTGCTGCACCGGCCGTGGGGCGTAGCCCAGTTCGCGGCGGGCCCTGGCGCTGGAGAAGTACATCAGCTTGCGCGCCATGCGCACCTCTTCCACGGTGGCCAGGGGCTGGGTGCCGGTGAGCCGCGCCCAGCCCTGCGCCAGGTGGGCGATGGGCAGCACCACGCCGTGGGGCAGGCGCCAGCGTGGCGGCTGGCGGCCGCACAGGGCGGCGAGTTGTTCGAGCATTTCACGCAGGCTCAGGTTGCTGCCGCCCAGCACGTAGCGCTCGCCCACCTGGCCGCGCTCGAAGGCCAGCCAGTGGCCCAAGGCGACGTCGTCGACGTGCACCAGGTTCAGGCCGGTGTCGACGTAGGCGGGCAGCCGCCCGGCCAGGGCATCGCGGACGATGCGGCCGGTGGGGGTGGGCTTGATGTCCCGCGGGCCCAGGGGCGTGGACGGGTTGACGATGACCACCGGCAGGCCGCTAGCCGCCAGTTCGCGCACCCGTTGCTCGGCGAGGAATTTGGAGCGCTTGTAGTGGCCGATCATGTCGGCCAGCGCCACCGGGGTGCATTCGTCGCCCTCGGCGCCGCCGGGCGGGATGCCCAGGGTGGCGACGCTGCTGGTGTAGACGATGCGCGCCACGCCAGCGTCGCCGGCGGCCTGCAGCAGCGCCTCGGTGCCCTGCACGTTGGTGCGGTACAGGTCGTTGGGGTCGGGTGCCCACAGGCGGTAGTCGGCGGCCACATGGAACAGCGCCGCGCAGCCGGCACAAGCGCGGGCCAGGGTGTCGGGGCGGGTGAGGTCGCCTTCCACCACCTCGATGGGCAGGCCCGCCAGGTTGCTGCGGTCGGCCCCCGGCCGCACCAGCGCCCGCACGGCATGGCCCTGCTGCAACAGCCGGCGCGCCACGGCGGAGCCGACGAAACCGGTGGCACCGGTAACCAGAGTACTCAAGGGCTGCCTCCTTTGATGAAACCACGCACACAGCGTAGCAGCGGCCCATAGGCCGCGTCCCTGCCAGCGCGGTGTATCCAGGGGGAGTGCGGACGCGGCCTTTGGCCGCTGCTACGGGGCTATTTCTTTTTCAGGGCCTTGAGGCGTGCGGTGGCGCGTTGCACGGCGGCCATCTTTTCTGGGCGTTTCATGCGCTTCCATTTGCGGATGTCGTCCTTGCTGCGCCCGCAACTCACGCACAGGTCGCCGCTGAGCTGGCACAGCGCCGTGCAGGGGTTTTCGATTTCCTTGGCCATCAACCCTGACCCCGTCGCTGGACTTCCACGGTCAGGTGGCTGACCTCATGCACCGGCGCCAGGCGCTCGCGGATGGCCTCGGCCGAAACGCCCGCCTGGCCCACCACGCTGACAATCGCCGCGCGCGCTTCAGGGCCGACGCGCCACACGTGCAGGTCGGTGATGGTGGCGTCACCGGGTGCCTCCACCAGTGCGCGGACTTCTTCCGCCACGTGGTCGTCGGTGTGGTCCAGCAGCACGGCGGCGGTGGCACCCATCAGGGTCCAGGCCCAGCGGGCAATCACCAGCGCGCCGACGATGCCGATCACCGGGTCCAGCCACACCCAGCCCAGGTAGCGGCCGGCCAGCAAGGCGGCGATGGCCAGCACCGAGGTGAAGGCGTCGGCGATCACGTGCACGTAGGCGGACTTGAGGTTGTTGTCATGGGCATGGTGGTCGTGGTGATGGTCATCATGATCATGGTCGTGATGGCCGTGGCTGTGGCCATGCCCCAGCAGCAGGGCGCTGGCGACGTTCACCAGCAGGCCGACAATGGCGATCAGCGTGGCGGTGCCGAACTGCACGTCCGCCGGGTGCAACAGGCGCTGCACCGACTCGATCGCCACGCCCAGCGACACCAGCCCCAGGATCAGCGCCGAGGCGAAGCCGCCCAGGTCGCCGACCTTGCCGGTGCCGAAGCTGAAGCGTGCGTTCTGCGCGTGACGTTGGGCGTAGGCATAGGCCGCCGCGGTAATGCCCAGCGCCACCGCGTGGGTGGCCATGTGAAAGCCGTCGGCCAGCAGCGCCATGGAGCCGGTGAAGTAGCCGGCGGCGATCTCGCCGACCATCATCACCACCGTCAGCACCACCACCCATAGGGTGCGGCGGGCGTTCTCGGCGTGGGCCGAGCCCAGGAACACGTGGCTGTGACCGTGCAGGGCGGCGCTCATTTGGAGTACCGGCGGATGGCTTCCAGCAGCTCTTCCACGCCCTGGTTGCGCTGGGCGTCGGTGAGGGCCGGGTTGGCGACGTGCTCGCGGGCGTGGTCTTCGATGATCTCGTCCATCAAGCCGTTGATGGCGCCGCGGGTGGCGGCTACCAGGTGCAGGGTCTTGGCGCAGTCGTGGTCGCCCTCCAGGGCGCGCTCGATGGCCTGGATCTGCCCGGCGATGCGCTTGACGCGCTTGAGCAGGTCGTCGCGGTTGGAAGCAATGTGGCCCATGGGGATACCTTAAGTGTGAATGCGCGCAGTATAGGTATACCCCCTATGCCTATGCAAGAGGCGTTAGTCGCGCTTGCGGCGGGCCGGGTATGCGGGCAGCATCGGCCGGGTAACCAAGGAGAAGCCATGCTCATCGTCTTCAGCGGCCTGCCCGCCACCGGCAAGACCACCCTGGCCAAGGCCCTTGCCCGGCACATGGGCGCGCTGTATGTGCGCCTCGACAGCATCGAACAGGCGCTGCGCGACGCCGGCTGCGAGGTGGGGGCCAATGGCTACCGGGTGGCCAATGCCGTAGCGCTCGGCAACCTGCAGCTGGGCAACCGTGTGGTGGTGGACTGTGTGAATCCGGTGGCCGAGAGCCGCCAGGCGTGGCACGACGTGGCGGCGACCGCCGGGGTGGCGCTGCTGGATGTGCAGGTGGTGTGTTCGGACCTTGCCGAACACCAGCGCCGCACTCAGTCTCGCACTGTCGATGTGCCCGGCCTGGTGCCGCCCAGCTGGGCCTCGGTGCTGGCCCACGAGTACGAGCCCTGGCTGCCCGCGCCGTTCACCGTCGATACCGCCCGGCTCTCGGTTGCCGAAGCGCTGGCCATGATCCACCAGCAATTGTCGACCCCCACCCCGTAGCAGCGGCCGCAGGCCGCGTCCCGGGCGCTGAGGTGTACCTGATGCACCGCGGGTGGAGGACGCCGCCTGCGGCGGCTGCTACGGGGGTGGCAGGGCCTCGTCGATGATTTCTATCCAGTGCCGCACCGGGGTGCGGCCGGCGCCGTCGAGGTGGGTCTGGCAGCCGATGTTGGCGGTGACGATGACGTCCGGTTGGCCGCTTTCCAGCGCGCCCAGGCGGTTGTCGCGCAGCTGCCGGGCCAGCGCCGGCTGGGTCAGCGAATAGGTGCCCGCCGAGCCGCAGCACAGGTGGCCATCGGGCACCGCGCTGAGGCTGAAGCCCAGGCGCGTCAGCACGCCTTCCACGGCGCCACCCAGTTTTTGCGCATGTTGCAGGGTGCAGGGGCAGTGGAAGGCCAGGCGCAGCTCGCCGTGCACGTTCAATGCATCCAGCGGTTCGTCGCGCAGCACCTCGACCAAATCCCGGGCCAGGGCGCTGACGCGGCGGGCCTTGTCGGCGTAATGCGCATCGTCCTTGAGCAGCACGCCGTATTCCTTGACGAAGGCGCCGCAGCCGCTGGCCGTCTGCACGATGGCTTCGACCCCGGCCTGCACCGCCGGCCACCAGGCGTCGATGTTGCGCCGGGCGCGGTCCAGGCCGCGGTGCTGGGCGTTGCCGTGGAAGTCCACGGCGCCGCAGCAGCCGGCGTGGGGTGTTGGCAGCAGGCTGATGCCCAGGCGGTCGAGCACCCGCGCGGTGGCGGCGTTGGTGTTGGGCGAGAAACCCGGCTGCACGCAGCCTTCCAGGATCAGCATGCGCCGTGGGTGGCGGATGGGCGGGCGCACCCCGGCCGGCCGAGCCTGGCGCGGCAGCTTGGCCTGCAGGCCGCCGGGCAGCCACGGCCGCAGCACCTGGCCGGCGCGGGTCAGCGCAGTAAACAGCGCCGGGTGCGGCACCACCGCGCGCAGGCCGCCGCGCAGCAGGCGTTCGCCCAGGGGGCGCGGCACCTGCTGCTCGATGAAGTCGCGGCCGATGTCCAGCAGGGTGTGGTACTCCACGCCCGAGGGGCAAGTGCTCTCGCAGTTGCGGCAGCTCAGGCAGCGGTCCAGGTGGGTCTGGGTGGCGGCGGTAATGGGCGCGCCTTCGAGCATTTCCTTCATCAGGTAGATGCGCCCGCGCGGGCCGTCCAGTTCGTCGCCCAGCAGCTGGTAGGTGGGGCAGGTGGCGTTGCAGAAGCCGCAGTGTACGCAGCTGCGCAGCACCTTTTCCGCTTCGGCGGCGCGCGGCAGCTGGCGCGCCTGTTCGCTGAGGTGGGTTTGCATGTCAGAGCTCCGGGTACAGGCGGCCAGGGTTGAAAATGCCGTGGGGGTCGAGCTGCGCCTTGAGCTGCTGGTGGTAGCGCAACAGGGCCGGGGCCAGCGGCTGGAACGGTGTGTCGCAGGCGCCGCTGCTGAAGCAGCTGGCGTGGCCGCCCAGGGCGCTGGCCGCCGCGCGAATCTGCCCGGCCTCGGCGTCGGATTTCAGCCAGCGCTGGGCGCCGGCCCAATCGAGCAGCTGCGTTCCCGGCAGCTCCAGCAGGCCGACGTTGAACGGCAACGACAGCCGCCACAGCGGTCGTGGGTCACGGAAAAATGGCAGCCGCTGCTCGCGCAGGTCCACCCAGAACTGCGCGTCGGCGGCGCTGCAACCCAGCCGTTCGCGGGCCGCCGCCACCGAGCCTTCGCCGCCCTCCAGGCGCAGGTGCAGCACCTCGTCGTGGTAGCAGGCGCCGCTGATGGGCAGCGCCTGCTGGCCCCACTCGGTCAGCCGGCGCAGGGCTTCGGCGGGGCCCAGGTCGAGGGTCAGGCTGGCGCTGCAGCGCGGGCTGGGCAGCACCTTCAGCGACACTTCGGTGAGCAGCCCCAGGCTGCCGAAACTGCCGGCCAGCAGGCGCGACAAGTCGTAGCCGGCGACGTTTTTCATGACTTCGCCGCCAAAGCGCAGGTGCTTGCCGGTGCCAGTGATCACCCGCGTGCCGAGGACGAAATCACGCACCGCGCCGCTCCATGGCCGCCGTGGCCCGGCGAGGCCGGCAGCGACCATGCCGCCCACCGTGGCCTGGCCGTCGAAGTCCGGCGGTTCGCAGGGCAGCATCTGCCCGGCCTCCGCCAGCGCGGCGTTGAGTTCGCGCAGCGGCGTGCCGGCGCGCACGCTGACCACCAGTTCGGTGGGGTCGTAGCTGACAATGCCCCGGTGCCCGCGGGTGTCCAGCGGGGTGCCCGGGGTGGGGCGGCCCAGGAAGGCCTTGCTGTCGCCACCGCGGATGCGCAGCGGCGTGGCGCTGGCGATGGCCTGGTGCACGGCGTCCAGCAACGTGTCCAGGCTCATCAAAAGCGCTCCAGTTCAGGGAACGGCAACTGGCCGTGGTGGATGTGCATGGCGCCGAACTCGGCGCAGCGGTGCAGGGTGGGGATGTTCTTGCCGGGGTTGAGCAGGCCGCTGGGGTCGAAGGCGGCCTTGATGGCGTGAAACACGGTGAGTTCGTCGGCGTTGAACTGGGCGCACATCTGGTTGATTTTCTCGCGGCCCACGCCGTGTTCGCCGGTGATGCTGCCGCCCACCGCCACGCACATCTCCAGGATCCTGCCGCCCAGGGCCTCGGCGCGTTCCAGCTCGCCGGGCTGGTTGGCGTCGAACAGAATCAACGGGTGCATGTTGCCGTCGCCGGCGTGGAAGACGTTGGCCACGCGCAGCTGATACTCGGCCGCCAGCGCGGCGATGCCCTTGAGCACGGCGGACAGCTCGCGCCGCGGGATGGTGCCGTCCATGCAGTAGTAGTCCGGCGACAGCCGCCCCACGGCGGGGAAGGCGTTCTTGCGCCCGGCCCAGAAGCGCACGCGCTCGGCCTCGTCCAGGGCCTGGCGTACTTCGGTGGCGCCGGCCGCTTCCAGCAGCTGGCGCACGCGCGCGCAGTCTTCGTGCACGTCGGCTTCGACGCCGTCCAGTTCGCACAGCAGGATCGCCTCGGCGTCCACCGGGTAGCCGGCGTGGATGAAGTCCTCGGCGGCGCGGATGGCCAGGTTGTCCATCATCTCCAGGCCGCCGGGGATGATGCCGGCGGCGATGATATCGGCCACGGCGCGCCCGGCGTTTTCCACCGAGTCGAAGGCGGCCAGCAGCACCTTGGCCACCTGGGGTTTGGGCAGCAGGCGCACGGTGACCTCGGTGACCACGCCGAGCATGCCTTCGGAGCCGGTGAACAGCGCGAGCAGGTCAAAGCCGGGGCTGTCCAGGGCGTCGCTGCCCAGGGTCAGGGGCTGGCCCTCCACGGTCAGCACCTCGAGCTTGACCAGGTTGTGCACGGTCAGGCCGTACTTGAGGCAGTGCACGCCGCCGGCGTTTTCGGCGACGTTGCCGCCGATGGAACAGGCGATCTGCGACGACGGGTCGGGGGCGTAGTACAGGCCATGAGGCGCCGCGGCCTGGGAAATGGCCAGGTTGCGCACCCCCGGCTGCACCCGGGCGGTGCGTGCCTGCGGGTCGATGTGGAGGATCTGGTTGAAGCGCGCCAGCACCAGCAGCACGCCCTGAGCCAGGGGCAGCGCGCCGCCCGACAGGCCGGTGCCGGCGCCACGGGGCACCACCGGCACGTGGCGCTGGTGGCAGATGCGCAGGATAGTCTGAACTTCCTCAAGGTGCCGGGGCAGGGCCACCAGCAGCGGCGTGGTGCGGTAGGCCGAGAGGCCGTCGCATTCGTAGGGCTTGAGGTCTTCGCTGCGGTACAGCAGGTCGAGGTCGGGCAGGGCGCCGATCAGCGCGTTGATCAGGCCCTGCTTGTCGACCTGCGGCAGGGCACCGTCCAGGCGCTCATCGTGGAGGATGTTCATGGCCGGGCATCTTGTTGTTGTGATGCCAGTAGCGTAGCCGCTGCCGTCAGGCTGCGCTGGTCGGTGTGAACCCTGGAGGTCTTCAGTGGGGCGCAGGGCCAGCGCAGCCTTCGGCAGCGGCTACGCAACAGGGTTGGACACGGCTCAGCGCTTTTTCTTGAAGAATTTGTTGATGTAGTAGCCCGGGCTCACCAGGTCCTTGGGGCGGGGCTTGTAGTGGGTCTTGTGGCGCTGGTTGGGGTCGGCCTCGGGCAGGTCGGCGGTGTAGTAGTACAGGGCGATGGAGCGCCGCGAGCGGTCCGGTGGGCAGGTCAGCGGCTCGGGGTGGCCGTGGTTGCTGTCGGGGTCGGTGTTG
Source organism: Pseudomonas sp. App30 (assembly GCF_047947025.1). NCBI lineage: Bacteria > Pseudomonadati > Pseudomonadota > Gammaproteobacteria > Pseudomonadales > Pseudomonadaceae > Pseudomonas > Pseudomonas sp. App30. The sequence continues at coordinate 843,751 of NZ_CP133165.1, read as the reverse complement.
AAGATCACGCAGCGGTTGTACACCGGCAACACCTTCTTCAGGCAGGTGCGCATGGGCTTGTCCCACAGCTCCAGGTGGCCACCGTAGGCCTCTTCCCACTCGGGGTTGAGGTAGATGATGGCGTTGATGCGCCGCTGCACCTTGAGCTTCTTGTTCAGGCGGAAGTCCGAGTGCACGCCAAGGAAACCGCCTGCCTTGGTCTCGTGCAGGCCGCCGCCGACGAAGTACGGGTCGGGGATCAGCCCTTCGATGCCGGTCATCTGTTCGAGGAAGCTGAGCATGGGCGCCGAATTGAACACCGCGAACACCGAGCGCAGGTACGGCGGGCATTCGTTGGGGCTGATCTGGCGCTTGAGCTGGCCCTTGTAGCCGCGCTCGTACAGGGTCTCGTTGGCGGTGGCCTCCACGGGGAAGGTCTCGCAGATGCGCTGGATCAGGTCCTGGGGCAGGAAGTCATCGAGCACGATGTGCGCGAACGGCGTGGCTGCGCGGTAGTCATCGGCCAGCGCCTGGCCCAGCCGTGTCGCGGCCTCCAGGTCGAAATCCAGCTCCGGCACGGCAGTGATGGGCAACGTGTGCATTGCAACTCCTTGAATAGGTGACAGGGTTCAGCCGTGCCAGCAGCGGTACCAGCCGTCGTGCTCGCTGACCTGCAATTGGGTCTGGTACAGGTTCGACAGCTGCTCGCTGGTCAGCACCTGGGCCTTGGGCCCGTCGGCGATGATGCGCCCCTGGCTGATCAGCACCACGCGCTCGATCTCGGGGATGATCTCGTCGATGTGGTGGGTGGTGATGATCATCGCCCGGTCGTCGTGGCAGAACTCGCGCATCAGGCTCAGCAGGCTGAGGCTGGCGCCCATGTCGAGGCCGGCGGTGGGTTCGTCGAGGATCAAGGCGCGCGGGTTGTGCACCAGGGCGCGGGCCAGCAGCAGGCGGCGTTTCTGCCCGGTGGACAGGCGCTGGAACATGCGCTGTTCGTCGATTTGCATGCCCAGCTGGCCCAGCAGTTCGCGGGCGTGGGCGATTTGCTCGGCATTGGGTTGCAGGTGGGCGTGGCTGCCCATGGCGCCGAAGAAGCCGGAAATCACCACGTCCAGCGCCGAGGTGTACGGGGTGTAGTCTTCCTGCATGTCCTGGGACACGAAGCCGATCTTGGCGCGCAGGTCCCACAGGTTGAAGGTCTCGTGACCGAACAGGCGCAGGAAGCTGCCAGGGCGCTCCACCGGGTAGATCTCGCGGTTGATCAGCTTGAGCAGCGTGCTCTTGCCCGCGCCGTTGGGGCCCAGGATGGCCACGCGCTCGCGGTCGCCGATGTGCAGCGACAGCTGGTCGAAGACGCGGTTTTCCTGTTGGTAGGCGGTGACCTGGTTCAGTTCGATCATGACAAGCCTTAGCGAAGGGCGGGGGCGTCATTGAAGCAATCACGCCGCCTTATTGCAACGGGGGCTAGCGGTAGCCCTGGGCCTGCAGGTCGAACAGCTGCGCATAGCGCCCACCGGCGGCCATCAGCTGCGGGTGGTTGCCTTCTTCCAGCACCCGGCCCTGGTCCAGCACCACGATGTGGTCGGCGCTGCGCACGCTGGAGAAGCGGTGCGAGATCAGCAGCGTCATGCGCCCGCGCGCGTACTCGCGAAAATGCTCGAACACCGCGGCCTCGGCGCCGGCATCCAGGGCGGCGGTGGGTTCGTCGAGAATCAGGATATCGGCGTCCCGGCGCATGTAGGCGCGCGACAGCGCGACCTTCTGCCATTGCCCGCCCGACAGCTCCTGGCCGCCAACGAACCAGCGGCCCAACTGGGTGGCATAGCCGTGCTGCAGCTGTTCGATGAAATCAGCCGCAATGCCCTGCGCCGCGGCATCGCGCCAGCGGCCCTGGTCACCGAAGGCGCGCACGTCGCCCACGCCGAGGTTCTCGCCCACGGTCATCTGGTAGCGGATGTAGTCCTGGAAAATCACCCCGATGCGCTGGTGCAGGGCGTGTTCGTCCCAGTCCTGCAGGTCGCTGCCGTCCAGCAGGATACGGCCGTGGTCCGGGGTGTAGAGGCGGGTGAGCAGCTTGATCAGGGTGGTCTTGCCCGAGCCGTTCTCGCCCACCAGCGCCAGGCTGCGGCCCGGCGCCAGGTGCAGGTTGATGCCGCTGAGCGTATCGCGGCTGGCGCCGGGGTAGCGGAAGCCCAGCTGTTCGCAGCGCAGGCCGTCGCTGGGCTTGATGCCGTGGGTGAGGGTGCCGCGCGCGGGGGTAACCGGGTGGCCCAGGTATTCGTACAGGTCGGACAGGTACAGGCCGTCCTCGTACAGGCCGGCGATGGCGCCCAGACTGGCGCTGATGGCGCTTTGACCCTGCTTGAACAGCACCAGGTACATGGTCATCTGGCCCAGGGTGGTCTGGCCGTTGACCGTGTCCAGCACCACCCAGGCGTAGGCCAGGTAGAACGCCGCGGTGCCCAGCAGGCCCAGGGCGAAGCCCCAGCCGTCGCGGCGCAGGGTCAGGCGCCGGTCCTCGGCGTACAGGCGGGTGAAGTTGTCGCGGTAGCGCTGCAGTAGCAGCGGCGCCAGGCCGAACAGCTTGACCTCCTTGGTGTGCGCCTCCTGGGACAGCAGCGCCTCCAGGTAGCCTTGCTGGCGGGTTTCGGGCGCGCGGCGCTTGAACAGGCGGAAGGCGTCACCGGAAAAGTGCGCCTCGGCAAAGAACACCGGCAGCGCGCCCAGCACCAGGATCGCCAGCGCCCAGGGCGAGAAGTGCACCAGCAGCACCGCGAAGCTGATCAGCGAGATCAGGTTCTGCACCAGCCCCAGGCCCTTGGTCACCAGCCCCAGCGGCCGCGTGGAGGCGTCGCGGCGCACGCGCACCAGCTTGTCGTAGAAGGCCGAGTCCTCGAACTGCAGCAGCGACAGGGTCTGGGCCTTTTCCAGAATCAGCAGGTTGACCTTTTGCCCCAGTTGCACCCGCAGCAGCGCCTGCTGCACCGACAGCCCACGCTGCGCCGCCGCCAGCAGGCCAAGCACGCCGGCCTCGGCCAGCACATAGCGCAGCACCGGCCACAGCGGCGCCTGGCCGCTGCTGGCGTGCAACTGCATGGCCGCCAGCACGGCATCGACGATGCGCTGGCCGATCCACGCCGCCAGCGCCGGCAGCATGCCCGCCGCCAGCGTGGCCAGCACCAGCCCGGCAAACAGCGGGCGCGAAGTGCTCCACACCAGCGCTACGGCGCGGCGGGCCTGATCAAGAAAAGCGGTGAAGCGAGCAACCACAGGCATGCCAGAAACGGTTCCCAGGAGAAAAACGCGCCCCACTGTAGCAGCGGCCCTTAGGCCGCGTCACGGCACACCGCGGTGTGCCAGGCTTTGACGCGGCCTGACGGCCGCTGCTACGGGGGGGGATCGGCGGCGGTGCAGCAGGGCCAGTACCAGCGCCACCACGCCTGCCGGCAGCACGCACAGCACGAACGCCACGCGGATCAGCGTCCGATACCGGCGGATCCAGGCCGGGGCGGCTTCCATGTGCGCGTAGTCGTCCAGCATGGTGAGTCAGCGGCCTACCTGCAAAGAAAAACCAACCGTACCAGCAACTGTCTTGAAATGGCGTCGCCTGCATCGCGACTAAAGTCGGCTCCTACCCCGTTCGTGGTAGGAGCCGGCCTTGGCCGCGATGCAGGCGACGCGCAGATCACTCCCCACCCTTCATCCGCCGCGCCACCAGGTACAGCCCCAACCCCACCAACGCCGTCGCCGCGCCGATGTAGCCGGTGCTGGTCCAGCCCAGCCCTGCGGTAATGGCCATGCCGCCCAGCCATGGGCCCAGGGCGTTGGCCAGGTTGAAGGCAGCGTGATTGGAGGCCGCGGCAAGGCTTGGAGCCTCGTGGGCGATGTCCATCAGGCGGATCTGCAGCGGCGACGCCAGGGCCACCATGGTGCCCACCAGGCCGATGCCCAGCATCACCCCGGCCAGGGAACCGGCGGCCACGGGGAACAACAGCAGCACAGCCATCGACCACACCAGCAGCAGCCCCACGGCGCGGAAGCCCAGGCGGTCGAACAGTTTGCCGCCGGCGATGTTGCCGATGATGCCGCCCACGCCGAACGCCGCCAGGCCAAAGGGGATCCACTCCGGCTTCACGCGGGTGACGTCGAGCATGGTCGGCGCCAGGTAGCTGAACACGCAGAACATGCCGGCGAAGCCGATGGCACCGATGCTCAGGGCCATCCAGATCTGCGGCTGCTTGAACGCGCGCATTTCCTTGCGCGGGTCGCTGCGCGGCTCGTCATGGCGGTCCGGCACGAAGCGCCAGATCAGGGCGATGGTGGTGATGGCAATGGCGCCCACCAGGGCGAACGCCGAGCGCCAGCCGAAGAACTGCCCCAGGAAGGTGGCGATGGGGTTGCCCAGCAGCATGGCCAGGGTCAGGCCCATCATCACCCGCGCCACGGCGCCGGCGCGCTTGTTGGCCGGCACCATGCTCGAGGCCACTACCGCGGCAATGCCGAAATAGGCGCCGTGGGGCAGGCCGCTGATGAAGCGGAACGCCACCAGGCTGGCGAACGTGGGGGTGAAGGCCGTGGCCAGGTTGCCGACGGCGTACAACACCATCAGCAGCATCAGCAGGTGCTTGCGCAACAGCTTGGCGCCAAGGATCGCCAGCAGCGGCGCGCCCACCATTACGCCCAGAGCGTAGGCGCTGATGGCGTGGCCCACCTGCGGTTCACTCAGGTGCAGGTTGGTGGCGATGTCGGGCATCAGGCCCATGATGGCGAACTCGCCGGTGCCGATGGCGAAACTGCCCACCGCCATGGCGGCTTCCATTTTGGCGGCGGCGCGCGCGGGCAGCACAAGCCCCGGTGATTGCTGGATGGTCATGCGTCGCTCCGTTCTTCAGGGCTGGCAACAGGGAAAACCGCCAATGATAGCGAAATGGTTTCAGCAGCGTCTAGAACGGGGTTTCACGCTGGAGTTCCACGCGCGGCGGCCGCTCGCAGGATCAGGCAAGCATTCAACCGGATTGCTCTAACGGTGCACCGGCACCAACGTTGAACATGGGGGCGAGCGCTGGCCACCGCCAGCCACTATCCATGGAACCCTGTTATGCCAGTACACGCCTACGGCGCCCACGCGGGCGACAAGCCGCTTGAACCCCTGCAAATCCACCGTCGCGAGCCTGGCGCCCACGACGTCGCCATCGACATCGCCTTCTGCGGCGTCTGCCATTCGGACCTGCACCAGGCCCGCGCGGAGTGGGAAGGCACCCAATTCCCTTGCGTACCCGGCCACGAGATCGTCGGCCGCGTGCGCGCCGTGGGCGGCCACGTCAGCGGCTTCAAGGTCGGTGACCTGGTGGGCGTCGGCTGCCTGGTGGACAGCTGCCGGCACTGCCAGGACTGCGAGGAAGGCCTGGAAAACTACTGCGACGGCATGATCGGCACCTACAACTTCCCCACCCCCGATGCGCCGGGCTGGACCCTGGGCGGTTACTCGGAAAGCATCGTCGTGCATGAGCGCTACGTGCTGCACGTGCGCCACCCGGCCAGCCAACTGGCCGCCGTCGCGCCGTTGCTGTGCGCCGGCATCACCACCTATTCGCCGCTGCGCCACTGGCAGGCCGGCCCTGGCAAGAAGGTCGGCATCGTCGGTATTGGCGGCCTGGGTCACATGGGCATCAAGCTGGCCCACGCCATGGGCGCCCACGTGGTGGCCTTCACCACGTCCGAGTCCAAGCGCGAGGCTGCCAAGGTCCTGGGCGCCGACGAAGTAGTGGTGTCGCGCGACGCCGCGCAGATGGCCGCCCACGCCAAGAGCTTCGACCTGATCATCAACACCGTGGCCGCGCCACACGATCTCGACGCCTTCCTGGTGCTGCTCAAGCGTGACGGCGCCATGACCCTGGTGGGCGCCCCGGCCTCGCCGCATGCCTCGCCCAACGTGTTCAACATGATCATGAAGCGCCGCACCCTGGCCGGCTCGATGATCGGCGGTATTCCCGAGACCCAGGAGATGCTCGATTTCTGCGCCGAGCACGGCATCACCGCCGACATCGAATTGATCCGCGCCGACGAGATCAACCAGGCCTACGAGCGCATGCTCAAGGGTGATGTGAAGTACCGTTTCGTCATCGACAGCGCGACATTGAATCCAGAGACCTGATGGAGGAGTAGCGGCGGCCGGGACGCGACCTGGCGGCCGCTGCTACGGGGGCGGTGGCGTGTGGCGGCGGCAGCGCTCCGAGCAGTAGCGCACCTCGTCCCAGCAGCGCGCCCACTTCTTGCGCCAGTTGAACGGCCGCCCGCAGACCACACAGGTCTTGACCGGGAGTTCGCTTTTCTTCAACGGGTTCTCCTTGATGGGGCTTGCGGGGGCTGCGTGCGGAACCTGAATGGCAAGCCATTGGTTTCATTGGGGAGTTATGATCTGCACTCATCCATTGCCGCAGCATCCACAATGATACTTGACGGACCCAAGACCCTGAAGGATCCGGACCACAAGGCCATGCGCCTGAGCCAGATTCACGCAAGCCATGTCACCACGCTGAATGCGTTCGTTCAGGAGCTTCGGGACGAAGCCGGGCCTGATGCCCACATTCCCTACTTCGACCCGTGGGATGCAGGCATTGCGGCCCAGGTGCTGTTCCTGCTTGAGGCACCTGGCGCCAAGGCGGTCGCCTCGGGCTTCATCTCCCGCAACAACCCGGATGAAACCGCAAAAAACATCTTTGAGCTTAGTGCTGTTGCCGGCCTTGAGCGCAAGCAGACGGTGCTCTGGAACGTGGTGCCCTGGTACATCGGTAGCGGCACAAGAATTCGCCCTGCTACGCCGAAAGATCTTGTAGCAGGGCTTCGACCATTGCCGCGTTTACTGGCCTTGCTGCCAGCGCTGCGAGCTGTCGTATTACTGGGCAGGAAAGCGGAGAAGGCGGCGGCGTTGATCGCTACGGTCCGGCCTGATCTTAAAGTATTCAGCTGCGGCCATCCAAGCCCCTTGTACGTGAACCGACGCTTAGGCAACCGCGAGAAAATCCTGGCTACCCTGCACCAGGTCCACACCTATGTTTGCGCTGCGTTAGTCGAGAGTAATGGGAGTGTTCGCTGATGGTGGCAGTTCCCTCGTAGAATCGCGTCGTCTGCATCGCGACTAAAGTCGGCTCCTACCACGGACGGTGTAGGAGCCGACTTTAGTCGCGATGACGTCAGTGCAAGTGTCGCCAGGCTACGGGTTCAGCCTCAGCCAGGAATTGACCTTGCCGGTGTTCGGGTCGACGAACCAGTAGGCGCCTTCGGCCATTTTCACCTGGCTGCATTCGGTGGGGTAGTCCTTCATGATCAGGCACACGGTGCCGTTGTTCAGCGTCCATTTTTCGGCCACGGGTTGTTCGGTGCTCATGCTGAACACGTCGGTGCCATCGGCGGCGAAGGCCAGTGAGTAGGGGTAGCCCATGCGGGTGGTGCCATAGAATTTCTTGCCTACCAGGGTATCGCGCACCTGCCCATCGTTGAGGGTTACCGCGCCCGGCGGCACGGGGGGCGGTTCGTGGTTGGAGGTGCTGGCGCAACCGGCCAGCAGGGCAAGCAGTGAGGCGGCGGCGAGAGTCCTGTTGTTCATGGCACACCCTCTTCGATAGCCCGAAAACCAGTTTTCCGGGACAAATCAAAGCCTAGATGAGCCCGTGCACATCTGGGATCCATTGCGCCGAACGGTTGACGCCGCGTTATTGCGGCGCCAGCGAGTAGTGGTAATGCACTGCACCGGTCTGCGGGTCTACCAGCCAGTAGTCATCCTTGTCCTGCAGCAGGCGGTAGCGCTCCACCGGCTGGTTGGGCGAGGTGAAGGTGATCACCCCGTCCTGCACGGTCCAGTGTTCGGTGACCGGGGTGTCGCCGCCCATCTGGAAGATCTCCGTGCCATCACCACGGAAGCTCAACGAGTACGGGCGCCCGGAGGTGCCGATGTTGGTCAGCTTGTTGCCGATCAGGGTCTGGCGCACTTGCGCGTCAGTCAGCGGCGTGGCGGCAGCGGAGACAGGTTTGATCGGCGGTTGCCCGGGGCCGGCGCAGGCCGTCAGCAGCACCAGGGCGAGGAGGGGGAGCGGGTGGATACGTGCCATGACACACCTCGAACACGCGACAGGGCGAGAGATTCAGCGTAGCCGGTTTCCACGCGGCGTCCGACGTTTGTGGAATTATATCCAGTATGTTGACTAATAAATCCATTATGATGGATGATGTGGTGACACCACCGTCACGGCCTTCCTCATGGACATCAACACCCGCATCGCCACCCGTATCAGCTTCCTGCGCAAATCCTTGCACCTGTCGCTGGAAGCCCTGGCGGACAAGAGCGCCGTCAGCCGCTCGATGATTTCCCTGATCGAGCGCGGCCAGAGCAGCCCTACCGCAGTGGTCCTGGAGAAGCTCGCCACCGCCTTGGGCGTGCCGCTGTCAGCCTTGTTCGAGGCACCTGCCGAAGAGGCAGGGCAACTGCTGCGCGCCGCCGACCAACTGCAATGGCGCGACCCGCAATCAGGCTACATCCGCCGCAACGTCTCGCCCAGCGGCGCGCAGTCGCCCATCCAACTGGTGGAGGTGGAGTTTCCGGCTGGCGCGTCGGTGGCCTATGAAACCTCCACTCGTGATGTGCGGGTGGACCAGCAGGTGTGGCTGCTGGCCGGGCGCATGGACATTCAGGTGGGCGAGCAGCTCTACCAGCTTGAAACCGGCGACTGCCTGGCGTTTCCCCTGGACAAGCCGACCCGCTTTCACAACCCCCACGGCGAGCCGGCGCGCTACGCCGTGATCATCGTCACTGACAGCCGCCGCTAAGGAGGGCCTTATGCAGATCAAACGCCTCACCCACCTCGACGACGCCACCTGTGCGCAGCTCGCCGACATTCTCATCGACTGCGTCGAAGGCGGCGCCTCGGTGAGCTTCATGCTGCCCTTGTCGCAGGCGCGTGCCGAGGCGTTCTGGCAGGGCCTGCGCGCTAGCGTCGAAGCGGGCGAACGGGCCTTGCTGGTGGCTGAGGACGCAGGCGGGCAGCTGCTGGGCACGGTGCAGGTGGTGCTGGCCCAGCCGGAGAATCAGCCGCACCGCGCCGACATCGCCAAGCTGCTGGTGCACCGCCGTGGCCGCCGGCTGGGCGTGGGGCAGGCGCTGATGGAGGCCGCGGAGCGTGCAGCCATCGACGAAGGCAAGAGCGTCCTGGTGCTGGACACCGCCACCGGCGGCGACGCCGAGCGCCTGTACCAGCGGCTGGGCTGGCAACGGACCGGGCAGGTGCCAGCCTACGCTTTGTGGCCGGCCGGCGGCCTGTGCGCCACCACGATCTTCCACAAACGGGTGGGCGACTGCTACGGGTGATCGTGGCGGTGGTGGATGTCGGGGAAGTGCGCGTGGCTGTGGCGTAGCGGCTGGTGCTGGTGCGGGTGCACGTGGGGCTCGACGCCGTCCCAGGCGAAATCATGGCTGTGCTGGTGGTGCTCGTCGTGCACGTGGGGATGGGTATGGGCCATCGGCTCGTGCTGGTGTTCGTGGGCGTGGTGTTCGGTGAGGTGAATCCACACGCCCACGGCCATCAGCGCCGCCGCCAGCCAGAAACTGGCAGTGACCGGCTCACCGAGCACCAGCAGGGCGATGGCCGCGCCCAGGAACGGCGCCGTGGAGAAATACGCCCCGGTGCGCGCCGAGCCCAGCCCGCGCAGCGCCAGCACGAACAGCACCAGGCTGACGCCATAGCCCAGCAGGCCCACCAGCAAAGTGGGCGCCAGCAACGCCAGGCCCGGTAGCTGCGCGCCCAGCAGCAGCGCCAGGGCGGTGTTCACCGCGCCGGCCACCAGGCCCTTGATGCCGGCCAAAAACAGCGCGTCCGAGGCGGATACCTTGCGCGTCAGGTTGTTGTCGATGGCCCAGCACAGGCACGCCACCGCCACGCCCAGCGGGCCCAGCAGGCTGTGCAGCTGCAGGCCGGCGCCGGGCCACGCCAGGACCACGCCGCCGGCGACGATCACCGCCATGCCCAGGACGATGCGGCGGTCGGCGTTTTCCTTGAACACCACCCAGGCCAGCAGCGCGGTCAGCACCGACTCCAGGTTCAGCAGCAGCGAGGCGCTGGCCGCCGGGGTGCGCGTCAGCGCCAGCATCAGCGCCACCGGCCCCAGCACCCCGCCAAAGCCGATGGCGCCCAGCAGCCACGGCCACTCGCCGGGCGCCAGGCGTGGGCGCTGCCAGCCCTTGTCGCGCAGCAGCCGCACGGCCAGCAGGCCGACGCCGCTGCCCAGGTACAGCAGGCCAGCCAGCAGCACCGGGTGAATGGACAGGCCGAGGCATTTGGCCAGCGGCGTGCTGGCGCCGAACAGCGCGGCGGCGGCCAGGGCGTAGAGGATGCTGATGTTCATGGCAAAAACCGAAACAGGCTGTAAAGGCCCCCATCATACCCGTAGCAGCAACTGTCTTGTGGGAGCTGGCTTGCCAGCGAGCTTTTATGGCCCCAACAGCTCGCTGGCAAGCCAGCTCCCACAGGATGTAGCAGCAACTGTCTTGAAATGGCGTCGTCTGCATCGCGACTAAAGTCGGCTCCTACACTATTCGTGGTAGGAGCCGGCCTTGGCCGCGATGCAGGCAACGCGGTCTATGGGGTATCCGCCTTCGCGTAGCAGCTGCCGCAGGCTGCGTCCGAGGCCAGTGTGTTCCTTTGCCGATCGTGGCGCCTGGGGACGCAGCCTGCGGCAGCTGCTACGGGAGGTAGTCGGTGAGGGTGGCGGGGAGGATTTGGGTGATGCGCAGGGTGTCGCGGAACAGCGGCAGGGCCTGGTTCATCGCGGCGCGTATCGCCTCGGGGGCGGTGCCGGTGGCGCGGGTGATGTAGGGCAGGGTCGGGCTCTGGCCGGTGCGCCCGAGGATGCGCACGCCAGCGGTTTCCTCCGCCGGCAGGTAGGCGAAGGTGACGCTGTCGATGGCCGCCAGGTCGGCCTTGCCGGTGGCGACCCAGGCCAGGCTCTGGCGGTGGCTGCCGCTGAGGCTTTCACGAGCGAAAAACTGCCCGCGCGGGGCCAGGGCTTCCAGGGTGTCGTACAGCAGGTGTGTGCCGCTGTTGGAGTCGCGGCTGTTCAGCGCCACATGGCTGCCGCGCCATTGTTCCAGCGCCTGGCGCGGATCGTCGCGGCGCACCACCAGCAGGCTGCAGTGTGCGCCGTTTTGGGCGTCAGGCAGGTCGAAGCGCGGGCGCCCGACCAGCTGCACCTGTTCACCCAGGCGGGTGCGCAGCGGGTAGCCGCAGGTTTGCGCCAACAGCAGTCGCGGGTGCAGCCACAGGTCGTACAGGTCGCCGGCAAAGCGTTCGCGCGCGCCAACCCCCAGCAGTTGCAAGGTCAGCGCCAACCACTGCTCGCTGGCTTCGCGCATGGCGCTGGGCGCCACGTACATGGGCAGTTCGGCGATCTGTGCGGCGGTCACGGCCGGGCTCCTGAATGCCAGGGGTGCCGCGGGCTGTCGATGGGGCGCCAGCCGTGGCGGCGGAACAGTTCACCATAGCCGCCCACCCGGAACTGGCCACTGCGGCGCAGCCAGTCGTCGCGGCGCGCGGCGTACACCCGGGGCAGGTAGTACCAGGGCAGCCCCGGCAGGTCGTGGTGCACCAGGTGCAGGTTGAGGTTGAGGAACAGCCAGCGCCACGGCCAGCCGGCTTCGTTGAGCACCGAGCGTTGTTCCGGCGAGGTGGCGGGGCGGTGCTCGTGGTACGAGCGCACCATCGACAGCGCCAACGCCAGCACGCTGGCCAGCAGGTAGGTGCCGATAGCCAGGCCGTGGGCTTGCACGTAGGCCAGCAACACCGCCACCCAGGCGCCGTGGCACAGCCACATGCCCCAGGCTTCGCCGCGACGCAGGCGCGCCAGCTGGCCCCCGCAAAGGCTGCCCAGGGCCAGCGCCGGGCCGACCAGCAGGCGGCCGTACAGGGTCTTGTTCAGCCAGTGCAGGCCGCGTTCGGCAGGGCTGCTGCGGTCCCAGGCGTGGCGGTCCAGGTAGCGGCTTTCCGGGTCCAGCGCCGGGCGGGTCAGTTCGCTGTCGCGGTGGTGGCGCAGGTGGTCGTCGCGGTACAGGGTGTAGGGGTACCAGAGGGCGATGGGCGCGTAGCCCAGGCCTTTGTTCAGCCATGGCCAGCGGGTAGGGTGGCCGTGCAGCAGCTCGTGCTGCAACGACATCCACAGGGTGATCAGTGGCACCAGCAACAGCAGCGTCAGGTCCTGGCCCAGGTGTGGGCTGGCGTGCACCAGGCCCAGCCAACCGGCGTAGGTGCCCAGCAACAGCAGCCAGGTGGGCCAGTCGCTGCGGGCGGTCCAGGTGCCGAGCAGGTGGTTGATGTGCCGCTGGTGGGCGGCGTCGAGGTAGGCAGGCATAAGGGGCGACCGGTGGTGCTGATGGCGGCACCTTAGCAAGTCTGGTTATGCGCGAATAATCATATTGCGCTACTTGCTTAGAACGAAACGGCCTGTAGCAGCTGCCGCCAGGCTGCGTCCTGCCATTGCGCGGTGCCTGGGACGCAGCCTGGCGGCAGCTGCTACGGGGTTGCGGTCAGAACCGGTAGGAGACGCCAGTGGTCACGCCGAAGCCGTCGCCCACGTAAAAGTTCGCCGAGTCCACGCCCTTGAGGTCGTAGGTGGTCTGGGTGGCGGTGACGTAGTGCTTGTCGGTGAGGTTGCGGGCGTCGAGGAACACGTTCCAGCGCTGGCCCGGGGCCTGGTAGCCGACCTTGGCGCCGAAAATGGTGTATTCGGGTGCCTTCACGGTGTTGGCGAAGTCGGCGTAGTAGCTGGAGGCGTGGTTCATGTTGATCTCGCCGTAGAAGCCGCTGGGGTGTTGGTACTGCAGGGCGGCCTGGTACACCTGGCGGGGCAGGCCGGGCAGTTGGTTGTGGCCGAAGGTGGGGTCGTTGCGGAAGTAGAAGTCGTTCACCGTGAACGCCTGGCGCCAGTTGACGCTGGCGCCGTGGCTGCCGGTCCACAGCCGGGTGTTCACGCCCAGTTCGACACCCTGGTGGATAGTGCCCGAGGCGTTGGTGTCGGAAATGACCTGGTTGGAGGTGGCGGTGGCTTCGGCGATCACCGCCGACAGCAGCTCGCCCTGCACCCAGGAGCGGTACACCGTCAGGCTGCCATCGAAGATGCCCTGGCTACCGCGGATGCCCAGCTCCACGGTGTTGGCCTTCTGCGCGTGCAGCGGGGTGACGTAGGGGTTGGACACGGGGCCGGTGGAGTAGTACCAGGTCACCGGCGGGTCGATGGAACGGCTGACGTTGCCGTACAGCTGCAGGCCCGGCGTGAGCGCGTAGCGGAAGCCGAGGCGCGGGGCCAGGTTCCAGTCGTCGTAGTCCACCGCGCTGGGGAACTCGCTGGTGTTGGCGTTGGTGGCGTAGGTGCTGCGCACGTCGCGCCTGGTGTTGGCCAGGGACAGGCCGGTGGTCAGCCAGGTGCGGTCGGTGAGCTGCAGTTCGTTGCCCAGGGAGAACACCGTGTCGCGCGAACTGGCGAAGTTGTACTTCTGCACCAGCGCCCAGGTGTTGGGGTCGCGGACCTTCTCGTTGCCCGGCTCAAGGATGGTGCTGCTGAAGCTCAGGGTGGTGTCGCTGGGCAGGCCGAACAGGCTGTCGCCCTTGCGCAGGTAGCGCACCGAGGTGGAGAAGTCGGTGGAGTCCCATTGGCCGGGGTTGGCGTAGTAATGCAGGCCGTCAGTGAGGGTGTAGTGGTGGTAGCCCAGGCCCACTTCCAGCTTGGCGTTGTCGTCAAAGGTATAGGTAGTGGTGCTGCCCAGCAGGGTGGTGCCGGGCTTCTTGCGCACCCAGCGGTAGTTGTTGGCGGTGGGGTCGTGCTTGATCTGGTACAGGGTCAGTGGGCTGGCGTTGGTGTTGACCTCGTCGCGGTAGCGGAAGGTCACGCGGGTCTCCAGCTTGTCGTTGAACACGTGGCCGAAGTTGGCGATCACGTCGTTGCCGTGGTTGGGCGAGTCGTCCTGGTAGCCGCGCCGTTCGTTGTGCAGCACCGACAGGTAGTAGTCGCTGTCGCCGACCACGCCGCCGGTGCTCAGCTGTTCCTTCTTGTAGCCGAAGCTGCCGCCCTCCAGGCGCACGTAGTTGCCTGGCGAGGTGTAGCCGGTGTGGGTCACCATGTTGATGGCGCCGCCCAGGTTCAACGCGCTGTACTCGAAGGCGTTGGCGCCCGAGAGCACTTCGGTGTGGTCGACGGCGGCCATGTCCAGCAGGTCCTCCTGGGTGCCGCCGGGGCCGGTGATGGGAATGCCGTCGTACAGGTACTTGATGCCCAGCGCGTAGCCGCCGTAGAAACTGTCGAGGCCGGAGCCGCGAATGGAGATCTTCGCCGCGCTCTGGCCGCTGGTGGCCTGCGCGTAGACGCCTGGCTGGTAGGCCAGCACGTCTTCGGCGGTGGCGGCGCGGCCTTTTTCCACCTCCTTGTTGTCGACCACGCTGGTGGCGCCGGCCACCTTGTCCAGGCGCGCCTTGTCAGCCTGGGCGTCGGTCTGGGCGTGGCCGGTGACTTCCACGGTGCCCAGGCTTGGCGTGGTGTCGTCGGCGTGGGCGGTGGTGGCGAGGATGGCCAGTGCGGTGGCCAGGGAAAGCTGGGTGAAGACGCGCGTGGGCGCCCGGTGATTCATGGTCAAGTGCAATACCCCTGAGAGTCCAATGTCTGTGAGGAGCATCTATGTGAATAGTCTGGCCCGCGGGTGCAGGAGCAAATGCCGTACCACCCGGGCCAGAGCGATTTTCGGGGTGTCGGATGGCAAGCATGGGGCCGCCGGGAGGGCAAATTGCAGATGCGCTGTTGCGCTGCCGACACTGGTCCGGGGCATTTTGCGTAGTGAGTAGAGGGGGGGACGCATCGGCAGCTTTCGTCGATGGCACTATGCTCGTTACAGTACCGTTCCCAGCCTTCCTGCCCGGCCAACCTCCCATGACCCTAGAACTGGTTCAGCCCTCTTACGTCGCCGAAGACCGCTTCCGGCTGCTGATCGACTCGATCACCGACTACGCCATCTACATGCTCAACCTGGACGGCGAAATCATCAGCTGGAACGCCGGCGCCAGGCGCTTCAAGGGCTATGACGAGCAGGAGATCCTGGGCCAGCATTTCTCCCGGTTCTACACCGACGAGGACCGCGCCGCCGGCAAGCCCGGCCTGGCGCTGGCCTGCGCGGCGCAGCAGGGGCGGTTCGAGAGCGAGGGCTGGCGGGTGCGCAAGGACGGCTCGCAGTTCTGGTGCCACGTGATCATCGACCCCGTGCGTACGCCCGACGGCAGCGTGATCGGCTTCGCCAAGGTGACCCGCGACCTGACCCAGCAGCGCCAGGCCCAGGAGGCGCTACGCCAGTCCCAGGAGCAGTTTCGCCTGCTGGTGCTGGGCGTCACCGACTACGCCATCTACATGCTCGACCCCGACGGCATCATCACCAACTGGAACGCCGGCGCCGAGCGCATCAAGGGCTACCGCCCCGACGAGGTGATCGGCCGGCACTTCTCGATGTTCTTCGAAGAGGCGGCGCGCAACGCCGGCGAGCCCCAGCGCAGCCTGGCCACGGCGCTGGCCGAAGGGCGCTTCGAGAACCGCGCCTGGCGGGTGCGCAAGGACGGCACGCGGTTCTTCGCCAACATCGTCATCGACGCCATTCGCGACGACAGCGGCACGCTGCTGGGCTTCGCCAAGATCACCCGCGACATCACCGAAAGCGTGGAGACCCAGCGCGCCCTCGACGAGGCCCGCGAGGCGCTGTTCCAGTCACAGAAAATGGAAGCCCTGGGCCAGTTGACCGGGGGCATCGCCCACGACTTCAACAACCTGCTGATGGTGATTCTCAGCAGCCTGGAGATCGTGCGCCGGCGCCTGCCGCCGGACCCGCGCATCACGCCGTTGCTCAACAACGCCGTGCAGGGCGCCCAGCGCGGCGCCTCGCTGACCCGGCGCATGCTGGCCTTCGCCCGGCGCCAGCAGTTGGTGCTGGAAGCGGTGGACCTGGGAGTGATGGTGCGGGGCATGGCCGACCTGCTGCAAAGCTCGCTGGGCTCGCGCATCCAGATCGAAACCCGCTTTCCGCTGTTCGTACGCCCGGTGCGCGCCGACGGCAACCAGCTGGAATTGGCGGTGCTGAACCTGGCGGTGAACGCCCGCGACGCGATGCCCGATGGCGGCGTGCTGGTGATCGAGGCCCGCGAATGCCAACTCACCGAGCCGCGGGAGGGCGTGGCGGCGGGCAACTACGTGTGCCTGTCGCTGACCGACACGGGCGAGGGCATGGATCCATTGACCCTGGCACGGGCCACCGAGCCGTTCTTCACCACCAAGGGCGTGGGCAAGGGCACCGGCCTGGGCCTGTCGATGGTCGACGGCGTGGCCGCCCAGGTGGGCGGCAAGCTGGTGGTGCGCAGCGCCCGGCCGGGCGGCACCACCGCCGAGCTGTGGTTGCCGGTGGACGAAGGCGCCCCCGTGACGGCCCCGGTGGCCAGCGCCAGCAGCCAGGTCAGCACGGCCAAGGGCCTGAGCGTGCTGCTGGTGGACGACGACCCGCTGATTCTGGTCAGCGCCGAAGCCATGCTCGAAGACCTGGGCTGCCGCGTGCACACCGCGGCCTCCGGCGAACAGGCGCTGGCGCTGCTGGAGCAGGGCAGTGACGGCTTCGACCTGCTGATCACCGACCACATGATGCCGCACATGTCCGGCCCGCAACTGGCCGCCCGCGCCCTGACGCTGTGCCCGGGGCTGCAGGTGTTGATCGTCAGCGGCTTTGGCGAGGTGGACAGCGCCGCCACGGCCTTTGCGCGGCTGGCCAAGCCGTTTGACCAGCAGAGCCTGGCCCGGGCGTTGGCGGGCCTGCAGCTGGTTTGATGGATGGTTTTGGGTTCAATGGATCCATTGGCTGTTATTTTTGTTGACCTGCTCAGGGTTTTTAGGATTCCATGGATCCATAAAAACAAAACCTGAGAGGTCTCCCCATGTATCCAAAGAACACCTGGTACGTCGCCTGCACCCCCGATGAAATCGCCGACAAGCCCCTGGGCCGGCAGATCTGTGGCGAGCACATCGCCTTCTACCGCGGCGCCCACGGCCAGGTAGCCGCCGTCGAAAACTTCTGCCCGCACCGTGGTGCGCCGTTGTCCCTGGGCTATGTCGAGGACGGCAACCTGGTGTGCGGCTACCACGGCCTGGTGATGGGCTGCGACGGCAAGACCGTGGCCATGCCCGGCCAGCGCGTGCGCGGCTTCCCCTGCAACAAGACCTACGCGGTGGTGGAGCGCTACGGCTTCATCTGGGTGTGGCCAGGCGACCAGGAACAGGCCGACCCGGCGCTGATCCATCACCTGGAATGGGCCGTCAGCGACGAGTGGGCCTACGGTGGCGGGCTGTTCCACATCAACTGCGACTACCGGCTGATGATCGACAACCTCATGGACCTGACCCACGAGACCTACGTGCACGCGTCCAGCATCGGCCAGAAGGAAATCGACGAGGCGCCGCCGGTGACCACGGTGGAAGGCGACGAGGTGGTGACCGCCCGGCACATGGAAAACATCCTGCCGCCGCCGTTCTGGCGCATGGCCCTGCGCGGCAACAACCTGGCCGACGACGTGCCGGTGGACCGCTGGCAGATCTGCCGTTTCACCCCGCCCAGCCATGTGCTGATCGAAGTGGGCGTGGCCCACGCCGGCAAGGGCGGCTATGACGCGCCCGCCGAGCACAAGGCGTCGAGCATCGTGGTGGACTTCATCACCCCGGAAACCGAGACCTCGATCTGGTACTTCTGGGGCATGGCACGCAACTTCAACCCCCAGGACGAGGCGCTGACCGCCAGCATCCGCGAAGGGCAGGGCAAGATCTTCAGCGAAGACCTGGAGATGCTCGAGCGCCAGCAGCAGAACCTGCTGGCCAACCCCCTGCGCAACCTGCTCAAGCTCAACATCGACGCCGGTGGCGTGCAGTCGCGGCGCGTGCTGGACCGCCTCATCAGCCGTGAACGCGCGCCCGTGGGAGAAGCCTCATGATCGAGGTGGTGGTGACCGCGCGTCACGATGAAGCCGTGGATATCTGCAGCTACGAGCTGGCCGCAGCCGACGGCCAAGCGTTGCCGGCGTTCAGCGCCGGCGCGCACATCGACGTGCACCTGGCCGATGGCCTGGTGCGCCAGTATTCACTGTGCAACCACCCCCAGGAGCGCCACCGCTACCTGATCGGCGTGCTCAAGGACGCCGCCTCGCGCGGCGGTTCCCAGGCCTTGCACGAGCAGGTCCGGCAGGGCGACCGGTTGCGCATCAGCGCGCCGCGCAACCTGTTCGCCCTGCACGAAGGCGCCGAGCGCAGCCTGCTGTTCGCCGGTGGCATCGGCATCACGCCGATCCTGGCCATGGCCGAGGCCCTGGCCCGCGACGGCGCACCGTTCGAACTGCACTATTGTGCGCGTTCCAGCGAACGCGCGGCGTTCCTTGCCCGGCTGCGGGCCGCGCCCTTTGCCGACCGCGTGCAGGTGCATTTCGACGAACAGCCCGAGACCCGCCTCGACGCTGCCCAGGTGCTGGCCAACCCCCGGCCCGGCCAGCACCTGTACGTGTGCGGCCCGGCCGGGTTCATGGCCCACGTGCTGGACACCGCCAAGGCCCAGGGCTGGGCGGAGGACCACCTGCACCGCGAATACTTCGCGCCGGTGGCGGTGGACACCTCGGCAGACGGCAGCTTCGCGGTGAAGCTCAACCGTTGCGGGCGCACTTTCCAGGTCCCGGCGGACAAGACCGTGGTGCAGGTGCTGGAAAGCCATGGGGTGGAGGTGCCGATCTCCTGCGAGCAGGGCGTCTGCGGCACCTGCCTGACCCGCGTGCTGGAGGGCGTGCCGGAGCACCGCGACCTGTTCCTCACCGAGGAAGAACAGGCCGCCAACGACCAGTTCACGCCGTGCTGTTCACGGGCCAGGTCGGCGTTGCTGGTGTTGGACCTCTGATGCGCTTGGTCCTGTAGCCGCTGCCGGCAGGCTGCGCTGGTCCAGGTGTGCGCTGAATATCTCCAGTGCATGCAAGGGCCAGCGCAGCCTGTCGGCAGCGGCTACGGGGCTCGGTGCAAAAACGCCAACACATGCCGGATGAACTCATCCGGCGCTTCCTCCATCACAAAATGCCCGCACCCTTCGATGATCACCCCTTGCACCTGCCGCGCATGGCCTTCCAAGGTGCGCAACGGCGCGTCGCCCGTGGCGTGCTCGGCGCCAATCGCCAGCACCGGCATGGCCAGCGGCCGTTGCGCGCGCAGCTGGTTCTGGCGAATGGTCTCGGGAATGGCGCGGTAATA
The DNA here is from genome assembly GCF_047947025.1 of Pseudomonas sp. App30. NCBI lineage: Bacteria > Pseudomonadati > Pseudomonadota > Gammaproteobacteria > Pseudomonadales > Pseudomonadaceae > Pseudomonas > Pseudomonas sp. App30. The sequence goes on along the minus strand of NZ_CP133165.1, from coordinate 824,440 downwards.
GGCGAAACCGCCGCGCAGCCCGCCGGGCGCTGAATAGGCGCGGATGTAGGTGTCGGCCGCCACGGCATGACGGCGGAACGCCCAGCGGTCGAACATGAACGTCAGGTACGCCACTTCCCGGCCCGTGATCAGCAACTCCGGCAGATCGCGCACCTGGTTGAACAGGAAGTGCCACAGGAAGATGTTCTGCTCCGGCGCCACGAATATCGGCGGTGCTTCGGCCAGGCCCGGTATCACCGCCTCCGTCATCACCACGCTGCGCACCGCCTCGGGGTAGTCACTGGCCAGGGCGTAGGCGATCCACATGCCCACGTCGTGGCCCACCAGGTGGAAGCGCTCGTGGCCCAGTTGTGCCATGGCCTGCCGCAGCAGGCTGGCGACGCTGCCGGTGTCGTAGCCCTGTTCGGGGCGGTCGGAGTCGCCCAGGCCCGGCGGGTCCACGGCAATCGCCAGGTAGCCGGCCGCCGCCAGGGCCTGCATCACGTGGCGCCAGGCGTACCAGGTCTGTGGCCAGCCCGGCACCAGCAGCACCGGCGTGCCGTTGCCGGCGGTCACGCAGTGCAGGCGCAGGCCCTGCACGCGCACGTAGCGGTGGGTGAAAGCGCTGTCGCAGGGGGTAGCAGGGTCAACAGGCAGGTTCATGGGCAGGCGCTCCGTGCGGGTGGGGTGATGCCAAGCAGTTGTTGGATTTGCGCGGTGGCCAGGGGCGTGCCGGCGAAATCATCGAACACCCGGTCGGTGACGCGGATGATGTGCTGGTTGATGAAGGCCACGCCTTCGCGGGCGCCGTCTTCCTGGTTTTTCAGGCAGCACTCCCACTCCAGGGTGGCCCAGCCGGGGTAGTCGTACTGGGCCAGCTTGGCGAAGATCGCCTTGAAGTTGACCTGGCCGTCGCCCAGTGAGCGGAAGCGGCCGGCGCGCTCGGCCCAGTCGCTGTAGCCGCCGTAGATGCCCTGGCGGCCGGTGGGGTTGAACTCGGCGTCCTTGACGTGAAACATGCGGATGCGCGCGTGGTAGATGTCCAGGTAGCTGAGGTAGTCCAGTTGCTGCAACACGAAATGGCTGGGGTCGAACAGCAGGTTGCAGCGTGGGTGCTGGCCCACCCGGTCGAGAAAGCGTTCGAAGCTGGTGCCGTCGTGGAGGTCTTCGGCTGGGTGGATTTCGAAACACAGGTTCACCCCGGCCGCCTCGCACTCATCGAGGATCGGCCGCCAGCGCCGCGCCAGTTCGTCGAACGCCGTGTCGATCAAGCCTTCGGGGCGCTGGGGGAAGGGGAACAGGTACGGCCACGCGAGCGAGCCGGAAAAGGTGCCCAGCTCGGTCAGGCCCAGGCGCGCCGACGCCCGGGCTGCCAGCTTCACCTGCTCGACGGCCCAGGCCGTGCGCGCCTCGGGGCGGCCGCGCAGGTGCTGCGGGATGAAGCCGTCCCACATGGACTCGTAGGCGGGGTGCAGCGCCACCAGCTGACCGTGCAGGTGGCTGGTCAGCTCGCTTGCCTGCAAGCCATGTTCGGCCAACAGGCCCTTGATGTCGTCGCAGTACGCCTGGCTCTGCGCCGCTTGCGCCAGGTCGAACAGGCGTGCGTCCCAGGTGGGGATCTGCAGGGCCTTGAAGCCTTGGGCGGCGGCCCAGGCCGCCAGGTTTGGCAGGTTGTCGTAGGGCGGCTGCGCGCTGCTGAATTGGGCCAGGTGCAGGCTCGGGCCTTTGAGGGTTCGCATGGGTCCATCCTATTGTTTGTCGATCGACAAAGAATAGGATTCGGCGATGACAAGCGTCAAGCGCAACTGCGTTAAACTGCGTGCTCTCGATTTCCAGGCGGAACCACATGGCAGGGCGACCACGGCAGTTCGACAAGCAGCAGGCACTGGCACAGGCGATGCGGGTGTTCTGGGAACACGGCTATGAAGGCACGTCGATGTCGGCGCTGGTGGAGGCGCTGGGCCTTGCTTCGGCGCGCATCTACGCGGCGTTCGGCAGCAAGCAGCAGCTGTTCGAGGAGGCGGTGGCGCTGTACGAAAGCGGCGAGGGCGGTTTTGCCGAACGGGCGCTGGCCCAGGCCGATATCGGCGCGGCCATCGGCCAGCTGCTGCGCGACGCGGTGGCCACCTACACCCGCGCCGACCACCCGCGTGGCTGCCTGGTGGTGAGCGCGGCGAACGGCGTGGCGGCGGAAAACATCGGCGTGCTGAACTGGCTGGCGGGGCACCGCCAGCAGCGCACCCGGTCGATCATCGAGCGCCTGCAGTTGGCCCAGGCACAGGGGCAGCTGCCGGCGACGGCCGATGTGCAGGCATTGGGGGACTTCTACGCGACGTTCCTGCACGGGTTGTCGGTGCAGGCCCGCGACGGGGTGCCGGCGGTGGCGTTGTTGCAGGCGGTGGCGCAGGCGTTGAAGTTATTGCAGTGACGCCCCCGGGCGATGCCTCGCGTATGGGACGCGGCCTGCGGCCGCTGCTACGGGGGCGCGTGTCATTCGCGTCGTCTGCATCGCGGCCAAGGCCGGCTCCTACCACGTACGGCGTAGGAGCCGACTTTAGTCGCGATGCAGACGACGCCGGTTCAAGACAGTTGCTGCTACGGGGTCAGCGCAGGCTCCAGGATACGCCCAGGTATACGCCCATCCCTTCGCCGGGCGTGGAGCGCGCGGCGTCCACGCCCTTGTCGTCGTAGCCTGGGGTCACGGTGGCGGCGTAGTGCTGGTTGGTCAGGTTGCGCATGTCCACCCAGGCCTGCCAGTCGCCCTTGGGCGCGTTGTAGCCCAGGGTGGCGCCGAACAGGGCGTAGGCGTCGGCGTAGTAGCTGTCGGCGTAATCCACCGCCACCTTGGACACCAGCTGGGTGTTGGCTGCCGCGAAGAAGCCTTGCGGCCAGTCGTAGCGCAGCTCCGCCTGGTAGTCATGCATGGGCAGGCCGGGCAGGCGGTTGCTGCCGAACTGGTCGTCGTTGCGGTAGTGGAAGTCGCTGAAGGTGTAGGCCTGGCGCAGGCTCAGGGCGCCGACGCCGTCGCGCGACCACAGGGTGCTTTGCAGGCTGGCTTCCACGCCCTGGTGCACGGTGGGGCTGGCGTTCAGCTCGTAAGGCGTGGTGGCGCTGGCATCCGGCAGCACCGACAGCAGTTCGTGGCGCACCTGGGCGTAGTACCAGGCCAGGCTCCACTGGCCGGCGACGCTGTCGCCACGGCCGCCGATTTCCACGGTGGTGGCGGTCTGGTTGCGCAGCGCCACGGGCACGCGCTGGGCGCCGGTGGCCACGCCGCTTCCGGCGGGGAATAGCTGGTTGGAGCTGTAGATCAGCGACCAGGGGTGCGGCGCTTCCACCGAGCGGCTGAGGTTGCCGAACAGCTGCACGCCGGGCGTCAGCTGGTAGCGCAGGCCCAGGCGCGGCGCATAGTCCCAGTCATGCAGGCTGACCTTGCCGCCGCCCGCCGGGTAGGTGACCGCGCTCTCGCGACGGGTGTAGATGGCGGCGATGCCGGTGGTCAGCCACAGGTCGTCGGCAATTTCCAGGTCGTTGCTGAAATGCAGCACCGTGTCCGAACCCTGGTAGGTGAAATTGCGGATGCGCGTGCCCGGCGCGTAGCCCGCGGTGTTGCCGGTGGGGATGCGCACGAACTCGCTGGCGCCGTCGTTGGGCAGGTGCTTGGTCACGCGCAGGCCCAGGGTGCTGTTGCTTTCCAGGCCCCACAGGGTGTCGCGGCGCTTGTAGTCGAAGGTGCCGCTGACGTCGGTGTAGGCCACCTTCAGGCGGTTGGGGCCTTCGCGCAGGTCCATGGGGTAGTCGTGGTACACCAGCCCGGTCTGAATGCTGGAATCGTCGTCGATGTAGTAGGTGGTCTTGTTGCCGATGAAGGTGCTGCCCGGCTCGTCGCGCTGGTAGTCGCGCGCCTCGTACGTGGGGTTGGCCGCCTGGGCGTGGTGCTCGATGGAGTCCTTGGTCACGCGCCCGGCCAGCTCGTTGTCGGTCTCGCGGTGGCGGATGTAGAAACGCGTTTCCAGGTTCGGGTTGAAGCGGTAGCCGACGTTGGCGATCACCCCCTGGCTGGTGCTGGCGGTGTGGTCCTGGTAGCCGTCCGACTGTGCGTCGGTCACCGCCACGTAGTAGTCGAAGTCGCCCAGCACCTGGCCCGAGCTGACCTGGCGCTGGCGGTAGCCGTGGCTGCCCATGGCGTAGCGCACTTGCAGCAGCGGCGCGTCGTAGCCGCTGTGGCTGACGTAATTGATGGCGCCGCCCAGCGCCAGGCCGCCGTAGTCGAAGCCGTTGGCGCCGCGCAGCACCTCCACGTGGTCCAGCCACAGCGGTTCCAGCAACTCATAGGGCGTGCCGCCCGGGCCGGTCAGCGGCAGGCCGTCGAGCATGGCGTAAATGCCCGAGGCGTGGGCGCCCGGCGCGCGGTTGATGCCCGAGCCGCGAATGGAAATCTTCACCCCTTCGTTGCCCGCCGACTGCGCGTACACGCCCGGCTGGTAGGCCAGCACGTCCTGGTTGCTGGCTACCCGGCCCTGCAGGGTTTTTTTCATGTCCACCACGTTGGTGCCGCCCGGCACCTGGGCCAGGCGCGCGTTGGCGTCTTCGGCCCCTTGGTCGTCGCCGCTGCCGTCCTGGCCCTTGATCAGCACCTGGCCCAGTTCCATGTCCTGGGCATCGGCCAGCCCCGGGCAGCACAGAGCAAGGCCCAGCAGGGCGGTGGGCAGGGTTTTCGGCGAACGCATGGTGGTGGCTCCAACGGGGGGACAAGAGAGTGGTGCGACGCACTGGGAGACGAGCGGAGCACAGGAAAATTTGCCTGCTGGCCAAGCAATATTACGAAATGTGAAAAAATTGTCGAAATTTCATTGGTAACTGGGTTAGATTCTCATTCACACTTTGAAAAAGAATCGCATTCTCACCTAAACCGTTACAGGAAGTCTCGCCTTGAAACATCGCCTCCCTGCCAGTTTGTTGCTCGCCGGTGCCTGCAGTGCCATGCCCCTGGCCTACGCAGACGACATGACCCTGCCGGCCACCCAGATCGAAAGCAGCAGTGACAGTAGCCAAGGGCAGAGCGTGGGGTATCAGGGCGAGCCGGTGTCCAGCACCACGCGCCTGGGCCTGACCGACAAGGAGACCCCGCAGGGCGTGACCACCATCACCCAGCAGGAGCTGAAGGACTTCAAGATCACCGGCATCAAGGACGCCCTGCGCGCGGCGCCGTCGGTGACCGTGGAGCAGACCGAGACCGACCGCACCGAATTCACCTCGCGCGGCTTCGACATCAACACCTTCGAATACGACGGCATGGGCATGCCCTTCGTGGGCACCGTGCTGGTGGGCGAGCAGGACCTGGCCGAGTACGAGCAGATCGACGTGCTGCATGGCGCCAACGGCCTGATGAGCGGGGCGGGCAACCCCTCGGCCACGGTCAACTTCGTGCGCAAGCGCCCCACCGACACCTTCCAGGCGCAGATCAACACCAGCGTCGGTTCGTGGGACAACCGCCGGGTGGACGTCGACGTCTCGGGCCCGCTGACGCCGACCGGCAACGTGCGCGGCCGCTTCATCTACACCCACGACAAGGGCGATTCGTGGATGGACCGCTATGGCCACGAGCGCAACGTCGCCGCCGGCCTGCTGGCCTTCGACCTGTCCGAGGCCGACACCCTGACCGTGGGCTTTTCCCAGCACAACAGTGATTCCAACGCCAGCACCTGGGGCAACCTGCCGTTGGTGGACAGCAGCGGCAACGCCATCCACTACAGCAGCCGCGGCGCCAACATCGGCCAGCCGTGGACGTACTGGAACCTCAACACCCAGCGTGCTTTCGCCGAACTCAAGCATGATTTCGGCAACGGCTGGAACGCCACCCTGACCGCCACCGCGGTCAAGGAAAAGCAAGACACCAACATGCTCTACGTCTACCAGGTGACCGGTGACGACGCCACGGTGTACGCCAACCACACCAGCAGCGAGGCGCACCAGTTGCTGGGCGAGGCCAAGCTGTCGGGCCCGTTCACCCTGTTTGGCCGCGAGCATGAGCTGACCATCGGCACCGCCTACGGCCGCACCCACCAACAAGGCCGCGAGTACGATGTGAGCGCCGATGGCTCGTATGAGACCTCGTTCGCCGGCATCCTGGCGGGCAATGCCGCGTTGCCTGCGTTCAACTACACCAGCGACGCGCTGACCCAGAACTTCGTCGACACCCAGCGCAGCGTCTACGCCGGCGCACGCTTCAGCCTCACTGACGACCTGCACTGGATAGCCGGCGCGCGCATGCTCAGCGCCGATGCCTCGGGCAGCAGCTATGGCGCCGACTACTACACCCACGCCCACGGCAAGGTGACCCCGTACACCGGCCTGGTCTACGACCTGACCCCGCAGTGGAGCGTGTACGGCAGCTGGACCGAGATCTACACCCCGCAGTACAACGTCGGCGCCGACAACAAACTGCTGGCGCCGCTGGAAGGCAAGAGCACCGAAGTGGGGGTCAAGGGCAGCCTGATGGACAGCCGCCTCAACGTCACCGCCGCGCTGTTCAAGGCCGACCAGCGCAACGTTGCCGAGGACGCCGGCTACAACGGCGTGCAGGAAGTCTACAACCCGGTGGACTACAAGAGCCGCGGCGTCGAGCTGCAGGCCTCGGGTGAAGCGCTGCCGGGCCTGGACCTGCTGGCGGGCTACACCTACGTGCACATCGAGAACGACGACGGCGACCGTGCGCGCAAATACGTGCCTACCCACAGCGTGCGCGGCATGGCCACCTACCGCCTGCCGTTCATGGAACAGGCCAAGGTGGGCACCCGCGTGAGCTGGCAGAGCGCGGTGCAGAACGACGACAACAGCGCCATCCGCCAGAACGCCTACGCCCTGGTGGACCTGATGGCCAGCTACGACTTCAACAGCAACTGGAGCACGTCGCTGAACCTCAACAACGTCTTCGACCGCAAATACCTGCTGTCGCTGTACAACAGCGCCACCACCGCCAGCTACGGCGCCACCCGCAACGTGACGGCGTCGGTGACCTGGAAGTATTAAGGGCGCGCCCCACCCCGTAGCAGCTGCCGCCAGGCGGCGTCACCGGCACCGCGGTTTTCCAGGATTACCGCGTGCGCCGTGTGACGCCGCCTGGCGGCAGCTGCTACGGGGTCAGGCAACCGCTTTGCAGCGCTGGATGAACTGCCCCAGTTCATCAATCGGCATCGGCTTGCCGAAGAACCAGCCCTGGGCCAGCTGCACCCCGGCATCGCGCAGCACGTTGCGCTGGTGCTCGGTCTCCACCCCTTCGGCAATCATCTTCAGCTTCAACGAACGGGCTATCTCGATGATGTGGAACAGCAGCGGGCTGCTGCTGCGCGCCTCGCCGATCTCGTCGACGAACGCCTTGTCGATCTTCAGGTAGTCCAGGTCGTAGGTGGCCAGATACGAGAGGCTCGAATTGCCGGTGCCGAAGTCGTCGATCGCCACCTTGAAGCCTTTCGCGCGAATCGACAGCAGCACTTCCCTGGCCTTGTCCGGCACCATCAGGCCGCGCTCGGTGGCCTCGATCAGGATGTTTTCCGAGGTGCCGCCCGAGGCGCGGATCAGCGCCTGCAGGCGTTGCTCGGTCTGCTCCGAGTGCAGGTCCTCGGCCGAGAAGTTGATGGCGATGTGGGTGTCGGGGTTGTCCTTGATCAGCTGCACCGAATCGTTGGCGACCATCTCCATCACCTGCGCGGTCACCTGCTGGATCAGGCCGTTGGCCTCGGCGGCGGGAATGAACTCCATCGGGCTGATCAAGCCGCGCTCCGGCTGCTTCCAGCGAATCAACGCCTCGGCGCCCACGCACCTGCCGCTGCGCAGGTCCATCACCGGCTGGTACAGCAGGAAAAACTCGCGCCGGCGCAGCGCCCGCAGCAGTTGCGACTTGAACGACAGCCGATGGCGTACGCCCAGGTACAGCAGCACGCCAACGATCAGCCCCGACAGGCCGCCCACCGCCAGGTAACCGGGCAGCACGGCCCACACCCTCTGCGCGACCCGCGCCTTGGGCATGGCAGCCAGCACCGAGGAGTCGCGATCGGTGGAGGGCTGGATGAACACGTATTTGCCATCGGCGAAGAAGGCCACGGGTTGCCGTTGGTACTGTGCCAGCCATTGCGGCTTGAACTCGCCGCGCGAGCGCACCACCACCTGGTCGCTGTTGCGGAAATGGGTGATGTCGATGTCGGTCTGTTCGCCCACCACGTCCAGCACCAGGCTGGGCACGATAATCCCCGCGTAGCCGTCGTGCTCGTTGATCGCGAACATTTCGCCCGGCGCGTCCGGTAGCATCACCCGGCTCCAGCGCCGGCCGCTGCTGGCGGTCACATGGCTGGCCGGGCCCAGGTCCACCTGCTGGCGCGCCGAAGGCAGGGTGGAACACAGCAGACGGTCGCCCTGGATGTACGCCAGCCCTTGCAGGTAGCTGGCCTCCAGCAGCAGGTGCTCCATCAGCGCCAGGTGGTCCGGCGAGCAGGGCGCCAGGCCGGCGTGTTGCTGGGCCGCCACCGCCTTGTCGACCTGCGCCTGGGTGCTGGCGGAGCGGTGAATCACGTCGGCAGTAATGTCGGCCAGATAAACGCGCGCCACGTCGTGCCCGCTTTGCACGGCCAGGTAGGCCGACAGCGCCACGGCGCCGATAAAGATGCCGACCGCGGTGGCGGCGGCCAGTTTTCGCAAGGTCCTTCTGCGCATGGGGGGGGCTCGGGGATGGGAATGGAGTGAAGCGTAGACGAGGCGGCACGCGGCGCACCCGGACGCTGCCTGGGGGGTGTGCGCCGACTCTTGTAGCAGCGGCCGCAGGCCGCGTCCTGGCCCCTGAGTGCGCTGAATATCTTCGGCGTGGAATAGGGCCAGCGCAGCCTGGCGGCAGCGGCTACGGGGAGCGGATTCCACCGGAGTGTGCGGTGTTTTCGGACGCGGCCTTTGGCCGCTGCTACAGCGTTGTGCCAATAAGGCCAGATGCGGGCTTCGGAAATTTCCTAGGAAATTTCACACAAAATCTGAAATAATCATCCTACGTGCAGCAAATGATGACAAAATGTTTCTATCTTCGCTGTTCGTGGTTTTTGCTTGCGCCTTGATTTCAGGACGTCTACTCTCCGCCCGCCGTTGCCAATTCAACGGCCGGGTTTGGCCACCTGAGGAATCAAGGCGCACCAGCGCTTCCATGAGCACGAGGCAGTTGCATGTCTGCGTGAGGCTCTATGGCGGCTGTGCGCGGGAGGGCTTCGGCCCTGCCGGGTTCCTTGATCCCCGGTTGGCCAACCTGCGTTACAGCCGCCACCCCTTCGTTTGGCCACGAACGTGGCGGCTCCATGATCAAGGAGTCTGACGATGGTGAAAATAACCCCCGACCCACCCGATATCCCGCTCAGTGGCATAGACATAGACCTCAAGGACCTGCTCAGCCTGGCGCTGCTGCAAGGCCTGCCTGCCAACCTGCCACGAGTCCCGCATTATCTGCATGCGCTCAAGCGCACCCTCGACCGCGCTCACCAATCGCTGGATCTGCTGGAACAGCGCCTGCCTATTGTCGACGCAGTCGTCGCTGAAGAGCCCTTCATCCAGGAAGCGCTGGATGCCGTGCGCGGGCAGTTGCTGTTGAGTCATGTGCTGACCGACTCCGCCCTGAACCACTGTGCAGGAGCATCCACCTCATGACCGATTCATTCACCACTTACCACGCCTTTGGCCCCTGCGCGGGGGACTTGCCGATCCTGGCGGTGCGCGACGGTATGCCGGTAACCGAAGTGCTGACTCAGGCGTGCGAGTACATGAAGGGCGTGAGCGCCGGCGCTGCGGAGCTGGTCGAGAATTGTCCTGCACATCTACGCGCGCTGGCGCGTCAGGTGGAGCACGCAAGCGAAATCGCCCGGGCGTTGGTGGAGGCGTCGGTGGCGGGGTTGGAAAGGGCGAGCGCGGAACCCGCGTAGCAGCGGCCGCAGGCCGCGTCCTGCCTCCTGAGTGCGCTGAAGATCTTCGGCGTGGAATAGGGCCAGCGCAACCTGGCGGCAGCGGCTACGGGAGAGGTTTCCACGGTAGTGCGCGGTGGTTTTGGACGCGGCCTGGGGCCGCTGCTACAGGGTGGTGTGCGCTGATTCTTGTAGCAGCAACGTCGTCTGCATCGCGACTAAAGTCGGCTCCTACGCCGTGCGTGGTAGGAGCCGGCCTTGGCCGCGATGCAGGCGACGCGATCGATGAAGGTACACGCGCCCCCGTAGCAGCGGCCGCAGGCCGCGTCACGGGAACGCCGCTGGGTCCCGGACGCGGCATGGTGGTTATGCTTTTCAGGCATGGGCAGTGGGACTCAAGGCCGGTGCGGTATATGCATTAATCGCCTAACCACCAGATTTTTTATTATTTTATTTTTACCCCCACACAAACCTATCGTGCGCCTCACTTCCACCTTTCCGCTGGAACCTGCAGGAGCACCGCCATGCCATCGTCCCGTTTCTTCCGTCCGCTGTTCACGCTTTCCCTGGCTGCCGCCCTGGTGTCCGGCTGCGCCTGGGCCGATGACGTCAAGGAGATCCGCATCGCGGTGCCGGACATCAGCGCCGGCCCTACGCCCAGCGGCGCCGGTATCACTGATGTGCTGCGCGACCAGCAGAGCCTGGAGAAGGAGTTCGCCAAGGACGGCATCAAGGTGCGCTGGGACTTCTTCAAGGGCGCAGGGCCTGCGATCAACGAGGCGTTGGCCAACGGCCAGGAAGACTTCGCCTACCTGGGCGACCTGCCGGCCATCGTCGGCAAGGCCAGCGGCCTCGACACCCGCCTGTTGAGCGCCACCGCCCGCGACATCAAGCTGTACCTGGCGGTGCAGCCAGGCAGCGGCATCACCTCGCTGGAAGCGTTGAAGGGCAAGCGCGTGGCGATTTTCCGTGGCACCGCCACGCAGTTGTCGTTCGCCTCGGCCCTGGCCAGCCGCGGCCTGAAGGAGAGCGACTACAAGGTCATCAACCTCGACTACAACGCCGCCAACACCGCCCTGGTGGCCAAGCAGATCGACGCCACCTGGGCCGGCGCCGGGCTGATCGCGCTGAAGGCCAAGGGGCTCGCCGAACTGCCGCTGACCACCGTCGACCTGGGCGGTGCCGGCAGCGTGCAGACCGTCCTGCTCGGCCGCGGCGCCTTTGTCGATGCGCACCCGGACCTCACTGCGCGCCTGCTCAAGGCCCAGCAACCGGCCGTGGCCTGGCTGCGTGACGAGGCGCACAAGCAGGCCTACGTCGATCTGGTATCGCGCCTGGCCAGCTACCCAGCGGCTATCCTTGCCACTGACGCCGCCGACCAGTCGTTCGCGCGCATCTTTGACCCGCAGCTGGACAGCAGCTTCACCGGCAACCTGCAGCACAGCGTCGACCTGGCCTTGCAGGCACGGCTGATCCGCAAGGGCTTCCAGGTCAGCAGCTGGGCCCAGCCGCAGTACCTGAACGCGGCGCTGCAAACCGCGCCGGACGCCACCCAAGCCAGCCGCTAAGCCGAGGACCTGCCATGACCACCCTGTTCATCTACCCGGGCGCTTGCTCCCTTGCCGCCCACGTCGTCATCGAAGAGCTGGACTTGCCCATCGAGGTCGAGCAAGTCAGCCTGACCCCCGACTCGCCGTACCGCCAGCTCAACCCCCAGGGCCGGGTGCCGGCGCTGCGGCTGGACGACCTGACCCTGCTGACCGAGAACACCGCGCTGCTGCCGTACCTGGCCGACCTGCGCCCCGGCACGCCGCTGTTCGCACCTGCCGGCAGCGTGGAGCGGGCGCAGATCCAGGGCTGGCTGGGCTACTTGGCCACGGAGGTGCACACCGGCGCCTTCCGCAGCATCAACCGCCCCGAGCGCTTCACCCCGGACGAGCAGGCCTACGCCGGCATCCGCAGCAAAGGCCTGGAGCGCCTGGCCGAGGCGCTGAAACCCATCGAGGCGCGCCTTTCGGGCCAGGACTGGCTGGTGGGTAACCGCTTTACCATTGCCGATGCCCATTTGGGCGTGTTCGTGGGCTGGAGCGCCCGTGCCGGCACGCTGCTGCAGGCGTTCCCGGCGCTGCAGGCGTTCCTGGGCCGCTACCGCGCCCGTGAAGCCGTGGCGCGCACCCTGGCCGCCGAAGGGCTGGCCTGAGGAGCTGCCGATGTCGACGCTGCACACCATCGCTACCTGGGCCCAGGTGATCGCCCGCACGCTGGAGGCGCGCGGCATCGCCAGCGCGCCGCTGCTGCGCGAGGCTGGCATCGGCCCCTGCAACCTGCACGACCCCAACCAGCGCATCGCCCTGGCATCCATGAGTGCGTTCTGGCGTGCGGCGCAACGGGCCAGCGCCGACGAATGCTTTGGCCTGGGCGTGGCGGCGTGCAGCTACCCCACCGACTTCCACGGCCTGTACTTCGCCGCGCAAAGCAGTGCCACCTTCATCGAGGCGCTGGAGCGCGGTGTGCGGTTCGCGCCGGTGATCACCACGGCGGCGCTGCTGACCCTGGTGCGCGGCCCGCAGGTGACGCGGCTGATCTACGGGGTGCCCGACGGTGCGCGGGTGGAGCAGGTGGCCAGCGAGGCGTCGATCGCCTGCTCGGTGCGCTTCACCCGCCAGACCTGGCCGGGCATGCCCATCGTGCAAGGCGTGCACCTGGCGCGGCCGACCCCGGCCGACCCCCAGCGCTGGGAGGAGCTGCTGGGCTGCCCCATCCAGTTCAACGCCGCCGACAACGCCATCGACTACAACAACCGCTGGCTGCACACGCCGCTCAACACCGCCAACCTCGACGTTGCCCAGGGCCTGGACGCGGTGCTGGATGGCTACCTGGAACGCCAGCGCAGCCTGAACCTGCCCGAGCGGGTACGCGCCGCGATTCTCCGCGACCTGCCCCTGGGCGAGGTGCAGCAGAGCCGGGTGGCCGACGCGCTGGGCATGAGCGTGCGCAACCTGCACCGCCACCTGCTCAAGCACGCCACCAGCTTCAAGGCGCTGCTCGACGACTGCCGACGCCAGCTGGCCTTCAGTTACCTGCGCCGCACCGACTGCTCCATCAACGAGATCTGCTACCGCCTGGGCTTCAACGAGCCCAGCAGTTTCAATCGCGCGTTCCGCCGCTGGACCGGTGCCAGCCCCGGCCAATGGCGCCGCCATGACCAGGGTACGGCGCCGCTGCCGGCGCCTGCGCAGCACCTGTCCATCGCCGTCTGACCCGGTGGCCGAGGCGGACCATGGTTTGTCCGCCCAGGCCCCAAATCTTCCTGTACCGCTGCCTAGCATGGGCACCCTGAACGTGCATTTGGCCTACGTCGCCGCACGCCACCAAGGAGCCTTCGCCCATGCTGTCACGTTACGCGGCCACCACGGCCCACCGCCTCAAACCCCTGAGCCTGTCGCTGGCCATCGCCTTGCCGGGGGCGCTGTGGCACGGCGCCGCTCAGGCGGCCGATGACACCCCGGCAACGCCCGACAGCGCCCAGGCCGACAGCACCGGCAGCCCGCGCCTGGCGCCGGTGACCGTCACCGCGCGGCGCCGCGCCGAGGCCTCCCAGGACGTGCCCACGCCCATCACCACCCTCAGCGGCGAGCAGCTGGAAAGCCAGCGCCTGTACAAGATCCAGGACCTGCAGCAGACCCTGCCCAGCGTCAACGTCGCCTATGTGCACGCCCGGGTGTCGAGCTTCGCGGTGCGCGGCATCGGCAACAACCCGGCCAGCGACGGCCTGGAAGGCAGCGCCGGCATCTACCTGGACAACGTCTACCTGGGCCGCCCGGGCATGGCCGCCTTCGACATGCTCGACGTCGACCAGCTGGAGCTGCTGCGCGGGCCCCAGGGCACGCTGTTTGGCAAAAACACCACGGCCGGGGTGCTCAACATCACCACCAAGGGGCCCACCTTCACTCCCGAGCGCAGCGTGGAAGTGTCGGGCGGCCAGGACGGCTATTTCCAGGGCAAGGGCACGGTGTCCGGGCCACTGACCGACACCCTGGCCGGGCGCCTGTCGTTCTACCGCACCCGCGACGATGGTTACCTGGACAACAAGCACGACAGCCGCACGCTGCTGGGCGGCGAGCGTGAAGGCCTGCGCGGGCAGCTGCTGTTCAAGCCCGACGACGATTTCAGCCTGCGCTGGATCAACGAATACAACAGCGAGAACTCCAGCAGCGGCAGCAGCGTGATCTACGGCGCCGGCCCGCTGTTCTGGCGCCGCGCCACGCTGGTGGGCGCCAACCCGATACTGGGCCACAGCAACATCGACGGCCGCCAGAACGTCAGCGTGCACCAGAACGCCAGTTCGCTTGAAGCCAACTGGAACCTGGCCGGCGGCTACACGTTGACCTCCATCAGCGCCTACCGCTACTGGCACTTCAACCCGGCCAACGACGCCGACCAGCTCGACGTGCCGGTGCTTCGCGACTTCGGCTACGAGGTGCACGACCGCCAGTTCTCCCAGGAGATCCGCCTGGCCTCGCCCAAGGGCGAGCACTTCGACTACGTGCTGGGCGCCTACGCCTTCAAGCAGAACCTGGGCAACCGCATCTTCACCGACTTCGGCCCGCTGGCCGACCTGGACCTGATCGGCGCCAACCTCAATGCGCTGAACAACCTCGACAGCAAGGTCAACGGCAAGGTCGACACCGAGAGCTACGCGCTGTTTGCCCAGGGCACCTGGCACCTGACCCCGCGCCTGGACTTCAGCGCCGGGCTGCGCGGCACCTATGAAGAGAAGGACGCCAGCGTGCAGCGCTACGCGCCCACCGGTGGCGGCGCCGCGGTGGTGATTCCCGGCGTGGTCGACGGCAACGCCATCCGCGCCAGCCAGGTGGGTGCCTATGACAGCGGCAACCTGCACCTGCACAACGCCGCGCCGTCGATGCTGGCCAGCCTCAGCTACCGCTTCAGCGACGACGTGCTGGGCTACACCTCGCTGTCCCACGGCGAGAAGTCGGGCGGGGTGAACCTGGCCGTGGCCTCGGCGCCCAGCGCCGGGGCCGAGTCCTTGCTGGTAGGGCCCGAACGCGCCAACGACGCCGAGCTGGGCATCAAGAGCCAGCTGTTCGACCACCGCCTGCAGCTCAACGCCAACCTGTTCTGGACCGGCGTCAACGGCTACCAGGCCACCACCTACTACCAGCCGCTGGGCGCGCTCACCGGCTACCAGCTGCTGACCAACGCCGGCAGCGTGCGCTCGCGCGGGCTGGAGTTCGAGGCCACGGCGGTGCCGGTGCGCGGCCTGACCTTGAACTTCAACGGCTCGTTCAACGACGTCACCTACCTGTCGTTCAAGGACGCGCCATGCCCGGCGGAAAACACCACCGCAGCCACCTGCGACCTCAGCGGCCAGCGCGTGGCCGGCGCCTCGCGCTGGATCGGCAACCTCAATGGTGAATACAAGTGGCTGCGTATCAACGGCATCGAACCCTACGCCACCGCCAGCTACGCCTACCGCTCCGCCAGCCAGGGCACCCTCGACAACTCCGAGCTGGCGCGGATCGACGGCTACGGCCTGGCGAACTTCTCGGTGGGCGCGCGGGTGGGCTACGGCGACGGCCTGATCGACGCCTCGCTGTGGGTCAAGAACGCCTTCGATCGCGAGTACTACCTGGCCGTGGGCAACGGCTCCAACGGCCTGTACACCGCCTCCCCGGGCCAGCCGCGCACGGCTGGCATTACCCTGCGCTACGACTTCTGAGGTGCACATGAGCAACAGACAAATGAGCCTGGGCGCGTTCCTGATGGGCAGCGGCCACCACGTCGCCGCCTGGCGCCACCCGCGCGCCTGGGCCGGCGGCAACCTGGACTTCGCACACTTCAAGCGCCTGGCGCAAACTGCCGAGCGCGGCAAGTTCGACGCGATTTTCTTCGCCGACAACCTGGCCCTGATGGGCTCGCCGGAGCTGGGCCAGTACACCACCGCCGGCGATGTCTTCGACCCGCTGGTGCTGCTGTCGGGGCTGGCCACGGTCACCGAGCGCATCGGCCTGGTGTCCACCGTGTCCACCAGCTACAACGCGCCGTACCTGCTGGCGCGCAAGTTCGCCTCCCTGGACCACCTGAGCAACGGCCGTAGCGCCTGGAACCTGGTGACCTCGGCCACCGATCTCGAGGCCCTGAACTTCGGCCGCGAGGAGCATTTCGAACACGGCGACCGCTACCAGCGCGCCGAGGAATTCATCGACGTGGTCACCGGCCTGTGGGACAGCTTCGAGGACGACGCCTTCGTGCACGACAAGGCCAGCGGCGTGTACTTCCAGCCGCACAAGCTGCACACCCTGGGGCACCGGGGCGACTACTACCAAGTGCGCGGGCCGCTGAACATTCCGCGCACGCCGCAAGGCCACCCGGTGTTGATCCAGGCGGGCTCTTCCGAGCCGGGCAAGGCGTTGGCGGCGCGCACCGCCGAGGTGGTGTTCACCGCGCAGCAGACCCTGGGCAACGCCCAGGCGTTCTATGCCGACCTCAAGGGGCGGCTGGCGGCCCATGGCCGTGGCCGCGACGAGCTGAAGATCATGCCGGGCATCTCGCCGGTGATCGGTCGCAGCCAGGGCGAGGCCGAGGATATTTTTGGCGAGCTGCAGGCGCGGCTTGATCCGCGGGTAGGGCTGGGGCTGCTGGCCGGGATGGCCGGTGGCATTGACCTGTCAGGGCATGACCTGGACGGCCCGTTGCCGGAGCTGCCGGTGAGCAACGCCATGCAGAGCCGCCAGGCGTTGTTCATCGACCTGGCGCGGCGGGAAAACCTGAGCATTCGCCAGCTGTACCTCAAGGTGGCGGGCGCCCGTGGGCACCACACCGTGATCGGCACGCCGCAGGCGGTGGCCGATACCCTGGAGCAGTGGTTTGTGGAGGGGGCGGGCGACGGCTTCAACATCATGCCGCCGATACTGCCGGGCGGGCTGGACGACTTCGTCCAGCAGGTGGTGCCGATCCTGCAGCAGCGCGGGCTGTTTCGCCGCGAGTACAGTGGCACCACCCTGCGCCAGCACTTGGGGCTGGCGCGGCCCGGCAATCGTCATGCCGGGCCCTAGGGAGCGGGTCAGTTGCTGGCCACGGCGCCGTCGAAATCCTGTTCGCTGTCGCGCTTGTTCAGCGGCGGCAGCAGCGAGCCGATGATCATGCCCAGGGCGCTGATCAGCAGGCCGGCCAGTTGCGGCGGCCACAGGTCGCCGTCCTGGTGGGTCATTTCCAGCAGGCCCCAGGAGCTCAGGCCGAAGATGATCGCGATGATCGCGCCCTGGTTGGTGGCGCGTTTCCAGAACAGGCCGAAGAACAGCGGCACCACGGCGGCTACCAGGGTCACCTTGTAGGCGTTGCCGACCATCTCGTAGATGCTGGAGTTGGAGTACAGCGCGAACAGGCAGGTGAGGGCGGCGCCCACGGCGATGGTGATGCGCATGGCCAGCAGGAACTGGCGGTCGGTCATGTTCGGGCGCATGCGCTTGAGCACGTTCTCGGTGAAGGTCACCGACGGCGCCAGCAGGGTGCCCGAGGCAGTGGACATGATCGCCGACAGCAGCGCGCCGAAGAACATGATCTGCGCGAACAGCGGGGTGCGTTCCATGATCAGGCGCGGCAGGATCATCTGCGCGTCGGTGTCCAGCAGGTCGCTGACCATTTGCGGGTCGATCATGGAGGCGGCGTAGGTCAGGAAGATCGGCAGCATGCAGAAGGTCAGGTAGCAGCAGGCACCGGCGATGGAGGCGCGCGAGGCGATTTTCTCGGTCTTGGCCGACATCACCCGGGCGTACACGTCCTGCTGGGGAATGGAGCCGAACATCATGGTCACCGCGGCGCCCAGGAAGCCCAGGATGTCCTTGGCCGAGGTGCTGTGCACCATGGTGAACTTGCCGGCTGCCGCCGCATGCTCGATCACGTGGCCTGCGCCGCCGGCCATGCTGCCCAGCAGGTAGGTGAGGTAGACCAGGCCGCAGACGATGATCAGCATCTGCATGGAGTCGTTCATGGCCACCGACCACATGCCGCCGAACAGGGTGTACACCAGCACGATGCCGGTGCCCAGCAGCATGCCTTCGGTGGTGCTGATGGCGCCGTCGGAGAGCACGTTGAACACCACGCCCAGGGCGGTCAGCTGCGCGGCGATCCAGCCCAGGTACGAACCGATGATCACCAGGCTGACGAACAGCTCCACCTTCGGCCCGTAGCGTTTGCGGAAGAAGTCACCGATGGTCAGCATGTTCAGGCGGTACAGCGGGCGGCAGAACACCAGGCCCACCAGCATCAGGCAGCCGAACGAGCCGAAGGGGTCTTCGATGATGCCCGAGAAGCCGTTTTTCATGAACGCGGCGGGAATACCCAGCACCGCTTCGGAACCAAACCAGGTGGCGAACACCATGGCGGTTACCACGGGGAAGGACATGCTGCGGCCAGCCGCCGCAAAGTCCTTGGAGTTCTTGACACGAGTGGAGGCGTAGAAGCCGACACTCACAGTGATCAGCAGGTAAACCGCGACAAACCAGATCAGCATGTGTTCTTCCCGTTCGCACGCGCAGCCTGGCCAGGGCGAAAACCTGGGCACACGCTGGCGAGGCGCTAGACAAAATTGTTTTTTTTGGACGCGTACGGGGTCTCAGGCGGGTGAGGGTGGCCAGGGGCTGGCGGTGCTCGCCCGGTGATGTCCGGTACAACGGGTCGGCAGTGTGCCAAACGCGTCAAATATGTCAAACGTTTACAGCGTGCTAGCGGAAAATTAGCGACGTCGTTTTTGCTAAAAACAACATAACTATATGATTGATAACGAATTAAATTGCCAGATATTTTGGTCGGCTTGTCAATAATTCTGGACCTGTGCCGCCCTTGATCCTCGCCGCGCCGGGGCCGACAATGGCGAAAACAACGCGCAAGGATTCCCATGTTCTATTCCATGGCAGCCAACGGACTGGTGCTGTTTCACGGCCTGTTCATTATTTTTGTACTGCTGGGCGGGCTGTTGCTGCTCAAGTGGCGGCGCCTGATCTGGCTGCACCTGCCGGCGGCGGCCTGGGGCGTGGCGGTGGAGGTGTTTCACCTGACCTGTCCGCTGACGTACTGGGAGAACCTGATGCGCCTGCAGGCGGGGCAGCAGGGCTATGCGGGGGGGTATGTGGAGCACTACCTGCTGCCAGTGATCTACCCGGCCGGGCTGACGGCGGGTATCCAGCTGGTGCTGGGCAGCGTGGTGCTGCTGATCAATGGCACGGTCTACTGGCGGTTGTGCCGCCGGTGGCGTGGTGAAGCGTTGCGGCCTATTCCTTGACGTCCATGAACTCGCGGGCCCAGGCCACGTAGCTCTCAGGCAGGGTGTAGGTGTGGGTCAGCTCGGTGGCACTCAGGTTCTGGGTGCTGCGGGTGAGCTTGCGCTGTTCGCGCAGGGAGTCGTAGGTGGCCTTGATGGCGGCGAAGTAGGCGCCGTGGCCGTCGACGCTGATGCGCACGCCCAGTTTCGCCAGGCGGTCGTCGTCCTGCAGCGCCGGGTTGCCGTAGGTCACCAGCATCAGCGGCACGCTGAGGTGCTGGGCGATCTCTTCCAGGTGGTCGAAATCACGTACACCCACCATGCAGATGCCATCGGCGCCGGCTTCCTGGTAGGCCTTGGTGCGGGCGATCACGTCTTCGGTGCTCAGCACGCCGGCGTGGGTGCGGGCGATGATGGTCAGCTCCGGGTCGATGCGCGCTTCCAGGGCGGCCTTGATCTTGCCGATGCCTTCGGCCACCGAGATCAGGTCGGTGGACTTGCGGCCGAACTGGGCGGGCAGCAGGGTGTCTTCGATGGTCAGCGCGGCGACGCCGGCGCGTTCCAGCTCGGCCACGGTGCGCATCACGTTGAGGGCGTTGCCGTAGCCGTGGTCGGCGTCGGCGATGAACGGCAGCTGGGCCACGCGGCCGATGCGGGTGGCCTGTTCGACGAATTCGCTCAGGGTGATCAGCGCGAAGTCCGGGGCGCCCAGCACTTGCAGGGAGGCCACCGAGCCGCCGAGGATGCCGACTTCAAAGCCCAGGTCGGCGGCGATGCGCGCCGACATCGGGTCGAACACGGAGGCGGTGTGGAAGCAGGCGTTGGAAGCGAGCAGCTGGCGGAATGCGCGACGCAAACCTTGGTGGGAAATTCTGGGCATGAGCGCTCCTCAGTGTGGCATCAATCGGTTTTACCGTCCGGGCCAAGATGAAATGGTGGGAGACTATCACACGCAATAGTACCGTTGATGTCGTTTTCGCATCATTCGATGCGTGGGCGTTATCAACAGCTTAAACGTTTCAGGTATGAACAATCCCACCACTGATCGGCGATTATACAGTGCGGGATCAAGGACTTGTACCCGCTGCTTGCCTGTGGGAGCTGGCTTGCCAGCGAGCTGTTGGGGCCTAAAAAGCTCGCTGGCAAGCCAGCTCCCACAAGGTAGCCGCAGCCACGGGAATTATTTGGGTTGCTTGGCCAGCCAGGCCTTCATCTGCGCGATCTCGGCGTCCTGGGCCTTGATGATGCCTTCGGCCAGCTTGCGGATCTCCGGGTCCTTGCCGTACTTGAGTTCGGTCTTGGCCATGTCCACCGCGCCCTGGTGGTGGGGCAGCATGCCCTGCACGAACAGCACGTCGGGGTTGTCGCTGGTGGCGTTCATGTTCATGTCCGCCGACATGCCGTGGGCGGCGTGCTGGTACTCGGCCTTCATGGCGGCGTTGTCATCGGCGTAGGCAGCGCCGCACAAGGTGGTGGCGAGCATGAAACTCAAGAGTTTGATCACGGTGTGCTCCTGCTGGTCGAAAAGGTGCAGGGTAGACCTTGCCATGGGGGGAAGGTCAAGGCCAGGTGTACGCCCTGCAACAGCGTTCCCACACTCTGCCAGCCAGCCAACAAGCCGCCTGCCGCAGGCCCCTTGGAAACACGGGCCCAGGGCCTTGGCACGCTCGCTGCAATGAGCTTCCCGGCGCGTCCCACCCCGCACAAGGAAGCCTCATGACTGCCCCGACCTACGAACACCTGCACCGGCGCTTCGCCGACGTCTTCACCCGCATCCAGGCCACCGCCGTGGCCCGCGAGCAGCAGCGCGAGCTGGCCCACGACGCCGTGGCCTGGCTGCGCGCGGCGGGCTTCGGCGCCTTGCGCGTGCCGGTGGCCCACGGCGGCCTGGGGGCCAGCTTGCCGCAGCTGTTCCAACTGCTGATCGAGCTGGGCGCCGCCGACTCCAACCTGCCGCAGATCGTGCGCGCGCACTTCGGCTTCGTCGAAGGCCGGCTGTCGAGCCGCGACGCCGCGTCCCAGGCCTACTGGTTGCCCAAGGCCGCCGACGGCCAGCTGTGGGGCGCGGCCATGGCCGAGCGCAGCGACACCTCGCGCAACGCGGTGAGCCTGAGCGCCGCAGAGCCCGGCAACCGCGCGGCCGGTTGGCTGCTGGACGGCGAGAAGTATTACTGCACCGGCACCCTGTACGCCGACTGGATTGCCGCCATTGCCGTGGACGGCGACGACTTTGTCAGCGTCTCGGTGCCCACCGATGCCCCCGGCGTCACCGTGGAAGATGACTGGGACGGCTTCGGCCAGCGCCTCACCGGCAGCGGCACCACGCGCTTCACGGCGGTGAAGGTGCCCGAGCAGCACGTGGTGCGGCGCTTCAAGAAGGACGAGCTGCGCAACGAGTCCTACCTCAGCGCCTTCTACCAGCTGTTCCACCTGGCCACCCTGGCTGGCATCGCCGACGCGGTGCTGCGCGACGCCAGCGACTTCGTCCGTGGCCGCACCCGCGGCTTCGGTATTCCCGGCCAGTCCAGCCCCAAGGATGACCCGCTGGTGCAGCGGGTCATCGGCCGCCTGTCGAGCCTGGCCTACGCGGCGCGCACCCAGGTGCTGGCCGTGGCCCAGGTGCTGCAGGACGTGCACGAGGCGGAGCAGGGCGCGCGGGCAACCGAGGCGCATTACACCGAGGCCGAGATCCGCGCCTACCAGGCCCAGCAGATTGTGCTGGAGCAGGTGCTGGAAGCCACCACGCTGCTGTTCGAAGTGGGCGGCGCCTCGGCCACCAGCACCAGCCGGCGCTTCGACCGCCACTGGCGCAACGCCCGCACCCTGGCCTCGCACAACCCGGCCATCTACCGCGAGCGGGCACTGGGCAACTACTACCTCAACGGCGTCACCCCCCATGCCGCCTGGCGCAGCCTGCAGGCCGACGAAGCCGTGCACGACGAAGCCAGCGCGGTGTGAACGGCGACTTTCATTGATTGCAAAAAAAGGATCACCCATGCGTTACCGCCAATTGGGCAACAGCGACATCAAGGTCAGCGTGCTGGGCCTGGGCACCATGACCTGGGGCCATCAGAACAGCGAGGCCGACGCCCACCAGCAGATCGACCTGGCCCTGGCCGAAGGCATCAACCTGATCGACACCGCCGAGATGTACCCCACACCCACCCGCGCCGAGACCTGGCGCACCACCGAGCGCTACATCGGCACCTGGCTGGCCGCCAGCGGCCGGCGCGCCGACGTGGTGCTGGCCAGCAAGGTGGCCGGGCCCTCGCGTGACGGCCAGGTGCACATTCGCGACGGCCTGAGCCGCCACGACCGGCGCAACATCGTCGAAGCCCTGGACGGCAGCCTCAAGCGTTTGAACACCGACTACCTGGACCTGTACCAGCTGCACTGGCCGGACCGCACCACCAATATCTTCGGCCAGCGCGAATACCCCTACGTCGACGACAGCCACAGCGTGGCCATCGAGGAAACCCTGGCGGTGCTGGCCGAGCAGGTGCAGGCCGGCAAGATCCGCCACATCGGCGTGTCCAACGAAACCCCGTGGGGCGTGGCCCAGTTCCTCAAGCACAGCGAGCGCCTGGGCCTGCCGCGCATCGTCAGCATCCAGAACCCCTACAGCCTGCTCAACCGCCTGTACGAGGGCGGCCTGTCGGAGTTCAGCCACCGCGAGGGCGTGAGCCTGCTGGCCTATTCGCCGCTGGCCTTCGGCGCGCTCACCGGCAAGTACCTGGGCGGCGCGCGGCCCGAAGGCTCGCGGCTGTCGGCGGTGTACCGCACCTTCAACCGCTATGACAGCGCCGCGGCCCAGGAGGCCATCGCCGGCTACGTTGGCGTGGCCCTGGAGCACGGCCTGACCCCGGCGCAACTGGCCCTGGCCTACCTGCTGGACAAGCCGTTCGTGGCCAGCGCGCTCACCGGCCAGACCAGCCTGGCACAGCTGCGCGACAACCTCGGCGCGCTGGACGTGGTGCTGAGCGCCGAGGTCAAGGCGCAGGTGCAGGCCATCCACCAGCGCCTCCCCAATCCGGCCCCCTGAGCAAAGGAGTAAAGGCAGTGCCCAAGCAACTGCACGTCAACCTGTTCGAAATGAATTGCGTCAGCCACATCGTCCATGGCCTGTGGGTGCACCCGGAGAACAACCGCCACCGCTTCAACGACCTCGACTACTGGACCGAACTGGCGCAGCTGCTGGAACACGGCACCTTCGACGGTGTGTTCCTGGCCGATGTGATCGGCACCTACGACCGCTTCCGCGACGGCCCGGAAACCGCGCTGCGCGAAGCCATGCAGATCCCCAGCAACGACCCGCTGCTGGTGATCCCGGCCATGGCCGCGGTGACCCGTAACCTGGGCTTCGGCGCCACCTTCTCCACCACCTACGAACCGCCGTTCGCCTTCGCGCGGCGCATGAGCACCCTCGACCACCTGACCAAGGGGCGGGTGGGGTGGAACATCGTCACCTCGTACCTGCCCAACGCGGCGCGCAACTTCGGCCATGCCACCGAGGTGGTGCACGACCACCGCTACGAGATCGCCGACGAGTACCTGGACGTGCTGTACAAGCTGTGGGAAGGCTCGTGGGACGACGACGCCGTGGTGCAGGACCGCGAGCGCCGGGTGTACACCGACCCCAGCAAGGTGCGCTACATCGACCACGTCGGCGAGCACTTCAAGGTGGCCGGCCCGCACCTGTGCCAGCCGTCGCGGCAGCGCACGCCGGTGCTGTTCCAGGCTACCGGCTCGCCGGCCGGCATCGAGTTCGCCGGGCGCCATGCCGAGGTGGTGTTCACCGGCGGCGAGGACACCGCGGCAGTGCGCGCCAACATCCACGCCATGCGCCAGCAGGCCATTGCCCACGGGCGCGACCCGGCGGGGCTGAAGTTCATCGTCATGGCCGGGGTGATCGTCGGGCGCACGGACGAGGAGGTCAGCCGCAAGTTGGATAGCTATCGCCAGTTGATGAGCGTCGAGGCGTCGCTGGTGCACGCCCAGGCCGCCGTGGACTTGACCGCCTACCCGCGCGACACCTTGATCAGCGACCTGATCGAGCGCCAGGTCAAGGGCTGGGAAAGCCTGCAGCGCTACCTGCCGTCGACCACGGTGGGCGCGGTGCTGGCGCGGCTGGAGGGCTTCAACCGCGAGCGCTTCTTCGTCGCCGGCACGCCGACGGTGGTGGCCGACCAGATCGAGAAGTGGCTGGACGAGGACGGCATCGACGGCATCAACCTGCGCCAGTACCTGACCTTCGAGACCGCCCGCGACTTCATCGAACTGGTGGTGCCGGAGCTGCGCCGCCGCGGCCGGTTCCGCGAGTGCTACAACGACGGCGAAACCCTGCGCGAACGGCTGTTCGGCGCCGGCAACGCGCGGCTGCCCAGCGACCACTTCGGCGCCCGCTACCGCGACCCGGCCACCCTGCGCGAGCCGGCGCGGCCGCTGCGTTTTCCGTCACCCTAGGCGCATTACCAGGTATCGACGAACCCCGGCGCGCTGCCGTGCTTGCGTGGCGGCAGGGCGTTCAGGCCGCGGATCAGCCAGGCGCGGGTGTCCTGCGGGTCGATCACGGCATCGATCTCGAGGAAGCTGGCCATGTTGATGGCCTTGCCGTTCTGGTAGGC
This sequence comes from Pseudomonas sp. App30, assembly GCF_047947025.1. NCBI lineage: Bacteria > Pseudomonadati > Pseudomonadota > Gammaproteobacteria > Pseudomonadales > Pseudomonadaceae > Pseudomonas > Pseudomonas sp. App30. The sequence continues at coordinate 799,625 of NZ_CP133165.1, read as the reverse complement.
CTTGGCCACCAGCTTGTCGTACAGCGCCTGGCGCGCCTCGGGGCTCGGTTGCGCCGCCAGTTCCTTGGCGAAGCCCAGCTGCACCGCACCCTCCAGGCCCATGGCGCCGAACTCGGCGCTGGGCCAGGCGATGGTGAACACCGGGCTGTGGAAGCTGCCGGCGGCCATGGCCTGGGCGCCCAGGCCGTAGCCCTTGCGCAGCACCACGGTGAAGAACGGCACGCTGAGGCTGGCAGCGGTGACGAACAGCCGTGACACATGGCGTACCGTGGCCTGCTGTTCCGCCGCCGGGCCGACCATGAAGCCTGGGGTGTCGCACAACGACAGCAGCGGCAGGCCGAAGCGCTCGCACAGCTGCATGAAGCGCGCGGCCTTGTCGCCGGCCGCAGCGTCGATGGCGCCGCCCAGGTGCAGCGGGTTGTTGGCCAGCAGGCCGAACGGCCGGCCTTCGATGCGCACCAGCGCGGTGATCAGTCCGGGGGCGAAGTCGCGGCGCAGCTCCAGGCAGGACGCCTCGTCCACCAGGGTGTCGATCAGCGTGCGAATGTCGTAGCCACGCAGGCGGTTTGCCGGGATGGCCTGGCGCAGCAGGCGCTGGTCGGCGCACTGCCAGTCGTTCAGCGGGCCCTGGAAGTAGGCCAGGTAACGCTTGGCCATCTCAACCGCCTGCGCCTGGTCGTCGACCAGCACGTCGATCACGCCATTGGCGCTCTGCACGTGGCTGGGGCCGACTTCTTCGGCGCTGAAACGGCCCAGGCCACCGCCCTCGATCATCGCCGGGCCGGCCATGCCGATGCTGGCGTCGCGGGTGGCGATGATCACGTGGCAGCAGCCCAGCAGGGCGGCGTTGCCGGCAAAGCAACGGCCCGAGACCACGCCCACCAACGGCACCTGCGCCGACAGCCCGGCCATGGCCACGAAGGTGTGGCAGTCCAGGCCCGCCACGCCAACGAAATCGGTGTCGCCGGGGCGGCCACCGCCGCCTTCGGCAAACAGCACCACCGGCAGCTGCCACTCGCGCGCCAGGCCCAGCAGGCGGTCGGTCTTCTTATGGTTCATCATGCCCTGGGTGCCGGCAAACACGCTGTAGTCGTAGGCCAGCACCAGGCAGCGCGCGGCCTGGGCGCCGAACAGCGCGGCGTTGACCGTGCCGGTGCCGGCCACCAGGCCGTCTGCCGGGCTCTGGGCGATCAACTCTTCGAGGCTGCGCCGGCGGCGCTGGGCGGCCAGCGCCAGGTTGCCGTATTCGCTGAAACTGCCCGGGTCGAGCAGGTCGGCGAGGTTTTCCCGGGTGGTGCGCAAGCCCTTGGCGTGGCGCTTGGCCACCGCCTCGGGGCGGCGTTCATCCAGCGTCAGCGCGTGCCATTCCAGGGCCTCGGCGAGGTCGGCGCGCATTTCGTCAAGGTCCACGGCCCGTTCGTTATTGTCCTCGTCGGCGGCCAGGTCCGCTGGCTGCAGAATCAACAAGGGCTGGCCCTCGCTGATGGTGTCGCCAGGGCTGCCCAGCAACTGCTGGACGACGGCGTCGCGGTCGGCCTTGAGCACGAAGTGCATCTTCATGGCTTCCAGCACGGCCAGCTCCTGGCCCTGGCGCACGTGGTCGCCGGGCGCCACCTCATGGCTGACCAGCACGCCCTGGCCCGGCGCGGTCGCCGCCACGCTGCCGGGCGGCAGTTGTAGCGGCGCCTGACTGGGCCCGGATGGCGCCACCGCGGCCGCGGCGAACAGGCTGGGGTGCGGCACTGCGGGCGCTGCCAGCAACGCTGGCAACTGGGCGCCGATGAAACCGGTGGTCAGCGCCTGCCGGGCCAGCTCCGGGCGCAACAGCAGGTTCTGCAGGAAACCGAGGTTGCTGGCCACGCCCTCCAGGCGGAACTCGCACAGCGCCCGGTAGGCGCGGCGCAGCGCGGTGGGCAGGTCATCGGCGTGGACCACCAGCTTGGCCAGCAGCGAGTCGAAGCCGGGGTGGCTGTGCAGGCCGGCGTACCCGCAGCCGTCCACCCGCAGGCCGCTGCCGCTGGGCGGTTCATAGGCGCTGATTAGGCCGCCGCTGGCGCGCGCGCTGCCGTCGGCCTGCATGCGCTCCAGGTTGATCCGCGCCTGTACGGCCACGCCCTGGGCACGCGGCGGCGCGGCCAGGCCCAGCTCGGCCAGGCTGTGGCCTTGGGCCAGGCGCAGTTGGGCCTGCACCAGATCGACGCCGGTGATGGCCTCGGTGATGGTGTGTTCCACCTGCAGGCGCGGGTTGGCCTCCATGAACACGAACTGGCCAGCGGTCTCGTCGACGAGAAACTCGAAGGTGCCGATGCCCTGGTATTCGCAGGCGCGTGCCAGGCTCAGGGCGGCGTCCAGCAGCGCCAGGCGCAGGGCCGGGGCGAGGAAGGGCGCGGGGGCGATTTCCAGCAGCTTCTGGTGCTGGCGTTGCAGGCTGCAGTCGCGTTCCCACAGGTGGCTGACGGCGTGGCCGTCGCCCACCACCTGCACTTCGATATGCCGCGCGGCTTCGATCAGGCGCTCGGCGTACAGCGCGTCCTGGCCGAAGGCGGCCAGGGCCTCGGCCTGGCACAGGGGGAAGGCGGCCAGCAGTTCGGCCTCGCTGCGCACCGCGCGCACGCCACGGCCACCGCCGCCCGCCAGGGCCTTGAGCATGATGGGGCCGTGTTGCAGCAGCTGGCGCGCCGTGGCCAGGTCGATGGCACCAGCGCTGCCGGTGGCGATCGGCACGCCGCAGCGCGCGGCCAGGGCGCGGGCCTGGGCCTTGTCGCCCAGCAGCGCCAGGGCCTGGGGCGACGGCCCGACGAAGATCAGCCCGGCTGCCGCGCAGTCGCGGGCGAAGTCGGCGTTTTCGCTGAGAAAACCGTAGCCGGGGTGGATGGCCTGGCAGCCGTGGTCACGGGCAATGGCGACCAGCTGCGCCCGCTCCAGGTAGGCCGGGGCGCCGCGGCCGCGCAGGGCTACCTGTTCGTCGGCCTTGCGCCGGTGCAGGGCGTCGCCGTCGTCCTCGCTGAACACGGCCACGCTGGTGATGCCCAGTTCGGCGGCGGCGCGGGCGATGCGGATGGCGATTTCGCCACGGTTGGCGATCAGCAGGCGGGTGATGGCTGGGGTCACAGTAGGGCTTCCAATTCCTGTTTCTTGACTTTGCCGGTGGCGGTCATGGGCAGGCCCTCGACCAGGCGCACCTGCGGGACTTTGTAGCGGGCCATGGCGCCCAGGCACCACTGCACCAGACTGTCGGCGGTTTCCTCGCTGCCAGGCTTGAGCACGATGAAGGCCACCGGCTCCTGGCCGCGCACCGCGTGGGCGCGCCCCAGCACCGCGCTGGCCAGCACGGCGGGGTGCTGGCCCAGCAGCGCCTCCAGCTCGCTGGGGAACACCAGGCTGCAGCCGCTGTAGAGGGGGAACAGCAAGCCGGCGTTTTCCCCGGCGATCCAGAACTGCGGCAGGAAGTTCAGGCTCACCGCGTGGCGGTCGCAGCCCAGGGCGGTGGGCACGAAGCTGGCGCAGGTGTAGAGCATGTCGCGGTGGGTGTGGATGCAGCCCTTGGGCAGGCCGGTGGTGCCGCCGGTGTAGTTGAGCGCGGCGATGTCGTCGAGCTGCACGGGATGTTCGGGCACGGCGGCCTGGCAGGCGGCGAGCGCCGGGTAGAAGTCCAGGGCGTCGGCCACTGGCCGTTTCGGCGCCTTCAACAGGTCGGGGACGGGCAGCGTGGGTCGCGCCGGGCGCAGTTCGCTGAGGCTGGTGGCGATCAAGGTGCGCAGGGCGGTGCGGTCGCGTACTTGCTGCACCAGCGGCAGCAGTTGGTCGAGGCCGATCAGCACGGTGGCGCCGCAATCGCCAAGCTGGTGGGCCAGCTCCAGGTGCTGGGACAGCGGGCTGACCGGGGCGTGCACGGCGCCGCATTTGAGAATGCCGAGGAAGGCAATGTGCATTTGCGGGCAATTGGGCAGCAGCACGGCGACCCGGTCGCCCGCCGCCACGCCCAGGCTGCGCAGCAGCGCGGCGCAACGGTCGCTGAGCTGGTCCAGCTCGCGGTAGGTCAGGCTGTGGCCGTAGAAGTGCAGGGCCGGGTGGTCAGGCTGGACCGTTGCCCAATGACGCAGGTATTCGGTGAGCGGCCGTTCGCCCAGGGGGTATTGGGCGGTGCGGGGCACGTCGGCGGGCCAGGCCTGGGCCCAGCGTTGCTGTAGCTGTGCCAGGTAGGTTGCTTCGTCCATGGAGTGGCCTCGGCGGGGGCGGGTGGGGTCAGCTTAGCCATGTCCACCCTGTTGCCGGGGCAGGATCAGCCACGTGAATGCATGGCAATTTCCCGTAGCCGCTGCCGCCAGGCTGCGCTGGCCGGTGTACACCCGGGAGATCTTCAGTGGCACAAAGGGCCAGCGCAGCCTGCGGCAGCGGCTACGCCTTCGCGGGGCCGCTACAGTGCCGGTGGGCGGCGGGCGCTGCGGGCCAGGTAGTCGGTGAGGGTGATGGCCAGGTGGTCGCCGGTGGCCAGGGCCACGTAGCCGTCCGGGCGTATCAGGTACAGGGCGTTGCGGGCGAAGCCGGTGTGGTCGAAGGCGGCTTGCCAGGGGAAGACGTGCAGGGGCAGGCCTTCGGCTTCGCAGACCGCGCGCAGTTTTTCATCGGCGTCGCCGTACACGTGCACCTGCCATTCGATGGCTTTCAGCGGGGCGAAGTTGTCGGTGCCGTCGAAGGCCACCCAGGGCAGCCGATCGCCGCCATGCACGTGGCCGGCGACGCCGTCGCTGAGGGCGCTGTGGCGGTAGTGCAGGGTGAGCTGCGCCACGGTGCGGAACAGCCAGTCGCGCACCGGGCCCAGGGCCAGCGCCCTGGGAATCAGCAGCGGCGCCAGGCGGGTGCGCAGCAGGTCGGCCATGGGCCCCTGGGCGGTGGCGAAGGTGAACACGCGGTCGGTGGTGGCCACCAGCTGCCGGGCGAAGCCGATGCGTTCCTGCTCGTAGCTGTCCAGCAGGCTGTCGTCGGCGTTGCCCTTGAGCACGCTGGCCAGTTTCCACGCCAGGTTGATGGCGTCGCCGATGCCGGTGTTCATGCCTTGGCCGCCGGCCGGGCTGTGGATGTGCGCGGCGTCACCGAGCAGGAACACCCGGCCATGGCGGAACTGTTCGGTGACCCGGTGGTGCACGTGGTAGGTGGAGAACCAGTTCAGTTGGTCCACCTGCACCTTGAGGTGGTCGATGGCGCGGCGGCTGATGTCTTCGAACTGCAGGCTGTCAGCGCGGGCGGCACGCTCGTCGCGCACGGTGCCGATCAGCCGCGCGCGGCCGGTGCCGGCCAGTGGGAACACGGCCAGGAAGTCGGCTTCGTCGAGGTCCACGTGCAGCTCGCCATTGAACGCCGGGCCCTGGCCGACCACGTCGGCGACGTAGAACACCTGCTGGTAGGTGCCACCGGGAAAACCGCTGCCCAGGGCGTTGCGGGTGGTGGAGCGGGCGCCGTCGCAGCCGGCCAGGTAGCTGGCCACGCAGGACTCCAGGTGCCCGTCAGGGTGTTGCAGCTGCGCCAGCACCTGCTCGCCCTGGTCGACGAGGCCGCGCAGGGTCACGCCGCGCTCCACGCTGATGCCCTGGGCTTGCAGGCGTTCGATCAGCAGGCGTTCGTGTTCGTCCTGGGGGAATATCTCCAGGAAGCTGTAGGGCGTCAGGCCTTCGCCGATGTTGGAGAACGGCAGGTGCGCGACCGCCGTGCCCTTGACCCACAGGTTGATGGCGGCCACGGTGTGACCGTGGCGCAGGATGTGGTCGCTGAGGTCCAGTTGCTGGTAGAGCTCCAGGGTGCGGGCTTGTACCGCCAGGGCGCGGGAGGTGGTGCCGGGTTCCAGGGCCTGGTCGATGATGCGCGGCTGGATGCCCTGGGCGCTTAGCCACAGGGCCAGGGCAAGGCCGGTGGGGCCGGCACCGACGATGAGCACGTCGCAGCGTTGCATGGTGGTTACCTCGTGGACGGGGTAGATTCCAGTATGGCAGGGCGTAACTTGATCTGCTTTTGATCCGGCTTTTGATCCGGCTTTTGATGTGGCTTTTGATCTGGTTTTTGATGTGGTTTTTGATCTTGCTCTTGATCTTGATTGTATGCCCCGTAAAGCGCCCGGGCCGACTGGAGGCGTCGCTCAACGGGCTGCCCGAAGGGCCGAGGCCGCAGGCCGAAGAGACGGTAACCCGCAGGCTTCTATAGCGGGTGCCGTCTGCCCGTTGAGCGGCGCCGGAAGGAGGGGACCCGTAGCGCAGCGGAGGGCCCAAGCAGGGGCAAGCCTTTTTTGCTTACTTTTTGTGGCGTTTGACAAAAAGTGAGTCGGCGTAAGGCCGAAAAGGTGATTCTGCATCACCCTCGGTAATGGATATGGTCACGGATTTGGCATCCCGCTTCGGCGATTTCGAACATATCCATTTTCGCGGGGATACCACCGACCGTTTCGCCCTTACGGCGAGTAACTTTTTGGCAGTCGCCCCAAAAAGTCACCAAAAAGGGCTCGCCCCTGCTTGGGCCCTCCGCTGCGCTACGGGTCCCCTCCCTCCGGCGTCGCTCAAGCGGACGACGGCCCGGAATAGAAGCGCCTCCGGTTCCGTCTTCCCCGGCTACGCCAGGGACCGCTTGATCAACGCCTCCGGTCGGCCCGGGCGCTTAACGGGGCCAAGATCAAGATCAAAAACCAGATCAAAAGCCAGATCAAAAGCAAAAGCCAGATCAAAAACAGGATCAAAAGCCAGAGCCGGTGGCTCTCCGGGTTTGTTCTGGCATAAAAAAGCCCGGTTCAATGAACCGGGCCTGTTTGCCGCGCAGCATCTCAATAACGCTGATAGTCAGAACCAAACTCACGACGCACTTCCGCCACATAAATCGGCGCCTGCTGCTCCGCATGCTGGTGCGGCAGCACATGTTCGCTGCCGTTCTCGGCCATGCGCATGTTGCGGTCGCGGGCGTGTTCGGCGCCGTCCTGGGCCACGGTGGCCTGGGGGTGGCTGGTGACGGTCTGCGGGGTGGCAAAGGCGCTGCCGGTGGCCATCAGTGACAGGGCAAGGCTGAAGGTGATTACAGGTTTCATGGTGAGGCTCCAGAGTAGGTGGTGGAGAAGATGGAGCCAACTTTACGACCGGCCGCCGCGCAGGAAAAACTACCTGCGGGCATAGTGACTATCGATTTCGATGATTACCGCCATCGGCGCCTCTAGGGCGCCGGTTGGCGCAGGGCGCACAGGCGCCTGCGGCCATGGTCGGGGTTGATTCAGGCGCCGGGTCGAGCAACCCTGCACGTTCGCCCGGCCCTTGGCGGCGGTCAGCCAAAGGTGAAGGCATAGGCCGAGACACCCGGGTCAAGGAATTCGATGCTGAAGGTGTGCTGGCTGATGTCCCCCGGCTGGCGCACCAGCTGGTACAGGCGTTGCTCGGTGACCTGGCCGCTGCCGTCCGGCGCCACGTCGGTGCCGTGGGCGTCGCCCGGCGCCTTGCCGTCGATCAGCACCTTGAAGCGCACAGGCTGGCCGTTGGTGCCGGGGCCCAGCACCAGGTGCAGGTCGCGGGCCTGGAAGCGGTAGGCGATGCGGCCGTTGGCCTGGCTGAGGGTGGCCTGTTCGGCGCCGATTCGCCATTGGCCTTCCACGCCCCACTGGTTCAGCTGCGGCTGGGCCGGCAATTGGTAGTGGGCGTCCTTGTCGGCAGCCAGCGCCGGGGTGGAGGCGAAGTTTTCCGAGCGGCGGTAGCCCACGTAGGTTTCCGGCGAGCGCATGTCCTGGTTGTCGGCGGCCTGCTGCACGCCTTGGGCGTCGATGTTTACCAGGTCGCTGTTGAACTGGCCGTGGCCGGCTTCGCGCAACAGTTGCTGGATGACCCGTTCGGACTGCTCGTATTCGCCTTCGCCGAAGTGGTGGAAGCGGATCTTGCCGTGGGCGTCGACGAAGTAGTGGGCGGGCCAGTATTCGTTGTCGAAGGCGCGCCAGATCTTGTAGTCGTTGTCGATGGCCACCGGGTAGGTGATGCCGAGCTTCTTCATGGCCGCGGTGACGTTGCCCACGTCGCGCTCGAAGGCGAATTCGGGGGCGTGCACGCCGATCACCACCAGGCCCTGGTCGTGGTACTTGGCGGCCCAGGCCTTGAGGTAGGGCAGGGTGCGCAGGCAGTTGATGCAGGAGTAGGTCCAGAAGTCCACCAGCACCACCTTGCCCTTCAGCGCCTCGGCGGTCAGCGGTGGCGAGTTGAGCCATTGCACGGCGCCGTCCAGCGCCGGCAGGTCGCCTTCCACCGGCAACGGCTGGGTGTCGCTGACGGTGACCGCGGCGGCCTGCACGGGGCGGTTTTTCTCGCCCAGCACGCGGTCCACCAGGTGTTGTTCCAGGCCGCCGGTGCTGGCAGTGGATAGCTGCGCCAGCACGCCGGTGTCCAGGCCCAGGGCAATGGCGGCGACGCCGGCCAGCATCAAGGCGCCCAGGCCGCGGCGGATCCACTCGCCCACGCCCAGGGCGCGTTTCATGGCGGCGAACAGCTTGCCGCCCACCAGCAGCGCGGCGGCGAGCGAGGTGGCGGCGCCGGCGGCGTAGGCCAGCAGCAACAACGTGGTGCCGACGCTGGCGCCCTGCAGGGCGGCGCCGGTGAGCACCAGGCCGAGGATGGGGCCGGCGCAAGGCGCCCACAGCAGGCCGGTGGCCACGCCGATCAGGAACGAGGCGCCGGGGCGCGGCTGGTTGGTGGTGCCGGCGGCTTCCGACAGCCGGCTGCCGGCGGCCACCAACGGCCGGGTCAGGCGCTCGGCCAGTTGCGGCAGCAGCAGGGTCAGGCCGAACAGCGCCACGAACACCAGCGCCAGCCAGCGGCCATACTGATTCAACTGCACCACCCAGGCACCGCCCACCGCGGCCAGGGACGCCACCAGGGCGAAGGTCACGGCCATGCCGGCCAGCAGCGGCAGGCCGCTCTTGACGAAGGGCTGGCCGGTGCGGGCGAACACGAACGGCAGCACCGGCAGGATGCAGGGGCTGACGATGGTCAACACGCCCCCCAGGTAGACGATCAGTAGTAGCAGCATGAACTTGTCCTTTTCAGGCGGGGTGAATGGCGTTGTGGGAATGCTAACCATCCCGCGCTCGTGGAATCCTCACGGCCAGTTAAACATTTTGTGATATCTGCTGCGCAAGGTATCGCTATATAGTTGGCTGTATAGCGCTAATGGAACGATAACAGGAGTCACCGTGATGAATGCTTTCTCCAAAGAGGCCGTCGGCCCGTCCTACAGCCTGGCCTCGATGCAGCACGCCCAGGCCATGACCTGGCAGGCCATCGAGCTGCTGTCCCGGCGCATCGCGCCAGGCATGCTCGAATCCCAGGCCCGCGAGCTGGGCAAGCAGGTGCTGCAGGAGCTGGACATGCAGCGTATCTGGCACCCGCTGCTGGTGCGCTTTGGCGCCAACACCCTGAAGACCTTCAAGCAGCGTTCCGAGGGCGACCCGGTGCTGGGCGAGGACGACATCTACTTCATTGACATGGGCGCCGTGTGGCTAGGTCATGAAGGCGACGCCGGCGCCACGTTCACCACCGGCAGCGACCCGCAGAAAATCGCCTGCGCCGCCGCGGCCAAGGCCCTGTTCGACCGCGTCGAGGCCTTCTGGCGCGCCCAGCAGGTCACCGGCCAGGCGCTGTACGACTACGCCGACGCCCAGGCGCGGGAGATGGGCTGGGTGCTGAACCTGAACATCAAGGGCCACCGCGTCAGCGACTTCCCCCACGCCATCTACCGCGGCGGCGACCTGGGCGATTTCGAGCAGGCGCCCAACGCCGGGCTGTGGATCCTGGAGATCCAGCTGGCGCACCCGAGCCTGCCGTACGGCGCCTTCTACGAAGACCTGCTGGTGTAGCGCTATGGTTGTAAGCACATAGCGCCAATACCGATGATGGCGCCTCGATTGCCACTCACAGGGAAGCACCGCATGAAAGTCAGCGCACGCAATGTATTCAAGGGCACCGTCAGCCAGGTCAACCCGGGGGCGGTGAACGCCGAGGTAGCGCTGGCCCTGCCCGGCGGCGAGACGCTGGTGGCGGTGGTGACCCTGGCCAGCGTCAACAGCCTGGGCCTGGCGGTGGGCAAGGAAGCGGTGGCGCTGGTCAAGGCACCGTGGGTGGTGCTGGTGACCGACACCGGCGGCTACCGCTTCTCGGCGCGCAACAGCCTGCAGGGCCAGGTGGTGCGCGTCGGCGACGGCGCGGTGAACGCCGAAGTGGTGCTGCGCCTGGCGGGCGGCACCGAGGTGTTTTCCATCGTCACCCGCGAGGCCGTGCAGGAGCTGGGCCTGGCCCCGGGCGTGACGGCCACGGCGCTGATCAAGGCCTCGCACATCATTCTCGGCGTCGCCGGCTGATTACATCAGCACGCCGTCCTCGGGCTCTTCGGGCAGGGCGGCGGGCACCTCCAGCAGTTCCTGCACGGCAATCTCGATGTGCCGGCACATGGCGTTCAGCGGCAGGTCGTTGGGTTGCAGGTCGAACGGGTCGGCGATCTGGTCGCCCAGGGCGTCCAGGCCGAAGAAGGTGTACGCCAGGATGCACACTGCCACCGGGGTGAACCAGCCGATGCTGTCGATCAGGCAGAACGGCAGCAGGAAGCAGTAGATGTGCACGGTGCGGTGCAGCAGCAGGATGTAGGGGTAGGGGATGGGCGTGTTCTTGATGCGCTCGCAACCGCCCAGCACGTAGGACAGCCGCGTCAGCTGCTGGTCGATACCCATCTGCACCTGCTCGCCGGCGCCGGCCTGGCGTGCGGCGTCCTGGTAGCGCTTGCCCAGCAGGCCCAGCAGCGCGCTGGGCGGGTTCTGGTGGCCCAGCACCAAGTGCCGCGCGTGTTCGTCCAGGCGCTCCAGGGTCTGCGGCGCCACCGCCTCGCGGCGCAGGAAATGCTTGAGCACATAGGCGAACGCCACCAGGCTGTGGCCCAGCTGTTCGCGCTGCTCCGCGGCCAGGTTGGGCAGCAGGCTCAGGGTCTGGCGCGTGAGGTTGCGGCTGACAATCAACAACTCCCCCCACAAGGTCCGGGCTTCCCAGAAACGCTGGTAGGCCACGGTATTGCGAAAGCCGAGGAAGATCGCCAGGGTCAGGCCCCACAGGGTGAACGGCGTGGCCGTGAGCACCACCTTGAAGTGGAACAGGGTGCCGTGGATGGCCACCACCGCCGAGCTGATCAGCACCGTGAACAGCACCTTGCGCCAGATGGCCGGGATGATCGAACCCTTCAACGAAAACAGCAGCGTCAGGGCGGAGGGGTTGTGGGGGCGGATGATCATGCGCGCATCGGGCTCCTGCGGGGCGGGAAAGGGGATTTGCCGTGGGCGGCCCAAGCGCTATATCATTTAGTATATAGCGAATGGCCCGCTGGTGCATCCTACCCGTTCATTTTGGCCCCTGGAACGCTGCAATGCGCGAAAGAATCTACCCCTACACGGCCTGGCTGCTGACCCGCAGCTTCCAGCCCCTGGAAATCGAGCTGATCGGCCCGGGCTACGCCGCCAGCGGCTACGACCGCACCGAGTCGGGCCGCAACTACCACGTGGACGAGCTGTACCCCAGCAAGGGGGCGGCCATTGCCTGCGGCGAAGACCGCCTGGCCGAGCTTGAAGCCGACATCGCCAAGCGCCAGGCCAGCCTGGACAAGCGCCGGGATGCGCTGTACCGGCATAAGTAGGCCCGGGCGTCGAGATGGCGGCTGTCTTGAAATGGCGTCGTCTGCATCGCGACTAAAGTCGGCTCCTACACCGTTCGTGGTAGGAGCCGGCCTTGGCCGCGATGCAGGCGACGCGATTTATACGGTATAGGCATTCGCGTAGCAGCTGCCGCAAGGCTGCGTCCTGGGTCTGACACGGCGTGGGGGCAAGGACGCAGCCTGCGGCAGCTGCTACAGGGGCGGGCATCGTCTGCATCGCGGCTGTAGCAGCGGCCACAGGCCGCGTCCAAGGCGCCGCGCTTTTTCCGGCATACCGCAGGGAGTCCGGAGCCGCCTTCGGCAGCTGCTACGGGGGAGGGGAGTTCGGGGTTGTAATATCATTTTAACATTGTATGGCTAGCATCGCGCCTTCACTTCGGGTCGGCCATACACCATGCACGCAGAAACCTTCCCCTTCATGCGTCCGAAACTTCCCCGCGATCACCGCTGTGCCGGTGACCTGTGCAAGGAAGTGCCCGCCATTGAATCCAGCGCCACCAACGCGCTGGTCATGGATATTTTTACTTCGCAAAAAGAGATGACCTGCCTGGCGGTGGTGGAAGGGCGCCGGCCCATCGGCCTGATCAACCGCAATATCTTCCTGTCGCAGATGAGCCGGCCGTTCCACCGCGAGCTGTATGACAAGAAAAGCTGCATCGCCTTCATGGACAAGGAACCGCTGATTGTCGATGCGCAGATGAGCATCGAGGCGCTGACCTTCAAGACCGTGGAGTACGGCGAGAAGGCCCTTTCCGACGGTTTCATCGTCACCCGTGGCGGCGACTTCGCCGGCCTGGGCAATGGCCTGCAGTTGATGGGCGTGGTGGCCGCCATGCAGGCGGAAAAGAACCGGCAGATGATGCAGAGCATCGAGTACGCCAGCGTGATCCAGCGCGCCATGCTGCGCGCCTCGCGCGATGCGCTGAAGTCGATGCTCGATGACGCCGCGCTGCTGTGGGAACCGCGCGACGTGGTGGGTGGCGACTTCTACCATTTCGGCGCCTACGACGACGGCTGGTTCGGCGCCATCGCCGACTGCACCGGCCACGGCGTGCCCGGCGCCTTCATGACCTTGATTGCTTCCTCCTCGCTGACCCGCGCGCTGGCCCAGTGTGGCCCGCGCGACCCGGCACGGCTGCTGTCGGCGGTGAACCGCAGCGTCAAGGAACTGCTGGGGCAGGTGGAAGGCGGCCAGGAACATCCCGAGTCGGACGACGGCCTGGACGCCGCGTTCTTCTGGTTCGACAGCGCCCGCCAGGTGCTCAGCTTCGCCGGCGCGCGCCTGGGCCTGTCGGTGCTGCACCCCGGCGCCGCCCAGGTCGAGACCCTGGCCGGCCAGCGCATGGGCGTCGGCTACGTGGCCAGCGAACTGGATTACGCATGGCGCTGCGAGGAAGTGCCGATGCAGCCGGGCAGCCTGATGTTCATCGCCACCGACGGCCTGACCGACCAGATTGGCGGGCCAAAACGAATTGCGTTTGGAAAACGCAAGGCATTCGACACGCTCCTGGCCCACCGCCAGGCGCCGGCGGCTGCCATCTGCAATGAATTGCAACGTGCACTGGCGGGTTGGCAGGGAACGCAAACACGACGTGACGACCTCACCCTATTTTGCGCCCGGCTCAGGAACGACCATGGCTAACCCACACACCACACAGGACTGCACCTTTTTCGACCTTGCCCAGCAGCGCAACGTGATCTTCTATCACATGGGCTATTTCAGCCACAGCATCATCACCACCATGGCCGAGGTGATGAAGTTGCAGCTGGAAGTAGCCGGCGTCAGCGGCCCCACCCGGCGCAAGCTGTTCTCGTCGTTCGTGGAGCAGTCCCAGAACATCATCCACTATTCCTCCGACTGCCTGCGCACGCCGGTGGCCGAGGACGCCTCGGTGCGCCAGGGTGCGGTGTGCATCAGCGCCGAGGGCGACCGCTACCTGATGCAATGCGCCAACCCCATCGCCACCGACGACGTCGAGCGCCTGCGCGAAAAGCTGCTGGCGCTGTGCAAGATGTCCATCGATGAAATCAAGCAGGCCTACAAGGTGGTCCTGCGCGCCGAAACCCCCGAGGACAGCAAGGGCGCCGGCCTGGGCTTCCTGACCATGGCCCGCGACGCCAGCGCGCCACTGGAATTCAGCTTCCATCCGCGTGCGGACGAACCGGGCACCTCGCTGTTCTGCCTCAAAGCCACGATCTGAGTAGAGACACACTGAAAATGGATAATTTCTACGTTGAAGCCAGTGCCACATCGCCGGAAGTCGACTTCCGATTCGACCAGCACCTGCTGACCCTCAAGGGCGAGTCCTACCCGGAAAACGCCGCGGCGTTCTACGCCCCCGTGGTGCAACACCTGCGCAGCTACCTGGAGGCCTGCAGCGGCGAGTGCATCACCGCCAACATCGCCCTGGCCTACTTCAACAGCTCCAGCACGAAGATGCTCTTCAGCATTTTCGACGCCCTGGACCAGGCCGCCCAGGCCGGCAATGAAGTCATCGTCAACTGGTACCACGACGAAGAAGACGAGACGATTTTCGAATTCGGCGAAGAGCTGCAGGCGGACTTCACCGCCATCCAGTTCAACGACCAGCCCGTGGCCAGTTGATGAGGAGTTCCGTGATGCCGGTAGCGTTGACCGAAGGGGTGCCCGACCTGTTCAAGAGCGAGTTCGACGCCCTGCAACACGCGCGCGGCGTGCTGGCCTTGCCCCAGGCCGATGCCGACCTGTACCGCCAGTCGCTGGTGGACATGGCCCTGCATTTCGAGCGCCTGATCCGCGAGACGCGCCGGCTGATCGGCCGCAGCGACCGCGCCGAGCGCGAGATGAACACCCTCAACGCGCAGCTGCAGATACTGGCCCGGCAGTTGGAACACCGCGCCACCCACGACGCGCTGACCGGGGTGCTGAACCGCGGCGCGATCATCGAGCAGACCAGCAGCACCCTGTCACGTATTGGCGTGGCGATGATCGTGCTGGACATCGACCACTTCAAGAAGGTCAACGACGAGTACGGCCACCCTGCTGGCGACGGCGTGATCCAGGGCATCGTCGGCTGCCTGCGGCAGATCGTCGGCGAGCGCGGGCTGATCGGCCGCGTGGGTGGCGAGGAGTTCACCGTGCTGTTGCCCGGCGGCAACCTCGATGACGGCCTGGGCGTGGCCGAGGCCATGCGCGCGGCCATCGCCGGCCACGTGTTCATGCACCCGGTGAACCGCCCGGTCACCGCCAGCTTCGGCGTCAGCGCCCACCCGGCGGGCACCGGTTTCGACCTGGCCTATGGCAGCGCCGACGCTGCGCTGTACCGCGCCAAGCGCGCCGGGCGCAACCGCGTGGAAGGCGCGTAGCGGGTTTTTCTGTAATTGGTCTGAAATTCGTTTCATGGGGATTCATTGGGCAGGGCAGGGGCGCTCGGCGAAGATTGGCCCATCGCCGGCAGCCTGCCGCGCAACGCTCCAACGACCCTTTCCGGGAGGAACCCCATGAACCTGAAAGCACTGACGCTGATCCCTGTCCTGGGCCTTGCCGCCTTGCTCTCGGCCTGTGCCGGCACGATGCCCAAGCCCGACCCGCACGACGCCTGGGTAGGGCTGCAGGAAGAGGCGCGCGACAACATGCTGGCCGAGCAGCTGGACGGCCACCCGCTCAAGGACGGCCGCTACTTCCAGGTAGCGCCGGGCAAGCACAGCATGCAGGTGGTGGTGTACGCCGCCAGCAGCGTGTACGTCGACGACAAGACCTGCCACGGCACCCTGGCCTATGCCCACTTCAAGCCTGACGAGCACTACCAGCTGCGCGAGACCAGCACCGGCATGAGCATGGGCCTGGCCCTGGGTGTGGACCTGGTGAACGACCGCGGCCGCACGGTGGCGCACACCGACCAGTTCACCTGCGCTGCTGGCTGATCCCAGCCGCCCCGCGCCTGCACCCGTAGCCGCTGCCGCAGGCTGCGCTGGCCCTGTGCCTCGCTGGAGATCTCCAGTGAAGCGGACGGCCAGCGCAGCCTGCGGCAGCGGCTACGCAGTCTCCGATCGTCGATTTCCTCCCGCAAATCACCGCCAGCCTGCCAATGTGAAACATTGACGCAGCAAAATGCGCAATCTGCCCTTTCCCCCCGCCCTGAGAGAAGGCACAATTCGCGTCCATTTTTTTGGCTGGCCTTGCCGGAGGCTTCGACATGATCCAGACCCCGTATTACCTCATCGACAAAACCAAGCTCTTGGCCAACATGCAGAAGATCGCCTACGTGCGCGAACACTCTGGCGCCAAGGCCCTGCTGGCACTCAAGTGCTTCGCCACCTGGTCGGTGTTCGACCTGATGCAGCAGTACATGGACGGCACCACCTCGTCTTCGCTCTACGAGCTGAAGCTGGGCCGCCAGAAATTCGCCGGCGAGACCCACGCCTACAGCGTTGCCTGGGCCGATGACGAAATCGGCGAGATGCTGGAGAACTGCGACAAGATCATCTTCAACTCCATCGGCCAGCTGCAACGCTTCGCGCAGGCGAGCGAAGGCAAGGTCCGGGGCCTGCGCGTGAACCCGCAAGTCAGCAGCTCCGACTACCTGCTGGCCGATCCGGCGCGCCCGTTCAGCCGCCTGGGCGAGTGGGACCCGGTGAAGGTCGAAGGCGTGATCGAGCAGATCAGCGGCTTCATGTTCCACAACAACTGCGAGAACGGCGACTTCGGTCTGTTCGACCAGATGCTGGGCACCATCGAAGAGCGCTTCGGCCACCTGCTGCACAAGGTTGAGTGGGTGAGCCTGGGCGGCGGTATCCATTTCACCGGCGAAGGCTATGCTTTGGATGAGTTCTGCGCGCGCCTGAAGGCGTTCTCGCAGAAGTACGGCGTGCAGGTGTACCTGGAGCCGGGCGAAGCCGCCATCACCCAGAGCGCCTCGCTGGAAGTGACCGTGCTCGACACCCTGTACAACGGCAAGCACCTGGCCGTGGTCGACAGCTCCATCGAAGCGCACATGCTCGACCTGCTGATCTACCGCCTGAACGCCAAGCTGGCGCCAAGCGAAGGCGAGCACACCTACATGGTCTGCGGCAAATCGTGCCTGGCCGGCGACATCTTCGGCGAGTACCAATTCGACCGTCCCCTGGCCATTGGCGACCGCCTGTCGTTCGTCGACGCGGCCGGCTACACCATGGTCAAGAAAAACTGGTTCAACGGCCTGAAAATGCCGTCCATCGTAGTGAAACAACTCGACGGTACCGTCGAGGTGGTTCGTGAATTTGGTTTTGACGATTACCTGTCCAGCCTTTCGTAAGCTGGCGGCTCAAGGAGAAGTAAAGAAATTGAAGAAGAACGTTCTTATCATTGGTGCAGGAGGTGTCGCCAAGGTGGTGGCCCACAAGTGCGCGCAGCACAACGACGAACTCGGTCGTATTGCCATCGCGTCGCGTAACATCTCCAAATGCCAGGCCATCATCGACAGCGTCAAGGCCAAGGGCAGCCTCAAACAGCCCGCTGACATCAAGGCGTTCGCGTTGAATGCACTGGATGTCGAAGCAACCAAGGCGTTGATCCGCGAGACCGAATCGCAGATCGTCATCAACGTCGGCTCCGCGTTCCTGAACATGTCGGTGCTGCGCGCCTGCATCGATACCGGTGTAGCGTACCTGGACACCGCGATTCACGAAGAACCGGGCAAAATCTGCGAGACGCCACCCTGGTACGGCAACTACGAGTGGAAACACCTCGAGGAATGCCAGCAGAAGAACATTACCGCCATCCTGGGCGTGGGCTTCGACCCGGGCGTCGTGAACGCCTATGCCGCACTGGCGAAACAACAGCATTTCGACCGCATTGACTCCATCGACATCCTCGACGTCAATGCTGGCTCCCATGGCAAATACTTTGCCACCAATTTCGACCCGGAAATCAACTTCCGCGAATTTACCGGGCAAGTCTGGAGCTGGCAGAACAGCCAGTGGACCAGCAACACCATGTTCGAAGTCAAGCGCACCGACGACCTGCCGGTAGTGGGTTCGCAGAACCTGTACCTCACCGGTCACGACGAAGTGCACTCGATCTCCAAGAACCTCGACGTGCCGAACGTGCGCTTCTGGATGAGCTTCGGCGAGCACTACATCAACGTCTTCACCGTGCTGAAAAACCTGGGCCTGCTGTCCGAACAGCCGGTCAAGACTGCCGAAGGCCTGGAAGTGGTGCCGTTGAAAGTGGTCAAGGCCGTGCTGCCTGACCCTTCGTCCCTGGCACCGGGCTACACCGGCAAGACCTGCATCGGCGACCTGGTCAAGGGCACCAAAGATGGCCAGCCGCACGAGCTGTTCATCTACAACGTGGCCGACCACGAGGAAGCCTACGCCGAGACCGACAGCCAGGGCATCTCCTACACCGCTGGCGTGCCACCGGTGGCCGCTGCCTTGCTGGTCGCCCGTGGCGAGTGGGACGCGCAGCGCATGGTCAACGTCGAGGAGCTGCCAGCCGAGCCGTTCCTCAAGGCGCTGGACGTGATGGGCCTGCCGACCCGCATCAAGGACGCCAAGGGCGACCGCCCGTGGGATCAGCCAGCCTGATTCCCTGATGCGTCGGTAACACCAAAGCCGCTGCCCCCTGGGCAGCGGCTTTTTTGTGGGCGCTGGCAACGCGCGTCCTCGGTGCCATCTGCAAACCATTCCCAGCCCTTCATGAACTATTCCATCCAATCCATAAGTTCCATGGATACCCTTGTTTTTTCTACTATGATTTTCCCCGAGGGTTGAGCCCAGGTGCCGCGCGACAGACGCAGCCCTGCCGTGCCACCCCGAACACTGAGCCATTTCTGACCGTCCCCAAAAAAGGAAGGCCCCGGCATGCCCATGTTCGAGCCGCGTGAGGTTGAGGGTTCCGTGACCCCCACCGCCGATGAATACCAGGACGCGATACTGCCCAAGGTGTCGCGCACCTTTGCGTTGACCATTCCGCAGTTGCCGCCCAGCTTGCGCCGGGCTGTGACCAATGCCTACCTGCTGTGCCGGGTGGCCGACACCATCGAAGACGAGCCGGTGTTCGACGCCCAGCAGAAGCGCCGCTTCGAGGACGGCTTCATTGATGCAGTGACCGGGCGCATCGACCCCAAGGCGTTCGCCGCCGAAGTGGCGCCGCTGTTCTCCCAGGAGACCTCGGCGGCCGAGCGCGAACTGGTGGAGCAGTTGCCGCTGGTGCTGCAGGTGACCCACAGCCTCACGTCGCCGCAACGCGAGGCCATCCTCAAGTGCCTGACCATCATGTCCCACGGCATGCACGACTTTCAGCGCACGGTGGGCCGCCATGGCCTGGACACCCTGCGTGACCTGGATTGCTACTGCTACTGCGTGGCCGGCGTGGTGGGCGAGATGCTCACCGAGCTGCTGCTGGACCACGACCCGCAGCTGCGCGCCCAGCGCGACAACCTGATGCGCCTGGCGGTGTCGTTCGGCCAGGGGCTGCAGATGACCAACATCCTCAAGGACCAATGGGAAGACCACGAGCACGGCGTGTGCTGGTTGCCCCAGGACGTGTTCAGCCGCTACCAGGTGCAATTGCAGAGCCTGCACGCCGGCGCCCACGAGGGCAACTACGCCGGGGCCATGGCCGAGTTGATCGGCGTCGCCCACGCGCACCTGCGGCGGGCGCTGGAGTACACGCTGATGATCCCGGTGCGCCATGGCGGCTTCCGGCGCTTCTGCCTGTGGAGCATTGGCCTGGCGGTGCTGACCTTGCGCAAGCTGCAGCAGAACCTGGACTTCTGCCACGGCGCCCAGGTGAAGATTTCCCGTCGCGCGGTGGCCTGCACCCTGACCCTGACGCGCCTGAGCGGCAACTCCAATGCCGGCCTTGGCTGGCTGTTCGCCACGGCGGCGCGCGGCCTGCCGTTGACGCCGCTGGCCAGTGAGTGGAGCGCACCGCTGTGGCCCAAGAGCGCCATCGCCTATTCCATGGAACCGGTGCTGGTGGCCGAACAGGTGGACCTGCGCCCATGATGGACGACAGCATGCTGCTGGGCGCCGGCCTGGCCCCCGAGCCGACCCTGGCGCTGGACCCGGCCATCGAGCGCGCCCGCGAGGCCCTGCTCAAGCGCCAGCGGGCCGACGGCCACTGGTGCTTCGAGCTGGAATCGGACTGCACCATCACCGCCGAATACATCCTGATGATGCACTTCACCGACGACATCGACACCGCCCTGCAGGCGCGCATGGCGGTGTACCTGCGGCAGATCCAGGTGCGCGACGGCCACGGTGGCTGGGCCCAGTACACCGGTGGCGCGCTGGACATTTCCTGCACGGTGAAAGCCTATTACGCCCTGAAGGCCGCCGGTGATTCGCCCCAGGCACCGCACATGCGCCAGGCCCGCGAGGCGCTGCTGGCGCTGGGTGGCGCGGCGAAGAGCAACGTCTTCACGCGCATCCTGCTGGCCATGTTCGAGCAGGTGCCGTGGCGCGCCGTGCCCTGGGTGCCGGTGGAGCTGATCCTGCTGCCGCGCTGGGCGCCGATCCATATCGACAAGATCGCCTACTGGGCGCGCACCACCCTGGTGCCGCTCACCGTGCTGTGCTCGCTGAAGGCCAGGGCGGCCAACCCGCACCAGGTGGATATTCGCGAGCTGTTCGTCACGCCGCCCGAGCAGGAGCGCGATTACTTCCTGCGCGACAGCCTGCTCAAGGTGCTGTTCCTGGGCCTGGACAAGGTCGGTCGTGGCCTTGAGCGGCTGATTCCGCGAGGTTTGCGCCAACGCGCACTGGACCGCGCCAGGGATTGGTTCGTGGCGCGCCTGAACGGCGAGGACGGCATGGGCGCGATTTTTCCGCCCATGGTCAACGCCTACGAGGCCCTGGGCCTGCTGGGCTACGCCAAGGACCACCCGTTGCGGCTGACCTGCAAGCGCGCGCTGGACCGCCTGCTGGTGGAGCGCGACGACGGCAGCACCTACTGCCAGCCGTGCATGTCGCCGGTGTGGGACACCGGCTGGAGCATGATGGCCCTGCTGCACAGCGGCGACCCGGGCAAGGTCGACCCGGCGTTGCAGCAGGCCCGCGACTGGCTGGTGGCGCGCCAGGAACTGGAGTTCAAGGGCGACTGGGCGGTGAACGCCGCCCACGTCCGGCCCGGTGGCTGGGCGTTCCAGTACCTCAATGCCTATTACCCGGACATCGATGACACCGCGCTGGTGGCAGCGCTGTTGCAGCTGCTCGACCGGCGCTTCGACAGCCCCGGCGCCCATGGCCCCAGCGTGCAGCGCGCCCGTGAGTGGATGCTGGCGCTGCAGTCGCGCAACGGCGGCTTCGGCGCGTTCGACGCCGACAACACCTGCTACTACCTCAACGCCATCCCCTTCGCCGACCACGGCGCCTTGCTCGACCCGCCCACCGAGGACGTCAGTGGCCGCGTGGCCGCCTGCCTGGGCGTGCTGGGCGACCACGGCGCCGCCACGCGCCGCTGCGTGGCCTACCTGCGCGACGCCCAGCGCGCAGACGGCAGCTGGTGGGGGCGCTGGGGCAGCAACTACATCTACGGTACCTGGAGCACCGTGTCGGGGCTGGTGCTGGCCGGCGAAGACCCGCAACAGCCGTACCTGCGCCGGGCGGTGGAGTGGCTGCGCAGCCGCCAGCACCGCGACGGTGGCTGGGGCGAAACCAATGACAGCTACATCGACCCGATGCTGGCCGGCACCAACGGCGGCCTCAGCACGCCGCATTCCACCGCCTGGGCGGTGCTGGCGCTGCTGGCCCTGGGCGAAGTGGACGGGGCCGCGGCGCAGCGGGGCGTCGCCTGGCTGCAGGCGCACCAGCAGGCCGACGGCCTGTGGTCGGACCCGGCGCACAACGCGCCCGGCTTCCCGCGGGTGTATTACCTGAAATACCACGGCTACGCGGCGTACTTCCCGCTGTACGCCCTGGCCCGCTACCGCGAGCTGCGCGCGCGCCCCAGGGTGGCACGCTCCAAGGTGGAAATGTGAAGCCCAGCGCCGTAGGCATAGTGGTGGCCTTGCAGGCCGAGGCCCAGGCCCTGGCCAACGCCGCGGCGCTGCCGGGGCGCGTGCTGGAACTGCCCGGTGGCGGCCGCCTGTGGCTGGCCGGCATGGGCCAGGCAGCGGCCGGGCAGGGCGCCCGTGCCCTGGCCGACAGCGGCGTGCAGGCCCTGGCCAGTTTCGGCGTGGCCGGGGCGCTGGACGACTCGTTGCGCAGCGGCGTGTTGCTGTGCCCCTCGCACGTGGTGGACGAGCAGGGCTATCTGTTTGCCTGCGACCCCTCGTGGAGCGAGCGCCTGTGCCAGCGCCTGACCACGGCCGGGGTGGCGGTGCGCTACGACCAGGCCCTGGCCAGCCTCGGCCAGACCTTGAGCGACGGCGCCGCCAAGCGCGCCGCCGGGCAGCTGTACCTGTGCGCTGCAGTGGACCTTGAGAGCGCCGCCGTGGCCGCCGTGGCCCGCGAGCGTGGCTTGCCGTTCCTGGCGCTGCGGGCCATTGTCGATGAAGTCGACGACCGCCTGCCGCCGGCGCTGCAAGGGGCCATCGACCCCTGGGGCCAGGCGCGGCCGCTGGCGTTGGTGCGGGCGTTGCTGCGCCGGCCCTGGTTGCTGCTGCGCCTGCCGGGCCTGGCGCGGCGCATGGGCAAGGCCTTGAAGGCGCTGCGCACTGCCGCCCGCGCCGCCCCCTGCCTGGGGGCGGTGGTGGGCCAGGGCCAGCGGCCGCGGGTCTCATGAGGGGCGTGCATCAGCTCATCGCCACCCTGGTCCACCACTGCGCCCGCCGGCCCTGGACGGTGTTGGTGGTCGCCGCGCTGTTGGCGCTGCTGAGCCTGCAGGCCGCCAGCCACCGGCTGAGCATGGACACCGACGCCGACCACCTGTTTGCCGATGACCTGCCCTGGCGCCAGCAGAGCCAGGCGTTCGCCCGGCAGTTTCCGCAGTTCAGCGACACCCTGGTGGTGGTTATCCGCGCGCCCAGCGACGAGGAGGCCCACGACGCGGCGGTCACCCTGGCGGGGCAACTGGCGGCGGACAACGCGCATTTCCGCGAGGTGTCGACGCCGGGCATCAGCACCTTCTTCGACCGCGAGGGGCTGATGCTGCTGCCCCCCGACGAGCTCTACAGCGTCATCGACAGCATGACCCAGGGCGGCCAGCTGCTCGACCCGCTGGCCGCCGACCCCAGCGCCCGCGGGCTGCTCAAGGCCCTGGACCGGCTGGTGGAGGGCGTGAGCATGGGTATGGACCTGGTGCCCTACAACGTTGCCCTGGGCCGGGTCGCCGACACTTTCGAGCAGGCCCAGGCCGGGCGCCCGGTGCCGTTGTCCTGGCAGGCGCTGCTCACCCCGCAACTGGCCGGCCGCAGCGGTGGGCTGCAACTGATTCTGCTGCAACCGGTGCTTGACCACGAGGCGCTGGAGCCTGGGCAGGCGGCCACGGCCGCATTGCTGCAACTGGCCGCCGCGCTCCCCGAGGTCAAGGCCGGGCGGGTGCAGGTCAACTACACCGGCTCGGTGCCGCTGGCGGACGAGGAATTCGAGTCGCTGAGTGACCGCGCGGTGCCCATTGCGCTGGGCGGCGGCCTGCTGGTGATCGTGTTGCTGGTGCTGGCGCTGCGCACCTGGCAGACCGTGCTGGCGGTGCTGTTGACCCTGGTGCTGGGGCTGGTCTACACCCTGGGCTACGCGGCGTTGGCGGTGGGGCGTTTGAACCTGGTGTCGGTGGCCTTTGCGGTGCTGTTCATTGGCCTGGCGGTGGATTTCGGCATCCAGTTCGGCGTGCGCCTGCGGGCGCTGGAGCAGCCCGGGCAAAGCCTTGCGGCCAGCCTGCGGCTGACCGGGCTGGAGGTGGGTGGGCAGATCGGCCTGGCGGCCCTGGCCACCGCCTGCGGCTTCCTGGCGTTCGCGCCCACTTCGTTCAGCGGCATGGCCGAGCTGGGCAGCATTGCCGGGGTCGGCATGCTGCTGGCCCTGGCCTGCACCCTGACCGTGCTGCCGGCGTTGCTTGGCCTGCTGCCGCGCAGCCGCCGTGCCAGCGCCGGTGAGACCGGCCTGCCCGGCGGGCACCGCGGTGATGCCTGGCTGGCGCGGCGGCGCTGGCCGGTGCTGAGGGTGTTCGGGCTGCTGGCCGTGGCCGGCCTGTACAGCGCCCTCAGCCTGCCCTTCGACGCCAACCCGCTGCACACCAAGCGCGCCGACACCGAGGCCATGCTGACGCTCACCGGGCTGATGGACGACCCCAACACCAACCCCTTCACCCTCAACGTGCTGGCCCCGGACCTGGACAGCGCGCGCATCCTCAGTGCCCGCCTGAGCGCCTTGCCCGACGTGGCGCAGGTGGTCTCGGGGGCCGATTTCGTGCCCTTGAACCAGACCCAGCAACTGGACCAGATTCGCCAGGCGCTGGACCTGATGTATGGCGTGCTCGAACCGCGCCAGGCCTTGCCTGCGCCCACCGCGGCGCAACTGCGCGAGGCGGCGGCGCACACCCATGCGGCCATTACCGGCCTTGGCGCCCAGGTGCCGCCCGGCACGCCGCTGGCGCGCATCAGCGCGGCGCTCGACGGCCTGGCACGGGGCCCGGACAGTGCCTTGCTGCTGGCCAACCAGGCGCTGGCGCAGTTCCTGCCGGTGACCTTCAAGCGCCTGGCCGATTCGCTGGCGGCGCAGCCCATCAGCGCCGAGGGCCTGCCCGAAGGGTTGCGGCGCGACTGGTTCACCGCCGATGGCCAGGTGCGCGTGCAGGTCACCCCCGGCGCCCAGGCCCAGAGCACCGAGGGCTTGCGGCGCTTTGTGGCCAGCGTGCAGAAGGTCGCGCCGCAGGCGGTGGGGGCCGCGCTGGACACGGTGCAGGCCGCCGACACGATTCTGCAGGCGTTCGAACAGGCGGCGCTGTACGCCACCCTGGCCATCGCCGTGGTGCTGGTGCTGGTGTTGCGGCGGCTGCGCGACATGGTGCTGGTGCTGGCCACGCTGCTGATGTCGGCGCTGCTCACGGCGCTGTTCGCGCGGCTGCTGGGCATGTCGCTGAACTTCGCCAACATCATTGCCCTGCCGTTGCTGCTGGGGGTGGGCGTGTCGTTCAACATCTACTTCGTGATGAACGCCCGTGCCGGCCAGCGCCAGTGCCTGGGCTCGCCCACGGCGCGGGCGGTGCTGTTCTCGGCGCTGACCACCGGCACCGCCTTCGGCAGCCTGGCCATCGCCCGGCACCCGGGCACGGCCAGCATGGGCCTGCTGCTGTTGCTGAGCCTGGCGGCGGTGCTGGTGTCGACGTTCGCCTTCCTTCCGGCGCTGCTGTATTCCCCCGTGGCGACACGGACCGTAGCCGCTGCCGAAGGCTGCGCTGGCCCTGAACCACGCTGAAGATGTTCCGTGTACTGGCTGGCCAGCGCAGCCTGGCGGCAGCGGCTACGGCGATCGTCGTGGCGGTTGTGGAGGGTGGCGCGCACGGCAGGAAAATCCGTTTACAATGCGCCCACTTCATATTTGTCGTCATTGCCCGTGACGCGCAGCCGTTACGGGCGTCTATGAAACAGACATGGGCGCGACACTGGCCCACAGCACACCGCATAGGGAGCTCTATACATGATCATCAAACCACGCGTTCGCGGCTTCGTCTGCGTGACCACACATCCCACTGGCTGCGAAGCGAACGTCAAGGAACAGATCGACTACGTGAAGCAGCACGGCGCCATCAGCGATGGCCCGAAGAATGTGCTGGTGCTGGGTGCTTCCACCGGCTACGGCCTGGCCGCGCGCATCAGCGCCGCCTTCGGTTGCGGTGCCAAGACCCTGGGCGTGTTCTTCGAGCGCGAAGGTGACGAGAAGAAGGCTGGCACCGCCGGCTGGTACAACACCGCGGCCTTCCACAAGTTTGCCGAGGCCGAAGGCCTGTACGCCAAGAGCATCAACGGCGACGCGTTCTCCGACGAGATCAAGCGCCAGACCATCGAGGCCATCAAGCAGGACCTGGGCAAGATTGACCTGGTGGTCTACAGCCTGGCTGCCCCGCGCCGCCTGCACCCCAAGACCGGCGAACTGCTGAGCTCGACCCTCAAGCCACTGGGCAAGTCCGTGACCCAGCGCGGCGTCAACACTGACAAGGGCACCGTCGAAGAGACCACCCTGGAACCCGCTTCCCAGGCCGAGATCGACGGCACCGTGGCCGTCATGGGCGGTGAAGACTGGAAGATGTGGATGGACGCGCTGCAGGAAGCCGGTGTACTGGCCGAAGGCGCCAAGACCACCGCGTTCACCTACCTGGGCGAGAAGCTGACCCACGACATCTACTGGAACGGTTCGATTGGCGAAGCCAAGAAGGACCTGGACAAAAAAGTCCTGAACATCCGCGAGAACCTCGCCCCGCTGGGCGGCGACGCGCGCGTGTCGGTGCTCAAGGCCGTGGTTACCCAGGCCAGCTCGGCCATCCCGATCATGCCGCTGTACCTGTCGCTGCTGTTCAAGGTGATGAAAGAGCAGGGCACCCACGAAGGCTGCATCGAGCAGGTCTACGGCCTGTTCAAGGACAGCCTGTACAACGCCCAGCCGATCCTGGACGCCGACGGCCGCCTGCGCGCCGACTACAAGGAACTGGCCCCGGAAGTACAGGCCAAGGTTGAGGCGCTGTGGAACGAAGTGACCACCGAGAACCTCAGCGACCTGACCGACTTCGCCGGTTACAAGCATGAGTTCCTGCGCTTGTTCGGCTTCGAGATCGCCGGTGTCGACTACGACGCCGACGTGAACCCGAAGGTCGATATTCCCAACCTGATCCAGGGTTGATGGAATGAAAAAACGGGGCGCTTGAAGCGCCCCGTTTTTTTATGGGGGGATTTTGGTGTTTATGGGACCTGGAACACCAGCAGCGCATTGCCGTTGAGCTTGCCGCTGTACACAGGCTCAAGGCCCGGCACCAAATTACGCTCGCTGCGCGCCACGATCACCCAGGCCGGGTGCGGCAGTTTGGCCGGGTCCACGGCGTCGACGAACAGCGGCGTCGGCACCTCGTCATGGTCCAGGTTCATCATGTAGCGCACCGCCCAGGTGTCGCGGCCCAGGTTGACGAACACCAGGGTGCCCGGGTTGGCCGCGCGCAGGCCTTCCACGTGCTGCACGAAGGTTTGCGTGTCGAACTGGCGGTCCTGCTCGGGCTCCACCATCTTCACCAGCAGCCACCATTGCGCAGCCAGTGCCACCAGGCTCAGCAGCACCAGGCGCCGCGCGCGTTCGGCACTGCTGCACCAGGCCCACAGGGCGGCGAACTGCAGCAGCACCAGGCCGCCGACCAGCAGGAACAGCGACACGTCCGGCCAGTAGTCATGCTTGCGCCACAGGTGGTGGCAGGTGAACACGATGATGATGCCCAGCCCCGGCAGCACGGCCACCAGCCACTGGTAGGCGCGCCCCACCCGTGCCAGCCAGCCCTGGGCATTGAGCAGGCCGTAGGCGGCGACGGCGGCGAACAGCGGCACCATCGGCAGCACGTAGTAGGCGCGCTTGAAGTGCGGCACCGACAGCCCCAGCAGAATCATCAGGCCGCAGGCGCCCAGGCGGATGGCCAGTTGCACGTCGGCGTCCTGGCCGCGGGTGCGCCAGCGGTGGCGCAGGGCAATCAGCGTGGCCAGGGCCAGGGGCACCACTGGGAAGTAGCGGTACAGGCTCAGCTGGAAGTAGAAGAAGAACGGCTTGCCGCTTTCATCCAGGCGGCCGCCCACCTGCATGTTGCGCACGTCCTGGGCGAAGCTGTCGCCGCCGGCGATGCGCGCCAGTTCCATCAGCAGCCACCAGCCACCGCCCATCAGCAGCAGGCCGACCACGCCATAGCCGAGCACGCGCTTGATGCGCAGCACGGCCGCGGCACGGTCGGGCGCCACGCCCAGGGCCCAATAGGTGCAGGCCACGCCGCACACTTCCACTAGCCCCAGGGGCCCGCGAATGGCGAAGCCCAGTGCGAACAACGGGAACACCGACCCGCGCAGCACTCGCGAGCCGAGTTGCTCGCTGCGGTGCAGCAGGTAGAAGCAGGCCAGGCACAGCAGTGCGCTCATCTGGTCCAGGCACACCGAGCGCGACTTCTCCAGCCACTGGGTGGTGAGCGCGGTCAGCAGCACCGCCAGCAGGCCCCAGGCGCGACTGAACGGCGCCAGCAGGCGGTACAGCAGGGCCAACACGCCGGCCGAGGCAATGGCGGTGGGCAGCACGTTGGCCAGGTGGTTGGGTGCGCCGAACAGCCGCGCGCACAGGTAGCTCATGAAGGTGGCCGTGCCGGGGTAGTCGGCGTAGGGCTGGCCGTAGGTGGTGGGGAACAGGCTGGGCCCGTGGCGGAACATCTCCTGCAGGAACAGCGCCCAGCGGCCGTCGAAGCCCTGGGGTTGCTCGTTCCAGATGCCCAGGCTGAACAGCGCCAGGGCAACGAAGAAAATCAGTAGTGCGTGCAGCCGAATGCGGGGGGCGTGATCCATCTTTAATCCATACGCTCGATCAAGTCCCGGCGATGCTAGACATTTCCTTTTACGTAGTTGTGAAAGGAGTGTCGTGGCGGGGTGGTCGTGGCATGAAAGTGTTGCTCTGTTCAGCGTTCGTTCAAGTCATCGCGGTCCCAGGTGTGGCGCAGGCGCTTGAGGCGCTTGTTGACCCGGTCGATGTCCCAGGTGCTGGCATCGAAGGGCTGGCCGTGCCAGTCCAGCATGGCCTCGTGCTCGGGGTGCAGCGGGTCGGCCATGGCCTCGACGAACTGGCTGTAGCCGCCGGGGCCGCCGGCGTCCTCGGGAGGCCCGGCGTTGGCGCCGTCCAGGCAGCGCGGCAGTTCGGCCGGTGGGTTGCTGGGCAGGTACGGCATGACGCTGATCTGGTGTTCCCATTCGTCACCCATGTCATACACGTAGCTGAAGGTGCTGGCGGTGCCCAAGGCATGGGCCAGCGTCACGCCGGCTTCATCGTTCAGCGGCGGGCCGTCAGTGTCCGGCACGCCGTAGGTGGCGCCCTGGATGTGGAACTCGTGCAGGTGCATGTCGTGCCAGCCCAGGGCGGCCTGCAGCGCCTGGTGCAGGTGCGGCAGGGTAATGCCGGGGGGCACCAGCAGGTGGCGCCAGATCACCGGTTCTATGTCGGCCAGTTCGATGCGCAGCAACAGGGCGGGGACGCGGGTCTTGGGCATGGGCGGCGACCCTCGGGGGCGTGGGCGGGTCTCCTGAGTCTACGCAATAAACACGACGGGGCGGTTACCGCGAGGGTGCCAGCTGTCGCTCGGTTTCCAGCGCGCGGAAAATCAGCCCGGAGGCCAGGGTGAACAGCCCGGTGACGATGAACGCCCAGCGGTAAGCCATGGCTGCCTCGCCGGCGCTGGCCGACAGCAGGTTGACCACCCCACCGCCGATGATCACCCCCAGGCCGATGGCCAAGATCTGCACCATGGAGAACAGGCTGTTGCCGCTGCCGGCGTCGCGGGCGCCCAGGCCCTTGAGGGTGACGCTGTTCATGGCGGCGAACTGCATGGAGTTGCTGGCGCCGAATATGCCGATCTGCAGAATTTCCAGGGCCAGCGGCCAGCCGGGGGAGATCAGCCCGAACGAGGCGATGCTGGCGCCCACCAGCACGGTGTTCACCAGCAGGAAGCGGTTGTAGCCGAAATGCTGCACCAGCGGCACCACGTAGCGCTTGGAAAGAATGCCGCCCACCGCCGCCGGCAGCAGCATCAGGCCCGAGTGCAGCGGCGAATAGCCCAGTTGCAGTTGCATCAGCAGCGGCAGCAGGAAAGGCACGGCGCCGGAGCCGATGCGGCACAACAGGTTACCGACCAGGCCGACGCTGAAATTGCGCTGGCCGAACAGCGCCAGGGAGAACAGCGGGTTCTGCCGCCTGCGGGCGTGGGGGATGTAGCACAGCGCCGCGGCCAGGGCGACGCCAAACAGCACGGCGCTGAGCAGGCCCTGGTGACGGTCGCCGGGCACGTCCAGGGCCAGCGAGAACGCCGCCATGCATAACGACAGCAGGCCGCAGCCGACGAAGTCGAAGGGCGGCGGCTGGGTCAGGGCGTCATCCGTGAGGAAGCGCCGTACCGCCACCATGCCCAGCACGCCGATGGGTATGTTGATCAGGAAAATCCAGTTCCAGGCCAGGCTCTGGGAGATCCAGCCGCCCAGCACCGGGCCGATCAGCGGGCCCACCTGGCCGGCCACTGAAACCATGGCCAGGGCGGCGATGTACTGCTCGCCGGTGACACTGCGCAGCACCGCCAGGCGGCCGATGGGCAGCAGCATGGAGCCGCCGATGCCTTGCACCACGCGGGCGGTGACCAGTTCGGGAAGGCTTTGCGAGGCGGCGCACAGCACCGAGCCGATGACGAACAGCAGGATGGCCAGGAAGTAGATGCGCCGGGTGCCGAAACGGTCGGCCAGCCAGCCGGAGGCGGGGGTGAGCATGGCCATGGTCAGCGAATACGCCACCACCACCGGCAGCATGTCCAGCGGCTGTTCGCCCAGGGCGTTGGCCATGGAGGGCAGGGCGGTGTTGACGATGGTGGTGTCGAGGGTCTGCATGAAGAAACCCGAGGCCACGATCCACAGTAGCGCGGTGTTTCTTGCTGAACCAGGCATGTCGAGCTCCACGTCGCGAATGCAGGCAAATGTACCGGGCGGGGAGGGGGTGCGTCAAAGCGCCGCAGATGAAAAAAGCCCGACGCAGAGGCCGGGCGAGGAGGAAAACGGTATTGCGTGAGGCCCCGCAGCAGCGGCCTTGGGCGCGATGGCGCCGCGTCTGGTACGCCGCGGCGCTTGCATCACGGCCAAGGCCGGCTCCTGCGGGGTGGTGTTGCCCTTGATCAGGCGGCGCTGCCGTAGGCGCCGGCCTTCTTCTGCACCTGGCGGCGGCAGGCCTGGCCGAAGGCTTCGAAGATTTTCACCGAATCGGGGTTCTTCGCGGCTTGCCACTCGGGGTGCCATTGCACCGCGAACAGGAACGACGACAGGCTCGGGCCGTGAATGGCTTCCACCAGGCCGTCTTCGGCGCGGGCGATGGCTTCCAGGCCCTTGCCCAGGGTTTTCAGGCCCTGGCCGTGCAGCGAGTTGACGCGGATCGAGTCGGTGCCCAGCAGCGAGTGCAGCCAGCTGTTGGCGGTGACCTGCACGCTGTGCGCCGGGGCGTACTGCACCTCGACCGGGTCTTCGCTGTTTTCGCGGTGGTCGTTGAAGCCGGGCTCGGCGTAGACCTTCTGGTACATGTCGCCGCCCAGCGCCACGTTGATCTCCTGCATGCCGCGGCAGATGCCGAAGATCGGCAGGCCACGGGCCAGGGCGGCACGCACCAGCGGCAGGTCGAACAGGTCGCGGTCGCGGTCCTGGGCCTTGCCGGGGGTCTGGTTGTCCTGGCCGTACAGCGACGGGTCGATGTTGCTGCCGGCGCCGGTCAGGTACACGCCGTCGGCCATGTCCAGGTACTGTTCCAGGTCGTCGGTGCCGCAGCAGGTGGGCACCAGCACGGGCACGCAGCCGGCGTGGTCGACGATGGGGACGATGTATTTGTGGGTCATGATCTGGTAGTCGTGCCCTTTGCGTTCCTGGGCACCCATGGACATGAGGACGACGGGTTTGCGGAATTTTTGTTTGTTATTGCCAATGTTGCTGTTGGACATATATCACCTTGGGACAGGCACGGCCTATCGTTTTTGTGCAGGCGCGCCGCGGATGAAACAGGCGCTACCTGAGGCTCCGAGCACTGCCGGCTGTGCGACAAAATGTCCACGCCGGTCGGTAGCCTGGGTGATAGCCTGCCACAGCCGTTTATTATGTCAAACACTTCCCGGTGATTTGCGTCCAAAATATTTTTCGTTTCTTGCCGTGAAAGCCCTTGTTTTTCGGGTTTTTATCGGTTTTTGCATCCTGTGTTTTAAATTTTGCATGCCTGGAATCGTTGCGGGTGTTCAGGATAATGGAATGCAGCGCTTTTGCTTTGGTTTGTGATCTGGCTTGTGATCTGGCTCTTGATTTTGCTTTTGATCTGGCTTTTGATCTTGATTGTATGCCCCGTAAAGCGCCCGGGCCGACTGGAGGCGTCGATCAACGGGCTGCCCGAAGGGCCGAGGCCGCAGGCCGAAGAGACGGTAACCCGCAGGCTTCTATAGCGGGTGCCGTCTGATCTGGTCAACCAATCCCGGACATTTGTTTAGGAGCTACGCCGCCAGCCTTTCATGCTCCACCGGCGTGCGGTACTCGTTATGGCTATGAAGCCGGACCTGGTTGTAATGATGGATCACGTATCGAAGCACATCCGGCCTGGCCTTCGCCTCGTCCTGGTAGCCTTTCTTGGGTATCCATTCTGACTTCAGGCTGCTGAAAAAACGCTCCATCGGTGCATTATCCCAGCAGTTTCCACGCCGGCTCATGCTTTGCCTCATCCCGAATCCTTCAAGCTTGTCGCGAAACAGCTCACTGCTGTACTGACAGCCTTGATCCGAATGAAACATGACCTTGTCGGGCATTCCGCGGGCCTGATAAGCCAGCTCCAATGCCTTGCACGCCAATGCCGAATCGGGGCTTTTGGAGATGGCCCAACCCACGATCCGCCGGGCATACAGATCGAGGACAGCCGCCAGATAGAGCCAATGCGTCCCCGCCCAGATATAGGTGATATCACCACACCAAACCCGATTGGGCGCCGACACTTCGAACTGGCGCTCCAATAGATTGGGTGCAAATTTTGCCTCCACCGTGGCCAGGCGATAAGGGTTTGGCCGACGTTGAATGCTCCGCAAATCAGCCTCGGCCATTAACCGCCCGGCCAAAAAACGCCCCACCTGTTCGCCCTGGGCCTTGAGCGCCGCAGACAATACTCGTGCGCCCATGGAGCCTCGACTTTCGGCGTGCAGCCCTGTGGCCAACGTTTTCAGCCGTTCCCGGTCTGGATCGGGGCAATTGCGGCGCTTGAGATGCTCGTAATAACCGCTGCGGCTTACCCCAAAAACACGACACAAATCAGTCACCGAGAAACGCTCACTTAACGCATCGATCAAAGCCTTCGATCGAGGGAATCGTTCATCAAGAGAGCGGTAGCCTTTTTTAAGATTTCCTTCTCCAGCTCGAGCTTGCGGATTTTTACCTGCAGCGCCTGGATTTGCTGTTGTTCAGGCGTCATGGCAGAGGCCGTTTCAGGGGTGATGCCAAAACGCTCTTGGCGGAGTTGTTCCACCCACCGACGCAGTGCGGTCGGGCCCACGCCCATGGCTTTGCAGGCTTCTGGAGTGGTGTAGCCACTATCAAGAACAAGGGCTGCTGCCTCTTGCCTGAACTCTGTCGAAAAATTACGTCGGGACATCGAACACCTCTTGGTTGAGCGGTAGATTACCGCTCCTTTGGGCGTGTCCGGGATAATTAGGCCACATCAGTCTGCCCGTTGAGCGGCGCCGGAAGGAGGGGACCCGTAGCGCAGCGTAGGGCCCAAGCAGGGGCAAGCCTTTTTTGCTTACTTTTTGTGGCGTTTGACAAAAAGTGAGCCGCCGTAAGGGCGGAAAGGTGATTGTGCATCACCCTTGATATCGGATATGTGCATGGCTTTCGAATCTCGCTTCTGAGGGATTCGGACATATCCATTTTCGTGGCGCGACCACCGACCGTTTCGCCCTTACGGCGAGTAACTTTTTGGCAGTCGCCCGGTGTGCCGGCCCAGCCAAAAAGTCACCAAAAAGGTCTCGCCCCTGCTTGGGCCCTCCGCTGCGCTACGGGTCCCCTCCCTACGGCGCCGATCAACGGGCAGACGGCACCCGCTAACAAAGCGGGCGGGATACCGTCTCTTCGGCCTGCGGCCTCGGCCCTTCGGGCAGCCCGTTGATCGACGCCTCCGGTCGGCCCTGGCGCTTAACGGGGCCTGAGATCAAAAGCAAGATCAAGATCAAGATCAAGATCAAGATCAAGATCAAGATCAAGTGCAGTGCAGTGCAGTTATCCCCCTCCCAGTCGTCGCCAACCGCTCAACATCAAGCCTCCCCCCGTTGTGAGCCCACCGCCCGAAGCGTAGAATCACGCCCATCAGGCTTTACCCCCCAATACCCATAAGAATCTGACCTAGCGCTCTGCCCGGGCATTCATCACCCGGGCAGGGCGTTCGTGTGTGGATTTTTCGGGGGGCAGGCCTTTATCCAGCGGAGGCAATGACGGCACTCATGAACACCACCGATACCCGCAACGGCAGCTGGCTGAGCGTGATCGCCCTGGCGCTGGCCGCCTTTATCTTCAACACCACGGAATTCGTCCCGGTGGGGCTGTTGAGCGCCATCGGCGGCAGTTTCCAGATGACTACGGCCCAGGTCGGCCTGATGTTGACGGTGTATGCCTGGGTGGTGTCGTTGATGTCGCTGCCGATGATGCTGCTGACCCGCAACATCGAGCGCCGCAAGCTGCTGATGTTCGTGTTCGCGATGTTCATCGCCAGCCACGTTCTGTCGGGCCTGGCGCCCAGCTTTGCGGTGCTGCTGGTGAGCCGTATCGGCATTGCCGTGGCGCACGCGGTGTTCTGGTCGATCACCGCGTCGCTGGCAGTGCGCGTGGCGCCGGCGGGCAAGCAGGTGCAAGCGCTGGGCCTGTTGGCCACTGGTACTTCGCTGGCCATGGTGCTGGGCATTCCCCTGGGTCGGGTGGTGGGCGAGTGGCTGGGCTGGCGCATGACCTTCATGGCCATCGCCGGCGTGTCGGCGGTGACCGTGTTGATCCTGGCGCGGTCGCTGCCGTTGCTGCCCAGCCAGAACTCCGGCTCGCTGCAGAGCCTGCCGATCATCTTCAAGCGCCCGGCGCTGATGTCGCTGTACCTGCTGACCGCCGTGGTGGTGACCGCGCAGTTCACCGCCTATAGCTACATCGAGCCGTTCGCCCAGCTGGTGGCGCACCTGAGTGGCGAGATGACCACCGTGCTGTTGCTGCTGTTCGGCGGCGCCGGGGTGATTGGTTCAATCGTCTTCAGCCTGTTCAACAACCGCTTCCCCCGTGGCCTGCTGGTCTTCGCCATCGCCGCCCTGGCCCTGTGCCTGGCGCTGCTGTTGCCGCTGGCCGGGCACCCTGCCGGGTTGGGCAGCATGAGCGTGGTGTGGGGCATGTCGATCATGTGCTTCGGCCTGATCCTGCAGGCCAAGGTGCTGTCCCTGGCGCCGGACGCCACCGACGTGGCCATGGCCCTGCATTCGGGCATCTACAACGTCGGCATCGGCGGCGGCGCGCTGCTGGGCAGCGTGGTCAGCAGCCACATGGGCGTGGCCAACGTCGGCGTGGTGGGCGGCGTGCTGGCGTTGGCCGGGCTGGTGTGGTGCGGCATCATCACCCACCGCTATGGCCTGCCCAAGGCCCCGGTGCCTGTGGGGCAGCCCCGCGAGGCCTGAGCCGCGGCGGTTTCCCACGGGCGTGGATCCGTGCTTTAGTGTCCTCATGCGCCATGAGGACACTTGCCAATGCGTCACGACCCGTTCCGTATTCCCACCGATGCCGAGATAGACGCTGCCGAACAGCGCCTGGGCATGGACTTCCCCGAGGCCTACCGGGCCTTCCTCAAGGGCGGCAGTGATGTCGCCAACGCCGCCTTCGAGCCTGCCGTGGTGTTGCCGGGTTCGGCTGAGCTGGACCTGATCGATATCGCCCAC
This sequence comes from Pseudomonas sp. App30, assembly GCF_047947025.1. Lineage (NCBI taxonomy): Bacteria > Pseudomonadati > Pseudomonadota > Gammaproteobacteria > Pseudomonadales > Pseudomonadaceae > Pseudomonas > Pseudomonas sp. App30. The sequence goes on along the minus strand of NZ_CP133165.1, from coordinate 764,356 downwards.
ACGGCCTGGAAGCACCAGGGCGTGCCCCGCGACCTGCTGCCCTTCATCGAAGCCGATGGCGACTATTTCTGCGTCAATGCCCGCGGCCAGGTGCTGTACTGGTCGCGCCAGGGGCCGCCGCAACCGCGCTGGTCGAGCTTCAAGGTGTGGCATGAACAGGTGTGCGTGAACGACGGCTGAGCGTGCTTGCAGGTTATGGCAACATGTTGTAAAACATTGTTCGTATAAAGGTTGTTCATCATCTATTTAACAATGACAAAAGGAACGCCGCCATGCCGCTCGTGCGCATCGATGTAGCCAAGGACACCTCCACCGACACCGTAAAGGCCATCAGCGACGTGGTCTACGAGGCCATGACCCGCACGGCCAACGTGCCGGCCCATGACAAGTTCCAGATCATCAGCCGCCACGCCAGCGACGAGCTGGTTTACCCGGCCGAAGGCTACCTGGGCGTCAGCTACACGCCACGCATCGTGTTCATCCAGGTGACCTGGAACACCGGGCGCAGCACCGAAGTTAAAAAAGCCTTCTACCAGGCGGTGGCCAGCGGTATCCACGAGCGCACCGGCATTCGCAAGGACGACGTGTGGATCAGCCTGGTGGAGGTCAACCGCGAAGACTGGTCGTTCGGCCAGGGCGAGATGCAGTACGCACCGACTCATTGACGGCCACGGCCCCTGAAGGAACGACCATGCTTTCCACCTTTGTCGCCAGCCGCCTGGCGCCGCGCAACGTCCACTACGGCTGGGTAGTGGCCGCCGTGACCTTCCTGACCATGCTGGTAATGGCTGGCGCCATGGGCGCGCCGGGCGTGTTCATCGTGCCGCTGGAGCGCGAGTTCGGCTGGAGCAGCGCGCAGATCTCCTCGGCGCTGGCCGTGCGCTTCGCCCTGTTCGGCCTGATGGGGCCGTTCGCCGCGGCCTTCATGAACTACTTCGGCTTGCGCCGGGTGGTGCTGGTGGCCGTGGCGGTGGTGTTATGCGGGCTGCTGGGCTCGATGTTCATGACGCAATTCTGGCAGCTGGTGCTGCTGTGGGGCGTGGTCATCGGCGTGGGCACCGGGCTCACCGCCATGGTGCTGGGCGCCACCGTGGCCACGCGCTGGTTCAGCCAGCGCCGCGGCCTGGTGGTGGGGCTGCTGTCGGCCAGCACTGCTACAGGGCAGTTGGTGTTCATGCCGTTGCTGGCGTCGCTCACCGAACATCATGGCTGGCGGGTGGGGCTGTCGTTCATCTGCTGCGCCATGGCGATAGCGGCCGTGGCGGTGGTGATGCTGCTGCGTGACCGCCCGGCGGACATGAACCTGCCGGCGTATGGCGACAGTGCGGTGGCGCCCGCACCGGCCGGCGCCGCGAGCCTGCTGGCGATGCTGATCAGCCCCTGGCGCGTGCTGCGCGACGTCAGCGGCAGCTGGACCTTCTGGGTGCTGTTCCTGACCTTCTTCGTCTGCGGGGCCAGCACCAACGGCCTGGTGCAGACCCACTTCATCAGCCTGTGCGGCGACTATGGCCTGGTGGCCACCAGCGCGGCGGGCATCCTGGCGATGATGGGCATCTGCGACTTCTTCGGCACCGTGGGCTCGGGCTGGCTGTCGGATCGTTTCGACAACCGCTGGCTGCTGTTCTGGTACTACGGGTTGCGCGGGGTGGCGCTGATGATGCTGCCGTTCACCGACTTCACCGTGTGGGGGCTGTCGCTGTTCGCGGTGTTGTATGGCCTGGACTGGATCGCCACGGTGCCGCCCACGGTCAAGCTGGTGGCGCAGACCTTCGGCAGCGAGCGCGCCAACATCGTCTTTGGCTGGGTGTTTGCCGGCCACCAGCTGGGGGCGGCGTTCGCGGCGTACGGGGCAGGGCTGACCCGCACCTTGATGGCCAGCTACATCCCGGCGTTTTTCGTGGCCGGGATGTTGTGCGTGCTGGCGTCGTTGATAGCGTTGTCGATACCGGTGCTGCGCAAGCGCGCCGCGGCCCAAGGGGCGTAGCAGCGGCCGCAGGCCGCGTCCGGGCCCGATGCGGTTTTCCTGCAAGACCGCGGCGCCTTGGACGCGGCCTGCGGCCGCTGCTACGGAAATCCTGTAGTCCGGGGTATCAGGGGCGCAGCAGGATCTTGCCCTTGCGGCCGGGCTGCAGGCTGGCGGCTGCGGCCTGGGCCACGTCGGACAGGTCGTAGATCGCTTTCACCGGCAATTTCAGCTCGCCACTGGCCGCCAGGCGCAGCAGTTCGCCGATCAGCCGGCGCTTTTCGTCCACCGACAACTTCGCACCCACGGTGCTGCCCCAGAACCCCTTGACCGTGGCCTGCTTGAAGATCAGGTCGCCGGAAGAGATTTGCATCGGCTCGCCGGTCATGGAGCCGAACGACACCAGCAGGCCGTTCTCCGCCAGCAGCCCCAGCAGGTCGCCGGCGGCGCTGCCGCCCACCGAATCCACGGCGGCGCGAATCGGCGCGTCACCGGCAATGGCGCGAACCTTGTCCTGCCAGCCGGCCTGGGCGGTGGACACGGCGTTGCCGATGCCCAGTTCGGTCAGCTCGGCTACGCCGGCGTCGCGGCGCACCAGGTTGATGGTGTTGACGCCGCGCGCGGCAGCCAGCATCGCCAGGGTCTTGCCCACCGCGCCGTTGGCGGTGTTCTGCAGGATGAAATCGCCCGGTTGCACTTCAAGGAATTCCAGCAGCATCAGCGCGCTCAGGGGCATGGCGATCAACTGCGCCGCGGCCTCGTCGGCGATCGCCGGTGGCAGCGGTACCAGCAGCTTGGCGGGGGCCAGGAAATACTCGGCCCAGGTGCCATGCACGGCGGCCACGGTAAAGCGCTGGCCCAGGGCGATGCCTTCCACGCCTGCGCCCAAGGCGTCGATCACGCCCACCGCCTCGCTGCCGCCAATGGCCGGCAACGTCGGCTTGTAGCCGTACTGGCCGCGGATGGTCCACAGGTCGTGGTTGTGGATCGGCGCCAGCAACGTCTTGATCCGGACCTGGCCGGGGCCTGGCTCGGGCAGAGGGCTGTCGCCCAGGCAGAGGACGTCGGCGGGCTCACCAAAGGTGGGGTGCAGGGCACTGTGCATGTGGAGCTCCTTGTTGTTGGATGGGCAGCGAGGGGGAAGGGGTAGGGTGGCAAGCCAGCAGCGCGCCGGTGGCGGCCAGGGCCTGGTGCAAAGGCGTCTTGTCGCGGCCCAGCTTGGCCAGCAGCGCGGCGCCCAGCCACATCTGGTACAGCACCTGGGCCAGCGCCAGGGGCTCGGCGCCTGCCGGCAGCGAACCGTCGGCGCGGCCTTCGCGAATCAGCGCAGCCAGGCGCGCTACCAGCGCGGCGACGCCGGCGTCCAGCACTTGGCGCATGTCTTCGGAGAGGTCGGCCACCTCGGCGGCCAGCTTCACCACCAGGCAGTCTTCAGCCCAGCCGTCTTCCCCGGCCTCGGCGAGCCACGCCTGCCAGTAGCGCATCAGCCGCTCGCGGCCGCTGCTGCCGTCGGCCGCCAGGAGTGCGTTCAAGCGCTGGCCGTACTGGGCCACGTACTGCTGCAACAGCGCGCAGCCGAAGGCTTCCTTGGACGGGAAGTAATGATAGAACGAGCCCTTGGGTACCCCGCAGGCCTTGAGGATTTCCAGCAACCCGACGCCCACGAATCCCTTGCGCAGCACCAGCTGCTGGCCGGTGTCGAGGATGTGCTGGCGGGTGGCTTCGGCTTTCTTGGTCAATGTCATGCCAGCCATTATGCATGAAACAGACCGGTCGTCTAGTTATGCGATGCTCGCATGGCGACATTGCGCCACGGCGCCGTAGGATGGACGCGCCGCCGCCCCTGCGCTATCGTCGCGCCCGCGCTGGGCCCGCTCGGGTGGCAGCTTTTTCTACAGGGAGTGGTGCATGCAAGGCTGGATGAAGAACCGCGCGTGGGTGCTGCTGGTCGGGGTGGCGTTCATCGTCGCCGATCAACTGGTCAAGCTGTTGGCCCTGGCAGCCTTGCAGACCCAGAGCTTCAAGTTTGGCAACGACCCCGTCAACCTGGCGCTGGCGTTGAGCCTCAACCCCGGTGCGTTTCTCAGCGTAGGCGCCGCGCTGCCGCCGTTGGTCAAGCAACTGATCTTCATCATCGGCGTGGCCGTGGTGGTCGGTTGGGCGGGCTATTGGGCGCTGAAGCACTGGCCCACCGCCACCGGTAAGGCACTGGCCGTCTACGCCATTGCCCTGGGCGGCGCCGGCAACCTGATCGACCGCGTGTTCCGCGACGGCCACGTGGTGGATTACCTGATTATCAACGTCGGTGCCGCCCACACCGGCGTGTTCAACCTCGCTGACATCGCTATAACCGCCGGCGCCCTGGCGCTGGCCTGGGACATGTTTGCCTCGCCCAAGGCGCAGAAATAACCCTTGGCAGGGACGCCGCTGAACAGGACACGAACCATGCAAGACAATGAATTGAACACCCTTCGCGCGGAAATCGACGCGTTGGACGAGGCGGTGATCCGCCTGCTGGGCCAGCGCTTCGTGGCCACGCAAAAGGTCGGCGAGCTCAAGGCCAGCCAACAACTCGACGCCGTGGACCCGGCCCGCGAAGCCCGCCAGGCCGCGCGCTACGCAGCGCTGGCGGCGCAGCACGGCGTTAGCGAAGACGTGGTGCAACGGGTGTTCCGCGTGGTCATCGACGAAGTGGTGCAAAACCACAAGGCGCTGCGCAACAACTGACCCGTAGCAGCTGCCGCCAGGCTGCGTCATGGAGGCCGCTACTACGGGGCGCGTGTACCGTCGTCGATCGCGATGCAGACGACGCTGGTTCAAGATAGTTGCTGCTACGTATTGTGGGAGCTGGCTTGCCAGCGAGCTGTTGAGGCCCTGAAAACTCGCTGGCAAGCCAGCTCCCACAAAGACAAATGTTGCCACCGACATCTGCTATGATTGCAATGATGTCATTGATTGCAATGTGGAGGCGCTCATGGCCAGTATTACCATCAGAAACATCGAAGACAGCCTGAAGGCGTTGCTGCGCATCGAAGCCGCCAACAATAATCGGTCAATGGAGGAGGAAGCTCGGGTGCTTCTCCGTCGCGCGCTGGTGAAACCCCCCGCGAAAAGCGGGTTCGGCAGCCGCATTCACGCACGCTTCGCCGAGGACGCCATCGAGCTAGAGCTGCCGGATCGCTCGGAGGCGCCTCGGGGCGAAGATCTTTTCCGGTGATTGTCCTCGACACCAACGTGCTTTCGGAGCTCATGCGGCCGGCGCCGGCTGCCAATGTCCTCGAATGGCTGGACAACCAGGACGCCGGTGACTTGGCAACCACCTCCATCACCGTGGCAGAAGTGCTCTTCGGGCTTGCCTGCCTGCCAAGCGGGCAGCGCAAGGTCCGGCTGCAGACCCAGGCCATCGCCATGTTCAATGACGACTTCGCGGATGCCATTCTGAGCTTCGATGCCGACGCCGCCATGGCGTACGCCGCGCTGATCGCCAACAGCAGGGCGGCTGGGCGCGCTGTTTCAATGGCAGACGGGCAGATTGCGGCGATTTGCGCGTCGCGCAAGGTGACCCTGGCCACTCGCAACACAAAGGATTTTCAGCATCTGCCCATCGAGCTCATCAATCCTTGGGAGCCGATGCGCTGACAGCCTGCGCTTGGCGCGCAGCTTGGTTATAACCATAGTCAATAACGATCTAAACGTTAATAACGGAAGCGGCTATCCTGCCCGCCAGTTTTTGCGCGTGTTTAAGGCTCAGCAATGGATGTCGGTAATTTCGGTTTTGTGGTTGCAGGCCTTATCGTCGGCTTTGTAGTAGGGATGACCGGTGTCGGTGGCGGTTCGCTGATGACGCCTATCCTGTTGTGGTTCGGCATCAACCCGGCGACGGCCGTGGGTACTGACCTGCTGTATGCGGCCATCACCAAGTCCGGTGGCGTGCTGGTGCACCGCAAGAACAAGAACATCGACTGGGGCGTGACCGGCTGGTTGACCCTGGGCAGCGTGCCGGCGGTGGCGCTGACGCTGTGGTTCCTGAAGAGCTTCGACACCAACCCCAAGGCCCTCAACGGCCTGATCACCCAGGCGTTGGGCTATGTGCTGCTGCTGACCTCGGCGGCGGTGCTGTTCAAGCACAAGCTGCTGGCGTTCGCCCACCGCCGTGGCGGGGACAAGTCGCTGTTCAGCGGCACGCGCCTGAACGTGCTGACGGTGATCACGGGCCTGGTGCTGGGCACCATGGTGGCCCTGACTTCCATCGGCGCCGGCGCCCTGGGCACCGTGGCGCTGTTTATCCTTTACCCGCTGCTGCCTACCCGGCGCCTTGTAGGCACCGAGATTGCCCACGCGGTACCGCTGACCCTGGTAGCCGGCCTGGGCCACGCCAGCATGGGCAACATGAACTGGGAACTGCTGGGCTTCCTGCTGATGGGCTCGCTGCCCGGCATCTACCTGGGCAGCCAGCTCACCGGGCGCATTCCCGATGCGGTGCTGCGCCCGTGCCTGGCGTTCATGCTGCTGTCCATCGGCTACAAGCTGGCCTTCTGATACGGCGGGCTTGCGCCCGCCGTCGCCTTACGCGTGCAGCCAGGCCTTGGCGTGTTCGCGCATCTGTTGTTCCAACTCACTCCCACGGGTGGCGAACACCCGGCCCAACGGGAAGCCGGCCTTCTCCAGCAGGTACGCCAGGCTGGCGTATTCACGCGGGTACTTGGCCACCACGGCGCTGTCGATCTCGACCGGGCCCAGGGGGAAGGTGAAGTAGCCCATGTCATAGACGGCCTGGCGCTTGAACAGCTTCCACTGGCCGTCGCGTTTTTCCACCAGGTCGTAGAAGCGTGCGTGGGTGTTGCAGCCCAGGTTCAGGCGGGTGTCTTCGCCGATGATCATCGAGTTGGTCTCGGCGATGGCCTTGTCGCCGTGGAAAGTCACCATGGGCGTGGCGATGAAGTGCTTGTTGCGCAGGGTCGAGGCGCCCATGCGGATGGAGCCGTCGATGAAGTCGCTGGCCAGGCCTTCGAACCAGGTCACGGCGACGGTGCCGTCGGGGTGGAACAGGTTGCGCAACTCGTCCCAGTTGCCGAGGTCGCGGTGCATCCAGCCGGTGATCAGGTCGGTGATCTGTTGGCGGTCTTCCAGGGTGTGGCTCATGGTGTGTTCCGGTTCAGTGGGTGAGGGCTTCAGCTTCTGCCGGTTTGCGGTTAACCTCAAATAGATAGATCTGACAGATCCATCACTTTAAATGATTGATTGAGGGCGACCATGGAACTGCGGCACTTGCGGTACTTTCTCGCCGTGGCGGAAGAGGGCCATTTCGGCCGTGCGGCCGAGCGCGTGCATATCGTGCAGTCGGCGCTGAGCATGCAGATTCGCGCGCTGGAGGAGGAACTGGGCGGCCCGCTGTTCGTGCGCACCAGCCGCCAGGTGCGCCTGACCGAAGCCGGCGAGGCCTTTCGCGAGCAGGCCCGGCGCACCCTGGAGCAGGCCGAGCATGCGCGGTTGACCGTGCAGCGCTCGCTACGCGGCGAGACCGGACGGGTGCGGGTGGGCTTTGCCGGCAACGCGGTGTTCAGCGGCAAGCTGATGAGCGACCTGCGCGCCTTCCACGCCGCCTACCCGGACGCCGAGTTGGTGGTGGAAGAGGTGGCGCCGTCACGCCAGGGCGAGGCGCTGCTGGCCGGCCAGCTGGACATCGGCTACACCCCGGCGCAGGTGGTGGGCGAGGCCGTGCCGCTGCGCCTGGACGCGGTAGGCCGCTGGCCCTTGCTGATGGCCATGGAGCGCAGCCACCGGTTGGCCGGCGAGCCGCTGCTGACCGCAGCGATGCTGCACGATGAGCCGATGATTCTGTACGCCGCCGACCCCCACGACCGCAGTCTGGAAGCCAGCCTGCGTGAGGCCCTGGGCGGCAGCCTCAAGGTGGCCCACCGCGCCGGCAACAGCCTCACCGTATTGGCCCTGGCCGCCGCGGGCCTGGGCCTGGCGCTGGTGCCCGAACCGCTGGTGCAGGTGGCCCTGGCGCAGCTGGTGTACAAGCCGCTGGCCATCGCCGGCATGCACACCGAACTGAGCATGCTCAGCCGCCCGGATGAAACCAGTGGTGCGGTGCAGGCGTACCTGGCCCTGGCCCGCGCTCAGGGGTGAGCGGCCAGCCAGTCGTGGATCATTGCGCGCAGGCGCTCCCCGGAAAAACTCGGGAAGTGGCCGCCGTGCACGGTACGCACCGGCAGGTTTTGCAGCCGCTCGAGGCTGGCGCGGTACTGCTCGAGGTTGGAGTGGTAGGCGTCCTCGATCAGCGGGCCGTCGTAGATGATGTCGCCGGAGAACAGCGTGCCGCTGGCCGCCTCCCACAGGCAGATGCCGCCCGGCGAGTGGCCGGGGGTGTGCAGCACTTCCAGCACCCGGTCGCCAAGGTCCAGCACGTCGCCTTCGTCGATCAGGCGGGTGACCGGCGCCGCCTTCACCCGGTATTCCTCGTAGCACAGCGGGCAGCCGGGGTGGGCGTCAAACATTGGGTCGCCGATGCACAGGTCGGCCAGGGTCAGGTCGTTGCGCGGGTCGGCCATGATATCGGCTTCGGCCGGGTGCGCCAGGCGGTCACTGAACTCGTGGTGGCCGGCGATGTGGTCGAAGTGGCTGTGGCTGGCCACCGCCAGCAGCGGCCGCTCGGTCAGCCAGGGCAACTGCTGGCGCAGGCTCACCAGCCCTGAGCCGGTGTCCACCAGCACGTCACGGTCGCGGCCGCTGATGTGCCACAGGTTGCAGCGGTAGAACGGCTTGATGAACGGCTCGTGAATCAGCTTCACGCCGTCGGCCAGCGGCTGTACTTCGAACCATTGTTCAGGGGTGACGATGCGCATGGGGCGGGACCTTGCGGCGAACCTTCGCCGGGAATGGGCGTCCGAAGGTGTGGACACTGGGAGGTTAACGCTTTTGAAAGACGCCATCATCAAGAAGTACCGCCTGATCATCAAGACCCTGGGCTACGTGGGCTGGGCGCTGTTCTGGCTGCTGATCTGGGACATCCTGGTGACCGTGGACTTCATGCTCTACCTCAACAGCAAGGTCACCCTGCCGCTGATGCCCCTGACCCTGCTGGGTTCGGCGCTGGTGGTGCTGATCAGTTTTCGCAACAGCAGCGCCTACAACCGCTGGTGGGAGGCGCGCACCCTGTGGGGCGGGCTGGTAAACAGCTCGCGCAGCTTCGCCCGGCAGGTGCTGACCCTGATCGACGACGAGAACGGCGACGCCAACCCGGTGAAAGCCACGCTGCTGCGCCGCCACGTGGCCTACGTCAACAGCCTGGCCGCTGCGCTCAAGGGCAGCCAGTGCCCACCGGAGCTGAAGGCCTTCGTGCGCGCCGACGAATTCGAGCGCAGCGCCAGCTCCAACAACTTCGCCAACGACATCCTCAACGGCTCGGCCAACCTGCTGGCCCGCGAGTACAAGGCCGGGCGCCTGGACAGCATCCGCCTGGCGCGGCTGGAGTCGACCCTGGTGGATTTATCGAACAGCCAGGGCGGCCTGGAACGCATCGGCAACACGCCGCTGCCGTACCCCTACGTGTACTTCCCGCGGCTGTTCATCTCGGTGTTCTGCCTGATCGTGCCGGTGGGCCTGGTGGAGTCGCTGGAGTGGTACACGCCGCTGGCCTCCACCGTGGTGGGCTTCATGCTGCTGGCCATCGAGCGCATCGGCACCGACCTGCAAAGCCCGTTCAAGCCCAGCGAGCACCAGATCAAGATGGACGCCATCTGCGAGACCATCGAAAAGAACCTGGAGTCGATGCAGCGCCAGGCGCAGCATGCGGAGTTGATTGATTGAGGCCGCGCGCCCCGCGTTCCACCTGATACACCGCGGACGCAGCCTGCGGCAGCTGCTACGGGAACGGTTTTCCAGCCGCACCTGTCAGTTCGTAGCAGCGGCCGCAGGCCGCGTCCGGGGCCCTGCGTACCACCTGTCACACCGCTGACGCAGCCTGCGGCAGCTGGTACGGGGGGTTCAGGCGCACCTGTCAGATCTGACAGGTGCGCCGCCAACCGCCCCGGTGCTACGTTCCGCTGAACCGCCGACACCCCGTCGGCACCCAGAGGAAACCCGCCATGACTTCAATCGTCCGGCTCCTGCGGCAGCTGCACGCCCGGCTGGCCCAGCACCCCCCGCACACGGGCAATCCCACCTTGGCAGCGCCTAACTTGCCCGCGCGCCGTCACGGCTTGAACTACCAGGACATGGACAACAAACGGCAGCCCATCGCCGTGCAGCTCCCCAATTACGTGGGTAGCGTGGTGGGCGATGGCATCACCCTGTATTGGGACAACGTCGAGGTCGCCTTCGATGTCTTCAACACCGACCACCAGGCCGTGGGCATGGTGACCTTCCTGGTGCTGCCCGATGACATTCCCCTGGGCGTGGGCCGCAGCAACCGCCTCGACACCATTGCCACCTACCCGCTGCACTACCATGTGCTGCGCACCAGCGGCAATGACGTGTTCTCCGCCGACACCTCGGTGCTGGTCAAGACCACGGTGCCCGGCGGCCTGGACCCCAACCCGACCACCCCCGAGAATGAAAACCTGGCGTTGCCCCAGGGCATACCAGCGAACCTTGACACCAACGACTCGTGGCAGACGGTAGAGGTCGTCATTGCCCTGTGGCAGAACGCCTACCCAGGCGATGTGCTGACCTTGTACTGGGCCGGCGAGCGCATCGTGCACGTGCTGGCTGCCGGTGAGGAAAACCTGGCCAGCATCACCATCAGCGTGCCCCGCACCTTGATCGTCGACCACCTGGGCCAAGGCATCATCGTTACCTATGACGTGCGCGACGTGGTCAACAACTGGTCGCGCTTCAGCTTCCCCGTACGGGTCAACGTGGAAGACGGGTCAACGCTGCTGCGCGAGCCGGAAATCAACGAGGCGCTCGGCGGCATCCTTGATTTGGATACCCTGGGCTCTGCCGACGTGAACGTCTACATCCCGGCCAACCCTGGCAGCATCACCAACGGCATGGACGTGGAGTTGGTGTGGACCGGCACCACGGCCCAGGGCACCACCCTGCAGCACAAGCAGACCCACACGCTGGCCGGCAACGATGCCAGCCGCGGCTTCGACCTGGTGGTACCCAACCGCGAAGCTGCGCCGTTGTCGGGTGGGCGGGTGCGGGTGGTGTATCAGACCGTGGCAAGCCCGGTGCGCCGCTCACGCGCCGCCGAGGCAGTGGTGGTGGGCACCTCCGTGGCCCTGGATTGGCCCGAGGTGCAGCACGTCAGCGGCACCACCCTGCAGCTGGCATTGGTGGGCAGCAACCCGGTCCAGGTCACCGTGCCGGTCTACGACGTGATGGGGGTGGGCGACGGAGTCGACCTGTTCTGGCGCGGCACCACCAGCACCGGCACAGTGGTGGAGTACACTGCCCACGTCAACGTCGACAGCAACCAGAACGGCCAGCCGGTGCTGTTTGCGGTGCCCAATGAATACGCCGTGGTGCTGGCGGGAAGCAACGACCTGCGGGTGTCCTACCTGGTGACTACGGTGGACCAGGTGCCGCACGACTCGCCAACGCTCACCCTGAGCGTGACGGCCGTGGGTGGCACCTTGATCGCGCCCTGGCTCAAGGACTTCCCCAGCGCCGTCATCGACCCCAGCCTGGTGGTCGGCAGCACCCAGGTCATGGTGGGCGGCTACACCGGCAAGGCGGTGGGCGACGAGATCACCGTCAACTGGGTGGGCGATACCTATTCCACCGCGCCGTACTACCCGGTACACGCCGGCAACCTCAACCAGGACATCGCCTTCACCATCGCCAAAACGCCCTACGTCGACGGCAACAGCCGGGTTGAGCTGAGCTATCAGGTGAAGCGCAACGGTGGCGGCAATGCCGGCTCCATCACCCTGCCGGTCACTATCCAGGCAGGCGGCAGCCAGCCCCTACCGCTGCCCGTGGTGGTGGAAGCCAACCCGGCCGACGTGCTGGACCCGGTGAACGCCCGCAACGGCGCCACCATTCGCATCACCGACCCCGACTTCCTGGCGGGCGACGTGATTGCCGCGTTCTGGGTAGGCAGCGACGGGCTGGGCACGCCCACGCTGGAATGGGTGCCCTACGCTAGCGGCTTCACCGTAGATGTGCCGGTGCCCGCCAGCGCCGTGGCGGCCAACCTGGGGCGCTCGGTGCAAGTGCTGTACTCGCGCATTCGCGGCGGCGTTGCCAGCCCCGCATCGGACAGTTTGACCCTGCAGGTGCGGGACTTTGCGGAGGGCGCCTTGCCCAAACCGACGATTCTTACCGTGGCCGACGGCAATCTGGACCTCAATACCTTGCTGGGCGATGCCACCGTGCATATCGCACCTTGGCCGTTGATTACCCAGGGGCAGCGGGTATGGCTGCGGCTGTACAGCACCGATGACCAGAACGAGCCGTGGAGCACCGAGTTGATCCTGGGCGAAATGGTGACGGCGGCGGAAGTGAGCGCAGGTGTGCGTCGCGTAGTGCCGCGCGCAGTGTTGTTGAAGTTGCAGAACAGTGCGGCGGTTAACCTGGAAGTTAAAGTTGGTTTCGATGGCAGCCTGGGTGAAGGCGCTGCCACGGTATTTCCTATTGGGAGTTATGTGATGATTAATGTCGTGTTGGACTTGCGGGCGCCGGAAGTTGCTTATCAGCAGGATGGGTATCTGGACCCGGCGTTGGTGCCGGAGACTGGGTTGCCGGTAACGGTGACTTATGGCGGAATGGCACAAGGGCAGGAGGTGCAGGTGATAATGGCGGGGCCAAATGGTGCTGAGCATCCGCTGGCAGTGCAAACCGTGGCGCCTGGTCAGACGGCGCTGGAATTCAAGGTGCCCAAAAGTGTATTGGGGGGATATCATGAAAAAATACTGGTAATTTATTATACCGTGTCGCTGGTTGCGGGCGGATTGAAGCAAAGCTCTCGCGTAGTGGCATTTCGATATGGGGCAAGCGTTGATGATCGCATTGTTGACTATACCAAGTTTGGCCCTGCCGGCTATCGAAATGGATGGGTGCCTTCGACTAATAGTTCACTCGTGTTTAGGTATTATCCAAATGAGGTTGTTCCTAAGGCTGGCTTTACTTGTACTTCCAGCACGCCACTGATAGTGTCTCTGCATAAAGAATTTACTTTGCCTGTGGGTGACTACGATATAATGTTCCGCATGATTGCGAGCGCGAATCTAAGCGGTAACTTTACCGTGAATAACGCCGGCACACGCCCCCTCAAAGTCGGGATGAGTTGGGAAGTTTTTGATGCCGCGTTCGTGTCTGCGGGGCAGCCTTTAACTATTACGGTAACAGCCTCGCTTAGAGCGAACTGGCAATGGTTTTTTGATTTTATATCTATAGTGCGAGTTGATTAAGGAGTGGAGAACTGATTGTTTAATCAGGCCGGTCCTCCGCGCGTTGTCCTGCTGCCTGTCAACAGCAGTAGCGATGCGGTTGGACTGACCGAACACTTATAGCGGCAGCCGCAAGGCCGCTTTGAGTGCCGATTCGGCCATCATCTGGGCTCCCCTTGGCTGCGACCGCGTGCCCTAAGCATGCCCCCCACGTTCGCAACTCCTCTAAATCAGGCCCGCCATCCCCACCTGTCAGATCTGACAGGTGACGCCATAAGCGCGAGGGCTGACACTCTGTGCTCATCACTCGAAAATAGGTTCGGTATCATGAAAAGCATCAGTAGGCGACCATGTATTGGTTGCTTGCTTCGGTGGGAACCCGTTTTTCCTTCCGACCAATGCCAATTTGCTTTCCCGCCATACTATAAAAGCTGACTCCTGGCATAAACCTATAGGTCGCCTGGCCACTTGAAATGTTCAAATACGACACGATGGAGTTGTTTGCAATCATTGAACGCAATGATGGGAGCGTTGCTGTGTCGGTCGGGTATCGGTATCGGCTAATGGGGCAGGCGACTGGCAGGCAAGGCCGCCGCCGCTCCTACTTCGCCGTAGCTGTTACAGGCATCGACACAACCCCTAACACTCCTTCGATTGCCACCTTGCCCGGTGCGCCCTTACCCTGCGCACCGTCTCCGAAGCCTCGGGGATCAGGTTTGACGACCTGCGCGGAACACTGCAGCACCATACCGCTTGTTTCAGGCCTCTTCGCCTGAGATAAGTGTTATGGCAGCTGCGTGTGGGAGACCTTCGGGTCTGCCGGTTCCGCCCGGTTCGTCAACCTGCACGCAGCTGCCACCCCAAAACTCAACAACCGTGGCAGCCCTTCACCCGCAAGGAGCTTCCGCCATGGCCACCTTCGTCGCCACCACCTTTTTCCGCCACCAACTGCCCTTGCGCGCGCTGATGATCGAGGACCAGGCGTGGCTGTGCCTGCACGACCTGGGCCGGCTGATGGGCGTGCACTTCGTGGAGCGGCGCATCCGCAGCCTGGACGCCGACCAGCACCGCGAGGCGTGGGTGCAGCTGGACGGCGAGTGGGGCCGGCACCTGCTGGTGAGCGAGACCGGCGCGGTGACCTTGATCATGCACAGCCAGATGCCCGAGAACCGCGCGCTGCGCCAGTGGCTGACGCTGGAAGTGGTGCCGACGCTGCGGCGCATGGGCCCTGGCGAGGTGCCAGCGGTAACGGCCATGTGCGCCCACGGCGGGCAGGTGAAGGTGCTGTATTGGCAGGATGAACCGTGGATTCGCCTGCGCGATATGCCCGAGGTGCTGCCCATCAGCCGCCCGCAGAAAGCGCCGTGGTGGCGCGTATGGGCATAATCCCGTAGCAGCAACTGTCTTGTAGGAGCTGGCTTGCCAGCGAGCTTTTATGGCCCCAACGGCTCGCTGGCAAGCCAGCTCCCACAGGATGTAGCAGCCGCAGGCCGCGCCCCAGGCGCCGCGGTTACGGCGCGGTGGGTAGCCATTGGGTTTGGGCTTGGCGGTAGGCGCCCGTCGCCTTGGCCAGGTGCAGCCATTGGTCCACGTACAGCTTCCAGGTGAGGTCGCCCTGGGGCAGCAGGTAGGCTTTTTCACCGTACTGCATGTATTGCGCCGGGTTCACCGCGCACAGCCCCGGCTGCAGTTTCTGGTGGTACAGCGCCTCGGAGGCGTCGGTGATCATCACGTCGGCCTTGTGCTGGCGCAGTTCCTCGAAGATCGTCACGTTGTCGTGCAGGCTCAGCTGCGCCTTGGGCAAAAACGCGTGCACGAAGGCTTCGTTGGTGCCACCGGCCGGTTCGATCACCCGCACCTGGGGGCGGTTGATCTGCTCGATGCGCTGGTACTTGGCCTGGTCTTCGCAACGCACCAGCGGCACCTTGCCGTCCACGTCCAGGGTGCTGCTGAACCACGCCTGCTTCTGCCGCGCCAGGGTCACCGAGATGCCACCCACGGCGATGTCGCACTGGCCGGCGAGAAAATCGGGCATCAGGGTTTTCCAGGTGGTGGGCACCCACTGCACCGTGGCGCCCAGGCTCTGGGCCAGGTTTTGCGCCAGGGTGACGTCGATGCCTTCGTAGCTGCCATCGGCCTGCTTGAAGGTGTAGGGCTTGTAGTCGCCGGTGGTGCAGACGTTCAACTGGCCGCGCTGTTGGATCTGTTCCAGGCGCGAGGGTGGGGTGTCGGCCAAGGCCAGTGCAGGGAGGAGGGTAGCCAGCAGGCAGGTGGCAAGCTTCATGGGGGCGCTCTTGTCGTTGAGTTCCGGGATGAAATCACAGCCTGCCGGCAAAAGCACGCCGGGGTGCGATGGGCACCGTCAGTCAGGTTCAAGAGGGGCGATAACTGGCTGAAATCAAACCGAAACATTGTTGTCCTACAGTCCACGCCGACATAACGAGGACAGACTCTGTGAACCGACCTGCAAGACACCTGCGCAAGACCCTGGACGCCGTGGCAGCCAATAACCAGTCGGCAGCCCTGGACGTGATGCGCGCCCTCGACCAGCTGGGCGACGAGGTGCTGCGCCAGCGCCTGCTGGGCGTGATCCACCGCCTCAACCAGGACGCCGAAGAACTGCGCCTGGCCCGTGACGAGGTGCAGGGCACCCAAGTGAAACGCGCCTGAACCTGCCCGGTGGTCATTCTTCATCCAAGCGGGTTTGACAAGCTTTGGATACCTGATTTGCTTCACTCAAAGGCCCCTAGAAGAGCCTGCACAGCCTGAGTGGAGACCGCTTCATGCAACGTCGAGAGGTACTCACGTCCATCGTCGTGCTCGCCGCCGCCGGCACGCTTCCCCCGGCCAAGGCCGCCATCATCCGTGGCGAAGCGCCCTGGGCCCCCGAGTCCACCCAGCCACCCGAGCCGTTCAAGGCGGGCGGGCTGACCTTTCTCGCCGCCGCCGAAGCCAAGACCCTGAGCGCCATCGCCGACCGCCTGATCCCGGCGGATGAACTGGGCATGGGCGCCACCGAGGCCGGCTGCGTGCAATTCATCGACCGCCAACTGGCCGGGCCGTTCGGCAACGCCGGCACCCAATACCGCGAGGGACCGTTCCTGGAAGGCACTGCGCAGCAGGGGCCACAGTTCAAGCAGACTCCCGCCGAGCGCTACCGCAGCGCCCTGGCCGCGCTGGAGCAGTACTGCAACGCCCAGGAGCAAAAGGCTTTCAGCGACCTGGCGCCCGAGCGCCAGGACACCTTGCTGACCCTGCTCGAAGCCGGCACCTTGCCGCTGCCCGGCATGAACCCGGCCGCCGTTGCCGGCTTCTTCAACCTGGTGCTGCAGAACGTGCGCGAAGGCTATTTCGCCGACCCGATCTACGGCGGCAACAAGGACATGGTGGGCTGGAAGCTGGTGGGTTTCCCGGGCGCGCAGTACGACTTTCGCGACGTCATCGAGCAACGCGGCCAGAAGCTGGACATCATTCCGGTAAGTATGGTGCAGCGCGACACCTGACGCCGCTTGCCGGTTGTCCCTACTGGTCTGCTTCTGCTTTTGTGCAAGGAGTATCGCCCGATGGCAAATTCTCTTCCCAAAGCCGACGTGGTCATCGTCGGGCTGGGTTGGGCCGGTTCGTTGATGGCCAACGAACTGACCCTGGCCGGCCTCAACGTGGTGGCCATTGAACGCGGCGCATGGCGCGACACCAGTTCGCAGTACCCCACCAGCATCGACACCGACGAGCTGCGCTTCGCCAGCCGCCGCGGCATGCTGCAGCCCCAGGCGGTGGAAACCCTGACCTTCCGCAACACGCCGCTGCAGCAGGCGCTGCCCCTGCGTGACTGGAACTGCTACCAGTTCGGCTGGGACGTGGGCGGCGCCGGCACCCACTGGAACGGCATGACCTGGCGCTTCCTGCCCTACGACTTCCAGAGCTACAGCCAGACCGTGGAGCGCTACGGCAAGGGCAAGCTGCTCGACGGCTTGCAGGTGCAGGACTGGGGCGTGACCTACGCCGACCTGGAACCCTTCTACGACAAGTTCGAGCGCCTGGCCGGCACCTCCGGCAAGGCCGGCAACATTAACGGCGTCAAGCAGCCGGGCGGCAACGTCTTCGAAGGCCCGCGCAGCCGTGACTACCCCCTGCCGCCGCTGGCGCGCACGCGCCTGGCCGAGATCTTCACCAAAGGCACCGAGGCCATGGGCCTGCACCCGTTTGCGGTGCCGGCCGGCAACACCTCCGGCGCCTACGTCAATCCCCTGGGCGTGCACATGGCGCCGTGTACCTACTGCGGCTATTGCGAGTTCTTCGGCTGTGGCAACTGGTCCAAGAGCAGCCCCCAGGCGTGCATCCTGCCGGCCGTGGTGGCCCGCGAGAACTTCACGGTGATCACCGAGTGCGAGGTGCTGCGGGTGAACCTGGCGGCCGACGGCAAGACCGCCACCGGCGTCACCTACGTGGACCGCGCCGGCCAGCAGCACGAGCAGCGCGCCGACATCGTGGTGATCGCCGCCTACCAGATGGACAACGTGCGGCTGATGCTGCTGTCGAAAATCGGCAAGCCCTACAACCACCAGACCGGGGAGGGCGTGGTGGGGCGCAACTACGCCTACCAGACCATCGCCGGCGCCGGCATTTTCTTCGAGAACGAGACCCTCAACCCCTTCATCGGCGCCGGTGCGCTGGCCCAGGCGGTGGACGATTTCAACGGCGACAACTTCGACCACAGCCAGCACGATTTCATCGGCGGTGGCGTGGCCCTGGTGCACTCCACCAACGGCCGGCCCATTGGCCTGGCGGGCAACCTGCCGCCGGACGCGCCGCGCTGGGGCAAGGGCTGGAAGGCCGCCTACAAACAGAGCTACCAGAACGCCAATTCGGTGTACTGCATGGGCAACAGCTACCCACACCGCGACGTGTTCCTGGACCTGGACCCGCTGTACAAGGACCGCCACGGCCAGCCGTTGCTGCGGGTGACCTTCGACTGGAACGAGAACGACCGCCGCTCGGCGCATTTCATGGCGGACCGCTCGGTAGAGATCGGCCACGCCATCGGCGCCCGGACCGTGGTGCGCTCCGAGCCCACGGCCAAGCCGTTCTCGCCCATGGACCAGCTGTCGTCGCACACCACGGGTGGCGCGGTGATGGGCGACAACCCGAAAACCAGCGCCCTGAACCGTTACCTGCAGTGCTGGGACGTGCACAACACCTTCGTCGTCGGCGCCTCGGCGTTCGCCAACAACGGTGGCTACAATCCCACCGGCACCGTGGGCGCGCTGACCCTGTGGGCGGCGCAGGCCATCAAGGACCATTACCTCAAGGCCCCTGGCCCATTGGTGAGAACATGAGCGTGCGCACGCGTACGTGGCTGCTGCGTGGCCTGATCGTGGTGGTCATTGCCGGGGTGGCGTTCGTCGCCTGGAACCTGCGCGGGCCGCGGGCCATCGACCCTGCCGAACCCGACTTCACCGGCTCGGCCGACACCACGCCCGGCTCGCTGGCCACCAGCGTCGACCCGGTCAAGCGCGGCCTGTACCTGGCGCAACAGGGCGACTGCGTGGCCTGCCACACCGCGCCCGGCGGCAAGCCGTTCGCCGGCGGCCTGGCGCTGGACACCGGCTTTGGCATTGTCTACGCCAGCAACATCACCCCCGACAAGGACACCGGCATCGGCGGCTGGACCGACCAGGAATACCTGCACGCGGTGCGCGACGGCGTTGGCCGCCACGGCGCGCCGCTGTACCCGGCCATGCCCTACAACGACTACGCGCTGGTCAGCGACCAGGACCTGCTGGCCATCAAGGCGTACCTGGCGACGGTGCCGGCGGTGAACAACAAGGTGCCGGCGCCGCACATGCCGTTCCCCTTCGACATCCGCCAGATGATGTGGGGCTGGAACCTGCTGTTCTTCCGCAACCACACCTACGTGGCCGACAGCGGCCAGTCCGCCGAGTGGAACCGCGGCGCCTACCTGGTGCAGGGCCTGGGCCACTGCACCGCCTGCCACACGCCGAAGAACTTCATCGGCGGCGACAAGGGCGGCCAGCCACTGCAAGGCTTCCAGCTGCAGGGTTGGTACGCGCCGGAGCTGTCCAACAACCCTTACCAGGGGCTGGGCCAGTGGTCGGTGGAAGAGCTGGTGGGCTATTTGAAGACCGGCGGCAACGTTCACAGCGTGGCGTCCGGGCCCATGGCCGAGGCGGTGTACAACTCCACCCAGCACTTCAATGACGCCGACCTCAAGGCCATGGCCGTGTACCTGAAGAGCCTGCCCGGCTCGGACCACAAGCGCCCCGACGCGTTGCAGGCCGATGACCAGGCCATGGTGCTGGGCAAGCAGATCTACGCGGCGAACTGTGCGGCCTGCCATATTTCCACGGGGCAGGGCGTGGACGGCATGGTCACCTCGTTCAAGGGCGCGGCGGGCATCCAGGCGCCGGACGCCTCCAGCCTGATCCGCACGGTGTTGCTGGGCAGCCGTGGCGCGGCCACCCAGGCCAACCCGACGGCGGCGGCCATGCCCAACTTCAGCTGGAAACTGTCGGACGCGCAGACGGCGGCGGTGTTGACCTACATCCGCAACAGCTGGGGCAACGCCGCGGCGCCAGTGACCATCGACCAGGTGGCCAACGCCCGCACCAACCTGAAGGCGCGGGAGGTCCTGGGGGATCGCTGACGGGGGCGGCCCGGCCGCCGTAGCCGCTGCCGCCAGGCTGCGCTGGCCTCTGGGTGCACTGAAAATCTTCGGCGGGGATGAGGGCCAGCGCAGCCTTCGGCAGCGGCTACGCTGGTTTCTATGCATGAAATGTTATAGTGTAACAATTATTATTGTTGCCATGGACACTTGCCGATGCCCCCCGTTGCTGCGCTTCCCGACGTCGCCCTTACCGACCTGCCGCCCGCCCACGGCCCACTGGACTGGGTCGGCATGCAGCACATCGAGCTGCCCGTGCAAGTGGCCGAGCCTGGCTGCCTGGCCACGGTATCGGCGCGGGCCGATGTGCAGGTCGACCTGCCCGACGCCGCCACCAAGGGCATTCACATGTCGCGGCTGTATCGCTTGCTCGACCTGCTGGAAGGGCAGGCGCTGACCCCGGCCAGCCTGGCCCGGGTGCTGGCGCAGATGGTGGAAAGCCATGCTGACTGCCAGTCCCGCCAGGCGCGCCTGCAACTGGCGTTCACCCTGTTGTGCCGGCGCCCGGCGCTGGTCAGCAGCGGGCTCAGCGGCTGGAAGGGCTACCCGGTGCGCCTGCGCGCCCATTGGCACGCCGGCGTGCTGCAGCTGCGGGCGCGGGTCGAGGTGGGGTATTCGTCGACCTGCCCGTGCTCGGCCGCGCTGGCCCGGCAGGTGGTGGAGCAACGTTTCCTCGACCAATTCGGCCAGCGCGGTGGCCTTGGCGCGCAGGAGGTGGCGGCCTGGCTGCGCGCCAACGCCAGCGCCGCCACGCCTCACAGCCAGCGCAGCGTGGCCAGTATCGAGGTGGGCATTGCCGGGCACGCCGGCACCCTGGGCCTGATGGCGCTGATCGACCAGGCCGAGGCCGCCTTGGGCACGCCGCTGCAGACCGCGGTCAAGCGCGCCGACGAGCAGGCTTTCGCGCAGCTCAACGGCGAACACCTGATGTACGTCGAGGACGCCGCGCGCAAGCTGACCCAGGCGCTACAGAGCACCCATGACGGGGTGCAGGTGTTCGTCTCCCACCGCGAAAGCCTGCACCCCCATGATGCCGTGGCCTGGGCGGCCAGGCCCTGACCCCGCCCCACAATCCCCGTAGCAGCAACTGTCTTGTGGGAGCTGGCTTGCCAGCGAGCTTTTATGGCCCCAACAGCTCGCTGGCCAGCCAGCTCCCACAGGCCGCGTCCCGTCCCCCACGATTTCATCAAACGCCACTGGACAGATCTCAAGATTGCAATGTTATAGTGTAACAAATCTTGTCGAGTAACCCCCGTGATCCCCCACCCACTCTCCACCCTGACCCGCTCGGCGCTCCAGCGCCTGGCGCTGTCGTTGCTGCCCCTGGCCCTGCTATGGGCCGCTGTCGCCTGGGCGGTGGCCATTCCATGAGCGCCGCCGTCATCCTCGAAGACCTGACCGTCACCTACGAACGCCGCGCCGCCGTGCACCACGTCAGCGGCCGCTTCGACGCCGGCAGCCTCACCGCCGTGGTCGGCCCCAACGGCGCCGGCAAGTCGACGCTGATCAAGGCCATCGTCGGCGTGCTGCAACCGGCCCAGGGCCAGGTGCGCCTGGGCGGCCTCAGCGCCCGCGCCATCGGCTACCTGCCGCAGGCGGCGGAGATCGACCGCAGCTTCCCCATCAGTGTTGCCGACACCGTGGCCATGGGCGCCTGGGGCCAGATCGGCGCCTGGCGCGCGCTCACCGGCGGCCTGGCCCGGCGTGCCCGCGAGGCGCTGGAGGCGGTAGGGCTGGAAGGTTTCGAGGCGCGTGCCATCGGCTCACTGTCCTCCGGGCAACTGCAGCGGGTGCTGTTTGCCCGCCTGCTGGTGCAGGACGCCCAGCTGATCGTGCTGGACGAACCCTTCACCGCCATCGACGCGCGCACCACCCACGACCTGCTGCAGCTGGTGCGCCGCTGGCACGGCCAGGGCCGCACGGTGATTGCCGTGCTGCACGACCTGGAACAGGTGCGCGAGCACTTCCCGCAGACCCTGCTGCTGGCCCGCGAGCGCATCGGCTGGGGCGCCACGGGTGACGTGCTGTGCAGCGCCAACCTGCGCCAGGCGCGCAACATGGCCGAGTTCTGGAGCGCCGACGCCGGGCTGTGCCACGCCGACACGGGAGCGCGGCCATGATGCTCTACAGCAACCTGGTACAGCCGTTCGTGGAGTTCGGTTTCATGCGCCGCGCGCTGGTGGCGTGCCTGGCGCTGGGCATCGGCTCGGGGCCGGTGGGCGTGCTGCTGATGCTGCGGCGCATGAGCCTGGTGGGCGACGCCATGAGCCACGCAGTGCTGCCGGGGGCGGCGCTGGGCTTCCTGGTGGCTGGCCTGTCGCTGCCGGCCATGGGCCTGGGCGGGCTGATCGCCGGGCTCACCGTGGCGCTGCTGGCCGGGCTGGTCAGCCGCCTGACCACGCTGAAGGAAGACGCCAGCTTCGCCAGTTTCTACCTGACCTCGCTGGCGGCCGGGGTGATGATTGTCTCGCTGCACGGCTCCAACATCGACCTGTTGCACGTGCTGTTCGGCACCATCCTGGCCATCGATGACCAGGCCATTTACATGGTCGCCGGCATCGCCTCGTTCACCCTGATGCTGCTGGCGCTGATCTTCCGGCCACTGGTGCTGGAGTGTTTCGACCCCGGCTTCCTGCGCGCCGTGGGCGGCCGCGGCTCGCTGTACCACGTGCTGTTCTTGCTGCTGGTGGTGCTCAACCTGGTGTCCGGCTTCCAGGCCCTGGGCACGCTGATGGCGGTGGGCATGATGATGCTGCCGGCCACCGCCGCACGCTTCTGGGCCACCTCGCTGACCGCGCTGATGCTGATCTCGACCCTGATCGCGACGCTGTCAGGGCTGATTGGACTGATCGTCTCTTATCACCTGGGCGTGGCTTCCGGCCCCGCCATCGTGCTCACCGCCAGTGCCTTCTACGGCGTGTCGGTGCTGTTCGGCCGCAGCGGCATGCTGCGGCGCTTCTTCCCCCAACCCCACCTGTCAAACTGAAGGACCACCATGAAACGCACACCCCTTGTGGCTGCCGCTGTGCTTACCCTGTCCGCGTTCAGCGCCCTGGCCCAGGCCAAGCCCCTGGAAGCGGTGGCCTCGTTCACCGTGATTGCCGACATGGTGCACACCGTGGGCGGCGAGCACGTGCACGTGACTTCGCTGATCGGCCCAAACGGCGACCCCCATGTTTACGAACCGACCCCGGCCGATGCCCAGGCCCTGCGCCACGCCGACCTCACCTTCGTCAGCGGCCTGCACCTGGAAGGCTGGATGGACCGGCTGATCACCGCGTCGGGCTACCAGGGCACGCCGGTGGTGCTGTCCACGGGCATCAAGACCCGCAGCATGGAGGAGGACGGCCAGCAGATCACCGACCCCCACGCCTGGAACAGCGCCGCCAATGGCGTGGTGTATGTGCGTAACATCATTGCCGCGCTGAAGCAGGCCGACCCCGCCGACGCTGCCGAATTCCAGGCCAATGGCGAGCGCTACATCGACCAGTTGCAGGCCCTGGACCGCTACGCGCGCAGCGAGATCGCCAGCATCCCCAAGGCCCAGCGCAAGGTGCTGACCTCCCACGATGCCTTCGGCTACTTCGGTGACGCCTATGGCGTGACGTTCTTGTCGCCGCTGGGCTTCTCCACCGAGAACGAGGCGTCGGCGGCGGACGTGTCGAAGCTGATCCGGCAGATCAAGGGCGAGCACGTCAGCGCCTACTTCTTCGAGAACTCCGGCGACCCGCGGCTGGTCAAGCAGATTGCCGCAGCCACCGGCGCGCAACCGGGCGGCGAGCTGTACGTGGAGGCCCTGAGCCCGGCGGACGGCCCGGCCTCCACCTACGCGAAGATGTTCCATTACAACGTCGACAAGTTGGTGGCGGCGATGAAGGCCGGGCATTGACCGCGATGCAGGCGACGCGATTCATGGGGGATACGCGTTCGCGCGCGCAACCCGCGGATTGCGTCATATCAGCGCCAACGCCGCCAGCAACGCCGGCGGCATCACCAGCGCGCCCAGCCGCAGGAACCCCAGGGCGCTGACATGGCCGCCCTCGCGGCGCACTGCAATCAGCCACAGCAGGGTCGCCAGCGAGCCGGTCACCGACAGGTTCGGCCCCAGGTCCACGCCAATCAGCAACGCGGCGGAGGTGGCCGTGGGCAGCGGCGCAATCTGGTTCATGGAGCCGGCGATCAGCCCCGCCGGCAGGTTGTTGATCAGGTTGCTGGCCACGCCAATCACCACGCCGCCCAGCCACCCGGCCTGGGTGGGTGACTGCGCGGCCAGCGCCGCCAGTTCTCGCGCCAGCCAGGTGGTGAGCCCGGTCTGGGTCAGCCCCGCCACCAGCACGAACAGCCCTGCCACCAGCGGCAACACCCCCCAGGCCACATGGCGCAGCACCGGCAACGGGCTGGCGCGCTCCAGCAGGTGCACGCCCAGCACCGTTGCCAGGCCGGCGCAGAAGGTTGGCAGGCCCAGTTGCCAGTCCAGCGCCGAGGCCAGCAGCAGCACCGCCGCCGTCAGGCCGATGCCCCAGGCGGTCAGGCGCGCGCTGGTGGTCAGCGGCTGGGGCGTGAACTCGGTGGCCAGCGGCGCGCGCAAGGCGTGGCGCTGGCTGAAGCGCAGCACCGCGTAGGTCAGCACGATGGCCGCCAGCGATGGCAGGCCGAAGTGGGCCAGCCAGGTGGGCAGCGGCGGCATGTGGCTGCCGAACACCACCAGGTTGGCGGGGTTGGAGATGGGCAGCACGAAGCTGGCGGCGTTGGCGATGAACGCGCACACGAACAGGTACGGCAGCGGCTCGGCGCGTGCCGCACGGGCGGCGGCGTACACCGCCGGCGTCAGGACCACGGCGGTGGCGTCGTTGGACAGCAGTACCGTCACCAGCGTGCCGACCAGAAACACCAGGTCGAATAGCCGCGTTGCCGAGCCCTTGGCATGGCCGGCGGCGACCATGGCCAGCCAGTCGAACAGGCCTTTTTGCCGCGCCAGTTCCGCCAGCGCCATCATGCCGATCAGGAACAGGTACACGTCGGTGCCCTTGGCCACCGCCGCCAGGGCGCTGGGCAGCGGGATCAGCCCGGTGACGGTCAACAGCAGCGCGGCGCCTGCGGCCCAGGCGTATTCGGGCGAGCGCCAGGGGCGCAGCAGGATACCCAGGGTGGCCAGCAGGGCGACGGCCCAGATCAGCAGTTGCGTGGGGGTGAAGGGCATTCAACGGGCTCGGGCAAGGGGAGGGGAAGTGTCTGTGGCGGGCAGTGTCTCCGGCATTTTCACCCACAGCAACAGCAACGCCACGCAGGCCACTGCGGCCAGGGTCAGGAAGCCGGCGCTGTAGCCGCCCCAGTGCACCATCAGCCCGGCCAGCCCGGCGCTCAGTGCGGCGCCCAGGCCGAAGACGGTGGTCACTGCGCCCAGGGCCACGTTGAAGTGGCCGGAGCCTTGGGTCAGGTCCTTGACCATCAGCGGCAGCAGCGCGCCAAACAGGCCGGCGCCGATGCCGTCGAGGGTCTGGATGGCCACCAGCCAGGCGGCGTCATCGGACAGGGTGTAGAGCACGCCGCGCAGCGGCAGAATCAGGAAGCCGGCCAGCAACAGCGGCTTGCGCCCCCACTGGTCGGCGCGGGCACCCACCAGCCAGGCCATGGGCACCATCACCAGCTGGGCGGCGATGATGCAGGCCGAGGTCAGCGGCGTGGCCAGGGCCAGGTCATGCAACGCCAGCTTCTGGCTGACCAGGGGCAGCATGGCGGCGTTGGCCAGGTGGAACAGCGCGCAGCACAGCGCCAGGGTCAGCAGTGGGCGGTTGCCCAGCAGCACGCCCAGGGCCGGGGCGCTCGCGGCGGGGGGCGTTCCGCCCAGGCCCCGGGCCTGCTGGTGGTCGATGGTGCGCGGGTCGATAGCCCAGGTGGCCGCGACGCTGGCCAGGGCCATGAACGCCATCAGGTAGAACACCGCCGTGGGCCCCAGCCACAGGGCCAGGGCGCCGGCCAGCAGCGCAGCCACGGCGTTGCCTGCGTGGTTGAAACCTTCGTTGCGGCCGGTGCGGCGGGTGAACGCCCGTGGCCCGACGATGCCCAGGGACAGCGCGGCAATGGCCGGGGCGAACACCGACGCGGCGACGGCGCTGAGCGACTGGGTGATGGCTACCCAGGTAAAGGCGGCGGTCCAGGGCAGTGCCAGGCAGCTGGCCGTCACCAGCAGCGCGGCGATGATCACCGTGCCGCGCTTGCGCTGCGTGCCGTCGATCAGCGCCCCGGCGGGCGTCTGCGCCACCAGGGCGGCGAGGCCGGCCAGGGTCATTACCAGGCCGATCTGCGCGGCGTCCCAGTGGTGCTCGGCCAGCAGGTAGATGGCCAGGTAAGGGCCCAGCCCATCGCGGACGTCGGCCAGGAAGAAGTTCAGCGCATCCAGCGCCGCCCCGTCACGGCGAGAGGATGCGCTGTGCATGCGCAGGCTTCAGCGTTTCAGCCGTGCGGCGAACTCGGCCACGCGCTGGCCCAGTAGCTTGGCGGTCTCCAGGTCGCCGCCGCGTGGTGCTTCGTCCGGCGAGGCGTCCGACGGCGACACCGCCAGCGCGCCGCCGAAGCCTGCGGTCCAGTTGATGTCATCGGGGCCGTGGGCCTTGGTGTTGGCGGGCATCAGGCCGGTGCCGATCCACACCTGGCCGTGCTGCTGGGACAGGGTCCAGAAGTAGGTGATGGTGGAGAACTTGTCACCGTTCACCGAGGCCGAGTTGGTGAAGCCGGCGGCTACCTTGTCTTTCCAGGCCTGGCCAAACCAGGGCTTGGACGAGGTGTCGGCGAACTTCTTGAACTGCCAGGCCGGCCCGCCCATGTAGGTGGGGCTGCCGTAGATGATGGCGTCGGCGGCGCTGATGGCTTCCCAGTCGGCGTCGCCGAGGTCGCCGTTGGCGTCGATGCGGTACAGCGAGGCCTGGGCGCCCGGTGCTGCGGCGGCGCCGGCGTGCACGGCTTCGGCCTGCTTGGCGGTGTGGCCGTAGCCGCTGAAGTAAACGATGGCGATGGAGGTCATGGGGCAGTTCCACGGTAGGGTTGGGAACAAGACACTATAGGTGCAAATTCGTCGGCCCAGCGGTTGAAATTCACCGTCGTCCCCGACAGAATCGCCGCCCGATCCGGCCGCCGAGGCCGGACGTCCGTGGCCACGAGGGGTTGCCGTTGAACCAACAGACATTGTCCATGCGCCTGGCGCGCGTGGCCGCGCAGGTGCCGGCCGGGGCGCGCCTGGCCGATATCGGCTCCGATCACGCCTACCTGCCGGTGGCGCTGCTGCGCCGTGGCGCGATTGCCACGGCGGTGGCCGGCGAGGTGGCGGTGACACCGTTCCAGGCCGCCGAGCGCACGGTGCGCGACAACGGCCTGGAGGCTGTGGTGACCGTGCGCCTGGCCAACGGCCTGGCGGCCATCGAGCCAGGCGATGGCATCACCGCCATCACAATGTGCGGCATGGGCGGCGAGACCATTCGCGACATCCTGCTGGCCGGCGCTGGGCGCCTTAGCGGGCAGGAACGCTTGATCCTGCAGCCCAACGGCGGCGAGCCGCCGTTGCGCCAGTGGCTGATGGCCAACCACTACCGCATCATTCACGAGGAAGTGCTGCGCGAGCACCGCTTCGACTACGAGATCATCGTCGCCGAGCGCAGCGGGCCGGTGAGTTACTGCGACCGCGAGCTGTACTTCGGCCCGTTGCAGCTGCAGGCGCGCAGCCCGGCGTTCCTGCTCAAGTGGCAGCACGTGCTGCGCCAGCGGCGCAAGACCCTGGCGCAGTTCGCCCAAGCGCGGCAGGCGGTGCCGGCGGCGAAATTGGCCGAGGTGAACCAGCAGGTGGCGTGGATCAGCGAGCTGCTTGGCGCGCCCTGACGCAGCCTTCGGCAGCTGCTACGCGAATGTGGATACCCCATGGACCGCGTCGCCTGCATCGCGGCCAAGGCCGGCTCCTACCACGAATAGTGTAGGAGCCGACTTTAGTCGCGATGCAGACGACGCCATCTCAAGACAATTGCTGCTACGCAGATTTCCCGTAGCAGCGGCCGCATGGCCGCGTCCGGCGGTCAACCGGCCTTGCGCAGGGTGAAGTTGATGCGCTGGGGGCCCATCACGGCGTGCGTGCCTTCCTTGAGCGGCAGCACGCCGTGGAAGCGCAGGCGGTCGACGCCGCCCCACACCATCACGTCGCCGTGCAGCAGCGGCACCCGCAGCGGGCGGTCGCTGCGGGCCAGGCCGCCCATCTGGAACATCGCCGGCAGGCCCAGGGACACGGAGACGATGGGCGCATCGTAGTCGCGCTCGTTTTTGTCCTGGTGCAACGACATGCGCGCGCCGGGCACGTAGCGGTTGATCAGGCAGGCGTCGGGCACGAAATCGGCAAACCCCGCCACCGCGGCGGCTTCGCCGGCCAGGCGGCAGAATACCGCGGGCAGGCCAGGCCAGGGCTGGCCGGTGCGCGGGTCGAGCGGGGTGTAGCGGTAGCCATGGGCGTCGGTGGTCCAGCCCAGGGGGCCGCAATTGCTCAGCGCCACCGACATCGTCTGGCCACCGGGGGTGACCATGCGCCGAAACGGCGCGGCCTTGAGCACGCTGCGCAACGGTGGCAGCAGCTCATCGACGAAGGGCAGGGCGAAGGCGCGCAGCACGAAGGTCTGCGGGCCAAGCTGCTCGACCCGCGGCGGCTGGCGGGTGGCCGCCTCGTCGAACAGGTCCAGGTCCAGGTCCAGGTTCATGGCACGGCAGGCGGGGCAGGGCGCTTACAGCGCCTTGCTGACGCGGATCTCGGTGATCGGCTCGTCGCTGTCGCCATGGATGGCGGCCAGGGCAGCCTTGGCCTCTTCCAGCGAGCCGGTGGCCAGATGAGCGAAGTCCCAACGGCGCTCGCCGTTGATTTTGTAGTGGATCACGTACTTGGTCACGAAAAGTTACCTGCGAAAGGGAATCAGCTGAACTTGGAGGCCGAACGGCGCACGATCTTGATCTTGTGGGTGAACGCCTTGCGGTGCGCGCCCATGGCCAGCTTGGCGCCGGTGGTGTCGATGGTGATGTTCCAGAAACCGGTGCTGGGCGCGGTGATCTTGGCCGGGAAGGTATCGAACTGGCCGCCATGGTAGGTGTGACGCCCGCCGTTCTTGAAACTGCGGAAGTTGGCGTCGCTCATCAGGCGGATGTTGCAGCGCTGGGAGCACTCGATGACCACCAGGTCATCTTCGTTGAGGTGCTCGCGCTGGTGTACGAATTTCATGTGAATCTCCGGGATGCATCTTTTGGCAAACCAAAACGATACCATGGCAGGCTTCATGGCGCCGCGTTTCCTGCACTGCGCAGGAAAATTTGCGACCAGGTGGAGCAAATGGCCACTTGGGCGGTCACAGAGTCTTTTGCAAGGGAGTTCGTTTATGAAATGGGCGTGGGTTGCGGTGGTGGCTTTGCTGGGTGGGTGCGCCAGTGTCTCGGACATCGAGAAAAGCCCCGAGACCATGGGGGTGATTTCCGGCAAGTCGCCCAAGGAGTTCAGCGATTGCGTGGTCAAGCACCTGGCCGACAGCCGCAAGCCGTCAACCGTCGAACCCTGGCGCGAAGGCTACCGGGTGATCGTGCCGCAGAAACTGTCCTCGGCCCCGGCGGCGGTGATCGACATCGACAAGCGCTCCAACGACGGCAGCAGCATCAAGCTGCATGAGCGCATCTCCAACGTGCCGATCCGCCCGCATGACGTGCAGCGCGCGGTCACGGCCTGTATCTCCGGCGAATGACCGCAGGGCGGCGTGGTTACTTGCACATGATGGTCAGGGTGCGGCTGGTGTAGTTGCCAATGTCGGCGCCCAGGGTCTTGTCGCTGTCCTTGGGGCCGGCGCCGGCGGTGCCGACGATGTCATAGCGGCCGTTGCTGCAGGCGTCGGTGGCTTTCTGGTAGCAGGCGTCCCAGGACGCTGCGGCGCCCGAGCAGTCGATGCTCACGCCCTGCTTGCCGTTCTTCAGCACCGTGGGCGTGGCAGACGCGCAGCCGCCCAGGGCCAGGACCGCGAAAAGTACCAGGAATCTGTTCATCGAATGTTTCATCATAGGCAAGGGTGGAAGGGCGGCGGCACGAACGGCGGCCATCCTGCCGGGGCGCGGGGTGCGCCAACGGGGGACGTCTGATGCTATACAACGCGGCGGGCGGCGAACAGCCCCGCGGTGAAATTCTGCCTTGCCCTTGGCGCGATTGCTGCTAAAACCAATACGGTGGCGTAAATTTGTGTCGCGCGCGGAACTATCTGTAACAGGTTTTCTCTATTTCTCCATTGGTTGGCCGGGGGCAGGGCATTGTAAGGTGGCCTCTGCCTGATTAGACTGCGCCGAAACTCGTAAAGCACAGCCCTTTGTAAGGACTCATATGATCAAGAAATGCTTGTTCCCAGCAGCCGGTTACGGCACTCGCTTCCTGCCAGCGACCAAAGCCATGCCCAAGGAAATGCTGCCGGTGGTCAACAAGCCACTGATCCAATACGGTGTCGAAGAGGCATTGGAAGCTGGCCTGAACCAGATCTCGATCGTCACCGGCCGCGGCAAGCGCGCCCTGGAAGACCACTTCGACATCAGCTACGAGCTGGAAAACCAGATCAAGGGCACCGACAAGGAAAAATACCTGGTCGGTATTCGCAAGCTGTTGGACGAGTGCACCTTCTCGTACACCCGTCAGACCGAAATGAAAGGCCTGGGCCACGCCATTCTTACTGGCCGCCCGCTGATCGGCGACGAACCCTTCGCCGTGGTCCTGGCGGACGACCTGTGCGTGAACCTGGAAGGCGACGGCGTGCTGGCCCAGATGGTCAAGCTGTACAACCAGTTCCGTTGCTCGATCGTGGCCATCCAGGAAGTCGACCCGTCGGAAACCAACAAGTACGGCGTCATCGCCGGCGAGATGATTCGCGACGACATCTACCGCGTCAACAGCATGGTTGAGAAACCAAAGCCTGAAGATGCGCCGTCGAACCTGGCCATCATCGGCCGTTACATCCTGACTCCGGACATCTTCGACCTGATCGAACAGACCGAGCCAGGCAAGGGTGGCGAGATCCAGATCACCGACGCCCTGATGAAACAGGCCCAGGCCGGTTGCGTGCTGGCGTACAAGTTCAAGGGCCAGCGTTTCGACTGCGGCGGCGCCGAAGGCTACATCGACGCCACCAACTTCTGCTTCGAGAACTTCTACAAGACTGGCAAGGCGTTCTGACGCCAGGCTGGTTGATGCGACACCCGACGCCGCGGCCTTGAAAGCCGCGGCGTTTTCGTTTCTGCGCCCCTGGCCTCCTGACGCGGCCTGTCGGCCGCTGCTACGGGTTTATGGCAATCCCGTAGCAGCTGCCGCAGGCGGCGTCCGAATGCGCCACGGTGCCATCGAAAATAAGACGCGGCCTGGCGGCCGCTGTTACGGGGGCGCGTGGCCCGGTTGGGTAGGGTAGTATTGGTTGCCTGCCAAGGAGACTTAAGCAATGGCCCACGATTTTGATCTGTTTGTAATAGGCGCCGGTTCCGGCGGTGTTCGCGCGGCGCGCTTTGCCGCAGGTTTCGGCGCCAAGGTGGCCGTGGCGGAAAGCCGCTACCTGGGCGGCACCTGTGTCAACGTCGGCTGCGTGCCGAAGAAACTGCTGGTGTACGGCGCCCACTTCGCCGAGGACTTCGAGCAGGCCCAAGGCTTCGGCTGGACCTTGGGCGAGGCCGATTTCAACTGGCAGACCCTGATCGGCAACAAGAACCGCGAGATCCAGCGCCTCAACGGCATCTATCGCAACCTGCTGGTCAACAGCGGCGTGACGCTGCTCGAAGGCCATGCGCGCATCGTCGACGCCCACCACGTGGAAGTCGATGGCCAGCGTTTCAGCACCGAACGCATTCTGATCGCCACCGGTGGCTGGCCGCAGATCCCGGACATTCCGGGCCGCGAGCACGCCATCACCTCCAACGAAGCATTCTTCCTGCCGCAGTTGCCCAAGCGCGTGCTGGTGGTGGGCGGCGGCTACATCGCCGTGGAGTTCGCCGGCATCTTCCACGGCCTGGGCGCCGACACCACGCTGCTGTACCGCAAGGACCTGTTCCTGCGTGGTTTCGACCGCTCGGTGCGCGAGCACTTGAGCGAAGAGCTGACCAAGCGCGGCCTGAACCTGCAGTTCAACAGCGACATCCAGCGCATCGACAAACAGGCCGACGGCACCCTGGCCGCCACGCTCAAGGACGGCCGCGTGTTGGAGGCCGATTGCATCTTCTACGCCACCGGCCGCCGCCCGATGCTCGACAACCTGGGCCTTGAAAACGTATCGGTGAAGCTCGACGACAAGGGCTTCATCGCCGTGGACGAGCAGTTCCAGACCAGCGAGCCGTCGATCCTGGCCCTGGGCGACGTGATCGGCCGCGTGCAGCTGACCCCGGTAGCCCTGGCCGAAGGCATGGCCGTGGCCCGCCGGCTGTTCAAGCCCGAACAGTACCGCCCGGTGGACTATGCCTACATCCCCACTGCTGTATTCAGCCTGCCGAACATTGGCACCGTGGGCCTTACCGAAGAGCAGGCGCTGGAGCAAGGCCATGAGGTGAAAATCTTCGAAAGCCGCTTCCGGCCGATGAAGCTGACCCTCACCGAGTGCCAGGAGCGCACCCTGATGAAATTGGTGGTGGATGCCAGCACCGATCGCGTCCTGGGCGTGCACATGGTCGGCCCGGAGGCTGGGGAAATCATTCAGGGGTTGGCGGTGGCGTTGAAGGCCGGCGCGACCAAGCAGGTATTCGATGAAACCATTGGGGTCCATCCGACGGCGGCCGAAGAATTTGTGACCATGCGGTCATCGGTGCGTTAAGTACGTATCAAAATGTACTAGCTGTTGTTTTCAACAGGTTTCGGTGGATCCATTTTGTGGTATCCACCGTAACCTTTTTTAGCCCATTACTCTCCTTGTTACATCTCCAAAAACCCCGTCCTAAAGCCTTTCTGTACGTGGCTTCTACGAGTGTCCTATAGCTCTGGCGCCTAGGTCCTACACGCTCGGCAAATCCCTCCGACGTTCTTTTTAAGTGAGCCAATTACATACTGGGCCGGCGCAATCAAGCGCTGCGGTAGCGATGAGCGCTGTCGTTCACTGGGTAGGGATAAGGAATTTCTCCATGAAAATGAAATTAGCCACGGCGGTTACCGCCTTGTGTGCCGCGCTGTCGATGCCAGCTGCATTTGCCGCGGACGGCCAGATCGATTTCGTCGGCGAGATCAAGGGCAACACGTGCAAGATCAACGGCGGGCAACCGAACTTCCAGGTCGATCTGCCAGCGGTGTCGCGCACCGCACTGGCCACGGTCGGGCAAAGCGCAGGCCGCACGCGTTTTGACTTGCAGCTCACCGAATGCATGCCTGATACCGGCAAGGTCGCCACCTATTTCGAGGCCGGTCCCACCATTAGCCCCACCAGTGGCCGGCTGGTCACCGACACCGGCGCCGGCCAGGCCGACTTCGTCGAAGTGGCACTGCTCAACGACGGCTTCCAGCAGATGGAGCTGAACCAGGCCTTCCCAGGTCAGAAGTCCCAGGCCGTGGACATCGTCGCAGGCAACGCCAACCTCGAGTACTACGCCGAATACGTTGCCACCGGCGTGGTGACGGCGGGTGAGGTGAACACACGGGTGATGTACTCCCTCGTCTATCCGTGATGGTGCCGCGCATGGCCTGCCTGCCGGCAGGCCATGCGCCGTTGTTGTAACGAAGGGATTCCCTCCATGTTCAAGCCTGTTTTTGCCGTGCTGGCGGCGTTGCTGCTGGCAGCGCCTGCCCATGCCAGCGTGATCATTGGCGCTACTCGGGTGATCTACCCGGCCGGCGCGCCTGAAGTCACCGTGCAACTGCTCAACCCCGACGCCGCGCCAGCGCTTGTGCAGGCGTGGCTGGACGACGGGGACGCGGGGGCCAGCCCGCAGACCCTGGCCGTCCCCTTTATCGTCAGCCCGGCAATGGTGCGCATCGAGGCCAGCCAAGGCCAGGCGCTACGGGTGATGCACACCGGCGAGCCCCTGGCGGCCGACCGCGAGAGCCTGTTCTGGCTCAACGTCTTGCAGATCCCGCCTCGGGGCGAGGCGGGCAACAACCAATTGCAGATGGCGATTCGCACGCGAATCAAACTGATGTTTCGGCCCCAGGACCTGCAAGGCCGTGCGGCCGATGCACCTGCGGCTGTGCGCTGGAGCGTGCGCCGTGAGCAGCAACAGTGGGTGGTCGAAGGTCACAACCCAGGGCCGTTCGTGGTCAACCTGGGCGCGGTCGATCTGCGCGTCGCTGGCCAGGTTCTGGAGGCGGGGGCTGGGCACATCCCACCGTTCGGTAGCGCGCGTTTTCCCCTGCAAGGGACGGCAGCGCCAGGCGCGACCGCGCAGGTTAACTACATTGCCCTGGATGACTACGGGGCCGGGCGCCCAGGCGAAGCCCAGGTAGCGTTGCCATGAAGCGCCTGCGGTTCTCCGGGCTGCTGGCCGGTGGCGGGCTGCAGCTGGCCGTGGCGGCGCAGGTGCCCGAGCCGATCGAATTCGAGCAGCGTTTCCTGCGGCCCGGTGCTGCCGGCAACGTGGACCTGAGCGTGTTCTCGCAACCGGCGCGGGTGATGCCAGGCGACTATTGGCTGCAGGTGCAAGTCAACCAGCGGCCTTTGGGGCGTTTGTTGATCCCTTATCGCCAGGGTGCGGGTGAAGCCGGCGCCCATGGCTGTTTCGACCGGCCGCTGCTGCGCCGGCTGGGGGTGGCGGTGGACGCGTTGCCCAAGGGCGGCGATAGCTGTCGTCGCCTTGAGCAATGGCTGCCCGGGGCCGCCGAACACCTGGATTTTCCCCAGCAGCGCCTGGCGCTGGACATTCCCCAGGCCTGGCAGGTGCGCGAGCCCGATGGCTTCGTGGATGCCGAGTCATGGGACTGGGGCGTGACCAGCGCCTTCAGCGGCTACGACCTGTCGGTGTTCGACGTTGACAGTGGCCAGGGAAGCGCCCATACGCAAACCTATGCCGGCCTGTCCAGCGGCCTGAACCTGGGGCGCTGGCACTGGCGGCACCAAGGCAGCCTCTCGAGCGACGGTGGCTACCAGACCCTGAGCCACTACCTGCAACGGGAGGTTGCGCCATGGGGCGCGCAACTGCGCCTGGGGCAGGTCACCACCCAGGGCGATCTGCTCGATGCCCAGCAGCTGCGTGGCATCCACCTGTTCAGTGATGACCGCATGCTGCCGGCCTCCCAGCGCGGCTACGCGCCGGTGGTGCGCGGCGTGGCACGGGGCAACGCACGGGTGGCCATCCGCCAGGGCGAACGGCTGCTGCGTGAGGTGGTGGTCCCCCCGGGCGCCTTCGTGATCGACGACCTCTACGCGGCCAGCGTGGGCGGCGACCTGCAGGTTACGGTCAGCGAGGCCGACGGCAGCGAGCAGCGCTTTACCGTGACCAACGCCGCCGCCCCGCTGGCGTTGCGCGAGGGGCGGTCGCGCTTCGGCATCAGCGTGGGTCAATTGCAGGAACAGGTGCAGGCACCGGCGCCGTGGTTCGCCCAAGGCACCTGGCAGCAGGGCCTGAGCGATAGTTTTACCGGTTATCTGGGCACCACCCTGGCCGCGGAATATCAACAATGGCTGCTGGGCTCGGCGCTCAACACGCCGCTGGGCGCGGTGGGCCTGGACGTCGCGCGTGCCCAGGCCAATGGCGAGCAGGGTGGCCGACTTC
Organism: Pseudomonas sp. App30; assembly: GCF_047947025.1. NCBI lineage: Bacteria > Pseudomonadati > Pseudomonadota > Gammaproteobacteria > Pseudomonadales > Pseudomonadaceae > Pseudomonas > Pseudomonas sp. App30. The sequence goes on along the minus strand of NZ_CP133165.1, from coordinate 728,655 downwards.
GCCTGTCCTACGGCACCTTGTTGATGGCCAGCGACACCCGCCTGGGCCTGAATTACCAGCAGGCCACCGGGCCCGGTTACCGCACCCTGGCCCAAGCGTACGACCACCGTGCATTGAGCTTGCGTGAGCGCGCGCGCACCACCGCCAGCATCAATCAGCCACTGGGCAGCGCCTGGGGGCAGCTCAATGGCAGCGCCTGGCATTCCAGCAGCTGGGAGGGCGGCGGCGCTCGCCTGGGCTATTCGCTGGGCTACGCCAACCGCTTTGCCGACCTGGGGTATGTGCTGACCGCCAGCCGCGAGCGGGACCTGCATGGCCGCGATGAAACGGTGTGGCAGCTGAACCTGAGCCTGCCCCTGGGGGGCGGCCGCGGGAACCTGACTGCGGGCCTCAACCAGGGTAGCCAGGGCCACCAGGCGCAGGCCGGGTACCGCAATGGCACCGACCGCTACAACTACGGCGTCAGCGTCAGCGAAGGCCGGGGCACGGCGCAATTCAATGGCTTCGGCGGCTGGCGGGCACCCTATGGTGAACTCAGCGCCTCGCTGGGGCAGGGGGATCGCAGCCGCCAGGTGTCGGCGGGGGCCCGTGGCGCGGTGGTTGCCCACCCCGGCGGCGTGACCTTTGCGCAACCGCTGGCTGAAACCTTCGCCATCGTCGAGGTGCCCGAGGCCAAGGGCGCCCGGGTGGTCAACGGCAGCCAGGTGCGCGTCGATGGTCGTGGCCACGCCATTGTCCCGCAACTGGTGCCTTACCAGCTGAACCGGGTCGACGTGGACCCCACGGGCTTGCCGCTGGACGTGGAGTTGGCCACCAACAGCCAGCAGGTGGCGCCGCGTGCCGGGGCAGTGCCGTTGTTGCGCTACCCGACCCGCACGGGGCGCACGGCATTGATCGAACTGCGCCTTGCGGCGGGCGGTCCTTTGCCCTTCGGCGCCCAGGTCAGCGACGGCAGTGGCGCAGCATTGGGCGTGGTAGGGCAGGGCAGCCGGGTGTTGGCCAGGGGGCTGCAAGGCAAGGGGCAGTTGCAGGTGCAATGGGGTGACCAGCAGGCGCAGCGCTGCGTCGCCGACTACGAAATGGAGACGGCTGGCAAGGCGCTTCAGGTAATGAAGGCGACCTGCGCGGCTGAACAGGGGAATACACCATGAAGGCACTACACGCGATGGCTTTGGCCTGCCTGCTGGCTGCAGGCAGCGCCGCCCATGGCGCCTGTGCGTTTTACCCGGGCAGCGGGCACCAGATGGTGTCGGCGGACCTTGGCGCTCAAGTGATCGTCTCGTCGATGGCGGCCGTGGGCGACATCCTCTGGCAAGGCACCGCCAAGGGTAATTCGGCGAGGGTCGAATGCACCCAGCCAGATGAGCTGGACAATGGCTTGCTTGCCGACCCCGGGCCACAGCAAGGCCCTGATGGGGTCTACCCGACCAATGTGGCGGGGGTGGGCATGCGTATCGAGGAGGAAAGTTCGAGGCAGCCGCTGCACTGGCCGCGCCTGCGCAGCGCCATCGACGCTGGCGTTTTCACTGCAACGCCAGCCTATTTCATCACACTGGTCAAGACCGGCGATATCCACGAGGATCGCCTGCGTCTGTCCAGCGCTGGCGCTTCCCGGCGCTATGGCGCGTTGGAGGCAATCCGTCTGCAGTTCGACAGCGATGTGGACATCGTGCTGCGCCAGCCCACCTGCAGCGTGGCCCCAGGCAGCCAGTACATCATGGTCGACCTGGGGCAACCGCTGGTCCGTGATTTCAACGGGCCGGGCAGCGGCTCGAGGCTGGAGCCCTTCGACCTGCGCCTGGCCTGCCATGGCGGTGGCGGCGGGGACAGGTTGTACGTGTCGGTGATCCTGACCGACGCCACCAACCCCTCGAACCGCAGCAAGGTCCTGGGCTTGCGCCAGGACGCCGACGCGCGGGGCGTGGGCGTGGAAATCCAGTTCGAGGGCCGTCCTGTGGAGTTTGGCCCTGAAGCTTCCGGCGCCGGCAGTCCTGCCCGTTGGCCTGCGGGCAGCGTGTCCCATGGCCAGGTGACGTTCGAGGTGCTGCTGCAGGCGCGCTACCTGCAGACCGAAAACACCATCACCGCGGGCAGCGCCGGGGCGCTGGCCACGTTCACCTTCGACTACGACTGATCTTCATGCAATTCTTCTATATATTAGGTCCCGTGATAGGGAAAACCAATCACGTACATCAGCTTTGCCAATGAGCGCTCAGGGGCTCACTTGGCTAGGATGAGCCCTACAAAGTTTTCACCCCTTTCGACAACCCATGGAGATTTACTGATGCCGATCATCAACAGCCAAGTCAAACCTTTCAAAGCCCAGGCTTACCACGGCGGCAAGTTCGTAGAAGTCACCGAAGCCGATCTGAAAGGCAAATGGTCTGTCGTGTTCTTCTACCCAGCCGACTTCACCTTCGTCTGCCCAACCGAACTGGGCGACCTGGCTGACAACTACGCTCAATTCAAAGACCTGGGCGTCGAGATCTACGGCGTGTCGACCGACACCCACTTCACCCACAAAGCCTGGCACGACACCTCGGAAACCATCGCCAAGATCCAGTACCCACTGATCGGCGACCCGACCCACGTCATCTCGCGCAACTTCGACGTGCTGATCGAAGAAGCCGGTATCGCTGACCGTGGCACCTTCGTGATCAACCCAGAAGGCCAGATCAAAATCGTCGAGCTGAACGACGGCGGCGTTGGCCGTGACGCTTCCGAGCTGCTGCGCAAGGTCAAGGCTGCCCAGTACGTCGCTGCCCACCCAGGCGAAGTCTGCCCAGCCAAGTGGAAAGAAGGCGAAGCCACCCTGGCTCCATCGCTGGACCTGGTCGGCAAGATCTAAGACCTCATGACGATGATGAGTGGCGTCATCGCGTAACACCATCATCGCCCTGAAAGCGCCCGGGCGAATTCGCCCGGGCGTTGTTTTTTATACCGTATTGAAAAGGAATCGCCCGCATGTTGGACGCCAATCTTAAAGCCCAGTTGAAGTCGTACCTGGAACGGGTCACCCAACCGATCGAGATCGTCGCGTCCCTTGATGACGGCGCGAAATCCCAGGAATTGCTCAACCTGCTGCGTGACATCCAGGCCCTGTCGGACAAGATCACGCTGCTGGACAACGGCAACGACGCCCGCAAGCCGTCGTTCTCGATCAACCGCCCTGGCGCGGATATCAGCCTGCGTTTCGCTGGTATCCCCATGGGCCACGAATTCACCTCGTTGGTGCTGGCCCTGCTGCAAGTGGGTGGCCACCCTTCGAAAGCGAGCGCCGAGGTCATCGAACAGATCGCCGGGCTCAAGGGTGAATTCAACTTTGAAACCTACTTCTCGCTGTCCTGCCAAAACTGCCCGGACGTGGTCCAGGCCCTGAACCTGATGGCCGTGCTCAACCCCAACGTGCGCCACGTGGCCATCGACGGCGCGTTGTTCCAGGCCGAAGTCGACGCCCGCCAGGTGATGGCGGTGCCCAGCCTGTACCTCAACGGCGAAGTGTTCGGCCAGGGCCGCATGGGCCTGGAAGAAATCCTCGCCAAGATCGACACCAGCGCCGGCGACAAGGCGGCCGAGAAGCTCAACGCCAAGGACGCCTTCGACGTGCTGGTCGTGGGCGGTGGCCCAGCCGGCTCCGCAGCGGCCATCTACGCCGCGCGCAAGGGCATCCGCACCGGTGTTGCTGCCGAGCGCTTTGGTGGCCAGGTGCTGGACACCATGGCCATCGAGAACTTTATCTCGGTGCAGCACACCGAAGGCCCGAAACTGGCCGTGGCGCTGGAAGAGCACGTCAAGGAATACGACGTGGACATCATGAACCTGCAACGCGCCGAAGCCCTGATCCCGGGCAAGGACGGCCAGCTGCATGAAGTACGCTTCGCCAGCGGCGCGAGCCTCAAGGCCAAGACCGTGATCCTGGCCACCGGCGCGCGCTGGCGCGAAATGAACGTGCCGGGCGAGCAAGAGTACCGCAACCGCGGCGTGGCCTACTGCCCGCACTGCGACGGTCCGCTGTTCAAGGGCAAGCGCGTGGCGGTGATCGGTGGCGGCAACTCCGGTGTCGAGGCGGCCATCGACCTGGCGGGCATCGTTGCCCACGTGACCCTGTTGGAGTACGACGGCCAGCTGCGCGCCGACGCCGTGTTGCAACGCAAGCTGCACAGCCTGCCCAACGTCACCGTGATCACCAGCGCCTTGACCAGCGAAGTGACCGGCGATGGCCAGAAGGTCAATGGCCTGCGCTACAAGGATCGCCAGACCAGCGAAACCCACACCGTGGAGCTGGAAGGTATCTTCGTGCAGATCGGCCTGTTGCCCAACACCGATTGGCTCAAGGGCACCATCGAGCTGTCGCCGCGTGGTGAGATCATGGTGGATGCGCGTGGGGAGACTGACCTGCCGGGTATCTTTGCGGCGGGTGACGTGACCACTGTGCCGTTCAAGCAGATCGTGATTGCGTTGGGTGAGGGGGCCAAGGCGTCGTTGGCGGCGTTTGATCACCTGATTCGGACTTCTGCGCCGGCCTGATTTTTCTGGCCGAAAAAAAAGCCCGCTGGCCGTAAGGTCTGCGGGCTTTTTTAATCCCCGCAGAACTCGAAAACGCCGCGAACTGCGTTTGATCTTGATCCCGTGAGGCCTTTGATCTTGATTGTGTGCCCCATAAAGCGCCAGGGCCGACTGGAGGCGTTGGCCAAGCGGGCTGAGGCGTAGCCGAAGAAGACGGAACCGGAGGCGCTTCTATTCCGGGCCGTCGGCCGCTTGGGCGACGCCGGAGGGAGGGGACCCGCAGCGGAGCGGAGGGACCAAGCAGGGGCAAGCCTTTTTTGCTTACTTTTTGTGGCGTTTGACAAAAAGTGAGCCGGCGTAAGGCCGGAAAGGTGATTCTGCATCACCCTTGGTAATGGATATGTTCACGATATGTGGATCCCGCTTTTGAGGGTTTCGAACATATCCATTTTCGTGGTGCGACTACCGACCGTTTCGCCCTTACGGCGACTCACTTTTTTTCGAACGCCAAAAAAAGTAAGCAAAAAACGCTTGCCCCTGCTTGGGCCCTCCGCTGCGCTACGGGTCCCCTCCTTCCGGCGCCGCTCAACGGGCAGACGGCACCCGCTATAGAAGCCTGCGGGTTACCGTCTCTTCGGCCTGCGGCCTCGGCCCTTCGGGCAGCCCGTTGAGCGACGCCTCCAGTCGGCCCGGGCGCTTTACGGGGCATACAATCAAGATCACAAGCAAGATCAAGATCAAAAGCCAGATCAAGATCACAAGCCAGATCAAGATCACAAGCCAGATCAAGATCACAAGCAGATCACAAGCAGATCACACGCGCCTGCGCTGCGCTGGGCAGGGCTTAGAAGTTCGGCTGGATGATCTCGACCCAGTACGCATCCGGGTCCTTGATGAACGCAATGTTTTTCATGCGCCCATCAGTCAAACGCTTCTGGAAGTCCACGCCCAGCGCTTCAAAGCGCTCGCAGGCCGCCTGAATGTCAGGCACCGACACGCAGATGTGACCAAACCCACGCGGGTCGGTGTTGCCGTTGTGGTAGGCGAAGTCGGCGTCGTTTTCGGTGCCGTGGTTGTGGGTCAGTTCCAGGATGCCAGGCATCGACTTCATCCAGGTGTGGCGCTGGGCGTCGTCGGCGGGGATCTGGGCCTTGTCCACCAGGGCCAGGAAGTACAGGCTGAATTCGGCTTCCGGGAAGTCGCGTTTTTCCACCAGGCTGAAGCCCAGCACGCGGGTGTAGAAGTCCAGCGACTTCTCGATGTTCTTCACGCGCAGCATGGTGTGGTTGAAGACGAAGTTGCGGGTGGCGGCATCCGGTTCGGCGGTAACGCCGGGGAAGGTGTTCAAGTCGTGCAGGCTCATGGGAACTCCAGAACAGGGAATATGAATAACGGCGCCACAACCCGATTGTGCCGCCGTGGGGAGATAAGAGTTCTTGTAAGACCTGCCATGATACGCAACTGTCGCGCCCAGGCCAAATGCCAGGTGGGGAAATAGCAAATCGCAGGCAATAAGAAGCCCGCCGAAGCGGGCATTGGGGCGCTAGTCCATTAGCAGATTCCATCGTGGAAGATCCGCTGTGAAAATCCTGTGAAAAAAAATGCCCCGGCTCACCTTTCGTCAGCCGCGCAGCCAGCCTTCCACCGTGTCACGCCCGTACTGCAATTTCCACGCCTTGAGGCCACGGTGGTTGCCGCCCTTGGTCTCGATCAGCTCGCCGGTATGAGGGTTCTCGTAGACCTTCACCGCGCGAGGCCGGCGATGGGCGCGCACGTGCTGGAACGGCAGGCGTGGCTCGTTGCGAGTAGGGTCGAGAATGGCGATGACGTCACGCAGCCCCTTGCCGTACTCGAGCATCAACTCCTGCAACTTGTGCTCGAATTCAATCTCCTTTTTCAGGCCTGCATCGTTCTTCAGGGTTTCCAGCTGGGCCAGCTGGGCCTGAAGGGCTCTTTCGGCGGCGCGGAACTCGGCGAGTCTGGACACTTTTTTATTCTCCAATCATCTATTTGAACCGCTCGGGCGCCACTGGCCTTGCCACGCTGCCCGGGGGTAACTTTCACTATCAGGAAATTGATAAGTCGCTGGCTCTGCGGAAACAGAGAATAGTGGCAGGCCGTGCCGCTGTAAATGGTCTGCTTCAATGTTTTGTGCGAATAGCGAATTGATTTAGTGTGCTGCGGGAGAGGGCGAAGGGTTCATTTTGGTGCAAATGTAGGACGTCAAGTTTTGAAGTTTCCGATAACTTTGTAAGAACTTTCCTAAGGCTTTCGGAAAGTTCGCAAGAAGGTGTTAATCAATAAGTACATGCGCAACATGAAACATGGGGTTGCCCGGGGAACGGGAGCCCCCGGGGCGTGGGCAGGTCAGGGCAGCTGGCGGCGATAGGGTAGGTCCGGCCCGACCTTGGCACAGGTCAGCGCCGCAGCCTGGGTGGCGAACTGCAGGATTGCGTGTAATTGTTCGCGGCTGAGTTGGGCAAGGCCCTGGGGCGAATCCAGCTGGTGTTCGGCCAGCCAGGCCAGCAGGGCCGCCTGGAAGGTGTCGCCGGCGCCCACGGTGTCGGCCATGGCCACGTTTTGCGCTGGCACGCTCAATTCGCCGTGCTGGCGGCTGTACAGGCTGGCGCCGTCGGCGCCGCGGGTGACGAACACCAGTTGGCAGCGTTCGTTGAGCCATTGGGCGGCAATCTCGTCGGGTGCCTGGTCCGGATACAGCAGCGCCAGGTCCTCGGCGCTGACCTTGATCAGGTGCACCAGGCTGGCAAATTCGCCGATGCGTCGCCGCCACAGGCCGATGTCGGGTGCCGGGTTGAGGCGCACGTTGGGGTCCAGGCTGATCAGGCGCTGGTCGTGCTCGCGCCGGGCCAGGGCCAGCAGGGTACTGCCCACCGGTTCCACCACCAGCGAGAACGAGCCGAAGTGCAGGCCATGCACGCTGTCGTCCAGGGCGGGCAGGTGCGCCAGGGTCAGCAGCCGGTCGGCGCAGCCCTGGCCGCGGAAGCTGTACTGCGGCGTGCCGTCACTGCCCACGGCGACCATGGCCAGGGTGGTGGGCGCGTCAAAGTCGTGCAGGTAGCGGTCGGCCACGCCTTCGCCGGCCAACACCGTGCGCAGCCGTTGCCCCAGGAAATCCTGGGACACCCCCGCCAGCAGCGCCGCCGGCACGCCCAGGCGCGCCAGGCCCACCGCCACGTTGAACGGCGAACCACCGGCCACCGCCTCGTAGCCCAGGCGCGCGGCCTGGCCGAAACGGTCTGGCTCGCAGAAGAAATCGAACAGCGCTTCGCCACATACCAGATACATGATGCCTCCCTATGAATTCACAGCGCTTCGAGGCGCTGACGATAGTGCCGGTACACCTGCTCGTAGGCCTGCACGTTGGCGGCGATGGGCTGCGCGCCCTGGGCAGGGTCCAGTTGCACGCAGCGCTGGCACAGGCTGGCCAGCTCGCCGGCGCCGTCGCACCAGGCGGCCTGGATGGCTGCGCCCAGGGCGGCGGCCTCGGTGTGCCGGGGGCAGGTGACCTCGGTGTTCATGATGTCGGCCACCAGCTGCCGCCACACCGCGCTGCGCGCGCCGCCGCCGATCAGGCGGATACTGTGGCTGGCCAGGCCCCCTGCGCGCAATAGGTCCAGGCCATAGCGCAGGCCGAAGGTGGTGCCTTCCACCGCCGCCCGGCACAGGTTGGCGGCGTTCAGGTTGGCCGCGGTCAGGCCCTGCAGGCTGCCGGTGGCCAGGGGCAGGGCGGGCACGCGCTCGCCGTTGAGGAAGGGCAGCATCAGCACGCCGTCGGCGCCGATGGGGGCCATCTCGACCTGGCGGTTGAAGGCCTCGATGCTCAGCGCGAACAGCTCGCGCACGGCGCTGGTGACGTTGGTCAGGTTCATGGTGCAGATCAGCGGCAGCCAGCCGCCGCTGGAAGAGCAGAAGGTCGCCACCTCGGGCTCGGGGCTCACCGTGGGCTCGGCGCTGTAGGCGTAGACCGTGCCGGACGACCCCAGGCTCATGGTCACCACGCCCGGCTGGATGTTGCCGGTGCCCAGGGCGCCCATCATGTTGTCGCCGCCGCCACTGGCCACCCGCACTTGGGGGCTCAGGCCCAGGCGCCGCGCCACCTCGGGCAGCAGCGTGCCGACGCTGTCACGCGGGCCGATCAGTTCCGGCAGCGCCTGTTGCAGGCGGCCGTCGGGGTCGATGTCGCGCAGCAGTTGCAGGTCCCACTGGCGGTTGCGCACGTCGAAATAGCCGGTGCCGGAGGCGTCGCCGTATTCGGCGCAGGCGCGGCCGGTGAGCCAGAAGTTCAAATAGTCATGGGGCAGCAGGATGCGCGCGATGCGGCGGAACACCTCGGGGTGTTCCTCACGGGTCCACAGCAGCTTGGACACGGTGTAGCCGGGGGCGATGGCCACGCCCAGGCGGTCGAGCGAGCCCTGGGGGCCGCCCAGGTGGTCGAGCAGGCGCTGGTTCTGCACGGTGGATTCGGTGTCGCACCACAGCTTGGCCGGGCGCAGCACCTGGCCGCTGGCGTCCAGCAGTACCAGGCCATGCTGTTGCCCGGACACGCCCAGGCCGCGCACCTGCTGGCCGTCGACGCCGGCCTCGGCCAGGGCCTGGGCCACCGCCGTGCACAGGGCGTCCACCCACTGCGCCGGGTCCTGCTCGCGGCGGCCGTTGGCGCCACTGATCATGTCGTGGTGCGCGCTGCCCTGGCCCAGCACCTGGCCGCTGGCCGGGTCCAGCAACAGCGCCTTGGTGCCTTGGGTGCCGCAGTCGATGCCCAGGTACATAGGCTTACTCCTCGTAGCTGAGCAGGCGTTCCAGGGTCTTGTCGACCCCCAGTTGGCGCAGGTGCTTGAGCTGGTTCTCGAAGGCCGCGACGAAGGCCGCCGACTGCGGGATGGCCTTGCCGAAAATCTCCTCCACGCCCAGCAGGCGCTGGGTCAGCATCACGTCGTCGGCCACCAGCGCCTGGCAGAACTCGGCGCGCGGGTCGGGGATCTTGAAGTGCGTGCCGTTTTCATCCACGCCCTTGAGGTACAGGGCCCAGGCGGCCACCACCAGGGCGGCGCGGTCCAGCCCGGCGCCTGCCTCGATGAGCTTGTTGATCGTGGGCACGGTGAACTTGGGGAACTTCGACGAGCCGTCCGAGCACACTCGCTCCAGCTGGTCGGCGATGGCCTGGTTGCTGAAGCGCTCGATCAGCGTGTCCTTGTAGCCTTCCAGGTCGATGCCGGGCACCGAGGCCAGCTGCGGGGTCACGTCGCGGTCCATGTAGGCGCGGATGTAGCGCACAAACAGTGGATCGTTCATGGTCTCGTGGACGAAGCGGTAGCCTTTCAGGAAGCCCAGGTAGGTCAGCGCCAGGTGGCTGCCGTTGAGCAGCTTGATCTTCATTTCCTCGTAGGGGGTGACGTCGTCGGTGAATTGCACGCCGACCTTTTCCCAGGCCGGCCGACCGTTGCCGAACTTGTCTTCCAGCACCCACTGCACGAAGGGCTCGCACACCACCGGCCAGGCGTCGTCGACACCATGCTGCTCCAGCAACTGGCGCTTGTGGGCGGCGCTGGTCATGGGCGTGATGCGGTCGACCATGGCGTTGGGGAAACTCACGTGGCGGTCGATCCAGTCACGCAGGGCCGGCTCGCGCAGGTCGGCGAAGGCCAGCAGGGTCTTGCGCGCCACGGCGCCGTTGTGCGGCAGGTTATCGCAGGACATCACCGTGAAGGCCGGGGTGCCGGCGTCGCGGCGCCGGGCCAGGGCCGCGCAGAGGAAACCGAACACCGTGCGGGGCGCGTCGGGGTGGGCCAGGTCGTGCTGGATGGCCGGCAGGTGGGCCATGAACTCGCCGGTGCTGTCGTCGATGCAGTAGCCGCCTTCGGTGATGGTCAGCGAGACGATGCGAATGGCCGGGTCGGCCAGCTTGTCGATCAGCGCCTGGGGGCTGTCCTCGCCCAGCAGCATGCCGCTGATGGCGGCGATCACCCGCACTTCATGGCCAGTGCCGTCGCCCAGTTCCACCAGGGTGTAGAGCGAGTCCTGGGCCTTGAGCGCGTCGTGCATGGCGCGGTCGTCGCTGCGCAGCCCGGCGCCGCAGATGGCCCAGTCCAGGCCTTCGCCGGTGTTCATCAGGGCGTCGGTATAGAACGCCTGGTGGGCGCGGTGGAAACCGCCCACGCCGATGTGGACGATGCCCTGGCGGGTGGTGGCCTGGGCGTAGGCGGGGCGCTTGATGTGCGCGGCCAGTTTGTCGAGGTTGTCGCGGGTCAGTTTCATCGGTACGGGTCCTCGTCAGGCCGCGGCCAGCAGCGGCTTGGCCACGGCGATGCCCTGGGCATCGAACAGGTGGCAATGGGTGGGGTTGAGGTACAGGTTCAGGCGCTCGCCGTACTGGCTGGCCAGGTCGCCGCGAATGCGCAGGGTCAGCGGCTCGCCGGAGTCGGTGACCACGTGGCAGAAGGTGTCGCTGCCCAGGCGCTCGCCGACGTCGGCGGTCACCGCCAGGCCGGGCTGGCCGGGCTGCGCCAGTTCCAGGTGTTCGGGGCGGATGCCCAGGGTCACCTCGCTGCCCACGCTGAGGCTGGCGCTGCTGCGCGGCAGGCTGATACGCGTGCCGGCGGCCAGTTCCACTTCGCAGCCCTGGCTGTCGACGCGGCTGACGCGGCCCTTGAGGAAGCCCATCTTCGGCGTGCCGAGGAAGCCGGCCACGAACAGGTTGGCCGGATGGTGGTACAGCTCCAGCGGCGAGCCCACCTGCTCGATGCGCCCGGCGCTGAGCACCACCACCTTGTCGGCCAGGGTCATGGCCTCCACCTGGTCGTGGGTGACGTAGATCATGGTGGCCTGCAGCTCCTTGTGCAGCCGCGCCAGTTCCAGGCGCATCTGCACCCGTAGGGCGGCGTCGAGGTTGGACAGCGGTTCGTCGAACAGGAAGATCCGCGGGTTGCGCACGATGGCCCGGCCGATGGCCACGCGCTGGCGCTGGCCGCCCGACAGCTGCTTGGGCTTGCGCTCCAGCAGCGGCGCCAGTTCGAGGATGCGCGCAGCCTCGTCGACCTTGCGCTGCACCTCGGCCTTGTCGGCGCCGGCCAGGTCGAGGGCGAACGACATGTTCTTGCGTACGCTCATGTGCGGGTACAGGGCGTAGGTCTGGAACACCATGGCCAGGTCGCGCTTGGCCGGGCTGACCTGGGTGATGTCGCGGCCGTCCAGCTCGATGGTGCCGCTGGTGACTTCTTCAAGGCCGGCGATGAGGCGCAGCAGCGTGGACTTGCCGCAGCCCGAGGGGCCGACGAACACCACGAATTCCTTGTCGTTCACCTGCAGGTCGATGCCCTTGATGATGGACAGGCCCTCGAAGCCCTTTTGCAGGTTTTTTATTTTCAATGTGGCCATGACATTACTCCTGGCAGTCTGAATGTGTGGGAGCTGGCTTGCCAGCGAGCTGTTTGGGGCCTGAAAGGCTCGCTGGCAAGCCAGCTCCCACAGAGAATTCCAGCAATAGTCGGAACATCATTTGACGGCACCGAAGGAAAGGCCGCGCACCAGCTGCTTCTGGCTGATCCAGCCAAATATCAGGATCGGCGCACACGCAAGCGTCGACACCGCCGACAACTTGGCCCAGAACAAACCTTCGGGGCTTGAGTACGAGGCAATCAGCGCCGTCAAGGGCGCGGCGTTCGAACTGGTCAGGTTCAACGACCAGAACGCCTCGTTCCAGCACAAAATCAACGACAGCAGCAGCGTCGAGGCCAGGCCGCCCTTGCTGATGGGCAGCAGCACCCGCACCATTTCCTGCAGCAAGGTGGCACCGTCCAGCCGCGCCGCTTCGAGGATGTCGCGGGGAATGTCCTTGAAGTAGGTGTACACCATCCACACCACGATCGGCAGGTTGATCAGGGTGTAGATCACGATCAGCACCAGCTTGCTGTCCAGCAGGCCGAAACCCTTGGCCAGCAGGTAGATGGGCATCAGCACGCCCACCGGCGGCAGCATCTTGGTGGACAGCATCCACAGCAGCGTCTGCTTGGTGCGCTTGGTCTCGTAGAAGGCCATGGAGTAGGCCGCCGGCACCGCGATCAGCATGCACAACAGGGTGGCGCTGAAGGAAATCAGCACCGAGTTCCCGGCGAAGTGGAAGTAGTCACTGCGCTCCTGGATGTGGATGTAGTTCTCCAGCGTCGGCGTGAAGATGAACTGCGGCGGCGTGGCGAACGCGTCGATCTCGGTCTTGAAGCTGGTCAGCACCATCCAGAAGATGGGGAAGAACAGCAGCAGGGCGATGGCCCAGGCCAGCAGGCCCAGCAGCACGCTTTGCAGGCGCCGGTGTTGCTTGAGTGTGAGGGTCATGGCGCGGGCCTCAAGGCTGGTCGGTAAGATTTTTGCCGATCATCCGCACCAGGATGATGGCGGCGATGTTGGCGATCACCACGGCGATCAGGCCACCGGCCGAGGCCATGCCCACGTCGAACTGCACCAGGGCCTGGTTGTAGATCAGGTAGGCGAGGTTGGTGGAGGCAAAGCCCGGGCCGCCGTTGGTGGTGGTGAAGATCTCGGCGAACACCGACAGCAGGAAGATGGTCTCGATCATCACCACCACCGCAATCGGCCGGGCCAGGTGCGGCAGGGTCAGGTGCCAGAAAATCGCTACCGGCCCGGCACCGTCCAGGCGCGCGGCCTCTTTCTGTTCCTGGTCCAGGGACTGCATGGCGGTCATCAGCAGCAGGATGGCGAACGGCAGCCACTGCCAGCTGACAATGATGATGATCGACAGCAGCGGGTAATTGGCCAGCCAGTCGATGGGCTGCGCGCCGAAGTACCGCCACAGGTCGGCGAGGATGCCCGACACTGGGTGGAAGATCAGGTTCTTGAACACCAGCGCGCCCACCGTGGGCATGATGAAGAACGGCGAGATCAATAGCACCCGCACGATGCCGCGGCCGAAAAACTCGCTGGCCTCCAGCAGCGCGGCAATCAGCACGCCCAGCACCACGCTGATCAGCAGCACGCTGCCCACCAGCAACAGGGTGTTGGTCATGCCGGGGATAAAGCCCTCGTCGGTGAAGAAGAACTGGAAGTTGCCCAGGCCGGTGAAGGTCTTCTCGCCGCCGTCCAGCAGGTTATAGCGCATCAGCGAGAAGTAGACGGTCATGGCCAGCGGCACGATCATCCACAACAGCAGCAGCGCTACCGAAGGGGTGACCAGGAACCAGCCGGGGTTGTTCAGGCGGCGCTTGCCCAGGTCTTGATGGGCCTGGGACTGCGCCTTGGCAGTGGACGTGCTCATGATAGGTACCTTGAAAGGCTGGCCAGCCCCGGGGCAGGGCTGGCCATCGCAGGCCGGTGGCTGGGGGCGCTACTTGGGATAGCCCGCGCGCTTCATTTCACGCTCGGTGGTCGACTGTGCGTCGGCCAGGGCTTTCTCCACCGTGCTGGTGCCCACCAGGGCGCCGGCGAACAGCTTGCCCACCTGGGTGCCGATGCCCTGGAATTCAGGGATGGTCACCAACTGGATGCCCACGTAGGGCACGGGCTTGGCCGACGGGCTTTTCGGGTCCACGGTCTTCAGCGATTCCAGGGTGATCTTCGCGAACGGCGCAGCCTTCATGTAGGCATCGCTGTAGGTGGAGGCGCGGGTGCCTGGCGGCACGTTGCTGATGCCGTCCTTGTCGGCCACAAGCTTGGCGTAGGCCTGGGAGGTGGCCCACTGGGTGAACGTGCTGGCGGCGTCCTTGGCCTTGGAGCTGGTGGGAATGGCCAGCGCCCAGGAATACAGCCACGCCGAGCCCTTGTCGGTTTTCTCGTGCGGTGCGTAGGTGAAGCCGACGTTGTCGGCGACCTTGCTCTGGCTCTTGTCGGTGACAAACGAGCCGGCCACGGTGGCGTCGACCCACATGGCGCACTTGCCGCTGTTGAACAGCGCCAGGTTCTCGTTGAAGCCGTTGCTGGAGGCGCCGGGCGGCCCGTACTTCTTCATGGTGTCGACGTAGAAGGTCAGCGCGCCGGTCCATTCCGGGCCGGTGAATTCAGGCTGCCATTTCTCGTCGAACCAGCGCCCGCCCCAACTGTTGGCCAGGGTGGTGATCAGCGCCATGTTCTCGCCCCAGCCGGCCTTGCCGCGCAGGCAGATGCCGTACTGGCCCTGGTCGGGCTTGTTGAGCCTGGCGGCAAACTCGCCCATCTGCGTCCAGGTGGGGTGCTCGGGCATGGTCAGCCCGGCGGCCTTGAACAGATCGGTGCGGTAGTAGGTCATCGAGCTTTCGGCGTAGAAGGGCAGGGCGTACAGCGTGCCCTTCACGGAGAGGCCGTCGCGCACCGAGGGGAACACGTCGTCCAGGTTGTAGTCGGCAGGCAGGTCCTTCATCGGTTCCAGCCAGCCCTTGGCGCCCCACAGTGCCGCTTCGTACATGCCAATGGTCAGCACGTCGAACTGGCCACCCTGGGTGGCAATGTCAGTGGTCAGGCGTTGGCGCAGCACGTTTTCTTCCAGCACCACCCATTTGAGCTTGATGTCGGGGTGCTGTTCCTCGAAGGTTTTCGACAGCCGCTGCATGCGGATCATGTCGCTGTTGTTGACGGTGGCGATGGTCAGCGTCTGGTCGGCGTGGGCCGTGACGCAGAGCCCCAGCAGGGCGGCGAGGCTGGCGCGGGCAAGCAGGATTCTGGGCGTCGACATTACACACTCCTCTTCGGTGCCCGGTGGGCACGAAGCCTGGTTATTGTTGTTGTGTCTTCCTGAAGCGTGGGAAGCAGCTGGGATTGATTACAGACCCAAAATGGGTTGGTTACAAATCCTTGGAGGCAGTGGCGTCTGTACTATTTTGCACTTGGCGCGAGGTTTGTTGGGTTCTTGAGATCGAGCGCCGCCCGCGCGGCGCATCGCGACCAAGGTCGGCTCCTACGTCTGTTTCGGGCCAGTCTTGTCTGTGGGATCGCCGCGACCGCCTTGTTGGTGGCACCACAAATCGGCAGTAAACAACCAGGGCGGACAAGGCAATGGTCCTGGCGTAATTGGCCCGAAACAGACGGTAGGAGCCGACCTTGGTCGCGATGCGCCGCGCGGGCAGCGCTCGATTTCATGAACGCGAAAAAAACCAAGGCATGCCCATCGAAACCAACACGCTCTCAAGCCCCCAGGTTCTGCTCGGTCAGGCGCTGCACCGCCAGCCGCCGGTAATGGCTGGGGGTCATGCCCTTGAGCTGCTGGAAGCGGCGGTTGAAGTTGGAGATGTTGTTGAAGCCCGACTCGAAGCACACGTCGGTCACCGGCTTGTCGCCATCGGCCAGCAGCTCGCAGGACTTGCTGATGCGCAGGCGGTTGACGAATTCCACGAAGCAGCGCCCGGTGGCCTGCTTGAACACCCGGGAAAAATACGTGGGTTTCATGCCCAGGTACTGCGCCACTTCCTCCAGCGGCAGCTCGCGGCCGTAGTGGCTGAAGATATAGTCAACCGCGCGGTTGGTGCGGTCGATGCTGTGTTCGTCGGCCAGCTGCGGCGAGTTGCCGTCCGACAGCAGCTGGTAGTCCTCGCAGGCGGCCAGCAGCTCCATCAGGATCAGGAAGTGCCCCAGGCGGCTCACGCCACGGCTGTCGGCGATGCGCTGCATCAATTCGGTGGCCTGGGCCAGGGTGTGCGGGCAACGGAACTCGATGCCGTGGCGGGCGCGCTCCAGCAGCGGGCCCAGGGTTTTCAGCTCGCTGAACACCGGCAGGGCACTGTCGAACAGCTCGTCGGTGAAATTCACCAGCATGTCGCGCTTTTCCACCACCTGGTCGGGCTCCACCTGGCTGATCCAGTTGTGGGGCAGGTTGGGGCCGGTGAGAAACAGGCTATTGGCGGTGAAATTGCCGATGTAGTCGCCGATGAACACCTTGCCGGCGCTGGCGACGATCAGGTGCAGCTCGTATTCCTTGTGGAAGTGCCAGCGCACCAGCGGGCAGGGAAAGCCGTGCTGGCGGTAGATGATCGACAGGCCTTCGTGATCGTCCATCAGCTCGTAGGACGGATCGGTGATTCTGCTGGGTCGGGTCATGCCTTGGCCGCTTATTGTTGTTTGCCAGGGGCTGCCAGAGTAATCAAACCGCTGCGGGCGGCGCAATGGCCGGTCAGCCGGCCGGGTCGCTGCCGGTACGCTGGATATAGGCCAGGGCGTCCTCGGCCAGGCGGATGGACTCGTTCACCGGCTCATGGTTGCGCAGGCGCACGGCGGTGGCCAGCGCCTCGATGACCGCCACCAGGGCCACCTTGGAGTTGCGCAGCACCGGGTGCTGGGGCGAGGCGTACAGGCAGTGGTCGGCGATGTCCACCAGGGGCGAGGCGGGCGAGTCGGTAATGGCCAGCACTGTGGCGCCGCGGCCCACGGCGTATTGGGCCATGCGCAGGGTGTCGCGGGTATAGGGCGGCAAGGCCAGGGTCAGCAGCACGTCGCCTTCGCTGATGGTGGCCAGACGGTAGGTGGCGTTTTCGCTGCCGCCTTCCATGTTCAGGGTGATCACGTGGGCGCAATGGGGAATCAGGCAACTGGCCGCCAGCCCGGCCAGGTAGTGGCTGTTGCCGAAGCCCAGGATATACAGGTTGGTGGCCTGGCTGATGGCCGTCACCAGGGCCTCGAACTGCGCATCGTCGTTGGCGTTGAGCACGGCCTCCAGGTTGCCGTTGCTCAGGCGCACCTGCTGGCTCAGGTCAAAGCCGCGCTCGGGGTGGTGGGCCACCTCGTGCTGCACCAGGTCGGCCGGCGACACCAGCTGCAGCAAATGCCGCACCAGGGCCTCGCGCAGGCCGGTAAAGCCGTTGTAGCCCATGTGGTTGGCCAGGCGGTTGACCGCGGCCGTGGAGGTATGGGCGCCTTCGGCCATGCGCTCGATGTTCAGGGTCGGCGACAGCCAGGGGTTCTGCAAAATGAAATACGCGACCTTGAACAGCGCGGTCTGTTTTTCCTCGCTGGCGCCACCGCGGTGTCGCAACTGCTCCGCCACCAGGATGACCTGTTGCATGAAAGGGGTGTTGTAGACCTTGTGCGACAGGTCGGGTGGGTTGATGTCCGTCATGGTGGCAGCGTCCCTGGGGGTAGGAGGAGCGACAGGCGTTTTGGATTATTCCGAAAGTGTAGGCGGGTTTTGAAAACTCGGATCCAACTTTCAAGAAAATCGTTTGCGTGCCGATTACCCTTTTAGACGCTGCCGGCAGATCAACTCAGGGCTGGGCGAGCACGGCCTTGACCTTGTCGCGCAGCTGGTCGATGGAGAAGGGCTTGCCGATCATGTGCATGCCAGCGGGCAGGTCGATGTTTTCGGCGTAGCCGCTGGCGAACAACACGGGCAGGGCGGTGCGCAGCTCGCGGGCTTGTTTGGCCAGCGCCGTGCCTTCCATGTCCGGCAGGCCCTGGTCGGTCATCATCAGGTGAATGACGTTGTCCTGGCGCAAAATCGTCAGCGCCGCCTCGGCATCGGCGGCCTCGAGCACCTGGTACTCCAGCTCCTCCAGCACATCGACGATCAGCATGCGCACGATGTCGTCGTCCTCGACGACAAGAATGGTTGGGGCGGCGGCGTTTGACATTGGAGCAGTCCTGGGCGGTGACGGAAAAGGCAGGGCGCGGCAGGCGCCGCCAGTCTTTAATGAGTAAGCAGGGGCGCCGGCAAGTTCCGTGCAACGGTTACCAAAACGCAAAAACAGTGGCACAAGGATACCGGCGTGCCACTCATATGCAAAATAATCCCGCATTTGCTGGCCAAAACCGCTGTCGCCTTCTAGAAAGCGTAAGAGAACATGGAAAGTTCCGTGCGAAATTTCTCATGTTGATGCGGGAATATTTGGATCTTCTACGTGGAATTCCGGCAAACTCTGCCGTTTTACCACCTCACCAGGGACGCAAGGGACATGAGCAAACCCTCCAGCATCGATGAGCAGAGCTTTCGCAAGCTGCTGACCCGCAACGTCAGCCTGCCCCTGGGCGTGGGCCTGCTGAGCGGCGTGGTGTTCGTCAGCATCATCGGCTACCTGATGAACACCATCGATTGGGTGGAACACACCGACCGGGTCATCAACAACGCCAACGAAATCGCCAAGCTGTCCATCGACATGGAAACCGGCATGCGCGGCTACCTGTTGACCGGCAAGGAAGACTACCTGGACCCCTTCGAGCTGGCCAAGCCGCGGCTCGCCGCCGAAGTGCCGGCGCTCAAGGAGCTGGTGGCCGACAACTCCGCCCAGGTCGACCGCCTGACCCGCGTCGCGGCGCTGCAGAAGGAGTGGATGAACTACTCCCAATCCATGATCGACATGAAGCGCAGCACCGGCGACTACTCCTCGGTGGTGCAGACTGGCCGCGGCAAGCGCCTGACCGATGCGGTGCGCGGTGAGTTCGACGACTTCCTGGCCATGGAGCACAACCTGCGCCAGCAGCGCAGCGAGGACGTGTCGCACACCATCACGATGTCGATCACCCTCTACATCGTGTTCCTGGTGCTGATCAGCGCCGTGCTGGCCTATTTCGGCCGCCGCGACATGCTCACCCTGTCCACCACCTACGCGGAAAACCTCGACGCCCAGCGCCGCAGCGCCGAACGCCTGGAAGGCCAGGCCTGGCTGCGCACCGGGCAGACCCAACTGGCCGAGCAGGTGCTGGGGCAACTGACCCTGCAAATGCTGGGGCGCAATGTGCTGCAGTTCTTCGCCAACTACCTGGGCAGCGTGGTGGCTGCGGTGTACGTGCGCGAGGAGCACGGCAGCCTGCGCCGCGTGGCCAGCTATGGCTTCTCCCGCGAGCAGGAGAACCGCGACCAGGTCATCATCAACGGCGAGGGCGTGATCGGCCAGGTGGCCCAGACCGGGCGCCTGATGCGCCTGGACGAGGTGCCCCAGGACTACTTCAAGTTCACCTCCGGCCTGGGCGAGGGCCTGCCGCACAGCGTGCTGATCGTGCCCACCCACAATGACGACGGTATCAATGGCGTGGTGGAGCTGGGCTTCCTGCGCCCCCTGAGCGACCGCGACGTGGAACTGCTGGAGCTGCTGGCCAGCAACATGGGCACCTCCATCGAGGCTGCGCGCTACCGCCAGCGCCTGCAGGAAGTGCTGGCCGAGACCCAGCAGCTCAACGAAGAGCTGCAAGTGCAGCAGGAAGAGCTGAAAACCGCCAACGAAGAGCTGGAGGAACAGTCGAGGGTGCTCAAGGAGTCCCAGGCGCACCTGGAGACCCAGCAGGCGGAACTGGAGCAGACCAACGAACAGCTGGCCGAGCGCACCGACGCCCTGGCCGAGCAGCGCGACGCCCTGGACGCCAAGAACCTGGAGCTCAACCGCGCGCAGGTGGAGCTGGAAGAGCGCGCCGAGGAGCTGCAGCGCTCCAGCAAGTACAAATCCGAATTCCTCGCCAACATGTCCCACGAGCTGCGCACGCCGCTCAACAGCTCGCTGATCCTGGCCAAGCTGCTGTCGGAGAACGCCGAGGAGAACCTCACCGGCGAGCAGGTCAAGTTCGCCGAGTCGATCTATTCCGCCGGCAACGACCTGCTGAACCTGATCAACGACATCCTCGACATTTCCAAGGTGGAAGCCGGCAAGCTCGACGTGCGCCCGGAGAACACCAGCACCGCACGCCTGGTGGACGGCCTGCGGACGATGTTCGAGCCGCTGGCCGCCGACAAGCGCCTGGACTTCTCGGTGGAGCTGCTGGACGGCGCGCCGCCCATGCTGTTCACCGACCGCCAGCGCGTGGAGCAGATCCTCAAGAACCTGCTGTCCAACGCCCTGAAATTCACCGAGCAGGGCCAGGTGACCCTCACCGTGGCGCCGCAGCCGGACAACGGCATTGCCTTCCACGTGCGCGACACCGGCATTGGCGTGGCCACCGACCAGCAACAGGCGATTTTCGAGGCCTTCCGCCAGGCCGACGGCACCACCAACCGCCGCTACGGCGGCACCGGCCTGGGCCTGTCGATTTCCCGCGACCTGGCCAACCTGCTGGGCGGCTACATCAGCGTCAGCAGCACCCTGGGCAAGGGCAGCGAGTTCACCCTGGTGCTGCCGCAACGCTACGAGGAAATGGAGCGCGACGAGGTGCACCCCGCGCCCACCGTCATTCCCGCGCCCCAGGGCGCCGCCAGCGAGCCTGCACCGGTGCTGGTGCCGGACGTGGTGATCGCGCGCTTCCCCGACGACCGCGAGAAAGGCCCGTTCGAGCGCCGCTGCATCCTGGTGATCGAGGACGAGCCGAACTTTGCGCGCATCCTCTTCGACCTCGCCCATGAACTCAATTACCACTGCCTGGTGGCCCACGGCGCCGACGAGGGCTTCAACCTGGCCGCGCAGTTCGTGCCCGACGCCATCCTGCTGGACATGCGCCTGCCCGACCATTCCGGCCTGACCGTGCTGCAGCGCCTCAAGGAACTGCCGGCCACCCGCCACATCCCGGTGCACGTGATCTCCGTGGAAGACCGCGTAGAGGCGGCCATGCACATGGGCGCCGTGGGCTACGCGGTGAAGCCCACCACCCGCGACGAGCTCAAGGACGTGTTCGCCCGCCTGGAAGCCAAGCTCACCCAGAAGCTCAAGCGTATCCTGCTGGTGGAAGACGACGACCTGCAGCGCGAGAGCATCGCCCGCTTGATCGGCGACGAGGACATCGAGATCACCGCCGTGGGCTTCGCCCAGGAGGCCCTGGACCTGCTGCGCGACAACGTCTACGACTGCATGATCATCGACCTCAAGCTGCCGGACATGCTCGGCAATGACCTGCTCAAGCGCATGTCCACCGAGGAAATCTGCGCCTTCCCGCCGGTGATCGTCTACACCGGCCGCAACATGACCCGCGACGAAGAGGCCGAGCTGCTCAAGTACTCGCGCTCCATCATCATCAAGGGCGCGCGCTCGCCAGAGCGGTTGCTGGACGAAGTGACATTATTTCTGCACAAAGTCGAATCCCAGCTGTCCCAGGAAAGACAGAAGATGCTCAAGACCGCGCGCAGCCGCGACAAGGTCTTCGAGGGCCGCAAGATTCTGGTGGTGGACGACGACGTACGCAACATTTTCGCCCTCACCAGTGCCCTGGAGCACAAGGGTGCGATCGTCGAAATCGGTCGCAACGGCCGCGAGGCCATCGACAAACTCAATGACGTGGAAGACATCGACCTGGTGCTGATGGACGTGATGATGCCGGAGATGGACGGCTACGAGGCCACCCGCGAGATCCGCAAGGACACGCGCTGGCGCAAGCTGCCGATCATCGCCGTGACCGCCAAGGCCATGAAGGACGACCAGGAGCGCTGCCTGCAGGCCGGCGCCAACGACTACCTGGCCAAGCCCATCGACCTGGACCGGCTGTTTTCCCTGATACGCGTGTGGTTGCCACAGCTGGAGCGCATTTAGTGCCACGAACCGCTAACCTGCGAGGCCGCCGTTGATGACGGTGGAGCGCAATACCGATATCGAGATCCGCTTGCTGATCGAGGCTATCTACCTCAAGTACAGCTATGATTTCCGCGACTACTCCGGCGCTTCCATCAAGCGCCGGATACACCACGCCCTGCGCCAGCTGGAGTGCAACACCATCTCGGCGCTGCAGGAGCGGGTGCTGCACGACCCCACCGCGTTCATGCAGCTGCTGCAGTACCTGACCATCCCGGTGAGCGAGATGTTTCGCGACCCCGAGCACTTCCTGGCCATCCGCCGCGAAGTGGTGCCGCTGCTGCGCACCTACCCCTCGATCAAGATCTGGATCGCCGGCTGCAGCACGGGCGAGGAGGTGTACTCCATGGCCATCCTGCTGCGCGAGGAAGGCCTGCTGGAACGCACCATCATCTACGCCACCGACATCAACCCGCAGTCCCTGGACAAGGCCAAGCAAGGTATCTACTCCATGGAAAACGTGCGCACCTACACCGAGAACTACCAGCGCGCGGGCGGCCAACAGGCGTTTTCCAACTACTACACCGCGGCCTACGGCAACGCCATCTTCGACGGCAGCCTGCGCGAGAACGTGACCTTCGCCGACCACAGCCTGGCCACCGACAGCGTGTTCTCCGAAACCCAGCTGGTGTCGTGCCGCAACGTGCTGATCTACTTCAACAAGAAGCTCCAGGACCGCGCCTTCGGGCTGTTCCACGAGTCCTTGTGCCACCGCGGCTTCCTGGTGCTGGGCAGCAAGGAGACCCTCGACTTCTCTGCCTACAGCCACAAGTTCGAAGCCCTGGCCAAGCCCGAACGGATCTACCGCAAGACATGAAAGCAGGCGCCGGGTACGCAGCGGTGGTGGTAGGCGCCTCGGCCGGCGGCGTGGAGGCGCTGCTGCGCGTGTACGGCATGCTGCCGCCAACGTTCGCGCTGCCGGTGCTGACCGTGCTGCACCTGCCCGATGACCGCCACAGCCAGCTGGCCGAGGTGTTCGCCCGGCGCATGCAACGCGCTGCCAAGGAGGCAGTGGACAAGGAAGACATACAACCAGGGATGTTCTATTTCGCCGGCCCCGGCTACCACCTGTCGGTGGAGCAGGACCGCAGCCTGTCGTTGAGCCAGGAAGACCGGGTGCACTATTCGCGCCCGGCCATCGACTTGTTGTTCGAATCGGCCGCCGATGCCTACGGCCCGCAACTGATCGGGGTGCTGCTCACCGGCGCCAATGAAGACGGTGCGCGCGGCCTGGCAACCATTGGCGAGCGCGGCGGTCTGACCATTGTCCAGGACCCGGCCGAGGCGCGCGTGGCGATCATGCCCGAAGCTGCGCTGAAGCTGCGCCGGCCCGACCATATACTCCCATTGAACGGCATAGGCTTATTGCTCGCCGAGCTGGAACAAAGCGCATGCCAAGCCCAATAAAAGCAAAACTGCTGATCGTCGACGACCTGCCGGAGAACCTGCTGGCCCTGGAAGCGCTGATCAAGGCCGACGACCGCGAGGTACACAAGGCGCTGTCGGCCGACGAAGCCTTGTCGCTGTTGCTGCAACATGAATTCGCCCTGGCCATCCTCGATGTGCAGATGCCGGGCATGAACGGTTTCGAGCTGGCCGAGCTGATGCGCGGCACCGAGAAAACCAAGAGCATTCCCATTGTCTTCGTCAGCGCCGCCGGGCGCGAGCTCAACTATGCCTTCAAGGGCTACGAGAGCGGCGCGGTGGACTTCCTGCACAAGCCGCTGGAGATTCATGCGGTTAAGAGCAAGGTCAGCGTGTTCGTCGACCTGTACTGCCAGCGCAAGATCCTCAAGGAGCAGCTCGACGCCCTGGAGCGCAGCCGCCAGGAACAGGAGGTGCTGCTGAAAAAACTGCAGGCCACCCAGAACGAACTGCAGCATGCGGTGCGCATGCGCGATGACTTCATGTCGATTGTCAGCCACGAGGTGCGCACGCCGCTCAACGGCCTGATCCTGGAAACCCAGCTGCGCAAGCTGCACCTGGCCCGGGACAACGCCGATGCCTTCACCCTGGAGAAAATGCGCGGCATGGTCGAGCGCGACGAGCGCCAGATCCAGAGCCTGATCCGCCTGATCGAGGATATGCTCGACGTGTCGCGCATCCGCACCGGCAAACTGTCCATCCGCCCCAGCGAGTTCGACCTGACGCAACTGGTGGCCAACCTGCTGGACAACTTCGCCCCACAGGTCGCCGCCGCCGAGTGCAGCATCAGCTTGCACGCCAGCGAACCGGTGGTGGGCACCTGGGACGAGTTCCGCGTGGAGCAGGTGATCTCCAACCTGGTGTCCAACGCCCTGCGCTATGGCGGCCGCGGCCCCATCGAGGTCAGCGTGTACGCGCACAAGGGCGCGGCGCTGGTGGAAGTGCGCGACCACGGCATCGGCATCAGCAAGGAGAACCAGGCGCGCATCTTCCAGCAGTTCGAGCGGGTGTCGGCCACCCACGTAGTGGCGGGGCTGGGCCTGGGGCTGTTCATTTCCGAGCAGATCGTGGTTGCCCATGGCGGCTCCATCACGGTGCAGAGCGCGCTGGGCGAGGGTTCGACGTTCATCGTCAGCCTGCCGTTGTAACAAGCGCCAGGCGGCACGCAACCTCTACGGGCGGCCACGGTCACATAGGCAGCCAACCTAAAAGTACATAGGCGTTACCATGAGTGAAGATGCACAAGACGTTGTCCTCATTGTCGAGGATGAACCCTCGATTCTGATGGTGTTGTCCGACTACCTGAAAGGCGAGGGGTACCACGTGCTGGAGGCCGAGAACGGCGCCCAGGCGTTCGAGATCCTGGCGCGCAAGCCGCACCTGGACCTGATGGTCACCGATTATCGCTTGCCAGGCGGCATTTCGGGCGTGCAGATCGCCGAGCCGGCGCTGAAGCTGCGCCCGGAGCTGAAGGTGATTTTCATCAGCGGCTACCCGCAGGAAATCATCGAGTCCGGCAGCCCCATCACCCGCAACGCGCCGATTCTGGCCAAGCCGTTCGACCTCGATACCCTGGGCGAGAAGATTCAGCAGTTGCTGGTGTAACGACGCAATAGAGCGTCAATTGCGTAGCCGCTGCCGCCAGGCTGCGCTGGCCATTGTGAACCCTGAAGATCTTCAGCGAGGCACAGGGCCAGCGCAGCCTGGCGGCAGCGGCTACGCGTGTTTGGCGCAGGCCGCGTCACACCTCGATCATCTCCCGCACCTTCGCCGTCAGCAAATCAAACGCAAACGGCTTGGTGATCATCTGCATGCCCGGGTCCAGGAAGCCGCCGCGCACTGCCGCGTGTTCGGCGTAACCGGTGATGAACAGCACCTTGAGCCCCGGCCGCAGGTGCCGGCCGATTTCGGCCAGTTGCCGGCCGTTCATGCCGCCGGGCAACCCTACGTCGCTGATCAGCAGGTCAATGCGCTGGGGCGAGTTGAGGATGGGCAGGGCGCCCGCCGAATCGGCAGCCTCCATCCAGGTGTAACCCAGCTCGCGCAGTACCTCGCCCACCAGCACCCGCACGGCGCTGTCGTCCTCGACGATCAGCACCGTCTCGCCGCTGCGCGCCCGCCGTGCGCGGGCCACGGGGGCGTCGGCCTGGCCGGGCAGCTCGCCGCGGAAACGCGGCAGGTACAGGCTCACCGTGGTGCCCTTGCCGATTTCGCTGTCGATGGCCACATGGCCCTGGGACTGCTTGCTGAAGCCATAGATCATCGACAGGCCCAGGCCGGTGCCCTGGCCGATGGGCTTGGTGGTGAAGAAGGGGTCGAAGGCGCGGTTGATCACGCTCTGGGGCATGCCGCAGCCGTTGTCGCGCACGCTAAGGCACACGTAGTCGCCCACGGCCAGGTTGCTCTGGCCACGGGTGAAGGCGGCGTCCAGGTGGCAGTTGCGGGTTTGCACCATCAGCTCGCCGCCGTTGGGCATGGCGTCGCGGGCGTTGATCACCAGGTTGAGCAGGGCGCTTTCCAGCTGGTGCGGGTCGGCCTCGGCCACCCACAGTTCTTCGCCCAGGTTCATGTGCAGGCGAATGCTTTCATCCAGGCTGCGTTGCAGCAGCTCGTCCATGGCCACCACCAGGCGGTTCATCTGCACCGGCTGGGTGTCCAGTGACTGCCGGCGCGAGAACGCCAGCAGCCGATGAGTAAGACCAGCGGCGCGGTTGGCCGAGGTCACGCCCAGGTCGATAAGGTTGTCCAGGTCCTCGGTGCGGCCACGGGCGATGCGTCGGCGCATCAGCTCCAGGCTGCCGATGATGCCGGTGAGCATGTTGTTGAAGTCGTGGGCGATACCGCCGGTCAATTGGCCCACGGCTTCCATTTTCTGCGCCTGGCGCAGGGCTTCCTCGTTCTGGGTGATCTGCGCGGTGCGCTCTTCAACCTGCTGTTCCAGGGTTTCGTTGAGCTGGCGCAGGCGCTCCTCGCCCAGGCGCCCGGCGGTGAGCGCGCTTTGCAGGCGCTGCTGGCTGTCGCTGAGGTCGTTGAGGCGGTCGCGCGCTTCGTACTGGCGGCGCCGGCCACGGATGGCGGTGTTGATCAGGCTGACCAGCGCCACCGGGTGGAACGGCCGCTCCAGGAAACTGACGTTACCCAGTTGCGCGCCCAGGCGCATGGACGGCGGGTGGTCGGGGCCGCCATGGTAGGTCATCAGCACGATGGGCAGGTCGGACCAGGCCGGCTGCTGCTTCAGGAAGTCCAGCAGCGGTGCCAGGTTCAGGCCATTGAGGGCTTCCTCGGCGATCAGCGCCATGCCGGCGCCTTGGTGCAACTGGCTGCACAGGTCGCCCAGGTCGCTGGCCGGCGAGCCGCTGAATCCCGCCTCCTGCAGGATCGTCAGCGCCACCTGGCTGTCGCGCCCCAGGGGGGCGAGCACGATGGCGCGCTCGGGGGCCGGGGCCTGTGGGCTCATCGCGGTGGGTCCTGCAGCAGCGGGTTGCTGGCGCCGACGTAGGTGGGCACGCCGCGCAGCACGCCCTGGAAGTCATGCAGGGGCTCGCCGATGGTCATGCCCTGGCTGCCGATCTTGTATTCACGAATGGTCGCCTCGTGGCCGCCGTAGCGTTTCTTGATCACCGACATGGCCCGGCGCACCTGGCCCACGGCCTCGAAGTAGCGCAGCAGGATCACCGTGTCGGCCAGGTAGGTCAGGTCCACCGGCGCCTTCATGTCGCCCACCAGGCCCTGCTGGGCCACGGTCATGAAGGTGGCGGCGCCGCGGCGGTTGAGGAACAGCAGCAGCTCGTGGATGTGCATCACCGGCGAGCCCTCGTCGATCATCGCCGCCTGGTAGCCGTTGATGCTGTCGATGACCACGGTCTTGATCTGGTGCTCGTCGACCTTGCTGCGCACCCGGTGGGCGAATTCGCCCGGCGACAGCTCGGCCGCGTCCACCTGTTCGACGATCATGGCGCCGCTGGCCTGCATGCCCTCAAGGTCGATGCCCAGGCAACGCATGCGCTCGAACAGCAGCCCCAGCTCTTCGTCGAAAATGAACAGCGCGACCTTCTCGCCACGGGCCACTGCCGCCGCGGCGAAGACCATGGCGATCAGCGACTTGCCGGTGCCGGCGGGGCCTAGGATGAGGGTGCTGGAGCCGTTCTCGATGCCGCCGCCCAGCAGCGCGTCGAGGCCGGCGATGCCGCTGCTCAACTGGTTGCGCTCGTAGCGGGCGCGGTGCTCGGCGGCCACCAGGCGCGGGAACACCTGCACGCCGTCCTGGTGGATGGTGAAGTCGTGGTAGCCACCGCGGTATTGCTGCCCGCGGTATTTGACGATGCGCAGGCGGCGGCGCTCGGCGCCGTAGTCGGGGGCCTTTTCTTCCAGGCGAATGACGCCGTGGGCGATGCTGTGCAGGGTCTTGTCCAACGGTTCGCTGGTCATGTCATCGAGCAGCAGCACGGTGGCGTTGTAGCGCGCGAAGTGGTGCTTGATGGCCAGGATCTGCCGGCGGTAGCGCAGCGAACTCTGGGCCAGCAGGCGCACTTCGGAAAGGCTGTCGAGCACCACGCGTTCGGGTTGGTGCTGTTCGACGATGGCGAAGATCTGCCGGGTAGCCTCGCCCAGTTCCAGGTCGCTGGAGTACAGCAGGCTCTGTTGCTGCTGGGCGTCGAGGAGCATCTCCGGTGGGGTCAGTTCGAACACCTTGATCTGCTCGTCCAGCTCCCAGCCGTGGGAACGGGCGCCTTCGCGCAGCTCGCGCTCGGTTTCCGACAGGGTGATGTACAGGCAACGCTCGCCGGCGGCGGCGCCGTCGAGCAGAAATTGCAGGGCAACGGTGGTCTTGCCCGCGCCAGGTTGGCCTTCGAGCAGAAATATATGGCCGCGGCTCAAGCCGCCGCACAGAATGTCATCGAGACCGGCAATGCCGGTGGCAGCTTTCGACGTCATCAATGCTCAGTCCTCATGTGGCGATCAGGGCGCACAGGGGCCTTGCAAAGGGCCGCTGCACCTACACTGGACAGCGGCGGGCAACGGCAAGTTCCGATTATTCAGGGGGCTACAGGCCTTGCTGCAGGGCCGGGTCATCAGGGTTCTGCTGCTCCAGTTCCGCCAGCAGCACCTGCACGTTCTGCAGCTGGCCGGTCTGCTTCCAGTACTCGATCAACAGCACCCGGGCCTTGCGGTTGGCCGGCTGCCTGCGCAGGATCTCGTCCAGCTGGCGCTGGGCGGCTTCCACCTGGTCCATCTGGTGCAGGGTCACGGCCAGGCTGTAGCGGTAGTCGCTGTTGTCCGGTTCCAGCTCGGAGGCGCGGGCCAGGGCCAGCAGCGCGTATTCGCCCTGGCCGTGGCGGATCAGCCATTGCCCCAGTTCGTGCTGCAGCAACGCCGAGTCGGGGTGGGCGATCAGCTGCTCGGCCAGCAGCTGGCGCGAGGCGTCGTTCTGGCCCTGTTTTTCCAGCACCCGCACCTGCACCGCCACGGTCTCCAGGTCGCCGGGGGCCAGTTCATGGGCGTGCTTGAGGGTGGCCAGGGCCTGGGTGTAGTCGTCGTTGTACAGGTAGATGCGCGCCAATTGCAGTTGCCCATCGGCGTCGTCCGGGGTGCTGAGCAGGGCTTGCACGTATTCGTCCAGCACCGCGTCCAGCCGCGCAAAGTACAGGCCCAGGTCGTCGGGGGACAGGCCAAGCAGCGCGCGGGCGGCGTGGAAGCGAATCTCCTGGTCATCGTCATCCAGCAGCGGCCCCAGCAGCAGGCTGCGCTGGGCGTCGGGCACCAGGCGCGTCACCGCGTCGATGGCGCCATGGCGCACCAGCAGGTTCTGGCCGTCGGCGAGGTCCGCCTTGACCAGCTTCAGCGCCTGCGGGCTGGGGTAGTTGGGCAGCTCGGCCAGCAGGCTGATACGGCGGATGGGCGACAGGTCCTTGCGCGCCAGCTGCTGGTACAACACCCGCGCCGCGCCCGGCTGGCCGTTGTGCGCCTGCGCAAGCGCCCTGGAATAACTGTGCCGCAGCTCCGGCTCGCTGGGCGCAGGCGCCGGCCGTGTCAGGTACCAGGCGGCGCCCAGCACGATGAACAGGGTGAACAGCAGGGACAGGTTGCGGAAAAGCTTGGGCATTGAGCAGTCCGTAGCGCAGCGGGCTTTTGCAGGGTGGTCAGCTTGGGACAGGTGGGGGGTGGGAGTCAAACGTGGGGTGGGTTTAAAGATTCATCGTCGGGCCAACAAGGCTGCCAACGCCGATTTATCAGGCCATGGTACGGTGCAACAAATGTAGGAGCCGACCTTGGTCGCGATGCGCCGCGCGGGCGGCGCGCGATCTCAAGACCGCAACAGCCTCCAAGGCATGCACCTCCAAGCCCCACCGCAATCCTGTACCCGCTGCCGTCAGGCTACGCGATCGGGGCATGGCTGCCAGGTGCTAGGCGATGTTTTTTCAGTGCCCTTGAGATCGAGCGCCGCCCGCGCGGCGCATCGCGACCAAGGTCGGCTCCTACATTTGTTGCAACGTGCCATGGCCTGATAGACCTGCGTTGGCAGCCTTTGGTGCATGGCTGGGAAATGGGGAGGGGCCGTTCATGGCAACGTTTCCGTAGGGCCAAACGTAGGACAACTCACAGCGGCAGGCCACCGGGGGCTGGAGCCATGCAAACAAGGCTTAAACCTCGGTGTATCAGGCCATGGCACGGTGCAACAAATGTAGGAGCCGCCGGGGTCGCGCTCGACCTTGGTCGCGATGCGCCGCGCGGGCGGCGCTCGATTTCAAGGCCACCACAGCCTCCAAGGCATGCACCTCCAAGCCCCACCGCCATCCTGTAGCCGCTGCCGCCAGGCTGCGCTGGCCGGTGTGAACCCTGAAGATTTCCGGTGAGGCACAGGGCCTGCGCAGCCTGGCGGCAGCGGCTACGCGATTGCGTCATGGCCGCCAGGTGCTGGGCGATGTTTTTTCAGCGCGCTTGAAATCGAGCGCCGCCCGCGCGGCGCATCGCGACCAAGGTCGGCTCCTACGGTTTGTTGCAACGTGCCATGGCCTGATAGACCTGCGTTGGCAGCCTTTGGTGCATGGCTGGGAAATGGGCAGGGGCCGTTCCTGGGTGGCAATAACCTCCCCCGTAGCAGCTGCCGCAGGCTGCGTCCGGGCCACCGCGCAATACCTGGCTTAACTGGGTAAGTGCCCCGGACGCCGCCTGCGGCAGCTGCTACGGGGGACCTGTTATTTCTGACAGGTCACAGGAGGGGGCAAGTCTGCAACCCTGAACCTCCTTACTCAAGACAAGAAGCCCACCATGACCCATTTCACCGCACCCGGCGCCCTGGACCCTGGATTCAACGCAGGCGCCCGGCAAACCATCACGCCCAGTGGCCTGGCGAGCAAGATCCATTCGCTGCTGCCGTTGGCGGACGGCTCTATGCTGGTCGCCTCGTCTGGCGAGCCCACCAGCGCATTTGCGGTCAACCTGTTCAACGCCGATGGCAGCCTGCCGTCCCCTGAAATTTTCGGCAATTCGGTCAGCTCCCGTGGGCATGGCTATTTGCTGGACAGCTTCAGTTCAACTCGTCCCATCCCCCAGTTGCACGGGTACCGGAACAGTGAGTTCCACGTGCTGAGCTTTCAGCGTGAGGGGGTGCACATGGCGCGGTACGACGCAGCTGGCCTGCCGCAAGCCCGGCACGTGGTGGACTTTAGCGCACTGCCCACCGGCGCGGTTGCTCAGGGGCCGATGCTCAGCGCGGCGGACGGTGAGCTGCTGTACGTGGCGTTCACCGTTACGCTGCTCAACGCCGACACACTGGTGGCGGTGATGTGCATCACGGCTGACGGCGCGCTGAACCCAGCGTTCAACGGGACCGGCGTGCAGTTGGTGCACCTGCCCGACAGCACCACCCGTGCCAGCGCCTTGCGTGGCTTGGGCATCCAGCGGCTGGGCGCCAATGCCGGCAAGGTAGTGCTCGCCGGCGGTTGGAGCGCTGGGGGGGCGGACGAAGGGCTGTACGTGACGCGCCTGAATACCAATGGCGAGCTCGATTCGACGTTTGGCGAGCGCGGTTTTAGCTGGGTGGCTGCTGACCAGTACCGCTACATGCAGTTGATTGTCGACCCGGCCGACACCCTGAAGTTGTGCGGCTCGCTCAGGGATCGCGAAGCGTCACCGCGTACCCGTGAGGTGGCCATTGCCTGGAACGCCGACGGGGCGGTGGACCGTGCGTTTAACAATGGCCTTGCGCTGCTGGAAACATTCTCGGCTGCCGCAAATGAGTTAAGGACGCCCGTGTTCTTCAGTTCCAGCGAGCAGGCCGGAGTCTATCGTCTTGCCTGCTTGAAATGGTTCAACAGCCAGCAAATCATCATGGCTGCGCTTGACGGCACTGGGCGCATGGATGACGCCATTGGGCGTGTGTCGCTCACGGTGGCGGGATCGATGGGTAACAGCACGGGTGGCGCGGTGGCGCACGACGGCGATGGAAAGATGCTGGCAAGCTGGCATTCTTCGGTGTTCCGCGTATTGGGGCGATAAAACAGCCCCCATCAATCCCCGTAGCAGCTGCCGAAGGCTGCGTCAGGCCCATCGCGCAGTACCTGGCACACCTTGGTGCCCAGGACGCAGCCTTCGGCAGCTGCTACGGGGGGTGCACCGAGCACAACGTTTCCGTAGGACTAAACGTAGGACAATTCTGATTTGCTCGGGTAGGCTTGTTCGGCCCGGGTCATGGCAATAACCTCCCTCGTGCCACTGCTTCCAGTGGTCGGGTTTGGTAGCCCGGGTTCTAAAGTAATTGCGTATTGGCACCTGTGGTGGCTGTACGCAGGGCACCTTCGTGTGCGCCGGTTTTACTTACTTTTCCCGGTCTACCAACCTGCGTACCGCCGCCTCCCATCGTTTGGTAGCGATGCAGCAGCGTTCATCCAAAAGTAAAGGGTTGCCCATGACGTTCGAAATTCCCACCGATCCACCTTCCACCGCCACCCTGGCATTCGGCGCCACCGACGACTCGGGTGAGCCGTTCTACACCGTACGGGCCGGTATCCCCATGGAACATGCCTTGGGGCAGATATCGCTGTTGCTGAAAGGTGCTGGCGAATCAGCGTATGAATTGTGCGACTGCGAAGTGCGTGAGCGCGGCCTGCTGTGGTCCGCGCTGCATCAGATCGAAGCCGCGAAGGCCCTGACGGATGCATTGATTCGCGGTGCTTCGCTGAATTGATGGGTCTACGCCCACAGGCCACCTAAACCTGAAGCCGGGCCAACAAGGCGGGCAACTCGGGATATCAGGCCATGGCACGGTGCAACAAATGTAGGAGCCGCCGGGGTCGCGCTCGACCTTGGTCGCGATGCGCCGCGCGGGCGGCGCGCGATCTCAAGGCCGCCACAGCCTCCAAGGCATGCACCTCCAAGCCCCACCGCAATCCTGTAGCCGCTGCCGCCAGGCTGCGCTGGCCGGTGTGAACCCTGAAGATTTCCAGTGAGGTACAGGGCATGCGCAGCCTGGCGGCAGCGGCTACGCGATTGCTCCATGGCTGCCAGGTGCTAGCCGATGTTTTTTCAGCGCGCTTGAAATCGAGCGCCGCCCGCGCGGCGCATCGCGACCAAGGTCGGCTCCTACGGTTTGTTGCAACGTGCCATGGCCTGATAGACCTGCGTTGGCAGCCTTTGCTGCATGGCTGGGAAATGGGGAGGGGCCGTTCATGGCAACGTTTCCGTAGGGCCAAACGTAGGACAACTCACAGCGGCAGGCCACCGGGGTCTGGAGCCATGCAAACAAGGCTTAAACCTCGGTGTGTCAGGCCATGGCACGGTGCAACAAATGTAGGAGCCGCCGGGGTCGCGCTCGACCTTGGTCGCGATGCGCTGCGCGGGCGGCGCGCGATCTCAAGGCCGCCACAGCCTCCAAGGCATGCACCTCCAAGCCCCACCGCAATCCTGTAGCCGCTGCCGCCAGGCTGCGCTGGCCGGTGTGAACCCTGAAGATTTTTAGTGAGGCACAGGGCCAGCGCAGCCTGGCGGCAGCGGCTACGCGATTGCGTCATGGCCGCCAGGTGCTGGGCGATGTTTTTTCAGCGCGCTTGAAATCGAGCGCCGCCCGCGCGGCGCATCGCGACCAAGGTCGGCTCCTACGGTTTGTTGCACCGTGCCATGGCCTGATAGTCCGAGTTGTCCGCCTTTGTTTGTTCGGCTCAGGGTTTGCGCCAGGCACAAAAAAGCCCCGCACGAGGGCGGGGCAAAAAGGTCAGTCAAAAACCAACCAAAGGAGCTCGGTTAAATCACTGGGCCGAGGCCACTGCCTGGCCTTTGTCCGGCACCTGCCAGCCGCCGCCCAAGGCCTTGTAGATGGCGACGATGCCGCGGTACTGCTCGATCTCGGCCTGGGCCTGGGCGTCTTCGGCGCTCAGGCGTTCGCGTTCGGCGTCCAGCAGCACCAGGTAGTCGACGGTGCCTTCGCGGTACTGGATCGAGGCCAGGTCGGCGGCGGCGCGGCTGGCCTGGCTCTGTTTGTTCAGCGAGGCCAGGCGCTGCTGGATCTTGCGGTAGTCGCTGAAGGCGTTTTCCGACTCTTCCAGGGCCA
Source organism: Pseudomonas sp. App30 (assembly GCF_047947025.1). Classification (NCBI taxonomy): domain Bacteria; kingdom Pseudomonadati; phylum Pseudomonadota; class Gammaproteobacteria; order Pseudomonadales; family Pseudomonadaceae; genus Pseudomonas; species Pseudomonas sp. App30. The sequence goes on along the minus strand of NZ_CP133165.1, from coordinate 694,770 downwards.
GCAGCACCTGCTGTTCGTAGGTGGCCAGGGCGCCTTCGGCTTCGGCGTTGGCGCCACGGATGCGCGCTTTCACGCTGCCCAGGTTGAACGCCGCCCAGGTGATGCTCGGGCCCAGGGACCAGGCGTTGGCGGCGGCCGAGCCGATCTGCGAACCGCGGGCGGCGGTGAAGCCCAGGAAGCCGGACAGGCTGACCCGTGGGAACAGGTCGGCGGTGGCCACGCCGACGTTGGCGGTGGCTGCGGCCAGCTTGCGTTCGGCGCTGCGCACGTCGGGGCGGCGGCGCAGCAGCTCGCCAGGGTCACCAATGGGCAGGGCCTTGGAGATGGCCGGCAGCTTCGCCGGGCTCAGGTCCACGCTCAACTGGTCCGGGCGCTGGCCCAGCAGGGTGGCGATGCGGTTGCGCGCCCGTACCTGTTCGGCCTGCAGTTGCGGCACGGTGGCTTCGACCCCGGCCAGGCGCGCGTCGGCGCGCACCACGTCCAGTTCGTTGCCCACGCCGGCGTCACGCAGGCTGACGGTGATGGTGCGCGACTCCTGCTGGGTCTTCAGGTTGGCCCGGGCAATGTCTTCGCGCAGTTGCGCGCCGCGCAGGTCACCGTAGGCGTCCACCAGGTCGGCGATCATGGTCACCTGCAGCTGCTGCAGGTCGGCGCGGGCGGCGTCTTCCTGGGCATCGCTGGCTTCCAGGCTGCGCTGGATGCGGCCGAACAGGTCGACCTCCCAGGCCATGTCCAGGCCCAGGTCATAGCGCTCCTGGTTGACCCGGTCGGTGGTCTGGCCGGGCACCTGGCCCTTGCCGACTTCGCTGCTGACGCGGCTGGTCACCACCGGGAAGCGCTCGGTGTTGACGTCGTCGCGGATGGCGCGGGCCGCCTTCAGGCGGGCGAAGGCCACGCGCAGGTCGCGGTTGCCGGCCAGCGAGGTCTGCACCAGCTGGTTCAGGGTAGGGTCGTCGAACTGCTGCCACCACACCGCGTCGAAATGACCGCGGTCGTACTGGCCGTCCTTGGCGGCAACGACGTTGGCCGCCGCCGTGTCCGGGGTCTTGTAGTCGGGGCCCACGGCGCAGGCCGCCAGGGCCAGCACCAGCAGGCTGGGCATGAAGAGTTTCAGGCTCATGCTGGGTTCTCCAGGGTCAGAAGCTGGGCGGCCTTGCGGGCCTTTTTCTTTTCCACGCGGTTGCGGATCAGCACGAAGAACACCGGGGTCAGCAGCAGGCCGAAGAAGGTCACCCCCAGCATGCCGGAGAACACCGCCACGCCCATGGCATGGCGCATCTCGGCACCGGCGCCGTGGGACAGCACCAGCGGCACTACGCCCATGATGAACGCGAACGAGGTCATCAGGATCGGCCGCAGACGCATGCGGCAGGCTTCCAGCACGGCGGCCAGCGGGTCCAGGCCTTCTTCCTGCTTGTCCTTGGCAAACTCGACGATCAGGATCGCGTTCTTGCACGCCAGCCCCACCAGCACGATCAGGCCGATCTGGGTGAAGATGTTGTTGTCGCTACCGGCGATGATCACGCCAGCGATGGCCGACAACAGCGTCATGGGCACGATCAGGATCACCGCCAGCGGCAGGCTCCAGCTTTCGTACTGGGCGGCCAGCACCAGGAAGGCCAGCAGCACGCACAGCGGGAACACGAACAGCGCGGTGTTGCCCGAGAGGATCTGCTGGTAGGTCAGCTCGGTCCACTCGTAGGTCATGCCGTTGGGCAGCTCCTGCTTCAGCAGTTTCTCCACTGCCGCCTGGGCCTGGCCGGAGCTGTAGCCGGGGGCGGCGTTGCCGCTGATTTCGGCGGTGACGAAGCCGTTGTAGTGCATCACCCGGTCCGGACCCGAGGTGTTGTTGACCTTGATGAAGGTCGCCAGCGGGATCATCTCGCCCAGGTTGTTGCGCACCTTCAGCTGGCCGATCTGCTCGGGCTCGAGGCGGAACTGCTGCTCGGCCTGGACGTTGACCTGGTAGGTGCGGCCAAAGCGGTTGAAGTCGTTGGCGTACAGCGAGCCCAGGTAGATCTGCAGGGTGTCGAAGATGTCGCTGATGGCCACGCCGTGGGTCTTGGCTTTCTCGCGGTCGATGGCGGCGTCCACCTGCGGCACGTTCACGGTGTAGCTGGTGAACAGCCCGGCCAGTTCCGGCACGCTGCGGCTCTTGGCGATGATGTTCTGGGTTTCGGTGTACAGCGCGTCGTAGCCCAGGTTGCCACGGTCCTCGATCTGCAGGCGGAAGCCGCCGATAGTGCCTAGGCCCTGCACGGGCGGTGGCGGGAAGATCGCCATGTAGGCGTCCTGGATGGCGGCGTACTTGCCGTTCAGGGCGCCGGCGATGGCCGCGGCCGACTCGCTGGGGTCACGGCGCTCGTCGAAGTCCTTCAGGGCCACGAAGACGATGCCGTTGTTGGGGCTGTTGGTGAAGCCGTTGATCGACAGGCCCGGGAAAGCGATGGCGTTGGCCACCCCCGGCTGCTTCATGGCGATCTCCGACATCTGCTTGATGACGTCTTCGGTGCGGTCCAGGCTGGCGGCATCGGGCAGCTGCGCGAAGGCCACCAGGTACTGCTTGTCCTGGGCCGGGACGAAGCCGGTGGGGGTGCTGGAAAAGCCCAGCCAGGTCAGGCCGATGAGGCCGGCGTACACCACCAGGGCCACGCCGCTGCGGCGGATCACCCGGCGCACGGTGCCTACGTAGCCATGGCTGGCCTTGACGAAGAAGCGGTTGAACGGCGCGAACAGCCAGCCGCCCAGCAGCTTTTCCAGCACCCGCGAGAAGCGGTCCTTGGGCGCGTCGTGGCCTTTGAGCAACACCGCGGCGAGGGCCGGCGACAGGGTCAGCGAGTTGAACGCCGAGATCACCGTGGAGATCGCGATGGTCAGGGCGAACTGCTTGTAGAACTGCCCGGTCAAGCCACTGATGAAGGCGGCCGGCACGAACACCGCGCACAGCACCAGCGCCGTGGCGATGATAGGCCCGGTCACTTCGCCCATGGCGCGCTTGGTGGCGTCCACGGGGTTCAAGCCCAGCTCGATGTTGCGCTCGACGTTCTCCACCACCACGATGGCGTCGTCCACCACGATGCCGATGGCCAGCACCAGGCCGAACAGCGACAGGGCGTTGAGCGAGAAGCCGAACAGGTGCATGACCGCGAAGGTACCGATCAGCGACACCGGTACCGCCACCAACGGGATGATCGAGGCGCGCCAGGTCTGCAGGAACAGGATCACCACCAGCACCACCAGAATCAGTGCCTCGAACAGGGTGTGGATCACCGCCTCGATGGAGCCACGGACGAAGATGGTCGGGTCATAGACGATGCTGTAGTCCATGCCTTCGGGGAAGCTCTTCTTCAGTTCGGCCATCTTGGCCCGCACTTCATTGGAGATGTCGATGGCGTTGGAGCCAGGGCGCTGGAAGATCGGGATGGCCACCGCCGGCTGGTTGTTGAGCAGCGAGCGCAGGGCGTACTGGCTGGAGCCCAGCTCGACGCGGGCGATGTCTTTCAGGCGAGTGATCTCGCCGTCGGCACCGGTGCGGATGATGATGTTCTCGAACTCATCCTCGGTGACCAGGCGGCCCTGGGTGTTGATCGACATCTGGAAGCTGGTGGCGCTGGGCGAGGGCGGCGAGCCCAATTGGCCGGCGGCCACCTGGCGGTTCTGCTCGCGAATGGCGGTGACCACGTCGGTGGCGGTCAGGTTGCGCGACGCGGTCTTGTTCGGGTCCAGCCACACGCGCAGGGAGTAGTCGCCCATGCCGAACAGCTGCACGTCGCCGACGCCACCCAGCCGCGCCAACTCATCCTTGATGTTGAGGATGGCGTAGTTGGACAGGTAGAGCATGTCGTAGCGTTTGTCCGGCGAGGTCAGGTGCACCACCATGGTCAGGTCGGGGGAGGCCTTGTCCACGGTGATGCCGATGCGCGTCACTTCCTCAGGCAGCTTGGGCTCGGTGCGCGTCACCCGGTTCTGCACCTGCACCTGGGCGTTGTCAAGGTCGGTGCCCAGGGCGAAGGTGATGGTCAGGGTCAACTTGCCGTCGGCGGTGGACTGCGAGGACATGTACAGCATGTTCTCCACGCCGGTGATGGCCTGCTCCAGCGGCGCGGCCACGGTTTCACCGATGACCTTGGGGTTGGCGCCGGGGAAGTTGGCGCGCACCACCACGGTGGGCGGTACCACTTCGGGGTATTCGCTGATGGGCAACTGGAACAGCGAGATCGCGCCGCCGATCAGGATCAACAGCGAGAGCACGGCGGCGAAGATCGGCCGCTGGATAAAGAACTGGGAAAATTTCATCGGTCTGTTCCTGTTAGCCGCGTGGCGTGGCGGCGCTGGCCAGGTTCACGCTGGCAGCGGCGGCGGGCTTGTTGCTGGCTTGCAGCGCCCGCAGTTGCTCGGCCAGGGCGGCGAGGGTGGCGGGGCTGGCCATGGGCGCGTCCTGCGGGTCGACCTGGGCGCCGGGGTGCACGCGCTGCAGGCCGTTGATGACGATGGTGTCGTCCTTGGCCAGGCCCGAACGGACGATGCGCAGGCCTTCGAGTTTCGGCCCCAGCTCCACGGTGCGGTAGGCGGCCTTGTGGTCCTTGTCCACCACCAGCACGTACTTCTTGCCCAGGTCGCTGGCCACGGCCTCGTCCTTGATCAGCACGGCCTCGTAGGTGGCACTGCCCACCAGTTTCAGGCGGGCGTACAGGCCGGGGGTGTAGCTGCCGTCGCTGTTGTCGAACACGGCGCGGCCGCGGATGGTGCCGGTCTTGGGGTTGACCTGGTTGTCGACGAAGTCCATCTGGCCCAGGTGCGGGTTGCCGTCCTCGTTGGACAGGCCCAGGTACACCGGGGTGGTGGCGCCGCGCTCGCCCTTGCGCGCCAGCTGGCTGTACTTGAGGTACACGCGCTCGTCGGCGTCGAAGTAGGCGTACACCTTGTCGGTGGACACCAGGCTGGTCAGCGGCGTGACGTCGGCGGTGACGATGTTGCCGGCGGTGATCTCGGCGCGGCTGACGCGGCCGCTGATGGGCGCGGTGACGCGGGTGAAGCTCAGGTTCAGGCGGGCCAGGTCCAGCTGGGCCTGGATGGCGGCCACGGCGGCGCGCGATTCCTGGGCGGTGCTGGTGCGGGTTTCGGCAAGCTCGGTGGAGATGGCGTTGCTGGCGCGCAGGCGCTCGCCGCGCTGGGATTCGCTTTCGGTACGGGTGGCGGTGGCGCGGGCCTGTTGCAGTTGCGCTTCCAGGCGGCGTACTTCGGCTTCGAAGGGACGTGGGTCGATCTGGAACAGCAGGTCGCCTTTCTTCACCAGGGCGCCTTCGGTGAAGGCTACCTGGTCGATCTGCCCGGACACCCGTGGGCGCACTTCAACGGTTTGCGGCGCCTCCAGGCGCCCGGTGAACTCGTCCCACTCGTTGATGGGCTGCTCCAGCACCTTGGCCACGGTGACTTTCGGCGCCGCTGGCGCCTGGGCCACTTCGGGGGCACGCCCGCAAGCACTCATCACCACGACCGCGAGGGCGGCCAGAGGGAAGCGTAGATGTTTGATTGACTGTTCCATGGGGCACGTCCACCACTGTATTGAGAATGGGCGGAGTGTGTTCGCTTGGGCGGGTTATCGACGAATCGAATGGGGCGAAGGTATATATCATTCACAATGATATTAGAGTGCCCCCAAGGCTCTGGGACGGGGATTTCGTAAGCTTGCTATCGATTTTGGTGATGGCGGGCGCTTCTGAAAAGGGGACGCCGCGAATGGCGTGGCCGCTGCCGCCAGGCTGCGCTGGCCCGGGCGTACGCCGCAGATCTTCAGCGTGGATCAGGGCCAGCGCAGCCTTCGGCAGCGGCTACATCGCGTGGTAGCGGCCGCAGTTGGAAAAGGTGACGCCGCGAATGGTGTAGCCGCTGCCGCCAGGCTGCGCTGGCCCGGGCGTACGCCGCCGATCTTCAGCGTGGCTCAGGGCCAGCGCAGCCTTCGGCAGCGGCTACATCGCGTGGTAGCTGCCGCAGTTGGAAAAGGTGACGCCGCGAATGGCGTGGCCGCTGCCGCCAGGCTGCGCTGGCCCGGGCGTACGCCGCAGATCTTCAGCGTGGCTCAGGGCCAGCGCAGCCTTCGGCAGCGGCTACATCGCGTGGTAGCTGCCGCAGTTGGAAAAGCGGACGCCGCGAATGGCGTGGCCGCTGCCGCCAGGCTGCGCTGGCCCGGGCGTACGCCGCAGATCTTCAGCGTGGACCAGGGCCAGCGCAGCCTTCGGCAGCGGCTACATCGGGTGTAGCTGCCGCAGTTGGAAAAGGGGACGCCGCGAATGGCGTAGTCGCTGCCGCCAGGCTGCGCTGGCCCGGGTGTACGCCGCAGATCTTCAGCGTGGATCAGGACATCGCGTGGTAGCTGCCGCAGTTGGAAAAGGTGACGCCGCGAATGGCGTAGCCGCTGCCGCCAGGCTGCGCTGGCCGGGGCGTACGCCGCCGATCTTCAGCGTGGCTCAGGGCCAGCGCAGCCTTCGGCAGCGGCTACATCGTGGTAGCTGCCGCAGTTGGAAAAGGTGACGCCGCGAATGGCGTAGCCGCTGCCGCCAGGCTGCGCTGGCCCGGGCGTACGCCGCCGATCTTCAGCGTGGACCAGGGCCAGCGCAGCCTTCGGCAGCGGCTACATCGCGTAGCAGCAACTGTCTTGTAGCAGCTGCCGAAGGCTGCGTCCGGCCGCGCCGCGGTTCAAGCACCGGGGCTGATGACCACTGTGCAGGTAGTACCCGCCGCCAGCACCATGTCCTGCGGCACGTCATCCAACTGAATACGCACCGGCACGCGCTGGGCCAGGCGCACCCAGTTGAACGTCGGGTTCACATCGGCCACCAGCTCGCGGCTCTCGGGGTTGTCGCGGTCGTAGATGCCGCGCGAGATGCTTTCGACGTGGCCCTTGAGCACTTCGCCGCTCATCATCTGCAACTGTGCCTTGTCGCCCACTTTTACGTTGGGCAGCTTCGATTCCTCGAAATAACCGTACACCCAGAACGAATGGCGGTCGACCACGGCCATCTTCGCCTCGCCCACCTTGGCGTAGTCGCCCGGGTGCACGTTGAGGTTGGTGACGTAGCCGTCGACGCTGGCCACCACCTGGGTGCGGGCCAGGTTCAGCTGCGCGGCGTCCAGCGCGGCCACGGCCTGCTGGTAGTCGGCCTGGGCGGCGCTGGCGGTGTTGCCGGCGTCTTCGCGGCTTTCCTTGGACACCACCAGGTTGTCCATGTCGGCGCGGCGCTTGGCGTTGACTTCGCGCATCTGCCAGGTGGCCTTGCGCGAGGCCACCAGGGCCTTGGCCTGGTCCACGGCCACCTGGTAGTGGGCCGGGTCGATGCGCATCAGCACGTCGCCCTTTTTCACCAGCTGGTTGTCGTGCACCGGCACCTCCACCACCACGCCGCTGACGTCCGGGGCGACGTTGATGATGTCGGCGCGCACGCGGCCGTCACGGGTCCAGGGCTGGGCCATGTAGTGGTTCCACAGGGTCGAACCCAGCTGGGCGGCCACGGCCACCACCAGCAGGGTCGCCACTACGCTGAAGAGTTTTTTCATGGTTGGCGTCTCAACGGTAGATGGTCAGCGCCAGGGCGCTGAACAGGCAGATGAACAGGCTCAGGCGCACCAGCGGGGCGTGCCAGAAGAAGCGGTACAGGTTCAGCGCGATCAGCGCGCGGTCCAGCAGCCAGGCCAGCAGGGCGCTGGCGCCGAGCACCAGCAACAGGGTCGGCAGGTACAGTTCGAGGAAAAACAGTTCGCGGGGCATGGTCGGTCAGGTCCGGGTCAGGCGCTGGCCAGCGGCGAGCGGGGGTTGAGCAGGGCGCTGCGGATAAAGTGCAGGTACGCTGCCTGGGGCTGCGCCGGTTGTGCCGCCAGCGCCTCGTCCAGGGCCAGCAGCGCCTGTTCGCGCTGGGCCGCGCCGGGGCGGTCGAACAGCCGTGCCAGGGCCGTGCTGACCGCCGCGGGCGCCTGGCCCAGCTCGCGCAGGCGCACCAGGGCGTGGCCCACGTCCTGCACGCTCAGCGCCCATTGCAGCAGTTCGTCCTGCACCGCCGGGCGTGCCGCCGACAGCGAGGTGGCGTGCTGCAGCACGTCGCGGCTGCGGCTGTCGAAACGCTGGCGCAGGTGCTTCAGGCTGCCATGGGCGGCGAAGCCGACCTGGCGGCGCAGGTCGCGTTGCAGGTGGCGCCAGGCCCAGGGCGCGTTGCTGGGCAAAATCACCGCGCCGGCGATGGCGCACAGGCCGAAGGCGATGATGTTGGCGATGCAGTCGTTGAGGAAACCGCTGGGGTTATAGACCGTCAGGTTCGCCGGGATGGCGCCGGTAGCGAAGGTGATCAGGAAGCCCAGGCCGATGCCCATGGTGGACATGCGCGTGGTCAGGAAACCGCCGAACAGCAGCGCCGGGGCCAGCACGAAGCACAGCAGGGGAAAACCGTCGATGTGCGGGTACAGCAGGAAGTATTCGATGAAGCCGAACAGGCTGCTGAGCACCACGCCCAGGCCCATCTGCACGCCTGCGCGCCACGGGTTCGGGGTGCTGGCGGTGAGGCTGATGCCGGCGGCCGCCGAGATCATCAGGCTGATGCCGCTGGGCCAGGCGGTGGCGAGCCAGAAGCTGGCGGCCAGGGCCACGGTCAGGAAACCGCGCACGCCCGAGGCGGCGCACAGCCACAGGTTGGTGCGCGGCGTGTAGCCGGCGGCCCATCGTTCGCGCGGGTGGCGGTGGCTGGCGAGCGAGGCGTGGGTCTGGGCGTAGTCGTGCAGTTCGTCGATCAGCCCCAACAGCAGCTCGCCGGCGGTGTCCAGGTCTTGCTGGCAGGCGGTGGCCGGCAGGTGCCGGAGGCGCACGGCGGTGTCGGCGTGCAGGCGCTGCAGGCGCTCGGCCAGGGGCGCGGCGCCGGCGCTGTCCAGCGGCTGGTTGCGGTAGTCTTCCAGCAGCGCCACCAGCCCGGCCAGCGCCGGTTGCAGGTCCTCCCATGCCCCTGGCGCTTCGTGGCGCAGGCGCTGCAGCTGCTGGTGCAGGGCGTTGAAGCGCGTGGTGCACTGCATGAATTCGCTGTTGAGGCGGCTCAGGCGGCCGCTGCGCATGTGCGTCAGCGGGTCTTCGAACACGGTCACGCTACGCAGGTGCTCCAGGCCCACGGCCTCGGCCACCAGGCGGCGGTTGTGCTGGGCGAAGGCGCCCTCGGCCAGGCGGCCTTGCAGGCTGTCGGCGGCAAAGGCGGCGAACAGCCCCAGGCGCTTGCCGATGGTGGCGCGCAGCGCCGTGCGGCTGTTCTGCGGGAAGATCACCGCCGAGACCACGCCGCTGCAGATCACCGCCAGGCCGATCTCGATGGCCCGCCACACCGCCGACAGGTACACGCCTTCGGGGTGGCTGAGGGCCGGCACGCCGACGATGGCGGCGGTGTAGCCGGTGAGCACGAAGGCATAGGCCTGGAAGTTGCGGTAGCGCGCCGACAGCCCGCAGCACAGCCCCACCCACAGTGCCAGGCAGCCCAGGAACAGGTCGCTGTGCTGGCCGAACAGGGCGATCAGGGTGACCACCACCACCGCGCCCAGCAAGGTGCCCAGCAAGCGCCAGGCGCTCTTGGCAATGACCTGGCCGCTTTGCGGCTGCATGACGATGAACACCGTGGCCAGTGCCGTGGTCGGTTGCGGCAGCTCCAGGCGCAAGGCCAGCCAATAGGTGAGGAAGGTGGCAGTGAGCAGCTTGAACAGGTAGATCCAGGTCACGCCGTCACGTTCGGCCCAGGCGCGCAGGGCGGCGCGCCAGTCGTTGCCCAGGCTCATGGTTGCTGCTCGCCGCGCAGCAGCGCCAGGCCGGGCTTGGCCGGGGTGGCGCGGGCTGGATCGGGGCTGTCATTGCCGGCGCGCACACCGCCGCCCAGGGCAATCACCAGCGAGGCCTGGGTTTGCAGGCGTGCGGCCTGCACCTGCTGCAGGGTCTGCTGTTCGCGGAACAGCTGGGTCTGGGCGTTGAGCACCTCCAGGTAGCCGGTCAGGCCGCGCTGGAAGGCGATGCGCGCAATGTCATAGCTGCGCTGGGCGTTGGCCACGCCCTGGCTGGCCAGGGTGAATTGCTGGTCCATGGAGTGGCGGCGGATCAGCTGGTCGCTGATGTCCTTCAGCGCCTGCACCAGGGTCTGGTTGTACTGGGCGACGGCCAGGTCGTAGCCGGCCGAGGCGGCGCCCAGCTGGGCGCGCAGGCGGCCGCCGTCGAAGATCGGCAGGCTCAGGGCCGGGCCCACGGTCCAGGTCTGCTTGCTGGCGTTGAGGAACTCCAGCACGCCACCGCCGGTGGCGCTGAAGCCGAGGCTGGCCGCCAGGTCCACGTCAGGATAGAACCCGGCGCGCGCCACTTCGATGCCGCGTGCCTGGGCGTTGACGCGCCAGCGGCTGGCGACCACGTCCGGGCGCTGGCCCAGCAGTTGCGCGGGCAGGCGGGCTGGCAGGGCCAGCGCGGCGCCCAGGGCCAGGGTAGGGCGTTGCAGGCTCTGCGCAGCGCCCGGGCCCTTGCCGGCCAGGGCGGCCAGCTGGTTGCCGCTCAGGGCAATGCTTTCATCCAGGCTGTCGATCTGGCGCAGGGTTTCGGGCAGCGAGGTCTGCGCCTGGCTAACCTCCAGCTGGGTGCCGATACCGTGGTCAAAACGCTTCTGGGCCAGGTCCAGCACCTGCTGCTGTTGCTTGAGCAGGGCCTGGAGAATGTCGCGTTGGGCGTACTGTTCCGACAGCTGGATATAGGCGCGGACGATGTTGCCCTGCAGCTCCAGCTGCGCGGCGCGCCCCTGGGCGGCCGCGGCGTGGGCGCTGTCCAGGGCCTGTTCAGTGGCGCTCTGCTCGCGGCCCCACAGGTCCAGGGAATAGCTCAGGCCCAGGGCGGCGCTGTTGTCGAAGTCGGTGACATCGGCCAGCTCGCCGGGGCCGTAGAAGTTGTCGGTGGGCCATTTGTGGCGGGTGATCGAGGCCTTGCCGTTGACCTGCGGCGCCTCATTGGCGGCGGTCACCCCGGCCATGGCCTTGGCCTGGCGCACCCGCGCGGCGGCTTCAGCCAGGGTTGGGCTATTGCGCTGGGCGTCGTCGATCCAGCGGTTGAGCTGGGCGTCGCCGTAGGCCATCCACCAGCGGCTGTCGGGCCAGTGGGCGTCGTTGCGGGCCTGGGCAATGGCGGCGTCGAGCTGCAACTGGTTGGCGGCCATGGGCTGGCTAGTCGGGCCGATGCCGTGGGTGCTGATGCAACCACTGATTGTTAACGTTAATGTGAGTAACATCAGGGGTAAGGCGTGTCTGGTCATGCGTGTATTCACCGCTGGTCGTTCCCCTGATGTGCCCGTTGATTATGGATGGGGAGGATTTTACCGGCTGGCGGCTGATGCAATAAACGCAACAACACATGATTGTTTGTTGTAATTAATTTTATAATCACCCGGTCACTCGGGGAAACGTCAGATGAACATCCTCCAATACATGCGCGCCTTCGTCTGCGTGGCGCAAACCGGCAGCTTCACCCTGGCCGCCGAGCAGATGAACACCACCACCGCCAACCTGTCGCGCGCGGTGTCGAACCTGGAAAGCCACCTGCGCACCCGGCTGCTGAACCGCACCACCCGGCGCATCGCCATGACCGAGGCAGGCAAGCGCTACTACCACCGCTGCGAGAGCATCCTGGCGTCGGTGGCCGAAGCCGAAGCCGAGGCCGAAGCTACCCAGGACTACGCCGCCGGCAGCCTCAAGGTGCACGCCATGGCGGGCATCGGCATGCACTACGTGATCGAGGCCATGGCCGACTACCGCGAGCGCTACCCCGAGGTAAGCTTCGACCTGCACCTGAGCAACCGCGTGCCCGACCTGATCGAGGATGGGTTCGATGTCTCCATCGTGCTGGCCGCACAGCTGCCCGACTCGGGCTACATCTCCCAGCGCCTGGGCACCATCTACAGCGTGCTGTGCGCCGCGCCACGCTACCTGGAACGCCGCGGCGGCGGGCCGCGCACCCCGGCCGAGCTGGAAGAGCACGACTGCCTGCTGATGAGCAGCGTTGCCTACCCGGACAACCGCTGGCAGTTTGAAGGCCCCGACGGCCCGGAAGTGGCCTCGCTGCGCGCCACGCCGTTCCAGGTCAACGCCATCGACGCCATGCGCGTGGCCATCCGCAGCGGCATGGGCATCGGCGTGCTGCCCAGCTACTCGGCCATCGACGGCCTGCGCAGCGGCGAGCTGGTGCGGGTGCTGCCCGGCTACCGCCTGCAGCGCCTGAACCTGTACGCCATCTACCCGTCGCGGCTGTTCCTGGACGCGAAGATTCGAACCTGGGTGGAGCATTTGCGGGCGTCGTTGCCGCAGGCGCTGGCGGATGAGGAAAGTGACTTGAATGCCACCCAGCCACTGTCTTCCTGACAAACACCGCGTCGTCTGCATCGCGACCAAGGTCGGCTCCTACATCGTCCGTGGTAGGAGCCGACCTTGGTCGCGATTAGGCGACAATTGCAAAGCCCCGAAGGTGAGCTCCATCAGCGTGAAGGCGAGGATGATCGGGCTGGCGCCGCTGAGCACCGCCACCACCTGCCACAACGCGAACAACCCCCGCGCCGCGGCGTCGTACAGCCCGTGTTCGGGCCGGGTGTGCCGCAGGCGCAGCAGCGCCCAGACAATCACCACGCTGCCCAGCAGGTTGGCCAGCAGCATGTGCGCAGGGTCGGTGAGCGGCTGCGGCGCACCCAGGCCCAAGGTTGTCGATAGACCGGCCAGCTGGCCGAACAGCCAGTGCATGCTCCAGGGCGTCATGAACGCCGCCGTGGCGAACAGGTCGTACCAGGCACTGGTGCGCACCAGGCGCAAATAGCGGGGGGTATCCATTGTGACAGGCTTCCTTAGTGATAGGATCGCCAGGCTAAACCCTGGTGCTTGGTCCAGGGTCAAGGGGGCAGGATGAAAATAGGGCAGGTGGCCGCGCTGGCCGGGGTGAGCTGTGACGCGCTGCGCTTCTACGAGGAGCGCGGGCTGATCCATTGCACCCGCAGCGCCAACGGGTACCGCCACTATCACCCGGACACGGTGCAGCTGGTGCAGTACATTCGCACCGCCCAGCAGCTGGGTTTCAGCCTGGCCGAGGTGGGTGAGAACCTGCCGGCGCTGTGGCAGGCCAGCGACGAGCCGGCCGAGCGGCTGGCGGCGGTGTTCGCGCAGAAGCTGGCGGCCATCGATGAACGCATTGCCCAGTTGCAGGGCCTGCGCCAGGCCCTGAGCGCGCGGGCCCAGGCGGTGTGCCCGCTGGCGCCGGTGCTTGACGCCGGCAAGGCCGGCGGGTAACCCTGCGCCCTTGGCGTTTTACCCTCAAGGATTTTCCATGGCCGACAGCCCCATTCGCATTACCGGCAAGGTACTGCTCTCTGACAACTGGTACCTGCTGAACAAATACACCTTCGACCTGCGCCGCCGCGACGGCAGCTGGCAGACCCAGACCCGCGAGGTGTACGACCGCGGCAACGGCGCCACCATCCTGCTGTACAACCTGGCCAAGCGCACCGTGGTGCTGATCCGCCAGTTCCGCCTGCCCACCTTCCTCAATGGCCACGACGGCTTCCTGATCGAGACTGCCGCCGGGCTGCTGGACAACGCCAGCCCCGAGGAACGCATTCGCCTGGAAGTGGAGGAGGAGACCGGCTACCGGGTCAAGGCCATCGAGAAGATCTTCGAGGCCTTCATGAGCCCCGGCGCGGTGACCGAGCGCATTCACTTCTTCATCGGCGAATACGAGGACGGCGACCGCGTGCACGCCGGCGGCGGCCTGGAAGCCGAGGGCGAGGACATCGAGGTGCTGGAGCTGGGCTTCGACGAAGCGCTGGCCATGGTCAGCAATGGCCAGATCGTCGACGGCAAGACCATCATGCTGCTGCAGTACCTCGAATTGCGCATCATGCCGCGTTAACTGTCAGCCCTGCAGCACCTGCGCGCCGGCCTGGCGCGGCAGCTTGATGGCGTCCACCAGGGCAATCAGGCCCAGCACCGCGATGCCCAGGAAGGCCACGCGGAAGTCGCTGGGCTGGGCCTGGGCGGCGTGGCCCTGGACGCTCATGGACAGGCGCAGCAACAGCGCCGCGGCAGCCACGCCGACGCCCATGCCCAGCTGGAAGAACATGCTGAACAGGGTGGAGGCCTCGCTCATGCGGTCCTTGGGCACGTCGGCAAAGCCGATGGAGTTGTAGCAGGTGAACTGCATCGAGCGCGACAGGCCACCAATGAACAGCACCAGCACCACCAATGGCCACGGCGTGCTGGCGCTGAACAGCGCGCAGGCAGCGATCGACGCCACGCCGATCAGGCCGTTGACCAGCAGCACCCGGCGGAAGCCGAAGCGGCGCATGGTGGCGGTGGTGAAGGGTTTCATCGCCAGGTTGCCGGCGAACACCGCCAGCACCAGGCTGCCGGCGTACACCGGGGAGAAGCCGAAGCCCACCTGGAACAGCAGCGGCAGCAGGAACGGCAGGGCGCTGATGGCCACGCGGAACAGCGAGCCGCCGAAGATGCTGACGCGGAAGGTGTCGATGGCCACCGGCCCCAGGGGCAGCAGCGGCGAGGGGTGACGGCGGCAATGGCGGATGGCCAGCACCGCCAGCACCGCACCGGCCACCAGCAGGCCGAGGCCGGTGCCCACGTGCTCGGCACCGCCCAGCCATTCCAGGCCCAGCATCAACGCCGCGCAGGCACCGGCCAGCAGCAGGAAGCCGACGCTGTCGAACGGCCGGGTGTTTTCAGCGTGGCCCTTGGGCACCAGCCACAGCGCGCAGCCCAGGGCGATCGCGCCCAGGGGCAGGTTGACGAAGAAAATCCATGGCCAGGAGGCGTGGGTGACGATCAGCCCGCCCAGCGGCGGGCCAAGAATCGGCGCCACCAGGCCGGGCCAGGTGATGACCGCGATCATCTTCACCAGGTCCTTCTTCTCGGTGGTGCGCAGCACCGCCAGGCGCCCCACCGGCACCATCATCGCGCCGCCGATGCCTTGCAGCACGCGGGCCGCGACGAAGCTTTCCAGGCTCTGGCTCAGGCCGCACCACAGCGAGGCCAGGGTGAACAGGCTGATGGCGCAGGAAAACACCCGGCGCGTGCCGAAACGGTCGGCCACCCAGCCTGACAGCGGAATGAAGATCGCCACTGCCAGCAGGTAGGCGCTGATGCCGATGTTGAGGTCCACGGGGGCCTTGCCGAATTGCTGGGCAATCTGCGGCAGGGCGGTGCTGATCACCGTGGCGTCGAGGTTCTCCATGAAGAAGGTGACGGCCACCAGCAGGGCGATCCAGGTGGCGGGCGTGGGGCGGTTGTCGGGCACTGTGGGGTTCCTTGTGTTGCCGAACGACGTACGAACAGGTGAGTCCGTGTTTCATTCTGCCTTCGGGGAAACCTTTTGTAACACCAATTTTCATCGCTACCAGATGAAACTGGGAATACACAACCGTCTTCGGTGGGAGCTGGCTTGCCAGCGAGCTTTTCGGGCTTCAACAGCTCGCTGGCAAGCCAGCTCCCACAACAAGCAAGGCCGCGTCAGCGGCGTCGTGGTCGGTCAGGCAACATTGAACTCGACGCGTTCGGGCACCCGTGTCATCAACACTTTGCCTGCGCGAATCGACACCCGCGCCTTGGCCTGGCGCCGCACTGCCTCGTAATCACTTTCCGCGTCCAGGATGACCAGGTTCGCCGGGCGCCCCACCTCGATGCCGTAGCGCTCGCCCAGGTGCATGGCGCGGGCGCTGTTGTCGGTCACCAGGTCCAGGCTGCGGGCCAGGTCCTCGAAGCCCATCATGTGGCAGATGTGCAGGCCGGCATCCAGCACGCGCAGGATGTTGCCGTTGCCCAGCGGGTACCAGGGGTCCTTGATCGAGTCCTGGCCGAAGCACACGTTGAGGCCGGCGCGGTCCAGTTCGGCCACGCGCGTGACGCCGCGGCGCTTGGGGAAGGTGTCGAAGCGGCCCTGCAGGTGGATGCTTTCGGTGGGGCAGGAGACGAAGTTGAGGCCCGACAGCTTGAGCAGGCGGAACAGCTTGGAGCAGTAGGCGTTGTCGTAGGAACCCATGGCTGTGGTGTGGCTGGCGGTGACACGGCTGCCCATGCCGCGCACCCGGGCTTCTTCGGCCAGCACTTCGAGGAAGCGCGAGTGCGGGTCGTCGGTCTCGTCGCAGTGCACGTCCACCAGGCAGCCGGTGCGCTCGGCCAGGTCCATGAGGAACTTGATCGAGCTGACGCCCTGGTCGCGGGTGTTCTCGAAGTGCGGGATGCCGCCGACCACGTCGGCGCCCATCTCGATGGCCTGCTCCATCAGCGCGCGGCCGTTGGCGAACGACTCGATGCCTTCCTGGGGGAAGGCGACGATCTGCAGGTCGATCAGGTGGCGGGCTTCTTCGCGCACTTCGAGCATGGCTTTGAGTGCGCCCAAGGTAGGGTCGGTGACGTCGATGTGGGTGCGCACGTGCTGGATGCCGTGCTCGGCGAGCATGCGGATGGTGGTGTGGGCGCGCTGCTTGGTGTCTTCGTGGGTGATGGTGGCCTTGCGTTGGCCCCAGCGCTCGATGCCTTCGAACAGGGTGCCGCTCATGTTCCATTCCGGCTCGCCGGCGGTGAGGGTGGCGTCGAGGTGAATGTGCGGCTCCACCAGCGGCGCGATCAGCAGCTGGCCGCGGGCGTCGATGTCGTCGCCGCTGGCGGCGCGCAGGGCGGGTTGTGCGCTGATGGCGCTGATGCGCGCGCCGTCGCAGGTCACGGTAAACAGGCCCTGGCGTTTGCGCAGGGTGGCATTGATGATGTTCATGGGCGGTCCTGTAGCTGGGCCTCGGCCATGCGCCATACCAGCAGCGCGACCGAAGCGTTCATGCGGAAAAGGGGATCGTCGAGCGACTGCTCGCTGAGCTGTTCGATGCGTTGCAGCCGTTGGTTCAGGGTGTTGCGGTGGATGCCCAGGCGTAAGGCGGCCTTGAGGGCGTTGCCGTTTTCCTGCAACAGCGCGTCCAGGGTGTGCAGCAGGGTCTGCGGTTGCTTGCGCCCGGGCTCTTGCAGCGGGCCCAGGGTCTGGCGCACGAAGGTGTCGATGATGCGCCGGTCGGGGATGGCCTGCAGCAGGCGCAGCACCCCCAGTTCGTTGAAGTCGCAGAAGCCGTGGGCGGGGCGCAGCTGCTCGGCCACTTCCAGCGCCTGGCGCGCTTCGCCCAGGGCCTGGCGGTACTGGCCGGGGTCGTGGACCACGGTGGACAGGCCCATGAACAGTGTCATGGGCGCGCTCATGCCCAGCAGGTCGCGGTACAGGGGCGCCAGCTGGCTGCGCGGGTCGAGGTCGCCGGCCAACAGCAGCACCAGCAAGTCACCCTGGCTGACCACCGGCAACGGCAGCGGGTGCGCGTTGTTCCAGGCCTCCAGCTGGTCTTCCAGCGCCTGGCGGCAGTGCTGCAACTGGCGCTCGGCCTCGGGCGGCGGGCTGTGGGCGAACACCGCGGCCTGGTTCGACAGGCGCATCACCAGCACCCGCCGTGGGCCGTCCAGGGGCACCTGCAGGTGGGCGGCGCGCTGGCGCACGATGGCAAGGCCCGGGTAGTCGCCGCTCAGCAGCTGGCCGAGGATGTCGTGGCGCGAGCGGCGCACCTGGGCCATCTGCACCAGCGAGGTGCCGATCAAGTGCGTGACGATGACCATCTTCAGCGCGTACGGCTGTTCGATCAGTGGCACCCCCAGCGCCTCGGCCAGTGCCACCACCGACGCCGGAATGCGGCGGATGAACGCCTCGCCGGTGAGAATCACCAGCCCGGCGATGGCGCAGCGCTCGCCCTCGCGCACCAGGCGCAGCAGGTTGGCCTCATCGCGGGGCAGGTTGATGCCGGTGACGAATACCAGCTCGCCGCCCATCACCCAGTCGGCGATGCCTTCGTTCTCGGCCACGTACGACCAGCGCACGCTGCGGTGGCACTGGCGGGCGCCGGCGCGCAGGGCCATGGCCTCCAGGCCCGGCAGCGCCAGAATCTGTTCAACGGTAAGGCTCACGTTTCCTCCTGCAGGTAGGGGCGGCGCTGGCCGCCCAGTTGCAACAGCAGCCAGTAGCAGCCGGCCGAAGCGGCAATGCCCACCAACGGCGCGATCCAGGGTGATGCGTATGCAGCTACCGCCCCCACGGCGTAGGCGCCCAGCCCAGCCAGGTTATAGCGCGGCAGGCGGGCGTCCGCCAGCCGCGGGTAGCGGCCACGGTGGCGGCACCAGAAGTCGGCCATGATCACCCCGCCAATGGGCGGGATAATCGAGCCCAGCAGAATCAGGAAGGGGATCAGCAGCTCATACATGCCCCCGATTGCCAGCACCACGCCGACGGCGGCGGCCACCAGGGTCATGGTGCGCCGGCGTTCGCTGCGCAGCAGGTGGCAGCTGGCGGCGGCGACGTTGTAGATGGTCGGGCCCTGGATGGTCCACAGGTTCAGGCACAGCATCACCACGGCGGCGAACGACAGGCCTTGCAGCATCATCACCTCGACGATGTCGGCCTGCTGGTAGACGATGGCGCACCAGGCTCCGGCAACGATCATCAGGCCGTTGCCCACCAGGAAGCTGAGCACGCTGGCGACCACCGCAATGCGCCCGCTGCGCGCCAGGCGCGTCCAGTTGGTGGCCTGGGTGGCGCCGCTGGCGAAGGTGCCGAAGACCATGGTGATGGCAGCCGACACGCTCATGGCTTGCTGCGGCAGCACCGCGCTCAGGCCCTGCCAGCCGCCGATGGTGCGCGTGGCAATGACCATCGACACCACCAGCAGAATGAACATCAGCGGCACCGACAGCCGCGACAGCACGTCCAGGCCCTTGTAGCCCACCAGCGCCGTGAGGCAGAAGCCGAAGCCGAACAGCACCATCAGCGGCGTGGTCAGCCCCTGGCTCAGGCCCAGCAGTTTCACCAGCACGATGGCCACCGTGGCGGTGCCCCAGGCGTACCAGCCCAGCTCGGCGAAGCCCAGCAGCACATCGGAAAGACGGCTGCCGGCCTCGCCAAAGCAGAAGCGCCCCATCAGCACGGTGTTCAGCCCGCTGCGCGCGGCGATCAACGCCAGGGCCGCGGCGTAGATCGCCAGCAGGCTGTTGCCGATGAAGGCGATCCACAGCATGTCGCTGACGCCGAAGGCCATCCCCAGCTTGCCGCCGGCGAACATGGTGCCGGTGAAGAAGGTGAAGCTGAACAGCACCATGGCGAGGGACAGCAGGCCCTTGCGCCCCTGGGGCGGGGCTTCGCTCAAGGGGAAATCGGTTGCGCTCATTGTTGTGCTCCGCAGGCAGGCAGTGAAGAGATGGGCCTGGGCGGAGCAAGTTGCGGGCCACTGCGCAAAGCAGGGCAGAGGTGCTGGTGGTAAGTGTTCACTGTGCACAGTCTTGTTGGTTTTATTGTACGGGTGGTGTGCATCGTGCCTCAAAAGGTGGCGTGGCTGCACCTGTTTCGACCTTCGGCTGCTGGACGAACGCCGGGCGCGTGGTTAACGTGTGGAAAATCCTGAACACAAGAACAAAGGGAATCACACGGATGAGAGAACAGGACAAGCCAGAATCGCCCCGGGGGGCGCGGCCCTTTCTAGGCGCGGGGATCTTCTTGCTGACGTTGCAGGTGCTGTGCAGTGTGTGCGAACGCCATCACTGGGGCCTGGCGGTGGTGGGTGCGCTGCTGGCCACCGGGGTGTGGGGGTATGGCGAGTGGCAGGCGCTGCGCCGCGAGCGGCAGCAGGGGTGGCAGGCGTAAAGCCGTGACGCCGCCTGGCGAATAATCACCGTAGCCGCTGCCGCAGGCTGCGCTGGCCTCGAACCACGCTGGAGATCTCCAGTGTACTCAAGGCCCAGCGCAGCCTGGCGGCAGCGGCTACAGGGCGGTGTCCTGCTTAACAGTAGCGGTCGATCACCTGGACCTGCGCCGCTTGCCGCGCCTCGGGCCATTGGGCCTCAAGGGTGTGCAGCACGCGCCCCAGGAACTCGCGGTCGGCCGCTGCCTTGCGGCCGGTGTAGCCCTGGCCGCGGCGGTAGGTGCGCAGGCGGGCGCGCATGCTTGGCTTGCTCTGTTCGAATTCGGCTTCACCGGCATGGCGCGCCATTGCGTCGATATGAACTTCGCCCGATGCGCAGACCCACAGGATGTGGCTGTCCAGCGTGTCTTTGCGCGATGCGAACAATTGAGCCAGTTCTTCAATGGTCGGTTGATTGTTCAAGTTCATGATGTAAGTCCCCTCGACTGTTATTTCTATTGTCTGTGTTGAGTTCAAACATGGCCCCCAATCGGCCACTCCACGGTGCTGCAAGGCAAACAAGCCGGTTGCAGATGGCGCGGGGTTGATGTGTGTAGCGTTGATGGAAAGTGGCTACAGCAGGGAGGAAGGCGCGACGAATCAGGAAGATCACGGACGACAGTACTGCAGTCAGCCACAAGCATCTTGAGATCGTCTCGCCGGCCTGGTGCCCCATACGGGCGACCTGCCGGTCAGCTTTTCATCAATCTGCCTTGTGGGCAGTACACATCACGCAACCGGACGACGGCTTGTCGCCAGGCTTTGACACCCTTTGCCTTGGCTCCCGATCGGGGAGACGGCTTCACTATGCAAGGCGCCGTGCAGGGCGTCAACACCTTTTGTAGTGATTTTTTACTGGCACTACATGGTTGTTGGCGGGGGCCTTTGTTTATAAGGGGTTGAGCCGAAAAGGCGACTTGGTGGCTTGGAAATGACTGATCAGTCAGCAGGTTGTGGGGCAGGGGCCACTGTAGCCGGGGCCGACAGAAGCGGGAGCGGAGGCATGGGGTGGACCGATTTTCCCAGTTGGAAAGCGGCCAGCATGTTGGAGGTCAGTGAGGCGTTGAACGAGGCGACCCCCAGCACGATCGCAATGGCTGCGGTGACGGCGGTCACCAGGATGGTGGTGCGCAGCGAGCTGAAGCCGGTGCGCATTTCCACGGCCATGTCGCGCACCTCGCCGGTCAGGGCTTCCAGTTGCTTGTCGCGAATTGCCTGGCCTTCGTAATAGCGCTGGTCGCGCTCGGCCTGCAGCAGCAGGAAATTGTCGAACCGGGCATGGGTGGCGTCGGCCTTGGCAATGGAGGCATTGACGCGGGCGTCCATGCGCGCCTCGATGGCCTCGATTTTCGCGTCGAATACGTCTCGTGATACCGCGCTCATCGTAAGGGTTCCCCGGAATAACTCCTTGTGAGCGGTCCATTATCCGCCGCCCGCTTCAGGAGTCCAGCGCTGCGCCGGGCTACTTTGTAACCCCCGGTGAGCCAACTGTGTAACGCATCTGTGACCAAATATCACCCGCAAACGAGATGCATATCTAATTGATAAGTAATATCATTAATGTATGAGGCACATTGCCTCTATTCAGCGCACCCGAGGCTCTGCCCCGCGCTCGTCACCATTCCCCTCCGCAGGACTGATCATGCTCCCACCTGTTTGCCAAGGCGTCCCGTTCCGGCCCACGATGCTCGCACTGCTGTGCTCGTTGGCCATGACGGCGCAGGCGGCTACCGTCACCAACTCGCAGGATGCGACCGCCAAGCAGGGTGATGGCACCCTGCAGTTGAGCGACGTCAACATCGCTGCGCAGTCGCTGACTGCCGCGCCTTCGCTGCCCCCGGTGTACGCCGGCGGCCAGGTGGCACGGGGCGCGCAGATGGGCGTGCTGGGCAACCAGGACATCATGGACACGCCGTTCACCAGCACCGCCTACACCTCGGAGCTGATCGAGAACCAGCAGGCCGAGAACATCGGCGACGTGCTGCTCAACGACTCCTCCGTGCGCCAGGCCTCGGGCTATGGCAACCAGTCCCAGGTGTTCATGATCCGCGGCCTGCCGCTGGCCACCGATGACATCTCCTTCAACGGCCTGTACGGCATGCTGCCGCGGCAGATCATTTCCACCGACGGCATCGAGCGCGTGGAAGTGTTCCGTGGCCCCAGCGCCTTCACCAACGGCATCACCCCCACCGGCACCGGCCTGGGTGGTTCGGTGAACCTGCAGCCCAAGCGTGCCGACGACACCCCGCTGCGCCGCCTGACCACCGACATCAGCGACAACGGCCGCGTGGGCGAGCACCTGGACCTGGGCCAGCGCTTTGGCGAGGACAACCAGTTCGGCGCCCGCGTGAACCTGGCCCAGCGCAGCGGCAACACCGGCGTCGATCACGAAAGCCAGAGCGAGCAGGTGTTCACCGCAGGCCTGGACTACCGCGGCGACAAACTGCGCCTGTCCGCCGACTTCGGCTACCAGAAGGAAGCCATCGACGGCGGCCGCAACTCAGTGTTCCTGGGCAGTGCCACCAAGGCCCCCAAGGCGCCATCGTCCACCAGCAACGCCAACGCCAAGTGGGCCAATACCACGCTGGAAGACACCTACGGCATGCTGCGCGGCGAGTACGACCTCAACGACAACTGGACCGCCTACGCCGCCGGTGGCTACAAACACACCCGCGAGAACGGCCGCTATTCCTCGGTGACCCTGACCGACAACGTCGGCGACGCCAACGTCACCGGTTCCACCATTCCCCACGACGAAGACAACACCAGCTTCTCGGCGGGCCTGAACGGCACGTTCCAGACCGGCGCAGTCAGCCACCGCCTGAACCTCGGCATGGCCGATATCTGGGCCCAGCAACGCAGCGCCTACGATTTCGACCTGAGCGGCGAAGCCTCGAACATCTACCACCCGGTGGCCACCGCCAAGCCTTCCTACGACTACCCCGGCGGCGACCTCAGCGACCCGGGCATCACCGGCAAGACCTTCAACCGCAGCCTGGCCGCCTCCGACACCGTCGGCTTGCTCGACGACCGCGTGCTGGTCACCGCCGGGCTGCGTCGCCAGCAGCTGGTGGTCGAGGGCTACGACTACAACAGCGGCGCGCGCGACGCCAACTACGACAAGGAAATTACCACCCCGGTGTTCGGCCTGGTGATCAAGCCGTGGGAGCACGTGTCGTTCTATGCCAACCGCATTGAGGGCCTGGCTGCGGGCGACACCGCGCCAGATACCGCCAGCAACCGTGGCCAGACCTTCGCGCCCGGCCGCACCAAGCAGGTGGAGGCGGGCGTCAAGGTGGACATGGGCACCTACGGCGCCACCCTGGGCGTGTACCGCATCGAGGAGCCTACCGCCGGCTACACCAACAGCGCCTTGCTGTACGTGCAGGACGGCACCCAGATCAACAAGGGCGTGGAGTTCAATGCCTTCGGCGAGCCGGTGCAGGGCTTGCGCATCCTGGGCGGCGTGACGGTGATGAAGACCCGTGTCGAGGACACTCAGAACGGCACCAACGACGGCAACCGCGCCATCGGCGTGCCGACCTTCCAGCTCAACGCCGGCATCGACTGGGACGTGCCGGGCCTGGAAGGCGTGTCGCTGAACGGGCGCATGCTGCGCACCGGCGGCCAGTACGCCGACGCGGCGAACACCATCAGCCTGCCGACCTGGAACCGCTTCGACGCCGGCGCGCGGTACGGCTTCAAGGTGGACGAGCGTGACGTGACCCTGCGGGCCACGATGGAAAACGTGTTCAACAAGGACTACTGGGCCTCGGCCCAGGGCGGCTACCTGACCCAGGGCGAGCCGCGGGTGGTGAAGTTGTCGGCGACCGTCGATTTCTGATCCAGCAAGCCCTTAGCGGCACAGGAATACCCGTAGCCGCTGCCGTCAGGCTGCGCTGGCCCTTGGGTACACTGAAGATCTTCAGTGTGGAGGTGGGCCAGCGCAGCCTTCGGCAGCGGCTACAGGGTGTTGTAGCAACTGCCGCATTCAAACGCTGGCCGGGTCGGTCTTCTCGGGATCGATCTGCAAGGCCGCCAGCGCCTGCGCCACCACTGCGCGCGCCACCATTCCCTCATCCGCCAACGCCTTCAACGCCGCCAGCACCACGAACTGGCGGTCCACCTCGAAGTGCCGGCGCAACGCCTCGCGAGTGTCCGACTGGCCGAAGCCATCGGTGCCGAGCGCCACGAACCGACGCCCGTCGACGAAGGGGCGGATCTGGTCGGCGAAGATCTTCATGTAGTCAGTGGCCACCACCACCGGCCCTTGCCGGCCCGCCAGGCAGGCCTGCACGTGGCAGCTGCGCGGCGCGGCTTCAGGGTGCAGCAGGTTCCAGCGTTCCACCGCCTGGCCCTCGCGGCGCAGCTCGGTGAGGCTGGTGGCGCTCCACACGTCGCTGGCCACGCCGTAGTCGCGGGCCAATATCTCGCCGGCCGCCAGCACCTCGCGCAGGATGGCGCCGCAACCCATCAGTTGCACATGGGGCGTGCCGGTGGCGGGCGGGGTGCTGGACAGGTTGTACAGGCCCTTGAGAATGCCGTCCTCCGCGCCCTCGGGCAGGTCGGGGTGGGCGTAGTTTTCGTTGAGCAGGGTGATGTAGTAGTACACGTCCTCGTGGTCGACGAACATGCGGCGCATGCCGGCGTGGATGATCACCGCCAGCTCGTAGGCATAGGTAGGGTCGTAGGCCACGCAGCAAGGAATGGTGGCGGCCAGCACGTGGCTGTGGCCGTCGTCGTGCTGCAGGCCTTCGCCCATCAGCGTGGTGCGCCCCGAGGTGGCGCCCAGCAGGAAGCCGCGGGCGCGGGCGTCACCGGCGGCCCAGGCCAGGTCGCCGATGCGCTGGAAGCCGAACATCGAGTAGTAGATGTAGAAGGGCAGGGTGGCCACGCCGTGGTTGGCGTAGGCGGTGCTGGCGGCGATCCATGACGACATGGCGCCGGACTCGTTGAGGCCCTCCTGCATGATCTGGCCGTCCTTGCTCTCCTTGTAATAACTCAGCTGCCCGGCGTCCTGGGGCGTGTACAACTGGCCCACGTGGGAGTGAATGCCGATCTGGCGGAACAGGCTCTCCATGCCGAAGGTGCGTGACTCGTCGGGCACGATGGGCACCACGCGCGGGCCCACCTGCGGGTCCTTGAGCAGGGTGCCGAGCAGGCGCACGAAGGCCATGGTGGTGGAGATTTCCCGTTCGCCGGTGCCCTTGAGCTGCGCGCCGAAACTGGCCAGCGGCGGTATCGGCAGCGGTTCGACCTGGGCGTGGCGGGCGGGCACGTGGCCGCCCAGCTCGCTGCGGCGCGCCTGCAGGTAACGGGCTTCCTGGCTGTCGGGCTCGGGCTTGAGGTAGGGCAGCGCCGCCACCTGTTCATCCGACAGGCTGAGCTGGAAGCGGTCGCGGAACGCCTTCAGCGCTTCCAGGCCCATTTTCTTCTGCTGGTGGTTGATGTTCTGCCCTTCGCCGGCCTCGCCCATGCCGAAGCCCTTGACGGTCTTGGCCAGGACCACCGTGGGCGCGCCCGTGTGGCGCATGGCCGCGGCGTAGGCGTTGTAGACCTTCTGCGGGTCGTGGCCACCGCGCGACAGCTTCCAGATCTCGTCGTCGGACATGTCCGCCACCAGCGCCAGCAGCTCGGGGTACTTGCCGAAGAAATGCTCGCGCACGTAGGCGCCGTTCTGCGATTTGTAGTTCTGGTAGTCGCCGTCCACGCACTCCATCATGCGCTGGCGCAGCAGGCCGCTGCGGTCCTTGTCCAGCAGGCGGTCCCAGCCGCTGCCCCAGATCACCTTGATCACGTTCCAGCCAGCGGCGCGGTACAGGCTTTCGAACTCCTGAATCACCTTGGCGTTGCCGCGCACCGGGCCGTCCAGGCGTTGCAGGTTGCAGTTGACGACGAAGATCAGGTTGTCGAGCTTCTCGCGGCCGGCCAGGGAAATGGCCGCCAGCGACTCGGGCTGGTCCATCTCGCCGTCGCCCAGGAAGGCCCACACCTTGCGGCCCTGGTGCTGGCTGAGCGCGCGGTTTTCCAGGTAACGCATGAAGCGCGCCTGGTAGGCGGCGGTGATCGGCCCCAGGCCCATGGACACCGTGGGGAATTGCCAGAAGTCGGGCATCAGCCGTGGGTGGGGGTAGGAGCTGATGCCATCGCGGTCGCTTTCGCGGCGGAAGTTGTCCAGCTGCGCCTCGCTGAGGCGGCCCTCCAGGAAGGCGCGGCCGTAGATACCGGGCGAGGAGTGGCCCTGGATGTACACCAGGTCGCCGGCGAACGTGGCGGTGCGGCCGCGGAAAAAATGGTCGAAGCCCACGTCGTACAGCACCGCGGCCGAGGCGTAGCTGGC
Organism: Pseudomonas sp. App30; assembly: GCF_047947025.1. Lineage (NCBI taxonomy): Bacteria > Pseudomonadati > Pseudomonadota > Gammaproteobacteria > Pseudomonadales > Pseudomonadaceae > Pseudomonas > Pseudomonas sp. App30. The sequence goes on along the minus strand of NZ_CP133165.1, from coordinate 668,646 downwards.
AATGTGGCCGCCCACCCCCGAGTGCTTGCCGGCGCGCAGCACCATGGTCAGCGCGTTCCAGCGGATCAGCGCGTTAAGGCGCTTTTCGATGCCCAGGTCGCCGGGGTAGGGCCGCTCGCGGTCGGGGGCGATGGTGTTGACGTAGGGAGTGGCCACCCGGCCATGAAAGTCGCCGTGGCGCGCCACGTCGAAATCCAGCAGTTGGTCGATCAGGTAATGGGCACGTGGGCGGCCCTCCACGTCCAGCACCGACTCCATCGACTCCAGCCACTCACGGGTCTGCTGGGGGTCCTTGTCCAGAAACCTCGATTGCTCGCTCATCACGCCTCCTGGTATTTTGATTGCAAATGCAATTACATTCAATCTAGCGCCGGCTAGCGTACAATTGCAACTACATTTCCCCTGCTTCAGGAGTCGCCATGGCCCAGGGCCAAGCAGATCTTTGGTTCAACTTCGTGCGTGCGCACCGCTCGCTGATCCGCGAGATAGAGCGGCGCCTGGCCGCCGAGCAGCTGCCGGCCTACGCCTGGTACGACGCGCTGTGGGGGATAGAAAGCGGCCCCGAAGGGCAGCGGCGCATGCATGAGCTGGCCGATGTGATGGTGATAGAGCGCTACAACCTGACACGGCTGGTGGACCGCCTGGAGGCCGAGGGCCTGGTGCAGCGGCGCCGCGCCGAAGGCGATGGCCGTGGCGCCACGGTGGCCATCACCGACAAGGGCCGGGCGCTGCGCCAGCGCATGTGGAGGGTGTACGAGGGGGCGGTGAAGGCGCTGTTCCTGAGCCAGTTCGCCCCCGGCGAGGCCGAGCGGTTCGCCCAGGCGCTGGAGGGCGCGCGGCTGGCGGCGAACGGGCCGTGACGCGGCCTGTGGGAGCTGGCTTGCCAGCGAGCTGTTGGGGCCATAAAAGCTCGCTGGCAAGCCAGCTCCCACAAAGGCAGTTGGTGTTACATCGGTTTGTATGGGGTGAAGAAATCAGCGCCCACCCAGGCCGGCGTCGGCGTGCTGTCGATTGGGCCGCCACGGTGGTAGCTGGCCGCCAGCCGCGGGTCGCCGCTGCCGTTGTACACCGCCACGTAGGGGAAGGGGTACAGCGGCCGGGTGCGGCCGGCGTTGGCCTGGTCGGCGGCGGTTGCCGGCAGGCTCATGGGGCCCATCGGCGGCCGCTGGCCTTTCAGTGCGCCGGGCGGCGGCGCCATGGGCGCGCCGAAGCCCTGGGCCTTGGGCGTGGCCTGGGTGGTGAGGATCATCTCCGGCGCCTGCTGGTGCTCCACCCAACTCATCATCGGCGTCAGCAGGTCCAGCTGGCTGGGGCCTTCGCCGCCGCTGCAGTGGTGCACGCCGGGCAGCAGGTACAGGCGCTCGAACGCTTCGCTGCGGGCCTCGCCCATCTGTTTACGCAGGGCCTGGTGGTAGGCCAGGCTGTTGAGCGGCGAGATGTGCGGGTCGGCCCAGCCGTGCCAGATGATCAGCTTGCCGCCACGCCCGGCAAACGCCGACAGGTCGGGGTTGGTGGCGTCGTACAGCGGGTGCAGGGCGCGCAGTTGCTCGAAGGTGGCCGTGTCGAAGCGGGCATCGGCGAGCGTCAAGGCGCGCGTGGGGTTGCTGGCGAAGCTGACGTTCTGCAGCGCGTCCAGGGCAATTTTCTGGCTGAAGATCGGCTGGTCGGCCGACATCGGCACGAACACCCCGGCCCAGGCCAGTTCCGAGCCCGGCTGCGGGTCGCCAATGGTCAGGCGCTGGCCAGTGGCGGGGTCGCGGGGGCCGTCGTAGAGCTTGCGCACGGCGCCCACTTCGGCGGCGGTCAGGCAGTTGTCGGGCGCTTGCCCGGCCTTGCACTGGAGGCTGGCGGGGTCGAAGTGGCAGCTGCGCGGGTCGCTGATCAGCCGGTCCACCTGGCCGTCCTGGGCGTCGCACTGCGCCAACACCGCTTCATGCAGCAGGTTGAGGCGGCCGGCCACCAGGATCGCCTTGCCGTCCGCGCCCTCGTTGGCCCGGGCCTGCCAGGCGTGGTACAGCGCGTTCTGCACCTGGAAGTTCAACGCGGCGGCGCCGGCGATGATGCCGTCGAAGTCCTCGGGGTAGCGCTGCGCCTCCATCAGCGCCTCGCGGCCGCCGTCCGAGCAGCCGTTGAAATAGGCGTACTGCTGGGGCTGGCCGTAGAAGGCCTTGATCAGCTGTTTCGCCACCAGGGCGGTGAGGTGCTGGCTGCGGTAGGCGAAGTCGACGCGCTTCTGCGGGTCCTGGCCGAACGCGCTGCTGTTGCCCTCGTGGCCCATGTCGGTGGCGGCGGTGACGAAGCCGCCGCTGTCCAGCGGCACGCAGCCTTGGGCGGCGCCTATCTGGGTGGCGATGTTGCCGCACAGGCCGCCGCAGCCTACCTGCAGGTAGCGTTGGGTCCAGGTGCGGGTGGGCAGGCTGACACGGAAACCGATGCTGGGGGCCAGGGTGCCTTCTACCACGCAATGGCTGATGCCGTTGTCGGTGGTTTCGCGGGCGCTGGTGATGTGGCTGCCGGCGCCACCCAGGGCGGTGAGGTCCTGGGTTTGCAGGGCGGCGCAGGTCTGGGTGGGTGGCACCACGGGGAGGGTGGCGATGGCTTGGGCGGCGTGGGCGCTGCCGGTCAGTAGCAGCGCCAGCAGGGCGGCGATCGGGAACGTCTTCATGACAGGGTCCTGGAAAGTGGCGGACGCGGCCTGCGGCCGCTGCTACGGCGAATCCGCAGGCCGCGTCATGAAGGGCTTAGAACGTCTGGCCCAGGGAGAACTGGAACACCTGTGCCTCGGAGCCGCTCGGGCTGCGCACCGGCAGCGCCAGGCTGAAGGTCAGCGGGCCCAGCGGCGAGTACCAGGTAGCGCCGACGCCGAGCGAGGCGGCCATTTCGCTGAGGCTCACGTTGCCGCAGTTCTGTGTGGTGGAAAGGTAGCACTTGTCCGAGTACACGGTGCCGAAGTCCCAGAAAATAGAAGTCTGCAACGACTTCTGGTCCTTGATGAACGGCATCGGGAACAGGTACTCGGCGCCACCGGTGATGAGGATGTTGCCACCCAGGGAGTCAGTGCTGCGGTCCGAGTAGTACTCCTGGCCCATGGACGAGTAGGCGCCGGTGGCCGGGGTGCTGCGCGGGCCCAGGGTGCCGCTCTTGAAGCCGCGCACGCTGCCTTCGCCGCCCGCGGTGTAGTTCTCGTAGAACGGCAGGCCGTCGGTGGAACCGTAGCCGTTGCCGTAGCCCAGCTTGGTGTGCAGGCGGATCGAGGTGGTGTTGCTCATGGGCAGGAACGTCTGCCCGTTGTAGTCGACCTTGTAGAACGTCAGGTCACTGCCCGGCACCGTGGCCATCAGGCTCAGGCTCTGGGAGTGGCCGCGGTTGGCCAGCACGCCGCGGTTGAGGGTCGATTCCGACCAGCCCACGCTGGCCTTGAGGTTGGTGAAACTCTCGCCGTTGCGCTGGATGAAGTCGTAGATTTCGTCGGCGCTGTAGGTGCCCGGGCTGATGTCGTCGTGCTGCAGCGTCAGGCCGTAGGTCAGGCGCGTGGTTTCGCTGATCGGGTAGCCGAAGGTCATGCCGGCGCCGTAGCTGTTGATCGAGTAGTACGACACGCCATCGCTGTAGTAGTCGTTGTAGTCGGTCTTGTTGTAGAACAGGTTGTAGCCCAGGCTCACGCCGTCGGGCGTGAAGTAGGGGTTGGTGTAGGCCAGGTTGTACTTGGTCTGGTACTCGGACTTGGTCAGGCCGATGCTGGCGTAGTTGCCGGTGCCCAGGAAGTTGCTCTGGGTGATGGAGCCGCCCAGGATCAGGCCGGCGCTCTGGGCGAAGCCGACGCTGGCGGTGATCGAGCCGGAGGCCTGTTCTTCCACGCTGTAGTTGACGTCCACCTGGTCGTCCTTGCCGGGCACGGCAGGGGTTTCCACGTTCACGGTCTTGAAGTAGCCCAGGCGCTCCAGGCGCGTCTTGGACTGGTCGATCAGGTAGGTCGAGGCCCAGCCGCCTTCCATCTGGCGCATCTCGCGGCGCAGCACCTTGTCGTCGGTCTTGGTGTTGCCGACGAAGTTGATGCGGTCCACGTAGGCACGCTTGCCGGGGGCGACCATGAAGGTGATATCGACCGTGTGGTCGTCATCGTGGGTTTCCGGCACGCCGTTGACGTTGGCGAAGGTGTAGCCCTCGTTGCCCAGGCGGCGGGTGATCAGCTCACTGGTGGTGGTCATCAGCTTGCGCGAGAACACCTGGCCTTTCTGCACCAGCAGCAGCGCCTTGACCTGGTCTTCGGGGGCCTTCAGCTCGCCCGACAGCTTCACGTCGCGCACGGTGTAGCGCTGGCCTTCGTTGATGTTGACGGTGATGAACACGCTTTTCTTGTCCGGGCTGATGGACACCTGGGTGGAGGTGATGTCCATGTTGATGTAGCCGCGGTCCAGGTAGTAGGAGCGTAGCTTCTCAAGGTCGCCGGAGAGTTTTTCGCGGGCGTACTTGTCGTCGTTCTTGAAGAACGACAGCCAGTTGGTGGTCTTGAGCGTGAACTGGTCGGTCAGGTCCTGCTCGGAGAACACCGTGTTGCCCACCACGTTGATGTGCTTGATGGCGGCCACGCTGCCTTCGTCGATCTTGATCTTCAGGCTCACGCGGTTGCGCGGCTGCGGCACCACCTGGGCGTCGACCGTGGCCGTGTAGCGGCCCTGGGCCACGTACTGGCGCTGCAGCTCGTTGCGCACGCCCTCCAGGGTGGCGCGCTGGAAGATCTCGCCTTCGGCCAGGCCCGACTGCTTGAGGCCCTTCATCAGGTCCTCGGTGCTGATGGCCTTGTTGCCTTCGATCTCGATGGACGAGATGGACGGGCGCTCCACCACGTTGATGATCAGGATACTGCCATCGCGGCTCAGGTTGATGTCCTGGAAGAAACCGGTCTTGAACAGCGCGCGGGTGGACTCCACCAGGCGGCGGTCATCGGCTTCATCGCCGACGTTCAAGGGCAGGGCACCGAAAACGCTGCCGGCAGACACCCGTTGCAGGCCGTTGACACGAATATCGGAAATCTTGAACGCTTCGGCGTGCACCAGCGTGGCGTTGGCCACCAGTACAACCGAGCAGAGCAGGCGCGACAAATTCATCAGGACAGGTTCCAGGACGCTTCGACAGACAGCCCAGGCGCACCGCCGGGGCTCGCGGTGAGGCAAGGCGCCACGCGGTCGCTTGGCTTGGGGGGTGAAGCATAAAAGGCCGGGAAGTTCGGTGCGGTTAACCCAATGTCAAGTTAGGTAAAGGTTGCGCAAGTTGCGGTGACGGCAAAGGGGTCTACGGTGATAATCGACCGATACCTATTCAAGAGTGCGCCATGATTTCCGTATTGCTGGTCGACGATGACGAGGAGCTGACCGAGATGCTCGCCGAGTATCTGGAGCGTGAAGGCTTCCACGCCACCGCGGTGCACACCGGCGAGGAGGGCGAGGTGCAGGCGCTGTCGGGGCGCTACAGCATCGTCGTGCTCGACGTGATGCTGCCGCGGCTGTCGGGCATCGAGGTGCTGCGGCGCATTCGCGCCAGCAGCCAGGTGCCGGTGCTGCTGCTGACCGCCCGCGGCGACAACATCGACAAGATCACCGGCCTGGAACTGGGTGCCGACGACTACGTGCCCAAGCCCAGCTCGCCGGGCGAACTGGTGGCGCGCCTGCGCGCCATCATGCGCCGCGTGCAGCCCCAGGACGCGCCGCCCAGCGACACCCTGCGCTCCGGCCCGCTGGTGCTCTGGCCGGGCAAGCGCCAGGCCAGCTGGCAGGGCGCCGCGCTGGACCTGACCAGCACCGAGTTCAGCCTGCTGGAAGAGCTGGCGCGCCACGCCGGCCAAGTGGTGAGCAAGCAGAACCTGTCGCTCAACGCCCTGGGCCGGCCCCTGACCCGCTATGACCGGCGCATCGACGTGCACATCAGCAGCATCCGCCAGAAACTGGGCCCGCGGCCCGACGCCAAGGCCTGGATACAGAGCGTGCGCGGCCTGGGCTACCTGTTGATCGCCGAATGATCAGGCCCAGCCGGCTGTTCTGGAAGCTGTTCCTGGCGTTCTGGCTGGCCACCACCCTGACCTTCGTGGTGGGCTTGGCCATCCTGCTGCTGGGGCGCTTCTTTCCCGGTGACCCGCAGATCGGCACGGTGTTCTTCAACACCCAGCACGTCATCGAACGCTTCGGCGTCGACGCCGGCAAGCCGTTGCTGACGGTGTGGGCCGATGACCTGCACGGCAAGCGCGTCGGCCTGTACGACCCGCAGGGCCGGTTGCTGGCCGGCAGCCCGGTGCCGGCCGACGCCTACAGCCTGGCCGTCACCGCCCGCGACGGCCAGGTGGTGACCCTGCGCGCCCCGGAAAACCCCGGTTCGCCGGAAGGCAAGGGCCCCAGCCACGCCATCCCGCTGGTGGTGGGCACCATCATGAGCGCGCTGTTCAGCTGGTACCTGGCCTATTACCTGGTGTGGCCCCTGGTGCACCTGCGCCGGGCCATGCGCAGCGTCGCCCAGGGCCGCTTCGACACCCGGGTGAAACCGAAGATGGGCCGGCGCCGCGACGAGCTGGTGGACCTGGCCGAGGACTGCGACCGCATGGCCACCCAGCTCAAGCTGCTGGTGGACGCCCAGCAGCACCTGCTGCACGACATTTCCCACGAGCTGCGCTCGCCGCTGACGCGCATGCGCGCCGCCATCGGCCTGCTGCTGCAGAGCCCCGAGCGCCTGGAAATGCTCGGGCGCATCGAGCGCGAGTCGGAACGCATCGACATCCTCATCGAGGAGCTGCTGACCCTGGCCCGCGTCCAGGGCCGCCCGGAGAGCCTGGACAGCGAGCGCCTGGATGTCACCGAACTGCTGGCCGATATCGTCGAGGATGCGCAGTTCGAAGCCGGCATGAAAGATTGCCAGGTGCAGCTGGAAGCTCCCACGGCGTTTGTCAGCCGGGTCAGTGGCGAGCTGTTGTACCGCTGCTTCGAGAACGTGGTGCGCAACGCCGTGCGCTTCACTGCGCAGGGCAGCACCGTGCGGGTGGTGGCCTCGGTGGAAGCGGACTGCCTGAAGGTGCGCATCACCGACCAGGGCCCGGGCGTGGAAGCCCACCGCCTGCAGCGCATCTTCAACCCCTTCGAGCGCGGCAGCGACCAGGCGGGCTTCGGCCTGGGCCTGGCCATCGCCCAGCGCGCCGTGGAGCTGCACGGCGGGCGCATCAGCGCCAGCAACCTGGCCGAAGGCGGCCTGAGCGTGGCCATCCACCTGCCACGCCGGGCGTGAGGCGCATCTTTACCCAATATTACATCCCCTTGACCGCCTTTCACCCACGCCCCGCATAAGCTTTGCCCCGAGGCGCCAGTTGCGCATGAAGCGCCAGGCGCGACGCAGTTTTCTGCTTTCGAGGTAATGATGAAAGACTTGATACGCTCTGTCGGCTTGACCCTGCTACTGGACAAACGCGTGCGCGGCCCCTACGTGGCCGAAGTGATCTTCCCGGCGTTCACCAGCTATTGCGACTTCAACGTGGTGCAGGCCCAGGTGGCCGGCTACGCCTTCGCGTTCCAGCACCCGGTGGCCGTGCAGCTGCCGTGGCAGGCGGTGGAGGGCGCGCTGTGAAGCTCAAGCGCAAACTCAAGGCCCGGCCCAAACCCCTGGTCGAAGAAGTGCCGGTGGCCGTCCAGGACGCCCTGCAGGACCAGCTGCGCGCCTACCTGGGCCCCGGTTTCACCCCAGTGCTGCTGGGCAGCGGTGGCCGTGACGGCTCCCAGCGCTACCACCTGCAGATCCACCACGACAAGAGTGGCCAGTTCCTGGAGCTGCACGGCGACTTCGACGGCCGCTGCGCCGAAGACATTTTCAAGGTCGCCCACCAGATGAAGACCCTGGTGCAGCCCCAGCCGCACAGCCTGGGCAGCAACGTCCGGCTGATCGCGCGGATCACCGACCTGCCATGCCCCGAGCCCCTCAAGGATGCCGCCCGCCGGCTCACTTCCCAGGAACGCCGCTTCCAGTTCGCCAAGGACTGAAAGCGGCACGTCCGTGCCAGCCCGATAAACAAATCACATACCTGCTTAACCAGAACCCGCAGGCGCGCCGCCCCCCAGTCGACGTACAGTCGCAGCCACTGCAACACCCGCTGGCCCGCAGAGGCCACGGCAACCTTACAAAAACAACAAGGTGAAACAACATGCGCAACGACTCCGTCGACATCAAAGGGTGGATCGACTCACGGCCCGTGGGCCGCTACCAGTGGCTGATCATGGCGCTGTGCTTTCTGGTGGTGGTGTTCGATGGCCTCGACGTGGCGGTGATGGGCTTTATCGCCCCCTCGCTCACCCAGGAATGGGGCCTGACCAAGGCCGCCTTCGGCCCGGTGATGAGCGCTGGCATGATCGGCCTGGCCATCGGCGCGCTGACCGCCGGCCCCTACGCCGACCGCCTGGGCCGCAAGCGAATCCTGCTGATTGCCGTCACCGGCTTCGCCGTGCTCAGCCTGGCCTGCGCCTTTGCCCGCAACCCCTGGGAACTGGCCGGCCTGCGCCTGCTGTCCGGCGTGGCCCTGGGCGCCGCCATGCCCAACACCACCACGCTGCTCAGCGAGTTCCTGCCCCAGCGCAACCGCTCGCTGTTCATCACCGTGATGTTCACCGGCTTTAACCTGGGCTCGGGAGGCGGTGGCCTGGTGGCCGCCTGGCTGATCCCGCTGCACGGCTGGCAGTCGGTGCTGCTGGTGGGCGGCCTGCTGCCCCTGGCGCTGCTGCCGTTCCTGTGGCTGCTGCTGCCCGAGTCGCCGCGCTTCCTGGCCAGCCGCCAGGCGCCGGCCGGTGACATCGCGCGGGTGCTGAACAAGCTGGGCGGCACCTTCGACGGCAACACCCGCTTCACCCTCAGCGAGCCGCCGGCGCAGGACAAGGCGCCGGTCAGCAAGCTGTTCACCGACACCTACCGCGCCGGCACCCTGGCCCTGTGGACCACCTACTTCATGGGCCTGATGGTGATTTACCTGACCATGGGCTGGCTGCCGACCCTGCTGCGTGACGGTGGCCTGCCCATCGAGCGCGCCGCGACCATCACCGGCCTGTTCCAGATTGGCGGCACCGTGGGCGCGATTGTCGTCGGCTGGATCATGGACCGCCGCAACCCCAACCGCGTCATCGCCACCTCCTATGCCCTGGGCGGTGCCTGCATCCTGCTGCTGGGTGCGTTCAGCCTGGAATCCAGCCTGCTGGCCGTGGGCGTGATCGCCGCCGGCTTCTTCATGAGCGGTGCGCAGACTGGCCTCAACGCCTTCGCCCCCGGCTACTACCCCACCGACTTCCGCGCCACCGGCGTCAGCTGGATGCTGGGCATCGGCCGCTTCGGCGCCATCTTCGGCTCGTTGATCGGCGGCGCCGTGCTGAGCATGGGTCTGAGCCTGCCGGCGCTGTTCGCCATGCTCGGCGTGCCGGCGTTCTTCGCCGCCGTGGCCATCCTGCTCAACGGCGTGGCCAAGCGCCGCGCCGGCCAGGCCTTGGCCGCCAGCCAGGCCGCCTGACCTCCCGCACACACGTTCCCGCTTCACCTCCGGCGCCCTGATAGCTCAGGGCGTGCGGAGCCCCCTTGCCCGAAGAAACTGGAAAACAATAACAATGAAAATGACCTTCAACCCGCGTTTCGTCAGCACCCTGGCCCTGATGGCCGCGTTGCCCCTGGACGGCATGGCCGAGGGCTTCCTCGATGACGCCACTGCCAACCTCAACCTGCGCAACTTCTACCTCAACCGCAATTTCACCAACCCAGGCTACGGCCAGAACCAGGCGGAGGAGTGGACCCAGAGCTTCATCCTCGACGCCCGCTCCGGCTTCACCCAAGGTGTGGTTGGCTTTGGCGTCGACGTGCTGGGCCTGTACTCGGTCAAGCTCAACGGCGGTGGCGGCACCGGTGGTTCGCAGCTGCTGCCGGTCGACCATGACGGCGACCCGGCGTCCACTTTTGGCCGCCTGGGGGTGGCGGGCAAGATGAAGATCAGCCAGACCGAGCTGAAGGTCGGCGAGTGGATGCCGGTGCTGCCGATCCTGCGCTCGGACGACGGCCGCTCGCTGCCGCAGACCTTCCAGGGCGGGCAGGTCACCTCCAAGGAAATTGAGGGCCTGACCCTGTACGGCGGCCAGTTCCGCCAGAACAGCCCGCGCAACGACTCGAGCATGACCGACATGAACATGCAGGGGAACACCACCGGCACCTCCGACCGCTTCAACTTCGCCGGCGGCGAGTACACCTTCAACGACAAGCACACCCTGGTGGGCGTGTGGAATGCGCAGTTGAAAGACATCTACCAACAGCAGTACGTGCAACTGCTGCACAGCCAAAACGTCGGCGCCTGGACCCTGGGCGCCAACCTGGGCTACTTCTGGGGCAAGGAAGACGGCGCGGCGCTGGACGGCGACCTCGACAACCGCACCCTGTCCGGCATGTTCTCCGCCCGCTACGGCGGCGGCACGCTGTGGGTGGGCCTGCAGAAACTGACCGGCAAGAACGCCTGGATGCGCGTCAACGGCACCAGCGGCGGCACCCTGGCCAACGACAGCTACAACTCCAGCTTTGACAGTGCCCAGGAGCATTCCTGGCAGCTGCGTTATGACTACAACTTCGCCGCCCTGGGCATTCCCGGCCTGACCCTGATGAACCGCTACATCAGCGGCAGCAACGTGCACAGCGGCACCATCACCGACGGCAAGGAATGGGGACGCGAGAGCGAGATTGCCTACACCCTGCAAAGCGGCACCTTCAAGGACCTCAACGTGCGGTTGCGCAACTCCAGCATTCGCCGCGACTACAGCACCAACGAGTTCGACGAAAACCGCCTGATTGTCAGCTACCCATTGTCGCTGTTCTGACCGCGGGGCCCTGGTTGCGGTAACATGGGCGTTTTTCCAGCAATACGGAACTGCGCCCCATGGCCGCCACCCACAAGCAAGACAAACGCGCCGCCCGCGCCAAGACCAAGGCCAAGCAGAACCGCGTCAAGCGCGCCGCCGCCCCCGATGTGGAACTGGACCCCAACGACCAGCGCATCGACTTCGAATCGGTGGACCTCACCGAGCTGTTCAAGCTGATGCGTGATGCCGAGGCCAGCAGCCAGCTGGCGCTGTGCAAGGCGTTCCTGTCGCACCCGCTGCTGGTGCTGGTGTTCGAGCAGGAAGGCGAGGAGGGCGCCATGGACTTTATCCTCGCTGCCCTGCTGGAATACCGCCAATGGTCGGCCGGCGCCGATGAGGCGCAGGCGTTGGCGTGGATTGAATCGCCGCAGTTCCAGGCCGACTACGTTGCAGCCTCCGAACAGATCGCGGCGGAAAACGCGTGAAACGCGCTATTTCAACCAACGCAATCGCGCCCTTGATCTTGACCTTGATCCCGTGCGGCCTTTGATCTTGATTGTGTGCCCCATAAAGCGCCAGGGCCGACTGGAGGCGTTGGCCGAGCGGTCCACGGCGTAGCCGGGGAAGACGGAACCGGAGGCGCTTCTATTCCGGGCCGTCGGCCGCTTGGGCGACGCCGGAGGGAGGGGACCCGCAGCGCAGCGGAGGGACCAAGCAGGGGCAAGCCTTTTTTGCTTACTTTTTGTGGCGTTTGACAAAAAGTGAGCCGGCGTAAGGCCGGAAAGGTGATTCTGCATCACCCTCGGTAATGGATATGTTCACGGTATTTGGATCCCGCTTTTGAGGGCTTCGGACATATCCATTTTCGCGGTGCGACCACTGACCGGGGACTGTCAGATATTTTGTGTACGAGCCGGTAACGGCCTGCCGTCAGGCAGGCCGTGCTCTTACCAGGTCGGCCTGATAAACCGATCACCGTACAGAATCGCGAATTGATTCATCGCACTCTTCCAATCCTGAGCCGCATTGCCCCAGTTTGCCGTGATATTTCGCAATCCCAGCCAGATAAGCTTCGTCGCCGCCTCGTCCGTAGGGAAGTGGCTTCGTGTCTTGATAATCTTGCGCAGCTGGGAGTTTATGCTCTCGATGGCGTTGGTGGTGTAGATCACCTTCCGTATGGCTGGTGGGAACACGAAGAACGGGATGACCCGGTCCCACGCCCGCCGCCAGGCTGCAACCACGGTGGGGTGTTGCTTGCCCCAAGGGCCGGCTTCAAAGTCGTTCAGCGCCTGCTCAGCTACCTCGGCGTTCAGCGCCTGGTAGATGGGTTTGAGCGCCTTGGTCAACTCGCGTCGCTTGTCCCAGGCCACGTAATCCAGGCTGTTGCGGATCAAGTGGACGATGCAGGTCTGCAGCGTCGTCTGCGGATAAACCGCCGCCAGCGCTTCTGGCATGCCCTTGAGCCCGTCGGTGACGGCGATCAGCACATCTTCCACGCCCCGCGTCTTGAGGTCGTTGAAGACCTTCATCCAGAACTTGGCGCCCTCGGTCGTCTCGATCCAGATACCCAGGATATCGCGGGTTCCGTCAGGCAAAACACCCAGCGCAAGGTAGACCGCCTTGTTGCGAACCAGTCCTTCTTCGCGGATTTTGACCCGCAGCGCATCGAAGAAAATAACCGGGTACATAGGCTCCAGGGGCCGCTGTTGCCACGCACCGATCTCAGCCATCACCTCGTCGGTTACCGAGCTGATGAAGTCAGGCGAAACGTCCGTGCCGTATTGCTCGGAGAGAAACGCACGGATTTCCCTGACCGTCATGCCACGGGCATACATGGCGATGATCTTGTCGTCGAAACCGGTGTAACGGCGCTCGTGCTTGGGAATCAGAATGGGGGCGAAAGTGCCGTCCCGGTCGCGCGGGATTTCCAGTCGGATGGGCCCATCACCGGTCAAGACCGTCTTGCCGGTTTTGCCGTTACGGTGATTGGTTTCATCCTCTGGGCGCTGCGCGCCCGGCGGATAGCCCAAGTGATGGCCGAGTTCGGCACTCAAAGCTCGTTCAATCAGGGCCTTCTTGAACGCCGCAGAGGCATCCTCGATAGCTTCGGCCGTCATTGGCCCGTCAACGAACTGCTCCAGCAGCTCTTTCGGGATTTTTGGTAGCTCGCGGAGCGGGGTTTTCTTTTTGGTTGGCATGCATGCACCTCTTACTCATGTTATGCCCGAACACAAAATTTCTGACACTCCCACTGACCGTTTCGCCCTTACGGCGACTCACTTTTTGGCAGTCGCCCGGTGTGCCGGCCCAGCCAAAAAATAAGCAAAAAGGGCTTGCCCCTGCTTGGGCCCTCCGCTGCGCTACGGGTCCCCTCCCTCCGGCGTCGCTCAAGCGGACGACGGCCCGGAATAGAAGCGCCTCCGGTTCCGTCTTCCCCGGCTACGCCAGGGACCGCTTGATCAACGCCTCCAGTCGGCCCGGGCGCTTTACGGGGCATACAATCAAGATCAAGAGCCAGATCAACAGCAGATCAACAGCAGATCAACAGCAGATCACAAGCCAGATCACGCGCTTGATCGAGTGCACTTCATGTGCAGCTTCGCTGCACGGCATTTATGCCTAATACCGGACACCGGCACCTGGCCCCTTCATTTCCCGTCCCCCGCGCCGATGGCCTCTCAAAGGCCATAACAAAAACAATGCACGGAGTAGCGGACATGAACATGCGCAATCTTTCCATCAGCCGCCGTTTGTGGCTGATCCTGCTGGTGGCGGCGTTGATGCTGTGCGCCATGGCAGTGGCGATGGTCAGGCAGATCCACGATGACCTGTACGACGCCAAGGCGCAGAAGACCATGCACGTGGTGCAGACGGCCAGCGGCCTGCTGGATTACTACCACGGCCTGGAAACCGCCGGCACCCTGACCCGCGAGCAGGCCCAGGCCCAGGCCATGGCGGCAGTGGGCGGGCTGCGCTACAACCAGACCGATTACTTCTGGATCAACGACCTGCGCCCGGTGATGATCATGCACCCGGCCAACCCCAAGCTGAACGGCCAGGACCTGTCGGCCATCAAGGACCCGGACGGCGTCGAGGTATTCAATGCCATGGTCGCGCTGGCCAAGGCCCAGGGCGCCGGGGTGGTGAATTATCGCTGGCCCAAGCCGGGCGCCAGCGCGCCGGTGGAGAAAACCTCGTACATCAGCCTGTTCGCGCCCTGGGGCTGGATCATCGGTTCGGGCGTGTACGTGGACGACGTCGAGGCCGAGTTTCATCAGCAGGTGCTGAAGGCCGCGGCCATCAGCCTGGGCATCATCCTGATCATGGCGCTGTTGGTGATTCTGATCGCGCGCAGCATCGTCCGCCCGCTGAACACCGCGGTGCAGGCCATGGCCAGTATCGCCAGCGGCGACAGCGACCTGACCCGGCGCCTGGAGGAGCAGGGCAACGACGAGGTCACCCAACTGGCCCACCACTTCAACGCCTTCGTCGCCACCCTACGCCAGGTGGTCAGCGACCTGCAGCAATCGGCCACGCGCCTTGGCCAGGCTTCCGGTGAGCTGGAGGTGGACGCCGACCAGGCGCAGGTGCGCAGCCAGCAGCAGTCGCAGCAGATGGAACTGGTGGCCACCGCGGTGAACCAGGTGACCTATGGCGTGCAGGACGTGGCCAAGAACGCCGAGCATGCGGCCAGCGAGATGCGCGACGCCGAATCCGAGGCCCAGCGCGGCCAGGCCAATATCGACAGCAGCCTGCGGCAGATCGACCAGTTGTCCGGCACCATCGGCCAGGCGGTCGAGGTGATTCGCACCCTGGCCAGCGAAAGCACACAGATTGGCAGCGTGCTGGAGGTGATCAGCGCCATTGCCGAGCAGACCAACCTGCTGGCGCTGAACGCGGCCATTGAAGCAGCGCGGGCCGGGGAACAGGGCAGGGGCTTTGCGGTGGTGGCGGACGAGGTGCGGCTGCTGGCCCAGCGCACGCAGAAATCAACGGCGGAAATCCAGGCGATGATCGAGCGCCTGCAGCGTCATTCCGACGCTGCGGTGAAGGTGATCGGCGACAGCAGCCGTGCCTCCCAGCTCACCATCGAACAGGCCAACCTGGCCGGCCAGAGCCTGGCGTCCATCAGCCAGGCGCTGAACAAACTCAACGGCCTGAATGCCTCCATCGCCAGCGCCACGCTGCAGCAGGCCCACGTGGTGGAAGACATCAACCAGAACGTCACCCAGGCCGCCGAACTGTCCCGCCACGCGGCGCAGGCGGCGGAGCAATCCAACGGCGCCAGCGCGCAACTGAAAACCCTGAGCCAGCAGCTGGACAACGTGCTGCGCCGGTTCCGCGTGTAATACCTGTGGGAGCTGGCTTGCCAGCGAGTTTTTCGGGCCTCAAAAGCTCGCTGGCAAGCCAGCTCCCACAGGTTCAGGGCACTGATGTGACCTGAATCTTGCGGTCGCGCCGCTCATTGATCCACTCATCCACCTGCCCGCCAAATTCCGCCGGGGCCTTGCGCCCCACCTTGCGGGCCATGTCCAGGATGGTCTGCTGCGCCAGCGCCTCTTCCATGCGCTGCTGCGCCGTGAGCATCGCCCCGTGTACCGCGCAGCCACCCTCCAGCGCCCAGGCCGGCGGCTCGCCGTCGAACAGCGCGCAGCGGCCGCGGATTTCGCGGCAGTCGAAAATCAGCTTGCGCCCGTCGATGGCGTTGACCACATCCAGCAGGCTGATCTCGTCCGCCGGCCGCGCCAGGCGGAAACCGCCGCGCACGCCTTCGGTGGCGGCCACCAGTTTTGCCTTCGCCAGCTTGGTAAAGATCTTTGCCAGGTAGTCCTGGGGCACGCCCTGCAGGTCGGCCAGGTCGCGCACGCTGGCTTCGCGGCTGTCGCCACCGGGGCCCACCAGGAAAATCAGGCAATGGATGCCGTATTCAACGCCCGCGCTGTAGAGCGACATGGTGGATCTCCGACTGAATGAGTCGCCATTCTAGCAATGCTCATGCAGCCCGGCAACGCAGCCTGTCCGATGGAAGGGGGATTGCCAAATTAAACTACGACAAATATAGTCGTAGTTATCGAGGCGCACCCAGCCGCCTCCCTTGCCCCTCTGGAGCGCAGCATGCAACAGCACATCCTTATCCTTGGTGCCGGTTTCGGCGGTGTATGGACTGCCTTGGGCGCCACGCGCCTGTTCAACCAGCACGGCCACCACGACACGCGCGTCAGCCTGCTGGCGCCGCAGCCCGAGCTGCGCATCCGCCCGCGCTTCTATGAGCCCAACGCCCACCGCCTGGCGGCACCCATTGGTGAACTGCTGTACGCCGTGGGTGTGGAGTTCATCCAGGGCGCGGCGCAGTCCATCGACGTGGCGCACAAGCTGGTGCGCTACACCGACGCCCACGGTGCCATCCAGGCGGTGAGCTACGACAAACTGGTGCTGGCCACCGGCAGCGGCCTGGCGCTGCCCGACACCCCCGGCGTGGCGGCCCATGCGTTTGACGTCGACCAGATCGAGCAGGCCATGCGCCTGGAGGCGCACCTCAAGGGCCTGGCCAGCCAGCCTGCCAGCCGTGCGCGCAACACGGTGGTGGTGGCCGGCGGTGGTTTCACCGGCATCGAGACCGCTGCGGAAATGCCGGCGCGCTTGCGTGAAATCCTCGGCGCCGACGCCGCGGTGGAGGTGATCATCGTTGACCGCGGCGCGCAGGTGGGCGGCAGCATGGGCGCGCAGATCGCCGAATCCATCGCCCAGGCCAGCGACGAGCTGGGCGTGAGCTGGCGCCTGCAGGCGTCGGTGGTGGCGGTGGACGAGCAGGGCGTGACCCTCGACGACGGCCAGCGCATCGAGGCCAGCACGGTGATCTGGACCACCGGCGTGCGCGCCCACGGCCTGACCACCCAGGTCCCCGGCGAGCGTGATGCCCTGGGCCGCCTGCACGTGGACAGCAGCCTCAAGGTGATTGGCCAGGACGACATCTTCGCCACCGGCGACGTCGCCCACGCCGCCACCGACGACCTGGGCAACCACGCCCTGATGACCTGCCAGCACGCGATCATGCTGGGCCGTTTCAGCGGCTATAACGTCGCCGCCCAGGTGCTGGGCCTTGAGCCGCTGCCGTACCGCCAGCCCAAGTACGTCACCTGCCTGGACCTGGGCGCCTGGGGCGCGGTGTACACCGAGGGCTGGGACCGCCAGGTGAAACTGGTGCGCGAGGAAGCCAAGGCGCTGAAGACCCAGATCAACACCGTATGGATCTACCCGCCAGCCGCCGACCGCGACGCCGCCTGGGCCGCCGCCGACCCCCTGGTCCCGATCGCCTGACACCTCCCTCCGTAGCAGCGGCCAAAGGCCGCGTCCCCAGGCACCGCGGTGTCCAGGGACGCGGCCGTCGGCCGCTGCTACGGGGTTTGGGGGCTCAGGCTGGGCTAAGTTTCGTTGCGTAGGCTGCTGCTTATCGTGAAACGGAGCAGCCCCGCATGAAACCTCTCACCGCAGCCGACTGGCTGAACAAGGTCCCCGAAGTGACGCTGTCCTTCTGGGTGATCAAGATCATGTCCACCACCGTGGGCGAAACCTGCGCGGACTACCTGGCGGTCGACGTCGGCCTCGGCCAGGCGGTGACCAGCATCGGCATGGCCGTGCTGCTGGCCATCGCCCTGGCGACCCAGCTGCGCACCCGGGCCTACACCCCGTGGGTGTATTGGCTGTCGGTGGTGCTGGTGAGCATCGTCGGCACGCAGATCACCGACGTGCTCACTGACAAACTTGGCGTCAGCCTGTACGCCAGCACGGCGGTGTTCTCGGTGCTGCTGGCGCTGCTGTTCGCCATCTGGTTCGCGGTGGAGCGCAGCCTGTCCATCCAGGCCATCGTCACCCCGCGGCGCGAGCTGTTCTATTGGGCCACGGTGCTCTGCACCTTCGCCCTGGGCACTGCCGCCGGCGACCTGGCCACCGAGGCGCTGGGCCTGGGCTTCACCCTGGGCGCGGTGATCTTCGGTGCACTGATCGCCGCCACCCTGGTGGCCTGGCGCCTGGGCGCCAACGCCGTGCTGACCTTCTGGATCGCCTACATCCTCACCCGACCCTTCGGCGCCTCCCTGGGCGACCTGCTCACCCAGGCCAAGACCTACGGCGGCCTGGGCATGGGCGCCGCCTGGACCAGCGCGATCTTCCTCTGCGTGATCCTGATGCTGGTCAGCGTGGCGCAATGGAGCGTCAGCCGCCAGCGCCTTGCCCACTGAATACTCCTTCACCCTGACTCAAGGAACTTCCCATGCATTACGCCAAACACCTGGTACGCAAGACCGCTATCCTCGCCGCCATCGCCCTGCTGGGCGTGGCCACCGGCTGCTCGAAACCGCCGGAGGCCGCCAAGCCGGCCGCCGCCGGCAGCACCCAGGCCGCGGCCACGCGGCTGGGCGACCTGTCGGCGTTCCAGGCCATCGCCAGCGACGTGGCGGGCCTGGTGGACAAGAACCAGCTGCCTGCGGCGAAGACCCGCATCAAGGACCTGGAACTGGCCTGGGACGGTGCCGAGGCGGGCCTCAAGCCACGCGCCGCCAGCGACTGGCATAAACTCGACGATGCCATCGACAAGGCGCTGGAGGCCTTGCGCGCCGGCACCCCGGTGCAGCAGGATTGCCAGGCGGCGATGACCGCGCTGCTGGCGACCTTCACGTCGTTGCAAGGCGGCAAATAACCCCGGCGCGCGCCGATCGAGGAAAGGGCCAACGATGCGAATCCTGCTGGTGGAAGACGACCCCATGATCGGCGACGCAGTGCAGGGCGCGCTCACCGACAACGGCGACGCCGTGGACTGGGTCACCGATGGCCTCGCGGCGCTGGCCACCCTGCGCACCCAGCACTACGACCTGGTGCTGCTGGACCTGGGCCTGCCCGGCAAGGACGGCCTGGGCGTGCTCGACAGCCTGCGGGCCGCCCGGCACACCGCGCCGCTGCTGATCATCACCGCCCGTGACAGCCTCGACGACCGCCTGCGCGGCCTCGACGGCGGCGCCGATGACTACCTGCTCAAACCCTTCCACATGGCCGAACTGCTGGCGCGCATGCGCGCGGTGGTGCGCCGCCGCGGCGGCAGCGCGCAACCGCTGCTGGGCAACGGCGTGGTCAGCCTCGACCCGGTGACCAAGCTGGCCAGCAGCCCCGAGGCCAGTGACGTGCAACTGTCCAACCGCGAGTTCGCGCTGTTGCAGGCGCTGCTGCTGCGCCCCGGCGCGATCCTGTCGCGCAGCGAACTGGAGGACCGCATCTACGCCTGGGGCAACGAGGTGGAGAGCAACGCCGTGGAGTTCCTGATCCACTCGTTGCGCCGCAAGCTGGGCAGCCAGGTGATCAAGAACGTCAGGGGGATGGGATGGCTGGTTGCAAAAAACGCCTGAACGAGTCCATCCAGCTTCGCCTGTCGGTAACCCTGTCGGCGGCCATCCTGGTGGTGGCCATCGTCGCCGGGGTGTTTGCCTTTGTCTCCGCCTTCGATGAGGCACTGGAGATGCAGGACAACACCCTGCGCCAGATGGCCACGCTGTTCGACCGCCAGCACATGACCCTGGCATACCCTGCGGAAGGCCAGGCCATCAAGGGCGACGATGAAGAGTCGCGCATCATCGTCCAGTACCTGGCCGATGGCAGCCAGGCCCTGGGGCAGGATGATGCCGCGCTGCCGTTGCCGCTGCCCACTGATTTGGCCGATGGCCTCTCCACCCAACAGGTGGGCGGCGAGCCGTTTCGGGTGCTGGTGCACACCACCGCCAGCGGCCAGCGCATTGCCGTGGCCCAGGAAACCGGCACCCGCGACCGTGAGGCACGGGAAAGCGCCTGGCGCGGGCTGTTGCCTTTTTTGATTCTGTTCCCGGTGCTGCTGATGGTGGTGGCTGACCTGGTGCGCAAGGTGTTCCGCCCCATCGCCCAGCTGGCCAGCGAGGTGGAGCAACGCGACGACCAGCAACTGCACCCCATGGACGAGCAGCACCTGCCCAGCGAGATCCGCGCCTTCGTGCTGGCCATCAACGGCCTGCTGGGGCGGGTGGCCGGGGCCATGGATGAGCAGCGCCGCTTCGTCGCCGACGCCGCCCACGAGCTGCGCTCGCCGTTGGCCGCGTTGTCGCTGCAGGCCGAACGGCTGGCGGTGGCGCCCATGCCGGCGCTGGCTCAGCAGCGGCTGGCCACCCTGCAGCTGGGCATCGAACGGGGCAAGCAACTGGTGGAGCAACTGCTGGCGTTGGCCGCGGCCCAGGAGGGCGGCGCCTCGGCCGAGACGGCGGTGGTGCATGAGGTCTTTCGCCAGGTGCTGGAAGCCCTGTGGCCGCTGGCCGAAGCCAAGGGCATCGACCTGGGCGTGGAACCCGGGCCGGCGCTGACCCTGCCGCTCAGCCCGTTGGCGCTGCACACCCTGGTGCGCAACCTGCTGGACAACGCCATCCGCTACACGCCGCCCGGCGGCCGCGTCGACCTGGCCGTGGCGCTGGCCGAAGGCGAGGCGCTGATCCAGGTGCGCGACAGCGGCCCGGGCATCGCCGAGGCCGAGCGCGAGCGCGTGTTCGATCCCTTCTACCGCAGCCTGGGCACCCGCGAAAGCGGCTCGGGCCTGGGCCTGTCCATCGTCCAGGCCATCGCCGTGCGCCACGGCGCACGCGTCAGCCTCGCCACCAACCCCTCCGGCACCGGCCTGTGCGCATCAGTCCGGTTCCCCACCCCCCCGTAGCAGCTGCCGAAGGCTGCGTCCGGACGCGCCACAGCATGCCTGGCACAACGCCGCGCCCATGGACGCGGCCTGGTGGCCGCTGCGACGGGGGATCCGTT
Source organism: Pseudomonas sp. App30 (assembly GCF_047947025.1). Taxonomy (NCBI): domain Bacteria; kingdom Pseudomonadati; phylum Pseudomonadota; class Gammaproteobacteria; order Pseudomonadales; family Pseudomonadaceae; genus Pseudomonas; species Pseudomonas sp. App30. The sequence continues at coordinate 647,986 of NZ_CP133165.1, read as the reverse complement.
ATCATCGGCGCTATATAACCAGGTAAATAGCGACCGAGGGGCGCACACGCATGTCGAAGACAACCGTTCAGGGGCTGCTGGCCGGCCTGGCCATGGCCAGCGCCGTGGCCGCTCACGCCCAGGACACGATCCAGGTCACCTACGCCGGTTCCATGGGTGTGGTGATGGACAAGGCACTGGGCCCGGCGTTTGCCCAGCGCGAGCACGTGGCGTACCAGGGCCAGGGGCAGGGCGCCTATGGCATGGCGCGGTTGCTGGCGTCGAAGAAGGTGGTGGCGGATGTGTTCGTGTCCATCACCCCCGGGCCCATCGAGGTGCTCAAGCAGGCGGGGCTGGTGGACCAGGCGGTGCCGGTGGCCAGCACGCGCATGGTCATCGCCTACAACCCCAAGAGCCGGTTCGCCAGCCAGTTGCAGGCCGCCAGCCAAGGCACCCAGCCGTGGTGGCAGGTGCTGCAGCGCCCCGGCCTGCGCTTTGGCCGCACCGATGCGGCCACCGACCCCCAGGGCCAGAACATCATCTTCACTTTCAAGCTGGCGGAGAAGTATTACCAGCAGCCGGGCCTGGCCAAGGCCGTGTTGGGTGATGACCAGAACCCCGAGCAGGTGTTCGGCGAGGGCGGCCTGCTGACGCGCCTGGAGTCGGGGCAGGTGGACGCAGCGTCCGGTTACGAAAGCGCCACCCTGTCGGCCAAGCTGCCCTACATTGCCCTGCCCGATGAGATCAACCTGAGCAACCCCACCTTCAGCCACGACTGGTACGACACCGTCAGCCTCAGCCTGCCCGGCAAGGACGGCAGCGCCCAGGTGGTCACCCCGCAGCCGCTGGTGTTCTACGCCGCCGTCCTGAAGAACGCGCCGGACCCGGCGCGCGCCAAGGCGTTTGTCAGCTACCTGCAATCGGCGGCAGGCCAGCAGCTGTTCCAGGCCAACGGCTACGGCCAGCCCAAGGGCCCGGCGCTGTGACCGCATGAGGCGCGCAGGCTCGGCGTGGCTGGGGCTGCCGGCGCTGCTGGTGCTGGTGGCGCCGTTGCTGGCCCTGGTGGCCGCTACCGGTTGGGCGCATCTGCAACTGGCGTACGGTGACTGGAACGCGGTGGCGGTGTCGCTGGGGCTGACGGCCCTGTCGATGCTGCTGATCGTGCTGCTGGGCACGCCGCTGGCGTTCTGGCTGGCGCGCACCCAGGCACGCTGGCGCGGGCTGGTGGAAGGCGCGGTGCTGCTCAACCTGCTGACCCCGCCGCTGGCCATGGGCATCGTATTGGTGACGGCCTATGGACCCTACGGCTATTTCGGCGAAGGGCTGCAGCACCTGGGCCTGAGCCTGAACAACAACCCGCCGGCCTTCGTGCTGGCGCAGGTTTATGGAGGGCTGGCGTACTACGTGCTGTGCGCGCGCAATGCCTTCGAGCAGGTGCCGCGCAGCCTGGAAGAGGCGGCGCGCAGCCTGGGCAGCACGGCGGGTGAGGTGTTCTGGCGGGTGACGGTGCCGCTGGCGAGACGCAGCCTGGCCAACGGCCTGGCCATTACCTGGGCGCGGGTGATCGGTGAGTTCGGGATAGTGATGGTCTTCGCCTACTTCCCCCAGGGCATCCCGGTGAAGTTGTTCGTCAACCTGCAGAACGAGGGGGTGGACGCGGTGTATGCGTTGCTGTGGCTGTTGCTGCTGGTGACCTTGCCGTTTCCGCTGTGGTGTTTGCGGGGGCGGCATCGTGAGCAGGCCATGAGCTGACGCGGCCTGCGGCCGCTGCTACGGGGTTCGTCGCAGCAACTGTCTTGAATTGGCGTCGTCTGCATCGCGACTAAAGTCGGCTCCTACACCGTTCGTGGTAGGAGCCGGCCTTGGCCGCGATATGGGGTATACGCATTCGCGTAGCAGCTGCCGCCAGGCTGCGTCAGTTGAGGTGTGCCTTGAGTTCCAGGCCGGCCTGGCGCATGGCTGCCTTGACCTCGGGGATGTTGCTCAGCGGGTTGAGCAGCCCGTAGTCATGGATCATGCCGTTGTAGCGCACGGCGGTCACGTCCACGCCGGCGGCGTCCAGTTTGCGGGCGTAGGCCTCGCCTTCGTCGCGCAGCACGTCCAGGCCGGCGGTCTGCACCAGGGCCGGTGGCAGGCCCTTGAGCTGCTCGGGGCTGGCTTGCAACGGTGAGGCATGGATCTCGGCGCGCTGGGCGGCGTCGGTGGTGTAGCTGTCCCAGAACCAGGTCATCATGTTCTTGGTCAGGAAGTGCCCCTCGGCGTACTGCTGGTACGAGCCATTGTCAAAGTGCGCGTCGGTCACCGGCCACAGCAGCAGCTGGAACTTCAGTTGCGGGGCGCCCTGTTCCTTGGCCATCAGCGCCACTACCGCGGCCATGTTGCCGCCCACGCTGTTGCCCGCTACCGCCAGGCGCTTGCCGTCCACGCCAATCTGCTGGCCATGCTCGGCCACCCAGCGGGTCGCGGCGTAGGCCTGGTTGATGGCGGTGGGGTAGTGCGCTTCCGGCGACGGCGTGTAGTCGACGTACACCGCCACGGCGCCGGAATTCACCACCAGGTCGTGGATCAGGCGGGCGTGGGTCGGGTAGTCGCCCAGCACCCAGCCGCCGCCGTGGAAGAACATGAACACCGGCAGCTCCCCCTTCACCTTGGCCGGCCGCACGATGGTCAGCTTGATGGCCTGGCCGTTGGCCTGGATGGTCTTGTTGCTGACCTCGGTGCCGCTGAGGTCAACCTTCACCGAGTTCTGCGCGCCGGTCAGCACTGCACGGGCGTCCTTGGGGCTCAGCTGTTCGAGTGGCTTGCCACCGCCGGCATTGAGCGCGTCGAGGAACGCCTGGGTGTGGTGCTCGGCGCCGGTGTCGGCGGCGAAGGCGTTGTTGATGGACAGGGCCAGCAGGGAAGCGGTGAGGGCTTTGCGAATGGTCATGAGGTTGTTCCTTCAAACGTTGTGTGGTTGGTATGGGGGCTACTTTACGGAGGATGACATGAAGGGACAATTAGCCTTATTTGAGAAATATTGATTCTGAATTGGGGACAATCAAGGGGTGGCCTGCCCCTTGCTACGGCTGCTAGTGCAAGACCCATCCCTAGCGTTTGGTGGAGGTAGGCATGTTGATCACGAAATCGTTGTTGGCAGTGGCCATGGGCGTGGTGTTGTCGGCGTCCGTGGTGCTGATACCCGATTCACTCGGCGGTTTTTCCAGTGTCCATGCCAAGGAGGGCGGCAGCGGTGGCCATGGTGGCGGTAGAGGAGGTGGAGGTAGCGGCGGAGGCGGAGGCAGTGGTGGTGGCAGCGGAGGCGGCGGAGGCAGTGGTGGCAGCGGAGGCGGCGGCAACAGTGGCAGTGGTGGCAGCCACGGTGGTTCCGCCAGCAGCGGCGGCACCCATGGCGACGGCCACGCAGGCGCCTCGACCTCCGGCCGCAGCGGCACCCACGCCGAAGCGGGCGACAACCACGGCGTGCACGCTGCCGGTGAAGTGGGCGACGACCATGGCGTGCACGCTGCCGGCGAAGTGGGCGATGACCACGGCGCCCACGCCGCGGGCGAGCCAGGTGACGATCGCGGCGGTAGCTGATACTGGCGCAACACTAGCCCCATGAACGGGGCAAATCCCCAGGGACGGGGCCTTTGCCCCATACCCGCTGGGTATCGCACCAGACCTTGCGCCTATTGGCGCCCGCGCCCGCAAAGGGTGAAGATGTAGCCACCAATAAAAACAATCAGAGTACCCCCGCCATGCACACGCCTTTACTGGGCCAGCGCAGCGAAGTCTTTCACCTGGCCGACCCCCACGCGGTGTCGCAGTACGTCAACCAGCACGTGGGCAACCATTGCATCCAGCTGCCGCGCGCCAGCCGTCCGCTGGCCCACCTCAGCCATCGCTCGTTCGCCGAGCTGGACCTGTGCCGCCTGGGCTACGGCGCCGCCGTGCGCGTGGTGTCGCCGGCGCTGGAGCGCTTTTTCCACCTGCAGGTGCTGCTGCACGGCCATTGCCTGTGGCGCCATGGCCGCGAAGCCCATTACCTGGCGCCGGGCGAACTGCTGCTGATCAACCCCGACGAGCCGGTGGACCTGACCTATTCGGCCGACTGCGAGAAATTCATCGTCAAGGTGCCGGTGCGCCTGCTCGATGGTCTGTGCCAGCAGCAGCGCTGGGCACTGCCGGCGGCTGGCGTGCGCTTCGGCCAGCAGCGCTACCGGCTCGACCAGCTGCCCAGCCTGGTGAGCCTGCTGGGCATGGTCTGCCAGGAGGCGGAAGAGGCCTGCACGCCGCCGCGGGTGCAGGCCCACTACACGCAGATCATCGCCAGCAAACTGCTGGAGCTGACCAACGTGGTGCCCCTGACCGGCGACGAGCCGCCCATGAACTTCGAACGGGTGGTGGAGCACATCGACCGCCACCTGGGCCAGGACCTGGCCCCGGAAGCCCTGGCCCAGGTGGCGCAGGTGAGCGTGCGCAGCCTGTACGGCCTGTTCGAGCGCAACGCCAGCGCCACGCCGGCGCAGTACATCCGCCAGCGCCGGCTGGCGCGTATCCATGCCTGCCTGGGCGACCCCACCTGCAAGGTCCGCAGCCTGTCCGAGCTGGCCATGGACCATGGCTTCATGCACCTGGGGCGCTTTGCCGAGCAGTACCGCAAGCAGTTCGGCGAGCTGCCGTCCGAGACCTTGAAGCGCCGCCGCGACGGCCTTGCACGCAACGGATAGCGGTCTGCACGGATCGGCTATCGGCCATACCCACCCATTCGTACGCTGGAGGTGCCTGAACAATAACAACGGAGGCCCCGGCCATGACCCTGGGAATCGATTACCTCAATGCCTTGCTGCAGGAAGACCGCGCGCAGGGCATCTACCGCTGCAAGCGCGAGATGTTCACCGACCCGCGGCTGTTCGACCTGGAGATGAAGCACATCTTCGAGGGCAACTGGCTGTACCTGGCCCACGAAAGCCAGGTCCCCAACGTCAACGACTACTACACCACCCAGATGGGCCGCCAGCCCATCTTCATCGCCCGCAACAAGGCCGGCGAGCTCAACGCCTTCCTCAACGCCTGCAGCCACCGCGGCGCCATGCTGTGCCGGCACAAGACCGGCAACCGCAGTTCCTACACCTGTCCCTTCCACGGCTGGACTTTCAACAACGCCGGCAAGCTACTGAAGGTGAAAGACCCGGCCGAGGCCGGCTACCCGTCAAGCTTCAACTGCGAAGGCTCCCACGACCTGACCAAGGTCGCGCGCTTCGAGTCCTACCGCGGCTTCCTGTTCGGTTCCCTGAACCCCGATGTGCCACCGCTGGTGGAGCACCTGGGCGAGTCGGCGAAGATCATCGACATGATCGTCGACCAGTCCCCCGACGGCCTGGAAGTACTGCGCGGGTCCAGCAGCTACGTTTACGAAGGCAACTGGAAACTCACGGCCGAGAACGGCGCCGACGGCTACCACGTCAGCGCCGTGCATTGGAACTACGCTGCCACCCAGCAGCAGCGCCAGCAGCGCGAGGCCGATGCAACGGCCAAGACCATGAGCGCTGGCGGCTGGGCCAAGCAGGGTGGGGGCTTCTACTCCTTCGACAAGGGCCACATGCTGCTGTGGACCCGCTGGTCTAATCCCCAGGACCGCCCGCTGTACGAGCGCCGCGACGAGCTGGCGCAACAGTTCGGCAGCGCCCGCGCCGACTGGATGATCCAGAACTCGCGCAACCTGTGCCTGTACCCCAACGTCTACCTGATGGACCAGTTCAGCTCGCAGATCCGCATCGCCCGGCCCATCGACGTCAATCGCACCGAAATTACCATCTACTGCATTGCGCCCAAGGGCGAGAGCGATGCCGCGCGCGCCCAGCGCATTCGCCAGTACGAGGACTTCTTCAACGTCAGCGGCATGGCCACCCCCGACGACCTGGAGGAGTTCCGCTCCTGCCAGCTGGGCTACCAGGGCAGCACCACCGCCTGGAACGACATGTCCCGCGGCGCCGCCCACTGGGTGGAAGGCGCCGACGCCGCCGCGGTGGAAATCGACCTGCACCCGCAGCTCAGCGGCGTGCGCACCGAGGACGAAGGCCTGTTCGTGATGCAGCACAAGTACTGGCAGCAGACCATGATCCAGGCCCTGCAGGCCGAGCGCATCGCCGTGGAGGTGGTGCAATGATCAGCCATGACGCCGTGCGCGATTTCCTCTACCGCGAAGCCCGTTACCTGGACGACAAGGCCTGGGACGACTGGCTGGAGCTCTATGCCCCGAACGCGACCTTCTGGATGCCCAGCTGGGACGACAACGACGAACTGACCCAGGACCCGCAACGGGAGATTTCGCTGATCTGGTACGGCCGCCGCGACGGCCTGGAAGACCGTGTATTCCGCATCAAGACCGAGCGCTCCAGCGCCAGCATTCCCGACACCCGCACCTCGCACAACCTCAGCAACATCGAGCTGCTGGAACAGCGCGACGGCGTGGCCCAGGTGCGCTTCAACTGGCACACCCTGAGCTTTCGCTACAAGACCGTGGACAGCTACTTCGGTACCAGCTTCTACACCCTCGACACTCGTGGCGAGCAGCCATTGATCAAGGCCAAGAAGGTGGTGCTGAAGAATGACTACGTGCGCCAGCTGATCGACATCTACCACATCTGAGGCGGCCAGCATGACCTACAAGATCGCACTGAATTTCGAAGATGGCGTCACCCGTTTCATCGACAGCAGCGCCACCGAGACCGTGGCCGACGCCGCCTACCGCCAGGGCATCAACATCCCCCTGGACTGCCGCGATGGCGCCTGCGGCACCTGCAAATGCTTCGCCGAGGCGGGCCGATACGAGCTGGGCGAGGAATACATCGAAGACGCCCTGACCGAAGAGGAAGCGGCCCAAGGCTTTGTGCTGACCTGCCAGATGCGCGCACAAAGCGACTGCGTGGTGCGCGTGCCGGCGTCCTCGGACGTGTGCAAGACCAGGCAGGCCAAGTACGAGGCCACCATCAGCGCCGTGGAGCAGTTGTCCGACAGCACCATCGCCCTGAAAATCAAGGGTGAGGCCCTTAGCCAGCTGGCGTTCCTGCCGGGGCAGTACGTGAAGCTGCAAGTGCCGGGCAGCGAGCATACCCGGGCCTATTCCTTCAGCTCGCTGCAACGCAATGGCGAGGTCAGCTTCCTGATTCGCAACGTGCCGGGCGGCTTGATGAGCAGCTTCCTCACCAGCCTGGCCAAGGCCGGTGACAGCATGACCCTGGCAGGCCCGTTGGGCAGCTTCTACCTGCGCGACATCCGTCGGCCGCTGTTGCTGCTGGCGGGCGGCACGGGTCTGGCGCCGTTCACCGCCATGCTCGAACGCATCGCCGAGCAGGGCAGCGAGTACCCGATGCACTTGATCTATGGCGTAACCCACGACATCGACCTGGTGGAAACCGCGCGGCTGGAAGCCCTGGCGGCGCGCATTCCGAACTTCACCTACAACGCCTGCGTGGCCAGCCCTGATAGCACCTACCCGCGCAAAGGCTACGTGACCCAGCATATCGAGCCTGTGCACCTCAACGACGGTGACGTGGACCTGTACCTGTGCGGTCCGCCGCCGATGGTGGAGGCGGTGAGCGCTTACCTGCGTGACCAGGCCATCGTGCCTGCCAACTTCTATTTCGAAAAATTCGCTGCGGCTTGATGCCCCCATCACCGTAGCCGCTGCCGAAGGCTGCGCTGGCCTTGAGCCCCGCTGGAAATCTTCAGGGTTCACCCCGGCCAGCGCAGCCTGGCGGCAGCGGCTACAGAGGACACCTCATGAATCGATTCGAGAACAAAATTGCGTTGGTCACCGGCGCAGCCCAGGGCATCGGCCTGGGCGTGGCCCAGCGCCTGGCCGCCGAAGGCGCGCGGCTGGTGCTGGTGGACCGCTCCGAGCTGGTCTACGAACTGGAGGCGCTGCCCAACCAGCCGCTGGTGCTGACCGCCGACCTTGAGCAATACGACGAATGCGCGCGGGTGGTGGCAGCGGCGGTCAAGCACTTCGGCCGCCTGGACATTCTGATCAACAACGTCGGCGGCACGATCTGGGCCAAGCCGTTCGAGCACTACGAAGCGCAGCAGATCGAGGCCGAAGTGCGCCGCTCGCTGTTCCCCACCCTGTGGTGCTGCCACGCGGCGCTGCCGGTGATGCTGGGGCAGGGCAGTGGCGCGATCGTCAACGTCTCGTCCATCGCCACCCGCAGCCTCAACCGCGTGCCCTACGGCGCGGCCAAGGGCGGGGTGAACGCGCTCACCGCCTGCCTTGCCTTCGAAACCGCCGGGCGTGGCGTGCGCGTCAATGCTACCGCCCCAGGCGGTACTGAAGCACCTCCACGGCGCATACCGCGCAACAGCGCCGAGCAAACTGAACAGGAAAAAGGCTGGTACCAGCAGATCGTCGACCAGACCCTGGGCAGCAGCCTGATGCATCGGTACGGCACGGTGGACGAGCAGGTGGGGGCGATTCTGTTCCTGGCCTCGGACGAGGCCTCGTACATTACCGGGGTGACCTTGCCGGTGGGCGGTGGCGACCTGGGCTGAGGTTACGCCTGTAGCCGTTGGCGCAGGCTATCCCACCCGCCAACGACCTCAAGCGTACGCGCGGGCCACCGCAGCCTGGCGGCAGCGGCTACCAGGCCGTGCAACACGCTGGCGCGCGGCGGAGCCGGTGCAGGTTCCACCACCGCCAGCACCGGCGGCCGCACCCGCGCCCGCGCCAGGTTGCGCACGATGCGGAACAGCCCGCTGGGCCGCACTTCCCCCTGCTGCACGCCAAAGCGCAGCCACGCCTCCTGCACCAGGCGTTCAGCCTGGTCGCGGCAGCCGACAATGGCGGCGGCGTAGTTGATCAGCGCCTTGCGCTGGGTCAGGTAGAGGTCGAGCTTTGCCGTGCAAGGGTTCACGATCAGTCACCGGTCGTGGGGGAAGACAGGGTGATTCTAGATGCAATGCGAATCATTATCAATGACGATTCCTGATTTATGCACACTCACCCCCCATCGCAACGTATCCAAGCGGATAATTGCCAACCCCTGCATCTGTCTCTAGTCTTGGCACCATCGCCAGACTCACGATGGACAGGCGCTTGGATGGCTGGGTGAGCCCCTCATGATTCGTATTGGAAACGTCACAGTCTCGTTGGCCCTGCGCGAAATTCGCCAGGGCGCGGTGCCGGTCAAACTGGGCAGCCGCGCGTTCGACATCCTCGAAATGCTGATCGCCGCGCAAGGCCAGCTGGTCAGCAAGGATGAGCTGCTGGCGCGGGTGTGGCCCGACGCAGTGGTGGAAGAGAACAACCTGCAGGTGCACATCTCGGCCTTGCGCAAGGCCCTGGGCGATTCGCGCGAGCGCATCCGCACGGTGGCCGGGCGCGGTTACCGGCTGGTGCTCGACCCGGAACCTGCGCCCGCGGCGCCGGCCAGCGGGGCGCGCGACGGCCTGCTGATTGCCCTGCTGGAGCGCCTGGGCCTGCACGACATGCTCGAGGCGCCCATGCCCAGCCTGCCCGAGCTGGCGCCTGCGGTGCTGCCCGGCGCGCCGATTGTCTATGTGGTGGACGACGAAGCCAGCGTGCGTGACGCCCTGGCGCGGCTGCTGCGGTCCGCGGACATTGCGGTACAAACCTTTGCCTGCGCCGAAGACTTCCTTGCCTGCGGGTTCGAGCAACGCCTGGCCTGCCTGGTGCTGGACGTGAACCTGCAGGTGGGCACCGGCTTCGACCTGCAGGCCGACCTGCAGCGGCGTGGCAGCCAACTGCCGATCATCTTCATGACCGGCTACGGCACCATTCCCATGTCGGTCAAGGCCATGAAGGCCGGGGCCCAGGAGTTCCTCACCAAGCCGTTCGACGAGGGCGAGCTGCTGGGCGCCATCGACCGCGCCCTGACCGGCGCGCGCCAGCGTTTCGCTGCCCAGGCCCAGGCCCGCGAGGTGCGCGGCCGCTACCACACCCTTACCCCACGTGAACGGCAAGTGCTGGGGCTGCTGATCGAGGGCAAGGTCAACAAGCAGATTGCCGCCGCCCTGGGCACCCGCGAGGTCACGGCCAAGGTGCACAAGAAACACGTCATGGCCAAGATGCGCGCCGCCACCCTGGTGGAACTGGTGCGCCTGTGCGAACAGATCGGTGTAGGCCCGGCCAGGGTCGACGCCCATGCCGGCTGAGCGGGTCGACTACCGCCAGCAACTGGGCGGCTTCAATGAACAATGGCTCAAGCACCTCACCTGGCGCCTGCTGCTGGTGGACGGCGAGGTGGCCCGCTACCGGGTGCGCTCGCCCATTTCCGCGCGCGACTGGCTGATAGCGCGCCCGGCGGCGTTGCCTTCAGAGGGCGGTTTCCGGCGCCTGCACCAGGAGTTCGATTTCCGCCACCACCTGCATCCCGGCTGGGCCATTGTGCCGGTCGCGCTGATCAGCGCCGTGGATGGCCCGCTGCTGGTGCTGGACGACAGCCAGGGCCGCGGCCTGCACGAGGTGATGGGCGACCACCTGTCGATCCTGCGTTTCCTGCGCCTGGCGCTGGGCGCCACCCATGCCCTGGGCCAGGCGCACCGGGCGGGCATCCTGCACCGTGACATCAAGCCCTGCAACCTGGTCGAGGGCGCCGACGGCCACGTGCGCCTGATGGCGTTTTCACTGGCCTGCCAGCGTGACGCGCCGGTGCCGGCCGCCGAGGCCATCTGCGGCAGTTTTGCCTACATGTCGCCGGAGCAGGGCGGCCGCGTGGGCCATGAAGTGGACGAGCGCAGCGACCTGTACGCGCTGGGCGTCAGCTTCTACGAAATGCTCACCGGCCAGTTGCCGTTCGAGGGCAACGACCCCGTGGAGTGGCTGCACCAGCACCTGGCGCTGCAGCCGGCGCCGCTGGAAAGCCTGCGCCCCGCGGTGCCCCCCGCCTTGACCGGGCTGGTGTTCAAGCTGCTGGCCAAGCGCGCGGACGAACGCTATGCCGACACCGACGAACTGGCCGCCGACTTGCGCCTGTGCCTGGCGCAATGGACCGAATTCCAGGGCATTCACCCTTTCGAGCCCGGCGCCCGCGGCAGCCGCGCCCACGGGGTGATCAGCGCCGCGCTGCCGGGGCGCCAGCGCGAGTGCGCGGTGCTGCATGACCGGGTGCTGCGCTGCGCGGTCACCGGCGAAGGCGAGCGGGTGCTGCTCAGCGGCCCGCTGGGCAGCGGCAAGACCGCGCTGGTGCGCCAGGTGCACCAGGACCTGGTGGCCGGCAGCATTCTGTTTGCCGTTGGCCGCTTTGACCACGCCGGCCTGACCACGCCTTACGCGGCGGTGTCCACGGCCCTGCGCAGCCTGGTGCTGCGGGTGTTGGGCGAACACCCCGAGGGCCTGGCGCAGTGGCGCAGCCGCCTGCTGCTGGCCTTGGGCGACGGCGTGGCGCCGCTGCTGGCGCTGGTACCCGAACTTGCGCTGGTGCTGGGGCAACACGCGCCAGTGCCCGAGCCCGCCCGTGCCGACGGCAGTGACCGCCTGCAGTCGCTGCTGCGCGCCTGCCTTGCCGTGTTTGGCCGGCCCGGCACGCCACTGCTGCTGTTTTTCGACAACACCCAGGGCCTGGACAGCCACAGCCTGGCGCTGCTGCACAACCTGGTCGAGGTGCCCCTGGCCCACGTGGTGCTGGTGCTGGCCAGCCGCGACAGCGCGCCAGGCAGCCTGGCCCAGGCCGTGAAGCGCGGTGGTGGCCATTGCACTGAGCTTGCGCTGTTGCCGCTGGAGCCCGATGGCGTGCTGGCCATGGTCAACGGCCTGCTGGGCAGCGAGGGGCCTGTCCTGCTGCCGCTGGCCGAGGTCATCCACGCCAAGAGCGGCGGCAACCCGCTGTTCATCCAGCAACTGGTGCGCACCCTGCTGGAAGAAAAACGCCTGGTGCCCCGGCCGGGCGCCCTGGGCTGGGCCTGGGACCAACAGGCGCTGGAGGCCTGCCCGGTGGCCGACAACGTGGTGGACCTGCTGCTCACGCGCATGGCCCGCCTGCCGCGCCGCACGCGTTGGTTGTTGGGCCTGCTGGCGCTGATCGGCACCCGCGCCGACCTTGCGCATCTCGCCCGCCTGGGCCGCCTGGCACCACCACGCGCGCGGCTGGCGCTGGGCCCGGCGGTGCAGGCCGGGCTGCTGCTGGGCGACGGCGAAGGTTGGTGCTTCAGCCACGACCGCGTGCGCGACACCGCCTACCACGCCATCGCCCCACGCCTGCGCGCCCTGCAGCACACGCGCCTGGCGCACCTGCTGATCCAGGCCATGGACGACAGCCGCGCGCCGGGCTACCTGTTCCGCATTGCCCTGCATATCCAGCAGTGCGCCCACGAGCAACTGCAGGAGGCCGACCTGAGGGTGTTCGTCGACGCCCTGCTGCGCGCCGCACAACGTGCCCGTGACAGCTCGACCTTGCCCTTCGCCCTCCAGTACCTGCGCCTGGCACGCGAGCTGGCCGGCTGCCCGCGCTGGGTGCAGGCGCCGCAGCAGCGCGACGCCATGGACATGCTGTACGCCCAGTGCCTGATGAACAGCGCCGACTACGCCGGCGCCCACGCCTGCATTGATCAGATCCTCGACCGCGCCGACTCGCTCACCCAGGTGTCGGCCCTGTATGTGCTGAAGATCGAGGCGCTGTCGCTCGCCGACAACTACGCCGCCAGCCTGCACACCGGGCGCGCCGGGCTGGCGCTGTTCGGTATCGAATTCAGCGGCAGTGACCGCGACCAGCCGCGGTTGCAGGTCAGCCAGGCGTTGGGCGACCGGCCAATCGACGCCTTGCTCGCGCACCAGGCCGTGAACAACTCCTTCATTGCTGCCGCGCTGGAACTGATGGCCGCGATGATCATTCCGGCCATCCATGTCGAGCGCGAGCTGGCGCTGCCGCTGCTGGCGCGCATGCTGCAAATGACCGTGCGCCACGGCGTCAGCCCGGCCTCGGTGCCGGGGCTGGCGTGGTTCGGGGTATTGTTGGCCGACGAGTACGGCGCCTACGAAGAAGGCCAGCACTACGTGGAATTGGCGGTGCGCCTGGAGTACGCGTTGGGCCTGGAAACTGGCAAGGTGTCCACGCAACTGGCCCTGGGCCGCACCAGCGCCTGGACGCGCTCGCTGGCGTTCTCGCTGGAATGCGGCGAGCAGGCCTTCGCCGCTGGCCGCCGCGAGGGCCGGGCGGCGCTGAGCTGCTACGCCTGCCACCACATGGTCAGCATCCTGCTGGTGATGGGCGGCCCACTTGAGCGCGTGGCGCAACGGCTGGACGCGGCCATGGCGGTGGCCGACGCCGCCGGTTTCGCCGACAGCCGCCTGCTGCTGGAGATCCAGCAGGCTTACGTGCGCGGCCTGCGCGACGCCGACGCTCCGGCGCGCGGCAACCTGTTGCAGGCCTGGCAGCCACGGGTGGAAGCCAGCCGCATGCTGCCCATCGGCTTCTTCTACTGGCTGTACCGGGGCATGCTGGCCTTCACCCAGGGCCGCCATGAAGCCGCCCGCGACGACCTGGCGCGCGCGGCCCAGCTCAAGGGCTGCATGGCCGCCCATGTCCACCTGGCGGACCTGGCGTGTTACTCGGCGCTCAACCACGCCGCCCTGGCGGCCAGTGCCCACAGCCCGCTGGCGGCCATCCAGGGCCTGCAGCCGCCGTTGCACGAGCTGCGGCGCTGGGCGCAGCTCAACCCCCAGGCGTTCCTGGGCCGCGAACTGCTGGTGGAAGCCGAGATCGCCCGCCTGCAGGGCGACCTGCTGCGCGCCCTGCAGCTGCTGGAGGCGGCCATCGAGCAGGCGGCTGCCAGTGGCTGCGTGCCGGTGCTGGCCCTGGCGCACGAGCGCGCCGCCAACTGTCACCAGGCGCTGGGCCTGGCCAGCGCTGCCCGCAGCCACCGTTTCAGCGCCCGTGACGCCTACCAGCGCTGGGGTGCGTCAGGCAAGGTCGCGGCCCTGGAGGCCGGGCACCTGTACCTCAACAACAAGCCGCTGGACGCCCGCGCGTCCATCGACATGCTCAACGGCCAGCAGTACCTGGACCTGGTCTCGGTGACCAAGGCGTCCCAGGCGTTGTCGCGGGAAATCGTCTTCGAGCGTTTGGTGGAGACCCTGCTGGCCAACACCATCGTCCACGCCGGCGCGCGCAATGGCGCTTTGATTCTGGTCGAAGGCGGCGACCTGCTCAGCGTCGCCAGCGGCGCAACCGCCGAGGCCGGCGTGCGCGTGACCCTGTGCCAGCAGCCGGTGCAGCCGCGCAGCCTGCCGCTGTCGTTGCTGTACACGGTGATGCGCACCGGCCGTACGGTGGCGCTGGAGCAGGCCGGCGGCGACGCCGAGTTCGCCGACGACCCGTACTTCGCCGTGCAGGCCGCCGGCGCCGTGCTGTGCCTGCCGCTGCTCAAGCAGGGTGAGGTGATTGGCCTGCTGTACCTGGAGAACGCCCTGGCCTGCGGCGTGTTCAGCCACCCGCGGGTGGCGATGATCGAGCTGCTGGCGGCGCAGGCGGCCATCTCGCTGGAAACCGCGCGCCTGTATGCCCAGGTGCTGGAAGAGAACGCCCGGCGCCGCGACACCGAGGCGCAGTTGCGCACCAGCCAGGCGTTGTTGGCCATCGGCCAGAAAATCATTCGTTCCGGTTCGTTCCGCTGGGACGTTACCAGCGACCAATCGCAATGGTCGGATGAACTGTTCGCCGTGTGGGGGCTGCCGGTAGCGGCCACGGCCCCGGCGCCCGAGGTGCTGGCGCGCCGGGTGCACGCGGACGACGCCGAGCGTTTCAACGCCCAGTTGCAGTGGGCGCGGCAGACGCGCCTGCCGCTGCGCATGGCCTTCCGCATTAGCCTGGACGATGGCGCCGTGCGCCACCTGGAAGCCCACGCCGAGCCTGCCGAGGACGGCGTGTACGTGGGCGTGACCACCGACGTCAGCGAGCGCCGCGCCACCGAGGCAGCGCTGCGCAGCGCCCGCGCCGAGCTGGCCCAGGTGCGCCAGAGCACGGTGATGGGCGAGCTGGCCGCCAGCATCGCCCACGAGATCAACCAGCCGCTGGCGTCTATCGTCACCAACGCCAGCGCCAGCGTGCGCTGGCTGCAGCGCGAGGTGCCACAGGTGGGCGAGGCCCTGGAAGGCCTGCGCGACATCGCCCGTGACGGCCGCCGCGCTGCCGATATCATCCGTGCCTTGCAGGCGTTGGCGCGCCAGGAACCGGCCAGCCGCAGTTGGCTGCAAATTGACGAGCTGATCACCCAGGTGTTGCGCCTGCTGGCGGTGGAAACCGACGCCCAGCAGGTCACGGTGCACACCGCCTTGCAGGCGGCCGGGGTGCAGGTGCAGGTGGACGGCGTGCAGTTGCAGCAGGTGCTTTACAACCTGGTGGCCAACGCCGTGGAGGCCATGGCCAGCGTGCCGGCTGCCGCGCGGCGCCTGCAGGTGACGTCCAACGTGCCGGTGGCCGGGCAGTTGGTGGTGATGGTGGAGGACAGCGGGCCGGGCATCGGCGTCGAAGATGAGGGCAAGGTGTTCAACGCCTTCTTCACCACCAAGGCCAACGGCATGGGCATGGGGTTGGCTATTTGCCGTTCGATCATGGACGCCCAGGGCGGTACCCTGCACCTGCACCGGGGGCGGCAGGGGCAGACGGTGTTCGTGTTTACCTTGCCGTGTGCCGGCCTGGCGTGATGGCGGCGTGGAGCCCATCGCGACCAAGGTCGGCTCCTACGCCGGACAGGGGTAGGAGCCGACCTTGGTCGCGATGCAGGCGCTGCGTTACCCGCGGGCAAACGCCAGCAGGTCCTGGTTCAGCTGGTCCTTGTGGGTGAAATACACCGCATGCGGGGCGCCGGGGTAGACCTTCAATTGCGCGCCACGCACCAGCTCGGCCGCCGCCTTGCCGGTCACCTCGAAGCTCACCACCGCGTCGCCGTCGCCATGGATGACCAGGGTGGGGATGGTGATGCTGCGCAGGTCAGCGCGGAAGTCGGTCTCGGAGAACGCTGCCACGCAGTCATAGGTGCCCTTGAAACCGGCCTGCAGGGCCAGGAACTGGGTCCAGTCGAGCATTGGCTTGCCGACCTTGTTGGCGGGCTTGTCACTGCCGGTGAACACCGGGCCGAAGGCATCGAGGAAGCCGGCGCGGTCGTTGAGCAGGCCAGCACGGATACCGTCGAAAATGGCCGGGTCCATGCCCTCGGGGTGGTCGTCGCGGCGGCTCATCAGCGGCGTCACCGCGCTCACCAGCACCGCCTTGGCGATGCGCTGGCTGCCGTGGCGGCCCAGGTAGCGCGCCACTTCGCCGCCGCCCATGGAGAAGCCCACCAGGATGGCGTTGCTGATGTCCAGCTCGTCCAGCAGCTGTTCCAGGTCATCGGCGAAGGTGTCGTAGTCGTAGCCGGTCCACGGCTGGCTGGAGCGGCCGAAACCACGACGGTCATGGGCGATGACGCGGAAGCCGTTGGCCGCCAGGAAGTTCATCTGGTAGTCCCACATGTCGGCGTTCAGCGGCCAGCCGTGGCTGAGCACGATCGGTTGCCCGGTGCCCCAATCCTTGTAGTAGAGCTGCGTGCCGTCGGTGGTGGTCAAGTAAGCCATGTGCGAACGCCTCGGTAAGGGTAGGGAAGGCCAACGCTAGCGGTTATGCAGGGGTAAATCCTTGGGCGAACCTTAATCGTTCTTAATTCAGAACATTTAAGGTCGCGGCAAGGACGTCCCGGGTGCGCGCGGGGAGACTGGCAGCCTGGACCGTAGAAGGAATTCTTGCCCATGAACGCCCGTACTCATATCCCTGGTGGCCCGCTGGACCCGGTGACCCTCGACCTGCTGTTGACCCTGGCCGCTACCCTGGCCGACGCCGATACGCCGCAGCCCGAAGCCCTGCACCAGCACTCCAGTGCCCTGTGTGCGCACCTGCTGGTGCACTACGGCGACAGCGCCCCCGAATCGCAGCGCCTGGCGCTGTCGCCCTGGCAGGCGCGGCGCGCCAAGCAGCTGATGTTGGAGCAACTGGGCGGAAGCCCGTCGATCGCCGACATTGCCAGCGCCTGCTCGCTGTCGCGCAGCCATTTTTCCCGCGCCTTCAAGAAGACCACCGGGCAGTCGCCCCGGGACTGGCTGCAACAGGCGCGGCTGGAGCGGGCCAAGGCGTTGCTGGCCGACAAGGCCCTGTCCATCGCCCAGGTGGGCCTGGACTGCGGGTTCGCCGACCAGTCGCATTTCACCCGGGTGTTCACCCGGGCGACCGGCACCACGCCGTTCGCGTGGCGCCGGGCGCTGCCGCGTCAGGCGCTTACCAACTGAACTTGAGTTCCACGCCCAGGTAGTTGCTGTTATGCCCACCGGCGTCGCGCAGGGTCTGCCCGGCGTCGTAGTGCACCGCTTCCACCGCACCGGCCAGGTTGGCGGTGAAGGCGTAGTCGGTGCGCAGCTGGGCATAGGCGCCAGTCCAGCGCTGGCCGGTGCCGGCGGTGTTGGCTACGGCAATATTGGGCTGGGTGTACACCGCATCCTCGGTGGTCTGGCGCCACAACAGGCCGATGGCGGTCTGCACGCTCAGGCCCGGTAGCGGCTTGACCGTCAACGATGGCTTGACGTGGATCAGGTTGCTGTAGCCGGTGTAGCCCGCCAGGGTGAAGTAGTAGCCATTGGGGAACAGCGGGTTGAAGGTGCCCACGCGGCCGTCGCCGGGGTGGCTGTCACCCGAGGCAACGTCCAGTTGCAGGCCCAGGCGCGGCGTCCAGGGGGTGCTGGCGAAGGTGTAGCCCACGCGGCTGCCGCCAGCCCAGGCGCGGATGTCCTTGCCGCCCACGCTGCCACCCTGGTACATGCCCTCCAGGTCCCAGTCCACCTGCGCGGCGGTGCCGGCGTAGCGGGCGTCGAAGATCGAGCGGTTTTCATGGCCCGACGCGTCCAGGTACTGGGCTTCGTCGCGCTGGTACAGCGCGTAGTAGGCGGACAGTTCCTGGCTGCCGTTGACCAGCCGCTCCACCCGCAGCATGTCGAAGCGCACGGCCTGGCTGGAGGTGTCGTCGAAGTCCTGGTCGTCGCGGTACTGCACCGGGTGGCTGGCGATGCCGATGAAGCGCCACTGCGCGGTTTCCCAGTCGGCCCACAGGGCGTCGAACGACTGGCGCACGTTGGGGCCGTCGCGCGAGGAGACGAAACGCTGCAGGTCGAAGGCGAAATCCTGGCGGCCGACGCGGGTCTTCAGGGTGCCGCTGTCGTAGGCGTTGATGTATTCCAGGAATGCCAGGCGCAGGTCCAGGCGGTTCTGGTCGGCGCCGCCCAGGGTGGTCTTGTCGTAGGCGCGCACGTCTTCGAGCTGGGTGAACAGCCGCCAGTGCTCGTTGAAGTGCAGGTCGGCGTGCACCTGGAAGCGCTGCAGCAGGTAGTTGTCGCGCTTCACGCCCTTGGTGCCGAAGCCGTTGGCATCGTTCATTTCCAGGCGTTCGCGCAGGGTGGCCCCCAGGGACAGCCAGGCACTGTCCCCCAGGGCAATGTACTTGAGGTCATCCAGCGGCTGGGTGCGCAGGGCCGGCGAGGCCAGCGCCGACCAGTCCTCCTGCCAGCGGTTGGCCTTGATGGCGGGGCGCGTGTCGTCGGCGGCAGCCAGCAGCGGCAGCAGCGCCAGCGACAGGCCGACGATTGGCCGCCTCACTGCTTGGCCAGGGCTTGGTGGATTTCAGCCACGTAGCCGCCCGGGAACTGCACCATGGCCGCCTGGCGGCCGTCGCTGCTGGCCGGTTGCACCAGCACGCTGGCGCCGCTGCCGGTGGCCTTCTGCAGGGTGGCGTTGAGGTCGGCGACCTCGTAGCCGGTGGTTTCGTGGCCGTACGGGAAGGGCAGGTGACCGTCGGTGACCAGCACGGTCATGCGGCCGAAGTCCGAGGTGATGCGCACGCGCTCGTAGGTGCCCTTGTCGCGGCCGATTTCGGCGCCCGGGGCGTGCTTGTCGTCCGCCACCACCTTGCCATGGGAGAAGGTGGTGAAGGCCTTGATGAAGGCGGGGGCGCGGTCTGCTGATACGTACACGCGGTTTTCCGGTACGTACTGGAACGCTGTGTAGTTGGGCGCCGTGTTGTGCCAGTAGAGCTGCATGTTCACGCCGCCCGGCCACTGCACCACGGCGTCGCGGCCAATGGGGTCGGGGAACGGCGCGACAATCACGTCGGCGCCGGCTTGGCGCGCCAGCTTGACGGCCTGGTCCATGTCCTTGACCAGGTAGCCGTTGCGCTCATCGCCGAACGGGTGCGGGATGGGGGTCTTGAAACCGAACAACGACACCGTGCCGGACGGCGTCTGCAGCAGCTGCGAGGTGGTGCTGCTGGGCGTGGGCGTGACGTCAGCCACTACCTGCGGGGTGCTCTTGCCGCCAAAGGTGGCGGTGAAGCTTTGCACGAAGGCATCGACGTCGGCGGGCGCCACGTACACGTGGCTGGTGTCGTACTGCGGCCCGACCGCAGGGCCGGTGGCGGCCAGCGCCGACAGCGGCGTGGCCATGGCGAGCATGAGCAGGGTATGACGCATGACAAACTCCAGAGAGGGGTAAGCGGATGGCGTCAGGGTGGCGGGTGGGATAGATGAATAATTGAATGGGTGTGCTTTTGTGGCGCTGCAACCTGTAGCCGCGGCCCCAGGCCGCGTCCGATACGTTGTTGTGGGAGCTGGCTTGCCAGCGAGCTGT
Source organism: Pseudomonas sp. App30 (assembly GCF_047947025.1). Taxonomy (NCBI): domain Bacteria; kingdom Pseudomonadati; phylum Pseudomonadota; class Gammaproteobacteria; order Pseudomonadales; family Pseudomonadaceae; genus Pseudomonas; species Pseudomonas sp. App30. The sequence goes on along the minus strand of NZ_CP133165.1, from coordinate 628,370 downwards.
TGAGGCCCTAAAAACTCGCTGGCAAGCCAGCTCCCACAAAGACAGTTTCTGCTACGGAAATCCGTGTTTGGTTACTAAAAAATTGTAGGAAATGCCCTACAACTTCAGCGATAATCGTCCTACAGCTCGAAAAATGGCGCTTGCCGTGCTGGGTTTGAGTGGCTAATCTCGCTGCGCCGTTGCTTATCAGCGGTCGGGTTTAGTCGCCCGCCTTACACCTAGGCGCTTGAGCTTCGTAGCGTTCACGGGACTGTGTTGTCCGTAGAAAAACGTTATGGCAGCTGTGCGCAGGGCACTTCGGTGCGCCGGGTTCCTAGGGTAACCGGTCGACTAACCTGTCGTCACAGCTGCCACCCCCTCGTTTAGTCGCGAGCCTGGCAGTTCCATTACCTTAGGAGCTGTACCATGACCCCAGTTACCCCCGACCCACCCGACCTCACCACCGCCTTCCACCCCTTCGCCCCCAGCGAAGGCGAAATGCCCATCCTTGCCGTGCGCGAAGGCATGCCCCTGGAAGAGGTGCTGATTCACGCCTCCGGCTACCTCCGCAGCGCCAGCGCAGGCGCCGCCGAAATGGTCGAGAACTGCCCACAGCACCTACGCCCCTTGGCACGCAACATCGAGCACCTGGCGGAAATCGCCCGGGCGCTGGTTGAGGCCTCGATAACCGGCTTGCCAAAACAACCCTGACCCGTAGCAGCTGCCGCAGGCTGCGTCCGAAGCCGACGCGTACGATGTGGGGCCGGGACGCGGCCTTCGGCCGCTGCTACAGGGGGTGTAGGGCTTGGGCGTGGTGCATGGCTAGGTGGCCGGTCTTGTCGCTTTTCACTTCGTATTGCGGTTCGTCCTTGGAGGCGGGGCGGTGTTTGCCCATGAACTCCACGTCGCGAACGTGCACCTTGACCACCTTGCCGTGAATTTCACCGGCTTCGGCGTTCCAGCGTACGGCGTCGCCTGCCTTGAATGTTTGCATCGCGTATTCTCCGGATTTTGCAGTGCATGGTCGTATGACCTGCTCTGCACGCGAATAGCACAATCATTCAAAACGCCGGCCCACCGTTATGCTTCACTATCGGGTCGCCAACCCCCAGCCCGTCAGGAGCCCGCCGCCCATGAACCGCAACGACCTGCGCCACGTCGACATGAACCTGCTGGTGCTGTTCGAAGCCTTGATGTTCGAACGCAACCTGACGCGCGTCGCTGAAAAGCACTTCATTGGCCAGCCGGCGGTGAGCGCCGCGCTGGGCCGGCTGCGGGACCTGTTCGATGACCCGCTGCTGATTCGCAACGGCCGCAGCATGGAGCCGACGCTGCGCGCGCTGGCGATTCTGGAAGAGTTGCGGCCGGCGCTGGACACCATTTCCGGCGCGGTCAGCCGCGCCAAGGATTTCGACCCCAGCACCAGCTGCGCCACCTTCCGCATCGGCCTGTCGGACGACGCCGAGTTTGGCCTGTTCCCGCCGTTGCTGGCGCAGCTGCGCGAAGAAGCGCCGGGGATCATTATTGTCGTGCGCCGGGCCAATTACCTGTTGCTGCCGGCCATGCTCGCCAGCGGCGAAATCTCGGTGGGGGTGAGCTACACCACCGACCTGCCGGCCAACGCCAAGCGCCGCAAGCTGCGCGATATCGGCTGCAAGGTGCTGCGTGGCGACAGCGCGCCGGGGCCCTTGACCCTGGATGATTACTGCCAGCGGCCCCACGCCATGGTGTCGTTCTCGGGCGACTTGAGCGGCAACATCGACATGGACCTGGCCAAAGTCGGCCGCAGCCGCCGGGTGGTGCTGGGGGTGCCGCAGTTCCATGGCCTGCGGGCGCTGCTCAAAGGCAGCGACCTGATTGCCACGGTGCCCGACTACGCCGCCTGCGCGCTGGTGGAAGACGGCGTGCTGCGCGCCGACGAACCGCCGTTCCCGATCGTGCCGGCGGAGCTGTCGATGGTGTGGAGCGGGGTGCACGACAACGACCCGGCCGAGCGCTGGTTGCGCGCCCATATCAGCCGAGTAATGGCGGCGCCGTTGCCATGAAGCACCCCGTACCGTAGCCGCTGCCGAAGGCTGCGCTGGCAGGTATGAACCCAGGAAATCTCCAGTGGGGCACGGGGCCAGCGCAGCCTGGCGGCAGCGGCTACGCGAAGGGCACACCCGTTCAAAACACAGCACGTCCGTGCAATCGGTCCGGCGGCAGGGCGCTCACTATAGGCGCTCCTGATCACCCGCCAAGGACCCTCGATGAGCCAGCGCCGCCATGACCCCGCCGACCTTGCACTGCTGTGGCTGCGCGTGTGCGCCGCGGTGTTTTTGCTCAAGGTGCATGGCCTGCCCAAGCTGCTCGACTTCCATGCGCAACTGCAGCTGATCGAAGACCCGTTCCAGCTGGGCGCCGTGCCCACCCTGTGCCTGGCCATTTTCGCCGAGGTGCTGTGCCCGCTGCTGATCATCGCCGGCGTGCTGACCCGCCTGGCGTGCCTGCCGGTGCTGGCGGTGCTGCTGGTGGCGCTGTTGTTCGTGCACCCCGAATGGACCCTTGAGCAAGGCCAGTTCGCCTGGCTGCTGCTGATTCTGTTTACCACGATTCTGATTGGCGGCCCCGGCCGGCTGGCCGTGGGCCTGCGCCTGCCCGCGCCGCTGCGCTACGCCTGATTTTTCTTCCTTTCCAGGAGCTGCAATGAACGCCGAGCTGATTCTTCTCAATGGCAAGTTCCACACCGTCGACCGCCAGAACCCCACGGCCAGCGCCGTGGCCATCAAGGACGGGCGCTTCGTGGCCGTGGGCAGCGACGCCCAGGCCATGGCCTTCCGCGGCGCGGGCACCCAGGTCATCGACCTTAAAGGCCGCACCGTCATTCCGGGCCTCAACGACTCGCACCTGCACCTGATTCGTGGCGGCCTGAACTACAACCTGGAACTGCGCTGGGAAGGCGTGCCGTCGGTGGCCGACGCCCTGCGCATGCTCAAGGAGCAGGCCGACCGCACACCCACGCCGCAATGGGTGCGCGTGGTGGGCGGCTGGAACGAATTCCAGTTCGCCGAAAAGCGCATGCCCACCCTGCAGGAGCTGAACCAGGCCGCGCCCGACACCCCGGTGTTCGTGCTGCACCTGTACGACCGCGCCTTGCTCAACCGCGCTGCCCTGCGCGTGGTGGGCTACACCCGCGACACGCCGAACCCGCCCGGTGGCGAGATCCAGCGCGACGCCAACGGCGACCCTACCGGCATGCTGATCGCCCGGCCCAACGCCATGATCCTCTACGCCACCCTGGCCAAGGGGCCGAAGCTGCCGCTGGAATACCAGGTGAACTCCACCCGTCAGTTCATGCGCGAGCTGAACCGCCTGGGCCTGACCAGCGTGATCGACGCCGGCGGCGGTTTCCAGAACTACCCCGATGACTACCAGGTGATCGAGCAACTGGCCAAGGACGACCAGCTGACCGTGCGCATTGCCTACAATCTGTTCACCCAGAAGCCCAAGGAAGAGCTCACCGACTTCAAGAACTGGACCTCCAGCGTCAAGCTGCACCAGGGCGACGATTTCCTGCGCCACAACGGCGCCGGCGAGATGCTGGTGTTCTCCGCCGCCGACTTCGAGGACTTCCTGGAGCCGCGCCCGGACCTGCCGCAAACCATGGAAGAAGAGCTGGAACCGGTGGTGCGCCACCTGGTGGAACAGCGCTGGCCGTTCCGCCTGCACGCCACCTATGACGAGTCGATCTCGCGCATGCTCGACGTGTTCGAGAAGGTCAACCGCGACATCCCGTTCAACGGCCTGCCGTGGTTCTTCGACCACGCCGAGACCATCTCGCCGAAGAACATCGAGCGGGTGCGCGCCCTCAACGGCGGCATCGCCATTCAGGACCGCATGGCGTTCCAGGGCGAGTATTTCGTCGACCGCTATGGCCAGCAGGCCGCCGAAGCCACGCCACCGATCAAGCGCATGCTGGCCGAGGGCGTACCGGTGGGCGCCGGCACCGATGCCACACGGGTGTCCAGCTACAATCCTTGGACTTCGCTGTACTGGATGGTCAGCGGCCGCACCGTCGGCGGCCTGGCCTTGCAGCCTGAGGGCCTGCCACGTGAGACCGCGCTGGAGCTGTTCACCCACGGCAGCGCCTGGTTCTCGTCCGAACAGGGCAACAAGGGCCAGATCAAGATCGGCCAGCTGGCCGACCTGGCGGCGCTGTCGGCCGACTTCTTCGCGGTAGAAGAGGAGGCGATCAAATGGCTGGAGTCGGTGCTGACCGTGGTCGGCGGCAAGGTCGTGCACGCCGACGCCGAATTCTGCGACCTGGCGCCACCGCGCCTGCCAGTGGTGCCCGAGTGGTCGCCGGTGGTCAAGGTGCCGGGCCACTGGCGCCCGCAAGCGCCCATGGCGCAACAGGTGCACCACTGCAGCGGCCCGTGCGCGGTGCACGCCCATGGCCACGACCGGGCGCGCCAGTCCAACGCGCCAATCAGCGACTTCCAGGGCTTCTGGGGTGCGCTGGGCTGTTCCTGCTTCTCGTTCTGAATCCGTCAAACCACACGTTAGGAGTTCGTCATGAGCAACGCCCCTGTTTACAACCGCCTGAACAAAGATGACGCGGTAGTACTGCTGGTCGACCACCAGACCGGCCTGATCTCGCTGGTGCAGGATTTCTCGCCCAATGAGTTCAAGAACAACGTGCTGGCCCTGGCCGACTGCGCCAAGTTCTTCAACCTGCCGACCATCCTCACCACCAGCTTCGAAAACGGCCCCAACGGCCCGCTGGTGCCCGAGCTGAAAGAGATGTTCCCGGACGCGCCCTACATCCCGCGCCCTGGCCAGATCAACGCCTGGGACAATGCCGACTTCGTCCAGGCCATCAAGGCCACCGGCCGCAAGCAGCTGATCATCGCCGGTGTGGTGACTGACGTGTGCGTGGCGTTCCCGACCCTGTCGGCGCTGGCCGAAGGCTTTGACGTGTTCGTGGTGACCGATGCCTCGGGTACCTTCAACGACACCGTGCAACAGGCCGCCTGGGCACGCATGAGCGCCGCCGGTGCGCAGCTGATGAACTGGTTCGCCGTGGCCTGCGAGCTGCACCGCGACTGGCGCAACGACATCGAAGGCCTGGGCAACCTGCTGTCCCAGCGCCTGCCCAACTACCGCAACCTGATGAACAGCTACGTGGCGCTGACCGCCAAGAAGTAACACAAAACCCGTAGCAGCGGCCCCTAGGCCGCGTCCCAGCCACCACCTGGGACGCGGCCTGCGGCCGCTGCTACAGGGTTGCGCTTGCGATTATTGCTGGACAGGGTACTGTCGCCTGCTTGAGCACAGGCAATTGGCCCCTGGACATGAAACACGTTGCAATCGCGCTGTACCCCGACTTCCTGCTGCTGGACATGGCCGGCCCGGTGGAAGTGTTCTCCATCGCCAACCGCTACCTGGCGCCTTGCCAGCACTACCGGATTTCCACCTTCGCCACGGCCCAGCGCAACGTGCGCGCCTCCAGCGGCATCACCGTGCAGGCCGATCACCTGGTCGAGCAGGCCTGCGCCGACGTCGACCTGCTGCTGGTGCCCGGCGGCCCCGGCGCCTACAACGCTCAGCACCCCGAGCTGGTGGCCTGGCTGCGCGCCGCCGCACAGACGGTGCAGGGCTACGGCTCGATCTGCACCGGCGCGTTCATTCTCGGCCACGCCGGCCTGCTCGACGACCACCGCGTCACCACCCATTGGCACTACACCGAGCGGCTGATCAAGGCCTTCCCCAAGGCGCAGGTGGGCACCGAGGACATCTACATCCACGACCGCAAGCTGATCTCCTCCGGCGGTGTGACCGCGGGCATCGACCTGGCGCTGTCGGTGGTGGCCCATGACCACGGGCGCAAGGTGGCGCTGGACGTGGCCAAGGTGCTGCTGGTGCTGATGCGCCGCCAGGGCGACCAGGCGCAGTTCAGCCCGCTGGTGGCCGAGGTGGCCGCCCAGGACTCGCCGGTGACGCGCGTGCAGCACTATATCCTCGACCACCTGGAGCAGCCGCTGACCCTCGAACGCCTGGCCGAGGCGGCCGCGCTGAGCCCGCGCCACCTGAGCCGGGTGTTCATCCGCGACGTGGGCATGACGCCCATGGCGTTTATCCAGAACGCGCGCATCGACCGTGCGCGCAACCTGCTGGAAAGCACCGAGTTGCCCCTCAAGACTGTGGCGTTCAAGAGCGGTTTTGGCAGCGTGCGGCACATGCGCCTGCTGTTCAACGAGCGGTTGGGGCGCAGCCCGGCGGAGTACCGCGCGCAGTTCAACTAACACTCGGATGGCCGGATAGGGCACCCGAATGACCGTCCTGCGCCCCTTGTCGTCGTACCACTGTCGGCAATGCCTGCCAAGATACTACCCAACCAGTACACAACGCGCGGGAGGCGGGCATGGGCGACATGGGGGTAATGGACGAGATCGCGCAGGCGCTGCGCGACAGCATGAGCCCCAGTGACCGGCTGGCCGGCTGGACCTTCCGCTGGACGGTACAGGACGGGCGCATTACCTGCAGCCAGTGCCAAGCGTCGCAGTCGGCGAACCACCCGTGCGAGGCGTTCAGCCACCGGCCCGGGTGTGGGGCGCGCCGCGAGCAGGGCCCGTGGCAGGAGTTGGCGGGGTTGTTGGGGCGGTTGGCGGGGCAATGAACCCCGCCCAATGGCTCACGCCTCGCGCTGTTCGCGGGCCTGGCGCTCGGCCTTTTCCTTGCGATGGTTCTTCAGGTCCAGGCGCGCACCCCAGGCCATCACGGCAACGCCGATAAGCAGTAGCAGGACAAGTTGGCTGGTCGGCATGTGAGTCTCCCTTGGAAAAAATCCCATTGGAACCCGTGGCCTGCGCTAAAACCAAACAGTTCACGGTTACATAATGTTTCGGCGTGCCCCGCGCCGGTGCAACTGGACGCCTGGGTACTGGCGCTCTTACACTGCGCCAGCCCCCCTTGGTAGCCACAGGCGCACGCCATGACCATGCCCGAACAGCCCGCGCGCCGGCGTTTCCGTGATTCCGTCCAGCCCATTCCGGCGCACCTGCGCCCGGCGTTCGAAGCCTACGTGCTGGAGCATTACCGCAGCTTTCTGCTAGCCATCAACCTGATCGCCGCTGGCGCCTATTATTCCTACGTGTTCGCCGACGCCATCCTGATCCCGGACATGGCCTGGGCCTCGGTGGTCACCCGCACCACGCTGGTGGCGGTGGGGCTGGTGAACATCTTTCTGGTGTTCCGTTTCAGCCGGAACCTGTTGCTGCTGGACCTGCTGATGCCGGTGCACGACCTGATCTGCGCGGTGGCCTGGTTCGAGCTGCTCAAACGCAGCCATTCCCCCGACGTGCCGACGTTCCTGTACGCCTCGGTGATCTTCGTGCTGCTGTGCAACCTGGGCGTGCGCGTGTCGTTCAAGGGCACGCTGTGGATTTCCCTGGCGATCAGCGCGGTGGTGGTGGGCAATGTGGCGTTGCTGCACCCCGGCGACCCCAAGGCGCTGCTGGTGTTCGTGGTGGTGTACCTGCCGGTGCTGCTGTTCAGCCTGTTCATTGCCTGGACCAACATCACCAGCGTGCGCCGGGCCTTCCTGGCCGACCAGGAAGAGCGCTGGCAGCAGGCGCAGCTCTACGACCTCAACCAGCGCCTGCAGGCCCTGGCCATCACCGACGCGCTGACCCGGGTGGGCAACCGCCGTGCCTTCGACCAGCACTTGAGCGAGCGCTGGGCGCTGATGGAACAGGTGGGGCAACGGTTCGGGTTGCTGCTGGTGGACATCGACTACTTCAAGCCCTTCAACGACCACTACGGCCACCAGGCCGGCGACCGCTGCCTGGCGGAAGTGGCGCGGGTGATGGCGGCGAGCGTGGGGCAGGGGCAGCTGTTCCGTTATGGCGGCGAAGAGTTCGCGATTCTGCTGCCGCTGGAAGGGCAGCCGCAGTTGCTGCTGGCCGCCGAGCGGCTGGCCAATGAGGTGCGGGGCTTGAAGATACTGCACCAGCATCGGCCTGACGGCCATGGGGTGCTGACGGTGAGCATCGGCGCGGCGTTGAGCGAGAATCCCGAGGCGGTGCAGCCCCAGGATCTGTTCGCATTGTGTGACCGGTTGCTGTATCAGGCCAAGCAAGAGGGGCGTAACCGAGTGTGTTTAGCCGCTTGATATGAGCGCTGTCTGCAACTGGCTTGGCCGGCGAGGTTATCAGGCAAGGCAATGCTTCCAGCGGTAATATTTTGCGTTCTTTGTTATCAGCGCGCTGAGGAATATCTCGTTATTCTTGGCCGGCCTGGCGTTTCAGGTCACGACAAGCAGGGAGCAATTGATGCATCAGGATACCTGGCTCGACGAATGCCGCGTGTGGTGCCGTCACATCAAATACTTATCAGATACGGTGGACTGGGCCGAAAAACCTTCCCATAGCGGATGGCTTGAGGCAACGAGCCTGTTGTTGGACGAAAATCGTGTTTCTATCCCCCATCTTTACTTCAAGGGTGAATATCAGCAAGGCCGAATGGGCGAACGGATCACATATGGCCTGATGTATCGCCAAGGGAAAGACAAGCGTAGGGTCTTCATGTTGGAAGTCTATCCACAACATGAGCGGTCCCACCGCGAAAACGGGGTTGTATGGTTCGGGCCCCACTGTCATCTCGGTGATGAGCGCTTGCAACAAGTCACGCGCAGCATCCTGTGCTCCCTTGAGGGAGCTACGCTCCACCGTTGGGTTGATCGCTTTCGGCGGCACGCTAGAATTCTGGATCATGGAAGCAGATCGTTGACTCCACCCTTTGGGCGAGATCTCTTTGGAAGCACCAATGCGTAATATTCACTGCGGCGATTTTTTCTCACGGGCCGGCTGGCATTGCCGACCCGTAGTCGTGGGAGCGGTCAGCGCGATGTACATCAGCTCGCCTATAACCATGCCGGGGGGCAAACCGCTGGACTTCTATCTGATCCCGCGTGCTAACAACTTCATCGAGTTTACCGATGATGGCATCACTTTGTTCGCGCTGAAAGCCATTGGGTACCCGCTGAATGATCGGCGCAACTGGAAATCGTTAGAAAACCTGGGGGCTAAGTTTGGGTTTTCCCTAACCGATTCCGGCGCGTTTGAGGGCCTTTTTCCTGAGCAGGACCTGCCCGAATGGGGCGAAAAAATAATTCGTTTGCTGAGTGCGATTGCCGCTTGGGAGGAGGAACGCTACTCCGAAGGCGATTTGGACCTGTCGTTAACTGACGAAGTGGCTCTGTTGCTGACGGCAAAAGCTCCAGAGTGGGAGCTCACCCGCAATGCTACATTGCGGATAGGGAAGGTCGAAACTCAATTCGACTTCCTCTGGGGCCCCATCTATGTCGATGCCGTGTCTCCGGTCCAGACGGCGGTGAATGCCCGTCTGCGTAAAGCCCTGCTGATCAATCGAAGTGATGAACCTGTCAGGGTTCTGTTCATCATTGATGACCGAAGCAGGCAGCGTAAAGCCGACGACGAGATAGGCGTGCTGGGCGAACTGGCTCCCACCATTCGCCTGACCGATTTTGAAAAGCACTACAGCGCGGCTATCCATTAAATCTGGAGAAGGGGCGGTGGCCGATGACGCGGCCTGCGGCCGCTGCTACATCCCCCGTAGCAGCGGCCGCAGGCCGCGTCCCTTACGAATTAACCCAATTCTGCGGCCGCTCCCCACGCAGTGCCGCCAGCAGATTATCCACCGCACACCGCGCCATCGCCTCCCGGGTCTCATGGGTAGCCGAACCGATATGCGGGGTAGCCACCACGTTGTCCAGTTGCAGCAGCGGCGAGTTCGGGTCCACCGGCTCGCGCTCGAACACGTCCAGGCCGGCGGCGCGGATCTGGCCGGTTTGCAGGGCCTGGATCATGGCCTGCTCATCCACCACCCTGCCGCGCGAAATGTTGACGAAGATGCTGTCGGGCCCCATCAGCTCGAACTCGCGGGCGCCGATCAGGCCGGTGGTCTCGGCGGTCAGCGGCAGGGTCAGGCAGATGAAGTCAGCCTCGCGCAGCAGTTCGTCGAGGCTGCAATGGCGGGCGCCGAAGCGCTGGTCCACGGCGGGCTTGGGCGAGTGGCTGTGGTAGATCACCGGCATGTTGAAGCCGAAATGCCCGCGCTGGGCCAACGCCTCGCCGATGCGGCCCATGCCGACGATGCCCAGGGTCTTGCCGTGCACGTCGGTGCCGAACTGCCTGGGGCCGACGCTGGCGGTCCATTGGCCGTTGCGCACCACGTTGGCCAGTTCCACCACGCGCCGGGCGGTGGCCAGTATCAGCGCAAAACCGGTGTCGGCGGTGGTCTCGGTGAGCACGTCGGGGGTGTTGGTGAGTTTCACGCCGCGGCGGCTGAGGTCGGCGATGTCGTAGTTGTCGACGCCTACCGACACGCTGGAGACCGCCTCGAGGTTGGGTGCCAGGTCGAGCAGGGCGGCGTCCAGTTTCAGGCTGGCGCCCAGCAGGCCGTGGGCCTGGGGCAGGGCTTCGCGCAGGCGCACCAGGCCGTCGCTGGCCGGGTCTTCGATGTAGGTCACGTCCACCTGGTCGCCGAGGCGGGCGAGCAGGGCGGGAGACAGTTTCTTGTACAGCACCACGTGCTTTTTCATCAGGAACTCTCGACGTCAGGAATGGTGGGCAGTAAGGGGGCGGGCGCGCGCCGCGACCTTGTCGCAGCCGCCGGGGGCCAGCAATATCGTCAGCAGCGCCGACAGCACCAGCGCGCCGCTCATCAGCAGGTACGAGGCGCCGGGGTTGCCGGTTTCGCTGTTGAGGTAGCCCACAAGGTAGGAGCCGGCGAACGAGCCCAGGGCGCCCATGCTGTTGATCAGCGCCATGGCACCGCCGGCAACGTTGGCGGGCAGCACCTCGGGGACGATGGCGAAGAACGGCCCGTAGGGGGCGTACATGCAAGCGCCGGCCAGCACCAGCAGGCCGTAGGACCACCAGAAGTGTTCGCTGCCCAGGGCGTAGGAGCCATAGAAGGCCAAGGCTGCCAGCAGCAGCGGCGGCCACACGAAGCGCTTGCGCCGCTGGATGCGGTCCGAGCCCCAGCTCACCGCCAGCATGGCAATGACCGCAGCCAGGTACGGCAGCGCCGACAGCCAGCCGGCCTCGACCATGTCCATTTCCTGACCCTGCTTGAGGATGGACGGCAGCCACAGCACGAAGCCGTAGACGCCGATGCTCCAGCAGAAGAACTGCACCGACAGGATGATGACCTTGGGCGAGCGGAACGCCTCGGCGTAGTTCTTCACCGGCTTGATGCCTTGCTGCTCGGCGGCCAGGGTCTGCTGCAGGTCCTGCTTCTGCTGGCCGCTGAGCCAGGTGGCGTCGGCCGGTTTTTCATCGGCCAGGCGCCACCAGATGAACGCCCAGGCGATGGCCGGCAGGCCTTCGACGATGAACATCCAGCGCCAACTGTAGTGCTGCACCAGGTAGCCGGACACCACCGACATCCACAGCATGGTCACCGGGTTGCCGAGGATCAGGAAGGTGTTGGCGCGCGAGCGTTCGGCGCGGGTGAACCAGTAACACAGGTACACCAGCATGGCCGGCATCACCACGGCCTCGACCACGCCGAGCATGAAGCGGATTGCAATCAGCCAATAGGCGTTTTCCACCATGCCGGTGAGGCTGGCCAGGGCGCCCCAGGCGATCAGGCTGGCGAAGATCAACTTCTTCACGCTGCGCTTTTCTGCGTAGATGGCCCCAGGCACCTGGAAGAAGAAATAGCCGAGGAAGAACAGCGCGCCCAGCAGGGACGACAGCCCCGGCGTCATGGCCAGGTCCTTGGCCATGCCGGAGGCAGCGGCAAAGCCATAGTTGGCCCGGTCCAGGTAGGCCAGGCTGTAGGTGATGAACACGATGGGCATGATCACCCACCAACGGCGCGGCGCCAGTTTCAGCGGTTGCATGGCAAGCTCCTGAGCATTTTGTTGTTGTCGCAACAGGGTTGTTCGTGTGGGTCAGGCGCGGCGCAGGGCCGCGGCTTCCAGCAATTGGTCGCGGCTGGGCAGGCCCTCCATGTCGCCCTGGCTTTGCACGGCGCGGCTGCCGATCCAGTTGCCGCGGTCGGTGGCCTGCTCGAGGGGCAGGCCTTCCAGCAGCGCGCTGATCACGCCCACCGCGAAGCCGTCGCCGGCGCCCACGGTGTCCACCACCTTGGCCACCTTGTGCGCGGCCACGAAGCCTTCGCCCAGGGCCGTGCGGTAGTAGGCGCCTTCCGCGCCCAGCTTTATGGCCACCGCTTCCGCGCCGTGGTCGAGGTAGAACGCGGCGATGTCACCCGGGGTTTCGTAGCCGGTCAGCAGGCGCCCTTCGGCCAGGCCCGGCAGCACCCAATCGGCGTGGCTGGCCAGGGCGTTGACCTCGCTGATCATGCGCGTCTGGCTGGGCCACAACGACGGCCGCAGGTTGGGGTCGAAGGACACGCTGCGGCCAGCACTGCGCATGGTCTGCATCAGGTGGCTGGACAGCTCCTGGGCGCTGGCCGACAGCGCCGGCGGAATACCGGTGGCGTGCAGGTGGCGGGCGCCGAGCAGGTCATCGTTGAGGTCGGCGACGCTGAGGTGGCTGGCGGCGGAGCCGCGGCGGAAGTATTCCACCACCGGGTCCTGGCCGTCGTCCTGGCGGGACTTGAACTGGAAACCGGTGGGGTGCGCATTGTCCACGGCCACGTGGCGGCAGTCCAGGCCTTCGCGCTGCAGGGTGTCGACCACGAAGCGGCCCAGGGAGTCATTGCCCACGCGGCTCAGCCAGCTGACCTTGAAACCCAGGCGCGACAGGCCGATGGCGACGTTGCTGTCGGCCCCGGCAATGCGCTTGTGGAAGTGCGAGACGGCGGCCAGGTCGCCGGTCTGTTCGGCCACCAGCATGGCCATGGTTTCACCAAAACACAGGATATCAGCCATGGGCGACGCTCCCTGCCTGCGGTTGGCCCAAGTGGGCGAGGGTGGCCACGTGGCCACGGGTTACCTGCAGTAGATCCTCGCCTTGCAGCGGAAATTCCGCAGCGCGCATCACTCCGGGCGTCATGCGCCGCAACAATTGTTCCCACAGCTCCAGGTCACGCGGGTGCGGCGGTATGGCCACCAGCTTGCCGGCGCTGGTGCGTTCCACGGCCTTGCAGTGCACGTACTCCACGTACTGCGCCAGTTGGACGGCGGCGCTGAACACCGATTGGTCCTGCCACTGCCAGTTGCCGATGTCGAAGGTCATGCCCACCGGCACTTTCTGCTCGCGGGCGCGGGTGAAGAAACGCGCCAGCGGGTCGATGCGCCCGCCCTGGGTGGTCTGGTCGTTCTCCACCAGCAGGCGCACCGGCTGGTCGGCCAGCAGTTGCTTGAGGGCAGTGAAGTCGTTGTGCGGGGCGAAGAAGCCCAGGGACACCTTCAGCCACTTCGAGCCGCAGGCCGCGGCGTTGGCCAGGGCGGTGACCAGCGCCGGGTCCGGCTCGGTGCGGCCTGCCTGCCACAGCTCCATGGGGCACGAATACACGCTTTCCAGGCCCTGGGCCTCGGCGGCCTGGCGCAACTGGTCGGCTTCGAGGGTGGTGAACAGTTCTTCACGCCATTCGATGACGTTGGCGCCGGCCTGCTTGAGCAGGGCGGCGAAGGGCACCTGGCCCTGTTCGCGAACCAGGGTGGCGCCGTAGCTGGACAGGCTGATGGACACGGGGTAGAGATTCATTGTTATTGGGCCTCTGAAACCGGTTACATTTCGATCAATAAAAAGGTATGCGGAAGACCCCGGCGTGGGGCCGGTGGTTCAGTTTTTGGTGGGGATTGGCGCGATATTGAAAATAAAGAGACGGCACATGGCCTGGTTTCCTTCTTCGATATTGTTGTTGTTTTAGCGTTACTGAAATCGGTTTCAGTAGTAATTAGAAAACACCTTCCACGCGCGCACGTCAAGCCCCTGCGCGCGCTCGTAGCAGCTGCCGCCAGGCTGCGTCAGGGGCGGGCGCGGTGCCCGGGACGCGGCCTGCGGCCGCTGCTACAGGGGTTTCAGGGTTGCTTTGGGGGCGTCGAACCGCGCACCACCAGCTCGGCGGCGAAATCAAAGCGCTGCGCCGGCCCCGCATCGCCGCGCAGCCGCTCCAGCAGGCACTCGAACGCACGCACGCCAATGGCATGGGTAGGCTGCGCCAGGGCCGTGATGCCGCTGCCCACCAGCGGGTACCAGTCCAGGTCGTCCAGGGCAATCAGGCCGACGTCGTCGAACAGGTCGCAGCCCAGCGTGCGCAACGCCTGGGCGGCGGCCAGTGCGGCCAGGCCGTTGGCACAGAACAGCGCCTTGGGGCCGTGGTCGTTGCTGGCAAGAAAGTCGCGCAGGCGGGCTTCAAGTGCTTCGCCGGTCTGCAGCCTGCAGCCACGCAGTTGCTTGTCCTGCGCCACCAGCGCATCGAACGCGCTGATGCGCTCGTTGCGCGAGCTGGTGCCGTCCTGGGGCTCGCTGACCAGCGCCAGGTCGCGGTACCCACGGGCCTTCAGGTGCACCAGGCCCATGCGCATGGCGCCGGCGTTGTCCAGGCCGGTCATGTCGCTGTGGAAGGCTTCCAGCTTGCGGTCCACCAGCACCATGGGCAGCTCGCTCTGCAGCTCGCGCAGCTCGTCCATGTGCTTGCCCAGGGTGTTCACGATCAGCCCCTCGATGTTGTAGCTGCGCAGCGCCTGCAGCTGCTGCAGTTCCTGTTCGCCATCGCGGTCGGTGTTGCACACCACCAGGCTGTAGCCATGGCGGCGGCAGGCGGTTTCCACGCCGTGCATCACGGCAATCGAATAGGGGTTGCGGATGTCGGCCATCAGCATGCCGATCAGCCGCGTGCGCCCGCGCTTGAGGCCGCGGGCCATCTGGTTGGGGCGGTAGCCCAGCTCACCGATGGCTTTTTCGATGCGCAGGGCGATGGCGTCCGAGAGCAGGGCTTTGTCGTCGCCGATGAAGCGCGACACGCTGGCTTTCGACACCCCGGCGCGGCGGGCGACGTCGAGCATGGTGACGCGGTGGCGGGGCGGGGTGGTGGGGCTGCTCACGGGCCTTGTTCCTTGTTGGCATGATTGCCGCCAGGGGCGAGGCAGGCTGACATGAACTCAGCACAGGCGCAGCGCACACCTTGAGGGGCGGGGCCTCAAGTGTACCGTTTATCGGCAGGCGGGGCGAAGTTCGAACTGCGCCCCGCAGGCAACTTGTAACAATCGGCCCCGCAGGGCCGATCAGGCAACCGCCATCTTGCTGATTAGAAGCTATAGCGCAACCCCAGGTTTGCGCCCCACGGCTGCTCGATGTTCTTGCCGTTGCTGTAGTCCAGGTCCACGTGCAGTTGCAGGTGCTTGTTCATGGATACCGCGACGCCGGTGCCGACTTCGCCGCGTGAGCCGGACAGGTCGTTGTTGAAGCCATTGCCGTTGACCTGCACGCGGTTGCTCTGGGCAAATTCATGGGCCAATGCCACCCGCACATAAGGCTGCACCATGCCGTTGTCCAGCGCGATGGTGCGCCCAAGGGTAGTACCGACCTTGCCCAGCAGGGAATGGGTCATGTCGCCTTCGGCACGCATGCCGTTGTCCATGGTGTAGTCGCGGCCACTGATTGCCACGCCGGCCAGTTGGGCATAAGGCTCCACGAAGTAGTCATCAGTCACGGCAATGTGCCGTCCGAACTCCAGCGACGTGCCCACGCCGCTGTTGTCGTAGTTGCCCTTGGCGCGCGTGCCATCGCTCATGCGGACCGTGGCGTCGTTCTGGAAGCGGTTGAACTTCAACACACCGTCGAAATAGTAGCCGTTGTCCGGGTTCAGCCAGGTCGCGTAGGCGCCCAGGTAGTAGCTGTCGACGCTGCCGGAGGTGCCGTGGTTGAGGTCCAGGCTGGAGTCGCTGTAACCGCCCATCAGGCCGACCAACCAATTGCCATCGCCCATCGGCAAGGGAGCATCGGCGCCAAACGACAGGCCTTGCTGGGTTTGCTTGTAGCTGACGTCGGTGCTGGTGGTGACGTTGTATTTGTTGCCGTAGGCGCGCATCCAGAAACCGGGCTGGGCACCGTTGTAGCGCAGCTCGCCCATGCGTGACCGCAAGGTCGACAACTCGCCGTACCAGACGGTGGGCGCCGTGTTGAAGAGGGCCAATACCGTCGCGGTTTCAGGGCTGATCGTCTTGGTACTGGTATCCAGGAACCAGTCAGTGCCGCGCTGCATCAGCTCATAGGAATAGGTGCCCACGTCCACGGGGCCACCCAACAGGCTGAACTGGGCCGTGGAGCCAGTGCCGGTGTGTACGACCTGCAGGCTGTTGTCGGCGGCGGGGTCTTCGCCGCGGGCACTGACCAATAGCTTGTAATCGCCTGTGGCAGTGCCGCTGACGTCGACGAAGCTGGCCAGCTCGCGGGCGAAGTCCACGCTCAGCTCGAAGGTGCCGGTGCCCGATAATGAAGCCAGGGACAGTCGATAAAATTGACCCGCGTCACCCAGGGCCACGGTGCCATCCGCCAAGGCAAGCGTGCCGACGCTGCTGTCGCCGGTGACTTGCCAGGTCGAGTCGCTGAGGTTGGCGCTGGCGATGTTGGTCAGGGTGCCCTTGAGGCTCGAACCGTCAGTCATCACCACGCTGGCCTGGCTGGAGGTGTCGGCCGTGAGATCGCCCACCACAGTGCTCCGGGCCAGGTTGACCTGGAGGTTGCCGCCGTTGCTGGCGACGCCGGTCCCGATCCAATCGCTGCCGGTGAGTTGTGCCTGCGCCGCCATGCCATTGGCGCTGATGGTGCCGTTCAGGGCGCTGGCGTCCAGTGCCAGGCTGGCAACATTAAGCAGGTTGCCGTTGACCTGCGAATCAGTCGCGTGCACGGTAGTGGTCGTGGCGCCATCGTTGCTGATGTTGCCGTTGAGCACGCTGCTGGCAAGGGTCAGGCTGTCGACGTTGAGCAGGTTGCCGTTGATCTGCGAATCAGTCGCGTGCACGGTAGTGGTCGTGGCGCCGTCGTTGCTGATGTTGCCGTTGAGCACGCTGCTGGCAAGGGTCAGGCTGTCGACGTTGAGCAGGTTACCGGTCAGTTGTGAACCGGACATTTGCACCGAGGTGCTGCCGGTGCCATCGGAGGTCACGTTCCCTTCCATCCGGCTGCTGGCCAGGTTTAGCGCTACGGTGCTTGCGCCGCTGGCGTCGACGTTGCCGAGCAGTTGGCTGCCGCCGCCTGCATTCACGACCACAGAGCTGCCTGCCGTGGCACTGATATCGCCGGTGACCAGCCCCTGGTTCAGCGTGAACACCGCTGCCGTGTTCGCATCGGAGAGGGAAATATTCCCTTTGATATGTGCGTTGTCCACCGCAACGCTGGCAGTGGAGCCCGAGTCCATCAACATGGCGATGCCAGCATCGCTGGTGAGCAGGCTGCCGTTGCGCAGCACGATGTTCGCCGAAGCCGGTCCGCCTAGAAGCCCCCCCATCGCTATTCCCGCGCCGCTCGTGGTGGTCACGGTAGAGTCATCGATGATCAGGGTGGTAGGGGCGGCGGGAATCCCCAGCATCATAATGCCATTGGTCGCCCCGGTAACCACTGTGCCGGCACTGAGGTTGATGGTGCCGCCCGAGACCAGCAACAAGCCGGCGTCGAACTCCGGGTTGATGCTGCCACCCCTGGCCGTCACCTGTGTATTGACCAGGTCCAATGTCGTGGCAGCCCCTGCGACGCGAATGCCCATCTGGCCGGTGACCTCGCTATCTATCAGCGTCAACTGTGCGCCCCGGTCAGCATTGACTGCATATTGAAGCGCACTTTGAATCGTGGAATTACGGACCGTGGCGACGCTGTCGTATTGAACATCAAGCGCTGCAAAGTAGCCGAACGAGCCATCGTTAACCATGCTCACACCATTGGCAATGACGGTGCTGCCATCCGCCGCCCTGGCGCCAGCCCGAAGCAGGAGCGTCCCGGGCGTCAGGTTAAGGGTGCTACCCTCGATGGCATACGCGCCTTCTAGCTGACGGCCGTTGGTGGTCAATGTGGAGCCTTTCTGCATCTGATAAATATCGTAATCGGCCCTGATGGTCATCTCTTTGTCGACATTGAAAAATACGATGGTGGCCTGGGCTCCCGTGGAGTAACTGGTCAGTGCCAGCAGCAGTGCGCCTGCCAAGTTTTGGGTCTTGAAACTTGAGGGTGAATGGGCGTTGCCGGGAACTTGTCCCGTACAAGATTTTTCATTCATTTGATTGGCTCCATTGATTCGTGTGGGCACGTGTTAGAAGCTCAATACGATAAGGTTTCACGTTTGGCATGGTTGTAGGCATGCTGACTTTTCCATGTAGGAAAGTTCTACATTGCCTTTAGGTAAGTCCGCACAAGTCTTGGTGTAAACTTGTGCGGAACTTTACTTCAGGCAGCGGGTGATATTTAACGACTGTAAAGCGGCAATTACGGCGTTGGCACGCAGGTATTGCCGCCGCCGTCGAGGTTTACCATCACCAGGTTGATAACGCCGCTACTGCCCGTTTGCCCTGCATTATCGATGTTGTACTTGACTTCAATACGCAGCATGGTCGAAGCACGCAGGAGGTCGGAGAACACCACTGGGTAGCTGAAGCCGTTGACGACATCACCCAGCGTTGCTTCGTATGGCGGGGTTGGGACTGTTTCGGTCGCCCCCGCAGTGCCGCCGGAGTCGAGTACGTCATAAACCTGGAAGGTTGCAGTAAACTTCGCGCCGATACCCCACTTCCCGTTTGCAGGCGGAATGCTCAGGCCAAACCCTTCCCAATACCTGTCGTTGCAGCGCACGATATAGGTAGAAAACGGCGTGGCACTCGGGAATTGTTCAATAGGGCGGCCTGTGACACTCGGCAGCGGCAAGTCGACAATGCCCCCCAGCTGCGAATCGACCAATGTGGCGCGAGACTGCTGGTAGCCGTCGGCCTGGTCGTCGGTGATGACCTTGTAATACACGGGAACCGCCGGCCCGAATGTCCCTTCTAGAATGAACTGCCATGGAATGTCAAAGGTGATGACTTGGCCAACAGCGGCATTCGTGATGGGTTGAACATCAACGGGCTCGTCAATGCCAGGCCACATCAGTGCCAGAAAGTGCGCGTTTGCTGTAAACCCATCAATCAGCGCTACGTCTGCGGTGGCGTCTTCGCCCTCATCGCCGGTCAGCAATTTGTTGTCGTCCGCAGCACTCTGCCAGCTGGCGCTCTTGACGCGTACCCGGTTCAACAAGCTGTTTTCCGGGCCGGGTTCGCCAGGCGGGAAGTCAGGGCCGGGTGCCGCCAGGTCATAGTCCACGCGAATGCTGTTGGTGTAGGTGCCGACATTGCTTTGGGCACGGACTACCTTGACCCTGACCTGGATATTGGTGCCGTCCTGGCCGGTACTCGATACCACACTGTATGGCAGGGGAATCAGCGCGCTATCCGTCACGAGGGGATAAACGAAGGCGGGGGTCGTCATGTTATCCCAGTACACTTGGGCCTGGTCGCCTGTAATGAATGGGGAATAGACCGGCAGCTTCAATCCGGCTTGCAGATACAGGTCTTCGCGAGTCAACAGGGTGCCGGTGCTCGCTTTTTCCAGGGTCAGTAGTTCGCCGTGGAAATCGGGCAGGGGGGTCAACAGCACTTGCAGTTTTGGTTGCAGCGCGGTCATCTGGGCGTTGTCATTGCCTGCCCGGTCGAAAACTTGATACCACAGCACGAACGTGCCTTCGAGTTGCGCCCTGATGGTCGTAGCGGGAACCGTGACAGTAATGGGCAGCGTGGGATCTGCGATGATCTGCGTATCGACAATGATGCCAGCGTCGTCTTCGGTGCCGAGCGCTGTCACCCGGGTCCAGTGGAATTCAATTCGATCATCCCGGGCGATGTCCAACCAGCTCTGCACATCACCCGTGATGCCATTATGTTGGGTAAGGTATTCGTCGGTAATCCCATCCAGCACCTCCGGGGGGAACGTCACCGGCTTGAGCGAGTTGCCGAAATTGGGACGGTCGTGATCGATGGTAATGGTGTATGGCGCGGTCACATCGTCGCCAGTGACGAAGTTTTCTACTTTGCCAATAAACGTATGAACGCCGCTGGTGCGCAGAGCGGTCTGGCTGAGGACCACCACCTGATCCTCCACTGGCCTGCCAGCCGGAATGGTGACGCGTGTCACCACGGTGTCGTTTCCGTCCCAGGTGCCGGAGATAGTGCTTGCCACGGTGGGATGGGAAACATAAGGAATGATGATGGGCAGGTCCTGGTGGGTTTTTTCAGCGCTCAGCAGGTTGAAATGGTCACCAGGCAGTTGCGGGTCGGGAAGGTTGGGGAGCACCCCTTCCACGATGGGCGGCAATACCTGGTTAATACCAGGCTGCCGAGCGGTCGCCAACTCGATGCGCCGCTTTTCTGCCTGAAGCTTGGCTTTCCAGCTGGCAATATTTTCTTTATGGGTGGGGGTGGATGACGACATAGGTCGAACTCCGTATCAGTCAGTGCATTAAGGCTATTGGCAAACGCTGCTTCCAAAGCCGATGGCGCGGTGTGGTGCACACCTGCTGATACCCATTCAATGCTCATTTCTGGGGGGTGCCTACTGATAGAAATGACAGGTAGGCGCCATGGCCCGACCGACGGTCAATTGGCCCGCGCCCGGCAGCAACCCCCACTCATCCGAACTGTTAGTTCTGACAGTAGCGAGCCATATGGCACGGCACGCCTAATCGGTAATACAAGCACTGGCGGCTTGCCATGGCTTACCCACCGATGAGGAATCGTGATGACAATCACCCCACCTTCTGGCCCCAGCACCCCAGTACGTCTGCCTGACGTATTTCCCCCACCCAGGGCCCAAGCGGTGCTGCCAGACCTGCCCGGGGCGTTGGAACATAACCTGCTGCCCATCAGCGCCCTGACCGCCCCTCTGGTCGTGGAGTTCGACCAATGGGCCCTTGCGCCCGTGAACCCGAGTGATCCTCCTGCGCAGGTGTTCTACTACTGGAATGACGCCGAATTGGGCAGCAAGACATTCAGCTACCCCTTCGACCCTGGCCAGCTGTTTTTCGAAGTGCCCGTGGCTGCCCTGCAGGAGGGCATTCACAGGCTCAAGTACCGGATAACCTCCTTCTTGGCCGATGACGACTCGAAGATTGCAGAGGTGACCATCGACCGTAGTGCGCCGTACGGCAATTCCACCCCGTTGGCGCCGCGGTTGCCCGTGGATGTCGGCGCCGGAGGCATTGACGACGCTTATCTGGCCAGCCACGGCGACCAGGTACTGATCACTGTCGACGCCTATCTCGATTGCAAGCCTTATGATGTGATCGAACTGTTCTGGCGCAATCTTTCCCCACTGCCAGGGGATGAGGCAGTGGCGGCCAGGCTGGTGGTACCGCAGGGGGCTGGCATCGGGCCGTTCGAGGTGGTGGTACCCGGCGATGTGGTTCGCGCGCGCCGCAACGGCGCAAAATCGCTGAAGTATTACATTCGGGATCGGGCGGGCAACGCCAGCGTTGACTCGAGGGAAACGTACGTGAGCGTCAATGTCACGGCGCCGCCCAGCCTGGCGCCGCCGCGGGTGCCCGCCCTCGATGATGGCCTGGTCACCCGTTCAGACGTCATCGTTAACCCCGGCGTGGAAGTGCTGATTGACCCATATGATCACCAGGTCGGTGATTCCATCAGCGTCGATTGGGGCGGGCAAGTCATGGTCCAGGTCCCCGTGGAGCCCAACCCTTCGTTTCCCCTGCGTCGGCAGATTCCCTGGGATGTGCTGGCGGTCGGTGATCATTTCGAACGGCCTCACGACGTCGACGTAACCTATACCGTGGTGCGTGCCGCGCAGCGCTGGACGTCCGTGGAGCTTGAGGTGGCGGTTGACTTCAGTGTTGCCGGGCCGCCCAACCCGGCCATCGACCCGATCAATTCGCGCCTGCCGCTGGTGACGGTGAAAGGCGTCACCGGCGACAATGTCATCACCCTTGCCGACGCCAACCAGCCGGTGCGTGTGGAAGTGCTGCTGTACGCAAACCCGCAGCCCGGCGAGAAGCTTGACCTGTTCTGGGACGGACTGGTGGGCGACGCACCGGTGGCGACCTACACCGTGCAAGCCGGCGACGTGGCGGGCAAGCTGATCGTCTTCGCGGTGCTTTGGGCCGACGTGCTGGCGGGTGGCGGCGGCCTGGGGGTGCCAGTGCGTTACACCACCTTCAACGGCATCAACGGCCAGCAGTGCCAGGACACCTTGTGCCGCGTGGAGGTTGCCGTGGAGGACCGTGCCTTGCCGGTGCCGTTCTACCCGGACCCTAATGCTCCCAAGTTCACTGCGGGCCCCGAGGAGACGTGGAACCCGATCATCGCCAATTACAATTGCGCGGCCCACCCATGGCGCGGCTTGGTCATCAAGATTCCGGCCAGTGACCGTTTCGTCGTTGACAGTCGGATTGTGCTGGAATGGAAGGGCTATTCCACCTCAAACCTGGTCGACAGCTCGTTCCTGCCTGGAACCCTGTATCAGGAGGAGCGCTTTATCACCGCGGCAACGGAAAAACAGGAAGTTTCCTT
The DNA here is from genome assembly GCF_047947025.1 of Pseudomonas sp. App30. Lineage (NCBI taxonomy): Bacteria > Pseudomonadati > Pseudomonadota > Gammaproteobacteria > Pseudomonadales > Pseudomonadaceae > Pseudomonas > Pseudomonas sp. App30. Next base: position 605,869 of record NZ_CP133165.1, on the reverse strand, counting down.
TACGATTCCCCCGGCAGATTTTCGTCGTTGCATCCTGCCTACCAGCTACCGGGGGCAGGGCGAGGGCCAGCGCACCCCGGGCTCCGGCTACGCTTTCTACACACTGTACTCACCGGGCCTGCCCGCCGTGCACAACGAGCATAAGCAATCCTATTGCCGCATTGACCTGATACGGCCAGGGGCCAATTGCCCTTGCAGTTGGGACGGCTACCCTACCGAAGAGGAGGATTGGTGCCTGGACTGTGACCCCATTACCGACGGGGCGTGTGCGCCGCAACCTTGAGCGGCGCGGGTTTCAGTTGAGCAGCCCTGCGGCGATATTGATCGAAAACCCCAATATCGCTGTGTTGAACAGAAACCCGATCAACGAGTGCCCCAGCACCACCCGCCGTAGCGCGCGGGTGGCCACCCCGACGTCGGAGGTCTGCACGGCCACGCTGATGGTGAAGGAGAAGTACAGAAAGTCCCAATAGTCGGGGTCGGTCTCGCCATCGGCAAAGCGCAGGGGTGCCTCCTGGGCCTTGGTGAGGTAGAACAGCCGCGCATAGTGCAGCGCGAAGATGATGCCGGTCATCAGCCACGAGCCGATCACTGTCAGCGCCGTCAGTGCGTAATGCAGCCCGCGCACGCCGGTGGTCAGTTGCTTGCCACCGGCCAGCAGAAAGCCGATGGCCGCCAGGCTGGCAATCGCGGCGATGCACACGGTCACCAGCACCAGGCCGGCGTTTTCGTCCTCCTGCTGGGCGGTTTGCTGGACTTTCTGTGCGTCGGCGTGGGTGGCCAGCCAGGTCATCAGCAGCAGGTAACACCACACGCCGCAGTTCCAGCCGATGATGACCCGCATGACCAGGTCGGCGGGGGCCAGCAGGCCGGCGGCAATGCCCAAGGCGGCGGAGGATGACAGGCGCGGGTGGGTGCGGGGCAGGCTGGGCAGGGCCATGGCAATCCTTTGAATGAATGGTACATGGACTGTAGCCGCTGCCGTCAGGCTGCGCTGGCCCCTGGGCTTGCTGAAGATTTTCAGGGTAATCAAGGGCCAGCGCAGCCTGCGGCAGCGGCTACACGGTGTGGAGGCAGTAAGGAGTTGGGCAAAACGCGGTGCGTCATACACTTTTTTTCAAGCATTGTCACCTGTCAGAACTACCAGTAGTCAAGGTTTCATTTAACCGGTTCAATGTAGGACCAGTCCTACAAGGAAAGTGCGCGATGACCATAGACGCTCCCAACGAGCCTGTGCTGCTGCAAGGCATGATGAGCCAAACGCGCCTGATGCGGCATACCCGGGTGCAACGGCGGCCCTGCAACGATGCAGTGTTTGACCGCCAACCCGGCCCACGGTGCCCGGGCGGTGAACCCAAGCCCGAGTTGCCTCGTTGAGGCATTGCGCTTTCTACCAGTAACGCGCACCGGTGTTCCGGCGTTCAATGGCGGCCAACGACCGTTACCCGGAACATCTTCAACATGGACATCATCACTTTCATTCTCGTGGGCCTGTTCACTGGCGCCATGGGCGGCTGGGCTGCCTTCACCTTCGGCACCAAGACCGGCAAGGTGATCGCCGGCTCCGCCAGCCTGGGCGCGGTGGCCCTGGAGACGGACTCGGCCTTGCAGGGTTTCATGGGCTATGGGCACGAATCGGGCGAGCTGGTGTTCACCCTTGGCGGTGCCTACGTGGTGGGTTTCTTCGCCACCATCGCGCTGTTGACCCAACTACTGCTCAAGCAGGACTCCCGGTACCGCATCACCCTGATCGACGTGGTGTTTGGCAACAACAAGGCGCTGGATGCCTACCACGACGCCAAGCGTCACGAATTGGAGACGCTGCTCGAGCGTGAACTGAATATCGAGGCGCTGGCCGCCGAGCGTGCGCTGCTCGACCAGCGCCAGGCGCAGCTGGACGTGCAACAGCGGTTGCTGGCCGTCGAGCTTGAAGAGGCGCAAGTGCTGCTGCAGGCCCGCGACGGCGTGGCCAAGGGGCGCCTGGCCATGCCGTTGCCGTTGCAGCACAAGCAGCTGATCTACCCCGATTTCTTCGAACTGTTGCCCCGGCAGGTGTTCAAGGTGTGCCGCTTCCACCATGCCTTGCTCGCGGAGACCGACCGTTTCCTGGCCGGTGGCCGGGGCGGCTTCGACACCTACCTGCTGGCGATCGCCGGGCACCTGGCCACCCACCTGTTTGGCCAGGCCGTGGAGGTGGGCATGGAAGAGGTGCGCGTGCATTTTCGTCAGCTGGACCCTGCCGACAAGGTCTACAAACCCTACGTGGTGCAGGGCGGCACCGAGCTGGAAGTGAGCGGCGTGCACATCGACGACGGGCTGATCAGGGCCTCGCGCGAATCACGGCGCAGCCTGGTGTATTCGGCCAACAAGCGACTGGCCATCAGCAGCGGCGCCAATTTCTTGTGGCAGGACTACCTGGTGCATGTGTTCGAGGCCATCAAGGTGGCGGGGTTGCCGCGCTACAGCCTGGGCATTTCCATTCGCCATCGGGCGGCGCATTCCAGCGTGTTGTACCTGTTCAGCTTCATCCAGCTGGAGCAGGTGATCCAACATGAGATGGTGCGGGCGCACAGGTATTCCTCAGTGGAATCGGCCGCATAAAAAACATGAATTTTATTTATGGGTTGGCGGGGGTTATTTTTATCTGCACCTGAAAGGAGATACCACCATGGACACCCCCACCCACGAACAGCACTGGCAACGTAACCTTGCCGTGTGCGTCTTCGGCGCCTTCACCACCATTGTTGCCATGACCCTGCTGTTGCCGTTCCTGCCCATCTACGTAGAGCGCCTGGGCGTCAGCGACCCGGCCGCCGTGGTGCAATGGTCGGGCATTGCCTTCGGCGCCACCTTCCTCTCGGCAGCGCTCACCGCGCCGTTGTGGGGCCGCCTGGGTGACCGCTACGGGCGCAAGCTGATGCTGATTCGCGCCAGCCTGGGCATGGCCATTGCCATGTCGCTGATCGGCCTGGCGGAGAATATCTGGCAGTTGGTGCTGCTGCGGTTGTTGGCGGGGTTGTTGGGCGGCTACGCCTCGGGCGCGACCATCCTGGTGGCCACGCAAACCCCCAAGGCGCGCTCGGGCTGGGCGTTGGGCATCCTGTCGTCGGGCATCATGGCTGGCAGCCTGGCGGGGCCGTTGATTGGTGGATTGTTGCCGCCGCTGGTGGGCATCCGCAACACCTTCTTCCTTGCCGGCGCGGTGATTTTCGTGACCTTCCTGGGCACCGCCTTCCTGCTCAAGGAAGCGCCACGGCCCAAGCGGGCGCCGGTGGCCAAGGGCGCGCCGAAGGCCACGGCCGGGGTGAACATGAAGCCGGTGTGGGCGATGTTCGTGGTGGCGTGCCTGGTGATGTTCTCGAACATGTCCATCGAACCGATCATCACCGTGTACCTGATGCAATTGGGCGCGGCCAACGTGACGCTGGTGGCCGGGGTGGTGATGTCGGCGGCGGCGCTGGGCAGCATTCTCTCGGCGTCGCGCCTGGGCAAGCTGGCGGACCGGGTAGGGCACTGGAAGGTAGTGATCGGCTGCCTGGTGGCGGCCGCAGTGCTGCTGGTTCCCCAGGCCCTGGTCACCGAGCCGTGGCAGTTGGTGGTGTTGCGCTTGTTGATGGGCCTGGCGTTGGGCGGCTTGTTGCCGTGCATTGCCGCCATCATCCGCCACTCGGTGCCCGAAGGCATTGCGGGGCGCATGCTCGGCTATTCCACCTCCAGCCAGTACGTGGGGCAGGTGTTGGGGCCGTTGGCCGGTGGCTACCTGGGTGGCCACGTGGGCATGCGCGTGGTGTTCGTGGTGACCTGCGTGCTGATGGCGGTGGGGGCGGTGGTGACCGCCCTGGCGCGCCCGCGGCCGCAGGCGTCAGAAGGACATGGCGACGGCGAAGAACACCCCGCAGGCCACTACCACGTAAAGTGAAAACCTGACCAGCTCCTTGACTCCGAACTCTTCCATTGTCTCGACTCCTGCATCGCTGTTCTGATGGCTGAACTATGCGCTGCAGGGGGCGAAGGACACCAGATTCAGAAACGCGAGAAAAAACCGGATCAGATGGTGCGGCCCGGACGCGGCCTTACGGCCGCTGCTACATCCTGTGGGAGCTGGCTTGCCAGCGAGCTGTTGGGGCCCTAAAAACTCGCTGGCAAGCCAGCTCCCACAAAGACAGTTGCTGCTACGGGCATTCCTGCGTCATCAAGCAATGGTATCCACCACCCCGCCATCCACGCGCAACGCAGCCCCCGTGGTGGCCGATGCCTGGGGCGAGGCGATGTACACCGCCATGTTCGCCACCTCTTCCATGCTCGCTGCGCGCTGGATGATCGAGGTGGGGCGGTTTTTCATCACGAACGCCGCTGCCGTTTCCTCCAGCGAGGCGCCGCTGGCCGCCTGGTCGTCCTTGAGCATCTCCTGCAGGCCTTCGGACAGGGTAGGGCCGGGCAGGATGGCGTTCACGGTCACCCCGGTGCCGGCCATGCGCTTGGCCAGCCCGCGGGAGATGGACAGGTTGGAGGTCTTGGTGAAGCCGTAGTGGATCATGTCCGCCGGGATATTCAGCCCCGACTCGGACGAGATGAAGATGATGCGCCCCCAGCCGCGCTCGGCCATCTTCGGCGCGTAGGCCCGCGACAGCCGCACGCCGGACATCACGTTGACCTGGAAGAAGCGTTCCCATTCCTCGTCGGGGGTGTCGAAGAAGTCCTGCAGGGCGAACACGCCCAGGTTGTTCACCAGGATGTCGACCTGAGGCACGCTGGCCAGCGCCTGCCGGCAGCCTTCGGCCGTGGCCAGGTCGCCAGCGAGGCCCTGCACCTTGGCGCCGCTGACGGCCTGCTGCAGCTTGGCCACTGCAGCGTCCACTACGTCGGCCTTGCGGCCGTTGATAATCACGTGGGCGCCGGCCTGGGCCAGGCCCTTGGCAATGGCGAAGCCGATGCCTTGGGTGGAGCCGGTGACAAGCGCGGTCTTGCCGTTCAAATCGATATGCATGGCGGGTCTCCCGTTGGATGAGTCAGACAGCATAGGTGCAAGTATCGAGACCGGCTGTGCCGGCCGGCGTTCCGCCTATACTGCAATTCCCTTCCCGTGTTCCTCTCAGGAGTCACGCCATGAACCTGCGCACCTGCCTGTTGCCCATTGCCCTGCTCAGCGCCGCCCTGGCCAGCGCCCCGCTGTGGGCCAGTGGCGGCGACGACTCGCCGCCCAAGCCCAACTGCCCCAAGGGCAAGGTCTGGGACAGCAAAAGCAAAAGCTGCGTGATGCAACAGAGTAGCGCCGCCAGCGACGCAGACCGCACCGACTACGCCTACCGCCTGGCCAAGGACGGGCGCTACGAAGAGGCCATCGCCTTGCTCGACACGCTCAAGCAACCCAACACCGCCAAGGCGCTCAACTTCCGCGGCTACGCCACGCGCAAGCTGGGGCGCACCGACGAGGGCATCGGTTACTACCTGCAGTCGGTGAAGCTCGACCCGCGTTATGCCCAGGTGCGTGAGTACCTGGGCGAGGCCTACGTGATCAAGGGGCGGCTGGACCTGGCCAAGGAGCAGTTGGCGACCATCAAGTCCATTTGCAGCACTACGTGCGAGGAGTACCAGGATTTGGCCGAGGCCATCGAGGGGGCCTCGAAGACCTGATGGCGCGTACCGCGTTGTCGGCGGACGCGGCCTGGGGCCGCTGCTACGGGGCTAGCGCTCGAACATCCGTGGGTCGTACATGAAGTCATAGACCTGGACGACCTGCACCTGGCTGATGGCGGGGTGCCTGGGGTTGAGCAGCACATTGCGTTCCAGTGCCAGCACGGCCGAGGGCACGATCAGCCCCAGGTACTTGCCCTCGCGCAGCCAGGCGCTGCCGAACGCCATGCTCGGCCGGTCGGCGGGCAGGGTATTCCAGCCAGCGGGCAGCTCATGGCCGCCAGGCTCGAGGTATAGGGCGGGGTCATCCGGCAGTTCGAAGCAGGTAATCTTCATGGCCATGCCCGGCTCGCCGTTGGCGTGCACGAAGGTTTCCAGGCAACAAATGCCAGGTGTCAGGCCCATGTACACGGCGGGCAGGTCCTGGTCGTTCCAGCGGCCGCCAGCGATGGCAGCACCCTGGCCGGACAGATCAGTTGCACGACGGGCCTTGGCGATGCGCCAACCGCGCATCAGGCCACGCCCCCCCATTCCAGTGCATGCAGCACGCGCAGCACCTGGCGGGCACCGATTTCGGTTTCGCACAGCATCACCGGGGCTTCATTGCCGAGGGCCTTGTTGGGGGTGGCCATCCATTGTGCGGCGGCTGCCCGGGCTTCAAACACTTCCTGGGCCAGCTGCGAGACTGCGGCAATGCGGTCCAGCCGTTCAGAGGCCACTGGGTCCAGGGGCTTGTGCTCGCGGCGGCGGCGCTCCAGGGTCGATATCGAGGCGTTCATCAGTATTTCCAGCTGGCGTTCCGCAAGGTCGAAGGTCACGCGGATAGCCTGGGAAAACTCGGCGGCAAAGCCCTCTTTGATCTGTACCAGGCGCTGGGCGTCCAGCAGCGAGGCGCGAGCATTGCTGAAGGCCCAGAATTGCTCGGTAACCTGCTCGCGCGGGCTACCCTTGCTACGCGACAACATGGTAGATCCTTCATTTGATGAAATTAATCAGTCAAATGAAGTCTATGCGTTTTCACCCTCAGGTGCCAGCCCCGCTTCGAGTGGCAGCACCTTGCCCATGCTGATGCGCGGCTCCACCACATAGCCCAAACGCTCGTAGAAGCCGGCCACCACGTCATTGCCGGCCGTGATTTGCAGGTTGATCTTCAAGCAGCCCAACGCGACCAGGGCGGTTTCGGCGTGGCGCACCAGGGCGGCGCCGATGCCGTGCTGCTGCCAGGCCGGGTGTACCGCCACCGAATATAGCCAGCCGCGGTGGCCGTCGTAGCCGGCCATGGTGGTGCCCATCACCCGGCCATCCTGCACCGCCACGAACAGCAGGTCATCCACCGCCAGCTTGCGTTCCAGCGCAAGCTCAGGGCGGTTGTGGGCCGTGGGGTAGGCGAACACGTCGCGCCACAGGGCTATCACGGCGTCGCGGTGCAGGTTGTCGTCGTAGGTGATGATCTGGGCCATGGCCGGTCCTTGGAGTGGGCGAAAGCATGGATTCTAATGGCCCGCCAGCTACGCTCAAGGGAAATCTTGCCGAGCGCCGCTGTCATGAAAACCCTGATGTTGCTGTGCTGCCTGGCACTGGCCAGTTGCAGCGGCGTGGACGTACACACCTACCGCGACCAGCAGCCGACGCTGGACCTTGCGACCTTTTTCGCTGGCCGCACCGAGGCCTGGGGCATTTTCCAGAAGCGCTCCGGCGAGGTGGCCAAGCGCATGCACGTGGTGGTCGACGGCCGCCTGCAGGGTGACGCGCTGATACTGCATGAGGCGTTCACCTACAGCGACGGCACCCGGCAGGTGCGTGAATGGACCCTGCGCCCCGACGGCCACGGGCGCTGGCGCGGCACCGCTGGCGATGTGATCGGCGAGGCCACGGGGGAGGTGTCGGGCAACACCCTGCACTGGCAGTACGACCTCAACCTGGTGGTGGACGGCAAGACCTGGCAGGTGCATTTCGATGACTGGATGTACCTGTTGGACGCGCACACCCTGGCCAACCGCTCCACCATGAGCAAGCTGGGCATCGAGCTGGGCCAGGTGTCGCTGTTTTTCCGCAAACCTTAGGCGGCGCGCAACGTCCTGACGATGGCCAGAGCATTGGCAGTCAGGCGCAGAGCGCCCAGCTGCTGGCGGTTTTGCCAGCGGCACTCGGCGATCTCGTTCTGCGGCGTGGCTTCGGCGCTGTCGGCGATACGTGCCTCGAACAGGTGATGCAGGGTGTCGTCGCTTTCATAAGCGCCCAGGAACACCAGGTCCACCACCTGCAAGCCGGTTTCCTCGCGCAGCTCACGCACGGCGGCCGCGGCAGGGCTCTCGTCTTTTTCAATCTTGCCGCCGGGCAGGTTCCAGCGGGATTTGGCCTTGCGCACGTAAAGAATCCGGTCTTCACGGCGGCAAATCAAGGTAGCGCGCTCTTTCATGGTGCAGGTTTCCGCGATACTGCAACGCGATGCGCTGGAACAGGCATCTACGCTGTCACAAAAATGTCATGTCCTTGACGCAAGCATTAACAATGCCAACCCAATGTGACATTGATTCGTTCGCCCGCCGCAGGTTCCGATGGCTGGACAACAAATATTCCATTGATTTACGGTGCGCCTGCCAGGGAAAGGAACTTGCCGGTGGGCGCCTGTCACATAAATTGCAGGCATTGCCCGGTAAAGTGTAGAAAAACAACAATAAGGAGGCTGCCCATGAGCTGCTTGATATGCGCGGGAAGCGCAGAAGATCTGCAGTGCGAAGGCGCGTGGGAAGAACGTCATTGCCCCGACTGCGGGCGTTATCGCATGTCACATGAGCTGGTGCTGACCCTGATGGAGCAGGGCCAGATATTCGACGTGCACAAGATGCGGGCCTGGCTGCAGGACCGCCGGCACCAGTGCGAGGTGCCTAGCGTGGAGATTCACGAGGCCCTGCTGGTGCCCTAGGGGGTCAGCGCAGCGGCCGGAAGAACGCGCGGATGTCCTCGGCCAGCGCATAAGGGCACTCCATGGCGGCGAAATGCCCGCCGCGGTGCAGGTGCGTCCAGCGTTGCACGTTGTAGCAGCGCTGCACCCAGCTGCGCGGCGGCATGGGCAGTTCCGCCGGGAACTGCGCCACGCCCAGGGGTGGCAGCACGCGCTGGCCGGGGCTGAACTGCAGCGGTTTGCGCCGGCTTTCCAGGTACAGGCGGAAGGTGGCGCCGATGCCGCCGGTAAACCAGTACAGGGCGATGTTGGTCAGCAGCGCGTCCAGGCCGAAGGCTCGTTCCACGTCGCCCTGGCAGTCGCTCCAGGCCTGGAATTTTTCCAGTATCCACGCCGCAAGGCCTGCGGGCGAGTCGTTGAGGCCCACCGCCAGGCTTTGTGGGCGGGTGCCCTGGATTTGCCCATAGGCGCCGTGCATCTGCGCCCAGGCGCTGGCCTGGTCGAGAAAGCGCCGTTCCTCGTCGCTGGCGGGTGGCTGGTCTGGGCCCAGGGACGGGCGGTAGGAGCCGGGGATGAAGTTCAGGTGCAGGCCCTTGACCCGCACCGGGTAGCGGTAGGCCAGCCAGGTGGAGACGCTGGCGCCCCAGTCGCCGCCTTGGGCGCCAAAGGTGTCGTAGCCCAGGGCGGTCATCAGTTGTGCCCACAGGCCGGCGATCTCGAACGGGCCGGTGCCCTTGGCGCTGGGCGCGGGCGAGAAGCCGTAGCCGGGCAGCGAGGGCACCACCACGTGGAAGGCGTCGGCGGCGTCGCCGCCATGGCTGGCGGGGTCGGCCAGCAGCGGCAGGATGGCTTCCATTTCCACGAACGAGCCGGGCCAGCCGTGGGTCAGCACCAGCGGCAACGGCGCCGGGCCCTGGCCGCGCTGGTGCAGGAAATGAATGCGTTGCCCAGGCATGTGCGCCATGAACTGCGGCAGGCGGTTGAGCCGCGCCTCCTGGGCGCGCCAGTCGAAACCGTCGCGCCAGTACTCTACCAGGCGGTGCAGGGTGGCGCTGTCGGTACCTTCGCTCCAGCCATTGCCTTCCACGCCGGCAGCCCAGCGGGTGGCCCCCAGGCGCTGGTGCAAATCATCAAGTGCCGTCTGCTCGATGGCAATCTTGAAGGGCTCAATCCTCATCCGTCCTACTCCCTGAACGCCGGCGGTGGCCTAGGATGATAAATGACCTGACGGTTTTGTGCAGGTTCCGTGGTTAGACGAACGTCGCACGCCCCGTAGCAGTGGCCGCCAGGCCGCGTCCCGCCACACCACCGCATCAGAAGTGGTAATACACCCCCACCGTCAGGTTCTGCGGGTCGTCCCCTGCCTGTTCCACCGGCGTCCCCTCGTAGGTCACCGAGGCGTTGCGCTGGTTGCTGATCATGCCCACGTGCACGTAGCTGGCGAAACGCGGGGTGAAGAAGTGGTCCCAGCCGATCATCGCGCCATAGGCATCCCTGGCGCCGAACTCCACCGTGCGCTTGACCAGCAGCAGGCGGCCCAGGTCGCGCTTGCCCAGGGGCTTGATGAAGCCAGCAGTGAGCACCGTGGTGCTCGGCGTGCCACTTTCATCCACGTCCTGGCGTTGCCAGGTGAGGCTGCTGGAGAAGGGCCCGAAGTCGTAGAACGCCGACAGGCTCTTGTAGTAGTTGGCGGTCTGGCGGAGGCTGCCGTTGTCTTCCCAGGGGTCGCTGAGGTAGCGGTTGAACGAGGCCAGCAGGATCAGGCGCTTGTCGGTGTACTGCAGCTTGGCGCCGCCGCCGCGCAGGGTGCGGCCCGCGCTGGCGTGGTCGTCCAGGCCCAGGCTGGCGGCGGTGCCGATGCTCCAGCCGTGGAAGGTGGGGGTGGTGTAGGCCACGGTGTGCTTGGGCCGCAGGTCCAGGTAGTAGGCGCCCTTGCCGGCGGCGGGCACCGCCAGGTAGGTGTAGGGCGAGCCGTAGCTGGCCAGGAACGGGTCGGCGTAGGTGGGCGTGCCCATGCCGTAGGTCTTGCCGATTTCCAGCTTGCCGTAGGCCTTGCTGCGCAGCGCCGCCACGGCCAGGCGCAGGGTGCCGATGCTGCTCCAGTCCTGGCCCACGGTGTTGCCGTTGACGTTGAAACCTTCCTCCACGTCCATTTCCAGCACGGTGTCGGTGGCCACCGAGGTGCGCGCGTACACCCCCAGCTTGTTGGTCCAGGCACCACCGCCGCCCAGCTGGGTGCCGGTGGAGTGGCCGGAATCGTGGTAGCTGGCGAAGGCGTCCAGGGTGCCGTAGGCCTTGAGCTTGCTGTCGAAACCGCTGTCGATGGCGTAGTAGCCAAAGCCGGGGGCGATCATGGTGATACCGGGAAAACCGTCTGCCTGGGCCTGTGGCGCCAAGGCCAGGCCTTGGGCAAAGACGGCCAGGGACGCGGCGGTAGCATAACCTTTGTTCATCGACAGCTCCTTGGGAAGACCGGGGAACTGCAGGGTCGATGAAGGCGGGCCAGGGCGGGAATGGTTTATTGGTTCAGGCCATGCGCTTTGCTCAAGGGCCACACGGCGGACACGCAAATGCGCGGGCAGGGCGCCCCGACCAGGGCAGCGCAGGCTGCAAGGGGCTGGCCGTCAAGCGGGTGGGCGCGCCATTTTGCACCATTGCGCGCAGTGCCCTGGTGCACGCTGGCAAGTGCGGGGCAGGTCAAGGCCGGGCGTGGCGGCGGCCTTGAACGCGGGTCAAGGCCTTGCCCAATATGCAGGGTGGGGGTGTGTTTGCGACGTCGCTTACAGGCAATCGCGCACGGCTTTGTTCAGCGCGCCACGGCCCAGGGTCAGGGGCTCGCGCTGGTACCAGGAGACTTCGCTGCCGTTGGAGGTCTTGTAGATCTCCAGGATCTCGTCGGCGGCCAGCTTGCTGCTCACCACCAGGCGGTAGTGGCGGCTGTTGCCCGAGGATTCGGTGTCGGGGCGCAGCGCCTGCCATTTGGGGGCGATGCATTCACCCACTTCCTGTGGCGACTTGAGGCTGGTGAAGGTCTTGTTGGGGGAGTTGGGGGTGGCGCAGCCGGCCACGCACACAACGGCGAAGAGAGACAGTAAAGGTAGGCGCATTGAACGTTATCCTGGAACACGGACGTGGCCGCGGGGTGGCGTGCTGGCAGGCACGCAACGGTCAATTATATCGAGGAAATCCGATATGGGGGGATTTTTGCGGGTTGTTCAGGGGGGCGACAGGGGGCCTCTTTGGTTGTAGGGGTGGGGGGTGGACGCAGCCTGCGGCAGCTGCTACGGGTGTGCGTAGCAACGGCCGCGTTTGGGTATCAGCGCGGCACGCGCACCCAGCCCTCCATCAGCACCCGCGCGCTGCGGCTCATCATGGCCTTGAGTACCTTCCATTCGCCATTGAGCCGCTCGGCCTGGGCGCCCACCCGCAAGGTGCCGGAGGGGTGGCCGAAGCGCACGCTCTGGCGCGCGCCACCGCCGGCGGCGAGGTTCACCAGGGTGCCGGGGATGGCCGCAGCGGTGCCGATGGCCACGGCCGCGGTGCCCATCATGGCATGGTGCAGCTTGCCCATGGACAGCGCGCGTACCAGCAGGTCGACGTCACCTGCACCTACCGCCTTGCCGCTGGAGGCGGTGTAGGCGGCGGGCCCGGCGACGAAGGCCACCTTGGGCGTGTGCTGGCGCGTGGCGGCCTCGTCCAGGTGCGAAATCAGGCCCATGCGCAGGGCGCCGTGGGCGCGGATGGTCTCGAAGCGTGCTAGCGCCTTGGGGTCGCCGTTGATGGCGTCCTGCAGCTCAGTGCCGGTGTAGCCGATGTCGGTGGCGTTGAGGAAGATGGTGGGGATGCCGGCGTTGATCAGCGTCGCCTTGAAGGTGCCGATGCCGGGCACCTCCAGGTCGTCCACCAGCTGGCCGGTGGGGAACATGGCGCCTGCGCCGCCTTCTTCCTCGGCCGCCGGGTCCATGAACTCCAGCTGCACCTCGGCGGCGGGGAAGGTCACGCCGTCCAGCTCGAAGTCGCCGGTTTCCTGCACCGCGCCGTCGGTGATTGGCACGTGGGCGATGATGGTCTTGGCGATGTTGGCCTGCCAGATGCGCACGGTGGCCACGCCGTTTCGGGGGATGCGCTCGGCCGCCACCAGGCCGTTGCTGATGGCGAACGAGCCGACGGCGGCCGAGAGGTTGCCGCAGTTGCCGGTCCAGTCAATGAACGCCGCGTCTATGGCCACCTGGCCGAACAGGTAGTCCACGTCGTGGCCAGGCCGCGTGCTCTGGCTGAGAATCACCGTCTTGCTGGTGCTGGAGGTGGCGCCGCCCATGCCGTCGATCTGCTTGCCGTAGGGGTCGGGGCTGCCGATCACGCGCAGCAGCAGCGCGTCGCGGGCCGGGCCCGGTTGGCGGGCATCTGCGGGCAGGTCATCAAGCTTGAAGAACACGCCCTTGCTGGTGCCGCCACGCATGTAGGTGGCGGGAATGCGGATTTGTGCGGGGTAGCTCATGGCATCGCTCCTCAGGCCGCAGGGGCTTGTTCGAGGAAGTCCTGGGCGAAGCGTTGCAGCACGCCCCCGGCTTCGTAGATGGACACTTCTTCGGCGGTGTCCAGGCGGCACGTTACCGGCACCTCCAGGCGTTCGCCGTTGGCGCGGTGGATCACCAGGGTCAAGGTGGCGCGTGGGGTGCGTGCGCCGACCACGTCATAGGTCTCGCTGCCGTCGATGGCCAGGGTGTGGCGGTTGGTGCCCGGCAGGAACTCCAGCGGCAGCACGCCCATGCCCACCAGGTTGGTGCGGTGGATGCGCTCGAAGCCTTCGGCGGCAATCGCTTCCACGCCCGCCAGGCGCACGCCTTTGGCGGCCCAGTCGCGTGACGAGCCCTGGCCGTAGTCGGCGCCGGCGATGATGATCAGCGGCTGCTTGCGGTTCATGTAGGTCTCGATGGCTTCCCACATGCGCATCACCTGGCCCTCGGGTTCCACGCGGGCCAGGGAGCCCTGCTTGACCTGGCCGTTTTCCTTGACCATTTCATTGAACAGCTTGGGGTTGGCGAAGGTGGCGCGCTGGGCGGTCAGGTGGTCGCCGCGGTGGGTGGCGTAGCTGTTGAAGTCTTCCTCGGGCAAGCCCATTTTCGCCAGGTACTCGCCGGCGGCGCTGTCGAGCATGATGGCGTTGGACGGCGAAAGGTGGTCGGTAGTGATGTTGTCCGGCAGCACCGCCAGCGGGCGCATGCCCTTGAGCGGCCGGGCCCCGGCCAGGGCGCCTTCCCAGTAGGGCGGGCGACGAATGTAGGTGCTCATGGGGCGCCAGTCGTACAGCGGGCTGACCTTGGGCCCGGTGTCCTCGTGGATGGCGAACATGGGGATGTACACTTGGCGGAACTGCTCGGGCTTCACCGAGGATTTGACCAGGGCGTCTATTTCCGCGTCGCTGGGCCAGATGTCCTTGAGGCGGATTTCCGCGCCGTCAGGGCCGTGGCCCAGCACGTCTTTCTCGATGTCGAAGCGGATGGTACCGGCGATGGCGTAGGCCACCACCAGCGGCGGCGAGGCCAGAAACGCCTGCTTGGCGTAGGGGTGGATGCGCCCGTCGAAATTGCGGTTGCCCGAGAGCACGGCGGTGGCGTACAGGTCGCGGTCGATGATTTCCTGCTGGATGGCCGGGTCCAGGGCGCCGGACATGCCGTTGCAGGTGGTGCAGGCGAACGCCACCACGCCGAAGCCCAGCTGTTCCAGTTCCGGCAGCAGGCCGCCTTCTTCCAGGTACAGCTTGACGGTTTTCGAGCCGGGCGCCAGCGAGGTCTTCACCCACGGCTTGCGGGTCAGGCCCAGGCGGTTGGCGTTGCGCGCCAGCAGGCCTGCGGCGATCACGTTGCGCGGGTTGCTGGTGTTGGTGCAGCTGGTGATGGCGGCGATGATCACCGCGCCGTCGGGCATCTGCCCCGGCGTCTCGGTCCAGGGGGCGGCGATGCCTTTGGCGGCCAGGTCGCTGGTGGCCAGGCGCGCGTGGGGGTTGCTGGGGCCGGCCATGTTGCGCACCACGGTGCTCAGGTCGAAGCTCAAGGTGCGCTCGTATTCGGCAGTGGCCAGGCTGTCGGCCCACAGGCCGGTGAGCTTGGCGTATTCCTCCACTAGCTGCACCTGCTGGTCTTCGCGGCCGGTGAGTTTCAGGTAGTCGATGGTCTGCTGGTCGATGTAGAACATCGCCGCGGTGGCACCGTATTCGGGGGCCATGTTGGAAATGGTGGCGCGGTCGCCCAGGGTCAGCCTGGCCGCGCCTGCGCCGTGGAACTCCAGCCAGGCGCCGACCACTTTCTGCTGGCGCAGGAACTGGGTCAGGGCCAGCACCATGTCGGTGGCGGTGATGCCCGGTTGCAGTTGGCCGGTGAGTTCGACGCCGATGATGTCCGGCAGGCGCATCCACGAGGCGCGCCCGAGCATCACGCTCTCGGCTTCCAGGCCGCCGACGCCGATGGCGATCACGCCCAGCGCGTCGACGTGGGGGGTGTGGCTGTCGGTGCCCACGCAGGTGTCGGGGAAGGCCACGCCGTCACGCACCTGGATCACCGGCGACATTTTCTCCAGGTTGATCTGGTGCATGATGCCGTTGCCGGGCGGGATCACGTCGACGTTCTTGAAGGCCTTCTTGGTCCAGTCGATGAAGTGGAAGCGGTCTTCGTTGCGGCGGTCCTCGATGGCGCGGTTCTGCTCGAACGCCTGCGGGTCGAAGCCTGCGCGCTCCACGGCCAGGGAGTGGTCGACGATCAGTTGGGTGGGCACTACCGGGTTGACCTGCGCCGGGTCGCCTCCCTGGCTGGCGATGGCGTCGCGCAGGCCGGCGAGGTCCACCAAGGCGGTCTGGCCGAGGATGTCGTGGCACACCACGCGGGCCGGGAACCAGGGGAAGTCGAGGTCGCGCGCACGGTTGATCAGTTGGCTGAGGGAGGCGCTGAGGGTGGCCGGGTCGCAGCGGCGCACCAGGTTTTCGGCCAGCACGCGGGACACGTAGGGCAGGGTGGCGTAGGCGCCGGGCTTGATCGCGTCGATGGCGGCGCGGGTGTCGAAATAGTCCAGGGCGGTGCCTGGCAGGTTCTTGCGGTATTGAGTGTTCATGGTAGTGGGCTCATTCACGGTGTCGGTCACACAATCGCGAGGGCGAGCACTCATCCGTAGGAGCCGGCCTTGGCCGCGATGGCGATATTGCGGGCCCCATCGCGGCCAAGGCCGGCTCCTACGGTCGGTGTTTGCACCCTGGTTTTGCGTTATCGGTGCTCTATTGGCACGTACTTGCGCTGTTCCACGCCCACATACTCGGCGCTGGGCCGAATGATGCGGTTATTGGCACGCTGCTCGAACACATGCGCCGCCCAGCCGGTCAGCCGCGAACAGACGAAAATCGGCGTGAACAGTTCGGTGGGAATGCCCATGAAGTGGTAGGCCGAGGCGTGGTAGAAGTCGGCGTTGGGGAACAGTTTCTTCTGCTCCCACATGGTCTTGTCGATGGCTTCGGACACCGGGTAGATCACCGTGTCGCCCACCTCGGCCGCGAGCTTTTGCGACCAGCCCTTGATCACTTCGTTGCGCGGGTCGCTGTCCTTGTAGATGGCATGGCCGAAGCCCATGATCTTGTCCTTGCGCTCCAGCATGCCCAGGGTGCCGCGCACGGCTTCCTCGGGGTTCTTGAACTTCTCGATCATGGCCATGGCCGCCTCGTTGGCGCCGCCGTGCAGCGGGCCGCGCAGGCTGCCGATGGCGGCAGTCACGCAGGAATGCAGGTCGGACAGGGTCGAGGCACACACCCGCGCGGTGAAGGTCGAGGCGTTGAATTCGTGCTCGGCGTAGAGGATCAGCGACACGTTCATGACCTTGCGGTGCAGTTCGCTGGGCGCCTTGCCGTGCAGCAGGTGCAGGAAGTGCCCGGCCACGTCCGGCTCGTCGCTGGTGCAGTTGATACGCACGCCGTGGTGGCTGAAGCGGTACCAGTAGCACATGATCGCCGGGAAGGCCGCCAGCAGGCGGTCGGTGGCATCGTGCTGCTGGGCGAAGGTCTTTTCCGGTTCCAGGTTGCCCAGGAACGAGCAGCCGGTGCGCATCACGTCCATGGGGTGGGCGTTGGCGGGGATGCGTTCCAGCACTTCCTTCAGCGCCTTGGGCAGGTCGCGCAGGGTGCTGAGCTTGTGCTGGTAGTGGTCCAGGTCCTGGTGGTTGGGCAGCTCGCCGTACAGCAGCAGGTAGGCCACTTCCTCGAAGGTGGCGTGCTCGGCCAGTTCGCGCACGTCGTAGCCACGGTAGGTCAGGCCGGCGCCGGCCTGGCCGACGGTGGACAGGGCGGTCTGCCCGGCCACCTGGCCACGCAGGCCGGCACCACTCAATACTTTTGCTTCGGCCATGGTTGTCTCCATTCTTGAATTTATTGTCTGGAATGTGGGAGCTGGCTTGCCAGCGAGTTTGTGGGGCCCCGAAAAGCTCGCTGGCAAGCCAGCTCCCACAGGTGTTTCTCAACCTTTTTTCTGGGCGAACAGGGCGTCCAGCTTCTGCTCGAACACGTGGTAGTCGATGGCGTCGTACAGCTCCATGCGAGTCTGCATGGTGTCGATGACATTTTGCTGCGTGCCGTCGCGGCGGATGGCGCCGTAGACGTTCTCGGCGGCCTTGTTCATGGCGCGGAACGCCGACAGCGGGTACAGCACCAGCGACACGTCCACCGACGCCAGCTGCTCGGTGGTGTACAGCGGCGTGGCGCCGAATTCGGTGATGTTGGCCAGGATCGGCGCGCGCACGCGGTCGGCGAATTGCTTGTACATGGCCAGTTCGGTGATGGCCTCGGGGAAGATCATGTCGGCGCCGGCCTCGATGCAGGCTTCGGCACGTTCCAGGGCCGCGTCCAGGCCTTCCACGGCCAGGGCGTCGGTGCGCGCCATGATCACGAAACTGTCGTCGGTGCGGGCGTCCACGGCCGCCTTGATGCGGTCGACCATCTCCTGCTGGCTGACGATCTCTTTATTGGGCCGGTGGCCGCAGCGCTTGGCGCCCACCTGGTCCTCGATGTGGATGGCGGCAGCGCCGAACTTGATCATCGACTTGACCGTGCGCGCCACGTTGAACGCCGAGGAGCCGAAGCCGGTGTCGACGTCCACCAGCAGCGGCAGGTCGCAGACGTCGGTGATGCGGCGCACGTCGGTGAGCACGTCGTCCAGGCCGCTGATGCCCAGGTCCGGCAGGCCCAGGGAGCCCGCTGCCACGCCGCCACCGGACAGGTAGATGGCCTTGAAGCCGGCGCGCTTGGCCAGCAGGGCGTGGTTGGCGTTGATGGCGCCTACCACTTGCAGCGGATGTTCGCTGGCCACGGCGTCGCGGAAGCGTTGGCCGGGACTGTTCTTATTGTTCATGACTCACCTCTCAGGCTGGGTGGATGCGTCCGCGTAGTGACGCTCGATATTGCGCCGCGATGCGCCGATGTGCCGGCGCATCAGCAATTCGGCCAATTCGCCATCGCGGTCGGCGATGGCATCAAGAATGCGGTGGTGCTCGGCAAACGCCTGGCGCGGGCGGTTGGGCGTGGCCGAGAACTGAATGCGGTACATGCGCACCAGCTGGTACAGCTCGCCACAGAGCATCTGCACCAGGGTGCGGTTGCCGCTGCCCTGGATGATGCGGTAGTGGAAGTCGAAGTCGCCTTCCTGCTGGTAGTAGCCCACGCCGGCCTGAAACGCGGCGTCGCGCTCGTGGGTGTGCAGCACCTGGCGCAGCTCTTCGATCTCGGCCTCGGTCATGCGCTCGGCCGCCAGGCGGCAGGCCATGCCTTCCAGCGATTCGCGAATTTCGTACAGTTCGATCAGCTCGGCGTGGCTGAGCGACACCACCCGCGCGCCCACGTGGGGAATGCGCACCAGCAGCCGCTGGCCCTCCAGACGGTGGATGGCCTCGCGCAGCGGCCCGCGGCTGATGCCGTAGGTGCGCGCCAGCTCCGGCTCGGATATCTTGCTGCCGGGGGCGATGTCGCCCTTGACGATGGCGGCCTGGATACGCCGGAAGACGTTTTCGGACAGCGTTTCGGAGTCTTCGGTGGCGAGAGTGGTAGGCATATTGTCGACACACTGTGTTTTGATAGGGTCGAAAATAGCCATATGCGCGCATCAAGTCAAAGAAAAAACAGTTATTGTCGACAATGGTCCAATAACCGTCGCTGCGCAAGAAATGGGGTTTTTTCCAGTGGCGGGACGCTTAGAATGGCCGCTCGACCGATTGGAACCGCCGCCATGCACTACGCCTGCAAATTCCTTGAATCCCCCGTGGGCCTGCTGACCCTGGTCGCCCGTGGCCCCAAGCTGGCGGCCATTCTGTGGGAGGATGACCGCCCCAACCGCGTGCGCCTGGGCGAGTTGCAGGAGCAGGGTGACCACCCGATGCTGGTGCGCACCGCCACGCAGTTGCAGGAATATTTCGCTGGCGAGCGCCAGCAGTTCGAGCTGGCGCTGGACTTTGCCGGCACCGACTTCCAGGTGCAGGTGTGGCACGCGTTGCTGGCCATTCCGTTCGGCGAAACGCGCAGCTACCTGGACATCGCCACCCAACTGGGCAACCCCAAGGCGGTGCGCGCGGTGGGTGCCGCCAATGGCCGCAACCCCATTTCCATCGTCGCGCCGTGCCACCGGGTCATCGGCAGTTCCGGCAGCCTCACTGGTTTTGCCGGCGGCTTGCCGGCCAAGCAGTTCCTGCTCAACCTGGAACGTCGGGACCTGCTGTCGGTGTGCTGAAGGCGGCCACCAGCGCCTCCACCACCACGTTGACCCGCGCCGTATGGCGCAGGTCGGCGTGGCTCACCAGCCATACTTCATAAGGCTGCGCACGCACCCGCTGCGGCCACACCCGCACCAGCCCATCGCGTTCGCCGGCCAGCACCGGCAGTTCGCTCAGGCCCAGCCCGGCTGCCACGGCCTGGCGCACCAGCAGGCTGGTGCTGGCGCTGCAACTGATCTGCGCGCCATGGGCCGGCTCGTCCAGCAGGGTGCTGGCGCGGCCGGCTTCCACATAAGGCTGCCAGGCCACTTGGGCGTGGCCGGCAAAACCGTTGCCCGGCTCCGGCACGCCGTGGCGCTGCACGTAGTCGGCCGAGGCGAACAACCCCACCGGCCAGGCCGCCAGGCGCCGCACCAGCAGGTCGGGGTTGTCCGGCTTGACCGTGCGGATGGCCAGGTCGGCCTCGCGCCGTGCCAGGTTGAGCATCTGCGTCGAGGCCTTGACGTCCACCTGCACCTGCGGGTGTTGCAGGCGCAGGCGGGCGAGGGCAGGGATGACGAAGTCCACCGCCAGCGAGTCGGTGGTGGCCAGGCGCACCTGGCCGCTGGGCAGGTCGTCCAGGCCCTGGATGCGCCGCTGCAGGTCGTGGGCGGAGTGCTCCATCTGCACGGCCGCGCTATAGGCCGCCTCGCCGGGCGAGGTCAGCCGGTAGCCGTCGGAACTGCGCAGGAACAAGGTTGCGGCCAAGGCCTCTTCCAGCGCGGCGATGCGCCGGCCCACGGTGGCCTGGTCCACGCCCAGCTGGCGCGCGGCACCGCGCAGGGTGCGCTCGCGGCACAGGGCCAGGAAGAAGCGCGTGTCGTCCCAGTTCATGCTCGCTCCGCTGATGCATTTCTGCATTTGATGGATGGGTAATCGCTGCATTATTGCATCTTCCTGTGGCGCTATGATGAACGCCTTGCCGTTGGTGGTTGTCACTGCCAATAGCCCACTTCATCGGAGCGCGACCATGCCTGCCATCCAACTGCCGTCCACCATGACCTACATCGAGATCACCCAGCCCGGTGGCCCCGAAGTGCTGCAACCGCGCCAGGGCCCACTGCCCGTGGCCAAGCCCCATGAGCTGCTGATCAAGGTGCACGCCGCCGGCGTCAACCGCCCCGACGCCCTGCAGCGCGCCGGCCAGTACCCCATGCAGCCGGGCATGAACCCGCTGCCGGGGCTGGAAGTGGCCGGCGAGGTGGTGGGCCTGGGCGCGGACGTGCAGGGCTTTGCCCTGGGTGACAAGGTCTGCGCGCTGACCAACGGCGGCGGCTACGCCGAGTACTGCACCGTGCCGGCCACCCAGGCGCTGGCGGTGCCGCCCGGCATGGATATGATCACCGCCGCGGCCATTCCGGAAACCTTCTTCACCGTGTGGGCCAACCTGTTCGACATGGCCCACCTGGACGCCACCCAGAGCGTGCTGATTCACGGCGGCACCAGCGGCATCGGGACTACCGCGCTGGCCCTGTGCAAGGCGCTGGGCATCAAGGCGTTTGCCACCGCCGGCACGGCAGAGAAATGCGCGCAGGTGCAGGCCCTGGGCGGCGAACCGATCAATTACCGCGAGCAGGATTTCGCCCAGGTGATTGCCGAGCGCACCGCAGGCAAGGGCGTGGACGTGATCCTGGACATCATGGGCGGCGCGTATTTCGAGCAGAACATCGCCGCCCTGGCCCGTCGCGGGCGCCTGGTGGTGATTGGCTTCCTGGGGGGCGCCAAGGTCAAGGAGGTGAACTTGCTGGCAATCATGGCCAAGCAGGCCGTGGTCACCGGGTCGCTGCTGCGCTCGCGCAGTACGGAAGAGAAGGCGGTGATCGCCGCCGGGTTGGAGCGTCACGTGTGGCCGTTGCTGGCCGAAGGCAAGTCGCTGCCGGTGCTGGACCAGGTGTTCGCGCTGGCCGACGCCGCGGGTGCCCACCGGCGCATGGAAGGCGGGGATCACATCGGCAAGATTGTGTTGCAGGTGGTTTGATCAGGCAAGCCAAGGCAGCCGGCCTTGCAGGGCCGGCTGCCGTCGAGCCTTACAGCGCCATGTCGGCCGCTGGGTTGCTCGCCGCTTTAGCCGGCGCGGCCTGTGGCTGCGGGGCCGCAGTCAGGTCGATGGCCGGTGGCGGGTTCAGTTGCAGCACCTGGCTGGTGTAGGTCCATTCCTGCATCACGGCTTCAGGATGGTCGTTCAGCTTGGTGCCGTAGCTGGGCACGATCTGACGCAGTTTGTCCTGCCAGGCCGGGGTGGCGACCTTGTCCTTGAACACCTTCTCCAGCACGCTGAGCATGATTGGCGCGGCGGTCGAGGCACCTGGCGAGGCGCCCAGCAGGCCGGCGATGGTGCCGTCCTGGGACGCAACGATCTCGGTGCCCAGCTTCAGCACGCCGCCCTTGTCGGCATCACGCTTGATGATCTGCACGCGCTGGCCGGCTTGCCACAGGCGCCAGTCTTCTTTCTTCGCTTTCGGGAAGTATTCCTTCAGGGCGTTGAAGCGGTCGTCATCCGACAGCATCAGTTGGCCGGCCAGGTATTCCACCAGCGGGTACTGTTCGATCCCGACCTTGGTCATCGGCCACACGTTGTGCGTGGTGGTGCTGGTCAGCAGGTCGAAGTACGAGCCGTTCTTGAGGAACTTGGTGGAGAAGGTGGCGAACGGGCCAAACAGGATCACGCGCTTGCCGTCCAGCACGCGGGTGTCCAGGTGCGGCACCGACATGGGCGGTGCGCCCACCGAAGCGATGCCGTAGGCCTTGGCCATGTGCTGCTCGGCAACGCTGGCGTTGTCGGTGACCAGGAACGAGCCGCCCACCGGGAAGCCGGCGTATTCACGCGCTTCGGGGATGCCCGACTTCTGCAGCAGGTGCAGGGCACCGCCGCCAGCGCCGATGAACAGGAACTTGGCGTCGGTGACCGATTCGGTGCCGTCTTTCAGGTTCTTGTAGGTCACGCGCCACGAACCGTCGTCGTTGCGGGAAATGTCTTCAACTTCGCTGGACAGTTTCAAGTCGAAGTTGGACTTGGTCTGCAAGTAGCCGACGAACTGGCGAGTGATTTCACCGAAGTTCACGTCAGTGCCAATCGGGGTCCAGGTAGCGGCGACTTTCTGTTTCGGGTCGCGGCCGTCCATCATCAATGGCACCCACTGCTTGATCTGCTCCGGGTCTTCCGAATACTGCATCGGGCGGAACAGCGGGCTGGCCTGCAGGGCGTCGTAACGCTTCTTCAGGTACTTGATGTTGTCGTCGCCCCACAGGAAGCTCATGTGCGGGGTGGAGTTGATGAACGAGTGCGGGTTCTTCAGCACGTCATTCTTGACCTGCCACGACCAGAACTGGCGCGATACCTGGAAGGATTCGTTGATTTCAACGGCCTTGGAGATATCGATCTTGCCGTCCTTGCCCTCCGGGGTGTAGTTCAGTTCGGCCAGGGCCGAGTGACCGGTGCCGGCGTTGTTCCAGCCGTTGGAGCTTTCCTCGGCGACGCCATCCAGGCGCTCGACCATTTCCATCGACCAGCCCGGCTCCAGTTCATTGAGCCAGATACCCAGCGTGGAACTCATGATGCCGCCGCCTACCAGCAGCACATCAACTTTCTTCGGCTCGGCGCCATGGGCCGGCAGCAGCGTCATGGACAACGCCAGACCCAGGAGGGTCCTGTTCATTTTCTTCAACATCAATAACCCCTGATTTAAAAAACTCAATCCGCGTCCCGCTCTTTTTGGCGAAATAACGGGGGCAGTGAGTACTGAAAAAGATAGGGAGCTATCTTTTCCGTAGTCATGTCCCTCCGGAGCCGATTTCTTGTTAATTATTGGCGACAGCTACTAGGGGGCATTCTTTATGGGGGTGCCTGGAGGCACCTGTATTGCTATCTAGATTGCTAGAAGTTTTTCGCGGTTGCGGCACTTCGTCGCGGGGGGATAATACCTTAGTCGTATGAAAAATGTTTCATGAAATGGCGTAAATGCCATCATTGACCGTTTTTGTGGGAGCTGGCTTGCCAGCGAGCTTTAGGGGCCCAACAGCTCGCTGGCAAGCCAGCTCCCACGGATACGTTTATCGTTACGGGTTCTGGTAAAGCCAGGCTTCGAACTCGGCGGCGGGCATGGGCCGGGCGATCAGGTAGCCCTGGCCCACGTCGCAGCCGGCCTGGCGGACGAAATCGTACTGCTCCGGAGTCTCGATGCCTTCGGCGGTCACGCTGAACTTCAGCGCGTGGCCCAGCTGGATGATCGCGCGGGTAATGGCCACGTGGGTGGCGGAGTGGGGCAGTTCCTGGATAAAGGCGCGGTCGATCTTGAGGTTGTCCACCGGTAGCAGATGCAGGTATGCCAGCGAGGAATAGCCGGTGCCGAAGTCGTCCACCGCAGTGGTCACGCCCATGCCCTGCAGGCGCCCCAGCACGCTGCGCGCCAGCTGGCGGCTTTCCAGGAACAGGCTCTCGGTGACCTCCACTTCCAGCAGCCGCGCGGGCAATTGATAACGCTGCAGGGCGCGGCTGACGGTATCGACAAAATCGCTGCGCTCGATCTGCGGCACCGCCACGTTGACGGCGACGTGGCCGTTGAAACAACCCTCGTCGCGCCACTGGCGCAGGTGCGCGCACACCTGGTCCAGCAGCCACTCGCCCATGGGCACGATCAGCCCGGTGCGCTCGGCCAGGGGGATGAAATCGGCGGGGGCGACCAGGCCGGCCACCGGGTCGCGCCAGCGCATCAGGGCCTCGGCGCCCATCACCTGGCCATCGGCCAGGCTCAGCTTGGGCTGGTACCACACCTCCAGCTCGCTGTTCTCCAGCGCCCGGCGCAAGGCATGCTCCAGGCTCACGCGCTCCTGCATGTGCTGGGTCATGTGCCGCTGGTAGAAGCGGTAGTCGTTGCGTCCGGCTTCCTTGGCCGCGTACATGGCGGTGTCGGCGTGGCGCAGCAGGGTATCGGCGCAGCTGCCGTCTGCCGGGTACAGCGCCACGCCGATGCTGGCGGTGATCAGCGCGGTGCTGCCGTCCAGGTCGAACGGTGGGCGCAGGCTGTCGAGCAGGGCCTGCAGGCGGCCGATCACTTCTTCCTCCTGGCGCTCGACCGGCAGCACAAAGGCGAACTCGTCGCCGCCCAGCCGTGCCACCAGGTCGCCGGGGCGCAGGGCGCGCTGGAAGCGCAGGGTGGCTTCGTGCAGCAGGCGGTCGCCAGTGGGGTGGCCGAGGGTGTCGTTGACGGTCTTGAAGCCGTCCAGGTCCAGCACCAGCACGGCCAGCTGGCGCCCGCGGCTGGCGGCCTGGCGAATGCCCTCGCCCAGCCGTTGATGGAACAGCACGCGGTTGGCAAGCCCCGTGGTGACGTCGAAATGCGCCAGGCGCTCCAGGGCTTCCTGGGTCTGCTTGAGGCGGGTGATGTCGTTGGAGATGCCCAGCACCCCCAGCAACTGGCCGTCGGGGGTGCGCAGCGGGCACTTGGTGGTCAGGTAGGTGCGCGGTTCGCCGCGCTTGTGGTGGATGTCCTCGAAGCGTTGCGCCTGGCCGCTGAACAGCACCGTGGCGTCGTCCAGGTTCTGCTGGCGGGCGTCGCTGGGCACCATGAAATCGTCGCGGCGGCGGCCCACCAGTTCGGCCTCCTGGTGGTCCACGGCGTCTTCGTACAGCTGGTTGCACAGCACCAGGCGGCCTTGGCTGTCGAACATGTAGATCAACGATGGCGCGTTGTCGACAATCGCCTGCAACAGGGTTTTCTGCCGCAGCAGTTCGGCTTCCGCCTGGCGCCGCTGGGAAATGTCGCGCACCACGGCGAAGGTCACCGGTTCACCGTCCAGGTCCAACACGCTCAGGGTTACCTCGGCGGGGAACAGGCTGCCGTCCAGGCGCCGATGTGTCCATTCGAAGCGTTGCACGCCCTTGGCGGTGGCGGCGGCCAGCACCGCGTCGGCGCGCTCCACCGACGGCGTGCCGTCCTCCTGCAACGGCGGTGACAGGTCCAGGGGGCTGATGTTGCGAAACGCTGCAGCGTCGCAGAAGCCGAAGGTGGCGAGCATGGCGGCGTTGGCCTGGCTGCTGAAACCGTGCTGGTCGAGGATCCACACCGCGTCCGGCGAGCACTCGAACAGGCGCCGGAAACGGTCCTCGCTCAGCGCCAGGGAAGCGCGTACCCGGGCATGGTCTTCGATCTGGCGCTTGAGCTCCAGGTTGCGCCGGCGAATCAGGCGCTGGCTGATGCCCACCTGCACGGCCAGCACGCCCAGCAGCACGATGGCCGCCAGGCACAGCCAGGTCAGCGGGGCCTGCCAGGCCTGCTGCCATTGCGCGCGGCCGGTCATGGCCAGCAGGCCGGCCAGCAGGGCTGCGGTCAGCGCCAGGTAGCGGGTGCCAGGGCAACGCAGGAAGTCATTGAGGGTTTTCTGGGTCATCGATGCCTGCCGAATCATGAGCGTCGACGTCCTGTCTTGCGCAACGCCAACATGGCGTTTGAACCGGGTATCGGATAAAACCGGGCAAAGTTGAGGGGCGGGCAGGGCCACCTGACGAACTGCAGGGCGGTCTGCACGGCCATGGGACGGGCACCGTGCAAAATGCATGAGGTTCGACCTGCAATAACGCGGTTTTTACTACCCCTGGGTAGTTGGCCCGAACCCTGCAACGGTCATGGCAAGAACAATCGGGGCGTCACCCCGAGGAGGTTGCCGTGAGTATCATCTGTTTGATCAAGGGCTGCGAATGGGCCACTTACCCCGCACAACAACTGGGTTCGGCGCTGATGACCTGCGAGCGCTGCGAACGCTGCGGCGCCTTGCGTTACCACCGTTCGCTCGTCAATTGAATGACAGCAACATGAAAGCTCTGACAGCTTGAGCGCGGTGCGGTGAATTGCGCCCCGTGCGGCGCTACTCTCCAGAACTTCATTGCCTGATTCTGGATACCTTCGCCCATGCTTGCCCCCACCGACGGCCTGCCCCGGCAGCACCGTACCCCCGCCGTCATCGCCATCTCCCTGGCCGTCGGCATGGCTACCCTCGACACGGCCATCGTCAACACCGCGCTGCCGACCCTGGCCAGCGGTATCGGCACCGATTCCGCCTCGGTCATCTGGGTGGTCAACGCCTATCAGCTGGCCATGGTTGCCACCATCCTGCCGTTCGCCTCGCTGGGCGAAGTGCTCGGCCACCGCCGCGTGTACCTGGGCGGGCTGCTGGTATTCCTGCTGTCGTCGCTGGTGTGCGGCCTGGCCTGGTCGCTGCCATCCCTGGCCATCGCCCGGGTAGTGCAGGGCCTGGGCGCGGCAGCGATCATGAGCGTCAACACCGCGTTGTTGCGCTTCATCTACCCGTCGAAAATGCTTGGCCGCGGCATGGGCTACAACTCCCTGGTGGTAGGCCTGGCGTTCACCCTCGGGCCTACCGCGGCCTCGGCGATCCTCTCGGTGGCCAGCTGGCACTGGCTGTTCCTGATCAACGTGCCCCTGGGCGTGCTGGCAGCGTTGTTAGCCCAGCGCCACCTGCCGGACATCGCACCCGCCGGCCACGACTTCGACCGCCTGGCCGCCGTGCTCTGCGCCGGTTTGTTCGGCTGCCTGGTGCTGGGCCTGGGCACCACCGTGCATGGCGCCAACGGCCTGCTCACCGGCGCCGAACTGGCCGTGGCCCTGGCCTGCGGCGCCTTGCTGCTGCGCCGCCAGGCCGGCCACCCGGCGCCCATGCTGGCCCTGGACCTGTTCAAGCGGCCGCTGTTCGCCCTGTCCTCGGCCACCGCCATCTGCGCCTTTACCAGCCAGGGCCTGGCCTTCGTCGCCTTGCCGTTCCTGCTGCAAAGCGTGCTGGGCCACAGCCAGGTGGCCACCGGTTTCCTCATGACCCCCTGGCCGGCCGTGGTAGCGCTCACCGCCCTGGTGGCCGGGCGCCTGGCCGACCGCTTCTCGCCGGGCCTGCTGGGCGGCATCGGCCTGCTGGCCCTGGGCCTGGGCATGGCCGCCCTGGCCTTGTTGGGCCCAGGTGCCAGCGCCGTCGACATCGGCTGGCGCATGGCCCTGTGCGGCGCCGGCTTCGGCTTCTTCCAGTCGCCCAACCTCAAGGCCCTGATGACCAGCGCCCCGGCCAACCGCAGCGGCGGCGCCAGTGGCATCGTCGCCACCTCGCGGCTGCTGGGGCAGACCCTGGGCGCCTCGCTGGTAGCGCTGTGCTTCCATGCATCGCTCAGCAGCGGGCCCGAGTGGGCGTTGTGGCTGGGCTGCGCCTTTGCCGTGGCGGGTAGCGTCGCCAGCGGCGCGCGGGTGTGGCAGGTGGGGGGCGGGTTTCGCTAAGGTTTCTGTAGCAGCGGCCGCAGGCCGCGTCAGGGGGAGGGCGCGCCATGTCCCACGTGGCCATCACCCCCGGCTTCAACGCTTATATACGACCTGAAACTATTTTAGCTGCCAAACCAGCAGATAAAGCGTGAGTCTCGTCACTCAGCCGTGCAATTATTCGAAGTGCACTCTTGACTATACAGGAGGTTATCTCTGATCTGTGTATTAAAAGTGCAGTGTATCTGTAGGGGTTTTTAGGTCGATTTGTAGGAAATATTACTTTGCCCTGTGGGACGCCTCTTGAATACCTTCCAGGGGTAGTATTGCTTCGAGCAATGACTTACGTTTTCGCCATCGCAACCATTACGGCATGTCAGCTTTTGACCCTGTCGTGCTGCCTTCTTGCGCAGCAATATGGCTGTGCCCGAACGATTGAAACTCTGCAACTTCGTAGCCGTCTTGCGTTAGTTGCTTTTTGTTACGAAGGGGAAAACCGATGGCATCGAACAGCTTCCAGAATGAAGTACCAAAGGCTCGCGTCAATATCAGGCTCGATTTGCATACCGGCGGCGCGCAGCGCAAGGTCGAACTGCCACTCAAACTCATGGTAATGGGCGATTACAGCAACGGCCGGGAGGCCCGTCCGCTATCGGCGCGCAGCAAGCTGGACATCAACAAGAACAATTTCGACAGCGTGCTGGCGGAGTTTGCACCTACCCTTAAGGTCAGCGTAGAGAATACCCTGCTGGATGAAGCAGGCGAGACAGTTGCCGCATTGAGTTTTCGGGCCATGAAGGATTTCGAGCCTGAACAGGTAGCCAGGCAAATTCCCCAGTTACGTTCACTCCTTGCAATGCGCAATCTGTTACGGGATCTCAAGTCCAATCTGTTGGATAATAGTACGTTTCGCCAGGAGTTCGAGCGCATTCTCAGGGATGAAACATTAAGTAATGAATTGCGTGCCGAGCTGTTGCTGTTGGGTTCGCAAACGCCTCGTTAATCTGTCGCTTCTGTTTTATAGGGAATTTCATCATGTCTGCAAGCCCCAACACGGCCTCGGGCCGTGACGCTGAAGTGTTGCCTGAAGAAAGCCAAAGTGTCTATGGCGGGTTGTTCGCGAAAATCAATCTGAGCCCGGTCGCCACCCTCGCGGACCTTGAAGTATTCCAACATGCCGAGGGCATGGCGGAA
This sequence comes from Pseudomonas sp. App30, assembly GCF_047947025.1. Lineage (NCBI taxonomy): Bacteria > Pseudomonadati > Pseudomonadota > Gammaproteobacteria > Pseudomonadales > Pseudomonadaceae > Pseudomonas > Pseudomonas sp. App30. The sequence goes on along the minus strand of NZ_CP133165.1, from coordinate 577,114 downwards.
GCCTCGCCCGACGAGCGCGTGACCGCAGCCGTCAGCGTATTCCTCGAGCTGTTGAAACAGTCGTCGCGCAAGGTCGAGCGCCTGGACAAGAGCTTGCTGGATGAACATATCGCTTTGCTGGACCAGCAAATCAGCCGCCAACTCGATGCGGTGATGCACCATCCCGATTTCCAGCGCGTGGAATCCACCTGGCGCGGGGTGAAGTCACTGGTGGACCAGACCGATTTTCGCCAGAACGTGCGCATCGAGCTGCTGGATATCAGCAAGGCACACCTGGTAGAGGATTTCGACGACGCGCCCGAGATTGCCCAGAGCGGCCTGTACCAGCACACCTACATCCAGGAATACGACACCCCGGGAGGTGAGCCGATTGCCGCGGCCATCTCCAACTACGAGTTCGGTCGCGGGCCGCAGGACATTGCCTTGCTGCGCAATATCTCCAAGGTCGCCGCTGCCGCGCACATGCCGTTCATTGGTGCCGTCGGCCCGGCGTTCTTCGGCAAGCAGACCATGGAAGAGGTGGCTGCCATCAAGGACATCGGCAACTACTTCGATCGCGCCGAGTACCTGAAGTGGAAAGCCTTTCGTGACAGCGACGATGCCCGCTATGTCGGCCTGACCATGCCGCGGGTTTTGGGGCGGCTGCCCTATGGCCCCGACACCATCCCGGTGCGCAGCTTCAACTACGTGGAAAGCGTCAAGGGCCCGGACCACCACAAGTACCTGTGGACCAACGCGGCGTTTGCCTTCGCCGCCAACATGGTCAAGAGCTTTATCGCCAACGGCTGGTGCGTGCAGATACGCGGCCCGCAGTCGGGCGGGGCGGTGGCCGACCTGCCCATCCACCTGTACGACCTGGGCACCGGGAACCAGGTGAAGATTCCCTCTGAAGTGATGATCCCGGAAACCCGTGAATTCGAGTTCGCCAACCTCGGGTTCATCCCGCTTTCCTACTACAAGAATCGTGATTACGCCTGCTTTTTCTCGGCTAACTCCGCGCAGAAGCCGGCCTTGTTCGATACCCCTGATGCCACGGCCAATAGCCGCATTAACGCGCGCCTGCCCTACATCTTCCTGCTGTCGCGCATTGCTCATTACCTCAAGCTCATTCAGCGCGAGAACATCGGCACCACCAAGGACCGTCGCGTCCTGGAGCTGGAGCTGAACCGCTGGGTCAGTGGCCTGGTCACCGAAATGACCGACCCCAGCGATGACCTGCAGGCCTCCCACCCACTGCGGGAGGCGCGGGTGACGGTCGAGGACATCGACGACAACCCGGGTTTTTTCCGGGTCAAGTTGTATGCCGTGCCGCACTTCCAGGTCGAGGGCATGGACGTCAACTTGTCCCTGGTTTCGCAAATGCCGAAGGCCAAGGCCTGAACCGGCCCAGGGGATGACGCCATGAAAATCGACCGCCCGCTGTGGGCCGCCGGGGCCTTGCTATGCCCCCAGCAATTCCAGCAACAGGCCCGCTGGGAAGCCTGGACCAACGAATGCATCGCTCAACTGACCCTGGTGCACCCCTGGGGCGTCGGCTCGGTGGGCTTCGATCTGGACGCGTTGCGCCTTGGCAGGCTCAAGGCCAGCCAGCTGCGCCTGCGCCTGCCGGACGGCACGCTGATCGACTCCGATGCGGTGGACCTGTTGCCTCCCGCGCTGGAACTGGAGCGGCTGCTGCCTGCGGCCATCGACCACAGCGTCATTGTGGTTGCCTTGCCACTGGAGCAAGCCAACGGCAACAACTGCGTATTTGAAGGCACCCGGGTGGACCGCCCCATGCGCTATGTGCAGGGCTGGCGAGCGGTGCAGGATCTGTACGGCGATGATGTCCAGTCCGTGGGCCTGCTGGAGCATGCCCTGAGCCTGCGCCTGGCCACCGACGACAACGCCGACTACGTCGTCGCCCCGGTCGCCCGGCTGGTGCGCGACGGCCAGCAGGGCTGGTTGCTTGACCCCGGCTACGTACCTCCGCTATTGAGTTTCGCCGGCCACCCGGGGTTGTTGACCCAGCTGGACAACCTGCTGACCCAGTTGTCCGCCAAGCGCCTGCGCCTGATGGGCATGCGTCGCGAAAGCAACCAGCGCATGGCCGACTTCGCCGTGGCCGACGTCTCGCTGTTCTGGTTGCTCAACGCGTTGAACACCTACCAGCCGGTGCTGGCCGACCTGCGGGCACACCCGGCGCGTCATCCTGAACAGGTGTACCTGGAGCTGGTCAAGCTGGCGGGCGCGCTGCTGACGTTCTCCCTGGACCATGACGTCGATCAGCTGCCTGCTTATCGCCACGATGACCTGGGCAACGTGTTCCCGCCGCTGATGGCGATCATCTCGACGTTGCTGGAAGCCAGCCTGCCGTCGCGGGTGATCGCGCTGCAGTTGCAGCCAGCGGCGGCCAACCGCTGGCAGGTGGCGCTCAACGACCCGCGCCTGCGTGAGCCCGGTGGCGCGGACTTCTACCTGTCGGTGTGTTGTCGCCTGCCCGCAGCGCAGTTGCAGAGCCAGTTCCCACGGCTGTGCAAGGCCGGCACGCCCGACGACGTCGACCATCTGGTCAATGCCGCGCTCGACGGGGTGCCGCTGCAGCCACTGGCGCACGTACCCGCAGCCATTCCGCTGCGCCTCGAAAACCAGTACTTCGCGCTGGACTTCAGCCACATCAAGGGCCAGGCCGTGCTGGCCGCAGGTGTCTGCGCCTTCTACGTACCCAGCACCCTGGCAGACGTGAAGCTTGAACTGTTCGCGGTGCTACGCACATGAGCCTTCTACCTATGAAAAAGCATTCGGACACTGCGGTGGTTATCGATCAATTGCTGCAGGACAGCTACCTGCTGGTGGTCGAACTGCAGCAACACACGCCGTTGCAGGAAGCCGCGCCATTGCGCGACCGCTGTGTCGCACAGATCGAACGCGTGCGCCGCGAGTTGGCCAGCGCCAGCGTCAGCGACGCCAGCATCGATCATGTCTGCCTGGCCCATTGCGCCTTGCTCGATGAAACAGTCCTGAACGTTGCCAAGGGCGAGGACCATGCCACCTGGGCCAGCGAACCCTTGCAGGCGCGCTTCTTCAGCCGCCACCAGGCCGGGGACTACCTGTACGAAACGCTGCGCGAGCTGCTGCGCCAGCCCAACCCCGACCCATTGGTGCTCACGGTTTACCAGCGGGTGTTGACGCTGGGCTTCCGCGGTCGTTATCGCGATGTGGAGGCCCCCGAACGTGCGCAATTAGTGGCGGCATTGAACGCACAGGTGCCACCGCTGGACCTGCACACGGTGCTGCCCACCCAGAGCGGCGCTACTTCCAGGTCCGGCTGGCCGCTCGGCGCTTCACCGCTGGTGCATTGCCTGGCCGCGGGGCTCTTGCTGGCGGGCGCGTGGTGGGCATTGACACAGTTGCTCGGCAAACAGGTCGCCGCGCTGCTGGTCGGCGCGGCCTGAGGTGGGGGCGATGACGCAGACATTGAACCGTGCGCTGTGGCTGTGGGCGGGTGCACTCATCCTCCTGTTGTTGATGGTTTTGCCGCTGGGTACGGCCGCCGCCGCGGGGGCGGCGTTGGTCACGGTGGTGGGGGTAGGGTGGGCCTGGCGGCGAGCAGGGCAACCGATCGTGGCCAAGGGGCTGATGGTTTCCAAGTCCGCGTTGCCACCTGCGGAGTACGGCCTTCCGGTGGTGCTGGTGTGCGGCGATGGTTTGACCGAGCTGTTTGCGGGCCGGTCCCAGCACGCTAGCGAGCAGGGCACCTACGTCCAGGTCGCCGACGTTGAACAGTTGCCCAGGGTTGTGGCTGACCTGCTGGCGGTACGCCCAGAGTGGGGCGGGCAACTGAGCGTGATGTTCGTCGTCAACCCCGGCGAGCATCAGGACGACAGCGGCTTGGCCTGCCGGGTCCGGGCCTTCGGTCACCAACTGGTGCTGGCACGCAGGGCTGGCCACGGCTTGCCGCTGCTGTTGGTCAGTTACGTGCCGGCCAGCCAGGGGGCGGGTGCCTGGTTCAGCTGGGAGGCGGGCCAGGCCAGCACGCTAGTGCGCGAGAACGGCGCTTGCAGCGACCTGGGGGCCTGGCAAGGGCAGGCTGCGACTACCGCGCAACGGGCGGCGCGGCTGCATGCCAGCGTGCAGCTCAACAGCGCCGCGGTGTGGCTGCACGGCCGGGTGCTGGCGTATCTGAACGCGGGCGCAGGCGCTGCTGCCTCGGTACAACCGTTGGCCTGCGCCATCGCGCTGGCGCCCACTGCGCCACGGCTGCCCGCGAACCTCTGGCAGCAGTGGCTGCAGGCCAGGGCGGGGCTGAAGAATGGTGCGCCGCAAACCGAAGGGCTGGCCCTGCCGTTTCCCGATCCATTGTTGCACCTGCTACCTGTCACCTCGTCAACCGCTGCGCAGCATCGCGCAGCGGCCCTGGCTGTATGGATGTTCACTCTCGCCAGCGCTGTCGCGCTGGGCAGTTCGGCCTGGCAGAACAGCCTGCTGGCAAGGCAGGTCACCGACGACCTGCGGCGCTACGACGCGGCCGCGCATACCCAGCCAGGCAAACCGGCGAGTCAGGCCCAGGAACAGGCGCTGGCTGCCTTGCGCCAGGATGCTGCGCGGCTGGACCGCTATTTCCGTCACGGCGCGCCCTGGGCGCTGGGGCTGGGCCTGTATCACGGCGAACCCCTGCGCCTGCCGGTGCATGCCGTGGTCAATGGCCAGCACCCGCAGCTTGCCGTTGGCCCGGTGCGGCTGGACAGCCTGTCGTTGTTCAGCAGCGGTAGCGCCCAGCTCAAGCCCGACTCAACCCAGATGCTGGTCAATGCCCTGCTGGGCATCAAGGCCCAGCCCGGCTGGCTGATCGTCATCGCCGGGCACACCGACGCCTCGGGCAGCGCGGACACCAACCTGTCGCTGTCCCGGGCGCGAGCGGCAGCGGTGCGCGACTGGATGAAGGCCATGGGCAGCCTGCCTGACAGTTGTTTCGCCATACAGGGCTTCGGCGCCAGCCAGCCCATCGCCAGCAATGACACCGAACACGGACGCTCCGCCAACCGGCGCGTCGATATTCGCCTGGTGCCGGAAGCCGGGGCATGTGCCCGGCTGGCATCCACATCAGGCCTGCAAACCCAGTCGCATGTCGCGACATTTTGAGAAGGAGCTTCACATGGCAATTCCCGTTTACCTGTGGCTGAAAGATGACGGCGGCGCGGACCTCAAGGGTTCGGTGGATGTAAAGGATCGCGAAGGCAGCATCGAAGTGATCGCCCAGGACCACAAGGTCTACATCCCCACCGACAACAACACCGGCAAGCTGACGGGCGCGCGTATCCACACGCCCTTCCTGTTCACCAAGGAAATCGATGCCAGCAGCCCGTACCTCTACAAGGCGGTCAGCACCGGCCAGACCCTGAAAAGTGCCGAGTTCAAGTGGTACCGCATCGACGATGCCGGCCAGGAAGTGGAGTACTTCAACACCACCCTGGAGAACGTCAAGGTGGTGCAGGTGGCGCCCAAGATGCACGACGTGAAGGACCCCGCCAAGGAGAAGCACAACCACCTGGAGGAGATCGAGTTGCGGTACGAGAAGATCACCTGGACCTACGTGGACGGCAACATCATCCACGCCGATGCCTGGAGTGAGCGTCAGACCGGCTGACCTGCAGCAGCCCCTGGTGTGCAGGGTTGAGCGTCCGTTCGCGGGCGCTCAGCCAAGCACATCGTGTCTCGCCAAACTTCTCGACAAGGACGTACCCATGGTACCGACCACCAGCCGTTTGCTTCGCCGTCTAAACCCGTATTGCGCCCAGGCCCTGAGTTCGGCGGCATCGCTGTGCCAGAGCCGCGGCCATGGGCATATCAGTATCGAGCACTGGTTGCTCAAACTGCTGGAACAGGGGGAGGGCGACCTGCCCTTGATCGTCCGGCGCCATGACTGGGACATGGACGTGCTGTGGCGTGGCTTGCTCGATCATTTCGACAGCCTGCCCCGCAGTTTGCGTGGCAAGCCGCAGCTGTGTCACAGGCTCGAGCAGCTCATCGAGCAGGCCTGGCTGCGCGCGTCGCTGGAGGCAGGCAGCGAATACGTGCGGTCAGTGCACCTGCTGGGTGCGCTGTTGCAGCGCCCGGAACTGCTGGCCTGCGACGCGACCTGGCCGTTGCTAAGCCTCAGCGAAGCGCAATTGGAACGCTTGGGTTCACTGCTGGATCAGTCGGAGGAACGCCAGGCGCCGCCCGTCGAGACCATGACCTCGTTGCCCGCCGACACAACGTCGCAGGACGCCCTCGAGCGTTTCACCCACGACCTGACGGCCGACGCACGCGCAGGCAGGATCGACCCGGTGCTGGGCCGTGACAGTGAAATTCGCCAGGTCATCGACATTCTCAGCCGTCGGCGCAAGAACAACCCACTGCTGGTAGGCGAGCCCGGTGTCGGCAAGACCGCCCTGGTCGAAGGGCTGGCCTTGCGTATCGCCGAGGGCAACGTGCCCGATGCGCTGAAAGCGGTCAGCATCCGCAGCCTCGACCTTGGCCTGCTGCAGGCCGGGGCAGGGGTGAAGGGGGCGTTCGAGCAGCGCTTGAAGGACATCATCGCGGCCGTCAAACAATCAGTGCCGCCGACGCTGCTGTTCATCGATGAAGCACACACCCTGATCGGCGCCGGCAACCAGGCTGGTGGCGCCGATGCCGCCAATTTATTGAAGCCCGCCCTGGCTCGCGGCGAGCTGCGCACCATCGCTGCCACCACCTGGTCGGAGTACAAACAGTACTTGGAGCGCGATGCAGCGCTGGAACGGCGCTTCCAGCGGGTGTCCGTCGATGAGCCCGATGACGCAGGCGCAAACCTGATGCTGCGTGGCCTCAAGGCGCGCTACGCGCAGTACCACGGCGTGCATATCCTCGACGAGGCGGTGCAGGCTGCAGTCGCACTGTCACGTCGCTACCTTGCCGGGCGGCAGCTACCGGACAAGGCAGTCGACCTGCTCGACACCGCCAGTGCCCGGGTGCGTATGAGCCTGGACTGCCAGCCCCCGGCATTGCTGTGCCTCAAGGCGCAGCGCCAGGCGTTGGCGCTGGAGCGTCAGGCCCTGGAGGAGGATGCGCAACTACAGGGCCTGTGCATTGCCGCACCGCTGGCCGCCTTGGACACCCGCGATGCCGAGCTGCTGCACAGGTTGCAGGCGCTGGAAGACCAGTATCGCCAGGAGCGTGCCCTGGCCACGCAACTGCTTGCCGCCCGCCAGCACCCCGCGAGCGCCGGTGGTTGCGCCGCCTTGCTCGGGCAGTTACAGGCAGCCCAGGGGCAGCAGCCGCTGGTGTCACTGGACGTCGGCGCCCGCAACGTCGCCGAAGTCATCGCTGACTGGACCGGCATTCCCCTGGGCAGCCTGCTCAAGGACGAGCAGGCAAGCTTGCTGGCGCTGGAACAACAGTTGGCCGAACGCGTCATTGGCCAGGACCGGGCCCTGGCCGCCCTGGCGCAACGCCTGCGCGCCGCCCGGACCGGCCTTGCTTCAGAGCACGCGCCGCTGGGCGTGTTCCTGCTGGTGGGCGGCAGTGGCGTGGGCAAGACCGAGACGGCCCTGGCATTGGCGGACTGCCTGTTTGGGGGCGAAAGATCGCTGGTCACCCTCAATCTCTCCGAGTACCAGGAAGCCCACACCGTCAGTCAGCTCAAGGGCGCGCCGCCTGGCTATGTCGGCTATGGCCAGGGCGGGGTGCTGACCGAAGCCGTGCGCCAGCGTCCCTACAGCGTGGTGCTGCTCGACGAGGTGGAGAAGGCTCATCGCGACGTGATCAATCTGTTCTACCAGGTGTTCGACCGCGGCTTCATGCGCGACGGTGAAGGCCGCGAAATCGACTTTCGCAACACGGTCATCGTCATGACCTCCAACCTGGGCAGCGACCGCTTGCAAGCGCTGCTGGAGCAGCAGCCCGACGCCGACGACAGCAACCTGCAGGCCCTGCTGCGCCCCTGCCTGCGGGAGCACTTCCAGCCGGCGCTGCTGGCTCGTTTCCAGACCCTGGTGTACCGGCCGCTGGCAGCCCCGGCGCTGGCGCGCATCGTCAGCCTCAAGCTGGCCAAGGTCGCCAAGCGCCTGCATCGCCACTATGGCCTTGCCTGCCAGACCGAACCCGCCCTGGTCAACGCCCTGGTCGCCGCCTGCCTGCTGCCCGACAGCGGCGCCCGCAACATCGACAGCCTGTTGCACCAACAGATCCTGCCGGTGCTCAGCCAGCAACTGTTGCAACGCCAGGCCGTTGGTCAACTTCCCCGCGCCGTCACCCTGGGCTACTGCGACGCCGACGGCATCACCCTGCAGTTCCACGACGCTGCCCCCCAGGAGGCCTGACCATGGCTGAAGCCCCCCGCATCCTCTTCGACCACACCCGCCACCGCCTCAGCATCAGCCAACTGGAGGCGCCCCTCGACGTGCTGGCCTTCGAAGGCGAAGAGCGCCTGAGCCAGTGCTTCACCTACCGCATCGAATTCACCAGCACGGCCCAGGACATCACCGCCGAGCAAGTGCTGCGCCGCGGCGCCACCTTCCGCCTGTTCCCGCTGCCGACCAAGCCCCTGTACCGCGGCCACGTGGTGCCGCCGGCCAAGCCGCTGCGCAGCCTGCGCGGGGTAGTCACCAGCTTCCGGCGCCTGTCCGGCTCGCGCGACGAGGCGCGCTACGAAATCACCCTGCAACCCAAGCTGGCGCTGCTGGCGCGCGGCAAGCAGTACCGCATCTACCAGCAGCAGAGCGTGCCGGAGATCGTCGAGAGCGTGCTGCGTCGCCACGCGTTCGAGGGCTATGAATTCCACACCCAGATGGTGCGCGAGTTTCCCCGCCGCGAGCAGGTGATGCAGTTCGGCGAAAGCGACCTGGCGTTCATCGAGCGGCTGCTGGCCGAGGTGGGCATCTGGTACTGCTTCTTCGACGACGTGCGCGTCGACATTACCGTGCTGGAGTTCCATGATCATCGTCGCGGCTACCAGTTCGGCGTCGAACTGCCATACACCCCGCCGTCCGGCCTGGCCAACAGTGGCCAGGACAGCGTCTGGGCCCTGCAAAGCCGCCACCAGGTGGTGGAGCAGCACATCGACGTGCGCACCTACCGCCACCGCGACGTCCGCGCCTTGCTCGACGCCGAGGTCGACCAGACCCGCGCCACCACTCGCACCACCTACGGCGAGGCCTACCACTTCGGCGACCCCTACGACACCCTCGGCAACCGCCACGTCTACGACGACGACCTGCCCGCCGAAACCGGCATCTTCTACGCGCGCATGCACCACGAGCGCTACCTCACCCAGCAGGCCTGCCTGAGCGGCACCACCAGCAGCCCGACCCTGGCGCCCCGGCAGGTGCTGACCATCAACGGCGACGCGCCGCAGGCGTTCAAGCCGCGCATCGTCATCACCGAACTGCGCGCCAGCGCCGCCCGCGACAGTAGCTTCATCGCCCACTTCCAGGCCATTCCCTACATCGAGGCCGGCAGCTTCCGCCCGCCGCTTCCGCCCAAGCCCATCATGGCCGGCACCGTCGCCGCGCGCGTCACCAGCTACAAGGCCAACGACCCCTACAGCCACATCGACCTCGAGGGCCGCTACAGCGTCAACTTCCTGTTCGACCGCGACACCTGGCCCCTGGGCCGGGAAAGCCTGTGGCTGCGCCTGGCCCGGCCCTACGCCGGCGCCACCCACGGCCTGCACCTGCCGCTGATACCCGGCACCGAAGTGGCCATCGCCTTCGAACACGGCGACCCCGACCGCCCCTACATCGCCCACGCCCTGCACGACAGCGAACACCCCGACCCGGTCACCCTGCGCAACCACAAACGCAACGTACTGCGCACCCCGGCCAACAACAAACTGCGCATGGACGACACCCGCGGCCAGGAGCACGTGAAGCTGGCCAGCGAGTTTGGCGGCAAGAGCCAGCTGAACCTGGGGCATGTGGTGGACGCGCAGAACAAGGTGCGTGGCGGCGGCTTCGAACTGCGCACCGACGCGCATGGGGCGCTGCGGGCGGGGAAGGGGGTGTTAATCAGTGCGGATGAGCAGGGGAAGGCGCAGGGGGAGGTGTTGGAGATGGCGTCAGCCATCGGTCGACTGCAACAAGCCGGTGAGCAATTGCAATCGCTCTCCAGCGATGCCGAAGCTGCCAAGGCAACCCCAGCCGATCTGCAGGCGCAACTCAACTTGCTGCGCGACGAACTGGAGCAACTCAAGGCGGCCACCGTACTGGTCAGTGCGCCCAAGGGTATTGCCCTGACCAGCGGTAAACACCTGCAACTGGCCGCGCACGCCAACCTGATGGCCAACGCCGGCGCCAACGCCGATATCAGCGTGGTCAAGCGCCTGTTCATGGGGGTAGGGCAGGGCCTTAGCGTGTTCGTGCGCAAAGTCGGCGTCAAGCTGATCGCCAACCAGGGCCCGGTCAGCGTCCAGGCCCAGAACGACCGGCTGGAACTCATGGCCCGCCATGGCCTGGACATCACCAGCACTGAAGACGAAATCCATATCACCGCGAAAAAGAAAATCACCCTGAACGCCGGGGGTAGTTACATCACCTTGGACCCGTCGCGCATTGAAGCAGGCACGGAGGGTGACTGTTTCGTCAAGTCGGCGCATTTCAATTACAGCGGGGCGGCGAGCATGAAGGCGGCGCATCCGGAGTATCCGGTGGGGCTTTCCAAGGAGCGGTTGAGTTTCAACCTGTCTCAGACCCCAAACGCACCTACTGTTGGCTGGAACCGCATGCCTTACTCCCTCTTTGCCGATGGCGTGCTGCTAAAGGAGGGCGTAATCCTCAATGGCGAGAAGTTGCACATTGATCATCAAGTCGTAACGAAAAGCTATCGCCTCGTGTTGGGTAACGAGGAGGTCTACGACATTCCAATACCCACCGACTACCGCAACCCTGAGCAGGCCCACATTGCGAATCGCGGGCTGCACCACCACCACGCGGACACGGTGGACGGCGTCAATGTACCTGCGGCGCACACCAGCAACCGGCTTACCTACGCGGAAGTGATGCATGACTCTGACAACAAAAAGGAAAATGATCATGGCTAATCCCCCGATCGTCGCACCTGCGGCGCTGCAGCATACCAATGAGGTGTCATGTACTCCCCGATGGTATGTGCAAAAGAGTGAGTACCACCCAGTACCGGCAACCTACTGTCCATTAGTCAATGGCGAAGAGGCTTTCCGAGCAGTGCATGAAGCTATCGCTCAAGCGAAGAAAACAATCGACATTATATGTTGGGGATTTCAACCTTCGATGTTTCTCATTAGGGATGGAGACGCACCTTGCTTGGGTGATTTACTTAGAGTGAAAGCCAAGAAGGGTGTTCGGGTGCGAGTATTGGGCTGGGAGATGCCCGGTAATTCTGCGGGCGTCGCAGGAGAGGCGAATCTTCCCGGCAAAGGTGGCAGTTGGGACATGGCGGGACAAACTTCGACGTTCGGTCAAAGAAACTTTGACCGTAAATGGTTTGATAGCTTTGCAGTTGTGCGAAGCAAAGCGGCGCAGCGAGTTGATGAAGGCATTCCTCTGTTTGTCAGTCGCGGTTTTAGCGGGAGTGAACGGCTTCATATTGCGGATGATGTAAAAAATAATGCTCTTGATCCTGGGGTTAGCGAAAAGATGCGGCTGATATTAGCCTCAACAGTTACTCATCATCAGAAAAGTGTGCTAGTCGACTACGAACTGCCGGACTGCGCTGTCGGTTTTGTCATGGGACACAATCTGCTCGACGAGTATTGGGATACTGACGCTCATACAGCCAGGAACCGGGGGCGAGAGGAAAAACTCGCACGTAATAAGGGGCCTACGGGTGATAAGCCGCGCCAGGATATTTCCTGTCGAGTGACAGGGCCAGTGTTGGAACATTTGCATCATAACTTCGCGACTGCGTGGGAAAAAGAAACGGGTGAAGATTTGCTTCGCCTCCGAGAGGCTAAACAGGTTGGTCAGCAGCTATATCCGTTAGGCTCGCCGCAGATGGTGCAGTTGTTGCGCACGCAACCCCAGGCGGGTAGGCGGGATATTGAGACGCTTTATCTGCAGGCAATCAATAATGCGACAGATTTTATTTATATTGAAAATCAATATTTCCGTTGGCCACCGCTGGCGGAAGCAATCAAGAAAGCGGCGTCGAGGTTGGTGAAGAAAGGGAGTGATCCGGGTTTGCATGGATCGTTGCATTTGTTTGTTGTAACTAATGTGACTGATGATGGTATTGGGGCTGGGGTTGTCAATACTCAGAGAATGTTGGAGGTGCTTGGGCGTGCCGACACCATCCCCGGAGTCACTAAGCTAAGGCGGATTAAGCAGGCTACGGAAGAATCAGCAATAGCCAACAGAGGTGCAGATGAGCGGGATAGAGTGTCGGAAATTAGGCTAAAAAAGACAGTCAAGAAGATAAATGACACCCCAGATGAAGCACTGAAGATTCCTGATATCCCTGGGCTGAAGGTTCATGTTTGTTCGTTGGTTGCTCAGGATTCGCCGAGCGGTTTTAATTGGATGCCTGTCTATATTCACTCTAAACTCATGATTGTTAATGATGTATTCACTACTCATGGTTCGGCAAATGTTAATACTCGCAGTATGCAGGTCGATAGTGAGCTGAACATTGCTCACGAGTGGGCTGAGGTTACAAAGGTTTTACGGCGTAGATTGTGGGGGCTTCATACAAGCGGCAAGGGGATGCAGGATAGTCCGGACAAGGCGTTTAAAGAATGGCAAGTTATTATTGATAATAACAAGAGTCGAGCGGAGGACAAAGTAAAGAGTAGGCGGCCTGTAGCTCCTTTGGTTGGCTTTTTTTACGCTGCGAGATTGCTCAAGGACCTGGACTGATGCGGCACTTGATCTTTGTGTTGTTTGTGGTTCTGCAAGGTTGTGACTCCGAAGGTAAGGCATTTGTAAATAAGGATGTTATTTTGAGTTATGTGTCTGATGTGGAAGCTTGGGCAGCGTTTTCTTGTGTGCATGAAAGTATTCCCGAAGCGTCGGGTGATGTTGATAGTTTGTTTAGGTACGCGCGCTGGTTGCAGAATAATAATCAATTGAATCAAGATGAGGTTGTATATCGAGAAGTGGAAAGGCTGTACAGGATTGCCAGTGAGCATGATCACTTTAAAGCGAATATTAATCTGCAGAATGGCTCTATGCGCGGTCAGTTTGAATTAAGTGACGCCGATAGATTGCGGCTCAGTCAAGCGTTGATCGATGCGGATGTGGCATCTGGCTATTATTTTATCGCTGTGTATCTTGAGAGAGGAGCGGCGGGGCTACAGATGGATCATGAAATGGCGCTTCGTTACTTTCGTAAGTCTGCCGATGCAGGCAGTGGACAAGCGCAGGTGTATATAGGAGAAAAATTGGCGTCCATTGCTCCAGATGTCACGAAACAGCTTCGCCGCTGTGCCGCGGCGCAAGGGCAGGGAAGAGCTGCGGTGATGCTATCGATTTCTCTACAACATAATGACGAATTTCGCGAAGCCATTGAAGTATTGCAGATGGGAGTAGCATCAGGAGATGAGGGTGCTGCCGGGCGGTTGGAGTCAGCATTTCGCGGCCCTCACATATCAGATGAATTGCATTATTTAGGCCAAGATACAGATCTGGAGCGCGCTGAGCGTTATGAAAAAATCTGGAGGTTTTTGGCTGGGTATTCCTACGCTAATCCAACAGTTCCGGAGATAAATGAAATTGTTCCTTTACCACCTGCAGAACTACCCGAGTGGGACGGAAAGATTAAATGGCTTGAGGATCGCCTTGCCAACGTTCCGCCGGAAAAACCCAGCGAGGAACTGATCCTGCGCCTGGCCAACGCCAAAAAGCTCGATCCGGCCACCGGCAAGCCACTCCCCAGTTCACCCGACTTCACCCAGGCCAACTTCCCGCAGCAAATCTGCTACCCCGGCGAAGCCTGCCCACAGGCCGGACACTGGAAAGTCATTTGGCCGACGCTGCGCAACGTCAGGCCGAAAGAGGTGATCCGTTACTTCGATGAAGGCGATATTTTTCCGCTGCAAACGGTGGAGCGCTACCACCTGCGCCCGTGGCCGCTGCGTGACAAGACTACCTTTCGCGAAGAGGCCGTTGAGTGGGGGCTAATTGGATGAATAAACGTGACTCGATAAGCACGCCAAATCCGCGATTGAATAATTGATTTAACTATAGGACTTTTCAATGAAAAACATTATCCGTATAGGCGATAAAACCTCCGGTGGTGGCACCGTGATTACCGGCTCTTCTTCCATGATATTCGACGGTATCGGCGTCGCCCGCCAGGGCGATGCCGTGGATTGCCCCATCCCCGGCCATGGTCGCACCGTCATTGCCGAGGCCCATCCGCATTTTTGCGACCACGGGGTTCCTGTTGCTTTCCACGGGCACGCCTGTGCATGCGGCTGCACGCTGGTGTCCTCAATGCCCGCCGTGACTGCCAGCTGACCATGCCGGTGAGACTGGACCAACTTGTCCCCTTGGCTATTCGGCCAGGCGAGCCGCGCCTGGGGCAGTGGTCGAAAAGCGATGGCTTGGCGGCGGTGGACCGTCGGTTGGACGAGCGCATCTCAACCAACGGCAGCAAAAGCAATCAAGCGCGGCGCTGCCCGCAATTCATTTTCAGTGGCAACAGCTCCGTCAAGACGGGGCTTTGGTGCACGGTGTTGATGCCTGCGCCGCCGCTGTTGACGTAAGGATACAGAATGCAGATTCGACGCGTTGTACAAGCAGGAGGCCTTGCTGGCGTGCTGTTGCTGGCAGGGGCACTGCTGTCCGTGATGCTGTGGTATTACCCGCAATGGCTGGGGCTGCGTGACGATGGTGACCGGCAGGCACAGGCGCTGAAGGTGGTGCCCGTGATCACCGGGTTGATCGTGTTGGTGCTCGGCGCGTTTACCTGGCTGGGGCGGCAAATTGGCCGCGCTGCCGATACGGGGAACGATTCCGCACAGCCCCGGCCTGTAGTGTCGCCTGAGCCGGGCGCGGAGGTTGTGCAGCGCGCGGCCATCCTGCGCAACCACCTGCGTGACCACTACGGCCTGTTCTGGCGCCGTAAAGTGCGGCTGTTGTGGGTGGTGGGAGAGGCTGAGCAGGTCGACGCGATTGCACCTGGGCTCACGGAACAGCGGTGGTTGGAGGGTGACGGCACGGTCTTGCTGTGGGGCGGCAGCGGCCAGGAAGCGCTGACCAACGATAGCCTTGAAACGCTCCAGCGCCTGTGCCGCTGGCGCCCCCTCGACGCCATCCTCTGGACCCTCACCACCCCCCAAAGCCACGACCCCAAAGCCATGGCCGCCGGCAGCCGCTACCTGCGCGACCTGTCCCAGGCCCTCGGCTGGCAGCTGCCCCTGTACCTTTGGGAAGTCTGCCCCCAAGCCTGGATCAAACCTTTCGAACCCGCCCAGCCGGTAGGCTGCCTGCTCGCCCCGGACGATGACCTGGGCGCCGCCCTGCAACAGTTGATCGAACCCCTGAACCAGCGGGGCATGGCCCATATCCAGGTGCACCGCACCCACTGTTTCCTCTTCTACCTCGGCCACCACCTGCACACCCACGGTGTCGCCCACTGGCCCCAGGCGCTGGCGCCGCTGCGGCCCGAATTTGCCCGCAGCACGCCGCTGCGCGGCCTGCACTTCAGCCTGGCCCGCACCGACGGGCCGGTGCCGGGTACCGAGCACCTGCTGCAGCTCGACGGCGCCTGGGCGGCGCTGCTGGCGGACCGCAAGACCCGTCCACGGCGGCGCGGCTGGCATGTGCGGCGCGTGCTGTACGTGGCCACGTTGGCCGCCACAGGCGTGCTGACGGCTGGTGTGTTGCTGTCCTTCGTGGCCAACCGCAACCAAGCGGTCCATCTGGCGCAGGTCGCCGAACAGCCGATCACCACTCTCACCACCCTCAGCAACCTGACCCGTGAGGTAGACCGCCTGGAGTACCGCCGCGTCCACGGCGAACCCTGGTACCTGGGCTTTGGCCTGAGCCACAGCCAGGCGCTGCTCGACCTGCTCTGGCCGCGTTACGTGCAGGCCACCCATGCGCTGCTGCGCGACAAGGCCGTGGCCAGCCTGGAGCAGACGCTGTGGACTCTGGTGGCGCAGCCCGCGGGCAGCAAGGCGCGCACGGAGATGGCCGGCGGCGCCTACGAGCCGCTCAAGGCCTACCTGATGCTCGCGCACCCTGAAAAAGCCGATCCGGCGTTCCTGGAAAAACTGCTGCTGGCGCGCGTGCCTGATCTGCCCGGCCAATGGTCGTTCTACCTCCAACAACTCCCCAGCCATCCCGAGTGGCGCATCGACGCCAACCCGCGCCTGATCGCCCAGGTGCGGCAGGTCCTGCTTGGCGAGCTGGGCCAGCACAACGCCGAAGCCAGCCTGTACCAGCAGGTGCTGGACCGCGCGGGCAACCATTTTCCGTCGATGGCGCTGGCGCAGATGCTTGGCGACACCCAGGCGTCGGCGCTGTTTGGCGCGACCCGCAGCGTGCCGGGCATCTTCACTCGCCAGGCGTGGGACGGGCAGATACGGGCTGCCATCGATGACATTGCCGAGGCGCGTAGGGCGAAAATCGATTGGGTGCTCAGTGACCAGGACTCGAACGTCGATAGCGAGCTGTCCCCTGAAACCCTCAAGGCCAGGCTCACCGCCCGCTACTTCAAGGACTTCGGCAGCGCCTGGCTGGCCTTCCTCAACAGCGTGCACTGGCGCCAGGCCAAAAACCTGGGCGAGGCGGTCGACCAGCTGGCGCTGATAAGCGACCCGCAGCAATCGCCGCTGCTGGCCCTGATCACCACCGTGGCCTACCAGGCCGGAACCGGCAGCAAAGCGCTGATCAACACGGCGCAGCAAACCATCGATACGCCCATGCCGCAGGGCCCGCTGGACGCCACCTTCGCCCCGTTGCTGCAACTGCTGGCCAAGGACAACGGCCCACTGAGCCTGCACAGCTACCTGACCCGCGTCACCCGCGTGCGCCTGCAACTCCAGCAGATCGACGACGCCAGCGACCCCCAGGCGATGACCCAGGCCTTGGCCCAGTCGGTGTTCCAGGGGCGCACCCTGGACCTTGGCGACAGCCGCGAGTACGGCAGCCTGATCGCCGCCAGCCTGGGCGGGCAATGGAGCGGCTTTGGCCAGAACCTGTTCGTCAAACCCCTGGCCCAGGCCTGGCAGCAGGTGCTGCAACCCTCCGCCGCAGCGCTGAACGCGCAGTGGCAGCGGGCGATCGTCGAGCACTGGGACGGCGCGTTCAGCGGCCGCTACCCGTTCGCCGCCACCGGCAGCGATGCCTCCTTGCCGATGCTGGGGCAGATGATCCGCGCCGGCACCGGGCGCATCGACCAGTTCCTGCAGCAGGAACTGGGCGGCGTGCTGCGTAAGGAGGGCAACCGCTGGGTCGTCGACCCGCGGCACAGCCAGGGCCTGCGGGTGAATCCGGCGTTCCTGGCGGCGGTCAACCGCCTGGGCCGCCTGGCGGACGTGCTGTACACCGACGGCGGCATGGGCCTGGGCTTCGAGCTGCAGGCCAAGGCGCTGCCCGAGCTGGTGCAGACCACCTTCATCCTCAACGGCGAACGCCTGCATTACTTCAACCAGAAGCCAAGCTGGAAACGCTTTCACTGGCCCGGCGCCAGCGACTACCCCGGCGCCAGCCTGAGCTGGACCAGCGTTGCCACCGGCGAACGGCTGTTCGGTGCCTACGACGGCGCCTGGGGCCTGATCCGCCTGCTGGAGCAGGCCCAGGTGACGGCGCTGGACGACAGCGACACGCGCTTTCGCCTGGTGCTGAAGGCCCCGGACGGCATCCCGCTGACCTGGCACCTGCGCACGGAGCTGGGCGCAGGGCCGCTGGCGCTGCTCACGCTGCGCGGCTTCAGTTTGCCGCCGCGAATTTTCCTGGCGGACAACGGCCAGGCATCCACTGGAGGTGTTGAATGAGTCTGCAAGGATTGCGTACCACTTGCCTGGGGGACCGCGATGCGCTGGCCCTGGGGCGCGAACAGGCCGGCCGTTGGCACGCCTGGCTACAGCCTGTCAGCCAGCAGTTGCCGACTGGCGACGACCCCAGTTACGACGATGATTTCCAGTGCCTGCGCGAGGAGGTCAACAAACTGTCCAGCGCCGACACCGAGCAGGTGATCTGCCTGGGGGAAAAGCTCTTGACCCATAGGTGCAAGGACCTGCGGGTGGCCACCTATTACCTGTGGGCGCGCCTGCAGCGCGACGGCGAAGCGGGGCTGGCCGATGGCCTGGCCTTGCTGGCGGCCATGGTGGCGCGCTTTGGCACGGCGCTGCTGCCGGCGCGGCCCACCAGCCGCAAGCTGGCCCTGGAGTGGCTGACGGCAGACAAGCTGCTGGGCAGCTTGTCCCTGTACCCCGAGGTAGTCAGGGCCGAGGCTGAGCGCACGGTGGCCGCGTTGGTGTGGCTTGAACATGGCCTGCAGGCTTGGCCGGAAGATGAGCGCCCGCAGTTGGGCGCGCTGTACGACGCGCTGTTGGCGCGCCTGGCGCGCTCCGGGGGTGTCGATGCCGTGGTGCCGCAGCACAGCGCCGGGGCCGGTGGGGGAGGAGGGTTGGCAGCGCCCGTGGCGATAAAGTCCGGCCGCGACCTGCTGGACAGCGCCCGCGCCCTGGCCACCTACCTGCGTGATCAACCCCAAGGCTGGCTGGCGGCGCACCGACTGATGAAAAGCGTGCGCTGGGACACCGTGCACCAGACTCCCCCCGAAGACACCCATGGCAATACGCGCCTGGCCGCCCCGCGTGGCGATTATCGCGTGCAACTCAAGCGCCTGTATGTGCAGCAGCGCTGGGACGAACTGCTGGAGCTGGTGGAGCGGGTGTACGCCGAAGCCGTCAACCACTTCTGGCTGGACCTGCAATGGTACCTGTGCCAGGCGCTGGCCAGGCAGCCGGCGCCCCGGGACGCCTGGGCGCAGATCGTCCAGCGTGACCTGGGCATGCTGCTCGAGCGCCTGCCGGGCCTGGAGCAACTGCGCTGGAGCGACGGCAGCGCGTTTGCCGATGAGACCACCTGCGAGTGGATCAGCCAGCAGGTCAGCGGCAACCGTCCGGCCCAGTGGCTGGCGGCGGCGCCCGTCGCGGAACAGGACGACATCCTGGCCCTGCAGGACGAAGCCTTGGCCCAGGCCGAAAGCCAGGGGGTAGAACTGGCCCTGGCGTGGCTGGCCGCGCGGCCAGAGGCGCACGGCGGGCGCGAGCGCTGGTTGCTGCGCCTGCTGATGGCGCGGGTAGCCGAGCAGTACGGCAAGCACGAACTGGCCGTGCACCTGTTGGGCGAACTGGAACAGGTCGCGCAGCGCCAGCTCCTGGTGCAATGGGAGCCGCAGTTGGTGTTCGAGACCAAGGCGCGGTTGCTCAAGCTGCTGCGCATGAAAGCCCAGCGCAGTGACGTCGACAAGCCCGCCCTGGCGCGACGCATGGAGGCCTTGCTGGCCTCGCTGGTGGCCATCGACCCCGTCCGCGCCGCGGTGCTGTGCGGTTGACCCTTTACACACGAGACGTGCCATGAGCCTGGACAACCTGACCCTGCATTACTTTGACGCCGAGATGCGCTACCTGCGCGAGGCGGGCAAGGAGTTCGCCGACGCGTTCCCGGACCGCGCCGCCCACCTGAATCTGGACAAGCCAGGCGCGCAGGACCCGTACGTGGAGCGCTTGTTCGAAGGCTTCGCGTTCCTGATGGGGCGCCTGCGCGAGAAGCTCGACGATGACCTGCCGGAACTGACCGAGGGGCTGGTCAGCCTGCTCTGGCCCCATTACCTGCGGACCATTCCTTCGCTCTCGATCGTGGAATTGGCGCCCGACCTGGGGCAGCTGAGCCGCAGCGAGCCACTCGCCACGGGCTTCGAAGTACTGTCGCAGCCCGTGGGGCCACAGCGCACGCGTTGTCGCTACACCACCACCCAGGCGCTGACCTTGCGGCCCTTGGCGCTGGAAGCCTTGCGGGTGGCCCAGGTCGCTGATGGTCGTTCGATGGTGTGCCTGCGGTTTGCCCGCGGGGCCATGGCCGCCTGGGCAGCCATGGACCTGGCGGAGCTGCCGTTGTACCTGAACGCCGATGCCGCACTGGCCACCGCCCTGCACCACGCCCTGACCCTCAATGCCCGGGACGTCTACCTGCGCTTGCCTGGCGAGCCGACGCGGCAGGCGGTGGCGATGACGTTCGCCGCCAAGGGCTTCGCCGAGGACGATCGCCTGTGGCCCAAAGGGGACAGCGCCTTCAGTGGCTACCAACTGCTGCTGGAGTATTTCACCTTCCGCGAGAAGTTCATGTTCGTCACCCTACGCGGCTTGCAGCACGTGCGCTTGCCCCCGGAGGCGCCGTGGTTCGAGCTGGAGGTGGAGCTCAAGCAGGCCTGGCCCCCGCATCTGGCGTTGAGCCGCGAACACCTGCGCTTGCACGCGGTCCCCGTGATCAACCTGTTCGAACTGGAGTCGGACCCATTGCTGGTGGACCCCTTGCAGACCGATTACCTGCTGCGTGCCAAGCGCTTGCAGGACGGCCATACCGAGATTTATTCGGTGGACGAGGTGAGCAGTACGGTGGACGGCGAGCGCCAGGCGTTCGTGCCCTTTAGCAGCTTTCGCCACAAGGGCGGCATGCTGCGCGAGCAGGCGCCGGAACGCTACTTCCACACGCGGTTGAAACGCGGTGCCAACGGCCTCCACGACACCTGGCTGGTGCTGGGCGGCGAAGACTTCGAGCAGGCGCGGCTAAGCCACAATGAAAGCCTGTCCCTGCGCCTGACCGGCACCCACGGCCAGCTGCCGCGCAAGGCCTTGCAGAGCACCTTGCTCGATACCGCCGTGCATGCTCCCCACGCGGGGTTCAAGGTGCGCAACCTGTGCGCGCCGACCTTGCCGTGCTATCCGCCCAACCGCGACCGCTTTCATTGGCGGGTGCTCAGCCACCTGGGTTCCAACTTCCTGCCGATGCTCGATAGCGCCGAGGTGCTGCGCGGCACCCTGGCGTTGTACGAATGGACCGGCAGCGAACTGAATCGGCGGCGTCTGGAAGCCATCGTCGAGGTGCGACACCGCTTGATCCAGCGGTTTGAAAAGGGCTTCCTGCGCCGCGGCGTGGACATCGAAGTGACCCTGGACAGCAACGGTTTTTGCGGTGAAGGCGATATCAGCCTGTTCGGCGAAATGCTCAACCGTTTCTTTGCGCTGTACGCCGATATCCATCTGTTCATCCAGCTGACGCTGGTCCTGCAACCTACCGGGGAGTGCCTGCGATGGAGCGAAAACCACAGCCAGCGGATCCCCGGTTGAACGTCGAGGCGCTGCTTGACGTCCTGCGCGAGCGGGTACCGGAAGCCAGCGTATACCGGTTTTGTCAGTGGCTGGAGCGCACGGCGCCTGGGCGGCCGCCGCTGGGCAGCACGGCGCGGCCTGGCGATGACGCGGTGCGTTTTCGCCCTGACCCCGGCATGGGGTTCCCGGCCGGCGAACTCAAGGCCATCGAGGCCGGCGGCCAACACCCGGCCACGGTACGCACCCGGGTGCTGGGGCTGTATGGCGTGGACTCGCCACTGCCCACGGCCTACCTGGATGACATCGCCCAGCGGCGCGAAGGGCATGAGGCGCTGGAAGGCTTCCTGGATATCTTCAACCATCGGATCTTCACCCAGTTCTACCGCATCTGGCGCAAGTATTCGTACCCTGCCACGTTCGAGCCGGGCGGCAGCGATGCCACCTCGCAATGCCTGCTGGGCCTGGTCGGGCTGGGCATTCCGGGCACGGCCCGGCACATCGCCACGCCGGTGTCGCGCTTCCTGGCGCTGCTGGGGGTGATGCGCCTGCCCACCCGCAACGCCGAAGGCATTCGCGCACTGGTGACGCTGCTGGCGCCGCGGACGCAGGTGTCGGTCACGCCGCATTGGCCCTTGAAAGTGGCGCTGGCAAGGCCTGGGCGGCTTGCTCGCAGCCAGCCGGTGAGCCTGGCCGACGGCACGCCACTGGGTGGCACCGGCCTTGATGGCAATAGCCAGCTGTTGCTGACCCTGTGCACGCCAGACCCGGAGGAGGCGCGCGGCTGGCTGCCCGGCGCGCCGCTGCACACCGACGTGCTGGTGCTGCTGCGGGTGTACTTGGGCTGGCGCTGTACCGCCCGGTTGTGCCTGACCCTCACGCCGCCGTTGTTGCCCCCGCCCTTGTTGGGCGGTGCTGGCGTGTTGCTCGGCATGACCTGCGTGCTGGGCAGCGTCAACCCAGCCCCCGTGACCATCAACCTGGGCCGCTACCACGGCCTGCACCCTAACCCGCACCACAGGACAACCGAGCATGTCGCGTACACTTTTTAACCGTTTGTTGTTGGCCAGCTGCTTCACGCTGCTGGGTGGATGTGGCCTGACCCAGGCGGTCAGCGACGGTACGGCGTCCACCGCCCGGGCGATCTTCCACAAACAGGTGAAGACC
This sequence comes from Pseudomonas sp. App30, assembly GCF_047947025.1. Taxonomy (NCBI): domain Bacteria; kingdom Pseudomonadati; phylum Pseudomonadota; class Gammaproteobacteria; order Pseudomonadales; family Pseudomonadaceae; genus Pseudomonas; species Pseudomonas sp. App30. Next base: position 554,691 of record NZ_CP133165.1, on the reverse strand, counting down.
CTGCGCCTGGACCTCGACGCCCGCACCGCAATGAACCCCGAGGGGCGCGACATGCGTGCGCTGTCGGTGCCGACCCAGGTGCGCGTGTATCAGCTGCGCGATCGCATGGTGCTGGAAAAGGCCAGCTACGACGCGATCGCGGCCGACAGTGAGGCGCTGCTGCGTGACGATCTGCTGGATGAGCACGGGCTGGTGCTCAAGCCCGGCAGCGGTGCGCAGCTGAATGTGCCCTTGGCCAAGGAGACGCAGTTTGTCGCGCTGGTGGCGCTGTTCCGTGAGCCAGACGACCGCCTTCACACCTGGCGCCTCACGCTGCGCCGTGACCAGTTGCTGCCCGACCAGGCTCGCGTGGTCGAGCTGGGGGATAACCGCTTGAGATTGCGCGCGCTGGACAAGGAGTAGCCCATGGGCGATTCGGGCGCTTCGCTTTATGAACGATTGCTGCAGAACTTCGACGGTGAATTGGACCTGCACGCTGTCGCCGAGCAAGACCAGGCGACGCTGTCAGTGCTGGACAACCTGCAGCGCATCCTCAATAGCCGGGCGGGGGCACTCAGCCACTTGCCCGATTATGGCCTGCCGGACATGGGCCTTGTTCTTCAAGGCCTGCCTGCCACCGCCCACGGGCTAATCGCCAACATGGCCGCAACCCTGCTCAAGTACGAGCCACGCCTGGCGGCCATCGATATTCAACTGCTGCCACAAACCCTGCCTGGCCATCTCGAATACGGGCTGAGCGTGCAACTCAAGGGCGGCACGCATACCCGCTTCGGCCTGCACCTGGGGCCGGAGGGCAGGGTGCTGGTTCGTCATCTGAGGGGGCTGGATGGCCTCACGTAACGAAACCGCGACGTCCGGCCACGGCGCGGTACACCTTGGGGGATACGCGGCGCCATTGGACGCGGCCTGTGGCCGCTGCTACAGAAACCGCGTTGGCTGGGCAGGGTAGGAGCCGGCCTTGGCCGCGATGCACCCCCGTAGCAGCTGCCGAAGGCTGCGTCCGGCCACGGCGGGGTACACCTTTGGAGATACGCGGCGCCATTGGACGCGGCCTGCGGCCGCTGCTACAGAAACCGCGTTGGCTGGGCGGGGTAGGAGCCGGCCTTGGCCGCGATGCACCCCCGTAGCAGCTGCCGAAGGCTGCGTCCGGCCACGGCGCGGTACACCTTGGGGGATACGCGGCGCCATTGGACGCGGCCTGCGGCCGCTGCTACAGACACCGCGTTGGCTGGGCGGGGTAGGAGCCGGCCTTGGCCGCGATGCACCCCCGTAGCAGCTGCCGAAGGCTGCGTCCGGCCACGGCGCGGTACACCTTGGGGGATTCGCGGCGCCATTGGACGCGGCCTGCGGCCGCTGCTACAGACACCGCGTTGGTTGGGCAGGGTAGGAGCCGGCCTTGGCCGCGATGCAGACGATGCGATCGCCCCTGTAGCAGCTGCCGAAGGCTGCGTCCGGCCACGGCGCGGTACACCTTTGGAGATACGCAGCGCCATTGGACGCGGCCTGCGGCCGCTGCTACGGGGATGGCGCCACTCACGCCAACACCGCCACCGCCTTGATCTGCGCCCACACCGCGCTGCCCACGCCCAGCCCCAGCTGGTCCCACGAATAGCGTGTTACCCGCGCCAGCAACGGCGTGCCCGCCGCGTCCAGGCTCACCAGCACGTGGGCGCTGTTGTCCGCCACCCGCTGGCCGGTGACGGTCACCGGCAGGCGGTTGAGGATGCTGCTCTGGCCCTGGCCGTCCAGGCTCAGGCTGACGTCGCGGGCTTGCACTTTGAACCGCAGCGGGCTGCCCAGGGGCAGCGGGCCGTGGGCCACGCGGATGTGCAGGTCGGTGTTGGGCAGGGCCAGGCTGAGCAGTTGGTAGGCGGGGTCATGGGCCTGGACCTGGCCGTGGATGATGACGCCGGCGTCGTCGCCTAGGGCCAGCGGCAAATCCAGGCGCGCCAGGGTCTGGGCGATGGGGCCGCTGGCCAGCACCTGGCCGGCGTCCAGCAGCACCAGGTGGTCGGCCAGGCGCGCCACTTCGTCCTGGGCGTGGCTGACGTACACCACCGGGATGTCCAGTTCGTCGTGCAGGCGCTCCAGGTACGGCAGGATCTCGGCCTTGCGCTGGCTGTCCAGCGCCGCCAGCGGCTCGTCCATCAGCAGCAGGCCGGGGCTGGCCAGCAGGGCGCGGGCAATGCCCACGCGCTGGCGTTCGCCGCCGGACAGGTGGGTAGGCATGCGTGTCAGCAGGTGGCCGATGCCCAGCAGCTCGCAGGCCTGCTCCAACTCGACCTTGCGCTGGCTGGCGGCGATGCGTTTCCAGCCAAACTCCAGGTTGCGCCGCACGTTGAGGTGGGCGAACAGGCTGGCTTCCTGGAACACGTAGCCCAGGGGGCGCTGGTGCGGCGGCAGGAACAGGCCGCGCTGGCTGTCCTGCCAGACCTGGCCGTTGATTTCGATGTAGGCGTCGCCGGCGCGCTCAAGGCCGGCCAGGCAGCGCAGGCAGGTGGTCTTGCCCGAGCCGGACTGACCGAACAGCGCGGTGACGCCGCGGCCCGGCAGTTGCAGGTCGACGTCCAGGGTAAAAGCGGGGAAGCGCTGGCGGATGCGCGCTGTCAGGGTGGCGGCCACGGGTCAACTCCAGCGGGCTTTGGCGTGGCCGCGGGCGTACAAGGCCAGCAGCACCAGGAACGAAAAGACCAGCATGGCACCGGCCAGCCAGTGGGCCTGGGCGTACTCCATGGCTTCCACATGGTCGTAGATCTGCACCGAGACCACGCGGGTCTTGTCGGGGATGTTGCCGCCGATCATCAGCACCACGCCGAACTCACCCACGGTATGGGCAAAGCCCAGGATGCTGGCGGTGACGAAGCCGGGGCGGGCCAGCGGCACCACCACGCTGAAGAAGCAGTCCCAGGGGCTGGCGCGCAGGGTCGCGGCCACCTCCAGGGGGCGGTCGCCGATGGCGGTGAAGGCGTTTTGCAACGGCTGCACCACGAACGGCAGGGAATAGATGGCCGAGCCGATCACCAGGCCCGCGAAGCTGAAGGTCAGGGTGCCCAGGCCCAGGGCCTGGGTGGCATGGCCGATGAAACCGTTGGGCCCCATGGCCAGTAGCAGGTAGAAACCGATGACCGTGGGTGGCAGCACCAGCGGCAGCGCCACCACGGCCCCCACCGGCCCGCGCAGGCGCGAGCGGGTGCGGGCCAGCCACCAGGCGATCGGGGTGCCGATCACCAGCAGCAACAGGGTCGTCAGCGACGCCAGCTTGACCGTCAGCCAGATGGCCGACAGGTCACTTGCATCCAGTGGCATCAGAGCTCATAGCCGTAGGACTTGATGATGGCGGCGGCTTTCGGGCCTTTCAGGTACTGCACCAGGGCCTTGGCGGCGGCGCTGTCCTTGCCCTTGTTGAGGATGACCGCGTCCTGCTTGATCGGGTCATGCAGGTTGGCCGGCACGATCCACGCCGAGCCGCTGGTGACCTTGCCGTCCTTGTAGATCTGCGACAGCGCCACGAAGCCCAGCTCGGCGTTGCCGGTGGAGACGAACTGGTAGGCCTGGGTGATGTTCTGGCCTTCGACGATCTTGGCCTTGGTGGCCTCGGTGAGTTTGAGCTTGTCCAGCACCTGGGTGGCGGCCAGGCCGTAGGGCGCGGCTTTCGGGTTGGCGATGGACAGGTGCTGGTACTGATTGGCCTTGAGTACCTCGCCCTTGCCGTCGACGTAGCCGTCCTTGGCCGACCACAGCGCCAGGGTGCCCACGGCGTAGGTGAAGCGCGAGCCCTTGACGGTGTCGCCTTCGCTTTCAAGCTTGGCGGGGGTAGTGTCGTCGGCGGCCAGGAACACCTCGAACGGCGCGCCGTTCTTGATCTGGGTGTAGAACTGGCCGGTGGCACCGTAGGCCGCGACCAGCTTGTGGCCGGTGTCGGCCTCGAAGTCCTTGGCGATGGCCTGGATGGGCGCGGTAAAGTTGGCGGCCACGGCCACCTGCACTTCATCGGCGTGGGCGTTGAAGGCCAGGGCGGCGAACAGGCCGAGGAGGGCGAGGCGAGGGGGGCTGACGGACATGCTGAAACTCCTTTTTTGAATTTTTCGTTATGTTCGCGAATATATAGCGAAGCGCCATAAGTGCCTACCCCCTTGTGGGAGCTGGCTTGCCAGCGAGCTGTTGAGGCCCCGACAGCTCGCTGGCAAGCCAGCTCCCACACGGATGTTTGGCAAGCAGCGGTTGACAATCGAGACGGCCAGTCTAATATCGGTGTTCATGACTACGCCAACCCAAGCACCCGTCCCCCGCAGACCCGGCCGCCCCCCCAAGGTGCCTCGCGAGCATTACGACACCCGCGAGCTGCTGGTCCGTTGCGGTACTGAAATCCTCACCGAGCAAGGCTTCAGCGCCACCGGCATCGACATGATCCTCAAGCGTGTCGGGGTGCCCAAGGGCTCGTTCTATCACTACTTCGCCAGCAAGGATGCCTTCGGCCGGGCCTTGCTCGACAACTACGCGCAGTACTTCGCCGCCAAGCTCGACCGCTGGCTGCTGGATGAGTCGGTAGCGCCGCTGGAGCGCGTGCTGGCGTTTGCCGAGGACGCGCAGAAGGGCATGGCCAAGCACGAATACCGCCGTGGTTGCCTGGTAGGCAACTTGGGCCAGGAAATCTCGGTGTTGCCCGAAGGCTACCGCGAGGCCATCGACGCGGTGTTCCGGGACTGGCAGCAGCGCCTGAGCACTTGCCTCAAGGCCGCCCAGGCCGCCGGCGACCTGCCCAAGGAAGCCGACTGCGACGAGCTGGCGGCGTTTTTCTGGACCGGTTGGGAAGGCGCGGTGTTGCGCGCCCGGCTGGTACGCAGCGCGCAGCCCATGCGCGTGTTCGTCAGCGGCTTCCTGCGCTCGGCGTTTTTCCAGATCTGAGGTTGATCAAGCCGGCGCTGCCGGCTTTTTCAGCGCCATTAAAAGACAATCGGTCTATATAAGGGAGAGCTCCATGTTCAACGCTATCGTGATCGAGAAGGATGAGCAGGGCCAGCGCGCCGCCGTGCAAGCGCTGGATGAGGCGCAGCTGCCTGCGGGCAACGTCACCGTCGCGGTGGCCTACAGCACCCTCAACTACAAGGACGGCCTGGCCATTACCGGCCAGGGCCCGGTGGTGCGCAGTTTTCCCATGGTGCCGGGCATCGACCTGGTGGGCACCGTGCAAAGTAGCCAGCACGCCGATTTCAAGCCGGGTGACGCGGTGCTGCTTAACGGTTGGGGCGTGGGCGAGGGGCATTGGGGCGGCCTGGCGCAGCAGGCGCGGCTGGACGGCGACTGGCTGATTCCGTTGCCCAAGGCCTTCACGCCGGCCGAAGCCATGGCCATCGGCACCGCCGGCTACACGGCGATGCTGTGCGTGATGGCCCTGGAGCGCCATGGCGTGACGCCAGACCAGGGTGAGGTGCTGGTGACCGGCGCCAACGGCGGGGTCGGCAGCTTCGCCATCGCCCTGCTGGCCAAGCTCGGCTACCGGGTGGTGGCGTCCACCGGCCGCGCCAGCGAGCACGACTACCTCAAGCGCCTGGGTGCCAGCGAGGTGATCGACCGCGCCAGCCTCTCGGCGCCGGGCAAACCGCTGGCGAAGGAACGTTGGGCGGGGGCGGTGGACTCAGTGGGCAGCCACACCCTGGCCAACGTCTGCGCCAGCACCCGCTACCACGGCGCGGTGGCGGCCTGCGGCCTGGCCCAGGGCATGGATTTCCCAGGCTCGGTGGCGCCGTTCATCCTGCGAGGGGTGGCCTTGCTGGGTATAGACAGCGTCAAGCGGCCCAAGGCCGACCGTGTCGAGGCCTGGGACCGCCTGGCCCGCGACCTGGATCGCGCGCTGTTGCCGCTGATCAGCCGTGAAATTGGCTTGGGTGAAGCGGTGGAAGTGGCCAATCAATTGATGGCCGGCACCGTGCGCGGGCGCGTGGTGGTGGACGTCAACCGCTGACGGTCAGCGCTTGCCCATCGAACGGCGAGTACCGTTGGGCGCGCGGCCGGGGGTCTTGTCGTGGTTGGACTTGCCGGCGCCGGGGTAGGTGGCGGCTTTTTTCGCCGCGGCGAAGGCGCCGGGCTTGAACGGGAAGCTGAACGCCGGCACGGCGGCCTGGCTGTCGCTGCCGGTGTCTTCGGGCAGGGCTTGGGCAGGGGCTTGTTGGTCGACAGACATGCGGGAACTCCGGGGCGTGCAGGGTAGTGTCCGGGGCCGTCCCCGGGAGCCGCGCAGTATACCTGCGCGGCTGCGCGGGCGCGCCTACTCGCCGCGAATATATTGCTCCAGCTGGCGGATCAGGTCGGCCTGCTCGGCAATGGCTTCCTTGACCAGGTCACCGATGGACAGCAGCCCCACCAACTGGCCATCCACCACCACCGGCAGGTGGCGCAGGTGGCCGTCGGTCATCATGTTCATGCAGGCGTCGATGTTCTGGTGGGTGTCCACGGTCACCACCTTGGCGCTCATGATGTCGCGCACCGGCGTGCCGACTGACGACCGCCCCGCAAGCACCACCTTGCGGGCGTAGTCGCGTTCACTGACGATGCCCACCACGGCGCCATCCTTGACCACCGGCAGGGCGCCGACGTTTTTCTCAGCCATCAGGCGCAGGGCCTCGACCACCATCTGGTCGGGGCCGATGGTGTGCACCTGCTGATTCTGCTGGGCCTTGAGCTTGAGTAATTCGGCAACGGTCTTCATCACAGCCTCTGCGGTTCTGGTTATACGCACAGCGTAGCAGCAACTGACTTTTGGGAGCTGGCTTGCCAGCGAGCTTTTATGGCCCCAACAGCTCGCTGGCAAGCCAGCTCCCACAGGATGCAGCAGCCGAAGGCTGCGTTCGGGCGCGCGTTACTGCACCTTTGGCGGCTGTGCGCCCTTGGGCCACAGCAGCCAGATCTGCCCCTGCTGCTTCATGTTGCCCGCCAGTTCGCCGGCCTTGTCGCCAGTGCCCCAGAACAGGTCCGCGCGCACTTCGCCGGCGATGGCGCCGCCGGTGTCCTGGGCGGCCACCGGGCGCACGATGGTCTTGCCGTCGGGGCTGGTGGTGTTCAGCCACAGCAGGCTGCCCAGCGGGATGACCTTGCGGTCGATGGCCACGCTGTAGCCGGCGGTCAGCGGCACGTTCAGCGAGCCGCGCGGGCCCTCGTTGCTGTCCGGGCGGGTGGAGAAGAACACGTAGCTGGGGTTGCTGGCCAGCAGCTCCGGCACCCGTGCCGGGTTGGCGGTGGCCCAGTCGCGGATCTTGCCCATGCTGACTTCCTCCTTCTTCAGCAGGCCCTGTTCCACCAGCCAACGGCCTACCGGCTTATAGGGCCAGCCGTTCTGGTCGGCATAACCGATGCGCAGCTGGCGGCCGCTGTCCAGCTGGATGCGCCCCGAGCCCTGGATCTGCAGGAATTGCAGGTCCATGGGGTTGGTCAGCCAGGCCAGGGTGGGCGCGTTGACTGGTTTCTGGTTAATGGCGGAAGCGTCGTCATAGGGGCGCAGCACATGGCCGTCCAGGCGCCCGCGCAGGCGCTTGCCCTTGAGTTCGGGGTAGACGCTGTCCAGCGCTACCACGATGAGGTCGTCGGGCACGCCCAGCACCGGCACGGTGTGCTGGTCGTCGCGGGCCAGGCTGCCAGGGTACACCGGCTCGTAGTAGCCGGTGATCAGGCCGCGGTCCTGGTCCTGGCCCGAGCGCAGGCTGTACACCTGCAATTGGTTTTGCAGGAAGGCGCGCACGGCGGCCGGTTGCGCCGGTACCTGGGCGGCCGCCGCGCAGGTGGCGCCCCAGGTGGCGTCCTTGGCCAGGCGCTGGCAGGCCGAGTTCCAGGCGGTATAGCCGGCCATCAGGTCGGCGTCGCTGACCGCCGGCAGGGCGCTCCAGTCAACACTGATGTAGGTGGTGGGTGGCGGTGGCTTGGGTTTGCCGAAGTCGCAGCCGGCCAGCAGCGCCAGCACACCGGTGGCGGCCAGCAGCAGGCGTGGCCATTTGATCGCTGAAGTCTTCACTCAGGGGGTGTCCGCAATACGAGTGGAAAGGGGCGTAGCTTGGGCAAAGGCGGGCGCGGCGTCAAATCGTCGGGCAAGCAGGTATAATGGATGTTTATCCAGCGGTTCGACGAGGTCAGTGCAGTGGATGTCCAGCAAGGTTTTATCCTGACCCGCCATTGGCGCGACACGCCGGCGGGAACGGAGGTCGAGTTCTGGCTCGCCACCGACGCTGGGCCCCGCCAGGTGCGCCTGCCCGTGCAGCCGGCGGTGGCCTTCGTGCCGGCCGAGCAGGCCGCGCAGGCCCAGGCCCTGGTGGCGCCGCAGGCGGGTGCCGAGCTTCGGCCGCTGGCGCTGCAGGACTTCCACCACCGGCCGGTGCAGGGCCTGTACTGCCAGCAGTACCGGCACCTGCTGGACCTGGAAAAGAGCCTGCGGCGCAACGGCATCGACGTCTACGAGGCCGACATTCGCCCGCCCGAGCGCTACCTGATGGAGCGCTTTATCAATGCCCCGGCCAGCATCGCCGGGCGCGACGACGGCAGCGGCCTGCTGCTGGACGCCCAGCTCAAGCCGGCGCCGGGCTACCGCCCCAACCTCAAGCTGCTGTCGCTGGACATCGAGACCACCGAGCACGGCGAGCTGTATTGCATCGGCCTGCAGGGCTGCGGCCAGCGCCAGGTGTACATGCTGGGCCCGGCCAACGGCGACGCGAGCGGGCTGGACTTCGACCTGCAGTACTGCCCGTCGCGGGTCGAGCTGCTGGAATGCCTGAACCAGTGGATGGCCGAGCATGACCCCGACGCCATCATCGGCTGGAACGTGGTGCAGTTCGACCTGCGCGTGCTGCACGAACAGGCCCGGCGCCACGGCGTGCAACTGCGCCTGGGGCGCAATGGCGGCGAGCTGCTGTGGCGCGAACACGGCAGCGGCAACGGGCACTACTTCGCCAGCGCCGCCGGGCGGCTGATCATCGACGGCATCGAGGCGCTGCGCCAGGCCACCTGGAGCTTCCCCTCGTTCAGCCTGGAAAACGTCGCCCAGACGCTGCTGGGCGAGGGCAAGGATATTTCCACGCCGTACCAGCGCATGGACGAGATCAACCGCCTGTTCGCCGAGGACAAGCCGGCCCTGGCGCGCTACAACCTCAAGGACTGCGAGCTGGTGCTGGGCATCTTCGACAAGACCCGCATCATGGACTTCCTGCTCGAGCGCGCGACCGTCACCGGCCTGCCCGCCGACCAGAGCGGCGGCTCGGTGGCGGCGTTCACCCACCTGTACCTGCCGCTGATGCACCGCCAGGGCTTCGTCGCCCCCAACCTGGGCGAACGCCCGCCCCAGGCCAGCCCCGGCGGCTTCGTCATGGACTCGCGGCCGGGCCTGTACGAATCGGTGCTGGTGCTGGACTACAAGAGCCTGTACCCGTCGATCATCCGCAGCTTCCTGATCGACCCCATCGGCCTGGTCGAAGGCCTGCGCCTGCCTGACGATGCGCACTCGGTGCCCGGCTTCCTCGGCGCGCGCTTCTCGCGCACGCGCCATTGTCTGCCGTCCATCGTGCGCACCGTGTGGCAGGGCCGTGAGGCGGCGAAAGCCCAGGGCAACCAGCCGCTGTCCCAGGCGCTGAAGATCATCATGAACGCCTTCTACGGCGTGCTCGGCTCCAGCGGCTGCCGCTTCTTCGACCCGCGCCTGGCGTCTTCAATCACGCTGCGCGGCCACCAGATCATGCAGCGCACCCGCCAGCTGGTCGAAGCCCAGGGCTATGAAGTGATCTATGGCGACACCGACTCCACCTTCGTCTGGCTCAAGCGCGCCCACGGCCAGCAAGAGGCCGCCGACATTGGCCAGGCGCTGGTGGCCCACGTCAACGCGTACTGGCGTAGCCACCTGCAGGCCGAGTACGGCCTGGAAAGCGCCCTGGAACTGCAGTTCGAAACCCATTACAGCCGCTTCCTGATGCCCACCATTCGCGGCGCCGAGGAGGGCAGCAAGAAACGCTACGCCGGCCTGGTGCGGCGTGCCGACGGCAGCGACGAGATGATCTACAAGGGCCTGGAGGCCGTGCGCACCGACTGGTCGCCGCTGGCCCGGGCGTTCCAGCAGGAACTGTACGAGCGCATCTTTCATCACCGGCCCTACCAGGCCTACCTGCGCGACCTGGTGCAGCGCACCCTGGCCGGCGAGCTGGATGCCCAACTGGTGTACCGCAAGCGCCTGCGCCGGCCGCTGGACGACTATGAACGCAACGTGCCGCCCCACGTGCGCGCCGCGCGCCTGGCCGACGAGTACAACGCCCGCCACGGCCGGCCCCTGCAATACCAGCGTGGCGGCTGGATCAGCTACGTCATCACCCTGGCGGGGCCGCAGCCGCTGGAAGCCATCGACGCGGCCATCGACTACGACCATTACATCAGCCGCCAGCTGCAGCCGGTGGCGGACGGCATCCTGCCGTTCGTGAACGACGATTTCGCCACCCTGGTTGGTGGGCAGATGGGGTTGTTCTAACGTTGCCTCGCGGTACACGTTCCTAATTATCTACCACCGCCATATACCCTAACCTTGATCGCGCACCCCGACGGAGAACCATCCCATGACCAGGATCGCCGCACTAGCCTTGATACTGCTCTGCAGCCTGGGCACCGCACAGGCCCGCCAGAACGCCCAGCCAAGGGGCGAGGCAGGCGTGTTCGATTACTACCTGCTCAGCCTGTCCTGGTCACCGACCTTCTGCCTCACCCACGGCAGCAACCCCCAGTGCAGCGGCAAGGGCTACGGCTTCGTCCTCCATGGCCTGTGGCCGCAGTACCAGGCTGGTGGCTGGCCACAGCGCTGTGCGCCAGTCACGCCCTTGACGACGGCGCAGCGCGATCAAGGCGCCACCTTGTTCCCCAGCCGCCAACTGCTGGCTCATGAATGGGAGCGCCATGGTACCTGCAGCGGGCTGGACGCCTCGGCCTACCTGGCAACGGCCGACAAGGCCCTGGGCCGGGTCAAGGTACCGGCCGCGTTGCAACCCTCCGAAAGTGCCCAGACCTTCGCGCCGCGGCAGATCGTCGAGCTGTTCCGCCAGGCCAACCCGGGCCTGCCGGCCGACGGCGTGGTGGTGCGGTGCAGCGGCGCGCAGTTGGCCGAGGTGAAAGTCTGCCTGGGCAAGGACCTTGGCTTCGTTGCCTGTGGGCGTGGCGTAAAGATGCAATGCGCGCAGGATGAGGTCACTGTGCCGGGAATTCGCTGAGCCGGTGCATCGGGCCAGCACTGGGCTGTTTCGCCGGCTGCACAGGTTCCCGGTTATCGCACTTCACCTGAACCCGTAAGGTAGGTTTGTCGCTGCAGTGACATAACCTGGATACGGAGTGAGGTGAACCTATGGAATGGGTCAAACAACAAACTGATGAGTTGGCCGGGGCCGCGCAACAGTTGCCGGCAAAGCTTCTGGGGCTTGCTGCGACGGCGCAGCCAGGCGGCCGCGATACTGGGTTGCTGGTAACCCGTGGGGACATATTCAAGATCAAGCGCTATGAGCGCCTGGGCTTGAGCCTGCCGACCACGACGGCGCAGGTCGAAGCGGCGCTGGGGTATGGGACAAGTTACGTGGGCGGCTTCGAGCCGGCCGACTTCGTGATCCTGTACAGCGTCATCCATGAGCATGCCGTCGGTTGGTCCGGTATTGAGCAACAGGTAAAGCTGGTCAACACTAAGCTGGGCAGCTTTGCATCGGACTTCCTCACCAGCGGGGAACGGTTGGTCAGATACGTGGACACCATGGATTGGCTGGACCCGTTCGAAGCAAGCATCCGCGATTTGAAACCGGAGGATATCGCGGGCTTGCTGCCCGAGTTGCTGTCCGAAGGGGATTTGAAGAAGAAGAATAACTTGCAGGTTATTTTGCAGCGGATGCGCCGCTCTATCACTGAACAGAAAAACGCGGTGGAGGACGTGCGGGCAAAAATAAGTGTTTTTGCCGATGTGTTGAGCCAGCAATTGCTACCCAGGGTCAACCGCAAGATCCACCTGGGGCGCCGGCACCGGCTGACCGACAGTATCGCCACGCTCGATGAGGAAATCGTGCGCCTGGCGGATGAAATAAAGGTGAAGCGGGAAGAATACGATCAATTGGTCAAGAGTATTTTAATCGGGCTGGTGTTCGGCCTGGTCGGCGGTTTGATCATGGTCAATATCTTCGGCGAAGACGCCGAAAGAGTTCGCCAGGAGCGCAACAGTCTGATTGAAGAGCGTGACCGGAAAATCCAGGAAAGTAAAAGCAAAGCGCCGCTCATCGAGGCTGTGAGCAGTCTGGTCGGCTACCTCGAACACATTGAAATTACCATGACCGATGCGTTGGCGGGCGCGCAGAATTTGCGCAGCGTGTGGGATGTATTGCACGCCTGGGTTGATAATTCCGAAAATAAACTGAAAGCCATCAAGGATCAGTCATCCATGGCAGAGTTTGCCCTGGAGTTTGAGTTGGTGCTGGAACCATGGAAACAGATCAAAGAACAATCCAATACGTTAGCCGCTACCTTTAACCGCGCCATCAATGACTGGAATAGTGGGGTGAAAGTATGAGTATCTCTTTAATTAGGGGCATTGAAACAGTACCTGCTATCGATGCTGCGAAAATCAAGGGGTTGTTCAAGTCTATCCGTGAAGCGTCGGGCTCGCTTGATCTGGCGTTTGACTTGAACGTGCACGAAAACGTGGAGGCATTGTTCATTACGTCGCTGTCGGCTAGCGATGAAATCCGCTCGGGGCTGGTGCGGTTGCGTGCCCTGTTGATGGCCAATAACCTTAAAGCCACGCTGCAGGCCAGGTTGGAGAAGGCCGAGGCCCGCGACACCCTGGATAAGCGCGAAAACGCGGTGACCCTCGTCTGGCAATACATTGGGCGGGAGGTCAATGAGCTGCGCGGTTCGATGGAACAAGTGGCCGACTCGCTCACCCAGGCGGCGCTGAACATGGAGCAGATAAACCTGAGCGCGCGGCCCGAAAAGTTGCTTGCCCGGCTGAAAATGGATACGCAGCAACGCAGGGTCGAATTGGTAAAGACGACTGAGCGTCATGGGCAGTTGCTTGAGGATCGGCAACTGCTGGATGACACGATCGCAGCGCTGGACAAGCTGGACTGGAAGGACCTGAGCGAGTTGCTGCCCACTGCCGAGGAAGTGGAAATGCTGAAGGCCGACCCGACCAAGACGGCGTTGATTCAAGTGGGCCTTGACCGCGTGAAAAAACTGATAGGGAACGTGGCGGGCGCCATCACCTTCCGAGACGCCATCCGCCTTCGCGATGAGCTTCGCGCAGAGCAGGAGCGCGCCCGCGAAGGCCTTCGACTGTCGAACGCGACACTGCTCGAATACACGCATCGCGAAGAGGCCCTGGGTACGGTGTTGGCGTTGCACGACCAGAAACAGTCGTTACAGCAGGAACTGCTACGTGTGGCCCCGGTACTGGGGCATTACGACCTGACCCTGATGATGAAGCATGAGGCACGTGATTTTGCCGGGCTGCTCAAGCAGGTAGACGAATGTGCGACGTTCGTTGATGGCGCCTATATGCAGGTGCGCTGACGGTACTGTGCGCGGTGGCCGAGTGCGTGTTCGAGGCCATCGCGCAATCCATGGCAAGACAGGAGTCACTATGCATACCAATCCAGTGGTCGGCTTTTTTACTCTCGAGGATGTCCGCGCCTTGTGTGCATTTGCACGCTTGGTCGAGGAGCTGCCAAGTAACAACGTTCAACTGAATGAAGTAGTCGACGGCAACGAACACTTGACCAGGTGGCTGTGGCGTACACCGCGCCTCATCAACTGCGCCGATATCACCGGCGCGGGCAAGGCCTGGCCGCCCTTGCGCGCCGAGCTGAAGTTGCTGGTCAGCAAGATCGAACTGATTGGCGACCAGTTGGAGCCGTTGGGAACGGACTTGCTGGAAACCCTGGAGCGGGCGTTGGCGCTCGAGGAAGACGACGACAGCGCGTTGACGGCTATTGAGCGGCCGGCGTGTGGGAGTGCTCTGCAGCGCCTGGCGTTGTTCACGGCCCACGCCAATCGCGGCGTCGTGTTGGCCAACGGCGTTCGCGACCAGGCCCATCGGTTCACCCACGACCTGCGCACCCAGGCGTTGCCGTCGTTGCGCAAATTGTTGGTCGCGACGAACCTTGACTGTGACGAGTCGTGGTTTCCAGGCAAGACCTTCGAAGAGTTTCGAGCGTTGTTGTGGCGGTTCCAGCAGGACGATACCGTCGACGTTGGCGCCAGCGCCTTGTTGGATGTGTGCGCACTACTGCATGACTATATCCAGGCCGCCGCCGAACGACTGGCTGCGATTCAGGATAAGGTCAAGCTACTGGAGTCGATTCTGTGTCTTGAGGAGGTGCTGAACCTGTGGCGCGAAGTGCGCCGGCAAGCCCGCCAGACGCTTGAGGTGCTAGCGTAGGGCTATGGCACCAGCACCCGTCGCGCCTGTTCCGCCCCGAATACGCAACTTACGTCATGCCCGCAGCCAGGCACTATCACCAACGGTGCCTGCTGGCTGCGGGCATAGGCCTGGGCGCGCTCCAGGCGGTACTGGCCCTGGGCCTGGGCGGCGCAGGAGCGGTCCAGCACTGAATAGGCGGTGCCTTTGCCGGTGCCGGTGTCCAGGCCGCCGGCCAGGTAATGCACCTCGGCCGCCGCGTATCGCCGTTGCGCGCTGGCAGCATCCCCGGGCAGCCAGGCGGGCAACGAGTCAGTGCCATACTTCCACTGGTTCATCGTCGGGCAGTCCTTGGTCGGGGAAGGGCGTTCGGTGCTGAAGTAAAGCCAACTGCCTGGGTCCGCCACTACGAAGCGCAGGCCCGGCTGCGGCGCGGCGAAGCCGATGTAATGCTGCACCAGCTGCGCCCCTGCGGAAAAACCTGCCACCGTAATGGACTGCACCTGCGGCCACTGCCTGCGCACCTGCGCGATCAGCGCGTCCATGGCCTTGAACGAGGTGACCTGCGGTGCGTTCAGCGCCGGCTCGCCCTGGGCCCAGCCACCGCAGCTCCACACCAGGTCGCCAGGCTGGGGCTCCGGCTCCTCGCCCCGGCATTTGCCTGAACGTGCCGCAAACAGCGGTGCAATCACCAGCCCATCCGGGCTCGCTACGGTGCCGGCGTCGAACGTAGCCTTGGCATCATGATGAAAGCCATGCACTACGATCAGCGCCGAGCGCGCCTGGCGGTTGGCCGCCTGCGAGGCGTAGTAATGCAGCTGGCCCTGGCCGGGCACGGGCGTCACCGCCAGCCACTGGCTGGCGTGGGCGAAGGCGGGCAGGGCGAACAGCAGGGCGAGCCAGTGGCGCATGGCGGTGTACTCGTCGAGGGGTAGCGGCAGATTACCACTTGGCTATGCCGCGCCAGATGAATCTGGCACTCTTCAGGCCCCGCAGCCGAAGGAACGCAGGCCATGCCCACGGATTTTCAAGTCAGCGGCGCCAATGACGCCGCCCTGTTCAGCCTCAAGCTGCACCGCAGCGAAGGCATGCTGCTGTTGGCGATGAATTGGAAAAACGGCCCGCCACCGGCGGACTTCGTCGGCTTCGGCATCGAGTACAAGGAGCCGGGCGGCGACCGCTTCTACGCCCTCAACAACCGCCTGACGTTTCCCACCGCCGACGGCAGCGTGCCCACCACGGCGCTGTCCAGCCTGCTGTCGCCGATCCAGAAGTTTCGCTGGGTACACTTCCCGCGCAATGCCGAACTGCCCGGCGCCTTCACCTACCGGGTCACCCCGGTGTTCATGAACGCCCAGGACCAGCTCAGCTACGGCGAGGCCCAGAGTGGCGACATCGAACTGCAGCGCGACACCTGGCCGGGCCAGCTCAACGTCACCTTCACCCGCGGCTACGTGTCGTCCCAGGCGTTCGTGGAGCGCTACGGCAAGGGCGACCGCAACCTGACCACGCTGCTGCCACGCAAGGCCGACGACGGCCTGGACTTCGTGCCCAGCAACCCCGACGCCAGCGCTGCGCTCGAATGGATGGGCTTCGAAGCCCGCGAGGCGATCCTGGCGGTGCTCGACCAGGCCGTGGCCGACAACGGCGCCAAGGTGCAGGTGATTGCCTATGACCTCAACGAGCCCAGCGTGGTCGGGTGCCTGGAAAAACTGGGCAGCCGCCTGCAGATCATCATCGACGACAGCAGCGACCACGGCGCCGCCGACTCCGCCGAAACCCTGGCGGCCACACGGCTGGCCCAGGGCGGCGCCACGGTAAAGCGCCAGCACATGGCCAGCCTGCAGCACAACAAGGTGATCCTGCTGGACGGTACTGCCGTGAAAACCGTGGTGTGCGGCTCCACCAACTTCAGCTGGCGCGGCTTGTACGTGCAGGCCAACAACGCCCTGGTGCTGCAGGGCCAGACCGCGCTGGGCCTGTTCCAGGCTGCGTTCGCGCAATACTGGGCCAGCAGCGCCGCCAAGGCGTTCGGCGCCCAGCCGCCGGCCCAGTGGCACAGCCTGGGCCTGGACAACATCGACGCCCAGGTGACGTTCTCGCCCCACGCCCTGGACAACGCCGCCCTGGCCGGGGTGGGCAGCGACATCGCCACCACCGCTTCCAGCCTGCTGTTCTCCCTGGCCTTCCTGTACCAGACCAATGGGCCGATCCAGGCGGCGATCAAGCAGGTGGCGGGCAACCCCCAGGTGTTCGTCTACGGTATCTCCGACCGGCAGATGCAGCAGGGGCTGGACGTGCTGCTGCCGGGCGGTGAAAGCGCGATATTGCACGCGGCTGCGCTGAACAAGAACATCCCGGCGCCGTTCCAGGCCGAGCCCACCGGCTTGATCGGTGGCGCCGGGGTGCGCCTGCACCACAAGTTCGTGGTCATCGATTTCGACAAGCCCAGCGCGCGGGTGTACATGGGCTCCTACAACTTTGCCGATGCGGCCGACCGCAGCAATGGTGAGAACCTGCTGCTGATCCGCGACCGCCGCGTGGCCGTGGCCTACATGGTGGAGGCCGTGCGGTTGCTGGACCACTACCACTTCCGCGTGGCCCAGGAAAGCGCCAACGCCGGCACGCGCAAGGCCCTGACCTTGCAGCGCCCGCCCCGGCAGGCCGGCGAAAGCGCGTGGTGGCAGGAGGATTACAGCGATGCGCGCAAGGTCCAGGACCGTGAGTTGTTTGCCTGATGCGTCGTGGGGGTCGGGACGCGGCCTTTGGCCGCTGCTACGGGGATTCGCGGCGTCCGGGGCCTCAGAAGGACGCTACGATCCGCCCCAGCATCGCCATCGCGTCCTCGTTGCGCTTGTCCCACGGGTGCCCATGGTTCAGCCGCGCGCAATGGCTGAACCCGCGTGTGGCCGAAAAGATCGGCCCCGGCGCAATGCTGATGCCCTGGGCCAGCGCCAGTTGGAACAGCTGCAGCGCGTCCACTTTCTCGGGAAACTCGAACCACAGGAAATAACCGCCGTCGGGGCGGGTCACCCGCGTGCGCTCGGGGAAATGCCGCGCCGCCGAGGCCAGCATGGCGCTCTGCTGCATTTCCAGGTTGTGCCGCAGCTTGCGCAGGTGGCGGTCGTAGCCGCCATGCTGCAGGTAATCGGCAATGGCCGCCTGGGCCGGCACCGAGGGCGAAATAGTAGTCATCAGCTTCAGCCGGCTGATCGCCTGGGCAAAGCGCCCGCCGGCCACCCAGCCCACCCGGTAGCCAGGCGCCAGGCTCTTGGAAAACGAACCGCAGTGCATCACCAGCCCGTCGCGGTCCAGGCGCTTCACCGGCTGCTGGGGTTGCGGGCCGTAATGCAGCTCGCTGTAGACGTCGTCCTCGATCAGCGGCACCTGGTGGCGCTGCAGCAGGCCGTACAGCGCTTCTTTGGCCGGCCCCGGCAGGCTGGCGCCCAGCGGGTTCTGCAGGCTGCTCATGAACCAGCAGGCCTTGATCGGCAGGCGTTGCAGGCGGTCTTCCAGCACGCTCAGGTTGACGCCTTCGCGCGGGTGCACCGGGATCTCCACCGCCTTGAGCTTCAAGCGTTCCAGCACCTGCAAGGTGGCGTAGAAGGCCGGCGACTCGATGGCCACCAGGTCGCCGGGCTGGGTCACCGATTGCAGGCACAGGTTCAGCGCTTCCATGGCGCCGTTGGTGATCACCAGCTCGTCCATGGCCAGGTGCACGCCACTGATCATGTAGCGCAGGGCGATCTGCCGGCGCAGGTCGGGGTTGCCGGCGGTCATGTCGGCGATCACCGCCTGGGGTGCCATGTCGCGCACCGTGCGGGCCATGGACCGTGCCAGGCGCTGCAAGGGGTACAGGTCGGGGCTGGGGAAGGCCGAGCCGAACGGCACGGTGCCCGGGTCCTTGAGCGAACCGAGCACGGAAAACACCAGCTCGCTGACGTCCACGTCGGTGCTCTCGGCCTGCCGGTCGGTGATGGCCGGCTCGTCCAGCGGGCGTGCCTGCTGCTCGCGCACGAAGTACCCCGAGCGCGGCCGCGCCTGGATCAGGCCGCGGTCCTCCAGCAGGTAATAGGCCTGGAACACGGTAGAAGGGCTGACCACGAAGGTACGGCTGGCGGTGCGCACCGACGGCACTTTTTCACCGGCCTTGAGCACCCCGTTGCGGATCATCAGGGCAATGTCGTCAGCAAGCTGTTCGTAGCGTTTCATGGCGGGCCGGTGCGGGGGAGGGGGCAGCAGCATGGCGCCAAATCTGCCTGCATACCAGCGGCAGATTCGGCGCAAAACAGCAGATCAGACGATGGGCTCGAGCCCGGCGAAGGGTTGCGGCCACGGCGTCAGGATCTCGAAGCCGTCATCGGTCACCGCCACCATGTGCTCCCACTGCGCCGACCACGAGCGGTCGCGGGTCAGCACCGTCCAGCCATCGGCCAGGGTCTGGGTGCCGCGCTTGCCGGCGTTGAGCATCGGCTCCACGGTGAAGATCATGCCCTTCACCAGCTTCATGCCCTGGCCCTTCATGCCGTAGTGCAGCACCTGCGGCTCGTCATGGTAGACCTTGCCGATGCCGTGCCCGCAGTACTCGCGTACCACGCTGAAGCCGGCGCCCTCGGCCACCGTCTGGATGGCATGGCCAATGTCACCCAAGTGCGCGCCCGGGCGCACCTGGCGGATGCCGGCGCACATGGCTTCGTACGTAATACGTATCAGGCGCTGGGCTTCATCGTTGACCGTGCCCACCTGGTACATGCGGCTGGTGTCGCCGAACCAGCCGTCCTTGATCACCGCCACGTCGATGTTGAGGATGTCGCCATCGGCCAGCGGCTTGCCGTTGGGGATGCCGTGGCAGATCACCTCGTTGGGCGAGGCGCAGATGGTCTTGGGGAACCCGTGGTAGCCGATGTTGGCCGGCTTGGCCTTCTGCACGTTGACGATGTAGTCGTGGCAGATGCGATCCAGCTCGTCGGTGGTCACCCCGGGCTTCACATAGGGGGCGATCATGTGCAGCACATCGGCGGCCAGCTTGCCGGCAATGCGCGACTGCTCGATATCGGCGGCGCTGTTGATCGTGACTTTCTTGCTCATTGTACGTTCCCGGCCAGTTGGCGTTGGTCCATGCAGTTGGCGACCGTCTGCAGGTCGAAGCCGCCGGCCTGTTCGGCGCGGATCAGCAATTGCGTGAGTTCATTGTGGGGCAGGTGCGGGTGCAGCTCGGCCAGCATGCCGATGCGCATCCAGTGTTCGGCCTGGGCGTTGATGGAACGGCTCAGGGCGTTGGAGGTGATGCGCAGGTTCTCGTGCATCACATCGGAGATTTTCACGATGCCCATGGGGGAGGGTCCGTATATGAAATGTATATGGAACATATGGTATCCGCCCCACCCAAGAAATGCCAGCGCCCAAACCTGTAGCAGCGGCCCCCAGGCCGCGTCCTGGCCCCGACACTATTCATGTACCTGTCATGTTTCATTGCTAGCGTTGCGCGCGGTCGTCTGTACCGCCGCCCATACAACAATGAAACATCAGGACGTTCGCCATGCTCCCTACCTCTGCGCGCAAGCCGTTCATCATCCGTTCCGACGCCATGGGCGCGGACGAATTCGGCGCGCTGTTCAGCCGGGTGTTCGGTGATCTTTACGCCGACGTGCCGCGCTTCGGCCAGCTGATGGGCGTGGCCGGGGTGTATGGCCGTTATGAGGGCGTGAGCTTCCGGCGCATGAGCTACCGCGGCAACTTCACCGTGCAGATCCCCGACTTGAACGACGAGATCACGTTCGTGATTCCCACCGCGGGGCAGATCATCTTCAACATCGGCGACGAGGCCGTGGGCCGGCCCGACGTGGGCCTGGCGGTGGAGAAAAGCGCGGTGCGCTCGGTGACCTTCGTCGACGGCCACGGCCAGCACGGCATTTCCGTGCGCCGCGGGCTGTTTACCCAGCGCCTGGCCACGCTGCTGGGGCGGCCGGTGGTGAAGAAAATCCACTTCGAACCGGTGGTGGATCTCAACCGCCCGGCCTTCAAGGCCATTCGTGCGCTGGTGGATTTCGCCACCGGCGCCGAGCTGGATGCGCTGATGAACGCCAGCGTGCTGATGCCCACGCGCTTGCAGGAGATGCTGGTGGACGCGCTGCTGGAAGGCTGGCCGCACAGCTACAGCGAAGCCTTGCAGCGCCCCGGGCCGAGCATTGCGCCGCGCCATGTGCGCCTGGCCATGGACTACATCCAAGAGCATCCTCATTGCCTGGTCAGCGGCACCGAACTGGCGCAGCTGAGCAACGTCAGCCTGCGCGCCTTGCAGGAAGGGTTTCGGCGGTTCATGGGCACCTCGATCGTCGCCTATCAGCGTCAGGTGCGGTTGGAGCGGGCCTACCAGGCGTTGCGCCAGGGGCCGGTGGTGTCGGTGACGGACGTCGCCCTGGGGCTGGGCTTCTCCAACGTCGGGCGCTTCTGCCAGTACTTCCAGAGCGCCTACGGCGTCACTCCCCAGGACGTGCGCAAGGGCCGGTAGCGCGGGCTACCGGCCCCGCCCTGATCAGAAGCGGTAGCTGGCCTTCAGGCTGCCGCTGGCACCCTGGCTGTCGCCACCGCTGACGGCGCCCACCTCGGCGCCGACGCTGACGTTGCCCAGGCTGGCGGTCAGGTTCACCGCGCCGCTGTACAGGTCGCGGGTAGCGAAGGCGGCGCGCTGGTCCACGTCGAAGCCCAGGATGCTCGCCGAGCTGTCGACATGGGCGTTGCCCAGCACGTGCTCGTAGCCTACCTGCACGCCCGGCACCAGGCTCCAGCCACCGCTGATGCCGATCGGCGCCAGCGCTGCCTTGAGGTTGGCGAAGGCGCTGCGGCGGGTCTGCTGGTTGCTGTCGACGTCCAGCGCCAGGTCGCTGCCTTTCTCGTCGAAGCCGGCCAGGTTCAGGTGGCTGATGCGCACGCCGGCGCTGGGCTCCAGGGTGACCGCGCTGATCGGCAGGCGGTAGCCCAGGGCCAGGCTGGCGGCGCTGAGGGTGCCGTGGGTGTCGCCCCTGGTCGAACCCAGGCCGCCGCCCAGTTGGCGCTTGCTGTCGTAGTCGACGTAGCCGGTGCTGGCGTCGGCGGCCACGAACAGGCCGCGGTCCAGGCTGTCGAGGGCCAGGCGCGCGCCGGCGGACAGGAAGGTGTAGTCGGTGGTTACTTCACCGCCGGCGCCGCCCACGCTGCCGTGGCTGTAGCCGAAGCTGGCGTGGCCGCTGAGCTGCTCGCTGAAGCGCTGGGTGAGGCCGACCATGGCCCCCTGGGTGTGCTCGTTGCTGCTCTCGGCGTGGGCCGAACCGTCGGTGCCCAGGTAGCCGGCAAGGCCAGCGGTCCACAGGCTGCGCTGGCCGACCTTGAGGTCGATGCCGCTGGTGTAGGGCGCCGCGGCGGCGTCGATCAGGGCGTTCTGGCGCAGCAGGAAGGCGGCGGCGTCGGCGTGCACCTGGCCGCCGATGGTGTTCTGCACGCCGCCCAGGGTGCCGGCGTCGATGGCCGATTGCAGGTAGTAGTTGTAGTCGGTGTAGGCGCCCGACAGGCTGCTGTTCTGCAGGCGTTGCAGCAGCAGCGCGCCAGCGGCGGCGTTGCCTACCATGGCGTCCTGGCCGGGCAGGCTGTTGTAGTAGACCATCTTGCCGCGCAGCACATAGATGGTGGCCTGGGACAGGCCCAGGCCTTCCTTGAGGTAGTTGTCCATGCTGCCGTACAGCGCGGTGATCTCGTCCAGGCCGGCCTGCAGGTAGCTGGCGTCCACGGTCAGCAGCGGCTCGTAGATGGCCGCCATGCTCGAGGGCAGCGCCGCCAGGGTCGCGGCCACGCGGGTGGCGGTGTAGTCGTTGGTGGCCAGGTAGTTGGCCATGATGGTGGCGCTGTCCACCCCGGCGATGCTCAGCAGCACGGCGGCGGTCCAGCCGGTGCGGTCCTTGCCGGCGGTGCAGTTGAACAGCGCGGCGCCGTCGGTGGACGCCAGGTCGTTGAACAGGGTAGCGAACTGGCTGCGCATGCCGGCGTCGCTGACGAACTCGCGGTTGGTCTCCTGCATCATGGCCACGGCGTCGGCGGCGCTGCTGACCGAAATCGAAGTGATGTTGGCGCCGGAAGAGGCGTTGCCGATGATGTCGATGTTGGTGTAGGTGGCGCCGGTCAGCGGGCTGTCCGGGGTGGCGGCGATCTCGCTGGCGGTGCGCAGGTCATACACCGCGGTGATGCCCAGGGTGTTGAGGGTGGCGATGTCGGCGGCCGAGCCCGACAGCGCGTTGGAGCGGTAGAACACCCCCGAGCGCATGGTGCCGTCGTTGGCGGTGGTGTAGGCGGTGGTGGTGCCGGCGATGTCGCGGAAGTTGTCGATGGTCGACAGGATCGGCGTATCGAGGGCGTAGGTCTCGGCGGCCTGCGCGGCGGAGATGGACAGACTCAACACAGACAGCGAAAACACAATGCGGTGCAACACGGTGTAGCTCCTTGGATACAAGTCAAGGTGGCTACTATCGGTATCGTCGGGGACGCGATTGTGACAAGTTCAGGTACGTGGCGAATGGCGGCGCGATGTGTCCGTGGCGTGCGTGATGTGTCTGTGTTGGGGCCGGACGCGGCCTGCGGCCGCTGCTACGGGGCAGCGGCGGCAGGCGCACCGCTTACCAGCGGCCGTAACCCCGGCCATGGTCATAACCGTAACCGTGGCCGTAACCGTCATGGCGGTAGTGGCCGCCATAACCATAGTAGTAAGGGCGCGGGGCTACCGGTACATAAGCCACCGGCTGGTACACCGGCTGGTAGTAACCCTGCTGGTACGCCGGGCGGTAGTAGTGTTCATGGTACGACGGGCCACTCAGCGCGCCAGCGACGACTGCGCCTACCACGGCTCCAGCGATGACAGGCACGACCACGTTGCGTTCGCCTGCGCTGGCGGTGCCGGCAGCAATCAGGCAACCGGACAGGATCAGGGCTTGGGTCATCTTCGAAATCATGGGTGTCTCCTCAGGCGGATATGGGTTCGCCATGGAGCTATGAAACAACGGATTCGTGTCAGCAGACGTCTACATTTCGTAAAGGTTACGTAAACCTCTCAACGCCGGCTTTCCAGTGCCATGCGCACCGCCAGGCCCGCCAGCACGGTGCCCATCAGCCAGCGCTGCACGGTCTGCCAAAGCGGCCGACCGCCCAGGAACACGGCGATACTGGCCGCCGTCAGGGCGATCAGGCCGTTGACGCTGACGCTGATGACGATCTGCGTTGCGCCCAGCACCAGCGACTGCCCCAGCACGCTGCCATGCCCGACAGGGCTGATGAACTGCGGCAGCAGCGACAGGTACATGACCGCGATCTTGGGGTTGAGCAGGTTGGTCACAAGGCCCATGGCGAACAGCCGGCGCGGGCTGTCGGCGGGCAGGTCGCGCACCTGGAACGGCGAGCGGCCGCCCGGCTTCACCGCCTGCCAGGCCAGGTACAGCAGGTACAGGGCGCCGCCCACGCGCAGGGTGTCGTAGGCGAACGGCACCGCCATCAGCAGGGCGGTGATGCCCAACGCCGCGCACAGCATGTACACCACGAAGCCCAGCGCCACGCCGCCCAAGGAGATCAACCCCGCCTTGCGGCCCTGGCAGATGGAGCGCGAAATCAGGTAGACCATGTTCGGGCCTGGGGTGAGCACCATGCCCAGCGAAATCAGGGCGAAGGCCAGCCAATGGGTGAGTTCGGGCATGGGGGCACTCCTGTGGGAATAGCGGCGCAAACGGCAGGAAAAATATTGTAGGACAATAACAGTTTTTGCACTCAAGCCCCTCATTTCCAAGCCGATAGTGATGCCACCAGCCTATGAGCCTTGAGATGTGGTCATGTTTAACAAGCGGTTGAAAGAAGAGTCGGCGCGCCTGCGCGAGAAGCTGTCCTCCATGGAGCAGGTGCAGCGTAGCCTGGACAGCGAGATGCTGGTGCTGACGCTCGACCCCCAGGGCCGGATCCTGTACACCAACGCCAACTTCGACAAGGAGTTGGGCCACCGCAGCGAACAACTCACCGGCCGCGCCCTGGTGGACCTGGTGCCCAGTGACGCCCGCGCCACCGACCACTTCAGCCGCATGAAGGCCGCCATCCAGGCCGGCGCCCATTGGGCCGGGGCCTTGCAGCTGATGCGTGGCGACGGCGGCGAGGCCTGGTTGCGCGCCATCGTGCAGCCGGTGCGCGACAGCGACGGCAAGGTCATTCATTGCTCGGTGTATGCCAACGACCTGACGCGCACCATCGAGACCTCCCGCGAGCACCAGAACCTGATCGACGCCCTGCAGCGCTCCACTGCCGTGATCGAGTTCGACCTGGACGGCAACGTGCAGACGGCCAACAGCCGCTTCCTCAGCGGCATGGGCTACCGCCTGGAACAGGTGCAGGGCAAGCACCACCGTATGTTCTGCTCGGCCGAGGAAGCCAATTCGGCCCAGTACCAGGCGTTCTGGGACACCCTGCGCCGGGGTGAATTCGTCGCCGACCGCTTCAAGCGCCTGGACAGCGCCGGCCGCGTGGTGTGGCTGGAAGCCTCCTACAACCCCATCGCCGACGTACAGGGCCGCCTGTACAAAGTGGTGAAGTTCGCCACGGTGATCACCGACCTGGTCAACCGCGAACAGGCCGTGGCCCAGGCGGCGGACATCGCCTACACCACCTCGGAAGACACCGACGCCGCCGCGCGCCGGGGTAGCGGCGTGGTGCAGGACACCGTCGAGGTAATGCGCCAGCTGGCGGCGCAGATGCAGGCCGCCGCCGATGGCATCGCCGCCCTGGACCAGCAGTCCCAGGTGATCGGCACCATCATCAAGAGCATCAGCAGCATTGCCGACCAGACCAACCTGCTGGCGCTGAACGCGGCCATCGAGGCGGCGCGGGCGGGCGAGCAGGGCCGTGGCTTTGCCGTGGTGGCCGACGAAGTGCGCCAGCTGGCCTCGCGCACCAGCACCGCCACCGACGAGATCGTCACGGTGGTGCTGCAGAACCAGAAGCTGGCAGCGGACGCGGTGCAGGTCATCGAGCAGGGCAAGCGCCAGGCCGAACAGGGCCTGGCGCTGGCGGCGCAGTCCGGCGAGGTGATCGCCGAAATCCAGGACGGCGCGCGCAAGGTGGTGGACGCGGTGGGGCAGTTCAGCAGTCAGTTGAGCCATTAAGCATTGCGCACCGCCCTGTAGCAGCGGCCACCAGGCCGCGTCCGGGCATTGCATCCTGTGGGAGCTGGCTTGCCAGCGAGCTGTTGGGGCCATAAAAGCTCGCTGGCAAGCCAGCTCCCACAAGACAGTTGCTGCTACGAACCCCCCACCGCCAGCGTCACTTCCACTGCATCCGGGCGCCAGAATTCCAGGTCCAGTTCCACCACGTTGCTGTCCTCGTCAAAGCACAGCCGCTCCAGGTACAACCCGCTGGAGCCGCTGGCAATCTCCAGCCGTTCGCTCTGTTCCTCGTCCAGCAGGCACGGCTTGAGGCTGATCTGGCTGCGTGCCTGCTGGCGGCCGTAATGGTCGCGCAGCAGGGCGGTCAGCGAACCGTCCAGGCGCTGGTCGAGCAGGCCAGGGCAGGCGCTGGGGTTCAGCACATTGGTCTCCAGCAGCACCGGGCGGCCGTCCACCCAGCGCCGCCGCTGCAGCTGGAACAACGGCTCACCGACGGCTACCTGCATGCGCTGGGCCAGCCAGGCATCGGCCGCACGCAGCTCGGCCAGCAGGCACTCGGTGCGCGGCTCGCGGCCCTGGGCGCTGACGTAATCCATGAAGCCGGTGATGCGCGTGGGGTCGTAGCGGATGGGCACCGGCGACACGAACCAGCCGCGCCGGTGGCCGCGGTACAACGCGCCCTGGGCCTCCAGGCGCTGCAGTGCCTGGCGCAGGGTGACGCGGGTGCAGCCGAACTGCGCGGCCATGTCGCGTTCGGTGGCCAGGCGCGCGCCCGGCGCCAGGCGGCCGTTGGCGATGTCCTCGGCCAGCTGCTCGCCAATGCGCAGGTACTGGGCCTGGGCGGGGCGGATGCTCATGCCACCGCCTGCTGCGCCGCTTCGCGCGGCTGCTGCGCCAGGTCACGCTGCCAGGCGCGCAGGCCATACACCGCCAGCACGATGAAGCCGGCGTACAGCACCGCGGTCAGCGGCAGTTCCTTGTAGTAGTACAGGCCGGTGTACACCGCATCCAGGGCGATCCACAGCCACCAATTGGCGACGAACTTGCGCGCCGCCCAATAGCTGGCCACCAGGCTGTAGCCGGTGAGGGTGGCGTCCAGCCACGGCACGGCGGCGTCGGTGAAGTGCGCCATGGCCGTGCCCAGCAGCACCGACAGCACGGCGCCGGCCACCAGGCTCAGCAGCGCCACGCGCGCCGGCAACGGCTCGATGCGCACCTTGCCCTGGGCCAGGCGCCCAGTGCGCCAGCGCCACCAGCCGTAGCCCTGCAGGCCGGCGAACAGCACCTGCAGCAGCATGTCCGAGTACAGCTTCACGTCATAGAAAATCCACACGTAAAGCAGCACCGCCACCACGCCCACGGGCCAGCACCAGGGGGTGCGGCGGGCGGTCAGCCAGACGCCGAGGACGTTGACGATGACCGCGAGTATTTCCAGGTTCGACATGGTTGCAGCCCTTAGAAGTTGACGGTGGCGGACAGCCGCGCGGTACGCGGGGCGCCCAGGAACAGGTAGTCGTCGCCGGCGTATTCGCCCACGTCGCGCCAGTAGCGCTTGTCGAACAGGTTGTCGACGCTCAGGCGAAACACCGTATCGTACCCTTCGATGCGCGTGGTGTAGCGGCTGCCGGCGTTGAACACCGCGTAATCGCCGACCTGCACCGTGCCTTCGCGGTTCGCGTATTTCTTGCCGCTGTACTGCACGCCGCCCAGCAGCGCCAGGCCGTCGATGCCTGGCACGCTGTAGTCGCCGTAGAAGCTGGCGCGCAGGGTGGGCACGTTGATGGCCTGGTGGCCTTCGTAGGCGTCCACGCCGCTGTCGGTGACCCGCGCGCGGGTGGCGGCGACGCTGGCGTTGAGCTGCAGGCGCTCGGTGGCGCGGCCGCTGGCGGTCAGCTCCAGGCCGATGTTCTTCTGCTTGCCCTGTTGCACGTAGGTGAAGGTGCCGTCGCCGTTGGGCCGCGGGAACTGGTAGGCCTGGGTGATCTGGAACAGCGCCGCGCCCAGGCTCAGGCGTTGCCAGTCCTGCTTGATGCCCACTTCCAGCTGCCGCGAGATCGTCGGCGCCAGGGTCTCGCCGGCGTTGCTGGCGAACCACGACGCCTCGCTGCCCAGGGACAGGCCCTTGCTGTAGCGGGTGTACAGCGACAGGTCGTCGGTGGGCTTGTAGACCACCGCCAGGTTGGGCAGGAACTCCCACATCTGCGTATGGCGCGTGGTGCCGCCGTCGGCGTCGAAGGCCTTTTCGTCCAGGCGCACCTCGCGGCCGCCCAGCACCAGCTGCCACTGCTCATTGAGGTGCAGGCGGTCGTTGATGAACAGGCCGTACTGGCGGCTGTCGAGGTGGCGGTAGGTGTGGTTCAGGCTGCCGTCGTAGGGGGCGTAGGTGGGCGGCGTGGCGCCGATGTTGCCGCTGCCCACGTACTCGTTGATGGCGTCGCGCTGGTCCACCGTGCGGCGGAACGCGCTGACGCCCACGTCCAGTTCGTTGCGCAGGCCGAAGGCGTTGAACGCGCCGCTCAGCGAGGCCTCGGCCTCGTCGTTGCGGCGGGTGTCGTCGGGGTTGCGGTAGTCGTAGATGTCGTAGTCGCCGCTGCTGCTGAACGAACTGGTAGTGGCCGTGCAGCCGGCGCCGTAGTAGCAGCCATAGGGGAAGGCGCTGTAGTCGTCGATGATCACCCGGCTGCGCGACAGGCTCAGTTGCGCGCTCCAGTCATCGGTCAGTTGGTAGTGGTAGCGGCCTTCCATGTTCAGCGAGGTGATGCCCACCGGGTTCGACCAGCTCTGGTAGCCCAACAGGTCGTGCGGGTCGGCGTGGTGCGGCACCTCGGTGCCGCCCAGCAGCTGGTAGCCGGGCACCGAGCGTTGTTCGCGGTGCTGGTATTCGACGTCCAGTTGCAGGCTGGAGCGTGGGTCGATGTTCCAGTCGAAGGCCACCGAGCCGAAGTCGCGGCTGCCGTCGGCGTGGTCGACGTAGGAACGAATGTCCTCGTGGGCCAGGTTGGTCCGGACGCCGAATTGCTGCTCGCTGCCGAACCAGGTGCCCAGGTCGGTGGCCAGGTAGCGGCCGCCTTGCTCGTCGGTGGAGACGGTCACCGAGCGCACGTCGGTAGGGCGCTTGGTCTGGTAATTGATGACCCCGCCCGGCTCGCTGACGCCGCTTTGCAGGCCGGCCAGGCCCTTGAGCACTTCCACCTGCTCCTTGTTCTCCAGCGCCACGTTCTGCTCGCCGGTGATGGTGCGGCCGTTGATCTTGTAGCTGCTGGCGGCGTTCAGGGAAAAGCCGCGCACCACGAAGTTCTCGTAGTAGCCGATGGGCGCGTAGCTGTCGCCCACGGCGGCGTCGTTGCGCAGCACTTCACTGAGCAGGCGCACCTGCTGGTCTTGCAGCAGTTGCGCGTTGAACACCGACACGGCGGCAGGGGTGTCCAGCAGCGGCGTATCGCTGAGGCCGGTGACCGAGGCATGATCGGCCCGGTAGCTGTCGGGCGCGTCACCGGTGACGGTGACGGCGCTCAGCGTCGTCGGTTCTTCCGCGGCCACCCACGGCGAGGCGAGGGCAATGCTCGTCGCCAGCACACGGGCCCGGAAGGGAATAGGGGGAAACATGGGGCAGCTCCTTGTCGCGCATGATTTTTTTGGGTGCAGGCTACCCTGCGCGGGGCCGTAAAGCCACGCGCATGGGTCATGACCTGACCTATTGGTTTTTCAGGCCGGAGCTGCTCCGGTGGTCATTGGCAAGGCAGGGTCGGCGCTCCATTGCTGCAGCGAGCCGTCAAACAGGGTGACATCGTGGCGCCCCAGCAGCGCCAGGGCGAAGGCCGTGGCGGCGGCGGAGATGCCGCCGCCGCAGTACAGCAGCAGCGGTTCGGGCAGGGCGTCCACCGCCAGGGCCTGGCGCAGCAGGGGGGCAGGGTGGTAGCGCCCGCTGGCGTCGAACAGCTGCCGCGCCGGGCGGTTGCGGCTGTTGGGAATGTGCCCGCGGCGGCTGTAGCGGGTGGCCGCGCTGCCATCGAACACGGCCTGGCCCAGGGCGCAGATCAGGTGGCCGGGCAGGCGCCCTTCGCTCACCGCCTGCACCTGTTCCAGGGTGGCCCAGTAGCCGGGTTGCGCGTGCAAGGTCGCAGGCGCTGCAGCCCCGGGGGTGTTGGCAGCGCCGCTGGCCAGCGGCAGGCCGGCCTGGCGCCAGGCGTTCAGGCCACCGTCCAGAATCGCGGCCGCAAGACCAACGCTGCGCAGCATCCACCACAACCGCGCCGCCCAGAAGCCGTCGCTGCGGTCGTAGATCACCACGCGGCTGTGCTGGCCGACGCCCAGGGCCTGCAACTCGGTAGCCAGTTGCGGCAGCGGCGGCATGGCAAAGCTATAGCTGGCCTGGGCGTCGTGCAGGCGTTCAAGCAGGTCGGCGTGGCGGGCGCCGGGAATGTGCGCGGCGCGCCAGCCGGGTTCGCCGCTGAAGGCCTGGTAGTCACCGTCGAAGCGCGGCGCGCGCAGGTCCACGGTGGCGTCCAGCAGCACCAGGTCGCCGGCGTTCAACTGTTCTGCCAGCCAGGTCGGGTCTACCAGCAAACGGTTCATAACCAGCCCCGCAAATGTTCGATCAGGCGCTGGCCTTCGCTGCCCTGGAACCACACCGCATGGCGCAACAGGTAGTCGTCCCAGGCGATGTCGGCGCTGGCGCGGTCGTCGAGGATGCCGGCGAAGTACTCGGTTTCGGACACGGCGAAATCGGCGTGCACCAGCGGCAGCCAGGCGGCCAACGCCTGCAGGTCGGCCGGTGACAGCGGGCGCACGCTGGCGTAGCCGCCCAGCAGGGCGTCCACCGTGGCCAGGTCGGCGCGGGCCACGCCGCCTGCGTCCAGGTCCAGCCAGGGAATGGCGTTGCGCTCCAGCGCGGTGGCCAGGTCGTACAGGGCGAAGGTGCGGTCGCACAGGCCGAAGTCGAGCACGCTGCGCACCTCGCCGTCGGCCCACAACAGGTTCGAGGCGTGCCAGTCGTTGTGGGTCCACAGGGGCGCCTGGCTGGCCAGGTGCGGCAGCAGGGCGGCATGGGCGGGCAGCAGGGCGTCGGCCAGTTCGCTGCGCCAGTCGCGGTGGGCCAGGTAGCGGCTCAGCGCCGGGCTGTTGGCTATTTGCTCGGCCAGCACGGCCAGCGGGTCGGGCTGGGTGAAGGCGTGGCAGCGGCTGGTGAGCACGCTGGCCTGGCGTGGCGCGGCGTCAAAATCTGCGGCTGCCAGGTGCAGGCGGGCCAGCGCCGTGCCGGCGGCGTGGGCATGGGCCAGGCTGTGGAATGGCGACCAGGACTGGGCGTCGCGGTACAGGTCGTCACCCGGTGAGCGCGCGTGCACCTCGTAGGTCCACTGCCCGTGGGCGACAGCCGTGGCGCCGTGGCTGTTCACCTGCACGTCCGGGGCGGGTACGCCATGGCGGCGCAGGTGCTGGATGAAACGGTGTTCCTCCGCAAGCCAAGGCTGCGAGCGCACCTGATGAAAGTGGCGTTTGACGAACCACTCGCCGTGCGCGGTGCTGATCAGCGCGGCGGCGGAGAAGGGCCGCGGGCTGTGCCAGTCGATGCGCTGCAGGGTGCCCAGTTGCGGGTAGTGGGCCAGCAGCGGTTGCAACTCGGCCTCGGTCAGCGGCGCCCACACCGGCGCGACTATTTCGCCGGCCAGGCCATGGCTGTGCAGCAGTTGGCTCATCGCGCCTCCCCGGGCAGGTAGGCGTTGGTGGTGGCGTTGGCCCAGGCATCGGGCCGTTGCAGGATGCCATGCTGGTGCAGCCAGTTGGCGTAAGGTTCCAGCAGCGCCTGGCGTTGCTGGCCAAAGCGGCCTTCATGCAGCCAGGTGGGGGCGATGTGCGCAAGTGACTGCTCGATCAGCGCGCCGGGGAAATAGGGAATCACCCGTTCGTAGGCATGGCGCGCCCGTTGCGGCTCGGCGGCCACGCTCTCGAAACCGCGCGCGGTGGCGGCGAGGAAGGCGCGCAGCACCTGTGGGTTGGCGTCGATCCAGTCCTCGCGGGCGCCCAGCAGGTAGCTGTGGTAGGCCGGCGCGCCCCAGCGGCTGACCCGGTGTACCACCCGGCGTTCGGCCGCCACCGGGCTGTCCATCAGCGCCTCCCAGGCCCAGTAGCCACCGAAGCTGGCATCGGCCACGCCGGCGGCCAGCTCCTCGGGGCGCAGCTCGCGGGCGCCGGCATCGACGATGATCACCGCGTCCGGGTCGCCACCGTCCTGGCGCACCAGGTCGCGCACCATGGCCAGCCCGCGCGGGGTGGGGTTCATGGCCAGGCGCTTGCCCATCAGGTCGCGGGGGCGCTGGATGGCGAATTCGCGCAGGGTCTGGAAAGCTTCCAAACCGTCATGGTTGATGGCCGCCACGCCCTTCAGCGGCTGGCCCTGGTCGCGGCGCACCAGCAGGCGGTTGCTGGGGAACACGCTCAACTGTACCGCGCCGTCCAGCAGGTGCTGCAGGCTGTCGCCACGCTCAGGGTCGGGCACGCACAGCTCCACGTCAAGGCCGGCGTCGGCGTACCAGCCGCGTTCACGCGCCAGGTAGAAGCCGGCCGAGTTGGGCCAGGGGTGGAAGTATTCGAGCATGATCCGCAGTGGCAGCATGGAGGGTAGGCCTTGTTCGCTATGAAGTGATGGCCCTTTATAATTGGGTGTTTGGTATATACCAAATACCCAATAGCATTATGCTTAGACGCAAATGGCGGCTAACCGATATCGCGCGTGCTCTGCCGGTCAATGATGCTGAACCCCGTATCAATGCACACCGGCGCCGCCGCCTCGGTGCCTGGCGTGGCGCGCAACCGTGCCAGCAACGCCTCGGCCACCTGTTGGCCGATCAACGCGCCGTTCACCTGTACGGTGGACAGCGGCGGGTGCACGTGGGCAGCACTGCTCAGGTCGCCGAAGCCCATCACCGCCAGGTCTTCCGGCACGCGAAGGCCGCGGCTGGCCGCCTCCGCCAGCACGCCCTGGGCAATGGTGTCCGAGCTGCACACCACCACCTGCGGGTCATGGCCCTTGTCCAGCAGGCCCTGCAGGCCCAGCCGGCCGGAGGCCAGGATGGCGGGAGCGGGGAGTATTTCGGTGGGCGTGTCGGTGATGCCGTGGGCCTGCAGCTCGGCTTTCAGGCTGGCCACGCGGCGCAGCCCACGCGGGTCGTCGAGGGTCACCACGGCGAAGCGCCGGTAGCCTTTGCCCAGCAGGTTGCGGGCGATGCCCACGCCCACCTGTTCGTGGGAAAAGCCCACCAGCATGTCGATGGGCGCCTCGCTCAAATCCCAGGCTTCCACCACCGGAATGCGCGCCGACGCCAGGCGCTGGCGGCTGGCCTCGGTGTGCAGGGTGCCGGTCAGCACGATGCCGTCGGGGCGCCGGCCCAGCACGGCTTCCAGCAGCGCTTCTTCCTGCTCGGCGCTGTAGCCGGTGAGGCCGATCAGGGTCTGATAACCGGCGGCGGTGAGGCGGTCCATCACCGCCTGCACGGTGTCGGCGAAGATCGAGTTGGCAATGGTGGGCAGGAAAATCGCCACCAGCCGGCTTTTGTTGGTGGCCAGCCCGCCGGCCAGCATGTTCGGCACGTAGCCCATGGCCCGCGCGGCCTCGCGCACCTTGTCGCGGGTGCGCTCGCTGACCAGCTCGGGGCGGTGCAGGGCGCGAGACACGGTAATGGGTGAGACCCCGGCCACGCGTGCCACGTCGATCAACGTGTAGCCGGGCACGCCGGCGGCGCCGCTGGCGGAAAGTGAAAGGTCCTTGTTCGACTTCTTGGCCATCAGGGGGGCGGGTCTACGGTGGGGAGGGGGAGATATCTTAACCCACACACCTTTGATGTCGCCTGCATAACGGCCATGGCTTGTAGGGCTGGGGCGGCCATAGGCACCGCGTAGCCGCTGCCGCAGGCTGCGCTGGCCCTATGCCGCGCTGAAGACTTGCAGGGTTCACACCGGCCAGCGCAGCCTGACGGCAGCGGCTACAGATCGGCGTTTGTTGATCGCGACCAAGGTCGGCTCCTACGTTGGTTGCAACGTACCTGTGCCTGACGGATAGCCGTTGCATGATTGCGCAATCAGTGTATTTTATAAGTGCTGATGATTGCGCAATCATTTTCGTATCAAAGGAGCTTGCACCGAGCCACCGCACCACTCACAACAAGGAAAATAACAAGTGAACCCAGCCACGCCCCCCGTCGCCAGGACCCGCGTCCGCTACCTGATCCTGACGCTGATTTTCATCGTCACGGTGTTCAACTACGTCGACCGCGCCACGCTGTCCATCGCCGCCCCGAGCATGCGCGGCGACCTGGGCTTCGACGCCATGACCATGGGCATCGCCTTCTCCGCCTTCGGGTGGGCCTACACCGCCATGCAGCTGCCGGGCGGGGTGATCCTCGACCGCTATGGTTCGCGGGTGGTGCTGGGCGCCAGCCTGATCCTGTGGTCGACGCTGACCTTCCTGCAGGGCTACGTCGACTACTTCGCCTCGGCGTTCCTGGTGCTGTTCGGCCTGCGCTTCTTGATGGGCGTGGCCGAGGCCCCGGCGTTCCCGGCCAACAACCGCCTGACGGTGATGTGGTTCCCGCGCCAGGAGCGTGGCCTGGCCACGGCGGTGTTCCAGTCGGCGCAGTATTTCGCCCTGGCGGCGTTCACGCCGCTGATGGTGTGGCTGGTCAGCACCTGGGGCTGGCAGCATGTGTTCTGGGTCACCGGCCTTGCCGGCATCGCCATTGGCCTGGCCTGGTTCCGCCTGGTGCGCGAGCCGCGCAAGGACCACCGCGTCAACCAGGCCGAGATCGACTACATCGAGGCCGGTGGCGGCCTGCCCACCATCGGCGACGTGAAGACCCCGTTCAGCTGGCAGCGCGTCAAGGCCATCGGCGCCAACCGCATGATGGTCGGCATCTACCTGGGCCAGTTCTGCCTCACCTCCATCACCTGGTTCTTCCTGACCTGGTTCCCCACCTACCTGATCGAAGCCAAGGGCATGACCCTGCTCAAGGTCGGCCTGGTAGCCGCCATCCCGCCCGTCGCCGGCTGCCTGGGTGGGGTAGTTGGCGGCGTGTGGTCGGACTGGATGCTGCGCAAGGGCTTCAGCCTCACTGCCGCGCGCAAGACCCCGATCATCTGCGGCCTGCTGCTGTCCAGCAGCATCGTCGTCGCCAACTACAGCGCCTCGCTCACCGTGGTGATCGCGGTGATGTCCCTGGCGTTCTTCGCCAAGGGCGTCGGCAACCTGGGCTGGTGCATCGTCGGCGACGTGTCACCGGCCCGGGCCATGGGCATCAGCGGCGCCATGTTCAACTTCTGCGGCAACCTGGCCAGCATCGTCACGCCCATCGCCATCGGTGTGATGATCAACCAGCTGGGCTCCTTCGATGTGGCGCTGATGTACGTGGCCGCCATGGGCCTGCTGGGCGCCTTCGCCTACCTGTTCATCGTCGGGCCGCTCAAGCGCCTGGACCTCGATGATTTTGCCGAACCGCAGCCCCAGGCCACGCCTGCGGCCACCCCCGATACTTCCCTGTCCCGTTAACAAGGAGAGCGCTCATGCTCACACAACAACAAGCTTTGCCCACCGGTGACGACGACGCCATTGCCTGGGTGCGCGTGTCCTCGGTGTTCCTGCCGCTGGCCAACCCCATCAGTGACGCCAAGGTGCTCACCGGGCGGCAGAAGCCGATGACCGAGATCGCCATGCTGTTCGCCGAGATCGAGACCAGGGATGGCCACCGTGGCCTGGGCTTCAGCTATTCGAAGCGGGCAGGGGGCCCGGGGCAGTTCGCCCACGCACAGGAGATCGCCCCGGCGCTGCTCGGCGAAAACCCCAGTGACATCGCCAAGCTATGGACCAAGCTGTGCTGGGCCGGTGCCTCGGTGGGCCGCAGCGGCTTGTCCACCCAGGCCATCGGCGCCTTTGACGTGGCCCTGTGGGACCTCAAGGCCAAGCGCGCCAACCTGTCGCTGGCGCGCTTGCTGGGTGCCCAACGCGACAGCGTGCGCTGCTACAACACCTCCGGCGGCTTCTTGCACACGCCGCTGGACCAGTTGCTGAAGAACACCGACCTGTCCCGCGAAAAGGGCATCGGCGGCATCAAGCTCAAGGTCGGCCAGCCGGACTGCGCCATCGACATCGAACGCGTCAGCACCGTGCGCCGCCACCTGGGCGACAAGTTCCCGCTGATGGTCGACGCCAACCAGCAGTGGGACCGGCCCACCGCCCAGCGCATGTGCCGGCAGTTCGAGCCCTACAACCTGATCTGGATCGAGGAGCCGCTGGACTGCTACGACGCCGAAGGCCACGCCGCCCTGGCGCAGCAGTTCGACACGCCCATCGCCACCGGCGAGATGCTCACCAGCGTTGCCGAGCACGCCGAGTTCATCAAGCTGCGCGGCGCCGACTTCCTGATGCCCGACGCGCCGCGCGTGGGCGGCATCACCCCCTACCTGAAGGTGGCGGCCATGGCCGAGCAGGCCGGGCTGATGCTGGCGCCGCATTTCGCCATGGAGCTGCACGTGCACCTGGCCGCTGCTTACCCGACCGAGCCTTGGGTGGAGCACTTTGAGTGGCTGGAGCCGCTGTTCAACGAACGCCTGGAAACCCGCGACGGCCGCATGCTGGTGCCCAAGCGCCCCGGCCTGGGGCTGAGCCTGAGCGAGCAGGTCAAAGCCTGGACCGCCCAGCAGGTGGAGGTCGGCAGGCGGCCCTGAGTGCCTGCACCGTGCCTCTCGAAGCGTGGCGTCTGTGACGCGTTCTCAGGTCTTGAAACTGCGTTGCCTGCATCGCGACTAAAGTCGGCTCCTACACCGTTCGTGGTAGGAGCCGGCCTTGGCCGCGATGCAGTCGACGCGATCTAAGGGGTATACGCATTCGCGTAGCTGCCGCCAGGCTGCGTACCGGGGGATATGCGGTGTGTTCGGACGCGGCCTGCGGCCGCTGCTACAGGCTCCGGTGTGCACTGAAGAAGGGCTACACCGAACCCGCGTAGCAGCTGCCGCAGGCTGCGTCTTGCGACCGCAGTGCATCAGGCACCCCGCATGACGCGGCCTGCGGCGGATGGCCGCCTCGCCGCTGCTACGGGCTGGCCGTGAACCCGCCCGCCAGCCGCGCCTTGAGGTACGCCACCAACGCCGTCACCGACTTCGGCACGTGGGGCGAATATGGGCGTATCAGGTAGATCTCATCGGCGAAGGCACCTTTCAGCGTCCAGTCCTTGAGCACGTGTACCAGGGTACCTGCATTCAGCGCCGCCTGGGCGCTGAAGTCGGGCAGCAGGGCGATGCCCAGGTGGTTGAGGGCGGCGTCGCGCAGGGCTTCGCTGTTGTTGGTGGCGAAGCTGCCGGCAATCGGCACGGTCACCCGCTCGCCACCCCTGGCGTGTTCGAAGGTCCAGGCCGGCTGGTCGGCCCCGCGCGGGTAGTACAGGCAGTTGTGCCCGGCCAGCGCCGCCGGGTCATGGGGCTGGCCCTCGCGTTGCAGGTAATCGCGGGTGGCCACCAGCACCGAATGGGTGTCGCACAGCTTCCACGCCACATGGGTTTCGGGCACCTGGAAGCCGTGGCGCACGGCCAGGTCGTAACCCTCGGCAGCCAGCGAGCTCAAGGCGTCGGACACGTCCAGCTGGATGCGCACCTGCGGGTACTGGCGCAGGAACCCCGACAGGTGCGGCACCAACTGCTGGCGGGCGAACGCCACCGGCGCGGTCAGGCGCACCAGGCCGCGGATCTCGCCGGCTGAGTCACGCACCGAGGAAAAACTGCGGGCAATGTGCTCGTAGGCGCTGCGTACCTCGCGGGTCAGCGACTGGCCGGCGTCGGTCAGGCGCACGCTGCGCGTGGTGCGGGTGACCAGGCGGGTGCCGGTGGCCTTTTCCAGGTCGCTGATGCGCTGGCTCACCGCCGATTTGCTCACCCCCAGGCGAGCTGCGGCGGCGGTGTAGGTGCCATGTTCCTCCAGCACCGACAGCCAGTGGATGTGCGTCCACAAACCTTCGATCTCGGACTTTTCCATGAGGGTATTGTTCGCCTATGTGGACAATCAGTTCTGGATTCTGCTCTGGTCTTGAACAAAGTGAAAGCCTAAGGTGTATTCAACGCGGGCTGCCAGCCTTGTCCCTCACCCAGGATCACCTGCCATGACCACCACCATCGAGCACTACATCAACGACCAGCGCGTGTCGCGTGATGACCGCTACCAGGACGTCTACAACCCGGCCACCGGCGCCGTCACCGGCCGCGTGGCGCTGGCCAGCCGGCAGACTGTCGACGAAGCCGTCGCCGCCGCCCAGGCCGCCTTCAGCGACTGGAGCGAAACCGCACCCATCCGCCGCGCCCGCGTGCTGTTCCAGTACCTGCACCTGCTGCGCGAGCGCAAGGACGAACTGGCGCACATCATCGTCGCCGAGCACGGCAAGGTGTTTACCGACGCCCAGGGCGAAGTGGACCGCGGCATCGACATCCTCGAATTCGCCTGCGGCATCCCACACCTGCTCAAGGGCGAGCACTCCGACCAGGTCTCGCGCGGCATGGACAACTGGACCATGCGCCAGGCCCTGGGCGTGGTGGCCGGCATCACGCCGTTCAACTTCCCGGTGATGGTGCCCATGTGGATGTACCCGATCGCCATCGCCGCCGGCAACACCTTCATCCTCAAGCCCAGCCCCACCGACCCGAGCGCCTCGCTGTTCATGGCCGAGCTGCTGCGTGAAGCCGGCCTGCCCAAGGGCGTGTTCAACGTGGTGCAGGGCGACAAGGAAGCGGTCGACGCGCTGCTGGAAAACCCCGACGTGCGCGCCATCAGCTTCGTCGGCTCGACGCCCATCGCCCAGTACATCTACGAGACCGGCGCCCGCCACGGCAAGCGCGTGCAGGGCCTGGGCGGGGCCAAGAACCACATGGTGGTGATGCCTGACGCCGATATAGACCGCACGGTCGACGCGCTGATGGGCGCCGCCTACGGCAGTGCCGGCGAGCGCTGCATGGCCA
This sequence comes from Pseudomonas sp. App30, assembly GCF_047947025.1. Taxonomy (NCBI): domain Bacteria; kingdom Pseudomonadati; phylum Pseudomonadota; class Gammaproteobacteria; order Pseudomonadales; family Pseudomonadaceae; genus Pseudomonas; species Pseudomonas sp. App30. Next base: position 516,147 of record NZ_CP133165.1, on the reverse strand, counting down.
TCTCAGTGGCGGTGCTGGTGGGTGACGTCGGTGACAAGGTGGTCGCCGCCCTGACCCAGCGCGCCCGTGAACTGCGCATCACCGACGGCCGCGACCTCAAGGCCGAGATGGGCCCCATCGTCTCCCGCGCCGCGCTGGAGCGCATCAAGGGCTACATCGGCCAGGGCGTGGAGGCGGGCGCACAGCTGTTGCTCGATGGCCGCGACTACAGGCCTGGCGAGTCGGGGCTGGAAAACGGCTTCTGGCTGGGCGCCACGCTGTTCGACCACGTGACCCCGGAGATGAGCATCTACCGCGAGGAAATCTTCGGCCCGGTGCTGGCCTGCGTGCGCGTGCGCGATTTTGCCGAGGCGCTGCAACTGGTCAACGCCCACGAGTTCGGCAACGGCGTCAGCTGCTTCACCCGTGACGGCAACATCGCCCGCGAGTTCGCCCGGCGCATCGAGGTGGGCATGGTCGGCATCAACGTGCCCATCCCGGTGCCCATGGCCTGGCACGGCTTCGGTGGCTGGAAGAAGAGCCTGTTCGGCGACATGCACGCCTACGGCACCGAAGGCGTGCGGTTCTACACCAAGCAGAAGTCGATCATGCAGCGCTGGTCGGAGAGCATCGAGCAGGGCGCCGAGTTCGCCATGCCCGTCTCCAAGTAACCCCCGTAGCAGCGGCCGCAGGCCGCGTCCCCCCAGGCACACCGCGCCGCAGCCGGACGCCGCCTGACGGCAGCTGCTACGCAGATCTCCCGTAGCAGCAACTGTCTTGTGGGAGCGGCGGGGCGGCCATCCGCCGCAGGCCGCGTCCGAAACCGCCGCGCTCCCCAGTGGCACCGCGCCGCAGCCGGACGCGGCCTGCGGCCGCTGCTACGGGGCTGCGCCGATACCGCGCAATAACAGACCGGTCAGAAACCGCGAATACTGCTCGGCCAACGCTTCATCGCTGCTGCCGTTGAACAACACCCCGAACAACGGCTGCGCCGTGGCGAAGAAGGTGCATGCACCCACCAGCGCCACGTGCAGCATGCGCGCATCGATGACCGGCAAGGCCGGCGCAGGCGGGCGGGCCTCAAGGATCGCCGCGCTGAGCGCCACACCGCGCTGGGCAATCAGGTCCAGCACCGCGCCGGGCTCGGGGTCGTCGCCCTGGTAGATCTCGCGCAGCACCAGCTGCACGAAATGCGGGTTCTGCCGGCCAATGTCGATGATCAGGCGAATGCGCCCATACAACATCGCCTCCACGCCCTGGCCGTCGGCCAACGCCTGGGCGCCCAGCTGGGTCACGTCCATCAGGTGCAAGGTGGCGGCGCGCAGCAGGCCGTCCTTGCCACCGAAGTAGTAGCGGATCAACGCCGGGTCGACCTTTACCTGCCGGGCGATGTCCTGCAGCGTCAGGTCGGTGGGGGCGATGCTGCGCAACAGCTCGAGGGTGGCGTCGATCAGGCCTTCGCGGCCGATGGCGGCGGTGTGGGCAGGGCGCCCGCGGCGTTTCTTTTCAGGTGAAGTGTCCATGGGCGGCAATCATACCCCGTGGGAACACCTTTTTGGGTAGCGCAGTGACAGCGCGCGGCATCGTGGTGCAAGGCCTGTTTCACTGGTGAACGTTTCGCCCATGGAACCCATTAACTAATTGAAAGATAACGATATTCAATTAATTCCTTAAAAAAGGAATTAATGGCATTCATTCTGCATTGCTGCTCCCGTCAACCAGAAAGGAGCAGTACCCATGAAAATTGCCATCATCGGTGCCGGCATCGGTGGCCTGTGCGCCGCCATCGCCTTGCGCGGCGCCGGCCACCAGGTGACCGTGTTCGAACAGGCCCAGGCCTTCCTGCGCGTGGGCGCCGACATCAACCTGACCCCCAATGCCGTGCGCGCCCTCGACGGCCTGGGTGTAGGCGCCGCCGTGCGTGAACCGGCCGCGCGCCCCAGTCACCGCATCAGCCGCCTATGGGACAGCGGCGAGGAAACCTCGCGCCTGGCCATGGGCGACAGCGCCGAACAGCAGTACGGCGCACCGCAACTGACCATCCACCGCGCCGACCTGCTGGCCGCCCTGGCAGGCGCCTTTCCCCTTGAGCAGGTGCAGTTCGCCAAGCGCTGCGAAACCATCGCCCAGGATGCAGCCGGGGTGACCCTGACCTTCGTCGACGGCGCCCAGGCCCAGGCTGACCTGGTGATTGGCGCCGACGGCATCCATTCCGCCGTGCGCACCGCGATGTTCGGCGCCGAGCAGCCGCGCTTTACCGGCGTGGTGGCCTACCGCGCCGTGGTGCCCGCGCACAAGCTGGCACATGTGCCGGACCTGCAGGCCTTCACCAAATGGTGGGGCCCCAACCCTGAAAGCCAGATCGTCACCTTCCCGCTGAACCGTGGGCGCGACATCTTCATCTTCGCCACCACCGCCCAGGCCACCTGGCACCTGGAAAGCTGGACCACCCGCGGCAGCGTCAGCGAACTGCAGCGCGCCTACGCAGGCTTCCACCCCGATGCCGTGGCCTTGCTCACCGCCTGCGACGAAGTGCTCAAGACCGCCCTGTATGAGCGCGACCCGCTACCGCACTGGACCCAGGGTCGCCTGGCGCTGCTGGGCGACGCCTGCCACCCGATGATGCCGTTCATGGCCCAGGGCGCCGGGCAGGCCATCGAGGATGCGGTAGTGCTGGCCCGCGCCTTGAGCCTGCCGGACACAGACCTTGCCAGCGCGCTGCACACCTACCAGCAGGCGCGGCTGCAACGCGCCAGCCAGATCCAGGTCGGCTCACGCGGTAACCAGTGGCTCAAGGCCGGCGGCAACGCCGACTGGGTCTACGGCTACGACGCCTGGAACGTCGCGCTGGGCTGAACCGCTGCCACCCCCCTGCACACACCTGATGAGGCATTCCCATGCTCAGTGAAGAAAAGAACAAGACCCTGACCCAGGTCGGCCCGGGCACCCCCATGGGCGACTACCTGCGCCGCTACTGGCAACCCATCGCCGGCGAAAGCGAGTTCGACGACAAGGCCATCAAGACCCTGACCCTGATGGGCGAGGACCTGGTGCTGTACAAGGACCTGAGCGGCACCTACGGCCTGATGGACCGCCGCTGCCCGCACCGCAACGCCGACATGTCCTACGGCTACGTGGAGCAGACTGGCCTGCGCTGCAGCTACCACGGCTGGCAGTTCGACCAGGGCGGCGGCTGTCTGCACCAGCCCTACGAGGACACCTGCGACCCCAGCGGGCGCATGCGCAACAAGACCAGAATCAAGGCCTACCCGGTGGTGGCCAAGGCCGGCCTGCTGTGGGCCTACCTAGGCCCGGCGCCGGCCCCGCAGCTGCCGGACTGGGAACTGTTCAACTACAAGAACGGTTTTGCCCAGGTCGTCTGCGCCGAGATCCCGTGCAACTGGTTCCAGTGCCAGGAAAACTCCATCGACCCGGTGCACTTTGAATGGACCCACAACAACTGGACCCTGCGCCAGCAGAGCGATGAAGTCGACTACGTGCCCACCCACCTGCAACTGGCCTTCGACGAATTCGAGCACGGTTTCGTCTACCGCCGCCTGCGCGAGGGCGAAGCCCAGGACGACGTGATGTGGAACGTCGGCCGCGTGACCCTGTGGCCCAACGGCTTTTACCTGGGCCACCACTTCGAATGGCGCGTGCCTATCGATGACTACCGCACCCTCAGCATCCTGTGGGTGTTCAGCCGCGTGCCCAGCGAACAGGAACCCTACGTGCAGGACAAGATCCCCACCTGGTACGGGCCCATCAAGGACCCGGTCACCGGCCGCTGGATCACCAGCCACGTGGCCAACCAGGACTTCGTGGTGTGGGTGGGGCAGGGCGAGGTCACCGACCGCACTCGCGAACACCTGGGCCAGAGCGACCGCGGCATCGTGATGATGCGCCGGCGCTTCTTCGAGGAACTGGACGCGCTGCGCGAAGACCCCACGCACGTGCCCAAGGGCTTGATCCTCGACCCCGAGCAGAACCGCGACGTGTTCCTGCCCTCGGCCTGCCGCGACGAACTGATTCAGGGCCTGCCCCGCGAGCAGCTGGCCGCGCACCCGCTGCTGGGGCCATACCTCAAGGACTTCTTTGGCCAGGCCGGCCAGCCGCCGCACGTGCGCGCCGCCTATGAAGCGGCGGTGGGGCAGGCCATGCAAGGTGCGGAATTCTTTGTCGTGCACGGCAGCCGTCGCTAGCGACCGCAGGTTCCCGGGCCGTCCCCGGGAACCCTCCAACCTCCTCAACCAAAGGTGTACTTCATGAAGCGTCTGATGCGTTGGTGGCTGTCTGCGTTATTTATATTCCCTGTGCTCTTGCCCATGGCCCAGGCCGAGGTGCAGGACGTCACCTTCCTGATGCCCGCGCCGCCGAACCTGCCCGGTTTCGCGCCATGGATCATCGCCCAACAGAAGGGCTACTACGCCCAGCTTGGCCTGCGGGTCAACTGGGTGACCGCCAAGGGCGGCGTCGACGTGGCCAAGCAGGTAGGCGCCGGCAACGCCCTGTTCGGCGCTGCCAGTGGGGACGTGCCAATCGTGGTGCGCGCCCACGGCGTGCCAGTGCGCAACGTGGCGGTGCTGGGCACCCACGGCTACACCCTGCTGGCCACCGATGCCGGGCAGCACATCGGCGCCATCGAGCAGCTGCGCGGCAAGACGGTCACAGTGATGTCCTATTCCGACTCGCTGTACTACGCCTTGCTGGCGTCGCTGCGCAAGGCCGGCATCAACAAGGACGAGGTCAATATCCAGGCCGCAGGGCCGGCGGGGGTGTGGCAGTTGCTGGCCGAAGGCAAGGCCGATGCCATGGCCGGCTCGCCCGACTGGGTGGTAAACGCCGAGGAGGCCGGGCGCACGCTGCAGCTGATACCCCAGGCGCAGATGTTCGACGGCATGGCCCAGTCGATCCTGGCCTCCGATGACGCCATCGCCCACCACCCCGAGCTGGTACAGAAGATGGTCACCGCCACCTTGATGGGCCTGCGCGACATTCTCCAGGACCCGGCCCAGGCGGCGAAAACCTTCGCCGCAGCGGTGCCGGCGTACCAGGGCAAGGAGCACAAGGTCGAGCAGATCCTGGCGCTGTACACCCAGTACGTCTACGGCCACCAGCAGCAGCTCGGCGAGATCGAGCCTGCGCGGGTCGCCCAGGCGGTGGATTTCTTCAGCAGCGAAGGCATCGTCAAGGCCACGCTGCCCACCGATGACTATTTCACCAACCGCTTCATCGGGGCGCTGCCAACGCAACAGCCCTGAGTGTCACCGCGTTCTCCATTCAAACCGGATCAAATCAATTATTGGGCCTGCGGCGCGCCGCAGGCCAGGCAGAGGTGTGGGCGATGGCTTTATTCAAGTGGACGATGGTGGCCGTGGGCATGGGCTTGGTAAACACCCCCGCGGTGATGGGTGCGGCGTTTGTCAGCGACCAGGCAGCAGCCAAGGGTTTTGTCGAGGATGGCTCGCTGAACCTGCTGTTGCGCAACTATTACTGGAACCGTGACAACCAGAATGGCGCCCCCGACGCCCGCGACTGGACCCAAGGCGTGCAGGGGGTGTTCACCTCAGGGTTCACCCAGGGCACGGTAGGGGTAGGGGTGGACGCGTTCGGCTACCTGGGCCTGAAGCTGTGGGCGCCGGACAAATACGCGGTGCCGGGGTACACCTCGGGCAACCTCACCGAGGGCGCCGACGGGCAGCCTGATGACAGCTACGGCAAGGCCGGTGCGGCGCTGAAGCTGCGGGTGTCGAAAACCCTGCTGAAAATCGGCGACATGCAGCCCGCCACCAGCCCGGTGTTCGCCGTGGGCGGCAGCCGCCTGACGCCCGTCACCGCCAGTGGCATCCAGCTGATGAGCAGCGAAATCACCAACCTGGACCTCGAGGCCGGGCATTTCTACTCGGCCACCAGCCAGGACCAGACCAACCGCAACGGCAGCCTGTGGGCCGCATACGCCAACCGGCCGTCCAACGCCATGGACTTTGCCGGCGGCCGCTATGCCCTGGCTGACACACCGTGGAGCCTGGGGCTGTACGGCGGCCGCCTGCAGGATATCTGGGACCAGTACTACGGCAACCTCAACTACACCCGGGCACTATCGGACAGCCAGGCGCTGGCGCTGGATGTCAACTACTACTCCACCCGCGACCAAGGCGCGGCCAAGGCTGGCACGATCGACAACAACACCTTCTCCATCGCCGCCGGCTACACTTTCGCCTCCGCCCACACCCTGACCTTGAGTTTCCAGAAGGTCAACGGCGATACACCATTCGACTACGTGGGCACCGGCGACGACAACAAGCCCGGCGATTCCTGTTTCATCGCCAACTCGGTGCAATATTCCGACTTCAATGGCCCGGGGGAAAAGTCCTGGAAGTTGCAATATGACCTGAACATGGCGGCCTTCGGCCTGCCGGGGCTGACCTTGATGACGCGCTATGTCTACGGCTACGACATCGACGGCACGCACCTGTCTCCGTCCAGTGCCTACTACGGCATGTATGGCGCCGACGAGCGCCACCATGAAACCAACATCGAGGCCAAGTACGTGATTCAGTCCGGGCCGGCGCGGGATTTGTCCATCCGCGTGCGCCAGGCCTGGCACAGCGCCACGGCGGGCGATCCGGACGGCGATGCCAACGAGTTCCGGCTGGTGCTGGACTACCCCATCCAGGTGTTCTGACCCCCGGCAACTGTCCTGAAACGGCGTCGTCTGCATCGCGACTAAAGTCGGCTCCTACGCCGTCCGTGGTAGGAGCCGGCCTTGGCCGCGATGCAGGCGACGCGATAGACGAGGTACACGCGTGCCCGTAGCAGCGGCCGCAGGCCGCGTCCGCGATCATCACGCATCTTTCATTTTTTTATCAGTTCATTGACGGCTCTTTTACATCTTTTTGATGTCTGTAAGTGGTTGCAATTCAATTGCTTACCACACGATGAAAGTTAGTTTAGTTTGCTTAACTAACACTACATGGGTGAGTTAGATTCGCATTCGCAACGTGCGCAACGACACGTCATCTTGAACGGATTTCCAGCATGCCTCGATTCAACAAGAACTCGCTTGCCCGCCCATCAACCCTGCTGTTCACCCTTGCCGCCACCTGCACCTGGAGCCTCGGCGCCCACGCCGACGGGGCCTTCGGCGCCGACTCGCAATGGATGACCGGCGACTGGGGCGGCACCCGCACGGCGCTGCTCAACAAGGGCATCGACATCCAGATGGCCTACCTGGGCGAGGCGGCCAGCAACGTGCACGGCGGCTATAACCACGGCCACGCCACCCGTTACGCCGACCAGTTCACCCTGGGCGCGGCCATCGACCTGCAGAAGCTGCTGGGCTGGCAGGACGCGCAGTTCATGGTGCAGCTGTCCAACACCAACGGCAGCAGCCTCAACGACGACCGCATCAGCGACCCGCGCGCCGGCAGCCTGTCGGCGGTGCAGGAAATTTCCGGCAACGGCAGCACCACGCGCCTGGCCGAACTGTGGTTCAGCAAGGGCTTCCTCGACAACGCCCTGAACATCAAGGCCGGTCGCTTCTCGTTCGGCGACGACTTCGCCGTGGAAGACTGCCTGTTCCAGAACCTGGCGTTCTGTGGTTCGCAGCCGGGCAACTACGTCGACAGCATTACCCAGGGCCCGGTCAGCACCTGGGCGGCGCGGGTCAAGTACAAGCTCAATGACCAGGTCTACGCCCAGGTGGGGGTGTTCGACGTCAACGATTCCTACGGCGACAACGGCAACGGCTTCAAGCTCAACGGCGCCGGCACCACGGGGGCGATGATCCCGGTGGAAGTGGTGTGGACGCCGACCCGGGGCCAGTTGCCCGGCGAGTACCGAGTCGGCTACTACTACAGCACCGCCAAGGCCAGCGACCTGTACAAGGACGCCAACGACCAGCCGGCCGCGCTGACCGGTGACGACTACCGCCGCGACGACAGCCAGCATGGCTGGTGGCTGACCGGCAAGCAGCAGCTGACCACGGTAAACGGCGACGCCGCCCGTGGCCTGGTGCTGTACGGCAACGTCAGCGCCTTCGACGCCGCCACCACGGCGGTGGACAGCTACCAGAAGCTGGCGCTGGTGTTCAAAGGCCCGTTCGACGCGCGGCCCAACGACACCCTGGGCCTGGGCGTGGCCCGCCTGCACGCCAGCGAGCAGTTCCTGCGCAACGCCAAGGCGGCCAACCTGGCCAGCGGCGCAAGCTATGCGGACGCCGACTTCGTGCCCCTGCAACACACCGAGTACGACGTGGAGCTGAACTACGGCGTGCAGGTGACGCCGTGGTTGAACGTGCGGCCCAACCTGCAGTACGTGGTCAACCCCGGTGGCGTGCGCCAGGTGCAGAACGCCGTAGTCGCCGGCCTGCAGGTGCAGTCCACGTTCTGACCGCGTAGCGTCAGGCCGCCCGGGCGTCTGCCTCGGCGGCCTCGGTGGCTTCGTCCATGGCCGCTTGCAGGTCTTCGGTCACCCGCAGCTCCACGCCGGTGGGCGACATCTGCGCGGCCGCGGCGAAGGGCGCGGCGCTCTCTGGCGCGGCGCGGCGGGTGCGGCGCCAGGCGAAGTACACCACCATCACCAGGTTCAGCAGGGCGAAGGCCCAGAACAGGCCGTTGTCGCCCATCTTGGCCATCAGCTGCCCGACGGTCATGGGGCTGAGCGCCGAGCCGATCGAGTTGATCAGCAGCAGGCCCTGGATCATCGGCACCACGGCGCCGGCCGGCGCGCGGTCGGCGGAATGGCTGACCGCCACTGGGTAGATGGCGAAAATCCCCCCACCCAGCAGGAACAGCGCCCCGCCCAGCAGCAGGCTGGACGCCGGCAACGCCATGATCGCCAGGGACAGCACCAGGCAGGCGGCGCACAGCACCATCAGCACCCACTGGCGGTCCTGGCGGTCGGACCAGCGGCCCACCGGGTACTGCAACAGCATGGCGCCGAGGATCACGCAGGCCATCATCTGCCCTACCTGGCTCAGGTCCATGCCGCGGTGCTGCAGGTACAGCGGCAGCAGGGTATAGACCGCGGCGATGGCAACCCCCGAGCCAAAGCAGCCCATCACCCCGGTAGGGGTCACCCGCAGCAACTGCCGCGGGCTCAGCGCTTCGACGCGCTCCACCAGCGGCGTGACGCGGGGGATCATCACCACCGGCATCACCGACAGCGACGCCAGCATGCCGGTGATCAGGAACGGCGCGCTGTCGCCCAGGCCGGACACCAGGCCGATGGCCGCCTGGCCGAACATGCCCGAGCCGTACAGGGCAATCATGTACACCGCCAGCACCCGGCCACGGGCCTTGGGGTCGGAGGCCAGCAGCAGCCAGCTCTCGATCACCAGGTACACGCCCACGCAGGCCCAGCCGTTGATCAGGCGCAGCACGAACCAGGCCGTGGTGTCGTTGCCCAGGCCTTGCAGCAGCACGGTGGCGGCGATCATCGAGGCGAAGCAGCTGTAGGCGCGGATGTGGCCGATGCGCAGGATCAGCCGGTCATTGAAGAACGAGCCCAGTGCCAGGCCGATGAAATAAGCCGACGACACCAGGCCGATCTGCAGGGCGGACGCACCGGCGGCGTCCAGGCGCAGCGTGGTGATGGACGACATCAGGCCATTGCCCATGCTGACGATGAACAGCCCGAGCAGGGGCGCCAGCGCCATGGCCAGTAATTGTGGAGACATTGAAACCTCGGAAGTGAACCTGCAAATGCGCCGCAAAGGCCTTGGAACAGGGCCGCCAGGGAATGCGGCGCGCAGATTTTATGCATTTTCCGCGGTTTGGCTAGTGCCGTCCGGCGCAGGGGTTAAAGGTGGCGATTTTGGTGGGGCAGCCAAGCTGGGGAAACACGGTTGCTGTTGCCGTTGATTTGGCTTGTTATCTTGATCTGGCTTTTGATCTGGCTTTTGATCTGGCTTTTGATCTGGCTTTTGATCTGGCTTTTGATCTGGCTTTTGATCTGGCTTTTGATCTTGATTGTGTGCCCCGTAAAGCGCCCGGGCCGACTGGAGGCGTCGATCAACGGGCTGCCCGAAGGGCCGAGGCCGCAGGCCGAAGAGACGGTAACCCGCAGGCTTCTATAGCGGGTGCCGTCTGCCCGTTGAGCGGCGCCGGAAGGAGGGGACCCGTAGCGCAGCGGAGGGCCCAAGCAGGGGCAAGCCTTTTTTGCTTACTTTTTGTGGCGTTTGACAAAAAGTGAGCCGCCGTAAGGGCGGAAAGGTGAAGTGGCATCACCCTGAATGCTGGATATTCATAGGGCTTTCGAATCCCGCTTCGGCGATTTCGAACATATCCATTTTCGTGGCGCGACCACCGACCGTTTCGCCCTTACGGCGACTCACTTTTTGGCAGTCGCCCCAAAAAGTAAGCAAAAAGGGCTCGCCCCTGCTTGGGCCCTTCGCTGCGCTACGGGTACCCTCCCTCCGGCGCCGATCAACGGGCAGACGGCACCCGCTAACAAAGCGGGCGGGATACCGTCTCTTCGGCCTGCGGCCTCGGCCCTTCGGGCAGCCCGTTGATCGACGCCTCCGGTCGGCCCTGGCGCTTAACGGGGCCTGAGATCAAGATCAAGATCAAGATCAAGAGCCAGATCAAAAGCGAGATCAAGATCAAGATCAAGATCAAGATCACAAGCTTGATCTGGCGCTACGCGTTCGCCTCATACGCCGTCACCCCCGCCGCATGCCGCCCGGCAATATACCCAAAGGTCAACGCCGGCCCCAGGTTGATGCCACCCGAAGGGTAGAAACCACCCATCACACTGGCCATGTCGGTACCCACCGCATACAACCCACTGATCGGCGCCCCTGCCTGGTCGAGCACCTGGGCGTCGCCGTTGGTCTTGAGCCCGGCAAAGGTGCCGAAGCTGCCCGGCCGCACCTTCACCGCATAGAACGGCCCGGTCTCGATGGGCGCCACGCACGGGTTGCCGTCGGTGATCAGCGGGTCGCCCATCTTGCGGTTGTAGGCGGTGGAGCCGCGGCCGAACTCCGGGTCTTCACCGCGGCGGGCGTGTTCGTTGAACTGCCTGACCGTCTGCGCCAGCGCATCGCCGTCGATGCCGCACTGGGCGGCCAGGGCGTGCAGGGTGTCGGCGCGCTGCAGGTAGCCACTGCGCACCGCCGGGCCCACCGGCAGCGGGAACGGGCGCGAGTAGCCCAGGCCGAAACGGCGCTGGAAGCGGTGGTCGCAGATCAGCCACGAGGCCACTTCCTCGCCGGCCGGGGCGCCGGCGACCATGGCGGCGGTGTAGTCATAATAGCCGTCGGCCTCGTTGCAGAAACGCTTGCCGGTGGACAGCACGCCGATGATGCCCGGCTTGCCGCGCTCGATGATGTGCGGGAAGTGCCCGACCGTGCCGTCGCGGTGCCGCACCTGGGACACCGGCGCCCAGGCGGCAGGGGAGGCGACGCTGGTGTCGAGCACGCCGCCGGCCGCTTCGCCCAGGCTGATGCCGTCCCCGGCGCAGGCCAGCGGCGGCAGCGCCAGGTGCTCGGCGCCGGTGGGGGTGCGCGGGAACAGCGCCTTGCGCCGGGCCAGGTCGTTGGGGAAGCCGCCGGCCGCCAGGACCACGCCCTTGCTGGCGCGGATGGTCATGGGGCCCTGCGGGGTGTCGACCCGCGCGCCCAGCACCTTGCCGTCCTCGCGCAGGAGTTCGCGCGCCGGGGCCGATTCGATCAGCAGCACGCCCAGGTCTTCGGCCGACTTGGCCAGGCGGCCTGCCAGGGCCACGCCGTTGACCAGGTGCATGGCCCGGCCGTGCAGCGCCAGGTCGCGCAGGTGGGCGATGAAGCGCTTGCTCACGTGCAGGAATGACTTCAGCGAACGGGTCATGGTCAGGAAGGCGCCCAGGTCGGCGCCGGCCATGATCGGCATGCCCAGGAACGAGGTCTCGCGCATGGTCTTGCGCATGCGCTTGATCAGCTTGCCCATCTGCCGGGCGTTGTACGGCGCGGCGATCACCTGGTGGCCCTGGGTGGCGGCGCCCGCCACGTGGCCGTGCACGTCGGGAATGCCGTTGCCGTCCACCCACTGCAGCGAGGTGTGCTGCTCGAAGAACGCCACCATGTGCGGGGCGTTGTCGAGGAAGGCGTCCACGCGGGCGGCGTCGTAGCGCTCGCCCAACTCGTGCTTGAGGTAGGTGCGCGGTTGCTGCGGGTCTTCGTGAATGCCGGCACGCTTGGCCAGCGGGTTGCCCGGCACCCACGCCCAGCCGCCGGACCAGGCCGTGGCGCCGCCAAAGGCCTCGTGCTTTTCCACCACCACCACGCGCAAGCCGTGCCAGGCGGCGGTTACAGCGGCGGCCAGGCCCGAGGCGCCGGAGCCGATGACCAGCAGATCGCAGTCGATGTGGCGGGAGTGAGGGGGCAGGGGTGCGGTCATGAGTGGATACCTGGAGGCCGGGACGAATTATTTTGGAACAGGGTTCCATTTATGATTGCCATTGTCAACGGTGCTCGGGCGCTGGCCAAAACGCCTCCCGCCCAGTGGCCTAAAGTCGACTTGCATAAAACTGGAACTGGGTTCTAAATATGCCAATTGGTCCGTCACCCATGCCGAACGAGTGTCTTTCATGAGCGAACAGATTTTTTCCCTGGCAGCCCTGACCGTGCTGGAGCTGTCCCCACCCGAGATGGTCGAGGTGGCCGCCCGCGCCGGCTACAGCCACGTGGGCCTGCGCCTGGAACCCGCCACCCCGCAGGAATACCACTACCCGCTGGTGGCCGACCTCGGCCTGCGCCGGCAGACGGTCAAGGCCCTGACCGACACCGGAATAAAGGTACTGGACATCGAGATCCTGCGGCTGAAACCGGCCACCCATGTGCCTGACTTCGAGATCTTCCTGGAGGTGGGCGCCGAATTCGGCGCCAGCGAACTGCTGGTGGCCGGCAATGACCCGGACGAGGCGCGCCTGACCGACAACTTCGCCCAACTGTGCGACCTGGCGCGGCCCTACGGCATCTACCCGCACCTGGAGTTCATGCCCTGGACCGACGCGCCGGACCTGGCCAAGGCGCTGCGCATCGTCGACAACGCCGGCCGCGACAACGGCTGCGTGCTGGTGGACGCCTTCCACTTCAATCGCTCGCGCTCGTCCCTGGCGCAACTGGCCGCGGCCGTGCAGGCCAGCCCGCAGCGCTTTCGCTATGCGCAGATGTGCGACGTGGCAGGCCCGGTGCCCGACAGCATGGACGAGATCCTGCGCCAGGCGCGCAACGAGCGGCGTTTCCCCGGTGACGGTGACTGCGACCTGCACGGCCTGCTCCAGGCCTTGCCGCGCCAGGTGCCCATCAGTATCGAGGCGCCGACGCAACAGGTGCCGGCGCTGAACGGTTTCGAGCGCGCCGAGGCGGGGTTGCGCAAGATGCGCCAGGTGCTCGGCGGCTGACCGCCAGCCGCTGCCGGGCGCTCGTCGCCTGGCACCGGCAGGGTGTTTCTGTAGCGCGTTGTTATCCGTGGCGATAACGTTTTTTGTCATTGTATTCAATGCGATACAATAAAACTGGCGTTGAGCCATCTATTTTTTTGCATATCGTCTCTATCTAATTGACTGCACTTTTCCGCACGCCAATAATGGCGCCCCATTGCCGAGGAACAAGAGAGTCCGGCAATGATTGAGCACGGCAAGCCACTTGTCCGCGGCTCTATCTCGCATTGATACGCCCCCCGCCCCAAGCCCTTGGGGATTCGGCCCGCAGTGCAATCACCTGTTTTCTCTGTCGCCTGACCGTCCCCGCTCCTGTGCGGGCGATTGTGCATGCCGCGGAAAATGACTCCCTCTTTAAATTGCACGCGGGGTTTGCCCGCGCGCGTGGCTGTTGAGTGCGGGGAACATTTGAGTCAAGTCAGCTTAGCTATCGGTCATCTGCGCGATGAACAAATGGTGTTGCGCCAGGGCGGCCTGTATTGGATCGCCGCCGACCAGGCCGGCGACGCTGCGGCTCTGGCCAGCCAGTGCCTGGCGGCCATGCCCCCGCAGGCACGGGGGACGCTGGCCTGCTGTGGCCACCAGAGCCAGGCGCTGGCCGCCACCCTGGCCGCCGACGCCGGGCCGGGCGAGCTGGCGCTGTTCGATATCGACGAAGGTGACATCGGCCTGGCGCTGAAGGCGCTGGTGGGTGAGCTGACCCGCACGGTCAAGGCGCCGGGCAGCGTCATTGTGCTGATGCTGCCGGCCAGCGCCTGGCTGAGCGACATCGCCCCCGGCCTGCGCCACTGGTGCGAAACCCTGGGCCAGTGGCTGGCGCGGCGCCAATCGACCCTGCTGGTGATCAGCCACGGCCAGGCGCCGCAGCTGCACGAGCGCCTGCTGCGGCTGAACGAAACCCTGTCGGGCCTGGCGCAGCTGTACCGCCGCGACGGTGGCATCCGCTACCAGTTGCACTATTGGCACAGCGCGCTGGGCGTGTGCAGCGGCCAGGAGCTGGAACTGGAGCTGGGCGAGCAGGGCTTTGCCTTGTCGGCCAGCGAGCAGGCCAGCCCGCAACTGACCCACACCGACGACCAGCGCATCTACCTGACCCAGCGCTCGGTGCTGGAAGGCTCGCCGGCGCTGTCGGACCAGTGGCGCCTGTTCGAAGACCGCGACGACCTGCTGCTGCAGGCGCGCCAGGCGCGCGCCGCCAGCGTCATCGTCGCCATCGACAGCAACCAGGAGGTCGAAGGCCTGGCCCGGCAACTGCACGCCCTGCGCGAGCGGTGCGGCAGCAGCCTGAAGATCATCGTGCGCGAGATCGAACCCTGCCTGCGCTACCGCGACGAACGCCTGCTGGTGTCCTGCGGTGCCAACATCACCGTGCCCTACGGCACCACCCTGGCGTACTTCTTCAGCATCATCGACAGCGTGCAGGGGCAGACCTGGCGGCACAGCCGCAACACCGACTTCCAGTCGCTGTTCGAGCGCCTGCGGCCGCCGGCCGAGCGCGGCCTGATGATGCCCTCGGAGTTCCTGGCCACGGTCACGCGCATCTACGGCGGCGCCGCCGGCGAGATCAGCCACCAGTTGCTCAAGCTCACCCCGCGCGGTGGCCTGGACATCGAGCAGTACCTGAACCAGATCAGCCTGCGCCGCTTCGGCGACATCGCCTGCGTGGTCGACGGTGACTTCTACCTGTTCCTGTTCGCCTGCCGCGCCGACGGCCTGGAACCGGCCCTGGGCAACATCTGCCGGCTGGCCTGGCGCGACCTGTTCAGCGCCTTCCAGATTCTGCCGGGGGTGGACGCCTTGCCCCAGGCCACCTTCCTCAGCGCCGCGGAACTGCCGGCCACCTTCCACCTGGCCGAGGAACGCACCGCCGGCAGCTCGGCGGCCGTCGCCGAGCGGGGTGCCTACGCGCCCAAACGCACCACGCTGCCCCTTACGGACGCCTGCTTATGAGTTATTTCGAGCTGATCCAGGTCATTGCCCTGAGCAGCCTGCTGACCCTGGCCCTGGTGGTCGCCCTGACGCGTTTCGGTCGCCACCTGGCCGCCATCGTCCAGGCCGTGCTGCCGGCCCGTTATTTGAAATCCCGTGGCGTGCGTCGCCGCGCCCCTGCCAAGAGCGAGCCCCATGAGCCAGTTTGAAGTCATCCCCCAACGGCGCGTGCGCAGCTGGTCGGGCCTGGGCCTGTGGAACCTGTATTTCATCATCAAGTTCGCCCTGGTGTGGACCGGCTACCTGAACTTCCAGGTGCTGCCCAACGTGGTGTTCGCCGCCGCCTTGCTGCTGCCGCTGCGCCACCGCCACCTGCGCCTGCTGCGCACCGTCATTGCCATTCCGGTGGGCGTGGCGCTGCTCTACCAGGACACCTGGCTGCCGCCGTTCAGCCGCCTGCTGGCCCAGCCCGGCGTGCTCGACTTCACCGGCGCCTACCTGCTGGACCTGGTGTCGCGCTTCATTGACCTGAACCTGTGCGCCTTGCTCTGCGTGCTGGTGGTGGTCTACGCCTTCGTGCGCCACTGGCTGCGCCTGACCACCGTCAGCGTGCTGGGCCTGGCCTGGCTGGCCAGCGCCAACGTGCTGGCCATGCACCCCAGCGCCGCCCCGGCCCAGGCCGCAGCGCCCGGCGCGCCCGCCATGGCCAGCGCCGGCGAGCCGGACAACGCCACCCTGGAAAACTACCTGCAGAAGTTCTACAGCACCGAGGCCACCCGCCAGGTCGAGTTCAAACCCTCGACCTCGCCGGCGCAGCCGTTCGACCTGCTGCTGATCAACATCTGCTCCATGGCCTGGGACGACCTGGAAACCGTGGGCCTGCGCGACAACACGCTGTTCCAGCAGATGGACGTGGTGTTCGACAACTTCAACTCGGCCACCTCCTACAGCGGCCCGGCGGCCATCCGCCTGCTGCGCGCCTCGTGCGGCCAGACCCCGCACAGCAAGCTCTACGGCACCGCGCCCGAGCAGTGCCTGCTGATGGACGACCTGAAGAAGCTGGGCTTCGCCGACGAAGTCATGCTCAACCACACCGGCCAGTTCGAAGGCTTCCTCGACGAGGTGCGCTCCCAGGGCGCGCTGCCGCCACCGGCCATCAGCACCAGCAACCTGCCACGGGCGCTGGTGGGCTTCGACGGCACGCCGATCCTGCGTGATGGGCAGGTGCTGTCCAGTTGGTGGAAACACCGCATGGACGAGAAGGGCGACCGCGTGGCGCTGTTCTACAACACCACCACCCTGCACGACGGCAACCGCGCCCTGACCGCCGACGGCGGCACCAAGAGCGCCGACTACAAGCCGCGCGCCCAGGGCCTGATCGACGACCTCAACGGCTTCATCGCCCAGCTGCAGGCCAGCGGCCGCCGCGTGGTGGTGGTGATCGTGCCCGAGCACGGCGCCGCGCTGCACGGCGACCGCATGCAGATTTCCGGCATGCGCGAGATCCCCAGCCCGTCCATCACCCACGTGCCGGTGGGCATCAAGCTGGTGAACATGGGCAGCACCTCGGCCACCGCGCCGATCCACGTCACCGCGCCCAGCAGCTTCCTGGCCCTGTCGGAAATCATCAGCCGGCTGTACACCGCCCAGCCCCAGGGCGAAGGCCTGGCGCCGAGCTGGCAGGCGCTGTTGACCGACCTGCCGCAAACCGCGGCGGTCTCCGAGAACGCTGGCACCGTGGTCGTCGACTACGCCGGCAAACCCTACGTTCGCATCAAGGAGAAAGGCCAGTGGCTGCCGTACCCTCAGCGCTTCAAGTAAAGGCCAACGTGCAGTCGCGGGCCGCCCGCGCCGACGACATCGCCCGCCTCAAGCAGGAACTTGAACTGCCGGAGCTGGACTACGTCGACATTTCTGCCCAGCTGGAGCTGCAGAAAGCCCTGCACCGCTGGCCGCTGCTGGCGGAAATGGAGCGCCTGCAACCGCGGGTGCTGCCGCCTGCGCGCAAATCCGAACTGGAGCTGCTGTCGTGACCGCCCTGAGCCTGCGTGGCCTGCGCGGTGGCGTCGGCAGCACTTCCTTGCTGGCCGCCACCGGCCAGGCCCTGCACAGCTTGGGTGAGCGCGTGCTGCTGGTGGACATGTGCCCCGAGAACCTGTTGCGCCTGCACTTCAACGTCGGCGTCAACGAGCGCGCCGGCTGGGCCCGGGCCATGGTCGACGGCCTGGACTGGAACACCCAGGCCTGGACCGTGGAGCCGGGCCTGAGCCTGCTGCCCTATGGCCGCCTGAAATGGGCCGAGCAGGACCAGGTGGAACAGCGCCTGCGCCACGAACCCGAGCTGTGGCGCCGGCGCCAGGCGGCGCTGGCCGCGCAGTTCGACTGGATTCTGTTCGACGTGCCGCTGCGCCTGCCGGGCCACGCCCGCGTCGGCCCGTGCGCCATGCGCCTGCTGGTGGTGGAAGCGGATGCCGCCTGCCAGGTGCTGCTGCAACAGCAGGAAGAAGAGGGTGAGCAGCTGCTGATCAACCGCTTCGACCCGGCCAGCCAGTTGCAACGCGACCTGCTGCTGATCTGGCGCAAGCAGTTCGGCGAGCGCCTGCTGCCGCTCAACATTCACCAGGACGAAGCCATGCGCGAAGCCCTGGCGTTCAAGAAACCGGTAGGCGCCTACGCCGAGGCCAGCCTGGCGGCCCAGGACGTGCAGAGCCTGGCCACCTGGTGCCTGACCCGTCGCCTGGAGACCCTATGATCGCCCAGGTGTTTCCCTACACCCGGCTGCGCCAGCGCCACGACTGCGCGCCGCCCATCGCCCTGTTGCTGGCCAGCCTCTGTGCCCTGGCCTGGTTGTGCCTGCGCCTGGAGTCGGCGCAGTGGCGCGCCGTGCTCGAGCACCCGCGGCGCTGGTACCCGCAGGTGGCCGGCAAGGCGCCGAGCCTGGGCGACCCGCTGCGCTACGCGGTGCAGAGCCTGTGGCTGCTGCTGGTCAAGCCGGCGCCGGCGCGCACCTGGTCGCTGCGCACCCCGCAGTGGCTCAAGGCCCTGGGCAGCCTGTACCTGCGCCTGTGGGCGAGGGTAGGGGCGGCCCTGGAAGAATTGCCCCAGCGCGCCGAAAGCAGCGTGCAGATCCGCCAGGGCAGCCATTGGTGGAAAGGCCTGGACCGCCGCCGCCAGCGCCTGTTCAACGGGGTCATCGCCAGCGTGGCGTTCCTGCTGACCCTGCTGTGCATCACCGAGCCGTTCAGCTACCTCGCCCAGCTGGTGTTCGTCCTGCTGCTGTGGGGCCTGGCCATGCTGGTGCGCAAGGTGCCGGGGCGCTTCCCGACCCTGCTGATGGTGGTGTTGTCGGTGATCGTCTCGTGCCGCTACCTGTGGTGGCGCTACACCTCGACGCTGAACTGGAACCAGCCGCTGGACCTGGTGTGCGGCTCGATCCTGCTGGTGGCCGAGACCTATTCCTGGGTGGTGCTGATCCTGGGTTACATCCAGACCTGCTGGCCGCTGGACCGCAAGCCCAAGCCGCTGCCGCGCGACCTGAGCCTGTGGCCCAGCGTCGACCTGCTGATCCCCACCTACAACGAGGACCTGTCCATCGTCCGCGGCACCGTGTACGCGGCGCTGGGCCTGGACTGGCCGGCGGAGAAGCTGAACATCTATATCCTCGACGACGGCAAGCGCGAGAGCTTCCGCCAGTTCGCCGCCGAAGTGGGCGTGGGCTACATCGCCCGCACCGACAACCGCCACGCCAAGGCCGGCAACCTCAACCATGCGCTGACCCTGATCGACAGCGAACTGGTGGCGATTTTCGACTGCGACCACGTGCCCGTGCGCTCGTTCCTGCAGCTGACCACCGGCGGCTTCCTCAGCGACCCGAAACTGGCACTGGTGCAGACCCCGCACCATTTCCTCTCGCCCGACCCGTTCGAGCGCAACCTCGACGTGTTCCGCCAGCGCCCCAACGAGGGCGAGCTGTTCTACGGCCTGGTGCAGGACGGCAACGACATGTGGAACGCGGCGTTCTTCTGCGGCTCGTGCGCCGTGCTGCGGCGCACGGCCATCGACGCCATCGGCGGCTTCGCCGTGGAAACCGTGACCGAGGACGCCCACACCGCGCTGCGCCTGCACCGCAACGGCTGGAACTCGGCCTACATCAAGATCCCCCAGGCCGCGGGCCTGGCCACCGAGAGCCTGTCGGCGCACATCGGCCAGCGCATCCGCTGGGCCCGGGGCATGGCGCAGATCTTCCGCACCGACAACCCGTTGCTGGGGCGCGGCCTGACGATCTTCCAGCGCATCTGCTACGCCAACGCCATGATCCACTTCCTGGCCGGCCTGCCGCGCCTGGTGTTCCTCACCGCGCCGCTGGCGTTCCTGTTCCTACACGCCTACATCATCTACGCCCCGGCGGTGATGATCCTGCTGTACGTGCTGCCGCACATGATCCACGCCAGCCTGACCAACTCGCGCATGCAAGGCGCCTACCGGCAGACGTTCTGGGGCGAGGTGTACGAGACGGTGCTGGCCTGGTACATCGCCCGGCCCACCACCGTGGCGCTGTTCAACCCCAAGAAGGGCAAGTTCAACGTTACCGCCAAGGGCGGCCTGATGGAGCACAACCAGTTCGACTGGAAGATCGCCCAGCCGTACCTGCTGCTGGCGCTGCTGAACATCGCCGGCCTGGGCTTCGCCGTGTGGCGCCTGCTGTGCGGGCCGGCCACCGAGATCGTCACCGTGCTGGTGAGCAGCCTGTGGGTGGTCTACAACCTGCTGATCGTCGGCGCCGCCGTGGCCGTGGCCGCGGAAGTGCGCCAGGTGCGCCAGACCCACCGCGTGCAGGTGCAACTGCCGGCCGCGCTGCGCCTGGACAGCGGCCACTGCTACCCGGGCATGCTGCAGGACTATTCCGACGGCGGCGCGGGCATCGAGCTCGACACCACCCTGGCGCTGCCGGTAGGCGGGCGCGTGTCGCTGTTGATGAAGCGCGGCAACCGCGAGTTCCTGTTCCCCGGCTTCGTCAGCCGCAGCCACAAGACCTTCGTGGGCATCAGCTTCAACAGCCTCAGCGCCCAGCAGAAGATCGACTTCGTGCAATGCACCTTCGCCCGTGCCGACGCCTGGCTGAACTGGGGCGACAACTTCGCCCCGGACCGCCCGCTGCACAGCTTCGTCGACATTCTCAAGCTGGGCGGCACCGGCTACTACCGCCTCTACGAATACCTGCCCGCCTGGGTACGCCACATCGCCGGGCCGCCGCTGCGCCTGCTGCGCTGGCTGGCCAGTTTCCTGCCGCGCATGCCCGCGGCCGCACCTCTTTCCACTTCTCGACCAGTGAGCGCAAAATGAGCCGCTTCTTCAACAAAACCATCGTTGCCAGCCTGGCGCTGCTGGCCGTCGCCTGTGCCCAGGCCGCCGCCCCCGTCACCGCCCCGGCGCCTGCCGCGGCCCCGGCGGCTGTCCCGGCCATTCCCAACTGGAGCAGCGCCCACAGCTTTGAGCAGCTGGGCCGCGCCAGCGACAGCCTGTTGCTGGGCATCCACACCAGCGACCAGGTGGAATTCAGCCTGCGCCGCGACCGCATCGCCAGCGACGCCAGGCTGCAACTGTCGTACACCCCGTCGCCGTCGCTGCTGCCCCAGGTCTCGCACCTGCGCGTGTACCTCAATGACGTGCTGATGAGCGTGGTGCCGATCGAGAAGGACCAGCTGGGCAAGAAGGTCACCCAGACCGTGGCCCTGGACCCGCACCTGATTGCCGACTACAACCGCGTGCGCCTGGAGTTCGTCGGCCACTACACCGACATCTGCGAAGACCCGGCCAACAGCACCCTGTGGCTGAACGTGGGCCGCGACAGCCAGATCCAGCTGCAGGAACAGGCCTTGAGCCTGAAGAATGACCTGGCGTACTTCCCCATGCCGTTCTTCGACCCGCGTGGCCAGGACAAACCGTCGATCAACCTGGTGTTCGCCAACGCGCCGACCCTGGGCGAGGAGCGCGCGGCCGGCATCCTGGCCTCGTACTTCGGCAGCCAGGCTGGCTGGCGCGGCACCCAGTTCCCGGTGCTGTTCGACCAACTGCCGGCGCTGGACGAGCAACACCGCGCCAAGCCGGCGATCGTCTTCGCCACCAACGACCACCGCCCGGCGTTCCTCGCCGACCTGCAGCGCTTCCCGGCCGTGGACGCGCCCGTGGTGCAGATGATCGACAACCCCCAGGACCCCTACAGCAAGGTGCTGCTGGTGCTGGGCCGCAACGACGACGACCTGGCCCACGCCGCCCGCGCCCTGGCCCTGGGCGGCGACCTGTTCCGCGGCTCGCGGGTAACCGTGGACAAGGTGCAGCAGCTCAAGCCGCGCGTGCCCTATGACGCGCCGAACTGGATGCGCACCGACCGCCCGGTGCGCTTCGCCGAGCTGATCAAGTACCCCGAGCAACTGCAGGCCAACGGCTTGCAGCCGCGCTCCATTACCGTGGACGTGAACCTGCCGCCGGACCTGTTCGTGTGGCGCAACCAGGGCATCCCCCTGCAGACCAAGTTCCGCTACACGCCGCCGGCGGTCAACGACGCCTCGCGCCTGACCATCAGCCTCAACAACCAGTTCATCACCAGCCTGGCGCTGCAGAGCAAGAGCAACAGCCAGCTGGAGCAACTGCGCCTGGCGGTGCTGTCCAACGAATCGGCCAACGTCACTGACAAGCTGCTGGTGCCGGCGCTGAAGATCGGCGACCGCAACACCCTGCGCTTCGACTTCAATTTCGCCACCACCTTCGCCAGCGCCCAGCGCGACCACTGCCAGACCTCGTTGCCGGTGAACAACCAGGCGGTGATCGACGAAGAGTCGACCATCGACCTGTCCGGCTACTACCACTACATCGCCATGCCCGACCTGCGCGCCTTCACCCGCGGCGGCTTCCCGTTCAGCCGCATGGCCGACCTGTCGCAGACCCTGGTGATGGTGCCCAGCCACGGCAGCGCCGTGCAGCTGAGCACGCTGTTCGAGGCCATCGCCGGTATTTCCGCGCGCTCGGGCCTGCCGGCCTTCGGCCTGCGCCTGTCCGATGACTGGAACGACGCCAAGGCCGACACCGATTTGCTGGTGTTCGGCGCCCTGGCCGCCAACGTCGGCAACGGCGACGACGCCAACCTGGTGCTGTCCAAGACCCGCGACTGGCTGCTGACCCCGGCCAACGAAGACAGCGGCAAGTCGGCCCGCGCCGGCCAGTTCAGCGACGCCCGCGACCTGGGCGCCAACCGTGTCGAGGTCAGCGCCCAGGCGCCGATCGCCGCCATCGTCGGCCTGCAGTCGCCGTACCACGAACAGCGCAGCATCGTTGCCCTGCTGGCCAGCGATGACGCCGACTATCAACTGCTGCGCGACACCCTCGCCGACAGCGGCAAGATGGAAGCGGTGGCCGGCTCCGTGGCGCTGATCCGCAGCAGCGGCGTGAGCAGCAGCTGGGTAGGGCAGCAGTACTTCGTCGGCCACCTGCCGTGGTGGCTGCTGCTGTGGTACCAGCTGTCCGAGCACCCGATCCTGCTGGCGGCCATGGCCACCCTCAGCGTGCTGCTGACCGCCTTCCTGCTGTGGCGTGGCCTGCGCTGGATGGCGCGTCGCCGCCTGGCTGGCCAGGAGTAAGCCGGTGAAAGCCATCGCCGCCCTGGCCCTGGCCGGATTCCTGCTGGCCCCCGGCGCTGCCAGCGCCGGGGCCTGCGCCTGGCCGGCCTGGGAGCAGTACCGGCAGGCCATGCTCAGCCCGGATGGCCGGGTGATCGACCATTCCAGCGCGCAGCTGGTCAGCACCTCGGAAGGGCAGAGCTACGGCCTGTTCTTCGCCCTGCTGGGCAACGACCCGGCCAGCTTCGCCAAGGTGCTGCGCTGGACCCAGGACAACCTCGCCGGCGGCGACCTCAACCGCCAGCTGCCGGCCTGGCAGTGGGGCCGGGACAAGGACGGCCAGTGGCGCGTGCTCGACGCCAACAACGCCTCGGACGCCGACCTGTGGATCGCCTACAGCCTGCTCGAAGCCGGGCGCCTGTGGCACCGCGACGACTACCAGGTGCTGGGCCGCAACCTGCTGTGGCGCACCGCCGCCCAGAGCCTGCGCACGCTGCCGGGCCTGGGCCTGATGCTGCTGCCCGGCACCGTGGGCTTCGACAGCGCCGACGGCTGGCGCCTGAACGCCAGCTACCTGCCGCCGCAGCTGCTGGCGCGGTTTGCCGCCGAGGCGCCGATCTGGGCCGAGCTGGCCAGTAATACCCAGCGCCTGCTGCTGGAAGGCTCGCCCAAGGGCCTGGTGCCCGACTGGCAGCTGTGGAAGGCCGGCCAGGGCTGGGGCGTCGATGGCCAGAAAGGCGCGGTGGGCAGCTACGACGCCATCCGCGTGTACCTGTGGGCCGGCATGCTGGCCAACGACGCACCGGGGCGGGCGTCGCTGCTCGAACACTTGCAGCCCATGGCCCAGCTCACCGCGGCCCAGGGCTTCGTGCCGGAACGGGTCGACAGCGCCACCGGCACCGCCAGTGGCACCGGCCCGGTGGGTTTCAGCGCCGCCTTGCTGCCGCTGCTGGCCGCCAGCCCGGCCCAGGCCGCGGTCCTGGCTACCCAGCGCCAGCGCCTGGAGCAACAGCCGCCGTTGGCGGACGCTTACTACAACCAGTCGCTGGCGCTGTTCGGCCAGGGTTGGGACCAACAACGCTATCGCTTTGACAAAGACGGACACCTCGTGCCGAACTGGACTGCCGCATGCAAAAAATGACGGGTTTGGGGCTGCTGCTCAGTAGCGTCTACGGGGTCGCCCTGGCCCAACCGCTGAGCCCGCCTGACCAGCAGCAGTGGTTGCTGGAGCAGATCCGCCTGGGCGAGGCGCTGTACCGCGAAGACCTGGTGCACGACTCCCTGGCACGCCTGGAACTGATCGCCCCGGACAACCCCCAGGTGCAGGTGGCCGAGGTGCGCCAGGCGCTGCTCAACAAGGACCAGGCCGGCGCCGAGCGCCTGGTGGCGCGGCTGCGCCAGCAGATCCCCGGCACCGCGGCGCTGCACCGTGCCGAGAACCTGCTCAAGCTGCAAAGCAGCGACGGCCAGAAAGACCTGCAGCAGGCGCGCCTGCTGGCCACCGCCGGCCGTTACGAAGACGCCGAGCAGGCCTACCTGCAGCTGTTCGGCAACGACATGCCGGACTTTGCCATCACCCTGGAATTCCTCACCGTGCGCGCGGGCATCAAGCCCCAGCGCGCCACGGTCATCGACCAGCTGCGCGAGCTGGATCGCCAGTACCCCGGCAACGCCGGCCTGCGCCAGACCCTGGTGGGCCTGCTGTTCGCCGAGAAGCGCGACGCCGAGGCGCTGGCGGTGCTGCACCAGCTGGGCGGCGACCCGAACGCTGCGGCCAATGCCGCCGAGCGCGAGTACAACTACCTGCTCAAGCAGCCGGTGGGCCACGACACCGCCCAGGCCTGGCAGACCTTCCTCGACGTCTACCCGGACACCACCTACCGCGCCGACGCCATCAAGCAATTGCACGACCAGCAGCACCTGCTGGCCGACCCGGCCTGGCAGGCCGGGGTGCGTGGCAAGGCGCTGCTCGACGCCGGCAACAACCCGGCAGCCGAGGCGCAGCTGCGCATCGCCCTCAAGCGCTACCCCCAGGACTCGAGCCTGCTGGGCTCGCTGGGCGTGGCGCTGATGCGCCAGAGCAAGCACGAAGGCGCCTACAACGCCTTCGTCAAGGCCTCGGCCATCGAGCAGGACACCTACTGGATGACCAAGTGGCAGGACCTCAAGGTGGCCAACTACCAGTGGATGCTGCTGCAAAAGGGCGACGAGGCCCTGGACCGCAAGCAGTACCCGCAGGCCAAGCGCTTCTACCAGCAGGCGCGCCAGGCCCAGCCCAAGGATGCCGCGCCCCTGATCGGCCTGTCGTACGTGGCCCGGGGCGAGGCCGACGACATCAGCGCCGAGGCGCTGCTGTTGCAGGCGCGCAAACTTGACCCCAGCAACGCCAGCGTGGTGCGCGGCCTGGTGCGCCTGTACCAGTCGCAGTCGCCGGAAAAGGCCGAGCAGTACCTGGACAGCCTGACGCCCCGCGAACAGCAGGAATTCCTCAGCGTGCGCCGTGGCCTGGCCCTGGACCGCCTCAACGCCCAGGCCGACGACGCCACCCGCCGCGGTGACTGGGCGCAAGTCGCCCGGACGCTGGCCCAGGCCCGCGACCTGGACCCCGACAACCCCTGGCTGGTGTACCGCCTGGCCAACGCCCAGCGCACCCTGGGCCAGGCGGCCCAGGCGGACAACAGCTTCAGCCTGCTGTTGCAGCGCCAGGGCCAGAACCCCGAGGCGCGCTACGCCCACGGCCTGTACCTGGCCGACGCCGACCGCGACGGCGACGCCATGGGCAGCCTGCAGCAGATTCCGCGCGCGGCCTGGAGCGACAACATGCAGCAGCTGTGGGCGCGCCTGCAACGCCGCCAGCTGCTGGCCAAGGCCGAGGCCCTGCGCACCGCCGGGCACGAAAGCCAGGCCGAGGCGCTGCTGTTGCGTGCGCCCACCACCGATGACTACCTGACCCTGGCCGACTGGGCGCAGCAGCGCAACGACCTGGGCCAGGCCGAAGGCCGTTACCGCAAGGTGTTGGCCAGCGAGCCGAAGAACCCCGACGCGCAACTGGGCCTGGCCGAGGTGCTGATCGCCCGTGGCCAGCCCCAGGCCGCCAAGGCCGAGCTAGCCGCTGTGGTGGCGCCGGTGCCGGTGACGGTCTCGTTCCAGCGCCGCCTGGCCAACGCCTGGGCGGCAGTGGGCGACAAGGCCCGCGCCAACCAGCTGTTCGCCGAGCTGCTCAAAAGCCGGCCGGCCGACCCGCTGGCCTACCGCGATGCCGCGCGCCTGCTGTCCCGCGACGAGCCGCAGCGGGCGCTGGACTACTACGCCCAGAGCATGGCCGCGGCCCAGCTGATCAGCCCGCAGCAGGCGGCGCCGCGCGACAACGTCGCCATGACCGCGGCCAGCCGCGCCAAGGACAGCGACGAGTGGCTGCCGCGCAGCATCCGCAGCGACGTCGACGCGCTGTACCAGAAGCAGAACCCCACGGTGAACCTGTACCACGACTTCGCCTGGCGCACCGACAACAGCGCCTCCGGCGTGTCCGACCTGAGCACCCAGACCACCATCCTGCGCATCGACGCGCCGGTGGCCCAGGGCCAGGGGTTCGTGCAGGCTGAACAGGTGCAGCTGGACGTCAGCAGCTTCGCCAGCAACGACCAGTTCGGCCTGTGCGCGGTGGTGCAGGGCGGCTGCGCCAAGGGCGCGCAAAGCGTTAACGGCACCATGCTGGGCGTGGGTTGGCACGACGACACCTGGGCCTTTGACCTTGGCCATACGCCGCAGGAATTCACCGTCTCCAACTGGGTGGGTGGGGTGACCTACAGCGGCGACTGGGACAGCATCGGCTACCGCCTGACCGCCTCGCGCCGGCCGTTGAGCAACTCGCTGGTGTCCTACGCGGGCGCCACCGATCCCGTCACCGGCACCAAGTTCGGCGGCGTCACCGCCAACGGTTTCACCCTGGGCCTGAGCCACGACGAAGGCGGCAAGGACGGCGTGTGGGCGAGCCTGAGCAGCCATTGGCTGGTGGGCGAGAACGTCGAGAACAACCAGCGCCGCAGCGCCATGGGCGGCTACTACTACCGCCTGGTGGAGCGCGCCGACGAGCGCGTGCGCACCGGCCTGACCCTGATGTACATGGGCTACGACAAGGACCTGAGCGAGTCGACGCTGGGGCAGGGCGGCTACTACAGCCCGCAGCAGTACTATTCGGTGAGCGTGCCGGTGAACTTCGCCTGGCGCGACGCCAACTGGTCGGCGTTCCTGGAAAGCTCGGTGGGCTGGTCGTTCGCCAAGATCGACAGCAGCGACCTGTACCCCAAGGCCAGCAGCGCCAGCGACCTGGAGAACCTGTTGGCGCAGTCGGGCCATACCTTGGTGGATGACCCGACGCTGACGAAGGCCGGCAGTAGCAGCAATGGCGTCAACTTCCGCGTGCAGGGCCTGCTGGAGCGGCGCCTGTCGGACAACCTGGTGCTGGGTGGCGGCATCACCTGGCAGCACAGCGAGGGCTATGCCCCCAGCCGTGCGTTGTTGTACCTGCGCTACAGCTTCGACCCCTGGCAGGGCAACCTGCCGCTGCCGGTGGAGCCGATCTCGCCGTACGCCGACATGCGCTGAGCCCTGCGGGGCATCAGCTACCGGGTGAGCAGTTCAACGGCCCTTCGTTCGTCGCCAGCACCTCGGTGTGGCGGCGAAGCTGGAGGAACACCTTGCGGCCCAGGCGGTCCTCGTGAATGTTGTAGACCTCGTCATCCTTGAAGTTGGCGTACTGCAAGGTCGCGAAGCAGTACTGCATCTTGCCGTTGGTGTCCTGGCGCTGCACCACCACGACCAGGTCGTGGGAGCCGGCCTTCACCTTGAACGACTTGCCGTCCTCGGTGTTCTTGCCATCGAGTTTCTGCCCGACGATTTCGTCGGGGTTGTCGTGGCTGAAGCGCACCACCGAAAAGTCCGGGCCGGGCGGTGGCGGCGGTGCGGCGCAGGCTGCCAGCAACAACGCGAGTGCGGGGAGCGCCGTTTTCAGGGCGATAGAGGTGCTTGGCATGTGGTTTTCCTTTCTGGCAGGGGCACGGGTGTAGCGTAGCCTGTGGTGGGGCGGTTTGCAGCCATCGCCACGTCGCCACGGACGGCGGCATGATTGACTACCTGGTAGGCAGGTCCGCACCACTCATGCCGTGCACGCCAGCCACATGGCCGGTGAAGCCCTGGGGGCTCAAGTAGTTCAACCCAACGACCAGGCGTCGTGACGCAGCTTGCTGGATGAGCGAATAAGGCGCGATGGTGCTTATATTGTCCTGGTCCACGTAGGCAAGGCCCTCCACACCGAAGCTCGGGTCCAGGGCTCCATCAATGGAATAGCGTCCGAGCACGAACGACTCTCCACCATGAACGTTAGGCGCCGCGCCCAACGTCACCAGCAAACTGGAGGAGTCGAGGATCGCTGCCAGCCAACCACCACCCGGTACGGTATGGCCCAGGCTGGTGAGGACTGGGTTTCCCTGGTTGAAGTCGATATCTGGCTGGCCCTCTTGGCTAAGCCGGTACACCAGGCCCAGATTATCGCTCGTCGAGTTCTCTGACCGCGTACGGCCCACGGCCAAGGGCTTGCCGTCCGGGGTAATGACCAACCCATGCAGTTCTGTGTGCAGGCCTATTGCCTGGAACGCCGCATAGCCGCCGTCACCGAAGGAGCGGTCCGGTGTACCGTCGTCGTTCAGGCTTGCAAACAGGCCGTGTTCCCCATTCGCCATGCTGGCACTTCCCGCCAGCAAGATCCGTGCGCGGGGGAGTACGGCCATGGCACTGATGCGCGTGGGGGAACCGGAGTGCTGGATGTGGGCAAAGCCGGTGCCGTTGAAAGCAGGGTCCAGGTTGCCCTCGAGGTCAAGGCGGAACACCCGGCTGACAAACGAGGCCGCCTGCGTCAACGATTGGAAAGTGGCACTGACATAAGTGTATTGGTCGTCACAGAAGAGCGCAGCGGAGCCCTGGGTATAGGCATGGCCCGCGACATCGAGGCGTCGATGCCCCTGGTCGGCGAACCCGGGGTCGAGGAGGCCATCGGCGCTGAAACGGCTGACCCAGAGTGTAACGGGCACGCCAAACTCCACTTGCGGAGGAAAGGCGCTACCCACCAACACAATTTTTTCCTGACCGCCATGGGCTTGAGTGCGTACCGCTTCGCCTTGGGCGTTTCTCTCAGAGGGATATTCCCCCAGGATAAAGCCGCTGTTTCCGCCAAAGGAAGTTTCCAATGCCCCGTCGGGCCGGAACTTGCACAGGGCGTATTTGGCGATGAGTCGTTCGCTGGCATGCGCGGCCACAAAAAAATGTTCACCGGCCGCCAAGCACAGGCCACCTGTCATCCTGTCCTGGTCAGCAAAGGCCGGCAGCACGCTTCTGCCATTGTCACCAAACTCAAGGTCCAGTTCGCCAGGGTGAGCAAGGTTGCTATGATTAATCGACATGATTGTGCACTCGTTTGGGGAAAAGCCGGACGATATGCCGGTTACCCAGGCGGCGATACTGTCAGAACTTACAGGTGCAGTGCTGTTCATCAGGCAACGTATCCACCCTGACATGCAATGGCGGTGCGCGGCACCGCCAGGGTGGCGCACACTCCACCTACCGACGTTAAACCACCCCCATCACGGTAGCCGCCCCTTGAACCAGCCTTCCATGACGGACTCATGATACTGCGCCACTTCGGCACCATTCGTGGCCAGATCCTGGCGATCGTGACCGGCTCGTCCGTGGTCACCTTCCTGGTCTTCCTGGGCCTGCTGTTCCTGCCCGGCGGGCCGCCAAGCCCGCCGTGGCCATGGCAGACCACCTACCGGGTGTCGAACCTGGTGCAGATGTTGCGCGCCACCCCGCCCGAACAGCGCCAGTACGTGCAGGCCTCGGCCCAGGCCCTGGGCCTGAAGATGACCCTGCAGCCGTCGATTACCCCGTGCCCGGACACCAACCTCAACTCCCGCGACCTGCAGAAGGCCCTGCGCGACGAACTGGGGCCTGGGCAACCGGTGAGCGCCCACGCCTGCAACCCCGACGCCGACCAGGCCAATATCCAGATCCTGGTGCCCCTGGGCGAGCAGACCCTGGAGGTGCGCACCATGCGCATCGAGCGCGAGCCACCGCGGTTTTCCTTTCCGTTCTTCGGTGCCTTGCTGTTTCTGTGCGTGGGCGTGACCGCGCTGTCGGCCTGGGCCGCCTGGCGCGTGGTGCGCCCGCTGCGGCGCTTGTCCGACCAGGCCGAGGCCTTCGGCCGCGACATCGTGGTGGCGCCCATTGTCGAGGAAGGGCCGCTGGAGATTCGCCGCGCCGCCCATGCCTTCAACCTGATGCAGCAGCGCATCACCGCCTCCATCGAGGGCCGCACGCGCATGCTCGCGGCGGTCAGCCACGACCTGCGCACGCCGCTGACGCGCATGCGCCTGCAACTGGAAACCGACCGCAAGGAGATCTCCCGGGACAAGCTGATCCGCGACATCAGCCTGCTGCAGACCATGGTTTCTTCGGCGCTGGCGTACCTGAGCAGCAGTTCGCATGCCGAGAAAAAGGAATGGCTGGACCTGGGCGCGCTGCTGTCCACCCTGTGCGACGACTACGAGGACGCCGGCGCGCACATCGCCTACGACGGCCCGCTGCAGCTGCGTTTCCAGTGCCGCCCGGACGCCATCCAGCGGGTGATGTGCAACCTCATCGACAACGCCCTGGGCTTCGCCACCCAGGTGGCCGTCAGTGCCACGGTGGTGGGCGGGGTGATCACCGTCGAGGTCGCCGACAACGGCCCGGGCATTGCCCCGGAGCGGCTCAAGGACGTCATCGAACCCTTCTTCCGCCTCGACCCTTCGCGCGGCGACCGCCCCGGCAGCGTCGGCCTGGGCCTGTCCATCGTCAACGACATCGTGCAGGCGCACAACGGCACCCTGACCCTGTTCAACCGCGTGCCCCACGGCCTGGTGGCGCGTATTGTCTTCAGTTGAGCAGGCACTGACGCGGCCTGCGGCCGCTGCTACGGAAGATCGGCGTATTCACGCGGTGAGCCAGGTTTACCGCAGCGGCCGCTGCTACGGGTTTGTGACCAGCCTTTCACCTGCTTTTGACCGCCCAGTGCGCATGCTGGCGAAGTGTTATCTCATTCGTCTTCGCTGGAGCCGTACCGATGGAAGCCTTCAACCGCACGCTGTTCATGTGGCTCAATGCCGGCGAACACCCTCCGCACATCATGCTGTTCCTGGCCACGGCCGTCGCCCAGTGGTTGATCGGTGGGGTAGCGCTGTTGCTGCTGGCGCTGTGGTTGTGGGGCTCGCGCGCCTGCCGCGCGGCGGTGCTGATGGCGGCGCAGACCGCCGGCCTGGCGCTGTGCTGCAATGTGTTGATCGGCCTGTGCTTCATGCACCCGCGGCCGTTCATGATCCCCCTGGGCCACACCTACCTGGCACACGCCGCCGAGACCTCCTTCCCCAGCGACCACGCCGTGGTGTTCTTTGCCGTGGGCCTGGGGCTCTGTACCTGGCGCAAGGCCTTGGGCGGGCTGCTACTGACGCTGGGCGCGCTGGTAGGGCTGGCGCGTATCTACCTGGGCGTGCATTTCCCCTTCGACATCGCCGGCTCGCTGGTGGTGGCGGTGGCCTGCTACTGGCTGGTGGTGGCGGTGCTGCACGCGGCCACGCTGCAACGGCGGTTGCTCGATGGCCTGGAAGCGCTGTACCGGCGCCTGTTCGCGCCGGCCATCGAGCGTGGCTGGGTGTGCCGCTAGCCGACCGTGAAATCGAATGCGCAAACCCAGCGGCATAGCATGAATCTTTAAGCAGGGATTGTTTCACGGCATAAACAAAACGCATGGCTGGATACCCGTTACGCGTTAGACGAACCAGGTAGTTACCTAAACAATGCGGGCATTTCCCGTGGGCTACCTGACCAGTCTCCCCAGAAGAACTAGATTTACCTTGCCGTGTGCCTGAGAAAAAAAACATGACCTCCTTATCAGACTCTGATGTATTCAGCCGGCGTGCCGTGCTGAGGGCGGGTGCCGTGGCCATGGCGGCCTCGGCCGCCTTCAGCCTGTCACCGCTGGGCCGCGTGCTGGCCGACACCTTGGCGCAGGATGATTTCGCCCTGTTCATGGCGATCTCCCAGCCGCTGTGTGGCCAGCAGGTGCTGGACCCGGCGCTGGGCCGGGTATTGTTCGCGGCCTTGAGCCAGGGCAACCCCGACTTCACCCGCCTGCTGGCG
Source organism: Pseudomonas sp. App30 (assembly GCF_047947025.1). NCBI lineage: Bacteria > Pseudomonadati > Pseudomonadota > Gammaproteobacteria > Pseudomonadales > Pseudomonadaceae > Pseudomonas > Pseudomonas sp. App30. The sequence goes on along the minus strand of NZ_CP133165.1, from coordinate 483,976 downwards.
CCCTTCAAGCAGTGGCTGGCCCAGCGTGGCCAGGCTACCCGCAACCTCACCGCCGATATCACCGCCCAGCACAAGGAACTGGCCCTCGTGCCGGCCCTGATTACCCGTGCCTGGTACCTCGGGGTGGTTGGCAACCAGGCGTATGCCTATGAACAGGCGCTGATGTACCCGCCGATCAAAGACATGGTGGTGCTGCCCACCTATGCCCGCGGTGCGCCGGGGTATTGGGAAGCCAAGCCGTACCCGCTGCCTGCCAACTGACCCGAGAGCCATCATGACCACACCAACTTCCGCTGACGTGGTGATCGTCGGTTCGGGCATTGCCGCCTGCCAGATCGCCCGCAAACTCGCCAACGCCGGCATCGACGTGCTGATGCTCGAAGCCGGCCCGCGCATCCAGCGCTGGGAAATCGTCGAGAGCTACCGCAACTCCGCCTTCAAGGGCGACCTGCAAAGCCCGTACAAACCCACCGAGCACGCCCCGCACCCGCAGTACTCGCCCGAGGACAACGGCTACTTTATCCAGAAGGGCCCCACCCCCTACAAGGCCGGTTACCTGCGCGTTGCTGGTGGCACCACCTGGCACTGGTCGGCCCAGGCCTGGCGCCTGCTGCCCAACGACTTCCGCATGAAGACCAAGTACGGCGTGGGCCGCGACTGGGCCATCAGCTACGACCAGCTGGAGCCGTTCTACTGCCAAGCCGAGCAGGAGCTGGGCGTGTCCGGCCCGGCCGAAGACCTGGGCTCGCCGCGCAGCAAGCCGTACCCGTTGCCGCCGCTGAAAATGTCCTACCTGGACCAGCGCTTCAAGGACGTGGTGGCGCCCGCCGGCTACGAAGCCGTGCTGGAACCGGCCGGCCGCAACAGCGTGGCCTTCGAGGACCGCCCGGCGTGCTGCGGCAACAGCAACTGCATGCCGATCTGTCCGATCGAAGCCCAGTACGACGGCGGTACTGCTTTGCGCCGCGCGGAAGCGGCCGGTGCCAAGCTGATCGTCAACGCCGTGGTCTACCGCATCGAGCACGATGACGCCAACCGCATCGTCGCCGTGCATTACTACAACCCGGACAAGACCAGCGTGCGCGTCACCGGCAAGCATTTCGTGCTGGCCGCCAACGCCATTGAAACGCCCAAGCTGATGCTGATCAGCAAGAGCGAGAAAAACCCCAACGGCATCGGCAACAGCTCCGACCAGGTGGGCCGCAACCTGATGGACCACCCCGGCACCAGCGTCCGTTTCCTGGCCAACGAACCGCTGTGGCCAGGCCGCGGGCCCATGCGCCTGTCGTGCATCAACAACCTGCGCGACGGTGATTTCCGCAACGAGCGCTCGTCGATGAAGATCAACGTCGGCAACTACTCGCCGGTGCGGCCGGTGGCCGAATACCTGGTGGGCAAGGGCCTGGTGGGTGACGAGCTGAACGAGCAGATTCGCGACGTGGCCTCGCGCTGGATGATGGTCAACAGCTTCTTCGACATCCTGCCCAACCCCAACAACCGCATCCGTGCCAGCGACACCGAAACCGACGCCCTGGGTATCCCCAAGCCCGAGGTGCATTACTTCGTCGACGAGTACGTGGACAAGGCCGCCGTGGTCTGCCGCGAGCATTTCGCCAAGATTGCCGAGCTGTTCGGCGGCACCGACGTGACTTACTTCGACACCTACTTCAATAACAACCACATCATGGGCACCTTGATCATGGGCAACGACCCCAAGGACTCGGTGGTGGACGCCGACCTGCGCAGCCATGACCATCCCAACCTGTTCATCGCCTCCAGCGGCGTGATGGCCAGCGCCGGCAACGTCAACTGCACCCTGACCCTGGTGGCGCTGGCCGTGCGCCTGGGCGACAAGCTGCTTGCCGAAGTGCGCGCCTGAGGAGCCCTGTGATGAAAGCCACTAAACACTGCATCACCTTGCTGGTCGCCGCATTGTCCCTGGCAAGCCTGGGCGCCAACGCCGACGACGCGCTGATCAAGAAGGGCGAGTACCTGACCCGCGCCGCCGACTGCGAGGCTTGCCACACCACCGCGGGCGGCCAGCCGTTCGCCGGCGGCACGCCGTTCAAGACGCCCATGGGCACGTTGTTCTCGCCCAACATCACCCCGGACAAGGACACCGGCATCGGCAACTGGACCGACGCCCAGTTCCTGCGCGCCGTGCACGAAGGCAAGGGCAAGGACGGCGAGAACCTGTACCCGGCGTTCCCCTACACTGACTACACCGCGCTGACCGACGACGATGTGCTGGCCATCAAGGCTTACCTGATGAGCACGCCGCCTGTGCACAACGTGGTGCCGGCGAACCAGATGCCGTTCCCGTTCAACCAGCGCTGGTCGCTGATGTTCTGGAACCTCATCAACTTCAAGGAAGGCCGCTTCAAGCCGCAGCCCCAGCAGAGCGAGGCGTGGAACCGCGGCGCCTACCTGGTCGACGCCCTGGGCCACTGCGGCCAGTGCCACACCCCGCGCGACATCACCATGGGCCTCAAGGACTCGAAGAAATTCGCCGGCGCCGACCTTGCCGGCTGGAAGGCCTTCAACATCAGCAGCCACAAGCAGGACGGCATCGGCAGCTGGAGCGATGACGAGATCATCCGCTACCTGGGCACCGGCAACGTGCCGGGCCGCGCCCAAGCCGGTGGCCCCATGGCCGAAGTGATCGAGAAAAGCACCCGCCACCTGAGCGAGGCCGACCTCAAGGCCATGGTCACCTACCTGCGCAGCGTGCCGGCCCAAGCCAACGACATCGACAAGGCGCGCAGCGAGCAGGGCGCCCCGATTGCCTCCCTGGCGGCGGTGCGTGGTGCGCCGATCAAGGCCGAGGGCGCCAACCTGTACAGCGGCAACTGCGCCAGCTGCCACCAGTGGTCGGGTGGCGGCATCGGCAATGGCTACTACCCGTCGCTGTACAAGAACAGTGTGGTGGGCGCCGACAACGCCAACAACCTGGTGCTGGTGATGTTGCAGGGTGTGCAGCGTGACATGGGCAACGACAAGGTGGTGATGCCGGCGTTTGGTCGTTCATTGACGGACGAGCAGATCGCGAACTTGGCCAACTACGTGGGCAAGCAGTTCGGTGGTGCCGACTATGGCCTCAAGGCCGCGGACGTGGCGGAACTGCGCAAGGCTGGCCTGCACTGAAACCACGGGTAAACCGGGCCCACCGCGTGAACGCCGATCTACCGTAGCAGCGGCCCCAGGCCGCGTCACGGGCGCTGCGGTAAACCTGGCGCACCGCGCGAAGCAGACGCCGCCTGCCGGCAGCTGCTACGCCAACCTCCCGTAGCAGCGGCCCCAGGCCGCGTCACGGCCGCTGCGGTAAAGCTGATGCACCGCGTGAAGCAGACGCCGCCTGACGGCAGCTGTTACGGGCGGCCATTATTTGCGCAGCGGGCGGAACGCTTCGCGCAGTTCCTCGCTGAACAGCTGCGGCTGCTCCCAGGCGGCGAAGTGGCCGCCCTTGGCCACTTCGTGGAAGTAGCTCAGCGATGGGTAGGCGCGCTGCGCCCAGCGCTTGGGCGCGCGGTAGATTTCGTGGGGGAACACGCTGATCGCCACCGGCACCTTGATGTCGGCGGTCTTCTGCGCCGCGGCGCTGAAGTTGTTATTGTTGTTCTCCCAATAGAACCGCGAGGCCGAGGCGCCGGTGTTGGTCAGCCAGTACAGGCTGATGTCATCGAGCATCTCGTCACGGCTCAGCACGCGCTCGGGGTGGCCGTCGCTGTCGCTCCAGGCCGCGAACTTCTCGTACATCCACGCCGCAGTGCCGGCCGGCGAGTCCGACAGCAGGTAGCCGATGGTCTGCGGCCGGGTGACCATCAGGGCGCCGTAGGCGGCATTGCGGCCGAAGAAGGTGCTCAGCGCGCTGTAGGCGTCGCGCTCGGCGCCGCCCAGGCTGGCGGGCGGGGCGTCGCCGCTGTTGATTGGCTTGACCAGCTCCGGTGGCACCGTGGCCGGCATGTTCAGGTGGATGCCCAGCAGCCCGGGCGGCGCCAGGCGGCCCAGGGCGTCGGAAATCACCGAGCCGTGGTCGCCGCCCTGGGATACGTAATGGCTATAGCCCAGGCGTTTCATCAGCACGTCCCAGGCCTTGGCCACGCGCTCGGGGCCCCAGCCCAGCTCGGTGGGCTTGCCGGAAAAACCGTAGCCGGGAATGGACGGGATCACCACGTCGAACGAGTCCTCCACGCGGCCGCCGTAGGCCACCGGGTCGGTCAGCGGGCCGATGGCCTTGAGGAACTCGAACTGCGAGCCGGGCCAGCCGTGGGTCAGGATCAGCGGCATGGCATGGGGGTTGCGCGAGCGCACGTGGATGAACTGGATGTCGACGCCGTCGATGGTGGTGATGAACTCGGGCAGCGCATTGAGGCGGGCCTCGGCCTTGCGCCAGTCATAGCCGTCGCCCCAGTACTTCACCAGCGCCTGCACCTGGGCCAGTTGCACGCCCTGGGAGGTGTCGGCGACGGTTTCCTTGTCCGGCCAGCGCGTGGCGGCGAGGCGTTGGCGCAGGTCGGTGAGTTGTTGCTCGTCCACGTGCACGTGGTACGGGCGGATGGCGTCCGCGGCGGTGTCGGCGGCAGCAGGGCCGGCCAGGCCCATGAGCAGGGCGAGGGCGAGGAGGCTATGGTTGGCGGCAGTGGGCATGGCGGATGTCCTATCAAGTGGGCGTGGGGTCGAACGGTGTCGACGTGGCCATTGGGCCCGCTTGATGTGTTGCCGATGTGTCGCCAGTGGCCGCCCCGGTAGCACTGCGTATCGCTGGCGGCGCCAGATACAAACCGATACATGGCGTGCGCAGCCCCGGGGCGGCGTGGAACTCAGGCCGGCGCTTTCACCGCCGCGCCTGCCGTGGCCGTGCGCCGCCGGCAGGTGATGATGCCCACGAACGACACCGCCAGCGCCAGGATCAGCGTGCTGGTGGCCTCGGCGCGGTGGTCGGGGGTGAACAGCAGCACGGCGATCGCTGCCAGGATGAACAGGATCACCCCATAGGTCGCCCAGGGAAACAGCCACATCTTGAAGGTCAGGGCGTCGCCCTGGGTGCGGCGCATGCGCAGCTGCGACACGGCGATCGCCAGGTACACCAGCAGCGCCACGGCGCCCGAACTGGACAGCAGGAAGTCGAACAGGCTGGCGGGGGCGAAATGGTTGAGGGCGGCGATGAAGGCGCCGACGGCGGCGGTGCCCAGCACGGCGCGGCGCGGCACACCGTTGCCTGAGGTCTTGGCCGCCGCTGCGGGCGCATCGCCGCGGCGGGCCAGGGAGTAGAGCATGCGCGAGGCGATGTAGATCGAAGAGTTCATGCAACTGGTCACGGCCACCAGCACCACCAGGTCAACGATCAGCTTGGCGTGGGGTACCTGCAGCAGCTCCAGGGCGCGCTGGTAGGAGCCGACGCTGGCCAGTGCCGGGTCGCTCCAGGGCACCACGGAAATCACCACCATGATCGACAGCAGGTAGAACACGCCGATGCGCCAGATCACCGAGCGGGTGGCCTTGGCGATGTTGCGCGATGGCTCGCCCGACTCGGCGGCGGCGATGGTCACCGACTCGGTGCCGATGAAGCTGAACATGATGGTGATGAACGCACCGACCACCGCGGTCAGGCCGTGGGGGGCGAAGCCGCCGTGCTCGCGCATCAGGCTGACGATGCCGGGGCCTTCATGCAGCGGCAGCCAGCCCAGCAACGCGGCGGCGCCGAAGCCGATGAAGCCGATGATGGCGGTGACCTTGAGCAGGGCGAACCAGAATTCGAACTCGCCGTATTTGTCGACGCCGAACAGGTTGGTGATGCTCAGCAGCACCACCGACGCCAGGGCGTAGATCCAGGTGTCGCACCAGGGAAACCACTGGTTGAGGATGTGCCCGGCGGCCAGCGCCTCGATGGGCACCACCAGCACCCAGAACCACCAGTACAGCCAACCGATGGTGAAGCCGGCCCAGGGCCCGATGGCTTTTTCGGCGTAGGTGGAAAAGGAACCGGTGTCGGGGTTGGCGACGGCCATCTCGCCAAGCATGCGCATCACCAGCACCACCAGGGTGCCGGCGGCCAGGTAGGCGAGGATGACGGCGGGGCCGGCGGCGGCAATCGCATGGCCGGAGCCGACGAACAGCCCCGCGCCAATGATCCCGGCAATGGACAGCATGGTTACGTGGCGCGGTTTGAAGCCGTTGGACAGCTGGCCGCCGCTTTGATCGTTCAGGCTCGTCATACTCTGCTCTTGTTCGAGGGTTTTAGGGGGCAGAGAAGGGCAGTGACACGAAGAGGCAGGTGAAGCTCGACAGCGCCAATCCAGGGCCACGCCGCTTTGCATGTTATTGTTTTGTCAGGCGTTCCTGGGGCGCTAGCTTAAACCGGGTGCAAGCGGCGGGCTGTTTCAGTTGCGCCACGAGGCTTTCAGGGAACGACATGGGCGGCGCGCCGGGGTCGTTTTCAGCGCGGCTCGAGCCGGCGCCGATGTTCCCACTCGCGCACCGCGTCCATGAACAGCCTCAGGGCAATCGGCGGGTGGCGGTTGGCCGGGTAATAGAAGCACAGCCCCGGCAGCGTCGGGCTCCATTCGGGCAGCAGGTGCAGCAGCCGCCCGGCCTGCACGTGGGCCTCGACGTGGTAGTGGGGTATCCAGGCCACGCCGATGCCGGCCAGGGCGGCGTCCACCATCAGGTTGGTGTTGCCCAGGGTCATCGGCCCGTCCACGTCGATGACCGCCACCTCGCCGCCGCGCTCCATGCCCCAGTGGTACATCGCGCCGCTGGCGAAACGGTAGCGAATGCAGCGGTGCTGCTTGAGGTCGTGGGGCGCGCGTGGCGTGCCGTACTGCGCCACGTAGGCGGGCGAGGCCACGGCGGCGAAGCGCAGGGGCTCGCCGAAGGGCACCGCGACCATGTCCAGGGGGATGTCCTCGTGCACGCGGATGCCGGCGTCGAAGCCATCGGCGACGATGTCGACGAAGCGGGTGTCGATGACGAACTCGACGTGGATGTCCGGGTAGGTGGCCAGGAACGCGGGCAGCACCTCGCGGATGATCGGGCGCGCGCCGGCTTCGGCGGCGCTGATGCGCACCGAGCCCGAAGGGCGGTTGCTGGTCGACACCACTTCGGTCACCGCTTCATCCAGGTCGGCCAGCGCCGGCATGATCCGCCGCAGCAGGCGCTCGCCCACCTCGGTCAGGGCCACCGAGCGGGTGGTGCGGTTCAGCAGGCGCAGGCCCAGGCGTGCCTCCAGGTTGCGCATGGTGTGGCTCAGCGCCGAGGGCGACACGCCCAGCCTGGCGGCGGCGGCGCGGAAGCTCTTCAATTCGGCGATCGCCGCGAAGGCGTTGAGTTCGGACAGGCCGGCGCGTTGCATTGATGAAAAATCCTCATTACATCGTGCGCAATGGCACGGATTGTTGAGGTTTTACCATCAACCTATGCTGATGACCATCCTACCGTCACTCACGCAGAGGCAACTCCATGAGCAATAACATCTCCGCCAAGGTCGTGGTCATCACCGGCGCCAGCAGCGGCCTGGGCGAAGCCACCGCACGCCACCTGGCCGCCCAGGGCGCGCGGGTGGTGCTGGCAGCGCGCCGCCTGGAGCGTATCGAAGCCGTGGCCCAGGCGCTGCGCGCCAGCGGCGCAGAAGCCCTGGCCGTGGCCACCGACGTCACCGACGCCGTGGCCGTGAAGGCCCTGGTGGACCAGGCCGTGAGCGCCTTCGGCCGCATCGACGTGATGATCAACAACGCCGGGATCATGCCCCACTCGCCGCTCGAACGCCTGAAAATCGAGGACTGGCACCAGACCATCGACGTCAACATCAAGGGTGTGCTGCACGGCATTGCCGCCGCCTTGCCGCACATGATCCAGCAGAAAGCCGGGCAGATCATCAACGTCTCCTCGGTGGCCGGCCACAAGGTGCGCCCGGGCAGCGCCGTGTACGCGGCGACCAAGAGCGCCGTGCTGATGATCTCCGAAGGCCTGCGCCAGGAGGTCAAGCCCTACGACATCCGCACCACGGTGATCTCCCCGGGCGCGATCGACACCGACCTGCCGGCCAGCATCACCGAGGCCGATATCGCCGGGCACATCCAGAGCTTCTACAACGAGTACGCGATTCCTGCTGAGTCGTTCGCCCGCGCCGTGGCGTTCGCCATCAGCCAGCCGCCGGAGGTCGACATCAACGAAATCCTCTTCCGGCCGACCCGCCAGGAGCTCTGAAGCACCGCTGGGCCACTGGATCGAACCCGGTGGCCCTTCAGTAGTCAGCTGCAATGTGATGCAACCCACGTGAGGGTGAACCTGATGACTGACCAGAAGAACAGGCCACCGGCCGATGCCCATGATGCGGCGGCGCCCCAGGCGTCGCGGCGCAATTTCCTCAAGTTCGGTGCCTCGGGCATCGCCGCCGCCACCGTGTCCCACTGGATACCGCCAGCGCTGGCCCATGGCGTGGCGCCGGCGGCCGAGGTCAACGACCCGGACGCGCCCGCCGCTGGCGAGCAGCGCATCAAGCTGCAGGTGAACGGCCAGTGGCACAGCCTCAACGTGCCGGCCAACGCTATCCTGCTGGACGTGCTGCGCGACCGCCTGCAACTGACCGGCAGCAAGAAAGGCTGCGACCACGGCCAATGTGGCGCCTGCACCTTGCTGGTGAACGGCGTGGCGATCAATTCGTGCCTGTCCATTGCCGTGCAACATGATGGCGAGAGCATCACCACCATCGAAGGGCTGGCCAAGGACGGCGCGCTGCACCCGGTGCAGCAGGCGTTCTGGGAGCACGACGCCTACCAGTGCGGCTACTGCACCTCGGGGCAGATCATGAGCGCGGTGGCCATTCTCGACGACCCGAACATCCCCGCCGATGACGCCAGCGTGCGCGAGGCCATGAGTGGCAATATCTGCCGCTGCGGTGCCTACAAGAACATCCTGGCGGCCGTGCAGGCGGCGCGGGCGAAGATGGGGAGGGCGGTCTGATGCGTACCTTCGATTATTCGCGCGCCGACTCGGCCGCCAACGCCGTGCGCACCGCGTCCGGCACGGGCCAGCGCCTGTACCTGGCCGGCGGCACCAGCTTGCTCGACCTGGTGAAGCTGGACGTGATGCAGCCCGACCAGTTGGTCGATATCAACCGCCTGGCGCTCAAGCAGATCGAGCCTTTGCCCGACGGCCGCCTGCGGGTTGGCGCGCTGGTCAGCAACACTGACCTGGCGCGGCACCCCTGGGTGCGCCTGCACTACCCAGTGCTGTCCCAGGCGCTGCTGGCCGGTGCCTCGACGCAGTTGCGCAACAAGGCCACCACCGCCGGCAACATCATGCAGCGGGTGCGCTGCAATTACTTCCGCGACGGCGTTTCGCCCTGCAACAAGCGCCAGCCGGGCAGCGGCTGCGCGGCCATCGGCGGGCTGAACCGCAGCGTGCACGCGGTGCTGGGCACCAGCGAGCACTGCATTGCCAGCCACCCCTCGGACATGTGCGTGGCGGTGGCGGCCATCGGTGCGCGCGTCACCGTGCAGGGCGCGGCCGGCTCGCGGGAAATCGACTTTGCCGACTTCCACCTGCTGCCCGGCGACACGCCCTGGCAGGAACACGCGCTGCAGCCCCACGAGCTGATCACCCACCTGACCCTGGACGCGCCCCTGGCCAACAGCCGCTCGGGCTACCTGAAGCTGCGCGACCGTACCTCGTACCAGTTCGCCCTGGCGTCCAGCGCGGTGGTGCTGGTGCTCGATGGCCCGCGCATTACCCAGGCGCGCATCGCCCTGGGCGGGGTGGGCACCAAGCCCTGGCGCGCGCGCGAAGCCGAGCAGGCGCTGGTGGGGCAGCCGGCAACGCTGGACAGCTTCACCCGCGTGGCGCAACTCGCCATGCAGGACGCCCACGCCTACGAAAACAACGCCTTCAAGATCCCCCTGGGGCAGCAGGCCATCATCCGCAACCTGCGAGACCTGACCGCCTAGGAGCTGCCCATGAACCAGAGCATTATCGGCACCCCCACGCCCCGCGTGGACGGCCGTCAGAAAGTCACTGGCGCGGCGCGCTACGCCGCCGACCACCCCATGCCCGGCCTGCTGTTCGCCTATGGCGTGTACAGCAGCGTTGCCAGTGGCCGCGTGCGGGCCATCGACGACGCCCGGGCCAGAGCCATGCCTGGCGTGGTCAGTGTGCTGCACCACGGCAACGTCGGGCCGTTGCACCGCACGCCCAACACGCCGCTCAAGGACGTGCTGACCGCCAGCAAGGCCGATGAGCACCGGCTGCCGTTCGAGGACGATGGTGTGTACTACCCGGGCCAGTTCGTGGCGCTGGTGGTAGCCGACACTTTCGAACATGCGCGCGCCGCGGCCTACCAGGTGAAGGTCGACTATGAGGCGAGCGAGCCGACCAAGACCCTGGCCGACGCCCTGCGCCTGCATGGCGCCACGGACGGCGGCCGCGGCCACAGCCGTGGTGACCCCCAGGCTGGCTACGAGGGTGCGGCGCACCAGCTGGACCAGACCTACACGACGCCGGTGGAGGTGCACAACCCGATGGAAATGCACGCCACCACCGCCTGGTGGCAGGACGGCCGGCTGTACGTCTACGAGGCCACCCAGGGCGTGGTCAACCACCGCAACATGCTCGCCAACGTCTTCGACCTGCCGCCGGACAAGGTCGAGGTGCGCGCGCCGTTCATTGGCTCGGGGTTCGGCGGCAAGCTGTGGCCATGGCCGCATTCGGTGGCCGCCTGCATGGCCGCCAAGGCCACCCAGCGGCCGGTGCAGCTGATGCTGCCGCGGGCGCAGATGTTCACCACCGTGGGCCATCGGCCCGAGACGCAGCAGCGTATTCGCCTGGCCACCGATGCCAGCGGCAAACTGCTGTCGATCCGGCATGAGTCGGTCAACAGCACCTCCACCCTGGACGCCTACACCGAGGCCTGCGGTGGCGTCACCAGCAGCTTGTATTCTTGCCCCAACGTGCTGGTGTCGCACAAGCACAGCCCGCTCAACCGCGGCACGCCCACCTCCATGCGCGCGCCGGGCGCCGCCCCTGGGTTGTTTGCCCTGGAGTCGGCGATTGACGAGATGGCCTTGCTGCAGGGCATGGACCCGGTGGCGTTCCGCAAGCTGAACCTGGCCACCCGAGATGAGGCGCTGAACCTGCCGTTTTCCGGCAACCACCTGCCCGAAGCGCTGGCGCAGGCGGCGCAGCGCTTTGGCTGGGCGCGGCGCAATGGCGAAATTGGCTCCATGCGGGACGGCGACGAAATCATTGGCTACGGCGTGGGCGCCTGCAACTGGGAGGCGTTCCAGATGCCCACCGAGGCGCGGGTGATCCTGCGTGCCGACGGCAGCGCGCTGGTGCAGTCGGGCGTGCAGGACATTGGTACCGGTACCTACACCGTGGCTGCGCAGACCGTGGCGCAGCTGACCGGGCTGCCGGTGGAGCGCATTGAAGTGGAACTGGGCAGCTCGGCGTTGCCGCCGGGGGCCTTGTCGGGTGGCTCCTGGCTCACCGCCAGCTTGATGCCGGCACTGGCCGGTGCCACGCGCCAGGCCCTGACGCAACTGCGTGAATACGCCGTGGCGCCGGGCGGGGTGTTCGCCGGCGCCGATGCCGAGCACTTGCAGGTGGACGGCGGGCAGCTGGTCAACGGCGACCAGCGCGCCAGCTTCGCCCAGGTGCTGGACCGCCAGCGGCTGGCGCGGGCCGAGGGCTTCTTCCACAGCGGCGCCAAGTCGGGGGAGTTTTCCTTCCGCTCCTTCGGCGCGCATTTCGTCGAGGTGCGCTGGGACCCGGGCATCTCGCGCCTGCGGGTGGCGCGGGTGGTCAGCGCCATTGACGTCGGCAAGGTGGTCAACCCGCTGGCCGCGCGCAACCAGGTGGAGGGGGCGATTGTCATGGCCATCGGCATGGCCCTGTTCGAAGCGGGCGAGTTCGACCCACGCACCGGTCTGCCGGCGAACAACAACTACGCCGAGTACGTGGTGCCGGTGCACGCCGACCAGCCAGACATCGACGTGACCCTGCTGGATTTCCCCGACCTGAACCTCAGCGAGTTCGGCGCGCGCGGCATCGGCGAGATCGGCGTCACCGGCCTGGCGGCCGCCGTGGCCAATGCCGTGTACCACGCCACCGGCAAGCGCATCCGCAGCCTGCCCATCAGCAAGGAAAAGTTAATGACGGTATAACCCCATAGCAGCAACAGTCGTTGTGGGAGCTGGCTTGCCAGCGAGCTGTTGGGGCCATAAAAGCTCGCTGGCAAGCCAGCTCCCACAATCGCCGCCGGACGCCGCCTTCGGCAGCTGCTACGGGTTGCCGGCGCTTCCACACCCTGGCGGCCGTGGCAAACGCCGTGTACCACGCCACCGGCAAACGCATCCGCAGCCTGCCCATCAGCAAGGAAAAGTTAATGGCGGTATAACCCCATAGCAGCAACAGTCGTTGTGGGAGCTGGCTTGCCAGCGAGCTGTTGGGGCCATAAAAGCTCGCTGGCAAGCCAGCTCCCACAATCGCCGCCGGACGCCGCCTTCGGCAGCTGCTACGGGTTGCCGGCGCTTCCACACCCTGGCGGCCGTGGCAAACGCCGTGTACCACGCCACCGGCAAGCGCATCCGCAGCCTGCCCATCAGCAAGGAAAGTTAATGGCGGTATAACCCCGTAGCAGCAACAGTCGTTGTGGGAGCTGGCTTGCCAGCGAGCTGTTGGGGCCATAAAAGCTCGCTGGCAAGCCAGCTCCCACAGTCTGTAGCAGCGGCCAACGGCCGCGTCCGCAGGCGCCGCGGTTGGGCAGGTTCGCCGCCGGACGCCGCCTTCGGCAGCTGCTACGGGTTGCCCAGTGCCCAGGCGGGGCGGGTGGCGGTGACTTCGCCGTTGGCCCAGGCCTTGAGGTAGTCGCGTGCGAACACCATGCCGGCCTCGCATTCCTCGGCGCTGCACCCCAGGCTGCGCAAGGCCATGCGCACAGCTTCGTCCATATAGGCATCCGGCGCCTCCACACCCTGGCGCAGGGCCTGGATGGCGTGGGCCGAGGCGCCCATCAGGAAATCGGTGGCGACGTCGATGCGCGGCAGCTCAAAGGCGCCGCTGGCCCGGCCGTGCTCAAGGTCGCGGGACATGTACTCGGCCACCAGCGAGGTGTGCTGCCAGGCATCCACGCGGGTCACGAAACCTGCCCACAGCGGGTCGAGCAGGGCGCGCAGCATGAACAGCCGGAACGCCGTGGCCACCCGCTGGCGCGGCTCGGTGAGCACGTCGTACACCGGCAGGATGTCGGTGGTCATCTGGTTGTTCAGCGCCTGCCCGATGGCCACCAGCACCTCGTCCAGCGAGGTGAAGTAGTTGTAGAAAGTACCGCGTGACACCTCCGCCTCGCGAATCACATCATCGATGACCGGGGCGCTGGCGCCGCTGGCGGCAAACACGCGCATGGCCGCGTCCAGCAGCTTGGCGCGCATCAGCTGGCGTTTTTTCAGGGCAACGTGCGGGCGGTGGTCGACCACCGGGGTGGCAGGTGCGGGCTTGGACACTGCAAAACCTCGTTCAAGTGACAGATCGTCAGAGTGACAGTCTAGGCGCCGCTTATCAGAATGACAAATTTGTTCAAAATACCCCTTGCGCGGTATTCAAGGCTAGCCTACATTCAACTCAATTGTCGGAATGACAATATCGTCATAAAAATAATAGGAGACGAGCATGTTGATCCCTTCCCACCCCGCGTCACGCCCGCATCCCACTTCGCCCAGCGCCCGTTCGAACTGGCACGTCTGCGTCTTCAAACTGCACCGCCGCACCTGACCGCACCGCACCCGCACCTGGTTGAATGATTGCCTGCCCACTGCCCCGGGCGGCTTGCATGCACCTGAACGTTATAAATGACATTTTTGTTCATTATGATAGCCGAGGTTGGTATGAACGCAGACCTGAACACCGTACGCGCCTTCACTGAATTCGCCGCCCAGCCCACCCTGGCCGAGCTGGTCGAACGGGCCCGCGCCCTGCAGCCGTTGCTGCGCAAGAACACCGTCGAAAACGAAAAGAACCGCCGCACCTGCGAGGAAAACATCCAGGCCATCCAGGACGCCGGCCTGTTCCGGCTGATGGTGCCCAAGCGCTTTGGCGGCCACGAAGGCACGCTGCGGGCGCACATGGAGGTCTCCGCCGCCCTGGGCGAAGCCTGCGGCGGCACCGCCTGGGTAGTAGCGCTGACCAACGTCTGCGCCTGGTTCACCGGGCTATTCTGCGAGCAGGCGCAGAACGAAGTGTTCGGCGCCAACCCCGACGCGCGGGTGGCCGGGGTGTTCAACGCCTCGCCCAACACCCGGCGGGTGGAAGGCGGGCTGATCGTCAGCGGCAAGTGGTATTCGTCGTCGGGCAGCCTGCACGCCGACTGGGCCGTGGTCGGCGCCGAGGAGCGCGACGCCAACGGCGCGGTCATCGGCCAGTACCTGGCGCTGATGCCCAAGGCCGACTACCGCATCGAAGACACCTGGTTCACCGCCGGCATGCGCGCCTCGGGCAGCAACTGCGTGGTGGCCGAGGAGGTGTTCGTGCCCAACCATCGCCTGCTGCACATGGGCGGCGCCATCGAAGGCGAGTACGCCACCGAGTTCAAGGACGAAGCCGCCTACCGTGGCCTGTTCGTGCCGTTCGCAGCCTTGATCCTCAATGGCCCGCAACTGGGCCTGGGCCGCGCCGCGCTGCAGTACGTGATCGACAACGCACCGCGGCGGGCCATCGCCTACACCTCGTTCGAGAAACAGCCCGACTCGGTGGTGTTCCAGGTGCAGGTCGCCGAGGCCGCGCTGAAGATCGACACCGCGCACCTGCGCGCCTTCCGCGCTGCCGACGAGATGGACGCCGCGGCGCGCCAGGGCATCAAGCTGGACACCCTGACCCGCGCGCGCATCCGCGCCGATGTCGGCCTGGTCAACACGCACATCACCGAGGCCATCAACATCCTGCTCTCGGCCCACGGCGCCGGCAGCTTCTCCGAGGCCAGCCCGATGCAGCGCTGGTGGCGCGACTCCAACACCGCGGCGCGGCACGCGGTGGCGTTGCCGGCGGTGGGCTTTGAGCTGTACGGCAAGGCGCTGCTGGGTGTGGAAAACACCGTCACGCCGCTGGTTTGATCGCCCCCTGACCGAGGACTGTCCCATGGACACCAAACTCCTGCGCTCAGTGATGGGCCAGTTCGCCACGGGCGTCACCGTGGTCACCTTCAACGCCGACGGCGAGCCCGCCGGCATGACCGCCAACGCCTTCATGTCGGTGTCCCTGGAGCCACCGCTGATCCTGGTGTCGATCCGCAACGCCTCCAGTTTCAACCGTTTCGTCGACGTGGGCGTGCGCTACGGCGTCAACTTCCTCGCCGAAAGCCAGCGCTGGCTCAGCGGCCACTTCGGCGGCCGCCCGGAGCAGGGCGCCGAGCTGCCCTTCATCGACCATGAAGGCACGCCCTTGCTCGACGGCAGCCTGGTGCAGCTGGTGGCGCGCACGGTCGACGTGCACCCGGCAGGCGACCACCTGCTGTACATCGGCGAAATCGAACACCTGCGCATCGGCGCCCAGCGCAAGCCCTTGCTGTTCTTCAGTGGCCGTTACCACCAGATGC
The DNA here is from genome assembly GCF_047947025.1 of Pseudomonas sp. App30. Taxonomy (NCBI): domain Bacteria; kingdom Pseudomonadati; phylum Pseudomonadota; class Gammaproteobacteria; order Pseudomonadales; family Pseudomonadaceae; genus Pseudomonas; species Pseudomonas sp. App30. Next base: position 468,396 of record NZ_CP133165.1, on the reverse strand, counting down.
ACGCCCGCTCGCCCGGCAGCGAATGGAGCGGCTGCATCGACGGCTGGTAACCCGCCGCAGCTCACCCCAACAGCCCCATGAACGCTCCCCAGGCACACCCGACGCCGGCGTGCCAGGGCCCGCTCATGCCTGATAAACCTGAATCGAGTGTGTTTGCCATGACCTCCTTTACCCGCGAAGGGTCGATAAAGACCGACAGCGACATCGATCACCAGGAAACCCGCGACTGGCTGGACGCCCTGGAAGCCGTGGTGCGCAGCGACGGCAGCCAGCGCGGCGAATACCTGCTGCGGCGCCTGGACGAGCACGCCAGCCACCTGGGCGTGCGCCGCAGCGCGCACCCTTATTCGCAGTACCAGAACAGCATTGCCCTGGAGCAACAGCCGGCGTTTCCCGGCGACCTGGCCATGGAAGAACGCCTGACCTCGATCATCCGCTGGAACGCCCTGGCCATGGTGGCCCGGGCCAACAAGGCCTACGGCGAGCTGGGCGGGCACATCTCCAGCTACGCCTCGGCGGCAGAGATTTTCGAGATCGGCTTCAACCATTTCTTCCGCGCCGACAACGCCGAAGGGAAGGGCGACCTAGTGTACTTCCAGCCGCACTCGGCGCCCGGGGTGTACGCCCGGGCCTTCCTCGAAGGCCACCTGGACGAAGCGCAACTGGCCCGTTACCGCCAGGAAGTGGACGGCGGCGGCCTGTGTTCCTACCCGCACCCCTGGCTGATGCCGGATTTCTGGCAGTTCCCCACTGGCTCCATGGGCATTGGACCGATCAGTTCAATCTACCAGGCGCGCTTCCTGCGCTACCTGGAACACCGCGGCATCGCCGACACCTCACACCGCCATGTCTGGGGCGTGTTCGGCGACGGCGAAATGGACGAACCCGAATCCATCGCCGCGCTGTCGCTGGCGGCGCGGGAAAACCTCGACAACCTGACCTTCATCGTCAACTGCAACCTGCAACGCCTGGACGGCCCGGTGCGCGGCAACGGCCAGATCATCCAGGAGCTGGAAGCGCTGTTCAGCGGCGCCGGCTGGAACGTGATCAAGGTGGTGTGGGGCTCGGACTGGGACGCGCTGTTCGCCCGCGACCACAACCACGTGCTGCTGCGCCGTTTCGCCCACACGGTCGACGGCCAGTACCAGACCCTGGGGGCCAACGATGGCGCCTACAACCTGGAGCATTTCTTCGACCAGGACCCTGAGTTGCAGGCGCTGGTGGCGCACATGACCCCGCAGGAGATCGACGGCCTGCGCCGTGGCGGCCACGATTTCCGCAAGCTGTACGCCGCGTTTGCCGCCGCCAAGGCCCACAACGGCCAGCCCACGGTGATCCTGGCCAAGACCAAGAAAGGCTACGGCATGGGCCTGGCGGGTGAGTCGCGCAACACCACGCACTTGCAGAAAAAGCTGGATGTCGACGCCCTGAAGGCCTTCCGCGACCGCTTCGCCATTCCCCTGGACGACGCCGCGCTGGAGGAAATGCGCTTCTACAAGCCCGCCGCCGACAGCGCCGAGATGCGCTACCTGCACGCCCGCCGTGCGGCGCTGGGCGGCTACCTGCCACGCCGCCAGAGCCGCGCCGAGGCGCTGCCGGTGCCGGCGCTGGCCAGCTACGCGCAGTTCGCCCTGGCCCCGGACGAGCGCGAGACCTCGACCACTACCGCCGTGGTGCGGCTGTTCACCCACCTGCTCAAAGATCAAACACTGGGACCGCGCATCGTGCCGATCGTGGCGGACGAGGCGCGCACCTTCGGCATGGCCAACCTGTTCCGGCAGATTGGCATCTACTCGCCGGTGGGCCAGCTGTACGAGCCGGAGGACGCCGGGGCGATGCTGTACTACAAGGAGTCGCGTGACGGCCAGTTGCTGGAAGAAGGCATCACCGAGGCCGGCGCCATCTCGTCCTGGGTGGCCGCTGCAACCTCCTACAGCGTCAACGGCGTGGCCATGCTGCCGTTCTACATCTACTACTCGATGTTCGGCTTCCAGCGCATAGGCGACCTGATCTGGGCGGCTGCCGACCAGCGTGCCCGCGGTTTCCTGATCGGTGCTACCGCAGGAAGAACTACCCTGGCCGGCGAAGGCCTGCAGCACCAGGACGGCAGCAGCCAGTTGGTGGCCTCGACGGTGCCCAACTGCCGCGCCTATGACCCGGCGTTCGCCAGCGAGGTGGCGGTGATCATCGACCACGGCAGCCGGCGCATGCTGGAACAGCAGCACGACGAGTTCTACTACCTCACCGTGACCAACGAGAACTACCCCCAGGCGCCGCTGGACGCTGCCGAGCACGCCGCCGTGATCAAGGGCATGCGCCGCTTCGGCCGCCGTGGCGCGGAGGGCGCCGCCAGCCAGGTGCGCCTGCTGGGTTCGGGCTCGATCCTGCGCGAGGTGATCGCCGCCGCCGACCTGCTGGCCGCGGACTGGGGCATCGCCAGCGAGATCTGGAGCGTCACCAGCTTCTCCGAGCTGGCCCGCGAGGCCCGCGAGGTGCAGCGCGCCACGCTGTTCGGCGCCGAGGCGCCTGCGCCCAGCCACGTGCAGCAGTGCCTGGCCGGCAGCTGCCCGGTGGTGGCGGCCAGCGACTAGGTGCGCAGCTATGCCGAGCTGATCGCGCCCTACGTGCAGGCGCCATACACCGCGCTGGGCACCGACGGCTTCGGCCGCAGCGACACGCGGCCGGCGCTGCGGCGCTTCTTCGAGATGGACCGCCAGCACATCGCCGTGGCCGCCCTGGCCGCCATCGACCCGCGCCTGGCCGCGCAAGCCCGTGAACGCTACGCCATCGACGTCGCCCTCGACGCGCCGTGGAACCGTTGAGCCGAGAAAAAGGAGGACTGCCCAATGCAACAACTCATGGTGCCTGACATCGGCGATTTTCACGATTTGCCGGTGATCGAAGTGTTTATCAAGGCGGGCGACAGGGTGACGGTGGAGCAATCGCTGATCACCCTGGAGTCCGACAAGGCGGTGATGGACGTGCCCAGCACCGTCGCTTGCACCATCCGCGAGGTGCTGATCAAGCCCGGCGACGTGGTCTCCAAGGGCAGCCTGATCGCCCATGTGCAGTACGCCGAAGCGGTGGCCAGCGCGCCGGCAGCCGTTCAGCCAGCCCCGGTGCCGGCGCCTGCACCGTCTTCGCCGCCTGCGCCGGTTGCACTGGCCCTGGCCGGCCCGGCGGTGCGCAAGCTGGCCCGCGAGCTGGGCGTTGACCTGGCCAAGGTCACCGCCAGCGACCCGCGCGGGCGCATCCAGCGCGAGGACGTCAAGGCGTACGTCAAGGCCCAGGCCCAGCAACCGTCGCCCGCCGGCAAAGGCGGCGGGCTGGAGGTGCTGCCCTGGCCGGAGGTCGACTTTGCCCAGTTCGGCGCCATCCAGCGCAGCGCCAGGCCGCGCATCAAGCGCCTGTCGGCGGCCAACCTGCACCGCAACTGGGTGAGCATCCCCCACGTCACCAATCACAGCCAGGCCGACATCACCGAGCTGGAAGCGCTGCGCGTGCAACTCAACCGCGAGGCCCAGGAGGGCGGAGCGAAAGTCACCCTGCTGGCGTTCCTGCTCAAGGCCTGCGCGGTGGCGCTGCAGCGCTATCCGCAGTTCAACGTCAGCCTGCAGGGCGAGGAGGTGGTGCACAAGCAGTACTGCCACCTCGGTTTCGCTGCCGACACCCCGGACGGCCTGGTGGTGCCGGTGATTCGCGACGTCGACCGCAAGGGCATCGCCGCCATCGCCGCGGAAATGGCCGAGCTGTCGCAGCTGGCGCGCAGCGGCAAGCTGGGCGCGGCGCAGATGCGCGGCGGCTGCTTCACGGTGTCGTCCCTGGGCGGCATCGGTGGCGGGCACTTCACGCCGATCATCAACGCGCCAGAGGTGGCGATCCTCGGCGTGGGCAGGGCGGCCATGGCGCCGAGCTGGGATGGCACGGCGTTCCAGCCACGCCTGCAACTGCCGCTGTCGCTGTCCTGGGACCACCGCGCGGTGGATGGCGCCGAGGCCGGGCGCTTCCTTGCCTGCCTGGTGGCATTGCTGACGGATTTTCGTCGAGTGTCGATCTGACCCGTAGAACAAGAACAAGGAGAACCGAGATGACTGCACTGCAAGCAAGCTCACCCGCGGCGGCTACCCAGCCCATCGTGCCGGTGAAGATGGCGCACCTGGTGTACCGCTGCGCCAACCGCCAGGCCATGGTCGACTGGTACCGCCAGGTGTTCCAGGCCCGGCTGGTGTTTCAGGACGAGGTGCTGGCGTTCATCAGCTTCGATGACGAACACCACCGCCTGGCCTTCTTCAACATGCCCGAACTGCCGGCGAAAACCGACCACATGGTCGGCGTGCACCACGTCGCCTACAGCTACCAGACCATCGCCCAGGTGCTGGCCACCTACGAACGCCTGAAGGGCGTGGGCATCCTGCCGTCGTGGAGCATCAACCACGGGCCCACCACCTCGCTGTACTACCGCGACCCCGAGGGCAACGACATCGAACTGCAGGTCGACAATTTCACCGACCCAGCCGACGCCGCGGCGGTGTTCCAGTCGGAGATCTTCCGCCAGAACCCCATCGGCGTGGAGTTCGACGCCGACGCGCTGGTAGCGCACTGGCGCGCCGGGGCCAGTGACGCACAGCTGTGCGCCCTCGGCACCTGCGCCACCGGCCAGAGCCTTGGCCCCCAATACAGGTCAGCACCATGAAACTCTGCACCTTTGAAACACCCAGCCGTGCGGCCCGTGTCGGGCTGGTGATGGGCGAACAGGTGGTGGCCCTGCGCGACCATTTCAACGACGCGCCGGCCAGCATGATCGAGCTGATCCGCGAGTGGGCGCTGTGGCAGCCGCAGTTGGCCGAACTGGCCGCCAGCGCGGCCACCGGCACGCCGCTGGCCCAGGTCACGTTGCTGGCACCGGTGCCGCGCCCCGGCAAGCTGCTGGGCATCGGCCTGAATTACGCCGACCACGTGGCCGAGTCGGGCATGGACATGCCCGCCGAGCAGCTGTGGTTCGCCATGATGAACACGGCCGCCAACGGCCCCTACGCGCCGGTGGACCTGCCGCGGGTGTCCGAGGCGCTGGACTACGAGGCGGAGATGGTCTTCATCGTCGGCCGGCGCGCCCGTCACCTGTCCCCCGAGCAGGCCCGGCAGGCGATTTTCGGCTACTGCGTGGGCAACGACGTCAGCGTGCGCGACTGGCAGCTGCGCACCTCGCAGTTCCTGCTGGGCAAGAGCTTTGACAGCCATGCGCCGTTCGGCCCCTGGATCGTCACCGCCGATGAGGTCGGCGACCCGCACACGCTGGGTATCCGCTGCTTCGTCAATGGCGAGCAGCGCCAGGCCTCGAACACCGACCAGCTGATCTTCGACTGCTACCAGCAGGTGGCGCACCTGTCGAAAGTCATGACCCTTGAGCCGGGCGACGTGATCTTCACCGGCACGCCGGGCGGCATCGGTGGCGGCTTCAAGCCGCCGCGCTGGCTGCGCGAGGGCGACCGGGTGCGGATCGAGATCGACGGCCTGGGCATGCTGGAGAACACCGTGCGTGCCGAAGCCTGATGGCCTGTGTCCCCCTTTCTTCAAGGAGCAAGCGTCATGAGTGAACACGCCATCATCGACACCATCAACGAACTGGAGGCGCTGCGTTGCCGGGCGCTGGTGGCCAACGACCTGGACGGCCTGGCCGAGCTGCTCGACGAGCAGCTGGTGCATGTGCACGCCACCGGCCAGGTCGACGGCAAGCAGCAGTACCTGCAACTGGTGCGCGGCGCCATCCGGTTTCTCAAGGTGGAACGCAAGGCGCTGCAGGTGCGCGTGCTGGGCGACGTGGCAGTGGCCAGCGGGCGGCTGTTGCAGCACATCGAGTTTCGTAGCAGCGGCGAGCGCCGTGCCATGGACGTGATGACCACCCAGGTGTGGGCGCGTGAGGCCGCCGGCTGGCGCCTGGTGAGTTTCCAGGCCACCAATCTCTGACAGACGTTTTTCCCGGCCCACCCGCGCGGGTGGGTCGCTGACAATAACAACAAGAGACAGACCATGATCAACGTCAAAGTGAAAGCGCTTGGCGCGGTGCTGGCCGCCCTGGCGATCGTCAACTGCCATGCCGATGAAGCCGAGGAGCCGGGGGAGGGCACGCTGTTTCGCAGCCTGTTCGGCGACACCCTCGAACGCGACCATGGCATTACCGTGTCCAACCTGCTGGACGTCGCCTACACCCGCAACAACCGCTCCACCCGGGCCGAGCGCAAGGACGGCCTGAGCAACCTGCCCATCACCGGCATGTCCGACGAAGGCCTGGAGCTGGGCAGCCTGCATCTGTTTATCGACAAGCCGCTGGCGGCCACCTTCGTGCCACGCATCACGCCGTTGCCGGGCCCGCGGCCCGACGCGGTGGCCTGGGGCTTCACCCTGGAATTCAACTACGGCCGCAACGCCCAGTTCGCCCGCACCTACGGCTGGGACCAGAGCCTGCACATGAACCAGCAGGATAACCTGCGCGCCCAGCGCGACAAGGACTATTTCCTGGCGGTGCCCAACGCCGCGCTGACCCTGTACCTGCCGTACGGGCCGGGCGTCAGCTTCATGGCCGGGGTGTTCGGCCCGGCCATGGGCTATGAAATCCCGCCCAATATTCGCCTGGCGCGCAACCCGTTCGCCAGCAAGACCTACGCCTTCGTCAGCGAGCCGGGCACCGTCGCCGGGGTGCTGGCCAGCAGCCGCGTGTACAACGGCGACGCCGGCTTGCTGGGGCTGGAGCTGGGGGTGGTGCAGGGCTGGAACAACCTGCGTGACAACAACAACGACAAGTCGCTGACCGGCGCCGTGCGCTGGCGTTCGGCGGACATGAACACCTGGGTGGACTACGAGTTCATGGTCGGCAACGAGCAGGACGACAGCCTGGGCGACGTGCAGGCGCCGCCGTCGCGGGTCATTGCCGCGTCGGGGCAGCTCAAGCAGCAGCATTCGCTCAACGGCTGGCATCAGTTCAATGCGCGCTGGTCCATGGGCGCGGAGCTGGTCTACGGCCATCAGGCGGGCGACGGCAAGGCCTCCACGGTGGACGTGCTGACCGGCCCCGGGTTCGACGGCGCGTCGTGGTGGGGCGCCAACGCGGTGGTCACCTATCAGCTGCGCAAGGACCTGGCGTGGTCGCTGCGCGGCGAGCACTTCAGCGACCCCGAGGGCTTTGCGCTGTTCCCCACCACCACCGCCCGCGGCGCCTTCAATGCGCTGACCAGCGGCGTGCGCTATGACATGAACAAGCACCTGTCGCTGCGCCCCGAGCTGCGCTACGACTGGTTCAAGGGCGGCGACGACCAGCGCCCCTTCGGCAACGGCCGCGACCGCACGCAGCTGACGGCGATGGTGGAGGCGCTGTATTACTTCTGATGGGCAGGGGGGCGCCGCCGATGTCTCGTAGCAGCGGCCAAAGGCCGCGTCCCAAGCCCCCGCGCCCTAACATACCCATTCCACAATATTCCTCCTCCTTTCGGGCAGTATCCCTCGCTATTACGAAGAAGGCATAATGCCATCCCGCTTTTCTTCGCTCCCCGCCTGAGGTTCGCAACGCATGCAGTTCAACGCCGACTCGGATGCCATGTACCGCCTGCTGGTGCAGAGCGTGGTGGACTACGCCATCTACATGCTCTCCCCCGAGGGCATCGTCACCAATTGGAACCCCGGGGCGGAACGGGCGAAAGGCTACACGGAAGCTGAAATCGTCGGCCGGCATTTCTCGGTGTTCTACACCGAGGAGGACCGCGCCGCCGGGCTGCCTGCCCACAGCCTGGAAACCGCGCGGCGGGAAGGGCGCTTCCATGCCGAAGGCGTGCGGCTGCGCAAGGACGGCTCGCCGTTCTGGACCAGCGTGGTGATCGACGCCGTGCATGATGACCAGGGGCGGATGATCGGCTTCGCCAAGGTGACGCGTGACATCAGCGAGCGGCGCCAGACCGAACTGGCACTGCTGGAGGCCAAGGTGCTGGCTGAGCAGTACAGCGCCGAGATGAGCTCGCTGTCACAGTTCCTCGACTCGGTGATCTCCAACATTCCCGCCAGTGTGATCGTCAAGGACGTGCAGACCGAGCGCATCCTGCTGGCCAACCATCAGGCCGAGGCGCTGTTCGTGCCCAACGGCGCGAGCATGGTCGGCCAGTTGATGAGCGAGGCGCTGGCGCCGGAGACCGCGGCCTACATCGAGCAGCAGATGGGCCAGGACCTCAACATCGGCGCGATCAAGACCGTGGAGACCCTGGTGGCCACCAACCGCGGGCCGCGCACGCTGCGCAGCCGCACGGTGCTCAACCAGGACCCGGGCAACGCCTCGGAATACGTGCTGTTCGTGGCCGAGGACGTCACCGTCGAGCTGGCAGCCAACGCCCGCATCCACCACATGGCCCACCATGACGCGCTGACCGGGCTGCCCAACCGCGTGCTGTTCCACGAGAAGCTCAAGGAGGCGCTGCAACTGGCCGACGGCAGCGGGAAAATTACCGGCACCCTGTGCCTGGACCTGGACGACTTCAAGAACGTCAACGATTCCCTGGGCCACGGCATCGGCGACAAGCTGCTGCGGGCGCTCAGCAGCCGCTTGAAGGTGGAACTGCGCGAGGTCGACACCCTGGCGCGGCTGGGCGGCGATGAGTACGCGGTGATCCTGCCGGAGCTGGAAACCGCCGAGGCCGCCGAGCTGTCGGCGCAGCGCCTGATCCAGGCCGTGCGGCCGCCGTTCCTGATCGAGGGGCACAGTTGTTCGGTAGGCGTGAGCATCGGCATTGCCCTGTCGCCCCATGACCACGACAGCCCCGAGCAGCTGATGGGCTACGCCGACATGGCCCTGTACGAGGCCAAGCGCAACGGCCGCAACCGCTTCGAGCGCTTCAAGTTCCAGCTCGACGAAGCGGCGCGCCACCGCCGCACCATGGAGACCGACCTGCGCACGGCGCTGCACCTGGGCCACCTGCAACTGCACTACCAGCCCATCGTTACCCACGCCGGCGACGAGATCTCCGGGTACGAGGCGCTGCTGCGCTGGCGGCACCCCACCAAGGGCACCATTATGCCCATGGATTTCATCACCATGGCCGAGGAAACCGGGTTGATCCACGAGGTGGGCAACCGCGCGCTGAACCTGGCCTGCCAGGAGGCGGCCAGCTGGGGCACCCGCCAGACCGTGGCGGTGAACCTGTCGGCGGTGCAGTTCAAGAACCCCGGGCTGGTGGATTCGGTGGCGCTGGCGCTGAGCGATTCGGGGCTGGAACCCGAGCGCCTGGAGCTGGAGATCACCGAGTCGGTGCTGCTGGAGGACAGCGAGGGCAACGTCGCCACGCTCAGGGCGCTGAAGGCGCTGGGCGTGGCGATTTCCCTGGATGACTTCGGCACCGGGTACTCGTCGCTGGGCTACCTGCGCTCATTCCCGTTCGACCGGATCAAGATCGACATGTCGTTCGTGCGCGAGATGGCGGACAGCAAGGAGGCCCTGGCGATCATCCGGGCCATTACCGGCATGAGCAACAGCCTGCTGATCAAGACCACCGCCGAAGGAGTGGAGACCGCCGAGCAGATGCAGCAGTTGATCAGCGAAGGCTGCTCGCACTTTCAGGGCTACTACTTCGGCCGCCCGGTCCCCGCCGCCGAGCGCCGCCACGCCTGATACACCGCGTGGCCTGGGACGCCGCCTGCGGCAGCTGCTACGGGAAATGCATATACTCCCTATCGCGACGCGATTGCCTTCGCGTAGCAGCGGCCGCAGGCCGCGTCCCGGCCAACGCGGTGTTCCAGGCACACCGCCTCAAGCCCGCGCTGCCTCGGCGCTGAACTGCTCCGCCAGCTTCACCGCGCTCATGGGCTTGCCCAACAGGTAGCCCTGCAGGATGTCGCAGCCCAGCTCCGTGAGCATTTCCCGCTGCTCGGCCGTCTCCACCCCTTCGGCCACCACCTTGAGGCCCAGGGTCTTGCCCAGCGCGACGATGGCCGAGACGATAGCTTCGTCTTCGTTGCCCTGGGCCAGTTCGGTGATGAAGCCGCGGTCGATCTTCAACTCGTTGGCCGGCAGGCGCTTGAGGTACAGCAGGCTGGAGTAGCCGGTGCCGAAGTCGTCGATGGAAATGCCCACGCCCAGGGCCGCCAGCTGGTCGAGCACTACCAGCGCCGCCTCGGCGTCGCGCATGGCGGTGGTCTCGGTGATCTCCAGGGTCAGGCAGCGCGGCGGCAGGCCGGTGCGCTGCAACGCCGAGCGCACCACCTCCACCAGGTGGGCGTTGGCCAGCTGCACCGTGGAAAGGTTCACCGCGATGGTCCAGTCACGCTGGCCCTGGGCGTGCCATTGGGCCATCTGCCGGCAGGCCTCGTTGATCACCCAGTTGCCGATCGGCACGATCAGCCCGCTGCGCTCGGCCAGGGGCAGGAAGCGGTCGGGCGGCACCAGGCCCATGTCCGGCTTGTTCCAGCGCAGCAGCGCCTCGACGCCGGTCATGGGGCCGGCAGGCGCGAGGATCTTGGGTTGGTAGAACAACACGAACTCATTGCCCTCCAGGGCCTGGCGCAGGTCGTGCTGCAGCTGCAGTTGCTGGTGGGCGTTGATGTTCATGGCGCGTTCGAAGAAGCAGTAGCCGTCGCGCCCCTGTTCCTTGGCGTGGTACATGGCGGCGTCGGCGTTGACCATCAGTTCATGGTCGTTGGCGCCGTCGGCCGGGTACACCGCCACGCCGATGCTGACCGACACGTGCACGGTCTGCTGGCCCAGCACGTAGGGTTGTCTGATGGTTTCCACCAGGTGCTGGGCCAGCGCAGCGGCGTCGTCGGGCTCGCAGCTGTCGGTCAGCAGCACGAACTCGTCGCCGCCCAGCCGCGCCACGGTGCCTTCGTCATGCTGGTCGAGGCTGATGCGCCGGGCCACCTCGATCAGCAACTGGTCGCCGACGTGGTGGCCGTAGGTGTCGTTGATCGCCTTGAAACCGTCCAGGTCCATGAACAGCATGGCGAAGCGGGTTTTCTGCCGGTTGGCCTTGTGGATCGCCTGTTCCAGGCGGTCGTTGAGCAGGGTGCGGTTGGGCAGGTGGGTCAGGCTGTCGTGCAGGGCCAGCTTCAGCAGCTCGCTGTTGGCGCGGTCCAGGGAGTTGGCCAGCAGGCTGGTGCGGATGTCGAGCATCGAGATCACCAGGGCGATGGCGCACACCGCCAGGGTGACGACGATGACCACCACTACCAGCCATTTGCTGTCCAGCCCGCCGTTGGCGGCGCCGCAGACGCTGCCCACGGGGAACTGCGCCGCCGCCATGCCGGTGTAGTGCATGCCGACGATGGCGCAGCCCATCACCAGCGAGGCGCCCAGGCGCGCGCGGCGGATGAACCGGCCTTCGTTGCGCAGGCGGAAGGCGATCCACAGCGCCGCCCCCGATGCCAGAATGGCGATGACCACCGACAGCGCGAACAGCCAGGGGATGTAGTGCACGTCGGGGTTCATCAGCAGCGCCGCCATGCCGGTGTAATGCATGGCGGCAATGCCGATGCCCATCAGCACCGCCCCCAGCAGCAGGCGCGGCAGCGGCATTTCCTTCTGGCACGCGAGCCACAGGGCAAAGGCCGAGGAGGCCACGGCGATCAGCAGCGACAGGCCGGTCAGGACCGGGTCGTAGCCCAGCTGGATCGGCAGCTGGAAGGCCAGCATGCCGATGAAGTGCATCGACCAGACGCCCGTGCCCATGGCGAACGAGCCGCCGGCCAGCCACAGCGCCGCGGCGCGGCCCCTGGCGCGGTTGACCCGGCCGGTCATGTTCAGCGCGGTATAGGAGGCCAGGATGGCAACGACCAGGGAAAACAGGACGTACAGGTTGTTGTAGCTGCTTGCGTACATTGGCGCTCCCTGTGCGGAACCCACTCACTGTGTTAACGGCGGCCCGGCGGTTTTCTAAAGCGGTGCGTGGTGCGTTCACTCGGCCTTGGGGCGCTTGAGCGCCTCGCGGTTTTCCTCCCTGAACTTGGCGCACAGGATGCGCATCATCAGGTTGGCGCGGTCGACGCCTTCCGGCGACTCCAGCGCGCGCCTGGCCTCGTGGGCCAGGTTGCTGAGCGAGCGGTATTCGTTGTTCGGGCGCGGCATGGGGTCACCTTGATCGGGGCTGAGTCACACTGGGCAGGGTAACGCTAGCACCTGAGGGGCCGGATTGCATCCTCCGCCTGGCCGGTGGCTGCGGCCTGCTGCGTCCGGGGGCAGCGGCGATTTTTTCCACGCGTGCACGCACGAACGACGACGGCCCCTGCACTTCATTAGCCTGCGCTCATCGTTTGATGACAGGAGGCTTCGATGAAGTCGTGGGGTGAGATCAGTCTGTGGATGGACCAGCTCGAGGAGCCGCGCACCGCGCGCCCGGCGCTGGGCGCCCAGGTGCAGGCCGACGTGGCGATTATCGGCGCAGGCTACACCGGGCTGTGGACGGCCTATTACCTCAAGCGCCAGGCGCCGCACTTGCGCGTGGTGGTGGTCGAGGCCCAGGTGGCCGGCTTTGGCGCCTCGGGGCGCAACGGCGGCTGGCTGATGGGCAACCTGCTGGGCGAGGACCGCATGCTGGCGCCGCTGCCCGCCGCGCAACGCCGCCAGGCCTTCGACCTGCTGCACGGCATCCCGGACGAAGTGGCCCAGGTGGTGGCCCGCGAAGGCATCGACTGCAACCTGCGCAAGGGCGGGGTGCTGTACTGCGCCGCCCGTTACCCCGAACAACTGGCCAGCCTGCGCAGCTACCTGCAGCATCTGCGCGAGCTGGGCCTGGGCGAGGACGACTACCGTTGGCTGGAGCCTGCCGAGCTGGCCGGCCAGGTGCGCATGACCAACGCCTATGGCGCCGTCTATAGCCCACACTGCGCGACCATTCACCCGGCCCGGCTGGCCCGTGGCCTGGCCCGCGCGGTCGAGGCCCTGGGCGTGGAGATCTATGAAGACAGCCGGGTACTGGACTGGCAGCCGGGCCGGGTCACCACCGCCCACGGCAGCGTGGACGCCGACTGGGTAGTGCCGGCCGTGGAAGGCTACGCCGCCGAACTGCCGCCCCTGGGCCGCCACCAGCTGCCGGTGCAGAGCCTGATGGTGGCCACCGAGCCGCTGCCAGCCTCGGTGTGGGAGCAGATCGGCCTGAACCGTGGCCAGGCCTTCAGCGAGTTCAGCCGCCAGGTCACCTACGGCCAGCGCACCTTTGATGACCGCCTGGTGTTCGGCGCCCGCGGTGGCTACCGCTTCGGCGGCCGTCTGCGCAGCGACTTCACCTTGAACGCCGACGAGCGCGGCCTGCGCCAGGCGCTGATGGGCGAGCTGTTCCCGGCGCTGCGCAGCGTACGCCTGACCCACGCCTGGGGCGGCAACCTGGGCATGGCCCGGCGCTTCCGCCCGCACATGCTGCGCGACACCCAGCAGCGCATTGCCCTGGCCGGCGGCTATGGCGGCGAAGGCGTAGGCGCCAGCAACCTGGCCGGGCGCACCCTGGCCGACCTGATCCTGGGCCAGGACAGCGCCTTGCTGCAGCAGCCCTGGGTGTTCACCGACAGCCCGGTGAGCAGCCTGCGCAGCTGGGAGCCCGAACCCTGCCGCTGGCTGGGCTACAACGCCATCATCCGCAGCTTCAGCAGCGAGGACGCGCTGCTGGCCAACCCCCATACCCCGGCGTGGCGGCGCCGCCTGGCGCAAGCCCTGGCCAACCGCATGGAAGGCCTGATGGCCTGGAAAGTCGGCTGAACCCTCAATAACAACACGGAGCGCAACATGAACATCACGCATTTGAAAGGCAGCCACACCATGGCCCTGGCGGAAAGCTTCCCGGTGGCCGTGCCCTTGGGCGAGCCGGTGGCCACGGTGTCGGTCACCAGCGTGGAACGCACCGACGGCGTCGAGACCGGGGTGTGGGAATGCACCCCCGGCCGCTGGCGCCGGCAGATCGCCCAACAGGAGTTCTGCCACTTCACCACGGGCCGCTGCACCTTCACCCCGGACGGCGGCGAGGCGCTGGAAATCGTCGCCGGCGACGCCCTGATGTTGCCCGCCAACACCCACGGCATCTGGGATGTACAAGAGACAACAAGAAAAACCTACGTGCTGGTCTTCTGAACTGCCGCCCCCCCTTAGGTCTGGTAATCGAGGTGCTCATGCTCAAGAAACTGTTGCCGCTGATGTTCGTGGCCTGTACCACCCAAGCCGCTGAAGTCGTGCACATCTACAACTGGGGCGAGTACATTGCCCCCGATACCTTGCAGAACTTCCAGAACGCCACCGGGTTCGGCACCCAGTACGACGTGTACGACAGCAACGAGACCCTGGACGCCAAGCTGGCGGCCGGCCATTCGGGCTACGACGTGGTGTTCCCCTCGGCGCACTTCATGGCCCACCAGATCCAGAGCGGCGCCCTGAAAACCCTGGACCGCAGCAAGCTGCCGAACTGGAAAAACCTCAACCCCATGCTGATGAAGGCCCTGGAGGCCGACGACCCGGGCAACCTGCATGGCGTGCCGTACCTGTGGGGCACCACCGGCATCGGCTACAACGTCGACAAGGTGCGCGCCGCGCTGGGCAAGGACATCCCTATGAACACCTGGGACGTGCTGTTCAAGCCCGAGATCCTCGCCAAGCTGCACGGCTGCGGCGTGGCGGTGCTCGACAACGGCCCCGAGCTGCTGCCCATTGCCTTGCGCTACCTGGGCCTGCCGCCGCACAGCAAGGACCCGGCGGACTACAAGAAGGCCGAGGCGCTGCTGTTGCAGATGCGCAAGAACGTCACCTACTTCCACAGCGCCAAGTACATCGGTGACCTGGCCAACGGTGATATCTGCCTGGCCGTGGGCTGGTCGGGCGACGTGATGCAGGCCGCCAACCGCGCCACCGAGGCGGGCAACGGCGTGAAGGTCAAGTACGAGATTCCCAAGGAGGGCGCGCCGTTCTGGATCGACCTGATGACCATGCCCGTGGACGCCCCCAACGAGGCGGCCGGCTATGCCTTCATCAACTACATGATGGAGCCCAAGGTGGCGGCGAGCATCAGCAACGCGGTGCGTTACGCCAACGGCAACGCGGCGGCGGACAGCCTGGTGGACCCGAAACTGGCGGCTGATCCTGCGGCCTATCCGCCGCAGGAAGTGATGGACAAGATGTTCATCCTCGAAGCCATGCCGTTGAACATCGACCGCCTGCGCACGCGCATCTGGAGCAAGGTCAAGAACGGCGTGTAACCCCTGACGCGGCCTGCGGCCGCTGCTACAGGTGTGGGAGCTGGCTTGCCAGCGAGCTTTTATGGCCCCAACAGCTCGCTGGCAAGCCAGCTCCCACAGGATGTAGCAGTTGCCGCAGGTTGCGTTACAGGCGTTGCTCGGGCGGCAGCAACAACCGCAGCAACGCCGGCAACGCCACCAGCACCAGCGGCATCTGCACCACCAGCCCGGAGATGATGGCGATGGCCAGCGGCTGCTGCATGGCCGAGCCAGCCCCCAGGGCAATCGCCAGCGGCAGCAGGGCCAGGGTCGCGGCAATGGTGGTCATGGCGATCGGCCGCAGGCGGTTGGCGCCGGCTTCCAGCAGGGCCTGGTGCAGCGGCAGGCCCTCGTCCTTCATCAGCGTCTGCAGCTCCGAGATATAGAAAATGGCCACCTCGGTGACGATGCCGATGATCATGGTCATGCCCATCATCGCCGAGATGTTCAGCTCGATGCCGGTCAGCCACAGGCCGATGAACACCGCGCCGGCCGCCAGCAGCGGCATCAGCATCACCGCCAGGGCAATCAGGAAGCTCTCATACAGCCACAGCAGCAAGGCGAACACCAGCGCGGTGGCGGCGCCGAACACCAGCATCAGGCCGTGGAAGGCGATCTGCTGCTGTTGGAACAGGCCGCCCATCTCATAGGTCACGCCACGGGGCAGGGTGTGCTGCTGGCCCAGCAGCTTCTGCACGTCGGCCACGGTGGAGCCCAGGTCGCGGTTCTCCAGGCGCGCAGTCACGCTGACCACCCGGCGCAGGTTGTCCCGCGAGATCTCCTTTTCACCCACCACCGGCACCAACTGCGCCACGCGCTTGAGCGGAAACAGGTGGCCGTCCGGGGCGCGCAGTTGCAGGTTGGCCAGTTGCTGCTCGTCCAGGGCCATGGCGCCAGCGGTGCGCACGCGGATGCCCACGGTCTTGCTGCCCTGGGTGAAGCTGGTAGCGACCACGCCCTGCACCAGTTCGGTCACGGCCTGGGAGACGAACTGCGGGTCGACGCCCTCGGCCGCCGCGGCCTGGGGCGACACCTGCAACTCCAGCGAGTCGCCGGCCGGGTTGAGGCCGTCGTTGACGTCCACCACACCCTGCACCTTGGCCATGGCCTGGGCCACCGCCTGGGCGGTGTGCGCCAGCTGGTCGGGGTCGTCGCCGTACAGCTTGACCTGGATGGGCTGCGGCACGGCAGTCAGGTCGCCGATCAGGTCTTCCATCAACTGCGCCAGCTCAATGGTCAGCCCCGGCACGCTGTGTTCGACCTCGGCGCGCACCTGGGTCATCACCACGTCGATCGGCTGGCGATCGCCGGCCTTCAGCCGCACGAAGAAATCGCCCTTGTTCGGCTCGCTGAGGCCGCCGCCCAGGCCGGCACCGGTGCGCCGCGACCAGGTCAGCACGTTGGGGTTGTGGCGCAGGATGGTCTCCACCTGGCGCACCATGCGGTCGGTTTCCGACACCGAGGTGCCGGGGGTGGAGTGGTAGTCGAGGACGAAGCCGCCTTCGTCCATGGCCGGCATGAAGCCACTGCCCACCCGCGCGAACGCCAGCAGCGACACCAGCACCAGCGGCACGATACCCACCAGCAGCCACCAGGGCCGCGCCGACACCCGCGCCAGCAGGCGCTGGTAGCGCTGCTGCACGGCATGGGCCAGGCGGCCTTCCTTCTCTTCGGCGTCCCTGGCCGTGAGCCATTTGTTGCACACCAGCGGCACCGCCAGCCAGGTGAACAGGAAGGAGATCAGCAGGGCGCTGGCCATGGTGATCGACAGCGCCTTGAAGAACGCCCCGGTGACCCCGCTGAGGAACGCCAGCGGAATGAAAATCACGATGGTGGCGCTGGACGAGCCCACCAGCGGCCGGGTGAATTCCTGGGCGGCGCGCATCACGCTGCCCTCGAACGCGCTGCGGCCACCTTCGCGCACCCGACGCATGATGTGCTCGATCATCACGATGCCATCGTCGATCACCAGGCCCACCGCGGCCGCCATGCCGCCCAGGGTCATGATGTTGAAGCCCATGCCGAACAGCTTCAGCAGCAGGATCACCGGCGCCATCACCGTGGGCACCAGGGCGATGGCGATGACAGTGATTTTCCAGTTGCGCAGGAACACCAGCAGGGTCAGCGCCGCCAGCACCACGCCGATCAGGATGGCGTCGCGCACGCTGCCCTGGGACGCCACCACCAACTCGCTCTGGTCGTACCAGTTGGCGATGGTGACCCCGGGCGGCAGTTGGGCCTTGGCCGCGTCGAGGGTGTCGCGCACCTGCCGGGCCATGGTCACGCTGTTGGCGCCAGGCTGCTGGTAGACGTTGATGAGCACCGCGTCGGTGCCGTCCGCGGTCACCCGCACCCATTGCGGGGTGGCGCCCAGGCTGACCTTGGCCACCTGGCCCAGGCGAATGGGCGTCGGCGTGCCGGCGCCGGCGACAATCACGTTCTGCACGGCGGCAAGGTTGGTCAGCTGTGCGTTGGCCACCAGCAGGTACAGCTTGTAGCGGCTTTCGATGCGGCCGGCGGCTGTCAGGGTGTTGCTGGCGGCAATGGCCCTGGTAACGTCCGCCGGGCTCAGGTGGTGGGCCGCCAGGGCGAGCGGGTCGATCTCTACTTCGATTTCATCCTGCTCGCCGCCGGCCACATCCACCTTGGCCACGCCCTCGATGGACGACAACAGCGGCCGCAGTTGCAGTTGGGCCAGGTCGTGCAAGGCGGCCAGCGACTGGTTTTTCGAGGTCAGGCTGTAGGCGATCACCGGGAACACCGTGGGGTCCATGCGCCGCACCGTGAAGTTGGTACCCGGCGGCAGCTGCGAGGCGGCCTCGGTCAAGGCCGTCTGCAGCTGCAGGGTGGCCTGGTACATGTCGGTGCCCCAGTCGAAGTTCACCGAGATGTCGGCGGCGCCACGGCTGGTGGTGGACTCCACCCCGCGCACGTTGGGCACTTTGCGCAGGGCTTCTTCGGCGGGCATGGTCACCAGGGTGGCCATCTGCTCGGCGGGGCGGTCGCCGTTGTCCAGCGACACCTGGGCCCGGGGGAACTGGATGTCGGGGAAGAGTGACGTCGGCAGCTGCAGGGCGCTGAGCACGCCCACCACCACCAGCAGGGCGATCATGAACAACAGCGAGCGGGTGTGCCGTTGCATCCAGGGTTGGCGCGCGTTATCGATAGGCGAGGTCACTGCGCGGCTGCCCCTGTGGCGGAGGTGTCCAATTGCACGGCCATGCCATCGGCCAGCTGCGCGCTGCCGACGGTGACCACCGGTTGGCTGGCGTCCAGCGCACCGTCGACGCCCAGTTGCTGGCCGTCGTCGGCCAGCACCTTGACCGCCACCCGCCGGGCATGGCCCTGGGCGATCTGGAACAGGTAGGTGTCCGGCTGGCCCAACAGGGCGGCGGCGGGCACTTGCCACAAGGTTTTGGGTTGGGTGCGCACCTCGACGCTGACGTGCATGCCGGGCATCAGGGTGGCGTCCTGCAGGGCGACGTTGGCGCCTATCGTCACCAGCTGGCTGGTGGCGTCGATCGAGTGCCCCAGGCTGGTCACCGAACCCTGGGCGCTGGCGGCCAGGTTGCTGGCCACGGCCGTGACGGTGAGGGAGTCGCCCTGGTGCAGCTGCGCGGCGTCGGCCGGCTCGATGCCGAAATAGAAGTTGGCCTGGGCGCCGGGCCCGGACGGCTGGCTGAGCAGCATCAGCGCGGTGCCGGCGGCCACCTGGTCGCCCTGGGCGGCGCTGATCTGCAGCACGGTGCCGTCGCGGGGCGCGGTGATCACCTGGGTGCCGGGGCGGGCGCCGGTGGCCTGTTGTGCGTCCAGCGCCTGCTGGGCATCGGCCACGGCCTTCTGCGCCACCGCCAGTTGCGAGGCGGTGGCCAGGCGCAGGTCGAACTGCGCCTTGACCCGCGCCTGTTCGGCGCGGGCGTCATTCACCGCGGTGCGCGCCTGGGCCGAGGCCAGCACGGCGGCGGGGTCGGCGCTTATTTCCAGCAGCGGGTCGTGCTGGTGCACCACCTGGCCGGGGCTGACCCGCAGGCGGGTGACGCGGGCCAGGTAAGGCAGGCTGATGGACTGGGTGAGCGAGGCGGTGGTGCCGACCACGCCGTAGCCGCGCAGCAGCGAGCTGACCGGCCCTTGCTGGGTACGCACGGCCTGCACCGTGGCCACCGGTTCATCAGCGGCGCGGGCTTGCAGGATGGCCAGCGACAGCACGGCCACGGTCAGGGGGCCGAGGGGGCGAAGCGTCATGGTGCGGTTACTCCAACGGCCAGGTGCTTGCTGGCATAGGGTTGAGGAATGTCGGCGCCCATCAGCGCCTGCAGGGCCACGCGCTGTTCGGCCAGGGCCTCCTGGGTGGTGGCCACGGCGATGTCGCGGGCCAGCAGCGAGTTCTGCGTGTCGGTGTAGGTGCCGATGGTCACTGCGTGCAGGGCATAGGCCCGCTCGGTGGCGGCCGCCAGGCTGTCGAGGTCGGGCAGGGCGTGTTGCAGGGTGTCGACCTGCGCAGCCAGCAGCTGGATATCGGCGCGCAGGCGGTCGACGTCGGCGTAGGCGCTGTTGACTCGGTTGAAGTACTCCACGTGCAGGCGCTCGCGGGTGGCCTTCTCGATGGCGATCACCCCGCGGTTGCGGTTGAACACCGGCAGCGACAGGGTCAGGGTGTAGCCCTGGGTTTTCACGTAGGAGGTGTCGCGGGCCTGCTGCACGCCGAACTGGAAGGTGGGGAACTGGTTGAGCACGGCGGCACGGTACTTGTTTTCCTGAGCCAGGTAGCCTTGCTTCAGGGCCAGCAGGTCGGGCCGGCGGCTGGCCAGTTGGCCCAGGTCCTGGTGGGTCAGGGCGATGCTGGCGGCGATCGCCTGGGCAAAGGCGGCGTCGCCCAGGGGCTCGCGGGGCAGCAGCTTGAGCTGGACGTCGGGCGCCAGGCCCAGCAGGGCGTTGAGGTCGTGGCGGGTCTGGGAGGCGGCGCGCTGGGCGTCGGCCAGGGCGGTCTGGCTGTCCTGGTACGCCAGCTGCGCCACGCCCAGGGCGTCGCCGGTGATGTCGCGCTGACGGGCGCCCTGGCTCATGGCCTGCAAGCGGGCCAGGTTCAGGTCACGCTGGCGGGTCAGCAGCGGTACGGTGGTGTCCTGCAGCTGCGCCTTGAGGAACAGGATGCGCGCCTGGGCCACCAGCTGCCATTCCTGCCACAGCATGCCCAGGTCGGTCTTGCGCACCGTGGCGTCGGCGGCGGCCTTGTTGGCGCCGCGGGTGATGATCTTCATCACGTCGATGCTCAGGCCGGCGGTGTAGTCCGAGGAGGCGCCGCTGATGTGCGGCCGGGTCCAGTCCTGGATTGCCGTGAGCTGCGGGTCGGGCAGCAGGCCGGCGTCGAACGCCTGGGCCTTGGCGATGGCCAGGTCGCTGCGGGCCAGCTTCAGGTCCGGGTTGTTGAGCACGGCCAGGGTGGCGATGTCGGTCATGTCCAGGCCCTGGGCGGCGGCGAAACGGTGCGCGGGCAGGGGTGGCAGGCCCAGGGCGTGGGCGTCGACCTCCACGCGGGTGGAGCTGGCGGGCAGGGTGGGGTGGTCGTCGCCGGCCCCCAGGGGACTTGCGTGGTACACGGCGCAGGCCGACAGCAGGCAGCCCGCCGCGGTGAGCAGGGCCGCGCGGGTGAGGGCGGGCAGGGTCCGATGCATAAGGTGTCGTTCGCTTTATTGGGATCGCTGCCGGGCATCCTGAACGAGCGTCAATGGCGCCGAGTTCGCCGCTGGGTAAACTTTTTGACAGGTGATAAGTCCTTGTCTCCGCGCGGTTTTTTATTTGGATCGGGGCAGCGGTGGCAGGGTGCAAAGCGTCAATGGCGTTGTGCTAGGCTTCGAAGGTAGTCAGGAACGGCAATGTTTTGTCGACAAACCGATCGCAGGAGGGATTGTTCAAAGCCTGCGGGGGTGATCAAGGGAGGGGCACGGATGCACGTATTGATTGCAGAACACGACACACAGACACGACTCACCATCGGCAATTACCTGCGCCTGCACGGCCACCAGGCCACCTGCGTGGGCGACGGGCTGACCGGGCTGCACCTGGCGGTGACCCAGCCCTACGATGCGCTGGTGTTCAACGCGCAACTGCCCGGCATAGACGGCTACCAGGCCTGCGAGCGGCTGCGAGGAGCGGGGCGCGCGCATCTGCCGTTCGTCATCGTTGCCCAGGCCCGGGACCTGGGCGAGGTGCTGCGCGGCTTCAAGTTGGGCGCGGACGATTACCTGGCCGGGCCACTGGAGCCCAGCGAGCTGGTGGCACGCCTGACAGCCATCACCCGGCGCATGGCGCGCCTGCACACCCGGGTGCTGGAGGTCCACGACCTGACGTACGACCTGGACACCTTGCACGTCAAGCGCGGCGAGCAGGCCATAGACCTCAACCCCACCTCGCTGCACCTGCTGGAGCTGTTGATGCGCAAGAGCCCCGCCGTGGTGTCCCGGCAAGAGATGCTGGACGCGGTCTGGGAAGGCGCGCCGCGCAGCAGTGATACGTTGAGAAGCAATGTCCACCTGCTGCGCCGTGCGGTGGACAAGCCGTGCTATACGCCGCTGATCCACACCCTGCATGGCGTGGGGTATCAACTGATGTGTCGAAGCGCCTGACGGGACAAGCGCGGCGCCTGCGGCCGCTGCTACGGGGTATGCATCGCCTGCCTCGCGATCGGCGAGGCAGGCGCCCTTGTAGCAGCTGCCGCCAGGCGGCGTCAGGGCCCCACGCGGTTACGGGCGCGGTTTCGGCTGGGCCTTCTGCGCCGTGGACTGGGCCGTGGACTCGCGGTTGGGCTGGCCAGGCTTGCTGGAACGGTGGGCGTCGTTGTCGCGCTCCACTTCGCCGGGCGGTTGCGTGGCGGTGGCGTCAGGTCGGGTGTCTTTGGGCTGGCTCATCAGGTTTGCTCCTTTGTGAACAGGGGGTCACAGAATCGGCTTGCCGCCGGTGACCCCATAGCGGGTGCCGGAGATGTAGCTGCCCTCGTCCGAGGCCAGCAGCACGTAGATCGGCGCCACTTCCACCGGCTGGCCAGGGCGGCCCAGCGGCGTCTGCGCACCGAATTGGGTGACTTCCTCATCGGGCATGGTGGCGACGATCAGCGGCGTCCAGATCGGCCCCGGTGCCACGCTGTTGACCCGTATCCCGCGCTCGCCCAGCAGTTGCGCCAGGCCGGCGCTGAAGTTGGCGATGGCGCCCTTGGTGGTCGCGTAGGCCAGCAGGGTGGGCTTGGGCGTGTCGGAATTCACCGAGCTGGTGTTGATGATCGCGCTGCCCGCCGCCATGTGTGGCACGGCGGCCTGGCACAGGCGAAACATGGCGGTGATGTTGATATCGAAGGTCTTCAGCCATTCGTCGTCGGTGATGTCTTCGAAGCGCTCGTGGGTCATCTGGAAGGCCGCGTTGTTCACCAGCACGTCGATGCGGCCGAAGCGCGCCACGGTGTCATCGACCAATTGCCGGCACACGCTTTTCTGCGCCAGGTCACCGGGCAGCAGCAGGCATTGCCGGCCTGCGGCTTCGACCCAGCGCGCAGTCTCGTGGGCGTCTTCGTGTTCATCCAGATAGGCCACGGCGACGTCTGCGCCTTCCCGGGCAAAAGCGATGGCCACGGCGCGGCCGATGCCGCTGTCGGCACCGGTCACCAGGGCGATCTTGCCCACCAGCCTGCCGCTGCCCTTGTAGCTCTGCTCGCCGCAGTCGGGCGTGGGGTCCATCTGCCGTTGTGAACCGGGCACGGCCTGGGGTTGGCGGGGGAAGGGCGGTTTGGGGTAGTCGCGCATGTTCGGCTCTCCTGATGATTGAACAGGCCTGTGGTTGAGATACCGGCGCGAAGGTGAAGGTTGAGTTGGATCGTGGATTGGCGCGACGAGCGGTGTGGCTGGGATAGGCGGGGCTGCCGGACGCCGCCTTTCGTCTGCTGCTGGCGTGATCCATTGAAACGATGGCCGTGCCGCGTTGGCCTGATTCCCGTAAGCGAGTCAATTGTTCAGCCATGCCAACGGAGAACACCATGAAAGCCATCGTCTACAACGGCCCACGCGACGTCAGCGTGCAAAACGTCCCTGATGCCCGTATTGAGAAAGCCACCGACGCCCTGGTGCGTATCACCACCACCAACATCTGCGGCTCTGACCTGCACATGTACGAAGGCCGCACCTCGTTCGAGACCGGCCGGGTGTTCGGCCACGAGAACCTCGGCGAGGTGATCGAGGTGGGGCAGGGCGTGGACCGCATCAAGGTCGGCGACCGCGTGTGCCTGCCGTTCAACATCGGCTGCGGCTTCTGCGAGAACTGCGAGAAAGGCCTCACCGGCTTCTGCCTCACTGCCAACCCCGGCAACGCCGGCGCAGCGTACGGCTTTGCCGAGATGGGCCCGTACCAGGGTGGCCAGGCCGAACTGCTGCGCGTGCCGTACGCCGACTTCAACTGCCTGGTGCTACCCGAGGACGCCCAGGAGCGTGAGGACGACTACGTGATGCTGTCCGACATCTTTCCCACTGGCTGGCACGCCACCGAATTGGCCGGCCTGCTGCCGGGCGAAAGCATCGCCATTTACGGCGCCGGCCCGGTGGGATTGATGGCCGCCCATTCGGCGCTGATCAAGGGCGCGTCCCAGGTGTTCGTGGTCGACAGCCACCCCGACCGCCTGCAGTTGGCCGCGCAGATGGGCGCCACCCCCATCAATGCGCTGGAACAGGCAGCGGTCGACCAGATTCTCAACCTCACCCATGGCAAAGGCACCGACCGCGGTTGCGAATGCGTGGGCTACCAGTGTTGTGATCGTCACGGCCACGAGGCCAACCACCTGACCATGAACAACCTGGTGGCCTCCACCAAAGCCACGGGCGGCATCGGCGTGGTAGGGGTGTTCGTGCCACAGGACCCCGGCGCCAAGAGCGAATTGGCGAAGGAAGGCAAGATGGCCTTCGACTTCGGCGCGTTCTGGTTCAAGGGGCAGCAGATTCGCACGGGCCAGGCCAACGTCAAGGCCTACAACCGTCGGTTGGCGGAGCTGATCCACCATGGCCGCGCATCACCGTCGCAGATCATTTCGCATCGGCTCCCCTTGGCCGATGGGCCTGCCGCCTATGGGCATTTCGATGCGCGGGACCAGGGCTGGACCAAGGTAGTGCTCAAGCCGGCCGCCTGACCGGACGACGTCCGCCCCCTGGAACGTACTGGCCCCAGGGGGCGTTGCAGTGCGGGCAGGCACCATCAGCTGCCCGACTTGGCCGATTGCGGCGCCTGTTGCTGTTGCGCCTGGTCGTGGGCAGCGGCCACGGCGCGCTGTTGGTCCTGCACTTGCTCGTAATGCGCCATGGCGTGGTCACGCGCGGCATCCATGCGGGCCGCGACGATGTCACCGCCGCCTTCGGCCATGGCTGCAACCGAACTACCCATCAGACCTGCCAGTACCAGCATTTTCAAGATTTTCATGATTCTCTCCACTGTATTTGGCGGGCCGTTGTGGCCCGGTGAAGAGAGAATGCGGCCGGGGGCCTTTCAACGATTTCGCCGGCGCCTAAACAATTTGACAGGTGGGATGGCGTTCGCACGCCCAGGTGCAGGGTGAGCCGTTGCAGCTAGGCAGGCAAGCTAGGCCAACCGTGCCACCAGCCCGTAGCCCAGGAACGTCATCAGCAGCGACCCCAGCACGTGGGCGCTGACGGTCGCCGCCGCCCACCCCAGGCGGCC
Source organism: Pseudomonas sp. App30 (assembly GCF_047947025.1). NCBI lineage: Bacteria > Pseudomonadati > Pseudomonadota > Gammaproteobacteria > Pseudomonadales > Pseudomonadaceae > Pseudomonas > Pseudomonas sp. App30. Next base: position 443,475 of record NZ_CP133165.1, on the reverse strand, counting down.
TTCCTGGAGCATGAACAGCACTTCGGCCGAGAAGGTTGAAAAGGTCGTCAGGCCGCCGCAAAAGCCTGTGGTGATCAGCAGTTTCAACGCAGGGTCGAGGTTGGGGGCGCGCATGAACAAGGCCATGGCCATGCCGATGATGAAGCCGCCGACAAGGTTTACCAGCAAGGTGCCCAGGGGCAGGTTGGGGAACAGCCCGTTGAGCTTGATTGCCAGCAGCCATCGGCCCAGGCAGCCAATGGCGCCGCCGATGGCGACGGCGAGGAAGGAACTGTACATGCGCAGGTGTCCGCAGGGGCGAGGTTTGACTGTAGCGCAATGACGCCGCCTGCGGCAGCTGAGGGCTTCCGTAGCAGCGGCCGCAGGCCGCGTCCAGGGCGCCGCGCTTTTCCTGGCACACCGCGGTGGCTCCGGACGCCGCCTGCGGCAGCTGCTACGGGGGGCTGTAGCAGCGGCCGTAGGCCGCGTCCAGGGCGCCGCGCTTTTCCTGGCACACTGTGGTGGGCCCGGACGCCGCCTGCGGCAGCTGCTACGGGGGGTTGGGTAGCAGCGTTCGCCAGATCGACTACCTTATGGTGCTGCACAGCCATTTTTCACACCTGCCTTAGAAGGAGTGCTCACCATGACCGATCACGCCAGACGCCCGTTGCTGGTGCCGTTCGCCGGCCCCACGCTTTTGGGTACGCCGCTGCTCAACAAGGGCACCGCCTTCACCGCGCAGGAGCGCGCCGAGCTGGGCTTGCAGGGCCTGCTGCCCGCCCAGGTCGAGACCATCGACGAGCAGGCGCGCCGCGCCTTCGCGCAGTTCGAGGGGTGCTCCACCGACCTTGAAAAGCACGTGCTGCTGCGCTCCATCCAGGACTTCAACGAGACCCTGTTCTACAAGCTGGTGGACGACCACCTGGACCGCATGCTGCCGATCATCTACACGCCCACGGTGGGCAAGGCGTGCCAGGAGTTCTCGCGCATCTACCGCAGCCACCGCGGCCTGTTCATCAGCATCGACGACGCCCAGCGCATCGATGAGATCCTCAACAACGTCACCAAGGACAACGTCAAGGTCATCGTGGTCAGCGACTGCGAGCGCATCCTCGGCCTGGGTGACCAGGGCGTCGGCGGCATGGGCATTCCCATCGGCAAGCTGTCGCTGTACACCGCCTGCGGTGGCATCAGCCCGGCGCACACCCTGCCGGTGGTGCTGGATGTGGGCACCAACAACCCCGAGCGCCTGGCCGACCCGCTGTACTTCGGCCTGCGCCACGAGCGGGTGCGCGGCCAGGCCTATGACGATTTCGTCCAGGCCTTCATCGACGGCGTGAAGCGCCGCTGGCCCAAGGCGATCGTGCAGTTCGAGGACTTCGCGCTGGCCCAGGCCATGCCGCTGCTGGACCGTTTCCGCGACCAGCTGTGCTGTTTCAACGATGACATCCAGGGCACCGCCGCCGTCACCGTCGGCACCCTGCTGGCAGCTTGCAAGGTCAAGGGCCAGCGCCTGGCGGACCAGGTGGTGGCGTTCGTCGGCGCCGGCTCCGCCGGCTGCGGCATTGCCGAGCAGATCATCGCCGCCATGCAGCTGGAAGGGGTGAGCGAGGCCCAGGCCCGGCGGCAGGTGTTCCTGATCAACAGCAAGGGCCTGCTCACCGACCGCCAGGCCGGCCTCTACGACTTCCAGGCGCGGCTGGCCCACCACAGCGACAGCCTGGCGGGCTGGCAGTACACCGGTGACTGGCCGTCGTTGCAGGAGGTGGTCAGCAACGCCCGGCTCAGCGTGCTGATTGGCGTGTCGGGCAAGGCCGGCCTGTTCACCCAGCAGATCATCGAGACCCTGCACCAAGGCTGCCCGCAGCCCATCGTCATGCCGCTGTCCAACCCCACCTCGCAGATCGAGGCGCACCCCAAGGACATCCTGCAATGGACCCACGGCCAGGCGCTGGTGGCCACCGGCAGCCCGTTCCTGCCGGTGGAGGTGCTGGGCAAGGTGTTCCCCATCGCCCAATGCAACAACTCCTACATCTTCCCCGGCGTCGGCCTGGGCGCCATCGTCAGCCAGGCCACGCGCATCACCGACGGCATGCTGATGGCCTCGGCCCAGGCGCTGGCCGATTGCGCGCGGGAAGGGCAGATGCTGCCGGCGCTGCGTGAAGTGCAGACGGTCAGCCAGCGCATCGCCTTCGCCGTGGCCAAGGCGGCGCAGGCCGATGGCGTGGCCGTGCCGCAGGATGATGCGAGCCTGAAGGCGGCCATCGAGGCGCAGTTCTGGCGGCCGGTGTACCGCCAGTACAAGCGCCGCTGAGCCCACGAAGTAGCCGCTGCCCCGGGCAGCGGCTACCCCGGCCAGGTGCCCCGGCGCCTGCATTGATGAGTATCACTCATCAGATCATCCCGTTTTCCCCCGGTACTCAGGCCTTCGTCCGTTGCGTAGTGTGAGCCGCATTCACGGCACCCACACCACCACGGAGCCCCCATGCGCCCATTGGCCGCCATCGCCACTGCCGACTCAGCCAACCACGGCCTGCGCACGCTGCTGATCCTCAGCGCGCTGCTGGCCTTCGCCTCGATTTCCACCGACCTCTACCTGCCGGCCATGCCGGTGATGGCCCAGGCGCTGCACGCCGACAGTGGCACCCTGGAATTGACCGTGAGCGGCTACCTGATCGGCTTCAGCCTGGGCCAGTTGTTCTGGGGGCCGTTCAGCGACCGTTTCGGCCGGCGCCTGCCGGTGGCGCTGGGCCTGGTGCTGTTCATCATCGGCTCGGCCGGCTGCGCCCTGGCCGCCGACGGCCACGCCATGATCGGCTGGCGCGTGGTGCAGGCCGTGGGCGCCTGTGCCAACGTGGTGCTGGCCCGTGCCATGGTGCGCGACCTGTACCAGGGGCGCGCGGCGGCGCAGAAGATGTCGACACTGATGACCATCATGGCCATCGCGCCGCTGGCCGGCCCGACGCTGGGCGGGCAGATCCTGCACCTGGCCTCGTGGCAGGCGATTTTCTGGGTGCTGGTGCTGGTCGGCCTGCTGACGTTGGCCAGCCTGCTGCTGTTGCCCGAGACCCTGCCGGCGTTGCGCCGCGCCCCGGCCTCGCTGGGGACGATCGTCGCCCGCTACGGCGCGCTGCTGCGCAACGCGCGCTTTCTCGCCTACGCCGCCACCGGCGGGTTCTTCTACGCCGGCACCTTCGCCTACATCGCCGGCTCGCCCTTTGCCTACATCGGCTACCACCACGTGCCCGCGCAGCTCTACGGGCTGCTGTTCGCCGCCGGCATCGTCGGCGTCATGGCCACCAACCTGGCCAACGCCCGGCTGCTTGCGCACTACCACAGCGACCACTTGCTGATGGTCGGCGCGTTGATGGCCGGTGTGGCCGGGCTGCTGGTGGCCATCAACACCTGGGCGGGCTTCGGCGGGCTGCCGCTGCTGGTGCTGGGCTGCTTCCTGTTCGCCTCGTCCACCGGCTTCGTGGTGGCCAACTCGGTGGCGGGTGCGCTGAATGGCGCCGGCCAGTTCGCCGGCTCCGCCTCGGCCCTGGCCGGGGCCATGCAATACGGCGCGGGCATCCTCGGCTCGGCCCTGGTGGCGCTGTTCGCCGACGGCACGCCGTGGCCCATGGGCGCGGTGCTGGCGCTGTGCGGCGTGGGCTGCGTGGCCAGCGCGGCCTGGGTCTTGCGCACCGCCACAACTCATTGATCCACTCCAACAGAGGTAACTTCCATGACGCTCGACTTTGACAATCAGGTGGCCCTGGTCACCGGCGCGGCCTCCGGCATCGGCCTGGCCACCGCCAAGGCGTTCGCCGCGGCAGGCGCCGCCGTGGCCCTGGCCGACAGGCACGGCGAGGCCGCCCGCGCCGTCGCCGAGCAGCTGAACGCCGCGGGCCACAAGGCCATCGCCATCGAGTGCGACGTGGCCGACATCGCCCAGGTCGAGGCGATGGTCCAGCAGACCGTCGCCGAGCTGGGCCGCCTGGACGCTGCGTTCAACAACGCCGGCATCCAGAACCTGCTCGCCGAAACCGCCGACGCCAGCGTCGAGGACTACGACCGGGTGATGGCGGTGAACCTGCGCGGCGTGTGGGCCTGCATGAAGTTCCAGCTGCAGCACATGCGCGCGCAAGGCAGCGGCAGCATCGTCAATTGCTCGTCCCTGGGCGGCCTGGTGGGCGGCGCCGAGCGCGCCAACTACCACGCGGCCAAGCACGGCGTGCTCGGCCTGACCAAGAGCGCGGCGCTGGAATACGCGGCGCGCAACATCCGTGTGAACGCCGTGTGCCCGGGGCTGATCTGGACGCCCATGGCCGACCAGATGGTGGCGAGCGGGCAGGGCGAAGCCCTGGCAGGCATGGTCAAGAGCATCCCCATGGCCCGCCACGGCCGCCCCGAAGAGATCGCCGACGCGGTGCTGTGGCTCAGCAGCCGCCGCGCCAGCTACGTCACCGGCCAGTCCATCTCGGTGGACGGCGGCTTCATCATGCGTTGATCAGAGGCAGTGAACATGACCCCGCAACACACCGATTGCCAGCCATCGCTGGACGACCTTGAAAGCGTGGCGCCTGCGCTGCGCCATTTCACCGCGACCCTGGTGCAGGGCACGCTGTGGCGCAACACCGACCTCAACCCGCGCGACCGCAGCCTGGTCACCGTGGCCGCCGCCATCGCTCGCAACCATGCAGTGCAGCTGCAACCGGCCCTTGACCAGGCCTTGCAGCATGGCGTCAAGCCGGCGGAGATTTCCGAGGTCATCACCCACCTGGCGTTCTATGCAGGCTGGGGCAATGCCTTGGCGGCGGTACTCCCGGCCAAGGCGGTGTTCGCCCGGCACGGGGTGGCTGCCGCCGACCTGCCGCCGGTGGCCTGCGAGCCGCTGCCGCTGGACGAAGCCGCCGAGCGCCAGCGCGCCACCGCCGTCAACGCCAACTTCGGCGCGGTAGCCCCAGGCGTGGTCAAGCACACCACCGACTGCCTGTTCCTCGACCTGTGGTTGCGCCCGGCCCTGGCGCCGCGCGACCGCAGCCTGGTAACGGTGACGGCGCTGGTGTGCGCCGGGCAGGTGGCCCAGGTGACCTACCACCTCAACCGCGCCATGGACAACGGCTTGACCCAGGCCCAGGCGGGCGAACTGCTGACCCAGCTGGCGTTCCACGCCGGCTGGCCGAACGTGTTCTCGGCCATGCCGGTGTTCAAGGATGTGTTTGCCAGCCGCCATTGATACTGCAGGAGTGAATCATGAGAGCACTGACGTTACTGACCGCGATGATGACCTGCACGGCGGCCCTGGCCGCTGAAAACTCCGACGAGCAGAACATGAGCATCGTCAGGAATGGCGAGCAGCCTGCGATCATGGGCGCGCCGGGCAATTTCGTCGGCAACGCGCGCATCGACCCGCTGTTCGCGGCGCGCGCGCCGTCCACGGTGTCGGCGGGGGCGGTGACGTTCCAGCCGGGTGCCCGCTCAGCCTGGCACACCCACCCCATGGGGCAGACCCTGGTGGTCACCGCCGGCACTGGCTGGATTCAACAGGAGGGCGGGCTGAAGCAGGTGATCAAGCCCGGCGACGTGATCTGGACGCCGCCCGGCGTGAAGCATTGGCACGGCGCCACGGCGACCACCGGCATGACCCATATCGCCGTCCAGGAGGCCCAGGGCGGCAAGACCGTGGAGTGGCTGGAGCCGGTGACGGACGCGCAATACGAGGCCTCGCGATGAAGCGCTTGAAGGTGGCCGCCACCGCCCTGTCACTGTTGCTGGCGGCCTGTGCCGCTCACGACAAGCCCCAAGGCCCCAGCCTGGACGATGTACGCGCCGTATCACCGGCGCTCGCCCACAACACCCAGGCGCTGCTGGGCGAGGTGTGGCGGCGCCCCGGCCTGTCGCCCCGCGACCGCAGCCTGGTGACCGTGGCGGCGCTGATTGCGCGCAACCAGCCGGCGGAGCTGGCTTTGCAGTTGAACCTGGCGCTGGACAACGGCGTCACGCCTGGCGAGTTGTCGGAGACCATCAACCACCTGGCGTTCTACAGCGGTTGGGGCACCGCCACGGCGGCGATCCCGGTCGCCCGGCAGGTGTTCGCCAGCCGCGGGATCACTGCTGCGCAGCTGCCGCCGGTGTCACCGCCGTTGCTGCCGCTGGACCAGGCTGCTGAACAGGCACGGGCAGCCTATGTCGACAAGCTGGCAGGGCCGGTGTCGCCTGGCCTGGTGCAGTACACCGGTTCGGCGCTGTTCCATGACCTGTGGCTGCGGCCCGGGCTGGCCCCCCGGGATCGGAGCCTGGTCACGGTCAGTGCGTTGATTGCCAACGGTCAGATGGGGCAATTGGCGGCCCACCTGAACCGCGCCATGGACAACGGCCTGACCCAGCCGCAGGCCGCGGAAATGCTCACGCAGCTGGCGTTCTACGCCGGGTGGCCGAACGTATTCACGGCGGTGCCGGTGGTCAACGGCGTGTTTGCCAGCCGGCAGCCCGCCCACGGCGACTCATGAGAAGGGCTCATGACTGCATCCCGTTGTCCCACCTTAATCATGACCAGTTGTTTGGTTAGCATGCTATCAAACGCGCCACGGCTTGCGTGGCGCACCGTTTCAACGCTTGAGGAGGTCTATTCATGAATTACCGCTACCTGGGCCGCAGTGCCCTGAAAGTCTCGCCCCTGTGCCTGGGCGCCATGATGTTCGGCGGCGAGACCGACGAGCCCACCTCACGCCGCATCATCGACAAGGCCGCTGCCGCCGGGGTGAACTTTATCGACACCGCTGACGCCTACCACGCGGGCCGCTCCGAGCAGATCATCGGCCGGGCCATCGCCGAACAGCGCGACCGCTGGGTGGTGGCCACCAAGTTCGGCTACCCGTCGTCCGCCACCGCCGGGCCCAACGAGCAGGGCCAGTCGCGTAAGTGGATCATGCAGAACGTGGAAGGCGCGCTGAAGCGCATGGGCACCGACTTCATTGACATCCTGTACTTCCACCGCACCCTCACCGACGCGCCGATGGAGGAGGGGCTGCGCGCGGTAGAGGACCTGATTCGCCAGGGCAAGATCCGCTACTACGGCGTGTCCAACTTCCACGCCTGGCGCATTGCCGAGATGGTGCGCATTGCTGACGCCCTGGGCATCCAGCGGCCTACCGTGAGCCAGCCGGTGTACAACATCGTCACCCGTGGCGCCGAGGTCGAGCAGCTGCCGGTGGCCGGCAACTACGGCATTGGCGTGGTGCCCTACAGCCCGCTGGCCCGTGGCGTATTAAGCGGTAAATATGGCGTTGATACGCCGCCGGCCGCCGATTCCCGCGCGGGCCGTGGCGACAAGCGCATCCAGCAGACCGAATGGCGCCCCGAGTCGTTGCGCGTGGCCCAGGCCATTGCCGACCACGCGGCGGCGCGGGGCACCACCTCGATTGCCTTTGCGATTGCCTGGGTGTTGAAAAATCAGCTGGTCAGCGCCGCCATCGCCGGGCCGCGGACCGAGGCCCATTGGGACAGCTACATGCAGGCGCTGGCGCTTGAATTGGGGCCGGACGACGAGCAGTTGGTGGACAGCCTGGTGGTGCCAGGGCATGCCTCGACCCATGGCTTTACCGACCCTAATTACCCGGTGGAAGGGCGCTGCGTGCGGTAAAGATTGCGTCGGGGCCGGACGCAGCCTGCGGCAGCTGCTACGCAAAGCGGGTGTAGCAGCGGCCGCAGGCCGCGTCCCCAGGCGCCGCGGTCAAAGAATAAACCGCGCCACCTTGCCGTTCAGGTCGCTGGCATGTTCCTGCAGCGAGCGCGACTGTTTCTCGGCGTCCAGCGAGCCTTCCACCAGGTCCTCGCCCAGGGTCTTGATGGTGACCACGTTGCGGGTGATTTCCTCGGTCACCGAGGACTGTTCCTCGGCGGCGGAGGCGATCTGCTGGGACATGCCGGAGATCTCGCTGGCCGCCTCGGTGATCTCCTCGAGCGAGGCGTAGGCCTGCTGGGCGTCGGCGACGCTGCGTTCGGCCAGGCCGGTGCTGTTGGCCATGCGTTCCACGGCGTCGTCGGTGATGCGCTGGATGTTGCTGACCGTGGCCTGGATCGACTTGGTCGACTCCTGGGTACGCTGGGACAGCATGCGCACCTCGTCGGCCACCACCGCGAAGCCACGGCCGTGCTCGCCGGCGCGGGCCGCTTCGATGGCGGCGTTAAGCGCCAGCAGGTTGGTCTGCTCGGCCACGCTCTGGATGCTGGTGAGCACGCTGGTGATGGACTGCGAGTACTCGCTCAGCTCGTTGACCACCCGCGTGGCAGCGCTGATTTCGCTGGACAGGTCGACGATCGAGCCCTGGGTCTTGCGCACCAGTTCCAGGCCTTTCAGGCTGCTGACCGACGACTGCTGTGCCGACACCGCGGTGCGTTCGGCGTTGCCGGCGATTTCCTGGGTGGCAGAGGCCATTTCGGTGACGGCGGTGGCCACCAGGGTCAGTTCCTGTTGCAGGCGTTCCAGGCTCTGGGCGGCGTCGCTGCTGCGGTTGAGCACGCTGGTGGACTCCTGGCCGATCTCCACGGCCTGGTGGCGCACGTGGCCGATCAGGGTGTGCAGGCTGCCGACGAACTGGTTGAAGTGCCGGCCCAGGTCGCCCACCTCGTCGTCGGACTGCTGGGCGATGCGCTGGGTCAGGTCGCCGTCGCCGCTGGCGATCACCTGCAGGCCACGGGACATGGCGCCCAGCGGGCGCAGCAGCCACACGCACAGGGCGTTGACCACCAACAGCGACAGCACCAGGATCACCACCAGGGTGCCCAGGGCCACCCACAGGCTGCGGTGCAGCGGGGCCAGCAGCACGTCGTTGTCCAGCACCAGCACCAGCTTCTCGTGCTGGTGTTCGATAGGCATCACGTACAGGCGCTCGCCCTTGTCATCGATCAGGAACTTCTCGCCATCGCTGGCCGCCAGCGACTGCAGGGTGGCGCTGGTGAGGGCGGGGTAGAGGCTGTCGACCGGCTTGTCCAGGGCGTTTTTATCGTTATGGCCGAGGATGATGCCGTCGTGGTCGACGAAGAACGCCGAGCCGTTGCCCGGCAGCTTGATCTGTTTCAGCTGGCCGAGGATCTCGCCCATGCTGACGTCGGCGCCCAGCACCCCCAGGGTGCTGCCGTTGCGCGCCAGCACCTTGCCCAGGGACAGCACGTAGCTTTGCGTGGCGGCGGCCACCGACGGCGTCGAGAAGTACACCTCGCCCGGTGCCAGCAGGGCCTGCTGGTACCACTTCCACTTGCGCGGGTCGTTGTTGTCGGGCGGCAGGGTGGCGCCGTTGGCGTTGATCTGGCTGCCGTCGGGGCGGGCCAGGAACACGTTGTCGAAACCGCCGGAGACCTTGGCCTGCTGCAGCTGTGCCAGCAGCGTGTCGTCACTGGCGCCGGCCACCACCGAGGCCATGGCCATCTGCTTGCTGGTCAGCCAGTAATTGACGTTGGCGGCGAACACCTTGCCGGTGTTGCTTACCTGTTGGGCGATGCCGGTTTCAATGTTGTCGCGGCTTTCCACGTAGTGCAGCGCGGTCAGGCTGCAGCCGACCAACAGCAGCGCGACGCTGGCCGACAGGGCCAGTTTTTTTCCTAGGGTCAACTTCATAGAGCACCTTGCTTGGCAGTGCGAACGTGAACGCGAAGCGCATTCAGGGGTTCGTTAGGAAGCTATCGGCATCCCCAGGCAGGACTGAAGGCCACTGGTCAGACTTTTTGTAACCGGTTTCAGTGGCGAATTTGCGGGCGATGTGCGAGGTCTATGCTTGCAGGTACGCATCTGCACGAGGAATCGACCATGAAGCCTGCCCCTCGCACCCTGATCAGCCGCGAACCCTGGTGGGCACGGCCGCCTGCGCCCGGGCAGGACGAGAGCACCTGCGACTGGGGCTGGCTGGAGGTGTACTCCGACCGCACGTTCCGCTTTGACCCGGTGCGGCCCACCGACGAGGAAATTCGCAACCGCAAGGGCTGCCGGGTGGCGCAGGAACCCCACTGACCCCCGTAGCAGCTGCCGCAGGCTGCGTCCTGGCCAACGCGTTTCAGCAGGCACGCCGCCGGACGCAGCCTTCGGCAGCTGCTACGCGAATGCGGATACCCCGTGGACCGCGTCGCCTGCATCGCGGCCAAGGCCGGCTCCTACCACGAATAGTGTAGGAGCCGACTTTAGTCGCGATGCAGACGACGCCATTCCAAGACGGTTGCTGCTACGCGAAATCCTGCACACATCGCACCTGTAGCAGCGGCTGAAGGCCGCGTCCTGGAGCAACGCAGGACCGCCGCCGGACGCAGCCTTCGGCAGCTGCTACGCGAATGCGGATACCCCATGGACCGCGTCGCCTGCATCGCGGCCAAGGCCGGCTCCTACCACGTACGGCGTAGGAGCCGACTTTAGTCGCGATGCAGACGACGCCATTTCAAGACAGTTGCTGCTACGGGGCTGCGGTTAGGGGCCCAGTACCAGGTGCTCGGCGAGGAAATCGATGAACGCGCGCAGCTTGGGCAACGGCTGCCGGCTGCCCGGCCACAGCAGCGAAAACGTGCCGCCGGCCACCAGGCGCTCATCGAGAATGCTCACCAGGCTGCCGTCGCGCAGGTACTGCCCCACGGCGAAGTCCGGCAGGTAGGCCACCCCCAAGCCGCCCACGGCCGCGCCGATCAGCGCCTCGACGTTGTTGAAGGTCAACGTGCCCGGCAGCTCCAGTGGCGGCAGGCCTGCGCGGCCCTCGAAGGTCCAGGGCTGCAGCTGGCCGTTGCTGTGGAAGCGGTAGAACAGGCAGGCATGGTCGCGCAGTTGTTCCGGCGTGGTGGGGATGCCGCGCGTGGCGAAATAGCCGGGCGCGCCCACCAGGATCAGGCGGAAGGCCCCCAGGGTGCGAGCCCTCAGGCGCGAGTCTAGGACGTCGCCACTGCGGATCACGGCGTCCATGCCCTCGGCGATCACGTCGACCATGCGGTCGCTGAAGTCCAGGTCCAGCTCGATCTCGGGGTAGCGGCGGGTAAATTCCGGCAGGATCGGCAACAGCATGCGATAGCCCAGCGCCGGCAGGCTGATGCGCAGCCGGCCGCGGGGCACTTCGCGTTGCCGTGACAGCTCGGCCTGGGCCTCTTCCAGTTCCGCCACCACGCGGCTGCAGCGGGCGTAGAACAGCTCGCCGGCCTCGGTGAGGCTGATGTGCCGGGTGCTGCGGTTGAGCAGGCGCACGCCCAGGCTCTCTTCCAGCCGGGCAATGCTCTTGCCCACTGCCGAGGCGGAGATTTCCAGGCGCTGGGCGGCAGCGACGAAGCTGCGCAGCTCGGCGGCGCGGACGAAAGCGGTCAGGCCGCTGAGGCTTTCCATAAGCACCCTTTGCGGACATTTTGTCCGGTTAGACGGGACGGCTGGCCTGTTTTTCCCAGGATCCCCGCCATCCTATCCTCGGGCCTTCGCTAATGGCTACAGGATGTTTCCCATGACAGCTCTCCACCCTTCGACTGCGCGTTACGGCCTGCTGGCCGTGTGCCTGGCCGGGATAATCTTGCCGCTGAGCTTCTCCGCCGGGGCCATCGCCACCCCGGCCATCGGCCACGACCTGGGCGGCAGCCCGCTGGCCCTGGCGTGGATCACCAACGCCTTCATGCTGACCTTCGGCAGCCTGCTGCTGGCGGCCGGTACCTTGGCCGATACCTACGGCCGCCGGCGTCTGTTCGTCGGCGGCGTGGCCCTGTATGTGCTGGTGTCGCTGGCCCTGGGCGCGGCGCCCAGCGTGGCCGTGCTGGATGTGCTGCGCGGCCTGCAGGGGGTGGCGGCGGCCGCAGCGCTGGCGGGTGGCTCGGCCGCGCTGGCGGACCTGTTCGACGGCCCGGCGCGCACCCGTGCCTACAGTGCGCTGGGCACCAGCTTCGGCGTGGGCCTGGCGCTGGGGCCGATGCTGTCGGGCTGGCTGATCAGCCAGTGGGGCTGGCGCGCGGTATTCTTCAGCGCCGCGCTGATCGGCGCGCTGGCCCTGGTGCTGGGCCGTCGCTACTTGCGCGAGTCCCGCGACCCGGCGGCCGGGCGCCTGGATGGGCTGGCCACGCTGCTGTTCAGCAGCGCCCTGGGGCTGTTGACCTGGGCGATCATGCAGGTGCCGGTCAGCGGCTGGGCCAGCACCCCGGTGCTGGCGAAGCTGGCGGCGGCCGCGTTGCTGCTGGCGGCGTTCGGCGCCGGCCAGCGTCGCGCCACGCGGCCGATGCTGGACCTGACGCTGTTCCGCTACCCACGCTTCCTCGGCGTGCAGCTGCTGCCCATCGCCACCTGCTACTGCTTCGTGGTGCTGCTGGTGGCGCTGCCCCTGCGTTTCGTCGGCATCGAGGGCCGCAGCGAACTCGACGCCGGCCTGGCCATGCTGGCCCTGTGCGCGCCGATGCTGGTGGTGCCGGGCGTGGCGGCGTGGTTGACCCGCTTTGCCTCCGCCGGAGTGATCTGCGCCCTGGGGCTGGCCATTGCCGCGGCAGGCCTGTGGTGGCTGGGGCGCATCGCGCCAGGGCAGGGTGCCGGTGCCTGGGTGGCGCCGATGCTGGTGATCGGTGTCGGCACGGGCCTGCCGTGGGGGCTGATGGACGGCCTGTCGGTGAGCGTGGTGCCCAAGGAGCGCGCCGGCATGGCCACGGGCATCTTCAGCACCACGCGGGTGGCAGGCGAGGGCATTGCACTGGCGGTAGTGACGGCGGTGAACAGCGGCTTGATTGCCCGGCAGTTGCCGCCGGCGCAGCCTGAGGCGCTGACCCGCGCTGCGCAGTACCTGGGCGCCGGCGACCTGCGCCAGGCCGTGCTGGCCTTGCCCCAGGTGCCCCGTGCGGCGCTGGTGCAGGCGGCGGCCAGCGCCTTCACCGAGCTGACCTGGGTGCTGATGGCCATCACTCTGGTGTCGGCCGCCGTGGTGCTGTTGTTCCTGGGTGAACGCCAGCGGCTGGACGCAACCGAGGTCGTGGCTGTCGAATCCGACTGAACCTGCACGCGCGCCGGGCGGTCACTTGCATGTTGCCAACGACCCGACAAGGAGTCTGCCCATGCGACCTCTGCACTTTACCAGCCTGACCTGCGCCGCCCTGCTGGTGGCCGCCTGTTCCACCCAGCCCGGCGCCATGTGGGGCGCCAACGATGCGGCCAACCGCCAGGCGTTGCCGCCCGACCAGGCCTACCCGGAGCTGTTCGAGGCGGTGCAGCGCGGCCAGGTGTTCACCGACCAGAAGCACTTCGTCGATGCCCTGCCCAAGCGTGACCCGGCGCGTATCCGCGCTGACTACCTGGCCCAGCGCGAGCGCTCGGGCTTCGACCTGAAGGCTTTCGTCAGCGCCAACTTCATCGAGTCCGGCGAAGCCGACAGCCCGGCGCCGAAACCCGGCGCGCCGATCAAGGAACACATCGACAAGCTGTGGCCGGTGCTCAGCCGCAGCTACAGCGAGGTGCCGCAATACAGCAGCCTGCTGCCGCTGCCGCAGCCCTACGTGGTGCCCGGCGGGCGCTTCCGCGAGATGTATTACTGGGACTCGTACTTCACCATGCTGGGCCTGGAGCAGAGCGGCGACAAGGCCCAGGTGCGGCAGATGGTCGACAACTTCGCCTACATGATCGACACCTACGGCCACATTCCCAACGGCAACCGCACCTACTACCTGAGCCGCTCGCAGCCGCCGTTCTTCGCCTACATGGTGGACCTGGAAGCGCGTATCGAAGGCGACCAGGCCTACGGTCGCTACCTGCCACAACTGCAGAAGGAATACGCCTACTGGATGCAGGGCGCCCAGGCGCTCAAGCCCGGCCAGGCCATCGAGCACGTGGTGAAGCTGCCGGACGGCAGCCTGTTCAACCGCTACTGGGACGCCAGCGCCACGCCGCGCCAGGAGTCCTGGCTGCAGGACGTGAAGACCGCCGAGCAGGCCGCCGGCCAGCCCAAGGAGCAGGTGTGGCGTGACCTGCGCGCCGGCGCCGAAAGCGGCTGGGACTTCAGCTCGCGCTGGCTGGGCGACGGCAAGAGCCTGGCGACCATCCGCACCACCTCGATTGTGCCGGTGGACCTCAACAGCCTGATGTACCACCTGGAAAAAACCATCGCCAAGGCCTGCCAGGCCACCGCCGACAGCGCCTGCACGCAAAGCTTCGAGCAGCGCGCGCAGCAGCGCCAGGTGGCCATCGAGGCGCACCTGTGGAACAGCGCCGGCGGCTACTACGTGGACTACGACTGGCGCGCCCAGCAGCCGCGCCCAGCCCTGACCGCGGCGGCGCTGTTTCCGCTGTACACCGGCCTTGCCTCCGACGCCCACGCCAAGGCCACCGCCGCCGCGGTACGCAATGGCCTGCTGCGCCCCGGCGGCATAGCCACTACCCAGGTCAGCAACGGCCAGCAGTGGGACGAACCCAATGGCTGGGCGCCACTGCAGTGGGTGGCGGTGCAGGGCCTGAGCCGTTACCAGGAAACCGGCCTGGCCACGCAGATCGGCACGCGCTTCCTGCACCAGGTGCAGGACCTGTACAGCGTGCAGTCCAAACTGGTGGAAAAGTATGACCTGTCGGGGTTGGGCCAGGGCGGCGGCGGGGGTGAGTACGCGTTGCAGGACGGCTTCGGTTGGACCAACGGCGTGACCCTTAAACTGTTGCAAAAGTACTCGACGGCTTACACCGCCGGTAAATAGACCGCTTGGTCTGTGGGGGCTGGCTTGCCAGCGGGTTTGTTGGCTGCGCCGCAAAAACTCGCTGGCAAGCCAGCTCCCACAGGGCTAGGAAATTTTTCTCAATGAGGCCCATAGGCTCTTACAATTTACGCATCCGGTTACTCCCTCTCTAGGCTCTACTGGCTCTTCACATCATAAGATCCATGAGGGATTAACCATGAAAATCAAGACCTTATCTGGCCATGCCCTAAGCATGACCGCCTGGGCCGTGCTGGCCTGTTCACCGGCGTTCGCCGACACCCTGACCCGCGACAACGGCGCCGCCGTGGGCGACAACCAGAACTCCCAGACCGCCGGCCCCAACGGCCCGACGCTGCTGCAGGACGTGCAGCTGTTGCAGAAACTCCAGCGCTTTGACCGCGAGCGCATTCCCGAGCGCGTGGTGCATGCCCGTGGCACCGGGGTGCACGGTGAGTTCGTCGCCACCAGCAACATCAGCGCGCTGAGCAAGGCCACGGTGTTCCGCCAGGGCGAACACACCCCGGTGTTCGTGCGTTTCTCGTCGGTGGTGCACGGCAACCACTCGCCCGAAACCCTGCGCGACCCCCGCGGTTTCGCCACCAAGTTCTACACCGCCGACGGCAACTGGGACCTGGTGGGTAACAACTTCCCGACCTTCTTCATCCGCGACGCCATCAAATTCCCGGACATGGTTCACGCCTTCAAGCCCGACCCGCGCACCAACCTGGACGATGACTCGCGCCGCTTCGATTTCTTCTCCCACGTGCCCGAGGCCACCCGCACCCTGACCCTGCTGTACTCCAACGAAGGCACCCCGGCCGGCTACCGCTTCATGGACGGCAACAGCGTGCACGCCTACAAGCTGGTGAACGCCAAGGGCGAGGTGCACTACGTGAAGTTCCACTGGAAGAGCCTGCAGGGCATCAAGAACCTCGACCCGGCCCAGGTGGCGCAGGTGCAGGCCAAGGACTACGCGCACATGACCCACGACCTGGTCAGTGCCATCAACCAGGGCGATTTCCCCAAGTGGGACCTGTATATCCAGGTGCTCAAGCCCCAGGACCTGGCCAAGTACGACTTCGACCCGTTGGACGCCACCAAGATCTGGCCCGACGTGCCCGAGCAGAAGATCGGCCAGATGACCTTGAACAAAAACGTCGACAACTACTTCCAGGAGACCGAGCAGGTGGCCATGGCACCGTCGAACCTGGTGCCCGGCATCGAGCCCTCCGAGGACCGCCTGCTGCAGGGCCGCCTGTTCTCCTACGCCGACACGCAGATGCACCGCCTGGGCCCTAATGGCCTGAGCCTGCCGGTGAACCAGCCGCGCAACCCGGTCAACAACGGCAACCAGGACGGCGCCATGAACAGCGGCCGCACGCTGGGCGGGGTGAATTACGAGCCCAGCCGCCTGAACCCACGCCCGGCCGACCCGAACGCGCGCTACAGCCAGACGCCCCTGGGCGGCAGCACCCAGCAGGCGAAGATCCAGCGCGAGCAGAACTTCAAGCAGACCGGCGAGTTGTACCGTTCCTACAGCGCCAAGGAGCAGCACGACCTGATTCAAAGCTTTGGTGAGTCGCTGGCGGGTACCGATGCCGAAAGCAAGGACATCATGCTGTCGTACCTGTACAAGGCCGATCCGGCCTATGGCACGGGCGTGGCGAAAGTGGCGGGCGGTGACCTGGCCAAGGTCAAGGCGCTGGCGGCGCAGTTGAGCGATTGACCTGTGCGGCCTCCGGGACGCGGCCTGCGGGAATTCACCCCGTAGCAGCTGCCGCAGGCTGCGTCCCGGCACCTAGGCCGGCAAATGCAACTGCGCGCACAACCCGCCGCTGGTGCGGTTGCTCAGGGTCAGGGTGCCGCCAATGGCCAGGGTCAGCTGGTGGGCAATGGCCAGGCCCAGGCCGGTGCCGCCGGTGTCGCGGTTGCGCGAGTTTTCCAGGCGGTAGAAGGGCTTGAACACCTCCTGCAGCTGCTCCTCGGCAATGCCGGGGCCGTTGTCCAGCACGTCGATGGTCACGCTGCCATCGGCGGCGCGGACGCTGCCCAGGCTGACGTCGCCGGCAAATTTCAAGGCGTTGTCCACCAGATTCGAGAGGATGCGCCGCAACGCCTGGGGCCGGGTGTCGATCTGCGCCAGGCTGTTGCCCGCCAGGGTCACCGGTTGGTTGACGTCCTGGTAGTCGAACACCAGGCTTTGCAGGAAGGCGTCGACGTCGATGCGGCAGCTGGCCTCGGTAGCGCCATGAAGGGTGCGGGCGTAGGCGACGCCCTCGCGCACCAGGTGTTCCATCTCACTCAGGTCGTGCCACAGCTTGTCCTTCTCCACGCCGTCGTCCATGAATTCGGCCCGCAGCTTCATGCGCGTCAGCGGTGTCTGCAGGTCGTGGCTGATGGCGCCCAGCAGCTGCATGCGTTCCTTGAGGTAGGCGGCGATGCGGTCCTGCATGGCGTTGAACGCCGAGGCCGCGTGGGTGACCTCCATGGGGCCGCTTTCGTCCAGGCGCTGGCCGCTGCTGTTGGGGTCCAGGGCCTCGGCGGCGCTGGCCAGGCGGGTCAACGGCCGGGTGGCCATGCGCACCGCGGCCCAGGTGCAGGCCCACACCACGGCCAGCTGGATCAGCAGCATGATCGGCAGCCACTGGGGAATGGGCATGGAGGAGGGGTGTACGTCGATGGTCACCGGCGTGCCGTCGTTCAGGCGCAGGTGGGCCTGGAAGGTTTCGCGCGGGTCCACCGTGTGGGTGAAGCGCAGGCCGTGGCTGTTGTTCAGCCCGGTGAGAATGGCCTGGCCGGCGTGGGGCAGGCGCTGCACGGGCAACGGCTGGCCGCCGCTGCCGTCGCCCAGCTCGAAGCGGTACACCTGGCGCTCCAGGCGCGGTATCCACTCGGCGCGCTGGTCGGCGGGCAGGTGGTCGAGGATCGCCACGCCGGTGGCCACGTCGCGCTCCATGGTCTTGTGCATCATCGACTCGGAGCTCAGGTAGCGCTCCCAGTACTGGGCGCCGAACGACAGCCCATAGGCCAGCACCAGCCCGGCGAGGAAAATCAGCGACAGCCGCGAGGCCAGGGTGCGCGGCCACGGGAACCAGGTCCTCATGCCGGCGCCCCGAGCACTTGCACCGGCATGGAGAACACGTAGCCTTCGCTGCGCACGGTCTTGATATAGGCCGGCTCGCGGGCGTCATCCAGCAGGCGCTGGCGCAGGCGGCTGACCAGCAGGTCGATGGAACGGTCGAACAGGTCGGCGTCGCGGCCCTGGGTCAGGTTCAGCAGCTGGTCGCGGTTGAGCACCCGCTGCGGGTGGTCGAGAAACACCCGCAGCAGCCGGTATTCGGCGCCGCTCAGGGCCACCAGGGTGTCCTCGGCGTCCAGCAGGTGGCGGGCGCTGGTGTCCAGCCGCCATTGGCCGAACGCCAGCAACCGGCCGGCCTCCGTGACCTGCAGGTTGGGCGGCAGCATGCGCGTGCGGCGCAGCACGGCGTTGATGCGTGCCAGCAGTTCGCGAGCGGCGAAGGGCTTGGTCAGGTAGTCGTCGGCGCCCATCTCCAGGCCGATGATGCGGTCGGTCTCGTCGTTGCGGGCAGTCAGCATCAGCACCGGGATGGCCTTGTGCTTGCCGGCGCGCAGCTCCCGGCACAGCAGCAGGCCGTCGTCGCCCGGCATCATGATGTCCAGCACGATCAAGTCCACCGGGGTGTCGTCAAGCACGCCACGCATCTGCCGGCCATCGCCGGCGACACTGGTGCGCAGGCCGTTCTTCTGCAGGTAGTTGCCCACCAGCTCACGGATCTCGCGATCGTCGTCGACGATCAGAATGTGGTCCACATGCTCCATGACAGCTCCTCGTTGGGCGGTTGCCGGCATTCTACCCAGCGCGACGGCCTTTGCTTGTCCGGCTTTGTATTGCAGTGTATCTGCCGCCACGCCAGACACACAGTGGTGCAAAACCCCTGTTTTCGGGGCTTTGCGTGACACATTGCAGATACCCCCAAGGCATTCAATAGCACCACGGCCACCCAACAGCAGTGGCCACCTTACTAGCCAATTGAATGCTTGAGGGCACCACCATGAACCTGCACATCAAAACCATCAGCGCCATTGCCGTGTTCGCCGCCGCCAGCTTCGGCGCCGTTGCCGCCCAGGCCGCCACCGCCCCGATCCAGGACACCTACCACTACGGCCAGCACATGGACATCCAGAAAGTGTTGGCCGACAACGCCGACAATTCCCTGACCTGCCAGGTGGTGGGCGCACACATGACCTACCTGGACTCGCACAACCAGGAACACGTGCTCAACTACCGCCGCATGGCCGAAGCCTGCAACCTGGGAGATTGAACCGCAGTTGAACGGTAGACGAACAGGCGTAAAGACTCGGTAAAAGCGGTTGCCAAGGTCCCGCGGTTGGGAGGATTCTTGAGCCATCAGCCAGCATGGCAGGGATTGACCATGAACCATTCGACTATCGGCCTGATCGCGCTGGTCGTGATTGCGATACTGGGCCCCGCGACCGTCCTCTATGACCTGCTGCGTGACAGTGGCGACAAGCGACACGTAGACAAGGAGGAGGGCGGTTCTCTATAGTTGGCAGCCTACTAGTTAGGCTGCTATCTATATGCCCACGTCCGCTTCGCCGCTCGTCCCCCGCGCCCCCTTGTGGCTGTTGGTGCTGATCACCATCAGCGGCACCCTGGCCATGCACATGTTCGTCCCGGCACTGCCTGCCGCCGCCACGGCGCTGGGGGTAGACAGTGCTGCCATGCAGCGCACCATCAGCATCTACATCCTGGGCCTGGCGTTCGGGCAGCTGGCCTATGGGCCGCTGTCCGATGGCCTCGGGCGCCGGCCGATGCTGCTGGTGGGCCTGGGCCTGTACACCGTGGCAGGGTTCTGCGCGATATTTGCCGGCGACGTCCACACCCTGGTGCTGGCGCGCCTGGTGCAAGCCCTGGGAGGCTGCGCGGGGCTGGCCCTGGGCCGTGCCATCGTGCGCGACGGCGCCAAGCTGGACGACGCGGTGCGCGACCTGGCCATGCTCAACCTGATGATGATGGTAGGGCCCGGCTTTGCGCCGCTGATTGGCTCGCTGATCAGCGAGCACCTGGGCTGGCGGGCGATCTTCGTGGTGCTGGCCAGCCTGGGCGCGGTAACCCTGCTGTGCACCTGGCGGCTGCTGCCCGAAACCGGCTCGCCCACCGGCCAGGTCAGCGCCCGGGCCCTGGCCCGCGACTACACGCAACTGCTGCGCTCGCCGGTGTTCCTGGGCTTCGCCATCGGTGGCGCGTGCATGACCACCGCCATCTACGCCTTTATCGCTGCCGCGCCGTTCATCATTGGTACCGAGTTGCACCGGCCGTTGAGCGAGGTGGGGATTTACCTGGGCCTGTTGATCGTCGGCATGTCGGTGGGCAATGCGTTGACGCGGCGGTTGATCCGCAGCGTGTCGGCGGACCGGTTGCTGATGGCCGGGGCCTGGTTGAGCCTGGGCAGTGCCGCGAGCCTGTTGCTGGTGGTGGCCAGCGGCGCCGTGTCGGTGGCCTGGATTGTCGGCCTGGTCAGCCTGTTCGCCGTGGGCGCCGGCCTGGCCAGCCCGGCCGCCATGAGCCGGGCGCTGGGGGTGGATGCGCACCTGGTGGGCTCGGCGGCGGGGTTGTACGGGTTTGGGCAGATGGCGGTGGGGGCGTTGTGTACCTATGCCGTGGGCTTTGGCCGGGATCCGGCGTTGGCGGCGGCGGTGGTGCTCAGTACGGCGGCGTTGCTGGGGTTGGTGGCGTTTAGCCTGGGGATGGCGGCACGGCGGAGCCGGGGAGAGCAGGCAGCTGCGCTGGTCTGAATACTGCAACAGTCACAACACCGCGTACTGCTGTTGATCTTGATCTTGATCTTGATCCCGTGCGGCCGTTGATCTTGATTGTGTGCCCCGTAAAGCGCCAGGGCCGACTGGAGGCGTCGGCCGAGCGGTCCACGGCGTAGCCGGGGAAGACGGAACCGGAGGCGCTTCTATTCCGGGCCGTCGGCCGCTTGGGCGACGCCGGAGGGAGGGGACCCGCAGCGAAGCGTAGGGACCAAGCAGGGGCAAGCCTTTTTTGCTTACTTTTTGTGGCGTTTGACAAAAAGTGAGCCGGCGTAAGGCCGGAAAGGTGATTCTGCATCTCCCTCGGTAATGGATATGGTCACAGATTTGGTATCCCGCTTCGGCGATTTCGAACATATCCATTATCGCGGGGATACCACCGACCGTTTCGCCCTTACGGCGAGTAACTTTTTGGCAGTCGCCCCAAAAAGTCACCAAAAAGGGCTTGCCCCTGCTTGGGCCCTCCGCTGCGCTGCGGGTCCCCTCCTTCCGGCGCCGCTCAACGGGCAGACGGCACCCGCTATAGAAGCCTGCGGGTTACCGTCTCTTCGGCCTGCGGCCTCGGCCCTTCGGGCAGCCCGTTGATCGACGCCTCCAGTCGGCCCGGGCGCTTTACGGGGCATACAATCAAGATCAAGAGCCAGATCAAAAGCCAGATCACAAGCCAGATCAAAAGCCAGATCAAAAGCACGTCACAGGCAATCAACCGCCGTCGCGCGGGGCGCGGGCGCGCCGTCAGGCTTCTTCCAGTGCCTCGACATGCAACGCCTCTGCCTTGCCCGGCGCCTCAACCACAACCGGCGCGAAGCTTTCCGGATTGGCCATGCGCCACATCCGCGCATAAAACTCCGCGCTGATGCTGTCCCCCAGCAACTCCCCCGGCGCCAGGAACACATGAATCTGCGAGAACAACCGCACCTCGGTGGTGGTGGTCCTGCGCACCAGGTGCTTGGCCTGCAATTGCGCCGGGTGGCTGAGCCCCGCCGCGCTGAGCATTTCACCCAGGGCCGCCAAGGTGTTGCGGTGGAAGTTGTGCACCCGCTCGGCCTTGTCCGGCACGTGCAGGGCGCGCTGGCGCAGCGGGTCCTGGGTGGCCACGCCGGTGGGGCATTTGTTGGTGTGGCAGCTCTGCGACTGAATGCAGCCAATGGCGAACATGAAGCCGCGGGCAGCGTTCACCCAGTCGGCGCCGATGGCCAGCACGCTGGCGATGTCGAAGGCGCTGACGATCTTGCCGCTGGCGCCCAGCTTGATGCTCTGGCGCAAGCCTGCGCCCACCAGGGTGTTGTGCACGAACAACAGGCCTTCGCGCAGGGGCATGCCGATGTTGTCGGTGAACTCGCGCGGCGCGGCGCCGGTGCCGCCTTCCTTGCCGTCGATGACGATGAAGTCGGGCTGGATGCCGGTCTTGAGCATGGCCTTGACGATGGCCATGAACTCCCAGGGGTGGCCCAGGCAGAACTTGAAGCCCACCGGCTTGCCGCCCGACAGCTTGCGCAGGGTGGCGATGAACGCCAGCAGTTCGGTAGGGGTGCTGAACTCGCTGTGGCGCGACGGCGATACGCAGTCGGCGTCCATGCCCACGCCGCGGGTCTGGGCAATTTCCGCGGTCACCTTGTGTTGCGGCAGGATGCCGCCGTGGCCGGGCTTGGCGCCTTGGCTGAGCTTGATTTCGATCATCTTCACCTGGGGCTGGCGCGCCTGGTCGGCGAAGCGCACCGGGTCGAAGCGGCCGTCCAGGGTACGGCAGCCGAAGTAGCCGCTGCCGATTTCCCAGATCAGGTCGCCCTCGAACTCGCGGTGGTAGGGGCTGATGCTGCCTTCGCCGGTGTCGTGGGCGAAGTTGCCCAGGCGCGCGCCCTTGTTCAGCGCGCGGATGGCGTTGGCGCTCAGGGCGCCGAAGCTCATGGCGGAAATATTGAACACCGAGGCGCTGTAGGGCTGCAGGCAGGCCGGGCCGCCGACCACCACGCGGAACTGCTCCGGGTCGCAGGCGTCGCTGGGCAGCATGGAGTGGCTGATGAACTCGAAACCGGGTTGGTACACGTCGGTCAGGGTACCGAAGGCTTTCTCCGACACCTGGTTTTTCGAGCGTGCGTACACCAGCGAACGCTGGCTGCGGGAGAAGGGCAGGCGTTCGTCATCACCTTCCAGCAGGTACTGGCGGATCTCCGGGCGGATGGTTTCCACCAAATAACGTACATTGCCGAGGATGGGGTAGTTGCGGCGCACGGCATGGTGGCTTTGCAGCAGGTCATTGATGCCCACCAGGCTCAACACGGCGGTCACGGCGAACGCGGCAAGCAGCCAGCCGCCGGCGCCCAGAAACGGCAGGCAGGCAATGGTAAACAGCAGGCAAAAGACGAATAGCGCATATCGGCCAAGTAGCGACGGTTTCATCAGGAGCTCCATCAGGCGGCCATGAAACAGTGGGGCAGGCACACTCACACCGCCACGGCGCAGCAGGCTTTTAATTATGAGGGAAGTGCAACTAAGCGGAACAAGCGGGGTAAATCAGATCGAGGTGCACAGTACACGATGGGGTGCGTGCAGTGCAGGCCTGAAGTTGGAAAAGACTGTTACGTGAATTGCAAGTAGTTGCGCGGCGCCCTTTATTGCAAAGGGCGCCATGGGCGATCAGATATAGATGAACAGCAGCACGAACAGCGCCACCACTGCCCATTTCTCGGCGTAGTAACGGGCACGGTTGCGCTTTTTCAGTGCCTTGCCGCGCTCGCGCACCTTGTAGATGCGGCTGAACAGGCGGTTGATGCCGCCGGTCTTGTCACCTTCGCTGTTGGGGGCCGCTGCGGCCGCCATCACGTTGAAGCTGAACCAGCGGTTGAACGCCGTGGCCCAGCGGTATTTCAGCGGCCGCTCGATGTCGCAGAACAGGATGATGCGGTTCTGCTCGGTCTTGTTTTCCGCGTAGTGGATGTAGGTCTCGTCGAACATCACCGGCTCGCCGTCGCGCCAGTAGTAGTTCTCGCCGTCCACGTTGATGTAGCAGGCCGGGTCGTTGGGGGTGTCCAGGCCCAGGTGGTAGCGGTACGAGCCAGCGTAGGGGTCGCGGTGGCGTACCAGGCGCGAGCCAGGCGGCAGGGCAGCGAACATGGCGGCCTTGACCGAGCCAATGCCGGCCAGCAGTTCGGTGGTGCGCGGGCACAGCTCGCTGGCCGAAGGGTGGCTCTCGCCGTACCACTTCAAGTAGAAGCGTTTCCAGCCAGTCTTGAAGAACGAGTTGAAACCCACGTCGTCGTGGCCGGCGGAGCGCTTGATCTCGCCCATTTCCATCAGCCGCACGCCTTCTTCGCGAATTTCTTCCCAGTGTTGCTGCAGTGGCGCAAGGTCGGGGAAGTCACGGGTATCCAGGTACGGGCGTGCCGGCAACTTGGAGAACAGGTAGAGGAACGCATTGACCGGGGCCAGGAAACTGGAATGGTCGCTCAGTTGCCGCGTGAACTTGTGCCGCACGCGCCCGCGAAAGTGCACGAAGGCGATGGAGCAAACGAATAAAGCGAGAATGATAAATTTCATGACTGATCGTTTTAAGTGGGACCGATACCAGGGATCTGGCCACATTAATGTAGGAGAAGTGGAATTCAACGCGTGGAAGTCGCCGCCCAGTATAACCGAACCTTATGTCGGGGGAAGTAGTGGGCGAAAGTCTGGGGTGCAATTTCACCTGACTGTGATCCAGGTCAGGGTTACCCTGGCCTGGCGAGAGGATCAAGTTCGCTGCTGCCCATGACGAAATCTTCAGGAATGGCCCTTCGGCATGATTTGTAAGCAATTTGACTCAAGTTTTTTCCCGGGCTGACGCTAACCCGCTGGCACTACACACCACGGCCTCACGAGGACGCCGTGACAGGAAGTCTGTACTAGGGATGTTTCATGACTCACGTATTCAAGAAAACCGGGCTGGCGCTGCTTATCAGCGCCGCCGCTGCCAGCCAGGCAGTGGCACAAACCTACGACGTCAGCCAGGGTTACACCCTGCTTTCCGGTACCGTCACCGACGGCCTGACCCTGACCGGGCAACGTGTCCAAAGCTCTGCAGCCGACAAGTATGGCGAGCGAGTGGCGCAGATCAACCTGCAGGGTTCGCTGCTTAACCAGGCCGACTACACCATGACCAGCGGCCACGACCTGATCGGCCTGGGGCTGGACGCCGATCCGCTGTACAACAACACCTATGTTGGCAGCAACATCACCGGCGACGTCATCAACAACGGTACGCTGTCGCTGAGCAATCTCGATGGCATCGAGGGCTTCGAGATCGGCCGGTCGACCATCCAGGGTTCGTTGATCAACAGTGGCATCATCCACATCGTCAATTCGACCGATGCCGAAGGCATGTATGTGCACGGCGCCACCATCGGCGGCGACCTGATCAACAAAGGCAGCATCGACGTCGAAGGTGAGTATGCCACCGGCCTGATCCTGGATGAGGACTACAACCGCCCGGTGACCTTGAGCGGCGTGCTGCTCAACAGCGGTACCATTCGCGTGGAGGGCTCGCAGTCCAGGGGCATAGACCTGGAGACCCGTACCACGCCGTTGCACATCCAGAACACCGGGTTGATCCAGGCCACGGGCGAGAACAGCAAGGGTGTGATCATCTACGACAATGTGTCGGTGGCCAGCCTGGTCAACAGCGGCCAGATCCTGGCCAGCGGCACCGGCAGCACCGGGGTACGTCTCGACGGGCCGACGTTCAATGCCGATGGCATCAGCAACACCGGCACCATTGCCGCCGGCGGCACCGCCATCAGCATCAGCAGCGTCACGCCGGCCCTAGTCATCAACCAGCAGGGCGGCCTGATCAGCGGCGCCACCGCCATCGACGGCGGCGGCCAGGCCAGCCTGAACTGGACCGGCGGCGTCATCGCCGGCGACCTGCAGCACCTTACCGGCATCAGCGTCAACGGCCAGGCTGATTACCTGGGCGGCACCATTGCCAGCAACGTCGCCGTCAACGGCGGCTCGTTGAACTTCAAGCAGCAGGGCACCACCCTCAACGGTGACCTGAGTGTGGCCAACGGCGCCGGCGTCGACCTGCAACTGAGCGACAGGGTGGTGCCCACCACGGCCTACCTGACCGTCAACGGCAACGCCAACTTTGCCCAGGGCTCCAAGGTCACGGTCAGCGCCAACCCTGGCGACTTTACCGCCACGGCGGCCGGCACCCAGTACCAGCTGATCAAGGCCAACGCCATCAACAACGGCGGCCTGAGCGTGGCCAGCAGCTCGGCGCTGCTCAACGTCGCCAGCTACAACGTCGACGGCCAGACCGTCAGCGCGCTGGTGACCCTGAAAAGTGACGAGCAGGTCAACCAGGACCTGGGCACCCAGCCGGGCAGCCAGCAGGTGGGCGGCGTGCTGAACCCGTTCAAGAACAGCGTGCTGGGCCAGTTGAGCAGCGACGACAAGGTGTTCCAGGCGTTCGCCAACACCTCCGACGAAGCCCAGCTGGCGAAGCTGGCCAAGAGCCTGGCGCCGCAGGTCAACCGTGGTGGCGTGGATGCCGCGGTCAGCGGCCAGGCGCTGTCCAACAGCGCGGTGTTCAGCCGCGTGTCCGGGCTGCGCTCGGGGCAGTCGTCCGGTGATGTGCTGAGCGACACCGGGGTGTGGGTGCAGGGCCTCAACAGCAACATGAACCAGGACAGCCGCGACGGCGTCAGCGGTTATTCGGCCAATGCCAGCGGCATTGCCGTGGGCGCCGACGGCAAGTTGAACGCCACCACCACCGTGGGCCTGGCGTACTCCTACCTGAACACCAACGTCGGCTCCGACGACGGCAACAAGACCGACGTGCAGGGCAACGCGCTGACGCTGTACGGCAGCTGGGACCTGGACCAATGGTTCGTCGACGGTTCGGTGAGCTACGGCCACAACGCCAACGACAGCAAGCGCTACATCGCCGGCACCCAGGCCAAGGGCAGCTACGACAGCGACGTGCTGAGCCTCAACGCCCTGGCCGGCTACACCTTCACCCTCAACCAGCATGTGCAGTTCGAACCACGCGTGGCCGCGCGCTACTCCAACGTGCAGATCGACGGCTTCGACGAGCATGGTTCTTCGGCAGCGCTGCACAACAGTGCCCAGCGCTTCGAGATTGGCGAGCTGGGTGCCGGTGCGCGCTTGATCGGCGACCTGCCGCTGGCCGGTGGCAACCTCAAGCCCGAGGTTACCCTGATGGCGTACCATGACCTGATCGGCGACCGCGTCAACCAGACCTCGAGCTTCGAGCTGGGTGGTTCCTCGTTCGTGGTCAGCGGTGCCTCGCCGGTGCGTGACAGCTACGAGGGTAGCGTGGGCCTGAACTATCAGATCAACGCCGTCACCGTGGGCGCCAGCTACAACTACCAGAGCAAGACCGGCTTCGATGCCAATACCGTGCTGTTCAAGGCACGCTATGACTTCTGATGCTGCACGGAAGGTGATGTAAATGAAATGGGCGATGTTGCTGTGCGTGCTGGCCCTGGCCGGTTGTGTTGGCCGGGTTGATCTCGACCAGGCCAGCGCCGGCTCGGCGCTGGTGCCGGGCACCCTGGCGACTCGTCCCTACCCGCTGGCGGCACTGTTGCCGCCGGCGCGGTCCTATTCCCGGTTGCGTGTGTACATCGAGGGCGATGGCCATGCCTGGGCCACGCGCAGCCAACCCAGTACCGACCCCACGCCCGCCGCCTCGCTGATGGTGCCGCTGGCCGTCGCCGATCCACTGCCCAGCGCCTACCTGGCGCGACCTTGCCAATACGTGCAGGCGCCGGGCTGCGCGGCGGCGGTGTGGACCGACCAGCGTTTTGACCGGGCGCAGATGCAGGTGATGAACGCGGCGCTGGACAGCTTGAAACAGCGCTACCACGTGCAGGCGTTCGAGCTGATCGGCCATTCCGGCGGTGCAGCGGTGGCCTTGGTGCTGGCCGGCCTGCGCGATGACGTGGTGCAGGTGCAGACGCTGGCGGGCAACCTCGACCCGGCCTATTGGACGGCGCTGCAACACCTGAGCCCGCTGCCTGATGCGGTCACGCCATTGATGTACCGCCGGCGCCTGCAAGGCATCGCCCAGCGGCACTTCGTCGGTGACCAGGACGCGGTGGTGCCGCCCGCCGTGGCGGCCCACTACCTGCAAGCCCTGCAGGGCCGCTGCGTGGAAGTGGTGCATGTCGCGGCCAACCACGCCCAGGGCTACGACACGGCATGGCAGGCGCACGCCAACCAACCCATCCCCTGCGCCCCGTAGCAGCTGCCGCAGGCGGCGTCCGGCCCCGACGCGGTCTGTAGCCGCTGCCGCCAGGCTGCGCTGGCCCGTGATTTCACTGAAGATCTGCGGCGTGGATAAAGGCCAGCGCAGCCTACGGCAGCGGCTACGGTTGCACGGCGCCTGCGGGTCCGACCTGGCGGGCTAGCGGCGCGCCAGGCGCTCGTGGTCCAGCACGCTCTGGGTGGTGGCTTC
Organism: Pseudomonas sp. App30; assembly: GCF_047947025.1. Taxonomy (NCBI): domain Bacteria; kingdom Pseudomonadati; phylum Pseudomonadota; class Gammaproteobacteria; order Pseudomonadales; family Pseudomonadaceae; genus Pseudomonas; species Pseudomonas sp. App30. The sequence goes on along the minus strand of NZ_CP133165.1, from coordinate 415,532 downwards.
GTAGTGGGCGCGCAGCAGCTCGCAGGCGCGGCCCACATCCTTGCTCAGGCAGGCATGCAGCAGCTGCCGGTGCTCACCGGGGATGTCGCGTTTGGCCGCGTCAGGGTAGTGCACCGCCAGCAGGCGGTAGCGCGCGGTCTGGTCGCGCAGGGTGGTGGCGAAGCGTTGCAGCCAGGCCGAGCGGCAGCCGGCAATCAGCGCGCTGTGAAAGGCGTTGTGCGCCTCTTCCCATTCCGGGCGCATGGCGCGCTCGGGGCCTTCCACCAGTTCCAGCCGGTCCAGTCGGTGGTGGGCGGCGATCAGCTGGGTTTCCCATTCCACATCGCCCTGCAGAATCGACTCGGCCAGGGCCTTGGTCTCGATGTGCAGCCGCGCGTTGGTGATGTCGCGGATCTCTTCGGCAGAGATCTGCCCCACGCGAAAACCCTTCTGGTCTTCCACGGTGATGAAACCAATCGCCGCCAGCCGCGACAGCGCCTCGCGCAGCGGGATGACACCGGCGTCATAGGATTCGGCCAGTTCCTTGAGCCGCAGCTTGCTGCCCGGCGCCAACCGGCCGTTGATGATGTCCTGGCGCACGCGCACTTCGAGCTGCGAGGCCATGGTGCGCTTGTCGCCGTTGTCAGCAGCCGGGGGCCAGGGGAGGGGAAGGTTCACGGTGCGCCAGTTCCTGTGTGGGTCGCCTGAGCCGACAGCATACCCCATCGCCCATAAAATATATATTCCTGCGCATGAATGTATATCTATTGCTTGTCGAAGCGTGCGTTTGGTCGACTTTGGTCTTAAAAAATATAAATTATCGTTGACCGTATATTTTTTCAGGCCTACCTTGGCCCCATCGGCAGGCGCCCGAAGGTCGGGCCGCCGACCCACAACAAGAGGTGTTTTTCCATGCGCTACGTTCATTTCATGTATCAAGGCCAGGCCACCCTGGGTGTGCGCACCGAAGCAGGCGTGCGGGTGCTGGGCCATGAACCCCTGGAGGCCCTGCTCAAGCGCGGCGTGGACCTTGCCACCTACGGCGCCGAAGCGGCTGGCCCGGTAGTGGAGGTGGGTGAACACGACTACCTGCCGCTGCTGCGCGAACCCGGCAAGATCGTCTGCGTGGGCCTGAACTACGCCGACCACACCAAGGAATCGCCCTACGCCCAACCCGACTACCCAACCCTGTTCCCGCGCTTCAATTCCAGCCTGATCGGCCACAACCAGCCGCTGGTACGGCCTAAGGTGTCCGACACCCTGGACTACGAAGGCGAGATGGCCGTGGTGCTGAAAAGCGGCGGCCGCCACATCGCCAAGGCCGACGCGCTCAAGCACGTGGCCGGCTACGCGCTGTTCAACGAAGGCTCGGTGCGCGAGTACCAGTTCAAGTCGCCGCAGTGGACCGTGGGCAAGAATTTTGATGACACCGGCGCCTTCGGCCCCGACCTGGTCACCGCTGACGAGCTGCCCGAAGGCGGCAAGGGCCTGCTGCTGCAGACCAAGGTCAACGGCAAGGTGGTGCAGTCGGTGAACACCAGCGACATGCTGTTCGACGTCGCCACCATCATCTCCACCCTCAGCCAGGCCGTGACCCTGGGCGCCGGCGACGTGATCGTCAGCGGCACCCCGGCAGGCGTCGGCTTCGGCATGAACCCCAAGGTGTACCTGAAGGCGGGTGACGTGGTGGAAGTGTCCATCGAAGGCATCGGCAGCCTGGTCAACCCGGTGGTCGACGAGGCCTGAACCCAGGCCCCGGCCCAGCTACAGGGGCGCGGCCCACACCCAGGGCCGCGCCACGAAAAACAACAATAAACGGAGGCGATCATGACCCGCGAAACCCGTGGCGTGCATTCGATCGATCACTACGCGCTGTATGTGCCGTCCTTACCCCAGGCACAGCATTTCTTCGAAAACTTCGGCCTTGACGTGCAGGCCAGCGACGGCCAGTTGCTGCTGCGCGCCGGCGATGGCCGCACCTGGGCACGCATCCTGCCGGGTGTGGCCAAGGCCCTGGCCTGGCTGAGCTTCAACTGCCATGAGCACGACTACCTGGCCCTGCGCCGCCAGGTCGAGGCTGCCGGCGCCACGTTCGAGGACGGCGACGGCGTGGGCTGCTGGTTCCGCGACCCCCACGGCAACCTGCTGCAGATCAAGGTGGGCGACAAGACCATGCCCAACTGCAAGGCCACGGCCCTGCACACCAGCGCTTACGGCCGCGTGCGCGGCGTGGGCACCCGTGACCAGCTGCCGCGCATCACCCCGGCGCGGTTGTCCCACGTGCTGCTGTTTTCCCCCGACGTGCTGGCGTCCATCGACTTCTATGAGCAGGCCCTGGGCCTGCGGCTGTCGGACAAGTCCCAGGACATCATTGCCTTCATGCACGCCACCCACGGCTGCGACCACCACCTGGTGGCCTTCGCCAAGAGCAGCGCCAAGGGCTGGCACCACGCCGCCTGGGAAGTGGGCAGCATCGACCAGGTGGGCGTCGGCGCCGCGCAGATGGCCAGCGCCGGCTACCACGACGGCTGGGGCACCGGCCGCCACGCCCTGGGCTCGAATTACTTCCACTACGTGCGCGACCCCTGGGGCTCGTTCTGCGAATACTCGGCCGACATGGACTTCATCGCCGAAGGCGTGACCTGGCCGAGCGGCGATTTCCACCCGGAAAACTCCCTGTACCTGTGGGGGCCGGACGTGCCCGAACACTTCATCTTCAACACCGAAGCAGGAGCTGGCCAATGACCCAGACTGTTGATGTGGCCATTGTCGGCTACGGCCCGGTGGGCCAGACCCTGGCGATCCTGCTGGGCAATATGGGCTACAGCGTGGCCGTGTATGACCGCTGGACCTCGCTGTACCCATTGCCGCGCGCGGTGTTCCATGACCACGAAATTCGCCGGGTTTTCCGCCTGATGGGGCTGGAGCAGGACCTGCAACCCATCTCCCAGCCGTCGGCCTGCTACCAGTGGTTCAACGCCGACTGGCAGACCCTGGTGGAGATCGACTGGTCGGCCGAGTCGATCAGCGACGGGCCGTTCGGCTACCTGTTCAACCAGCCGGCGCTGGAAGCGGTGCTCGACGCTCGTGCCAAGGCCCTGCCCAACGTGCAGGTGCACCAGGGCTGGGAGGCGGTGGGGCTGCGCCAGTTCGACGGCGGCTGCGAGCTGTCGATGCAGCGCGCGGCGCGTGCCGAACACCCCGAGGCGACCTGCCAGGTGCGGGCCCGCTACGTGATCGGTGCCGACGGCGCCAACAGTTTCGTGCGCCGCGAGCAGGGCATTGCCTGGCATGACCTGGGCTTCGAGGAAGACTGGCTGGTGGTGGATCTGCAGCCCAACCCCGGGGTCACCCTCGACGTGCCGGACATCGGCCAGTGGTGCAACCCCGCGCGGCCCACCACCATGGTGCCGGGCGGCCCGGGCTACCGGCGCTGGGAGTTCATGCGCCTGCCCCACGAAAGCCTTGAAGACCTGCAGGATACCGCCAAGGTCTGGGAGTTGCTGGCACCCTGGGTGAACCCGGGTACCGCGACCCTGGTGCGCCACGCCGTGTACCAGTTCCGCTCGCGCATCGCCGAGAAATGGCGCAACGGCCGGGTGCTGCTGGCCGGCGATGCCGCGCACCTGATGCCGCCGTTCATGGGGCAGGGCATGTGCTCGGGCATTCGCGACGCGTGGAACCTGTCGTGGCGCCTGGACCTGGTGCTGCGCGGCGCCTGCGACGAGCGCCTGCTGGACAGCTACACCCCCGAGCGCAAGCCGCAGATTCGCGCGGTGATCGACGCCTCGGTGGCCATGGGCAAGGTGGTGTGCGTGTCCGACCCCCAGGCCGCCGCCGAGCGTGACCGGGCTTTCCTGGCCGGCGAAGTGCCGCCGCTGGCGCCGTTCCCGGGCCTCACCGGTGGCCTGATCCACAAGGCCGCCGACGGCAGCCCGCTGGGCCTGGCCGGCAGCCTGGGGGTGCATGGCAGCATCGAGGTGGACGGCGTGGTGGCGCGCTATGACGAGCTGTTCGGCCGTGGTTTCCACCTGGTGGTGATTGGCGACCGCGACCCGCTGGCGCTGATCAGTCGTGAACAGCGCGACGCCCTGGCGGCCCTCGGCCTGCGGGTGATTCGCCTGGCGCTGCAAGGGCAGGGCGGTTACGTCGACCACAGCGGCAAGTACCACCGCTTCATGCAGGAGCACGGAGTGACGGCGATGCTGGTGCGCCCGGACTTCTACCTGTTCGGCGCGGTGGCGCAGGTGGCCGAGGTGCCAGCGTTGCTGGCAGACCTGCTGGCGCAGCTGCACCTGCCCGTGCGCACGCCCGAAGCAGCCCTGTAGCAGCGACATCCTGTGGGAGCTGGCTTGCCAGCGAGTTGTTGGGGCCATAAAAGCTCGCTGGCAAGCCAGCTCCCACAAGACAGTTGCTGCTACGGGCGGTCGCGCATGAAGAAGCCGGCCACGTACTTGCGGAAGGTGTCCAGGCTCTTGAAGTCGGCCAGGCGCTTGAAGGTCTCGCTGCTGGGCTCCGGGCCCAGCGGCTGTTTCATCAGCGACACCGACAGCACCCGGTCCAGGTCCGAGGTCAGCACCAGCTCATCCATCACGTCGCCGCCGATCACCGGCCGGCGCATGATGACCTGCACACCCTTGCCGGCCATCCAGTCAATCAGCCCCACCAGCAGCTTCAACGGCTCGCGCTCTTCCTCGCGCAGCACCGGGAACAGCTGCGCCCGCGACAGCACCGGCACCGTGGCCACGTGGATCATCTCGTAATACTGGCTGCCCGCCGTGGTGGGCGAGTACAGCGCCAGGGCCAGCAACGGCCCGCTGGTGCGTTCGCCACCCCACAGCCAATGGTGGCCCTGGAAGTCGAAGCCGTTGTCGCTGCGGCCGTTGAACACCTTGCGCGTGCGCACCTCGTTGACGCAGTCCAGCAGCAGCCCGTAGCGGCGCTGGCTGCCAAACGCCGAGGAGTCCTTGAGGCGCGCCTTGAGCATCATCATGTGCTTCATGTCGATGCGCGTTTCCAGGTAGTTGCTGGCCGGCACCCGCTCCACCAGCGGGTAGCGCGCCGCCACCCCGCGCAGGTCGGCGAACTGCTGGGTCAAATCCTTCTTCAGGTGGGTGGCGTAGACGTTGAGGCCCGAGGCCTCGATCAGCGTCACCAGCAGCGACAGCAGGCGGTGCTGCTCCTTGCGGGTGCTGGCGCCGTTGGCCGTGCCGGCGGTTTCGGCGCTGCCGGCGGGGCGGAACTCGCCGATCAGCCGCAGCGGCACGTCCGGCGCCAGCCAGGCCGCTGGCGGCTCGTCGCGCTCGGCGCTGCTGCCCGGCTCGCGGTCATCCTTGATGAACGGGCACTCGGGAAGATGCTCCGGGGTGCCCGGGTTGTTCTTCAGGAACAGCGTGCCGGTGCTGCTGTTGAGGGTCACGTTCATCACCGGCATCGCGTCCTGGCGGCAGTCGCAGGCCAGCCATTGGCCCTGGCCGCGCACCTTCATCAGCCACTGGTTGGCCTGCAACAGGCGGTGCCCGTCGAGGCTGCCTTGCACGAAACCTTCTACCAATACCTGCTCGGCAGGGGTGAGGGTGCGCACCAGTGCGCCGTTTTTTTCAATGATTCGCATAACGGGTCAGGCAGGTCCCTGGCCAAACATGGCCGCTGCACGTTGATGGATTTGCTCGGGCGTCAGGTCTTCCTTGTGGGTGGCCACGAACCAGACATTGCCGAACGGATCGCGCAGTGTACCTGAGCGGTCGCCATAGAACTGATCCTTCACCTCATACACCTGGGTGGCACCTGCCGCCAGGGCCTGGGCGAACACCGCGTCGGCGTCCTCCACGTACAGGTGCAGGCCCACTGGCGCCTTGTGTTCGCCGGCAATCGGCCCCAGCGGGCCCTGGTCGCAGGTGTCGGCCAGCATCAGCGCGCAGTCGCCGATGCGCAGCTCGGCATGGCCCACGCGGCCGCCGGGGGCCTCCAGGCGGAACACCTCGGTAGCGCCGAAGGCCTTTTGGTAGAACGCGATGGCCTTGGCCGCGCCGTCCAGGGCGAGGTAGGCGGTGATGCTGTGTTGTCCATCGGGGATTGCTTTGACGGCCATTTCCTTCCTCCTGTGCCGGCCCATGGCGCGGCAGTGAATGAGCAGGAACAACACTCTTCAGTGTAGAGCAGCCCCGGGGATGGTTAGCATTAGCTGCAAAATAATCATATTAGGTTATGTCTAAAATGAATTTCACAAATGACGTCCAGGTGGCTAGCTTATAAGCATTGGTTTCTACAGCACCTTTCCATATAACCGCTGACCAGGAGATTGCCTTGCGCACATTCGTCAAACTGGCCGCCGCCGCGCTGGCCGCGTCCATCAGCCTGGGCGCCTCGGCCCTGACCCTGACCGTGGGTGACCAGAGCTACAACACCCGCGCCGTGATGGACGCCGCCGGCGTGCTCGACGACCTGCCCTATACCCTGGAGTGGAAGCAGTTCACCGCCGGTTCGCCGGTGGCCGAGGCGTTGAACGCCGGCAGCCTGGACCTGGGCCTGCTGGGCGACGCGCCGCCGCTGTTCCTCGGCGCCCTGGGCGCGCCCATCAAGGTGATTGCGGTGACCCAGCAGAGCCTCGACGGCGTGGCCATCGTGGTCGGCAAAAATTCGCCCATCAAGACCATCGCCGACATCCGCGGCAAGCGCGTGGCCATCTGGAAGGGCTCGTGGAGCCAGCAACTGCTGTTCAGCGCCCTGGACAAGGCCGGCGTGCCGCGTGACGCCGTCGACATCCGCTACCTCAGCGCCCTCGATGCTTCCCATGCGCTGGACGGCGGCAGCGTCGACGTCATCGCCACCTGGGAACCCTACGTCACCCAGCAGGAGCGTGCCGGTGGCCGCGTGATCGCCACCGCCCAGGGGTTGATCCCGGCCCAGAGCTTCGTGGTCGCCAACGAGCATTCCCGCGAAGAAAAACGCGCCGCCATCAACGACTTCCTGCAACGCCTGAAAAAGGCCCGGGAATGGAGCGTCAGCGACCCGGCCCACAACGAGGCCTACGCCGACGCCTGGGCCGAGCGCACCCGCGCCGACAAGGACATCGCCCGCGCCTGGTTCGGCCGCGCCAAGACCGACGTCGGCCCGGTGAGCGCGCAGAACATCGCCGCTGCCCAGCAGACCATCGACTTCTTCAGCGGCCTGGGGCTGATCAAGTCCTACCCGGCCGCCAGCCTGTTCGACACCTCCTTCAACGCTGCCGTGCAGCCACCCGCCACGGCCCAGGCCGCGCCATAACCCTGCAAGGAACGTCGCCATGAGCACCCGCACCCTGAAACTCGGCGCCCTGACCATGGGCGTCGGTGGCCCCGGCCGCCACAACCTGTGGCTGGACCCCGAGCTGCCGGCCGACGCCAGCGTCAACATCGACTGGTACATCGACATCGCCCGCCAGGCGGAAGCCGCGCTGTTCGACCTGATTTTCATCGTCGACAGCCAGTTCATCACCCCCGGCTCGCCGCCCCATTACCTCAACCGCCTGGAGCCGCTGACGCTGCTGTCGGCACTGGCCGTGACCACCCGCCATATCGGCCTGGTGGGCACCTTGACCACCTCGTACAACGAGCCGTTCAACGTGGCCCGGCGCCTGGCCTCGCTGGACTTGATCAGCAAGGGCCGCGTCGGCTGGAACGTGGTCACCAGCGGCGACGCCGGCACGGCCGGCAACTATGGCCGTGACGAGCACTACGACTACGACACCCGCTACAGCCGCGCCAAGGAGCACGTGCAGGTGGTGCAGGGCCTGTGGCAAAGCTGGGAAGACGACGCCTTCGTGCGCGACCGCAGCACCGGCCGCTATTTCGACCCGGCCAAGCTGCACGCGCTGAACCACAAGGGCGAGCATTTTGCCGTGGTCGGGCCGCTCAACCTGCAGCGTTCGCCCCAGGGCCAGCCGGTGATTTTCCAGGCCGGCGACTCGGAGCAGGGCAGGGAGCTGGGCGCGGCCATTGCCGACGTGGTGTTCACCCACGCGCCCAGCCTGGAACAAGGCCAGGCGTTCTACCGCGAGATCAAGGAACGCGCCGTGCGCCAGGGCCGCGACCCCGAGCAGGTGCTGGTGCTGCCGGGCGCCGAGGTGTTCGTCGGCGACACCGACGAGCAGGCGCGGGCCCTGGAGCGCCACTACCACGAGAGCGACCACAGTTTCGAGCAGGCGCTGCTGGAGTTCGGCCGTTCGTTCGGCTGGCATGACTTCAGCCAGTACGACCTCGACGCGCCGTTCCCGGCCCAGGCCCTGGAGTTTGCCCGCAGCAGCTTCTTCACCGTGGCCAAGCGCATCACCGACAACGCCGTGGCCGCCAACCTCACCCTGCGCCAGGCGGTGCAGGCCTCGCGCCAACTGCGCCCCGGCGCTTTCGTGGGCAGCGCCGAGACCGTTGCGGCGACAATGGCCGAATGGTTCGAGGCGCGGGCGGTGGATGGCTTCAATATCTACATCGGCCATCCCGGCCAGTTCCGCCGCTTTACCCAGGAGGTGGTGCCATTGCTGCAGGAACGCGGGGTGTACCGGCGCGAATACCCCGGCACCACCCTGCGCGAGAACCTGGGCCTGACCATCCCCCGCAACCCCCGCTAATTCCCCGCCAATCTTGTAGCCGCTGCCGCAGGCTGCGCTGGGCCTGAGCCACACTGGAGATCTCCAGCGACGATCAGGGCCAGCGCAGCCTGTCGGCAGCGGCTACGTGGATGGCGTATGGGGCATCAACAGCGGCATCAATCCTCCTGGCACCCCCGGCAAACGGCGTTACTATGGGAAATGTCACCGCCCCAGGAGGAGTCCCATGGCCCAGCCCCTCACCGTCAGCGACACCGAATGGCACGCCCGCTGCGAGCTTGCCGCGCTGTACCGCATGATCGCCCACTTCCGCATGACCGACCTGATCGACACGCACTTGACGTTGCGCGTGCCAGGCCCCGAGCATCATTTCCTGATCAACCGCTACGGCGTGCTGTTCGACCGTATGCGCGCCAGCGACCTGGTGCTCATCGACCAGCACGGCAAGGCCGTGGACCCGGCCTGCGCGCAGGTGCCGGTGAACGCCGCAGGCTTCGTCATCCATTCGGCTATTCACATGGCGCGGCCGGACCTGGCCTGCGTGATCCACACCCACACCGCCGCCGGCATCGCCGTGTCGGCCCAGGAGCAGGGCCTGCTGCCCATCAGCCAGCACGCGCTGAAGTTCTACGGCAAGCTGGCCTACCACACCTACGAAGGCATTGCCCTGTCCCTGGACGAGCGCGAGCGGCTGATCGCCGACCTGGGCCCGCACCGCGCCATGATTCTGCGCAACCATGGCCTGCTGGCCGGTGGTGGCAGCGTTGCCGAGGCGTTCCACGAAATTCACTTCCTGGAGCGCGCTTGCCAGGCCCAGGTGCAGGCCTTGGCGGGCGGCAGCAAGCTGATCTACCCGGCGCCGGAGGTGTGCGCACACACGGCGAAACAATTCGAAAGCGACGGCGTCGAGCAGATCATCGACATGGCATGGGCGGCGGCGTTGACCCTGATCGAAGACCAGCGCGCGTCCTACTGCTCCTGACAATTCAGGTCACACTTTGCCAGCGGTCTGGAGGGGACGGTTCACGTAGGCTTGCGGTTCTTTGCACATAAGAACAAAGGTAAGCACTTGTGAGAATCTTCCCCTTGATCGCCGGGCTGCTGGCTGGCCTGGCGTTGCCTGCCAGCGCCGCCGACCTGATCGGCTTCTGGGACACCGCCCCCCGCCATGGCGGCAACAGCTTCAACCGCCTGCCGCCCACCCCCGAGTATTACCAGGCCCTGAGCGGCTATGGCGCCGGCTGGGTGCGGCTGTCGTGGGACAAATGGCAGACCGCCCAGCGCGATTTCCTGCTGGGCAGCGCCGACCATTACGACGGCCTGGTTGAAAATGACCTGCGCACCCTTATCATCAGCCTCGACCGTGCCCACGCGGCGGGCCTCAAGGTGGTGATCACGCCGCTGTCCCTGCCAGGCATGCGCTGGTCGCAGAACAACGGCGACCGTTTCGACGACCGCCTGTGGCAGGACAAGGCCTGGTGGGCGCAAAGCGCCGCCTACTGGCGCGACCTGGCCGCCGCCCTCAAGGACCACCCGGCGGTAGCCGGCTACAACCTGATCAACGAGCCGGCCCCGGAAAAACGCGGCGGCCTGCTGGAGCACGCCGGCGCCCCTGCCATGCACGCCTGGTACGCCAAGGCCCAAGGCACCGCCCGCGACCTGCCGGCGTTCTATGAACAGTTGGTGGCCGCCGTGCGCGAGGTCGACCCGCACACGCCGATCATGCTCGACGCCGGCTGGTACGCCGCCGCCGACAGCTTCGAGTACTGGCCCAAGGCCCTGAACGACAGCCGGCTGCTGTACAGCGTGCACATGTACGAGCCCTACGAGGCCACCAGCGCGCCGAACATCAAGCGCGCCACGCCCTATGCCTATCCTGGCCCAGCGCCGTTCGCCGGCCAGTCCCTGACCTGGAACGCCCAGCGCGTCGCCAGCTACCTGCAGCGCCCGCTGGCCTGGGCCGAGCGGGCAGGGGTGCCGCGCCAGCGCCTGGTGGTGGGCGAGTTCGGCTGCATGCGCCAGCTGCCCGGCTGCCGCCAGTACCTGGAGGACGTGCTCACGGTGCTCGACCGCCAGCAGGTGCACTGGGCCTTCTACAGCTTCCGCGAGGACAGCTGGGACGGCATGGACTACGAGCTGGGCAGCGCCAAGGTACCGTGGCGCTACTGGCAGGCCATCGACAAGGGCGAACCCGACCCGCTGCCACGCCAGCCCACCGCGGAATTCGAGCCGATCCTGCGGCGGCTTGCCGCACCTTCGGCCTCCTAGGCAGCAAAGGCGCCAAGACACGCTTGCCGCAGGCCATCTGGCGCCGTATCTTTGTCGCCTGATCAACGAATTGAATCCTTGCGATCATCTGTAGAGGGCATCATGAGCGGCGCTGGCATAAACTGGGACACCCTGGGTTTCGACTACATCAAGACTGATCTGCGCTTCCTGGCCACCTGGCGCGACGGCGCCTGGCAGGAAGGCACCCTGACCGAAGACAACGTCCTGCACATTGCCGAAGGTTCGACCGCCATTCACTACGGCCAGCAGTGCTTCGAGGGCCTCAAGGCCTACCGCTGCAAGGACGGCTCGATCAACCTGTTCCGCCCGGACCAGAACGCCGCCCGCATGCAGCGCAGCTGCTCGCGCCTGCTGATGCCGCACGTGCCTACCGACATGTTCATCGAGGCCTGCAAGCAGGTGGTGCGTGCCAACGAGAAGTTCATCCCGCCGTACGGTTCGGGCGGCGCCCTGTACCTGCGTCCGTTCGTCATCGGCGTGGGTGACAACATCGGCGTGCGCACCGCCCCCGAGTTCATCTTCTCGGTGTTCGCCGTGCCGGTGGGTGCCTACTTCAAGGGCGGCCTGAAGCCGCACAATTTCTCCATCTCCACCTACGACCGCGCCGCCCCACAAGGCACCGGCGCCGCCAAGGTGGGTGGCAACTACGCCGCCAGCCTGCTGCCGGGTGCCGATGCCAAGAAGCACAACTTCGCCGACTGCATCTACCTGGACCCGCTGACCCACTCGAAAATCGAGGAAGTCGGTTCGGCCAACTTCTTCGCCATCACCGAGCACAACGAGTTCGTCACGCCCAAGTCGCCGTCGGTACTGCCAGGCATCACCCGCCTGTCGCTGATGGAACTGGCTGAAACCCGCCTGGGCCTGAAAGTGGTGGAAGGCGACGTGTTCGTCGACCAGCTGGCCCAGTTCAAGGAAGCCGGCGCCTGCGGTACCGCCGCGGTCATCTCGCCGATCGGCGGCATCCAGTACAACGACAAGCTGCACGTGTTCCACAGCCTGGAAAGCGTGGGCCCGGTGACCGTCAAGCTCTACAACGAGCTGACCGGCATCCAGCACGGCGACGTTGAAGCCCCAGCGGGCTGGATCGTCAAGGCCTGATGTAAACCCGTAGCAGCGGCCCCAGGCCGCGTCCGGGGGCCAACTTCGCGCTGGCGCCGGACGCGGCCTGGCGGCCGCTGCTACGGGGTTACGTGGTGACCCGGCCGGTGACGAAATGGCCGGGGTCGTTGTAGCCCGGCGTCGACGGATGCCCCGGCGTGACCAGGCTGTCGATGAACGCTTCATCTTCCGCCGTGATCTTCACCTCCAGCGCGCCGCTGTAGGTATCCCACTGCGCCTCGGTGCGCGGCCCGACGATGGCTGAGCTGACCAGCTGGTTGTTCAGCACCCAGGCAATCGCAAACTCGACAATCCCCACGCCCTTGGCGGCCGTGTATTCCTGAATGGTGCGGGCAATGTGCAGCGACTCGTCGCGCCATTCGGTCTCCAGGATGCGCTTGTCCTGGCGCGCGGCGCGGCTGCCGGCCTCGGGCGCCTTGCCTGGCGTGTATTTGCCACTGAGCACGCCACGGGCCAGGGGGCTGAACGGCACCACGCCCAGACCGTGGTAGGCCGCGGCGGTGAGCTGCTCGGTTTCCACCTGGCGGTTGACGATGTTGTACAGCGGCTGGCTGGCCACCGGTTTGTCCACACCCAGGCGCTGGGCCACGTTGACGATCTCGGCCAGGCGCCAGCCACGGAAGTTGGACACGCCCCAGTGGCGGATCTTGCCCTGGCGCAGCAGGTCGCCGATGGCGCTGACGGTCACCTCCAGCGGCGTGTTGAGGTCGTCGCGGTGCAGGTAGTAGAGGTCGATGTAGTCGGTGCCCAGGCGGGTCAGGCTGGCGTCCACGCCGTTGAAGATATGCTTGCGGCTCAGGCCACTGCGGTTGGGCACGCCATCGGTCGGGCCAAAGCCGACCTTGGTGGCCAGCACCCAGTCGTGACGGTTGCGGGCAATCGCCTCGCCGACGATCTCCTCGCTGCGGCCGTTGTTGTAGACGTCGGCGCTGTCGATGAAGTTGATTCCCTGGTCCCAGGCCTTGTCGATGATATGCAGGGCGTCCTCGGTGGCCGTCTGCTCGCCGAACATCATGGTGCCCAGGGTCAGGGCGGAGACTTTCAGGCCGCTGTGGCCCAGTGCGCGGTAAATCATCGGTGGCATCCCTTTGCGATGGTGTGGGGGCAAAGGTACTGCATGGGGGGAGGGTGCGCACCTGAAACCTGTGTTAGTGGCCACTGCTACAGACATTCCGCGATCTGTAGCAGCTGCCGCAGGCGGCGTCCGGGTTCGCTGCGGTCGGTGCATTGGACGCGGCCTGCGGCGGACGGCCGCCCCGCCGCTGCTATAGAAACCGCGTTGCCTGCATCGCGACCAAGGTCGGCTCCTACAGCGTGCGTGGTAGGAGCCGGCCTTGGCCGCGATGCAAACGACGCGATCGGCGGGTTGCGCGCGTGCCTGTAGGCAGCTGCCGCAGGCGGCGTCCGGGCTCGCTGCGGTTGGTGCCTTGGACGCGGCCTGCGGCCGCTGCTACAGGATTCTCACCGCTTGCCCGCCACCTTCCACGCCACCGCGCTCCCCACCACGATCAACCCCGCCAGCGCGTACAGCGCCGCGTCGGTCGAACCGGTCTGGTCCTTGATGAAGCCGACGATGTAGGGGCTGAGGAACCCGGCCATCTGGCCCACGGAGTTGATGATCGCCAGGCCACCGGCGGCCACGCCGGCGCTGAGGAAGGCGGTGGGCAGCGGCCAGAACATTGGCAGGCCGGTGAGGGCGCCCATGGTGGCCAGGCTCAGGCCGACGATGGCGATGGCCGGGGTGGCGGCGAAGTTCACGGCGATGACCAGGCCGATGGCGCCCATCAGCATGGGCACCACCAAATGCCAGCGGCGCTCGTTGCGCAGGTCGGCCGAGCGGCCCACCAGCAGCATGAAGATACCCGCCAGCAGGTACGGAATGGCGCTCAGCCAGCCAATCACCAGGGCGTCGCTGAAGCCCAGGTTCTTGATGATCGACGGCAGCCAGAAGTTGATGGCATACACGCCGCTCTGGATGCAGAAGTAGATGAAACCCAGCACCCAGATCAACGGCGTGGCGAACACCGCGCCCAGGGACTCACGCTGCTGCGCCGGCTTGCTGCGGGCGTCCTCGGCGAGGTCGGCTTCCACCACCGCGCGCTGCTGGGGCGTGAGCCAGGTGGCCTTGGCGAAGCTGTCGCTGAGCAGGAAATAGGCCATGGCGCCCAGCACCATGGTCGGGATGCCCTGGATCAGGAACATCCACTGCCAGGCGGCCAGGCCCTGCTGGCCGACGGCGAAGTGGTTGAGAATCCAGCCCGAGAACGGGCTGCCCAGCAGGCCCGACACCGGGATGGCCGACATGAACAGCGCCATGATCCGCCCGCGGCGCGCGTCCGGGAACCACTGCGAGAGGTACAGCACGATGCCGGGGAAGAACCCGGCCTCGGCGGCGCCGGTGAACAGGCGCAGCACGTAGAACTCCATTGGCGTGGTGACGAACAGCAGGCAGGTCGACAGGCCGCCCCAGGCCAGCATCATCAGCGCGATCCAGCGCCGCGGGCCGAAGCGGGTGAGGGCCAGGTTGCTCGGCAGGCCGCACAGCACGTAGCCGATGAAGAATATGCCGGCGCCAAGGCCGTAGATGGTTTCGCTGAACTTCAGGGCATCGAGCATCTGCAACTTGGCGAAGCCGACGTTGACCCGGTCCAGGTAGTTGAACAGGTAGCAGATGAAGATGAAGGGGATCAGCCGCAGGGTGATGCGCCGGTACACAGCGTCCCTGACGCCTGGGGTGCCTTGGTCAAGGGCGATGGTTGTAGACATGGGGTTTCTCTCTGTTTTTATGTTATTTGCGGCTATCGTGAGCCACCCTTGAGTGTCGGCGAGGCGCGTGGCAGTGTCTTTGTGCGTTTGCACAGCGCCGCGCCGCCCGGGCTGTGCGACTCTACAGATGTGAACAGGACTTTTTCCCTATGTTCGAACTTGATCATGACCTGGCGCAAGACATTGTCGACCGCGCGATGGCCATTCTGCCGTGCAACGTCAACGTCATGGACAGCCAGGGGCTGATTTTGGGCAGCGGCGAGCCCGAGCGCATCAACACCCGCCACGAGGGCGCGCAACTGGTGTTGGCCAACGGTCGCGTGGTGGAGCTGGACGCCCAGGCGGCGCAGTGCCTCAAGGGCGTGCAGCCGGGGGTGAACCTGCCGCTGCTGCTGGACGGCCGGCTGATCGGCGTGCTGGGCCTGACCGGCGACCCGGCGCAGCTGCGCACCTTCGGCGAGCTGGTGCGCATGACCGCCGAAATGCTCCTGGGCCAGCGCCGCCTGCAGGTGGAACAGCACTGGCGCCGCCAGCGCTGCGACGACCTGCTGGCCTTGCTGCTGGGCGGCACGGGCGAGTCGCCGCGGCTGCTGGACGAGGCCCGGCAGATGGGCCTCAAGCCGCAGTTGCCGCGCACGCCCTGCCTGTTCGAGCTCAAGGCGGCGCAAAGCACCGAGGCGCTGGCGGCGTGGCTGCAGAGCCGCTACCCGGACAGCTGGTGCGTGAGCCCCGCGGCCGGCTCGCTGCTGTGGTGCCGCCCGGCCAGCGTCAGCCTGGATGAGGCGCGGCTGCTGGACAAGCTCGAGGCCCAGGGCTGGCCGGTGCAGCGCCTGGCGCTGGGCGAGCCGGCCGACGACCTCGCCGGCCTGCGCCGTGGCTACCGCTGGGTGCGCGACCTGCTGGCCTACGGCCGCGACATCGTGCCCCAGCGCCGCAGCCTGCCGCTGGCGCGCTACCGCCTGCCAGCGATGCTGTGGCGCCACCGCAGCGACGACAGCCTGGACGAATGGCTGGGGCCGCTGCACAAGGTCATGGCCAAGGACGCCAGCGGCCAGCTGCTGGTGACCCTGCGCGCCTGGTGCGAGCACGACGGCCAGAGCCAGGCCTGCGCCGACGCCCTGGGCATCCACCGCAACAGCCTGCGCTACCGCATGGAGCGTATCGCCGAGCTGAGCGGCATCGACCCCAACCGCCTGGAAGGCATGCTCACCCTGTACCTGGGGGTGCAGCTGTTGCCCGGCGATTTGTCCATTTGAACAACAACGGTCGCCTGCGCTTGTGCAGCAGCCCGGCGCAGGCGCCTCGGGCAACTGGCAGCATGGGCCCTACAAGAAACCCGGAGTAGCCGTCATGAAAATCGTCATTGCCCCCGACTCGTTCAAGGACAGCCTCAGCGCTGCCGGCGTCGCCGCCGCCATCGCCGAAGGCCTGGCCCAGGCCTTGCCCCAGGCCGAACTGGTGCAGTGCCCCATGGCCGATGGCGGCGAGGGCACCATGGAGGCGATCCTGGCGGCGTGCGCCGGCGAGCTGCGCGGCCTCACCGTCGAAGGCCCGCTGGGCAGCCCGGTGCAGGCCCGCTGGGGCTGGCTGGCCGACAGCGCCACGGCCATCATCGAAATGGCCGAGGCCAGCGGCCTGCAGTTGGTGCCGGTGGACCAGCGCGACGCCTGCACCAGCAGCACCTACGGCACCGGCCAGCTGATTGGCGCGGCGCTGGACGCCGGCGCCCGCCGGGTGATCCTGGCCATCGGCGGCAGCGCCACCAACGACGCCGGCACCGGCATGCTGCGCGCCCTGGGCCTGCAACTGTTCGGCGCCGACGAGCAACCGCTGGCCAAGGGCGGCCTGGCCCTGGCGCAGTTGGCGCGGCTGTCGTTGCACGGCCTGGACCCGCGCCTGGCCCAAGTGCGCTTCGAGGTGGCTGCCGACGTCGACAATCCCCTGTGCGGCCCCCATGGTGCCTCGCACATCTTCGGCCCGCAGAAGGGCGCCAGCCCCGCGCAGGTACTGCAATTGGACGCGGCGCTGGGCCACTTTGCCGACTACAGCGCCGCAGCGCTCGGCCGCGACCTGCGTGAGTCCCCTGGCGCGGGTGCGGCCGGCGGCATGGGCTTTGCCGCCAAGGCGTTCCTGGGCGCCACCTTCCGCCCGGGCGTGGAAGTGGTGGCCGAATTGACCGGCCTTGAGCAGGCGGTGATTGGCGCTGACCTGGTGATCACCGGGGAAGGGCGCTTCGACGCCCAGACCCTGCGCGGCAAGACCCCCTTCGGCGTCGCCCGCGTGGCGGCGGCGCACCAGGTACCGGTGCTGGTGATCGCCGGCACCCTGGGCGAAGGCTACGAGCAGATGTATGCCCACGGCGTCACCGCCGCCTTCGCCGTCACCAGCGGCCCCATGACCCTGGACCACGCCTGCCGCCACGCCGCGCTGCTGCTGCGCGACCGCGCGCGGGATATTGCGCAGGTGTGGGCGCTGGGGCGCGCCTGACCGTAGCAGCGGCCACAGGCCGCGTCACCGGCGCCGCAAGAAACCTTCGCACACCGCACCCGTAGCAGCGGCCGCCAGGCCGCGTCCCAGACACCCCGCAGGCCAATTTATTAGACTTTGGTGCGATGCAATGTCGCACCAATGTATGACATCGTATGAGCGTTGATACCGCTGCACCCCTTGCGTCATCTCTCGGTCAGCCCCTGCGCTGACATCGTTCCGATAAAAACATCAGGTCGTCGCGGCGCCCCCGTGGGCGTGGTCGCGGGCCATCATCATTCTGGAGAAAACGCACTATGAGCACTGCACGTGCTTCCACCACGCGGCGCCTGCTGCCGAGCCTGCTCGGCGTGGTGATGCTGTTGATGGGCCTGGCCCTGCTGGCGGGCGGCGTCAAGCTGGCCAGCCTGGGCGGGTCGTTGTATTACCTGTTGAGCGGCATCGGCATCGCCTTCACGGGCCTGTTGCTGCTGGCCGGCCGCCGCGCCGCCTTGCCGCTGTACGCGCTGGTGCTGTTCGCCAGCACCCTGTGGTCGTTGTGGGAAGTGGGCCTGGACTGGTGGCAACTGGTGCCGCGCCTGGCCCTGTGGTTCGTGCTGGGCCTGGTGCTGTTGCTGCCCTGGTTCCGCCGCCCGCTGCTGCAAGGTGCGCCGTATGCCTTGGGCAATGGCAGCTTGACCGTGGCCGTGGTGCTGGCCGGCGCTGCCGCCGTGGCCAGCCAGTTCACCAGCCCCGGCGAGATCAAGGGCGAGTTGAACCGCGAAACCGCCGGCACCACCAGCGCCGCCCCGGCCATGCCCGACGGCGACTGGCAGGCCTATGGCCGCACCGCGTTTGGCGACCGCTATTCGCCGCTGGCGCAGATCACCCCGGCCAACGTCGCCAAGCTGCAGCCGGCCTGGAGCTACCGCACCGGTGACATTCCCGGCCCGAACGACCCGGGCGAGACCACCGCGGAGAACACCCCGCTGAAGGTCAACGGCATGCTCTACGTGTGCACCCCGCACAGCAAGGTCATTGCCCTGGACCCCGACACCGGCAAGGAAATCTGGCGCTACGACCCGCAGATCAGCACCCAGAACGCTGCCAACTTCAAGGGCTGGGCGCACATGACCTGCCGTGGCGTGTCGTACCACGATGACGCCGCCTATGCTGCCAGCGAGCAAAGCCCGGCCGCCGCGCCGAACGCCTGCCCGCGCCGGCTGTTCCTGCCCACCGCCGACACCCGCCTGATCGCCCTGAACGCCGACACCGGCAAGGTCTGCGAAGGCTTCGGCGACAAGGGCCAGGTCGACCTGCGCGCCAACATCGGCAGCTTCACCGCCGGTGGCTACTACTCCACCTCGCCACCCGCGGTCACCAAGGACCTGGTGGTGATCGGCGGCCACGTCACCGACAACGTCTCCACCGACGAGCCGTCGGGCGTGGTGCGTGCCTATGACGTGCACGACGGCCACCTGGTGTGGAACTGGGACAGCGGCAACCCCGACGACACCACGCCCATCGCCCCGGGCAAGACCTACACGCGCAACTCGCCGAACATGTGGTCGCTGATCAGCGTCGACGAAAAGCTGGGCCTGATGTACCTGCCCATGGGCAACCAGATGCCTGACCAGTGGGGTGGCAACCGCAGCGCGGCCGCGGAGAAATACAGTGCCGGCGTCACCGCGCTGGACATCGCCACCGGCCACGTGCGCTGGACCTACCAGTTCACCCACCACGACCTGTGGGACATGGACGTGGGTGGCCAGCCGAGCCTGATGGACATCAAGACCGCCGACGGCCTCAAGCCTGCGGTAATCGCGTCCACCAAGCAGGGCAGCGTCTACGTGCTGGACCGAACCAACGGCCAGCCCATCGTGCCTATCGACGAGCTGCCGGTACCGGGCGGCACCGTGCCGGATGACCACGCCGCGCCGACCCAGCCCAAGTCGCAGCTCAACTTCATGCCGCCGGTGATGACCGAGCGTGACATGTGGGGCGTGACGCCGTTCGACCAGATGCTGTGCCGCATCGACTTCAAGAAGCTGCGCTACGACGGCCCGTTCACGCCGCCGTCGCTGCAGGGCTCGCTGGTGTACCCGGGCAACTTCGGCGTGTTCGACTGGGGCGGCGTGTCGGTGGACCCCGAGCGCCAGATCATGTTCGTCAACCCCAACTACATGGCCTTCGTCGACAAGCTGGTACCGGCCGCGGACGTGGCCGCCATGCCCGCGCGCAAGAGCGAGACAGAGGGCATCCAGGCCAACAAGGGCGCGCCCTATGGCGTGATCATGAACGCCTTCCTGTCGCCCATGGGCCTGCCGTGCCAGGCACCTGCCTGGGGCTACGTGGCAGCGGTGGACATGACCACCCACCAGGTGATCTGGAAACACAAGAACGGCACCGTGCGTGACAATTCGCCAGTGCCGCTGCCACTGACCATGGGCGTGCCCGCGCTGGGCGGCACCTTCATGACCAAGGGCGGCGTGGCGTTCCTGAGCGCCACCCTGGACCAGTACCTGCGCGCCTATGACGTGCGCAACGGCCGGCAACTGTGGGAAGCGCGCCTGCCTGCCGGCGCCCAGACCACGCCCATGACCTACACCGGCAAGGATGGCCGCCAGTACGTGCTGGTGGTCGCCGGCGGCCATGGCTCGCTGGGCACCAAACAGGGTGACTACGTGATGGCGTACGCGCTGCCGAAGTAACCCACCATCCCGTAGCAACAACTGTCCTGTGGGTGCTGGCTTGCCAGCGAGCTGTTGAGGCCCGAAAAGCTCGCTGGCAAGCCAGCTCCCACACAGCAAAGTTGCTGCTACGGGGTTTGTGTATGGGTCATGACTTTTTCGGTCATATTCGCAGCCCGGCCCGCTGCTTACTCTGTCTCCAAGGAAAAACCACTTGGAGAACAATCATGAACAAGCTGCTGACCCTCGCCGCCCTGACCCTGGGCTTCGCCGCCACGGCTGCCCACGCCGACCCCGCGCAAACCTACCGTTACGGCCAACAGCTGGACATCGCCAAGGTCATCGATGCCGGTGACATTCCCGACGTGTGCGCGGTGGTACCGGTGACCATGACCTACGAAGACAGCCAGGGCCAACGCCACTCGCTGGTGTACCGCGTGATGGGCAAAGGCTGCTCCAACTAATCCAGCGCTTCCGTTATTCTTGGCGCATTCCCCTAGCGCCGAGCCCTGCATGAATTTACGCCACCTGCTGTATTTCAAGACCATCGTCGAGCGTAAATCCATTGCCGCCGCTTCCGAGGCGCTGCACATCGCCCAACCGCCGCTCAGCCAACACCTCAAGGCCCTGGAGGCCGACTACGGCCTGCAACTGTTCGAGCGCCAGGGGCGCGGGCTGCTGGTGACCGAGGCGGGGCAACACCTGTACCGGCGCGCCTGCGAGCTGCTGAACCTGGCGGATGAGATCGACGGCGAAATGCGCGGCCTGGCCCAGGGCGTCAGCGGCAAGGTCAGCATCGGCACGGTGACTTCGGGCGCCGCCTTCCTGGCGCGGGTGGTGGGCCAGTTGCGGGTGCAACTGCCGGGCGTGCTGTTCTCGATTTACCACGCTGAGCCTGCGGTGCTGGAGGACATGCTGCAGACCCGCCAGCTGGACTTCGCCCTCAGCCAATGGCCGGTGACCAACCCGCTGCTGCACACCGAAGCCTTGCAGGCCCTGACCCTGGCTGCCGTGGAGGCCACGCCGGGGCTGTTGCCGGACGCCGACGCCTGCACCCTTGCAGACCTGGCCAAGGTGCCGCTGATCGTGGTGCGCCGGCGCCAGGGCCACGGCTTCTACGAGCGCGTGCAACAGGCGTTCAGCGAGGCGCAGCTGCGCCCCGAGGTGGCCTTCGAATGCTCCGACATTTCCGCCGCCCTGGCCTTGGCCAAGGCCGGGGCAGGGGTGGCGTTGCTGCCGGTGTGGCCGGGCGACCAGGCGCTGGAAGGGCTGCGCCAGCGGCGGGTCAGTGGTCTTGCCAGCGACGAGCGCCTGGTGCTGGCCTGGCTGGCCGAGCGCGACCGCCTGCCGGTGGTGGCGCAGGCGGTCAAGGCCTTCCAGCAGCTGCCTCAATAGCCGGTGCTGGCCGACAGGCTTTCCCACTCATCGATCTCCGCCTGCAACGCCTTGAGCTTGGCGCGCACCAGTTGCAGGGCGTCTGCACCCAGTAGCAGGTGGCGCGGCGGCTTGTCGGCGTTCACCAGGGCCAGCAGCGCCTGCGCGGCCTTGTCCGGGTCGCCCGGCTGGTGGCCGCTGCGCGCCTCGCGGGTCTGGCGGATGGGGTCGAACAGGGCGTCATAGTCTTTGATGCTGCGGTGCGTGCGCACCATGGAACGGCCCGCCCAGTCGGTGCGGAACGAGCCCGGCGCCACGGCTGTCACCTTCACCCCCAGCGGCTCCACCTCCTGGGCCAGGGATTCGGAGATGCCCTCCAGGGCGAACTTGCTGCCGTGGTAATAGGAGATGCCCGGCAGGGTCATCATGCCGCCCATGGACGTGACGTTGATGATGTGCCCGCTGCGCCGCTCGCGCATGCCCGGCAACACCGCCTTGATCATCGCCACCGCGCCGTAGACGTTGACGTCGAACTGGCGTTGCAGCTCGCTCAGCGGCG
Source organism: Pseudomonas sp. App30 (assembly GCF_047947025.1). Taxonomy (NCBI): domain Bacteria; kingdom Pseudomonadati; phylum Pseudomonadota; class Gammaproteobacteria; order Pseudomonadales; family Pseudomonadaceae; genus Pseudomonas; species Pseudomonas sp. App30. The sequence continues at coordinate 393,703 of NZ_CP133165.1, read as the reverse complement.
ACTCCTCCAGCGTGCCCTCGTGGCCGTAGCCGGCGTTGTTGACCAGCACGTCGATGGCGCCGTGGCGGGCCAGCAGGCCGTCGACGATGGGCTCGATGGCGGCGAAATCGCTCACGTCCAGCACTACGCCGTGGGCGTTGTGCGCATGCAGGCGCTCGAAATCGGCCACCGCGTCGGCGCGGCGCAAGGTGCCGATCACGGTGTGCCCGGCGGCCAGCGCGGCCTGGGCGAAGGCACGGCCGAAGCCGGAACTGACGCCGGTGATCAGAAAGGTTTTATGGCTCATGGCAAGGCTCCTTCAGGGGGTTGCAACAGCCTAGCCCGACGCGGGCGGCCTGCGTAGCGCCAAAACTCCTGCGCTTTTGCCTGATCCTGCGGTGTAGCCGCTGCCGCAGGCTGCGCTGGACCTGCGCCGCACTGAAGATCCGGCCAGCGCAGCCTGGCGGCAGCGGCTACAGTTAGCTAAGTGCTTGCAAGCGTGATGGCTTCTTGCTATCTGTCGGTGAGGGATCCCCATCGAGGTACGTGTGAACCGGTTTGAAAGCTTGACCCAACTGGTCGACAACAATGACAACGTCTACACCCGGCAACGGCTGCGCGGGTTTCCCTGGTTGCGCTTCGAGCCGGCGCTGGAGCAGGAATACCGCGAGCTCAACTACCAGGGCTTCCAGCGCACCCGCAACGGCTCGGCGCTGTTGCTGATGGTGGCGTTGCTGGGCTTCCTGGCCCTGGACGTGTGGTACGGCTACACCGCGCATTTCCCGCCCGCGTCGTTCTTCGCCATTGGCGCGCGGCTGGCCACGGTGCTGTTCACCTGCCTGGGCTACCGCAAGGTGCGCCAGCAGTCCCAGGTGGCGGCGGGGCAGCGCTGGGTGGTTGCGGTGCTGGGCGTGACCTGTGTCAGCTCCATTACCATGATGCTGCTGTATGCCCGCTACCACAGCGAGTTCCAGCTGCCGTTGCTGCTGGACGCGGTGATCCTGCTGTTCATCACCGTGCTGTTCCCGGTGGGGCTCAGCGTGCACGTGGCCATGGCCATGGCGCTGCTGATTGCCCTGGCCAGCTGGAGCCTCACGCCCTGGGTGGCGGGCGACCTGCTGGACCAGCAGTTCGCCGCGTTCATGCCGTTCCAGGTGTCGTCGCTGGTGGCGCTGTTGGCGTTGCGCTACTACCACGAGCGTTCGTTCCGCACGCTGTTCCTGCTGCGCGGCTCGCTGCACGCCATGGCCAGCACCGACGCCCTGACCGGCCTCTACAACCGCCGCGCCTTCGAGATGCTCGGCCGCCGCGCCCTGGCCCAGGCCACCCGCGAGGCGCAGCTGTGTGCGCTGATGCTGGTGGATGTCGACCATTTCAAGCGCTACAACGACCTGCACGGCCACCCGGCCGGCGACCGCGCGCTACAGGCCATCGCCAGCCGCCTGGGGCGTTTCCCGCGCCGGCCGCTGGACCTGGCCGCGCGCCTGGGTGGCGAGGAATTCGTGCTGCTGTTCGCCGGCGTCGACCGCGACTTCGCCGCGCGCATCGGCGACGAAGTCCGCGCCGCTGTCCAGGCCCTGGGCATCGCCATCGACAGCGACGGCACGCCGCTGACCGTCAGCGTCGGCGTGGCCCTGGGCATCCCCGGCTGCGACCCGGACGAGCTGTACCAGCGCGCGGACCAGGCGATGTACAAGGCCAAGCGGGAAGGGCGGAATCGGGTGTGCGTGGGGGTTTAGGAAGGAGGGCTACGGTGTTGTGCCATACCACCAAGGCTGGCAACGCCAATCCATCAGGCAAACGCACAAAGGCTGGCAACGCCTATCTATCAGGCCATGGCACGGTGCAACAAATGTAGCACCGGCCGTGAGGCCGGGTCGCGCCGTGCGGACGGCGCTCGATCTCAAGGGCGCCACACCTCTCCCGACATGCACCTGCGCGCCGTGACGCAATCTTCATCCGAACCCACCGAACCCACCGAACCCAACCCGAAACCCGAAACCCGAAACCCGAAACCTGAAACCTGAAACCCGAAACCCGCGTAGCCGCTGCCGCCAGGCTGCGCTGGCCCAAACGTGCGCTGAAGATCTTCAGCGTGGCTTGCAGGTGCATGCCTGAAGCCTTGCAGCGCTTCCAAAATCGAGCGCCGCCCGCGCGGCGCGACCCGGCCTAACGGCCGGTGCTACATTTGTCGCACCGTGCCATGGCCTGATGGATAGGCGTCGCATCCCCCCCACCATTCGCCGGCCCACGCTTGCAGCCACCCTGCGCATAGAGTACAAATGTACTCCATGACTACTCTATCCCCCAAACGCAGCGCCATCCTCACCTTTATCCGCGATCGCATTGCCGATCACGGCCAGCCGCCGAGCCTGGCGGAAATCAGCGAGGCCTTCGGGTTTGCCTCGCGCAGCGTGGCGCGCAAGCATATCGTGGCCCTGACCGAGGCCGGTTTCATCGAAGTCACGCCCAACCAGGCGCGCGGCATTCGCCTGGCGCGTAGCCAGCGCCGGCCCGAGCTGCTGGAAATACCGGTGCTGGGCCGGGTGGCGGCGGGGCGGCCCATCGACCCCGACGTGGGTGTGCACGACCACATGGTGTTCGACGCGCGCATGTTCGCCCGCACGCCCGACTTCCTGCTGCAGGTGGCCGGTGACTCGATGATCGGCGACGGCATCCTCGACGGCGACCTGGTGGGCGTCAAGCGCCAGCACGACGCGCGCAACGGCCAGATCGTGGTGGCGCGCCTGGACGGCGAGGTCACCATCAAGCGCCTGGAACTCAAGAGCACCGGCGTGCGCCTGATGCCGCGCAACCCCGACTATGACCCCATCGTGGTGGACGCCGAGCAGGAGCTGGTGATCGAAGGCATCTTCTGCGGCCTGGTACGCCGCTGATGGGCGCGGTGGTCAGCCTCGAAGGCCTGCTCGACGAGCGACGGGTGTGGAAGGGCCGTGCCCAGGCCCAACCCGTGGCCGCCCAGCCTACCGGCCATGGCTGGCTCGACCGCGCCTTGCCCACTGGCGGCTGGCCGCCGTCGGCGCTCAGCGAAATCCTCATTCCCTGCGCCGGCAGTGGCGAGCTGCGCCTGCTGTGGCCCACCCTGGCACGCCTGACCCAGGCCGGCGAGCGCGTGGTGCTGGTGGCGCCGCCGTTCATTCCGTACCCGGCGGCCTGGGAGGCGGCAGGCGTCGACTTGCGCCAGCTGGCGCTGGTCGACGCCAAGGGCACCGAAGCCCTGTGGGCCGCCGAACAGTGCCTGCGCTCGGGCAGCTGCGCGGCGGTGCTGTGCTGGCCGCAGAGCGCCGACGACCGTGCCCTGCGGCGCCTGCAGGTGGCCGCCGAAACCGGCCAGACCCTGGCGTTCGCCTGCCGCCCGCAGCAGGCCGCGCACAACCCGTCGCCGGCGGCCCTGCGCCTGGCCATCGACCTGCGCCCGGCCCAGGTGCGCGTGCTCAAGTGCCGTGGTGGGCTGGCCCCGGCCGCGCCGCTGGCCTTCAGCGAGAGCGCCTGAGGTTGTCATGCTCTGGGCCTGCATCCTATTCCCGCAACTGGCGCTGGACAGCGCCCGCCGTCGTCGCGAAGACCCCGACGCGCCCCTGGCGCTGATCAGCGGCCCCACCCAGCGCCGCGTGCTGCAGGCGGTCAATCCGGCCGCCCGGGCCCTGGGCCTGCGCCCCGGGCAAACGCTGACTGCGGCCCATGCCCTGACGCGCGACTTCGCCACCCAGGAGCACGACCCGGCCGACATCGAGCAATGCCAGCAATTCCTGGCTGCCTGGGCCTACCGCTTCAGCTCCCAGGTCAGCCTGCATTACCCCCGCGCGCTGCTGCTGGAGGTGCAATCGAGCCTGGGCCTGTTCGGCCCCTGGCCACAGTTTGAGGCGCGGCTGCGCGCCGAGCTGCAAGGCCTGGGCTTCAGCCACCGCATCACCCTGGCGCCCAACCCGGCGGCCGCGCGCATGCTCGCCAACGCCCACGACGGCCTGGCGGTGCTGGCGCCTGCGCAGCTGCCGGCGGCCCTGGCGCCGCTGTCCATCGAGCGGGTGGGCCTGCCACGGGAAACCGCCACCGCGTTCGCGCGCATGGGCCTGCGCCAGCTGGGCCAGGTACAGGCGCTGCCGCGCGACACCGTGGCCCGGCGCTTTGCCGCCAGCGACCTGCAGCACCTGGACACGCTCGCCGGCCTGCGCCCGTTGGCCCTGTCGTTCTACCTGCCGCCGGACTTCTTCGAGCAGCGCATCGAGCTGAACTTCGACGTCGAGTCGCACCAGGCCCTGCTGTTCCCCCTGCGCCGGCTGATCAACGACCTGGCCGCCTACCTGGGCGGGCGCGACAGCGGCGTGCAGCGCTTCACCCTGCACCTGGAACATGCCGAAGGCGAGGACACCCTGGTGCCGGTGGGCCTGCTGGGCGCCGAGCGCGACGCCGGCATGCTCTTCGAGCTGGCCCGCGGGCGCCTGGAGCCGGTGCAGGTCAAGCGCCCGGTGCGCAACGTGCGCCTGGTGGCGCGCGACCTGCCGCGCTTCGTGCCCACCCACCAGACGTTGTTCGACCAGCGCCCGCAGCAGTCCCAGCCCTGGGAACAGCTGCGCGAACGCCTGCGTGCGCGCCTGGGCGACGACGCCATCAGCGGCATCGCCGCCCGCGCCGACCACCGCCCCGAGCGCGCCTGGCTGGCGGCCAGCGTGCCCAAGGCGCTGCTGGCGCCCGGCCTGGCGCCGCGCCCCGGCTGGCTGCTGGCCGAGCCCCAGGCCTGGACCGACTGCGACCTGCGCGTGCTGGCCGGGCCCGAACGCATCGAGTCGGGCTGGTGGGACGGTGGTGACATCCGCCGCGACTACTACCTGGTGGAAACCACCAGCGGCCAGCGCGCCTGGGCCTACGAAACGGTGGGCGAGCAGGGGCGGCTGTGGCTGCAGGGCTGGTTCGCATGAACGGCTACGCCGAGCTGCACTGCCTGTCCAACTTCAGCTTCCAGCGCGGCGCCTCCAGCGCCCAGGAACTGTTCGAACGCGCCAGGCGCCATGGCTACCAGGCCCTGGCGATCACCGACGAATGCACCCTGGCCGGCATCGTCCGCGCCTGGCAGGCCGCCAAGGCCTGCGAGTTGCCGCTGATCGTCGGCAGCGAGATGCGCATCCACGAAGGCCCCAAGGTGGTGCTGCTGGTGGAGAACCTGGCTGGCTACCAGAGCCTCTGCCAGCTGATTACCCTGGCCCGGCGCCGGGCCGCCAAGGGCGACTACCAGGTGCTGCGCGAGGATTTCGCCCAGGTGCCGTTGCATGGCCTGGTGGCCCTGTGGGTGCCCGACAATACCCACGACCTGGCCCCTGGCCACTGGCTGCGCGGGGTGTTCGGCAGCCAGCAACTGTGGCTGGCGGTGCAACTGCACCGGGGCGCCGACGACCACGCGCGGCTGGCGCAGCTGCAGGCCCTGGCCGCGCAACTGGGCCTGCGCGCCGTGGCCAGCGGCGACGTGCACATGCACGCCCGTGGGCGCCGGGCGCTGCAGGACACCATGACCGCCATCCGCCACCACACCACCGTGGCCGACGCCGGCCACCACCTGTTCGCCAACGGCGAGCGGCACCTGCGGCCCTTGCCGATGCTGGCCGAGCTCTACCCCCAGGCGTTGCTGGACGAAACGGTCTATATTGCCCGGCGCTGCACCTTCAGCCTCGACCAGCTGCAATACCAGTACCCCCGCGAGCTGGTGCCCGAGGGCCACACGGCCAGCCAGTGGCTGCGCACGCTCACCGAGCAGGGCATGCACTGGCGCTGGCCCCAGGGCGCCACGCCCGCGGCGCGGGCGCAGATCGACAAGGAACTGGCGCTGATCAGCGAGCTGGGCTACGAAAGCTATTTCCTCACCGTGCACGACATCGTTCGCTTCGCCCGTGACCAGGGCATTTTGTGCCAGGGCCGCGGCTCGGCGGCCAACTCCGCCGTGTGCTTCGCCCTGGGCATCACCGAGCTGGACCCGGGGCGCATGAACATGCTGTTCGAGCGCTTCATCTCCAAGGAACGCAACGAGCCGCCGGACATCGACGTCGACTTCGAGCACGACCGCCGCGAAGAGGTGCTGCAATACGTGTTCAACCGCTACGGCCGCCGCCGCGCCGCGCTCACCGCCGTGGCCAGCAGCTACCGTGGCGCCGGCGCCATACGCGACGTGGCCAAGGCCCTGGGCCTGCCGCCGGACCAGGTCAACAGCCTGGCCGACTGCGTGGGCCGCTACAGCGACCGCGTGCCGCCGGTGGGGCGCCTGGGCGAGGCCGGCTTCGACGTCGACAGCCCGGTGCTGCGCCGGGTGCTGACGCTCACCGCCGAACTAATGGGCTTCCCCCGGCACCTGTCCCAGCACCCCGGCGGCTTCGTCATCAGCGAGCACCCGCTGGACACCCTGGTGCCGGTGGAAAACGCGGCCATGGCCGAGCGCACCATCATCCAGTGGGACAAGGACGACCTCGACGCGGTGGGGCTGCTGAAAGTCGACGTGCTGGCCCTGGGCATGCTCAGCGCCTTGCGCCGCAGCTTCGACCTGCTGCGCCGTTATCGGGGCCGCGACCTGACCCTGGCGAGCATTCCGGCGGAGTGCGCGCGCACCTATGAAATGATCAGCCGCGCCGACACCGTGGGCGTGTTCCAGATTGAATCGCGCGCGCAGATGGCGATGCTGCCGCGCCTGCGGCCGACGAAGTTCTACGACCTGGTCATCCAGGTGGCCATCGTGCGCCCGGGGCCCATCCAGGGCGACATGGTTCATCCCTACCTGCGCCGGCGCAACAAGGAAGAGCCGGTGGTGTACCCGTCCGAGGCGCTGAAGAAGGTGTTCGAGCGCACCCTGGGCGTGCCGCTGTTCCAGGAACAGGTGATGGAACTGGCCATCGTCGCCGCCGACTACAGCCCCGGCGAGGCCGACCAGCTGCGCCGCTCCATGGCCGCCTGGAAGCGCCACGGCGGCCTGGAACCGCACCAGCTGCGCCTCACCGAAGGCATGCTGCGCAACGGCTACAGCCTGGAGTTCGCGCAGAAGATCTTCGAGCAGATCAAGGGCTTTGGCAGCTACGGCTTTCCCGAGTCCCACGCGGCCAGCTTCGCGCTGCTGACCTACGCCAGCTGCTGGCTCAAGTGCCATGAGCCGGCGGCCTTCACCTGTGCGCTGATCAACAGCTGGCCCATGGGCTTCTACAGCCCCGACCAGCTGCTGCAGGACGCCCGCCGGCACCAACTGCAGACCCGCGCCGTGGACGTGCGCCACAGCGACTGGGACTGCACCCTGGAGCCGTGCGGGGCAGGGCAGCCGGCCATTCGCCTGGGCCTGCGGATGATTCGCGGCTTTCGCCAGGAAGACGCCCTGCGCATCGAACAGGTGCGGGCGCTGCAACCCTTCGCCGACGTCAGCGACCTGTGCCTGCGCGCCGGCCTCGACCAACGCGCCCGCGCGCTGCTGGCCGACGCCGACGCCTTGCAGGGGCTGGCGGGCGACCGCTTCCGTGCGCGCTGGGAGGTGGCCAGCGTCGAGGCGCAGCTGCCGCTGTTCGCCGACCTGCCCAGCCGCCGCGACACGCCGGTGGCGTTGCCGGTGCCCAGCGTTGGCGAAAACCTGGTGGCCGACTACGCCACCGTCGGCACCACCCTGGGCCCGCACCCCCTGACCCTGCTGCGCCCCGGCTTGCAGCGCCTGCGTTGCCGCAGCTCGCGGGAGCTGGCCGGTATCGACCATGGCCGGCACATCAGCGTCGCCGGCCTGGTCACCGGCCGCCAGCGCCCGCAGACCGCCAGCGGGGTGATCTTCGTCACCCTGGAAGACGAATTCGGCATGATCAACGTGGTGGTCTGGAACGACCTGGCCGAGCGCCAGCGCAAGCCGCTGGTGAGCGCGCGGCTGCTGCAGGTGCATGGGCGGCTGGAGTCCGAAAGCGGCGTGCGCCACCTGATCGCCGGCAAACTCACCGACCTCACCCCGATGCTGGCGGGGCTGGACATTCGCAGCCGCGATTTCCGCTGAGCCGGGTGCGCCTTACAGCGGCGCGGGCTGGGCAGCGCCGGCCGGCGTGCGGCGGGCCGCCAGGCTCAAGCCGTAGAACACCGCGCCGCCCAGCGCGCAGCCGGTGAACCAGGCGAAGTTGGCCATGGGCTGCAGCCACGGCACGAAGGTGATGCACAGGCCCGCGCCGGCCGCCAGCACCAGGGCTTTCACCGCCACCCAGTTGACGCCGTTGCTGTACCAGTAGCGGCCGCTGGGGCCGTCGTTGAACAGCGCGTCGACGTCGATGTGCTGGCGCTTGATCAGGTAGTAGTCCACCAGCAGGATGCCGAACAACGGCCCGATGCAGGCGGCCAGCACGTCCAGGGTGTAGTGGATGACCTGGGGGTTGTTGAACAGGTTCCAGGGGGTGATGAACACCGACAGCACCGCGGCGATCATGCCGCCCATGCGCCAGCTGATGCGGCTGGGCGAGACATTGGCGAAGTCGAAGGCCGGCGAAACGAAGTTGGCGACGATGTTGATGCCCACGGTGGCGGTGACAAAGGTGAAGGCGCCCAGCAGCACGGCGGTGGTGTTGTCGATGCGCGCCACGGTGGCGATGGGGTCGTGGATCATTTCGCCGAAGATCGGCAGGGTGCCCGAGACAATCACCACGGTCACCAGGGAGAACGCCAGGAAGTTGATCGGCAGGCCCCAGAAGTTGCCGCGCCGTACATCGGCCATGCTGCGGCAGTAGCGGCTGAAATCACCGAAATTCAATGTTGGGCCAGAGAAATACGAGACCACCAGGGCCGTGGCCATGATCACCTGGCCCACGGCCTCCCAGCCGGCCAGGTGTTTCTCGGCCAGGGTGAAGCTGATGTTGCTCCAACCGGCGCGCCAGACGATCCAGCCGGCCAGGGCGAACATCACCGCGTAGACGGCGGGGCCGGCCCAGTCGATGAAGCGGCGGATGGACTCCATGCCGGTCCAGAACACCAGCGCCTGCACCACCCACAACGCGAGGAAACCGAACCAGCCCAGGTACGACAGGCCGGCGAAGGTCACTTGCTGGTAAGGGGCCAGTTCAGGGAAGAAGCGCAGCACCACGATGACCAGCGCACTGGACGCCAGGTACGTCTGCACCCCGTACCAGGCCACGGCGATCAACCCGCGAATCACCGCGGGAATGTTCGCGCCAAACACCCCGAACGCCAGGCGGCAGATCACCGGGTAGGGCACGGCCGCCTGCTGGCTGGGCCGTGCCACCAGGTTGGCGATCACCTGGACGATGCAGATGCCCGCCAGCAGCGCGATCAGCACCTGCCAGCTGGCCAGCCCCAGGGCAAACAGGCTGGCGGCGAACACATAGCCGCCGACGCTGTGCACGTCGCTCATCCAGAACGCGAAGATGTTGTACCAGCTCCAGGTTTGCGCCGTGGGGCCCAGGTCGTAGTTGTAAAGCCTGGGGCTGTAGTGGGTAGGGTGGTTATCCGACATGCCTTGTCTCCCTCGTTCTGGTTTTTTGTATACGAGGTAATAGGCAGAATGTGTGCCAAAGCGGTTTTGGCTCTAGATTGCGGGGTTCAGGGCTTTGGCGGGAGTGCAATGCCACGCATGAGTGCATACCCGCCCAAACACAGTGCGCCGCGATGGGTCGCGTGCGCACCACCCGTAGCAGCTGCCGCAGGCGGCGTCCGGACCCGGCGCGGTATGGCTGGGATCCGCGTTGCGTTCGGACGCGGCCGTCGGCCGCTGCTACGGGGTGAGGCGATGGCAACTGCGCAATATCGTTCAAGACAGGCCCGCCGCGCTCTGGCACAGTCGCTGTCCGTTTCCGCAAGCCTTCAATAAGAACATGCCCAATACCCTTTTGCCGCGCCAGGCGTTCCTGCGCGGCGCCGCTGCCATCATGCCGCTGTCCCTGGCCACCGCGCCCTGGGGACTGCTGGCCGGTTCCATGGCCATCGAGGCCAACCTCACTCCCTGGCAAGGCCAGGGCCTGTCGACCATCGTCTTCGCCGGCGCCGCGCAACTGGTGGCCATCGGCATGCTCAAGGGCGGCGCCGGGGTGGTGTCGATCCTGCTGACCACCTTGCTGCTGACCTCCCAGCACCTGCTGTACGGCATGAGCATGCGCCCGATGATTGCCGGCCTGCCCGGGCGCTGGCGCGTGGGCCTGGGCTTCCTGCTCACCGACGAACTGTTCGCCCTGACCAGCCGCTACGACCAGCAGACCTTCAGCCGCTGGTACGCCCTGGGCGTGGGCCTGACCTTCTACGTGGCGTGGAACCTGTTTACCCTGGCCGGCATCCTGCTGGGCAGCAGCATTCCGGGCATCGAGCACCTGGGCCTGGACTTCTCCATCGCCGCCACCTTCATCGCCCTGATCACCCCGGTGGTGCGCAACGTGCCGACGCTGGTGTGCGTAGCGGTGTCGCTGTGCTGCTCGGTGCTGTTCAGTTATTGGCACTGGGGCTCGGCGTTGGTGCTGTCGGGGCTGGCGGGCATGAGTGCCGGCTTTGTCTGCAACAAACTGTGGGGGAGCCGTTCATGATCTGGGTCGTCATTATCGGCATGGGCGTGCTGGTGTTTCTCAACCGCTACGTGTTCCTGGAGCCGCGCCTGCCGGTGCGCCTGAGCAGCAACGCGCGGCAGTTCCTCGGTTTTGCGGTGCCGGGCATGCTCACGGCCATCTGCGGGCCGATCGTGTTCATGCCCGACAAACAGCTGAACCTGCACTGGGACAACCCCTACCTGATCAGCTCGGTGGTGGCGGTAGGGCTGGTGCTGTTTACCCGCAACACCTTGCTGAGCATGATCCTCAGCATGGCGTTCTTCTTTGCCCTGCGTTGGTGGCTTTAAGCGCTTGACCGCGATCGATATCGCGCAAGGAGCCGACGTCGCAGCAACTGGCTTGAAATGGCGTCGCCTGCATCGCGACTAAAGTCGGCTCCTACACCGTTCGGGGTAGGAGCCGGCCTTGGCCGCGATGCAGGCGACGCGATCTTCGCGTAGCACCAACTGCCTGGTGGGAGCTGCCGCCAGGCTGCGTCAGCGACTGGCCTGCAAAGGTTACAAGGGTTACACCAGCAGCGCCGTGCCATACAGGCCGATGGCGAACACCACGTGCCCCACCACATTCAGCAAGCGCGCCAGCGCCGGCTTCGGCGCGCCGGAGCAGGCGATGCCCACGCCCATGCCCGGTTGCAGGATGAACCAGCCGGCGCCCACGGTGACCAGGCCCACGATCAGCGCCGGGGCGAAGCGTGGTTGCGCCGCCCAGTCCAGGCCCCAGATCAGCAGCAGCGCGGCGGCGAAGACCATGCCGGTGACGTAGTGCATGGCCCAGCCGATGGCCAGTTCATTGGGCACGGGCGCGGATTTGCCGATGCCCTGGCGGTGCACGAAGTGGCCGCGCGGCAGGCCGGCGAACCAGCGGCCCACGAAATGCCAGGCCGGAATCGGCAGGCCCAGGGTTCTGTTCAGCAGCAGGTTCCACAGGTCCAGCAGGGCGGTGGCGCCGGCGCCGATGACCACCGACAGCGCGAGAAAAGCGAGCATCTGGGGGGTATCCTTTCCAAGAGTCGAAGGCCTGCGACAATAGCAGTTTTGCGCCGTTTCAGGTGGCTGCGGCCTTGGGTTTGCGCGCACGCGGCGCCGCGCCCTGGGCGGCTGGCTTGCGCGGTGCGCCCTTGCGTTTTTTCTTCCATGGCGCGCCGCGCCCCGGTGGGCTGGCGGGGCCGCTGATGGTCAGGCTCAACCCGGCGCAGCGCTCTACCTGGCGGCTCATCCAGGCCGACTGCTTGGCCACGAACTCCTCCAGGCTCATCTCGCCGCTTTGCACCATGTCCAGCGCCTGCTCCCAGATGGCCGTGGTGCCGGGGTCGGCGATGGCCCGCGGCACCGCGTCGATCAGGCTGAAAGCGGCGGGCGTGGCGTTCAGCGCCTTGCCGTTCTTGTTCAGGTAACCACGGTCGATCAGGCCCTGGATGATGCCGGCACGGGTGGCCTCGGTGCCGATGCCGGTGGTGTCCTTGAGCTTCTGCTTCAGGCGCGGGTCTTCCACCAGCTTGGCGACGTTCTTCATGGCCTTGATCAGGTCGCCTTCGGTGAATGGCTTGGGCGGCTGGGTCCACAGGTCCTTGAGGTTGACGTCGCCCACCTCGTAGTCGGCGCCTTCGCGCAGCGCCGGCAAGGCCTGGGGGGCTGGCGCCTCGCGGCCTTTGGCGGGCGTGAGGGCCTCGGGCAGGGCGCGGCGCCAGCCCGGCTCGACGATGCGCTTGCCCACCGCGCGCAGGCGCTGGCCGGCGCAGTCGAAGTCGGCCTGGGTGCGGTCGAATTCGTGGTTGGGCAGGAACTGCGCCAGGTAGCGCGCGCGAATCAGCGTGTACACCGCGCGCTGCTTGCCGGCCAGGCGGCCCAGGTCGGTGCCGGCGGCCGTGGGGATGATGCCGTGGTGGGCGCTGACCTTGGCGTCGTTCCAGGCCCGCGAGCGGCGGCTGGGGTCTATGTGCGGTATCAGCTCGGCCAGGGCCGGGTCGGCGCGGCCCAGGGCGGCGATGATGCCCGGCGCCTCGCCGTGCTGGCTGTTGGGCAGGTACCCGCAGTCGCTGCGCGGGTAGGTGATGACCTTGTACTGCTCATACAGCGCCTGGGCGATGTCCAGGGTTTCCTGGGCGCCCAGGCCGAGCTTTTTCGAACACACCTCCTGCAGCGTGCCGAGGTCGAAGGGCAGGGGCGCCACCTCGCGCATGCGCTCGGTGCGCAGCTTGACCAGCCGCGCCGGGGCACCGCTGCGCAGCGCCGCGGCCGCCGCCTGGGCCAGGGGTTGCTGCAGGCAGCGGCCCTGGTCGTCGCAGGCGTCTTCAGGCGGGCACCACTGGGCGGTGAAGGGCAGGCCGCGTGGGTCGAGCTGCACGTCGATGGCCCAGAACGGCGCCGGCACGAACGCGGCGATGCTGCGGTCGCGGTCCACCACCAGGCGTAACGTAGGCGTTTGCACCCGGCCCACGGGCAGCACGCCCTGGTAGCCGGACTGCCGGCCGAGCAAGGTGAACAGCCGGCTCATGTTCATGCCGATCAGCCAGTCGGCACGCGAACGGCCCAGGGCCGAATGGTACAGGCTGAAGGTTTCTGCGCCCGGCTTCAGCGCCGCCAGGGCCTTGCGAATGGACGCGTCGTCCAGCGCCGACAGCCACAGGCGCTGCACCGGGCCGCGGTAGCGGCAGTGCTCCAGCAGCTCACGGGCAATCATCTCGCCCTCGCGGTCGGCGTCGGTGGCAATGACCAGCTCGCGCGCCTCGCCCAGCAGGCGCTTGACCGCCTTGAACTGGCTGGCGGTCTTGGGCTTGACCAGCATCTTCCACTTTTCCGGCACGATGGGCAGGTCGGCCAGCACCCAGCGCTTGTAGCGCTCGTCGTAGGCGTCGGGCGGCGCGGTTTCCAGCAGGTGGCCGATGCACCACGTCACCGTCACGTCCGTGCCCACCCAGCAGCCATCCCCGCGCCGGTTGGCGCCGAGCACCTTGGCGATATCCTTGGCCTGAGAGGGTTTTTCGCAGAGGTAGAGGCGCATGGCCGTGGGTGTCTTCAGTGGTGGTCGAGTTGCATAGGATGAGGAAACCCTGCGCGCCAGGCAAGCAAAATCTGTATGGATATACAGCATGTTGTTGCCGTGCCTCTGAGCAGGCGATGCGAATCCCTCAGGCCATGGCACGGTGCTACATTTGTTGCACCGTGCCATGGCCTGAAAGAGCGGCGTTGCCAGCCTTGGTGGTTCGCCCATGAATAGGCGTTAACCCTTCACCCACAACCCCTCGCACAACAACCCCGCGCAATACCGCGCATTCGCCCGGCGCGTTTCGGCATCCACCGTCTCCCGCGCCATCTGGTCGACCATGCCGACAAAACATTTGCCGATCATGTCCGCCGGAATATCGGTGCGGAACAGGCCTATCTGCTGCTCCTTGGCAATGTTGCTGCCGATCCAGCTGGCCATGCCGGCCTTGGTCTGGGTGCAGCCGGGCGGCTGGAAGAAGCCGATCTGGGTCAGGTCCGGGTCCTGGGCCAGGAAGTCGAAGAAGCGCAGGAAGCTGGTGGCCACGCTGTCCAGCAGCTCGGCGGGGTGCAGGGCGGTCTTGATCAGCAGGGTGCTGATCAGCGCCTCCAGGCGGCGGCGAAACTCGCCCACCAGTTCTTCGTAGGCGGCTTCCTTGCTGTCGAAGTAGCTATAGAAGGTGGGCTGGGTCAGGCCGCTGGCCTTGACGATGTCGCTGACCTTGGTCTCGTGGAAACCCCGCCGGGCGAACTCGGCGGCGGCGGCGCTGCGCAGGCGGGCGTGGGTCTGTTCGCCCTTGGTGAGGGTAGGGGTGGACATGGCGGTTCCGGCAGGGAAATTTTACTTGTGAGTAATGTTACTCAAGAGTAGCCTTTTTGATCAAATGCTACTGGCGAGTATGTTTTCGCCCCTGTGACCTGGAGGTCCACCCATGAAGTTGATCCTGTTCGCCCTGGCCCTGGCGGCCTTCGCCATCGGCACCACGGAGTTTGCGCCCATGGGCCTGCTGCCGGTGATCGCCGATGGTGTGCACGTGTCCATCCCCACCGCCGGGCTGCTGATCAGCGCCTACGCCATTGGCGTGATGGTGGGGGCGCCGCTGATGACCCTGCTGCTGGCACCGTACCGGCGCAAGGCCGCGCTGTTGCTGCTGATGGCGATTTTCACCGTGGGCAACCTGCTCTCGGCGCTGGCGCCGGGCTACGACACCTTGGTGCTGTCGCGGGTGGTCACCAGCCTGGCGCACGGGGCGTTCTTCGGCATCGGTTCGGTGGTAGCGGCCAGTCTGGTGCCGGCGGAAAAACGCGCCAGCGCGGTGGCCACCATGTTCCTGGGCCTGACCATCGCCAACATCGGCGGCGTGCCGGCAGCTACGTGGCTGGGGCAGAACATCGGCTGGCGCATGGCGTTCGCCGCTACCGCCGGGCTGGGCGCGTTGTCCATGCTGGGCCTGGCGCTGTGGCTGCCACGTGGCGAGAGCGGGCAGAAGCCCGACGTGCGTCGCGAGCTGCAGGTGCTGGTGCGCGGTGACGTGCTGCGGGCCCTGTTGACCACGGTGCTGGGCGCCGGCGCCATGTTCACCCTGTACACCTACATCGCCGCGGTGATGCAGGACCTGATCCACGCCACACCGACCTTTGTGACCTTGTTGCTGGTCATGATTGGGATCGGTTTCACCGCTGGTAATTATATCGCCGGCAAGCTCGCCCACCGTTCGCTGGAAGGCACGCTGATCGGCGTCCTGCTGGTGATGGCGGCGCTGATGCTGGGCATGCCCGCGCTGCTGCAAGGGCAGGTGAGTGCGGTGCTGGTGATGGTGGTGTGGGGCGCGTCGGCCTTCGGGCTGGTGCCGCTGGTGCAGGCGCGGGTGATGCAGTCCGCCCACGACGCGCCAGGGCTGGCGTCGTCGGTCAACATTGGCGCCTTCAACCTCGGCAATGGCCTGGGGGCTGCCTTGGGTGGCGGCGTGTTGGCCCTGGGCCTGGGCTACCAATGGGTAGCCCCGGCGGGTGGCGTGCTGGCGCTGGCGGGGCTGGTGCTGGTGGGCTATGGCCACTTCCGCGCGCCGGCCCGGGTGCCTCAGCAGGCCTGAGTCAAAGGTTCCAGCGCTTGGACGTCTTGTGCAGGCGCAGGCGCATGGCTTCCAGGTTGCTGGCCAGTTGCAGGGTCAGCAGGCGGAAGCCCTGGGCGTCCTGGCTGGCCGGCACCACGGCGTGCTCGATCTCGGCGCCGCGCTCGGCCTGGCGCGCCAGGCGGTCGGTGGCGCCGGTCTCCAGGGCGCGGGCCATGGCAATCAGCTGGCGGTTGATCTGCCGGTGCTCGGGGTGCAGCCAGGCGTGCCAGTCGCCGTGGTCCTTGGGGCGCAGGTTGGACAGCAGCTCCAGGGTGCTCAGGCACAGGCGGAATTGGCCCTGGATCACCTCAAGCTCGGTGAGCGGAATGCGCACCTCCTTGGACACCGACGGCATCAACGAGCGCAGTTGCACCATGATGCCGTTGAGTTGTGCGGCCAGCTTCAGGTGCTCGTCGTCGGTCACCGAGTGGCCGTTGAGAATACGCCCGTACGCCTTGGCGCAGCCGCGCAAGCCCTTGGCCAAACTGAAGCGCCACGAGTACACCGCGTACAGCGGGATGGCGAAGGAAAACGCCAGCGCCAGGGCGATGCCGATCAAAATGTCCACCAGCCGCCACAGGCCATCGCTGATAGGGTTGTCGCCGTGCCCGGCGACGATGAACACCGTAATGGCCGACAACAACGCGATATAGCCGCCCTTGCCGATGGCGTGGTAGGCAAAGAACCCGCACACCGTGGACATGGCCACGTACGTCAGCCACTGCTCGTGCAGGTAGCTTTGCTGCAACACCAGCGCCAGGCCAATGGCCGCGCCGATCAGCGTGCCATAGGCGCGTTCCAGCGACTTGCGGCCGATGTTGCCCTGGTGCTGCAGGCCGCCGATCACGATCAGCAGCGTCACCGACGCCCATTCGCCATGGGGCAGGCTCAGCCCTGTGGTCAGCAAGATGGACGCCAGCAGGCCCACCGCCACGCGGCCGGCGTGGATGTAGCGGGCGTAGAGGTAACGGCGGTGCGGGTCGAGCAGGGGGCGCAGGAACGGTAAGCGGCTGGGGCGCAGTGCCTTCATGAGGGTCCGTGTAGGGCGGTGGGTCGGGGCGCCCATTATGCACGCTCGCAGCCCAATTGGGTCCACTGCAAAACCCGTAGCAGCGGCCGCCGGCCGCGTCCGGGGCCCCGCGTTACACCTGTCACACCGCTGACGCAGCCTTCGGCAGCTGCTACCTCCTGTGGGAGCTGGCTTGCCAGCGAGCTGTTGGGGCCATAAAAGCTCGCTGGCAAGCCAGCTCCCACAAGACAGTTGTTGCTACGCCGGGCTCGACACAACCCTTAACACTCCTTTGATTGCCACTTCCCAGGTACGCCCTTACCCTGCGCACCGTCTCCGAAGCCTCGGAGATCAGGTTTAGCGACCTGCATGGGAACGCCGCAGCACCATACCGCTTGTTTCAGGCAACCTTGCCTGCGATAAGTGTTATGGCAGCTGCGTGTGGGAGACTTTCGAGTCTGCCGGTCGTCCCACCGGTTCGCTAACCTGCACGCAGCTGCCACCTCAATCCCCAACCACCGTGGCAGCCCTTCACCTGCAAGGAGCTTCCACCATGGCCACCTTCGTCGCTACCACCTTTTTCCGCCACCAACTGCCCTTGCGCGCGCTGATGATCGAGGACCAGGCCTGGCTGTGCCTGCACGACCTGGGCCGGCTGATGGGCGTGCACTTCGTGGAGCGGCGCATCCGCAGCCTGGACGCCGACCAGCACCGCGAGGCGTGGGTGCAGCTGGACGGGGAGTGGGGCCGGCACCTGCTGGTGAGCGAGACCGGCGCGGTGACCTTGATCATGCACAGCCAGATGCCGGAGAACCGCGCGCTGCGCCAGTGGCTGACGCTGGAAGTGGTGCCGACGCTGCGGCGCATGGGCCCCGGCGAGGTGCCGGCGGTGACGGCCATGTGCGCCCATGGCGGGCAGGTGAAGGTGCTGTATTGGCAGGATGAACCGTGGATTCGCCTGCGTGATATGCCCGAGGTGCTGCCCATCAACCGCCCGCACAAAGCCCCGTGGTGGCGAGTATGGGCCTGACCCCATTCTCCCGGCCATGCGCAACTCTCGTAGCCGCTGCCGAAGGCTGCGCTGGCCTTGAGCCACGCTGAAGATCTTCAGTGTACTCAGGGGCCAGCGCAGCCTGGCGGCAGCGGCTACGGGGCGTGTGGGATCAATGAGCTATCGATGTTGGCAATACCTGGCCTGCGCCTATCTCGATTGGTTCGCTACCACACCCCTTCGCTAAGGTATCCACTGGCCTAACACCCAGGATGCCCCATGCGCTACCAACGTCTCGACCTCAACCTGCTGGTGGCCCTCGAAGCCCTGCTCAGCGAATGCAACGTCACCCGCGCCGCCGAGCGCCTGAACCTGGGGCAGTCGGCCACCAGTTCGGCCTTGGGGCGGTTGCGTGAACACTTCAACGACCCGCTGCTGGTGGCCGTGGGCCGGCGGCTGGAGCCCACGGCGCGGGCGCAGGCCTTGTTGCCCAAGGTGCGCGAGGCGCTGGCGCTGACGCGCGAGGTGATCGAAGCGCCGGCCGCGTTCGACCCCGGCAGCTGCCAGCGGCGCTTTACCGTGGTTGCCTCGGATTACGTGGCGGCGGTGCTGATGCCGGCGGTCAGCCGGGTGCTGGCGCAGGTGGCGCCGCAGGTGCGCCTGGCCCTGCGCGACCTGCCGCTGCCGCGCGGCGGCGACGTGGTCAGCGAGGCGCTGGACTACCGCCGCAGCGATTGCGTGATCGTGCCCCAGCGCCGGCTCAACAGTGACTACCCCCATGCGCCGCTGCTGGTGGACCAGTGGTGCTGCATTGTCTGCGCCCGGTCGGTGCACGCCCAGGGCCTGAGCCTTGCCGCCTACCGCCAGGCGGAACACGTGGTGCGCGAGTTCGCCGACGGCCGCACCCTGGGCATGGACGCGGCGTTCCTGGCCGAGCAGGGTATCGAACGCAAGGTGGGCATCACCGTGGAAAGCTTTGCATTGGTACCCGCGTTCGTGGCCGGCAGCCAGCGGGTGGCCACGCTGTTCCGGCGCCAGGCCGAGCCGTTTGCCGACGCCCACGGGGTGAAGGTGGTGCCGGCGCCGCTGGCGTTTCCCCAGGCGTTGCAGGTGCTGCAGTGGCACCCTTACCAGCAGGACGACCCAGCGCTGGCCTGGTTCCGCGGCCTGCTGGTGGCGCAGGCCGCGGCGCTGGGTCAGGCCTGAGCGTCGCCGGTGTCGGCCACCAGGCCCGCGCTGTCGATGGCGGCCAGGGCGCAGCGTTCGTCGTTGTCGGAGGTGTCGCCGCTGATGCCGATGGCGCCCAGCAGCACGCCCTGGGCGTTGCGAATCAGCACGCCGCCGGGCACCGGAATCACCTGGCCGTCGGTGAGGCTGTTAATGGCGTCGAAGAACGCCGGCATGGCCTGGGCGCGGCGCGCCAGTTCGCGCCCGCCCAGGCCCATGCCCAGGCAGCCGCGGGCCTTGCCGGTGGCGATTTGCGGGCGCAGGAAGCTCGCCTGTTCGTGGCGCAGCACGGCCAGCGGGTGGCCGGCGGCGTCCAGCACGGCGGCGGCGAGTGGACGCAAGCCCAGCTCGCGGCCGCTGGCAATGGCCTGGCTGGCAATGAGGGTGGCGGTGTGCAGGTCGAGGTGGTTCATACGGTCCATTTCCCCAGTTGGGCGACGCGGTCACGGGTGTACAGGTCGGTCCACTTCAGCGAGTTGAAGTCCGAGACCTGCTTGGGGTTGTAGGGGCTGCGCGCCAGGTTCACCGGCTGGCCACCCTTGTACACCGCCTTGAAGCGGCTGCGGTCCTGCAGCAGGCGGATGTCGTCCAGCGGCGAGCCATCCAGCACCAGGAAGTCGGCCTGCTTGCCCACCTCAAGCGTGCCCAGGGTGTTGCCCTTGGGCATGCAGCGCGAACCCACGTTGGTGGCGGCGAACAGCGCCTCGGCGGGGGTGAAGCCCAGGCGCGTGACCAGCAGCTCCAGTTCGCGCGCGTGCCACTCGCCGTAAGGCGTGACGGCAAAGCCCGAGTCGCTGCCGCAGGCAAACGGGATGCCCGCCGCCTTGGCGCGCTTGAGCACCGCCGAGCCCACCTCCAGGGTGCGCGCGCAGTAGCCGGCGTAACCGGTGGTGATGGCCGGGTCGTGGGGCTGGCAGAAGTCCACGGTGTTCTGCGGGAAGGTCATGGTCGGCGCCAGGATGCTGCCCGATTGCAGCAGCGCCTCGATGCAGTCGTCGTCCATGTAGAAGGCGTGGAACACCAGGTCCACCCCGGCCTTGGCGGCGTACAGCACGGCTTCGCGGCCGTAGGCGTGGGTGGCCACCTTGCAGCCCAGGCGGTGGGCTTCGTCGACCATCTCCCGGGTTTCATCGGCGGTGAAGGCGGCGATGATCGAGCCGTCGGGGCGGCGGTGGGTGCCGTCCATGGCGATCTTGATCAGGTCGACGCCGTCCTTGGCCTGGGTGCGGATCTCGGCGATGGCTTCGCTGCGGCTGGTGACCAGGCGCGCAGTAAAGAACTCCGGGGCGCCGACGCGGCTGGGGAACCAGTCGTTGAGGCTCTGGCGGTTGGTGATCACCCGGCTGCTGGCGGCCACGCGCGGGCCTTCGAACAACCCGGCGTTGATGGCGTTGCGCACCGAGATGCTCAACTGGCCGCTGTCACCGGGGCAGACCATGCTGGTGACGCCGGCGGCCAGCACGTGCTGGGCGAAGAACATGCCGCGCAGGGCGCGGAATTCGTCGCTGGTCCACAGGTCGATGTCTTCCTCGCTTTGCGCGTTGCCGAACGCAAGGTGAGTGTGCACGTCCACCAGCCCCGGCATGACGAAGTGCGTGCCGGCGTCCACCAGGGTATCGCCCGGTTGCGGCGCGGGGGCCTGGCTGGTGGGGCCGACGTAGGTCAGCACGCCGTCTTTGGCGATCAGCGTCTGCTGGGTGCGTGGGGCCAGGCTGGTGCTGTCGAACAGGGTCTTGCAGTGCAGGTGAAGGGCGCTCATCGGGGCGGCTCGCTGTTGTTATGAGTATGGGGCGAGGCTAGCGAGCCTGGGGGGCGTGGGGAAACAGATTGGGTTGATGGCCAGGTATTGAGCGGTTCAATACCTGGGTTGGCGCGGAGTTGCCAGACGCGGCCTGGCGGCAGCGGCTACAGAGCCCACCAAAGCAGTCGCCGCGAAGACAGTTGCTACATCCTGTGGGAGCTGGCTTGCCAGCGAGCTGTTGGGGCCATAAAAGCTCGCTGGCAAGCCAGCTCCCACAAGACGCTCACGCCGCCAACGGCTGCTCCAGGCCCTGGATAATCCCGCCGATCTGCTCGCGCAACCAGCGGTGCATCGGGTCGCCGTCCATGGTGCGGTGCCACAGCATGAACTCGCGCATCAGCGGGATTTTCACCGGGGTGGGCAAGATGCGCAGCGGCAGGTGCTTGGCGTACAAGCGCGCCAGGCGGCCGTGCATGGTGGCCACGCGCTGGGTGCCGATGACCAGCTGGGGCAGGGTGTTGAAGTCGTTGGTGATGACTTCCAGGCGGCGGCTGACGCCGTACTGGTTCATGAACCACTCCTCGATGCTCATGTGCCGGGTGCGGCCGAAGCCCACCGACACGTGACCCAGGTTGATGTACTGCTCCAGGGTCAGGCTGTCGCCGACCTGGGTGTTGCCGTTCCACACGGCGCACACGTGTTCTTCCTCGAACAGCAGCTGGGAAGGGTGGTCTTCGAGCACGTAGCGCTCGGGCACGATCATCAGGTCCACCTCGCCGCGCACCAGCAACTCGCTGGAGTTGTCACCCGGGCCGAGCATTTCGAAGGTGATGAACGGTGCTTCCTGGCTGATTTTCTCGATCACCTGGGCCAGCAGCACGCTGATCAGGTAGTCGGAGGTCACCAGGCGGAAGTGGCGCTTGCTGGTGGACGGGTCGAACGCCGGCTTGCTGGTGATGGACGAGCGAATTTTCAGCAGCACGTCGCGCACCGGCTCCATCAACTCCAGGGCATAGGGCGTGGGCTGCATCTTGCGCCCCACCTGCACCAGCAGTTCGTCCTCGAAATAGCTGCGCAGGCGCCCCAGCACGCCGCTGGTGGCGGACTGGGTCATGTGCAGGCGCTCGGCGGCGCGCGTGATGTTCTGCTCCTCGAGCAGGATGTCGAGGGCGACCAACAGGTTCAAGTCCAGGTGGTTGAAGCGCATGGCGAGTGCTCACGGTTTCTTGTAGTTGTTTTCTCGATACCTTCGCGGCAAACCATCAGCGCGTCAAGCCTGGCCACAGGTATCGCGAACGCCGATACATGCCATCCCCACACACGATTAGTCAGCTGCCAAGACGGGCGCCACTCTGTGCCGCATCCCGGTCTGCCGGGCATGCCACCGGCCGCCGAGCGCGGCCCAATCATAATTTCAATGGAGTGGTCTGCATGAATATCCTTGGCCTTGATGCCGTGGTTTTTGGCGTCGACGACGTGCCCGCCTGCACCGCTTGCCTCACCGACTACGGCCTGGCGCCGGTGGGCGTCAGCGAGCAGGGCGGGCGCTTTGAAGCGCTGGACGGCACGGCGGTGGTGATCCGCCGCTTTGACGACCCGACGCTGCCGGCGGCCATCGGCCCGGCGCCGTCGTTGCGCGAAACCGTGTACGGGGTGGCCAGCGCCGCCGACCTGGATGCCATCGAGGACGAGCTGGGCCGCGACCGCGCGGTGCACAAGGACGCCGATGGCACCCTGCACAGCGTCGACGACATGGGCTTTGCCATCGCCTTCCAGATCAGCGTGCGCCGCCCCTACAGCGCCAGCGCGGACCTCACCAACGCCCCCGGCAGCGCGCCGCAGCGGCCGCTGAACCAGATCGGCATCAGCCCGGACATGCCCGCCGCGCCGCGCAGCCTGTCCCACGTGGTGTACTTCGTGCCCGATTCCGCCAAGGCCGAGGCGTTCTACCAGCGCCTGGGCTTCCGCACCACCGACCGCTTCGTCGGCGTGGGGCCGTTCATGCGCCCGGCAGGCTCGGACGACCACCACAGCCTGTTCATGATCCAGACCCCGCCGCACATGAAGGGCTGCGAGCACTTCACCTTCCACCTGGGCAGCGGCACCGAAGTGCTGCTGGCGGGCACCCGCTTCGCGGCCAAGGGTTGGACCAGCTTCTGGGGCCCGGGCCGCCACCTGCTGGGCTCCAACTGGTTCTGGTACTTCAACAGCCCGCTGGGCTGCCACATCGAGTACGACGCCGACATGGACAAGCACGACGACGCGTGGGCCGCGCGCCAGGCGCCGATGTCGGCCGACAACTCGCAGCTGTTCCTGTTTGCCGGCCGCGAAAAGTGGGCGCCCGGCGGCCCGCCGGCCAAGCAGGGCTGAGCCATGGCCATCGCCCTGTGCCCGGCCGGCCAGTTGCTGGAGGGCCAGGCCCGCGGCTTCGACCCCCACGGGGTGGGCAGCGACACCGTGTTCGCCCTGCGCCACGCAGGCCAGGTGCGGGTGTACCGCAACAGCTGCCCGCACCTGGACGTGCCGCTGGAATACCGCAAGGACCGCTACCTGTCTGCCGATGGCCAGCGAATCATCTGCTACGCCCACGGCGCGCAGTTCGCCCCGCACAGCGGCGAATGTCTATACGGGCCGTGCCGTGGCGAGCACCTGGAGGCCCTGGCACACCGCATCGAAGACGGCTGGCTGATGCTTGAACAGTTTTGAAAACGTGGGCGGCCAGGTATCGCGATTGGCGATACATCGCATCCGAACATGCGATTAGTCAAATCCCTGCCCAGCCCCGAACCTGATTGCACGACCTTGGAGACAATAATGACTCATCCATCGATCGAAACACCGTTTGCCCTGGGCACCTTTTCCGCTGCCGGCAGCCCGCGCTTCGCCGGCCTTGTGGTCGCCGACCAGGTGGTTGCCGTGGCTGCCCTGGCGCACCTGGCCGAACTGCGCGGCGCCCACAGCGTGCTGGGCCTGCTGGAACACTGGGAGCACAACTTCGCCCAGCTTGACCGCCTGGCGCGCCAGCTGGCGGCGGACAAGCAGGGCCTGCCGTTCCTGGGGCTCGACCAGGTGCACTACCACGCCCCGGTGGACCTGCCGCGGCAGATCTTCTGCTCGGGTGCCAACTACCACAAGCACGTGGTGGACCTGATCGTCGACGACCCGCAGTTCGAAACCGACGGCATGGACAACACCCAGCGCCGCGCCTACGCCGTGGAGCTGATGAACAAGCGTGCCCGCGAAGGCAAGCCGTTCGTGTTCAACAAGGTGGCCTCCAGCGTCACCGGGCCGTTCGACCCGATCATCATTCCGGCCGGCAGCAAGAAGCCTGACTGGGAGCTGGAGCTGGGCGTGGTCATCGGCAAGCCGGCGCGCCGCGTCAGCCGCGAAAACGCCCTGGACCACGTGGCTGGCTACGTGGTGGTCAACGACCTCACCGAGCGCACCAAGGTGTTCCGCCCCGACATCCCGCAGATGGGCATGGACTGGCTGAGCAGCAAGAACGCGCCGACCTTCCTGCCCATGGGCCCGTACCTGGTACCCGCCGCCTACGTCGGCAACCCCCAGGAGCTGCAACTGACCCTGCGCCTGAACGGCCAGGTGATGCAGGACGAAAGCACCGCCGACATGATCTTCGACGTGGCACGCATCATCGAATTCATCTCCCAGAGCGTGCAACTGCTGCCCGGCGACCTGATCTGCAGCGGCTCGCCCTCGGGCAACGGCACCCACTACAACCGCTTCCTGCAAGCCGGCGACCTGATGGAAGGCACCATCGCCAAGCTGGGCACCCAGCGCAACCCCTGCGTCGACGAACGCTGATACCCCCAATAAGAACAAGACGGAGCATAACCATGACAGCAGTGAGCAAGGTCCTGATAGTGGGCGGTGGCATCGGCGGCCTGTGCGCAGCCATCGCCCTGCGCCGCAAGGGCATCGACGTCGACCTGGTGGAGCTGAAGGGCGAGTGGACGGTGTACGGCGTGGGCATCATCCAGCAGTGCAACGTGGTGCGCGAGATGGCCCGCCTGGGCGTGCTCGACGGCTACCTGGGCGCGGCGTTCCCGTTCGAGGACGTGGCCCTGTACAACGCCGACGGCCACACCCTGGCGCGCATTCCCGGCCAGCGCCTGGCGGGCCCGCAGTACCCGGCCAACGTCGGCATCTCGCGCCTGGCCCTGCACCAGGTACTGAGCAGCACCGCGCTGGAGCTGGGCACGCGCATTCGCCTGGGCACCAGCGTCGAGGCGCTGGTGCAGGACGCCAGCGGCGTCGACGTGACCTTCACCGATGCAAGCCAGGGCCGCTACGACCTGGTGGTGGGCGCCGACGGCCTGTTCTCCAAGGTGCGCACCCTGCTGTTCGGTGACACCTACACGCCGCGCCACACCGGCCAGTCGGTCTGGCGCCACAACTTCAAGCGCGACCCGGCCATCGACCACCTGGCCAACTACCTGGGCCCGGACGGCAACGCCGGCCTGTGCCCGCTGGCCGATGACCTGATGTACCTGTACCTGACCAGCTACGAGCCGGGCAACCCGTGGATGGACAACGCCACCCTGGCCGTCGAGATGCGCAAGCGCCTGGCCGGCTTCAATGGCCTGATCGGCGAGCTGCGCGAGCAGATCACCGACAGCAGCCAGGTGGTGTACAAGCCCATGGAGGTGGTGTTCGTCAGCGAGCCCTGGTACCGCGGCCGCGTGCTGCTGATCGGCGACGCCGCCCACGCCACCACGCCGCACCTGGGCCAGGGCGCTGGCATGGCCATCGAGGACGCCGTGGTGCTGGGCGAGCTGATGGGCGCCCAGGGCGGGCAGGGCGTCGAGGCCTTGCTGCAGCAGTTCATGGAACGCCGCTACGAGCGCTGCAAGTTCATCAGCGAGAGCTCGATTCTGGCGGGGGACAAGGAAATCGAGCACGACCACGGCTTCGACCGCGTGGGCCTGGTGCGCACGATGCTGGCGCTGACCGCCGAAGAGATCTGAGCGCCGCCTTGTGACACGACCGCGCCCCACGCTGGGCGCGGCGAACCTGATAACAAGAACAACAGATGAGGTTTTCCCATGGTACGTCTGCACTTCACCGTGCCGCGCGGCGCGCACCCGCCGTTCGCCTTGAGCCTGATGATGTTCGGCCTGCTGGCGGGCAACGCCCAGGCCTTTCAGTTCGACACCGGCAACCCCGACATCACCACCCGCTGGGACAACACCCTCAAATACAGCGCCGCCTGGCGCACCGAGGGCCGCAGCGACAAGCTCACCACCGGCACCACCGCGGTGAACGGTGATGACGGCGACCGCAACTTCAGCGGCGGCATGATCTCCGACCGCCTGGACCTGCTGTCCGAGTTCGACATCAGCTACCAGAACGTCGGCGCCCGGGTCAGCGGCGCGGCCTGGTACGACGACGTCTACAACAAGAGCAACGACAACAATTCGCCGGGCACCAACAACAGCACCTCGGTGGACTACGACCACTTCACCGACCAGACCCGCAAGCTGCACGGCCGCGAGGGCGAGATTCTCGATGCCTTCATCTACGGCAAGGCCGACTGGGGCGACATGCCGGTGTCCGGGCGCATCGGCCAGTACGCCATGCAGTGGGGCGAAAGCCTGTTCTACGGCATGAACGGCATCGCCGGCGGCATGGCGCCCATCGACGTGGTCAAGGGCCTGTCGGTGCCCAACACCCAGTTCAAGGAGCTGATCCGCCCGGTGCGGCAAATGTCCGGGCAGTTCCAGCTGACCCCGGACGTGTCGGTGGGCGCCTACTACCAGTTCGAGTGGGAGGCCAACCGCCTGCCGGCGGCCGGTAGCTACTTCTCCAGCTTCGACAGCATCGGCAACGGCAACGAGCGCCTGTTCGCAGGCGATGCGGTGATCCCTGGCGGCCAGCCGCTGGCGTTCTACAGCGGCGGCAACAAGAACGCCCAGGACTCGGGGCAGGGCGGCGTGCAGATCAAGTGGCGCACCGAGACCGTGGACTACGGCGTGTATGCCATCCGTTACCACGACAAGAGCCCGCAGCTGCTGGTGCGCCCGGACTTCGCCAACCTCAACCCGGTCACCGGCCAGGCCGGCGAGTACTACTGGGTGTACCCCGAAGGCATCGAGGCCCTGGGCGCCAGCTTCTCCACCACCGTCGAGCAGTTCAACATCGCCGGCGAACTGTCCACCCGCTGGCACCAACCGCTGGCGTCCACCAACCAGCGCACGCTGCTGGCCGGTGAAAGCATCTCCAACGACGCCGATGACGCCCTGTACGCCACCGGCCACACCCTGCACGCCAACCTGTCGTGGCTGGCCAGCTTCGGGCCCACCGTGGTGGCCCAGGAGTCGAGCTTCATCGGCGAGCTGGCGTGGAACCGCACCCTGAGCGTCACCCGCAACCCCGACGCCGTGGACCCCAACGCCACCCGCGACGCCTGGAGCCTGCGCACCGTGTACGAGCCCATGTACCGGCAGTTCTTCCCCGGCATGGACGTGAGCATCCCCGTGGGTATCAGCTACACCCACGGCGCCTCCGAGGCCCTGGGCACGCAATTCGGGACCAACCGCGGTGGCGACATGAACATCGGTATCAAGGGCAACTACCTCAACACCTGGAACCTGGGCCTGACCTACACCCACTACTACGGGCCGGCCAACACCTTTCTCGATGAAAACAACAACTACACCTTCGAACAGTCGCTCAAGGACCGGGATTTCGTGGCCTTCAGCGTCAGCCGTACTTTCTGAACCGAGGATCAGTCGATGAAACCCATGACCTTGCTGCTTACTGCCCTGGCGTCGTCGTTGCTGCTGGCCCAGGGCGTGATGGCCGCCGTTCCCGCCAGCGAAGCCGACACCCTGAAGACCACCCTCACGCCCCTGGGCGCCACCCGTGCCGGCAACGCCGACAACAGCATCCCGGCCTGGAACGGCGGCCTGACCCAGGCCGACCCGGCCTACAAGGACGGCGGCAAGCGTGGCGACCCCTTCGCCACCGAAAAGCCGCTGTTCACCATCACCGCGCAGAACGCCGCCCAGTACGCCGACAAGCTCTCGGCCGGCACCCTGGCGATGTTGAAGAAGTACCCTGACAGCTACCACCTCGACGTGTACCCCACCCACCGCACCGCCGCCGCGCCACAAGCGGTGTACGACGCCACCTACAAGAACGCCATCAACGGCAAGCTGGTGGACGGCGCTGCCGGGCCCATGCCCCAGGACGCTTCGGGCGGCATTCCGTTCCCGATTCCGAAGAATGGCGCCGAGGCCATCTGGAACCACCTGTTGCGCTGGCGCGGGGCGTCCTGGCACGCCGACTTCACCCAGTACCTGACCACCGCCGACGGCAAGCATGTGCTCACCAACGATTCCAAGGCCGACCTGCAGATGCCCTGGTACCTGCCTGACGGCGGCCAGAAGGACGGCGTGTTCTGGACCATCCGCATGACCAACGACGGCCCACCCCTGCGCGCCGGCGAGGCCATCACCGGCCGCGAGAACCTCAACGCCAACAACGCCGGCGTGTGGACCTACCTGCCCGGTCAGCGCCGGGTGCGGCGCCTGCCCAACGCCTGCTGCGACACGCCGACACCGGCCACCGCCGGGGTGATGAGCTTCGACGAGCTGTACGTGTTCAACGGCCGCATCGACGGCTTCGACTGGAAGCTGGTGGGCAAGAAGGAGCTGTACATCCCCTACAACTCGAACAAGGTGTTCACCGCCGCCAAGCCCACTGACCTGCTGGGCGAACACCACCTCAACCCGGCGGACATCCGCTGGGAACTGCACCGCGTGTGGGTGGTGGAAGCCACGCTCAAGCCCGGCAAGCGCCACGTGATGCCGCGCAGCACCTACTACCTGGACGAGGACACCTGGGCCGCCGTGCTCGGCGAGCGCTACGACGCCCAGAACCAGCTGGCCAAGGCCCTGTGGACGACCCCGGTGGTGCTGCCCGACATGCCCGGCGTGGTGACCCTGACCAACGGCTTCTACGACCTGCTGTCCGGGGCCTGGTTCACCGGTGACATCTTCGCCGGCAAGAACGAGCAGTACCGCGTGGTGCAGGCCTACAAGGACTCGGTGTTCACCCCCGATGCCCTGGCCGGCGAAGGTGTGCGCTGAGATGAACCGCACCTTGTTGATCAGCGCAATGTGCCTGGCGCTGGCCGGGCAGGGCGCCCACGCCGCCGACGTGCTGGCCCAGCCGGCCGTGCAGTCGGCCCAGGCGCTGCACGCGGTGCTGCTGGGCGTCGCCCGGGCCGGTGCGCGGCTGGTGGCGGTGGGCGAACGCGGCACCGTGCTGCTGTCGGACAACAACGGCGCCAGCTGGCGCCAGGCCCAGGTGCCGGTGAGCACCAGCCTGGCTGCCGTGCAGTTTGTCGACGGCCAGCAGGGCTGGGCCGTGGGCCACGGCGGCGTGGTGCTGCACAGCCAGGACGGCGGCGAGCACTGGCAGTTGCAGCTCGATGGCCGCAAGGCGGCGGCGCTGGAACTGGCTGCGGCGGAGCAGGACGGCAACCCCCAGCGCCTGGCCGCCGCGCAACGGCTGGTGGCCGACGGCGCCGACAAGCCGCTGCTGGCCCTGAGCTTCAGCGACGCGCGCCATGGCCTGGTGGTCGGTGCCTACGGCCTGGCCCTGGCCACCGATGACGGCGGCGCCACCTGGAGCAGTTGGGCCGGGCGCCTGCCCAACCCGCAGGGCCTGCACCTGTACGCCGTGGCCCAGCGCGGCGGCGAGCTGTGGCTGGCCGGCGAGCAGGGCCTGGTGCTGCACTCGGGCGACGGCGGCGAGCATTTCGCGGCGCTGCCCAGCCCCTACGACGGCAGCTTCTTCAGCCTGGCGCTGTTGCCCGGTGGCGAGGTGTTGCTGGGCGGCCTGCGCGGCCACCTGTTTAGCCTCAAGGGCGACAGCTTCAATGCAATCAGCAACCCGCTGCCGGTGTCCATCAACGCCGCCTGGGCTGGCGAGCGGCGCTTGCTGCTGGTCAACCAGGCCGGCGCGGTGCTGCAGGGTCACCTCGACGGCAGCGGCCTTGCGCCCTTGCCACAGGCGGCCGGTGCGCCGTTGGCGGCAGTGGCCGAGGCCAGCGACGGCAGCCTGGTGGGCGTTGGTTTTGCCGGCCCGTTGCGCCTGAGCGCGGCGCCCACCCAGTCTTTAGCGGAGTAAGCCCATGCATGCCCCCAGCTCTTCCCAGGCGGCGCCGCACAGCGGGCGCCTGGCCGATTTCGACAGCCGTTCCGGCTCGCTGCTGGAGCGCGCGCTGTTCAACCACCGGCGCATCGTGCTGCTGTTGTGCCTGCTGGCCACTGTCGTGCTGGGCTGGCAGGCCACGCGCCTGACCCTGAACGCCAGCTTCGAGAAAATGATCCCCAGTGACCAGCCTTTCATTGCCAACTACCTGGCCCACCGCCAAGAGCTGTCGGGGTTGGGCAACGCCGTGCGCATCGCGGTGATCAACCGCCGCGGCAGTGTGTACGACAAGGACTATCTGCACACCCTGCAGCAGCTCAACGACGAGGTCTACCTGCTGCCCGGCGTCGACCGCGCCTACATGAAGTCGCTGTGGACCCCGGCCACCCGCTGGGTGGGCGTGACCGAGGAAGGCCTGGAAGGCGGCCCGGTGATTCCCGACAACTATGACGGCAGCGCCGCCAGCCTCGAGGCGCTGAAGCGCAACGTCGAGCGCAGCAACGAGATCGGCCAGCTGGTGGCGTTCGACCAGCAGTCGAGCATCCTTTATGTGCCGCTGCTGGCCACCACCGCCGACGGCAAGGCCCTGGACTACAGCGCCCTGGCCAAGCGCCTGGAGGCCCTGCGCGCCAAGTACCAGGGCCAGGGCATCGAGATTCGCATCACCGGTTTTGCCAAGGTGGTGGGTGACCTGATCGACGGCCTGCGCCAGATTCTGCTGTTCTTCGCCGCCGCCATCGCCATTACCGCCGTGGTGCTCTACGGCTACACCCGCTGCCTGCGCAGCACCGCGCTGGTGATGAGCTGTTCGCTGGTGGCGGTGGTGTGGCAGCTGGGGCTGCTGCCGCTGCTGGGCTTCGAGCTGGACCCGTACTCGGTGCTGGTGCCGTTCCTGGTGTTCGCCATCGGCATGAGCCACGGCGCGCAGAAAATGAACGGCATCATGCAGGACATCGGCCGCGGCATGCACCGCCTGGTGGCGGCGCGCTTCACCTTCCGCCGGCTGTTCATGGCCGGGCTGACGGCGCTGCTGTGCGACGCGGTGGGCTTTGCGGTGTTGATGATCATCAAGATCCAGGTCATCCAGGACCTGGCGCTGATCGCCAGCCTGGGCGTGGCGGTGCTGATCTTCACCAACCTGATCCTGTTGCCGGTGCTGCTCTCGTACGTCGGCGTCAGCGCCACGGCGGCCAAGCGCAGCCTGCGCGGTGAGGCCGCCGATGCGGCGGGGGCGGTGCGCCACCCGGCCTGGCGTTTTCTCGACCTGTTCACCCAGCGCCGCTGGGCCAGCGCCTGCGTGCTGGTGGCCGCGGTGCTGGCGGTGGGTGGCTACCTGGTCAGCCTGCACCTGAAGGTCGGCGACCTCGACGCCGGCGCGCCGGAGCTGCGCGCCGACTCGCGCTACAACCAGGACAACGCCTACCTGACGGCGCACTACGGCGCCAGCAGCGACGTGTTCGCGGTGATGGTCAAGACCCCGCCGGGCGGCTGCTCCAGCTACGACACGCTGCAGCGCGTGGACAACCTCGACTGGCAGCTGCGCGGCCTGGCGGGCGTGGACTCGACCAACTCGCTGGCGTTGCTCAACCGCCGGGTGCTGGTGGGGCTGTCGGAAGGCAACCCGCGCTGGTACGAGCTGCTGCACAACCAGGCCACCCTGAACATGGTCACCGCCGGCGCGCCGCGTGGCCTGTACAACGAAGACTGCAGCCTGCTGACCGTGTACGCCTACCTCACCGACCACAAGGCCGACACCCTGGGCCGCGTGGTGGACAGCGTGCAGGCCTTCGCCAAGGCCAACGACAGCGACCAGGCGCAGTTCCTGCTGGCGGCCGGCAGCGCCGGTATCGAGGCGGCCACCAACATCGTCGTCAAGCAGGCCAGCCATGAAATGCTCTGGTGGGTGTACGGCGCCGTGGTGCTGCTGTGCCTGATCACCTTCCGTTCCTGGCGCGCGGTGCTCTGTGCGGTGCTGCCGCTGATGCTGACCTCGATCCTGTGTGAGGCGCTGATGGTGGCCCTGGGCATCGGCGTCAAGGTCGCGACCTTGCCGGTGATTGCCCTGGGCGTGGGCATCGGCGTCGACTACGCGCTGTACGTGATGAGCATCGTGCTGGCGCAGATGCGCGCCGGCGCCAGCCTGTCCCAGGCCTATTACCAGGCCCTGCAGTTCACCGGCAAGGTGGTGATGCTCACGGGCGTGACCCTGGCCATTGGCGTGGGCACCTGGATGTTCTCGCCCATCAAGTTCCAGGCCGACATGGGCGTGCTGCTGGCCTTCATGTTCGTCTGGAACATGGTCGGCGCGTTGATCCTGCTGCCGGCGCTGGCGTACTTCCTGTTGCCCCACAAGCGCCAGCCACAAGCCCTGTCCGCGGCCCGGCCGGTGGCGGAAAGCGCCGAGAAACCCCGCCCGTTGAGCCTGGAGGTGGTGCATGAACGCTGATCGCCAACCGCGTTTGCCGCAGTCGCTGCTGTTGCTGCTGGGCAGTTGCCTGCCGGTGCTGGGCGCGGTGCTGCTGGCGCCGGTGCTGCCGCGCATGCAGGCGCATTTTGTCGATACCCCGGGGGTTGCGGTGCTGGTGCCCATCGCCTTGACCCTGCCGGCGCTGGTGGTGGCGCTGCTGGCGCCGTTCGCCGGCATTATTGCCGACCGGGTAGGGCGCAAGCCGCTGCTGCTGTGGGCCATGGCCCTGTACGCCCTGTGCGGCACGCTACCGCTGTGGCTGCAGTCGCTGCCGGCCATCGTCGCCAGCCGCGCCGGCATCGGCCTCGCCGAGGCGGCGATCATGACCGGCTGCACCACGCTGATGGGCGACTACTACAGCGGCGCCCGCCGCGAGCGGCTGTTTGCCCTGCAGATGGTCGCCACCTCGCTGTCCGCAGCGCTGTTCATGGGCCTGGGCGGGCAGTTGGGCCAGGACAACTGGCGCGCGCCGTTCGCCCTGTACGCGGTGGGGCTGGTGTTCCTGCCGCTGATGGCCCAGTTGCTGTGGGAGCCCGTGGCCCCGGCGCAGGCCCAGCGCACCGCCGCGCGCCTGCCGTGGCGCGCCCTGGGCCCGCTGTACCTGCTGGCGCTGCTGGCCGGCGCCAGCCTGTTCATCGTGCCGGTGCAGGCCGGCTTCATCCTCAGCCTGCTGGGCATCGACGCCCCGCAGCAGATCGGCCTGACCATGGGCGGCAACCAACTGGGCGTGGTGGCCGGCGCCTTGAGTTTCCGACTGATCGGTCGTATTGCCCCGGCGCGGCTGTTGCTGCTGGCGTTCGTGCTGGCCGGCTGCGGCGGCGTGTTGATGGGCAGCGCCAACAGCCACCTGCACGTGGTGGTGGCGGTGGTCATTAATGGCCTGGGCATCGGCCTGATGCTGCCCACCCTGATCACCTGGATCATGGCCCAGGTGGGCTTCAGCCAGCGCGGGCGGGCGACCGGCTTGTTCACGGCGGCGATCTTCGCCGGCGAGTTCGTCAGCCCCTTGCTGGTGCTGGCCATCAGTGGCGGCAACCTGGCGGCGGTGCCCCATGCGGTGTTGCTGGTGGGGGTGTTACAGGGATTGGTGGCGTTGGGCTGCCTGGCGGTGCCGCGGTTCAGTGGCGCGTGTTTGCAAGGAGAGCATGCATGAACCTGTTCGACCTCAGCGGCCAGGTGGCCCTGATCACCGGCGCCACCCGTGGCATTGGCCTGGCCATTGCCCGCGCCTATGGGCAGGCGGGCGCGCGGCTGGCCATCAGCAGTGAAAACCCCGAGGACTGCCGCCAGGTGGCGGCGCAACTGGCCGAGGAGGGCATCGACGCCTGGCCCCTGCCCGCCGACATGGGCCAGCAGGCCCAGGTGCAGGCGTTGGCCGAGGGGGTGCTGGAGCATTTCGGCCAGTTGGACATCCTCGTGTGCAACGCCGGCATCGCCCCGCACATGGGGCCGCTGGCCAGTGCCAGCGAAGCCCAATGGCAGGCCACCCTGACGGTGAACCTGCAGAGCGCCGTGTGGCTCACCTCGGCGCTGATCCCGGCGCTGGTGGCCCGTGGCGGTGGCAGCGTGGTGCTGATGGCCAGCATCGCCGGCGTGCGCGGCAACCGTGGCCTGGGCCTGTATGGCCTGTCGAAGGCGGCGCTGGCGCAGCTGGCGCGCAACCTGGCGGTGGAGTGGGGGCCAAGCAACGTGCGGGTCAACGCCATCAGCCCCGGGGTGGTGCAGACCGCCTTTGCCCGGCCGCTCACCGACCAGCCGACGGTGATGGACAAGCGCCTGGCGCTGACACCCCTGCGCCGCGTGGGCCGGCCCGAGGAAATTGCCGCCGTGGCCCTGCTGCTGGCCGCCCCCGGCGGCGCCTTTATCACCGGCCAGAACCTGATTGTCGACGGTGGCACCACCATCGGCGACGGCAACTGAACAAGGAATTTGTGCATGCAGACGCTTCCCAGCTTCAAGCGCGTGGTTACCGGCCACGACGCCAGCGGCAAGGCCACCGTGGCCATCAGCGGCCCTACGCCCAGTGTGTTCGCGCTGCAGGCGGTGCCCGGCACGGTGTTCCATGAGATCTGGAACACCGGCGCTGCGCCCGCGCCGATCGACAACGGCGACGACGCCACGCTCAAACCCCTGCAGCTGAGCCCCAGCGCCCTGGGCAGCCTGATCCGGGTGGTGGATATCCCGCCCGACAGCGTGCAGAACGCCGTGACGGCCGAAGCCGCCGCCCAGGCCTTCGCCGAGATCGGCCAGGCCCACGCAGGTACCGGCAGCGGCGACAGCCGCCACCGGCTGATGCACTGCACTGAAACCGTCGACTACGGCATCGTCACCGAGGGCGAGGTGTGGCTGGTGCTCGATGACCAGGACGTGCGCTTGAGCCGCGGCGACGTGGTGGTGCAGCGCGGCACGAACCACGCCTGGAGCAACCGCACCGAGCAGATGGCGCGCATGGTCTTCATCCTGTTGGACGGGCAATTTGCACAAGGAATCGCCCCATGAAGCTGGCAACCCTGAAAGATGGCAGCCGCGACGGCCGCCTGGTGGTGGTGTCCCGCGACCTGCGCCGCTATGTGTGCGCCAGCGCCATTGCCGCCACCCTGCAACAGGCGGTGGACGCCTGGGCCAGCTGCGCGCCGCAGCTGCAAGCGCTGGCCTGGCTGCTGGAGGAAGGCCGCGCGCCTGGCGCGCAGCCGTTCGACCCGGGCCAGGCCATGGCGCCGTTGCCACGTGCGTATCAGTGGTGCGACGCCTCGGCGTTCCTCAACCACGGCACGCTGATGCAGAAAGCGTTCAACCTCGACCCCATCGAAGGTGTGGAGCATATCCCCTTGATGTACCAAGGTTCCGGGGACGACTTCCACGGCGCGCGCGATGACCTGCGCCTGCCCACTGAAGCCCAGGGCATCGACTTCGAAGGCGAGTTCGTGGTGCTGGTGGACGACGTGCCGCTGGGCTGCCCGGCCGAGCAGGCAGACGCGCACATCAAGCTGGTGCTGCAGGTCAACGACGTCAGCCTGCGGGCGTTGGCGCCACGGGAGATGCTCACCGGTTTTGGTTTCCTGCAGGCCAAGCCATCCTCCAGCTTCGCCCCGGTGGCGGTCACCCCCGATGAACTGGGTGACGCCTGGGCCGAGGGGCGGGTGCAGCTGCCGTTGCAGGTGCAGCGCAACGGCGAGTGGTTCGGCCACCCCCACGGCGGCGAGATGAATTTCAGCTTCGGCCAATTGGTCGCCCATGCTGCGTTGACCCGCCGGCTGGGGGCGGGCACCCTGGTGGGCTCGGGCACCGTGTCGAATAAAGACCGATCGGTCGGTTCGGCCTGCATCGCCGAACGCCGGGCCATCGAGATGATCGAGCACGGCAGCCCCTGCACCGGTTTCCTGCACTTTGGCGAGCGGGTGCGCATGGACGTCGTCGGCCTGGACGGCCGGTCGGTGTTCGGCGCCATCGACCAGCGCGTGGTAGCGGCCCATGAGTGACGGCAACGGCCTGCGCGTGCTGGTCACCGGCGCCAATGGCTTCCTGGGGCAACTGCTGGTCAAGCGCCTGCTGGCGGCGGGCAGCCTGCGCGGGCAGGCCATCGGCACCTTGCTGTTGCTGGACATGAACCTGGAGGGCATCGCTGCGGATCCGCGCCTGCGCCTGCACCCCGGCAGTGTCACTGACCCGGCGCTGCTGCGGCGGGTGCTGGCCGATGGCATCGACGTGGTGTTCCACCTGGTGAGCATCGCCGGGGGCGCCGCCGAGCGCCAATACGAGCTGGGCTACGAGGTGAACCTGCAAGCCAGCCTGGAATTGTTGCAGCAACTGCGCAACCGCGCGCGGCCGCCGGTGCTGGTGTTCGCCAGCAGCGTGGCGGTGTACGGCGCGGACCTGCCGCCGCGGCTGGACGAGCAGGCGCCCGCGCAACCGCAGCTGTCCTACGGCGCGCACAAGCGCATGGTCGAGATTGCCCTGAGCGACCTGGCCCGCCGTGGCGAGGTGGACGGCCGCGCGCTGCGCCTGCCCGGCATCGTCGCCCGGCCCCAGGCGGGCCAGGGCCTGCGCTCGGCGTTCATGAGCGAGCTGATGCGCTGCGTGGCGGCCGGCCAGCCGTACCAATGCCCGGTGTCGGCGGCGGCCACGGCCTGGTGGATGTCGGCGCGCTGCTGCGTCAACAACCTGCTGCGCGCCGCCGAGCTGCCGCTGGCCCATGACGCGCCGCGGGTGTGGCAGCTGCCGGTGCTGCACCTGTCCATCGGCCAGGTGGTGGATGCCCTGGCCGAACGCTTCGGCGAGGCCAGCCGCGCGCTGGTCAGCTACCACCCGGACGCACAGCTGGAGGCCCAGTTCGGCCGCCAGCCACCGCTTAAAACCCCACAGGCGCGGGCCCTGGGCCTGCGCCATGACGGCAGCGCCACCGCCCTGGTGCGCAACGCCCTGGAACTGACCCCTGCGGTGCGCCGCCCCGCACAAGGAAGCCCTTGCCATGAAGCCTGAACGCCGCCTGATCGACCTGTCCGTGACCCTGGAGAACAACCCTTACACCGACCCGCCGCCGTTGCTGCCGCGCATCGAGTACACCGACCACCAGCAGGGCTGGCCGGAAATGGCCGCGATGTTCCCGGGGCTGACGCTTGAGGACATGCCCGGCCAGGAGGCCTGGGCCGCCGAGCGCCTGTTCATCACCACCCACAGCGGCACGCACATGGACGCGCCCTGGCACTACGCCTCCACCACCGACGGCGGCAAGCCGGCGTGGGGCATTGACGACCTGCCGCTGGAATGGTGCCTGCGGCCGGGGGTGAAGCTGGACTTTCGCGGTTTTGCTGACGGCCACGTGATCACCGCCGCCGAGGTCGAGGCCGAGCTGG
Source organism: Pseudomonas sp. App30 (assembly GCF_047947025.1). Lineage (NCBI taxonomy): Bacteria > Pseudomonadati > Pseudomonadota > Gammaproteobacteria > Pseudomonadales > Pseudomonadaceae > Pseudomonas > Pseudomonas sp. App30. Next base: position 356,608 of record NZ_CP133165.1, on the reverse strand, counting down.
CGCGCATCGGCCATGTGCTGCAACCGCTGGACATCGTGCTGGTGAACACCCGCGCCGGCAGCCTGTTCGGCCAGCCCGGCTACCTGGACGCCGGCGTGGGCATGGGCCGCGAGGCCACCCTGTACCTGCTGGACCGCGGCGTGCGCGTGGTGGGCACCGATGCCTGGAGCTGGGACGCGCCGTTCAAGTACACCCGCGAGCGCTTCGCCGCCACCGGCGATGCGGCGCTGATCTGGGAAGGGCACAAGGCGGGCCGCGACATCGGCTACGGGCAGATGGAAAAGCTGGCGAACCTTGAGCAGCTGCCGGCCAGCGGCTTCGAGGTGTCGTGCTTCCCCTACAAGATCAAACACGCTTCGGCCGGTTTCGTCCGCGCCGTGGCCATTATCACTGACTGAGTATTTCCCATGACTGAACTCGTACTGTTCAACGCCGGCGTGTCCACCTGCAGCCAGCGCGTGCGCTTCGTGCTGGCGGAGAAGGGCCTGGCCTACACCGACCAGCGCCTGCGCCTGGACCAGGGCCAGCACCTGACCCCCGAATACCTGGCCATCAACCCCAACGGCCTGCTGCCAGCGCTGACCCATGACGGCCAGGTGGTGGTGGACTCCAGCGTGATCAACGAATACCTCGACGAGGTGTTCCCCGCGCCGCGGCTGGTGCCCGCCAAACCGCTGCAGCGGGCGCACATGCGCGCCTGGGTGCAGTACCTGGACGAGGTGATGACCCCGGCCATTCGCTACCCCTCGTTCCAGCAGTTCTTCGGCGGTGGCTTGCGCAACATGAGCGCCGAGCAGCGCCAGGGGTTTGCCAACCGCCTGCCGCTGCGCAAGCATTTTGCCCTGGAAGTGGGGCCTGACGGTTTTGCCCAGGAGAAGCTGGACGCCGCCATGGAGCGTATCGTGCAGTCCCTGGACCGCATGGAACAGGCGCTGGCCGACACGCCGTGGATCGCCCATGAACAGCTGACCCTGGCCGACATTGCCATGATGCCAAGCATCGTGCGCCTGGAGGACCTGGGCCTGGCCCGCCTGTGGGACCAGCGCCCCAACGTCGCCCAGTGGTACGCCCGCCTGCAGGACCGCCCGGCCTTCGCCGCCGCCTACGGCCCCGGCACCCGCCTGGGCGTGGGCGCCAACTGAGGCGGCCTGCGGTCGCTGCTACGACGCTCCCACAAAGACAGGTGCTGCTACAGGAATCGCGTAGCGTTTAACCACGTTGTCCGCATCGCGACTATAGTCGGCTCCTACGCCGTGCGTGGTAGGAGCCGGCCTTGGCCGCGATGCAGACAAATCGATCGGCAGGTTGCGCGCGTCCCTGTAGCAGCTGCCGAAGGCGGCGTCCTTGGTCTACACCTGCCCAGCGCGAAGGGCGCTGGTGCGCGACAGGGCGGCCCAGTCCAGGTGGCCTTCGCCGTGGACCAGCGCTTCGATATAACGTCGAGAAGACTGCTGAGGAATACTACATGCAGGTTGCTATAGAGGCCTTCCTAGACACTGATGATATGGTGGGTGAAAACCTATGGGCACAGGAAGATAACGATAACCTACGTTTGCAGTATCAATAAGGGGCGTCAATGTTTGATGGATTGGGATGGTGCACTGTAGTTGCTATGTCTAACCCTATGCCTATGTCTAGTACAGCGTTGACTGTCAGCATTGCAGCAACACTAGTGGCATTTGCGGGGTTTGTCGTCGCCTACTTTCAGATGAAAATAGCGAGTGCCAAGGTAAAGCTGGATTTGTACAATAGGCGGTGGGGTATTTACTTGGCTGCGCTCGACTACTATCAATCGGCCTACGACAAGACTGAAGAGAGTATGGAGGTTAAGGCGATGGGTTTCATAAAGGCCTTCAGGGAATCCGTTTTCCTATTTGATTCCAAGGATGGGATAACAAAGACTTTAGAGAAAATCAAAGACAAAGGGGCGATAGTCCTAGCTAGAAGACAGGCGGCTGAAGACAAAAACTGGCCCATGAGTTATGACAAAAAGGCTATGAGTATTCTGACTGAAAAGAGCGCCGACGCTCTTACGGGGTTTGAAGCTGATCTACTATCCCTAGAGCAGCAGATGGCAAAATACATCAACTTCAGGGCAGTTGAAGGCTGGGCGTTCATGAGCAGGTGTAAGGTCAAGTCTGCGTAGCAGAACAGGCACGAATATATCACTTCTAGCCAAAAAATATGTGTTGTATAAATGTAATCATGCCCACAGGCATACTGGAGTGGCACCGGGTAGTGGCACCTCTGGTTTGTCATCTATTTTCCAATGTCCACACTGTGTCGATATCATTGGTCTTCATCCAGTTTTTGATTTTTAATGTCTCATATAAATCGGCTCGTTGTTAGCCGTAATGCACGGCGTACCTGTCAAGTTGGGGCTGAATGGTGGCTTTTCAGTAACATCATTGCGTTCTCAGCATGGTACAGTCTGCCTACGATCAATCTGGACACCTACATGGACGATGAAGGTCACGAAGTAGAAGCCCTTGAGCGGTTTGTCGCCCGAGCAGAGCGCATCGTCTCCAGTGCGTTCTGGGGCTGGCTAACCCGGAAGAGGGGGCAGGCGGACATGGCCCGCATTATCGGGGGAGACTGGCTTGCTCACGATGGCCTCAACATTGATGAGTTCGAGGCTTTCTGCCTGAATCTCCGTTTACTTATCCAAGGTAGGGATGGCATCTCAATCCAGCAGATCGCGGCGATAGCTGATGGTTGGGCGCCTGAATACGACGACCTTAAGGCTGAGATCGCAGAAGCTCGGGCAAAGCTGAAGAAAAACCTTGCTGCTAACTGTCTGGTGAATATCAAAGATGGGACCGATAAGACTACTAACGCCGAGGTGTTCGATGTGGTGTTCTACGGCCGCATGGTGCATGAGGATAGGGTGAAGCGTAAGGAGTTTGATCGACTGGCGAAAGCTGGGCTCTTCTCGTTCTTCCTCTTCCAAGCCTTCACTGGAATTCTACTCCACTACCGTAACTGCACTCTCCGTGTGGGCTGGGCTTCTGAGCAGTGGCTTAGACGTGAAGGCCACATCCAGCCATAAACATGACTCAACAAAGCCCCACCTGTTCTATTTTCTGCTCGGCAGCGGGGCGAACGCGTGAGTATTTGCTAGTAGGCGTCATCATGTGTCACTCTGATTCCACCCCAAACAAAGCTCAAAGGAAATCGCATTGTTAGCCGGAAACCTAACCCTAATTGAACGCGTAAAGGATTCTAGTGCTCGCTGGAATCCTTTGAGGAAGGTTGATACGTTAGGTCAGTTTGATTTCAATACTGGCGTTGTCATGCTTGACTCTTTACTGATCCAGGATGTCCAAGGGGTCTCGCTTCCTGAGCTAGACTCAAATCAGCCTATTGATATGGAGTCCTTCCAAAAGTTAAGCAAGGTGCTGCCGCTCGCTGTTCATGAGTACACTCATTTTGTCGAGGCTACTTCCACTGTTTGGGGGTTGAGGCATCTAAAAATGTTGGATAAGGCGTACAGTTGCGATTTTGCAGATGAGTCAAAGTTTCATGTTGTGCGGACTTATTATACGCACCTCAGGCGTTTGAAGTTCCCAGATTACTACACCGCAGTGCCAAATTTGTATGACGCTACAAGGCCTTGGCAATGGCGGCCCTCGGCCGGTCGTGAATTTAGGCATGACGGTAAGCCCAGCGAACGCCCGATAATTTTCATAAGGTTTTCTAACACTGCCGGGCAGCTGGTAGCGAGGTCACCAATATCTTTGATTTCGCTTCTCGAAACTAGTGCCATGTCCGCTGAGATTGAAGCCAACCTTGCTTTGATTGCCCGGATCCAGGACGAGGGCGAGCGGACGGTTCAGGCAGCCATCTATGAGGATGAGCTGTTCAGCTACCTATATGATGTCACTTTAACTGAGTACTCTGTGTGTGCACATTTGGTTGCGAATCGCTTCAACATGCCAAATGCAAGAGTCTCATTTTTGGCGTCATCCGTGATAGCGCGAACAGTCTTGAATTCAAGCAAGGATGTATACAGTGTTGTGCTCAAAAATTTCAACGTTTATTTGGCTAGGGTCGGTCTTAGTGGTAGCGATCAAGAGTCTAAGATGCTTCGCAGATCGCTTGCGAACTCTGATCCTGGAGCTTTGTTTTATATCATCTGTTTGCAAATGGATAGGGGGGCTCTGAGTAGTCTCCCTGCATTCGCAAGCGGGTTAGTGGTGGCTATGCGTCAGCTAGGTGTCAAATTCGAATTTTATATTGAGACGGCTTTAAGGGAGGCCGGCGGCTTGCATGCTGACCTCATTGGGAGTTCGCTTAATTCGGTTGTGGAGTTTGCTGCTGCAGGGTTTGAGAACCTCGCATGTATGCTAGGCGCCTACGGGATGTTGAAGTTGAGTGACATGAATCTACCACCGGTTCTTCTTGGTGACGACTCCGAGTGGAGGCTCCATGATGCTACAGCTAACCGGCTTCGTGGTTTTGGGGTTCCTGACTCTTATTTCGAATTGGTTGAAGGTCAAATAAAAATGGAGGCATTTGGTGATGCCTGCCTTTAGATGTAGATAGTCAGCCACTGACGACCCAGTGATTGACAGATAATGGGTTACCTTTTGTATAAGGATGATTGTGAAGATGAGTATCGTAGAGCAAGTCCATACGGTGGTTTGGGGTGACTTAGAGCAAGATAGCGACTTTCCCGCACAGCGCCCTCTGCTAGCTCACTACACTTCTGTTGCTGTGCTAGACATGATGATGGGTAATGACGAAATTTGGTTCTCTAATCCACTCTACATGAATGATTTGGAAGAGTTGCGTTTTGGCATGATTCAGGGAGCAAGCGCTTTCAGAAACAGTCCTGAGCTACGGGCTGCATTTACTGATGAAGGCCTTTATGAAAGCTTAGTGAGGCATTTCGATCATTTCTTCTTTGAGTTCGATGCCAAGCACGCATTTGATACGTATGTCATGTGCTTGGCAAGGCACGATACTGAGAATAACGATGGTCTTTTGTCCATGTGGAGAGGCTATGGTGCTGGAGGAAGTGGTGTGGCCATTGTGTTTGATACTGCAAAAATCAATGCCGCCGATAATTCTCCATTGATAATTGGAGCTGTGAGATATGCATCGACTCAAGCGCGGTTGAAGTGGATTAGAGACAAGCTGGCTGAGATTGCTAACCTCATACGCGGAATCACGCCTTCAGACGAAGAGCTTTCTCATATTGCATATCACTGGATTGAGCGTTTGAAAGTTTTCTCACTCTTCACGAAGCATGAAGGTTTTCATGAAGAGCGGGAGTGGCGGATTGTGTACATGAGCGAGCGGGACACAGAGAGTAAGCTCAAGGAAATGCATGGATACGCTGTCACCCCGCGTGGGGTGGAGCCAAAGCTCAAGTTTAAGGTGAGGCCGCTTGAGGGAATGTTTGATGAACAACTTTCCCTAGAGGGTATTGTTGACAGGATCATACTTGGTCCAACCACCTCTACAGCCATAGCCGCAAACTCGGTAAAGCGACTGCTGCAACAAAAAGGCAAACCGAGTTTGGCTGAGAAAATTGTGCCCTCCACGATTCCATTTAGACTGTAACTGCTAGTATCGGAGGGCAGGGTGATGCCTGGGATTTTCACATGGACGAATTGTTTGGCTGGCAACCTTCGGAATAGCAGGTGTCGGTTTCCAGGCTCGACACCCCGGAGCAGGCGCCCAGCAACAGCGCGCCGGCGATGACCAGCAGTGTGCAGACGGTCGATTTCATGTTCGATTCCTTTGACAGTGCACCCAGGGAAGCAACCTCCCCATGCTAGGCGCTGGCGATGAAGAACGGATGAAAATCCGCCGCCCGGACAGCGTTCGTTCAGCCAGCGAGCAACGAATTAAACTTGCCGACAGGCAGCATCAAGCGTGGCTTGGCGCAGCCGACATCAGTCTCATTACAAGACCGATTTCCCACCCCCTGCGAGCCCCCTTGATGACCAGCCTTTCTGCGGATGACCGCGCCCAGGTATTGCAGGACGCAACCGTACAATTCTGGCGACATATCATTGCCATTGTCTGGATAGCCTTCGGTATCCACATCGTGCTGTTCGCGCTGTTCGTGGCCCTGCGCATCCCGGCGCTGTGGGCCGCCAACGCGGTGAGCGTGCTGATGTACGTGGGCTGCCTGTTCGCCATTCGCCACCAGCGCTACCACCTGGCCGGGCTGTTGTTCAGCGTGGAGATCATTGCCCACGCCATCATCGCCACCTCCATGCTGGGCTGGGACAGCAACTTCCACTTCTACCTGTTCTGCCCGATTCCGATCATCGCCTTCTGCTTCCAGACCGCGCCCTGGCGGCGCCTGGGCCTGAGCCTGGCGATTGCGGTGGTGGCGGTGGGCGGCTATGCGCTGCGCCACCTGATCACGGTGGCGCCAGGTATCAGCGACGAGATGATCGACGTGTTCGGGATTATCAACGCCCTGACGGCCACGGCGTTGCTGATGTATGCCACGGCCTTGTCGGTGCGCTTTACCCTGTCGATGCAGCTGCACCTGTTCCACACCGCCCACCGCGACAGCCTCACAAGCCTGTACACCCGCCGCCGGGTGCTGCAGCGGCTGCGGCAGATGGGCCCGGCGCGCCAGGAACAGCCCACGGCGATCGTGCTGCTGGACGTGGACCACTTCAAACTGTTCAACGACCAGCACGGCCACGACCTGGGCGACCTGGTGCTGCAACGGGTGGCCGACAGCATTGCCGGCTGCGTGCGCGCGACCGACATTGCCGCGCGCTGGGGTGGTGAGGAGTTCCTGGTGCTGATGCCCAACACCGCGCTGGCCGAAGCCCAGCAGGTGGCGGACCGGGTGCTGGCGCACATACGCGCGCAGGCGGGCTTGATAGAGGGCAGGGCGTTGGTGGTGACGGCCACGCTGGCGGTGACGGTGATTGCCCCGGACGAGGCGTTTCGCGATGCGCTGAACCGCGCGGACCAGCTGTTGTACCAGGGCAAGCAGGCGGGGCGGGACCGGGTGATGTTGGCGGGGTGAGGTGAGTGGGACGCGGCCTGCGGCCGCTGCTACGGGGGTAGCAGCGGCCGCAGGCCGCGTCAGGGAACGATCACTTCAACGGCGGGGTGCGCGGCGGGATCTGCCGCAGGTTGCCGGTGGCCTCGAACGCCGCCGCCAGTTGCAGCAGGCTCGAGTCGTCATAGGCACGGCCAGCGAAGGTCAGGCCCGCGGGCATGCCGATGTCGGCCATCACGCCCATGGGCACGGTGACGGTGGGCACGCCCAGGTGGCGGATGGCGAGGTTGCCGTTGGCCACCCACACGCCGTTGCTCCAGGCGATGTCCGCCGAGGCCGGGTTGACGTCGGCGTCCGCCGGGCCCACGTCGGCCACGGTGGGGAACAGCACGGCGTCGAGCTTGAGGCGGTCCATCCAGTCTTCCAGGTCCAGCCGGCGGGTCTGCTCCAGGCCGCGCAGGCCATCGGGCAGGGTGCTGATCTGGTCCCAAGGGGTGATGCCGCGCTCGGCCATGCGCACGTACTCGTCCATGCCAGCCGCCAGGTCGCCCTCGCGGTTAGGCAGGGTGCCCGGGTCGTGGGGGAAGATCTGCGGGCCGTCGACGTCCACCAGGCGGTTGAGCTGCGGGTCGCCGTTGGCCTGCAGGAAGTCGTCGAACGCCCAGGCGCTCAGGTCCCACAGTTCATGGTGCATGAACTCCTTGGACACCAGGCCGCGGTTGAACACCGTTGGCGCGCCCGGGCGGTCGCCCTCGCAGTTGGACACCAGCGGGAAGTCCACCTCGACCACCTCGGCGCCGGCGGCTTCCAGGGCCTTGCGTGCTTGCTGCCACAGCTCGATGACGCTGTCACGGGTGTTGATACGCTGGCCGGTCGGGCCGCCGATGCCCGGGGCTTCGGCGGTGCCGGCTTCGTCGTCGGCATTGATGTACATGCGCGGCACGCCCAGGCGCTTGCCGGCCAGGGCGGTGCTGCCGGCGGCCAGTTCCAGGTAGGAGGCCGGGCGCACCGAGGCGACGCTGGGGATCGGCACCCAGGGTTGCAGGCGCCACAGGTCGCCGCGGGTGTCCGGGTCTTCGGCCACCACCACGTCCAGCACTTCCAGCAGGTCGGCCATGGTGCGCGCGTAAGGCACCACCACGTCCATGGTCGGCGTCAGCGGCCAGTTGCCGCGCACCGAGATCACCCCGCGCGACGGCGTGTAGGCGCACAGGCCGTTGTTGGAAGCAGGGCCACGGCCGCTGGACCAGGTTTCTTCGGCCAGGCCGAACGCCGAGTAGCTGGCAGCGGTGGCGGTGCCGGCACCGTTGGACGAGCCCGAGGCGAACGGCGCGGTGAGGTAGTTGGCGTTGTAGGGGCTTTCGGCACGGCCGTAGACGCCGCGCTGCATGCCACCGTTGGCCATGGGCGGCATGTTGGTCTTGCCCAGGCAGATGGCGCCGCCGGCGCGCAGGCGCTCGATGGTGAAGGCGTCGCGCTGGGCCACCAGCTTGGCGAATGCCGGGCTGCCGGAGGCGGCCGTCAGGCCCTTGACCAGGTAGCTGTCCTTGGCGGTGTAGGGGATGCCATCCAGCGGGCCCAGGGTTTCACCACGGGCGCGACGGGCGTCGGAGGCACGGGCTTCTTCCAGCGCCTGGGGGTTGCGCGCCACCACCGCGTTGAGCGCGGTGGCCGTGGCCGGGCCGTCGTAGGCGTCGATGCGCGCCAGGTAGGCCTGCACCAGTTCCACGGCAGTGGTCTGGCCTGATTCAAGCGCAGCACGCAGCTGGGCAATGGAAACTTCGGTGACCTCGATCATGCTGCTACCGCCAATGGCTGAAGGTAAATAGAGAGGGAAATGGGGTGACTGTAACCTGGCGCGCCAGGGGTATCACTTCTCGTCGTGGAGGTGTTCATAGGGTTCTCGTTGCGTCGCCTCAGGGGACGGTGCTGAATTTACCCTGTGAGCATTATATTGAACAGTGCGAAAAACATTCTTCACAGCGAAATTCGCCCGCACACCACTTCCGGGAGGGCATTTGACACCTCCCAAAACACGTCATACGATGTCCTACAAATCCATCGTGCCGCTGTCGACTGGGTTCAATAAAAACAAAAAGGAAGCCACAGCATGACTATCGATATCGGGCCCGCTCCCCCGGGCCGCGCCGTTCCCCCGCAAGCCGCCGCCGTCCCCCGCACCCTCACCAGCCGCTACCGCTGGACCATCTGCGCCCTGTTGTTCGTGGCCATCGGCATCAACTACATCGACCGCCAGATGATCGGCATCCTCAAGCCCACCCTGGCCGCCGAATTGAAGTGGTCGGAGAGCGACTACGCCTCCATCGTGTTCTGGTTCCAGTGCGCCTATGCCATCGGCTTCCTGACGTTCGGGCGGGTGATCGACAAGGTCGGCGTGCGCATCGGCTACGCCCTGGCCTTCACCCTGTGGACCATCGCCAGCGTCTGCCACGGCCTGGTGAACGGCGTGACGCAGTTCGCCATGGCGCGCTTTGCCCTGGGCTTCGGCGAGTCGGGCAGCTTCCCGGCCAGCCTCAAGGCCGTGTCGGAATGGTTCCCGCAGAAGGAGCGGGCCCAGGCCACCGGTATCTTCAACGCCGGCACCGCCTTCGGGCCCATCGTCACGCCACTGCTGGTGCCAGCCATCACCCTGGCCTGGGGCTGGCGCGCGGCGTTCATTTCCATTGGCATCGTCACCGCCCTGTGGCTGATCGCCTGGCTGCTGATGTACCGCAGCCCGCAGGAACACAAGCGGGTCAGCGCCTCGGAGCTTGAGTACATTCAATCCGACACCGACCCGTCGCTGCCGGTGGACGCCACTCCTGCCAAGTTCTCCTGGTTCAAGCTGCTGACCTTCCGCGAAACCTGGGCGTACGCCGCCGGCAAGTTCCTCACCGACCCGATCTGGTGGCTGTACCTGTTCTGGCTGCCGGACTTCCTCGGCAAGACCTACGGCCTGGACCTGAAGTCCTTCGGCCCACCGCTGATTGCCGTGTACCTGTTGGCTGACGTGGGTTCGGTGCTGGGTGGCTGGGGCTCGTCGCGGCAGCTGAAGAACGGCCGCGGCGCCAACGCCGCGCGCAAGACCACCATGCTGATCTGCGCCCTGGCGGTCATCCCCATCGTCACCGCACAGTTCGTCTCCAACCTGTGGCTGGTGGTGGCCATCATCGGCCTGGCGGCGGCCGCGCACCAGGCCTGGTCGGCCAACCTGATGACCCTGCCATCCGACCTGTTCCCCAAACAGGCCGTGGCCTCGGTGATCGGCATCGGCGGCACCGCCGGCGCCATGGGCGGCATGCTGATGACCACCTACAACGGCTATATCCTTGACGTGTTCAAGTCCTACCAGCCGATCTTCATCGTGGCGGGCAGCGCGTATTTGGTGGCGATCGTGGTGATTCATGTGCTGACGCCACGGCTGAAGCCGGTGGCGGCGGAGCGGTTGCTGAAGCTTTGATGGGTTTGCATCAAATACAATGCGTTTTGTAGATTAAGGCAGATATGCATTGTATTTGATGCAATTTGTTAGGCTGTGAGGCTTCGGCGCATGCCTGTTTTCCACTCATCCAGCATGGCAGTGCCAATCGCCTCGAAATGCCCATGTTCCGCCAAATAAAGCTGCATCTCATCCATTGCCTGCTCCATTCCTTGGTTCATCTCGAAAATCGGCGCTACCCTCCGTTCCCATTTATAGCTTTCCAGACGGGCAGGTATGGGCAAGGAACCCGACTGGCTCGTACCGGTGCCGGGGGTATAGGCGATTACCGAGTGCTCACCGTTTCGGCAACACCGTTCACCTTCGCGATGTGCCAGTACATTCACATGCAACACGGCATTGCTTTCAGTCATGGAAGCCGCCTTGCTTGAGGTCGTCCAAGGTAGGACGGCCGCCTCGTTTCGGGACGGCAAGCAGTTCATAACCAAAACCAGCGAGCAAAGCTTCTACCTTGCGCAGGCCGATCTCGGTAAGGGTGCCATTTTCCAGGCCGGAAATGGTGGAGCGGCTCATACCGTATTTCCGCCCCAGGGTTTCCTGCGTGAGGCCGCTGGCTTTGCGCAATTGCTTGAGGACTTCGCCGATGCTATCCATGGTCCACCTGCATCATATACCCGCCTACCACAACGGCGGCGGTGCGCTCACGGCCTGGCCAATCACTTCGATGGCACGTTCTACGTCGGCTTCGCTGGTGTAGCGGCCCAGGCTCAGGCGTACGCTGCGCAGGGCTTGCTCGGGGCTCAGGCCCAGGGCCAGCAACACGTGGGAGGGGCCGGCGCTGGCGGAGTTGCAGGCGGAGGTTGAGGACAGCGCCAGGTCGTTGGCCAGACGGGCGCTGTTGAAGCCGGGCACGTCGATGCACAGGTTCAGGGTGTGGGGAATGCGTTGGCGTGGACAGCCGTTGAGGCTGACGCCTGGCAGTTGCAGCAGGCCGTCGCGCAGGCGCGCCGAGAGGGCCTGGATGCGTTGCTGTTCTTCTTCCAGGTGGGCGCTGGCCAAGGCGTAGGCGCTGCCCATGCCGACGATCTGGTGGGTGGCCAGGGTGCCCGAGCGCAGGCCCTGTTCATGGCCGCCGCCGTGAATCTGCGCGCGCAGGGCAGGGCGGGCGCGTTCGCCCACGTACAGGGCGCCGATGCCCTTGGGGCCGTAGCTTTTGTGCGCCGAGATGGACAGCAGGTCCACCGGCCATTGGTTGAGGTCGATGGCCACCTTGCCGGTGCCCTGGGCGGCGTCCACGTGCATCAGCGCGCCGTGGTCGCGGACGAGCTGGCCGATGGCGGCGACGTCGGTGAGCGTGCCCAATTCGTTGTTCACCAGCATCAGCGAGACCAGCAGGGTGTCGTCGCGCAAGGCGGCGCGCACCGCTTCGGGCTGGATCAGGCCCTGGGCGTCGGGCTGCAGGCGGGTGATCTCGAAGCCCTGCTGTTCCAGTTCATTGGCGGTGTCGAGGATGGCCTTGTGTTCCAGCACGCTGGTGATGATGTGCCGGTGCGTGGGGCTGGCCGCGGCGGCCACGCCCTTGAGCGCCAGGTTGTTGGATTCGGTCGCGCCGCTGGTCCAGACCAGGCTGTCGGCAGGTGCGCCGATCAATTCGCCCACCTGGCGGCGGGCCGACTCCACGGCCAGTTTGGCGCGCTGGCCGAAGGCATGGGAGCTGGAGGCCGGGTTGCCGAAATTGCCGGCCTGGCCCAGGCACTCGACCATGGCGGCGATCACGCGGTCGTCGACGGGGGTGGTGGCGGCGTAGTCGAAATACAACGGGGTGCTGGGCATGGGGCGTCCCTTTCTTCCTGCGGGTCAGTGATGGAGAAAGCTTACCCGCAGGAAGGGGGAAAATTATTGATTTATGCGCGTCAATATTGCCTGTGCGTAGAATATTTTTCGCTGTTTGGCTGGGTTGTTGGAATAAGGCTGCGGACGCGGCCTTGCGGCCGCTGCTACGGGTTAGAGGGTGACGATTTCGACCCAGTTGGCGCCGTTGCCGGTGGGGTAGCGGCCGTTGAGGCTGAGGCGGCCGGTGGCCGGGTCGATGTCGAACACCGACAGTTGCGTGGATTTTTCCCCGGTGCAGATCAGGTGGCGGCTGTCGGCGCTGATGGCAAAGCCGCGCGGCTGCTTCTCGGTGGCAAAGGTGCCGATCAGGCTGAGGGTGCCGTGGGCCTTGTCCACCTTGAACGCCGACAGCACGCTGCTGGTGCGCTCGCTGGTGTACAGGTAGTTGCCGTCGGGCGTGACGTGGATGTCGGCGGCCCAGATGTCCTGGCTGTTGTCGGAGTGGGCCTGCATGGCGGGCGTGCCTACCCGCGACGGGCCACGCGGCGCGCCCGGCTTCAAGCCGTGGTCGGCGGGCAGGCTGCTGCTGACGGCCACTTGGGTGAGCTGGCCGCTATTGGCGTCCAGGGCGTAGCTGATGACCTTGTCCTGCAGCTCGTCCAGCACGTAGACGAAGCGGTTGTCCGGCGCGAACGCCAGGTGGCGCGGCCCCAGGCCCTCGGGTGCGGCCAGGTGGGCGGGGGCGTAGGGGGTGACGGCGCCGGTGTGGCTGTCGAAGTGGTACTGCAGCACGCGCTCGCCGCCCAGGTTGGCCACCAGCAGGGTGCGGTTGGCCTTGTCGATGCGCACCGAGTGGGCGTTCTGCGCGGTCTTGAGGGTGTGCAGCGGGGCGTCGGCGACCTTGGCCTGGTCGACGCGGGTGACGGTCATGATGTCGTTGTCGTACGAGGCGCCAAACAGGTAGTGGCCGGTCTGGTCCAGGGAAATATAGGCGTAGCTGTCCGGGGCCGGGCTTTCGCTGACCTGGGTCAGGTGGCCGTCGCCCGGGGCGATGCTGAAGGTCTGCACCCGGTAGGGCTGCGAGCGCACGGCGGCGTACAGGCGGCTGCGGTCGGGGCTCACGGCCATGGGCATGACGTTGGCGCCGGCCTTGGCGACCTGGCCGGGGATGAGCGTGCCGTTGGCGGCGTCCAGCTGGTAGGTGGACACAGTGCCATCGGCGGCGTTGGAGACGTAGACGAAGGTAGAGGCCATGGTTACCTGACTGGCTAGGGTGGCGAAAAGGAAGGGAATGGCCCGGCGGGCCAGGCGTGGAAGCGGGGAGGGCATGGGCACGACTCCTTGTTATTGTGCCTTGAGGTTATCAGACGTCGTATGACAATGGCTAGCCTTCGCCTCGCCGTGTAGCCGCTGCCGCAGGCTGCGCTGGACCTGTGCCTCACTGCAGATTTGCAGCGGACACCAAGCCCAGCGCAGCCTACGGCAGCGGCTACAGATCGCGTTAGGTAAACCCAACCACCGCGTGGGGAATATACGGCGCCTGCAGTTGGTCGATCTCCTCGGGCTCAAGCTTCAGCGCCAATGCTGCCACGGCGTCGGTCAGGTGCTCGGCCTTCGAGGCGCCCACCAGCGGCGCGGTCACGCCCGGGGTCTGCATCACCCACGCCAGCGCCACCTGCGCGCGTGGCACGCCACGGGCCGCGGCCACCCTTGCCACGGCCTCGACGATCTGCCGGTCGCTGTCCTCGGTGTGGGGCTGGTACAGGCTCTTGCCGTAGTCGTCGGTCTCGGTGCGCGCGGTGCCCTGGTGCCAGTCGCGGGTCAGGCGGCCACGGGCCAGCGGGCTCCAGGGCAGCACGGCGATGCCGGCGTCGCGGCACAGCGGCAGCATTTCGCGCTCTTCCTCGCGGTTGATCAGGTTGAGGTGGTCCTGCATCGACACAAACTTCGTCCAGCCGTGGCGCTCCGAGGTGGCCAGGGCCTTGGCGAATTGCCAGGCATGCATGGACGAGGCGCCGATGTGCAGGGCCTTGCCGGCCTTGACCACGTCGTGCAGCGCTTCCAGGGTTTCCTCGATGGGCGTGTCGTAGTCCCAGCGGTGGATCTGGTACAGGTCGACGTAGTCGGTGCCCAGGCGGCGCAGGCTGTTATCGATCTCGGTGAAAATGGCCTTGCGCGACAGGCCGCCGACGTTGGGCGCCGCGCGCATCGGGAAGTACACCTTGGTGGCGATGACGATCTCGTCGCGCCGGGCGTAGTCGCGCAAGGCGCGGCCGACGATCTCCTCGCTGGTGCCGTCGGAGTAGCTGTTGGCGGTGTCGAAGAAGTTGATGCCCAGTTCCAGCGCCTGCTTGATCAGCGGGCGGCTAGCCTGTTCGTCCAGGGTCCAGGGGTGTTTGCCGCGGTTGGGCACCCCGTAGGTCATGCAGCCCAGGGCCAGGGGGGAAACCTTGAGGCCCGTGCTGCCCAGGTTGACGGTCTTCATGCAGCGCTCCTGTGGTCGAAATGGTCCATTTTGCGTCTTCAGCCTAGTCCCGGGCCCCGCCGGGGTGCAACTGGCGGCGCATAAATGGCATGATGGGAATCTTTATTGCTGGGGTTGTACCGTCGGCAAGGTTTTCGAGTGGGGAGTGTTGAACAAATGGCTGCGCAACAAACAATCACGGTGATCCCGCCTGGCTTTGCCCTGAACGGACAGGTTTCGCCACCCGGGTCGAAATCGATCACCAACCGTGCGCTGCTGCTGGCCGCCCTGGCCAAGGGCACCAGCCGCCTGGATGGCGCGCTGAAAAGCGACGACACACGGCACATGTCCAATGCCCTGCGGCAGATGGGCGTGGTCATCGACGAGCCGGACGACACCACCTTCGTGGTCACCAGCAGCGGCCAGCTGCAGGTGCCGGCCGAGCCACTGTTCCTGGGCAACGCCGGCACCGCCGTGCGCTTCCTGACCGCCGCCGTGGCCACGGTCAACGGCGACGTCACCCTGGACGGCGACCACTACATGCAGAAGCGCCCGATTGGCCCGCTGCTGGCGTCGTTGCGCGCCGGCGGCGTCGATGTGCACAGCGCCACCGGCTGCCCGCCGGTGCAAGTCAAGGGCACCGGCCGCCTGCAGGCCCAGCGTTTCGAGATCGATGGCGGCCTGTCCAGCCAGTACGTCTCGGCCCTGCTGATGGTCGCCGCCTGCGGCACCGCGCCCATCGACGTGGCCCTGACCGGCAAGGACATCGGCGCCCGCGGCTACGTGGACCTGACCCTGGCCTGCATGCGCGCCTTCGGTGCCCAGGTGGAGCAGCTGGACGACGTCACCTGGCGGGTGCAGCCTACCGGCTACGTGGCTGGTGACTACTTCATCGAGCCCGACGCCTCGGCGGCCACCTACCTGTGGGCGGCCCAGGCCCTGACCGGCGGGCGCATCGACCTGGGCGTGGCCGACGACGCCTTCACCCAGCCGGACGCCAAGGCCCAGGACTACATCGCCCAGTTCCCGCACATGCCGGCAGTGATCAACGGCTCGCAGATGCAGGACGCCATTCCGACCCTGGCAGTGCTGGCGGCGTTCAACGCCACGCCGGTGCGCTTCGTGGAACTGGCCAACCTGCGCGTCAAGGAATGCGACCGCGTGGCGGCGCTGGACGACGGCCTGAACGCCATTCGCCCGGGCCTGTCGACGGTGGAAGGCGACGACCTGCTGGTGCACGCCGACCCGGCCCTGGCCGGCACCACCTGTGACGCGCTGATCGACACCCATTCCGACCACCGCATTGCCATGTGCTTTGCCCTGGCCGGCTTGAAGGTGGCGGGTATCCGTATCCAGGACCCGCTGTGCGTGGGCAAGACCTACCCGCGCTACTGGGACGCCCTGGCTTCGCTGGGCGTGACCTACACCCACGGTTGAGTCAGAAGGTGCCGAAGCCACGCGCCATCAGCGTGGCCATCAACGGCACCAGCACCAGCAACGCCAGTTCCAGGCGGATGACCATCGTCATCTGCCGCACACTGGCCGCGCTCACGGCCGGTGCCCTGCCGGCCTTGACCGCTGCGCGCCAACCCAGGAAGCGCACGGTGGGCAGGATCGACAACAGGCCGATCAGCACGAACAGCGCCACCTTGGCGTGGAAGAAGCCATTGTGCAGATAGTAAGTCGGCCCCTTGGCGAACCACAGCAGGCGCGCCAGCCCCGTCAGCAGCACCAGCCCGGCAGCAATCCCGAACAGCATGTCCACGCGAATCAGGCTGCGTGCCTGGGCCAGTGTCGGCTCGGGCTTGAGCAGCACATGCTCCAGCGACAGCAGGGCGAACAGCGCGAAAATCGACAGGTAATGCAGGTAGGCGGCGATGGCTTGGCTCATGGCAGCGACTCGGCAACGAGGACACCCTTCACCGTAGCAGCTGCCGCAGGCTGCGTCCGGCCGCGCCGCGACATCCCTGCTGCACCGCGTAGGCCATGACGCGGCCGGTGGCCGCTGCTACAGGGATGTGTTGCGCTACGCCGCGGTATGGCTGTCATCAGCGGCTGGCGAGGAAGCTCAGCAGGGTGTCGGTGACGAACCCGGGGTTCTCCAGGTTGGAGATATGCCCTGCGTCGGGCACCAGCACCTGCGCGCAGCCAATCAGCCGGGCCATTTCCACCGTTTCGTGAGGTGGCCGGGGGATGTCGCGGTCGCCGCACATCACCAGGGTCTTGCGCGGGTCCAGCTCATGCAGGCGGTCGCGCAGGTCTTCGCGGCCGAAGATGATGCGCCCCAGGGGCGCGATGCTCTGGCGTGCCACCTCGGCGGGCATTGCCGCCAGCGCGGCACGGAACGCCCGGCACAGCGGCGACTGCAGGTCGGCGTCGGGGTGGAAGTACATGGGCACGACGATGTCCAGCAGCGCCGGGCTCATGCCGCCTTCATCCTCCAGCTGGCGCAGCAGCGAGAAATAATACTGGCGCTTGGGCTCGTCCTCGGCGCCCACGTAGGTGTCCATCAGCACCAGCCGGTCGATGCGTTCAGGCGCGTCCATGGCCAGCTTCGCGCCCCACATGCCGCCTACCGACAGGCCCACCAGGTTGCAGCGCTCGATGGCCAGGTGGTCTAGCAGTGCCATGACCTGGCGGGCCAGGTCGGTGAGCGAGCGGGTGCTGGCGGGCAGCGGCCCGGAGGCACCATGGCCCCAGAGCTCGGGCACGATGACCCGGTAGTGGCCCTGCAGGGCCTGCACCTGGGGCGCCCACATGTGCTGGTCCCACAGGTAGCTGTGGGCCAGCAGGATGACTTCACCCGTTCCCTGGTCGGTGTAGTGCAGCGGCTGGCCGTCGATGATGAAGTGGGGCATGGGCTATTCCTTCGTCCTGAAAATAATGCGCCCCGGCAAGGTTGCTCAGGGCATGTCCAGCCTATGCCGAAGCCGGCCGTTTTCCCAACGCACGCGCAGGCCTTTGTGTTTCACCAAGTAACCCAGGGCCACCGCCGCCGCCAGCAGGCCCGAGGCCGCGCCGATGCCCAGGGCCCAGCGAGGGCCGCAGACGTCGGCCACCCAGCCGACCACGGGTGCGCCCAACGGAGTACCGCCCACGGCGATGGCCAGCAGGATGGCCATCACCCGCCCCCGCATGGCCGGCTCGGTGGACAGCTGCACGGCGCTGTTGGCGGTGGTGGTGAAGGTTTGTGCAGAAATACCCACGGCCGTCAGGGTCAGGCCGAACCACCAGTAGCCGGGCATCAGCGCCGCCAGGCCGGTGCCCAGGCCAAACAACAGGGCGCCGGCCAGCAGCGCGCCCATGCGCGGCGTGGCGCGGCTGGCCGAGAGCAGGGCGCCCAGCACCGAGCCCACGGCCATGCACGAGGTGAGCACGCCGTATTCGCTGGCGCCCTGGTGGAACACCGTGACCGACATGGTGGAAATGAAGATCGGGAAGTTCAGGCCGAAGGTGCCGATCAGGAAGTACATCCACAGGATCGCCAGCAGGTCGGGCCGCCGCCACACGTAGGCGAAGCCCTCGGCCAGGCCGGCGCGGCTGCTCTTGGTGCGTTCCAGCGGGCGCAGGTCGGCCACCCGCAGCCAGCGCAGCGACACCAGCACGGCGCCGAACGAGGCAGCGTTGAGCAGGAACACCCAGCCGCTGCCGATGGCGGCGATGAGCACCCCGGCCACGGCCGGGCCGATCATCCGTGCGGCGTTGAAGGAGGTGGAGTTGAGCGCCACGGCGTTGGACAGCTCCTTGTCGCCCACAAGCTCAGCGACGAAGGTCTGGCGGGCGGTGGAGTCGAAGGCGCTGACGCAGCCAAACAGGAAGGCGAAGACGTACACGTGCCACAACTGCACGACGCCAGTCAGGGTGAGTATCCCCAACGCCAACGCCAGGGCGCCGGACAGCGCCTGGGTGGTCATCACCAGCTTGCGGCGGTCGAAATGGTCGGCGGCAAGGCCGGTGAAGGGCATCAGCAACAGGTAAGGGCCGAACTGCAGGGCCATGACGATGCCCACGGCGGTGGCGCTTTCGTGGGTCAGTTGCACCAGCACCAGCCAGTCCTGCGCCGTGCGTTGCATCCAGGTGCCGATGTTGGAGATCAACGCGCCGCTGGCCCAGACGCGGTAGTTGTAGATGCGGAGCGAGCGGAAGGTGCCTTTCACAAAACCGGTTCCCGAAGACTGGAGCGAAGACAGAAAGCCGTTAGCTTCCTATCTTCGATCTTCAGTGGCCCGGCGTCAGGCTGTCAAGCGCCGTGCTCAGTGCGCGCTGCTGGCCTTGTGTTCCAGGCGGCCCACCGGGCCCAGCCATTGGCCGGCCTGCTGGTCGAGCCATTGCTGGGCGGTGGGTGCGTGCTTGACCGTGGCGTCGAGCCAGGCGGTGCTGATGGCGGCCACGCTGGCGGCCTGGCGACGGTCCACGCCCAGGTCCACCGGCTTGGCGCCGCCACGGCCTTCGCCGCCAGGCCCGCCCGGGCCACCGCCTTCGGGGCCGCCACCGTGGCGGCGCTCACCCTTGCTCTCGCCGGGTTTGCTGCCGCCGCCGGCGTGCGCCACGGTGCCGGACAGGTCCTTGTGGCTGGCGTCCTGCAGGCGCAACTGGTAGCCGCCCTGGGTGCGCAGGCCGGCGAAGAAGGCGAAGCGCTGCTGGGCGCTGGCCACCCAGCTGAAGGGATCTTCGTCCATCGGGCCGGTGACGCTGAGCACCGGCGTGTCGACCTGGGCGAAGCGCGCAGGGTCGGCGCCGGCAGCCACGTAGGGGCTGAGGACGATGGCACCCAGCGGCCGCCACTCGGTCAGGCGCGGCTGCCCTGCGTCGCGCTCGCCGGCCAGGGCGGCGGCGGTCTGCGCGCCCAGGTCGTAGCCGGCGACCACGGTGCGCTGCACGTCCACGGCGTTGAAGCCGGCTTCACCGGCCAGGCCGCGGCGGCGCACCTCGGCGAGCACGGTCACCACCTCGGCGACCCGCGCCTGCAAGGCCTGGTCGCCGTAGCTGTTGGCGGCGATGCCACGGAAGGCGCCGGCCTGGGCGTCGGCCGATTTATAGACCGATGAGTCGTAACGGGTCGGCTGCACGGTCAGCACGGCGTAGCCGGCGTTGGCCCAGCTCTGGCGCCACAGCTGGCCGGCGCTGTCGTCTTCGCCGAGGCCCGGCAGGTAGACCACCAGCGGCACGTTTTTCTGGCCGGCGGGCACCAGCAGCGACAGGTTGACCTGGTGGGTGCCCCAGGTCCAGCGCGTGGCCCAGCCGTCGAGCTTGTTGGACTGGCCGGGGTTGTAGGCGGTCTTCAGGTATTCCTGCAGCGACACCATGCCGTCGTCATCGGCGGGCGGTGGGCTGGAACAGGCGCCCAGGGCGGCCAGCGCAACGGCGGCGGCCAGGGGGCGGAGGAAGCGGGCAAGGGTAGAAGGCAGCATTGACATAACGACTCTGCTTGAACAGGAAACGAAAGCGGCGATTATGCAGAACCCGCGGGCCAGATAGGGCGCGGGGCGGGTAAAAGCTGGGTAAATTTTTGCTACATGAACCGGGGATGTTGGATACATTCCTGTAGCCGCTGCCGCAGGCTGCGCTGGCCCTGTGCCTCGGCGAAGATCCCCAGTGCACTCGGGGGCCAGCGCAGCCTGGCGGCAGCGGCTACGGAAATCGCGGTGGCCGTTTGGCTTGCGTGTCGGCCCGGCTCGCCTAAGCTACAGCCGAGCCTGTTGAAAAAACTTACAAATTCAACGCCATAAGTCGGACCTTTCGCCCAGTCCTGTAGTCATTAGGGCGTCAATATGAAATGGAGGTGTACATGCTCATTCGGTCTCTGGCCCTGGCTGCCCTTGTAGCGCTCGCCGGCCCCGTGCTGGCCGCCGACAGCGACTCGCCGTTGGCGCAGGAGCAGGGCAAGACCCGGCCCTTGATCATCATCGCGCGCAGCTCGGTGGACCCCACCCTGGTGCATTTCCAGGACGCGCTGAAGGACCCGGCCAACAAGCAGGCCTTCGCCCAGCGCAGCCTGGTGCTGTACACCGTGGTCAACATGATTGGCCAGCGCGACGGCAAGAACCTCGACCCCCAGGCCACCATGGCCCTGATCCGCAGCCTGAGCCTGGGCGCCGGCGAGCTGCCCAAGACCATCCTGGTGGGCAAGGACGGCACCAAGAAGCTGGAGAAAAGCGGCCCGGTTGAGCTCAAGGAAGTGTTCGACACCGTGGACGCCATGCCCATGGCCGAGAAGGAAGCGGCAGCGCCAGCCCCGGCGGCGCCAGCGGCAGAGCCGGGCAAGCCCGCCAAGGGCGCCAAGGCGGGCAAGGCAGCGAAGGCTGCGGAGCCGCAGTCGCTGGACGATTGATGGCATGTGGGAGCTGGCTTGCCAGCGAGTTTTTGACAATCAAAGGCTCGCTGGCAAGCCAGCTCCCACAACTCGTTCAGGGAATCAACCGCTCCGCCCGCAACTGCGCGAACACATCGAAGAACGCCTGGTCACTGGCCTGGAAATCGACGAAGCCCAGCCGCCGGCTCTTGGACATGTCGGTCACCACTTCCACCGGCCGGCCCAGGTCGGCGTCGGTGTGCCACGGCGAAATCAGCCGCTCGATATCACGTTCCTGCAAGCCATGTTCCGCCGCCAGGGCGCTCCAGGTGGCCTGGTCGCCGGCCATCTGCGCGGCCAGGGGCATGGGCTGCTCGGGGAACGGCGCGGCCTCCAGGCCAAACCAGTCGGCAATGCGCCCCCACATCCAGCTCCAGCGGAACACGTCGCCGTTGGTGACGTTGAAGGCTTCGTTAGCTGCCGCCGGCGTGGTGGCGGCCCACAGCAGCTGGCGGGCGAGGATGCGCGCGTCGGTCATGTCGGTAAGGCTGTCCCACTGCACCCGCGAGCCGGGGAACACGAACGGCCGGCCCGTGGCCTTGCACACGCTGGCGTAGACGGCGAGGGTGGTGGCCATGTTCATGGCGTTGCCCACGGCCACGCCGGTGATGGTGTGCGGGCGGTGCACGCTCCAGGTGAAATGGTCGCGCTTGGCGGCGGCGAACAGCTCGTCTTCCTGGGCGTAGTAGAAGTTTTCCACGTCCAGGCGGCCCTGGCTTTCGCGGAACGGGGTCTGTGGCAGGCTGCCCTGGCCGTAGGCCTCGAACGGGCCCAGGTAGTGCTTGAGGCCGGTGACCAGCGCCACGTGGCGCAGGCTGCGGGCGCCGCGCAGGGCGTCGAGCACGTTGCGCACCATGCCGGCGTTGACGCGGATGTTTTCCGCCTCGCTGGCCTGGCGCGACCAGGTGGTGATGAACAGGTGGGTGGGTGACAGGCCGGCGAGGGCACTGGCCAGGGCGGTGGGGTCTTGCAGGTCGGCGGCAATGGGGATGATGCCCGGCGCCAGGTCCGGGTGGCGCGACAGGCCCGCCACCTTCCAGTTGGTGTTCTCGGCCAGCACGCGGGTCACCGCGCGGCCGACGATGCCACTGGCACCCACTACCAATGCAATTTCTGTCATGTCTGCCTCTGTGCAACAACAAATGTTGTTACACCTTAACGGCAGATGGCGTGCGATCCAACCCGTGCGGCCCTGGGACGCAGCCCCGTAGCAGCAACTGTCTCTGTGGGAGCTGGCTTGCCAGCGAGTTTTTAGGGCCTCAACAGCTCGCTGGCAAGCCAGCTCCCACAACAACGTCGCGTCCGGGCCTTCAATTCACCGCAACGGCCGCCCCCGCGCGCTGCAACAACTGCTGATTGCGCGCCGACAACTGCTCCAGCACAAACCCCTTGCCAGCCTTCTCATACCGCGCCGCCAGCGCTTCCAGCGCGGCAATCGCCGAATGGTCGGCCAGGTGCAGGTGGCGGCAGTCGACGATGACCTCATCCGGGTCGTTGCGTGGGTCGAACAGCGCCTGGAAGTGCGTGGTCGAGGCGAAGAACAGCGTGCCGTGGGGGGTGTAGCGCTTGCGCCCGGGCTGGCTGGCGTCGGCATCGGCGCGGATTTCCCGGGCGTGCTGCCAGGCAAACGCCAGCGCCGCGATGAGGATGCCGCACAGCACGGCCGTGGCCAGGTCAGTGAACACGGTGATCACGGTCACCGCCACGATCACCACCGCGTCCTGGCGCGGCACCTTGCCCAGCACCCGCAGCGAGCCCCAGGCGAAGGTCTGCTGGGCCACCACGAACATCACCCCGGCCAGGGCGGCCAGCGGAATGCGCTCGATCAGCGGCGACAGAAACAGAATGAACAGCAGCACCATGATGCCGCTCACCACCCCCGACAGCCGCCCACGGCCGCCGGAGCTGAGGTTGATCACGGTCTGGCCGATCATGGCGCAACCGCCCATGCCGCCGAACAGCCCCGACGCCACGTTGGCCACGCCCAGCGCCACGCACTCGCGGTTGGGCTGGCCCTGGGTCTCGGTCAGCTCGTCGGTGAGGTTGAAGGTCAGCAGGGTTTCCAGCAGGCCGACCATGGCCATCAGCACCGCATAGGGGGCGATGATCTTCAGCGTCTCAAGGTTCATTGGCACGCTGGGCCAGTGCAGGCTGGGCAGGCCGCCGGCGATGTGCGCCATGTCGCTGAGGGTGCGGGTGGGCAGGCCCAGGGCGTACACCAGCAGGCTGACGCCGACGATGGCCACCAGTGCCGGCGGCACCGCGCGGGTCAGCCGCGGCAGCAGGTAGACAATGGCCATGGTCAGCGCCACCAGGCCCAGCATGGTCGCTAGCGGCGTACCTTGCAGCCAGCTGCTGCCGACCTTGAAGTGCTCCAGCTGCGACAGCGCGATGATGATCGCCAGGCCGTTGACGAAGCCCAGCATCACCGGATGCGGCACCATGCGGACCAGCTTGCCCAGGCGCAGCAGGCCGAACAGCACCATGATCAACCCGCCCAGCACCACGGTGGCCAGCAGGTACTGCACGCCGTGCTGCACCACCAGCGCGACGATGACCACGGCCATGGAGCCCGCCGCGCCGGAGATCATCGCCGGGCGGCCGCCGAACAGCGCGGTCAGGGTGCAGATGATGAAGGCGCCGTAAAGGCCCATCAACGGGTTGAGTTGCGCCACCAGGGCGAAGGCGATGCACTCCGGCACCAGGGCGAACGATGACGTCAGCCCGGCCAGGACGTTGCCGCGAATGGAAGACAGGGACATGGGTTTCCTTGCGTGAACAGCCAAACCCGCCTGGGGACAGGCGAGCGCGTGAAAAGGGAATGGTGGCCATTTTAAAGAGAAATGGACCGGACCGACCACTTATTTTGACCGTCGGCGGTTGTCGTACCTCCGCCTGGATGGTTTAGACTCAGCCGTCCACCTTGCTGCCTGTCCATAACAACAAATCCCGATTGCAACAGGAGTCGCACCATGGAGCACCTTTCGCTGGGCCTCGTCGGCTACGGCAAGATCGCCCAGGACCAGCACGTGCCGGCCATCCTCGGCAACCCGGCCTGGCGCCTGCAGGCCGTGGCCACCCTGGGCCAGCCGTGCCCTGGCGTGGCCAATTTCCGCAGCCTCGACGCGCTGCTGGCCGACGGCCCGGCCGTGGCCGCCGTGGCTTTCTGCACGCCGCCCCAGGGCCGCTACGCCCAGGTGCGCGAGGCGCTGCTGGCCGGCAAGCACGTGCTGGTGGAAAAACCGCCGTGCGCCAGCCTCGGCGAGGCCATGGCGCTGGTGGACCTGGCCCGCGCCCAGGGCGTCAGCTGCCTGTTCGCCTGGCACTCGCGCTTCGCTCCGGCGGTGCAGCCAGCGCGCCAGTGGCTGGAGGGGCGGGTGCTGCGCAGCGTGGCCATCACCTGGAAGGAAGACGTGCGCAAATGGCACCCCAGCCAGGCGTGGATCTGGCAGGCCGGTGGCCAGGGCGTGTTCGACCCGGGCATCAACGCCTTGTCCATCGTCACTGCGCTGCTGCCCGAACCGCTGTTCGTCACCGCCGCGCAGCTGGACGTGCCGGCCAACCACCAGGCGCCCATCGCCGCGCGCCTGCAGATGGCCGACGCCCGTGGCCTGCCGGTGACCGCCGAGTTTGACTGGGACCACCCTGAGCCGGACATCTGGCGCATCGTCATCGAGACCGACGCAGGCGTGCTGCGCCTGGAGCAGGGCGGTGCGGCGCTCTTCATCGATGACCAGCCCCAGGCGCTGCCGCCGGAAGCCGAATACCCGTCGCTGTACGCGCATTTCGCCCAGCTGATCCAGCGCCAGGCCAGCGACGCCGACCTGCAACCGCTGCGCCTGGTGGCCGACGCCTTCATGGCCGGCAGCCGCACGCTGGTTGACGAGTTTCATGATTAACGCCGCATTGGTAGCCGCTGCCGCCAGGCTGCGCTGGCCGTCCCGCACGCCGGAGATCTTCGGTATGCTCAGGGGCCAGCGCAGCCTTCGGCAGCGGCTACAGGTTGTCTCAACATCCGTTCACATCGAGGGAGTCCCGTATGTACCCGCAAGTGCAGCTTTACATCAACGGTCAATGGCAGAACGCGGCGGACGGGCGCAGCATCCCCGTGGTCAACCCCGCCACCGGTGACACCATCGGCAGCGTGGCCCACGCCGACATCGCCGACCTGGACCAGGCCCTGGCCGCCGCCCAGCGTGGCTTCGAGACCTGGCGCAAGGTCAGCGCCTTCGACCGCTACAAGATCATGCGCAAGGCCGGCGAGCTGCTGCGCGAACGCGCCGACCACATCGCCACGCTGATGACCCTGGAGCAGGGCAAGCCCGTGGCCGAGGCCCGCGCCGAAACCCTGGCCGCCGCCGACATCATCGACTGGCTGGCCGAGGAAGGCCGCCGCAGCTACGGCCGCATCGTGCCGTCGCGCGCCCAGGGTATCGAGCAGCGGGTGATCAGCGAGCCGGTGGGCCCAGTGGCCGCCTTCACGCCGTGGAACTTCCCCATCAACCAGGTGGTGCGCAAGCTGTCCTCGGCCCTGGCCGCCGGCTGCTCGATCATCGTCAAGGCCCCGGAAGAAACCCCGGCGTCGCCTGCCGAGCTGATCCGCGCCTTTGCCGACGCCGGTGTGCCGGCCGGGGTGATTGGCCTGGTGTATGGCGTGCCGGCGGATATTTCCGGCTACCTGATCCCGCACCCGGTGATCCGCAAAGTTACCTTCACCGGCTCCACCCCGGTGGGCAAGCAACTGGCGGCCATGGCCGGCCTGCACATGAAACCGGCGACCATGGAACTGGGCGGCCACGCGCCGGCCATCGTCTTCGCCGACGCCGACGTGGAAAAGGCCGTGCAACTGCTGGTGGCTTCCAAGTTCCGCAACGCCGGGCAGGTGTGCGTATCGCCGACGCGTTTCCTGGTGCAGCGTGAAGTGTTCGAGACCTTCCTGACCCGCTTCGTCGAGCTGGCCGGCAAGATCAAGGTCGGCAACGGCCTGGAAGAGGGCACGCTGATGGGCCCGCTGGCCAACGACCGTCGCGCCCCGGCCTTGCAGGCCCTGGTGGACGACGCACGCAGCCACGGCGCTACCGTGCACCTGGGTGGCAAGGCCATCGACGGCCCGGGCTACTTCTTCGCGCCGACGGTGATCAGCGGCCTGAACACCGGCATGCGCCTGATGAACGAAGAGCCGTTCGGCCCGGTGGCGCTGATCGTGCCGTTCGACACGGTGGAAGAAGCCATTGCCGAGGCCAACCGCCTGCCGTTCGGCCTGGCGGCCTACGCCTTCACCAGCACCTCGAAAACCGCCCAGGCCCTGAGTGACGGAGTGGAAGCGGGCATGCTGTCGATCAACCACTTGGGCATCGGCCTGCCGGAGATTCCGTTCGGCGGCATCAAGGATTCCGGGCACGGTTCGGAAGGCGGCACCGAGGCGATCGAGGCGTACCTGGTGACCAAGCTGGTCACCCACCTGGGTTGACCCCCACCCCCGTAGCAGCTGCCGCAGGCGGCTGCGTCCTGTGGGAGCTGGCTTGCCAGCGAGCTGTTGAGGCCCGAAAAACTCGCTGGCAAGCCAGCTCCCACAAAAACAGTTGCTGCTACGGGCGCGTTTACAGCCCGTACAGCTCGCGGTACTCGTCCCAGCTCATGCCGGCCATCTCGGCCACTTCCTTATGCACCTCCAGGCGCTGCGCCTGGAATTCCTCTGGCGTCGCCGCCGTCAATTGCAACGTCAGCTCCCAGGCGAACAGGCCCTGGGCCTCGGCTTCCTGCTCGAACGCCTCGTGCAGGCGCTCGGCGCGGTACTGCGCGGCGGTCATGCCGGCGGCCTGGGCTTCCAGCGGGTTGAGGTGGTCCAGCTGCTGGCGGAGCTCGTCGTGGGCGGCCAGGAAGCGTTCCAGGGCGGCGGGGTGACGCTGTTCGGGGTCGATCATCATGTACCTGATGGGCAGTGGCAGTACCCCTAGTCTACGCCAGGCTTTCTTCCTGATGCACCGCCAGCGTGCCCTTGAGCAGGTCGCTGCGGCTGACCACGCCAATGACTTCGCGGCTCTGCGCATCACGCACCACCGCCAGGCTTTCCAGCCCCAGCGCCACCATCCGCCCAGCCACGGCGCGGCAGGTTTCCCGGGGCAGGGCGAACGCCTGGCCGGCCGCCAGCGGCACCTGCGCGTGGCTCATCACCTCGCTGACCTCGTGGCGCTCCAGCGGGTCCACCGAATATTCGCGGTAGATGTGCAGGCCGCGCCGGGCGATTTTCTCGGTCATGATCGAGCGCTTGGCAATCACGATGGTCACCGTGTACGCCACGGTCACGGTCAGCAGCAACGGCAACAACGCATTGAGGTCGTGGCTCAGGCCCAGGGCGAACACCACCGCCGTCAGCGGCGCGCCCAGCACCCCGGCCAAGGTAGCCGCCATGCACACCAGCGGCCACAGCGCGCCGTGGTCGCCGGGCAGCACATGGCCCAGCGCCGCGCCCAGGCCGGCGCCGAGCATCAGCAGCGGCGCCAGGACGCCGCCCGACGTGCCGGAGCCCAGGGCGATCACCCAGATCACCGCCTTCACCAGCAGCAACGCCAGGGCCGCGCCGAGCAGCAGGTGGTTGTGCAGCAGGTCGCCGATCACATCAAAACCGATGCCCAGCGCCCGTGGCTGGAAATAGCCGCCAATGCCGATGGCCAGGCCACCCAGGGCCGGCCACCACATCCAGTGCAGCGGCAGCTTGCCGAACAGGTCTTCCACGCGGTACAGCGACCACGACAGCAGCGTGCACAGCAGGCCGCTGGCGATGCCCGCGACCAGGCAACCGAACAGCGCCTCGGGGCCCACCGGCGCGGTTTGCACGGCGAACAGCGGCTCGCTGGCGATCAGCAGCGGGCGCAGGAAGCCGGCCACCGCGCAGGCGATAGCCACCGGCACCAGGCTGCGCGGGCGCAGTTCGAACAGCAGCAGCTCCACCGCCAGCAGCACCGCCGCCACCGGCGTGCCGAACACCGCGGTCATGCCCGCCGTGGCGCCGGCCACCAGCAGGGTCTTGCGCTCGGCGGCGCTGAGGTGAAAGCGCTGGGCAATCAACGAACCCAGTGAGCCGCCGGTCATGATGATCGGCCCCTCGGCGCCGAACGGGCCACCGCTGCCGATCACGATTGCCGACGACAGCGGCTTGAGCAGCGCCACCCGCAGGGACAGGCGGCTCTGGCCGAACAGAATCGCCTCGATGGCCTCGGGAATGCCGTGGCCACGGATCTTGCTGGAGCCGTAGCGGGCCATCAGGCCGACGATCAGCCCGCCCAGCACCGGCAGGCCGATCACCCACAGGCCCAGTTGGTGCTGCGCCGGCGAGCTGTTGGCGAACGAGAAACGCTGGTAGAAAAACAGGTTGCTGCACAGGTGGATCAGCCCCAGCAGCACCGCCGCCGCACCGACTGCCAGGGCGCCGATCACGGCGGCCAGCAGCACCTGGCGGAACAGCCGCCGGTCCACGGAAAAATCAGCCTTGTGCTGCATGGGCTTACTCCTGCTCGAACGGCACGCGCAAGCGCTTGCCGGCACTTTTCAGTTCTTCGCGGTGCAGGAAGGCCAGCTTCGCCAGCACCTCGTTGCCCTTGGCGGTGAGGCTGACGCGCACCTCGCGGCGGTCCTCGTCGCTGCGCTGGCGCTGCACCAGGCCTTGCGCCTCGCAGCGCTTGACCAGCGCCACGGCGCCGTGGGGCACCATCTGCAGGCGCTCGGCCAACTCGCCGACGGTGGCCCAGTCGCGGCCATCGAAGCCCATGGTGTGCAGCATCAGCAGGTACTGCTGGGGCGTGACCCCGTGGGCCTGCACGGCTTCCTCGGAAAAACGCAGGAAGCGCCGCAGCTGGTAGCGAAACTCCGACAGGGCTTCGAAATCGGTCTTGGCCAGGGCATCGCTCATGGGCGTGGCTCCGAATGCAGGCGGGCGAGGGTGGCGGTGACGATGGCTTCCAGGTCGTCGGCGTCGACGTCGATGAATTCGTCGCGTTCGTCCAGCACGGCCTGCAGCGCCTGGTGCAGCTGTTGGCTGGCGGGCGACACGGCACGGGCGGCGGCGGGCGCCGGCACGTGGCCGTGGGGGTAGCGGTGGCGGCTGAAGCTGTGGAACACCAGCGCCACGCCCAGCAGCACCGCCGAATTGAGCAGCACCGGGTCGAGGACGAAGGCGTAGCCGGCGGCATGAATACTCGGGCCGCCCAGCACGGCGGTCAACGCCACCGCGCCCGAGGGTGGATGCAGGCAACGCAGGGCCAGCATCAGCGCGATCGCCACTGCCACGGCGACGGCGGCCGCGATGATTTCGTTGCCGATGAACGCGGCGCAGGTGACGCCCACCAGAGAAGCCACCAGGTTACCGCCGATCAGCGACCAGGGCTGGGCCAGCGGGCTGGCGGGGGCGGCAAATAGCAGCACGGCCGACGCTCCCATGGGGGCGATCAGCAGCGGGATATCGGCGCTCAGGCCCAGGGCCCAGGTGCACAGGGCGGCGGTAAGGCCGATGCCCAACAGCGCGCCGAAGGCGGCACGCAACACTTCACGGGGGCTTAGGTGCAACGGCGCGGGACGCAGGCGTTGCAAAAGGGAGGGGAGCTTCACGGGGCGGGTACCTTGGCTGAAAACGCGGGCATTTATATCACGATGTGATGTATTTCCCAAGCGCACTTCGGTTGTCAGCCGCCGGTGTTGAAAACAGTCATGAGCATAAATGCATAGGTTTCAGTAATAGAAAACCTTTGTACATCAGTAGTTTATTCAATTTATTCCTGCTACTTACTTTCTGTCGGCAGTTTCTTCTGCTTAATGTTGACTCTTGTTGAGGTATACCCCATGACTGTCACGCGCGAACAAATCAATGCGTTGCTCGATGCTGTGCCCATCGACAAATATCCCGAGGTCTTCAATCTCCTGCAGCCCTTGGCGCAACCAGCGCCAGCGACGCCACCCGAGAACAGCGGCGGCGAGGTGAAGTTTGAGTTTCAGGCCAGGGACACGCTATAGCGGCACAGGACGGCAACCCCGTAGCAGCTGCCGCCAGGCGGCGTCCGGCACGGCGCGGTGTGACGCGGTGCGCTTGGACGCGGCCTCACGGCCGCTGCTACAGCACCACCACCTGTAGCAGCGGCCGTGAGGCCGCGTCCCTAGCTACACCGCGCAAACCGCAGCAAACTTCAGCTGTTGCTCCAGCAACATCACTTGTTCACTTTGCCCTGATCACGACGGCTCATCCCACGCAAACCCCTGTAAACCGGGCCTCCCACACCCGGCACGGGTTGTGCAATCACCCCCTCAGGATCATTCGCCGAGGGACGTCCGTGCATTCAACCTTCAAGACTTTCACCCTGGCCACGCTCTGCGTGGCGCTGGCTGCCTGCGACCGCAGCGCCCAGGTAGCGCAGCGCAGCAGCACGCCGGTCAGTGGCGGCACGCTGGTCTACGCCACCGACCGCGAGCCCACCTGCCTGGACCCCCACGTGGCGGGCGACATGCCCCAGGTGTTCATCGGCCAGCAGTACCTGGATTCCCTGGTGTCCATGGACGAGAACGGCAAGATCGGCCCCTGGCTGGCGGAAAGCTGGGAGGTGTCGGCCGACGGCACCACCTACACCTTCCACCTGCGCAAGGACGTGCACTTTACCGATGGCACGCCGTTCACGGCCGCGGCGGTGAAGGCCAACCTCGACCACATGGCCAACCCCAAGACCCAGTCCAGCACCGCCGGTGGCTATATTCGCCAGTACCGCAGCACCGACGTGGTCGACCCGTACACGGCGGTGGTGCACCTGGCCACGCCGTATGCGGCGTTCCTGGAGGTGCTGGCGCAAGGTTTCCTGGGCATCGAGTCGCCCACCGCGCTGCTGCGCTCGCGCGATGAGAACTGCGAGTCGCCGGTAGGCTCGGGGCCGTTCAAGGTGGTGCGCTGGGACCGCCAGAGCCAGGTAGAGCTGGTGCGCAACCCCGACTACCACTGGGCGCCGCCTACGGCCAAGCACAACGGCCCGGCGTACCTGGACCGCATCCTGTGGAAATTCATTCAGGAGCCGTCGGTGCGCTTCGCCTCGCTGCAGGCCGGCGAGGTGGACGTCATCGAGGCGCTGCCGCCCGAGTCCCACGAGGCTGCGCGGCACAACCCTGACCTGAGCATCCTGATTGCCCAGCGCCCCGGCAACCCCACCAACGGCACCCTGAACATCACCCGCGCGCCCTTCAACGACGTGCGTGTACGCGAAGCCTTCGTGCGCAGCGCCGACATCGACGGCGCGCTGAAAAGCGTGTACTTCGGCGAGTTCCCCCGCGCCGGCGGGCCGCTGAGCGTGGCCACGCGCTTCTACAGCCCCGACTTCGAACACGCCCAGGACTACGACCCGGCCCGCGCCGCCCAGCTGCTGGACGCCGCCGGCTACAGCCAGCGCGACGCCGAGGGTTACCGCATTAAGGACGGCAAGCGCCTGCAGGTGCACGTGGTGATGGGCAACCGCACCGCGCCGTCCGAGCAGACCCTGTGGGAGCAGGTGCAGGCCACCACGCGCGCCGCCGGTTTCGAGCTGATCATCGACCAGATGAGCGACACCCAGGCCACGGACCGCCAGTCCAAGTGGGACTACGACGTGCGCCTGGGCTACTGGAACACCAACACCGCCGACGTGCTGCGCATCATCTTCAGCTCGCAGTTCCTGGCGCCCGCCGGAGTAGGCGGGTACCACCAGAACACCGCCGGCTATAACGACGCACATTTCGACCAACTGGTCGAAAGTGCCCTGGCCACCCAGGACCCGGCCCAGCGCCAGGCCCTGTACTACCAGGCCCAGGCCCAGGCCAGCAAGGCCTACCTGGAACTGACCACCTACCCGCAAAGCACGCGCCTGGGCATCTACAAGACCACCCAAGGGGTGCGCATCGAGCCGTCCCTGGCGGTGACCTACCTGTATGACGCCTGGGTGGACAAAGGCCAGAACAAAGGAGTGAAGCCATGAATGCCATCGTGACGCTCGACAACCCCCGGCGCCAGCGCCTGGTTCACCTGGGCCAGCGCGCCGCCTGGCGCCTGGGCGGCGCGGTGCTGGTGCTGTGGGCCGTGGCCACCCTGACGTTCTTCGCCCTGCGGCTGATGCCCGGCGACCCGGTGCTGGCCATTCTCGGCGGGCCCAGCGGCAACCCCACGGCGGAAACCATCGCCGAGGCTACGCGCGAGTTTGGCCTGGACAAGCCGCTAGCCGTGCAATACGGCGTGTACCTGTGGAAGCTGCTGCACGGCGACCTGGGCGTGTCCTACTCCCAGCACCAGCCGGTGACCCAGGTGCTGGCCGAGCAGAGCGGGCCAACCCTTGAATTGCTGGTGCTGGCCCTGGTGCTGGCGTGGCTGCTGGTGCTGGCCTGGACCCTGGTTACCGCCGGGCGCCGCTCGTGGCTGAGCCAGCTGGGCTCGCTGGCCGAGACCCTGGCGGCGGCCTTACCGCAGTTCTGGCTGGGCATCGTGCTGCTGGCGGTGTTCGCCTTTGGCCTGAAGTGGTTCCCGCCGGCGGGCAGCGACGGCTTTGCCACCCTGGTGCTGCCGGCCTTTGCCCTGGCGTTTCCGCTGGCCGGGTTCATCGGCCAGGTCACCCGCGAATCGCTGGAATACACCCTGGAGCAGCCCTTCGTGCTCACCGCCCGCACCCGCGGCCTCAGCGACCTGGCGGTGCGCTTCAAGCATGCGCTGCGCCACGCCGTGCTGCCGGGGGTGTCGCTGTCGGGCTGGGCCATCGGCGCGCTGATCAGCGGCGCGGTGGTGGTGGAGGTGATCTTTTCCCGCAAGGGCCTGGGCCGCCAGCTGTACCAGGCGGTGCAGGCCCAGGACCTGCCCCTGACCATCGGCATCAGCCTGGTAGTGGCCGCCGGCTACGTGCTGGCCAACATTCTCATCGACCTGCTGTACGAATGGATCGACCCACGCCTGGCGGAGCAACGCCCATGAGCCAATTAGTCCTTGAAGCACCGGCGCTGGCCCTGTCGCGGCCACGCCTGACAGTCCGCTGGGGCACGCTGCTGGCCGGCCTGTTCATTGCCTGGCTGCTGGCCGCAGCGCTGGTGCCCGGCCTGTTCAGCCACGCCGATCCGTTGGCCATCGTGCCCCGCGACGCCTTCCACGCGCCGGGCTGGGCACACTGGTTCGGCACCGACCAGTCGGGCCGCGATATCTATGCGCGCATCGTCCACGGCGCGCGCCAGTCGCTGTTCATCGGCGTCGCGGCCACGGCGTTGGCCATGTCCATCGCCATCAGCCTGGGGCTGTTGGGCGGCCTGTTGGGCGGCTGGACCGACCGCGCCATCGGCTGGCTGCTGGAGGTGCTGTTCGCCTTCCCATCGTTGGTGCTGGCGCTGCTGTTCGTGGCGGTGTTCGGCAGCGGCATCGGCCCGCTGATCATCGCCACCGGCATCGGCGGTGCGCCGGGCTACGCGCGCATGGTCCGTGGCCAGGTGCTCAGCGTGCGCAACGCCGGCTACATCGAGGCCGCGCGCGCCCTGGGCCATCGCCCGGCGCGCATCATCCTCCGGCAGCTGCTACCCAACGCCCTGCGGCCGCTGGTGGTGACCATGACCATGGGCGTCGGCCAGGCCATTGTCTGGGCCTCGGCCCTGAGCTTCCTGGGCCTGGGCGCCAAGCCACCGGCACCGGAGTGGGGCACCATGCTGTCCATGGGCCGCGACTTCGTGGTCAACGCGCCGTGGCTGACCATCGTCCCGGGCCTGTTCATCGTGCTCACCACGCTGTCGACCACGGTGCTGGGCCGCTACCTGCAACAACGCCTGGAGGGCCGCCTGTCATGAGCCGCAAAACCCTGATTGTCGAAGGGCTGTCCATTCGCTTTGGCGAGCACAGCGTGGTCCGTGACCTGAGCTTCACCCTGGCACCGGGCAAGACCCTGGCGCTGGTGGGCGAGTCCGGTTCGGGCAAGAGCGTCACCGCGCGCAGCTTGATCGGCCTGGCCGGCGCCGGCGCGCAGATCAGCGCGCGCACCCTGCGCTACGGTGACCACGACCTGCTGAAGCTGTCCGAGCGCCAGTGGCGCCAGCTGCGCGGCCAGGCCATTGGTTTTGTGCTGCAGGACGCGCTGGTGTCCCTGGACCCGTTGCGGCCGGTGGGCAAGGAAATTCTCGAAGTGCTCACTACCCACCAGTGGGGCCCCGCCGCCAGCCGCCCGCAGCGGGTGCAGCAATTGCTGGAACGCGTCGGGGTGCCGGAGCCGGCGCTGCGTGCGCGCCAGCGCCCCGACCAGTTGTCCGGCGGCCTGCGCCAACGCGCGCTGATCGCCAGCGCCCTGGCCCTGGACCCGCACCTGGTGATTGCCGACGAACCGACCACGGCCCTGGACGCCACGGTGCAGGCGCAGATTCTGGAAGTGCTGCAGGCCATCAAGGCGCGGGGCGACTCGCTGTTGATCATCAGCCACGACCTGGCCGTGGTCGCGCAGCTGGCCGACGAGGTGCTGGTGCTGCGCCACGGCGAAGTGGTGGAGCAGGGGCCCACCGACCAGGTGCTGCGCCAGCCCAGCCACCCCTACACCCAGGCGCTGCTGGACGCGGTGCCTGGCGAGCACGGGCGCGCGGCGCGGCCGAACCAGGGTGAAGTGCTGTTGCGCGCCAGCGGCCTGGGCAAGCGCTACGTGGGCCCGGACCGCCAGGTGCGGCAGGTGGTCACCGACGTCAGCTTCGAGCTGCGCGCCGGGCAGACCCTGGGCATTGTCGGCGAGTCCGGCTCGGGCAAGACCACCGCCGCGCGCATCGCCCTGGGCCTGCTGACCCCGGACGCCGGCACCGTGAGCTTCGCCGGCCAGCCCTGGAACGCCGTTGGCGATACGGTCAGCGAGGCCCAGCGCCGCCTGCGCCGCCGCGACATCAGCGTGATCTACCAGGACCCGCTCAGCTCCTTCGACCCACGCTGGAGCGTCGGCCAGATCCTCGCCGACGCCCTCGACGTGGCCGGCGTGGCCAAGGCGGGGCAGGGCGCGCGGGTGGCCAAACTGCTTGATCAGGTGCGCCTGCCCGGCGCCCTGGCCAGCCGCCGGCCGCTGCAACTGTCCGGCGGCCAGCGCCAGCGCGTGGCCATTGCCCGGGCCATCGCCAGCAACCCCAAGGTGATTGTCTGCGACGAGCCGGTGTCGGCGCTGGACGTGTCGGTGCAGGCCCAGGTCCTGGATTTGCTGGCTGACCTGCAGGCCGAGCTGGGCGTGGCCTACCTGTTCATCTCCCACGACCTGGGGGTGATCCGCCAGGTCAGCGACCAGGTGCTGGTGATGCGCCACGGCCAGGTGGTGGAAAGCGGCCCGGTGGCGCAGGTGTTCGACCAGCCGCGCCATGACTACACCCGCCGGCTGCTGGCCGCCGTGCCGCGCCTGCCCGGCGCTGGCGTTGCATGGGTGGCACCGCCCCAGGAAGACGAAAACCCGCTGTGGCTCTTCGACGAGTCGCGGCTATGGAAGATTGCCATTTGAACTGCCCAGGAGTACCCATGACCGTTCAGGCCCTGAAAGACCGCATCAACGCCTTGCTGCCCGCCATCGAGGCCGGCGCCGGCGCCCGCGAACGCGACCGCCAGTTGCCCTACGACGCCGTGCGCCAGCTGGCCGAGGCGGGCCTCTACACCTTGCGCATCCCGCAGGCCGCTGGTGGCCCCGGCGCCAGCGTGCGCGACACCATCGAAGTGCTGCTGGCGGTGGCCAGCGTCGACTCCAACACCGCCCAGGCCCTGCGCCCGGGCCTGGCCTTTGTCGAAGGCCTGCTGGCCAGCAGCGCCGAGGACGCCGACGCCGAGCGCCAGCGTTGGTTCGCCCGCTACCTGGACGGCGCCGTGCTGGGCAACGCCGGTTGGGAGGTGGGCGGCGCCAACGGCGCCATCAGCGCGCGCATCGTGCGCCAGGGCGACCACTACCGGGTCAACGGCAGCAAGTACTACAGCACCGGCTCGCTGTACGCCGACTGGATCAGCGTCGTAGCGCTGGACGAGGACGACCTGCCGCGCTCCTTCGTGCTGCCCCGCGACCGTCAGGGCCTGGTGCTGCTGGACGACTTCGACGCCATGGGCCAGCGCCTCACCGCCAGCGGCACCACGCGCCTGGATGACGTGATCGTGTACCCGGACGAGTTGCGCACGCGCACCGTGGAAGAGGGCACCCGCACCATCGTCACGCCGTTCCTGCAGCTGTTCCTCGCCACCGTGCAGGCCGGCATCGCCCGCAACGCCTTCAACGACGCGGTGCGCTTTGCCCAGCACCATGCGCGGCCCATCAAGCACAGCAGCGCCACGCGCTCGGTGGACGACCCTTATGTAGAGCTGAGCGTGGGCGAGATCGCCGCTCGTGCCTACGCCGCCGAAGCCGTGGTGCTGCGCGCCGCCGACAGCATCGACCGCGCCTGGGCCGCCGGCCAGGCGCCGGCGCTGGTGGAACAGGCCGCGGTGGAAGTGGCCCAGGCGCAGTTCATCACCGCCGACAGCGCGCTGAAGGCCGCCGAGCGCCTGTTCGATGTGGGCGGCGCCTCCACCACCAGCCGCCAGCACAACCTCGACCGGCACTGGCGCAACGCCCGCACCGTGGCCAACCACAACCCGCGCGACTGGAAAGCCGCGGCGGTCGGCGCCTGGGCGCTGAAAGGCACGCCACCGCCGACCTCCGGGTTGTTCTAAAGGCAAACCGCGTTGCCTGTATCGCGACTAAAGTCGGCTCCTACCACGGGCAGCGTAGGAGCCGACTTTAGTCGCGATGCAGACGACGCGGTCCGCTTGGTGGACGTTTGTACCAACTCTGGCACATTTCATGATTGTCATGGTCGCCCCCGTATCCTGCGGATGACTTGCCAAGGAAGCGCTATCCCATGTCCCAGAGCACTGCAACGCCCGAAACATGGAAGGTCGACCACCTTCCGGGCACCCCGTTGGGCTTCGTCCTGTTGTTCCTGCGCCGTTTCAAGGGCTGGTACCTGGCCATCCTGCTGCTGCAGATTGGCGCAGCCGTGTGCACGATCCTGGTCCCCTGGGGCCTGGGGCGCCTGACCGGGCTGATCAGCCACCTGGCCGACATCCGCCAGGCCTTCGACGTTCTGCAAACGCCGCTGCTGCTGTTCGCCGGCCTGCTGGTGCTGGAAATGCTGATGCTGCGCATCGGCAACGGCTGCCACATCCACGTGGTGCCCATCCAGCGCCGCGCGGTCACCCAGACGCTGTTCGCCTACCTGCAGCAGCACTCCCACCGCTTCGTCAGCAGCGAGTTCGCCGGGGCCCTGGCGCATAAGGTGTCGGAGGTGTCGATGGGGGTGAACATGACCATCGCCATCGTCCTGTTCGACCTGATTCCGGTGGTTGTCACCCTCAGCGTCTCGGTGCTGTTGCTGTACCTGGCCGCCCCGGCGCTGGGCCAGTTCATGCTGGTGTGGGCGCTGCTATTCACCGGCATCAGCTACTGGCTGGCGCGCCGCAGCCAACCGCTGGCGCAGCAGTTTTCATCGGCGCGCAGCCTCAGCAACGGCAAGGTGGTGGACGCGGTCAGCAACCTCACCAACATTCGCCTGTTCGCCCGCCACGCCTATGAATACGACTACCTCAACGGCTACCTGAACCGCGAGATGAAGGCCGCCTACCGGGCGTTCATCTACATGGAGAAAATCCGCTGGCTGCTGTCGGGGCTGGGCGTGGCGCTGAAGCTGGGCATGGTGCTGCTGGCCCTGTACCTGTGGCGCGCCCAGCGCCTG
The DNA here is from genome assembly GCF_047947025.1 of Pseudomonas sp. App30. Taxonomy (NCBI): domain Bacteria; kingdom Pseudomonadati; phylum Pseudomonadota; class Gammaproteobacteria; order Pseudomonadales; family Pseudomonadaceae; genus Pseudomonas; species Pseudomonas sp. App30. Next base: position 318,810 of record NZ_CP133165.1, on the reverse strand, counting down.
GACCTGGCCGGTTTCGTCATGGCCACCAGCTTGTCGCTGCTGATCGTCAACGACGTGGGCAACCTGGCGCGGCGGCTGCTGGATTTCTTCGAGGCCGCCGGCAACATCGCCAACGGCGTACGCACCCTGGTGCGCCCCCACGAGGTCACCGACCAGGCCACTGCCGGGCTGCTGCAAGTGAAGCGCGGCAACATCGAGTTTCGCGACGTGACCTTCGGCTACCGCCCCGGGCAGGCGATTTTCCAGGGCTTCAACCTGAGCATTCCGGCGGGCCAGCGGGTGGGCCTGGTGGGCTCGTCGGGCTCGGGCAAGTCGACCCTGCTGAGCCTGCTGTTGCGCCTGTACGACGTGCAGGGCGGCGCGGTGCTGATCGATGGCCAGGACGTGCGCCAGGTCACCCAGCATTCCCTGCACGGGCAGATCGGCCTGATTCCCCAGGAGCCGGGGCTGTTCCACCGCACCATCCGTGAAAATATCCATTACGGCCGGCTGGACGCCAGCCACGAGGAGCTGGACGCCGCCATCCACCGCGCCGGCGCCCAGGGCTTCATCGGCGAGATGGAGCACGGCTACGAGTCGCTGGTGGGCGAGCGCGGGGTGAAGCTGTCGGGCGGGCAGCGGCAGCGCATCGCCATCGCCCGGGTGATCCTCAAGGACGCGCCGATCCTGGTGATGGACGAGGCCACCTCGAGCCTGGACTCCATCACCGAGCGCTTCATCCAGGACAAGCTCGACGAGATCATGGACGACAAGACCGTGCTGGTGGTGGCCCACCGGCTGTCGACGGTGGCGCACCTGGACCGCATTCTGGTGCTGGACCACGGGCGGCTGGTGGAGGATGGCAGCCATGAGCAGCTGTTGGCCCAACGCGGGCACTATTACCGGTTGTGGAGCCGCCAGGCCCAGGCCGAGGTAGAACTCACCTCTTGAGAATTGCGTTGCCTGCATCGCGACCAAGGTCGGCTCCTACCGCGTGCGTGGTAGGAGCCGGCCTTGGCCGCGATGACGCCGGATCGTTCCACGCGCAAGCACATCGACATATTCTTTGCAGGAATATCAAAAGCACAATCAATTCCTTTTGATTTTAACCGGGCTGGGGCACAGTAAACCCATCGCGGCACTGGGCCGCAGCTTTCATCACAAGGGAATCGTGCCATGACCATCAAAGCCATCAACGTACGCAACCAGTTCAAAGGCGTGATCAAGGAAATCATCGAAGGCCCGGTGGTGTCGGAAATCGACGTGCAGACCGCTTCGGGCATCGTTACCTCAGTGATCACCACGCGTTCCATCCATGAGCTGGAACTGAAAGTGGGCAGCGAAGTGATCGCGTTCGTGAAGTCCACCGAAGTGTCCATCGCCAAGCTCTGACCCTGTACCGGGCAGCTATCCATTGACCGCGCGGCGCCACGAGACGAAGATCGTGGTGCAGCGAGGCACAAGGAGGCTGGCCATGAACAAATTCGCCCATTACGCGCGCAACCCCAGTGGTCGCGACTTTGCCGTGGGCGATATCCATGGCCACTTCGGCCGCCTGCAAGCCACCCTCGACCGCGTGGGCTTCGACCCGGCCACCGACCGCCTGTTCAGCGTCGGCGACCTGGTGGACCGCGGCCCGCAAAGCGAAGCGTGCCTGGAGTGGCTGGACCGCCCCTGGTTCTTTGCCGTGCAGGGCAACCACGAGGCCCTTGCCATCCAGCACCAGGCCAATATCAGCGTCGACGAGCGCATGTACCGCGCCAGCGGCGGCGCCTGGTTCATTGACGCCAGCGCGGAAAAACAGCAGCTCTACGCCCAGCGCTTCAGCCAGCTGCCGGTGGCCCTGGAAGTGGAGACCAGCCGCGGCCTGGTGGGCCTGGTGCACGCCGATTGCCCGTTTCCCACCTGGCGCCAGTTGCGCGACTTCCTCCAGCACCGCTGGCCCGGCGAAACCTACACCGACGAGGGTTGCCAGTGGTCGCGCGCGCGCATCAAGCGCGGCGACGGCAGCGGCATTCGTGACGTGCGCGCGGTGATCGTCGGCCACACGCCGTTGCGCCGGCCGCGGCGCCTGGGCAACGTCTGGCACATCGACACGGCAGGCTGGAGCGAAGGCTATTTCACCTTGATGGAGCTGGGTGCCCTGGAGCCTTTGAACGTGCCTGCCCCCGTGGCGCGCTAAGCGTCAGACCTGCTGCGGCTCCGGCTGCACCTGGCGCTGGGGTTGCGGTGGGTAGAGGCGGTTGCGGCCGTGGTGCTTGGCCTGGTACAGGGCCTGGTCGGCCGCCTGGATCAGCAGGTGCGGCTGGGTGTCCTCGCCCTCGGGCACCCACACATGCACGCCGGCGCTCAGGGTCACCAGGCCACCGTCGTTGCCGGCATGGTGGATGGTCAGTTCACGCACCCGTTCAAGGATGTTGTTGGCCACCAACCAGGTGCCGGCCCAGTCGCTTTCCGGCAACACCACCAGCAGTTCCTCGCCGCCGTAGCGCACCACCAGGTCGCTGCTGCGGCCCACGCAGTCCAGCACCGCGCGGCCCACGGCGCGCAGGCACTGGTCGCCGGCGGGGTGGCCGTACAGGTCGTTGAAGCGCTTGAAATGGTCGACATCGAGCATGATCAGCCCCAACGGCTTGCCGTTGCGCCGGGCGCGGCCGATCTCGTGGGGCAGGGCGGCGTCCAGCTGGCGGCGGTTGGCCAGGCCCGTGAGGGCGTCCTGCATGGCCAGGATCTCCAGCGCCGCGTGGGCGTTGCGCAGTTGCGCTTCGGTGCGCTGGCCGTGGCGCAGCTGGCGAATCAACGCCACGCCGAACACCGACAGCGCCGCGCCCACCACCAGGATGAACGCCGCCGAGCGCAGCAGGTTGGCGTGCCAGGTGGCGTAGATGGCGTCCTTGGACTGGGCGGCTTCCACCACCAGCGGGTATTTGTCCAGGGACTTGTAGCTGAACAGCCGCGACACGCCGTCGATCAGCGATGGCATCATGCTGCTGCCCGACGGCTGGTTGGGCAGCAGCTCGCTGAACACCCGGCCCTTGGCCAGGCTGGTGCCGATCACGTGCTCGTCGAAGGGCCGCCGGGCCAGCACTGTGCCGTTGGCCAGGGCCAGCACGATCACGCCCTGGCGGTCGAGGTCGAACGACTGGTAGAAGCGGTTGAAGAACTCCAGGTCCAGGGTCGCCAGGGCCACGCCGGTAAAGGCGCCGTCCGGGCCTTCGATGCGCCGTGACACGGGGATGATCAGCTGGTTGTTGGTGCGGCTGCGAATCACCGGGCCGATGTGCACGGCGTTGCCGCGGTTGAAGCGGTGGAACTGGAAGTATTCGCGGTCGGCGTTGTTGACCCCAGCTGGGTCAACGTCGTTGGAGGTCACCAGCCAGCGGCCGTCCTTGTCGTAGATGAACAGGCCGTGCAGTTGGGTGAGTTCGTGGGTGCGCGCCTGCATCAGCCGGTGCAGCCGGGCCAGTTGCGCCGGGCCGGTGCCGTCGGCCTGGACCCGTTCGGTGAGGTCGGCCAGCACCGTGTCGGCTTCCTGCACGGTGCTTTCGGCGTGCTGGGCCAGGGAGCGGGCGAGGTTGGCGGTGTGGGTCTGCGCCACCCGCAGCGCCTGGGTGCGGGCGGTCCAGCTTTGCCAGGTGTCCAGGCCCAGCAACGACAGCAGCACCAGGGCCATGAAGCCGATGGCCAGGCGCTGGGCCGAGGGCCGAGCCTTGAGAATGATGCGCTGCTGCAGATTGTCCAGCATCGGCGGCCATATGAGCGAATGGGCGTCTGCCCAGTGTAGCAGCGGCCACGAGGCGCGGTATCCCTGGGAATACGCGGCGCCTGCGGACGCGGCCTGGCGGCCGCTGCTACGGGGTGTGGTGTTACGGGTAGTGGTGGAAACCGCGGCCGGCCTTGCGGCCCAGGTAACCGGCAGCGACCATTTCGCGTAGCAGGGGGGCTGCGCGGTATTTGCTGTCGCCGAAGCCTTCCAGGAACGCGTCCATGATCGCCAGCAGGGTGTCCAGGCCGATCAGGTCGGCAAGGGCCAGCGGGCCGATGGGCTGGTTGCAGCCCAGGCGCATGCCGGTGTCGATGTCCTCGGCGCTGGCCAGGCCTTCGCTGAGCACCAGGATGGCCTCGTTGATCATCGGCACCAGGATGCGGTTGACCACAAAGCCCGGACGGTTGCCGGCGCTGATGGCGGTCTTGCCCAGGCGCCCGCTCACCTCCAGCGCCAGCGCATGGGTGGCGTCGCTGGTCTGCAGGCCGCGGATCACCTCCACCAGGGCCATCATCGGCACCGGATTGAAGAAGTGCAGGCCGATGAAGCGGTCCGGCGCGTTGACGCTGGCCGCCAGTTGGGTCACCGACAGCGACGAGGTGTTGGTGGCGATGATGCACTGCTCGCTGACCTGCTCGGCGATCTGCTTGAGAATCTTCACCTTCAGCCCGAGGTTCTCGGTGGCCGCCTCGATCACCAGCTGGGCCTCGGCCAGCCGCGCATAGTCGGTGCTGGTGGTGATGCGCACCAGGGCCTGGTCGGCCTGCGCCTGGGTCAGCGTCTGCTTGCTGACCTGGCGTTGCAGGTTCTTGCCCAGGGTGGCCAGGCCCTTTTCCAGGGCGGCGTCGCTGATGTCCAGCAGAGTGACGCTGTAGCCGGAGAGGGCGCACACCTGGGCGATGCCGTTGCCCATGGTGCCGGCGCCGATGACGGCGATGTGTTGCACGGTCATGTCATGTTCCTTCAATTAAACGCGTTCGAACAATACGGCGATACCCTGGCCGCCACCGATGCACATGGTCGCCAGGCCGTAGCGGCCCTGGATGCGGTGCAGTTCGTGGATGGCCTTGGTGGCGATGATCGCGCCGGTGGCGCCCACCGGGTGGCCCAGGGAGATGCCCGAGCCGTTGGGGTTGACCTTGGCCGGGTCGAAGTCCAGTTCCCGGGCCACGGCGCAGGCCTGGGCGGCGAAGGCTTCGTTGGACTCGATCACGTCCAGATCCTGCACCCGCAGGCCGGCCTTGAGCAGCACCTGGCGGGTGGCCGGAATTGGCCCCAGGCCCATCAGCGCCGGCTCCACGCCGGCGTGGCCGTAACCCACCAGCCGCGCCAGTGGCACAAGGTTGTGGGCGCGCACGGTCTCGGCGGTGGCCAGCACCAGGGCGGCGGCGCCGTCGTTGAGGCTGGAGGCGTTGCCCGGGGTCACCGTGCCGTCCTTCTTGAACGCCGGCTTCATCTTCGCCAACTGCTCGGCGTCCACGGCGCGCACGTTCTCATCCTCGGCGAAGGTTACCGGGCCTTTGCGCGTGGCAATCTCGATGGGCACGATCTGCGAGGCAAACCGCCCCTCGGCAATGGCGCGGGCGGCGCGCTGCTGGCTGACCAACGCCAGTTCATCCTGCATCTGCCGGGTGATGCCGTACTTCTCGGCAATGTTCTCGGCGGTGATGCCCATGTGAATGCCAGCGAACGGGTCGTGGAGCACGCCGAGCATGTAGTCCAGCGCCTGGATATCGCCCATGCGCGCGCCCCAACGGGTCTGCTGCAGGAAGTACGGGCCACGGCTCATGGACTCGACACCGCCGGCCAACACCGCGCCGGCGTCGCCCAGCAGCAGGCTCTGCGCCGCCGAAACGATGGCCTGCAGGCCTGAACCGCACAGGCGGTTGACGTTGAATGCAGGGGTTTCTTGAGGAATGCCGGCGTTGACCGCCGCCACCCGCGACACGTAGGCGTCGCGCGGCTCGGTGGGGATCACCGTGCCGAACACCACGTGGCCGATGTGCTCGGGGGCCAGCTTCGCCCGCTCGAGGGCGGCACGGGCCAGGTCGGTGGCCAGCTGGGTGGGCGGTACATCCTTGAGCGAACCGCCAAAACTGCCGATGGCCGAGCGCGCGGCGCTGACCACGAAGATTTCCGGGGTGGACATGGGGAGGGCTCCTGACTGGGCGTGTTGTTTTTTGCCCAGTCTAGAGCGCCCCGGGGGGATTTGTCTCTTGCGGGAACTCAACGGTCCCGGGGCGAACCGCGAGTCAGGCCTGGGGCACCATGGCGAAGCCCACGCCGAAGCGGTTCCAGGCGTTGATCGTGGCAATCGCCAGGGTCAGGTTAGCGACTTCCGCTTCGTCGAAGTGTTCAAGCAACGCCTCATATTGATGCTGTGGCGCGTGATGAATGGACAACTGCGTCAGGCTTTCCACCCACGCCAGCGCCGCACGCTCGCGCGGGGTAAAGAACGGCGTTTCTTCCCACACGGTCAGGGTCTGCAAGCGGGCTTCGGTTTCGCCGGCCTTGCGCGCATCGTTGGCGTGCATGTTCACGCAGTAGGCGCAGCCGTTGAGCTGCGAGGCGCGCAGGCGCACCAATTCCAGCAGCGAGTTCTCCAGGCCGGACTTGGCCAGGGCCATTTCCAGGCCAACCATGGCCTTGTAGGCGTCGGGCGCGGCTTTGGCCCATTCGATGCGCTTGTTCATTTCAGTGTCTCCGGGGTAGGTGTCGTGTGGGAGCTACCTTAACGCCGGGGCCAATCGCGCCGAATAGCCAATGCGGCGCTTTACCGGGGGGCCAATTGCTGGAAGATGTCGCGCACCCGGTCCAGGGCCGGGTCGATGTCCAGCAGGTCGATGGCGCCAAAGCCCAGCAACAGGCCAGGCACCGGCGTTTGCCGGCTGTAGAACGGGGTGATCGGGTACAGGCCCACCTCGGCCTGGCGCGCCACTTTGATCAGCACGCCCAGGTCTGCGTCCGACTGGCTCAGGGCAGTCAGGTGGTAGCCGGCAGTGGCCGGCACGGCGGCCAGCCAGGGCGCCAGGTCACCGGCCAGGCGCTGCAGAATGCGTTCGCGGCGGGCGCTGTACACCTCGAAGCAGCGGCGCACGTGCTTGAGCAGTTCGCCCTCGCTGATGAACTTGGCCAAGGCCCACTGGCTGAGGGTGGGCGTGTGCCAGTCGGTCAACTGCTTGGCCACTTTCACCGCTTGCAAAATGGCCGCTGGCAGCACCGCGTAGCCCAGGCGCAGCTCGGGTAGCAGGGTCTTGGAGAAGGTGCCGATGTAGGCCACCAGGCCGTACGGGTCGAGGCTCTGCAGGGAATCCGTCGGTGGCCCTTCGTAGCGGAACTCGCTGTCGTAGTCGTCCTCGATGATGATCGCCCCCAGCTCGGCAGCGCGGGCCAACAGTGCCTGGCGGCGGGCCAGGCTCATGGGCATGCCCAGGGGGAACTGGTGCGAGGGGGTGACGTAGATCAGCCGGGTGCCCTCGGGGATCAGCTCCACGCACAGGCCTTCCTCATCCACCGGCACGTCCACCACGTCGGCGCGCTGGGCGGCGAACAATTGGCGGGCGAAGGGGTAGCCGGGGTCTTCCATGGCCACCTTGCACCCGGGCTCGATCAGCACCCGGGCGATCAAATCCAGCGCCTGCTGCGCACCGTTGGTGATCAGCACGCTGTCGACGCTGGCGCGCACCCCGCGGGCAAAACCGATGTGGCGGGCTACGGCTTCGCGCAGTTCCGGCAGGCCCTGGGGGTCGCCGTGCAGGGCACGGGAGCGGTTGAACTGGCGCAGGGCGTAGAGGGTGCAGCGCCGCCACTGGTCGAAAGGGAAGTGGGTTTTCAGCGAGGCGCCACCGATGAACTCATAGCGGGCCCGGCCCTGGGCGGCGGCATGGCTGAGTGGCATGGGCATGTCGCGCCACAGCGCCAGCACGGCGGCGCTGGCCAGCGGCGAGGCCGGCTGTACTTCTGGCTGGGTGATGGGCCGGGCGTTGACGAAGGTGCCGCTGCCCACGCGGCCGCTGAGCAGGTTGTCGTAGGTCAGGCGTGAATAGGCGTCGGCCACGGTCTTGCGCGACACGCCCAGTTGCGTCGCCAGCAGGCGCGTGGGCGGCAGCTGCGTGCCGGCGGCCAGCAGGCCGCTGTCGATGGCGTCGTACAGCTGGCGGTAGAGTTGCTCGGCCAGGTCCTTGCGGGTGGGGAAGGTGATGTGCAGTTCCATGGGGGCAGGCAGGCAGCGGATGATCCCGCCATCGTAGCAGCTGCCGAAGGCTGCGTCCGGTGGCGGTCCTGCGTTGCTCCAGGACGCGGCCTTTGGCGGATGGCCGCCCCGCCGCTGCTACCGGTGCGATGTGCGCAGGACTTCGCGTAGCCGCTGCCGCCAGGCTGCGCTGGCCCCTGAGTTCACTGAAGGTCTCCAGCGAGGCTGAAGGCCTGCGCAGCCTGCGGCAGCGGCTACAGATTCGCGTAGCAGCTGCCGAAGGCTGCGTCCGGTGGCGGTCCTGCGTTGCTTCAGGACGCGGCCTTTGGCGGATGGCCGCCCCGCCGCTGCTACAGGTGCGATGTGCGCAGGATTTCGCGTAGCCGCTGCCGCCAGGCTGCGCTGGCCCCTGAGTTCACTGAAGGTCTCCAGCGAGGCTGAAGGCCTGCGCAGCCTGCGGCAGCGGCTACAGATTCGCGTAGCAGCTGCCGAAGGCTGCGTCCGGCGGCGGTCCTGCGTTGCTCCAGGACGCGGCCTTTGGCGGATGGCCGCCCCGCCGCTGCTACAGGTGCGATGTGCGCAGGATTTCGCGTAGCCGCTGCCGCCAGGCTGCGCTGGCCCCTGAGTTCACTGAAGGTCTCCAGCGAGGCTGAAGGCCTGCGCAGCCTGCGGCAGCGGCTACAGATTCGCGTAGCAGCTGCCGAAGGCTGCGTCCGGTGGCGGTCCTGTGTTGCTCCGGGACGCGGCCTGCGGCCGCTGCTACGGGGCAGCGGGGTCAATCCCAGTGGGGGGCGACGCTGGCGGGGCTGGTCAGGCGTTCGCCGCGGTCCAGGGCGGCGATCTCGGCCATGTCGGCGTCGCTCAGGCGCAGGCCCACGGCGGCCAGGTTGCTGGCCAGGTTGTCGCGGCGGGTGGAAGAGGGGATCACCGCATAGCCCAGCTGCATGGCCCACGCCAGGGTGACCTGGGCGGTGGTGGCCTGGTGGCGTGCGGCGATGGCGGCGATTACCGGGTCATTGATGACCTTGCCGTAGGCCAGGGTCATGTACGAGGTGACCTGGATGCCCTGGCTGCGGGCGAACTCGGCCACCTTGCGGTTCTGCAGGTAGGGGTGCAACTCGATCTGGTTGGTGGCGATCTCGCCGGCACCGACTACGGCGATGGCTTGTTGCATCAGGTCGATGGTGAAGTTCGACACGCCGATCTGGCGGGTCAGCCCGAGCGCCTTGGCTTCGGCCAGGGCGGTCATGAACTCGCTCACGGCCACGGCGTTTTTCGGCGATGGCCAGTGGATCAGGGTCAGGTCCACATGGTCGGTGCGCAACTTGGCCAGGCTCTCGCGCAGGCTGGGAATCAGCTTGTCGGCGGCGAAATTGTCGACCCAGATCTTGGTGGTGATGAACAGTTCGTCGCGGGGCACCTGGCTGTCGGCGATGGCCTGGCCGATCTCGGCCTCGTTGCCGTAGATCTGCGCGGTGTCGACGGTGCGGTAGCCCAGTTCCAGCGCGGTGCGCACCACGTCGATGACAACCTGGTCTTTGAGGCGGAAGGTGCCGAGGCCGAAGGCGGGGATGCTCATGGGGCGTTTCCTGTGACAGTGATAGAAGGTAGGCGCCCAGTATCGAATCCATCCCGGCAGGGAAACAGAGTGGCTGCGGCATTTGATATTTGCGTAGCGGTCACGAATACGTGCGCACGCCGGTGACGGCGCACCAATACGAGTCCTGACCGATCGGACAGCAACCGTGCCATGTCCAACCTCTGAAAATAATGCCAGTGGCATCAGGAGCTTGCAGCGGGTGTGGGACAGGGTGCCTGTGCACGGCACGGTAATTGATAGCCCATGGCGTCACAACAACCCTTCAAGGACGCGGCCATGCACCCCACCCAATCCACCGTCACCGAGCGTGACGGCCTGTTTGAGCTGCACGCCGGCACCGATGTGCTGGACAGCCCCCGCTACAACGCCGATATCGCACCCACCAAGGTTCATGAGCGTACCTGGAACCAATGGCACATCACCGCGTTGTGGGTTGGCATGTCCATCTGCGTGCCGACCTATACCCTTGGCGGGGTCCTCACCGCCTATTTCGGCCTGACGGTAGGGGAGGCGCTGCTTGCCATACTGTTGGCCAACATCATTGTGCTGGTGCCCCTGACCCTCAATGCTTTCGCCGGCACTAAATATGGCATTCCCTTCCCGGTGTTGCTGCGCGCCTCGTTCGGGGTCATGGGTTCCAACGTGCCGTGCCTGATCCGCGCCCTGGTGGCCTGCGGCTGGTTCGGCATCCAGACGCTGTTCGGCGGCCTGGCCATTCACCTGTTCCTGGGCTCGGTGTTCGAAGGCTGGAAGGCCCTGGGCGGCACTGGCGAGGTGATCGGCTTCCTGCTGTTCTGGTGCCTCAACCTGTGGGTGGTCATCCGCGGCGCCGAGTCCATCAAGTGGTTGGAGACCCTGTCGGCGCCGCTATTGGTGTTGGTGGGCGTCGGCCTGCTGGTGTGGGCCTTGCCGAACATATCCCTCACCGAGCTATTGGCACAGCCGCCCAAGCGGCCGGAGGGCGCCAGCGTTGTCAGCTATTTCTGCGCCGGGCTCACCGCCATGGTCGGCTTCTGGGCAACGCTGTCACTGAATATTCCCGACTTCAGCCGCTACGCCAAGAGCCAGAAGGCGCAAGTTGTCGGCCAGATCCTCGGGTTACCGCTGACCATGTTCCTGTTCGCCTCCCTGGGCGTGGTCATGACCGCCGCCTCGGTGTCGCTGGTGGGCGAGATGGTGTCCGACCCGGTCAGCCTCATCGGCCACATCAAGAGTCCCGCCTGGGTGGCGGTGGCCATGGCGCTGATCATCGTTGCCACGTTGTCTACCAACACGGCGGCCAACATCGTCTCGCCCACCAATGATTTCCAGAACCTGGCGCCCAAGCTAATCGGCCGTACCCGCGCGGTGTTGCTGACCGGCGTGGTGGGGCTATTGCTGATGGGGCATGAGTTGCTGAAGAAACTTGGCTGGATTGTCTCGGACGTCAGCCTTGAGAAAGTGTTCTCGAACTGGCTGTTGGGCTATTCGAGCCTGCTGGGGCCGATTGCCGGGATCATGGTGGTGGACTATTTCCTGATCCGCAAACAGCAACTGGACCTGGCCGGGCTGTACAAGGATGGCGTATATCCGGCGTGGCATTGGCGCGGGTTCGTGGCGTTCGGGGTGCCTGCGGTGTTGACACTGCTGTCGCTGGGAAGCTCGGCGTTCAGCTGGTTTTATGACTATGGCTGGTTCACCGGTTCGGCGTTGGGTGGCGTGTTGTATTACGGCTTGTGCAAAATTCGTGAGCCGTCCGCCGTGGTAGTGGCGACCCCGTAAACTCCCGACAGAGGCGGCCAGGAGTCAAATGGCATAAACAAAACGCATGCCCCCCTCAAACGAACGCATTTCCCCAACAAAATCCATCCATGCAAACCTCGGGAGACATAAAAACAACAACGAGGTACACCCATGAAATGGCTTGGCAAGCTATATGTCCAGGTGCTCATTGCCATGGCCCTGGCCATCGCCCTGGGGCTGCTGGCACCTGACACCGCCGTGCAGATGAAGCCCCTGGGCACGGCGTTCATCGCCCTGTTGAAGATGCTGCTGGGGCCGATCATCTTCTTCACCGTGGTCCACGGCATCGCCCACATTGGCGATTTCCGCCGCCTGGGCCGTATTGGCATCAAGACCCTGGTGTATTTCGAAGTGGTCAGCACCCTGGCCATGCTCACCGGCTTCGTGGTGGTGTCGCTGGTGCGGCCCGGTGACGGCCTGCACCTGCACATGGCCGACACCCTGACCGGCGAGGCGGCCGGGCAGACCGCCGCCCTGGCGGCCGACAGTTTCAGCCTCAGCCACTTCATGCTGTCGATCATCCCGCGCACCCTGGGCGCGGCCTTCGTCGATGGCGAGATTCTGCCGGTGCTGTTCGTCTCGGTGCTGGTGGGCGTGGCCCTGGCCCAATGCGCCAAGCCCGACTGGGTGGGCCTGCGCCTGCTCAATGAAGGGCAGGTGGTGATCTTCAAGCTGCTGGGCTACATCATGCGCCTGTCGCCCTTGGGCGCGTTCGGCGCCATGGCGGCGGCCGTGGGCAGCTATGGGCATTCGACCCTGCTGTACCTGCTGCGCTACGTGCTGACCTACTACGCCAGCGTGCTGATATTCATCTTCCTGATTTTGGGCAGTGTCGCGGCACTGGCGGGGTTCTCGCTGCTGAAGATTCTGCGGGTGATCAAGGAAGAAGCGATCATCGCCATGGGCACCGCCTCCAGCGAAGCGGCGTTCCCGCGCTTGGTGGACAAGCTCAAGCAGGCCGGCTGCGACGAGGCAGTGGTGGGCTTCGTGCTGCCCGCCGGCTACAGCTTCAACATTGACGGCGCCTGCCTGTACATGGCTTGCGGCCTGGGCTTCCTGGCCCAGGCCACCGACACCTCGTTGTCCTGGGGCCAGCAGCTCAGCCTGCTGGCGGTGATGCTGCTGACCTCCAAGGGCGGCGCCGGCTCGGCGGGCGGCGCGGTGATCAAGCTGGCCGCCACCCTGCAGACCGTGCGCGTGCTGCCCATGGGCGCCGTGGGCTTGCTGTTCGGCATCGACCGGGTGCTGGCCATCGCCACCTCCACCACCAACGTCATCGGCAACAGCGTGGCGGTGTTTGTGATCTGCCGCTGGGAAAAACTCTTCGACCGCCAGCGCTTCGACGCCTACCTCGCTGCCCCTGAACGCGCCGCCACGGCGCCCGTTGCCACTTTGCCAGAGAGCTCAAAATGACAGACCACAGCCTTCGCATTGCCCTGATCGGTTTCGGTGAAGCCGGCGGTATTCTTGGCCACGACCTGGCGGCCCAGGGCCTGGCCGTTCGCGCCTGTGACCGCCTGGGCGAGGCCCTGCGCGCCAAGGCCACGGCCAGTGGCGTGGCCCTGTGTAATACGGCCGCCGAAGCCATTGCCGGCGCCGACCTGATCATCAGCGCTGTCACCGCCGGCTCCGCCCTGGGCGTGGCCGAGCAGGTGGCCACGCTGATCGCGCCGGGGCAGGTGTTCATGGACATCAACTCGGTGGCGCCCAACACCAAGCGCAGCGCCTGCGCGGCCATCACGGCTGCCGGCGGCAGCTACATCGACGCAGCGGTGATGGCGCCGGTGCCACCGCAACGGCTGCAGACGCCGATCCTGCTCGGCGGCGAGCGCGCCGAGGAAGTGGCCGGCTGGTTGGCGCCGTTGGATTTCAATGTGCGCGTGGTCGCCGAAGACGTCGGCGTGGCCTCCGCCATCAAGATGTGCCGCAGCGTGATGATCAAGGGCCTGGAGGCGCTGACCACCGAGTGCCTGTCCACCGCCCGGCAATATGGCGCCGAGGACGCGGTGCTGGCGTCGCTGCACAAAAGCTTCCCCAACATGGGCTGGGACGCCGAGCTGCCGCATTACCTGATCAGCCGCGTGGCCGAGCATGGCCGCCGGCGTGCCGAGGAGATGGAAGAGGTGGCCAAGACCGCGGCCGATGTCGGCGTGGCGCCGAACATGAGCTTGGCCATTGTCGCTACCCAGCGTGGGTTGGTGGAGCGCATGGCGGCGCAGGGTATGACCTATGCCGATACGGTGCCGTTTGATTGGACGCGGTTGGTGGATGCGCTGATCGACTGACGCAGCTCACTGCTTGGGCAGGAACGGCGCCAAGGCCGAGTGCAGGCGCCGGGCATCCCCCAGGGTGCGCAACTGGGCCTTGGCCGCCTGCCAGTCCTGGGGCCGTGGCGCACGGCCGCTGGCCTCGATGTTGGCCATCATCAGCACCGCGCGTTGTTGGTCGTGCAGCGGCGTGGCGTCAGGCATCGGCTGCGCTGCCAGGCCGGCCACGGCCGCTTGCAACTGAGCGATTTCTGCCTTCAGCGAGGGCCAGGGCCTGGGCTGGGTGAGCGGCAACACCGGCGCCAGGGTCGGCGCCGCGGCAATGCGCGGGCTGGGCAGCTGTTGTTTGAACGCGGTTTGCAGGCCCAGCCAGTCGCGCACCGTGGCCAGCACCGAGGTGTGGTCGAACGGCACTCCCGTGGCACTGCGGAACACGGCGCCCTGGGGCGTGTAGGAAGACATCACAATGGCTGGCACGCGCACGCCGAAGCGGTCGAAGGCGAACGGCTGGCCATCGGTTGGCGCCGTGGCATAGGGCAGCGGCGGCTGCGCACCGCAAGGTGGTTGCACGTGGTCGAACGTCCCGCCATGTTCGTCGAACAGCAGCACGAACAAGGTGCGATCCACCTTGGGGCTGCTGGCGATCATCTCGTAGACCTGGGCCAGCAGCAGTTCGGCCGGGCGCACGTCGTAGGGCGGGTGGTAGCTGCGGTCATGCCCCAGGTTTTCCGAGAGGCCGAAGCTGGGTTCCAGGAAGGTCAGCGGCGGCAACGTGCCTTGGCTCACGGCGTGCTGGAACTCGTCCAGCTTGCCGAAGTTGTGCGTGTTGTCGAAGTAGTTCTCGGCGAACAACGTCTTGACCAGGGAGGGCAGGGTGCCGGCGTTATAGACCTTCCAGTCGATATTCTGGCTGCCCAGCACGTCGAACACCGTGGTCAGCTTCCACGGCCAATGGTCATTGTTGACCTGGCCGAACGACGAGCCGGTCAGCAGGAAACTGCGGTTGGGCCAGGTCTGGCTGGGCACCGAGGCGTGCCAGGCGTCGCTGACGGCAAAGGCCCTGGCCAGCTTCGACAACACCGGCAACTGCGCAGGGCTATAGCTTTGCATGATCTGGCCGGTATCGGTGGGTGTGCTGGGCAGGCTGGCGTAATCCTTGAGGAACCCGCCCATGTTGTTCGCGACCTGGGCGCTGACGTGGTCGAACTCCTCGCCCGGGTCGGGCGTGGGCACCGTCCAGCCGCTGGCACCGCAGCACGCCGCCAGCGGCTTGCCGCCGTTGACACCCGGCGCGGTATTGCTGGCGGGGCTGTAGGCCAGCCCGCGGAAATCGGCGTTGGCCGCCGGTGGAATGTTAAGCGCAGGCGGGTGTGTGGGGCTGTAGAGGTAGCCCAGCACGTTATCGAACGAGCGGTTTTCCATCATCATCACGATCACGTGGTCGATTTGCGCCAGCGCCCGCTGGCCGATGGAGAATTGCACGTTGTCGTAGCCCAGGCCCTGGCCCTGGTAGGTGCCGGTGATGCTGTAGTGGCGGTTGTCCTGGCCTGGGAAGTCGAGGCTGACATTGGCGTCGCCGGACCATGGGGTACTGTTCCCGCCAGCGCTGATGCGGATCAGGATCGTGCTGCCGGCAAAGGTGCCGGTCAATTGCGCCTGCAATTGCACCGCTACGTTGCCCAGGGTCAGGGTGCTGGTGAAGAGCCAGGTGTGGCCGTCGGTGATCCCTTCGTCGCGGTTCATCCACCACACCGGCTGGTGCAGCAGGGGTGGCAGCTGGGTGTTGTTCACGCCCCAGTCGGCAGCGCTGAGCGCGGGGCTGACCACTGTGGTCGTGGCCAGCGCCGAATCGAGGTTGTTGATCAGGTAGACTTGGGTCGTCATGACGGCTGCTCCGGGTGGAACAACCAGCATAGATCACGGGGGTTCAGGCTTAGTTGTACGATGACTGACCGTCTGTCGTGCACTGGCAGGCAGATGTGGAATTAACCAAATAGTACATGTAAAATCGCCAGCATTCGGCCAACAGAGCCGCAGGAGCACGCCTCCTTCCTTCTTATAAAAAAGCCCGTCCATGCGACGGGCTTTTTCGTTTCCGCTTTTTGATTCACAGCCGCGCACGGACTGCGCCCCCCTGTACCTTTTAGAGAGACTGAAAACCCATGTTGCGCCTGGTCCTGCTTTTCCTGTTGCAAACGTTCCGCCGCCTGTTCAGCGGCACCTCCGTCAGCCCGCGCGCCGAACTGCAGGGCGCCCACGAAGAGCACGACGAAGGCCGCTGGACCGCCACCTCCATCGCCATCATCTGCGCCCTGGTGCTGTACATCATCGGCGGCCTGGGGCTGTACGGCAAAACTCACATCTGGGACACCCTGACCCCTGCGCAGAAAGACTTTATTGTGCAGTCGATGATTACTGACCAGCAGGTGCTTTAAGCGCGCCTCCGGTGCGCCAGCACGCGTCCCAGAACGGGTAGTCGGCAGGCCACGCCACGATCCCTGCGCGAATCGGATTGGCGACCACATAACGGGCCATGCGCATGAGATCCTCTTCCTGGCGCAGGGCATGGTCGTGATAACCCTGTTGCCAGACGGGGCCCGAGGTGCCGCCAGCCCGATTGATACCAAGCGTTGATCGAGACTTAAGGCGCCCCATCAGCCCAGCCAGGGTGCCTTGGCGCAGCTCTGCCAGCCAATGTAGGTGATCAGGCATCAGTACCCAGCAGAGGGTGCGTACGGCTTGCTCGCGCTCGGCTGTTTTGATTGCATCGATCACCGGGCGTGCAAGGTGCGGGTGCGTGAAAAGCGTCTTGCGATCGAGAGTGACCGTGGTCAACAGGTAAACGCGATTCAATTCCGAGAAGCGACCGTTCCGCAGGTTGGGTGATTTGTGCATGGGGGAGTGCCTCCTTGGCAAAACCCAAACCTAGTGCATACGGGCGCGTCGCGGGGGGTTGAAATAGCTTCCGATTATTGCCGGCTCGGCGATTCGCGGTGGCTGCCCCTACGCCGGTTGGCGGTTGGCGACGACGCTGATTGCATGACCGATTGATTCGCGGTGCGTGCATCGCGACCAAGGTCGGCTCCTACCACGGTCGGCGGTAGGAGCCGGCCTTGGCCGCGATGGCCACGACGCCGGTTGCATGGCAGGTTCATTTGCGGTGTGTGCATCGCGACCAAGGTCGGCTCCTACCCGGTGGGCGTTAGGAGCCGGCCTTGGCCGCGATGGCCGCGACGCCGATTGCATGGCAGGTTCATTCGCGGGGGCTGTATCGCGACCAAGGTCGGCTCCTACCACGGTCGGCGGTAGGAGCCGGCCTTGGCCGCGATGGCCACGACGCTGATTGCGCGGCAGGTTCATTCGCGGTGTATGCATTGCGACCAAGGCGGATGGCCGCCCCGTGGCTCCTACCGGCTCGACTTCAACCCACTGCGCTGCCCATGCCGCTCCAACGCCAATTCAATCAACCGGCTCACCAGCTCGGTATACGTCATACCCGCCGCCAGCCACAGCTGCGGGTACATGCTGATGCGGGTGAAGCCGGGCAGGGTGTTGAGCTCGTTGATGATCACCTCGCCGCTGTCGGTCAGGAACACGTCCACCCGCGCCAGGCCGCTGCAGCCCAGCACCTGGAACGCTTCCACCGCCAGCCCGCGGATGCGCTCGCTGGCCGCTGCGGGGATGTCCGCCGGCACCAGCACCTGGGCGGCATCGCCGTCGATGTATTTGCTGTCGTAGGAATAGAAGCCGCCCTTGACCACGATCTCGCCGCAGCCGCTGGCCAGCGGCTCGTCGTTGCCCAGCACGGCGCATTCGATTTCGCGGCCCTTGACCGCGGCTTCCACCAGCACTTTCTCATCGAAGGCCAGCGCCAGTTCCACGGCCTGCCAGTAGCCGGCCTCGTCCTCGACCTTGCTCACGCCCACCGACGAGCCCAGGTTCGCCGGCTTGACGAACAGCGGCAGGCCGAGCTCGGCCTGCACTTGGGCGAAATCGCGGCGGCGGGCGGTGGCGCGGTTGAGGCTAATGAAGGGGGTGATGGCCAGGCCCGCGTCGCGCAGCAGGCGCTTGCTGACGTCCTTGTCCATGCACACCGCCGAGCCCAGCACGTCCGAGCCCACGAAGGGCAGGTCGGCCATGCGCAGCAGGCCCTGCAGGCAGCCGTCCTCGCCCTGGGTGCCGTGCACCACCGGGAAAATCACGTCGATGTGCGCCAAGGCCGAGGCGCCGGTTTCCACCAGTTGGTGCTGGGCCTTGCCAGGCACCAGGGCCAGTTCGCGGTTGGAGCGGTTGAGGGCGATCAGCGCCGGGTCTTCCTGGTTCAGCAGGTAATTGGAGGCATCGTTGAGGTGCCACTGGCCGTCCTTGTCAATGCCGATCAGCACTGGCTCGAAGCGCTCGCGGTCCAGCGCCTCGACGATGTTGCGCGCCGACTGCAGCGACACCTCATGCTCGGCCGAACGGCCCCCGAAAATTACCCCTACGCGCAGCTTGGCCATGATGGTTCCCTTGATGAATGCGAGGCCCTGGCAGGCACTGTTACAATAGCTGCAAGAATGCATTGTCAAAGCCGATTTGTCCTCAACGCCGGACAGGCATAATCTGACGCACTGAATTGTCATCTTCAACACAGGATTTCCGATGTCCCAGTTCCCTATCGCTCGTCCACGGCGCCTGCGGCGTTCCGAGAACCTCCGTTCGCTGTTCCAGGAAACCGAGTTCAGCCTGGACGACCTGGTGCTGCCGATTTTCGTCGAGGAAGAGATCGATGACTTCGTGCCCATCACCAGCATGCCGGGCGTGATGCGCATTCCCGAATCGAAGCTTGCCGGCGAGATCGAGCGCTACGCCCGCGCCGGCATCAAGTCGGTGATGACCTTCGGCGTGTCGCACAAGCTGGATGCCGACGGCAGCGACACCTGGCAGGAAAACGGCCTGGTGTCGCGCATGGCGCGCATCTGCAAGGACGCCGTGCCGGAAATGATCGTGATGGCCGACACCTGTTTCTGCGAGTACACCTCCCACGGCCACTGCGGCGTGCTGTGCGACCACGGCGTGGACAACGACGCCACCTTGCGCAACCTGGGCAAGCAGGCCGTTGCCGCCGCCCGCGCCGGTGCCGACTTCATCTCGCCGTCGGCGGCCATGGACGGGCAAGTGCAGGCTATCCGCAGCGCCCTGGACGAGGCGGGCTTCATCGACACCTCGATCATGGCCTATTCCACCAAGTTCGCCTCGGCCCTGTACGGCCCGTTCCGCGAAGCCGGCGGCTCGGCGCTCAAGGGTGACCGCAAGGCCTACCAGATGAACCCGATGAACCGCCGCGAAGCCGTGCGCGAGTCGCTGATGGACGAGCAGGAAGGCGCTGACGCCATCATGGTCAAGCCGGCCGGTGCGTACCTGGACATCATCCGCGACATCCGCGAAGCCTCGCGCCTGCCGCTGACCGCCTACCAGGTGAGTGGCGAATACGCCATGATCAAGTTCGGTGCCCAGGCCGGTGCCATCGACGAAGCCCGCGTGGTGCGTGAAAGCCTGGGCGCCATCAAGCGCGCCGGTGCCGACCTGATCTTCACCTACTTCGCCATGGACATCGCCCGCGACGGCATCTGATCCGTTGAGGTCCCTGTGGGAGCTGGCTTGCCAGCGAGCTTTTCAGCCCTTGAAAGCTCGCTGGCAAGCCAGCTCCCACGCTTTTGCGTTCCGGGCGAATAGCCTTTTCATCCTGCGGAATAATCATTCCGCATCTGTGTGTGACAATTGCAGCTTCACCATCCAAGAGGCATTCGATGGACACTCTGCAAAACATGCGCACCTTCGTCTGCGTCGCCGAGGCTGGCAGTTTCAGCCATGCCGCCAAACAACTGAACGTGGCCGTGGCCACCGTCTCGCGCAGCGTCGCCGCGCTGGAGACGCACCTGCGCGCCCGGCTGCTGAACCGCAGCACCCGCCACGTCGCCCTCACTGAAGTGGGCCAGCGCTACCTGGCCCGCTGCGAACAGATCATCGCCCACGTCGACGAAGCCGAAGTCGAAGCCGGTGACACCCAGCTGCGCCCCAGCGGCCGCCTGCGCGTGCATTCGATGATGGGCGTGGGCCGCCACTACGTGGTGCCGGCCATCGCCGACTACCGCCAGCAATACCCCGACGTCAGCTTCGAGCTGACCATGGCCAACCGCATGCCGGACCTGATCGAGGAGGGCATCGACGTCGCCATCGTGCTGGCCCCGCAACTGCCCGACTCGGGCTACGTCAGCCAGCGCATCGGCCAGTCCTACAGCGTGCTGTGCGCCTCACCCGACTACATCGCCCGCCATGGCGCGCCGGCCACGCCCCAGGCGTTGCAGCGCCACGAGTGCCTGCGGCTGGTGAACCCCAGCAGTGCCAGCAACCAGTGGGAGTTTCATGGGGACGAGGACGTACAGCGCATCACCCTGGGGCCGTCGGCGTTCCAGGTGAACATGGGCGATGCCATGATCGAGGCGATCGAGTCGGGGATGGGGATAGGCTCGCTGCCGGTGTTCTCGGCCCAGAAGGGCATCGACAATGGCAGCCTGGTGCGGGTGTTGCCGCAGTATCGGTTGCAGTGCCTGAACGTCTATGCGGTGTACACCAACCGGCGCTACCTGGATGCCAAGATCAAAGTGCTGATCAGCCATCTGCGGGCGGTATTGCCGGGTGGGCAGGCGTCGTTGCAGTAGGCGTCAGTCTTGGGCGCGGGTGTGCTGCGAAGCCACCAGCGCCCGGCGACGGGCCTGACCGCGGCGGTACTCGCGGCGATGATCGACGGCAATGCCGCACGAAATCAACAGCAGCAGTGCGTAGGCGACGAGACGAAGCATGGGCGTTCCTTACAGGTTCTTTCAATCCGGCGCTACTCTACCAACGGCTAGGGTGCGACGCTAGGTCGCAGGTCGTAAGTCTGTTTTCCAAATCAGGTAACAATCGCCCTCCGTTCCCGTAGCAGCTGCCGCAGGCTGCGTCCAAGCCCTGACGCCGAACAAAGGACAACCCATACCGCCCAGCTCCCAATCACCGCCCCAGCCATAGGCGCCCACCCCCGCGCCCGCTACCATCAACGCCATCCCTACACGGCTGGAGCCCTGCATGTCGTTGCCTGAAACACCCCTGGCCACCCGTTCCCCGGTGCGTGCCACCGCCGCGCTGGTTTTCGTGGTACTGCTCACCGGCGTTGGCGCCGGCCTGGGCGGCATGCTGCTGGCGTTGCTGCTGCACGGTATCCAGCACCTGGCCTACGGCTACAGCCAGGACCACCTGGTGGGCCATGAAAGCTTCCTGTTCGGCGTAACCGCCGCTGCGCCCGAGCGCCGTGTGGCTGCCCTGGCGCTGTGCGGCCTGGTCGCGGGGCTGGGCTGGTACCTGCTGTACCGCTTTGGCAAACCCCTGGTCAGCATCAAAAAAGCCGTCAGCACTGCCGAGGCGCGCATGCCCGGCAAGGCCACCCTGGTGCACGTGCTGCTGCAGATCATCACCGTGGCCCTGGGCTCGCCCCTGGGCCGCGAAGTGGCGCCCCGCGAACTGGGCTCGCTGATCGCCGACCGCCTTTCGCGCTGGAGCGGCCTGGACAGTGACACCCGCCGGCTGATGATCGCCTGCGGCGCCGGCGCGGGCCTGGCGGCGGTGTACAACGTGCCGCTGGGCGGTGCGATGTTCGTGCTGGAAGTGTTGTTGGCAAAGTTTGCCTGGCGGGAGGCAATCATTGCCTTGACCACCTCGGCCATCGGCGCATCAGTGGCCTGGCTGGGGCTGGGTGCGGAGGCGCAGTACACGGTGCCTGCGTTCGTCGTCAGCCCTGGCTTGATCACCTGGGCCGTACTGTGCGGGCCGTTGTTCGGCCTGGCGGCCTACGGTTTCACGCGCTTGACCGGCGCCGCCCGCGGGCGCGCCGCGCGGGGCTGGCAATTGCCGCTGCTGTCGCTGATCAACTTCACCCTCATCGGCTGCCTGGCCATCTACCTGCCGCAGGTGCTGGGCAACGGCAAGGGCCCGGCGCAGCTGGGCTTCGACGATCAACTCACGATTGGCCTGGCGGCGATCTTGCTGCTGGCCAAACTAGTGGTCACCAGCAGCAGCCTGCGTGCCGGTGCCGAAGGCGGCTTGCTGACCCCGGCGCTGGCCTGCGGGGCCTTGCTGGCCGTGATACTGGGCGGCGCCTGGAACCTGCTGTGGCCCGGCGTGCCGCTGGGTGCGTTCGCCATTGTCGGTGCGGCGGCGTTCCTGTCGTCCTCCATGAGCATGCCGCTCACAGCCATTGTGCTGGTGGTGGAATTCACCCGAATCGAGCACGACTTCCTGGTGCCGATCATCCTGGCGGTGGTGGGCTCGGTGTGCGTCAGCCGCTTGTGTGCGCGGCTGGCGGCGCGCTGATCAGCCCTTGTCGCAGCTGTCGCCCAGGCGGGTGTAGTTCAGCTCGTGCTGCACGCCCTTGCTGTCGATGTAGGTCATGTGGCCTTGCACCGGGCCACACTGGTTGCCAGGCGCGGTGTTCATGCGCACCACCTTGGCAATGTCCAGGTCCTGGGAGTAGTCATAGCCAGCGCTGGCCTGGGTTTGCACGGCGGCCTGCACCGGCGCCGCTTCAGCGGCGTGGGTGAAGGAGCTGAACGCGGCCAGTACGGACAGCGCGAGTGCGATCAGGTATTTCATATCAAGGCCCTCCATTCGGGTATGGCGCTATTCTACGAAGGCGCCATGCCGGGGTTGAAATGGAGGGTGTCGATATCGGGCATCAGTGAAAGTGATGTCGACGCCTACGTACTGGGCACCACATGAATCGTGCCCACCATCTGCGGGTGCACCGTGCAGAAATACTGGAACGTACCCGCCGTGGTAAAGGTCCAGGAAAAGGTGTCATCGGTATCCAGCGCCCCCGACCTGAACAGATGCCCACTCTCCGCCACCGTATGCGGGATGGGGTCGTGGTTGACCCAGGTCACCGTGGTGCCGGTGGCTATCTGCAGCGGCTGTGGGTCGAACATGAAGCCCTTGATGTCGATGCGCACCTCGGCGGCCTGGGCGCTGCCGGCCAGCAGCAGCGCCAACAACAGCCAGGGTTTCATGACGTCACCAGGGTGGCGTCGAGCAACGCCAGCGGGTGGTCGCCCTGGGTGGCGCGCACCTCGGTCAGGCCCAGGTAGTTGCGCAACTGGTCGGCGGCCACGGTCATGGGCCCGGGGTTGGGCGCCGCGCCCGGCGCCGGTTGCGGGTAGGCGGTGCCGCGCGCGGTGTGGAAGGTGATGTTGCCTTCCACCTTCTGGATCACCTGGTGGATGTGGCCGTTGAGCACCGTCACCGAACCGTAGTCGCGCAGCAGGGCGATGGCCTGGGCGCCGTCCTCGGTGCCCCAGCCCCAGGGCTGGTAGATGGTCCACAGCGGGATGTGCGTGTACACCACCACCGGCGTGCTCTTGCTTACCGCGCGCAGGTCGTCGGCCAGCCAGGCCAGCTGGTCGCTGCCCAGGGTGGCCTCGTGGCCGGCCTGGAAGTTGAACACGTTCACCAGCGCGATGAAGTGCACGCCGTGGTCGTCGAAGCTGTACCAGCCGTTGCCCTGGGTGCCTTTGCCGTAGCGCTGCAGGTACAACTTGCCGCCGCCTTCGTCCAGGGTGTCATGCTCGCCGGGCACGTAGTGCACCGTGGCGGGCAGGGCCTTGAAAGCCTGGTCGGCCAGATCGAACTCGTCCGGCCGCGACAGGTGGGTAATGTCGCCGGTGTGCAGAATCAACGCCGGGCGCACGGGCAGGGCGATGACCTTGTCGATGGCGATTTGCAGGGTTTTCAGCGGCTCGGGGTTGGCCTCCTTGTTGAAGCCGATGTGCGAGTCGCTCAGCTGCACGAACTGAAAGCCCGTGGCCAGCGCCTTGGGGTCAGAAGGCTGGCCGCTGCTGTCGAGGGCAAAGGCACGGGGGATGCCGCCGCTCAGCGCCCACACCACGCCCGCGCCGGCCCAGGCCGAGCATTTGAGCAACTCGCGGCGCGAGGGGGCGTAGGCGGCTAAGCTGTCGGTGCGGGGGTGCCGGGTAGGGTGTCGGGTGGTCATGGCAAGGCTCCGTCGCAGGCTGCAGCCGGGGTGGCTGACAGTCATCTAAACGGGGCAGGGGTGGGCTTTATTCCGCACATTTTTTTTATTTTTGCGGGAATAAAACCGTGCCCTTGGCGGTTACTTCACACAGGTCAGGTCAAAAGCCGCCATGAAGCGCTTCGAAGCCTTGTTCGCCCCGCACCTGCCAGCGGCCTACAACCTGGCACGCTGGCTGACCGCCAGCGACGCAGCCGCCCACGACGTGGTGCAGGAAAGCGCCTACCGCGCCTTCAAGTACCTGGACAGCTTCGACGGCGCAAACCCGCGCGCCTGGTTCCTGAGCATCGTGCGCAACGAGAGCATGAGCTGGCTGCGCCTGGCCGCGCACACGCCGTGGGTGGCCATGGACGACGACATCAGTGACGAGGCGGCGCTGAACCCCGAGGGCATGGCCATGCAGGCCGAACACGCCCATTTGCTGCAACAAGCCCTGCAGGCGCTGGCGCCTGGGTACCGGGAGGTCATCGTGTTGAAAGACCTGGAAGGCCTGCCGTACAAGGACATCGCCCAGGTGACGGGCGTGCCCATCGGCACCGTGATGTCGCGGCTGGCCCGCGCGCGGGCAGCGTTGCGCGTGCACTTGCAGGGGCTGCAGCCATGATCGACCACAGGGCGTGCCAGGCGTTGTTGACGGCCTATGTGGACCAGGAACTGGCGCCCCAGGAGCGTGACAGCGTGCAGGCGCACCTGGCGCAGTGCCCTGACTGTGCGCGGCAAATGGCCGAGCTGACACGCTGGGTGGCCAGCGTGCAAACCACTGCGCCACGCTTCGCCGTGCCGGGCGACCTGAAGGTATTGCTGCGCGACATGGACGCGCCAGTTGCCGCCAAACCCTGGCGGCAGTGGTTCGCGCCGCTGGCCTCGGCGGCCATGCTGGCCCTGGCACTGGTGCTGTACATCCACACGCCCAGCACCGCGCCCGACCTTGTCGACGAAGCCGTCTCCAGCCACGTGCGGTCGCTGATGGGCCAGCACCTCAACGACGTGGTGTCCTCCGACCGCCACACCGTCAAGCCCTGGTTCACCGGCAAGCTGGACTTCGCGCCGCCGGTCACCGACTTCGCCGCGCAAGGCTTCCCGCTGCTGGGCGGCCGGCTGGACTACCTGCAGCACCAGACGGCGGCCGCGCTCACCTATGGTCACGGGCAGCACACCATCAACCTGTTCGTGATGCCCAGCGCGCAGCCCGACAACGCGCGCCAGGCCCTCAGCAGCCGTGGCTTCAACCTGGTGACCTGGCGGCAAAACCACATGCAATTCATCGCCGTCTCCGACGTTGAACCCGCCGAACTGCAGCACCTGGCGCAACTGCTCTCCCCGTAGCAGCTGCCGCAGGCGGCGTCCGGGCCCAACGCGTAGTTAACTGATACACCGCTGACGCAGCCTTCGGCAGCTGCTACGTGTTCTCGTCGGCTATCCGGCGCTACCGGCGAAGCGCATTTCGCGTGTAGGCAGGGAGTGACCGGCGGCAACGCCGGCAGCCGTTTCCGGGTCTATCGTTAACCCTGACACCCCCAAAACCAGGAGTTGCACGATGGACCTCAACCGTCGTCAGTTCTTCAAGGTCGCCGGCATCGGCCTGGCCGGCGCCAGCATCGGCGCGCTGGGCATGGCGCCGGCGCCGGCGTTTGCCGAGCAGGTTCGGCATTTCAAACTGGCCCACACCAAAGAGACCCGCAACACCTGCCCGTACTGCTCGGTGGGCTGCGGGTTGATCATGTACAGCCAGGGCGACGCGGCGAAGAACGTTGCGCAGAACATCATTCACATCGAAGGCGACGCCGACCACCCGGTGAACCGCGGCACGCTGTGCCCCAAGGGCGCCGGCCTGCTGGACTTCATTCATAGCCCCGACCGCCTGCAATACCCGCAGGTGCGCAAGCCCGGCAGCAACGAGTGGACGCGGGTGAGCTGGGACGAGGCGCTGGACCGCGTGGCGGCGCTGATGAAGGCCGACCGCGACGCCAATTTCGTCGAGAAGAATGACAAGGGCCAGACGGTGAACCGCTGGGTTACCACGGGTTTCCTCGCAGCGTCGGCTGCGTCTAACGAAGCAGGCTACCTCACCCATAAGGTGGTGCGCAGCCTGGGCATGCTGGGGTTCGATAACCAGGCGCGTGTCTGACACGGCCCGACGGTGGCAAGTCTTGCCCCGACGTACGGCCGCGGTGCCATGACCAACACATGGACCGACATAGGCAACGCCAACCTGATTCTGGTGATGGGCGGCAACGCGGCCGAGGCGCACCCGTGCGGTTTCAAATGGGTGACCGAAGCCAAGGCGCACAACCAGGCGCGGCTGATCGTGGTGGACCCACGCTTTACCCGCACGGCTTCGGTGGCCGACTACTACGCGCCGATTCGCACCGGCAGCGACATCGCCTTCATGGGCGGGCTGATCAATTTCCTGCTCACCGAGGACAAGATCCAGCACGAATACGTGCGCAATTACACCGACGTGTCGTTTATCGTCAAGGCCGGCTTCGGCTTCGAAGATGGGCTGTTCACCGGCTACGACGCGGCCAAGCGCACCTACACCGACAAGTCCACCTGGGGCTACGAGCTGGGCGACGATGGCTTCGCCAAGGTCGACCCGACGCTGCAGGACCCGCGCTGCGTGTACCAGCTGATGAAGCAGCACTACAGCCGCTACACCCTGGAACTGGCCAGCCAGACCTGCGGCATGCCCATGGACGCCATGCGCAAGGTCTGGGACGAGATTGCCACCTGCGCGGTGCCCGGCAAGACCATGACCATCCTCTACGCCCTGGGCTGGACCCAGCACTCCATCGGCTCGCAGATCATCCGCAGCGCGGCCATGGTGCAGCTGCTGCTGGGCAACGTCGGCATGCCCGGCGGCGGCGTCAACGCTTTGCGCGGGCACTCCAATATCCAGGGGCTGACCGACCTGGGGCTGCTGTCCAACTCCCTGCCGGGCTACCTCACCCTGGGGCTGGACGCCGAGCAGGATTACGACGCCTTCATCACCAAGCGCACCCAGAAGCCACTGCGGCCGGGGCAGTTGTCCTACTGGCAGAACTACAGCAAGTTCCACGTCAGCCTGATGAAGTCGTGGTACGGCGCCAACGCCACGGCCGACAACCACTGGGGCTACGACTGGCTGCCGAAGCTGGACATTCCCAACTACGACATCCTGAAAATGTTCGACCTGATGGGCCAGGGCAAGGTAAACGGCTACATCTGCCAAGGCTTCAACCCCATTGCCGCGTTGCCCGACAAGAACCGGGTGATGAAGGCCCTGGCCAAGCTGAAATGGCTGGTGGTGATGGACCCACTGGCCACCGAGACCTCGCAGTTCTGGGAGAAGGTGGGGCCGTTCAACGACGTCGACACCGGCGCCATCCAGACCGAGGTCATCCGCCTGCCCACCACCTGTTTCGCCGAGGAGGACGGCTCGCTGGTCAACAGCAGCCGCTGGCTGCAATGGCACTGGAAAGGCGCCGACGGGCCGGGCGAGGTGCGCACCGACGTGTCGATCATGAGCGCGCTGTACATGCGCCTGAAGGCCATGTACCAGGCTCACGGCGGCGCGTATGCCGAGCCGCTGCTGAAGCTGTCGTGGCCGTACAAGGTCCCCGACGAGCCGTCGCCCGAAGAGCTGGCCAAGGAGCTCAATGGCGCGGCGGTGGTGGACTTCACCGACGCCACCGGCGCGGCCGTCAAGGGCGGCAGCCAGCTGGCCGGTTTCGCCCAGCTCAAGGACGACGGCAGCACCGCCTCGGGCTGCTGGATTTTCTGCGGCAGCTGGACCGAGCAGGGCAACCAGATGGCCCGGCGCGACAACAGCGACCCCTACGGCATGAAGCAGCACCTGGGCTGGGCCTGGGCGTGGCCTATGAACCGGCGCATCCTTTACAACCGCGCCTCGGCCGACCCTGCGGGCAAGCCCTGGGATGAGAAAAAACGCTTGATCTGGTGGAACGGCAAGAGCTGGGGCGGCACTGACGTGCCCGACTACAAGGCCGACGTGCCGCCGGAAGCGGGCATGAACCCGTTCATCATGAACCCCGAGGGCGTGGCGCGTTTCTTCGCCGTGGACAAGATGAACGAGGGGCCATTCCCCGAGCATTACGAGCCGTTCGAGACGCCCATCGGCATCAACCCGCTGCACCCGGGCAACAAACAGGTGGTCAGCAACCCGGCGGCGCGCATCTTCGACTCGGTGTGGGACTCGCTGGGCCAGGCCAAGGACTTCCCGTACGCGGCCACCAGCTACCGGCTCACCGAGCACTTCCACTTCTGGAGCAAGCACTGCCGCCTCAACGCCATTGCCCAGCCCGAGCAGTTCGTGGAGATCGGCGAGGTGCTGGCGGGCGAGAAGGGCATTGCGGCCGGCGACCGCGTGCGCGTCAGTTGCAAGCGCGGCTTCATCGAGGCGGTGGCGGTGGTGACCAAGCGCATCCGGCCGCTGCAGGTGAACGGCCAGGTGGTGCACCACATCGGCATCCCGCTGCACTGGGGCTTCACCGGGGTGACGCGCCACGGCTTCCTCACCAACACCCTGGTGCCGTTCCTGGGCGATGGCAATTCGCAGACCCCGGAATCCAAGTCGTTCCTGGTCAACGTGGAGAAAATCTAGATGGCCATTCAAGACATTCTCGCGCAGTCGGCCACCACCACGCCGCCTTCGTCGGTGCGCCAGCTGGAGGAGGTGGCCAAGCTCATCGACACCACCAAGTGCATCGGCTGCAAGGCCTGCCAGGTGGCGTGCTCGGAGTGGAACGAGCTGCGCGACGAGGTGGGGCACAACCACGGCACCTACGACAACCCCATGGACCTCACGGCGGAAAGCTGGACGGTGATGCGCTTCACCGAACACGAAAACACCGCCAGCGGCAACCTCGAGTGGCTGATCCGCAAGGACGGCTGCATGCACTGCGCCGACCCCGGTTGCCTGAAGGCCTGCCCCAGCCCCGGGGCCATCATCAAGCACGCCAACGGCATCGTCGATTTCAACCAGGACCACTGCATCGGCTGCGGCTATTGCATCACCGGTTGCCCGTTCAACATCCCGCGCATCTCGCAAAAGGACCACAAGGCCTACAAGTGCACGCTGTGTTCGGACCGGGTGGCGGTGGGCCTTGAGCCGGCCTGCGTGAAAACCTGCCCCACGGGCGCCATCGTCTTCGGCACCAAGGCCGACATGAAGGAGCATGCCGCCGAGCGTATCGTCGACCTGAAAAGCCGCGGCTTTGACCAGGCCGGCCTGTATGACCCGGACGGCGTCGGCGGCACCCACGTGATGTACGTGCTGCACCATGCCGACCAGCCCGCGCTGTACGCAGGCCTGCCCAACCAGCCCACCATCAGCCCGCTGGTGGGGCTGTGGAAGGGCGTGACCAAGCCCTTGGCGCTGCTGGCCATGGGGGCTGCGGTGCTGGCCGGGTTCTTCCACTACGTGCGCGTGGGCCCGCAACTCACCGAAGAGGATGAAGAACCGCATGCCGACCCGGCCGTGCACCAGGTCGACCCGGCGGTGCACACCTACGACCCCCGCGGGGAGGACCGGCCATGATGCCCAAGCAGATCCTGCGCTACACCGCCAACCAGCGCACCAACCATTGGCTGGTGGCGATCCTGTTCTTCATGGCCGGGCTGTCGGGCCTGGCGCTGTTCCACCCGGCGCTGTTCTGGCTCAGCAACCTGTTCGGCGGCGGGCCGTGGACGCGCATCCTGCACCCGTTCATGGGCGTGGCCATGTTCGTGCTGTTCATGGGCCTGGTGATTCGCTTCTGGCGCGCCAACTTTTTCATCCACAACGACAAGCTGTGGCTCAAGCGCATCGACCGGGTGATGCTCAACGAAGAGGAGGGCGTGCCGCCCATCGGCAAGTACAACCCGGGGCAAAAGCTGCTGTTCTGGACCTTGCTGGCCTGCATGCTGGTGCTACTGTTGAGTGGCGTGGTGATCTGGCGGGTGTACTTCAGCCAGTGGTTCGGCATCACCACCATCCGCCTGGCGGTGCTGGCCCATGCCGCGGCCGCCTTCGTGCTGGTGACCAGCATCATCGTGCATATCTACGCCGGTATCTGGATCAAGGGTTCGGTGGACGCCATGCTGCATGGCTGGGTCAGCCGGGCGTGGGCGCGCAAGCACCACGCGTTGTGGTACCGCGAGGTGACCGGCGACAAGGTCACCGATCATCCCCCCAGGAGCAAACCTTGAGCAGGATTCTCGAACCGCAACACATAGCCGCCTCCAGCAGCACGCCGCCGTTGTTCAGCCTGCCGCCGGCGGGGCTGTTCAGCCACCGCGCCGCGCGCTTGCACAGCCTGGCGGCCGGGCACGCGCTGGGCGAGTACCTGAACCTGGCGGGCGACCTGTGCCAGGTGCAGCAGAGCCTGCTCGACCACCCACCGGCAGCACCGACGCCTGCGCCCGAGCGCCTGCAGATGTGCCACCAGCACGGCCTGCCGCCGCTGGTGTTCGACAGCCTGGTGCGCGAAGGGGCCTGGCAGCCGTGGCTGGACGCCTTGCTGCTGCGTTATTCGCCGCCGGCGCAACCCGCGGTGCAGCAGGCGTTGCTGCAATTGGAAGGGGCCAGCACTGACCAGCGCAAGGTCTGGGCCCTGGGCCTGCTGAGCGGGCAATACAGCGCGGTGCCTGCTGCCGTGGCGCCGTTCCTGGGCGCGGCCCTGCAGGCTGCGTGGACCCACTGGCTGCTGGACATGCCGGGCATGGCGCTCACGCCCGGCCCGCACCTGAACCAGTGCCCGGCCTGCGGCTCGCCGGCCATGGCCGGGGTCATCCGCCACCGCGGCGCGTACAACGGCCTGCGCTATCTGGTGTGCTCGCTGTGCGCCTGCGAATGGCACGCGGTGCGGGTCAAGTGCATCTACTGCGAGAAAAGCCAGGGCCTGCAATACACCAGCCTTGCCACCGACCGCCACGCCCCGGGCACGGCACCGCTGCGCGCCGAAACCTGCCCCCATTGCGGCAGCTACCTCAAGCTGCTGTACCTGGAGCACGACGCCGACGCCGAAGCGTTGTCGGCGGACCTTGCCAGCCTGCCGCTGGACCTGCGCCTGGACGAAGAAGGCTACCAGCGCCAGGCGCCAAACCTGCTGCTGTCCCCCGGCGCGTCCTGACGCGGCATTTCCCGTAGCAGCAACTGTCTTGAAATGGCGTCGTCTGCATCGCGACTAAAGTCGGCTCCTACACTATTCGTGGTAGGAGCCGGCCTTGGCCGCGATGCAGGCGACGCGGTCCACGGGGTATCCACGTTCGCGTAGCAGCTGCCGAAGGCTGCGTCTGGCCCCCCGGTGTTTAAAGGAATACGCGGCGCTTTCGGACGCGGCCTGCGGCCGCTGCTACGGCACCTGGGTCCAGGCGCAGATTTGCGTGGGGCCCAGCAATTGCGCGTGGGCCTGCACGCAGGCCGTGCGCAAGCGGTGCTCCAGGCTCGCCACATCGGCCTCTGCTTCGCACGTCACCCCCAGGCGCACCAAGTGCGGCAACACGCCATGAATGGCCTCCGCTGCCCAACGATAAAAGGGTGACTGCGCTCCACCGCCCACCGGCCTTTCGCAGAGCAGCCCCGGTTGCGGCAACCCGGCTTGGGCAAAACACTCGATCATTCGCCCCGCCACCTCGCAATTTGGCGCCCCCGCGCGCAAGGCCGTGACGAACCACCGGCCCAGCTGGTCCCACAGTGCAACGCCGGGGTGGGATTCAACGATCGGTTCCATGATCAGCAGTTCATGCAAGCCCATCACGCCCCCCGGCCATAGAAACCCCGCCGCCTTGCGCAGGAACGCCACGGGGTTCGCCTGGTGCACCATCACGTAACGGCCAATCACTGCATCAAAAGGCTGGCGGCTGGTGAATGTGTCGATTTCGTCGACGACAAAGCTCGCCTGCGTCAACCCCGCCAGCCTGGCACGGTGGCGGGCCAGTGCCACGGCCTCGGCGCTGCGATCAATGCCCATGACCGCGCCCCCACGCCCCACCCATTCGCTGACCAGCAGGGTCACGTCGCCCGCGCCGCAGCCCAGGTCCAGGACGCGCATGCCGGGCTCGATGCCCATCTGCTGGATCAGGCGTGTGGTTAAGGGTTCCAGCACCTGGGCCTGAAACATCAGGCGCTCCAGCTCCTGGGGCGAATGGCCAAATACATAGTCCACCATGATGATGCCTCCTCCGATGTTTCAGGGCTGGGGCGCCAGGCGCGCGCGTTGCCGTTGCACCAGATGCTTCATGTGCACCAGGTTCGCTGGCGACAGACGCAACGCGGCGTCCACCCACTGGGCGGTGATGGTCAGCAATTCCTCATGGCTGATGGGCATGGCCACCTCTCGCGCCGCATGCATCGCCGCAAGGCCGTTGTGGCGTGCCTGGGTTTCGTCGACGAAGGCGTGTAGCGCGGCCACGCCCGTGCCGGTGGGCACCACCCGGTCGACAACCCCCATGGCCAGGCACGCCTTGGCCGAGTAGGTAGCGCCGCCACCTATCATTGCCTCGGTGGCACGCATACCGATGCGTCGGCACAGTAGGCTGTAGCCGCCCATGCCGGGGAACAGGTTGAACAGGATTTCCGCAAAGCCGAAGGTGGCGTGCTCCTCGGCTATCAGCACATCATTGGCCAGCGCCGCTTCCAGCCCACCGCCCAGCGCCGGGCCTTGCACCAGTGCCAGGGTAATCAGCGGCGAAGCCTGATAGTGCATTATCCGCCGGTGCAGGATATCCACGCACTGCGTCGCGTAGGCCAGCAAAACGCCGTGGTCGCGCCGTTCGATGCAGTCGACGAAATGTGCCAGGTCGCCACCCAGGCTGAAGTAGCCTGGTGTTCGCGAGGCCCAGGCATAGTAATTCACGGGCTGAAAGGCACTGGTACGAAGCGGGCCTTCGGCGGTGTCCAGCGATTGCTCGTGCGCCTGCACATCGTCCAGCAGCTGGGGCGTGAAACTGGGCACCGCCAGCGGGGCAAAATACCCCCACAGCAAACGTCGTGCTCCGTCGTAGTGGGTAAGATATTGCATGGCGCGCCCTCGGTGTGGGGTTCGCCATACCGTAGAGAAACGGCGCCGGGCGCGATACTGGTAGGTTTGACAGGAGGCCACAGGCCAGCATTGACCTGGCGGCCGCTGCCAGGGGACGTAGGTTGCAGGTTCTGACAGGTTACGAGATACCCGCCCCTTGCTACGGTACGCCTTCCACCCACTGGAGGCAGCCGCGATGAACCGTCCAACCCACCCAGCACGCGCTGGCAGCTTGAAGCCTGAGTTCGGTGGCGGCCACGTCAACCTGGACCATACGGGCAGCAATGCATTGGTGCGTGCCTTGATACCCAGCAACGAAGGCGGCCTGTTCGCGTTGTCGCAACGCCCGTCCCTGGCGGGGGACTATGTAACGAAATTCACCTCGACAGGCGAGCTGGATGCAGCCTTCGTACGCGGTCGTGGCTTCTTCCATGACGCGCTGGGCAACGGCAACCATTTGCACCTGCTCGCCGACGAGCGAATCCTGGTGACCGGCGCATTGGGCAACGAGTTGATCGTTACTTGCTACAACGCCGATGGCACCCACCATACGCCTTACGGAGTCGGTGGGCGGGTGCGTCTGCGGGTGTCGGAACTGGTGGTTCATGAGCACAAGCGTGCACGGTTGGTTGAACCGACGGTTTCTGACCCACAGGCAAATGGCACGTCTGGCCTGCCTGGCAGGGCTGGCTCACTCACCCAAAGCCTGGTCGCCGGTGACAAGCTCTACCTGATATTCCCGGTCAGGTGGGACGGGGATGGAGCGACGATGTCAGTCGTGGTCCGCCTTGATGGCAGGGGCGGCGTGGACAGGGCGTTCAACCAGACCGGGTACTGTGTGGTGACCATGGCCGGTACAGGCGTGGCGGATAATGCTCCCATCGACGCAGTGGTACAGCCGTCCGCACACCCCGATCACCAGGCGATCGTCCTCCTGGTAGCAGAGCTGGTTGGCCTGTCACAGGAAAGAAAGTACCTGCTATGCGTAACCGCCCAGGGGCTGGACTACGGGTTCGGCCAATCGGCTCTTTTGCCGGGCTATGTGCTGGTGCCACAAAGCTCGGGGTTCACGGCCGCTGCGTTATTAGGCGGTGAGGGCGGACTTCGGGTCATTGGCGGCACAGGGTATACGGACAACTTCGCTGGCATCGTGTTCGGCTTTACCGCGCGGGGGGCAGTGGCTCCGGATTTCAACCACGGTGAGCCGTTGCTCACGCCCGGTGAAAATGGCTGGGTCCAAGGCGCCTTCCATGGCGAAGGTGAAGCCGAGCGAATGGTGCTCATGACGTATCTGTTCCAGAATGGATCGAAAGTGGCCCTGGTACGGCTCCTGGCCGATGGGCAACCAGACACGGATTTTGGTGATGGCGGCACTGTCGCTATTGCCTATGTCGTCTCCGGCTGGGCCAGTGCCCCACAGATGCGCGTCACGAGCGCGCCCGCCAGGGATGTGCTTCTGGGATTCCAGGCGGATGTCTACTGGTTGCTGGGCAGTTAAAACCCAGCCCTGTAGCAGCGGCCACCAGGCCGCGTCCGGTAACCGCGCCGGTCCCCGGACGCGGCCTGGTGGCCGCTGCTACAGGGTTACGCGTGCAGGTACCTGGCGCGCAGGGCTTGCACTTTTTCCTCAGCGGCGGGAACGATTCGCGGGGTGTCTGCGGTGGTCTGCGCCACGCTGAAGCTGACATGCAGTTTCAGGTCCAGCCCGATCAATGCAGTGATTTGGCCGGTGCTGAGGCCAGTGGGATCGATTTTGAATTCGACCTGGCCAGTGGGGGTGTACGCATCAAACCAATCTTCTTGAACCTCCTCCAGAAAGTAGCAGAAGGCGTCCCTGTTGGGCGTCAGTACGTCATCGAGGTTGAAGGTGCCGTTCAGAGGTTGGTCGGCGGCGCCGCGGATATACAGCCATACCGCATGACTTTCCCCAATGTGCCCGCGCTTGTAGTAAGCCCGTAACACCCAGTCGGTGCCGTTATGGGAGAAACTGACTTCGTCGGCTTGGTAGCCATTGCCACCCTCGAACTCCCAGCGTACGTCGTCGACGGCCTGTGCGTTGCGCAGTTGTGTAGACATGGTATTGCTCCTGATTGATGAGGGTTCATTATCCGGGGCGCCCCCGAGCACCGCCCCTTGCAGAACCAACAGGCAGGAAAGCTGTCACCGGCTACGCTGTGGGGGTATTTACACCGGAGCCCCCTGATGCCACCGCGCCTGCCCTCGGTCGACAGCCTGTTGCGCCATGCTGCCTGCCTGCCTTTGCTCGACCGCTATGGCCGCCCGGCCACCCTAGAAACATTGCGCGGGCTGCTCGATGACCTGCGCCAAGGCGAGCCTTCGCAAGCCGCCGAACTGTCAGCCGAGGTGCTGCTGGGCCGCGTCAGCGAGCGGCTGCACGTGCAGCACCAGAGCCGCGTGCGCCGGGTGTTCAACCTCACCGGCACGGTGCTGCACACCAACCTGGGGCGGGCGCTGTTGCCCGAGGTGGCGGTCGAGGCGGTGCTGGCCGCGGCCCGCTACCCGTTGAACCTGGAATTCGACCTGGCCACCGGCAAGCGCGGCGACCGCGACGACCTGATCGAGGGCCTGATTCGCGAACTGACCGGCGCCGAGGCGGTGACGGTGGTCAACAACAACGCCGCCGCCGTGCTGCTGGCCCTCAACAGCCTGGGCGCACGCAAGGAAGGCATCATTTCGCGCGGCGAGCTGATCGAGATCGGCGGCGCCTTTCGCATCCCCGACATCATGGCCCGCGCCGGGGTGAAGCTGCACGAGGTGGGCACCACCAACCGCACCCACGCCCGCGACTACGAGGCCGCCATCAACCCGCGCAGCGGCCTGGTGATGCGCGTGCACAGCAGCAACTACAGCATCCAGGGCTTTACCGCCCAGGTGCCCACCGCCGAGCTGGCGCAGCTGGCCCACCAGCACGGCCTGCCGCTGCTGGAGGACTTGGGGAGCGGCAGCCTGCTGGACCTGACGCGCTGGGGCCTGCCCGCCGAGCCCACGGTGCGCCAGGCCCTGGCCGACGGCGCCGACATTGTCACCTTCAGCGGCGACAAGCTGCTGGGCGGGCCACAGGCGGGGCTGATCGTGGGCCACAAGAACCTGATCGCGAAGATCAAGAAAAACCCGCTCAAACGCGCCCTGCGGGTCGACAAGCTGACCCTGGCGGCGCTGGAAGCGGTGCTGGGCCTGTACCGCGACCCCGACCGCCTGGCCGAGCGCCTGCCCAGTTTGCACCTGCTGACCCGCCCGCCAGAGCAGCTGCTGGCCCAGGCCGGGCGCCTGCTATCTGCCGTGGCGCAAGCGGTGGGGCAGGGCTGGACCGTGTCCGTCGAACCGGCGCTGGGCATGATCGGCAGCGGCAGCCAGCCGGTGGCGCGCTTGCCCGGCGCGGCGCTGTGCCTGCGCCCGCAGGTGTCCAAGCGCCTGCGCGGGCGCCAGTTGCTTGGCCTGGAGGCGCGCCTGCGCGGCCTGCCGATTCCGGTGCTGGGGCGCCTGGACGACGACGCCTTGTGGCTGGACGTGCGCCAGTTGGACGATGAACCGGCGTTCCTGGCGCAGTTGCCCGGGTGGGCCGCACCGTGATCATTGGCACCGCCGGCCACATCGACCACGGCAAGACCGCGCTGCTGGCGGCGCTCACCGGGCAGGCCGGCGACCGCCGCCGCGAGGAGCGCGAGCGCGGCATCACCATCGACCTGGGCTACCAGTACGCGGCGCTGGAACGTGACGCCCCGCTGACCGGCTTCATCGACGTGCCCGGCCACGAGCGCTTCGTCCACAACATGCTCGCCGGCGCCCAGGGCATCGACCTGGTGCTGCTGGTGGTGGCCGCCGACGACGGCATCATGCCGCAGACCCTGGAACACCTGGCCATCGTCCAACTGCTGGGCATTCCCCAGGCGCTGGTGGCCATCACCAAGTGCGACCGGGTGCCGCCGGAGCGCGTGCGCGAAGTGCAGGCCCAGGTAGATCGGCTGTTGGCCGACGGGCCCTACGCGGCGGCGCGGCGCATTCCTGTGTCCAGCGTCACCGGCGCCGGCATCGATACGCTGCTCAAGACCCTGGTGATGATGCAGCGCGAAATGCGCCAGGCCCGCGACAGCGGCGGCTTTCGCCTGGCCATCGACCGCGCGTTCACGGTGCAGGGCGCCGGCATCGTGGTGACCGGCACGGCCATCGCCGGCCAGGTGCAAGTGGGCGACGCGCTGCTGCTGGGGGCCGAAGGCCGCCCGGTGAAAGTGCGCGGCCTGCACGCCCAGAACCAGGCCGCCAGCCAGGCCCTGGCCGGGCAACGGGTGGCACTGAACCTTGCCGGCGAGCGCCTGGCCCTGGCGCACATCCACCGCGGCGACTGGCTGGTGCCCGAATGGTTGTTCGCGCCCAGCCAGCGCATCGACATCGAGCTGCAGCTGCTGGCCAGCGAAGCCAGGGCCTTCGAGCATTTCAGCCCGGTGCACGTGCACCTGGGCACCCAGGACGTCACCGCGCGGGTGGCACTGCTGGAGGGCAGCAGCCTGGCCCCCGGCGCCAGCATGCTCGCGCAACTGCTGGTGAACGCGCCCATGCAGGCGGTGCGCGGCGACCGCCTGGTGCTGCGCGACCAGAGCGCCCAGCGCACCCTGGGCGGCGGCCGCGTGCTGGACCCGTTCGCGCCGTCACGCCAGCGCCGCAGCCCGGCAAGGCTGGCGCAGTTGCAGGTTTTGGCCAGCGCCACCAGCCTTGAAGGCGCCTTGCCGATGCTGCTGGCCCACAACGGCAGCGGCCTCGACCCGCAGCGCCTGGAGCGCCAGTTCAACCGCCTGCGCGAAACCTGGCGGCCGCCGCCCGGTGTGCGGGTGGTGGCTACGCGGCAGGGGCCGTTGCTGTTCAACGAACAGCGCTGGCAGTCGCTGAAGGTGGCGCTGCTGGCACACCTTGAACGCTTTCATGAGCTGGAAGCCGACCAGATGGGCCCCGACCGCGACCGGCTGCGGCGCTTCGCCGCCTTGCCGGTGGAGCGCCCGGCGTACATCAGCCTGCTGGAGGAATTGCTGGGTGAAGGGGCGCTGCTGGCCAGCGGGCCGTGGCTGCACCTGCCCGGCCACCAGCCGCAATTGAACGCTGGGGACGATGCCTTGTGGCAGCACCTGCGGCCGTTGCTGGAGGCGGGCGGCCTGGACCCGCCCTGGGTGCGCGAGCTGGCCAGCGCCAGCGGTCACGACGACGCCAGCGTGCGCCTGCTGCTGCGCAAGCTGGCGAGGCTTGGGCAGGTGCACCAGGTGGTCAAGGATCTGTTTTACCCCGACGCTACGTTGCGGCAAATGGCGGCTATGCTGAGGCAACTGCACGGGCTGGGGCCGGATATCCAGGTCACCGCGTTTCGTGACCGGGTGGGCCTGGGCCGCAAGCGCAGCATCCAGGTGCTGGAATTCTTCGACCGCATCGGCCTGACCCGCAGGCTGGGCGAACACCGCCGCCTGCGCCTGGAAAACCCCTTGGCGCAGGACGGCTGAACGCTTTACAGGAAGGCAATCGCGCCCGGTGGCGCGGCCGGGCTTCAAACCCGGTTGGGGACGGCAGCCGTTCCCGGGCAGGTTCGACTCCGGCTGCCTTCCGCCATTTTCGTGTGGGCCCTGGGACGCAGCCTTCGGCAGCTGCTACGGGGGGATTTGGGTGGGGCTTGGACGCGGCCTTTGGCCGCTGCTACGGGGCTTCTCGTAGCAGCGGCCGCAGGCCGCGTCCGCAGGCAACGCGGTGTTGGTCAATACCCGCGTACGCGGTCAGCCAGGTTGTGCAGGGGCTGTTCGGTGAGGAAACGGTCGAGGTTATCCAGCAGGATATCGGCAATCGCCTCGGCGCCGCGGGTGGAGATGGCCGAGGTGTGCGGCGACAGGCGCACCTTGGGGTGGCTGTACAGGCGGTGGCCGTCGGGCAGCGGTTCGGGCTCGGTGACGTCCAGGGTGGCGAAGCCCAGCGGCCCATGGTCCAGGGCGTGCAGCAGCGCGTCCTGGTCCAGCAATCCGCCACGGGCGATGTTGATCAGGTGCAACCCCGGCTTGGCGCTGGCCAGCACTTCGGCGTTGATCAGGTGGCGGGTGTCCGGCGTCAGCGGCGCGGCCACGACCAAATGATCTGATTCGGCGAACAGGTGGTGAATGTCACGCGCCGTCTCCACGCCAGCCACGCCCAGCGGCGCGTCGCTCTGGCGCAGGGCAACCACCCGCAGGCCCAGGGCCTGGGCCTTGTGCGCCAGCGCCGTGCCAATGGAGCCGAAACCAAGAATACCCAAGGTCTGGCCCTTCACCGGCGTCAGGGCGGTGAACTGCCAGTCGGCGTTGTTCACCCAAATGTCGGGCAGGTGCTTGTTGCGGGCGAAGATCGCCGCCAAGGCGAACTCGGCAATCGGGTCGCTGGCACTGCCGCGCGCGGTGGTCACCGGCAGGCCGTCGAACAGCCACGCCGGGTAGAAATCGATGCCCGAGGACGCCAGCTGAATCCAGCGCAGGCCGTAGGGCCAGCCCGGCGGCGGGGTGTCCGGGGCCTGGTAGCCGCGCACGTTGATGGGCCGGCCCATGAGAATGCGCGCCTCGGGCGGCAGGTCGCTGGGCACGCCCACCGGCACCTCTATCACCTTCACGCCGGGGTGGGTGGTGGCCAGGCGCGCACGCAGGGCCTGGTTGAACGGCGCGTCCAGCTGGCTGGCGATGACCAGGTCGCTCATGGCGTGACTCCTGTGCTTGACGCGGCGAAGGCGGCCTTGCCGACGCCGGTGAAAATGGCGTCGTTCTGCGGCGTGTGCACGCGGCTGCAGAGCACGTCGCGGTAGTGCCGTTGCAGCGGGTTGTGGCGCGACAGGCCGGGGTTGCCCGAGGCCTGGATGGCCAGCTCCACCGCGCGGATGGCGTTGTCGGTGACCAGGTACTTGATCTGCGCCGCGTGCTGCGGCGCTGTCAGGCCTTGGGCGGCGGCGTC
Organism: Pseudomonas sp. App30; assembly: GCF_047947025.1. NCBI lineage: Bacteria > Pseudomonadati > Pseudomonadota > Gammaproteobacteria > Pseudomonadales > Pseudomonadaceae > Pseudomonas > Pseudomonas sp. App30. The sequence goes on along the minus strand of NZ_CP133165.1, from coordinate 279,163 downwards.
CAGCAGGCTGCGGTTGTTGAACAGCAGGGTGTCGATCTGGCCGACGGTCTCCTGGAAGCGCGGCAGGCTCGACAGCGGCGCGCCGAGGTTGGACGGCGTGCGCTCGGTGAGCCACTGCACCAGCCAGTCGCGGGCCGACTGCGCCACGCCGTCGTACACGGCAGACAACAGCACCGCCATCCACAGCAGGCCCTGGGCGTCCAGTTCAGCCGCCGGGGCGCTGGCCGGGCTGACGCTGACGGCGTGGTCCAGCGGCACCAGCACGTCATCGAAGGTGATCTCATGGCTGCAGGTGGCGCGCATGCCCAGGTGGTCCCAGGTGTCGACGATGGCGATGCCCGGGGTGTCGCGGTGCACCAGCCAGGCGCCCACCAGCGGGTCGGCGTCGTCGCTTCGCGCCCACACGCTGTACCAGCTCAGGCCGTGGCTGCCGGTGGAATAGATCTTGGTGCCGCTCAGGCGCCAGCCCTCGGGCGTGCGCCGGGCGATGGTCGCCGGCAGGCCGCCGCGCGCCGGCGTGCCCAGGTCGGGCTCCACGCGCAAGGCGTTGATCAGCGCGCCGTTGCGCACCGCGTCCTCGCTCACCTGTTGGCGCAGCGCCTCGGGCCAGTTGCTGAACGGCAGCCGCGCATGCTGCAGGTATTGCATCACCAGGATCAGCGCCGTGGACGGCTCGCCACGGGCCACGGCGGCGATCACGTCGCGCGCCTGGGCCAGGTTAGCGCCGCCACCGCCGTAGGCCGTGGGCACGGTGTAGCCCAGCAGGCCATGGCGGTGCAGCAGGGCGAAGTTGGTCGCCGGGAACTGCCCGGTGCGGTCGTGCAGCTCGGCGCTGGCGGCCAGTTGCGCGGTCAGCGTCGGCAGCAGGGTGCGGTAGCTGAATTCGCTCATGCCAGTTCTTCCTCGGCAGGCGCCCTGGCGGCGGCCGGCGCGGCGTTGCGGTTGGCCGGCACGGCCAGGCCCAGGTGCTCGCGCAGGGTGGTGCCGGTGTAGGCGTCGCGGAACAGCCCGCGCTGCACCAGCACCGGCACCACCAGTTCGGTGAAATACTGCAGGCCATCGGGCAGCACCGAGTTGATGATGAAACCATCGGCGGCGCCGGCCTTGAACCAGTGTTCGATGTGGTCGGCCACCTGCGCAGGCGTGCCGACGAAGTCACGCTTGGGCCGCGAGAAATACAGCGCCACCTCGCGCAGCGTCCAGTCGTTCTCGCGCGCCAGTTCGATGATGCGCTCGCTGCTGCCCTTGTGGCTGTTGGCGCCCAGGTGGCCGACGTCGGGGAAGGGCGCGTCCAGCGGGTATTGGCTGAAGTCATGGTCGTTGAACGGCCGGCCGAGGGCGACGATGGCGTCCTCGATGCTGACCAGGTCCACGGCCTGCTGGTAGCGGCTTTCCACCTCGGCCTCGTCACGGCCGACGATGGGACGGATGCCAGGCAGGATGGCCAGTTTGTGCGGGTCGCGGCCGGCCTCGGCGGCGCGGCGCTTGAGGTCCTGGTAGTAGGCGCTGGCCTGTTCGAAGTTCTCGCCGTGAACGAAGATCGCGTCGGCGTTGCCGGCGGCGAAGTGGCGGCCGTCTTCCGAGGTGCCGGCCTGGAAGATCGGCGGCTGGCCCTGGGGCGAGCGGGCGATGTTCAGCGGGCCCTTGACCGCGAAGAACTCACCCTTGTGGCCCAGGGTATGCAGCTTGGCCGGGTCGAAGAACTGGCCGGTCTGCTTGTCGTAGGTGAAGGCGTCGTCTTCCCAGCTGTCCCACAGGCCCTTGACCACGTCCACGTGCTCGCGGGCGATGCGGTAGCGGGTGGCGTGGGCCGGGTGCTCGGGCTTGCCGAAGTTGTCGGCGGTGCCGCTCAGCCACGAGGTCACCACGTTCCAGCCGGCGCGGCCGCCGCTGAGCAGGTCCAGGGAGGCGAACTGGCGCGCCACCTGGAACGGCTCGGTGTAGCTGACGGTGACGGTGGCTACCAGGCCGATGTGCTCGGTGGTGGCCGCCAGCGCCGAGAGAATGGTCAACGGCTCGAAGCGGTTGAGGTAATGCGGGCTGGACTTTTCGTGAATGTGCAGGCTGTCAGCGATAAAGGCGAAGTCGAACTTGGCCGCTTCCGCCAGCTGCGCCTGCTGCTTGTAGAAGGCCAGGCTGGTGCTGGCGTTGGGCAGCGCCTTGGGGTGGCGCCATTCGCCCCAGCCGTGGCCGACGCCGTGGATCATGGCTCCGAGTTTGAGTTGGCGTTGCTGGGTCATGGTCATACTCCTTTGATCAATCACTGGGCGCTGGCGGCGAGGGGGGTGCTGGCGTTGAAACTGGGGTCGAAGCCGTGGGACACGTCCACCGCTTTGGTGAGGATGCCTTCGCTGCGGTACAGGTCGGCGGTCTGCTGCAGGCCCTTGATGACCTGGGCGTCGATGGGCACGCGTTCCATGTGGGTGTTCTGCGCGGCCGCCAACTGGATCTCCAGCGGCAGGCCGGTGACCTTGGCCATGGCGGCGGCGTATTCACGCGGGTGGCCGTTGGCCCACTGCCAGGCGCGGTCGACGCGGGCGACGAAGTCCTGCAGCTGCACGCGCTTGTCGGCGATGGCCTGGCTGGTGGCCGCCAGGTACAGGTGGTTGGTGAGCAGCGTGGCGCCACTGACCAGCACCCGCTCCTGGCCGCTGGCGGTGGCCACGGTGGTGTACGGGTCCCAGGTGGACCAGGCGTCGACGCTGCCGTTTTCCAGCACCACCCGCGATTCGCTGGGCAGCAGGAAGGCGAAGGTCACGTCGCTGGTTTTAAGCCCCGCTTCGTGCAAGGCCTTGATCACCAGCAGGTGGCCGATGGAGCCCTTGGTGGTGACGATGCGCTTGCCCTTGAGGTCGCCCACCTGCTGGATGGGCGAGTCCTTGGGCACCAGCAGGGCGGTGGTGTAGCGGCCGTTCATGTGGGTGATGCTCACCACTTTCAGCGGCGCGCCGGCGCCCAGGGCGAACACGTAGGGCGCATCGCCCAGGGCGCCGACGTCAACGGCGCCGGCGTTCAGCGCCTCGCCCAGGGGGGCGGCGGCAGGGAATTCGGAAAAGTCGATGGTGTAGGGCACGTGTTCAAGCTCACCGGACACCTGCAGCAGGGCCTTGATGGTGGACTTCTGGTTGGCGACCTTCAGCGGTTGCAGGTCGGCGCCGTGGGCCAGGGTGGCGGCCAGGCACAGCAGGGCGGTGGACAGCAGGCGAGGCAAGGGCATGTAGATGCTCCATAGGGCGTGTAGCAGCGGCCGCCAGTGTGGGAGCTGGCTTGCCAGCGAGCTGTTGAGGCCGAAAAGCTCGCTGGCAAGCCAGCTCCCACATTTATTTTCAGGGTTTTTAGATCACGTGGAAGCCGTGGGTGCCGTCGCGGGCCAGTTGCTCGACCAGGCCGAACTCCCAGTCCAGGTACGCCTGCATGGCCTCGCGCGGGGCGTCGGTGCCTTCGTATGGGCGGCGGTAGCGGTCGATGCGCGGCGAGGCCAGGTGGCTGTCGCCGCTCTCGGTGGGCAGGCCCGCCGCCAGCCAGCTGGCGGTGCCGTCGCGCAGCACGAACACCGGCTTGCCGGTCAGCGCCTGCACCTGGCCGACGGCAAAGCGCGCCAACAGGCTGCTGCCGCAGGTGAGCACGTAGCGCTCGGCGGCCGGGAGCTTCTCCAGCACGTTGGCGAGATCTGCACGCAGGGCCCACCAGGCGCCGGGGATGTGCTGCTTCACATGGTTGGCGCTGGTGGTGAAGTCCAGCAGCTGGGTGTCGCCCTGGGTCAGCCAGTCGGCCAGGGTGTCCGGGCTGATCACCTCATAGGAAGGCACCGCCGGGATGGCCGGCTTCCAGGCACCGCGCTCTGTGAAGGCGCTGGCCTCGACGCCGTCCAGCACGTGCACGTCCCAGCCCAGCTGGGCCAGCCACGAGGCGCTCATGTTGGCGCGCACGCCGTCGTCGTCCACCAGCACCAGGCGCGCACCGCGCACGCTGGCGTAGTGGTCGGTTTCCTGCACCAGCTGGCCGCCGGGGGTAGAGCGGGCGCCAGGCAGGTGCCCGGCCTCGAATTCCTGGGGCGTGCGCACGTCGAACAGGTAGTGGGTGCGGCCGGCCTCGGCCTGCCATTGCTGCCAGGCTTTGAGCGAGGCGCGCTTGACCCCGGCCTGGTCGGCCACGCGGCGGGCGTCGGCGCTGGCCAGCTGGCGGGTGGCTTCGCTGGTGGCGGCGAACTGGCGCGCCTGGCCGTGGTCCAGGGTTTGCCCGGCCAGCAGCCAGCCGATGGTGCCGTTGCGCAGGGCCGAGATCGGGTTGGGCAGGCCGGCGTTGACCAGCGACTGGGTGCCGATGATGCTGCGCGTGCGGCCGGCGCAGTTGACGATGATGCGGGTGGCCGGGTCCGGCGCCAGTTCACGGGCACGCAGCACCAGTTCGGCGCCTGGCACGCTGATGCCGGTGGGAATGCTCATGGTCTGGTATTCGTCGAAGCGCCGGGCGTCCAGCACCACCACGTCGGCCTGGCGGTCGAGCAGTGCCTTGACCTCTTCGGCGGTCAGCGACGGCGTGTGGCGCTGGTGCTCCACCAGCTCGCCAAAGGCCTTGCTGGGCACGTTGACGTCGATGAACAGCTCGCCGCCGGCGTCGCGCCAGCCCTGCAGGCCGCCTTCCAGCAGCGCCACGTCGCTGTAGCCCAGCTGCGCCAGGCGTTCCACGGCCCGTTGCGCCAGGCCTTCGCCGTCGTCGTAGACGGTGATGGCGGTGTCCAGCCGGGGAATGCGTGGGTAGACCTCCACCTCCAGTTTCGACAGCGGGATATTGGCCGCGAACAGCGGGTGCGCCTGGGCAAACGGCGCCTCTTCACGCACGTCCACCAGCGCCACTTCCTGGCGTTGCAGCAGGGCGTGGCGAATGTCGGCGAAGGAACGAGTCAGGGGGTGGCTCATAGGCTGTGGTTCTCTTTGGAAAGGTCCCAGATGTTGGGTAGCGTGGTGTTCGAATAGCCGGAGATGAACAGCTTTTCAGTGCCGTCGGGCTGGTACACCGCCCGGTGCACGGCGCCGATGTTGGCGCCGTACACGTGAATGCTGATGGACACTTGGTCGGCAAACGCGTTGCTGACCTGGTGGATGTCGCCACTGCGCGGCGACAGCGGCTCGACGTCGCCGGGCTGCAGGCGGATCGGCGCGCCGTCGGGCACCAGCGCGCCGCTGTCGGTGCGCCGGTAGTTCTGCGAGTCTTCGGCGCCGCGCAGCATGCCGATCAGGCCCCATACGCGGTGGTCATGAATCGGCGTGCGCTGGCCCGGGCCCCAGACGAAGCTGACCACCGAGAAGCGCTGGCGCGAGTCGGCGTGCAGCAGGAACTGTTGGTAGCGTTCCGGTGACGGCTGCGCGTACTCATCGGGCAGCCAGTCGTCGACGCTCACCAGTTGCTGCAGCAGTTGGCCGCCGCGGTGCAGCTTGTCGCCTTCGCGCGGGTCGCTGTCGAGCAGCTCGGCCAGGGCGCCGATAAAGGCGCGCAGGCGTTCGGGGTGACGAACCTGGGACATCTTCACTCCTTGTTTCAGGCGGTTTTTCAGGCAACGCGGGCCTGACGTTGGGCCACCAGCTGGCGGGTCAGCGGGATCAGCTTCTTGCCGTAGTCGATGGCGTCTTCCAGCGGGTCGAAGCCGCGGATCAGGAAGGTGGTGATGCCCAGGTCGTAGTAGTCCAGTAGGGCTTCGGCCACCTGTTCCGGGGTGCCCACCAGCGAGGTCGAGTTACCCTGGGCGCCCAGCAGGCCGGCGATGCCGGTCCACAGGCGCTTGTCCAGGCGCGAGCCTTTGGCGGCGGCGGCCAGCAGGCGGCGCGAGCCTTCGTTGGGCGGCTCGCGGCGCACGAAGCCGCGCTGCTCGGCCAGGGCGGTGGCCTTGGCCAGGATGCTCTCGGCGCGGGCCCAGGCCTTCTCTTCGGTGTCGGCCAGGATGGGCCGCAGCGACAGGCTGAAGCGCACGGTGCGGCCGTGCTTGGCGGCTTCGGCACGCACCTGGGTCACCACTTCCTTCACCTGTTCGTAAGTTTCGCCCCACAGGGCGTAGACGTCGGCGTGCTTGCCGGCCACTTCGATGGCGGCTTTGGAAGAGCCACCGAAGTACAGCGGGATCGGCTGCGCGGTTTTCACCGCCGAATGCGCGCCTTCGAATTCATAGTAGTCACCCTTGAAGTCGAACGGCTGGTCGGCGCTCCATTCCTGGCGCAGCACGGTCAGGTATTCGTCGGTGCGCGCGTAGCGCTCGTCCTTGCCGATGAAGCTGCCGTCGGCGCGCAGCTCCTTGTCGTCACCGCCGGTGATGATGTGCACGGCGGTGCGGCCGCCGTTGAGCACGTCGAGGGTGGCGAACTGGCGGGCGGCGAGGGTAGGGGCGGCGAAGCCGGGGCGGTGGGCAATGAGGAATTGCAGCTTTTTGGTCACGCTGGCGGCGTGGCTGGCAATCAGGGTGCTGTCGGGGCTGTTGGAGTGGAACGCCACCAGAGCGCGGTCGAAGCCGGCTTCCTCGTGGGCGCGGGCGACTGTCTCGATGTAGTCGGCCTGCAGGACCGGGCCGCTGGCCGGGTGGATTTCGGAGCTGTGGTGACCGCCAATGTAGCCGATGAACTCGATGCTCATGGGTGCTTCCCTTATGAATGGAGCGTTATCAAGGGCCTCCGCCTGGCGTGGGGTCGGTCGTTGATGAAGAACATAAAGGTAGGATGTGGCGCTGTGAAATTCGATTTTGTTCTAAGGTAATTATTAATTTAAGGAATCTAAAGCTTTTTAGATATTACATAGTTGCATATTCACGTCCGCCATGGCGGCTACGGTATACTGCAGGCCCGCTTTGCTCACAGGCACCCCATGGTTTCCGAGGTAGACCGCTACATCGCCGCCGGCACCCGCGAGAACACCCGGCGCAGCTACCAGTCGGCCATCGAGCATTTCGAGGTGACCTGGGGCGGCTTCCTGCCCGCCACCAGTGACGCCATCGCCCGTTACCTGGCCGCCTTCGCCGGCAAGCTGTCGCTCAACACCTTGCGCCTGCGCCTGGCCGCGCTGGCCCAGTGGCACAGCAGCCAGGGCTTCCCCGACCCGACCAAGAGCCCCCAGGTGAAGCAGGTGATGAAGGGCATCCGCACCCTGCACCCGCAGCAGGAAAAGCAGGCCGAGCCCTTGCAACTGCTGGGCCTTGAGCGCTGCGTGCGTTGGCTGGACGGGCAGATCAAGGACGCGCTGGCCGCCACCGACGCCAAGCGCCTGCTGCGCTGCCGACGCGACAAGGCGCTGATTTTGGTGGGCTTCTGGCGCGCGTTCCGCAGCGAGGAGCTGTGCCGGCTGGACGTGCAGTTCATTCAAGCCCGGCGTGGCGAGGGGCTGCAGTTGTTCCTGCCGTGGAGCAAGGGCGACCGCAACAACCGGGGCACCACCTACAGCGTGCCGGCCCTGGAACGCCTGTGCCCGGTGGATGCGTACTGCGACTGGCTGGAAACCGCGGGTATCGCCCACGGGCCGGTGTTTCGCGGCATCGACCGCTGGGGCCGGCTGGGCGACCGTGCGTTGCACCCTTACAGCGTGATGCACCTGCTGCGTGAGGCGCTGATGGGCGCCGGGCTGGACGGCGAGGCCTACAGCAGCCACTCCCTGCGCCGCGGCTTCGCCAACTGGGCCAGCCAGAGCGGCTGGGACCAGAAGTCGTTGATGAGTTACGTGGGCTGGAAAGACAGCAAGTCGGCGTTGCGCTACGTCGACGCGCGCGCCGATTTCCGCCTGCCGCCGGCGGGTAGCTGAAGGATCGATGGGGCGGCCGGACGCAGCCTGTGGGAGCTGGCTTGCCAGCGAGCTGTTGGGGCGATAAAAGCTCGCTGGCAAGCCAGCTCCCACAAGGACGGTTGTTGCTACGAGGCCGCGTCCCGGCCCGCCACCGTCAAAACCGATAATCCGCCGTCACGAACAACGACCGCGGCTGCCCCATCTGCCACTGCGCGCCGTCGTTCTGCTGCGACACCGCATAACGCCGGTCCAGCAGGTTGTTGACCTGCAACCCCAGGCGCACGTCCGGCAGCGCCTGCCAGCCGAGGTTGGCATCCACCACCGTATACCCCGGCACCTGCGCACTGTTGGCGGTGTTGGCGTAGCGCGCAGCCACGTAGCGCAGGCCGGCCCCGGCGTCGATGCGCTCGGTGATGGCCTTGCTCAGCCACAGGTTGGCGCTGCGCCGGGGCACATCGGTGGGGCGGTTGCCGGCGCGCGACAGCACCTGGCCATTCACCGCTTCATCGAAGTCATCGTAACGGGCGCGCACCACCGCGGCGTTCGCCGACAGCTGCCAATGGTCGGCCAACGCCAGTTCCAGGCTGGCTTCCAGGCCGTTCGAGGACTGCTGGCCCACCTGCAGGGTGTCGCGGGTGATGGGGTCGGTGGTCAACAGCTTGCGCTTGACGATGTGGTAGGCGGCCAGGGTCCAGGCGCCGCGGCCATCCCAGAACTGCTGCTTGAGGCCCACCTCGGTCTGTTTTGCCCGGGCCAGGTCCATCTGCTGCTGGGTGGGGTTGAGGGTGACCAGGTCGCTGACGCCGTCCTGGCTGGTGCTGTACTGGCCGTATAGCGACAGTTGGTCGGTGACCGCGAACACCAGCCCGGCGCGCCAGTTGCCGCCGTCCAGATTGACGTCGCTGCGGGTGCTGGTGCGCGCGTCGTCACGCTGGATGTGGTTCTGGTCGCGGCGCACGCCGGTCACCAGCGCCCAGCGCTCGGACAGCTGCAGGCGGTTCTCGGCGAACAGCGCGAAGGTCTGGGTGGTGCTCTGGCTGAGGGCCTGGAACGGCGACTGGCTGTGGAACCAGCCCGGCGCCGGCGCCCAGGGGTCTACGTAGTCGCCACCGACATCGGTGTAGGGCGAGTTGTTGGCCAGGCCGAAGCGGATGCGGTTGTACTCGGCGCCCACCACGGTCTTGCTGGCCAGGCCGAACAGGCGGTGGTCGAAGGTGAAGGTCTGGCGGTCGCCCAACTGTTCTTCGTGGTGCTTGATTTCCAGGTAGCTGCCTCGCAGCAGCTGGCCCTGGCTGCTGTCCCAGCTGTAGCTTTCGGCGTTGCGCCAGTGGCGGCGGCTCTTGATGTAGTACAGCTCGTTGCTGGCGCTGATGGCATCGCTCAGGGACCAGTCGCTGGTCAGCCGGGTCCATTGGTCGTCGTAGTGCTGCACGGCGTTGCGCACGTTGTAGTTCTTGTCGCGCAGGCTGTCGTGGTAGTGGCCGTCGATCAGCGGCGTGCCCAGGTAGCTCATGGGGCGGCTGTCGCCCTGCTCATGGGCCAGGGTGAAACTCAGGTCGTCGCTGGCTTGCCAGCGCAGGGCGCCGCTGAAGGCCAGGCTTGAGGACTGGCCACGGTCTACCCAGCCATTGCTGCTTTGCTGGTCCAGGGTCAGCCGGTAGCTGAGGCGCTCGCCCAGCGAGCCGCCGCTGTCGAACGCGGTCTGCTGGCGGTCGTCGCTGCCGTAGCCCACGCGCAGGTGGTTGCTGATGGCGCCCTCGAAGGGCTTCTTGGGGATCACGTTGATCACCGCGCCGGTGGCACCTTCGCCGTTCAGCACCGAGGCCGGGCCGCGGATCACGTCGATGCGCTCCACCATCCACGGGTCCACCGGGAAGGTCTGGGTGCCGGCGCCGGTGTACAGGCGCGCGCCGTCGAATAGGGTCATCACTGACTCGTGGCCGCTGAAGCCGCGCGCCGACAGCGCCGTATTGCCGTTGCCCGGCGCGGCGATGCTGGTGATGCCGGGCGCACGGGTGGCGGCTTCCTGCACCGTGAGGTTGTTGCGCTGGTCGATGGCGTCTTCGTCGAGGCTGCTGATACTGGCCGGGGTTTGCAGCGGCGTCAGGTTCAGGCGCGAGCCTGCGGTGCCAGGGGTGGCCAGCGCGGTGTCGGCGCGTTCGCTGATGGTGGTGGCCGGCAGCGCCAGCTCATCGGCGGCGTGCACGGGCAAGGACAAGGCCAGGCACGGGGCCAGGCGGTGAAGCAGGGAAGTGCGGGACATGCTGTTCCAACTACAGTCAGGAAAAGATGAACCCGGAGGGACACGCATGGCAAATCGCGGGCGCAAACGCCCACGGAAACCGGCCTGCGCCCGCCCACCGCGGGTTGCCAATTGAAGCGTTTGCAGGCCGGTCTCCGGGCTTGCGAGGGGCATGAACGCGCCGCCTTCCCATGCACGATGCACAGTGGCCTGTTGACGCGTTCGCTCGCTTACCGTTGCGGGGGCAGCGCCGGACTGATCACCAAAGTGACGCACCGGCTTCCCGTTTCACCCTGAGCACGGCGGCTGAGGGCACCTGAAACTGGCGCGCATTCGACCACTGATGTGGATCCAGGTCAATGTCTGCGCCTCGATACAATCCTGTAGCCGCTGCCGAAGGCTGCGCTGGCCGGCATGAACACTGAATATCTCCAGTGCATGAAAAGGCCAGCGCAGCCTGCGGCAGCGGCTACGCAGCGTCGCGCCAATGGGGTATATTGCGCGCCATTACAGAATACATACCGCAGTACACTTCAAAGGAGCAGGCATGGCACGGGGTGGGATCAACAAGGCAGTGGTGCAAAAGGCGCGTGAGGCGCTGCTGGCGCGGGGCGAGAACCCCACCATCGACGCCGTGCGCGTGGCGTTGGGCAACACCGGTTCGAAGACCACCATTCACCGCTATCTCAAGGAGCTGGAAGAAACCGACCAGCGCCGCCAGGCCCCGCGCGAGCACCTGACCCAGGAGCTGGGCGAACTGGTAGGCCGCCTGGCTTTGCGCCTGAAAGAGGAGGGCGACGAGTACGTGCAGCAGGCCCAGGCGCGTTTCGACCTGCAGAAAGCCGTGCTCGAAGCCGACCTGGCCGAAGCCGCCAAGGCCCACGCCGCGTTGCTGCAGCAGTTCGAGATCCAGGCCGAGGCCCTGGCCAGTGAGTCGGAGCAGCTGGCCACCTGCCGCACCTCGTTGCAGGCCGAGCACACCCGCAACGCGCGGTTGGGCCAGGAATGCAGCGACCTACAACTGCGCGTGCAGGAGAAGGACGAACACATCCGCTCGCTGGAAGACAAGCACCAGCACGCCCGCGACGCCCTGGAGCACTACCGCCAGGCGGTGAAGGAGCAGCGCGACCAGGACCAGCGCCGCCACGAAAGCCAGGTGCAGCAGGTGCAGGTGGAAGTGCGGCAGTTGCAGCAGAGCCTGATCGTCAAGCAGGACGAGTTGATGCGCCTGAACCGCGACAACGAACGCATGCTGGTGGAGGCACGCCAGGCGCGCAAGGATCAGGACACCGCCACCCAGGCCCTGGCCGACAAGGCCGCCGAGGCCACGGCCCTGGCCACGCAATTGGCTCAGGCGTTGGGCGCGCGCGAGGCCCAGGCCCAGCAGATCGAGGTGCTGCGCCAGGAGCAGGCGGCCCAGGCTAAGGCCAGCAAGGCCCAGGTGCTGCGCGAGGCGCGCCTGGAGCAACAGCTGCAACAGGCCAACGCCACCTTGGCGCAGTGGCGCGCCGACCGCGCCGCGGCCAGCGCCGAGTAACGCCGCTCAGGGCTCGGAAGGGGTATCGTCCGGGCCCACCGGGTGCAGGCCGCTGCGCAGGATGCGCCGCACCCGCTGCATCTTCTCCACCGAGCCGGGCACACCGTTGCCCATGTCCAGCAGGGCCTGGGCGCACAGCTTGGGGCCGTAGCCGTCGAGCTTGGCGAATTCCTCGCCGGACATGTGAATGGTCTTGAGGGCAAAGGCCAGCAGGTTGTCGCCGGGGTTGGGGCCGTTGAGGATGCCCTGGATCATGTACGCCAGGGCCTGGCGGTACTGGCCCTGGGTGTGGATGGCGGCGCAGTCGATGTCGGTGCCGGCGAAGGTCTGCACCATCAGCCGGCGCATGACCTCGTCGAGCAGTGCCGGTTCGCTGCCGTCGTCCTCGAACACCTTGGTGCGGCGCAGGGGAATGACGTTGTCGTCGTGATCGCTCATGGGTACTCCTTGTGGTGACGCTACAGGGAAAGTATGCGCCATTGCGTTGCGCTGTCCATAATCCGCGCGGCGCTGTCCAAGCCAGGCACCGCTGCCGGCGGGCACACTGCAGGTCTGCCTTTGCCATCAGGAGCCCCTCCATGACCGAGTACGTGATTGCCCCACCGCCCGCCGCCAGCGTCGCCATTGCCGGCGACAGCCGCCGTTTCCCCGTGCGCCGGGTGTTCTGCGTGGGCCGCAACTATTCCGAGCACGCGCGGGAAATGGGCCATGATCCGGACCGCGAGCCACCGTTCTTCTTCTGCAAGCCCGCCGACGCCGTGGTGCCGGCCGAGGGCGTGATCGCCTACCCGCCGCTGACCGCCGACCTGCACCATGAGGTGGAACTGGTGGTGGCCATCGCCGAGGGCGGCGTCGACATCGCCCCCGAGCAGGCCCTGGCGCATGTGTGGGGCTACGGCGTGGGCCTGGACCTGACCCGCCGCGACCTGCAGGCCCAGGCCAAGAAGCAGGGCCGGCCGTGGGACTGGGCCAAGGGCTTCGACGAATCGGCGCCGTGCACCGCGCTGATCCCGGCCAGCACCCTGGGCCACCCGGCCAGCGGCGCCATCTGGCTCACGGTGAACGGCGAGGAGCGCCAGCGCGGTGACCTGGCGGACCAGATCTGGGCGGTGCCTGACGTGATCGCCTACCTGTCGCAATCGGTGGCGCTGCAGCCCGGCGACCTGATCTTCACCGGCACCCCGGCCGGCGTCGGCGCCTTGCAGCCCGGCGACCAGGTCAGCGCCGGCATCGACGGTGTCGCCCAGTTCCAATTGCGCATCGGCCAGCGCTGACAGCCGCCGCGCCGCGCTTTAGACTGGCGGCGTCTTTCCGGCTTTCGAGGTTGCTGCCATGTCGTCCCTGTCCCGCGTGCCCACCTATGGCATGCAGCAGCGCAGCAACCGCGAGGATTTCTACATCCGCGACAAGCAGGAGCGCGAGGCGCTGACCTCGCCGCACCGCCACGAATACTTCCAGATCCAGGTCAACCTGGGCGGCGACACCGTGCAGCACATCGGCGGCGCGGTGCGGCCGTTCCCGCGCAACGCCCTGAGCTTTATCCTGCCGCACCGCCTGCACTTGATCCCGCACCCCGAGCACGGCAACTTCATGCTCATCAACTTCGCCCAGGGTTTCCTGCTGCCGCACCTGGCCTGCGACCCGCTGGACCTGGAGGACGTGCCCCTGGGCCAGGCCCCCGAGCTGGCGCCGTTCCAGTGCCAGGAGCACCTGGACTTCATTCTCGACGACCACGCCTTTGCCGAGGTACAAGCCTTGCTGCTGCGCCTGCGCGAGCTGGACCGCACCCGTGACTTCGGCACCACCACCTTGCTGCGGGCCGGGCTGTTGCAGCTGATCGGCCTGGTCAGCCAGCGCTTCGCCCCGGCGTTGCAGCAACTGGCCAGCGACAAGGCCGCACGGCGCGGCCGCCGCGACGCGCTGGCGCGGGTGACGGCCTATATTCGCGAGCACATCGCCAACCCGGAGCTGACCCTGAAGGACGCGGCCGCCGCGGCGTTCCTGTCGCCCAACTACCTCACCCACCTGCTGCGCAAGGACACCGGCAGCACCTTCAGCGAGCTGGTGCTGGAGCGGCGCATGCGCCTGGCGCGCACCCATCTGCTCAACAGCGACGAGCCCATCAGCCACGTGGCCCAGCGCTGCGGTTTCAGCGACGAAGCGTACTTTTCGCGGCGCTTCCGCCAGACCCAGGGCCTGCCGCCCGGGCAATTCCGCCGACAGCAGCGCGAGCATAGCGCCCATCAATGATGGTTAGCGTTGTGGCCGGGCTTTGCTAGGGTAGGTGAAAGGTTCAGACGAGCATGGACGATGAAGGCCACACAACAACGCACCCTGGCGGTCAATGGCATCACCCTGAGCGTGCACGTCGCCGGGCCCGAACACGGCCGGCCCATCTGGCTGCTGCACGGTTTCCCCGAGTGCTGGTACTCGTGGCGGGCGCAGATCGCGCCGCTGGTGGCCGCGGGTTATCAGGTGTGGATGCCGGAGATGCGCGGCTACGGCGCCAGCTCCGCGCCCCAGGCAGTGGAAGCCTACGACCTGCTGACCCTGTGCGCCGACATCCAGGGCGCCATGGACCTGCTGGGCCAGCGCCAGGTGTGCGTGGTGGGCCACGACTGGGGCGCGCCGGTGGCCTGGCACCTGGCGCTGCTGGAGCCTGAGCGGGTGCAGGCGGTGGTGGCCTTGTCGGTGCCTTACGCCGGGCGGCCGAAGCAGCCGGCGATAGAGCTGATACGCGCGCACTTCAAGGACCGTTTCAACTACATCCTGTATTTCCAGAACCCGGGGGTGGCCGAGGCCGAGCTGGACGCCGACGTCGCCCACACCCTGCGCATGTTCATGCAGGGCGGCGCCAACGGCGACCTGATCCTCAAGGACAAGCCCGCCAGCGCCACGCTGTTCGACGGCATCAACCAGCCCGACCGGCTGCCGCCCTGGTGCAGCGCCGAGGCGTTCGAGGTGTACGTGCAAACCTTCGCCGGCCGCGGCTTCCATGGCGCGCTGAACTGGTACCGCAATTTCGAACGCAACTGGCAGCGCACCGAACCCCTGGCCGAGGCCTGCGTCGAGCAGCCGGCGCTGTTCCTGCTGGGCGACCTGGACCCGGTGGGCGTGCTGGAGGCGCACACGCTGCTGCGCATGCCCAAGCGCGTGCCACGCCTGGAGCAGCACATCGTCAAGGCCTGCGGGCACTGGATACAGAGCGAACAACCCGACATCGTCAATGGGCATTTGCTGCGCTTTCTGGCAAGCCATTTTCCCGTGTGACGTGCACAGGTGGGAGCTGGCTTGCCAGCGAGCTTTTGAGCCTCAACAGCTCGCTGGCAAGCCAGCTCCCACAATGAAGATTAATTTAACCTTCCAACCTGTTGATCCATAAGATTTTGCTCAACGTCACGCAGCACCAGCATATGCCTTTTCCCTAGGCACTTATGACCCCGCCCGGCATATCCATAGGCCAACTCCGTATTTTTGAACCAAAACGTACATTCCTACACTCCGCCGTCCCTGACCCCACCAAGGACGTCCGATGTACCGTCAAGCCTTCCCCCTGGCCCTCAGCGCCGCTTTGTTCAGCCAGCCCCTGTGGGCCGATGGTTTCCTCGATGACAGCAAGGCTGACCTGACCCTGCGCAACTTCTTCATCAACAACGACAACCGCAGCGGCACGGCCACGCCGTCCAAGCAGCAGGAGTGGGGCCAGGGCTTCATCCTCAATTACACCTCGGGCTTCACCAACGGCCCGCTGGGCTTGGGCCTCGATGCCCTGGGCATGCTCGGCCTGCGCCTGGACTCGGGCAAGGGCCAGGCCTACAACAGCGGCAGCAGCGGCGGCGGCATTGTCTTCCCCAGTGAGAGCGACGGCCGCGCGGTGAACGACTTCGCCAGCCTGGGCCTGACCGCCAAGCTACGCTTCTCGAAGACTGAGATTCGCCATGGCACCCTGCAGCCGCACCTGCCGGTGATAGGCATCAACGACGGGCGCCTGCTGCCGCAGACGTTCCAGGGCACCCAGGTAACCAGCCGCGAGTTCGACAACCTGACCCTCATCGGCGGCAAGATCACCTCGGTGAAGGGCCGCAACTCCAGCAACCAGGCGTCGCTGTCGATCGCCGGCGCCAACAGCCTTACCGGCCAGCGCAGCAACGCCTTCTACTACGCTGGCGCCGACTACAAGCTGGACCCGCACACCACCGCGCAGTATTACTTCGCCAACCTCGACGACTTCTACGACCAGCATTTCGTGGGCCTGACCCACAGTACCAAGCTGCCGCGCGGCACCTTGCAGACCGACCTGCGCGGCTTCATCAGCAGCAGCCAGGGCGAGAACGCCAGCGCGGCCGGGCGGTTGGCCGGCTACAAATCCAGTGGCGCGGTGGGCAGCAACGGCGAGGTCGACAACCGCACCTGGAGCGCGCTGTTCACCTACACCCTGGGCAGCCAGTCGCTGGCGGCGGGGTACCAGCGCGTCAACGGCAGCAGCGACTTCCCGTTCATCAACCAGGGCGACGGCAACGCCCCGTACCTGATCACCAGCCGCCAGATTGGCCGCTTCCAGCACGCCGGCGAGCGCACCTGGCTGGCCCAGTACAGCTACGACTTCGCCGGCCTGGGCCTGTCGGGGCTGAGCGCCTCGGTGGTCTACCTCAACGGCGACCACGTGCAGGCGGCCAGCACCGGCGGTGAGTGGGAGCGCGACGTTGCGCTGAATTACGTGGTGAACCAGGGCCGGTTCAAGGGCCTGGGCTTCAGCTGGCTGAACGCCGCGTTCCGCACCGAAGTTGCCGGCCAGCGCAGCCAGGATGAAAACCGCTTGATCGTCAGCTACCGCTTCGCACTGCTGTAGCAGCGATTGCTTTTGTGGGAGCTGGCTTGCCAGCGAGTTTTGCTGGCCTCAACAGCTCGCTGGCAAGCCAGCTCCCACAGGACCGTTGCAGCCACGGATTGCCGGGAGGCCACTGGTGCTCTTATGCTTCGGGCCATGAAAAATCCTGACCTGAACCTGTTGTACGCGCTCGATATCCTGCTCGAAGAAGGCTCGGTAGCCGGCGCGGCGCGGCGCCTGAACCTCAGCGCACCCGCCACCAGCCGCATCCTTGGAAGGATTCGCGAGGCCTTCGACGACCCGATTTTCGTCCGCTCCCAGCGCGGCCTGGTGCCCACGCCCAAGGCCCTGGCCCTGCAGCAGCAGGTGCGCGGCGCGGTGGAACTGGCCCGCGGGGTGTTCCAGCAGAGCCAGGGCCTGGACCTGGCTACCCTGGAGCGCACCTTCAGCCTGCGTGCCAACGACGTGTACATCGGCGCCTACGGCAGCGCCTTGCGCGAGTTGCTGCGCGAACAATGCCCACGCTGCGTGCTGCGCTTCGTGCCGGAAAGCGACCTGGACCACGACCCGCTCAACCAGGGCAGCATCGACCTGATGATCGGCTCGCGGCGCGCGTTCGGCCCCGACATCAAGGTGCAGCGGCTGTTCGACACCGAGTTTGTCGGCCTGGCCCGGCGCGGCCACCCGATCTTCCAGCAGCGGCTGGACCTGCACAGCTTCGTCGCCTACGACCACGTCACCGTGTCGCGCCGCGGCCTGGCGCGCGGGCCGCTGGACGACGCGTTGCAGGCCCACGGCCTGAGCCGGCGGGTGGCGTACATCACGCCCACCTTCCACAGCGCGCTGTTCGCGGTGGCCGAATCCGACCTGCTGTTGCCGATCATGCCGGTGAACATGCTACCTACACTGGAACGCCTGGGCCTGCCGTTGCAAGCCTTCGCGCTGCCGGTGGCGCTGCCCAGCGTGGAGATTGTCCAGGCCTGGCACCCGCGCCTGGACAACGACCCCGCGCACCGCTGGCTGCGGCGCGCGCTCAAGCACCTGGCCGAGCCGGCGCCGTAGCCTGCCAGCCACCGCCCAGGCTGCGGTACAGGTCCACCAGCGCCAATGACACTTGGGCGCTGCTGGCCACCTGGGCTGCCTGGTTGTCCAGCAGCATGGCCTGCACGGTCAACACGTTGAGGAAATCGACACTGCCCTGGGCGTACTGCAGCTGGGCGCTGCGCAGGGCACGCTGGCTGGCGGCCACGGCTTGCCCAAGGCTTGCCTGGCGGCGTTGTTCGGCCTGGTAGGCGGACAGCGCGTCGGCCACCTCATGCCAGGCGCCGAGCACGGTCTTGCGGTATACGATGGCCGCTTCCTGTTGGCGACCTTCGCTCAGGCGCAGCGCCCCTTGCAACCGGCCGCCCTCGAACACCGGCAGGCTCACCCCCGGGCCTGCAGCAAAACTGCGCGAGGCCCAGTTGCCCAGGTTCGCCAGCTGCATGGCCTGCAGGCCGACGTCGGCGCCCAGGGTAATGCGCGGGTAAAAGTCGGCCTGGGCCACGCCGATGGCGGCGGTGGCGGCGTGCAGCTGCGCCTCGGCCTCGCGGATGTCCGGGCGCCGCTCGGCCAGTTCGCTGGGCAGCCCGGCCGGCACCTGGGCCGGGCCGTGGGGCACGGGCGCCGGTGCACCGAGTTGCGCCTTGAGGGTGTCCGGGGCCTGGCCGATCAACAGGCTCAGGGCGTTGATCAGCACGCTTTCGCGTTGTTCCAGGGCCGGCAAGCGCGCCTCGATGGCCGCGCTCAGGGCCTGGGCCTGTGCCACCTGCAGGTCGGTGGCCACGCCTTGGGCGCGTTGGGCCTGGGTCAGTGCCAGGCTGTGGCGAGCAATGGCAAGGTTGTCGCGGGTGACCTGCAGGGCGCTCTGGCTGCCGCGCAATTCAATGTAGTCGCGCGCGGTCAGGGCCACGATCGCCAGTTGCACGCCGTGCTGCTGTTCCTGCACCGCCTGCACGCTGGCGTCGGCAGCCTCGACGCTGCGGCGCACGCGGCCCCACAGGTCGGCCTCCCAGCTGATGGCAAGGCCTGCGTTCCAGACGCTGTAGGCGCGCGTGCCGTCGTAGCCGGAAATGTCCATCAGGCCATCCTGGCTGTTGCGCGCCCGCTGGTAACTGGCGCTGGCATCGACGCTGGGCAGGCGCCCGGCCGCCACCGTGGCGCGCAGGGCCTGGCTCTGGCGGACGTGGCTGGCGGCGATGGCGAGGTCCAGGTTGCCGGCCCGGGCCTGGGCGATCAGCGCCGACAGTTGCGGGTCGTTGAAGCTGTCCCACCAGTGCAGGTCGACTTCACCGCCAGCGGCGCGCCAGTGTTGCGGCAAATCCGCCGCCGGGCGCTTGAAGTCCGGGCCCTGGGTGCAGCCTTGCAGCACTGTCACCAGTACCAGCAGGGCAAGCGAACGGCGGCTCATCGGGCACCTACCTTGGCCTGGGTGTCGCCGGTGTCGATGCGTGCCTCCACTGACATGCCCACCCGCAGGCGCTGGGCCAGCGGCTGGTCGGCATCGAGGACGATTTTCACCGGGATGCGCTGCACTACCTTGGTGAAGTTGCCGGTGGCGTTGTCCGGGGCAATGGCGGCAAAGGTCACGCCCGTAGCCGGGGCGATACTGTCGACGTGGCCGTGCAGGGCGTGGCCGGGGAAGGTGTCCACGGCAATGTCGGCGCGCTGGCCGGGCACCACCTCGGTGAGCTGGTTTTCCTGGAAGTTGGCCACTACATAGGCCTGGCTGCGCGGCACCACGGCCAGCAGCGGGTCGCCGGGCTTGACGTAGCTGCCCACGCGCACGCTGCGCCGGCCCACTTCGCCGGCCTGGGGGGCGCGCAGGTCGGTGTAGCTGAGGTCCAGTTGCGCGCGCTCGACTTGGCTTTGCGCTTGTCGCACCAGGGCCTGGGCCGTGGCCTGCTGGGCCTGCAGCACGTCGGTCTGCTTGAGCACGGCGGCCACCGCCGCGCGGTGTTCGGCAGCCACGGCGCGCACGCTGCGCAGGCGCGCCTGGGCCTGCTGGAAGCGCTGCACGGTGCCCGCGCCCTGGCCGGCCAGGGCCTGGTAGCGCTGCTGTTCGTGCTCGGCAAAGGCTACCTGGGCGCTGTCGGCGTCGAGCACCGCGCGCGCCTGGTCAACCATGGCCTGCTGGCGCAGCAGCGTTGCTCGGGCGTCCTCGGCGCGGGCCTGGGTGGCGGTCAGGGCTGCCTGCGCAGCTTGCAGGGCGTTGCGGTAGTCGCGGTCGTCGATGTGCACCAGCGGCTGGCCGGCGCTGACGGCCTGGTTGTCGTCCACCAGCACGCGGTCGACGATGCCGGCCACCTTGGGCGCCACCAGCATCAGGTCGGCCTGCACGAAGGCGTCGTCGGTGCGCTGCACCGGGCCTTGGTTGCACAGCAGGTAGCCGGCGCCGGCGGCCAGCAGGGCGCCACCGACCAGTACGGCGGTCAGGGGTTTTCGGGAGGTAATGTCAGTCATTAGCAATGTCCACACAAGGTTCAGGAAGCGGCGCGTGGCGGGTAGACACGCGTCGGCAGGATCGGAATCAGCACAATCAGCAACAGCGCCAGCACGCCCATGGCCCGGTACAGGTCGGCGGCGGTGAGCACTTCGGCCTGGCGGTGCAGGCGCGCGGCCAGCTCGCTGCCGGTGGCGCCCGGCCACAGGTTGCCCAGGCGGTCCACCAGCATCGTCGAGTGCAGGTGCAGGCGGTGCAGGCTCAGGGTTTCCAGCGTGCTGCCGGCGGCCACCGCGGCGAAGCCCTTGACCGTGTTGAACCAGGCCGAGGCGAACGGCCCATCCGCCGGTTGCAGGCCGCCGGTGGCCAGCATCAGCAGCGGGATCACGGCCATGGGCTGGGCGATGATCTGGATCATCTGCAAGGGATAGAAGTCGCCGCGGTGCCAGGCCACCGTGAGCTGCGAGCCGAGCAAACACACCAGCGCCATCAGCCCCAGGCCGGCGGCCAGCACCCAGCGGCAATCCACCACGCGGTTGTTCAGCAAGGCCACCACCAGTGGCAGCGAGACCAGTTGCGGCAGCGCCACCCACAGCAGCACCGGCGCGGTCTGCAGCGGCCGGTAGCCCTGCACGCTGGCCAGGTAGTTGGCCGGGATGATGATCACCGCCAGCAGCACGAACAGCACGCCGCCCAGGGTGACCAGCGCATGGCTGAGGTTGCGCAGGCGCAGCATCTGCACCTTGAAGAACGGCAGCGGGTGGAACCATTCATTGATGAAGAACAGCACCAGCAGGCCCAGGCCGCCGCCCACCAGGGTGCGGATCAGGCTGGAGGCGAACCAGGCCAGGCGCTCGCCCTGTTCCAGGCCCAGCACCATCAGGATCAGCCCGGGCAGGCCCAGCAGCAGGCCGCGCCAGTCCAGTTGGCGCAGGCGTTCCAGGCGCAGCGGGTCCTGGGGCAGGCCCCAGGCCACGGCGGCCATGGCCAGCAGGGTGGTGGGGATGACCTGCCAGAACGCCCAGCGCCAGCCCAGGTACTCCACCGCCCAGGCGGCCAACGGCAGGCCGAAGCTGGGCCCGAAAGTGGCGGTCAGGGCGTAGCCGCCCAGGCCGTAGAGCTTGATGCCCGGCGGCAGGAAGCGCAGGGCTACCGACATCAGCATGGGCGGCAGGGCCCCGCCGGCAAAACCCTGGAGCACGCGCAGCAGCAACAGGCTCGGGTAGTTGGGCGCCAGCGGGCACAGCAGGCCCAGCAGCACGAAGGCGCCCATGGCCCACAGGGTGAAGCGGCGCAAGGTGAAGGTGGCGGCGCACCAGGGGGCGAAGGCCATGGCGGCCACCGATGTCGCCGCGTAGCTGGCCAGCAACCAGCTGGCGTCATCCAGGCCGATGCCCATGGCGCCGCGAATGTCGGCCATGGCGAACTTGGTGACGCCGTCGTTGAAGCCTGACACCAGCACGGCCAGCAGCACGCCCACCAGCCCGGTGGCGATGCGCAGGCCGAAGGCCGCCGGGCCTGGCGCGGCGGCTGGCCGCACCGGTTCGGGCAGTAGGGTGGGAAGGGGCGCGAGGAGGGCGCTCATGAGGTGGCTCCGCAGTCAGTGACGATGCGGGCAGTCTAAGCAGCGCTTCCGATTACCAATATTGCTGTTTTGGCACTTTCAACCTGCGTTTTTTGCACGCTGGTCAGTGGCCGTCCACCGAGTAGCGCCCAGGGCCGGTGACCACCAGCAGCAACAGGCCGCCGATGATGGCGATGTTCTTGAAGAAGTTGATCTGGTTGGCCATGCGTTCGGCGCCTTCCATGTTCCAGAACGGGTGGCCGAGCAGCGCCGTGCCCAGCACGAACAGCGCCATCAGCGCGGCCAGCGGGCGGGTGTAGAAGCCCAGCACCAACAGGATGCCGACGAAGAACTCCATGAGCACCGCGATGGCCGCCGCCACCTCCGGCACGGGCGCGCCGAGCGAGGCCATGTAGCTGACCGTGCCGGCAAAGCCGGTGAGCTTGGCCCAGCCGGTCAGCAGGAACAGGAGCATCAACAGAATTCTGGCGGTCAGGATGATTTCGTTGTGTTGGCGCGCGAAGAGGTTGTAACGCATGGCATTTTCCCCACAAGAGGTGTTCCCTAACTGTAGCAGCTGCCGCCAGGCGGCGTCGGGGCCCGTGACGGTACGGTGTGCAAAGGATTTCGCGTAGCCGCTGCCGCCAGGCTGCGCTGGGCCCCGCGTGCGCTGAAGTTCTGCAGCGTGAAAAAGGGCCAGCGCAGCCTGCGGCAGCGGCTACGGAGACGGTGTCAGGACGGGGGCTTGTCGTGGAGGTAGTGCTGGGTGGCATCCAGCACTTTCACGATGGCGTCGATGTCCTGGGTGATGTCGGCCACAAGCTTAGGGTCGTCCACCAGGGTCAAGCGTAGCTTGAGCCGCGACAGCGGTGTGCGCAGGTCGTGGGACACGGCGCCGAGCATGCGCCGGCGCTCGTCGAACTTGTCGCGGATGGCCTGTTGCATGCGGTTCAGCAAACCCGCCACGTGGCGGGCCTCGACGCTGCCGGTTTCGGCCAGGGGCTGGCTGTCGAGGTCGTCGCCCAGGCGCTCGGCGGCCTGGCTGAAGCGCTTGAGCGGGCGGGTCAGGGAACGGCTGATGTACCAGGCGATGCCTACCAGCGCCAAGCCCTGGAACGCCAGCATCGCCTTGGGCCACACCAGCAGGTAGTGGGAGCTGGCCGCCAGCGCCAGCGCCGACGTCTCGGTCTGCGGCGTGAGGCCCAGGCGCGGCGGGGGCGGGATGCGGTAGTGCACGATCCAGATATAGGTCAGGGCGTGGGCAAGGAAGATCGCACCGAGGGAGACGGTGAACAGGCGGGCAAACAAGGTACGGGACTTGATCATTGCAGGGGCCAGGCAGGCACTTTTTTAAAACCATAACACTGTCTGGCCGCTTCGACGTATCCCGATGGTAACGGCGACCCTGTTCGGCCCGGCGCCACCCTATACTGAACAGAACCCCTTGTACCCGAACCGATACGGAGCTGCGGTGGTGACCCTGCGTGCACTGGTCGTTGCCCTTGTCCTGCTGCTGACCGCCTGCGCCGGCGGGCGCCTGGCGTTGCAGGCGCCGCCGGTCAGCCCGGCCACCTGGCAGCAGGTGGACGCGCAAATCCTGCGCGGCTCCAGCGACGCCCGCGAGCAGGCCCGGGTGTTCGCCCGCGGCTCCATGGAGCACTGGCGCCAGCGCGTCTACGAGCAGACCGAGGAGGTATTCATTCCCTGGTTCGACAGCTACTGGACCCAGGAATGGCTGTCCATGCGCGTGAGCTGGTACACCCTCAGCGGCAGCAAGACCGACCCGGACGCCTCGGCCAAGCGCCTGGAAGCCTACCTGCAGGACCAGTACCACCGCCGGGTGCTGGCCCCGGTGGCGGTGGAGATCGAGCCCAACGCCATCGCCGTGCAGGCCACCGACTTCTATGTGCAACTGATGACCACCCAGGTGCTGGCCATCGCCGAGCAGTACAAGCTGCCCAACCAGCAGTTCGCCCAGCACCTGGAGGGCATCGGCGTGCTCGAAGGCGCCAACCTGCAGCAGCTCACCCACGTGGTGCCCACCACCAAGGTCCCGGCCTACGCGGCGCTGTTGCAGCGCCTGCGCGCAGGCGCCGAAGCGTCGCCCGAAGGCCTGGCCGACGTGGCCAAGGCCACCAACACCAAGTTGCAAGGCCAGATGACCACCCGTGGCGCCGGCAGCTTCGCCGCCGCCGTGGCCGGCAAGATCGCCGGGCCGCTGATCTCCCTGGGCATGGCCGGCATTCGCGCCATCGCCCATGCCGGCGAGCGGCCCGACACCGAGGCGCAGTTGCGCAAGAACCTCGGCGCAGCCTTCGACCAGGCCTGGTTCAAGGTGCTCAACGACCCCAGTGGTGGTGTCATGGCCGGCGTCTACCGCCTGGCCGATGGCCTGGAAGTGCAGCTCGCGGCGCGCAGCGTTGCGCAACGGCTTGAGAATCGCTCAGGGGCAGCCGGCGGGTTTTCTGGCACCATGGCGCCCATCGCCGATTCAAGGAACGAGCATGGGCTTTGAAGCATTCTGGTACATCGATCTGCTGGGCACCTTCGTCTTCGCCCTGAGCGGCGCGCTGGCCGCCATCGACCGGCGCCTGGACCTGTTCGGCGTGGTGGTCATCGCCTTCGTCACCGCCTGTGGCGGCGGGGTGATCCGCGACCTGTGCCTGGGGGCGCTGCCACCGGCCGGCCTCACCAACCTGGCGTACCTGGCCGTGGTGGGCCTGGCCGTGGCCCTGGCCGGCTGCCTGCAGACCCAACTGCTGCGCCTGGCCCAGCCCACGCTGTTCTTCGACGCCATTGGCCTGGGTTTCTTCGCCGCCTTCGGCGTGCACAAGGCCTACACCCTGGTGCCGGACATCGAACTGGCGATGCTGCTCGGCGTGGTCAGCGCCGTCGGCGGCGGCATCCTGCGCGACGTGCTGCTGGGCCGCGTGCCAGTCATTCTCAGCAAGGACATCTACGCCTCGGCGGCGCTGCTGTGCGCGCTGGTGCAGCTGTGCGGCGAACTCACCTGGCTGGACCCACAGCTCAGCGCCTGGCTGGGCATCGGCCTGTGCACGGCGCTGCGGATGCTGTCGCTGCGCTACGGCTGGAACTTGCCGGCGATCAGGAAGGTGCAATGATTTGCAGGTGTTTCTTGAGAATCGCAGCGCTTGCTGACGCGGCCTGGCGGCCGCTGCTACGGATATCGTGTACGCAAACCCCGTAGCAGCGGCCGTCAGGCCGCGTCCGGCCTCAACGCGGAAAGCCTATGCGTTGCATATGCCTGGGTTTGCGGCCATACTGCATAGGTCTGACATAGGTCGAGGCCACCTCCATGCGCACAGTGTCCATTTTCAAGAACGGCAAGAACCAGGCTATTCGCCTGCCCAATGACATGGCCTTCGACGGCCTGGGAGAGCTGGAAATCAGCCGTGAGGGCGACACCATCACCCTGCGGCCGGTGCGGCCTTCGTGGCAGTCATTTGCAGAACTGCCCCATGCCGATGATGACTTCCTGCAAGAGCGGCCCGACGTCATGGACGATGATGGCAGGTTCACCTTATGACGACCTACATGCTGGACACGTGCATTTGTTCGTTCATCATGCGTGAGCGTCCTGCTTGTGTGCTCCAGCGTCTCACCGAAGCCGCCACGCGTAACGATCGAATCGTTATTTCCGCCATCACCTATGCGGAAATGCGCTATGGCCAGATAGGCAAGAAGGCGTCGCCCCGGCATAAAGCCCTGGTGGACGAATTCGTCAGACGGCTGGATGCCATTTTGCCGTGGGGAGCAGCGGCTATTGATCGGACCATTGAGATCAAGGTGCACCTCGCGGAGGCCGGTACCCCAATTGGGCAGAATGATACGGCGATCGCCGGCCATGCCTTGGCGGAGCAGTGCACCCTGGTGACCAACAATACCCGCGAGTTTGCGCGCGTGCCGGGGCTGATCTGCGAGGACTGGGTTCATTAACCCTTAGTGAATACTCGAAGCCAACTCGAAAATCGGGATATACATCAAGATCACGATCACCCCGATCAGCAGCCCGATGAAGGTCATCAGCAACGGCTCGAACAAGCGCACGAACCACTCGATCCAGCGGCCCACCTCTTCGTCGTAGAAGTCCGCGCTGCGTTCCATCATCTGCCCCACGTTGCCTGACTGTTCCCCCGCGCGCAGCAGCCGCAGTGACACTGGCGTCACCAACTGGTTGGCTTCCAGCGCGGTAGACAACGCCTGGCCTTCGCGCACCCGTGCGGCCGCCTGGTCCAGGCGCCGGGACGACTGCGCGGTCAGCAGGCCGCGGGCCATGTCCATGGCGGTGAGGATGGGGATGCCGCCCTGCAGCAGGATGCCCAGCGAGCGGTAGAAGCGCGCCAGTTCATACATGACGATGCGCTGGTGCACCGCCGGCAGCTGCTCCAGCAAGCGCCCCAGCGCCCGGCGCACGGCTGGCTGGCGCTGACCCAGGGCGACGACCACCACCAGCGCGGCCAGCGCCAGGCAAAACTCGCCCTGGTGGGCGTGCAGGAACATGCCGGTGTTCATCAGCACCTGGGACAGCCACGGCAGGTTGTCCCCCAGGCCTTCGAACACCAGGCTGAAGCGCGGCACCACGTAGCCCATCAGGAACAGCACCACGCCGCCGCCGACGATCAACAGCAGCAGCGGGTAGATCGAGGCGCTGACGATCTTCTGCCGCACCAGGTCCATGCGCTGCCGGTAGGAGACATAGCGGGTGAGGGCGTCGCTGACCGCGCCGGTCTTTTCGCTCGATTGCACCAGCGCCACGTACAGCGCGGGGAATACCGTCGGCAGTTGGCTCAAGGCCAGGGAGAAGGACTTGCCTTCATATAACAGGCGCACCACTTCCTCCAGGGTCTTGCGTGCCTGGGCGCCGGCTTCTTTTTCCGCCAGGCTTTCCAGGGCGTCAATCAGCGGCAGCCCGGCGTTGAGCAGGGTGCTCAGCTCCTGGCTGAACAGCACCAGGTTGAAGGTCTCCCGGCCCTGGGGCCGCCAGCGCCGCCAGCCGTGCTCGGCGCGCACGCTGACCACGCGCAGGCCCTGGTCTTCGGCGATGCGCCGGGCGTCGGCAGCAGCGTTGGCTTCCACCGCCAGGGACACGACCGCCCCCTTGCTTAGGGCCTTGAGTTGAAAGCGCATGGCAGGCCCTCGCTATTGCCAGTTGGTGACTTCGGCGTTTTCACCCTCGCCACCGGGTTGGCCGTCCTTGCCCAGGGACATCAGGTCGTATTCGCTGTTTTCGCCGGGGTAGCGGTAGATGTAGTTGCGGCCCCAGGGGTCCTGGGGCAGCTTTTTCTGCAGATAGGGCCCGGTCCAGTGGCTTTCCTCCGGAGGCGCCGTCACCAGCGCCTGCAGGCCCTGTTCGGTGGAGGGGTAGTGGCCCACTTCCAGCCGGTACAGGTCCAGGGCCTTGCCCAGGCCTTCGATCTGCGCCTTGGCCACCTTGGTTTCCGAGCGCCCCAGTTGGGCGAAGTATTTGGGGGCGACGATGCCGGCCAGCAGGCCCAGCACCACCAGCACGACCAGCAGTTCCAGCAGGGTAAAGCCGCGGTGGCGTGCGCGGGCACGCAGGCTTGTCTGTTTCATGATGACCTCGTGGGGATGGATACCGGTGCTGGGGTGATGCAATTGCCATGCAAACGCCCCACGCCATGACCAAACCCTTTGCATATCAGCCACTTGTAAAACGGGCACGGCCCTTGCGTACCTCCTCTGCAACCGCTGCCACTGGGGCATAACCCCCAACTTTCGGGGGGCGGAGCAGGGGAGAACGACCATGCGAACCACCATCACGCTGTTGCTGGCCGGCCTGGCCATGAGCGGCGCGGCCCAGGCCGATATGTACGTGTCCCGCGATGCCCAGGGCGGTTATGTGCTGTCCAACGTGCTGCGCCCCGGCCGCCATTACGAACGGGTGATCCACGAGCCCGCCGCCGTGGCCGGCGCCGCGCCCGTGGCCAGCAGCGCCTTGCCGCAGATGATCGCCAGCCCGCCGTTCGCCGAAGCCGTGCAGGCGGCGGCGCTGGCCAACCAGTTGCCGGCGGCCTTGCTGCACGCGGTGATCGACACCGAGTCCCACTACAACCCCAACGCCCGCTCGCCCAAGGGCGCCGGCGGGCTGATGCAGCTGATGCCCCAGACCGCGCGGGAGATGGGCGTGGCGGACGTCTACGACCCGGCGGCGAACATCCGCGGCGGCGCCCGCTACCTCAAGCAATTGATGACGCTGTTCGACAACGACGTGGCCCTGGCCGTGGCCGCCTATAACGCCGGCCCCGAAGCGGTGCTCAGCCACGGCCGGGTGATACCGCCGTACGCCGAGACCCAGCGCTACGTGCCCAGCGTGCTGCGCCAGTACCGGCGGCTGCAGGGCCTGGCCCAGGACTGAAACTGGGGAAGCGGGTGGGGCATATGCCCCAACGCTTCAACATGTATTCGCAAGTGGTTGAAAACCAAAGGCTGTTTGGCTGGCATGGCGATTGCGTAAACGATTGCGTCGGGTGCCATTGCAGATGAGGTGCGACATGTCCCGGGGGCCGGTGTCATGGTTGTTGAGTGTGTGCGTGCTGGCGGGCGCCTGCGCCCCCGGCCAGCGCCTGGAGAATACCCGGGTCAACTTCGCCGACGTGCCCCTGGTGGACCAGGCCGGCCAGCGGGTGAACCTGGGGCGCGACCTGATGCCCCACAAGATCGTGGTGCTGGGTTTCGTCTACAGCCAATGCAGCGGCCCCTGCGCCCAGGTGCCCCAGGTGATGACGCAGCTGCAGCAGGCCCTGGGCGGGCGCGTGGGCCGCGACGTGCAACTGCTGTCCCTGAGCCTTGACCCCTGGCGCGATGACCCGCCGGCGCTGGCCGCCTACGCCCGGCAGTTCGGCGCCGGCCCCGGTTGGCGCTGGCTCACCGGCGAGCCGCGGGCCGTGCAGGCGACGGTGCAGGGCCTGGTGGGCCGGCCGTTGGGGATGGATGAGGCGTTGCCGCTGATCCTCGTCGGCGATGGTGACAAGCCCCAGTGGATCGGCTTCTACGGGCTCACCGAACCTGCGCCGCTGGTGCGCGAGGTCGAGACCCTGAGCAGCCTCAACCGCGAGCGCCGACGCAGCGTGATAGCCCGATCGAACGCCAGGGGCGGGCCTCTGGTCGAAGTTTTTCCGATGCCCTGCGCGGACAGGTCTATTTTGTCTGAGGATTGCCCCCACTAATGGGGAATATCATATGGCCATCACTCAGGTCTTCCCCACATGTGGGGGAAGCACTCAGAGACGAAAATAAACGGGCGTTGAATCAACGGGTTAGCGCGGTAAAAAACGTCATCATGTCTGGCATGAAGTGTGCTCAAGCCTTATCAAGGGCGCGCTTCGACCGGTCACACGACCTGAAGTTTCACGGAGTCGACCTTGGTTAACAAAGTACTGGTTGTCGAAGATGAACAGATCCTTGCGCAAAACCTGGAAGTCTACCTCCAGGCGCAAGGCCTGGACGTCCGTGTAGCCCATGACGGGGCCAGGGCCATCAGCCTGGCTGCAACCTTCGCCCCCGATGTGATGGTGCTCGATTACCGCTTGCCCGACATGGAAGGCTTTCAGGTACTCGATGCCGTCCGCCAGGACAGGAAATGCCATTTCGTGCTGATCACCGCTCACCCGACCGCCGAGGTCTGCGAGCGGGCCCGCGACCTGGGGGTCAGCCACATCCTGTTCAAACCCTTCCCCCTGGCGGAACTGGCGCGAGCCGTGTGCGACCTGGTCGGTTTCAAGCGCGAGCCCAAAGCGGGGGTGACCATGTCCGAAGGGTTCGTCGAACGCCGCCAGAGCAAGAACGAGAGTTTCCCGCTGCAGTTGTATGACGGCAGTTGGGTGCTGGGGGATCGCCGCCGCCATGGCGCGCTGGACCTGGCATCGGACGACGGACAATTGCTCACCGGGGATTAGTGACGCGCTCGGACGTTCCGGCCTAGGCCGCATGCCCCGACGCGTTGAGCGGGCCATGGGCCCCGGGCGTTGGAGAGCAGGTCATGGAACGTTTGTCCCTTGCCGTGGAGCCGCCGTTGCCGGCGCCCGCACCGACTCGATTCAGCCGTGAACAACTGGCCCAGGCCAGGGCCGACGCCGCCCACTCTGGCGAGCGCATGCTGCACACCCTGCACGCCTTGAGCGAACTGCCCGGCGCCGCCTTCGTCGACTGCCTGGGGCAGACCCTGCATTACCCGGTGCTGGCCACCGACAGCCTGTTCGCCGCCACCCCGGCGTTCGAACGCATCAGCCTGGCCCAGGCCATCAAGCGCGAGTTCGTGCTGCTGCACCTGGGCGATCAACTGATCGGCGTGTTCGCCGACCCCTTCGACCCGGCGCGCCTGAGCTGGATCGACGAGGCCCTGCGCGGCGCGCCGCTGTACCTGGCCCAGGCCGATGATCTCAAGGCCTACCTGGCGCGGCACGAGGAAAGCTTCCACGCCGTGGATGCGCTGGACGCCCAGGCCGAGGCCGGCGCCAGCAACGACAGCCTGCACAGCTTGTCCCTGGCCAGCATCAGCGAAGACGCCAGCGTGGTGGTCAAGTTGGTCAACTCCACCCTGTACGACGCGCTGAAGATGCACGCCAGCGATATTCACCTGGGCACCACCGGCACGGGCCTTGCGATCAAGTACCGCATCGACGGCGTGCTCAACAACATCAGCAAGATCCAGGGCACCGAGTTCGCCGAGCAGGTGATCTCGCGGGTCAAGGTCATGGCCGAACTGGACATCGGCGAGAAACGCGTGCCCCAGGACGGCCGCTTCAAGGTCGGCATCAACGGCCGCCAGATCGACTTCCGCATCTCCATCATGCCCAGCATCTTCGGCGAGGACGCGGTGCTGCGGGTGCTGGACAAGCAGGACCTCAGCGACAAGGTCAGCGGCGTGCAACTGCAGGCCCTGGGCTTCGCCGACCACACCCTGCACAGCCTGCGCCGGCTGGCCGCCGAACCCTACGGCATGGTGCTGGTGACCGGCCCCACCGGCAGCGGCAAGACCACCACCCTGTACGCCATGATCACCGAGATCAACCACGGCGTGGACAAGATCATCACCATCGAAGACCCGGTGGAATACCAGCTGCCCGGCGTGCTGCAGATCCCGGTCAACGAGAAGAAGGGCCTGACCTTCGCCCGCGGCCTGCGCTCGATCCTGCGCCACGACCCGGACAAGATCATGGTCGGCGAGATCCGCGACCCCGACACCGCGCAGATCGCCGTGCAGTCGGCGCTCACCGGCCACCTGGTGTTCACCACCATCCACGCCAACAACGTGTTCGACGTGATCGGCCGCTTCACCCAGATGGATATCGACCCCTACAGCCTGGTCTCGGCGCTCAATGCGGTGCTGGCCCAGCGCCTGATCCGCCTGGTGTGCAGCCACTGCAGCGCGCCAGTCAGCCCCGGCGACGAACTGTTGCAGGCCTCGGGCCTGGACCCGGCCCGGGTCGGCCATTACCACTTCGTCCACGGCAAGGGCTGCGGCCACTGCCGGGGCACCGGCTACCGCGGCCGTACCGCCATCGCCGAACTGCTGCACCTGGACGACGAGCTGCGGCAGATGATCGTCGAACGCCAACCCATCGCCCGCATCAAGGCCCTGGCCTGCAGCCGCGGCCTGCGCCTGCTGCGCGAATCGGCGCTGGAACTGGTCTGCGAAGGCCGCACCACGCTGGAGGAGATCAATCGTGTCACTTTTGTCGCGTGATCAAGTGATTGCCGTGCTCGGCGCCAGCAGCGTCGGCCTGGGCGTGCGCAGTGGCGGCCAGTTGCGCTGGCTGGGCAGCGTCGGCTGCATCGACGAAGGCCCCGGCGCCTGGGGCGTGGCCCTGGACACCCTGCAACGCCTGCTGGCCGAGCACGCCCCGGCGCGCGCCAGGCTGCACGTGCTGCTGTCGGCCCAGGCGTGCCGGTTCTGCCGGGTGCCCTGGAGCGACCAGATCCAGCACCCGGCAGAGCTGGCGGCCTTTACCCACGCGTGCCTGGAAGACCTGTACGGCGCCCCTGGCCAGCCCTGGAGCCTGGCCATTAACGCCGCACCGGCGGGCCACGACCGCCTGGCCTGCGCCATGCCCCAGGCGCTGCTGGCGCAGCTGCGGCAGATGGCCAAGGCCCGGCGGCTGCGGCTGGTGGCCGTGCAGCCATACCTGATGGCGGCGTTCAACCGCTTTGTGCGCCCGCAGGCCGGCGATGATTTCCTGTTCGTGCTGGCCGAGCCCCAGCGCAGCGTGCTGCTGACGGTGCGCCAGCGGCGCCTGGTCAGCGTGCGCTCGGTGGGCAGCGCCGACACCGACGCCGCCCTGGCGGCCTTGATCGGCCGCGAAACCCAGCTGCTGGCCGACGCCGCGCCGCAGCTGTTGCTGCATGCCCCCGGCCGCCTGGACACGCCGCCGCAACTGCCGGACGTACAGCTGTGCGGCCAGCTCGACAGCCCCGTGGACGCCCGTGACGGCTTGTACGTCATGGCGCGGGCGGTGGCCTGACATGCGCGCCCTGAACCTGGACTTCCAACCCCACCCATGCTTCGCCGGCCTGGGCTGGTGCCTGCTGGGCCTGGCCATCGCCCTGGGCCTGGGCTGCGCGCTGGCCAGCCATACGCTCGACGGCCTGGCCCGCGAGCAGCAACAGCAGTTGCACCAGGCCCGCCAGCAACTGGGCGACGACACCGCCGCCAACCTGAAAAGCAGCCTCACCCCGGCGCAGTTACGCGAGCAGGAACAGAACCTGGCCGAGATGCGCAAGGTGTCGCAACAGCTGCGCCGGCCCTGGGAGCGCCTGTTCGCCATGCTCGAGGCGTTGCCACGAGGCGACGTGGCGCTGTTGAGCCTGACCCCCGACGCGCGCAAGGGCCAGCTGCGCATTACCGCCCAGGCCCGCAACCTGGAAGCGATGCTGGCGTTCCACCGCCAGCTCGAAGCCAGCGACGAGCTGCGCGACGTGTCGCTGCTCAACCACGAGATTGACACCGAGGCCCCCGAGCATCCGGTGCAGTTCAACCTATCGGCCACCTGGGAGATCGGCGATGGCGCTCTCTAGACTGATTGTCCACGAGCATTTGCGCGGCATGGGCCTGGCGGGCCTGGGCGCGGTCGTGCTGTTGCTGGTGGTGGGCGCCTACGGGGCGCTGACCCTGGTGCCGGGCTGGCAGGCCCTGGCCCAGCTGCGCGAGCAGACCCGCCAGGCCGATGACCTGCTGGCGCGGGTGGAGCAGGGCAGCGCCACCGTGCCCGTGGTGCCCCAGCGCCAGCTGGACGAGTTCCATCGCCGCCTGCCGGCGCAGCCCGAAGCCACGGTGGCCATCGACAAACTGTACGCCCTGGCCGCCGAAGAACACATCACCCTGGCCCGCGGCGATTACGCCCTGGGCATCGACCCCAAGACCCACCTGGCGCGCTACCAGATCCTGCTGCCGGTGCGCGGCAGCTACCCGCAGCTGCGGCGCTTCCTGCACGCGCTGCTGGGCCAGTTGCCAGCGGTGGTGGTGGAAGACCTTGAGCTGCAGCGCAAGCGCATCGGCGAAACCGACCTGAGCGGAAGGATCCGCATGACCCTCTACCTGTCGAGGTCATGATGAATACCTCTCGCATCCTGGGCTGGGGCGCGTTCCTGGCCGTGGCCGCCGGCCTGGCCGGGTACCCCGAGCTGTTCCCGCGCCAGGACGACCTGGCGCCGGCGGCGCAACGGGCGCCGGCCACCGCCAGCCGTGCCGTCGCCACCGCCGCCGCGCCGCTGCGCGACCTGGCGCCGGGCGCCGACCTGTTCGCCGCCCAGACCTGGGCCGTGGTGCCGCCGGCGCCCACCGCCGAGCAACTGGCCGCGCTGCAACAACAGCAACAGGCGCCGCTGCCCCCCAGCGCGCCGCCGCTGCCGTTCCAATTCATCGGCCGGCTGGCCGATAGCCGTGACCTGCAGGTGTTCCTGCAGAACGGCGAAAAACTCTACGTCGTGCGCAAGGGAGATGTGATCGACGACACCTGGCGGATCGAGAGCATTAACGACAAGGCCTTGAGCCTGGTCTATCTGCCGTTGCATTTGACCCAGACCTTGTCTGTGGGGAGTAACCCATGAACGCACCTCGCTTGATGCTCAGCAGTCTCGCCCTGTGTGTGGCCCTGGCCGCCTGCAGCAGCGCCAAAGTGGCCAACCAGGAAGGCAACGACCTGATCGAGCACGGCCAATACGAAGCCGGCCTTGCCCGGATCGAGGAAGGCCTGCGCGCCAACCCGCGCGACACCCAGCTGCACCTGGCCCTGAGCAACGGCCGCGTGCGTTCGGTGAAGGAATTGATGCACCAGGGCGACGTCGCCCGCGCCGACCATGACGTGGCCAGCGCCCGCCAGGCCTACGGCCGGGTGCTGAACATCGAGCCGGCCAACGGTCGCGCCAAGGACGCCCTCAACCAGCTGGACTACCTGCGCACCCTGGATGAGAAAATCGAACTGGCCCGTGGCGACCTGCGCCGCGGCGACGTGTTCACCGCCGACCGCCAGGTGCGCCAGATCCTCGAGCTGGACCCGCGCAACGAAGGCGCGCAGGAGCTGCGCAGCCAGATCCAGCTGGTGCAGAGCCGCACCGAGATCACCTACCCGCAGCTGCGCACGCGCCTGGACCGGCCGGTGACCCTGGAGTTTCGCGACGCTAACATCAAGTCGATCTTCGAGGTGCTGTCCCAGGTGGCCGGCCTCAACTTCATCTTCGACAAGGACCTGCGCCCCGACCTGCGCGCCACCATCTTCGTGCGTGACGTGCGCATCGAGGACGCGGTGCAGATGCTGCTGTCGCAGAACCAGCTGCACCAGAAGGTGGTGAACGAGAACACCCTGCTGATCTACCCCGACTCGCCGCAGAAGGTCAAGGATTACCAGGAGCTGGTGATGCGCACCTTCTACCTCACCAACATCGACGCCAACACCGCGCTGAACATGGTCAAGACCATGCTCAAGACCCGCGACGTGTTCGTCGACGAACGCCTCAACACCCTGACCATGCGCGACACCGAGGACGCCGTGCGCATGGCCGAGAAGCTGCTGCAGGCCCAGGACCAGTCCAACCCCGAGGTGGTGCTGGAGGTGGAAGTGATGGAAGTGGCCCGCCAGCGCATTCTCGACCTGGGCCTGCAATGGCCCAGCACCTTCGGCGTGATCAACGGCGACGGCAGCGCGGTGAGCGTGCTGTCCCAGCTGCGTGGCATCAACGCCGGGCGCATCTCCATCGCGCCCTCGCCGCAGCTGAAAATCAACGCCCAGGACAACGGCGTCAACACCCTGGCAAGCCCGGTGATCCGCGTCAGTAACCGCGAGCAGGCGCGCATCCACATCGGCCAGCGCGTGCCGATCATCAGCGCCACCTCGGTGCCGTCCACCCAGGGCCCGGTGATCACCGAAAGCGTCACCTACCTGGACGTGGGCTTGAAGCTCGAAGTACAGCCCATCGTGCACCTGAACAACGAAGTGGCGATCAAGATCGCCCTGGAAGTCAGCAACGCCACGCCGCTGGAACCCACCCGCCAGGGCACCATCCCGGTCCAGGTGGACACCCGCAACGCCCAGACCACCCTGCGCCTGCACGACGGCGAAACCCAGGTGCTGGCCGGCCTGGTGCGCAATGACCACGCCGACACCGGCAACAAAATCCCCGGCCTGGGCGACATTCCTGGCATCGGCCGGCTGTTCGGCAGCAACAAGGACACCTTCGCCAAGTCCGAGCTGGTGCTGTCGATCACCCCGCGCATCGTGCGCAACCTGCCGTACCAGAGCCCGTCGGACATGGAGTTCTCCACCGGCACCGAGACCAGCATGCACGTGCAGGCCCCGGACCGTTCGATGCAGAGCGCCGAACAGCCGCGGGCCTTGCCTGCGCCGAGCGCCGCCACCCCGGTGGCGGTGACCGTGCCGGCGCCCGCCAGCGAGAGGCCCTGAGCCATGAAGCGCGCAGCGGGCGGTTTCACCCTGATCGAGGTGGTGGTCACCCTGGCCCTGATCGGCCTGCTGGCCGGCATGGCCGCGCCACTTACCGAGACCCTGGTGCGCCGCGGCAAGGAACAGGACCTGAAAAACGCCCTGTACCAGATCCGCGACGGCATCGACGCCTACAAGCGCGCCTATGACGCCGGCTACCTGGAGAAGTCCCTGGACAGCAACGGCTACCCGCCCAACCTGGCAGTGCTGGTGGACGGCGTGCGCGACGTGCGCAGCGCCAAGGGCGGCAAGTTCTATTTCCTGCGGCGCATCCCCCGCGACCCGTTCGCCAGCAGCAAGCATGACGACAACGGCGGCTGGGGCCTGCGCAGCTACGACAGTTCGGCCGACAACCCGCGCGACGGCGAGGACGTCTTCGACGTTTACTCCCAGGCGCGCGGCACGGGCCTCAACGGCATCCCCTACCGGGAATGGTGAACCTATGCGCCGGCAAACGGGTTTTACCCTGATTGAACTGATGGTGGTGATGGCCATCATCGCCACCTTGATGACCATCGCGCTGCCGCGCTACTTCAACAGCCTGGAAGCCTCGAAGGAGACCACGCTGCGGCAGAGCCTGTCGGCCATGCGCGAGGCGCTGGACCACTACTACGGCGACACCGGGCATTACCCCGACTCCCTGGACCAGTTGGTGGAACAGCGTTACCTGCGCAACG
This sequence comes from Pseudomonas sp. App30, assembly GCF_047947025.1. NCBI lineage: Bacteria > Pseudomonadati > Pseudomonadota > Gammaproteobacteria > Pseudomonadales > Pseudomonadaceae > Pseudomonas > Pseudomonas sp. App30. Next base: position 243,100 of record NZ_CP133165.1, on the reverse strand, counting down.
CGCCGGTGGACCCCATTACCGAGCGCAACGACCAGTGGGTGCTGGTGCCGCCGCCGGCCGGTGTGGCCGGTGGCGTGGCAGACGTGAAAAGCGGAGCAGACGGGAGGTCGCGCGATGGCAGCCCGTACGCTCAGTGGTAAGGCCGCCAGTGCCGGGTTCACCTACCTGGGCGTGCTGGTGTTGATCGCGATCATGGGCGCCAGCCTGGCCAGCACCTGCCAGCTGTGGTCGACCCTGGCGCGCCGCGCCCACGAACGCGAACTGCTGTGGGTGGGCACCCAGTACGCCGAGGCGCTGCGCAGCTACTACCGCGCCTCGCCGGGGCTGGCCCAGTACCCCAAGGAGCTCGACGAGCTGGTGCTGGACAAGCGCTTCCCGAGCCCGCGGCACCACCTGCGCCGGCTCTACCCGGACCCGATCACCAACAGCAGCGACTGGGGGCTGCTGCGGGGCCTGGACCAGCGCATTACCGGGGTCTACAGCCAGGCCCAGGAGCAACCGCTCAAGCAGACCGGCTTCGCCGCGCAATGGTCGGAGTTCGACGGCATGGAGCACTACAGCGACTGGCAGTTCGTGGCCGAGAAAGCCACCGCCGATGGCGCTACCCAGCCGGCGGCGGCCAGCCCGCTGAAGGGGCTGGCGCCATGAAGCGCCTGGCGATGGCGATGCTGCTGGTGGCGCTGGCCGGCGCGGCGCAGGGCAACGAGGAAGACGAAATGATGGGCTTTATCGTCGATGACGCCATTTCCCATGTGGGGCACGACTTCTACTACGCGTTCACCGAACGCCTGCGGGCCACCAGCCGCATGGATTTCAACCTGGTGGTGCGCGAGCGCCCCGACCCGCGCTGGGGCAGCCTGATTACCGTGGAATATCAGCAACGCGTGATCTACCGGCGCTTCCTGCCGCCGAACACCGTGGCATTACAGGACACCGCCGCCGAGGCGGCCGACCTGGTCAAGGCGCAGATCATCCAGCGCAAGCTGGAAACCTTGTTGCAGGACACAACCGACCTGGAGAAGGACGAACTATGAATAATAAAAAACGCTACGCCTGCGCCTTGTCCTGCCTGCTGGGGTTGGGCGCCGCCCACGCCACGGAGCTGGTGTACACGCCGGTCAACCCCTCGTTCGGCGGCAACCCGTTGAACGGCACCTGGCTGCTCAACAACGCCCAGGCGCAGAACGACTTCGACGACCCGGACCTGAAGAAGTCCACCCCTGCGGGCAGCACGGCCCTGGAGCGTTTCACCAGCCAGTTGCAGTCACGGTTGCTGGGGCAGGTGCTGGACAACATTTCCACGGGCAATTCGGGGAGCCTGTCCACCGATGCCTTCATCGTCAACGTCATCGACAACGACGGCGCGCTGAGCATCAACGTGACGGACCGCAGCACGGGCGAAGTGTCGGAAATCAAGGTCAATGGCCTCTCCCAGTAAGGGACTTGGGCTACCTGGGGAGTGTGTGTGATGAAGAAACTGATCCTGGCCATGACCATTATGGCCACCCTGCAGGGCTGCGGCCTGCGCGAACCCATGTCCGCCGAACAGGACACCGCCATCCCGACGCTGACGCCAAGGGCGTCCACCTATTACGACCTGCTGAAGATGCCGCGGCCACGGGGCCGGTTGATGGCGGTGGTGTATGGCTTCCGGGATCAGACCGGGCAGTACAAACCCACCCCGGCCAGTTCGTTTTCCACCAGCGTGACCCAGGGCGCGGCGAGCATGCTGATGGACGCCATGCAGGCCAGCGGCTGGTTCGTGGTGCTGGAGCGCGAGGGGCTGCAGAACCTGCTGACCGAGCGCAAGATCATCCGCGCCTCACAGAAAAAGCCCAACGCCCCGGAGAACATCTCCGCCGAGCTGCCGGCCCTGCAGGCGGCCAACCTGATGCTCGAGGGTGGCATCATCGCCTACGATACCAACGTGCGCAGTGGCGGCGAGGGCGCGCGTTACCTGGGCATCGACCTGTCGCGTGAATACCGGGTGGACCAGGTGACCGTCAACCTGCGCGCGGTGGACGTGCGCAGCGGCCAGGTGCTGGCCAACGTCATGACCACCAAGACCATCTATTCGGTGAGCCGCAGCGCCGGGGTGTTCAAGTTCATCGAATTCAAGAAACTGCTGGAAGCCGAAGTCGGCTACACCACCAACGAACCGGCGCAGCTGTGCGTGCTGTCGGCGATCGAAGCGGCGGTGGGGCACCTGGTGGCCCAGGGCATCGAACGGCACATGTGGACCGTGGCCGGCGACAACAGCGGCGCCGGCAACGAGACCCTGGACCGCTACCTGAGCCAGAACCACCCGCAGGAACCCGAAGAATAATTCCTGGCGCCGTGTCCCCGAACGCGGCCTTCGGCCGCTGCTACATCCTGTGGGAGCTGGCTTGCCAGCGAGCTGTTGAGGCCCTGAAAACTCGCTGGCAAGCCAGCTCCCACAAAGACAGTTGCTGCTACGCAGCTCCCTGTGGGAGCGGGCTCTGCCCGCGATAGCTACACCGCGCAGTATCAGACAGACCGCAGTGTTCTTTTCGCGGGTAGAACCCGCTCCCACAAGACAGTTGCTGCTACAGATTCCCGCCCGTAGCAGCTGCCGCAGGCGGCGTCACGCGGTATGCCTGGAGAAACGCGGCGCCTCCGGACGCGGCCTTTGGCCGCTGCTACATCCTGTGGGAGCTGGCTTGCCAGCGAGCTGTTGAGGCCCTGAAAACTCGCTGGCAAGCCAGCTCCCACAAAGACAGTTGCTGCTACGCAGCTCCCTGTGGGAGCGGGCTCTGCCCGCGAAAGCTACACCGCGCAGTATCAGACAGACCGCAGTGTTCTTTTCGCGGGTAGAACCCGCTCCCACAAGACAGTTGCTGCTACAGATTCCCGCCCGTAGCAGCTGCCGCAGGCGGCGTCACGCGGTATGCCTGGAGAAACGCGGCGCCTCCGGACGCGGCCTTTGGCCGCTGCTACATCCTGTGGGAGCTGGCTTGCCAGCGAGCTGTTGAGGCCCTGAAAACTCGCTGGCAAGCCAGCTCCCACAAAGACAGTTGCTGCTACAGGTTCTCGCCCGTAGCAGCTGCCGCAGGCGGCGTCCAAGTGCAACGCGGTGTGGCTGCAACACGCAAAAAAAACCGCAACCCTGGGGCTGCGGTTTTTGCGCTTGCCGGGTTCAGCGTTGCAACACGGTCGCCTGGTTGGCGCTGCCGTACTGCTGCACGTTGGCGCTCTGGGCCTGGCCGGCCTGGTCGACGCTGGCGGTGTTGGCGGTGCCGCCCTGGGTGACGTACGCCACGTTCAAGCTGTCGGCCTGCTTGATGGTGATCTGGTTGTCGCTGCCGTACAGCTGGGCGGTGTAGGCCTGGTTGTTGCTGCCCGTCTGGTCGAAGCTGGCGCTGTTGCCGCTGCCAGCCTGGGTGCCCTGGGCCAGGTTGCTTTCGCCACGCTGGTCGGAGATCAAGATGTTGTCGCTGCCGTTCTGGTCGAAGTACAGCTCGTTGTAGCTGTCAGCCTGCTTGATGGTGGCCTGGTTGCCCTGGCCGGTCTGGTTCAGCTGGGTGACATGGCTGACCCCATCCTGGGTGAGGGTGGCGACGTTCTGGTTGCCGTTCTGGTTGAGGTAGGCGCGCTGGCCAGTGCCGCTCTGGCCGCCGACCATGCTGCCCTGGTACAGGTTGGCGTTGATCTTGTTGCCGTTGCCGCTGGTGCTGGCGCTCAGGTACTGGTTGCTGCCGGTCTGGTAGGTGTAGTGGGCGTTGCCATTGCCGCTCTGGTACAGCGACAGGGTGGCGCCGGTGGCCTGGAACTGGTCGGCGTAGACGGTGTTGGTGTCGCCGTTCTGCTGCACCTGGGCCGTGTTGTCGTGGCCGAAGCTCTGGTCCACGGTGGCGTCGTTGAGGCTGCCGTACTGGCTGACGCTGGCCTGGGTGCCACCGGTCTGGCTGTCCTGCCACACGGTGGCGGCGTTCTGGTAGCCGCCCTGGTCGATGCTCAGCTTGCCGCCGATGCCATCGCCCTGTTCGCCGTAGGCAATCTGGCCGTCGCCGCTCTGGTTGATGCTGATCTGCCCGCCCACATGGTCCAGGTGCTCGGCGCGGGCGCTGTGGTTGTCGCCGTGCTGGTTGATGACCGCATTGTTGTTGATGCCGCCGAACACCTGCTGGATGCGCGCGCTGTTGGAGTTGCCAGCCTGGCTGGTGCTGGCCTGGCTGCCGTTCTGGGTGTCCTGGTAGACCTGGGTGTAGTTGTTGTCGCCGTTCTGCTGCTGGCTGGCCTGGTTGCCCTGGCCGCTGGACTGGCTGGCGTCGACGGTGTTGTAGCTGCCGCTCTGCACTTGATAGAGATGGCTGGCGCTTTCGTCGATCTGTTCGGCGTAGCCGCTGTTGTAATGGCCGTCCTGGTTGAGCTGCATCAGGCTGTCGGTGCCTTGCTGGAAGGCGCTGGCGTAGTTGCCCTGGCCTTGCTGGGCCTGGCTGGCCTTGGCGTGGGCCGCCTGCTGTTGCTCGACGCTGGCGATGTTGCCGTCGCCGTTCTGGGTCTGCACCGAGGTGCTGTTGCTGGCCATGGCCTGGGCGCAACCCAGGGCCAGGATCGCCGCGGCGAGGGGTTTGAGTGTGAACATGGTGATGCCTCCTGAGGACTTCAAAGGTCGTTTCAGCGGTACTGCTTGATGGAAACGCTCATACCGTTGCCTGACTGCGTGACGGCGCTTTGCAGCCCCGTGCCGGCCTGTTCGATGCTCGCGTTGTTGTTATTGCCGTTCTGGTCGATCTGCGCGCGGTTACTGCTGCCGCGCTGGTTGATGCTGGCGACGTTCCCCGAGCCCTGCTGGTTGATCGACGCCATCAAATCGTTGCCTTGCTGCAGGATGTACGCCTCCTGGTTGCTGCCCACCTGCACGATGTTGCCCAGCAGCGACTGCCCCTGCTGCTGCAGGTGCGCCTCGTTGGCCTGGCCCTGTTGGTTGATCAGTGCCTGCTGGCCCACCGGTGGCGGCAGTTCGCCCAGGTCGCTGGCGGGTGCCAGGTCGCTGTTGTCCATCAGGTCGTCGGCCAGGCACAACGGCGCGTGGGCGGCGAGCAGGCAGAGCAGGGCGGTCGTCAGTAGGCGCATGGTCAAACTCCTGATTCAGTGGCTGCCCGCCAACCGCAAGGCTGGCGGGCAAGCGGGCCTACAGCGTGGTCACCGACACCGAGCGCACCGAGCCCTGGGAGCTGCGGATGGTCGCGGTGGGGTTGGCCGACGGTGCCACCGGGCTGTTATTGACGGTCAGGCGCCAGCGGCCGGTGGCCGGTACCGTGGTGGTGCCCAGCGTCACCAACCCGGTCGGCGTGGTGACCTGCACGGTGATGGTGTTGCCGGTGACCACCGACGAGGTGCCGGCGAAGTCCCAGACGAAGCGGTTGCCCGATTTCGCCTGGACGCTGGCGGTGGTCACCGTGAAGGTTTCCGCCGCCGGTTTCGGCGACACCTGCACTGTCACCGTGGCCGGGGTGGACAGGGCGCCGAAGCTGTCCCGGGCCACGTAGGTGAAGGTCGTGGTGAAGGCCGCGGTGACCGTGGCGGGTGGGTTGTAGGTGACCTGGGTGCCGTCGGTGGTCACCGTGCCGCGGCCGGCGGCCGGTTGCGTCACGCTGGCCACGCCCAGGGGCACGTTGCCTTCGGGGTCGGTGTCGTTGGCCAGCACGTTGATCACCAGCGGTACGCCCAGGGTGGCGCCGGTGTCGGGGTTGGCCACCGGTGGCCGGTTGGGGGCGACGTTGACCGTCACCGTGGCCGGCGTCGAGGCCAGGCCCTTGCTGTCCTGGGCCATGTAGGTGAAGGTCGCGGCGATGGGCGCGTTGACCACTGCCGGTGGGGTGTAGACCACCTGGGTGCTGCCGTTCAGGGCCACGGTGCCCTGGCCGGTGGCCGGCTGGGTCAGGCCGGTGACGCTCAGGGGCACGTTGCCGTCGGGGTCACTGTCGTTGGCCAGCACGTTGAGGGTAATCGGCACGCCGAACCCGGTGGTGGCGGTGTCGGCCACGGCAACCGGCGGTTGGTTGTCCCCACTGTTGGGGGCGTTGCCCACCACCTTGACCCACTCGGTGTCGCTGCCGCCAGCGGCGGACTTGACCGTGACGCTGGCCGGCGGTTGCGCCAGGTCCGCCACGGTCAGGCGCTGCAGGGTGCCGCTCTTGGACAGGCGGCCGAAGCCGGCGGCGACCATGTCGGGCACGTTGACCTCATCGGTAGAGGTGGCCTCGATCACCAGGGTCTTGTTGCTCCAGGTGTAGGTCGCGGTCTGGATCTTGACCAGGTCAATGAGCTTGCTCGACACCGAGGTGGGGCGCGTGGTGCCCGCAGGGTTGCTGGCGGTGACCACCACCACGGCGGGCAGGCTGCTGGTACTGAGCAGATGCTGGCCGAAGAACAGCCCGTTGTTGTCGCCCACCATGGCGGTCTGGCACGGCGTGGCCGGGGTGCCGGGCACCAGCGCCAGGGTTTCGCGGAAGCACAGGCTGGAGCTGTTCGGCGAGCTGGCGAAGACCTCGACGCGGGTGCTGGGGCTGCCGCCGTTGCTGGTGCGCCGGTAGGTGATGCGCTGGGCGTCCACCGGGGTTTGCGCACGGTTGTCGTAGACCTTGCCGGTCAGGTTGAACAGGTTGGTCTGGATAGTCCCGGCCGGGCCGCTGATGCGCACGAAGTTGGTGCCGTTGGGGCTGCCGGTCACCGCTTCCGCCAGGTTGGGGTCGCCGACGAAGGTCTCGCTGGCGCCGGTCTCCGGGTTGACCTCGATATAGGGGCCGTTGACGCTGTGCAGGAACGGGCCCACGGCACCGTTCAACGCGCCGGTGAAGTTGCCGGGGGCGGCAACGCCGATGTCACGCGTGACGTTGATGGCCCGGCGCCCCGGCGTGGTCACGTTGAAGGTCTCCACGCCGTAGGGGTGGGTGACGGTGTAGGTACCGGCCTGGGGCACGTCGATGCGCAGGCGGATGCGCGCGAAGCTGATCTGCTGGCCGTCCACCGGGTCAGGGGTGGTGAACGCCGCCTCGACGCCGGCCACGTAGGCTTCCAGCGCGTAGCCGCTGGTGCCCACCGCCGGGATCTTGGTCTCGGCCACGGTCCAGAAGGCCTCGGGCGGCCAGTTGTCGGGGAACACCATGGGCAGGGTGTCGTCGAACACCCCCGGCTCGGGCAGGATGGTGCACATGTACGAAGGCGTGCCGGGCACGCTGGGCACGCGGGAACTCAAGGCCTTGGACTGGCACAGTTCCAGTTGCAGGTTGGTCGAGTCCTGGTACCACGCCGGAAAGCGTCCGGTGGCGGCGGTATAGGGACCGGTGTCGACGGCCGACAGCACCGCGTGGGCGTTGCCTGACAGCGTCAGTGCAACCGCCAGGGCGCTCAGGGCCAGGCTTGGGCGTTTGTTCATGGTGCCTCCTGAAGCAGATCTGGGCCGTTGGGCGTTCATTGCACGATGACCACTTCTTCAACGTCGCTGCCGCCGTTGGACGAAGTCACGCGCACCTTGGCCGGCGGGATGGGCGAAATGCTGGTGGCCAGGGTTTTCACCGCGCCGTCGCCGCCCAGGGCGCCGATGGTGGCGCCGCCCAGGGTGGTGGCGGTGAGCACCGGTGGCGAGGTCTCGTCGCTGGTGGCCGCCACCACGGTCAATTGGCCGGTGCTCAGGCTGTATTCGGCGCGCTGGATGATCACCAGGTCCGCCAGGGGCAGGCCCAGGCTGGTGGGGGTGCTGGTGGCGATGGCCAGGTGGTTGTCGGCGGTGAGTTGCAGCACGCTGGGCAGCGTCGGGTTGCTGGCGGACTGGCCGTACCAGTTGCCGGTGGCGGTGGTTTCGGTGAGGGCCAGGGCCGGGCTGTTGCTGGTCAGGGTGACCGTGGCGGGCTGCGGCGGCGCCTGCACGAACACGTCCTGCTGGGCAATCGGCGCGCTGGTGCCGGGGCGGCGGGAGTAGGTGCCGCGCTGGGTGATCAGCGGGGTGGGCCGCACGGTGGCCGACAGCTTGCCGGAGATAGCGAACAGCGTGGTGCGCACGTCGATGCCGTTGGGGCCTTCGATGCGCACGTAGTTGGTGTTGTAGGGGCTGCCGGTGGCGGCCTCGGTCAGGTTGGGGTCGCCGATGAAGCTCTCGGCGGCGCCGGTCTGCGGGTTGGTCTCGGTGTAGGGGCCATTGATGCTACGCAGGAACGGGCCGATGTCGCCGGCCAGGGTGCCGGTGTAGACCTTGGGCGCGCCAATGCCGATGTCGCGGGTCAGGTTGATGGCGCGCCGGCCCGGGGTGGTTACCGTGAACGCCTCGACCCCATAGGGGTGGGTGACGATGTAGGTACCCGCCACCGGCACGTCGATGCGCATGCGGATGCGCGCGAAGCTGATCTGCTCGCCGTCGGCGGGCAGGCCGCCGCTGAACGCCGCTTCCACCGCCGAGCCATAGTTGAGGTTGACGCCGGTGGCCGCGTCGTTGAACGCGGCGTCAGCGGTGAACCAGAACGCCTCGTCCGGGAAGTTGGTGGGGAAGACGATGGCCTTGGTGTCGTCGAATACCCCGGGGTTGGGGATCAGCGAGCACATGTACGACGGCGTGCCGGGGGTGCTGGGCACCCGCGAGCTGAGGGCCTTGGACAGGCACAGGTCGAGCACCCGGCCATGGGTGTCCTGGTACCAGTTGGCGAAAAAGCCCGTGGGTGCCGCGTAGGGCCCCGGGTCCACGTCGAACAGCGCCCCACGGGCCACGCCCTGGGCCAGGCAGGTCACCACCAGCACGGTGGCGGTCTTGGAAAGTAAAGGGTGCATGGGTTATCCCTCTGGCAAAGGCCCGGTCCTGTGGGGACGGGTCAGTTGCTCAGGTGCCGGCAACTCCCATGCCAGTGGTGGTGAAAGCCTTGCGCCAGAGCCCTGCAAGCCTGGTGAGCCGGCAACGCCGACAGGCGCCGCTGGGGTGTTTGCCCCAACTGTGGGGGCAATGGCGGCAGGCCGGGCAATTGCCTGGGGGTGGTCTATACCCATAGGGTCGAGACGGGAAACCACGCCCCATGAAATGGCCCTTTCGCAGGACCCGCGACGCCCAGGCAGACGCCGCGTCGCCCCCCGCCACCTTTAACCTGTTGCGCTCTTTCTCCGTCACCAGCATGGCGATCATCCTCCTGGTGGCGCTGGGGCTGGGGCTGGTGTCCACGCGCTTCGTGATCGGCCAGAGCGTGGAGCGCGACGCGCTGTTGACCGCGCAGTTCGTGCAGTCCATCGCCGCCACCGAGGTGCGCCACGCCCAGATCGACGACGTGCCGCCCATGGGCGAACTGCTGGACCCGCGCCAGGACGGCAAGTTTCCCGGCATCGACCCGGCCTTGCGCGACAAGGTGCGCGGCGAGTTCTTCGACCACATCGCGCAGCTGCCCGACGTGCTGCTGGCCAATATCTATGCGCCGGACAAGCAGGTGATCTGGTCCACCAACCCCAGCCTGATCGGCCAGTACATCCTGGGCGACGACGACCTGGAACGCGCCTTCGAGGAAAAAGTGCCGGTGTCCACCAGCTACCACGACATCGACGACGCGCGCATGGAGCAGAAATTCATCACCCCACCGGACTTCATCTTCATCGAGAACTACGTGCCGCTGTTCAACGCCACCGGCGACCAGGTGATGGCCATGGTGGAGATCTACAAGGAGCCCAAGGACCTGATCGGGCGCATGGAGCGGGGGCTGTTGCTGATCTGGCTGGCCACCGTGGCCGGCGGCGCGCTGATTTACCTGGGCCTGTACTGGATAGTGCGCCGCGCCGCCATGCTGCTGGCGGTGCAGCAGCAGAAACTGGTCACCAACGAGACCTACGTGGCGCTGGGGGAAATGTCCTCGGCGGTGGCCCACAGCCTGCGCAACCCGCTGGCCACCATTCGTTCCAGCGCCGAACTGGCGCTGGAGTTCGACAGCGGCGTGGCGCACAAGAACATCGGCGACATCATCAACCAGGTGGATCGCATGTCCAGCTGGGTGCGCGAGCTGCTGCAGTCCCTGCGGCCGCTGAGCGACGAGCCGGAGCCGGTGAACCTGTTGGCCTGCGTGCACGACAGCCTGCTGGCCTTCGAACAGCAGATCGCCCGCGCCCAGGCCCGGGTGGTGTTCGAGGTGCAGCAGGCGCCGCTGGTGGTGAACCAGCAGGTGCAGGTGACGCAGATCCTCAACAGCCTGATGGCCAACGCCCTGGAGGCCATGGGCAAGGGCGGCACCCTGACCATCACCGTGGCCAGCCCCGACAACCGCTGGGTGTGGCTGAGCCTTGCGGACACCGGAAAGGGCATGAGCGCCGAGCAGCGTGCCCTGTGCTTCAGGCCGTTCTTCACCACCAAGCAGGGTGGCCTGGGGGTGGGGCTGGTGCTGGTCAAGCGGATCATGGAACGCTTCGGCGGGCGGGTGGAACTGCAGAGCCAGGAAGGCGAGGGGACCTGTGTGAGCCTGGGGTTTCGCGCGGTGAGCGGGTAGGGCAACCTGCACGCTGGCGGCAGCCACGAACTGGGTGTGAACTTTCCCCGCAAGCGGGTGTCATTCCCCAGTCGCCCCGGCCTGTTCCTACCGGTTTGTAAGGCCAATCCATTGTTTCCATTGAGTTTTAGGTGCGGCTGAAAAACTGGCCGGCTAATTGCTCCATCGTCATCACCCCTTCACGACTTGAGGCGGATGACGATGAACATTACCCACTGGCTTGCATTACGGCGCTGCGCCCGGCTGACGCCCTTGAGCCTGGCCCTGGCCCTGGTTATCCACGGGGCCTGGGCCGGGCCTATCGACGACGAAAGCCAGCCGCCCAGCGCTGACCCTTCCGCCTACCAGGATGAACCTGCCGATGAAACCTCGGCACTGAACGCTATCCTGGCCGACCCCGAGGCCAACGAAGACGCGCTGGACCTGCCCGACGCCGTCAAGGGCACCAAGGCCACCACCCGCGTCGAGAACGTGCTGCCGCCAGCGGCGCAGACCAGCTTCAACTACCCCACCAACGGCAAGCCCAGCCCCTTGTACGGGGCGCAGCCGTTTACCCAGCAGCTGACCCTGTTCGAGGAGTTCGGCCCGGAAAAGCTCGACCCCACCACGCCACCGGGGCCGCTGCCGTTCCCGGCGCCGGTGAAAGGGCCGGCGCCGCAGCAAGACCCGCTTACCGATGCCCGCAGCGGCCCACCCAGCGCCGCGCTGGATGCCTTCTTGCGGCAACCGGGGCTCACGCCGTTCCCCAGTCAGGTGTCCAACACCGTTGACCGCAACCCCTGGCAGGCGCAGATCGAGGTGTTCCTCAACCGCCGCATCGGCTCGTCCGCCGAAGGCCGGCCGCCAGGAAAGGGCTGGTCGCACCAGCGCTGGAACGAGTTCTACCCGCAGTACGCCTACAAGACCGTGCAGACCGGCGTGCGCACCAACGGCGGCCTGCGTGACAGCAGGCAGCGCCACGGCTACCAGCTGGGCGAGTTCGGCCCCGGTGGCCTGTACCACAACGTGGCGGGCATGCCGGCCACCGATGGCACGGCCAAGGGCGTGGATGCGCGCTTCCACCCCAACATGCCGGTGCAGAACCACAACTCGGTGTGGACCTTCGACGGCACGCTGCCGCCCAAGCTGCTGATGGTGCGCTACGGCCAGCCGGTGCTGATGCGCCACTACAACGGCCTGCCCATCGACCCGTCGGCCAACAAGGGCTTCGGCCTGCACACCATCAGCACCCACGAACACAACGGCCACGCGCCAGCGGAAAGCGACGGCTTCGCCAACGCCTTCTTCTTCCCCGGCCAGTACTACGACTATCGCTGGCCCATCCAGTTGGCCGGCTACGACACCATCAACACCAACGCCCAGGACCCGCGCGCAGCGTTTCCCTGCGCGCCGGGCGAGACCCTGTGGGTCAATGACGCCAGCCCCGGCCTTAAAACCTGCGACCACGGCACCATCAAGATCCGCGGCGACTGGCGCGAAACCATGAGCACCCACTGGTTCCACGACCACATGCTCGATTTCACCGCCCAGAACGTCTACAAGGGCAACGCGGCAATGATGAACTACTACAGCGCCCTGGACCGCGGCAACGAGGCGGTGGACGACGGCGTCAACCTGCGCTTCCCCAGCGGCAGCGCCTTGCCGTGGGGCAACCGCGACTACGACGTGAACCTGGTGATCGCCGACAAGGCCTGGGACCAGGACGGCCAACTGTGGTTCAACCCCTTCAACACCGATGGCTTCCTGGGTGACCAGCCCATGGTCAACTGGCAATGGAAACCGGTGCTCGACGTGCGCGCCCGCAGCTACCGCTTCCGCATCCTCAACGGCTCGGTGTCGCGCTACATCAAGCTGGCCCTGGTGCGCGAAATCAAGGGCACCAGCGGCGAGTTCCAGGGGCCCAAGGGCTCGGGGCTGTCCTACGCGCGGGTGCCGTTCCACATGATCGCCAACGACGGCAACATCATGGAACACGCCGTGCCGTTCGACGGCAGCATGGACCTGGACGCCGATGGCGACAAACAGAACCACAACGCCATCCTGCCGACCCAGGGCATCGCCGAGCGCTTCGACATCATCGTCAACTTCGCCAAGAACGGCGTGAAGGCGGGGGACAAGCTGTTCCTGGTCAATGTGCAGTCCCATGAAGACGGCAAGGGCCCCAAAGAGGTCATTCCCCTGGCGGACATCCTGTCCGAGAAGTACCTGCCGGTGATCAAGCAGACCAGCAAGGGCCCGCAGTGGGACAAGGGCGACCCGGTGGTGGGCAAGATCCTGCAGCTCAACGTCAAGGCCTACACCGGCCAGGACCTGGCCATGGACCCGTCGCTGTATGAACCGGCCAAGCCGGGCAAGGCCGAGGGCAAGGTGATGATCCCGCTGAAGATCCACCGCGACAACCCGGCTGACAAGGCCATCCTCGCCAAGGCGCGCCACCGCACCTTCATCTTCGGCCGCTCCGACGGCACCGATGAAGCGCCCTGGACGGTCAAGACCGATGGCGGCTTCGGCTACCACATGGACCCACGCCGGTTGAACGCCGCCACGCAGTTGGCCAACGGCCCCACCGACGCGGGCTATGGTGGTATCGGCACCCTGGAAGTGTGGAAGATACAAGCCGGCGGCAAGGGCTGGAGCCACCCGGTGCACGTGCACTTCGAGGAAGGCATCATCCTCAGCCGCGGCGGCAAGGCGCCACCCGAGTGGGAAAAATGGGCCCGCAAGGACGTCTACCGCATCGGTTCGGAAGCCGACGGCCTGGACAACGTGGAAATGGCGATCAACTTCCGCGAGTTCGCCGGCACCTACATGGAGCACTGCCACAACACCCAGCATGAGGACAACTCGATGCTGCTGCGCTGGGACCTGGAAAAACCCGGCCAGCTACAGCTGATGCCCACGCCGCTGCCCAGCTGGGACGGGGTGCGGTACGTGAACTCGGCCGCGCTGCCAACCTTCCGTACCGGCGACGGCGTCGGCCCGCAAGTGAACGTGAAATAAGGAGGCCCAGGCCATGAGCAAGCACGACACCCGCCACGCTGCGCTGCAACTGCACTGGATACTGGTGCTGGTGGCGTGCCTGCTGGCCAGCCGGGCCCTCCACGCCCACGAAGGGCATGTGCACGAGGTGGCCACGCCGCCCGCCGCGGCGGACACCTCGGCCACGCCCTGGGGCGGCGATTACTTCCCCAACACCGTGCTGACCAACCAGGACGGCCAGCCGGTGCACTTTTTCGACGACCTGATCAAGGGCAAGGTGGTGGTGATCAATTTCATCTTCACCTCGTGCACCGACTCCTGCCCGCTGGAAACCGCGCGGCTGCGCCAGGTGCAGAAGCTGTTGGGCGACCGGGTGGGCAAGGACGTGTTCTTCTATTCCATCAGCATCGACCCGGACACCGACACCCCGGCGGTGCTCAAGCACTACATGGACAAATTCAAGGTAGGGCCGGGCTGGCAGTTCCTCACCGGCAACAAGCAGGACATCACCCAGCTGCGGCAGAAACTGGGGCTGTTCATCGAAGGCGTGGACAATGGCCGCAGCAAGGACCACAACCTCAGCCTGATCGTCGGCAACCAGGCCAGTGGCCGCTGGATGAAAGCCTCGCCGTTCGAGAACCCGTGGATCCTGGCCGACCAGCTGGCCAACACCCTGCAGAACTGGAAAACCCCCAGCACCGAGCAGAGCTACGCCAACGCCCCGGAAATACGCCCGCCGAGCAACGGCGAAGAGCTGTTCCGCACCCGCTGCGCGTCCTGCCACAGCCTGGGCCCCCTGGATGGCCAAGGCCTGGGCCTGCGCAGCATCGGCCCCGACCTGATCGGCGTGACCCGCCAGCGCGACCCCGAGTGGCTGAAACGCTGGCTGAAAGAGCCCGACCGCCTGCTGGCCGAGAAAGACCCGCTGGCCGTGCAGCTTTACCAGCAGTACGACAGCGTGGCCATGCCCAACCTGCGCCTGGACGACACCTCGGTGCTGTCTATCCTGGAGTTCCTGGACAGCGAGACCAACCGCCAGCGGCCGTTGCCCGCGCCGATGGCCGATGCCGAGCCTGCGCACGTGCACCAGGTCGATCACAGCCAGCACAACATGTCAGGTATGCAATAGAGGCAAATTACTATCATTGGCAGGTCCGTCATAGCGAATCATCAGTGGCAGGGGTCAAGACGGGTCTATATCTTCAAAGACAAAAAGCAGCCAGGAACGCCTGACATGCAGACAATAAACCCCACGGCCAGCGGTGCCGCCCAGCACGAGCCGCGCCCGGCCAGCTTCAACCTGCTGCGCTGGTTCTCCCTGGCCAGCCTGTTGATCATCGGCGCCGTGGCGCTGGGCCTGGGGTATGTGTCCACCGGCTTCGTGGTCAACCAGAGCGTGGAGCGCGATGCGCTGCTGACCGCGCAGTTCATCCAGTCCATCGGCGAGGCCGAGTTGCGCCACGCGCACATTCCCGGGGCCCTGACCATCGGTGATGTCCTCGACAACCTGCCGCACCCCGAGCTGGCCGGCTTTGACCCGCGCCTGCAGCTGGCGGCGCGCGACGAGTTCCTCGATCACCTGGCGCAGCTGCCCGACTTGCTGCTGGCCAGCGTGTATGGCCTGGACCACAAGGTGATCTGGTCCACCAACCCGCAGCTGGTGGGCGTGAACATCGAGGACGACGACGAGCTGGACGAGGCCTTCGAGATGAAGGTGCCGGTGGCCGCCAGTTACCACCGCATCGCCGAGGAGCGGCCGGAGCAGAAGCTGCTGCGCGAGCCCGAATACCTGTTCATCGAAAACTACATCCCGCTGTTCAACGCCGACCGCAGCAAGGTCGTCGCCATGGTGGAAATCTACAAGGAGCCGGCCGACCTGGTGGCCCGCATCCGCCGTGGCTACCTTCTGATCTGGCTGGCCACCATTGCGGGCGGGGCGCTGATCTATGGTGGCCTGTACTGGATAGTGCGGCGCGCCGCCACGTTGTTGCGCACCCAGGAGCGCCAGTTGGTGGCCAACGAAACCTTCGTGGCCCTGGGCGAGATGTCCTCGGCGGTGGCCCACAGCCTGCGCAACCCCCTGGCCACCATCCGCTCCAGCGCCGAGCTGGCCCAGGAGGTGGCGAGCGAGGACTCGCAGAAGAACATCGCCGACATTATTGGCCAGGTCGACCGCATGTCGCGCTGGGTACGGGAGTTGCTTGTGTCCCTCAAGCCCATGAGCACCGAACGCGAGGCGGTGGACCTGACCGCGGCCATCGAGCAGGCCTGCAAGCAGCATGAAGGGCTGATACGGCGCTGCAACGTGCAGTTGAACTGGTCGCCGCGCGGCTACCCGAAGGTGCTCAGCCACCAGATGCAGCTGATGCAAATTCTCAACAGTTTGTTTACCAACGCCGTGGAGGCCATGCCCGACGGCGGAATCTTGACCATCGAGGTGCAGGAACAGCCCGGCGGGCGCCTGACCCTGGCCCTGAGCGATACCGGCAAGGGCATGACGCGGCAGCAGGAACGCATGGTGTTCAAGCCCTTTTTCACCACCAAGCAGGGTGGGCTGGGCGTGGGCCTGTCGCTGGTCAAACGGATAATGGAACGCTTCGAGGGCTCGGTCGACCTGACCAGTCAGGAGCAGGAAGGAACCCGTGTGTGTCTTAATTTCAGAGTGGCAGCGGGAGGGGACTATGGAGCACAGCATACTGCTGGTCGAGGATGATGAAATCCTGGCGCAGAACATACAGACCTATCTGGAGCGCAAGGGCTTCGAGGTCAGTGTCTGCCACAGCGCCGAGGATGCGCTGGAGCAATTGCGCAGCTTCCAGCCCGACGCCGTGCTGACCGACAACTCGCTGCCGGGCTTGAGTGGCCATGACCTGATCCAGAAGCTGCGCATCAGCGCGCCGGATCTCAAAGTGATCATGATGACCGGCTACGGCAACATCGAGGACGCGGTGGTGGCCATGAAGGAGGGCGCCTTCCACTACGTGACCAAGCCGGTGGCGCTGCCTGAGCTCAAGCTGCTGCTGGACAAGGCCCTGGCCACCGACCGCATGGAGCGCACCTTGTCGTTCTACCAGGACCGCGAGGCGCAGAAGTCGGGGATCCAGGCGCTGATCGGCGAGTCGCCGGCCATGCTGACCATGAAGAACACGCTGATGCAGCTGCTCGACGCCGAGCGGCGCATGCCCAACAACGACCTGCCGCCCGTGCTGGTGGAAGGCGAGACAGGGACCGGCAAGGAACTGGTGGCCCGCGCGCTGCACTTCGACGGCCCGCGCGCCAAGGGCCCGTTCATTGAGTTCAACTGCGCGTCCATTCCCTCGAACCTGCTGGAATCGGAGCTGTTCGGCCACGAAAAGGGTGCGTTCACCGACGCCAAGGACCGCCGCGTGGGCCTGGTGGAGGCCGCCGACGGCGGCACGCTGTTCCTCGACGAGGTGGGCGAGATGGACCTGCTGCTGCAGGCCAAGCTGCTCAAGCTGCTGGAAGACCGCACCATTCGCCGGGTGGGTTCGGTGAAGGAGCGCAAGGTCGACCTGCGCATCATCAGCGCCACCAACTGCAACCTGGAGCAGATGGTGCAGCAGGGCAAGTTCCGCCGCGACCTGTTCTTCCGCCTGCGCATCATCTCCATCAAGGTGCCGCGGCTGTTCAGCCGCGGCAACGACATC
Organism: Pseudomonas sp. App30; assembly: GCF_047947025.1. Lineage (NCBI taxonomy): Bacteria > Pseudomonadati > Pseudomonadota > Gammaproteobacteria > Pseudomonadales > Pseudomonadaceae > Pseudomonas > Pseudomonas sp. App30. Next base: position 225,984 of record NZ_CP133165.1, on the reverse strand, counting down.
CTGCTGCTGGCCCGGCACTTCCTGGCGGCCCACGGCAAGCGCTACGGCAAGCCGAACCTGTACTTCAGCGACCAGGCCCAGGAGCTGATGCTCAGCTACAGTTGGCCGGGCAACGTGCGCGAGCTGCGCAACATGCTTGAGCAGACTGTGCTGCTGGCACCCAGTGACTGCGTGGGCGCCAGCCAGTTGAACGTCTGCCACAGCCTGACCGACACGCCCATCGCCCCGCCCCGCGAGGAAGTCAGCGAGCCGCGCCCGGTGTTCGAAGACACGGCCAGCATGACCCTGCCGGCGGTGGAGCGCGACATGGTGCGCAAGGTGCTCGACAAGACCGACTGGAACGTTACCAAGTCCGCGCGGCTGCTGGGCCTGAGCCGCGACATGCTGCGCTACCGTATCGAGAAACTGGGCCTGATGCGCCCTGACAAGCGTCAGTGGTAGCCCTTCGCCTGCGCGGGGTCGGCCAGGCAACTGGGGTCCGGCACCCGCGTATCCACGTACACCCCCAGCCTTGGGTCATAGATCCGCGCCACCACCTCGCTGCGCTCGGCCAGCGCGGGTAGTTGCGAGTCGTAGAACTGATGGGGGTATTCCACCACCTCGAAGGCCTGTGGCGGCACATCGACGAAGGGCTGCGGGGGTGAGGAGTGGACCGTGGGGTAGTAGGTCTGCGCCATGGCCAGGGGCGACAGCAGCAGACAGCAGACGAGCAAGGACAGGCGAAGCGACATGGTCATGACGGCACCGTTGGATACACCCCCACGTACAACCCCAAGGCCATCAATATAGCACCTGTTAGCCTGCACAGCAGTCTTGTGGGAGCTGGCTTGCCAGCGAGCTTTTAGGCCCCAACAGCTCGCTGGCAAGCCAGCTCCCACAGGATGCCGCCTTGACGCGGTTCTGCGGGAGCACCGCAGGCCGCGTCCGTCGGTTACAGATCGTTCACGAACGGCTGCAGCGGGCCTTCGGTGGCCTTGCGCCCTTCGGCGCCGATTTCCCGCAACGGCACCAACGCATCCTGGGCCCGCGGCGTGGTCACGCCCGCGTCCGGCGCCCGGGCGGTCACGCTGTTCTCATTGCCCGTCTCACCCTGGGGTATGACCAGCGAAGGGTGGTCGAACGGCGCCCGCTCCCACGCCACGCGCGGGTCGGTGAGGGCCACTTCCATGAACTTGACCAAGGCGTCCTCTTCGTCCGGGGTCAGGTTGAGGGAAGTCATGTCGGCGTCCAGGTTGGAGCCGTTGTGCTGGTTCACCGTGGGGTGGTCGAAGCCGCTGGTGTTGTTGGCGTCCTGGCCACGGCGGTCGCCGCCGCGGTTGTAGAACTCCACCACCTGCTTGAGGGTGGAGCGGCTGCCGTTGTGGAAGTACGGGCCGGTCAGGGCGATGTTGCGCAAGCCCGGGGTCTTGAACGCACCGTCCACAGCGTCGCGGAAGCCCACCGGCGGCTTGGCCGTGGCGTCGCAGGGGATGGCCGCGGTCAGCGGTATCTCGAACTTGCACACGTCCACCTCGAACGGGTCGGGCACGTTGCCGCCTTGCAGCAGGGTGTTGTATTGGCGGGTGAACGACAGCGGGTTGCCCCAGGGGTCGCTACCGCCCACGGCCAGGTCCTCGGCCGTGGGGCGCACGCCGGTGTTGTAGAAGCCGTTGTCATACAGGGTGGTGAGGTTGTCGGCCATCAGCATGCGCTCGATGCGCTCGCGCGGTTCCAGGCGCAGGCGGGTGCCGGCGTTGGTCAGCTCCGGGCCACCGTGGCAGTTGACGCACTTGCCCTTGCCCAGGAACAGGTTCATGCCCTGGACCTGCTGGGCGTTCATGGCCTGGGTGTTGCCCTGCAGGTAGGCGTCCAGCGGCGTCTGGTCAGACACCAGGGTGGCCTCGTACAGCTGGATGGCCAGGCCGAAGAACAGCGGGAAGTTGGCTTCGATCTGGGTGTAGTTGGCGCCGCCCAGGGACACCGGTTGCGTGGCGTTCCACAGGCGCGGCTGGAAGGCTGCCTTGACCATGTCGCGGTAGGTGGGCCGGCGTGGCCCGGACATGGCGGCCAGCACCGAGTCGGTGGGGGCGATTTTCTGCCGGCTGAGGATCAGGTTGTCGAGGATTCGCCGGCCGATGTCGGCAAAGGTGCGGCCGCCACAGGACATTTCCACCGGGCTGCCGGGTGGGCCCACGGCCTGGGACGCTGCCGAGGCGTCGACCAGGGCCAGGCGCACCTTGCTGGCCACCGGGCTGCGGTCGGCGGTGACGAAGATGCCGGCGTCGGGGTCGCGGTTGCCGAACGGCGAGAAGCCGTTGAACACGTTGTTGGCGCGCCCGTCCCAGAAGTTGCGCACGTTGAACACGGCGTTGATGGTGGTGGGCGCGTTGCGCCCGGTGCTGCGCCGCACGTTGATGTTGTTGACCTGGAAGATGCCGTCCGGCTGCTGGGTGCACTTGTCGAACCGCGACTGCTTGGGCTTGGTGTAGTTGGCGTCGAACACGCCCTGGGAGCCCACCACGTCGTCGGTGGAATAGACGATGGGGGAGTTGCGGTCCAGCGGGTCGGCCAGCACGTGGGTGGGGAAGTCCGTGCGCTTGAGGGTGTAGTTGGGGCCGCCCTTGCCACCGGACAGGGTGGTGTAGGAGGGCACGTCGCCGGGAATGTCACCGGCGGCGAACGGCTTGTTGAACAGCGACGCCACGTTGGCGTTGGTGTTGGCCTGGCCAGGGTTGAGCTGGTTGGTGATGCGGTGGTCGACGCCGGCGTGGAAGTGGCACGAGGCGCAGGCGGTGCTGCCGTCGCTGCCCACGTCCATGTCCCAGAACAGCGCCTTGCCCAGGCGCACGGCGGCGTCGCGGTTTAGCACATAGTCGGTCATCAGGTCCACCTTGCGCCCGCCCTCGTAGCCGGAAGGGTCGGGGGGCAGCACGCCCTTCAGGGTTTGCAGGGTAGGGGCATCGACCACGGGGGCGGCGGGCTCGGTGGCCGCCAGGGTTGCCGCCATGGGCAACCAGCACGCCAGGCCCAGGGGCGGGATCAGGCTACGGTAGGGAAGTGTGCGCATGTGAGGGCTCGCTATCGGTTGGTTGTTGCTGTTTTTATTGTTCGTTTCCCTGGCGGTTATTCTTTTGCGCGCACAGCGGCAGTCCCGGGATATCGGGGCTGATAAAAAGCGCTAAGTTGCCTGATTGAAACTATAGCGAAGTTCACGGCGAATTTTGCACGTCTTTTTCAACTTTCTAACAATTAATTTAAGTTGGGGCTGTTTGCCATTATGTGGGGAATTTGCCCCGAAAGTGGCGTCGCAGGGCCCAGTGGCTGGGCGGTTTGGCAGGCGCTGCGGGGCTTGTGCAAGTTGGCATAGTTGTCGCTAGTTGCAAGTCTATTTGTTTGAAGTTTGCGCACTTGCTGTTTGTCGTGCGGCTCGTGCATCATGTTCAACCTCTTGCCCGGAAGCGCTTCGGTTGAATACTTCACCTGCCATCTCCTTGATTACCGCCGTCGACGTCTCACGCCTGGATGCACGCACCGGCACGCCACTGTTGCAGCCCCTGCATTTCACCCTGGCCGCCGGCGACCGGGTGGCAATAACCGGGCCGTCCGGCTCCGGCAAAAGCGTGCTGCTGCGCACCCTGGCGCTGCTGGACGCCACCCAGGGCGGCGAGGTGCACTGGCAGGGCGCGGCCATCAGGGCCACGCAGATCACCGCCTACCGCAGCCACGTGTGCTACATCGCGCAGAAACCGGCGCTGCTGGACGGCAGCGTCGAGGACAACCTGCGTTACCCCTATTCCCTGAAGGTGCACGCCAGGGCGCGCTACCAGCGCGAGGCAGCGCTGCAACTGCTGGCGCAGGCCGGCAAGCCCGCCAGTTTCCTCGACAAACAGGCCAGTGAGCTGTCCGGCGGTGAAAGCCAGGTGCTGGCCCTGGTGCGGGCCCTGCAGCTGAACCCCCAGGTGCTGTTGCTGGATGAACCCACCGCGGCCCTGGACCCGGAATCGGCGCGCCAGGTGGAAGCCCTGGTGGACGCCTGGTTCGACGGCGGCCGGGCGCTGATCTGGGTGTCCCATGACCCGGCGCAGGCCCAGCGGGTGAGCAACCGCCAGCTCGTGATGAAGGCGGGGAGCCTGACATGAACTACCAGAGCCTTTCCAACCTGGACATTGCCATTGCCGCGGCGCTGATCCTGATCAACGGCATCCTCTCGCTGTGCCTGAACCTGGGCCTGGGGCGGCAGCTGCTGGTGGCCTCGGTGCGCACCGTGGTGCAGTTGCTGGCCATCGGCTACGTGCTGACCTGGATCTTCGCCAACGCCCAGTGGTACGTGGTGTTGCCGGTGATGTGCTTGATGACCCTGATCGCCGGGCTGTCGGCGGCCGGGCGCGGCAAGCGCACCTACGTCGGGCGCCGCGCCGACAGCGTGTGGTCCATCTGGGTGAGCAGCTGGCTGGTGGCGGCGGTGGGGCTGTTCGCGGTGATCCGCATTCACCCCTGGTACGAGCCGCAGTACGCCATCCCGATCCTGGGCATGATCCTGGGCAATACGTTGACCGGTGTGTCCCTGGGCATCGAGCGCATGATCCAGGAGCTGACCGCCGGGCGCGGGCAGGTCGAAATGACCCTGGCCCTGGGCGGCACCCGCTGGGAGGCCGCCCAGCTGGCGGCGCGCCAGGCGGTGCGGGCGGGCATGATCCCGACCCTGAACCAGATGACCGTGGTGGGGCTGGTGAGCTTGCCTGGCATGATGACTGGCCAGGTGCTGGCAGGGGAAAGTCCTTTGCAGGCAGTGCGTTACCAGATAATCATCATGTTCCTTATAGCAGCGGCGTCGGCGTTGGGCACGGTGGTGGCGGTGCTGTTGACCTACCGTAGGCTGTTTTCGCCGCAGCATCGGTTCCTGCCCGCGAAGCTGATTACCCGCGACTGAGCGCAGCGTGCGATCAGGCAGTTGATCTGCTTGTGATCTGCTTGTGATTGGCTTTTGATCTTGATCTGGCTTGTGATCTTGATTGTATGCCCCGTAAAGCGCCCGGGCCGACTGGAGGCGTCGATCAACGGGCTGCCCGAAGGGCCGAGGCCGCAGGCCGAAGAGACGGTAACCCGCAGGCTTCTATAGCGGGTGCCGTCTGCCCGTTGAGCGGCGCCGGAAGGAGGGGACCCGTAGCGCAGCGGAGGGCCCAAGCAGGGGCAAGCCTTTTTTGCTTACTTTTTGTGGCGTTTGACAAAAAGTGAGTCGCCGTAAGGGCGAAACGGTCGGTGGTCGCACCACGAAAATGGATATATCCAGAAACGTCAGAAGCGGGATCCGACCATCGTGAACATATCCATTATCACGGGTGATGCAAAATCACCTTTCCGGCCTTACGTGAACTGACCCCCGAATGTTGGACACCTGACCTCGCCGGAGGGTGTTCAATGACGAAGTACGACCGATCGCTCAAACAATCACTGATTGAGGAATGTCTGTCTGCGGGCAGTGTTCATGAGGTGGCAATCAAGCATGGCCTGAGCCCATCGATCCTGCGCCGCTGGGTCAAAGGCTATGAGACGCACGGCGCCGCAGGTTTGGCTGCCAAATACAGCCACTACGATGCCCAGTTCAAAATGAAGGTGTTGCAGTGCATCGAGCAAGAGGGGCTGTCAACCCAGCAAGCGTGCATACGGTTTGATATCCGCGGCCCGAGCAGCATCAGGCAATGGAAAACGCGGTACGATGCAGGCGGAATTGAAGCACTTCAATCGCATCGTCACCGAGAGCCCAGCGTGTCCCGCAAAACCTCCAAAGCACCCACAGTAAGTCCTGAGAACCATGCGGACGCTGACCTGACACCTGAGCAAATGCTCAAGGAGCTGGCCTATCTGCGCGCCGAGAATGCCTATCTAAAAAAGCTCGATGCCTTGATCCAGGCGGATCCTCGGACTGCGCAATCAAAAAAACGCAGGCCGTCCAAGGATTGAGGCAGGTATATCCACTTGCTTTGCTGCTTCGTGCTGCCGGGTTGGCGCGCAGCACCTTCTACTACCAAGGCAAGGCACTGCTGACTGACAAGCATTCTGATCTGAAAGACCGCATACGCAGCGTCTATCACAAGCATCGAGGGCGCTACGGCTATCGCCGCATCACCGCAGCCCTTGGGCGCACTGGTGAGTCGGTCAATCACAAGAAGGTGCAGCGTCTGATGCAGTTGATGGGCCTAAAATCGCTGATCAGGGTGAAGAAGTACCGTTCTTATCGGGGCGATGAGGGGCTTGCCTCACCTAATCTGCTTAAGCGCGAATTCAAGGCAGAAGCCCCCAACCAGAAATGGGCGACCGATGTGACGGAGTTCAACGTAAGAGGGCAGAAGTTGTTTCTTTCGCCTGTGATGGACCTGTACAACGAAGAAATCCTGGCTTACCAGACCAACCGCCGCCCTGAGTTCAATATGGTTTCGAGCATGTTGGAGCAAGCTTTTGGGCGGCTTAATCAAGGTGACAAACCGATCCTGCACTCTGATCAAGGCTGGCAGTACCGCCAGCCGACCTACCGGCACATGCTGGCCGAAAAAAACATTGAGCAGAGCATGTCGCGCAAGGGCAATTGTCTGGACAACGCCGCCATGGAAAGCTTTTTCGGCACGCTCAAGAGTGAGTTCTTCTACCTGGAATCTTTTGAGAGCGTGGAGCAACTGGCATCAGGGCTAGAGAGCTACATCGCCTACTACAACCAGGAACGCATAAGCCTCAGATTGAATGGCTTGAGTCCGGTACAATTTCGGACCCAAGCACGGAAACACTAACCCTTGTCCAACATTAGGGGGTCAGTTCAACGCCGGGTCACTTTTTGACAAACGCCTCAAAAAGTAACCAAAAAAGGCTTGCCCCTGCTTGGTCCCTCCGCTTCGCTGCGGGTCCCCTCCTTCCGGCGTCGTCCAAGCGGCCGACGGCCCGGAATAGAAGCGCCTCCGGTTCCGTCTTCCCCGGCTACGCCGTGGACCGCTCGGCCGACGCCTCCAGTCGGCCCTGGCGCTTTACGGGGCACACAATCAAGATCAAAGGCCGCACGGGATCAAGATCAAAGGCGGTCCGTGTGAAGGCAGCCTGCGAAGCAGGCGAAATGCTGGCCCCCAAGGCTTTTACTTCCCGCCAAAATCACTTCAATTTCAGGTGCTTGGGGCAGGGATTAAATGCGCAATGTAATGATTACGCTTGCAGGGGTTGCACTCACCGGGGCCACGCTGTGCGCCCAGGCCCGGGACCTTCGGCCCGATGACCGCTACATGTGCGCCTGGGGCGCCGGCACCGCGGCGCGCGCCCAGGAACTGAAGCTGGCCGGGGTGTCGCGCTACGCCGCGCGGGAAAAGATCCACACCATGAAATTCAGCAAGGGCTGGATGCGCATGCTGGCCCTGGGCATCACCGAGCAGACCTACGACAACGCCACCCGCGCCAGGCCTGCGGTGGTGCACGACACCTTCTACGAAGGCTGCCTGCACTACAAGCTGGCGCGCAAGTAGAGCCGATCGCGCCTATCCTTGGCCATTCAGCCAAGGCAGAGGTGAATTATGACCGATCATTCCAATTCCCTGATCGACACGGCCCGGGCGTTGATGGCGGCAGGCAAGGGCTTGCTGGCCATGGACGAGAGCCTGGGCACCTGCAACCGCCGGTTCGCGCCCCTGGGCATCGCCCAGACCGAGGAGAACCGCCGGCGCTACCGCGAACTGCTGGTGACCACCCCGCAGCTGGCGCAGCACATCAGCGGCGCCATTCTCTTCGAGGAAACCCTGTACCAGCACGCCAAGGACGGCACGCCCTTCGTCGATATCCTCAAGGCCGCCGGCATTGTCGTCGGCATCAAGGTGGACGCCGGGGCGCAGCCGCTGGCCGGCTTCCCCGGCGAGCGCATCACCGAGGGCCTGGACGGGTTGCGCGAACGCCTGCAGCAATACGCAGGCCAGGGGGCGCGGTTTGCCAAATGGCGCGCGGTGCTGAGCATCGACACCGGCCTGCCCAGCCGCACCGCCATCGAAGCCAACGCCCAGGGCCTGGCGCGCTATGCCGCGCTGTGCCAGGAGGCCGGCGTGGTGCCCATTGTCGAGCCGGAAGTGCTGATGGACGGCGACCACGACCTGGCGCGCTGCCAGGCAGTGACCCGCGAGGTGCTGGACGTGGTATTCGCACAGCTGCACCGCCATGGCGTGCTGCTGGAGGGCATGTTGCTCAAACCCAACATGGTGCTGCCGGGCGAGGGCGGCCCGCAGGTGTCGGTGCAGGCCGTGGCCCAGGCCACCGTCGAGACGCTGCGGCGCGCGGTGCCGGCGGCGGTGGGCGGCATTGCCTTCCTGTCGGGCGGGCAGTCGTCGGCGCTGGCCACCGAACACCTCAATGCCATGCACCAGGGTGCGCCCTTGCCGTGGCCGCTGACCTTCTCCTACGGCCGCGCCTTGCAGGACGATGCCCTGCGCCTGTGGGCCGGCGACGACGCCAATGTGCAACGCGCGCAGCAGGCGCTGCTGTTGCGCGCCCGCTGCAACGGCGCCGCCGCCCAGGGCCAGTACCGCCCGGCCATGGAAGGCTGATTACTCGGGCGGGTCGTTGCGGGTTTCGACCGACCAGTACACCGAGCGCTGGTAGTGGGTGTACAGCACCGTCTCGTGCTCGCGGCTCAGCGGCGCCGTCTCGTCATAGGGCGGCGACGCCTGCACCGTGGCGCGGTCGATGTCGAGGAACACCTTCTGCTCTTCCCAGGCAATGGAATCGATCCATTCCGGGGCAATCAGCACCTTGTGGCCCACCCACCAGTTGCTGGTGTTGATGACCAGGTACTGCACCGCCCAAGAGTCCTCGTTCACCAGCAGCGTGGCGACGTGGCCGATGTCGCCGTCACTGGCGTGGATATGGTAGCCGCTGACTTCCTCGCCGCTGCGCAGGCGCACGTCGTCCTTGGGCTCACGCGGCGCGGCGGCGGGTTCGATGGCCGTGTCCCAGACCCCGCCCGTGCCCCAGTAGAAGGGCAGGCCGTAATAGCCCAGGTGGTCCATTTCGTGCTGGCGCGAGACGGGCCTGGCGGTGTCGATGTCCGGGCTGGCCTTGACCTGCTCGCGGGTGATATTGACGGTGAGGCGGTGGTTGCTCCAGTCGCACTGCTGGATGGAGGCGGGGGCGATCAGCACTTTGCGGCTGGCCAGCCACGAGCCGGTTTCCACCACCAGGTAGCGAACCACCCAGGTGGCGTCGTCGAAATAAACGTCCTTGACCTTGCCGATGTCACCGTCGGTGGCACCCAGGGTGTAGTGTTCCAGGTCATGCAGGTTTCTTAACATGGGGAATGTCCTGTCGCAGGGGGCAGTACAAGAGTAGGCCCTGCCCCTGAGCACAAGTTCCCGGCCTGACAGGCGTCAGGCCTGGGCGACATCCACCCATTGCGCGTTCACCAGCGTGGCCATGCGCTGGGGGCAAAGGCGCACTGCGGCATTGGTGGCGCCGCCGGCCGGCAGCACTTCGGCAAAGGCCTGCAGCGACACGTCGCAGTACACCGCCACGGCCGCCGGCAAGCCGAACGGGCACACCCCACCTACCGGGTGGCTGGTGTGCGCCTGCACCTCGGCGGCGTCGAGCATCTTCGCCTTGACCCCGAACCGTGCCTTGAACTTCTTGTTGTCCAGGCGCGCATCGCCGCGGGTGACGATCAGGATCACCTGGTCATTGACCCGCAACGACAGCGACTTGGCGATCTGCCCCGGCTCGACGTTGTGCGCGCTGGCGGCCAGGGCCACGGTGGCGGTGCTTTCGGCCAACTCAATGACCGAGAGGTCCGGGGCGTTCGCCGCCAGGAAGGATTTGACGGTTTCCAGACTCATTGCTGCTCCTTGGTTCGCGGGCCAAAACGGTCCATACCTTACCATAGCGCTGCAGCACCGGGGTCAGCCGGGGCACCGTGGCTGCGGGCTCCGGCACCGTTTCACCGTCCATGGCCCGGCGCAGCTTGTCGCTGTCCAACGCGCCCACCCATTTGGCGATGGCCAGGGTGCCGACGCCATTGCCGATGGTGTTGGTGATGGCCCGCGCTTCCGACATGAAGCGGTCCACGCCCAGCAACAGCACCATGCCCGACACCGGGATGGTGCCCAGCGAGGCCAGGGTGGCTGCCAGGATGATGAAGCCCGAGCCACTGACGCCCGCCGAGCCCTTGGAGGTGAACATCAGCACCGCCAGCACGATCAGCTGGTCGCTCAGGCTCAACGGCGTGTTGGTGGCCTGGGCAATGAAGATTGCCGCGATGGTGTAGTAGATCGCCTGGCCATCGGGGTTGAAGCTCAGCCCCGCCGGAATCATCATGCCGGCGACCGGCTTGGAGCAGCCGGCCTGCTCCATGCGGGTGATCATGCGCGGCAGCACCGATTCAGAGCTGCTGGTGCCCAGCACCGTGAACAGCTCTTCCTTGATGAACCGCAGGAACTTCCACAGGCTGAAGCCGGTGTAGCGGCAGATCGGCCCCAGCACCAGCACCACGAACAGGATGCAGGTCAGGTACACGCAGGCCATCAGCTTGCCCAGGGCGAACATCGAGCCGAAGCCGTACTTGCCGATGGTGAAGGCAATGGCGCCGAACGCGCCGATGGGCGCCAGGCGCATGACCATGTTGACGATGTTGAACATGCCCTTCATCAGGCTGTCGACCACGTCGATGAACACCTTGGCGCGCGGCCCGGCGTTGGCCAGGGCCACCCCCAGCAGAATCGAGAACATCAGGATCTGCAGGACGTTGCCCTTGGCGAAGGCGTCGACGATGGTGTCGGGGATGATGCCCAGCAAAAAGTCCATGAACGAGGCGTGGGGCGCCGCCGCGGTGTAGGTGGCGATGCTGGAGGTGTCCAGCGCCTTGGGGTCGATGTTCATGCCGGCGCCCGGCTTGAACAAGTTCACCACGATCAGCCCCAGGCCCAGCGCCAGGGTCGAGACCACCTCGAAGTAGAGCAGGGCGCGCACGCCCACGCGGCCCAGTTCCTTCATGTTCTCCATGCGCGCGATGCCGCTGACCACGGTGAGGAAGATCACCGGGGCCAGCAGCATCTTGATCAGTTTGATGAAGCCGTCGCCGATGGGCTTGAGCGCAGCCCCCGTGTCGGGCCACAGCACGCCCACCAGGGCGCCAAGGGCTACAGCGATGAGTACCTGTACATAGAGTTTGCCGAGTATGCGTTTCATGACGGACCCTGATTCTTGTTGTTGTCAGGCGCCGCCCCGGCGCGGGCGCGGTGATTCGTGCAGCGCCGGGGCCGCGGTGTGGCCAGCGTCGGGGAAATCAGCGCTGCAGCAGTTCGATCACCGCGGCGGTCACCTGGCGGGTAGTGGCAGTGCCGCCCAGGTCCGGGGTGTGCACGCCGGCTTCGGTGACGGCTTCGATGGCGGCCATCAACTGCCGGGCCGCGGCGACCTCTCCCAGGTGTTCGAGCATCATGGCGGCAGTCCAGAAGGTGGCGATGGGGTTGGCCACGCCCTTGCCAGTGATGTCGAAGGCCGAGCCGTGGATGGGTTCGAACATCGACGGGAAGCGCCGGGTGGGGTTGAGGTTGGCGGTGGGGGCGATGCCCAGGCTGCCGGACAGCGCCGCGGCCAGGTCGGAGAGAATATCGGCGTGCAGGTTGGTGGCCACGATCACGTCCAGGCTGGCGGGCTTGAGCACCATGCGCGTGGTGACCGCGTCCACCAGTTCCTTATCGGTGACCACGTCGGGGAAGTCCTTGGCCACTTCGTGGAAGATCTCGTCCCACAGCACCATGCCGTGGCGCTGGGCGTTGGACTTGGTCACCAGGGTCAGGTGCTTGCGCGGCCGGGTGCGTGCCAGTTCGAAGGCGAAGCGGTGAATGCGCTCGACGCCGGCGCGGGTGAACACCGAGACCTCGGTGGCCACTTCTTCGGGTAGCCCGCGGTGCACGCGGCCACCGTTGCCGGAGTATTCGCCTTCGGAGTTTTCGCGAATCACCACCCAGTCGATCTCGTGGCCGTTGTGCAGCGGGCTCTTCACCCCGGGCAGCACGCGGGCCGGGCGCACGTTGGCGTATTGGTCGAAGCCCTGGCAGATGGGCAGGCGCAGGCCCCACAGGGACACGTGGTCGGGCACGTTCAGCGCGCCCACGGCGCCGAAGAAGATCGCGTCGAAGGTTTTCAGTTCCGCCAGGCCGCCTTCGGGGATGTAGTGGCCGCGCTTGAGGAAATTGTCGGAATTCCAGTCGAAGTGCTTGAACTGCAGGGCAAAGGCGCCGCTGCGACGGGCCAGGGCGTTGAGGACTTCGACGCCGGCCTCGATCACTTCCACGCCAATGCCGTCACCAGGCACGGCAGCAATGTTGTAGGTCTTCATGGCTCTCTCCAGGGTCTGTTGTTGTGCGCCGGCACTGGGCTGCGGCGGGTGATTGGAGTATATGTAGTGAGCCAAAGCCATTGGTTAACCACAAATCACTACATCATTAACCTGGAGTTATGAATGAACCAGGCCCAGGACCTGTCCTTTTTCCATCTGTTGGCCAAGCAGGGCAGCCTGGTGGCCACCGCGCGCGAGCTGGGCGTGACGCCACCGGCGGTGAGCAAGCGCCTGGCGGCACTGGAAGCACGGCTGGGCGTGCGCCTGGTCAACCGCACCACCCGTTCCATGAGCCTGACCCCGGAGGGCGAGCTGTATTTCGCCCACGTGGCGCGCATCCTCGCGCAGATCGACGAGGCCGAGCAGCTGGTGAGCAGCAGCCGCGCCACGCCCAAGGGCCTGATCCGGGTGAATGCCTCGCTGGGCTTTGGCCGCCGTCACATCGGCCCGGCGCTGGCGGCGTTCTTCAGCCACTACCCGGAGGTGGAGATCCAGCTGGAGATCAGCGACCACCCGCTGGACCTTGCCACCCACGGTTTCGACCTGGGCATCCGCTTCGGCAGCCTGCCGGACGCCGCGCTGCATGCCCGCAAGATCGCCTCCAACCGGCGCCTGTTGTGTGCCTCGCCGCTGTACCTGGAGAAGCACGGCACGCCTGTGAAGCTCGCGGATCTGGCCCGCCACAATTGCATTTTCATTCGCCAGAACGAATCACCCTACGGCGTGTGGAGCTTCAACCACGGCGGCCGCACCGAGAACGTCAAGGTGCACGGTGCCCTGGGCTGCAACGACGGAGAGGTGGCGTTGAACTGGGCGCTGGAAGGCTACGGCATTCTGCTGCGCGCCGAGTGGGACATCGCCCGCTACGTGCGCAGTGGGCGACTGCGGCTGGTGTTGGAAGACCAGACCCCGACCCGCGCCGACGTCTACGCCGTGTACCCGCAGCAGCTGCACCTGTCGGCGCGGGTGCGGCGCCTGATCGACTTCCTGATCGAGCGCTTCCGCCATATCGATGGCGTGTGATCAGCCGCGCTTGCCAATGCGGCTGATGCTCACGCACATCGCCAGCCCGGACGCCACCGCGGCCACTGCCAGGGCCATGTGCATGGCCCGCGCTTCCAGCACCGCGGCATCGGCCAGCGCCTGGCCCGCCGGCGGGTGCCCCAGGTACGCCGCCAGCACCACGGCCACCAGCGCTGCGCCCAGGCACTGGCCGAAGGTGCGAGCGATGGCCAGCACCCCGGAGGCGTTGCCGCTGCGTTCACGCGGGACGTTGGCGAGCATCTCGCGGTTGTTGGGGCTCTGGAAGAAACCGAAGCCCACGCCGCACAGGCATTCGCGCCAGAGAATGCCGAACGTACCGGCGTCGGCCGGCAGCAAGGCCATCAGCACCAGCCCCAGGGTCAGCAGGCCCAGGCCGATGGTCGACAGCACGGCGGGCGGATGGCGGTCGGCCAGGCGCCCAGCCTGGGGCGCAGCCAGGATGATGCCCACCGGCCAGGCGGTGAACAGCAGCGCCGCGCCCAGCACGTCGTAGCCGTAGGCGTTCTGGAACAGGAACGGCAGCGACAGGATGGCAATGCCCTGGCTGACGAACGCCGTCAGCGACGTCAGGGCGGCCAGGGAAAAGCGCAGGTACTTGAAGATTTCCAGGGGCAGCAAGGGCACCGGCGCGCGGCGTTGGCGCCAGATGAACGCGGCGCCGGCGGCCACCATCAACAGTGAGTAAGCGCCAGCCTCGCTGGCAGCCGCCGCGCCGGTGGCCATGATCGCCGCGCCCATGGTCACGGCCGACAGCACGGCGCCGGCGTAGTCAAAGGGCTCACCGCTGCTGGCCCGCTGCCCGGGCACATAGCGCCAGCCCAACAGCGCGGCGGCGATGCCCAGCGGCAGGTTGATCGCGAACAGCCAGGGCCAGCTGGCCAGCCACAGCACGGCGCCGCCGAACGCCGGGCCCACGGCGGTGGCCAGGGCCACCAGCAGGGCGTTCAGGCCCAGGGTGCGGCCCAGCAAGCGAGTGGGGAACACCGTGCGGTAGATGGCCGGGCCGATGCTAAGCGTGGCAGCACCGCCCACGCCCTGGACCACGCGCATGGCCACCAGCACGTCCAGCGACGGCGCCAGCGCGCAGCCCAGCGAAGCCAGGGTGAATAGACTGACGCCGCCGACGAACAGGCGGCGAAAGCCGATGCGCGTGGCCAGCGAGGAGAAAATCATCAGCGTCATGGCGGCCGCCAGCAGGTAGCCGTTGGCGACCCAGATGGTGGTGGCGGCGGGTACGTTGAAGGCATGGGCCATGGAGGGCAGGGCGATGTTCACCACCGTGCCGTCGATCACGGCCATGGCGGTGGCGGTCATGATCGCCACCATCGCCAGGCGTCGTTGGGCGCCGGGCAGGCCGTCGTCGTTGGGTAAATCCTGGAACAGCGACATGCAGATCCCTTGCAAAAGGAGGAGGGCAAGGAGGATAAGCCAGACGGGCGGCGCTGTCTTTGTGGGAGCTGGCTTGCCAGCGAGTTTTTAGGGCCTCAACAGCTCGCTGGCAAGCCAGCTCCCACATTACGTAGCAGCGGCCGCAGGCCGCGTCAGGGCTTAACGATAACGCTCAAGCCAATGGGCATAAGGCGCTGGCAGGGTCCACGAGGCTTTATCCACGCCCAGCTCCTTCGCCGCAAAGTACGACCAGTGCGGGTCGGCCAGGTGGGCACGGCCCACCGACACCAGGTCCAGCTGGCCGGCGCTGACGGCGTCGTGGGCCAGTTGCGGGGTGCCAAAGCCCCACGCCGAGGTCACCGGCAGGTCGGCCTCGCGGCGCACGCGCTCGGCGATCGGGCCGAGGAACGCCGGGCCCCACGGGATGTTGGTCTCGGCGATGGTGAAGCCGACGCTGACGCTCAGCAGGTCCAGGCCACCGGCCTTGAAGCGGCGGGCCAGTTCGATGGACTCGGCCAGGGTCTGCTCGTCGCGACCGTCGTATTCGATCACGCCGAAACGGGCGGTCAGCGGCAGGTGCTCCGGCCACACTTCACGCACCGCGGCCAGGGTTTCCAGGAGGAAGCGGCTGCGGTTGTCGAAGCTGCCGCCGTAGGCGTCGGTGCGCTGGTTGGCGTGTTCGGAGAAGAAGCTCTGGCCCAGGTAGCCGTGGGCGAAGTGCAGCTCGATCCATTCAAAACCGGCGTCACGGGCGCGGCGTGCGGCGTCGACGAAGTTCTGCTTGACCCGGGCGATGTCGTCCAGGGTCATGGCGCGCGGCACTTTCGGCAGGTGGTGGCCGAAGGCGATGGCGGACGGCGCAATGGTGTCCCAACCGTTGGGGTCACCAGCGGCGATGTGGTCGTCACCTTCCCACGGGCGGTTGGCGCTGGCCTTGCGGCCGGCGTGGGCGATCTGGATGCCCGGCACCGAGCCTGCGGCCTTGATGGCCTGCACCACGGGCACGAACGCCTGGGCCTGCTCGTCGTTCCAGATGCCGGCGCAGCCCGGGGTAATGCGGCCTTCGGGGGCCACGGCGGTGGCTTCGACCACCACCAGGCCGGCGCCGCCACGGGCCAGGCCCGCCAGGTGCACGTGGTGCCAGTCGTTGATCAGGCCGTCGGTGGCCATGTATTGGCACATGGGCGGGATGGCGATGCGGTTGCGCAGCGTCACGTCCTTCAGGGTGAAGGGTTGGAACAATGCAGACATGGGAAAACTCCAGGGGATAGCTATTTTCGCTTGTTCGATCATAATCGAACTATGGCAATTTATGGAAGCCTCGATATCATGTGCGCCATGCGAGCCTATACCCACCCCAATCCCGAAGACTTCACCCTCGAGCGGCTGTTGTACGCCTTGAGCGACCCCGTGCGCATGGACATCGTCCGGCACCTGGCCGGCGTGCCCGAAGCCACCTGCGGCGAACTGGACGGCGGGCGGCCGAAATCGAGCATGTCCCACCATTTCCGCGTGCTGCGCGAGGCAGGGCTGGTGCAGACCCGCAACGTCGGCACCACGCACATGAACTCGCTGCGCAGCGCGGCGCTGGAGAGCCGTTACCCGGGGTTGCTGGCCAATATCCTGTCGCACCGCTAGCCGTGTTTTATATTCCTTAAGAATATAAACAAATAATATTATATTCCTTTTGGTTTTTTAGCCTTGCTGCAAGACTTCTGGTGCAGGCACTTTGCCTATCTGCCCCTACAGGAAGTCGAGCCCATGAAAAAACTTACGGCCCTTGCGGCCCTGTCCCTGGCGTTGCTGTCCGGTATCGCCCACGCCGACCGTCTTGAAGACATCCAGAAAGCCGGCGTGCTGCGCGTCGCCGCCTTCGACAGCAACCCACCGTTCGGCTTCATCGACACCAAGACCAAGCAGCTCGCCGGCCTGGACGTGGACTACGCCAAGGCCATCGCCGCCAAGCTGGGCGTGAAGCTGGAACTGCAGCCCACCAACCCGGCCAACCGCGTGCCGCTGCTGGTGGCCAACAAGGTCGACCTGGTGCTGGCCAACTTCACCATCACCAAGGAACGCGCCGAGCAGGTCAACTTCAGCACCCCGTACTTCGCCTCGGGGCAGCAGTTCATCGTCAAGAAGGGCACGCTCAAGAACGAGAGCGACCTCAACACCTGGCGCGTGGGCGTCGACAAGGGCACCACCAACGAAGGCGTGCTGCGCGAGAAATTCCCCGGCGCCAAGGTGGTGGCCTACGACGACACCCCGTTTGCCTTCACCGCGCTGCGCAACGGCAACGTCCAGGCCATCACCCAGGACGGGCCGAAGCTGATCGGTCTGCTGGCCAACGTGCCGGACCGCGACAAATATGAAGTGCCACCTTTCACCATCTCCGACGACCTGATCGGCGTGGGCTTGCCCAAGGGCGAGACCGCCCTGACCAACTTCGTCAACGACACCCTGGTGGCGCTGGAGAAAGACGGCCAGGCCCAGAAGATCTATGACACCTGGTTCGGCCCGACCACCAACACGCCACTGGCGCGCCTGTTCAAGATCGGCGACAAGGGCTGACCCCGCCCTTGTGACTGCACACGGCATGCGCCTGCACGGGCGCGTGCCTGGTTTCGTTTGACCTGGATACGCGCCTACATGTTTGGTGAATTGCTTGCCCCCCGCTATTTGCAGTGGCTGGCCGACGGCTTCCTGCTGACCCTGGGGCTGTCGCTGCTGGTGTGCCTGGTGGCCACGGTGCTGGGCGCCTTGCTGTACCTGGCGCGCAGTGCGCCGTCGCGGCTGCTGGCGTGGCCGGCGCGGGCCTACCTGCTGGTGATCCGCAACACGCCGCTGCTGGTGCAGTTGTTCTTCTGGTATTTCGGTGCCACCGCGTTGCTGCCCGACAGCCTGGTGACCTGGCTCAACACCCCGCGCAGCCTGGCCCTGGGACCGCTGGCGGTGGAGTGGCCATCGTTTGAATTCATCGCCGGCTTCTGGGGTTTGACCCTGTATACCACCGCCTTCGTCGCCGAAGAGCTGCGCGCCGGCATCGACTCGGTGCGCAAGGAACAGCGCGCCGCCGGCCTGGCCCTGGGCCTGCGCCCGGCGCAGGTGTGGCTGCACGTGGTGCTGCCCCAGGGGTTGCGCACGGCCCTGGGCCCGTTGCTGGGCCAGTACATGAACGCGGTGAAGAACTCGTCGCTGACCATGGCCATTGGCCTTGCGGAACTGTCCTACACCTCGCGGCAAGTGGAGACCGAAACCTTCAAGACCTTTCAGGCGTTCGGCTACGCAACCCTGCTGTACATCCTCACCATCGCCCTGATCGAAGCGGCAGGGCAGTTGATCCAACACAGTCGGCGCTACCGCCGGGGAGCGGCCTGAGCCATGGACTTTTCTGTCATCGTCGACAACCTTGGCTATTTCATGTGGGGCGCCTACCCCGACGGCCCCTTGGGCGGCGCGGCGCTGACCCTGCTGCTGAGCCTGCTGTCGGGCATCGCCGCCGGCGTGCTGGGGCTGATCGGCGGCATTGCCCTGGTGACCAGCCGCGGCTGGCTGCGCTGGGTGTTGGTGGGCGTGCTGGGTTTCCTGCGGGCGATTCCGGTGCTGATGCTGATGTTCTGGAGCTATTTCCTGCTGCCGATTCTGTTCCACGTCAACGTGCCGGCTTTGGCCACGGTGGTGTGCGCGCTGTCGCTGATCGGCGGCGCATACCTGTCGCACTCGGTGGCGGCGGGCATCAACAGCCTGCCGGCCGGCCAATGGGCCGCGGCCAGGGCGCTGGGGCTGCGGCCGGCGCAGGTGTTGTGGCTGGTGATATTGCCCCAGGCGCTGCCGCTGATGCTGCCTTCGTTCCTCAACCAGTGGGTGTCGCTGATCAAGGACACCTCGCTGGCGTACGTGATCGGGGTAGGGGAGCTGTCCTATGAGGCCACGCAGGTGAGCAACCGGGTGATGGTGCACCCGGTGGAGATTTTCCTGTTCGTGGCGCTGGTCTATTTCGTGCTGTGCAGCGCCCTGCAACTGGCGGCCAGCCGGGTGGCCCGGCGTGGCGCCAGTACCGCCCCGTAGCCGCTGCCGCAGGCTGCTAGGGGTTTTATGTGGGGCTGGAAATAATTAGACACAAAGGGCAACGGCAGCCCCTTCCTATCACGTATTTTTCACATCGGCTGGCGTACTTTGAAAGTGCTCCAGATGCTTTGCCAGGCCCGCTTTCCCCCATCGCCCGCCTGGCGTGCACAGAGCGCAGTCGGTATCACACACTTGCCCCAGCAGCACCCGGGTGGCAGCCCAGGAAGGGTCGCTGACTGGGGCAAGGGTGCCCTAGCTGAGCCAGGTCGTCACCACGCGCCGGTCCAACTCTTCCCAGTCCGCCATCCCCAGCACCCGCACCGTGTTCAACCCTCGCAAGTACCCGCGCAGCTGATTGGCCACCGCCCGCTGGGTGTCCGGGTCGGCAGTGTTCGCGCGCAGCACGTCTTCGTACTCGATCAGGTAATCGGCCACGCGCTCCTTGAACTCGGGTAGCACGGCGGCGCGAATCAGGTCGAACGTTCGCATGCAACATCCTTTTTTCGTTGTCATTGGACTGTCGGCCAGTCTGCACGCGCTATTGCCTCGGGATCAAGCGCCTTGAGCGGGGCTGGCGAGGGCAAGATGAAACTTGTCGGTTTTGTGACACTGGTTTATTGACGCTCCGGGGGGTGATGGCAAAATGCTCACCCGCGCGGCGCCCCAAGCCCGCGAATCTGGAAAAAGTGTCGCCTGGACACTTTGCTATTTGACCAAGGAAGTTACCCATGAAGTTCGCAAAAACCCTGGCCCTGGCCGTTTCGCTCACCCTGGGCGGCTGCGCCAGCTTTACCAAGGACGAAGTGGCGCCGGTGACGATGCCGTCCATGGCCAGCTACGCCAACAAACCTAACGTGTTCGTGGATTTCGATTTCTACCAGGGCACGCCAGGCAGCAGCAACGCGGTGGAAGTGCCCCAGGCGCGCAACCAGTTGCGGCCGCAGTTGGAAAAGTCGCTGAACGACTCCAAGCTGTTCGGCCGCGTAACCCTGGACGAATTCAACAAGCAGCCGGGTGACTACACCCTGCACTTGAAGGTCTACAACCACCCGCCAAGCGGTGGCCAGGTGGTTTGGGCGTTCCTGAGCGGTTTCACCCTGATGCTGGTGCCGGCGCTGGGCACCGACCAGTACACCATGACCCTGGAAGCGCAGGATGCGCGGGGCAAAACGTTGAGCACCGAGAGCAACCACGATGCGATCAATACCTGGATGGGGGTGTTGTTTGTGCCGCTGATGGCGAATACGCCGAAGGAGGCGGTGAGTGATACGTTTACGCGGCAGGTGAACGCGTTGCTCAAGCAGATGGTGGATCGGCAGAGTTTGAAGTATTCGGGGTTGGATGTGCGTGTTCCACGTGCATAAAGCAAGTTCGCGCGCCGCAAAACCGCCGTTGATCTTGATCCCGTGCGGCCTTTGATCTTGATTGTGTGCCCCATAAAGCGCCAGGGCCGACTGGAGGCGTTGGCCAAGCGGTCCCCGGCGTAGCCGGGGAAGACGGAACCGGAGGCGCTTCTATTCCGGGCCGTCGGCCGCTTGGGCGACGCCGGAGGGAGGGGACCCGCAGCGAAGCGTAGGGACCAAGCAGGGGCAAGCCTTTTTTGCTTACTTTTTGTGGCGTTTGACAAAAAGTGAGCCGGCGTAAGGCCGGAAAGGTGATTCTGCATCACCCTTGGTAATGGATATGTTCACGATATGTGGATCCCGCTTTTGAGGGTTTCGAACATATCCAATTTCGCGGCGAGACCACCGACCGTTTCGCCCTTACGGCGACTCACTTTTTTTCAAACGCCAAAAAAAGTAAGCAAAAAACGCTTGCCCCTGCTTGGGCCCTACGCTGCGCTACGGGTCCCCTCCTTCCGGCGCCGCTCAACGGGCAGACGGCACCCGCTATAGAAGCCTGCGGGTTACCGTCTCTTCGGCCTGCGGCCTCGGCCCTTCGGGCAGCCCGTTGATCGACGCCTCCAGTCGGCCCTGGCGCTTTACGGGGCATACAATCAAGATCACAAGCAAGATCAAGATCAAGAGCCAGATCACAAGCAGATCAACAGCAGATCAAAATCCGATCGAGAGCTACCGCAATTACTTCTGCGCCAGCGCCTGGGTGAACAACGGATCGCTGTACAGCGCTTTGAGCAGGTCACGCACGAGCGGGTTATAAGCATTCGCCGCATTCGCGACGGCAATCACCCCGAAAAAACTACTGCTCCACTCGCTGTTCACCGTCTTGGTAGCGTCATACTTCACCACCGAACCGTCCAGCAAGGTGAACCGCGCCGCCAGGGTGCCATTGCCTGTCACCAGGCCTGCAGCCAGGTTGGTTTCGGTTACCAGCACATTCAGATGGCGTGGCGACTGCGGGTTAACCAGCCCGGCGCGGGCCAACTCACCGTTGAGCGCGTCCTGCACGTGGCCGGCAATGCTGCCGCTGGGCGAGCTGATGGGGTTCATGCGCACGAACATCGAGCCCTGGCCCGGCGCCGCAGTCACCTGGGCCGGGGTCACCGGTTGCAGGGGAGCGTGCTGCTTGAGGGTCTGGACGTTATCGAAGTTGGGCTCGTAGGGGGTCATGGTGGCGCCACAGCCTTGCAGCAACAGGGCGAACAACGGCACCAACAATAAAGCTTTTTTCACAGCGGTTCCTTGCTTGGGGGTATTCAGAGGGCTTGATTATCGGGGGCAGGGCGCGACAGGGCAACCATGGGTGATGGCATAACGATATCTTTCATGTTCACGCTCCCTGACGCGGCCTGGGGCCGCTGCTACAGGAGTGCTGAACGGTTGCTGAAGCGGCGGCTGGTTTATCGCACGGCGCCGGCCCATGTCGTTAGGCTGCGCTGGCGCTTCGGGCGCCAATGACCTGGACGATCAAGGAAACCTACATGGACCGTTTTTTCCGTTATCACCCTCGGCTGGTGCAGCTGCAGCTCTACGGCGTCATCTGTCCGTTGATGTGCGTCTATGCGTATTTGTCCTTCCGCTACGTGCCGCTCATCGCGCTGTTTGCCTTTGGCGCGGTGTCATTGCTGGTCTTGCTGCTTATCCCCTTATTTCTGTGGTGGGGACTGTTTGGCCTGGTTCGCCTGTTCAGGTATTTCAGTGGGGAACAGGTACGGATCGGCTTCAAGACCTGGCTGGGTATCGGCGGTAGCCTGGCTGTCATGGCGTTGATGCTGCTATGGAAAAAAACGCCCGGCGGGAAATTGATGTGGCTGGCTGCCGGGGGGGCTTATTTGCTGGTGGCTACGCATTGGACGTGGCTGTATCGGAAACACTACCGACAAACCATCCTGGCCTCCCGAGGATTTAACTGGGTGGTCATCATGATGCTGCTGGTTGGATGTGGTTACGCACTCAACGTGCCGCTGGGGATCAACTTCGGCCGGCTTTGACCGCCGTCATACCCCGTAGCAGCGGCCCCAAGGCCGCGTCCTCAGGCGCCGCGTGCCCACGGTCCTGGTGGTGTCGTACTTGACCACCGAGCCGTCAAGCAGGGTGAAATGCTCACCCTAGCTAAGGTAGTCTACCGCCCGTTCATCTCCCTCACTGCCAAGCGACACCCCATGACACCCGAGCCGCCCGCCAAACTCACCAGCCAGTCCCCCGTGCCGCTGTACGCGCAACTCAAGGAACACCTGCGCTCGCGCATTCTGGATGGCACCTACCCGCCCAGCAGCCGCATGGGTTCGGAGAGCGAACTGGGCGCAGCGTTCGGCGTCAGCCGCATTACCGTGCGCCAGGCGCTGGGCGACCTGCAAAAGGAAGGGCTGATCTTCAAGATCCACGGCAAGGGCACCTTTGTGTCCAAGCCCAAGGCATTCCAGAACGTCAGTTCACTGCAAGGGCTGGCCGAAGCGCTGGCGGCGTCCGGGCACGAAGTGGTCAACCGCATGTGTGGCTTCGAGTACGTGCCGGCGGATGCCATCGTCGCTCAGCGGCTGGGGCTGGAGGAGGGGCAAGCAGTGGCGGAGATTCGCCGGGTGCGGCTGGTCAATCGCGAGCCCGTGTCGCTGGAAATCACCTACTTGCCCGAAGCGGTGGGGCGCCGCCTGGCCTCGGCGGACCTGGCCACCCGCGACATTTTCCTGATTCTGGAAAACGACCTGGACATTGCCCTGGGGCATGCGGACCTTGCCATCGACGCCACCGAAGCCGATGCAGCCATGGCTGCCGCGCTGGGCGTGAAGGCGAAGGCGCCGATCATGCGCATCGAGCGCTTGACCCACACCGCCGACGGCCAGCCGCTGGACTTCGAATACCTGTATTACCGCGGCGACGCGTTCCAGTACCGTCTGCGCATCGACCGCTGACAGCCAATATATCGTTATAGCCAAACAGTATTTACGGCTCTCCCGTGATAACCAATAACATCCTCCCCTATCTTGTTATAACAAGTTGCATCAAGGTGCGGCGGCGACCTGTTGGGTGCCGCGCAAGAGGAGCAGGGGATGACCGAGTTCAAGACAATCGAGCGCGAGTACGACATCGTCGTCATCGGCGGTGGCACGGCCGGCCCCATGGCGGCCATCAAGGCCAAGGAGCGCAACCGCGACCTGCGCGTGCTGCTGCTGGACAAGGCCAACGTCAAGCGCAGCGGCGCCATCAGCATGGGCATGGACGGCCTCAACAACGCGGTCATTCCCGGCCACGCCACGGCGCAGCAGTACACCAAGGAAATCACCGTCGCCAATGACGGCATCGTCAACCAGACGGCCGTGCTGGCCTACGCCGAACACAGCTTCGAAACCATCGAGCAGCTCGACCGCTGGGGCGTGAAGTTCGAAAAGGACGAGACCGGCGACTACGCGGTGAAGAAGGTGCACCACATGGGCGCCTACGTGTTGCCGATGCCCGAAGGCCACGACATCAAGAAGGTGCTGTACCGCCAGCTCAAGCGGGCGCGGGTCGAGATCACCAACCGGGTCATCGCCACCCGTTTGTTGACGGATAGCGAAGGCGCGGTCAGCGGCGTGATGGGCTTCGACTGCCGCACCGCCGACTTCCACGTGATCAAGGCCAAGGCGGTGATTCTCTGCTGCGGCGCCGCCGGGCGCCTGGGGCTGCCGGCTTCGGGCTACCTGATGGGCACCTACGAGAACCCCACCAACGCCGGCGACGGTTACGCCATGGCCTACCACGCAGGCGCGGAGCTGGCGAACCTGGAGTGCTTCCAGATCAACCCGCTGATCAAGGACTACAACGGCCCGGCCTGCGCCTACGTCACCGGCCCGCTGGGGGGCTACACCGCCAACAACAAGGGCGAGCGTTTCATCGAGTGCGACTACTGGAGCGGCCAGATGATGTGGGAGTTCCACCAGGAACTCGAGGGCGGCAACGGCCCGGTGTTCCTCAAACTCGACCACCTGGCCGAAGAAACCATCCAGAACATCGAGCAGATCCTGCACAGCAACGAGCGCCCCAGCCGTGGCCAGTTCCACGCAGGGCGCGGCACCGACTATCGCCAGCAGATGGTGGAAATGCACATCTCCGAAATCGGCTTCTGCAGCGGTCACAGCGCCTCCGGCGTGTGGGTGAACGAGCGCGCGGAAACCTCGGTGAAAGGCCTGTACTCGGCGGGCGATATGGCCGCAGTGCCGCACAACTACATGCTCGGCGCCTTTACCTACGGCTGGTTCGCCGGCGTCCACGCTGCCGACCACGTGGCCACCGTGGCTTTCCAGGCGCCGTCTGCCGAGCAGGTGGCGGCTGAACAGGCGCGGGTCTACGCGCCGTTGCTGCGTGAACACGGCCTGCCGCCAGCGCAGGTGGAATACAAGCTGCGGCGCATGGTGAACGATTACCTGCAACCGCCCAAGGTCACCCGCAAGATGGAGATCGGCCTGCAGCGCTTCGCGCAGATCGAGGCGGACCTTGCCAGCATGAAGGCCAGCAACCCGCACGAACTGATGCGCGCCCTGGAAGTGACGGTGATTCGCGACTGCGCGGAAATGGCCGCGCGCGCCTCGCTGTTCCGCGAGGAAAGCCGCTGGGGCCTGTACCACCACCGCGTGGACCACCCGCTGCGCAACGACGCCGACTGGTTCTGCCATTGCCACCTGAAGAAGGACGCCGATGGCCGCATGGTCAGTTTCAAGCGACCGGTGGAACCCTATGTGGTGGCCCTGGATAACGACGAGCGCACCGCCTACAACCGGCTGCGGGTGGCCCCCGGCCAACCTGCCTGACTTCTGCCCGCCATCGAGGACTGCACCATGGCCTTTGCCCCCCAGGATATTTTCTTCCGCAGCACCGCCCCGGTGACCGTGGACAGCGACAAGTGCATTGCCGAGAAGGGCTGCACCGTGTGCGTCGACGTTTGCCCGATGGACCTGCTGGCCATCGACCCCACCACCCACAAGGCGTTCATGCAGTTCGATGAATGCTGGTACTGCATGCCCTGCGAAACCGACTGCCCCACGGGCGCGGTGAAAGTGGAAATTCCTTACCTGTTGCGCTGAACACCCGCCGAGGGGATAACCTATGATGCTTCGTACCACACTGGCCGGCCTGCTGCTGGCGGCCACCGCTTTCGGCGCCCAGGCGCAGACCATCCGCATTGCCATCGGCACCCAGGACACCACCATCAATTGCGCCGCCGGTGGCCTGATGATTCGTGAGCTGGGCCTGCTGCAGAAGTATTTGCCCCATGACGGCCAGTACAAGGACGCCCAGTACGACATCCAGTGGAAGAACTTCACCAGCGGCGCGCCCCTGACCAACGAGATGGTCGCTGGCAAGCTGGACTTCGGCGCCATGGCCGATTTCCCCGGCGCCCTCAACGGCGTGGCCCATGAGGCGGCGGGGCATCACAGCCTGTTTATCAACGTGTTGTCGGGCAGCGTGCAGGGCAGCGGCAACGGTATCGTGGTGCCCAAGGACTCGTCGGTGCAGTCGATTGCCGAACTCAAGGGCAAGACCGTCTCCGTGCCGTTCGCCTCCACGGCCCACGGCATGCTGCTGCGCGCCGTGGCGGCCCAGGGCTGGGACCCGGAGCGCGACCTGACCATCATCGCCCAGCCGCCGGAAGTGGCCGGCTCGGCGCTGCAGGCGGGCAAGATCGACGCCCACGCCGACTTCGTGCCGTTCGCCGAGCTGTTCGTCAGCCGAGGTTTTGCGCGCAAGATCTACGACGGCTCGCAAGCCAAGGCGCCGACCTTCCATGGCGCCCTGGTGGAACAGGATTTTGCCCGCCAGTACCCGGAGATCGTCGTCGCCTACCTGCGAGCCACGCTGGAAGCCAACCGCCTGCTGGCCGAGCAGCCCGAGCAGTACAGCGAGTTGATCGAGCAAGTCACCGGCATCGACGCTGCGGTGAACTACCTGTACCACGGCCCGCTGGGCCTGCAGACCCGCGACCTGACCTGGAAGCCTGAATACCGCCAGGCCGTGAGCACCGCCATCGATACGCTCAAGCTGTTGAAGAAGGCTGACCGTGGCTTGAACACCGACACCTTCATCGACGACCAGTACCTGCGGGCAGCCTTCAAGGCCAGCGGCGTCGATTACGCCAAGGCCCTCGCCAACTATGCGCCGCAGCCGCTGGTGGCCAAGGACGCCGTGACCGGCCAGCCGATCACCGATTTCAAGCGGGTGGCGCAAATCTGGGTCAAGGGCGAAGCCAAGGTGCGCAGCTATGCCACGCCTGAAGAGGCGCTGGTGCAACTGGCGGCGCTGAAGCAGGCCGGCACGCCGATCCGTGGCTTCTACGCCCAGGCCAGCGACAGCGGCATCAAGTTGCTGGCCGACGACGCCTGGTTCGTCAAGACTGCCCAGGGCCGGGTCGACGCTTTCCTGCTCAAGGACCAGGCCAGCCGTGACGCGCAAAGCCGCGGCGGGCAGGTGCTGGACTTCGCCGGCGTTACCGGCACCGCTGCGCTGACTGCGCGCTGAGGACCAGCCATGAGCCATTCCAACCCGGCCCGCTGGGGCCTGCGCGGGCTGTCGATACTGGCCTGCCTGCTGTTCTGGCAGGTCGCGGCCGGCCACCACCTGGACCTGGGGTTAGTGACCTTTCGCAACGTGCCCACCCCGGGCGAGGTGTACGCGGCGCTGCACGAACTGCTGTCGTCCGCCGCCCTGGCCCGCCACGTGGCCGCCAGCCTTGCGCGGGTGGCGGCCGGCTATGCCACGGCGGCGCTGCTGGGGGTGGCGCTGGGTGTATTGATTGGCCGCTGGCGCTGGGCGTCCGACCTGCTGCTGCCGCCACTGGAAGTGCTGCGGCCGATTCCGGCGGTGGCGTGGATTCCCCTGGCGATCCTGATGTTCCCCTCATCGGAGCTGTCGATGGTCTTCATCACCTTCACCGGCGCGCTGTTCCCGATCCTGCTGAACACCGTGCACGGCGTGGAGAACGTCGACCGCCGGTTGGTGGCCTCGGCCCGCAGCCTGGGGGCAGGGCGGCTGGCCATCCTGCGCGAAGTGGTGCTGCCGGGCGCCGGGCCCAGCATCGTCACCGGCCTTGCCATCGGCATGGGCACCTCGTGGTTCTGCCTGGTGACCGCCGAAATGATCTCCGGGCAATGGGGCCTGGGCTATTACACCTGGGAGTCGTACACCTTGCAGAACTACGCGGACATCATGGTCGGCATGCTGCTGATCGGCCTGTTCGGGCTGCTCAGCAGCCTGCTGGTGAAACGCCTGGGCGCCTGGTGCATGCCATGGCACAGCCAGGCGGGGGCGCAGCAATGAGTGCCGGGCGCATTGAAGGCGAACGCGTGGGCATTCGCCTGGGCGCTGGTGCCGAGGCGTTCGAAGCGGTGCAGGCGCTGGATTTCAGCATCGAGCCGGGCCAGTTCGTGTGCATCCTGGGGCCTTCGGGTTGCGGCAAATCCACCTTGCTGGGCGCGCTGGCCGGCCACCTGCAGCCCAGCAGTGGCCAACTGCGCGTGGACGGCGCCGCGGTGGACGGGCCATCGCCGAGCCGTGGCATGGTGTTCCAGCACCACACCTTGCTGCCCTGGCGCAGCGTGCTCGACAACGTCGCCTTCGGCCTGAAGATGCAAGGCGTGGCCACTGCCGAGCGCCATCGCCAGGCCCTGGAAATGCTGCGCTGGGTGGGCCTGGAGGATTTTGCCGGGCATTGGCCGCGGCAGCTCTCGGGCGGCATGCAGCAGCGTGCCGAAATCGCCCGGGTGTTGATCAATCGGCCGCGCCTGCTGCTGATGGACGAGCCCTTTGGCGCCCTGGACGCGCAGACCC
The DNA here is from genome assembly GCF_047947025.1 of Pseudomonas sp. App30. NCBI lineage: Bacteria > Pseudomonadati > Pseudomonadota > Gammaproteobacteria > Pseudomonadales > Pseudomonadaceae > Pseudomonas > Pseudomonas sp. App30. Next base: position 197,961 of record NZ_CP133165.1, on the reverse strand, counting down.
GTGCGCGCATGCAGCAACTGCTGCTGGATATCTGGGGGCGCATCGGCACCACCGTAGTGTTCGTCACCCACGACATCGATGAGGCGTTGTTCCTGGGTAACCGCATCCTGGTGATGAGCGCCCGGCCCGGGCGTTTCATCGCCGACCTGCAGCTGCCGTTCCAGCGGCCCCGGCAGCCGGGATTGCTGACCAGCCCCGAGTTCGTCGCCCTCAAGCGCCACTGCCTGGAGCTGCTGGAACACGGCCCCGACGCGCCGGCGTTGCCGCGCCTGACCCCCCTTGGCCTGCCCCTGCCACACGACCTGTCCCGAATTGCACTGTGAGCCAACCATGACCCTGAGCACCGACAACCCCGATATCCTTGACCTGCAACCGCGCCTGGAAGACGCCGACCCGGTGGTGCGGCGCATCGCCGTGATCGCCCTGGCCGACCTTGAAGACCCCGACAGCCTGCCGTGGCTCGTCGCCACCCTCAAGCACGACCCCGCCGCCAGCGTGCGCGCCGAAGCCGCGCGCCTGCTGGAAGCCTGGGAAGAACAGCCGGTAGTAGCCGGCCTGTGCGAAGCCCTGGCCGACACCGACGCCCAGGTGCGCGAAGCGGCCGCGCAAAGCCTGTCCCAGCTGAAGACCGAAGCCGCCGGGCGCTGGGTGTTGCCCTGGGCGCGCCACGCCGATCCCTTCGTGCGTGCCAGTGCCTTGCGCGCCTTGCGCGAGCTGCGCCTGGCGGACAGCGCCGAGGTGGCCCGCGAAGCGTTGCAGGACGCTGCGGCCGACATTCGCCGCGAAGCCGTGGGCATTCTGGGGTGGTTGAAGCACACCGAAGCGCTGGCCGACCTGGCCCGACACCTGGCCAACGACGACGACCTGGAAGTACGACGCATGGCCGCCGGCGCCATTGGCTTTGCCAGCACCCCGGCAGTGACCGACGCCCTGACCGCCGCGCTGGGCGACCCGCACTGGCGGGTGCGCGAGGAAGCTGCCAGCACGTTGGGCAAGGTCGGCGACGACGGCGCCGGCCCGGCGTTGGTGGCCGCGGCAGACGACGCCTATTGGCAAGTGCGCCTGCGCGCCGTGCGCTCCCTGGGCCGCCTCAAATACCGCCCGGCACGGGCCGCGGTCGAGGCGTTGCTGGCGCACAGCATCAGCAACCTGCGCAAGGAATCAGCCCTGGCCCTCGGCGAGTTCGGCGACGCCCGCGCCTTGCCGGCCCTGTGGGCGGCCGAAAACGATGGCGACCCCGAAGTGCGCAAGGCCGTGCGCATCGCCCTGTCGCAGCTGCAGCCATGAGCACGCCCGTGGCCGTGCGCAACAGCTCGCACAGCGGTTTGCTGAAGGTGGAGTGGCCCGGCGGCAGGGTACAGGTGCTCACCCATGGCCAGTTGCGCGCACGCTGCCCCTGTTCCCACTGCCGAGCGGCACGGCTGCGTGGGCGAATCGACGTGGTGAACCCCGAGGTGCGCATCACCCAGGTGGTGGACCAAGGGTATGGGCTGCAGGTGGTGTTCAGCGATGGGCATGACCGCGGGATTTACCCGTGGGCGTATGTGGCGGGGCTGGGTTAAGGAGTGTGGAGTACATGTGTACTCCTTCAGGCAAGGCTCAGGACGCAGCCTTCGGCAGCTGCTACGGGGTGGTGCTTCTAGGCGGTTTTGATGCGGCGTGGCACACTGGCGCCCCGTTTTTTCATGGACTCGATTTATGCCCGCTCCCCACGTCTCGCCCGCGCTCTGGCAAGCCATCACCGAAGCCGCCGGCGCCTCCCTGCTGACGCCCGGCGGCCAGCGCAATTTCCTCGTAGGCGAGGGCGGCGAGACGCACATCGACGTGTTCACCGGCGCCGAGCGTGCCACCCGCGTGCGCCTGCCGCGCCGGGCCTTCGAGCAGACCCTGGGTTACCTGGCCAGCAACGGCCACCTCGACCGCCCCAATGCCGTCGAGGTCAAGGCCAACCAGGACCCCGAGCGCGCCGGCCCGCTGTGCCGTGCCGCACGCCAGCGCCCCGACGGCAGCTTCGGCGCCCGGGTGGTGACCTACGTGCTGCCGATCCTGGAGTTCTGCGACGTGGTGGGCATTAACCGCACGGCGCTGCCCAGCGTTGCCTGGCTGGAGCCTTCCTGACGATGTTGACCTTGCAGCAATTCCTCGGATTCCTCGCAGCCGCGCTGCTGATCACCGCCACGCCCGGCCCGGACAACCTGATGGTGCTGGGCATGGGCATGTCCAAGGGCCGGCGCCAGGGCATCGCCTTCGGCTTGGGCTGCGCCTTTGGCTGCCTCAGCCACACGCTGCTGGCGGTGGTCGGCGTCAGCGCCTTGATCGCCGCGTCGCCCACCGCCTTCACTCTGCTGAAGATCGCCGGCGGCCTGTACCTGATCTGGCTTGGCTACAACGCCTGGCGCAGCTCGGGCGCGGTGAAGGTCGGCGCGGTCAAGGTCGCGGACGAGTCGCTGGCAAAGCTGTTCTTCAAGGGCTGCTTCGCCAACGCCATCAACCCCAAGGTGGTGCTGTTCTTCCTGTCGTTCCTGCCGCAGTTCGTGGTCGCCGGCAACGGCAGCGTTGGCGCCCAGGTGGCGCAGCTGGGGCTGACCTTCACCCTGCAGGCGGCGCTGCTGTTCGGCCTGCTGGGCTATTTTTCTGGCGCGCTGGGGCAATGGCTGAACCGTCGGCCCAAGGCGGGGGTGATCCTGGATCGGGTCGCGGGCACGGTGTTTATCGGGTTGGGGTTGAAGATCATGTTGACGCGCTGAGCGCTTAGGCCGCGCAATTTTCGCCGGGAGCGCTGGCGAGTGAAGAAAAAATGGTGATAATCCCCTTAAGTTAAGATTTTCTTGGGTCGCTGAAGAAAAAATGCCCGGCGACGCGAGCAATTAAGGATTTACCAAGTGAGTGCTGGACCACACCCACCTGGGAGCCACTTGCCAGCCTTGCGCCCTAGCGCGCCGCCAACAACCGCTTCACCGTCAACGCCAACGGCACCGTGAAGAAGAAGTGCGACATGAAGCCGCCGATGATCACCGCCGGGTCGTAGTAGTTGGGGTGGTTGTCGGAGGCGATGGAGATGGCCACGTGCATCGCCAGCCAGGCGATGACTGCGTAGAACAGGGCGATGAAAGTGGCTTCATAGCCGCGACGGCGGAAATACGGCCAGATCAGCGCGAACAACACGCCCCAGCCGATGGCGAAGGCGAAGTGAATGACCGTACCCAGCACCGACGCCCACAGGCCCAGGGCCTCCTGCACGTCCTTGCCGAACACCAGCCCCGTGGCGTTGCGCGGGATGCCGGCCAACGGCAGCAAGTGCTGCACGCCCACCCAGATCAACGCCTCGTAGACCCAGATGCACACCGCGCCGGTCAGGCCGCCCAGTGCACCGGCGCGCAACAGGGTCTTCAGGGTGTGTTTGTCCAGGCTGGCGCCTGTGCTGCGGCCGCTGGCGTTCAAGCTGAAATCTGCTTCGTGACTCATGCGCTCACCTTTTTATTGTTGTACGGAGGAACCGTCCGACAGCCGAACGTTGGGCACGACTATAGGCCTCGGGTGGTGGGCGCCTCCTCCGGGAAATGCTTAAGCAGGTATCGGTTCTTTTTATCGGCTTGAAAGCGCTCAGGTGGCGCTGAGCAACCGCTCCAGCTGCGCCCGTTCCCAGCCGCTCAACAGCTCCACGGGGTTGCTGCCGTAGGGCTTGGACGCGTCGAAGCGATAGGCCCGGGCATCCGGGCCGTGGCAGCTCTCGCAGTACTCCGGCACGGCGCCGTCGCAGTGCAGCGTAATGACCCAGTCATCGACGTCGAAGGTCACGGCGTCCAGCCGTTGCAAGCGGCGTTCGCCCATGGCGACGTCGCGCAGCACTTGGTAAACCTCGCGCGCAGCGAGGGGTGTGGTCGGCACGGTGGCAGCCCCTTTCATTCTGACGACGCGGGGCAGGGTACACGAACAGGGGGCTTGCCGCTCGCCCGAGGCATGCGGCAAGCGGCAAGCGGCAAGCGGTGGCTATTTGAAACGCGCCGCGAACAGCGGCACCTGGTCAGGCTTGATCAGCTGGAAGGGCACGAAGGTATCGCCACTCACCTGTTCGCCCTGGATCATCTTCAGCGCGATGGCCACCGCCGCCTGCGCCTGGGCCTTGGGGTCCTGGAACACCGAGGCGGCGAGCAGGCCCTTGTCGATGGCGGCCAGGCCATCGGGCAGGCCGTCGATGCCCACCACGGGAGTATCTTGCTGGCCGGCCTGCTTCAAGGCCATGGCCGCGCCGATGGCCATCTCGTCGTTGTTGGCGGCGATGCCGTCGATGCGGGTGCCGGCCAGCAGCCAGTTGCTGGTCAGGTCCATGCCTTTGTCACGCTGCCACAGGGCCGTTTGCTCGCCGACGATCTTGATGTCCGGGTACTGCTTGAGCACCTGCTTGAGCCCTTCGGTGCGGCCCAGCGTGGCGTTGTTCACCAGGTCGCCCATGATGATCGCCAGGTTGCCCTTGCCACCCATTTTCTCCGCCAGGTAGCGCATCTGCAGTTGGCCGGCCTCGATGTCATTGGAGGTCACCGCCGCCACGCCGGGTGGCAGCGTTTTCTCGTCCGGGCGGCGGTTGACGTACACCAGCGGCACCTTGGCGGCGGTGGCCGCGCGGGTGATGTTCACCGCGCCGGCGGTGTCGGCGGGCAGCACGATCACGGCGTCGACCTTCTGCGCCAGGAAGTCCTCCACCTGGCTGAGCTGGCGCACCACGTCGCCCTGGGCGTCCTGCACCTGCACCTGGATGTGCTGCTCCTTGGCGGCGTCCACCAGGTTGTTGCGGATATAGGTCATGAAGTTGTCGTCAACCTTGGCGATGGTGATGCCGACGCGGTAGTCGGCCAACGCCAGCTGGCTGGCCAGCAAGGCAGCGGCGGCAAGAAGCAGTCTGGAGCTACGCATGGGGAGTGTCCTGTTGTTGTTATGGGGTGGAATACAGGCTTAAAGGTGCAAGGTGAACGCCTCGCGGAACCGCTGCAACGCCAGCACCGAGTCGCCCGAGGCCCAGCCTTCGAGGCCGACCACGCCGGTGTAGCCCAGCGCGTGCAGGGCCCTGGCGATGGCCGGGTAGTTGATCTCGCCGGTGCCGGGCTCCCTGCGCCCGGGCACGTCGGCCACCTGGATCTCGCCGATGGCGGGGCCGGCGCGGCGCAGCAACTCGATCAGATTGCCCTCGCCAATCTGCGCGTGGTACAGGTCCAGGTTGAGCTTGAGGTGCGGGCTGCCGACGGCCTCGATCAGGGCCAGGGTGTCCTCGGCGCGGGCGAAGGGCACGCCGGGGTGGTCCACGGCGGTGTTGAGGTTTTCCAGCAGGAACACCTTGCCGTGCGCTTCGCCCAGGCGGGCGAGCTGCTCCAGGGTGTTGCAGGCCTGCAGCCACATGCGCCCGGTGGTGACCTGCACCGGCCGCACCGGCAAGCCGCCTTCGCCAAGGCCGGTGCCGTGCAGGTTGAGGCTGGGGCAGCCCAGTTGCTCGGCCACGCCCAGGGACTCGCGCGCGGTTTCCAGCAGGCGTTGGATGCCGTCGGCCTCGGTGAGGTTGCCCTCGATGTAGCCGGTCATGGAGGTGAAGCGCGCGCCGGTGGCCACCAGCGCGGCGATGTCCTTGTTAGTCCAGTCCCAGATCTCGGCGGCAAAGCCCTGCGCATGAATGCGCCGCACGCGCTCCACGAACGGCAGGTCGAGGAAGACCATTTCGGCGCTGATGGCGAGGGTGAACGGGCAGTGGCTCATGCCGACACCCCCGCCAGCTGGATGGCCTTGCCCTGTTGCACAGACTCGATGCAGGCGCGGGCGATGGCCAGCGCGGCGCGGGCGTCGGCACCACTGGCCAGCGGCGTGGCACCGGTGCGCAGGCAGTCGACGAAGTGGTTGAGCTCGGCCACGTAGGCGTCGCGCAGCAGGTCGGTGTCCAGGCGCTGGGTGTCGGCCTGGATGCCGTCGGCCAGGTAGCGCACCAGCTCGGACTGGGCAACGCTGCCCATGGTCAGCATGCCGGCGCTGCCGAACACTTCGCCGCGCACGTCGTAGCCGTACACGGCCTGGAAGTTGGCCTCGGCGGTGGCGATGGCGCCGTTGTCGAAGCGAATCGTGACCACGGCGGTGTCCAGCAGGCCCTTGGCCTTGAAGGCGGGCGCCACCAGCGCGTCGGCCATCACGAACACCTCCACCGCCTGGGCGCCGGGGTTGAGGTAGCGCAGGGCGTCGAAGTCGTGGATCAGGGTTTCCAGGAAGATCACCCACTGGCCAATGCCCGCCGGGTTGTTCAGCGCCGGGTCACGGGTGACCGAGCGCAGCAGCTGCGGCGTGCTGATGCGCCCGCCGACCACGTCCAGGTGCGCCTGGCGGAAGCTGCGGGCGAAGCGGCGGTTGAAGCCCACCTGCAACGGCACCCGGGCGTCTGCGGCGGCAGCGATGGCGCGGTCCGCTTCGTCCAGGGTGATGGCCATGGGTTTTTCGCAGAAGATGCCCTTGCCGGCGCGGGCGGCGCTGATCACCAGCTCGGCATGGCTGCGGGCCGGGGCGGCGATCAGCACGCCGTCGATGTCCGGGTCGTCGAGCAGCTGCTGCGGGTCGGTGTAGACCTTCTGCACGCCCAGTTGCCCGGCCAGGCGCGCGGCCTGGCCGGGGGTGGGGTCGGCAATGGCAGCCAGGCAGGCGCCGGGAATATGCAGTGCGGCGGTCTGGCCGTGGAAGCTGCCCATGCGGCCGGCGCCGATCAGGCCCAGGCGAATGATCTTGCTCATCGATGACGCTCCTTTTTTGTTGTTGGGCGAAAGCGTGGTCACGCTTGGACAGGGAGAGAGCAAGGCCTGTGCCAGCGCCATAAGTTGCTGATTGCCTTGGGCTTTATGGGTTTTGCATGGCCTGGGGGTGTCTATTTCCAAGACATGTCTACACTGACATGTCCAGAATCCAGACACTGCCAAGGCCCGCCATGACGCCCATGGAGTTGACCCAGGAAGCCCTCGACTACATCACCACCCTCGACCCGCGAGAGCTCAGCGACGGCCCCGTCGCCGGCCTCGAACAGGCCTGGCAGGCTTGCCTGGAGGGGCAAACGGCGCGGCCGCCCAAGGTCCGCCCGCTGATCTGGGAGTCCTGGCGGCGCAGTTGCGCCGCCGGCATCGATCCGCAAGATGCCGCCTACCGCTTCGTCAGCCCCCAACGCCTGACCGCCAAGCTGCACGAGCACCGGCTGTTGATCGACACGGCGATGGAAATCATGGGCGGCCTGCTGGCCTACAACCCGCGCGGCCACATCAACCTCACCGACGCCGAAGGCACCACCCTGTGCTTCTGCGGCCTGGAGCTGACGCCCATCGGCAGCCAGCTGCTGGAGTCAACCCAGGGCACCAACTGCACCGGCCTGGCCATTGCCGAGGACCGCCTGGTGTACGTGCTGGCCGAGGAAAACTTCGCCAGCGCCCTGCGCCAACGCCGCATGCATTGCGCCGCCGCGCCGATCCGCGACGCCAAGGGCCGTACCCTGGCCATCCTGACCCTGACCGCCGAGCCCGGCTGGTTCCACTTCCACACCCTGGGCACGGTGCAGGCGGCGGGCGAGGCCATCTCCCGGCAGCTGGCGCTGCACGGCCTGCTGCAGGAACAGCGCAGCGTGCTGGAACTGCTCAACGAAGGCCTGGTGGTGCTCGATGAGGCGGGGCGCATCAAGGCCCTCAACCACTACGCCCGCCAGCTGTTCAAGGCCGGCCCGGAGCTGGTGGGCAGCCCTTTCGCACAGCTGGGGCGCAGCGACCTCAATGCCGAAATCTGCCAGCACGCCGGCGACGGCCTGCGCGACCTGGACTGCACCTTCCAGCTGCACGACGGCAGCCAGCTGGCCTGCCTGGTGTCGGTGTGCCTGGTGGGGCGCCAGGGGCGGGTGGTGTCGGTGCGCGAAAACCGCCGCATCCGCGAGATCACCCGGCGCATCATGGGCGCCCAGGCGCGCTACACCTTCGACACCATCCTGGGCGGCTCACCGGTGATGCAGCACGCCCTGCGCCTGGGGCACATCGCCAGCCAGAGTGATTCCACCACCCTGATCCTCGGCGAAAGCGGCACCGGCAAGGAGCTGTTCGCCCAGGCCATTCACAACGCCAGCCCGCGCAGCGGCGGCGCCTTCGTGGCGGTGAACTGCGGGGCCATTCCCCGTGACCTGGTGCAGAGCGAGCTGTTCGGCCACAGCGAGGGCGCCTTTACCGGCGCGGCCCGCGGCGGCTCGGCGGGCAAGTTCGAGCTGGCCGACGGCGGCACCATCTTCCTCGACGAGATCGGCGACATGGCCTTCGACGCCCAGGTCAGCCTGCTGCGCGTGTTGCAGGAAGGCGAGGTGACGCCGGTGGGCGCGCGCAAATCGCGGCGGGTGGACGTGCGCATCATCGCCGCCACCCACCGCAACCTGAGCCAGGCCGTGGCCGAGGGCGCCTTTCGCGAAGATCTCTACTACCGTCTGAATGTGCTCAACCTCAGCGTGCCGCCGCTGCGCCTGCGCCGCGAGGACATTCCGCTGCTGGCGCAGCACTTCCTGCAGCGGTGCGCACGGTCGTTGCGCAAGGCGGTCAGCGGTTTCGCCCCGGCAGCCCTGGAGGTGCTGGCCGCCCATGGCTGGCCGGGCAACGTGCGCGAACTGGAGAACGCGGTGGAGCGGGCGGTGCACATGGCCTCCGGCAGCCTGATCGAGCCAGCCGACCTGCCGCTGGAACTGATGCACAGGGGCCGCCGCGACGCGGGCCAGGACCCGGCGGGCGGCATGGACCTGGGCACCCAGGAGATGAGCGCGATCATCGGCGCCTTACGCAGCACCGGCGGCAACGTGCGGGTGGCGGCGCAGCTGTTGAAGGTGTCGCGGGCGGGGCTGTACGGCAAGATGGAGCGGTTTTCGATTCGCGCGGGGGATTTTCGCTGAGGTCTTGCTGATACGTATTACGGTATGAATCAACGCACAACAATAACAAGGAGAGGGTATGGAACACTCGCTGCTGGCCTACGAACGCAGCACGCCGACCCCGGCGGACCTGCGCCAGTGCCTGCGTTTCTCGGACGAGGAGGCGCGCATCTGGCTGGACGACCAGAGCATGGTCATGCTGCATTCAACGGCCTTGGGCGCGTTGCGCCAGGAGCTGATCGACAGCCTCGGCCAGGACGGCGCCCAGCGCGTGCTGACGCGCATCGGCCACGCGGCCGGCAGCCAGGACGCCCTGCGCGTGCGCAAGCGCTGGCCCGGCTCGGACCCGCGCAGCGCCTTTATTGCCGGCGGCCGGCTGCACGCGCTGCAAGGCATCGTGCGGGTGCAGACCCTGCAACTGGAGCTGAACCTTGCACAGGGGCATTTCCACGGCGAGTACCTGTGGCACGAGTCCCGCGAGGCCCACGAACACCTGGCCCGCCACGGCGTCGGCGACCAGGCGGTGTGCTGGATGACCCTGGGCTACGCCGCCGGTTATGCCAGCGCCTTCCTGGGCCGGCCGGTGGTGTTCCGCGAGGTCGAATGCGTGGCGGCGGGCGGGCATGCCTGCCGCATCGTCGGTGACACCGCCGGCCACGCGCCCGGCCTTGAACTGGCGGCGCAGGCCCCGGTCGCCGCCTGCAGCCATCCCCAGGAAGCAATGATCGGCATCTCCACGGCCTTCCAGCTGGCCCGCCACCAGATCGCGCAAGTGGCGCCCACCCGGGCGACGGTGCTGTTCAGTGGCGAGTCGGGGGTAGGCAAGGAGGTGTTCGCCCAGTGCCTGCACCGCCTCAGCCCCCGCGCCAACCGGCCGCTGGTGGCGGTCAATTGCGCGGCGCTGCCGGAGAGCCTGCTGGACGCCGAGCTGTTCGGCGCGCAGAAGGGCGCCTACACCGGCGCCAGCCATGACCGCGCCGGCCGCTTCGAACGGGCGGCGGGCGGCACGCTGTTTCTCGATGAAGTGCAAGCCCTGAGCCTGGGCGCCCAGGCCAAGCTACTGCGGGCGCTGCAGGAAGGGGAAATAGAGCGGGTGGGTGGCACCCGGCCGATCAAGGTGGACGTGCGCGTGGTGGCGGCCACCAACGCCAACCTGCGGGCGGCCATTGCCCAGGGCACCTTTCGCGAGGACCTGTTCTTCCGCCTCAACGTCTTCCCCATTCACCTGCCGCCCCTGCGCGAGCGGCGCGACGACCTGCCACTGCTGATGGAGCACTTCCTCGCCCACTTCACCCAACTGCATGGCAAAGCGGTGAGCGGCTTCAGCGCCGCGGCCGTGCAGGCGCTGCTGGCCCACGACTACCCCGGCAACGTGCGCGAGCTGCAGAACCTGGTGGAGCGCGGGGTGATCGCCGCGCCCGCCCATGGCGCCATCGGCCCCCAGCATGTGTTCCCGGGTGGGGAACAGGCGTATGTCTGCGTAGGCACGGCACCGCTGCGGCAGGCAGTGCGGCAGCAACAGTTGCAGCAGTATCACCAGGTGCTCCACGCCTGCGGCGGCAACCTCTCGGCGGCCGCGCGCCAGCTGGGCATGACCCGGCCGCAACTGGCCTACCGGCTCAAGGCCCACGGCCAGCGGTGAGGGTCAAGGCTGGTGCGGCGCAACCATGACCTTGCAGTGGTGGGTGCGCTGGCGCAGGGCGTCGAACGCCTGGGGCAACTGCGCCAGCGACACGGTGCTGCTGACCAGGGCCAAGGGCGCCGCGCCGGGCCCCTCCAGCACGTCGACCGCGGCGCGGAACTCGTCGCGCTCGAAGAACGCCGAGGTCACCAGGTTGACCTCCTTGGACACCGCCCGGAACGGGACGAAGCTATCGGCCACGGTGCACAGGCCCAGCACCACCACGGTGCCACGGGGCCGCACGTGCTCCAGCGCCTGGGCAATCAAGCCGGGGCGGCCCACGCATTCGAAGACGATGTCCGGCGGCCCGCCCAGCTGCTCGGGGATGCGCCTGTGCAGGCTGCCGTCGTCCACCAGCAAGGCACTGGCGCCCAGCTGCAGGGCGCGCTCGCGTTGCCAGTCGCCCAGGTCGGTGACGGCCACCTGGGCAGCGCCCAGGCGCCGGGCCCAGAACGCCACGGCGAGGCCAATGGCCCCCGCGCCCAGCACCAACACCTTGGCACCGGGGCGCAGCTGCGCGCGCATGACCCCGTGCAACGCCACCGCCAGGGGTTCGGCCAGGGCGCTGTCCGCCACGCCCACGCTGGCGGGCAGCACCACGCACTGGTGCCAGCGGGCGGTCGCCCACTGGGCGAAACCACCGCCCTGCAGGCTGAACCCGGCGCACCAGGCCGGCCTGCCGCGCTGGCACTCGGGGCAATGGCCGCAACCGCGCAAGGGCGCCACCGCGACGTGGTCGCCGACGCGCACCCCCTGCACCTGGTCGCCGCATTCCACCACGCGGCCGCTGTACTCGTGGCCCAGTACGCTGCCGGGCGCCAGGCCGAACGCCGGTTCTTGGGTCATGTGCAGGTCGCTGCCGCAGATGCCGCAGCGGCACACCTCGATCAACACCTCATCGGCCCGGGGCACCGGCATGGGCAAGGTGTGCAGCTGCATGGGCTGCTTCAGCGCCTTGAAGACAATGGCTTGCATGTGCACCTCCTCAGTCCACGCGGCCGAGCATCTGCCCGCCATCGATGACGATCTGCGCGCCGGTGATGTAGCTGGCCGCCGGGGAGGCGAGGAACAGCGCCAGGCCCTTGATCTCCTCCGTGGAAGCGATGCGGTGTTGCGGCACCCGTGTGGCGAAGGCGGCGCGGTCCGCCGGGTTGCGCAGGCGGCCGCCGGCGATGTTGGTCACGAACGGCCCCGGGGCAATGGCGTTCACGGTGATGCCATGGCGCGCCAGCTCCATTGCCGCCTGGCGCACCAGCGCGGCGGCGCCGGCCTTGGCCGGCATGTACGGGGTGCCGACGATGGCTTCGTTGAGCATCGCCGCGTTGGAGGTGGTGACGATGATGCGCCCCTGGCCCCTGGGCTTCATCAGCCGCACCGCGGCCCTGAGCGTGGTGAACACCGAGGTCAGGTTGGTGGCCAGCACCTTGTCCCAGTGGGCCTCGTCGAGCGCCTCCAGCGCGCCTTGCGGGCAACGCTGGCCGTCGCAGTCGAGAAAACCGGGGCCGGCGTCGATGCCGGCGTTGGCGAATACCACGTCGAGGTGGCCGTAGTGCGCGCCCACCCGCTCGAAACAGGCGTACAGGGCCGCGCGGTCGGTGGCGTCCACCACCTCGCCGCGCACCGCCAGCCCCTGGGCTTGCAGGCGGGCCAACTGGTCGTGCAGTTGCGCGGCGTCAATGTCCAGCAAGGTCACCTGGGCGCCGCCTTCGGCCATCACCTCGGCGTAGGCCAGGCCGATGCCGCTGGCGGCGCCGGTCACCACGCAGGTCAGGCCGTCCACGGAGAATCGTTGCACTGTGTTCATGGTGATTCCCCCGGCACTCAAACGAATAGCGCGGTATTGATCGGCAGGCCGTGCTGCCGGCAATGGTTGACGTAATGGTTGATGAACCAGAACACGTCGGTGGTTTCGGTGTGGTTGCCGCACTCGTCGAAGAACTCGATGGGCCCGTGTATCCAGAACAGCGCCTTCATGCCGTCGGGGCCTTCGGCGTACAGGGTGTGGGCGGTGCCCGGGGTCTCGTACACGTAGCTGCCGGGGCGCGCCAGCCAGTCATATTCCTCGTAGCCCCAAGTGCCTTCCAGGGTCACGGCCTGCACCGCCGCCCGGTGCCGGTGGGTGCCGATGCGCCCGCCGCCCTTGACCCAGAGGATGTTGCAGACGCTGCCGGTGCGCACGTCGAAGCTCAGGTGGCGGATGGCGGCGCTGTCGCCGAAGGGCACCCAGGGCGACTCATCCTCGCCGGTGCCGATATGGCCGCCGTGCAGGCCGAAGCGCTCGATCATGGCGGCGTGGGGTTCTGGGGGGAGCTGGACGATAGAGGGGGAGGTAGGCATGGGACGGTTCCTGCTGATTGTTATTAGGTAGCAGGGCGGTTGCATGGGCTGTGCCAGGCGGGCAGGGGCCCGGATTTGCGAGGGGAAAGGGCGGCGGGAGTTGAGCGGATTGGTGCGGTTTGATGATCAAAAGTGGTGAAAAGGTGAAAGCCGGCAAGTCCTGTAGCCGCTGCCGCCAGGCTGCGTTGGCCCCTGCGTGCGCTGAAGCTCTATCCACGGTCATTTAACCGACACATGTGCAGGCTACAGTGGCCGCAGGGTCAATCATTCGGAGCAGCGCATGAAGGCAATGGACATTGCTACAGCCAGGCGCAAGGGCATCAAGCTTCGCGCCACGGTCATTTATCGCAGGGACGGCGAAGTGTTGTTTGTGCGCAAGCGCAACGCGAAGTGGAACCTGCCAGGGGGCAGGGTCGAGGCGGACGAGACGCCGTTGCAGGCGGCGCAACGGGAAATGGCCGAGGAAACCGGCCTGGCCTTCGATGAACTGCGCTACATCTCCGAGTACCGCGAAGACAAGGTCATCCATTACCTGTTCGAAGCGCGCAAGTCGGCTGACAAGCCGCGCCCACTCAACGAAATAGACGCCTGCCGCTGGATCAAGCCCCGTGACGTGGCCAAGCGCCGCGTGCGCCGGCCGATCAAGACCCTGCTCAAGCGCTGCGCATAACACGCCAGCCACCCCCGTAGCAGCTGCCGCCAGGCTGCGTCAGCTTGGTCGCCCGCCAGGCCCGGCGTAGCAGCTGCCGCCAGGCTGCGTCAGGCACACCTCGGCGCCCGTGACGCGGCCTTTGGCCGCTGCTACAGGGGTTCTGCGGCTGGCGGCAGGGCGCATTGGGTTGCCAACGCCGACCAATCCAGCTCCCCAAGGCCTGCGTCCACGCACGCCGCCATGACCTGCTGCACCCGTGCCGCCCCCGGCAATGCCAACCCTTCGGCGCCGGCGGCCTGCAAGGCCAGGCCGACGTCCTTCAACCCCAGGCGCAGGGCAAACCCCGGCTCGAAGCGCTGCGCGACGATGTTGCCGGCGTAGCGCTGGTAGCTGGCGCAGGCGAACAGCGTCTGGGTGACCACCTCGGTGAACACCGCAGGCGGCAGCCCATGGCTGCGCACCAGGGCGCAGGCTTCGGCGATGGAAGCGATGGCCTGGGCGATCATCAGGTTGCCGGCGATCTTGGCGATACTCGCCTGGCGCGGCTGCGTGCCTAGGCGCCAGGTGTGCTTGCCGAGGGTGTCGAACAGCGGCTGCACCTGGGCGACGGCCTCGTCCGCACCGGCCGCCAGAATGTTCAACTGCCCCTGGCGGGCCACGGCAGGAATGCCGAACACGGGCGCTGCGACGAAACCGATGGTCGCCTGCCGATGCAACGTCTCCAGTTCACCGACCATCTGGGGGGAAAGCGTCGACATCACCACGTGCACCTTGCACGCGACCGAAGGGTGAATGACAACTGGCGCCACCAGCGTCTGCCGCACTGCAGCGTCATCGGCCAACAGCGTGATCACCACGTCCTGCTCGAACGCCTGCGCCACGCCCGCCAGGGCCCGCACCCGTCCTAGCCCCTCAAGCGCACCGGCGCTGCGGTTCCAGGCGCTGACTTCATGGCCTGCCTCCACCAGCACCGGGATGATTGCCCGGGCCATGCTGCCAATACCGACGATTGCTACTTTCATGGAAGCTCCGTTGCCTGTGCATGTGCCGAGCATTGTCGGCGCCCGGCGCCTTGCTTGAGGACTGACAGGGGTGCATATTCGGCGTGCATTTTTGTAAGGGCGGCACATGAACTGGAGTGACATCAGGGTTTTCCTGGCAATCGCATGGGCCGGCTCACTGGGCGGCGCGGCGAAGGCGCTTGGCATCAGCCACCCCACGGCAGGCCGACGCCTCAAGGTGCTGGAGCAGGACAGCGGCGGCGCCTTGTTCCGGCGCGTGGGCGAGCGTTTGATCACTACCCAGCTGGGCGACTCGGTGCTGGCGCTGGCCGAGGAAATGGAAGCCAGCGCGCTGGCCATCGACCGCACCCTGGCCGGCAGGCCCCGGGAGGTGGAGGGCATCCTGCGGATATCCTCCGCGGACTGGTTTGCCGCCCATGTGCTCACGCCCGTGCTGGCCGAGCTGAGCCGTCGCTACCCCTTGATCGTGCCCGAGATACTGCCCGGGGCGCGCCAGTTCGACCTGGCCCGGCGCGAGGCCGACCTGGCGTTTCGCCTTGTGCCGTTCACCGAGCCCGACATTGTCCAGCGCAGGGTCATGAACATGGCCTACGGGCTCTACCGCAGTGCCCGCCACTGCGTGCCGTTCGACCCCGGGCAACCTGGCCAGGCGCTGATCCTGATGAACACCGCGCAGCTGCATTACCCCGACGTCGCCTGGCTGCAAGCGACAGTGCCGCACGCCAGGACCGTCGCGCACAGCAGCAGCCGCTCCGTGCAGGCGCAGCTCTGTGCCCAGGGCCTGGGCCTGGCGGTGTTGCCGCGGCCGGTCGGCGACAGCCTGGCGTCATTGACCCGCGTGGCCACCGCCGATCCGCCACCGGCGCGGGACATCTGGATGGGCTACCACCAGGACCTGCGCCGCAGCGACAAGCTGCGGGCCCTGGCCGACCTGGCAGGCGAGATGCTGGCCAGTGGTTAAGGGGGAGGGCGGGCTCGGCGTTTTGATATAGTGCACGGCTGCCTTCCCAGGAACCGCCCCATGAACCGCCCGCTGTTTATCTCTATGGATGGCCCCAAGGGCACCGGCAAGACCACGCTGCTGGAAACGGTGACCCAGGCCCTGAGGGCCACCGGCCAGAAGGTCGTCCGCCTGTGCGAGCGCAATAACGATCCCTACCGGCGCGAGACCATGGCCCTGGTCAATCAGCTTGCTCGCCAGCCGTGCGCGGACCTGGAGTGGCAGGTGTGCGAGCGGCTGGCGCAGAGCCGCGCGTGGATAACCGAGCAGGTGCTGCCCAAGCAGCCGGCCGGCAGCATCATCCTCATCGACCGCTGGTACCCCTCCGATGCCGCATTCCGGCGGCTGGTGCCGTTCGCCGACATCCTGCGCTTGAACCTGGCGCTCGACGTGCGCGTGCCCGACCTGCACATCGGCGTGGTCACCACGCCTGAAATTTCCTGGGCGCGGGCCGCCGCGCGCAGCCGTGGCCTGGGCAGCACGGTAATCCTCGACCAGCAGGAGCAAGTGGCCTGCACCCAGGCGTTCGAACGCGCGGCCGCCGAGCAAGGCTGGCTGGTGTGCCGGAACGAGGGCAGCGTCGACGACGCGAGCCGGCAGATAGCCGCCACCATCAATCACCTGCTGTAACCCGTCGCATCACCCCCAAGGCGGTTTGACAACAAATCTGCATTCCGTTTACGTTAACGTCACATCTGCACAGGTGGCACATCAAGCAGGAAGCGACATCAGCACACAATAAGCACAACAAAGGTTTACGCCATGAACCCGCTGAGCTATTCCCACGGATCGACACACCCTCCACTGTTCAACCAGACCATCGGCGCGGTCTTCGATGCCACCGTCGCGCGGTTTCCCGAGCGGCCCGCCCTGGTGGTCCACGACCAGGCCGTGCGCTGGTCATGGGCCACGCTCAAGGCCAACGTCGACCGCCATGCGCGGGCGCTGATGGCCCTGGGCGTCCAGCCGGGCGATCGCGTCGGCATCTGGGCCTCCAACCGCGCCGAGTGGTGCCTGACCCAGTTCGCCTCGGCCAAGGTCGGCGCCATCCTGGTGAACATCAACCCGGCCTACCGGGCCAGCGAGTTCGAGTACGCGCTGGCGCAGTCAGGCTGCAGCTGGCTTATCGCCGAAGCCGCGTTCAAGTCCTCCGACTACCACGCGATGATCAACCAGGTGCTGCCCGAGCTGGCCGCTACTGCGCCCGGAACCCTGTGCATCGAGCGCCTGCCCAGCCTGCGCGGGGTAATCAGCCTGGGCGCCGAGCCGCCTGCCGGCATGCTCGCCTGGGCGGCGTTGCAGCAGCTGGCCGAGTCGGTCAGTGACCAAGCGCTGCAGGCCCGCCAGGCCGCGCTGCAACCCAGCGACCCGATCAACATCCAGTACACCTCGGGCACCACCGGCGCGCCCAAGGGCGCAACGCTCAGCCACCACAACATCCTCAACAACGGCTTCCTGGTGGGCGAAAGCCTGGGCCTGTGCGAACAGGACAAGGTGGTGATCCCGGTGCCGCTCTACCATTGCTTCGGCATGGTCATGGGCAACCTGGGCTGCATGACCCACGGCAGCACCATGATCTACCCCTGCGCAGCGTTCGACCCACTGAAGGTGCTGGAAGTGGTGGCGGCCGAGCGCGCCACCGCGCTGTACGGCGTGCCCACCATGTTCATCGCCCAGCTGGACCACCCCCGGCGCGCAGCGTTTGACCTGTCCAGCCTGCGCACCGGCATCATGGCCGGCGCCGCGTGCCCGGTGGACGTGATGCAACGGGTGATGGAACAGATGCACATGGCGCAGATCCAGATCGCCTACGGCATGACCGAGACCAGCCCGGTGTCGCTGCAGACCGCGGCCCACGACGAGGTGGACAAGCGCGTGGCCACCGTCGGCAAGACCCAGCCGCACCTGCAAAGCAAGATCGTCGACGCCAGCGGCGCCATCGTGCCCAGGGGCGAGGTGGGCGAACTGTGCACCCGCGGCTACAGTGTGATGCTCGGCTACTGGGGCAACCCCCAGGCCACCGCCGAGGTGCTGGACGGCGAGGGCTGGATGCACACCGGCGACCTGGCGACCATGGACGCGCAGGGCTACGTCAGCGTGGTGGGGCGCATCAAGGACATGATTATCCGCGGCGGCGAGAACATTTACCCGGGCGAGATCGAAGCGTTCTACCGCGGCCACCCTGCGGTGGCGGACATCGCCATCATCGGCGTGCCCGACCCCAAGTACGGCGAGGCCCTTGTGGCCTGGGTGCGCTTGCATCCTGCCCAGCATGCAACGCAGGAGGCGTTGAAACTGTGGGCCAGGGAGCGCATCGCCCACTACAAGATTCCGCGGGACTTCACCTTCGTCGAGGCGTTTCCCCTGACCGTCACCGGCAAGGTGCAGAAATTCAAGATGCGCGAAATCACCCTCCAGGCGCTAAAACTCGGCTAAGCCCACCGTTAGATGGCAAAATTGCCGGGAACCGATGATTTGGAGACCCCCATGCTGCGCGTGCTTGAACGATGGCTCGACCCTTTCCCACCCGATGAACTGCCGCCACCGCCCGAGGGCCTGGCCCGGTTCATGTGGGCGTGCACGCGCGGCGCGCGGGGCTACGTGCTGGCGCTGGCGCTGCTCAGCGCCGGCGTGTCGATCTACGAAGCCTGGCTGTTCTCCTTCCTCGGCCAGGTGGTGGACCTGCTGTCCACCTGGCAGGCCGGTGGCGACGCCGCCGCGCAAGAGCGCCATGTGCTGTGGGGCATTGGCCTGGTGCTGCTGGCCAGCATCGGCCTGGTGGGGCTGCGCACGATGGTCCAGCACCAGGTGCTGGCCATCAACCTGCCGCTGCGCCTGCGCTGGGACTTTCACCGGCTGATGCTGCGCCAAAGCCTGTCGTTCTTCTCTGATGAATTCTCCGGGCGGGTGACCACCAAGGTCATGCAGACCGCGCTTGCCGTGCGCGACGTGCTGTTCACCATCATCGAGATCGTGCCGGGCATCGGCGTGTACTTCATCGCCATCATCGCCCTGGCCGGCGCCTTCGACCTCAAGCTGGTGCTGCCTTTCATTGCCTGGATCGTGCTGTTCGGCCTGGCCATGCTGTACTTCGTGCCACGCCTGGGCAAGGTCGGCCAGGAACAGGCGCACGCGCGCTCGTCGATGACCGGGCGCATCTCCGACGCCTACACCAACATCACCACCGTGAAGCTGTTCTCCCACTCCAAGCGCGAGGCGCAGTTCGCCCGCGCCGCCATGGAAGACTTCAAGGACACCGGCTTCCGGCAGATGCGCCTGGTGAGCCAGTTCGAGATCGTCAACCAGACCCTGGTGGTTGCGCTGATCATCGGCGCCGGCGGCTACGCCCTGTGGCTGTGGCACCAGGGCCAGGTCGGCACTGGCGCGGTGGCGGCGATCACCGCCATGGCCCTGCGCATCAACGGCATGTCGCACTGGATCATGTGGCAGATGACCTCGCTGTTCGAGAACATCGGCACCGTGCAGGACGGCATGGCCACCCTCACGCGCGGCCCCAAGGTGCAGGACCGCCCCGACGCCGGCACCCTGGTCACCCGCGGCGGCGCCGTGACCTTCGACCACGTCAGCTTCAACTACAACGGCGAACGCCAGGTGCTCGACGGCCTGAGCCTGAACATTCGCGCGGGCGAGAAGGTCGGCCTGGTCGGCCGCTCCGGCGCCGGCAAATCGACGCTGATCAACCTGCTGCTGCGCTTCTATGACGTCGACAGCGGCACCATTCGCATCGACGGCCAGGACATCGCCCACGTCACCCAGGACAGCCTGCGCAGTGCTATCGGCATGGTCACCCAGGACACCTCGCTGCTGCACCGTTCCATTCGCGACAACATCGCCTACGGCCGCCCCGACGCCACCGACGCGCAAATCCGCACCGCCGCGGCCAACGCCCAGGCCGATGGCTTCATCGCCCAGCTCAGCGACCGTGACGGCCACTCTGGCTACGACACCCTGGTGGGCGAGCGCGGCATCAAACTGTCCGGCGGCCAGCGCCAGCGCATCGCCATCGCCCGGGTGATGCTCAAGAACGCGCCCATCCTGCTGCTGGACGAAGCCACCAGCGCCCTGGACTCCGAGGTGGAAGTGGCCATCCAGGAGAGCCTGGACGAGATGATGCAGGGCAAGACCGTGATCGCCATCGCTCACCGGCTGTCGACGATCGCGGCGATGGACCGGCTGATCGTGATGGATGAGGGGCAGATCATCGAGCAAGGCTCCCACGCCGAGCTGCTGGGGCGCAACGGGGTGTATGCGCGGTTGTGGCAGCATCAGAGTGGCGGGTTTTTGGGTGAGGATCGCGGGGTGGTGGAGGAAGTGGAGTAGGGGGTCGTGCGCCTTGGACGCGGCCTTTGGCCGCTGCTACGGGGATACGACCAAGGGCCAATTATGGAATACAAGGCTCTAATGAATGGAATTTCACCCAATTAATCTATTTCAGGACGAAGGCTAGAATCCCGCCCCAGCCGTGTGGCCACGCCTGCTGAAGGCCATCACGTTCAACCTTCACACCCATACCCACCTGCGCACGAGCCCGGTTTTTTCGGGCTCGCGCATTCGTGCACCTTGACGAATGCCGCAGGGTCCTGGAGCTTCCATGAAAAGATTATTTCCCCTCGTGCTGGCAGCGGGCCTGCCGCTGTCGGCGCTGCTGCTGGCGGGGTGCAGCCCCTCCCAGGCGCAACCCAAGGCCGCCACGGCGGTTAAGGTCGGCTACTACGAGGTGGCCGCCGCGCCCCTGACCCTCACCACCGACCTGCCAGGCCGCACCGCAGCCTTGCGCGTGGCGGAAGTCCGGCCGCAGGTGGCCGGCATCCTGCAGCGGCGCCTGTTCACCGAGGGCAGCGAGGTCAAGCAGGGCCAGCCGCTGTACCAGATCGACCCGCGCACCTACGTCGCCCAGCAAGCCCGCGCGCAGGCCAACCTGCGCAGCGCCCGCAACCTGGCCCAGCGCTACGGGCGCCTGCTGCAGGCCCACGCCGTCAGCCAGCAGCAGTACGACGACGCCGTCGCGGCCTGGAAGCAGGCCGAGGCCGACCAGCGCGTTGCCGACATCAACGTGCAGTACACCCAGGTGCTGGCGCCGATCACCGGGCGCATTGGCCGCTCGGCGGTGACCGAAGGCGCGCTGGTGACTGACGGCCAGAGCAGCGCCATGGCCACGGTCAACCAGCTCGATCCGATCTACGTGGACGTGACCCAGCCCGTGACCCGCCTCCTGGCCCTGAAGCGTGCGCTCAAGGCCGGCGACTTGCAGACCGCTGGCGCCGACCAGGCCGAGGTAAGCCTGACCCTCGACGACGGCAGCGCCTACCCGTTGAAGGGTACCTTGAAATTCTCTGAGGTCAGCGTTGACCCAGGCACCGGCTCCGTCACCTTGCGCGCGGTGTTCCCCAACCCCGAGCGGGCGTTGCTGCCCGGCATGTTCGTGCACGCCCAAGTGAAGGAGGGCGTGCGCGAGCAGGCCCTGCTGGTGCCCCAGCAGGCCATCGTGCGCGACAGCCGCGGCGTGGCCACCGCCTGGGTCATCACCGCCGACAACCACGTTGAACAGCGCGACCTGCAGACCCTGCGCACGGTCGGCAACGCCTGGCTGGTGGACAGCGGCGTGCAGCCGGGCGAGCGGGTCATCACCGAGGGGCTGCAGTTCGTGCAGGCCGACTCGCTGGTGGACGCCCAGCCAGCGGACAACGTCCAGCTGCACACCGCCCTGACGGCAAACTGAGAGGTCGACCATGTCCCGCTTTTTCATTGATCGACCGATCTTCGCCTGGGTGATCGCCCTGGCCATCATGCTCGGCGGCGTGCTGGCGATCCACGGCCTGCCGGTGAACCAGTACCCCAACATCGCAGCGCCCGCGGTGCAGATCACCGTGACCTACCCGGGCGCCTCGGCGCAGACGGTGCAAGACACCGTGGTACAGGTCATCGAGCAGCAGCTTAACGGCCTCGATGGCCTGCGCTACATCAGCTCGGCCGCCAACAGCGACGGCAGCGTCGAAATCACCGTCACCTTCGACCAGGGCATCAACCCCGACATCGCCCAGGTGCAGGTGCAGAACAAGCTGCAACTGGCCACCCCGAACCTGCCCGAGGAGGTGCAGCGCCAGGGCATTCGCGTGGTGAAATACCAGGCCAACTTCATGTTGCTGGTCAGCCTTTATTCCAAGGACGGCAAGCTCAACTACGGCGACCTGGGCAACATCATCGTCTCCAGCTTCCAGGACCCGCTGTCCCGCACCCAAGGGGTGGGCGACTTCTTCGTCTTCGGCTTCCAGAACGCCATGCGTATCTGGCTCGACCCGGCCAAGCTCAACAGCTACCAGCTGATGCCCAGCGACGTGACGGCGGCCATTGCGGCGCAGAACGTGCAGGTGTCCTCCGGCTCGATTGGTGGGCTGCCGACGCGCAAAGGCGTTGAACTCAGCGCCACGGTCATCGGCAAGACCCGCCTGCGTTCGGCGGATGAGTTCAAGGAAATCCTGGTCAAGGTCCAGCCCGACGGCTCGCAGATCCGCCTGAAGGATGTGGGCGAGGTGGTGCTGGGCAACGAGACCTACTCCTACGACGTCAACTACAACGGCAAGCCCGCCGCAGGCATTGCCCTGCGCCTGGCCACCGGCGCGAACATGTTGGACACGGTAGAGCGCGTCAAGAAAACCGTGGACCAGCTCAAGCCGTACCTGCCGCCCGGTGTCGAGGTGGTCTACCCCTATGACACCAGCCCCTCGGTCAAGGCCTCGATCGAGTCGGTGGTGCACACGCTGTTCGAAGCCATCATCCTGGTGTTCCTGGTGATGCTGCTGTTCCTGCAGAACTTGCGCGCCACGCTGATCCCGACGCTGGCGGTGCCGGTGGTGTTGCTGGGTACCTTCGGGGTGCTGTACGCCTGTGGCTTTACCATCAACGTGATGACCATGTTCGCCATGGTGTTGGCCATCGGCCTGCTGGTGGATGACGCCATCGTGGTGGTGGAGAACGTCGAGCGGCTGATGGCCGAGGAACACCTGTCGCCGCGCGAGGCTACCTACAAGTCCATGCAGCAGATCTCCGGGGCGCTGGTGGGCATTGCCCTGGTGATCAGCGCGGTGTTCATGCCGATGGCGTTCTTTGGCGGCTCGGCGGGGATCATCTACCGCCAGTTTTCCATCACCATCATCACGGCGATGGCGCTGTCGGTGCTGGTGGCGCTGATCTTTACCCCGGCACTGTGCGCCACGCTGCTCAAGGCCCACCCGGCGGCCGGCGAGAAGAAACAGAAAGGCTTCTTCGCCTGGTTCAACCGCGTGTTCGAGCGCAACACCGGGCGCTACGAAGCCGCTGTCAGCAGGATTCTGCGCAACCCCCGGCGCACCTTCGTGGTGTATGTGCTGCTGTTGGCCGGCGTGGCAATGATGTTCCGGCACCTGCCCACCGCGTTCCTGCCCGATGAAGACCAGGGGCTGCTGATCGTGCAGATCCAGACCCCGCCCAACAGCAGCGCCGAGCGTACCGAGGCGGTGCTGAACCAGGTGCGTGGCTACCTGCTGGACCACGAGCAGGCCGGCGTGGTCTCGGCGTTCTCCATCAGCGGCTACAACTTCGCCGGGCGCGGGCAGAACTCCGCCGTGGTATGGGTGCGGCTCAAGCCGTTCGAAGCGCGCACCGGCGGCGACAACACGGCGAACGCCATTGCCCAGCGCATCACTCAATTCGCCAGCACCGTGAAGGACGCCAGCATCGTCTCGATCGTGCCGCCGGCGATCATGGAAATGGGCAACGCCACCGGCTTCGACCTGTTCCTGCAGGACAACGGCGCCCGCGGCCACGCCGCCTTGATGCAGGCGCGCAATCAGCTGATGAAGCTCGCTGCCAAGGAGCCGGCATTGGCTATCACCAGGGCCAACGGCCTGGACGACGAAGCGCAGTACCAGGTGACCATCGACGATGAAAAGGCCCGGGCGCTGCAAGTGTCCATCGAGGCCATCGACAACACCATGTCAGTGGCCTGGGGCTCGACCTACGTCAACGACTTCATCGACAAGGGCCGGGTGAAGAAGGTCTACGTCCAGGGTGAAATGGACGCGCGGCTGTCGCCCGAGGACTTCGACAAATGGTACGTGCGCAACGACGCCGGGCAAATGGTGCCGTTCTCGGCGTTCGCCTCGGGCCAGTGGGTGTACGGTTCGCCGAAGCTTGAGCGTTACGGCGGTATTCCGGCGGTGGAACTGCTGGGCCAGCCGGCACCGGGCTACAGCACGGGCGATGCCATGGCGGCCATCGAGCGGGTAGCCGCCCAGTTGCCAAGCGGCTTCGGGGTGTCCTGGACCGGGCTGTCATTTGAAGAGCGGGCGGCCGGTTCCCAGGCGACGATGCTCTACGTGCTGTCGCTGATGATCGTGTTCCTGTGCCTGGCGGCCATGTATGAAAGCTGGTCGGTGCCGGTATCGGTGATGCTGGTGGTGCCCCTGGGCGTGCTGGGCGCCGTGGCCGCCACCTTGGGCCGCGGCCTTGCCAACGACATCTTCTTCCAGGTGGGGATGCTGACCACCATGGGCCTGGCCGCGAAGAACGCCATCCTGATCGTCGAGTTCGCCAAGGACCTTCACGACAACCAGGGCCGCACCCTGGTGCAGGCCGCCACCGAAGCGGCACGCCTGCGCCTGCGGCCGATTATCATGACCTCGATCGCCTTCGTCATGGGCACGCTGCCGTTGGCCCGCGCCCATGGGCCGGGCAGCGGCAGCCAGCACTCGATCGGCACTGCCGTGGTCGGCGGCACCCTGGCAGCGACCTTCCTGGCGATTTTCTTCGTGCCGTTGTTCTACGTGGCGGTGATGCAGCTGTTCAAGCCCACGCCACGCCACGCCAACCTGGAAGGGGCCCGCCATGACGCCTAAGCCACTGCTGCTCGCCCTGGCAATGACCTTGGGCGGTTGCAGCCTGATCCCCGCGTACCAGCGCCCGGCCTTGCCGGTGCCCGCGCAGTTCCCCCAAGGTGGCGCTTATGCGGCGCCCGTGGCGGGCAGCGGCGCCCAGGTCAACTGGCAGCGCTTCTTCAAGGACCCGGCGCTGCACCAGCTGATTGACCTCGCCATCCGCCACAACCGTGACCTGCGCAAAGCCGTCCTTAACGTCGACGCCTACCGCGCCCAGTACCGCATTCAAGGCGCTGCACTGCTGCCGGAAATCGGCGTGGATGCCAGCGCGGGTCGCTCACGCACGCCGGCGGACCTGTCGTCCACCGGCCAGCAGCTGACCACCGGCAACAACAGCCTGCAGGTTGGCCTGACAAGCTATGAACTCGACCTGTGGGGCCGCGTGCGCAGCCTGGACAAAAGCGCGCTGGAGACCTACCTGGCCAGCGAACAGCACCAGCGCACGGTGCAGCTGGCGCTGGTGGCCAACGTCGCCGTTGCCTACCTGACCTGGCAGACCGACCAGCAACTGCTCGGCGTCACTCAATCGACGCTGCAGAACTACCGCCACAACCTGGCGCTGGTACAAGCCAGCAGCGAAGCGGGTACGGCCTCGGACCTCGACGTGCGGCAAGCCCGCACGCTGGTCGACAGCGCCCGTGGCCAGCAGCAGGCCTACCTGCGCCAGGTGGCCCAGGACGTCAACGCCTTGCAACTGCTGGTGGGCACGCAGCTGCCGGCAGCGCTGCCCAGCGCCAGCCTCGACCAGCAGGTGCTGGCGCCGATTCCTGCCGGGCTGCCGGCGGCCAGCCTGCTGCAGCGGCCCGACATCCAGGCCGCCGAGCACCAACTGCTGGCCGCCCACGCCGACATTGGCGCCGCGCGCGCCGCGTTCTTGCCCAGCATCACCCTGACCGGCAGCGGCGGCACGGCCAGCAGCCACCTCAGCGGGCTGTTCGACAACGGCTCGGCAAGCTGGAGCTTCGTCCCGCAGATTCACCTGCCGATCTTCACCGGCGGCCGCCTGCAGGCCAGCCTCGACTACGCCAACATCCAGCAGGACATCGGCGTGGCCACCTACGAGCAGGCCATTCAGGCCGCGTTCCGCGAGGTGGCTGATGGCTTGGCGGCGCTGGGCACTTGGGACGAGCAACTGCGCAGCCAACAGGACCTGCTGCACACCGCCGAGGCCTATGCGCAGATGGCCCAGCAGCGCTATGACGAGGGCGTGGACAGCTACCTGGTGCTGCTGGATGCCCAGCGGCAGCTGCTCAGCGCACGGCAGCAGCTGCTGACCGACCGCCTGGCCCAGCTCACGGCCCAGGTCCAGCTGTACAAGGCACTGGGAGGAGGGTGGTCGCCGCCGGCGGCAGGCTAGCCAAAATCGCGCCCAAGCCTTGCCTGGGCGCATCACCGATTGGTGTATGATTCAGCGCTACACAGGGCAAACGCCCACCTATTGCAGCCTCGGATTCCACAATGCCCACCCCAAGCTTCGACGGTATCAGAGAGTTCGTGACCTGCGCCCGCACCCTCAGCTTCACCACTGCGGCCCTCGAGCTGGGCGTCACCAGCTCCGCCGTCGGCAAGAGCGTCACCCGCCTTGAGGCCCGCCTGGGCGTCAAGCTGCTGCACCGCAGCACCCGCCGCCTCATCCTCACCAGCGAAGGCGAGGCCTACCTGGCCAGCTGCCAACGCGCCATGGACGCGTTGGCCGAGTCCGAGAGCTTCCTCACCACCGGCCAGCAGGAGCCCGTGGGCCGGCTGCGCGTCGACCTGCCCGCCGCCTTCGGCCGCCGGCACATCGTGCCGACGCTGGTCGCGCTGTCGGTGCGCTACCAGCAACTGGACCTGTCGGTGAGCTTCAGCGAGCGCCTGGTCGACATCATCAACGATGGCGTGGACCTGGTGGTGAGGATCGGCAATCTCAAGGACGACGGGGAAATTGTTGCGCGCAAACTGGGCAGTCAAAGCCTGCTGATCTGCGCCACCCCCGACTACCTGGCCCGGCGCGGCACGCCCAAGGTCGCCGAGGACCTGCTGCACCACGACTGCATCGTCGGCTGGCGCAACGGCACCCGCAAGACCTGGATGCTGCTGCAGCCCAACGGCAACGTGGTGGAGCAGGAAGTGTGCGTGAAGCACGAGATGGGTGACGGCGAGATGCTGCTGGACATGACCCTGGCCGGCGGCGGGCTGGCGCAGCTGCCCACCTGGCTGGTGCAGGACTTCATCGACCAGGGCCGGCTGGTGCCGGTGCTCGACGCCTATGCGGGCGCCGAAATGCCGATCAACGTGCTCTGGCCGCGCACCCGCTACATCCAGCCCAAGGTGCGGATGATCGTCGATGAGCTGGTGGCGCTGTCCCGGCGCGAGGCGAAGGTGTTTCGCCCGGATTGAACAGGGGCCTGCACAGGGCAGCCCCCCGGTTGTTTACTCCGCTGCCGAATAGACCGGATAGTCCACATAGCCTTTGGCACCACTGTTGCCGTAGAACGTGGCGCGGTCCGGCGTCGCCAGCGGCCAGTCGTTGCGCAGGCGCTCAACCAGGTCCGGGTTGGCAATAAACGGCCGGCCAAAGGCCGTCAGGTCTAGCTCGCCGGTCTCCAGCGCCCGCTGCGCCGAGTCCCGCGCAAACCCACCGGCAGCAATCAACGTGCCCTGGTACGACGCCCGGAACGTGCGGGCAAAGCCCTCCGGCATGCCCTCGGCACCAATGGTCAACTGGTCGCTGAGGTGCACATAGGCAATGTCGCGCTGCTGCAGCGCCTTGGCCACCTGCACCCAGGTCTCGGCTTCATCCTCGAACGCGGCCATATCAAACAGCCGGCCAAACGGCGAAATACGCACGCCGACCTTGCCCCGGCCAATGGCCGCAGCTACCGCATCAACGGTCTCCAGCAACAGCCGCAGGCGGTTCTCGATCGAGCCACCGTACTCATCCGTGCGGTCGTTCACCGTAGGGTTGATGAACTGCTCGAACAGATAGCCGTTGGCGCCATGGATCTCCACGCCATCAAAGCCCGCCTCGATAGCGCGCCGCGCCGCCAGCACAAAGTCCGCCACCACGCCCTTGACCTCAGCCGTCGTCAACGCCCGCGGCACCGACGCCTGCACCGGTCCCGGCTGCCCGTGCTCGTCATAGGCATATGCCATGGAATGGGCCGCCTGCTTGCCGCTGGCCGACACCGGCGCCTCACCCTCGGCCTGCAACGTGGTGTGCGACACACGCCCCACATGCCACAGCTGCGCAAAAATCCTGCCGCCCTCGGCATGCACCGCAGCGGTCACCGTCTTCCAACCGTCCACCTGCGCCTGGGTGTACAGCCCCGGGTTGAACAGATAGCCGCGGCCCTGCAACGACACCGGCACGCCCTCACTGATAATCAGCCCGGCGCTGGCACGCTGGCGGTAATAGCGCTCGGTAAGCTCATCGGGCACCGTCGTCACGGCGCGGGCCCGGGTCATGGGCGCCATGACCACGCGGTTCTTCAGCTGGGTACCAGCCAAGGTGTACGGCGAAAACAAAATACTCATTGGGGGCTCTCAAGTGAAGCGCTGCGATGCGCTGACCCTGGCCACCATACGCACAAAAAATGCGTAGATAACCGGGCTCCAAGGCCAAGCAGTCTGGAATGCGCGTCCAGAATCGCCCGGCACACTTCATCCTCCGGGGCTCAAGTGCCTGGAATCCAACCCGGATTATCTTTCCCCTGCGCAGGGTTACAGTAATCACCATCGAGCGTTGCTCGCATCAAACAGAGGTCAAACACGATGGACACCACACTCAAGGCACTGCTCGACCGCGAAGCAATTCGCAACCTGCGCACCCTGTACGCCCACCACCTGGACAGCAACAACATCGCCCAGCTTGACCAGGTGTTCACCGAAGATGCAGTGGTGGAAGTAACGGTTGGCCGAATGGAAGGGCTTGACGCCATTCGCGCCGGCTTGACGGACGCATTCGCGCTGTACGACCGCGATCATCGGGGCAGCTACCCGTTCCTGCACGTGATCGCCAACCACTGGATCAACGTCACCGGGCCGGATACGGCGGAGGGGCGCTGTTACCTGGTGGATTTCGAGACGGCCAAGAAGCCTGATCCGAACCCGTTGCTGCTGCTGGGGGTGTATGCGGATGAGTACCGGCGGGTGGCGGGGGAGTGGCGGATCAGTTGGACGCGGTTGGAGGTTGTTTGGCCGGGGAGTGGGGAGTAGTGGCCTGTGAATGACGGTATGCTGCCAGCCTTACTCGTCAAGGACAGAGCACAGGAATGGCATCCATCAATCTCCACTTCATAGACGCCCGCGGCCTACTGGCCGACCACCGCGACTGGCTTCAGGCGCGCCTGACAGCCACCCACCACAAGGCCAGCGCGTTGCTACCGCTGCGCCCGCTGGATGTGATCGTGAAAGCCGGCAGCCAGGTTATTCCTGAAAAGGGGCACCTGGGATACGCGCCTGAGCCTGGGCTGATCTATTTGACTGTCGATCCAGCGAGTGACGTTTTCAGGGCGAATGAAAATGCCTCGCTGGAGCGGATGTTCGCGCATGAACTTCACCATGCGGCGCGTTGGGATGGGCCGGGGTATGGGTCGACGCTAGGCCAGGTTCTGGTTTCCGAGGGGCTTGCGGGTGTGTTTGCGCAGGAGGTTTGGGGTGGTTGCCCTGAGCCGTGGGAGCGGGTTGATGTGGAGGTTGTACGGCGGTATGTCGATATGGCGGCGGCCTACTGGGACCGGGAGGATTATGGGCATGGGGCGTGGTTTTTTGGAGTGGGTGAGTTACCTAGGTGGTTTGGGTATTCGCTTGGGGTTGGGTTGGTGAGGCGGTATTTGCGGGAGCATGAGGGGGGTAGTGCGGCAGGGCTTGTGGGGGTGGAGGCGGGGGTGTTTCGGGGTGGGCTTGGGGGGATTTGATGGGTTTGGGGCTCGGCGTTGGTTCGGCGGGGATATTTGCCAAGTGCGGCTAATGCAGCCGGCCGTGATGGGATCAAACAACTGATAGCCCTAACCCGTGCCGCGCTGCTAAACGAAGGATAAGCTAATGGTCTCCCTCAACGTGTGGGGATCAGGATGCCAGCGCTGTCTCCTGAGCCGCATTGGGTTGAATAATGCCCAGCGTCTGTAGATCCTCTACGTACCGGCCGATGAGCGATGCGGTGATCTGAGCGGCCTCTCTAGGCTGAGCGTGCCCTTGGGCCAGGGCGATCTGAAATCTGTGAGAGGGGATAGCGGAACCTCGCTGGACGCTGCTGGGGCTTGATAGGCTATGGATCAAGGGAAGCATCGACTGAGTTTTGATCCGCTCTGGCAAGCCACGCATGC
The DNA here is from genome assembly GCF_047947025.1 of Pseudomonas sp. App30. NCBI lineage: Bacteria > Pseudomonadati > Pseudomonadota > Gammaproteobacteria > Pseudomonadales > Pseudomonadaceae > Pseudomonas > Pseudomonas sp. App30. The sequence goes on along the minus strand of NZ_CP133165.1, from coordinate 168,131 downwards.
CTTGTTCGAAACGTTGCACCTACTCGTCATAGTCGTCGACGATGTGAATAGGTACGCCGCGTGCGATCATCCAGGAAATGATCACATCGAGTGAAACCCCGTCATCGTGGTAGTTGACCAGGTTGAATGATCGGTATCCGGTCGGCTGCTGCTCAAGGCTTGTCTTGATGATTGCCGCCGAGGTGAAGTCGACAGGCAAGCCGTCGTAGTGCGCGTCTTTCACCGATTGGCCTACTTGTGCTTGATAGAATGACTTTGGTGCCAATCCCGTAGCAGCCACGCTCAGCAGCAACCGTGTAAACATGTCCGGCACGTTAAGCTGACCGGCTTCGCTGCGGTGCGCAAGTATCATGCTGGAGCGGTAGACCGTCACCGGAAGGCCGAGGCGCTCATGTGCCTCTCTCAACAGGACTTCACTGGCCCACTTGGTCAAACCATAACCTGCCGCGTACGTATCCTCAGCGGAAATGAGCGGGGCCCATTTGCGAATGTCTTGGTCTTCATCGAGCGGGTGCTCTGGGTGTTCCCCGTTCAGCGTTGCTACAGCGATGCTGGACATGAAGCTAATCGGCTTTTGATGATGCGTAAGCGCCAAACTGATCAGTTCTGCGGTGCCATTGACGTTCGCATCAAACAGGCTCGCATACGGCAGCAAGTGGTTTACCAGCGCGCCGGCGTGGATGATGCTGTCGACCTCTTTGGTCAATCGGCCCCACGTATCGAAGTCGACCCCAAGGTGCTCTTCGCCAATGTCGCCGGTAACGATCTCAAGGCCAGCTTCAAGCTGCAAAATCCTTTTTCCTAATTGGCTCTCGCCGCCGCCAAACGCTGCCATTAGCCGAGTGCGAGCCAGCCCCGAATCCTTGCCTCGAACAAGACAGATTAACTTGCCACCCTCTCGATGTATGCGTTCCAGGATATCAAGACATAGGAACCGGCCCAGAAAACCGGTGGCCCCCGTCAGCAGCACCGTTGGAGGTGAAACCTGTGCGCGGTTAATTGGGAGGGTGCTGGACAGGACCTCCGCGGAAACGAATTTTTCCAGCGTCAGGTCGGAAGCTGGAATAACACCGCGTCTTTTCCGTGTATTTGTTGGGCCGTGGCCCTGGCCTTACCCGAGCTGACTTTAGTCTGGATATAATCCGCTACATGCTGCAGGTCGTACGCAGTACTGATGATGACATCGACTGGCACGGTGATCCCGAAGGCCTCTGACAGCAAGGAGGAAAGTGTAAGTGCCGAGAGTGAGTCGCCTCCCAGGTCACGGAATTGCATGTCGGCGCGGATCTCCCCCGACGGGCTGCCCAGCACGGTTTGGGTCGCTTGTAATACGACATTAATCGCTGGGCTGTCTTTGGCGTTGCGATGAACATCCAAAAGCAGGCGAGCTTCACGGGATTTGATTGCTTCGTGCAGCTCACCCAACTGCCCTTCGTAGCGCTGTCGAAGCCGAGTCCACAGCGGTTTGCCGTGGTCGGAAAGCATGCCATTTTGTTGGGTGAATCGTTCGCTTGTCAGGACAAAGTCCCTGGGGATTTCAAAACTACGCAGCCCTGCTTCCTTCGCCGTCCCTCGTATGCTTTCCATGAGACGGGCGCGTATCGTCCGCTCGTCATCCTTGCACACCTCACGCAGCCGTCCGGTTGGAACAATGATCGCAAGGGGAAACGACCAACTGCTCTCGGCATGTACAAATATGCTGTCCAGCTCGGGGATCCCGGCGAAGAGCGTTTCGAGCCTGGCCAATGTGACGAACTCTCCTTGAGAGAGCTTCACCACGTTTTTACGCCGATCCAGAAAGTGCAGTACGTTTTGACCGTGCTCAGCCACAATGTCACCGGTACGGTAGTAGCCGCCTGCATCGAAGAGCGCTTCGGTGAGTTCAGGGCGTTTGTAGTAACCTGGAATGATCGACGATGTCTTGAGCAGCAGTTCGCCGCGAGGGTAGGGGCGATCAGTCAGGTAGTAGCCCAGCTCAGGAACGTCAATAAGCCTGTAATCCTCCACGGGTGGGCGCAGCAGCTCGTTATCAATCCAGATCGCTCCCGCTTCTGTCGAACCGTAGACGTTATGCAGCGGGACACCTAGTAAGCGCTCGGTGAACGTTTTTAGTTCGGGCCCGATCGGAGCGGAACTGCAACTTGCCCAGGTCACGCAGCCTCCCATGTCCTGGTGCCGCATCAGATCAAGGATTTCGAGCGCGCGCGGGTCACCGTCCGCGGCGTTGTGCCTGGCCAGCTCTGCTTGATATTTCTGGTAGAGCATCTCGCAGACGCGGGGCACCAGGGACAGCTCAGTCGGTTTGACCAGCGAGATGTCCTCGATCAGTGTCGAGAGGTTCGCCTGCGCCGTGAAGAAGCACGTTCCTCCTCGGGTTAGCGTACTCTTGAGCGAGGAGTGACCCGCTACGTGACTCATCGGCATGTAATGGAAGGTCAGGGCTCGCTCTTCTGAAAAGATGGTCGCCCACGAGCCGCCCCACATCCCGGCGGCCAACCTTTGGGTATACATCGCCCCTTTGGGGGATCCGGTACTTCCCGAGGTGTAGATCAGCATGGCTAGCTCGTCGTCGCTTTGTTCGCGTGCATCCAGGGGCACCGCAGGTAGTTCTTGGCCAGCCTCGACAAGATCGTGAAAAAGAGCGAGTTCAACCTGGCTACCCTCGTCGCGAAGCTTAAGTGCTGCGGCCTGAATGACCAGGAGCTGGGCACTGCTTGTTTCTGCAGCGTCCAACACAACCAACCTCATGACAGAAGGCGTACGGGCGATACAGGCGACGGCGGTCTCCAGCTGCTCGATGCTGCAGGCAAGGAGACTAGGCTGGGTTTCTTCGAGAATGGCGAGTAGATCGGGTAGGGAGGTGCCGGTCTGCAAGGGGACAGTCATCACGCCTAGCCTGATGCAGGCGATATCCAACGTTGCATAATCGGCATTGGTGAAGGACAGCATTGCCACAGTACTGGCGGCACGTAATGGGGCTGGGTGGTGATGGTAAAGGGCAGCTGCCACATGCCCCGTCCTTGCCCATAGTTGTGAATAGGTCAGCGTTTCGTAGCGAGGTTCAAGGTGAACAGTGCGCTCCCCGAATTGATCCAAAGAGGTACGTTTCACTCGCGTCCCAATGGCTGAGCGATCCGCATATTTTTCGAATACGGCAGCGACGACGGTGGCCAAACTCATGACAGAATCCTTTGTACTGTATGGCTAAAAAAGGTGGGTAGCGCCGGATTACTCGGGCAGTTTGCGGGGCAACCAAAGCATGGCGAGCACCGCCACGATGAACGTCAGCAGCCCTGCGATTCCAAGTGCGGTGTGCATACCTGCAACAAAGGCTTCCTTGGCGAGGGCGATAGCGTCCAGGGGGATTGAAGCGTGATCGAGGGATTCGTTCAGCGTGCTGGCTACGCCTGGGCCATAAAGTCTGAACCACAGGGCAGCAACTGAACCCAAGACCGAAATGCCCAGGGCATTGCCAATCTCATTGCTGGTTTCCGCGATCGACGCTGCCGCGCCTGCACGTTCTGGAGGCACTGCTGAAACCGCGATTTCCGCAACCAGGCTGAATGACAAGCCATAACCGACGCCCGCTACGATCGTGGACGCGACGTAGAACGCGGCACCGTCCGAAGTCGTGGTTAGTAATAGCAAGCCCATACCAGCAGTGATCAACAAGTGAGTTGCAACCAGCGCCCACTTACGACCAATTCGATCGACGATGTGGCTTGTCCAGATGCACGTGGCAGTAAGCACCAAGGCGCCGGGGATCGTCAGCAGGGCCGTGGTGAACACATCGAACCCAAGCACCGATTGCATGTAGACGCCCGCCAGGTACCCGGCAGACGACCACACAACCAGGGACAGCAGGCCCGTGAGGATGGCGATGGTGAAAATGCGGTCTTTAAACAGCGTCACATCCAACAGTGGATGCTCCAATTTTCGCTGGCGCAGGGTGAACCAGATCAGGCCTGCGATCCCTACCGTTCCGATCAGCAATTGTTGGTTCGACAGGCCATGCACGGCGCCAGTCTTGAGCGAGTACGTAAACAGCAGGATCCCTGCGAACGACAGCAGCAAGCTGAGTAGATCAATTTTTCCTTCAGTTGGGGCGTGTACTTCCTTGAGAAGCTGAGGAGCAAACAGGACGAACAACACAACTACCGGCACATTGATCAGGAACACGGAACCCCAGGTAAAGTGCTGAAGGAGCATCCCGCCGATCAGCGGTCCTACCGCGAAACCAGCCGCAAAGGTGGCAGCGAAGATCCCGATTGCCTGTGCACGCTGTTTTGGATCGGGGAACAAATTGGAGACGATTGCCAGTCCTGAAGGAAGAAGCGTGGCACCGCCCAAGCCCATCAGCGCTCTAAATGCAATCAGGCTGGTAGGTGTTTCCGAGAAAGCCGCTCCAATTGAAGCGGCGCCGAATACGCAGGCACCGACCATCACCAATCGCAGCCTTCCAAAGCGGTCACCGATGTTGCCGAAGGCAACCAGCAACGACCCTACGACAAATCCGTAGATATCAAGAATCCACAGGGCCTGGTCTGCAGTGGGGGTTATCGCCGACGTGATGTGGGGCATCGCCAGGTAAAGTACGGAGCCATCCATGGCGACCAGTGCCACAAGTCCGAGAACTGTGAACAGTCCGAGCCACGCCTGCCTGCTGGCAGGTTGGGCGAAAGTTGCCTCTTGCATATTGAAAGTCCTGTTGTGGTAGATGGTTCAGTGCTAGGAGAAAAGCGCCGCTGCTGCTTCGCCCAGGAGCCTTTCGCCTCCCAGCGTGAGCACGGATTCAGGGTGAAACTGGAAGGACTTAAATGAGGGGCCGTGTATGGCGTGGATCTCATTAGTCACAGGGTCGCGGCACAGATACGCTTGAATGCCCTGGGGGAGACTCACAGCTGGCAAAGCGTGTGTTGCCGAAAAGGCGTTATAAAAGCCAACCTTTACTTGCTCACCGAAGAGGTCGATCTGCTTCTGGGTACCCTGGTTAGGGCGCGGCTTTTGCGTCACCTGGAGACCCAGGTGGCGACACAAAATCTGATGACTCAGGCAAATGGCCAGGAACGGCTTGCCTTGATGGAGAAGCGTTTTGACAGCCTTTTGAATCTGGTTGACGCGAACATCGCTTTCGTCGTTGGGATCGCCTGGCCCAGGGCCAAGAACACACAGATCAAAACAAGCAGGGACAAACGCCTCTGTGGCAGGGATAACGGTAACGTCCAAGCCAAAGGAGCTGAGTTGATGGCAGATCATCGCCGTGAAGGTGTCTTCGGCATCCAGCACCAGAACCTTACGACCCATCAGCGTGGAGTGGTGTTGCTTTCGCAGCGATGGAGCCGACTGCCAGTACCGGGAGATGGATTCATTACGACGGTGCAGCGCTTCAATTACTCGTGGGTCTTGAGCGATGTTACTCAGGACAAGCGCATCGTCAGTGCCGGTCTCCGGCATGCCCGGCGTTTTTTCCAGAACTCCCAACGCGCTTAACATGCCTGCTGCTTTGGCACGGGTTTCAGCGGCTTCTGAGTGAGGATCTGAGTTTCGTACCAGTGTCGAGCCTGTGGAGATACGCAGGGTTCCATGCTTGTTGATGTCTGCTGTGCGAATCAGGATGGACGAGTCCATGGTCTCGTTTCCAACCTTGTCGCGACCAAACAGCGCAATGACGCCGCTGTAGTAACCGCGCCCCTCGGGTTCATATTTTTTGATCACGCGGCATGCATTTTCCAGCGGGCTACCCGTGATTGTCGGGGCGAAGAGCGTCTCCCTCAGAATTTTCCACGGCGCGAGCGTTGTGTGACCGCTGATGAGATATTCGGTATGTGCAAGCTTTGCCATGGGCTTGAGGTAGGGGCCACGAACAGTCGCGCCTTCACCGCACACCCTACCCATCATTTTCAGCTCCTCATCGACCACCATGAAGAGCTCTTCGCTTTCCTTGTTGTCCGCCAGGAAATCCAGGACACCCTCAACGGTTGGGCCCATTGGCGGATAGCGAAAGGTTCCACTAATAGGGTTCATAGTTGCCAAACCTGCTGCAAGGCTCACATGGCGTTCAGGCGTGGCGCCTATGAACACTCGCTCTCCGGTGTCGACTAAAAACACCCAGTAAGCTCCCGCGCTTTGAAGCAGCAGCCGGCGATAAAGCGACAGCGCCTTGGCTCGTGAGTAATTGGCAATTGATGCGACATAGGAGCGCTTGAGCACGAAATTTGCGCCGGCGCCGGTGCCGATTTCCTCGCGAATAATTTGCAGCGCTGTTTGCGCATAATCCTCATCCTCGCGGTCGTAGTGTCCACCGTTGAGGCTGATTTCCGAGTCGATTATTGCGTTAAGCAGCACTTCTTTGCGGACACGGCTTGTGGTGCCAATCTTCATGACCGAAAGGGGTTCACGGTCATCGACGCATTCAAAGCCACGTTCGGTAATCTGGCGGTACGGGATAATCGCCAGGAGCTCGCTGCCTTCGCTTTCAGCGCCTTGGGCCCGTCGGCATGCAGGAATGTCCTGGAGCTTCGCCACCTGAGTCATGACACCGGTAATCAGTTCAACCTGGTCGGCGTCGGTTTCAGGGCGATAGAGCAGGGCGTATGCGTCCGAACTGCCGCCCAGGATGGAGGCGAGCAGCTCGTCTTTACCCAAATAGCCATCGGAGTCGTTCATACCAGCGTCTCCTGGGTAGTGCACAACACTGCACAACGTTGAGCCGCGTAGGTGAGCGCTAGCTGGTGTTCCTGCTCCGAGAAGTCGGCCACGGCATCGGCCACCAGAAACGTCTGGATGTCATTGGTGAATGACTCGATGGCAGTGGAGAGCACTCCAATATGCGCATATACCCCGCAAATCACTAATTGATCGCGCCCTGCATCGCGCATCCGCTCCAGGAGCCCGGACTGAAAGAATGCGCTGTAGCGCAGCTTCGGCGTCATCCAGTCGCTTTCGCTTTGTTCAAGCTCATCAACGACTTTCCGGTCTTCAAGATCGACCTTCATGCCGGGGCCCCAGAAGTCGTTCAAGAGGCCGCGCTGCTCGGCGGTCATTCCGCCCGGCTGAGCTGAAAATGCCACAGGAACAGCATTTTTCCGGCTGCGAGAGCAAAGCGCCGCAACATTCGACACGAGCTCATCACGCAGAGGGGCTGCGAAAGGTTTAAGGAAGTACCGTTGCATGTCATGCACCAGCAGGACAGCTCGGTTTGGGTCGATGGCCCACTGTGCTTTGTTGGCCGGTAGTTGAGCCAGCTTGGGCATGGGATAAGCTTGGATGGACGGAATACCTGCCATGAATCACTCCTTGATCAGCAACAGACGGTAGCCAGTGAATCGGCCTGGCTAAGAGGGGGCCGTAAGCGCCTCAAAAATACTGTCACTCTGCGACAGATTATGTCAACAGACATTATGCATTCGATGACATTAGGTCTGCGATGACATTTCTTGTTACATTTTGCCTGGTAGTCTGTGCTGCGTCCTGACCCCAAGCGACACCTATCACCATTGCGTTAGCGCCAAAAGGAACCAATCGATTCACCCGGTGACAAATGTATTTACGGGAAAAAAATCCCTAGGCGTCAGAATTGGATTCCCGTAGCATCGGACGTTGTGAGGTTCAGTTGGTTTAAGTGCGGGCCGACTATCAAAAATAGAGGGGCACAGTGAAGACATCAGAAGAGTTGGGACGGCGCGAGCGAAAAAAACTTATGCTTCGCGAAGCTTTAATTGAAGCTGCATATAACTTGTTTGAGGAAAAGGGGTTTGAAGAAACCCGGGTTGAAGATATAACGGACAAGGTGGACGTCTCGTCTAGAACCTTCTTTCGATATTTTTCCTCCAAGGAAGATGTTGTTCTCGACTATCAAGAAGTTGAACATGACGAAGTGATCGTCGCACTGCGCGCTCGCCCCAACGGGGAGCCGATTCTAACGGCTCTGCGACGTGCGGTGGTTGAGGTTGTGCATGGGTGTGAGATGGGCTCGTATGGCTTGGACTCAAACCGATTTAAAGTGCTGAAACATTTGATTCGAGGCCATCCACTTGTATGTGCTCGCAACTTGGAGAGGACTCAGGCGCGCAAGCAACTACTCGTCGAGGTTTTAGCAGGAAAGATGGGTGTAGATCCAGCGACTGATACCCGGCCTGGTCTCGTAGCAGGAGTACTGGAGTATGCTTACAGCGCCGCATATGAGATATGGAAAGATATCCCTGATGGCGCCGTCATGTACTCAAAAATTTTGGATGAGGTATTTGAAGCTGTTGAATCAGGCCTCAATTATCCTTGTCCAACCGTAGATGCTTAGCTGCGCATTGCGGCAATGCGCCAACGATACCCTGGATGTCCGGAACCGTTACCGCACTCACTAGATCCCGGAGGCTCAACCTCCGGCAGGTCGACTGGATAATCGTCGAGAGCAAACAATATGAGCGCGTCACTGGCCCAGCAGGATATCGGTCGGTTCATGATGCAGCGGTACAACTGGCAAAGGCCGCATCAGTTCAACGATGGGTTGCCGCTGGCGATTACCGGATGAAGCTAACGCAGTGCCCGGGACCAGTTGACCACCATAGTGAGATGTTTTAACTGGCTCATGCGCCTCAAGCTACCAAGGCACATGAGATTACTGCTCCGACTAGGTACGAAAATCCTACACGCTATCTCACCCCAATCAACGCATCCACCAACCCCTTAGCCCCCTCAACATGATGCAACGCTGACCAAACCAACCCTACGTCACTCACTATATGAATCCCTATGAAGATAGACCGGGTGGCCAGCCAGCAAGGCATAGCCACGGAAAACTCCAGTTGAGCAGGTGACCAAACCCGGCCGCTGTGTAAGCGGCGAGGGGAGGTTAGTCACCTGTCCAGAAGGGTGCAAGCGCGAAAATGTAAGCGATTTATTCGATTATCGCAGAACTTGTAAGACGTTTCTGAGGAGAATTCCGACAGTTGTATTTCCAGGTGGGTACGTGTTTTTAGGGGGATCACATCCCTGGCGCCTTGTGCCGAACATATGGCGCACGATTGCGAGTGGACTTCAGCGGTGGGGCTCGCCTAATACCGAAGGTTCTTACTGCACCCGATCAACGTGGGTTACACCAACCAGAGCACAGCCTTCCGGTCGTTTCCGACTGAACGCACCGACTCCTTTCACCACCCCGAGGACGATAAGGCCAATGCCAATTGCTTCTGGCACTGTCGGGTATCGGTGGTGAAACGCCAGGCCCAAACAAGTCGCAAACACCATCTCCATTGAGAGCAGTTGGCTGGCCAAGGTAATCGGCAGGCGCTGGGAGGCGATTGTCCACGCGCCGGCTCCAAGAATTGATGCAACTACGGCAAGCATGGCCGCAGGGAGCAAGAGATGGGTAGCGGTATTGATATCCAGATGGAGGCCCGCCTCGCCAATCGTGAATACACCTAGTTGCATCCCTAGCGGGATAGCGACTAGGGTTTGGACACTGCCTCCGATCATCATCAATGCTGTCCAGACCCAAGCGTCCATGGACGGCCGTCGCGCTAGGGCCTTTTGGTTTGCCAAGCCGAACCACGTCCAGAGTGCCACCGCAGAAATGGATGCCGCAACGCCCAACAAGAGCGTCGAAATGGGGGTGTGAACCGGGAGCGTAAGCGTCTGAACGTTCACCAGTATCAGGCCGGTGGCAGCCATGCCGAAGGGAAGGTAAAGGTAGCGCCAAAGCGTACCTCCACCCAGGTTCCCGCTTATCGCAAGTATTACCGGAACAAGACCGAGAAATGCGGGGGCGATGACTGGCCCGGCGTAGGTCGCGGCGATCATCACCGCCATGAAATAGCCTACATAGCCAATGAAGCCGATGGCTGCTGCGGCGACCCAGTCTTGCAGGACCAAGCCACGCACACCCTTGCTGCGGATGGCCAAAATCGACACGCCGATTAGCCCTGAGATGATGAATCTACAAGCGGCCAGGTCGTAAATGGTAAAGTCGCCAATCACCAGCGGTGCGACAAAATTCATCGACCATGTCAACGCCGCAAAGAGGGCCGCGGCTATTCCCACGGTTGATGTACTGCTAACGCCAAGTGATGGGCTCATGGGGAAACTCATTCGAATGTAAGAGAGGCGGCGACGGGCTGCTGAAGCGATTGTCTATTGCTTACAGGTGCGCGCTAAAACGGCGATCCTGCTCTTCAATTCGGAAGAGTCCAGATAGCAACCTTGGAAAAAACGGTCACCGCTTGAAGTATCAAACCCATTCCTGCCATGCAAAATCCGCCTGTTATTGAAGGCCAGCATTTCACCGGGTTGAAGTTTTATTGTGATGAGGTGATCAGGATGCTCCAGTTGCGCCACAAACAGCCGGATTGCCTCTCGCATCTTTTCCATTCGCGAAGGGGGCACGTCCAGTGGAGCGGAGGTGCTATTGGACCAGTTTATGTACCGGGGTATCTTGTGATGATCACACTCGATCAACGGGTGCCTGGCCGTGTAATCACTATCGGCATCCTGAAAGCGATAAGGTATTGTCTCGGAGCACAGGATATTGTACGCGTCCGGATGGGATTCTTTAAGCTTGATGGCTACGTTCAGGCCATCCGACAACAGCGACTCCCCACCACTTGCTGAATTAATTCGACAATGAAGCAGCTGAAACCCTGGTGGGAGTTCGTAATGCGGCATGTCCGTGTGCAGGGGTAAGTAGTATGATGTGTAAGCATTGCTGTTGGGGTTGGGCTTGGAGCGCACGTCGAAGCTGAATCCAAAGTTGCTAGAACGGATCACTCCGATTTTCTGCCCGAACTTAATGCACGCCCCGTCCTCATTCGGCACCCCGCTGACAACTGACCATCCCATTTCGTCCATATTCGATAGCCATTTGAAGAAGTGTTCCTCGTTGTCCATTAACGACTGCCAGTCCCCGCGCAATGGTGCGCGGCCTCTGCTGATGGGCGTGGCTAAAGCATTTCCCGGCTCTGGACTTAAGGTGTAACAGTGCGCTCGCAACCAGCCCGGGGTGTAGAGGCTTCGATGGCCAGCGTCGGTCGATTGTTGATTTGCGGTCGGCCAGATTATTGCCAAGGCACCGTGACTATCGAGGCTGACTGATAGTGGTTGTATCGTCACGGGAATGCTGAGCGGATGAATGAGACGTTCCATGGATGTTGGGTGACGCGAAGTAGGGGACGGGCAGTTTTCCCGCAACCAACCATGATGAAAATAACTAAGATGACCGTCGTACCAGGTCACGGCCACATGGGAGGAACTTACTTCGTACGACTGAATCCGGTCGTGCGAGCCATAGTTTTTCAGGTCTGCCATGGCGTTCTGGTGAAACGCGCCGTCCAGAGGCAAAGCTGCATTTTCTGTTCCGCATTGCTTTGCGATTACTGATTTCATGAGTCACACATCCATTGTGAGAGTAAGAGAACCGTCGCCACGAGTTGATTTTCGAGTAAACCACCCTGAAATGGAATTCCTTCATTTTTCTCAACAGCTGTTCCATAATGGAACGAAAGGAGGGGTGGATGGACCGATATAGCGACATGGCAGTCCTGGTTGCAGTAGTTGATGCACGTGGATTTTCACCTGCAGCTAGGCAACTGAATATGACCCACTCTGCACTCAGCAAGAGGGTGCAGCGCCTGGAGGAACGCTTGGGCGTCCAGTTGCTGCTCCGTACAACGCGGCAGATGAGCCTTACGGAAGCCGGGGAGCTTTACGTTGGCGAAGCACGGGAGATTCTGGAAACCATCAGGGCGCTGGAGTTGTCTGTCGTCTCTGAATCCGAGACGCTTCGCGGGCAATTGAAAATATCCGCTTCCAATGTATTTGGCCGCTATCATGTAGTGCCAATGCTGGTCGATTTCATGAAAGCACACCCTGACATCAAGGTCGATCTGGTATTGACGGATGACTTTGTTGATATTCGGCGAGAAAAAATCGACGTAGCAATACGCCTTGGCGAAATGGGTACTCCCGGGGCGGTCTCATGTGCAGTCGGGGTCAGTGAACGTGTCATCTGCGCCGCTCCAGAATATCTACACCGGTTTGGTCAGCCCTCCAATCTTGCCGATCTGGCAAAGCATATTTGTTTAGGCTTGAACTTTGAAACAAGTTTTAATGATTGGGGTGTTTCTCAGTCAAGCGGCCGCGCACTCACATTTTCCGACAGGTTTTCATGCAACAGCGTCGAAGCGCTTTATGCGGTGTGCCTAGCGGGTGAAGGGGTATCTCAACTGCCCACGTATATCGTCAAGGATGATATTAAATCTGGTAGGTTGCATCGGCTGTTCGAGGGGGTATTTACCCCGCCTTCTTCAACTGTTTATGCCGTCCGATCAGAAAGTAATTTCGTGCCGGGGAAAACCAGGGCATTGATTGCTTTTCTTCAAGAGCGGTTTCGGGCATACGAGGGCGTTTGAAGTTTGGCCACGGAAAGCTTCAGTTGAACGGGTGACCAAACCCGGCCGCTGTGTAAGCGGCGAGGGGAGGTTAGTCACCTGGTCGGACAGGCACGCTGATCTCCCAGTGTCCAAGCTTACTTACTCGCCACCCTATGCCGCGCATACATCGAAGTAGCTCCCCCAGAACCACCCCGAGCCTGCAACTCAAACGCCTGCGGATAAGCCTTGATCAAGTCACTCAACTTCTTGAACCCATGAGTCCGAGGATCAAACTCCGGCCGCAGCTTGGTGATGTTCGTGCCCAGGGCACCCAACTGCGCCCAGCCATCCTCATCGGCAATGTCATCGAGGATCTTGGTAATGAAACTGATCGGCGCCTTGGGCTTCTTGGGTTTTTCTGCAGCAACCGTTTTAGCTGCATCCGGCACCACGGCTGACTCAACCGATGGCTCAGGACTTAGCGCCGGCGCAACTTCATCGCGCAGCAGTTCGATGTAGATGAACTTGTCGCAAGCCGCCACGAACGGCTTGGGCGTTTTTTCTTCGCCGAAGCCGTACACGGTCAAGCCTTCTTCGCGCAGCCGTGAGGCCAGGCGGGTGAAGTCGCTGTCGCTGGACACCAGGCAGAAGCCGTCGAAGCGCCGGGTGTAGAGCAGGTCCATGGCGTCGATGATGAGCGAGCTGTCGGTGGCGTTCTTGCCCTTGGTGTAGGCGAATTGCTGGATGGGCTGGATGGAATGGTCGAGCAGCACTTTTTTCCAGCCGCCCAGTTGTGGGCCGGTCCAGTCGCCGTAGATGCGTTTGACGCTGGCGACGCCGTATTTGGCGATTTCCTCGAAGAGGCCTTCGACGATGGCGGCTGGGGCGTTGTCGGCGTCGATTAGGACGGCCAGGTGTTTTTGGGCGGTGGTTGCGTGGGTGGCCATTGGGCGTCCTTGATGGCGTGGGGGCTGAGGTTACCTTACACCATGGTGGGTGTGGTGATGCGGTTGGCCAGCGCAGCCTTCGGCAGCGGCAACGGAATTGGGCGCTGGGTGAAATGTTGGCGGTGGTTGCCCAGGTGGTTGTGCAGATTTCGCGTAGCGGCGCATTAAAAGCTCGCTGGCAAGCCAGCTCCCACAGGACGCCAGCCTGCGCGAGATTGCAGAGGTTTGGGTGGAGCAGACCGGAGCCTGGCGAACCAGCCCACAACCCAATACGCGATTTAACATAATATACATTATGCGTAGTGTCGTATACGAAGGTCTGGGCCAGGTGTGGCGCTTTTCAAACGCCGAATCCAGCCCAAACCCACCCTCAGGGATAATCAACACCACCGTTCGGAAACCTGCACCGACCAATCCGCTTCAACGCCAATCCCCAGCCGCTCAACGCTCCGTGCTTCCGAATCGCCAACAACGCGTAATTCGAACAGCTCGGCTCGAACCTGCACGCATCCCTCAACCGCGCCGGCGCGACACGTTGGTAAAGCCGAATGCCGTACACCGATGCACGAACCATCATGCCGGCTTGCGCAACGATATGACGTGGTAGCTCGCCAGCGAGTCTTTCTTCCCGCGCAAGGCGTCGAGGCATCCGGCCTTGACCGCGACGCCAATCGAGTCGATGCGGTAGAACTCCCAGCCTTCGGCCGCGTGTTGGTTGACGACGTGCTGCAGGTACAAGGCGGCTTCGTTGCCACGGTGCTTGCTGGCCTGGACCTGAATGGTCGGCGGCACTTGGACCATCTTGTAGGTATACATCGCGCTTCCTTGGGTCTGCTGCCTGGTGATAGGTGTCTCGGACGTTAACGAATCCCGTTGATTGAATGCACGCCAGACGTTGTGTGGTGCTGGGGATTTTCCGATTTGCCGTATTCACCGGGACGCACGGCTAAAGAATGGCCGATGAATGCCGATTTATCATTGAAATTCAAAGCGTTGCAGCATGAAAAGCGCGCTCCTACGCGAAATCCAGGCGTGCCCGTAGGGGTAATGGGCACAGATTTCACGTAGGAGCACGCTTAAAAATCGAGAATTTGAGCCAAGGAGCGGTCGTTTGATGTTCTACCAGGTGAAGTGGCCGGTCATGATGTTACTTGCCGTGGCAGCCGTTGGCCCCGTACAGGCAGCGGATATGGTGGGCGCCGTAGCAGACGGCGTCGCCCAGGCCTCGCATGCGCTGACGTGCAGCTTGTTTGCCCATGACAAGGGGGCCACGGGCAAGGCCATTCAGCGGTCCTGTGTACGGCAGGCGCAGCAGGATTTTGCCCGCCAGCCGGATCGTCGCACGCTGCAGGACTGCATCAAGCCGGGTAACCTGATTGACGATGACGTGCGCAATTGCATGAAAGGGTTGTAGGATAGGCACCCTCCTTCATCGTCTTTCCCAGCCTCCAGCGTTAACTCAACTAAAGAACTATTTAGTTGAGTTATCTTTGCACGTTCGTCTCGCCGTTCGCCTCCCTCACTTGCCAAGCCACCATCCGTTATCCATCGCTTCGCAAGGCGTGACCATCATTTGATACGTATTACGTACGATTCCAATGCCCGCCTCCGCGCTGGGCCGCTGCTACGGTACGATGTTGCCCAAAGCCCCGTAGCAGCGGCCGCGAGGCCGCGTCCCTTGCCAGCTCCGTGGCGGGCCATGACGCGGCCTGTGGGCCGCTGCTACAGGTCTAGTAACAGTGTGGGGGTTTTCGCGCGTGAACAGCACACCATCATCACGTTGTTGCGCGCCCGCTCGCGGTCTGTCAGTAGCATGTCGCGATGGTCCGGCACGCCATCCAGTACCCGCGTTTCACACATTCCGCACACGCCCTGCTCACAGGACGACGGCACCTCGATGCCGACGTCGCGCAACGCATGCATGATCGAACGCTTCGCCGGCACGTCCACCTCCAGGCCGCTGCGGGCGAGGATCACTTTCAGCTCACCGCCCTCGCCCTCTGCCACCGGCAACGGCGCTGCGCTGAAGCGCTCCAGGTGCAGGCGCTGCCCCAGTTCCTGGGCCTGGAAGCGCGCGGTCAGGGCGTCCAGCAATACGCCGGGGCCGCAGCTGTAGGTCTCGGCGCCGGCGGCGGCGCGGGCGGCGATGGCGTCCAGGTCCAGCAGGCCGAACTCGTCGGCCGGGAGGATTTGCACGTGGTCGCCGACATGGGGCAGCAGGCGTTCGAGAAATGCCATGGAGGCCCGCGAGCGCCCGCCGTACACCAGGTGCCACGGCACCCCTGCCCGCTCGGCCGCCAGGATCATCGGCAAAATTGGGGTGATGCCTATGCCACCGGCGACGAACTGGTAGGCCGCCGCCGGCGCCAGGGCGAAGGCGTTGCGCGGCGTACTGATGGCCAGCATTTGCCCCACGCGCAGCTCTTCGTGGATCTCCCGTGAACCGCCACGGCCCGTGGCCTCGCGCAGCACGGCAATGTGCAGGTGGCGGCGGTCCGACGGATCGCCGCACAACGAGTACTGCCGCACGGTGCCCGACGGCAGGCGCACGTCAATGTGCGCCCCCGCCTGCCACTCGGGCACGGAATCTGCGCCCAGCGCCCGCAGTTCCAGGGCCATCACGCCCTCGGCCTCCAGGCGCATGGCGCTGATCAGCACCTCCCGGTCCTGGGCCGGGCGGTTCATGCCGCACCTTCCGGCACTGCGCGGTCGATGAACTCGCGGAACGCGCGGCGGTAGTTGAGGGTGAACAGGTCGGCGGGCACCGAGTGCTCGACGAACACGCCGTCCCAGTCGATTTCCCGCGGGAAGATGCCGGCGGCAATGGGCATGTCTTCCAGGTAGACCATCTCTTCGATGCGCAGGTTTTCCTCGAGGCTGGCGCCCTTGAAGTCGACGGCGTTGGCCACGCCCCAGAAGATTTTCACCTCGTCGTAGGCCACCGGGCACGGGAAGCCGGCGACCACGCGCTTGCCCAGGCGCTCGTAGTCGTAGGTGATGGTGGCCAGGCCCGGGGCGGCGCAGTGGTAATACATCATGCAGTCGCCGTCGTTGGCCCACTCGCCATCGCCGGCGTCCAGTGGCCGCTCCATGACAATGTCGAGGCCGTCGCGGCGCACCTTCAGCGGTTCCACCACGTGCTTGCTGGGGCCCATGGAGACAAAATGCACGAAGGGGAAATGCGCCACGTCGCGGAAGTTCTCGATGGCCACGGCCACGCCGGTGGGCGAATGCAGCGGCTCGGCGGCCAGCCATTGCAGGTCCACGTCTTTCCACTGCTGGGGATCGTAAAGGTCCTCGACCGGGTCTTCCAGCACCGTCCACACGTGGGCGAAGCGCTCGATGACGCGGTAAGTGGCAATCTTCGCCTGGGGCGGGATCTTGCACTGGTCTTCCAGCGACGGCACGTGGCTGCACTTGCCGTCGGCGGCCGCGAACTGCCAGCCGTGGTACGGGCAGGCAATGTTCTCGCCGTGCACCTGGCCCAGGGCGAAGTCGGCGCCGCGGTGCGGGCAGCGGGCGTCCTGCACCACGGCCTGGCCGGAGGCGGTGCGGTACACCACCAGGCGCTGGCCCAGCAAGGTGGCCGATTGCGGCGTGGTCAAGTCGACGCTGCGGGCCACCGGGAACCACTGGCGGCGCATGGCCGCTTCGGCGCGTTGGCGTTGAGTCATTGTATTGGTCATGTTCGTGTCCTCATCAGGCCTTGCTTAGATACCCACCACCAGCGCACCACCGTTCACCGCCAGCACCTGGCCGGTGATGAACGCCGCCTCGTCACTGGCCAGGAACGCCACGGCGGCGGCGATTTCCTCGGGGTGCACCAGGCGGCCGAGGGGAATGTTGGCTTTTTCGCCTTCCACGTACTCCTCCGGCACCATGCGCGTCAGGATCGCGCCCGGGGTAATGGCGTTGACCAGAATCCCCTGCCCCACGAACTCCTTGGCCATGGTTTTCATCAGGCCCAGCTGCGCGGTCTTCGAGACCATGTAGGCGTAGGAGTGCCCGTCCGGCACCTGGCCCCACTGCGAGTTGATGAAGATCACCCGCGGCGCGCGGCTGTTGCGCAGCGCCGGCAGTGCCGCGCGGGTCAGGTACAGCGGCGCGTGCACGTTGATCGCCAGCAGTTGGTTGAAGTTGGCGTCGTCGGTGGCTTCAAGGCCGGTGAGCGAGTACATCATCCCGGCGTTGTGCACCAGGATGTCCAGCTGGCCGAAGTGCTCCACGGCCTGGGCAATCAAGCGCTCGGCGTTGTCGCGGGTGGTGATGTCGCAGGCCAGGGCGATGGCGGTGCCGCCTGCCTCATTGATCTCGACAGCGGTGGCCTGGGCCACGTCGGCGTCGATGTCGTTGACCACCACCGCGGCGCCACGGGCGGCCAGCAGGCGGGCGTGGGCACGGCCGGCACCGCGGCCGGCGCCGGTGACCAGGGCCACGCGGCCAGTGAACGTCTGCGCCTCGGGGGCCAGGTCCAGCACGGGCTGGGGGGCGAGCTTGGCGGCTTGGGCGGAAACAGTCGCTGTCATTTTATTGTTCTCCAGGTGGCCAGGGCGTCACGCTTTGTGCGGTTCGGTGATGTAGAGCATGTTGCCGTCGGGGTCGAACATCGGCCGGTAGCGGTAGTGGGTGCCGCTGGGGTGCTGCCAGGCGATGGGCTGGTCGGTCACCCACTGCACCTTGCCGTCCAGGTAGGCGATGGCCTCGTCCAGGTTTTCCACCTCGAAGGCGAAGGAGTCGAAGCCGGGCTGGTCTTCCACGTTCACGGCGGTGCGGCGTGCCACGCGGGCCGGGTTGTCGGTGTGGAACAGGTACAGGGTCAGGTTGCCGGTCTCGATGGCGGCCCAGCGTTCCTCGGCCACGTAGGGCAGGAAGAAGCCCAGGCCCAGGGTGCCGTGGTAGAAGTCCACCAGGCGCTGTACGTCGTGGGTGAGGATGTCCATGTTGTCGATGCGTTTGAGCTTGAGCATGCGCGGTTCTCCGTTGGGTATCGGTCAGGAATGGTTGACGTGGGCGCAGGGCCCGCCCGCCAGGGCCTGCAGGGTGCCGGCCGGCACGTCGAGCACCACCGTGACCAGGGTCTGGTACTGGTCGGCGCTGCTGGCCGGGTCCGGGTGGCAGCACACGGCACCGGTGCTGCCCAGGTGGCTGTTCATGGCGGCGATGATCTGGCCGGCGGCAAGGTCGCGGCGGTTGGCCAGGCGCCGGGTGAGCAGGTCGTGGCGCACCAGGGTGTCGGGGTACGTGGCCCACTCGGTGTCGCCGGCCTTGGCGCGGCCATCGAGGAAATGGTTGGTGTGCACCAGCAGGCCGTCGGCGCCGGGGAACACGAAGGCCGGGCCTTCGGGGTACAGCTCCACCGACACCGCGCTGCTCTCCCCGCCCTTGGCGGTGACCACGGTCAGCACGCTGGACGCCGAGAAGCGGGTAGCGGCCAGCAGCTGCAGGGCGTCGTTGAAATCGGCGGTGCTGTCCAGCAGCCAGCGCGACGCCACGTGCACCGGCACGCCGATGCCCTGGCCATCGGTGGCGTGGTGAAGAATGTTGAAGTGCACGCCCAGGCCTTGCCGGTTGACGCCGATCTTGCCGACGATGCCGTACTCGGTCACCGTGGTGGTCATGCGCCCATCGCCATGGGGGATCTCCCACACCAGCCACTGCGGGGCGAATTGTGCGTACCAGTCCCAGGTCTGTACCGAGATGGGCATGGGCGACTGCGGGTCGAGAAGGACGACGGTGGAGCACTCGCCACGCAACGTGGCACCGGCGTAGGCAAGGATCTCGGTGCGGGCGTTGATGGCGCCTAGCTCGCGAGGGTCCAGCCCTGCCCCTTCGGCCATGCCGAGGATTTCGGCGTGCAGGGGTGGTGCGAAGGCGGCGATTTTCTCCAGCGCCTGGGCGCCCAGGCCCAGCAGGTCCACAGGGCGTTGCGCGGTGCGCTCGAACAGGCCGCGGTAGGCCTGCACCGATGCCTTGATCTGCGCGGCGTGGCATTCGCCGAACTCGCGGCCACGGCCATGGGGATCGCTGACGGTGGAACGGAAGACGTAGGTCATCGTGTGCGCTCCAGCTGCGGCGCCACCTGGGCGGCGACTTCATCCAGGCGCGCGAACCACACGTCGCCGTCGCTGACCAGGCGCTCGACGAAGCGCTCCAGTTGCTCGAAGCGGGCGGCGCGGCCGATCACCTCCGGGTGCATGGTGAAGGTGGTGTGGCGGCCGTCGCGGCGCGCCGACTCGTACTCGGCCAGCCACACGTCGGTGAGGGTGCGCGGGTGGGTGAAATTGCCGCCGTTGTCGATGCCCCAGCCGAACATCGGCCAGTCGTCCAGCGACCAGTGCACCGGCAGCTCGAGGATCTGCTGGCCGTTGCAGCGCTCGAAGTACGGGCGGTCGTCGCCCATGCAGCTGGAGTCGTACTGGAAGCCGTGCTCGACGATCAGCGCGAAGGTCTCGGGGGTCAGTTCCCACGACGACGAGCGATAGCCGGCGGGCTTCGGTGCGCCAGCGCGTTGCAGGGCTTCCAGGCCGCGGTGCATTTCGTCCTGCTGCTCCTGCACCGACACCTTGTCGCTGCGCAGGTGCAGGTGGCCGTGGTGGCCCACTTCGTGGCCGGCCTTGAGCAACTGCTCGACCAGGCCGGGGTGGCTGTCGGCGGTGTGGCCGGGCACGAAGAACGAAGCCTTGAGGTGGTGGCGCGCCAGCAGCTCGAGGATGCGCGGCACGCCACGGGTCACGCCGAAGCGCCCTTCGGACAGCGCGGTCAGGCGCCGCGCAAAGCTGGGGCTGTCGCCCAGCAGGCCGGCTTCGGCGTCGACGTCGAAGGTCAGGGACACAGCCACGGGGCTGCGGTTCGGCCACACGGGGCCGAATGAGTGATCAATGCTCATGGCGAAGTTCCTTGAAGAAAAGTGTTCCCGTAGCCGCTGCCGAAGGCTGCGCTGGCCAGGGAGTTCAACCGGGATGTCTGCGTTGCAATGCGGGCCAGCGCAGCCTGGCGGCAGCGGCTACGTGCGCAGGGGCACGGCCGGAGGCTGCTTGCGGTCCTGCCACTGGCGCCAGCGGTACATGACCTGGGAAACCGCCAGCACCGCGATGGCGATGGCCACTTCCTTGTAGCCGCCGTAGCCGGTGATGGCGCTGCTGGTGATGCCCACCAGCAGGATCAGCCCGTCGAACAGCGCCAGCGCCGCGGCGATGCCGAGCCAGCGTCGTGGCAGGCGAATCGGCCGTGGGGTGTCGGGCTGGTCCTTGCGCAGCACCACGAAACCGGCCACCGCCAGCAGGTGCGCCAGCACGTAGCCGACGTTGCCCGCCACGATCACCGCCAGCGCGTTGCCCACGAACAGCACCAGCGCCACGTTGATCAACAGTTGCACGGTCACCGCCCGGGCGGGCACGCCGTTGCGGTTGAGCACGCCGAACTGGCGCACGGTGAGGCCGTCGCGCGAGCTTTGGTACAGCGCCCGCGCCGCGTCCGCCGTACCCATCACCGAGAGCACCAGGATGCCGGCGATCAGCACCAGGGTAATGGCCGCCGCCCCGCCGCCCAGCAGCGCCACGGCGCCGGCTTGCAGAAAACCGTTGGGCTGGTTGGCCAGGGTCTGCTCGCCCAGCAGGCCGGCCAGGCCCAGGGGCGTGAGGGTGAACACCAGCAGCAGGATCATCGCCGACACGCGCAGGGCCTTGCGGGTGTCGCGCACGGTGTCGCGGTACTCGGGAATGAACGACGCCGCCGCCTCCACCGCGTAGGCCGACCAGGCCATCACGAACAGCCACGCCAGCACCGTGCGCGCGCCTTCAACGCCGGCGGGAATGCGCCAGGTGAAGCTGGCGCTGCTCCACAGGTGCGAGGCGAAGGCGCCGCTGCCGAAGATCACCACCGGAATCATCAGCAGCACCCCGGCCAGGGTGATGAGGATCATGGTGAAGCGCAGCTCGATCATGCTCAGCGCCCACGACAGCAGCGCCACGCCCAAAGCGATCAGCTTGGGCAGGTCCAGCTGCACCAGGCCCAGGTCGAGGCTATAGGTTGCGTTGGGCCAGAACTGCTCGGTGAGGATCTGCGCCACCGCCAGGCCCCAGATGGCCGGCGCCGTGGCCCAGGCGAACCAGTAGGCATAGGTGGCCAGCGGGCCCAGCGCCGGTGCACGGCGGCTCCAGGCCTCGTTGGCGTACAGGGCGATGCCGCCGGACTTGTGGCTGAACATGGCGCCCATTTCCGAGTACACCCAGTTATGCAGGGCGGCCACCGCGGCAATGGTGGCCCACAGCGCCACCGCCGCCCAGGCGCCGATGGCGCCCATGGAATAGCCCAGGCCCACGAACAGCGCCGCGGGCAGGCTGAGGGTGATGGCGACGCCATCCCACCAGCGAATCGTCTTCTCGAAACCTTGCTGCGGCGCGTGGCCGTCGGTGCTCTCGTGCATGGTGTTTCACCCTCATTCGCTATTTTTTTGTAACAGCTTGTGATGGGTCAATAATAATCATCTTTTCTGCGCATTAGCACGGTTTTATTGCCACAAAACTGCGCAATGCGCAGATTATGTCGCGCATGGATACGCGATAATTCCATTGATTATAGCTGCACCAATACGGCGCGCAGGCCGCAGACGGCTTGCAGCGGACAGGTGGGGGCGCGGTGCCCCAGGTCGGGGCACCGATGCGTGTCGCAATCAGATAAATGAAATATTGCGCAATACGCGTAAAAAGCCGTGCCGTTATGCGCAGAAGCCAGGTCGGAGGTTACAGCTCGATCTCGGAGGCGGGAATGGTGAAGCGGATCTTGTGCACCTTCACTTCCTGCATCAGCCGCACCTCCTCTACCCCCGGCAAGGCGCGAATGCGCTGCTTCAGCGCCCACAGGGCGTCGTTGTCGCGGCACAGCACCTGCACGCAGATGTCGGCGGTGCCCATGGTGGTGGACAGGTAGCTGACCTCGGTCCAGCGCCCCAGGGTGTCCACCACCCGTTCGTGGTCTTGCGGCGCGACGTTGACGAACATCAGCGCCAGCTTGGCGTCGCCCAGCTTGGCCGGGTTGGTGAACGCCAGGATCTGCAGGATGCCCTGGTCCTGCAGGCGCTTGACCCGGGTGCGTACGGTGGCTTCGGGCACCGACAGGTTGCGGGCCACTTCACGGAACGGACGACGACCGTCTTCCTGCAACTCGCGGACGATGTCCGAGTCGAGGGCGTCGAGTTTTGACATCGGCATAATGGGGTCTCAAAGGCTGCGTACGGGGAACCGATCTGCAGGCTATCAGACTGCATGGAGCGCCGAAACGCCCCATTCACCCTTACTGCGCCTTCAAGGTCAGGACACTGAAGGTGTCCGGGTGGAACTGCGGGTCAGGCTTGGGCACCGCCGTGGTGGGCGCCGGTTGGGTGAAGTCCATCGCCAGCAGGTAGACGCTGGCCCTGGCGGCGTCGAACACCATGTTGTGCGCCCATGGCCGCGTGCCCAGGCTGCCCAGCAGGCGGAAGCTGCCGTCGGCGGCCTTGCCCACCACGCCCAGGCTGGTGTCGGCGCCGCTGGGAATCAGCAGTTGCTGGCGGGCGGCGTCGAACGCCATGGCGTTGACCGCACGGCCGATGGGCAGCGTCTGCAACGGCGCGCCGCTGGCAAGGTCAGCGATCACCAGCTGCGGCTGGCCACCGCGACAAGCGATGAACAGCCGACCGCCCTGCTCGTCCGCCGCCAGCGCGCTGGGTTGATGGCAACCGGGGAAGCTGAGCAAGCGCTGTTGCGCCAGCAGCGGGCCACTGAGCACGGCGACCTGGTCCTCGTCGCGCAGCGGCACGATGAAGCGGCCATCGCTGAGGCCGATGGGACCGTCGAGCTTGCGCGCGGCAATATCGCGCTGGCCCACCAGCCGGTCGGTGGCCGGGTCCAGCAGGTACAGCGTCGAGTGGTCGCCGCGACGCCCGCTGGTGATGATCACCCGGTCACTGTGCGCGTCATACAGCAGGTTGTTGAGGTTGCCGCTGTCCACCGGCAGGCGCTGGAGCACCTTCAACTGCGCAAGGTCGAGGATGCCCAGGGTGCCGTCCATGTTGGCCACGTAGGCGCGGTTGTGCCCGGGCACGAACGCCACGGCGTTGGCGCCAGTAGTGTTGGCCAGGGTCGGCAGCGCCTGCTGCTTGTCGACGTCGAACGGTGTCAGGCCGTTCTCGCGCCGGGCAATCAGCAGCAGCGGCCGGGCCGGGTCCAGCGCGGCGAAGCCCCAGCTGTGGCCGCTGCCAGGCAAGGTGCGCACGGCGCTGATACGGTACAACAGGCCATCGTCGGCCTGGGCCTGGGTGCCCAGCAACGCCAGGGCCAGGGCCATCGTTTGCAATGTGCGCATGGCTTAGAACTCCAGCGTCGAGGACAGGATGAACTGGCGCACATCGCCCATGGAGATGAAGTACTGGTTGACGCTGGAGGTGTAGTAGGTGCGGTCAAACAGGTTCTTGACGTTCAGCGACAGGTTCACCTTGTGGCCGTCCAGGTGCGTGTCGTACGAGGCGAAGGCATCCACCGTGGTGTAGGCCGGCAGGTAGAAACTGTTGGCCGAGTCCCCCGGGCGTTCGCCCACGTAGTGCGCGCCGCTGCCGACCCGCAGGCGGTCGCCGCCAAAGATGTTGCCGAAGTCGTACACCGCAGACAACGAGGCGGTCTGGCGTGCGGTGTTCCACAGGCGGTTGCCCTCGTACAGCTGGTCCTTGGTGGTGATGGCGTCCAGGTAGGCGTAGCTGCCGATCAGGCTCCAGGCGTCGGTGATCTCGCCGCTCACGTCCAGCTCCACGCCGCGCGAACGGGCGGCGCCGCTGGTGCGCCAGTCGGTGGTGGCGGTGGCGCTGTTGTACTGCGAGACCAGCACGTTCTTCTTGTCGATGTCGAACAGCGCCAGGGTGCCGGTGATGCGCCCCGGGATCTCCAGCTTGGCGCCGATCTCATAGGACTTGGCGTGCTCGGGCAGCACCGAGGAGTCGATGGTCACGCCGCTGGACAGCTGGGCGATGCTGGAGGTCGGCTTCAGCGATTCGGTGTAGCTGCCGTAGAACGACAGCATGTCGTTGTACTGGTACACCAGCCCGGCGCGGGGCAGGAACTTCTGGCCGTTAATGTCGGTGTTGGCCTTGAACGGGCGGCCCTTGCCGGCCAGTTGGTCATACATCTGGTAGCGGCCACCGAGCACCAGGGTCCACTGGTCGGTGAGGTGCACGGCGTCCTGCAGGAACAGCGACTGGGCGCGCAGCTTGTCGGTCTGGTCGCTGTCGCTGGCCGACACGGTGGAAGACGGGCTCAGCTGGCCATACACCGGGTCGTAGACGTTGAAGCCGCTGGTGGGCGTCTCGCGCAGCAGGTCGGCGCGGTAGATCTTGCGCTTCTCGTTGTCGGCGCCGAACTGCAGGTCGTTCTGCAAACCGGCCACGCCAACGCTGCCTTCCATCGAGGCAATCACGTAGCTGTCGGTGCTCACCGCGCCGTGGGTGGCGTCGTTGCTGCGGGTGGCGGTGCCGTCCGCGGCGATCTTGGAGATGCGCAGCTGGTTGGCGTCGTAGGTCTCGCGGTTCCAGCTGTAGCCCAGGTGGCCCTTCCAGTTGTCGTCGAACTGGTGGTCGATCAGCAGCTGGGTCAGGTCCGAGCGGCCTTCCATGGTGTTGAACTTGTCGTCCAGGCGCTCGGTGCGCGGGATGTCGAGGATCTTGCCGTTGCTGCCCAGCGCCGTGCCGCGGTCGAAGGGCGTCAGGTACTCGCGGTGCTCGTAGGACAACACCGCCTGGGTGTCGTCGCCGTACCAGGCCAGCGACGGCGCCACCAGGGATTCGCGGTGGGTGCCGAAGTTGCGCCAGTAGTCCTCGTCCTCGTAGTCCACCACCAGGCGGTAGGCCAGCGGCGTGTCGCCGATCGGCCCGGTGCTGTCCAGGGTGCCGCCGCTGCCGTCACGGCCGTGGGCGTAGCCCGAGGCGCGCGCGGTGATGGCGTTGTAGGCCTGCAGCGACGGCCGCTTGCTGACCACGTTGACCACCCCGCCCGGGTCCATGATGCCGTACAGCAGCGACGACGGCCCCTTGAGCACCTCGACGCTGTCGGCGGCGGCGTTGTAGCCGCGGCCCTGCACCAGCGGCATGCCGTTGTGCATGATCGAACCGTCGCGGTTGCCACCGAAGCCGCGCTTCATGATGGTGTCCTGGGTGGACGCCAGGGTGTTGCCCTGGGTGATGCCGCTGACGTTGGCCAGGGCGTCGTCGAGGTTGCGCGGCTTCTGGTCGCGCAGCACTTGGCTGGTGACCACGTTCACCACCTGCGGGGTGTTCAGCGTGGGTTTGTCGCTGTGCAGGATGGAACTCGAGGTCGGCGGCGCCGGCTGGTAGCTGGTGTTGATGTCGGTGCTGGAGTCGATCTCGGTGGCGCCCAACTGCAGGTCGCCGCTGGCCACCAGCACGTAGGCGCCATTGGCCTGCTTCTGCGCGGTCAGCCCGGCGCCGCCGAGCAGCACGGCCAGGGCGCCGTCGACGCTGTAGTCGCCTTCCAGGGTCGGCCCGGTGCGGCCATCGGTGAGCTGGGCGTTGCCGGCCAGCTCGATGCCGGCCTGCTGGGCGAAGCGCGCCAGTTGCAGGGTGAGGTTGCCTGCGGGCACGTGGAACGTCTGCACCCCCTGGGCGGCCTGGGCGCTGGCCATGCCCAGGGCGGCCACGCTGCCGAACGCCAGGGGAATGACCATGGCCAGGGGCGAAAGGTTGAATCGACGGGTGCGTTTTTGGATCGAAGACATGGGGCCGGTTCCGCAACGTTGGGTAGGTGAAATGGCGTGCTTTCCCTGACACCGAACGAGGCCCTCGAAAAGGGAACCGCGTGTTGAAAAAAAGTTTTCCCAGGCGCGCCCGTGGCTCAGGCGCGCGCCTCCAGGCTGACCCACCAGGGCAGCACGCGGCTGACCCGCACCGGCAAGGCGCTGGCCAGCGACGCCAGCGCACGGTCGGTATCACGAATGGAAAACGTCCCCACCACCGGCAGCTGCGCCACCCGTGGGTCGCAACCCAGGTAGCCATGGCGGTAGCGCGCCAGCTCTGCCACCACCTGCCCCAGCGGCGTGCCGTCGGCCACCATCACCCCGTTGACCCAGGCGCGGTGTGCCTCGTTGGCCGGCAGCAGTGGCCCCAGGCCCTGATGGCCGACGCGCAACTGCTGGCCCTGTTGCACGCGCTGGCTGCGGCCATTGCAGGCCACCTCTACCACGCCGGCGTACACGTCCAGGCACAGGCCGGCTTCGGCCAGGCGCAGGTTGAACAGCGCCTGCTGCGAGGTCAGTTCGGCCACCGGCGTGGTGATGCGGAAGGTGGCGCCCCGGCGCTGTTGGTCATCCAGCAGGATCTCGCCGCTGATCAGCTTGAGGCCGCCGTCGTGCTGCAGGTCCACGGCGCTCAGGGTGTTCAGCCACAGCTGCCCTCCCCCGGCCAGCGCCACGTGGCGGTGCTCGCCCGTGCGGGTAGCGTAATCGGCGAACCAACCGCTGCCGCCCGCGTCCAGCGTGCGCCAGCCCAGCCAGGACGCCAGCCCCAGGCCACCCAGCGACAGCAGCGTGCGCCGCCGGCTGATGCCGGCGCTGCCACCTGCCCGCAGCGCCGCCAGGGCGCCGTGTTTCTCGGCGCTGTCGCCGAACTGGCCAAAGCGCCCGCCCACCCGTTCCACCAGGCTCCAGGCGTGGCGGTGCTCGGGGTGCTGGTCATGCCAGTGGCGCCATTTGGCCTGGTCCTGCTCGCTGGCACGTTCCGAGCGCAGCAAGGCGTACCAGGCGGCGGCCTGCTGCAGCACCTGGTGCTGGGAATGGCTCATGGCGCCAGGCCCGCTTCCAGCAGCAGGCACTGGAACATCGCCTGGGCCATGTACTTCTTCACCATGCGCTCCGACACCTGCACCCGCGCGGCAATCTCGCGGTAGCCCAGGCCATACAGCTGGGCCAGCAGGAACGCCTCGCGCGCCTTGCCCGGCAGGCGCCGCAGCATGGCGTCGATTTCCTCCAGCGCCTCCAGCACCAGCGCGCGGTATTCCAGCGACGGCTCGACGAACTCCGGCTGCGCCGCCAGCGCCTCCAGCCACGCCCGTTCGATGCGCTGGCGTCGCCACTGGTCGATGCACAAGCCCCGCGCCACCGTGCACAGGAATGCCCGAGCATCGCCGCTGCCGGCGAACTGGCGCGGCTTGAGCAGCAGGCGCACGAAGGTGTCGTGGGTCAGGTCGGCGACGTCCGCGGCGTTGAAGGAATGGCCGAAACGCCGGCTCAGCCAGTGCTGCAGCCACCCGCCATGATCGACATAGAGGTGGCCGACGTCAGCGGCAGACGGGGCGCAAGGGCTTGGCGTGGACAAGGGCGGATCAACCAGGGGTGCGAATGAAGGTGCGGATAATAACCACTCTCATAAAAGCTGTCGACGGCTGCCTGGGCCTGCACTGCTGAATGGCGTTCACAAGGGTACGCGGCGCTGGCTATCTAATCGTCACGGGCCTGTCGCCCTATAGTGCCGGCACAACGTTCAGGAGGCAGTCATGACAGAAGTAACCGTGGTAATCGGCGCCGGATCCATCGGCCAGGCCATCGCCCGCCGCGTCAGCGCCGGCAAGCACGTGCTGTTGGCCGACCTGCGCCAGGCCAACGCCGACGCGGCGGCCAAGGTGCTGGCCGACGCCGGGTTTGCCGTGAGCACCGCGAGTGTCGACGTGGCCTCCCGGGCCTCGGTGCAAGCCCTGGTAGCCACCGCCGTGGCCATCGGCGACATCACCGGGGTGGTCCATGCCGCCGGCGTCTCCCCTTCCCAGGCGCCGCCGGCCACCATCCTGGCCGTGGACCTGTATGGCACCGCACTGGTGCTGGAGCTGTTCGGCGAGGTCATCGCCAAAGGCGGCAGCGCCGTCGTTATCGCCTCGCAGTCGGGCCACCGCCTGCCCGCGTTGTCCCAGGCGCAGAACCGAGCGCTGGCCCTGACCCCGACGGACGAGCTGCTGGCGTTGCCCATGCTGCAACCCGACCAGGTCACCGACCCGCTCAACGCCTACCAGCTGTCCAAGCGCGGCAACTCGCTGCGGGTGGCGGCCCAGGCCCTGCGCTGGGGCAAGCGCGGTGCGCGGGTCAATACCATCAGCCCGGGCATCATCTTCACTCCCCTGGCCCGGGACGAGCTCGACGGCCCGCGTGGCGCCGGCTACCGCGCCATGATCGCCGCCAGCCCGGCGCAGCGCGGCGGCACGCCCGACGAGGTGGGCGCGGTCGCGGCCTTGTTGATGGGCCCTGAAGGCACTTTCATCACCGGCAGCGACCTGCTCATGGACGGCGGGGTGACCGCGCACTATTGGTACGGAGACGCCGCCAATTAAGGCCGGCCCCTACCCTTGCGTACGCACCCAGTCGCGCGGCGCCTCGGCGAACAAGCGCAACGCCAGCGGCGGATGGCGGTTGGCCGGGTAGTAAAGGCAGGCGCCGGGGTAGTACGGGCCCCAGTCGGGCAGCACGTGCACCAGCCGCCCGTGCCGCAGGTGCTCCTCGACCTGCTGGCGCGGCAGCCAGGCGATGCCGATGCCCGCCAGCGCCGCCTCGGTCATCAGGTTGAGGTTGTCCATGGTCATGGGCCCGTCCACATCGAGACTGGCGCTGCGGCCCAGGTGCTCCAGGTCCCAGCGCAGCAGCGCGCCGCTGGCGAAGCGAAAGCGAATGCAGCGGTGGGCCTTGAGGTCTTCAGGGGCTTGGGGCGCCGGGTGCCGGGCCAGGTAATCGGGCGAGGCCACCGCAGCAAAACGCACGTCGGGGCCGAAGCGCACGGCGATCATGTCCTTGGGCACATCGTCAAACAGGCGGATGCCGGCGTCGAAGCCCTCGGCGACGATGTCCACCAGGCGGCTGTCGGCGGTGCACTCGATATGGATGTTGGGATGCGCTTCAAGGAACCGCGGCATCACGTGCCGCACCAATAACGTGAAGGACGATTCCGAGGCGCTGAGGCGAATGGACCCCGAGGGCGTGTTGCGTGCCGAGGTCACCTCGTTGACCGCGCCCTCCAGGTCGTCCAGCAGCGGCTGCACGCGCTGGAACAACTGCTCGCCGGCTTCGGTCAGGGCCACCGAGCGCGTGGTGCGGTTGAACAGCCGCAGCTCCAGCCGAGCCTCCAGGCCACGCATGGCATGGCTCAGCGCCGACGCCGAGACGCCCAGCGTGCGCGCCGCACCGCTGAAACTGCGTTGCTGGGCGATGGCCACGAATGCCGTCAACTCCGGGAGCCCTGTTCGAATCATCAGCGCCTGCGCCCACACCGTCCAATTGACCTGCAGTGTATCTGCCGCGCCGCTGATTGCGAAGGCGGCCATTGATGAGCACAGCTCACATCTTCATTCACGATATCGGCATTATTCAACTCAATACCCGCTGGTAACATGCGCCTCGACTGACAACGCCCCTCCCTGACATTGCGCGCCGCAACGGCGCCCGCTTGCCCCAACCACAACAAACACCGTTTTTTCCTTGCTGGTCCTGCCCAACTTTTTATTGCTCCTGACAGCGCTGCCTGCTGTCCGGGCCCGTTTCGAGGTTTACATGCAACTCAAACCAATAGCCCCCGCACTCGCCTCGGCGATTGCCATTGCCACGCTGCTCAGTGGCTGCAACAAGGAGCAGCCGGCTGCCGCCAAGGCCCAGGTGCCGGAAGTCGGGGTGGTGACGCTGCAGCCTGGCACCGTCAACCTGTCCCAGGACCTGCCGGGGCGCACCAGCGCCTACCGGGTCGCCGAGGTGCGGCCGCAGGTCGATGGCATCGTGCTCAAGCGCCTGTTCCAGGAAGGCAGCGACATCAAGGCAGGCCAGCAGCTGTACCAGATCGACCCGGCCACCTACGAGGCCACGCTGGCCAACGTCCAGGCCAGCCTTGAGCAGTACCGCTCGCTGGCCACCCGCTACCGTCAGCTGATCGACGAGCAGGCCGTCAGCAAGCAGGAATACGACAACGCCCGCGCCCAGCAGCTGCAGGCCGAGGCGCAGGTGCGCAGCGCCCAGATCAACCTGCGCTACACCAAGGTGCTGGCGCCCATCAGCGGGCGCATCGGGCGCTCCGAGGTGACCGAGGGCGCGCTGGTGGCCAACGGGCAAACCACCGCCCTGGCCACGATCCAGCAGCTGGACCCCATCTACGTCGACGTCACCCAGTCCTCGGCCGACATGCTCAAGCTGCGCCGGGCGCTGGACGCAGGCCAACTGCAAACCCAGGGCGGCACCAAGGCCAAGGTCAGCCTGACCCTGGAAGACGGCCGGCTCTACCCGCAACAAGGCACCCTGGAGTTCTCCGAAGTGTCGGTGGACCCCAGCACCGGCTCGGTGACCCTGCGCGCGGTCTTCCCCAACCCCGACCGCCTGTTGCTGCCGGGCATGTTCGTGCACGCGCAGATCCCTACCGGTACTGCGCAAAATGCCATTCTTGCCCCGCAACTGGGTATTACCCGCGACCTCAAGGGCCATTCCACCGCGCTGGTGGTGACCCCCGACAACAAGGTCGAGCTGCGCGAACTGACCGCCAACCGCACCATCGGCACCCAGCTGCTGGTGGAAAACGGCCTGAAGGCCGGCGACAAGGTCATCGTCGAAGGCCTGCAGTTCGTCAAGCCCGGCGCTGAAGTCGTGCCTCATGAAGTCAAGGCAACCCTGGTGTCCGACGCCAGCGCCCCTGACGCGAAAGCGGAGTAACTCATGTCCAAGTTTTTCATCGACCGGCCCATTTTCGCCTGGGTCCTGGCGCTGGTGATCATGCTGGTGGGTGGCCTGGCCATCCTCAAGCTGCCGATCAACCAGTACCCCAACATCGCCCCGCCGGCCATCGCCATCCAGGTCAGCTACCCCGGTGCCTCGGCGCAGACCGTGCAGGACACCGTGGTGCAGGTCATCGAGCAGCAGATGAACGGCATCGACCACCTGCGCTACATCTCCTCGGCCAGCAACGCCGACGGCAGCATGCAGATCATCGTCACCTTCGACCAGGGCACCAGCCCCGACATCGCCCAGGTGCAGGTGCAGAACAAGCTGAGCCTGGCCACCCCGCTGTTGCCCCAGGAGGTGCAGCAGCAAGGCCTGCGCGTGACCAAGTACCAGCAGAACTTCATGATGTTCGTGGGCCTGGTGTCCACCGACGGCAAGTCGAGCAAGGAAGACCTGGCCAACTACATCGTT
The DNA here is from genome assembly GCF_047947025.1 of Pseudomonas sp. App30. Taxonomy (NCBI): domain Bacteria; kingdom Pseudomonadati; phylum Pseudomonadota; class Gammaproteobacteria; order Pseudomonadales; family Pseudomonadaceae; genus Pseudomonas; species Pseudomonas sp. App30. Next base: position 136,642 of record NZ_CP133165.1, on the reverse strand, counting down.
TCCAACATGCAGGACCCGATCTCGCGCACCCCGGGCGTGGGTGACTTCCAGGTGTGGGGCACCCAGTACGCCATGCGCGTGTGGATCGACCCGGCCAAGCTCAACCAGTACCAGCTGACCCCGGTGGACGTGACCGAGGCCATCCAGGCGCAGAACGTGCAGATTTCCTCCGGCATGATCGGTGGCCTGCCGGCGGTGAAAGGCACGGTGTTTGACGCCACTATCATTGGCAAGACCCGCCTGCAAAGCGCCGAGCAGTTCAAGGAGATCCTGCTCAAGGTCAACCCCGACGGCTCGCAAGTGCGCCTGAAGGACGTCGCCACCCTGGGCCTGGGCGGTGAAAACTACAGCGTCAACGCCCAGTCCAACGGCGCCCCGGCTTCCGGTATCGCCATCCGCCTGGCCACCGGCGCCAACGCCCTGGACACCGCCAAGGCGATCCGCGCCACGGTGGACAAGCTCAAGCCGTTCTTCCCGCCGGGCGTGAAGGCGATCTACCCGTACGACACCACCCCGGTGGTCACCGAGTCGCTCAAGGGCGTGGCCCATACCCTGGGCGAGGCCATTGTGCTGGTGTTCCTGGTGATGCTGCTGTTCCTGCAGAACCTGCGCGCCACCATCATCACCACCCTGACCGTCCCCGTGGTGCTGCTGGGCACCTTCGGCATCCTCGCCGCCACCGGCTTCACCATCAACACCCTGACCATGTTCGGCATGATCCTGGCCATCGGCCTGCTGGTGGACGACGCCATCGTGGTGGTGGAAAACGTCGAACGGGTGATGGCCGAAGAGCACCTGTCGCCCAAGGAGGCGACGCGCAAGTCCATGCAGCAGATCCAGGGGGCACTGGTGGGCATCGCCCTGGTGCTGTCGGCGGTGTTGCTGCCCATGGCCTTCTTCGGTGGCTCCACCGGCGTGATCTACCGCCAGTTCTCCATCACCATCGTCTCGGCCATGGCCCTGTCGGTGTTCGTGGCGCTGGTGTTCACCCCGGCGCTGTGCGCCACCTTCCTCAAGCCCATTGACGAACACGCCCACGGCCAGCCCAAGCGCGGTTTCTTCGGCTGGTTCAACCGCCAGTTCGATGCGGCCACCGCCAGCTACGAGCGCGGCGTGGGAAGTGTCATCCGCCACAAAATGCCGGCCTTCATGGCCTACGCGCTGCTGGTGGTGGGCATGATGTGGATGTTCACCCGCATCCCCACCTCGTTCCTGCCCGAGGAAGACCAGGGCGTGATCTTCACCCAGGTGCAGACCCCGCCCAACACCTCCGCCGAGCAGACCCAGAAGGTGCTCGACCGCATGTCCAGTTACTTGCTGGACAAGGAGCACGGCGAGGGCAACGCCGTCAGTTCGGTGTTCACCGTCAACGGCTTCAACTTTGCCGGCCGTGGCCAGAACTCGGGCATCGCCTTCGTGCTGCTCAAGCCGTGGGACGAACGCAACGCCGACAACTCGGTGTTCAAGATTGCCGCACGCGCGCAACAGGAGTTCTTCAAGTACCGCGACGCCCTGGTGTACGCCGTGGTGCCGCCTTCGGTGCTGGAACTGGGCAACGCCACCGGCTTCGACTTCTACCTGCAGGACGAGGCCGGCGTCGGCCACGCCAAGCTGATGGAAGCGCGGAACAAATTCCTGGAGCTGGCGGCCAAGAGCCCGATTCTCGCCGGCGTGCGCCCCAACGGCCTGCCCGACGAGCCGCAGTACCACCTGACCATCGACGACGAACGCGCTCGTGCCCTGGGCCTGTCGCTGACAGACATCAACACCACCTTGTCGGTGGCCTACGGCAGCAGCTACGTCAATGACTTCATCGACCGTGGCCGGGTGAAGAAGGTGTACGTGCAGGGCCAGCCCGACTCGCGCATGCACGCCGAAGACCTGGACAAGTGGTTTGTGCGCAACAGCAGCGGGCAGATGGTGCCGTTCTCGGCGTTCGCCACTGGCCAGTGGGTGTACGGCTCGCCCAAGCTCGAGCGCTACAACGGCGTGTCTTCCACCGAAATCCTCGGCGCCCCGGCCCCTGGCCACAGCTCCGGCGAAGCCATGGCCGAGGTCGAGCGCATCGCCCAGCAACTGCCGTCGGGCGTGGACATCTCGTTCACCGGCCTGTCCTACGAGGAACGCCTGTCCGGCTCCCAGGCGCCCGCCCTGTACGCCATCTCGATCCTGGTGGTGTTCCTGTGCCTGGCGGCGCTGTATGAAAGCTGGTCGATTCCCATCGCGGTCATTCTCGTGGTGCCGTTGGGCGTGATCGGTGCGCTGGTGGCCACCAGCCTGCGCGGCCTGTCCAACGACGTGTTCTTCCAGGTCGGCTTGCTGGTCACCGTGGGCCTGGCGGCGAAGAACGCCATTCTTATCGTCGAGTTCGCCAAGGAGTTGCACGAGCAAGGCCTGAGCCTGTTCGAGGCAGCCACCCAGGCCTGCCGGATGCGCCTGCGGCCGATCGTCATGACGTCCCTGGCGTTCATCCTCGGCGTGGTGCCGCTGACCATTTCCACTGGCGCCGGCTCGGGCAGCCAGCATGCCATCGGTACGGGCGTCATCGGCGGCATGATCACCGCGACGCTGCTGGCGGTGTTCTGGGTGCCGCTGTTCTTCGTCAGCGTATCGACGCTGTTCAAGGGCGCGCGCAAGGACAAGCCCGCCGCCTCCATCGAGAGTGAGACTGCCTGATGAGAAAGACCCTGATTGCCCTGGCGGTGGCCGTGACCGTGCTCGACGGCTGCTCGCTGATTCCTGCGTACCAGCGCCCGGCGCCGCCGGTGCCAGCGCAGTACCCCCAGGGGGCCGCGGCTGCCGCGGCCGCCCCGCAAGGCTGGCGCAGCTTCTTCCACGACCCGGCGTTGCGCCTGCTGGTGCAGCGCGCCGTGGACAACAACCGCGACCTCAAGGTGGCGGTCCTCAACGTCGAGGCCTACCGCGCCCAGTACCGCATCCAGCGCGCCGACCTGCTGCCGGCGGTCAGCGCCAACGCCACGGCGACCCGCGCGCGCACCCCGGCCGACCTGTCCCAGAGCGGCGCGACCAGCGTCGCCGGCCAGTACGGGGTGAACCTGGGCGTCAGCGCCTATGAGCTGGACCTGTTCGGCCGCGTGCGCAGCCTGAGTGACGCGGCCCTGCAGACCTATTTCGCCCAGGATCAGGCCCGCCGCGCCGCGCAGATCAGCCTGGTGGCCAGCGTGGCCAACGCCTACCTGACCTGGCAGGCCGACCGCGAGCTGCTGGGGCTAACCCAGGACACGCTGGCCGCCTACGAGCAAAGCCTGCACCTGACCCGGCGCAGCAGTGACACCGGCGTGGCCTCGGCGCTGGACGTGGCCCAGGCGCGCACTGCGGTGGAAAGCGCCCGGGCCAGCCTGGCCACTTACCAGCGCCAGGTGGCCGAGGACGAGAACGCCCTGGTGTTGCTGCTGGGCGCGCCATTGCCGGCCGACCTGCCAGCGCCGCAGCCACTGGCCGCCAACCAGCTGGAAGAGGTGCCCGCAGGGCTGCCGTCGGACCTGCTGGCCCGCCGCCCCGACGTGCTACAGGCGGAATACGCGCTCAAGGCCGCGAACGCCGACATCGGCGCAGCGCGGGCGGCGTTCTTCCCCAGCATCAGCCTGACCGCCAGCGCCGGCACCGCCAGTGCCAGCCTGGGCGGGCTGTTCAAGGGCGGCGCCGGGGCCTGGACGTTCGCGCCCGCCATCAACCTGCCGATCTTCAACGCTGGCGCGCTCAAGGCAAGCCTGGACTACGCCAAGCTGCAGAAGGACATCGGCGTCGCCACCTACGAAAAAGCCATCCAGACCGCGTTCCGCGAGGTCGCCGACGGGCTGGCGGCGCGGCAAACCTACCAGCAACAGCTGCAGGCGCAGCAGGACCTGGTGGCCGCCAGCCAGGCCTACTACCACCTGGCAGACCGGCGCTACCGCATCGGCGTCGACAGCCACCTGACCCTTCTGGATGCCCAGCGCTCGCTGTTCAGCAACCAGCAGGCGCTGATCAGCGACCGGTTGGCGCAGTTGCAGGCCCAGGTCAACCTGTACCGTGCCCTGGGCGGCGGCATGGGCTAAAACCTGAACTCCCCGGCGGGGCATGGTGACTAACCTGCTGTGCCCCTAAACCGAGGAAACCCCATGCCCAGCAAAAAAGTCGCCGACGTGGTCATCGAAACACTCCAGGCCGCCGGGGTCCGCCACTGTTACGGGATTGTCGGCGATACCCTCAACCACGTCACCGATGCCATTCACCGCAGCGACATCCAGTGGGTGCACATGCGCCACGAGGAGGTCGCCGCCTTCGCCGCCGGCGCCGAGTCGTTCATCAGCGGGCGGCTCACTGCTTGTGCTGGTTCGTGCGGGCCTGGCGGGCTGCATTTCATCAACGGCGTGTTCGAGGCCCAGCGCAACGGCGCGCCGATGGTGCTGATCGCCAGCCAGGTGATCACCAGTGAGCTGGGCATGGATTTCCCCCAGGAGGTGGATTTCAAGGCTATTTATGGCCCCTGCACGGTGTTCTGCGAGCAGGTCTACACGCCCGGCCAGGCCCGGCGGGTCACCGCCCTCGCCGCCCAGACCGCGCTGAACGAAGGCGGCGTGGCGGTGATCATCCTGCCGTCGGACATCAGCATGGCCGAGGTCAAGGATGACCTGCCCTTCGCCGCGCATCACCCCCGCCCGCTGAGCCAGCCCAACCCCGACGAGCTGGCGCAGGTGGCGGCGTTGCTGGCCGCCGGCAAGAAGGTCTCCATCTATGCCGGGTTCGGCTGCGCCGGTGCCCACGACGAGCTGCTGGAGCTGGCGCGGCTGCTCAAGGCGCCCATTGCCCACACCTCGCGGGCCAAGGATTTCGTCGAGTACGGCAACCCCTACAACATGGGCATGACCGGCGTGTTCGGCGTCGAGTCGGGCTACCACGCCATGATGGAGTGCGACACGCTGCTGTTGCTGGGGGCCGACTTTGCCTGGAAGCAGTTCTACCCGCAGAAGGCCAAGGTCATCCAGGTGGACCGCAAGGGCGCGCACCTGGGCCGCCGCCACCCGGTGGACCTGGGCGTGGTGGGCGATGTGCTGCCGACCTTGCGCGCGCTGCTGCCGCTGATTAAGGAAAAAACCACCGTGGCCTGGCTGGAAGAATGCCTCAAGCATCGCCAGGACACTTTGAAGACCTTGGCCCACGACCAGCGCCACACCGACGGCGAACTGATTCACCCGCAGTACCTGACCCACCTGCTGGACACGCACGCCAGCAGCGACGCGCTGTTCACCGCCGACGGCGGCTCGCCCATGGTGTGGGTGCTGCGCCATATCAACGTCAACGGCGCCCGGCGCACGCTCACCAGCCTGCGCCACGGCACCATGGCCAACGCCATGCCCCAGGCGCTGGGCCTGCAGAAGGCCTACCCGGACCGCCAGGTCATCTCGCTGTCGGGCGATGGCGGCCTGGCCATGCTGCTGGGGGATTTGCTCACTGCGGTGCAGGAAAAGCTACCCATCAAGGTGGTGGTGTACAACAACGCCTCGCTGAACTTCGTGCAGATCGAGCAAAAGGTCGAGGGCCTGCTGGACAACTACACCGACCTGCACAACCCCGACTTTGCCGAAGTGGCGCGGGCCATGGGGCTGTGGGGGCGGCAGGTCAGCGAGGGCGCCGAGCTCGAGGAGGCCGTGCAGGCATTCCTGGCCCAGCCAGGGCCGGCGCTGCTGGACGTCAAGGTCAACCCCGAGGAGCTGGTGATGCCGGCCAAGGTCGAGTTCGCCCAGGTGGCCGGCATGGCGCTGTACTCGGCCAAGGCGGTGCTGGGCGGGCGTGGCGGGGATGTGAAGGACCTGCTGGTGAACAACTTCCTCAAGTGAGGGCCGTCAGCCCAGCAGCATCGCGATCGCCGGTGCCAGCACCACGGTCAGCACGCCGCTGAAGATCATCGTCAGGCTGGCCACCGCGCCCTCCTCCGGGCCCACGGCGCGGGCGATGCTCAAGCCAAAGCCATGGGCTGCCGCGCCAAACGGCGCGCCCCTGGCCACCCGCGAGCGCAGCGGCAGCAGCGTCAGAATCATCTCGCCCAGCACAATCCCGAACAGCCCGGTGATGATCACGAACAGCCCGGTCAGCTGCGCCGTGCCACCCAGGTGCGCCGAGGCCTCTACCGCAAACGGCGTGGACACCGAGCGGGCCAGCAGGCTGCGGGCGATGTGACTGTCGATGTGCAGCGCCTTGACCAGCAGTTCGGTGGTGGCGATGGACACCACGATGCCCGCCACGCTGCCCAGGCACAGGGCCAGCCAGTATTTCTGGATCAGCCGCCGTTGCTGGTAGATCGGCAAAGCGAAGGCCACGGTGGCAGGGCCTAGCAGCCACACCAGCCAATGGGCGTCCTGGAAGTACAGCGGGTACGGCGTGGCGGTGACCTGCACCAGCACGATCAACAGCAGCGAGGTGACGATGGCGGGCATCAGCCACACGCGCTTGTAGCGCTTGTAGACCGCCTGGTTGGCATAGAACAACCCCACGGTCACCAGCAGGAACAGCAGCGAGATCAGCGACGCGCTCATTGTGCCAACTCCTGTGGGCCGGCCACCGGGCGCTTGCCGCGCTGTGCGGTCAGGCGCTGCAACTGGCGTTTGCGGGTCCAGGCGCACAGCCACTCGACGGTGAAGGCCGTGGTTACCAGCACCGAGACGAAGCCCACGCCGATGGCGACCATCAGCTTCAGGCCTTCGCTTTCGAACAGGCTGGTGTACTGCACCACCGACACCACCAGTGGAATGAAGTACAGCAGCATGTTGGCCAGCAACAGCTCGCCGCCCTGCTCGAACAGGGTCGGCTTGACCACCCCGCTCAGCAGCAGCGCCACCAGCACCAGCAGCCCGAGGATGCCGCCGGAAATGGGCAGGTGCGCCAGTGTGGCAACCCGGTCGGCCAGGGACCAGACCAGTATCAGCAGCAGGATCTGGCCGATGATTTGCAGCCAGCGCAGCGCGGTCCGCGAGGGACGTGAGGGAGTAAGGGGGCGGGTCGACATGGGGCGTTCCAGGGTGCAATGAACCAGGTGAAGTGACGCCATGCTAGCCAGTTGACCTTGAAAGATATAATGAATTAACTTCATCAAAATCATGCCAATCTGGAATGCACCATGGACATCCGTGCCCTGCGCTATTACGTGGAAGTGGTCGACCAGCAGAGCTTCACCCGCGCCGCCACGCGCCTGCACGTCACCCAGCCGACGGTGAGCAAGATGGTCCAGCAGCTGGAGCAGAGCTTTGGCGTGGCCCTGCTGGCCCGCGACGGCAAGCGCTTCCAGGTCACCGATGCCGGACTGGTGGTGTTGCAACGGGCCCGCGAGATCATCGCCCTGCACGACGCCATGAAGGTGGAAGTGCGCGACCTGCAGCAGATCGAGCGCGGCGTGCTGCGCATGGGCCTGTCGCCCTTCACCCACACGGTGTTGGCGCCGGTGCTGGCGGCGTACCACGCCAACCACCCGAAAATCGAGCTGAAGCTGTTCGAGATTGGCAGCAACGCCACGGTCGCCGACCTGCGCGACGGCGCCCTGGAGCTGGGCACTTTGCTGGACTTTCCGCGGGTGGCCGACATCTGGGCCGAATTCGACTCGCTGCCGCTGTTCGAGTCGCCCTTGTGCCTGCTGGCCCCGGCGCAGTCCGTGTGGCAGGGCCGCGACTTCGTCGAACTGCGCGAGCTGGCCGACTGCGACTTCATCTTCTACGGCGATGCCTTCGCCCTCAATGACCTGGTCACCGACGCCTGCGCCGAGGCCGGTTTCGTGCCGCGCATCAGCGGCCGCAGCGGCCAGTGGGACTTCATCGCCTCGCTGGTGGGCCTGGGCGTGGGCATCGCGCTGCTGCCGCAGATGTACTGCCAGACCCTGCGCCCCGAGCAATTCACCATCGTGCCGGTGCGCTCGCCGGCGCTGATCTGGAAGCTGGTGCTGGCGTGGCGGCGCAACGGCCAGCTGTCGTTTGCGGCCCAGGCGTGGCTGCAGCTCGCCAGAACCCTGCTGTCCCAGCGCGCCTGACGCGGCCTGTGGGAGCTGGCTTGCCAGCGAGCTGTTGGGGCCAGAAAAGCTCGCTGGCAAGCCAGCTCCCACAAAGACAATGCCGAAGTCTGCGTCCGCCACCCTGACGCGGCCTGCCGGCCGCTGCTACATTGTTAACAACGATTGCAGCCACCCAAGGGTCTACGATGGCCGCAGAGATTACCGCCGCCAGGCTGCGGAGCAACCCCGGCTGGGCCATTGCCGCCCTGGCGCTGGGGCTGGTGCTCACGGGACTGGCGGTATGGCAGCGCCTGGACACCAACCAGCAGGAACTCGACGAAGCCGTCGCCCAGCAGGCCAACCAGATTGCCGACCGGGTGGTGGAGCGCCTGACCTTGTACCAGTACGGCCTGCGCTCCCTGCGCGGGCTGTGGCACACCGTGGGCGTCGATAGCCTCAGCCCCGCGCAGTTCGCCACCTACAACGCCACCCGCAACGTGGTGCTGGAGTTCCCCGGCGCGCTGAGCTTCGGCATCGTGCGCAAGATCTCCGCCGCCCAGGTCGCCAACTTTACCCAACAGGCCGTGCAGGAAGGCGAAACCGCGTTCACCGTGCACGGCTTCGCCCCTCACGACGGCGATGTCTACGTGATCCGCTACGTGCAGCCGCCCGGCCCGCGCAACATTGCCCAGGGCCTGGACATTGCCTCCGAGCCCAACCGTCGCAAGGCCGCCGACGCCGCCTTGCTCACCGGCGAGCCGCAGCTTACCGGCCCCGTCACTCTGGTGCAGAGCGAGGGCGAGGTACGCCGTGGCTTCCTGATGGTGATGCCGGTGTACCAGACGCCCACCCCGCCTGACGGCTATGCCCAGCGCACCGCGCAGGGCATCGGCTGGACCTACGTGTCGCTGTTGATCAAGGACGTGCTCAAGGACCTGAACTGGCACAGCGCCGGCACCCAGCTGGAAATCGCCGACATCACCGATACCTCGGCGGCCCCGCCCTTCTACGTGCAGGCACGCAGCCCCGAGGATGCAAAGGCCGTGGCCAGCTCCAGCATCGAACGGCAACTGTTCGGCCGCACCTGGCACATCACCCTCACGGTGTTCCCACCGTTCGTCCGCCAGCTGCACCCTACCCCGCCCGGGCTGATCCTGGCCCTGGGCCTGCTCAGCAGCCTGCTGCTGGCCCTGGTGGTGCAACTGCTGCGCCAGCGCCTGCTGCGCGACATCACCGAGCAGAAAGCCCACCACGCCAAGACGCAGCAACTGGCCCAGGTGCTGGAAAGCGAGGTCAACCAACGCACCCAAGCGCTGCAGAGCCTGGACCTGCTGCTGAAAAACATCCTCGACGCCGCCACCGGCGTGTCGATCATTGCCACCGACCCCAACCGCATCATCCGCGTGTTCAACCGCGGCGCCGAGCGCATGCTGGGCTACAGCGCCGAGGAAGTCATCGGCCGCTTCACCCCGGAGCTGATGCACGACCCCGACGAGTTGCGCGCCCAGAACCAGCAGATGGCCGCCCGCTACGGCGGCGAGTTCAGCGGCATCGACGGCTACGTCGCGCAAACCCGCAACCAGGCCGAGCCGTCGGTGTTCCAGTGCCATTACCGGCGCAAGGACGGCAGCTACCTGCTGGTGCACCTGGTAGTGACGGTGATGCGCGACCACGCCCAGGCCATCACCGGCTACCTGGGCTTCGCCATCGACGTCAGCGCCCAGCGCGAGCTGGAAATCAACCTGCAGAAGGCCAAGGTCGAGGCCGACAAGGCCAACATGGCCAAGTCCGCGTTCCTGGCCAGCATGAGCCACGAGATCCGCACGCCCATGAACGCCGTGCTGGGCATGCTGCAACTGGCCGCGCAGTCGGGCCTGAACGCCGACCAGCAGGACTTCGTCAGCCGCGCCCAGACCGCCGCCACGCTGTTGCTGGGGCTGCTCAATGACATCCTCGACTATTCCAAGATCGAGGCCGGCAAGCTGCAGGTCGACGAACACCCGTTCAACCTCGAAGAGCTGCTGCGCGACCTGGGCGTGGTGCTGTCCGGCAACCAGCCGCACAACGACGTCGAGCTGATGTTCGACATCGACCCGCAACTGCCCCTGGGCCTGATCGGCGATAGCCTGCGCCTGCAACAGGTGCTGATCAACCTGGCGGGCAACGCGCTGAAATTCACCTCGGCCGGCCAGGTGGTCATCAGCGTGCGCCAGGTGCGCTGCAGCGCCAGCCGCGTGGGCATCGAGTTCGCCGTGGCCGACAGCGGCATCGGCATGGACGCCGAACAGTTGGCGCGGATTTTCCAGGCGTTCAGCCAGGGCGATGCCTCCACGGCGCGCAAGTTCGGCGGTTCGGGGTTGGGGCTGTTGATCTGCAAACGGCTTACTGACCTGATGGGCAGCGACCTGCGGGTGGACAGCGAACCGGGCCTGGGCAGCCGCTTCTGGTTCGAACTGGGCCTGGCCATCGACCCGGCGCAACAGTCCGCCAGCCCGTTGCCGCCGTTGCAGGTGCTGCTGGTCGACGACAACCCCCTGGCCGGCGCCCTGCTCAAGCGCAACCTGGAAGGCCTGGGCTGGGCGGCCGAGCGCATCACCCGCCTGGACCAGGGGTTCACCCAGGCATTCGATGTGCTGGTGGTGGATTGGCGCCTGCTGGAGGCGCAGCCGCCCCCGGCGTTGGGCCCGCTGAAGGCCATCGAACAGCTGGTGGTGCTGGTGACCGCCTTCAGCCGCGACGCCGCCACCCAGGCCTTGCACGGCGCCGGGCTGCGGCCACCGCTGTTGCTGACCAAACCCCTGACCCCGCGCCAGCTGGCCAGGCACCTGGCCGACCTGCGCCCGGCGCCCAGCCAGCCCCCGGCAAAACCCGCCGCCGCCCCTGCCCGGCCCAAACGCCTGGCCGGCCTGCGGCTGCTGCTGGTGGAAGACAACGCGGTAAACCAGATGGTCGCCGCCGGCCTGCTCAAGGCCGAGGGCGCCAGCGTCGACCTGGCCGACTGCGGCATGGCCGGGGTGGAGCGCGCCTTGCACGCCCAGCCGCCCTACGACCTGGTGCTGATGGACCTGCGCATGCCCGACATCGACGGCCAGGAAGCCACCCGCCGCATCCGCCAGGCCATCCCGGCCGACCAGCTGCCCATCGTCGCCATGACCGCCAACGTCTCCGAGCAAGACCGCGAACAGTGCCTGGCGGCGGGGATGAATGAACATGTGGGTAAGCCGATCAATCTGGAGCGGTTGGTGGAAGTTATCCGCAGGTTCCGTTAACCCCCCCCGAACGCAGCCTGTAGCAGCGGCCGCAGGCCGCGTCACGCCCCGCCGCGCAACTGACCGTTCACCAAACGCCGAATGCCCAAGGGGTTGCCATCCTTCAACGCATCGGGCAGCAGATGGTCCGGGTAGTTCTGGTAGCACACCGGCCGCAGGAAGCGATCGATCGCCGCCGTGCCTACCGAGGTACCGCGCGCATCCGAAGTTGCCGGATACGGCCCGCCATGCACCATGGCATCACACACCTCGACGCCCGTGGGGTAACCGTTGATCAACAGCCGCCCAGCCTTCTGCTCCAGCACCGGCACCAGCGCCGCGAACCTGTGCAGGTCTTCGGGCTCGGCAATCAACGTGGCCGTCAACTGCCCCTGCAACTGGCCAAGCGCCTGGGCCAGTTGTGCCTCGTCCGCCACGTCCAGCACCACCGTGGCCGGGCCGAACACCTCTTCCTGCAGCACCGGGTCCTGGTTCAGCAACAACGCCACGTCGGCCTTGAACAGCCGCGGCCCGGCCTGGCGCCCGGCCTGCGGCGCGCCTGCCAGCAGGGTTACCCCGGGCGTGCCCGTGAGCCGCTCGACGCCGTGACGGTAGCTGTCCAGGCCGCCGGCGTTGAGCAGGGTCTGCGGCGCTTGCTCGGAAAAGAACTGCGCCAGCGCCGTGGTGAAGGCGCTAAACGCCGGGGAGCGGATACCCACCACCAGGCCGGGGCTGGTGCAGAACTGCCCTGCGCCCAGCATCACCGAGGCGCCCAGTTCCCGGGCGATGCTTGCGCCCCGCGCTGCCAAGGCCTGGGGCAACAGCACCACCGGGTTGATGCTCGACATCTCGGCGAACACCGGGATAGGTTGCGGGCGCGCCGCCGCCATGTCGCACAGGGCGCGGCCGCCGGCCAGCGAACCGGTGAAACCAACGGCCTGAATGGCCGGGTGCTTGACCAGCGCCGCGCCCACGCCAGCGCCATAGATCATGTTGAACACCCCCGCCGGCATGCCGGTGCCTTCAGCGGCGCGCGTAATGGCCAGGGCCACGCACTCGGCGGTCGCCATGTGCCCGCCGTGGGCCTTGAACACCACCGGGCAGCCAGCGGCCAGCGCCGCCGCGGTATCGCCGCCTGCGGTGGAGAACGCCAAGGGGAAGTTGCTGGCCCCGAACACCGCCACCGGGCCCACGCCCAGGCGGCACTGGCGCAGGTCCACGCGCGGCAACGGTTGGCGCTCGGGCATCGCGTGGTCGATGCGCGCGCCATAAAAGTCGCCACGCCGCAGCACACTGGCAAACAGCCGCAACTGGCCGCTGGTGCGCGCGCGTTCGCCCTGGATACGCGCGGCCGGCAGTGCGGTCTCGCGGCCCACCAGGGCAATGAAGTCCTCGCCCAGGGCATCCAGTTCGCTGGCAATAGCGTCGAGGAACTGCGCGCGGCGCTCGGCCGGCAACTGCCGGTAAGGCGTGAAGGCGGCCGCAGCGGCTAGCGCAGCGGCGTCTACCTCGGCTTCGGTGCTCTGGAAAAAACGGTAAGGCAACGGCTCGCCGGTGTGGGCGTCCAGGCTCTGCAGCAGCGTATTGCCCTGCTGGCTGCGCTGGCCGCCGATAAAGCTGTGGCCGGTCATCTGGGTCATGGTGCGGGTTCCTTGAAAAAGCTGGCAGCGGGTTCAGGTGATGGCGCCGATCTGCCACGGCACGAATTCGTTCTGGCCATAGCCATGCTGTTCGCTCTTGCTGCGTTCGCCGGAGGCGATGCGCAGCATCAGCCGGTAGATATGCTCGCCACGCTCCTCGATGGTCATGCTGCCGTCGGCAATGCCGCCGCAATTGACGTCCATGTCCTCTTCCTGGGTTTCCCACAACCGCGTGTTGGTGGCCAGCTTGATCGACGGCGACGGCGCGCAGCCATAGGCCGAGCCGCGGCCCGTGGTAAAGGCAATCAGGTTGGCGCCGCCCGCCACCTGGCCGGTGGCCGAGATGGGGTCGTAGCCAGGGGTATCCATGAACACTAGGCCGTGGGCGGTGACGGTTTGCGCGTACTCGTAGACGTCCACCAGGTCCGAGGAGCCGGCCTTGGCCACCGCCCCCAGGGATTTCTCCAGGATGGTGGTCAGGCCGCCGGCCTTGTTGCCGGCCGAGGGGTTGTTGTTGAGCTGCGCGTTCATGCGCTCGCAGTAGGCTTCCCACCAGTGAATGCGCTGGATGAGCTTTTCGCCCACCGCGCGGCTTACGGCGCGACGGGTCAGCAGGTGCTCGGCACCGTACACCTCCGGGGTCTCCGACAGGATCGCGGTACCGCCGGCGGCCACCAGGCGGTCCACGGCGTTGCCCAGCGCCGGGTTGGCAGTGATGCCCGAATATCCATCGGAGCCGCCGCACTGCAGGCCGATGATCAGGTGCTTGGTGCTGACCGGCTCACGTTGCACACGGTTGGCCTCGGCCAGCAGCGACTTGACCTGCTCGATCCCGCTGGCAATGGTCTTCGAGGTGCCGCCGGTGCCCTGGATGGTGAAGGTGCGCAAGGTGTTGTTGCGCTCCAGCCCCTGGGCGGCCAGCAGGTCGGGGATCTGGTTGGTCTCGCAGCCCAGGCCAATCATCAGCACTGCGGCGAAGTTGGGGTGAATGGCATAGCCGCCCAGGGTGCGGCGCAGCATGGCCAGCGCCTCGCCGCCCGGGTCCACGGCGCAGCCGAAACTGTGGGTCAGCGCCACCACGCCGTCGACGTTCGGGTAGGCGGCCAGCGCCTCGGGGTGAATGTCGCGGCGGAAATGGTCGGCGATGGCCTTGGCGACGGTGGCCGAGCAGTTTACCGAGGTCAGGATGCCGATGTAGTTGCGCGTGGCCACGCGGCCGTCCTCGCGCACGATGCCCATGAACGTGTCTTCGCGGCGCTCGCCAACGCCCAGGGCGTCGACGCCGAAGGCGTAGTCGCGGGAAAAGTCACCCATGGCCAGGTTGTGCACGTGCACGTGCTGGCCGGCGCTGATCGGCTGGCTGGCGAAGCCGATGATCTGGCCGTAGCGCCGCAGCGGCTGGCCGGCCGCTATGTCGCGGGCGGCAATCTTGTGCCCGGCTGGAATCGGCTGCTTCACCACCAGGCCTTCCACCGCCAGTTCAAGGCCCAGGGGCAGCGGCTGGCGGGCGATCAGTACATCGTCCAGCAGGTTCAGGCGAATCACGGCATTGGCAACGCTGTTGCCTGTTTTTGTTATGAGTTCCATGGTGTTTAACCTTCCAGGTAACGGCGAATTCAAGCGAAACCACGTTCGCGATAGTCGATGATGGCGGAGAACAGCATCAAGCCCATGGCCATCACCACGAAGAAGATCAGGGCCAGGAAATACGAGCCGGTGAACTGCACGATCAGGCCGATCAGGATGGGCACGATCACCCCGACCATGTTGCCGCAGAAGTTCATGCTGCCGCCCAGCACGCCCGCCTTGGACTTGCCGCCCAGAATGGCCGGCAGGCACCAGTACATGCCACACCAGCGCAGGAAGAACAGCGCCACGCACAGCAGGGTGATGACCGTGCCCGCGTCGGGAATGTAGGCCACCAGCAGGATGCACAGGGCGGTGACCGCCGCGGCGCTGCCGAACAGCGTGCGCATGACGCGGTTGGGCTCGCCGCCGGCGCTCTTCCACTTGTCGGCCAGCCAGCCGCCGAACAGCTCGCCAATGAAACCGCACATGAAGATCAGGAAAGTGGCGCCGCCCATGGCCTTGATGTCCAGGTTATGCACCTTGTGCAGATAGCTCGGCATCCAGGTCAGCAACCCGTAGAACACGCTGTTGTAGCAGGCGTAGCCAGCGAACATGGCCAGCACCGAACGGCTTTTCAGCAGTTCCTTGAGCACCGCGGCACGCTCGCCGTGGGTGCGCTTGGCCTGCGCGTTGGCGTCGGTGATGTAGGCCAGTTCCGCGTCGTTGACCTTGGGGTGCTCGGCCGGGCTGTTGCGGATGTACCACCAGGCCCAGACGCCCACCACCATGGTGCCGACGCCGGCGATGAAGAAGGCGATGCGCCAGGACTCGAACCAGGTGATCAGCGCGGCAATGATGATGGCGCCCAGCGCCGTGCCCAAGGGCGCGCCGCCGTCCACCAGGGTGGCGCCGCGGCCCCGTTCATTGGGGGTCAGCCAGGCGCCGTTGAGCTTGGCGCCGGCGGGCATGATCGGCGACTCGGCCACGCCCAGGCCGATGCGCGTGGCCAGCAGCATCATCCAGCTGTGGGCGCCGCCGGCGATGGCCTGGAAGAAGCCCCAGCCCACGGTGGCGACGCCAACGATATTGCGCACCTGGAAGCGGTCCAGCAGCATGCCGCCGGGGATCTGCATCAGCGCGTACGACCAGAAGAAGGCGCTGAGCATCAGACCTTCCAGGGCCGGGGTCATTTCGAATTCGGTGGAAATCAGCGGCATGGCCACCGACAGCGACGCGCGGTCGATGTAGTTGATAGCCGACAGCAGCAACAGGATCAGGAAGATGCGCCAGCGCACGGTGGTGGCGCCAGTGGGGGTAGCGGCCGCTTGCAACGGCATGACCCGTTCGGTCTTGGTGTTCATACGCTTCTCGCTTTTTATGATTGTTATCAGGCAGCAATGGGGCCGCCCGGTGCAGGCGACCCGCGAGAACTTCTAGAGCGCAGTGACAGTGCCGGCGGCCATCTCGCGCTCACCGGCTTGTATTCCATTGACCAACGGCCGTCCGAATTCGCCCATGCTGATCTCGAATTCATCCCCTACCTGGGTGTGCACGTTATCGGCCACCGACAGCGTCGCGGTGCCGAAGAAGTGCACGTGCACGTCGCCCGGGCGCAGGAACTGCGCGTACTTGAAGTGGTGGTACTCAAGGTTTTCCAGGCTGTGGCACATGTTGTCCTCGCCGCTGAGGAACTCTTTCTCCCACAGCACCTGGCCGTTGCGCCGAATGCGGCTAGTGCCGGTGAGGTGGGCCGGCAGCTCGCCTACCCGCAGCTCCGGGCCGTAGCTGCAGTTGCGCAGCTTGGAATGGGCCAGGTATAGGTAGTTGCGGCGCTCCATCACGTGGTCGGAGAACTCGTTGCCCAGAGCGAAGCCTACGCGGTAAGGCTTGCCGTCGCCGCCTACCACGTACAGGCCGGTCAGCTCGGGCTCCTCGCCGGCATCTTCGGCGAACGGCGGCTTGCTGAACGCCTCGCCAGGGCGTACCACGATCGAGCCGTCGCCCTTGTAGAACCACTCCGGCTGCACGCCGACCGTCCCGGGGGCCGGGCGCCCGCCTTCGATGCCCCACTGGAAGATGCGCGCGGTGTCGGTCAGCGCGGCTTCGTCCTGGATGTTCTGCTGGTGCATCTTGTCGCGCGTCGAGGCGCTGCCCAGGTGGGTGAGCCCGGTGCCACTGACCAGGCAGTGCGCCGGGTCTTCGTGGTCCAGGGGCGGCAGCACACGCCGCTCTGCCAGCAATTGGGTGTAGCTGTGCGGGGAAACGTCGGTGCCCCGGGCGTGGACTTCCGCCACCAGGCTGCGGCCGTTGGCGATGGCGTCCAGCGCCAGTTCACGGGTGGTAGAGGTGTCGCGCACCACCTGGATCGAATCCCCTTCGATCACGCCGACGAAGCGCTGGTGAGGTCCGGTTTCGAATTGAATCAACCGCATGCTGTGGTCTCCGCTGTTATTTTTATGCAGGGTGCGTTGAGCACCGCGTTGGGCATCACTTTAATTTCGCCACAGGTTGTTGCCTAATGAGAGCTGCTGATCCACCGATAACTTTTAGTGATCCCCCACCATGCTGCCGTCCCTCGCCACCATCAACTCGCGCCTGCGCCTCAAGCAGCTTCGGCTGCTGATTGCCCTGGATGACTATGGCTCGCTGCACAAGGCCGCGGAAGCGGTGGCCATCACCCAGCCGGGCGCGACCAAGGCGTTGCACGAAATCGAGTCCACCCTCGGCACGCCGCTGTTCGAGCGCACCAGCAAGGGGCTGGAGCCCAATGACCTGGGGCGCTGCGTGATTCGCTACGCGCGGCTCATCCACACCGACGTGGCGCACCTGCGCGAAGAGCTGCTGGGCATCATGCAGGGCCACGGCGGGCGCTTGTCGGTGGGCGTGATCATGGGCGCGGTACCAGCGTTGGTGGAGTCCCTGGCACGCCTGCGGGCACGCCAGCCGCAGTTGTCGGTGGAAATCGTCGAGGACACCAGCGCGCGGCTGCTGTCGTTGCTCGATGAAGGCCGCCTGGACATGGCCCTGTGCCGCACCAGCGTCAGCAAGAACCCGGCGCTGTATGACTGCCGCTCCCGCGAGCAGGAGCCGCTGATTGTGGTGGCCAACCCGGCGCACGCGTTCGCCACGCTCGACACCGTCAGCCTGGATGAGCTGGCGGCGTCACGCTGGGTGGTGTTCCCGGTGAACATGCCCATGCGCCTGACCCTGGAGCGCGAATTCCGCGAAGCGGGCCTGGCCTTCCCGACCTATTCCATCGAGACCTCATCCACCTTCACCACCCTGTCGCTGTTGCTGCAGGACCCCAACCTTGTGGCGGTAATGCCCGAGGACGTGGCGCGGATGGCCGTGGACTTCGGCATGCTGGTGCACCTGCCGTATGCGCTAACCTCGCGCAGCGAGCCGTATGAGATCGTTACCCGCCATGGCGTCAGCCTGCCCGCGCCCGCGCGGTTATTGATTGAAGAGCTGACCCAAGCAGCCACTTAACTACGACGGTCTTCTGTGGGAGCTGGCTTGCCAGCGAGTTTTGGAAGTTTTAAAAACTCGCTGGCAAGCCAGCTCCCACAAAGAAGTTTGGCGTGGTGTCAGGGGTATTGCGCGCCGGCCACAGCCACGTGAATCAGGTACAGCGACGTATTGGCGGTGATGAACAGCCGGTTGCGCCGCGGCCCGCCGAAGGTCAGGTTGGCGACCTTCTCGGGCAACAGGATCTTGCCCAGCAACGTGCCTTGGGCATCGAAACACTGAATGCCGTCGCCGGCGCTGGTCCAGATGTTGCCCTGCACGTCCACCCGAAGGCCGTCGGGAATGCCCGGCTCGATCTGCGCCAGCACCCGCGACTTGCCCAGCCAGCGCCCGTCCACCACCTCCATGGCGCGGATATGATGGGGCGCTGCGGGGTCGTGGGTGCGCGCCGAATCGGCGATGTACAGGGTCTTGCCGTCCGGCGCGAACGCCAGGCCGTTGGGCTGCACGAAGTCGTCGGCCACGCACACCACCTCGCCGCTGTGCGGGTCGATGCGGTAGACGTTGCGGCCGGCCTGTTCGGGCTCGGCCTGGTA
The DNA here is from genome assembly GCF_047947025.1 of Pseudomonas sp. App30. Taxonomy (NCBI): domain Bacteria; kingdom Pseudomonadati; phylum Pseudomonadota; class Gammaproteobacteria; order Pseudomonadales; family Pseudomonadaceae; genus Pseudomonas; species Pseudomonas sp. App30. The sequence goes on along the minus strand of NZ_CP133165.1, from coordinate 118,143 downwards.
GCCCTCGTAGTCGCTGAGGATGCCGTAGGTGGGGTCGGTGAACCACACCCCGCCGTCGCGGTGCACCACCACGTCGTTGGGCGAGTTCAGACGCTTGCCGTTGAAGGCATCGGCCAGCACCGTGATCGAGCCATCCGGCTCGGTGCGGGTAACGCGGCGGGTGCCATGCTCGCAGGTCACCAGGCGGCCCTGCTGGTCGCGGGTGTTGCCGTTGGCGAAGTTGGAAGCTGCGCGGTACACCGACACCCCCTGCTCCGGCGTCCAGCGCAGGATCCGCTGGTTGGGAATGTCGCTCCACAGCAGGTAGCCGCCATCGTTGAACCACACCGGCCCCTCGGCCCAGCGGCAGCCGTCATACAGGCGCTCCAGCTGGGTGTTGGGCAGGGTCAGGCTGCGAAAGCGCGGGTTGGCGTATTCGTAGATGTCTTCAATCATTCTGCAATCCTTGGTCACAGGGCGCGCTTGCGGCCGCTGACGGCGGCAATCACCGCGATAATGATCAGGCCGGTGAGAATCATGCGGACCCCGGCGCTGGCGCCGAAGGTGTTGAGCATGCTCACCAGCAAATACAGGAACAGCGCCGCGCCCCACAGCCCCGGCACGTTGGAGAAACCGCCGGCCACCGAGGTGCCCCCGATCACCACCACGGCAATCGAGGCCAGCAGGTACTCATCGCCCATGCTCAGCGACGCGCCGCCGGAAAAGCCCGCCAGCAGCACCCCGCACAGGCTGGCGAACACCGCGCTCAACACGTAGGTGGCAAAGCGCACGCGTTCCACGCGCACCCCGGCGAGTTCGGCGGCGCGGGCGTTCTGGCCGATGGCCAGGGTCCAGCGCCCGTACCGGGTACGGGTCAGCAGATAGCTGCCCAGTACCGCCAGCAGCACCACGAAAATCGCCAGGTACGGCACGCCCAGCACATGCCCGGTGGTGAATTGATAGAAGCCGTCCGGCGGCGCGATGCGCACGCTGCGCCCGTAAGCGATGGCCAGCGATTGCAGGAGGAAGCTGGCCGACAGCGTGGCAATGATCGGCGGAATGCGCAGCACGCGGATCAGCGCGTAGTTGCCACAGCCCACCAGCACGCCCAGCGCCAGCACCCCGGCGATGCCCAGGGCAATGTTCAGGTCCTGGCCGGCCATCAGTTTCATGCCCACGGCGCCGCTCAAGGCGATGTTGGCCGGTATCGACAGGTCGATGTTGCCCGGCCCCGTGGTGATCACGAACATCTGCCCCAGGCCGACGATCACGAAGAACGCCGAGAAGCTCAGCGCCCCCGACACCAGCGCGCCAGCGCCTTCGCCGCGGGTGAACACCAGGGTGGCGAGCCACACCAGCAGCGCGGCCAGGAATGCCCACAGCCAGGGTTTGCCCAGCAGCCGATTGAAACCAGTGGCGGTAGTCATACCGGGCGAGCCTCCAGGCGGTTGACGGCGGTGCGCAGGGCCAGCACCAGGATCAGGATCGCGCCCTGGGCGCCGATCTGCCAATCGGGGGAAATGCGGATGAACGACAGCAGCGAGCCGGCCAGCACCAGGGTCAGCGCGCCCATTACCGCGCCGATGGGTGACACCCGGCCGCCGACGAACTCGCCGCCCCCCAGGATCACCCCGGCTATGGACAGCAAGGTGTAGCGCAGCGCCATGCTGGCGTCGGCCGAGGTGGTCAGCCCCACCAGGAACAGGCCCGACAGCACGCCGAAGCTACCCGCCAGCGCATACAGCGTGACCTTGATGCGCAACAGCGACCAGCCGGCCTTGGCGATGGCCAGGGGGTTGCCGCCGGCGCCGCGCAGCACCACGCCGAGGGTGGAGCGCATCAAAAAGGCATGCACCGCCACCGCCAGCACCGCGCAGACGATGATGGCGAACGGCACCAGTGGCGTGCGGATCTTCACCAGCGCCTGCAGCCACTGCGGCGCGCTGCCACCTGGTGCAGGGAGCAGCAACACCGCCGCGCCGCCCCAGATGAACGACATGCCCAGGGTGACGACAATGGCGGGCAACTGGCGCAGATGCACCAGTGCCCCCAGCAACGCATACACCACCACGCAGGCTACCAGCGCCAGGCAACCGAGCAGCGGATGCTGGTTGAGCAAGGTGGCGGCCACGCAGGCGACGAAACTGATGAAGCTGCCCAGCGACAGGTCGAGGTCGTTGACGGTGATGATCAGCATCTGCGCGATGGTGGCCAAGGCAATCGGCACCGCCAGGTTGAGCATCAGGTTCATGCCCATGTAGCTCATGGCCCGCGGCTGCATGATGAAAATGGTGGCCAGCAGCACCACCAGCGACAGCCCCGGCAAGGCGCTGCGCAACAGCCGCGCGCGGTTCACGGCGGCGGGCGCTGCCTGCGCCTGCACGGCTTGGCCTTTCAAGGGCAAGGGATGGGGCGCATTCATGCCACGGCCTCCTGGAACGAGCTGCGCAGCACCTGCGCTTCGCTCAATTCATCACGGGGGAAGTCAGCCACCACCTGGCCGTCGCGGAACACATAGATGTGGTCGCAATAGTCCAGCTCTTCAAGCTCGGTGGTGTACCAGATGAAGGTGCGGCCGCGCGCGGCCTCCTCCTGCACGATGGCGTAGACCTCGCGCTTGGTGCCTACGTCGACGCCGCGCATGGGGTCGTCCATCAGGATCAGGGCACTGTCGGACGCCAGCGCCCGCGCGAACAGGGCCTTTTGCTGGTTGCCGCCGGACAGTGACAGGATCGGGTTGGCCATGTCGGGGGTGCGAATGCCCATGCGTTGCTGCCAGTGGGCGGCCATGGCCTGCTCGGCCTGCGGGTCCAGCAGCACGCCGCGCTTGAGCGCCGCCAGCGAACTGATGGTGATGTTCTGGGCAATCGACCACAGCGCGAATACGCCATCGGTCTGGCGGTCGCCGGCCACCAGGGCCACCGGCAGGCCCTGGGCGACGCGCTGGCGCAGCACCTGGATCAGCAGCTGGCTTTGGCCCTGCCCGGCCAGGCCGGCCAGCCCGACAATTTCGCCGGCATGGGCGGCTATGTGGCGGCCATCGGTTTGCCGCGTCGGCCGCTGGTTGACCACCACGGCCTGCTCGCGCTTGGACACGAAAGCGCCCGCGCCGGCATGGGCCTTGGCGCCACTGCCCATGCACTCGACCAGCGAGGCATGGTCGAAGGCGCTGGCAGCACGCACCGCCACCACCTGGCCGTCGCTCATCACCGCGATACGGTCGCAGGTGGCAAGCATCTCGCCGAGGATGTGGCTGATCAGCACCACGCAGCCACCGCCCGCCACGTAGCGACGCACGTGGGCCAGCAACTGCCCGGCCACCCGTGCGTCCAGGGACGAGGTGGGCTCATCGAGGATCACCAGCGCCAGGTGCTCGCCCGCCACGCAGAAGGCACGGGCGATTTCCACCATCTGCCGCTGACCGATGGGCAGGTCGGCCACCACCTCGTCGGCGCCAATGCCATGGCCGGGGAAAATGCTGTCCAGGCTGGCGCCGATCAACGCCGCCGCCTTGCGCCGCCAGCCAAAACCACGCAGGCCGGGGCACATCAGCCGGGTGTTTTCCGCCACGCTCAGGTTGGGGCACAGCGACAGTTCCTGGAACACGCAGCGAATGCCGTGCTCGCGGGCCACCTGCACGCAGTAGCCGGTGCGCACGTCCTGGCCGGCCATGTGCAAGGCGCCGGCATCCGCCGCCAGGGTGCCCGCCAGCACTTGCATCAGGGTGCTCTTGCCGGCGCCGTTGTGGCCAATCAGGCCCAGGCACTCCCCGGGGTGGAACTGCAGGTCCACGTTGCTCAGCGCGCGCACCGCGCCGAAGGTCTTGCCCACGCCCTGCAGGCTGACCAGGGCCGCTTGATTGGCTTGCATCGCAGGTCTCCTTTAGCGGGCAGTCGGGCTGGTCAGCTTGGCGACATCGCCGACGCTGTAGGCCTGGCTGACGATGCCGCCTTTTTCCACGCCCTTGAGCGAGGATTCCAGCGTGTCCTGGGTAACGCTCAGCGCCGGCGACAGCAGGTCATGGGGCAACTGTTTGCCATCCAGCAGCTGCTGGGCCACCCAGAACGCCAGGCTGCTGATGCTCGGGGCGCTGGAAATGGAGAAGCTCTCGTAGCCGTTGGCGTCTTTCTGTTTCTTCCACCACGACAGCTCTTCCTCGCGGTTGCCGAAGATGATCACCGGCGCCGGGCGGCCGGCCGCGCTGAACGCCTGGGCGACGCCAAAGCCGTCATCGCCCTGGGTGACTACCGCATCGATCTTCGGCAGGCTGGGCAATATGCCGGCCACGGCCTTCTGCGCGGCGGTCTGCGACCAGTTGCCGTTCACCGAGCCGATGATCTTCAGTTGCGGGTACTGGGTGGCGCCGGCGCTGATGCCCGAATGAATCAGCTCGTCCACCGACACCCCGGCCAGGCCGCGCACTTCCAGTACGTTGGCGCCTTGCGGGAAGCGCTTGGCCAGGTAGTCCATGGCCTGCTGGCCGCTTTGCTTGAAGTCCATGGAAATGCGGTAGGCGCAGGGCTCGGTGACCACGCCGTCGAACGAGACGACGATGATGCCGGCGTCGCAGGCCTGCTTCACCGCGCCGTTGAGCGCGGTGGGCGACGCGGCGTCGATGACGATGGCGCTGTAGCCCTGCAGGATCAGGTTCTGGATTTGCGCGGCCTGTTCGGTGGCCTGGTTCTCGCCGGTGGTGAACGAGTCCGCGCCGGCAATGGTGCCGGCCTTGACCGCCTGTTCACTGGTCTGCTGCCAGCTGGCGAGCATGCCCTGGCGCCATGAGTTGCCGGCGTAGTTGTTGGACAAGGCGATGGTTTTATCGGCCGTGGCGGCCTGTGCGAACATGAACGGCGTGATCAGCAATGCAGTGGACAGCAGCGCGGAGCGCAGCGGGTGACGTTTCATGATTTTACCCTTGTTATTTTTGTGGGCATCAGGCCGCCGAAGGCTTCGGTCGTGCCGGTCTTACTGAAACTGCGCCCCCAGTCTGCGCTGGCGGCCAGGGCCTGTCCGGGGGCGTTGCTGCATACTTGACACCCTTTGCGCGCACATTACTTGCGGGATCCCGCAAAAGGTTGGCGCAAGCCTGCAGGCCACTTTCAGTCATACTCAGGCCAGGCTTCCCATAACAACAAAGGCCGACCACCATGGCGCCACGCGCACCCATTGCCGCCGAAAACGTGCTGCATCACTTCCTTGGCATCTCCCGGGCCCTGGCCGGGCGCCTGGATTTCCAGTCGATGATCGATGCCGTTTCCGAGGAAATTCGCCACATCCTGCCCCACGACCACCTGGACGTGAGCCTGCTGCTGGACAACCACAGCCACCTGTCCGCCTACGAAACCGGCGTGCACACCGCCTGGGGCGACTTCGCCAACCACCCGCTGCCCATCGCCCAGAGCCCGATCCGCGCGCTGCTGCGCGGTGACGAAACCTATATTCTCAGCGACGACGCCATGAACGATGCGCGCTTCCAGTTTCCCGGCGCCATCAACCACCCGATCTTCGACGCGCGCCTGCGCAGCCGCCTGCACGTGCCGTTGCGGGCGCGCGGCGAGGTCATCGGCGCGCTCAGTTGCTCCATGCACACGGCCAATTTCTACACCCTCGACGATGTGCGTCACACCCAGCACGTGGCGGACCTGCTGGCCTCCTACCTGTACGCCCTGCACCAGACCGAGCAGGCCAAGCAGCTGGCCATCGCCGAGGCGCAGATTCGCGCCCGCGAGGAGGGCCTGAGGCTGGGCGTGCTGCGCCTCACCGAAGAGCTGGAAAACGAACGCCAGCGCATCGGCATGGACCTGCACGACCAGACCCTGGCCGACATGACCCGCCTGTACCGGCGCATCGGCCGCCTGCAGTTGCAGGGCAACGCCGGCGGCGCGGAACTGGCGCAGCTGGGCGGCGCGCTGCAGGACAGCATGCAGGAGCTGCGCTCGATCATCGACGCGGTCAAGCCCACGGTGCTGCAGCTGTTCGGCTTCGAGGAAGGCCTGGAAGACCTGCTGCTGCGCAGCGTGCGCAACAGCGGCCTGGACATCGCCACCCACCTGCGCGACAGCACCGATGGCCTCGCCAACCGCCTGGCCGAACCGCAGCAGATCGCCCTGTTCCGCATCATCCAGGAGGCGCTGAACAACGCCATCAAGCACGCTGCGCCGCAGTCCATCGCCGTGGACATCACCACCACCGACAGCCACCTGCACCTGACCATTCTCGACGACGGCCTGGGCCTGGACGGCGCTGGCCCGCTGGAGAGCAGCGGGTTGAAGAACATGCAGGTGCGGGCGCAACTGCTCAGCGCCCAGGTGCACATCGGCAAGGGCCCGCATGGCAAGGGCACCTGCGTGAAAATCAGCCTGCCGCTGCCGGCCCACGCCTGAACAGGAGCCCTGCCCCATGGATATTCTGCTGATTGAAGACGACCCGGTGCACCGTGCTTTCCTCAAGGAAGTGATCGAGGTGGCGCTGCCCGAATGCTCGCGGCTGATGGAGGCCGAGGACGGCCACGTGGGCGAGCGCCTGGCCGGCGAGTTCGCCATTACCTCGGTGGTGATGGACCTGCAGATGCCGCGCTGCACCGGCGTGGAGGCCGCCCGCTCGATCTGGCGCGAGCGCCCGGAAACCTCGATCATGTTCTGGTCCAACTACGCCGACGAAGCCTACGTGCGAGGCATCTCGCGCATCGTCCCCGAGGGCGCCGCCTACGGCTATATCCTCAAGACTGCGTCCGAGGACCGCCTGCGCCTGGCGCTGCGCAGCCTGTTCATCGAACAGCAGTGCGTGATAGACCGCGAAGTGCGCGGCGTGCAGCAGAAAAGCCAGAACCACGTGCTGGGCCTGACGGACGCTGAGTACGAAGTGCTGCAGGACATTGCCCTGGGCCTCACCGACCGCATCATCGGCCAGCGCCGCAACCTGTCGCTGCGCAGCGTGCAGAACCGCCTGCAGCAGCTGTACGAAAAACTGGGCGTGCGCCAGCCCAATGACGACATCGACAGCCAGCCGGCCTTCAACCTGCGCGCCCGCGCGGTGCACGTGGCTTTGCTGCGCAAACTGCTCAACCGCACGGCGCTGGAACAGGCGGAGATAGAGCTGCAAGGGTGGTTGAAGGACCCGCGGCAGGGGTTTCGTTGACCCCTCGTCGGGCCACCGTAATGGGCATAACGTTATTCTTATTTCTGCAATAATCAACCACCTGTCGGCACCCATTCGATTTCATCTGCACGCCTGAAAACCGGTGCTTAACTGAGGAAGCCACCGGGCAGGTGGCACGACTTGCACCCCAAGATGCGGAGCCGAACAACCCGTAATCATTAGGCCAATACCTAAACGCCAGGCGCCACGGCGAACGGTTTCGTGCCTGCGGGCTTCGCGCTCCACCCACCGTCTGCCTTGTGACTAACGCAACTTGATCCTTAACCATTGCTTGCATTGGAGGCAACAATGTCTGAATCAACTCTGCACACCGTCGTTGGGCTTTTCCCCGTTTCCCTGGATGTGGGCACCCACAAGCCTGGGGCCCAGCAGCTGCAGCTGGACCTGCTGGTGAACACCCCGCGCCGCGTGCTGACCGGCGCCGCCACCCTGACCCAGGCCATCAACCCGCCGCTGGACCTGCATGTGCAGGTCGCAGGCGACTACACCTACCTGGGCCTGATTCCACCGACCGATGCGCGCATCCTGCTGACCCTGCAGGGCCGCAAGGCGGGCCAGGGGCCGACGGCGCCGATCATCTTCAAGGCGCAGCTGGTGCTGGAGCCGAACTGGCAGCTGGGCGTTGCCAGCTACTCGTATGAGGTCAACGGCCAGTGGCATTCGGTCGAGCAGGTGCCGGTGAAAGTGGACGCCCAGCGCATCCGCGAACGCGGCCATGTCGACCAGGCCGCGCGCTTCCACCAGGCCACGGTGGAAGCCGCCATTGCCGGCGGCGACCTGGTGCAGCTCAAGCGCCTGGCCGGCGACCATGCGGGCGCGGCCTTGCACAGCGCCATCGACCAGAACAAGGCGGCTGCCAGCAAACCCGCCAAATCCGCCAAAGCCTGAGCAAGGAGCACTGACATGGCTAACGCTATCGGTCTGTTTCATACCCGCCTCAACGTGCGCAAACCCATCCTGGGTGCGCCGGAGCTGACCCTGGACCTGGTGGTCAACACGGTGACCCGCCAGGTGTTTGGCAGCGCCCGCATCACCCAGCCCACCCACCCAGTGCGCGAATTCCACGCCGACCTGTGGGGCGAGTTCGCCGAGCTGCCGTTCGGACCAGGCGGCGTCAACCAGCTCAGCCTGCACCTGGACGGCAACCCCAGCGGCCGCACCAGCGAGCTGGCCGAGACCTTCCACCTGCAGGCGCTGCTGGCCGGCGACTGGGCCCAGGGCAACGCCAGCTACCGGTTCTTCGACAACGGCCACTGGACCAACCTGGCCAGCGTGCCGGTGCGCCAGGCGCCGGACGTGGCCTTGCAGGCGGCTGCCAACGAGCGGTTGCATGAGGTGATTCGGCAGTTGGAATCGGCTTAGGGCCAGGACGCGGCCTGCGGCAGCTGCTACGAAAACGCGGTCCTGTAGCAGCGGCCGCAGGCCGCGTCACTTCAGGCAGGCAAACGCCACCGGCCGGATGATCCGCGTTTCCTGCGCCACCACCAGGTGCCGCGTGGCCTGCAAATAGGCAGCAAACCCCACATCCCCGTCACGCGCCAGGCTGCGGCGCTCGAAATCGGCCAAATCCTCATAGCTCCACAGGTGCACCACCTGGTTCAGCGGGCCGATGCTGCTGGTGTAGAACGCCAACGGCCGCCCCAGGTGCCGCAGCAGGATCGGCATCGCCAGGCGCTCGAACACTTCCAGAAACTCGGGCATGCCCCGCGGCACGATGGTATAGACGCGATGGTCGACGATCATGCTGGCTGCTCCTCTGCCTGTTGCTGCAACACCCCCGCCAGGTGCCGCCCGGTGATGTAGCCGAAGGTCATGATCGGCCCCAGGGTGATGCCGGCGCCGGGGTAGTTGCCGCCCATGATGCTGGCGCGGTCGTTGCCCACCGCGTACAGGCCTTCGATGGGCCGGTCGCTGGCGTCCAGCACCTCGCCCACCACGCTGGTACGCAGGCCGTCGAAGGTACCCAGGTCGCCCATCAGGGTTTTCACCGCGTAATAGGGCCCGTCGCCAATGGGCGCCACGCAGGGGTTGGGGCGTTGCTGCGGGTCGGCCAGGTAGCGGTTGAACGTGGTGCTGCCACGGCCGAACGCTTCGTCGCGGCCTTGGGCGGCGCCTCGGTTGTAGCTGGCGACGGTGCGCGCCAGGCCCTCGGCGTCGATGCCGGCCTTTGCGGCCAACTGCGCCAGGGTGCGGCCCTTGAACAGGTAGCCCTGGCGAATCAGCTTGCCCAGGGGCATGGGCGATGGCTTGGCGTAGCCCAGGCCGTACTTGCCCAGCGTTTTCGCGTCGCACACCAGCCACATGGCCGTGTCGCTGCGTGCGGCGTCGTTGGCGATCATCGCCTCGCCGACGTCGTGGTAGCTGTTGGCCTCGTTGGTGAAGCGCTGGCCGCTGGCGTCCACGCCGATCACCCCGGGCTTGTAGCGGTCCAGCAGGTGCGGGAAGGCGGTAAAGCGGCCCTTGCCCATCGGCACCTTCGACACCGGCATCCACGCGGCGGCGGCTTGCAGGCGAATGTCCACGCGCCCGCCCACGGCTTCGGCCAGGCGCGCGCCGTCGCCGGTGTTGCTGTCGGGCACCGGCGAGAAGTGCTCGCCGCCGCGCTTGACGTGGGGGTAGGCCTCGCGCAGCCGCTGGCGGTCGTGGGAGAAGCCGCCGCCGGCCAGCACCACCGCGCGGCGCGCGTGCAGGCGGCATTCGCCCTGGGCGCTGGTGGCGAGCAGGCCGGTGATGCGGCCCTGGTCCTTGAGCAACTGCCGCGCCGCAGTGCCGGTGAGAATCGGAATGCCCAGGTCCAACGCCGACTTGGCCAACCGCGCGGCCAGGGCGTTGCCGCTGGTGACCTGGGTGCCGCGGCGGTACAGCAACATCTCCTTGAGGTGGGTGGCCAGGCGCCGGGCCACGTAGACGAACGAGGTCAGCGAGCGCGTGGCGTTGAAGAAGTGCTTGAGGTCGGCGTTGGACGAATTGAACATCATGCCGATGAAGGTGATGGTCTTGAGCGGTGGGCGCAGGCGCGCCATGTCGGCGCCCAGCTGGCGGATATCGAACGGCGCGGCGAGGATCGAGCGGCCCACGTCGACGCCGCCCGGGGCGTCGGGATGGTAGTCGGGGTACAGGGTGGGGACGAACTGCACGGCGGTCTCGCGCTGGAAGAAATCGACCATCTGCGGGCCGTGCGCCAGGAAAGCCTCGATGGCCGCGTCGTCATAAAAGGCCCCGGCCTGGTCGCGCAGGTAAGTGCGCGCCAGCGCCAGGCTGTCGTTGGCCTGCTGGGCCTTGCCCAGGCGGTTGTTGGGTATCCACAGCACGCCGCCGGAGAACGCCGTGGTGCCGCCGAAGCAGTCGGCCTTCTCGATGACCACCACGTCCAGGCCGGCCTTCTTCGCCGTAATGGCGGTGCTCAGCCCCCCTGCCCCGGCGCCTACCACCACTACGTCGCAGGTCCGGTTCATGGCCGTGCCCCTTCGAAGCCTGGGCGTGGCAACAGGGCCATGGGCATGCTTTCGAAGCCGCCGTCCACCAGCAGTTCGGCGCCGTTGATGTAGCTGGCGCGCTGGCTGGCCAGGAACAGCACGGCGTCGGCAATGTCCTGGGGTTCGCCGATGCGCCGGCTGGCGGTCATGGCGCTGCGCTGCTGTTCCACCTGCGGGTCGGCGTAGAAGGCCGCCGACAGCGGCGTGCGGATCAGCCCCGGGCACACCGCGTTGCTGCGCACGCCGCGCGCGCCCCACTCTACCGCCAGCTGGCGCGACAGCATGCTCACCCCCGCCTTGGCGGTGCTGTAGGCGCCGCTCCAGGGTTGCGGCGCGTGGGCGGCAATGGACGCGACATGGATGATGCTGCCGCTGCCTTGGGCCAGCATCGGCTGGCCGAACGCCTGGGCGCACAGCAGGTAGCCGCTGAGGTTCACCGCCAGCACCTGGTTCCAGTGTGCCAGGCTGATGTCTTCCAGGCGGCCGGGGCGCATCACGCTGGCGTTGTTGACCAGCACGTCGCAACGGCCATGGCTGGCCAGCACCTGGGCGGCGGCCTGGCGCACGCTGGCGGCATCGCTGATGTCGCAGGCCAGGGCGCTGGCCGCGCCGCCCAGGGTGGCGGCCAGGGAGTGGCAGGTGTCCAGGTCAAGGTCCAGCAGCACCAGGGTGGCGCCCTGGGCGGCCAGTTCGCGGGCCACTATGGCGCCAATGCCACCGGCGGCGCCGGTGACCACGCAGACGCGTGAGGCCAGGTTGAGCCAGTCATTGTTCTTGTTGTGCATGGTTTTCTCCAACGGGCGCCGCGACAGGCGGCGCTTCCACAGGCCACAGGGTAGGCCTGGCGCCCACCGGGCTTGAATGGACAAAACCTGCAAAGGCCGGCACATGCCGATCAAACTACGCCGCCCGCCACGACGCTGTGGCACAGTAGCGGTGCCCATAACAACAACACCTGACACCATGGCCGCCATTCCCAACTACGCCCTGTACGGCGAGCGCATGCAGCCGATCTGGCATGACGCGCTGCACGTCGAATCAATTTCCCTGCGCTCCGGCGCGCACCACTGGGAGATCGCCCCCCACCGCCATGAAGGCCTGTTGCAGCTGCTGTACCTGCAACACGGCAGCGGCCAACTGCGTTTCGACGGCCAGGTGCTGCGCGTGCAGGCGCCCTGCGCGATCATCGTGCCGGCGCCTATCGTGCATGGCTTCAGCTGGGACGGCGCGGTGGAGGGCCAGGTGATCACGGCCGTGCAGACCCTGCTGCAGGCCATGGCCGACGCCGTGTCGGCGCCGCTGGCGGCACGGCTGCTGCAGGCACAGGTGGTGGACCTGCCCACCTGGCCCGCCGCAGCCGACCCGCTGCTGCCCCTGTTCACCAGCCTGCGCGATGAGTACCACAACCGCGCCAGCGACCACGTGGCCTGCAGCATGGGCCTGCTGCTGGGCCTGCTGGTGCAGGTGCTGCGCCACGGCCGCTGCCCGCAGGGCGTGGACGAGGCGCCGGCGTCGCGGCGCTCGCAGCAGATGGTGCGGTTTCGCGAACTGGTCGACATGCACTTCCGCCAGCACCGGCCGCTGCAGGCCTATGCCCGGGAGCTGGGCATGACCCTGGTGACCCTGGGGCGCCTGTGCCAGGAGCACCTGGGCATGCCGCCCATGGCGCTGATCAACGCCCGGCTGGTGCTGGAAGCGCGCCGCGAGCTGGCCTATTCCAGCCTGAGCATCAAGGCCATCGGCCATGGGTTGGGGTTCAACGACGTGGCGTACTTCAGCCGCTTCTTCCGCAAGCACACCGGGCTGTCGCCCAGCCAATACCGCGAGCAGACGTAGCAGCAACTGTCTTGTGGGAGCTGGCTTGCCAGCGAGCTTTTATGGCCCCAACAGCTCGCTGGCAAGCCAGCTCCCACAGGATGTAGCAGCGGCCGATGGCCGCGTCCCGGGCGCTGCGGGGTGCCAGGCGGACCGCGTTTGTAGCCGGACGCCGCCTGCGGCAGCTGCTACGGTAAGTGGGGGAAGGTTGGGGGTGTTGCATGGTGCTGCGTAGAGGGTTTCGCTTGTTCGGGGGTATTGTGTTCGGCGGCGTGCTGCTCTACTTGGCGCTGTGCGCGGCGTTGCTGGTGTTCCAGCGGGCGCTGATTTATCACCCGCAGCCCAACGAGGGCGATACGCCGGCCTCGCTCATGGCGTTCACGGTGGACGGCGTGCGCCTGCAAGCCTCGGTGCGCCCCCATGACGGGCCTGACGCGGTGCTGTACCTGGGTGGCAACGCCGAGGACGTGTCGCTGAACCTCGCCGACTTCTCGGCAACTTTCGCCGACCAGGCGCTGTACCTGCTGCATTACCGCGGCTTCGGCGGCAGCGGCGGCTCGCCCACCCAGGCCGCGTTGCAGGCCGATGCGTTGGCGCTGTATGACCTGGTTGCCGCCAGCCACCCCCACGTGACGGTGATCGGCCGCAGCCTGGGCAGCGCCGTGGCGGTGTACCTGGCCAGCCAGCGGCCGGTGGCGCGATTGGTGCTGGTGACGCCGTTCAACAGCCTGGCGGAGCTGGCCAGCCAGCGCTTCGCGCTGTTCCCGGTGCAGTGGATGCTCAAGGACCGCTTCGACTCATGGCGCTACGCCCCCCAGGTCAGCGCCCCTACCCGCCTGGTGGCGGCCGCCGACGACAGCTTGGTGCCGCGGGCCAGCACCGAGCGGCTGTACGTGCATTTCGCCCCGGGCGTGGCGACGCTGCAGTTCATCCCGGCCTGCGACCACAACAGCATCTCCGACAGCCCGGCGTATTTGCCGGCGCTGAAGGCTCGCTGAAACCCTGACGCGGCCTGCGGCCGCTGCTACGTTGATCCGTGTCACATTAGTGAAATATACAAGGCTTACCATGGCGCAGATGACTGCTATATGACAGTTTGAAGACAGCTGACCACTGACACAGGGAGTGACCATGGAATCGTCTCTAGACGCGCTTCGCCAGCAAATTCAGCAAGCCGAACCGGTGCTCAAGCGCCTGGACGTGGCCATGGAGAACCTGACGTTCGACCCACTGCAGCCCGCCAGCGTCGACGCTGCCAACGCCACCGTCTCCCACCTGATCGCCACCTTGCTGGCCGGGTTTAAACACAACCCCATCCTCGGCCCCCTGGCCAATGACCTTGAAGCCCAGTACCTGGAAGGCATCCGCCTGAAAGTACGTGCGGCCCGCGCCCAGGCGGCCTGACGCCTAGCCCTTCACCCGCGCCAGCTCGGCCTTGAGCCGGGCAATCTCGTTGCTGTCGCTGCCGTGCATGGTCACCAGCGCAGCGATGCGCTGGCGGCATGCCCGCAGTTCGGCATTGGTTTCATCCAGCTCGTTGGCCAGCAGCGTGCATTGATGTTCCAGCAATTCCAGGTGGGACGGAAAGGGTTCGAAACCAGTGGCGTCTACGAGGTCGTTTGTCATGAGCATGGGGCACCAACGGGGTGGAGTACAAATGTTCTCCGCGCAGAATAACCGCAACCACTGGATGCATCAACAGTGTTTCGTCGGCACTTCAATACGCAAACGCGTGCCCCAGCTCCTGCTCCATCCACGCCAGGAAGCGCCGCACCCGCGGAAAGCTGGAGTGTGCGCGCGGAAACACCAGGTGATGGGCCGCCACCGGCGCGCTGAGTGACGCCGGCGTCACCGCCACCAACGCCCCCGAGGCCAGGTATTTCTGCGCCAGCAAGGTGCTTTCCAAGGCAAAGCCCAGGCCCAGGCTGGCCGCCTCCAGGGTCATGTACGAGCGGTCGAAGCTCAGCGCATAAGGCTTCTCCGGCAGCGCCAGGCCGTGCTGGGCGAACCATTCGGGCCAGGTCAGCAAGGTCGAGGCCGACAGGATCAGGTCGCTGCCCAGCAGGTCGGCGGCCTGCCGCACCGGGTGGCGGGCCAGCAGCGCCGGCGCCGCCAGCACCGCCACCGACTCGTCGCGCACGGTGCGCACCTCGTAGCTGGGCCAGGCGGGCCGGCCGTGGCGAATGTCGACGTCGATCTTGTCGCGGCTGAAATGCAGCGCCTCGTAGGAGCACGACAGGTTGATCTGGATGTCCGGGTGGCTCTGGCGGAACGCCTCCAGGCGCGGCATCAGCCACAGCAGGCCGAAGCTGGGCGAGGCATGCAGGCGCAGGCAGTCGATGCTGACGTCGCTGGCCGCCCGCTCGGTGGCCACCGCCAGGGTCTGCAGAATGCCGGAGACCTCCTTGAGGTACTGCTCGCCCACGGGTGTCAGGTGCACGCCACGGGCGCCACGGGTAAACAGCTGGCGGCCGATCAAGGCTTCCAGGTTGGCCAGCTGGTGGCTGACCGCCGAGGGCGTCAGGTCCAGCACCTCGGCGGCCCTGGCCACGCTGCCGAAGCGCGCGGTCTGTTCGAAGGCCTGAATTGCTTTCAGGGGTGGCAGTGGCGGCATGACCGGGGACATGGCGAATCCTTGCGCGTGGGTCTTGTTATTGATGGCTTCATTCAAGCACCGCTGGCCGCGAGTGCTGAATTTTTTTCAGCCACCGATGATGTTTAGCGCATTGCTCAGGGCCGCCGCCCGGCACAAGCTGAGTCATCGGTTGAGCACAACCGACCCATAACAACAATCAGAGGGACTGCACATGTTGCTCAAAGACAAGGTTGTCATCATCACCGGCGCCGCCTCCGCCCGTGGCATCGGCCGCGCCACCGCCACCACCTTCGCCGCCCAGGGCGCGCGGGTGGTGATCCTTGACCTGGACGCCGCCGCTGCCCGCGACGCCGCCGCCACCCTGGGCGAAGGCCACCTGGGCCTGGCCGCCAACGTCGCCGATGAAGGCCAGGTCAGCCAGGCCGTGGGCCAGGTGCTGGAGCAGTTCGGGCGCATCGACGTGCTGGTCAACAACGCCGGCATCACCCAGCCGCTGAAGACCCTGGACATTCGCGGCAGCGACTACGACAAGGTGCTGGACGTGAGCCTGCGCGGCACCCTGCTGATGTCCCAGGCGGTGATTCCGGCGATGCGCCGCCAGGGCGCGGGCAGCATCGTCTGCATGTCCTCGGTGTCGGCCCAGCGCGGCGGCGGCATCTTCGGCGGCCCGCACTACAGCGCCGCCAAGGCCGGCGTGCTGGGCCTGGCCCGGGCCATGGCGCGGGAGCTGGGCCCGGACAAGGTGCGCGTCAATTCCATCGCCCCCGGGCTGATCCACACCGACATCACCGGCGGCCTGCTGCAGGACGAGCGCCGCCAGGCCATCCTCGACGGCATCCCCCTGGGCCGCCTGGGCCAGGCGCAGGACGTGGCCAACGCCGCACTGTTCCTGGCCAGCGACCTGTCTTCCTACCTGACGGGCATCACCCTGGACGTGAACGGCGGCATGCTCATTCATTGAGCCACCCACGCTGGCCCTGGTGCCAGCGTTGTTCTTATAACAACAAGAGAACAGACCATCATGACCACTCTATCGCTCGACGCGGTGGTGTCCGTGCGCTCCAACGCCTATCGCAAGACGGCGTGGCGGCTGATGCCGTTCCTGATGCTGTGCTACCTGTGCGCCTACCTTGACCGGGTCAACGTCGGCTTCGCCAAACTGCAGATGATGAACGACCTGGCCTTGAGCGAGGCGGTCTACGGCCTGGGCGCCGGCATGTTCTTCATCGGCTATTTCCTCTGCGAGGTACCCAGCAACCTCATCCTCCACCGCGTGGGTGCGCGCCGCTGGATTGCGCGCATCATGATTTCGTGGGGCGTCATCTCCGCCCTGTTCGCCTTCGTCGAGACCGCCTGGCAGTTCTATGGCCTGCGTTTCCTGTTGGGCATCGCCGAGGCCGGCCTGGCGCCGGGGCTGCTGCTGTACATGACCTACTGGTTCCCCTCGTACCGGCGGGCGCGCATGACCGTGCTGTGGTTCGTGGCCATTCCGTTGTCGGGCATGCTCGGCGGGCCGCTGTCGGGGCTGATCATGGCCAAATTCGCCGGCGTGCATGGCTGGGCCGGCTGGCAGTGGCTGTTCGTCATCGAGGCCGTCCCCACCGTGGTGGTCGGGCTGCTGGTGCTGACCTGCCTGAAGGACGGCGTGGCCCAGGCCACCTGGCTGCGCGACGACGAAAAGGAGCTGGTGCGCCAGGAGCTGGCCGAGGACAACAGCCGCAAGGTCAGCCATGCCTCGGTGGGCGCGTTCCTGCGCGACAGGCGCCTGTGGCTGCTGGCCGGCATCTACTTCTGCGTGGTCATGGGCCAGTACGCCCTGACGTTCTGGCTGCCCACCCTGATCCGTAACGCCGGGGTCGCCGACCCGCTGCACATCGGCCTGATGACCAGCCTGCCCTACCTGTGCGCCATCGCCGCCATGCTGCTGATGGGCCGCAGCAGCGACCGCCAGGGCGAGCGGCGCTGGCACCTGATAGTGCCGATGCTGGCCGGCGCCGTGGGCCTGGCGCTGGCGGCGCTGCTGGGCAGCAACCTGCTGCTGTCGGTGCTCAGCCTGTGCCTGGCGGCCGCCGGGGTGCTGAGCGCGTCCTCGCTGTTCTGGATGCTGCCTACCACCCTGCTGGGCGGCGTGTCGGCGGCGGCCGGTATCGCCGGCATCAACAGCTTCGCCAACCTGGCCGGCTTCTGCTCGCCCTACCTGATCGGCTGGGTCACCACCCGTACCGGGTCCAGCGCCATCGGCATGTACCTGATCACCGCCGTGCTGTGCCTGGGCGCCTGGCTGGTGCTGCGCATTCCGGCCGCTTCGGTCAACCGTTGAAACCATGGAGTCTTGATCATGACAGCTACTTCCGCACACCCGTCCAGCGTGCCCCTGGCACAACGCGCGTACAACATTCGCCAGCACGCCCTGCGCATGGGCCAGGTGCAGGGCCAGGGCTACGTGGGCCAGGCCCTGGGCGCCGCCGACCTGCTGGCCGTGGCCTACTTCCACGCCCTGCGCTACCAGCCCCACGATCCGCACTGGGAGCAACGCGACCGCTTCTACCTGTCCATCGGCCACTACGCCATTGCCCTGTACGCCGCGCTGATCGAGGCGCAGGTCATTCCCCTGGATGAGCTGGAAACCTACGGCTGCGACGACAGCCGCCTGCCCATGTCGGGCATGGCCGCCTACACCCCCGGCATGGAAATCACCGGCGGCTCGCTGGGCCACGGCCTGGGCATCGCGGTGGGGGCCTGCCTGGGGCTCAAGCGCAAGCAGTCGGCTTCGTTCGTCTACAACCTGCTGTCCGACGGCGAGCTGAACGAGGGCTCGACCTGGGAGGCGGCGATGTCGGCCTCGCACCGCAAGCTCGACAACCTGATCGCCATCATCGACGTCAACAACCAGCAGGCCGACGGCCACAGCAGCGAGATCCTCGCCTTCGAGCCCATCGTCGACCGCTGGCAGGCGTTCGGCTGGTTCGTGCAGCGCGTCGACGGCAACGACCTCGACGCCCTGGTGCAGGCCTTCGACACCGCCCGCAGCCATACGGGCGCGCAGCCGCGGGTGATCATCTGCGACACCCGGATGGGCAAGGGCGTGAGCTTCCTGGAACAGCGCGAGAAAACCCATTTCATCCGCGTCGACGAACACGAATGGCAAGTGGCCCTGGACACCCTCGAGCACGGGAGCAGCAAATGAACAGCATCAACCAGACCCCAGCGGGCAAGAAGCGCCTGACCACCTCGGCGATGATCGCCTCCATTGCCGCCGAGGGCCAGCCGGTGCGCCCGGCGCCGTTTGGCCACGCCCTGGCGGCGCTGGCCGAGCAGCGCGCCGACATCGTCGGCTTGTCGGCCGACCTGTCCAAGTACACCGACCTGCACGTCTTCGCCAAGGCCCACCCCCAGCGCTTCTACCAGATGGGCATGGCCGAGCAGCTGCTGATGAGCGCCGCGGCCGGCATGGCCCGCGAAGGCTTCGTGCCGTTCGCCACCACCTACGCGGTGTTTGCCGCGCGCCGGGCCTATGACTTCATCTGCATGGCCATTGCCGAGGAGAACCTCAACGTCAAGATCGTCTGCGCCCTGCCCGGCCTGACCACCGGCTACGGCCCCAGCCACCAGGCCACCGACGACCTGGCGATCTTCCGGGCCATGCCCAACCTGATGGTGATCGACCCCTGCGACGCCTTGGAGATCGAACAGGCCGTGCCGGCCATCGCCGCCCATCAGGGCCCGGTGTACATGCGCCTGCTGCGCGGCAACGTGCCGCTGGTGCTGGATGAGTACGGCTATACGTTCGAGATCGGCAAGGCCAAGACCCTGCGCACCGGCAACGACGTGCTGATGATCAGCACCGGGTTGATGACCATGCGCACCCTGGAGGCGGCCGAACAGCTGCGCGCCGACGGCATCGACGTGGCGGTGCTGCACGTGCCCACCATCAAGCCGCTGGACGCGCAGACGATTCTGGCCGAGGCGCGCAAGCCAGGCAGGCTGGTGGTGACAGCCGAGAACCATTCGATTGTCGGTGGCCTGGGCGAAGCCGTGGCCGGGTTGTTGATGCGCAATGGTGTGACCCCGACGTTCCGGCAGATCGCCCTGCCCGACGCGTTCCTGGACGCGGGGGCGCTGCCGACCTTGCATGACCGTTATGGCATATCCACGAGTGCGGTGTGCGCGCAGGTGAAGGGCTGGTTGTAGGCGGCGCGTTCGGACGCGGCCTTGCGGCCGCTGCTACAGATGGATTCGCGTAGCAGCTGCCGCAGGCTGCGTCTGGTATCACGCGATGCCAAGGATGCTACCCACCCTTGGCCATCCCCGCGCTATCGGCGATCTCGTTCCACAGGTGCATCGCCGCATACGCCCGCCACGGCCGCCAGGTCTCGGTGTCAAGCGGCGCCTCGCGGCGGGCAATGGCCTGCATCAGCACCAGGTCGGTGCCGGGCCAGGCATCGGCGTCGCGCCAGGCGCGCATGGCCACGTATTCCACCGTCCAGGGGCCAATGCCCTTCATGGCCAGCAGGCCCTTGCGCAGGGCCGGAACGTCCGGCGTCTCCGCATCGATATCCAGCACCCCCTCCGCCACCGCACGGGCAAACGCCTGCAGGGTCTCCACGCGCTTGCCGGGCATGCCGATCTTCTCCAGGTTGGCGTCCGCCAGGGCCGCCGGCGTGGGGAACAGCCAGGCCGTGTCGGGGTGGAACGGCGCCTGGGCCGGCGCACCGGCGCGCTGCACCAGGCGCCCGACGATGGTGGTGGCCGCCTTGACGCTGACCTGCTGGCCAACAATGGTGCGCACCACCAGTTCAAAGCCCGACCAGGCCCCGGGAATACGCAGGCCCGGCGCCTGGGCGACCAGGCGGCGCAGCCCGGGGTCGCGGTCGAACGCCTCGCGCAGGTGCTGCGGATTGGTGTGCAGGTCGAACAGGTGGCCAAACCTGGGCGCCATGTCCGCCAGGAAACGGCTGGCTTCGCCTTCCACCCTGGCGATCAGGCAGGGGCGCGTGGGGTCCTTGCGCACCGTGAGCAGCCCTGGCGCGCCTTGCCAATGCAGGGTGCGGATATAACGGTCGCCGTCCACGGTCTCGACGCCACCGGTGGAACGGCCGCCGAAGAAGCGCAGCATGCGCGCCCAGTCGAAGGGTGGGGTGAAGGGTAGTTCCAGCTCATCGGCAGGGGTGCCTGCGGTGATTTTCATTCAGGGCCTCAGCAACGTTCGGCAGGGTCAAGGCGCCCGTCCAGGGCGAAGGGTTCCTGCAACACGACTTCGTGCAGGCCGGCGGCCAGCGCAGGGTTCATCAGCAGGTTCCAGCTGTGCCGGGACACGCTGGACGGCACCACCACGAACGGATGCTGGCCCAGCAGTTGCGCGCCGAACTGCTGCTGGCTGCGGCTGGGCGTGCCCGGCACCAGCCAGTTGGGGTTGGGCATGGCGTGGGGTTCGAGCACATGCACGGCCGAGGCATCCAGCACCCGCACCTGGGTGAGCACGTGGGCCTTGCTGTCCAGCGCCGCGAAGCCCTTGTGCACCGCCACCTCGAGAATGGCCGT
This sequence comes from Pseudomonas sp. App30, assembly GCF_047947025.1. Classification (NCBI taxonomy): domain Bacteria; kingdom Pseudomonadati; phylum Pseudomonadota; class Gammaproteobacteria; order Pseudomonadales; family Pseudomonadaceae; genus Pseudomonas; species Pseudomonas sp. App30. The sequence goes on along the minus strand of NZ_CP133165.1, from coordinate 97,578 downwards.
GGCCGGGTCGAGGCTGGCGTATACCGTGGCCAGGCCCTTGGGGTTCCAGCGCCCGCCGCCGCGTTCGGCGCCCAGCCCGGTGCGCCAGCCAGGGGCGTGCCGGGCGGCGTCCAGCCGCCAGAAGTGTATTTCACCGCTCAGTGGATGCCTGGGCATCAATACACTCCGTAGTCCATGCGGGTGAGGAAGTCGTTCACCAGTTCAACGCCTACCGCGTTGGCGATGAGGCCCAGCGGCGCTTCGCCGTCCAGGCCCCGCGCCGGCTGCACCAGCCACTGCTCGGCCAGCGCACGCGAGCCCAGCACGTCGGTGGCCTTTTCCATGATTTCGGCGTAGTACAAGGCCCGCGTGCTCTGCTCGGCGGATAACGCCCGGGCCGGCTCCTGCAGGCGGCGCGCCAGGGTGCGATCCGAGGCGCCGATGATCTTCGCCAGCACGCCACCGCGCCGGAAGGCCTCGCTGGTGTTGACCATGCGCAGCACGTCCGCCAGGGGGAAGCCCGCCTGCACCGCGTGGTAGACCGCCATGCGGTCGTCGCCCCTGCCCTTCAGCAGGTAATCCACCAAGGGGCCTTCCACCGTTTCACCAAGGCCATAGACGGCAGCCTGCTCGCGGGTTTCGATAGGTGGGCGGCGCTTGGTTTTCCGGGGCTCGGGCTTGTGCCCGGTGTTGTCGCTGGCTGCGGCGTTCATGGTGCCTCCTGCAATCTTGCCAATTGGCATATAACTTACTGCCAAATGGCCAAGGTCGCCAGGCTGCTTGTATTGCCAGAAATGTGTAACAGTGGGTCGTCAGCCGACCTTGTGAATGGCAACGCCTGGCTGCAAGGTCTGGGCGATGGCCACTACCAGCGCATCGATGGACCAGGGCTTGAGCAGGTAGACCAACGGCGGCGGCAAGCCGGAGACGTCGAGCAAATAGCCCGAGGTCAACACAAAGCCGGTGCCCGGCCATTTCTGCTGCACCATGGCAGCCAGCTCCATGCCCTTGATGCTGCCAGGCACGCCGTGATCGGCAATCACCAGCCCACAGTTCGCCACGGGGCTGAGCATGTGCACCAAGGCGTCCTCGGCGTTGTCGAAGGCGATGCACGAAGCCCCCAGTTCGACGACGATGTCCACCATCAACTGCCGCAAGGTGGGGTCATCCTCGACAACGACCACCTCGCCCTGGATCGGCCGCAGCCCTTTCCATTGGATATTCACGGCGTGCTCTTCTTCCCCTTCAAACCCCGAGTGTTTCACCCTTGAGAGTAGCGGTCGATGGTAGCCGAAGGCCAGTGAGTTCATGACGCCGGGGCGAACCAGGCCATGGTGATGTCGGCGATGAAAGTGCCATCGGGCAAGCGAATACGTTGCTGCAAGCGCCCCTCCTCGACAAAACCGAAGCGTTGGTACAGCGCGATGGCCCGGTGGTTGGTTTCGCGAACGCGCAGTTCCACCTTGAGCACCCCGGGGTGGGCTGCCGCCCATTCCAACAAGTGGGTCATGAGCTGGGCGCCAATGCCCCGGCCGGTATGCCCTGGGTGCACGACGATGGTCAAGCTCATCACATGGGCCAGGGCTTCCAGGCCCAGGGGTTCAAGCAATGCATGGCCGACCACCCGGCCGTCGCGCTCGGCCACCAGGTACAGGCCATTGCCTGCCAGCGCGGCAATCTTGCGGGCAAAGGCTTCGGGCTGCAGTTCGTGGGGGTGTGAGACCAACAGCCCTGGGGTGCGCGCGGTGTCGCGTTCGGCGGTGCAGAGGGTGGTCGCATCGGTGACCAAGGCTGGGCGGATCATTGGTATCACTCCCTGTAGCAGCGGCCGTCAGGCCGCGTCCGCGTACATTGCGGTGGGTCAATGGACGCGGCCTTTGGCCGCTGCTACAGGGTGGCGGCAGGCGCGTCCAGCGTCAATGTTGCGTCATGTCTAGCGCGGGACGCCGCCTTCGGCAGCTGCTACGAGGTTTATATAGACTGATCTGTCTATGTTGCCGCCGGAGAGGATACTGCCACGCGTTTGCCTTGCATTGCCTCGCGTTCCTGCATCAGCGCAGCCAGGGCCGCGGCGCCGGCGCCTTCGGCGAGGTTGTGGGTGTCGGTGTAGTAGACGTTCACGGCGTCGGCGAGCTGTTGCTCGGTGACGGCAACGAAGCGTTCTGCACCCGCCGCGTACATCGCGAACGCCTCGGCGATGGGCTTGCGCACGGCCAGGCCGTCGGCGAAGGTGTTGGCGGTGGCCGTCTCCTGGACGGTGCCGCTGTCGAAGGAGCGCTTGGCCGCCGCCGCTTCGCTGGCCACCACCCCCACCACTCGGGTGTTCAACCCCAGCGCGTCACGGGCGGCGATGACCGCGCAGATGCCCGAGCCGCAGCCCACCGGCACATACAGGGTGTGCAGGTCCGGCACTGCGTTGAACAGCTCCAGGGCGTAAGTGGCCACGCCCTTCACCAGTTCGCCGTGGAACGGCGGCACCAGGAACAGGCCTTCGCGCTGGGCCAGGCGCGCCGCTTCCTCGCGGGCCTCGTCGAAGTCGCGGCCGTATTCCACCAGCTCGCCACCGAAGGCACGCATGGCGCTGTTCTTCTCCAGCGAATTGCCGAACGGCACCACGATCAGCGCCCGCAGCCCGGCCACCCGGGCCGCCAGCGCCAGGCTCTGGCCGTGGTTGCCGCGGGTGGCGGTGACGATGCCGGCGGTGTCGGGATGGGCCTGCTTGAGCCAGTGCATGAAGGTGATGCCGCCGCGCACCTTGAAGGCGCCGGTGGGCGTGTGGTTCTCGTGCTTCACCCACACCTCGCAACCCAGCCGCTGGGCCAGCAGCGGCCAGGCGTACTGGGCGGTGGCGGGCATCACCGGGTAGACCTGGCGGGCGGCGGCTTCGATATCGTGGCGGGTCAGCGTGAGCATGGGGCAGTCCTCCTGGGTTTCCCCCACTGTAGAGGGCAGGGCCGCGCACAGGCTTTCAAAAAACTGACCTGACCTTTTGGCCGCAGTTTGCGTAGGATGGCCGGCATGACCCAGCCATTACGCCCGTCCCCTGCCAACGAACCGGTCCGCCGCGCCGAAGCCGGGCCGTGGGCGATCGAATTGCTGCCGGCCAATGCCTACGACGCGCGCTATGTCGCCAGCCAATCGGCAATCGGCTTCGCCTTCGACAGCCAGCGCGGCGTGCACGCCATCGGCAGCGACCGGGTGCGCCCCTTCCTGGCCACGCCCAACGGCCTGGCGTTCGTGCCGGCCGGCTGCGATGTGTATTCCACCTCGGCGCGCGGCGGCGAATACCTGCGCGTGGTGCGCACCGATGGCCTGCCGCTGGCCGGCGCGCAGCCGTTCAACAACCGCAACGACCGCCAGGCCACGGCGCTGGCCCTGGGCATGCGCCGGGCGCTGCTGCGGGCCTCGCCCACTGATGAGTGGGAGGCCTGGGCGCTGGCCCTGGCGGCGCGCGCAGCCGATGAGGCGCTGCCTGCTGCCCACGGCGACGCCATGACCGCGCGGCGCCTGGGCCTGCTGGATGAATTCATCGACGCCGGCCTCGACGGGCCTTTGAGCGTGCAGGCCATGGCCACGCTGCTGGGGCTGTCAGAAGGGTATTTCCTCCGTGCGTTCAAACAGGCCACCGGCCAGAGCCCCCACAGCTACCTGATCGACCGCCGCCTGGCGCGGGCGCGTGAGCTGCTGCGTAACCGCCGCGCGCGCCTGGCCGACATTGCCCTGGCCTGCGGTTTCGCCTCCCAGGCGCACTTGGCCACGGCGTTCAAACAGCGCCTGGGCCTGAGCCCCAGCGCGCTGCGGGGTTGAGCCTCAGCCCTGGCGCGGCAAGGCCTGGTAGGCTTGCTGCACCGCGTCATGGCCGTAGCGCCGCTCCAGCTGGCGCACCATGAAGTGCCCGCGGGCCATGTCCTGGAAGTGATCGATGAACGCCAGGTTGATCAGCGAGCCGCCCACCGCGCCAAGCGCCGGAATCGCCTGGGCCGCGGCCTTTTCGCCGACGTTGACGCTGAAGCGCTCGGCAATGGCGCTGATCAGCTTGATGATCGAACCATCGCTCAACGACTTCGCCAGCGCCGCGCGCACGGTGTAATAGCCGGTTTCCGACTCGTCGTCGCTGGCCGAGCGGCCGCCCAGCGCGAACACCGCCAGGCAGGCCTGCTTGGCCTCTTCGCTGTCGATGCGCTCGCCATGGCTGCGGGCGATGTCGGCGATGGAGCGGAGCATGATCGAGGTCGACAGCGGCAGCTCGACGCTGAGCCCGGCGAAGCCGAAGAAGCCGCCCACCCCGCCGCTGACGGCAATGCCCGCCTTGTGCCACAGGTTGGAGGACCTCTCGCCAGGCACGTCCTTGAGGGTGAACACTGCGGCGTCCAGCGCCTTGACCAACGCCGAGCGGGTCACCGTGGCGATTTGCCGGGTGACGCTGCCCGGCAGGTGCCGCAGCGCCGCCTCCACCGGCATGCCGATGATGCTGGTGACCTTGGCGACGAAACCAGGGTTTTCCAGCAGGTGCTTCGCCACTTGCAGTTGGGCGAGGTCTTCGGGGGCAAGGTTCATGGCAGTACTCATCTCGAAGTTGCAGGCACCGTAGCCGCTGCCGCCAGGCTGCGCTGGCCCTCGGCGGCGCTGATTACCCCCAGTGTACACAAGGCCCGGCGCAGAGCTGCGCAAGCCGCTACAGGTTTCATTTTGCCTTGGCCTGCGCGTTCGCTAGGATCAGGGATTGGCCCGACGAGACCCTGCGATGAGCACATCCCACGCCCCCTGGCGCTACATCCTGCTGCTGGGCGCCTGCACTGCCCTGCCGCCGTTGTCCACCGACATGGCGCTGCCGGCCATCAGCCAGGTGGGCAGCGCGTTGCACAGCGATTCTGCCGCGGCGGCGCAGACCATCACCCTGTTCATCCTCGGCTTTGTGCTCGGCCCGCTGCTGTTCGGGCCGCTGTCGGACCGCCTGGGCCGGCGGCCGATCCTGTTTGCCGGGCTGGCGGTGTTCACCCTGGCGGGGCTTGCCTGCGCGCTGGCCCCGAGCATGCCCGTGCTGCTGGCCAGCCGCCTGCTGCAAGGCGCAGCGGCGGGTGCGGCGGCGGCCATGCCCATCGCCATCGTGCGTGATGCCTTCACCGGCACCCAGGGCCGCTCGCTGCAAAGCGCGCTGGTGGCCATCAACAACGTCGCGCCGCTGCTGGCCCCGCTGCTGGGCGCCGGCATCCTCAGCCTGGGCAGCTGGCGCAGCATTTATGCGACCCTGGCGCTGGCCGGCGTGGCGCTGCTGGCCAGCGCCAGGCTGTCGCTGCGCGAATCCCACCCGCCGGCCAAACGCAGCGCCCAGCCGCTGATCGCCACCTACCGCCAGGTGCTGCGCAACCGCCGTTTCGTGGTGTGTGCGCTGATCCTGGCGCTGAACTTCGCCGGCCTGTTCGCCTACATCACCGCCTCGCCGCTGGTGTTCATGGACGCTTTGGGCCTGAGCAGCCAGGGCTTTGCCGTGCTGTTCGCAGTGACCGCGCTGGGCACCCTGGGCGGTTCGTGGCTGAACGGGCGGCTGATTCGCAGCGGTTGGGGCGAGGCGCGCATCATTGGCCTGAGCCTGCTGGCCAGCCTGGGCTGCAGCCTGGGGCTGGTGCTGTGCAGCGCGTTCACCAGCGCGCCGATGCTGCAACTGGCGGCCCTGGTGGTGCTGAGTAATGTGTGCACTGGACTGGTGATGCCCAACGCCACCCACGCCTCGCTGGAAGGCCTGCACCAGGTGGCCGGCTCCGGCGCCGCGTTGCTGCGGGCGATGCAGATGGCCGGTGGCGCGGCCTCGGGTTTCCTGGTGGGTTTGCTGTACGACGGTCATTCGGCCCATGCCATGGCCGGGGTGATGCTCGGTTGCTCGGTGCTGGCGCTGCTGTGCTTTGCCGCAGGCTACGGGGCTATCAATCAGGTTGATAGTCCAAATCTGCCTGATCAATTACCCCTTGAGCGCGAACCTTCATAAGCTGCCTGCATTCCATTTGCCAACGGACGACGCCGCCATGAATGTTCACCTGACCCTTGCCGCCATTTTGGTGCTGTTTTTCTCGGTGGCGCTGATTCACGTGTAGACCCTGTGACGCGGCCTGTGGCCGCTGCTACACGATGGTGGCGTAGCAGCTGCCGAAGGCTGCGTCCGGCGGCCTACCTGCGGGGGCGTGGGGGCGTGGGGCCGTGACGCAGCCTGGCGGCAGCTGCTACGATCGGTGGTTCAGGCATTTGTTTGGACGCCCCATGCTCGCCACCCTTCGGCACTACCCTCTCGCCGTCAACCTGCTGTTGGCCAGCGCCTTCCTGCTAACCCTGGGCCGGGCCATCACCCTGCCCTATCTGGTCATCTATCTGACGTCGCACTACGGTTTGGACGTATCCGCCGTGGGCGCGGTGATTGGCGGCGCGCTGGTGGCGGGCTCGGTGCTGAGCCTGTATGGCGGCTACCTCACCGACCGGCTCAGCCCCTACCGGCTGATCCTCGGTTTTACCGGTTGCTTCGTCGCCGGTTTCGTGGGCATGTGCCTGACCTCCAGCCTGACGGTGTTCTTCCTGTTCCTGGTGGCCTTCAACTTCGCCTATTCGGTGATCGACGTGGTGGCCAAGGCCAGCTTCGGCCGGCTGCTGCCCGACCACGAGCAGGCCCGGGTGTTTTCCCTGCGCTACACCCTGATCAACATCGCCTACGCCGTGGGCCCGTTCATGGGCGCGGGGCTGGCGGGCGTCAGCCTGCAACTGCCGTTCATGCTGTCGGCGCTGCTGGGTGTGGTGTTCCTGGGGCTGTACGCGCTGTACGGTGACCGCCACTTGAGCGGGCCCGAGGCGGCCAGCGAAGGCTTTTCCTTCATGCGCGTGGGCCAGGTGCTGCTCAAGGACCGGCGCCTGGTGTGCTTCACCGTCGGCGGCATTCTCAGCGCGGTGGTGTTCGGCCAGTTCACCGCCTACCTGTCGCAATACCTGGTGCTGACCAGCGACCCGCAGCAGGTGTACGCGGTGATCAGCACCGTGCTGGCGGTGAACGCCAGCGTGGTCATCGGCCTGCAGTACGCGGTGGGCAAGCACATCGACGCACAGCGGCTGACGCCCTGGCTGATCGTCGGCCTGGCGCTGTTCCTGGCCGGCCTGGTGGGCTTTTCCGTGGCCCATAGCCTGACCGCCTGGGCGCTGGCGATGTTCATCTTCACCCTGGGCGAGATCATCGTGTTCCCGGCCGAGTACATGTTCATCGACCGCATCGCCCCCACGCACCTGCGCGGCATGTACTACGCGGCGCAGAACCTCTCCAACCTGGGCGGCGCCCTGGGCCCGGTGGTGTGCGGCCTGGCCCTGGCCTGGCTGGCGCCGGCGGCGATGTTCTACGTGCTGGCGGCGTTCCTGGTGGTGGGCGGCGCGTTGTACGTGCTGGGCGGCTCGCTGGCCGAGAAGGTTGGCTGAAGCGCCGGGTTGGCGGTATGGTGCCCGCCTTTCATAAAGCTGACCCCCGAGGTGCACATGCTGACTTTCACTCCTGACCCGGACGCAGACTCCATCTCGTCCGACGTTGCCAGCTTCAACGGCATCCTGGTCTCCACCCAGATCCCCACCCGCGCCGACGGCAGCCTGGAGCTGGGCAGCATCACTGCCCAGAGCGAATGCACCCTGCAGGCGCTGAAAGTGGCCCTGGAGCGCGCCGGCAGCTCCATGGACCGGGTGATGCACCTGACCATCTACCTCACCGACATGGCCGACCGCGCCGCGTTCAACGAGGTGTACCAGCGCTTCTTCGCCAAGCCCTGGCCGGTGCGCGCCGCGGTGGGCGTGGCGTCGCTGGCGGTGGAAGGCATGCGCGTGGAAGTCACCGCCATGGCCGCCAAGGCGTAAATCCAGTAGCAGCGGCCGCAGGCCGCGTCCCGCACGCCAAATTCAGCGCCGCCAGCGGACGCCGCCTGGCGGCAGCTGCTACGGGAAAACTGCCACTGCTTCTATTTCACCGCTACAATGCCCGCCTTGACCGTGCAAAAGCCTGACTAAAAAACCATGTCCCTACCCAAGCATCACCTGGAATTGCTGAGCCCTGCCCGCGACGTAGAGATCGCGCGCGAGGCCATCCTGCATGGCGCCGACGCCATCTACATCGGCGGCCCAAGCTTCGGCGCGCGCCACAACGCTTCCAACGAGGTGGCCGATATCGCCCGCCTGGTGGAATTCGCCCGCCGTTACCACGCCCGCGTGTTCACCACCATCAACACCATCCTGCACGATGACGAGTTGGAACCGGCGCGCAAACTGATCCACCAGCTGTACGATGCCGGCGTCGACGCGCTGATCGTCCAGGACCTGGGGGTGATGGAGCTGGACATTCCGCCCATCGAGCTGCACGCCAGCACCCAGACCGACATCCGCACCCTGGCCCGGGCCAAGTTCCTCGACCAGGCCGGCTTCTCGCAGCTAGTGCTGGCCCGCGAGCTGAACCTGCAGGAAATCCGCGCCATCGCCGATGAAACCGATGCTGCCATCGAGTTCTTCATCCACGGCGCCCTGTGCGTGGCGTTCTCCGGCCAGTGCAACATCAGCCACGCGCAGAACGGCCGCAGCGCCAACCGTGGCGACTGCTCCCAGGCCTGCCGCCTGCCCTACACCCTGAAAGACGACCAGGGCCGCGTGGTGGCATTCGAGAAGCACCTGCTGTCGATGAAAGACAACAACCAGAGCGCCAACCTGCGCGCCCTGGTGGAAGCCGGCGTGCGCTCGTTCAAGATCGAAGGCCGCTACAAGGACATGGGCTATGTGAAGAACATCACCGCCTACTACCGCCAGCGCCTGGACGATATCCTCGAAGGCCGCCCGGACCTGGCCCGCGCCTCCAGCGGCCGCACCGCGCACTTCTTCGTGCCCGACCCGGACAAGACCTTCCACCGCGGCAGCACCGACTACTTCGTCACCGACCGCAAGGTGGACATCGGCGCCTTCGACACCCCCACCTTCACCGGCCTGGCCGTGGGCGTGGTGGAAAAGGTCGGCAAGCGCGACCTGCTGGTGGTCACCCATGAGCCGTTGACCAACGGCGACGGCCTCAACGTGCAGATCAAGCGCGAAGTGGTGGGTTTCCGCGCCAACATCGCCGAGCCCAAAGGCGAGTTCGAGGAAGACGGCGAGAAGCGCTACCGCTACCGCGTCGAGCCCAACGAGATGCCGGCCGACCTGTACAAGGCGCGCCCCAACCACCCGCTCAACCGCAACCTGGACCACAACTGGCAACAGGCCCTGCAGAAGACCTCCGCCGAACGCCGCATTGGCGTGAACTGGAAGGCGCAGTTGCGCGAGGATCGCCTGCAACTGACCGTCACCAGCGAGGAAGGCATCAGCGCCAGCGTCAGCCTGGACGGCCCCTTCGGCGCGGCCAACAAGCCCGAGCAGGCGCTGGACCAACTGCATGACCTGCTGGGCCAACTGGGCACTACCCAGTACCACGCCACCGACATCAAGCTGGACGCACCGCAGGCGTACTTCATCCCCAACTCGCAGCTCAAGGCCCTGCGCCGCGAAGTGATCGACGCCCTGACCGAGGCGCGCGTCGCTGCCCACCCGCGCGGTGGCCGCAAGGCCGAGACCGTGCCGGCACCGGTGTACCCCGACTCGCACCTGTCGTTCCTGGCCAACGTCTACAACCAGAAGGCCCGCGACTTCTACCACCGTCACGGCGTGAAGCTGATCGACGCCGCCTACGAGGCCCACGAGGAACCGGGCGAAGTGCCGGTGATGATCACCAAGCACTGCCTGCGCTTCTCCTTCAACCTGTGCCCCAAGCAGGCCAAGGGCGTGACGGGCGTGCGCACCAAGGTCGCACCGATGCAGCTGATTCACGGCGATGAAGTGCTGACCCTGAAGTTCGACTGCAAGCCGTGCGAGATGCACGTCATCGGCAAGATGAAAGGCCACATCCTCGACCTGGCACCGCCGGGCAGCAACAAGAGCGTTGTGGGGCACATCACCCCGGAAGACCTGCTGAAGACCATTCCGCGCGCGCCGCATTGATCGGCTGCCGTGGGAGCGGGCTCTGCCCGCGAAAAATGCACCGCGTATTGCCTGACATACCGCAGTGTTCTTTTCGCGGGCAGAGCCCGCTCCCACATTATTTCAGGCAGTCCAGGACTGCCTGGGCCGTGCGCTCGAAGGTCAACGGCGTCACGGTTACATAGCCATTGAACACACCGTGAGTCTCGGTGCCCTCTTCGTCGAAGCTCTCCGTGCGCGACATGTTCAACCAGAAATACTCGACGTTGCGCGGGTCTTGCTGCCCCGTCACCTGAATACCGTTCAGCCTGCCCGTGCCCTGGGACGTGTACTGCGTGCCCTTGCAGGCCGCCGGTTCCACGTCGGGGAAATTGATGTTCAGGCAACTGCCCGCCGCCCAGTCCGCCTGCGCCACGCGCGCCAGCACATCCACCCCCAGCGCCTCGACGGTAGCCCACTTCACCGGTTGGCCTTTGGTAAACGCCTGGCTCAGGGCAATCGACGGAACACCCAGCAACATGCCCGCCATCGCCGCGCCCACCGTGCCGGAAAACGCCGTTTCCACCCCCAGATTGGCGCCGCGGTTGACCCCGGACAGAATCAACGTCGGCTTGTGCGGCATCAGGTGCTGCAACGCCAGCACCACGCAATCGCCCGGCGTCCCCTGTACGGCAAAGCGCCGCTCGCCCAGGGTTTCCACGCGCAGCGGGTGGTGAATGCTGATGGCATGGGACACGCCACTCTGGTCGTGGGCCGGTGCCACCACCCAGACCTCGCGGGCCAGTTTCGTGGCAATGGCTTCCAGCGCGGCCAGGCCAGGGGCGCTGATGCCGTCATCGTTGGTCAGCAGAACGCGGTCGAACAAGGGGGTGTACGGGTCCATGTGCATCTCCAGGTGAAAGGCGGTCAGGCCGGTTGCGAAATCTCGATCAGGTTCAGGTCCGGGTCACGTACATACACCGAGCGGATCGGCCCGGTGGCGCCGGTGCGCATCACCGGCCCTTCGAGGACAGGCCACTGCTGGGCGTGCAAGTGTTCGATCACCTGCTCCAGGGGCGTGCTGGCAATGAAGCACAGGTCCAGCGCGCCCGGCACCGGCAGGTGCGCCTTGGGCTCGAACTCGTGGCCGCGCACGTGCACGTTGATCTTCTGCCGGCCAAACACGAAGGCCAGGCGGCCCTGGCCGAAGGTTTCCAGGCGCATGCCGAGCACGCGGGTGTAGAAGTCCTTGCAGGCGTCCAGGTCGATGGTGGTGAGGACCAGGTGGTCGAGGTGGTCGATCATCAGCGAAGCTCCAAGGCGGTTGGCCCCTGATGATGCCCTGCTGGCACGCCAGTGAAAATCACGACGTTTGTCGATACCCGCGTCAGGGCTTGCGCTCCGCCAACTGCTCCAGCAGTTGCGCCGAAGGCACGAAGAACAACCCGCCGGTCACCGCCGTGCTGTAGTCGAGCAAGCGATCATAGTTGCCGGCCGGGCGGCCCACGAACATGTTCTCGAGCATTTTTTCCAGGGCCGACGGCGAGCGCGCATAGCCAATGAAATAGGTGCCGAACTCGCCCATGCCGGGGCGGCCGAACGGCATGTTGTCGCGGAGGATTTTCACTTCCTGGCCGTTTTCAGTGAGCGTGGTCAGGGCGCTGTGGGAGTTGCTGGGCTTGTGGGCGTCGTCCAATTCCACGTCCGAGAGCTTCCTGCGGCCGATCACCCGTTCCTGGTCTTCCACGCTCAGGGCGTTCCAGGCGGTCATGTTATGCAGGTACTTCTGCACCATCACGTAGCTGCCGCCGGCGAACGCCGGGTCTTCGCTGTCGATCAGGGTGGAATCAGTCAGTTTGCGGCCGGCGGGGTTCTCGGTGCCGTCGACGAAGCCGACCATGCTGCGCATGTCGAAGTTGCGGAAGCCCTGCACCTCGTCCACCACCAGGATGGCATCGCCCAGGGCGGTGCACAGCTGGGTGGCCAGTTCGAAACACAGGTCCATGCGGTCGGCGCGGATGTGCAGCAGCAGGTCACCGGCCGTGGCGGGCGCACGGCGGCCTTCGGGGCCGAACTCGCGGAACGGGTGCAACTGCATCGGGCGCGGCGCGCCGAACAGCACGTCCCAGGCTGTGGAGCCGAAGCCGCACACGCAGGACAGCTTGCCGTCGGGCACGCGCTTGCCCACCGTGCGGGTCAGCGCCGCCACGTCGCCACACCAGCCGCGCACCGTGTCGGCGGCCTCGGCGCCCAGCGCCACGGTGGCGACGATAAAGATGACGCTGCTGGTGATGGGACTGCAGACGGCCTGGGGTTCGGGAAGGAGGTCAGTCATGGTCGGCCTTCAGGGCTGGGAAAACCATTGCTCAGCGTAGCTTGCGCCGGTGGTTGCCGGGGCTTTTTCCATTGTCTCTGCACGTTCCGGCGGTAGACTGCGGGCATTTACCCACCAGGGAAGTCTTTGCCATGATCGATCTCCACCAGCCCCTGGGCGCCCTCACCGCCCTGCGCAAACTCCACGGTTCCACCGTGGACGGCAAGCCCGTGGTGTTCCACTGGTCCGGCCAGGCCTGGGCGCGGCGCGAAGGCGAGCCCGACCGTTTGCTGTTCAAGGTCGAGGGCATGAACATTCGTCAATGCGGCAGCCTGCACGACCCCCAGCGCGGCGCCGGCTTCCGGCTGGTGTCGCGCGAACTGATGCTGTACCTCGACCCGGTGACGGGCGAACCCTTGAAGACCTGGCACAACCCCTGGACTCAAGCTGCCGTGCCGGTGATGCACGTGGCCAACGACCCGGTGAACCTGCGCCCGTTCTTCGAGCGCGACCCTCAGGGCCAGCCTTTGGCCTCCCCCTTCCGCGTCCAGGGCGAGCGTGTATTCGCCGCCAGCGAGATCCCGCTGTTCTACCCCAATCCCTTGGCGGGCGATTACCAGGAGTACGTCGGCAACCACTACCACGCCATGGAAATCTTCGATTTCGTGGCCGACCGCGAGGCGCTGCTCAGTAAAGACACCGACAGCGCGAATGCGGCGTTGGCATGGGTGCGTATCGCGCCGTGGCTGCCGTTCATGCGCATGGGCAGCCGGCCGGGGTTGATGGTGTTCAACGCCATGGGGCAGACCGTTGCAGGTATCGAAGCCTTGCCGGCGGTGCTGCGCGAGGCGATTGGCCGGGATTACCCGGAGTACCGTGAGCCGCCGGCGCTGGATGATGTGCGCCCGAACGCTACCAGTTGGACAGTCGCGCAGCGACTCAAAGAAGCACAGCGCCCGCGCACCTGATCTTGACCTGGCTTGTGATCTGTTTGTGATCTGCTGTTGATCTGGCTTTTGATCTTGATTGTATGCCCCGTAAAGCGCCCGGGCCGACTGGAGGCGTTGATCAAGCGGTCCCTGGCGTAGCCGGGGAAGACGGAACCGGAGGCGCTTCTATTCCGGGCCGTCGTCCGCTTGAGCGACGCCGGAGGGAGGGGACCCGTAGCGCAGCGGAGGGCCCAAGCAGGGGCAAGCCCTTTTTGCTTCCTTTTTGGGGCGACCCCCCCGTGTCAGCCTACCTGTCACCTTTGTTGATTGACTCAATCATCCAAGGGGGCGAAGGTGCAAGGCAATGACGAAGCGTTATGACAATGACTTCAGAGACTGGGCGGTTCAGCAAATGATGCCGCCCCTGAACCGCTCCGTGGCAGAGCTCGCCGTCGCAATCGGCGTCACTCCACAGTCGCTTAGGAACTGGAGACAAATGGCTAGAGATAAAGGGTTGATCGTTCCTGGAAACAACAAGACCAGCGATCAATGGTCCAGCGCTGACAAGTTCAACGCTGTCATGGAGACCGCGCCGCTGAGCGAGGTCGAGCTTTCCCAGTACTGCCGGATCAAGGGTATTTTTCCCGAGCAGATCCAGCAATGGCGCCTGGCCTGTCAGAACGCCAACGCGGCGCTCGATGTTCAACCCAGCAAAAAGCAGACTGCCGATTCACGGCGAATCAAGGAGTTGGAGCGACAATTATCGCGCTCTGATGCCGGTCGCAAGGAGGCGGAGGCTTTGCTGGAACTCAGAAAAAAAGCCAATGCGATCTGGGGCAAGGACAAGGAAGGCTGATCAGCGCCCCCGATCGCATGCAGGCTCTGGTATTGATCGCTGCTGCCGTCGACGCCGGCGCACGCCGGTTTCGTGCTTGCAACGAGCTGGGATTGTGCCTTCGGACCGTGCAGCGTTGGCGTCACAGCGACGCCGACAAGCGTCAGACAGTCCCGCGCAAACCGCCGCCGAACAAGCTCAGCGAAGCCGAGCGCCAGGCTGTGATGGACGCGGCCAACCAGCCGGGTTATTCGAGCCTGACGCCGCATCAGATTGTGCCAAAGCTGGCGGACGAAGGGATTTACCTGGCCTCGGAGTCGACGTTTTACCGAGTATTGAAAGCGCACAACCAGCTCACGCGACGCGGCCGTGCAAAGGCCCCCAAGCGTCGCATCTTGACCACGCATCGGGCGGATGGCCCCAACCAGGTCTGGTGCTGGGATATCACCTGGTTGCCGAGCACGGTGAAGGGTCGTTTTTTCTACTGGTACATGGTCAAGGACATCTACAGCCGCAAGCTGGTGGCCAATGAAGTGCACGAATCCGAATGTGCGGAACATGCCTGTGTCTTGCTGGAAAAGGGCTGTTTACGCGAGCGTACGGCCGGTCGAGCGCTGGTGCTGCACTCGGACAACGGCCATGTGATGAAGGGCTCGTTGCTGCGCGAGAGCATGATTTCACTAGGTGTCGAGCCTTCGTTCAGCCGTCCGCGGGTGAGCAATGACAATGCCTATGCGGAGACGCTTTTCCGCACGGCCAAATACTGCCCGCAATGGCCTGAACGTCCCTTTGACAGCTTGCTTGAAGCGAGGCTGTGGGTGCAGAAATTTGTTGAATGGTACAACGAGGAACACCGCCATAGCGGCCTGAAGTACGTAACACCGAACGAGCGTCACGAAGGCTTGGCCCCCAAATTACTGGAGGCCCGAGATAGGTTGTATGCAGCTGCCCGGGAAAGGAACCCGGTTCGGTGGAGCCGGAACACGCGTAATTGGCAGCTTGCCGAGGCGGTGTATTTGAACCCGGAGCGGCCTGATGCCGGGGTTGCTATCGTGAGTTGAGGCAGGAATTAGGCGACAGGTACATTGACACGTACCGCGACTGCCAAAAAGGGAGTCGCCGTAAGGGCGAAACGGTCGGTGGTATCCCCGCGAAAATGGATATGTTCGAAATCGCCGAAGCGGAATACAGAATCCGCGAACATATCCATTACTACGGGTGATGCAAAATCACCTTTTCGGCCTTACGTGAACTGACCCCCTAATGTTGGACAAGGGTTAGTGTTTCCGTGCTTGGGTCCGAAATTGTACCGGACTCAAGCCATTCAATCTGAGGCTTATGCGTTCCTGGTTGTAGTAGTCGATGTAGCTCTCTAGCCCTGATGCCAGTTGCTCCACGCTCTCAAAAGATTCCAGGTAGAAGAACTCACTCTTGAGCGTGCCGAAAAAGCTTTCCATGGCGGCGTTGTCCAGACAATTGCCCTTGCGCGACATGCTCTGCTCAATGTTTTTTTCGGCCAGCATGTGCCGGTAGGTCGGCTGGCGGTACTGCCAGCCTTGATCAGAGTGCAGGATCGGTTTGTCACCTTGATTAAGCCGCCCAAAGGCTTGCTCCAACATGCTCGAAACCATATTGAACTCAGGGCGGCGGTTGGTCTGGTAAGCCAGGATTTCTCCGTTGTACAGGTCCATCACAGGCGAAAGAAACAACTTCTGCCCCCTTACGTTGAACTCCGTCACATCGGTCGCCCATTTCTGGTTGGGGGCTTCTGCCTTGAATTCGCGCTTAAGCAGATTAGGTGAGGCAAGCCCCTCATCGCCCCGATAAGAACGGTACTTCTTCACCCTGATCAGCGATTTTAGGCCCATCAACTGCATCAGACGCTGCACCTTCTTGTGATTGACCGACTCACCAGTGCGCCCAAGGGCTGCGGTGATGCGGCGATAGCCGTAGCGCCCTCGATGCTTGTGATAGACGCTGCGTATGCGGTCTTTCAGATCAGAATGCTTGTCAGTCAGCAGTGCCTTGCCTTGGTAGTAGAAGGTGCTGCGCGCCAACCCGGCAGCACGAAGCAGCAAAGCAAGTGGATATACCTGCCTCAATCCTTGGACGGCCTGCGTTTTTTTGATTGCGCAGTCCGAGGATCCGCCTGGATCAAGGCATCGAGCTTTTTTAGATAGGCATTCTCGGCGCGCAGATAGGCCAGCTCCTTGAGCATTTGCTCAGGTGTCAGGTCAGCGTCCGCATGGTTCTCAGGACTTACTGTGGGTGCTTTGGAGGTTTTGCGGGACACGCTGGGCTCTCGGTGACGATGCGATTGAAGTGCTTCAATTCCGCCTGCATCGTACCGCGTTTTCCATTGCCTGATGCTGCTCGGGCCGCGGATATCAAACCGTATGCACGCTTGCTGGGTTGACAGCCCCTCTTGCTCGATGCACTGCAACACCTTCATTTTGAACTGGGCATCGTAGTGGCTGTATTTGGCAGCCAAACCTGCGGCGCCGTGCGTCTCATAGCCTTTGACCCAGCGGCGCAGGATCGATGGGCTCAGGCCATGCTTGATTGCCACCTCATGAACACTGCCCGCAGACAGACATTCCTCAATCAGTGATTGTTTGAGCGATCGGTCGTACTTCGTCATTGAACACCCTCCGGCGAGGTCAGGTGTCCAACATTCGGGGGTCAGTTCAACGCCGAGTCACTTTTTGACAAACGCCTCAAAAAGTAACCAAAAAAGGCTTGCCCCTGCTTGGTCCCTCCGCTTCGCTGCGGGTCCCCTCCCTCCGGCGTCGCCCAAGCGGCCGACGGCCCGGAATAGAAGCGCCTCCGGTTCCGTCTTCCCTGGCTACGCCAGGGACCGCTTGGCCAACGCCTCCAGTCGGCCCTGGCGCTTTATGGGGCACACAATCAAGATCAAAGGCCGCACGGGATCAAGATCAGAGGCAGTTCGTGGTGGTTTGAGGAAGTTATTTCACCTGCCCCAACCACTGCTCCACGGTATCACCACTGCTGATATTCCCCTGCACCAACCCATCCACCATGAACGTCGGCGACACATGAATGCCGTTCTGCCGCGCGTACTTGCAGTGCCACTTTGTCTCCCGGTCCAGATCAGGAATGGCAAACGCCGCGGCCAGTTGCACGCCGCTGTACTGCTCGATGCGGGCGATGATGTCATTGGGCGTGGCATCCCTATTCGGCCCGCTGGCGTGGTGGCTGAACTCGAACTCTTCGCGGTGCGCGGCCACGGCCGCCATCACCGCCTTGGCGTTGGCCTTGCCGCCGGGCAGCGTCGAGGCCGCCAGGATGCAGCGCACGATCACCCCGGAGAACAGGTGCCAGGGCTGGGACTGCAAACGCACCTTGATCGTGATGCGGTCTTCGCCAGCCAGGGCCAGCAGGTCGTCGAGCTTGTTGAAGGCGCGCACCGAGAACGGACAGGTGGGTTCGAGGAACACCTCGAACACCCGCGGGCCGTGGCCCCAGGTCAGTGGGTCGGCGTGCCAGGTGGTGTTTTCCATGGTCGATCTCCTTGAAGTCTGCGCCGCAGTATACCCAGCCCACACAAAACCCGTAGCAGCGGCCGCAGGCCGCGTCATGGGCGCGGTGTTGCCTGGGCAACAGTGATCCCACAGCCTGTTGAGCAGTGAACAGCAATAACAGCCCAATCCCCTCTGGAACCCTCGTCCCAGCAACTGGCACAAAGCCTGCAATATTCCATTCCAGCAGAAAAGCCGTACCCATACCGACTTTTCCGACATAACAACCGTCCTGGAGCCCCCTCATGAAACGCACCCTCTTCTACTCCCTGATCGGCGCCTGCGCCCTGACCCTGGCCGTGCACCCCAGCGCCCAGGCCGCGGATGCGCCGCCGGCCGAGGTGCACCTGGACTACGCCTACTATTCGCCGGTGAGCCTGGTGCTCAAGCACTTCGGCTTCCTCGAAAAAGCCCTGCCGCAGACCAAGGTGGACTGGGTGTTCAGCCAGGGCAGCAACCGCTCGCTGGAGTACCTCAACAGCGGCGGCGTCGACTTTGCCTCGTCGGCCAGCCTGGCGGCGGTGCTCAGCCGCGCCAACGGCGCGCCGATCAAGTCGGTGTACGTGTACAGCCGCGCCGAATGGACTGCGTTGGTGGTGCGCAAGGACTCGCCACTGCACAGCGTGGCGGACCTGAAAGGCAAGAAGATCGCCGCCACCAAGGGCACCGACCCTTACCTGTTTACCCTGCGCGCCCTGCAGCAGGCCGGCCTGAAGAAAGACGACGTGGAGCTGGTGCACCTGCAGCACCCCGACGGCCGCGTGGCCTTGGAAAAAGGCGACGTCGACGCCTGGGCCGGCCTGGACCCGCACATGGCCGCCAGCCAGGTGCAGGCCGGCGCGCGCTTGCTGTACCGCAACCGCGATTTCAACAGCTATGGCGTGGTCAGCGTCACCGAGCGCTACGCCAAGGAGCACCCGGACACCATCAAAACCGTCATCGGCGCCTATGAGCAGGCGCGCCAGTGGTCCGTCGGCCACCCCGAGGAGTTTGCCCAACTGCTGGCCACCGAAGCCGGCTTGCCGCTGGACGTGGCCAAGTTGCAGCTGTCGCGCACTGACCTGAGCAGCCCCCAACTAACCACCCAGGACGTCGCCGCCTCGAAGGCCGCCGCGCCCATCCTGGTGTCCGAGGAACTGGTACGCCGCGGCACCGACGTCAATCAGGTAATCGACCAGCTGATCACGCCAGGTTTAGACCAAGCGGTCGCCGACCAATGAGCAGCCGCTTCAAAGCCCTGGCCCTGCCCGTCGCCATCCTCCTGATCCTTGAAGGCGTGGTGCGCGCAGGCTGGCTGCCGGCCTACCAGATGCCCGCCCCCAGCGACGTCCTGCTGACCCTGCGCGACCTCGCGGAGGGCGCGCTGTGGAAGCACATCGGCGCCAGCCTGGCGCGGGTGCTGGCAGGCTTTGTGATTGGCGCCAGCCTGGCCCTGGTGTTCGCGGCCTGGGTGGGCCTGAGCCGCGAGGCCGAAGCCTACCTGGCGCCGACGTTTGCCGGCCTGCGCTCGATTCCCAGCCTGGCCTGGGTACCGCTGTTGCTGTTGTGGCTGGGCATCGACGAAACCTCGAAGGTCGTGCTGATCGCCATCGGCGCGTTCTTTCCGGTGTACCACAACGGCGTGGCGGCGATCCGCGACATCGACCGCAAACTGGTGGAGGTCGGCCGCATCTACGGTTTCAATCGCTGGCAACTGGTGCGGCGCATCCTGCTGCCGGCCGCCCTGCCCGGCCTGTTCACCGGCTTGCGCAGCGGCCTGAGCCTGGCGTGGATGTTCCTGGTGGCGGCCGAGCTGATCGCCGCCACCCGCGGCCTGGGCTACCTGCTGAGCGACGGCCGGGAAACCTCGCGCCCCGATATCGTGCTGGCGGCGATCATCGTCCTGGCGCTGCTGGGCAAGCTCAGCGATGGCCTGCTCGCTGCGCTGGAAAAGCGCTGCCTGGGCTGGCGTGACACCTTCACCGGGCAGCCGGCGGAGGGCTGATCGGCCGGGCATTAGTTTATGAATTTAAGTTATTTAAATTTATTCTCTTATAGCTATATCTTCAGCGCACCTACCCGCTACAGCAAGGCAGAACCCCCATGGCATCACTGAGCACCGCGTTTCCCCGCCTGAGCCAACTGACCACCGCCCTCGGCCTCGGCCTGTCGCTGCTGGCGGGCAGCCTGGTGATGCCCAGCGCCGCCCAGGCCGAGGGCCAGCTGCGCATCGCCGAGCAGTTCGGCGTGGTCTACCTGCTGCTCAACGTGGTGCGCGACCAGCAGTTGGTGGAAAAATACGGCAAGCAGGAGGGGCTGGACATCAAGGTGGACTGGACCCAACTGTCCGGCGGCTCGGCGGTGAACGACGCGCTGCTGGCCGGCGCCGTGGACATCGCCGGCGCCGGTACCGGGCCGCTGCTGACCATCTGGGACCGCACCTACGGCCGCCAGAACGTCAAGGCCGTGGCCTCTTTGGGCAACTTCCCGTACCTGTTGGTCAGCAACAACCCCAACGTCAACACCATCGCCGACTTCACCGCCAAGGACCGCATCGCCGTGCCTGCGGTGGGCGTCTCGGTGCAGTCGCGCTACCTGCAGTATGCTGCGGCGAAGCTATGGGGCGACAAGGATTTCGCCCGCCTGGACCAGTACTCTATCAACCTGCCGCATCCGGACGCTGCCACGAGCATCACGTCGGGCGGCACCGAGGTCACCGGGCACTTCTCCAATCCGCCGTTCCAGGAGCAGGAACTGGCCAAGGCCGGCGTGCACACCGTGCTCGACACCTACGACCTGCTGGGCCCGAACTCGCCCACCGTGCTGTTCGCCACCGAGAAGTTCCGCAACGACAACCCCAAGACCTACCACGCCTTCATCGAGGCGCTGACCGAGGCCGCCGCCTACATCCAGAAGGACAAGGCCGGCGCCGCCGACACCTACATCCGCGTCACCCACGCCAAGATCGACCGCGACCAACTGCTGAAGATCATCAGCAACCCGCGCTTCGAGTTCACCATCAACCCGAAGAACACCTACCCGCTGGCCGAGTTCATGTACCGCGTGGGCGCCATCAAACACAAGCCGGCGTCGTGGCAGGACTACTTCTTCGAAGACGCCAAGCCGCTGCAGGGCAGCTGACCCCCCCTACCGTCTCATCCCGCCGATTCCTTGTGGGAGCTGGCTTGCCAGCGAGCTGTTGAGGCCCAACAGCTCGCTGGCAAGCCAGCTCCCACAGGTCGGTGGGTGCTTATCACAGGAGCTTTCCCCAATGACAATCAACAAACGTTTGCCCCTGCTTGCCGCGCTGTTGCTGTGCAGCACCGCCACCCTCGCCGCCGGCCTGCTGGACAAGGGCCGCAGCGACGGCCTTACCGCCGGCATCGCCAACGAACAGCCCTACGCCTACCTGGGCACCGACGGCAAGGCCACCGGCGCCAACATCGAAGTGCTGCAGGCCATTCTCACGCCGCTGGGCATTACCCACATCGACACGCCCATCACCGACTTCGGCTCGCTGGTACCGGGCCTGGCCGCCGGGCGTTTCGACCTGATCGGCGCCGGGCTGTTCATCAACCCCAGCCGCTGCAAGGTCATCAGCTTCTCCAACCCGGTCACCCGTTCCGGCGGCGCCTTCATCGTCAAGGCCGGCAACCCGCTGAAGCTGCACAGCCTCAAGGACGTCGCCGCCAGCGGCAAGGCGCGCCTGGCCACCCAGACCGGCTCCAACCAGGTGCAGGAAGCCAAGGACAGCGGCATCGCCACCGCCAACGTGGTGCTGTTCGACAAGGACACCGAGGCCCTGGCCGCCCTGGAAGCCGGCCGCGTGGACGTGGTGTATTTCCCCGACGCCGAGATCATCGGCCTGCTGGCCAAGGCCAACAGCCCGAGCATCGAACGCGCGCTGCCGTTCCAGCAGATCCCCGACGCCAACGGCAAGCCCAGCTGGAACTACCACGCCTACGGCCTGCCGCGTAACGACCCGGCGTTCGCCCAGGCCTTCAACGAACAACTGGCCAAGCTGCGCGCCTCCGGTGAGCTGCTGAAAATCCTGAGCAAGTACGGCTACACCGAGAACGAACTGCCAGACCCGGCCGTCACCGCCGCGCAGCGTTGCAGCCTGTGACCCCGGACAGCGCGCTGTTCATCGCCACGCAGCTGGGCCATGGCGCGCTGGTCACGGTGGAAATCACCGTGCTGGCTGAAGTGCTGGTGCTGGCCCTGGGCTTTGCCATCGCCCTGATGCACCTGTCGCGTTCGCGGCTGCTGCGCGCCTTCGCCGTCACCTACGTGCAGGTGCTGCGCGGCTTGTCGGCGCTGGTGCTGCTGTTCTACCTGTTCTTCATCCTGCCGCTGTTCGGCGTTCGCCTGCCGCCCATGGCCACCGGGGTCATCGGCTTGGGCCTGACGTTTTCCGCCTACGCCTCGGAGATCATCCGCGCGGCGCTGGCCAACGTCAGCCAGGGCCAGCGCGACGCCGTGCGCGCGCTGGACTTTGGCCGGCTGGCGGCACTGCGCCGGGTGCTTTTGCCGCAAGCGCTGCCGTTCATGCTGCCGCCCCTGGGCAACCAGCTGGTGGAATTGATGAAGACCACCTCGCTGGTGTCGTTGATCACCCTCACCGACCTGACCTTCTCCGGCAGCCAGCTGATTACCACCCTGGGCAACCAATCGCTGATCTGGAGCATCGTGCTGGTGTGTTATTTCGTCATGGCCTGGCCGCTGAGCTGGCTGGTGCGCCGCTATGAAACCCACAGCACGGCCTGGCGCCGGGCCAAGGAGTAGCCATGGACTTCGATTTCGCGTTCGCCTGGTCGATACTGCCCGACCTGCTGGCCGGGCTGCTGGTCACCGTCGAGGTGGTGCTGCTGGGCTTCGTGCTGGCCGTGGTGCTGGGCCTGGTGCTGGCGCTGGCCGGCCGCGCGCCCTGGGCCGTGGTGCGCCGCGCTGCCGCGGGGTACCTGAGCTTCTTGCGCCTGACGCCGTTGATGGTGCAGCTGTACGCGCTGTTCTTCGTGCTGCCGCAGGCGGGCATCACCTTGCCGGCGTTCGCCACCGGGGTCATCGGCCTGGGCCTGTATTACAGCGCCTACATCGCCGAAGCCTACCGCGGCGCCATCGACGGTATCGCCAGCAGCCAGTGGGAAGCGGCCCGCGCCCTGGACTTGAACACTGCCCAGACCTGGCGGCGGATCATCCTGCCCCAGGCCTGGAAGCCCATGGTGCCGGTGCTGGGCAACTACCTGATCGGCATGTTCAAGGAGACCCCGCTGCTGGCGGTGATCACCATTCCCGAGCTGTTCCAGGCCGCCAAGCAGGTGGCCGGCATGACCTACCGCTACAACGAACCCTACACGCTGATGGCGCTGCTGTTCCTGCTGATCAGCGTGCCCACCTCGCTGTTGTTCAACCACCTGGAGAAGCGCAGCCATGCCTGATTCCCCCGCACAGATCCGCCTCACCCAGGTGGTCAAGGACTTCGGCAGCACGCGGGTCATCGACCACTTGGACTTGAACATTCCCCAGGGCCAGAAAGTGGCCCTGATCGGCCCCAGTGGCTCGGGCAAGTCCACGGTGCTGCGGCTGATCAAGGGCCTGGAAAGCTACCAGCACGGCCAGATCGAGGTGGCCGGCGCGCCTGTGCCGGCGCCGCGCCGTGGCTGGCGCTGGCGGCCCGAGCCGGTGGTGCACCGGGTGGGCATGGTGTTCCAGCAGTTCAACCTGTTCCCACACCTGAGCGTGCTGGACAACGTCATCGAGGCGCCGCTGCAGGTACTGCGGCTGAGCCGCGAGGAAGCCCTGGAACGCGCCCATGGCTACCTGGCCATGGTCGGCATGGCCCACAAGGTCCACGCCTACCCCGCCACCCTGTCTGGCGGCCAGCAGCAACGGGTGGCCATCGCCCGTGCCCTGGCCATGCGCCCGCAGGTGATGCTGTTCGACGAGGTAACCTCGGCCCTGGACCCGGAACTGGTGGGCGAAGTGCTGGGGGTGATCCGCCGCATCGCCCACGAGCAGCAGATGACCATGCTGCTGGTGACCCACGAAATGAAATTCGCCCGCGACGTGGCCGACCGCGTGCTGTTCATGGAGCACGGGCGCATCGTCGCCGATGGCTCGGCGGACCAGATCCTGGTCAATCCCCAGAACGAGCGCACCCGCCGCTTCCTCAACCTGGTAGCACAACACTAACCCGTAGCAGCGGCCAAAGGCCGCGTCCGGGGGCCCCAGGGCATGGTTGCGAGGGCGCGGTGACCGCGGACGCGGCCTTTGGCCGCTGCTACGGGGGTCAGGCCCATACCCGCCACCACGGTGATTTCTGCTGCGCCTTCGTGGGCAAAACATCGGGCATATCGCGCAGGCGAATCCACGGTTCGTCCTGCCAATACAACACCTTCACCTGCCCCCCTTGCGTGCACATGGACGTCACGGCCGGCACCGTGCCCGGCGCGCTGCTGCGCAACATGGGCACCACTTCCAGCGTCAGCCACTGGCGCAGCGCGCGGTTCTCCGGCATCTGGCTGTGCATGATCAAGGTCACCGCCCCGGTCTCGCTGACCAGCAGGCGCTTGCCCCACTCACCTTCCACCTGCACCCACACCTCGCGGTGCTGGTCGGCGTCCAGGCGGCGGATGCGGCGCTCCACGAAGTGCACGCCCATCAAGCGGCCCAGGTCGTGAATGCACAGCCAGGCCTGGCCTTCGAGCATCAGCGCGCGCAGCGGGAGTTGGTGGCGGAAAAAGGTGGTGGCGGCGAGTGCATCCATGGCGAAAGCTCCTTGCGGGTGAAGGGCTGCCACGGTCATTGGAGTTAGGGTGGCAGCTGCGTGCAGGTTAGCGAACCGGGCTAGAACCGGCAGGCCCGAAGGCCTCCCACACGCAGCTGCCATAACACTTATCCCAGGCGTGAACGCCCGAAACAAGCGGTATGGTGCTGCAGTGTACTAGCACAGGTCGCTAAACCTGATCCCCGAGGCTTCGGAGACGCTGCGCAGGGTAAGGGTGCACCGGGGCAGTGGCAATCAAAGGAGTGTTAAGGGTTGTGTCCAGGGATCCAGCAAACCGCAGTCCACCGGGCACGACAGCGGACGCAGCCTGCGGCAGCTGCTACGAAGGCGTTGTTCAAGCCTGCGTCAGGGGCCGTCACGCGGTCTCGGCCACCACCACCTGGTTGCGCCCCTGGGCCTTGGCCCGGTAAAGCGCCTTGTCGGCGCTGTTGATCAGCTTGTGCAGGTCCAGCACCGCGCCGTCCACCTCGGCCACGCCAAGGCTGGCGGTGATGCTCAGCACCGGGTCGGCCTGCAGGCCGGCGATGGTCTGCAGCACTTGCCGGGCGATGTCCCGGGCCTGCGCCAGGGTGGTGTCGGGCAGCAGCACGGCGAACTCCTCGCCCCCCAGGCGGCCGTGGATATCGGCGGCGCGGAACGAACGGGTGATCACCTGGCCAATCTGCCGCAGTACCTCGTCGCCCGCCTGGTGGCCGTAGGTGTCGTTGATGTACTTGAAGTGGTCCATGTCCAGCATCACCGCGCACAGCGGCAGCTGGTTGCGCCGGCAGTAGGCGAACAGCTGCTGGGCATGCTCGAAGAAGGCGCGGCGGTTTTTCAGGCCGGTGAGTTCGTCGGTCTGAGCAGCGTAGGTGGAAATGCGGTGGGCGCTTTCCATCTCGTGGGTCAGGGTGTAGGCCTTCACCAGCGCGTCGGACAGCTTGTGGGTGGCGCGCACCACGAACGAGGCGAACACCAGCGTCGCCAGGGCCATGCCCACCTGCACTTCGGACGCCTGGAACAGCAGCCAGAACGTGGGCGGCAGCAGCACCAGCAGAATCGACATGACCGTCATGTGCCGGTACGCCGAGTAGCACGACACCGCGCTCACCGACATGCCCACGGCGAACAGCATCACCAGGGCCTGGGCCAGCAGGTCGCCCGCCGGCATCACCGCCAACGCCCCTGCGCCCCAGATGGTCGCGGACAGCGCCAGGGTCAGCCAGTACGGCCGCTCCCAGCGCTGGGGCGTGCGCTCGGCCTCGGGGCTGCGGTAGTAGCGCAGGAACAGCAGGGTGCGCAGCAGCGTCGAGGCGCTGAGCAGGCCCAGCCAGGTGACCACGGTGGCGTGGTCGAAGCGGTCCCAGCACAGCCAGCTGAGCATGAGCGCGGCCAGGTAACTGCCAAACACGGCCGACACCGATTGGCGGAACAGCTGTTGCAGCTGGTCCGTGCGTACCTGTGCAGCGATGTGTACGTCCTGTTGACGCCCCCGGTGATCCATTCGATCCGCCTGATCCTGCGACGAAAAACCGATTGTCGCATTGGGTTGGTTGGGTCACAACCTAATCCGTGGTGGCCTTGGACGCAGCCTGCGGCAGCTGCTACGAGGGTTCGTGTAGCAGCGGCCAAAGGCCGCGTCCGCAGGCGACGCGATCACCCCTGACGCACGGCGATGCCGTCGATTTCCACCAGCGCGCCGGGCAGCGGCAGGCCGGCTACCTGGATGGCGGTGCGCGCCGGCTTGTTGGGCTGCTCGGCGGTGCCGAAGAACGGCGTGTAGCCGGCCTGCAGCCCAGCAAAATCAAGGCGCCCGTCCAGCTCGGGCCCCCCCACCAGGAACACTCGCAACTGGACGATATCGCCCAGGCCCAGGCCCTGCTCTTCCAGCACCGCCTTGAGCTTGCGCAGCACCGATTCGGTCTGGGTGCGGGTGTCGCCATAGGCCGCCGAAGTGCCCTGGGGGGCCTGCAGGTCGGCTACATCGGGCAAGGCGCCGCTGAGGAACACCAGCTGGGCATTGGCCGGCACGCTGACGGTCTGGGCGATGGGGGCCGTGGCCGAGCCGGTGCGAACGATGGTTTGGGTCATGTCTGTGCTCTCTGTGGGAAGTTGAAAAAACGCTTACGAAGCCAACGCCGTCTGGCGGTGGCGAATCACCTGTTCGGCCAGTTGCCCGACCACCCGCCGCGCGGCGTTGGCCGCCGACTCCTGCCAGATGCCGATGCCGCTCTGCCCCAGGCCGTCGCTGGCCAGGTACACGCGGCCCTGGGGCACTTCCAACAAGGCGTGGGCGGCTGCCGGGAAATGCTCGCGTTGCAGCCACGGCCCTTCGCTGTAGGCCACCTGCTCCCAGGACACCGCCAGCGGATGGCGCAGGTGCCGGGACTGGCCAGGGTGCAACAGCTCCACGGCTTCGGCGGACGCCGCGTATTGCTCGGCCAGGGCCTTGTGGCCGAACTCGGCGGCGCCCTCGCCGGTCACGTAGCCGGCCACCAGCAGGCCTTGCGGGCTGTTGAGGTCGTTGCTGGGGTACCACAGCAGGCGCGCCGGGTGCTCCAGCCAAGACAGGCCGCCGTAGATGCGGTCTCGCTGCTCCCAGAAGCGCGGCGCCTGCCACGCCACCTTGGTGGCCTGGTCGTTGCGGGTGCTGTGCAGGGCCGCTTTGAAAGGCTCGCTGAAGTCGGTGTCCAGGCGCGCCAGCAGCGGCAGCGGCAACGTCGAGATCAGGTAGTCGCCGCGTTCCAGGCGGCTCTCGCCACTCGCCGCGTCATCGTAGGTGACGCTCACCCCTTCCCCGCTTTGCCGCAACTGGCGCACCACCGCGCCGAACTGCAGCTCATCCTGCAGCCGCTGTTCGAACGCCGCGGCGATGCGGTCCATGCCGCCCACCGGTTGCAGCATGGTCGCGGAGAACTCCGGGTACTCAGTGTGCAGCAGTGCGCCCCACAGCTCCGGGTGCAGCAGCCGCTCCAGCGCCACGGGCGCGCCGAAACCCGGCAGCGCGCCGGGCGCCGGCGCGGCAATGCCGTGGCCGGCACGCAGGCTGCCTTCGTACACCAGTTCCTGGGACAGGTCGCCGTAGCCTTGCAGGAAGGTCAGCAGGCGGCTGCGCTCCTCGGCCGACAACTGATCGTCCAGGGCGTCGCGGTTGATGGCGGTGGCCAGCAGGCCGGCCAGGTGGCCACGGGTGTCGTTCAAGGCCTGGCGCACGCTGAACGCCGGTTGTTCCAGGTCCGGCCGCAGCTGGGCGCTGTGGCTGGTGTTGACCAGCACTTCCAGGGGCACGCCCAGCTGGCTGCAATAGTCGAGGATGGTCTTGTGCTGGCTGGGGAGCCGCGCCGGGCCTGCGTTGAAGTACAGGCCCGGGGCGAACTGCGCGGTCTGCCGGCGGCCGTCCAGGTACTCGACTTCGTCGCCGTGGCGCAGGGTCCAGCTGCGCCCGCCTACGCGCTGGCGCGCTTCCAGGATGCGCACCTGGAAACCGGCGCGCTTGAGTTCGAACGCCGCCACCAGGCCGGCGATGCCGGCGCCCAGTATCAGCACCTTGGCGCCCTTGCCGGCCTGGCCGTTGTAGTCCAGCGGCTGGTGTTGCAGGTGGGTCGAAGGGCCCAGGCCCAGTGCTGCCAGGGCGGCCTTGGCGGCTGTTTCGCCGCCTACCGCGTTGATGCTGGCCAGCGCTTCACGTCGTGTCAGGGTCATGGTCGCGCTCCTCTCAGTCCGGCAGGCCCGGTGGGTTGATCAGCGAATGGTCGATACGCTCGTCGGCCAGGCCCCAGCGCTGCAGCACGCTGGCGTACTGGCCGCCGGCGATGGCGCCTTCCAGCGCGGTCTGGATCGGCGTGACCAGGCCATTGCCCTTGCGCGTGGTCACGGCGATATCGGCCTTCAGCGGCCAGCCGCCGTTCACCAGGCCCACCTGCTTGATGCCGCCGCGGGTGGCGGCGATGTAGGCCAGCAGCGAGTTGGGCGCGAAGAACGCGTCCACCCGGCCCGATTGCACGGCCAGGGTGGCGGCGGCCTGGTCGTCGAAGTACACCAGGGTCGCCGGCGCCAGCCCGGCCTTTTCATTGGCCTCGTTCCAGGCCAGCAGCACCTTCTCCTGGTTGGTGCCCGAGCCGACGATGACTTTCAGGCCGGCGATGTCCTTGGCTTCCTTGATGGAGGTGATGGCGTTGCTGGCTTTCACGTAGAAACCCAGCACGTCCTGGCGGTAGGTGGCGAAGTCAAAGCGTTTCTTGCGCGACTCGGTCACGGTGACGTTGCTCAGCACCGCGTCGTACTTGCCGGAGCTTACGCCTAGCGGCCAGTCCTCCCAGCTGGTCTGCACCACTTTCAATTGCAGGCCCAGGCTGTCGGCGATCAGCCGCGCGGTGTCTGCCTCGCTGCCGATGGTGGTCTTGTCGTCGCTGGCCAGCAGCGCCAGGGGTGGGCCGGAGGCGCCGGCGATGGCGACGGTGAAGGTGCCCGGCTCGACGAATTTATAGCCCGCCGGGATCTGCGCAATGGCGGCCGGGTTGCGCGGCGCATCGATGTGCGCCTGCTGCGGGCTGAGGTCAAACGGCGCCGGGGTTTCTGCAGCCAGCGCCGGCAAGGCGGCGGCAAGGGCCAACAACGCGAAGGCATGTTTCATGACAGTCATTCCTTTAACAGGGGGGCAGTCAGCACCTTGCCCAGGAAGGCAGCGGTGCGCGGGTGACGCGGGTGTTGGAAAATCACTTCGGGTGGGCCCTGCTCCACCAGCTTGCCGTCCACCAGGAACACCACGTGGTCGGCCACCTCGCGGGCGAAGCCGATCTCGTGGGTCACCACCACCAGGGTGGTGCCGGTGGCGGCCAGCTGGCGGATCACGTCCAGCACCTCGCCCACCAGCTCCGGGTCCAGGGCCGAGGTCGGCTCGTCGAACAGCAGCACCTTGGGCCGCAGCGCCAGGGCGCGGGCGATGGCCACGCGCTGTTGCTGGCCGCCGGACAGCTGCCGCGGGTAGGCGTCGGCCTTGTCCTGCAGGCCGACTTTGGCCAGCAGCGCCAGCGCCTGTTCGCGGGCGTCGGCGCGGCGCCACAGCTTGTGCGCCAGGGGCGCTTCGGTAAGGTTCTCGAGCACCGTCAGGTGGCCGAACAGGTTGAAGTTCTGGAACACGAAGCCCACGTCCAGGCGGCGCTTGAGCACCTCGCGCTCCTTGAGCTCGTGCAGCTGGTTGCCCTTGCGCCGGTAGCCCACGTACTCACCGTCGATGGTGATGTGCCCGGCGTCGATCTTCTCCAGGTGGTTGATGGTGCGTAGCAGCGTCGACTTGCCCGAGCCCGACGGCCCGAGGATCACCGTGACCTGGCCAGGTTCGACCGTCAGGTCTATATCATTCAGCACCCACTGGCTGCCGAAGCGTTTGCTCACGCCCTGAATCTCGATGCGCCCCTCAGCCATGGGTGTGCTCCTTCAGCCAGCCCCGCAGGCGTTGCAGCGGCGTGGGCGGCAGGTTGCGCAGCGCGCCGCGGGCAAAATAGCGCTCCACGTAGAACTGCAAACTGGTGAGTGCGCTGGTGATCAGCAGGTACCACACCGTGGCCACGATCAGCAGCGGGATCACCGCCTGGGTGCGGTTGTAGATCACCTGCACGGTGTAAAAGAGTTCCGGCAAGGCCAGCACGTAGACGATGGAGGTGCCCTTGACCAGCCCGATTACCTCGTTGAACGCCGTGGGCACGATGGAGCGCAGCGCCTGGGGCAGAATGATGCGGAAGATCCGCCGGCTGGCCGGCAGCCCCAGGGCGGCGGCCGCTTCATGCTGGCCGTGGTCCACGCCCAGGATGCCGCCGCGGATGATCTCGGCGGTGTAGGCCGCCTGCATCATGCCCAGGCCCAGCACCGCCACGGTGAACTGGCTGAGCACGTCCACCGTCGACCACTTGATGCCCAGCTCGGTAAACGGCACGCCCAGCCACAGGTATTCGTACAGGTAGGCGAAGTTGTAGAGGATGATCAGCACCAGCAACGCAGGCAGTGAGCGGAACACCCAGATGTACGCCCAGGCCAGGGCCGCCAGCAGCGGCGAACGCGACAGCCGCGCCAGCGCCAGGCCGGTGCCCAGCACGGTGCTGAGCAGCGCCGCCAGCACCGTCAGCGCCAGGGTCTTGCCCAAGCCCTTGAGCACCGCCGGGGCGAGGAAATACTCGGCGAACACGCCCCACTCCCAGCGCGGGTTGGTGGCCAGGGAATGGACGATGCCCACCAGCACCAGGGCGGCGAAGGCCGAACCGACCCAGCGCCACGGGTGGCGCGCCGGGACGATGTGCAGCGTGGTGTCGACCCTGGGCGTGGCCACGGCGGGCCGGGCTGGGGCGCGGTAGTGCGCGGCGTCGGAAACGATAGGCATGGCAGGCTCCTCAGAAGGTGTACGTCAGGCGGGTGTAGTAGTAGCCACCGGTGAAGCCGTACGGCGAATAGGTGCCGTAGCTGCTGACCATGGTGGAAGACGGCACGCCCTGTTTCTTGGGGTAGACGTCAAACAGGTTCTTGGCGCCCACGGCCAGGCTCAGGTCCTTGGTCAGGTGGTAGCCCACGTCCAGGTCGGTGATCCACTGGGCTTTCCACACCCGGTCCAGGGAACGGTCGTCGGCGTCGTTCACCTCTTTCCACGAGCCGTAGCGGGTGAAGCCCAGGTTCACGTCGAACCTGCCGATGCTCCAGGCGCCGCCCAGGATCAGCTTGGTCTTGGGTTGCACGCCGGTGAGCAGGTTGCGCGCCTCGCGGTCCATCAGTTGGTACTGGGTGCCGCCGATGTCGGTGGCCGCGGTGTAGCTGAGGATCTGGGTTTCGTTCCAGTTGAACGCCGCGGTGTATTTCAGCGCGCCCCAGGCGCCCAGGTCCTGCTTGTAGTTGCCCACCAGGTCGAGGCCCTTGGTGCGGGTGTCGGCGCCGTTGAGGAAGTACTGGCCGCCGGAGGTGGAGGTGATGCCGTTGCTCTGCAACACCTGGGTGACCTCGTCGCCCAGCAGCGTGCCGGTCAGGGTGATGCGGTCGCGGATGTTCACCACGTAGGCGTCGGCGGTCAGCGTCAGGTCGTCGGTGGGCGTGTAGGTCAGGCCCAGGCTGAAGTTGGTCGAGCGCTCGGGCTTCAGGGACTTGGCGCCCAGGGCCTTGGCCGCTGCCGAATCCACCGGCAGCACGCCGTAGTTGATGGACTGGTAGACGCCATCGACCACGCCGTAGGTGGTGGAACGGGCGCTGAACAGGCTGTCGGCCAGGGACGGCGCGCGGAAGCCGTTGCTGACGGTGCCGCGCACGGCGAACTTGGGGGTGAATTCGTAACGGGTGGTCAGCTTGCCACTGCGGGTGGCGCCCACGCCTTCGTTGTAATGCTCGTAGCGCACGGCGGTGCCCAGGTACCACTGCGGCAGCGGGTTGATGCCCAGGTCCAGGTAGCTGGCGACGTCGTTGCGGCTGGCGCTGGCCTCTTCCGCCGGCGAGATGCCGTTGGTGACCTGGGCGCCGGAGGACGCGCAGTTGCCGGCCGACACGCAGTAGCCGCCGTCGGCGTACGAGGCGTAGTCGCCCTTCTTCACTTCATAGCTGTCGCGGCGGTGCTCCAGGCCCCAGGACACGTCCATGGGCTTGCTCAGGCCCACGTCGTAGTTGCGCTTGAAGTCGAGGTTGGTGGTCAACTCGTCCGACACCCAGGTGCCGTTGGTGAAGCTGTTGGGCGTGGCCTCGCCCAGGGACGGGTTCTGGTTGTGGAAGCTGCCCTGGGTGGCTTCGTTGCGGCCATAGGTGGTGGACAGGTCCCAGTCCCAGGCACCGACGAGCCCCTTGGCGCCGAAGGCGGCCTGGTAGTCGTCCTCGGTGATGGTCCAGGTCGGCGTGTAGCCGCCGGGGTAGCCGTTGGGGCCGGTGGTGATGGTGTTGGTGATGGTCGGCAGGCGGAAGTTCTGGCCCTGCTCGGCCTCGCGGTGCGACACGGTGCTGAACGAGTACAGGCTCAGGTCATCGTTGAGCGGCAGTTCGGCGTTGTAGGCCAGGTTGTACAGGTCGATCTTCGGCGTGCCGTAGCCGCCGTAGGTGGAGGTGCCGGCCTTGTTGTAGGCCTGGGCATAGGTGTAGCCGTTGGCGCTGGCCTTGTTGTCGTCGTTCTGGTTGCGCGCGTCCAGGCTCAGGTGGACGATGCCGCCGTTGCCGATCTCGAAGCCCTTGTCCAGGCTCTGCTGCACGGTCTGTTTCTTGCCGTCGTAGCCCTGGCCGACATTGGTCACCGAGGTGCCGCTGGCGTCGGCCTTGAGGATCACGTTGATCACCCCGGCGATGGCGTCCGAGCCGTACTGGGCGGCGGCGCCGTCGCGCAGCACTTCGACATGGTCGATGGCGCCGATGGGGATCATGTCCAGGTCCACCGGGGCGGCGCCGGTGTTGATGCCGTTGATGTTCAGGGTGGCGGCGGTGTGGCGGCGCTTGCCGTTGACCAGCACCAGCACCTCGGCGGCGTTCATGCCGCGCAGGTTCGGCGCGCGGGCCATGCCGCTGGCGTCCCAGCCGGTCTTCTCCGGCAGGCTCAACGACGGGATGACGGCGCTGAGGGCTTCCATGAGGCCGGGTTTGCCGGTGGCTTGCAGCTGCTTGGCGCTGACCACGTCGATGGGCACCGGGCTGCTGGTGACGGTGCGCTGCTCGGCGCCGCGGTTGCCGGTGACCACCACGGTGTCCAGGGCGCTGTCGTCGGCCTGGGCGGCGCCGGCGAACAGCACGCCGGCCACGGCCAGGGCCAGGGGGCTGAAGGTAACCGTGGGGGTGAAAGGATTGCGTCCACTGCGTTGGCTGACGAATTCCATGGGTGTTGCGACTCCCGTCCAACACCTGCACGCGGGGTGCCCGTCCGGGGCACCGATAGGCTGCAGGCCTGATCTGATGGATACCATCCGGGGGTGGGGGTAGGTGGTCTGGGATTTAAGATAGGGGAATAACGGTGAGGCGTATAATTCTATTTGAGCATATGTATCTATGATTTTATTTTATTGTTTTTCGCTTATTACATTACATAAATGAATTATATTTTTGGTGTGTACCCGCCCACGTAGCAGCGGCCGCGAGGCCGCGTCCAAGGCCACACCGCGGTAGCGCTGGACGCGGCCCGGCGGCCGCTGCTACAGGGAGGTTTTAGGGTTCACCGCGGTGTGCCGGAAACAGCGCGGCGCCCAGGACGCGGCCTGCGGCCGCTGCTACAGGAACCGCGTTGCGTGGGGGGTAGGAGCCGGCCTTGGCCGCGATGCAGGCGACACGATCGGCGGGGTATACGCATTCGCGTAGCAGCTGCCGCAGGCGGCGTCCGGGTTCACCGCGGTGTACCGGGAACAGCGCGGCGCCCAGGTCGGGGCCTGCGGCCGCTGCTACAGGAACCGCGTTGCGTGCGGGGTAGGAGCCGGCCTTGGCCGCGATGCAGGCAACGCGATCGGCGGGGTATACGCATTCGCGTAGCAGCTGCCGCAGGCGGCGTCCGGGTTCACCGCGGTGTGCCGGGAACAGCGCGGCGCCCAGGACGCGGCCTGCGGCCGCTGCTACAGGAACCGCGTTGCGTGCGGGGTAGGAGCAGGCCTTGGCCGCGATGCAGACGACGCGATCGGCAAGGTATACGCATTCACGTAGCAGCTGCCGAAGGCTGCGTCCGGGCCCAGCGCGCCGCCACCTGCCCCTCAGTTTTTATAGTCGACGTCGGTGCGTTCCAGCTGGCGGATCAACGCGTTCCAGTGGCGCGCCACGCCGGGGCCGTCGCCGGCGGAATGGCCCTTGGCCTGTTCTTCCACCTTCGCTACCACTTCCCGTGGCGGGAACACCAGCTCCCCGTTGCCAGCCGCCTGGGCCGCCACCTGGATGGCGCAGGCGCGCTCCAGCCCGTGCAGCTGCTGGAAGGAGTGCTCGACGCTGATGCCGCCGGTGAGCAGGCCGTGGTTGCGCAGAATCATCACGCTTTTGTCGCCCAGGTCGGCCACCAGGCGCTCGCGCTCGTCCAGGTCCAGGGCGATGCCCTCGTAGCCGTGGTAGGCCACGCGGCCAGAGAAGGCGATGGCGTGCTGGGAGATGGGCAGCAGGCCGTCCTTCTGCGCCGACACGGCAATGCCGTCGCGGGTATGGGTGTGCAGCACGGCCTTGAGGTCCGGGCGGGCGCCGTGGATGGCGCTATGAATCACGTAGCCGGCGTAATTGATGCCCAGGCCGGTGGGGTCGTCGACAATAGTGCCGTCGAGGTCGACCTTGACCAGGTTGGAGGCGTTTATCTCGTCGAACAGCAGGCCGAAGGCGTTGATCAGGAAATGCTCGTCGGGGCCGGGCACGCGGGCCGAGAAGTGCGTGTAGATGTGGTCGGTCCAGCGGTGCAGGGCCGCCAGGCGGTAGGCGGCGGCCAGCTTGACGCGCACCTCCCACTCCTCGGGGCTGACGCGGTCGCGGACGTGGGTGGCGGTAGGTTGAAGCGGTAAGGATGTGACGCTGCTCATGGGCACTGCTCCCTGTGGGGCCGAGGACTGTCGTGCACGCAGCCTAAGCGCCTCGGGGAGCATTTAAAAATCACATTTTATTCTAAGCTAATTATTATATTTTTTTATGTTGTCAGGCGGCATCACGGCTTTTCTTCAGCGACCGGGCCACCAGCTCGCCGAACGCCTCAACCGGCCCCTGCAGGTTGCCGAGGAACCGCGGGAAAATCAGCCATAGGTCCATCACCGGCTTGAAGTCCTTGAGCGGCACCACCGCCAGCAGGTCGCGGTGGGCGCTGCGCTCCAGCAGGTCGCGGGGCACCAGGCCCAGGCCCATGCCCTCGGCCACCAGGCCCAGCTGCAGCTCGGTGCCGAAGGTTTCCAGGTTGATCTTCAGGCCCAGGCCCTGGTCCGACAGCGTGCGCTGCAGGCCGGCGCGGAAACCGCAGCCGTCGGGATTGAGCACCCAGCCGCCGTCGTAGACATCGGCCAGCTTGCACGGGCGCTTGGGCACGCGGTCCTTGGCGCAGACCACCACCAACTCCATCTTGCCGATGGACTCGCCGATGATGTTGTCCGGGAAAATCTTGCCCGCCGGGAACAGCGCGGCGGCGGCGTCCAGCTCGCCCTTCTCGATCTTGCCCACCAGGTGGCTGCCCCAGCCGGTGGCCACCTGGGCGCGCAGCGCCGGGTACTGGTGGCGCAGGTGCTTGAGGGCATCGAGCAGCACCACGTCGCCGATGGTCTGCGGCACGCCCAGGCGCAGCACGCCGGTGGGCGGTGCGTCGCTGGCGACCAGTTCGCGCAGGGCGTCCATCTCGCGCAGGATGGTGCGGCACTGGGCGTACACCTGGTGGCCGATTAGCGTCGGCTTGAGCGGCTTGGTGTTGCGGTCGAACAGCTCGACCCCCAGCGCCTGCTCGAAGTTCTGCACGCGCCGGGTGATCGCCGGCTGGGTCAACTGCAAGGACTCGGCGGCATGGCTGATCGATTGGCAACGGATCACTGCGACAAAAGCATCGATATCATCAATTTTCATTCGGGCCGCACATGGTAAAGATGGGACAAGATGTGCGAAAAGCATAGTCCCATTCGCCCTGGGCAGGCAACGGCGATTCGGTTATGGCCTCATGACAGGAAAGCCAGGGCTTCATCCAGCAGCAACTGCGGCGCCTCCTCGGCAATGTAGTGCCCGGCAGCCAGCGCCTTGCCGCGCACGTCGCTGGCCACCTTGCGCCACTCCTCCAGCGGCTGGAAGCAGCGGCCCACCACGCCTTCGGCGCCCCACAGGACCAGCAGCGGCAGCTCCAGGCCATGGCCTCGGGCGAGGTCGGCGCGGTCGTGCTCAAGGTCGATGGCGGCGCTGGCGCGGTAATCCTCGCAGATGCCGCGGGCGCTGCCGGGCCGTTGCAGGCAACGCAGGTATTCGCCGAAGGCCTCGTCGGTGAACGGTGCCAGGCCGGCGCTGCGGCTGCCCATGACGCTGCGCAGGTAGCCATCGGGGTTCGCTTCGATCAGGGTTTCCGGCAACGGCGCCGGGCGGATCAGGAAGAACCAGTGCCAGTAGGCGCGGGCGAAGGCTTCGTTGGTCTGCGCGTACATCGCCAGGGTCGGCGCAATGTCCAGCAGCACCATGCGCCGCACCACGCCGGGATGGTCCAGCGCCAGGCGGTGCGCCACCCGCGCGCCACGGTCGTGGGCCAGCACCGCGAACTGCTCGAAGCCCAGGGCGGCCATCAGCGCCACGTTGTCCTGGGCCATGACACGCTTGCTGTAGGCGGCGTGGTCGGCGCTGGCCGGCGGCCGGCCGCTGTCGCCGTAGCCGCGCAGGTCGGCGGCCACCACGGTGAAGTGTTGGGCCAGTTGCTCGGCCACCTTGTGCCAGATCACGTGGGTTTGCGGGTGGCCGTGCAACAGCAGCAGCCCGGGGCCGCTGCCGCCGATGCGGTAGGCGATGTCGACGCCGTTGACGTGGGCGTGGGCCTTGCGGAAGCCGGCGAACATGAAGAGTGATCCTTTTTATTGGGAGGGCTGCCAAAGCATATTAGCAACGGCAATCCAATCAATAGCGCCGCCGTGGCCGCATAAGCCACGAATCGTGAACGCCCCCGGCCCTTCAACGATCGCGACCGGGTGTAGGGGTGCCGGCCGCAATCGTTATATAGTTTTATATATAGCGAACAACCATAACAACAAGGGCACCCTCATGCTGCTGCGCCAACTCACCTACCTCGTCACCCTCGCCCAGGAGCGCCACTTCGGCCGCGCCGCCCAGCAATGCAACGTTTCGCAGCCGGCCCTGTCGGAAGCCATCCGCACTTTGGAGCAGGACCTGGGCGTCGCCGTGGTGCAGCGCAGCCGGCGTTTCGAAGGCTTCACCGCCGATGGCGAGAAGGTGCTGGTGTGGGCGCGGCGCATCCTCGCCGACTGCGGCGCCCTGCGCCAGGAAGCGCGCAACCGCGAGCAGGACCCGGCCGGCGTGCTGCGCCTGGGGGCGATACCCACGGCGCTGTCCATGGTGCCGCTGATGACCGACCCGTGCCTGGGCAGGTACCCACGCATCAACCATCAGGTCCACACCCTGGCCACCTCGGAAATCGTCCAGGGCATCAGCAACTTCGAGCTGGACATCGGCCTCACCTACCTGTCGGACCCGCGCCTGCAAGCGTTCGAGACCCACCCGCTGTTCAAGGAACGCTACGTGCTGATCGCCCGCGACGACACCGGCCTGCGCGGCAGCCAGGGCATCGGCTGGGACGAGGTGGCCGCCCTGCCCCTGTGCCTGCTGACCCGCAACATGCAGTGCCGCCAGGGCATCGACCAGGCATTCGCCGACGCCGGGGTGCAGGTGACGCCGCGGGTGGAGACCGACTCGATGATGGTGCTGTACGGCCACGTGCGCTGCTCGGGCCTGTACAGCGTGGTGCCGCACAGCGCCCTGGCGCTGACCGAGATGCGCGACGAGATCAGCGCCATCCCCATCCTGCCCGAGCTGCAGCGCGAGATCGGCCTGGTGCTGCTGCACCGCGACCCGCAGCCGCTGGTGCTGGCCAGCGCCGTGGCGCTGTTCACCGGGCTTGGCCTGCAGCGCCGGGTGGACGCCCTGCTGCAGTGTTGATAGGCGGCCCTGATCTACAGATCGGAACAAGCGATTGGCCCTGGCGGCGCCCATGCCGGAGGATCGGCGCCAGACAGCACAGCCTGTCTTCCAATCCTTCAGGAGGCTCCAATGGCGAAGATTGTTTGCGTACTCTACGACGACCCTGTCACCGGCCAACCTCACACCTACGCCCGCGATGGGCTGCCGCACTTGGACCGCTACCCCGACGGCCAGACCCTGCCCACCCCCAAGGCCATCGACTTCACCCCGGGCACGCTGCTGGGCAGCGTTTCCGGCGAGCTGGGCCTGCGCAAGTACCTGGAGAGCAACGGCCACCAGTTGGTGGTCACCTCCAGCAAGGACGGCGTCGACAGCGTGCTGGAGCGCGAACTGCATGACGCCGAGATCGTCATTTCGCAGCCGTTCTGGCCGGCCTACATGACCGCCGAGCGCATGGACAAGGCGCCCAGGCTGAAGATGATCGTCACCGCCGGCATCGGCTCCGACCACACCGACCTGCAGGCGGCCATGGACCGCAGCATCACCGTGGCGGAAGTGACCTACTGCAACAGCAACAGCGTCGCCGAACACGTGGTCATGACCACCCTGGCGCTGGTGCGCAATTACCTGCCTTCGCACCAGTGGGTGCTCAAGGGCGGTTGGAACATCGCCGACTGCGTGGCGCGCTCCTACGACGTGGAGGGCATGCACGTGGGCACGGTGGCCGCCGGGCGCATCGGCCTGCGGGTGCTGCGCCTGCTCAAGCCGTTCGACATGCATTTGCACTACATGGACCGCCACCGCCTGCCAGAGGCCGTGGAGAAAGAGCTGAACCTGACCTACCACGCCACCCTGGAAAGCCTGGCCAAGGCCTGCGACGTGGTGACCCTGAACTGCCCGCTGCACCCGGAAACCGAGCACATGATCAACCAGGAGTCGCTCAAGCATTTCAAGCGCGGCGCCTATCTGATCAACACCGCGCGCGGCAAGCTGTGCGACCGCGACGCCGTCGCCGCGGCCCTGGAGAGCGGCCAGTTGGCCGGCTACGGTGGTGACGTGTGGTTCCCGCAACCGGCGCCGGCCGACCACCCGTGGCGGCGCATGCCCCACCACGGCATGACCCCGCACATCTCCGGCACCAGCCTGTCGGCGCAGGCGCGCTATGCCGCCGGCACCCGCGAGATCCTGGAGTGCTACTTCGAGCAGCGGCCGATCCGCGAGGAATATCTCATCGTGCAGGGCGGCCAGCTGGCGGGGGTAGGCGCGCACTCCTACAGCGCCGGCAACGCCACCCAGGGCTCCGAAGAAGCCGCACGCTTCAAGCGCTGAGGTGCCCATGAGCCAGACTCCGTCAGGCATTACCCTGAACGCGGCGTCGGCGGCGCGGGCGCGGGCCGGCCAGCTATTGCTGACCGGCCTGGGCACCCTGCTGGCCGTGGCCCTGATCGCCACCCTGGCCAGCCGTAGCGGCCAGCCCTTGCTGATCGGCTCGTTCGGCGCCACCTGCGTGCTGCTGTTCGGCTTCCCCAAGGGGCCGTTCTCGCGGCCGCGCAACGTCATCGGCGGGCACCTGCTGTGCTCGTGCACCGGGCTGGCCTGCCTGGCGCTGCTGGGCCCGGGCATTTTGCCCATGGCCGTGGCAGCGGCGCTGTCGGTGATGTTGATGGGGCTGACCGACACCACCCACCCGCCGGCGGGCGGCAACCCCATCATCATCTTCATGACCTTGCCGGGCTGGGATTTCGCCCTGGTGCCCACCCTGGCCGGCGCGGTGCTGCTGACCGCGACCGCCTGGGGGTACTGGCGCCTGGTTGCCTTCAGCAAGCGTGGCTGAAGCAGTGGCCGCTGCCTGGACGCAGCGGCCTCTACGCAAACGCTATATAGTTTTGTATATTGCGATTCTCAATTCCCTTCCGCGCACAGCACGGGAATGAAGCACAACAAGGACCCGCCGATGTACATCATGCCTTTCGACCCCCGGCTGGACGCCAGCCCCCCTGCCGCCGCGCCGCAGTTGCCGGTGCGCGAGCACATCCTGCAGGCCGCCTGCCAGGTGTTCGCCCGCGAAGGCTTCGATGCGGCCACGGTCAACGGCATCGCCCAGCAGGCCGGGCTGCCCAAGCCCAACGTGCTGTACTACTTCAAGTCCAAGGACAACCTCTACGCCCAGGTGCTGGAAAGCATTGCCACGCCGTACCTGGACGCGTGCCTGTCACTGCACGACGACGACCAGCCGGTGGCAGCCCTGACCCGCACGGTGAGCGCCATGGTGCAGCTGTTCGAGCGCCAGCCGTTTGCGTCCAAGGTGTTCATGGTCGAACTCAAGGAAGGCGCCACGCGCCTGCCGCCCGCCTACGCCGAACGCTGGGCGGCGCGGGTGCGCGAGCACATCGAGCGGCTGGGCCGCTGGGTCGACGCCGGCCTGCTGGCCCCGGTGGACCCGCGGCACCTGTTGCTGTCGACCTGGGCCATCGCCCAGTCGTGCATCAGCCTGGGCTGGCAGGTGCCAGGCCTGCGCGGCCGCGAGCAGCTGGAAGCGATCGACTACGCCGCCGCCACCCAGACCGCCACGCGGCTGCTGGTGGAAGGCCTGACACCCGTGCAGCCAGCGGCCCAGCGCAAGCGCGCCTGATACACCCCACCTACTGACAACCCCCTGGGTTTCGTACCTGTTTTGCGGGCGGTTTTGCCGTGTTCAGGTGCTGACATTTGATAACCCTATATTATCAACTCTTTATAAATTGAAATTACCGCAAAATAACAAGCGACAAATCATATGTAATTACAGGGTACGTAATACAGTACGAAATCGTAGCAGCTGCCGCAGGCTGCGTCCTGTGCACCACCGAATAACGGACACGCCAATGACGCGGCCATGCGGCCGCTGCTACGGTGGAGAAAAAAAGGAGGGGTTAGAGGCTGCCCAGCGTGTCCCACAACAGCTTCAGGTTCAGCACCACGATCACCGCAGCCACCAGCCAGGCCAGCACCTTGGTCACCGGGCCGATGACCAGCTCGCCCATGCTGCGGCGGTCGGAGACGAAGCTCACCAGCGGAATCACCGCGAACGGCAGCTGCATCGACAGCACCACCTGGCTCAACACCAGCAGGCGCGCGGTGCCCTCCTCGCCGTACAGGCTGGTGACCGCGATCACCGGCACGATGGCGATGCCACGGGTCAGCAGGCGCCGCGCCCAGTCGGGGATGCGCAGGTCGAGGAAGCCTTCCATGACGATCTGCCCCGCCAGGGTGGCGGTCACCGTGGAGTTGATGCCCGAGGCCAGCAGCGCCACGCCCAGCAACGCCGAGGCGATGCCCACGCCCAGCAGCGGCGACAGCAGGTGGTAGGCCTGCTCGATCTCCACCACGTCGGTATGGCCGCTGCCATGGAAGACGGCAGCAGCCGTGATGAGGATGGCGGCGTTGACGAACAGCGCCAGGGTCAGGGCGATGGTACTGTCGGCCACCGCCCAGCGCAGGCCGCTGCGACGGCCTTCCGGGGTGCGCGGGTAGGCACGGGTCTGGACGATGGAGGAATGCAGGTAGAGGTTGTGCGGCATCACCGTGGCGCCAATGATGCCGATGGCGATGTACAGCATGGCCGGGTGGGTGACGATGCTGGCCTGGGGGATAAAGCCCTGGAACACTTCACGCCATTGCGGCTGGGCCAGCACCAATTGCGCGGCAAAGCAGGCGAATATCAGGGTCAGCAAGGCAATGACGAAGGCTTCCAGCGCGCGGAAGCCGCGGTTCATCAGCAGCAGGATCAGGAACACGTCCAGCACGCAAAGCACCGCGCCCCACAACATAGGTATGCCGAACAGCAGCTTGAGGGCGATGGCGGTGCCGATCACCTCCGCCAGGTCGCAGGCGATGATCGCCGCCTCGCAGGCCAGCCACAGGGCAATGCACACTGGCTTGGGGTAGCGCTGGCGACAGGCCTGGGCCAGGTCCAGGCCGGTGGCGATGCCCAGGCGCGCGGCCAGGGCCTGCAGCAGCACGGCCATGATGTTCGACAGCAGGATCACCGACAGCAGCGTGTAGCCAAACTGCGAGCCGCCGGCGATGTCGGTGGCCCAGTTGCCCGGATCCATGTAGCCCACCGCAACCATGTAGCCGGGCCCGGCGAACGCCAGCAGACGGCGCAGCCAATGGCCATTTGCGGGCACGGCGACGCTGCCGTTCATCGCACCCAGGCTGGGGCGGGCGGCAAGGGGGAGCGTGCGCCTGTGGCGGGCCGTGTAGTCGGCCTGGTGGTTATCCGTATTCAAGGTCGCGCTTCGCTGTTACTGAGTCGAAAACTGCCGGCGAAACAAAGCGCCTATCTGCTGAACGTAGCGGCTTTGCGGAAATTTACTCGCCTGGCGAATTATTTCCGACCACAGGGCTGGGTGAAGGTCGATTGCAGGCGATCAGCGGCACCTTCACTGGGCGAGCGGCCCCGTGCTGGGATACCCTTGCCAGCCTTCCCCGCCTGGCCACCGGAGCCGCCGTGACTGATTCTGCCCACCGCCCCACCCTCACTACCTCCACCCTGCTGGGCATCGCCCAGATCATCGCCTGGGGTGGCTCGTTCTATCTGATTGCCGTGCTTGCCGCGCCCGTGGTGGCCGACACGGGCTGGAGCCAGGCCTGGGTGTACGGCGCACTGTCGCTGGCCATCCTGCTGTCTGGCCTGTTGGCGCCCAGTGTTGGCCGCCTGGTGGCGCGCCTGGGCGGCCGCCGGGTGCTGGTGGCCAGCGCGCCGATACTGGCCGCCGGCCTGGCGCTGCTGGCGGTGGCGCCCAACCTGCCGTGCTTCTTGCTGGCCTGGGTGGTGATCGGCATTGGCATGGCCGCCGGGCTCTATGACCCCTTGTTCGCGGCCCTGGGCCAGCGCTTCGGCAGCGACGCACGCAGCGCCATCACCCAGATCACCCTGGTGTCGGGGTTCTGCACCTCGATCACCTGGCCGCTGGTGGCGGCGCTGGTGGCGCACCTGGGCTGGCGCGGCGCCTGCCTGACCTACAGCGGCCTGCTGCTGGTGATAGTGCTGCCGATTTACCTGCGCACCCTGCCACCGCTGGCTGCCCTGCCCGCCAGCCACGCGGCGGCGCCCGGTGCCAGCGGCACGGCGCCAGACCGCCGGGTGTTCCTGCTGCTGACGGCCAGTTTCACCCTGGCGGCGGTTATTTTCACCGCTATTTCAGTGCAACTGATCAGCCTGCTGCAAAACCTCGGCTTCAGCCTTACGGCAGCCCTGGGCGTGGCCGCGCTGATCGGCCCCAGCCAGGTGGGCGTGCGGGTGTTGCAGGTGGTGCTGGGGCGCAACGCGCATCCTATCTGGAGCACGCTGGCGTCGGTGCTGCTGGTGGCCGCGGGCCTGGCAGGGCTGCTGTTCGCGACCCAATGGGCGCTGGTGGCTATCGTGGTGTACGGGCTGGGCAGCGGTATTCGGTCGATTGTGCGCGGCACCCTGCCTCTAGCGCTGTTTGGCCCGGCCACCTACGCCGTGGTGCTGGGGCGTATCGCGCGCCCGGTGTTGATTGCCCAGGCGCTGACGCCGCTGCTGGGTGGGTATCTGCAGGCGCATTTCGGTGCCACGGCGACGCTGGCGGTGCTGGGCGTGCTGGCGTTGGTCAACGTGGGGACGGTGGTGGCGTTGCAGCGCCACATGCCGCGCCACTGATGCCGTAGCCGCTGCCGCAGGCTGCGCTGGCCCTATGCCTCGCTGCACATCTCCAGCGTACGCGATGGCCAGCGCAGCCTGGCGGCAGCGGCTACGGGCGATAGCGGCGGACTCATTGGGTTTGCTGCAGCTTCAGGCCATCGCGAATCGCCTGCACCTGCGCCTCGTTGTCGGCGTACCCCTGCGCCGACCCGGCATACGACAACGAATACGCCGCCCCCGGCGCGCTGCCCGCCACCAGGGTCTGGGTCATCACGTGGCCGCCGTTGAGGCTGATCTTGCAGGTGGTTTCCACCGCGGCGATGTCGCCCAGCTTCGAGTCGTGGACCTTGGTGCACACGCTCTGGTAACCGCCATGGCTGAAGTTGATCTGCAGCGCCTTGCGCATTTCCAGCACCACGCCGCCCAGGTTCACCTGGTGGTCCGGCGCCAGCGCCGTGCGGGTCAGTTCCACCACCATCTGCGGGTCACCGTTGGCGTCATTCTTCGCCGCGCGCTGGCGGTGCACGGCCGGGTCGCTGCCGGCAGGCAGCTCCTCGACGCTCCAGCCCGCCGGCCAGGTGATCACCACCTCGTCGGCCAGGGCCAGGGGCGCGGCCAGCAACAGGCCAAGGGCAAACACGGTACAGCCACGGTGCGGGAAGGTCATGGAAAGCGCGGGGTCCGTTGATAAAGGGGGCCGATGAAACCGCGAGCGTGACGCAACTTAGACTTCAAGTAAAACATTTCACCCGCCTGCTACCCTCAGATCGTGTTTAATTGCGCCTATTTAACTGCCCGAGGTACTGCATATGCCTGCCCTGCCCTTGAAAAAACTGCTGGGTGCCACCGCGCTGCTGCTTGGCTGCGCCGTGTCGCCGCTGGTGTTCGCCCATGCCCACCTGAAAAGCGCCACGCCGGCGGCCGACGCCACCGTCAGCGCCCCGGCCGAGCTGAGCCTGGTGTTTACCGAGGGCGTGGAGGAAAGCTTCACCAAGGTTGACCTGAGCCGCGACGGCGAGCCCGTGCTGGTCAAGAGCATCGCCACCCAGGGCGCCGACA
This sequence comes from Pseudomonas sp. App30, assembly GCF_047947025.1. Taxonomy (NCBI): domain Bacteria; kingdom Pseudomonadati; phylum Pseudomonadota; class Gammaproteobacteria; order Pseudomonadales; family Pseudomonadaceae; genus Pseudomonas; species Pseudomonas sp. App30. The sequence continues at coordinate 52,990 of NZ_CP133165.1, read as the reverse complement.
AGAAAACCCTGATCGTCACCCCGGCCGCACCGCTGGCCGCAGGCACCTACACCGTGAAGTGGCATGCCCTGTCGGTGGACACCCACAACAGCGACGGCAGCTACAGCTTCAAGGTGGCCCCGTAACCCCATGAGTGCTTTGGTCGTCGTTCGTTTCGTGCATTTCTGCGTGGTGCTGCTGGTGTTCGGCACTTTGGTTTTCCGCCCGTTGCTGCTGGGCGACGCCCGCCAGCAGGCGCGCCTGCGCCAGTGGCTGGACCCGCTGCTGTGCCTGCTGGCCGGCATCGGCCTGATCACCGCGGTGGCCTGGTTGATGCTGACCGCTGCCGACATGGCCGGCAACTGGCAGTCGGCGCTCAACAGTGACGTGATCATGAAGGTGCTGACCCAGACCTTCTTCGGCAAGGCCTGGTTCGTGCACCTGTTCGCCAGCCTGGTGCTGCTGATGTGCCTGCGCATTCCCATGCGCCTGCCCACCTGGCTGCCCCTGGGCCTGAGCACCGTGCAACTGGCCACCCTGGCGCCGGTTGGCCACGCCGCCATGCTCAGTGGCGTGCCCGGCGCGCTGCTGATGCTCAACCAGCTGGTGCACCTGCTGTGCGTGGCGGGCTGGATGGGCGCGCTGATGCTGCTGATGATCATCCAGGCACGCCCGGCCGGCTACGACCTGCGCGGCACCCTGCTGCGCTTCAGCGGTTATGGCCTGGTGCTGGTGGCCGGCATCCTGGTTACCGGCCTGATCAACGTGCGCGTGCTGACCGGTGCGCTGTGGCCCACGCCCATGGACTCGGGCTTTGCCCTGGTGCTGGCGGTGAAGGCCTCGATCGTGGCGTGCATGCTGGCGTTGGCACTGTTCAACCGCGCGGCGCTGGCCAATCAGCGCATTGCCCTGAACACCTTGCGCCAGACGGTGCTGGTGGAGTGGCTGCTGGGGTTGGGGGCGTTGGCGGCGGTGTCGTTGCTGGGTACGTTGAGCCCGGTGCCGTTGGTGTAGACAATAACCGTGGGAGCCGGCTTGCCGGCGAGCTTTTGACCTCAAAGGCTCGCTGGCAAGCCAGCTCCCACAGGCTGTCCATTACCCTCATAAATCGTAACGGTCTACCGCGCGGCGGCGTTCGTTGTCGTCGCGCACGTCGTAGTTGGCGGTGGTCTGGATATTGGTGTGGTGCGCCAGTTTCTGGGCGATGGACAGGTCGTGCTCTTCGATCACCCGGGTGATGAACGAGCGGCGGAAATCATGCGGCATGATCTTCACGCCGACCTGGGTGCCGCGCTGGCGGGCGATGTAATAGATCGCGTGCTTGGTGATGCGCTCGCGGGTGATGTGGCTGCCGCGGCGGATGCGGTTGAACAGGAACGTGTCGTCCTGCTCGCCCTCGCCCAAGTGCTCGCGGCGAAACGCCAGCCAGGCTTCCAGCTTCTCGAACGCCCAGGCCGGGGCGTATTTCACCAGTTGCTTGTTGCCCTTGCCGGTAACCTGCAGGCTGCGTTCCTGGAAATCGATTTGCGCCAGGTCAAGGTTCACCGACTCCGACTTGCGCATGCCCGAACCGTACAGAATCGCGATCACCGCCGCGTCGCGCAGGCCCTGGGGCCGCGGGTCGGCGGCGCACACGTCCATCAGTTCGCGGATCAGCGTGCGCTTGAGGTTGCGGCCCTGGCTGAGCCGCGTGCCGGCGGCCGGCTTGACCGAGCGCATTTTCAGCAGGTGGTCCTGGTCGATCAGGCTCAGGCGCCAGGCCTCGTTCATCACCCCACGAATGGCGTTGACGTACAGCGACGAGGTATTGGGCGCATAGCCGTCGGTGCGCAGGGCGGCCACCAGGCCGGTGATATGGCCCGGTTGCAGCACGTGCCAGGGCACGTCGCGGATGTCGGTGTCGGCGAAGCCTAAGCGATCGGCGGCGTCCTGCAGCACGTATTTCATGGTCAGCTGGCTGGATGGCACCAGCCGCGCCAGGTACTGGACCAGGGGGTTGCGCACGTCCGGCAACGGGTCTAGGGCGGGGATTTCAGGCAAAACGCGGGGTTCCTCGTGGGCTTCAAAGCGCGGCCATGTTAACAGCCCCTGGCAAATGATGGGCGCTCACCCTTTTGCAGCAAGCTGATGAAAACCCGACCGATTTTGGTGCTGACACGTTTCAGCCGGCCCACAATAGCGCTATGCTGATTTCTTTGTCCCGGTCATCCATGGAGGTAGCGTCATGAGCCAAGATCCACTGAGCAGTCTGTACCCCACAGCAGCGGATATCCCCGAGCAGTACCGCCTGAGCGGCCAGGTCGAGCAACGCGACTACCTGGTCGATGGCGAACTGCGCCGCTGGGAAGGCCCCCTGGCCACCGTCCGCAGCCCGATTTTCCTCGACACCCCCGAAGGCGACCAGCAGGTGATCCTGGGCAGCACGCCGCTGCTCGACGCCGACACCGCCCTGACCGCCCTGGACGCCGCCGTGCGCGCCTACGACAAGGGCCGCGGTGCCTGGCCGAACCTGCGCGTGGCCGAGCGTATTCGCCACGTCGAAGGCTTCCTGGCACGCATGCGCGAGCAGCGCGACGCGGTGGTCAACCTGCTGATGTGGGAAATCGGCAAGAACCTCAAGGACTCGCAGAAAGAGTTCGACCGTACTTGCGACTACATCGTCGACACCATCAACGCCCTCAAGGACGTGGACCGCAAGTCCAGCCGCTTCGAGCTGGAACAGGACACCCTGGGCCAGATCCGCCGCGTGCCGCTGGGCGTGGCGCTGTGCATGGGCCCGTACAACTACCCGCTGAACGAGACCTTCACCACGCTGATCCCGGCGCTGATCATGGGCAACACCGTGGTGTTCAAGCCGGCCAAGTTCGGCGTGCTGCTGATTCGTCCGTTGCTGGAAGCGTTCCGCGACAGCTTCCCGGCCGGCGTCATCAACGTCATCTACGGCAGCGGCCGCGAGACCGTCAGCGCGCTGATGGCCAGCGGCAAGATCGACATCTTCGCCTTCATCGGCACCCACAAAGCCGCCAGTGACCTGAAGAAACTGCATCCCAAGCCGCACCGCCTGCGCTCGGCCCTGGGCCTGGACGCCAAGAACCCCGGCATCATCCTGCCCGAGGTGGACCTGGACAACGCCGTCAACGAGGCCATCACCGGCTCGCTGTCGTTCAACGGCCAGCGCTGCACCGCCCTGAAGATCCTGTTCGTGCACGAGAACGTGGTGGGCAGCTTCATCGAGAAATTCAACCAGAAGCTGGCGGCGCTGAAATCCGGTATGCCGTGGGACGCTGGCGTGTCGCTGACGCCGCTGCCGGAGTCGGGCAAGACCGAGTACCTGTCGGGCCTGGTCGCCGACGCCGAGGCCAAGGGCGCCAAGGTGGTGAACGCCGGTGGCGGTGCCATTCGCGGCAACTTCTTCTACCCGGCCGTGCTGTTCCCGGTCACCCCGCAGATGCGCGTGTACCAGGAAGAGCAGTTTGGCCCGGTGGTGCCGATCGTGCCGTTCCGTGACCTGGAGACCGTGATCGACTACGTGCTGGAGTCCGACTTCGGCCAGCAGGCGAGCATCTTCGGCACTGACGCTACCCAGGTGGGCAAGCTGGTGGACATCTTCGCCAACCAGGTCGGCCGCATCAACATCAACGCCCAGTGCCAGCGTGGCCCGGACACCTACCCGTTCAACGGCCGCAAGAACTCGGCCGAAGGCACCCTGTCGGTGTTCGACGCCCTGCGCACCTTCTCGATTCGCACCCTGGTGGCCACCAAGTTCCAGGACGCGAACAAGACGTTGATCAGCGACATCATCCACGACCGGAAGTCGAACTTCCTGACCACGGATTACATCTTCTGATGTGATCGGCCGCAGGACGCGGCCTGTGGCGTGCCAGCAGAATCGCGGCGCTCGGGACGCGGCCTGTGGCCGCTGCTACAGGATTTCGCGTAGCAGCTGCCGAAGGCTGCGTCCGGCTGGCTACAGCCAGACAGCATCCCACAGCGGATAATCGCCCAGGCGCTTCACCAGGCCGGCGCGCAAGGGATTGGCGACGACGTACCGCGCCATCTGCTTGAGGTTGTCTTCCTTGCGCAACGCACGGTCGTGGTAGCCCCTTTTGCGAAAAGCGCCCGGTGCGGCCCAGATGCTGGTTAATGCTCTGGCTACTGCGCGCCTTCACCCTGCACATGACCTCACCCAACGACTTTTCTCGCAACGCGATCAACCAATGCAGATGGTCCGGCATCACCACCCAGGCCAACGACTCGACCAGCCCTGCCTCGTGCGCCGAGCGCAGTTTATGGACCACCAGCCGGCCCGCCCGCAACTGCTCGAAATATCGCGTGCGCCCCTCGGTCACCGTGGTGAGCAGATAGATGCGGCCCGGTTCGCTGCAACGGCCGGTGCGCAGTGTGTAGGCGCGGCGTTTGCCTTCCATGGTAATGCCTCCCTGGCTGAAGACAGTACGGTAATGGCGAGGCTAGGGAATGGCTACCTTGGGTGCGTTGCGGGGGATTTCGGACGCGGCCTGTGGCCGTTGCTCCAAATACACTTGCGTGGACCCGCGAAATGGCGGTGTCAGTAAGTTTTTTCTGAGCGCCGCAGGCCACGGGGAATGGTGGCCAGGGGCCTTGCAACCGGGCGAGATGTCGCAGGCTAGCGCCACGCAAACGGTTGCGCTATCGGTTTTCAGGTGCGATAACTAAAAAGGTAACGCGACTCGACACCCGATAAAAGCCAGAAACCACGCCCGCATCACTGTCGTTTTCCGTCGTTTTATGACCGCTCACCTGAGCCTGCCCTTCAACCTCCTCGAGGCCATTCATTGGTGCGCCCAAGCACCTGCTGCACACAAGGAAACGGAACATTGAGCGATCAATCCACTCCGCACTCTCCCCTCGCCCGCCTATGCGCCAAAATCGGCATTCCCTACCCGCTGTTCTGGGGCTTCGTCGGCCTGTTGATCTTCATGATCGGCGACGGCGTCGAACTCGGTTACCTCTCGCCCTTCCTCGGCCAACGCGGCCTGCCTGAACACCAGATCGCCATGGTCTTCACCCTGTACGGGGTCACGGTCGGCATTTCCTCCTGGCTGGCCGGCGCACTGTCCAACCTGTGGGGCCCGAAACGGGTGATGACCCTCGGGCTGATCATCTGGAGCGTCTTCGAGGCGCTGTTCCTGGTCTACGGCCTGCAGAAGCTCAGCTACCCGATGATCCTGCTCACCTACGGCCTGCGCGGCTTCGGCTACCCGTTGTTCGCCTACGGCTTCCTGGTGTGGATCGCCGCCGCCACGCCGTCACGCAAGATGGGCCTGGCGGTAGGCTGGTTCTGGGTGGCCTACGCGGCGGGCCTGCCAACCCTGGGCTCGCTGGTGGCGAGCATCAGCATCCCCATCATCGGCGCCCTGCAGACGTTCTGGCTGTCGTTCGGCCTGGTGGTCATCGGCGGCATCATCGGCCTGGTGGGCATGCGTGAAAGCCACGGCCTGCAACGCCTGGCGCCCGAAGGCGAGAAACCGCTGGTGTCGATGGCGAAGAACATCACCATCATGTGGACCCAGCCCAAGGTGACCCTGGCCGGGTTGGTGCGGGTGATCAACACCGCGTCGATGTTCGGCTTCCTGGTGGTGCTGCCCGGTTTCTTCATGCACACCGTGGGCTTCACCCTGGAGCAATGGCTGCGCCTGCTGACCATCGTGTTCGTGTTCAACATCATCGGCAACATGGGCTCGAGCATCGTCAGCACGCGCATCGGCTACCGCAACACCATCCTCTGGCTGGGCGCAGTGGGCAGCACCATCAGCACGCCGCTGTTCTTCTTCATGCCCCAGGCGTTCCCGCACAACTTCCTGCTGGCCTCGGTGTTCGGCGCGTTCTACGGGCTGACGCTGGCGTGCTTCGTGCCGCTGTCGGCGCTGGCACCGGCCCTGGCGCCGCAAAACAAGGCGGCGGCGTTGTCAGTGCTGAGCCTGGGTGCGGGTGCCTCCACGTGGGTGGGCCCGGCGGTGGTGGCGATTTTCAGCGACCGTTACGGGCTGGAAGGCGTGGTGTGGGCGTTTTCGGGGTTGTATGCGCTGAGCGCGGTGATGATGGTGTTCCTGCGTGACCCGGAACCGGTGCATGAGCCGGTGCTGACCCAGGCCACGCGCCGAATCAAGGTGCGGGTGCCGCGGTTGGATTACCGCTGGGCTCATGCGACGCGCGCCGATTAAGCGGCGCTGGTGACGCGGCCTGCGGCCGCTGCTACGGGGCTTGTAGCAGCGGCCAAAGGCCGCGTCCTGGCATTAAACCCGTTCCAACGCCAACGCCACACCCTGCCCGCCACCAATGCACAAGGTCGCCAACCCCTTGCGCGCATCGCGCTTGATCATTTCATGCAGCAGGGTCACCAGCACGCGGCAGCCCGACGCGCCAATGGGGTGGCCCAGGGCGATGGCGCCACCGTTGACGTTGACCTTGTCGGCGTCCCAGCCCAACTCCTGCCCCACCGACAGCGCCTGCGCGGCGAAGGCTTCGTTGGCTTCGATCAGGTCCAGTTGGTCGAGGGTCCAGCCGGCTTTCTGCAGGCAACGGCGGGTGGCGCTGACCGGGCCGATGCCCATGATGGAAGGGTCGACGCCGGCGTTGGCGTAGGCGGCGACGCGGGCCAGCACCGGCAGGTGCAGTTCCTGGGCCTTGGCAGCGCTCATCAGCAGCACGGCGGCCGCGCCGTCGTTCAGCGACGAGGCGTTGCCGGCCGTGACCGTACCGTCCTTCTTGAACGCCGGCTTGAGCTTGGCCAGGCTGTCGGCCGTGGTGCCGGCGCGTGGCTGCTCGTCGGTGGCGAAGGCGATGGGGTCGCCCTTGCGCTGGGGAATCAGGATGGGGGTGATCTCGGCGACGAAGCGCCCGCCTTCGATGGCGGCCGCAGCCTTGGCCTGGGACTGCGCGGCGAAGGCGTCCTGGGCTTCGCGGCTGATACCGTATTTTTCCACCAGGTTCTCGGCGGTGATGCCCATGTGGTAGTCGTTGAAGGCGTCCCACAGGCCGTCGCTGATCATGCTGTCGACCATGCTCGCGTGGCCCATGCGCAGCCCGGTGCGCGCGCCGGGCAGCACGTAGTTGGCCAGGCTCATGTTCTCCTGGCCGCCGGCGATGATCACGTCGGCGTCGCCGCAACGAATGGCCTGGGCCGCCAGGTGCAGGGCCTTGAGGCCCGAGCCGCAGACCTTGTTCAGGGTCATGGCCGGCACGGCCACGGGCAGGCCGGCCTTGATGGCAGCCTGGCGGGCCGGGTTCTGGCCGGCACCGGCGGTGAGCACCTGGCCGAGGATGACTTCGTCCACCAGGCTGCCGTCGAGGCCGGTCTGGGCCAACAGTTGGCGGATCACCGCGGCGCCCAGGTCGACGGCGGGAATGGTGGCCAGCGAGCCCTGGAAACTGCCGACCGCGGTGCGGGTGGCGGCGACGATGACGACGTCTTGCATGGTGTGAACCTCGTTGTTATTGGACGATTCGATACGATACGGGCATCGGTGGATTGTCACGCCATTAGATTATTTTGATAATTTTGTTTTTCAAAGCAGTTCATCAGCTTTGCTTATCAATGATCGCCTGCGCGCTGCGCAGCGCCAGGGCCACTGCCGTGAGCGTCGAGTTGACCGTGGCCGAGGTCGGCATCACCCCGGTGCCGCACAGGTACAAGTTGTCATGCTCATGGCAGCGGCCAAATCCGTCGCACACCGAGGTGCGTGGGTCGTGGCCCATGCCCAGGGTACCGGTGATGTGCTGGTTGTTGGAGAACTTGCCATCGGCGCTGTGGCGCAGGTTAGTGCCGCCCATTAGCTGGGCGATGCAGAGGAAGTCCTGGCGCGAAGCTTCGGCGCCGCGCCGGGTGTAGTCGTCTATCGCGTAGTGCAGGCGTGGCGTGGGCAGGCCCAGTTTGTCGCGGCGGTCGCTGAGGGTGACGCGGTTATCCGGGTGGGGCAGCAGCTCCAGCACGTCTTTCACGCTCATTTCGAAGGCGGCGCGGTGGCGCAACTGGGTCTTGAACGCTACGCCATAGACCCCAGCCTTGAGCAGCGCCTCGCTGGCCGTGTCGACCCGCGAGACGTTGGTGAAATCCAACCGGTAGGCGGCGCGATGGCGGCGGAAATCGCCGTCGCGCAGGGTGTTGATCGAACTGGGGCTTTGCGGGCCGCGGCCCAGCCAAAGCTCCTCGTCGGCGTCGAAACTGAGCGAGGTGCTGGGGTGGTCCATGAGGTTGCGGCCCACCTGCCCCGAACCGTTGGCCAGGCCGTGGGGGTAGCGGTCGCTGGCCGACATCAGCAGCAGCTTGGGGCTTTCGATGCCGTTGGCGGCGACGATAAAGGTCTGGCCGGTGACCCGATGGCTCTGCTTGTCCGGGTCATAGTAATGGGCGGCGACGATGCGCCCCTGGGCGTCGTGCTCCAGGCGATAAACCACGGCCTTGATCTGCAGGCGCACGCCCGCCGCCACGGCCTGCTGGATGGCGATGCCGCCGTGGTATTGGGCGTTGATCGGGCAAATGGGCTGGCAGCTGTTGCTGGCGCAGCACGGCGGCCGGCCATCGTAGACCTGACTGTTGCGCGCGGCGGTGTTGCCCACCACGCTGTAGGCCGGCGCCAGGCGTTCGCGAATCCGTGCCATGGCGTAGGGCTCGGCCACCGGCGCCATGGGCAGCGGCTGGCTGCGGGGCGAGCCGGTGTTGGCGGCGCCGGACACGCCCATCAGCACCTCGGCCTGCTGGTAGAACGGCTCCAGGTCGGCATAGCTTAGCGGCCAGTCGACGCCCACGTCGTACAGGCTTTTCAGGCGAAAATCGTTCGGCAGCAGGCGCCAGGCCTGGGCCGCCCAGTGCCAACTGGTGCCGCCCACGCCGCGGATGTACTGGGTGTCGTAGGGGTACGGGCCGGCCTGGTCGAGGTAGCCGTTGGGCTCGGGCTGGTAGATAGGGTGCGGCGCCCAGTCGTGGTACGGGTACGGCGCCAGCCAGTCGTGCTTGCGCGGCGCGGCGCGAAACGCGGCCACCACCTGGGCGTGGTCGATGGGCCCGCCCGCCTCCAGGATCAGCACCGACAGGCCGCGCTCTGCCAGGCGCCTGGCTGCGGTGGCGCCGACAATGCCGCTGCCGATCACCACCACGTCGGCGCTCAGGGCCTCAGGCATTGCCCGCCACCGGCTTTTGCGTCCAGCTGCCGTAGCCACCCAAGGCAAAGCTGGGCGGCTGCAGCACGTCGCTGACCATTTGCGCGTTCAGCGCCTGTTCGTAGGCCACGCAGCGCGCCTGGGCGCCGCTGCCGACGATGCCCATGAACCAGGCGCGGGCGATGGCCCGGGGCACTTTGGCCAGCGGCGATTGTTCGCTGTCGAGGGTGTGCTGCAGGGTCTCGGGGCTGATGCGCCGGGCTTCGATCAGGCTGAGCAGTTGGCGGGCCTGCTGGGGAAAATCAGGGTGCAGGTCGCACAAGGCCCGGTACAGGGCGGCGGCCAGGCTGGCGTCCAGCGCCTGCTGGCCGGCGATCAGCGCCGACAGGGCGAGGAAATCGGCCTGGGCCGGGCTGTCGACCGGCTCAGCCAGGGCAAAGCCGATGTGCGAGGCCGTCCAGGCGCCCAGCATGGCCGTCAACAGGGTTCGGCGGGTGGGGTTCATGGCATCCATTCTCCGGGGCATCGCTGTTGGAACACGGCGAGCCGGAGAAATTCACGGGATGCGCAATAAACGCCATCGCTGAATTTTTGTGGGAGCTGGCTTGCCAGCGAGCTTTTGGGCCTCAAAAACTCGCTGGCAAGCCAGCTCCCACAGGGTTTACGCGACGGCGGCGGCGATCAGGGTGCTGGCGGCAGCCTTTTCGACCTTGATGGCAATGAACTTCGAGGTCGGGGTGAAGGTGCGGTCGCCGTAGCTTTCCAGCGGCACCAACGGGTTGGTCTCCGGGTAATAGGCAGCGGCCTGGCCTTCGGGGATGTCGTAGGCGATCAGGGTGAAGCCTTTGACCCGACGCTCGCGGTTGTCATCCCACAGCGCCACCAGGTCGACCTTGTCGCCCGGCGCCATGCCCAGCTTGCGAATGTCCGCCTCGTTGACGAACACCACGTCACGCATGCCGTACACACCGCGGTAGCGGTCGTCGAGGCCGTACAGGGTGGTGTTGTACTGGTCGTGGGAACGCATGGTCTGCAGGATCAGGTCCGGCGCGACGTTCATCTTGCGCACGCCGGCGTTGACCAGGTCTTCAGGCAGCAGGCTGGCAGTGAACTGCGCCTTGCCGCTGGCGGTTTTCCACACGCGCTGGGCAGCGGTGTTGCCCAGGTGGAAGCCGCCCGGGTGTTCCAGGCGCTTGTTGAAGTCGGTGAAGCCCGGCAGGGTGTCGGCGATCAGGTCGCGGATGCGGCTGTAGTCGCCCACCAGCCAGTGCCAGTCCACCGGGTGGTTGCCCAGGGTGGCGGCGGCGATGCCGGCAATGATCGCAGGCTCCGAGCGCAGCGCCGGCGAGCGCGGCTTCAGCTGGCCGTGGGAGATGTGCACCATGCTGAAGGTATCTTCCACGGTGATGCCCTGCGGGCCATTGACCTGCACGTCGATCTCGGTACGGCCCAGGCACGGCAGAATCAGCGCGTCCTTGCCGGTGACCAGGTGGCTGCGGTTGAGCTTGGTGGCGATATGCACCGTCAGGTCGCATTTGCGCAGGGCTTCGTGGGTGCGCGGGGTGTCCGGCGTGGCTTGGGCGAAGTTGCCGCCCAGGCCGATGAACACCTTGGCTTCGCCACGTTCCATGGCGCCGATGGCCTGCACGGCGTTGTGCCCCACTTCGCGCGGCACGGTGAAGTTGAAGCGCTTTTCGATGGCGTCCAGCAGGGCTTTCGACGGCTTTTCGTCGATGCCCATGGTGCGGTCGCCCTGCACGTTGCTGTGGCCACGCACCGGCGACAGGCCAGCGCCCGGGCGGCCGACGTTGCCGCGCAGCAGTTGCACGTTGATGACTTCCTGGATGGTCGGCACCGAGTGCTTGTGCTGGGTCAGGCCCATGGCCCAGCACATGATCACGCGTTCGGCCTTGCGGTACATGCTGGCGGCCAGTTCGATATCCGCCAACGGCAGGCCCGACTGCTCGACAATGTGCGCCCAGGTAGTGGCGTCCACTTCAGCCAGGTAGGCGTCCATGCCGGTGGTGTGCTCGGCAATGAAGGCGTGGTCGAACACCGCGGGTTCGCCATTGGCCTGGGCCTCGCGCTCCCACTGCAGGAGGAACTTGGCCATGCCGCGGAACAACGCCATGTCGCCGCCCAGCGCGGGGCGGAAGTAGGCCGAACTGGTGGGCTTGGAGCCGTTGCCGAGCATTTCCAGCGGGTGCTGTGGGTGCTGGAAGCGTTCCAGGCCGCGCTCCTTGAGCGGGTTGATGCAGATCACCTGGGCGCCACGCTCCACCGCTTCACGCAGCGGCTCGAGCATGCGCGGGTGGTTGGTGCCGGGGTTCTGGCCGATGACGAAGATGGCGTCGGCGTGCTCCAGGTCGTGGAACACCACGGTGCCCTTGCCCACGCCCAGGGTCTCTTTCATGCTCACGCCGCTGGCTTCGTGGCACATGTTCGAGCAGTCGGGGAAGTTGTTGGTGCCGTAGGCGCGCACGAACAGCTGGTACAGGAAGGCGGCCTCGTTGCTGGCGCGGCCCGAGGTGTAGAACTCGGCCATGTCCGGCGACGGCAGCGCCTTCAGGTGCCTGGCGATCAGCGCGTAGGCGTCTTCCCAGCTGGTTTCCACGTACTTGTCACTGGCGGCGTCGTAGCGCACCGGGTGGGTCAGGCGGCCCTGGTACTCAAGCCAGTAGTCACTTTGCGAGGCCAGCGCCGTTACCGTGTACTTGTTGAAGAACGCCGGGTTCACCAGGCGCCCGGTGGCTTCCCAGTTGACGGCCTTGGCGCCGTTCTCGCAGAACTTGACCATGCCGTTTTCCGGCGACTCGCCCCAGGCGCAGCCCGGGCAGTCGAAACCGCCGTTCTGGTTGGTCTTGAGCATGGCGCGGATGTTGGTGAGCGCCTTCTTGCTGCCCAGCCAACTGCGCGTCACCGCTACTAAAGCGCCCCAACCAGCTGCGGCACCTTTGTAGGGTTTATAGCGTTCGTGCGTGGACATGGGGCGCTCCGTTTTCGGCAGTGAATTCAGAATCTCAGGCTATTCCCGGCCCTGCCAGCTGTCCAATTGCTATTAGTGAACGCGTGATCGACGCCATCTATCACACCTTGATAGACGCCATTGATCATGTCTTCACTCGAAGTAATTAGACCTGCCCCCACCACACCCTTATTCTGGACGCACGAATGAGCTGTTCAACGAGGTATGCATGTCTGATCGGACCCTGGTAGACGGTTTCGCCCGGCGCGTGGACTACGTGCGCCTGTCGGTGACCGACCGCTGCGATTTCCGCTGCGTGTACTGCATGGCCGAGGACATGACCTTCCTGCCGCGCCAGCGCATTCTCAGCCTGGAAGAGATCGGCGAGCTGGCCGAGCGCTTCGTCGCCCTGGGCACGCGCAAAATCCGCCTTACCGGCGGCGAACCGCTGGTGCGCAAGGGTATCGTCGAACTGTGCCAGCGCATCAGCGCCCTGCCCGGCCTGCGCGAATTGTGCCTGACCACCAACGGCTCGCAGCTGGCGCGCCTGGCCCAGCCACTCAAGGCCGCGGGCGTCAAGCGCCTGAACATCAGCCTCGACAGCCTGGACCCGGCGCGCTTCAAGGAGTTGACCCGCACCGGCGACCTGCAGGCAGTGATAGACGGCGTCGATGCCGCCAACGCCGCCGGCTTCACCCACACCAAGCTCAACTGCGTGGTGATGAAGGGGCGCAACGACCACGAGATCAACGACCTGGTGGCCTTCGCCATCGACCGCGGCGTGGACATCTCCTTTATTGAAGAGATGCCATTGGGCACGATCAGCGAGCACAGCCGCGCCGAGGCGTTCTTCTCCAGTGCCCAGGTGCGCGAGGTGATCGCCCAGCGCTACACCCTGATCGACTCCGCCGAATCCACCCAGGGGCCGTCGCGCTACTGGCGGCTGGCCGAGGCACCGCACATCCGCATCGGCTTCATCTCGCCCCACAGCCACAACTTCTGCGCCACCTGCAACCGCGTGCGCGTCACCGTCGAAGGGCGCCTGTTGCTGTGCCTGGGCAACGAGCACGGCATGGACCTCAAGGCCGTGCTGCGCGCCAACCCCGGCCAGCCGCACAAGGTCGAACAGGCGATTGTCGAGGCCATGAAGCTCAAGCCGTGGCGGCATGACTTCCAGCTCAACGACGACGTGCAGGTGGTGCGGTTCATGAACATGACCGGCGGTTAGCGCCCACGGCGCGCCCGTAACCGCTATCATCGAACCTGCTCCCCCTGCCCAGCCCCGGTGTTGCCTTGGATATCAAACAGCTCAAGTTCCTCATTGCCCTGGACCAGACCCGGCACTTCGGCCAGGCCGCCGCGCGCTGCAACATCACCCAGCCGACCCTGTCCATGCGCCTGCGCAACCTGGAAGACGAACTGAACATCGTGCTGGTCAACCGTGGCCAGCGCTTCGAGGGCTTCACCCCGGCCGGCGAGCGCGTGCTGGCCTGGGCGCGCACGCTGATCGCCGCCCACGACGGGCTGTACGCAGAAGCGGCGGCCTGCCGCGGGCAGTTGATCGGCGACCTGCGCCTGGGCGTGGTGCCGCTGAGCAGCTTCAACACCACGCAGTTCATCCAGGCCCTGGCCAAGGAGTTTCCCGAACTGGGCTTCAGCGTTTCCACGCTGACCAGTGACGACATCGTCGCCGGCTTGGCCAACAACCACATCGACCTGGGCATCTGCTACCTGGACCAGGTCAACGCCAGCCACTTCGAGTACTTCGAACTGTCCTCGACGCGCATTGGCGTGCTCTACGACAAGCGCTATTTCAACTTCGCCAGCGCGCACATCAGCTGGGAAGACGCCGCCGAACTGCCGCTGGGGATGATCCTCAACGGCATGCACTTCCGCAAATCCGTGGACCTGAGCTTCCGCAGCCGCGGCCTCAGCCCGCGCCCGGTGCTGGAAAGCGACTCCACCTTCCAGCTGATCCAGGCGCTGCAGGCCGGCTTCTGCTGCGCAGTCATGCCCCTGGACGGCGGCTTCGAGGGCTTGAGCGAACACATCGGCGTGCTGGAGCTGCCCGACGCCGAAGTACTGGCGCCGCTGGGCCTGATCATGCGCCGGACCGAGCCGCGCTCGGCCATCGCCGAAAAATGCTTCGCCCAGGCACGGCAGTTGCTGGCTTCGTGACAAACACCGCGTCGTCTGCATCGCGACCAAGGTCGGCTCCTACCACGGACCGCGTAGGAGCCGACCTTGGTCGCGATGCAGACGACGCGGTCTGTGACGTAGCAGCGGCCGCAGGCCGCGTCCCCAGCATTGTTGCGCGAACAGGAATACACCCTTTCTTTTTGATAGGTAGCTAACAAACAGACCCGCTGATACATTGCTCGGCGTCGAGATTGCCAACTGCTCGACGCCCCTATTGGGCCATTATCCCTGCTCCCCCCTGGTGGTAATGGCCCTTTTTTACGCCCTCCACATTCGCCCCACCGCCAGGTGAAATTTTATTCATGCTGGGCGTTATGTACGTTCTGGTTCAATGCTGGCCATCGCTATATACTTTTTGATACACCGCCAGCAATCGAATCCCACTGATGTCACGCGCCGCCCCGCTCTACCCCGCAGCTTTCAGCCTGATCGCCGTGACCCTCGCCAGCCTGGTGGCCCTGACCATCGGCCGCTACCCGCTGCCCCTGTCGCAACTGCTGGATTTCATCGCAGCCTGGCTGGGGCTGACCACGCTGCCCGCCGACCAATACGCCCTGCTGCACAGCCTGGTGATCGACAGCCGGCTGCCGCGCATCATTGCCGCGGTGCTGGTGGGCGCCGGGCTGTCGGTGTCGGGGGCGGCCTACCAGGCGGTGTTTCGCAACCCGCTGGTGTCGCCCGGGCTGCTGGGCGTGTTGAGCGGCTGCGCGTTCGGCGCCGCCGTGGGCATTGTCGCCAACCTGCACGGCGTGTGGATTCCACTGCTGGCGTGCCTGACCGGGCTGGCGGCGGTGGCCCTGGGCGTGACCATCGCCAACCTGTTCGGCATGAGTTCGATCCTGATGCTGGTGCTGGGCGGCATCGTCGCCAACGCACTGTTCACCTCGCTGCTGTCGATCACCCAATACCTGGCCGACCCGCTCAACCAGCTGCCCACCATCGTCTACTGGCTGCTGGGCAGCGTCAGCGCCGTGGACCAGCAGGCGCTGAAGCTGACCGCACCGCTGTTGCTGTTGGCCATCGGCGTGCTGTGCCTGCTGGGGCGCGCCATCGATGCGCTGTCGCTGAGCGATGACGAGGCGCTGAGCCTGGGCGTGCCGGTCAAGCGCATTCGCTACGGGGTGATTATCCTGGCCACGCTGATCAGCGCGCTCACCGTGAGCATCGCCGGCATGGTCGGCTGGGTGGGCCTGCTGGTGCCGCACCTGGCGCGCCTGCTGGTGGGCCCGGGCAACGCGCGGCTGCTGCCGGTCAGCGCCGGCCTGGGCGCCTGCTTCCTGCTGGCCGCCGATGCCCTGGCGCGCAGCCTGGGCGCCGGCGAGATTCCGCTGGGCATCATCACCGAACTGCTCGGCGCCGTTGCCTTCGTGCTGGTGCTGCACCGCGTGCGCCGGGGCTGGCTGTGAGCGCGCCGCTGCTGCAGGCCGAGGGGCTGGGCTACCGCATCGGCGAGCGCTGGCTGTTCGAAGACGTCAACCTCAGCGTGCAGGCGGGCGATTGCATCGCGCTGCTGGGCGCCAATGGCGCGGGCAAGAGCACGCTGCTGAGGCTGCTGCTAGGGCTGCTCAAGCCCAGCGCCGGCCGCGTGCTGGTCAACGGCCAGCCGCTGACCGCGCTGGACCGCCGCAGCATCGCCCGGCTGCTGGCCTACGTGCCGCAGACCCACGTGCCGAGCTTCCCCTACAGCGTGCGCCAGATCATTACCCAAGGCCGCCTGCCGATCACCGGCCTGGGCCGCGCACCCAGCAGCGCCGACCACGACGCCGTGGCCCGTGCCCTGCACGAGCTGGGCATCGAAGCACTGGCCGAGCGCACCTACACCGAGCTGTCCGGCGGCGAGCGCCAGTTGGTGCTGATCGCCCGCGCGCTGGTGCAACAGGCGCGAATGATCCTGCTGGACGAACCCGTCACCGGCCTGGATTTCGGCCACCAGCTGCGCCTGCTCGAACGCCTGCAACAGCTGGCCGCCAGCGGCCTGGCCATCCTCACCACAAGCCACCGCCCGGAACAGGCGCTGGCCGGCGCCAACCGCGCCTGGGTGCTGCACCAGCAGCGCCTGATCGCCGACGGCACGCCCCATGACGTCATCGACGCCGCCTTGATGCAGCGCCTGTACGGCGTGCCCGTGCGCCAGATCGACAGCGACCGCCATCGTTTTTTTGCCCCCTTGTAAGCCGCCCCTTTCAGAGAGAGTCCTGCATGAAGCACCTCCCCTATGCCCCGCTGCTGCTGGCCGCAGCCGTCAACCTGGCCCACGCCGCCGACAGCGCGCCCGTGCAGCTGGGCGCCGTCACGGTCAACGGTGTCCAGGACACCCAGGCCGAGCAGGACGCTCGCGCCGCCCGGGAGAAAAGCGCCAACCTCGGCCCGCTGGGCGAGCGCCGGCTGCTGGACACGCCCTACTCGCTGAACGTGGTGCCCCACGACCTGATCCAGGACCAGCAGCTGAAAAGCGTCAAGGACATCCTGCGCTACCTG
This sequence comes from Pseudomonas sp. App30, assembly GCF_047947025.1. Taxonomy (NCBI): domain Bacteria; kingdom Pseudomonadati; phylum Pseudomonadota; class Gammaproteobacteria; order Pseudomonadales; family Pseudomonadaceae; genus Pseudomonas; species Pseudomonas sp. App30. The sequence continues at coordinate 36,231 of NZ_CP133165.1, read as the reverse complement.
CCCTCGGTGCAAGGTGACGGCGCCCGCCCGCAAAGCCGCGGCCTGCAGGGCAGCGTGGTGCAGAACACGCGCCTGGACGGCCTCAACGTGGTGTCGACCACCGACTACCCCGCCGAGCAGTTCGACAACGTGCAGGTGCTCAACGGCCTGGCCGGCTCGCTGTACGGCCCGGCCAACCCTGCCGGCACCTTCAACTTCATTTCCAAGCGGCCCACCGACGAGCGCCTGAACCGGGTGACCGTGGGCGTGGGCACCGGCCTGAGCTGGCTGAAAGCCGCCGACCTCAGCGGCCCGTTCGACCCGGACGGCAAGATCAAGTACCGCCTCAACCTGCTCGACGAACAGGGCCACAGCTACGCCCCGGGCAGCACCCTGCGCCGCCAGCTGGTGAGCCTGGCGCTGGACTTCCAGCTGAGCGACAACGACGTCATCGAGACCAACTTCAGCCACTACAACTACCTGGCCAAGGGCCTGCCGGGCAAGTTCGCGCTGGCCTCCGGCGCCAGCTTCCCCCATGCCATGGACCCGACCAAGAGCAACCTGGGCCAGAACTACGCCGGCGACAACGACACCACCGACACCGCCAGCGTGCACTTCAAGCACGACTTCAACGGCAACTGGAAGCTGGACGTGGGCCTGCTGCGGCAGATCGCCGACCGCGAGTCCACGGCCGTCACCAACACCCTGGCCGCCACCGGCAACACCTACACCTCCACCGTCGCCACCGCCACGGCCAGCCGCTTCACCATCAACAGCTACCTGGCCAACCTCAACGGCAGCGAGTGGACCGGCTCGGTGCGCCATGACCTGACCTTCGGCCTGAGCGGCTTCGACTGGAAGAACTTCAACCCGGTCAACGGCGCCACCACCACCCTTGGCACCGCCAGCCTCAGCGACCCGCAGAACTTCGCCGAGCCCAATTACCCCGACTTTACCGACCGCTACCACTCGGCCACCGCCACCCAGCGGTCGCTGATCTTCGGCGACACCCTGACCTTCACGCCGCAGTGGAGCCTGATGCTCACCGGCAGCCAGAGCCAGATGTCGGTGCACAACTACAGCCTGGCCGGCGCCACCACCAGCGGCTCCAACGACCACGGCCTGAGCGGCGCCAGCAGCCTGATGTACAAGCCGGTCGACAACCTGACCCTGTACGTCACCTACGCCGACAGCCTGCAGCAGGGCGACACCGCGCCAAGCGGCGCCAGCAACGCCAACACCATCCTGGCGCCGTACCGCAGCAAGCAGTGGGAAATCGGCGGCAAGCTGGCCGTGGGCGGCGTCAACCTGTCGCTGGCGGCGTTCCAGATCAAGCGGCCGTACGCCTTCACCCAGAGCAACGGCGCCTACGCGGTGGCCGGCGAGCAGCGCAACCGCGGCCTGGAGTTCATGGCTGACGGCAAGGTCAGCAGCAACGTGCGGATGTTCGGCGGCATCACCTGGCTGGACCCCAAGCTGCTCGACACCGGTAGCGCCAGCACCGACGACACTCGCATCGTCGGCCTGTCGCGCTACACCGCCAGCCTGTTGACCGAATACCAGGTGCCGCAGGTCAACGGCCTGGCGCTGAACCTCAACGCCCGCTACGTCGGCGCACGCCCCACCGACAACACCGACACCCACTGGGTCAGCAGCTACGAGACCTTCGACCTCGGCGCCAGCTTCACCACGCGCCTGATGCAGCGCAACACCGTGTACCGCCTGGAGGTCACCAACCTGACCAACGAGCGCTACTGGACCAACATCGTCCCCGGCGGCCTCAACGGCTACAGCGCCGCCGGCAACGCCAGCGCCAGCCTGGGCGCGCCGCGCATGCTGCAGGCGTCGATCCAGGTGGACCTGTGAGGCGCCTGGCGGCCCTGGCCCTGGCCCTGCTGAGCAGCGTAGCGGTGGCCGGCACATTGACCGACGACAGCGGCCAGCGCGTCGAGGTGCCCGCCCAGCCCCGGCGCATCGCCGATGGCTGGTTCGCCCACCACGCGCTGATGCTGACCCTGGGCGCGGGCGAGCGCATCGTCGCCACGGTCAACCACCCCGACCGCCAGCCATGGATGTTCAAGGTGCAGCCGGCGCTGAACCAGGCGCAGATCGTCACGGGCACGGCGTTCAACGTCGAAAGCCTGCTGGCCGACAAGGTCGACCTGGTGTTCACCAGCACCGGCGACCGCCAGGCCCTGGCCTACCAGCAGGCCGGCATCGCGGTGGTGCACATGGGCTTCAACGACCTGCCGGGGCTGGAGCACAGCCTCGACGTCACCGCCCAGGCCCTGGGCACCGACACCGCGCGCCAGCGGGCCCGTGACTACAACGCCTGGCTCGAGCAGCAGGTGGCGCTGGTGCGCCAGCGCAGCGCCGGCCTGAGCGACGCGCAGCGGCCACGGGTGCTGCACATCGCCTCGCTGAAGCCGTTGAAGGTCGACGGCGATGGCACCCTGGTCGACACCTGGATCGACCTGGCCGGCGGCCGCAACGCCGCCACCGGGCTGCACGGCAACCTGCAGGTGGTGAACGCCGAGCAGGTGCTGGCCTGGCATCCGGACGTGATCGTGCTGGCGGCGGACGCTGGCGACATCAGCCAGGTGCCGTTGCTGGCACAGCTGCACAGCGCGAAAGTGCTGCGCAACCCGGCCGGGGTGTTCCCCTGGGACCGCTACGGCACCGAAGTGGGCCTGCAATTGTTGTGGGCGGCGCAGCAGCTGCACCCCGAGCGTTTCCAGGACATCGACCTGCAGCAGCAGACCATGGCCTTCTACCGACGCTTCTTCGATTACCCCCTGACCGCAGCCGAGGCCACCCGCATCCTCACCGCGCAACGCCCCTAACCCCGGGGCCGCGTCGTACGCCTCTGTAGCAGCGGCCGCAGGCCGCGTCCCGGCGCACCTGCGGTCCGTGTCGTATGCGGACGCAGCCTTCGGCAGCTGCTACGGGGGACACGCCGCGTCCGGGCGGACCTTGGACAGGCTGGGCGACAGGACGGCTGCAAACAGGTATTTTGGCGTTTTCCCGCCTTACCGGAACTGCCCACCATGCTGCCCATCGCCCGCCAGGCCCCGACCGTCGAAACCATCATCAGCGCCCACGCCGCCCTGCGCGCCCAGGGGCCGCTGGTGCAGTGCCTGACCAACGTGGTGTCGGCCAACTTCATGGCCAACGTGCTGCTGGCCGCCGGGGCGTCACCGGCCATGGTCGACAACCCCGAGGAAGCCGCCGGCTTCGCCAGCATCGCCGGCGCGGTGCTGGTCAACCTGGGCACCCCCACCACCGCCCAGGTCGATGGCATGCGCCTGGCCGTGCAGGCCGCCTACGACATCGGCAAGCCCTGGGTGCTCGACCCCATCGGCGCCGGCGCCCTGCCCTGGCGCGGCGGCGTGGCCGCCGAGCTGCTGGCCTTCCGGCCCACGGTGATCCGCGGCAACGCCTCGGAAATCATCGGCCTGGCCGGGCTGGGTGCCAGCCACGCCAAGGGCTTCGACAGCTCCAACGACCCGGCCGATGCCGTCGACGCCGCCATCAGCCTGCTGCAGCACGCCAGCTGCGTGTCTGCGTCCGGGCCTATAGACCATGTGGTCGGCAAGGTGCAGGACGACAAGGGCGACATCAGCCACTACCTGCTGCGCATCGCCGGCGGCAGCGCCCTGCTGCCCCGGGTGACCGCCTCTGGCTGCGCGCTGGGCGCGCTGGTGGCCGCTTACGCGGCCGCTACCCAGGACGGCTTCTGCGCGGTGGCCGCCGCCCACGTGCACTTCGCCCTGGCCGCCGAATACGCCGAGCGCCAGGCCCGCGGGCCGGGCTCCTTCGTGCCGGCGTTCCTCGATGGCCTGGACCTGGTGGACGCCCGCCTGATTCGCGCCAAGGCGCAGGTCGAAGGCACACGGCTGTAGCCGCGACCGTGGCCTTTGTGCCTGCAAGCGCTTATCATGCGCGTTTCCCCGGCCAGCCCATCCCCATGCGCAAACCCCCACCTCCCGAACCCAGCGCCGACGACACGTCCGGCGCGCAGGACATGCTGCAGGTGTTCCTGCAGCAACAGGGGCGCGTGGAAAAACAGCTGAGCCGCTGGGTGGCCTGCCGCGCCACGGCTGCCGACCTGTGCCAGGAGCTGTTCATCCGCCTGTGGCGGCGCAAGGACGTGCAGGTGCAGGACATGAGCCAGTACATGATGCGCAGCGCCCGCAACCTGGCCATCGACCATATCCGCAGCCAGCGCAGCCGCCTGCGCAGCGAGACCGCGCTGCTGCCCGAGCAACTGGTGGGCGCGCCCACGCCGCTGGAAGACGGCCACCAGGCCAACCACGAATTGCAGCAGGTGGACGCCGCCCTGCGCGCGCTGCCCGAGCGCACCCGCCATGTGTTCCTGCTCAACCGCATCCATGGCCAGAGCTACAGCGAAATAGCCCGCGCACTGGACATCTCCGCCAGCGCCGTGGAAAAACATATGATGCGCGCCTTGCAGGCCTGCAAGAGTAGCGTCGACGCCCCTACCGTGAAGGCCAGACAATGAACGTGGTCAGCCCCCCACCGCGCCACGCCGGCGAGGACGTGGCCCTGCTGTGGGTCACCCGCCTGGCGGCCGAACCCGACAACCCCGGCCTGGATGAAAGCCGCCTGCCGCTGCTGGACCAGCAGGAACTGCAGCGCTGGCTGAGCCACGATCCGGCCAACGCCGAGGCCTACCGCGATGCGCGCCGCCTGTGGCGCCTCACCGGCCCCGGCGCTGCGCAACTGGCCCGCGAGGAAGACGCCGTGCTACAGGCCCTGCTGCGGCGTGCCAAGGCGCCGGCCCGCCGTGGTCGCCGGGTGGCCCTGGCCCTGGCCATGGCCGCCAGCGTGGTACTGGCCGGCGTGCTGGCCATGGCCTGGCAGCCCGAACGCTGGCTCGATGACCTGCAGGCCGACTACCACAGCGCCCCCGGGCAGCTGCGCAGCATCACCCTGGCCGACGGCAGCGAAGTGCAACTGGACGGCAACAGCGCCATCGACGTGGCCCTCGGCGACCAGGGCCGCGCCGTGACCCTGCGCCGTGGCGCGGCGTTCTTCCACGTCAGCCACAATGGCCAGCCGTTCGTGGTGCACACCGGCGACGGCGAAGTACGCGTGGTGGGCACCCGCTTCGAGGTGCGCCGCGACGCCGCCGCCACCCAGGTCACCGTGGAAGAAGGCAAGGTGGCGGTGCAGCCGCAGCATGATGCCGCCCCGGTGATGCTCACCGCCGCCCAGCGCGTCGACTACCAGCAAGGCCACGCCGGCGCGCTGCAGAGCGTCAACCCGCAGCAGGCGTTCGGCTGGCGTGACGGCCATGTCAGCTTCCGTCGCCAGCCCCTGGCCGACGCCCTGGCCGTGGTTCAGCGCTACTACCCTGGGCGCATCGTGCTGCTCAACGCCGAGCTGGGCGCGCGCCCGGTCAGCGGCGATTTCACCAGCAACGACCCGCAGGTGATGCTCGCCGCCTTCCAGGGCCTGCTGGGCTATTCGGCGCAGCGGCTGCCAGGCGGCACGCTGATCATTCGCTGAAAGGGATGCAACATTAAAGATAATGAGATATATTCGCATCTTTAGCCCCTGACCCAGAGCCTGATCCGATGCGCTGCCGGTTGCGACTTTCCTTGCTGGCAGCAGCGCTGACGACGCCCCTGGGCCTGCCCACCGCGGCCCAGGCCGACGCCGGTGCCGCCCAGGGCGCCGAAGCGCGCTTGAGCCTGACGCTGCCCGCCCAGTCCCTGCCCGATGCCCTGGCCGCGCTCAGCCGCCTGAGCGGGCAGAACATTGTCTACGCCGACGACGCGCCCTACCAGCTGCAAGCGCCCGCCGTGCACGGCCAGTTCACCGTGGAACAGGCCCTGGCGCGGTTGCTGGCCGGCAGCGGCCTGGCCTACCGCCGCACCGATGCCCATATCCTGGCGCTCAGCAGCCTACCGGCCAACGACCAGCAAATCCTGCTGCAGCCGCTGAACATCGACAGCGAGCGCCTGGCCCGTTACCAGCCCGCCAGCGTCGCCAGGGTCAACCGCAGCAGTGGCCCGTGGCTGGAACAGCCGCAGTCCATCAGCCGCGTCAACAATGACGTGCTGCGCGACCAGCAGCCGCGCAACCTCGACGACGCCCTGCGCAACGTCAGCGGCCTGACCCAGGGCAACACCCTGGGCAGCACCCAGGACACCCTGGTCAAACGCGGCTTCGGCGACAACCGCGACGGCTCGATCCTGCGCGACGGCATGCCCATGGTGCAGGGCCGCAACTTCAACGCCACCACCGACAGCGTCGAGGTGCTCAAGGGCCCCGCTGCCCTGCTGTACGGCATCCAGGACCCCGGTGGGGTGATTAACGTGGTCAGCAAGACCCCGCAGTTGACCGCCCACAACGAACTGCAGGCCAAGGCCTCAAGCTTCGCCCACGACCGCGACGGCAGCGCCGTGACCCTGGACAGCACCGGCCCGCTGGGCGACAGCGGCCTGGCCTACCGGCTGATCCTCGACCACCAGGACGAGGACTACTGGCGCAACTACGGCGTGCACCGGGAAACCCTGGTGGCGCCCTCGCTGGCCTGGTACGGCGAGCGCGATGAGGTACAGCTGGCGTTTGAACAGCGCACCTTCGTCACCCCCTTCGACCGCGGCACTGTGATCAACCCCGACACCGGCCACGTGCTGGACATTCCCTACACCCGGCGCCTGGACGAGCCGTTCAACGACATGACCGGCCGTTCGCAGCGGGTGCGCCTGAGCTACAACCATCAGCTGGCCAACGGCTGGCAGACCCACGCTGCCTACAGCTACAACGAGGAAACCTACGACGCGTACCAGGTGCGCATCACCGGCGTGAACACCAGCACCGGCACACTCACCCGCAGCATGGACGGCACCCTGGGCTCGGTCAGCCGCGCCCAGCAGGGCGAGGTGGAGCTGTCGGGCAACCCCACCTGGCTGGGCCTGGAACACGAAGTGCTGGTGGGCCTGAGCGAAGAGCACCGGCTGTACTACCGTGACGACCTGCTGCGGCAGAACAGCCTCGCGACCTTCAGCTACGTGAACCCGGTGTACGGCCGGGAAGTGGCGCCCACCAGCGTCTCCGATAGCTCCAGCGCACAGCTGGACCGGCTGCGCACCACGGCGCTGTACCTGCGCGATTCGGTGCACTTGAACGAGCAGTGGCTGGCCATCCTCGGCGCCCGCCTGCTCAGCTACGACCAGTACGCCGGGCGCGGCCGGCCGTTCCACGCCAACACCGACATCAACGGCAGCGCCTGGGTGCCCAGCGTTGGCCTGGTGTACCGCTTCGCCCCGGACTGGTCGTGGTACGCCAGCTACAGCGAGTCGTTCAAGCCCAACTCCAGCATCGCGCCGTTGAACGCCGCCACCGACCAGATCATCGACTCCACCATTCGTCCTGAGCAGGCCAGGGCCTGGGAGACCGGCCTCAAGTACGAACACCCCGACGGCCTGTCGGCCAGCGTCGCGCTGTACGACATCCGCAAGCGCAACGTGCTGGTGAGCGAGACCGTCAACGACCTGCCGGTGAGCCGCAACGCCGGCGCCGTGCGGTCGCGCGGCCTCGAGCTCGAGGCCAGCGGCAGCCTCGCCCCTGGCTGGGAGCTGATGGCGGCCTATGCCTTCACCGACGCCTGGGTCACCCGCGACCCGCAGCTACGCGGCAACCCGCTGCAGAACGTGCCCCGGCAGAGCGCCTCGCTGTACCTGACCCACGACCTGGGCACGCTGCTGGGCGGCGACCGCCTGCACATCGGCGGCGGCCCGCGCTACGTGGGCGAGCGCGCCGGCGACCCGCAGGACAGCTTCAAGCTGCCGGCCTACACCGTCACCGATGCGTTCGCCCGCTACGACACCCGCGTGGACGGGCACGAGGTGCGGGTGCAGCTCAACGTCAATAACCTGTTCGACCGCCACTACTACCCTTCGGCCGTGAGCAATTACGTGGTCGCCGTGGGCGACCCGCGGCAGGTGGTGCTGACCACCAGCCTGTCGTTCTGATTTTTGTGGGAGCTGGCTTGCCAGCGAGCTTCAGGGCCTCAACAGCTCGCTGGCAAGCCAGCTCCCACGGGATTTGAAAAAATATTCAAATTTTTACTGAGGTGTTTCCCGTCGAGCTCCGTGTTGTGAATGAAAGGCAATCCCATTTCCATTCACACCCTTCACGCAGAGCACCCGCATGACCGCCTCCTTCACCCCCAGCGGCTCCACCCCTACCCTTCGTTACCGCAGCGCCTGCGCCAGCGGCGTGTTGATGCTCAGCCTGGCGCAGCCCCTGTGGGCCGCCGACAGCGTGGAGCTGGGGGCCACCAACATCGACAGCACCGCCGTGGCGCCCACCACCACCGAAAAAAGCCAGACCAGCTACCAGGCCGTGGCCTCCACCGTGGCCACCCGCACCGAGACCCCGCTGATCGAAGTGCCCGCCTCGGTCAACGTCGTCACCCACCGCGTCATCGAAGACCGCGCGCCCCAAAGCCTTGACGAAGCCATCAACGCGGTCAGCGGCGTCAAGCAGGGCAACACCCTGGGCGGCACCCAGGACGCGATCATCAAGCGCGGCTTCGGTACCAACCGCGACAACTCGATCATGCGCGACGGCATGCAGTCGGTGCAGGCGCGCAACTTCACCCCCACCACCGAGCGCGTCGAGGTGCTCAAGGGCCCGGCGTCGATGCTCTACGGCGTGCAGGACCCAGGCGGGGTGATCAACGTGGTCACCAAGAAACCGCAACTCACCCAAGCCACCAGCGTGTCCGGCTGGGGCACCAGCTTCGGCGGCGGTGGCGGCCAGCTCGACACCACCGGCCCCGTGGGCGACACCGGCCTGGCCTACCGCCTGATCTACGACAAGCAGCAGACCGACTATTGGCGCAACTTCGGCAGCACCGACCAGGAGGTCATCGCGCCGTCGCTGTCGTGGTTCGGCGACGACACCACCATCACCGCCGCCTACGAGCACATGGAATACAGCGTGCCCTTCGACCGCGGCACGCAGATCAACACCACCACCGGCAAGGTCCTGGACATTCCGCGCACGCGCCGCCTGGACGAGCACTTCAACATCACCACCGGCCGCTCCGACGCATTCAACCTGACCGCCGAGCACCGCCTCAACGACGACTGGACCCTGAAGGCCGGCTACGGCTACAGCCGCAACTACTACAACGACCACCAATCGCGCTACATCTCGGCCAACTTCACCACCGGCCAGGTCACCCGCCGCGGCGACGCCACCCGCGACGCCCTGCAAGTGGCCCACACCGCCACCGTCAGCGCCCTGGGCGACCTGCAGTTCGCCGGCATGCGCCACGAGCTGCTGGTGGGCGTGGACTACATGCACAACGACCGCACCCTGGGCGACCTGATCCGCAACGTCAACGACACCGGCTTCAACTACAACGACCCGGTCTACGGCCAGGTGCCGGTGCCCAGCCGCGTCAGCGCCGCCAACAGCGACCAGACCGACCTGCTGCACACCCATGCACTGTTCGTGCAGGACGCCATTCACCTGACCGACAAGTGGATTCTGCAGGCCGGCCTGCGCTACGAGTCGTTCACCGAGCTGACCGGCAAGGGCCGGCCCTTCGTGGTCGGCGCCGACGTCGACCGCAGCAAGGCGGTGCCGCGCCTGGGCCTGGTGTACATGATCCAGCCGGACTGGTCGGTGTACGGCAGCTACACCGAGTCGTTCCGCCCCAACACCTCCATCGCCACCGTCATCGGTGACCTGGCGCCCGAAGAGGCCAAGGCCTACGAGATCGGCACCAAGTTCCAGAACGACTACCTCACCGCCAGCCTGGCGGCCTTCACCATCACCAAGAAAAACGTGCAGACCAGCGCCACCTGCGGCACCGAGACCTGCACCCGGCTGGGCGGCGAAGCCCGCTCGCGCGGCGTGGAACTGGACGTCAGCGGCCAGCTCAACGAGTTCTGGAGCCTGACCGGCAGCTACGCCTACACCGACACTGAATGGACCAAGGACCCGATTCTGCAGGGCACGCCGCTGGACGGCGTGTCGAAAAACACCGCGGCCCTGTACCTGACCCGTGACTTCGGCCACGTCGGCATCGGCGACCTGCGCGTAGGCGCAGGCGGCCGCTACATGAGCAAGTGGGGCGCCAACGACGGCACCGGCACCGAATACTGGCTGCCCTCGGCCAAGGTCGCCGACGCCTTCGTGGCCTACAAGATGAAGCTCGACCACAAGGACCTGACCCTGCAGCTGAACGTCAAGAACCTGTTCGACGAGACCTACTACGTCTCCAGCAGCGGCCTGGGCTCGCCGGCCATCGTCATCGGCGAACCGCGCCAGGTCATCGCCAAGGCCACCCTCGCCTTCTAACCCCAAGGACTGACCATGAACCTGATCACCCGCGCGCTGGCCCTCGCCAGCGCCGCGTGGCTGGCGCTGCCGGCCCACGCCGCCGTCGACCCGCAATTGCTGCCCTACACCGCCCAGGCGGTGCAGCCGCCCGCCCACGCCTCGTACCTGGCCGCCGACGGTGCCATCCGCATCGGCGGTGCCGAGCACGTGCGCTACATCGTCGAGCGCTTCAACGCCGCCCTGGTGCAACAGCACCCCGGCTGGCGCTTCCAGGACGAGTCCAAGGGCACCACCAGCGCCGTGCCGCTGCTGACCCACGGCGTCACCCTGTTTGGCGCCATGGGCCGCGAGATCAACCCGCTGGAGATCAAGGCGTACCGCAAGATCGTCGGCGCCGCGCCACTGGAGATCCGCATCGCCCTGGCCGCCAACGACACCTCCCAGCACCTGGCCACCTCGCTGGCGGTGTACGTCAACCGCGCCAACCCGCTGGCCCAGGTCAGCGCCGATGAGGTGCGCCGCACCTTGAGCCTCGGCAACCCCGAGGGCGACCTGTCCACCTGGGGGCAGTTGGGCCTCAAGGGTGAATGGCGCGAGCGGCGCATCCACCCCTATGGCACCCCGGAGTTCACCGGTTTCGGCACCTATATGCAAAGCAACCACCTGCAAGGCCGGGCTCTTGCGCCCAGCTACGAAGCCTACGGCAACACCGAGGCCATCCTCGCGCGCCTGGCCGCCGACCCGGCCGGGCTGGCGGTGGCGGCCATTGGCCTGGACAACGCGCAGATCAAGGCGCTGCCGATCCGCGACGCCCAGGGCCAACTGACCACCGGCACCGAGGCCCAGGTGCGCGACGGCCGCTACCCCTATGGCCGCTTCCTGTACCTGTACCTGCGCCGCGAGCCCGGCAAGGCCGTGGACCCGGTGGTGCGCGAGTACCTGCGCTTCGTGCTGTCGCGCCAGGGCCAGCAGATCATCGCCGGCCAGCCCAAGGGCTATTTCCCCTTGAGCGCCGCCCAAGCCCAGGCCGAACTGGCCAAACTCGACGAGGTTGCCCCGCTATGATCACGTTCCTCAAACGCGCGGCCTGCCTGGGCCTGTGCCTGCACCTGGGCTGGGCCCAGGCCGACACCCTGCAACCGCCCGCCAACGCCAGCTACCTGACGGCCGACGGTGCCATCGCCATCATCGGCAACGACGGCATGCAGCCGCTGATCGAGCAGCTGAACGCGTTGTTCATCCGCCAGCACCCCGGCTTCCGCTTCGCCGTCACCGCCAAGGGCTCCTCGGTGGGCCTGCCGGCGCTGACCGCCGGTGCCACCGCCATTGCGCCGCTGTCCCGCGAGCCGTGGCTGGGCGACCTGCACGGTTATGAACAGGTGTTCGGCCAGGCGCCGCTGGACATCCGCATCGGCTATTCGGGCCATGGCCCGCGCACCAACGGCAAGACCCCACCGGCGGTGTACGTGCACCCCGACAACCCGCTCAAGCAGCTGACCGTGGAGCAACTGGCGAAGCTGGCCACCGCCGGCCAGCCGGGTGGCGACATCAATACCTGGGGGCAGCTGGGCCTGACCGGTGACTGGGCGCTGCGGCGCATCCACGTGTACGGCCTGCGCGACGACGGCGGCTTCGCCACCAACCAGCGCATGGACCGCTTCGGCGGCCGGCCCTTCAGCCCCCATTACGAGGCGCTGGACAGCGTCGGCGCGGTGCTCAAGGCCGTGGCCAGTGACAGCCATGGCATCGGCCTGACCGGCTGGGCCAATGGCGCCAAGCTGGCCCCCGGCCTGCACATCGTGCCCCTGGCCAGCAAGGCCGGCGAAGCCGCCCATGGCCCGGCGCTGGCAGACGTAGCCGCGGGCGCCTACCCGCTGTCGTCGTACTTGCACCTGTTCGTCGGCAACGCCCCGGCGCCGTTCATCAAAGCCTACCTGCAGATGGCCCTGAGCGACGAAGGCCAGGCCCTGGTGCGCGCGCAAACGGCCAGCGCCGAAGGCTACGTGCCGTTGAGCGCCGCCGACCTGGCGCGCGAGCGGCAAAAACTGCGGGAACTGTAGCCACAATCCCGTAGCCGCTGCCGCCAGGCTGCGCTGGCCTGTGTGTTCGCTGACAATCTTCAGCGTGGCTCAGGGCCAGCGCAGCCTGCGGCAGCGGCTACGGTAGGTGCGGGATCGCCAATGCCCACTTACACTGGGAATCCTTACCCCCACCATCAAGGAAGAGCAGCATGAAAAAGGTCATCATCGATTCGGACATGGGCTGGGACGACGTGCTGTCGATCGCCTACCTGATGAAAGATCCCGGCATCGAGATCATCGGCCTCACGGTCACCGGCTGCGGCGAAACCGACCTGGGCTGGGGCACCATCATCGCCCAGCACCTGCTGGGCATCGGCAACCACAGCCACGTGCCGGTGGCCCGTGGCACCGACGTGCCGCTGGCCCTGAACAATGTATTTCCGCAGCTGTTCAAGAACGACATGAACGACATCATGGGCCTGCTGGGCAGCCTCAACCCCAAGGAACTGCCAACCCTGTCGCCGAAACCTGCGTGGGAGTTCCTGCATGACACGCTCAAGAGCGCCACGGGCAAGGTCACCATCCTGTCCCTGGGCGGCTTCACCAACTTCGCCAAGCTGCTGGACCTCAAGCCCGCCGTCAGCGACCTGGCCAAGATTGAACGCATCCATGCCATGGCCGGCGCCGTGTACGTGGACGGCAACGTCGCCGCCCTGAACGGCGCCCTGCCCGCTTGGGACCAGGGCAGCCGCTATAGCAGCAACCACTACGCCGAATGGAACGTGTTCGTCGACCCGCTGGCCACCGATCGCCTGCTCAAGTCCGAACTGCCGCTGACCCTGGTGCCGCTGGACGCCTGCAACCAGGTGATCCTGGATGCCAGCTACGAGGCGAAAATCACCGCCACCGACCCGGTCGCCAACCTGGTGCGCGGGATCTTCGACAAGAAGACCCACGAGAACGCCGAGGGCAACCTGCCAGTCCCGATCTTCGACCCGCTGGCTACCCTGCTGATGACCGGCGCCGTGACGGCCAACAAGGTCGACAGCCAGTACCTGTCGGTGGAGTTGGGCGAGCACGAGCATGACAACCATTGCGGGCAACTGCGCGTCGAAACCAGTGGCTCGCGCAAAGTGGACATTGTGTTGGGCGTGTCACAAACCCAATTCGCCCGGCAGTTCGCGCAAATCATCAACGGCGCTTGAGATGGCGGGGGGCGCGACTGTCATTTCTATCAGGTTACGCGCAGCCGGTCTTGGCTGAAGATAGCCCTATCGGGCGCTCACGCCCAGACCCTACGGGATGACCAGCAAATGACCGCAAACCCCACATCACCTTTGGTGGCCTATGTAAACCAGACGTTCTACAAACCTTCGCTCGGTACTTTCGCCGACTGTCAGGTGCTGGCGGGCCGCCTGGCCTTCGGCGATATGGTCGAGATCATCAACGGGGCCCAGCCAACTCCAGCGCAATGTACCGGTATCAGCGTCTCGCAAGTGCCTGGACTATGGCCGGTACCTGAATGCGAGCGTTCCCAAAGCGTCTTGCTGGGGTTCAAGGACCTGCCACAGCGAGACATCGAAGACGGATTCTATATTACCTCGCCCGGCGCCGATGTTTTGCGCAGCACCTTTCAGGGAGCAATTTCCAACCTCTCCGCGTTGCCCTTGGCTAACGGCTTTACCCCGCAATGCAACTTGCACGGCAATTCGGTAACAGTTCGACTTACGTTTGCTGCGGGGACGGGGCCAATCTTGCCTGGCGAAACCTTGGCAGGCGTCACGCTGCAGTTGGTACGCCCCGCGTATGCCGCGCTCGACGAGACCTATTATCTGAGTAACGCCAACGAGGTCGTAGCAAGCGTCAAGGTCACAGACCTGTAGAACCTGCATCCACCCGGGTCTACTGTACCGGTAGGAAATTCAGGAACAACAGGCTCTGGGCGTAATTCAGACCTATCCGTCTATACCGTTCATCCAGCATCTGCGCCACCAGGTCCAGCCGCGCCACGATCTTGCCGAATTCGGTGGCGAAGCTCAGGTTGCTGCCTTCCTCGGATATCGCGTTGGAGAACAGCAACGGCTCGCCCTGGGCGTCCTGGCGCTGGCCGAGCAGCCAGGTGGCCTTCTCGATGTTGCGCGCGGCGTTGTTGATGAACCGCGGGTTGAGGCTGTCGGTCATGTAGAACGCCAGGCGGTTGCCGTGGGCGGTCACCAGCATGCTGCCGATGGCGTAGATGAACGCGCCTACGCGGTCACCGAGGAATTCCGGGCTCATGGCGTAGCTCAACGCCGCCAGGTCCTTGCGCCCGCCCAGTTGCGGCAGCGGCTGCTGCTGTTCGATGGCCTGGCGCACCTGGCGCTCGGCGGTAGCGGCATCGAGGAAGCCGGAGCGCTTCCACTGCGCGGGGTTGCGCAGGTACAGCTTGTTCATCAGCAGGTACAGGCTCTGCAGGTTGTCGCGCATGGCCAGGGTGGCCATGCGGTCGACGCTGGTCTGGAAGAACTCGTCGGGCTTGCCATTGCCGATCTGCGTGGCAATGTCCTGGCCGGTCTGGCGGCTGCACCCTTGCACGGCAAGCAGGCAGGCCAACAGCGCCAATAAACGCGGCAAGGCGGAAAACGTCGAAATCATCGGGCTGGGCGAGGTGTCCTGGCGACGGCAGTGGCAGGTATAGAGGGCCAAATCGGCAAAAAGTGCGATCCACCGGCAAAACCCGACAAGAGGCCGCCATCACCCAGCAATTGGTCGGGATTCACGGCGCTGTCATCCGCAGCGCTTTGTGATTGCCCGCAGACCCGGTACCCTCTGCGTTCACGCCCTCCAGGATGAAGCCCTTGATACCGCTGCAGACGCTGCCGGTCCTCGACCCCACTGCCACGTGCGACACCTGCGCCGCCAAGTGCTGCCGCCTGGAGGTGATGCTGATCACCGACACCGGCGTGCCCGAGCGCTTCGTCGCCACCGATGACTGGGGCTCGCAGACCATGGCGCGCCTGGATGACGGCTGGTGCGCGGCCCTGGACCGCCGCACCATGAGTTGCAGCATCTACCGCGTACGCCCGCTGATCTGCCGGGAATTCGAAATGGGCGGCAGTGACTGCCTGGAAGAACGCCTGGTGCCCTGACCGCCCCTACCGCCTCATACCATCGCCCGTGGGCGCGGCCGCACGTGGCCCAGGGACGAGCGAATGCGCCCCACCAGCGAACTGGCCCCGTGCAGGTTGTCGTAATGGAACACCGCCGTGGCGCGGATGCCGTTGGGGTCGGCCGGCAGGTTGGTGTGCAGCGAGCGGTAGCCCCAGAACAGGTACATGTTCCCCGGTTCCATGGCCACCTGGGTAAAGCGCTTGTTGCCCTTCTGGTAGGCGTTGATCAGGTAGCGCTGGCTCCAGCGGTTGTCGATCTTCAGCTTGTCCAGCAGGTTCATGGCGTAGGTCTCGCGCAACGGCCGCTTGCTGGGCAGCATCAGCAGGTCGCCCTTGGCGCCCTCGGGCAGGCACACCGGCATGATGGTGGTGAGCACGTAGGAATCGTAATGGAAGATCATCGATTCGCGCCGGCCGCTGTCCCCCACCAGGCAACGCAACACCTGGTGCAAACCGTCGTCATTGGCGGCACGGCCAGTGGCCTGGGTGACCACGCGCTTGCACAGGTCGAGCATGACCGGTGAACGCCCCCAGTCATACAGCGTCGAGCCCACCACTGCCTGCTGCCCGGTCAGGGCCACATAGCTATTGCCCGCTGCGGCCACCGAGCGCCTGACCAGCCCGCGTATTTCCTCCAGCTCCTCGGGGCTCGCCCAGTTCGGCAGCACCGCGTACCCCTGTTGATCAATGGTTTGCGTCAATGCCTTGATCTGTTCGTCACTGAAATAGGTGTATTGCATGTCCATCTCCCCAACTCTCTTTTGACCCAAGGTTGTTAGAAGCCGCCAGTCGCGCGCCCAGCCGCGTGCCGTCCCAGGGGCAGTGCGTCAAGGCAGGTTCATCCAGCGGGCATATACAGGACAGTGCATCGAGGTGGGCGCTCCCACCTACGGCCGGGCAGTGTCGATTGATCCTTGAGCTCAGGCCTCTATGGCAGGCGAGGCGAATCGGCAGACAAGCTAAACCCGGCTCGTTGTGCGGTTACGGCTGCTCTGGTGGCAAGACACGAGCGGGCTCGTCCCTGACCTGGTACTGATCACGCCCAGGTCGCGCTGAAGCACTTCGCGGCCGCCCGGCACGCCAGGGAGCTCCCTACCGGCCTGCCGGCTGACCGCCGCTTCACAATGTTCATCCTTGGTACCGCGGCGCCCCTTTAAAGGCGCAACCTGCGGCGTTGAAGTGAGACTAGCAGTCGTTATCACTTGGACCTAACGAAGATGAAGAAATTGTCATGCCAGTCGTCGACTTGGAATGGATAAAAACCAGAAATGAGCTACCCGCCAAATATCCGTCAGCGAAGTGCTACTGCGGTGAAACACATGGGTAGCTGCGCGGCACGGTTTTCGTATTGGTCGTAGGCCTCTTCGCGGTTGGAATGGGGGTATTCCTGGAAATGGCGAAGCTGCAGGCCTGCCCGAATCAGCGCGGTGAAGATCTCGCCCAGGGTGTGGATGTGCCAGTAGGAAGGAGCCGCCATGGCCGGGGCATCGCCTTCATAGACGATGGCCTCCTCCAGCACCACGGGCGTGGCGCGGAAATAGGAATCGCTGGGGCTGAAAGGGTCCACGCCTGCCGGGTCGAACATTTCCAGGAACGGATGGGTCTCGTAGATCACCAACTGGCCACCGGGCTTCAGGGTGCTGGCCACGCACGCCATGAACGCTTGCAGGTCCGGCATCCAATTGAGCACGCCGATGGTAATCAGCGCGACATCGAACGTGCCTTGAAGCTCGACCGGCAGGTGGTGAATATCGGCCTCGATGAACTCGGCGGGGTGTGAGGAGGCTGCGGCCAGCTCACGGGCTTGCTGCAGAAATGCGACCGATTGGTCTACACCCACGGCGCGGCGTGCGCCCATGGCCAGCAGCGACAGGGTCTCGCGGCCGTTGTTGCAGCCCAGCTGAATGACGTCCCTGCCCTGCACGCCCACCTCCTGCAGGCATTGGGTAAGGGTGGTGTCGAGGCAGGAGTAGCGTGGGTCCTTGAAACTGGCCAGCAGGCGTTGCCAGGCCGGGGTCTGGCGATGCAGGTCGGCCGAGGCGTCCCAGGCGTGCTTGTTGCTGGCGATCATGTGCGCGGCAGTCGGGGTCGTCATGACAGGGGCTCCTTGTAGGGCGCCCAAGATAGCACCGCTTGCCCAGGGCATTCATTGCACGGGTTGTTTCAAGGAGTATCCAAACCCACGCCATTCCCGTAGCCGCTGCCGGAGGCTGCGCTGGCCATGGGGGCTCCTGGAGATCTCCAGCGCACATCACGGCCAGCGCAGCCTGGCGGCAGCGGCTACAAGGTTGGTGACAAGCCGCTAACGGGCTTCCAGCACCTGCACTGCGCAGCGGGCGATGCGGCGGCAGGCTTCTTCCAGGCGTGCGACGTCCTGCACAAGGCCCATGCGCACGTGGCCGGCGGCACTGGGGCCGAAGGCCTCGCCGGCCAGCACCGACACGCCATGCTGGTCCAGCAGGCGGTCGGCGAAGGCCTGGGCGCTGAGGCCGGTCTCGCGGATGTCGACCATCACGAACATGCCGCCGTCGGGCTTCACCGCGCGCACACCGGGGCAGCCTTCCAGCGCCGCGCACACCCGGTCGCGGCGCTGGCGGTAGGTGTCGCGCATGGCCGCCACTTCCGGCAGCGGCGCCTCGATGGCGACCTGGGCCGCGTGCTGGACGAAGTCCGGCAGCCCGTAGAGCATGCACAGCGCCAGGTTGCCCAGGTGGCCGGCCAGCTCCGGCGGCGCCACCACCCAGCCGACCCGCCAGCCGCTCATGGCGTGGGACTTGGACAGGCTGTTGAGGGTGGCGGTGCGCGCCGCCATGCCCGGCAGGCTCGCCGGGCTGATGTGTTCGCCGTCATACAGCAGCTCGCTGTAGACCTCGTCGCTGATCAGCCACAGGTCATGGGCGATGCACAGCTGTGCCACGGCCTGCCAGGTGGCGCGCGCGAGGCTGGCGCCCGTGGGGTTGTGGGGGCTGTTGAGCATCACCGCGCGGGTGCGCGGGCCGATGCGTGCGGCAAGGTCGGCGGGCTGCAGGGCAAAGCCATGCTCAGGCCGCAGCGGCACCGGCACCACCCGGGCACCACAGGCGCCGAACACGGCTTCGTAGGTGACGTACATGGGTTCGGCCACCAGCACCTCGTCGCCGGCCTCCAGCAGGCATTGCGCCACGCTGAACACCGCGCACTGGGCGCCCGGCAGCACCACCACCTCGTCGGCATCGACGGCGCGGCCGCTGCACTGGCCATGGTGGCGGGCGATGGCCTGGCGCAGGGCCAGGTTGCCACGCACTTCGGAATAATGGGTATGGCCGGCGCGCAGGCTCTGCACGGCGGCTTCGACCACCGGGGCCGGGGTGTCGAAGTCCGGGTCGCCCACCGACAGCAGGATCACGTCCTGCCCCTGTTCGATCAGGCGCAGGGCGCGGTAATGGATGTTCCAGGCGGCGGCGCCGTCACCGGCGATACGTTGGGTCAGGGCGGAATAGCGCATGCACATTTCCCTTATGCAGGCTTGCGGCCCCTGACCCTACCACCACTGCGGGCGCAGTTACATCATTGGTTAGATCACGAACCGCGCGACCATGCCGCTGAGGCCCACGGCCAGCCGCGACAGTTCGTGGCTGGCGGCGCTGGTCTGGTGCGCGCCGGCGGCAGACTGGTTGGCCAGGTCACGAATGTTGACCAAATTGCGGTCTACTTCGCGGGCCACCTGGGCCTGCTCTTCCGAGGCGCTGGCGATCACCAGGTTGCGCTCGTTGATCAGCGAGATCGACTCGGTGATCTGCTGCAACGCCGTGCCGGCCTGACGCGCCATGTCCAGGGTCGACTGGCTACGCTGGCTGCTCTGCTGCATCGACTGCACCGCTTCGCCGGTGCCGGTCTGGATGCCGCTGACCATCTGCTCGATCTCGCGGGTGGACTGCTGGGTGCGATGGGCCAGGGCCCGCACTTCATCGGCCACCACGGCGAAACCACGGCCCGCTTCCCCGGCGCGCGCCGCCTCGATGGCGGCGTTCAACGCCAGCAGGTTGGTCTGCTCGGCAATGGCGCGAATCACGTCCAGCACCTGGCCAATGTCACGGCCCTGGGCCGCCAGGCCTTCGATCAGCACCGAGGTCTGCTGCACGTCCTGGGTCATGTGCTGAATGGCGCCGACGGTCTCGCCCACGCGGTCGCGGCCTTGCAGCGCCACCTGGTTCGACTCCTGCGAGGCCTGGGACGTGGACACGGCGTTGCGCGCCACCTCTTCCACCGCCGCGGTCATCTCGTTGACAGCCGTGGCTGCCTGCTCGATTTCCTGGTTCTGTGCCAGCAGGCCCTTGGAGGCTTCCTCGGTCACCGCGCTCAGCTCTTCCGCCGCCGAGGCCAGCTGGGTGGCGGAGCCGGCGATCTGCTCGATGGTCTGGCGCAGGTTAGCCTGCATCTGGCCCAAGGCCTTGAGCAGTTGCGCCGGCTCGTCGCTGCCGTCGACGTGGATAGGCTGGGTGAGGTTGCCGTCGGCAATGGTCTGCGCCGCCTTCACGGCCACCTGCAGCGGGTTAACGATGCTACGGGTCAGCAGCCAGGCCAGCAGCACGGTCATCAGGCAGGCGAGCACCGAGACGATGATCACCCAGGTGTTGGCCAGGCTGTACTGGGCGGCGGCTTCCTCGCCGGCGGCCTTGGCGCCCGCCTGGTTGATGGCCACCAGGCGGTTGAGCTGGTCGCCCATCTTGTCGGAACCGTCCTTGATACCGGTGTTGAGCAGGGTGCGCATGTCTTCCAGTTTGTTTTGGTGCGACAGGTCCTGCAGGCGCGATTGCAGTTGCAAGTAAGTATTCAGCGAGCTTTCAAACTCGCGGTATAACCCTTGTTCTTCCGCACCCGCCGGCAACACCGCGTAGTTGCGTTGGGCTTCTTTCAACTTATTAACCAGGACGCCCATGCGTGTGTCGGTATCGGCAATCATCTCCGGTTCACGGTTAACCAATAAACGGAAAGAAGTGACGCGCAAACGTACAACACCCTCGACCATGTTTCCAAGATAACCGACGCTGGGTAGTTGATTG
Organism: Pseudomonas sp. App30; assembly: GCF_047947025.1. Lineage (NCBI taxonomy): Bacteria > Pseudomonadati > Pseudomonadota > Gammaproteobacteria > Pseudomonadales > Pseudomonadaceae > Pseudomonas > Pseudomonas sp. App30. Next base: position 15,708 of record NZ_CP133165.1, on the reverse strand, counting down.
GTCTGCATGTCGATGGACGCCTGGCGAATGATGGCCATGCGGTTGGAGGCGAACACCCCCAACGCCACGACCAGCAAGGCAATAAAGGCAAAGCCGAGGAAAGCACGCGGGGCGATGTTCAGATTTCGTAGGGACATGAGGTAGCTCTCGACAAGAAGGTGGTACGGCATCCCTGCGATCCGATGAGGCACGCGCCACGCGCGCCGGAAAGTCACGTGGCTTGCCAGAGCTATCGGCAGAACTTTAGAAAAATGAGGCGGTTATTGAAAATAAATCGAGATTTCATTAACTAATGAGAGGTGAAACGTTTGCGCTCAAACCTATGGCACATTAATACCACTGCCACCGGTCGGGGATTTTATGACCTGCATCAAAAAACACGACTTGCGGATGATATTTAATTAAAAAAACTCCCCTGTAGTGCCCTTGGCAATGCTACTTTTACAGTCTTGAAAGGGTCGGGGACAGCACGCCGCTCGAAGAATTCCGGCGCACCGGCCAGGCTGCACGATGCAGAGGTGGCATATGAACAAGATGACCTTTCCCAACGCCTGCCAGGTCATGCGTTGGCACTTCCACCCCATGGGGTTCGAGGGCAGCATGGACGCGCCCAGCAGCATGGTGGCACGACTTTTTGACCGGGCCAGTGGCGAGACCTTGATCGCCATTGCCGGTATCCCCTGCGCCACGGTAATGAACGCCGCCGATGTGGAGCGCATCATCGAGGCGGTGGAGGCGGAGCTGGAGGCGTTCGTGCCGCCGCATTCGTTGTCGGCGTTTGGCTGAAGGTCCCCTGCCCCACAAAAAACCGATGCCATGGCATCGGTTTTTTTATGCTCGCTCCTGTAGCAGCGGCCGCCAGGCCGCGTCCGGGGCACCGCGCGCGCCTCTGACGCAGCTTTCGGCAGCCGCTACATCCTGTGGGAGCTGGCTTGCCAGCGAGCTGTTGGGCCATAAAAGCTCGCTGGCAAGCCAGCTCCCACAAGACAGTTGCTGCTACGTGGGAGTGCGCAGGTCATCGAAGAACGGTTTGTCGCCGGCCACGTTGTCGGAAGCGCGAGGCAGCGCGGCGCTGTCCTTGGTGGCCGGTTCCACGTACCAGTAGCAATGGCTGACCGCCCGCGTCACGGCCACGTAGGCCAGGCGCAGGGCTTCGTCCTGCTGGGCCTTGTCGTAGGCCTCCAGCTCGCCGGCCTTGCCCAGCCCTGCCGCGCGGTACACCTGGTTCTTGTATGGCGAACGGGTGACGTGCTGGCAGTCGCCCAGCAGGAACACCGCATCGGCCTGCAAGCCCTTGGCGCTGTGGTAGGTCAGCTGCTTGATCTGCCGCTCGCCGGCGGGCCTGGCCTGGTCGCGCTGCAGCAGGGGCAACAGGTGCTCGGCGGCCGCGGCGCGGTCGCTGCCCTTGCGGAACAGCAGCAGTATCGAGTCGCCGCGCTGGTAGTGCTCGGCCACGGTCAGGGCCATGGTCTCGTCGTCGCGGTCCAGTACCCGCACCGGCGTCAGCGTCTCGGGCTGCTCGCCGGCTGCGCGGGCCTTCTTGCCGGCGATGGCCGGGGCATTGCGCACCAGGTGCTCGGCGGCGTCGATGATGTGCTGGTGGCTGCGGAAGTTGTCGGCCAGCATCACGCGGGTGGTGGCCGGCGACGGGAACTGCTTGGCGAACTCCATGAAATACTTCGGCGAGCTGCCGCGCCAGCCGTAGATCGACTGCCAGTCATCGCCCACGCACAGCAGCGATGAATGCTGGGCCACGCGCCCCACCGACAGCTGCGGGCCGCGGCTGCGGATCTCGCGCAAGGTGGCGCGCAGCCAGGAGACGATCTGCGGCGACACGTCCTGGAACTCGTCGATCATCAGGTGCGACAGCGGCCGCAGCATCTCGTCGCCCAGCTGCCGCAGGTTCTCCGGGTTGTTCTCGCCGAACAGGGCGAACATGCGGTTGTAGGTCATCACCGGCGGCGACTGCTTGAGCAGATGCGCCTCGAAGGCCTTCCAGTACAGGCTCAGGGCCTCGAAGAACAGCCGGTCGGTGTCGTCGCTGGGGAAGCTCATCTGGTTGACCGCAGCCGTGACGTCCAGCCCCAGGTTCTCGATGAAACCGGCGGCGCCGACGAAGCAGTCCAGCAGCGGCGCGGCCACCAGCTCGCCTTTCACTTTATAGTCAAAGCCCGGCCCCGCCACGGCGTCGGCGGCCAGTGAGCCCAGCAGGCGGCGCGCCTGGGCGTAGTTTTCCAGCCAGATCACCGGTTTCGGGCAGAACGCCTGGAACAGCGTGCGCTTGATCACCCACTCGGCCCACACCGGCAGCTTGGCGCCGGGGCGCTTCATCTGCTGGTCCTGGGACGGGTCGAAGCCCAGCACCACCCAGGCGTCCATCTCGGCGATGTAGCCGTGGAAGTGGAAGCGGCTGCCGTTGATGTCCACGGTCTCGCGGCTGGGCTCGATGCCCTTGATCGGCCAGGCGCCGGCGTTGAACCACAGGTCTTCGACCAGGTCGCAGAGTTCTTCATCGCGGCGCGACGACAGCTCGGTCACCGCCACGCGTTTCTGCACGTCGGGGTGGTCGCGGTCCAGCTCCTTGAGCTGCAGGGCCTGGCGGCGCAGCTGGCCAATCAGCTCGGCGAAGCGCTCGTTGCCCTGCATCAGGTCGCGGTAGGCCAGGTTCATCTGCTGGCGCTGGGCGTCGTTGAGGCGCAGGTCGAAGGGGTTGCTGTCGGCGTCTTCCTCGGCCCCCGGCAGCGGCGCCTGGTTGCTGAGGTTCTCGAATGCACGCAGCTGGCCGAAGCCCGGCAGGCTGCGCACCAGCGGCAGGATGCGCGAGTGGAAGGTGCGCACCACCTCGCGCACCTGCTTGCCCGTGAGCTGATAGCCCCACAGGCCAAACACCTGCAGCACTTTATTGATGAAGTCCTTGCGCGACTCGCGGGTGAAGGTCACCACGGTCAGGGCGTCCAGTTCCATGCCCAGGTAGTGGTGCAGCACCAGCATGCGCAGCACCAGCGAGGTCGACTTGCCGGCCCCGGCACCGGCGATAACGCAGGTGGACGGGGTGTCGCTGAAGATCAGCTTCCACTGCGCGGCGCTGGGTTGCGCCGCCGCTGGCAGGCGTTCGGCGACGTCGGCCTTGATGCGCTTTTTCAGCTCGGCGGTCAGGCCCAGCTTCCAGGCGTCGAACAGGTAGTCGTCCACCCCCGGCACGCCGTGCTCGTCGGGGCGCGTGTCGCGGATCACCAGCACCTGCTGGCCCTCCTCGAAGCCCTCTACCCGCCCGCGCTCGTAGCCTTCGCGCAGGCCTTCGCCGTGGCCGCTGCGCTGGCCGGCGACGTGGCCGTGGAACCAGGAGTCGCGGTGCTGCGCGCTGAGGCGGCTGAGGCCGCGGCCCAGCAGGCGCGCCACCAGGCGTTTGAGCAGGGGCAGTTGGGCGGGAGGGAAAAGTTCTGCGGGGAGTTCGGACACGCGGGCACCAGCATGGATTCTGTAGCCTCAGACACTGCCAGCCAAACCTTGATGAATCAAGCGTTTACCGCACAAACCTACAAACGGCCGCAGGCTGCGTCCCAGGCGCTGGGATAGGTGGATGGCCGGACGCAGCCTTTGGCAGCTGCTACGGGGATGTATCTATTTAGTTGATTGGTTTGGCGAATTTTTTACGCTTTTTTTCGATCTATGAAAGAGCGACACTAGCTCCGTGATTCAAATCTTCCACTTAAGGAGTGCACCATGATCCAGCTCAGACCTTTCGCGTCCTTGGGTGGCGCCAACCACGGATGGCTCGACGCCCATCACCATTTCTCGTTCGCCGAATACCATGACCCCAAACGCATGAACTGGGGCAACCTGCGGGTGTGGAACGACGACGTGATCGCCCCCGGCACCGGTTTCCCGCAGCACCCGCACCGCGACATGGAAATCATCACCTACGTGCGTGAAGGGGCCATTACCCACCAGGACAGCCTGGGCAACAAAGGCCGCACCGAAGCCGGTGACGTGCAAGTGATGAGCGCCGGCACCGGCATCGTCCACAGCGAGTACAACCTGGAAAAAGGCGCAACGCGCATCTTCCAGATCTGGATTATTCCGGACAAACGCGGCGAAGCACCGTCGTGGGGCGCCCGGCCGTTCCCCAAAGGCGAGCGTGGCGAAGGCTTCGTGACCCTGGCCAGCGGCCGTGCCGAGGATGATGTGAGCCTGCGCATCCGCGCCGATGGCCGCCTGGTGGCCGCTACGCTGAAAGCCGGCGAAACCGCCGAGTACGTGGTGGACGAAGGCCGCAAGGCCTACCTGGTGCCCGCCACGGGCGTGATCGAAGTCAACGGCGTGCGCGCCGTGGCCCGCGATGGCGTGGCGGTGGAAGACGAGCGTGTGCTGCGGGTGACCGCGGTGGAAGACGCCGAAATCGTCCTGGTGGACGTGGCGTAACGAAAAAGGGCCTGCAGATGCAGGCCCTTTTTTTATGCAGCAAACGCGGCGTATCAGCTGATGGCAGCGTCTACCAGCACATGCGCCTCGCCGACCAGGCGCTGCAGGTGCGCCTCGTCGACAAAGCTTTCGGCGTAGATCTTGTAGATGTCCTCGGTGCCCGACGGCCGCGCGGCGAACCAGCCGTTGGCGGTCATCACCTTCAGGCCGCCGATGGCCTGGTCGTTGCCCGGCGCGTGGCTGAGGATCTGCTCGATCTTCTCGCCCGCCAGTTCGGTGGACTTGACCTGCGCAGGCGACAGCTTGCCCAGCGCGGCTTTCTGCGCAGGGCTGGCCTTGGCCTCGACGCGGGTGGCGAACGGTTCGCCCAGGTCACGGGTCAGTTCCTGGTAGGCCAGGCCCGGGTTGCGGCCGGTGCGCGCGGTGATTTCCGCGGCCAGCAGGGCCGGGATCAGGCCGTCCTTGTCGGTGGCCCAGACGCTGCCGTCGCGACGCAGGAACGAAGCACCGGCGCTTTCTTCACCGCCGAAGCCCAGCGAGCCGTCGAACAGGCCATCGGCGAAGTACTTGAAGCCCACCGGCACTTCGTACAGGCGACGGCCCAGGCGCGCGGTGACGCGGTCGATCAGGCCGCTGCTGACCACGGTCTTGCCCACGGCAGCGTCGGCGCGCCACTGCGGGCGGTGCTGGAACAGGTAGTCGATGGCGACGGCCAGGTAGTTGTTCGGCGCCAGCAGGCCGCCGTTCGGGGTGACGATGCCGTGGCGGTCGTGGTCCGGGTCGCAGGCGAAGGCCACGTCGAAACGGTCCTTGAGGCCGATCAGGCCCTGCATCGCGTAGGGCGAGGACGGGTCCATGCGGATCTGGCCGTCCCAGTCCACGCACATGAAGCGGAACGTAGGGTCGACGTGGGTGTTGACCACGTCGAGGTTGAGCTTGTACTGCTCGGCAATGGCCGACCAGTAGTTGACCCCGGCGCCGCCCAGCGGGTCGACGCCCAGGCGTAGGCCGGCGCCACGGATGGCGTCCAGGTCGATGACGTTGCCCAGGTCCGCCACGTAGGTGTTGAGGTAGTCGTGGCGGTGGGTGGTGCCGGCCTTCAGGGCCTGCTCGTGGCTGATGCGCTTGACGCCCTTGAGGCCGTCGGCCAGCAGTTCGTTGGCCTTGGCCTCGATCCACTTGGTCACGTGGCTGTCAGCCGGGCCGCCGTTGGGCGGGTTGTACTTGAAGCCACCGCTTTGCGGCGGGTTGTGCGACGGGGTGATGACGATGCCGTCGGCCAGGCCCTGGGTGCGGCCCTTGTTGTAGCACAGGATGGCGTGGGACACGGCCGGTGTCGGGGTGTACTCGTCATTGTGCGAGATCATCACCTGCACGCCGTTGGCGGCCAGCACTTCCAGGGCGCTGGCGGCGGCCGGGGTGGACAGCGCGTGGGTGTCGGCGCCCAGGTACAGCGGGCCGTCGATACCCTGGGCCTGGCGGTACAGGCAGATGGCCTGGCTGATAGCCAGCACATGCCATTCGTTGAAGCTTGCATCAAAGGAACTGCCACGGTGGCCGGAGGTGCCGAACGCTACGCGCTGGGTGGACTCGGCGGGGTCGGGCTGGACCGTGTAGTAGGCGGTCACCAGTCGCGGAATATCGACCAGCACGCTGGCTGGAGCTGGCTTACCCGCCAATGGACTGAGCTTCATGCATAACCTCGGAAAAGGGAAATCGGGGACACGTGGGGTCAGTTTACTGGCAGTTTGACCTCGACGCGACGGGTTCGATCCCCACCCCGCATGAAAATTGACACATTGGCAGCCCCCACCGGTTCAGTTGACCTGCCACCATTGCGGTAACAACGCCTTCACCCGTCCCTCGCTGAAGCGGTCGTCAATCAACATCACCACCCCTCGATCCTCCTGCCCACGGATCACCCGCCCTGCCGCCTGCACCACTTTATGCAACCCAGGGTACAGGTAGGTGTAGTCGTAGCCGGCGCCGAAGATCTCGCCCATGCGCGCCTTCAACTGCTCGTTCACCGGGTTGAGCTGGGCCAGCCCCAGGGTGGCGATAAAGGCGCCAATCAGGCGCTTGCCCGGCAGGTCGATGCCCTCGCCAAAGGCGCCGCCCAGCACGGCAAAGCCCACGCCCTGGCTGTGGTCGCTGAACTGCGCGAGAAAATCGCGCCGCTGCGCTTCGTCCATCTTGCGCCCCTGCAACCACAACGGCACCTGCGGGTGCCGCTCGGCCAGCACCTCGGCCACCTGCTGCAGGTAGTCGAAGCTGCTGAAAAACGCCAGGTAGTTGCCCGGCTGGCGGGCGAACTGCTCGGCGATCAGGTCGGTGATGGGCGCCAGGGACGCCTTGCGGTGGTTGAAGCGCGTGGAGATGCTGTCGACGATGCGCACCTGCAACTGCTCGGCGCTGAACGGCGACTGCACGTCGATCCACGCGCAGTCCGCCGGCAGGCCCAGCAGGTCGGCGAAGTAGCGCCGCGGACTCAAGGTGGCGGAAAACAGCACGGCACTGCGCGCCGCCGCCAGCCGCAGGCCGCTGAGCGGGGCCGGCACCACGTTGCGCAGGTTCAGCTGCGCCTGGCGCCGCCGCCCTGCCCCTTCGCGCTGCTGGATGTCGAACACGTAGTGCTCGCCGTACAGCTCGGCCACGCGAGTGAACTGCAGCGCGTCGAAGTAGAAGTCCAGCCACGCGCGGTCCAGGCCTTCGGGCTGCTCGTTGAACAGGTCGCCGATGGCGCTGACGCAGCGCAGCAGCGCCATCACGAACTTGTCCGGCAGGTGCGCGTAGGCCTGATAGGGCCCCAGCTGGTCCTTGTACAGCGCGTTCCATTCGCGGTTGAGGCGCTGCAGCGGGTTTTTCAACGCCGCCGGTGGGTCGCGGCGCAGCGCGCCCAGCTGGTACTGGTCGAGGCTGGCGCTGTACATGCCGCGGGTGCGGTCCACCAGGTTGTGCGCCTCATCGGCCAGCAGCGCCAGGCGCCACTGGTTGGCCTGGGCCAGGCCGAACAGCAAGGCACTGAGGTCGAAGTAATAGTTGTAGTCGCCGATCACCACGTCGGCCCAACGCGCCAGTTCCTGGCTCAGGTAATACGGGCACACCTGATGGGCCAGCGCCACCTCGCGCACCGCCTGCTGGTCTTGCAGGCGCACGTTGACCGCGGCGGCGCGGGCGGCGGGCAAGCGGTCGTAGAAGCCCTTGGCCAACGGGCAGGAGTCGCCATGACAGGCCTTGTCCAGGTGCTCGCAGGCCTTGTCCCGCGCCACCAGCTCCAGGCTGCGCAAGGGCAGGTTCGGGGCGCTGTCGCCCACCTGCCGCAGCGCCTCCAGGGCCAGCTGGCGGCCTGGGGTTTTTGCGGTGAGGAAGAAGATCTTGTCCAGCTGCTGCGGCACCAGCGCCTTGAGCAGCGGGAACAGCGTGCCCAGGGTCTTGCCGATGCCGGTGGTGGCCTGGGCCATCAGGCAGCGCCCAGTGCTGACGGCCTTGTAGACGGTCTCGGCGAGGTCGCGCTGGCCCAGGCGGAAGTCGCCATGGGGAAACTTCAGCTCGCGCAGGGCCTGGTCGCGTTCGGCGGCGCGCAGCATCTCCGCGCGCGCCCAGTCGAGGAACAGCGCGCACTGCTGGTGGAAGAACGCCTCCAGCTCTGCCGCCTGCCAGCATTCCTCGATCAGGGTCTGGCGGTCGCTGTCGACGTCCAGGTACACCAGCGCCAGGTTGAGCTGCGCCAGCCCGTCGCGCTGGCACAGCAGCCAGCCGTACACCCGGGCCTGGGCCCAGTGCAGGTGGCGGTGGTTGGCGGGCTGGCGCTCCAGGTCGCCGCGGTGGGTCTTGATCTCTTCCAGGCGGTTGCGTGCCGGGTCGTAGCCATCGGCGCGGCCGCGCACACGCAGCGCCTGGTACTCGCCCTCCAGCGCCACTTCGCTCTGGTAGCCGGCACCGCGCCCGGCCGTGACCCGGCGGTGGCCGGCCATGCCTTCCTGGGCGGTAGGCGACGGCGTGAAGCGCAGGTCCAGGTCGCCCAGCTTGGCGGTGAATTCGCACAGGGCGCGCACGGCAATGCGGTAGATCACGGCTGCGCCCACTGCACGTAGCAGACCTGCACCGGCATCTGGTGGCGGGCGCAGAAGTCCAGCCAGCGCAGCTGGTTGTCCTGCAGGCGGTCGCCCGGCCCCTTGACCTCGATCATCTGGTAGCGGCCCTCCTCGGGCCAGAACTGGATCAGGTCCGGCATGCCGGCGCGGTTGGCGGCGATGTCCTGCAGCAACCGTTCGAAGCAGTGCTGCAGGTGCGTGGCGGGCAGGCAGCGCAGGGCCAGCTCCAGCAGCTCTTCGGTGAGCGCATGCCAGTACACGAACGGCGACGCCAGCCCCCACTTGTCGCGGTAGCAGGCGCGGATGCTGTCCTGGTAGCGGCCGTCGTGCAGCTGCGCCAGGCAGGCTTCGAACAACGCCGCGCGGCGCTGGCGGAAGTCGGGCTGGTGCAGGTCGGTGGGGCCGCTTTGGAACGGGTGGAAGAACGCACCCGGCAACGCCGCGAAGATGGCCGGCCAGCACAGCAGGCCGAACAGCGAGTTGATCAGGCTGTTCTCCACGAAATGCACCGGCGCCCCTGGCTGATGCAGGTGCAGCGCCACCCGCTGCTCGACACTGAGGTCGGGCTGCTGCGGCAACGCCAGTTGCCATTCGTTGACCGCCGCCTTCGGCGCCCTGGGCAAGGCCGGCAGCCCCAGCTTGCGCCGCAGGCGCGGCAGCACGCGGGGAATCTGCTGGGCCTCGGCGGCGCTTTCCGGCGCTGCCAGGGCGCTTTCGGCCAACGCCAGGGCCTGTTGGTACTGCTCGCACAGTTCCAGCACCCGCACCCGCCGGGCCCGGGCACCGGGGTAGGCGCACTGGGTATAAATGGCCAGGGCATGCTCCATCAGGCCCTGGCGCTCGCATTGCTGGCCCACGGCGAACAGCAGCCGGTCACGACGGCCCTGCAGCCAGGGATTGGCGCTATTCAGGGCGGCGATGCGCAGTAGCAGCGGTTCCAGCAGGCCGCCCTCCTCCAGCGCCTGACGGCAGCCTTGCAGCTCGAGGCAGAAGTCAATGTCGGCGCGGCTCTGCAGCCCCCGCGAGGCCGGGTCCAGCTCCACCTGTTCATAGCGGTAGATGCCCAGGTCGGCCAGCACGAACTCCGACCAGTCCTGGCGCAGGTTGCCGAAGAACAGCAGGCGCAGGCGGTCACACAGCGGCCGCACCGGCAGGGAATAGACCTGGTCGTCCAAATTCGGGCACCAGGCGGCGAACGGCTGGGGCGCTGGCGCTGCGTCCAGCAGCTCCGCGAGCATCTGCTCCTTGCGCAGGGACGCGCGGCTGACCTGCCCCTTGAACAGCGCCAGCAGCTCGGTCTTCTGCAGCACCTCGAACAGCTGGGCCAGCGACAATGGCGCGCCACTGTCCACCCAGCCGGCCTGCAACAGCGGCTGCACCGCCTCACGGGTCGGGCCGATCTCGCCGTACACCAGCTTGCTGGCCCGGTACAGCGGGCCCTTGCGCATCACCATGCGCACCAGCAGCGCCTGGGCGCCGCGCGGCAACTGCGCGAAGCCGTCGAGGAAACGCTGCTCCTCGTCGTCCAGCAGGTCGGCGTAGCGCCGCCCCAGCCAGTCCAGCACGCGCTGGAAGTTGATGAGGTAGTAGAACGGGTCGTCGAGGTTGCCGGGGGTCACGATCAGTACAAGTGCCGAGGAGAAAGGCACTGGTTATACATACAGACCCACCCTTTTGGCAAAGCCTTTTGGACCGGTGGCCGGTTCAGGGGCTGGCGGTCTCCAGCCGCTTGCGCTCCTCGCCAAACGCCTCGGCCAAGGCCTTCATCAGCGCCTGCAAGCCCTCGTTGTCCAGGCCCAGGGCGTTGATGCGCAGGTAGCGGTCGTGCAACCCATGGGCACTGAACAGCGGCCCCGGTTCGACCACGTGCCCTTGGGCCAGCAGGCGTTCGAACACCCGGCGCATGTCCAGCGGAAATCGGCTGCGCAGCCACAGGCCAGTGCCGCCCGCCGCCTGCACGGCCATCAGGTAGCGACCCAGGCGGTTGCGCACCTGGCGGTCCAGGCGCCACAGCTGTTGCTGCAGGTGCATGCGCAACGCCGGCAGGTGGTCGTCGAGCACGCCCTGGTCCAGCAGGCGTGCCACGGCTTTCTGGCGCAGCGGCGGCAGGCGCATGGCGCGCCGCTGGAACGCGGTGACCAGGGCCCGCGCCGCCCCCGCCGCCAGCAGGTAGGCAAACGGCGCTTCGGCGCCCAGCCAGGGTTCCAGGGAACCGATCACCAGCACCCGCTGGGCCGCCATGGATTCGCGCAGGCTGCGCCCCGGCTCGAAGCCCAGGGCGCCCTGCACGTCGTTCTCCAGCAGCCACACGTCGTAGCGGGTCAACAGCAGCGCCAGGCTGTCAAGGTCGGCGGCCGGCATGCGCGAGCCCTGCACGCTGCTGAAGCCGGCGTCCATCACCAGCAGGCGCACCGGCACGGCATCCAGGTGCTCGCGCACGCAGTTCAGGTCCAGGCGGCCATCGTCGGCCAGCGGCAGCTCAATGATTCGCGCCTTGGCCAGGCGCAACGCCTGCAGGATCAGCGGGCAACAGGGCGAGGCCACCAGCACCGGCTCATCGGCCAGCACCAGCGCCTCGAACAGGATGTCCAGCAACCCGCGCAGGTCGTTGCCCAGGTACACATGGTCACCGTGCCAGGCGTGGCGCGGGCCCTGGGTATAGCGCGCGGCCAGGGCGCGGCGCAGCTCCGGGTCGCCGCAGGGGTGCCAGGCCGGTGCCGGCAGGTTGCCGTACTGGCGCTGCACCTGGCGCTCCAGGCGCAGCAATGGCACGTCCAGGGCAAGCAGGGCTGCCTGGCTGCCCACCTGGCGGCGGTGCTCGGCCTGGATGCGCTGCAGCAGGTCGCTGCCGTCCTTGGCCGGGATGGGCCGTGCCGGTGGCCGTGCGTAATAGCCGGACTTGGCCAGGGCGTACACCCGGCCCTCGTTTTCCAGCAGCGTGTAGGCGTACTGGATAGTGGACACCGACACACCCAGGCGCCCGGCCAGCGAGCGCAGCGACGGCAGCTTGAACGGCACCCCCGGCTCGCCGGCATCCACCAGCGCCGACAGGTAGCGGTACACCGCCTGGTAGGCAAAACCCTGCAGAGATTTGATGGTCATCAGCGGCCACACACCCGTTCCAGTGAAGTTGTCCCGGTGACCGGGTCCAGCGTCGGCACCCGGGCGCCGTCCGGATCACTCGCCCGCAGGCGCGCAATCAGGGTCTGCGGCCCGGGCCCACAGGCGCTGCGCTGGCCATACAAGCGGCGCAGCGCCACGATCGGCAGGCCACTGGTGTCAGCCAGCCAGCGGCCAAGACGCTCGTCGTTGCGGGTGCCCTGCAGCACCTGGTGCAGCGTGGCCAGGCTGTCGACCCGCCGCGGGTGGCACCGCTGCAGGTAGGTCGCCAGGTGCCGGCCGCTGTCGACGAAAGGCGCATGCAGCATGCACACCAGTTGCAGGTCCTCCACCTGGTACGCGGCCCGCCCATGCTCCTCGGCCAGCGCCCGGCGCTCCTGCAGCTTGTGCGGGTCGTCGTAGGCCGACAGCATCAGGTCCACCAGGTGCCCCGGCGAGCCCTTGCGCAGCATCAGTTGGCGCGCGGCCGCGAGGTATTCCGCGACCCCTTCGCCATAGCTGCGCTGCTGCAATTTTTCCGCGCCCAGGCCGCGCAGATGCGCCATCAGCAGCGGGTTGGCGCACGCCGTCTCACTGAAGCCCATGGCCAGGGCGGAAAAGCGGAAGCCCAGGAACTCCACCAGCAGGCGCCAGTGCTCCTGGGGCGCGGCGGCCAGCAGGTCGTGCATGTCCACCCGACACACCAGTGCCTTGCGCCGCGACCGTGGCAGGCGTCGGGTCACCAGTTTTTCCCCGTACAACTGCCGGTGGAACGCTTCGCCCACCAGGGCAATGACCTCCAGGGCCGCCTCGCCCTTGTCCTGTGGAGCTTCCGCCACGCCGAGGCCGGCCTGGCGCGCGGCGTGCAGCCCCCAGGCCAGGTAGCGGCGCCGGCGCCCGGGCGGCTGGCCGCAGACCAATGCATGCACGCCGCCGTTCCAGGCCATGGCGCGCTGGTAGAAGTCGGCACGGCCCAGGTAGCAGACATGGCACAGGCCGACTCGCCCCTGCCCACCGCCCAGGTGCCCGGCCACCAGGAAATCCGTGCGGTTGCGCAGGCGCGTGGCGGCGGACAGCGGTGCCAGCGGGTCGTAGGGCTGCACCTGCTGGTCATCCACCACCAGCAACTCCACCCGCGGGTCGTCGTGCAACGACAGCGCCCCATAGCCGCGCTCGATGTTGGCCATCACCTCGGCGCCCATGCCCGAGTGCCGGTAGGTGGCCACCCGCAGCAGGAAGGTCGCCGGGTAGCGCACCGCCAGGCTCAGCTGCGCCGCGCGCACCATGGCCAGGCACTGGCCGCTGGTGCTGCCGCCGCCGTGGGCCACCAGCACCTTGAACTGGGACAGCCGGTCCAGCCCGCCGGCGGCCACGCCAATGCGTTGCACCAGCAACTGCAACGCGGCCCGCTGGGCGTGGGTGAAGTGCGCCAGCAAGCGCTCCAGCACCTGCTGGTAGATGCCGTTCATGGCTTCGCGATGAATGACGCTGACGTGATGAATTGACACGCATGACACCGGCAAGTGGAGTGGTGATTGACCCTCGAGATGGTAGGTGGGGTGGCCGGGGGAAAAACAGTGACAGTAAAAGCGCAAAAACCAGTGCAGATGCTAGGTATGGCAAGGCACCCACGGCACAAGCGCCAGCCTAGAGGGCTCGCGCAACCGCCAGAGGCAAATTTGTAGGAAATTTCGGAGGAAGTTACGGAAGGATCTGGCGGTTATTTGGGAAGGATTTTGAACCCAACCCCCATCCCCAGACAAACAAACAAGGCTGGCAACGCCTATGGCCCAGGCCATGGCACGGTGCAACAAATGTAGATGCTGCCGCCAGGCTGCGTCGCGCCGTGCGGACGGCGCTCGATCTCGAGGGCGCCCCATAAACCCAAGCCGGGCCCGGGGCGCTCATGACGCGGCCTTCGGCCGCTGCTACGGGTGGAGTGCTTACTCAGGCGAGGCTCAACGCAATCCGCCCGCCGCATGGGCACTCGTCCATCAACTTGTGCGCCTCCACGAACTGCTCGAAGGCGAACACCCGGGTGATCTGCGGCACCAGCACGCGGTCTGCGGTCAGCTGGTTGATCTCGCGCAGCGCACGCTGCAACGCCGCCTGGTCCTGGCTGATGCCCAGTTCGGGCTTGCCGGTGAAGTTGCCCAGGCAGTGCACGTAGAACTGGATGTTCTTCTGGAACGCCGCACACGCCGGGAACGGGGTCTGGTTGCCGCCCTGCAGGCCGTACAGAATCAGGCTGCCGCGCGGCGCCAGCACGTCGCCCAGGATCGACATCTGCGGGCCGCCCAGGCCGTCCAGCACCATGTCCACGCCGCGGCTGTCGGTGTACTTGTTGATGGCCATCAACAGGTCCTGCTCTTCGGTGACGATGACCTTGCTGGCGCCCAGCGACAGCAGGTAGTCACGCTCAGCGGCGGACTTGGTGGCGGCAATCACCTTCAGGCCCAGGGCGTTGCCCAGCTGCACGAAGGACGGGCCGGCGCAGTGGCTGGCATCAGTGACCAGCGCGGTCTGCCCCGGCTTGGCGCGGGCCAGCTCGGTGTAGGCAAACGACGCGATCAGGTACGGCGTGTAGTGCACCGCCGCTTCGACCGGCGTGAGCACATCGGGGTAGCGCGTCAGGGCCAGCGCCGGCAGCACGATGACCTCGCCGTACACCGGGTACTGGTTGGGGCTCTCGGCCGGGAAGCTGGCGACCTTGTCGCCCACCGCGAAGCCTTCGACGCCGCTGCCGACCGCTGTCACCACGCCGGCCATCTCATGGCCAAGGCCTGCGGGCAGACGTGCCTGGGACGGGGCCAGGTTCTGGCGCCAGAGCACGTCATACCAGCTGATGCCGATGGCTTCGACGCGCACCTGCACTTCGCCCGGGCCGGGCAAGGCGGCCGCATGCTCTTCGCACTTGAGCACTTCGGCCGGGCCAAACTTGTGAAAACGGATCGTGCGGGACATCGCAAACCTCGCCTTTTTAACCTCTAATGCCATGAACTCTATCCGGGCTTTACCGGTTAGACCACCCGTGGCCATTAATAGTCGACATGCCTGACATTGATTGCGCGATGACTTGCGCGCCAGGCAAAACTGAATTTACCCGTGCAGATTAACAGCCTTTGCCCGTAAGATTCATGCATGAACCATTTGTCACCCTTGCATTGAAGCGAGCCCGATGAATCGAAACGACCTGCGCCGCGTCGACCTCAACCTGCTGATCGTCTTCGAAACGCTGATGCACGAGCGCAGCGTGACCCGCGCCGCCGAAAAACTGTTCCTCGGCCAACCCGCCATCAGCGCCGCGCTGTCGCGCCTGCGCGGGCTGTTCGACGACCCGCTGTTCGTGCGCACCGGGCGCAGCATGGAGCCCTCGGCACGGGCCGTGGAAATCTTCGCCCTGCTGTCGCCGGCCCTGGACTCCATCTCCACCGCGGTCAGCCGCGCCTCGGAATTCGACCCGGCCACCAGCACCGCGGTGTTCCGCATCGGCCTGTCCGACGACGTCGAATTCGCCCTGCTGCCGCCGCTGCTCAAGCGGCTGCGCGCCGAAGCCCCGGGCATCGTCCTGGTGATTCGCCGCGTCAACTACATTCTCGCCCCGCCGCTGCTGGCCTCGGGCGAAATCTCCATCGCCGTCAGCTACACCAGCGACCTGCCGGCCAACGCCAAACGCAAAGTGCTGCGCCGCAGCCGCCCCCGGCTGCTGCGCGCCGACACCATGCCCGGCCCCATCAGCCTCGACGACTTCTGCGCCCGCCCCCACGCGCTGGTGTCGTTCGCCGGCGACCTCAGCGGCTTCATCGACACCGAGCTGGAAAAACTCGACCGCAAGCGCCACGTGGTGCTGGCGGTGCCGCAGTTCAACGGCTTGAGCACTTTGCTGGCCGGCACGGACATTGTCGCCACGGTACCGGACTACACCGCCGAGGCGCTGACCGCGGCCGGTGGCGTGCGGGCTGAGGACATGCCGCTGGAGATGCCAGGGTTCGAGCTGCACATGGCGTGGCGGGGGGCGCAGGATAATGATCCGGGGGAGCGGTGGTTGAGGTCGCGGATTCAGATGTTCTTCGGGGACCCCGATAGCCTGTGA